>CAVWRK010000001.1:0-255898 GCA_963757395.1 uncultured Alphaproteobacteria bacterium
GACCGAGACCCATAAGCCCACTCGAGGCTTTGCCGCCGGCCGTCTCGATGCGCTTCAGGCTCTGCTCGCCGCTCTGGCCGACCGTGACCAGCTCGGCCTTGACCTGGCCGCCGCCCTCGACCGCGAGGCGGATGGCGTAGGTCTGCGTGCGTCGGGCCATGGTTCAGGCTATTCCTCGACGGGGATCAAAGAGACGCCTGGCACGTGGAGATGCGGAATGACCGCCGCTGCTCGATCCGACCGGCTTGTCGGCGGCTGCCAATGCGGCACGGTTCGCTACGAGATTACGGGTGAGCCGGTGGCGCTGTACGTCTGTCATTGCCGCGAATGCCAGAAACAGTCGGCCTCCGCGTTCGGCATCTCGGTCATCGTCAGACGCAGGAACTTTCGTGTCGCAGAGGGCGAGGTGAAGGTGTGGTCGCGCGGGACGGACAGCGGTGGGACCCTCGCCTGTACGTTCTGCGCTGAGTGCGGCTCGCGTCTATGGCATGAATCCGTAGGCGGAACGGACACGATCAGCGTGAAGGGCGGCTCCCTGGACGAGGCCGTCGATCTGCGGTCCGCGGTCCACATCTGGACGGCGCGCAAGCTGCGCGGCGTGGTCATCCCGGAAGCGGCCGCGCAGTTCCCCGGCGAGCCGGATTGACTTTGGTAAGCTATGCGCCGTCGCTTTGCAGGGCCTCGATCAGCCCGACCTCGGCCGCAGGCAAGCAGCTCCAGAGCACCGCGAGGTCGCAGTCGCGGGCGGCGCCGATCTTCAGCGCTGCGTCCATGTCGATGCCGATCACGTGGCCGCTCGGCGCGAGCCGCAGCTGGCCCTGGCAGGCGATCAGCACATCCCAGGCCTCATGCTCCTGCGGGCTGGTCAAGGCGTGCTCGCGGTAGGGGCAGAGCCGTCCGTCGGCTCCGGGCCCGCCTTGGGCACAGGCAAGCTCCTCCTCTTTGCACGCCCGGCAGTAGTCGGGCCCTCCACCCGGCTGGAAGTGCCAGCGGCAGAGGGCCCGTAGCCGTTTTTTGCGGCGTTGAGGAGCACCTGCCGGAGCGTGAACTCCTGGAAAAACCGCTCGCCGACCGGGTAGAGCTCCATCACCGCGGCGATGTTCTCGGGCGTCGGCGGCGCCGGTCCGCCTCCAAGCTCGACGCCGGTCCAGCTCGTCACATGCCGGACCGCCAGCTCGCGGATCAGCTGCGCCTGGTAGAAGCCGTCGCGCTCGCCCTCGGCCGAGAGGTCAGGCAGCCCGTCGAGCTCCAGACCGGCCTCGGTGCGCTCCCGGGCCTGCCGCTCGATTGCCTCAACCGCCCGCCTGGCTGCCGCTTGGGCCGCGGCCATGCCGGCGGTCGTCAGCGGCTTCACCGTCACCGACAGTCCATAGGGGAGCGCGATCTCGTAGGGCTCAGAGCGCTGCCCAAGATCGATCATGCTTCATCCTTCGTTAACGATGTTCACCGACAAGGCCGCCGAGGGTTGCACGGGGGGCCGGGCGCAGAGCGCGCCCGGCTCTTGTGCTTTCTGACCCACGAGGGCCTCCAGCCTGGACGGCATCGGCCATCCGAGGCATCTTGGGTTGCATGGGGAGGCCAGCAAAACACGTCTACGAGGTATCGGGCCCGGACGGTGAGGTCCTGGGTTTGGTGCGGGCGCCGTCGGCGGGCGGAGCGCTGCGGCGGATCAACGAGCTGTGCGGAGTACCCTGCACAGTGCTGGGTCGGCGGGTGTTCTTCGACGAGCAGCACCAGCGCGATTGCGCCGGGCGATGGCAGGTGCGGAGCGTGCGGCTAGCTGTGAAAGAGCCAAACCTGATGACCCGGAACTACGTCCCCGACGGACCGACTGCGGTCTTCATCGCGCCTGTTCCAAGCTGCCCGGCTCTCCGAGCGAGATCACGATCGTCATGCGACCGTCACATTCATCCACCGATGTCGGGACAAGTCTGAGCGCGGATCTGTGGGTGAGCCTGGTATGTTCCCGCGCACTGACTGCCCGGCACTCATGCGTAGACGGTCCCATCGAGATCGTTGGTGAGGGTGACCGTCAGCATGCGGCCAGCGGCGGTGTTTTTGGCCCCGCGGAAGTCGAAGCTCGCCTGCACGCCGCCGGGGCCCTCGACCGCGAGCTTGGGCTTGGGCAGATAGACCTCGTGCGCCGTAACCACGAGCTTCGCCAGCGCGGAGAGCGTGTAGGCGAACTCGAGGTCGACCGGGGTGCCGCCGGCCGCAAGGTCGATCAGCGTGGTGTCCGCGAAGCGCACGTCGATCTTGCCGGTGAGCGCCGCGATGGTCGGGTCGGCGCCCTCGATCAGGCCGTCGTCGCGGATGGTCTCGATCTTCTCCAGGTTGTTGGAATAGGTGACCGAGCCGCCGGTCAGGTTCCCGACCGGTGAGCCCGCCCGCTTGATCGAGCCCTGAAACTGGCTGACGCGGTTAAAGGTCAGGCTCGTTGGCGTGCCGCCCTGGGTGGTCGCGAAGCGCGTCTCGCCCTGCGCGATGGTGTTGATGGTCGCGGCCGCAGCGCCCGAGCGGGTGAACTCCAGCGCGATCGAGTTCAGCTTGACGCCGGCATGGACGAAGAACGCCGGCACCTTGGGCATGCCGACCTCGATCGAGTAGCTCGGCAGGTCCTCGCCGCCCGAGGCGAACTCGTGGTCGAAGCTGCCGTCGCCGTTGTCGGTCGTGTCGGGATCGCCGAACAGGCCGGTGAGCCACAGGCCCAGGTAGCGCGGGTCGACCGGCACGATGATGTCGCCATCGTCGGTGATCACGTCCTGCAGTGGCGCCAGCGGGTCCCGCCCCTGGCCGAGCACCGGGTCGTCGATCAGGCCCTGCTCGCTGCCGAGGTTGCAGCGGTTGAAGGGCATGCGGATGTAGTTGCCGGTCGCGGCCTGCCCATACGTGGTCTCGCGCTTCATGAGCAGGTGCGCGCTCGAACCATAGGCTCGCGCCATCGTCGTCTCCTCGAATGTCCGATAGTCAGGCGAGGGGTGCGTCGGTCTCGTAGTCCACGGTCACGGTGAGCGTCGCGCTCTTGATCGCGGGCGCGCCGGCCACCGCCTCGATCGACGCTTCGGGCCGGCCGTAGCTCACGCCGAACGCGAGGCCGCCGAGGGTCGGGTCAACATCGAGCGCGGTGCCGATCTGCTGGAGGAGAGCATCGAATGCGGCGTCCCGGACCGCCGCGTCGCCCTCCTCGACGTAAACCTCGACCTCGACCGCGTGCTGGTAGTAGGCGCTCCCGAATCCGCCGAGCGCCTGCTCGGGCTCACCTGGATCGCCCTCCCGGAGGATGATCAGCCCGCCAGCTGGGACCTTCTCTGGCAGCACGCTGTTGCGCTCGACGACCGCGCCCGGGACCGTCTCGAGCAGTGCCTTCATCGCCTCCAGCACCTGCTCGGCCTTGCTCGCCGGCATCGCGTCACTCCGACCGCAGCTGTTGCTCGATAAGCCCCGGCAGCTGCGCCGACCAGCGCTCGGCGGCGCGCGTGACATCGAGCCGCTTCGGCAGCTTCACCTGCGGCACGAGCAGAAACATCACGACGGTGGTCGCGCCCTGGCCGCTCTGCCCGGCCCGCCCAGTGGCACGCCGGAAGCCGCGCAGCTGGCCGGTCTTGCGGCTGACCGAGCCCCGAAGCCCATCCACGACCAGGAGCGACGGCCCACTCTGCCGAGGCACGAACCGAAGCGGCCCGAAGCGGTCGCGGGCGAGCAATCCGAACGCGCCTCGGAGGTCGGGCCGGTTGGTCTTCTCGCTGAACGCCTCAGGCCGGGTCTTGGCCCAGGCCATGCACTGCCGGGTCAGCTCGGTGATGCTGTCGACGAAGATGATGCGTTTCTGCGCGATCAGCTGGACCAGGTCAGGGTAGGTCTTGGCGACATGCTGGTAGTGACCCTGGGAGAAGAAGGCGTTCGAATTCGGCCGCCGGATCGACGCCGGCGATCAGGCAGGTGATGTCGATGGCATCGAGCCAGCTGCGGATCGGGATGCTGTCGCCCCGCCAGTCCTGGACCGACTTCATGCCCGCCTCGAGGTCGACGCACAGGGTCGTGCTCGCGAGCAGGGTTTGGAGCAGCGAGGTCTTGCCGACGCCCGGCGGACCAAAGATCGCCAGCGTGGTCTTGCTGCTCGCCTCTGCCAGGCGCTGGTCGGCGGTCACGATGCGCAGGGTCATGCCGTCCCCATGGTTTTCGTTCTGCTCCACTTGCCGTCGGGAGGCGGGTAGCCGGGCCCCGGCGCCGTCCATGAGCGAGACGGTCGCGGCTTTCCCCGAGGTCGGGTGTTGTATGACCGCGAAGACCCGGCTCGAGATCTGCCAGCATCGTCAGCTGCGAGCTCGTTGCCTCTGCTGAATTACTTACCGAAGCTGATCGCGATTTTTCGGGGTGGGTCAGCCGAGATAAGCATCGAGGCCCGCCTCCCGGGCCCGGCGCTGCAGACGGCCGAGCCCGTCGTAGTAGGAAGACGGGTGAAGCCCGTGCCTGCTGATCGCCTCGGTGATCGAGCCGCTCATGAGGATTGCGCAACAACGCTTTAGAGCTGGCGACAGGTAGGTCTTGAACCGGCGGACGTCATGGCGCAGCCCCACCTCGTCCGCCAGATTGCTGGCCGCGACCCAGCTGCTGGTCTTGACGCCGCCGGTGCGCTCCGCGTCGTCCTTCAACTCATCGAACGCGACCAGCTGGCGCTCGTGCTGCCGCTTGGCAGCGTGGGCAGCGGCGAAGAAGCCGGCGACCCGGTTGCGGACGAGGCGGTCAATGAAGGTCGGAAGGCTTGCCAGGTCGGGGTCGTAGGTCGGAAGGCGCCGCCAGAGGTCGGCGGCGAGCTCCTGTTCGTAGTCCTCTGCCGCCATGCCTGGAATCACCTGCTCGCGGGCGAGGCGGTGGGCGTGGACGCGAATGGTGGTGGTCGCGTAAGGGTGAAGGACGTCGTACTGATTCCTCTGCTGCTCCATGGGTGTCGCCGTCGAACGGGTGACGGGCTCGTGGCCCGAACACCCGCCTCCGCGCGACATGTCGCAACCTGAGCGCGGCTGGGCGCCTGGCCGGCCGCTTCAGCAGCACGACTTCCGAAGAAAAAGGCTATGATTTGAGGCGGTTAGGAGCAGGCGCCAGCGAGACTGCAACCGTCAACTTTTTTGATAGGCGGAATCGCGACATGTCGCAGGCGAGAGACACTTAGCACTCGGGCACGATCACGAACCGAGCCTTGAAGCCGCGTCTGCCTGGCAGATCCTCGAAGGGCGGGTCGTCGATCGCAAAGAAGACCTTGAAGGTGTCTCGCCAATCGATCCCGCCGCTTCCGCACCGTTCCGCGACTGACACCTTTGGGCCAATCGACCTCCCCGCGGTCATCCGCGAGATCCCGAAGCAGGTCCCACTGAAGCGTCGGCTCGTCCTTGTTGGCCTTGGCCATATCCATATGCGTGTAGCTGTAGACCCCGCCCGATCGCCCGCTCACTCGGACCTCCACGTCATGACCGCTGATGAAGCGGATCATGACGTTGTGCCAGCGGGTGCCCGGCGGCGTCGGGAACCGATGCTTCGGCGTGCCGAATCGAACCTCGCCCAGGACATCACGACGAAAGTCGCCCAGCAGGTCCTCCGCTGCGCGCAGGAGCTGCCAGCCGGTCGCCGGTTCAACGCTGAGCGCCTCTTCGAGAAACAACAGGCGCGACCTGCCGGCGTGCAGATACTCCACGGTTTGCGGCTCGATCGCCGTGCGGGTGGGCATCATCACAAGAAAGGGCCTGTCGTAATGACCGCGGAGCCGCACAGCAGCGTGATGCGCTTGGTCGCCGTCGACAGGCAGGACCAGGGCCATCGCGAACCGGTGCCCCGCGACTGGCTCATACCAGCCGACCTGCCAGGCCGGGCCGGCGAACGACAGCGGTTGCAGCTCGCGCTCGAGGTCTGGAAGTCGGCACAGGGCATCGGCCAGCTTCTCCAGGTCGAGCTCGTGCACCACGATGTCGTCGAGCGTGAGGTCGATCGTGTTGCATTGGCCTTCCGGGTCGCCGCACACGGCGACGATCCGGCCGTCCCGGTGGCGCACGACCCACCGTGGGCACCCATCGCCACCGGGGCTGGGACACCACACCCGCTCGACAGTCGCGCCGGTCGGCCGGAGCAGAGCAGCCAGCCCCGCCCACTCGCCCCCCAGGAGCCTCTGCCACTCAAGCCGGGCCGTCGCCCCGCCAGGAATCGATCGGAGCGCGACCCATAAGCCCCTACTCCGCTGCATCTTGCTCCGGCTCGCGAGTCGACCTGTACCCGCGACGCGTCAGCCATAGCTGAACCAGGGCGCCGTCACTGTCGCGCTCGTACTTGGTGACGTTCGGCCACCGAAGCGCCACCGTCCGCGGCTTCTTGTCCCCCTCGAACCATATGCGGAACACGATCCTGGTCAGGGTGCCGCTACCGAGAAAGCTGCGCCACCGCTCGCCCAGGGCGGCGAAGACGTCGTTGGCCTTCTTGATATCGATCTCGTTCTCGGTGTTGTTCCACCTCTTTTGCACCTCGATCAGCTTGACGGCCGCCAGCCCTGGCACGTCACCGCAATACAGCGCTCGTGCCCCATGCTGGACGAGCGGGTCGAACGAGATCTCCCGCTCCGCAGGAAAATACTCCGGGTCATCGAATACATATTGGCCGATGCAGCGAAGGTAGAGCTTCTCCTGCCACTTGGTCTCAACGTGCAGGCCCAGATCGTCGGTTTCGGTATCGTACACCAGCACATCATACATCATGGGCCGGTACAACTGCACGCCGGGCTGCCCGCCGCGCTCCATGCTCTCCTCGCGCCTGAACGTTGCGCCGCGTCGCACGAGAATCCACACCTCACGCCCGTGGTCGAAGATGAACACCCGACTGCCACCACCGCGTTTATAATCTTTGAAGGTCTCGTCGAGGTCGTCCTCGAGTGCCTTGCGACGCTCGGCGCTCACCTTGGGGAAAGTCCGCGGCTGGTCTCTGATGCCGCCGAAGTAGCAGAAATTCTTCTGCCGAACCGTGTGGTTCTCGGCGTGGAGGTCCTCGAGCAAGCCGGGCGCCTGGAGCCAGACCTGCACGGCGACATCCGCCGGTGAACTGTTCCCGGTCAAGCTGAGGGTGATCTTTTGCTGGCTCGCCGCCTCTAACAGCCGGTCCATCTGCAGGTCAGTCGACATCTCGTCGACGAGCACGAGTGGGACGACCATCTCAGTCGGCAGCCCCTCCTGCGGGAAGTGCAAGAGCTGGCCGAGCTTTTCATAGTCGATCTTGACGTGTTCGGACTGCGGCCACGCAAAGCCGTGCTTCTCCAGATACTCGTGCATCGGCTGCAAGAAGGACAACAGACGCTCAGGCGCGACCTTTGCGAGAAGACCCGGCTGGGCGATGCGGTTCAGGCGGAGTGTGGGCATCAGCTTGATCTCACTGAACGAACGGGCTCGGGGTTTCTCCGTCGCCGGGTGCAAGTTGGACACTACAACGATGTCTGGTTGTGTGACAGGATTATGACAGAACAATGACAAAGGAGAACAGACCGCGAACCCGACATTTTGCTGGGCGTGCCGGTAAGTAACCAGCATGTACGATGATCCGGCGTTGATCCATCCAGCGATGGGCTCCCGCCCGCACCTGAGCCCAACCGACCGCCTCGACGAGGTCGCGCGCCTGCTGGCGCTCGGCTATCTCCGGCTGCGCGCTCGGCGCCAGGCAGAAAAAGTCAATGAACCGAACCACTTGAGGGAGTTTGGACTGGACTTCGCGGCCGAGCGAAGCGTGAGTGACACCGACGCCCACGCCGATAGAGAACGCCGATGACCACGACCTCGCCGGTCCTGAAGCAGATCGTTGGCCTGCCGAAGCTCAGCCACGCCGAGCTGAAGGCGCTCTGGCGCGAATACTTCGGGGTCGAGCCGCCGGCCTACCGCCGTGGGTTCCTCGTCCGCGGCCTTGCTCACCGGCTCCAAGAACTGACCTACGGCGGCTTGAAGCCGGCTTACCGGGCGCGGCTCGATGCGATGATCGACGGCAAGGAGAAGCCGAACGGCGCCGGCCGGTCCGGACGGCGGCCGCGCCAGGATGTCCACCTGCTCGAAGGCACCAAGCTGCTGCGCGATTGGCGCGGCGTGACCCACGAGGTCACGGTCATCGACGGCGGCTACGAGCACCAGGGCCGGCGCTACCGGAGCCTGTCGGCGGTCGCGCGAGCGATCACCGGCACTCAGTGGTCGGGCCCGCTCTTCTTCGGCCTGCGCAAGACCGGGAAGGCGTCATGAGCCGTCACGAGGCGAAACCCAAGGTCCGCTGCGCGATCTACAGCCGGAAGTCGAGCGAGGAGGGTCTGGAGCAGAGCTTCAACAGCCTCGACGCTCAGCGTGAGGCGTGCGCGGCCTACATCGACAGCCAACGCCATGAAGGCTGGCTTGCGCTCGACGACCGCTACGACGATGGCGGGTACAGCGGCGGCACGCTGGAGCGCCCGGCGCTGCAGCGGCTGATCCGGGATATCGAGGCCGGCAGGGTCGATACCGTCGTCTGCTACAAGATCGACAGGTTGTCCCGCTCGCTCACCGACTTCGCCAAGCTGGTCGACGTGTTCGAGCGGAACCGCGTCACCTTCGTCTCGGTGACCCAGTCGTTCTGCACCACGACCTCGATGGGCCGGCTTACGCTGAACATCCTGCTCTCGTTCGCGCAGTTCGAGCGCGAGCTCCCCGGCGAGCGCATCCGCGACAAGTTCGCCGCCTCCCGCGCCAGAGGCATGTGGATGGGCGGAAGCCCGCCGCTGGGCTACGACGTCAGGGACCGCAAGCTGGTGGTGAACCCGGCCGAGGCCGAGTTGGTCCGCCTGATCTTCCGCCGCCTCCTCGACCTGGGCTCGGCGCTCCTGCTGATCCGGGAGCTCAACGCCGAGGGCCACCGGACGAAATCCTGGACGACGCAGGCGGGCACCTTCCGCGAGGGCCGGCCGTTTGACAAGGGCACGCTGTACAAAATCCTGCGCAACCGCGTGTACCTCGGTGAGGCCGTCCACAAGGGCCAGAGCTACCCGGGCGAGCACGAGCCGATCATCGATCGCGCGATCTGGGACAGGGTGCACCAGGTTCTCGCCGCCAACGCAAAGCGCCGGGGCAACGAGGCGCGCGCCCGGACGCCGGCGCCGCTCAGAGGGCTGATGCGCTGCACCCGCTGCAGCTCAGCGATGACGCCGACCCACACGCGCCGGCACGGCCGGCTGTACCGGTACTACGTCTGCCTCGGGGCAAGTCGGCGCGGTCACGACACGTGCCCGGTGCGCTCGATCGCGGCCAGCGAGGTGGAGAGCTTGGTGCTCGGCCAGGTCCGGCGGCTCTTGGCGTCGCCCGAGCTGGTCGCGCGGACGATCGCCGCGGTGCGCCGAGAGAACGGCGCAGCCGAGGATATGGTGGTCGAGGAGGGTGAGGTCGTCGAGGCGCTCGGCGCGCTCAAGCCGGTCTGGGACGAGCTCTACCCCGCCGAGCAGGCGCGCATCCTGCGGCTGCTAATCGAGCGCATCGACGTCGAACCCGGCGGCATATCCGTTACGCTGCATGCCGCCGGGATTCGCAGCCTCGTCGCAGAGCTGGCGGACCAGGAGGCGCCCGCTCTGGCCGCGCCCGAACCCTTGCTGGAGGCTGCGGAGTAATGACCGGGCGCGCGGATCTCGAGGTCGACACTCTGACCATCCGCATCCCGATGCGCCTGCAGCGCCGGGGCGGCCGGAAGCTGATCGTGACGCCGGAAGGCGCGGCGGTGCCGACCCCGACGCCGCACCGCGACGAGACGCTGGTTAAGGCGCTCGTCCGCGCGCATCGCTGGCGGCGGCGGATCGAGAGCGAGCAGGCGCGGTCGGTCACCGACCTTGCGGAGCAGGAGGGCGTCACGGACGCCTACGTCTGCCGGCTCCTGCCGCTCACCTGCCTGGCTCCCGACATTGTGGAAGCGATCCTGGAGGGGCGGCAGCCGAAGGGGCTCAGGCTGGCCGAGATGCTGGGGAATCAGCCACTGGTGTGGGAGGAGCAGCGGTATGATTGGCGCCAGTGGCCGCGATGACGCGGTGCTGTCGCAAGGTTGATTCTCGACCGATCGGGTATCGTTGACTAAGCTAGTGCCGGGAGGGACTTCAGAGTGCCGCATTGTGGCCGAGCAGTTCGATGTATTTCTGAGCTACAGCCGAAGCGATGGGGGCGGCGACGATCCTGCTCGACCAGCTGAAGAAGGCCGGCCTCAAGGTCTTTCGCGACCAGGAGAGCATCTATGCGGGCGAGCTGTGGCTGGACCGGCTGTAGGAGGCGGTGGAGGCCTGCGGCGCCCTCGTCGTGCTGGTCGGGCGCGACGGAGTGCGGCGCTTGGATCGGCGCCGAGACCCAGGTGGCGCTCGGCTCCCCACTTCGGCCCCCACGACGAAGCGCAGCGCGTGTGCCGGCATGTGTTGTTCGCCAGCTTCTCGTACCAAGCCCAGAGCTGGGCCAAGCGGCGCCGTGTGGTGGCCAAAGGTCGAATGGCACCAGGGCGAGTCGGGTTCATCGTCACCAACCTCAAGCGCCCCGCCAAGCGTATCGTCAAGTTCTACAACGGTCGCGACACGGCGGAGCAGTGGATTCGCGCGGGCAAGGCCGCGCTGCGCTGGACCCGGCTGTCCTACCGTGCCTTTCAGGCCAACGCGGTGCGGCTGCAGTTGTTCGCGCTCGCCTACAACTTGGCCAACTTCCTGCGCACCCTGGCGCTGCCCGACGACGTCGCCCAGTGGTCGCTGACCACGTTGCGGGAGAAGCTGGTCAAGATCGGCGCCCGGATCGCGCGCCATGGCCGCTACGCCCTGTTCCAGCTGGCCGAGGTGGCGGTGCCCCGGGCGCTCTTCGCCGAGATCCTGCGCCGGCCACGGCCGCCGCCGCTCGCGGTATGAGGATCGAGAGCGATGAACGGCGGTCACCCGATGGGCGAGGTGCGGCCGTGATCGACCGACAACCGCTCAAACTGGGCCGGGAAGCCAGGCGCCGCCTCACATCGCGGCTGAAGGCAGCCTCATGGGCAAGGCCAAGCGATCGGAGGGTTGCATCATGCCCCGAACCGACCGATGATCGCCCGTCAGGAAACGGCAAACGGGGGATCCCCGTTAAAACCCAGGTTGAACACGAGCTGGACAAGGCCCACCGGCGAGCTTAGCATTTCGCCTAAAATGCGAGCGGAGGTCCAAGCGAGGCGATGACGTTCGTTGGCGAGCCATTCAGCCACGACCTGTTCGTCAGCTACAGCCAAGGCGCGTTCCGCGGCAGGCACGATTCCGAGCTCGAGCTCTGGTCGCAGAGGTTTGCCGAGGATTTGCGCGCCGAGCTGGCAGGCAGCGCCGAGTTCAAGGAGATCTCGGTATTCCTGGACGAGGCTGACCGATCCGACGAGGATGTCGATCGCACTGAGGGGCTAACGGGTTTTCTGCGCGACCGGGTCGCGAACTCGGCTCTGTTCACGATCCTGATGACGCCGCAGTACCTGCGTTCGAAGTGGTGTCGCCAGGAGCTCGAATGGTGGTGGGCGCGCAACTATCCCGACCCACTCGGAGTGGGGGGGCGCGTCTTTGTGCTCAAGGTGCTCCCAACGAACATATCAGAGTGGCCATCAGAGCTTTTCGATATCGTTAGCCACTTCGGTTACGATCGGGAAAGATCCCCGGACGTGGCACGACCTCTTGGCTGGCGCAATAGCACTCGCGACCGCAACGATTACATCGATTTACTTATCGAGGTGTCCGGCGGCATGATGCAACGCTTGCGAGCCATCAAGTCGACTGTTGAGGAACGGCGGCGGCGCGAGGCCGAAGCGGGCCGACTGGCCGCCGCCGGGGGCCAGGTGATCTACCTGCATGGTCGGCAGGCGCATGCCCAGGCGTGGGGGCGCGCTGGCGATAGCCTCGCGCAGAGCGGCTTCGTGGTCGTGCCGTCAGAACCGGATCCGCTCGCGCGCAACCCCCTAGCGCTGCGTGAAATCGCCGAGCGCCGCGTCGACACCTTAAGCGGGTGCGACGGCCTGCTGCTGCTCGGCACCGAGGACGGCCGCGCCCTGGATGCCGATCTCATCGTGGTCGGGCGTCACGATCGACAGTCGGCCCGTGCCCGGTCCGGCCGGCTTTTGCCGTGCGCCGTACTCAATATGGCCGGGCATGAGATTAGCACACCTCGGCGCAAGACCATGGCGCGTGCGCTCGACATCGGCTGGATCGACACGACCGACCAAATTTGGCCAAACAATGTGAGGAGCTGGCTGGCTGAGGCGAGCGCCGTGATGGAGCGGGTCTGATGGGCATCCCGTCCAGCCAGCAGCCCGATGCTTTCTTCGATGTCAAGCTGCCAGGGGCTCCTTATCCTGGCCTCCGCCACTTTGATATGCATGAGTGGCCGATCTTCCTCGGCCGTGAGACGGCAACCAACGAGGTCGCAGGCCAGCTAATTTGGCAGCAGCTGGTGGTGGTTCACGGAGATTCCGGATGCGGAAAAAGCTCGTTCATTTGCGCAGGAGTGCTAGCCCAACTTGAGCAGGAGCACGCGCGCAACGACATGCGCTGGCGATCCATTACTATGCGGCCTCAGCTGGCGCCCCTCGAGAACCTCGCGCAGGCGCTCGTGGGCCTCGACGGCTCTCCCAACGATGTGGACAGCATTCTTGAGCTCCGCCGCATACTCAACCTTGGACGGCGGGCGCCGGCGGCACTTGCCGAGCATCTCCGTCATCGCGACGGCGATCAGATCTGCATCCATGTTGATCAGTTCGAAGAACTGTTCAGCTTTGCTGAGAACCACGACCACGATGAGGCCCAGCTATTTGTAGATATGTTCGTTGGTTTGCATGAGAATCCCCCTGCTGGGCTTTACGCGATACTCACCTTGAACTCCGAGTCTCTAAACACCTGCAGCCAATTCGAAGGTCTTGCTGAAGCAGTGGGTCGCGCTCAGTACCGCCTACCGCAAGTTGAACGACTGGACCTAATTCGTGCTATTCGAGAGCCTGCCCAGCTCTACGGTGGCGAAATTGCTCGAGAACTAGCCGAGCGATTGGTCGCTGATGCAGGTGATCGGCCGAATCAGCTTCCGCTGATCCAACACACTCTGATGTTTTTGCTGCAGCGCAAAGTTGGGCGGCTAGATCTGGCCGCGAGGAAAGAGTCATGGCACCTGGGACTCGATGACTATGGTGGTGGTGGCGGATTATCCGCGCTCCTGTCAGCCCACGCCGACGAAGTGGTGGCGAGCGTCGCACCCGGCCCCGATAGGAGAAGGATAGTCCAGCATTTGTTCCGGGCTTTAGTGGACATTGACGCAGCGGGAAAGCTAATCCGTCCACTGCGAACATTCGGCGATCTTCTTAAAATTGTCGATTGTGACGGACTGACGCTTCACTGCTTTGTCAATCACTTCCGCGCGGAAGGCGTTTCGTTTCTAATACCTTATGGCAATGCTATAGTCGATGACAATACTTGCATATGCATTGGCAGTGAAACCTTGATCACAGGATGGCAGAGACTTTCTGCGATTAAGGGACTGCTTCAAACATTACGACCTGGCACACAAAAGGCTGCAGAAGTGTCAGCTAAGACGCCGGTGGGAGGTCGTGATGATCGAAACCTTTCGCGAAAGCAATTCGATATCTTTTTGGCTTATGCCCACCAAGATAGAAAGAGAACAGGTGAGCTTGCTGAGCGGTTAAAAGGAGAGGGTTATTCGGTGTTTTGGGATATTAGGATCCCGCCTGGCGAAACGTGGCGAAGTTATGTGTTTAAGGCGCTTTCCGAGGCCAAGTGTGTGATTCCTGCATGGTCACAACACTCGGTCAAGTCCGATTGGGTGCTTGAGGAAGCAGAGGAGGGAAAACGCCAAAGGAAGGTTGTACCAGTTCTGTTTGAGGGTGTCGAACCGCCGTTTGGATTTCGATTTATCCAAGCCGCAGATCTTTCGATGTGGCAACCTGAATCGATGTCTGATGTCTTTAAGGAGTTTCTTGAAATCGTAGCGGTGCTTGTCAGGCCGGGAGAAGCATGGCAGAGCGCGGGTAATGACTGACCGGACCTTTTCCAGTGTTACGTTCGACATCGGGTTGCCGAGTGCGCCCTACCCGGGCCTCCGACCCTTTGAGACATTCGAATGGCCAGTCTTCTTCGGGCGGGAATTGATGATTGATGAGGTCATCCAATGTTTAATTCGCCAGCAGTTGGTCGTGGTCCATGGCGATTCTGGCTGCGGCAAGAGTTCCCTGATTCGCGCCGGGGTTCTAGCTCAGGTTGAGCAGGAGCACGCCCGAAGTGGCATCCGCTGGCGCACCTGTGCGATGCTCCCGCGCGAGGCGCCCTTACGTAACTTCGCCAAGGAGCTGGCGGACCTTGAAGATGCCTCTCATAGCCAGGAGATCAGGCGTATTCTCAACCTTGGGCGAGGTGCGCCGGCGGCACTCTCGGAATTCCTCCGCCGCGCTGACGACGGCCACGTCTGCGTCCTGATCGATCAGTTCGAGGAGCTTTTCGGCTTCGCGAGGAAGCACGGCCGCGACGAGGCGCAGCTGCTCGTGGACATTCTGGTCGGATTGCAAGCAGATCGTCCACCGGGGCTCTACGCCATCCTCACCATGCGCTCTGAGTTCTTGGGACACTGCGCCAGGTTCAAGGGCTTGGCCGAGGCGGTCAATCGGACGCAGTATCTCCTGCCGCAGATGGAGAGGCCGGCCCTCATGCGCGCTATCCGCGAGCCGGCGACGCTATACGATGGCGAGGTGAGCCGGGAGCTGGGCGAGCGTCTGATCGCCGACGCCGGTGGCGGCCAGGACCAGCTGCCCCTAATCCAGCACGGACTGATGTTGCTCTGGCGGCGCAAGGCCGGCATGACGAGGCTGGCCGAGCAGGCGGCAGCTTTCGAGATCGACGATGCGGCCGTTCCTTACCACCTTAAGACCGGTCCGGCTTGGCGACTTGATCCGGAGGACTATCGGGAAGCCGGCAGCCTGGCGATGCTGCTATCAGACCACGCCGACGAAGTGCTGGCGGACGCAGCTCCTGATGCCCGACGAGAGAGGATCGTCGAGCATCTGTTCCGGGCGCTGACGGACAACAACGCTGAGGGCAGCGCCGTCCGTCGCCCACAGACGTTCGCCGAACTCATGGCTGTGACGGGCAGTGACGAACGGACACTGCTGGATGTGGTTGATCGCTTCCGCACCGAAGGCGTGTCATTTCTAACGCCGTATGGTTCCACACCGATAGGGCCAGCGACATTAATTGATATCAGCCATGAAGCGCTGATCCGCTGCTGGCGGAAGATTGCGGACGCGAAGGATGGCTGGCTACTGCGTGAGTTTAGGGACGGGCTGATCTGGAAATCGTTGCGCATCCAAGCTCAAAAAGGGGAGACGCTGTCGGCTTCGGCGACCACGGATCGTGATGCCTGGCTTTCGACACTTCCTTCGCCAGCTTGGAGCGAGCGCTATGATGGCGGCTGGGCCGACGTCCAACGGTTGATGGTTGCAAGTCGCAAGGTATTCGCTGAAGAAGCAAGACGTGCGCAAGAGCTGTACGAAGCCAAACGTCGGGAAGCCGAGGCGCGGCTCCAGCAAGCAACGGCCGAGCTGGCCGCGAAGCAGGAGCAGCTGAGCCGCCGCTCAAGGTATGTCACGATCCTCGCGGGTTTGTCCGCGGTCGCAATTATTGCGGCAGCGATCCTGGTTGTTTTGAGCTGGGGTGGTAAGTTATGATTAGGCGAGGTCGATCACCGATCTGCGGAGCAGGAGGGCGTGACGGACGCATATGTCTGCCGGTTGCTTCCGCTCACATGCTTGCCACCGGACATCGTCGAGGCGATCCTCGACGGGCGGCAGCCGAAGGGGCTGAGGTTGGCCGAGATGCTGGGAAACGGGCCGGTGGGCCGGGCGGAGCAGCTGAGCGCCTGGGGTTCTCCTGGGCCGGTCAATAAGGATGCCCGTCTACCTCCCGTCGACCTCCGGCTCGCTGTCCCCGCTGTCATCGTGGTCTTCGGCGCCGGCGTCAAACGTCAGCAGCCGCTCGAGCAGCCAGTCGTGGACCGCGAGCGTGATCACGGTCCGCTCCGCGGCGTCGCGACCGGCCACGTCGCCGTGCTCCAAAATGTGGTGCAGGATCGTTCTTGCCTGGCTGCCGGCATCGATCCGGAACGGGACGACGGCCATCGGTTCTTGCCCTTCGGTTGGTGCGGCGGTATGTGGGCTTAACCTGGGGCAACGTCGTTGACGGATCGTGAAACTCGGCCGCTGTTCATCGGCAAGTGAGAAGGACATGGTGACCTCGGCCGAGAAAACGCTCTGGGCCATCAGCGACCCTTGGCCTGTGGCGTTTTACGTCGGCTGATCGACGAAGAGCGACCACCAGCTGGACCATGTAGGACGATGCTTCGGACGCTGAGAATTGAGAACTTCAAAGCCTGGCCGGAAGCTGATCTTCAGTTCGGGCCGCTGACGGGCGTATTTGGCATTAATTCGTCAGGGAAGACAAGCCTCCTTCAGTTCCTTCTAATGCTTAAGCAAACCAAAGACACCGCCGATCGAGGTCTAACGTTGGAACTGGGGGGACCCTATGTAACTTTGGGCGGGTATCGTGATTTCATCTACAACCACGAGGAAACTAATCGCCTCACGTGGTCTCTAACATGGGATCAAGCCGATGATCTCACACTGATAGATCCGAGTGGCAAGAGAACGGCCGCCTTCGCCCGCGGTCGCATAATCAAAATCGATAGTAGCATAGAGGCGGTAAAAGGGGCTCCCCGCGCGCGATCACTTGAATACAGGTTCGAGGGGCGTACGTTCAAGTTAACGCCGAGGCCTAGTGATGCTACCGCGTTCGATCTACAGGCCGAAGGTGACTTTAAGTTCGTGCGAACAACCGGACGACCGTGGAAACTGCCGGGTCCCATCAAGGCCTATGGCTTTCCTGATCAGGCGCAGACCTACTTTCAAAACTCCGGTTTCCTCGCCCAGTTCGTGGCCGCCTTCGAGGCACAGATGGATCGCACCTTCTACCTCGGTCCGCTGCGCGAATATCCGAAACGAGAGTACACCTGGACGCGCTCGCGACCGAGCGACGTGGGCCAGCGCGGGGAGCGTGCCATCGAGGCAATCCTGGCGGCCACAGAACGAGGCGAGATGCGAAACCTAGCGCCGAAGGCTCATCGACGGCCATTCCAAGAGATGATCGCCTACTGGCTGCGCGAGATGGGGATGGTCCAGACTTTTGCAGTGGAGGAGATCAAACAAGGCTCCGGTCTCTATCAGGCCAAGGTACGTGTGCGCGAGCGCGGACCAGAGGTGCTGTTGACCGAGGTTGGCTTCGGCGTATCGCAAGTGCTGCCCGTCCTCACCCTGCTCTACTACGTAGAGGAAGGTTCGACACTGATCTTGGAGCAACCAGAGATCCATCTGCACCCGCTGGCCCAAGCCGGACTTGCCGACGCCATCTTGAAGGCTAGCCAGCGCCGAAATTTGCAAGTAATCGTCGAAAGCCACAGCGAAAATTTTCTGCTCCGTCTGCTGCGTCGCGTGGCAGAAGACGAGGTCGGGCCAGACTACGTAAGGCTCTTCTTCTGCGAGACGGATACAGGCGTTTCACGCCTTGTGCCGCTTGAGCTTGACTTGTACGGCACCATAGTGAACTGGCCGAGGAACTTCCTAGGCGACGCTTTCGGTGAGACGGCGGCTGCCGAGAAAGCCAGGCTGACCCGGCAACTCCAACGCTCATGACAAGAAGGGTTGTCGACACTAACGTCGCCGTCATTGCAAATGGCCGCGACACCAACGCCAGCATAGAGTGTCGCCTCCAAAGCGTAATCGCACTGGAACATCTCGTTCAGAGCGGATGCGTAGTGATCGATGATGCTGGAAGCAACCTCGATGAGTATGAAGGCCGACTTTACCCCGAGGGTCAACCGGGCGTTGGCGACCGGTTCTATCGGCATGTTTTGGACAACCGGGGCAACGTCAGGCGGGTCCGTATGGTGGATACTGCACTCGCAAGGGCCGATGCCTTGCGGCGAGCGTTTGAGCGGGGGACCCTGGCGGCTTTCGACCGCTCAGACCGGGTATTCGCTCTGTGCGCTGTAGTTGGCCGCGTGCCTGTCGCGACGGCGATGGACAGCGACTGGGCTCAACACGAGGCGGGCCTTACGGCCTGTGGTGTGCGAATTGAGTATGTGTGCGGGCGTGAGGTGGCCGGCAATGCGGCGCGAGTGCCCGTTCGAACTCGGGAGCGCAGACAGCCATAGGCGCACCTTTTGGAGTGAGCCCGCGGTGGTCACTGTGGCGTACAGTACGGTGGCGGCGGACAGCTTGCGCGGATCGTCGCGCCCCCGGCGGCGGCCTCCCGTTCCGCCGCGCGGTAACGGCCGCAGCTGAACTTCTCGCAGTCGCGGGCCAGGCCCCGGGGAACCGTGATCACGGCGATGGCGGCGTCGTCCAGGCAGCAGACGCCGGCACAGCGGTCGTGAGTACGGTTGGACACCTCGAAGAACCGGGATTTCTGGGCGGATTGAGGCCGGTGAGAGGGCTGAGCGAAGCGAAGTGCGGGTGGGAAGGCGATGATTTACCTTTGCGATATTGGTTTGTAGTTTCTACGCGGGTCGTGTCGCGAGGTTGGTGGAAATTGGCTGAGGCGGCGTAGGTTCCGATCGGCAAGATCGAGAAGGAACCCACGCCATGAAGGAAGCTACGTCAGCGTCGCCGTCTGCGCCATCACCGTTCGTCGGCGACGAGTGGTTCGATCCCTTGGAGGAGGCGGTGCGCGGTCGGGTGCGCTCGTTGATCGAGCACCTGCTGGAGGAGGAACTGGAAGCCGCGCTCGGCCGGGAGCGCTACCAGCGAGGGGCGAGCTCGAACGGTCGCCGCCACGGGCACCGGCCACGCCAGCTGGTCACCACCTTCGGCCCGCTGAAACTCTCGGTGCCGCGGGCACGGCTGGCCGCCGAGGCGGGCGAGCAGGAATGGAAGAGCGCTTTACTGCCGGCCTACAAGCGGCTCAGCCGCCGGGCCGAGGCGTTGATCGCCCAGGCCTACCTCGCCGGGATGAATACGCGCCGGGTGCGCCGGGCGCTGGCCAAGCTGTTCGAAAGCCACATCGGCAAGGATGTCGTCAGCCGGGCCTGGCAGAAGACCCGCTCGGCCTGGGCGGCCTGGCAGGAGCGTGACCTTGCCGGCGACGACATCGTCCGGCTGATCCTCGACGGCACGGTGGTCAAGGTTCGCATGGATCGCAAGGCCACCGCGATCTCGCTGCTGATCGCGCTCGGCGTTCGGCGCGACGGTCAGAAGGTCGTGCTCGCCATCAAGAACATGGGCGGCGAGAGCGAGGCCGCCTGGCGGGCCGTGCTGGACGACCTGACCGGTCGCGGCATGGCCAGACCGGAGCTGGTCGTCGTCGATGGCGGCAAGGGCCTCGAGGCCGCGCTCGCCAGTCTCTGGGACAACGTCGCGATCCAGCGCTGCACCGTGCACAAGGAACGCAATCTGCTCGCGCACGCGCCCAAGCATCTGCACGACGAGATCAAGGCCGACTTCAACGACATGATGCACGCCAGGACGGCCGCCGAGGTCCTGGCCAGGCGCAAGGCGTTCCTGGCCACGTGGAAGCTGCGCTGCCGGGCGGTCGCCGACAGCCTGGAGGAAGCCGGCGAGCGCCTGTTCACATTTCTGCGCTACCCGCCCGAGCAATGGCGATCGTTGCGCACCACCAATGCCATCGAGCGCTTGCACGAGGAATTCAAGCGCCGGATCAAAACCCAGTGCCTGCTGCCCTGTGCCGAGACCGCCGCCATGCTGTTCTGGGCGCTCCTCGCCTCGGGTCAGATCACCATGCGCCGCGTCGATGGCTGGCCGAGCCTCGAGCGCTCACCCACCGACCTTGACCTCGCCGCCTGATCCACCCCACCATGCCACGTCCGAACCCACGCCGCCCAATTTCCACCAACTTCGCGACACGACCTCTACGCTTTTCGGTTGAGGTCAGGCGGGGTCCGGGCGCAGTTCGAACCAGGCGAGCCGGCGCATGTTGGTGACCAGATTGGCGAGGCCGAGCTTGGTCGTGGCGCGGGCTAGGCCGACCGTGCGGATGATCAGGCCGAGACGGCACTTTTGGGTGGCGAACACGTGGTCGATCGCGACCCGAACCCGCGCCCGGGCGGCGTTGCCGCGGGCGACGTGCGTGGCCCGCACGGAGATCCCCAACCCGATCACGCGTCCGAGCAAGTCTGCGAGCAAAGCTCCCGTACCGAATCGATTGGTTCGATCCCAGCTCAAGCCGCCTGAGCGGGCGCCTTTCGAACCCACACCCCTCCGGTCCTCCTCTAAGACCTTGATTTCGCGAGCTTACAACATCCGTACCAAAATGGGCGTGGTTCGGTTGCGCCAGAGAAAGGGGCCGAAGAGAGAGGAAAACCGCCCGAAATGGGCTTTCGCGCCGCTGCTTGTGGTTCGGAAGAATGGCCGCAAAGGCCCGCATTCTGCGCCGTTCCGGCCGGCACCGAACCGGTGAAAAAGAATGTCTCAACTGAGGAGTCTGGCGGAGGGGATGGGATTCGAACCCACGATACGGATTGTCTCCGTATAACGGTTTAGCAAACCGCCGCCTTCAGCCGCTCGGCCACCCCTCCGCAGGGCGGGTCCCGTGCGCCGGCATATACCCCGATAAGACGGCGTCGGCAAGCTAGGCGGAGGCTACAGAAGCTTGGGGGAGGTCCGGGGGGTTCACTGCGCCCAACCTCAGCCCGCTTTCCCTGTTCGGTGACGATCATCGGTGCCAGTCCGGACTGGAGCGAGCCCGGCTGGGCCGGCTACCATCACGTCTGGCGGGCCGTGCGCCGCGCTCCGCCGCCCGCCGCATGGCTCTAGGCGGAGACCAAGCGCGGCTAGGCAGAGTGAGGGACGGTTGGAGCGCGCCGGCGCGAGGGCGCCTGGTCAGCGCTCGCGAAGCTCGGAAGCGGTTCCCGCGTGTCGATGATCGCGATCGAAGATCTTCACCGTGCTGCCCGGGTGCGCAGTTGCAACGTCGTGCAGCATTCCAATCGCACGATCATACGATCGTATGCCGCTCTGCACCTCCTTGCCATCAACCTCGATCGTGAAGGGCTGCTCATACGGCGGCTCAGGCGCTTCGCTCTTGGCCATGGCCTCATCCTCCGGCTTTCGAGAGCGGACGGTAGCACTGCGGGAGGCAGCCAGTCACCAACGGTTGCTCGCGCCCACGCGCTCGGATAGCCGAGCGGACGCCCTTCCGTGAACGGCTTGTACAAGTTGTCACCGAAGCTCGGAGACTGGTACGGAGCCGGTGGTTTCGCGACGGCTCCAGGCTCGGGCACGGGCGCAGGCTCAGCACAGCCGGCGAGCAGCCCTATCAAGCCAGCAATCACAAGCGCGCGCATCGGTGTTTCTCCGCAGGGTAATCCGGCGCGAGGCATCGCGTGGACGGGAGGGCCGTCCCACCCTCACTCCTTGCCCGCGAGGTGTGGATGGGCCGCCTCTGCCTCATCGATGACCTTCATAAGGCTTTCGGTAAAAGCGTCGGCTGAGACGGCGATCCCAATCGCCTCACCCGTTGCGGGATCATTGGACATAAGCGAATTTATGCCAAGCAAATATATTCCCGTCTTCCTGAAGAGAATGACGGGCGCTCCACTATCCCCAGGGATAGTCAAACAATTGTGTTGGAAAGTTCCATCGCCATATAAAAGCGTTAGATTGCATCCGATATTTACAGTAAGCTGAGAACCGTTAACTCTTGTGCTCAGTAAATGTTCGCCGACTTTTGCATTCAAACTCTTAACGGAGGAAAAATCGAGATATCCTACCGTTCCACCTAGCGGCCATTCAAGAATAAGGAAAGCAAAGTCAAAACCATCGTCGGTTGCGTCTTCCAGAAACGTGTCGACATGAAACTCTTCCGGGATCACGGTATCTACAACAGGGCTTGCTATCTTGAAGATGCTGACGTGGAAGCCTGCTTGGAAACTAGCCTCTTTACCAACCATCTTCTTATCTTCATCGAACAAACAGTGCGCCGCCGTCACAACGACCTTGCTTGAAACCAAGGTTCCCACGAATAATTCCCGTTCGCGAAACTCACTTTGCCAATGGCGTCCCAATTCAGGCCACCCAACCCATCGACATCCCCGGAAGCGTCCGCGGGGACCTCACCCGCATCCGCGTCGATGGGGATCGCGATAAGGAGCGCGACGAACAGCGCGCGCAGAACGTTCATGATCACGCCTCCAATTCGCCGGTTGATGATCCATACGAGCAGCAGAAGCCGATAACAAGCAACGCCGTGCTGAAGCCGCCAGCACGCATGCAGCGACCACCGGGGCGACGCCTCACTCCAGGCCGCGCTCAAGGGCCGGCGATGCCCTTGACCACGGTGCCGCCGGTCAAAAGGCTCAGCTCCAGGACCGTGGTCGGAAAGACGCAGAACGGGTGCCCGGCGGCGGCGTAGACGGTCTCGAAACGGCCGAGGCTGTCGTCGATCGCGGTCGGCAGCGGCCGAGGGTGGCCGAGGGGGGCGACCCCGCCGATCACGAAGCCGGTCACCGCGCGCACCCGCTCGGCATCGGCCCGCAACACCAGCCCCCGGCGGCCGAAGGCGCCTGGCAAAGCCTCGGTGGCACAGCGCCGGTCACCGGCGACCAGGGCCATGACCGGCGCACCGTCAATCGTGAACACCAGCGACTTGACGATCGCGCCGAGCGCCACCCCGAGCGCAGCGGCCGCGTCCTTGGCGCTGCGCGCGGTCGCCTCGAGCTCGATGACCGCCGCCCGCGAGCCCTTCGCCGCCAGCGCCGCCTGAACCCGCTGGACCGCGGGATGGGCCAGCCGGCTCATCGGTACCCCCATCGCCCCGTGGCTGCGCAGCCGCGGCCCGGCGTCGCCGCCGCCGACCCGAACGCCTGCCGCGACGGCCCTCGCCGGCCGCCGGACCGCCCGCATGAGACCCGGCGCGCGGCGGGCGCCGGAAAGCTCGAACGGACCCCAGGGGCGCGCGCCAGGGGTCGCGCCCCGCGGCGCCTCGCAATCAGCGATCCGCCTGATCTTTCGGCTCGGCCCGGCCCAAACCGAAACCGGGAGAGCAGGGCGGTCGCGCGGGCTCGGATCCGGGCGCTCACCGCCGGCATCGAGGCCGCCGTCGCGGATCTGCCAGACGGTCGCATCGTCATCTCGTTTCCTCCTCCCGGCCGGGTCTGCGCAGCGCAGGAGCCCAACCGAGCTCGGGGCGTCCGCGAGCGCTTCGCGACCGCCCTTGGCGGTCGAGCGGCCGGACGCCGGGCAGCCGCGCTCGGAACATAGCCGCCGGCGCGATCCGGTTGAAGCCATGACCCGGCTGGCGTCGGCAAGGAAATTGCGCGAACCTGTGGTGGGTGATCGGTGGCGGAGGAGGCGTTCGAGAGCCTCATGGCGGGGCTGGAGGGCGCCCTTGCCTACCGCACGTGGCTTTGTTGTGCCGCACGCCGGCACCCGGTGCACGATCGCCGACGGGCACGCGCACTTGCCGGCGCGGACGGAGTGAGTTTGTGCACTCTGTTGCTTCGCGGGCGGCGTGCTGGTATCTTCAATGTCGAAACGCTACGGAAGGACCATCCATGCGCGTCACCCGCTGGGGCAACAGTCTCGCGGTGCGGATCCCGAAGGCTTTGGCCACGCAGACCAGGATCGAGGAAGGCTCGGAGGTCGAGCTCTCGGTCAGCGACGGGGTGCTCACGATCCGGCCCAAGGCGCTGACGTACCGCCTCGAGGAGCTGCTGGCGCAGGTCACGCCCGAGAACCGGCACGACGAGGTCGACTGGGGCGAGCCGCAGGGTAAGGAAGCTCGGTGAGGCGGGCCGCGGCGCCGGAATCCGGCGATCTCGTCTGGCTGTCGCTCTCGCCGCCGGCCGGGCGCGAGCAGGCCGGGCGACGGCCGGCCCTGGTCCTGACGCCGGCAGCGTTCAACGACCGGGTGGGGCTGGCCTTGGTCTGCCCGGTCGCGAGCCGGGTCAAGGGCTATCCCTTCGAGGTCGCGCTTCGAGGTGCCGGGAGTGTCTCGGGCGTGGTGCTGGCCGATCAGCTGCGCTGCCTCGATTGGCGCGCCCGGCGGGCCGAGCCCGCCGGTAAGGCGCCGGCGGCCGTCATGACCGAGGTTCTGGCCAAGCTGCGGCCGCTGCTCGGAGGCTGAGGACCATGCTGCTCGACGGCTTCGAGACGCGGGAGGTGAGCACCTCGGAGACGAGGATCCATCTGCGCGTCGGCGGCGCGGGCGCGCCGGTGCTGCTGCTGCACGGCTATCCGCAGACCCATCTGATGTGGCACCGGGTGGCGCCGGCGCTGGCCGAACGCTTCACCGTCGTCTGCCCGGATCTGCGCGGCTATGGCGACAGCGGCAAGCCCGCGTCCGACCCCGGGCATCGGGTCTACAGCAAGCGCGCGAGCGCCGGCGACATGGTCGAGGTGATGGCGGCGCTCGGCCATGACCGCTTCGGGCTCGCGGGCCACGACCGCGGCGGCCGGGTGGCGCATCGCCTGGCCCTCGACCATCCGGAGAGGGTCGAAAAGCTCGCCGTGCTCGACATCGTGCCGACCCGCACCGTCTTCCGCGCGACCGACCAGGCGATCGCGACCGGTTATTTCCACTGGTTTTTCCTGATCCAGCCGGGCGGCCTGCCCGAGCGGATGATCGGCGCCGACCCGGTCTTTTTTCTCCACTGGGTGCTCGGGCGCTGGGGGACGGGGCTCGGGGCGTTCGCGCCCGCGGCGCTCGCCGAGTACGAGCGCTGCTTCAAGGACCCGGCCGTGATCCACGCCTCCTGCGAGGACTACCGCGCCGCCGCCTCGATCGACCTCGACCACGACGAGGCCGACCTCGAGCGCAGGATCTCATGCCCGGTGCTGGCGCTCTGGGGCCGGCTGGGCCTGATGGAGCGCCATTTCGACGTGCTCGCGACCTGGCGCGAGCGGGCCGAGGGGCCGGTCGGCGGGCGGGCGCTCGAGTGCGGCCATTTCCTGCCCGAGGAGCGCCCGCAAGAGACCGCGGCGGCGCTGCTCGAGTTCTTCGCCAGCTGAGCAGCGCGGCAGGAGGTGCTGCGGGCGCGCACCTCCTGCGCACGACCGCCGCAGCTAGCCGCGGTACAGCGCGTCAGTCTGCGCGCGCTCGAGGGTGGCGATGCCCTGGTCGGTCTTGCCCGCATCGCAGAGCTTGGCACCTTCGGCGCGCTCGTTGGTCGCCTTGCCGACCATGCTCGGAATCGCTTCCGGCAGCAGGCTCGCGACCTGGGCTTCCATCCGGGTGCAGGTCTGCATGGCGGTCGACGGGGTGGCCTGGGCAGCCAGGGCGGACGTGGCCAACAGCCCGAACGCTGCGGCCGCCGTCGCCGGAACGACGAAACGCATGATCATGGGTCAACCCTTTCCCTTTGTCGCTGGCGCTCGGTGTTCGAGCAGCCATGCCAGATGGACGTCCGCCGATGTGGCCGCGACATGGCCGTGGGATGAAGCTTGCGTAATGTTCGGCCCGCGCGCTTCGAAGCGAGCGTCGGGCGCAGCGGATGCCGGCCGCCTAAGCGTCGCCCGCGAGGGCCCGGAGGTAGCGTTCGGCCGAGCGGCGGAGCGCGGCCTTGGCGTCTTCGCGCACGATGAGATCGAACCAGCCGCCGTAGATCCGCTCAAACGGGAAGGGCTCGAGCCGCTCCACGATCCGGCGCACCGCTCCGGCCGAGAGCGGGATGAAATTGGGAAAACTGCGCATGAAGCTGACGCAGCGGCGGTCCTGGACCACCTGGACGATGTCGCCGGAGAGCAGCGCGCCGCGGCCGTCGGCGCCATCCGCCCAGTGCAGCACCTGGCCGCCCGGGAAATGGCCGCCGAGCCGGACGAGCGTGAGGCCGGCCCCGAGATCCAGGCGCTCGCCCTCCCAGAAGCGGATCGCCGGGTCGGAGCGCATGACCCACGCCCGGTCATCGGCGTGCAGCCAGATCGGCACCCCCCCGAACGCCCGGCTCCACTCGACCATCGAGGCATAAAAATGCGGATGCGAGATCGCGATCCCGCCGAGCCCGCCCAGGCCCTCGACGACCCGCACCGCAGCCTCGTCGACCAGGCTGATGCAGTCCCAGAGCAGATTGCGCCCCGACCTTCTTCCGGTTTCGCCGGCACCAGCAGCGCCCGCTGCCCGATCGCAAAGCGCGGCTCGCGTGCCGATCCCGAGCAGCCCGTCGCCCTCGTCCCTGAGCGCCAGCCGATGGCTCCCCCGCAGCGCCGCGAGCGTGGTCCACCGCTGCCCCGCCCAACCCACGAACTGCCGCTCGTCAACGCAGACCGGACAGACCTCGGGCGGCCGCTCGCTTTCCGCGAACTGCACGCCGCAGGTGACGCAGATCGGGTGCATGTCTACCAGACCTCCTTGCCGACCGGCCCGCCCCAGTCGATCTCGCCATGACCGTTGTCGGGCATGACCTGCTCCAGCAGGTCCGCGAGACATTTCTCCACTTCCGAACGCTTGTCGGAGGATTTAGGAATTTGCCGGCCTGGTCCGACGAGGGGCCGCCTCGACGGGGACGCGTGATCTGAGCATGGGCGCCGACTTGGGGGCATCGGTCAGCCTGCGAGCGCGCGCCTGACCGCGTCCGGCTCCCGCTCGATCACGGTCAGCAGCACAAGCGCCGGTCCCTCGGGGCGTCGCCGACCCTGCTCCCAATTGCGCACGGTCGCGACGCTGACCCGGAACATCGCGGCGAACTTCGACTGCGAGAGGCCGAGCCTGGTGCGCACCCCACGCACATCAACCTCCGGGACCTCAACTTCGTGCGTGATGGCGCGCGATCTGTCGCCGCGGGCATAGGCAAGCGCGTCCTCGAGCCCAGCCCATGATGCTCTCGAAGGCCGCCTTGGTCACCGATCACCCTCCATAGGTTCGCGCAATCTCCTTGACGACGCCGGCCAGCCGGTTCAGCTCACCCCTCGATAGGTCATCGCGTTCGTTCTTGGCAAACACCGTGAGCAGGAACACGGGCACCGAGCGGTCGTGAAAGTAATATATGATCCGCACGCCGGTAGTGGGTCAGTTTGAATATGCCTATTGACGCGCTTCCTAACAGCGCTGTGAATGACCTGTGCATTCCTAGGCCGGCTACCACCACGTTCTTTCTCAACCGGCAAGACGGACGTGAGGGAGCCGCCGACAATCCGTGGCGCACAGCGGCCCGTGCATCTTTAAACTTCACAACAGCCTCATGCGTGGCCCGTCCAAATCCGCGGACGGCTCGAGCACGCAAAACGACGTGATCGGCGGAAGCTGCATGAGCGCAAATAGACTGGAGAGTGCCGGTGCATACCCTTCTGGGCTACGGTATCTTTCTACCATTATCCATTGACGAATTTGCTCTACACACACGCCAAATTCCGGTCCACATGCTTTCGTTCCCCAATGCGCCGCACTCTGCGCCAGGGTTTTAGCCGCCGTTCGTCCATGTGACATTGAGATATAGTGCCTGAGAAATTCCAGCGCCCACCATGACCAGACAATCCATTTAAATCGGTCGTTCAATGATTTGAAATCACCTTCTTTCGAATGTTCCTCATAATTGTCACTGTCATTTTCAGCCGCAAGAAACTCCGACAGTGCGAACCCCATCACAGTGAAGTCATTGACGAAGATTTGGTGTTCAATAACATTAGTAGTTTTGTTGATTTTATCAACAACATCACCGCTCACGCGCATATGGATATCATCTAAATCAACGCTCCTGATAAGTGGAAACGTTAGACGTCGGAGTTGCAGATGAAGAAGCTCGTGAGCGGCAGCCGGCAAAACGCGGTTCGATGTAATATTTAGACTTATTATTGCTGAATTAAAGACGAGCTTCCTCATATCAGCATCGATGTAGAAGGAGCTTCGGCCAGATATGCGACGGTTGTAACGAAAAACCAATCTCGGCCCATAGAACGCACGCATGTCATTAAGCAGATCTGTGCAGCCAGGTGAGCGTGCGAAGAGGCGTTCAATATATCTGCTCGATAATATAGCGTCATTGGAAATGGCGCTGGCGTGTGCACCGCAGCACTTCTTGAACTTTCTGCCGCTGCCACACGGGCAAGGAGCATTGCGCGAGGGCGGCGGCTGCGGCATCGCGTCAAGCCACCAAGTGAGCGATGTCCTCGATCGACCAAAGCCGATCGGTCACGCCGGCCGCCATCGCTGGGGTAAGGCGCAGCGTCTGATGGATGCGAACAAAATTGTAGTACATGAAGTGCAGCGCAACCGCGGCCTCGTGGTTGGCGACCTTCTTGCTGAAAGCGTTTGTGAGCCTCGTGAATCGTCTCATGGGCATTCTCATAGTGAGGTTCTGGCGCTCCACGTAGCTCGTGCTGATGTGCTCGGGAGCGGGGTTGCCGGTGACGGCCTCGCGCTTGGTTCCGATGCACACGGCCGGGCTGTAGCGACCTTTGGCGGCCTCCGGAACGGTGCCATAGAGCTTCTGCAGGACGAGCATAGTCCACGTCGGAGCCGAAGGCTTTCCTCGATGGCATCGAGATAGACCCGAAACCGTCGGTGGTCAGCTGCACGCGGTTGCGCCAGACGCTGGCGCAGATCGTCGATGAACGCCAGCGCATACTCGCTATCCCGGGCCCCGACTAGCCAGCATGGCACCAGCTTGGTGTCGGCACAGATCGCCGTCCAGGTCCAGATGTCCCCAGCTCCCGAGGGCGCGGCCTTGGCGGTCGGAACATTCTTCGCCTTGGCGTGCACGAACGCCCAAATTTCGTCGAGCTGGATGCGACGGCACGGCAGGTTGCGCAGATGCGCATTCTGGTAGGCCGAGCAGGCCCGGCCAGCGTCCACCAACAGCTTCGTGACCGTGTTCTTCGCCGCGCCCGTGATCCTGACCGTGGAGCGAATCGAGTTGCCTTCAACGAGGCAACGGATGATGTCGGCGCGCTTGGACGTGGTGAGCTTGTTCATAAGCGCAATACTGAAGGCTATCCCCTCCGCTGTCAAGCATAAAAGGCAGATTGCGGTAGCGACCGAGGGTCACTACCTGGTTTTCGTGGATTTTTCAAATACGGCCGGGGCTAAAAAAGCGCGCTAACCCCGGCGCGGCGAGCTGCCGCCCGCCCGGATATCGCGGCAGTGGACACCTAGTGCACTGATGCAATCATAGGATTCACAAGACAGGGCGAATGTGCGATCCTGGGCCCATGGCTCAGATCGTGTGTCCCGTGGTCTCGGCTGAGGATCGTGCTCGTTTGGAGGCGATCGTCGCCGATCGTAACCGCGCCCAGAAGCATGTGGCGCGGGCTCGGATCATCCTGGCGTCGGCCGAGCGGCTGAGCGTCGCGGAGGTTGCCAAACGCGCCCGGATCGGTCGCCCGGCGGTCTGGCGCTGGCAGCGGCGGTTCGCCGAGGCCGGGGTCGACGGGCTGCTGCGGGATGCCACCCGCAAGCCGGGCAAGCCGCGCCTGGACGACGCGACGGTGCAGCGGGTGGTCGCCCTGACCTGCGCCGAGGCGCCCGGCGAGGCGACCCACTGGACCGGCCGTGCCATGGCCAGGAGCGCCGGGATCTCCTTGCGCTCGGTGCAGCGGATCTGGGGCGCCCACCGGCTGCAGCCCCACCGCATCCGGACCTTCAAGCGCTCCAACGATCCCGAATTTGCCACCAAGCTCGAGGACATCGTCGGCCTGTACGTCGAGCCGCCGGCCCACAGCCTGGTGCTCTCGATCGATGAGAAAAGCCAGATCCAGGCCCTGGACCGGACCCAGCCCGGTCTGCCGATCAAGCCGGGCAAGGCCGGCACCATGACCCACGACTATATCCGCAACGGCATCACCACCCTGTTCGCCGCGCTCAATGTCCTCGACGGCACGGTGCTCGGCCGTTGCATGCAGCGCCACCGGCACCAGGAGTTCCTGCGCTTCCTCAACGCCATCGAGGCCGCCGTGCCGGCCGGCAAGGTGATCCACGTGATCCTCGACAACTACGGCAGCCACAAACACCCCAAGGTCATGGCCTGGCTGGCACGGCATCCGCGCTGGACCTTCCACTTCACGCCGACCTCGGGCTCCTGGCTGAACGCGGTCGAGACCTTCTTCTCGGCTCTTACCCGGCGCCGCCTCAAGCGGGGCACCTTCCACTCCGTGATCGACTTGCAGGCCGCGATCCACCGCTACATCGCCGAGCACAACGCCGCGCCCAAGCCCTTCACCTGGACCAAGACCTCCCCGCAAATCCTCGCTAAGCTAAATCCTCTGAACGCGTCGGTGCACTAGGAGGACCGCCCAGTGAGCAACAGCCGAGAAATGCGTCGCCTTCAGGCGAAGTGGCAACAGGACACGGGATGGCCAAAGCGGCTTGAATTCGTCGAACTCGAAGGCATCCGGGGATGGGATGGCCAGCGAATTTCGTTCAATTTTCCGATCGTTGCCATCGTGGGCGAAAATGGCTCGGGCAAAAGCACGATATTGCAGTGCGCCGCGTCAACGTATCAACCCCCCGTGAAGTCGCCCGAGGAGAAGGGATGGTTCGCATCGGATTTTCTTCCGAAGACGATATGGGAGGACGTTCAGCGGGCTGAAATCCGATACGCGGTCCGCGAGGGGGGCAGAACGATCCCGGGGAGAATTCGAAAGCCGAGCGAACGGTGGCGCGGCAACTCCGAGCGCCGTGAGCGATGGGTAAACTACGTTGATCTTCGGCGGCTTCAGCCCATTGTAGCGCGTACCGGCTACTCAAAGCTGGCTAAGGACGCCACACGAGAGTTGTCCGCCGTGTCCTTCGATAGCGCTCGTCTTTCCCGCTTTAGCCAGATTATGGGACGTAAATTTCGCAGCACGCGCATGGCGCTGACCGATGCGCATGAGAAGCGAATTGTTCCGGTGTTTAGCGACACTGAGCAACACCATGATCATACGTATTCTGGCTATCACGCTGGCGCTGGCCAGATGACGATCGCCGAATTCCTGCGTCTCGATCCGCCGCAGACCAGTCTAGTTTTGATCGACGAGATAGAGACATCCTTACATCCGCGAGCGCAAAGACGGCTGATGCGTGATCTAGCCGAGCTCTGCAGAGAGAGAGAGTTACAACTTATTGTCACAACACATTCGCCTTATGTCCTTGCCGAGCTTCCGATAGAAGCGCGCATATACCTTATGCATGGACAGAGCGGTCGTCACGTTGTGACCGGTGTTAGCCCCGAATTTGCTATGACGAAAATGGATGAATTTCCCCATCCAGAATGCGAGATCTATGTCGAAGATAGCCGAGCGCGGACCATGTTGCGTGAAATCATCGTTGCACATTCTAGAGGACTTATCGAGAGGTGCGCTATGATCCCGTTTGGTATGGCCAGCGTTGGGCAAACACTGGGAATTATGGTTTCGCAAAAGCGCTTTCCCAGACCATCTTGCGTGTTTCTTGACGGCGACCAGTCGGAGGCACCGGGATGTTATCTTCTTCCTGGCGGCGACGCACCAGAGATCGTGGTCTTCGGAGAATTGCAGAGCGCCGCGTGGGGCAAATTGCGGGATCGCATCGGGCGCCCATATGCGGAGGTAGCTGACGCGTGCGCTCGCGCCATGGCCATTGCCGACCATCATGAATGGGTAAGCGCGGCCGCCAGCACTCTTACGCTTCCAGGCGAAACGTTATGGCAGGCGATGTGCGCCGAATGGGCGACAACTCTCTTGTCAGCGGGGGCGGCGAAGTCAACGATAGAGGCCATCGCGGACTTGTTGATCGCAACCCCTACGGCCGTTTCGTCCCCCACCGTGCGCTTGCCGCTTTTCGAGCAATCTCACGACGCTTTTGAGGATCAAGGGCCTGTGCCCTAGCCGGACCGCCTTTGAGACCGCCTGCGCGGCCCTGCCCATTGTCCGTGGCGCCTTCTTCGGCCTCGCCCGTGGCGATATCAACGATCGCCTTGGCGAGCTGGTTGGCGTCGGCGGGCCGCTTTTGGCCTTGGGGTCCTTTTGGCATGAGCCTAATATGGCATAGGCGGCCGGCGGATGCGAGCCGCCCCCGAGAGGAACATATTCAAACTGACCCACTACCCGCACGCCGCCCCGCTTGCCACGACCGCCGACACCGAAGCGGACCTTGCGCAGGCCTCCCCCGCCCTGGATCAGCACGCCGCATTCAGGATCGGCGGCCACCATATCGATCGCGTGGTGGCGCTCCTCGTCCGTCATCCGCCCTCTGGCCCGCGCGACGAAGGTCGCAGCCTCGACGACGGTGACGATCGCGGCCATGGCGCCTGATACGCCACTGGCTCACGCCCGACAACCCGCTCACTCCGCCGCACTCTTCCCCCGCCGCTTAGCCAGCAGCGCCTCGGCGCGGTCGAGATTGCCCTCGGCGATGCCGAGGTAGTGGCTTGCGCCCGCTGGCTTTGAACACCTCGAGGGCGGCGCGATAGGCGGCAACCGCCTCTTCCAGCCGCAGGGTGCCGTCCTCGCGCGCGCCGAGCGCCCTGAGCGCGGTGCCAAGGTTGTTCTGGGTCGTGGCCCATTGCAGCGGGACGCGCTCGCGCGTCCTCACCTCGAGGGCGGCGCAATAGGCGGCGACCGCCTCTTCCAGCCGCAGGGTGCCGTCCTCGCGCTCGCCGAGCGCCCCGAGCGCGGTGCCGAGGTTGTTCTGGGTCGTGGCCCATTGCAGCGGGACGCGCTCGCGCGTCCTCACCTCGAGGGCGGCGCGATAGGCGGCGACCGCCTCTTCCAGCCGCAGGGTGCCGTCCTCGCGCTCGCCGAGCGCCCCGAGCGCGGCGCCGAGGTTGTTCTGGGTCATCGCCCATTGCAGCGGGACGCGCTCGCGCGTCCTCACCTCGAGGGCGGCGCGATAGGCGGCGACCGCCTCTTGCAGCCTTTGGGTGCCGTCCTCGCGCTCGCCGAGCGCCCTGAGCGCGGTGCCAAGGTTGTTCTGGGTCGTGGCCCATTGCAGCGGGACGCGCTCGCGCGTTGTCACCTCGAGGGCGGCGCGATAGGCGGCGACCGCATCTTCCAGCCGCAGGGTGCCGTCCTCGCGCGCGCCGAGCGCCCGGAGCGCGGTGCCGAGGTTGTTCTGGGTCGTGGCCCATTGCAGCGGGACGCGCTCGCGCGTCCTCACCTCGAGGCGGCGCGATAGGCGGCGACCGCCTCTTCCAGCCGCAGGGTGCCGTCCTCGCGCGCGCCGAGCGCCCCGAGCGCGTTGCCGAGGTTGTTCTGGGTCATGGCCCATTGCAGCGGGACGCGCTCGCGCGTCCTCACCTCGAGGGCGGCGCAATAGGCGGCGACCGCCTCTTCCAGCCGCAGGGTGCCGTCCTCGCGCTCGCCGAGCGTTTGGAGCGCGTTGCCGAGGTTGTTCTGGGTCATCGCCCAGTCGAGCGGGACGCGTTCGCGCGTTGTCACCTCGAGGGCGGCGCGATAGGCGGCGACCGCCTCCTCCAGCCAGCCGTTCTCGCCTTTCTGCTCACCGAGCACATCGGCCGCGAGCCCGAGCGCGTGCCAGAGGCCGCCGCGCTGGTCCTGGTCCAGGCCGGCCGGCATGTTGGCGCAGAGGTGCTTCAGGCGACCGGCGCCAGGCTCCAGCAAGTCGACCAGATAGTGCCCCTGACGCTCGGTCGCCGGCGCGACGCTTGTGGCGACCAGGGCGACCAGCACCGCGTCGAAATCCCGGTCGAAATCTAGTGCACGGACGCGTTCAGAGGATTTCAAGCTTAGCGAGGATTTGCGGGGAGGTCTTGGTCCAGGTGAAGGGCTTGGGCGCGGCGTTGTGCTCGGCGATGTAGCGGTGGATCGCGGCCTGCAAGTCGATCACGGAGTGGAAGGTGCCCCGCTTGAGGCGGCGCCGGGTAAGAGCCGAGAAGAAGGTCTCGACCGCGTTCAGCCAGGAGCCCGAGGTCGGCGTGAAGTGGAAGGTCCAGCGCGGATGCCGTGCCAGCCAGGCCATGACCTTGGGGTGTTTGTGGCTGCCGTAGTTGTCGAGGATCACGTGGATCACCTTGCCGGCCGGCACGGCGGCCTCGATGGCGTTGAGGAAGCGCAGGAACTCCTGGTGCCGGTGGCGCTGCATGCAACGGCCGAGCACCGTGCCGTCGAGGACATTGAGCGCGGCGAACAGGGTGGTGATGCCGTTGCGGATATAGTCGTGGGTCATGGTGCCGGCCTTGCCCGGCTTGATCGGCAGACCGGGCTGGGTCCGGTCCAGGGCCTGGATCTGGCTTTTCTCATCGATCGAGAGCACCAGGCTGTGGGCCGGCGGCTCGACGTACAGGCCGACGATGTCCTCGAGCTTGGTGGCAAATTCGGGATCGTTGGAGCGCTTGAAGGTCCGGATGCGGTGGGGCTGCAGCCGGTGGGCGCCCCAGATCCGCTGCACCGAGCGCAAGGAGATCCCGGCGCTCCTGGCCATGGCACGGCCGGTCCAGTGGGTCGCCTCGCCGGGCGCCTCGGCGCAGGTCAGGGCGACCACCCGCTGCACCGTCGCGTCGTCCAGGCGCGGCTTGCCCGGCTTGCGGGTGGCATCCCGCAGCAGCCCGTCGACCCCGGCCTCGGCGAACCGCCGCTGCCAGCGCCAGACCGCCGGGCGACCGATCCGGGCGCGTTTGGCAACCTCCGCGACGCTCAGCCGCTCGGCCGACGCCAGGATGATCCGAGCCCGCGCCACATGCTTCTGGGCGCGGTTACGATCGGCGACGATCGCCTCCAAACGAGCACGATCCTCAGCCGAGACCACGGGACACACGATCTGAGCCATGGGCCCAGGATCGCACATTCGCCCTGTCTTGTGAATCCTATGATTGCATCAGTGCACTAGCGGCAGCCCCGTATCGGTCAGCGTGTATTCGCCAGCGCGGCGTCCCTCTGACGTCCCGCGCTGCACCTCGACATTTCGATCGCTCGGCAGGATGCGCAGGCGGACGCCTTTGCCAGTGCTCGCAACCTCGCCCGAGACCAGCACGTCGCCCCGGCGCCCCGCGAGCAGGGCTCGGGCCTTGGCCTCGAAGGCCTCCCGGCTCTCTATGCCCCATTCCGGCCCTGGGCCGATCGGAATCACCTCGAGCCCCCGATAGGGTTCGAGCGCCGCCGCGACGTGGCGCGTGTGCGTGCGCTCGTCGTCGTCACCCTGCAGATCGGCGATCAGGACCACGAACCGCTCGCCCGCCGGCAGCGGCAGGTCGCGTTGCTGCGCGAGCCGGCCGGCTCGCGCAGGATTCAGCCATGGCAGGTAAGCCAGGAGGAACTCGCGGAACCACCAGGCGACGAACGCGCCAAGGCCCAGGCCCCCCGCGAGCCACGCGATCATCGGCCACGCCGTCCACTCGCCCACCGGCAATCCCTTCATCCGGAATGCGGGTGTATTGTGCGCCGGTCGGTCCGGGGCTTCAACCGCATCGCGCCGGCGGCCATGCTCCGGGCACGTTTCGCGCGATCGAAGGGCGCTTGACGGCGCCGGATGCGTCGGATGCGCCAATTTTGCGCCATACGTGCGGTTGATCGCCCGCTCAGGGCTCAATCAATTCTCCAGTTTCAGCCGAGCGCCATCAATCGGGAGTCGCCATCCAAGTATCTGCGTTCGCTCACGAATTATCAACTGGAGGCGATGCTTGAGATCAATGGAGTCAATGGACTCAACCTTGATCTCAATGAGATTTCTCACCATTTGCGCCGGATGCGTCACTTCTGTGCTCTCCAAAATAAATGATGCGACAGATATGCGACACCTCCGGGGACTCGAAATACAATCAATGCATCATTACCAGATGATCTTCGGACCGGAACTTAAATTCGGTCCAAATCCGATTTGGCGCGGTCGCCATTAACCCAACTTTCATTATCTAACAGTGCCGACGGAAAAATCAAACCGGCATAGCAACGCTCCCCTGCGGCATCAATCCGAACTCCACTCCCGCATCAATCTCAAGCCAAAACCGCCCCGGATTGACTCAATCCCGCCTCAACAAGCCGCCGTGCCCCCACCCCTGCCCCGCCCCCCGCCCCGGGCCCCACGGGGCGCGGCCGCACCTGTTCCACCGTCCGCAACCCTGTCAAGCAGAGGTTAACAAATCCTTGCCACGCCCCGAAAAGTTCGGCCGGCCGCAGCTCCGGGAAGGGTAAGGAAAGGCCGGCAGGCCATTGCCATGGAGGGTAAAAGTTCGGCCCGGCGGCGCTGCCGCCCGCTGCCGCCTAGACGTTGAAGTAGCGGGCCTGGGGGTGGTGGAGGACGATGGCGCTGGTCGACTGCTCGGGGTGGAGCTGGTCTTCTTCGGACAGCTCGATGCCGATCCGGGTGGCGTCGAGCAGGGACAGAAGCTGGCGCTGGTCGGCGAGGTTCGGGCAGGCGGGGTAGCCGAACGAGTAGCGCGAGCCGCGGTAGCCCTGCTTCAAGAGCTCGTGCCGGTCGCGGGCGTCGAGGTGGGAAAAACCGAGCTCGGCGCGGATCCGCTTGTGGACGTATTCGGCCAGCGCCTCGGCCAGCTCGACGCCCAGACCGTGCAGGCGGACGTAGTCGTTGTAGCGGTTGGCGGCGAACCAGGTCCGCGCGACCTCGGAGGCCCGCTGGCCGACGGTCACGACCTGGAGGCCGAGCACGTCGCGCTCGGGCAGGGCGGCGTCGCGCAGGAAATCGGCGATGCAAAGGCCGTTCTTCTTCGACTGGCGGGGTAGGGAAAAACGGGCGACCTCGCGGCCGTGGTCCTCGGGGTCGAACAGCAGGACGTCGTTGCCCTCGGCGGCGGCCGGCCAGTAGCCGTAGACCGCCTGGGGCTGGAACACGCGCTCGCGCTCCGCCTCGTCGACCAGACCCGTCAGGATCGGCTTCAGCTCCTTGTTCGCCCAGGCGAGAAAGTCGGCAAGCGTGCGGCCGTCCTTCTTGTAGCCCCAGTGGAACTGGTAGAGCATGTTGTCGTTCAGGAACGGCAGCAGCGCCCGGACCGGCACCGCCTCGAGCAGCCGGGGGCCGAGGAAGGGCGGTTTTGGGACCTCGACGCCGCGGGAGAGCTCGTTGCGGCGTAGGCGCGTTTCTTCCACCTCCAGCGGGCGCATGGTCGGCGCCGTCGCATCGATCGCGGCCAGCGTGCGCGCGGGCTTGGCGCGCTTGGGCCGCGCCTGCTGCTTGGCCTGGCGCTCGGCGAGGTAGGTCGAAAAGCAGCCGGAGACGATCCGGTCCATCAGGTGCAGGCCATCGAAGGCATCGCGCGCGTAGGCGACCTTGCCCGAGGCGTAGGCCCGCACGCAGTCCTCCTCGACGTACTGGCGGGTCAATGCCGCCCCGCCCAGCATGACCGGCACGTCCAGGCCCTGGCGGCTCATCTCGAGCATGTTCTCGCGCATCACCACGGTCGATTTGACCAGCAGGCCCGACATGCCGATCGCGTTGGCGCGGTGCTCCTGGAAGGCCGCAAGAATATTGGCGAGCGGCTGCTTGATGCCGAGGTTCACCACTTTGTAGCCGTTGTTCGTGAGGATAATGTCGACCAGGTTCTTGCCGATGTCGTGGACATCGCCCTTGACGGTCGCAAGAACCACGGTGCCCTTGTGGCTGCCCTCGACCCGGTCCATGTGGGGCTCGAGATGGGCGACCGCGGCCTTCATCGTCTCCGCGCTCTGGAGCACGAAGGGCAGCTGCATCTGGCCGCTGCCGAACAATTCGCCCACGACCTTCATGCCGTCGAGCAGGTGAATGTTGATGATGTCGAGCGGCGGGTGTTTTCTCAGGGCCTCGTCGAGGTCGGCCTCGAGGCCCTGGCGGTCGCCATCGATGATCCGGTGCTTGAGCCGCTCCTCGACCAGGGCCGGGCGTTCCTTCTTCTCAGTGGTCGCCTTGCGCTCGGCGAATTGTGCCATGAAGGCGTGCAGCGGATCGTAGCCCTCCCGCCTGCGGTCGAAGATCAGGTCGCTCGCGAGCGCTGCCTCCTCGGGTGGGATCTTGTGCAGCGGCATGATCTTGGAGGAATGCAGGATCGCCCCGGTCAGGCCGCGCTTGAGCGCCTCGTCGAGAAAGACCGAGTTGAGGACGTGGCGGGCGGCCGGGTTGAGGCCGAACGAGATGTTCGAAAGTCCCAGAATGATCTGGATGTCGGGAAACTCGGCGCTGATCGCCGCGATCGCATCGAGGGTCGCGACGCCGAGGCCGCGGTCGTCCTCGTTGCCGGTGCAGATCGTGAAGGTCAGCGGGTCGATCAAGAGGTCCGAGCGTGGCAGCCCGTGGCGGTTGCAGGCGAAGTCGACCAGGCGGCGCGCGACCTCGAGCTTGCGCTCGACATCCTTGGCCATGCCGATCTCGTCGATCGTCAGCGCGATCACGCCGGCCCCGAACTTGCGCGCGAGCTCCATGCGCCGGGTCGGCGGCTCCTCGCCGTCCTCGAAGTTGATCGAGTTGAGGACCGCCTTACCGCCATAGAGCTCGAGCGAGGTCTCGAGCACCGGCAACTCGGTCGAATCGAACACCAGCGGGCTGTCGACGGCACCGCGCAGGCGCGAGACGACCTCGGTCATGTCGCGGCTCTCGTCGCGGCCGACGTAGGCGGTGCAGACGTCGAGGGCGTGGGCGCCCTCCTTGGCCTGGGCGCGGCCGATCGCGACGCAGGCATCCCAGTCGCCGGCCGCCTGGCGCTCGCGGAACGCCTTCGAGCCGTTGGCATTGCAGCGCTCGCCGATCGAGAGATAGGCCTGTTCCTGGCGCAGCGGCACGGCGCTGTAGAGCGAGGCGAGCTGGGCGGGTGCTGTCACCTCGCGCGGCTTTGGGCGCGGCCGGTAGCCGTCCTCGGCCAGGCGCCGGAGCATCTGATCGAGCGCCTGGATGTGCTCGATGGTGGTGCCGCAACAGCCGCCGATGATGCCGACCCCGTCCTCGGTGACAAAGCGCTCGAGCCAGGCGGCGAGCTCGCTGGGCCCGAGCGGATAGCGGGTCTGGCCCTCGACCAGCTCGGGCAGACCGGCGTTGGGCAGGACCGAGACCGGCCCCGGCCAGTTTTCGGCCAGGTAGGCAAGGTGCTCGGCCATCTCCTGGGGGCCGGTCGCGCAGTTGAGGCCGAGGACCGGCACGTCGAGCGCGCCGACGATGGTCGCCGCGGCCGCAATGTCGGTGCCGACCAGCAGCGTGCCGGTGGTCTCGACCGTGACCTGGACCATCAGCGGCAGATCGACGCCCGCGGCCCGCATCGCGCTCCGCGCGCCGTTGATCGCGGCCTTGGCCTGGAGCGGGTCCTGGCAGGTCTCGCAGAGGATGACGTCGGCGCCGCCGGCGATCAGGCCCGCGGCCTGGACGCCGAACGCCTGCTCGAGGGTCCGATAGGCGACGTGGCCGAGCGAAGGCAGGCGGGTGCCGGGGCCGATCGCGCCGATCACGAAGCGCTCGCGGCCATCGGCGGCGACCAGGGCAATGGCCTCATGGGCGAGCTCGGCAGCGCGCCGGTTGATCTCGAACGCGCGCTCGCCGAGGTCGAACTCAGCCAGCGTCAGTGGCGAGCCGCCGAAGCTGTTGGTCTCGAGGGCATCGGCGCCGGCCTCGAGGTAGCCCTGGTGGATCTCCCGGATCAGGTCCGGGCGGCTGAGGTTGAGGACCTCGGAGCAGTTCTCCTGGCCCCAGAAGTCGCCTTCGATCGTGAGCTCGCGGCCCTGGATCTGGGTGCCCATGGCACCGTCGAACAACAGAACCCGGCGCTCCAGGGCCTCGATGAAGGGAGATGTCATGCGGTGACCTCAGGCGGCGTGCGCGAGGCGCGGCCGCAGGCCGAGCAGCCGGCAGGCCTCGAGCGTGAGCTCGGCGCGGTTCAGGGTATAGAAGTGGAATTGACGGATGCCTTCGGCGATCAGCTGCCGGACCTGCCCGGCGGCGATGTCGGCGCCGACGCGCACGCGTTCGGCGGGATCCTCGCCCAGGCCCGCGAACCGGGCGCCGAGCCACTCGGGCACGCCCGCCCCGCAGCCGTCGCTGAAGCGCTTGATCTGGGCAAAGTCGTGCACCGGCATGATGCCGACCGCGAGCGGTGCGCCGATGCCGGCCCGGGCCATGCGGTCGCGAAAGCGCAGCACGGTCTGGGTCTCGAAACAGTACTGGGTGATCGCGCCGACCGCGCCGGCGTCGAGCTTGCGCTTCAGATTGTCGAGATCGGCCTCGGGGCTGGCCGCCTCCGGATGGGTCTCGGGATAGGCGGCGACGCTGATCTCGAAGGGCGCGACCCCGGCCAGCGCCGCCACCAGATCGGCGGCGTACGGATAATGCTCGCCGTTCGGCCGGCTGTCCGCGTCCTTGGGCCGGTCGCCGCGTAGCGCCACGATCTGGCGCACGCCCGCGGCCCAATAATCGCGGGCGATGGCGTCGATCGCGCTGCGCGTGGCGCTGGCGCAGGTCAGATGGGCGACCGCCCGCCAGCCGGCGCGCTCGCGCAGCGCGTCGACCCAGGCGCGGGTGCCTTCGGCGGGGTTGCCGCCGGCGCCGCAGGTCACCGAGACGTAGTGGGGGCTAAGTGGCTGCAACTGCTCGACCGTTTGCCAGAGGCGAGCCTCGGCCGCGGGCGTCTTGGGCGGGAAGAACTCGAACGAGATCTCGAGCTCGGGCAGGATCTCGGCCGGCAGAAGCTCCCCGGTATGGGGCGCGGGACGGTCTTGGGCGGGGCTGGTCCGATCGGGGATCATGCGACGTCGCGTCCGGCGCTGAGTTGCTGGTCGGGCTGGTCGGCATCGCCGGCCGTGCCGATCCGGCGCGCCGGCCAGATCACCACGGTCAACGGCTCGCCCGGGAGGCGAAGGGGCGGCTCGAACGTTAGCCCGGCCGCGGTAAACCAATCGCGCAGCTCGACATCGGCGAAGCCGAGCCGGCGATGGGCGTGCTGCTCGCGCAGGAACTCGAGGCGGTGGGGCGCGAAATCGATCACCACCAGCCGCCCGCCCGGCCGCAGCACGCGCGCGGCCTCGGCGAGCGCCGCGCCCGGGTCGTCGGCAAAGCGCAGAACGTTGTGCAAGGTGGCAGCGTCGAATGAGCCGTCGGGCAGCGGCAGGTGGTACATGTCGCCCTGGCGGACCTGGCAGTTGCGCAGGCTGGTGCGGTCGAGGTTGGCGCGCGCCATTGCCAGCATCTCGCGCGACAGGTCGACCCCGAGGCCGAAGCCGATCCGGGGCGCCATCAGCTGCAGGATGCGGCCGGTGCCGGTGCCGATGTCGAGCAGGCTCTTCGGTGGCTGGTCGCCGAACAGGCCGAGCAGCGCACTCTCGACCTTGGCCTCGTCGAGGTGCAGCGAGCGGACCTGATCCCAGCGCGGCGCCTGGGCCGCGAAATAGTGCGCCGCCTGGTCCTGGCGCGCGCCGCGGACCGCGGCCAGGCGCTGGCGGTCGAGGGCCAGGTCGGCATCCTCGGGCGGCAGCATCCGGCAGAGGTTGCGCGCGAGCCTGGCGCCCGGCCCATGCTGGGCGCGCCGGTGAAAGACCCAGCTGCCCTCGCGGAAGCGCTCGAGCAGGCCGGCCTCGGCGAGCAGCTTGAGATGGCGCGAGACCCGTGGCTGGCTTTGCCCGAGAACCTGGGTGAGCTCGGTGACCGTCCATTCACCCTGGCTGCAGAGGACCAGCAGGCGCAGCCGGCTCGGCTCGGCGGCGGCGCGCAGGCCGTTCAACAGGGTCTCGAGGCTGTCGTGCTGGTCGGCCATGCTGGCTCCGGTGGGGCCGCGTCCGGGACTCACCCGTTGAGATGGGATACGCATATATAGATTTCTTTATGTCGACATGTCAAGGCGTCAAAAAAGCGGGCGGTCGAGGGTGACCGCCCGAAAGCTGGGGGAGTTGCGGTGGGGTTAGGCGTAGGGAGCGGCTTCGAGACGGCCGGGGCTGGCATCGCTGCGGGCCCCGAACAGCCAGCTCATCACCGTATCCTCGACCAGGCGCCGGACGTCGTCCGGATAGAGCCGCAAGCTGCTCATGGCGTCCGTGAGGCACCGTTCGTCCTCGAGGCGGAGACCCTGGTGGAAGCGGTGATACAGCAGGCTGTCGCTGCCGAGCACGTCCTCGAGCCGGCGCAGAAGGCTGTCCAACGTAATGATCCGGACGTCATTCATGGGCTCGCTCCTCGGCAGCGGTCCGACCCGCTCGGCCGCGACGTTTACGTTTTGTTGACAATGCTCGCTTATCGGCTGGGTTCGCAACGCCCTTGCCCGGCCGACGGACATACCCGGGTAAGCCTTGACGGCCCTGCATCCCGGCCGGCACCCTGGCTGAGGCGAGCCAAGCCGCGGCGATCGCGGTCGGCGGGACGAGCAACCATCGGGCGGTGATCCGCAGGCCTTGATGCTTCCTGTGCGCACCCATATCATGCCGGCCCCGGGCGGTATGGTGGTCCCGCTGCGGCACGACTTGGCAGGAGGCGCTGGGTGACGAGGGCATCCTTGGCGGGTCACGGCCGGAGCGGGCCGTGGCGGGCATGGTGGCGGCATCGAAATGGGCCGCTCGGGCTCGCGCTGGTCTTGGTGCTGCCCATCTGCGTTCTCATCGGGCGGCCGGCGCTCGCCCAGGACAACGAGAACGATCCGATCGAGCCGTTCAACCGGGCGGTGTTCCAGGTCAACCACTTCCTCGATCAACTGCTCCTGAAGCCGATCGCGATCCTCTACCGGGCGGCAACGCCCGAGATCGTGCGCGACGGGGTCGACAACTTCCTGGCTAATCTGCGCACTCCGGTGGTCCTGGCCAACAACCTGCTCCAGGGCCAGTTCGAGCAAGGCCGGTTGACTCTCGGCCGCTTCATGCTCAACACCATCCTAGGCGTCGGCGGCCTGGTCGACGTTGGCGGGATGGTGGGCATGCCGGAGCGGCGCAGCGAGGACTTCGGCCAGACGCTGGCGGTCCACGGGGTCGGCCCCGGGCCCTATCTGATGTTGCCGCTGCTCGGGCCGTCGAATCCGCGCGATGCCTTGGGTCGGGTGGTCGACCTGGCGTTCGACCCGCTGTTCTTCCTGGCGCCGACCGCGGTCAGCCTCGGCCGCTACGGCGCCGAGACGGTGAGCTTCCGCGAGCGCAACCTCGAGACCTTCGACGATCTGGAGCGCAGCAGTCTCGACCTCTATGCCGCGACCCGGACCCTGGTGCGCCAGTTGCGCGCCAACGAGATTCGCAACGGCGCGCCCGCACCGCTCGAGGACATCTACAATGAGGACGTTTACAAGCTGGATGAACCCGAGACCGGCCCCGAGGTCGACCCTGAGGCCGACCATGCGCGCTGACCCGCGCGGCCGGCGGCGGCTGCTGGGTGGCCTGCTGCTCGGTGGCGTCTTGGCCCTGGCGCTGCCGGCGGCCGGCATCGCCCCCGCGGCGCGGGCGGACTCGACCGCCGACGCGGCGCGCGCGATGGTCGAGACGGTCGGTCACAAGGTCCTGAAGACCCTGCGCGACCCCGGCCTCAGCGAGCAGCAGAAGTACGACCAGCTGGTCCAGCTGCTCGACGGGCCGATCGATCTGAACCTGGTCGCCCGCCTGATCCTCGGCCGCTATTGGCGGACCGCGAGCGAGGCCCAGCGCACCGAGTATCTGGAGCTGTTTCGCGCCTTCGCCCTGCACACGCTGGCGACCAGGCTGGACGTCTTCGGCGGCCAGGATTTCGAGATCACCGGCGCCAAGGCGGTGGGCGACCGGGATGCCCTGGTCGAGACCAGGATCCTGGGCAGCGGCCCGCCGATCAAGGTCGACTGGCGGGTGCGCGAGCTCGACGACCAGAGCCTGGTGGCAATCGACGTGATCGTCGAGGGCGTCAGCCTGATCGTGACCCAGCGCTCGGAATTCGGCGCGGTGATCGAGCGCCAGGGCATGGACGGCCTGCTGGCCGAGCTGCGGCGGCGGGCCGAGAGCCGGGCCTGAGCGCGAGAGCGGCTGCCGCCGGGGTCAGTCCTCGCCGGCGGACGCCGGCGCCGCGGCCCGCTCGCCGATCGGCAAGGTGAAGCGGAACACCGCGCCGCGCGGCACCGCCGGCTCGACCCAGATGCGGCCACCGAAGTGCTCGACGATCTGCCGGCAGATCGTCAGGCCCAGGCCCGAGCCCTTGGGCTTGTCGGTCATCAGGTCGCCGCCCAGCTGCCGGAACTTCTCGAACACATCGGCGCGCTGCTCGGCGGGAATCCCGGGGCCGTTGTCCTCGACGCTGACCGTGAGATCCGACCGGGACGCCGCGAGCCGCACCCGCACCCGGCCATCGCCCGCCTGCACGAACTTGGCCGCGTTCGAGAGCAGGTTGATCACCACCTGCATCAGCCGGTCGCGGTCGACCGTGACGCTTGGCACCGCGGTCGCGAGCTCCGGCTCGACCGTGATCTGCTTGGCCCGGAACAGGCCGCTGGTGGCGGCGAGCGCATCGTCGATGACCGCCTTGGGGTCGCAGCTCGAGAGATGCCATTCCATCCTCCCCGACGCGATCCGCGACATGTCCAGGATGTCGTTGATCAGCCGGGTCAGGCGCTCGGATTCCTTGACCACGATGTCGAGGAACTGGTTGCGCTGCGCGACCGCGAGCTCCGGATTGTCGAGCAGGATCTCGGAGAACGAGCGGATCGAGGTCAAGGGCGTGCGCAGCTCGTGGCTGACGGTCGAGATGAACTCGTCCTTCAGGCGGTCGAGCTCGGTCAGGCGCTGGTTGACCCGGCGGAGCTCCGCGCTGGTGACCTCGAGCGCCTGCGACTTCTGCTCGAGCTGGCGGCTGTACTCGATCACCTGCGAGGCCTCATCGAGGATCGCCATCACCTCGTCCGGGCTGAAGTCGGCACTCTTGACCACGGTCGAGATCATCACCCGGGCGGACGCCGCGCCGATCGCCCCGGCCAGCAGGCGTTCGGCGAAGTTGACCAGATCGGCGTCCGCCTGGGCGCCCGCCGCGAGCGCCAGGCCGCGCGTCCGGGCGTGGCGGGCGATCGCCTGCTCCGCCCGCTCCGCCCCCACGTAGCGCGCGAGAAGCGCCTTGAGGTCGGCGACCGCAGCGCTGCCGCGCCAGAAATGCGGCCCGCCGCCCAGCCGGTCAACGTCGACGAACAGCGACGCTTGGACGCGCTCGAAGCTGCCCTGGCGGCCGAGCAGCGACCAGCCGACCAGGCCGGCGACGTTGGCGAGCAGGCTCCAGAGCAGCGAGTGGCTGACCGGATCCAGGCCGCTGACCCCGAACAGGGCGTAGGGCTTGAGGATCCCGAGGCCGAACAGGCCATCATCGACGAAGCCGGCATCGATCCAGTCCGAGCGGGCGAGCGCCGGCAGCAGCAGGGTGTAGAGCCAGATCACAAAGCCGGCCAGGAGCCCGGTGAGCGCGCCGCGCAGGGTCGCCGCCTTCCAATAGATGCCGAACAGGATCGGCGGCGCGAACTGGGCGGCGGCGCAGAACGACACCAGCCCCATCGTGACCAGGGCGTCGGCTTCGCCGACCATCCGGAAATAGGCGTAGCCGAGCAGCAGCATGGCGAGGATGCTGCCGCGCCGGATGGTCAGCAGCAGCCCGGACAGGTCCGGCTGCTCGTTCAGCCGCAGGAAGCGCAGGCGCAGCAGCACCGGCATGATCAGGTCGTTGCAGAGCATGGTGCTGAGCGCCACGGTGGCGACGATCACCATCGCGGTCGCCGCCGACAGGCCGCCGAGGAAGGTGAACAGCGTCAGCAGGTGCTGGCGCTCGACCATCGGCAGCAGCAGGATCATGAAGTCGGCGTCGACCTCGCCGCCGGGGAAGCGCAGGCGGCCGGCGAGCGCGATCGGCAGGACGAACAAATTGATCACCAGCAGATAGAGCGGGAACAGCCAGATCGCCTTGTTCAGGTGGTCCTCGTTGATGTTCTCGATCACCGCCACCTGGAACTGGCGCGGCAGGAACACGACCGCCATGCCGGCGAGGCAGGTGAGCGCGAACCAGTCGGCGAAGTGGAGGCCGGCGCCGCGGAAGGTCAGCAGCGCGCCGAAGCCGGCGGCGCGTGCCTGGCCGAAGATGTCGGCGAAGCCGTCGTACAGGCCGAAGGTGACGTAGAGGCCGATCGTGACGAAGGCGACCAGCTTGACGATCGATTCGAAGGCGATCGCCGCGACCATGCCCTGGTGGTGCTCGGTGGCGTCGATGTGGCGGGTGCCGAACAGGATGCTGAACGCGGCCAGCAGGAGCGCCACGAACAGCGCCAGGTCGCGCCAGAACGGGGCCTCGGCCGGGTAGTCGAGGACCACCGCGACGCTGGTCGAGACCGCCTTCAGCTGCAGCGAGATGTAAGGCATGACGCCGAACACCGCGACGATCGTGACCAAGCCACCGAGAAGGGCGCTCTTGCCGTAGCGGGAGGCGACGAAGTCGGCGATCGAGGTGATGCCGTAGGCCTTGGTGATGCGCAGCATCTTGCGCAGCACGAACCACCAGAGGCAGGCCATCAAGGTCGGGCCGAGATAGATCGGCAGGAAGCCGAGACCGTCGGCGGCGGCCCGGCCGACGCTGCCGTAGTAGGTCCAGGCGGTGCAGTAGACCGCGATCGAGAGCGTGTAGATGTAGGGGTTGTTGATCACGCTCCGGCCCTGGTCGGCGCGCCGGTCGCCGACGTAGGCGATCGCGAACAGGCCGCCCAGATAGGCGCCGGCGATCAGGAGGATCACCCAGCCCGACATCTCAGCGCCGGCCCTCGGCGATCAGGGCGAGCAACAGGATCAGGCCGGCCCAGACCCCGAACAGGTAGGCGAACAAGGGCGGCAGGCCGAACAGCGTGCGGCCGCCCTCGGCGACCGCGAGCAGCGGGAAGTTGAGCGCCACCAGGCCGAGCAGGAACACGGCGATCAAGCGCTTGCCTCGTTCCGCGTCGCGCATCGCCTGCTCCTTTCAGACACGCGCCGCGAGCTGGCCCCGGCGCCGGCCCGGCGCCCCGAACTGCGCCGCCTGCCGCCGGCGGAGCGCGACCGCCCGCGCGGCCAGGGCGAGCGCGCCGCCAAGCGTGCGCACGCCGGCCGCCTCGAGCAGCTCGAGCAGGCGCAAAAACAGCTGCCCGGTGCCGATCGCGTCGCCCTGCGCCCGATGCCGATCGACCAGGGTGACGCCGAACCGGGCCGCGATCGCGTCCAGCGAATGCTCGTCCGTGTGATCGTGCAGCACCGCCGACAGCAGCAGGGTGTCGAGCACCGGCTGGTCGAAGCGGATGCCCAGGCGCTCCTCGTCGCGGCGCAGGAACGCGAGGTCGAAGGCCGCATTGTGCGCGACCAGGATGCTGCCCTTGGCGAAGGCGTGGAACTGCGGCAGCACGATCTCGAGCGGCGGCCGGCCCCTGACTATGGCGTCGGTGATGCCGTGGAAGCGGATCGAGGCCTTGGGAATCGACCGGCCGGGATCGATCAGGGCATCGAACAGCTCGCCGGTCAGGAGCCGCCGGTTGACGATCCGCACGCCCGCGATCTGGATCAGGCGATCGCCGCCCTGGGGGTCGAGACCGGTGGTCTCGGTGTCGAACACGACGTAGCCGAGCTCGCCGAGCGGGCGCTCGAGCAAGCGACGCGGCTCGCCTCGGTGCCCCGTTCCAGCAGGTCGAAGTCGTAGAACTCGGGCCGCGGCGGCAGGCGCTTCGCCGGGCGCCGACCGCCGCTCTGGGGCCGCTCCGGCCCAGGCAGCGGCAGGCGCAGCAGGGCGTAGCCGGCGCGCGCGTGCGCCTGGCTCCAAAGCTCGCTCCGATGGCGGCGGAGCACGTCGCGTAGCCGCCAGCCATCGGCCTGCGCCGGATCGAGCGGCTGCTCGAGCCAGGCGTCGAGCGTGCCGACCGGCAGCGGTGGCCCCGGCCAGACCAGATCGAGATCGACCCGCTGGCCCCGCCCTGCCGCCTCGAGGTCGAGGCCCGGCGCGCCGGTCGCGGCCTGGACCGCGCTGGCCAGCCGCTCGAGCAGCAGGCAGAGGTGGTAGCCATCGCCGCGCAGCCAGAGGCCGGGGCCGACCGCGGTCAGGGCGAGCGGCGCGGAGGCGGCCGCCAGGCGACGATTGACCCAGCGGACCAGATCGGCGCTGTAGAGATCGGCGCTTGGCCAGTCGCCGGCCGCGAGCTCCTCGGCGGCAGCCGCCAGCGCCTCGACCCGATCGCTGAGGATCGCGCTCTCGCGCTCGAGGACGCCGACGAATGCCGCCCGTTCGGCCGGCGGCAGCGCGTCGCCGCCTGCCAGCACCTCGGCGGCCGCCCGCAGCGCCGCGACCGGCGCGCGCTCGGCCTGGATCAGATCGGCGAGACGGGCGGCGCGCCGTTCCCGCTGGTCGAGCTCGGCGGTCGCGTCGGCGAAGTCCAGGACGAAGCCGCTGGCCGCGCCGTCCGGCTCGAGGACCGGGGCCATGCGGCAGCGCAGGAGGCGGGCGCCATCGGCGGTCGCGCAGACGAACTCCGAGCGCCCTTCGGCGGCCGGCCCGCGCCCGGGTTCCGCCTCGCGCTCGCGTAACTCCGCGAAGGCGTGGGCGATCGCATCGCGCGCGATCAGCCGGTCGAGCGGCCGGTCGAGCCCGAGCTCCGGATCGCCGCCGAAGATCCTGAGCGCGGCGTCGTTGAACAGCAGAATGCGCCGGTCGGCCGCGCACACGATCAGACCATCGGTGAGGTCGCGCAGCACCGCCTCGAGACGGCTCTGCTGCTCGCGCAGACGTGCCGTGGCCGCGGCCAGCGCCCGCGCCTGCTCGGCGTCGCGGCTGCGCCAGCGCTCGGCGAGCGCGACCAGGGCCGGAACCAGCTCGCCGAGACCATGGCCGGCCGGCGCTTCGATCTGCCGGTCCGGATTGGCATGGAGCAGGAGCTGGAGCTCGCGGGCAAGCGTCACGCTCGGCTGCAGCCAGCTGCGGTCGAGGGCGAGCCAGATCAGCGCCGCGGCGGCGATCAGCAGGAACCCGGCGCCGGCCCAGGCGAGCGGGGCGGGCCAGGCGAAGCGGGCGGTCGACCAGGCGGCGCCCGCGAGGACGACCGCGGTGGTCAGGGCCAAAACCCCGAACCACAGCCACAGGCGCCTGCGTGCAGTCATGACCCGCGGCGGCAGCGATCCCGGCTCAGACGGAATCGAGCATCTGCTTGACCCGGGCGACCAGCTCGCGGGTCGAGAATGGCTTGGTCACGTAGGCGTCGGCGCCGAGCGCCAGGCCCTTGTCCCGCTCGACCTCGCGACCCTTGGCGGTCAGCATCACGACCTTGGCCCTGGCCCAGGCGGGATTGGTCCGGATCCGCTGGCAGACCTCGAAGCCGTCGAGCTCGGGCATCATCACATCGAGCAGGACGAGGTCGACCGGTGCCCGCCCGAGCGCCTCGAGGGCGGCCTCGCCGGTCGGCGCCACCTCGACCTCGAAGCCCTCGCGCTCCATCAGGAAGCGCAGGGACAGCACGATGTTCGGCTCGTCGTCGACCACCAGCACCCGCTTGGCCATGGCAGGCTCGCCTTCGCGCGCGGTTCACCCTCCGTTCCCGCCATTTAACGCCATCTCGCAGGCGCTGTCAGGTCGATTTATGTCGCCGCATGGCCCGGCGGGCCGCTCGCCGGCATGAGTTTGGACATTGGCGAGAGTGGCTTACAAATCTCATTGTCGATTGCAGGCGGGAGCCCATCGATGAGGGCGCAAGTATCCAAATGGGGCAACAGCCTCGCGATCCGCTTGCCGAAAGCCGCCGTGGCCAGCTTGCAGATCCGTGCTGGTGAGGCGGTCGACCTTGCGATCGAGGGTGACACGGAGGTCATCCGAGCCGGACGCCCGCATTACACGCTCGACGAGCTGGTGGCCGCCATGCGGCCGGAGGACGAGCCCGCAGCACTCAACGACGTGACCGCTCCGCTCGTGGGCGACGAGCTGCTGTGAACGGGCTGCCCGAGGGCTCGCCCTTGTCGGGGCGGTTCTGGTCGATCAGGTGAAGTCGATCGATCGCGACGCCCGCAGGTTGCGCCGTGTTGGAGATGCCCCTTCGGCGGTCGTCGCCGAGGTCCAGACGAAGCTCGCGGCGTTGTTCGGGATCGGGAACTAGGACTGGTCTGCAGCCTCCATCCCGGCTGGGGTCGGGATCGCCGGCAGCGGCCGCCAACCCTGGGGCGTGAGCTGCTCGAGGGGCCGGAAGCGGGCCTTGTAGGCCATCTTCGGGCTGTCGGCGATCCAGTAGCCGAGATAGACGTAGGGCAGCGCGAGCTCGCGCGCGCGCGCGACATGCCAGAGAATGATCAGGCTGCCGAGCGAGCGCTTGCCGTGGTCGGGATCGAAGAACTTGTAGACCCCGGACAGGCCGCTCGCTGTCTGATCGGTCAGGCTGGCGGCGATCAGCGAGCGGTCCGGGCGGCGCCATTCGACCAGCCGGCTGGCGACCGGGCTGTCGTCGATCATGGCGCGGAAGTCCGCCCAGGTCATGGTCGCCATGCCGCTCGCGCCATGGCGGCTCTCGAGATAGCGCTGGAACAGGGCGAACTGCTCCCGGGTCGCGACCGGCCGGCGCTCGGCGGCGACCAGGTCGGCGTTCTGCCGCCAGATCCGACGCCAGCCGCGGGTCGGCTGAAAGCGATCGACCAGGATGCGCACCGGCACGCAGGCGGTGCAGCCCGGGCAGGCCGGCCGGTAGGCGAGCGCTTGCGAGCGGCGGAAGCCGGCCACCATCAGGCGGTCGTGCAGCCCGTCCGGGTCGGGGCCGTCGAGCAAGGTGACCAGGCGCCGCTCGAGCCGATCCGCGAGATAGGGACAGGGCGCCAGCTCGGTGCTGAAGAACAGGTTCATCCGGCTGCCAGAGGCCCCCGTGCCCGCATGTGCCGCTTGCGGTCTCATAGGCCATCATACCAGGGAACGAACAGCGAAAACGCAAGCCAGATGCGCAGCGTCGGCGACGCGCCCCGAGGAGCTGCGCCGTGGTTCCATCTGCGAGGCGCTGCTGATGCTCGCCGAGCGCGACGGGGAGATGGTGCTGGTGGCGCAGATCGCCGACCGGCAGCGAGTGCCGAAGGAGTTCTCGAGCTGATCCTGCTCGAGCTCAAGAAACACGGCCTTCTCTACAGTCAGCGGGGCCGGCACGGCGGCGACACGTTGGGTCGCCCGAGCACCGAGATCACCTTCGGTCAGGTGGTCCGGATCATCGACGGGCCGCTGGCACCCCTGCCCTGCGCCAGCCTGACCGGCTATCGGCGCTGCGCCGACTGCCAGGACGAGGCCATCTGCGCCATTCCGGTGGTCATGCGCCGGGTGCGCGATGCGATGGCGGCGATCCTGGACGCCACCGACGCCGTGGCCGGCCACGCGCACAGCCTGATCGCCGCGGACTGGCTATATGGACGAGCCTTCGAACGCGGCCGCCGGTGCCGGGACGATGCGTGCCGCGCGGGCGCGGATTCGCACCTTGCTGCCGGCGCGCAGCGCGAGCTCCCGGAGCCGCGCGCGGCTGAGTTCGGCCTCGATCACGTCGGAATGCCCGGCGAGCGCGAGCTCGATCCGGCCGACCGGCCCGGCGGCGGTCAGGTAGCGAACCTCGGCCGGCGCCCCTCGGCCGCCCTCGGCCGTCAGGATGTCGATGTCGTGGGGGCGGACGTCCGGACCCGGCCACGCCTGCGGCCGCCGCGCTCGCCTGATGAGGTCCGACGCCTGCCGGGCTCCCACGCTGCTCCGGATCAGACGCCATAGTACCATGGTACGAACAGCGAGAAGACGATCCAGAGCAATATGACCAGCGGCAGGCCGGCGACCACGAAGTCGACGAACCGGTAATGCCCGGGTCCCATGACCAGAAGATTGGTCTGATAGCCGATCGGGGTCGCGAACGAGCAGCTGGCGCCGAAGGTCACCGCGATCGCGAAGGGGAAGACATCGGCGCCCAGCTGATGCGCGAGGTTGACCGCGATCGGCGTGAACAGCACCGCGGCCGCGTTGTTGGACAGGACGTTGGTGATCAGGGCGACCAGCAGGAACAGCGCCGAGAGCACGGCGGCCGGCGGCGCGTCCTGCATCGCGCGGAGCACGAGCCCGGCCAGATAGGCGGCCCCGCCGGTCGCCTCGAGGGCCGCGCCGAGCGCCACCGACGAGGCGATGATCAGGACGATCTGGCGGTCGACCGCGCGCGCCGCCTGGCGCACGTTCAGGCAGCCGGTCAGGATCAGCGCGACCAGGCCGACCATGGCGCTGACCACGATCGGCACCAGGTCGAAGGCCGCCGGGAGCACGATCGCGGCAAAGATGATCGCCGCGATCGGGGCCTTGCGCACCAGCGGCATCTCGCTCGCCGACCACTCCATCAGGAGGACGTCGGCGTCGGTGCGCAGGCGCTCGATCTGATCCGAGAAGCCGAGCAGCAGGAGGACGTCGCCGGGCTCGAGGCGGAGCTCGGCGAGGCGCGTGCGCAACATCCGGGCCCGCCTTTGGATGCCGAGCACGGTGCAGTGGCTGCGCGCTGGAAAGTTGGTGAACTCGAGGGTCTGGCCGACGATCCGCGCGGCCGGCCGGATCATCGCCTCGGCGAGCACCATCTCGCGCTGGCCGCGCGGCCGCGCCGCCCGCTCGCTGGCCGGCGGATTGAGCAGATGGCCGTGATACGTGGTGAGCATCTCGGTCAGCACCTTGCGGGTCGCGGCGACGATCAGGATGTCGCCGGCCTGCAGCGTGACGTTCTCGAACGGCGGCAGGAGCGCCAGCTCGCCGCGCTGGACCAGGCGCACGGTGACGTCGGCCAGGCTCGGGAACATGCCGCCGCGGGCGGCCTCGCCGATCAGCGGCGACTCCGGCCCGACGTCGAGCTCGGCGATGAACTGCTTGCCGTCGGCCGCGACCAGCCCCGGCTGTACGTCGCGCTGCGGCAGGATTAGCGGCAGCAGCAGCACATAGACGCCGCCGGCGAGCGCCAGCACCAGCCCGGGCAGAGTGAAGTCGAAGAAGCCGAACGGCCGCTCGCCGAGCTTGGCGAGCTCGCCGGACACCAAAAGGTTGGTCGAGGTGCCGATCAGGGTCAGCATGCCGCCCAGGATCGCCGCGAAGCTCAGCGGCATCAGCACGGCACTCGGCGGCCGCCCGAACCGCTCGGCGATCGAGCGCAGGATCGGCATGAAGATCACGACGATCGGGGTGTTGTTGAGGAACGCGCTGCTCGCGGTGACGTAGCCCAGGCTGTAGCCGAGCGCCCGCTGGAAGCTGCCGCGCGCGAGCCAGACCAGCAGCCGCGCGATGCCCTCGAGGGCGCCGGTGCTGACGATCGCCTCGCCGACCACGAGCAGCGCGCTGACCGCGATCAAGGCCGGGCTGGAGAAGCCGGCGAGGATGTCGCCCGGGCCCAGCAGCGAGGTGCCGCCGGCGTCGACCAGCGGCAGCGCCTGGAACAGCAGCAGGAGCCCGCCCAGGATGCCCAGCGCCGTCAGCTCGACCGGCACCAGCTCGATGGCGTAGGCGACGATCGCGGCCGCGCTCACCGCGAGCGTGAGCCACATCTGCAGGCTGGCCTCGACCGGCGGCATCGGCTCAGCGCCCGGCCGGAGCGGTCGGCAGCACGGCCTTGCGGGCTCGGACAGGCGGCATCTGGCTCCCCTTGGTGATGCGGCCGCGCGGGTCCGGGCGGGGCGGGACCAGAGCGAGCCAGGGCTCGACCATCGCTCGAATCAGCGGCCGGGACCAGCCGGCGTCAAGTGCTTCGCACAAACTCCCGCGATCGAGCGCGGTCCGGGACGGCCGGCGTTTCCGGTTGACGCCCGGCCGGGCACTGGTTAACCGGGCCGCTGGCAATGCCATGGCCGCCGCCCAGCCGTGCCGGAAACCGCCGAGGAGCCATCATGGAGATCCGCCGCGTTCAGGTCGAGGGTCCGGACCGGTCGTACGGCCTCAGCTATGCCGAATGGGGCAGCGCGGGCACGGCGCGCACCGTGGTCTGTGTTCATGGTCTGACCCGCAACGGCCGCGATTTCGACCACCTGGCGCGGGTGCTGGCGGCCGACCGGCGCGTGCTCTGCCCGGACGTCGTCGGCCGCGGCCTCAGCGATCCCCTGACCAATCCCGAGGACTACGCGCTGCCGACCTACATCAGCCACATGGTACAGTTGCTGCAGAAGCTCGAGCTCCAGGAGGTTGACTGGGTCGGCACCTCGATGGGCGGGCTGATCGGCATGGGGATCGCGGCAATGCCGGAGAGCCCGATCCGGCGGCTGGTGCTGAACGACGTCGGCCCGTTCCTGCCCAAAGTGGCGCTCGAGCGCATCAACAGCTATCTCGGCCTCGACCTGCGCTTTTTGAGCCTCGAGGCGCTCGAAGCCCATCTGCGCGACATCCATGCCGGTTTCGGGCCGCTGACCGACGCCGAGTGGCGCCACCTCGCCGAGCACTGCGCCGCGCGCCGCGAGGACGGCCGCTTCGGCCTCAACTACGACCAGCGGCTCGCCCAGCCGATGACCAGAGGACCGATCGAGAATCTCGAGCTCTGGCCGGTCTGGGACCAGGTCCGCTGCCCGGTGCTGGTGCTGCGCGGCGCCGACAGCGATCTCCTGCTGGCCGAGACCGCTGCCGAGATGACGAAGCGCGGGCCCAAGGCCGAGGTCATCGAGATCGACGGCACCGGTCATGCGCCGGCGCTGATGGCCAAGGACCAGATCGCGATCGTCCGTGCCTGGCTCGCCGCCTGAGAGCCCGTGAAAGAATGCCCGAAACGCTGCGATCGCGCCAGAAAACGCCAATGATTTCAATGGGCATTTTTTCGCGGCCGCGATTGATTTACAAACTCTGAGCCCGCGCCGGCGGCTCAGGACCGGTGGTAGGGCTCGAGCAGCTCGAGCAGCCGCTCGGGCAGAGGCACCGCGCGCATGCTGGTCTGATCGGCGTGCACCGAGACCATCTCGGCGGTCGCCCGCGGCTCCGCCTCGCCGAGCGCGAACAGCGCGGGCTTGAACGTCAGGCTCGAGCGGCCGATCCGGCCGAGCCGGATCTCGACCTCGAAGGCCTCGTCGAAGCGCAGCGGCCGCCGGTACTCGACCAGCGCCCGGACGATGTTGAAATCCTTGCCCGTGCTCTTGCCGATGGCCGTGTAGTCGTAGGGCAGAGAACGGAAAAACTCGTGGATCGCGACGTCGCAGTAGGTCGCGTAGTGCGCGAAATAGACCAGGCCCTGATGGTCGACCTCGGAGTAGCGCACGCGGAAGGCGTGGCGGAAGGGCGGCATGGGTCGGTCATCGGCGCTGGACCTCTGGCGCTCCGGGATTGCTCGTCAGCGCCAGCTATGCGACACGAGGGCGGAAGTCACAAGGCGTGATCGAACCATGTCCAACGATGCCGAGATCGGCCTGATCGGGCTGGGCGTGATGGGCCAGAACCTGGCCCTCAACATCGCCGAGCACGGATTTCGGGTCGCGGTCTACAACCGGACCGCGGCGCGCACCGAGGCGTTCGCCGCGACCGACGAAGCCGGGCGCTTCCCGGTCCAGGCCTGCCTGACGCTCGCGGACCTGGTCGCGGCGATCCGGCGGCCGCGGGCGATCGTGCTGATGGTCAAGGCGGGCGAGGCGACCGACGCCCAGATCGACGAGCTGGCGCCGCTGCTGGCACCGGGCGACGTGATCATCGACGGCGGCAACGCCCGCTACCAGGACACGATCCGGCGCGAGCGGGCGCTGCGCGCGCAGGGCCTCCTGTTCCTCGGCACCGGCGTCTCCGGCGGCGAGGAAGGCGCCCGTCACGGTCCTTCGATCATGGTCGGGGGCGAAGAGGCGGCGTTCGCGCGGGTGCGCGCGATCTTCGAAGGCATCGCGGCCGAAGTCGAGGGCGTGCCCTGCTGCGCCCATCTCGGCCCGGATGGCGCCGGCCACTTCGTCAAGATGCTGCACAACGGCATCGAATACGCCGACATGCAGCTGATCGCCGAGACGTTTGCCCTGATGAGGGACGGTCTCGGCCTGGGCTACCCCGCGATGCAGGCGGCGTTCGCCGAGTGGAACCGGGGCGAGCTGGATTCCTATCTGATCGCGATTACGGCCGACATCCTCGGCAAGGCCGATCCCGAGACCGGCAAGCCGATGGTCGAGGTGATCCTCGATCGGGCGGGGCAGAAGGGCACCGGCGGCTGGGCGGTCGAGGCCGCGCTCGAGTTCGGGGTGCCGGCGCCGACCATCGTCGAGGCGGTCGCCGCGCGCTCGCTCTCGGCGCAGAAAGCCGAGCGGGTCGAGGCGGCCGCGCGCCTCGCCGGGCCGCAAGCGGCCGGCGCGGATCTGCCGTTGGATCAGCTCCGGGATGCCCTGCTCGCGGCCAAGCTCTGCGCCTACGCCCAGGGCTTCGCGGTCATGGCCGGTGCCGCCGAAGCCCACGGCTGGCCGCTCGACTTCGGCACGATCGCGACCATCTGGCGGGGCGGCTGCATCATCCGCGCGCGCTTTCTGAATCGGATCAAAGAGGCCTACGACCGCGAGCGGGCGCTCAAGAACCTGCTGCTCGACCCCTATTTCGCGGAGCTGATCGGCAAGGCCCAGACCGGCCTGCGGCAGGTGGTCGCGGCCGCGGTCGGGGCCGGGATCGCGGTGCCGGCGCTGGCCTCGGCGCTCGCCTATTTCGACGGCTATCGCTCGGCGCGTCTGCCGGCCAGCCTGATCCAGGCGCAGCGCGATTATTTCGGCGCCCACACCTACGAGCGCGTCGACCGGCCGGGCAGCGTCCACAGCGACTGGACCAGCCTCTAGCGGGCTTGGCGGCGGTGATCGGGCCATGGTGATCGTGCTGATGGGGGTCAGCGGCAGCGGCAAGACCGCGGTCGGCGTGCGGCTGGCTGCGGCGCTCGGCGCCGAGTTCGCCGAGGGCGACGACTACCATCCTCCGGCCAACGTCGCGAAGATGAAAAGCGGCGTGCCACTCGACGACGCCGACCGCCAGCCCTGGCTGGAGACGCTCGCCCGCGAGATCGGCCGCTGGCTCGAGGCCGGCCAGGACATGGTGCTCGCCTGCTCGGCGCTCAAGCAGGGCTACCGCGACATCCTCAAGGGCGGGCGGCCGGGGGTGCGCTTCGTCTATCTCTGCGGCAGCGAGTCCCTGATCCGGGCGCGCCTCGCCGCGCGCCACGGCCATTTCATGCCGGCGAGCCTGCTGGCGAGCCAGTTCGCGGCGCTCGAGGAGCCGGCCGACGCGATCACGGTCGCCATCGACCGCCCGCCAGACGAGATCGTCGCCAGCATCCTCGCCGCGTTGGGCGACCTCTGAGGACGGATCCTACACTCGATAGCCTACGCTACCTTTGGCTGCCTACCCTACGTTGAAATGGATTTGGGCAAACCCCGTCAGCCGAAGCGCAGGCGGAGGGCGATCGCGGCGGCGAGCGTGGTCAGGGCGATCAGGATCGAGAGGACCAGCGCGCCGGCGTCGCCCAGGTGCTCGATCACCAGGGCGTAGGCGAGCGGTGAGATTGCCGACAGGAGAAAGCTCGGCACCAGCAGGCGGCCGACCAGGGTGCCGTAGGTGCGGTGGTCGAACAGCACCAGCGGCAGGGTGCCGCGGGTGATGGTCAGGAGACCGTTGCCGGCACCGTAGAGCAGCGCGAAGGCGATCGCGGCCGCGACCGCCTGGCCGCTCAGGAGACCGGCGGCGAAGCAGACCGGCAATGCGAGCGCGGCCAGCATGTTGAGCGTCAGGGGGTGCAGGCGGCCGCCGAAGAGGACTTCGCAGAGCCGGGCCGCGGACTGGCCGATGCCGCGCAGGCTCGCGACCCAGACCGCGACCGAGGCGGTGAGGCCGAGACCGCTCAGGAGGCCGATCATGTGCGCCGACATGCCGGAGTTCAGGACGTTGATCAACGTCACGATCAGGGCGTAGAGGCTGCCGGCGAGCAGACGGTCGCGGCGGCTCTGGGCGAGATGCGGGCGCTCGGGCGCCTCGCCGGCCGGCCGGTCGCCGTAGCGCGCGCTCGGGATCGCGAGATGGAGCGGTACCGTCATCAGCGCAAAGCCGGCATAGGCGAGGACCGCGCCGCGCCAGCCGAAGTGCAGGGCCAGCGCGTGGCCGATCGGCCAGAATACGGTCGAGGCGAGACCGCCCAGCAGTGTGATCTGCGAGATCGGCCGCCTGGCGCCGGGGCCGCCGATCCGCGCCAGCGCGGCGAACGCGGCATCGTAGAGCGTGCAGCGCATGGCGAGGCCGAGCAGCGCCCAGGCGGCGTAATAGGCCCAAAGCTCGTGCACCAGAGCCAGCCACACGCAGCCGAGCGCGATCAGGCCCGAGCCCAGGGCCATGACCTGGCGGCCGCCGTAGCGGTCGATCAGCCGGCCGACCAGCGGCGAGGACAGGCCCATCACCAGCAGCGCGGCCGAGAAGCCGCCGTAGACCAGCGAGCGGCTCCAGCCGAAGTCGGCGGCCATCAGCTCGCCGAGCGCGCCGATCAGGTAGTAGGTGATGCCCCAGCAGACCAGCTGCGAGAGCCCGAGGCAGAGGACCGTGCGGCGCCAGATCAAGGAGCGGCGGGCCGCCCGCAGCTTTTCGGCGAGCCGGTCCGCGCGCCCAAGTTCAGCCGCCGAACTCCGCGCGGTAGCGCTCGAGCTTGGCCTGCCACGCGGGCTGGCCCTCGATCCCGCGGTTGACGATCCCGGTCGGCAGCCGGCCGTGCATCACGTCGAGCACCGCCTTGACGTCGGCCGCCCCGATGCCGGCGAAGCACTGGTCGGTCCAGCAGAGCGCGTGCGGCGTCAGCAGCACGTTGTCGAGCTCATACAGCGGGTTGCCCGCGGGGCTCGGCTCCTGCTCGAAGACGTCGAGGCCGGCGCCGGCGATGCCGCCCGCCTGCAGCACCTGGGTCAGCGCCGGCTCGTCGACCACCGGCCCGCGCGAGGTGTTGATCAGGTACGCCGACGGCTTCATCAGCGCCAAGCGCTCGGCGTTGACGATGTGATGGGTCTCGTCGTTGAGCGGGCAGCTGACCGAGAGCACGTCCGCCTCGCGGAACAGCTCCTCCAGGCCGACCAGGCGGACGCCCAGCTCCTGCGCGAGCTCGGGGTCGGCGTAGGGGTCGTGGGCGATGAACTTCATCCCGAACGGCTTGGCGAGACGAAAGACCTCGGCGCCGATGTTGCCGATGCCGAGCTGGCCGAGGGTCCGCCCGATCAGGCCCGTTCCCATGTATTGGGCGCGCTTGGCCCAGCCCTCGGGCCCTTGGCGGGTGATCCGGTCCTTGAAGGCGAGCTTGCCGGTCAGCGTCAGCATGAAGGTCAGGATCGCGACCGCGACCGGCCGGCGCACGCCATCGGGGGTGGTCACCAGCACGCAGCCGTGATCGGTGCAGGCCTGGACGTCGACGGTGTCGAAGCCGACCCCGAAGCGGGCGATGATCGCGAGCCGGCCATCCTTGGGAAAGCTCTCGGGCTCGATCCGCGGGATCAGGAGGATCAGCGCATCGAAGCCCGCCAGATCCTTCGCCGTGATCACGCCGTTGGTCTGGATGTATTCATGCTCGACCGCCGGGTTTTCCGCCAGCGGCGAGAGATCGAAGTCGGGAAAGGCCGGGCTGCCGTCCGGCTTCTTGAAGTCGCCGCTGAGGGCGACCCGGAATTTGCTCATGGTGGCCTCCACACCCGTTATTTCTTCTTTTTCTTGCCCTTGGGCTTGCTCTTGGCCGGCAGCTCGGCGGCGGTGCGCGCCCGGATCTCGTCGATCCCGGCCTGGACCGCACCCTGGAGCGCCCAGACGTCGCCCGAGTAGCATAGGAAATCGAAGCCCAGCTGGCGCAGCCGGACCGCGTCCTCGACCGTCGGCACCAGACGCCCGAGCGCCTTGTCGTGCTTCTTGCAGGCCTTGGCGACCGCCTTGACCGCGGCGGTGAAATCAGGGTGCTCGAACTGGCCCGGGATGCCGAGCGAGCAGCTGAGATCGAAATGGCCGATCCAGAGGCAGTCGACGCCCGGGATCGCGGCCAGCGCATCGGCGTTCTCGACCCCTTGGCGGGTCTCGATCTGGGCGAACAGCGTGGTTCTGCGATTGGCGGCGGCCAGCTTCTCCATGGTCGGGCCGGGCCTGTAGCGGTCGTGCGCGATCCCGAGCGCCACGCCGCGCTTGCCGTCCGGCACATATTTCAGGCAATCCAGGATCGCGCGCGCCTCCTCGGGCGAGCCCACCATCGGCAGCATGACGCCTTCGGCGCCCATGTCGGCCGCGCGCGCGATGTGGTGGTACTCCTTGGACGGCACCCGCACGATCGTCGGCAGGTCGGCCGCCTGCATGTAGCGCAGCACAGCCTTGATGGTCTCGAAGCCGAAGCCCGAATGCTCGGTGTCGAACAGCGCGAAATCGCAGCCCGCGGCCTTCAGGATCTGGCCGATCCCCGGGGTCGCGAATTCGACGATGAAGTGGCCGAGCTTGAGTTCCCGGCTCTCTGCCATCTCCTTCAGGCCTGGCGATGCCATAGGTCTCGGTACCTCCCCTCTGGTCCCGTTTGGTTAGCCCAACTCTGACCAGCGCGCGCGCGGTCGTCAATCGATCAAAATGGCGCGGCCGTCCCGGCCTCGACCCCATGCTTCGGAGCCCGGCAGGAGAGACGCGTCGACTTCGCCCGGATCGTGCAAACCCGGAAAGGAGGTGCCAGCCCCGATGATCCCGATCGGCTTTAGGATCGGCGCTGGCGCAAAGCCTGTTGCTGGGTGGTTCGGTGAGGTTGCGCCCGGCGGTCGCCAACTCCCGGCTCCTTTTGGACCTTTTTCCCGGTCCGAGGCCGCACAACGAACCCGATGTCGATGGACCGTGACCGGCCGCTCCTGACCCGCCGCGGCCCCTAGCTCCGCGCGAGGCGCTTCAACTTCGCATGCGATCCGCGCTATATCGGCTCATGTTCGGAAAGCGGCCGGGCGACTGACGCCTGAGGACATCGACCGGATCATGTCGGAGGAGGCGCAACCAGGCAGTCGACCCGCGCAGGCAGAGCCCTGCGAGGACCATCTCGCCCGGGTCCAGCGCATCGCCGCGACCATCGAGGCCGAAGCCCTGGCGTCGGAGCGCAGCCTGCGCCTGACCCCGACGCTGCAGGCCGCGCTGCACCGGCAAGGCCTGTTCCGTCTCCTGTTGCCGCGCCCCTTCGGCGGCTTCGAGACCGACCCGCCGACCTTCTTTCAGGTGATCGAGGAGGTGGCGAAGCACGACGCCAGCACCGCCTGGTGCCTGTGCCAGGGCAACGGCTGCGCCATGGCCGCCGCTTACCTCGACCCTGAGATCGCGGAGGAAATCTGGGGCCGCGATCCGGAGGCGGTGCTTGCCTGGGGGCCGGGTGCCAGATCTCAGGCCATCGTTCAGGGTGACGGCTATCGACTGACCGGCCGCTGGGCGTTCGTCAGCGGCGGCCGGCACGCCAACTGGCTGGGCGGGCATGCCAGCGTCATCGAGGCCGACGGCTCGCCCCGGCGCGACGCCGCTGGCGAGATCGTCGTGCGCACGTTGTTGCTGCCCGGGAGCGAGGCCACCTGGACCGACGCCTGGGACGTGATCGGCCTGCGCGCCACCGGCAGCGACAGCTACGAGGTCAAGGACCTGTTCGTTCGCCACGACCACTCGATCCGCCGTGACGATCCTGCCGAGCGCCGCTACCAGGCACCGCTCTACCTGTTTCCGCAAATGAGCCTTTATGCCAGCGGCTTCTGCGCCACCGCCCTCGGGATTGCCCGTGCGATGCTCAATTCCTTCACCGAGCTGGCGGTGGACAAGCGGCCGCCGCTGGCCAAGCACACGCTGCGCGACACCGGCATGGTGCAATACGAGGTCGCCCAGGCCGAGGCCCGGATCAGGGCGGCACGGGCGCTGGTGTTGAGCGAGCTCCGCGACATCTGGCAGGAGGTCGTGGCCACGCAGGCGCTCAGCATCGCCAATCGCATGCGCATCCGCCTGGCCACCACCTTCGCCATTCACGAGGCCAAGGCGGCGGCCGACACCGCCTACGATCTCGCCGGCGCCACGGCGATCTTCATCGCCAACGACTTCGAGCGCCGCTTTCGCGACATCCACACCGTCACCCAGCAGCAGCAGGGCCGCAAGGCGCACCTGCAAACCGTCGGCGCCTTCCTTTTGGGTCTGCCCCCGGACCTCGACATCGCCTGAGCGGCGCCGGCATCAGGCATCGGGACGGATGCGGAGCTGTCGCGATCCAGATCCCGCGTGGCTACAAGCCAAAGTCATCGCATCGTGAGTGTGGGGTCCGCAAACGCCCCGGTAGCCGCGCTCGTGCGGAGCTCAAATCGTCGTTGGCGCCAGCTCGCTCAATGGATGTCTTCGGCCTCGCCCATCGCGCGCTCGAGCGCCTCGATCGAGAACCCCGGGCCGCGGGCGGCCTTGAGGATCGGGGCTTCGCGCCGGCTGCAGAGCTCGGCCGCGCGCGGCACCTCGTGGGCGACCTCGTGCGGGATCACGACCGCACCGTGGCGGTCGGCGTGGACCAGGTCGCCCGAGCGCACGATCATGCCGAACACGTCGACCTCGCAGCCGAAGGCCACGGTATGGCCATGGGCATGCGATGGCGTCACCTTGCCGCACAGCACCTGGAAGTCGGGTGCGATCGCATCGAGGTCGCGGACGCCGCCGTTGGTGACCAGGCCGAGACAGCCGAGGCCTTTGTGGATCGCGGTGTTGACCTCGCCCCAGAAGCAGCCGAAGCCGAGCCGGGAATCGACGTCCTGGACGATTGCGATCCTGGGCCCCGGGCCGCTCGCGACATAGCGATAGTAGTCGAGCCGGACCAGGCGCGCCTGGTCCTTGTGATGCCGCGCCGGCTCCATCGCCCGGTAGAGCGAGGTGCGGGCGTAGCCCACCATCGGCTTCATCTGTGGGAACGGGCAGATCAGGGTCTCGGTGGTGAAGCCCAGCGCCCGGCGCTCCGGCACGACGATCTCGAGGGCATTGCAGATGGTCGGCGTGTCGAAGGCGCGCAGAGCCTCGATCTCGGCTTCGGACAGCGGCTCGATGGTCATCGCTCGGCTCCTCGACGCGACATCGTCGGTTGGCTCTCAGGCGCTGGGCGTGACCGGATCGCCGCTCGCGGCCGAAGCGTAGGCCGCCTCACAGAGCGCGAAGGTCTTGAGATTGTCGGCGCCCGAGGTCTGGGGCTCGACGCCCTGCCGCAGACACTTGACCCAATGGCGCTGGGTGGTCAAGACGCTCTCCTGGATGCCGTGCCAGGGCCGGCTCGCCCAGGGCAGGAGGGCGGGCGCGACGTCGCGGTGCTCGCTGCGGTCCCTTGTCGTGACGGAGAGCGTATGGCCCGGCCGCAGCCGGAGCGTGCCGGCAGCACCGTCGATCTCGATCGTGGTCTCCGGAAACGGGTCCGGGTCCTGCGGCGCCTGGTAGGTGGCATCGACGATGCAGGTGAGCCCGCCCTCCTGCTCGAGAAGCAGCGTCGCGCAGTCCTCGCCGCGGATGCCCGGCCGGATGCTCGCGGTCCGGCACACCAGGCGCCCGACCTCGCCGAACAGGAAGCGGGCGACGTCCAGGAGGTGGATCACCAGATCCAGGATGATGAAGCGCTCTTCCTCGGCGAGGTAAGGCTGGCCCGCGTAGATGTCGTAGCCGGTCCGCCAGGAGATCCGGGCGAAGAACGGCCGGCCGATGGTCCCCTGCGCCAGCACGTCGCGGACCGCGATGATCGGGGTCTGGAAGCGGAAATTCTCGTGCACCATCAGCGGCACGCCGGCGGCGGCACAGGCCTCGACCATGGCGCGGCAGTCGGCGATGGTCGGCGCGAACGGCTTTTGGACAATCACCGGGACGCGATGGGCGGCCGCCAGCTCGACCAGCGCCCGATGGCCCGGCATCGTGGTCACGACGTCGACGAAGTCGAGCGTCTCCGCCTCGAGCATCAGGCGAACGTCGGTATAGTGCCGAGACGCCCCGAACGTGCGGGCGGCCGCGGCCGCTTTGGCGTCGTCGAGATCGCAGACCGCCGCCAGCTCGACGCCGTCCGCCGCGAGGTCGCGCCAGGCGTGCAGATGGTTCTGGGCAAAGAAGCCGCAGCCGATCACCCCTGCCCTAAGCCTGTCCGTCGTCATCGAAAGCTCCCTGCCCATGGCCTCCCGCGCCGACCGAGAGTAGCTTCGCCCGGGGCGGATGCAACCGGCCAAAAGGGCACAGCCATACGTCGGCGGAGGCAGAAGCCATGGCCATGATCAGACGTAGCTTCATCCTGGCGACCGCGGCGCTGGCGACGACGCGGGTGCGGGCGGCGCCCCGGGCGGAGGTCCGGCTCGACCCCGGTCTCGACTACAACGACCTGGTCGCCAAAGCGCCCGAGGGTGCCCGCATCCTGCTGGCACCCGGCAGCTATCCGGGCTGGAGCGTATGGGCCAAGCACGGCCAGAGCTTCGAGGCCGAGGGCGAGGGCGTCGTGCTCGACGGCGGCGGCCAGCCGCTGCAGGCGTTCCGCCGCGGCGAGGCCCAGGACGTGCAGCTGATCCGGCTCACGGTCCAGGACTACGTGACCATGGACCCGCCGGGCGGTGCCGAGCGGAAGGCGCGGCAGATCGCGGCGATCGAGGCCTCGAACGGCCGCAACTGGCAGGTGGTCGACTGCACCGTGCAGCGGATCGGCGGCCGCGGCATCTCGATGAACCCCGGCATGCACATCCGAGGCGGCCGCTACGTCGACAACGGCCACATCGGGATCGGCGGTCGCGCCGCCGGCGCGATCGTCGAAGGCGCCGAGATCGCCCGCAACAACACCCGCAATTACGGCTCCCACTGGGAGAGCGGCGGCTACAAGAACGTCGGCGGCCATCTGCCCGGGCCGATGCCGGTGATGCAGGGCGCGAAGCTGATCTCCTGCCACATCCACCACAACAACGGGCGCGCGGTCTGGTTCGACTGGGACTGCCTCGAGTGCGGCCTCGAGGACTGCCTGATCCATCACAACACCAACGAGGGCATCGCCTACGAGGCGAGCGCCAAAGGCTTTTTCCGCAACTGCCTGATCGGCTTCAACGACACCAGCGGCTGGCGCGAGCCCGGCGTCTGGTCGGCCGACCTGATGCTCCAGAACTCGCACGACTGCGTGGTCGAGGGCTGCACGATCGTCACCGACCGCGGCTGCGCGCTCTCGGTCGCGCACCACACCAGGAAGCGCGACAGCAACCCGCCCCAGCAGGAGGGCTTCTACACCGGCCCGTTCGATGGCGTCCGCAACCGGATCGCGGGCAACACCTTCGTCCTCCTGGGCAACACCATCGGCCTCGTGCTCGACGTCACCGCGCCCCCGGGCCTGGCCGCGATCAAGGCCAGCAACGTCTGGGGGCCGAACCGCTGGCTGGCGCCCCCCGGCTCCCGGCGGCGGGCGCTCTGGCTGGGCGACCCCTGGCACGACGACCTCGGCACCCTCGAGGAGCACGCCGACCTCCTGCCCTTCGTGCCAGCGCAATTGCGGGTATGAGCGGCTCGACGGGTTGATGATCGGGGCGCGCGGCCTGTATAGGTGGACATCATGGGGGGATCGTACGGCGGTCGGCCGCCCGAGACGGTCCGAGCGGTCGAGCGCTGCTCCAGCTTCGGGCGGTGACGGTCGTCGGGTTGAACGCCGTTCCGGCGGGCGGGACGCCGCGGGAGGAAGTCGAATGAGCGGGCGCATTGGCCCCAAGTTGGCGCTCGGCGCGCTGGCGCTGCTGGCGGGAGTTCAGTCGACCCCTCCGGCAAATGCTGGCAGCCTGCACAAGGTGGTCGAGGAGGGAGAGGTTCTTCCGGACGGCAGCACCGTGCAGACCATCGACTGGGCGTGCGGCAGCAATCGGTCGTTTCGACCCTGCATCGCGATCGGCGGCAGTGGGCATGTGGCGTTCTATGGCTCGACCGCCGCCGGGGTCGAGGCGATCTTCACTCAAGCGGGCGTCCTGGTCGAGAATGGTGGGGAGTTGCCGGACGGCAGCACCGTGGGCATCGATCCGAGCAGCATCGTCGGCGGCCTGGCGAGCAACGGTCGGCGGCGGCTGGCATTCCCTGGCCTGGATGGCACCGATCGAGCGCTGTTCACGCGAACTCGCCTGGTCGTGAAGCAAGGGGAGACCTTGCCTGATGGCACCGCGGCCTCGATCAACTTCCTGGGTGGGGTCGCGATCGTCGCTCAAGGCGGCGTGTCCTTCCACGGCAGCAATGCCGTGTTCACCGACGACGGCCGAATCGCCCAGGCCCGCGATACGCTGCCCGACGGCACCGTCGTTGGCGGGATCAGCTTTTTTGGCGGCGTGGCAAGCGCAGGCTGGACTGGCCGGGTGGCGTTCCACGGCTTCACCGACAATCGGCAGGCGATCTTCACGCAGGACGGTCTGGTGGCCGAGGTCGGCGAATTGCCCGACGGCACCGCTTTGGACTCGATCGATCTGTTCGGCGGCCTGGCCGTCAACGGCCGCGGCGAGATCGCCTTTCACGGCCGGACCGCTGGCCATGATGCGGTGTTCAACCAGCACGGCCTGATCGCCAGGGCCGGCGATACCCTCCCCGACGGCACGGTCCTGGATGCCATCCAGGCCGAAGGCGGCGTCGCGATCAACGGCCGTGGCATCGTGGTGTTCCACGGCGTCACCGGAGGCAAGGGAGCGGTGTTCACGCAGTACGGCCTGCTTGCCGAGGAAGGCGAGGTCCTTGCCGACGGCACCGTTCTCGAGAGGATCCGGGCAGACGGCGGTGTCGCCATCAACTTCCGTGGCGAGGTGGCTTTCCATGGCGAAGCCGCAGGCAAGGGTGCGGTGTTCGTCTTCAACCACCGGCTCCGCCGACAGCATTGAAAGAGCCCTTGGTAAGGCTCCTTTGGTCGCAACCCGAGCGAGGATGACCATGACGGATTCCAGCAAGCACGGCTCCGACCAAGACGGGGGCGGCATCGACCGGCGGACGTTCATCGTTACGGGTACTGGCGCCGCGGTCAGCTGGGCTCTGCCGATCCGGGCGCGAGCCCAGGGCGAGGTCGAAGGGGTCGGGCAGGAAGCCGGCGGCCGTACGTTCACGGTATCAAACGACTGGACCGTGCGGTTCGCCGAGCCCGAGACGGTCGGCTCGATCGACGGCACGGCCGGGGTCGACCTGGCCGTGCGGTTCGCCGAGGTCTCGATCCTGGAGCCCGATGCCAACGGCTCGGCGGTCGAGCGCATCGAGCTGGTCCGGACCTACAACGGCCAGGTTCCGGGGCCGACGTTCCGGCTGATGGCCGGCGACAAGCTCGAGCTGAAGGTGATCAACGGTCTGCCGCCGAATTCGCCGGCACCGCCACCTTACGGCGACGACGACTGCCACCACCTCATGGCCCTGAATGTGCCCGGCTGCTTCAACACGACCAATCTGCACACCCACGGCCTGCACGTCTCGCCCAGGACGCAAGGGCCCGATCTCAAGCAGGGCATCTCGTCCGACGACGTCCTGGTCAGGATCCCGCCCCGCGACGACCCCTGGACGACACCGGCTGGCCGAGCGAACGGTCGTACTGCATCTGGCTGCCGGAGTTCCATGCGCCGGGAACCTACTGGTATCATGCCCATCTCCACGGCTCGACCGCGATCCAGGTCGTGAACGGGCTGGCGGGCGCCCTGATCGTGGAGGAACCCGAAAATCAGAAGATTGAGGTCGATCGGGAGCTGATCTGGATCGTTCAGGAGGTCATTGGCGACGCCGAGACGGTCTACGCCAACCTGCGCGTGCCGCCGGGCCAGCCGGACGCCGGCGCGCAGCCGTACGGCGACTATGCCGCCGGTCGTCCGCTTTACGGTCAACTCGTTGACCTCCTCGACGATCGAGATGCGTCCGAACGAGATCCAGCGCTGGCGCCTCGTCAACGCGACCGCGACGCCGCGCGGATTCATGAACGTCGCGATCCTGGATGCCAATGATCCAGACGGCAACTTCGTCGACGGCGCGCTCTACCTGATCGCCCAGGATGGCGTCACCTTCTACGGCAAGACACCACAGCCGGTGACGGCACCAGGTCAGTTTCTGGCGTCCGGCAATCGCGCCGATTTCCTGGTGAAGTTCAGCGAGCCGGGCACCTACTACGTCTGGAAGCGGCGGGTCGAGAACGTCCCGATCGGCGGCGCCAACCCGACGAGCAACGACCTCCTCGCGATCGTCAAGGTCGACGGCCCACCGCTGCCGGACCGGCCTCTGCCGGGCCTGCCCGCGACCGACAAGGCGCCCTGCTATCTGCAACCGATCAGCGATGCCGAGATCGCGAACTCGCCGCGGCGGACCTTCGAGTTCGCCGTCGTGGGTCCGGAGTTCGGCGGCTTCACGATCAACGGCGAGACCTACGGTCGGGTCGATCCCCAAACAGGCGAGCCATTGCCGCATCCCAACACCGACGTTCCGCTCGAAAGTGTCGAGGAGTGGACCCTGACCAACGTCTCGGGTGCGGCGCATCCCTTCCACATTCACGTCAACCACTTTCAGGTCGTGGGCGACTTGGTCGATCCGGACGGTCCCGACGATCCGACCAACTGGCGCTGGCTCGACACGGTCACCGTCCTACCGAACAGCAGTTTGCAAATCCGCACCCGCTTCCTCACCTACGACGGCGCGTTCGTGCTGCACTGTCACATCCTGGTCCACGAGGACGCCGGCATGATGCAGGACGTGACCGTGGTCGGGGACGGCATCGGCCCCTGCGTGGCGGTTGCGGAGTGCCGTCTGCCGACGAAATGACGGCGAGGGCGCGATCCCCGGCGCTGCCGTTCCCGGACGCTTCGTGCGCCGGGCCGGCGGGCGCAGGTCGGTCTCGGTGTTGGTGATCCCGGCACCCGGCGTGTATAAGAGCAGCTAATCAAGAATTTCAGGAGGCGAGACGATGACCACGATTTCCCGAGCCCTGCACGTGATCGGTTGGGCCGCTGCCGGCGGCGGCGTTCTGCTCTGCGGCAGCGCATTGGCGGCCGATGTCACCACCCTCAAGGCCTCGCACCAGTTTCCGGGCGGCAAGGGCGACGTGCGCGACGAGATGGTGCAGATCATCGCCAAGGAGGTCGAGAAGGCGAACGTCGGTCTCGACGTGCGGGTCTATCCCGGCGGCCTCGCTGTTCAAGCCGAACCAGCAGTGGGACGCGATGGTCGACGGCCAGCTCGACATCTCCGCCTTCCCGCTCGACTACGCCAGCGGCAAGCACCCGCAGTTCAGCGCGACGCTGATGCCCGGCCTGGTCAAGAACCACGAGCACGCCAAGCGCCTGAACAATTCGGCGTTCATGGACGACATCAAGAAGATCATCGACGAGGCGGGCGTGATGGTGCTGTCCGACGCCTGGCTGGCCGGTGGCTTTGCCAGCAAGAGCGGCTGCATCGTCGAGCCCAAGGATGCGCAGGGCAAGGTGATGCGCGCCGCCGGGCCGGCCTTCGAGCAGATGCTCGCGGCGGCCGGCGCCTCGATCAACTCGATGCCGAGCTCGGAGATCTACACCGGCCTGCAGACCGGCGTGCTCGATGCGGTCAACACCAGCTCCGGCAGCTTCGTCTCCTACCGGATCTACGAGCAGGTCAAGTGCCTGACCCCGCCCGGCGACAACGCGCTCTGGTTCATGTACGAGCCGATCCTGATGTCCAAAGCGAGCTTCGAGCGAGCTGACGCCCGAGCAGCAGCAGGCGCTCATGGATGCCGGCCAGAAGGCCGAGGACTATTTCTTCACGGCGGCCGCGGGCCTCGACCAGGAGCTGGTCGACACCTTCGAGAAGGCCGGGCGTCCAGGTCCAGCCGATGAGCCAGGACCAGTTCAACCGTGGCTCGAGCTCGCCAAGGGCTCCTCCTACAAGATCTTCGCCGACGAGGTCCCGGGCGGCGGCAAGCTGATCGAGGAGGCGCTCGCGGTCCAGTGAGCTTGGCCCGAGCCTGATCCTTCCGGGCGATGGCGGAACCTCGCCCGAACGGCATGCAGAAGGCCGGGCGCGGTCGACCGGTTCATCGGTGCGGTCGCGCGCCTCTCGCAGGCCGGCGGCATGGTCGCGGCCGGCCTGCTGCTGGCCGCCGCCCTGGTGATCAGCGAGATGGTCTTCATCCGCTACGTGCTGAAGGCCTCGGCCATCTGGCAACACGACTTCGTCACCTTCAGCCTGATCGGCGGCGACCTTCATCGGCGCTCCCTACGTGCTGCTGACGCGCGGTCACGTCAACGTCGATCTGCTGCCGCTCTATCTCGGTCCCCGCGGCCGCTTCGTTCTCGCGCTCGTCGCGGCGCTGGTGACCCTGGTCTTCTGCGCGCTGCTCGCCGGCTACGGCCTTCGGTTCTGGTACCAGGCGTGGATCAACGACTGGCTTGCCGAGACGGTCTGGCGGCCGCCGCTTTGGGTCCCCTACCTTGCCGTGCCGCTCGGCATGGGGCTGCTGGCGCTGCAATGCCTGGCCGAGATCCTCGGCCTGGTCACCGGTCGTGAGGCGCCGTTCGGCGGACCCGGTCGACCGTGAGCGAGCTGCAGCTCGGCCTGGTCATCGCGCTGGTCACGGTCGCCGTTCTGCTGACCGGCGCGCCGGTCGCCTTCGCGCTCGGCATCGTGGCGATAGGCTTCCTGGTCGGGTTCGAAGGCGTCGGCGCGCTCGGCCTGGTGCCCGACGTGTTCTACGGCGCGCTCGACAGCTTCACGCTGCTGTCGATTCCGATGTTCATCCTGATGGGCGGCGCGGTCGCGAGCTCGCGCGCCGGGCCGGATCTGTACGAGGCGCTGGAGCGCTGGCTGTACCGCGTGCCGGGCGGCCTGCTCGCTTCCAATCTCGGTGCCTGCGCGATCTTCGCGGCGCTGTCCGGGCTCGTCGCCCGCGACCTGCTCCGCGATCGGCAAGATGGGCGTGCCGGAGATGCGCAGGCGGGGCTACCCGGACGGCGTCGCGACCGGGTCGATCGCCGCCGGCGGCACGCTCGGCATCCTGATCCCGCCCTCGATCACGCTGATCGTCTACGGCATCGCGACCGAGACCTCGATCGGCCGGCTGTTCGCCGCCGGTCTGATGCCCGGACTGATGCTGACCGCGCTGTTCATCGCCTGGGGCATCTTCGCGTCCTGGCGCGGCGGCTATCAGATGATCGCGCCAGGAGGTCCGCTACACGCTTCGGCAGAAGCTCGAGGTCCTGCCCAAGGTCGGCCCGTTCCTTGTGATCATCGCGGGCGTCCTCTACGTGCTCTACGGCGGGATCGCCACGCCCTCCGAGGCGGCCGGCGTCGGTGCGCTGTTCTGCCTGCTCCTGGTCATCGTGATCTATGGCCTCACACCGACCCGCCGATCTCTGGCGGATCCTGCGGGACGCGATGCGCGAAGCGGTCATGATCATGATGATCATCGCCGCGGCCGACCTGTTCAGCTACATGATGTCGAGCCTGTTCATCACCCAGACGCTCGCCGCCTCGATCGCCGATCTGGAGGTCAACCGGTGGCTGGTGATGCTCTGGATCAACATCTTTTTGCTGGTCGCCGGCTGCTTTCTGCCGCCGGTTGCGGTCATCCTGATGACCGCGCCGACCTTGCTGCCGATCGTCGACGGCCTCGGCTTCAACGCGATCTGGTTCGGGATCGTGCTGACCATCAACATGGAGATCGGCCTGATCACGCCGCCGGTCGGGCTCAACCTCTACGTCATCAACGGCATCGCCCCCGACGTCCGCCTGCCGACCATCCTCTGGGGCGCGCTCCCCTTCATGCTCTGCATGGTCCTCGGCATCCTCCTGCTCTGCCTCGTTCCCCCAGCTCGCCCTCTGGCTCCCCGAAGCCCTGATGGGCCCGGGGGTGTGAGCGCGACCAAGCGGGTTTCTCTTTGACGAAGGCGCATACAGTCAGTCACGGTACAGCCTGGGAATTCCGTACGCCACGCGATGAGACTGATCGAGCGGGCGGCGAAGGTGACCGGCAAGACGCGCACCGCGATCATCCTTATGAGTGCCACGCGTCTGACCGCACCTGCGCCTTGGGAGCGTGTAACGGCCGTTCCTATTGTACGGCTGCTGGCCGTACGCTATGTAACCTGCAAAGGAGCGCGGCAGAAGCATCATGGAGACCTTGGGGAACACCCCCGCACGCCGTACGCGCGACCATCGCAGCGAGCGGGTCGACCTGCGCATGAGCGCCCAACAAAAAAAGGCATTCGGGCGGCGGCGAGCTACGAAGGCGCTGAACCTCTCGAGCTTCATCCTGCGTCTCGGCGCTTCACGAGGCGAAGAGATCACCAGGCGTGCCGAGCGCCTCGACTTGCCGCCCGCGACAGCCAAGCGCGTCTCGAGCTCCTGGAGAACCCGCCGGCGCCGAAGCCGGCTTTGCGCAAGGCGGTGACGCCGACAGATAGGGCCGCTGAGCGTGCTGCCGCCCTGGCACGAGGAGGCGATCCACAGCCGGCATGGGCGCGAGGATTTCGATTGCGGCAACCCCCTGCTGAACGAATAGCTAAACGTCGCGCTACGCCCGCCAAAACGAGGCTGAAGCGAGCGTCAGCAAGACCTTCGTCGCCGTCGCCGGAGACGAACCGATGCGCATCCTCGGCTACTATCGCTGAGCCAGCGAACTCCGTTCGATCGGGTGCCGCCGGAAGTGACCCAGCGCCTGCCCGGTATCCGTTGCCGGTCGTCCGGCTGGCACGGCTCGCGATGGCCGCCCTTGCAAGGCTTGGGGCTCGGCGGCCAGGTGCTGTTGTCGGCGGCGAGCGTGACGCTTGCAGGCCGCAGAGCAGGCCGGCGTTCGGTCGCCTTTGGTCACGCCCAGGACGCGGGCGCGGCACGGTGGTACCAACGTTCTGGCTCGCTGCCGCTGCCGACGACCCGTGCCCTGATGCTCCCGCTGAGGAATCCGCGCAGACGACCCTCCGAGCGGTCCGGATCGGGCTGGAGTGGGAATGATGACCGATCGGAAGGTCTGGCTGGAGGTGGCGCTGAACGGGCCAAGGGGGCGAGAGGTGCAGCCCAGGATCCCGATCACGGCCCGGGAGATCGTCGCCCAGGGGATCGCCTGCGCCAAGGAGGGGGCGGCGATCGTCCATGTCCACGCCTACGACGAAGCGACCGGGCGCCAGCGCGACAACGCCGAGACCTACCGGCGGATCATCGAGGGCATCCGCGAGCAGCAGGACGTGATCGTCTATCCGACTGTGCCGCTTGCCGGCGGGCCGGACGCGCCCGAACCGACGGCGGCCGCGGCGCGCTTTCGGGCGGTCGAGGAGCTGGCAGGGCGCGTCAGACCCTTGCGGCCATCGCCCTCGGCGCCGGATGACCGGACCGGTCGTTTCCCCCTGCCGCCCCAATGACGGAGGCCGGGCGATCCCCGGCCTCCAGATGGCTCCCGATCAGTCCGCCCCCCCGTCCCAAGACGGCATCGGAGCGGCCCCGGTCGCGCTAGCCGCGCGGCTTGTACTCCGGCATCTGCTTGAGCTGATCCTCGGTCTCCGCCGACATCAAATAGGTCTTGTCCTTGCCGAGCTTCAGCTGGTCGAGCGGGATCGCCACGTCCTTGTCGCCGATGCCGAGAAAGCCGCCGACCGAGACCACGGCGTACTCGACCTTGTTCGCGTCGATGACCAGGTCCTTGACCTCGCCGACCTGGTCGCCGTTGGTGTTGACGACCCCGGAGCCGATCACGTCATTGGCCCGAATCTGATCGCCGGTCGGTTCGGTCGCCGCCGGCGCCGGCATGGGCTCGTTGGCGGCCTGCTGCTGGTCCGGCTTCGGCGCGGTCACGGCCGGTCCCTGATCCTCGGCGGTCTCGCCGGCGGCCGGCTGCTGGCCCTGGATAGTGGCCGGCTGAGCCGCCGCGGGCGCGCTCGCGGCCTCCTGGTCCTGGGTCATGCCGGCGGTATCGCTCGCGGTCACCTGCTCCTGGGTCTTCTGAGCGAGATCCAGGTGCTCCTGCAAGGTCGGCAAGGTCGCCTGCGCGAATTGCTGGAGATCGGGGTCCTTGCCGGACTTCGCCTCCTGTTGGAACAGGTCGACCGCCTTCTGGTGGTCCTGGACCATCGTGTCCATGAAGGCCTGATCGAACTCCTGGCCCGATTTCTGCTTGAGATCATCATAGGCCTGCTGGGCGTCGGCCGGCAGATCCTGCGGCAGTTCGACGCCCTTCTGCTCGGCGATCGCCTGTAGCTCGTCGTTCGCCTTGCCGTGGTCGTCGACCATGTGCTTGCCGAACTGCTGGACCGGATCGGACTTGGCCTGGTCCTGGGCGAGCTTGCCGAGTTTGACCTCGGCCATGCCGGCGCCTGCCGCCTCCTTGACGAAGTCCAGGTCCTTTTGGGCCAGCTGCTGCTGCGCCCCGCCCGTCGACATCTGCTGCTGGGGCTTGGTCTGGTCCTGGCTCTGCGCCAGGGCGGGCTGAGCCATGAGCCCGATCAGGGCGACTCCCGCCATCAAACGTGCCATCGTCATGCCTAGTCTCCTCCAAAGCCAGCGGCCGCGGCGGGCCGCATCACTGGTCAGCCAGAACGGCGAGCTCCGCCGGTGGTTCCGAGTTCCCTGTTGGCGAGGCGCAGGTTGCCGCTCTTGCCCGGCGGCCGGCTGCCGGGCAGATTGGCGCACGCAGACGAGCGGCGGACGGGTGAGCGAAGAATGGCGACGGTGACCGGCTGGCCCGAGGCGATCTACCACGAGCTCGGCGAGCTCGGCGTGCGCCAGGTCGCGTACGTGCCCGACGCCGGGCACGCGCGCCTGATCGAGCTGTGCGCCGCCGACGGCGCGATGCGCGCGGTCGTGCTGACCACCGAGGAGGAAGGCGTCGCCCTGTTGGCCGGCGCCTGGCTCGGCGGCGCCCGCGGCGTGCTCCTGATGCAGAGCAGCGGCATCGGCAACTGCGTCAACATGCTGGCGCTCAACCGCAGCTGCCGCCTGCCGCTGCTGATGCTGGTCACGATGCGCGGCGAGTGGGGCGAGTTCAACCCCTGGCAGCTGCCGATGGGTCAGGCGGCGGCCGAGGTCCTGAAGCTCGCGGGTGCGGTCGTGCAGCGGCTGGACGACGCCGAGGCCGCCGGCGAGACCGTGCAGGCCTGTGGCCGGATCGCGTTCGAGGGCCAGCTGCCGGTCGCGCTGCTGATCGGGCAGAAGCTGATCGGCGCCAAGAGTTTCGATCGCTGACCGGAGGCCTGGATGGACCCGACGCGAAGCGAGACGTTCCCCCTCCACCGGCGCGAGGTCGCCGAGGTGCTGCTCGCCGATCGCGGCGACCTCCTGGTGATCGCAGGCCTCGGCAGCACCGCCTGGGACGCGACCGCGGCCGGCGATCATCCGCTCAACTTCCCGCTCTGGGGGGCGATGGGCGGGGCGGCGCTGATCGGCCTCGGCCTGGCGCTCGCCCGGCCCGAGCGGCGGGTGCTGGTGATCACCGGCGATGGCGAGCTGTTGATGGGGCTCGGCGGCCTCGCCACGATCGGCGTCCAGCAGCCGGCCAATCTCGCGCTCGCGGTGTTCGACAACGAGCGCTACGGCGAGACCGGCATGCAGCCGACCCACACCGCCCATGACGTCGACCTCGCCGGGATCGCCAAGGCCGCCGGTTTCCGGGTCGCCGGCACGGTCCGCGCGGCGGAGGAGGTCGAGGCCGCCCGCCAGGTGATCCGGACCGAGGCCGGCCCGGTCTTCTATGCGATCAAGGTCCGGGCCGAGCCGCTCCCCTTCGTGCTGCCGCCCAAGGACGGCGCCCTTCTCAAGGACCGTTTCCGGCAGGCTCTTTTTGGCCCGAATGCCGCGGCGGCGGCCGCGGCGCCGGCCGAGCGCTTCCCGCGCCTTCGACGCTCGCTTATCAACCCAAGGGATCTCCCATGACCGAGCAGCCGATCTACCTCGCGACCCGGGGTGCGGTCGCCGAGCTCGTCCTCAACCGACCGGCGAAGCGCAACGCGCTCAGCACCGAGATGTGGCGGGCGATCCCCAAGCTCACGGCCGAGGCGGCGGACGACCCGGAGGTCAAGGTCCTGATCCTGCGCGGCGCGACCGCCGAGGCGTTCTGCGCCGGCGCCGACATCGGCCAGTTCGACCAGGTGCACGCCTCGAGCGAGACCAGGCAGGTCTATCGGAGCGTGGTCGGCGCGGCCTATGCGGCGCTTGCCGGGCTGACCAAGCCGACCATCGCCATGGTCCGGGGCGTCTGCTTCGGCGGCGGCTGCGCGCTGGCGCTCTGCTGCGACCTCCGCTACGCCGACCCGAGCGCCAGGTTCTGCATTCCGCCCGCCCGCCTCGGCCTCGCCTATTCGCTCAAGGAGACCAAGCGCCTGGTCGACCTGGTCGGGCCCGCGAAGGCCAAGGAGATGCTGATGGGCGCCAAGGTCATCGAGGCCGAGGAGGCGCTCCGGATCGGGCTCGCGACCCGCCTGTTCGAGGCGGCCGATCTCGAGCGCGAGACGCAGGCCTTCGCCGGGCAGCTCTGCGCGCTCTCGCAGTTCACGATCCGCGCGGTCAAGCAGATCGTGGCCGAGATCGTGAACGGCGCGGTCGAGGACACCGACCTGTCGAGGCGGCTGTTCGAGAGCCAGTTCGAGGGGCCGGACTACATCGAGGGCCGGCGCGCCTTCCTCGAGAAGCGCAAGCCCGCGTTCAGCTACCGCTAGGCTTCGGCCCGATCGGGATTCCCGAGCTCGAGGGTGAACAGCTCCTGCGGCCGGCCGACGCCGCGAAGGGCATAGCGACCGAGCGAGACCAGGCGGGAGCGCTGCTCGCCGCAGGCGGCGGCGAAGGTCGCCGAGACCAGCATCGGCTGGTCGAGCGAGCGGCTCATCGCCTGAATCCGGGCGACCTCGTTGACCGCCGGCCCGACCACGGTGAAGTCGAGCCGTTCCTGGCTGCCGACGTTGCCCGAGAGGACCTCGCCCTCGTGCAGGGCAAGCGTGAAGCCGGTGACCGTCAGGCCGGCTGCCGATCGCTCCTGGTTGAGCCGGGCGATCGCTCGGCGGGCGGCGTGGGCGGCATCCAGGGCCCGTTCGCAGCCGTTGCCGTCGCCGCCGTCGAACACCGCGAGGATGCCGTCGCCCATGAACTTCAGGACCTCGCCGCCATGGCCGTGGACGACGCCGACCAGGCTGTCGGCATAGGCGTTGAGCAGGTCGAGCAGCGCCGCCCGCGGCAGGCTGTCGGCGATCTTGGTGAACCCGGTCAAGTCGCTGAACCAGAGGATCTTGCGCACGGTCTTGACCTGGCCGCGCTCGATCTCGCCGCGCAGGATGCGCTCGGCCGCGTCGCGCCCGAGATAGGTGGTCACCAGCGTGCGCGCCGTGTCGAGCGCCATCGTGGCCTTGAAGGCGAGCGCGAACGCCCGCAGGGTCGCGTCGATCAGGGCCAGATGAGATTCGGCGAAGCCGGAAGGTTCGCGGGTCGCGAAGGACGTGGCAACGCCGCGGGTGTCGCCGATGCCGCCCCGGTCGGGGAAGCGGACGATCCGCGCCCAATAGTCGGTGCCGCCCTGGGCCGCGAGCCGCGCGAGCATCGGGAACTCGTTGGTGCCTTCGCCGATGGCGAGCCGCTGGCGCATCTCCAGCTCGCGGGTCTCGAGCAGCCGGTACCAGGGGCTCTGGTGCCACTCCTCTTCCTGTTCCGGCGTGCTCGCCCGGACGTAGATCTCCTCGCGGATGTCCTCGCCGACCAGCCAGCGATGGCCCTGGGCCTCGATCAGGGGATGCAGCCGGTCGGCTCCGATCGAGGCGCGCCAGAGCGGCACCCCGGCCCGGGCCAGACGGTCGCAGTAGCCGGCCATCAGGTCGGCCTGGCTCAGTCCCTCCAGGCCGGCGTCCACGGCCCACGCCACGATGTCCCCGGCCGCATCCGCCATGCGCCGCACCTCCTCGCTGCTTGTGTCCCTTCAGATGGAGGCCCGGATCACGAGCGCCAAGGCTGTTGTGATGCCTGGGCGCATCGAAAGGCTTTGGCCTTCGAGGCCGTGGGCGCTATGGATGCGCCAGCTTTCCGTCAGATCGGCGTCGTGCCCGGCGAGCGGCCGTGTCGGCCGGTCGTCTCCGGTGCGACGGGTTCGTCCACCAGCGCTTATCGGGTTTGTCGTGTCCACCAGTCGTCCGCTTCCTTCCTGGCCCGAGCCGCAGGCCATCCGCGTGGGTCTGTCCGACTTCAAGATCCTGCGGCGGGTCTTGGGCATGGGGCTCCGCTACCGTGCCGGCATGGCGATCGCGCTCGGCACCGCGGTCGCGGCCGCGGTCTTCCAGCTGATGATCCCGAAGTACCTGGGCCGCGCCGTCGACAGCGCGCAGGGCCTGCTCGGCGCCGGCGGCGACCCGGCCGCGGCGCGCGCCGCCCTCTGGCAGACGGCGGCGCTGCTGCTCGGCGCGAGCATCCTGCGCGGCCTGTTCACGATGTGGCAGAACTACCAGGGCGAGGCGGTCGGCCAGCGGCTGGCCTACGACCTGCGCATGGCCTACTACGCCCAGTTGCAGCGCCTGAGCTTCGGCTTCCACGACCGGGTGCACACGGGCGAGCTGATCACCCGCGGCATGCTCGATATCGAGGGCATCCGCTCGGTGATCAATGGCGGTCTGATCCGCCTCGTGCTGTCCATCATCCTGGTCGGCTTCGGGGCGGCGCTGCTGCTCAGCCACGAGCCGGCGCTCGGCCTGATTGCGCTCAGCTTCGTGCCGTTCGCCGCCTGGCGCTCGGTGGTCGCGAGGCTGCGCCTGCGCGCCAGCTGGCTGGCGCTCCAGGAAAAACTCGGCGTGCTGACCCGGGTCATGGAGGAGAACCTCGGCGGCATCCGGGTGGTCCGCGCCTTCGCAGCACAACCCTTCGAGCTCGCCAAGTTCGATGCGGTGTCCGAGGATGCGCTGGCGCTCGCCTACCGCCGGATCGATCTTCGGGTGCGCAATACCGCCGCGATGACCTACGCCTTCTTTCTCGCGATGGGCCTGCTCTTGTGGGTCGGCGGCCAGAAGGTGCTCGCGGACCAGATCACGGTCGGCACGCTCGCCGAGTATCTCGCCTTCATGGCGATCCTGCAGATGCCGGTGCGCCAGCTCGGCATGATGGTCAACGCGTTCGCGCGCGCCTCGATGTGCGGCGGGCGGCTGTTCGAGGTCCTCGATCGCGAGCCTGACATCGCCGACCGGCCGGACGCCCGCGATCTCGCGGTCAAGGGTGCCGTGCTCCGCTTCGAGCACGTCGATTTCACCTATCCCGGCGAGGGACCGGCGCTCGCGACTCTGCACGACATCAGCTTCGAGGTCCGCGCCGGCCGGACGCTCGGGATCGTGGGCCCCCCGGGCAGCGGCAAGTCGACGATCGCCCATCTGATCCCGCGCTACTACGACGTCGGTCATGGCCGGATCACGATCGACGGCCAGGACGTGCGCGCGGTCACGCTCGCCTCGCTGCGCCGAAGCGTCAGCCTGGTCCAGCAGGACACCTTCCTGTTCACGGCCTCGATCGAGAACAACATCGCCTACGGCAATCCCTGGGCCGACCGCGAGCGCATCGCCCAGTCGAGCGAGGTGGCGCGGCTGCACGACTACATCGCGGGCCTGCCCAAGGGCTACGAGACCCTGGTCGGCGAGCGCGGCGTGTCGCTATCGGGTGGCCAGCGCCAGCGCCTGTCGATCGCCCGCAGCATCCTGCTGGCGCCGCCGATCCTGGTGTTCGACAACTCGACGGCGTCGGTCGACGCCGCGACCGAGCAGAGCATCCGCGAGGCGCTCCGGACCCAGAGAGCGACCCGGGCGACGATCATCATCGCCCACCGGCTGGGCTCGCTGATGGACGCCGACGAGATCCTTTTTCTCGAGCAGGGGCGGATCGTCGAGCGCGGCAGCCATGGCGAGCTCCTCGAGCTCGGCGGCCGCTACGCCAGCCTCTATGCGCTGCAGAGCCTTGGCGCCGAGCCGGCCGCTCGCCGCGACGACGACGCCGAGCGCGCGCGATGAGCAGCACCCGCACCGGCTTCCGGCTCGGGCTCGCGCGCCAGGCGCCGCGGCCGCCGCGCGCCGTGGTCGGCTCCCAGATCAACACCGAGGAGCAGATCTTCGCGGCCTTCGACGGCAAGATCATCCGCCGCTTCTGGGGCTTCATCAGCCCCTACCGGCGCGAGCTCGCCCTGGCCGTGCTCGCGGCCCTGGTCTTCGCCGGCAGCCAGATCTCGATCCCGCTGATCCTGCGCACCGTCATCGACAAGGCGCTGCTCGGCGCCGCCAAGGACGAGCGGCTGCTCGTCGAGGGCGCGCTGGCCTTCCTCGGGATCGTCAGCCTCAACTTCCTCGCCAACCTGGCCCAGGAGACCCTGGTCGCGCGCATCGCGGAGCGCCTGCTGATCAATCTCCGGCGCGCGATGTACGCCCATCTCCAGCGGGTCTCGCTGTCGTTCATGGACAAGACCGAGGTCGGGCGCCTGATGTCCCGCCTGCAGGGCGACGTGCACGCGCTGCAGGAGTTCCTCGAGACCTCGGTGTTCGCGATCGGTGACTTCGTCCTCCTGGTCGGCATCACGATCGTCCTGCTGGTGCTCGACTGGCGGCTGGGGCTGCTGACGCTCTCGGTCGTGCCGATTCTGGTGATCCTTCGGATCCTCTGGATTCCCCGCGCGCGGGCGGCCTTCCTGCGCGCCCGGATCACCAGCTCGACCCTGAACGGCGCGCTCGCGGAAGGCATCCACGGCGTGCGCACGGTCCAGGGCATGGGACGCGAGGCGGTCAATCTCCAGCTGTTCGAGGACAAGGTCGCTGACAACCTCGACGCCCAGCTGCGCGGCATCTGGCTCGCCCAGATCATGGTGCCGATGGTCGACACGCTGACCGGCGCCGCGATGGGCATCGTCGTCGTGGTCGGCGGTATGGCGGTCCTGGACGCCCGGCTCGACCTCGGCGTGATGGTCGCCTTCCTGTTCTACGTCCAGCGCTTCTTCGACCCGATCCGCTCGCTGACCATGCAGTACAGCGTGATGCAGCGCGCGATGGCGTCGGGCCAGCGGATCTTCGAGGTCCTGGACGTGCCGATCCAGGTTCAAGACAAGCCCGGCGCGCTCGCACCGGCGAGCATCGACGGCGCGGTCGAGTTCAAAAACGTGACCTTCGGCTACGTCCCGGGCATGCCGGTGCTGCGCGACGTCAGCTTCCGGGTCGAGCCCGGCGAGACGGTGGCGCTGGTCGGCCCGACCGGCTCCGGCAAGACCAGCACGATGGCGCTGCTCCACCGCTTCTACGACGTCTGGAGCGGCGAGGTCCTGGTCGGCGGCCACGATGTGCGGGATCTCGCCCAGGCCGCCCTCGGGCGCCACATCGCGATGGTCCTGCAGGAGCCGTTCCTGTTCACCGGCACGGTGCTGGAGAACATCCGCTACGCCACCACAGGGGTGAGCCGCGAGCAGGTGATCGAGGCGGCGCGCGCGGTCGGCGCCCACGACTTCATCATGCGCCTGCCCGAAGGCTACGAGACGCCGCTCGAGCAGCGCGGCGGCAACCTGTCGCAGGGCCAGCGGCAGCTGATCAGCTTCGCCCGCGCGCTGGTCGCCGACGCCCGGATCCTGGTCCTGGACGAGGCCACCGCGAGCGTCGACAGCTACACCGAGCGCCTGATCCAGGCGGCGCTCGCCCGGCTGCTCCAGGCGCACACCGGCCTCGTGATCGCGCATCGCCTCGCGACGATCCGGGGCGCCGACCGGATCATCGTGCTCCAGGACGGCCGGGTGATCGAGACGGGCTCGCATGCCGAGCTGATGCGCGCGCGCGGCCTTTACGCCCGGCTCTATCGCCTCAACTACGCCTCGTTCGACGACGTTCCCGAAGACCTGCTGCCGACGCCCGCGGGCGGCCGGCGAGGTTAGACGGCCCGCGCCGGAATCGGCCGGCGACCTCGTCGGGAAGCCCGATGCCCAGGACGATCACCCTCGCCCGCCTGCCCGACCTGCTCCGCCCCGGGATGACGGTGTTCGTGCAGGGTGCCAGCGGCGAGCCGACGCCTCTGCTCCAGGCGCTCGCGGCCGCACCCGCGGCAAGCGCCGGCGTCCACTACGTCGGCTGCCTGATCCCGGGGCTGAACGTGATCGACCCGGCCTCGTTCCACCCCGATGCCCGCCTGACCGGCTTTTTCCTGTTTGGCGACATCGCCAGATCCCACGCCGCCGGCCGGGTGCGTTTTCTTCCGCTCCACTACAGCGGCATCTGGCGCTACTTTTCCGGACTTACTGCCGACCTCGCCCTGATCCAGGTCACGCCGCCGGACCGCTGCGGAAAATGCAGCCTCGGCGTCTCGGTCCATTTCGTGCCCGCGGTCCTGGAGCGGGCGAAGCTGGTCGTGGCCGAGATCAACGCCTCGATGCCGCGGCCGCGCTCGAGCTACGAGATACCTTACGAGCGCCTCGACCATGTGATCGAGACCGAGCGGCCGCTGCTGGCGCTGCCGGGCGGCAGCCTGTCCGAGGACATCCGGAAAATCGGCGCCAACGTCGCGAGCCTCGTAGAAGACGGCGATGTGATCCAGATCGGCATCGGCAAGGTGCCGGCGGCCGTGCTGGGCGCGCTGCAGGGTCGCCGCGACCTCGGCCTGCACGGCGGCCTGGTCGCCGATCAGGTGGCCGACCTGCACGCCGAGCGGCGTGATGGGACGCATGGTCTGCACCGCCGCGATCGGCACCGCCAAGGTCTACGACTGGGCCGGCGCCTGCCCCGATCTGACCGTAGCACCGGTCAGCCACACCCACGACCTCGCGGCGATGGCGGCGATTCCCCACTTTGTCGCGATCAACTCGGTCCTCTCGGTCGATCTGATGGGCCAGGCCAACGCCGAGATGCTGGACGGCCGCCAGGTGAGCGGCACCGGCGGCCTTTTGGACTTCGTGCGCGGCGCCCGCGCCTCGCCAGGCGGCCGCTCGATCCTGGCGCTGCCCGCCACTGCGGCCGGCGGCAAGATCTCGCGGATCGTGCCGAGGCTCGGCGAGCGGGACATCGTCAGCTGCCCGCGCGCCGATGCCGACATCGTGGTCACCGAGCACGGCATTGCGAGGCTTCGGGGAAAATCCCTCGACGAGCGCGCCGAGGCGCTGATCCAGATCGCCGCGCCGGCTTTTCGGGAGCAGCTGATTTCCCCAACCCGACGCTAGTCATTCGTGCGTCGGCGGCAGCCTGTTCAAGACCGGCCGCCGCTTGTTGAGCGAGACCTCCGCCCACTCGCTGGCGCGCACGTCGACGGTCGGCTTGTCGGGCAGGAACCCTAGCTCGGTTTCGACCTTGACGACTTCGGGACTGATGTCGTCGCCCGGACCGGGCTTTCGGACAATGAAGCCCAGCTTGGGCCAGTTTTTGATCATCAAGTCGAGCAACTCGACATAGTCGGGTCTGGTAATGAAGCGCAGCCAATCTTCCCGGGTAGCAAACGCCTGCTTCCGCAGTTCTACTGACAATTGCGGGTCGATGGTCTGGTTGTACAACGCCTCGGTCAGGACGTGATTGGGAACTCTGGCGGGCCAGAAGGTCGGCAGGAACGGGTTGATCTCCGGTTGGTAGCCCGAGCGGCAGCTGGCGGTGTCTGTCATCCATGGCGTGGCCATCCAACGCGTGATGTCGCCTGGCCCGCTCAGGCTCAGGGGGCCATCGCTGCTGAGCGCGACCTCTGGTGTGAGCTCCTCGCCCCAGTCCTGCTGCGTGGATTGGCCAGGAGGCGCCGCTTTGAGGCGGAAAGGCCCGCTGTACAAGGATGCGATTCGCAAGATCCACGTGATCTCGGTGCCCGGATGGAACGGGCCGCCGAGCACCGGCTCCAGGGCCGCCCGGTCCAAGGCCGCCGCTTGATGGCCAACGGGCAACGCGGACAGCTCCTGCGCCACGGGCGCAGATGGGTCGAAGTCGTCGGTGAAATGCCCCCTCGCCCATCGCCTCAGATTTTCGTATTGGGTATCGAGCGGAGCAAGCCACTGGCGGGGGCTGACGGCCGGCAGCGCCACCGCGTCGCCGTACATCGGGGGCAGTCGGTAGGGCTGCATCCTTCGGTACGCGGGATTGCGAAACGCCCGGAACCACGCGGTCCGAAACGCTCGGTTCCGCGGGCTGGGATCGGCCAGTCGAAGCAGAAACTCCGGATCGGACAGGTCAAAACGGGCGCCGAAACCAAAATCCTCGAACACGCCTTCGTTGACCCATTGCATGTCCGCAATTCTCAAGAACAGAGGCAAGATATCAGCGGTGAACGAGACCCGCCCGCGCCAGCGTCGCCAATGCGGACGAAGAAAACGGCGCTCGATCATCACCTGCTCGACGACATCGTACATCGTCGTGAAGCCAGCTCGGATCGACGGACCGAAATTCGGCGGAGCGGCGACCACCCAGGCCGGATCGGCCACGATCGACTGGCCGTCTATCTTGACCGTAGCCCGGACAGGACCGTCTGCGATGTCGTCACACCAGCCATCGTTGTTCGCAAAGGTGGTGACGTTGACGCCGGTTGGGTTGTACGCATGGCCGTAGCCGCTGAGGAACAGAAGACGCCCGGCCTCGTCGGTCCTGAGCTCACCGAGAAAGATCGGCTGGCCGAGGAACGATCCGCCATCGAAACGTACGTTTGATGTGTTGCGGCCAGCGATGGTTCGAGGGCCCGGGTCGATCGCCAGCTCCGAGCGGTCGTCGCCCTGAAACGTCGCATTGCGCAGCGGCGTCGGCACCGCCGTGGGAATATCCAGCGCCGTCTCGAAGTCGTACCAGGCCGCCTTTCGGTTGGCGACATGGACCGACCAGACGATCTCGGCGTCGTCCGCCGTAATTTCCCGCACGACCCTGCCGCGCGCGTCGTAGCCATAGACACGAAAGCGCGTCGCTTGGCGCTTGATCGCACCGGTCGCGTCCTTGAAGCCGCCGGGAGGATGTGGAATTTCGCCAGGCAGTTCGGGGGCGATGTAGAAGTCTTGGCGGCTGTTGCCGACCCGGGCGATGCCGATCGTCGGATGAACGGCATAGCGCACGATGGCGTCGGCGCGACCGCGCGCATGGGCTGATCCGACCGCCGCGCCAGCCACCAGGGCGCTGCCCGCGGCGGCGCTAAGCTTCAGGAACTCGCGCCGACGTTGATCTAGAACGGTCATAATCTTGCCCCCCGATTTATTTTGCGCCGCCGGACCGCGTCTCGATGCAGGGCTATCGGAAACGAGGCTGCGATCAAAGCTCTCATCCGGACTTCTCATAGTCAACCTGCAAGCGCGCTTCATAGTCAACCTGCGAGCGCGCTCGGAGGTGCCTTGGACAGCCGCGTGGGTGGCGATCGACGATCGTGAACTACGGGCTCGGAGCGTGTCCGAGGGGTCGGAAGAGGCTGGACGGGATGGCTGGGCGTGGTTCAGATGCGGCATGGGCAAGAGTTCTCGAGCTCGGGACGCTCACGTGGATTGGACCATTGCGGCATGGACGTGAGGTCGACGTAGTCGTTTTGGGCGATGGTCCAGCCGGCGCCGTCGCCGCGCTCTCGCTGGCACAGAGCGGCGCGCGCGTGCTCTTGCTCGGCTCACGGCATCGTGCAAATGCTGCCGCCCGGACCGGCCAATGCCTCCCCGCGCAGGGTTGGACCTGGATGCGCGCCCTCGGCCTGGCCGACGCCTTCAGGGCCGGGCCCCACCTGCCGATCCTGGCCAACCGCGCGGCCTGGACGGGCGATCAAATCGAGGCGCTGGATCTGATCCGCGGCGCCCATGGTCACGCCTGGCTGCTGGACCGCCCGGCGTTCGATGCCCTCCTTTGCGATGCGGCAAGGGCGCGCGGGGCCTCGTATTGCGAGGCCGCGGGCAGGATCCAGGTCGAGGCGTCGTCCAGCGGCTGGCGGATCGAGCTTCAAAGTCGCTGTGGGGTCATGGGCTTCGATGCGAGCTTCGCCGTCGATGCCAGCGGACGTGCGTCCGTCCTCGGCCTCCGCAATGGAGCCAGGCGCCGCGTGCACGATCGGCTGGTCGGCGTGGTCGCGCGCTTCGCTTCGCCCGACCGGGACCTCGACCAGACCACGCTGGTGGAGGCCGTCGAGGATGGCTGGTGGTACACCTGTCGGCTCGCGCCGCAACGACGGGTGGCGATCTTCTTCACCGACGGCGATCTCTTGCCGGCGGGTCGGGCACATTGGGCCGCGTTCTGCTCGGATCGACTGCGGAAGACCCGGCATCTGAAAGCGCTCCTCGCCGCGAATGAATACGCGCAGGTGGAGAAACCGGAGGTCGTTCTGGCCAACAGCGTTCAGCTCGACCGGCCGGCCGGTGCCCGGTGGGTCGCCGCGGGCGACGCGGCCGCGAGCTACGACCCACTCTGCGGTCACGGCCTGATCGCTGCGCTGGACAGCGGCCGGCATGCGGCCGCGGCGGTGGTCTCCGCTGCCCGCGGCGAGACCGCCGCGTTGGACGCCTTCCTCGAGACCGCGGCCGAGCGCTACGATCACTACCTGAGCGAGCTCGAGGAGAACTATGCCGCCCAGCCGCGCTGGTCATCGAGTCGCTTCTGGGCCCGCAGAAGGCGCGTCGCTTCCATGCCGTCAAACTGATCCCGGACATTAATTTGCTGGTCCGGAAGCGAGGTTCAGTGGTTCAGTGAGAATGTAATGGTGAGTTATGGTCACCCCGCAGGCTAACCATCTGACAATCCACGCTGCTCCAGATCGAACTCGGCGCGCAGAGGCTAGGAACGAGATCGCCGGCCTCTGCCTATGAGGGCCTGATCTTCGAGGGCCTCGAAGATCTCGAGGCAAGGGTTTTTGCGCCCGACGGGCCCACAAATACTTACTGGATAGGGTTCCAGGCAAAGTCGGGACGTACTGACCCGTTCGGAACTCGTGGAGGTCTTCAAGGTCGTTCGCGTCATTCGAAGCCGCGCATCCTCAGCCGACACCGACGCGATGCAGGCCCATCTCGGCGAAATCAGCGCCGCCGTCGATCCCAGCGCGCACGCGATCCTGGTTCTCGACCAAGCCGGCTGGCACATGTCGACATGACTGGCGACCCGGACAACATCACTTTCCGCCGTTGCCGCCAAGGTCTCCGGGGGCTGAATCCGGTCGAAGAAACTGACTTCTCGAACGGCCGTAGTTAGGCCATGGGCCAGTGAGTTCTGATCAATGAGCGTTGGTATTACAGCTCCATTTCCTGTCCAGAGCCGGGAGCCAGCCCCTTACGTTCGACGCCGAAAATGGCGGCGGATCACAAGTTCCTCATCGCTGGCCTTCGGCTCCACCAGGTACATTCCAACCGCGATGATTGCGAAGGCGATCCACGCCGCCATCGAAAGCTCCTCGTTCAGCAGCAGCATGCCCCACACGACACCCGCAATCGTCATCGTGTATGCGCTCTGGCTGTAGAAGACCGCACCCGCGGTCGCAATCAGGTGGAACGCGAGCAGGAGCGACGAAGCGCCGACGAGTCCCATGAGGAAGACGAGGATCTCCAGCTGACCGATCCGTGGTCCCAACGGCATGAAATTGCCGCTCCAATAGGCGATCGGGGCCAGCATCAGTGTCGACAATGCCATCATGATTCCGACCGACGCGAAGATATCAACATGTGCCGGGCGCTTGCCGGCCAGGACCAACGCCTCGACCGCGAAAAGAAGTGGCAGCAGCATTGCGAAGAAAAGCCAGCCGGTTTCGGCACCGTTCCTTATGTCGAAGCGGGTGAAGAGCACAATCGACACGCCGACCAGACCGACGAGCAGCCCCAGGAGGCGCCGGGGCGTCGCGCGATCAAGCTTGGTGACGGCTGCGAAGGCGAACACCATGAAGCCCTGGAGCGTGACGATCATCGACACCATTGCGGCTTCGACGTGCGCGGTGACAATGAAGGTCGTCATTCGCTGCAGGATGCCGGCGAGGACCGCCCAGCCAAGGTAGAAGAAGAACTCCGAACGCCTGAGTCTCGGCAGCTTGCGCCGGTAGGCGGCGATGCTCAGGCAGAACGCGGCCGCAATCGCGTTCACCCAGACGGCGAGGCCCAGCGGGTTTGACCCAAGTCCCGACGCCATGCGGGACAGCGCCGGCGTCAGGCCCCAGACGAGACCGACGGCGAGGACGAGGAAGCTGCCCTGCAGGGTTTGGATTGCGCGCCTCAGTTTCAGTTCGCGCTGGTAGATCTCGGCCGCCATACCGCGAAAGACGCCAGCCAGGTGGCCGATGGGATCGTCGCGTCCTGCAAGATCCTCGAGATCGAGATTCTCGGGGTTGAAGCGCCCGGTCTCCAGGACCTCGGCCGCTACGGTCAGCCGTTCGATCCGTCGGAAGTATTCGCGCTCCTGGTCGCGGAAACGCTTCTTGGTCAGAGAGGCGCCGAGTTCTCGCCTTCAGGAGCACCGGATCGAAACTCTTGGGAAGAAAGTCCTCCGCGCCAAGCTCGATCGCCCGGACCACGCTCTCGGTCTCATCGTCGAGTGCGGAGACGACGATGACCGGAATGTCGCGCATCGCCTCGTCGTTCTTCATCATGTCGAGCACATCGAAACCGTCGACCTCGGGCATGACGATGTCGAGCAGCATCGCGTCGTACGACTGCGCCTTGAGCATCTCCATCGCCCGCGCGCCGTTCTCGGCCACGTCTACCGCGTGGCCGAGGTTCTCGACCGCGCGGCGCATCTTCATCCGGGTCAGGCTGCTGTCGTCGACGACGAGGATGCGCGACTGGTCCAGGGCCGGCTGGACGATGGCAATTGACGCCGCATCATTCATTACCGATGCGCATCTCTGCCAGAGCGCTTCGGGCGGCGTCTACTTCCCCGACGATTTCCGCGACACGGACGGCCGGTTCCGACACGGTTCCGTCACGGCAGGCCTGCTCCAGCTTCTCGCAAAGGGCGCTTAGCGTGGAAGCGCCGAAATCGCGGGAATTCGACTTCAGGGTGTGGGCCGAGATCCGGAGGCGGTCCATGTCGCTCGCCTCGACGGCCCGCCGCATGTTGTCGGCGATTTCGGGCGCGACCCTGTCGAATTCGTCGATCAGCTCCTGCAGAGACTCGAGGTCGCCGCCGATCACGTCGAGCAGGCGCGCCATGGCCCGCGCATCAATCACTCTTTCACTCACCGCACCCCCCGTCAAGATAACTGTTATGTGCCGCCGGTCCGCGTCTCCCTGTGGAGGGTCGCAGCCTTCATGCTTTCCGTCAATGCGTCAACGTCGATGGGCTTACTCAGATAGTCGTCCATGCCCGATCTGAGATAACTTTCCCGCTCCGAACTCATCGCATTGGCGGTCAGCGCGACAATGAAGGGCATGCGCTCGTCGGGCAGGATCGAGCGAATAGAGTTGGCTGCCGCAATCCCATCCATTTCGGGCATCTCGATGTCCATCAGAACGACGTCGAAATCGCCCGACTGGCAGCTCTCGATCGCCTCCTGGCCACTGCCGACTACCACCGGATTGTAGCCCAGCCGCTTCAAGATCTTCCGCCCGACCTTCTGGTTGATCGAATTGTCGTCGACCAGAAGGATGCGCAGATCCTGGTCGATCCCGGCAATCGCATGGCGGTCCGAGGGCCCGGAGGCGTCGCTCGCCGCATCGGGCGCCAGCGCCTTGACAAGTGCGGCCAGCAGCTGGCCCGACTTGGCGGGCTTGCTCAGTGTCGCTGCGTAGTGCATGGCGGCCGCGCCATCGCGGAACCTTTCCTCCATGGGCGAGATCGAGCTGAACAGAATCATCGGCGGAACTCGGTCGCCCAGATGGGCGCGCGCGGCAGTGGTGAACTCGAATCCGTTCATGCCCGGCATCTTGTAGTCGACGACGATCAGGTCGAACCGTTCGCCGCTGTCTATCAGCTCAAGCGCGTCCTCGGCCGAAGCGCTGGCCGAGGGCCGCAACTCCCAACTCCGGAACTTTTCATTCAGGATCAGTCGGTTGGTCCGGTTGTCGTCGACGATAAGGATGCGCTTGCCCTTGATCGCGGCCAGCTGCAGGTCGCGGTTGGCGCGATCTGGTAGCTTCGCCACCTCGCCGGGGAGCGTGAAGGTGAAGCTCGTCCCCTCGCCCAAGGCGCTTTCAACCTTGATCTCGCCGCCCATCAATTCGACGAGCCGCTTGGTGATCACCAGCCCCAGCCCGGTACCGCCATAGCGGCGCGTGGTCGACGCGTCGACTTGGCTGAACGACTTGAACAGCCGGTCCATCCGGTCCGCCGGGATTCCGATTCCGGTGTCGCGGACGGCAAAGGTCAGGAGCGTGGTCGCGCCCGGCGTCCGGCTGGCGTCGGGCATCATCGTCGAGACGGTGAGCACGACCTCGCCGACCGCAGTGAACTTCGCAGCGTTGTTCAGGAGGTTCATCAGGATCTGCTTCAGCCGCACCGGATCGCCGTAGAGCCCCGCCGGAACTTCGGGGTTGATGCGGCAGGCGAGCTCGATGCCCTTCTCTGCGGCCTTGGATGCCACCAGATCCACCGCGCTCTCGACAGTCTCGACGAGATCCATCGGCATCCGTTCCAGTTCCAGCGCACCGGCCTCGACCTTGGAGAAATCCAGGATATCGCTGATGATCGTCAGCAGCGTGTCCGCGGCCGTGGCAATCGTGTCACTGAAGTCGCGCTGCTCTTCGGTCAATTCGGTGCCGTTCAGGAGTCCGCTCATTCCGATGATGCCGTTCAGGGGCGTCCGGATCTCGTGGCTCATCGTCGCCAGGAAGGCGCTCTTGGCTTCGTTGGCGGCCTCAGCAGCGTCCTTCGCACGTTTCAGCTCGTCCGAGATTTGCTTGATCTCGGTGATGTCGGAATGCACGGCCACCGTGCCACCCTGATCGGTGTGCCGGTTCGAAATCTGCTGCCACTGGTCTCCGGCCATCTCCTGGATGTACGGCGCCACGGCGGCGCGGTGGCGGACGACCTGCCGCTGTATCCACTCCTCCTGGTCGGCAACCGAATTCGGGAAGCGGCCGGTCTCGGCAGAGTTCCGCGCGAGCTCCTCGAAGAGATTCCCGCAGGCAGGTCCGTGTCGCCGTCGCCCAGCATTATTTCGCGGTAACGCCGGTTTGCCACGACAAGACGGTCGTCGCGATCGTAAAGCGCGAACCCCTCCGAGATGCTTTCGATCGCATCGGTCAGCAGCCCGCGCGCCTCGCTCGCCGTCGCCTCGGCACCGGCGAGTTCTGCGGTGCGCTCCTCGACCCTGCGTTCCAGTTCGTCGTTCGCCGCGCGAAGCTTCTGCTCGTAGGCGGTCTGGCGCTCCTGCAACTCGTTGAACGCTGCGACGACCCGGCCGATCTCGTCATCGCTCGACCAGGCGACGGGCTTGCGCGGCCCATTGGCCTGCGACCGGTTGATAGATTCCAGCAAAAGCCCCAGCGGCCGGCCTATGATCCGCCGATTTGCCGCCAGGGTCGCACCGATAATCGCGATCAGCAGGATACCCGCCATTCCCCCCGCGAGGGCCAGGCGCTGGCGCGCCAGCGCCTTCAGGCGCGCATCCGTGAGGGCGACGCGCAACGTCCCGATCCGGACCTTCCGGTCGCCGGCGTCGTAAAGGATGTCTTGCTTTTCCGAGTAGCGGGCCGTCGCGAGCTGCGAGGCGTCGCCCACCCCGGCGACAAGGCGATCGTGCTCGTCGTAGACCGCGGCGGCCAGTACGTCGGTGTCGGTCAAGAGCGCGGCGAGTATCAGCTTGATCTGCTTGTCGGCCACGTTCCAGAGAGATTCTGCAAGCACCGCGCTCTGGATTTCGACGAGCTTGTCGAGCTTGACCCGGAGTTGCGCCTGCGCTGAATGACGGGCGTTCCACTCGAACAACCCGAAAACGGCCACCGTCGAGGCCAGGACCAGGGGCACGACATACAGAAGAAACTTGCCCTGTACCGAACGCGCCAGCCCGGCGAAACCCGAGGTCAGCCCGGTTTTAGTTTCGGTGGCACCCGCTTCGCCGGGGGGGCCAGCGGTCATTAGAATTGTTCTGCGAAGTAGCGATCGACGATCTGTTCAACGTTTATTTTCGCCAGACCGCCATTGAAGCGATCCCGAAGTGCTCGCCCTTTTCCATCGTCGGTAAAGCACAGGTAGAGTGTCTTCTCCGCAAGGGTCTGCGAATTGAACCGCAGAAGGTTGGCGTCGCCCTTCAACGTCGGCTCGGTGGCCAGAAGGTAGGACAGGACCAACTTGTCGATGACCGCTAGGTCGATCCGCTGGCGGACAAGCTTGCGCAGGTTCGTAACGTCGTCCGGCGCCGGGATTGCCTTGATCCATCCGGTTCCGGCCTTCTGGTCAAACTCGTCGGTATTGGCGTAGCCGAGAACAGTTCCGATCTTCAGCTTCTGTTCCCCGAGGTCGTCGACGCTCGTCCAAGTCACTGGCGAATTCACGTTCTCGGCGAAGCCCAGCGGACCATTTCCGACCGGATCGGAGGGGACAAAACCCTCGACATGGTGGCAATGGTATCCCGGGTAGTAGGCGACCGCGTCCGGATCGTCCTTCGCGACCGAGATCGCACGTTTCCATGGAAGGATCTCGACCTCGATATCGAGGCCCGCCGCCGCAAAGGCCTGGCGCACGACTTCGGTGGTCGCGCCGCCCAGCGGCAATTCCGCCGAGGTGTAGGGCGGCCATTCCAGCGTGGTCACCGTTACGCTGTCTGCCTTGACCCGAAGCGGTCCCGCCAGAGCCAGGCCCGCAGCAAAAAGCACGCCGATCATTCTTTTGGACAAAACGCCTCCCCCTGACGAGCCCAAATTGCTGAAGCCAAGGGGTCAACAACCTGGTATCCAGACACTTCCGGCCCGGACCGGGGGCCAGCGTTACCCCCGAGGGCGGCTACTTAGCCCTGCGATCCCGGCGTTCGTGCCAGGTGGCACAGGCGTTGGAGGTCGAGACGCACCATGCCGGTTTGAAATGTCTACCCGACATTTCCCAAATGGCAGCTCCCAAATCCCAAATGGCGGCTCCCGAACGCCGATCATGCGTCGGTTCGGCGCATGATGCAAGCCTCGGTCGGCCCGGGCCGACCCAGGGGCTGCCCACAGCCGCAGTCTGAGGCTTGCGCCTTGCTTTCTGGGCGCGTTTGGGCAGCGCTCGGTCGATCATGCGACACACCTCGCCTGCGGGCTTTGTCGTCGTTCATCACTCCGAGCCTCACGCCGGGAGCGGCGGCGGCCTTGCCCGCAGGTGATCGATCCGCCGCAAGATGGCCGCGAACATCGACCGCGGCAGCGCCACCTCGGCCAGCTGGAACACCACGTAGCGGCCGTGACGCACAATTCTGGCGCCGATCTTGACCAGCTTCTCGCGCAGCGCCGTAAGGGACCAATGCTCGGTCTCCTCCGGCACGGCCAAGGTGCCCAGGAAGTTGGCGTGGGCAAGCGCGTGCAGCTGCAGCCGCACGGCGTTCTGCAGAAAGGCATGGCAGGAGAGCCTTGACGTGCTGTTCGGCGGTGCCACGCTCGTTGTAGGACTTGACCACCCGCTCGCTGAGCCCTGACACATTGGTCACAATGTAGCCAACGCGCGGATATTCACCTGTCCAGGTCGACACGCCCGTGTCCCCGGCCGCACGCCACGGACTCTCGGTCACCATTCAGCGCCGGCCGAACGCTACCGACCCGCCGTCCCCACTCGTTTTCGATGACCAGCCACCCGGACGGTGTCTCGCGGACGTCGCCGCGCCGGTCGCCGAACGGCCCCTCGATGACCAGCCAGTGGTCGTTGACGCGTCGGAGTCGCAGTTCCTCTGCTGCCGTTGGCCGGCAGGCTAGCGCGAGCACGCAAGTGAGCAACGCCAGCGCCAGAGCCATCGTCCTCACGGGCGGCTCTTCCTCGCTACGCGGCCGGCGGCACGTCGACGGCTGGCGTTCGAAAATGATCGTAGCGTCCCCCCGATTTGAACCTGCAATATCGGCTCACCCTGATACCAGCCGCGGTTTGATCCGACTTCTCGGTCACCCGAGCGCGAGTTCGAACTCGGCCAACGCCTGGGATGAGCTATGCGCTTGATTTTTGGGCGAAAATCGGACTTGGTACCGAATGGGCCAAGTGAACAGCCGCGGAGAAAGCAGGGCGTCAGAGAGACATTTCGAGCTTCCGGCCCCAGCCCCAAGGTGGTCGTGTCCCCGGGCGTGGTGTAGGAGTGGGCGGCCGGGATCTCGATGGCGGGTCGGGCCGCTCTGGTTCATGCGGCCGCGGCGGGCAGCATGAGGGTGAGATCATCGCGCAAGGGGGCGATGGTTTCCAGGGTCATGTAGCGGGCCCGCTGCACGGCCCATTCATCGTTCTGTTCCAAGAGGATGGCGCCGACCAGGCGGGTGATCGCGGCCTCGTTGGGGAAGATGCCGACCACATCCGTACGGCGCTTGATCTCGCCGTTGACGCGTTCCAGCGGGTTGGTCGAGTGGAGCTTGGCCCGGTGCTCCTTCGGGAAGCTCATATACGCGAGCACGTCCTCCTCCGCCTCGTCGAGCAGGGCGGCGAGCTTGGGCAGCTTGGGCCGGACCTGATCGGCGACCTGGCGCCACTGGGCCCTGGCGGCGTCGGCATGATCCTGGGCGAAGGCGGTGGCGATGAACGCCGACACCACGCGCCGCCCGCTCTTGCCGGCATGGGCCAGCGCGTTGCGCATGAAGTGCACCCGGCAGCGTTGCCAAGTGGCGCGGAACACGCGGGCGACCGGGGCCTTGATGCCCTCGTGGGCATCCGAGATCACCAGCTTGACGCCGGCGAGCCCGCGGCGTTTGAGGCGGCGCAGGAACTCGACCCAGAAGGTCTCGGCCTCCGACGCGCCGATCGCCATGCCGAGCACTTCACGCCGGCCGTCGGTGTTGACCGCGACCGCGAGGGTCACGGCGACCGAGACGATGCGGCCGGCCTCGCGCACCTTCACGTAGGTCGCATCGATCCACAGATAGGGCCAATCGCCCTCGATCGGCCGCTCGAGGAAGGTGCGCACACGCTCGTCGATCTCGGCGCACAGGCGGCTGACCTGGCTCTTCGAGATGCCCGCCATGCCGAGCGCCTTGACCAACTCGTCGACGCTGCGGGTCGAAATGCCGTGGACGTAGGCCTCCTGGATCACCGCCGTGAGCGCCTTCTCCGCCACCCGGCGCGGCTCCAGGAAGCCCGGGAAATAGCTGCCCTTCCTGAGCTTGGGGAGGCGCAGCTCGACCGTCCCGGCGCGCGTCTCCCAGACCCGATCCCGATAGCCGTTGCGCTGCGCCAGGCGCTCGGGCGAGCGCTCGCCATAGCCGGCGCCGGTCAGGCCCTGCACCTCGAGCGCCATCAGCCGCTCGGCGGCAAAGCCGATCATCTGGCGCAGAAGATCGGCGTCGGCGCTCTTCTCCAGAAGCTCGCGAAGGGCGATGCTGTCGTCGGTCATCGTGGTGGTCTCCGGTCTGCGGTTGCGGGCTCGCAACCCAACCCTACCGGAGATCCTGCGATGGCCACCCGCTGTGGATAGCTGGCCTGCCTACGCCAGAACTCGTGGCGGTTGCTGCGGCAGGCCACCTACCCACAGCTCCTACACCACCTCCTGGGACGTGACCCCCAAGGTGCACAGCCGTCCGCGAAAAATGGCCGAATTCCTGGGCTTCGGCGGGCCAACCCGCGAGCAGAGAGACTGTCCCCGGGAGGCGTCTTGGCGGAGCGGAAGGGAACCGAACACCCTGTCCCGCAGCGTGAGCTGTGGGGGCTCACTCGGGCGCGCGCATTAGGGGTCTGGGGAATTTCGGGTGAAAAATGCCGGGATGCAGGAAATCGCCGACCAGGGCTCGATGCGCCACATGGCGCACTCATGCGTTACTTTTGCGCCCAAAATCAGCGGTTTTGAGGCGGAACCCAGGCGATTTTGAGGCCGCAATCAGACGCATCGCGGCCCCCGGAAATTCGCAGGAAAATCCAAAACCGTTGAAATTGACGAAAATCCACTGATGCGTCACTCTGACGCATCCGTGCGTCACTTTGCATGCGAAATTGGTCGTTTTTGCGGTCGAATCCGGCGCTTTTGCAGTCGAATTCGGCGCTCAGATCGCCAGCACGGCGAAAAACCACGCCGCTGCAATGGCTTACGCGCAGCGCACACTTGGCGCCAGATGCTACAGAAGTGACGCATGGTGACGCATCAGTGTCGCATCGGAAATTCGCGAGGGCGCCCGGAAAAATTCCGGAAATTCGTCCGCTCCGTCGTGGACTGCACCCGCGGGGTGAGACACAGAAATCAAGGACAGGTTGTGTGGGACGACACCAGGGCCCGCTGCGCAGCGGGCCCTGGTGTCGTCAGGTCGGCTTCGAACTCGATCGGCGACCGGTAGGCGAGCGCCGAATGCAAGCGTTGGCGATTGTACACCTCTTCGATGAAGGTGCCGATCGCTGCCTGTGCGGCGGCGAGGTCGCGGTAGGCGCGGCCGTCGACCTCCTCGGCCTTCAGGGTCTTCATGAAGCTCTCCGCCATGGCGTTGTCATAGGGGCAGCCGACCCGGCTCATGCTCGGCTGGATGCCGGCCGCCGCAAGGCGTGAGATATAGTCGCCGCAGGCGTACTGAACACCGCGGTCGGAGTGATGGACGAGGCCACCCGGCGCGACGTCGCGACCGGTCAGCGCCACCTCGAGCTGCTGCTGCCCGACCTTGCGCTCGAGCGTGGCGATGCGCTCGCCAGCGCTCGCCAGCGGGTCCGCAGCCGTGCGCGCCGTGGGCGGCGGACCCCACGCCAACGATGCCTTGCGCGGTCGACCGACCGCGCGCAACGCCGCCGGTCCGCCCCGCCGGAACGCGTCGCGCCACTGGCTCAAAAGCTGCCGCCGGATCCCCAGCTCACCCGACAGCACGCTGACGTTGGCGCCAGCCTCCAGGCGCCGCACCACATCGAGCTTGAACTCACGGCTGACCCTACGGGCAATGACCTCGGACATCTGTTCCCCTCCGAGAACTGTCCCTCATTACCCGTGTCTCACTTTTGGGGTCCACTCCGTCGGTAACTCATGCATTTTCCATGCAGGCCCCGGGATTGTCGAGCCAGCCAACCCCCTTGCCCCCGTCCCAACTCGCTCCAAGCCTTTCCCAGCTCTCCCCACCGCCCCGCCCCTCCGCTGCCGCCGAATTCGCGGGCATGGATTCCCAAGGTCCCATGGACCACCCTAAGGTATCGTTAACCGTCAAAGGTTACTCTCCGGTTAACCTCCCCTCGCCCGCCGGACCCAAGGGTGCTCGGACATCTCGGCGTCCTCAGCGCCTCTGCGATGAAACCATCGTCACGACGGACCCTCACCCGGGGAGAGGCGCCCCGAATTTTCTCTGAGATCGATCCCGGCCGCAGGAATTTCCCGAACCTTGCTGCCGCATCGGGGCGCGGTCTTGTGCTACGATGCGCCCCTGCCCCCGGCGAAATTCGTCCTTGTTCGGAGGCGTGGCCAGCGCCCACCGGTCGCGGAAATTCTCGCCAAGGCCGGGAAACTGCCGGAATTTGTTCCGCCACCCGATACGGATCGTCCGGTTCGAACCGCATTCTTTCCGTCCTTCGGCAGCTCCCGGCCTCCCGGATTGCCGGCGTACTTGACGCACATGGCTGGCAACGCGATATTGTGGATCTTGCTTATTTTCCTATATCGTGCTACAGTTGTAGGCGTGACCCATTGGCCTCCCGACCCGAACCAGGCCCCCGATGCGAACCCAGGACCCTCATGACCACCGACAGCCAGCGCCCGGGTGCTTGTCAGCCGCGGAGGCGCGGCCCTGTCCGACGGCCCGAACACCGGCGCCGGCCCCCAGAACCAAACGAACCCAAGAAAAATCCGTCAAGTCAAAGTCTTGGTTCGCGAGATGGCGATCCCCACGGTCGGTTTCCGGCCCTCATGAGCGGCGGACGGCGGCGGCAACCGCGAATCGACGCTCTGGATCGCGAGCGCGGGCCGCCTGCGACGCTCCGGCCAACGACCGGACGCCGAGCGTGACGCTCAAAGGATCGTCTTGGTCGCGCCGCCGTCGATGAAGAGGTCGGCGCCCTGGATCTGGGCGGCGAGTGGCGAGGCGAGGAACGCGACCAGGTTGGCGACGTCCGAGGGCTCGCCGTAGCGGCGCAGGCCAGCGCCCGCCAGCTCCTTTTTTTCGTACTCGGGTCGGGAAATACCTTCGGCCGCCGCGCGCTGGTCGAGCAGCTGATCGAGCCGGCCGGTCACCGTCATGCCCGGATGGACGGCGTTGACCCGGACCCCGTCCCGAAGGCCGAGGCCCGCCAGCGCCTTGGTGAAGTTGGTGATCGCGGCGTTGACAGCACCACCGATCATGAAGTTCGGGGTCGGCGTCTTGGAGGCGGCGCCGATGATGTTGACGACCGCCCCCTGGCTCGCCTTGAGCAGCGGCCAGAGCGCCCGCGACAGCCGGACGCAGGCATAGAACTTGAGGGCGAAGCCGTCCTCCCAGGTGGCATCGTCGAGCTGGAAAAAATCGCCGCTCTGGGTCGCGCCGGCATTGTTGACCAGGACGTCGAGCCGGCCGAAGGCATGCTCGAGCGCGCCGACCGCAGCCTCGCAGCCCTGGGGCGAGCGCAGGTCGGTCGCGCAGATCTCGACCCGGCGGCCGGTCGCCGCAGCGATCGCAGCCGCCGCCTCGGCGAGGTCGCGCTCGGTGCGCGCGACCAGCATCAGGTCGCTGCCCGCCTCGGCGAGCCTGGTCGCGGACGCGCGCCCGATCCCCCGGCTGCCGCCGGTCACCAACGCGACTTTGTCGTTCAGGCCCAGATCCATGCCGTTTCCCCCTTTTCAAAAGACGCCCTTGGCCTTCATGGCCTCGATCTCGGCCGCGGTATAGCCGAGGCTGCGCAGAATGTCCTCGGAATGCTCCCCGAGCGCCGGCAGCGCGACGTCGACCCGGCCGGGCTCGTTCTCGAACTTGACCGGCAGGCCGATGTGCTCAAAGCCGCGCGCGTCTTCGACCACCATCTCGCGCGCTCGGACCTGCGGGTCGTCGAGGCCCTCGCGCAAGCTCTTGACCGGGGCGAACGCGATGTCCTTGTCCGCCATCCAGGCAACCCATTGATCGCGGCTCCGGGCCTTGAAGGTCCGCTCGAGAAAATCACGCACCGGCTGCTGGCCGGGGCCGGGCGGCGGCGCGCAGAGCGGGATCAGGTCGGGCCGGCCGAGCGCGGTCAAAAGATTGGTCGCGAACTTGAGCTCGGCGCCGCCGAGCGCGACGAACTTTCCGTCCTCCGTCTCGTAGAGCCGGTACATCGCGTTGCCGCCCCAGGAGCGCTCGTCCTTGGCGACCGGCTGCCTTTTCTCCGCCATCGGCGGGCCGTAGTTATTGGGCATCGCGGCGATCAGCGCATCCATCATCGCGACATCGAGGTAATCGCCCTTGCCGGTCCGCTCGCGCCGGAGGAGCGCCATCAGCACACCCGCGAGGGCTGTGTTGGCGGCCAGCATGTCGGCGGCCGCGACCGCCGGGTTCCAGGGCCGGTCGTCCCAGCCGAGATTGACGCTCAGCACCCCCGACATCGCCTCGACCGCGAGGTCGTGGGCAGGCTTTTCGCGATAGGGCCCGCTCTGGCCGTAAGCCGAGATCGAGACGTAGACGATCCGCGGGTTGCGCGCGCTGACCGTGGCGTAGCCGACGCCGAGCCGGTCGACCACGCCCGGGCGGAAGGATTCGACGAACACGTCCGCCGTCTCGGCGAGCCGGAGCAGCACCTCCACGCCCTCTGCCGTCTTGAGATTGAGGACCAGGCTGCGCTTGCCGCGGTGGGTGTTGGCGAAGAACACCGAGACGCCGTCCCGCTTAAGCCCGATTTCCCGGTTGGGCTCGCCGCCCGGGGGCTCGACCTTGATGACCTCGGCGCCGTGGTCGGCCATGGCCTGGGTCATCGCCGGCCCGGGCAGGAACAGGGAGAGATCGACGACCTTGATGCCCTGGAGCTTCATGGCGGCTTCATGGCGCGCTCAGACCACGCCTTCGGCGCGCAGCGCCTCGATCGCGGCCGCGTCGTAACCGAGCTCGCGCAGCAGATCTTCGGTGTCCTGGCCGAGCTTGGGCGCCGGGCGCGCCGGCACGTCGGCCCCCATCCGGATCGGGCTCGCGATCAGCTTGAAGCCCGGCTTGTCAGGATGATCGATGATCTGCACGCCGCCGCGCTCGGCGACGAACGGGTTGTCGAGCGCCTGCTCGAGATCATGGACCGGCGCGCAGGGCACGGCCCCACCCAGGATCTCGAGCCATTCGGAGGTGGTCCTGGCAGCCAGCGCCTCGTCCAGGACCTCGGTCAGTCGGTCGCGGTTGGCATGGCGGGCGGCCTGGTCGCGATAGGCGGGCTCGAGGATCAGCTCGGGCCGCCCGATGCGCTCGCAGAGCAGCTCCCAGAACCTCTGGGTCTGGCACATGAAGAAGATCCAGCCGTCCCCGGTGCGGTAGAGCTGCGAGGGCACGAGGTAGGGGTGCGCCGAGCGTGGCAGGCGCGTCGTGACCAGACCCTCGTTCAGATACCAGGCGGCGGGATAGCTCAGCTGGTGCAGCGCGACGTCGAACAGGCTGACGTCGACGTCGCGGCCGATCCCGGTAGCGCGCGCGGCGTGCAGGCCGCACATCAGCGCGAACGCCGCGGTCATGCCGGTCATGAAGTCGACCATCGAGAGGCCGAAGCGTGCGGGCGGGCCGCCGGGCTCACCGGTCAGCGCCAGAAAACCGCATTCGGCCTGGACCAGATAGTCGTAGCCCGGCCAGCCTTTTCTCGAACCTTCGCGGCCGTAGGCGGAGAGATGGGCGCAGACGATCCTGGGGTTGATCGGCGCGAGGTCGGCGTAGCGCAGCCTGAGCTTCTCCGGCTGGTCGCCGCGCAGGTTGCCGAACAGGCCATCGGCGGTCGCAACCAGCTTTTCCAGGATCTCGCGGCCCTTGGGATGCTTCAGGTCGACGGTCAGCGACCGCTTGTTGCGGTTCAGGCTCTGATAGAACTGACTGTCATGGTCGCCGAGGGGAAACGGCCCGACGCCGCGCGCCATGTCGCCGCCACTCGCCCGGTGCTCGAGCTTGATCACCTCGGCACCCATATCGGCCAGATGGGTCGTGCCATACGGCCCGGCGCCATATTGCTCGACCGCGAGGATGCGCAGGCCCTCCAAAGGCAGCTGCATGCGCTTTTTTCCGCCCCCCGACCGCTCGCTGGTGCCTGAGGGCGTCTTACCCGCTCGACCGGGCCGGTTCAACCGGTCGCGGCGGTCAGCCGTCGAGCCGGTAGAAAGTGATCGCGGTGTCGCGGAACAGTTTCCGGACCTCATCGGCGGAGCAGCCGGCGGTGACCCAGTCGAGGATCGCGACCCACTCGGGGTAGCGGTGGGTCTGCTCCGAGACCGGCCAGTCGGCGCCGTACATCAGGCGCTCGAAGCCGAAGCAGTCGATGACGTGGTCGAGGTAGGGGCGGAGCTGGTCGCGGGTCCAGTGGTCGATGATCGGCCTCGGTGACCACGCCCGAGAGCTTGCACCAGACATTAGGAAGTTCAGACAACTCTTTGATATGAGCGCGCCATGGCTCCATACCGCCGTCGCGGATCGGCGGCTTGCCGATGTGGTCGAGCACGATCCGGACCTCGGGGCACTGGCGGACCAGCGTGATCGCATCGGCGAGCTGCCAGTGCTTGACGCAGAGATCGAAGGCGAGATCGAAGCGGGGCAAGAGCTTGACCCCTTCGACGAAGCCCGGGCGCAGGCAGAAGCCGGGCTCGCTCTCGATCTCGATCAGGCGCCGGATGCTGCGGGTGATCGCATGCGAGGCGAGCTTCTCCAGATCGGGCGTGACCGCGGCGCCGTTCTCGAGCGGTGCGGCCGCGACCATGCCCTGGAGACGAGAATCCCGCTCGGCGAGGCCGGCGACGTACGAGGCCTCCTGGAGATGCTGGCCGGGGTCCACCCAGACCTCGACGAACACGATCTTCTCGATCTCGACCGGCCCGCGGGCGCGGTCGAGCTCCGGCAGCTCATGCGGTCCTTCGTAGACGGGATTGCCCCGCATCCAGGAATAGCGGAGCCGGCCCGGGTCGTAGAGGTGGACGTGGCTGTCGACGATCGGGAAGTCGGGCATTTTTTTGGCCTTCAGGGCATCGCTTGCGTGGTCCGCGACTGTGGCGCAAGCTTTGCCCACGGGTCAATGGGCGGACCGCAAGTCCAGAAGAGCGTTCACGCTGCTCGAGATCTACGTCGACGCCGATGGCTGCCCGGTGAAGGATGAAATCTACCGGGTCGCCGGCCGCTACGGCCTGCGGGTCTGGGTGGTCGCCAACGACTGGCTGCGGGTGCCGGACGACCCGCTGGTGACCCGGGTGACGGTCAGCGAAGGGCTCGACCGGGCGGATGACTGGATCGCGGAGCGGATCGGGCCGGGCGACATCGCGGTCACCGCCGACGTGCCGCTCGCCGATCGCTGCGTCAAGCGGGGGGCGCGCGCGATCGCGCCGGGCGGCCGGGCGTTCACCGAGGCCTCGATCGGCAGCGACCTCGCCTCGCGCAACCTGATGACGGCGCTGCGCGAGGCGGGCACGATCCGAGGCGGCGGCCGGCCGTTCACCAAGCAGGACCGTTCCCGGTTCTTAGGCGCGCTCGATCATGCCATCCAGGCGATCCGGCGCACCGGGCGCTGACCTGCCGGGTGCGGCCGCGGTTGGCAGCGGGCAGCCTTTGGTGCTTAGTGCGGGGCGGGCAACGAGGGGCTCTGAGACGGCATGAGCGACGAGAAGACTCCAGCCGCGGCGCAACCTCCTGTTCGTGCCCGGGACCCGGCCGGACCGGTTTGCGAAGGCGCTCGCGGCCGGGCCGGACATGGTCACGGTCGACCTCGAGGATGCGGTCATCCCGGCGCAGAAGGACCGCGCGCGCGAGCTGACCATGCCGCTGTTCGACGGCACCGCCGACGGCATCGAGCGGGTGGTGCGGGTCAATGGCCTGCGGACGCCGTTCGGCCTCAGGGACCTGCTCGGGATCATCGAGCATCCGACCCCGCCGGACGGGATCATGCTGCCCAAGGTCGAGTCCGCGGACGAGGTCCGGATCGTGGCGGCGCTCCTCGAGCGTGCGGTGCGTCCGGTCAACCTGCATGTGATCATCGAGAGCAATCCCGGGCTCGATCAGGTCCAGGCGATCGCCGGCGCGTCCGCGACGATCCGCTCGCTCCTGTTCGGCGCGGTCGACATGGCGGCCGAGCTCGGCTCGGCGATGGACTTCACGTCCATGCTCTATGCCCGCTCGCGCGTCGTGCACGCCGCTGCCCGCCATGGCCTGGATGTGATCGACGTGCCTTACCTGGACCTCGAGGACGAGGCGGGGCTGCTCGAGGAGTGCCGCCTGGTGCAGGCGCTGGGCTTCACCGGCAAGGCCGCGATCCACCCCAGACAGCTGCCGGTGATCAACGGCGTGTTCACGCCCGACCCGGCGCGCATCGCCTATGCCAGGAAGGTGATCGCGGCGTTCGAGGCGGCGCCCGATGGCCTGGTCGTGGTCGATGGCAAGCTGATCGAGATCCCGGTCGTCCGGATCGCCAGGCGGACGCTCGCGGTCGCGGCGGCGATCGGCCGGGCGTGAGGGCGAAGGCCATGGTCGCGGACGCGGTCAAAGTCGGGGAAAAAAGATATCGGGAATTCTACGGCCGCTACTTCGAGGACTTCTCGGTCGGCGACGTTTACGAGCATCGGCCCGGGCGGACGATCAGCGAGGCCGACAACACCTGGTTCACACTTTTGACCATGAACCAGCACCCGCTGCACTTCGATCGCGAATACGCGCGTCACACCGAGTTCGGCCAGCCGATCGTCAACAGCGCGCTGACGCTCGCCGTGGTCACCGGCATGAGCGTCTCGGACGTCAGCCAGAAGGCGATCGCCAACCTCGGCTGGACCGACATCGTGATGCCGGCGCCGGTCTTCAACGGCGACACGCTGTACGCGGAGTCCGAGGTCCTGGAAAAGCGGGAATCGCGCTCGCGGCCGACCCAGGGCATCGTCACCGTCCAGACCCGCGCCGCCAAGGCCGACGGCACGCTGGTCATGACCTTCAGGCGGACGATGCTGATCCCCAAGCGCGGCCACGCGGTCGAGGACAAGATCCTGGCGATCGACCGGCCCGAGGTCTGAGAGCGACGCCGCCGAACGCTCGGCAGCTTGCGAAGCTCATGGCGGGCTTTGCGCCGCGGCGCGGGTTCGTGCATAGCTGCGCTGGCAACCGCCACCACTCAGGCCGATGTCCGATCCACCCGACGCCAAGGAGCCCTCCGGCTCGCGTGCACAAGACCGACGGCGCGATCTGGCGATCCGGGCGGCGTGGCTGTACTACGTCGCGGGCAACACCCAGGACCAGCTGGCGAGCAAGCTCAACGTCTCGCGCCAGGCCGCGCAGCGCCTGGTCGCGAGCGCGGTCGCCGACGGTCTGGTCACCTTCCGGATCGACCACCCGCTGCGCGCCTGCGCCGAGCTCGAGGAGGCGCTCCGGACTCGCTTTCCCCTCGACTACGTCGAGGTCGTCCCGGGGGACGCGGACCAGGACGGCGTGGTCGGCCTCGGCGGCGCGGCCGCGCGGCAGCTGGAAGCGCATCTGTCACCCCGGGCGTCGACAGTGCTGGCGTTCGGCACCGGGCGGACGCTCCGCGCCGCGGTCTCTCAGGTCGAGCCGATGGAGCGACCGCAGCACAAGATCGTCTCTCTGGTCGGCACGACCACGCGGGACGGGCGTGCCACCGCCTTCGAGGTCGTGATGCGGCTCGCCGAACGGATCGGCGCCGCCTGCTATCCGGTGCCGACCACCGTGGTGACCGACACGGTCGAGCAGCGCGCCCGGCTCGAGAGCCAGCGGCCGTGGCAGCTGATCCGCGCGCTCGCCGACAGCGCGCGGATGGCCATGGTCGGGATCGGCACCCTGGAGGGCGAGCGCGCCGCGCTGCTGCGCGACGGCTTCATCACCGCGGCCGAGCACGACGAGCTGATCGCCCTCGGGGCGGTCGGCGAGGTCATCGGTTGGGCCTTCGATGCCGCGGGCCGCCTGATCGAGGGTGGCAGCAACGCCCGGCTGACCGCAATTCCGCACCGCCTGCCGCTGGCGCGGCTGACGATCGGGGTCGCCGGCGGCCGGAGCAAGGCCAAGGCGATCGCCGGGGCCCTGCGCGGGCGCCTGGTGTCGGGGCTGATCACCGACGAGGCCGCGGCCGCGCGCATTCTCGAGCTTCAGACCACCCCCCTCTGATCGGCCTCTGGAGGGCGCCGCCGGGACCGGGTCGCCTCGGCAGCAATTCGCGCTTGACACGGCCTCGGATCGGAGCGAGCATCTGACCATCGAATGGGCAAATGCTCACAAACCAGGAGGCTTACCAAGATGCGGAGGCGGATTCTGACGGCCGCGGCGATGGGTGCTCTTCTCGTCGGCGCCGGCTCAGCACAGGCAGGGACGGTCACGATCGCCACGGTCAACAATGGCGACATGATCGTCATGCAGAAGCTCTCGTCTGCGTTTGAGGAGCAGCACCCCGACATCAAGCTCGACTGGGTCGTGCTCGAGGAGAACATGCTCCGGCAGCGGGTCACGACCGACATCGCGACCCACGGCGGCCAGTTCGACGTCGTGACCATCGGCACCTACGAGGTGCCGATCTGGGCCGCGCAGGACTGGCTCGAGCCGATGGACAACCTGCCCGCGGACTACGACGTCCAGGACGTCCTCAAGCCGGTCCGCGACGGCCTTTCGTACCAGGACAAGCTCTACGCGCTGCCGTTCTATGCCGAGAGCTCGATGCTGTTCTACCGCAAGGACCTGTTCGAGAAGGCCGGCATCACGGTGCCCGATCAGCCGAAGTGGCCCGAGGTCAAGCAGTGGGCGGAGAAGCTCAACGACCCGAGCCACGAGCTCTACGGCATCTGCCTGCGCGGCAAGCCCGGCTGGGGCGAGAACATGGCGTTCGTGACCACGCTCGTGAACACCTTCGGCGGCCAGTGGTTCGACATGGACTGGAAGCCCCAGCTCGACAGCAAGCCGTGGAAGGACGCGGTGAGCTTTTACGTCGATCTGTTGAAGAACTATGGCCCTCCGGGGGCGAGCTCGAACGGCTTCAACGAGAACCTGGCGCTGTTCTCGACCGGCAAATGCGCGATGTGGATCGACGCGACGGTCGCGGCCGGCCTCCTGTTCAACCCCCAGCAGTCGCAGGTCGCGGACAAGCTCGGCTTCGCCCAGGCGCCGATCGACACCTGGCCGAAGGGCGCGAACTGGCTGTGGTCGTGGGCGCTCGGCGTGCCGACCTCGTCCGATGCCAAGGACGACGCCAAGACCTTCATCGAATGGGCGACCTCGAAGAACTACATCAATCTGGTCGGTGAGAAGAACGGTTGGGTCGCGGTCCCGCCCGGCACGCGCAAGTCGACCTACGACAATCCCGCGTATCAGAAGGCGGCGCCGTTCGCGGCCTTTGTGGAGAAGGCGATCGAGACCGCCGATCCGATCAACACGACCGCCAACCCCAAGCCCTATAGCGGCGTGCAGTACGTCGGGATCCCCGAGTTCCAGGCGCTCGGCGCCCAGGTCGGCCAGATGGTCGCGGCGGCGCTCACCGGCCAGATGTCGGTCGACCAGGCGCTCAGCGCCGCCCAGCGCAGCACCGAGCGGACCATGCAGCAGGCAGGCTATCCCAAGTAGGAGCCTTCGCCGGGGCCGAGCGCCAGCAGGCGCGCTCGGCCCCGGTCATCTGCCGCCTCGAGCCCGGACCCCAGGGAGGCCCGTCATGGCCCAGTCAGTGTCAGCCCAGGCGAGTGCCACCCCGGCGGCCGCGGCCGGGAAGCGGCGTGGCAGCCGGCGCGACGTCAACACGACGCCGCTGCTCGCACCCTCGGTGATCGTCCTGTTCCTGTGGATGATCGTGCCGCTCGCGCTCACGCTCTGGTTCTCGTTCCAGCGCTACAACCTGGTGGTGCCCACGATCACGGGCTTTGCCGGTCTCGAGAACTACCGATACCTGTTGACCGACCCGGCGCTCTGGACCGCGCTGATCAACACCCTGCTGCTGGTCGGCTGGGTCCTGGTGATCACGGTCGTGCTCGGGACCCTGCTCGCGGTCCTGTTCGATCAGGACTTCGTCGGCCAGGGCATCGCCCGCCTGTTCGCGATCGCGCCGTTCTTCGTCATGCCGACGGTGAGCGCGCTGATCTGGAAGAACATGCTGATGCACCCGGTCAACGGCCTGTTCGCCTGGATCACTAAAGGTCTGGGCTTCGGACCGATCGACTGGTTCGCCGATCTGCCGCTGACCTCGATCATCATCATCGTCGCCTGGCAGTGGACCCCGTTCGCGCTGCTGATCCTCTTGACCGCGATCCAGTCGCTCGACCACGAGCAGAAGGAAGCCGCGCGCATGGACGGCGCCGGCCCGTTCTCGATGTTCTGGTTCATCATCCTGCCCCATCTCGGCCGGGCGATCTCGGTCGTGGTGATGATCGAGACGATCTTCTTCCTGACGATTTTCGCCGAGATCTTCGTCACGACCTCGGGCGGGCCGGGCCTCGCGTCGACCAACCTCGCCTTCCTGATCTACATGCGCGCTCTGCTCGAGTTCGATGTCGGCGGCGCTTCGGCCGGCGGCGTGATCGCGATCATCCTCGCGAACCTCGTGGCGATCTTCCTGATCCGGGCCGTCGCCAAGAACCTCGACGCCTGAGGGAGGGCCGAAGATGGCTCAGACGCTGCGCAACAAGCTCCTGATGACCGCCCTCGGCTGGGGTGTGGCCGCCCTGATCTTCTTCCCGATCTTCTGGATGGTGCTGACCAGCTTCAAGACCGAGATCAACGCGGTGCAGACGCCGCCGTCCCTGTTCTTCGTGCCGACGCTCGAGAACTACGTCGAGGTCCAGGCCCGCGCCGACTACTTCCGCTTCGCGATGAACAGCATCGTGATCGCGTTCGGCTCGACCCTGCTCGCGCTCGTGCTGGCCGTGCCGGCGGCCTACTCCATGGCCTTCTTCCCGGGCAAGCGGACCAAGGACCTGCTGCTCTGGATGTTGTCGACCAAGATGCTGCCGCCGGTCGGCGTCCTGGTGCCGATCTACCTGATCTTCCGCGACCTGAACCTGCTCGATACCCGGACCGGGCTGGTGATCGTCGACGCGCTGGTCAACCTGCCGATCGTGGTCTGGATGCTGTTCACCTTCTTCAAGGAGGTGCCCAAGGACATCCTCGAGGCCGGCCGCATGGACGGCGCCAGGCCCAAGCAGGAACTCCGCCATATCCTCTTGCCGCTGGCGCTGCCGGGGATCGCCTCGACCGGCCTCTTGGCGGTCATTCTCGCCTGGAACGAGGCGTTCTGGAGCCTCAACCTGACCACCTCCTCGGCCGCTCCACTGACCACCTTCATCGCGTCCTTCTCCAGCCCCGAGGGCCTGTTCTGGGCCAAGCTCTCGGCCGCTTCCAGCATGGCGATCGCGCCCATCCTGGTGTTCGGCTGGATGAGCCAGAAACAACTCGTGCGCGGCCTGACCTTCGGCGCCGTCAAGTAGGGAGACGACTGATGGCAACGCTTCGACTGCGCAACATGCGCAAGAACTACGGCGAGGTCGAGGTCATCAAGGGCGTCGACCTCGACATCAACGATCGGGACTTTGTCGTCTTCGTCGGTCCGTCGGGCTGTGGCAAGTCCACTTTGCTCAGGATGATCGCCGGCCTCGAGGAGATCACCTCGGGCGACCTGATGATCGACGGCGAGCGGATCAACGACGTGCCGCCGGCCGAGCGCGGGCTCGCCATGGTGTTCCAGTCCTACGCCCTCTATCCGCACATGACGGTCAGGGACAACATGGGCTTCGCGCTGCGCCTAGCCGGCGTGCCCAAGGCCGAGCGCGACCAGAAGGTCAACGCGGCGGCCAAGGTCCTCCAGCTCGACAGCTTCCTCGACCGCAAGCCCAAGGCGCTCTCGGGCGGCCAGCGGCAGCGGGTCGCGATCGGCCGGGCGATCGTGCGCGACCCCAAGGTGTTCCTGTTCGACGAGCCGCTCTCGAACCTCGACGCCGCCCTTCGGGTGCAGATGCGGATCGAGCTCGCCAGGCTGCATGACGCCCTCGACGCCACGATGATCTACGTCACCCACGACCAGGTCGAAGCGATGACGCTCGCCGACACGATCGTGGTCCTCCAGGGCGGCATCATCGCGCAGGCCGGCAGCCCGCTCGAGCTCTACCACCATCCCGAGAACCTGTTCGTCGCGGGCTTCATCGGCTCGCCCAAGATGAACTTCCTGGAGGCCAGGGCGGTCGCTTCGGATGCCGCGGGCGTCACGGTCGAGCTGGCCAACAAGGACCGGATCACGGTCGACGTCGCCCCCGGCCAGGTGGCGGACGGCGAGGCGCTGACGCTCGGCATCCGCCCGGAGCACCTGGGCGTGACCAGCGACGGCGGCGACGTCAGCGGTGAGGTGGTGGTCGCCGAGCGTCTGGGCGGCGACACCTACCTCTACACCCAGATCGCGGACGGCGTGATGCTGGTGGTCCAGGCCGACGGCGAGAACCCGACCAAGGTTCACGATCGCATCGGGGTCGTGATCGACGGCCGGGTCTGCCACCTGTTCAAGCAGGACGGCAGCGCGGTCCGCCGGGCAAAACGCCATCCGCTCGCCGACATCAAGGACCCGACCGCGCACGCGGCCGCCTGAGGACGGGGGGCAAGCGCATGTATCTCGAGAAATACGATCTCAAGGGCCGGACCGCGGTCGTCACCGGCGCGGGCCAGGGGATCGGCTTCGCCTGTGCCCAGGCGCTGGGCGAGGCAGGGGCCAAGGTGATCATCGGCGAGCTGCTGCCCGATCGCGGCGAGGAGGCCAGAGCCAAGCTCGAGGCGCTCGGGATCGAAGCCTACGCGCTGCCGCTCGATGTCACCAAGTCCGCCCAGGTCGACGAGATGGCGGCCCGGGTCCTTAGCGAGCACGGCGGCTGCGACATCCTGATCAACAACGCGGGCGTCGCCAAGAGCGACGTGCGCGCCGAGGACACCTCCGACGAGCACTGGCGCTTCCACATCGAGGTCAACCTGAATGGCCTGTTCTGGTGCTGCCGGGCGTTCGGCCGCCAGATGCTGGCCAAGGGCAAGGGCTCGATCGTCAACGTCGGCTCGATGTCCGGCTTCATCGTCAACAAGCCGCAGCCGCAGTCGTTCTACAACGCCTCGAAGGCGGCGGTGCACCACCTGACCCGCTCGCTCGCGGCCGAATGGGGTGCCCGCGGCGTAAGGGTCAACGCGGTCGCACCCACCTACATCGAGACGCCGCTCACCGTGTTCGGCATGGAGGACAAGGCGATGGCGGCGGTCTGGCTGGAGATGACGCCAATGAACCGGGTCGGCCAGCCGGAGGAGATCGGCTCGGTCGCCCTGTTCCTCGCCGCCGACGCCTCGAGCCTGATGACCGGCAGCATTGTGCTCGCCGACGGCGGTTATTGTTGCTGGTAGGGGAGACGACCGGATGAAGCTCGAGGGCAAGGTCGCCGTGGTCACCGGCGGCGCGCGGGGCATCGGGGCGGCGATCTGCCGGCGTTATGCCGACGAGGGTGCGCGGGTCGCGGTCGCCGATATTTTGGCCGACGAGGCCGAGGCGCTGGCCGGCGAGATCGGGCGCGGCGCGTTCGGGGTCGCGCTCGACGTCACCAGGCGGGCGTCGATCGATGCCATGGTCGAGACGGTCGTCCTGCGCGCGGGCGGCATCGACGTCCTGGTCAACAACGCCGCGATCTTCGACATGGCGCGCCTGCTCGAGATCACCGAGGCAAGCTACGACCGGCAGTTCGCGGTCAACGTCAAGGGGTTGCTGTTCACGCTCCAGGCGGTCGCGGCGCAGATGGTGAAGCAGGGAAAGGGCGGCAAGATCGTCAACTTCGCCAGCCAGGCGGGCCGGCGAGGCGAGGCGCTGGTCGCGGTCTACTGCGCCTCCAAGGCGGCGGTGATCAGCCTCACCCAGTCGGCGGGCCTGGCGCTGATCAAAGACGGCATCAACGTCAATGGGATCGCGCCCGGCGTGATCGACACGCCGATGTGGGATCAGGTCGACGCCTTGTTCGCCAGATACGAGGGCCTGCCAAGCGGCGAGAAGAAGCGCCAGGTCGGCCAGGCCGTGCCTTACGGCCGGATGGGGGTGCCCGAGGACCTGACCGGCGCGGCCGTGTTCCTCGCCTCGTCGGATGCCGATTACGTGGTCGCCCAGACGCTCAACGTCGACGGCGGCAACTGGATGAGCTGATGGGCCGAGAGGCCGATGGCCGGTTCGATCTCGTCATCTTCGATCTGGACGGCGTGCTGGTCGACAGTGAGCCGATCAGCTCGCGGGTCACGGCGGCGGCGCTGGCCGAGGCCGGGATCGAGATCTCCGAGGCGGAGGTCTGCGAGCGTTTCCTGGGCATCAGCACGACGTCGATGCTGCGGACGATCGAAGCCGAGCAGGGGTGGCGGCTACCCGCTTCCTTCCAGGAGGCTCTGCGGGCGCGGATCCTGAAGGCGTTCGAGCACGAGCTCCAGCCGGTAACCGGCGCCCGGGCGGTGCTCGATGCGCTACGCCTGAAGCATTGCGTCGCCTCGAGCAGCCACCCCGAGCGGATCCGGCGCTCGCTCGAACTCGTGGGCCTGCTCGATCGCCTGGCCCCCCACCTGTTCAGCGCGACCATGGTCGAGCGTGGCAAGCCGGCGCCGGATCTGTTCCTGCTGGCGGCAGCGACGATGGCCGCAAATCCGCTGCGCTGTCTCGTGGTCGAGGACAGCGAGGTCGGGGTTCAGGCCGGCAAGGCCGCAGGTATGACCACGTTCGGGTTCACCGGTGCCGGCCATGTCCGTCCGCAGGCGCACGCGCCGCGGCTCCAGGCAGCCGGCGCCGATGCCATCTTCGCGGAGATGGCGGCGCTGGTCGGCCTCATCGGAGGGCCTGACTGATCTCGCCCGTTGTCATGCGGCTCCGGTCCAGGTCGGTCAGCCGGTGCATCAGATGGCGGGTCGCCGGATAGAGCTCGCGGAAGATGGCGTACTGCAACTCGTAGCGTGCGACCGGTGCTGGCTCCGGGTCGATCGTCCGGCCGGGCGGCGCCCATGCCGCAGCCAGCTCCCGCGGCTCCCTGCCCGTGGCGGCCGCCACCGCGAGCAGCGCGGCCCCGCGCGCCGAGGAGTCGCCCGAGTCCAGCGCCGTGATCGGCCGGCCCAGAACGTTGGCGAAGGTCTTGAGCCAGATCCGGCCGTGGCTGGCGCCGCCGCTGACGCGGATCTCGTCGGCTCGGCCCGCCAGCGCTTCGGCGGCCTCGACCACACCGCGGACCGCAAACGCGACGCCTTCGATCACGGCCCGAGCCAGATGACGATGGTCGTGGCGACGGGTGAGGCCAAACCATCCACCACGCGCCTCGGGATCGAGGTGCGGTGCACCCTCGCCGGTCAGGTAGGGAAGGAATAGGAGGCCTTCGGCGCCGGGTGGCACGGCTTCCGCCATCCGGCACATCAGCTCGAAGTCGACGCTGTCCTCGGACGGCTCCGAACCCGGCCGCGCGATGCCGGCGAGGCGGCCGTACCAGTCGAGCGAGCCACCACCGGAAAGCACTGCGGCCATGAGCTGCCAGGTCCCGGGCAGAGCGTGACAGAAGGTCTGAAAGACGCCCTTCGGATCGGGGACCGCGACCGCGGTCGCCAGCTGGACCGCGGCCGAGGTTCCGAGCGTGATCGACAGCATGCCCGGCGTGACGGCGCCACTGCCAAGGGCCGCGGCCGCCTGGTCGCCGGCGCCGGCGGCGACCGGCGTGCCCGCCCGAAGCCCGGCCGATGCGGCGCCCTCGGGGTTCACGCTGCCCACCAGGCGCGCCAACTCGTAGGCTTCCGGCATCCAGTCCCGCGCGATCGCCAGGGCCTCGAGGGCGTTGCCGGACCAGCGCCGGCGATGCACGTCGAACAGGCCGGTGCCCGAGGCGTCGGTGACATCGGTGGCCAGCGCGCCGGTCAGCCGCAACCTCAGAAAATCCTTCGCCAGCAGGATCGCGCGCAGCCGCGCGTGCAGCTGCGGATGGTGGCGACGCAACCAGAGAATCTTGGTCGCCGTGAACGCGGTCCGGATGTGGTTGCCGGTCCAGCTCGCGAGCGCATCGCCGAACCGTTCCCTGATCTCGGCGCACTCGTGGATCGTGCGCTGATCGTTCCAGAGGATCGCCGGGCAGAGCGGTGCGCGCTCTGGCCCGAGGATCACGGCGCTGTGCATCTGCCCGGCCAATCCGACGGCGTCGGGCGCCGGCCGGCCCTCCAGGAGCGGCCGGCTTGCGGCCAGCAAGGCTTGCCACCAGAGGTCGGGATCCTGTTGCGCCCATCCGGCCTCGGGGATCTGCAGCGGATAGGACCGCCTCGCGGACCCGACGACCCGGCCGCGCTCGTCGACGAGGACCGCCTTCAGGCCCGAGGTCCCGAGATCGAACCCGATCGCGTGCAGCAAACCCCAGCCTCCCCATGGCCATGCGCTGCGGACTCAGTATCACATCCGGATGCTCACCGGTAACGCCGACCGCGGGAGGAACCTTCTACCGGTAGAACAGCTCGACCAGGGCGAGCGGGATGATCGGCACGTAGGTCACCAGCATCAGCACCAGGAACAGCACGGCGACGAAATAGACGTTGACCTTGGTCACCTCCCAGACGTCGGCCTTGGCGATCGAGCAGGCGGTGATCAGGACGCTCGCGACCGGCGGGGTCTGCTGGCCGATCGCGAGGTTGAGGGTCACGATCAGGCCGAAATGGATCAGATCCAGGTGGATCGCCTGCACGATCGGCAGCACGATCGGCACCACCAGGATGATCGCCGCAGCGCCGTGCAGGAAGCAGCCGAGCAGCAGGAACAGCGCGTTGAGCAACGCCAGGATGACGTAGCGGTTCTGGGTCAGCTCGGCGATGCTCTGGGCGAGCGCCTGGGGCAGGCGCGACTCGGTGAGGTAGAGGCCGAGCAGCGCCGAGGATGCCACCAGCAGCATGACCACGGCGGTCTGCACCGCGCCCTCGATCAGTGCCTGATGCAGCTGCCGCCAGTCGAGCTCGCGGTAGATCAGCGTGCCGATCAGCAGGGCTGCGACCACGGCGAGGCCAGCCCCTTCGGTCGCGGTCACCAGGCCGCCGAAGATCCCGCCCAGGATGATGATTGGCAGCAGGAACGCGAAGGCCGCGTCCTTGAAGGTCGCCCAGAGGCGCCCGAGCCGGAACACCTCCTCGACCGGAAAGGCGTGGCGGACCGCGAACCAGAACGACAGCGCCATCAGCCCGGCGGCGCCGATCAGCCCCGGCAGGATGCCGGCGACGAACAGCTGCACGACCGAGGTGTTGGCCATCACCGCGTAGAGGATCATCGGGATCGAGGGCGGGATGATGATCGCGAGCGAGGCCGCCGACGAGGTGACCGCGGCGGCGAAGGTCTTGGGATAGCCGCGTCGCTCCATCGCCGGGATCAGGATCGAGCCGATCGCCGCGACGTCGGCGACCGCCGAGCCCGAGATCTCGGCGAAGAACAGGGACGTGCCGATGGTCACCATCGACAGGCCGCCGCGAATGAAGCCGAGCAGCGCCGAGGCAAAGGCGATCAGCCGGCGCGAGATCCCGGACGCATTCATGATCGCGCCCGCGAGCACGAACAACGGGATCGCGATCAGGGGAAACTTGGTCGCGCCCTCGAACATCACGACCGCTGCCGACAAAAGGCTGTCCGGTCCGGACTTCGCGACCATGGCGAGTGCTGCGATCAGCCCGAGAGCGACCGCGATCGGGACGTTGATCAGGACCAGCGCGAGCAAGGCCAGCAGAATCAGGAAGACGGTCACTCCGGAAGATCCTCCGGCCGGGACTGTGCGGGTGGCGGCGCGCAGGCGGCGCGCCAGCGCTCGGGCAAGGTCAGGATCTCGGCCAGCGCGATCAGCGCCCCGCCGATCGGGATCACCGACTGGGTGAAGCTGACCGAGACCCAGGGTAGGCTGGTGAGGGTGTCGCCGCTCAGGATCAGGATCACGTCGAGGCCGTACCAGGCGAGCACCAGGAAGAAGCCGATCACCAGCGTCTCGGAGACGATCAGCATCGGCACCCGCCAGGCGGGCGAACGGCTGGCGTAGAAGCCGGGAAAGCCGAGATGGGCGCGCCGCAAGGCGGCGAGCGCGGCGCCGTAGTAGGTCAGCCAGGCGAGCATGATCGCCGCGACCTCGTCGTACCAGACCAAGGATGCACCGGCCTTGCGGAAGATCACGGCGAGCACGACGACCACCGCGAGGCCGATCATCAGCGCGATGCTCACGGCCTCGAGCAGGCGCTCGACGACCCGGCGCAACTTCTGGACGGCGCTCATGCGCTCATGCTTTGTGGCCCCATGCCTCTCCCGGCCGCCAGTGTGCCTGCCCTGGCCAGGGCGTCAACCGCCATGTCCTGGGAGTGTCCGTAGCACGAGGTATGTCCGGGGTTCGAGGGCCAGGGATCCGCGGCCCGCCGATCGCGAACGCGAGGCCACCGGCCCGCTTCAGGGGTCGCGGCCGGGGTCGGTCTTGGGGCCGGGCGGGCGGCGGACGGCCGTTCCAGGGGCGTCGGGGCCGGCCTGCAGGTCGGCGCGGAACGCCCGCCAGCGTCGCGGCGAGCAGTACCAGAGTGCCCGCACGTCGCGGGCGCCGAGGGAGCCGAACAGGGCGACCGCGCCGACCACGAGGGCAGCGATTCCAAAGCCTTGGGCGCGCTCGTGCTCGAGGGGGCTGAGGCCTTGTGGGGCGAGCAGCGTGAACAGGCCGATCGCGCCGGCGGCGAGCCCGAACAGGCTGCCGGCCAGCCGCAAGGGCCACTCTTTGGGCCATCGTGCCATCGCCGGCTCCCGGGCGGCGCCAAGATCAAAGCACCTAACTGCCGCGCTTCGACTTTCTGGCCGATCGCGCGCCGACAGACAAGCCTGTCCGCGCCTCTCCCCGATCCCAATGCCGTCCCGCCCGCCCCAGTCGACCGCCATTTGGCAGATCAGTTTTTCCGGGCCGGACGACTGCCGATGCGTCACAAGTGGCGCAAAAGTGTAGCGACCCCTGACGCATGATCGACTGGCAGCCATTGTGAAGTGTCGCATGTCCCGCAAGTCGAACCGAATCCGAAGCGCCACCCCAAGTCACCTTGACTCCCGAACGTCCCCGCGCAACCCGCTGTTTTCGCGCCCCGATCGCCCCGCCGCCCGCTTTTTCCCGCGAATCCGCCCCTCCTGCCCCGCTCTGCCAGCTCCGCCCCGCAACCGCTTGATCGTCCGTCGAAATCGCCCGATGCGCCACTTTCGTCGCATCTCATGCGCCACCCATGCTATCTGACGCATCGCGGGCGCGAGCGCTGCAATGCCGGGAATGCCCCGCTCGAAGGGACCCTCGACGAAGTCGCTCCGACCTGGACGGCTGACCCGCGGCGAGTTACATGTAACGTTCACGGAAGATGGAGATGGCAACCTCGACCCGACCCTCGCGAGACAAGGTCCGAGCGCACCGTGAACGGTTGCGTCAGCAAGGTCTGCGAGCCCGCACGCCGACAAGGACCAGGCCTTCATCGACGTCGTCTCGGACCGGGATTCGCTGAGGACGTCAAAAGGTTCCTGACACCTTTTCCCCTCGCTGAGGACGTCAAAAGGTTCCTGACACCTTTCCCCCCCTGACACCTTTTCCCCCCTGACACCTTTTCCCCCCTGACACCTTTTCCCCCGCTGACACCTTTTCCCCCGGCGACCCGCCAACGCTTCCTCGCCCGCGTCGACCGCGCCATGGGGCGCTTTTAGGGAACTCGTCGCGACCGCTCCGCAGCGAGGCGGATCACCCGCGTGAGACGCCAAACCGTGGTCGAGGGCCGGCCGTGGGGCCTGCCCTCATTCTCCCGACGAACGAGTTGCACCTCTGCGCGGGCTTCGGCCTGCTCGACCCGCGCCATGAGCTCCGCGCAATCCGGCGTCTTTCTCCTGTCAGGGTCGTACTCGGGTCGAAGCTCGTGCAAATGAGCCTGCGCGGCGTGGCTATCGTCCGGTTTGTCGAAGTCCCTTTCATGCAGAATCAGCCAGAGTTCGAAACAGGGATCGGAGCGGCCGACCCCAACCCCTACATTCTCACAAAGTCCGACGGCTTCCGCGTAGCGCGGATGCTCGTCGCGATCGAATACCGCCCAGACCTCGTCTCGTTCCTCGAAGGAATTCCGAGCTCTGCGCCCGGCCGCATTTCCGCTACAGCCGATTGGGCAATGGTGATGGGCACGCCCACGGCGCGGACAGTCGTCACTGCGATCAGCGCATCCGCGCAGGTGCGCCCGAGCCGCTGCGAAATATGTGGGCTCGGTCTTCTCACCCTCGCAAAAAATGATGAAACGCCGCTTCGGCTCGCGCTGCGGGCCGCGCCGCCTCAGGTCCGGCGGCCGCCGCCGCACCATGCGTCAGGCCGCATCGATGAGGTCGGAAATTGGCCCCGCGAAGGGGATCGCCCCGTAGCGGCCCTGCAGATAACCCTTCTCGATGTTGTCGCCCTTGCGTGTTCTGATGTCGGTCAATGGATAGAGATGGGTCGCACCCTCTTCGTCCTTGTCGGTGAACCAGATCTGATCGCGCCGGAGCAAGGTTGAGCGCAGCAGATTGGTGTCGTGGGTCGTTGCGATCAGTTGTGCCCCCTTGGGATTGGTTTTTGGCGAGGAGAACAGCGCCAGCACCGCTTCGCACGCCTGTGTATGCAGGCTCAAATCCAGCTCGTCGATCACCATCGGCGCACCCCTGTCGAGCGCCTGGAACGCCCGGCTGAGGAGGATTAGCAGCCGGCGCGTACCGGCGCTCTCACGGTTCAGTCCCAAATAAATCGGTTCGCCCGTAAGTCCTCGGTGGGCAAATTCAATCGTTACACTCTTGCCTTCATTTTCTACCAAAGTAAACGAACCTCCGCCTTGCGCGATAATGCGGGCAATTTCTCTTTGCATAGTTGCAATAATTTCATGGTGAAGTATATCAATACTTTGTTCTTGAGTATCCGGAACTTTCTTACGGATCTCTGTCTCTCCAAGTCGATAATCCATGATGCCAGTGCCTATCTGCTCGAGAAAGTGAATGATGCGGTTGTCGATTTCCTTCCCCATCGTTGAAAGAAGCGTCAATTCTTCAGGAATATGCTCCCCGCGGTCGCCGTGAACCGAACGAAAGAAGTTACTGATCTTGGCAAGCTCTTCATGGCCATTTTGCGCAGCTGCCGAAACAAACAGGCTGTTCGGCCGGGTCAAATCTGCGATGATTCTGATTGCGCCCTTTCAGACTTCGGCCAAATGTGAATTTCCTGCCCTCGCGCTCGAAGAGCGTCTGTCGACGACTGTTGGGAAAGGCGTAGAGCCACTCAGTCGTGAAAGCTTCGTCTGAGACTTCAAAGCCGTAGTGGTAGCGAATGCCTTGGACAACGAAGTCCGCCGTGAACACCGAAGGCAGCTTGGCACAGGCTGGATCAAGTGCGAACGGTGCACGCTGGACGCCTCCGCCTGGCTCCCCTCGCCGGTGCGAAGCTCAAAACCGCGCCGCGCATAAATCGAAGGGCGGCCACGAAGTTGCTCTTCCCCGACGCGTTCGCGCCGTAGATCACAACCGCCGGCAAGACCCGCCCCTCCGGAGCGGCGGGGCAGTCGATCAGTCCGCTTTCGATGTCCCCGAGCGGGGACGCGGCGAGCGACAGCGCCTGTGGATCCTTCGATCGACAGGTGATTCGCCACGCTAAAGCGAAGCAGCATGGGGCCCCCCGAGCAAACCGCACAGACCCAGTGCATTTAGGCGCCGAAAAAGTCAAAATCCAGCAAAAATTCCTCTTTGACGCTAATGCAGCCGCGGTTTCTTCAGAAAATCGTTGCGGTCGGCGGAGTGGATCAGGAGGCGTTTGGGGGTGCCGTCGCGGGCGATGGTGAGCGGGATGTCGGCGCCCGCCGGGCCGAGCGACCAGATGCGGCGGAAGGTGGTCGCGAGGTCGGTGACCCGCTGGCCGCCGACCTCGAGGACCAGATCGCCCGGCTGGACGCCGGCCTTGTCGGCGGGGCCGCCTTCGGCGAGGCCGGCCACGAACACCGCACCCTCGGCCTCGGAGCTGTACATGCCGAGCCAGGGCCGGGGCGGCTCGGCGGTCCGGCCGAGCCTCAGGAGGTCGTCCAGGATCGGCGGCAGCAGGTCGATCGGCACGATCATGTTGCCCTGCGAGGTGATGCCCTCGGCGCGCGCCTCCTGGACGAACAGGAGCCGATGCCGGCGAGGCGGCCGTCGGCGGTGATGCAGGCGGCACCGCCCCAGCTCGGATGCGGCGGCATCGTGAACAGGGCCTCGTCGAGCATGTATTCCCAATAGCCCGCGAACTCGCGCTTCGAGGCGACCCCTGCCTTCAGGGCATGGGCGCGGCCGCCGCCGGCGGCGACGATGACCGGGTCGCCGACCTCGACCGCCGCCGAGGCGCCGAGCTCGAGCGCCGGCACGCCGAGCCGGCCGAGCGCCTGGACCAGGCCGAAGCCGCTCGCCTGGTCGTAGCCGACCACATGCGCCGGCACGACCGTGCCGTGGTTGGCGGACAGCCAGATGGTCTCGGCCTCGGTGATCAGATAGCCGATGGTCAGGACCAGGCCGTCGGTGCGGATCATGACGCCGTTGCCGGCGCGCTCGGTGCCGAGGATCGGGGCGGTGAAGGCGTCGCCCGGGATCTCCGAGCGCAGCTGCAGGACGGCGGCGAGCGCCTGGTCGAGGTCGAACGCGAAGTCCGCGACCTTGGGCTGCGCCGCCTCCGGGATCGCCCATTCGGGCTCGCTCACTGGTCGATCCTCCCCGCCAGGCCCGGCGCCGGGCAACAGCGCCGGCGCCCGCTTGATCGGGCGCGCCTGGCCGTCGGTCTCAAAAGCCCTCCACCCGGCCAGCATAGCGCTGTCTCGCGGCCCCGCCTATGGCTATCGAGGGCGGGCGCCGGTCAGCCGGTCTTCTCGGGGCTGGCGGGTTTGGCGAGCAGCGGGGTGCGGCCGCTGACCTCGGCGCCGGCATCCGCGGCGAGCGGCAGATAGACCAGCGCCGAGAGGGCGGCAAGGCCGCCGATCGCGAAGAAGGCCGGCCAGAAGTCGCCGGCGCTCAGATGCTCGCCGCCGCGCGCCGCCACGGTCAGGTGCAGCAGCAAAGCACCGGTGCCGACGCCGATGCTGAGCGAGAGCTGCTGCATCATGCTGGCAAAGCTGGTCGCCCGGCTCATCTGCGCGCGCTCGATGTCGGCGTAGCCGAGCGTGTTGATGCTGGTGAACTGGAGCGAGCGGAAGAAGCCGCCGGCGAGCAGCACGGCCAGGATCAGGAGATGCGGGGTGTGGGGGGTGAACAGGCCGCTCGCGGCGATGAAGACCGCGCTGATCAGCGCGTTCACCATCAGGACGCGCTTGAAGCCGAAGAGCTTGAGGGTCGGGCCGGCGGTCAGCTTCATCAGCATCGCGCCGCCGGCGGCCGCGAAGGTCAAAAGGCCCGAGTTGAAGGCGCTGAGGCCGAAGCCCGCCTGCAGCATCAGCGGCAACAGGAACGGGGTCGCGCCGATCGCGGCCCGGAACAGGAAGCCGCCCATGACCGAGGCGCGGAAGGTCGGGATGCCGAGCAGCGCGAGGTCGATCACCGGGTAGAGCGTGCGGGTGGCGTGCAGCACGTAGAGCCCGATCCCGAGGACGCCTGCCGCCAGCAGCGAGAGCGTCGTGCTCCAGGGCACGAGGTCGCGCCCGATCGTCTCGAAGCCGAACACGAGGCCGAGCAGGCCGCAGGCGCTGAGCAGGAAGCCCAGGACGTCGAGCGGTGGCGAGTGCTCCTCGCGCAGGTCGGGAATGAACAGCGAGACCAGCAGGATGCCGAGCGCCCCGATCGGCAGGTTGATCCAGAAGATCCAGCGCCAGTTCAGGTAGGTCGTGATGAAGCCGCCGAGCGGCGGCCCGAGGATCGGGCCGAGCAGCGCCGGCACGGTCAGCCAGGTCATCGCCTGCACCAGGTCCGCCTTGGCGACCGAGCGCAGCAGGACGAGCCGGCCGACCGGCACCATCATGGCGCCGCCCATGCCCTGGAGGATGCGTGCGAGCACGAAGCCGAGCAGCGAGCCCGCGAAGCTGCAGACGACCGAGCCGAGCATGAAGACCACGATCGCGAGCCGGAAGACCCGCTTGGCGCCGAACCGGTCGGCGACCCAGCCGCTGATCGGGATGAAGACCGCGAGGCTGAACAGGTAGGCGGTGATCGCGAGGCTGAGCTTGAGCGGGTTCTCGCCGAGCGAGGCCGCGATCGCCGGCAGCGCGGTCGAGATCGCGGTCGAAATCCAGGTTCTCCATGAAGAGCGCACAGGCGACGATCAGCGGGATCAGCATGGTGCCGGAGCTCAGCGCGGGTTCAGTCGCTGAGGATATGGGTATCCCTTGCCGTCCCGACCCGTGACATGGCGCCTCGCCTCGCCCACGAGGTCGTCAGTCGTGGTCGAGGCCGAGCGGCGCCGCGCGCCTGGCTCGCACCACCCGCGCGCAGCGCCTGGTCAGGTCCGGCCGGCTCTCAGCCGCGCGGTTGCGGCACGAACCGGATGTAGGGCTTCGGAGCTTTCCAGCCGCCCGGGTATTTCGCTTTGGCGGCCTCGTCCGAGACCGAGGGCACGATGATCACGTCCTCGCCCTCTTGCCAGTTGACCGGCGTCGCCACCTGGTGCTTGGCGGTCAGCTGGACCGAATCGAGGGCGCGCAGGATCTCGGCGAAGTTGCGGCCGGTGCTCATCGGATAGGAGATCACCAGCTTGACCTTCTTGTCCGGGCCGATGAGGTAGACGTTGCGCACGGTCGCGTTGTCGGCCGCGGTGCGCCCGGTGGCCGTGTCGCCGGCCGCCGCGGGCAGCATGCCGTACAACTTGGCCACCGCCAGATCGCTGTCGCCGATCATCGGATAGTTGGGCGCCTGGCCCATCGTGTCGGCGATGTCCTTCGACCAGCGGACGTGGTCGTCGACCGAATCGACGCTCAGGCCCAGGATCTTGCAGTTGCGCTTGTCGAACTCGGGCTTGAGCTTGGCCATGTAGCCGAGCTCGGTGGTGCACACCGGGGTGAAGTCCTTGGGGTGCGAGAAGATCACGCACCAGCTGTCGCCCACCCAGTCATAGAAGCTGATCGGGCCTTCGGTCGTCTGGGCCCGAAAGTCCGGCGCGGTACTGCCGATCTGCAAGATCATCAGAGCTTCCCTCCTTGAGTTGTCGATGCGCCACCAAGGCGCCCCGCCAGTCAACCTGCCCGCGCCGATGGCCACCCAAGAGCGGTGGTTGGCGGCTCTGGTGCCATTCAGGGGTCAGCACGATTCCCGCCCCGACGGTGACGGTGTAGATAGAACAGCGTACGGCAGCGATCAAGCGACCGGAAGGAAGCGGCGGGCCTGCAGGCCTCGAACCTGCGACCATTGGTCTGCCGGGGCGGTGACGAGCCATGGCGCTGCCAGCGACGATGCGACGGCGGCGCTCTGGAACCACCAGCGCGCCCTGACGGCGGCGATCGAGGCGACAAAGCAGGCAGTCTCGGACCGCCGGGACCGCGGCATGACGAATTGTTGGCGCCACCCGGTCGCCGGCGGCGCCGCGTGCGGGCTGGTCGGCTACAGCCTGAGCGCTGATGATTCGGGGCACCTGCTGGTCCAGGCCACGCTGCTGCTCTGCGGCGCCGGTGATCTTCGACAATTTGGTTGACCTTCTGGGGCGGCGGTCATGAGCGCGTTGAGTACTGGCACTGGCGTCCGCTGATCGCCCGGGGCCTGGAGCAAACTGCGTAGTCATTTCGCACAGTTGCGGGCTTGGTCTCTATCGAGAATCATGAGAGCGGCCGTCGGTAGTTTGCTGTTCGCTAAAAGGGCCATGCTTATGCTACCCCAACGCTCCAGGTTAGAGCGCCAGCCGTGGCACGCCCGATCGCGGCTCTGGGAAACACTCGAGTGGCGGCTGCTGTGCTGGTTGCTGCTGCTTGACAGAACCAGAATCACACTGGTCGCGGTCGCCTGCGCGCTGGTCGCAGTCTATATTTTGGCGGCGGTGACCACGTGACCTAGCGTTCCTGACACGTTCCTGCCACCTTTTCTCACCCGACACCCTTTCTCACGCCGCCTAGAAGACCGGAAACGCCACGTCGCAGCGGTGCCTGCTATGCCCAGCCGCTGCTGAAGACTGAGGGCTGGCGCCGGTCTCCTCTGATCGCCCGGGGACCGAAGCAAAGTGCGTAACCATTTCGCATAATTGCGGGCTGGGTCCCTGTCGAGGATCATGAGAGCGGTAAGCGGGTGTGCTTTGCTGTTCACTGGAAGTGTTCCATGCTCATGCTTTCGAATCGACGCTTCAGGTTGGGGCGCCAGCCGTGGGATCCTCCACTGCGGCTCTGGGGCCCGATACTCGTGTGGCAGCTGCTGTGCTGGCCGGTCGCGGCGCTCCGCGACGCGATCTGCAGATTTCGAGCGGCCGGAGGTGCGGGCTCGTGGCCGGCACTGCTTGACAGGGCCGCAATCGCGCTGGTCGCGGTCGGTGGCGTGCTGGTCGCGGCCTATATCTTGCGCGCCCTGGCGGCGAGCACGTGACCTGGCAGCGCGCCGCCACCGCGCCCGGTCGCCATCCGCCGCGGCAGGCGTCAACAATCGCTAAGGCGAGTCTACTCCGCTCGCCCCGGCGCTTGACGGACATTGACCGAGCGCTCGCTGCGCGCATCCGGGCGCACCGGGTTGCGCTCGGTATCACGCAGCAGCAGATGGCCGAGCGGCTCGGCGTCAGCTATCAGCAAATGCACAAGTACGAGACCGGCGCGGACCGGATCAGCGTCGCGAGGCTCTGCGACCTGTGCGGCGTGCTCGGGCTCGTGCCCGCCGACCTGCTCACGGATCTGGCGCCGGTCGTGAAAGCAACCACACGCGTGCGACGCGACCAGCTCGCGATGGCGCGCGACATACTGCAGCTGTCGCCCCGGCACCGGCAGGCCGTGAAGCGCTTCGTTAGGGCGCTCGGGCGGTTCGACTGAAACCACCCCCGCGCTGCCAAGCCGAGGCGCCGCCGGCAGGGCGACGCGCGACCGGGACGCGCTGACTGTGCCGCCGGGGTCGGGGCCCTCCAGGTCGGTGATATCCGCCCGCCTCGATCCATTCCAACGGTGCTCACCGATTTAGATGAGTCGCCTTCTCGCAGCTTGAGATCGGCCTCCTTTCATCAAAGATCTGCTTTATCACCGCAGGTCTGCCTCGATCCACCCTCGTGCTCGCAAGCGACCGGGGAACCGATCACCGGGGCCTGTCGCGTTCTTGATCGCTAGGAGTTGTCGTTGACGAGGATGACGATATAATACCAGTTTATGTTAACTGGGCTGAAGTTGCGCACGCTCACCACAATTTTCTTGTCCAGTTTCTCCAACTTCCAGCAAAGTTCGGTCCAGAAACGAGAGTACGCATCGAAGAAACAGGAGAGCTTAGACTGCAACCAATTGTTAAACTCATCATGCCCCCTACGCTCATTCCCGGTTTGATTGAAGCGTTGAAGGCACAAATGGAAAAATATCAAAATAGGTATGGACAAAATCAAAACAGATGATCGATGAGGAAAATTAGATCATGACAGCTAGTAGCATAAAGCATAATAACGAGCGATGTATCGAGTGGGAGCAGGATCAGAGTCTACACAGAGACATCAAGCTCTAGCTCTAGAACGGATATTTTGATAACGGTAGCTAGTTCAAAAAGCCGATCTCGCGCACGACATGAAGTGTAACGGAGATATAGAAACTGCAATCTATAGCTATATCCAAGCTAGACGTGCTCTAGGAGAGACAAAGATTAACACCGTGGATATCGCAAGAGCTCTTGACCTGCCGCTTGAATGTGATAGAGTCGGCAATTCAAAACCTCATACCAAAGGGTGTGAGGAGGGCGGGATGAGGTTTGTGCGTGTACCCGTCAAAACGATAAATAAACTACAGTGGGGGTAGCTCAACCATTTTGGTAAGAAACATGAGATCTGCGGTGAAACGTTTCACCCTGTGGACCAGAATTTTACGCTAGCCGGTGGACACCGGGTGCGGCGCTACCGGGTCTCGGGCAATGTTCAACTGGCTGATCCCCGCCGGTACCGATTGAGATGTTTTCAGGTGTTTCGCCGCCTGAGCGCCACCTCGGCCGCCAACCGCGCTCGAAGACCTGCGCGCTGAAGGTCGGGATTTAAGCGGAGGTACCGATAAATCAACTTCGATCCCGACCACCGTGTCGATCAGCAAACCCAGAATTGATGCCCTGCCAGCCAGAAGGCGTACAAGCGGGCGATCGCCGACCGGGACGGGTGGGATTACCTTCCGGCCGCCTGACGCCCGTCCTAGCGCCTCTGGCGGGCGAGAGCGATTGGCACGGGCGTATGTTGCCTTCGGGCATCGTCGCCAGCCTGGGCGTCTCCCGGATGTTACCAGCCCCGTTACCAATTCTGGTACTCTGAAAGTGGCGCGCCCTGCAGGACTCGAACCTGCGACCATCGGCTTAGAAGGCCGGTGCTCTATCCAGCTGAGCTAAGGGCGCTCACAGAGTTCGACGCCCGAGCTTACACCTTGCGGATGAAGTTGTCGGCATAGGACTTCGGCCGCACGATCCGCTCATGGGGCTCGAAGACGCGGTATTCGAGGCCCGTGCGCCGGGCGTAGGCGATCGCCGCCTCCTTGCTCGGGAAGCGCAGCTGGAGCTGGCGCTCGGTGTCGTCGGAGCCGATCCAGCCGCACAACGGGTCGGCCTCCTGGCGCGAGGCGGGCTCCATCTCGAGGAGCCAGCGCCGGGTCTTGGCCCGGCCCGACTGGGTCGCCGTCCTGGCGGGCTGATAGATCCGCGCGGCCATCGCTCGAAATCCCGGAAAAGATCGCTCGGCCTCAGAGGTAGCCGGGCCGGCCGGCAGATTCAAGACTGGTCGCAACCAGCCGCGCCGACGCGCCAGCGGGCGTCGAGATCGGCCCGGTGGAGCGCCAGCCACTGGAGCGTGATCAGCGCGCTCGCCGCCCGCAGCCGGCCGTCCGCGAGCCAGCCGAGCGCGGTCGCGAGCGGCACCACGTGGGCCTTGACGTCCTCGCCATGCTCGGCGAGGCCGAACAGGCCGCCTGCACCCCGGGCGTCGACCCGGGCGATGAAGGCGTGGCAGAGCTCGCTGCTGGCACCCGGGCTCGGATAGTAGCTGCCGACCGGTACCAGATCGAGGAGCTCGAGGCCGGCTTCCTCCTCGGCCTCGCGGCGTGCGACGCCGGCCGGGGTCTCGCCCGGCTCGATGATGCCGGCGACCGGCTCGAGCAGCCAGGGGTCGCCCGGCCGTTCGAGGGCGCCGACGCGGAACTGCTCGACCAGCACGACCTCAAGGCGTACCGGGTCGTAGGGCAGCACGACCGCGGCATCGCCGCGCTCGTGCAACTCGCGCACGAGCTCCCGGCTGGTTCCGCCGGCGAACAGGCGATGGCGCAGGCGATAGCGCAGCAGCCTGAAGAAGCCCTCGAAAGCGACAGTCCGCTCGAGGACCTCGACGCCGGCGTCGGCCATCTCGGTCCTCTCGGTCATCGTGGCGGGGCGGGCGGCGCGCCGGTCGGGATCAGGTGAACGCCTTGAAGGCGATCAGCGTGAAGGTGTCCTTGACCCCGTCCAGGGTCTGCACCCGGCTGGTGACGAACCGGCCGATGTCGATCGCGTCGTCGAGGTAGAACTTCATCAGCAGATCGTACTGACCCGAGGTCGAATGCACCTCGGACACCGCCTCGACGTTCTGGACCGCGGCATCGGCGACGTCGTAGGCGCGCCCGAGCTCGCACTTGACCATCACGAAGATGGTTTGCATCAGTCCTCGGCCGCCTCCGGCAAGGCCGCGATCTGCGGCACCGGTCGCCGCATGAACAGCGGCACGTGATCGCCCATGCCGACGACCGGCTGATCGGCGTGGGCGCCGTCGCCCCGGCCGCGGTGCCTGGTCGGCCGCGGCGCCGGCTCCGGCCTGTCGCGGCCACGCTCCGCGCGCGCCGGCTGGGGCTGCGGCGGGCTCGCTTCCTTGGCCGCCCCATGCCGGGACCTCGCCTGAGGCCGCCGCCTGGGCTCGGTCCTCGACCTGGCCTCGGTCCCGGCCTCGGCCGTCGGCCTGACCTCGGGCGCAACCTCGGCGTCCGGCCTGGCTTCGGCCCCGGTCTCGGCCTTCGGCCGCGCGTCGGCTGCAGCCGCGGCCGCGCGATTAGCTACGACAGCCGGGGCTACGGCAGCCGGGGCTACGGCAGCCGGGGCTGGGGTCGACGCGGCGGCGGCAGCGGGCGCGGCCCGGCCACGGCGGCCCCGGGCGCGGGTCGCGGGCGCGAGCTCGGCGCCGTCCAGACCGGCGATCTCGAGCCTGGGAATGTCCTTGCCGGTCAGCCGGGTGATCGCATCGACGTAGCGCCCCTCGTCGGGCAGCACCAGCGTGAACGCCCGCCCGGCCTGACCGGCGCGGCCGGTGCGCCCGAGCCTGTGGACGTAGTCCTCGGCATGGGTCGGGACGTCGTAGTTGACCACGCAGGGCAGCATGACGATGTCGAGGCCGCGGGCGGCGACATCGGTCGCGACCAGGAACGCGATCTCGCCGCGTTTGAAGGCATCGAGCGCCGCGCTCCGCTGCGCCTGATCGAGATCGCCGTGGATGTCGCGGACGTTGAAGCCGACCCGCTCCATCTGGCGGCGCAGGCTCGCGACCTCGCGCTTGCGGTTGCAGAAGATCAGCGCATTGTCGATGCCCTGGTCCTCGATCAGGCGCCGGAGCGCCTTGAACTTCTGGCGCGGCGGCACGATCGCGACATGGTCCTCGATGCGCTCCGCCATGGTCGCCGGCGGGGTCGCCTGGACCTCCTTCGGGTGGGTCAGGAAGGCGCTCGCCAGGCGCCGGATCTCGGCCGGCATGGTCGCCGAGAACATCAGGGTCTGGCGGCGCTTGCTGACCAGGTTCACGATCCGCTCGACGTCCGGCATGAAGCCCATGTCGAGCATCCGGTCGGCCTCGTCGATCACCAGGATGGTGACCCCGCCCAAGAGAACCTTGCCGCGCTCGAACTGGTCGAGCAGACGTCCGGGCGTCGCGATCAGCACGTCGACCCCGCGATCCAGTCGGCGCCACTGCTCGTCCATGCCGACGCCGCCGATCAACAGGGCCATCGTGAGCTGGAGATGCTTGCCGTAGGTCTCGAAATAGTTGGCGCTCTGGGTCGCCAACTCCCGGGTCGGGCTCAAGATCAGCGAGCGCGGCATGCGCGCCTTGGCCTTGCCGGACGCCAACCGCTCGATCATCGGCAGCACGAAAGCCGCCGTCTTGCCGGTGCCGGTCTGGGCAATCCCGAGCAAGTCGTCGCCGGTCAAGATCACCGGGATCGCTTGTTCCTGGATCGGGGTCGGCGTCTCGTATCCGGCATCCACTACCGCCTGGAGGATCTCCGGACGGAGAGGAAAGTCACTGAACTTCATGCAGGCCCCTCTAGGGGGAGTGATTTCAACTAGGCGAGGTCCTGGTTGGACGCCACTGGCTGGGCTTGGATGTAGAGATTTGTGGCCGGATGTCAATGCTCGTCGCGGCAGCGGCGGGGATCAGCTTGACTCGGACGGCGGCGCATTGCCTCGAGCCGGCAAACCGCGGGTTGACCGCGCCGGCGGCGGGCAGCTGGCCATGGTCGGTGGGCCCGGCGCGCCGCCCGATCCGGCCGGGCGGGTCGATGGCGCGCCGCCGGTCGATCAGGCTACGCGATCGACGGCGGCCGGTTGGTCGGCGCCGGCCACGGCCGCCATGGCCTCGAGCAGAGGCGTGAATGCCTTCGCGGGGACCGGGTATTCGAAGTGATAGCCCTGGCCGGCGTCACATCCCATGGCCGACAGAGCCCGGGCCTGGGCCTCCTCCTCCACCCCTTCGGCGACCACCCGCATGCCGAGGCTGTGACCGAGGGCGATGATGCCGCTGGTCAGCTCGCGCGCTTCCTGGCTGAGCAGCAGCTCCTGAATGAACGAGCCGTCGATCTTGAGCTCGTCGAACGGCAGTTGGCGCAGGTAGCTGAGGGATGAGTAGCCGGTGCCGAAGTCGTCGAGTGACAGCGAGAAGCCGCTCGCGCACAAGCGGTTGAGGTCGGTGACGATGGCGGTGGTATCGGCATCGACGAAGATCGATTCGGTGAGCTCGAGGACGATGGCGCCGGCCGGCAGGTTGAGCGTCCGACGACGGCTGAGCGCGGCCTCGAGGAACGCGGCGCTGCGGAACTGGATCGGCGATACGTTGACCGCGAGCGGTGGCGGCTGGAGGCCCGCGGTCCGCCACGCGTGCGCCTGCCGACACGCCTCGTGCAACACCCACAGGCCCAGCTCGGCGATCAGGCCCGAGCGTTCCGCGACCGGTATGAACTCGCCGGGCGAGATCCAGCCCTCGGCGACATGCTCCCAACGGAGCAAGGCTTCGATCCCGGCGATCTCCCGGGTCAGCAGGTTGATCTGCGGCTGGTAGAACAGTTGCAGCTGACCGGCCTGCATCGCGAGCCGCAGCTCCCGTTCGAGGAACTGGTGGCGCAGCGCCGTCCGGTTCATGCGCTCCTCGAAGAACTGATAGCCGTTGCGGCCGCGCGCCTTGACCTCGTAGAGGGCGAGATCGGCGTGCCGGATCAGCTCGCTCGGGTCGGCTGCGGGGTCGGTGACGATGGCGATCCCGATGCTCGCACCGACCGACGCCATGTCGCCGTCGAGATCGAACGCCGGCGTCAGCGCGGCCAGGACCCGCTCGGCGATCTGCGCCGCATCGGCCGGCGAGGACGTCCGCCGCAGAATGAAGGCGAACTCGTCGCCGCCCAGGCGGTAGAGGCCGTCCTCCGACCGGCAGCTGGTCAGCAGCCGCCCGGACACCTGTTGCAGCAGCTTGTCGCCGGCATTGTGGCCGAGCGTGTCGTTGACCTCCTTGAACCGATCGAGATCAAGCAGCAGCAACGTGCTCTGACGCGCCACGGCCCGGCGCGCCGCGGCCAGGCCTTCGAGGTCACGCTGGAAGAGCGTGCGGTTGCCGAGGCCGGTCAGCACGTCGCGATAGGCCAGACGCTCCATCTCGCGGGTGAACCCCTGGCGCTGCTCTTCGAGCACGCGCGTCTTCTCGAGCGCCTGCTTGAACGCCGCGATCGCCGAAGCGACCCGGCCGATCTCGTCCCGGCGCCGGGTGGTCGGGACTTCGGTATCGAGATTGCCGCTGCTGAGGCCGTCGATCGCGCGGACCAGGGCGAGGATCGGCTGAGAGATCCTGCGACCGAGGACCACGGCGAACAGCAAGGTCAGCCCGGCGGTGCCGGTGACCACGAGCAGGAAGGTCCGGGCGAGCTGGTGGGCCTGCTCCCGGAGTTCGCGGAGCGCGGCCAGGAAGTGCGCCTTACCGACCTGGTCCATCTGCCCCGCGGTCGTGGCGACGCCGTCGTAGAACTGCTCGATCCCGCGCGCCGCCGTGGCCGCGAGCATCGGATTGCGCTCGCTCAACAGGACGGCGTTTCTGATCTGGCGGTCATAGGCCGCCAACCGATCGTGAAACTCCCGAGTGAGCTTGCTATCTTCGAGATCGATGTGCAAGCTGAGGTCGACGACCGTCTGCAACTCCTGCTCGAGCTCGGTCCGGGTGCGGCGGATCTCCTCGCCGGTGACGCCGATCGCAGTCCAGGCCGAGAGCTTGTAGAGAGCCTTTTGGATCTGTGCCAGATGAGTTGGCAGGGCCGCGATCGTCTGGTGCAGATCGCGCATCGAGTTCAGCCTGGTCACCAGATCCGCTTGCTTCTGATCGATGATCAGCCAAGCGCCCGCCGCCACCAGGCCGAGCAGGGTCAGTCCCGCGATCGGGGACAGCAGCACCTTGGCGCTGACCGGCAGATTGTCCAGCAGTGCGTCGAGTCGATGCGGCACGGGGCTGGCCCCGCCAGCTTAGGCCTCCACCTGGCGGCGTCAGTCCGGGTCCTCGAAAGCACCGGCGCAGAGAACGCGCTGCCGATCCTCGAGCATGAAGCAGGTGTGGAGCCCGCGGGCGGCGCGGCCGGTGTCGGGATGCGGGTAGAGGATCTCGAAGGTCGCCGCGCCCGAGCCGTTGGCGGAATCGACCGCGAGCTGCCACCAGTTGCGGCCCTCGATATCGGTCATGCCGGAGACGTCCAGACCCACGAGGTCCGGATGACCGGCGTCGAACCAGCTCATCCCGCTGATCGTCACGCCCCAGAGGTGGAGCCCGTTGGCATGGCGCCTCCAGGGGGCGGCGGCGAAGTCGAGCATCGCCTGGCCCAGCCCGGCCTCCGCTATGTGCTTCTGGGCGAGGTCGGCGAGCTCGGTCACGTTGGACCCGACTTGAGCAAGATCGCTGCCCGCGCTGCGCTGGTACAACCCGGCGATGCTCGCGTTGGCGCTGGCAGGGGGTAGGAGAACCATCAGCGTGGCCACAATGGCCGCATGGCGGAGAATGTTCGGACGCGTTGGCATGTCGCCCTCCATCGCATCGACGTCACGGACGCCGCCGGCAGCGGACGCCTATCCGTGCTGGCCCCGACTTCTCCCATGCCGCGGTTAAGATCAGCTTAGCTTTATCCTGGACGCGCGAAGTCCTGGTCGGCGCGAACGCGGCCGACGTACTGTCGACTCACGCACGAACCGCCGGGTATTGGACCTTTGTTCCCGGTATTGATTGCCGCCCCGGGATCCATCGTCGAGTTGACTATTGGCGGCGCCGGTCGCCTCAGCGCGGGACCAGGACGAGCTCGGCCTGAACGCTGGCGCTGACGGTCTCGAGATCGGGCAGAGCCACCGGCGGCGGGCTCGGTGCCGCTTCGGCGAGCGCCGCCCGGAACATCGGCCGGATCGGCGGCTCGCCCGGCGCCGCCCCGACCTGCAGGGTCGCGATCGCGAGGACGCGCATGGCCATGCTCGCAGCCACCCGCTCGGCGCGGCCGCGGAGCGTCTGGATCGCCTCGACCGTGAGCTCGTCCTCGACCGCGCGCCTGGCCTCGGCGCTGAGCTGGTAGCTGAGGCCGTTGACGTTCAGGCCGTCCGCCTGCAGCGCGCCGACCAGCTCGAGCAGCGGTGCCGCCTCGCGGCCGGTGAGCCGGAGATCCTGCTCGGCGACCCAGGCTCCGAGGCGGCCTTCGTTGTCGCGCTCCTGGTAGACCCGGTAGCCGCCGGAGGCGGGGCGGACGCTCGCGACCGCGCGCGCCTTCTCGATCGCCGCGGTCATCACGCCGTTGACCGTCGCCTGCGCGGCGCCGGCGGTCGCCGCCTCGGCATGGGCAGACAGGACGCCGACCAGCGTGTCCTGCTCGACCTCGCGGGTCGCGGTCGCGCTCAGCACGAGCTTGGTCCGCGCCGGCTCGTCGGCGGCGGCCGGCGCCGACAGCGCCGCGCCGGCGACCAGCAGGCCAAGGCCCATGGCGCCGAGACCGATGGCGAAGCGGTTCAGCATGCGTGACCTCCCCTGCGCTCGATCCGGCATCAGACGTCGAGCTCCTCGACCAGCTTGGCGTTGGCCTGGATGAAGGCGAGCCGCAGCTCGGGCCGGCGGCCCATCAGCTGCTCGACCAGCTCCTCGGTCGAGTGGACCTCGGGCCCGTCGGCGTCAAGCGCGATCTCAACCCGCTCGAGCACCCGGGTCTTCGGGTCCATCGTGGTCTCGCGCAACTGCCTGGCCGCCATCTCGCCCAGGCCCTTGAAGCGGCTGATCTCGACCTTCTTGCCCTTGAAGCGGGTCGCGATCAGCCGGTCGCGCGCGGCCTCGTCGCGGGCGTAGGCGATCTCGCCGCCGACGCTCAGGCGGAACAGGGGCGGCTGCGCGAGGTAGAGATGGCCGTCCCGGATCAGCTGCGGCATCTCGCGGAAGAAGAAGGTCATCAGCAGGGCCGCGATGTGGGCGCCATCGACGTCCGCATCGGTCATGATCACGACCTTGTCGTAGCGCAGGTCGTCGCCGCGATAGGCCTTGCCGTGGCCGCAGCCGAGCGCGGTCACCAGGTCGGCGAGCTCCTTGTTGGCGCGCAGCTTGTCGAGGCTGGCGCTGGCGGCGTTCAGGATCTTGCCACGCAACGGCAGGATCGCCTGGGTCTCGCGCTCGCGCGCCTGCTTGGCCGAGCCACCCGCGGAATCGCCCTCGACCAGAAAGATCTCGGTACCCTCGCGGCCGTCGATCGAGCAGTCGGCGAGCTTGCCGGGCAGCCGCAGCTTGCGGGTCGCGGTCTTGCGCGCGACCTCCTTGGAGCGCTTGCGGGCGAGCCGCTCCTCGGCGCGGCCGACGACGTGCTCGAGCACCGCGCGGCCGGCCTCGGCGTGGCCCGAGAGCCAGTGGTCGAAGTGGTCCTTGAGCGACAGCTCGACCTGGCGGCCGGCGTCGGGCGCGACCAGCTTGTCCTTGGTCTGGCCCTGGAACTGCGGGTTCGGGGTGAACAGCGACAGCAGCACGCAGGCGCTGCCGAGCAGGTCGTCGGCGCTGATCTGGGCGACCTTCCTGTTGCCGGTCAGCTCGCCGTAGGCGCGTAGCGCCCGGGTCAGCGCGTTGCGCAGCGCCTGCTCGTGGGAGCCGCCCAAGGACGTCGGGATGGTGTTGCAGTAGAGGCCGACATAGGGCTCCTCGTCGAGCGGCCAGGCGACCGCCCACTCGACCCGCCCCTGGCGGTCGCCGAGCTCGGCCTCGCCGACGAACGGCAGGTCGGTGACGCACTCGCGCCCGGCCAGCGTCGCGGCGAGGAAGTCCTCGAGCCCGGCCGGGAAGTGGAACACGTCGCGCTCGGGCACCGCCTCGCTGCCGACCAGCAGCTCCGGGTCGCACTGCCAGCGGATCTCGACGCCGCGGAACAGATAGGCCTTGCTGCGCGCCATGCGGTGCAGCAGCGTCGGGCGGAAGCGCAACGTCGGGCCGAAGATCTCCGAATCGGGGCGAAAGCGGACCGTCGTGCCGCGCCGGTTGGGCGTGCTGCCGAGCGCCTCCAGCTCGCTCGCCGGCTGGCCGCGCACGAAGCTCTGGCGCCAGAGCTGGCGGTTGCGCGCGACCTCGACGGTCAGCTCCTCGGCGAGCGCGTTGACCACCGAGACCCCGACCCCGTGCAGCCCGCCCGCGGTCTGGTAGACCTTGGCGCCGAACTTGCCGCCCGAGTGCAGCGTGGTCATGATCACCTCGAGCGCCGAGCGGTCCGGAAACTTGGGGTGCGGATCGACCGGGATGCCGCGGCCGTTGTCGCGCACGGTGACCGCACCGTCGGCCTCGAGCTTGAGCTCGATCCAGCTGGCGTGGCCGGCGACCGCCTCGTCCATGGCGTTGTCGAGCAGCTCGGCGACCAGGTGGTGGAGCGCCCGCTCGTCGGTGCCGCCGATGAACATGCCCGGCCGCCTGCGGACCGGCTCGAGGCCTTCCAGCACCTCGATGTCGGCGGCGGTGTAGTCGGCGGGCGTGCTGGTCGGGCGCGGCTCGCCTTGGTAAAGGTCGTGCATGGCGCGTATATGCCCTAGCGTGGGGCTCAAGGCAAGGCTCCACCGCGCTTTCGCTTCAAGATGCGGTGCGAGATCGATACCAAGGGCCCAAGATGTAGTTGTTGATTGCCGCAGATCGATGAAGAACAGATGAACGCCGCTCGTCTTACCCGCCGTTGGCAGGAAGCGGCCGGCGATCCGGCGCGCATGCCCGAGGCGCTGGTCGACGAGAGCGACGATCCGGCCACCGGACTCGTGACGCGCGATTTCCTGCGCGCGGAGCTCGCCCAGGTGCGCGAAGAGATTGCAACGCTGGGCGGTGAGTTGCGGTCGTGAGATCGCGGGCGCGCGGGCCGAGATCGCGGGCGCGCGGGGTGAGATCTGGCGGGTCGTGCTGACGGTGTTCGGTGTGCAGATCGTTCTGGTCGGGATCCTGGTCACGATCCTGTTCCAAGTGCTGCGCTGAGGCGGCACCCGATGTCCCCGAACCTATGGCCATAGGGAAGGAGACCGGCCGTCTCGCGGCCCGAGCGCACCGGCCTCAGTTGCCGAGCCGCCGCTGGTATTCGGTCCTGACGACCCGATAGCACGCGCAGACGTCCGCGCGAGCACCGTCCGGTCGACGATCGCGATCCTGCGGCGCCGGTCACGGATCGCCCAGCGTTGCTGCAGTCTGGCGGCAGTCCCGGACACCCTCGTTCGGCGCCCGCCCGGCATCTCGACGAGCGCCTCCCGAGTGTCGCGATCGGCCTCGGCGCCTCGCCTGGCGCCTGGACGATCGCGCTGATCGGCGTGATCTCGCGGCCGAACTGCCGGCTTCGGTGGGCTGGCATCGACCGGAGCCGCTCAGTTTGTCATGTACGCCGCGGTACCGAGAGGGTAAGGATGACGCGGGCACGATCGCGGTGGCGGCAGCCTTAGTGTGCTGCCGAAGATTTTAGGGGGCACTCCTGGCTGAGACTCGCGCTTCGGTGCCGCGGGGAAGCCCTCGGTCGGGCATCGACCGGGGCGCAGGGCTGTCCGAAAAGAGCCACCAGCGATCGGCGCCGTCGCCGGCCGAAGACGCCCCGGTGGCCGCCTTCCCGATCGTCGGAATCGGGGCATCGGCGGGCGGCATCGAGGCGCTCGAGAAGTTCTTCGCCGCCATGTCGGCCGACAGCGGCCTCGCCTTCGTGGTCGTCCAGCACCTCGACCCGACCCGGCAGAGCCACATGGTCGAGCTGCTCGGCCGGCACACCCGGATGGACGTGGTCCCGGTCGAGGAGGGCGCCAGGGTCCAGCCCGACCGCGTGTACATGATCCTGCCCAACCGCGAGCTGACGATCCGAGGCGGCGTGCTGCACCTCGCCGAGCCCAGCGAGCGGCGCGGCGCCCGGCATCCGATCGACACCTTCTTCGTCTCGCTCGCCGAGGATCAAAGCGAGCGGGCGATCGCCGTCATCCTGTCCGGCACCGGCAGCAACGGCACCTCCGGGAGCCGCGCGATCAAGGGCGGCGGTGGCCTGGTGCTCGCGCAGCTGCCCGAGACCGCGCAGCACCCCGGCATGCCGCGCAGCGCGATCGCCTCCGGCATGGTCGACCTTATGCTGGCGCCCGAGGCGATGCCCGAAGCGTTGTTGCGTTACGTCCGGCACTTCTATGTCGCGCACGGGGACGAGGCGGCCGAGCCGACCCGGGAGCTCGACGTCCAGATCAACCGGATCCTGGCGCTGCTGCGGGCCCGGAGCGGCCACGAATTCGACTGTTACAAGCGCAACATGGTGCAGCGTCGCATCCACCGGCGCATGGGCCTGAAGGGCATCGAGCGGGTCGCCCACTACGAAGACGTCCTGCGGCGCAGTCCGGATGAGGTCGCGGCGCTGGTCAACGACCTGATGATCAACGTCACCGGCTTCTTTCGCGATCCTCCGGCCTGGCAGGAGCTGAACGCCAAGGTGATCGAGCCCTTGGTCAGAGAGCGGCAGGTCGGCGATGCCATCCGCGTCTGGACGCCCGCGTGCGCGACCGGCGAGGAGGCCTATTCGCTCGCAATCCTGCTGGCGGAAGCCGCCGAGGCCGCGCACAAGAGCTTCGACGTCAAGATCTTCGCGACCGATACCGCCGGGGACAATCTGAGCGTCGGCCGTCGCGGCGTGTTTGCGGGCACGATCGAGGAGGACTTTTCGGTCGAGCGTCTGCGCCGCTTCTTCGTCCCGGCCGGTGACGGCTACCAGATCCGGAAGGACCTGCGCGACTGGCTGGTGTTCGCGCCGCAGAACCTGCTCCAGGACCCGCCGTTCTCGCAGGTCGATCTGGCCACCTGCCGCAATCTCCTGATCTATCTCGAGGAGGAGGCGCAGCGGAAGGTGCTGGCGCTGCTGCATTTTGCACTCCGCGAGGGCGGCCACCTGTTCCTCGGCAGTGCCGAGACGGTCGGCCGCCAGCACGATCTGTTCGAGACCGTCTCGAAGAAGTGGCGGATCTACCGGCGGATCGGCGGCACCCGCCACGACCTGGTCGATTTCCCGGTCCCCGGGCGCGCGGACAGCGGCCGGACGGGCAGCTCTGTACGCGGCCCTGGAGGCCTTGCCCGAGACCGGGATCGCCGACGCAGCCCGGCGTGCCTTGGCCGAGCAGTTCGCGCCGGCCTCGGTGCTGATCGACCGCGGCCATCGCATCGTCTATTTCCACGGCCAGACGGACCGGTTCCTGACGCAACCGCCCGGCGAGCCGACCCGGGACCTCTACGGCATGGCGCGCGAGGGCTTGCGGACCAAGCTCAGGGTCGCGATCGGGCAGGCGATCAAGGACAACCGGCGGATCACCACGGCGGCCTGGGTCAGGCTCGGGGCCGAGCTGGTGGCGGTGACCGTGACCGTGGCGCCGCTGCCCGGCCACCGGGCCGACCGCCAGTTGCTGGTGAGCTTCGAGGAGGACCGCGAACCGGCAGAGCCGGAGGCCGGCCAGGCGCCGGCCGCCGATCACGGTGACGGGGAGGGCGGGTTCGAGGCCGAACTGGGGCAGGTCCGGGACGAGCTCAGCCGGACGATCGGCGAGCTCGAGGCCTCAAACGAGGACCTCAAGGCCTCGAACGAGGAAATCACCTCGATGAACGAGGAGCTCCAATCGGCCAACGAGGAGCTCGAGACCTCCAAGGAGGAGCTGCAGTCGCTCAACGAGGAGCTGAATACCGTCAACAGTCAGCTGCAACGCAAGGTCGAGGAGCTGGAGGCCACGACCAACGATCTCAGCAACCTGCTCGTGAGCACCGACATCGCCACGGTCTTCCTCGACCGGCGCTTTCGGATCCGCTGGTTCACGCCCGCGGTCAACAAGCTGATCGGGGTGATCCAGGACGACATCGGGCGGCCGATCGCCCATTTCGCCCCCAAGTTCAGCGACCCGAACCTCCTCCGCGACGCGCAGACCGTGCTCGACCAGCTGACGCCGGTGCAGACCGAGGTGCCGAGTGAGGATGGCCGCTGGTACCTGCGCCGGATCGCGCCTTACCGCACCCAAAACAATCGGATCGACGGCGTGGTCCTGACCTTTTCCGACGTCACCGAGGTCAAGGCCGCCGAACAGGCCGTACGCGCCGCGCACGACCAGATCGCTCAGGTCTACGATTCGGTGCCGCACCCGCTGGTGGTGCTCGCCCCCGATCTCCGGGTCAGGTCGGCCAACCGGGCATTCTACGACATGTTCCAGGTCGCGCCGGGCACGACCCAAGGGTGGGCGATCTACGATCTCGGCAACCGGCAATGGGACCTTGAGCCGCTGCGTCAGCTGCTCGCCAAGGTCGTGCCCGATCGCGCAACGTTCGCGGACTTCGTGATCGAGCATGAGTTCGAGCACCTCGGCCGGCGGACGATGCTGCTCGACGCCCGGCGGGTCAACGATGCCGACCTGGTCCTGCTCTCGATCCGGGACGTCACCGAAGAGAGACAGTGGCAGGCGCATCAGAAGCTGCTGGTCTCCGAGCTCAGCCATCGGGTCAAGAACACGCTCGCGACCGTGCAGAGCATCGCCGCCCAGACCATCCGCCACTCGAAGACCCTGGAGTCGTTCTACCAGGATTTCAGCGGCCGGCTGCAGGCGCTCGGAGGCGCCCACGCCATGCTGACCGCGCGCAGCTGGCAGAGCCTGAGTCTCCGGGCAGTGGCCCTCGAGTCGCTACGCGCCTACGCCCCGGACGCCGATCGCGTCCGGCTCGAGGGGCCGGAGGTCGAGCTCAAGCCAGGCACCGCCCTGGCTCTGAGCCTGGTGGTCCATGAGCTCGCGACCAACGCCGCAAGGTACGGCGCGCTGTCGAACCAGGCGGGTCGGGTCGCGATCACCTGGGATCTGATCAGCACCGAGGACCGGCAGAGCTTGCGCTTCGTCTGGCGCGAGAGCGGCGGGCCCGAGGTCAGGAGCGCGCCCGCGCGCGGTTTCGGCCTGAGCCTGATCGAGCGGATCACGGGCCATGAGCTCGACGGGGAGACCCGCTACGACTTCGCGCCGGAGGGGTTCGTCTGCGAGCTCGTGCTGGCCTACGGCGAGGACAACTTCCGGATGCCGGCCGCGCCCGGGCCGCCTAGCTCCGCGCGAACGTCGCCGTCATGAGCCGCTTGAGCTCCGGTCCCGAATAGGGCTTGCGCAGGCGGGCGTAGCCGTCCAGGTGCTTGGGGAAGGTGTAGCTGTGCTCGTAGCCGGTGGCGAAGATCATGCGTACGCCGCGGCGGGCGAGCTCGTCGGCCACCGGGAACACCGCCCGATCGCGCAGATTGACGTCGAGGACCGCGCCGTCCAGCGGCTCGTCGCGGGCCAGCCGGAGGGCCTGGTCGACCGTGGCCGCCGGGCCGACCGTCTCGCAGCCGCAGTCCCTGAGCACCTGCTCGAGCTCCATGGCCGCCAAGACGTTGTCCTCGGCGACCAGGATCCGCAGGCCATCGAGGGGCTGCTGCCGATCCATCATCGCCGCCTACTCTCCTTGCCCATCGGCACGTGCGCGCATGCCGTCATCCGGCTAACGACGCCAGACCCGTCGAAGTTCCACCGCGAAGGGTAGATCCCGGCCAAATTGCGCCTTCGGGTGGAAGGAGGTCGAGTGGCGTGCGGCGCCGCCCTCTCGACGAGGCCGCCTCCGAGCGGCCAAGATACCGGCCGCGCAAGGCTTGCCCGGGGACCACGGCAGGAAGGACGGAGGATGGCGCAGAACGTCGTCGACCACACCCAACCGGAGCGCGGCGAGCCCGCGGTGCGGACGCTGGCGATGCCGGCCGACACCAACCCGTCCGGCGACATCTTCGGCGGCTGGGTGCTGGCGCAGATGGACCTCGCCGCCGGCATCGTCGCGGCCCAGCGGGCGCGCGGCCGGGTCGCGACCGCGGCGCTCGATGGCATGTCGTTCCACAAGCCGGTCTACGTCGGCGACCTGGTCAGCTGCTACGCCAAGGTGGTCCGGATCGGGCGCTCATCGATGACCGTCCAGGTCGACACCTTCGTGCTCCGCCGGCGCGACGGCGAGGAGGTCAAGGTGACCGAGGGCCGCTTCACCCTGGTCGCGATCGACGAACAGGGCCGGCCGCGGCCGGTGTCGACGGCGGCGGGCTGAGGTCGCTTTCGATCGGTTCCGCCGTGATCCGATATTTGGCGCCGGTCACTCCCTTCCAGGAGCGGATCGCGGCCGTGCCGACGAGGTCGCGGCCCGCTCGACGCCCTGCTCGAATGGGCGGCGCTGCGGCCGGAGCGATCGCGGCCCGGGCAGCGCCGGTGACCGGCGTCGAACCGCTCGGAGCTATGGCCAAGCCCGCTGGTCTGCGCTAGAGTTCCGCAACTGCTGCGCAGGGAGGCCGCGATGACCGCGCACCACCACAACCGCCCCCTGACCGAGGTCGAGCTGCGGGTCAAGGCGCTGGAATCACTGTTGACCGAGAAGGGGCTGATCGATCCCGCCGCGGTCGACGAGATCATCGAGACCTACGAGCACAAGGTCGGGCCGCGCAATGGTGCGAAGGTGGTGGCGCGCGCCTGGGTCGATCCGGACTACAGGCAGCGGCTGCTGACCGAGGGTACCGGGGCGATCGCCGAGCTCGGCTTCTCCGGCGTCCAGGGCGAGGACATGGTGGTCGTCGAGAACACGGACGCCGTCCACAACCTGGTCGTGTGCACGCTCTGCTCCTGCTATCCCTGGCCGACGCTCGGCCTGCCGCCGGTCTGGTACAAGTCGGCGCCTTATCGCGCGCGCGCCGTGAGCGATCCGCGCGGCGTGCTCGAGGAGTTCGGCGTCGCCCTGCCAGCCCAAACCGAGGTCCGGGTCTGGGACAGCAACGCCGAGCTCCGCTACCTCGTGCTGCCCAAGCGGCCGGCCGGCACCGAGGCGATGTCGGAGGGCGAGCTGGCCGCACTCGTGACCCGCGATTCGATGATTGGCGTCGGTCTGCCGCGCTCGCCGAAGGGCTGACGAGCGGGCGCCGGGAGGAACCCATGAACGGCATCCACGATCTGGGCGGCATGCACGGTATGGGGCCGATCCGGCCCGAGGCCGACGAGCCGGTGTTCCACGAGGACTGGGAGCGCCGTGTGTTCGGCGTGTTCATCGCGAGCTTTGCGGGCGGCCAGTTCAACGTCGACGAGTTCCGGCACGCGATCGAGCGGATGGACCCGGCGCACTACCTGGAATCGAGCTACTACGAGCACTGGCTGACCGCCGTCGAGACTCTTTTGGTCGAGAAGGGTGCCTTGACCCGGGCCGAGCTCGAAGCGCGCCGGGCGGAGCTTGCGAAGGAGGCGGCCTGATGCCAGCGCTGACCAAGGACATGGTGCCGGGCCTGGTCGCGACCGGCGGCTCGACCCGGGTCGAGGCCGACGTGCCGGCCAAGCTCAAGGCCGGCGACCGGATCGTCGTGCGCAACATCAACCCCGCCCGGCACACGCGCCTGCCCCGCTACGTACGCGGCAAGCCGGGCGTGGTCGAGCACGACCACGGCGTGTTCATCTTTCCCGACACCAGCGCCCACGGCGCGGGCCCAAAGCCGCAGCACGTCTACAGCGTCAAGTTCGCGGCCCGGGACCTCTGGGGTGGCGATGCGCCGTCCCGGGACCACCTCTACCTCGATCTCTGGGACGATTATCTGGACCGCGCCTGAGACCTCGCCCATGACCAGCCACCGCGTGCCGCCTCGCCATCCCGACATGCCGCCGATCCCGCAGGACGGCGACGGCCCGGTGTTCGGCGAGCCCTGGGAGGCCCAGGCCTTCGCGATGGTGCTCGAGCTCTACGATCGGGGCCACTTCACCTGGTCGGAATGGGTCCGCCACCTGAGCGCCGAGATCGCGGGCGCCAAGGTCCGGGGCGAGGCCGACCAGGGGAAGACCTACTACCGTCACTGGCTGGCCGCGCTCGAGAAACTGGTCGCGGCCAAGGGCCTGAGCTCGGCCGAGGAGCTCGCCGGCCGCCGCCAGGCCTGGGCCGAAGCCGACCACCACCGCGGCTTCGGCGAGCCGATCGTGCTCACGCCGCATGCCCACCATTGACCGCCCCCAACTCAACGCCGTGGCCGCACGGCATCAGGGAGCCAGAGCCATGTCAACGAACACCTGGACGATCCATCCGCCGGCGGCCGCCGCCCGCCCGCTGGCGCGCGCTCAGACCTGGCCGGCGGCCCTGGTCGCGGTCCTGCTGGGCGCGGTCATCCTCTATGGGGTCGGCTTCGCGAGTACGCCGCTCTTGCACAACGCCGCGCACGACAGCCGCCACTCGCTGGCCTTCCCCTGCCACTGAACCAGGGCAGCGCCGCGCACCGGCGCTCCGCGCCAACCAGGAATGATGGCCATGAAGCTCTATATGCATCCGGTATCGATGACCAGCCGGCCGGTGCGCCTGATGATCGCCGAGAGCGGGATCACGGTCGAGGAGCAGCTCGTCGACCTGATGACCGGCGAGCACTATCAGGCGCCTTATGTCGCCATCAATCCCAATCGGCTGGTGCCGGTGCTCGACGACGACGGCTTCGTCCTGACCGAGAGCTCGGCGATCCTCAAGTATCTCGCGGACAAGTTCGATTTGCCGGTCTATCCCAAAGACCTGAAGCAGCGGGCCCGGGTCAACGAGGTCATGGACTGGTTCAACACCAATTTCTATCGCGACTATGGCTATGGCTGGATCTATCCGCAGCTGTTCCCGAACCATCGGCGCCCGAGCGACGAGGTCCAGCAGGCGACGATCGCCTGGGGCAGGGAGCGGGCGCTGGGCTGGCTTCAGCTCCTGAACGACTACTGGCTCGGCCCGGACAAGAAGTATCTGTGCGGCGCGCAGATCACGATCGCCGATTACTTCGGGGTCTGCCTGTTGACCTTGGGCGAGGTGATCGGCTGCAATTTCTCGGGCTATCCGAACGTCCAGCGCTGGCTCGACACGATGAAGCGGCTGCCGAGCTGGCCGAGGGTCAACGAGGCGCTCTACGGCTTTGCCGAGGCGGTCAAGGGCCAGCCCTTCGACCGGATCTGAGCGGGAGCGCGGCAGGAGGGCGCAGATGATCAAGGGCCTGCACCACAACGCCTACCGCTGTCGGGACTCGGAGGAGACCCGCAAGTTCTATGAGGAGTTTCTGGGGCTGCCGCTCGCTGGCGCGCTCGAGATCAAGGCGACCAAGAGCGGCCGCTCGACCGACACCCTGCACACCTTCTACGCCCTCGACGACGGCTCCTATCTCGCGTTCTTCGAGGCGCCGGACCGGCCGTTCGAGTTCAAGCCGCAACACGACTTCGACCTGCACATCGCGCTCGAGGTCACAGCCGCCGACCTGCACGAGATGTTCGCCAAGGGCAAGGCCGCCGGCATCGAGACCCGCGGCATCTCCGATCACGAGTTCATCGATTCGATCTATTTCCGGGACCCGAACGGCTACGTGATCGAGCTGACCGCCAAACGAGCCAATCACGACCAGGCGATGGACCCGGCGACCAACCGCGCCCGCCAGATCCTGGACACCTGGCAGACCGCCAAGGGCGGCTGATCCGGCCTCCGGCGGATCGGAACGCCGGCCCGGCAGCGCGAGGCGCATCCGGTAGAGCGAGCGCGAAGTCCAGACGAGCAGGCCGCAGAGGTCGGCATCGCCCCAGATGAAATCAGCCGCCCGAGCCCGGCCGGTCGCTCGCGCCGGCCGGGGCGGGACACCGCCCGATCCTACTCCGGGGGCGGCGCGTCGGCCTCGGGAGTCGCGGCCGCGTCGGCCTCCGGGTCCCCCGACTTGACCGCCTTGGCCTGTTCGGCCTTGGCCGCCTTCGCCTCGGCGCGCGCGGCCTTCTTGGCGGCCTTGATGCGCTCGCGCTCGTGCCGCTCGAATCGATAATTGGGTTTCCGCGGCATGATTCTCCTTTCCAAAGTTGCGACCGGCATGATCAGGCCAGCGCCGGCTGCGTGCCCAACCGGCTCCGACAGGACCAACTATCAGGACCTCGGGCCGCCCGACGCCGCCCTGTCCGGGCCGATCTGCAGCGGCTGCCACCTTAACATAAGGCTCAACTCGCGGGCGCGCAAAGTTTCGCTTGCTGCCGGGCCCCGGCGGCGCCCGGGCACACCCCTCCCCGCCCGCCGGACCGGGCCCCGGCGGGTGGCCGCCACGCGGCCGGCACGCAGCCGCTTCAGGGCCGCGCGCGGACGGCTTCAAGGCGAACCGGCGGCGCGGTTGCCTTGCGCTCGGAGCGGGCTCGCCGCTACGCCGGCTTGTTGGCGGCCGAGTTCGCCTCGGCCGGCGCCGGGAAGCTCGAGGCATCGAACCCCCGGATCTGGTCGTCGCATTGGTCGGCGGTGCCGAAGCTGTCCGCCAGCTTGTGCTCACGGATCAGCTGCCGGCGCTGGTACGAGCTCGGGGTGTCCTTGAGCTGTGCGAAGATCACGCCCCGATCGGGCTGCAGCAGGAAGTCCCGCACGCAGGCGGCGACAGCGAGGTTCTTTTGCACCTGCTCGCCGGTCTGCCACTGCCCGACCCAGTAGAAGCCCGCGCCGTACAGGAGCAGCGCGCCCGCGACGAACGAGCCGATGCAGCCCCAGGCCATGGTTTTCGTATGCCAACCCTGGGTTCTCGAGGACGTTGCATTGCCTTGCGACATATCGCACTCTTTTGCGCTCGAGCCGGACCCGGTGCCCGGCTTTCCTCTTGTCGACATAGGACGCGCAGCCGGCGGCGATAGTCCACCGCGTTCGGGCCTGGCGCGTATTCCCGCACCTCTGGGAGCGTCCGCGGCGGGCCGGTCGGCCGCCCCCGCGCCCAGGGCCGGACCGCGACCCGGGCTCCGTGCTGTGCTAGGGTCCGGCAACCCCCGCCCCGGAGCCGCCGGCATGGACGCCCAAGCCCGCATCGAGCAGATGGTCGTGGTTGCGCTGCTGCTGATCCTGACGATCGGCTGCTTCCTGGTCCTGCGGCCGTTCCTCTCGGCGCTGCTCTGGGCGGTGGTCCTGTCGTTCTCGACCTGGCCGCTCTATGCCTGGCTGCTGCGCGCGCTCGGCGGCCGGCGCACGCTCGCGGCGGGCCTGATGACGCTTTTGGTCGCGGCGGTGCTGGTGCTGCCGCCGGTCGCGGTCGGCTCGAGCCTGGCCGACAACGTCGCCCAGGTGGTCGCCATGGCGCGCTCGCTCCTCGCCCAGGGGCTGCCCGGCCCGCCCGGCTGGGTCGTGGAGCTGCCGCTGGTCGGCGCGACCCTGCACGGCTGGTGGGCCGACCTCAGCCAGCAGGGCACGGACTGGACCGCGGTCCTGCACCCCTATCTCGAGACCGGTCGCGACCTCTTGCTGAGCACCGGGGTCAGCCTCGGCCAGGCCGTGCTCCAGCTCAGCCTCAGCGTGCTGGCCGCGTTCTTCTTCTTCCGCGACGGCGCCGAGGGCGGGCGGCAGCTGGATGCCGCCGTCTCGCGCCTGGCCGGCGAGCGCGCCCGGCGTCTGCTGGCGGTCGCCGGCGGCACCATCAAGGGCGTGGTCTACGGGATCATGGGCACGGCGCTCGCCCAGGCGACGCTGCAGGCGATCGGGCTCTGGCTGACCGGGGTGCCGGCCGCCGCCTTCCTCGGCTTTCTCACCTTCTTCTTGTCGTTCATGCCGATGGGGCCGGCCCTGATCTGGGTGCCCGCGACCGTCTGGCTGATCTACAAGGGCGCGCTCGGCTGGGGCGTGTTCCTGGCGATCTGGGGCTTCTTCGGCGTCAGCGGGGTCGACAACGTGCTCAAGCCCTGGCTGATCAGCCGGGGCAGCAAGCTGCCGCTGATCCTGGTCTTCCTCGGCGTCCTCGGCGGCGTGGTCGCGTTCGGCTTTCTCGGCGTGTTCCTCGGCCCGACCCTCTTGGCGCTCGGCTACACGCTGCTCAAGGAATGGCTCACCGGCGCCACCGCCCCGCCGCAGACGCCTTGAATGGCAAGACGCCGGGGCCGGAGGCGGGTCCGGCCCCGGCGTCCGGTGGCCGAGGGGCCTCAGGCGGTGGCTCGGGAGCCTTCGTGACGGATCGCCCAGAGTTCCCAGGCCGAGAGCGCGACGATCAGGGCGCCGACGATCACATGGTCCCAGACCACGGCGGCCATGGCGCTGAAACCGAGCACCCAGGGCGCGACCACCAGCCAGACGCCGAGGATCCCGGTCAGCCAGTCCTGCCATTCGGCAAACATCGCGATCGCCCAGATCGCGAGCGCGGCGACGACGATGCCGACGACCCAGGCGTTCCAGGCCGCGGTCGTGAAGCCCGCGCTCGCCACGGCCGCGCCGCCGGTCGGCGCCGCGCCGGTGGCGAAGCCGAGCAGCCAGGGCGACACGAACAGCCAGACCGCAAGGACCAGCATCACCCAGTCGCGCCAGCGACGACTTCCATCCATGCCAGTCATGTTCAACCTCCTCGCATGGCCGAAAACCCGAAAGCAGCCGACCCGAGGCGTTGTCTTTGGCCGGCAACATGTGCGCCGGAGGCGGTTCATCAAGGCCTGCTCGCCCGGCGGTGCCGCGACCCGGTGGCAGGCTTCCGGGAGCGCGCCCGGAAGGGCGGATCGGCGGTTAGCGAGCGCGCCTGGCGAGCATCGCCGACGGCGCGCGGGCCTCGATCAGAGACTGGAGATAGGCTTCCTGCTGGGCGGTCTGGATGGCGCCCGGTCGGACCGCCCGCACCAGGGCGATCGCGCGCTCCGGCGGCTCGCCGAACTCGATCAGCAGGCGGGCGGCGACCAGCCCGGCGCGGCCGCGCCCGGCATAGCAGTGGATGACCAGCCGCTCGCCCGCCTCGAGCTCCCGGCAAAGGCGCGGCCCGACCCGACGCCAGGCGTCCTCGAAAGCGGCGTCGGGCACCCCGAAATCCCGGATCGGCAGGTGGTGCCAGGCGAGCCCGGCGCGCGCCACCGCGGCGCCGAAATCGCCGGCGCCGGCCCAGCGCAGCTCGCCCGTCTGGGTCAGGCTGATCAGGCTGGCAGCACCGCTCGCGCGGATCGTCGCCAGATCGCTCGCCAGCGAGGACAGCCAGAGCCCGGGCAGGCGGGTCAGCCCGATTGCGCCCGCGAACCGCCAATGCTCGAGCCAGCTGATCCAGTCCCCGTTCCGGGCTCGGCGGCCGAACATCAGCCCGGGCCAGGCCGCCGGGTCGTGACGCCGGTTGCAGGCCGGCGGTCGTCGTGGCGGGCAGTCGATCGAGGGTCCATCGGAGGTCGTCCAGCGGTCTTGCAGGGTCGTCGGCCCGGGAATCCCTCGGTCAAACCACAGCTGTTCGGGTAACATAGGTCCGCGCGGCCGGCTGTCACCTCGCCGCGCGCAGCCCTTGAGCCGCCGGCGCCGATCGGAGGGCCAACTCGCGATTGGCCGCCCGGCAGCGGAACAAACCAGCGCGGGCGTGTGTTCTAATGGCGTGGACGCCGGGTCAATCGGGCACCAAACGTTGGCGGGCGATGGCGACGACCTCTCCAAGATCGACGATGCCAGACGGCTCGCTGGGCAAGATCGTGCACCAGGCGGCGGTGGTGGTGGCGGTCGCGTTCCTCGGGCTGATCGCCGGTAGCTACCTGGTGTTCGCGGACGCCGTCCCGGGTCGCCTGCTGACCGACGCCTACCGCGGTGGCCAGGCGCTGCTCGACAAGTGGACCAAATGGAACGAGCCCTATCCGGGCGAGTTCTGGCAGCCGGCGCGCAGCCAGGCCAAGGGCGTCACGGTCTACGATCCCCTGCGCGCCGCCAACGGCTTCACGCTGTTCACCTCCGGCGAAGGCCAGAAGGCGGTCCTGATCGCGATGACCGGCGAGGTCCTGCATGAGTGGCAGCTGCCCTACAGCGCCGTCTGGGACCCGTCGGCGGCGGTCGCGAAGCCGCAGCCGGATTCGCTGATCTATTGGCGTAAGGCGTACATGTATCCCAACGGTGATCTGCTCGCGATCTACGAGGCCGCCGGCGATACCCCCTGGGGCTATGGCCTGGTCAAGATCGACAAAGATTCGCGCGTCATCTGGAAATATCTGCAGCACGTGCATCATGATCTGGACGTCGGTCCCGACGGCAAGATCTATGTCCTGACGCACGAGTTCCGCTCGACCGTGTTCCGGTTTTTCCGTCATCTGGAGCCGCCGCGGATCGACGACTTCGTGGTGGTGTTGTCGCCGGAGGGCAAGGAGCTCCAGAAGGTGTCGGTGGTCGACGCCTTCATGGCCTCGCCCTACGCGCGCATGACCAACCTGGTCGCCTGGTACTCCAAGGGCGACTACTTCCACACCAACGATGTCGATGTGCTCGACCCGGCGCAGGCCGCAGCGCTGGCACCGGGCGCCAGGCAGCCCGTGCTGGTCTCGATGCGCGAGCTCGGCGCGATCGGCATCCTGGACCTCGCGGACCAGCGGTTCCGCTGGGCGACCCGCGGTTCCTGGGTCGGCCAGCACGACCCGGACCTCTTGCCCAACGGCCACATCCTGATGTTCGACAATGCCGGCAACTATGGTGACGGCGGCCCGTCGCGGGTGATCGAGTTCGACCCGCAGACCGAGGGCATCGTCTGGCAGTATGCCGGCGACGCCGAACATCCGCTCTACAGCATCGTGCGCTCGGCCCAGGAGCGGCTCGCCAACGGCAATACCCTGATCACCGAATCCGAGGGCGGCCGGCTGCTCGAGGTGACGCCCGCGGGCGAGATCGTCTGGGAATATTTCAACCCGGTCCGCGCGGGCGACGGCGGCGACAAGATTGCCGTGGTCTCCTGGGGCCAGCGGATCGATCCGCAGACCCTGGAGCCCGATTTCCGCGCCGCCCTCGCGAGTGGGCCGGCGGCATGACCCAGGCGGCCTGGCAGGATGACCTGGGGTCGCCGGCGGTGACCGAGCCCGCTCGGGAGGCGAACCCGGAGCGGACGGGGGTCGTGGCCGCGATCGCCAAGGCGGCGCCCTACGCCGTGCTGGTGCTGGCGGTGGCGTTCCTCTGCTTCGTCGCCGGCAGTTTCGTCACCTTCAAGGGCGTGTTCCCGGCCAAACCGCTGACCGACGCCTTCCGCGGCGGGCTGGCGCTGCTCGACAAGGAGACCCAGTACAACTCGCCCTTCCCGCAGGAGCTCTGGCAGCCGGCGCGCACCGACGCCAAGGGGGTCACGGTCTACGACCCCGCGCGGGCCGACAACGGCCTCACGCTGTACAGCTCGGGCGATGGCCAGAAGGTGCGGCTGATCTCGATGACCGGCGAGCTGGTCCACGAGTGGTACCTGCCCTACAGCGCGGTCTGGGACGACAGCGCCGCGGTCCGCCACCCGCAGCCCGATTCCCAGATCTACGTCGAGAAGGCCCAGCTCCTGCCGAATGGCGACCTGGTCGCGATCTACGTCGCCGTCGGGGATTCCCCCTGGGGCTACGGAATGGTCAAAATCGATAAAGATTCCAAAGTTTTGTGGAAATATCTTAAGCAAACGCATCACGACTTCGACATCGCCGCCGACGGCAAGATCTATGCGCTCACCCACGAGATCCGGACCGACGTCGTGGCCGGCCAGGAGCATCTGGCGCCGCCGCGCATCGACGACTACGCGGTCGAGCTGTCGCCGGACGGCGAGGAGCTGAAGAAGGTCTGGCTGCTGGGCGCGCTCGCGACCTCGCGCTATGCGACCTTCCTCAGCACCGTTCCCTGGTACATCGCCAAGGGCAAGGGCGACTATCTGCACACCAACTCGATCGACGTGATCAGCCCCGACCTCGCGCGCCGGCTGCCGGCTGCGGCGGCTGCGGACGAGGTGCTGCTGTCGTTCCGCGAGATCGGCACGCTAGCGCTCCTCGACCTCGACCGGCAGGAGATCGTCTGGGCGCTGCGCGGCCCGTGGCTGCGCCAGCACGATGCCGAAGCCTTGCCCGACGGCCACATGATGGTGTTCGACAACGAGGGCCAGGGCGGCGATGCCTCCCGCGTGCTCGAGTTCGACCCGAGCACGCTGCAGATCACCTGGAGCTATGCGGGCGATCCGGAACATGCTTTCTTCAGCCGGGTGCGCTCGGCCGAGCAGCGCCTGCCCAACGGCAATACGCTGATCACCGAATCCGACGGCGGCCGGCTGCTCGAGGTGACGCCGGCCGGCGAGATCGTGTGGGAGTATCTGAACCCGGTGCGCGGCGGCGAGGCGGGCGAGCTGATCCCGATCGTCTCCTGGGGGCAGCGCATCGATCCGGCGGGGCTCGATCCGAGCTTCCGCGAGCTTGTGACTGACTGAGGGAGCACAAAGCAATGCGAACGGTTCTGACGACAATCCTGGCGGCGGCGTTGACGGTCGGCGTGACCTTGCCGGCGGCCGCCTACATCGGCCCGGGCGCCGGGCTCAGCCTCTTGGGCGCCTTCTGGGGCCTGCTGGTCGCGGTCATGGCGGCGCTCGGCTTCGTGATCCTGTGGCCGATCCGGCGCCTGTTCCGGCGCGACCGGGCCAAGCGGCCGGCGCCGACCCCGGCGACCAGCCACATCGAGGCGCCAGGCGGCGCCGACTGACGGACCTTCCGACCATGGGCATCTTCGACCTGCCGGCGCCGCTGCTCGCCTGGCTCGACCACGGCCTCGGCCACATCGCGCCGCCGACGCTGCGCCTGATCGTCTGGGGCCTGATCGGCGGGGTCGGCTCGATGGCGCTCTACTGGCTGCTGTCGCCCCAGGAGCAGATCGCCGGCGCCAAGGCGGCAGCCCTCAGGGCGCGCCAAAGGCTCGACGCGTTCGACGGCGAGTTCGCCGACGCCTGGCCGCTGATCGGCAACCTGTTGCATCAGGCGCTGCGCCAGCTCGGCCTCGTGGTCGGGCCGGCGCTGCTCGCCTCGGCGCCGGCGATCTGCCTGTTCGCCTGGCTGGGCTCGACCTACGAGTACAGCTTCCCCGGCACGCCCAACCAGGTCGGCATCCACACCTCGCCCGACCAGCTGCAGGCGGCGCTGATGCCGCCGTCGGCCACGGCTCACAAGCACAAGAGCAAGCCGGTCCCGCGCATCGTGGTCGCCGATCAGGCCGGCAACGTCGTGCGCACGATTCCCTGGAAGGCGCCGGTCCCGATCATCGACAAGCGCCACTGGTGGAACTTTCTGATCGGCAATCCCGCGGGCTACCTGCCCGACGACGCCGGCATCGACCACATCCAGCTCGACCTGCCGGCGAACGAGTATCTGCCGTTCGGACCGGCATGGCTGCGCGCCTGGTACGCCGTGTTCTTCGCAGCCCTGCTCGCGAGCTCGCTCACGATCAAGCTCTGGGCGCGCATCGACTAGCGGTCCGCGCAGGAGTTCGGGCATGCACCAGCAGCAAGCGGCGGGCGATGGCTTCCAGGTCACCCCCTGGATCGACGCGCTCGGCGGCTTCATCGCCCGCCACCAGGGCCTCTGGACCCGGATCGGCAACCTCGAGACCCGGCTGCTCGCGGACGAGCTGAGCGAGGTCCGGATCCGGCAGCCGATCTACGTTGCCGGTCTCGCCCGCTCGGGCAGCACGATCCTGCTCGAGCTGCTGGCGCGTCATCCGGACGTCGTCAGCCACCGCTACCGGGACTATCCGCCGGTATTCACGCCCTACATGTGGAACCGGCTGCTCGAGCGCACGCCGCAACGCGAGGTCGCGCCCGCCGAGCGCAGCCACAAAGACGGCATCAAGGTCACCCCCGACAGCCCCGAGGCGCTGGAAGAGGTCCTCTGGATGGCGTTCTTCCCGCAGCTGCACGACCCCGCGCACAGCGCCGTGCTCGACCGGCAGACCAGCCATCCGGCCTTCGAGAGTTTCTACCGCGACCACATCCGCAAGCTGCTCCGGGTGCGCGGCGGTCGCCGTTACCTCGCCAAGGGCAACTACAACGTGACCCGGCTCGAGTATCTGCTCGGGCTGTTCCCGGATGCGCGCTTCGTGATCCCGGTGCGCGACCCGCGCTGGCACATCGCCTCGCTGATCAAGCAGCACGCCCTGTTCTGCCAGGGCGGCGAGCAGAATCCGAAGGCGGTCCGCCATCTGCAGCGGGTCGGCCACTTCGAGTTCGGGCTCGACCGGCGGCCGGTCAACGCCGGCGACCCGGCAGCGATCGAGCTGATCCTCGCCTGCTGGCAGCAGGGCGACGAGGTCGAGGGCTGGGCGCGCTACTGGAGCCACGTCTACGACCACGTCGCCGACCGGATCGAGGCCAACCCGGAGCTGCGGGCGGCGGCGCTGGTCGTGCGCTACGAGGACCTCTGCCGGACCCCGCAGGCCACCCTGCAGGCGGTGCTCGACCACGTCGGCCTGGCGGTTCCGGAGCAGGTCCTGGCCGAGCTCGCCGAGACCCTCCGGTTCCCGACCTACTACGAGCCGCGCTTCACGGCCGACGAGCTCGCGATCCTCGAGCGGCAGACCGCGGACGTCGCCTGGCGCTACGGCTACGAGGCGCCGGCCCCGGCGGAGCTCAGCGCTCGAGCTTGAAGAACGGCGCCGGGGTCATCAGCTTGTTCTTCTGCCCGATCAGGTAGCCGGCCTCGCGGCTCGCCTTGACATAGGCCTGCCAGTCGGGATCGGCCTGCATCGCGGCGCGCTTCTTGGCCCGGTCGCCGGCGTCCTCGTAGACCCAGATGTGGACGTAGGTGTTGATCGGGCCGGTCTCGGTGATCGCGTAGAAGGCCGGCGGGCCGAGATGGCGCTCCTGCGCCGCCTTGCCGAGCTTCTGGTAGAGCTCGAAGTGTGCGGGCAGCGTGCCGGGCTTGACGGTGTAGGTCCGGTGGTCGAAGAGCATGCCTGGTCTCCCCCCAATGGGCTGAATGATGGGCTGACGGGCCGGCGCGCCGGCGCCGGCGGCTGATTTGATCTGCGCCGGGCACGATCCGTCAAGCCTCGGCAGCGATCCCCTCGGCAGCGATCCCTTGCCCGATCGAGCGGGTCGTTGAAGTATCGGGCCGACCGATACGGGAGGCTCCGATGCCGCTGCCGCGCCAGCGTCTATCCTATTCCGCGATCGTCGACCAGTTCGAGCGGCTCTACCAGGAGAGTGCCACGATCATCCGGATCATGGCGATCAGCCTGCATCCCTACATCACCGGCGTCGCTCATCGGATCGGCCACGACCGGTATGTCGAGGCGAGCGCTGGCCGGTGAGGGTGGCAGCCATGCATGAGCAGACGGTCGGCGTGATCGGGCTCGGGATCATGGGCAGGGCGGTCAGCGGCAACCTGGTGCAGGCCGGGTTCCGGGTGATCGGCCACGACCTGCTGCCCGAGCGGGTTCGGGCCTTGGCGGCCAATGGTGGGCAGGGCGCCGCCTCGGCGCGCGCGGTCGCGGAGGCGGCACCGGTGGTCATCACGCTGCTGCCCGGCGTCCCGGCGCTCGAGCAGGTGGTCTCGGGCGAGCGGGGGCTGGTCGCAGCTAAGCGCGCGGACCTGGTCCTGCTCGAATGCTCGACCCTGCCGATCGCCGCCAAGGAGGCGGCGGAGCGCGCGCTCGGGGCGGTCGGCGCCCAGGTCCTGGACTGCCCCTTGAGCGGCACCGGCGCCCAGGCGATCACCAGGGACCTCGTCGTCTACGCGAGCGGCGACCAGGAAGTCTTCGAGCGCTGCCGGGAGGTGTTCGGGGGCTTCGCGCGGTCCAGCCGCTACACCGGGCCGTTCGGCAACGGCTCGCGCTTCAAGTTCATCGCCAACCTTCTGGTCTCGATCCACAACGTCGCCGCCGCCGAGGCGTTCGTGCTCGGCATCAAGGCGGGCCTCGCGCCGGATCTGCTCTATGAGCTGATCGGAAATGGTGCCGGCACGTCCCGGATGTTCGAGGTGCGCGGGCCGATGATGGTCGAGGGGCGCTATGAGCCCGCGACGATGACGGTCCAGATGTGGCAGAAGGACCTCGCGATCATCAGCGAGTTCGGCCGCGCGCTCGGCGCGCCGACGCCTTTGTTCGCGGCCTCGGCGGAACTGTACGCGGCGGCGCTCGCGGAGGGGCGGGCACAGCAGGACACGGCGTCCGTATGCGCGGTGCTGGAGGCGATCGCTGGCCTCGCTCCCCGGCAGCCGGGCTCAGACGGGCCCCCGCCTCTCGATCAGGCGAGATCGCCCTCCGGGCCGGCGAGCACGACCACATAGCCGTCCGGGTCGCGCAGCCAGCATTCCCGATGCTGCGCCCTGGGGTTGACCTTCGGCTCCTGGATGATCCTGGCTCCGAGCGCGCGGGCCCGCGCGACCGCGGCGTCGAACTCGTCGGTCTGAAACCAGAGCAGCACGCCGTAGCCATGCGGCGCAGCGTCGGGGTCGCCGAGATTGGGATGCTCGTGCGCTTTCCAGGCATGGAGCTGGAGCAGCAGCTCGCCGTCCTGCACCAGCCGCTCGTACTCGTCGCCGCCGTGACCGCTCTCCCCGCCCAACAGCCGCTGGTACCAGCGACTGCTGGCCTCGACGTCACGGACGGCGATCAGGGGTTGTGCGCGCACGGGCCCTCCCTTCCGGTCTTCGCGATCCTACGCGCGCAGCCAGCCCGAGATCGCGGTCTCGGTCATCAGCGTGGCGGCGAGCTCCTCGACCACCCCCTGCCATTCCCGAGCTGCCAAGGCCGGTTGTTCGAGATAGGCGCCGAGCCAGCGGGCGCGCTCGACCAGCGCCCGGCCGTAGCGGAGCCGCCGGTCCTGCCATGCGTCGAGCGCCGCGGCCGGATCGGGTTCGGTCAGCGCCGCCGCCAGGGTCACCGCATCGAGCGCCGCCTTGGTCGCGCCCATACCCGGATGCGGCCGCGCGACGAAGGCGGCATCGCCGATCAGGACCACCCGGCCGAACCGCATGCGCGGGCTCTCGAGATCGTAGATCGCCTGGATGAACGGATGCTCGACCAGCCCGACGACCTCGAGAAAGCAGGGCGCGACCAGTGCCGCCGCCGCCTTGCGCATCTCGTCGACCGGCTCCGCCCGCATCCGGGCCGGCGGGATCGACATGTCGTAGCGCCGGCCGTCGGCGTCGGTCAGCAGCGCCGGCAGCTGCGCCGCCGCGACCGGCCGGTACCAGACCCAGTTGTAGCGCCGCCCGCCCGGCAGGGTCGCCTCGTCGGCGCCCGGCACCGGGTAGCCCAGCATCTGCTCCGAGGGCGGCAGGCAGAACGCCAGGTGCTGGCAGAGGGCCGCCCGCGCCGCGGCCGACATCGAGCTCTCCTCGATCAGCCCGCGCCAGGCGACGTAGCCGACGTAGGCGGGCTCGAGTGTGGGCAGCAGCTGGCGGCGGACGGTCGAGCGGATCCCGTCGGCGCCGATCAGCCAGTCGGCGCGCGCGCGGCCGCCGTCGGCGAGTTGGACCGTGACCCCGTCCTGGTCCTGCTCGAAGCTCTCGATCGCCCGGCCGGCGTGGTAGTGGCGGTCGGGAAACAGCTCGCGGATCAGCCGGAACAGGCGGTCCCAGGACATCATGACCTGGGGCAGCGCGTGCTCGCCGAGCACGCTGCCGTCGGGCCTCAAGGTGCAGCGGCCGACCACCGGCACGCCGATCGTCGCATCGATCGTAGCACCCGCCTGCTCGAGCGCTTCGAACAGCTCGGGATGGGGCACGATGCCGGCGCCCCGGCTGGCGAGCGCCTCGCCGGAGCGCTCGAACAGCTCGACCGCGAAGCCCAGGCGGTGCAGCAACGCGCCCGCGCACAGGCCGGCGATCGAGCCGCCCGCGACGATCACCCGGCCGCGCGAAGAGGTGTCTGATCCGGTCATTGCCGTCCGTTCCGCTGGTCGACCGATCCCTGATAGCGGCCAGGCAGCGGCTGGCGCAAGCGTCGGCCCGGCGACGTACAACTTGCGGGCGACCACCCGGGCGGGGCACGATGGCCGCGGCCGGCCGACCGAGGGAAGGCGAGCGTGCGCGCGATCGGGTTCAACCACCTCGGCATCGGCGCCAGAAGCCTGGAGGCCATCCCTGCTTCGACCACGAGATGTTCGGCCTGGAGCATTTTCGCGCTCGATGCCGACCACGTCGAGGCGGTGTGTCGCGCCGCGCTCCGTGCTGCTGGCATCAACCACCCGGGAGTGCCCCTCGCCGCCCGACACAAGACCTTGTGCGTCACCTCACTCTTTTCCCATCCATGACTTCCTCTCGGCGGCGTGCTATGCTACCAGATTAGCTAGTTGCGGCGATTCGCGCGCCGGGGGTCGCGTTCCAGGTGGTCTCTCGGACACTCGGAGGAGACGTTGGCAGGAAGGGGCTCGTGGATAAGCCCTTGGCTAGGCTTGACGCGCCGTCTGCAGGCATGGGGCGGCTGTTGGTTGCTCGGGTTGCCGTTCGGCGATGCCTTCAGTCCGTGGCCATATGTCTCGCCACTGGCGGGTGGCGCCCGGTTCTTCGGGCCCGGGCAAATCCAGGAACACTCAGTTGAACGAATTGTCGCGTGCGCTGGTCATGGGCAAGCCGGAGCTTGATCGCATGATCGATGGGCCGGCAGCTTCGCGAGACGGGGAGCCGTGGCGGACTTCGTCCGCGAGCGGCGGTCTGAACATCCTGATGGTGGCGCCCCAGCCATTCTTTCGAATTCGCGGCACGCCTTTCAGCATCCTGCATCGAATCCGTGCCTTGACGATGTCCGGCCATCAGGTCGATCTGGTCACCTATCCTTTCGGCGAGGACATTCCGATCCCGCGGCTGCGGATTCTGAGGGCGTCGCAGCCGCCATGGATCAAGGACGTCAAGATCGGGCCGTCCCCCGCCAAGCTGGTCCTCGACCTGCACCTCTACCGAGAGACGGTGCGCGCTCTGAGGGCGCGGCGCTACGATGTGCTCCACTCTCATGAGGAGGCCGCCTTCTTCGCCGTCGGTCTCGCGCGGCGCTTCGGTCTGCCGCACATCTACGACATGCACAGCAGCCTGCCCCAGCAGCTGAGCAACTGCCGCACCTATGACCAATGGCCCGTCCGGATGCTGTTCGCGCGGCTGGAGCGCTGGGTGCTGCATCGGTCTGACGGTGTGATCACAATCTGTCCCGAGCTTGCCGAGGCCATCGCCAGGGAAGCGCCGTCGACGCCGCATGAGATGATCGAAAACATGGGTGATGATGCCCAGGTTTTCGGCAGCAGCAACGACGACGTCCGCGCCGAACTGGGCCTGCAGGGCAACGCCGTGGTTCTGTATACGGGGACACTCGAGCCCTACCAGGGGGTCGACCTTTTGCTGCGCGGCTTCGCCAGCGTTGTCGTGCGCCGTCCCCATGCACGTCTGCTGATCGTGGGCGGGCAAGTCGGCCAGATCGAATACTACCGCCGGCTAGCGGCCAAGTTGCCGATCGCGGATGCGGTGATGTTCACGGGGCCGGTGCATCCTCGCCGCATAGCCGACTTCCTCAGGGCGGCCGACGTCATCGTTTCGCCGCGCTCGCGCGGCACCAACACCCCGCTCAAGATCTACGGTTATCTGCGCTCGGGGCGGCCGCTGGTCGCTACCGCGCTGCGCACCCACACGCAGATCCTCAATTCGGAAGTGGCGTGCCTGGTGCCACCGAGCGCGGCCGGGCTGGCCGAGGGGATCGAGCGCGTGCTTGACGATCGGGCCTTCGGCGAGCGCTTGGCGAGCGCCGCCTGTCGACGGGCGGCTGAGCGGTTCTCTGACGCCAACTATGTCGCGAGGGTACGGGATTTCTACGGACGCGTCATGGAGAGGCGGCGGGTTGCCGTCGCCAAAAGTGCCGCGCCGGCGGTGGGCCTGCCCTCAGGGCTCAGGTGAGCTCAAGGAGTGCCGAAAGCATGTCGGCCGTGATCAAAGGCCTCCGGTCCGGTCCGGTCGACGCTGCTTCGGGTAGGGCCGACGACCCGGCGTTGGACCGGGTCCGGCAGTATTGGAATGATCACATCCACGATTGGAAGATCGCACGCAGCCCGGTCGGCACGAAGGGATTCTTCGAGGAGATAGAAGCCTATCGTTTCGAGAAGTTGAGCTACCTGCCGCGCGTGGTCAACTTCGACGGCTATCACGGCAAGCGGGTGCTCGACGTCGGTTGCGGCGTCGGCAACGATCTGGCCCGGTTCGTCAAGGGCGGCGCCGAGGTCGTCGGGCTCGATCTCGCCCAGACCTCGATCGACCTCGCCCGGCGCAACTTTCAGCAGCGCGGGCTGGCCGGCGAATTCCTGATCGGCAACGGCGAGGCCATGGATCTGCCGGACGATGCTTTCGATCTGGTCTATTGCCACACGGTCCTGCACTTCACGCCCCGGCCGCAGCGCATGGTCCGGGAGCTCCATCGCGTGCTGCGGCCGGGCGGGCAGGCCATCGTCATGACCGTCAATCGTCATTCCTGGCTCAACCTTCTGCACAAGCTGATGAAGGTCGAGATCGATCACCTCGACGCACCGTGCTTTCACCAGTTCTCCGAGCGCGAGTTTCGCGAGCTGCTGTCGCCGTTCGGCTCGGTGACCATCGTCCCCGAACGGTTCCCGGTGGCGACCAAGGTGCACGGCGGCCTCAAGGCCAAGTTCTACAACGGGCTTTTCGTCGACCTGTTCAATGCGCTGCCGCGGCGGTGGACCCGCCGCAGCGGGCATCATCTGCTCGCCTTTGCCTCGAAGGTGGCGCAGGCGCCCAGCGCCCAGTCGGCTGCATGAAGCGTGACCTTCGGCGCCTGGCGGACACCACATACGACGTTCTGGTGGTCGGAGCCGGCATCCACGGCGCCTGCATCGCCCGAGATGCGGCCTTGCGCGGTCTGCAGGTCGCGCTGGTCGAGCGGGGTGACTTCGGCAGCGCAACCTCGCACAACTCCTTCAAGCTGATCCACGGCGGCCTGCGCTACCTGCAGCACCTGGATCTGCGCCGCGTCCGGGAATCGTTGGAGGAACGCCGCTTCTGGCTCCAGGCCGCTCCGCGACTGATCCGGCCCCTAGAGTTCGTCATGCCCACCTACGGCCACGGCAGCCGTGGCCGGGAGGCGCTCTGGCTGGCGTTGCGCGCCCACGACATCATCGGCTTCGATCGCAATCGGCGCGTCCCGCCGAGCCGGCGGACACCCTCGGGCCGGGTCATCTCGAAGAGCGAATGTCTGCGCCTCATCCCCGGGCTCGCACCGGGCGGCCTGACCGGGGGCGCCATTTGGTACGACGCTCAGATGGAGGATGCGGACCGGGTGCTGCTGGAATGCGTCCTCGGCGCTGCCGAAGCCGGGGCTGACGTAGCCAATTACCTGACGATCGAGGCTCTGATCGGCACCGACGCGTGCATCGAAGGGGTCCGCGCGCGGGATCTGCTGGATGGGAGCGAGCTGGAGATCCGCGCGGCCGTGACCGTGAACGCCTGTGGCCCTTGGAGCAGCGAGCTTCTGCGCCGCGCGCCGAGGGATCTGTCGGCGGGTCACGAGCTGGGCTTGACCAAGGGTATGAACCTGGTGACGCGCAAGCTGTTCGACGGTCATGCGGTCGGTGTGGTCAGCCGCCGGCGCTCCGATGCCGTCCTGGGACGCAGCCGGCGCCTGTACTTCGTCACGCCCTGGTACGACTGCTCGGTGATCGGCACCGCGCATCTGCCCTACCAGGGCGGCGACCCGGACCGCTGTCGCTTCACGGAGAGCGAGGTCGAGGCGTTCCTCGATGAGATCAACGCCGCCTGTCCGGGTGCCCGGCTCACCCTCGATGACGTGCGCTACCGCTATGGTGGCCTGACGCCAGCGGACGGCGAGCAGCAGGGCGAGGTCAAGCGGGCGCGGCGCAGCGTCGTCATCGACCATCAGCGGAGCGATGCGATGGCGGGCCTCGTCAGCGCGGTCGGGGTCAAGTTCACGATGGCGCGCCGGGTGGCGGAGCACACCGTCGACGCGGTATTTCACAAGCTCGGCAGGACACCGCCGCCGTGCACCGCCAAGCACGTTCCGTTGTCCGGGGTGCAGGGGTTCGGAGACCCGGACACGGCCACCCAACCGACCACCCGAGTACTCGGATCTCAGGTTGAAAATGCGGCGGGAGTACTGTTGCGACGATATCCTGCGGCTTTTGACCGCATCATTGACGACAGACCACAGCCGAAATCGGAAAAATCCTTGCGTGACATCTTCCATTGTTGTTGCCTATACAGCGTCCGGGAGGAGATGGCGGTGCGGTTGACCGATCTGATCTTCCTCCGCAGCAACCTTGCCGCCAGGGGCGCGTTGCCGGCCGGCAGTATGGGCTGGTGCGCCGACATGATGCAGGCCGAGCTTGGGTGGAGCATGAGCCGCAAACGGGCGGAATTGGCGGACGCGCAGGCGAGCGGGGTGGCGCATTTTTGCCCTATTGAGCCGAGGTCCTCCGTGTCAGGCCCCATGGAGGGCAGGCGGTTTGCCGCCAATTGAGCTTGGAGTCAGGTGAAACGGAATGAGCCCAAAGATCCTTGTGACCGGAGCCAACGGTTATACTGGCAACTATTTCTGCCGATATCTGGCGGATCGAGGGATTCCGACGCGCGGCATGTATTATCCGCCAGACGGCAAGCCAGACGACGCCGCACCCAACCTGGAGCTCGTCCCAGGCGACCTGCTGGACCGGGCCAGTCTGCGGCGGGCGCTCGACGGCATCGAGGTCGTGCAGAACGTCGCCGCGCTCTACCGCCCGACCAACGTTCCCGAGAAGCTCTATTGGGAGGTCAACGTCGAGGGAGTGCGCAACATCCTCGAAGAGGCGGCGCAGGCCGGCGTCAAGCGCTTCGTGCAGTGCTCGACGATGGGCGTCCACGGCACCGTGGATCGTCCGCCGGGCAACGAGGAGTCGCCAATCAAGCCCGACGACTACTACCAGATCACCAAGCACAAGGGCGAGGTCCTGGCGCTGGAGCGCGGCCGCGAGCTCGGACTCTGGGTGAGCGTGGCCCGGCCGGCCGGGATCTATGGACCGCGCGAGAAGCGCTTCCTGAAGCTCGCCAAGCTGATCAAGAGCGGCCGTTTCGTCATGTTCGGCTCGGGCGAGGTGACCTACCACTTCGCCCACGTCGACGACCTGTGCGCCGGCCTGATGCTGTGCGCCGAACGCGACCAAGCGCAGGGCGAGGCGTTCATCCTCGGCGACGATCACGCGATCACGCTCAACCAGGTGGTCACGGTCATGGCGGCAGCGCTCGGGGTTCCGCGACCCAAACTGGCGCTCCCCTATTTTGTCCTGTACCTGCCGGCGGCGATCTGCGAGTTTGCCTGCAAGCCGTTCGGCATCGCGCCGCCGCTCTACCGCCGGCGCGCCGCCTGGTTCGCTTCGACCCGCGCCTTCGACATCAGCAAGGCGCGCACGGTGCTTCGCTACCAGCCGAAGATCCGACCCGAGGACGGGCTCAAGGAGATGGTGCGCTCGTTCGCCGATGCGGGCTGGTTCGACTAAACCTCCGGCTCTACGTCAGGCCGAGCGAAGTCTATGCAAGCCGGGCTCCGGGCTGGGTGGGGCAGGCGAATGGAGGAAGCGTTCCATGGCTGGGCTGTTCGGCGTCGTCGGCGCCGCACGTGAGGCACCGTTGCGCACCATGGCCCGCCTGTTGGCGCATCGCGGCCCGAGGACCGATTATCTGCGGCCATCGCCCGACCTGGCGCTTGGCACCGTGCACAGCGATCCGAACACGCGTCTGGCCAGACGGGGCCAAGCGTCCATTGTCTGCGACGCCACGCTCTATAACGCTCCCGATCTGATCGCCCGCCTCAAAGAGCGGCGGATCGAAGCGGCACCAGAACTCGCCTGCGGACGTGCTGCTCGCGCTCCATCAGGGCTTCGGCCTGGAAGGGATCGAGCTGATCGATGGCGATTTCGCCTACGTGATCGTCGACCACGACAGTAAGGAGGTCGTGCTGGCGCGCGATTTCTTCGGCTGTCGACCGTTGTACTATGTTATGCTGCCCGGTGGCGGTCTGGCCTTCGCGTCAGAGTACAAGGCCCTGCTCGCGCTGCCGGAGGTCGAGCCGGAAATCGACCGCGACATGGTGCAGTATCTGCAGTGCGCCAAACACCTTCCGGTCGGGCGCACGCTGTTCACCGGTATTGCCGAAGCTACGCCGGGCGCCGCTCTGCGGATGACCTCGACGGGCGGGATCACCGCGCGACATGAGTGTCCGCCCCTGACCTTGGATGTCCGCGTGACCGCTGAGGAGGAAGCGGTCGACCTGGTCCGCCGGACTTTGGTTGAAGCGGTGCGCCGGCGCTCGACGGACATCGATCAGATCGGTCTCGCGCTCAGCGGCGGCATCGATTCGATTGCCCTTGCCTATCTGCTGCGTCAACTCCACCCAGACAAAGAGATCCACACCTTCACCGCCGGCGCGGGTCCCGACGATCCAGAGATCGTCACGGCGCGCAAGGTCGCGGCCAAGATCGGGGCCACCCATCACGACGTGTTGACCCCGCCCGAGCTTCTCGACAGCGGTTTGCGCGACCTGGTCTGGCACCTGGAAGATCCATACGCCCGGAGCGAGGCGATGCAGCTCCTCCAGCTCGGGCGCTTCGCCAGACATCGCGTCGACGTCCTCCTGACGGCGCAGGGCTCGGACCTTCTCTTTGCCGGCTCGCCCAAATCCCTGGTGTTCTACCTGATGCGCCTGCTGCCGCCGTGCCGGTCCGGCCTGCATCAGCTGTATGACCTGACGCAATTGTCCCTGCCGCCGCACGGCGTTGTGGGCAAGCTGCTCGACCGGCTGTACGCCAGAGGCAAGGTGCCATCCGTGCCCAGCGTGCCGGGCGCACACCTGCCCGCGCGAACGGTCCTGCCGCCGATGCAGCCCGAGTTCGTCAACGCCAATCTTTTGGCCGAATTCCAGCTGTCGCCGAAATTCGAGCGCACCTTCGCGGCGTCCGGCCTGGAACATCGGTCGCCGTTCCTCGATGTGGACCTCGCGCGCGCCGCCTTCTCAATCACAGATGCACTCAAGATCCGTCGTCGGATCAACAAGTACGTGCTGCGAAAAGCACTCGCCACGATCGTCGACGACGAGTTCTGCGGCCTTGCCAAATTTCCACAACGGATGAGGTATGATCTGGCGTTCGCGGAGACCCTGGACCGGATCGCCGCCGAGCCGCTCTCGGATGCCAACGTGCGGCGCCGAGGCCTGTTCGAGCCGGCGAGCATCCGGGCGCTGTTCGTCCGCCCGCCCGGCCAGCCCTACTCGGCCGAGGCGGCGATGCGGATCTGGACCGCTCTGCTCACCGAGTATTGGGCGGAGTTGTTTGTCGACGACCGGGCGGGGTTGCGGGCGGCCGACCAGGATGCGGCGGCGGCAACCTGATGTGTGCAACCGCGATGGAACTCTAACGACCAAGGGATACGAACGGTACGCCGGAAAGTGGATCTTCTACATCCTGGGCAACTTCATTCTCCTGACGAGAGAATTCCCTGCGGTTCAGGGACGGGCTGCTCATCGGCAAGCGTCAGCAGGTCGCCGGGTGTGCTCCTTCAGCTGTGGCAGGACAATGGATGCGGCGACCACAATCCGGCCCGCCCAGCCCAGCATCGCACCGCAAAATGACTCCTGTTAGCCCCCAGCGTGCGCCGATGATCGCTCCGATTCCGCCGACCTGCCACCAGGATCCAGGACCACAGGTTCCAGACAGCGAGCCGTTGGCTGCTGGCGAGAGCGGTGACGGCCGCGTTAGCGAACCCGGACAGGACGCGGATCAAGCCCGACGCGATGGCTGCCAGCATGAGACCCGCCGAAAAATGGTATTTGGCTCGGAGAACCCAGTCGGATAGGACCGGCATCAGGTACCAGATTGCCGCGCAGCCGACCAGCGCCATCCCGTGAACGATGGCGGCCTCGTGAATGAGCAGGCGCCGCCTTGCCGAGATAGTCATGGCATTTCGCAGCCTGGGCACAAGCGTCCGCGCAACACTCATCTGCAACAATCGGAACGGCGAGATGACGATCGCCGCCAGCACGGCGAAGGTGGCCAAGTCCTCGAGAGCAAGCAGCTTCGGGATCATCAGCCGTTCAATCTGGAGCATCAGCTCCGCGGCCCCGGCGACGCTTGTCCAAAGGAGCGCTTCGGTCCAGTAGAATCGCTGGTCGGAAACTGCCTCCGCGGTTCTCGCCGATGAGCTTTTGCCAACCCCACGATTGCCAAGATGATCTGGCCGAGCACGAGGACGGCAAGTGGCAAGCTTGTGTCAGCGAACTCGAAGCCCGCGATGACCGCACCCAGAAGCAGGAAGCAGTTCGAACCTTGAGACAGTACAACCGATATCGAGAATCGCTCCTGCGTTGAAAACAGAGCTGCGGCCAGGTGCGCGACACCACCGCCGGCGATCGCGAGCCCGATGATCGCCATATGCGCCAAGTGAAGTGATAGACGAAGCGGGCCACAGCCGCGACCGCCAGCCCGCATGCAATCCCCGTCATCATTCCCCTAAACAGCAGCTGCGGCGTCGCTGCGAGTCGCTGCCGGACGACAACGCCCTGCAGGCCTAAAGGGGCAAGAGGAACGGCGAGGGTGACCAACGATAACGCAAGAGCTGGGCGTGCATAGTCGTGCGTGGGCAGAAATCGAGCCAACAGAAGGTTGGCCCCCGAGAACCCAAGCCCGCTGATTGCCATAGAGCGCAACCACTTGCAGGGAGGGCGAACGCCAGAGGGCTCTGACAGGGCGGCCGCTCTGATCGCTTTAGATTGCCACATGGGCATTTGCTTCCGAGCGCCGCGCGAAGGGATCGTCGGAGACTAAGTCGAGGGTCATCGAATGTGAAATCCGTATTCGACAGCCCAAGCAAGCCCTCTTGCGACGGCTATCGCTCCGCGGACCACTGCCGGCTTGTCGTCTTCGGGCACTACTTCGTACCGCGAGGACCCGACGGAGGTTGACGAGTAGGGTCGCGGATCGTGGACAATGCCTTCAGGCAGGTGCTCCGGGACCGGATGTCCCGAAACCAGCCGGTACGCCGAAAGGAACCTAATGCCAACCGGAGTAAGCAGGACCAGGGCACGTACTTTGTAGATCCGCCGGTCGGCCAACAGGGGGCATTTCACATAGGCCTGATACAATCCGTACTTGTTAGTGAAGGCGTGCAGCACGCGTTCCTGAAGCTCGCGCTGACGTGGCGCCCGCAGGGCAATCGACGACATGGCGCGGGCTTGTTCCGCGGAGCTGGCTTTGAGAAAATAAACGCCGCGACCCGCCTCGACCTCTGGGAGTTTGTATACCAAGTTCGGAAACGGCTCCTCCGGAGCCCCCTCCATAAGCACCGGGTCGGACCGAACGGCGGAAGGAGCAGATCCGGATCGCCGGTCTCACGCTGGTACAGTGCTAGCGCCCGATAGGTGGCGCGCTTGAGCCCGAGCAAGCGATCAAGACTGGTCGGATAGGCTCGGATGCGGCCACCAACGTGCCATTATCCGTCAGGGGCGGTATACCGTAGCTCCGTGTCGCGCTCGCTTGGTACGTTTGGCAGGTCAACCAACGTCAATTGGATCTGCGGTCCCGGGCCTCCTCCTCGTATCGGCATGCCGTGATGGCTCGACCCCCGAAGAACTGTTGTCAATACCACCAGATGGCGGTATCCATGTCCACAGCGAAATTCAGCAGATTGAGACGAAAGGATCGCGCTCATACAGCGCGGAACGTTCCGGGCGCTGCGCAGGGCTGGTGTTGCTCTCCGCCAGCCAAAAACCACCGGCGCCAGGCAAGAGATCAAGGCCGAGCACGCGACCGACCGTATTTTGTCGTGCAGGATCGTGCCAGTAGCCTCGGTATTGCGCAGTCTGAGGGATCTCGCGTGCGTAGCAGATGGCAAAATCACGCGGATCCAGGCCGGCAAGGCCTAGCACTTCCGGCAATGTCGGCCTGGACGAGAAACGCCCTTTCACCACCAACTGCTGGCGGCGCAGCCCTCCAACGAGAAATGCCGGCGCCTTCCTTGTGCCGTACGCGAGGACGTCCGCAACTTCGCGGGCATGCCGGGACCACCTCGACCCTGTGGTGCCCCAGCGGTAAACCTTGTGCTTGAGCCGCCACAACAAGCGGAGAAGGAGCGGGTACCAGGGGCCCAGTTCGTAGCCGCGGACCTCCCAGCGGTCGCGCTCGACGATAGCTTGCACGATGGCGGCTCGTGCAGGTTCGGGCAAGGAAGCGAACTGCCCAAATGCTTCTCGGGTCGAAAGGCGACATCTAACGTTTCCTCTCTGGATGTGCTGGCGATGGCTAGGCGGAGTTCGCGGGCGACTGCCGGGAGCAATCTGTGGTCGTCGTCGAGTTGATCCAGTGCCTGGCGGAGCATGGCAGGGAAGTTCATCGAATCACCCGTCGGCTCTGTAAGCTGATCCTTTGCGATGCCGTGCATTTAGCCAGATCTCCCGGGAACACTGATCATGGCGCCGAGAGCGCGGGAAAGCGCCCCGGCGATCTATAAAGATATGAAACCACAACGGTCAGGACCATTGTCCAGATGGCGACGGACCTGCTCTTCGGGCAGCGCGACGGCCGGTCGCCGCGGCACCCGCTCAATGTGGCTGTTTTCAAAGACGCCGCGCTCGCGCGCCACTCGTTAACGGCCGCGAGTGCTGGCCGTCCTCTAGGAATGGCGCGGAAGCTAACGCCGTCGGTGACGGCAGGGATCATAACCGTTTCGCCCTCTCATCATATTTTGGCTGGCCCCCTCGTGTAGCTTCCGGGCACCGTAAATCGAGTTTAAAGGTCGTCGCCTACACGATCAATAGTTCCTAGGGGTGGTCCTGACCGCAGTGATCGGGTGGGCGTTCGGCCTTCACGTACCATTCGTGTACTTTCTGGTGATCGTGCCGACCATCTTCCTGCTGATCATGCTGCCGATCTCGATCGGTGGCCTTGGCGTGCGCGAAGCCGCCTACGTCTATCTGTTCGGCCTCGTCGGGGTCGCCCCCGAGGCCGCCCTCGGGCTCGCGATCGTGAATTACCTGCTCCGCCTTCTGTCTGTGCTCACCGGAGCCTGGGTCTACGCCAGAAGGGGAGTACAAGGATAGCCAGGCGTGTTCGGCAGATGCCAGTGGGCATGGGGCATCCGTAGCCTCCCCCGCGAATTCATCCGGCGCGATCGTCACGCCCAGCTCGGTGGTCTCCTGTCGGGTGCCGCCGCCTGCCTTTACTGAAGCACGTACCGATCGGCTTCTCATTCGCCAAAGCGGTCTATGACCTGCTTCTGGCCGCAACGGTGATTCGCCTGCTGCGGAGCCGTCGCTTCGTCGCGGTCCACGCGATCGAGGAGGCCGCGTTCTTCGCCGTCCCGATTGCCCGCTGGTTTCGCAGACCGGTCGTGGCGGATCTCGACTCCGACATCTGTTACCAGCTGCGCGCCAGTCCGTCGCCCTTGGTCCGTTCTCTGGCCAGGCTTGGCGGTCCGTTGCGGCGGCTTGCGCTGGCGCGGTCGAGCTGCATCCTGACCGTGGCCCCGGCATTGACGAGACTGTTCGCGGAGGAAAGTCCGAGCACGCGGGTCTTCGAGGTCAGGGACATCCCGGCCGAATCCGCGCGGCGGCCGCCCGACCCGCGAATCGTCATGCGGCTTCGCGACGAACTGGGCCTATCGTCGCGGCAGGTTGTCGTCTACACCTCGATCCCAGGCAAGAGACTGAGATGCTGATCGAAGCCATGGCGGTCCGCGAGCGCTTCCCCGAGGCCGTGCCTTTGCTAGTGGGCGGTGAGCCGCGCCAGATCGAACGCCCGCGGCGGCGCCCGGCGACCGTTGGCGTGGCCAACGCAGCACGCATGGTCGGCAAGCGTCCGTTGGAGGAAATGCCCGAATTCATGGCATTGGCGACCGTGCTCGCTTCGCCCCGCCCGGAGCCTCGCGTGACCCCACTCAAGATCTACACTTACATGGCGAGCGGCCGGCCGATCGTTGCCACTGATTTGACGACCCACACGGACGTGCTCGATCGTGCCACGGCGATTTTGGTCCCGCCGACTGCAGAGGGCGTGGCACAAGGCATGATACGGGCGTTCGACGACCCCGCAGCGGGCGAGCGGATGGGCCAGCAGGCCCGGCAGAAGGTCGAGCGGGATCATACCTATGAGGCCTTCAGGGAACAGCTCCGAAAGGTTTACGCCTATCTCGAAGAGCAGAACCACCGAACCAGCCGGAAGACGCTTTCATGGAGATGGGACCTCCGTGAGAAGGCGCCATCGCCTCCCGGCCGCTCACCGGAGACGACGACCCAAGAGACTATCCGCGAGACGATCTCCAATGGGTCGGCGTAGATTGCCCGGGGTCGACCACCGCCGGGGGCGGCGAAGCCTGTTCGCTTGGCCGCAACGCGAGGCCTCGGGACGGCGGACGCGGCCGCACCGACCGGAAGCGTCGGTCGGTGCCCAAGGGACAGAGCAGCTCAGGCGATATCGCGGCCCGTTCGCCGTGCGCTTGACGCCAGAGGAAGACCCGAGCGCAAAATCCTTGCGCAAGGTTCTGTGGTCGCCTACCAGCATCTCGGAAGAAATCGTGACCGCCTCGAATCGTGCGCTGGGTCGGGACGCCGGCGTGATGTCGGCCGAGTTCGGGTGGAGCATGGCGCTGAAGCAGCCGGAATTGGCGGAGGCGCCAGCGAAGGACGCGGTTCGGTTCGCGCGACTTGCAGAGGCCTGCCCGGCTGCTGCTTATTGGCGGCAGCCGATCTGCCACAGATCGAGTTCGAGACCAAAGGAACGTGGTCCTAGGTCGGGTGGCATCGCATGAATCCGAGAATCCTGGTGACGGGCACCAATGGCTACAGGGTCTGAAGGAGATCGTCCCTTCTACCAGGAGGCGGGTTGGCTTTGACCCGTCGCGAGGATCAGGGTCGTCAAGCCGGACGCCGCGCACCCCGGCTGTCGCGTCAGCGTCGCGGCTAGCCTCACTCGCCCGCAGCGAAAAGGCCTGTCCATGTGTGGCATCACCGGGATCCTGTCGCCGAGCAACCGCCACGTCATCGTGCCGATGACCGACGCCATCGTCCACCGGGGACCCGACAGCTGCGGCTACTATCGGGACGAGCACATTTCCCTGGGCAACCGACGCCTGAGCATCATCGATCTGACCACCGGCGACCAGCCGATCGCCAACGAAAGCGGCCAGGTGCAACTGGTGTGCAATGGCGAGATCTATAACAGCCCCGAACTTCGCCGCCAACTATCCGCGGCCGGTCATCAGTTCAAAACGATGACCGATATCGAGGTCATCGTCCATCTCTACGAAGATTATGGGACCAATTGCGTACGGCATCTGCGCGGCATGTTCGCATTTGCGCTGTGGGACAAAAACAGGCAAATCCTGCTGCTGGCCCGCGACCACATGGGCCAAAAGCCGCTTTTCTTCGTCAATAATGGTCAAGATTTTCTGTTCGGATCCGAAGTCAAGGCAATCCTCGCGTCCGGTCTGGTCGCACCGGCGATCGACCTGGAGGGTCTGTGGCACTATGTTTCGATGCGTTTCATGCCGGACCGCTATTCTCTGTTCAAGGGCATCAAGAAACTGCCGGCAGGCACGGTGCTGACCTGGGAGCACGGCGTGGTCCGGCTCGAGAAATACTGGGACCTGCGCTTTACCGACAAGGTCCGGGCAAGCGAGCGCGAGGTCGAGGACGAGCTCGACCGCCTGTTGTCCGAGACCGTCCGAATGCATCTGCTGAGCGACGTTCGCGTCGGCGCGTTCCTGAGTGGCGGGATCGATTCCAGCATGGTCTCGGCGATGATGGCGACGGCGAGCCCGGAACCGGTCCCGGTCTTTTCGATCGGGGTCAAGGAACAGGGCTTCAACGAGCTGCCCTACGCGCGCCAGGTCGCTGCGCGCTACGGCATGGAGGCCCACGAGCGCGTGGTCGAGGCGGATCTGATCCGTCTGGTCCCCGCGATGGTCTATCATATGGACGAACCCGCCGATCCTTTCGGCGTCGGCGTGTATCTCGTGTCCCGAGCGGCGCGGGACGTCGTCAAGGTGGTCCTGACCGGTGACGGCGGCGATGAGAGTTTTGCCGGCTACGACCGCTTTGCCGGACAACGGCTGCTCGATTACTATGCGCTCTTGCCACAATGGTTCCGGCGACTGGTGCGTCCAGAAGATCGTCGAGCGCATTCCCGACTCCTTCGGTTACAAGAGTCTGGCGCAGAAGGCGCGCTGGCTGAACGAATTGTCGCTGTTCGGCCGGGACCGGCGCTACGCGGAGAGCATGAGCTTTCTCCGGTTCACGCAGACGGCCAAGGAACAGCTGTTCACCCCTGCCGCCAGAGGTCAGATCGAAGACTACGATTCAACGCAGAAGATCTTGGATTTTTTCGGATCCGCCAACGTCGAGGACCTCGTCGATCGCATGCTGTACACCGACTTGATGACCAGGATGCCCGACCATCTCCTGGTGACGGTCGACCGGATGAGCATGGCGCATTCGCTCGAGACCCGGTCGCCCCTGGTCGACTACAAGGTCGTGGAATATGCCGCGTCCATTCCTGGCGATCTCAAACTCAAAGGCGGCCAGCTGAAATACCTGCTGAAGAAGGTCGCCGCCAGGTATCTTCCGCCAGAGCTGATCAAACGAAAGAAGCAGGGCTTCGGCTTTCCCCTGGCGCACTGGATGCGTACCGACTTGCGCGAGTTTATCGAAAACCTGTTCGCCGAATCGCGTTTCGTCGAATTGGGCATTTTCGATCGGACCTACGTGGAGCGATTGATCGAACAACACGGGTCAGGCCGCGTAGATCACAATTACCGACTGTGGTTGCTGATCAATCTCGAGGTCTGGTATCGCTTGAACTTCGAAGGCTCGACCGTCGACGCCATGCGCGTCGTAATCGAGCGGCTCATGGGTTGAGAGCTCTCGCCGGCATTGGGGGCTAGATCGACGTCACGATGTTGCAGCCTCGTCGCATTGATGGCAAGAATTGGAGGTGCGCCAGCGATGGAATCGATTCTTGGACGGCGAGGGTAAGGTGGGCTTTAAGTCGGTGGACGCCACGACGGCCACGATGCCCGCAACCGATAGCGGGGGCTGGCGGCGCAACGCCTTGCGCATCGCGGTGAGCGTCACGCTCCTCGCCGTGCTCCTCTGGCAGGTCAACCTCGGCGCGATGCTCCGGGTGCTTGTCCACGGGTCCCCCGGCTTGTTGCTGATCGCCCTCGCGCTCATGGTCCTGACGATCTACGTCTCGGCCTGTCGGTGGTACCTGCTGCTGCGCGGCAAGAATCCCTTGATCACGGTGTGGGGGATTTTCAGCCTCGTTCTGACCAGCTCGTTCCTCGGCTACTTTCTGCCGGGCATGGGCACGGACGTGCTGCGTCTCTACGGGCTCTCGCGGGTGACCGCGGATCCGGCCCTCGTCTTCGCCTCGATGCTGGTGGAGCGGGTGGGCGCACTCCTCGTGCTGATCGCGATCGTGTTCGTCGGCCTCCTGCTCGACCCGCTGCCGCTGCCGCGCGTGATCGGGATCGTGGCCGGGGTCGGCCTGTTCGGCGTCCTGATGGGCACGCTCGTGCTCATGCACCCGTGGACGCGAGATCTGACGCGGCTGCTGGTCTGCGCTGACTGGCTCGAACCGGTGCGTACCCGCCTGGAGAAGTTGTACCGCTGCCTCGACGCGTATCGCGACCAGCCTGGGGCGATCGCCTGGTCGATGGTGGTCGGCGTGGTGTTCCAGTTCCTGCGGGTGGCGACCGCTGCCGTGATCGCCGCCGCCCTTGGTCTCGAGGTTCCGTTCCTGTATTTCCTCGTCATCGTGCCGACGGTCCTGCTCTTGAGCATGATCCCTCTATCCATCGGCGGCCTGGGTGTACGGGAGGCGAGCTACGTCTATCTCCTTGGTCTGGCTGGCGTGAGCACCGAAGCTGGATTTAGCTTCTCCATCATCACCTTTCTGCTACACTTGCTGGCGTTGGTGCCCGGTGCCTGGATCTATGCCACCCGCGGAATGCATCCGTGACAGCGAACCCGTCTGACCGGCCCGCGACAGCGCTGCTCATGCAAAAATGCATCTGACGAAAGGCAAGTCGATGCGCGTGGGCTTAATGTTGCGCAATATCGAAGAGAAGGGCGGGATTGCGGTCTACACGCGATTGATCGCAGAGAACCTGCTTGCTCAGGATCTCGACAACGAATACTATCTATTTGCTGGCCGGCCCGAGTCACTTGAAGCGTTTGCCGAAGCACCAAACGCTCACCCGATCATTCTGCCTTGCCGGCAGAAATTTTTCTGGGATCAGGTCCAGGTGGCGCGGGCGGTTAATCGGCTCGGTCTCGATATCGATGCTTCGGGCCCAAGATGTCAATTCCATTGCGCTGCCGCGCGCGCAAAGTCATCACGATACACGGCGCTGACCAATACTTTCTTTCCCAAGGAGTTCAGCATCGTTGACCGGTACTATGTGCGAATGTTCATGCCTCTGTTCGGGAAAACGGCCGATTGCATCCTGACCCCTTCAGAGACTGCCCGCGACGAGCTGGCAGAAATACTAGGCGTTCCGGTCGGGAAGTTTGTGGTGACGCCGGAGGGCGCGAAGGACATCTTCCGGCAACCGATCGCCGAGGAGCGGCTGCGCGCGGTGCGTCGCAAATACGACCTCGAGGGCGAATTCATCCTGCACGTCGGGCTCATTTGGGGATCGAAGAATTTCGGCGTGCTGCCCGAGGTGCTCGAGATCATCAACCGACAGCGACCTCTCGTCCTGGTTCACGCGGGCAAGCCGCAGCGCTGGGGAGACGGCGAAGGGACCACCACGAGCCGCTTCCTCAAACGGTTGGGTTTCGTTCCCGATGAGGATCTCGCCTCGCTCTATCAGTCCGCCATGGCCCTCGTCTTCCCGAGCCTTTATGAGGGTTTCGGGATCCCGATCGTCGAGGCCTTCGCGTCCGGCTGTCCGGTCGTCACGGCGAACTGGGGGACCATGAAGGAGGTCGGCGGCGACGCGGCGCTGCTCGTCGATGTGCGCAAGCCTGAGGAGATCGCCGCTGCCGTGCTCCGTCTGTCGGCCGAGCCCGGCCTTCGACAAGAGCTCCAAAGCCGCGGGTTCGAACGGGCAAAGCGGTTCACATGGCAGGAAACCGCCCGACTGACGCTGGAGGCGTTCCGGAGCGTCGCTGACGGGTCGTTCCAAAGCGCCTGGCCGACCGACGGCGCGCGCATCGGCTCGCCAAGAACTGGGACTGGCGGATGATGCTTGTCAGCCCGTCTTGGCCGGCGCTGAAGTGCCCCACCTCGGAGGCCAAGCTTCCCCAGCGGGGGGATCGTCGATCTCAAGGCAGACTACGGCGAAGGCGGGTTCTACGCCCGCCTCAACCTGGCCCTGCTCGACGCCTTACGCGCCGACGTGCGCTTCGATCGACGGGCGGCTGGTCGGGCTTGCCTTGGGAACGCGTTGATCCAGATCAAGGAGGCGCAGGCGTGGGCGCCTTACGGTCGGCTTGGCGAACGTCGGTGGCCACGGTGCCGGCGAGGCGGCGGCGGGTCCGGGCGCCCGGCTGCAGGTCGCGGGTGCGGCGTCGACGACGAGGACTGGCGCCCGGCCGGTGGCCGCTTCGGGAGCCTACCGCAACGGCCTTCCTCGAGGGGCCGGTCCGGGCGTTGCCGCTTGCCGGATGGCGAGCGCAACCGGATCCGCGCCGGGAGCGCAACCGAAGGAGTGGAGCGCGATGGCCTTCAGGAGTTCTTCTGGTCCAGGTCGACGACACCGACGGCTGCGCCAAGCGGATCGAGGCGGCGGTCGCGCTCGCGGCCGCGCATGACGCGCATCTGAGCGGCGTCTACATCATCTCGGAGCCTTCGCCCGCGAGCTTCGTCCGCGGCTATCTGCCGCCCGACCTTTTGACCACCCTGCAACAGGAGCTGCACGCCCGGGCCGAGGCCGCGCTGGCCCGGTTCGGCGAGGTTGCGCAGCGTAACCAGATCGCGTTCGAGAGCCGGATCGACCGGGCGCTGTACACCGAGGTCGCCGATGCGTTCGCGACCCACGCCCGCTATGTCGATCTGGCGATCCTCGGCCAGCTCGATCCCGACGATCCGGGGGCCACCGCACCGCACTACCTGCGCGAGGAGGTGATCCTCGGCTGCGGCCGGCCGGTGCTGGTGATCCCCTATATCGGCGCGCCGCCGACGTTCGGCGAGCACGTCATGGTCGCCTGGGACGCCTCGCGCGAGGCGGCGCGCGCGGTCAACGACGCGCTGCCGCTGCTCGAGCGGGCCAGGACGGTGAGCGTGGTCACGATCAACCCGCGCCAGCAGCCGTTCGGCCATGGCGAGGAGCCGGGCGCCGACATCGGCCTGCACCTCGCCCGCCACGACATCAAGGTCGAGGTCCAGCGGATCGAGTTCCGCGACATCGACGTCGCCAACACGCTGCTCTCGCAGGTCGCCAACGACGGCGCCGATCTGCTGGTCATGGGCGCCTATGGCCATTCGCGCCTGCGCGAGTTCGTGCTCGGCGGCGTGACCCGGACGATCCTCGGCGAGATGACCGTGCCGGTGCTGATGTCGCACTGAGCGCGCCGCGCCGACCGCCCGGCCGCCAGCCCTTGTTGGCCGCCGCTCTGTGCACGATCGAGCGGCCGAGCAGCCTCGAAGCTCAGTCGCAAAGGGCCCGCAAGACCGCGTCCGGCTCGCGCTCGATCACCCTGAGCAGGATCCGTGCCGCTCCTTCGGGTCGCCGCTCGCCATGCTCCCAACTGCGCACGGTCGCGGGACTGACGCACAGAACCCGCGCCAGCTGGTCCTGCGACATCTGAAGCTTCTGGCGCGCGACCTTCACGTCGACGGCTGGTATCTGCACGACATGCTGGCGGCTGTCGCCCGGATCGCCGCGGGCGTGGGCCAGGGCGTTGCGGAGGCCGCGGATAATGTCCTCGCCAACGTCCACCGCATCGTCCTCGGCTCGCACGCTCACTGTCCTCTCCGACTTGCCGACCCGGCCCACTCCGCTTGGATCTGCTCGATGATTGCGATGATGATCCCGCTTCTGCGCAGGGGTCAAATCGCATTTTCTGGCTTTGGCATACGCAGTCAAGAGATAGACGGGCCTGTCCGCATTGTAGAAGTAGTAGACGATCCTGGCGCCGCCACGCTTGCCGAGGCCGGGCCGCGACCAACGAGCCTTGCGCACACCGCCTGTGCCCGGAATGATCCTACCGACCACGGGGTTGCGGGCGATGAAATCGATGAACGCGCTTCGCTCGTCGTCGGACCAGACCGCAGCCGCCCGAGACGGAAGCGGCTCGACTTCGACCACGGTCATCGGAGCGGTCACCATGCGCTTTGCTATCAGCTTGCGCGCTGTAGTTGAAGTACGAAGACAGGAATCTCTCTTTGGATTAGCCACTTGTCGATGGGGCGGCCTGCGAGATACTCTATCGGAAGAGGCTGGAGCAGGCGCAATGCGGCGGCACCATGACATGGGTGGCGAGCCGGCGGGGCCGGTGGAGCGGGTCGAGCACGACTACGCGCTTTGGGAGAAGCGGGTCGATGCGATCCTGCGCCTGCTCGTCAGCCCGAAATGCAAGGTCATGACCGTCGACGAGCTCCGGCGCGGGATCGAGGGGCTCGGGCCCGGCGCCTACGACGAGCTCGGCTATTACCAGCGCTGGATCGCCTCGATCGGCAACAATCTGCTCGAGAAGGGCGTGGTCACGGTCGACGAGCTCGGCCGCAGGCTCGCCGAGGTCGAGGCCCGCTGGCGCGCCGAGGGCCGGCGGGCAGCGCCCGAGGCGGACCGATGAGCGATGCCTTCGCGATCGGCCAGCCGGTGCGGGTGCGGCGCGCCTGGCCGCCGGGCCACGTCCGCACGCCGCACTACGTCCGCGGCAGGCCGGGCGTGATCGACGGCATCGCCGGCCACTTCGCCAACCCCGAGGAGCTGGCCTACGGCCGGGCCGGGCTGCCCCGGCAGGCGCTCTACCGGGTGCGCTTTCGCCAGGCCGAGCTCTGGCCCGACCATCGCGGCCCGGCCGCCGACAGCGCCGTCGTCGACATTTACGAGCATTGGCTGGAGCCGCTCGGGGAGGTGGCATGACCGTGCACGGCCATCATCATCCGCATCCCAAGCAGCCGGACCTCGAGGACCAGCCGTTCGACCACTACCAGCTGATGGCGGAAGCGATCGGCGAGCTGTTGATCGAGAAGGGCGTGTTCGGCGCCGAGGACCTCCGCCGCACGCTCGAGGCGATCGATGCCCGCTCGCCGGCCGACGGCGCGAGGCTGGTCGCGCGCGCCTGGCGGGACCCGGGCTTCAAGGGCCGGCTGCTCGCGGACGTCAACGCCGCCGCGCTGGAGTTCGGCATCGATGCGGGCGGGATCCCGATCCGGGCGCTCGAGAACACACCCGAGCTGCACAACCTCGTGGTCTGCACGCTCTGCTCCTGCTATCCGCGCGGGCTGCTCGGCCTGCCGCCCGACTGGTACAAGGCGCGCGCCTATCGCTCGCGCGCGATCCGCGAGCCGCGCGCGGTGCTGGCCGAGTTCGGGACCCGGATTGCGGACGACGTCGAGATCCGGGTGCACGACAGCACCGCCGACCTCCGCTACCTGGTGCTGCCGATGCGGCCTGCGGGTACCGACGGTCTCGGGGAGGCCGAGCTCGCGGCATTGGTGACCCGCGACTGCATGATCGGCACCGCCGTGCCGGAGGGCCCGCGCTCGTGACCCTTCGCAGCGGCGACGACTATCGGGCGAGCCTTAAGGATGGCCGCGCCGTCTGGATCGAGGGTGAGCGGGTCGAAGATGTCCCGAGCCATCCCGCGTTCAAGCCGATCGTCGACGCCAGGGCCCGGATCTACGACCTCGCGCATGCGCCGGCGCTGCGCGATCTCCTCACTTATCCCGAGCCGGCGAGCGGTGAGCGCCGGTTGGTCGCGCATCAGCTGCCGCGAACCCGGGAGCACTGGCAGGCCAAGCGCGCCGCGGTCGAGGCGACCCTCGACGATCTGGGCGGCGTGGTCATCCGGGTCGGCGACGAGACGGTCGGCGAGCTCTGGTCGCTCTACGACGGCCAGGACGTGCTGAACGAGGTCGATCCCCGGTTCGCCGACAACATCCGGCGTCACGTCACGAGGGTCGAAGAGGGCGACGTGTTCCACGTCTCGGCCAACACCGACCCCAAGGGCGATCGCTCCAAGCGGCCGCAGGACCAGGACCCGGACATGCTGCTGCACGTCCTGCGCGAGACCGATGCCGGGATCGTGGTGCGCGGCGCCAAATACGAGACCGCGGCCGCCTACGCGCATCAGGCGTTCGTCAAGCCGACGATCGCCAATTGGGGCGATGCCGAGCTTTCCGACTATGCGGTCGGGTTCGTGGTGCCGATGAACGCGGCCGGGCTCAAGCACATCTGCCGCGCGGGGTTTGCCGGCAAGCGCCCGGCGGCCGATTACCCGATCGCCAACCGGTTCGACGAGGTCGACACGCTCTTGGTGTTCGACGACGTGCTGATCCCCTGGGAGGACGTACTGTTCTACCGGCACACCCGGGCGGCAACCTTCATCCGCTCCTGTCTGCACCGCTACAGCGCGTTTGCCTTCGTGCAGCGGATTCAGCGGCTGGCCGAGCTGATGATCGGCACAGCACTGTTCAACCTGCGCCAGACCGGGCTCGAGAAGCAGCCGGCGGTTCGGGAAAAACTCGCCCAGCTCGCCTGCTACCGCGAGACCATCAACGCCCATCTGACCGCGGCGATCGCGAGCGCCGAGCCGAGCCCGGCGGGTCTCTTGATGCCGAACCAGGCGCTGCTCTACACCGGCCGCGTGCGCGCCTGCACGGAGCTGCCGGCGATGATGCACCTCGCGCGCGAGCTCTGCGGCGGCCAGATCTGCCTGACCCCGGACTGGGCGAGTTTTCAGAACCCGGATACCGGCCCCTGGCTGGAAAAGTTCTACAGCGTCAACGAGGCCTGGGCGGCCCTGGACCGCTTCAAATTGCTGGCCTTCGCGCGCGACCTGCTGAACTCCGACTACGCCGGCCACCGGGTGACCTTCGAGCTGTTCGCCCAGTCGCCCCCGTTCGCCCATCTCAACGCCGTCTACATGAATGTCGACTGGCAACGCCCGCTCGACCTGGTCCAGAAGGCCGCGGGGCTTTCCGAGCGGGTACGCTGAGCCCGCGGGTCCGTTAATCCTTCGTTAACCGAGACGCGTTAGCGCTTTCTTTGGGTGGTCCATGGGACCGTGGGAATCCGTGCTTCAGCCAAGGGCTGGACCGTCGTGCTGGCCGCGGCTTTTCGAGCCTCGAAGGCCGACATGACCCACGAGCGCCTGCGGAAGTTCAACACCCGCGACAGCTATCCCGAGCAGCAGCTCGACAATGATCTCTGTCAGGTGGTCAAGGCGCGGGGCACCATGGTGTTCCTGCGCGGCCAGGTCGGGCAGGACCTGGCGACCAGCGCCTCGGTCGCGATCGGCGATGCCGCGGGTCAGGCCGAGCAGGCCATGGCCAACGTCGAGGCGCTGCTCGCCGAGGCCGGCGCCCGGCCTCGAGGACGTCTGCAAGGTCACGATCTATCTGACCGATCCGCGCTACCGCGAGCCGGTCTACCGGACCGTCGGCCGGTGGCTGAAGGGCGTGTTCCCGGTCTCGACCGGGCTCGTGGTCACCGCCCTCGCCCGCCCCGAATGGCTGGTCGAGATCGACGTCATCGCGGTGATCCCGCCGGAGCGCGAAGCGGAGGCAGGGCCATGACCTTCTCGATCGCAGCACTCGACCCGGCGAGTGGCGCGCTCGGGGTCGCGATCACCTCGTCCTCGATCTGCGTCGCCAGCCGCTGCGCGTTCGTGCGCGCGGGCGTCGGCGCGGCGCTGAGCCAGAACGTCACCGACCCGCGCCTTGGGCCGCGCATGCTCGACCTGATGGCGGACGGGCTGCCCGCGACCGATGCGCTCGCCCGCATCGAGGCTGAGACCCGGCAGATCGCCTGGCGCCAGCTCGCGGCGGTCGATCACCGGGGCGGCACCGCGCATTTCAGCGGCGCCAGGGCGCTCGGCATCCATGCCGCGGCCGCGGGCCGAGGCTGCGTCGCGATCGGCAATCTGCTCGTGAACCCCGCCGTGCCCGAGGCGATGATCGAGGCGTTCGAGAGCTCGTGCGGCCAGCTCGCCGCGCGGCTGCTGACCGCCCTCGAGGCGGGCCTCGCGGCCGGCGGCGAGACCAGCCCGGTCCGCTCGGCGGGCGTCCTGGTCGCCGGCCGCGAGGCCTGGCCAGTGGTCGATCTCCGGGTCGACTGGGCGGACCAGCCGATTGCGGCGCTGCGTGCGCTCTGGACCGAATACGCGCCGCAGCTGGACGCCTACGTCACCCGCGCTCTCGATCCCGAGGCGGCGCCGTCCTTCGGCGAGGCCGGTCGGTGATGCCAATGCCGGCGCGTTGATGACTCGCGATCGGCACCGATTGCCAGCGGGAAGCGGCGCAAATTACAGACCGCTCGCGGCGTAGATGGCATCGATGTCGGGATCCAGCCCTGGCGGATCGAGGTGGAGGGCGCCGCGCCGCCGGATCGAGGTCCGGAACTCCTGCTCGCCAGCCGTGCGATGGTGATGCACCACCAGGCGGCGCTGGGTATCGACCAGTAGATAGTGCGCCAGGCTCGGCAACCCGGCGTAACCCGCAAGCTTGATGGTGAAATCCCGGTCGCGGGTGCTGACGGAGAGGACTTCGACGACAATCAGGGGCTCTGGAACGAGCATGCCCGCGGGCACTTTGGCGCAGGTCACGACGACATCGGGCTCGAAGGCCGTCTCGGCGTCGATCTGAACCTTCGGGCCCGAGACGAAGACCTCGCAGTCGTGGCCGGCCTCAGCCAGCGCCGCGGTCAGCGCATGGTCGATCCGGCGCTTGATGCGAGCGTGGGTGACCGTCTCCGCCGCCATGGCGTGGGCGGGTGTCGGTCCACGCGCGGGTACGGGCTCGCCCTCGATCAACTCCCAACGCTCGCCCTCCGGGCGCCGGCTCGCCCATTCCAAGAAAGACGCGACCGTCATCCGCTCGAGGGCAAGGTCACCCGTCATCTCCAGTCCCCGGTGGGCATGATCCAGCTCGCATCAAGGACCGCCCATGGGGAAAGGTCAACGGATAGCCAGGCAGAGATACCACTCCCGAAAGCCTCGGCGTGCGATCACCGGTGGGGGTCGGGGTTTGCCTTCGCCCGCCATCAGGCAGCGGTTTGAACCTCGGTGGAACTCTGCGCCGGCGCCGCCCGTGTGGCCGGCTTGCCGTACAGGCGCTGGAAGCCGGCGCGCACCGCGCGCACGACCTCGGGGTCGCGGTCGCGCCAGTAGCCCGGGCTCTTCATCAACGTGATCAGACGCTGGACTTCCTGCTTCTCGAACTCGACAGCTGCGCTCATTGCCTTCTTCCCCAAGGCTTTTTGCCGGTTTGATCGGAGTGCGCTACGCGCGCTTAGGAACTCCAGTATTCATCTTACAGTTGAAAAAAGCAAGCCTTGGCAACCCCCAACCCGCTCGCTCGTGTTGGCGCCGGGATCGATCAACTTGTGAAATGGTTGATCTTGACTGTTAATCCAACTTCTTAAGTTCGCCCAATCTCGAAGCGGCTCACCGTGGCCGGATTGCCACACCGCCCGGCCGGGGTTCGCGTCTCGCCGCCGCAGCGCTCAGCTCCTCGCCTCGGGGGGCGATCCGAGTCGCGGTCCGGTGTCGCCGGCTCGAGAACAGCGTCTTGACGGCGTCGCGGCCGATACGTCACACCAAGGCATCTCCAGGGGGGAAAGGCTGATGTACGATCTGGTGATCCGAGGTGGGCGGGTGATCGATCCGGCCCAAGGCCGCGACGAGCACAGCGACGTGGCGTTCCTGGACGGCAAGGTCGCCGCCGTCGAGCCGGTGATCGAGGCCAGCCAGGCGCGCGAGGTGATCGCGGCCGACGGCCGTCTCGTGGTGCCGGGGCTGATCGACCTGCACACCCACGTCTACTGGGGCGGCACCAGCCTCAGCGTCAAGCCGGAGCCAGTGGCGCTGCGCTCGGGCGCGACCACGCTGGTCGATGCCGGCAGCGCCGGGCCCGGCAACTTCCACGGCTTTCGCGCCCACATCATCGAGCCCTCGCCGGTCCGGATTCTCCCGTATCTCAACATCTCGTTCGCCGGCATCTTCGCGTTCTCGAAGTCGGTGATGGTCGGCGAATGCAGCGACGTCCGCCTGCTCGACGCCCGCGAATGCCTCGAGGTCGCGGAGCGCAACCGTGATCTGATCGTCGGCATCAAGGTCCGGATCGGGCGCAACACCAGCGAGGGCTACGGCGTGTTCCCGCTCGAGCTGGCGATCGAGGTCGCGCAGGAGCTGGACCTGCCGGTGATGGCCCACATCGACTTCCCGCCGCCCTCGCGCAAGGACATGCTCGAGCGGCTGCGCAAGGGTGACGTGTTGACCCACTGCTACCGGCCGTTTCCGAACGCGCCCGTGGTCCGGGGCGAGATCCGGCCCGAGATGTGGGAGGCGCGCGAGCGCGGCGTCATCTTCGACATCGGCCACGGCATGGGCGGCTTCGGCTTCGCCTCGACCCGGCCGATGCTGGACGCGGGTTTTCTCCCAGATGTGATCAGCAGCGACGTCCACATCCTGTCCGAGCATGGCCCGGCGTTCGATCTGCTGCACGCCATGTCCAAGCTGATGTGCCTCGGCATGCCGCTGATCGAGGTGATCCGGGCGGCGACCGCGCGGCCGGCCGAGGCGCTCCGCCGGCCGGACCTCGGCACGCTCGCCCCGGGTGCGGTCGGCGATGCCGTGGTCCTGAACCTGGCTTCGGGCGCCTTCGACTACGTCGACGTCATGGGCGAGCGGATTGCCGGGGATCGCCGGCTCGAGGTCGAGGCGATCGTCATCGGCGGCAAGCCCTGGTCCGGGGACGGGGTGGCCTGATGAGCCGGAGCTATCGGGCGCTCTACACCTATGCCTGGGACCTTGCCGACGAGGGCCTGGAGACAGCACTCGGGCGCATCCGGCCGACCGGCATCAACACCATCACGCTCGCCGCGAGCTACCACGCCGGCAAGTTCCTCCGCCCGCACGGGGCGAGCGGCAAGGTCTATTTTCCGACCGACGGCACGGTCTATTTCCGGGCCCGGCCCGAGCGCTACGGCCAGATCAAGCCCTTGGTCAACCCGCTGGTCGCCGAGTTCGATGCCTTGGCCGAGCTGGAAAAACGGGCGGCAGATCTCGACCGGGTCGCCTGGGTGGTCTGCTGCCACAATACGCCGCTTGGGCAGCTGCATCCCGAGCTCACCTCCCGCAACGCCTTCGGCGATCCCTATCCCTACAGCCTGTGCCCGGCCCATCCGGCGGTCCGCGACTACGTGGTCAATCTCTGTGCCGATCTCGCCGACCGCTACGACCTCGCCGGGATCGCGCTCGAGACCCCGGGCTGGCTGCCCTACGACCACGGCTTCCACCACGAGTTCGCGCTGCTGCCGCTCGACCGCTTCGCCAAGACCCTGCTGGCGCTCTGCTTCGCCGAGAGCACGCGCCGGGCCGCCCACGCCGCCGGCATCGATGCCGAGCGCCTGCAGGCCAAGACGCGAGCCCTGCTCGAGCGCTACCTCGAGGCCGACCTCGCCGTGCCCGATCCGCTCGCGACCGAGTGGTGGCTCGCGGATGTGGTGAGCGATCCCGAGTTCGCGGCCTTCCTGCACTGGCGCTGCCGGGTGGTTTCCGACCTCGTCGCCGCGGTCAAGGCGGCCCTGCCGGCGACCACGCGCCTCGCGGTCATCCCGACCGTCCAGCGCCCGCCCGCCGCCTGCTGGCTCGAGGGCAGCGATTTTTCCCTGTTGGCCGGTGCCGCCGACGCGCTCGAGGTGCCCGCCTATCAGCCGAGCGCCGCCGAGGTCTTTCTCAGCGCCTGGGATGTCCGCCGGCGGGCGGGCGACGACGCGACCCTGAACTTCATCCTCCGGCCCAGCTTCCCGGACCTCGCGAACGGCGCCGAGACCGTTGCGGCGGCGCTCCGCCTGAAAGAGGTCGGCATGGCCGGCCTCGCCTTCTACAACTACGGCCACCTGCGGCTTGCGAGCCTCGAGCGCATTGCCGCCGCCCTGGCCGCTATAGGATAGGGAACAAGATGGCCCAGCTCCTGATTCGCGATCTCGACGCCGAGGTCCTGGCGCGGCTCAAGGAGCAAGCGCGCCAAAATCATCGATCCCTGCAGGGCGCGGCCAGGGCGATCCTCGAGCAGGCCGCAGAGACCGCGACCCGCGACGAGGCCTTGGCGATGATCGGCAAGTGGCAGCGCAGATGGGGTGAGCACGTCTTCTCGGACAGCACGCAGCTGATCCGTGGGGATCGGGACCCTTGAGCGGCTTCATGGTCGACGGTAGGACCGCGAGGTAGCGGTAGAGCTGGCGGGCCCGAAGGATTGGATCGGCCGAGGAGAGGATGAAGGTGCGCTACGCCGACAAGGTCGTGCTGATCACCGGGGCCGGGCGTGGCATCGGGCGGGCCACGGCGTCACGGTTGGCGGGCGAAGGCGCGACGCTCGCGATTCTCGATCGCGACGAGGCGGCGGCCGACGCGGCCGCGGCGGCGCTCTCTGAGGCCGGCGCGAAGGCGCTGGCGCTCGCTGCCGACATCACCGAGCGGCCGGCGATCGAGGCGGCAATCGAGCAGGCGCTCGGCCACTTCGGACGGATCGACGTGCTGGTCAACAACGCCGCCCGGGCGCTCAAGGGCAACCTCGAGCAGACCACGCCCGAAGACTGGGTTTCCGAGCTTGCCGGCACGCTGACCGGCGCCTTCCTGGTGACCCGGCTCGTCCTGCCGGGCATGGTGGAGCGCGGCCGGGGTGCGATCGTCAACGTCGGCTCGGTCAACGGCCTGCTGGCGCTCGGCAACCCCGCCTACAGCGCCGCCAAGGCGGGCCTTTTGAACTTCACCAAATCGCTCGCGACCGAATATGGGAAAAACGGCATCCGCGCCAACATGGTGAGCCCGGGCACGATCCGGACCGAGAGCCCGAGCTGGCAAAAGCGCCAGGCCCTCGATCCGGACGTGTTCGAGAAGCTTGCCCGCTGGTACCCGGTCGGCCGGGTCGGGCCGGCCCGAGGACATCGCCGCCGCGATCGCTTTCCTGGCTGCCGACGAGGCCGCCTTCGTCAACGGCGCCAACCTCGTGGTCGACGGCGGCCTCACCGCCGGCAACGCCCCGATGATCGCCGAGCTGACGATCGAGACGCGTTAGGTCCGGACCAGCAGCCCCCAGTCTTCATTCGAGGTTGCGCACCGAGGCGATCGGGCGAACAATTGCCCTCCGCCATAGGAGAGGGCAGATGGCTCTGCCGATCCAGATCATCCTGACCCGGCAGCTCGCCGGCTATCTGAGCGTGCCGCTGTTCCTGGTCGATCCGAACGGTGATCTGCTGTTCTACAACGAGCCCGCCGAGGCGATCCTCGGGCGGCGGTTCGATGAGACCGGTGCGATGCCGGCTGCGGTCTGGTCGGCGATGCTGCCCGCGGTCGACGATCAGGGCCAGCCGATCCCTTCTGCCGAGCGGCCGCTGATGATCGCGCTCGCCCAGCACCGGCCGGTCTACAAGCGGTTCTTCCTCCAAGGCATGAACGGCGTGCGCCGCAAGATCGAGGTCGTGTCGATCCCGATCCTTGGCCTTCAAGGCGAGTTCCTGGGCGCGGCCGCCCTGTTCTGGGAGATCGAGTGACGATGCGCGTGACCCTGTTCGGCACCCGCGGCTCGGTCGCAGCACCAGGACCCGAGACCGCGCGCTACGGCGGCAACACCTCGACCGTCGAGGTCCAGGGCGACGACGGCACGCTGCTCGTGCTCGACGCCGGCACCGGCATCCGCCGGCTCGGCGCCCAGATCCCCAGGCGACCAGGCGGGTCGACATCCTGCTGACCCATCTGCACATGGACCACATCCAGGGGCTGGGCTTCTTCGGCCCGCTCTACAACCCGGGCATCGAGGTCCACATCTGGGGCCCGGCCAGCGGCACGCTCTCGCTCGAGGCCCGCCTGTCGCGCTATCTCTCGCCGCCCCTGTTCCCGGTCCACCTGCGCGACCTGCCCGGCATCATCTGTCACGAGGTGCCGCGGCCGCCCTTCGAGATCGGGCCGTTCCGCATTCAGACGGCGCTGGTCTGCCATCCGAACCCGACCGTCGGCTACCGGATCGAGGAGCAGGGCCGGGTCGTGGCCTACCTGCCCGACCACGAGCCCGTGCTCGGCCTCCAGGGCAAGTGGCTCGAGCCGGAGTGGACCTCGGGCTACGACCTCGCGGCCGGCGCCGACCTGCTGATCCACGACGCGCAGTACACCGAGCGCAATACGCCGCACTGCGTCGGCTGGGGGCACAGCACCTATCGCCACGCCTTCGAGTTCGCCGCCCGGGTCGGCGCCAAGGAGATCGTCCTGTTCCACCACGACCCCTCGCACGACGACGAGACCCTCGACCGGTTGCTCGCGGACGCGGTCGGCCGCTTCAAGCCCGCCTTTCGCGTCTCCGGCGGCTGCGAGGGCGCGGTGTTCGAGGTCGGCTCGAGCCACCGTCCCGCGGCTTGACGGCAAGGCCCGCCCAACCGCCGCCCGAAGCGGTGCATCCCGCGCGACGGCGCCTGCTGCCCCTGATGGCGGTCAGGATTTCTCCTGCCGCAGCCCGTCGAGCAGCACCTGCGCCGCGCCGGCGCGCAGTCCCAGACCACGGCTGCTGCCAGGTCCAGTCGCCTTTGGCTTGCGCTGCCCGGGTGATCTCACCCGCCGCCGCGAGCCCCATCGAGCGCCTCCTCCGGGCGATCGTCGGTCGCCGTCCGACGCCGCGCCGGCCGAAGTTCCGCAACGACCTCGTCCCGCTCGGTCACGAGCACGGTCTCGCCGGCTTTCGCCAGACGGACGTATTCGGACAGCCGGGCCTCGAGCTGCTTGATCCCGACGACGTTCATGCGAGAACCGTAGTTTCGGTGGTTACCGCGTCGCATCCCGTTGCCACGTTCCCAACCGCGGCGCGCTGTGGTAATCGTTCCTCAACCGTTGGTGTCGCCTCGATTTCTGCGAGGACAGTGTGCGTGCGCCCATGACAAGTCCGCCTGGTGCGCCGGGCCGGCCGGCCGATCCGCGATCGGTCCTGCACGACGTCTTCGGCTTCAGCGCCTTCAGGGGCCAGCAGGAGGCGATCGTGTCCTGCGTGGTCGACGGCGGCGACGCGCTGGTCGTGATGCCGACCGGCAGCGGCAAGTCGCTCTGCTATCAGATCCCGGCCCTGCTCCGCGCCGGCACCGCGATCGTCGTCAGCCCCTTGATCGCGCTGATGGAGGATCAGGTGATGGCGCTGCGCCAGCTCGGCCTGCGCGCGGCGTTCCTGAACTCGAGCCTCCTGCCCGAGGAGCAGAGCCGGGTCCGCCGGCAGACTCTCGCGGGCGAGCTCGACCTGCTCTACCTGGCGCCCGAGCGGCTCCTGAGCGACGGCTTCCTTGCCTGGCTCGACCAGGTGCCGATCGCGCTGTTCGCGATCGACGAGGCGCACTGCGTCTCGCAGTGGGGCCACGACTTCCGCCCGGAGTATCTCGAGCTCGCCGTGCTGCACGAGCGCTGGCCCAGGGTCCCGAGAATCGCGCTGACCGCGACCGCCGATCTGCCGACCCGGCGCGAGATCGCGGCCAAGCTCGGCCTGGACGACGCGCGCATGTTCTTCGGCGGCTTCGATCGCCCGAACATCTGCTACCGGGTCACGCCCAAGGCCAGCGCGTCCGCCCAGCTGGTCCGGTTCCTGCGCGCCGAGCCCGCCGACCATGCCGGCATCGTCTACTGCCTCTCCCGCCGGCGCACCGAGGAGACCGCGGCCGCAGCTGCTGCGCGAGGGCTGGAGCGCGCTTCCCTATCACGCCGGCCTGACCGCCGACGTCCGGCGCGCGACCCAGCGCAAATTCGTCAACGACGAGGCGCGCATCATCGTCGCCACGGTCGCGTTCGGGATGGGCATCGACAAGCCGGACGTGCGCTTCGTCTACCACCTCGATCCGCCCAAGAGCCTCGAGGCCTACTATCAGGAGACCGGCCGCGCCGGCCGCGATGGCCTGCCGGCTGTCGCGATGATGACCTGGGGGGTCGGCGACGTCGCCCAGCTCCGCCAGTTCATCACCGCCGGCAACAACGACGAGCGCCAGCGGGTCGAGCACCACAAGCTCAGCGCGCTGCTCGGGTTCTGCGAGACGGCCGGCTGCCGGCGCCAGGTTCTGCTGCAATATTTCGGGGAGACGCTGACCGCGCCTTGCGGCAACTGCGACACCTGCCTCGAGCCGGTCGCAACCTGGGACGGCACGATCGCGACCCAAAAGGCGTTGTCGGCGGTCCGCCGGACCGGTGAGCGCTTCGGCCAGAGCTATCTGATCGACCTGCTGCTCGGCCAGACGAACGAGCGCATGACGCGGTTCGGTCACGACCAGCTGCCGACCTTCGGGGTCGGGGCGGACCTCGACCGGCGGGTCTGGCAGTCGGTGTTCCGGCAGCTCGTGGCCGGCGGTTTCCTCGAGGTCGACCTCGACGGCTACGGCGGGCTGCGCCTTGCCGGCGATGCCGCCAGGGTTCTGCGCGGCCAGCGCACGCTCGAGCTGCGCCACGATCCGGCGCCGGCGCGCGGCCGGCGCGCGGCCAGGGGTGCGGCACAGGCGGCGCCCGCCGGCCTCGCGAGCGCTGCCGATCGCGAACTGTTCGAGGCGCTCCGCGCCAAACGGCGGGAGGTCGCCAAGGCGAACGGCCTGGCCCCGTTCATGGTGTTCCCCGATCGCACTCTGATCGAGCTGGCGCAGAGGAAGCCCGCCAACGTCTGGGCTCTGGGGACCATCCACGGCGTCGGAGAGGTCAAGCGCGAGCGCTGGGGTGAGGATTTCCTCGGGGTGATCCGGGAGTTCGCCGCGACCTCTGACCCCGAGCGCTTCGCGCCGCTCGCAACGGTCAGGACACGGCGTTCGGCGTGGCTGGCGGCCGCCCTCCGGCGGGGGCGGCGTTGACAGGCCATGGGCCGGCTGGCACCGTCGGGGCGGAGGCGGAGCGTGGGAACCCGATGAGCCCCGAAGATGCCAACTATCCGAGCCTCGTGGACCGGGTCGTGTTCGTGACCGGGGGCGGCTCCGGGATCGGCGCGAGCGTGGTCGAGCATTTCTGCGCCCAGGGCGGCAGGGTCACCTTCGTCGACCTCGCCGAGGAACCGTCCCTGGCGCTCCTCGAGACGATCGCTGCCCGAGGGCATCCAAGGCCGCGCTTCATCGCCTGCGATCTGCGCGACATCGAGAAGCTGCGCGCGGCGATCGCCGAGACCGGCGCGGCCGACGGGCCGGTCCGGGTCCTGGTCAACAACGCCGCCAACGACGATCGCCACCGGCTCGAGGACGTCAGCGTCGACTACTGGGACGACCGGATGGCGGTCAACCTCCGCCATCAGGTCTTCGCCGCCCAGGCGGTCCGGCCGCAGATGCGGGCGGCCGGCGGCGGCTCGATCATCAACTTCGGCTCGGTCAGCTGGATGATCGGCGAGGGCGACTGCTGCGCCTACGTCACCGCCAAGTCGGCGATCAACGGCCTGACCCGCGGCCTTGCGCGCGAGCTCGGGCCGGACAACATCCGGGTCAACTGCGTGGTCCCCGGCTGGGTCATGACCCCGCGCCAGCTCGAGCTCTGGGTGACCCCCGAGGGCGAGCGGCTGATCGACGCCAGCCAATGCCTGAAGGGCCGCCTGACCCCGCCCGATCTCGCCCGCATGGTGCTGTTCCTGGCCGCCGACGACAGCCGGATGTGCACGTCCCAGAACTTCATCGTGGACGCCGGCTGGGTTTAGCCGCCATCCTCCGGCAGCGGGCGCGTCCGGCGCGGGGTGACCCCGGCCGCGCAAGACTGGCATCATGGCCCGTCCGATGGTCGCGCGCGGCCATGCAACGAGGGAGGCAACGATCATGATCGAGACCAAGCGGCTCCTGCCAGCGGTGGTCGGCCTGGCGGCCGCCATCGCCTTCACCCAGCCCGCCTTTGCCGCCAAGGAGCTCCGCATCCTGGCCTGGGAAGGCTATGCCGATCCCGACTGGGTCCAGGCTTTCGAGAAGGAGTATGATGCCGACGTCAGCGTCGTCTACGTCGGCACCGACGACGAGATCTGGGCCAAGATCAAGGGCAGCGAGGGCGAGGACTTCGACCTGTTCGCGGTCAACACTGCGCAACTGCAACGCTACATCGACGCCGGGCTGACCACGCCGCACGATCTCGGCCAGATCCCCAACCAGAAAAAAACCCTGCCGCGCTTTCAGGATCTGACCAAGGTCACCGGCGTGATGCGCGACGGCAAGGTCTACGCGATTCCGTATGCCTTCGATTCGATCGGCCTGATCTATGACGTCGATAAGGTCAAGCCGGCGCCGACCTCGATGGACGTGCTCTGGGACCCGAAGTATCAGGGGCGCGTGCTCGCCTACGACAACGGCGAGCACAACTTCTCGTTCACTGCGCTCACCCTTGGCATCGCCGATCCGTTTCACCTGACCGACGACCAGCTGGCGCAGATCAAGGCGAAGCTGATCGATCTCAAGCACAATGTGCTCAGCTTCTACACGACGCCGGACGAGGCGCTCCAGCTCTACAACAACAACGACGTCGCGCTGATCTGGGCCAATTATGGTCAGCAGCAGGTCAAGGCGATGCAGGACGCCGGCGCTCACATCAAGTACATCAATGCCAAGGAGGGCGCGCTCGCCTGGCTCGACACCTGGGCGCTGACCAAGGGCGTGCGCGACCCGGAGCTGGCCGAGGCCTGGGTCAACTTCGTCCTCCAGCCCGAGATCAGCGGTGCCTTGTCTGAGCGCACCGGCTTCGGCAACACCGTGACGCCCTTCGCGAGCGCCGGCGCCGACGACAAGCTGGTCTGGCTCGAGTTGGTCGAGGACCCGACCCGGCGCGCCGACCTCTGGAACGAGATCAAGGCCACGCCCTGAGCCGGGTGCCGACCTTGACGGCCGGACGCTGTCGGGACCGGCGCCCGATGACGTCCGGCCCTCGCCGCCCCGCGCTGCGGGGCGAGCGCCTGCTGCGCACGGGCCTGGCGGCGCTCGCCTACGGCCTGCCGTTGATCTTCATCGTCCTGCCGGTGGTCTCGTTCCTGACCTACAGCTTCTTCCGGGTCGATGGCGTCACCATCATCTATCAACCGACGCTCGCCAATTACGTCCGCTTCTTCGCCGACGCGATCTATCTGCCGATGTTCCTGCGCACCGCGGTTCTCGCCTTCGAGGTGGCTTGTCTCAGCATTCTCTTCGGCTATCCGGTCGCTTATCTGCTCGCCAGCCTGCACGGCCGCCTCAAATACATCGCGACCCTCTTGTTCGTGGTGCCGCTGTTGATGAGCTACATCATCAAGATCTACGCGATCCGGAGCATCCTCGGCAGCCGCGGCTTTCTCAACCGGATTCTCCTCAGTCTTGGCGTGATCGATCAGCCGCTGACCGTCCTGGTCTTCAACCTGAATGCCGTCCTGATCACGCTCGCGGTGATCCTGCTGCCGTTCGCGATTCTGCCGATTTTCATCGCGCTCGAGCGCATCCCGAAAAATCTGCTCGACGCCTCGGCCGACCTCGGCGCCACCTCGGCCCAGACCTTCCGCCGGGTGGTCCTGCCGCTCAGCCTGCAGGGCACGCTGGTCGGCGCGTCCTTCACCTTCGTGCTCGCGATCGGCGACTTCGTGACCCCGCAGATGGTCGGCGGCACCCAGGGTTTCACCTTCGGCCGGATCATCTACAGCCAGTTCGGCATGGCCTTCAACTGGCCGTTCGGGGCGGCACTTTCGGTCTTCCTTTTGCTCGCGGTGCTGGCGGCGATGGCGCTCGCCGCCCGGATCGGCCGCCTGCCGGCGCGGGGCCCGATGACGCTCCGCTGGCCCGCCCGTGCTCTCCTGATCGGGATCGCCCTGATCGTGCTGCTCGCGCTCTACGGCCCCCTGTTCGTCGCGATCCTGTTCTCGTTCATCAAAATGCAGCGCGGCCAGATCCTCTGGGACAGCTTCTCGTTCGAGGCCTACGGCCTCCTGCTCAAGAACCAGGGCATCATCGAGGCGCTCGGCAACACGCTGATCGTGGGCCTGGCTGCGGTCGCGGCCGCGCTGGTGCTCGGCACCCTCTTCGCCTTCCACTACCAGGGCTCCCGCGGCCGGGCGCGCGAGCTGATGCAGCTGATGATTTTTCTCCCGTTCCTGATGCCGCCGATCCTGACCGGCCTCTCGCTCCTGATCTTCTTCCGCCAGGCGCACATCGAGCGCTCGCTGATCACCGTCGTGATCGGCCACACGCTGTTCGTGCTGGCGCTGGTCTACCGCATCCTGCTCGCCCGCCTGCAGGCGCTGAGCCCGTCCCTGATCGAGGCCTCGCTCGACCTCGGCGCCAGCCGCCTCCAGACCTTCCGCTACGTCCTCCTCCCCCACCTCGCGACCGCGGTGGTCTCGGCGGCCCTGCTCGCGTTCGCCCTCTCGTTCGACGAGACCCTGATCACGCTCCTGGTGACCGGCACCCAGAACACGCTCCCGATCCGCCTCTGGGCCATGATGCGCCTGGGCTTCACCCCCGACATCAACGCGCTCGTGACCCTGATCCTCACCGGCACCACGGCGCTCTGCCTGCTGGTCGCCACCACCCTCACCCCGGCCCGCCCGGATTGATGCGCGTCCGGCACCCACGAGCTTCGTCCGCCCCACGTCCGCGCCAAGCTCGAAGCTTTACCGGCTTTCAGCTGAAATCTCCGAAACAAAGACCTCCAAACCAGGGCAACTCTAGCTCGCCGCATGATTTTGCCAGAGATCGATCTTGGCCACCCATCCAGCGACATCATTACCATACGCGTCTTGGGGTTGATCAGAGACAACATCAGGATTGAGATCTCTCAACCGAGAATGCGATGGCCATCGGACACTTCCGTGCGCTCATGCGTCACTTCTGCGCCACGTTCTACTTGCCGTCCCGACCGCTCAAGCCGATCAGCCTCAAGTCAGTCCATCGCATGCGCGACGAATCCCCTCGAATCGCTAACCACCTGAGATGATTGGCCTCGCCCGACCGCTCCCGGCCACCGCGATTGATGCAATTCTGGAGTTGACTGGATCGCTCCATGCGACACAGGCTACACTTCCGTGCGCTCGCGCGTCCGGCGGCCCGGGTCGTGCTGGACTGCAAGACACCAGACCTGGCCAGGGAACCAGGGATACATGTTGTGTCTCCTTAACCCCCACACAAGACCTGACCCCGGAGCCTCGGGCTGGGCCAGGCGTATTCGAGTGAGGAGGCGTTGTGATATTCCTAAGGCAGCTGTAAGTACGCTGGCTCCGGATCGTTAATCTGGTTACAGAGCTCGAGAACTAGATCGTATACAATTTTAACCGCCCAGCCAGCCTTTAATGATTTCAAGTTTTTTCTCGTTGGAAACGGCGCTGCCATATTGCATGGTTGTGGGCTGATAGCAGGCCGGCTCGCAGCTGCATGGACCAATCCATCTCTGTATACAATAAGATTGCCAAGTCGAGAGAGGTGAAGTGTCGGGCATATCGTAATTGCACCCGCCTTATGAAGCTCTTGCGGTACCTCGTTCCATTTATCCTTGAGCCCGCGCCGATATTGCGGATCACGCGCGAAACGAGGCGCAGAGGGAAAGTGGTTGTCAATATTTAGATGTCCTACCTTGTCGCGCGCCCATTCGAAGAGGAAACTTTCTGCGAAACAGATCGCGAAGAGGATTTCGCGACGACGCGTATCGTCGCCGCCACCAGAGCGCGCCTCGATAAGTGCATCCTTGTACCAGCTCTCGGCGTAGTCGTCGGTTGTAGAAACAATCGGTGCGAAAGGCTTATGCACGAGCTTCCGGTGCGATCAACATCTGGTAGGTGGCGGGTTTGAGGGCGAGGCTGATGGCGAGCAGGGATCGGAAGGCGGCAGGTCGGGTGCGGCGGCGGTTGAAGCGGAAGGTGAACTCGTCGAGATAGGCCTGGAGGTGGGGGCGGCGCAGGCCGTGGTAGACGCCGAGCGCCCAGGTCTTGAGGTTGGCGAACACGCGGTGCACCCAGGGCAGGACGACGTGGGCGGCCATCGGCCCGATGATGTGGGGCTCGTGGTGGACGCCGGGAGCGCCTGGGTAGCCGGCCCAGCCATCGGTCTTGACGGTGGCGCCGGGGGCGATGGTGTCGCGGATGACGGCGTGCAGGGTCATGGCGGCATAGTCCTTGATGGCGATCAGCCGGATGCGGCCCGGGCCGCCGCCCTGCACCTCGACCGCGCCGGCGACCGGCATCTTGCCCTGCTGGCTGCGCCCGCCGCCGCCGGTGAGCGGATCGTCTTCGGAGCGGCAGACGATCTCGGTCTCGTCGATCTCGACCAGGCCTGCGAGCGGCTGGCGGCCGGGCGCGACCATGGCGCGGCGCAGCTTGGCGCACAGCAGCCAGGCGGTCTTGTAGGAGCCGAGGCCGAGCTGCTTTTGCAGCTGCAGCGCCGAGATGCCATTGGAATGGGTCGCCATCAGATAGGCGGCCCAGAACCACACGGTGAGCGTAAGCTTGGAGCCGTGCAGCACGGTGCCCGCGGTCACCGAGGTCTGGCGCCGGCAGGCGGCACACTCGAAGGTCCAGGCCTTGGTCGTCAGTGCCCACCCGTTGCGGCTGGCGCAGGCCGGGCAGACGAAGCCGTCCGGCCAGCGCGCGGCGGCCAGCCAGGCGGCGCAGGCGGCGTCATCCGGAAAGCGCCGCTGGAACTCGAGCAGCGAGCGCGGAAAGTCGGCCATGAGAGCCTCCCGGGGTGGCGTTTGTTCTCTTTTTGTTCTGCCATACCCGGTGCCTCTTTGTCACCACATATTGTGCCGCCGGACCCTCAGGGATAAGCCTCCGGTGCGAACCCATCGCCAACCGCGTTTCCTACCCCAGCCTGTAGGTTCTGGTCTTGTGATTTGTCTGACATTCAGACCGCTCCAGCGTCAAGCCACCACCCTCGCAACCTCATCCGGATTCACCGCGTCAGAGCCGAAAATATTCCGAGCAAGACCACAACGACAAGCAGAATTAGGGGTTATGGGGACACATTACACGATTGATGCAGGGTGGAGGCGGCTGATAAAGGGCCCTTCATGGCGCGGCTCGCCCGCATCGTCGTTTCCGGCCTGCCGCATCATGTCACCCAGCGCGGCAACCGCCGGCAACCGACCTTCTTCAATAGGGGCGACTACATCCGCTACAAGTCGCTGCTGGCGGAGCACGCCAGAGCCTCAGGCGTCGCGGTCTGGGCCTGGTGCCTCATGCCCAACATGTCCATCTGATCCTCGTGCCGGACACCGCCAAGGGGCTCACCAACTGCCTGCGCGAGACCTATGCGCTACACCCGCTCGGTCAACCTGCGCGAGAGCTGGTGCGGCTATCTCTGGCAGGGGCGGTTCTGGTCCTGGACGAAGCGTACCTCCTCGTCGCCGCCCGCTATGTCGAGCGCAACTCGGTGCGCGCCCCAGGCGCCGTGCAACCCAGCCACCCAGGCAGCGGCTGCCATTGGCGAGACGCTCGCAACCTCGCGGCCATAGGCAACCAAATCGCGGCGGTCTCGTGGCCGAAACCGCTCATTTCGTCTTCCTATTGCGAGGTCTTGCGGTTGACGACTATCTGGGATGTTCGGTGAAGAACCGACTGCCGGTACCGTCATAGGTGAAATACGACAAGCTCGAATGGCAATGGTTGAAGTTGAACTCCTTGCCGGCCGAGCTTTCCAGCAACCCCGGCCCGATCCGCCCGCCGCTCAGCATCAGGCCAGGGGCGGGTGCGGTGCCCTGATCCGTCGCCGTGTCCTTTGACCCACTCGTTGCCGCCCGCAGGACACCCGGGACATCGATCGTCGATAGCCGTGACCCGATGTCCCAATCGAAGGTGATCGGCTTGTAGATCGGCTCGTGCTCGTGCTCGATTAGACAATTGAAGATATCGAAGACCGTCCCTGCCCGCTGGCCGTCGCCCGCCAGAATTTTGAGGACGCCATCTCGCTGAGCGTCGCTGATGCCTTCGGGCAGGATCGGATGCAGGTGGCCGTCGCACTCGTGCATGGCGCCCGGAAAATGAAACAGCGCGACGACGGCGATGCCGTCCAGGTTGGTATCGCCGTAATGGCCCTTGTCGATCTTGAACCCCAGGACCCCGTTGCAATGGCCATGGGTCGGCGCGGCCGCCTGAGAGCAGGGGCAGTCGACAGCGCAGCTGCAGAACTCGACGAATTTCCCTTCGATCGCCCAGTCAGCGCTCGCCATGGTTTAACCTCCATTTCTCTTCTGCCGGGATTCCCGGATTGCCAAACGGCGATCATCCCTCCGTTCGTCGCATGGTGCAACCCTCAGAGGACCCGGGCCGGCCCGTGAGGCTGCCCACAGCCGCGCGCCGGCAAAAAAGGTGTCAGAACGGCAAAAAGGAACCTTTTCGCGTCAATGACCGATCGGCTGCGGGCCCATGGCGTTGCGGCACGCGAACTGGGGCTTCAGCGCGAAGGACAACTAACTAAACTAAAGATCTCGTCGTCACCACGCCAGGTCCGTAAGTCAGTGCCCGTGGACGGGCTGGCTCAGGAAGCGGTCCGCCGATGCTGGTAGCGTTGATTCTTCGACTGCCGCCGGCGCGCCCTGCTGACCCTCGAGCATCGTCGAAGGGTCGCGACTTCGCTGGTGATGGTCTTTTGGAATTGCGGGGCGACCTGCTCGAGGAAGGCCTGGTCTTTCGGCTTGGGCCTGGCCCCACGTCAAGCGTCTTTGCGTAACCTCCACCTATGGACGAAATATCCACACGAGCATCTGCCCAATAACCACCTATTGGTCGCCATCAGGGTTCTCCCGGTCCGCGCGGCTATTCTGACCATCGTGACGGGGCTGTGGCCAGCCGGGGAGGTGGTGCATGGCCAGCAGCAGAAAGGTCACGACGGCCGTCAACGTCGCGAGCACGAACATGCTGAACGCCGTCGCCAATCCGACCGCCGCCGTGGCCCAGATCGTGGCGGCGGTCGTCAGACCGGTCGTGCGGCCCGCGTCGCGCAGGATGATGCCCGCGCCGAGGAAACCTATGCCCGATACGACCTGTGCCGCGATCCGCGTCGGGTCCGGCGCGCCCGCGACGTGTTGTGAGACGAGCCCGAAGGCGCAGGCTCCCAGGGACACGGCGCCGTAGGTCCGCATCCCGGCCGAGCTCGAGTGGAATTGCCGTTCCAGCCCCACCAAGGCTCCGAGCAGGGTTGCATACAAGGCGTGCCCCGCCATCGAGAGCTCCAATGTCCAGTCGAGCTGCAGCATTCCCGGCTCCGGAATCAGGTCTTGCGGTTGAACGCTCGCGCAGGGACAGCCCGGGAGCTGGGCGAGCGAGAAGGCCAGCGGTACGCTCGAAGAAGCGACAAAGTCAACCAGGCGCGCTCAGGCGGAAGGAAGCGGGGTCCGGACTTTTTACCGCCGGTGTCGACAAAGACGTTGCCGCCCATATCAGGCCGCCACGACGCGGATGCGGGCGGTCGGGCGGGAGCGCGGCTTCTTGCGGATCACGATCTCGATGTCGCGGTCGAGCGCGGTCAGGAACGTCAGCAAGCGCTCGACCGAGAAGCCGTCGAGCTTGTAGTTCGCGAGCGCCGAGACCTTGGGCTGGTTGATGCCCAGGCGTTCGGCCGCGGCTGCCTGGGTGAGGCGCTGGTGCGCGATGATCTGGTTCAGGGCATGAGCGAGGCGTAGCTTGGTCTGCCGCTCCTCGGCATCCGGATAGCCGAGATCGGCGAACACGTTGCCGCTGCCGCGGGTGATCGCGTCGGTCTCGTCGGACTCAGGCTCGGCCATGGCGTGCCTCGTAGTCTCGTTGTGCGATGCCGGAAGGTGTCGCCGCGATGGTCCTCCACGATCTCAAACACGCCGGGCCTTGTCCCTTCCAGGGTTTCGCCTTCGGGTGCTTGCCGCCGAACTGCGCCAGCCCGAGCGCATTGCCCATCTCGTCCTTCACCGGCTCGGGAAAGGCCAGGAAGTCCTTCTTGGACGAGCCGATCCAATCGAGCGGCCGCTCCCCCTCCGCCAGCGTCCGAGCCATGACATACCATCCCAGAACTGGGATGAAATGTCAACCGTGACGCCAAGGCACTTGGGTCATCAGCCGACGTGGTCAGGCGGCTGAGGCTCCGAGGCCGCCCATCTGGGTGATGAACTCGGCAACCTGCTGGACGCCCTGGCCGGCGCGGATGTTGGTGAAGACGAAGGGGCGCGGCCCGCGCATGCGGCGGGTGTCGCGGTCCATCACGGAGAGGTCGGCGCCGACGAGGGGGGCCAGATCGGTCTTGTTGATCACCAGCAGGTCGGAGCGGGTGATGCCGGGGCCGCCTTTCCGCGGGATCTTGTCGCCGGCGGCGACGTCGATCACGTAGATCGTGAGGTCGGCGAGCTCGGGGCTGAAGGTCGCGGCGAGGTTGTCGCCGCCGGATTCGATGAACACCAGGTCGAGCTTGGGGAAGGATGCGACCAGCTGGTCGATCGCCGCGAGGTTGATCGAGGCGTCTTCGCGGATCGCGGTGTGCGGGCAGCCGCCGGTCTCGACGCCTAAGATGCGCTCGGGCGGCAAGGGCGCCGCTCCGGGTCAGGAACTCCGCGTCCTCGCGGGTATAGATGTCGTTGGTGATCGCCGCGACCTCGAAGTGTTCCCGAAGATGCTTGCAGAGCGCGTCGACCAGCGCGGTCTTGCCCGAGCCGACCGGGCCGCCGATCCCGACCCGAAGCGGGTTTTTTCCGGGTTCGGTCATGAGCGGAACAGGCGCGTGTACTGGGTCTCGTGGGCGATCGAGAAGAGATCGATCGCGAGCGCGGCGGTGCCCAGGTCCTCGATGCCGCTCGCCATCACCAGCGCCACGACCTCGGTGATCACGGTCTCGAGCGCTGCGGTCAGGCGCTGGCCGTCGGTCTGGCCGAGTGGAATCAAACGGATGCCGGCCGAGATCAGGTTGGCAGCGAACGCCTGCAGAAATGCCGGCAACACCGCGCCCTGCGCCAGGCCGTGGGCCCGGGCGGCGAGGCCGAGCACCAGCGCATAGGGGGGCTCGAGCTCGGCTTGCCGGCAGAGCCCCTCGAGCGCGTCGAGCTCGGCCGCGGGCCAGGCCTCGCGCAGCACGGTCAGCAGGGCCCGCCCCTGCGCCGCGCTTTCCAGCGCGAGCTCGCTCGTGCCGCGCATGGCGGCCGCGGTCGTCAGAATGTCGAGCAGCGACCAGCCCTGGAAAGCGCCCTCGACGCCGGCCGCGTGGGCCGCGCGCAGCAACAGGCCATCGGTCCAGCCCGTGCCCCAGCGGAGCACGGTCTCGACATAGCGGTGAAGGCTCGCAACGTCGCGCACGGCGCCGGCTTCGACCGCCGCCTCCAGCGCATGGGAATAGCTGTAGGCGCCGACCGGCATCGCCGGCGACAGCCAGGCGACCAGCTTGTAGGCGGGCGGCTCAGCCATGGCGGTTGTGGGCGGCGTAGGCGCCGCTCTCGGGCTGGAACGCCGCCTGGGCCCGCAGCAGGCGGGCGCCCAGACGCTGGAGCATGTCCTCGATCACGTGGTCGTAGCGGATGCGCAGCCGGCCATCGCCCAGGATCTCGGTCGGCAGATGGCGGTTGCCGAGGTGCCAGGCGAGGCGCGCGAGGTGGCGGCGGTCGTCGGCATCGACCTCGAGCACCTCCTCGGGCGCGGCCCGGACCTCGAGCCAGCCCTGGTCCTCCTGGAAGGCGAGGCCATCGCCGTCGGCGAGCGGCTCGGGCTTGGTGAGGTTCAAGAGCACCGGCTCGCCCTGGTCGGTCGACATCCGGATCCGGCGCCGGTGGCGGTCGTCGAAGCTCAGCGTGACGCTGCCGACGCTCTCGTCCCTGGGCCAGGCCCCCGCTCTGCGCGACTTTGACCAGCTGGCGCACGGGCCGGCCTCAGTACAGAAAATAGCGCTGGGCGAGCGGCAGGACCGTGGCCGGCGCGCAGGTCAAAAGCTCGCCATCGGCCCGGACCTCGTAGGTCTCCGGGTCGACCTCGATCTTGGGCAGGTGGTCGTTCAGGACCATCGAGTGCTTGTCGATCGTCCGCGTGCCGCTGACCGCGACCAGGGGCCGGCCGAGGTGCAGGTTGCCGGCGAGGTCGTGCTCGAGCGCCGCCGCCGAGACGAAGGTCAAGGCGCTCTCGGTGCAGGCGCGCCCGAAGGCGCCGAACATCGGCCGGTAGTGGACCGGCTGCGGGGTCGGGATCGAGGCGTTGGGATCGCCCATCAGGGCGGCCGCGATCGTCCCGCCCTTGAGCACCAGGTCCGGCTTGACGCCGAAAAAGGCCGGCCGCCAGAGCACCAGATCCGCGAGTTTCCCGACTTCGACCGAGCCGATCTCGGCTGCCATGCCATGCGCGATCGCGGGGTTGATCGTGTATTTGGCGACGTAGCGCCGGGCGCGGAAGTTGTCGTTGGCGCCGGTCTCCTCGGGCAGGCGGCCGCGCTGGCGCTTCATCTTGTCCGCGGTCTGCCAGGTCCGGATGATCACCTCGCCGACCCGGCCCATGGCCTGGCTGTCGGAGGCGATGATCGAGAAGGCGCCCAGGTCGTGCAGGATGTCCTCGGCGGCCATCGTTTCCTTGCGGATCCGGCTCTCGGCAAAGGCCACGTCCTCGGGGATCCTCGGATGCAGGTGATGGCAGACCATGAGCATGTCGAGATGCTCGTCGATCGTGTTGACCGTGTACGGTCGGGTCGGATTGGTCGAGGATGGCAGGACATTGGCCTCGCCGCAGGCCTTGATGATGTCGGGCGCGTGGCCGCCGCCGGCGCCCTCGGTATGGAAGGCGTGGATCGTGCGGCCCTTGAACGCCCTGATGGTGTTCTCGACGAAACCCGAACTCGTTCAAGGTGTCGGTGTGGAGGAGGATCTGGATGTCCATCTCGTCGGCCACGGCGAGGGCGCAGTCGATCGCAGCGGGCGTGGTGCCCCAGTCCTCGTGCAGCTTGAGGGCGCAGGCGCCGGCCCAGATCTGCTCGATCAGCGCGTCCGGCTGCGACGCGTTGCCCTTGCCGGCGAAGCCGAAATTCATCGGCCAGGCCTCGGCCGCCTGCAACATGCGCCCGATGTGCCAGGCACCCGGCGTGCAGGTCGTGGCATTGGTGCCGGTCGCCGGACCGGTGCCGCCGCCCAGCATCGTGGTGAGGCCGCTGTAGAGGGCGTGCTCGATCTGCTGCGGGCAGATGAAATGGACGTGGCAGTCGAAGCCGCCGGCCGTGACGATCTTGCCCTCGCCCGCAATCGCTTCGGTCGAGGGGCCGATCACGATGTCGACGCCCGGCTGGGTGTCCGGGTTGCCGGCCTTGCCAAGCCCCGCGATCCGGCCGTCGCGGATGCCGATGTCGGCCTTGAAGATGCCGGTGTGGTCGAGGATCAGGGCGTTGGTGATCACGGTGTCGACAGCACCATGCTCGCGCGTCGTCTGCGACTGGCCCATGCCGTCCCGGATCACCTTGCCGCCGCCGAACTTGACCTCCTCGCCATAGATCGTGCGGTCGGCCTCGACTTCGATGAAGAGCTCGGTGTCGGCCAGGCGCACCTGGTCGCCGACAGTCGGCCCGTACATGTCGGCGTAGGCGGCTCGGCTGATCTGGCGCGGCACGCTCTTCTCCCCCTAGATCCAGTCCGCGTCGACGGTGCGCGCGCCGCCGGCATCGCCGGTGTTGGGCGTGCCCGCGGGCTCGATCAGCAACAGCTCGCACTCCTCCAGGGCGACCGGCATGTGCTCGACGCCCTTGGGCACCACCAGCAGCTCACCCGGGCCGAGCGTGACGTCACGGTCGCGAAACCGGATCACGAGCGTGCCCTTGGTGACCAGGAACAGCTCGTCGGTGTCGTCGTGCTTGTGCCAGACGAACTCGCCCAGAAGCTTGACCGCCTTGATCTGGTAGTCGTTGAGCTGGGCCAGGATCTTGGGCGACCAGTGCTCGGCGAACTTGCCGAACTTGTCCTCGAGGTTGACGACCTCCACGCTGCGCCTCCAACCATCAGCCGCCGGCTTCGCCCGGGTCGAGCGCGCCCATGACCAGGCCATTGAAGCCGAAGACCCTCCGCGCGCCCGCGAACGGCACCAGCTGAACCTCGCGGGTCTGACCGGGCTCGAAGCGCACCGCCGTGCCGGCCGGGATATCGAGCCGGCGGCCACGGGCCGCAGCGCGATCGAAGCGGAGGGCTTCGTTGGTCTCGAAGAAGTGGTAGTGCGAGCCGACCTGGACCGGGCGGTCGCCCGTGTTCGCGACCTCGAGCGTGATCGCCGCCCGGCCCGCATTCAGCGTGATCTCGCCGTCCTTGGTGATGACTTCGCCCGGGATCATCCCTGCTGCTCCGTCCGAACACTCGCGCTAAGCGGTTTGGTGCGGAAAGGAATCATCCGGGAGGTCCGAGCCCGACAGATCTCCTCCTCGGCCCCATGATAACCCTCCTCTCCGTCGAGCGGATCGATCCACCAAGACATCGCGGGAGGGCTATCCTTTCCGACGCGTCTCATCAATCTCACGAAATTAGCCAGCTGTATATACAAGAGTTCACTCGCTTTCGATCTGTCGGACGCAAGATAGAATCCCACTGATCTATATTCAATGTCCACGTTAATAAGAAATATATAGCTATGGATGATTTTGTTCAATAATTCTCCGATGCGGATTTGCTTCGATGTGCTCTTCTCAAAGTCGAATAACCTGTCAATCTTGTGCCAATTCGTCGAGGTTATTCGTTTTTCGGTTCTCGGACACGAGACACATTCAACTTGATTTCAACCGTGTCGAAAGTTTCTTCGCCTCGAAGAGCTTCCTCATAGAGTACGCTGCCAGCATGATCTTCTTCTCGAGCAAAATGCCCTGACGCTCTGACGGAGGCTTTTTCGCCCATCGCACGACAAGTCTGCGCATCACGTAGCAGATCCTGTCGCCAATAGAAGCTCTCCCAGATCATTGTCTCACCGGATCGGGTCGTGGACGGTGACCAGCTTGGTGCCGTCGGGGAAGGTCGCCTCGACCTGGACGTCGTGGATGATCTCGGCAACGCCTTCCATGACCTGATCGCGGGTCAGCACGAGCCCGCCGTCGCGCATCAGATCCGCGACGCTCCGGCCGTCGCGGGCGCCCTCGAGGACGAAGTCGGTGACCAGTGCTATCGCCTCCGGGTAGTTCAGCTTGATGCCCCGCTCCAACCGCCGGCGCGCGACCATCGCCGCGACCGCGACCAGCAGCTTGTCCTTTTCGCGCGCCGTCAGATCCACTGGCTCTCCCGCCCCGCTTCAGACCGTGAGATAGCGCTCGACCACGGCCTCGTTGACCTCGGACTTGGCGCCGGCAACCACGACCTCGCCCCGGTCCATGACGATCAGATCGTCGGCGATCTCGCGCGCGAAGTCGAGGTATTGCTCGACCAAGAGGATCGCCATATCGCCGCGGGCCGCCAGGCGTTTGATGACCTCGCCGATCTGCTTGATGATCGACGGCTGGATGCCCTCGGTCGGCTCGTCGAGCAGCAGCAGGCGCGGCCGCGTGACCAGCGCGCGGCCGATCGCGAGCTGCTGCTGCTGGCCGCCGGAAAGATCGCCGCCGCGCCGGCGCAACATCTGGCGCAGCACCGGGAACAGCTCGAACACCTCGTCCGGAACCCGGCGCTCCGCGCGCGGCAGCGCGGCAAATCCGGTGCGCAGGTTCTCCTCGACCGAGAGCCGCGGGAAGATTTCGCGACCCTGGGGCACGTTGCCGATGCCGGCGCGCGCCCGCTCGTAGGGCCGCTTGCCCGCGAGATCCGCGCCCTCCCAGGCGATCTGCCCGGCGCGCACCGGCTCCTGCCCCAGGATCGCGCGCAGCAGCGAGGTCTTGCCGACGCCGTTGCGGCCGAGCACGCAGGTGACCCGGCCGAGCACGGCCTCGAGGCTGACCCCGCGTAGCACGTGGCTGGCGCCGTAGTAGAGATGCACGTCTTCGACGTTCAGCATGGCGCGGTCTCGCGCAATCGTTGAATTTGTCCTGGCATCCGATCCTCTGCGGCGCTAAGGCTCGGTGCATGAAAATAGAGTACGATCCGGAGAAGAACCGAAGAAACATCGAAACCCGGAATCTGCCGCTCGCGGCCGCGATCAGCATCCTGGAGGCGCCAGTCAAGGTCATCCAGGACCACCGAAGGGACTACGGCGAAAATCGCTTCGTCGCCTATGGGCTGGTCGGCGATACGCTGCACGTGTGTGTCTTCACCTTGCGGGGAGAGGTTCGCCGGGTCATATCCCTTCGCAGGGCCAACCAGAGGGAAGTCGATGACTGTCGTGCGCATGTCGGCCGCTGAGGCGCAAGCCGCCTCCCGCGAGATCGATTGGGTGAAGCTCGACGCAACGACGGATGAGGAGATCGTGCGCCAGATCGCCGAGGACCCGGACGTCGCGCCGGACCTCTCGAAGATGCTGTCGAGCAGCGACTTTGTGGCTCTCTGCCCGTTGGACGTAGCCGGAATCCGGGAGGGAACAAGGCTGAGCCGACGTGCCTTTGCCCAACGGTTCGACCTGCCGCTCAAGGAGCTGCGGCAGTGGGAGGAGCTGGGTTTCGTCCCGCCACTCGTGCGCACGTACCTGCGGGTCATCCAACACGAGCCCGAGGCGGTGGCCCGAGCCGTGGCTGCGACACATCGCGACGAGGCGAGCGGAGCGGGGAGCGCACCAGCCCGTTGAACTCGAGGCAGATGTCGCAACCCGGTCATCGTCCGAGATAGACCTCGATCACCTGCGGGTTGGCCTGGACCGCCTCGACCGAGCCCTCGGCCAGGACCTTGCCCTCGTGCAGCACGGTGGTGCGCGCCCCGAGCGCGCGCACGAACGCCATGTCGTGCTCGACCACGATCACCGTGCGCTCGCCGACGATCGCCCGGATCAGCGCCGCGGTCTTCTCGGTCTCGTGGTCGCTCATCCCGGCGACCGGCTCGTCGAGCAGCAGGAGCTGGGTCTTTTGGACCAGCAGCATGCCGATCTCGAGCCATTGCTTCTGGCCGTGGGAGAGCGTGCCGGCCTGGGCCCGCTTTTGCGCCTCGAGCCCGATCGTTTCCAAGACCTCGTCGATCCGGCGGTGCTCGGCCGCGCTCAGGCGCGCGAGCAGCGTGGGCACGGTGCGCCGGTCGTGCTCGAGCGCCAGCTCCAGGTTCTCGAGCACGGTCAGGTTCTCGAACACGGTCGGCCGCTGGAACTTGCGCCCGATGCCGAGATTGGCGATCGCCGACTCGTCGAGCCGGGTGAGGTCGATGCCGCCGTTGAACAGCACCTGGCCGCGATCGGGCCGGGTCTTGCCGGTGATCACGTCCATCATCGTGGTCTTGCCGGCGCCGTTGGGGCCGATGATGGTCCGAAGCTCGCCCGGGTCGACCACCAGCGACAGCTGGTCGAGCGCGTGGAAGCCATCGAAGCTGACGCTGACGCCGTCCAGATAGAGCAGCGAGCCGTGCATTTCCCCGGTGTCAGGCATTCTCGGCCCTCAGTCGGCTCCGGGACTCGCCATCCGGGGCAGCGTCGGCGCGGGGCAGGCGCAGGCCCGCAAGGGTGCCGACGATGCCTTTGGGCAGGAACACGGTCACCAGCACGAACAGGCCGCCGAGCACGAACAGCCAGAGCTCCGGCGCCGCGGCCGTGAAGTAGCTTTCGGCGTAGTTGACCAGGACCGCGCCGACCAGCGCGCCGAGCAGCGTGCCGCGGCCGCCGACCGCGACCCAGATCGCGATCTCGATCGAGTTCGCGGGCGAGAACTCGGACGGGTTGATGATCCCGACCTGGGGCACGTAGAGCGCGCCCGCGATGCCGGCGAGCATCGCCGAGACCGTCCAGACGAACAGCTTCGCCCCGGTCACCGAGTAGCCGAGGAAGCGCACCCGGCTTTCGGCATCGCGGATCGCGAGCAGCAGCCGGCCGAGCTTGGAGCTGCGTGATGAAACGGCAGAGCAGGAAGGCGGCGCCCAGGACCCCGACGCTCGACCGCATAGAGGCCGAGCCGGGTCGCCGGCGCCTGCAGATCGAAGCCGAACAGGTCCTTGAAGTCGGTCAGGCCATTGTTGCCGCCGAAGCCCATGTCGTTCCTGAAGAACGCCAGCATCAAGGCGAAGGTCATCGCCTGGGTGATGATCGAGAAGTAGACGCCGGTGACCCGCGATCGGAACGCCAGCCAGCCAAAGACGAACGCGAGCAGCCCCGGCACCAGGACCACCATCAACGCGGTGAAAGCGAAGAAATCGGAGCCGTACCAATACCAGGGCAGCTCCTTCCAGGCGAGGAAGACCATGAAGTCGGGGAGCACCGGGTTGCCGTAGACGCCGCGGGTGCCGATCTCGCGCATCAGATGCATGCCCATGGCGTAGCCGCCCAGTGCGAAGAAGGCGCCGTGGCCGAGCGAGAGGATGCCGGCGTAGCCCCAGACCAGGTCGAGCGACAACGCCAGCAGCGCAAAGCACACGTATTTGCCGAACAGCGGCACCAGATAGTTCGGGAGATGCAGGGCCGAGCCCGGTGGCACCATGGCGTTCAGCGCCGGCACGCCGGCGAGCAGGACCAGGCCGACCACGGCGAAGGCAATCCAGCCGGGCGGCGGCAGCAGGCGATGGCCTTCCACCTCAGGCCTCCACCGCACGGCCCTTGAGCGCGAACAGGCCGCGCGGCCGTCTCTGGATGAAGAGAATGATCAGCGCCAGCACCACGACCTTGCCGAGCACGGCACCGGCAACCGGCTCCAGGAACTTGTTGATGACGCCGAGCGTCATGGCGCCGACGAAGGTGCCGGCGAGGTTGCCGACCCCGCCGAACACCACCACCATGAAGCTGTCGATGATGTACAGCTGGCCGAGGTTGGGGCTGACGTTGCCGATCTGGGACAGCGCGACCCCGCCCATGCCGGCGACGCCCGAGCCGAGGCCGAAGGTCAGCGCGTCGACCCGGGCCGTGTTGATGCCCATGGTCGCGGCGGTGCGCCGGTTCTGGGTGACCGCGCGCATCTCGAGGCCGAAGCGGGTGAAGCGCAGCGTGAGCGCGACCGCGGCCAGCACAACCAGGCAGAAGACGATGATCACCAGGCGGTTCCAGGTGAGCACGATGCCGGCGACCTCGAATCCGCCCGACATCCAGGAGGGATTGGCGACCGCCCGATTGGGCGCGCCGAAGATCGTGCGCACCGCCTGCTGCAGGATCAGGCTCACGCCCCAGGTCGCGAGCAGGGTCTCGAGCGGGCGGCCGTAGAGAAAACGGATCAGGCCGCGCTCGATCAGGATCCCGACCGCGCCCGCGACCAGGAACGCCGCCGGCACCGCGGCGACCAGATAGAGGTCGAACCAGGCCGCCGGCAGAAAGGCGCGGAACAGCTCCTGGACGACGAAGGTGGTATAGGCGCCGAGCATGATCATCTCGCCGTGCGCCATGTTGATCACGCCCATGACGCCGAAGGTGATGGCAAGGCCGATCGCCGCCAGCAGCAGGATCGAGCCGAGCGAGATGCCCTGGTAGAGGTTGGCGACCAGATCGAGCAGCTGTCGGTTGCGCTCGACCTGGGCGATCGCGGTCGCCGCCGCCGCGCGGACCTCCGGCACGGCCTTGGGGTCGGCCGCGACCTCGCCGAGCAGGGCGCGGGCGCGCGGATCGAGCGAGCCCGCGAGCGCGTCGATCGCGGCCAGCCGCTTCTCGGGGTCGTCGCCCGCGAGGTCCATGGCCGCGACCCCGAACTGCATCGCCGCCTGGACCCCCGCGTCGGTCTCGGCCGTGAGCGCGTCCTGGAGCATGCGGGCCGCCGCCGGCGAGCGATCGCGCAGCACGTCGTCGACCGCGGCGAGGCGCCGCGCGGGATCGGGGCTCTGCAGCTGCAAGCGCCCGAGGGCGGCCTTGAGCGCGCCGCGGACGGCGTTGTTGACCTTGACCTTGTCGAGCTCGGCGCTGCCGGCGGTGCCGAGGTCGCTGCCGTCCTGCGCATCGGTCAGGCGGTACTCGCGTCCCGCCTTCTCGCCGATCACCAGCCGGCCGTCGGTCTGATGGACGAACAGGCGGCCCTCGAGCATGGCCTGCAGCACCGGGATCGCGCGCTCGTCCTGAAGCGCTGCCAGCGCCTCGGCCGCCTCCGCCTTGGCGGTGTAGGATTCGGCGTTGAGCGCCTGGACCGCCTCGGTGAACCCATCCGCGCGAGCCGCGGCGGGCGCGCCGCAGAGCGCGCCGATCAGGCCGAGAGCAAGCAGCAGGCGTGGCATCGGGCGATCTGGGCCTCGGTCATGGTGGGCGGCCGGGCCCCGTTGCCGTCAGGGCCCGGCCGTTCGATCGTCGGCTATTGGCCGATCAGCTCGCTACCGTACTTCGGCGTCTCGCAGTTGCCGCAGACCCAGGGATAGGTCCAATCCGCGGTCAGCTTCTTGCTCTCCGGGATGTAGTCGGACCAGGCGTCGCCCGGGACCACGTCGTCGGTCTTCCAGACCACCTCGAACTGGCCGTCGGCCTGGATCTCGCCGATCAGCACCGGCTTGGAGAGGTGGTGGTTGGTGTTCATGACCGCGATGCCGCCGGTCAGGTTCTTGACCTTCTGGCCGTACATCGCCTGGCGGACGGCGTCGACGTCGGTGGTGCCGGCCTGCTCGACCGCCTGCACCCACATGTTGAAGCCGATGTAGTGCGCCTCCATCGGGTCGTTGGTGACCCGGCTGTCGTCCTTGATGTACTCGTGCCACTTCTCGATGAACGCGGCGTTCTCGGGCGTGTCGACCGACATGAAGTAGTTCCAGGCGGCGAGATGGCCGACCAGGTTCGAGGTGTCGATGCCGGACAGCTCCTCCTCGCCGACCGAGAACGCGACCACCGGCAGGTCGGCGGCGTCGATGCCCTGGTTGCCGAGCTCCTTGTAGAAGGGGACGTTGGCGTCGCCGTTGATGGTCGAGACGATCGCCGTCTTCTTGCCCTGCGAGGCGAACTCCTTGACCTGCGGAGACGATCGTCTGCCAGTCGGAGAAGCCGAACGGCGTGTAGGTCTCCATGATGTCGTCGTCGGTGATGCCCTTGGCGTGCAGGAAGGCGCGCAGGATCTTGTTGGTCGTGCGCGGGTAGACGTAGTCGGTGCCGAGCAGCACGAACCGCGTGGCGCCGCCGCCGGCCTCGCTCATCAGGTATTCGACGGCCGGGATCGCCTGCTGGTTCGGCGCCGCCCCGGTGTAGAAGACGTTCTTCGAGCTCTCCTCGCCCTCGTACTGGACCGGGTAGAACAGAAGGCCGTTCAGCTCCTCGAACACCGGCAGCACCGACTTGCGCGACACCGAGGTCCAGCAGCCGAACACGACGTCGACCTTGTCTTTCTCGAGCAGCTCGCGCGCCTTCTCGGCGAACAGCGGCCAGTCGGAGGCCGGATCGACCACCACCGCCTCGACCTTGCGGCCGAGCAGGCCGCCCTTGGCGTTGAGGTCGTCGATCAGCATCAGGACCACGTCCTTGAGCGTGGTCTCGCTGATCGCCATCGTGCCCGAGAGCGAATGCAAGACGCCGACCTTGATCGGCCCCTCGTCCGCCGCCTCGGCGCCGGTCGCGCCGCGCCGCCAGCGCCCCAGCCGGCCGCGCCCGCGAACGCCGTCCGCCGCACGCCCCTCATCACCGCTCCGACCATTGGGTTTCCTCCCCCCAGTTCTCGTCGGGACGGACCTTGCAGCTTTCGTGCCAGGGACCCCCAGGCGGCGCGCCGGACGAGCGATCAGGACCAGACCGTCGGCAGCCGCTCCGGCAGTCCTGCGACCAGCGCCCTGAGGCGCGCTGCGAAGGCGCCGTAGGCGCTGCGCGAGCGCCGCGGCATCCGGGCTGAGCCAGCGGCCGATCAGCACGCCGGGCAGGCAGGTGACGCCGGCGCTCACGCCGTCCGCGCCGATCAGATCGCGGGCGGGACTCGAGCCAGCTCCGGGCATCGTCGGCGGCATAGACCAGGGTCGCGAGCGCCCGCGCGCCGGCGAGGCCGAACGGCGCCTCGAGGCAGGCCTCGAGATCGCCCTCGAGGCGGAGCGCGTCCGCCCACAGCAGGCGCTCGCCCCGGCGCACCGACCAGCGATCGCGGACCGATCCCGACCTCAGCCGCTCGCCATGCGCGGCCCGCCCGAGGACCGTGATCTCGCCCGCCAGCAGCGCGCGCGGATGGCGCCAATTCGAGCAGGATCTGGCGCCGCAAAGCTGCAGCGATCGAACAGGATCGTCTCCTGCGGCAGCCATTCGAGCCAGGCGTCCTCGCCGGCGACCAGGCGGACCTCGAGGCGTGCTGGCGGGCCCGGCGCTGCGGTAGACCTTCTCGGCCGCCTGGCTGGTCGCGCGCAGCCGCGCGCCCGGCCCGGCCACGACCTCGACCGCGAGCCGGTCGCCGCCGACCACGCCGCCGCCGGTGTTGATCAGCACGGCTTCGACGCAGCTCGTCCGCCGGCACCCGCGGGAACAGCGCGCGCAGCGGCGTCCGCTGCTCGAGCAGTGCGAGGCGGGTCACGCCAGCGGCGCTCCGCACGTGGATCCGCGCGAGCCCGGACCTCGCGCCGGCGCTGCCCGGGCGCGTCGGTCCGCCACGCTCAGATCCAGCCGGCGAGCTCGCGCGTGACCAGCCCGGCGAGCAGCTGGATGTGCTCGTCGCCGTCGTTCAGGCAGGGGATGTAGGTGAAGTTCCGGCCGCCGTGCTCGAGGAAGTTTTCGCGCGCGCCGATCGCGAGCTCCTCCAGGGTCTCGAGGCAGTCGGCGGCGAAGCCCGGCGCCACGATCGCGAGGTCCTTGACCCCCTGCCCGGCCAGCTTGCGCACGGTCTCGTCGGTATAGGGCTGGAGCCATTCCTCGCGGCCGAAGCGGGACTGGAAGGTCAGGCGGAGATCCTCGTTCTGCCAGCCGAGCCGCGCCCGCAGCAGGCGCGTGGTCTTGGCGCACTGGCAGTGGTAGGGATCGCCAAGGTCCAGATAGCGCTTGGGCAGGCCGTGGAACGAGGCGAGCACGACCTCGGGGCGCCAGTCGAGGCCGGCGAGATGCGCCTCGATCGCCCGCGCCAGCGCCTCGATGTAGCCCGGATCGTCGTGGTAGGGGGGTGCGGTCCGGATCGCCGGCTGCCAGCGCTCGGCCATCAGCGCGCGAAACCCCTCGTCATAGGCGGTGGCCGTGCTGGCCGCGGCATATTGCGGGTAGAGCGCGAACAGCAGCAGCCGCGTGCAGCCGGCCTCGATCATGCTTGCGGATCATCGGCGCCGGTCGCGGGGCTGCCGTAGCGCATCGCCCAGTCGACCATCAGCTCCTGGCCGGGCAGCGCCTCGGCGAGCGCGGCGGCGAGCTTCTCGGACTGGCTGCGGGTGATCGTGCGCAGCGGCGATTCGTTGCGCTCGCGGTTCCAGATCGCATCATAGGCCCGCCCGCTGCGCGCTGGCCGGGTGGTCAGGATCACCAGGTTGAGGAGCGGCTGCCAGAGCAGCGGGTTGGTGTCGATCACCCGCCGATCGCTCAGGAACTGCCGCAGATAGCGCCGCATCGACCAGTAGTCGGTGGCATCCGGCGTGCCGAGGTTGAGCAGCAGCACGCCGATCCTTGCGCGGCTTGATCGGCGGATGGCCGCCCGGCGCCTGGCCGGCCGCGGTCTGCCCACGGTCGCCGTCGATCCCCCTCGCCATCCAACCCCTCCACCCTTCGCCAACCTGGCGCGCCAGTCGGGCTAGATAGGCAAGGCCGGACGGTTTTGACAGCGCGGCGGGCGCTCTTGGCCACGAACGCCCGCCACCGCCTTGCCAAAAGGTTCCTCGAGTCTTGGTTCGGATGGGGCTGTCGCGATCGGGTTCGCGGCACCCGCCGGGTCACTCGACCCTCGAGGTGACGGAGCCCCCGCCGCCGAATCGGCGCTGGCGCCGTCCGCTCCGACCGGACCGATCTGGCGGCATCGGATTGGTTAACCGAAAATTAACCGCTGATGGTTAAAGCTTCATTCGGGTGGTCCATGCGACCGTGGGACTCCGCCGCCGCGAACTTCGCAAGATGTCTATCGCATCAAGGCGGGGTAGATCTTCGGATTGATCGAGATCGACTTGGGCCTGTTGAGGGCAAGAGACGGGGGTGGCGCATGATTTACTAGTGCGTGGCGCATCGAGAGCACGGAAGTGGCGCATGGTCTGATTGGCGGCAGGCCACCTCCAGCGGATCAGCATCAACTAAGCCGATCGGATTTGCGACAATTCCCGCCATGCCGCAGAATCGGCGGGCCACCGGCCGGCGATCGGATCAAGCGCTTGATCGGAATCTGGAGGACTGACTGGAGGATCAATGCGCCACATGCTACACTTTCGTGCGCTTGCTCGGCACCGGGGCCCGGTTCTGGATGAACCAGCAGACCCGCTACGACCTCGCCATCGCCGAGCGCGACCACGGCGCCCGCATCGCCACCCGAGGTCGACCGCGCCGCGTGAAGGTTGGCAGTGGAAAAGGTTCCTGCCACCTCTTCCTCTTTCGGAGCATCGGAGGGGGCAAACGCTGCTGCTTACGGTTCTATCCCGTGGGTACGCGCGATCATTTCAGTCGCGAGCTGCCCCTGTAAGTCGTAAAGAGCCATGCACTCTTGTGTCTTAGCCTCCATTCGGTAGCCAACACAACTCTCTTCCCCACGGGACGCGGAAGATGCGTTCGCAACCTGAATTTGATGCGGCTTACCGCCAATACGTCATGGTCTGAGAGCATTAGTTCTAGTACATCGGTGATACGCCACGACTCCCGTCTGTCGGCATGATTAGCACGAAGAGGGATGCTGCAGCGACTCCGACGCTCCATTGCCAGCGTCGTGGACCGATTGCCGAAGTCGGGGTCGCTTCTGCGTTCCCGCCATCCGCCTCATTCTGGGCCCTGCGCAGCCTACGATGATTCTAGGCGCGACGGCCTAATAAACCCATGAAGCTTGCTATCGCTTCGGCGGTGAGCCCAACAGTCCGATACAGGGCGTCCCGCTCGAAGGCCCGCTCGGTGCGCAGCCGCTAGGGCACCATGATACAACAGATCGTGGCACAGACCATGTCCGATGCACCAGAAGTTGATCAAGCCCTCCTGGGCGTACCGATTTCTTATCAACTCCCTCGAGTGAAAAGGATGTCAGGAGCCTGGACTGATCGGCTCGGCGACAAGGGCGGCCGTCAAGAAAAAAGGTGTCAGTTAGTGTCAGTCAAGGAAAAAGGTCCTGACGTTCCTGACGAACCTTCTGCCGAGAACGCATCGTCTCCGAAAGCGTCGGGTACGGGTGGATCGTGGCCTGTCCTCGGCATCGGCGCCCAGCTCGATCGCGAGCGCCGCCTCGGCGATCAGATCCCCGCTTCGCCCGACGATGCCGGCGCCCAAGAGCCGCCCGCTCGCCTCGTCGAACAGGAGCTTGGTCAACCTTCGGGCCGCGCGATGCTGAGCGCCCGGCCGGAGCCGCCCAGGGGAAGCGCCCTTGCCTCCTTGACGCCGTTGGCCTTGGCCTCGGTCTCGGTGAGACCGGCCCAGGCGACCTCGGGGTCGGTGTAGGCGACCGAGGGAATGCATTTCGCATCGAAGCTACTTCTGGGAGTAACGGTGTCAGCACCTTTTCGATTCGTTCTCCCACGCGGCTGCGCTAAAAGGTTCACTCGACTACCATTTCCGCCTCTCGCCAGCGCGGCTGCGCTGAAAAGGTTCCTGACACCATTTCTTCCACGCGCTGCAGCCGAGGCCGGCCCGGGGCGGCGCTGGCGATCGTCTTGTCAGTCTTCCTCGGCCTCGAAGCCGGTGACTGAGAACCATTTCTTCTCAGAGCCGGCCAGCACCATCACGATCGGTGCGACGCAGGGGTTGGGAAGTTCGATGGCGGCGTGAATCAGCGAGTCGCCGGTAGCGGCTCGCCGGGAAACCCTCCGTGATGACGTTTTTCGTGACCACCCGATCGCCGTCCTCGGTCAGGCAGCTGACCAGGCCGCGAAACTCCTCCTCGTCGTTCTTGCCTACGAGTTCGGGCGGGACCCGGGGGTCGTCCTTGAAGACCAGGCCGCGCACCAGAATCGCCAGGTGTCCGTTCGAATACAGCCGGCCGCGGGCGAAACCCACGATCTCCCAAGCTCGCAGCCGACACGCCCGCATGCGATCCGGGCGCCGAGCGTCGAGCGGACGGAGTTCAGGGTGTCGGAGTCGACATCGAGGTCGAGTCCGCCGGCGTCGTGCTCGGTGAACGCGTCGCGATACAGGCGATCCCAGCGCAGCCCGCCGTACGGCTCGATCGTCACCGGGTCGAGCGTGAACCCGTGGCCGACCTCGGTATCGATCGCGAGGTCGTGGCCGTTGGCCTCGCCCTTGGCCCGCTCGCTCAGCGCGCCGATCGCGATCGCGCGCCTGGTATCATACTGGGCGAAGCCGTAGCCGACGCTTGCCTGGGCGTAGCTGTCGCCGAACGTGGCGCTGCCATAGAGGACCGCCTGATAGCTGTTCAGGGTGCCGTCGCCGAGGTTGGCGTCGGCGTCCACCCAGCTGCGGCCGAAGCCGAGGCCGAGGCCGCCGATCAGGTGGTCGGCGAGCGCCGCCTCGGCGCCGATCAGCATGGCGCCGGTGTCGCGCTCGAAGCCCGCGGCGTTGCCGTCGCCGCTGGTGCTGCCGAAACTGCCGGCGGCCTGGCCCCAGAAAATCGCGTCGTGGGAGCCGGCGGGCGCCGGCCCGGCGGCGGGCTCGATCGCATCGAAACCTGCAAGCGGCGTGCCGAAGGCGAGGTGCATCTCGGTGAGCGGGCCGAGATCGGCGCTCAGGTCGGAATCGCGCCGGAGCGCGGCGAGGTGCCCGAACAGCAGATCGCCGAACAGCCGGCGGGTCGAGAGATCGGCCAGCATCATGTCGGCGTGGAGCTCGGGGCCGAGGCTGTCGAGAGCGTCCTGGAGCGCGCCGTCGCCGAGCGGCGCGAGCGCGGCAAACGCCAGGCCGAGGTCACCGGCAGCCGGGAGCCCGGCCTCCGGTCGCAGGGCCTCGAGGGCGGCGCCGACCGCGCGCTCGTTGGCGCTCTGGTCGAGCCCCGCGGTCGCCAGGTCGGCGTAGGACGACGGCGTCAGATAGAGCGTGATCTGGTTCGTCCCATAGACCGTGTCGAACCGGGTGCCGGCCGGCAGTCCGGTCGCCGGCTGCTCGACGGTCGCGAAATGCCGAGGACGCCGCCCGCGGCGGTGACGATCGCGAAGCCTTGCCCGAGGCTCGGCGTGAAGTCGTTGTTGGCGGGCGCGCTGATGCCGCGCAGCGCGATCCTGAGGGTGCCGTCGGCGGTCAAGCCGTTGCCGATGCCGGTGATCACGAGGCGGTCGAAATTGCCGGCGCCGTTGCCGGTTCCGGGGCCGTCGATCTCGATCTCGAGCGCACCGCCGGGCGCCAGGGTCACCGGCGCGGCGACCGTGAGCGTGCCCGGTGAGTCGCCGGGCGCGATCGTGCCGGCGGCCGCGACCGGCCCCGACAGCGTCCCGGTGCCGCCGAGCGTGCCGCCGGCGTCGACCACCACGGGCCCGGAGATCGTGCCGTCGGCCAGCAGCGTGCCGCCGGCCGCGACGGTAAAGCCGCCATCGTTGCTCGCGGCGCCGGTCAGGACGAGCCGGCCGGCACCGGTGACCGCGAGCGTGCCGGCGCCGGTGATGCTGCCGGTGAGCGAGACCACCTGGCCGTTGGCGTCGACCGTGCCGCCGGTCACCTCGACCACGATCGCCTGACCGAGGGTGGTGGTCGCGCCGGGCTGGAAGGTGCCGCCGTCGAAGGTCACCGGATCGGCCTGAGCAGCCCCCGAGGTCTCGTCGAAGGACGGTTGCGAGTCGTCGATCACGGCCGGACCGCCCACGGCCACGCCGCCCGGACCGACGATCTGGAAGGTCACCGGCCCGGTCGATCCGGCATGGTAGCTCGTCATCACGATGATGTACTGATTGGCCGATGCCAGCGTCACGCTCCCAATTCGCGAAAAGAGTCCAGCCCCCGAATCGTCATCGCCAATCACGAAATTGGTCAGCGGCTGATTCGGATCGAACGAATCCACGTATATAAGAATAAATGGATCATTCGATATGGTTAAGGTCGCGGCCGTTACCTCGATGGAATAGTCACCGCCGACCGAGGGCTGGAAAGTCTCGTCGAAATAGTTGTAAGCGCCGGAACCGGCGACGATCGTGGTGAAGGTACTGGTGGTTGGGGGCGAAGGAACCGGGCGGATGAAGGTGGCGTCGGTGGTCAGCACGCCGGAAAACTGGGTCGTCACCGCCGGCGCACCGTTGGCTGACGAGGACGTCGGGACCAGGATCGTCCCGCACAGGAGACACGCCCTGAGCGCGCGCGCGACGGCACGACAGGACTGCCGGCGCTCGGAGCCCCGGCTGCGGCCAAGCGCATCGGGCTTGCGGATCGAGGACCTGGAGGCCAGCCGCCGAGCGGCCCGACCGGATCGAAACGCTGCGTTCTGAACCATTCGCCTTCACGTCTCCGGATCGGTGACGGCAGGCGAATTATCAATCTACAATAGAAATAACAACCAAAAAAGCACGCCTGAATTGCTAACCTGGATTCCTCACCGCGGATCAGCGTCGGTGCGGTTGGGTAGTCACAACGGATTTGGGCAGCAGGGTCGGCGGTTTCTGGCTCGAGAGCGGTGGTAGAGCGTGCGACGGGTCCGCCGACGGCGCCGTCGCGATAAGGCGGCCGCGGTCAGAAGGCGGCGGCGCGGCGGATAGAAATCGGCGAGGTGGTGCTCGGTCTGGGACGGGCAGGCGCGAGGCGACGGCGGCCTTGATGCGGCGCACGCTCGCGCGGACCCCTTGCCCGATTGGAGAACCTGTTCTTCCTCCGGCGGTGAGGGGCACTCGTCCGCGGGTTCAGTTGCCGGCGGCGGCGGTCAGGTCGAGATCCGGTGGAAAGCCCACTGAGCGCAGACGCTCTGCCGTGACCTCCCCTGGGAGCGTCTCCACCTCGACACCGTCCAAGTCGAACAGGATCGCTTGACCGGTCCCGGATGCGGTCACACCGTCTGCGGTCCTCCTGATGCTGACCTTGGACTTCCACGGCCGCGGAGCCGATCAAGGCCCCGGTCTCGTCGTCGAAGCGGAAATAGAGGAACTTGACCACGAATTGTTCCCTTCCGAGCTTTCGCCACAGGCCATGACCGACGCTGGCCGTGGGTATGCCGCCGGTGATCACGATCGTGCGGTCGCTGGTCGCGGTGGCGACGGCGAACAACGGCGTGTCCGAGCCCTCCCCGACGATCCGAACGCGCCAGCTGCCGACGATCCTCTCGACCGCCACCGCCTGGGTAACGGTGGCCTCCAACCGCGTCAGACCGGATGGATCCAAGAGCCACAGCATGCTGAACGCGGACAGCGCCAAGGCACGCCCAACCCTTCGATGCACTTCGGTTTCCTCCCTGCTACGGCCCCTATGGTCGGGCCTTGCTCGATCGAGCGCGCGACACTTGGATTTAGCTTAGTTTAGAGCACCACCCGTATCAATCGGCATCGAAGGTTGAAAGAAACGGTGCCATGAACGGGCATGAACCTTTTCCAAACAACTCGGCGATCCCGGGCGGCGCACAAGGTCGACGGCATCCGCCAGGCGATCGCCGCTGCGGGCGTCTCGATCCTCTACCTGCCGCCCCTACCGCCCCGATTTGAACCCGATCGAGCAAGGTGGAACCATAGCCGCAGTGGTTGAGGTCGTTGGCACATCCGGCGGGCGGGTAGGTGTCGAGGAGGTCAGCTCTTCGCCAAGCTCAAGGCGCTGTTGCGCAAGGCTGCCGCCCGCCGCTTCTCGCACCCTTTTCCCGCACCTGCTAGTTTGAGAAATCCGGGCTAGGCCAGGGTCTGGAGCGCCAGGGCCAGGGCCGCGTCGACGGTCGCGAGGCGGATCGTGGCGCGGTCCCCGGTCAGCAGGTGGCGGGCGTGGCTGGTGCCGCGGGCGTGCGAGGCGACCGCGATGTGCACCAGGCCGACCGGCTTGGTCGGGGTGGCGCCACCCGGGCCGGCGATCCCGGTGGTGGCGATCGCCAGGCTGGCGCCGGCCCGCACCAGCGCGCCCTCGGCCATGGCCCGGGCGACCTCCTCGCTGACCGCGCCGACCTGCTCGAGCAGCGCCACGGGGATGCCGAGCACCTCCTCCTTGGCGCGGTTGTCGTAGGTCACGTAGCCGCGCTCGATGACGTTGGAGGCACCCGGGATCTCGGTCAGGCAGGCGATGATCAGGCCGCCGGTGCAGGATTCGGCGGTCGCGAGCCGGAGGCCCTGCGCCTCGCAGGTCGCGAGCAGCCGGCGGGCGAGCTCGAGGCTTCGGGGCGAGAACGGCATCACGGGACCCAGCGCCCGATCAGCCACAAGGCGAAGCCGGCGTAGAGGGCGGCAGCGAGGTCGTCGATCATCACCCCGAACGCGCCGCCCACCCGGCGATCCAGCCAGCCGACGGGCCAGGGCTTGAGCACGTCGGCGATCCGGAACAGGACGAAGCCGAGCAGGTAGGCGAGCGGGTCCAGCGGTGCGACCAGCAGCGTCAGCCACTGGCCGGCGATCTCGTCGATCACGATGGCGCTGGGATCGTGGACGCCGACCGCGGCCATGTAACGGTCGGCGGCCCAGAGCCCGAGGCCGAACACGAGCGCGATCGCGGCCAGCAGCAGCCAGGGCCCGCCGAGCCAGATCAGCGCCCAGGCGAGCGGCAGGGCGGCGAGCGAGGCGAAGCTCCCGGGCGCAACCGGCAGGAGGCCACAGCCGAACCAGGTCGCGAGCCAGAACGCCGGCCGGCCGGGCTTGGCGGTCGCAAGAGCTTCGTGCATCGGGCGGGGGGCTCAGGCCGGCAGGCTGACGGTCGCGATCGCCTGCGCGGCGATGCCCTCGCCGCGGCCGGTGAAGCCGAGGCCCTCGGTGGTGGTCGCCTTGATGCTGACCCGGCCCGGGGCGAGTCCGAGCAGCAGGGCGAGCCGCGCGACCATCTGAGCACGATGCGGGCCGATCTTCGGTCGCTCGCAGATCAGCGTCGCATCGACGTGCTCGATCCGGCCGCCGGCGGCTTCGACGAGCTGGCGGGCGTGGGCCAGGAACAGCGCCGAGTTCGGCCCCCGCCCAGCGCGGGTCGGTCGGCGGAAAGTGGCTGCCGATGTCGCCGGCGCCGAGGCTGCCCAGGAGCGCGTCGGTGACCGCGTGCAGGCCGACGTCGGCATCGGAGTGGCCGATCAGGCGGAGCGGGCCCGGCAGCCGGACGCCCATCAGCACGAGCCCGTCGCCGGGGCCCAGGCGATGGACGTCGAAGCCGAGCCCGGTCCGCGGCTGCAGGCGGCCAGACAGCAGCAGCTCGGCGCGCGCGAGGTCGGCGGGCTCGGTGATCTTGAGGTTGGCCTCGTCGCCGGCGACCGTGGCGACCATCAGGCCGGCAGCCTCGGCGACGGCGACGTCGTCGGTGAGCTCGGCGCCGGCGGCCGCCCGGTGGGCTGCGAGGATCGCGTCATAGGAAAAACCCTGCGGCGTTTGCGCGCGGTACAGACCGGTGCGCTCGACGGTCCCCAGCACCCGGCCCTCCGCAACCCGCTTCAGGGTGTCGGTCATCGGCAGGGCGGGCAGCACCGCAGGGTGGCGCGCCAGGCCGTCGAGCACCCGGTCGATCAGCGCCGCATCGATCAGCGGCCGGACGCCGTCGTGGATCAGGACCACCCCCGGCGGCGCCGCGGCCAGGCTCTCGAGCCCGAGCCGGACCGAATCCTGCCGGCTCGGACCGCCCGCGACCGGCGGCAGCAGATCGAGGCCGCGCGCCGCCTCCTCATAGAGCCCGCGGTCGTCGGGATGGATCACGGCGCGCACGGCGGCGACCCCGGGGTGGCTGCGAAAGCGCTCGAGACAGTGCCGGAGCACCGGTCGACCGGCGAGCGGCTGGTATTGCTTCGGCCGCTCGGCGCCGAACCGCTGGCCCCGACCCGAGGCCACGATCAAGGCCACGCACCCGGCCAAGGGGCTCTCTCCTTTGCGCTCGGCCCGGCGCCACGCGCCGGATGGACCCAAGCTAGGCGAGCGGCCCCTCTCTGCCAAGCGCGGCCAAGCGTGGCGAGGGACGCTTGCCGTTCGGGTCGGAACCGGCTATCTTCTGCTCGTGTTTTGGGCAATTTCGCGTGGTGACTAAGGATTAGTCATAATGCGGTGTTGTTGACGAGCGGGCACGGTTCGCCGGACGGCTGAGCAGGATGATGACAACTCCGATCGAGACCGAGCCGGCGCCGCTCCTCGAGCGCATGATTCTGAACGCGATGGCCAGTGGCGTGCTTGCGATCGACGACGAGTTCGGGGTGGTGTTCGTCAATCCGGCCGCCGAACACCTGTTCGGTGCCAGCCGGACCACGCTGGAGAATCGGCCGCTCGCCGACCTGGTGCCGTTCGACAGCGCGCTGTTCGATCTGGTCCGCCGGGTCCAGCTGGCTGGCAACAGCGTCTCCGACTATGGCGTCGAGCTGACCCTGAGCCGGAGCGTCCGCCGCCTGGTCGACCTGCATGTGTCGCCGCTCGCCGAGCGCCCCGGGCACAGCCTGGTGGTGCTGCACCCCTGCTCGGTCGCGCATCGCCTCAATCACCAGCTCACGCATCGCGGCGGCGCCCGCTCGGTCGCCGGGCTCGGCGCCACCCTCGCCCACGAGGTCAAGAACCCGCTGTCGGGGATCCGCGGCGCCGCCCAGCTGCTCGAGCAGGGCGTCAGCCAGGACGAGCATCCGCTGATCCGGCTCATCTGCGACGAGACCGACCGGATCTGCGCGCTGGTCGACCGCATGGAGGAGTTCGCCGACCACGGCCCGATCGAGCGCCGGCCGGTCAACATCTACCAGGTGCTGGAGCACGTCCGCCGGCTGGCGGCGAGCGGCTTCGCACGCAAGGTCGACTTCCAGGTGACCTACGATCCCTCGCTGCCCGAGGTCGACGGCGACCGCGACCAGCTGGTCCAGGTGTTCCTCAACCTGGTCAAGAACGCCGCCGAGGCGGTGCCCAGGGACGGCGGCGAGATCCGCCTGTCGACCCAGTACACCCACGGCCTCTGGGTCCGGATCGCCAGCAGCAGCGAGCGGGTCGAGCTGCCGATCACGGTCCAGATCGAGGACAACGGCCCGGGGGTCAGCGAGGAGATCGTCGGCCACCTGTTCGAGCCGTTCGTGTCGACCAAGCGCGCCGGCAGCGGCCTCGGCCTGTCGCTGGTCGCCAAGATCGTCGGCGATCACGGCGGCGTGGTCGAATACGCGCGCCAGGCGCGCGGCGCCCTGTTCCGGGTGCGGCTGCCCGCCTGGCGCACCAGCAACGGGCCGGGTGAACGACAGGAGCTGGCATGGCCGAGCCGACCGTGATTCTCGCCGACGACGACGGCGGGATTCGGACCGTGATCTCGCGCGCGCTCTCGCGCCAGGGCTACCGCGTCCAGGCGACCGCGACCGCGGCCACGCTCTGGCGCTGGATCGAGGACGGCACCGGCGACGTCGCGATCGTCGACGTCGTGCTGCCGGACGAGAACACCCTCGACCTTTTGCCCCGGATCAAGCAGCGCCGCCCCGGCCTGCCGATCATCGTGATGAGCGCCCAGAACACGCTGCTCACCGCGGTCCGGGCGACCGAGCGGGGCGCCTTCGACTATCTGCCCAAGCCCTTCGACCTCGGCCATCTGGTGACCCTGGTCAAGCGCGCGCTGGCGCTGCCGCGGGCGCAGCGGGTCGAGCCCGAGGACCCGGGCCGGTTCGAGGAGCAGCTGCCGATCATCGGCCGCTCGCCGCCGATGCAGGAGATCTATCGGATCATCGCCCGCCTGATGGGCACCGATCTGACCGTGATGATCAACGGCAAATCCGGCACCGGCAAGGAGCTGGTGGCGCGCGCCATGCACGACTACGGCAAGCGCCGGGGCGGCCCGTTCATCGCGGTCAACATGGCGGCGATCCCGCGCGAGCTGATCGAGAGCGAGCTGTTCGGCCACGAGAAGGGCTCGTTCACCGGCGCCAACGCGCGCAAGATCGGCCGCTTCGAGCAGGCCGAGGGCGGCACGCTGTTCCTCGACGAGATCGGCGACATGCCGCTCGAGGCCCAGACCCGCCTGCTGCGCGTGCTGCAATCGGGCGAGTTCATGCCGGTCGGCGGCCGCACCCCGATCCGGGCGAGCCTGCGGATCATCGCCGCGACCCACCGCGACCTCCGCCAGCTGGTCGCCCAGGGCCTGTTCCGGGACGACCTGTTCTATCGCCTGAACGTCGTGCCGATCCGTCTGCCGCCGCTGCGCGAGCGCGGCGACGACATCCCGGCCCTGGTCCAGCATTTCCTGCTCAAGGCGCGCCTCGAGGGGCTGCCGCTCAAGACGATCGCGCCCGAGGCGATGGCGCGTTTCAAGACCCACAGCTGGCCCGGCAACGTCCGCGAGCTCGAGAACCTGGTCCGCCGTCTGGCGGTGCTCTATGCCCAGGAGACCATCGGTCCGGATGTGATCGACAGCGAGCTGCGCGAGGCGGTGCCGGTCGCGGGCGGTCCGGCCGATGCCGGCGACGACCGGAGCCTCGGCGACACGATCGGCCGCCACCTGGACGCGATCTTCGAGGCCCGCGCCGGGCGCCTGCCGGCGGCCGGCCTGCACGGCCGGATCCTGCGCGAGGTCGAGCGCCCCCTGATCCTCAAGGTCCTGGTCGCGACCCGCGGCAATCAGCTCAAGGCGGCGGCGCTGCTCGGCCTCAACCGCAACACGCTGCGCAAGAAGATACGCGAGCTGGACATCGAGGTCGTGCGCGGGCCACGATGATGGTATGCGACCGGCTCGACTGATGGCGGAAGCGCCATGGCGCGCTCCCTGACGACGTTCTCCCAGCCGACCTGGCTCCGGCTCGCCGGCTGGCTCCGGCGCGCCCACATCGCGCGGCGCCTCGCGGTCGTGCTGACCGTGGCGGCGATCCTGTCCGGCACCGCCACCTACGTGGTCCTGTCCGGTTGGCTGAGCTTCGGCGCCGACGTCGATGTCGTCCTCGGGCTGCTCTATCTCGACGTGATCCTGCTGCTCCTGCTCGGCGTCCTGGTCGCGCGCCGGCTGGTGCAGCTGGTCATGGCGCGCTGGCAGGGCTCGGCGGGCTCGCGCCTGCATGCCCGCCTGGTCGGCCTGTTCAGCCTGGTGGCGGTGGCGCCGGCGATCGTGGTCGCGGTGTTCTCGGTCGGTTTTCTCCACTATGGCCTGGAGGCCTGGTTCAACCAGCGGATCAACGACGCGCTGACCAACTCGCTGAACGTCGCCCAGTCCTACCTCGAGGAGCACAAGGAGGTGATCCGGGCCGACGCGCTCGCGATGGCCGCGGACGTCAATCGCGAGGGGCCCGCCCTGCTCGGCACGCCGGCCATGTTCCAGCGCCTGCTCGACGCCCAGGCGGCGCTGCGCTCGCTGACCGAGGCGATCGTGTTCCAGAGCAACGGTCAGGTGCTCGCCCGCACCGGGCTCAGCTATGTGCTCGACCTGGAACGGCTGTCGCCCGCGACCCTGGACCAGGCGAGCCAGGGCGACGTCGTCATCCTGACCAGCGATACCGACGACCGGGTGCGGGCGCTGGTCCGGCTCGACAACTTCATCGATGCCTATCTGTTCGTCGGCCGGTTCGTCGATTCCCGCGTGCTCGACTACATGGACCGGACCCGTGAGGTGGTCGACGAGTACCACTCGCTGGAGCTGCGCCGGTCCGGCATCCAGGTGACGTTCGCGGCGATCTTCGGGGTCGTGGCCCTGCTCCTGCTGCTGGCCGCGGTCGGGGTCGGCCTCGGCTTCGCCAATCGTCTCGCGACCCCGATCGTCCGGCTGATCGCGGCCGCCGACCGGGTCCGGGCCGGCGATCTCACCGCCTCGGTGCCGGAGGACGAGGAAGGCCACGAGATCGATCATCTGTCGCGCGCCTTCAACCGCATGACCGCGCAGCTGAACAGCCAGCGCGCCGAGCTGATCCGCGCCAACCAGCAGCTGGACCAGCGCCGCCGGTTCACCGAGGCGGTGATCGCCGGCGTGTCGGCGGGCGTGCTCGGGCTGGACGCGCAGGGTCGGATCACGCTGCCCAACAACTCGGCCGCCCGACTGATCGGCTGCGAGCCCGACGATCTGATCGGGCGCCCGCTGATCGCGGTGATCCCGGAGGTCGCGGGGCTGCTCGCCGGCGTCGCGACCACGCCCGAGCGCCCGGCCGAAGCGCAGCTCGAGCTGCATCGTCCGGACGGCACCCACACCCTGCTGGGGCGCGCCTCGGCGCAGATGGACGCGGCCGGGATCGGCGGCTTCGTGGTCACCTTCGACGACATCACCGAGCTGCTCGCCGCCCAGCGCAAGGCGGCCTGGGCCGAGATCGCGCGCCGGATCGCCCATGAGATCAAGAACCCGCTGACCCCGATCCGGCTGTCGGCGGAGCGGCTCAAGCGCAAATATCTGCCCCAGATCCGCCGCGAGCCCGAGGCGTTCGCCGCCAGCGCCGACACGATTGTCCACCAGGTCGACAACATCGGCCGCCTGATCAACGAGTTCTCCGCCTTCGCCCGGATGCCGGCGCCGGTGTTCGAGCGCGAATCGGCCGGCGAGCTGGTTCGGCAGGCGGTCTATCTGCAGCAGGGCGCGCGGCCGGAGATCCGGTTTGAAACACGGCTTCCGGCGCATGATGTTCGGTTGTATTGTGATGGCCGACAGGTGGCGCAGGCGCTGACCAATCTGCTACAGAACGCGGTCGAGTCGGTGCTGGAAGGCGGCGTCGCGGCCGAGCGACAGGGCGGCGGCGCCTGGGTGATGGTCGAGTTGCGCGAAACTGGGGACCGGGCCGTGATCGAAGTGCAGGACAACGGGCGCGGGCTGCCCGAGCCGATGGACCGGCTGACCGAGCCCTATGTCACGACGCGGGCGAGTGGCACCGGCCTTGGTCTCGCGATCGTGAAGAAGATCATGGAAGAGCACGGCGGGGCTCTGACCCTGGGCAATCGGGCGACGGGCGGCGCCTCGGTCAGCCTGGTGTTCCCGGCGATGCGGGCCCTCGATGGCGCGGCGGCCGAGTGAGCGCAACCCGGAATCGCAAGTCGTCCGACCGGGCCTCGGCGGGGTGGTCTGAGGCAGGCATGACGGGCGACATCCTGATCGTCGACGACGACCCCGCGGTGCGCGACGCGATCGCGGCGATCCTGACCGACGAGGGCTACGACGTCCGCCACGCCCCGGACGGCCCGATCGCGCTCGCCGAGATCGAGTCGCGAGCGCCGGCGCTCGTCCTGCTCGACATCTGGCTCGAGGGCTCCAGGCTCGATGGCCTCCAGGTCCTCGACCAGATCCGGCGGACCTCCGACGATCTGCCGGTGATCGTGATCAGCGGCCATGGCACGATCGAGACCGCGGTCACCGCGATCAAGAAGGGCGCCTACGACTTCCTCGAGAAGCCATTCAACGCCGACCGCCTGCTGGTGCTGATCGAGCGCGCCCGCGAGGCGGCCAGGCTCAAGCGCGAGAACGCCGAGCTCAAGCTCAAGCTCGGCGACGAGCGCGAGCTGATCGGCCGCTCGCCCGCGATCCAGCAGGTCCGCAACGCGATCCAACGGGTCGCGCTGACCGGCTCGCGGGTCCTGATCTCCGGCCCGCCCGGGGTCGGCAAGGAGGTCGTGGCGCGCCTGATCCACGCCAGCTCCAGGCGGGCCGAGGCGCCGTTCGTGGTGATCAACGCCGCGACCATGGCGCCCGAGCGCATGGAGGTCGAGCTGTTCGGCTGCGAGGCGGGCTTCCTCGGGCCCGAGCGGCCGCGTCAGCTCGGCACCTTCGAGCGCGCCCACGGCGGCACCCTGCTGCTCGACGAGGTCGCCGACATGCCGCTCGAGACCCAGGGCAAGATCCTGCGCGTGCTGCAGGAGCAGAGTTTCCTTCGGCTCGGCGGCCAGCGCCGGATCGAGGTCGACGTCCGGGTGATCGCGGCGAGCAACCGTGACCTGCAGGGCGAGATCGCCGCCGGGCGCTTCCGCGAGGATCTCTACTATCGCCTCAACGTCGTGCCGATCCGGGTGCCGCCGTTGTCCGAGCGGCGCGCCGACATCCCGATGCTGGCCGGCTACTTCATGGCGCGCGCCGCCGAGGCCGCGGGCCTGCCCGCCCGCCGGCTGTCGCCCGAGGCCCTGGCGTTGCTCCAGTCGGCCGACTGGCCGGGCAACGTGCGCCAGCTGCGCAACGTGCTCGAGTGGCTCCTGATCATGGCGCCGGGCGATGCCAAGGCCGAGATCGGCGTCGACAGCCTGCCGCCGGAGTTCGTCGAGAGCGCGACCGCGGGCCTCGGCGCATCCTCCAACGGCGAGCTGATGGTGCTGCCGATCCGCGAGGCGCGCGAGCATTTCGAGCGTGCCTATCTGCAGGCGCAGCTCGAGCGCTTCAGCGGCAACATCTCGCGCACTGCGAGCTTCGTCGGCATGGAGCGCTCGGCGCTCCATCGCAAGCTCAAGTCGCTCAACATCCACACCGACGACTGACCCCCCATGCCCCGGCGCCGGTTGCGGCCATGAAGGTGATCGTCTGCGGTGCTGGCCAGGTCGGCTTCCACATCGCCCGCTATCTGGCGGTCGCCGGCAACGACGTCACGGCGATCGACCAGCGCGCCGAGCTGACCCAGAAGATCGGCGAGAGCCTGGACATCCAGGCGATCACCGGCTTTGCCTCGCATCCCGAGGTGCTCGAGCAGGCCGGCGCCGAGGACGCCGAGATGCTGATCGCGGTGACCAGCGCCGACGAGGTCAACATGGTCACCTGCCAGGTCGCGCACTCGCTGTTCAACGTGCCGACCAAGATCGCCCGGGTGCGCCACCAGAGCTATCTGCAGAGCCGCTGGCGCGATCTGTTCCGGCGCGAGCACGTGCCGATCGACGTGATCATCTCGCCCGAGATCGAGGTCGCCCGGGCGATCACCCGGCGGCTCGAGGTGCCGGGCGCGACCGAAGTGACGCCGTTCGCCGACGACCGGGTGCGGCTGATCGCCGCCCGCTGCGGGCCCGACTGCCCGATCCTCGACACGCCGCTCCGGCAGCTGACCTTCCTGTTCCCCGACCTGCACCTGATCTGCGTCGGCATCATCCGCGGCGACCGCTTCTTCATCCCGGGCGGCGACGATCATCTGATCGCCGGCGACGAGGTCTATTCGGTGGTCGAGACCAGCCACGTGGCGCGCGCGATGCGCGCCTTCGGCCACGAGGAGAAGACCGCCGAGCGGATCGTGATCGCCGGCGGCGGCAACATCGGGCTGTTCCTCGCCCAGGAGATCGAGGCGACCCGGCCGCAGGCCACGATCACGCTGATCGAGAGCAGCGCCGAGCGGGCGCGCCTGATCGCCGACAAGCTCGACTCGCAGCGTCGTCCTGCTCGGCGACACCCGGGATGCGGAGATCCACGATGAGGCCAACCTCAAGACCGCCCAGGCGATCGTCAGCGTCACCAACAACGACGAGGTCAACATCATGGCGGCGCTGCTGGCCAAGCGCTACGGCTGCCCGCAGTCGCTGACCCTGGTCAACAACAACGTGTACACCGGCCTGCTCGGCGCGCTCGGCATCGACGTCGTGGTCAACCCGCGCGAGACCACGGTCTCGAGCGTGCTCCGGCACGTGCGCCGCGGCCGGATCAAGTCGGTCTACTCGCTGCGCGACGGCGAGGCCGAGGTGTTCGAGGCCGAGGCGCTCGAGACCTCGCCTCTGGTCGGCCAGCCGCTCAAGGACGCGCGCCTGCCGAGCGGGGTGATCGTTGGCGCGATCGTCCGCGACGACGAGGTGATCATGCCGCGGGCCGAGACCGTCATCCGGGCGCGCGACCGGGTGGTGGTCGTGGCCCGGGCGGCGGTGGTCAAGAAGGTCGAGAAGTTGTTTGCCGTGCGCGTCGAATATTTCTGAGCCGGCGGCGTTATTAGCACACGAGGACCATGTCGATGCCACGGATTGCCTATGTCAATGGTCGCTACCGGTCGCTCGCCGACAGGACGATCGCGGTCGAGGATCGCGGTTACCAGTTCGCCGACGGCGTCTACGAGGTGATCAAGGTGCTGGCCGGCCGGGCGCGCGACCTCGAGCGCCACCTCGATCGTCTGGAGCGCTCGCTCGCGGCGCTCGCAATCCGGCCGCCGATGACCCGCGCGGCGCTGATGAGCGTGCTCGCCGAGACCTTGCGACGCAATCGCCTGCGCAACGCGCTCCTCTATCTCCAGGTCAGCCGCGGCAGCGCGCCGCGCAACCACGTCTATCCCAAGGACGCAAGGCCGTCGCTGGTCGTCACCGTCCGCAAGCCGAGCTTCCCGGGCGCCACCGAGCGGGAGCAGGGGGTCGGCGTGATCACGCTGCCGGACTTGCGCTGGGGGCGCTGCGACATCAAGTCGATCAGCCTCCTCCCGAATGTCATGGCGCGCCAGCAGGCGGCGGCCGCCGGCCGGCGCGAGGCCTGGCTGATCGACCGTGACGGCAAGGTCACCGAAGGCAGCGCGTCCAACGCCTACATCGTCGATCGGGACGGCCGCCTCGTGACCCACCCCTTGGGCGAGAAGATCCTCGGCGGGGTCACCCGGGCGGTGATCCTCGAGCTCGCCCGGGCAAACGGCATCACGGTGGTCGAGCGGCCGTTCTCGCTGGCCGAGGCCCAGGCGGCGCGCGAGGCGGCGCTGTCGAGCACCAGCTCGCTGTTCCTGCCGGTGACCGCAATCGACGACCGGACGGTCGGCAACGGCCATCCGGGAACCGTGGTGCGGCGCCTCATGACGCTTTATGATGCCTACCTTGAGTAGGGGCCCTCGAGGGTGCCGGACGCGGGCACCGGGAGTTGGCTCGACCGATCGAGACTTGATCGCGGTGCGCTAATATGCTGGCTAACGTGGACATTTGGCCGCTATCTTGCAGGCTCGCCCTCGAGGGCAGGGTCGCAGCGGCTCTGGTGCCTTGCCAGCGGCGGCCAGCGGCGCGGGTAGATCGGCCCCAGCAGAATGGAGGAGGACGCCAGGACAACCGCCGGTCCTGGCTGTAAGCAACAAGAAGGATCAATCCGATGTCCACCGAGAAGACCCAGAACGTGCAGGATGTTTTCCTTAACCACATTCGCAAGAACAAGGTGCCCGTGACGATCTTCTTGATCAACGGGGTCAAGTTGCAGGGGGTGGTCAGCTCGTTCGACAACTTTTCGCTGTTGTTGCGGCGGGACGGCCACGTGCAGCTGGTGTACAAGCACGCGGTCTCGACCGTGATGCCGGCGAGCGTCGTGCGCCTCTACGAACCGAGCAGCGAAGAGGCTGCGCCGGCTGCCGGATGATCCGCCCCTGACCCTGCCTGGGGCGGGCGGCGCGCCCGCCAGTGCCCGGGCGCTGGTGCTCAGGCCCCGCTGGTCCGCGGGCGAGCGCCCCGACCGGTCGCCCGCAGCTCAGCTCGACGAGGCGATCGGTCTCGCGCGCGCGATCGACCTCGAGGTGGTCGGCGGCGAGGTCGTGCCGCTCCGCCGGATCCGGCCCTCGACCCTGTTCGGATCCGGCCAGGTCCAGACCCTCGGCGAGCGGATCAAGGCCGAGGAGATCGCGCTCGTGGTGGTCGACGCGCCGCTCAGCCCGGTGCAGCAGCGCAATCTGGAGCGCGCCTGGTCCTGCAAGGTGATCGATCGGACCGGCCTGATCCTCGAGATCTTCGGCGAGCGCGCCACCACCCGGGAGGGCGGCCTCCAGGTCGAGCTGGCGGCGCTCACCTATCAGCGCTCGCGCCTGGTCCGGTCCTGGACCCATCTCGAGCGCCAGCGGGGCGGCTTCGGCTTCATGGGTGGCCCCGGCGAGGCGCAGATCGAGCTCGACCGGCGCCGGATCGACGAGCGCATCTTGTACATCCAGCGCGAGCTCGCCGCGGTCAAACGCACCCGCGGCCTGCATCGTCAGGCGCGCCAGCGGGTGCCCTACCCGGTGATCGCCCTGGTCGGCTACACCAATGCCGGCAAGTCGACCCTGTTCAATCGCCTGACCGGGGCGGCGGTCGCCGCCCGCGACCAGCTGTTCGCGACCCTCGACCCGACCATGCGGCGCTGCCCGCTACCGTCCGGCCAGTCTGCGATCCTGTCCGACACGGTCGGCTTCATCGCCGATCTCCCGACCGATCTGGTGGCCGCGTTCCGCGCCACCCTCGAGGAGGTCCGGACTGCTGATCTGGTGCTCCACGTGCGCGACGTCGCCCATGCCGAGGCGGCGGCCCAGCAGAGCGACGTACTGCAGGTGCTGGCCGGCCTCGGTCTCGAGCAGCTGGGCGAGGAGGGCCGGCTGGTCGAGTTCTGGAACAAGCTCGACCTCCTGAGTGACGAGGCGAGGGAGCGGTTCGCGCATGCTGCCGCCCGGCAGCCGGAGGTGATTCTGGGCTCGGCGCGCACCGGCCAGGGGATTCCGGCGCTGCTCGCCGAGCTCGACCGGCGCCTCGCTGCCCGAGCGCGGGTCGTGGAGCTGGACCTGGACGCCGCCGATGGCGCCGGGCTGGCCTGGTTGTACCGCCACGGCACCGTCCTGGCGCGCTCCGAGAGCGGCGGCCGGGTCCGCCTCCGGGTCGCCCTGTTGCCCGCGCAGGAGGCTCGCCTGGCGCATCAGTTCCCCCCCGACGCAATCGTCTGAGCGGCGGCGATTCTGCTTCGAGTTGGTGTTGACAGGCCCGGGGCGCGTCCTTATATGCGGGTTGGCTTTGGCACTCAGGGGACGAGAGTGCTAACAAGCCCTGAATTCCTAACCCCCCTGGATCAGGGAACGCGCGCGGCTGGCTCGTGATCGCATCGATCCCCAGCTCGCAACAGATATGGAGGAGCTCATGAAAATCAAGCCGTTGCACGATCGGGTGGTGGTCCGCCGGATCGAGGAGGAGGAGCGGACGCCGGGTGGCGTGATCATTCCCGACACCGCCAAGGAAAAGCCGATGCAGGGCGAGGTGCTGGCGGTCGGGCCGGGCGCGCGCGACGAGAGCGGCAAGCGCATCCCGCCGGACGTCAAGGCGGGCGACACCATCCTGTTCGGCAAGTGGTCGGGCACCGAGGTCAAGATCGACGGCGACGAGCTGTTGATCATGAAGGAGTCCGACATCATGGGCATCGTCGAGGTCGCGGCCAAGAAGAGCAAGGCGGCGTAACCGGGTCCCCCAAGGATCGTCACGACAGGATCAAGCGAGGAGGCCAGGAGCCATGGCTGCGAAAGAGATCAAGTTCAATACCGATGCCCGCGCCAAGATGCTGCGCGGCGTCGACATGCTGGCGGACGCCGTCAAGGTGACGCTCGGCCCCAAGGGCCGCAACGTCATCCTCGAGAAGTCGTTCGGGGCGCCGCGGATCACCAAGGACGGGGTGACCGTCGCCAAAGAGATCGAGCTCGCCGACCGGTTCGAGAACATGGGCGCGCAGATGCTGCGCGAGGTCGCCTCCAAGACCTCGGACGAGGCCGGTGACGGCACCACCACCGCGACCGTGCTCGCCCAGGCGATCGTCCGCGAGGGCGCCAAGGCGGTCACCGCCGGTATGAACCCGATGGACCTCAAGCGCGGCATCGACGAGGCGGTCGAGGCCGTGATCACCGAGATCAAGAAGCACTCGCGCAACGTCTCGACCGAAGCCGAGGTCGCCCAGGTCGGCACGATCTCCGCCAATGGCGACAAGAGCATCGGCCAGATGATCTCCGAGGCGATGCAGAAGGTCGGCAAGGAGGGCGTGATCACGGTCGAGGAGGCCAAGGGCCTGCAGACCGAGCTCGAGGTGGTCGAGGGCATGCTGTTCGACCGCGGCTATCTCTCGCCCTACTTCATCACCAACGCCGAGAAGATGTCGGTCGAGCTCGAGGAGCCCTTCATCCTGCTGCACGAGAAGAAGCTGTCCGGCCTGCAGCCGCTGCTGCCGGTGCTCGAGCAGATCGTGCAGTCGGGCAAGCCGCTCCTGATCATCGCCGAGGACGTCGAGGGCGAGGCGCTGGCCACGCTGGTGGTCAACAAGCTGCGCGGCGGGCTCAAGGTCGCGGCGGTCAAGGCGCCGGGCTTCGGTGACCGGCGCAAGGCCATGCTCGAGGACATCGCGATCCTGACCGGCGGTCAGGTGATCAGCGAGGACCTGGGCATCAAGCTCGAGCACGTCACCGTCGACATGCTCGGCAAGGCCAAGCGCGTGCTGATCAACAAGGAAGAGACGACGATCGTCGACGGTGCCGGCGAGAAGAAGTCGATCGAGGGCCGCTGCACGCAGATCCGCTCCCAGATCGAGGACACCACCTCCGACTACGACCGCGAGAAGCTCCAGGAGCGTCTGGCCAAGCTCGCGGGCGGCGTCGCGGTGATCAAGGTCGGTGGCGCCACCGAGGTCGAGGTCAAGGAGAAGAAGGACCGGGTCGACGACGCTCTGCACGCGACCCGCGCCGCGGTCGAGGAGGGCATCGTCGCCGGTGGCGGCGTCACTCTGCTCTATGCCGCCAAGGCGCTCGAGAAGCTCAAGCCCGGCAACGACGACCAGCGGGTCGGCATCGACATCGTCCGCAAGGCGCTCGCCTGGCCGGCCAGGCAGATCGTGCTCAATGCCGGCGCCGACGGCTCGATCGTCGTGGGCAAGCTGCTCGACAAGAACGACTTCAACTACGGCTACGACGCCCAGAACGACCAGTACGTCGACATGTTCAAGGCGGGCATCGTCGATCCGACCAAGGTCGTGCGCACAGCACTTCAGGACGCCGCATCGGTCGCGGGCCTGCTGATCACGACCGAGGCCATGATCGCCGAACGGCCGAAGAAGGAGTCGGGCGGCGGCGGCGGCATGCCGGGTGGCGGCATGGGCGGCATGGGTGGCATGGGCGACATGGACTACTGAGCCGGCGCCCACCGGACGTCCAAAAGGGGCCGCCCGCGGGCGGCCCCTTTCTTTTGTCCGGCCGCGTTCTGGCGGCGGAGGCAGCCCGTAAGCCTTACCTGCCGGCGCGCAGGCGCTCGAGCCCGCCCTTGCTCGGATCGCCCATCAGGAAGCCGAGGTCCGAGGAGTACATGACCAGGCCCATGCCCTTGGCGAGCCAGGCCCGGAGCGCGTCGACGTCGGCCATGTGGATCGCCGAGACGACGCCGTGCCGTTCGGCGGCGGCGATCATCGTCTCGATCGCCGCGCTGACCCGGTCCGATGCGTTCTCCTCGGCCAGGCCGAGCGAGACCGAGAGGTCCTCCGGTCCGACCAGCGCCACATCCACGCCCGGCACCCCGAGGATGGCATCGATGTCCTCGATCGCGGCCTTGCGCTCGATCTGGGCGATCGCGATCGTGTCCTCGTTGTTGATCCGGACGAACTCGGCCAGCGGCCGGAAGTCGTAGCCGCTGTGCGGCGCGTCCGACGATAGGCCGCGCTTGCCGAGCGGCGGATATTTGACCGACTGCACGAGCAGCTCGACGTCGGCGGGGCGCTCGACCCTGGGCAGCATCACGCCGACCGCCCCCTGATCGAGGATCCGGCCGATCAGCTCGTATTGCGGGCCCGCGACCCGGACCAGCGGCGCGATGCCGGCAAGGCGCGCGGCGCGGATGATCTCGGCCGCGGTCTCGAGATTGAAGGCGCCGTGCTCCATGTCGAGCATGAAGAAGTCGAAGCCGACCTGCTTCAGGATCGGGCCGATCGCCGGCGTGCGCACCTCCTGGACCATGGTGCCGATCAGGGTCTCGCCGTTCTTGAGGCGCTGTCGCAGGTGGCTTCGTTGCATCACTCGTCTCCCATGGATCAGGATATCTGGGCAGGGCCCGCGCCGGCCGTTCCCCCGGGCGGGGCGATCGCTCAGGCGCCGACCGTCCGCAGCATGCGGGCCTCGAGATGCGAGACCGCGCGGGTCAGCGGAAAGGCGACCGCGAAGTAGAGAAGGGCGACCGTGGTCAGGAGCTCGATCGGCCGCGCCGAGACGTTGGAGATGTTCTGGCCGACGTACATCAGGTCGCTCATCCCGACCACCGAGACCAGCGAGCTCTCCTTGAACAGGCTGACGCTGTTGGACAAGAGGGTCGGGATCGCGAGGCGGATCGCCTGCGGGAACACGATGTAGCGGATCCGCTGATAGGGCGAGAGCCCGAGCGCCACGCCGGCATCCATGTGGTCGGAGGGGATCGCGTGCAGGGCCGAGCGAAAGGTCTCCGACGAGATGGCGCCCATGAACAGCGTCAGCGCGATCACCGAGGACGCGAAGTTGCTGATCTCGACGCCGAGCACGATCGGCAGGCAGAAGAAGATCCAGAACAGCTGGACCAGGACCGGCGTGCCGCGGAAGAACTCGACGTAGGCGGTGCTCAGGATGCGCAGCGAGCGCGAGCGGCCGACCCGCATGATGCTGATCACGAAGCCGAGCAGCGAGCCGAGCACGATGCAGATGAAGGTGAACTCGACGGTCGTGAGCAGGCCCAAGAGCAGCACGTCGAAGTACTCGGCGATCACCTTGAGCGAAAAATGGTAGCCCATCCCGGCGCCCCTGCCCTCAGCCGCCGATCTTGGCGGCGAGCCGGTCCTCGACCCACTTCACGACCTGGCCGACCGGGAAGGCGATCGCAAAATACAGAAAAGCGACGGTGGTCAGGGTCTCGATCGGCCGGTAGGTCTGGGTCGCGAGCAGCTTGCCCTGGTACATCAGATCGGCGATCGCGACGATCGAGACCAGAGCGCTCTGCTGGAAGGCACCGACGCCGTTGGTCATCAGCACCGGCGTCGCCAGGCGGATCGCCTGCGGCAGGACGATGGTCCGGACCCGCTGGAACGGCGACAGGCCAAGCGCCACGCCGGCATCGAGATGAGCGCGCGGGATCGCCTGGATCGCGGCCCGGTAGGCCTCGGCGTTGAAGGCCGTGAGGTTGAGGCTCAGCGCCAGCAGCGCGCTCTCGAACGGGCTGATCGCGAGCCCGAACAGGATCGGCAGGCAGTAGAACACCCAGACGATCTGCACCAGCATCGGCGTGCAGCGGAAAAACTCGATGAACGCGGTCGCCGGCCAGGCGAGCACGCGAAGCCGGCTCATGCGCAGCAGCGCCATCAGAAAGCCGCCGACCAGGCCGATCGCGATCGTGAGCCCGGTGATCTCCAGGCTGAGCCGGAGGCCCTCGAGCAGCATGCCGAAGTGGCGCCAGACGAAGAAGAAGTTGAGGTGGTAGTCCATCTCACGCCCTGCGCCGGGCCCTCGTGCCGCTGATCCGACCCGGTCGCATCGATCGGGACCTGCCTCAGCCGACGATGAAGTGGTCGAGGAAGTCGCGGGTGCGGGCTTCGGCCGGCTGCGTGAAGATCCGCCCGGGCGGCCCCTGCTCCATGATCTTGCCCTGATCGATGAACGCGACCCGGGTCGCGATCTTGCGCGCGAAGTCCATCTCGTGGGTGATGATCATCATCGCCATGTTCTGCTCCGCGAGCTGCAGCATCACGCTCAGCACCTCCTTGACCAGCTCGGGGTCGAGCGCCGAGGTGATCTCGTCGAACAGCATCAGGCGCGGTTCCATCATCAGCGCCCGGGCGATCGCGACCCGCTGCTTCTGCCCGCCCGACAGGCGATTGGGATATTCGTCCGCCTTGTCGAGGAGATTGAAGCGTTCGAGCAGCGCGCGCCCGGCGGCGATCGCCTCGGCCTTGCGCTGCCGGCGCACCAGGACCGGCGCCAGCACCAGGTTCTGCATGACCGAGAGATGCGGGAACAGCGTGTAGTGCTGGAACACCATGCCGACCCGGAGCTGGATGCGCTTGTCGACGAAGGTGCGATGGCGGCGGGCGCCCGGGCGCGCCTCGATGTAGACCTGGTCGTCGAAAGCGATCTCGCCGCGGTCGATCTCCTCGAGACCCATGACGCAGCGCAACAGCGTGCTCTTGCCGCCGCCGCTCGGCCCGATCACGACCAGGCGCTCGTTCTCGGCGAGGTCGAGATCGAGCTCGCGCAGGACGTGCAGCTGCCCGAAATACTTGTCGAGCCCCTGAATCCGGAGCAGTCGCGCCGCCGGGCCGGGGGTCGGGCCGCTGATCGCGGCGTCCGCCCTGGCGGGCTCGAGGGTCGTCATCCGCGCGGCATCCCCAGCGGCCGGGTCGCGAGCGAGCGCCCGCGGTTGCCGGGGAAGCGCGGCCGCCTCCCCGGCAGGGCTACGAGCAATGTTACGCCCGCTTCATTGCTTGGTGGACAGAATCTCGGCGACGTAGTGATCCATCCACTGGTCCATGACGCCTTCAGAGCGCAGCTCCTCGATCAGGATGTCGAGGGCCTGGATGTCCTCGAGCGAGACACTCTTGCGGAAGCCGAAGGCGATGCCCTGCTTGGCGATCGCCGGGTCGGGCAGCACGGTCGCACTCCATTCCGGATTGCTCTCGGCGAACAGCATGTTGCCGTCGGCATCGTCGGCCAGGACGTCGGCGCGGTTCGAGATCACGGCCATGCGCGAGGCGTCAAAGTCCGGCAGACGGGCAATCGTGGCGTTGTGGATCAAGGGCGTGATCGAGTGGTCCTGGGCGGTCCCCGACATGACCGCGATGGTCACGCCGTCTTTGTCGAAGTCGGCCAGGGACTGCCAGCTCGCATCGATCTTCGGGTTGGTCTTATTGTAGACCAGCGAGATCTGGTAGAACCAGTACGGTGCCGAATAGTTGATGGCGATCGCTCGCCGCGGGGTGCGGTTGAGCGCGACCGCGATGTCCCATTTGCCGGCCTGCATGCCGGCGATGATGTTGTCCCAGGTGGTGTCGACCACGGTCAGTTTGACTTCCAGCGTCTCGGCGAACTTCTTGAGGACATCGATCGCGACGCCGCTCCATTCGCCGGTCTTGGGATCGCGGATGGCGTGCGGGGCGGCGACCGCGGCGCCGACCTTGAGCTCGCCCTCGCTCTGCACTTTTTCCCAGAGCTTCTCCTGGTCCTGGGCCTGGGCCGGAGCGCCAGCCAGGAGCGTGCCCAGGACCAGCGTCGTCACAGAAGCCGCGGCCAGTCTTGCAAGGCTTCGCATGTTCGGACCTCCCGGTGGTTCGGCGGGAACCGGTGTGCCGGTTCCCTGCCGCCTGTCTCATGTCGTGTCAAACTGTACGCAAAGTGTCGACAGGGGGCAACACGCAAGGCGGCGCCGGAGCTAGATGTGCCGGGCGAGGCCGCCGTCGACCCGGAGGTTCTGGCCGGTGATGAAGCCGGCGCCCTCGGACAGCAGAAAAGCGATCGTCCTGGCCATCTCCTGCACCGTGCCGATCCGCTGCGCCGGCACCCGGCGCCGGTTGTCGCGAAGGTCGAGACGTTGACGATGGCACCACCGCCCTGCGCGAGCATGACCGGGTCACCAGGCGGCAGATCCAGATCCCGTTCAGGACCAGCATGTCGAGCCCGGCGCGCCAGTCGCGGTCGGGGATCTCGAGCAGCGCGCCCTTGGGCGGATGGCCGGTGTGATTGACGACCGCATCGATCCGGCCATAGCGCTCGCGACAGGCGGTCACGAGGCGCTCGAGATCGCCTGCCTTTGCGATCGAGCCGCGCAGCGCAATGCCGTCGAGCGCGCGCGAGCTGCTCCACGGCCTCCGAGCGCGACATCAGCGCAAGCTTGTAGCCACCCGCAGCCAGCTCGCTTGCAACGGCGGCGCCGATGCCAACGCCGGCCGCCGTCACGATCGCAATTCCTATAGGCCTGGTCCCAATCCTGCTGAATGATTTGATGGTCGTTGTTGGTGTCGTACTCGTTATAGCCGAGACTGGTCGGGTAAGGAATAGGCTTAGGTAGACACAGCTTTATCTGAACGCGGCCGCAAGTCCAGGGTCATTATGATCGTCCAGTAACTTCAAGATAAATACCCAAGATCTTTGGCCAGTCTTCTCAGTGGCGCGCACTCGGAAGCTCACGTCACCCAGAGCTACCACCGTGTCACCCTCGCGACGAGCTGGCGCACGGGGTGTGCATTGACATCAACGGCGCCGCCGAGCGCACCGAAAACCTCGGCACGCTGGCCTTACCCGAGTCGTCGCCGCTCCATGGGACGATCGGGTCCAAGTGACTCACCCAATGCACGTCGTCGGTGAGCTGCAACTCGATAAAGAGAATGTCTGCTCGACCAAAGGCAGCAAAGACCTGCTCGATTTGCTGGACGTTCTCGCGTTCACTCATGACGGCCTCCCTTGGTTGCAAACGCAATCCGTTCCGCTGCCATGTTCGGTTTCCCTCGAGCGGTCTGCCGCCGCCCGGCTAGAACCGGTCGACCCGGTAGGGGTCGAGGTCGATGGTCGGGGGCAAGCCCGCGGCCAGCTCGGCGATCAGCTGCCCGGTGATCGGGCCGAAGGTCAGGCCCAGATGGCCGTGCCCGAAGGCATAGCTGACGTTGCCGAAATGCTTCGCCCGGCCGATCACCGGCAGGGAATCCGGCGTCGCCGGGCGATGGCCCATCCATTCGATGCCGCCGGTATCGTCGAGCGCCGGGTAGATGCGTTTGGCTTTGCGCACCAGGATTCTCGCACGCGCGTAGTCGGGCGGCGCCTCGAGGCCGGCGATCTCGACCGTGCCGGCGACCCGGAGGCCCATTTCCATCGGCGTGACCACGAAGTGCTCGGGCGCATAGAGCACGAGGCGCCGCGGCCGGATGCCGGGGTGGGGAAGGGTCACGTGATAGCCCCGGTGGCTCTCGAGCGGCACAGGGTCGCCGAGCTGTCTGGCCAGGAGGTGCGACCAGGCGCCGGCCGCGATCACCAGCTGATCGACGGCCAGGGCGCCGCCGTCGGCGAGCCTCAGCGCCGCCGCCCGCCGGTCGCGGACCTCGATGCCCGTGACCTCGGCGCGCAGCAGCCGGCCGCCCGCGCGTGAAAAATGTTCGGCGAGACCGGTCACCAGGCGATGGGGGTTGGTGATGTGGTACCAGCCGGGCATGCGGATGCCGAACGCGAAATCGCGCGCGAGGTCCGGCTCGAGCTCGAGCAGGGCCTGGCCCGCAACCCTCTCGAAGGGGATGTCGTGGGCGCGCCGGAGGTCCCAGTGCAGCCGTTCCGCCGCCAGCTGGCGCTCATTGTCGTAGAGGTAGAGGCAGTCCTCACGCGCCAGCAGATCGTCCAGCCTGGCCGCGTCGAGCAGCTGCTCGAGCGGCGCCCGGGCGGCGTGGGACAAGGCGGCGAGCGCGCCCGCCAGGGCCCGCACGCGCGGCTCCGAGCCCGCGCGCAGAAAGCGCAGCAGCCAGGGCAGCGCCCGCGGCAGGTAGCGCCAGCGGACCGCGAGCGGCCCGAGCGGATCGAGCAGCCAGCCCGGCAGCTCGCGCAGCAGCCCCGGTACCGCCAGGGGCACGATCTCGCCGGTTGCGACCCCGCCCGCGTTGCCGTAGGAGGTCGCGGCGCCTGGCGCCAACCGGTCGACGACGGTGACCTCGAACCCTGCCCGCTGCAGGCAGCAGGCGCAGCCCATGCCGACGATGCCGGCGCCGATCACCAGGATCTCGCGCCCGCCCGAGCCGCTCGCCCCGGAAGCCATCACCCGCCTCTGTGGTTTGGGTCGAAGCCTAGGCGCGCCCAGGATCGGCCACAAGTAGACATTGTGTCGACAGCTGTGCCAGGATGCGGCATCGGCTCGGCCTATCGTGGGTGGCAGAACAGGCGGACTGGGGAGCATGGTGCACGTCGCGACCGATCGCTCGGAGATCAAGGGCTTGGATGACGCTGCGCTGCGAGATCACGCCGCGCTGCGGGAACAGGCTGCGGCCGGGCCGCGGCCGGCCCCGGTGCGCCGTCGGCGGGCCGCCGGCTCCCAGCGGATCTACAAGAAGATCCGCGAGGACATCCTCTGCCTCAAGCTGCGGCCGGGCGAGCCGCTCGACGAGGTCGGGCTCGCCAAGCGGTTCAAGCTGTCGCGCTCGCCGGTCCGGGAAGCACTGATCCGGCTCGCGGGCGAAGGCCTGGTCACATTGCTGCCGAACCGGAGCGCGCTGGTGGCACCTCTGGAGGTCGAGACCCTGCCCCGCTACCTCGAGGCGCTCGACATGATGCAGCGGATCACCACCCGCCTGGCGGCGGTGCGGCGGACCGAGGCCGAGCTGGCGGCGATCCGGGCGGCCCAGGCGGCGTTCGAGCGCGCCTGCGCGCGCGTCTCGATCGTCGACATGATCGAGACCAACCGCGGCTACCATCTCGCGATCGCGGCCGCCGGGCGCAACCCCTACTTTACCGCCCTCTGCGCGCGTCTGCTCGACGAGGGCATGCGCATGCTCCACATCCACTTCAAGTTCCGCGCCGAGACCCAGGAGCTGAAGCCCGACCTGATGTTCGCCGAGCACACGGCGATGACCGAGGCGATCGCGGGTCAGGATGCTCCCCTCGCCGAGCGCCTCGCCCATGAGCACGCGGAAGGCTTCAGCGAGACCTTCATCCGCTACATGCGCCAGAACCTCGCCGCCGGGATCGACATCGCGAGCTCGACCGAACGGGTGCTGCGCGAGGTGTCCCAGCTGCAAAGGCGAGCCAGCGCCAAGACCCGCCAGCCGAAAGGGAGCGACGATCATGGCTGACCTCGCCGGAATCTGCGTGCCGATCTGCACGCCGTTCGACGCGAGCGGCGAACGGCTCGACGAGCCGGCGCTCCGCGCTCACATCGAACTCGATGCTCGAGGCCGGCGTCCACATCATCCTGGTCTGCGGCGGCACCGGCGAGTTTCCGTACCTGCGGGCCGGCGAACGGCGGCGGATCGCCGAGATCGCCGGCCGGCAGATCGACGGCCGCGCGGGCTTCATGGTCCAGACCTCGGGCGTGAGCACGAGCGAGACGATCGAGGCCTGCAAGCACGCCGAGGGCCTCGGCGCCGATGGCATCATGGTCCTGCCGCCCTACTTCGAGGGCCCGGAGCGGCGCGGCGTGCTCTGGCACTACGAGCAGGTGGCGGGCGCGGTCGACCTGCCGGTCATGGTCTACAACATCCCGCAGAGCACGACCATCGACATCACCCCGGACCTGTACGCGGAGCTGCTCGAGATCGACAACATCCGGGCGATCAAGGACAGCACCGGCAGCCTGATCCGGATCCAGGAACTGCTCGCGGTCGGCGGGACGGTGTTCAACGGCGCCGATCCGATCGCGTTCGCAGCCTTACTCGCCGGTTGCCCGGGCTGCGTCTGGGGCGCGGTCAACGCGATGCCGCGGCAGGCGGTCGAGCTTTACGAGCGGGTGGCGTCCGGCGACCTCGGCGGCGCCCGCGAGGTCTGGCAACGGATGCTGCCCGCCCAGCTGTTCTTCTGGAGCCATTTCTACAACGCGGCGGTCAAGGCTGCGACCAACCTCTCCGGGCGCCCGGTCGGACCGTGCCGCAAGCCGGTCCAGCCGCTCACGCCGGACGAGCGGAACGGGCTGCTGCGCGCGCTCGAACCGCTCGGCATCGGCCGCTGACCGGCCTGCGGCGCGCCGGCTGCGGCGCGCGTTCATCATCGTCCTCAGGCTGGGCTCACGCCCTCAGCAGGACCCCATGTTCCTCCAATTTCCCAATTGGATACCCGGACATCCTCATGCTGGGGTCGAGGATGCCCGGGCAGCCTTGGGAAACCGCGGTCACTGCTTCTCGATGTTCCAGAGCACCAGACGCACGGTGTCGAGCACGCCCGAGAGGTTGTTGCGATAGGCGATCGGCGCCAGGAACTGGCCGACCGGCAGATAGGGCACGACCTCGTAGAAGCGCTTCTGCAGGCGGTCGACCACCGCCTTCTGCTCCTCCGGCGTCGAGGCGGTGAAGAACTCGAGCCGGATCTTTTCGAGCTCCTGGTCGCAGGGCCAGCCGAACCAGTTGCTCTGATCGCAAGGGGTCGGCGTCGGCGTGTTGGTGAGCGGGCTGTTCATCGCGAGCCCCCCACCCCAGGTGTGGAAAATATTCCAGCCGCCGGTGCCCTTGTCGGGAGGATCCTTGACCGGCCGGCGCGAGACCATCGTGCTCCAGTCGAGCGCCTGGACGTCGACGTTGACGCCCGCCTCACGCAGGTTCTGCGCCGTGACCAGCACCTGGGCGTGGGCCAGATGGGCGTCGGTCGGGTCCATCAGGACCACCGGCTCGCCGTTGTAGCCCGCCTCCTTGAACAGCTCCTTGGCCTTGGCGACGTTGGTCGCATGGTCGTTGGTCACCCAGTCGCCGATGCCGGCCTTGCTCTCGAGCGGCGTGCCGCAGACGAACACCGCCCAGCATGGCACCTCGTAGTCGGGATTGCCGATCATGGCTGCGAGATAAGCGCTCTGGTCGCCGGCCAGATAGAGCAGCGCCCGGCGCGCCTCCGGCTTGTCGAACGGCGGGATCAGGTGGTTCGGGCGCATGATCGCCTGAGTCCCGATCCGGTCGATGGTCTTGACCGTGATGTCGGGGCTCGCCGCGAGGATCGGCAGGAAGTCGGTCGGCGGGATCTCGATCATGTCGACCTCGCCGGTCACGAGCGCCTGGACCGCGGTGTTGCTGTCCGGGATGTAGACCCACTCGACCCGGTCGACCTTGGCGACGTGACCGCCGGCGAAGCCGCTCGGCGGCTCGTCGCGAGGCACGTAGTCCTCGTTCTTGACGTAGACCACCTTGTTGCCGGGCTGCCATTCCTCGCGCACGAACTTGAACGGCCCTGAGCCGATCGCTTCGGTGATCTGCTCGTGGGGATCGGTCTTCGCCTCCTCCTCGCGATGGATGAACAGCGGATTTTCGGGCGAGGCCAGCGTGCTCAGCACCGGGCCGAACGGGTCATGGAAGCGGATCTCGAAGGTCTTGGGACCGGTCGCGACGATGTCGTCGGCGAACGACATCATGGTCTGGCCGGCGACCATGCGCGCCGCCCAGCGCTTGATCGAGGCGGCGACGTCCTTGCCCTCGACCGGGCTGCCGTCGTGGAAGCGGAGGTTGTCGCGCAGCGTGAACTTCCAGAGCAGGCCGTCGTCGCTGCGCTCGTAGCTGTCGACCATCTGCGGCTGGGGCACGAGGTTCGCGTCCAGCGAGAACAGCATGTCGTAGATCATATAGCCGTGGTTACTGGTGATGTTGGCCGTCGTGAACACGGTATCGAGGATCTTGAGATCGGCCTGGGGCACGATCCTGAGCGTGGTCTCCGCCTGCGCCAGGCTCGGCCAGGCGAACGCCGCCGCCAGCACGACCCCGATGATCCGCCACGGGCTTGCTCGGCCCTTCATCTTCTGCCTCCCGTTTTGATTGCGATCGCCCTGCGACCCTGTAGGCTCACATAACGACCATCGCTCCGGGCGCGTCAACCAGGATCGCCCCGAAGATCATCTCGAGGACCTCCGATGGCCACCGGACCGAACGAGCTGACCGCCTGCGCGGCGCTCGAGGAGATGGAAGCGGGCCGCCTCACGGCCGAGGTCTTGGCGAGGGCCTGCCTCGAGCGCATCGCCCGGCGCGAGCCGGTGGTGCGGGCGTTCGCCCATCTCGATCCGGAGCAGGCGCTCGCCGAGGCCCGGGGGCGGGATGCGGCCCCTATGCGCGGCGCGCTGCACGGGCTGCCGCTCGGGGTCAAGGACATCATCGACACCGCCGACCTGCCGACCGCCTACGGCTCCAGGGTCTACCCCGGCAACCGCCCGGCCCAGGACGCCGCCTGCGTCGCGCTGGCGCGCGCGGCGGGGGCCGTGGTGCTCGGCAAGACGGTGACCACCGAGTTCGCCTTCCGGGCGCCCGGCCCGACCACCAATCCGCACGATCCGGCGCATACCCCGGGCGGCTCGTCGAGCGGCTCGGCGGCCGCGGTCGCCGATCGCATGCTGCCGGTCGCGTTCGGAACCCAGACCGGCGGCTCGATCATCCGGCCGGCCTCGTTCTGCGGCGTGGTCGGCTACAAGCCGAGCCTCGGCACGATCAACCGCACCGGCGTCAAGCCGCTCGCCGAGAGCTTCGACACGGTCGGCCTGTTCGCGCGCAGCGTCGCCGACGTCGCCCTGGTCGCAGCCGTGCTCGCGGGTGACGACGTGGCGCGCCATCGGGTCGAGCCGGTCAAGCCCGCCCGGATCGGCCTCTGCCGCACACCGTCCTGGCCAGACGCCGAGCCGGCAACCCGGAAAATCCTCGAGATCAGCGCCGATCGCCTGGGCCGGGCCGGCGTCCGGGTCGAGGAGGTCGAGCTGCCGGCCGCGTTCGCCGACTTCAACGAGCTCCAGTCGATCGTGCTCCGCTTCGAGGCGTTCCGGACCTTCGCCTACGAGCGCACGGTCCACGCCGACCGGCTCGCCCCGAGCACGGTCGCAGAGCTCGAGGCGGGCAGCCGGATTCCAAGACGGGAGTATCTCGCGGCCAAGGGCCGGATCGCCGAGTGCCGGCGGTTGCTCGCCGATCTGTTCGAGGCGGCGGACCTGCTGCTCGCCCCGAGTGCCCCGGGCGAGGCGCCGCGCGGGCTGGACAGCACCGGCGAGGCGACCTTCAACCGGCTCTGGACGGGCCTGCTCGTGCCCTGCCTCAATCTCCCGGCCGGCAGCGGCCCCAATGGTCTGCCGGTCGGCGTGCAGACGGTCGGCGCCCGCAACGATGATTTCCGGCTGCTCGGCTGGTCGCGCTGGATCGAGGCGCGCCTCGCCGCCTGACCCGGCGCCCGAAGGGGGCGCCGAGCATCAGGCGGCGACGCCGTCGCTCATCGGGGCCGGCCAGGGGTAGGCCTTGATCGCGCGCACGAACGCGGCCACGGCGGGCGAGTAGCGGCGGCCGGCGACCGACACCAGCGAGACGTCGCGGGTCACCTCCGGATTGATCACGCGCCGGGTCTGCAGGCCGGAAAGGACCGGCGAGAACTCGGGGATGAAGCAGATCCCCATGCCGGCCATGACCATGACCTGGATCCAGTCCTCGCGCTCGCTGCGGTAGCCGACCCGCATCTTCACCTCGCGCTCGCGCAGCAGGCTGGCGATGTGGCCCTGGTATTCGCAATTGATCCGCAGCAGGTAGGTCTCGCCGGCGACATCGGTGATCTCGATCGCGTTCTGGGCCTCGAAGCGATGCCCGGTCGGGAAGGCGAGAAGGAAGTTCTCTCGATACAGCGGTTGCACGACGAAGCGGTCGTCGAGGTCCTCCGGCTGCGCCATGACCGCGAGATCGAGCTCGCCGTCGTGGAGCAGGCTGCAGAGCCGGCTCGGCACGCCTTCGAGCAGGGTCACCTCGACGCCCGGGTGATTGCGCTGGAAGTCGTTCAGGAAGCCGATGCCGCGCAACGGCCCGATCGTGCACATGAGGCCGACGTTGAGCGGTGCATTCTCGAGCTTGAGGAAGCTTTTCGCGGTGGTCTTGGCGGCCTCGGTCTGCTTCCAGACCTGCTCGAGTTGCGGGCGCATCAGGCGCCCGAGGTCGGTCAGATGGCTGAGATGGCGCTCGCGGCGGAACAACAAGCCGCCGAACTCCTCCTCGAGCTTCTGGATCGCGCGGGTGAGCGCCGGCTGGGTGACGTTGCACCGCTCGGCCGCACGGGTGAAGTTCAACGTCTCGCAAACGGCAAGAAAGTAGCGAATCTGATGCATCTCCATGGGCACGACCTCCGACCCCGGCTCCGACGCCGCGACCACCGGCTCCGATGCCTCGGCCGCATCAATTTAATACAATTCCGGCATTTCCCCTATGGAGCAGTCTGGGCTCTGATCCGGATCAGCCTCCCTCCCCGCTCAACGGCCGGCGCCCTGCCGGCCTTTTTTTTGGGGGGGCGGCGCGTTGACAAGACCCGTGCCGGCCGTGGCCGCTCGGCATCCTCGCCGAGGTCGCCGCCCGCGGCGCATCAATCGAGGTGAAGTCGGCACTTCGTGATCATGAGTGGCGCGCATCAAGTCGATACGGGATCGGCATTTGCCCCTGGCGAGCGCGCCCGCCAGGATGCCGCTTGCCTCCCTCCCCTTCATGGCCGGCCCGCGTGCCGGCCATCTTGTGCCAGGGGACCAGGGAGCGGCATGACCGCCGGATTCGAACCATTGGTACGAGAAGGGGCGCAGACGATGACCACGCGGTATGACGCCATCATCATCGGCACCGGGCAGTCCGGGCCGTCGCTGGCCGGGCGCCTGACCCGGGAGGGCCGCAAGGTCGCGATCGTCGAGCGCAAGCGCTTCGGCGGCACCTGCGTCAACAATGGCTGCATCCCGACCAAGAGCCTGATCGCGAGCGCCCGGGCGGCCCACGTCGCGCGCCGGGCGGCCGAGTTCGGGGTGGTGCTCGAGGGCCCGGTCCGGGTCGACATGAAGGTGGTCAAGGCGCGCAAGGACGCGATCGTGCGGGTCTCCAACGAGGGCGTCGAGGAGAGCTTGCGCGAGAACCCGGGGGTCACGGTCCACGTCGGGCATGCGCGCTTCGTCGGCCCCAAGGAGGTCGAGGTCGGCGACCAGCGGCTGACCGCCGAGCAGATCTTCATCAACGTCGGCGGCCGCGCCGACGTCCCGAAGATCCCGGGCATCGAGACGGTGCCCTATTACACCAACTCCTCGATCATGGCGGTCGACTTCCTGCCCGAGCATCTGGTGATCCTCGGCGGCAGCTACATCGGCCTCGAGTTCGGCCAGATGTACCGGCGCTTCGGCAGCCAGGTGACGATCGTCCAGCGCAACGACCGCGTCATCCCGCGCGAGGACGAGGACGTCTCGGCCGCGATTCGCGAGATCCTGGAGGACGAGGGCATCAAGATCCTGACCGATGCCGACACCGTCCGGGTCGAGAGCCGGGGCGGCAGGATCGCGGTCGCGGTGAGGGTCGGCGACCAGACCACCGAGGTCGTCGGCACGCACCTCCTGGTCGCGACCGGCCGGCGGCCCAACACCGACGATCTCGGCCTCGACCAGGCCGGCATCGCGACCGATGAGCGTGGCTACATCAAGGTCGACGGCGCGCTCCGCACCAGCGTCGAGGGCATCTTCGCGATCGGCGACTGCAACGGCCGGGGCGCGTTCACCCACACCTCCTACAACGACTTCGAGATCGTGGCCGCCAACCTGCTCGAGGACGATCCACGCCGGGTCGAGGACCGCATCCTGACCTACGGCCTGTTCATCGACCCGCCGCTCGGCCGCTGCGGCATGACCGAGGCCGAGGTGCGGCAGAAGGGCATCAAGGCGCGGATCGCGAAGATGCCGATGGAGGACGTCGGCCGCGCCTACGAGCGCAGCGAGACCAAGGGCTTCATCAAGATCATCGTCGACGCCGAGACCAAGCAGATCCTGGGTGCTGCTCTGCTCGGCATCGAGGGCGACGAGGTCGTCCAGGGCCTGCTCGACCTGATGTACGCCAAGGCGCCCTACACGGTGATCCAGCGGGCGATGCACATCCACCCGACGGTCTACGAGATGATCCCCGGCATGTTCGAGGAGCTGCAGCCGCTGACCTAGCTGTCGCTTCCAGGAACCGTGCTCGGGTGATCCGAGCATTGGGTTGCCTCCACTTCGAGCCTGGCCGGTCCGATCACGGCCCCAACGCCATGGCGCTCGCGGGCTGAATTCAGGCGCGCCGCGCCAGGGCGGTCAGCGCCCCGGCCGCGATCAGGAGGCTGCCGCCGGTCCGGTTGATCAGACGCAGCATCCGGGGCGTCCTGAGGCGTGCGCGCAGCTGGCCCGCGAGCAGCGCCCAGAGTGCGGCGTTGACCGCCGCCAGCAGCACGAAGGTGAGCTCCAGGATCAGGAACTGCGGCAGCGGCGCCCGCCCGGCGGTGACGAACTGCGGGACGAAGGCGATGAAGAAGACGATGCTCTTGGGGTTGAGCGCGGTGACCACATAGGCGTGCCAGAACATGGCGCCCCGGCTCGCCGGTCGCGCCCGGCTCTCGAGGGCGTCGGCGGCCGGATCGGCCCGCCACAGCTTGAGGCCGAGCCACACCAGATAGACGGCACCGACCAGCTTGAGCACGGTGAACAGCGACGCCGAGGCCGCCAGCACGGCGCCGGCGCCGAGCAGCGAGATGGTCATTGCCGTGAGGTCGCCGAGCGCCACCCCCGGTACGGTCGCAAGGCCGGTCCGACGGCCGCCGGCCAGCGCATGGCTGACCACGAGGGTCACCGTCGGGCCGGGGATCGTGAGCAGGATCGTGCTCGCGAGCACGAAGGCAAGCCAGAGCTCGAGCGGCATTTTTCGGACCTCCTCCGATCGGACAACGAGCCAGCCCCGCCCCCCGGGGCGCTGTCAAGGGGCTTCAAGGCTGCCGCCGCCGGCCGATCACGCCCGATTATCGAAACCATGCGAACAGGGCATTTCCGCTCTGGTCGCGGTCTTGCGAAGCTCCCGGCATCGGCAGTTGAGGCGGTCGCTGGCCAGCCGGCCCGCGGCCCGGACTGCCAACCCCGTGCAATCGCGGACCGCAGGCTTTCGGCCTGGCGGCCGCCGAACGAGGAAGCCCTCCGATGATCGCTGAACGCGCTACCCCTCTGCAGTCCTTCGGCGTCCAGCCGGAAGCCGCCGCCGCCACCGGCGCCAGGCTCGAGGCGCTCGGTCTCATCATCGCGCGCTACGCGCTGGTGGTGGTGCTGGTCTGGATCGGTCTGATGAAGTTCACCGCCTACGAGGCGGGCGCCATCCAGCCACTGGTTGCCAACAGCCCGCTGATGTCCTGGCTCTATGCCATCTTCAGTGTCCAGGCGACCTCGAATCTGATCGGCGTCGCCGAGATCGTGGCCGGCGTGCTGATCGCGATCCGGCCCTGGTCGCCCTCGGCCGCGGTGGTCGGCAGTCTGATGGCGGTTGCCACCTTCGTCATCACGCTGACCTTCCTGTTCTCGACCCCCGGCTGGGAGCCGAGCCTCGGCGGCTTTCCGGCGCTCTCGGTCGCGCCCGGGCAGTTCATCCTGAAGGACGCCGTGCTGCTCGGCGCCGCCATCTGGTCGCTCGGCGAGGCCCTGCGCCACGCGGGCGCAGGCGAGTAACCGCTCTTGGATCGCGGCTGGCGCGCCGGGCCCTGGCCCGGCCGCTGCCGGCTCTTGAAGGCGAGCAACGATGTCCACCTCTCCGCGTGAGCTCCCGTCCCCGCCCTTCGCCGCCTCGAGCCTGCCGGCGACCTCGATCCGGGACTTGCCCCGGGGTGGCGACCGCCGCCCTCTCGCCCGCGGACATCGCGCAGCCGATCCGCGCCATCCTGCGCCATCAGAGCACGCCAGCGTGCTTCTCGCATCACCGGCATCGATACCGGCGCGCGCGAGGTGCTGATCGGCGAGCGGATCGGCGCCTATGACCTGTCCGCGGTCGGCATCGACATCGGGCCGCTGCTACACCGAGAACCGGGTCTCGCCACTCGGGTCGGTATGCTCCAGGCGCGCCGCGAGGTCGTCGCCGCCGAACCCGAACAGCAGCAGCGCGTGGTGCTCGACGATCTCGCCGCCGGGCGGAGCACGGACGAGATCGTCGGGAAGCCATGCGCCGCTTGGCGTCGATGACGAGAGCCTGCGGCGCGCGACGGCATGGTCCTCCCTCACCCCGCTCCGCGCGCCGCTTGGCCGGTCACCAGCGTCCATTCGACCAGGCGCTTCAGCACCTTGCCGAGCGCGTCGTCGAACGCGGCCGCGATCGAGGGCAGGTCCTGGGCGTCGGCGGGGACGCTGCGGGCGATTTCGGTCGTGCCGATCACCCGGCGTTTGGGCATGGTCAGGAGGCGCGCCGACAGGGCGACCCGGGCCGCCGGCGGACCGGTGGGGGGCTGCTGGGCCTGAAACGCCTCGACGTCGGTCTGGAGCATGAAATCGGGCCGCACGTCGGCGCGCCGGCCGGCAACCACCTCGATCGCGCCCGAGTTCTGGAAGGACTGGATGATCAGCGGCTCGACCATGGCCGCCGGCCGATCGACCCAGAGGGCGTCGGCGTAGTATTCGACCTCGATCCCGCGTGTGCGGGCGATGCGGACACTGTCGATCGAGGGCACGATCGTCGGCCGGTCGACCACGAGCGACCAGTCGACCTTGGGCAGGTCGGCCGCGAAGGTTGTCTTCGGTGTCAGGCGGAACTCGCGCGGCGGCGGTCCCTGACCCGGGAGCTGGCAGGCGACGAGCGCCGACAACGGGGCCAGCGCCGCAATCCGGATCAGCCGGCGCCGGCCGACCGCCATGGCATGTCTCCTCATCCGAGGCTCTCGATGCGCCTCATGGCAGGTCCTCCATCAGGGCCCGACGCCTTGGATCCGGTTGCCGAACAGGAAGCGGGCCGGATCGCGCTTGAGCTCGTCGGCGACCGCCGTGATCTGATCCACCATGCGTTGGGCATCCTGCGCCAGGCCCGTGTATTCGTACAGGCCGGTCTGGGTAAAATCGCGCAGGCCCTCCCGGTTCTCGGCAACGGCAGCGTTGATCTGATCGGCCATCCGCCGCACCGCGCCGGCGGTCGCGGTCCACTCCTTGATCAATGAGGAGATGGCGTCCCGGTTGCTTTCGAGGGTCTGATCGAGCGTGGTCGCCGCCTGACCGACCTTGCCGGTCGCATCCTTGGCATTGCTGACGATGGTCTCGAGGGCCGGCCCGTTGTCCCGGAGGCTCCTGGCCATGACCGCGACGTCGGCGACGATCTGGGTCAGGTTGCCGCTGGTCGACTGGAGCTCGTCGTCGACACTGTTCAGGAGGTGGTTCAGCCGGTCGATCACATCGGGCAACTGTTTGGCGATGTCGCCGGCCGTTTGCTGCAACTGTTCCATTCCGGAAGGCAGGGTCGGGATCTCGGGCTCCGGCTGGTCGCCGCCCATCAGCCGCACCGGCGTCCCGGGGTCGAAATCGAGGTTGACGAACAGGAGGCCGGTCAACAGGCTCTGCGACTGCAGCTGGGCGCGAAAGCCGGCTTCGATCATGCGCTCGACCTGATCCTTGTAGGAGCCGCCAGGGGTCATGCCGACGACATCGATGCGAGCGGGGTCGAACTGCATGACCACCGGGATCCGGGCGCTGATTTCCTTGGCGTTGTAGAGGACCCTGATGTCGGTGACCTCGCCGATGGTGACGCCGCGAAAGTCGACCGGGGCGCCGACCCGCAGCCCCTTCACCGAGCCCGGGAAGTAGGCGATGTAGGTGTTGCGCTCGGCGAACCAGCTGGCCTTGCCGAGCAGCAGCAGGCCGACCACGAGCAACCCGACCGCGCCGATCACGAAGGCCCCGATCACCGCGGGATTGGCTTTGCTCATCGGCTGTCCGCCTCCTTGCGAGGGCCTGCCGTCTCGAGATCGGCCGGGCGATCGGCCGGGCGCTCGCGGCCGCCGCGGGTCAGGAACTCTTCCACTTTCGGATCCGGCGGCCGGGCGAGCAGATCTTGCGGGTCGCCGGTCGCGAGCTGGCTCCTGGTCTCGGGATCGAGGAACACCGAATTGTCGGCGATCCCGAGGATGCTGGGCAGCTCATGGGTGACCATGACGGTGGTCACGCCCAGGCTGTCGCGCAGATCGAGGATCAGCTCGTCGAGCCGGCACGAGCTGATCGGGTCGAGGCCGGCCGACGGTTCGTCGAAGAACAGGATCTCCGGGTCCATCGCCATGGCGCGGGCCAGGCCCGCCCGCTTGCGCATGCCGCCGCTGATCGCCGCGGGATAGTAGTCCTCGAAACCGGCAAGGCCCACCAGCGCGAGCTTGAGCGAGGCGATCTCACGGACTTCCGCCGGGCTCAGGTCGGTATATTCGCTGAGCGGCAGCGCGACGTTCTCCTGCAAGGTCATCGAGCTCCAGAGCGCCCCTTGCTGGTAGAGCACGCCGAAGCGCCGCATCAGCTGCTCGCGGCCCGCCCGGTCGGCGTCCCAGAAGCTCACCCCACCGTAGAGGACCTGGCCCTGCTCTGGTCGCTTGAGGCCGATCATCTGGCGCATCAGCGTGCTCTTGCCGGAGCCGCTGGCACCCATGATGACGAAGATGTCGCCGCGGCGGACCGTGAAGTTCAGGTCCTCGATCAGGACCTGGCCGTCGTAGGCCATGACCATGTCGCGAACGACGATGTGCGCGTCCGGCGCCGTGCTCTCCGGCGCGTCGAAAGCGGCAGCGCGCTCAGATGCCGAGCGCATTGTAGATCACCGTCAGGATCGCCATGGCCACGACGATCAGGACGATCGAGGTCACGACCGCCGAGGTGGCCGCCTGGCCGACCGCGGCCGCGCTGCGTCCGGACTGGATGCCGCGCATGCAGCCGGCAACCGCGACCACGACGCCGTAGACCGAAGCCTTGAGCAGCCCGCCTGCGAAGTCGTGCAGGTGCAGGCCGTCCTGGGTCGCCTGAAAGTAGGTGACGGGCGGCAAATCGAGGAACGTCACGCCGACGAACGCGCCGCCGAGGATGCCCATGAGATCCGCGTACAGGCAGAGCAAGGGCGTCATCAGGATCAGCGCCAGCATGCGCGGCAGGACCAGGAACTCCATGGGCTCGAAGCCGAACGTGGAGAGCGCGTCGATCTCCTCGTTGACCTGCATGGTGCCGAGCTGGGCGGCGAAGGCGGCACCGGTCCGGCCGGCGAGGATGATGCCGACCATCATCGCCGCCATGTCGCGCGCCATGCCGATCCCGACCAGGCGTGCGACATAGATCTGGGCGCCGAACTGGAGCAGCTGGACCGAGCCCAGAAACGCGAGGATCACGCCGACCAGGAAGCTGATCAGGCTGACGATCGGCAACGCCTGCGCGCCGACCTCCTGGATGGTCAGCACGAGGTCCGAGCGGCGAAAGCGCGCGCGGCCGGTGACCAGGCGGCCAAAGGCGAGGCTCGCCTCGCCGATGAAGGCGAGCATGGCCCGGGCTTCGGCGCCGGCGGCGAGGGTCGCTTGGCCCACCCGCGAGAGGAAGCCTGCCTGCGCGCTCGGCGCCGCCCGGCCGGCCGGCCGGACCGCGGTCGCGAGGCGATAGAGCCGGCGGGCGCCGTCCGGCAGGCCGCTCGGGTCGACCGCGAGACCGCGCTCCCGGCAAAGCCGCTCGAGCGACAGGAGAAAAACGATCAGGCCCGTGTCCCAGCGCTGCAGCGCGGAGGCATCGAACCGGACCTCCGAGGTCGCCTCGAGCCCGCGTGCGACAGTTGCCGCCGATGGCAGCGAGCGCCCCAGCTGCCAGACGCCGGCAAGGTGAAGCGTGCTCGTCGGCCCGGCGTCATCGATCCGGTAGCTGGGCTCGAGCACCTCCTCGGGCTGGATCACTCGTCCGGCTGCGTCACTTCGGACGCTCCCTCGGGCTCACCTTCGACATCGCGCCGCAGGACCGCCGCGGGTCATAGCGCGCGCATTCGACTTTGGCCAGGGCAGCTGGCGCGTCATCGAAACCAAGGCCGCCCTGGCGTTCACGAAGCTCGCTCTTCGCCCCCCCTATGGTGATCGTGTTTCGGGGACGGCCGTTGGCCATTGCCTTGTCCTGGCGCCTTTTCTCGGGTTCGTTTGGTTTTCGGCGCAGCGCGAAGCTGCCATCCCGCGGGTCAGGCCGCGGCTGGAGCGCGGAGCTGCCGATCAGGGCGATGGTTCCGACCTGATTTCTCTGGGCTCGATCCGGCTTTCGACGTAGTGCCGGGCGGGCGGCGGGACGGCGGGCGGGTCGGTGCTGATCGGGACCACGCGCCTCGGCCTGGAGCAGCTTGAGCGCCGCCAGCGAGCGCGCCTGGCTCCCAGGAGCGGCCACCGGAGGTCGCCCCGGAGCGGCGCGCCATGCCGCCAGCACCGGGCCGCGATAGCGGACCAGAGTGGCGAACGCGCGCGGGCCATAGTTGGCCCGGATCAAGCCGGTTCCGAGGCTTTCCGCTCCGCGCCGACCACCAAGGGTCGACGCTGGGAGCCAGGAAAGCGCGCGGGTCGGGATCGGGGCTGGCGCCGGCGAGATAGGTTCCGAGCGGGCCCGCCTCGAGCTTGTCAGCGCGGCGTGCGCGCCAGGCGGCCATCACGATCCGGCCGACCAGATCGGCCTGGAGCCGGCCTTCGGGCGCGAGCTCCGCCTGGAGCGCCGTGGCGAAGGCGCGGAACTCGGCCGCGTCCTCGTCGTCGAGCAGGACGAGCCTGCGGGCGCGCAGCCCGTGGGTGAGCGCATTGCGCGCCGAGCGCGCCTTGCCGGCGACAGTCCGGGGCCCGCGCGACCGGGCGCCGTTCTGCCGGCCGGCAAGCGTTTTGGCGGTCGGCTGGGGGAGATCGGCCATGGTTTTGCCCCTTCCGAAGTGCGGTGAAGCGAGGGGTCGCGGGAGCGGACCGGCGGCGCCATCAGACGCCCTTGCGGCCCGACATGCTGCCAGTTCATAGGAACAAATGCAAGCTCAGATGCGTCAGAAGTGATGCATGCCGTGGCGCCTCGGCGAACGGCCGCCCTCGCTGAAAATCCTTGCTAATAGGAATTCATTCGGAATATATTCCGCGATGGTTCCGCGCGGCGCTCCGAGAGAGCCGAATCATGCCAGGGGAGTTATGATGAGTTTTCGTCGGTCTGATCTCCAGGAGGCGTTCTTCGTGCCGGGAGCGCATGCGTTCCGGGTGTTTGGCTATGGGACTGCCGGCCCGCTGGAGGCGGTCCTGGCCGCGGGCTACTTCGGCGCAGCCGGAGCACTGCTGCAGCCCGGCGATCTCGTTTACGTCCGAGCGAGCGCGGGCGACGAGCGCGTGCCTGGCGCCAAGGCTGCCGCCGTGCGCATGGCGCTCTTGATGGTGCGCGCCGGCGCGCGCGGACAGGTCGGGGTCCGTCTCGTCCAGGACTTCGGCCGGGCCGACGATCCCGAGCCGGCCGAACTGACGCCCGCCGCCCTGCCGGTGGCCGCGCGCCCGGCGACGCCACCCAGGCGCGGGCGTGGCCGCCCACCCGGCAGCCGCAACAAAAATCAGCCCGAGGTTGGCAAGGAGCTCCTGAATTAGCGTGGAATTTCCGCCCTGCTGCTGGCGCCCAAGGGCAGCTTGGGAGCCGGCAGCGGGAGCGCCGCGGCGGGCCAGACCCGGAATTGCCGGCATTTTTTCGATTTTCCGGCGATTTTCCGAGTGGAGTGGACCCCAAAAGTGAGACACGGGTAATGAGGGACAGTTCTCGGAGGGGAACAGATGTCCGAGGTCATTGCCCGTAGGGTCAGCCGTGAGTTCAAGCTCGATGTGGTGCGGCGCCTGGAGGCTGGCGCCAACGTCAGCGTGCTGTCGGGTGAGCTGGGGATCCGGCGGCAGCTTTTGAGCCAGTGGCGCGACGCGTTCCGGCGGGGCGGACCGGCGGCGTTGCGCGCGGTCGGTCGACCGCGCAAGGCATCGTTGGCGTGGGGTCCGCCGCCCACGGCGCGCACGGCTGCGGACCCGCTGGCGAGCGCTGGCGAGCGCATCGCCACGCTCGAGCGCAAGGTCGGGCAGCAGCAGCTCGAGCTCGATTTTTTCAAGCACGCCTTGCGGCAGGTCGAGGCGTCACGCCGGCCGAGCGACGGGCCTGGCGGGACGGCGTCTACGCCCTCATCCAGGCGATGACGCGACCGCAGGGCGGGCTCCCGGAAGCGGGGCTTCCGGTCGAGCGCCAGCCGGAAGCGGGGCTTCCGGTCGAGCGGATGTGCGCGCTCGCCGGCGTCAGCCGGGCGGGCTATTACCGGTCCTGGCGGGCTTCGGCGCCGCGTCGGGAAGAGACCGCGGTGCGCGATGCCGTGCAACGCCTGGCGCTGGCGCACCGGCACTACGGCCACCGGCGGATCGGCGCGCTGCTGCGGCGCGCGGGCTGGTGCGTCAACCACAAGCGCGTGCTGCGGCTGATGCGCGAGGACAATCTGCTGTGCCTGAGGCGGCGCAGCTTCGTGCCGCCGACCACGGACGCGCGCCATGGCTGGCGGATCTATCCGAACCTCGCCTGGCGCTTGCAGCCGAGCGCGCCCAACCAGCTCTGGGTCGCCGACATCACCTACGTGCGGCTCGACGAGGCGTTCGCCTACCTCGCCGTCGTGCTCGACGCGTGGAGCCGGCGCGCCGTCGGCTGGGCGCTGGCCAGTCATCTCCAGGCGAGCCTGGCGCTCGCGGCGCTCGAGGTGGCGCTGACCGGTCGCGACGTCGCGCCGGGTGGCCTCGTCCATCACTCCGACCGCGGTGTTCAGTACGCCTGCGGCGACTATATCTCACGCCTTGCGGCGGCCGGCATCCAGCCGAGCATGAGCCGGGTCGGCTGCCCCTATGACAACGCCATTTACACCGTGACCCTACCCTGCACGCTCTGGTTCCTCGACCGCGAGAAAGCCGAAACCGTGCGCGCCGACCAGGTGCTGTTCCTCGACGCCCGCCACATCTACCGCCAGCTCGACCGGGCACACCGCGATTTTCTCCCGGAACAGATCGAGCTCCTGGCCAACATCGTCCGCCTCTACCGCGCCGAGGAGCCGGAGAACGCGAAGGGCAGCGACGCGCTGATGTCCGAGCATTTCCCGGACGGCGCCTACCGCGACGTGCCGGGCCTGTGCAAGCGCGCAACTCTCGCGGAGATCGAGGCACAGGGCTGGAGCCTGAACCCCGGCCGATATGTCGGCGTCGCCCCGCGAGCTCCTGACGAGTTCATCTTTGCCGAGCGCCTCGAGGAGCTGAACGAGGAGTTGGAGCAGTTAAACCTTGAGGCACACGACCTTGAGGAACGGATCTCGGAGAATGTCTCGATGCTGATCGAGGCGGCATGATGTCCCGCCGTGCGGCTTGGCCGAAGGTCGCGCTTGCCGACCACGTGGATTTGCTGACAGGTTTTCCGTTCAAGAGCGCCCGGTACACCGATGACCCTAACGATATCCGTCTGTTGCGTGGGGATAACGTCGCGCAAGGCCGCCTACGTTGGGATGGTGTCAAACGCTGGCCAATCGGCGAACAAGAGCAATACACAAAATTTGACCTCGAAGCTGGCGAGGTGATTCTGGCAATGGACCGTCCGTGGATAGAAGCAGGACTCAAGTGGGGCTATATCAGACCCAGCGATCTTCCTTGCCTTCTTGTCCAGCGGGTTTCGCGGCTGCGAGGTGTTAATGGCCTTTCGACGGAATATCTTCGATATCTTATCGGCAGTCGTTCTTTCACTGACTACATCAAGCCTATTGTTACAGAAATCAACGTTCCTCACATCAGCGCGGCACAAATCAAGAGTTTCAAGTTTATCTTACCACCTGTCCAAGACCAGGAGCGGATCACCTCTATCCTGTCGGCCTATGACGATCTGATCGAGAACAACACGCGGCGGATCGCGATCCTGGAGGAGATGGCGCGGGCGCTGTACCAGGAGTGGTTCGTCCACTTCCGCTTCCCCGGCCACGAGCACGTGCCGCTCGCCCCTTCCCCCCTGGGCCTAATCCCCGAGGGGTGGGATGTAGCCAAGCTGGGGGATGTCTGCGGGAAGGTCACGGACGGAGCCCATCACAGCCCGATGTCGATAGCGGACGGTAAGGGCAAAGCAATGGCCTCGGTCAAGGATATGCACGACTGGGGCCTCAACTTAGAGGGCTGCCGACGTATTAGCGTGGAAGATTTCGATAACCTGGAGCGGAACCACTGTCGTCCAAGGCCGGGGGATGTCCTGATCGCAAAAGACGGCGCCAATCTGAACAAACACACATTCTTGATTACTAAAGATGAGCGGGTCGTACTGCTCTCATCCATAGCGATTATCACTCCTGGAGAGCGAGTGCACCCTGAATTTCTGTGTGAACAGCTTAAAGCGCCAAATGTAAGTAAAATGATCAAGGGAAGTGTTTCGGGGGCTGCCATTCCGAAAATCATCCTCAAGGATTTCAAGAAGCTTTTGCTCATTGTTCCGCCGATTGGTGTGCAGAACGACTGGGAGAAATTTGCCGGTCCGCTGCTCAATCTCTGTCGAAATCTCGTGCAGGGGAACAGGGTT
>CAVWRK010000002.1:0-23154 GCA_963757395.1 uncultured Alphaproteobacteria bacterium
ATCGATATCGACGATCGCGAGGTGCGCAGGTGACGAGATGCTCGCATGCGCCTCGACCGCCTCCAGCTCCAGATCGAACGCCCGACGGTTGGCGAGCCCGGTGAGCGGATCGGTCAGGGCATCGCGCACCGCGCCACGCAGCGCGCCGCGCAGCTTGCCGAGCTCTGCCGAGTTCCTGCGGTGTTCGCTCTCGAGCCGGCGAATCCTGGGCCGTGAGAACCCGTTGTCGTCGACTGCTCGCGCTGAGCAGCCGCTGCAGCTCCTCGGGTCGAGCAGGGATCGGCGATGCCTGGCTGAGCGAGCGCGGCGACGGTGCTCGAAAGCGTCTGCCCGCTCCGGCCAACGAGTCCTTCCGTGAGACGTCCGATCAGCTCGCCAAGCCGCTCGCCGGACGGCACACGGAGGTCGGGCTGAGGCAGGCGCCTGGGCATGCAGAGGGTCGCCAAGTTAGACGGTGGTCCCGGGCGGAGCGACCACGACCCGCGGCCGACCCCCGAAACAAGGCAGATCTAGCCGATCGATCGCCAGGCCGCGCTAACCTGGATTAGCAGGCCGAGGCCGCCACCAGAGTGTGGCCGGCGCGATCGTCAGAGCCCGAGCCCGTGGCTCTCGGTCGAGATAGCCGCTGCGGTGCGGGTCTGCCCGAAATCGATCCCCTTACGCTCGGGGCCGCGGAAGGGTGACGATGCAGCGGGTCCCGCCGGTCACTCTGGGAAGCTCCAGCCGGCCGCCGAGCCGCAAGGCGAGCTGCCGCACGAGCGTCAGGCCATCGGCGCGCGGGTCACCGCGGGTTCGTACGGGCATGCCGCTGTCGTCGACCGTGAGCTGCCAGGCCTCCTGCCCGGCCGTGAAGGACACGGCGATCCGGCCGCCGCGCCCCGGCGGGAACCCGTGGACGAGCGCGTCCACGACGAGCACATCGGCGATCAGCTCAAGCGTGATCGCCGTGCCGATCGGAAGGGCCTCGTCCGCTGCCGCCCAGGTGAGCTGCGGGCCGCCCGATCGGCCGAACCTCGCGGCAAGATCGTCACAAAGGGCCCGCAGATGCCCGCCCAAAGGCACCTCGTTGGCGCCCGAGTTGGGGGAGAGGAGCGCCTCGAGCGTCGTCACGCCCATGACGCCGGCCGGAAGCTCGACCAGGGCAAGCGGGCCGTGGGGCGGTCGCAACCTCTTCCGGAGCGGGCGCGTGCTCCGCCCCCGGACGGCGGTCGCGCCATCGTTCGCGGACACGATGACCGGGGTCGAGCGGGCCGGCACGGGGGGCATCGGGCGTCTCCGCGAATGTTCCAGGGATCGCGGACAATCTAAGCCGCCACGCGCGACCCGCGCTAACCTGGATCAGCAGGTCGAGGCCATTCATCAGAAGGTTGTCGACGCGACCCTTAGAGCCCTAGCCCGTTGCTCTGGTCGAGATAGCCGCTGTGGAATTCGGCGAGGTCACGCAGGCTCTCGAGATCGTGAAACTCGACGCGACCCTCCCGAAACGTCGCCAGGCGACGCTCGCGCAGCTGGCGCAGGACGCGGTTGACGTGGATCGCGGTGAGCCCCAGCGCATCAGCCAGATGATACTGGTTGAGCGGGCAGGTGAAGCCGCTGTCCGAGCCGCGCCCCACGAGCTGCAGGCGCAACCCCAGCTCGACCAGGAGATGGGCCGTGCGCACGAGCGCGCTGCGCCGGCCGATGTTGACCAGGTGCTCGACCACCATCGCCTCGTCGCGCGAGGCCGCCCACAGGATCGCCGCCCCCAACCGTGGCGCCCGCTGGAAGGTGTCGATCATCTGCCGCGCCGAGACCTCGGCGACGACGATGTCGCTGACCGCCGCGAAGGCGTGGTCCGAGGTCCGCAGGAGCACGCTGCGCAGGCCCATGACGTCGCCCGGGATCGAGAAGTCGATCACCTGCCGGCCGCCGTCGGGCAGCAGCTTGTAGGCGCACGCCCAGCCCTCCAGAAGGATGAACGCGCGGTGGCCCTCCTGGCGCTCGTGGACGACCTCGGTGTGCGCAGGGATCGGGCGCCGCCGCGCCTCGAGCCCGGCAAGGCTCGCGAGCTCCTCCGGGTGCAGCGGCAGGAACCGATTGAGCTTCTGAACGAGAGCGCTCGCGACCGCGGTCATGAGTTTATCCTACCACGGTCACGGACCTCTGAACCACAGCCTCGTGCTGGCCGCTCGATGTCCTGTCGATCAGCGGCCGTTTCCCCGAGCGGCCGTGACCCTGGCTTGACCCGGCCGGATGCAAGGCAGTCCTTTCAGGAGCTATTTTGTATCCTCGTAATATATATTTCAAACTCGAATAGGAAACCTTGAATAATGGCTTGGGCATGACTATTTGATGGCAACGAGGAATGAAATAGTTTCTCAAAACATCTAGCAGGAACAGGGAATCATCATGGCCAATTCAAAAACCCATGGCGTTGCCGACGAGACGGCCCATGTCACCGCCAATGGCGACCACAAGGGCTACGATCGGGCGGCCGATACCGCCCGTAAGGTTGCGGGCTCAGCGCAGCAGTCCACCCAGCACGTCGTCGACGAGTGGACCCGCGGGGTCAAGGAGGGCCTGACCCGTTACCAAGAGATGTTCTCGCAGCTGCCCGGTTTTGGCGCGAACGGTGCCCAGGTCGGCGAGACCGGATCGGTCGCTCGCGAGCAGCTGATCGAGTTCAATACCGAGCTTTTGAGCTACGCTCAAGGTTCGCTGAACGATTCGTTCGAGGCTTCCAAGGCGGTGATCAACGCCGCCAACATGCAGGAAGCCATGCAGATCCAGGTCGCGCATGCGCGAAAGGCGATGCAGGACGCGGGCGAGCAAGCCAAGAAGTTGGCCGACCGCTATGCCAAAGCCAGTCGCGCGTTCGCCAAGCCCATGTCCGGCGGCACGCACGACGCGCCGCGCCGCGTGGGCTGAGAGGTCTGATCGTCGATCAGGCATTCGGGCCGCCTTCGGGCGGCCCGAACCGCTTTCAGAGCACCACGTCGGGGGGCCGCCGCGCCTCATGGCCGGCAAGGCTCGCCGGCTCGACAGGCTTCAGCGTCAGCAACCGACTGACCTTTCTGAACCAGAGCCCTCAACCATGAACGCGGTCGCGGCCCCTGCCCTGCCGATCGTCGCGTTTGCGAGCGGGCAGGAGGCGGTGGCGGTGACTACTCTAGATTAGTCTGGCGCCGCTCTCGAAGGGGTAGTCTCCCCCTGTTGCCAGGATCGGTGACCGCGGTCGCGCGGGCGCCCGGTCCCACGATCCGCTCACAGGAGGAAGCCATGAGCAGCGTTTCAGGTGCGGCAGGGCACGCGGCCCTTGCCATCTGCGAATCGATGCTTCTGTCGCTCACCGAGAGCAAGACCATCGACCCGGCCGAAGCGAGGGCGATCCTCGAGGACGCGGCGGCCGCCCATCGCAAATCCGTCCCGTTGGTGACCGACGGCAGCGCGGCGGCCCACGAGGACGCCGCCTCGCTGATCGATACGATGCTCAAGGGGCGCAACTCGGTCCGGCATGGCTGAGTGGCGTCGGCTTCTGCTGCCAGGCCCCAAGGGATCGCGGTCGTAGGAACATCGGCGCTTGTCTGAATCGGATGCTGATCTCCAGGCGGGTTCGGCCGGGCCGGCCCGCGTGGTCAAGTGCGCCGGACGCGTGGCGGTTCTGTCGCCAGTCGCCTGGCGGACCCCGCCCCGGCACTACGGCGCCTGGGAGACGGTCGCGAGCAACCTTGCCGAGGGCCTGGTCGCGCGCGGCTGGGACGTGACCCTGTTCGCGACCGGGGACTCGATCACCCGCGCCCGGCTCCACGCCGTGGTTTACAAGGGCTATGAGGAGGACGCCGCCGCCGATCCCAAGGTCGCCGAGTACCTGCACATCGCGGAAGCGTTCGAGCACGCCGCCGACTTCGATCTCATCCACAGCCACTACGACTTCATGGCCTTGAGCTACAGCCGCCTGGTCCAGACCCCGGTTCTGACCACGATCCACGGCTTCTCCTCGCCCAAGATCATGCCGGTCTACGAAAAATATCGCGACGGCTATTATGTCTCGATCAGCGACGCCGACCGCGCACCCGCGCTGAACTACCTGGCGACGGTCTACAACGGGATCGACGGCGCGCTTTACCGGTTCCAGGAGCGCGCCGGCGAGGATCTGATCTTTCTCGGTCGCATCCATCCGGACAAGGGCGTCCATCTCGCGATCGAGGTCGCGCGCCGGAGCGGGCGCCGTCTGATCATCGCCGGCATCGTGCAGGACGAGGCCTATTTCCACGACCGGATCGAACCCCATCTCGATGGCCGGACCGCCGAGTATGTCGGGCCCGTGGGCGTGCCGGGCAAAAACGAGCTGTTCGCTCAGGCAAGCGCACTCCTGCACCTCAACACCATCCCCGAGCGGTTCGGGCTGGTCCTGGCCGAGGCCAACGCCGCGGGCGTGCCCGTGATCGCGATGGACCTCGGCTCCTGCCGCGAGGTGATCGAGGACGGCAAGACCGGTTTCCTGGTCAGCAACCCTGAGCAGGCGCTTCAGGCGCTCGGCCGCCTCGCCGAGATCGACCGCAGCGCCTGCCGGCGCCGCGTCGAGGAGCGCTTCTCGATCGCCGCCATGGTCGCGGCCTATGAGCAGGTCTATGCGACGATTTTCGAGCTGGAGGAGAGCAAGCGACGATGACGCACCAGCCCCCGCGGATCTGGAGGACCCTGTTGCCGTTCGACCGGGGAGCCTGGCGTTGAGGTTCGGATGGCCCGGCTGCAACGAGGTCCGATCAGCCATGAGACAAGCAGACCAGCCCTCAAAGATCGCGTTCGTCTCTGACTATCTGCCGCGGCGGTGCGGCATCGCGACCTTCACGCACGACCTGCGCGCCGCCGTGGCCGCTCAATATCCACACGTGGAGTGCGGCGTGCTGGCGATCAATGACCTGCCGGAAGGTTACGACTATGGACCGGAAGTGCAGTTCGAGCTGCAGGAGCAGCGCCTGCGCGATTATCAGGAGGCGGTGAACTTCCTGCGGTTCAACGGCTTCGACGCGATCTGCCTGCAGCATGAGTTCGGAATCTACGGCGGCAGGTCCGGCAGCCATGTTCTGGCCATCCTGCGCGAGGTCGACCTGCCCGTGGTGACGACCTTGCACACCATCCTCGAGGAGCCGGCACCCGACCAACGTCGGGTCATGGACGAGATCGTCAGGCAATCGGAACGGCTGGTCGTGATGACCGAGCGCGGGCGCACGATTCTTCGCGAGGTCTACGGCGCCCCCGCCGCCAGGATCGACCTGATCGCGCACGGCATTCCGGATACGCCGTTCGTGGACCCGAGCTCCCTCAAGGATCAGTTCGGGGTCCAGGGCAAGAAGGTGCTGCTGACCTTCGGCCTGCTCTCCCCGGGCAAGGGGATCGAGTACGTGATCCGGGCGCTGCCTGAGATCACCCGGCAGTATCCGGACCTGATCTACATCGTGCTGGGCGCGACCCACCCGCATCTGGTGCGCGCGGAAGGCGAAGCCTACCGGTTGAGCCTGGAGCGCCTGGCCGAGAAATCGGGCATGACGCAGCACGTCGCCTTCTACAACCGCTTCGTGGAGCTCGAGGAGCTGGAGCAGTTCATCGGCGCGGCGGACATCTATGTCACCCCCTACCTCAGCAAGGCGCAGGCCACCTCCGGCACGCTCTGTTTTGCGTTCGGCTGTGGCAAAGCGGTCGTCTCGACGCCCTACTGGCACGCCGAGGAGCTGCTGGAAGGCGACCGCGGCGTGCTCGTGCCGTTCCGCGACAGTGCGGCCATCGCGGCCGCCGTGTGCGGTCTGTTGGCGGACGAGGCGCGCCTCGATGCGATGCGCAGGCGTGCTTACCTTGCAGGCCGCGGGATGATCTGGAGCCAGGCGGCCCACCAATATTTCGCATCGTTCAGCAAGGCGCGGGCCGACCACAGGCACCACCATGGCCCTCGGTTCGCGGTCAAGACCCTGGCTCAACAACCCATCGAGCTGCCCGAGCTCACGCTGGATCATGTCGAGCGGCTGACCAATTCGATCGGCATCTTTCAGCACGCGACCTACGCCATGCCAAGCTACGCCGACGGTTACTGCACGGACGACAACGCGCGCGCGCTCCTGCTCATGGTTCTGCTCGAGTCGTCGAGCCATGACTCGCCGGTGCGCCGGCAGCTCGCGACCAGGTATTCTGCCTTCCTGCAGCACGCGTTCGATCGCGACCGCCGACGCTTTCGCAACTTCATGGGTTTCGATCGCTGCTGGCGGGACGAGACCGGCTCGGACGACTGTTTCGGGCGCTGTCTTTGGGCGTTGGGCATGTGTCTGGGGCGCTCGAAGCACCGCAGCTTCCAGAAGTGGGCGGCCGAGCTCTTTCTTCAGGCCCTGCCGGAGCTCGAGGCCATGAGCTCGCCACGCGCCTGGGCGTTCGGGCTGATCGGCGTGCAGGAATACCTCGAGCATCTGAGCGGCGACCGCAGCGTCAGCGCCGTCAACGACCGGGTGACCGAAAAGCTGATCCGCCTGTACGAGGCGCAGAGCGAGCAGGATTGGCCGTGGTTCGAGCCGGTCCTGAGCTACGCCAACGCGAAGCTGCCGCACGCGCTGATCTGCAGCGGCCGCCATGGCGGGGCGCATCGGGAGCGGGCGCTAGCGCTGGGCCTGCAGACGCTGCGCTGGCTGGTGACCGAACAGACCCAGGACGTTCACTTCGTGCCGATCGGCTCGAACGGGTTCTATCGGCGCGGCGGCCCCCGGGCGCGTTTTGATCAGCAACCGATCGAGGCCCAGGCCACGGTATCGGCCTGCGTCGAAGCCTTCGAGGCGACCGGTGACCGCTTCTGGCGCGATGAGGCAAGGCGCGCCTTCGAATGGTTCCTCGGCCGCAACGACCTCGATCAGCCGCTGTACAATCCGGCATCTGGCGGCTGCTATGACGGCTTGCATTTCGACCGCGTTAATCTAAACCAGGGCGCGGAATCTACGCTGGCTTTTCTGCTGGCGCTCGAGGAGATGACGACCCTGCAGACAGCCGCGGCGGCAAGCGCCGAGGTGACCGATGCTGCGGGGACCGTGCGGCCGGACGGGTTGCCAGGCTTGAGCCCGAGCTTCGCCGAGATACGCTCGTGAGACTGGGAGATTATGGATCAAGCCTACAGTCCTCTCGCCAAGGGGACCGACGACAGGTTCCCGGTTAGCCGCTCCGGTAAGTATCTGCGCCCCGACAACTCGCGCATGCTCCTGCGCCCGTTTCTGCCCGGCAGCGATCGCCGCATCCGCGAGATCATCGAGCGGATTCTTGGAATGTCGCCGTCCGAGGTCGCGGCCGGACTACGGGATGTCACGCGCTGCCTGAGCCACAAGCATGCCGGCATCGATGCCGTCTTCTCCGATCGCTATCGGCAGCTGGCTCACCTCGTGCCGCCGGCTGCAGAACCCTCGCCGCCGCAGCGCCTGTTGATCGGCGCCTATTTCATCAGCGAGTACAGCCTGCAGTCATCGGCCCTGTTCAACCCCTCGATCGTCCCGCATCCGGATCAGGACGAAGTCCCTGCCGGTGTCCTGCGCTTCGTCATGAGCTTGCGCGCGACCGGCGAAGGCCACCTCTCGTCGATCGAATTTCGCGAGGGCCTGGTCAGCGTCGACGGCGACCTCGGATTTGCCCCGGTCTCCCCGTCGGTGATCTCACCCGCGATCAGCTACCCACGCTGCTCCAAAGCCGACTTCGTCGCAACCCTGCTGAAACTGGGACTGGGCGAGCCCTTCGTTGCGGCCGCGTTCGGCAACCTTGGAGCAACCTTCGGTCCCGGAGACCTGGAGGATTTTCTGCGCCACCCGGAGCGTTGGCCCGGTTCGACGGGAGAGCACGAACAGCAGTCGGTGCGCGACGCGATTCGCCGGGCGGCGCACGGCGAGTACGTGCTGGAGTTTCCGAATTCGTCGACCTTGTCCGAACGCGCGATTTTCCCGGTGTCGCCCAGCGAGCAGGGCGGCATCGAGGACGCGCGGTTCGTACGCTTTCGCGAGGATGATGGCAGCTGTCACTACTATGCCACCTACACGGCTTTCGACCGCAATCACATCCTGCCGCAGCTGATCGAGACCGAGGATTTTCGCAAGTTCAGGCTTGGCCCCTTGCATGGCGCCGCCGCCCACAACAAAGGCATGGCGCTGTTTCCTCGCCGCATTCGCGGTCGCTACGCCATGCTGGGCCGCCAGGGCGGCGCCAACATGACGCTGATGTTCTCCGACGATGTCCATGACTGGGAAGACTATGAGGTTTTGTTGGAACCTGAGGCCCCCTGGGAGTATATCCAGATCGGCAACTGCGGCTCGCCCTTGGAAACCGAGGCTGGCTGGCTCGTCCTGACCCATGGGGTCGGCGCCATGCGCAACTATTGCATCGGCGCGGCCCTGCTCGATCGCGACGACCCGCGCCGCGTCATCGGGCGCCTCCGTCAGCCGCTGCTGGAGCCGCTCGATCACGAGCGTGACGGTTACGTCCCGAATGTGGTTTACAGCTGCGGCTCCCTGATTCACAACGGCTGGCTGGTGCTGCCCTATGCGGTCAGCGACTATGCGACGACCCACGCCCTGGCTCAGCTCGAGCCGCTTTTGGAACGGCTGGTTCGGTAGTGTCTTCGGCGCTTTCATGGTGTTGCTACCGGTCCGCCCGTCCCGGGCTCCAGTGCTAACCCACGGCGATGATGACCGCCGGCCGCCGCGCCGCAGCAGGCGGCCCGCCTCCATTGCCAACCAAGAACGCCGCATCGATCTCGGACATCCCGAGCGGGTTGGCGCTCCAGCGGGCAACCGGGCAGGCGGAGCGCGGCGTCGCCCCAGGACCGGGCGAGATTGTCCGGCATGTGCAGCGGATTGAGCGGCGTCAGCGCTTCGAGCGCCGCCAACAGCGTGGGCGTGACCACCTCGGGCGCGATATGGTCGGCGCCGCCATGCACGACGCGGTGGCCGACGGCGGCGAGCCCCTCGCGACCCAGATGGGCGTCGATGAACGCCAACAGGGCGTCGAGGACGGTGGCAAACGGATCCGCGCTGCCTGCCGGCCAGCTTCGTTCGGCCAGCACCGTGCCGACGGCATCGCGTCCAGGTCCTCGATCTCGCCGCGCACGGTGGCCTGCAACCCGGCGGCGATGTCGAACAGGGCGAATTTCAAGTTGGATGAACCGGCGTTCAGCGTCAGGATCGACACGGTCTGGCTCATAGGCTCCTCCGATGCGGGCCATCAGCACCCCCCTCCCCGAGGGAACCAACCTACGCCCGCCAGGGCGTCGTTGGCAGGCGACAGCCGGCCAGTCCCAGCAGGGCGGCTTACTTGCCCGGGGCGCGAATCCTGTCCCAGGCGTCCGCCAGTCGCGCGACGCCTGCTCGAAGGAGTCTTGGCGCGCTCCCAGCCGTCCGCGCTCGCGGTCTGCAAACTGCGCGCCGCCCCTCGGTTTTGGTCCAGGCCGCATTCAGCCCATTCTCGGCCGCGTCACCTGCCTTTTGCCCCTGGCCTTCGCGTTTTCACTGAAGTCGTGCAGTTCTGCTGCCGTGCTTGCATTTCGGCCGCGCTCTGCTGACGTGTCCTTGTCGGCGGTCGGACCGCTGTCGGCAGCCAATTGGATCTGGTTATCGCCGGCGGTCGATGGATCGGCAGCGGCGGGCAGTGCGCCGATCAACATGAGCAATCCCATCACGACCAAGGCGCTGAGGATCCTTATAGCAACCTCCTTGGTGTCATGCGTGGGTTCATCTCGACATCATCTTGGCGACACCAATTCAAGCATCCGCATGGACGAGATGGCCCGCCGGTTCTGCCGGTTCCACGCAGCGTGCACATCAAGTCGCGAGGGGCTGGCGGTACCGAGAATCGCCTTGGCGCGAGCCATGTCCGCCGCCGTGCCGTGCGCCATCACCAGAAGGCTGCCGGCTTTCAGGGCAGTCTCGTATTGGATCACACTGTCCTTCGGCACGCCAATGCTATAGAGCGCCGCGCCAAGCCCGCTCAGCCCACCGACCATGATCGCGCTCTCGACCGCAGCGTTGTGGTCTGCGAAGACGGCGACGACGGTGTCAGCCTTTTCCATTTGATCCTCTTTCAGGGTGAGGCGGCGCTTGGCATTGGTCTTTGGCATCGCACGCTTCGGGTCGGACACGAGACCCGGAAAACCCGAGGAGATTCACTTCTCAGGCCCGTCACGCGACCAGATGCGACAATACCCGGCCGCTCCCCGCGAAGGTAGGCTCGGAAACTACTCAGCCCTGCCGCCTCGGACGCCGTCAACGTCAACGCGGCAGTCCACGGTACTTGACCGTGCGGCCGTCATGGAGACGGGCGCTGCCGCGCTTTGGCCTCAGCGCGTCGAGGCGGGCCTCGAGCTCCACGAGCGTCGCCATATCAACGTGCCGTGGCGCCGCTGTGGCCCACCTGCCGCGCAGACCCGACAGTCCATGGCCTCGTTGCACCGCCCGGGTTCCTTCTCCCAGGAGCCGCGCGGGAAGCCCTCGACGAACCGGGTGACCAGCCGCTCGGCGTTCAGCTGCTTGAAGTACTCCTCCCCGAACTGCGGGAAGTGGCAGGCCTGGAGGATAGGCAGCGCCTTCCTTGAGCGCCTCCTGGGTCGGCCACTCCAGCTTGAGCCAGCGGTACAGCTCGCCCTTGGCGCCCGGGTGCCGACCGACCACACCCGGAGCCCGCTCCGCCGGCCGCCGGCATCCGCCTTGGACACGGACAGCAGCAGTGCCGTGTCCCGGTCCCGGCCCTTGACCGCGACCACCGTGCGTGGCTGCCGCGCCGCCGCTCCAGCCGGGCCGTTGTGCCGGAAGGCATGGCACGACAGCCGCGTCCACTTTGATGTGGTGCTCGGCGGCGCCGCGCTGGTCGTAGTAGAAGGCAACGACCCGCTGATTGGGTCGGGTCAGGTTGGTCACGATGACTCTGGTAGGGTGAAAAAGGCCTTTGAACTGTCCGCGAAATTGGATATTAGTGTCATCTAATATGTGTGAAACGGCACGCAAAACCCAGGCTATGCCATTGAGCGCGCAAGCCGAGCCCATCCTCCCCCCGGGCCGCCGACGCTTCAGGCTGACCAGCGCGCGCGGCTGTCGAAAAGAGTTGGCCGGCGTTTACGCCGAGGCGCGTAACGGCACGGGTCTGGACTGGCAGGCCGCCGCTCGCGCTGCGTCCGTCCTGATGACCTTGGTCAGGATGATCGAGGGGAGCGATTTCGAGGCCCGCCTCGACGCGCTCGAAAGGGTGCTCGCCGATCGCGATGCCCGGCCGCCCCGCAATGGTCACGACCACCGGGGGCTGCGTCCGTGAACCCCGCCGCGCTCGCCCGCCTGCGCCAGCTCGAGGCCGCCGTCGAGATGCAGCGCCGGCCCGAGCTCGCCGATGTGGACGAAGCGGCGATCGTCGCCGAGTGGCGCGAGTTGAGCCGCCATCCGCGCTCGCCCAGGCCGCTGCCGCCCGAGCTCGCGGCGATGAGCGACGCCGAGGCGGTCGAGATGGTCCGCAAACTCGTGACCAAACCGTGACGATGCAGCTGCAGCGGCCACCAACGGGCGATTGTTGGGCGCCGGCTTCGAGGCCCGGCGGATCGGGGCCGAGATCGGGCGGCCGCGGCGTTGCGCGCGCGGCCCGGCGAGGGACCAGAGCCCTTGAGGAAGCGAAGGTCGAGCAACTCGAAGTCGAAGGGCTCGCGCGGCGTCCGGCGGCCCGCCACCGCTCCGCATGACCTGCACTGCGGCTGCCCGGCGCCTGGCCGCAGTCGAGCGGGCCATTCTCCCGCTGTCCGACGACGTCGACGCCGGGCGCCTGGCCGAAGCCCGCGAGCGGCTGATCGACGAGGTCAACCGGGTCGCCGCCGCCCACGGCATCGGCCCGGCCGCCGACACGGAGGCGGTCCTGGCGCAGCTCGACCGCGCGCTCGAGAAAGTCCGTGCCGCGCGACGCCGGGCGAGGTCGCGAACGTGATGCCCGGGCGGGTCGAGGACAGGATCGTCCGGCTCGAGCGGAGGCTCAATTCGTCGCCGGACCCGCGCCGGCGCGAGGCGGCGATCGCTGAGCTGACCCGGCTCATCAACGGCGCGATCAGCTCGCCGGCGGCCGGGCCTCCGCCGTCCAGCGCGGTCGAGCGGACCATCGTCGCGCACGATGGCGACCTCGAGCAGGCGTTCGTCGAGCTGTTCGAGGGCCGTCATGTCCCGCGCAATCGCTAGGCGCCTGGCTGCGCTCGAGGGGCGGCTCGCGCCGCTCCGGCGGCGGTCGCCGGCCGCGGAGTTCGCTTGGCTGACATGGTGCTCGGTCGACGAGCTCCTCGAGCTGGAGCGGCTCGCCGAGGCGGTGCACTTCGGGCGCGAGCTGACCGCCGCCGAGAAACTGCGCGCGGTCGAGCTGGAGGCGGCGGCCACCCGGCGCATGCTGGTGGGCGAGCCGCCGGGTTGAGCTCGCACCCTCGCGTCGGCTACGCCCAATTGATAGATTGTATCTTTGGCGGAAATGACAGCCAACTTCAAGACCTGGGCCAGCCATTGTTTGAGCCTGAAATCCAGCATCTCTCGCCTCGTGGGGTTGTTCCGCCGATATGTCCGTCATGGCGGCGAAGCTCTACCCGCCGCCGGGGCAGATGTACTTCGGCAGCCGCGAGGCCCACGGGCTGACCTACACTTCCTGCCAGGAAAGCCACGACCGGCTATTCCGGAGGATCGTCGCCGAGCTGGGCACCAGCGAGGCGACGGTGCGCTGGGCTCTCAAGCGGCCCGGCGGGCTCTTGTCGTGAGGCTCCGTCAGCCTCGCTCGAACCCCTGCGTGGTGAACCTCAGGGTCTGGCAGTTTTCGGTGACCACGCGCTGGACGTCGTCGGGAACACCCTCGGGCACGTCGGCCTGGACATCCAAAGTGATCCGGACGCTGGCCCCCGGAAAGATGGTCAGGTGCTGGAGGACCTCCTCGGCGATCCGGCCGACGTCGCGGCCGGCACGGTTCGGATCGATCGTCACGCTGGCGTAAAAGCGTCTAGGCAGGCTTGGCGCGTGGTGGTTCGGGCGGCGGTGTCTCGTCGTCATTCTCCGTTGCCAGGCGGCCGCCGACCGCCTGCTCTCCCTCTCGATCTGAACCAGCGCTCTTTCGGGCGTCACCAGCAGGCCTGACACATCGATCGTGACATTGCCGCCACCGGTCGCAGTCAGACCGAGGTAGCGTTCGGCAGGGGCATCGTAGCCGTCGGCATAGGCGAAGTGATCGCACACCAGCTGGCTGATCGCCGCCCGGACGGCATCGACCACGAGCTGGCGCTCGCGCAGGCGCGGCAGGTAGAGGTAGGTCGCAAAGTCGGCCAGCACCTGCTTGATCTCGACGTGATTCTGGCCACGCCAAAGGTCGAAATGGTCGAGCGCCTTGCGCAGCCGCCCGGGGCCAACTGAGTGAGCAAGGACTCGTCGCTCTCGAAGCGCTTGCTCGCGCGCTTAGCGATCGGGTCCTGACCGCTGGCGCGATTGATCGTCCATTCGATCGGGGGCCGCTGCGGATCGGGCTGGTGGGGCGCCATCGCCCAGACCCAGGTCTCGCCGATGCGGGCATCGACCGTCTTGTCCCATTCGGTCGCCTTGCTCTCGGCCTGTCGACGCTGGAATTCGTCGAGATTGAGGGTTTTCTGATCCCGCACGATCGAGCGCCAAGCCATGCACATGCGCATGGCCTGCTCGACCTCGCCGAGCCGGCGCTGATCCGGCGCGAGGAACAAGAGCGCATTGCGAAAGATGCGCGGCTGCTGGCCACGCCTGGTCAGGATCTCGTCCGCCGCGGCTCTCGGCTTGCTCTCGCCGTTGCTGTCATGCGGATAGTCGGGCCCGAGCACGACGAGGCGTGCCTCCATCTCGTCGGGCACCTCGGCGCTGCTCTCGGGGACCACGTGCACGGCGGCGAACGGGCCCCGCTCCCGGTCCGCCCGAAGGCGCTTGATCAGCTCGACCCAGACGTCATCCGGTTCGAGCGCGCTCGCGCGATCGTCGGCCGTGCGGGTCACGCTGGGTTGGACCGAGAACCAGTAGCGGCCGCTGTCGACGTAGAGATAGGTTGCACCGTCCGCGAGCCGGCGGAGCGCATCGCCAAACGAGCCCGGGGTCTCGCCCGGCTGCGCGCAGCCGAGCCGGATGCGGCGATCGTCGATGCCGGGATTGGGCCCCCCATAGGTCGGCGCCGAAGCCATGAAGATCGTGCGCGCCACGCGGCGGGTCGCCGAGTAACGGGCGAGGTTCGGGTTCTCGCGGTCGATCGCGAGCGGCTTGGACGTCAGGCCATCGATGTCGGCGCTGATGATCGCATCCCACTTCTGGTCAAGCAGCCGCATCACGCGCGACTGCACCAGGGCGTCATCGAGCGGGATGCTGGAGGGCAGGATCATCAGGCTCTTGTCGCCTCGCTCCCAAAGGCAATGGATCACGTTCGCCATCAGCCGCAGACACGCCGCGGGTGCGTTGGAAGCGATCGAGCGAGCCCCAGTCGTTGTTGAGCCGGTCGAACAGCTCGGGATGGATCGGGTAGGCGGCCGCCATCCGGCGCCGGTAGTCGCCTTCGCTGCACTCGGCCGGGAACGACGCGCCGTTGTCCCGGTAGATGCGCGGCGAAGGCCTTGATGACGCCGTCGCGCGCGGCGAAGGCCTCGCGCTCGGCCATGGGCTGGAACAGCCGCCGGCGCACGATCTCGAAGCCCTCGTCGGCGCTCGCCGGCCGCCACGAGCTCTCGATCCGGCCGAAGGTGTTCTTGAGGCGGTCGAGCGCGACACCGCCGCCCTCGCCGCCGATCTCGATCTGCGACGCTGGTAAGGTGGCGACCAGCAGCGCGCCGGGCGTCGCCTTGACCGCCTCGGTCAGGGCCTGGGCAAAGGTGATGTTGGCATCGAAGCTGCCCGGCCGGCAGGCCGCTCGCGGCGTACAGCTGGCGGACGAACGCGACCCACTCGTCGATCAGGATCAGGCATGGCGCCGCCGCTGCCAGCAGCTCGTGCAGCAGGTCCGAGCCCGGGCTGACGCCGTTCTGATCGGACTTCTGCGACCAGCTTGTAGCCGTCGGCGCCCAGCAGCTGCCAGGCGAGCTCGCCCCAGAGCGTGCGCGTCTCGGCCTCGGCCCGGGTGCCAGACCTCGCTCGGCGACAGCGCCGTCCCGACCAGCACGGCGCGTTGGACGTGCGGCAGGCTGCGCGAGCCCCACGCCCGCCATGATCTGATCGACGCCCGGCAGCGTCTTCGGGTCGCGTGTGGCCGGAGACATGGTGCAGGGCGAGCATGGAGTGGGTCTTGCCGCCGCCGAAGTTGGTCTGCAACTCGATCACCGGATCGCCGCCCGGCTGGCCGGTCAGGTCGCCGGAGCGCGCTCTCGAGCAGGCGGGACAGCCCTCGGTCAGGTAGGTGCGCCGGAAGAACTCGACCGGATCGCCATATTCCTTCGAAGCATCGCCCCGCTGCACCTGGGCGAGGTCGGCGGCGAACTCGGCCTCGACATAGCGCCCGCTCGCCACGTCCGGATGGGGCGTCACCACCTCGCGCCAGGGCTTGAGGCCCACCTGCGGCATGCCCTCGACCTGGATCGACTGCCGCCTTGTCTGCTGGCGCGCCTGCTCCGCGAACATGGTCCGCAGCACCTCCTGGCGCATCTTGTCGATCTCGGCCGCCTGGCCGCCCGCCGAGACCGCAGTCAGCAGCCGCTGCGCGCTGTCGAGGGCGCGGTGGGTGTCGTCGTAGGAGAACGGCCGCTGATGCGCCCAACGGTTGCGCACCTCGATCAGCTCGCCGGCGAGCGCCCGCTCGGCATGGCCCAGCGTCTTGGCAAAGACCTCGCGCCAGTTGTCGATCATGACCTTGAGCAGCGCCTGGCAGTCCCAGTGGATCGAGCCGTCGGCGTTGCGCTCGAATTTGCGCACCAGCTCGCCGTCGACCCAGCGCCGCCAGCTCGTGCTGGCGCGCGCGTCCATCTGGCGCTCGACGAACGGCGCCAGCCCCTGGGCGAGCATGTCCATCGCACTGCCGACGCGGTCACGATTGGTAATGGCCATGGCGGCCCTCCTCGGCCGGTCTAATCCTGATCGGTGCCCGTCGCTGCCGCGAGGCGGGCGCGCAGATCCTTCAGGTGAGGAAGCATCGCCTCGATCTCGGCGGGCACCGGCGGGTCCGCGCCGTCTTCGCCATCGCCCGGCATCGGATAGCGGTAGGCAAAGCCCCAATAGGTTCGAACCCGAACATGGCCGAGCAGCCACTCGGCTTCCGGATAGGCGGGCACCGCCAGATGGCTGAGCTCGTCCAGATCATGGGTCCTGCGAAACGGGATCGCCGCCACCACGAGCAACCCCTTGAGCAATTTCTCCGCGGCCTGCTGGCAATGGTAGGCCGCAACACCAAGCACCGGCGGCCGGTCATCGAGACAGAGCCGCACCGCGCGCAGATCCTCGTCCGCCTTGGCGAGCCAGGCCTTCGCCTCGTCCCGCTGCTTGGCCGGATCAACGCCGCTCATAGACCACGATGCCGTCTTCGGCCGCCATGTGGGCGAGCGAGCCGATCACCCCGCGCTTGTCCTCGAACCAGCGCCGCCGGCACGGCACGATGTCGACCGCCCGGTGGAAATCCTTACGCGCCTCGAACGCCGAGCGCCAACCGAGCTTGTCCGCGGGCGCCGCATCGTCGAGCACCACCAGCAGGTCGAGGTCGCTGTCCGCCCCCGCCTCGCCACGCGCCCGGCTGCCGAACAGGATCACCTGGAGCGGATCGAAATGCGCGACCACGGCGTCCAGGAGCTCTCTCGGCACCAGCGTCGAATCATCCTGACGCCTGGCGATCTCGAGCATGCCCGCTTACCCCCTCGCTCACCCTATCATATCGCAAGCTCGGCCTGCGCAGGGCCCGTGGTGGTCTCATCAGGCAGCGTGCTCGCGAGGCTGACCAGCGCGGGCCAGGCGACCACGAGGCCGTTGTAGGCGCGGGCTTCCTCGGCCCATTTGTTGCGCTCGCAGACCTGAAACAGGCGGTAGGCCAGATCGCGGGTCATGTCGGCATAGCCGCCGAGATGCTTGACCAGCCGCGCGGCGCTGTCCTCGCCCTCGCCCTCGAGCCTGCGGATCAGATGCTGCGTCCCCTCCCAGATGGTCGGGCGCTCATCGGTCCACCAGTCCCAGCCCGCCGGCAGCTCGGCCCGCCTCAGCAGCCGGACGTTGCCGCCCCTGGCCTCGAGGATGCCGGCCTGGACCACGCCCTGGACCGCGACGTCCCGCGCGTTGGCGAGCACCTCGGCCTCGCCATACTTGCCCGGGTCGAACTGATGCTGCCGGAACCAGGTGACCGCAAACCGGGTATAGGAATCGTAGTCGCCCTCCTGCCGGGCAAGGTACTCGTCGAGCTCGGCGTTGATGATCTTGAGCGCCTCGCGCACCGACATGGGCGTGTCGTCCGCCTCCAGCACCTCCTTGTATCGGGAAAAGACGGCCATGCCGGGGCCGATCGAGGCCTGGGCCATGTCGACCGGCGCGATCGCGCTCTCCTGCAACGTATGCAGGGCCGCCGGCAGCTCCCCCCGCAGCGCCCGCAGGAACTCGCCGCGCGTCACACTCGGCGCATCCGACGGCCGCTTGCGACATGAGAGGATGATAGCGGATGCGAGGGCATTTGAGCCACGGGCTACTAGACGACTTGCATTCTGAGTGCGAAGTGGCCACGTTCCGTCGACCTGGAAACCTGCTTGGCTCACCGCTTCGAGGAATGTTGCCCAACCGGTCGAGAGAATTCCCTCTTTCTCGATCTCAGCTTGTTTGTATGCGTAGTAGATTGGCACTGGAATCTCGTCGGTGCAGGCTCTTGCCATTTCGCCGATCGCCGAAATCATTCCGGTTAAGAAAAATTCGTCAGCTATCAGATCTCGATCCGCCAAATCGGTATGGCGTCGCAACAAGTTCGGTAGATTTAGGAACAAGCATTGTTTCAAAGTCATTTCGGGAAGCACATCACGCAAGCGTTTTTCGCAGCCAAACGTAGAAAAAATCAGAAAGATCTGCGTAGCCGACATTGTCATAGTAGGGCGGGTCTGTACAGATGACAGCGTCAGATACTCCTCTTAGAGCCGACTGGGCCGGCAGAACTTCGACATAAGCAGGCACGATTGGTGTGACTGTCTCAATACAGTCGGCAATGTTCTTTGCGCACTGATTTACTTCCGAACTTGAATTTCCGAAAGGGTTGCCTTCTGCAAAATCCCAGACCATCGGTATTGCCTGCTGGGCAATCCCTTTGCTACTGCATTGTCCTTAGGAAGCCATGTGCATTGAGCCGTATTGTAGTGAACAATTCGAACTCAGAACGATCGCAAGATAGAACGCTATAGCATCGGCGTAGGCCTGGGCGCCGGTGCCGAGGTCGGCGAGCGAGGTCGGGTCCGGGTCCATGCCAGCGGACCTGGCGTCCTCGAGCGCCTTTGCCCGCGCCTCCAGCACCAGATCGGAGAAGGTCGTCAGCGCCACCAACTGCCGCGGAGTGAATAGGTCGGCGAACGTTGTCATGCCGTAGTTCGGCGTCTTGAAGTCGCGCGCATTCTTCGGGGAGCGCCTGATCAGGCTTCCAAGAAGGCGTGGCGTTCGCAGCGATCTCGACTTGTCCCTGCGTCTGGCGAAAGATAGACGCGCCCTCGCTCGCCTTTGGCCACGATGGCCATCAGCCGGACGCGCATTCTGCCCGCTCGGCCTTCAGCCCGAATGTGCCGAAACTGCATCGGGACGCCAGTCAGCAGGCAGCGGCCGCCTTGGCGATTGATGGTTCCTTCGTGCAGCCGATTCTGCTCGGTCTTCGAGAGCGTCCCGGTCCGCACCTCGAATCGGTAGCCGTCGCGCGCCGCAGGATCGAGCACCGGCTCGACCCAGGCCTCTCTGCCCGGCTTGTTCGAGAGCATAAAGCTCGAAACCAGCGGCACGTGCGCGCCGCGGCAGGCGGGTTTGGGCTCCCCACCGTGCGCGCCCAGAGCCAGGCGATCACCGTGGCCTTCGAGCCGTCCGGCAGCTCGACATGGGGGTAGAGGTGGCCGATCCGCTTCTCGGCTTCGTCGCGCATCCAGCGGCCGTAGTAGCGCACGTCCTCGGCGAGGCCTTGCGCGCCCTTGGCGTTCCAGGTGCCGCCGTTCGCGAGCTTCTTCCGGGACTCGGGATTGACCGGCGGCAGGCCGGCGAACTTGGGCGGGAACTCGACCAGCGCCTTGCTGATCATCACCGCGACCGGGTTGAGGTCGGAGCCATAGGCGCGCAGGCCCAGGCGCTGGGCCTCGAGCGGGATCGAGCCGCCGCCGCAGAACGGGTCGTAGACGGGGGGCGCGTGCTCCAGGAGGTAGCTGCTCACGGCCTCCGGGTTCTTCTCCGGCGGCGGCTCGTCGCCCCGGCCCCAGGCGAGCGAGCGGGCGATGTACCAGCGCGCCCGGTTCAGCATTCTCTCGTTATTGCTGTTCTCCCACTTGCACCAGCTCGGCGATGAAGTCGTGCAGCCGCTTACGTTCGGCGCCCTGGGCTTCCTCGCCCTTGAAGCGCTCCGGCCAGGAGGACGGGTCGTCAACCAGCTGCCGAACAGCACTGCTCGGCAGGAAGCGATCGGCACCTGCGCCCACCATTTGTGGATCGCGGTCGGATAGCCCTTCGGCGCTTTCTGCTTCCGGCGCGACGATTCCGCGTTGATCGCCTCCAGCGGCAACGCGACCTCGATCAGCTTCTTGCGTGGGGCGGCCATCAATGGGGCTCCCGGGCGATGGCGAGCAGCTCGCCAAGACGCAGCATACGGCCGATCTCAGCAAGGCCGACCTCACCGAAGTCGTGGCCCGAGATGTAGCGGGGCGAGCCTGCGCTGTCGCCCTCGATCTGCACGATCGCGAGCCGGTGCCACTCGGCGGAGTTCTTGGCACACATCAGCTCGTTGCGGGTGATGGTGACGCGGTCGTTGCCGGGGCCGAGGCCCTTGACCTCGATGAAGCGGAGATGGCGGTGGCCGGCGGGATCGCGGGATTCGACGTCGTAGCCGCGGTTCTCGCGGCCGACGTCCTCGGGCTCGAAGCCGAGCGCGCGCTCGGCCGTCATGACCGCGGCCATGGCCAGGCGCTCGATCTCGGCGCGGCGGGCGGGGTCGATCTCGGGCGGGGCTTTCTGATCGGTCGGGTCGACGACGTTCAGCTGCTGCAGGAGCCCGATCGGCAGGATCAGAGCGCCGGCGATCACGAGGGGCGGCAATGCTGCGATATCGCGCTCCCGGGCGAGTTCGGCCAGGCGGCGTTGCAGGCGGTCGGCCAGCTCCTCGGCGCGGGCGGCGGCGCGTTGCGGGTTCATGCGCGGCTGCTTGCCGGCGCGCTCCTGGTCCTTCAGGACCTCGGCGCGGTGGTCCCAGTAGTTGATCTCGCGCTTGAGCCGGGCCTGGACCTCGCGCTCGACCTTGTCGATCTGGGCGAGGCGGCGGGCGCGCACCTCGTCCACCTCGCGGGGCACCAGGTGCTGGACGGCGTGGCCGATCACCCGGCTCTCGAGGTCGCGCGTGAGCCATGGCTCCTCGAGCCGGGGCAGGGTCGCGGCGCGCTCGGCCTCGGTTGCCGGCCGGTAGTCGAGGTAGGGGGCGGGGCCGGCATCGCGGAGCGCGCCGTCCTCGAACAGCTCGACGAAGTGGAGCTGGCGGGCGACGACCTGGTGGTGGCCGTGGCGGTCGGTGCGGCCGTCCTGGATCGCCTGGTCGAGCGCGACCAGCACGCGCAAGCGCGGGCCCTGATCGCGCGGGTCGACCAGGACGGCACCCTGCTTCATCAGCTCGCGGTGGCGCTCGAGGGTGAGGTCGATCGTGGCATCGAGCAGCGGGTGGCCGGGGCAGACGAAGGCCGCGACCGGCGGCCCGGCGATCTGGGGCTGGTCGAAGCAGATGCGCTCGTAACGGGCGAGGACCGGGGCGCCGGTGCCGGTCTGGCGGTCGCGCTCGCGGAGAGCGCCCGGTACGCGGGAGATCTCGAAGCGCCCGGTCTCGCGGCGGTGGATGCGGCCGCCGAGGTGCTCGAAGGCCGCGCGGAAGAAGCTCTCGATGTAGTGGGGCTGGAGGCGCTGGGCGTGCGCCCGCTCCATCTGCTCGCGGATCGCCTGGACCCGGCTGAAGGGCAGAGTCTCCTGAGTGAGCGCGTGGCGCTCGAGCAGATCCAGGAGGTGGGCGTGGCCGGCCGCGTCGTCGATGACCTGTAAGAGGCGCGCCTTAATCTCGGGCTGCTCGCCATAGCGGATCGCTTCGATCAGGAGGTCGCGCAAGCGGCTTCTGCTCGAACAGTTGGCCCAGCACGTCGTAGACCCGGCCGCCGAGCGCCGCGCGGGCGGCCTCGAGCTTCTCAAGGAGGCGGGCGTAGACGGCGCCCTCGCGGGTCTCGTTCGCGACCAGGTTCCACAAGTGGCAGACCTCGGTCTGGCCGATGCGGTGGATGCGGCCGAAGCGCTGCTCGAGGCGGTTGGGGTTCCAGGGCAGGTCGTAGTTGACCATCAGGTGCGCGCGCTGGAGGTTGACGCCTTCGCCCGCGGCATCGTTCGCGACCATGATCAGGACCGCCGGGTCGTGCAGGAAGGCGTGCATTGCGGTCTTTCTCGCCTCGCGGGCGAGGCCACCGTGGATCTCGACCACGGCCTCGGCGCGGCCGAGACGGGTGCGGATCTTGTCGGCGAGGTAGGTGAGCGTATCGCGCGGCTCGGTGAACACGATCAGCTTGCGCCGGTTGCCGTCGGCGTCGGTCATCAGCGGCTGGTCGAGGATGCTCTGCAGCTCGCGCCATTTGGTGTCAGTGCCCGAGCGGCGGAGCGCCTTGGCCTGCTCCTCGAGACGGGTGCAGCGCGAAGATCTCGAGCTCGAGCTCGGCGATGGTCTGGGCGGCGGTGGCGCTGTCGACCAGTCGGTCCTCGACCGCCTCGACCTCGTCCTCGGGCTGGTCGTCGAAGTCTTCGAAGAACTCCGGGCGGTAGTTGGCGAGCTCGCGGGCCGCATCGAGGCGGGCGCTGCGGCCGCGTTGCAGGAGGCGCGCTTCCTCGACGCGGCGCTCGAGCTTCTCGCGGCGGCGGCGCAGCGATTCGTGGATCGCGGCCGGCGAGGAGGCGAGACGGCGTTGCAGGATCTGGAGCGCGAAGCCGACGTTCTGGCGCCGCTGATCGCCCTCGGCGAGCCGCTCGGCGCGGTTCATCTCCTCGCGCACGTATTCGGTCACCGCGTCATAGAGCGCTGCCTCGTCGGCCGACAGCCGGTAGTTCACGGTGTAGGCCCGGCGCTCCGGAAACAGGGGCCGGCCGTCGAAGGTCTTGAGCTCCTCCTTGGTCAGCCGGCGCAGCATGTCGCTGACGTCGGCGGTGTGCACGCCCTCGCGGAACCGGCCCTCGAAGCGGTCGCCGTCGAGCAGCGCCATGAACAGCTGGAAATCGGCCTCCTTGCCGCTGTGCGGGGTCGCGGTCATCAGGAGGAAATGCCGGGCGCGAGCGGAGAGCCGCTGGCCGAGCTGGTAGCGCTTGGTGTACTTGATCTCGCCGCCGAAGTAGGTGGCCGACATCGGTGCGCTTCGTCGCAGATCACGAGGTCCCATTCGCGCGCGGCGAAGAGCTTGGCCTGGAGGTCCTCGTTGCGGCTGAGCATGTCGAGGCGCGCGATCCAGAGGCCCGCCTCGTCGAACGGGTTGCCGGTGCGGCTCGCCTCGATCTGGTCGCGGGTCAGGATCGCGAACTCGAGGTGGAACTTCTCGGCCAGCTCGTCCTGCCACTGCTCGACCAGATTGCCGGGCGCCACGACGAGGCAGCGTTCGAGGTCGCCGCGGATCAGCAGCTCCTTGACCAGAAGCGCCGCCATGATGGTCTTGCCGGCGCCAGGGTCGTCGGCGAGCAGGAAGCGCAAAGGCTGGCGCGGCAGCATCTCGCCGTAGACCGCGGTGATCTGATGCGGCAGCGGCTCGATCAGGGAGGTGGACAGCGCCAGATAGGGATCGAACAGATAGGCGAGCCGGATGCGTTGGGCCTCCGATGCCAGCCGGAACAGGTAGCCGTCGCCGCCGAACGACCAGGCCCGACCCGGTCCAGCCAACTCGAGCGACGCCTCATCGGTCCGATAGATCAGACGGTTGCGGACCGCTCCGTTCGGCTCCTCGAAAGTGACTTTGACCGCCTGGTCGCCGAACCACTC
>CAVWRK010000003.1:0-900250 GCA_963757395.1 uncultured Alphaproteobacteria bacterium
CCCGTCTGTTCGACGGCGGTTTTTGCCACGAAGGCGGCCGCCCCTTACGCCCCGACGCGATCAGGACCACAGCGCTGCTCACGATCGAAGCCGCCGCCGACGCCCTGGTCGGCCCCGGCCAGACCCACGCCGCCCACACGCTCACCCCCGCGCTTGCCGACACCCACCGCGCCCGCCTGACCCTCGAAGGCGCCGCCCACTACGACCTGTTCACCGGCCCGCTCATGACCGCCGAGGTCGCCCCGACGCTGCGCAGCTTCATGACCGCCTTCGACCGGTTTTGACGGGCCGCCTATATGCAGGGTATGGCTGCGGGCCGGCATAGAGGCAGGATCTGCCTTACGCGGGCCATGCCAAGGATCCGCACCTGACCCTGGCCCCGGTGGAGGACGGGCGAAGCGCGCCGGCTGCGCCGGTCGATATTTCTCACCTATGTTCTTACTTTGTTCACTTTCGCCCATCCTGCCGCCGGAGTCAGGCAGCCTCAGCCTTGTGGAGAGGTAGTACGGCGGAAAGTAGGACGATGGCCGCACCAGTATTGATTGCGACCATCGTCCATGTGGATCGACCTTTGGTCACGCGCGCCCGAAACGCGCCCCGACCTTGAGCCTGTCACCGCGCAGCCCCGGCTCGGCCTTAGGGCGAGCCAACGTAAAAGAACGTCCTTCTAAACGCGCCCGGGATGCTCGCACACTCGCCGAGGTCCGAGCAGACTTGCGCGTTGGTATACGTGACGCTCGCCAGCACTCGCGTCAGACCGGCCTGGCAATCAAGGGTACTCGGGGGTGGGTTGAGGAACAGCTGCCCGGTGACCTGGCCGTTCCGTTCGGAGGTGAACTCGCCGCTTTCCGACACCGGCTCCGAGACCTCCTGCCGATTATTATGACCGGGGAAGCCCCCGCCGGGGCTCTGGCAGGCGTAGACGGCAGTGGAGTCGGCGGACGCTTCGACTACGGTCGTCACGAAATGCCCGAGCGTCGCCATCTTGAAGGTGACCGTGAGACTGCCACTGGTGTCAGGTCCCGAAGCGTTGGGCCGGACGAAGTGCGGATTGCCTGCGAGCGCCGCGGCTGTGAACACAAGCGATGCAATCAGCGCGAGGGGAACCAGTTTGGTTGAAGACATGATCTTAGCCCCCTATCGGGTCGACAGACCCGTGTTTCACCAAGGTTGAAAACTGTCGGCCACGGCCGCTGATGGATCGCGCGGCGCGTGTTGGGGAAAGAAGCCGGCGAAGCGGCCCGGTCTTTTCTCTCCGCTTCTCTCGGTCCAGCACCGCGAACTCTTCGATGCGTGGTGCACAAGGTCGATATTGACCGCGGCACATTTCGGTACGATTTCAGCAAAGATGAATCTGGTTTCAATTGTAACGATCAACGCCGAGCGCCATCCGCTTCAAAGGCGGCGGCTGAGTCCAGGGCCCGAAGTCCCGCGGCGGGTCACCCGACGGCGAACCGCGGCCGGATCGGCGCTGGCGGAGGCTGGACATGGCAACCAGATCGGCTGAGGCCGCCATCCCAGTCCTTTGACTGGAGAAAAGGTGTCAGCGGGAGAAAAGGTGTCTGCGAGGACTGTTCCTGCCATCTTTTCCCCCGGCCCGGTCAAGGACGCGCGAACCGCGCCGGCTGCGCCGGTCGATAGATCCTTGACCGGGGTCAGGATCGGCGCATAGGGAAGCGGCACGTAGCGGACGAGCGGATGGCGAGGGCAGGTTTGAGGCGGAAAAGGTTCCTGACACCTTTTCTTCCGATAAGATGAGCCAGCTAGAGCGCAATCTTCAGGAGGACTTCGCTCGGGACGGCATTGAGAATTTCGCGAAGGGCGTTTTATTTGGGAACGCATTTCGGGCTCAGCCCTCCCTCCGACCGGAGTGCCACGTTTACGACGAAGTGCTTGACAGCGGCAAATCGCTCAAAGGTTGCACTGGTTCGGACGCAGGATTTGTTTGCGCCCGGCCGGTATCTTGCCAGCCGTGACGATCCGGTCTATGCGGAAAGTTGCCGCAGAATGTTTGCCAGCACCGAAGGAGATATCGTGAAATTTCCTGAACCACCACCCACCAATGATAGTTCGCAGGAGAAGGAACCAGCGTAGTTTAGCTAACCTGGTCAAGCTGCGGCCGATCCGGATGCAAGTTGCCAGCCCGTGGACGTCGGGGAAAAGGTGTCGGGGGAAAAGGTGTCAGCGACTGTCTTGGTTAGTCAAGCTGGTTGTGGTGTGCGCCATGGTTGGCGATCCCTGAGGATGGCGTTGAGGATGACCAGGAGCTTGCGCATGGCGGCGGTCAGCGCGAGCTTCTTGGCTTTGCCGGCCGCGATCAGGCGCTGGTAGAAGGCGCGCAGCGCGGGGTTGTGCCGGACCGCGACCGGGGCCGCCATGTAGAGCACCGCGCGGACCGGCGCCCGGCCGCCCCAAATCGTGCGCCGGCCTTTCATCAGGCCGCTGTCGCGGGCGAACGGTGCGACCCCGACCAGCGCCGCGACGGCGCGGCGGTCGAGCTGGCCGAGCTCCGGCAGAAGGCCGAGCAGGGTCGCCACGGTGACCTTGCCGACCCCCGGCACCGACGCCAGCAGGGCGGCGCGCTCGCGCCACAAGGGGCTGGCCTCGAGGCGGGCCTCGATCTGGCCTTCGAGCTCGCCCAGCGCTGCCTGCAGCCAGCCGAGATGGGCCGCGATCGAAGCCAGGACGGTGGGCTCATCGGTACGTCGGGCCCGTCAGGAGAATAAAGGTGTCAGGAACCTTTTCGGGACATGGTGAGGCCCGTCGGCGTCGGCGCGTTGCAGGCTGGGGGCGGGTTCCTGCATCGCCTCGAATCGCGTCATCGAAGCCGGAGCGATCTCATCACAACGCGCTTTTCGATGCCAGAGGTTTCCATCAGCAGGTGCCGCCCTCCGTTCGCCCTCCCTGGCGCGCCACCGTGGCGCAGTTGTGCGGCATCCCTGTCGCAGGCTGGAAGGCCACTTTTGGTTGATTTCTCCAGGTGGATTGATCGTAATTGATCCGGCGGTTGATGCCGGAAGCCCAGCATTTGCGCCGGACCCGCAGCGACCCGGGCGTTTCTCCAGTCCATGGATTGAGCCTCAAGCGGTTGATCCTCGCCGGACGATGCGGCTTTCAGCGCACACATCTGAATCATCGATGCTCCGCATATGCGCCACTCATGCGTCACTTGATGATTTGAGTGGCGCATCGGTAAATAATATCTTGGATCAATATTCTTTTCTCGTTTTAGCTAATCGATAGTTTGAGGTCAGGAAATCATATTATACGCATGCTTACACTTTAGATATACTGAATAATATGTGCATCATACATGCGTCTGGCTCAACGAATATTGGTCATGACGGCCGGGTTTTGGATCAGCGCGCGGCTGGCGGCGGATCAATCGGGATCAGGCTGGAGGCGGATTGAGGCTCAGTTGCCGCCGAACAGGCCCTTGAGGGAGCGGACCACGTCGGAGACGAAGGTGCCGACCGCGTCGACCACCGGGTTCTCCTGCGGCTTGGCGGGCGGCGGCTCGGGACGGAAGGGGAGGTCGCCCTCGGCGCGCAGGATGAAGTCCCGGAAGATCTGGGCCGGCAGCGTGCCGCCGCTGACGTTCGCCATCGGCCGGCCGTCGTCGTTGCCGACCCAGACGCCGGCCACGAGATCGTCGGTGAAGCCGATGAACCAGGCATCCCGGTTGTCCGAGCTGGTGCCGGTCTTGCCGGCGACGAAGCGCCGCAGCGAGGCCTGCTGGCCGGTGCCGCGCAGCACCGTGACCTCGAGCATCGCCCGCATCGCGCGCACGACGGCGGGCTCGAGCACCGGCTCGTCGACCGGCCGGCGCTGGTAGAGCACCCGGTCGCCGCTGCCCTGAATGGAAAGGATCGCCTCCGGCCAGACCAGGCGGCCGTCGTTGGCGATCGAGGCGTAGGCGCCGGTCAGCTCGAGCAGGCGGACCTCGGAGCTGCCGAGCGCCAGGCTCGGATCGTCCCTGAGCGTCGACGTGATGCCGAGCCGCTCGGCCATCTTGATCACCGCCTTGTGGCCGACCTGCTCGGTGAGCCGGACGGCTGCGGTGTTGACCGAATGGGCGAACGCGTCGGTCAGCGTGATCGCTGGCGGGTAGGTGCCGTCGTCGTTGCGCGGGCGCCAGCCGTCGACCGCGACCGGAGCGGCCGAGATCTGGTCTTCCGGACGCAGGCCCGCCTCGAGGGCGGTGAGGTAGACGAACAGCTTGAACGCGGAGCCTGGCTGGCGCTCGGCCTGGGTCGCGCGGTTGAACTGGCTTTTGGCATAGGCGCGGCCGCCGAGCATGGCGCGCACCTGGCCATCCGGCGTCATCGCGACCAGGGCCACCTCGCCGACCTTGGCGCCGGCGCGCGCGAACACGCCGGCAACCGCCTCCTCGGCCGCCCGCTGCAGCTTCTGATCAAAGGTCGTCCGGACCTCGAGCCGCGGCTGGCCGGGATCGGCGTAGAGCCGGCTCTCGGCGGCGACCCAATCCGCGAAATAACCGCTGTCGGCCCGCATCCGCGGGGCGGCAAGCGTGGCCGGGTGCGCCCTCGCGGCGGCCGCCTCCTCGCGGGTCGCGAGCCCCTCCTCGACCATGCTGTTCAGGACGATCGCCGCGCGCTTTCGGGCGAGCGCCAGGTCGCGGGTCGGGGCAAAATAGGACGGCGCCTTGATCACGCCCGCGAGCATCGCGGCCTCGGCCAGCGACAGCTGGTTCGCGGGCTTGCCGAAGTAACGGCGCGCCGCCGCGTCGACGCCATAGGCGCCGCTGCCGAGATAGACGCGGTTCAGGTAGGCCTCGAGGATTTCCCGTTTGGTGAAGCGCGCCTCGATCCAGAACGCGTAGAACAGTTCCTTGACCTTGCGCACCAGGCTGCGCTCGGGGGTCAGGAACGCGAGCTTGGCCAGCTGCTGGCTGATCGTGCTGCCGCCCTCGACCACGTGTCCAGCCTTGAGGTCTTGAACCAGCGCCCGGGCGATGCCGATCGGGTCGATGCCCGGATGCTGGTAGAAGCGCCGGTCCTCGATCGCGACCGCCGCCTTGGGCAGCCAGGGCGACATCTGCTCGAGCCCGAGAAAGTCGCCGTAGCGGTCGCCGAAGCTCGCGAACACTGCGCCCGCCTGATCGACCAGCGTGATCTGGGCGTTGGCGGCCTCGGGCGGCGGCCGCTTGAGGTCGCCCAGATCCAGGCTCGCATACCACCCCACCGCCAGGATCACGAGGAGCAGGCCGAGCGGGCCGGTCAGCAGCCAGCGCAGCCGGCGGCGCCAGGGGCTCTGCACCCGACCGCGCGACCGGCGCGGAGCGGCCACGCGCTTGTTCGATGCACCCCGGCGCGGAATGCTGTTGGCTTTGGCCAAGCCCTGGCTCCGGGGCAGGATCAGGCCGGCCGCTCGGGCTCGACGATCTCGAGCTCGATCACCGCGGCGTTGATCAGCACCTTGCCACGGTCCTCGAAGTTGACCGTGACCCGCTCGCCGACCACCGACTGCACCTGGCCGAGGCCCCAGTCCGGCTGGGTCGGATGGCGCACCATGGCGCCGGGCAGGAGACGCGGATTCATGAGCCGCCTTTGCTGGGTTCTCAAGACGAGAGTTGCCCTTATTATGACATCTTAAAGCGAGCCCGCAATCCCGCCGCGGCCCGGGGCGCAAACCGGCGTGACGCGCAGCCCGGCCATGCGCTAGGTTGCGATCAGCTCTTGGGGATGCGCCTCTTGGCCGAGCGACCGCTGCTCCGGGTCAGCGATCTGTCCCTCAGCTTCGGCGGGGTGGTGGCGCTCGCCGGCGTCTCGCTCGACGTCGAGGAAGGCGCGATCGTCGGCCTGATCGGGCCCAACGGCGCCGGCAAGACGACGCTCTTCAACTGCATCAGCCGCCTCTACGCGCCCGACCGCGGCGAGATCGCGGTTCGCGGCCGCTCGATCCTGCGGCTGCCACCGCACCGGATCGCCCCGCTCGGCATCGCCCGGACCTTCCAGAACCTGGCCCTGTTCCCGAGCTTGTCGGTGCTCGACAACGTCATGATCGGCGCCCATTGTCGCGCTCGGAGCGACTTTCTCTCCGACGCGCTGCGCCTGCCCTGGGCCGCCCGTGCGGAGCGACGGGTCCGGGCGGGCGCCCTGGCGCTGATCGCCGAGCTCGGCCTCGAGGACGTCGCCGCGACACCGGCCGGCGCACTGACCTTCGCGATGCAAAAGCGGGTCGAGCTCGCGCGCGCCCTCGCCCTCGAGCCCACCCTGCTCCTGCTCGACGAGCCCGCGGGCGGCCTCGACCACACCGAGATCGAGGGCCTCAGCCGGCAGATCCGGGCGCTCCGCGACCAGCGCCAGCTCGCGGTGCTTCTGGTCGAGCACCACGTCCAGATGGTCATGGCGGTCTCGGACAGGGTCGTGGCCTTCAACTTCGGACGCAAGATCGCCGAGGGCGCGCCCGCCGAGGTCCAAAAGCATCCGGACGTGATCCGGGCCTACCTCGGCGCCGCCGCCTGATGGAAGGCCTGCTCGAGGTCGACGGTCTCGAAGCATTCTATGGCCAGACCCAGGCGCTGTTCGGGGTCGACCTCATGCTCGAGGCGGGCGGCATCACGACCATCCTCGGCGCCAATGGCGCCGGCAAGACCACGGTGCTGCGCGCAATCTCGGCGCTGGTCCGGACCCGCGGCCGGATCACGTTCGATGGTCGTCGGATCGAGCGGCTGAGCCCGGAGGCGATCGCGCGGCTCAAGATCGCGCATGCGCCCGACGGCCGCGGCACGTTCCTACGTCTCTCGGTCGCGGACAACCTCCGGCTCGGCGCCCACACGCGGCGCGACGCCGCCGGCATCCGGGCCGACCTCGAGCGGGTCGAGGGCTATTTCCCGGTGCTCGCCGAGCGTCGCCGGCAGCAGGCGGGCACGTTGTCCGGCGGCGAGCAGCAGATGCTGGCGATCGGGCGCGCCTTGATGCTGCGGCCGCGTCTGCTGCTGCTCGACGAGCCCTCGTTCGGCCTCGCCCCGCTCGTGATCCGGGAGATTTTCCGGATCCTCGGCCGGATCAATCGCGAGGATCATGTCAGCATGCTGCTGGTGGAGCAGAACGCCGACCTGGCGCTCGACCTCGCCGACCGCGCCTATCTGCTCGAATCCGGAAAAATCGTGCACGCCGGACCGGCGGCCGCGCTTGGCGCCGACGCCGCCGTCCGGCGTGCCTACCTCGGCTACTAGCGATGGACCTGTTCCTGCAGCAGCTTCTGTCCGGGATCGCGATCGGCGGCGTCTATGCCCTGGTGGCACTCGCCGTGGTCATGATCCATCAGGCCTCCGACCACTTCAATTTCGCCCAGGGCGAGATGGCGATGTTCAGCACCTACATCGCCTGGTGGCTGATCGCCGCCGGCTGGCCCTACTGGGCGGCCTTCTTCGCCACCCTGGCGATCTCCTTCATCGGTGCCGTGGCGCTCGAGCGGATCGTGATCCGCCCGGTCGAGCAGGCCCCGGTCCTGAACCAGGTGGTCGTCTTCATCGGCCTGCTGGTGATCTTCAACGCGCTGGCCGGCTGGCTGTTCGACTATACGATCAAACCCTTCCCGAGCCCGTTCCCGGAGCGGCCCCTGTTCGGCAACCACCTCATCGGGTCCCACGAGCTCGGCGTGATCGCGGCCACCCTGGTGCTGCTCGCCCTGGTGTTCGGCTTTCTCCGCCTGACCCCGATCGGGCTCGCGATGCGCGCGGCCGCCGAGAACCCGACCTCGGCGCGCCTGGTCGGCATCCGGGTCGGTTGGATGCTCGCGCTCGGCTGGGGTCTCGCGGCCACGATCGGCGCGGTCGCCGGCATGATGATCGCGCCGATCGTGTTCCTCGAGCCCAACATGATGATCGGGACGCTGCTCTACGGCTTCGCCGGCGCCCTGCTCGGCGGCCTCGACAGCCCGGCCGGCGCCGTGCTCGGCGGCGTCCTGGTCGGCGTCGCCGAGAACCTGATCGGTACCTACGCGCCGTTCGTCGGCAACGAGCTCAAGCTCACGCTCGCCCTGGCCCTGATCCTGATGGTCCTGCTGCTGCGCCCGAACGGCCTGTTGGGCCGGCGCATCGTCAAGCGGGTCTGAGCCCATGGCGACCGATCGGGCGCTCGCCCTCGCCGCGGTCCTGATCATCGCCGGCGCGCTGCCGCTCCTGCTCGGCGACTACCGCACCTTTCAGCTCACGCTGGCGCTGATCTACGCGATCGCGATCCTCGGCCTCAACATCCTGACCGGCTTCAATGGCCAGGTCTCGCTCGGCCACGGCGCCTTCTACGCACTCGGCGCCTACACCGCGGCGGTCCTGATGACCCACGGCGGGCTGGCCTACTACTGGACGCTGCCGGTCGCGGGCGCGGTCGGCTTCGGCGCCGGCTTCCTGTTCGGGTTCCCGGCGCTCCGCCTGCAGGGGCTCTATCTCGCGCTCGCGACCTTCGCGCTCGCCGTGGCGACGCCCCAGATCCTGAAGTCGAGCCACCTCGCGGCCTGGACCGGCGGCGTCCAGGGCATCGTGATCCCGAAGCCCGCGCCGCCCGCCGGCCTGCCCCTGTCGGCGGACCAGTGGCTCTACTACCTGACCCTCGCCGTCCTCGTTTTGCTGCTGATCGCCGCCTGGAACCTGGTGCGCGGGCGGACCGGGCGCGCCCTTGCTGCGATTCGCGACCAGCCGATCGCCGCCCAGGCGATGGGCATCGACGTCGCCCTCTACAGGACGCTGACCTTCGGCGTCAGCGCCGGCTACACCTCGGTCGCGGGCGCGCTCGGCGCGATCGTCGTCCAGTTCGTGGCGCCGGACAGCTTCACGGTCTTCCTCTCGATCACGCTGCTGGTCGGCCTCGTGGTCGGCGGCCTCGGCTCGATTCCGGGCGCGATCTTCGGCGGCCTGTTCGTCCAGTACGTCCCGAACCTCGCCGAGCAGATCTCGAAGGCCGCGCCCTGGGCGATCTACGGCCTGTTCCTGATCGCGTTCATGTATGTCATGCCGTATGGTATCTGGGGTCTCGTGTGCAATCTCTATCAGCGATTGGTGCGACGTCGACGGTGGCGCTCCGCCGGAGGCGGCTGACCCGCCGCCGGCCGAGAACCGGAGGGCAGTGTCATGCGAAGCGTGAGATCATGGGTTGCCGTCAGCACGTTCCTTTGCGGGCTCTCACTGCTCGGCGCCGCCGCCGCCGGCGCCGACTACGGACCGGGCGTCACCGATACTGAAATCAAGATCGGCAACACCAATCCCTACAGCGGTCCCGCCTCGGCCTATGGCGCGATCGGCCGCGCGCTTGGTGCCTATTTCGCCAAAGTGAACGCCGAGGGCGGCATCAACGGCCGCAAGATCGACTTCATCTCGCTCGACGACGGCTACAGCCCGCCGCGCACGGTCGAGCAGATCCGCAAGCTGGTCGAGCAGGACCAGGTGTTTCTGATTTTCCAGTCGCTGGGAACGCCGACCAATACCGCCGTCCATCAATATCTCAACGACAAGCAGGTGCCGCAGCTGTTCGTCGCCACCGGCGCCACCAAATGGGGCGATCCGGAAAAATTCCCCTGGACGATGGGCTGGCAGCCCAACTACCAGAGCGAGGCGAAGATCTACGCCAAATACCTCCTGGAGAACCAGCCGGACGGCAAGATCGGTATCCTTTACCAGAACGACGACTACGGCAAGGATTACCTTACCGGTTTCAAGGCCGGGCTCGGTGACTTGGCCGCCAAGATGATCGTGGCGGAGCAGTCCTACGAGGTCACCGATCCGACCGTCGATTCCCAGATCATCTCGCTCGAAAGCAGCGGCGCCGACGTGTTCTTCGACATCACGACCCCGAAATTTGCTGCCCAGGCGATCCGCAAGGCGGCCGACATCGGCTGGCGGCCCCTGCATTTCTTGAACAACGTCTCGAACTCGGTGGGCTCGGTGCTGGCGCCGGCCGGGCTCGACAAGGCCGTCGGCCTGATCACCGCGCTCTACCAGAAGGACCCGACCGATCCGCAATGGCAAGACGGCCCGGAATATCTCGACTGGGTCGACTGGATGGACGAGTACAATCCGGACGGGGACAAGACCGATCAGTTCAATGTTTACGCCTACAACGTCGCCATGACGCTGGTCCACGTGCTCGAGCAATGCGGCGACGATCTGACCCGCGCCAACGTCATGCGCCAGGCGGCCAACCTCAAGGATCTCGAGCTGCCGATGCTGCTGCCCGGCATCGTGATCAACACCAGCCCGACCGACTTCTATCCGATCGAGAGCATGCAGCTGGCGAAGTTCGATGGCGAGAAGTGGGTCCTGTTCGGCGACGTGATCGACGCCGGCAAGGTCCACTGACCGGTCTCGGGTGGGGGGCGGGCGCGCCCGACTTTCCGGCCGCGGGAAGCCCCTGATCCGCTGACCCGTCAGCCAAGAAAGGTGTCAAAGGAAAGGTGTCAGGATCAGTTCCCGACACCCTTTTCCCCCACGGCACGACCGGAATGGCCAGGTTCTGGATGCAACAGCTGCAGGATCTGCTGCAGACGGCAGCCGTCGCGCGCCCTAGGAGGCAGCTGCGCCTGCCGTTGCCGGCGTAACCGTCTCGCGACCCTGGCGTCGAGATCCGAAGCGGCAAGCCCGCTCGCGGTCGATCACGGCAGCAAACCCAGCGATCCGTCGTCGATGACCGGCCCGCGCCGACCGACCAGGCCACCAGCGAGCAGAATGGCGGCACGGCTTGAGGAGGCCCGCCACCCAGCTGGACCTGGCCCGGGATTCTCGGCCCGCCGCCCGCATCGAGCACCTCGACGCTCAGCAGGTACGTGCCGCCGCCAGCGCAGCCGGGTCGGAGGCCGGCATCGGCCACCACGATGCTGTGCACGACGCCCGAGCCACATTCGAAATCAACCGAAGGGCATTTGGCCTCACAACTCGATCTTGCCGAGCATGCCAACTCGTCATCGCCGGCGGCGACCACGTCGCCCAGGCCATCATAGATCTTGAGCGTCGGGTCCAGGTTGGAGGCGGAGCCGCCCTCCTCCTCCGGGACGTCGGCAAGAGCGTCGACCGTGATCGCCGCGCGGCCTCCCACAGGACAGCGAAACGTCCACACGTCGCCGACGAGGCCGCCGCCCGGGACGTGGTTGATGCGCAGGACGGAGTTGGCGCGGCCGTCGGCCGGCAGCGCGCTCAGCACGAGCGCCGAGCACGATATCAGAAGCCAGCATCTGAGGTTGCAGAACATCACGGCTTGTTCCTTATTTTTTCTGCTATTCTAGCAGCTTACGAGCGATGATGGCTGAAACTCCGTTCCCCGCAAGCGCGCGTGCGCGGCGACCGTACGGAACCCGGCGGCCTGGCGAACCCGTCCCTGCGCGCCGTCGCGCGGCTGGGCCGGGGTGAAGGCGACCACCCGGGCGCGGTTGGGCTCCTCGTTCAGCCAGCGCGGCACCGTGGGGCGCAGCTTGCCGCCGGTCTCCAGCCCCTTGCAGGGGACGGGACAAGTTCTCGACCACACCCAGGTTTGCCCAGCTCAGATGGGGGCCGAGCTCAAAGGCAGGAAGAGACGCATCGGCTGCTCGGGCAGAGGGAGGAAGCCGTTGGCTTGGTAGAACCGACGGCCGGCCTCATTCCGGGCATCGACCCCACGGCATGGATTGCGATCTGTTCGCTGGCGCCGAGCGTCCTTTGGATCGCGTCTGCCAGGAGGAGTCGGCCCAGGCCCTGACCCTGAGCGGATCGATTGACCGCGAGACGACCGATGAGCGCTGCCGGAACCGGATGGCGAGGAAGCTTGCGTGCCTGGCTTTCCGGCAGCGCGCTCACGTGCCACGGCGAGCGCGCTCAGCGTGTAGAACCCGAGAACCACGTCGGAGCCGGTCTCCGTGCCGACGAAGACCCGGGTGATGCGCCGCCGGACGTCCTGGCCGGCCCTGAGCTTCAGGTAGTCATCGAGCTCGGCAATGCCGCAGCGGAACGCCGCCCGGTCATGTTGCCTGCCAAGGCGCCGCGCGAGCCGGGGCCTTGCCGGTCAGGCATCGAGCACCAGCGGCTCGGTTGGGACCGCAATGCACGGCAGGGCCTCGCCGGCGGCGAGCGGTGCGTTGGGCGCGTGCAGATAGCGCACGGCGCCGGCAAGGACACGCGTCACGCAGGTGCCGCAGCTGCCGGCGCGGCAACCGAACTCGATCGCCACGGCGTGCTCCTCGGCCAACTCGAGAAGCGGGGCGTCGCAACGAGTCCAGAGCGCCGTCACGCCGGAACGGGCGAAGGTCACGTCGATGCCGCAATCAGGCTGGGTCGCCGGCCCGCGAACCGCCCGCTTGACCGTCGCGGGGCCGAAGGCTTCGAAGCGCACCCGCTCGGCCGGCACACCCCACGCGTCGAGGCCCTGGGTGACGGCGTCCATCATCGCCGGTGGCCCGCAGACGTAAAAGTCATTCGCGTTCGAAGGCAGCAACCGCCGCATGGCGGTCAGATCGATGTGTCCGACATGGACCCCGGCGCCGTCCGTCAGTCCAGCCGGCTGGCTGTAGAAAAAATGCAGATGCACGTTCGGGTGTTGCCGGGCGATCTCCTCCAGCCGTGACTTCATCACGTGCTCGCGCTCATCGCGGACGCCGTGGAGCAGCCAGGTCTCGCGCGACGATGCCTCGGCCACGAGACCCTGCAGCATGCCGAGCAGCGGGGTGACGCCGATACCCCCGCCGATGAGGACCAGCGGTCGATCGTGCGCTTTGGCGTCGATCGTGAAATTGCCCGCCGGAGCTTTCAAATCGAGGCCGTCGCCGACCGCCAGTCGGTCGTGGAAGTAGCTCGACACGAGGCCGCCCGCAGCTTGCGGGTCGCCGGCCCGCGCCGCGATCCGCTTGATGGTGATCCGATAGTGGTCGGGATGCGGAGCATCGGACAACGAGTACGACCGGACGGGCGGGCTCCCGGCCTCTGGCATGCGCGGCCGGACGGTCAGGAACTGGCCGGGGACGTAGGCTGGCAGCGGCTGACCGTCCTCGGGCACCAGGTGGAACGAGGCGACGCTGTCATTTTCGCGAATTCTTTCTTTGAGCGTGAACGGGCGGAAGCCGCGCCATGCCGGCGCGGGCGCCACCGCGTTGGTCTCCTGCGCTCGCGCGGTCACCCGGGCGAGCTGGTCCTTGAAATAGTCCCGCCAGTCGTCCGGCAGCGCGGCGGCGCTCGCGACCCGGGCGAGGGCCGCGACGTCGGTCTTGTCGCGCGCAAAAAGCCGCGTGATCTCCGAGACGGGCAGCAGCTCGGCGGCGCGCTCGATCAGCGTGATCGGGTCCCCCTCCCCGACCTCGCCCTCTCGGAGCACGGCGCAATAGAAGCCGGTGCGCGCGCTTTCCAGAAACCGCCTGACGACATCGTCCCGGTTGAACCTGAGGCCGAGCTTGTAGCAGGGCATGCGCGGTTGCGTGACGACGAGCTCGCTGGAACCGATCCGCAGCCGGTCACCGACGTTGACTGCGTCCTCCAGAAGACCCTCGATCGTCAAATTCTCGCCGAACATGCCCCAAGGCAGCGTCATGTCCGGATACTCGCGGCGCCAATAGGCGTAGTGCTCGATGGGGTAGAAATAGACCGCCTTGTCCCGGCCGCCGTGCACCGACAGGTCAGCCTGACGGTCGCCCTCGAAGTTGAGGGACCGCAGGGCGATCCGATGCGACACGGGCTCCTTGAAGATCCCGGTCGAGACGGCTTTGCCCTTCCATGGCACCGTGCGCGGCAGCCCCACGTTCACGGAGACGACCTTCATCGGCGGCTGTACGTCCATGGCATTTGGCTCTCCATGACATCCCTTGCCGAGCCGAACGAGCCTAGAGGAGATGGCGGCTCAACACAGCTCACAAACCCGCGGCGAGCGCGGTCGATCGCACCATCTCCAAGGCGATCTGCCCCTGCACCTGGTGCCCGCACCGGTCAGCCCCGGCGGCGGCGCAACAGGACGTAGAGGGCGCCGGTGCCGCCGTCGCGCGGCTGGGCCGGGGTGAAGGCGACCACCCGGGCGCGGTTGGGCTCCTCGTTCAGCCAGCGCGGCACCATGTGGCGGAGCGTGCCGCCGGCCTCCAGGCCCTTGCCGGTGACGATCAGGACGCAGCGGCAGCCTCTGGCCGCGGCGTCGGCGACGAACGCCTGCAAGCGCTGGTGCGCCTGCGCCTGGGTCTGGCCGTGCAGGTCGAGGCGCTGCTCGACCTCGACCTGGCCGCGCTTCAGGCGCAGCCAGGTCCGACGGTCGAGATCGACCGGCCGCTGCGGATCGAGCGCCCGGGTATGGGCGCGCGGCGCGGCGGGCGATCGCCGGCGTGGCATCGGGGCCGGCGCCGGCGGCGCTTCGGCCGCTCGCGGCGGCCGCCACGGCTCGTCGAGCGGCGCCGTCCCGGCCATGACGCTCTGCCAGAGCGCCAGCTCGGCGGCGCTCGGTCGCCGCTGCCGGCTCATGGTCGGCGGCGCTGCGCGGTCATGGCCGGCGTCCGGCCCCGCCCGCGGCGACCAGCTCGTCGACGAGCAGGATCTGGAGCCGCTTCGGCCCATGGGCGCCGAGCTGGAGGGTCTGCTCGATGTCGCCCGAGCGCGACGGGCCGGTGATGAAGTTGATCGAGCGCGGCAGCTCCCCACGCTCTTCGCGCCAGAGGCGCCAGCCGTCCTCGTAGGCGCGCAGCACGCGGCCGGCCGGCAGCACCACGATCGAGGTTTCCGGCAGGAACGCGAGCGTGGTCGGCGTCTCGGGCGCCGAGCACAGCATCAAGGTGCCGGTCTCGGCGACGCCCGCGAACGCGACCGTGAGCCCGACCGCGTCGTCGTCGCCGGCCCGCCCCGTGCGCAGCGTCAGAAGCGTCCGCGACCAGCCGATCTGGCCGAGGAGCGGGTCGGACGCCATGACCAGGCGCATCGGCAGGTTGCGCTCGCGCAGATAACGCTCGATCGCCTCCGGCACGTCGTCGTAGCGCCGAAGACGCCGGACGCCCGCCTGGACCGCCTCGGCCTGGGCGGTGAACAGCTGGATCCGGCCGTCGAGATTGAGCTCGCCCCGGGCCGGGATCGGGCCCGGCGCCGGCTTGGCCAGACGGGCCTGCACCGCATTGCGCGCCGCGGTCGCGCCCGGCCCGCGCCGGCCCAGGGTCCGGCGCAGACGCTCGAGCACGGCATCGCGCGCCGCCTCGCTCACGAACGGCCGCCCCGCGCCCGCCAGAGCGCCTGGAAGGTGCGCCCCTCCGGCGCCGGCAGGTCGCGTGAGCCGGTCCAGCCGCCGGCCAGCGGCAGGCTGCGAAAGCGCCCGCGCCGGCCGCCCAAGAGGCCGAGCACCCGGATCAGGGTGCGGCTGCAGAGGTGGTAGAGCGCCGGTCGCCTGGCGGCGAACGCCCAGATCCGGGTGCCATAGCGGGCGGTCGCCGGCGCCAGGCGCTTGCTGAACTCCTGCTCGCGCCAGTAGCGCATCAGCTTGGGCAGCGGAATCCGGACCGGGCAGACCGCCTCGCAACGGCCGCAGAAGCTCGATGCGCTCGGCAGATGATGGGCCTGCTCGATGCCGATGAACTGCGGCGTCAGCACCGCGCCCATCGGTCCCGGGTAGACCCAGCCGTAGGCGTGGCCGCCGGTGGTCAGGTAGACCGGGCAATGGTTCATGCAGGCGCCGCAGCGGATGCAGCGCAGGATGTCCTGGAACTCGGTGCCGACCACCTGGCTGCGGCCGTTGTCGACCAGCACGATGTGGAAATTGGTCGGGCCGTCCAGGTCGGCCGGCCGCTTCGGGCCGGTCAGGATCGTGGTGTAGGCCGAGAACTCCTGGCCGGTCGCCGAGCGCGCCAGCACGCGCAGGAGCGTGCAGGCGTCCTCGAAGGTCGGGACCAGCTTCTCGAGGCTCGCGACCACGATGTGGGTCTTGGGCAGGCCCTGGGTCAGCTCGGCGTTGCCCTCGTTGGTCACCAGGATCACCGAGCCGGTCTCGGCGACCAGGAAATTGGCGCCGGTGATCCCGACCTCGGCCTTGAAGTAGCGCTGGCGAAGCGCGTTGCGCGCCTCGGCGAGCAGCGCGTCCGGCGCGTCGACCCGCGGGCGGCCGTGATGCTCGGCGAACAGGTCGGCGATCCGCGCCCGGGTCATGTGGATCGCGGGCGCCAGGATGTGGCTCGGCGTCTCGCCCGCGAGCTGGACGATGTACTCGCCGAGATCGGTCTCGACCCGCTCGATGCCGCTCGCCTCGAGCGCCTCGTTGAGCCCGATCTCCTCGCAGATCATGCTCTTGCTCTTGGTCACCGAGCGCGCGCCCGCGGCTTTGCAGAGCTTGAGGATCAGCGCGCGCGCCTCGGCGGCATCGCGCGCCCAGTGGACCTTGCCGCCCTGCTCGAGCACGCGCCGCTCGAACGCCTCGAGGTAGAGATCGAGGTGGGCCAGCGTGTGGTCCTTGATCGCCTTGGCGGCGTCGCGCAGCGCCTCGAACTCGGGCAGCCGGTCGGCGGCGGCCCGGCGCTTGTCCTGAAAGCCGCCGCGGGCGAAACCAAGCGCCGACTGCAGGACCTGGTCGCCGAGCGCGTGGTGTGCGTTGGCCTTGAACGCGAGCGAGGTCGGTTGCATGCGGGGTCCTCGCCCGGCTCAGGCGCCGGCGCCGCCGATCGGCGGCGCGAGAGGTGCGCCGGCCAGGACCTCGGCGACGTGCCGGGCCTCGACCCTGGAGCCCTGGCGCTTCAGGCGGCCGGCGATGTTCATCAGGCAGCCGAGGTCGCCCGCGAGCACCAGCTCGGCCCCGGTCGCTTCGATCGCCGCCACCTTGTCGTCGACCATCTTGGTCGAGATCTCCGGATATTTGACGCAGAAGGTGCCGCCGAAGCCGCAGCAGACCTCGGCGTCCGCGATCTCCGCGAGCTCCAGGCCCAAGACGCCGGCCAGCAGCTGCCGGGGCTGGTCGCGGACGCCGAGCTCGCGCAGGCTCGAGCAGGAGTCGTGATAGGTCGCCCGCACCGGCAGCGCCGCGGTACTCGACCCGACCTCCAGAATGTCGACCAGAAAGCCGGTCAGCTCGAAGGTGCGCCGGGCGAGATCGCGGGCGCGCTCGGCATCGGCCGAGCCGGGCGCGAACAGCTCGGGATAGTGCTTCTTCAGCATGCCGGCACAGGAGCCTGATGGCGCGACCACGTAGTCGAAGCCCGCGAACGCCTCGATCATGCGCCGCGCAATCGCGATCGTGTCGGCGCGATCGCCCTGGTTATAAGCGGGCTGGCCGCAGCAGGTCTGGCCGCGCGGTACCTCGACCCGGCAACCGGCCGCCTCGAGCAGCCTGACGGCGGCGAAGCCGACCGCCGGTCGGAACAGATCGACCAGGCAGGTGACGAACAGGGCGACGCGCGGCTCGGGCTTGGCGGGCATGGCATCCAGCGGATCGAGTAGAGCGTGCGCGACCTTAGCCGATGACCCCTACGCCGGCAAATGATCGGACGCGGGATCGGGTGCGCGACTCAGCTGGTCGGGATCAGCGCCCGCGGCAGGAACAGCGCCAGGCGACCCTGGCTCTGCATGGGCCCGGCGATCGCCTCCGCCGGCTCGCCTGCGCCCCAGAAGACATCGCCTCGGACCACGCCCTTGATCGCGCCACCGGTATCCTGGGCGACCATCAGCCGCCGGAGCGGCGCCTCGTCCTCCGGCCGGTCCGGCCGGGGCGCGCTGGCGTCCAGCCAGACCGGCGCCCCGAGCGGCAGGAAGCGGCGATCGACCGCCAGCGAGCGGCCGGCGGTGAGCGGCACGCCCTCGCTGCCGAGCGGCCCGTCGTCGGCCGCGAGCTCGGGATGCTCCTCGAAGAAGATGTACGATGGGTTGCGCTCCATGATGGTCGCCGCGTCGGCAGGATGGGCGCGCAGCCAGGTCCGGATCGTCTGCAGCGACACCTGATCGCGGCGGAGCGCGCCGATCTCGATCAGATCGCGGCCGATCGCCCGGTAAGGGCGCCCGTTCTGCGCCGCGTAGCCGACCCGGACCACCGAGCCGTCGTCGAGGCGGACCTGGCCCGAGCCCTGAATCTGGAGAAAGAACTTGGCGATCGGATCGTCGACCCAGACCAGCTCCAGGCTGCGCCCCGCGAGCGCGCCGTCGTCGATCTCGGCGCGCGTGTAGTAGGGCACGAACTCGCCGCCCGTCACCCGGCCCCAGATCGCATAACCGGCGAGATCCGGGTTGAACCGGCCGAGGTCGATCCGCAGCAGGTCGGCAGGTGGCGCATGCAGCGGCACCCGGTAGCGTCCGCCGGACTGTCGGGAGCCATACAGCACGGGTTCGTAGTAGCCGGTGAACAGGCCGACCGGATTGCCCTTGTCGCTCACCCGATAGGGCTGGAACCAGGTCTCGAAGAACGTCCGCACGGCGGTCGCGGAGGCGAGCTTCGCGGGCTCGTCAGCCGCGGCGCAGGCCGCCAGCCAGTCGCCGACCTGGCCGAACGCCGGCTCCGGTCCCATGGGATCGGTCTCGGCCCGGGTCCGCAATGCGCCGCAGGAGCGCCGAAGCGCGAGCAGCGCGGCGCTCGGATCGTCCGCGGCCCAGCCATCGAGCCGGTCGAACCCGACCGGCTCGAGTTCGAGGCTGGGCGCCACCGCAGCCGGCGGCGCACAGCTCATCAGCCCGAGGAGCCCCGCGAGCCCCAGCGTCGATCTCAAAAGGCGAAGGCGCGCTGCCGGCGGCCGGACCAGACGACGCATCGATGCATCAGGAGGGCGTGCGGGTCTCGACCAGCATCCAGTTGGGGTCGGTGCTGCCGGTGTCGCGCTCGAAGGTCCAGATGTCGATCACGTCCTCGGCGACGCCGGGATCGCCATCGACCACGTTGCCGTCGCGGTCGCGCACGACGTTGACCTGCTCGCTGGTGAAGCGGACGCTAATGCGCGCGTCCGAGCCCTGCAGGCCGGCCTCGACCACGTCGGCCGCGCGGATCGCGATCAGCTGGCTGTCGAGCGTCTGACCGGCGGCCTGGCGCTGATCGATCGCGGTGGCGAAGCCCTCGAACACGTCGTCGGCGAGCAGCGGCCGGAGCGCGTTCTTGTCGCCCGCACCATAGGCCTCGACGGTCATCTCGAAGGCGCTGCGCGCACCCCGCAGGAATTGCCGCAGGTCGAAACGGGTATCGGCCAGCCGGATCTGGGTCAGGCCGGCCTTGACGCTGCCGTCGGCCAGATTCGCGATCCCGGCCTCGGTCTCCACCGCCTGGCCGGATCGGTCCGGCAGCGCCACCACGTTGTCCGTCGCGCCATTGACGCGCGCGCCGCCGAAGTCGGTCGATCGCCGCCGTTCCTGACCGGTGCGCCGGCCCAGCACGCTGCGCAGGCGGAACGCGATGAACGCCGCAACCATCGCGAAAAACAGGATATCGATGTAGGCAAAGCCCTCAGACATTCCGGCTCCATCGACGCCCGGGTTGCAGCGGCGGGCGATTTCGCGGATGTTGCCCGCAGGAGCAGCTGGCGCAAGCTAAGGACGCGGTCCTAAACAATCATATAATGCGGAGTTCCGAAAGACAAACCACCCGCCGGATTCGGCTTGGCCCGATTTTGCTCGTGGCGTTCGTGATCGTGCCGCTGGCCGAAATCGCGGTGCTGATCCAGGTCGGCAGCTGGCTCGGCCTGGCGCCGACCCTGGCGTTGATCGTGTTGACCGCGGTCTTCGGCACCTGGATGTTGCGCCGTCAGGGCTTCGGCGTCCTGGCCCGGGCGCAGCGACAGCTGGAGCAAGGGGTCATGCCGGTGGCCGAGGTGTTCGAGGGCCTCTGCCTGGTGCTCGCGGGGGCTCTGCTGCTGACGCCCGGCTTCCTGACCGACGCGGCCGGGGCCCTCTTGCTGCTGCCGCCGGTCCGCGGCCTGCTCTACCGGCACCTCGGCCATTACCTCGAGGGCCATGTCGTGCGCCCGCCCGGCACCGGGCCAGGAGCTCCGAACGGCGCCGGGCCGGTGGTCGACGCCGAGTTCGAGGAGGTGGCGAGCGACGAAGTGCCGCCGCCGCGCGGCAGCTGGGACCGGCGGTCGTGATCCTGGTCCGGCACGCCGAGTTGGAGTGGAACCGGCACTATTCGCGGACCCGGATCGATCCGGGCATCCCCGATCCGGCGCTGACCGCGGACGGCCGCGCCCAGGCCGAGGAGCTGGCGCTGCGGTTGGCCGCGGCCGGGGTCGAGCGGCTGGTCGCGAGCCCCTACCGGCGCGCCCTCGAGACCGCGACGATCATCGCCGGGGCGCTCGACCTGAGCATTGCGGTCGAGCCCTTGGTGCGCGAGCGCTGCGCGTTCTCCTGCGACCTCGGCACGCCGACGAGCCAGCTCAGGGCGCTCTGGCCGGCGCTCGACTTCGCCCACCTCGAGGAGCTCTGGTGGGGCCAGCCCGACGAGACCGAGGCGAGCCTCGCCGAGCGCTGCGCCCGGTTCCGTGCCAAGACCGACCCCTTGCCCGATCGCCACCGGGTGGCGGTGATCAGCCACTGGGGCTTCATTCGGGCGCTGACCGGCCAGGAGGTCGGCAACGCCACCCTGGTCCGGCTGGGCTGAGCCGCCCGTCGGATTCCCACCAAGCCCGATCCCGAGGCAAAAGCCAGTCCAAGGAAGAGCGCAGCATGGCCGAGACCCCAGAGACGCCACCGAGTGGCGACGCCAACCAGGCAAATCAGCCGCGGCTGATGATTTAGACCCAGTTCATCAAGGACCTGTCGTTCGAGAATCCGCGCGGCCCGTTGAGCCTGAAGCCCGACCGGCAGTTCCAGGTGCAGATCCGCGAGCTCAAGGTGCAGCGCGAGCGCCTGGCCGCCGATCAGTACGAGATCACGATGGACCTGCAGCTCGAAGGCCGGGCCGGCGAGGACACCCTGTTCGTGCTCGAGCTCGTCTACGCCGGGGTGTTCGTCGCGCTCAACGTGCCCGAGAGCAGCCTCGATCCCTTCCTGCTGATCGAATGCCCGCGCCTCCTGTTCCCCTTCGCCCGGCGGATCGTCGCCGACGCCACGCGCGATGGCGGCTTTCCGCCGCTGCTGCTCGATCCGATCGATTTCGTCGGGTTGTACCGTCGGCGGCAGCAGCAGGCCGAGGCGGAGGCCCAGTCCGATCGGGGGGGCAGGCGATACCGAACCCGATCGTCGGCGACGGCGCCGCCGTCTGAGCGAGCGCCTCAGCCGGCCTCGGCGGCGCGCAGACGAGGCACCGGCCGGCCGACGCCGAGCGCCGGCAGCACGTCCTCGACCGCGTCGACCGCGCGGAACAGGGCGCGCGCCCTCGGGGCGGCGAATTGCTGCTCGATCACCCGATCGACCAGCGCCAGCAGCGGGTCCCAGTAGCCGGCGAGGTTGAGGAGCACGATCGGCTTGTCGTGATAGCCGAGCTGGCGCAGCGTCACGACCTCGAGCAGCTCGTCCAGGGTGCCAAGGCCGCCCGGTAGCGTGACGAAGGCGTCGGCCCGGTCGATCATCTGCTGCTTGCGCTCGCACATGTCGCGGGTGACCACGAGCTCGGTGATCGCCCGGTGGCCGACCTCGAGCTCGAGCAGGCGGGTCGGGATCAGGCCGATGACCTCGCCGCCCGCGGCCATGGCGGCATCGGCGACCGCGCCCATCAGGCCGACATGGCCGCCGCCATAGATCAGCCTGGCGCCGGCCGCGCCCGCGAGCTCGCCAAAGCGCGTCGCCGCGGCCCGGAACCGCGGCTCGATGCCGTATTGCGAGCCACAGAAGACGCAGATGCTGATCGCCATGCAGGGTCTCCACCAAGCGGGCAGGGCTCAGTCTGCGGTCTCCGGTCGGCGGGTTCAAGGCCGAACCGGCGCAACGGGAGGCAGCTTCGAGATCGTCGGACGGTGCGATCGGGCGTCTGGCGAAGGTTCCGGGGTCGCCGGCCGGATGCCCGCCAAAGCTTTGCAAGCGCGCACGGATCAACCTATGTTACGGGTTTAAGGTTACGCAAATGTTCACGGTCATGGCGCATCGGCCCCTGGTCTGGCTGCTTGCGGCGCTGGCGCTGGCCGGCGTCGGGTGGGTTGCCTATGGCCCGGTGCGGCAGGCGCTGCAGCCGGCCACGGGCACGGCCGAGCGCAGCCCGGAGGCAGCGCCCGCGGCCGTCTCCGAAACGCCGGCCGGTCCGCCGCCGCCGGCCCCGGCCGGCGATGAGGCCAAGGCCGTGGCCGAGGCGCCGGCGCCCGCTCCTCCGCCAGCTGCTTCCGCGCCTGAGGCGACCACGGCCACGCCGGTCGAACCCGCGCCCGCGGACTCGTCGCAGCTGGCCGGGACGCCGGCGGAGCCGCCGGTGGCCGCGACGCCCGAGGCACCGGCGGTGGCCGCGCCACGCGCTGCGGAGGCCGCGCCGAACGCGGCCACGGCGCCTCGGCTCAGTGAGCTGGCGCCGGCCGCCGGCCCGCCAGCACCTCCGGCGGCGCCGGTGACACCGCCCGAGGGCCCGGCCGTGGCCGCTTCTTCGGAGGCGACACCCGAGGGCACGGCCGTGGCCGCTTCTTCGGAGGCGGCACCCGAGGGTACGACCGTGGCCGCTTCTTCGGAGGCGGCACCCGAGGGCACGACCGTGGCCGCCTCCTCGGAGGCGGCGCACGTGGCTCCGGAAGCGACGGCGCCCGCCGTCGTCGAGCGCGCTGAAGAGCCACCCGCCACGGCCTCCGTGACGTCGGCAGCGAGTCCGGAGGCGCGGCAGTCACCACCGGCCCCCGCTGCCGGCCAGCCCGCCGCCCCCGAGGTCGCGAAAGTCACTCCACTGCCGTCGACCGCGCCGGCGTCGCCGGAGACCAGCGCCGAGGCGGCCGAGCCGCCGCCGCCATCGCTGAGCCTGAACACGATCCGCCGCGCGCTCGCGGCGCTGCTCGGCGGCGCGCCCGAGCCCACCGATCTGGCCGCGCGGCCGGTCGAGAAGCCCGAGCCCAAGCCGGAGGCCGTCAAGCCCGATCAGGCCCGGGACCTCGCCAAGGCCGCCGAGCCGGCCGCCGGCCCGCCGGCGATCGTGCGCCCGAGCTTCGACATCGTCCGGGTCGAGCCCGGCGGCCGGGCGGTGGTCGCCGGGCGGGCGGCACCGGGCGCCGAGGTCGAGCTGCTGGCCGGGGACCGGGTGCTCGACCGGGTCCGGGCGGACCGGCGGGGCGAATGGGTCGCGACGCCGAGCGAGCCGCTCGCTCCCGGTGGCCTGGAGCTGAGCCTGCGGGCGACCAGCGAGGGCGCGCCCGCGGTCAAGGCCGAGCAGGTCGTCGTGGTCGTGGTCCCTGAGCCGCCGCCGCCCCAGCCGGCACCGGTCGAAGTCGCCGAAGGGCCACCGCCGCAGCCGCCGCCGGTCGCCGGCGCCGAAGCGCCACCGCCGCAGCCGGCCGAGGTCAGGCTGGCGGAGGCGCCAGCCGGGCCGCTCGCCGTGCTGCTTCCCGGCGACGGCCGCGCCCCGGGTCGGATCCTACAGGCACCCGGGCGGATCAGCAGCGACGGGCGCCTGGCGCTCCTGGTGCTCGACTACGACGACAGCGGCCGGACCCGGCTGACCGGCGAGGCGCCGCCCGGCGCGCCGCTCCGGATCTACGTCGACAACAAGCCCGCGGCCGAGGCGGTCACCGAGCCGAGCGGCAAGTGGACCGCGGTCCTGGAGCATGATCTCGCACCCGGCGAGTACACGCTTCGCCTGGATCAGATCGGCGGCCAGGGCCGCCCGGTCGCGAGGCTGGAAACCCCGTTCACCCGCGTCAGCCAACCGCCGATCCAGGGCAAGACAGAGGTCGACTACGTGATCGTGCAGCCTGGCAACTCGCTCTGGCGGATCGCGCACCGCCTGTTCGGCAGTGGCATGAGCTACGTCCAGATCTACGACGCCAACCAGGCACAGATCCGCGATCCGGACCTGATCTATCCCGGCCAGGTGTTCGAGATCCCGGCCGGGATCGGCTCCGCCGGCTGACCGGGCGAGGGCGCTCCGGCCGCTCAGACCGCCTGCTTGTGCGCCGGCTCGCGGGTCAGCGCGTCGAAGTCGGCGACCAGCTGGCGGGTGACCCGACCGACCTCGAAGCGGTGCTCGTCGATCTCGCGCACCGGCGTCACCTCGACCGCGGTGCCGGTCAGGAAGACCTCGCTGGCGCGCGCCAGCTCGTCCGGCTGGATGTGCCGCTCGACCACCTCGATGCCGCGCGCCCTGGCCAGATCGATCACGGTCTGGCGGGTCAGGCCGTCGAGGAAGCAGTCGGGGGTCGGCGTGTGCAGCTTGCCGTCGAACACCAGGAACAGATTGGCGCCGGTGCCCTCGGCCAGGTAGCCCCGATAGTCGAGCATCAGGGCGTCGTCGTAGCCCGCGGCCTCGGCCTTGTGCTTGGACAGCGTGCAGATCATGTACAGGCCGGCTGCCTTGCTCTGGGTCGGGGCGGTGTCCGGCGCCGGCCGGCGGTAGGGCGCCCGGGTCATGCGGATGCCCTTGAGCCTGGCCTCGGGCGTGAAATAGGCCGGCCAGGTCCAGGCGGCGATCGCGACGTGGATCTTTGTCTTCTGGGCCGAGACGCCCATCATCTCGGCGCCGCGCCAGGCGAGCGGACGGACGTAGCCGTCGCCGATGCCGTTGGCGGCGACCACCTGCTTGCACGCCTGATCGATCGCCGCGACCGGATAGGGCAGCGCGAAGCCCATCACCTCGGCCGAACGCGCCAGCCGCTGGCTGTGCGGGGTCAGCTTGAAGATCCGGCCGTCGTAGACCCGCTCGCCCTCGAACACGCAGCTGGCGTAGTGCAGGGCGTGGGTCAGTACGTGCACCTTCGCGTCCCGCCACGGCACGAGGCCGCCGTCCATCCAGATGAAGCCGTCGCGATCATCGTACGGGACGAGGGACATGAGACGCTGCCTTTCCCGATTGCCTGTGGTAAGAGACAGCGCCTAGCATCGAGCGCCCGTGAGTGTCAATGTGACCGAGCCGAAGGTCGCCCACAAGCTGCCGTTTGGCGCGCCCAACCCGCTGTTCCTGCGCGACGAGGAGCTGAGCCGCGGAATCGAGCTCCTGGATGCCGCCTGGCGGGCGCTGATCGCCCGACCCGACCGGCTGCTGACCGAGCGTGGTTTCGCTCGCAATCATCAGCGGGTGCTCTATTGGGTCGGTCGCCAGCCGGGCATCACCACGGTCGAGCTGCAGCGCCGGGTGCCGCTCACCAAGCAGACGCTCTCGCGGCTGCTCAAGGAGTTGGAGGGCGCTCGCCTGATCGCCAAGAGCCCGAGTTAGCGCGACCGGCGCCAGCGCCTGCTCGAGCTGACCGCGACCGGCCGCGAGCTCGACGAGCAGCTCAACGGCCGCCTGCGCCGTCGCCTCGCCGACGCCTATCGCGTGGCCGGCGCCGAAGCGGTCGCCGGCTGCCACAAGGTGCTGCTCGGCCTGGTCGACGAGCCCGCCCGCCGGCCGCGTCGACGCACCGGGTGAGCTGACATGACCACCGGCATCGGACCAGCGAGCGACCCGGGACATCACGTCCTGGTGGTCGACGACGACGCCCGCCTGCGGCGCCTGCTGCAGCGTTATCTGACCGAGCACGGCTACCACGTCACCGCCGCCGCCGATGCCGCGGAGGCCAAGGCGGCGCTCACGCACTTCGCGTTCGACCTGATGGTGCTGGACGTCATGTTGCCTGGCCAGGACGGCATCAGCCTGGTCGGCGAGCTGCGCGCCGCGATCGATCTGCCGATCCTGCTGCTGACCGCCCTCGGCGAGACCGAGGACCGGGTCAATGGCCTGTCGGCCGGCGCCGACGACTATCTGCCCAAACCGTTCGATCCGCGCGAGCTGCTGCTCCGGATCGCGACCATCCTGCGTCGGGTCGCGCCGGCCCCGCCCAGCGACCAGCCGTTCCGGTTCGGGCCGTTCAGCCTGGATGCCACCGGCCAGGAGCTCTGGCGCGGCGACCAGCGCATCCATCTCACCGATGCCGAGCGGTCGCTGCTGCAGATCCTGGCCTCCCAGCCGGGGCTCGCGATCAGCCGCCAGGAGCTCGGCCAGCGCAGCCGCATCAGCGGCTCGGATCGGGCGATCGACACCCAGATCGCGCGCCTGCGGCGCAAGCTCGAGCCCGATCCGAGGCGACCCCGTTATCTGTTGACCATGCGTGGCGAAGGCTATGTTCTCCGGCCTGGCAGTTAGCCGCCCGAGCGAGGCGGCCCCGACGGTTGCACGCCTGCCGCGGATCGTGCCGCGCAGCCTGTTCAGCCGTTCGCTCCTGATCGTGATCATGCCGCTGCTGATCCTGCAGGCGGTGCTCGCCTACGTCTTCTATGAGCGGCACTGGGATTCGGTGACCCGCTGGCTGGCGTCCGGCTTCGCCGGCGAGGTCGGCATGGTGGTCGAGCTGCTGGAAGCCGCCCGGACCCCGGAAGCCAGGAGCCGCGTGCTCGATCTCGCCCGCGACCACCTGGATTTCGCGGTCTCGCTGGAACCGGCGGGCGTCCTGCACCCGGAGGCTGAGAGCAGCGGCCTCTTGTCGTCGAGCGCGCTCGATCGCCGGCTCGCCCAGACCTTCGCCGGCGCCCTCAACCGCCCGTTCGCGATCGACACCCGGCTGGACGAGCTGCCGCGCCGGATCGCCGTCTACGTGCAGCTCAAGGACGGTCTGCTGCGCGTGCTGGCACCGCGCAAGCGGGTCGACAGCACCACGACCCAGGTCTTCATCGGCTGGATGATCGGCATGTCGCTGCTGCTGCTGGTCCTGGCGATCTACTTCATGAACCGCCAGGTGCAGCCGATCCTGCGGCTTGCCCGCGCGGTCGACCAGTTCGGCAAGGGCCGCGAGGTCGGCGACTTCAAGCTTGCCGGGCCGACCGAGATCCGGCAGGCGGGGGCGGCGTTCAACCTGATGAGGAACCGCATCCACCGCTACATCGGCCAGCGCACCGAGCTGCTGGCGGCGGTCTCGCACGATCTCAGGACGCCGCTGACGCGGATGCGGCTCGAGCTCGAGATGCTCGCCGATGGCCAGGCGCAGCCCGGCGACCTCGAGGGCCTGCGCGCCGACGTCGAGGAGATGGTCAACGTCGTCGACGGCTATCTGGCGTTCGCCCGCGGCGAGGGCCAGGAAGCGATCGCCGCGACCGATCTCGGGGCCCTGCTGCGCGAGGTCGCGCAGCGCACGAACGTCGGGCAGAGCCCGGTCGCGGTCGAGCTGGAGAGCCCGATCACGCTGCCGTTGCGGCCGATCGCGATGCGCCGCTGCCTGACCAACCTGGTCCAGAACGCGATCCGCCACGCCCACTGGGTCGGCATCCGGGTCGCGGCGCAGGGCGATCAGGTCTGGATCGCGATCGACGACGACGGCCCCGGCATCCCGGCCGACCAGCGCGAGGCCGTGTTCAAGGCGTTCTACCGGCTCGAGGGCTCGCGCAACCCAAGTACCGGCGGTGTCGGTCTGGGCCTGACGATCGCCCGTGACATCGTGCTCGGCCATGGCGGCGACATCGAGCTGACCGAGGCGCCGGAGGGCGGGCTGCGCGTGCTGGTCCGGCTGCCGAGCTGAGCGCCCGTGCGCCGATGACCTTGCGAGCGGAGAGCCTGCAACGCGCGGACGCGCCGCCGGTGATCCTGGCCTCGGCCAGCCCGGCGCGGGCGCGCCTGCTCCGGGCCGCCGGGGTCGAGGTGGCGCAGCACCCGGCGGCGATCGACGAGGACGCGGTCCGGGATGCCCTGCGCGCCGAGCAGGTCGGACCCGGGGATGCGGCGGTCGCCCTCGCCGAGCTGAAGGCCGGGCGGGTCGCGAGCCAGGCGCCGGCCGAGGCGATCGTGCTCGGCGCCGATCAGATCCTCTGCTGCGACGACGTCTGGCTCGCCAAGCCTGCCGACCTCGCCGAGGCGCGCGCCCAGCTCGAGCAGCTCGCCGGCCGCCCGCATGAGCTCGCGACCGCGGTGGTCGGGTTCCGCAACGGCGCCCGCATCTGGCACCAGCTCAGGACCGCCAGGCTCTGGCTCAGGCCCTGCTCGAGCGGCTTCCTCGACGCCTATCTGGAGGCGGTCGGCGAGGCGGCGCTGACCTCGGTCGGCGCCTATCAGATCGAGGGCCTGGGAGCGCAGCTGTTCGCCCGGATCGAGGGCGACCCATTCGCGATCCAGGGTCTGCCGCTGCTCGAGGTGCTGGAGTTCCTGCGCGCACAAGGGGTCCTCGCGCAGTGACCGCCGTTCCCTATCTCACCGGCCGGGCGCGGCTCGCCGGCATCATGGGCTGGCCGGTCGGCCATTCGCTGTCGCCCCGCCTGCACGGCCACTGGCTGCGCCGGCATGGCATCGACGGCGCCTATGTCCCGCTCGCGGTCCCACCCGAGCGCCTGGCGGAGGCCTTGCGCGCCCTGCCGGCGCTCGGCTTTCGCGGCTGCAACCTGACCATCCCGCACAAGGAGGCGGCACTCGCCCTGATCGACCGCGCGACCCCGCTCGCGCGCCGGATCGGCGCGGTCAACACCGTGGTCGTCGAGACCGACGGCGCGCTCGCCGGCGACAACAGCGACGGCTTCGGCTTGCTCGCCGGCCTGGCCGCCGGCTGCCCCGGCTGGCGGGCCGAGGCCGGCCCGGCAGTCCTGCTCGGGGCGGGCGGCGCGGCGCGGGCGGTGGCCGTAGCACTGCTCGATGCCGGCGCGCCTGAGGTGCGGCTGCTCAACCGGACGCCCGACCGGGCGCAGAAGCTCGCCGCCGAGCTGGACGGTCCGGTCGCCGCCGTGCCGTGGGCCGAGCGCGCCGCCGCGCTCGACGGCGCGGCGGCGCTGGTCAACACCACCAGCCTCGGCATGGCGGGACAGCCGCCGCTGGTCCTGTCGCTCGACGCCCTGGCGCGCACCGCGCTGGTCGCCGACGTCGTCTACACGCCGCTGATCACGCCGCTCTTGGCGGTCGCCCGCGCCCACGGCCATCCGGTGGTCGACGGGCTGGGCATGCTGTTGCATCAGGCGCGGCCCGGCTTTCACGCCTGGTTCGGGGTCGAGCCGGTGGTCGATCAGGAGCTGCGCGCCGCGGTCCTCGCGGGCCTCGGAGCTTGAGCCATGATCGTCCTCGGCCTGACCGGCTCGATCGCGATGGGCAAGTCGACCGCGGCCCGGACGTTCCGGAGCTTCGGCCTGCCGGTGTTCGACGCCGATGCCGCCGTGCACCGCCTGCTCGGGCCGGGCGGCGCCGGCGTGGCACCGGTCGGCGCGGCGTTTCCCGACTGTGCCGGCGACCGGGCGATCGACCGGCCAAGGCTCGGCCGGCGGGTGTTCGGCGATCCGGCCGCCCTCGCGCGCCTGGAGGCGATCCTCCATCCGCTGGTCCGGGCCGAGCAGAACCGCTTCCTTGCCCGCTGCCGGGCCCGCGGCGAGCGGGTCGCGGTGCTCGACATCCCGCTGCTCTACGAGACCGGGGCCGAGCGCGTCCTCGATGCGGTCGCGGTGGTCAGCGCGCCCGCCTTTCTCCAGTCGCAACGGGTGCTCCGCCGCCCGGGCATGACGCCCGCCCGGCTCGCGGCGATCCGCGCCCGGCAGCTGCCCGACCGCGAAAAGCGTCGGCGCGCCGACTTCGTGATCCCGACCGGCCTCGACCGCCGCCGGGCGATCGACGCGATCGCGGCGATCATCGACCGACTGCGCGGCCGGGTCGCGGCCGGACGAGGAGCATCATGCGCGAGATCGTGATCGACACCGAGACCACCGGCCTCGAGCCGGGCGAGGGCCACCGGGTGGTCGAGATCGGCGCGCTCGAGCTGGTCAACCACCTGCCGACCGGCCGCATCTTCCACAGCTACCTCAATCCCGAGCGCGACATGCCGGCCGACGCCCAGCTGGTCCACGGCCTGACCGCGGCCTTCCTCGGCGAGCAGCCGGTGTTCGCGGAGGTGGTCGAGGATTTTTTGGAGTTCCTGAACCAGGGCCGGGAGGACGGCGCGGCGCCGGCCGAGCTCGTGATCCACAACGCCGGCTTCGACATCGCCTTTCTCAGCAGCGAGCTCGCCCGCCTCGGCCAGCCCCCGGTCGACCAGGGCCGGCGCGTGGTCGACACGCTGCAGCTCGCCCGCCAGCGCTTCCCGGGCGCGCCCGCGAGCCTCGATGCTCTCTGCCGGCGCTTCAACGTCGACGCCACGGCGCGCACCCGCCACGGCGCGCTGCTCGACGCCGAGCTTCTGGCCGAGGTCTATCTCGCCCTGATCGGCGGCCGCCAGCCGGACCTCGGCCTGGTCGTGGCGCGCACCGAGCGGGCCATGGTCCTGGCCCGCGAACGCGTCGCACGCGCGCCGCGCCCACACGCGGCGACGCCCGAGGAGCTGGCCGCGCACCAAGCCTTTCTTGCTCAGATCAAGGACCCGATCTGGCTTCTGTGAGCCCGTCTCGCCCACCGGTCCGACCCGCCGACACCAACCCTGGCGCCGGGCGCAGGCGTCGGTTACAACCCCCGCGAGCCGCGGACCACCAGCCCTGAGAGATCGAGCATGGCGAAGATCAAGGTGCAAAAGCCGATCGTCGAGATCGACGGCGACGAGATGACCCGGATCATCTGGCGGATGATCAAGGAGCAGCTGATTTTTCCATATCTCGACCTCGAGACCTTGTACTTCGACCTCTCGATCGAGAACCGGGACGCGACCGAGGATCGGGTGACGGTCGAGGCGGCCGAGGCGATCAAGGCCCACAACGTCGGCGTCAAATGCGCGACCATCACGCCTGACGAGGCCAGGGTCGAGGAGTTCGGGCTCAAGAAGATGTGGCGCTCGCCCAACGGCACCATCCGCAACATCCTGGGCGGCACCGTGTTCCGCGAGCCGATCATCTGCAAGAACGTGCCGCGCCTCGTGCCCGGCTGGACCTCGCCGATCGTGATCGGCCGCCACGCCTTCGGCGACCAGTACCGCGCCACCGACTTCCTGGTGCCGGGCCCGGGCACGCTCACGATGACCTTCACCCCTGCCGACGGCTCGGCACCGCAGCAGTACGAGATCTTCCGGTTTCCGGGCAGCGGGGTCGCGCTCGGCATGTACAACCTCGACGATTCGATCCGCGACTTCGCCCGCGCCTGCATGAACTACGCGCTGCTGCGCGGCTGGCCGCTCTACCTGTCGACCAAGAACACCATCCTCAAAGCCTACGACGGCCGCTTCAAGGATCTGTTCCAGGAAGTGTTCGACGCCGAGTTCAAGACTAAGTTCGCCGAGCGCAAGCTCACCTATGAGCACCGGCTGATCGACGACATGGTGGCGGCGGCGATGAAGTGGAGCGGCAACTTCGTCTGGGCCTGCAAGAACTACGACGGCGACGTCCAGAGCGACACGGTGGCGCAAGGCTTCGGCTCGCTCGGGCTGATGACCTCGGTGCTGATGACCCCGGACGGCAAGACGGTCGAGGCCGAGGCGGCGCATGGCACCGTCACCCGCCACTACCGCCAGCACCAGCAGGGCAGGCCGACCTCGACCAACCCGATCGCCTCGATCTTCGCCTGGACCCGCGGCCTCACCTACCGCGCCCGGATCGACGCTACGCCCGAAGTCGAGGCGTTCGCCCTGACGCTCGAGCGGGTCTGCGTCGCGACCGTCGAAGGCGGCCAGATGACCAAGGACCTGGCGCTGCTGATCGGCCCCGACCAGCCCTGGCTCACGACCGAGCAGTTTCTGAGCGCGCTCGCGGCCGGACTGAAGAGCGCGCTCGCCAGGTGAGCGGCAGGGCCGCGACTTGAACGCCCGGCTCACGATCCGGATCGACTTCGCCGGTGGCCGGCGGGTCGGCCCGGGCAAGGTCCGCCTGCTCGAGCTGATCGACCAGACCGGCTCGATCTCGGCGGCCGGCCGCGCCATGGCGATGTCCTACCGCCGGGCCTGGCTGCTCGTGGAAAGCCTGAACACCAGCTTTCGGGCGCCGGTGGTCGACACCCGCTCCGGCGGCCGCCAGGGCGGCGGGGCCGAGCTGACGCCGTTCGGCCGCGAGCTCGTGGAGCGCTATCGCGCGATCGAGCAGACGGCGGTCGGCGCCGCGGAGCCGCATCTGGGCGCGATCGAGGCCGAGCTGAAGGCCGAGGATAGCCCTTAGTCTGCCGCCGGGACGACGCGCTCTGCCGACGTCGCGCCGGTCTGGAGCACGCGGTCGAGCGCGATGGTCTTGATCAGCGCGTAGACCTCGCGGCCTGGGGTCAGCTGCAGGGTCTCGGCGGACCGGCGGGTCAGGCGCGCGGTCAGCCGGGGACCGCCGACCCCGAGCTCGCCGATCTCGACGTTGACCTCGACGAACGGCCCCTCCTGCCAGCCGAGCTCGGCGACCCGGGCGCGGAGCACGTTCTGGATGCTGATCGCCTCCGGCCGGCGGGTCGCGAGCGCGACGTCGCGCGCCCGGATGCGCAGCCGCACCCGGTGCCCGGCCGCCGCCTCGAGGCGCGGCACGGTGAGTTGCTGATCGCCGAGTGCCACCGCGGTCAGCTGATAGCGGTCGTCGTGACCGATGACCCTGGCCTCGAGCACGACGCCGGCCTCGAAGCGCCCGGTCAGCGGGCGCAGGTCGAGGCGGGTCATCACTTCGGCGACCGGCCCGACCGCGGCGACCCGACCGGCGGACAGCAGCACCATGGTCCGGGCGAGGCGGGCGACCTCGTCGATCGAGTGGCTGACATAGACGATCGGCAGTCTCGCCTCGTCGCGCAGCCGCTCCAGATAGGGCAGGATCTCGGCCTTGCGCGGGGCGTCGAGCGAGGCCAGCGGCTCGTCCATGACCAGGGCCGCGGGCTCGCTCAAGAGCGCCCGGCCGATCGCGACCCGCTGCTTCTCGCCGCCCGAGAGCGAGCGCGGCCGGCGCTCGAGCAGGTGGCCGATGCCGAGCAGCTCGACGACCTCGCCGAACCGGCCGGATTCGGTCCGCCCGGACCCCGCCCGGCGGCCGGCGAACCAGCGGCCATAGACCAGATTGTGCCGGACCGACAGATGCGGGAACAGCCGGCCCTCCTGGAACACGTGGCCAATCCGGCGGCGATGGGCGGGGAGGTCGATGCCGCGGCCGCTGTCGAACACGAGGCGGCCGTCGACCACGATCCGGCCACGCTCCGGCCTGAGCAGCCCGCCGATCATGTTGACGACGCTGGTCTTGCCGGCGCCCGACTGCCCGAACAGCGCGGTCACGCCGCCGTCGCTCGCGAACCCGACGTCGAGCGCGAAGCTGCCGACCCGGCCGGCGGCGGCGACCTCCAGGCCGTGCGCAGGCAGCCCGCTCATGCCGCGATCCGCCGGGCGAGCGCACGGCCGAGCAGCTCGGATGCGAGCAGCGCCAGCATCGAGACCGCGACCGCGATCAGGGTCAGGCGGAGTGCTGCCAGCTCGCCGCCCGGGATCTGGATCGCGGTGTAGATCGCGAGCGGCAGGGTCCGGGTCTCGCCGGGGATGTTGGAGACGAAGGTGATCGTGGCGCCGAACTCGCCCATGCCCTTGGCGAAGCCGAGGATGCCGGCGACCAGGATGCCGGGCAAGGCCAAAGGCAGCGTGACGGTCAGGAGCACCCCGGTCGGACCGGCGCCCAAGGTCGCCGGCGGCGGCTTCCAGGCGCCGGTCGATCGCCTCGATCGACAGCCGGATCGGGCGCACCATGAGCGGGAACGCCATGACCAGGGCGGCGACCACCGCCCCGGTCCAACGGAAGGCGACGACGATGCCGAACCAGGCCTCGAGCAGGGCGCCGAGCGGGCCGTGGCGGCCGAGCAGCAGGAGCAGGCCGTAGCCAGTCACCACCGGCGGCAGGATCAGCGGCAGGTGGACCAGGCCGTTCAGCAGCTCCTTGCCCGGGAACCGGCAGCGGGCGAGCAGCCACGCCACGGCGACCGCGAGCGGCAGCCCGAAGGCCAGGCTCCAGAGGCCGACCCGCAGGCTGAGGCGGAGCGCCTCGAGCTCGAGCGGCGTGAGCGCCGGCACGGGTCAGCGCAATACCGAAAAGCCGTAGCGCTCGAACAGCGCGGCGGCGGCGCCGGTCTGCAGATAGGCGACGAGGTCGCCGGCCGCGGGATGCTTGCTGTCGGCGACGATCGCAACCGGATAGACGATCGGCGGATGGCTGTCCGGCGGGAAGCTGCCGACCACGCGCACCGACGGGTCGGCGACGGCATCCGAGCTGTAGACGATGCCGAGCGGCGCCTCGCCGCGCGCCACCAGCGCGAGTGCTGCGCGCACATCCTCGGCACGGACCACGGCCGGCGCGACCGCGGCCCAGACGCCGAGGCTCTCGAGCGCCGCCTTGCCGTAGATGCCGGCCGGCACGTGATCGGGGTCGCCCATCGCCAGCTTGTGCCCGGCGAGCGCGCCCGCGAGGTCGAACTTAGGCGCGATCTCGAGCGTCAGGTCGCTCGCCTTGGGCGCCACCAGGACCAGGCCGTTGCCGAGCAGGTCGGCGCGCGAGCCCGGGCGGATCAGGCCGCGCTCCGCCAGGTAGTCCATCCACTGGGGATTGGCCGAGATGAACACGTCGGCCGGCGCACCCTGCTCGATCTGGCGCGCGAGCGTCGAGCTCGAGGCATAGGAGGCGACCGCCGCCCCGCCGCCGCCTCGGCCGTAGTCCGCGAGCACCGCGTCGAGCGCGTCCTTCAGGCTGGCGGCGGCGAACACCAGCAGATCCGCCGCCTGCGCGCTGGCCGGCAAGGCCAGGGTCAAGCCTACCACGACGCCTGCCGCCAAGGCGCGTCGCAGTCCGCCAAACCAGTTTTTGGGCATCCACCTTGCCATCGCTGCCTCCGCCACCGAGCCCGCGTTATATTACGCTAGATACAACGATGGCCAACGCTCGTAAAGTGGACAGCTTGGCGCAGCTGGAAACCGTCCATGGCCGCGGCTTGGGTTCGGCAGTCCTCGAAGCCGCCGACGCACCGTTTTTGTCTGGACTCCAGCGCGTCACCGCTCTAGGTTCACACCCGGCTTTAGACAGGCTGCCTAATCCAATCAAATTTACCGATTTTTAGCCGGCGAGTTGGGATGGTGCAGGGTGATGTCGAAATGGGCGGCGCCGCCGCCCCGAAGGGACCGGGCCGCGTCGGCTTGCCGACCGGCTCGTGCCTTTCGCTGCCGGGGAGCGGGCGCGCACCGGCTCGGCGCTCACAGAATGAACTTGGTCAGGTCCGCGCCCTCGAGCAGGTGGCCGACGTTGGCGCGGACGTAGTCCGGATCGATCGTCAGATGCTCGCCCGCCCGGTCCGAGGCGGTGAAGCTGATCTCCTCGACCAGGCGCTCCATCACGGTATGCAGGCGGCGGGCGCCGATATTCTCGACCCGCTCGTTGATCTCGTTCGCGAGCCGCGCGATCTCGGCGACCGCGCTGTCGGTGAACTCCAGACCCACCCCTTCGGTCGCCAGCAAGGCGACGTACTGCTTGATCAGGCTCGCCTCGGGCTCGACCAGGATGCGCGCGAGATCGGCCTCGGTCAGCGGATTGAGCTCGACCCGGATCGGCAGCCGGCCCTGCAGCTCCGGCAGCAGGTCGGAGGGCTTGCTGTTGTGGAACGCGCCGCTCGCGATGAACAGAATGTGCTCGGTGCGCACCGCGCCATGCTTGGTGGTGACGCTGGTGCCCTCGATCAGCGGCAAAAGGTCGCGTTGCACGCCCTCGCGCGACACGTCGGCGCCGCCCCGACCCTCGCCCCGGCTGATCTTGTCGATCTCGTCGAGGAACACGATGCCGTTCTGCTCGACCGCACTCAGCGCCTCGCGCTTGACCTGCTCCTGGTCGAGCAGCTTGTCGGCCTCCTCCTCCATCAAGAGGGCGTAGCTGTCGGCCACGGTCATGCGCCGGCGCTTGGTGCGCTCGCCGAACGCCTTGCCGAAGATGTCGCCGAGGTTGAGCATGCCCATCTGGGCGCCCGGCATGCCCGGAATGTCGAAGGTCGGCAGCGCCATGCCGGCGCGATCCGCGACCTCGAGCTCGATCTCCTTCTCGGCGAGCGCGCCTTCGCGCAGCAGCCGGCGGAACTTGTCGCGGGTCTCCTGGCTGGCATTGGCGCCGACCAGGGCGGCGAGCACGCGCTCCTCGGCGTTGAGCTCGGCCTTCGCGGTGACCTCCTTGCGCAGCCGCTCGCGGGTCATCGTGAGCGCGACCTCGACCAGGTCACGGATGATCGATTCGACGTCCCGGCCGACATAGCCGACCTCGGTGAACTTGGTCGCCTCGACCTTGAGGAACGGCGCCTGGGCGAGCTTGGCCAGGCGGCGGGCGATCTCGGTCTTGCCGCAGCCGGTCGGCCCGATGGTCAGGATGTTCTTGGGCAGGACCTCCTCGCGCAGCGCCTCGTCCAGCTTCAGGCGCCGCCAGCGATTGCGCAGCGCGATCGCGACCGCGCGCTTGGCGGCCTGCTGGCCGACGATGAAGCGATCGAGCTCGGAAACGATCTCGCGCGGGGTCAGGCCGCTCATCATCAAAGCTCGATGGTCTCGAGAGTGAGATGGCTGTTGGTGTAGACGCAGATCCCGGCGGCGATCGCCATCGCCTTGCGGGCGATCGTCTCCGCCGTCGTGCCCTCGACGTCGATCAGCGCCCGCGCGGCCGCGAGCGCGAAGGGGCCGCCCGAGCCGATGCCGATCAGGCCATCGTCCGGCTCGAGCACGTCGCCGGTGCCGCTCAAGAGCAGCGAGATCTCGGCGTCGACCACCGCCATCATCGCCTCGAGGCGGCGCAGATAGCGATCGGTGCGCCAGTCCTTGGCGAGCTCGACCGCGGCCCGCATCAGCTGACCGGGATGGCGCTCGAGCTTGGCCTCGAGCCGCTCGAGCAGCGTGAAGGCATCGGCGGTGCTGCCGGCGAAGCCGGCCAGGATCTTGCCGCCCGCGAGCTTGCGCACCTTGCGGGCGCCGGCCTTGAGGACGGTGTTCTGCAGGCTGACCTGGCCGTCGCCGGCGATCACCACCTGACGGTCCTTGCGGACCGACAGGATCGTCGTGCCGTGCCAGGTGGCGCTTGGAGTTGGGCTCATAGATCCACGTGCGGGCGACCGAATCGGGCTCGGCCCTTGATGGGCCGCCGCCAGGATGTGGTCAAGCCCGGCACCCAGATCAAGCGCCGGCGCCGGTCGGCCGCCGGCGAGGCGCCGCCGGCGGCCAGGCGTGACCTAGGCGGGCGCCTCGGAGCGCCGGTCCTCGAACAGGCGGATCGTGCGCACCAAAAGGCGCAGCGCGCTCACCAAAGCGGTCTGGTCGCGCAGGCGAAAGGCGGTCGCCACCAGCAGCGAAGCGCTGATCACCGGCTGGACCTCGTCGAGCTCGGCGCGCAGCTGCGTGTTCTGTCGATGCAGATCGGCGATGGCCAAGTCCTCGTCGTCCAGCTGGTCGGTGCGCAGAGCGGCGATCGAGCTGGCTGCCTCGGTCATGGTCGTGTCCTTGGAGCAAGTCTGCCGGGGATCTCCCAACTAGACCCCCTCCAAAAAAGTCGCCCCCGTCAGCCTGTGGCCGACGAGGGCAGTGGAGGGAGGGAGGCACCGTCTGACTTGACGACCAAGCTGTAACTCAGGCGAAAGGAGAAATCAACAAAAAAGTTAGTACGGAAAAACTTATAAAATCCCAGGTAGATGAAATGCGTCCTACCTTTGCGTTGATTTTGACGCAATTGGGCATGGTTTGTGGTTCGCCCGGCGACGCCGGACGGCCGGCGCTATTGTTGTGTCGAGACGCCCGCGGGCCGGGCGCGCCGGCAGCCAGAACTTCAGGACGGCTCGACGTTGGCGAGCAAGAATGCGGTCAGGTGTTGGCGGGTGCCGGGGTCGAGATCGAAGGCGACACAGGTCCGTCGGTACGCGAGATTGACGACCCGACCCCGCAGCCGGCCCTCGAAGTTGAAGCGCGGGCTCCGCAGCTCGACCTTCTTGCCGAGCAGAGCCGGGATCGGCGGCTCCAGACCGGCGCCCCCGAGCGACAGATCGCGAATCGAACACCGCCATCGGGTGCCATCGACCAGAAGCTCGGCCTCGAGCCGGCCCTCGAAGCGCGAGTTGAGGCGCTCGTCCCGCTGCTCGTCACTGCCTGGATCGATCGTCATGCCTGCCACCCGTGTCTCGACGCCGGGGCTGCCCGGCCGCCATTACCGCAGATCGAGGTAAATGCGCCCTTAACCGCGACGCTCGATCGGGCCGATGCGCGACCAGGACGATCCGTGCTAGACCACCTTCAGCACGCAGCAAGGGCGGTGAATTGATCATGGCTGGCCATTCCCAGTTCAAGAACATCATGCATCGCAAAGGCCGCCAGGACGCCAAGCGGGCCCGGACCTTCACCCGACTGGTGCGCGAGGTCCAGGTCGCGGCCCGCAACGGCCTGCCGGACCCGGCCGCCAATCCGCGCCTGCGCTCGGCCCTGCAGGCGGCGCGCGCGGCCAATGTGCCGAAGGAGAACATCGAGCGCGCGATCAAGCGCGCGTCCGGCGTCGACGGCGAGACCTACGAGGAGGTCCGCTACGAAGGCTACGGCCCGGGCGGGGTCGCGGTGATCGTCGAGACCCTGACCGACAACCGCAACCGGACCGCGGCCGACGTCCGAGCGGCGTTCACCAAGCTCGGCGGCACGCTCGGCGAGACCGGCTCCGTCAGCTTCCAGTTCGACCGGGTCGGCGAGATCCGCTACGCCGCCGACGCGGCCGATCCCGACACCATGCTCGAGGCCGCGATCGAGGCCGGCGCCGAGGATTGCCAGTCATCGGACGACGGCCACGAGATCACCTGCGCGCCGGACGACCTGGGCGCCGTCCGCGAAGCCCTCGAGGCCCGCCTCGGGCCGCCCGAGAGCGCGCGTCTCGGCTGGCGGCCGCAGGTCAACGTGCCGGTCGGCCCGGACCTGGCCGAGACGCTGTTCAAGCTGCTCGAGACCCTGGACGACAGCGACGACGTCCAGCGCGTGACCGCCAACTTCGAGGTCGACGACGAGGTGCTCGAGCGGTTATCCGCGTGATGCGCCTCCTGGGGCTCGATCCCGGGCTGCAACGCACCGGCTGGGGCGTGATCGAGGTCTCGGGCAACGCGCTCCGCTTCCTCGCCGCGGGCGTCGTGGGGACCGATCCCGGCGACGATCTCGCGGTCCGCCTGGACGCCCTCTACCGCGGCCTGAAGGAGGTCGTGGCCCGGCATGGCCCCGCGGTCGCCGCGGTCGAGGAGACGGTCGTCAACCGCAACGCCCAATCCTCGCTCAAACTCGGCCAGGCGCGCGGCGTGGTGCTGCTGGCCGCGGCCCATGCCGGGCTGATCGTGACCGAGTACGCGTCCAAGACCGTCAAGCGCACCGTGGTCGGCACCGGCGCCGCCGACAAGCGCCAGGTCGCGATGATGGTGCGCACGCTGCTGCCGGCCAGCGGCGCGCGCGCGGGCGACGCCGCCGACGCATTGGCCGTGGCGCTCTGTCACGCCCATCATCAGACGAGCCGCGACCGCCTGGCGCTGGCGCTGACCGCAGCCGGGCCGCCCCGGTGATCGCGCGCCTGCGCGGGCGCGTCGACAGCGTCGGCGAGGATCACGCGGTGGTCGACGTCGGCGGGGTCGGCTATCTGGTCGCCTGCTCGGCGCGCACGCTCGGCGCTCTGCCAGGCGCCGGCGAGGCGGTCGACCTGCACGTCGAGACCCAGGTCCGGGCCGAGAGCATCACCCTTTACGGCTTCCGCGACCCCACCGAGCGCGCCTGGTTCCGTCTTCTGCAGACGGTCCAGGGGGTCGGCGCCCGAGTCGCCCTCGGCGTGCTCTCGGTGCTCACCCCCGAAACTTTGGCGCGCGCGGTCGCCGCCCAGGACAAGGCCGCCCTGACCCGGGCGAGCGGCGTCGGCCCGCGGCTGGCCTCGCGGATCGTCGCCGAGCTCAAGGACCGCCTGGTCGATTTTCCCGCCCTCGGCAGCGGTCGATGCCGCGCCGCACGCCGTCGGTCCGCTCGGCGGCGCCGCCGCCGACGCGGTCTCCGCGCTGATCAACCTCGGCTACGGCCGCAGCGAGGCCCACGCCGCGATCGCCAAGGCCGCGGCCATCCTCGGCGACCAGGCCGCCCGTCGACGCCCTGATCCGCAGCGGCCTCCAGGAGCTGACCGGCGCTTAGTCACGCGGGCGACTGGTACTGGTTTATCGGCGTCGTCCGGGATACAATCCACGCGTCGATTTGTGATCAGGCCGAGACGATGGAACGCAGGCTCGCCGCCATTCTCGCCGCGGACGTGGTCGGCTACAGCCGGCTGATGGCGGCCGACGAGGCGGGGACGTTCGGCGCGTCTGAAGGCGCTCCGGACGGACTTTATCGAGCCCGAGATCGCCGAAGCACCACGGCCGCGATCGTCAAGCTGGTGGGCGACGGCGCGCTGGTCGAGTTCGCAAGCGTGGTCGACGCGATCGAATGCGCGATCGAGATCCACAAGGCATGGTCGAACGCAATCGGACGTGCCGGAGGACCAGCAGATCTGGTTCCGCATCGGCATCAATCTCGGCGACATCATCATTGAGGAGGACGACATCCATGGCGACGGCGTCAACGTCGCAGCACGCCGCGAAGCGCTGGCCGAGCCGAGCGGCATCTGCGTCTCGCGCACCGTGCGCGACCACGTCCAGGACAAGTTGCCGCTCATCGTTCGAGGATCTGGGCGAACGGCAGCTCAAGAACATCCCGCGGCCCGTCCAGGTATTCCGGTGTAGTCATGGGCGCAGGGGCGACGCGGCGGCAGCGCTAGGAGACGCCAGCGCCGCGCGGCCTGGTCGGGTCGCGGCCGCCGCTACGGTCATGATGCTCGGCGCGGCAGGCCTGGCTTGGTGGATCAGCGGTCGGCCACCCGCGAGAAGACCGGCCAGCGCTGGCTTCGCGCAGAGGTCGCATCGCCCACCAGGCGCTCGTTGGATCGAGCTACTCGCGGTCGCGGTGCTGCCGTGGTCAATCTGGCGGTGCTGCCGAGGACGAGTATCTTCGCCGACGGTCTGACCGAGGAGCATCATCGCCAGACTGTCGCGGCTGCACGATCTCCGTGATCGCCCGCAACTCGACGTGCTGCAATACAAGGCGACCAGCCTGTGACGTCCACAGATCGGCCGCGAGCTCGAGCGTCGCTACGATCGTCGAGGGCAGCGTGCGTCGATCGGCCGGCGATCGCTCGCGGGTCACCGCCCAGCTGATCGACGTGGCCGAGCCGGCGCACACTTCTGGTCGGAGGACCTACGATCGAGATCTCAGCGCCACCGCCGTGTTCGCCGTCCAGAGCGACGTCACCGAGCAGGTCGTCGCACGCGATCGCAGAGCACACTCGGGCGCGATTACCGAGGCGACGCAGCTCGAGGAAGTGCGGAACCAGCCGCCTGGATAGCTTGACAACGCCTAGACTGTAGTGCGCCTCGATCACGCCTACGACACGAGTGTCGCGAAGCAGGATCTCGACCACGCAGCGCTCGAATGCCTGGAACGGACGATCGAGCGCGAGCCCAACTATGCGGAAGCCTGCGCTGCTATGGCTTGCCTTCATCTACGATGAGCAGGTCTGGTCTAAGTTCAACCTACGCTCTGGACGAGCGTATCCAAGGCGAAGGAGTCTGGCTGCGGCTCAGCATGCACTCGACATCGATGCCGAAGACGCGCCGACGCCTACAGACAGTGCTGGCTTTCGGCTGCTATTTTTGGCGACGGATCCGCGGATTCGACCTGAGAGCTGTCGAGCGGGCGCTCGAGCTCAATCCCGAATTCCGCGATCACCCAGTGACTGGCATGGCGTGAGACTGGCGCTCAGGGACGACAGAGGCGATCGGCTTGTGGGCACGCGTAGGAGCTCGATCCGCTGACGCCACATGAAAGCCGATCGCGGCTTAGTCCGAACTCCACCTACCTTGGTACGATAGCTTCGCGGCATTGATGCACTATTGGACTATCGACGTGGGCTTGAACTTCACGTGCAGGCGCTTCGGCTACGCGTACTGACAAATACGGGATGCCGAGGAAGCATGGGTCGACTTGGACCTACGATTTGCGTTCGAAGGCGCGATCTCTGGATCAGCTGGACGATGCGGACGAGAAGGCCCAGGGCGATCGCTGATACTCCTGGAACTCGAAGAGATAGCGCGCGAGGATACGTGCCCGAACGCGCTAGCCAGGGCCACATGGAGGCTGGTGATCTGAACGGGGCGTTCGCGTGGATCGACAAGATGCATGGACGCATCCGGCTGATCTTATGAACGCGAGCACTCTTCGATGGGCTGCGCGACGGCCGGGGTTCAGGAGATCTCGCGGATCGCGTACGAGGACTGAAAGCTCGAGCGCCGCTCGCCCGAGAGCGCTCACTCCGTCGCAAACGTGATTTCCATCAGCGATTCGGGTTAGAACCCTCCCATGAACGAGCGGTTGGTGAGCCCCGAGGCGGGGGCGGCGGAGGTGGAGCCGTCGCTGCGGCCGCAGCGGCTGGCCGAGTTCATCGGCCAGGCGCCGCTGCGCGCCAATCTCGGCGTGTTCATCGCGGCCGCGCGGCAGCGCCGCGAGGCGCTGGATCATGTGCTGCTCGCCGGCCCGCCCGGTCTGGGAAAAACCACGCTCGCCCAGATCATCGCGGCCGAGCTCGGGGTCGGCTTCCGGCTGACCTCGGGGCCGGTGATCCTGCGCGCGGGCGACCTCGCCGCCCAGCTCACCAACCTGCAGCCGCGCGACGTCCTGTTCATCGACGAGATCCACCGCCTCAGCCCGGCGGTCGAAGAGATCCTCTACCCGGCGCTGGAAGAATTCCAGCTCGACCTGATGATCGGCGAGGGCCCGGCCGCGCGCTCGATCCGGATCGATCTTTCGCCGTTTACCCTGATCGGGGCGACCACGCGCACGGGCCTGCTGACCACGCCGCTGCGCGATCGCTTCGGGATCCTCTCGCGCCTCAACTTCTACGACCACGACGAGCTCGAGCAGATCGTGACCCGCGGCGCCGCGATCTTCGGCCTCGGCCTGACCGCCAGCGGCGCGGCCGAGATCGCCCGCCGGGCGCGCGGCACGCCCAGGGTCGCGATGCGCCTGTTGCGCCGGGTGCGCGACTTCGCCCTGGTCGCCGAGCGCGCCGAGGTCGACGCCAAGCTCGCCGACCAGGCGCTGACCCGCCTCGAGGTCGACCAGCTCGGCCTCGACGCCCTCGACCGGCGCTACCTCGGCTGCATCGCCAGGAACTACGGCGGCGGCCCGGTCGGCGCCGACACGCTGGCGGCAGCACTCTCCGAGCAGCGCGACACGCTCGAGGAGGTGGTCGAGCCGTTCCTGCTGCAGCAGGGTCTGCTGCAGCGGACCCCGCGCGGCCGCCTGCTCACCCGCCTCGCCTGGCAGCACCTCCGGCTCGAGCCGCCGCCGGGTCAGGACGCCCAGGCCGGACTGTTCGATGGCCCCGACGGGTCCGATTCCTGAGACCGGCCGGATCGAGGGCGGCGTCCATCGCCTGCCGGTCCGGGTCTACTACGAGGACACCGATGCCGGCGGCATCGTCTACCACGCCAACCACCTGAAGTTCGCCGAGCGGGCGCGGACCGAGATGCTGCGCTGCCTGGGGCTCGACCACGGCACGCTGCGCGAGCGCTTCGGCCTCGCGTTCGCGGTCCGCCGCTGCCTGGCCGACTACCGCGCCACGGCGCACCTCGACGATGGCCTCGTGATCGAGACCCGGCTGGTCCGCCAGGGCGGGGCCTCGCTCGACCTCGAGCAGCGCGTGACCCGCGCCGGCCGGCTGCTGGTGCGCCTGGAGCTGCGCCTCGCCCTGGTCTCCGCCGGGATGCGCGTCGCCCGCCTGCCGGCCGAGCTGCTCGGCGCCCTCGCCCCGCTCGCCGCGCGCCCGCTCAGGCATCGTGCTTGACAGCGCGAATCGAAGCGGCTTTCTGCTGCCGCGAACGGCTCCTCCGGCGTCCGGGCGACGACGATCGTTGGTCGTGGCCTCCGCATTACCTATCTGATAGCGCAACCCCGGACCGTCGGGCGGCCGTGGCTCAGACATAGGATTGCGCGATGGAAGACAACGCCGTCACCGCGCTGCGTCTCGCTGGCGACCAGGCGGTCGGCTTTGGCCTGTGGTCGCTGGTCAGCCAGGCGGACCCGGTGGTCAAGGTGGTTTTGGCCATCCTGGTGCTGGCCTCGATCTGGTCCTGGACCGTGATCTTCGACAAGACCTTCCGGCTCGGGCGCCTGCGCCGCAAGGCGCGCGCCTTCGAGCGCGCCTTCTGGTCGGGCGCAGCGCTCGACGATCTGTACCGGCGCCTCGGCCGCGAGGCCGACCACCCGATGGCGATGCTGTTCGCCGCCGCGATGGAGGAATGGCGCGATTCGCCGCGCCCGCCGGCCGGCTCGCGGGCGCTGCTGGAGCGGATCGGCAAGGTCATGACGCTGACCCTCGACCGCGAGCTCGAGGTCCTCGAGCGCTATCTGAGCTCGCTCGCGACGATCGGCTCGACCGCCCCCTTCGTCGGCCTGTTCGGCACCGTCTGGGGCATCATGAACAGCTTCCAGTCGATCGCGCTGGCCAAGAACACGACGCTCGCCGTGGTCGCGCCGGGGATCGCCGAGGCCCTGCTCGCGACCGCGCTCGGCCTGATCGCCGCGATCCCGGCGGTGGTCGCCTACAACAAATTGTCCGGCGACTTCGAGCGCTACGCCAACCGGGTCACGAGCTTCGCCGACGAGTTCACCGTGGTCCTGTCCCGCGAGCTGGAGAGCGGCCGCACGCCGGGACTGGACAGCAGCCGCGCGGCCTGACGCCCCATGCCTGACCGCCATGCAGGTGTAGTCCCATGCCGATGAGCAATCCGGACGAAGCCCCGCAGCGGCTCTCGCGCCGGCATCGCCGACCGCCGATGGCGGCGATCAACGTCACGCCCTTCGTCGACGTGATGCTGGTGCTGCTGATCGTGTTCATGGTCACCGCCCCGTTGCTGACCGTCGGCGTCACGGTCGACCTGCCCAAGACCACCAGCTCGCCGCTGCCGGGCCAGGACGAGCCGCTGAGCGTGACCGTCGACCACGACGGCAAGGTCTATCTCCAGGACAGCCCGCTCACGGTCGAGGAGCTCGGCCCCAGGCTGCGCGCGATCAGCGAGCGCAAGCCCGACGCCCGGGTCTTCGTGCGCGGCGACAAGGTGATCGACTACGGCCGGGTCATGGAGGTGGTCGGCGCGATCCACGCCGCCGGCTTCAGCAAGGTCGCGCTGGTGACCGAGTTCGATGAGAAGACGCCTTGAGGCCAGGCCGGATGCCGCGGTGGTCGCGCGCGTGACCCGGCGGGTCTGAGAGCGATGGGCCGGGCGTGGCTGTTCTCCTCCCTGCTGCACGTGGCGCTGGCCGCGCTCCTGTACTTCGGCCTGCCGAGCCTGAGCCGGCCGCCGCCGGCGATGGAGCAGGCGATCACGGTCGAGCTGGTCAACGAGGCGCCGGAGGCCGAGGCAAAGCCGCCGGCGCCGGCGCCGGCGACGACCGCGCCGACTCCGGCGCGCGCCGCGGCCAGCCCGAATCCGACCCCGACCCCGCCGCCCGAGCCGAAGGTCGAGCCCCAGCCGGCGCCGCCACCCCAGCAGGCCGAGGTACCGCCCCCGCCCGAGCCAGCGCCGCCGCCGCCCCACGAGCCGGAACCGCCCGCCAAGCCCGACGTGGCCGCGGTCCAGCCCCCGCCCGAGCCGGAACCGGCACCGCCGCCGCCCCACGAGCCCGAGCCGCCCAAGCCCGACGTGGCCAAGGCCGAGCCGCCGCCGCCGCCCCCGCCCGTCGTGGAGCCGCCGCCCGAGGTGCAGCCCAAGCCGGAGCCGGAACCGGCCCCCAAGCCGGAGGTCGCCCTGGTCCAGCCGGAACCCGCCAAGCCCGAGCCACCGCCGGCGCCGCAACCGCCGGCGCCCCAATCGCCGGCGCCGAGACCGCTGCTGAAGCCGGCGCCGCCCAAGGTCGCCGAGGCGACCCCGCCGCCCGTGCCGCCACCGTCGACGCAAAAGCCAGCGCCGGCGCCGCCCCAGGAGGACGCCTTCGCGGCGCTCCTCAAGAGCGTCGAGCAGCTGGACCGGCGGGTCGAGAGCGACACCACCCAGACCGGTCCCGGGCGCGGCGCGGCGACCACCGGGCAGGCGCGCAACGCGCTCGGCGAGGCCCAGCTCAGCTTCAGCGAGGTCGACGCGCTCCGTCGCCAGATCGGCCATTGCTGGACCCTGCCGGTCGGGGTCGAGGGCATCGACGACATGGTGGTCCAGCTGCGCATCCAGGTCCGGCCGGATCGGACGGTGCAAAACGTCACGATCGAGGATCAGGGGCGGCTCGGCCGGGATCCCACCTTCCGGGCGGTGGCCGAGAGCGCGCGCCGCGCTGTTGACAAATGCAGCCCACTCATTCTACCGCCGGGGAAGTACGCCATATGGCGCGACATCAACTTGAACTTCCGCCCCCAGGACGCGATCAACGGTTGATGCCCCGAATGCCCTGGAATGCGCTCGTCCGTCTGAGTTGCCCGATCCCGGGTCGCCCGATCCTGGGCTGCCTGCTGTTGTGCGGCCTGGTCCTGCTGCCGGCGCCGGCGCGCGCCGTGCTCGAGCTCGACATCACCTCGGGCATCGTCGAGCCGCTGCCGATCGCGATCAGCGAGCTGTACGGCGCGACCGCGCAAGCGCAGCAGCGCGGCCGCGACATCGCCGACGTCGTCAGCGCCGACCTCGCGCGCTCGGGGCTGTTCCGCCCGATCGATCCGCGCGCGTTCATCCAGTCGCCCGAACAGCTGCGCGGCCTGCCGCGGTTCGCCGACTGGCGCCAGATCAATGCCCAGGCGCTGGTCACCGGCACCGTCGACGGCGGCGAGGCGGGCGGCAACCTCGCGGTCGAGTTCCGGCTCTGGGACGTGTTCGCGGGCGTCCAGATGCGCGGCCTGCGCTTTGCCACCACGACCGACAACTGGCGGCGCGTGGCGCATCAGATCGCCGATGCGGTGTATGAGCGGATCACCGGCGAGGGCGGCTATTTCGACACCCGGATCGTCTACATCAGCGAGAGCGGCCCGGCGACCGACCGCGTCAAGCGCGTGGCGATCATGGACCAGGACGGCGCCAACCATCGCTTCCTGACCGACGGTGCCGATCTGGTCCTGACCCCGCGCTTTCGCCCCGATGCCAAGCGCGTCGCCTTCATGACCTACCGGGGCCGCGTGCCGCAGGTCTACGAGCTCGACCTGGCGAGCGGTCGGCAACAGAAGCTCGGCGATTTCAGCGGCATGACGTTCGCGCCACACTTCAGCCCCGACGGCCGCCTGGTCGTGATGTCGCTCGCCGAGCACGGCAATTCCGACATCTACAGCCTCAACCTCGAGACCCACGAGCAGCGGCAGCTGACCAGCCACCCGGCGATCGACACCTCGCCGTCCTTCGCCCCCGACGGCCGGCGCCTGGTGTTCAACTCGGATCGCGCCGGCACGCCCCAGCTCTACGTCATGAACATCGACGGCAGCGGCGTCCAACGGATCAGCTTCGGCGCCGGCCGCTACGGCAGCCCGGCCTGGTCGCCGCGCGGCGACCTGATCGCCTTCACCAAGATCCAGGGCGGCCTGTTCCACATTGGCGTGATGCGCCCGGACGGCAGCGACGAGCGCCTGCTGACCCAGAGCACGCAGGACGAGAGCCCGACCTGGTCGCCCAACGGCCGGGTGATCCTGTTCTCGCGCGAAGACTACCGGACCGATCACACGCGTCTGTTCAGCGTCGACGTGACCGGCTACAACGAGCGCGAGGTGCCGACCCCGCTCGACGCCTCGGATCCCGACTGGTCGAACCTGGTGCCCTGAGCGACGCCGATCCGAGCGACGGAATTGATCTCGCGGTCGATCAAACTTAGGATGCCCATGGTGTCGCATGCGATCGCCGTCGCGGCCCAGGATCGTGGCGGGTCAGGTTCGGCGCCGTCCCCACCGTCCAACGCGGCCGGCCGCTTGGCGACATCCGGCCGGTTGGCGACATGGAGCCTTCGATGATCGCAACCGTACTTCGGACATGCGCCGTCTTCGGGATGTGCGCCGCGTTGGCGTGGCTGGCCGGTTGCACGTCGGCACCCGACGAGATGCCGCCTTCCGGCAGCGCCAACGGCGCCGAAGGTGCCGGGGCGGCCGGCGGCGGGGGGGCCGGCATCGCGAGTTCGGAGCTCCAGGGGCAGCCGCAGCCGGGCACCCAGCAGGACCTCGAGGTCACCGTCGGCGATCGCGTGTTCTTCGACTACGACAGCTCGGTGCTGAGTCCGACCGCGACTCAGACCCTGGACCGTCAGGGCGGCTGGCTGAAGCAGTATCCGAACGTGATCGTCACCATCGAGGGTCACGCCGACGAGCGCGGCACTCGCGAGTACAACCTGGCGCTCGGCGATCGCCGCGCCAATGCGGTCAAGAGCTACCTGGTCGCGCTCCAGGTCGAGCCCGATCGCATCCTGACCATCTCCTACGGCGAGGAGCGGCCGGTCGACCCTGGCCATGACGACGCGGCATGGGCCAAGAACCGGCGCGCCGTCACCGTCGTCACCACCACCAACTGATGCCCAAGCCGCGCCCGATCGCCGGTCGACGAACCGCTCTTCGGGCCGGCGCCGCGCTCGTTCTGCTGGCCGGCGTTATGAGCCTGCCGGCGCGCGCCGAGCTGCCGGCGCTGTCGGGCGAGATCGCGGCGCTGCGCGTCCAGCTGGCGGACTTGCGACGGGTCGAGCCGGCGCAGGCGACCGATCCCGGGCGGATGGCGCAGTACGAGGTCCGGCTCGGGCAGCTCGAGGAGGAGCTGCGCCGGCTGACCGGCCGGATCGAGCAGCTGGAGCACGACCAGCAGACCCTCGAGGGCCGGTTCGACCAGCTGATCGGCGATCTGGACCAGCGCCTCCGGTCGGTGGAGCAGGGCACGCCCGCCGGCGCGCCGCTGGCCGCCGTCGCCCCGACCCCCGCGGCCCGCCCGGCGACCGCACCGCCGGCGGCCAACCTCGGGGCTCCCCCCCAGGACCTCGGACAGATTCCGAAGAGCGCGGTGCTCGCCCTGCCGCGGCCGGCGCCGCCCGCGGTCACGCCGCCGCCGACCGCTACCGAGCTGCCCGCTCAGCAGCAGTACGATTCGGCGATGGAGCTGCTGCGCGCCGGCGATTACGCGGCTGCGGAGGGCGGGCTGCAGCGGTTCCTGGACCAGAGCCCGAACCACCCGCTCGCCGCCAACGCCGCCTACTGGCTGGCCGAGACCTACTACGTGCGCAAGAACTATGCCGCCGCCGCCGCCGCCTTCGCCCGCAACTACCGCACCTATGGCAAGACCGCCCCAAAGGCGCCCGACAACCTCCTGAAGCTCGGGATGTCGCTCGAGGGCCTGGGCGAGAAGGAGAAGGCCTGCCTGTCCTACACCGAGCTGGCCAAGGCGTTTCCCGACGCGCCCGCCCACATCCAGGAGGCCGTGGCTCGCGAGCGGGCGCGCGCCGAGTGTGCCTGACCCGGCGGCCACGGCCAGTCTGGACCCAAGCCATCTGGATGAGGCGCGCTTTGCGGCGCTGATGGCGCCGCTCGGACCCTTCGAGGCGAGGCCGAGGCTCGCGGTCGCGGTCTCGGGCGGGCCGGACAGCCTGGCGCTCTGCCTGCTCGTCGACCGTTGGGCGCGGCGGCGGGCCGGGGCGGTGGTCGGACTGATCGTCGATCATGGTTTGCGCCCGGAATTCCGCGCGCGAGGCCCGCCAGACGGCGGCCTGGCTCACGGCGCGCCGGATCCCGTGGCAGATCCTGACCTGGGCGGGCGCCAGGCCCGTGGCCGGCATCCAGGCCGCGGCGCGGCACGCGCGCTATCGCCTGCTCGGCGACTGGTGCCGGGCCGCGGGCGTGCTCCACCTCCTGACCGCCCATCACCAGGGCGATCAGGCCGAGACCGTGGCGCTTCGCCAGGCGCGCGCCAGCGGCCCGGACGGGCAGGCAGCCATGGCGGCGGTGCGCGAGCTGGCCGGGCTCCGCCTGCTGCGGCCGCTGCTCGCGATGCCCAAGGCGGCGCTGCTCGCCATGCTCGAGGCCGAGGGCCAGCCCTGGCTCGACGATCCCAGCAACCGGGCGCCCGGGTTCGCCCGCACGCGCCTGCGGTCCGATCCGGGCCTGGATGCGCCCCGGCTCGCCCGGTTGGCCTGCGCCCAGGGCGTCGCCCGGGCCGCATTGGACGGCGTGGTCGCAGCCTGGCTGGCGCAGCATGCGCGGATCTTTCCGGCTGGTTTCGTGCTCATGGCGCATGCCGACCTGACCGCGGCACCGCGCGAGATCGCCGGGCGGGCTCTGCAGCAGACCCTGCTCGCGGTCGGCGGCCGGCCCTATCCGCCGCGCCGGGTCCGGCTCGGTCGCCTGCTCGATGCGCTGCGCGCCGACTCCCCGCGCACCGCCGGGCACACGCTCGGCGGCTGCCGGCTGCTGCGGCGGGGCGAGCGGCTGCTGATCTGTCGCGAGGCGGGCGCGATCGAGCAGGTGCTCGAGCCCGAGGCGGGCGTCTGGCAGAGCTGGGATGGTCGCTTCGCGATCCGGGTCAACGGGGAAGTCGCGGGACTTTCCGTGCGCGCGCTCGGCGCCCTCGACCGGTGGCGGCGCGCCGGACTGGAGGCAGCCCCGGCACCCGCTCTGCCGGCCGAGGTGCGGCCGAGCCTGCCCGCGCTCTGGCAGGCCGACCGGCTGCTCGTCGTGCCGGCGCTCGGCCTGCGCGCCCCCGATTGCGGCGGGCGCTTCGAGGTCCTGGCCCGTTATCGCCCGCGCCACCCGCTCGCCGGCGCGCCGTTCGCGGCCGGCCCGGCGCGCGCGCCAGCCGCATGACGGTATGGCTGGCGGCGAGTAGACCTTTGCTTCGGGCAGTGGATCGCTTATGTTAAGCTAATCGGAGAATACGGCTCGCAGGGCGCCTCTGGCCGGGGTCGCTGGCGGGCGAGGCCAACGGGGCTCTACCGCGGCGAGGCAAGCTGGGTGAACAACTTTACCAAGAACTTGGCGCTCTGGGTCATCATTGGCCTGCTGTTGATCGCGTTGTTCAACCTGTTCCAGAACCCGTCCGGGCACGGGCCGCAGGCCAATCTCGCCTTCTCCGACTTTCTCGCCGAGGTCGACAACGGCCGCGTGCGCGACGTCACCATCCAGGGCAGCACGGTCACCGGCCACTTCTCCGACGGCCGCTCCTTCAGCACCTACACGCCCGAGGATCCGAACCTGGTCAGCCGCCTTAGCGATCGGGGCGTGCGGATCACCGCGGCGCCGGTCGACGACAGCATGCCGTCGCTGCTCGGCGTCCTGGTGTCCTGGTTCCCGATGCTGCTGCTGATCGGCGTCTGGATCTTCTTCATGCGCCAGATGCAGTCTGGCGGCGGCAAGGCGATGGGCTTCGGCAAGTCGCGCGCGCGTCTTCTGACCGAGAAGCATGGCCGCGTGACCTTCAACGACGTCGCCGGCATCGACGAGGCCAAGGAGGAGCTCCAGGAGGTCGTCGAGTTCCTCAAGAACCCGCAGAAGTTCCAGCAGGTCGGGGGCCGGATTCCCAAGGGCGTGCTGCTGGTCGGTCCGCCCGGCACCGGCAAGACCCTGCTCGCCCGCGCGATCGCCGGCGAAGCCAACGTGCCGTTCTTCACGATCTCAGGCTCGGACTTCGTCGAGATGTTCGTCGGCGTCGGCGCGTCCCGGGTGCGCGACATGTTCGAGCAGGCCAAGAAGCACGCGCCCTGCATCGTGTTCATCGACGAAATCGACGCGGTCGGCCGGCACCGTGGCGCCGGGCTCGGCGGCGGCAACGACGAGCGCGAGCAGACCCTGAACCAGCTGCTGGTCGAGATGGACGGCTTCGAGGCCAACGAGGGCGTGATCCTGATCGCCGCGACCAACCGGCCCGACGTGCTCGACCCGGCGCTGCTGCGGCCGGGTCGCTTCGACCGCCAGGTGGTCGTGCCGAACCCGGACGTCCTGGGGCGGGAAAGAATCCTCCAGGTGCACATGAAGAAGGTGCGGGTCGGGCCCGACGTCGATCCCAAGGTGATCGCGCGCGGCACCCCCGGCTTCTCGGGCGCCGATCTCGCCAACATCGTCAACGAGGCGGCCCTGCTCGCGGCCCGCATGGGCAAGCGGATGGTCGGCATGGTCGACTTCGAGTCGGCCAAGGACAAGGTGATGATGGGCGCCGAGCGGCGCTCCATGGTCATGACCGAAGAGGAAAAACGGCTGACCGCCTACCACGAGTCGGGCCATGCCCTGGTCGGCTACCTCTCGCCGGCCTCGGACCCGATCCACAAGGCGACGATCATCCCGCGCGGCCGCGCGCTCGGCATGGTGATGCGGCTGCCGCTCGGCGACCGCATCTCGGTGTCGCGCGAGAAGCTCAACGCCGACATCGCGGTCGCGATGGGCGGGCGGGTCGCCGAGGAGCTGATCTTCGGCCACGAGAAGGTGACGGCCGGCGCCGCGTCCGACATCGAGCAGGCGACCAAGATCGCGCGCCACATGGTCACTCAGTGGGGCATGAGCGACAAGCTCGGGCCGATGGCCTACGGCGAGAACCAGCAGGAGGTGTTCCTCGGCCATTCGATCACCCAGACCAAGAACGTCTCGGAATCGACCGCCCAGCTGATCGATGCCGAGATCCGCCGGCTGGTCGAAGCGGGCTTCGATACCGCCAAGACGATCATCGGCCAGAATCTCGATCGGCTGCACGATCTCGCCAACGCGCTGCTCGAGCACGAGACCCTGACCGGCGAGGAGGTCGGCTCCGTGCTGCGGGGCGAGCCGATTCCCAAGTCGCCGCCGCACGAGCCGCCGAGCGCCGCGGCGCCGAGCGGCGGCAAGCGGGGCTCGGTCCCGACCACCGCACCGCCCAAAGAAGACACCGGCGGCCTGGAGCCAAGCCCGCAACCGGGTGCGTGACCAGGCGGCGCGCGACCACGAGCCGGTGCCGGAACGGCGGTTGCCGGGCCGGAAGGCTCTCCCAGGAGCCGCCTAGGCAGGGGGTCGCGGCCGATTTCCTCGACAGCCTCGACGGCCGGGATCTACCTGAGACCGCTCGGCATCCTGCACGCCGACGCCGCCCGGCATGCCGTCGAGGCCGGCTGGGCGCTGCCGCTCGGCGCCCGCGCCACCGCCTTCACCGCCGCCGAGATCTGGCTGCGTTCGGCCGACCGGGTCGAGCGTTGCGCCCTGCCGGTGACCGATCTTGCCGGCTGGGCCAGGCGCCGGGGTGAGGCGCTCGGGGCGGCCTTCGAGCAGCGCCTCGCGGCCGTGACCGGGCCCCCGGGCTGGCCCGAGGGTCTGCCCGACCGGCGCCCCCTGATCATGGGGGTCGTCAACGTCACTCCCGACAGCTTCTCCGATGGCGGCCGCTTCCTCGAGCCGGCCGCGGCGATCACCCAGGGTCAAAGGCTGTACGCGGAAGGCGCCGACATCGTCGACGTCGGCGGCGAATCGACACGCCCGGGCGCCGCGCCGGTCTCGGCCGCGGAGGAGATCCGCCGCGTCCTGCCGGTGGTGGAGGCGCTCGCGGCGAGCGGGATCCTGGTCTCGATCGACAGCCGCAAGGCCGGGGTGATGCGGGCCGCGATCGGTGCCGGTGCGCGCATGATCAACGACGTCTCGGCGCTCCGCCACGACCCGGACAGCCTCGATGTGGCCGGCACGAGCGGTTGCCCTGTGGTCCTGATGCACAGCCAGGGCGAGCCCGCGACGATGCAGCAGCAACCGACCTACATCGCCGCCGCACTCGATGTGTTCGACCATCTCGAGCGCCGGATCCTGGCCTGGGTCGCGGCCGGCTTCGACCGGCGGCGCCTGCTGATCGATCCCGGCATCGGCTTTGGCAAGACGGTCGCGCACAACGTCGAGATCCTGAGCCGGCTCGGCCTCTACCTCGGCCTCGCGACGCCGATCGTGCTCGGCGTGTCGCGCAAGAGCTTCATCGCGCGCCTGGCCGGCGAGGCGCCGGCGTCCGACCGCTTGCCGGGATCGCTGGCGGCCGCGTTCGCCGGGGTCGCCCAGGGGGTCGCGGTGGTCCGGGTCCACGATGTCGCCGCGACCCGACAATGCTTGCAGATCTGGCAAGCCTTGGTGTGCTAGGATCGACGGGCGTCGGGTGCCGACAAATGCAATACCGGGATATGAGGGCCGCTGCTTGGTCGCGACTTCGCTTGCCGCTAACCTGAGAGCGCAAAACCTCTGCTGCGGGGATTCGCATGGTTCGTAAGCTGTTCGGCACGGATGGGATTCGCGGCACGGCCAACCAACCCCCAATGACTGCTGAGATCGCGCTGCGGCTCGGGTTGGCGGCCGGTGGCTACTTCACGCGCGGCGATCATCGCCACCGGGTGGTGATTGGCAAGGACACGCGGCTCTCGGGCTACATGTTGGAGCCGGCGCTGACCGCGGGCTTCATCGCCATGGGCATGGACGTGACCCTGTTGAGCCCGCTGCCGACCCCGGGCGTGGCGATGCTGACGCGCTCGCTGCGGGCCGATCTCGGCGTGATGATCTCGGCCTCGCACAATCCCTACCAGGACAATGGCATCAAGCTGTTCGGTCCGGATGGCTACAAGCTGTCGGACGAGATCGAGCTCGCGATCGAGGAGCGGATGCGCACTTCGCTCGACGCCGGCCTCGCGGAGCCGAGCCTGCTCGGACGGGCGGTGCGGCTCGAAGGCGCCCGCGGCCGCTACATCGAGGCGCTCAAGGCCAGCCTGCCCCGGGGCATGACCCTGAACGGCCTCAAGATCGTGATCGATTGCGCCAATGGCGCGGCCTACGGCGTCGCACCCAAGGTGCTCTGGGAGCTCGGTGCCGACGTCATCGAGATCGGGACCAATCCCAACGGCTTCAACATCAACGCCCGCTGCGGCTCGACCCAGCCCCAGGCGATGTGCGCGGCCGTGGTCGAGCATGGCGCCGATCTCGGCATCGCCCTCGACGGCGATGCGGATCGGATCGTGCTGGCCGATGAGCGCGGCGAGCTGATCGATGGCGATCAGATTCTCGCCCTGCTCGCCCAGAGCTGGCAGGCCGAGGGCGCGCTCAGAGGCGGCGGCGTGGTCAGCACCACGATGTCCAACCTCGGCCTCGAGCGCTACCTGCGCAGCCGCGGCCTGACCCTGTTCCGGACCCGGGTCGGCGACCGCTATGTGGTCGAGCACATGCGCGCTTCGGGCCACAATCTCGGCGGCGAGCAGTCGGGCCACATCATCATGACCGATTTCGCCACGACCGGCGACGGCCTGCTGGCGGGCTTGCAGATTCTGGCCGTGATGCGCCGGCAGCACCGGCCGATGAGCGTGTTCGGCCGCGCCTTCCAGCCCTTGCCGCAGCGGTTGCGCAATTGCCGTCTCAACGGCGGCCGGCCGCTCGAGGAGGCCGAGGTCCACCAGTCCATTCGGGCGGCCGAGGCGCGCCTCGATGGCCGCGGGCGCATCCTGGTCCGGCCGTCCGGCACCGAGCCCCTGATCCGCATCATGGTCGAGGCGGACGACGAGGTGCTGCTGGAGGGCGTGCTCGACGAGGTCGCCGGCACCATCGAGCGCTACGCCTGAGCCACCGCGGCCGCGACCGAGCCTGCACGGCAAGACGTGGGGCCGTCACTGAGCGCGAGGCGCCGAGCGACCGGCGCCATCCAACTCACGGCCAGATCTCCCAAGCCATCGCCGCAGTGCCGGCCGGCGCTCTGCTGGTGCGTCGACCACGCGCAAGCCCCCGGATTCCGCCGCGCTGGTTGCCCGTCAGCTACGCCATGGCGCAGACGCGCTTCTGATCGACCGAGCGCACGCACGCCACACGTTCGGCGGGGTCATCGCTGGCTCATGGGTCCACTCCTACCTCTTGTGGTTGAATTGACTAGGAACATATATTAATCTATCGGGGAAATGGTTAACCATCGGTTAACCGGCCGGAGAGGCTCGAGCCATGACCAAGAACGACCCTCTCGGGCTGGTCGGCGCCTCGTTGGTCGGGCTTCTCGCTGCCTGCCAGACAACGACCCCAAATCCCGGATCGCCGCCGGATGCGCGGACCACCGCGTCCGAGGCGCGTCCGAGCGAGACGTGGCCGAAGATCGACTGGGCCGGGGCGCCGGATTGTCGGGCCAAGCTCGGGCTGGTGGCCGAAGCGGCAGGCGCCGGCCATTGGCGCCCCGACGAGCGGCCGCCGATCGCGGTGGTCCTGCCCGGGCGCGCTGACCAGCTCGACTGGCTGGCCCCCCCGAGCGTGACCGTGACCGCCGATCTCCCGCTCGAGCTCCATGAGCGGACCGATCCGGCAAACCTCGACGCACCCTGCCTGCTCCTGGTGGAGCCGGCTCGAGATCAGCGGGTCGGCCAGCGCCTGATCGGCCGTGAGACCGTGCGCTCGCTCTATGAGACCGGGGTCCGGAGCGAGCGCAACCCCGAGTACGATGCGGCCCAGCTGCGCGTCCGCCAGGCCGAGCGCGCGACCAAGGAAAAGACCCCGGGTATCCTGAGCATCGGCGACCCGGTGCTCGACCTGGTCGGGCTGTTCGTCGGCGGCTTGATCTCCGGGTTCAGCCAGGGCAGCCGGGAGCGGGAGCTCGACGAGGCGATGACCGCGCTGGCGGCGACCCCGCGCTCGCTCCAGCAGCCCGAATACCGGCCGTATCAGTTCGAGCGCCAGACCATCCTCGCCGGCAGGGAGGCGACCATTCCGGTGACGCTGGTCGACCAGACCAACAAGCGCCTCTGGCGGGCCGAGCTGCACCGGCGCGAGCGGCGCCAGTTCGAGATCCTGGAGGGTCTGGATCCGCGCGATCGGGACTATGAGAAGCTCAGCGCCGCGAGCGTGACCCGGCCTGATTTCGAGCGCTGGCAGCGCGAGCCGCCACAACTCCAGCTGTCGGCAATCGTCACCGCATTGCGCGCGGCCGGGCCGGCGCGAGCGACCGACAGCGTGACCGCCGCGATCGACCAACGCGAGCCCGCCGACCTCGACCACCGGATCGCCCCGCCGGATCGCCCAGACGGACTGCTCGCGGCGACCGCCGGTGACGCTCCGCTCGCTCAGGCGGTCGGCGGCGACCCAAGGCTCGTCGAGGCGCTCGCAGATCACGCCGTGACGCCGCGCGCCCTGGCGCGGCTCCAGCCGAGTCGCGCCAGCCGACCGGCCGGCGCCGATTTCGACCGTCGCCTCGACGCCGGCGTCCCGCAGGCGGCGAGCGACCCCGGGCTTGCGCCCGCAGCAGGCCCGGCGGCGACGCCGGGCGCCGACCCGCGCACGGCGAGCGTGGTCCGCGTCAATGCCGGCGCCCGCGCCGGCAGCGGTGTCTACGTCCGCTCCGATCTGGTTCTGACCACGGCGCAGCTGGTCGATGGCAGCTCGGTCGTGGACATCGCCACCGCCGATGGCACACGTGTGCTCGGGCTGGTCGCGCGTGCCGACCAGGCGCGCAATCTGGCGCTCGTTCAGGTGGCAAGGCCCGGGCCGCCGATCGCGTTCTACGATGGCCCGCCGGTCCAGCCCGGCCGTGCGGTCGAGGCGATCGCGCTGGCCGAGGGCGCAGGCGTCGTCCTGACGCCGGGCCGCTACCACGGCACCGGGGCGATGCCAGACCCTATCGGCAGGGCCTCGCTCGACCTCGCCCGGGTCGACGTGCGGGCGCCGCCAGTCCAGCCCGAAGGCCTGCCGTGGTTCCTCGGTGACCGGGTGGTCGGCGTCGGCACCGGCAGCGCCGAGGGTGGGGCCGACGGATCGCTGAACGCGGTGCGCGCGCGCGACGCGCTGGACTTCCTGTACGGGGCCGGCGGCGCGCTCTCGGAACTGCCCTAGGCTCGAGGCCAGATCCAGCGTCCCGGTCGTCAGGCCGGCGGTTTGGTGCTAAGGCATAGGCACCGATCGCCCATCTGGCCAAGGACCAGCCCCCCATGGTGAGCTCGCCATGCCGCCGATGACCCTCGCGGCCTTCCGGGATTCGCTTCGCTCGGACGCGCCGCCCGCCGGGCTCGCCCCGGCGCTCCAGGCGCTGTGGCACGAGGCCAACGGCGACTGGCCGGCCGCCCATCGCCTGGCCCAGGCGCAGGACGACGCGGTGGGCGCCTGGGTGCACGCTTACCTGCACCGGGTCGAGGGCGATCTCGCCAACGCCGGCTATTGGTACCGGCGCGCCGGCCAGCCGGTCGCAGCCCAGCCTCTGGCGGAGGAATGGGCGGCGATCGCTGCAGCGCTGCTCGCTGGCTCGGCGCAACCCTGAGACCGCGCTGATCCTTACGAATTTCTTACCCTGATACTGCCGCCGCCGGCTGCTTTCTAACCCGAATCGAGCGAATGTGGCCTTGGCCAGGTCCGCCGCCTGGCGGACCGGAGGTCCGGTGCGAGGATGCCATGTCGCTCAGTCATGCCAGCCTGAGGTCCCTGATCGCCCAGCTGGAGCGTGAGCACGGTCCGGAGCAGGGCGTGTTTCCGGCCGAGCGGTTCGCGTTCCGGGTCTGGTTCGACGACGGCGCGGAATACCGGCTGCGCTGGCCGCGCGGCGTCGCCAACCCCGCCTGGGAAATCGTCCGCGAGCATTGATCCGACATCGAGTGCAGAAAATCCCGGCACGGTCCAGCTACGGCAGCCAGTCGCCCTCGATCTGCTCGACACCATAGGGGCAGGCCACGGGCAGAGAGTCCGCGGCCGCGTGCTCGCCGTGGTCGCGCAACGATGCTTCGGCATCATGCCGGGCCCGGGCATAGAGCTCGGCCAGCTCGCTCTCCAGCTCACGACGCAGCGATGGCGTAAGCTCGAGCACGAGCTCACTTCGTTCTGATCGCATAGCTTCACGCCAAGCCAGGCGGTACTCGCTCCGTGGCCAGTGTCGCAGCTTCAGCAGCCGCTCCATGATCGCGATCGCCCGGCTGCGCACCGAACGCTTCAGCGATTGGCCCAGGTCCTCGACCTCCTCGATCAGATTCGCGAGATCGAGCTCGGCGAAGCGCTGCGCGCGCAGCAGCTCGGCCTGGGCCTGCGCCCAGAGGTAGGGGTCGTCCTCGTAGAGCATCCGCGCGGCGGTCCTGGCCATCACAGCGCCCGGGCGCGCTCGCGCAAGAGGTTCTTCTGGACCTTGCCGGTCGAGGTCTTGGGCAGCTCGGCGAAGACCACCGAGTGCGGGCACTTGAAGTGGGCGAGCACCGAGCGGCAGTGGTCGATCAGCGCCCGCTCGGATACATCCATGCCGGCCTTGAGGGTCACGAAGGCGCAAGGGCTCTCGCCCCACTTGGGATCGGGCCTGGCGACCACCGCCGCCTCGAGCACCGCCGGATGCCGATAGAGCGCACCCTCGACCTCGATCGAGGAAATGTTCTCGCCACCCGAGATGATGATGTCCTTCGAGCGGTCCTTGATCTCGACGTAGCCGTCGGCATGCATCACGGCGAGATCGCCGGTATGGAACCAGCCACCCCGGAACGCGTCCTCGGTCGCTTGCGTGTTCTTGAGGTAGCCCTTCATCACGTCATGGCCGCGCATCATGATCTCGCCGATGGTCTGAGCGTCGCGCGCGACCGGCTGCATCGTCTGCGGGTCCATGACCTCGAGGCCTTCGAGCACCGGATAGCGGATCCCCTGGCGGGCCTGCAGCCGTGCCTGCTCGGGTAGGGGCAGCGCATCCCATGCGCCCTGCCAGGCGCACACGGTCGCGGGCCCGTAGACCTCGGTCAGGCCGTAAGCATGGGTGACCTTGATGTTGAGCCCGGCCATCGCCTGCAGCACGGATGCCGGCGGCGCCGAGGCCGCGGTCATCATGTCGACCCGGTGCTCGAACGCGCGCCGCTGCTCGGGCGGCGCGTTGATGATCATGCCCATGACCACCGGCGCACCGCAAAGATGGGTCACCCGATGCTCGGCGATCGCGGCGTAGATCGCCGCGGGCTCGACCCGGCGCAGGCAGACCTGGGTCCCGCCCTGCAAGGCCACCGCCCAGGGGAAGCACCAGCCGTTGCAATGGAACATCGGCAGCGTCCAGAGGTAGACCGGGTTCAGGCCCATCTCCCACACCAGGATGTCGCCGAGCGCGTTCAGATAGGCGCCGCGATGGTGGGTCACGACCCCCTTCGGCCGGCCGGTCGTGCCCGAGGTGTAGCCGAGCGCCACCGCCTGCCATTCGTCGGCCGGATAGAGGGGGTCGAAGCCGGGGTCGCCCTCGCCGAGCAGCTCGTCATAGCTGAGCTCGCCCAACCGCTCGCCCGCGACCTCGTACTCGGTCTCGGGCACGTCCACGACCAGCGGCCGCCGCTCGGCGAGCGCCAGCGCCTCCTTGATCACCGGCGCGTACTCGGTGTCGGTCAGCAGCACCTTGGCCTCGCCGTGGTCGAGGATGTAGGCGACGGTCTCGGCCTCGAGGCGGACGTTGAGCGCATTGATCACCGCGCCTGCCATCGGGATGCCATAATGCGCGTCCAGCATGGCGGGCACGTTCGGCAGCATCAGGGCGACCGTGTCGCCGGGCCGGACGCCGCGGCGCGCGAGCGCCGAGGCGAGCCGGCGGCAGCGCTCGCGCAGCTCGGCATAGTCGGCCCGCCAACGCCCGTGGATGACCGCGGTCCGGCCCGGGTAGACGTCGGCCGCCCGCTCGAGAAAGCTGATCGGGGTCAGCGGCGCGTAGTTGGCCCGGTTCTTGCCCAGGTCCTGCTGGTACGGGCTGGTCTTTGGATGCTCGGCGAAGCGCACAGGCTCTGCCTCCGCTCGGGTTTTTTCCGCAAGCGCGCCGGCGACGGCAGTGCCACAGGCGGCGCCTCGGGAGCTTAGCACCCCGCCGCGCCGCTGCCAGCCCCGCGGCCGCGCCTCGCTGGTGGCTCGCGCCTCGGGCCGCAGATCGTCGCTACCAGTGCCCTTGCCAGCGTGCGGCAGGCGAGGCACATCGATGGGATCAATCGGAGGAATGCTCGTGAATTTCGATGCCGACACCGTCTGGGCGCCGCGGATGCTGGCGGTGCTGCGAATCGTGGCGGCCCTGCTCTTCATCGAGCATGGTAGCCAGAAGCTGTTCGGCTTCCCGCCGCCGATCGGCGGCGAAGGCCCGCCGCTGGTCTCGCTGCTCGGCCTGGCGGCCGTGCTCGAGCTGCTCGGCGGCCTCTCGATCCTGGTCGGCCTGTTCACCCGGCCGGTCGCTTTCGTCCTCGCCGGCGAGATGGCCTTCGCCTATTTCATCGGCCACGCCCCCAAGAGCTTCTTTCCGGCGATCAATGGCGGCGATGCCGCGATCCTGTTCTGCTTTTTGTTTTTGTACCTGTGCGTCGCCGGGGCCGGCGCCTGGAGCGTCGATGCCACGCGCAGCCGGAGCTTTGGCTGACGCTCCGGAGGGAGCTGCATCCGATGCGGGTCTTGATCTGTGGCGGCGGCGTGATCGGCGCCGCGATCGCCTATTATTTGAGCCTGCGGCGGGTCGAGGCGGTGGTCATCGAGCGGACCGGCGTCGCCTGCGCCGCCTCCGGCAAGTCGGGCGGCTTTCTGGCGCTCGACTGGTGCGATGGCTCGCCGCTCGCACCGCTCGCGAGGCGGAGCTTCGAGCTGCATGCCGAGCTCGCCGCGACGTCGGATCGTCAGTGGGGCTATCGCCAGCTCGAGACCCTGAGCATTGCGGTCGGCGCCGGGCGCCGGCGGGGCTCCTCGGAACGCTCCGGGCTGCCCGACTGGGTCGCGCTCGACGCGCGGCTCCAGCACCGGCTCGGAGGCCCGGCGACGACCGCCCAGGTCCACCCGGCCGAGTTCACGCGCGGCCTGCTGGCTGCAGCCATCGACCGCGGCGCCAGGCTGCAGATCGGGAGCGTGACCGGGCTCGCGCGCGGGTCCGGCGACGGCCGCGTCACCGGCGTCCTGGTCGACGGCGAGGCGATCCCGGGCCATGCCGTCGTGCTGGCCATGGGACCGTGGTCGGTGCTGGCGGCGCGCTGGCTGCCGCTGCCCGCGATCTACGGGCTGAAGGGTCACAGCCTGGTCTTCCGGAACCCTCGGCCGATCTCGCCGCACGCCCTGTTCGTCGAGTGCGAGGCCGAGGACGGCACCGCCCAGGCGCCCGAGGTCTTTCCGCGCCCGGATGGCACGACCTATGTCTGCGGTCTGTCGAGCACGGCGCCGCTGCCGGTCGATCCGGCCGCGGTCGAGCCCGATCCCGGCGCTCTGGAGCAGTTGCGGGCGATGACCGGCAGCTTTGCCCCGGTGCTCGGCGAGGCCGAGATCCTGGCGGCGCAGGCCTGCTACCGGCCGGTGACCCTGGACGGCCTGCCCCTGATCGGGCGGGTGCCCGGGGTGGCGGCCGTCTATGTCGCCACCGGCCATAGCGTCTGGGGGATGCTGAACGCGCCCGCGACCGGCGAGGCCATGGCCGAGCTCATTCTCGACGGGGCTGCGCGGACCGTCGACCTGACCGCCTTCGATCCGGCGCGGCTGCCGGCGCTGCCGCCCGACGCCGTCCGGGTCTGACGTTGTCCCCGAACCCGGGCTCGAGCCGGGGCGAGGGCGGATTGTCGACTGCCCGGGTCGGTCGCGTCCGGGCAGGCGCCGCAGGCTTCGGCCTGCCCGCGCTCGGCCTGCTCCTGGCCCTGCTGCTCGCGCCCGGCGGGCGGGCGGCGGCGGACGATCTGGCGGACGCCCAGGCGCTCTACGAGCGAGGCGAGATGCACGCCGCCGCAAGCCTCGCGCGCGAGGCGGGTAGCGCCGCGGGCCTGACGCTCGCCGCGAGGGCGACCCTGGTCGAGGCCCTCTATCTCGCGCCCGAGGCGGACCAGTCGATGCTGCTGGAGCGTGCCGCCAGGGAGGCGCGCCAGGCGCTTGCCCTCGATCCCGGCTACGAGCCCGCCTACGTGCAGCTCGCGCTCACGCTCGGCCAGATGGCGGAGCGGGCGGGACCGATCACCGCGCATCTCGAGGGCTACGCCAAAGAAGGGCGCCGGCTGCTCGTGCGGGCGCGCGCGCTGGCGCCGGACGATCCCTGGCCGGATGGCCTGCTCGGCATCTGGCATCTGCAGCTGGTCCGCCACGGCTCGGCGATGCTCGCGGCCGAGCTTTATGGCGCGAGCGAAGCGGAGGGCCTGAGGCTCTGCCGGCGGGCCGCCGAACGGGCGCCGAGCGCGATCGCGCTCCGCTATGGCTGCGCCATCTCGATGCTCGAGCTGAGCCCGGAGCGCCTTGGCCACGAGGCGCTGCGGACGCTGGTCGCCCTGGTCCAGATGCCGGCCGCCGATGCGGCGGAGCGGCTGGTGCAGCAGGCGGCCAGCCGCCAGATCGGCGCGTTCAGGCGGAGCGCGGCCCGGTGAGGCGATCGAGCTGCCGGAGAACCCGGCCGAGCTGCTCGGCGTCAGCGCCGCCGGCGGCCCGCCGGCGCTCGAGATCGGCCCGGATGCGGCGGACGTAGTGCGCCGAGACGGCGCGCGGGGTCAGCGTGCCGAGCGCCGGCACCAGGAGGATGAATGCGCCGACCACCAGCGCCACCGCCTTCCACCAGGTGACGAACAGCAGCGCGACGCCGGTCGCGGCCGGCCAGGCCAGCAGCACCGCGAGCGTGCGCCAGTTCTGAGCCTGCGGTGCGACGCTCGCGCCAAGCCCGCTGTCCAGCTCGGCGCCGAGCGCTACGATGGTGCGCTGGAAGTTGCGCGTGTAGGCCGTGAACAGGGCGAGCGCGCCGAGCAGCAGGACGTAGAGGACGAGCATGGGCCGTGTCGCTTCCCGGGACCGGCCGGAGCATAGCGCTGGACCGATCGCGCCGGGAAGCCTCGCTGTCGTTGTCGTCGGCGGGCCGGGCGACGTATAGTCGCCCTGCGGACCTCATCGGGCAGGCAGGCATGGCCGGCAGCTATCAGGAGACCTACGCGCGCGCGAGGAGCGATCCCGAGGGCTTCTGGGCCGAGGCGGCCGAAGCGCTCGACTGGCAGCGGCGCTGGGATCGCGTGCTCGACGACAGCCGGCCGCCGTTCTATCGCTGGTTTGCGGGCGGCCAGCTCAACACCTGCCAGAACGCGGTCGACCGGCACGTCGAGGCCGGCCGCGGCGAGCAGCTCGCGATCATCCACGACAGCCCGGTCACGAACAGCGTCCGGACGCTCACCTTCAAGGAGCTGCAGGACCGGGTCGCCCGCTTTGCCGGCGCCTTGCGCGCCCAGGGCGTCGGCTACGGCGATCGCGTGATCATCTATCTGCCGATGGTGCCCGAGGCTCTGATCGCGATGCTCGGCTGCGCCCGGATCGGCGCCGTGCACTCGGTCGTGTTCGGCGGCTTCGCGGCCCATGAGCTCGCCGCCCGGATCGACGACGCCAGGCCCAAGCTCGTGGTCTCGGCCAGCTGCGGCATCGAGGCGGGCCGGGTGATCCCGTATAAGCCGCTGCTCGATGGCGCGATCGCGGCCGCCACGCACAAGCCGGAGCGCTGCATCATCCTGGCGCGGCCGGAAGCCAGGGCCGAGCTGGTCCCGGGCCGCGATCTCGACTGGGACGAGTGCCTGGACCGGGCGCCGGCGGAGGGTTGTGTCGCGGTCGCCGCAACCGACCCGCTCTACATCCTCTACACCTCGGGCACCACCGGCCAGCCCAAGGGCATCGTCCGCGACCATGGCGGCCACGCGGTCGCTCTGCAGTGGAGCATGAAGAACGTCTACGACGTCGATCCGGGCGAGGTCTACTGGGCGGCCTCGGACGTCGGCTGGGTGGTCGGCCACAGCTACATCTGCTACGCGCCGCTGCTGCACGGCAACACGACCGTGGTCTACGAGGGCAAGCCCGTGGGCACGCCGGATCCGGGCGCGTTCTGGCGCGTGATCGCGCAGCACGGCGTGGCCGCCCTGTTCACCGCCCCGACCGCGTTTCGGGCGATCAAGAAGGAGGACCCGAGCGGCACCCACATCGCGAAGTACGACCTGTCCAGGTTCCGCACCCTGTTCCTGGCCGGCGAGCGCTGCGATCCGGACACGCTGCATTGGGCCGAGGCCAAGCTCAAGCGGCCGGTGATCGACCACTGGTGGCAGACCGAGACCGGCTGGGCGATCGCCGCCAACTGCTGGGGCATCGAGCGCCTGCCGGTCAAGGCGGGCTCGCCGACCAAGGCGGTGCCGGGCTACGACGTGCGCGTGTTCGACGACGCCGGCCGGGAGCAGAACCCCGGCACGATCGGCAGCATCGTGGTCAAGCTGCCGCTGCCGCCGGGCACCTTGCCGACCCTCTGGCAGGCGGATCAGCGCTACGTCGAGGCCTATCTCGCGCGCTACCCCGGCTACTATCTGACCGGCGATGCCGGCTACCGCGACGAGGACGACTATCTGTTCGTCATGAGCCGGATCGACGACGTCATCAACGTCGCCGGCCACCGGCTCTCGACCGGCGCGATGGAGGAGATCCTGGCCGGCCACCCGGACGTCGCCGAATGCGCCGTGTTCGGCGTCGCCGACGAGCTCAAGGGCGAGCTGCCGCTCGGCCTCGTGGTGCTCAAGGCGGGCGCCGAGCGCCCCGAGCCCGAGATCCAGAAGGAGCTGATCTTGCGGGTGCGCGAGGAGATCGGCCCGGTCGCGGCGTTCAAGCTGGTCGCGGTCGTCCAGCGCCTGCCCAAGACCCGTTCCGGGAAAATCCTGCGCGGCACCATGAAGAGCATCGCCGACAGCAAGCCGTACAAGGTGCCGGCGACCATCGACGACCCGGCGATCCTGGCCGAGGTCGAGTGCGACCCTCCAGCGCCTGGGCTACGCCCGGGCCCTAGCGCAAATCTTCCGGCGGCGGGTGCCGCCAACTTTCCCAGCCCCCCCGGGCCTCACGATCGGCGATGGAGTCAACCTCTGGCAACGCCCCGCAACCGCCCCGCAACCTCCCGCTCGGCGCGTGCCCTGAGCGCGCCTCTGTCAATCTCGACCACTTTAAATTTCGTCCCAGTGGTTAGATAACTGATAATCTCATTCTCCTTTTTCGCAGTCTCTATAGATGCCTTCTTATCTGCCGCCCGGAACTCACGACGTATCACAGTCTTATCTTCTCCGCTCAAGCCATCCCAAAAAACTCCATTTGCAATCAACAACACATTTTCCGCGACATGACGTGTAATGTTTATGTAGCTCGGCTGCGAATTGAACAGTTCCCAGTTTTTCGACAGATTTGCATCGAATCCATCAACTCCGCCGTATTTATAAGCCAGAGTAAATTCGTCTGGCTTTACAGCGGCTGCACGAACCCCTATTGTTCCAAGCCCTTCTAATTGACCACCCGCTTCGGGCGTAGCGACTTTGATGCTCTGAAGATCTTTAAGAATCCGAATTCGTTGATTGGCCACAATCTGCCAATTGCCATCGAACGCAGCATCTAGAATATAGTTTCCGGTGGCCGCATGGTAAGATGCGGCAATTTCCTCAAATTTATCGCTCGCCACGTAATGCAACCAATGATTAAAATCTCGAAAAACAAAGGGAAGCTGCAGAACCTTCAGTGGATCGAAGTCCCCAGCTGCTACAGACACCCTAGTATAAGCTAACTGCACGATTCCCTCCTTCATGGCGTCGTAAAGGACAGCTTGATCTCCAAGCTGCCGCCTGGCAACACGTTCACAAGAATGTCGCCGCCACTTCGTCGCTGACGCCTTGACCGCCGTCGCCGCAGCGTCATAAAGAGGGTCACCGAGCGATCGGTCGTGGACCAACGTCAAGGGGCTAATGCAACATCGTTGAGCGTTTCCTTCGTTCTGCCACACGGCATTGAGGACAATCTGCGTCACAAGTAGTGCCCGAAGAAGCCCGATCGGCTTCAGCATGACGGTGTCCCCGTTTGTTTTAGAATTTCATTGTACAGTCTCGACACGATACGTGCCTGCAACAGCCCTGCGTACGGCGCGTAATCTTCGTATTGGTCGTGAATTGTCTGACCTTTAATGCATTGAATGAGCTCAGGCTTCAGACAAAGCGCCTCAATTAAAAGCTTAACACCTCGGCTACTGTCTGTCCTGTCGCGATTCCGAAGGAGCAAAACATGGCCTAATCCAAACGCGCTGCTAGCGCGTAATTCAGCTCGACCTGAATTATAGGTGAAGCTGAAGAAACTGAAAGCAATATCAAGATCGCTGTTGAACAAGGAGGCTATACCGCAATTGTAGTGGCCCATTACGCGTGCGGTGAGACTTGGGCAAGTGTTTGGCAATGCTCGTGGCCGAGTGGAGGTCGCCCATTTTGATTAAAAGGCGAAGTTGGTGATTGTAGATCAGGATTCGAGAATTGATTGAGGCTGGGAGTTTGGAGAGCGTGGTCAAGATAATGCAAGGCCTCTGCAGGTTGCCCCTGCTGCTCGGATATTTCGGCCATATATTCAAGGGCGGGGACGGAATCGGGGGGTCTGATTCAGAACGCGTTGAAGGATAATCTCAGCTTCTTTATAGTCGCGATTTTGCATTGACTTTTCTGCTTGGTGGGTGGCCTTGTAGATTGCGCGGAGGAATCCGGTAGCTTCAGGCTCGAGGTGCCCGGACAGGCGAGGGGAGGGAGGGCTTCCTGGGGGTTTGCACCGAGTAGCAATGAGAGTATCGGAATCAGAAGGATGAGAGAGAAGGTGGTGCTCATGGAAATCGCAGCGCGCCTGATGAACCCAGCATCCTTCTGCGAGCAATGTAAACGCACACTCCTCTTGCGGCGACTAAGGCCCCAGGGGGACCCCAGGGTTCATGGAAGCGGAACAACGCCATATATGCAGAAAGATGCGTAGCATCTAACGAGGACCCAGAACCAGGCCACGACGAGGACATGAACGATCTCCCAGCGGTCGGGCCATCGAGCACCGGTGGCCGCGGTACAGGGGGAACCAGCTGAGGATCTCTTTGAACTGCGGATGCGACGGCCACGATGAGTATGCTAGACTCCTGCTCGCTGGCCCCTGCGGCGGGGCTGCCTCTCAGGAGGCGTGCGGAGCGACATGCGGGACAGAGACTACTTTACGTACTGCCTGTGTAGTAACATCGTGGGCGTGGCTACAGGAGGATCGCCTTCCGACTCGGCAGCTACGTTGCTAAGTTGGAAACCTTTGGGTATCTAGTGGCGGTCGTTTCAGTGGCTCGGACAGGACGCGATCCAGGATCGGACCAACGAGCGGGGAGCGCGTCTGGTCGACGTCGACCGCCTCGAGGCCCTGCTGCTCGAGGCCGCGCGGGGCGGCGCTCGCTCACCTATGCCGAGGTGCTGGCCCATTTCGGCATCAAGATCACGCCGCGCCGGGTCTACGGCCTCTGCCGCGACCTCGGCACGGTCTGCGAGCGCAACCGGGCGCGCGCCGAGCCCGAGCTCGCGGTCCTGGTGGTGCGCAAGTCCGACCGCCTGCCGGGCGACGGCTTCTTTCACACCGCCTGGCGCGACGGCAGCTACGAGGGGCCCGCGACCGGCCCCCGGGCACGCGCCTACATCGACGCGCTGACCGCGGCCGTGTTCGCGTTCTGGGCCGAGCCCGCTTCCGGATCCGATCGGCCCGCGATCGAGGGCCTGAGACCAGCACCCGCGAGCTTCCGCACCGGCACCTGGGCTCGACCGATCAACCGGCGCGCGCTCCTGCGCCGCCGCGCACCGGAGAACCGGCCACAGCGCTTGCCACGGGACCGGCATCAAACTGTCACGCCGCCGTCGCGATCACTGATTAGTTGAATTCGGCCGAACGGTCGTGGCCCGACGGCTCCGGAGCGGGGCGGCGCGCGACATCAGCCCGGTGAGGTGGCGGTGACCATAGCTTGGAACGGCGATCTGATCGTCCGCCTGGCGCACAAGCGGCGCGACGTCGCTTCGGCGCAGGCGCTGCGCTACCGCGTCTTCTACCGGGAGATGGGGCGCCGCGAACCTGCGGACCAAGGTCTGGCGGCGCGACATCGACCGCTTCGATCGCGCCTGCGACCATCTGCTGGTGGTCGACCGCGCCCGCCGCAGAGGCCGCCCGCGATCTTCGGCCAGGTGGTCGGCACCTGCCGGCTGATGCGCCGCTCGGTCGCCGACCGGCAGGGCGGCTTCTATTCGGCGGGCGAGTTCGATCTCGGGCCGCTGCTCGCGCAGCCGGGCGAATGCCTCGAGCTCGGCCGCTCCTGCGTCGATCCGGACTACCGCTCGCGCGCGGTGATCGACCGCCTCTGGAGCGGCATCGCCGATTACGTCAGGGCCACGGCATCGGCCTGCTGTTCGGCTGCGCCAGCCTGCCGGGCACCCGGCCGGATGACCTGGCGCCGCTGCTCGCCTACCTGCACCACCATCACCTGGCGCCGCCCGACTGCCGGCCGCGGGCGGTGCCGGCGCGCTACGTCGACATGCGCCGGCTGCCGGCCGGACCAGGTCGAGCCGCGCGCCGCCTGGGCCGCGCTGCCGCCGCTGCTCAAGGGCTATCTCCGGCTCGGCGCCAAGATCGGCGACGGCGCCGTGGTCGACCACCAGTTCAACACCACCGACGTCTGCGTCGTGCTGCGCACCGAGCGCGTGACGGCGCGCTACTGCAGCGCTACTTCGGCCGCCCGACCGGCCCCGCGGCCTGATCGAAGCGGCCTGACCCAGGCACGACCGGCCTGACCGATGCACGACCGTCTGCTGGCTGCCTGGCGGGTCGCTGGCGCTGGTGCTCTGGACCGCCGCGCTGCTGCTGCCGGCGCTGCTGGTCTGGCGACGCTGCGCCGGCGGCTGCCGCGCCGCCTGGCCAGGCTCTGGAACCGCGGCTGCTGCGCGATCGCGGGCCTGGAGGTGCGGCTGATCGGCCGGCCGGCGCGCGCGGCAGCCGACGCTGTTCGTCGCCAACCACGTCTCCTATCTCGACATCATCGTGCTCGGGCAGCGTGCTGGACGCGGCCTTCATCGCCAAGAGCGAGGTCGCGGGCTGGCCGCTGATCGGCCTGATCGGCAGGCTCGGGCGGACCGTGTTCGTGCAGCGCGAGCATCAGGCGCCAGCGCGATGCGCTCGCGGCGCGCCTTGGCGCCGGCGAGAGCCTGATCCTGTTCGCCGAGGGCACCAGCACCGACGGCACCCGGGTGCGGCCGTTCAAGAGCTCCCTGTTCGGGGTGCTCGATCGGCCGGGCTCGCGGCGCGGTCATGGTCCAGCCGGTCACGATCGCCTACACCCGCTTCGCGGCGGCCTCGCGATCGACATGGCTGCGCCCCTGCTACGCCTGGTACGGCGACATGGCGCTGGCGCCGCACTCTGGTCGGCGCTGGGCCTGCCCGGGCCGAGGTCGAGCTCGTCACGAGCAGGCCTTCGCCTCGCGCAAGGCGCTCGCCGGCCACGCCGAACGCCAGGTCGCGGACGGTCTCGCGGCCCTCCGCGCGGCTGCCTGAGCTGCGAGCGAGCGCCCACCAGCCGGCCGGAGCCCTGGCCAGGCCGCGGGCGCTATGCCAGTCTGCCGTCCCTGCGGTCGGGGAGAGCAGGTCATGGACTTCGCCTATTCGCCCAAGGTCGAAGCGCTCAGGGTCGAGCTGCAGGCCTTCATGGACCAGCACGTCGTGCCCCAGATCGGCGCCTGGCAGCGCGAGGTCGAGGCGGGCGTCTGGCCCCCCTCGATGATCGAGCCGCTCAAGGCCCGCGCGCGCGAGCAGGGGCTCTGGAACCTGTTTCTCCCAGGCCTTACCGACGACGAGCCGGGCACGCGCCTTGCCAACCTCGACTACGCGCCGCTCGCCGAGATCATGGGCCGGGTGGTCTGGGCGTCCGAGGTCTTCAACTGCTCCGCCCCCGACACCGGCAACATGGAGCTCTTGCACCTGTTCGCGACGCCCGCCCAGCGCGAGCAGTGGCTCCTGCCGCTCTTGAATGGAAAAATCCGCTCCTGCTTCGCGATGACCGAGCCCGACGTCGCGAGCTCGGATGCGACCAACATCCGAACCTCGATCCGGCGGGACGGCGACCACTATGTGATCGACGGCCGCAAATGGTTCATCACCAACGCCGCCGACCCGCGCTGCCGGATCTGCATCGTCATGGGCGTGACCGATCCCGCCGCCGAGCCGCACGCCCGCCACAGCATGGTCCTGGTGCCGATGGATACGCCAGGGGTCGAGGTCGTGCGCAACCTGCCGATCATGAACCACACGGCGCCCGAAGGGCATTGCGAGATGCGTTTTGCCGAAGTCAGGGTGCCGGTCTCGAACCTGCTCGGCGAGGAGGGCCGCGGCTTCGCGCTCGCCCAGGCGCGGCTCGGGCCCGGCCGCATCCACCACTGCATGCGCTCGATCGGCCAGTGCGAGCTGGCGCTCGAGCTGATGTGCGCCCGCGCCCGCGAGCGCGAGACGTTCGGCAAGAAGCTGCATGAGCATGGCCCGGTCGCCGAATGGATCGCGCTCGCGCGCCAGGAGATCGACCAGGCGCGCCTGCTGGTGCTGCGCGCCGCCTGGCGGATCGACCGCGAAGGCAACCGAAGCGCCCGCAACGACGTGGCCATGATCAAGGTCGTCGTCCCGCGCCTGCAGACGAGCGTGCTCTCGCGCGCGATGCAGGTCTTCGGCGCCATGGGCCTGACCCCCGACACGCCGCTCGCCCTGCTCTGGACCTGGGGCCGCGCCCTGCAGTTCGTCGATGGCCCGGACGAGGTCCATCTGCGCACCATCGCCCGCCACGAGATGAAGCGCCAGGAGGCCTGTCATGCGCGGGCCGCGGACTACCTGACCCCGCCCGACGTCCTGCGCCGGACCTGACGGCCATGGCCTGGCCAGAAGCTCCGCCGGCGATCCGCCACGAGCTGCATTTCGAGGATCTGCGGCTGTCCTACCACGGACTCTCCGAGCTGGTCCTGCGCACCGCGGTCTGGCTTTCGGCGCACGGCGTCAGCGCGCTCCTGCTCGGCAACCGGCCAGAGCTCCTCGGCAGCCGGCTCGGCAAGCTGATCAAGAGCGCGCTGCACGAACGCGCCGCCCGTGAGGCCGCCAACTGATGCCGGCGGTCGTGATCACCGGCGCCGCGGGCGACCTCGGCAAGGCGCTGGCGGCAAGCTTCCTCGCCGACGGTCTTGCCGTGTTCGCCGCCGACATCGCGCCGATCGAAGCGCGCCCGGGCCTGACACCGGTGCGGCTCGACGTCACCGACCGGGCGGCCGTATTCGCGCTCGCCGAGCGCGCCGCCGCCGAGGCCGGGCCCTTGCAGCTCTGGATCAACGCCGCCGGCATCGTGCGCGTGGTCAAGGTCGAAGACGCTACCCCCGACGACTGGGAAAAGATCATCGCGGTCAACCTCACCGGCACGTTCAACGGCTGCGCCGCGGCGCTCGCCGTGATGTCGCGCCAGGGTGGCGGGCGGATCGTCAACCTCGGCTCGCTCTCCGGCCAGGTCGGCGGTACCGGCGTCCATCCGGCCTATGGCGCCTCCAAGGCGGGCGTGCATGCGCTGACCAGGACCTATGCGCTCGAGGGCGCCAAGTCCGGTGTCCTCTGCAACGCGGTCGCACCCTCGGTGCTCGAAGGGTCGATGGGCGGCCAGTTCTCGGAGCGCCAGCGGGCACAGCTCGCCGCCGCCAATCCGCTCCGCCGGCTCGGTCGGGCCGATGAGGTGGTGGCCGCGATCCGCTATCTCGCGAGCCCGGCCGCGAGCTACACCAACGGCGTGATCCTGCCGGTCAACGGCGGCTCCTATCTGGCGTAGACCGTTCCGACCGGCGGCGTGCGGGCGCCGGCCATTCACTTATGGCCGTTGCCATGGCCGCCGCCACCGCCGCCATGGCCACCCCCATGACCGCCCCCATGACCGCCATGTCCCTCGCCGCCATGGCTGCGGTCGCCGGCACCGCCCGGTCCTTGACCGCCGCCGCCGCGGCTCGCACCGACGCCGCCTGCCGCGCCACCGACGCTGCCCCCGATGCCGCCGACAGCACTACCGACGCTGCCCCCGATGCTGCCGACAGTACCGCCGACGCTGGCCCCGGCGCCCGTCGCATCACCGCCTGCGGTGTCGCCGCCCGCCGCGCCCGCACCGCCGGCCCCGGTGGCCTGAGGACCGGGACCGTCCGGGCCGGTTTGGCTGGCTGGGTCGGACCCGGCGGCGGGACTGCTCCGGTCCGTGCCGCGGTCGTGGCCGCCGTCGTTGGCGGCAAGGGTCAACGGCCGGGCGCCGGAGGACAACAGGTCTTTCAAGCTGGACCAGAAGGACTGGAGCAAACCCTCGTCGGGCGCTTCCGCGAGGCGCACGCCGCAATCATCCGGCAGGTCGCCGCGCCCGGCCACAGCCGCGCCGCAGGCAGCCATGCCGGGAGCGTCCGCCACCAGGCTCCTGGCCTCCGGCTTCAGGGCCGGCAGGGGCGGCGTTCCCGCGCTGGGGGCCGCCACTTCGACCGGCTGAGCGGGCAGTGAGGTGATCGCCGGCTCGGCCGCCGCCATGACCGCGATCCCGGCCGGCGGCTTCAGGACTGGCAGCGGCGCCGACGCCGTCCTCGAGGTTGGCTCCGCGGGCTCCGCCGCCGCCGGTGGCCCTTGCGGCAGCGGACTGCCGGTCGGCTCGCTCACCGCCCCGCGCAGCGCTTCGAGCCCGGCCAAAGTATGCCGTACGGCTTGGTTGTCGAGCGTCCGCCCTGGCGCCGGCGGCGTCGACAGTTGATCCGAGACCAAGGCCGAGACGACGGCACCGGCCCTCCCACCGTCGGGCTGCGGTGAAGCCGGGCGCGCGGCGGCGCCAGCGGCGCTCGCCGCCGGCTGCTCGGCCGGCGGCATCAGCTTGACCGGGGTCGCGGCCGCGGTCACGAGCGGCGGGCGATCGAGCCTCCCAGGTCGCCCGACCTGGCCGTAGGTCGCCCAGACCACGGCCCCGAGTGTGACGTAGGCGGCCGCCGTCAGCGCGATGCCGAACGTTGGCCGCGAATGACCGTGCGGCATGCGCCTGCCGTAAGCTGCCTGGTGGGCCAACTGCTGGGCAACGCCGACCGCCCGGCTTTGGCGCGACCATGGAATGCCACGCACGCCCGTTGCGGCATTGAGCATCCTCCCGCTCCCCTGCGCCCTCGACATCGGTTGGTTGTTTATGGTTGCTTGGAGATCGATATCTCGCCCGTCGGCTGCGGGATCAAGCCCAATTATGGAATATACGCGAAATTTGTCGGAAGAACGAACGCACTGGTAGATATCCAGCGAATCGACCGCTATCTGCATTGCGGGTGGCAGCAACCGGGTCCCGTCACGATGAGCGATCTGTTCGACCTCTCCGGCCGCGTCGCGCTGGTCACCGGCGCCTCGCAGGGCCTCGGCCGGCGGTTTGCCGGGGTGTTGGCGGCGCATGGCGCTGCGGTCGGCCTCGCCGCGCGTCAGCTCGACCGGCTCGAGGACCTGCGCAGCGAGCTCCACGACGCCGGCCACCAGGCCGCGAGCGTGAGGCTGGACGTGACCGATCAGGGTGCCATCGAGCGGGCGCTGGACACCGTCGAGGCGGCCCTCGGGCCGATCGACATCCTGGTCAACAACGCCGGCGTCGCGGTCGCCAAGGGCGTGCTCGAGCAGACCGAGGCGGACTGGGACCGGGTGCTGGATACCAACCTCAAGGGCGCATTCTTCATGGCCCAGGCGGTCGCGCGGCGGATGGCGGCGCGGAGCGGCGGCAGCATCGTCAACATCGCCTCGCTGATCGCGCTCAAGGTGGTCGGCCACCTGGTCGCCTACGCGGCCTCGAAGAGCGGCCTCGCCCAGGTCACCAAGGCGATGGCGCTGGAGCTCGCGCGCCACGACATCCGGGTCAACGCGCTGGCGCCCGGCTACATCGAGACCGACATCAACAGCACCTTCCTGGCGTCCGAGGCCGGGCAGCGCCTGCGCAAGCAGATCCCGCAACGCCGCTTCGGCACGCCCGCGGACCTCGACGGCGCGCTGCTCCTGCTCGCCTCCGACGCGTCCCGCTACATGACCGGCAGCCTCATTGTGATCGACGGCGGCCTGCTGCTGGCGTGAGCGCGGGCGCCGCCCTCAGAGCGCCAGCTGGATCCGGATCGCGCGCTCGACGCCGGCGAGCTCAACGGGATCGAGGACGCCAAGGTAGCCTCTAAGTCTGAGTTTCGAGACCGTCGTCATTTGATCCGCCATCGCCTTCCGGCGCTGACCTTCGAGCGTGACGTAAGCTTCGCCGGGATAGAGCCGGTTCGTGCGGCTCGTCAGCGGCACAACCTGGACGCGGTTCAGAACCCGGTTCGCCGGGTCATTGCTGACTACGACCGCTGGGCGGGTCTTCGATCTCGCCACCGACCGATGGATCGAAAGCGACCCACCAGACTTCGCCACGGCGCGGGTCACCTCGGCTCGTCGGCGACATCGCCGATCAGGCCCTCGATCCACTCAGTCGCTTCCCGCTCGCGCTCCTCGTCCGCGGCCATGGCCCGGTAGCCCGCCTCGAGGTCGTCCTGGACGACGTGCGGACGCGCGAGCTCGGTCAGGAACCGGCTGATCCTGCGCCGGCCGATGACCCGGTGGAGGCCCTCATAGACCTCCTCATCGACCGTGATGGTGAGCTTTTTGCGCACCGCGAATCCTCTCATACGTGCATCATACGTATATCACCGCTACTCATCCGTGTTCACGATCGACAGCGCCGCAGTTCTACGCTCGAGCCGGCGAATGGCCCTTGGTCAGCGGCGACCAAGGCTGCTACCTTCCGCCTATGCAACCGCACCCATGGCTGAGGCCGCTCGGGCGCCGGGTCGGGACGGCCGCGGCCTGTGCGCTCTGGCTCGCCTTCGAGACCTGGTACGAGCCGGGCGGGCTCTGGTTGTGGCTGGCGCTCGGCGCGACCGGCTACGCGCTCTGGGACTTTTTCCTCTCGGGCAACTATCGAACCACCGTCAATTGAGGTCGGGCCCCGAGCGCGATCGCGCTCAGCTTCCAGGCGACGCCCGATCGGGCGCGGGCGCGTGGGGATCGCTGAAGCGACCGGTCGGGCCGTAGGTGCCGATCAGGCTCTGATGGGTGACCAGCCTGGAGCCGTTCCAATAGTGGAGGAGCACGGCCGGCGGCTCGCAGATCCAGGGGCCGCGCTCGTCGCCGAAGGACCAGCTCGACCTGGTGCGCCATGCCGGGCGCGATCTGGGCGATGGTGCCGGCGAAACGCTGCTGAACCGGGCGATGCACGTGGCCGCAGAGCACACGCTCGACCTGCGAGTGGCCGGCGATCACCGCCGCCAGCTCGTGGCGGTCGCGCAGCATCGACCTGTCCATGTGGCCGATCCCGGTCCGGAACGGCGGGTGGTGGAGGGCGACCACGGTCGGCTTGTTCGGCCGCTCCGCGAGACGCTCACCCAGCCAGGCGAGCTGCTGATCGCCGAGGCTGCCGGACGCCTGGCCTTCGACCAGGCTGTCGAGCGCGATGATCCGGATCGGGAAGTCGTCGACCGTGTAGCAGAGGCGCCCGTGGCGCGGGCAGGCAGCCGAGATGCGCGAAGGCGCGGCGCATCTCCTCGCGCGGGTCATGGTTGCCGGGGAGCGGATAGTAGGGCACCTCGAGCCCGGCCAGCATCGCCACCAGCGCGGCGAACACCGCGTCGTCGCCGTCGCTGGTCAGGTCGCCGGTGATCAGCACCAGATCGGGCGCCGGATCGAGCGCATTCAGGTGCGCGATGCCGCGCTCGAGGCAACCCGCCACGTCGACCTTGCCGAAGGCGAGCATGCCTTTGGGCAGGAAATGCAGGTCCGAGATCTGCGCGATCAGCATCGGTCTCACCCTTGCGCGCCAACAACGCGTTCGGCTCTAGGCCTGTGGTCCCGAATTTGCTCAAATAGCGGCAGAGCGGTTCAATGTGCAACCGCGACCGGCAATCATGGAGGGGACGATGGGCAGGCGCATCGCAATCGCCTTGGCGCTCGGGCTGACGACCATCGCCGGCACGGCCGAGGCGCTCGATCCGGTCACCTTCGGCACCAATTGGAAGGCCGAGCCCGAGCACGGCGGCTTCTACCAGGCGGTCGCGACCGGGATCTACGCGAAATACGGCCTCGACGTCACCATCCGGCCGGGCGGGCCGCAGGTCAACCACGCCCAGCTGCTGGCCGCCGGCAAGATCGACTTCAACATGGGCGGCAACGTGTTCGAGGCCTTCAACTACGTCCAGAACGACGTGCCGATGGTCGTGGTCGCGGCGACCTTCCAGAAGGACCCGCAGATCCTGATGGCGCATCCGGACCACGGCTTCGAGACGCTGGCCGACCTCAAGGGCCACCCGATCCTGATCTCGCAGGACGCGCGCACGACCTACTGGGAATGGTTGAAGGCGACCTACGGCTTCACCGACGACCAGATCCGCCCCTACACCTTCAACCCGGCGCCGTTCCTCGCCGACCCCGCGGCGATTCAGCAGGGCTATCTCACCTCCGAGCCGTTCGCGGTCGAGCGCGAGGGCGGCTTCACGCCCAAGGTCTTCCTGCTCGCCGATGCCGGCTACGATACCTACTCGACCACGATCGAGACCTCCTGGAAACTGGTGCACGACAACCCGGATCTGGTGCAGCGCTTCGTCAGCGCCTCGATCGAGGGCTGGTACAGCTACCTCTACGGCGATCCGGCGCCGGCCAACGCCCGGATCAAGGCCGACAATCCCGACATGACCGACGACCAGATCGCCTATTCGATCGCCAAGCTCAAAGAGTACGGGATCGCCGATTCGCGGGAGGCGCTCGAGCTCGGGATCGGCGCGATGACCGACCAGCGCTGGCACGACTTCTTCATGTTCGCGGCCGATGCCGGCCTCTATCCGAAGGACCTCGATCTCGCCAAGGCCTACACGCTCCAGTTCGTGAACCAGAAAGTCGGCATGGACCTCAAGCCGAAGTGAGCTCGGCGCCGGGCGCCAGGCTCGACAAGCGGCGCGCGTTCACCTAAGCAGACCCGGGTCTGAAGCCGTGGGCCAACTCGCGGTTCGCCGCTCCCCAGGCTTGGGCGAAACCCGGAACCAGGCAGCGTGAATGCTCTATCGAAGCTCGGCATGTCCGAGCCCGCGCTCGTGCTGGCTGTCGGCGCCGCGCTCCTTGGCCTCGTCGTCTGGCTCGGCTGGCGCAAGCCGACGCTGGCACTGCTGATCGCGCTCGCGGCGCTGGCGCTCCGGCCGCAGCTGCTCTGGGGCGGGCCGGAGGTCGGCTCCGCCTGGGGCCTGAGCCAGAGCCTGATCGTGTTCGGCCTGGTGCTCAACGCGCTCCGCTATGGCGTGCGCCCGAGCATCAACTGGCCGATCCTGGCGCTGGTCCTGGTATTCGGTCTCAATCTGGCGTTGGGCCGGCTGCATCCGAAGCTGACACTTCCCTTCATGCTCGCGAGCCTGGCGGTCCTGGCGCTGCCGTTCGCGTTCACCCAGGTGGTGCTGGCGCCCGGCTCGCGCCGCGCCTATGCCACCGTGATCATGCTGACGCCGTTGCTGAGCGTGGTGTTGGCCTTACTGCTGGACGCCGTCGGCATCCGGCTCTTGTCGCTGCCGGACTGGGGCAACGCCCACCGGTTCGAGGGTGCGGCCGGCAACGCCGCGGTGTTCGCGACCCTCGGCTTTTCGGGCCTGGTGGTCGCCCTGCACGAATCGACCCGGCCCGGCCGCTGGTACGCCGGGCCGCTGGTCGCCCTCAACTTCGCCCTGGTGGCGGTCACCCTGACCCGCATGGCGGTGTTCGCGAGCCTGGTCTTCGCGCTCGCCTACGCCCTGCTGTCGCCGGACCTGCGCGCCCAATGGCGCAGCCACCGCACGAGGTCGCTCCTGATCCTCGCGGTCGCGGCGGGCGCCCTGATCCTGTGCTGGCCGCAACTCGAAGCGCGCATGTTCAAGGGCGAGACTGGCACGGTCGCGATGTCCGAGCGCGACGAGCTCTGGCCGTTCTACTATCGCGAGTTCACGCTCAGCCCGATCGTCGGGCGCGGCATCGGCGCCGGCTTCGTCGCGTCTCGCGACTGGCTCCCGGGCCTGACGGCGCCGCATAACGAGTATCTGCATTTCCTGGTGATCGGCGGCGTGGTCGGTTTCGTCCTGATCGTCGGCGGCATCGGTCTGTGGTACCGTCACCTGTTGCAGATCGCTTCGCCCGACGACCGGCCGTGTCTTCTGGCCCTGATCCCGGCAGTGGCGGTCTATATCTTCACCGACAACCTTTCCTTCTACACGACCGCGCTGCCATTGTACGCTTATCTCAGCGTTCTTTTGATCCGCCCGTCGCTGGTTCCGATGGTCGCGGCCGACCCGCCGGAGAGCCAGTCCGTGAGCACCGAGCGCTTGGCCGAAGCCCGGATCCGCGGCGCGCTGGCGCGCATGCGCGCCAACAGCGAGGCGGTCGAGCGGCTTACCAGCCGGCGTAGCCGCTGAGCGCCGCGTCATCGACCCGTCCGGCCGCGACGTCCTCGAGCGCCCGGTCGAGGATCTGCAGGCCCTCCTGGGCCTCGGCGGCGCTGAGCGTGATCGGCGGCGTCAGCTCGAGCACGTTGGAGTGCTGGCCGACATAGAACACCGCGGCGCCGAGCTCGCGCGCCCGGTAGGCGACCTTGGCGCAGGCCCGGCCCGCCGGCTGCTTGCTCTGCCGGTCCTCGACCAGCTCGACCCCGATCACCAGGCCGCGGCCGCGCACGTCCCCGATCAGGGGATGCTTGTTGGCGAGCTGGCGCAGGCCCTCGAGCAGCTCGGCGCCGCGGACGGCGGCATTGGCCATCAGGTTCTCGGCCCGGATGGTGCGCAGCACGGCGCGCCCGGCCGCCGCCGAGACCGGATTGCCGGCGGTCGTGGTGATGGTGAGCCCGCGCGGGTCGTTCATGATCCCGGCCGGGCCGACCGCGGCCGACAGCGGCAGGCCGCCGCCCAGCGCTTTCCCGTACGAGATGACGTCGGGGACCACGCCCTCGACCTCGAAGGCATGGAACTGGCCGGTCCGGCCGGTGCCGACCTTGACCTCGTCGCAGATCAGGAGGATGCCGTGGCGCTTGCAGATCCCGGCCAGCCCCTTGAGGAAGCCGTCGGGCGGCACGACGTCGCCGCCATCGCACATCAGCGCCTCGAGGAACACGCCCGCGACCTGCGAAGGTGGCGCGATGGTCGCCAGCAGATACTCGAAATAGTCGAGTACGGCCTGGCCGACGTCGCCCGGGAAGGGCGGCCGGTAGGGGTCGGGATAGGGGAGATAGATCTGGCCCGGGTGGGCGCTCGAGACGGTGTTGAGCTGGAGCGCGTTGTAGCCCGAGACCGCAAGGCTCGAGCTCAGGCCGCCGTGGGTCCCGCCGATGAACGAGACGAAACGCCGCCGTCCGGTCGCGGCGGTGATCGCGCGCACGATCGCCTCATTGGCGTCCGAGCCACAATGACCGAGCCAGACCCGCCGATCCGAAGCCCCCGGGACCAGCGCCAGCAGCTCCTCGGCGAGCGCCACCGCCTGCTCGTTGGTCGAGCTGACGTTGCTCGCCGACGCGAGGCTGCTCAGGGATTGGGCAACTGCTTCTCGAACCGCCGGATGATTGTAGCCGAGCGTCGCCGCCCCCCAGGTGCCCGAGAGATCCAGGATCCGCTGGCCGCGCTCGTCGATCAGATGGCAGCCCTCGCCCCCGACCACGGAAAGTGGGAAAAAACGGATCTTCTGGATCTCCGCGATGACCCTGCGCTCGCGTTCCTCGAGGGTTGCCGGCATGCTTCCTCCTTCCGGCGGATTGTCGTTCTTTTGTCGACCGACGCTTTCGCCTAGGATGGCATGAAACTCGCAGGTTAGCCAAGCCACGAGCGCCCGGAAGCAGGCGGGGAAGCGTTGGACGTCCGAGAGAGACTGAGCTGGATCGCAGCCGACGAGCCACCGGCGTTCGAAGTGGTCAACCCGGAGGGCCGCGGGCGCGCGATCCTGGTCTGCGATCACGCGAGCGCGCGCATGCCGCGCCGACTCGGCAGCCTCGGGGTGCGCGGTGCCGACCGGCTCCGCCACGTCGCCTGGGACATCGGCGCCGCGGCGGTCGCGAGGCGTCTGTCCGAGCTCCTCGACGCGCCATTGCTGCTGTCCGGCTACTCGCGCCTGGTGATCGACTGCAACCGGCCGCTCGAGGTGGCCTCGGCGTTCCCGATCCGCAGCGAGGACGTCGACGTGCCCGGCAACCTCGCCCTCTCCGACGCCGAGAAAGCCGCGCGTGCGGAAGCCTTCTACTGGCCCTACCAGGACGCCGTGCATGCGCTCGTGGCATCCCGCATGGGCGGCGAGCGGCCGCCGGTCATGGTCTCGGTCCACTCCTTCACGCCCACCTATCACGGCCGCGCCCGGCCCTGGCAGATCGGCGTCCACTACCGGCTCGATCGCCGCCTGGCCGCGCTGATGCTCGAGGCTTTGCGCGCCGACGGGTCGCTCTGCGTCGGCGAGAACGAGCCCTATCCGGTCGCGCTCGACGAGGACTACACGGTCCCGGTCCACGCCGAGCTGCGCGGCCTGCCCTACGTCCTGTTCGAGATCCGCCAGGACCTGATCGGCGACCAGCCCGGCGCCGAGGCCTGGGCTTCACGCCTCGGCGGGCTGCTGGCGACGGCGCTCGCCGACCCCAGCCTCGACCATCTCGCGGCGCCCGCCACCGACCTCGCGGCGCCCCGCTATCACAAGGGAGGATGACCATGCAGCGCAGTGAGATCGACGCCATCCCGCTCAAAGGTGACGTGAGCTTCCGCCAGCGCGCGGTCGAGCCGGACAAGACGGCGCTGCTGGTGATCGATCTGCAGAAGGGCGAGTACAGCGCCGAGAAGCTGGCGGCGGTCGATCCCGACCACCGCTACCTGCTCGAGCGCATCCGCGACGTCGTGATCCCGAACGGCCAGAAGCTGCTCGCCGCCTGTCGCGCGGCCGGCGTCGAGGTCATCTACACCGTGGTCGAATCCCTGACCCTCGACGGCCGCGACCGCAGCCTCGACTACAAGATCTCCGGCATTTTTTTCCCGAAAGGCTCCTCGGATGCCGAGGTGCTGGACGAGCTCGAGCCGCTGCCCAACGAGATCGTCATCCCCAAGACCTCGTCGAGCCTGTTCAACTCGACCAACTTCGAATACGTGCTGCGCAATCTCGGCGTCGAGTACGTCATGGTCATGGGCATCGTCACCGACCAGTGCGTCGAGACCGCGATCCGCGACGGCTGCGATCGCGGCTTCCTGATGACGCTGGTCGACGACGCCTGCGCCACCTTCTCCGACCAGCGCCAGAAGGAATCGCTGATCGGCTTCAAGGGCTACTGCCGGGTCCGCACGACCGCCCAGGTGGTCGAAGAGCTCGCAGGCCAGGCGGGCGTCAGAGCGGTTGCCTGACCAGGCGGCAAGATCGCCCGGTCGGCCAGCGTGGCTTACGGCGACCGCACAACACGAAACCGGGAGGAACCGACGATGAAGACCAGACTTGCAGCCCATGTCCTGGCGGCGGTGCCGGCCGCCGTCCTGGCCATGGCCATGCCCGCCCAGGCCGCGGACGACGAGGTCGTGATCGGCTTTGCGGTCGCCGAGAGCGGCTGGATGAACGCCTACGACGGCCCGCCGCTCAAGGGCGCCATGATGGCGATCGACGACTTCAACGCCAAGGGCGGCATCCTCGGCAAGCAGATCCGGGCGGTGGTCTCGGACACCAAGACCGACACCGTCCAGGGCGCCAAGGCCGCGGCCGAGGTGATCGCCAAGGGCGCCCAGTTCATGGCGGTCTCCTGCGACTACGACATGGGCGCGCCGGCGGCCACGGTCGCCAACGACAACAAGATCATCGCGATCGCGTTCTGCGCCTCGGACGCCAAGATGGGCGTCCAGGGCATCGGCCCCTACGCCTTCACCATGGAGATCTACGGCCAGGGCGAGGGCGCGGACGGCGCCGCCTTCGCCTGGAAGCGCGGCTGGCGCAAGGCCTACGGCCTGCTCGACGCCTCGCTCGAGTACGACAAGAGCATCTGTGACGGCTTTCTCGAATACTGGCAGAAGCTGGGCGGCGAGGTGGTCGGCGTCGACACCTTCATGCAGGAGGACGCCTCGATCGCGTCGCAGATCACCCGCTACAAGCAGGCCGCCGCCGAGAACGGCGAGCCCGACGTGATGATGCTGTGCTCGGTCGTCCCGGGCGCGGTGAGCGCGATCCGCCAGATCCGCGCAGCCGGCATCGACGTGCCGATCATCGGCGGCGATTCGATGGACGGCGACTACTGGGTCGAAGGGGTGCCCGGGCTCAACGACCACTACGCGGTCACCTTCGGCTCGGCGTACGGCGACGACCCGCGCCCCGCGGTCAACGACTTCTTCGAGCGCTACAAGGCGAAGTACGGCACCCCCGAGAGCTCGTTCCCGCTCAACGGCTACAGCGTGGTCGAGGCGATCAAGATCGCGGCCGAGCGCGCCGGCAGCCTGGACAGCGACGCGGTCCTGGCCGAGCTCAACAAGTTCGACAAGCAGCCCCTGCTCTGGGGCAACACCACCTTCACCGACGAGATGCACATCGACCTCGTGCATCCGATGGCGATCATCCAGATCCAAAACGGCAAGGGCAGCTTCGCCGATCTGATCACGGTCGAGGACCCGCCGGAGCTCAAGCTGATCTTCCCGGAGTTCAAAGCCGATCTCTACAAGTAATCCGTCCGGGCGCGGCGCCCTTCGGCTGACGCCGCGCCCACCGGATCGGGGTAGCGACCGGTGACCGGCTTCGTTCAGAACACGATCGACGCGCTGGCGCTCGGCAGCCTGTACGCGCTGGTGGCGCTCGGCATCGGCCTGATCTTCGGGATCATGCGCCTGATCAACTTCGCCCATGGCGACTTCATCATGCTCGGCGCCTACGCCCTGATCGTGCCCTCGAGCGCGGTCACCGCGACGGTCTGGATCGGTGCCTGGCCGACGCCCTTGCTGATCGGCGCGATCTGCCTGCTCGTGATCCTGGTGGCGCTCGCCTCGGAGCGGCTCGCCTTCCGCCCGGTGCGCATGGCGGCGCCCTCGGTCCTGCTGATCACCTCCTTCGCGCTCAGCTTCTTCTTCGAGAACCTGGTGATCATGGTCTACGGCGGCCGGCCCAAGGCCGTGAACATCTGGGCCGGGCTCGCCGAGCCGATCATCGTCGCCGGCATCCGGATCCCGATGCTGCAGCTGATCACGATCGCGGTCACCATGCTGCTGCTCCTGCTGCTGGTGCTGTTCCTCAAGCGCACGCCGATCGGCGTCGCGATGCGCGCCGCGTCCGAGGACTTCGCGCATGGCGCGCCTGCTCGGCGTCCGGGCGAACCGGGTGATCGCCGCGGCGTTCGCGATCAGCGGCTTCCTCGCCGCCGTGGTCTCGCTGCTGTTCGTCGCCCAGACCGGCGTGCTCGCCTACCACATGGGGGTGCCGCTGGTGCTGTTCGCCTTCGTCGCGACCGTGGTCGGCGGCATGGGCAGCCTCGTCGGGTGCCGTGCTCGGGGGCTTCATCGTCGGCATGGCCAGCGTCTTCTTCCAGGTCGTGCTGCCGATCGACTGGCGGCCCAATCGCGACGTCTGGGTCTACGGCATGATCCTTCTGATCCTGCTCCTGCGGCCGTCGGGCCTGGTCAAGGTCAGGGCGGTCGAGGAGCGCGTCTAGGTGGCGCGCGAGAACCCGGTCCTCGCCCTGGTCCGCATCTACTGGACGCCGCTGGCGCTGGCGCTGATCCTGCTCGCGATCACGGTGCTGGTCTGGCTGTCCGGCGACGGCGTGCTCGCGCGCACGCTGACCGACGCCTGGATCCGCGCGGTCCTGGTGGTCGGCCTCTACATCTTCATCGGCAACGCCGGCGTGCTGGTGTTCGGCCACATCGCCTTCACGCTGATCGGCGCCTATGCGACCGCCTGGCTGACGCTCAGCGTCTTCAAGAAGAGCTTCGCGCTGAAGCTGCCGGCGATCCTCGCGAGCCTACCAGTACCCGGTTTTCCCGTCCGCGATCGCGTCCGCGACACTGGCAGCCCTGGTCGCGCTGATCGTGGGCTTCCCGATCATGCGCCTTTCGGGCCTCGCCGCCAGCATCGCCTCGCTGGCCGTGCTCGGCATGTTCCACACCTTCTACACCAACTGGTCGCCCTGGACGATGGGTGCGGCGACGCTCCCGGGCGTGCCGCTCTACGTCAACATGTGGGTGGCGCTCGGCTGGCTGGTGGCGGCGCTGATCGTCGCCTTCGTCTATCAGCGCTCGCGCTTTGGCCTGGCGCTCAGGGCGGCGCGCGAGGACGAGATCGCGGCGCGCGCGGCCGGCATCGACATCGCCTGGCAGCGCCTGATCGCCTTCGTGATCAGCGCCTTCTTCATGGGCATCGGCGGGGTGTTGCAGGCCCATTTCATCGGCTCGATCGCGGTCAAGAGCTTCTGGCTGGAGCTGACCTTCCTGTCGCTCGCGATGCTGATCGTGGGCGGCCAGCAGAGCCTGACCGGGGCGGTGGTCGGCGCGGTCACGATCTCGGCGATCGTGGAGGTGCTGCGCCAGTTCGAGAACGGCATCCAGCTCGGCGCGCTCACCCTCTCGGTGCCGCTCGGCGCCGAGGAGCTCGGCGTCGCCGTGCTGATGCTGCTGATCCTGATCTTCCGCCCGTCCGGGATCATGGGCGGACGCGAGATCCCCTCACCCTTCGAGGCCCGCCGCCGCGCCCGTTTTCTCGAAGCGCTGCGCCAGACCGCCGCCAAACCCGACCCCACCCCCGGCGAGTAGCCTCGGCCGCCGGCAGCAGCTCCGAGAGCATACCGAGGTCCCCGAGCCTTCGCGAGGCGAGTGCCGCATCCATGTCGATGCCGAGCACGTGCCCGCCCGGCGCCAGCCGGAGCTGGCCCTGGCAGGCGAGAACCACGCCCCGGGCTTCATGCTCCCGAGAGCTGATCAAGGCGTGCTCGCGGTCAGGGGCCGCGCAGGCTTGTCTTCCGGCGGCGCACCGCGATAGACCTCGACCTCGCCCTTGCCCTTCAGGTGCACGCAACCGAGGCAATCGCCCGGCCAGCGACCCTCGAGCCGGTGCCAGGCGGCGCCGCTCAGATAAACCGCGCCCTCGCCGTCGAGCGCCGCCAGGCGGGCCGCGGTGTTCACGGTATCGCCCCAGAGGTCGAAGCTGAACTTGCTCCGCCCGATCACGCCGGCGACGACCGGACCCACATGGATGCCGACGCGGAGTTGCCAGCAGGCCGGATTGCGGCGCGCGGCCTCGACCATCTCGAAGGCGAAGCGGACGCTCGCCATCACCGGGTCATCGTGCGGCTCGAGCAGATTGGCAGTCGCCATGAAGGCATCGCCGATCGTCTTGATCTTCTCCAGCGTGTGCCGCGCGGCGACCTGCTCGAGATCGAAGGCCAGATGGTCGAGGTTGGCCAGCACCTCCTCGACCGGATGGCGCTCGCAGTAGCTGGTGAACCCGACCAGGTCGCCGAACACGACGGCCACGTCCTCGAAGCGCCGGGGCGCGATGCGATCGCTGGTCTGGAGCTCCCGCACCGCGAGCGCCGGCAGGATCGCGTGCAACAGCTCGTCCGCGCGCCGCCGCTCCCGGTCGATCTCGGCCAGATGCTGCGCTTCCTGATCGTGCAGCCGCTTGCGCTCGAGCGCGGCGCCGATCCGCGCCCGCAGCAGCACCGAGTTGAAGGGCTTGGGCAGATAGTCCTCGGCGCCGAGCTCGATGCAGCGGACCACGCTGTCGAGCTCCGAGACCGCCGAGATCATGATCACCGGCACGTGCCGCAGCCCGTCGTCGGCCTTCAGGCGCTCGAGCACCTCGTAGCCGTTCAACTCCGGCATCATGATGTCGAGCAGGACCAGATCGAACGGCTGGCGCGCGATCAGGTCCAGGGCCTCGCGGCCGTTGGTCGCGACCGCGACGTCCTGGTAGCCCTCGCGCCTGAGCCGGCGGGTCAGCGTGTAGCGGTTGTCCTCGTTGTCGTCGACCACCAGGATCCGGGCCGGCTCACTCACGGACCGCCTCCATCGGGCAGCAGCGTCTCGATCTTGACCATCAGGCCCTTGAGGTCGACCGGCTTGGTATCGTAGTCGTCGCAGCCGGCGGCGAGCGCCTTCTCACGGTCGCCGGTCATCGCGTGCGCCGAGAGCGCGATGATCGGGATCGCCCGGGTCTCGGGCGAGCTCTTCAGACGGCGCGCCGCCTCCCAGCCATCGACCACCGGCAGGCTGAGGTCCATCAGGATCAGATCCGGACGCTCGCGCTGGGCGGCCGCGATGCCCTCGGCGCCATCGCCGGCGACGATCACCTCGATCCCCTTCCGCTCGAGGCGGTGGCGCAGCATGTAGACGTTGTCCTCGTTGTCCTCGACGTAGAGGATCCTGGTCATCACCCGATCCCCTCGGACAGGGCCAGCCGGCTCGGCACCACCTGCGCGACCAGATCGCGCAGCGTGCGCAGCAGCTCGTCCCGGCTGCACGCCTGTTTCAAGAGCACCTTCTCGACCGCGCCGTTCAGGCGACGGTGGTCGTCCTCGGACAGGTCGGCCGCGGTCACGACGATCACCGGCACAGGGGGGTTGGGGGGCTCCGCCTCCAGACGGGCGAGGAACTCGAAGCCGTCCATCTCCGGCATCAGCAGATCGAGCAGGATCAGATCCGGCCGATGCTCCCGCAGGCGCGCGAGCGCCGCCCGCCCGTGCCCGGCCTCGCTCGTCTGCCAGCCTTCGGCGGTCAGCGCGCGCGCCAGCCAGCGCCGCGCTTCCGGATCGTCGTCGACGATCAGCACGTGCTTGCCGGCGGCACGGCCGCAGTGCCGGGCGAGCAGCGCGCGCAGCCGGTCGCGCTGGATCGGCTTGGTCAGATAGTCGGCGGCGCCGAGCGCGTAGCCCCGGTTCTGCTCATCCAGGATGGACAGCATCACGACCGGGATCGGGGCGAGCGCAGGGTCGGCCTTGAGCGCCTGCAGCACGCTCCAGCCGTCCATACCCGGCATCAGCACATCGAGCGTGATCATGGCCGGGTGCAGCTGGCGCGCGAGCTCGATGCCCTCCTGGCCGCCCTTGGCGGTGACGACATCAAAACCTTCCCGCGCGAGAAAGCGGCGCATCAGATCGCGCACGGTCTCCTCGTCGTCGACGACCAGCACCGTCGCGGCCACGCCGGTCGCGGGCTCCGCTGCTGCCGCGTCGATCGCCGGCGCCGTGATCTCTTGCGGACCGGCTGCATCCTGCCCGGACGGCTCGACCGGCAGCCGGACGCTGAAGGTCGTGCCAATGCCGGCTGTGCTCTCGACCGCGATCTCGCCGCCCATCAGGCGGGCGAGCTTGCGGCTGATCGCAAGGCCGAGCCCGGTGCCGCCGTAGCGGCGCGTGGTCGAGCTGTCGGCCTGGCTGAACTCCTGGAACAGCCGGCCGACCTGCTCGGCGGTCATGCCGATGCCGGTGTCCGCGATGCTGATCGTGACCGAGGCCGGGTCGCGGCGAACCTCGAGCCGGACCTCGCCATGCTCGGTGAACTTGCAGGCGTTGCTCAGCAGATTGAGGACGATCTGGCGCAGCCGCATCGCATCCGACCGGATGCTGCCGATCGCCTCGGGGCAGTCGACCAGCAACCGGTTGCCGTTCCTGGCCGCCAGCGGCTCTGCGGTCGCGGCGACGTCCTGGATCGAGGCGGCGAGGCCCACGTCCTCGAGGTGCAGCTCGAGCTTGCCCGCCTCGATCTTGGAGAGATCGAGGATCTCATTAATCAGGTGCAACAGATGGTCGCCCGCGCGGTGGATGCGCTGAAGGGGCTCGACCAGAGCGTCCTGACCCTCGTCCTCGGCGTCCTCGCGCAACATCTCGGCGATGCCGATGATGGCGTTCAACGGGGTGCGGAGCTCGTGGCTCATGTTGGCGAGGAACTCGGACTTGTGCCGGCTGGCGGCCGCCAGCTCCTGACCCTTGCGCTCGATCTCCTCGAACAGCTCGGCGTTCTCGATCGCGAGCACCGACTGATTGGCAAGGGTCTGGATCAGATCGACGGTCTCGGACGCGAAGGCGCCGGGCTGTTTGCGGCAGATCACCAGCGCGCCGACCAGGCTGTCCTCGCGCAAGAGCGGCACCGCGAGCAGGGCCCGATACCCGGGCTTACGGATCATGTCATGGAGAGCGTAGCCGGCCTCCCGATCGATGTCCGGGATCTGGACGGCGGCGCGCCGGAGGCCAGCGAGGCCGGCGGCGCCCTCACCGAGGTGGATCGGCCGGCGCGTCAGCGCCTCGACCACGTCCGGGTCGAGCTCGTGGGTCGCCTGCAGGCGAAAGATCTCGGCGCCCCGGTCGTAGGCGCAAAAGACGCCGGCATCGGCCTCGGCGAGCGCCACGGCATGGGCGGCGATCGCGCGCAGCACCGCCTGCAGCTCCAGCGTCGAGCTGATCTCGCGGCTGACCTCGCCGAGCGTCTCCAACTCGGTCACCGAGCGCTGCAGCCGCCCGTACAGCCGGGCGAGCTCGTCGCAGGTCCGGTTCAGGTTGGCCGCGAGCGCGCCCAGCTCGTCGCGGTTGACGACCGCCACCCGCTGGGCGAAGTCGCCGGCGGCGACCCGGCGGAGCCCGGTCTCGATCTGGGTCAGCGGCCCGACGATCGACCACGAGAAGACGTAGCCGAGCGCCAGCGCCAAGACGATGCTGCCGAGCGCCAAGCCTACGACCACCGTGCGCGAGGTGTCGTAGGCCTGCTGGCTCGCCTCGATCCGCTCCAGCATGTCGGCCTCGGCGACGTTGACCAGCTGGTTCGTGAGCCGCTCGAGCCGGTCGGCGAGCGGCCGCGCCTGGGTCAGCTGCAGCTCGCGCGCCTCGGCGATCCGGCCGGCGCGGGCGCGTTCGACCGCCTGGGTCACGATCTCGATGAAACGGTTGTAGTCCTGCCTGACACTCGCCAGGAGATCCACCTCGCCCTGCGCCACGTACTGCAGCCGGTCCAGATCGTAGCCGAACTGGCTGAGCTGGCGCAGAGCGCTGTCGAGAGACCGCTCGTCCTCTGCCAGGAGCGCCGAGGAGACGCCATAAAGCTGGCGCGTGGTGTCGTGCTGGACCTGCCGATAGGCCGCGATCTTGCGCTGCAGCTCGATCAGCTCCTCGGTGCGGTCGTTCATGCCGCTGAGTACGCGCAGGCCGACCGCCCCCAGCAGGATCAGCAGCGCCACCATTGCGAGAAAGGCGGCCAAAAGCTTGGTCTGGACCCGCGCCGGGATGTGCGCGACCAGACCGACGGCGAAGTTGCGCAGGCGCGTCACGGCTCGTTCACGAGGCCCTGGAGGTCGTGACGGAACTCCTCCTCGTCGAACCGATAGCCGAGATACTGCACGCGCATGGTGCCTTGCCGGTCGATCAGCGTGGTCAGCAGCGTGTGGTCGACCCCGCCGTCGGCCGTCTTGGCGACCGCCACGCCGTAGCGGTGCGCCACCTCGAGCACTGCCGCCGGCTCGCCCGTGAGGAAGCTCCAGCCGGCGAAATCGGCTTTGAACGCCTCGGCGTACTCCTTCAACACCCCGGGCGTGTCCCGCTCTGGATCGATCGTGATCGAGACGAAGGCGACCTTGGTACCGAAATCCGGCCCAAGCGCGTCCTGCACCCGCGCCAACTTGTCGGTCAGCATCGGGCAGACGTCGGGGCACCAAGTGTAGATGAAGGTCACCGCGACCACCTTGCCGCGCAGCGACCCGAGGGTCACCTCGGCGCCATCCTGCGAGGTCAGAGCGAAGTCGGGCGCCGCACCGATCGTCGGCAGCCGCTCCTCCTCCTGATGGGCGGCGTCATGCGCCTGAACCAGCGCCGGGCTGGCCAGGAGCGCGGATATCAAGACCAACACCGCACGCATGGCTCACCCCTTCAGCTCGCGCTTGAGCTCGTTGACGAAGCGCCAGTCGGTGCCGGCAGCGATAACTTCGTTCGGAGTGGACGTTATCAGCCCGGCCTCGTGGAGCCGCAACGCATAAAAGCGCAGCGTATCTTCGGCGCTGTACTCGCGCCACTGTAGGTAGGGAATGTCCTTCAACGACCGGAGGGCATAGTCATAGGAGGCAGTAAAGCCTCCATCTACGAGATAACGTGCCGTTCTCTCGGGCTCGAGGGTGCATATCGTGTTCGCTTTCAGAATAGCACGTATGGCCCGCTTGGTGGCGTTCGGGTGGCTCTGGACGAACGCGCGATTGCCCGCCAGCATGCAGCAAAAATACTGCGACCAGGGCCGGTCGAAGACGCTATTGACGACCACATGCCCGATCTGTTTCGCCCGCAGCTCCTGGGGGTCGGGCGGGAAGCCGAGGTAGGCGTCCACCTCTCCGGCCGCGAGCAGCTGCTTCGCCTCCACCGGCGGACGCGTCACCCAGTCGATGTCCTCGCCGGGGTCCACTCCGACATACGCCAGCATGCTGGCGAGGAAGACGTGCTGCGAAGAACCGAGCTCCCATACCGCGACTGACTTTCCCTTCAAGTCGCGGATGGAATGGATGCGCTCGGTTCCGAAGAGCTCGAAACAGCCGATGTGGAGGCCCGCGAGCACAACGATCGGATCACCGGCATCGATCCGGGTGATGAGAGGTCCGGCGAAGTGGCCGTTGATGTCGGCCTCGCCGGCCGCCAGCATCTCTTGGATACCCAGGGCGCCCGGCTTCTCGATGTATTGCAGATCGGTGAACCCTTCGGCCCTTAGGAGCGCCTCCGCCATATATTGCGGTGCCTGGCATATGCTCGGTATCTTCACCAATCGGAGCCTGGTCGTCTCAGGCGGCGCCTCGGCGGCAAGCACCCCTGGGGGGCCAAGGACGCCAGCGGCCGCGGCCAAGGATGCGCTCGCCAAGAAATCGCGGCGATTCTGTCTGATTGGCATCGATGCCTCCTCTGTTAGTTCCAGAGCAGCGCAGCCGCCCCCTTCTTACTCACGCCTTCAACTCCCTTTTGAGCTCGTTCAGGAAGCGCCAGTCGGTGCCTTCCGCCAGAATCTGGTTGGGGCTCGAGCGGATCATGCCGGCTTCATGCAGCCGCAACGCGTAGAACCGCAAAGAATCCTCGGGGTCGAATTCCCGCCAGCGGTCGTAGGGGACCTCGGTCAGCGCCTGGAGCGCGTAGTCGTAGCGCGCCGTGAACCCGCCATCGACCAGCATGCGAGCAACGCGCTCCGGCTCGCTGACGCAGAGGTCGGTGGCTTTGAGGATCGCGCGCGTCACGCGTTTGGTCGCGACCGGATGCTGCTGCACAAAGTCGCGGTGAGCCGACAGCAGACAGCAGAAGTACTGCGACCAGGGGCGATCGACCGCGCTGTTGAGGATCACGTGGCCCATCTTGCGGGCACGCAGCTCCTGGGGCTCGGGGGGGAAGCCCAGGAATGCGTCGATCTGGCCGGCGGCGAACAGCTCCTTTGGCTTGACCGACGGACTGCTCACCCAATTGACGTCGTTGACGGGATCGAGCCCGACGTGGGTCGCCATGACCGCCAGGAAGACGTAGGGGATCGACCCGAGCCCCTGCACGCCCACACTCTTACCCTTGAGGTCCAGGACGCTTTTTATGGGCTCGTTGGCGAACAGCTCGAAGCAGCCCGAGTGGACACCGGTCAGGACCGTGACCGGCTCGCCGGCGTCGATGGAGAGCACCAGGGGGGCCGCGAAGTTCAAGCTGAAATCCAGTTCGCCGCGCGCCATCCGCTCGGAGTGGCGGCCCGCCCCCGTCGTCACGTAGCTGACCTCGGTAAAGCCCTCGGCGCGCAGCAGATCTTCGACCGCATACTGCGGCGCGATGCAGATGCCGGGGATCTTGCTGAGGCGGACCGTCGTGACCTCCGGCGGCCCGTCGTCAGCGAGTGCGCTTCGAGTGCCTAGGACGCCTGGGCACCGACCGCCGACAGCGCGGCCAGGAAACCGCGGCGGCTCTGAATGATACGCATCGCAGGCTCCTCTCCTCAGTTGCGGCACGCCCCGAGCGCGACCCCCACGGTTCACCCCTTCAACTCACGTTTGATCTCGTTCAGGAAGCGCCAGTCGGTGCCCTCGGCGAGGATCTGGTTTGGGTTCGACTGGATCATCGCGGCTTCATGCAGCCGCAACGCATAGAACCTCAAGGAATCCTCTGGGTCGAACTCGCGCCAGCGGTCATACGGGATCTCGTTGAGCGTCTGGAGGGCGTAGTCGTAGCGCGCTGCAAAGCCGGCATCGACCAGGCGTTGCGCGGCGCGCCCCGGTTCAGTGGCGCAGACGTCGGCCGCCTTCAGGACTGCCCGCAGATAGCGTTTGGTGGCAATGGGGTGGGCGCGGACGAAATCCCGGTTGCCGAACACGATGCAACAGAAATACTGCGACCACGGCTGGTCCAGGGTGGTGTCGAGGATCACGTGGCCGATGTTGCGGGCACGCAACGCCTGCGGCTCGGGCGGAAAGCATCCGGAGTGCACGCCAGCGAGCGCGGTCAACGGATCGCCCGCGTCGAGATGAGAGACGACCCATGCCGCGGTCTGGAAGGCGAAATCGGCCTCGCCGCGGGCCACGGTTTCGGCATCGACGTAGCGAACGTCGGTGAACCCTTCGGCGTGCAGCAGCTCCTCGGCGATCTGCCCGGGCACGAGGCAGATCGTAAAGCCGCGCTGCAACCGAAGAGTGGTCGTCTCGGGCGGGCCCTCGTCGGCGAGGTGCTCAGGGGGCTCAGCAGCCCTGCGGCCCCGGCTGCCGACAGCCCGGCCAGGAAATCGCGGCGGTTCGGTCGAACCGGCATCAAAATCTCTTCACTATCACTTCATCGGTTCGGGGCCAGCGCGCCGGCGGCATGCTTACGTCTTCAGCTCGCGCTTGAGCTGGTTGACGAAGCGCCAGTCGGCGCCTTCGGCGAGGATCTGGTTCGGGTTCGAGCCGATCATGCCGACCTCGTGGAGCCGAAGCGCATAGAAGCGCAACGAGTCTTCCGAGTTGTATTCGTGCCAGCGGTCGTAGTTCAGGTCCTGGACCGTCTGGAGCGCGAAATCGTAGCGCTTGGTGAATCCGCCATCGACCAGGCCTCGTGCGGCCGTCTCGGGCTCGGCGCCGCAGAGATCGGCAGCCTTGAAGAGCGCGCGCAAAAAGCGCTTGGTCGCCACCGGATGATCGCGCACCCAGGCCCGGTTGCCGTAGGTCATGCAGCAGAAATATTGCGACCACGGCCGGTCCGTCGTCGTGTTGAGGATCACGCGGTTGATGCCCCGGGCGCGCAGCTCTTGCGGCTCGGGTGGGAAACCCAGAAAAGCGTCGACCTTGCCTTCCGCGAACAGCTCCACGGCGTTGCCGGACGGCGGCACGACCCATTCGATGTCCTCGTTCGGGTCGAGGCCGACGTGCTTGGCCATGATCGAGGCGTACAGGTGCCCGCTCGAGGCCAGCGTCTGAATGCCCACGCGTCGGCCCTTCAGGTCGCTGATGCTGCGGACCGGCTCGCGCGCAAACAGCTCGTAGCAGCCGACATGCAAACCCGTGAGCGCGGTGATCGGCAGGCCCGCATCGATGTAATAGACGACCGTACCGGCGAAGCTGATGCCGAAGTCGACCTCGCCGCCGGCAATCATCTGCGGTGCGCTGAAGCCTCCGGCCGCTCTCACGTACTGGATATCGGTGAAGCCTTCCGCTCTCAGGAACTCTTCGGTCACGTCCAAGGGGGCGAAGCAGATGGCGGTGTAGAAAGCCAGCCGGATCGTGGTCGTCTCCGGCGGCCCGTCGTCGGCGAGCGCTCCCCGGGCGCCAAGCGCCCCTGCGGCGCCGGCCGCTGACAGGCTGGCCAAGAAATGCCGGCGATTTTGTCGGATCTGCATCAAAGCGTCCTCTTTCTGAAGCCCGCGCCGGCGGCAAAATCGATCAGTCCCGCAAACGCCTGTAGCGCCAGCACCGCGGCAGCGCGCATCCCTACCTACATTCGATGCTGAGGCGGCATGATGCCATGGCCCGCCGTTTAAGGAAAGCGGCGTTCCGGCTCAGCTCGGCAATACCCTGAGCGCCAGGAGGGCAACCGTCAGCATTGGCTCACACCTTCAGTTCGCGCTCGAGCGCGTTCAGGAAGTGCCAGTCGGTGCCGTCGGCGAGGATCTGCTTCGGCGTGGTGCTGCCGACCTCGTGGAGCCGCAGCGCATAGAAGCGCATCGAGTTCCTCGGAATCGTGCTCGTGCCAGCGGTCGCAGGGCACCTCCTCGACCGTCGGCAGGGCGTAGTCATAGTGCTCCCCGAACCCGCCATCTATCAACCAAAGCTGATATTGATTCTCAGGTGATGGCGCAAATGCGACAGGCTGATTCTGGATCAACGCCTTGAGACCCGGCGCATCGAGTGGCGCATAAGTGGCGCAGTGGTGACGCATAAGTGGCGCATAAATGCGTCGGAAGTGTAGCATTTAACGCGAACAGAGCGGCAACATCGGCTGTCTTTGCGTCGCTGGAGGTCGAGGCCCAATCGGATTGATGCCCCACTGCAATGTATTCCTGGCGGAGCTGATCTTGGTTGGCGGAGTCCCATCAGTCGTGGCAGGGCAACCAGGCAGGCGAACATTGGACGGCAACCGCCGTTTGATGCCTGCTTCCCAGTAACTTGACGACTCAATCCTCAACGACGACTGGCGGAGCGTTGGCGCTTGGCTTTGGCCATGCGGTGGGCGCGAGCCCGTTGAGATTCGCCGCGGGCCGGGCCGCGGGCGGTCGGGTTGAGCTGGACCCCGAGCTCGGAGGCCTCGAGGCGGCGGATCTCGTCGCGCAGGCGCGCGGCCTCCTCGAACTCGAGGTTGGCGGCGGCGTCTTTCATCCGGGTTTCGAGCTCGGCGATGTAGTTCTGGAGGCTCATGCCGGTCAGCGCCGTGGGCGCGTCGGGGCCGACCGCGATCGTGACGTGGTCGCGCTCGGCCACGTGCTTCATGATGTCGCCGATCTGTTTTCGGATGCTCTCCGGCGTGATGCCGTTGGCCTCGTTGAACGCCCGCTGCTTGGCCCGCCGGCGCTCGGTCTCAGAGATCGCGGTCGCGAGCGAGCCGGTCATGTGGTCGGCGTAGAGGATCACGCGGCCCTCGAGGTTGCGCGCCGCCCGCCCGATGGTCTGGATCAGCGAGGTCTGGGAGCGCAGATAGCCCTCCTTGTCGGCATCGAGGATCGCGACCAGGCCGCATTCCGGGATGTCGAGGCCTTCTCGCAACAGATTGATCCCGACCAGGATGTCGAACACGCCCAGCCGCAAGTCTCGAACGATTTCAATGCGTTCCAGAGTGTCGATGTCAGAATGGAGATAACGGACGCGAATGCCGTTCTCGTGCAGGTATTCGGTCAGGTCCTCGGCCATGCGCTTGGTCAGCGTCGTGACCAGGACCCGCAGGCCGCGCTCGGCGGCATGGCGGCACTCGGCCATCAGGTCGTCGACCTGGCTCTCGACCGGGCGGACGATGCATTCGGGATCGATCAGCCCGGTCGGCCGGATCACCTGCTCTGTGAACACGCCGCCGGTCTGGCGCATCTCCCAAGGCCCGGGCGTCGCCGAGACGAACACCGTCTGCGGCCGCATCAGGTCCCACTCCTCGAACTTCAAGGGCCGGTTGTCGACGCAGGAGGGCAGGCGGAAGCCGAACTCGGCGAGCGTGGATTTGCGCTGGAAGTCGCCCCGGTACATCCCCCCCAGCTGCGGCACCGAGATGTGGCTCTCGTCGACGATCAGCAGCGCCCCGTCCGGGATGTACTCGAACAGCGTCGGCGGCGGCTCGCCCGGCCGCCTGCCGGTCAGATAGCGGGAATAGTTCTCGATCCCGGGGCAGCTGCCGGTGGCAGCGATCATCTCGAGATCGGCGATCGTGCGCTGCTCCAGCCGCTCGGCCTCGAGCAGCCGGCCCCTGGCGCGGTACTCCTCGAGCCGCTCCTTGAGCTCGACCTTGATCGCCGCGGCCGCCTCGGCGAGCGTCGGCTTGGGGGTCACGTAGTGGCTGTTCGGATAGAGCTTGACCCGCTCGAGCGTGTCGGTGCGCTCGGCGGTCAGCGGGTCGAACTCGACGATGCTCTCGATCTCGTCGCCGAACAGGGAAAACCGCCAGGCCCGGTCCTCGAGATGGGCCGGAAAGATCTCGATCGAATCGCCGCGCGCCCGAAAAGTCCCGCGATGAAAATCGAGGTCGTTCCTCTTGTACTGCAGCTCGACCAGCGCCCGCAACAGGCGCGCCCGCTCGACCCGCTGGCCCTTTCTGAGGTTGAGGACCATCTGCGAATAGACCTCGGGCGAGCCGATGCCGTAGATGCAGGAGACCGAGGCGACGATGATCACGTCGTCGCGCTCGAGCAGCGCCCGCGTCGCCGAATGCCGCATCCGGTCGATCTGCTCGTTGATCGCCGAGGTCTTTTCGATGTAGGTATCGCTGCGCGGCACATAGGCTTCCGGCTGATAATAATCATAGTAGGAAACAAAATACTCGACGGCGTTATGTGGGAAAAACGACTTCATCTCACCGTAGAGCTGGGCCGCCAGGATCTTGTTGGGCGCGAGAATCAGGGTCGGCTTCTGGACCGCTGCGATGACATGGGCCATCGTGAAGGTCTTGCCGGAGCCGGTGACCCCGAGCAGCACCTGATCCTTGGCGCCACTCTCGACGCCCTCGATCAGCTCGACGATCGCCTGCGGCTGATCGCCCGAGGGCCGGTAGTCGGAGGTGAGCTCGAACCGGATGCCGGCCTCCGGCCGCTCGTTGCCGACCACTTCCAGCAGCGGGTTCGCGGCCAGCGCCTGCAGCAGGTCGACCGTCTCGTCGTCATAGAGTCCGGGCATCGCGCGCGGTTCCGATCAGGTGCCTTCCGCCCAGAGCTAAAGCCCCCGGCCCCGAACTTCAAGCCCTCCTTACCGTCAGGTCGAACGGGTCTCCAAATACCCCGACCAGGAGAACGAAATCTTTTCGTTATTTTGCAACTTCAGACGCATGAAAATACCCAGGTGGTCAGAGCAAGATCTAACTCGCCTCGATCGCCCCAGCATGATTAGGCGCTCAGGCGCTGGAGGCTGCCGTTGCGTGCGCCGACACGATAAAATCGAGAGTTTCTGCCGATTCCAGGATGTCGAAAACATGATTCGCGATGGGAGGTCACATTCGCCAAGTCATGGACCCACCCTACCAAAGTCCTTGCGCGCCGTCGACAGATAACCGTGCCTACCTCTTCTCATGTCGCTGATCGGCAAGAATCGACTGCAGCACCTCACCTCACTGATTGTCGGCGACCTCAGGCGGCTGCCGGTAGTGTCCTAAGGAGCGATGGCGATTCGTCGCCGCGTTCTGTATTCGTGAAGGAGTGGGTCGAAGGCAAGAGGCACCCTATTGAGACCAGTGGAGAGCAGGATCGCGTGTCTTTAGGATACCACGGTCATCGACCTCCTTCGAAAGCCTAGCGCTGCACGGTCCAGCTTTCGGAGAAGGCCAGCGCGCAGGTGCTGAAGGGGCGGGTTTCGCGTTCGCGGGGCCAGGGTTGGCCGGCGGCCTGGGCGCCGTTGTGGGTCAGGCGCGCGGCCAGTGCAGGAATCAGGATCGTGCAGACGCCGTAGCGGCGGTCCGGGATCTCGTTGGGCCTGGTGTGGATCAGGAGCGGCTCGCCGAGCCGGTACCAGGTGAGCGAAATCTCCTCGTCGAGCGAGATCAGGCGCTCGGTCCAGAAGTCGCGCGCATCGCCCGCCCTGGTGAACTCGGCCTCGGTGACCGGGATCGTGGTGTCCGCGGTCTCGGGGTTGAGCATGCCCTGGACGGTCGTCTGCAGCCAGCGTGCCATCGCGATGTTGTCGGCGTAGATGCGCCAGCGGTGGTGGGTCAGTTCGCTCCTGAGGTAGAGCACGTGCCCCGGCCCGGCCGGGCAGAAGACGATCCGCCAGAAGCTGGCGTCGGTGGTGTTGGGATCGCCGTCCTTGGCGCTGAGACGAATGAACGGGTTCTCGCCGGTCAGGATCACCTGGTTGGGGTCGGCAGTGCTCATGGTCGATCCTCCATTTGACCTCAGCATAGCTCCGGTAGAACTGCCGGGCAAAGGCCGCTCGCGTCGAGGCAACGGATGAATTATGACGAATTGTTCAGTTGCATCCTTGGCCGGGCTTTGCCATTCCGACAGCGGCAGGCGCCGGGTCGCGGTCGCGAAGCCTTAGGCGTGGGCTGGACAGGGAGTGAACCGGGCGATGGACAGGCTGTTGGCCATCGAGGGGCTGGCCAAGCATTTCGGCCCGATCGTCGCGGTCGAGGGCGTCAGCTTCGCGGTCGAGCGCGGCGAGGTGTTGGGGTTTCTCGGGCCGAACGGCGCCGGCAAGTCGACCACGATGCGCATGATCACCGGCTATCTGGCGCGCGATGCCGGCCGGGTCGAGGTCTGCGGCATCGACCTCGCCGAAGACCCGATCGAGGTCCGAAGGCGGATCGGCTATCTGCCCGAGGGTGCCCCCGCCTATGGCGACATGCGGCCCCCGGGCCTGCTCGATTTCGTCGCCAGGCTCCGCCGCTATCCGGCCGCCGAGCGCCGCCGGCGGGTCGACGCCGTGATCGAGCGCCTCGAGCTCGAGGCGGTGCTCGAACAGCCGATCGAGACGCTGTCCAAGGGTTTCAAGCGCCGGGTCGGCCTGGCCGTGGCCCTGCTCCACGACCCCGAGGTCCTGATCCTGGACGAGCCGACCGACGGCCTCGACCCCAACCAGAAGCACCATGTCCGCACCCTGCTCGCCGACATGGCCAAGGACAAGGCGATCATCATCTCGACCCATATCTTGGAAGAGGTCGACGCGCTCTGCACCCGCGCGATCGTGATCGCCAGGGGCCGGATCGTGGCCGATGCCAAGCCCGCCGAGCTCGAGGCCCGCTCCAGCTATCACCATGCGGTCACGCTCCGCCTGCCGGCGAGCCAGATCGAGCCCGCGAGCGGCGTGGTCGGCAGGGTCGAGGGCGTGATCCGGGTCGAGGCGAGCGATCTCGGCGGCGGCGTCGGCCAGCTGCTCGCCTTCCCGAGCGCCGCGGCCGACATCCTCGACCCGATCTGCCGGGCGGTCGAGCGCGCGGGGCTGGCGCTGAACGAGGTCTACGTCGAGCGCGGCCGGCTGGACGAGGTGTTCCGCCAGCTCACCCAGGCGGCCTGAGGGCGGCGGCGAGGCCGGGAGGAGATCCCTGATGCACGCGATCCTCACCATCGGGCGGCGCGAGCTGGTGGCCTATTTCGCCTCGCCGCTCGCCTATGTCTTCATCATCATCTTCCTGGCGCTGGCCGGCGGGTTGACCTTCTACCTCGGCGCCTGGCTCGAGCGCGGCCAGGCCGACCTCCAGGTGTTCTTCAACTGGCACCCCTGGCTCTATCTGTTCCTGGTGCCGGCGGTCGGCATGCGACTGTGGGCGGAGGAGCGCAAGACCGGCACGATCGAGTTCCTGATGACCCAGCCGGTGACCACGCTCGAGGCGGTGCTCGGCAAGTTCCTGGCCGCCTGGCTGTTCGTCGGCATCGCACTGGTGCTGACCTTCCCGCTCTGGCTCACGGTCAACTATCTCGGCAACCCGGACAACGGCGTGATCCTCGCCGGCTACATCGGCAGCTGGCTGATGGCCGGCAGCCTGCTCGCGATCAGTGCGGCGGTTTCGGCGCTGAGCAAGAACCAGGTGATCGCCTTCGTGCTCGCGGCCGCGATCTGCTTTCTGTTCCTGATGAGCGGGCTCGAGATGGTCCAGGCGTTCTTCCGCGCCTGGGCGCCCGAGGCCCTGGTCCAGACGATCGCCGGCCTGAGCCTGTTGACCAGCTTCAGTGGCATCACCCAGGGCGTGATCGATCTGCGCGACCTCGTGCTGTTCGGCTCGCTGATCGTGGTCGCGCTGTTCATCAACGTCACCCTGATCGAGCTCAACAAGGGCAGCTGAGCCATGGCCAAGTCGCGTTCCAAAAGTGACGCCCCGGTGGCGCCGGCAGCGCGCCCTCGAGCGCCACGCATCGATCGCCGCCGGCTCGGCTTCGCCGGCATCGGTCTGGCCGTGGTCCTGTTCCTCGCGGTCAACCTTCTGGCCGGCGTCTATCTGACCTCGACCCGGCTGGATCTGACCCAGGATCACCTGTTCACCTTGTCGGCCGGAACCAAGGAGGTGCTGGCGTCGATCGACGAGCCGATCGATGTCCGGCTCTACTACACCAAGCAGCTCGACGAGCTCGGGCCCTTCTTCAGCGGCCATGCCAAGCGGGTCGAGGAGCTGCTCGCGACCTATCGGCGGCTGTCCCACGGCAAGCTCCGGATCGAGCGCCTGGACCCGGCGCCGTTCTCGCCCGAGGAGGACCTCGCGGTCGCCGAGGGCCTCGAAGGCCTGCCGATCAAGGACGACGGCACGCTCGCCTATTTCGGCCTGACCGGGCGCAACTCGACCGACGACACCCAGGCGATCCGCTATCTGGCGCCGGAGCGCGCCAACTTCCTCGAATACGACCTGACCCGGATGATCGCCGACCTCGCCAATCCCAAGAAGCCGGTGGTCGCGGTCCTCGGCGACCTGCCGCTGATGGGCAGCCAGTTCAACCAGTACGCGCCGTGGAAGGTCCTGGACGCGATGTTCCAGGTCTTCGACGTCCGCTTCCTCGGCGGCAAGCAGGGCAAGATCGACGACGACGTCCAGGTGCTGATGCTCGCCCAGCCGCACAACGTCGATCCGGCGACGCTCTACGCGATCGATCAGTTCGTGATGCGCGGCGGCCGGGTGCTCGCCTTCATCGACCCGCTCGCCGAGGTGATGGCGGCCGGCGGCGGCATGAACCCGATGCAGAACGCCGAGGGCGATGCGGTCAAGGCGATGGAGCCGCTGCTCGCCGCCTGGGGGGTCGCGATCCCGGACGCCAAGGTGGTCGGCGACCGGGTCACCGCGCAGCGGGTCACGGCCCGGCTCCGCGGCCGCCAGATCGTGGTCGACTACCTGCCCTGGCTCGCGATCGGCCAGGACCAGCTCGCCGCCAACGACGTCGTCACCGGCCAGCTGAAGCGGCTGCATCTGAACTCGGTCGGCTCGATCGAGAAGCGCGACGGCGCGACCACGACCATCGAGCCCTTGGTCGTCTCGAGCCCGCTGGCGGAGGAGATCGACGTCGACAAGATCAAGACCGAGCCCGATCCGGCCAAGCTGATCGCCGATTTCGTCGCTGCCGGCTCGCCCTTCACGCTGGCCGCGCGGGTCACCGGCCCGGTCAAGACCGCCTTCCCCGATGGTCCGCCCGAGGGCGTCAAGAGCGATGCGCCCCAGATCAAGGAAGCCAAGCAGCCGCTCAACCTGATCCTGGTCGCGGATGCCGACCTTCTGGCCGATTTCGACCTGGGTCCGGTCCCAGAGCCTGCTCGGTCAGGACGTCGACGTCCCGATCGCCAACAACGGCGACTTCGCGGTCAACGCGCTCGACAATCTGGCCGGGACCCAGGGGCTGATCAGCCTGCGCGGGCGCGGCCTGACCGATCGGCCGTTCGAGGTCGTGCGCGCCATGGAGCGCGACGCCGAGGACAAGTTCCGCGCCAAGGAGGACGAGCTGCAGGCCAAGATCGACGAGACCCAGAAGAAGATCCGCTCGCTCCAGGACGAGGAGCAGCAGAGCGGCGTCATCCTGACCGCGGCGCAGCAGCAGGAGGTCGAGAACTTCCGGGGCGAGATGGTCGGGTTGCGCCAGGAGCTGCGCGGCGTGCAGCGGTCGCTGCGCGAGAACGTCGAGCACCTGTCGACCTGGGTCAAGATCATCAACATCTGGGCGGTGCCAGTGCTGATTGCCCTGATTGCGCTCGGGGTCGGGATCTACCGACGCCTGCGGATCGGGCGCACCCAGCCCGCGGCCGGCTGATCGGCGACGGGAGGAGCGCAACCATGAGCCCGAAGGTCTTCGTCGGTCTGCTGGTCATCACCCTGATCACTTCGGCGGCGGCTGCAGTCACGGTCCTGCAGGAGCCGGCAGCGGCACCGGTGCGCTATGGCGACGAGCCCGCCTTCCCGGCGCTGCGCGCCAATCCGGACGCGGTCGCCAAGGTCATCCTGACCACGCCTGAGGGCACCTTCACGCTGGTGCGCGAGACCGGGGACCGGTGGTCGTCGGCGGAGCGCTTCGGCTACTCGGTCGACAGCAAGCGCGTGCGCGATCTGGTCGTGGCGCTCGCCGACATGCGCCTGATCGAGGCCAAGACCAAGATGCCCGAGCGCTACAGCCGGATCCAGGTCGAGGACCTCAAGGCCAAGGATGCCAAGTCGCGTCTGCTCCGCCTCGAGAGCGCGGACGGCAAGGTCCTGGCCGAGGCGCTGATCGGCAAGGAGCATCACCGGCTGACCGGCAGCCAGTCGGAGGGCACCTATCTGCGCCGCCCGGGCGAGGCGCAGGCCTGGCTCGCGAGCGGCGGCGTCAAGATCGAGCCGAAGGTGGTCGACTGGCTGGACAAGCAGGTCGTCAACATCACCGGCGACGACGTCCGCCGGATCGTGATCCAGTCCGACGGCGGCGAGGCCTATGCCGCAGAGCGCGCGGCCGCGGGCGCGCCGCTCGCGCTCCAGAACCTGGCCGCGGGCGAGACGCCGAAGAAGGCGGAGGACCTCAACCGGCTCGCTGGCGCCTTCGCCGCCGTCACCTTCGACGACGTCAAGCGGCGCAGCGACCTGAACTGGCCCGCGAGCCACCATACCGCAGTCGCGACCACCTTCGATGGCGTCGAGGTGACGGTTCAGCTGGCCAAGATCGACGACCAGCCCTGGGCGATCTTCGATGCCCGCGACGTCGCGGCGGTCGCGCCGGCCGCTGCCGCCACTGCGACCGCGGACCCGACCGGCGCGGCACCCGCGGCCAAGGCCGGCGAGACGACCGGGGCGGCGGCGACCACGGCGGTCGGGGCGGCGGCCGCGGCCGACGAGGCCGCCGAGGGGTCGGAAGAGAACGCGGCGGCGGATAAGAGCAAGGCAGAGACGCCGAAGCTGACCGCCGGCGAGATCAATGAGCGGGTCGCCAACTGGGCCTACAAGCTCCCGACCTACGTCTTCGATCGGATGACCAAGCCGCGCAGCGAGTGGCTGGAGAGCTCTGGCACGTCGTGAGCCGCCAGGCGGCCACGGTCAGGCCCGCCCGAAGTCCTGCGCGTACAGATCGCCAAGCTCGGCGAGCGCCGCCTCCGGCAACGGGCCCGCGGCGGCCGCCGTCAGCGCCTCTTCGAGATGCGCGGGCTCGGCCATGCCGACCAGCACGCCGGCGAGGTCGGGATTGGCGAGCGCGAAGCGGATCGCGGTCTGCGCCCGGGTGCCGTAGCGCTCGCCGAGGCGGGCGAACACCGCCCGCGCCCGCACGCCTTCGGTCGCGAGATCGGCGTCGTCGGTGATCGGGTTCTCGCGGCCGTGGCGTTGATCGGTCGCGATCACGCCGGCGGCCAGGACGCGGATGTTCATGACCGCGACGCCGTGCTCGCGGCAGGCGGCGATCAGGCCGCCGAAGTTCTGACCATGCCAGGCGGGCGGCATGGTCTGGCCGGCGCTCGGGTTGAGCAGGTTGTAGTAGACCTGGGCGGAGTCGAACCGGCCGCTCGCGACCGCCTCGCGGCAGGCCCCGGCATCGCCGAGCGCGGTGATGCCGATGAACCGGGTCAGGCCCTCGGCGCGCAGCCGGTCGAAGACATCCGCGACGCCGCCCCGACCCAGGACACGCTCGACCCCGAGCAGCCCATCTCCGGTGCGCGGACCGATCGGGTTGTGCAGCTGGAACAGGTCGACCGAGTCGAGCCGAAGACGCTCGAGGCTCGCTTCGAGGCTCGCCTCGATCTGGCCCGGAATGTCGTCCAGCCGGTTGAGATCGAGGCGCACCTTGGTCGAAAGATGGGGCCCTTGCTCGACCTCCTTGAGCAGCCAGCCGAGCGCCGCCTCCGAACGTCCATCGCCATAGGAGGGGGCGGTGTCGATCCAGTTGACGCCCGCCTCGAGGGCGCGCTTCAGCGCCGCCTGTTTGATCGCGTCGTCCTGATGGATCAAGAGGCCGCCGACCCAGCCGCCGCCGAAGATCAGCTCGGAGACCTCAAGACCGGTCCGCCCGAAGGGTCGATAGCGCATGACGGGTTTTCCCCCTTGATTAGAGCGTCGAAGATGCCAACCCCTGCTACGCGGCGCGGGCGCCGAAGTGGAGCCGGAGGCGCCTGGCGATCTCGGCCAGAAAGAAGACCGGCGACAGCAGGACGATGATGACCTCGCTCGGTCGCATCAGCTTCGAGATCAGCAGCTCGCGATGACCCGAGCGCGTGACCAGGTGGCGCAACCGGCGCTTGGCCTTCGTCTTCGGCGTGAAGTTGTCGCTCTGGCCGACCCTCTGGATGGCGATCATCGGGAAGAATGCGTAGGTTCCGGGTAGTTTGGCGTACGCCGAATCGACCCCCTTGCCGGCGATCCGGCTCTTCTCGATGCCGGTCTTGCTCCACGGATGATCGGCCAGCCAGCGGAGCAGGCGCGGGCTCGCGATGTAGGCGTGCGAGCAGGCCGAGGACGTGCGCAGCACGTTGTGTCGGATCGGATAGGCCCTGAGCGGCCAGTGGCCGAGGAAGAAGATCGTCCAGTCGGGCGGCAGGTCGTCGAGCGCGCGCGCGATCGAGCGCAGCGTCCTCGGCTGGATGCGGCGGACGAACAGCACGTCGTCCTCGAAGATCAGGGTTCGCTCGAAGCCGCGCGCGAGCGCGTCCATGGCGACCGCGCGGTGCGAGCCCCAGCCGCCGATGAAGCCGTTCTTCGGATGCTTGTCGGGCCGGTAGAAGATCACCCGCTGGCAAAGGCCGACCGCATGGAATTGGGCGGCCGCCTGGGCGGCCCGGTCGTCGCGGGTCTTGAGCGAGATACAGTAGACCGCGTCCAGGAACGCCCAGTCGAGCGCTCGCCCCGGATCCTGGCTCGAGCGGTTGCAATGGGGGCAGGCCGGGTCCGGCGGGCAGCGGTGATAGCCCGCCTCGTCCGGGAGCATCGCAGGCTCAGGCCGTTCACTCATCGTGGCCCCATCCGCGTCGAGATCCCGATCCACGACCGAGCAACACCGGCCCGCCGAAATCGATCCCGGCGAGGCCTCGGCCGCGCCCGGATCATCGGTCCGCCTGCCAACGGAAGCTGCCGCCCGCGACCAGCCCCTCCGCGATCGAGTCGGCAATACCCTGGAATCGCCAGCGGCCGTAGCGCCCGACCTGATAGATCTGGTTCTCCTGCAAGATCTGCAAAGCCTCCTCCCGCCACCTCGAGCCGGGCCAGGACCAGGTGTAGGCGACATCGATCCAGGTCGGATGCACGACCTCGGCCCGCTCGATGAAGCCCCAATGCTGCAATTCCGCGACGACCCGGTCACAGTGGGCATCGATCACCGCCTCGGACGGTCGTTGGCCACCCTGGAACGAGCGCTCGACGTAGAGGCCGACCCGGTCGCCCGAGGCGCGGGCCGCGGCCGGCAGGAAGCACGGATCGACGTTGCTGTAGAACCCGACCCGGTGGAATCCGGCCTCGGAGTGCGGTACGTACAGCCAGTGGTCGTCCGGGCAGGCCGCGCCTTTGGCGGCGCCGATGTTGACCACCAGGACCGAGGTGTAAGGGTCCGGCGGCGCCCTGGTCGTAAGACCGGTCATCGCCATGACCCGGTTGAGCGGCAAGGTCGAGAGCAGCCTCTCGTAGGGCCGGGCGCTGCCGTCGGCGAACCCCAGCCGCCGCCCCTCGAGGTCGATCCGGACGACCCGGCGGTCGAGCTCCAGCCGGCAGCGCGCCGCCATGCGCCGGGCGAGCAGGTCGAGGCCGCCCTCGGGATAGGCAAAGGCCGTGTTGTAGCCGACCGCGGGCGTGTCCTCGAAGGCGCCGCGGAGCGCGAGCGTCAGGCCCTGCGGCGATTTGTAGGCGTCCTGCGGCGCGATCCGAGTGTGGAGGCCGGCCGTGTAGAGCTCGTGAAACGGCGCGAAGAAGGTCCGGCTCAAGGTGGCGCCGAAGTTGGCCGCGAACCAGTCGGCCATGGTCGTGATCGGCCCCGTCGGCCGCGCCATCTCGTCGAGGGCCGCGAGCGCCAGCCCGCGGTCCAGAAACCGGAGGTGATTCTGGATCGGGTAGGGGACGGACTGCCGCCGGTCCGGAAAAAACACCGCCGAGCGCCGGGCGTAGCGGGCGAGCGGCACGAGCCCCTCGACAAGATGCAGCACGACCGGATCGCCGCCGAACAGCCAGTGGCCGCCACCGATCTCGAAGCGATAGGCGTCCTGGTCGTCGGGAGGGTGGGCGAGCGGCCGGCTCGCTCCCCGGGGCGACGTAGTAGGAGCAGCAGATGCCGCCCGGATGCGCGCTCGCCTCGAGCACCGGCAGCCCGGACGCCATGCCCGCGGCCAGCCCCGTCATCCCGGCGCCAAGGATCAGAGTCCGATCGTCCATCGGTGTCCGCCGTCCGACCTGATGCCGGATCCGCGCAGAACTCGCCTGCTCGCGGGCACGCCGGCCGTAGCGCCAACCGCGGCGCACGGGCCGGGCACGAAAGATGGGACCCTCGCGCCCGCCGTCGGATCTGGGCTTCCCTCAGCGCCTCAAGCTCAAATTACATCCCGGCGGCGGGGCGGCAATAGGCAGATGGCGCCGGCGGATCGCGCCGGAGCCGACCCGCGCCGCTGTGCGGCGTCTGGTGCCCGCGACTTTCCGGTCAGCGCATCAGCTTGGCGTCGAAGCCGTGCTCGCCATAGGAGAGCAGCGTCTTCTTGCCCTTCATCAGGGTCTCGAGGAGCACCCGGTGGCCCCAGAGCTGATGCAGGAAGCCGAGCGTCTTCTCGGCATAGCCGATGTGCAGGTCGCGGCCGTCGTGCTCGTGCTTGAGATAGAGCGCCCGGTTGTTGCCGTAGTCGGCATCGTGGATCTTGATCACCGGCTGGGCGTTCATGCCGACGGTCCGGATCAGGGTCTCCTTGACCTCGCGCCAGCTGTCCGGGTCGGCGACCTTGGTCACCACCAGATTGTCGCCGCGCGGCTCGAACTCGAACAGATCGAGCTCGCGCATCAGCTCCTCGGTCAGAAAGCGGCGCAGGAACGAGGCGTCGCGATCGCTCTCGCGGACCTCGAAGATCTTCTCGCGGCCGGATTTGGTCGGTGGACCGTAGGCCTCGAGCTCGGCCGCGGTCGGTTGCTCGAAGCGGCGCTCGATGTCCTGCCAGATCTTGAAGCCGACGTGGTAGGGGTTGATGCTGCCCGGATGCGGGCAGATCACCTGATTGTGCCGGACCAGGAACTCCAGATAGATGTCCTGGGGCAGATCGAGGCTGTTCATGATCTTGTGGTGCCAGTAGCTGGCCCAGCCCTCGTTCATGATCTTGGTCTCGATCTGGGGCAAAAAGTACTGCGCCTCCTCGTGGATGATCGTGAGCACGTCCTGCTCCCACGCCTGGAGGTGGCGGTTGTGGTCGCGGATGAACAGCAGGATGTCTTCGTCCGGCTCGAGCGGCACCTGGCGCAGGTCGGGCTCGACGTAGTCCGGCCGGCGATGCAGGCTGGCGAACGGGTCGTGGCGCGGCTCGGAGGCCTCGATCCGGCGCTGCCGCTGCTCCTCGGGGTTGAGCTTACGGATCGCCGGGTTGCGCCGGCAGTTCATCGACAGCGCATGGGCCGCATCGATCAGAGCCTCGACCCGCTCGAGGCCGATCGAGGGGTCCTCCTCGTAATCGCGTACCCGGTCCGCCCGCGTCTTGAACTGCGGCAGCGTCTGCTCGGCCTGGGTGGGGCTGAAGGTGAAATTGCGCTTGAAGAAGTCGTTGTGGCCATAGACATGCGCGATCGTCAGGATCTGCAGGCAGAGCGAGTTGTCGCGCATCAGGTAAGCGAGGCACGGGTCCGAGTTGATCACCATCTCGTACGGCAGACCGGTGACCCCATGATCGTACATGGTCTTGGTCTTTTCGTAGGATTTGCCAAAGCTCCAATGCGGATAATGAGCCGGCATGCCGTGATAGGCCATAAAGCCGAGCATCTGATTGTGATCGCAGACCTCGAATTCTTGCAGGTAGCAGTCGAGGCCGAACTCCGCCACCCGCTCGCGGATCGCGTCGTCCCAGTATGCGAGGTCCTCGAGCGTCCAGTTCGCCACCGCCATCCTACCTCTTGCAGCCTGTGCCAAGTCCTTGTGGGCGGCCGGGCCACCCGCCGCGGTTCAGGCAGCCGCCGTGACCCGATCCCGCGACAGGAACGCCTTGAAGCTCGGCCAGATGTCCTCCTTGCGCTCGATCAGCACCGACTGGAAGTTGTCGGCCTCGAGCCGGCGGAACATGTCGAGCATCGAGCTCTCGTAATAATGCGAGCCGAGCGGCTTGATCTCACCATAGCCGAACAGGTTGCAGATGTCGCAGAGCTCCTTGGCCGCCTTGAGCGCGGCCGCATTGTCGGAATCGAAATTGTCACCGTCCGAGCAGTGGAAAGCATAGACGTTCCACAAGGACGGATGATAGCGGTCGTGGATGATCTCCAAGGCCTTGTGGTAGCCCGAAGAGATCAAGGTGCCGCCGGATTCCCCTTTGTGGAAAAACTCCTCCTCGGTCACCTCGCGCGCCTGGGTGTGATGGCCGATGAAGACGATCTCGACGTTTTGATACTTGGTGCTGACGAACTGATAGAGGAGGAAGAAAAAGCTCCGCGCCAGGTATTTCTTCATGCTGTCCATGGAGCCCGAGGTGTCCATGACGCACAGCACGACCGCGTTGGACTCCTCGCGCGTGTCCTCGACCAGGCGCTTGTAGGTCAGGTCCTCGCGCCGGAACGGGAAGCGCTCCTCGGCGGGATCGCCGAGCGCCGCGCGCGGCGCCGCCAGCGGGCCCGCGGCCCGGGTGGTCGCGATCCGGCGCCGGATGCGCGCCTTGGCGGTCCGCCGGCGATCGAGATGGACGCGGACGCCGGAGCGCCGGTAGCCCTTGCGCTTGGCGATCCGGTCGGACTCGACCTCGCGCAGGATCTTGCGCTCCATGTCGGGCAGCTCGAGATCCTCGAACATGATCTCGATCAGCTCGTCGAGGGTGACGTCGGTCTCGTAGTAGTCGATGCCCGGCTGATCGCCGGCGCGCCCGGCGCCCTCGCCGTCCTTTTGCGCCTTGCCGACCACCTGGCCGGGCTCGGTCTCGCCGTCGCCCGAGCCGACCTGCGGCTGGTTGTCGCCGAACACGAAGCGATACTCGCGGATGCCGCGGATCGGGACCTTGATGATCCGGTCCCGGGCGCGGCCGATGATCGATTCCTCCGAGATGATGTCGGCGATGTTGTCGCGGATCGCCTCGCGCAGCTTCTCGCGATGGCGCTGGCGATCGCCGGCGCTGCGGTCGGAGCGCAGCGCGTCCGAGGACGAGTACGGTCGGAAGATTGCCATCCGGTTCGTTGCCTGGCGCGTCAGCCCGTGCCGGACCTGGCGGCCGCCGTCAATCACGCCAGAGGTGATTGGCGGCGTACTTCAGGATCACGTCGATGCTGTCCGCGCAATAGCCCCCCTCGATCAGGTTCTGGACCATGGTGTCGTACTTCTGCTGCTGCTCCTCATCGCGAGTGCGCGCCTTGGTGACGATCCGCGACAGCTCGCGCACCGAGTTCATCAGCTTGCGCTCGATCGCCTCCTTGAGCGGCTCGTAGGCGATGTAGGAGATCTTCTCGCCGCGCCGCGAGCTCGCCCAGAGATAGGCGATCACCTCCTGCCGGAAGCCGTCCGCGGCCGAGCCGATGATCGCGATCTGCTCCTCGATCGACTTGAGGAACGCCTCGTCCGGCTGCAGCTCGTCGCGGGTGTTGTGGTCGCGCACCTTCGACTTGGTGACGTAGGCCTCGGCGTGATCCAGATAGTTCTGGAACAACGTCTCCGCCTGCTCCCGGTAGGAGTAGATGAACGCCTTGGTGATGTCCTTCTCGAGCAGCTCCAGATAGCCCTTGTGCAGCGTGTCCTGCAGATGTTCGAGGTACTGCTTCTTGACGTCCTCGGCGAGGTCGGCCTCCTTGACCATGTTGATCAGGGACTCGCGGACGCTGATCGGGTGGATCGACTTCGGGTTCTGGCTCAGCGCGGTGTCGAGCGCCTTCATGATGAAGCGGGTCGAGATCCCGAACATGCCCTCGCGCTTGCTGTCGTCGTGGAGCTCGCGCGTCGACAGCTTCTTGGTCCGCCCCTTCTCGACCACCTCCTCGCCGTTGTACAGCCGGAGCTTGGTCATCAGGTCGCACTTGGCGGTCGGCTCGAGCCGGGTCAGGACCGCGAACATCGAGGCGATCTCGAGGGTGTGCGGCGAGATGCAGGCGTCGAACTTCGAGCGCGCCAGGAACTTCTGGTAGATCTTGACCTCTTCCGACAACCGAAGGTTGTAGGGCGCCTTGACCACCACGATCCGATCCAGGATCGCCTCGTTGGTGTGGTCGGCCTTGAACTTCTGCCACTCGGCCTCGTTGGAGTGGGCGACGATGCAGGTGTCGACGTAGATCGTGCCGTGGCGACCCGGCGCCGGGACGAACTTCTCCTGGGTCGCGGTGATCATCGTGTGCAGGTATTCGGTCTCGTTCTTGAACACCTCGATGAACTCGACCAGGCCGCGGTTGCCGACGTTGAAGGCACCGTTGAGCTCGAGCACCCGCGGATCGCCCTCGGAGAAGCGGTCGAGCTTGGAGATGTCCTCCGAGCCGATCAGCACCGAGGTGTCCTGGTTGTTGGGATCGACCGGCGGCACGACGCCGATGCCGCGCCGGCCACGCTTGGAGAAGTTGACGGTGCGGACCGGCACCTCCTCGTAGCGGCCGCTGAACTCGTCCATCAGGCGATAGCGGCAGACCGGGCAGAGGTCGCCCTCGATCTTGACCCCCAGCATCTCCTCGAACGCCGGCCGCAGGTGGCGCGGGATCAGGTGCAGCGGCTGCTCATAGATCGGGCAGCCGTCGATCACGTAGATCGGCGCCAGCTCCTCGAGGCCGCGCTTGAGGCGCTCGACCAGCGAGCTCTTGCCGGAGCCGACCGGGCCCATCAGGTAGAGCACCTGCCGGCTTTCCTCGCCGCCCATCGCCGCGGAGTGGAAATAGCGCACGATCTTGTCGAGCGTGCGCTCCATGCCGAAAAACTCGTCCTTGAAGAAGTTGTAGACCTTGATCCGCTCGTCGCCGAACAGCCGCTGGGTGCGCGGGTCGTTCTCGGGGTTGATCTCGGTGACGCCGGCCGAGTCGATCATGTCGAACAGGCGGCGGTGCGATAAATTCACCAGCGCCGGATCGGCCTTGACCTGCTCCAGGTACTCAATGAACGTGCCATGCCAGTGCTGCTGCTGGCGGGTTTCCCGGTCCTCCTGGATGAGCTTGGCGAAATCGATCGTCTGCTTGGCCATGCACTCCACCTCGCTGGCTAGGTCCTCGCTGATCGCGGCGCCGCGCACCGCCTTCGGCCGGTCGCCGGCAGACATGGGGCCCCTACTACCAAAACGCGAACCGACACGGACGGGGTCCACCCAAGGGATCGTCGACGGCACACTAGGGCTGAATGTCTGAGCATAGCGTTAAGGACGTCCTTCCAAGCCTACCGACCAACGCAAATCTCATGCCGGGAAAGTGATAAGGCCACGTCGATCGGCCGCTCCTCTACATCTAGGTTGCCACGCCCGCACATCTAGGCTGCCGGACCCGGACAGCGAGGGGCCTGCGGCCGCTCATGCAGCTTGGCGCGAACATCCATTCGACCGGCCACGACCGCCGGGCAAGCGCTGGCGGCGGCCTCCGCCGGCCCACCGCCGCCAACTCGCCGCTGCTCGCTCTGCGCCCACATCTTGTCCAGGGCAGTTCATCGCTCGGTGAAACCGGAACGCTCGTTCATATTATCCATGAAGATTACCAACCATCGGCTGGAACTTCAACCAGATTATCTCGGTCGATAATTGATTTAATCTTTCGAGTATTGTTCCCAACAGGGCTGGGAAATCCGGTCGCCGACACCGCCCGGCGAGGCTTTTGCCAAGCGGCGGCGAGTCCACTACAGTCGCGCCATGCCCCGGCCGACAGGGACGCCGGGCGGGCTACCCGTGCTACGTCAAATCCGCAGTCCGCGCGGCCGAGCGCGCCGCCGGGTCCAGTCAGGGAGGAACCAGACTCATGCGATCGTTCTCCAAGCTCGGCGGACTGACCGCCGCCGCGCTCGCCGTCCTCGGCAGCGCCTGGGGCAGCGGGCCGGCCATGGCCGCCTACCCGGACCGCCCGATCACGATCATCGTACCCTGGGGCGCCGGCGGCGGCACCGACGCCACCGGCCGGATCCTCGCCAGCCTGATGGAGCAGAAGCTCGGCGTGCCGGTCAACGTGGTCAACCGCACCGGCGGCTCGGGCGTGATCGGGCACTCGGCGATCGCGACCGCGGCGCCCGACGGCTACACCCTCGGCGTGGTCACGGTCGAGATCGGCATGATGCACTGGCAGGGCCTGACCGAGCTGACCTACAAGGACTACACACCTTTGGCGCTGTATAACGCCGACCCCGCCGGCCTGCAGGTGCGCGCCGATTCGGAGTGGCAGACCGCCCAGGACGTGCTCGACGCCGTCAAGGCCAAGCCCGGCGCCTACAAGGCCTCGGGCACCGGCCAGGGCGGCATCTGGCATCTGGCGCTGGCCGGCATGCTGCAGGCGGCCGGCATCGCGCCCGACGCAGCACCCTGGGTCCCGAGCCAGGGGGCGGCACCCGGCCTCCAGGACATGGTCGCGGGCGGCGTCGACATCGTCACCTGCTCGGTGCCCGAGGCGCAGGCGCTGCTCGAGGCCGGCCGGGTCCGGAGCCTGGCGGTGATGAGCGACGACCGCAACCCGGCGTTCCCGGACGTGCCGACCCTGAAGGAGGCGACCGGCCTCGACTGGAAGGTCGCGGCCTGGCGCGGCATCGCCGGCCCCAAGGGCATGCCTGATGAGGTCTCGCAAAAGCTCGTGCCGGTGCTCGAGGAGATCTGGAACGGCAAGGAGTTCAAGGACTTCATGGCCCAGCGCGGCTTCGGCCTGGTCTGGGGCGATCCCGAGCGCTTCGAGCAGTGGATGGCCGAGAGCGACGCCTCGCTCGGCAAGGTCATGAAGGCGGTCGGGATCGCCAAATAGGCCCCGTCGCACCGACCGGCCGGGGGGTGCCGTGAAGGTCAACGACGCCGTGATCGGGGTCGTGCTGGTGCTGTTCGCGCTGGTGATGATCTGGCAGACGCGCACCTTCCCGGCCATGCCGGGCCAGGACTACGGCCCGGCCCTGTTCCCGGTGCTGATCGGCATCGGCCTGATCATCACCGGCGGGATCCTGATCGCGGGCGGCATCGCGCGGCGGCGGACCGAGCCCTGGGTCGGCGGCGGACCCTGGCTGAGGTCGCCGCTGCACGTGGTCCGCTTCGGCGCGATCGTCGGTGGCCTGCTGCTGTACATCCTCGGCTCCGACTGGCTGGGCTTCATTCCGACCGCGATCCTGCTGCTGTTCGGCTGGCTGGTCCTGTTCCGCGGCCGGCCGCTCTCGTCGCTCGTGATCGCGCTCGCGGTCACGCTCGCGGTCAACTACGCGTTCACCCATCTGCTGCTGGTGCCGCTGCCGCTCGGGCTGCTCCAGCAGCTCCTCTACCCGGCATCGTGAGCCCCATGTCCCCATTCGAGACCGCGCTCGGCCTGGTCTTCGACCCCTACGTCCTGGTCGTGCTCGTGCTGGCCGCGGCGTTCGGCCTCGTGGTCGGCGCGCTGCCCGGCCTGACCGCGACCATGGCGACAGCCCTGCTGGTGCCGATCACCTTCTTCATGGATCCGGTGCCGGCGATCGGCGCGATCGTGACCGCCTCGGCGATGGCGATCTTCGCCGGCGACATCTCGGGCGCCTTGCTGCGCATCCCCGGCACGCCGGCCTCGGCCGCCTACGTCGAGGACGCCTATCGGATGACCCGGGCCGGGCAGGCCGAGCTGGCGCTCGGCGACCTGCCTGACCACCTCGGCGATCGGCGGCCTGTTCGGCACCGCCGTGCTCGCCTTCTCGGCGCCGGCGCTGGCCGAGTTCGCGCTCCGCTTCTCGTCGCACGAGTACTTCTGGCTCGCCTGCTTCGGCCTCAGCTGCGCCGTCTTCATCTCGACCGACGCCCCGGTCAAGGGCGTGGTCTCGCTGCTGCTCGGCCTGTTCATCGCGACCATCGGGATCGACGTCACGGCCGGCTATCCGCGCTTCAGCTTCGGCAACGTCGAGCTGATGGGCGGGGTCAGCTTCATCCCGGCGATGATCGGCATGTTCGCGGTCAGCGAGGTGCTGCGCTTCGCGATCGCGACCGAGCCGCCGCTCGAGGCGCCGCGCCAGGCGATCGTGCACATTTTCCGCGGCCTCGGCCGGGTGCTCTGGCGCTACAAGCTGAACCTGATGCGCGGCAACGTGATCGGCGTGGTCATCGGCATCCTGCCGGGCTCGGGCGCCGACATCGCGGCCTGGATCTCCTACGCGGTCGCCAAGCGCTTCTCGAAGGAGCCCGAGAAGTTCGGCCACGGCCATGTCGAGGGCCTGGTCGACGCCGGCGCCGCCAACAACTCGGCGCTCGGCGGCGCCTGGGTCCCGGCCATGGTGTTCGGCATCCCGGGCGATTCGATCACCGCGATCGTGATCGGCGTGCTCTACATGAAGAACATGAACCCGGGCCCGACCATCCTGTTGCACGCGCCCGAGCTGCTCTACGCGGTCTTCATCGTGTTCGCGCTCGCCAACGTGCTGATGATCCCGCTCGGCTACGCCGCGATCCGGCTGTCGCGCCAGATCCTGCACGTGCCGCGCGGGATCCTGATGCCGGTGATCCTGGTCTTCTGCATCGTCGGCTCGTTCGCGATCAACAACACCGTGTTCGGGGTCGGCATCATCCTGGTCCTGGGCCTGCTCGCCTTCGTCATGGAGGAGAACGGCTTCCCGATCGCGCCGGCGATCCTGGGCATCGTGCTCGGGCCGCTGGTCGAGGACAACTTCATGACCACGATGATGAAGTCGAACGGCGATCTGCTCGGCTTCTTCTCGCGCCCGATCGCGGCCGTGCTCGGCCTGATCACGCTCGCCATCTGGGCCTGGGTGATCGTCGGCTGGAGCCTGCGCGCCTGGCGCGGACGGCAGCCGGCCGCGGACCCGTCCGCCGCGCCCGAGCGCCCGTCACGGTAGGGAGTTGGCAGCCGATCGGCGACGTGCTTAGTCTCTCCCCCAGCCAAGGAGGCACCCGTCGACTTTACTCGACGGGTCAACGATAAGGAGACGATGATGCTTCGCAGCACCGTGATATTCGGCGCGGGGACCGCGGTCGGCCTGGCGCTGGCCATGAGCGGTCCGGTCCAGGCCCAGGTTTCCGGCGGGGTCGACCAGACGGTCGGCGGCACGCCCTTCGAGGACGCCGCCAAGCCCAGCCCCGACACCGCGAACTTCCACAGCAAGGACGGCAAGCTGACCTTCGCGATCATCAGCCACACCGCCGGCAACGGTTTCTTCGATCCCGGCCTACGTCGGCGCCCAGGTCGCGGCCAACGCGTTCGGCATCAACCTGATCAAGCTCGGGCCGGAGGCGCCGATCGACGACTATCCGCGCCAGTTCGAGATCATCAACCAGGTCCTCCAGGACCCGACCATCGACGGCATCGCGATCACCACCGGCCAGGCCGGCGCCTACAACGACGTGATCGCCAAGGCCGAGGAGCTCGGCATCCCGGTCGCGACCTTCAACAGCTTCGACCCGAGCCTCAAGGATCGCAACAGCATCAGCCATACCGGCCAGGACGCCTCGGCGGCGGCGATCGGCGGCGAGGCGATGGTCAAATGCATCCTGGCGAGCGGCGCCACGGGCGGCTCGATCCTGTTCCCCAACACCACGACGATGGGCAACGTCGAGGTCAACAACCGCACCATCGCGGCCTTCGAGGCGACCGTGAAGGCGCTCTCCGACGCCGGCCGCCTGGACGACTTCAAGGTCGACGCCGGACCTGAGAACATCGGCATCGACGTCGATCAGAAGAACCTGGTCGGCTCGACCGTCAGCCTGATCGAGAGCCGCGGCGACGTCGTCGGCCTGATGGGCACCAACGCCGCGACCACGCCCGCGATCGGCGATGCGGTCGCCCAGCTCGGCCTCCAGGACAAGATCTGCAGCTTCGGCTTCGACCTCGGCCCCAAGATGCTCGACCAGATCAAGTCCGGCGCGCTCGACGGCTCGCTCGGCCAGCAGCCGTTCCTGCAGGGCTTCTATCCGATCGTGCAGCTGTACCTGCAGATCGATCGCGGCGTCGCGGCCGCCGATCTCGACACCAAGGCGCAGCTGGTGACCAAGGACAACGTCGCGGCGGTCGGCAAGCGCTTCGAGAACTGATCCTTGCGGCTGGAGGGGGCGCTCCGGCGCCCCCTTTGCTGCGTCCTCGAGCCGGTCCGGATCCGCCCGTCGTGACGCTCCGCCTGCGCGCTCTGTTCCTGAGTTGGGAGTTCGGCGTCATCGTCGTGATGGCGCTGCTCTATCTCGCCGGCGTCTGGATCAATCCCAAGTTCTGGGGGTCGAGCAGCGCCTTCGAGGCCGTGCTGCGCGACACCTCCCAGTTCGGGGTGATCGCGGTCGGCATGACCTTCGTGCTGATCAACAAGGACCTCGACCTCTCGGTCGGCTCGACGATGGGCCTGACCGCAGCCGTGTTCTCGATCCTCTACACGCCCGGCCTGCACGACACCTCGGCGGTCTTCGCGCTCACGGTCTGCCTCGGGATCGGGGTCGCGGTCGGCCTGATCAACGGTCTCCTGGTCACCTGGCTGCAGGTGCCGACCTTCATCGCGACGCTCTCGACGCTGTTCATCGGCCGCGGCCTGGTGCTCGGCATGACCGGCGGCAAGAACATCGGCTTCGCGGTCAAGGCGCCCGAGAGCAGCCTGTTCGTGATCGGCGAGATGAACCGCTTCGGCTTCAGCAACCAGATCGTCGTGTTCGGGATCGTGGCGCTGATCGGCGGCATCGTGCTGGCGCGCACGCGCTGGGGCTACGAGACCTACGCGACCGGCGGCAACCTCGCCGCGGCCAACCTGCGCGGCATCAACACCGATCTGGTGCGCATCCGCGCCTTCGTCATCTCGGCGCTGACCGCCGTGATCGCCGGCCTGCTCTCGGTCGCCCAGCAGAAAGGCACCGACAGCCAGGCGGGCTTCGGCGCCGAGCTGATCGTGATCGCCGCCGTGATCGTCGGCGGCACCAGCATCCTCGGCGGCCGCGGCCGGGTCATCGGCTCGGCGCTCGGCGCGATCCTGATGGTGCTGATCGACAAGCTGTTGCGCGAGGGCATCCCGACCACCCGGATGATCGTGATCGGCGGCAAGGAGATGGCGGTCCAGGGCATGGCCCAGCTGCCGCCGGGCGCGGTGCCGGCGTTCCTAGGCCTGATGCTGCTGCTGGCGGTGCTGATCGACCCCTGGGTGCTGCGCCGCCGGCTGATCGGCCGGATGGTCGCCCGCCTGCGCGGCCTGCCGCCGCCGCCGGAGGTCGTCGAGACCGCAGCGATCGAGACCGCCAAGACCGTCGGCACGCTGCACGAGGCGCGCGCGGCCTCCGCCGGCCGGCTCGGCCGGCTGCTCGCCCAGCGCGAGGTCGCAGCGGTGCTGTTCGCGGTGCTGCTCTGGCTCGCCGGCTTCTACCTGCGGCCGGACTTCTGGGGCAATCTCGACAACAGCTTCAATTTGCTGCTGGCGTTCACCGAGGTCGGCCTGATGGCGGTCGGCATGGTGTTCGTGATCGCGGGCGGCGACATCGACCTCTCGGTCGGCTCGGTCATGGCGCTCTCGGGCGGCACGGCCGCCTTCCTGATGGTCAAGCAGGGCATGCCGCCCTTGCCGGCGGCGAGCCTCGGCTTCCTCGCCGGCGTGCTGGCGGGGGTGATCAACGGCTTCCTCGCGACCAAGGGACGGCTGCCGTCGTTCGTGGTCACGCTCGGCATGTTCTACATCGCCCGCGGCCTCGGCGCCTGGCTCGCGTCCGGCCGCCAGCTCCAGGGTTTTCCCGAGACATTCAATCTGATCGGGCGCAAGCTGGTCGAGGTCCTGGCCTATTTCGGGGTCGCCCCGGTCCGCGGCAGCTTCTGGTATCCGCTGGCCGCGGCGGTCAGCACCCAGACCCTGATCCTGGCCGTGGTGGCGCTGGTCTTCGGGCTGATCCTCTGGCGGACGCCGTTCGGCTACATGGTGCGCGCGACCGGCGGCAACCGGCGGGCGGCGGGCTTCGCCGGCATCGACACCAACCGGGTGCGCTTCCGCAGCCTGGTCCTGAGCGCCGGCTGCGCCTCGCTCGCGGGCGTGATCTACATCGCCTACTACCGCTCGTTCCTGCCGCTCGCCGGCCAGTTGCGCGAGCTCGACGTGATCGCCTCGGTGATCATCGGCGGCGGCAGCATCTTCGGCGGCTTCGGCTCGGTCCTGGGCGCGCTCGCCGGCGCCGCCGTGATCACGCTGCTGCGCGGCCTGATGGCGCTCCAGATCATCACCAGCGACGGCCGCTCGTTCGTCATGCCCCAGCACTGGGTCAACGTCGGCATCGGCCTGATCCTGATCGTGGCCGTGCTGAGCGACATCTGGCTGCGCCAGCAGGCCGCGTTGCAACGCGTCGTGCGCCACGTCCGCGCCACCCTCCGTCCGCTCCGGGAGGCCGAGCTGTGATCCCGCCCCTGACATCCGAGCCGCTGATCGACATGCGCGGCATCAGCAAGGCGTTCGGCGCCATCCAGGCGCTCTCGAAGGTCGACCTCAGGCTGATGCCCGGCGAGATCTTGGGACTGGTCGGCGACAACGCCGCCGGCAAGTCGACGCTGATGAAGATCCTGTCCGGCGCCTACACCATGGACGCCGGCAAGATTCTGCTCGAGGGCGAGGAGGTCCACTTCACGAGCCCGCACGACAGCCGGGCGCGCGGCATCGAGATGATCTATCAGGACTTCGCGCTGTGCGGCAACCTGGACGTCGCCGCCAACATGTTCCTCGGCAACTGGCCGACCAAAGGCTGGTTCGTCGACAAGAAGCGCATGGAGGCCGAGGCGTCCCTGATCCTGAACCGCCTCAACGTCGACATCGCCTCGGTCAACCTCAAGGTCGAGAGCCTCTCGGGCGGTCGCCAGCAGCTGGTCGCGATCGCGCGCGCGGTCTCGTTCGAGCCCAAGGTCGTGATCCTGGACGAGCCGACCGCCAACCTCTCGGTGCCGGTCGCGCGCCGCCTGCTCGACCTGATGCGCGATCTGAAGGGCCACAACGTCGCCCAGATCATCATCAGCCACCGCCTCCAGGACATCTTCGCGGTCGGCGACCGGGTCATGGTCCTGAAGCGCGGCCGCGCGGTCGGCGTGCGCACCATCCAGGAAACCACCGAGGACGAGATTCTCGGCCTGATCGTCCAGGGCGATGCCGGCCTCGACGAGCCGGGCGCAGAGGGTTCGGCATGAGGAGCAGGCCATGAGCCAGTATGCCAGCTATCCGAGCCTGAAGGGCCGCTCGGTCCTGATCACCGGCGGCGGCTCCGGCATCGGCGCGTCCCTGGTCCGTCACTTCGCGGCCCAGGGTTCCCGGGTCGGCTTCGTCGACATCGCGACCGAGCCCAGCCACAAGCTCGTCGATGAGATCGCGGCCAAGGGCGACCCCAAGCCTCTGTTCATCGCATGCGATCTCCGCGACATCGAGGCGCTCCGGCGCGCGATCGCCGAGGTCGCAGACGTCAACGGGCCGATCACCGTGCTGGTCAACAACGCCGCCCACGACGAGCGCCACCGGTTCGACACCGTCACGCCCGAGTATTGGGACGACCGGTTCGCGGTCAACCTGAAGCACCAGTTCTTCGCCGCCCAGGCGGTCCACCCGATGATGAAGGCGGCCGGCGGTGGTGCGATCGTCAACTTCGGCTCGGTCAGCTGGATGGTGGGCCAGGGCGGGATGCCGGGCTACACCGCCGCCAAGGCCGCGGTCGCGGGCCTGACCCGCGGCCTCGCGCGCGACTTCGGGCCCGACAACATCCGGGTCAACTCGATCGCGCCCGGCTGGATCATGACCGAGCGTCAGGTCAGCCTCTGGCTGACGCCTGAGGGCGAGGAGGAGCTGATGAAGCGCCAGTGCCTGAAGCGCAAGCTCTACCCCGACGACATGGCGCGGATCGTCCTGTTCCTCGCCGCCGACGATTCGGGCGCCATGACCAACCAGACCTACGTCGCCGACGGCGGCTGGGTCTGAGCGCCATGCGCCGCGCCCGGCCCGGGAGCTTCGCTCGAACCCGCCGAGCCGGCAGCGGGCTCGTGCGGCGCTGGCTCGTCCTGGTGCTCCTTGCCGCCGCCCTCGGGGACAACCCGCCGGCCGCCGGGCAAACCGGAGGCAGCGCGGCAGCCAAGCCCGACCAGGCTGCCGTCGATCGAGCCATCCTGAACGGCTATCGACGCTACAGCGGCACCTGCAGCCACTGCCATGGCTCGGATGGCCTCGGCAGCACGTTCGCACCGTCCCTGATCGAGCAGCCTCTGCCGTTCGAGCCGTTCGCCGAGGTCGTGAACAACGGCCGCGCGCGTGGCAACTCGGTCATGCGCGGCTTCGCCGGCGACCCCAATGTCGCGCCCTACATCGCCGACATCTACGCCTATCTGCAGGCGCGGGCCGCGGGCACGGTCGGCCGTGGCCGGCCGGCGCGCTCGCAGTGAGCGTCGGTCCGGCCGGCACGCTGCGGCCCCGCCATCTACTCGCTGGCGACCTTCTCTGGCGTCCGGGTGATCGAGAGCACATCGCCATCGTGGGTCAACACCAGCTCCCGCGGCGGTGCCGTCGTCCCGTACGTCCCCGCCGAGACGACCTGCCTCTGGCCGGGTCGCAGGGAGCCGACGAAGCGGATCGGTCCACCCGAGCCGTCTTTGGGCCCGATGGTGGTGACGACCTCGAAGCTGTCGCCGCTGACTGTGTAATAGATCGACGCGCTCTGAGCGCCGAGCTCGAAGGTGCCGCCTTGCATCGGCTTGAGCTCTGACGCGGCACCGGCGAACGGCACGAGGCTGGTCAGCATGACTGCGACAGCCGCAAAGTTCCTCGTCATATCCGTAACCCTCTCTGGTATGGACCCGGGCCTCGCGGGACCCGACCCTCGGTCCTGGATAGCGGCCGGTAGTCCACACACCTATGAACTGCTTCACAGGAAACGGCAGGACGCGCGCCGGGCGCTTGCGCGCCGCGAGCCGGTCCGGGATCATCCGCAAAGTCGCCGGACCGCCGCGCGATGACCGACCTGCGTCGCCGACGGCGGCTGGGTCAGCGGCTGCTGGCCGGCAGCGCCAGCCGAGCGCGGCAGCGCTCGAGATAGAGTTCGCTTGGCCGGTCCTCGGGGGTTAGCGCCAGCACCTGGGCGAACCGGGCCTGGGCACTCGCCCACTGGCCGCCGCGGAAGGCGGCGAGGGCGGCCGCGAACAGCTCGACCCGTCGGGCCTGATCGCCGGGCAGCGGCTGCTCGCCGAGCAGCTCGAACACGGCGACCGGGCGGTCGATCCCGCGGAAGGTGACGACGTCCAGCTCGCGCGCCGCGAGCCGGTCCGAGACCTGCCGCCAGGTCGCCTCGCTGATCAGGATGCGGGTCCGAAAATCCTTGTTGGCGGCCTCGAGGCGGGCGCCGAGATGGGCCTCGTCGCCGATCACGGTGTAGTTGAAGCGCTCCTTCGAGCCCATGTTGCCGATGATCATCGGGCCGCTGTTGATGCCGATCCCGACCTCGAGCGGCGGCAGGTCGGGGCGCGCCCAGCGCGCCTGCAGGGGCTGCATCTGCGCCTGCATCGCGAGCGCGGCGCGGCAGGCGCGGAGCGCGTGGTCGGGCTGCGGCAGCGGCGCCCCGAACACCGCCAGCAGGCCGTCGCCGGTGAACTTGTCGAGCATGCCGGCCTGGTCGAACAGCGCCTCGGTCAGGACCGCGGCGACCTCGTTGAGCAGCAGCGCGAACCGCGCCGGCGCCAACGCGCTCGCGAGCCGGGTCGAATCGCGCAGGTCGGCGAACAGCACGGTCAGCTCCTTCTGCTCGCCGCCGAGGCGCAGCAGCGAGGGGTCGCGCACGACCTGCTCGACCAGGGTCGGACTCAGATACTGCTTGAAGGCCGCGCGCAGCCGCCGCTCCTGGCGCTCGCCGACGAAGTAGCGTTCGGCGAGGGTGACGCCCCAGACCAGGGTCAGACCCGTCAGCGGCAGCAGCAGGTCGAGCCAGAGGCCATGGCCGAGGAAGGCCCAGAGATTGGTGCCGACGACCACCCCGACCAACGCGAGAAATCCGAGCGTCGTGCCGATCAGGCCGCGCCGGCTCGCGAGGCCGCCGATCACGAGCCCGCCGAGCAGGACCGTCCCCAGCCCGATCGGCAGGGCCGACTGCCGGCGGAGCAGAAAATCCTGCCGCAGGATGTCGTCGATCATCGCGGCATGGCGCTCGAAGCCGGGCAGGTCGGGGACGTAGGGCGAGCGGAAGTGATCGCCGACGCCGGCAGCACTGCCGCCGATCACGATCAGCTTGCCGGCGAGCGCGGCCGGGTCGACGGCCCCCTCGAGCAGGTCCGAGGCCGAGATCGTCACGAAGGTCCCGGGGCGGCGGTAGTTGACCGGCATCAGCATGCGCTCGTCGGTCGGCAGGAAACGGTCGGCCAGCGCGATGCCCTCGCCGAGCAGCAGCTGGACCTGGTCGCGGTCGATCCCGAGATACTGGCGCGCCGCCTCGAGCGAGAACGACGGCAGGTACTGATCGCCGAAGGCGACCACCGGCCTCTCGAAGCGCGCCGCCCCGTCCGGGTCGAGCGGGATGTCGGCCTGGCCGAGCCCGGCGGCCGCTGCCGCCAGTGCCGGGATCGGTGCCAGCAGGCCCGGCTCGGCCGCGGCCGGTGGTGGCGGCCGGCCCGGCGGCTGCCGGACGATCCGGATCGCCGCAGCCGCGACCGGCGGCGGCAGCGGCTCGCCGACGTGCCCGGACCCGGCACCGAACGAGAACGGCAGGACGACATTGCCGGCGCGCTCGAGCTCGCGGGCGAGCTGCCGGTCGCTGTCGGCCTCGCCGAGCAGCACGCCGAGCCGGGCGTCGATCTCCGCCGGGCGCGCCGCGTCGCCGGCCCGCTCGCGGGCGCGAAGCTCGCCCCGCAGGTCCGCGAGGGCGGCCGCCGGCACGTCCTGCCGCTCGGGCTCGGCGAGCAGCAGATCGAGCGCGATGGTCCGGGCGCCCGCCCCGGCGAGGCGCCGCACGATCTCGGCGATCGTCCCCCGGCTCCACGGCCAGCGGCCGATCTCTTTGAGACTCCGGTCGTCGATCGGCACCAGGACGATCGCGTTCGAGGGCGGCCCGGCCGGGCGCAGCTCGAAACGGACATCGAGGAGCTGACCCTCGAGGCTCTGGACCACGGCGAGCCGGCTGGCCGGCAGGTAGGCAAGGCAGGCGGCGACCGTCGCGAGCAGCGCCGCGCCGAACGGCGACGGCCGGGCGAGCCGGGCCAGCTTCGGGATCAGGGGAGGCTGGTCCTCGCGATGAAGTCGTTCTTGCGCGCCGCACCCCAGGTCGTCACGGGCTTGGGCGGTGCGCCCGCCGGGACCGTGGTGCCCTCGCCCGGGAGGAGCACGACCTCGCCCGGGTGCGCCTGATCGGCGCTGCGCACGGCGACCCGGCCGGCGAGACCGACGATCGCGGTCGCGTCCGGCGCGGCTTCGGAGATCCAGTCGGTGCCGCGGACCGACGCCACCGCGGTGTCGGTCTGGACCTCGAACGCGGAGTGGGCGACGAGCAGCTCGACCAGCACCCGGAGGATGCCGCGCGGCACCTCCAGGAGGACATTGCGCGCCGCCTGCTCGGGCGCGTAGTCGAACCGGTTGAGGTTCAGGTCGGTCGCGGCGCCGAGCGTCAGCACCGAGCCGTCATCCAGGTGCAGCCGCAGCTTGGCGTCGGCCGCGGTGCGGATGCGATCGCCCTCGAACACGTCGGCCCCGAGCGCCAGCGGCCGCGCCCGGGTCTCGCCCTGGCTGGTGACCTGGGCCTGCCCGACCAGGGCGCTGACCGAGCCGACCGGCGGCGCCGCCTGGGCGCGTGCCGGCCCGGCCCAGAGCAGGGCGACCACGAGCAACGCCGCCAGCAGTCCAGGCGCAGCGCCCATGCGTCCCGCCGCGCCAAGCTCTCGCCAGTCAGTCGTTCGCATCTCGCCGCCCTCTCGCCGCCGGCTGCCATGATCCAACCTTTCGCCGCGCCGTCAAGCGAGGCCCATCACCCGACGCGCGAGCAGTCGCTGGAGTGGCGGCGCCGGCCCGATGACGCCCGCGAACAGCTGGTCGCGCAGCCAGCGCGCCAGCGGGTGGCGGACCGTGACCAGGCGCGTGAGCGCGTGGGTCTGGCGGATCACCCGCGCGCCGACCGGATGGCGCTCGGCCGAATAGGTCTCGAGCCCGCCGTCGATCATCTTGCGGGCGAGGACGGTGCCGTCCTCGATGCCGAGGTTCATGCCGCGGGCGCCGACCGGCGAATGGATGTGGGCGGCATCGCCGGCCAGGAACACCCGCCCCTGGCCATAGCTCCCGACCTGCCGGTAGCTGATGCGGAACGCGGAGCGCCAGATCTCCTCCTCCACGGTCGAGCCGGCTGGCAGCAAAGTCAGGGGATCGGGACCGTTGGAGACCAGGCGGAACAGGCCGGGCTCGATCGGGATCACCGCGAGCACCGCCGCCGGCCGCGCAAATACGCTGACCTCCGCCGCACCGAACGGCCAGCCCATGCGGACGTCGGCGAGCCACCATTCGGAACGATCGGTCTCGCCCTCGAACGCGCAGGCCGAGGGCGTGGCGGACGGCGCTGTGGGCGCCATCGGCACCGATCAGATGGTCCGCCTCGACGGTCCGTCCGGCGCCGCCCGCGATCAGCTGCGCACGCATCCGATCGGCGCCCGCCTCGAGGCCAACGAACTCGGTCGTCCACTCGACCTCGGTGCCGTATTCGGCGAGCCGCTGCTCGAGCAGCCGCTCGGTCTCGGCCTGGAGCAGCGCCAGCATGAAGTTGTAGCGGTGCGCGACCCGTGAGAGCTCGATGGTCGCGAGCAGGCGATCGGCGCTGCGGAAGTTGAAGCGCCGGATGCGCAGACCCCTCGCGAGCAGTCGCTCGGACACTCCGGACGGTTCCAGCAGCTCGAGCGTGCGCGCGTTGACGCCGATCGCCTTGGAATGCTGCGAGCGGCTCGCAGTCTTGTCGATGATCCGCACCGGCCGGCCGCGGCGCGCCAGCTCCAGGGCAGCGGCCAGGCCGGTCGGTCCGGCGCCGACCACGAGGACCGGTCGGTCGCCCGAGATGGTCATGGCGGGAACCCCATCAGGCAGGTGGGTGTTGGTCCGACGCGATCAACTCCGGGAGCCCCTCGATGCCCTACGAGCGTAACGCCGATCTGCCGAAGTCGGTCCACGACAATCTGCCCCAACATGCGCAGACGATCTACCGCGAGGCCTTCAATCACGCCTTCGAGGAGTACAAATCCGCCTCGGACCGCCGCGGCGACGCCTCGCGCGAGGAGACCTCGCATCGGGTCGCCTGGAGCGCGGTCAAGCAGAAGTACCGCAAGCGGGGCGAGCGCTGGGTCGCCAAAGATTGATCGACGCCGGCTCAGCGCAGGTGGAAGCCGACGCGGCCCCTGAGCGTCTCGCCCGATGCCAGCACCCGGACCCCGGTGTCCGGGGTGCCGCGCTCGGCGAGGTTGAAGCCGTCGTTGACCTGCGAGACCGGCTCGACGCAGAAGAAGTCCTGCCCGGGCGGGATGTAGATCACCAGATGGCCGAACAGCGGCTCGGCCCCGATCTCGAGCGTGATCCCGGTCTCCGGCCAGTGGAGCAGGGCCCTGCCGTCCCAACCGCCGAAGCAGTGGTCCATCTCGAGACTTTCGACCCGCGGCGCCCTGGCGAAGTCCCACGCAGCGGGCAGCGGCGCCGGCGTCGTCGGGATCTTGCGCTCGTCCATGAGCCAGACCCGCGCGAGCCGTGCACGGAGCGTGACCCCGGGGGTGCGGACGAAATAGGGATGGACCCCGAGCCCTGCGGGCATCGCGCCGCCACCCGCATTGGTGACCTCGAGGGTGATGTCCAGGCCCCGGTCGCCGAGCGCCAGGGTCTGGCGCGCCCGATAGTCGAAGGGCGTGCCGGCGATCCGGTGCGCAAAGTCCAGGACCGCGCGCCCGGCGCTCGCCTCGGCGACCGCCCAGGCGTGCTGCCAGCCCTGGCCATGGATCGCGTGCGGCTCGGACGGGAAGTTCGGCGGTAGCTCGTAAATCTGGCCCTGGAAGCCGAAGCGGCGGTCGGCGATCCGGTTCGAGAACGGCACCAGCGCGAAGCTGCTTGCGGCCCCGGGGTCGGCGCTCGCGAACAGGGCCTGGCCGGCAGGCCGCATCAGATCGCGGCCCTGATGCCGGAAGGCGGTGATCGAACCGCCGACCCGGGGGCAGACCTCGAGCTCGAAGGCACCGTGGCGAAGCCGCAGGACATCGGTCGTGTCTGCCATTCGCGTGTCCCGCGGTCGCGCGCCCAACCAAGTCAGTCAGACCGTCCCCGGCGCACGACCGGGACCGGCCCCCGGGGGCCAGCAGGCTCCGAGGGCCGGTTTCCCTCCGACAGCTAGGAGATCAGCTGCCGGGCTTGGTGCAGGTGTCGACGTTCTCCGGCGTGCACACGTCGAGGCCGGTGTAGGTCGGGTCGTCGAGCTTCTTGCCGTCGTGGGCGTCCATCAGCATCTGCATCGACTTGTAGCCCATCTCGAACGGCCGCTGGCCGACCTGGCCGAGCGAGAGGCCTTCACGCAGCAGGTCGAGCTGGACCGGCAGGGTGTCGGCGACCACCAGCGCGAGCTCGTGGTTCTGGATCTTGTCCTTGTACTTCTCGGCCACCCGCCGGTAGGCCTCGGGCACGAACTGTGGGAAGCCGCCGGTCGGCACGAAGGCATCCAGGTTCGGGTACTTGCCGAGGATGTCCTCCATCTGCTGCACCGCGAGCACGAAGTCGTCGTTGGTGTAGAGCGGGCAGCCGTCGACCTCGGTCCAGCCGTTCTGGCCGGTCATGCGATCGCCGGGCGACTCCTTGCTCATCGCGCCCGAGAGGGTATCGCGAATGCCCTGCATGCGCTCGTTGTGGTTGGCCGCCGCGGCGCCGCCCGACTGGATGCAGATCTTGCCGCCGTCCGGCTTGATCTGCTGGACGATCTTCGCGAGGTTGACGCCGATGTCGTAGTTGTGGGTGCCGACGTAGGCCAGCCGCAGCGCCTGATCCTTGGGCAACAGGTCGCTGTCGAAGGTGATGACCGGAATGCCTTCCTCCTTGGCGCGCTTCAGCGGCACGGCCATGGCGGCGGCGTTCGAGGGCGACACCGAGATGCCGGCGACGTGCTTGGCGATCAGGTCGCTGACGATCTGGATCTCCTCCTCGCCGCCGCCGTGCTCGGGCGGGCCGATGTATTCGCAGGTGATCTTGCCGTTGGACTCCGCCTGGGCCTTCATGCAGCCGTCGCGGGCCTGGTCGAAGAACGGGTTGTTGAGGTTCTTCGGCACCAGCGCGAAGGTCAGGCTGTCGGCCGCCTGACCGCTCGGCGCACCGAAGGCCGCGAGTGCGACCCCCGCCGCTGCACACATGAGAAGCATTTTCATTGACTGTTGACCTCCCTTTGGGTCGTTGCAAACCGGACCGAGACCGCCTCAGTCCCCACGTCGTCCGCGGAACCGCTGGAGCAAGACCGCGAAGATGATGAACAGGCCGACGAAGGTGCCCTGCCAGTTGGAATCGACGCCGGCCATCAGCAGGCTGTTGCGGATCACCTCGATCAGGGCCGCGCCGATCAGCGCGCCATAGGCGCCGCCCTCGCCGCCCATCAGGCTGGCGCCGCCGATCACGGTCGCCGCGATCACCCGCAGCTCCCAGCCGATGCCCATGTTGTTGAGCGCCGAGCCCTGCCAGCCGGTCAGCATGACCGAGGCGATCGCGGCGGTGAGGCCCGAGACGATGTAGGCCTGCAGCTTGATCCGATCGACCGGCACGCCGGTCAGGCGCGCTGCGTTCTCGTTGCCGCCGATCGCATAGAGATAGCGGCCCCAGCTGGTCATCCGGAACACGAAGCCGAACAGCAGCGCCAGGAACACCAGCATCCAGACCGGGTGTGCGATGCCGAGGGTCTGGCCGCCGCCGATGTCGTTGAACAGATCGCCCGCCGGCCCGAACTCGTAGATCATCTTGTTCTGCGACAGGACGATCGCGACCGAGCGCGCGATCGACAGCATGCCGAGGGTGACCACGAACGGCGACAGCTGGAGATAGGCGATCAGCCAGCCGTTGATCGCGCCCGCGAACGCGCCGGTCGCCAGCCCGACCAGGATCGCGAGGACCGCCGGATAGCCCGCCTGCAGGACCAGCCCGGTCGCGACGCCCACCACCCCCATGATCGAGCCGACCGAGAGATCGATGCCGCCGGTCAGGATCACGGCGGTCATGCCCATCGCCATGATCCCGATGAAGGCGAAGTTGCGCGTGATGTTGTAAAAGTTATCGGCCGAAGGAAAGGCCCGCGGCTCGATCCAGCTCATCCCGAGGCAGATCACGGCCAGGGCGACCGTGATCCAGAACGACTGGCTGCCGACCACCTTCTGGCCGAGGGTGCGCTCCTTGATGCCGGTGACCTCGTCGATCTCGACACCGGTGCGGATGGTCTCTGTCTCTCGCATCACCGCACCTCAGGCGTTGCGGATGGCGCCGGTGATCAGGCCGGTCACCTCTTCGGGGGAGCTGTCGGCGATCGGTTTCTCGGCGACCTTGACGCCCCGCCTGAGCACCGCGATCCGGTCACACACCGCGAACACGTCGGGCATCCGGTGGCTGATCAGGATCACCGCGATGTTCTGGTCGCGCAGGCGCCGGATCAGGTCCAGGACCTCGGCCACCTGGCGCACGCTGATCGCGGCCGTGGGCTCGTCCATCAGCACGATCTTGGCATCCGACAGGCGGGTCCTGGCGATCGCCACCGCCTGGCGCTGACCACCGGACATCTGCTTGACCAGATCGCGCGGCCGGGTCTCGGACTTGAGCTCGCCGAACAGCTCCGCGGCCCGGTCGTACATCGCCTGGTAGTGGACGATCTTGATGAAGCCGAAGCTGCGCTTGGCCTCGCGCCCCAGAAACACGTTCTCGGCCGCGGTCAGATTGTCGCAGAGCGCCAGGTCCTGGTAGACGACCTCGATGCCCTCGGCGCGCGCGTCGATCGGTTTGTGAAAATGCTTGACCGCGCCGCCCAGGCGGATCTCGCCCTCGCTGGGCGGGAAGTTGCCGGCGATGATCTTGACCAACGTCGATTTGCCGGCGCCGTTGTCGCCCATCAGGCCCAGCACCTCGCCGGGCTCGATCTCGAGCTCGACACCCTTGAGCGCCTCGATCGCGCCAAAGTGCTTGGCGATCCCGCGCAGCTCCAAAAGCGCCATGTCCAGCCTCCGCCCACCCGGCCCCGACCGGACCGGTCGGGATGGGCCTCTTCGTTGCCGGCACTATGGCGCGATCCGTCCCGCTTGACCAGAGCCCGAGATCGCCTCGCCGGGCGCCGTACGCCAAGTGCGTAGCGGCATGGCCATCTGGGCGATCGACGAGGCGGGATCAGGACGTTGCGCCGGCCGCCGGTCCCCGCTCAGTAGTTGTAGCGCCATTGGACCCCGACCCCGCCTTGCGCGTTCTCGCCGGTCTCGGCCTCGACCGAGACGTTGGGCAAAATCTCGACCTCGACCCGGGCCTTGCCGCTCTCCGGAGTTACCCCCTTCTCGAGCTCGAGGTAGACATCCTTGCTCAGATATTTGCCGGCACGCACCGTCTGGTCCGCCTCACCTGTGCTGCTGCTGTTGGTGCTGGTGACGTCGAGGGTATCGACGTGAAGGATCGAGCGCAGCTTGCCCATGACGTCGAGGCCGCCGCCGCCGCGCAGCCGGTTCAACGCGAACGCGAGCTGGGCCGCCTGGGTCGGCGTGATCGAGCTCGAAATCGCGATCGAACAGCAGGCGCGACAGGATCTCGTCCTGGGGAAGCGACGGTTCGCTGGACAGGGTCAGCTTGGGATCGAGAGCCTGGCCCTGGATTTGAATGATCGCGGTCAGGCTCGGTTTCTGGACCCTCGCCTCGATGTCGACCGTGGGATCCGGCGGAACCGCACCGCCAAAGTTGATGACGCCCTTGCTCAGGTTGAGGCGTTGGTCGATGAAGTCGAAATAGCCGCGCCTGATCTGGAGCGTGCCGACCAGGATCGGCTTGTCGACCGAGCCGGTCACCCGCAGCTTGCCCTCCCACTCGGATTCGAGCCCCCGGCCGCTCACGAACACCTGGCCCGGCAGATCGATCTTGAGATCCAGGGCGAGCGCCAATGACGGACCGGTCGCCGGCGTGACCGGACGCGCGCGCCCGCCGCCGATCTCCTCGACCGGGATCACCGCAATCTTGGGACCGGTCGAATCCGGGATCTGGAGCTCCGCGCGGTCGACCGTGAGCCCGGCCCCGAGCTTCAGCTGGCTGAAATCGCCGTTCAGCGTGACTTGGCCGCTGATGGTCGCATCGGCATCGTCGAGCCGGACCAAGCGCGCCTTCTTCAAATCCACCTGAAGCGCCAGCGGAAAATCCGCGGCCGGGTCGATCGTGATCGCGCCCGAGCCGCTCAGCGTGCCCTTGCCGCCATCGGTGGCCGAGAACTGCTCGATCGCGACCCGCTGGTCGTGCGCCCGCGCGCGCAGCGTGATGGCCTGCAGCACCGTGCCGGTGGTGCCGTTGGCGTAGCGGCCATCGCTCACGGTGGCGGTGCCCTCGACGCCCGGCGCTCCGACCGTGCCGTTCAGGGTCAGGTTCAGGCCCAGGGCGCCGCTCAGCGTCTGGTCGTCGAGACCGGCCAGCGCCGCCAGCCGGGCCAGCGCCAGGTCGGCGTTGAGCTGCCCGGCGAGCCGGCCATCCGCGGGCAGCGCGAACTCGAACTGATCGAAGCGGGCGACCAGGGGCAGCTCGGCCGACAGCGTGATCGGCTGCTCGCTGACGCCTTGGCCCCGGGCATCGACGGTCAGGCGCCGCTCGGCGAGCGCGGCTTTGATGGTGAGATCGGCCGGCGGCAGGTCGGCGAAGGTCAGGTCGTTGCTGCGCAGGTCGGTCGCGGTCAGCTCGAGGCTGCCGCGCGGATTGTCGGCCGGCCCTTCGAGCCGAAGGGTCGCGTTGGCCTGGCCGGTCATGGCCGGTGCGCCGAACCGGCCGAGCAGGCCGAGCGGCAAGGCCTCGAGCCGCGCATCCGCGGCTACGGTGCGCGCCCCGAGATCGGCCGAGGCGGTCAGCCGGGCATCGCCCAGACGGAGATCGAGCCCGGTGAGCCTCGAGGTCCCGGCGCCGACCGTGAGCTCCGCCGGCTGGGCGAGGCGGAGCGGCGCGCCGGCCAGCTGCCCGTCGAGCTGCTCGAGCCGGAGCCGGAGCGGCTCGCCGAGACTGAGCCCGGCGCGGCCGTCGAGCTTGAGCGGCTGCGGTACCTTGCCCTCGAGCGCGATGGTCAACGCCAGCTCGGTAACCGGGCCCTTGGCGGTCACCCGGGCGTGGTCGAGCACGATCTGGTCCTGGTGGAAGGCGTCGAGTTGGAGGCTGCCGTCGACGCTGGGCGCGCCCAAGGCATCGGCGACCGTCGCGCTGAGGTGCATCTGACGCAACCGGCCGAAATCGCTGTTCAGCTCGCTGCCGTCGACCGTGAGCGCGACCGACTGGCGCTGGCTTGCCGAATCGAGCCTTGCCTCGAGCTTGAGCTGACCACGCAGGCGGACTGGAAGAAGCGGCGCGAACGCGGCGAGCTCGCCGACCTGACCCTTGAGCGCGCCCCGCGCCAGGCTGCGCTCGAGATCGATCGTCAGATCGCCACCGATGTTGGTGCGCGGCGCCGTCAGGCGCAGATCGCTCAGGTGCAGCTCACGGCCCTCCAGCCGGTAGCCGGTCGCCAGCCTGGCTTCGAGCCCGGACGCCTTGGCCGCAACCTCGAGCTGGCCGTCCGGCGTCGTGAGCAAATCCTTGGCCGAGGTCTCGAGCGCCAGGCTCTCGACCGGCCGGCCGGCGAGGATCAGGTTCTGGCCCTGCGCCTTCACCGAGGCGGCCGGCGCCGCGAGGCTGCCGCCCGGGACCACCGTGACCTCGAGCGCGCCGGCCAGATCCTGCTGGCCCAGCGGCGCCGCCAGTACGGCGAGCTTGGGCAAAGCGAGCGTCACTTGGCCATCGAGGGTCTGCTCGGGCAGGGTCAGGGCGACGTTGCCGCCGAGCGTCGCGGCCGCGCCGGTGACGGTCAGGCTCTCGACCTCGAAGCGGCGATTGGGCTCGAGCGTCGCCTGCGCGGCCAACCGCGGCTCGGGCCCGAGCAGCTCGGCGGCCCCAGCCGGCAGGCCCGCGAGATCCTGGACCGCGCCGGTCAGGTTGATCTCGATCCGCTGCGCGCCCGCGCCGATGCCGAGATCGGCGGCGAGGCTCGCCCGGCCGTCGAGCCGCTCGCCGAAGGGTGCGCTCAGGGGCCCGAGCGCCGGCGCTTCGAGCCCGAGCCTGGCGTGGCCGGCAAGCGTCGTCGGGTCGAGCGTGCCGGAGGCATGGAGCTCCAGATCCCTGGCGCTCAACACCAGCTCGCTGAGCGTCAGCGGGCCGTTCGCCGAGCGCGCGAGCGCCAGGCGCCAGGTGACGTCCTGCGCCGGCAACGGCACCTCCGCGGGCGGCCGCAGACGCGTCAGACGGCCGCTCCCCGAGACTTGGGCAGCCGCCGGTGCCGGCACCTCGAAGTCGAGCGTGGTCTCGAGGCGATCGGCCGCGATCTCGCCGATGCCCGGCGCGTCGATCGCGAGCGTCAAGCGGCCCTTCGGCTGCAGGAGTGCGCCGTCAGCGACCAGATGGGCGCTGAGTGCGCCCGCGAGCGGCGTCTCGAGCAGCGCGCCGAACGGCGCCAGCTCGGGGACATCCAGATCGGCCACCGCCGAGACCTGGCCGGCCTCGAAGTCGAGCTCGGCCCGGCCGGTGAGGTCGCCGCTCGCGGTCTCGGCCCGCAGGTCCTGCACGCTCAGCCGCTGGGCCGCCGTCTGGGTGACCGTGAGCCTCAGACCGAGATGCTCGCCCAGGAGGCCGGCCAGCCGATCGGGCAGCAGGCCCGGGGCCGGCCGCAGGCTGCCGTCCAGGTGAAGCCTCGGCTGCTCGGCGAGCGCGATCTCGAGCTTGGCATCGGCGTGCGCCAGGCGCTCGGCATCGAGCTGGAGATCGCCGGTCCAGGCGTCGAGCGGTCCGGAACCGGCCAGGCGCAGCGTGAAGTCGCCGGCGTCGGGTCGGCCGCTCAGCCGGGCCAGGAGGCCGCCGGTCTCGGCGGCGTTCAGCGTCAGATCGAGGGCGGCCGGATCGAGACTCAAGCGGGCATCGAGGGTCGCGCTGGCGGTCGCCTGATCGACCCGCTCGGCGTCGAGCGCGAGCACCAGGGCGCCGCCGTCGTCGCTGCCGGCGAGGCGCCCGGCCAAGCTGAAGCTGGCCGCCTCGCCGAGCACCTCGGGCCCGAGCTCGATCCGCGGGACCGAGAGCCGGTCGAGCGCGATCGGCGGCAGCCAGGTTGGCAGCTCCGGCAGCCGGAAGGGCTGGTCGTCGGCAGCCGGCGCCGTCGGCGGCAGGCGCAGGAGCTGGATCCGGTCGGCGCCGACCGCCGTCACCTCGACCCGGCCGCGCAGCAGAGCCGCCGCCGACCAGGTCAACCGTAGCCCCTCGGCCTCGAGCCAGACCCCCTCGGGATCCGCAACCCGCAGCGCCGCCACGTGCAGATCGAACGGCACCAGACCGGTCAGGCCGGCCACCTCGACGCGGGTCCCCGGGCCGGCGAGGACGCGCTCCAGGGCCGCGCCGATCAGGCGCTGGCCAGGACCGGTCTGCGCGAAAGCGAACGCGGCGCCGATCAGGAGCAGGGCAAGGCCGAGCGCGACCCCGAGCGCAAGGCCGACGCGTCGGACCATGTCGCACTACGATCTGCGCGGCGACGACAGGCTCGCTCGCCGCAGGTTGCTGGTTCGTTCCAGTTTTTAATATAGCGCCTCGAGCGCCGCCGGCCACCCCGGCGCCGGGCGGAGCGAGCCCTTGGGGCGCCCTCACATCTCGCGGAGGGCGTCGAGATCGGTGACCACGTAGTGACCCTCCTGAATCCGGATCAGATCCGTCTCGCGCCATTCGCGCAGGTGCTTGTTCATGCTCTCGCGCGACATGCCGACCATGTTGCCGAGCTGCTGTTGCGAGAGCTGGAGCTCGATCCGCACCCCGTCTGCGACCGGCCGGCCGAACGCCTCGGCGAGATGCACGAGACGCTTGGCCAGACGCGATGCGCCCTCCAGGAACAGCGCCTCCTCCAGCAGCTGGCTGGTCTGGCGCAGCTTCTGGCAGAGCACTTCCATGAGCCGCAGGCAGGCGTCCGGATGGCCGCGCAGGAAGGGGATGAAATCGCGCCGCTCGAGCACCAGGAGCTCGCACTCGTCCAGGGTCACGGCATCGGCGGTCCGGTCGGCGCCATCGAGCAGCGCGATCTCGCCGAACACCTCGCCGGGGCTGAACAGGTTCAGCACCAGCTCCTTGCCGTCCTCGGAATGGGTGCAGACCTTCACGCGGCCGCGCAGCACGACCATCATGTTGGCGCCTGGATCACCCTTGTGGAACAGGACCGCGCGTCTCGGATAGCGGGCGACGCGCATGTAGGCGACCAGCCGGTCCAGCTCTTCGGCCCCGAGTTCGACCGAACAGCGGATGCTGCTCGAGCAGCTTACGCTTGTCGAAGGGCGCGGCGTGAGGCATGCGGCGTCTCCCGAAGCCGAATGTCACGGGCTCATCATTGTCGGGCGAGAGGTCTGAGGCAATTGTGCCACTTTTGGCGCCATTTCGAGCCGACTGCAAGGTCCTTCCGCTCGGCCTGGCGACCAATGCCGACCGTCTTTGCTCAGAACGCCTGGCCGAGGCTGACGTAGACTTGGAAGGCGTCGTCGGAAGGGCGCCGGTTGACCGGAATCCCGATATCGAGGCGCACCGGGCCGATCGGGCTGAAGTAGCGCAGTCCCGGCCCGGCGCCGACCCGCAGGGTGTCGCTCAGCTTCGGCACCGTCGAGCCGAATGCGGAGCCGGCGTCGACGAAGGCGACCGCGCCGATCGTCTCGGTCAGACGCAGCCGGACCTCGCCCGACAGCTCGAGCAGCGAGCGCCCGCCGATCGGATTGTGGTCGTCGTCGAGCTGACCGGCGAGCTGGAAACCGAAGCCGCGCACCGAGCCGCCGCCGCCGGCATAGAAGCGCAGATCGGCCGGCACATCTTGGCGCGAGGCGCCGAACAGCGTGCCGACCGCTCCCCGCCCGGCGAGCACGACGCCCGGATGGTCGAGGACCTTGAGGTAGTGGGTGTAGCTGACCTGGCTCTTGTTGAAGGCGAGATCGTTGCCGGTGACGTCGACGAACGGCTCGTTCTGGACCACGAGCCGGCCGCCCTTGGTCGGGTTGAGCAGATCGTTGCTCCGGTCCCATTGCCAGAGCACCGGCAGCGACACCAGGCCGAAATGATCCCGGTCGCCGTTGGTGTCGCGGATGTCGGAGGCCCGGAACGCCGGCCCGGCGGAGATCGTCATGCCCTTGGCGAGCCGGCGCTCGAGACCGACCTGGGCGCTTGCCGAGCGGCTCTTGAAGGCGTCGGTGTCCTCGTAGGCGAGCTCGCTCTGGGCAATCAGCGCCTGGTCGCGCTGCCATAGGTCCGGCTTGCGAAAGCTGCCGGTCAGGTGACCGCCGATGAACGACGCCTCCAGCTCGACCTTGACCTGCTCGCCACGGCCGAAGGCGTTGCGATGCTCCCAGCTGACGTTGCCGCCCGGGCCCTCGTCGGTGCGGTAGTCCGCTCCGATCCCGATCGAGCGGTGCTTGCTCTCGCGCAGATTGACCGTGACCGGCAACCGCCCATCGGCATCGGGCGTGCTCCCGAGGTCGAGCACCACCGAGCTGAACAGGTCGGCCTCGCGCAGCGCAGAGCGGCCCTCGTCGAGCCGCTTGGTGGTCATCACCTCGCCCGGCTGCCAGGGCAGCCGCCGGCGGACCGCGTCCTTCTGGACCGAGGTCAGGCCGGTGATGTCGACCTCGCCGAAGCGGACCACCGGACCGGGGCGCAGCACCAGGGTGAGGTCGAGGGCGTCGGCGTCGTGGTCGACGATCGCCTTGCGTTGGCCGAGCTTGGCGAGCGCGTGGCCCTCGGCGCGGGCGCCGGCCAGGAGGGTGCTCTCGGCGTCGAGGATGGCCTGGGACAGCGCCGGCGCGCCGGGGGCGATCTTGAGCTCCTCGAGGCTCGGCAGCTTGGGTCGCGGCGTCGGCGGATCGACCTCGATGGTCACCTCGCGGAAACGGTAGAGCGGCCCCGGGGAGACCCCGAACAGCACGCCCACCGGCTCGGCGTGGGTGTCGATCGCGACCGAGATCTCGGCGTCGTAGTAGCCGCGCGAGCGCAACGCCTGCTGCAGCAGCGGCCGGTCGGCCTCGGCGCGCTGGCGCAGGCGGATCAGGCTCGGCGGCGGCCGGTCGACCAGCTGCTGGGTTTCCGAGACCTGCTCGAGGAGCGTCTGCAGCTCGGCGTCATCGACGCCCTGAAATGCGACCTTGTAGGGCACCGCGAGCTGACCGTCGTCGGTTGCGCCCTGGTCGGATTTCGGGGCCAGGCCAGGCTCGGCCGGGCTCAGCGAGCAGCCGCCCGCGAGCGCCGCGAGCAGCAGGCCGATCGCCAGCCGAGGCGCGCCTCCGCCCCCGCAGGTCGCGGCGCATCGCGGTCAGCCACCGCGAGAGGGAGCGAAAACCGGCTGCGGCCGCCGTTGGTCGCCTCCTGCGCGGGCGCCTCGGCCGGCGCTGCGCCGCCGACCTGGACCGCCGGCTCCGGCGCCGCCGTCTCGAGCCGGACCATCGCGGGCGGCGCCTTGCCTTCCTTGTCGGTCCCGAAATAGATCGTCTGGTGCGGGAACGGGATCTCGATGCCGAGCTCGTCGAAGCGGTTCTTGACCCGTCGATTGAACTCGCGAGCGACCTCCCATTGCTTGAGCGGCCGGGTCTTGATCCGGGCCTTGATGACGACCGCCGAATTGGCGAACTGGTCGACGCCGGCGACGTCGAGCGGCTCGAGGATCAGCCGCCGGAAATAGGGATCGCGGTTCATCTCGCGGCCGATCTCGCGCAACACCTCCATGACGTGATCGACGCTCTCCCGATACGCCACGCCGATGTCGAACGCCGCATAGGAGAAATCCTTGGTGTAGTTGGTGACGGTGTCGATCGAGTTGTACGGGATGGTATGCACCTTGCCGGCGTACTCGCGCAAGACGACGGTGCGCATCGTCATCTCCTCGACCACGCCGGTCCGGCCGGCGACCTCGACCACGTCGCCGACCCGCATGGTGTCGCCGAGCAGCACGAACAGCCCGGTGATGATGTCCTGGACCAGCTTCTGCGAGCCGAAGCCGATCGCGAGGCCGATCACGCCGGCGCCGGCCAAGAGCGGCGCGATGTTGAGGCCGAGCTCGGACAGGATCAGGAACAGGGCGATCAGGCTGAAGAACACCAGGAGGAAGCTGCGGGCGATGTTGAGCAGGGTGCGGGCGCGGTTGCTCAGGCGCAGGTTGCCCTCCTCGTCCTTCTCGGTGACCGTCCGCTCGATCGCCAGGCTGATCAATTCCCAGATGACGATGGTCACGACCACGACCACGCCGACGATCACCAGATGGCCGCTCACGTTCTGGCCCGCGTCGCTGATCAGCCAGCGCAGCGTCCCGAACCCCCAGACGTGCAGCAGGGCGGCGGCCGCCGCCAGCCACACCGCGCCGCGCAGGATGCCGCCGATGATCGGCAGGTAGCGGTTGAGCCGGCTGTCGACCCCCGGCAGGGTCGCTTCGGCCTCCTGGCCGAGATGCAGACCGCGACCGAACACATGCTCGATCAGGCGCAGCGCCAGCCAGCAGCCGGCACCGATCAGCACGCTGCCGAGGGTGGCGCCGAACAGCAGCTGCAGGCCGCCCGGAACCTTGAGCGCCCAGACGAAGTAGAAGAACAGCACATAGAACAGCGCCAGCAGATGCCAGATGCCGGCCAGGCTGCGCCAGGGCAGGCGCCGGATCACCCGGCTGTGGGGCTCGTCCTCGAGGCTCGCGATCGCGGCTGCCACCGGCGCCCGGCTCTGCACGATGATCGTCATCACCATCAAGAGGACGGCGAGGAACAGCACGTGCAGCAGGAAGCCGTGGATCGTCCAGGGCAGGCCGAGCTGCCGGCCCGCCTCGAGCGCGAAATAGCCGTAGATCGTGGTCGAGGCCAGCCGTCGCAGCCAGCGGAAGCCGTGCGCCGCCGCCGCCGCCGAGATCGGCAGCAGGCGCAGCTTCGAGGTCTTGGGCGCGAAGATCATCCGGGCCAAAGCGACGGCGACCCGCGCGAGGATCCCGGCATGGATCAGCGGCAGAACCACGGCGCGCGCCTCGGCCGACGGCTCGACGACCGCAATCGTCGCAAACACCGCGATCGCAAAGGCGAGCACCGGCACGAGATCGAGCAAGAGACGGATGCACAGGCGAAGCACCCGATCGAACGTCCCGACCTCGACCTCGGGCACCAGGCTCCGGCGGGCCGGGCGCAGCGCCACCGCGACCCCGACATAGGCCAGGATCGCGAGGCCGAGATAGGTCGCGACCCGCAAGCTGACATGCAGCCAGAGGGACCGCTGGACCGGATCCTTGATCTGGGTCTCCAGCCATTCGACCAGCAGCGGGATCTGATCCAGGGAATCGAGGATCGAGAGCGACACCCGGCGCACCACGTTGGTGCGCTCCGTGATCTCGCCCAACAGGCTCGCGACCACGTCGTCCGACAGGATGGTCTCGCTCGCGGGCGGCTGCTTGGCCTGGGCAGCCTCGAGCGTGCGCAGGGTGGCGATCAGCTGATCGCGCTTGGCCGGGTCCTCGAGCGTGTCGATCAGGCCGTGCAGCCGCTCGCTGCTCAGCTCTGGCGCCGGCGGCAGGCCGGCAAGGAAACGCTGCGTCGAGCCGGTCTCGGCCGGCCCCGAGGGCGCCTGCGCCAGGGCAACCGATGAGAGCGTCGCCAGCGCGACGAGCGCGGCGGCCAACCACCAGGAGGTGCGGGTTCGGATCACTCCGGCCCATCCGGTTTGCGTGCTGGCCAATGTAGGAACGAAGCTTGGCCTGTAAAGGCCGGCCCGCCGGCACCCGCCGGGCGCCGGGTCGCCGGTTCGGTCCTCGCCGGTCGCTCGCAACTAGCTTGCGGTCGGCAGCGCGCCGGCGCGCCGGGCCTGGAGCACCTGCTCCCAGGCCCAGGCGCTGCCGACGATGACCTCGAGATCGTCATGGCGCGGCTCCCAGCTGAGGACGCGGCGGATCTGCGCGTTGCTGGCGACCAGGACCGCCGGGTCGCCGGGCCGGCGCGGCCCGGTCTCGATCGGAAAATCGACCCCGGTCACGCGCCGCACGGTGTCGAGCACCACGCGCACGCTCGAGCCGTGGCCATAGCCGCAATTGAGCACCGTCGAGGCGCCGCCCTCCTCCAGATAGTCGAGCGCCGCCAGATGCGCCCGGGCCAGGTCGTCGACGTGGAGGTAGTCGCGCACGCAGGTCCCGTCCGGCGTCGGGTAGTCGGTGCCATGGATGCGCATCGCCGGCCTGAGGCCGAACGCGGTCTCGCAGGCGAGCTTGATCAGATGGTGGTTGTCCGGCGTGGCCTCGCCGATCCGGCCCTGCGGGTCGGCGCCGGCGACGTTGAAGTAGCGGAGGATCGCGTAGCGCAGCCCGGACGCCGCGGCGATGTCCATCAGGATCCGCTCGGCCATCATTTTCGACGCGCCGTAGGGGTTGATCGGCGCCAGCGGCATGGTCTCGTCGATCAGGCCGCCGTCGGGCTCGCCGTAGACCGCCGCGGTCGACGAGAACACCAGCCGACGGACGCCGCGCTCGGCGCTGAGCTCGAACAGACCGAGCGCATTGGCGACGTTGTTGCGATAGTATCTGGCCGGCGCGCGAATCGATTCCGGCACCCAGATGTGGGCCGCAAAGTGCAGCACGGCGTCGAACCGCCGGTCGCCGAGCACGGCCGCCAGGCGCTCGCGATCGCCGAGATCGCCGACCACCAGCTCGGCGCCGAGCACCGCCCAGGCATGGCCGGACGAGAGGTTGTCGTAGACCACCACCCGATGGCCGGCCTCGGCCAGCAGCCGCGTCACGTGGCTGCCGATGTAGCCGGCGCCGCCGGTGACCAGGACGTCGTAGGCCTTGGCCATGACCATCCTAGCGCGTCGTCGCCGGCGCTGTCCTGGCTGCCGCGGCTGGCATGAGCGGGCTCACCCCCCGTTCGCGATGCCGCCGGCGGTATTGAGGAAGCGGTAGCCGCCCTCCTCCAGGACCAGGCAGGTCAGGCAGCCGGTCCAGCACGCCCCGGTATCGATCCCGATCCGATTGGCCCGGACCGCGGGCTCGGCCTCGACCGTGTGGCCGTGGACCACGACCTTGCCGAGATCGCGCCTGGAGCTCAGGAACGGCTCGCGGATCCAGAGCAGGTCGTCGGCGATCTGCCGGTCGAGGGGCACGCTCGGCCGCACCCCGGCATGGACGAACAGGTAGTCGCCGGTCTCGTAGCTCAGCTCGAGCTCCTCCAGGAACTCGATGTGCCGGCGCGGCAGGCGTTCGCGCAGCTCGGCCTGCAACTCTTCATAGTACTCCAGATCGTCGGCCGGCGCCCGCAGCCGGACGCCGTAGCTGTGCAGGGTCGCGTCGCCGCCGTAGCGCAGCCAGGTCGCGCCGATCTTGGCGTCGATTAGGAAGCTGAGCAGCCAGGCATCGTGGTTGCCGAGCAGGTAGACCGCGTGGAAGTCGGGCAGCGGCCGGCCCATCAGCAGATCGATCACCTGGCGGCTCTCCAGACCGCGGTCGACGTAGTCGCCGACGTAGAGCACGAGCTTGTCGGTGCCCGGGGTCAGCTGTTCCGCGTCGGCGGCGATCTGGCGGTGCAGGACCTCGAGCAGGTCGACGCGGCCGTGGATGTCGCCGATCGCATAGACGCACACACCCGGCGGCACGCGCGCCGGGTGGCCGCCGGCGGTCGGTTCCGACGGCCAGGTGTCCGAGGTGCGGCGAAACAGGCTGCGCAGCAAGGTGTCAGGTTTCGCGGTTCACTGGCAACGGTCCGCTCGCCAGGCATTGGCGAGCGTGACCGCCCGGCCGCGGCTGGTCGCCATGGACAGTCAGGTCAGAATTTAGCGTCTTGCCATAGCGCGTTGGTAAAGCTAATGGTTTTCGCATCATCCGAAACGGTCGAAGCGATCCGCGTCCATGGACTCTTGACCTTGCCGCCACAGGTGCCTTCTAGCCTCGCTGGTCTTGCCGGCTTTGGCAAGAGCGCAACATCGAAAAGCAGTCGGTTCGACTGCGCCGACGGTCGGGCGACGCCGCCTGGGTCGGGATCCGGCCAGTCTTGCGTTTGGCGCGGCCAGGGCTATAACGCGTTAATGGTTAAGAAAAACGCTGTCCGGACCCACCGACCACCGCGCTGAGGAGACGCCTTGTGACCGCTCGACGTACGGCCCGACCCCTGGTTTCCACCGCCGTCGCGCTTATCCTTGGAGCCCCCTCCCTGGCCCTCGGCCAAGAGGTCGGCCCGTACGATCCCTTGGGGATTCGAGCGGGCAGCTTTCTGATCTATCCGAGCCTCAGCGTCGCGGAGGCTTACAACGACAACGTGCGCGCGACCAAGAACGACACCAAGAGCGACTTCATCACCATCCTGACGCCGCAGGTCCGCGCCCAGTCGAATTTCAGCCGGCACCAACTCAACGTCACCGCGGGCGGCGAGGTCGCCATCCATGCCAGCGAGAGCGATGAGGACTACCAGGACGCCTTTGTCGGGACCGACGGGCGGCTGGACATCACCCGGCAAAACTACATCGACGGCCAGGCGCAGATCGCGCGCGGCCACGAGGATCGCGACGATCCGGAGAACGACGGCAGCCGCAAGATCAGCGATCTCTATCTCTACGACGCCGGGCTGAGCTTCACGCAGCTGTTCAACCGCCTCAATTTCCGGGTGAAGGGAGCCTTTGGCCGGGTCGCCTACACCGACTCCGACCAAGCCGATCGCGATCAGAACAGCTACGATTTCGGGCTGCGCACCGGCTACTTCGTCTCGCCCAATGTCAACACCTTCGTCGAGGGCACCTACAACATCGAAAAGCGCGATCGCAAGGTCGACTTCAACGGAGTCGAGCGCGACTCCCAGGGTTGGGGCGTGGGCGGCGGCGCCGAGATCAAACTGACCGATCTGCTGGTGGGAGAGTTCTCGGTCGGCTACCGCCGGCAAACCTTCGAGGAGAACAGCTTCAAGGATGAGGGTGGCGTCGGCTACGGTATCGACCTTACCTGGACACCGACCCGCCTGACCACGGTCAGGCTGTCCGGCGCCGGCGACTTCCGGCCGACCTCGTCGGAAGGCAGCGACGCCAACTCCAACTTTCGCAGCACCGCCGGCGTGGGCGTCAGCCACGAGCTGCGGCGCAACGTGACCGTCGGCGCCAACGTGGACTACATCCGCGACGACTTCAGCGGCATCTCCCGGACCGACAACACGATCAGGACGCGGCGGCAAGGCGAGCTATTTCCTGACCCGGAACTTCTCGATCGATGCCGGCTACACCTTCACCAAGCGCTGGTCGGACCAGTCCGACGAGGAGTTCACCCGCAACTTCGTCCTGCTCGGCATCACCGCGCAGCTCTAGGCTTGCGGCGCGAGCTCCGGAACAGGGTCGCCGCAGGCCTGTTCACCGATCGTTGGGAACCCGGCGGCTAGGCTTGGCGACCGACCGATCCGATCGTCCTGGTGCGGGGAGGCTGCTGCCAGTATGCCGAGGCTTGGATGATGGCCTGGGTGTCGCCGAACGGGCTCGTTGGCGCCCTGATCCTGGCGGTTGGCCTGCTCAGCGGTTGCTCGGGCTCGCCGCCGCCCGCGGTGCCGGGGGCTGCGACCGCCGAGGCCGAGCCCGTGGTCATGCCCTCGGTGGACGGCAGCGAGGCCGGCGTCGCGGGCTACCGGCTCGGGCCCGGGCGACCAGATCCGGCTCACCGTGTTCCGGCACAAGGACCTGTCCGGCCAGTTCGAGATCGACGGCGAGGGCTTCGTTCGCATGCCGCTGGTGGGCGAGATCCAGGGCGCCGGCCTGACCGCGCGCGAGCTCGAGGACACGATCGAGGACCGGCTCAAGACCGGCGGCTATCTGGTCAACCCCCAGGTCAGCGTCGACGTGCTGAACTACCGGCCATTCTACATCATCGGCGAGGTCAACAACCCCGGCAGCTATCAGTACGTCAACGGCATGACCGTGATCAACGCGGTGGCGCTGGCCGGCGGCTTCACCTATCGCGCCGACCAGGGCGACATCACGATCACCCGCGGCGGCGCGAAGGGCCCGCAGTCGACGGCGGGTCCAACACCGAGGTGCTGCCCGGCGACATCATCGAGGTGACCGAGCGCTTCTTCTGATCGACCGCCGGCGGGAGCCGCCGCGTGACGCGCGAGGCATGTGGCCACCCGACTGCAGGAGCTGACGCGCAAGGCGCGCGCTCGCGGTCTATGGCGATCGGCGGGTCGTCACGATCCTGCTGCTCGGCTTCGCCAGCGGGCTGCCGCTGCCCTGACGTGCGGCACGCTGACCTTCTGGCTGGCCGAGGCCGGCATCGACAAGGCGGCGATCGGTTTCTTCGCCCTGGTCGGCAGCGCCTACGCCTGGAAGTTCCTCTGGGCGCCGGCGATCGACAGTCTGCCGCTGCCGCTGCTCAGCCGCTGGCTCGGGCGCCGCCGCGGCTGGCTTTTGCTGCGGCAGGCCGGCCTGATCGCGTCGATCGTCGCGCTGGGCTTCAGCCATCCGGCGGATTGACCTCTGGCGCACGGCGATGCTCGCGGTCGTGGTCGCGTTCTGCTCGGCGAGCCAGGACATCGTGATCGATGCCTACCGGATCGAATCGCTCGACGAGCAGCAGCAGGGCGCCGGCGCGGCGGACTATGTGATCGGCTACCGGATTGCCATGCGTGGTCTCCGGCGCCGGCGCGCTGCTGATCGCGGACTTCGCCGGCTGGACCGCCGCCTACGTCACGATGGCGGTCCTGATGCTGGTGGGCGTCGCGACCGTCCTCTTCAGCCCCGAGCCGCAGACCTCGGCCCCCCCGGTGCAGGCGGACGGCCGCCGCTCGCTGGCCGAGTGGCTGCGCACCGCCGTGCTCCAGCCGTTTGCCGAGTTCCTGCGCCGCAACGGTCCGACCACCGCGGTCCTGATCCTGCTGTTCATCATGTTCTACAAGCTCGGCGATGCGTTGCTCGGGGTGATGGCCAACCCGTTCTACGTCGAGCTCGGCTTCTCCGCGACCGAGGTCGCCTCGGTGGTCAAGACCTTCGGCCTGATCGCGACGCTCGCCGGCGGGCTGCTCGGCGGCATGCTGATCAACGCCCGCGGCATCGTGCCGGCGCTCTGGCTCTGCGGCCTGCTGCAGATGGTCTCGAACCTGATGTTCGCGGCCCAGGCCCACGTCGGCCACAGCGTGCCCTTCCTGTTTTTGACCATCGGCCTCGAGAATCTGGCGGGCGGCATGGGCACGGCCGCCTTCGTCGCCTATCTGAGCTCGCTCTGCAACCTCCGCTACACCGCGACCCAATACGCGCTCCTGACCTCGTTCATGGCCCAGACCCGGACCCTGCTCGCCTCGGGCGCCGGCGTGCTCGCCGAGAGCATGGACTGGGTCTCGTTCTTCGTGCGTCACGACGCTGGCCGCGGCGCCGGCGCTCGGCCTGCTCTGGTGGCTCACGCGCCGGGCCGCGGCCCCGGCGCCGGCCGTCGCGGAGGCCGGCTGAGGCCAATTTGCCCGCAGTCCGCGGTTGAATCAGCGCGCCCGGCCCTCCATCTCAAGGCCTTGCTCAGGTCCCTGGCTCGGGGCCCTGTCCGGAACGAGGTGGCCATGCGGATCGGCGTCCCCAAGGAGACGAAAGTCCACGAGTACCGGGTCGGGCTGACCCCGGCGTCGGTGCGCGAGCTGGTCGAGCACGGTCACGAGGTGGTGGTCGAGGCTGGCGCCGGCGAGGCGATCGGCCTGAGCGACCGCGCCTATGCCACGGCCGGCGCTTCGCTCGCCGAGAGCGCCGAGGAGGTCTTCGCAAGCGCCGAGATGATCGTCAAGGTCAAGGAGCCGCTCGCCCCGGAGCGCGCCCGGCTGCGCGCGGGCCAGATCCTGTTCACCTATCTCCACCTCGCGCCCGATCCGGCCCAGACGAAGGACCTGCTGGCCTCGGAATGCGTCGCGATCGCCTACGAGACCGTGACCGACGCCGGCGGCGGCCTGCCGTTGCTGGCGCCGATGAGCGCGGTCGCCGGGCGAATGTCGATCCAGGCCGGGGCGCATTCGCTCGAGCTCGCCCAGGGCGGCTCGGGCGTGCTGCTGCCAGGCGTGCCGGGGGTGGCGCCGGGCAAGGTCGTGATCATCGGCGGCGGCGTGGTCGGCACCAATGCCGCGATGGTGGCGCTCGGCATCGGCGCGCGGGTGGTGCTGCTCGAGCGCTCGGTGCGCCGAATCTACGAGCTCGACCGCGAGTTCGGGCTGCGCCTGGTGACCCGCTACTCGACCATCGAGATTCTCGAGGAGGAGCTGCGCGACGCCGATCTGGTGGTCGGCGCGACCCTGATCCCGGGCGCGGCCGCGCCCAAGCTGATCAAGCGCGCCCACCTCGGCCTGATGAAGCGCGGCTCGGTGATCGTCGACGTGGCGATCGATCAGGGCGGCTGCACCGAGACCTCGCGCCCGACCACCCATGCCGATCCGACCTATGTCATTGACGGCGTGGTCCACTACTGCGTCGCCAACATGCCGGGCGGTGTCGCCAACACCTCGACCTTCGCGCTGAACAACGTGACTCTGCCGTATGTATGCGCGCTGGCCGACAAGGGCTACCATCAGGCCTGCCTGGGCGACCCGCACCTGATGGCCGGCGTCAACATCCACCGCGGGCAGGTCACTCACCCGGCGGTCGCCCGCGATCTCGGCCTGCCCTACACGCCGCCCGAGAAGGCGCTCCAGGCCTGAGCCCCGCCGTGACCGGCGGCGCGATCCTGGTTCAGTCCCAGCCGTGGGCCTCGAAGAAGCCGGCGCGGTCGAGCAGGTCGCGCGCGTAGTCGCGGCCGACCGTGTAGAAGTCGAGGTCGAGGCCGTGCTGCACCGCGCGCATGACGTTGCCGATGCCGCAGTTGTAGGCGGCGAGCGCGGCGCGCAGCAGCGCCTGACCGTGCAGCACGGTCCGCCCGCGCATCTGCGCCTTGGCCTCGCACAACAGGCCGCAGGCGTAGCGGAGGTTGGCATCCGGGCTCTGCCAGTCGCCACTGCGGGCGAACTCGTGGGCGTCGTAGTCGATCTGCATCAGGCCGCGCTTGAAGCCGCGGCCATCGTGCGGCAGTGGCGCGGTCCGGTGCGCCCGGACGAAGGGCCGCGGCAGCAGGTCGCTCGTGCCGCGCGGCCCTTTGGGCGTGAGCGCCAGGCCCCAGCGCGACTCGCCCGAGCCGAGCGCGGCGATGATCGCCGGCGGCAGGCCGAAATCGGCGGCCGCGGCGATGATCGAGGCGCCATAGCGGGCGGCGGCGGCGAGCTCGTCCAGGAGCTCCGGATGGTCGAGCGCGTAGGTGGTCGTGAAGTGATCGGCGGGCGCCACCAGCTGGGGCTCGATCAGCGCCCGCCAGGTCGCCGGCCCGACCACGCCGTCGGCGACCAGGCCCTGCGCCCGCTGGAAGCAGCGCACCGCCTGCTCGGTGCCGAGGTCGAACAGGCCGTCGATCGTCACCCGGCGATCGTAGCGCCGCAGCACGGCCTGGAGCTCGCGCACCGTGCCGCGCAGGCCCGGCGAGGTATGCGCGAAGCCGTCGTACAGACGCAGCAGAGGTGCGAGCATGGTGACTCCCGGGCGGTCTACAGGTTTATTTTCCTATAACAATTCCAGGCGTCCGTCAATCTAAACCATCGGTTGATCCAGGCGGCGGTCGCGCGCGCGACTTGCTCTTTGCCCCGGGGCTGCCCAAAATATCCGACCGGGAGCGCGCCGGGCCGCGAGAGCGTGAGCCGCGCATCTTCTGGTTCTCGGAGCTTGATCCTGTGTCGCCCGCCGCGCACGCGCCAGATCCCGTCACCGCCGGCGCCGGCCGGAGCGGCGGCTGATGCAGCCGGTCCGGCTGCTGGCGCGGACCGTGTGGCTGGCGCTGCCGGCCAGCCTGACGCTGCTCGGCCTGGTGCTGCTCGGCGATCTCGCCTGGCTGCCGGCGGTGCTCGCCTGGCTGGTCGGCCTCGCGCTCAGCGGCGCGCTGGCCTGGCTGCGCGAGCGCCGGCTCGTGGTGACCGGGCGTTATCTCGAGGCCCTCGCCGAGGGCCGCGCGGCGGCGCCGCTGCCCGAGTTCGGGCCGCTCGGCGGCGACGAGCTGGCGACCGCGCTGCATCGCCTCGACCGCGCTCTGGCCGAGCAGCGCGAACGCCGCGCCGAGACCGACCGGCTGCTCGCGGCCCTGCTCGAGGCGATGCCCGACCCTCTGCTCCTGGTCGGCCGCGGACGCCAGGTGGTCGGCGCCAACCAGGCGGCGGCGGCGTTGTTCGGCCGGTCGCCGGTCGACCAGCCGATCGAGGCGAGCCTGCGCGATCCGGGACTGCTGGCGGTGGTCGACGAGGCGCTGGGCGGCCATGGCGGGGCCCAGCTCACCCTGCAGCTGCCCGGCCCGCCGTCGCGTGCGTTCAATGTCCTGATCGTCCCGGTGCGCCTGCGCCGCCAGGCCGCCGCCCTGGTCGGCCTGCGCGAGCTCACCGAGCAGCTGATGATCGAGCGCATGCGCCAGGACTTCGTCGCCAATGCCAGCCACGAGCTGCGGACGCCCCTGACCGCGCTGCGTGGCTTCATCGACACCCTCGCCGGGCCGGCGCGCGACGACCCCGAGGCGCGCGAACGTTTCCTGCCGACCATGGCCGCAGAGGCCGCCCGGATGTCCCGCCTGGTCGACGATCTGCTGTCCCTGTCCCGGATCGAGCAGAGCGAGCATCAGGCGCCGGCCGATCGGGTCGACCCGGTCGACTGCCTGCGCAGCGTGGTCCGCGGGCTCAGGCCCTACGCCGAGGAGCGCAAGGCGAGCCTCGACCTCAAGCTCGCGGAGCCCCTGCCCACGGTCACCGCCGATCGCGATCAGCTGGTCCAGCTGCTGACCAACCTGATCGACAACGCGATCAAATACGGCGGGCCCGCGGGCGAGGTCACGATCCGCGGCGAGCACGTCGCCACGGCGCCGCCGGGGGCCGGCCCGCTGACCGGGCGCCCGGCCCTTCGGATCGTGGTCGGCGACCGTGGCCCGGGCATCGCGCGCGAGCATCTGCCGCGGGTGACCGAGCGCTTCTTCCGGGTCGATGCGGCGCGCTCGCGCCAGCTCGGCGGCACCGGCCTCGGCCTTGCGATCGTCAAGCACATCCTCCGCCGCCACCGCGGCCATCTGGCGATCGAGAGCGAGCTCGGCCGGGGCACGACGGTCACGGTCTATCTGCCGGTCGGTGCGACATAACGTCGGGCTCGAGGCGATCGCGAGGGGGCTGGAACGAGCCGGCCCCGCGCTCCCTGGCGGCGTCGCGACCGGTTGCGGCGAATGCTACCGACGGTTGTCACGAAACTGTCACAAACTCGTCATCAAACCTCCACTCGGCCGGCCGACTGTCTGCCGCATCGCACATGCACATGGAGACCCGGCCATGAAGCGCACGACCCCCTCAGCCGTCCAGAGCGACCGTCCGGGCGCCTGGAACCTCGGAACCCTCACCCGCGCCGCCCTGGTTGGCGGTGCCGCCGTCCTGATGGCCTCGGCCGCCCTGGCCGCCGAAATCTCGGGCGCCGGCGCCACCTTCCCCTATCCGATCTACGCCAAGTGGGCGGAAGCCTATGCGCAGAAGACCGGCAATCAGCTCAACTACCAGTCGATCGGCTCCGGCGGCGGCATCCGCCAGATCAAGTCCAAGACGGTCACCTTCGGCGCCTCCGACAAGCCGCTCTCGCCCGACGAGCTGAAGGCAAGCGGCCTGGTCCAGTTCCCGATGATCATGGGCGGCGTGGTTCCGGCCCTGAACGTCCAAGGCATCGAGTCGGGCAAGCTCAAGCTCGACGGCAAGACCCTCGCCGACATCTTCATGGGCGAGATCGCGAGCTGGAACGACGACCGGATCGCCGCGCTCAACCCGGACCTCGAGCTGCCCGACCAGGCGATCGCGGTCGTGCACCGGTCCGACGGCTCCGGCACGACCTTCCTGTTTACCAACTATCTCTCGAAGGCCAGCCCGAGCTGGAAGGAGCAGGTCGGCGCCGACGCCTCGGTCCAGTGGCCGGTCGGGCTCGGCGCCAAGGGCAACGAGGGCGTCGCCAACAACGTCCAGCGCACCGAAGGCGCGATCGGCTACGTCGAGTACGCCTACGCGCTCCAGAACGACCTGCCTTACGCCCTGATGGTCAACAAGGCCGGCAAGGCGGTCGCGCCGACCAGCGAAAGCTTCCAGGCGGCGGCTTCTCATGCCGACTGGGCCAACGCCGAGGGCTTCTACGTCATCCTGACCGACCAGCCGGGCGACGACAGCTGGCCGATCACCGGTGCCAGCTTCATCTTGATGTACGAGCAGCCGGAGGATCCGCAGTCGGCCCAGGAGGCGCTCAAGTTCTTCGCCTGGAGCTATGCCAACGGCAACGCCATGGCCGAGGAGCTGCACTACGTCCCGATGCCCGACAAGGTCGTCGAGCTGGTCGAGCAGATGTGGAAGAAGAGCATCAAGGGCGCCGGCGGCCAGGCGGTCTGGACCTCGGCCTCCGCCGAGTAGAGTCCGAGCTGTCCCATCAGGCGGGGGTGCCCGGCGAACCGCGGGCCCCCCGTCCGCAGTCTGCGGCGGGAGACATGGCGATTGCGATCAGGACGGTCCCGTTGGCCCAGGTGGCGCAGCACGTGCGCCGCCAGCGGCGGCTCGACGACGCCTTCCGCTATCTGACGCTCGGGTTCGCGCTGGTCGTGCTCTTGGTGCTCGGCGGCGTGATCGTGGCCCTCGCCAGGGGCGCCTGGCCGGCGCTCTCGACCTTCGGCTTCGGCTTCCTGACCACCGAGGTCTGGAACCCGGTGACCGAGAAGTTCGGTGCCGTGGCGCCGATCTACGGCACGCTGATCACCTCGCTGGTCGCGATGGTGATCGGCATCCCGATCAGCTTTGGGATCGCGGTCTTCCTGACCGAGCTGGCACCCCTCTGGCTGCGCCGGCCGGTCGGGATCGCGGTCGAGCTGCTCGCCGGCATCCCGAGCATCATCTACGGCATCTGGGGCTTCTTCGTGCTCGCCCCGATCCTGCAGACCTCGGTCCAGCCGTTCCTGATCGCCACCTTCGGAAAGCTGCCCCTGATCGGCGTCCTGTTCCGCGGTCCGCCCTACGGCATCGGCATGCTGACCGCCGGCCTGATCCTCGCGATCATGGTGCTGCCGTTCATCACCGCGATCATGCGCGAGGTGTTCGAATCGGTGCCGCCGATGCTGAAGGAATCCGCCTACGGTCTCGGCGCCACGACCTCGGAGGTGGTCTGGCGGGTGGTCCTGCCCTCGACCCGGGTCGGCGTCGTCGGCGGCATCATCCTCGGGCTCGGGCGGGCGCTCGGCGAGACCATGGCGGTGACCTTCGTGATCGGCAACGCGCACCGGGTCTCGGCCTCGCTGCTGGCGCCCGGAACCACGATCTCGGCCTCGATCGCCAACGAGTTCACCGAGGCGGTCGGCGACCTCTATCTGTCTTCGCTGATCGCCCTCGGCCTGATCCTGTTCGTCATCACCTTCATCCTGCTGGCGATCGCCAAGCTGCTGCTGATGCGCATGAAGCGCCGCCTCGGAAGCTGACTCGATGACCCTCTACGACCGCCGCCGCCTGACCAACACCACGGCCCTGACGCTCGCCGTCGGCGCCGCGGCGGTCGGCCTGTTCTGGCTGATCGCGATCCTCTGGACGCTGGTCTACAACGGCATCGAGGGCCTCAGCCTGGCCGTGTTCACCCAGTCGACGCCGCCGCCGGGCAGCGCGGGCGGTCTCGCCAACGCGATTTACGGCAGCGCGGTGATGACCGCGGTCGCGACCCTGGTCGGCACGCCGATCGGCATCCTCGCCGGCACCTACCTCGCCGAGTACGGCAAGTCGCGGCCGCTGGCCGAGGTCATCCGGTTCATCAACGACATCCTCCTCTCCGCGCCCTCGATCGTGGTCGGCCTGTTCATCTACGAGATCATCGTGGTCCAGGTCGGCCATTTCTCGGCCTGGGCCGGCGCCATGGCGCTCGCGATCATCGTCCTGCCGGTGGTCGTGCGCACGACCGAGGACATGCTCAACCTGGTCCCCGGCTCGATGCGCGAGGCGGCCGCAGCGCTCGGCGCCGCGCAGTGGAAGGTGATCACGGGCGTCGCCTATCGCGCCGCCCGCAACGGCATGATCACCGGCGCGCTGCTGGCCGTGGCGCGGATCACCGGCGAGACCGCGCCGCTCCTGTTCACCGCCCTCAACAACCAGTTCTGGACCAGCAACATGAACGGCCCGATGGCCAACCTGCCGGTGGTCATTTTCCAGTTCGCGCTCAGTCCGTACGAAGACTGGCAGCGGCTGGCGTGGGCGGGCGCCCTGCTGATCACGGTGTTCATCCTGGTCCTCAGCATCTGCGCCCGCCTGCTGGCCGCCCTAGGCACCAAGGGAGCATCGCGATGAGCCTCGCCCAGACCAGAGCGAGCGCACCACCCCTGATCGACGCCGGCCAGGCGACTCCGGCGCCGGCGGCCGCATCGGCACTCGCGGACAAGATCAGCATCCGCAACCTGTCCTTCTACTACAACGACTTCAAGGCGCTGCACGAGATCAGCCTGCCGGTCTCCGACGGGCTGGTGACCGCCTTCATCGGGCCGTCCGGCTGCGGCAAGTCGACCCTGCTGCGGGTGCTCAACCGGATGTACAGCCTGTACCCCGGGCAGCGGGCGACCGGCGAGGTGCTGTTCGACGGCGAGGACATCCTGTCGCCCAAGCAGGACCTCAACCTCCTGCGCGGCCGGATCGGCATGGTGTTCCAGAAGCCGACGCCGTTCCCGATGTCGATCTTCGACAACATCGCCTTCGGCATCCGCCTGTACGAGAGCCTGCCGGCCTCGGAGATGCAGGACCGGGTCGAGGCGGCGCTGCGCCGCGCCGCGCTCTGGGACGAGGTCAGCGGCAAGCTCGATCAGAGCGGCCTCGGCCTGTCCGGGGGGCAGCAGCAGCGGCTGTGCATCGCGCGCGCGATCGCCGTCAGTCCCGAGGTGATCCTGATGGACGAGCCCTGCTCGGCGCTCGACCCGATCGCGACCGCCCGGATCGAGGAGCTGATCGACGAGCTGCGCGACAACTTCACGATCGTGATCGTCACCCACAACATGCAGCAGGCGGCCCGGGTCTCCCAGTACACCGCCTTCTTCCACCTCGGCAAGCTCATCGAGCACGCCGAGACCGAGCAGATCTTCACCAACCCGACGCAGTCGATGACCCAGGACTACATCACCGGCCGCTTCGGCTAACCTGCACCTGGACCCGCGTTCATGCCCAACGACCACACCGTCAAGTCCTATGACCAGCAGCTCAACCTGTTGACCCGCAACATCATCGAGATGGGCGGGCTGGTCGAGCAGCAGCTGGCCTCGGCGATCGAGGCGCTGGCCAACCGCAACATCGAGCTCGCGGCCAAGGTCATCGACCAGGACGACCGGGTCGACGACCTCGAGGAGGAGATCGACACGCTTGCGATCCGCCTGCTTGCGACCCGCCAGCCGATGGCGATCGACCTGCGCCTGATCGCGATGGCGATGAAGATCTCGAACGACCTCGAGCGCATCGCCGACTACGCCGCCAACATCGCCAAGCGGATCGAGGGCCTGAGCCGGATGCCGCCGGTGCAGTCGCAGTACGCGATCCCGCGGATGGCCCAGATCGCCCAGGCGATGATCAAGGAGGTGCTCGACGCCTACGTCGCGCGCGACGCCGCCCGCGCGGTCGCCGCCTGGCACCGCGACGACGAGGTCGACGCGATGTACAATAGCCTGTTCCGCGAGCTCTCGACCTACATGCTCGAGGACCCGCGCCACATCTCGGCCTGCATCGATCTCCTGTTCATCGCCAAGAACCTGGAGCGGGTCGGCGACCACGCCACCAACATCGCCGAGAAGATCCACTACATGGTGCACGGCCAGCGGATCAACCGCATGCCCCAGCCCGCGGCCGGCCTGCAGTCCGCCGTCACGGCATGAAGCTGGCAACGTCATGAGGCCCTGATCGCCATGAAGCGAGGTGACGTCATCGAGTTCCGGAAAAAGATGAAGCCGCTGGTCCTGGTGGTCGAGGACGAGGCAGCGCTGCAGCAGCTGCTCGCCTACAATCTCCAGCGCGCCGGCTTCGCGGTCGAGCAGGCGTTCGACAGCGACGAGGCGCTCACGCTGATCGCCGAGCGTCCGCCCGATCTCGTGCTGCTCGACTGGATGCTGCCCTGGATGTCCGGGCTCGAGCTCTGCCGGCAGCTGCGACGAAAGACCCAGACCGCCAACCTGCCGATCATCATGCTGACCGCGCGCACCGAGGAGCCGGACCGCCTCCAGGGCCTCGATACCGGGGCCGACGACTACATCACCAAGCCGTTCTCGATCGAGGAGCTGATCGCGCGGGTGCGCGCCGTTCTCCGCCGGGTACGCCCGGCCTTCGCCGCCGAGGTTCTCCGGTTTGCCGACCTCTCGATGGACCTGGTCACCCACCGGGTCGCGCGCGGCGAGCGGGAAGTCCACCTCAGCCCGACCGAGTTCCGCCTGCTTCGCCAGCTCCTGCAGAGCCCCGGCCGCGTCTTCTCGCGCGACCAGCTTTTGGACCTCGTCTGGGGCCAGAACCAGGACGTCGAGCTGCGCACGGTCGACGCCACGATCCGCCGCCTGCGCCGCGCACTGAACGCCGGCGGCGAAGCCGACATCCTGCGCACCGTGCGCGCGACCGGCTACGCCCTCGACCACGCCCACGCGCTCCCCGGCACCGGCAGCGCCGCCTGATTTTTCCCGAACGGCAGGTGCCGCTCAGGATCGGCAACCTTCACCCGCATTGATCCGGCGCCTCCAGCCGGGCTCAGAATCAATCCCTCGATCAAGCATCTCCATCGCTTCCGGAGGCTCGGTTTGGCAGTCTTCGGCTGTCACTCGCCTTAACCGATGCTGATCGAGGCCAAGCTCAGCCCCAGAAATCGTGCAGACACGCCGCGATATGCTGCGACGCGATCAATCGATGCGGAAAATCAATGCAGCCATTCGATTTCACCATGCGCCAGTTAGGATTTCCCTGTGACGCAGGACTGGCGCAAATCCGTGGGACCATGGCGCACTTCTGACGCATACTCTACAGTATAGATGAAAAATCAACGCGGGATCAACGATTGATCCTGATCGTCCTTGAGGCATTCTTGCCGAGGCTAGGATCCCTGCGGGGTCGAGAGCCGCGCCAGAGTTCTCCAGCGATCAACTCAACTCAAGCATCAATGGAGGTTGATGCACAGGGCAGGCGCACATCTGGCGCATCGACGCAGCTCGACCCGCCCTATGCCTTCGATCCAGATCCACATACCAGCGCCGAGCCGATCCTCCGCAAGCCCTTGGCGAGGCCGACGACAGGTCAGCCCACCAAAGAGTCCAGAGCCCATTTCAGCGGCACAGTAAGGCAGAATGCCACGAGCGCGACAGCACCGAAGAGCCAGACTGGGTGTTCGCGCAGCCACATCCCGACCATCCAGGCGGCCGAACGCGGGGCAAGTAGTTCGCAGGGCGGTGTTGCAATCAGCTTCTGTGCAATTCGGGACCGCGCAGGCGTCGACATGACTTGACGGAACCTGTCGAACCTGAGGACTTTTGGAGCGCGCGGTGAGCTCGCCAAGGCCGTCACGTCGCCTGGGCGCGCGCCTCATCGACAATCTGGTCGGCACGCGCGTTTACGGCTTCCGGCTCGCGCTCAACATCGGGATCGCCGAGAGCCAAAAGAACTGCGAGCTCGGTAGCGGCATTCACTTGATTCCGTGCGACGTAGCGGCGGATCGCTTCCATCGGTGTAATGCTCTCAGTGGGCTCGCTGACTGCCTGCATCAGCACCGTGACGCGGCGGATCTCGTCACGGATGGCGCGCAGCGCCTCGACCATTCCAGAGTTGTCGGCGATTTCCCACCGTTCCGTTTGAACGGCGGCATTGCCGCCTCGGGTGGTGCTTGCCACGGTCGGGTTCTCCCCACCCGTGGCGCGCTTGCGCGCCGTGCTTTCGCTCACGAGAAGCCTCCGATCATCGGCAGTACACCGGGGCAGCCTTCCCTAATGCAATTTCGCGGCCGCAGTAAATGCAACCTCGTTCGGCATGCCGGAGATACCTGGAATGACATCCCCTCTCGTCAATCTTTGAAAGACACGACGCATCGGACACAGATAAGCTTCGCTCTTCTTTTGCTTTATGACATCGATGTTGTATAGTAAGTCGCTTATCGGGAGAGATTTCAGCATCTCGAATACATTCGAACAGGTCTTTAAGCGCGGTCTCGCCGCCGGAGCGCGCCAGATAACATACCAGATCGACATCGCTGGCTTCATCGACCAGCGTCTGGACCAGAACCTGCTTCTCGATTGCTCCACTCATCGAACTCCCTCCTCGCCGTCGGACAGACCGCCTACCTTTTGCAGGTAGTTTTTAAGTGCATCACGATGATGCCATGCGCAACAGAGTGCGTCAAGCAGATTCGAGACAGAACCTCGCCCAGATCTCGAGGGACGCCGTCGGCGAGGACATAGAGGCGGAAGTTGGGAACGCCGAACAGGCGTTTGGCGGCGCTCATCAGGTGGGTGGCGGGGACCTCGCCTGCTGGCGCCCGGGCCCGGAGAGCGGCGGCGTCATTCAGCCATGGACCGGGGGCACACAGATGATCGGTGATTCACGCATTTTGGGAGGCGAGCGCAAAAATTTAACACCTTTGCTGCCGTGATCACCATGGCAGAATGCTCTCGACGCGAGCCGGATCAACTCTGTGCTGTCCCGGCGGTTCGTTCGGCGGAGTTGCCGCACCACCGACGCCGACAACCGGTTGTCGCAGATTGTGGAGAAACGGGAAATGGCGGTCAGCGAGGTCTACGTCGTTGCTTGGTGACCTGACCGCATCTGGCCAGCGACTGTCCGGACTGTCGCAATTGGCTGCGTAGGCATTTGGCAAAGCCGAGCCCGCCACGGCACAAAAGGAAGCCGCAAAAATACCTGGTCGGTGACTCCTAAGCCTATCGTCGGATCTTCGATGCGCAACTGGGCGGCTGGCAGATTGACATGCTCGATAACATATGCCCTAAAGAAAGAGGTGGCAACGAAGCCTTGGCTCCGAGCCACCTCAAGGGGAGGGAGGCACCGTCTGACTAGACCTCCCTCCCCTACCTCGCGTTGGAGGTTCTGTCAAGCACTAAAGAGCGGATCTTCACCTAAAATCTCAGCTGTGTCGGAACGCGGTCGCGTCCCCCGCGGTTGCGTCCGTGACGGATGTGACGACCGCACTTTCACGGAGGTCGATGAACGTCGCCGCCGCCCGGCTCCTGCAACGCGAAGGGGCAGCCTAACTTGACCCCGGAGCTTCGTAACAGTCCCGTCCAGCGCCGCGAAGAAAGTTACTGCCCAGTCCGGCAGCCAGCAGCCTGAACGCGAAATACTTCCTCCTCGCCGTCGGAAAGGCCGCCTACCCTTTCCAGGTCGTTTGCGCACACGGCGTGAAGATTCGACGTTCGGCGCGCAGGCACTCCGCGCGGCGGCAGCCAGGTCAAGAAGCCCAGACCCGTTCTCCTCCGTTTCCACCTGGCTCGAAGCCGGCTATGCTGGTCCGAGCGCAGATCCTTGCGGAGGGTTGGACACGTGACGATAATCGTGGGCGAAAAGGTGACACCTTTTCCTCCCCCGGCAAAGCCTTTGGCCTTCAGCAGCTACGGTGCGTGACGCTGATGACATCGAATGATGGCAAATTGCCCAAACTATTGGCGGCAGATATGTGGGCGGTATTCACGTTCGGTCACCCAAATGACCGCTACCACACCTTCTTAAACGAAGGTCGACCATCAATAAAGCGCTTAATAGAGAGTATAATCCTCTATCCAGAAATTGTCATTCCGACGGAAGACTTTATATCTCTCGCGATACTAGTTGGTTCACTTGGTGAGCGTTCTGTTATTCATTTGCTCGAAGCTGGAGTGTTGAGATTTGTTCGTATCAAAGGATCTATTGCCTATATAGGAAACGGCGGCGAGACTCAAGTCATACGAGATCAGAAATTCCGAAAGATTGCCCACGCCACACTGCGCTCCGCTCGATGCTTCGATCTCGTGGGCACTTCAAGGATTAAAAGAAAGATCAAAAGATCCACTTCTTCCTAAACTTGTTCAAGACACAAGCATTGAGATCTCTGTCCCGGATTTCGCGGACCGAATACGCCACGAAACATATATGGACGTTCTAAACAGCCAGAAACTTCGGTCCGTGTTTGCTATCCGCAATACACACCTGGACCATCTCGCCGGCATAAGGCCTAACGAGGTCAGAGGTTACGCTGGTCGAGGTTCTGAGTGGAGCAAAGATGAAATCAGCACTATACTGGCTCTAGCCAACACTAATATGGAACTTTACATAGCGGAAGCTGTTCACGCGCTAGATTTATCGACTTCTAATCCCGTTGGTCAGATCATCAAAGCGAAAGCTCAGCGAGCTTTCGGCAAGACGGCTGCATCTGCATTTGCTGATCTGCGTGAAATCTCAGATATGCCGGATATCGGAGAGACTGTTCTTGGAGACGAAGCATCGTTGGATGAGGTGCTTCGTCTTGTTCATTCACGCAACGGGGAGGCGTTTCGGAAGTGGTTCCATGAGAACTGCCGAACGGATCCGCTTGGGGTGTCGCGAGAATACGCACGTCTGCTAAAAGAGATGCCTTATATACAGTCACGTCCTGTAAAGATACTTCGATTTGTCGTAACTGCCGCTTTAGGCATGGTTCCCATTGCCGGCATTGTGGCTAGTGCTATCGACAGTTTCTTTCTAGAAGGATGGCTGAGAGGATCTTCCCCGAAGTTCTTCATCGAAGACCTGAGCCAGCTCTCCGGGCGAAAGCGCGGGAAGGCTTAAAACCGGGAGCCAGAAGGGCGTGCCCTAGCGGAACAGGTTACGTGAAACGGGAAAAAGGTGTCAGGAACCTTTTCTGCATGCGGGCTTCGGCTGGATCGGGTGTCGAGGGTTCGGGAGTTGTCTTCAGAATGCCTTCGGCAGGCCAGCCTGTTTGAGGGTGTGATTTGCCCAATGTCGAGATTTGATCCGGGCATCCACCATGAAGCGCCGCTTGCTGACCGGGCTATACCAGATCTCGTGATCGCCTTTGCCCTGGCGTTCGAAGCGGCAACCGGCGGCGCGCAGCAGTCGTTCGACCGCGGGCGTGAAGTTGTCGGCCATTCACGCCGCGACCGGCGCCCGCTCGTGCCGTTCCGCCATCACGGCGAAGGGGATGTCGCCCCGGTGATCGGCCGGAAGCAGGCCGTTCGCCTCGAGCAGCTCGGGGATCACGACCTTCAGCTTGTCGACCAGCGCATCGAGGGTATCGGCCCCGGTCGCGAGGCCGGGCACATCGTCGCTCGCCGCGACCCACACCGCCGCCTCGGCGTCCCAGGTGCACTGCACGGTGTAGACCCGCTCAGACATGCGCCGCTCCGTTCTCTGCTCCGAACCGGAAATGTAGTGTGTTCCGACCCTGCGCGAAATGCCCTCTGCCCGTGCAATGGGCGTCAGATGGGGGCCTCACCAATTGAGAGCACCCAATTGCGCTCTGCGCGGTCGCGCCCGGGGATCGCTCAAGCGATCGCATCGAGCGCCCGGCGCTGCTCGTGCATGGCGAGGAAGATCCGGTAGTCGCGATCGTACGCCGCCCGGCGCGCGGGGTCGGGGGTGATCACCGCGCCGGCCTTCGCCATCGCGGCGGCGGCGGCCGCAAGACCGGGAAAAAGGCCGGCTGCGGTCGCCGCGACCATGGCGGTGCCGAGCAGCACCGCGTCCTCCTCCGCCGGTTGGACCACGGTGCAGCCGGTGGTGTCGGCGTAGAGGCGCATCAGCAGCGGGTTCTTGGTGTGGCCGCCGGTCACGTGCAGATGGTCGATCGCGTAGCCCTTGGCGTTCAGCGCGTCCAGGATGTGGCGGGTGCCGAGCGCGATCGCGACCGCGGTGCGCTGGTAGAGGCGGGCGAGCGAATCGAACGAGGCATCGAGGGTGAGGCCGCTGATCACGCCGACCGCGTGCGGGTCGGCGAGCGGCGAGCGGTTGCCGTGGAAGTCGGGGAGGACGTGCAGCCGCGGGGCGGGGGCGGTGCCGTCGGCGGCGGACAGTTCGGCGATCCGTTGCAGGACGCGGGCGTGGCCGTCCTTGCCGAGCGCGCTCCCGGCGCTGTGCCAGGCGAGGATGTGGTCGAGCAGCGCCCCGGTCGCCGACTGGCCGCCCTCGTTGAGCCAGAGGCCCGGCGCCACGGCGCCGAGATAGGGGCCCCAGACGCCGGGCACCGCGCGCGGCCCCTGCGAGAGCGCCATGTGGCAGGTCGAGGTGCCGGCGATCAGCGCGATGTGGCGGTCGAGCGCGGCCGCTTGCGGGCCGTCCGCGAGGACGCCGCCCAGGACTCCGCCGAGGACTCCGCCGAGGACTCCGCCGAGAACCCCGAGCGCGCCGGCGTGGGCGTCGATCAGGCCGCAGCCGACCTGGCATGCGGGCGTCAGGCCGAGCTCGGCCGCGGCCTGCGGGGCGAGGCCGCCGAGCGGGGTCCCGATCGGGCTCGCGGTGGGCGGCAGCGCGGCGCGGCGGAGCAGGTCGTCGAGCCCGACCTTGGTGAGGAAATCGGCCTGCCAGCCGGGGGTCTCGTGCGCGAGATAGGTCCACTTGCAGGTCACCGTGCAGACCGAGCGCAGGTTCGAGCCGCAGGCCCGAAAGGTGAGGTAGTCCGCAAGGTCCATGAGCCGGCCGTAGCGCTGCCAGTGCGCCGGCAGATGCCGCTTCAGCCACATGAGTTTGGGAATCTCCATCTCGGGCGACATCGTGCCGCCGACGAAATCGAGCACCTTGTGGCCGGTCGCGGTGCATTCCTCGGCCTCGGCGATCGCGCGGTGATCGAGCCAGACGACGATATTCCAGCGGTCCTCGCCGGTGGTCGAGACAGTCGCCGGGCGGTCCTCCTGGTCGAGGGCAACCAGCGAGCAGGTGGCATCGAAGCTGATCCCGGCGACCGCTTCCGGCGCCAGGCCGGCTTCTTCGCGCGCGGCCTTTGCGGCGCCGCAGACCGCGCGCCAGACGTCCTGGCTCGCCTGCTCGGCGTGGTCCGGCCGCGGCTGGTGCATCGAGATCGCACGCGCGGCGCGGGCGAGCATATTTCCACTTCTGTCGAACAGCGCGGCGCGCGCGCTGCCGGTGCCGACGTCGACCGCGATCACCGCCTTGTCCGCCATCGCCCCCGCTCCCGCATCTCGCGTTGTCTCCGGTCGTCCAGTCTATCCGGGCGAGCAAGCGCTGCTCAACCACGCTGATTTTCGCCCCGCATCACGCCCTTGCGCCGGCAGCGCCACCGGCGGCCGGTTGCCATGCCCCGGCCGGGTCGGGTCGCGCGCGCGGGCTTGACAAGCCGAGGGCGCTGCCGCCAATGGCGGAAATCGCTTCGCCTATGACTCGACGGCAGAGCACCAGAACGCCACCTCATTCCCGCCATCCATCGGAGTCCACCATGTCCGCTCCGCCAGAAGCCCAGGGCGAGCCGATCACCGACGAGCGCCAGCTGATCGAGTATCTCGAGGCCGGCAACAAGCCGAAGAGCGAGTGGCGGATCGGCACCGAGCACGAGAAGTTCGGCTATACCCAGGACGACCTGCGGCCATTGCCCTACGACGGCGAGCGCAGCGTGCGGGCGCTGCTCGAGGGCCTGGTCGCGCGCTTCGGCTGGCAGCCGATCCTCGAGGCCGGCCGGCCGATCGCGCTCCAGCGCGGGCGCGCCAACATCACCCTCGAGCCGGGCGGCCAGTTCGAGCTGTCGGGGGCGCCGGTCGCGACGCTGCACGAGACCTGCTGCGAGGTCCACGAGCACCTCGACCAGGTGCGCACTGTGGCCGCGCCGCTCGGGATCGGCATGCTGGGGCTCGGCTTCCAGCCCAAGTGGCGGCGCGAGGACATCCCCTGGATGCCCAAGGGCCGCTACCGGATCATGCGCGCCTACATGCCGAAGAAGGGCGGGCTCGGGCTCGACATGATGCTCCGCACCTGCACGATCCAGGTCAACCTCGACTTCGCGTCCGAGGCCGACATGGTCAAGAAGTTCCGGGTCGGGCTGGCGCTGCAGCCGGTCGCGACCGCGCTGTTCGCCAACTCGCCGTTCACCGAGGGCCGGCCGAACGGCTTCCTCAGCTACCGCAGCCAGATCTGGACCGACACCGACCCGGACCGTTCGGGCATCCTGCCGTTCGTGTTCGAGGCAGGGATGGGCTTCGAGCGCTATGTCGCGCACGCCCTCGATGTGCCGATGTACTTCGTCTACCGCGACGGCAAGTACATCGACGCGAGTGGCCAGAGTTTCCGCGACTTTCTGGCCGGCCGGCTGCCGGCGCTGCCGGGCGAGATCCCGACGCTGACCGACTGGAACGACCATCTGACGACGCTGTTTCCTGAGGTCCGGCTCAAGCGCTTCCTCGAGATGCGCGGCGCCGACGGCGGCCCCTGGCGAAGCCTGTGCGCGCTGCCGGCGCTCTGGGTCGGCGTCCTCTACCACGACGAGCCGCTCGACGAGGCCTACGCCTGGATCCGGGACTGGACCCTCGAGGAGCACGCCCATCTGCGCGCCGAGGTGCCGAAACACGGGCTTCAGACGCCGTTTCGCGGCGGCAGCGTGCAGGATCTGGCCAAGCGGATGCTGGCGCTCGCCGACACCGGCCTCAGGCGGCGCGCCGAGGAGGACTGGGCCGGGCAGGACGAGCGCCAGTTCCTGACCGCGCTCAGCGGCATCGCCGAGACCGGCCGGACGCCCGCCGAGGGCCTGCTCGACCTCTACCACGGCCGCTGGGGCGGGTCGGTCGAGCCGGTGTTCAGCGAACTCGCCTACTGAGCATCGGCGGTCGCGCAGCCCTGGCTCGGAGCCCCTCACCCCGGCTCGAGCGCTCTCGGCTATGCTTGGCCGCGCCGAAGGAAGGGCTCGGCGGGGGGTGCCGGGTCGTGTAGAAGAGCAGCAAAGGCTGAGGAGGTGACCCATGCCGCGCTTTGCCGCCAACATCAGCACCATGTTCGGCGACCGGCCGTTCGTCGATCGGATCGAGGCGGCGGCGACCGCCGGGTTCAAGGCGGTCGAGTGCCAGTTTCCCTATGTTGCGGACGCGGCCGAGTTGAAGGCAAGGCTCACGGCGAGCGGCCTGCCGCTGGTGCTCATGAACACCCCGCCCGGCGATTTCGCGGCCGGCGAGCGCGGGCTTGCGGGCCTGCCCGGCCGCGAGGCGGACTTCGAGGCGGCGCTCGGCCAGGCGCTCGACTACGCCCAGGCCCTCGACTGCCCGATGATCCACGTCATGGCCGGCGTGCAACCGGCGGGCACGAGCCGGGAAGCCTGCCTCGTCGTCTACAAGGCGAACCTCAGGATCGCCGCGAAGGCCTGCGCCAGCGCCGGTCGCCTGGCCCTGATCGAGCCGATCAACACCCGCGACATTCCGGGCTTCCTGCTCAACACGCCAGCCGAGGGTGCTGCCCTGATCGCCGAGCTGGACCAGCCGGGCCTCAGGCTGCAGTTCGACTTCTATCACGCCCAGATCATGACCGGCGATCTCGCCAAGAGCTTCGAGCGCTTCCAGGACGTTTCGGCGCACGTCCAGATCGCGGGCGTGCCCGAGCGCCAGGAGCCGGACACCGGCGAGATCAATTTTTCCTACATCTTCGATCTGCTCGACCGGCTCGGTTATGGGGGCTGGGTCGGCTGCGAGTACTTCCCGGCCGGGCGCACCGAGGACGGTCTCGGCTGGGCGATCCGCCACGGGATCGCGCCCAAGGGCATCCTGCTCGCGACCGGCGGCGAGCTGGTCTGAGGCAGGGCGGCCGGTCTTGGCGACGCGCCGGGCCGGCGGACCGGGGCGCGGATCAGCCGGGATGGCCGGGATCGCGCTCTCCGGCTACGAGACGAGCTCCTGGGGCCGGCGGCTCTGGGCGTTCGTGTGCCGCGAGCCGCTGGTCCACTTCGTCGTCCTCGGCGGGCTGCTGTTCGGGGCGGACGCGCTCCGCCAGTCGGCCGAGCGTGAGACGATCGTGATCGACCAGCCGACCGTGCAGGCCATGGTCGACCAGCAGGTGCAGTTCCTCGGTCGGCCGTTGTCGGAGGCGGAGCGCGCGCAGCTCGTGCAGAGCATGATCGACGACGCGGTGTTGCTGCGCGAGGCCTACAAGCGGGGGCTCGAGCAGGACAGCCTGGTCGAGCAGCATCTGGTCCAGAAGATGCGCTTCCTGCTCAACGAGGACCTGCCGGAGCCGAGCGAGGCCGAGCTCAGGGCGTATCTGCAAGCCAACCGCGAGCGCTATCGGACCCCGGCCACGGTCACCCTCGACCAGGTCTATTTCGCCAACCCGGCCGCCGTCCCGGACCGCCTGCTCGAGCGCCTGCGCGCCGGCGCCGACTTTCAGGGCCTGGGCGATCCCCTCTACATGCTCGGCGCCCGGCTCGCCGGCTACAGCGCGCGCGACCTCGGCGACCTGTTCGGCGCCGACAACGCCCAGCGGATCTTCGAGCTGCCGCCGGGCGAGTGGCAGGGGCCGCTGCGCTCGGCCGAGGGCGTACACTTCGTCCGGGTGGTGGCGAAACGGCCCGCGCGCGTGCCGGCGTTCGAGGAGGTCCAGAACTCGGTCCGCGAGGACTGGCGCCGGGCCAGGCAGGGCGCGATCGTCGACGAGCGGGTCGCCGATCTGCGCGAACGCTATCGGATCGTCGTCGACGCGGGCGAGGGCGCGCCCGGGGGCAGTCCATGACCGCCCTGCGTACCTGGGCCTGCCTGCTGGCCGGCCTGCTCGGCCTCTGGCTGGCGCCGGCCGCCGCCGCCCACGACATCGGGGTCGCGCGCGCCTATCTCGAGGAGCTCGGCGCGGGCCGCTACGCCCTCGACGTCGACCTCGCCTCCGGGCCGGCGGAAGCCTTCGCGCCGCCCGATCTGCCGGCGCGCTGCAAGCTCGATGCGGCGCCGCCCGGCGGCTGGTCCGGCGCGGCCAGCCTCCGTTACGTCTTCGGCTGTCCCGGCGAGCCGCTGCATGCGGGCGACGTCCTGCATCTCGCCTGGCAGCGCCAGGGCGTGATGCTCGCCGTCCGCTGGCTGGACGGCTCGAGCGCGCGGCAGTTCTTCGGTCGCAGCGGCAGCGACATCGAGGTGCCGCTCGATGCCCTCGATGCAGGCTCCGGCTCGCTCGCCGACGCCGCCCGGCGCTACCTCACCCTTGGCGTCGAGCATATCCTGTTCGGGATCGACCACCTGCTATTCGTGTTCGGGCTGCTTCTGCTCGTCCGCGGTCCCTGGATGCTGGTCAAGACGGTGACCGCCTTCACGGTCGCCCACAGCCTGACGCTGGCGCTCGCGACGCTTGGCCTGATCGACGTGCCGCCGCGGCCGGTCGATGCTCTGATCGCGCTCAGCATCGTCTTCCTCGGCGCCGAGATCCTGCGCGCCCGCGAGGGTCGGAGCAGCCTTGCCCATCGGTTCCCCTGGCTGATCGCCTTCGCCTTCGGCCTCTTGCATGGGCTGGGCTTCGCGAGCGCGCTCGGCCAGGTCGGTCTGCCCGCGGCCGAGATCCCGCTGGCGCTGCTGTTCTTCAACCTCGGCGTCGAGGCGGGCCAGCTGTTGTTCGTGGCGCTCTGCCTGAGCTTTGCCTGGGGGTTCCGGCGCCTCGAGGTGGCCTGGCCGCAGCGCCTCGAGCCGCTGCCCGCCTATGTGATTGGCACCGCGGCCGCGTTCTGGTTCATCGAGCGGACCGTCGCGATCGCGTTGGCCTCGTGAGGCCCGCCATCAGAAGGAGACCGAGCATGTCCAGCCCTCCCGGCGCACGGCTTTCGGCCGGCCCGGCGTTGCTGGCGGCGGCTCTGCTGCTGCTCGCGACCCCGGCGCTCGCGCACACCGGCCAGGGCGTCGCCGGCGGCTTCGCGACCGGCTTCCTGCATCCGATCACCGGCCCGGATCACGTGGTCGCCATGGTCGCGGTCGGCATGTGGGGCGCGTTCCTCGGGGCGCCGGCGATCTGGCTGCTGCCGATCGTGTTCCCGCTGGTCATGTCGTTCGGCGGCGTGCTCGGCGTCCTCGGCGTGCCGATGCCCGGGGTCGAGATCGGCATCGCACTGTCCGCGATCGGCCTTGGCGCGATGGTCGCCTTCGCCGCCCGGCCGCCGCTCTGGATTGCGGCGGTGCTGGTCGGCGCGTTCGCGATCTTTCACGGCTACGCCCACGGCGCCGAGCTGCCGGGGGCGACCAACCCGCTCGCCTACGGCATCGGCTTCGTGGTCGCGACCGGGCTGCTCCACCTCTGCGGCATCAGCTTCGGCCTCCTGGTCCGCTGGCCGATCGGCGAGCGGGTGGTGCGGGCGACCGGCGGCCTGATCGCCTGCGCCGGTCTCTACTTCCTGATCGGCACGTGAAGCGCTCCTGGCACCGGAGCGCGGCGGGGGGCCCGGCTGCGCTCGCTGTGCTGCTGGCGCTCGCCTGGCCAGGGCGGGCGCTCGCTCACAGTCTGGGCGCGCGCTTTGGCGATTTCTATGGCGGCCTGCTGCACCCGACCACCGCGCTCGATCTGGCGCCGCCGCTGGTGGCGCTGGGCCTGCTCGCCGGCCAGAACGGCAAGCCGGCAGCGCGCCGGATGCTGCTGGTCCTGCCGGCGGCGTTCATCCTCGGCACGGGTCTCGGCGGAGCGCTGCCGCCGCCCGCCCATCTGGCGACGGTCAACGCCGGCTCGTTCGTGGTCCTCGGCCTCCTGCTCGCCCTCGACGCGGCGCTGCCGCAGGCCCTCCTGCTCGGGCTCGGTGCAGCCCTCGGGCTCTGCAACGGGCTCGCCAACGGCTCGGGCATGGCGGGCGGCTCGGACCCGGTGCTGTTCCTGCTCGGCAGCGCGCTCGCCGGGCTCGCTGCCATCCTGCTGCCGAGCGCCGTGGTGGTGTCGCTCGAGGCCCAATGGCAGCGGATCCTGGTGCGGGTCGTCGGCAGCTGGCTGGCGGCGGTCGGCGCGATGATCCTCGCCCTGCCGCAGAGCCTGCTCTCCGGCTGACCGGCCGGCTTCGCCGGGCGCGGCTTTGGCTTGGCCTGCCGGCTGCACGCGCGTATATAGGCGCAACCTTCCGGGCGGGGTGAGGTCAGTGATGCAGCGGGCGGCGATGGCGATCCGAGAGGCGCTGACCTTCGACGACGTGCTGCTCGAGCCCGCCCATTCCGAGGTCCTGCCGGCCGAGGTCGAGGTCACAACCCGCCTGACCCGCGAGATCGAGCTCGGGATTCCGTTGCTGTCGGCGGCCATGGACACGGTGACCGAGGCCGGTCTTGCGATCGCCATGGCCCAACATGGCGGCATCGGCGTGGTCCACCGCAATCTGAGCCCGCAGGCGCAGGCCGACGAGGTCAAGAAGGTCAAGAAGTTCGAGGCCGGCATGGTCGTCAACCCGATCACGCTCGGCCCCGAGGCGACGCTGGCCGAGGCGCTCGGCCTGATGGCCGCGCACGGCATCTCCGGCATCCCGGTGGTCGAGGGCGAGGGCCGCCGCCTGGTCGGCATCCTGACCAACCGCGACGTCCGCTTCGCGACCGACGTCGAGGTCCCGGTGCGCGAGCTGATGACCGCCGAGCGGCTGGTCACCGTGCGCGAGGGGGTCGGCCGCGACGAGGCCAAGCAACTGCTGCATCGCCACCGGATCGAGAAGCTGCTGGTGGTCGACGCCGACTACCGGCTGATCGGCCTGGTGACCGTCAAGGACATCGAGAAGGCGCAGAGCTTTCCGAACGCGTGCAAGGACAGCCAAGGCCGGCTCCGGGTCGGCGCCGCGACCGGGGTCGGGGCGGCCGGGCTGGAACGGGCGGAGGCCTTGATCGAGGCCGGCGTCGACCTGCTCGTGGTCGATACCGCGCATGGCCATTCGGCGCGCGTGCTCGGTGCGGTCGAGCGCATCCGGCGGCTCAGTAACGCGACCCAGGTGCTGGCCGGCAACGTCGCGACGCTGGCCGGCGCCAAGGCGCTGATCGATGCCGGCGCCGATGCGGTCAAGGTCGGGATCGGGCCGGGCTCGATCTGCACCACCCGGGTGGTCGCGGGCGTCGGCGTGCCGCAGCTGGCGGCGCTGATGAGCGTCGCCGAGCACTGCCAGCAGCGAGGCGTGCCGGTGATCGCCGACGGCGGCATCCGGGCATCCGGGGATCTCGCCAAGGCGATCGCGGCCGGCGCCGACTGCGCGATGATCGGCTCGCTTGTTCGCCGGCACCGACGAGAGCCCGGGCGAGGTCTATCTGTACCAGGGGCGCTCGTACAAGGCGTACCGCGGCATGGGCTCGCTCGGCGCGATGGCGCGCGGCTCCGCCGACCGCTATTTCCAGGAGGAGATCCGGGACTCGCTCAAGCTGGTGCCCGAAGGGATCGAGGGCCAGGTGCCCTACCGCGGCCCGGTCGCCAACATCGTCCACCAGCTGGTCGGCGGCCTGCGCGCCGCCATGGGCTACACCGGCAACGCCAGCATCGCGGCCATGCAACGGGGCTGCACCTTCATCCGGGTGACCCAGGCCGGCGTGCGCGAAGGCCACGTCCACGACGTCGGGATCACGCGCGAGGCGCCCAACTACCGCCGCGAGGTTTAGCGCCCGGCGCCGCCGCCGCGGTGGCTGAGGTGAACGAGCTGGGCTGGAGACGTCTCAGGACGGCAATTCGGGCGGCAGCTTCTTCGGCGGCAGCGGCTCGTCGATGATGATTGGTTTCGGCATCTTGGCGTCCTCGCTTTCCATCTTGACGCCGTTGACCGCCGGCGCGTCCAGGAAATGCGGGTGGGTATAGACGCCATCCCGGTACTGGCCGGGGACGTAGATCGTAGCCGACGCCGACCCGGCGGCGGCGACCATACCCAAGGCAAGCGTAACAGCGACCAGCCACGGCATTGCCGTCTCCTTCCGTGATTCGGCAGGAAACTGATATGGCGCTTGCCGCTAGGCGAAGAAAGTTAAGATTCGGTATTTACATACGCCGCGATTGCATTTTCCGGAAAATCGAGAGCTGCCGGCAACTTGAGCGATCGGTCAGCCCCGCCTCGTAACCTTGAGCGCGCGACGGTCCAGGGCCGCCTCGACCTCGGCGAGATCGACGCCGTGGCGGGCAAGCGTCGCGAGCGTGAAATAGAGGACGTCGGCCGCCTCCTGGACCACGTGGTCGCGGGCTTGCGCCTCGGCCAGCTCGGCCGCCTCCTCCCGGAGCTTGGCGCCGAGCAGATCGGGATCGGCAAGCAGTTTCGCCGTGTACGAGCCGGCCGGCGCCGAAATCTGGCGTTCAAGAAGACGACGGGCGAGCGTGCCCAGGCCGCGATCCGGGCCCCAGCAGGTTCGCGTGTTCCGATGACAGAAGCCGGGCGGCTGCTGGCGGACGGTGAAGCGCAGCGTGTCGCGATCGCAGTCGGCATCGACCCGGAGCAGCTCCTGGCTGGCGCCCGAGGTCGCGCCTTTGATCCAAAGGCCGCGCGTGCGCGAGTGGTAGACACCCCGGCCCTGCTCGAGCGCGGCGCGAAGCGAAGCCAGATCCGAATAGCAGAGCCCAAGCGCCACGCCCCGCTCGTCGACCACCACGGTCGGCCAGAGACCATCCGGCCGGTCGCTCTGCAAAGGCGCGGCGAAAGCCTCGGCGAGGCCGAGCCTGCCGGCATAGAGCGCCATGCCGACCTGGGCGTCGCAGCCGAGCCGGTCGAGCTCCCGGACCTCGTCCGCGGTGGTGATGCCGCCCGCGATCGTGACCGCGGCCGTGCCGGCGGCGTCCCGGATCTGCTTTGCGAACGCGAGATCGGTGCCCTCGAGGCGCCCTTCGCGCTCGACGAAGGTCACGAGAAAACCGCCGACCAGGTCGCGCAGCTCGGCGATCCGCTCGAGCACGCCGCGGCCGGTCCGCGTCTGCCAGCCCTCGACCACGACCTCGCCGTCCCGGGCATCGAGCGCCGCGATCACGCGTTCGCGGGGCAGCTTTTCCAAGACATCGGGCCGGGCGGCGGTGCCGAGCACGATCTTGACGGCGCCACGATCGAGCCAGCGGATCGCCGCGGCGACGTCGCGGATGCCGCCGCCGACCCGGCAGGGCGCGAGCTCGATCAGCTCCTCGATGACGGCAGCGTTGCCGCCGCGGCCGAGGGCGGCGTCGAGATCGACCACCGCGACCTCGCCGACCCGCCCGAAACGCGCGGCCAGCGGGCGCGGATCACCGGCATCGAGCGCCTTGGCCTCGCCGCCGATCAGCTGGACGGCGTTGCCCGCCTCGAGGTCGATCGAAGGGACGATCATCGTCAGGGGACCGTGGGTCTGACCGGCACGCCCTGGGCGGCGAGCGCCCGCTTGACGTCGGCGACCGTCAGGTCGTCGTCATGGAAGATCGAGGCCGCGAGCACGGCATCGGCACCGGCATCGAAGGCTTCCTTCAGATGCTCCGGGCCGGCCGCCCCGCCCGAGGCGATCACCGGCACGCGCACGGCTTCGGCGACCGCCCGGGTAAGCTCGAGGTCATAGCCCGCGCGGGTGCCGTCCTGGTCCCAGCTGGTCAGCAGGATCTCGCCCGCGCCTCGGGCCTCGCCGCCCTGCGCCCAGCCGATCGCATCGATGCCGGTTGTCTCGCGCCCGCCCTTGACCAGCACCTCGAAGCCATCGCCCCGGCGCTGGGCATCGATCGCGAGCACGGTGCACTGGCGCCCGAAGTGCCCGGCGATCTCGGTCAGCAGCTCGGGCCGCTGGACGGCGGCAGTATTGACCGAGACCTTGTCGGCGCCGGCCTCGAGCAGGGCCCTCGCATCGTCGAGGGTGCGGATGCCGCCGCCGACGGTCAGCGGGATCCCGAGCCGCGCGCGCACGCGCCGGACCGTCTCCGCCTGGTTGCCGCGGCCCTCAGGCGTCGCAGAAACATCCAGAATGACGATCTCGTCCGCCCCCTGCTGCTCGTACAGCGCCGCCCGCTCGGCGGGATCGCCGGCATCGCGCAGGCCCTGGAACCTGATCCCCTTGACCACCCGGCCGTGGCTGACGTCGAGGCAAGGGATGATCCGCCGCGTGAGCATCAGCGAGCGCCCTCTCCCAAAAGAGTGAGCATCAGCGAGCGCCCTCTCCCAAGAGAGAGAAAGAGTGAGCATCAGCGAGCGCCCTATCCCAAAAGAGTGAGCATCAGCGAACGTCTTGTCCGAGCAGAGCGAGCATCAGGCGGCCTCCAGCCAGCGGGCGATCAGCCCTTGACCGTAGGCGCCCGAAAGCTCCGGGTGGAACTGGCAGGCCAGCACATGATCGCGCTCGAGCGCGGCGACGAAGCGTCCGCCGTGCTCGGCGGTCGCGATCCGGCAGCCTGGTGCGTCCTGAACGCGGTAGCTGTTGGCGAAATAGGCGTAGCCCGGGGCCAGGAAGCGACAGTCCGCTGCCGGCTCGATCCGGTTCCAGCCGAACTGCGGCACGCGCACCGTCCCGGGAAACCGCCCGACCCGGCCCGGGATCGCGGCCAGCCCCGTCACGCCCGGGCTCTCGTCGCTGGCCTCGAACAGGACCTGGAGGCCGACGCACATCGCGAGTGTCGCCGCACCCACCTCCACCCGGGTGGCGATCGCCTCCGCAAGGCCGGCCTCGCGCAGGCCCGCGAGCGCCGCCCCGAAGGTCCCGACGCCCGGCAGCACGACCCGCTCGGCATCTCTGACCATGGCGGCATCCGCGGCGATCCGGGTCGTGGCGCCGAGTCGGGAAAAAGCCGCGAGCACCGAGGCGAGATTGGCGGTGCCGGTCGGCAGAACGACGACCTCAGCCGCCATCAGAGCACGCCTTTGGTGCTCGGCACCTCGTCCGGGCCCTCGATCCGCACCGCCTGGCGGAGAGCGAGCGCCACGGCCTTGAAGGCGGCCTCGGCGCGGTGATGGTCGTTCGCGCCGCGCAGCACGTCGACGTGCAGCGCCATGCGCCCGGTGGTCGCGAGCGACGTGAAGAAGTGGGCAATGTTCTCGCAGGCGAGCTGGCCCAGCGCCTCCCGCTCGAGCGCCGAGATCGACGACGGCGCAGGGCCGCCCGGAGAAATCGACCACGGCGCGCGCGAGGGCCTCGTCGAGCGGGGCGAAGGCCGAGCCGAAGCGGGCGATGCCGCGCCGTTGCCCGAGCGCCTGATCGAGCGCTTGCCCGAGCGCCAGCGCGCAGTCCTCGACCGTGTGGTGGTCGTCGACCTCGAGATCGCCCGCGCATTTGAGCGTCAGATCGAAGCGCGCGTGCCGGGCGAGTGCTGTCAGCATATGGTCGAAAAACCCGATGCCGGTCGTGACGTCCGCCCGGCCGCTGCCGTCGAGGGCGAGCTCGAGCGTGATCTTGGTCTCGAGGGTCTCGCGACTGACCGTTGCCTGGCGCGCGCTCATCAGGGCACGATCTGGGCGAGTGCCGAGACCACGATGTCGGTGCCGCCCTTGGCCTTGATCAGGGGGATCACCTGCGGCAGGTCCTTGCGCGGCACCGCGGCCTTGAGCGCGAAGCCCTGATCACCATGGAGTGGCGCCATGGTCGGCTCGCGCATGCACGGCAGCACGGCGATCACCGCCTCGAGGCAGTCGGCCGACACGTTGACCTCGACCATGACCCGCTCGCGGGCATCGAGCACCGAGCGCAGCAGCAGCACCAGCGTCTCGATTTTTTCCCGTTTTTCCGGGTTTTCCAGCGCCTTGGGGTGGGCGTAGAGGCGGGTCGAGGAGCGCATCAGCTCGTCGACCACGACCAGGCCATTGGCGCCGAGCGTCTCGCCGGTCGCGCTGTTGTCGACGATGCAGTCGGCATCCTCAGGCGGGAAAACCTCGGTCGCACCATAGGAATGGACGAAGGTCGCCTCGAGCCCGCGCTTGGCGAGCCACGCGAGCGTCAGGCGCTCATATTCCGAGGCGATGACGAACGCTGCCCGCTGCCGCCCGCCGGCCGCGAACTCCGGCGTCGCGGCCGCGACCAGCCGCACCGGATCGAGCCCGGTGTCGAGCAGCTCGACCAGCTCGGCCGCCAGCTCGGCGACCCAGTCGGCGCCGGCGAAGCCGACATCGCGGGAACCCAGATGCAGCATCTCGACGATGTTCTGCGGCTTCAGGATCTTGGTCTCGAAACCGCCAAGCGACAGCGTCGGCCGATACCCCCGCCGTCCGAACGTCACCCGGATGCCGGCATCGCCCAGCAGCGCCAGCACGCCCTGCTCCATCCGCCCCTTGGGCAGGGCCAGATGCACCAGGTTTTTCCCACTCTCAGCCGCGGCGCTCACCGCCTTCAGGCCCCTTTTCGGCAGCGCAACAAACGCGCGCGGGAACCTAGCCCGAGCCTTCCCCTCTTCGCAAGCCCGCCGCAGCGCACGACCTTTCAGATCCGATCGCGCGCCCAGCTGTAGACGGTCGCCGGCGCCGGCTCCCAGATGCGGGCGCCATCCGCGCCCGGCAGATGCGCGATCGAGCGGTATTCGGATGCCATGGCGACCCACGCGTCGGTCTCGGCGAGCACTGCGGGCTTGCAGGCGAAGCGATCGCGGAGGACCGCGAAGCCATCGCGCGTGCCGACCGCGAAGGTGTAGAAGCCGTCCAGATCGTCGAGCGCGGCCTCGAGCGCCTGATCGAGGCTGGCACCCTCGCCGAGCCGATGGGTCAGATAGCCGGCCGCGACCTCGCTGTCGTTGTCGGTCTGGAACCGGATGCCGTGGCGCTGGAGCCAGAGACGGAGGCGATTGTGGTTGGAAAGCGAGCCGTTGTGCACCAGGCAAAGGTCGAGCCCGGTCGAGAAGGGGTGCGAATGCTCGGTCGTGACCGCGCTCTCGGTCGCCATCCGGGTGTGGCCGATCGCGTGCGAGCCGCCGAGCTCGGCCAGGCGGAAGCGCCGGGCGACCGCCTCGGGCGGGCCTTTTTCCTTGTAGATCTCGATGCTCTCGCCGATGCCCATGAGGCGGACGTCCGGAAAGCGCTCGGCCAGCGCCTTACGGATGGCGTCGGTCGGCGCATCGCTCGTCAGCATGCAGTGGCTCGCCCGCACCTCGCCCTCGACCCGCGCGCAAAGCGTCTGGGCCAGATCGGCCCAGAGGTCGGGCCAGGGATAGGCCTCGTCCGGGTGATGGAGGGTGAGCTTGACGGTCATGCCGGCCGCCGGCGGGCGATAGACGGCAAAGCCGGCGCTGTCCGGCCCGCGCTCGCCCATGCCGGTCAGCATCGGCGCCAGATAGGCCCCGAGCTTCGGCTCGAGGCGGGCGTCCTTCAGGAACAGACCGACGATCCCGCACATGGCGACCCCTACAGGGCTCGAGAACCCGGAACCGCGCACGCCGCGTGCCGGAGATTAGCAAGCGTAGCGCGCGCCGGTCCGGGACGCAATTTGCCGTCAGTCGGCGCGCACCGCCTCGAGCCCCTGCCAGTCGAGCTCGACGCCGTGGCCGGGCCGCTCGGGCGCGATCGCGAGGCCGTCCCGGATCGCAAGCGGCTCGGCCATGAAGCGCTCGAGGCCGAAGCCGTGGACCTCGAGGTAGGAGGCGTTCGGGACCGCGGCCAGCAGGTGGACGTGGAGATCGTGGACGCCGTGCGAGGTGACCGGCAGGTTGGCGGCCTCGGCGAGGCGGGCGACCTTGAGCCAGACCGAGACGCCGCCGCAGTTCGAGAGGTCGGGCTCCGGGAAGGCGACCCCGCCGGCCGCGATCATCGCCCGGAACTCGTAGAGCGTGTGCAGGTTCTCACCGGTCGCGATCGGCAGGCCGCCTTCGCGCGCGATCCGGGCATGGCCCTCGACGTCGTCCGGGATGGTCGGCTCCTCGAGCCAGGTGAGCTGATGCGGGGCAAGGGCGCGGGCCGCGCGGATCGCCTCGTCGACCCGCCAGCGCATGTTGGCATCGACCATCAGCGGCAGGTCGGGCCCGAGCAGCTCGCGCATCGCCTCGACCCTCGCCACGTCCTCGGACAGCCGCTCGCGGCCGACCTTCATCTTGATCGCGCGAAAACCCTTGGCGAGGTTGTCCTCGGTCTGGCGGAGCAGCTGGTCGAGCGGGAATTGCAGATCGATGCCGCCGGCATAGGCCCTGACCTCGGGGTCGTGGCCGCCGAGCAGGCGCCAGAGCGGCAGGCCGCGCCGCCTGGCCATCAGGTCCCAAAGCGCGGTATCGACCGCCGAGAGCGCGTGCACCGCGAGCCCGCCCCGGCCGACGTAGTGCAGATGCCACCAGAGCTTCTGCCAGAGCGCCTCGATCCGGGTCTCGTCGGCGCCTTGCAGCAGCGGCCCGAGGTCGCGCGCGATCAGGTTGCAGATGGCGCCGCCACCGGCGCCGACGGTGTAGGTGTAGCCGAGGCCGTCAGCGCCGTCCGCGTCCCGCAGACGCACGGTGACCAGCTCGAAGGCGCTGATCGTGCCATGGGTCGAGTCGGAGAGCGGCACGGGCAGCGGCACCCGGTAGTGATCCGCCTGGACCGATCCGATGGTCATGCTCCCCCTCCCGCTGCCAAGGCGCGCTGGTCGTCAGCATGGCACAGGTCGGAGGCGGGAAGCGAGGCGCGAGCCAGCGCCGCCATACCGCAACAAAAACCGCCGCTCCGGAGAGCGGCGGTTGGCCGGCCGGGACGATCGTCGCCGGTCAGCCGTCTTTCTGGTTGCTCGGCGCGATGATCGGCTTGCTCGACTTGCCGTCAACCGAGGCGAGCGTCTGCTTGCTGTCGCTGCCATGCATGGGGCAGGCGACCGCGATACCGCTGCTGGCCGCCAGGGCCAACAGCGCGGCGAGCGCCAGAACGCTACGGATCATGACGTCACTCCCCGCTGGAGAGGGCCCGAGCTTAACGACCATCGCCGCGCGTTGGCAAACCTTTTCGTGGCCGGCGCGCGATCACAGCAGGTTGAACAGGGCGCCGAGGAAATAGACGTAGAACAGGATCGCCAGCCAGCCCTCCCACTTGGTCATCTCCTTCTCCATGATCATGAAGAAGGCGAGCAGCGTGGCGATGATCATCAACGGGACCGCGAAGGTGACGATCTCGCCCGGCACGCTCAGCGGCCCGACCAGGGCGCTGACGCCGACCACCCCGAAGGCATTGAACACATTCGAGCCGAGCACGTTGCCGACCGCGAGCTCGGGCTGGCCGCGCCGGGCCGCGACCACCGTGACCGCGACCTCCGGCAGCGAGGTGCCGAGCGCCACGGCGCTGGCCGCGATCACCTCGGCGCCGACGCCGAGCCGGGTCGAGATCTGGACCACGGCCTCGACCGTGTAGTCCGCGCCCAGATAGATCAGGCCGCCCGAGCCGAGCAGGATGGCGCCCGAGCGCAGCCAGCGCGGCTCCCGGGCGAGCGCCGCCTCCCGCACCTCGAGCGCGACGTCGATCGGCGCCTTGCTCGCCATCGCATACCAGACGTAGAGCCCGATGCCGGCGAGGCAGAGCGCGCCTTCGAGCCGCGAGACCTCGCCGTTCCACAGCACGAGGGCCAGGAAGAACGCCGAGCCGGCGAGGAACGGCAGATCGACGCTCACCAGCTCGTGGCGGACCCGGAGGTGACCGCCGATGATCGCCGCGAGGCCGAGGATCAGGAGCAGGTTGGTGATGTTGGAGCCGACCACGTTGCCGGCGACGATCTCCGAGGCGCCGTGCAGCACCGCCAGGATCGACGAGATCAGCTCGGGCAGCGAGGTGCCGAAGGCGACGATCGTGACCCCGACCAGGAACGGCGGCAGGCCGAGGGCGAGGCCGACCCGCTCGGCGGCGGCGGTGAACCAGTCCGACGCCTTGACCAGGACCGCCAGGCTCGCCAACAGGACAACGGACCAGATCAGGAGCGGCGGCAAGGGCAGACTGCTGATGACCGCCTCCGTCAGGCCGCAGGCTCGAGGAGCGACCGCCGCGGGCCCGCTGCCGTGGCTCCCTGCATGGGCTAACGCGCAATCGTTACCGAAATGCTAGTGCCGGCCAGAGAGCTGGCGGTCAGCCGCGCAGCTCCCGGCGCATCAGGGCGGCGCCGGCGCCGAGCGCTCGCAGCTTGCCGATCGCGACCGCGCGCGGCAACGGTGCCAGGCCGCAATTGGTGCAGGGCAGGATGCGCGCCAGATCGACGTGTTCCATCGCCTGCCGGATGACGCCCGCGACCTGCTCGGGCGTCTCGATCTCGAGCGTCGCGACGTCGATCGCGCCGAGCAGCACGTCTTTGTCCCTGAGCAGGCCGAGCAGCGCCAGCGGCACGTGGGAATTGGCGCATTCCAGCGACACCTGTCCGATCCGGCTGGCGTTCAGCGCCGGGAAGATTTCCTGGTATTGGCGCCATTCGGCGCCGAGCGTCTGCTTCCAGCGGATGTTGGCCTCGATGCCGTAGCCGTAGCAGATGTGCACCGCGGTCGTGCAGCGGACGCCCTGGATCGCCCGGTGCAGGGCCTCGATCCCCCAGTCCTTGACGTCGCCGAGGAAGACGTTGAAGGCGGGCTCGTCGAACTGGATGACGTCGACCCCGGCCGCCTCGAGCTCGAGCGCCTCCTCGTTCAGCAGCGCCGCGAACGCCATCGCCATGTCGGCGCGCCGGCCGTAGTGGGCATCCGCGATCGTATCGCAGATGGTCATCGGCCCGGGCAGCGTGAACTTGAGCTTGCGCTCCGTGTAGGCGCGAGTGAAGCGCGCCTCGGCGCCATGCACCGAACCCCGCCTGCCGGACCGGCCCGGTGACCGTCGGCACGTCGACCACGTAGCGGTCGGCGCGGATGCCCATCTTGGTCTTTCTGGCCCAGTCGATGCCCTCGATCCGCTCGAGAAAACCGTGCACGAAATGGACCCGGAACTGCTCGCCGTCGGAGACGATGTCGATCCCGGCCGTCTCCTGCTCCTTGAGCCAGACCAGCGCCGCATCCTGCTTGGCCCGCTCGAGCTCGGCGCCCTGACGATGATGGCCGGGCGGCAGCAGAGGATTTCACAATGACATCCAGATCAACCTGCATGACGGCATCTCGCGCCAGCGCTTGCGCGGCGGACCCTGCAAGCCCAACGGCAGCGACCTCCTGCGTCCGGATCGACGACCGCACCGATCGCTTCCCCGACGCAAGCGTCACCTGCGCTCGGGAAGGTGGCCATTCCGATCACCTCGCCGGTCGCGATCTTCGAGATCCTGTCGCCGGCGAACGAACTGTTCGACCGCACCGACAAGCGCCGCGACTATCAGCGGCTGACGAGCCCCCGTCCACTACGTCCTGGTCGCCCAGGATGCGCCTCGGGTCGAGATCTACAGCCGGTCGGAGCAGGGCTGGCGCTTCGAGGAGATCGAGGGGCTCGAGACAACTCTTACGCTCGACGCGCTCGAGATCGCGCTACCGCTGGCAGATATCGTACGACGGCCTGCCGGACCAACAGCCGGCTGCGGCGCCTGTTTTGGCGCGGGTGAGCGTCTACGCTCACTCGCGGCGTCCCGAAGCCGCCGCCGGCCGGGGTCTGGATGACGAAGACATCGCCAGGCGCCATCTCGGTCTTGGCGCAGCCGGCGAGCTCCTCGATCCGGCCGTCGGCGCGCTCGACCCATTGGCGGCCGACGCGCGCCGGGCTGCGCCGCCCTCGAGGCCGAAGGGGGCGACGATCGCGGTGGTTGGAGAGCAGCGCAGCGCTCATCGGCTCGAGGAAGCGGATGCGGCGGATGGTGCCGTCGCCGCCCTTGTGGCGGCCGGCGCCGCCCGAGCCCTGGTTGATCCGGTGGCTCTCGAGCACGACCGGATAGCGCCATTCCAGGACCTCGGGGTCGGTCAGGCGCGAGTTGGTCATGTGGGTGTGCACGGCCGAGGTGCCGTCGAAGTCGGGCCCGGCGCCCGAGCCGCCGCAGATCGTCTCGTAGTACTGGTAGGTGGCGTTGCCGAAGGTGAAGTTGTTCATCGTGCCCTGGGCCGCCGCCAGCACGCCGAGCGCGCCGTAGAGCGCATCGGTGATGCACTGCGAGGTCTCGACGTTGCCGGCGACGACCGCGGCGGGATAGCGCGGGCTTCAGCATGCAGCCGTCCGGGATGATGATCTCGATCGGCTTGAGGCAGCCCTCGTTCATCGGGATCGGCTGGTCGACCAGCGTGCGGAACACGTAGAGCACCGCCGCCCGGCAGACCGCCGACGGGGCGTTGAAGTTGTCGGCGAGCTGGGCGCGACGTGCCGGTGAAGTCGACCACGGCACTGCGCGCCTCGCGGTCGATCTCGACCCGCACCCGGATCTCTGCGCCATTGTCGAGCGGGTAGGTGAAGGCGCCGGGCTTGAGGACGCCGAGGACGCGCCGGACCGATTCCTCGGCGTTGTCCTGGACGTGGCCGGTATAGGCCAGCACCGTCTCGAGCCCGAAGTGCTCGATCATCTTGAGGAGCTCGCGCGCGGCCCTTGGCGCAGGCGGCGATCTGGGCCTGGAGGTCGGCCGATGTTCTGGCGCGGGTTGCGCGCGGGATAGGGCCCCGACGCCAGCAGCGCGTCCAGCTCATCCGCCAGGAACCGGCCCTGATCGACCAGCTGGAAATCGTCGATCAGCACGCCCTCCTCTTCGATCGAGGTCGAATTCGGGCGGCATCGAGCCCGGCGTGATGCCGCCGATGTCGGCGTGATGGCCGCGCGAGGCGGTGAGGAACAGGAGCCGGCCGTCGTCCGCGAACACCGGCATGATCACGGTCACGTCCGGCAGGTGGGTGCCGCCGTTGTAGGGGTTGTTGAGCGCGAACACGTCGCCCGGGCGCATGCTCGCGCCGCGCAGCTTCAGGACCGTGCGCACGCTCTCGCCCATCGAGCCCAGGTGCACCGGCATGTGCGGCGCGTTCGCGATCAGCATGCCGGCGGGGTCGAACAGCGCGCAGGAGAAGTCGAGGCGCTCCTTCATGTTGACCGAATAGGCGGTGTTCTGCAGGGTCACGCCCATCTGCTCGGCGATCGACATGAAGAGGTTGTTGAACACCTCGAGCATGATCGGGTCGGAGCGGGTGCCGATCGCGGCCTGGCGGGCGAGCGGCTCGATGCGGGTCAGGACCAGGTGGTCGCGGGCCGTGAGCTCGGCCTGCCAGCCGGGCTCGACCACGACCGTCGTGGTCGCCTCGACGATGATCGCGGGCCCGCGGACCTGGTCGCCGGGGCGCAGGTCGGAGCGCTCGAGCACCGGCGTCGCGAAGCTCTCGGGCGGCTGATGGGGGGCGCGCGCGGTCACCATGACCACCTCGTCGACCGGCGCCAGCGGCTCGGTCCGCGGCGCGCGGCACGACCGGCCGCTCGGGCTCGTCGATCTCGGCCATGCGGCCGATCGCCTCGACCGTGACCTGCTCGACCACGAGCGCGCGGCCCTCGACCACGAAGCCGTAGCGGGCGCGGTGCTCGGTCTCGAACGCCTCGACCATCGCCGCCCGGCCGGCGGCCGCGATCTCGAGCGAGGTGTCGGTGCCGCTGTAGCGGATGTGGACGCGCGCCTCCGCCGCTGATCCGCTCCGCGGGCAGGCTCTGGCGGGCGAGCTCGGCGCGGGCCTCGTCCGCGAGCTCGGCGATGGTCGCCTCGAGCTTCGGCAGCAGCGCGTCCTCGAGCGGCGCCTCGAGCGCCCGCTGGCGCAGCGTCCGCACGTCGGCGAGGCCCATGCCGTAGGCCGAGAGCACGCTCGCCAGCGGATGCACCAGCACGCGCTTCAGGCCCAGCGAGTCGGCGACCCAGCAGGCGTGCTGGCCGGCGGCGCCACCGAAGCAGCAGAGCACGTAGCCCTGAGATGTCGTGGCCGCGCTGGATCGAGATCTTCTTGATCGCGTTCGCCATGTTGTCGACCGCGATCGCGAGGCAGCCGTGCGCCAGCTCCTCGGGCGTCCGCGCGGGTCCCGGTCGCGGCCTCGACCTCGGCCGCGAGCTGTTCGAACTTTTGCCGCACGATCTGGCCGTCGAGCGGCTGATCCGCGTCCGGCCCGAACACCTTCGGGAAAAAGCGCGGGTGCAGCTTGCCGACCAGGACGTTGGCGTCGGTCACGGTCAGCGGGCCCGCCCTTGCGGTAGCAGGCGGGGCCCGGATCGGCGCCGGCGGACTCGGGCCCGACCCGGAAGCGGGCGCCATCGAACGCGAGGATCGAGCCGCCGCCGGCGGCGACCGTGTGGATCGCCATCATCGGCGCCCGCATGCGCACGCCCGCGACCTCGGACTCGAAGCTCCGCTCGTAGTCGCCGGCGTAGTGCGCGACGTCGGTCGAGGTGCCGCCCATGTCGAAGGTGATGATCTTCGCAAAGCCCGCGAGCGCGCTGACCCGGACCGCGCCGACGATGCCGCCGGCCGGCCCCGACAGGATCGCGTCCTTGCCCTGGAACATGTGCGCGTCGACCAGGCCGCCGCTCGACTGCATGAACATCAGCCGGACGTCGCCGAGCGCTGCTCGCCACCTGATCGACGTAGCGCCGGAGGATCGGCGACAGATAGGCGTCGACCACGGTCGTGTCGCCGCGGCCGACCAGCTTCATCAGGGGCGACACGAGGTGGCTGACCGAGACCTGGGTGAAGCCGATTTCGCCCGCGAGCTCGGCCAGCGCCGCCTCGTGGGCGTGGTGGCGGTAGCCGTGCACCAGCACGATCGCGAGCGCGCGCAGGCCCCGGGCGAAGGCCGCCTCGAGGTCTGCGCGCGCGCGCGCGAGATCGAGCGGGCGCTCGACCGTGCCGTCGGCCCGCACCCGCTCGTCGATCTCGACCACGGCGTCGTAGAGCAGCTCGGGCAGCACGATCCGGCGGGCGAAGATGTCGGGGCGGTGCTGATAGCCGATCCGCAGCGCGTCGCCGAGGCCCCGGGTGATCGCGAGCACGGTCGGCGCGCCCCGGCGCTCGAGCAGGGCGTTGGTCGCGACCGTCGTGCCCATCTTGACCGCATCGATCGCGGCCGCCGGCAGGGGCTGGCCGGCGGCGAGCCCGAGCAGCTCGCGGATGCCCTGGAGCGCCGCGTCCTCGATAGCGTTCCGGATGCTCCGACAGCAGCTTGTGGACCTTCAGCTCGCCGTCCGGCGCGCGGCCGACGACGTCGGTGAACGTGCCGCCCCGGTCGATCCAGAACTGCCAGCCTGCGGGCGCATCCGCCATCGCCGTCCGACTCCTCTTGCCGCCGCCGCTTCGCGGGCGCGGTTATAGCGGAAATCCTGAACCAATCCTAAGGCCGCGAACCGGGCTTCGGCGGCATCGCCGCGACCCGGGTCGCCGGTCAAGGTCCTTGCTGCCCTCCGCCGGGCGGTCTAGATCACCTGGCAGGCGGTAAGCTGGACGGGCGAGATCGGCGTTGGCCATCTGGGGCAAGATTCTCGGCGGCGCGGCCGGGCTCGCCATCGGTGGCCCGATCGGCGCGGTGATCGGCGCGGTCGCCGGCCATGCCTACGACCGCTACCGGGAGGAGGAGAGCCGCGAGCGTCTGGCGCCGCCGGGCCGGGATCGCGGCCGCAATCCCTGGTCCGACGCCGCGCCGCGGCCCGAGCCGCAGCCGGGCTCGGGACCCGTCGGCGGATCCTTGGGCCGAGCCGCCGCCGGTGTTCGCCGATCCGACCGAGACCCGCCGGATCGCGTTCGCGACCGCGGTCATCGTGCTCGGCGCCAAGCTCGCCAAGGTCGACGGCGTGGTCACCCGCGACGAGATCCAGGCCTTCAAGCGGGTGTTCCGGATCGACGACGCCGAGGTCGGCGACGTCGCCCGGATCTACAACCAGGCCAAGACCTCGGCGCGCGGCTTCGAGCCCTATGCGCGCCAGATCGCGGCGCTGTTCGGCAACGATCCGGTCCTGCTCGAGGAGCTGCTGGTCGGCCTGTTCGAGGTCGCGCGCGCCGATGGCGAGCTCAACCCGGCCGAGGTCGATTTCCTGCGCCGGGTGGCCGCGATCTTCGGCTTCAACGTCGGCTCCTTCGAGCAGATCCGGGCGCGCTTCTCGGCGACCGCGCGCAACCTGTCGGGCGCCGACGACGCCTATGCCGTGCTCGGGCTGACGCGGAGCGCCTCCGACGACGAGATCAAGCAGACCTACCGCAAGCTGGTCCGCGAGCACCATCCGGACCGGCTGGTCGCCAAGGGCATGCCGGAGGAGTTCGTCGAGCGGGCCAACAAGACGCTGGCCGCGATCAACGCCGCCTACGACCGGATCGAGAAGGAGCGCAACCTCAAGTGATGAGGATCCGCCATGAAGATCCGCAAGGTCAGCGCCGACGGGCTGCACGTGCCGATCCCGGAGGCCAGGCAGCACACGACCGACTTCGGCCGCATCCGGGCGTTCGATTCGACCCTGGTCCGGGTCGAGACCGAAGGCGGCCTGATGGGCTTCGGCGAGGCCAAGGCCGCGGTCGGCAGCGCCGGCAACAGCGCCGCGCTCGTCGCCTGCATCGAGCAGGAGCTGGCGCCCCTGCTCGTCGGCGAGGACGCGCGCGACATCTCGCGGCTGTGGGACGTGATGTACAACGGCTCGCGCGCCCATTTCGCGATCGCCCGCGGCCACGCCTTCCCGGTGCTCGGCCGGCGCGGCCTGACCATCGGCGCGCTGGCCGGCATCGACATGGCGCTCTGGGACCTGCTCGGCAAGTCGCTCGGCCAGCCGGTCTGGCGCCTGCTCGGCGGCCGGCGGCAGGCGCGCATGCCGGCCTACGCGTCGGGCGGCTGGGCGCCGGTCGACCGGATCGCGGCGGAGCTGCAGGGCTTCCTCGACACGCGGCGACTTCAAGGCGGTGAAGATGCGGGTCGGCGCCGGCGACGGCACGCTCGACCACTCGATCCGCAGGGTCAAGGCCGCGCGCGAGGGGCTGGGCGACCGACATCGACATCATGTGCGACGCCCACGGCACCTGGACGGTCGCCGAGGCCAAACGCTTCTGCCGGGCGGTCGCCGAGTGCAACATCGGCTGGCTGGAGGAGCCGGTGTCCGCCGACGACAAGCGCGGCCAGGCCGAGATCCGGGCGGCGACCGACATCCCGATCGCAAGCGGGGAATCGGAGTTCACCCGCTTCGACTTCCGCGACCTGATCGACCTTCGCGCGGTCGACATCCTGCAGCCCGACCTCTCGATCGCGGGCGGCATCACCGAGGCGCATGCGGATCGAGGCGCTGGCCGCCGCCCATCAGCTCCGCTTCGCCCCCCATCTCTGGGGCGGTGCGCTGACCTTCGCCGCCGGCCTGCAGGTCGCCGCGGTCGCCACCAGCGGCTTCATCCTGGAATATTCGCTCGGCGCCAACCCGATGCTGCACGAGCTCGCGATCGAGGATTTCCCGGTGATCGAGGGCCAGATCGAGATCCCCGACCGGCCGGGCCTCGGCGTCACGATCGACGAGGCCTTCGTCGAGCGCTACCGCCTGCGCTGACCCCGCGGGCGTCGCGGCGGCGAGCGGTTCCTGCTAAGGTATGCCCAGGCAACTGGAACGATGGCGATGCACATCCACCTGCCGAGCGACGTCGAGGAGCTGGTCCGGCGCAAGGTCGAGGCCGGCGAGTACGAGACGCCGAGCGACCTCGTGATCGACGCCATCCACCTGCTCGACGCGCAGGACCGCGTGCGCCAGCAGCAGCTGGAGGATCTGCGGCGCGAGATCGCGCTCGGGACTCGAGGAGTGCGAGCGGGGCGAGACCGAGCCTTCGCCGAACGCGACATCGACGAAATCGTTGCCGAGGGCGCAAGCGCCTGGCAGCTGAGCGGCGAAGCGGGCCGAGGCCGACGCGGCTCGCCGAGATGCGCCAAGCAGCCGTTCGATGAAACAGCCCCGGCTGACTGAACGCGCGAGGCCGATCTCGATCGAAATCTGGCTGCTACATCGACGATCGCAGCAGGCCGATCAGACGCGGCCGACAGCGTACTCAGGCGATCGACCGGAAATGCGCAGGGCTCGCACGAGCAGCCTCTGATCGGGCGGTCGCGAGACGATCTCGGAGCCGAGTCTCCGTAGCCTTGCCGTCGGCAGCTACCTGATCTTCTATCGGCCGATCGCGGACGGCATCGAGGTCGTGCGCGTCGTCCATGGCGCGCGGCAGGCTCGAAGCGCTGTTCCGGGACTGAGCCTCAGCTCGCTTCGGCGAGGCGGGCGGCCTGGTCTTCGGCGATCAGGGCGTCGATCAGCTCGTCCAGCGCCTCGCCGTTCAGCACCTTCTCGAGCTTGTAGAGGGTGAGGTTGATGCGGTGGTCGGTGCAGCGGCCCTGCGGGAAATTGTAGGTCCGGATGCGCTCGGAGCGGTCGCCCGAGCCGACCTGGCCGCGCCGGTTGGCGGCGCGCTCGGCGTCCTGGGCCGAGCGTTCGCGATCGTAGAGGCGGGCGCGCAGCACGCGCAGCGCCTTGGCCCGGTTCTTGTGCTGCGACTTCTCGTCCTGCTGGATGACCACGATGCCGGTCGGCAGATGGGTGATCCGGACCGCGCTGTCGGTCGTGTTGACCGACTGGCCGCCCGGCCCGCTCGAGCGGTAGACGTCGATCCGGAGGTCCTTGTCGTCGATCTGGATGTCGACGTCCTCGGCCTCGGGCAGCACGGCCACGGTCGCCGCCGAGGTGTGGATGCGGCCCGAGGCCTCGGTCGCCGGCACCCGCTGGACGCGGTGCACGCCCGCCTCGTACTTGAGGCGCGCGAACACGCCCTGGCCCTTGATCGCGACGATCACCTCCTTGATCCCGCCGAGCCCGGTGTCGGACACCGACAAGGGCTCGAAGCGCCAGCCGTGGAGCTTCGGCGTAGCGCTGGTACATGCGGTAGAGGTCGCCCGCGAACAGCGCCGCCTCCTCGCCGCCGGTGCCGGCCCGGATCTCGAGGATCGCGCTCTTGTCGTCGGCCTCGTCGCGCGGCAGCAGCGCCACCTTGACCGCCTCCTCGAGCGCCGGGCATGCGCGCCTCGAGCGCCTCGAGCTCGGCGCCCGCGAGCGCCCGCATCTCGGGATCGAGCGCCGGGTCGGCCAGCATGTCCTCGAGGCCCGCGGCCTCCGCGCGGACCGCCCGCAGCGCCTGGACCCGGCCCGCGAGGTCGTCGAGCTCGGCGAACTCCCGGGCGAGCGCCACATAGGCCTCGCCGGACGCGCTCGCCATCAGCCGGCTGACCTCCGCGTGGCGGGCGAGGATGCCATCGAGCTTGGCCTCGAGGCCGGTGGTCGGTTCGGCGGCGCTCACCACCCGAGCGATCTCCCCTGCGAACGCGGGCCCACGCCCATCTTCAGGCTTCAGAGGAGCTTGACCAGGGCCGCGATGATCGCAACCGCGGCAGCCAGCATGCTACCCACGCGGATGGTGAGCTGGTCTTTGACGCGCTGCTCCATGACTACGAGATCGCTTCGAAGCAGAGCCACATCCTGCTTGGTCGCGAGCTGTTCACCGAGCGGGCGGACATGCTCGTCAGCCAGGATCTCGGCCTGCTCGATCGGCATGCCGGCCGCGGTCAACCGTTTGACAAAGGCGTGGGTGTCGAAGATCGCGCTGGCCATGGCACCAATCTGGTCTCAGCCGGCGGCTTCCGCAAGCAGGCGGCCGGCAAGCCCGGCGCGGGCGACCTCGGTCTGCTCGCCCCGGTCGAGATCGCGCAGCACGACGTTGCCCTTGGCGATCTCGTCCTCGCCGAGCAGGAGCGCGAAGCGGGCCTGGCGCTGGGCGGCGCGCTTCAGGCGCTGGCCGACCTTGCCGCGAAAGTCCATCTCGACGGTCAGGCCGGCCGCGCGCAGCTCCTCGGCGAGACGCAGCGCCTCGAGCTCGGCGGCCTCGCCGATCGGCACCACCGCGACCGGGCGCGCCACGGCCGGGGTCGCGTCGAGCAGCATCGCCAGGCGCTCGACGCCGGCGGCCCAGCCGATGCCCGGCGTGTCGGGTCCGCCCATGGTCCTGACCAGGCCATCGTAGCGGCCGCCGGCCAGCACCGCCCCCTGGGCGCCGAGCTCGGTGGTCGTGAACTCGAAGGCGGTGTGGGTGTAGTAGTCGAGGCCGCGCACCAGGCGCGGGTTGACCTCATAGCCGATGCCGAGCGCATCGAGTCCCGCCCGCACCTTCGCGAAGAAGGCCTGCGAGGGCTCATTCAGGCATTCGGTCAGGACCGGCGCGTCCTTCAGGATCTCGCGGTCGCCCGGGTCCTTGCTGTCGAGGATGCGCGAGCGGGTTGCGCTCGAGCCGCGTGCGGCTGTCCTCGGACAGACGCTCGCGGAAGCCCTCGAGGTAGTCGACCAGGCGCTCGCGGTAGGCGCGCCGGCTGTCCGGGTCGCCGAGCGTGTTCAGCTCGAGGGTCACCTTGGCGCCAAGCCCGAGCGCCTCGAGGATGCGCCGGCCGACCGCGATCACCTCGACGTCGGCTTCGGGCTCGGGCGCGCCCAGGACCTCGACGTCGATCTGGTGGAACTGGCGCAGGCGGCCCTTCTGCGGCCGCTCGTAGCGGAACACCGGGCCGCTCATGAACAGGCGCGTCGGCAGACTCTGGCCGAGCGCGCCAGAAATCAGCGCGCGCGCGACGCCGGCCGTGAACTCGGGCCGGAGCGTGATCTGCTCGCCGCCCCGGTCCTCGAAGCTGTACATCTCCTTGGTGACGATGTCCGAGGTCTCGCCGAGCGTGCGCGCGAACACTTCTGTGAACTCGAACACCGGCGTCGCGATCTCGGCATAACCATAGCGCGCCGCGACCGCGCGGCCGGTCTCGACCACCTCGCGATGCCGCAAGGCATCGTCGCCGACGATGTCGTGGGTGCCGCGGACGGGGCGAAGCGCGCTCATGGCTGGTTGCAGACTTGTCGGAGGTGGTCGGACGTGACTGGCCGGGGCTTATCGCAATTTACGGCCAGGAATGCAAAGCCCAAGGCGTCAAAGCTGTTCGGCGATCGGTCAGGCCGGAGAGGCTTGGCACCGGGCGCCGGCTTGCCGCGCAAGAGACCTTTGACACTCACATGCTCATCGATCTCCGGCCATTCGATGGCGTCACCGAAGGGCATGATCTGCCAGCGGGCGCGCTGCTCCGGCGTCGCTTCGAGGAGCCGAGGCAGCCACCACAACGGCACGGAGATCCGACCGCGCGACATCCTTGCAGCGCACTCGTCTTCAAGCTCCAAAATGCTCATGCCAGGCCCTCAGCAGCTCTTCCCTATGCTCTTCGATCTTCCTTTGCATTTGGCGCAACTCATGGCCAGCAAAGCCTTTCGCCCTGACGAGCCGCAGCAGACTTGGACTCATCCTTTTCATGCTGAGGACATCGTCGGCTGATCGAAGCGCCTCCTCAAGCACGACGCATAGCGCGGGCAGTGCGAGGTCCGAAGCGCGCTCACGGCTCGCTCTCCGTGCGCCTGGCGGGAGAGCGGCTTGATCAGGTCGAGCATGGCGAAACCCCATCTCTCGTGCGGGTAGGCGGCACTCTCGCTCCAGCCGTGGGCCGCGTAGAAGCGACGGGCGCGCTGGTTGTCCGCGACCACGCGCAGATGCGCGACCGCATGGCCCTGTGCCGCGATCCGGCGCTCGCCGGCCGCCAGCAGCCGGCTGCCGACGCCGCGCCGGCGGTGTGGCCTCGCGACCCAGAGATCCTCGATCCAGTCGTCGTCGGCGACCATGACGCCGACGATCCGGCCAGCGTCCAGGGCGACCAGCGCCTGCGCCCAGTTGCCCTCCGGGCGCGGCGCGTCGCCTTCGAACAGATGGCCGTAGACCTCGCGGGCGACCTCGAGCACGAGCTGCTCGATCGCCGGCAGATCGGCGGCGACCGCCGGCCGGATCACGAGCGCGCCGCGCGCCTGGCTTTCATCGCCGACCGCGGTGGTCGGGGCCAAGCGGCGCGCCTGCCGGGTCCGGGACAAGGGGGCGGATCGGCCCTCAGGCGCTCTTGGCGGCGACTGCACCGCCGTAGCGGCGCTCGACATAGCCTTCGACCAGCGCCTGGAACTCCTCGGCGATCCGCTCGCCGCGCAGCGTGCAGGCCTTGCGGCCGTCGATGAACACCGGTGCGACCGGGCTCTCGCCGGTGCCGGGCAGGCTGATCCCGATGTCGGCGTGCTTGCTCTCGCCCGGGCCGTTGACGATGCAGCCCATGACCGCGACGTTGAGGGTCTCGACCCCCGGATAGCGCTGCTTCCAGACCGGCATCTGGGTGCGCAGATAGGTCTGGATGCGATCCGCGAGCTCCTGGAAATAGGTGCTCGTGGTCCGCCCGCAGCCCGGGCAGGCGGCGACCTGCGGCGTGAACGAGCGCAGCCCCAGACTCTGCAAGCAGCTCCTGGCAGACGACCACCTCCTGCGTCCGCGCCTCGCCGGGGCGCGGGGTCAGCGACGCCCGGATGGTGTCGCCGATCCCCTCCTGGAGCAGGATCGCGAGCGCGGCGCTGGTCGCGACGATGCCCTTGGCGCCGATCCCGGCCTCGGTCAGGCCCAGATGCAGCGCGTAGCGGGAGCGCCTGGCGAGCTCGCGATAGACCGCGAGCAGGTCCGGGACCCGGCTGACCTTGGCCGAGATCACGATCCGGTCGGCGGCAAGGCCGATCGCCTCGGCCCGCCCGGCGCTCGCCAGCGCCGAGACCACCAGCGCCTCGCGCAGCACGTCCTCGGCCGCCTTGGGCTCGGGCAGACGCGCGTTGTCGTCCATCATCCGGGTCGACAGATCCTGGTCCAGGCTGCCCCAGTTGACCCCGATCCGGACCGGCTTGTCGTGCCGGAGTGCCACCTCGATCATCATCTCGAACTGGCGGTCGCGCTTGGCGCCGAAGCCGACGTTGCCGGGGTTGATGCGGAGCTTGGCGAGCGCCGCCGCGCAGTCCGGATGGCGGGTCAGGAACAGGTGGCCGTGGTAGTGGAAGTCGCCGACCAGGGGCACGTCGTAGCCGCGCAGCCAGAGCCGCTCGCGGATCCGCGGCACCGCGAGCGCGGCCTCGTCGGTGTTGACCGTGACGCGCACGATCTCGGAGCCGGCGTCGGCGAGCTCGATGACCTGCTGGGTGGTGGCGGCGACGTCGGCGGTGTCGGTGTTGGTCATCGACTGGACGACGACCGGCGCGCCGCCGCCGATCACGACCTCGCCGACCCGGACGGCATGGGTCCGCTGCCGCTCGATCCCGCTCAATGCGACCATATCCGCTCCATCTTCGCCAGAGCCGGGCCGGAGCTCCGACCCTCCGGCGCGCGTCCGGCCGGCAGCCGGCCCAGCGTCGCGCGCATCATACGAAGTTTCGTCTCCGACGCCAGATCGCGCGGTCAGCGCGCGAGCGGCCGCCCGAAGTGCTCGCGCAGGCTCGACGGGTCGAGCGGCACGTAACGGACCACGGCGCCGCTCGTGCCGAGCGGTGCCAGCACGGTGCCGTCGACGATCACCTCCAGGCCGCCGGCATTGCCGGTCCAGAGCTCGAGGTCGGGCCGGTTCGGTACCAGGAAGACGTCGTTCGGCTCGAGGGTCCGGTCACGCAGATAGTCGCCGGCCGGGCTCGAGATCTGAATCCAGCTGCTCTCGAGCGCCCGGATGACCACCCGCGCGTCGGTATTGTCCGGCTCGTGGATCTGCCCGACCGGACCGATGGTCGCCGGATCGAGCGGCAAGGCGGCAAGCCGGTCCTGGCCCGTGCCCGCCGCGGCGCCGGCGCCGGCGGCACCAGAGTCGTCATCGGGGCCGGCGCCCTCGTCCAGCGCGTCCGACCCGGCGGTCGGCCGGGCCAGGGCGTAGGCCCGGGCGGCGCCGGGCGGCGGTCTGGGCCCCGCTTCCGGCGCGATCGCCGGCAGCGCCGGAGTGCCGGGCCCGGCGCCCTCGGCGGGCTCGGTCGCGCGCGGCAGGGTCGGCGCCGCCACAAGGGGTGCCGGCGGCGACGGCGCCGGGGGCGATGGCGCCGGCGCCACGGTGGCCGGTGCCGCCGCGGTCCGCTCCGGGGCGGCGACCCCCGTGGCCGGCAGCGGCCCGCTCGCCGGTCCGGTCGACCCGGCGCTGGCGCCGCTCGACCCGACGGCGGGTAGCGGGTCCGACCGCGCCACGGCGGGCCGGGCCTCATGCACCACCGACCCGGTGCCCGCAGGCGGTCGCCGCGGCAGCGCCGGGCTGAGGTCGGCAGCCGGCGGCGCGATGCCATCGCCGTCATCACGAAAGGCCCCGAACGCCAGATTGCGCAGACTGGCCGGCACCTCGGCGACCGTCTCGATCACCAGTTGGCTGCCGTGGTCGACATAGGTCCAGCCGGCATAGATGCCGGCGACCGCGGCCAGCGACAAAACCAGAATCGGCGTCTTCGGCAAGCGGCTCTCGGGCAGCGGGGTGCGGATGCGCAGCCGCGTCTTGTCGGTCAGGTTGGCGACCGTCGACTTGATCTGGGTGATCAGGTCGTCGCCGTCGAAGCCCAGATAGTCGGCGTAGCTGCGCAGGAAGCCGAGCGCATAGGTCCGCCCCGGCATCGTCGACAGGTCGCCCTGCTCGATGCCGAGCAGATAGATCGCCTTGATCCGCAGATGCTGGCCGACCTCGTCCAGATGCTCGCCGCGCTCCAGCCGGACCTGGCGCAGCTGCGCACCGACCTCGCGCATCAAGGTCTCGGCGGGGTCGAGCTGGTCGTGATCCTCATTCGTCGAACCGAGCATGGCGTGCGCGACCGCGACCGGGGTGGCGATCCTGGGTCGGACCGTCCGACGCGCCCGCCGCCCGTAAGCCCTCGCAAGCGCTCAAGGGCGGCATCGACCCGGCGATGGACAACTGTCAGATATGCAGTTGCACGCCGTGATCAAGCGCATAGTGGCGCAGTCTAACACGCAGGCTGTGGTCGGGTAAATCGCAGAGCTGACCCAGATACTCCGCGAGCCGGCCGCAGCGGAGCGAGCGCAGCATCGCCTTGACCGGGCCGACATCGGCGGGCGTGAGCGACAGGGTACGCACGCCGAGCCCGAGCAGGACCATGGCCTCGAGCGGGCGCGAGGCCATCTCGCCGCAGATCGAAAGCGACACCCCCGCCGCCCGGCAGCGCTCGACCAACTCGCGCAGGAACGAGAGCACCGGCGGCGACAGGACGTCGTAGCGGTCGATCAGCTCGGGATTGCCGCGGTCGCAGGCGAACAGGAACTGAAACAGATCGTTGCTGCCGATCGACAGGAAGTCGATCCGCGGCAGCAGCGCCCGCAGCTGCCAGAACAGGGAGGGCACCTCGAGCATGGCGCCGACCCGCAGCCGGCCCGGCAGCACCTCGCCCCGAGCCTCGGCCCGCTCGAGCTCCATCGCCAGCAGCTGCTTGGCGGCGGTGACCTCGGCGACCTCGGCGACCATCGGGAACATGATGTCGAGCGGCCGCCCCTCGGCGCCCCTGATCAGCGCCCGTAGCTGGGTGCGCAGGATCGCCGGCCGGTCCAGGACCATGCGCATGGCGCGCCAGCCCATGGCCGGGTTCTCCTCGTAGGGGAAGTTCCAGTACGGCAGGTGCTTGTCGCTGCCGACGTCGAGGGTGCGGAAGATCACCGGCTTGTCGCCGGCCGCCTGGCGCACCTTGGCGTACAGCTCGCTCTGGGCGTCGACGCCCGGCAGGCGGTCGCCGACCATGAAGGCGAGCTCGGTGCGATAGAGGCCGATGCCGTCGGCGGCGGTCGCCTCGAGCGCCGCGAGGTCGACCAGGAAGGCGGCGTTCAGATGCAGGCCGACGCGCATGCCGTCGAGCGTCACCGCCGGCTGGTCACGGAGCGTCGCGTAAATCCTCTGCCGCTCGGCCCGATCGGCGAGCGAGCGGCCGAACGCCTGCTCGACGTCCTCGCCCGGCCGGACGAAGATCTGGCCGTTGTCGCCGTCGAGCGCCAGCCGGTCGCCGGGCTCGATCCGGCTCATGGCACCCCGGACCCGGCCGACCATCGGGATGCCGAAGGCGCGGGCGACGATCGTCACATGGGCGGTGGGCGAACCCTCCTCCAGGATCACGCCGCGCAGGCGCGAGCGGTCGTACTCGATCAGCTCGGCCGGGCCGAGCGTCCGCGCGACCAGGATGAACTCGTCCGGCAACGAGCCCGGGTCGTGCAGCTGGCTGCGCCCGGTCAGGTGGACCAGGAGGCGGTCGGCCAGCGCCTCGAGGTCGTGGAGGCGCTCCTTCAGATAGGCATCGGCGACATGCGCCATGCGCAGCCGGGTCTCCTCCTGCACCCGGCGGACGGCCGCCTCGGCGGAGAGGCCGGTGCGGATCGCCTCGCGCATGCTGCGTCGCCAGCCGGCGTCGTGGGCGAACATGCGATAGGCCTCGAGCACCTCGCGGTGCTCGCCGTTGGCGACCTCGGGCATCAGCAGGAGCTGGTCGACCGAGGCGCGCAGGCTGGCGATCGCCGCCTCGAGCCGCTGCGCCTCGCTGTCCGGATCGTCCGCGACCAGGCGGGTGACCTCGATCCGCAGCTGGTGCAGCAGCGCGCTGCCGAGCGCCACGCCTTCGACCAGACGCTGGCCCTCCATGCGCTCGGGACCGGCCGCCCGGCCGAGCCCGGCCGGGAACTGGCTGGGGTCGAGCAGGCCCCCCGAGGCCAGCATCTCGGCGAACACGGTGGCGATGATCTGGAGCGCCTCGACCTCCTCGTCGGAATAGTGCCGGCGGGTCCGGTTCTGGATCACCAGCACGCCGGTCACGCGGCCGCCGTGGACGATCGGCACCCCGAGGAAGGAGTGATAGATCTCCTCGCCGGTCTCCGGCCGGTAGGCGAAGTCGGGATGGCTCTGGGCGTCCGGGAGGTTGATCACCGAGCCATGGGCCGCGATCAGGCCGACCAGGCCTTCGCCGACCCGGAGCCGGGTCTGGTGGACGGCGCTTCGCCTGAGGCCTTCGGTCGCGAACAGCTCGAGATACTCGCCGCCGCGCGTCACATAGGCGGAGCAGACCTCGGCGACGATGTCGGCGGCGATCATGCGGACCATGCGGTCGAGCCGCTCCTGCGGGCTGACCGTGGTCGCCATGACCTGGACCAGGCGCCGGAGCAGACGGCGGGCCGCGCTCAGCTCGTCGCCGCGGCGCTCGGCCGTGGGCGCGGGCGGGCCGCCGCGGCCCGTGGCCAGCGTCATTCGGCGGCCGCCGGCAGGGGCCGCGGGCTCGCCGTGTCGCGCTCGAGCGCCGCCACCGTCTGCGCCACCAGCTCCGCCAGGATCGCGGCCACGGGCTGCTCCCGCTCGATCAGCCCGACGCTCTGGCCGGCCATCAGCGAGCCGCTCTCGACGTCGCCGTCGATCACCGCCCGGCGCAGCGCGCCGGCCCAGAAGTGCTCGATCGCGAGCGCCGCCTCGTCGTAGCTCAGCTCACCGGCGCGATGGCGGCCGATCACCTCGAGCTGGGTGTCGACGAAGCGGCGGCTCGCCTGGTTGGCGAGCGCGCGCACCGGGATCACCTTGAACTCCGGATCGATCTGAACCGAGGCCACGGCATCGCGGGCGTTCGCCCGGATGAACGCCCGCTTGAAGGCCGGATGGGCGATCGACTCCTCGGCGCAGACGAACCGCGTGCCCATCTGGCAGCCGGCCGCACCCATGCGCAGCCAGGCACAGATCGCCTCGCCGTGACCGATGCCGCCGGCGACGAACACCGGCACCGCGCGAAGGTGCGGCAGGATCTCCTGGGCGAGCACGCTGGTTGCGACCGGGCCGATGTGGCCGCCCGCCTCCATGCCCTCGATGATCAGGGCATCGGCGCCCTGACGCACCAGCTTTCTCGCGACCCCGAGGCTCGGCGCAAAGCAGAGCAGACTGGCGCCGCCGTCCTTGACCTTCGCCATGGTGGCGCGGTCGGGCAGGCCGCCCGCGAGCACGATGTGGCCGACCCGGTGCTCGTGGCAGACCGCGACCAGCTCGGCGAGCTTCGGATGCATCAGGATCAGGTTCACCCCAAACGGTCGCGCGGTCAGCGTCTGGGTGGCGGCGATCTCGGCACCGAGCTCGGCCGGGCCCATGGCGCCGCAGGCGAGCACGCCGAAGCCGCCGGCATTGGAGATCGCCGACACCAGCCGGCGTTCCGAGACCCAGGTCATGGCGCCGCCCATCAGCGCCAACGGGCAACCGAGGAACTCGGTTCCAGCACCCCACAGCCGCTCGAGCTGGCGGTGTCCCGGCGCCGACGATCCGGAGATCGGGGCGGGCTCAGGCGGCATCGAGGCCATAGGCCGTATGCAGCGCGCGCAGCGCCAGCTCGGTGTAGGCCTCGTCGATCAGGATGCTGATCTTGATCTCCGAGGTCGAGATCGCCTGGATGTTGATGCCGCGCTCGGCGAGCGTCCTGAACATGATATGCGCGATGCCGGCGTGCGAGCGCATGCCGACGCCGATCACCGAGATCTTGACCACCTCGCCGTCGGCGTCGATCCGCCGGCAGCCGAGCTGGGCGCGCATGGTCTCGAGGGTCGCAAGCGTCCGCTCGAGGTCGGCGCGGCCGACCGTGAAGGTCAGATCGGTGGTCAGGCCGTCGGCCGAGACGTTCTGGACGATCATGTCGACGTTGATGCCGGACTCGGCCAGCGGGCCGAAGATGGTCGCGGCGACGCCCGGCCGGTCGGCGACCGCCACCAGCGTGACCTTGGCCTCGTCGCGGCTGTAGGCGATGCCGCTTACGACTTGCTGCTCCACGATCTCGCTCTCATCCACCACCAGGGTCCCGGGACGCGCCTCGAAGCTCGAGAGCACCTGCACGCGCACGCCGTGCTGCATCGCGAGCGCGACCGAGCGGGTCTGCAGGACCTTGGCGCCCTGCGAGGCCATCTCGAGCATCTCCTCGTAGGTCACGCGCTCGAGCTTGCGCGCCTTGCCGACGATCCGGGGGTCGGTGGTATAGACCCCGTCGACGTCGGTGTAGATGTCGCAGCGCTCGGCGCCGAGCGCGGCCGCGAGCGCCACCGCGGAGGTGTCGGAGCCGCCGCGGCCGAGGGTGCTGATCCGCTGGCCCGGTGCCACGCCCTGGAAGCCCGCGGCGATCGCGACCTGACCTTGATCCAGGCAGGCGCGCACCGCGCGCGCATCGAGGGTCCGGATGCGCGCGCGACCGTGGCCGGCATCGGTCTCGAGCGGCAGCTGCCAGCCCATGAACGAACGCGCCGGCACCCCGATCGCCTGCAGGGCGAGCGCCAACAGGCCGCTGGTGATCTGCTCGCCCGAGGCGACCACGACGTCGTGCTCGGCGCGGTCGTGCTGGGCGCCGCCGATCTGGGTCACCCAGGCGATCAGCTGGTCGGTGGTCCCGGCCATCGCCGAGACCACGATGGCGAGCCGGTCGCCGGCCTGCCAGGCCAGCTTGATCCGGTTGGCGACGGCGCGAATCCGGTCGAGGTCGGCCACCGATGTGCCGCCGAATTTCTGCACCAGCAGGGCCAAATGCGCCGCCTCCGAGCCGGACGAAGCCCACGATCGCCCCGCTCCGTGATCCCCTCGCAATCGCCATGCCAGGCGCCGCCGCCGCCGGCGCGCGCAACCTCTGGCCAATCGCAGGCTGGCGTGTACATAGTCGGCCGGGATCACCGAAGCAACCCTGCCGCCCCCCGAGCCGAAGGCCGTTTTTTTTCCCACTGGCGAAGGTCATCCCGGCGATGTCGAAAGCCATTCCAGCCATGCGTGCGTCCGACGCCGGCAGCGCCGATCCCGAGGAGCTGCGGCGGTTCGCGGGCCTCGCCGGGCAATGGTGGGACGAGGCCGGCGCGCTGGCGCCGCTGCACAAGCTCAACCCGACCCGGCTCGGCTACATCCGTGGCCAGGCCTGCGCCCGCTTCGGCCGCGACCCGCGCGACGAGCGACCGCTGGCCGGCCTCGAGGTGCTCGACGTCGGCTGCGGCGGCGGGCTGCTGTGCGAGCCGCTCGCAAGGCTCGGCGCGCGCGTCACCGGCATCGACCTCGAGCCTGCGAATCTCGGGGTGGCCGCCGAGCACGCCAGGGCCGGCGGGCTCGAGATCGACTACCGGGAAGCCTCAGCCGAGCAGCTCGCGGCCGCCGGGGCGAAGTTCGATCTGGTCTGTGTCATGGAGGTGGTCGAGCACGTCGCCGACCAGGCCGGTTTTCTCGCGGCCTGCGGCCAGCTGGTCGAACCGGGCGGCGCTCTCGTCCTGGCGACCTTGAACCGGACCCTGCGTGCCTTCGCGCTCGGGATCGTCGCCGCGGAGTACGTGCTCGGCTGGCTGCCGCCCGGGACCCACAGCTGGTCACGCTTCATGCGCCCGTCGGAAGCCGCGCGCGCGCTCCGCCAAAGCGGCCTCGCGCCCGCCGATCTGACCGGCGTCAGCTACGATCCGCTCCGCGACCGCTTCCGGCTGAGCCCGGACCCGGCGGTCAACTACATGCTGTTCGCGGTGCGCGACTGAGGCCCGGCGCCACTCAGCCGTCGTGGCGGGGCAGCCAGGGGATCTGGCCGACCTCGATGCCCTCGTCGCGCAGCTCCTTGGCCTCGGTCTTGGTCGCCTCGCCATAGATGCTGCGTTTGTCGGCCTCGCCGTAGTGGATCTTGCGGGCCTCCTCGGCAAAGCGCGGCCCGACGTGGTCGAAGGTCTTCTCGATGTGGTCCTGGACCTGGCGCAGGGCGCGCATCGCGGCGGCCGCCCGCTCCGGATCGAGCTTGGGCCCGTCGGCCGGTTCCGAGGAGCGAGTTCCGATGGTTGCCCGCTCGCCTGGTTCCTCGCGAGGACCACGGTGGTCGTCGCGGAGCGGCGCGCGCCGACCGACCGCCGGTGCCATCAGCGCCTTGCCGACCTTGCTGTCGCCGCAGATCGCGCAGCTGATCGCGCCGGCCGCGGCCTGCTGATCGTAGGTCGCGCCGTCGCGAAACCAGGCCTCGAAGGCGTGGCCTTGCGAACAGCGCAGCTCGAACAGAATCATCCTCGCCCCGCCCGCTCCTCGGCGATCACTCTATGCTAGACCTAGGGGCGCGGGCGCAACCATGCAAGGGCTCGGATGGGACCGGCGCTAGTCCTGGCCGACCAGGCGATCGAGCTCGCCGCTCGCCTCGAGCGCCGCCAGCTCGTCGGAGCCGCCGATCGCGCGGCCATCGACGAACAGCTGCGGCACGCTGGTCCGGCCGCCCGCCCGCTCGACCATCTCCGGCCGGCGCTCGGACTCCTGCCAGAGGTCGATCTCGGTGAACGCGAGGCCCTTCTTGTCGAGCAGATGCTTGGCCCGCCAGCAATAGGGGCACCAGGGAGTCGTGTAGATCTCGATCTCGGCCATGGCTCGACCACGCCCGCTTTTTGCGAACCCGCCGCGCGCCGCCTCCGAAGCGACCGGCAATCGCGCGCGCCACCCCGAAGGCGGTCACCGGCGGGTCGCTCTCACGGGCCGAGCGCGGGCCCCAGTCCCTGCGCTCACACCCGGAGGCCGGCGAAGCGGGCCGCCAGATCATAGGGGGGTCGAGGCGTCGCGCACCACCCTCGTGAGCGTCAGCACGTCGACCTGAACGACGCCGGCCTGGCGCAGCACCCGGGTGCAGGCGCCGACCGTGGCGCCGGTGGTCAGCACGTCGTCGACCAGGACCACCCGGCGCCCGACCGCCCGGCGGCGGTGCCAGGGGTGCGTCCGGAACGCGCCGGCGGTGACGTTGGCGAGCCGCGCCCGGGCGGAGAGCGTCTGTTGCGAGGGCGTCGCCCGATGGCGTTGCAGCAGGTCCGGGATCATCAGGAGGCCGGTCTCGCGGGCGAGCGCCCGGGCGAGGATGGCCGCCTGGTTGTAGCCGCGCTTGAGCAGCCGCCAGCGGTGCAGCGGCACCGGCACGATCAGATCGGCGTCGGCGAGCAGCTCGGCGCCGGCGTGCCCCAGCCAGCGGCCGAACGCTGGCGCGATGTCGGTCCGGTCGGCGTGCTTGAAGGCCAGGATCAGGCTGCGGGCGCCCTCGTCGTAGCGGAGCGCCGCCCGCGCCCGGTCGTAGGCCGGCGGCCCGACGGCGCAGCGGCCGCAGAGCGGCGCGTCGGGCTGGGCGTGGGGCAAGGGGTAGCCGCACAGGCGGCACTGCGGTGGCCCGAGGAAGGTCAGCGAGCGCCAGCAGGCGGCGCACAGCCGCCCCTGGCTCTCGACCGCGGCGCCGCAGGCCAGGCAGCGGGGCGGCAAAACGAGGTCGAGCACGCCCGCCAGCATGCGCACCGCCTGCGTCGCGATCGCCATTTCAGGGCCCCAGCCGACGTTTCATCAACCCAAAGTTATATCAACCTTCCCCCCGCCCTGCCAGCGCCACGTCCGCGCGCCTCGCTCTCCGATCGCGTCTTCCCAGCCCGCCGCCCGGAGCGCACCCCGGCCCGTTCCGTCCGGGATCGCCGGCATGGACTCCCACGGCCGCATCGACCATCCGAACAATGGGTTAGCGGTCAGTGGTTAAGATCTGGTTAATGTCGCAGCCCTATCTCCGGCGCCGATCGCCCGCAACCGGCACCGCGGCGCCGCCAACTCGACGGCCGCCACCGCCCGAGCGGTGCGGTCCGGCCGGTCGATGGTGGCTCAGGAAGCTCGGGTCTCGGCCACGATCCAGCGCAAATAGTCCGGCTGACCGGCCTCGATCGGCAGCGCCACGACCGGGGGACATTGGTAGCTGTGCAGCTCGCAGACCCGCGCGATCAGCGGCGACACCAGCTCGGCGCGCGTCTTCAGGATCAGGAGCGCTTCGCCCGCCTGCTCGAGCCGGCCCTGCCACCAGTAGAGCGAGGTCAGGCCGTCGATCACATTGGCGCCCGCGGCGAGCCGCTCCCCGACCACGGCGCGCCCGATGCGCAAGCCTTCCTCGCGCGAGCCGGCGGTGACGTAGCAGAGCCAGGCGACCGGCGCTTGCTGGCCTTCCGATGGCTCACCCAAAGGTTCAGCCACCTACTGTAAGTCGTTGGAAAAAATGGTCGGAGCGCCGAGATTCGAACTCGGGACCTCCAGTCCCCCAGACTGATGCGCTACCAGGCTGCGCTACGCTCCGACCGGTCCGAGCCGATCCCGCGGGGATCGGTTCAGGTCTGATATAGCGGGCGCGCCGCCGCGCGACAACGGCCTCAGTCGGCGGCATCCTTCAACGCTGCGCGCAACGCGACCAGCTCCTCGCGCAGCTGACGCAGGCGCGAGCGCACCTCGGGCGCCAGCACCACGGGCGTGGCCGGCTCGCCGGCGGCCGCCGGCGGCGTGGCGGCGGATTCGGCCCGGCGGACGAACTCGTCGTCGACGCTGACCTCGTCATCGGCGCTGTCGTCGCCGGGCACGCGCTTCTGGCCGCGGAGCAGCTTCTGGGCGCCCTTGATCGTGTAGCCTTCCTCGTACAGCAGCGAGCGGATCTGGCGCAGAAGATCGACGTCCTCGGGCCGGTAGTAGCGCCGGCCGCCGCCGCGCTTGAGCGGTCGGACCTGGGGGAACTTGCTCTCCCAGAAGCGCAGGACGTGCTGGGCGACGTCGAGCTCGCCGGCGACCTCGCTGATGGTTCGAAATGCCGCCGCCGATTTCGGCGGCCGCGCGCCGGCGCGTTGCCTCGCCGTGCCGTTGGTGGCGCCTTCCGCCGAGCCGACCATCAATCATCCTCCGCGTCGGGCGTGGTTTCGCCGTTGCCGTTGATCCGATCCTTGAGCAGCTGCGAGGGGCGGAACACCAGGACCCGGCGCGGCATGATCGGCACCTCCTCGCCGGTTTTTGGATTGCGGCCGATCCGCCGACCCTTGCGGCGGACCGAGAAGGTGCCGAAGGACGAGATCTTGACGACGCCGTCAGCGACCAGGGAATCGCCGATTTCGGTCAGGATCAGATCGACCAACTCGGCGGACTCGCTGCGCGACAGCCCGACTTCTTGATAAACCGCTTCGGCAAGATGTGCCCTGGTCAGGGTCCTGCCCTTCATGGTCCCGGAACCTCGCAAAGGTCTGCAATCAAAAAACCTAGCGGTTTCAGCAGGTTCCGTCAACAGGCGAAGACCGAGCCTCGGCCGGGCCCGGCGCAGCCCCGATTGCGGGCCCGCGGCTACCAGCGCGCGAGCGCCGCACCCCAGGTGAATCCACCCCCCATGGCGTTCATGATGATCAGTTGCTCGCTCTGCAAACGCCCGGCCGCGGCCGCCTCGGCGAGTGCCAGCGGGATCGACGCCGCCGAGGTGTTGGCGTGGCGGTCGACCGTCACCAGCATGCGGTCCTCGGTGATCCCGAGGCGTTTGGCGACCGCGTCCAGGATCCGCCGGTTGGCCTGATGGGGGACCAGCCAGTCGACCTCGTCGACGGTCAGGTCGGCCGCCTCGAGCACGCGCTGGCTCGCCGTGATCAAGGTCTGGACGGCGTGCCGGAAGACCTCCCGGCCGTGCATGCGCAGATGACCGGTGGTGCCGGTCGAGGACGGTCCGCCGTCGACGTAGAGGTCGTCGTAGTGGCGGCCGTCGGCGCCGAGATGGGTCGCCAGGAGGCCGCGGTCGAAGGTCGTGCCGGTGCCGGTCTCGGCGCGCAGCACGACCGCACCGGCGCCGTCGCCAAACAACACGCAGGTACTGCGGTCCTGCCAGTCGAGCAGCCGCGAGAAGGTCTCGCTGCCGATCACCAGCGCGGTCCTGGCCTGGCCGGTGACCAGGAACTTGTCGGCGACCGCGAGCGCATAGATGAAGCCGCTGCACACCGCCTGCAGGTCGAACCCGACCGCGTGCAGCGCACCGAGCTTGCGCTGCACCGCCATCGCACAGGCCGGGAAGGTGTGGTCCGGCGTCGAGGTCGCGACCACGATCAGGTCGACCCGCTCGGGCCCGATGCCGGCGTTCGCGAGCGCCGCGGCGGCGGCCGCCCGGGCGAGGTCAGAGGTCAGCTCGCCGTCGGCCGCGATGTGCCGCTGACGGATGCCGGTCCGCTCGACGATCCAGGCATCGCTGGTGTCGACCGTACGGGCGAGCTCGTCGTTGCTCACGACCCGGGCCGGCAGATAGGCGCCGCTGCCAACGATGCGCGCGCGGATCATCCCGAGCGGCCGGCGCGTCAGGAGGCCCGCGCGGGCCGGGCGCGCAGCCCGTCTTGCTCGAGCTGGCGGAGCTCGGCGGTGATCCGCTCGTTGGTGCCCTGCTGGACCAGGTCGACGGCGACGCCGATCGCGTTGGCGAAGCCGAGCGCGTCGGTATTGCCGTGGCTCTTCACGACGATCCCGTTCAAGCCCAGGAACATGGCGCCGTTGTAGCGCCGGGGGTCGAGCCGCTGGCGGACCAGCTGCAGGGCCGGCCGCGCCAGAAGGTAGCCGAGCTTGGCGAGCGGCGAGCTCCGGAACGCCTCGCGCAGGAACTGGCCATAGAGGGCGACGGTGCCCTCGGCGACCTTGAGCGCGACGTTGCCGGTGAAGCCGTCGGTGACCACGACGTCGACCTTGCCGCTGGTCAGATCGGTGCCCTCGACGAAGCCGCGGAACTCGATCGGCAGGTCGCTCGCGCGCAACGCCGCGGCCGCCTCGCGGATCCTGTCGTGGCCCTTGACGTCCTCGGTGCCGATGTTCAGGAGGCCCACGGTCGGTTTGGCGAACCCGAGCACGGCGCGCGCAAAAACCTCGCCCATGACCGCGAACTGGACCAGGTTGGCGGCGTCGCATTCGGCGTTGGCGCCGAGGTCGAGGACTACCGCCTCGCTGCGGCGGGTCGGCACGAGCGTGGCGATCGCCGGCCGCTCGATGCCCGGCAGGGTCTTGAGCGCGAACTTGGCGAGCGCCATCAGGGCGCCGGTGTTGCCGGCCGAGACGGCGGCGCTGGCGTGGCCGTCGCGGACCGCATCGATCGCCAGGCGCATGCTCGTGTTGCGTCCCTGGCGGAGCACCTGCGAGGGCTTGGCGTCGGCGCCGACCTGGTCGGGGGTATGCTCGACCGTGGCCCGGGCGGCGAGCGCCGAGCGCCCCTCCAGGCAGCGGTTCAGCTCGCGCGCCTCGCCATAGAGCAGAAAGCGCAGGCCGGGAAACCGCTCCCGCGCCATGTCGGCCCCCGCGATCACGATCTGCGGCGCGTGGTCGCCGCCCATGGCGTCGAGGGCGATGGTCAGCGTCACGGTCGCTGACCGCTCAGGCGGCGGCGCTGTCCGCGACCCGGGCCGTAACCTCCCGTCCGTTGTAGTAGCCGCAGGCCTGGCAGATGTGATGGGGCAGCTTGAGCTCGCCGCAATTGCTGCATTCGGCGAGGTTCACCGGCCGCAATCGATCGTGGGAACGGCGCATGTTCCGCTTCGATTTCGACACTTTCGCTTTCGGTACTGCCATGGGTCTCGACCTCGGCTTTGCGCGCCGGCGATCACCGGGCGCGCCTGTCCTTGAGCTGCGCGAGGGCAGCCAACGGGGTCTCGGGCGGCTCGGCCGCGCCGAAGCTGATATTGGGGCCCAGACGCTCCGATACCAGAGCCTCGGCCCCAAGGGCGCGCGGATAAGGCTCGAGTGCCAGCGCCAGCTCCTCGGCGACGGCCTCGCCGAGATCCAGGGTCCGGCCGGTCAGCGGCTCGATCTCGTCCTCGTCGACCAGCCAGAGCTCGGGCGGCGCCGCGGTCGTGCCGGGCGCGATCGGCGCCGCCAGCCGCCGCCAGCCGCGCGCGATCGGCTGCCGGATGGTCGCCGGCACCGGCTCCAGGCTCACGACACAGGCCTGGACCACCTCGGCCTCGAGCCAGCCCTCGAACCAGAGCTCGCCCCGGGCACGGGGCTCCAGGCGGCCGCCGGCCTCGAGCGCGGCCAGCTCGAGCAGATCGAACCGGCGCGCAAGCGCCCGGCGCTCGGCCGGACCGGCCGAGAGCTTTATCGAGAACTCCGGCTTCCGGCCAGGGCTCGATCACGACCGGACGGGCGAATTCGTTGGTCGGGGCCACGCAGCAACTCCGCTCCGAGGCCAAGCCAGCCTCGCGGGCAAGACGGCCGTCAGCTTAGGGCCAAGGCGAGGCGAGGGTCAATGGGCTTGCCGATCGTCGGGGCGACCGCCGGCGGCTGGCGGACGGCTCAAGGGTCGAGCCCGGCGAAAGCTGCCTCGCCCGCCAGCAGGGCGCCGGCACTCTGGCCGTCGAGCCGCCGCGCCGAGCGGATCAGGTAGTCGGCGAGCGCTGCGACCTGGGTGGCGTCCGGCTCGGACCCGCCGCGCCAGACATTGGCGCGCAGCATCGGCCCGAGCCGGTCCGCCTGGCCGCCGTCGATGACCGCATCGAGCGCCTGCAGGCGGGCATAGAACTGGCCCGCGAGCCGCTTGACCTGCTTGCCGACCCCGAGATCGCCGATCCCGAGCTCGCGCAGGCCCCGGTCGAGGTCGGCGATCATCACATCGAACAGCGCCTGGCCGAGCGCCTGGCCGGCAGCGCCTTCGCGCCGCAGCCGCAGCAGGATCAGGGCGGCGTGCAGGCCGATCATCTCGAACCGGCCCTCGGGCGTGTCGGGCACGCCGAGCGCACGGAAGAAGCCGGGCGCCCGCGCGCTCGCGACCAGATCGCGATAAAGCCGCTGCGCCGCCGCCTGCAGCGCCGCGCGCGCCGCCCGCCGGGCTCCAAGCGACCCGGCCCACGCCCAGAGGCGCTGCAGCCGAAAACGCGGGGACCGGGAACGCGGGTCGGCGGCCTGCGGCGCCGGGGCGGCGATCGCGGCGGGGTCCGATGGTTGTGCTCGGCTCATGGCCTGCTAGACTGTCAGCTGCCTGTCCGAGGATCAAGACGATGGCACGAACCGGCTGGAAGGCGGCGCCGGCCGCCCTGGCTTTTCTGACGCTGGTCGCCTGCACGCCGGAGATCAGCAACCACGGCTATCGCTTCGACGAGGCGGCGCTCGCCCAGGTCGAGCCCGGCCGCACGACCCGCGACGGCGTCGCCCAGCTGCTCGGCTCGCCGTCGTCGATGGCGACCTTCGACGACAAGATCTGGTACTATGTCAGCCAGCGAAGCGAGCACATGTCGTTCTATCAGGACGAGGTGGTCGAGCAGAAGGTGATCTCGATCACGTTCGACGCCGGCGGCGTGGTCCAGAGCGTCGACCACCATGACCTCGGCGACGCCCAGGAGGTCGCCTTCGTCGCCCGCGAGACCCCGACCTCGGGCAAGGAGCTGAACGCCTTGCAGCAGTTCCTCAGCAACCTCGGCCGGTTCAATCCGCAAGGGAATCAGACCCCCAACCCGTGAGCGCCGGCCGCCAACGGCTCAGCCGCGGCCCGCCGCCGCCTGGGCGAGCTCGACGCCCGCCAAAGCCTCCGCCAGCCCGACCTCGATCCCGAGCGCCTCGAGACGCAGACTGATGCTTGCCTCGCGCAGATACACACTCCGCCAGACCTCGCCATCGTTGGACGAGACCTCCGCCTCCGCGCGGTCCTGCGCGATCAGCACATAGTGCCTGAGCGATGGAATCGTGGCATAGGCCCAGCGGCTGAACCCATGATCGCGCTCCTCGGTGCTGCCCGACAGCACCTCGACCACCACCACCGGATCGCAGATCTCCTTGTCCCGGCCCCGCCGCTCGCCACCGGCGACGACCACGTCCGGATACATGACATCGCCCCGCGGCGTCACGACCCGAACGTCGGCGGCCAACACCAGGCAGTCGGTGCCTGCCAGCCGCCGCCGGAGCGCCACCACGAGATTGAGCGCGATCGTGTTGTGATTGAGCGTGCCGCCAGTCATCGCGAACACGGGCACCGCCGATCCGCTCCTGCCGCAGCTCCTGCGCCGCCTCCCATTCGAGGAACTCGGCAAGCGCCATCTGCTCGGGCAGTATCTGACGCGCGGGCTCGGTCATATGCCTACCCTACCAAACCCCACCGGCCTCGTCATGGCCGTTCTCGGCGGCGGCGGGTAGCGCCTGCCCGCCGGGCCAACGATGACTTGAAGAGCGCGGGCCGAGCCACTGATGACCATGACCGGTCCGGATGGGTGACGATGGCGAGCTGGAAGGTCGCGGAAGCCAAGGCGCGCTTCAGTGCGCTGATCGACAAGGCGCTCCGCGAGGGGGCGCAGGACATCACGCGCCACGGCAAGCGGACCGTGGTCGTGGTCGCGGCCGAGGAGTGGGACCGCAAGGCGCGGCGCACGCAAAGCCTCACCGAGTTCCTCGACCGCTCGCCGCTCAAAGGTTCCGGCCTCGAGGTCGAGCGGCTGCGAGACCAGCCGCACGACGTCGAGCTGTGAGGTATCTGCTCGACACCAACGTGATCTCGGAATGGACCAGGCCGCGTCCGGACGCCGGCGTGGTCGCCTGGCTCGATGCCGCCGACGAGGACACGCTCCACCTCAGCGTGCTCGCGTTCGCCGAGATTCGCCTCGGCATCGAGCTGCTGCCGGACGGGCCGAAGCGCAGGCGGATCAGCACCTGGCTCGACGACGACCTCGCGGCCCGGTTCGAGGGCCGGATCATCGACATCGATCGCGCGATCGGCGAGGCCTGGGCGGCGATCGTCGCCCGCGGTCGCGCGCGCGACGCCCCGCCGCCGGTGCTCGACGCCTTCCTGGCGGCGACGGCGTTGGTGCACGGCATGACGCTGGTGACGCGCAACGAGCGCGACCTGGCGGGCCTCGACGTTCCGATCCTGAATCCCTGGCAGACATAGCGCGTCTGATTTAGCGCTTCGGGGCTCCTGCCTCCCCTTCCGGCCCGCGACCCTCCTGCATCCGCTGCAACACCTCGGTGATCGGCCCGAGCAGCCCGGCATCCGGCTCGCCGCCCGAGCTTCTCGCAGCGTTCGATGTACTGCTGGCACATCGGCACCATCCGATGCGCGAACGCCGGCGGATGCGCGAGGAACGGCCCCGAGAGCGTCACGATCGCCTCCCGGTTCACGTCCAGGGCTTCAGGAGTGCGATCGGCAGCTTCGAGCGCGTTCGCGAGCACCGCGAGCGACACCGCTAGGTCGGGCGCGAAGGCGTCGGGCCGGGCCCGGGCCAGCTCGCGGTACAGCGCCGCGGCCTCCTCGGCGGCCTGGAGAGCCGCCTCGCGCCGCCCGAGCGCGCTCAGCCTACCGGCCAGGTTGTTGAGGGACCTCGCCAGATCGGGAGTGAAGGCCTCGGGCCGCGCCCGGGCCAGCTCGCGGTACAGCGCCGCGGCCTCCTCGGCCGCCTGCAGCGCCGCCTCTCGCCGCCCGAGCCCGCTCAGCACATTAGCCAGGTTGTTGAGGGACCTCGCCAGATCGGACGTGAACGCCTCGGGCCGGCGACCGAGCCAGCTCGCGGTACAGGCCCGCGGCCTCCTCGGCGGCCGGGAGCGCCGCCTCCCGCCGCCCGAGCTCGCTCAGCCTATTGGCCAGGTTGTTGAGGGAATCGCCAGATACGGGGTGAAGGCGTCGGGCCGGGCCCGAGCCAGCTCGCGGCGCAAGGCTACGGCCTCCTCGGCGGCCTGGAGCGCCGCTTCGCGCCGCCCGAGATCACTCAACATGGCGGCCAGGTTGTTGAGAGACAGTGCCAGATCGGGCATGAAAGCGTCGGGCTGGGCACGGGCCAGCTCGCGGCGTAAGGCTACGGCCTCCTCGGCGGCATTGAGCGCCGCTTCGCGGCGCCCGAGATCGCTCAGCGTCGCGGCCAGGTTGTTGAGGGACATGGCGAGATCGGCCGTGAAGGCGTCGGGTCGGGCCCGGGCCAGCTTGCGGTAGAGGCCCGCGGCCTCCTCGGCGGCATTGAGTGCCGTCTCGCGCCGCCCGAGATCGCGCAGCCGATTGGCCAGGTTGTTGACGGACCCAGCAAGATCCGGCGTAGAAGCGCCGGGCCGCGCTGCCGCCAGGGTCCGCCGCAGCCGCACCGCCTCCTCGGCTGCCGCGAGCGCCTCCTCCCGCCGCCCGAGGTCACTCAAGGTGTTGGATAGGTTGTCTAATGCCCCTGCCAGGCCGGATCGAAAAGCATCTGGCCTGGAGACCAAGAGCTCTCGATAGAGGGCTACCGCTTCGTTCGCGGCTTCGAATGCCTGTTCCACACGGCCGAGGCTGCCTAGCGTGGCAGACAAATTCACCCGCGTTGATGCTCGCAGCGCCTTATGATCATCGGGGTCGTCTACCGCAAGTTCCCCCGAGACCTGATCGGCCCATAGCGCCGCCTTCAACGCGTCCTCAAGACGTCCCAAGTCGCGCAGGTCCGTCGACAACTCGCTAAGCACCCTCGTCAAGACTTGAGGCACCTTCTGAGGGCTGGCAGTGCGGAGTTCCTCGATCTGCATATAGTGCCTACCCGGTCCCAGCGACCTAGATTTGCCGTCACGGACGGCGCGGAGGGTTCATCTGTCGTGCTCGCCCTTCTGCAACCGTTCCATGTGATATCGCAGGATAGTTTCAACCCTCTCATCGTACAGCCGGTAGTCAGCCGACGCCAGCATACCACGAAGCACTTCGACCGGCTCAGACATCGTATCTAAGGCTCGGGTTAACCATTTTTCCGCCTCGGGACGCCGCATTGCAAGACGACTGAGTGCGATTATTGCACGTTCACGATAGTGTTGAACAGCGGCGGGCAGTAGGCCGGGCCATCGCTCCAATGCGAAATCGATCAGCTCTTCGCCCAGCAGGTCCGGGCGGAGCGGCTCGACCCGACGCGGGTCGGCGCCCGCCGCCGGATAGAGCCGGCGGATCAGGCTCAGCACGCGGTGCAGCGGGTCGGCCGCAAGATCCTTCAGCTGCGGCGCAAGTCTGAGGATCGTCTCCGCCTCCTGCGGATCGGCGGCGCCCTGGGTGAGCGTAAGTAGTGCGATCGCCTGACGGAGCGCGTCGATCGAGAGCTCGAGCCCGAAGGTCTCGGCTCCCCGCGTCCAGATCTCAGCCTCACGGGACAGGATATAGGCGAACAGCTGCTCGGCGTCGGCGATGCTCTGGCCTTCGGCGGCGGCGAGTGCTGCCATGTGGATCATCAGCACCGGTGCGAAGTCGTCGGTCCCGAAGTCGGGAGGCTCGCCCGCCTGCTCGATGGGCGGCAGGTGCTCGACGAACGCTCGCCGCGCGCGGGCGAACTCCTCGCCGCGATCCGCGGACGTGACCGCCAGCGCAGCGATCTCCCGGGGCTCGCCGATTGCCGGACCATCCCAGAGATCGCGGACCGGTTGACCAAGCTCGGGCAGCGTCCGCCACCAGTCGCCGGCGCCGCGCGCCAGCATCAGCACCCGGAGCTTGCGTCCAACCGGACGCCCCGCCGCGAAGGCGAAGGCCCGAGCGACCTCCGCGGGCTTGTCCTCGGCGTAGTCGATGACGATCAACAGCGGCTTCGGCAACGCATTGAACTGTGGGATCAGCCAGACGGGCACGTCCGCCAGACGGCGCTGCAGGAAGCCCGCCCGCCAGCCGCGGGCATCCAGCATGCGGCAGAGTTCCTGCGCGAACCGGGTCTTGCCCATGCCGCCCGCGCCGTAGAGGAGCTGGACGCCGACATCGGGTGGTGCCTCGCACCAGGTGATCAGGTCCTGCACGAGTTGCGCGCGTCCTTCGAACCTCACGATCGCGCGCTCCGGCACCAGGAGCGCGCTCGGCGGGTTACGGTCGGATCGCCAGGGCGCGGGGGCGCGCGGCCGGATCAGCATCGCCTCGGCGGCGATCGCCTTGAGCGTGCCGGCGACATCGCCCTCGCGCTCGATCGTGTCGAGCTTCGCGAGCACGGCCTGCTTGAAGGCAAAGTCGATCTCGGCCAAGGCACCCTCGTCCGCGAACAGCGCTTCGAACACGGCCGGGATCACGTGCTCACGGCAGATCGATCCGACCTCCGAACCCTGGCCAGGGGGCCAGCGGTTGAACCGAGCCTGCTGCTCGGCGATCGCCGCCTGCCGGCCGATACCTCTCCGGATCAGCTCGTCGATGGTCAGGCCGACAGCTTCGAAATGGGCCGCTGCCGTGAACAGGATCTTCTCGACCCGCTCCGCTCCGCCGAGCTCGTGTGCCGGCAGCCTCTCCAGGCGAGTTCGCACGCTCTCGACGAAGTCGCTCGTAACGGGACCGCTCTTCGGGTCCGAACCAGCCGACGACCCGGTCGATCGCGGCGTGGCCGACCCTCTCGGCCAACACTGTCGGCCGTGTGACGGCAGTGACGACGAGTTTGGCAACCTCGGCAGTGCTCACCAGTATTTCCTGCGGCCCTCAATCCAACCGGAGAATGACACGCCGCAAATGGCCCGACAACTCTCAGCTTTTTGCGCGCATTTCGGGTCAAATTCGAGGCAAATGCCGATCATTGATCCGGATTGATGACGCGTGGAGGCGATTGAGTCTGGCCGTCAGGAAGCCGTCACCCAAGTGACGCAAACCGACCGATCGGTGACGCATAAGTGGCGCATCACTGACGCATAAGTGACGCATCGGTGGCGCATTTATGCGTCGAAAGTGTGCGCTGAGGCGCACTGCCGGCGCAAGTTCGGCCTGCAGGCGCCGCCTGCTCAACCGTGGCCGAGGGCGGCGAGGATTAACAGGGCGACGATGTTGATGATCTTGATCATCGGGTTGATCGCCGGGCCGGCGGTGTCCTTGTAGGGGTCGCCGACGGTGTCGCCGGTGACCGCGGCCATGTGGGCGGGCGAGCCCTTGCCGCCGTGGTGGCCGTCCTCGATGTACTTCTTGGCGTTGTCCCAGGCGCCGCCGCCGGAAGTCATTGAGATCGCGACGAAAATGCCGGTGACGATGGTGCCGAGCAGCATCGCGCCGAGCGCGGCGAAGGCGGAGGCTTGGCCGGCGATCGTGTTGATCACGGCGTAGACCACGATCGGCGCCAGCACCGGCAGCAGCGACGGGATGATCATCTCCTTGATCGCGGCCTTGGTGAGAAGGTCCACGGCGGTCGAGTAGTCGGGCTTGGCGGTGCCGGCCATGATCCCTGGGATCTCGCGGAACTGGCGGCGGACCTCGAGCACGATCGCGGACGCCGAGCGGCCGACCGCCTGCATCGCGAGCGAGGCGAACAGGAACGGCAGCATGCCGCCGAGGAACAGGCCGACCAGCACGAACGGGTCGGACAGCGTGAAGCGCACCTGGAGGTCCGAGAAATAGTAGTGGAGGTCCTCGGTGTAGGCCGCGAACAGGACCAAGGCTGCGAGCGCTGCCGAGCCGATCGCGTAGCCCTTGGTCACGGCCTTGGTGGTATTTCCCACGGCATCGAGGGCATCGGTGGTCTGGCGGACGTTGGGCGGCAGGTCGGCCATCTCAGCGATGCCGCCGGCGTTGTCGGTCACCGGCCCATAGGCATCCAGCGAGACCACGAGGCCGGTCAGCGCCAGCATCGTGGTCGCCGCGACCGCGATCCCGTACAGTCCGGCCGAAAGGTAGGCGAGCAGGATGCCGGCGCAGATCACCAGCACCGGCAGCGCGGTCGCCTCCATCGAGACCGCGAGGCCCTGGATGATGTTGGTGGCGTGGCCGGTGGTCGAGGCGGTCGCGATCTTCTGCACCGGCCGGTGGTTGGTGCCGGTGTAGTAATCGGTGATCCACATCAGGCAGCCGGTCACCAGCAGGCCGACGAGCGTGCAGCCGTAGACGCCCCAGCCGGTGAAGCTCGCCCCGCCGCCCTCATAGGCGGTGCGGCCGCCGAGGAACAGGAGCGTGATCGGCAAGAGCACGATCGCCGAGAGGATCGCAGCGCCCAGAAAACCCTTGTAGAGCGCGGCCATGATGTTGCGCGAGGGGCCGAGCTTGACCAGGAAGGTGCCGGCGACCGAGCCCAGCAGGCAGACGCCGCCGACCAAGAGCGGGAACAGCATCAGCGAGGACTGGGCCGCGCCGGTGAAGAAGATCGCGCCCAAGAGCATGGTCGCGACCACGGTCACGGCGTAGGTCTCGAACAGGTCGGCGGCCATGCCGGCGCAGTCGCCGACGTTATCCCCCACATTGTCCGCGATCACGGCCGGGTTGCGCGGATCGTCCTCGGGAATGCCGGCCTCGATTTTGCCCACCAGGTCGGCGCCGACATCCGCGCCCTTGGTGAAGATGCCGCCGCCGAGCCGGGCGAAGATCGAGATCAGCGAGGCGCCGAAGCTGAGGCCGATCAGCGCTTCCAGCACCGAGCGGGTCTCGAGGCCGAGCAACAGCAGAAGACCGTAGTAGCCGGCGACGCCGAGCAGGCCGAGGGCCACCACCAGGAGGCCGGTGACGGCGCCTGCCCGGAACGCGACGTCGAGGCCGCGCGCAAGGCCACGCTTGGCCGCCTCGGCGGTGCGCACGTTGGCCTGGACCGAGACGTTCATGCCGATGTAGCCGGTCGAGCCCGAGAGCAGCGCGCCGATCAGGTAGCCGAAGCCGACGTGAAACCCGAGAAAAATCCAGAGCAGCAGGAAGATCACGACGCCGACGCCCGCGATCGTCATGTACTGCCGGTTCAGGTAGGCCATCGCGCCTTCCTGGATCGCGCCCGAGATCTCGCGCATGCGCGCGCTCCCCGACGGCTCGGCCAGGACCAGCTTGCGGGTCGTGACGCCATAGGCGAGGCCGACCGCGGCGCAGGCCAGGATCAGCAGATAGAGAACCCAATCGACACCCGACATCGTTTTTCTCGCCCTCTCCGGCTGCGCTGCACCCTCGGCCGATCCCCGTCCGGCCGCCGCGGCGGAACCTAGAAGAACCACGCCCGGGTGACAAGCAGCACGGCACGGCGCGCGCCGCCGAACGCCAGCGCTCGGATGCCGCACGCCCGGTCGGGCCGCCAGACCGCACGATTGATTTTCTTCCCGAATTCGACTTCGATCCTCGGGCACATGCGGCAGATGTGGCGCATGTTTTTCTATGACTGACGCATAAGTGGCGCATCATTTATTTACATGCCGCTAAGTCGAGCCTAAGTAACGAGGAGATTGATAGGCGGCTGATCCGGATTTATCTGAACGCGGCGAAGGTTCTCAGCGGATTTGTTGAGTTTTTGCGATGTCCGGGGGCCGCCTGGAGGCCAATCTCCAGCCGATCTCCAGCGTCCGCGCCCGAGGTTGATGCTACACTTCTGACGCATCATGCGTCACTTTCGGCGCATCGGGCCCGAGCCGGTCGCCTGCTGGCAGTGCCATTGCGAGAATATCTTCCAGACATACTCTGCTTCCGGTTATAGAGTCCCGGTTATGCACCTGGGCTTTAACCGAAAATGAGGATCCGCAGGCTCATCATCGAAGAGAAGACGCAGGAATCCGATAGCGGCTGGCGCTCGGAAGACCTGCAGCCGCGGTACTCGCCCGTGTTCACCAGAACGCGCCGATCAGAGCCGGCTGGCGATGGCGCTCGGCGCGTGCGGTCGCCGGCGAGCGCCAGTTCGTACTCGTGGCCCTGTGCCATCCGGGTCGCAACAATTGGCAGGCGATGCTGATTTTGTGCACGGAGAGTGGTGGCTCTTTGGTCGGCCGCTACGAATATCACGGGAACCATCCCGGTCTGCACGCCCACGCCCATTGCTGGCGCGGCGGCATCGAGATCGGGCCGGGCAGCGTTGACAATCTCCTGCGTGTACCATCCTCTGGAATGCCGCATCGGCGCCGCTTTGCCTGGACGGAGAACGGCTTTTGGGAGGCGGCGCGAAGGTTCTTCCGGGTGCAGGAGCGCAAAGGGCCCTTGCTGTGATCACGCCGGAACAGTTGAAGAACGCGCTGTGCGCGGCGTTCTGCTCGGCGTTCGAGGTCCACGCCGTAGCGGCAGGCTATGCGGTGAGCTCGATTTTCACCGACCGGTCCGGCGACCGGATCGGCTTCTATGTGGTCGAGAGCGAGGATGGCTACCGGGTCGAGGACGACGGCGAATACCTCTCGCGGCTGATTGCCTCGGGCGTCGAACTGGACAAGGGTCAGCGCAGCCAGCTGCTCGATGCCGTGCTTGCCGAGGGACGCGCCTACTGGGATCGCGACTCCCTGGAGATCCGGACCGAGGCATTCCCCGAAGGCGGATATCGCGGATCGGGCCGCCGGGTTCCTTTCGGCTCTGATCCGCGCCCGAGACATCGAGCTGCTGACCCGCGAGTTTGTCAGCTCGGCGTTCCGGGAGGATGTCATGCGCGCGCTCACCGAGCGCTTCGGCCAGGTTGTCGAGATCGAAGAGGACGTGGCGATTCATAAGGACTTCGAGGATTTCGTCAGCGATGTCGTGCTCCGGCCCAAGGCACGCAGGACGAACTGCCGCGCTCTATCTGGTCAACAACAATGAGAAGCTCGGCGAAGCGCTCCTCCTCCAGCAGGAGGCGCGAATGAAACAGAGAACGGACTTTGCCGTGATTGCGCTGATCGAAGAGCGCGACCTACGCCCGATCAGCCGGCGCAAGTTCCAGCGGGCCCAGAACCGCGACCTGTCACGATGCCGATCTTCCGCGGCGACGAGGCGGCGGCTGTGGACGCCATCGAGCGCAAGCTTGGAATCGAACGCCACGTCGCTTGACCCAGGACAGGCTTCGCCCCAGACTCCAAGGAGTAAAGAGGCGAAATTTAAGAAGAAAATGTCCTGGCAACCCGGAAACCGACAACGCTGACCCGGACGTCGATGCCGTGCCTGTAGCGATAGGCCGAGCGGAGGAACTCCAGCCTGCTGACCCAGGAGCCCCCGCGCAACACCCGGCGGGAATCATTCCCTTGAAGCCAGGCAGCCCCGTCTTCTGGCGCCCCTTTGTAGGTGTCGTGCCAGCGGTCCTCGACCCATTCCCAGACGTTGCCATGCATGTCGTAAAGCCCAAAGGGACTGGCCGGATAGCTCCCGACCTCGCTGGTCCGACCGCCCCCGTAGTTCGCCTTGTCCTCGGAAATGTCGTCGCCCCACAAGTAGCGGGTCGTGGTGCCGGCCCGGCAAGCGTATTCCCACTCGGCTTCGGTCAACAAACGGTACGACTGGCCTGCCTCGGCGGCCAGCCACTCGACATACGCCCTGGCGTCATTCCAAGACACATTAATCACCGGCCGCCGGCCCCGTCCCCACACCTCGCACCTGGCGGCTGGCGCCGGGTTTGCTCACAGAAGTGGTCGTACTCCTCGAACGTGATCGGGTAGCGGCCGACGGCCAGCGGATAAGCGATCCGGACCCGATGCTGTGGCTTTTCGACGTCCTTCGCTTCCCAATCGACCTCGGGCGAACCCATCAGGAACTCGCCGGGCGGAATGACCACCAGCTCCGGGCACCAGGGCGCGTCGATGTCGCGGAAGACGGTGCCGGGTGGCAAGGTTTCTGGCGGGGACGCCACCGCTGAATCCGGTAGAGCCAGCGTGTCTCGCACTTCGAGGTCATGTTGCGTCGATCGTCGAGGAACGGTTGACCGGTCGCCGGTCAAAGCGGCAGGTGCCATCGCTTCTGCGCTGGAGGTCACGGCGGCAGCACGACGCGGTCGCCTCGTGTGGCGCGCCTTCGCGATCTCCAGGGCGAGCGATTTCGATCTTCAAGCGCACTTTCCGATTTCTGAGCGAATAGTGCCGAAGCTCCCGCCAGCTCCCACCTCTGACGCTCGATGGATCACGGTCGCCAGACGGTCCGCCTCCCGAAGCTCCTTTTCCTCGAGCACCGGGCATCGGATATAGTAGATTGGCAGGATGAGATCGTGGCGCCCTGCCCTTTCTTCTGCCTTCAGAAATTTTTCCAGCTCACCGCGGCAAGCGGCGCTCTTGAAGTAGCTGGGTGTGAGGATCGGGATGAAGAACCGCGCCTCAGCCAACATCTCATCCAGTTTGTGAGACCAACGCTCGCCGATTTCGATGTCGTCGACGTCCTGGAAGATCGCGAACGTCTCGCCGGTCACCTCCCGCACCGCGTCGCTGAGCGCTCCGCGAAATGCGCTGATGTCGCCTCGGCGATCGTCGAAGCGGGTATAGCTGAGAAACGCATCCGGCGGCTTGACTGCCATCCCCAATCCCTACGGTGCTCGTCGCCCGGTCGAGAGTACAACCCTCGCCGCCAAAATGCACCAACGCTGGCGGACAATGTCACGCGAGCAGCTTGTCGTAGTCGCGTGCGAGCCGATCCAGAACCAGGTCACGAAGTCGCCATCCCGCAGCCCCAGCGCGCGGTAGGCGCGGGTGATCCGGACCGAGTTGATCGGCTCGGTGGCGTGAACGCGTTTGAAGGCCAGGCTCGGATGGGTCGGGTTCTGGCGCCAGAGACGGAAGGCTTTGGCTGCCTGCTTCTGCACCGCTTCGGCAAGCGATCGAAGCAGTCCCAGAACGTCCTGATGGTCCGTGACCTCATTCGGGCCGGTTCGAAGGATCCTCGTCCCGGACCGCACCGGCTGCTATGTCCTCGCGCGCGCCGGCGGCGAGGTCGGCAAGCTTGACCTGGGAGCCTGCGAAGGTCGCAGCCCAGCGCGCCTCGTCCTCGATCTCGTCGAGCACCAGCCGGGCGATGCGATCCTGCTCGGCCGCGGACAGCCGGGCCGCCTGTTGCAGGGCCTTTTCCAGAAGCTCGGTCATGCAGTCAGAATATCACCGAAGCGTCTCCTGGACCACGGCTCTTCGTACGCTCCCGCCATATCAGCCGTGCCTCCGGGCGGAACAGGCGGCGGGCGGCGAGGCCGACCGTGGTGCCTTGGACCGCGACCGAGAAGACCACGACAACGTAGGTCGCGGTCAGGAGGAGGGCTTGCAGGTCGCCTGGGGGAAGTGTCAGGGCGAGTGCTATCGAGATGCCGCCGCGCAGGCCGCCCCAGACCAGCATCGGGTAGGTGCCGCGCTCGAAGGCGCGGAAAGGTGTCATCAGGGCGAGGGGGAGGGCGACGGAAAGGGCGCGGGCGGCGAGCACGACCGGGATCGCGAGCAGGCCGGCCAAGAGCTCCATCCGGCCGATCGCGATCGCCACCACCTCGAGGCCGATGATCAGGAACAGGACCGAGTTCAGGATCTCGTCGAGCAGGGTCCAGAAGTTCAGGAGGTTGTCGCGGGTGCGGTCACTCATGGCGTGCTTGACCGCGGGGTCGCCGATCAGGAGGCCGGCAGTCGCCATCGCGATCGGACCGCTGACGTGCAGGCGCTGGGCGAGCGCGTAGCCGCCCATGACGATCGCAAGCGTGATCAGGATTTCGAGGTTATGCTCGTCGATCGTCTTCATCAGGGCGAAGCCCGCTCCGCCGAGCAGGAGGCCGAGGAGCAGGCCGCCGCCCGCTTCGATCGCGAACAGCTCGGCGGCGCGCCCGATCGAGACCGGCTCGCTGCCGGTCGCCGCCACCAGCAGGATCGTGAACAGCACGATGCCGACGCCGTCGTTGAACAGGCTCTCGCCGCCAATCTTGGCCTCGAGGATCTTCGGCACGCCTGCCGAGCGGAGAATACCGAGCACCGCGACCGGATCGGTCGGGCTGATCAGGGCGCCGAACACCAGGCACCAGAGCAGGCTCGCCTCGAAGCCGAGCAGGACGGTCACCGCCTTGAAGCCGAGGCCGACCAGAAGGGTCGAAGCTAGGACGCCCGCGGTCGCGAGCACGGCGACGGTCCACTTGCGTTTCAGCAGGCTCGCGAGATCGACGTGCAGCGCGCCCGCGAACAGGAGGAACGAGAGCAGGCCGCGCAGCAGGGTCTCGGAGAACTTGATGCTCGCAAGGAACGAGCGCTCGGCCTGCTCGATCGGCAGGGCGGGCAGCAAAGCGTCGATCCCGACCACGGCGAGCGCCGCGAGCGCGCCGGTCACGGTCAGGCCGATGGTATGCGGCAGGCCGATGAAGCGGTAGTTGACGTAGCCGAGGACCGTGGCCAGCACGATCAGGACGGCCGCGACCTCGAAGGGCGTGAAGCTCGGGATGGCCAAGGCACACTCTGCTTGAGCTGCGGCGACGGCCCGAGCGCGGGCGGGAGAAGCTGGAGGCCTCAGACGCTTTCCGGCCGGGGGCCGAAGCGCACCACCTCGGCATTCGCGTCCGGGCCATCGACCTGGCGGGCAGGCACCGCCGCCCTCTCGGCGCCGGCGCGCCGCGCGAGCACGAACAGGGTGACCTCGGGCGGGCAGTTGAAGCGCACCGGCAGGCTCGACAGGCCGGCGCCCGGGCTGGTGTAACCGGTCATCGCCCGGTGCCGCCAGAGGCCGCGCGCCAGATGCCGGTGGCGGTGCGCCAGATTGGTCACCACTGGACGGCCGTTCGGCAGACAGACCTGGCCGCCGTGGCTGTGGCCGCAGAGATAGAGGTGGTAGCCCGCGGCCGCCGCTTCGTGCGCGAACTCCGGCGAGTGCACCAGGGCCAGGCCGAAGGTGGCGGGCTCGAGCGCGCTCAGCGCCGCCGCGGCCGCAGGCGTATAGTAGCGGTGCACGTCGTCGACCCCGGTCACCAGGATCTCGGCGCCGCCGCGGCGCAGCCGCCGGCTGCGGTTGAGCAGGGGCTGGTAGCCGAGCCGGGCGAGCTCGGGCACCATGTCGGCGCAATCGTGATTGCCGAGGGTCGCGATGAAGCCGTCCGCCGCGCGCACGGTCTGGCGGAGCGCGGCCAGCGGCTCGAGGATCTGGGTCTCGGTGAACGCTCCCCGGTCGGCGGCGCGCAGGTCGCCGGTGCAGACGCAGAGGTCGACCTCGAGGCCGGCGACGCTCTCGAGGATCGCGGCCGCCAGGCCGGGCGCGGCGTCGAAATGCGGATCGGCCAGGTGCAGGACCCGATAGCCCTGAAATGCGTCCGGCAGGCCCGGCAGCTCGAGGCGCAGGGTGCGCAGCCGCACGTCGAGGCCGTTGGCGACCCCCCGGCGCCAGAGGCCGGTGAGCTTCAGGCCGAGCTGGAATGCCGCCAGCGCCGGCCGCGGCGTGCCGGCCGGGCGCCGGGCCCCTTCCGGCGTGCTCCGGCGCCGGTGCCGCTCGAGCGCGCGCCGCCGCTCGTCCCAGGCGGCGTGCGCGGCCGTGGCATCGGCCTCGCCGAGCGCGGTCCGGCCACCGGCCACCGCTCGATCCGCGTCCAGCGCCTGCAACGTCATGGGCATTCCCCTCCGGCGTGAAGCATCGCCCGGCACCCGTCCCCGAGCGAGCTTATAGAACGAATTCGGCCTCCAGGCGAACGCTCTCGGCGCGCCCCTGCCCGGCCCCGGTGCTCGACCTCCGACATCGCTCAGAACCAGCCGGAGCGCTTGAAGCGATAGTAGAGATAGGCGCACAGCCCGACCACGGTCACCATGACCATCGGATAGCCGTACGGCATCCTGAGCTCGGGCATGTCCTGGAAGTTCATGCCGTAGAGGCCGAACACCGCGGTCGGCATGGCGAGGATCGCGGCCCAGCCGGCGAGCTTCTTCATGACGTCGTTCTGGTGGACCGAGGCGAGCAAAAGGTTGGTCTCCATCGCCGAGGTGAGCAGCTCGCGGAGATCGTCGATCGCCTCGGCGACCCGGATCACGTGGTCGCGCACGTCGCGGACATAAGGGTGCATGTCGCGCGCCATCAGCGGCACGTCGAAGCGCATCAGCCGGTCGCAGACCTCGAGCAACGGCGCGATCGCACGCCGGAGGATCATGAGCTCGCGGCGCAGCTCGTAGATGCGCTCGATATCTTGGCTGTCGGCCCCCTCGCTGACGACCTCGACCTCGAGCAGGTCGACCTCGGCCTCGAGGGCGTGGATGATCGGAAAGTAGTTGTCGACCACGAAATCCATCAGCGAGTAGAGGACGAAGCTTTCGCCGATCCGCAGCATCGCCGGCGCGCTCTCGCAGCGGGCGCGGACCTCGGCGTAGGACAAGGACGGCCCATGGCGCACCGTGACCACGTAGCCGTGGCCGGCGAAGATGTGGGTCTCCCCGAACTGGATCTTGGTGCCTTCCAGCTGGGCCGTGTGCAGGACGACGAACAGGGAGCCGTCGTAGACCTCGAGCTTGGGCCGCTGGTGGGCATGGAGCGCGTCCTCGATCGCGAGGTCGTCGAGCCAGAACCGGTCCTGCACCTTGCGCAGCAGCTCCTCGCTGGGCTCGTGCAGGCCGAGCCAGACGAAACGCTCGCATGGCCCGCTGCCGCCGCTCGGCTCCAGGGCGGGGGCGATCGCGCCGTCATGCTCGATGTCGATCTCTGCGACCCGCCGGCCCTCCTGATAGGCGGCGCAGTTCACGACCATGCGCATCGGCAGGGTTCCCCCGAGTGACCGTCCGGCAGCGGCCAGTATATCACCGCCCAGCGTTCCCGATTTCTTAAGGACGCCGCGCAGGCCTCGGGGCTTGTGCCGGGCGGCACCTGCGGGCAGCATCGCGCGACCCCGAGCGAGGCGACGATGTGCGGACGTTATCTCTTGACCACGCCGGTCGATGCGCTGCGGCAGCTGTTCCGGTTCACCGAGCGGCCGAACCTCGGTCCGCGCTACAACATCGCACCGACCCAGGACGTGCCGGTGGTCCGCCTCGCGCGGGAGGGCGATCGGCGCGAGCTGATCATGGTGCGCTGGGGCCTCGTGCCCTATTGGGCGGACGATGTGAAGATCGGCAACCGGCTGATCAACGCGCGCGCCGAGACCATCGAGCGGACGCCCGCTTTCCGCGAGGCCTACCAACGCCGGCGCTGCCTGGTGCCGGCCGACGGCTTCTTCGAGTGGCGCAAGGAAGGCAAGCTCCGCCAGCCGCTGCTGATCCGACGCCGGGACCAGGCACCGTTCGCCTTCGCGGGCTTGTGGGAGCGCTGGAAACAGCCGGACGGCGGCGTGCTGCGCTCGTGCACGATCGTCACCTGCCCGCCGAACGCGCTGGTCGCACCGGTGCACGACCGCATGCCGGTGATCCTGGCGGAGGGCGACCACGATGCCTGGCTGGATGCGCAGACCGGCGGCCGCGAGCTGCTTCGCCCCTGTCCGGCCGACTGGCTCGAGGCGATCGCGGTCAGCCCGAGGGTCAACAGCCCGGCCAACGACGATCCGGAGTGCATCGCGCCGCTCACCGGCGCGACCGACCAGCCGCGCCTGATCTGAGCGCGCCCGACGTTTCGGCAGGCCTTGCATTTTATCCACAGTTGCCTTGTCATGCCCCTGTGGCCCGGCGACCGGGAAGGTAGACGCGGGCCAGGAGGGTGGAGGATGACCGGACGCCATCCGTTCGGCCAGCAAATCGAGCCATGCCCGAACAAGGACCAGGCCCGGCCGGCGGCCCTGTCGAGCCGTTGCTCGACAACGAGACCGAGCTCAAGCTGCGGGGCGAGCCGCGAGCCCTGAAGAAGATCTTCGCCGGCCCGGCGATCGCCGACAAAGCGACCGGCCGCGGCCGCAGCCAGCGCCTGGAGAACGTCTATTACGACACCGCGGATCAAAGGCTGCGGGCGCGCGGGCTCGCTTTCCGCGTGCGCAAGGACGGCCGCCGCTACGTCCAGACGCTGAAGTCCGGCGACATCGCCGGCCTGGTCGCCTATCGCGGCGAATGGCAGACCCCGCTCGGCTCGGCCGTTCCGGATCTCGGTCTGCTGCCGGCGGCGGCGAGCGAGGTCCTGGACGGGCTGATCGCACCCGGCGAGCTGCGCTCGCTGTTCACGACCCGGGTGCGCCGGCAGGTGCGCCGGCTCGCCGCGCACGTCAACGGCGGCGTTCCGAGCCTGATCGAGGCCGCGCTCGACCTCGGCGCGATCGAGGCCGACGGCCGCTCGTTGCCGATCGCCGAGATCGAGCTCGAGCTGATCGACGGCTCCCCTATGGCGCTCTACGATCTGGCGCTGGAGCTCGACGCGCTGACCCCTTTGCAGGTCGAGACCCGGAGCAAGTCGGTGCGCGGCTATGCCCTGGCCAGGGGCGAGCCGCCGGCCCCGCAGAAGGCGGAGGCCGTGACGCTCGGGTCGAAAGCGACGGTCGATGCGGCGCTCGGCAAGATCCTGCGCGCCTGCGTCCGGCACTGGTGCGCCAACGAGGCGGCCGCCCTCGACGGTCGCGATCCGGAGGGCGTGCACCAGATGCGCGTGGCCCTGCGCCGCCTGCGCTCGGCGGTATCGGTGTTCAGCAAGCTGATCCGGCCGGAGCGGCGGTCGTGGCTGTCGGGCGAGGCCCAGCGGATTCTCGGCAGCCTCGGCCCTGCGCGCGATGCCGACGTGTTCCTGACCGAATCGCTCGCCCGGGTGCTGGCGGCGCGCCCGGACGACCGCTCGCTGCTGGCGCTGCGGGCGGCGGCCGAGGCGGCACGGGCGGAGGGCTACGCGGCGGTGTGCGCGACGATCGCCGATCCCGCCTACACCCGCTTCCTGCTCCAGCTCGGCCGCTGGATCGAGGCCGCGGGCTGGCGCGCGGACGCGACCCCGAAGGGGGCCGCATGGCTCGACCGGCCGGTCCTCGCCTTCGCCGACCGGCTGCTGGCCAAGCGCCACCGCAAGGCCCTGAAGCTCGGCCGCAGGTTCGAGAGCCTGACACCGCCAGAGCGCCACCGGGTGCGGATCGCGCTCAAGAAGCTGCGCTACGCGACCGAGTTCTTCCACGCTCTCTATCGCAAGAGGCGCGCGCACGCCTACCTCGCGGCGCTGAAGGAGCTGCAGGACACGCTCGGCCATCTGAACGACGTCACGGTCGCCGAGCGCCTGGTGAGTGGCTTGAGCGAGCGGGCCGGGGCGGAGCCGAGGGCGCTCGCCACGGGCTCCGGCCTGGTGCTCGGCTGGCTCGCGCGGGGCGTCGCCGAGGTCGAGCCGGAGGCGCTGAAAGACTGGCAGGCTTTCGCCGCGCGGGAGCCATTCTGGAGTTGACACGCGCGTGGGCGCGTTCGATCGATGGTCGATGATCTCGGTCCTGGTCGCCAACACCAAGGGTGGCTGCGGCAAGACCACCATCGCGACCCACCTGGCGGCGGCGTTCGCCGCCGAGGGTCGGGCGATCGCGCTCGCCGACGCCGACCGTCAGCGCTCGAGCCTCGCCTGGGCCGGGCTGCGGCCGGGCACCGCGGCGCCGATCACCGCCCTCGACTGGGTCGACGAGCTGGTGGCGCCGCCGCGCGGCACCGAGCGGCTGGTGATCGATGGGGCGGCGGCGATGAAGCGCAAGCACGTCTTCGAGCTGGTCAAGCTCGCCGACGTGATCATCGTGCCGGTCCTGCCGTCGGCCTTCGATCAGAGCTCGACCGCGGCCTTCCTGGGCCGGCTGCACGAGCTGAAGTCGATCCGCAAGAACAAGAAGCCGGTCGGCATCCTGCGCAACCGGGTGCGGCCGCGGACCAAGGCGGCGGCGCGCCTGCTACGCTTCCTCGACCGGCTCGAGCACCAGGACCTGGGCGGCCTGCCCGATCGGACGATCTACAACGAGGTCGCGGCCGACGGGCTTTCGATTTTCGATCTGCCGGGCAAGCAGGCGCAGGCCCTGCGCGCCGACTGGACCGGCCTGCTCGCCTACATCGCCGACCTCGACTGACCCGCATTGATATGCGGGCTAGCGCTAGAAGTGCTGCCAGCCGGCGCGCTCGAGGTGGATCTCGCGGCCGGCGGCATCCAGCACGTGCAGGCCGGTCTCGACCTGCAGCCGGCCGATCCGGGTGAGCGGCAGGTCCAGGCTCTTCGAGAGTGCGGCGACATCGGCGCGCCGCTCGGCTGGAGCGGTGAACAGCAGCTCGTAATCGTCGCCGCCGGCAAGGGCCGCTTCGCGGGCGCCGGGCAGATCGCGGGCGGCGGCGGACAGGGGTAACTGGTCGGCGAGGAGCTCGGCGCCGACGCCCGAGGTCTCGAGGATGTGGCCGAGATCGGCGAGCAGACCATCGGAAATGTCGATCGCGGCCCGGGCGAGACCGCGGAGCGCCTGGCCGAGCGCGAGGCGGGGCTGCGGCAGGCGGTAACGCTCGATCAGGAACGCGCGGGCGGCGGGCGGCGGGTCGAGCTTGCCTTGCAGCACGAGCAGACCCTGCGCGCCGTCGCCGAGCGTACCGGAGACCCAGAGGTCGTCGCCCGGCTTTGCCCCGCTCCGCCGGAGCGCCTGGCCCTTGGGCAGCTGGCCGATCGCGGTCAGCGCCAGGGTGAGCGGGCCTGGCGTCGAGACCGTGTCGCCGCCCAAAAGGCCGATCGCGAACGCCGCCTGGTCCGCCGCTAGGCCCTGGCAGAAGTCGGCGAGCCAGCTTTCCGGCGTCTCCCTGGCGCGCGCGAGCGCCAGCAGGTAGCCGACCGGCGAAGCCCCCATGGCGGCGAGATCGGAGAGGTTGACGCGCAAAAGCTTCTTCGCGATCTGCGCCGGCGGATCATCCTCGAGGAAATGCACGCCGGCGACCATGGCATCCTTGGTCAGGACCAGGGTCATCCCGGGCGGCGGGTCGAGGAGGGCGGCATCGTCCTCGAGATCGAGCGCACCCGCGGTGCCGGCGGCGAGCGGCCGGAGCTGCGCGGCGATGAATGCGAACTCGCCCTGCGCCATCGCCCCGCCTCAGGCGGAGGCCGGCTCTGGACCCGGCTCGGCCTCCGGGCGCACTCTTGCGGCCAGGCGATCGAGCACGGCGTTGATGAAGCCCGCCTCGTCCTTGCTGAGGAAGTCGTGCGCCAGCTCGACGTACTCGTTGATCACGACCCGGACCGGGACTTCCGGGCGCGCCGCCAGCTCGAAGGCGCCGGCGCGCAGGCAGGCGCGCAGCAGATAGCCGGCGCGGACCAGGGTCCAGCCCTCCGCAAGCAGCTCCTCGATCATCGGATCGAGCTCGGCCGCCCGCTGCCAGGCGCCGCGCGTGAGGGCCGCGAACCATTCCCGATCGACCGGGGGCGCCGGACCGCTGCCCTCGAGCGGCTCCAGAAGGTCGGCCAGGCGATGGGCCTGGAACTCGGCGATCACGGCCTCGACATCGACCCCGGAAAGCTCGGTCTGGAACAGCGCCTGGATCGCGCCGAAGCGGGCGGCGCGCCGGCGGGTCATGGCCGCAGGTGCGCCTTCAGCCGCCAGAGTGCGAGCGCCGCCCGGGCCGCGGCACCGCCCTTGTCCTTGCCCTCGGGGTCGGCGCGGACGTGGGCCTGGGCACCGTTGTCGGTGGTCAGGATGCCGTTGCCGATCAGGGCGCGATGGACCAGGGCGAGGTCCATCAGGCCGCGGGCGCTCTCGCCGGCGACGATGTCGTAGTGCGACGTCTCGCCCCGGATCACGCAGCCGAGTGCTATGAAGGCGTCGTAGCGGTGGGAATCGAGCGCGATCCGGATCGCCGCCGGGACCTCGAGCGCGCCGGGCACGGTCGCCGTCTCGAAACTGGCGCCGGCCGCCTCGAGCGCGCGCTTCGCACCGGCCAGCAGCAGGTCGGAGATCTGGTCGTAAAAGCGCGCCTCGACGATCAGGAGATGCGGCTGCTCGCTCGCGGGCATGGCGCCGTTCAGGCCCCGGCCCGGAAGGCCAGCTGGCGGGCGACGTAGCGGGCGAGCATGTCGATCTCGACGTTGACCGGATCGCCGGCCCGGCGCTCCGGCAGGTTGGTGTGCTGCCAGCTGTGCGGGATGATGTTGCAGACGAAGGCGCTGGCGCTGACCTCGTTGACGGTCAGCGAAATCCCGTCGACCGCGATCGAGCCCTTGACCGCGATCAGGGGGGCGAGGCTCGTCGGCACCTGGACCTCGAGGCGGTGCGACTCGCCGACCGGCTCGAGGGCTGTGATGGTACCGACCGCATCGACATGGCCGAACACGATGTGGCCGCCGAGCTCGTCGCCGATCCGGAGCGAGCGCTCGAGATTGACCCGGTCGCCCGCCTGCCAGCGCCCGACCGTGGTCACCTCGAGGGTCGCGCCCGAAGCCTGCACGGCGTACCAGCCCTTGCCCTTGTCGACCGCGGTGAAGCAGATCCCCGAGGTCGCGATCGAGCCGCCGAGCGGGATCTCGGCGAGCGGCAGCCGGGTCTCGATGGTCAACCGCCGGCCTTCGGGCTCGGCGCGACCGCCGCCGGCGTCGGCTGTGACCTCGACGACCCGGCCGACGTCGGTGATGATGCCGGTGAACATGGTCCCCCCTCGGAAAGCAGGATATAGGACTGGAGCGTGTCCGCCGCCAGCGTCCGGCTCTCGACACAGGCGAGGCGGACAGCCTCGGCGAGGGTCTGGCCCTCGAGATTGCCGATCGCCGCGAGGCCGTCGCCGCCGACGATCAGGGGCGCCTGGAACCAGGCCAGGCGATCGACCAGGCGGGCGCGCAGCAGCGCGGTGGCCAGCCGGGCGCCACCTTCGACCAGCAGGCGTGTGATCCCGCGGGCGGCCAAGGCTGCCAGCACCGCTTGGAGCTCGAGCCCGCCGTCGTCGGACACGGTCACCTCGATCAGCTCGACGCCCTGCTCGCGCAAGGCCTGCGCCCGCACCGGCTCGGCCGGCGGCTTGGTGATCAGCCAGGTCGGCACCGCCCGGGCCGTGGCCGCGAGCCGGCTCGTCGGCGGCAGACGCAGCCGGCGGTCGAGCACGACCCGGACCGGCGAGCGGTCCTCGAGGCCGGGCAGGCGGCAGGTCAGCGCGGGGTCGTCGGCCAGCGTCGTGCCGCTGCCGATCATGATCGCATCGTGGGTCGCGCGCAGCCGGTGGCCGCGGGCCCGCGCCGGCTCGCCGGTGAGCCACTGGCTGGCCCCGGTCCGGGTCGCGATCCGGCCGTCGAGCGAGGTCGCGAGCTTGAGCGTGACCAGCGGCCGATGGGCCCGTTCCTTGAGGAAAAAACCGGCGTTCAGCGCCTCGGCCTCGGGCCTCAGCAGGCCGAGCTCGACCTCGACGCCGGCCTGGCGCAATTGCGCCACGCCCTGGCCGTCGACCCGCTTGTCGGGGCAAAGGGTCGCGACCACCACCCGGCGCACGCCGGCCCGGATCAGCGCCATCGTGCAGGGCGGCGTCCGGCCGTAGTGGGCGCAGGGCTCGAGGCTGACGTAGACGGTGGCGCCGAGCGCGCGCTCGCCCGCCCGCCTCAGCGCCTCGGTCTCGGCATGCGGGCGGCCGCCCGGCTGGGTCCAGCCGCGGCCGACGATCCGGCCGGCCTTGACCACGACGCAGCCGACCGCGGGGTTGGGCCAGGTGCGGCCGAGGCCGCGCCCGCCCAGGCGCAGCGCCAGCGCCATGAAGCCGGCGTCGTGCTCATCCGGCGGCGTCGGCATCGGGGCGCTGGAGGGCGGCGGCTTCGGGCTCGACCTCGGTGCCCATGCGCGCGATGAACTGCTCGAAGTCCTTGATGCCGGTGAACTCGCGGTAGACCGAGGCAAAGCGCACATAGGCGACCTGATCGAGCCCGGCCAGGCGCTCCATGGCCAGAGCGCCCAGGCGCTTGGCCTCGATCTCGGTCTCGCCGGTGATCTCGACCTCGCGCACGATGCCGTTGACCAGACGGTCGATCCGCTCCTCGTCGATGCCGCGCTTCCCGGTCGCGATCATGATCGAGCGCCGGAACTTGTCGCGGTCGAACGGCATGCGCCGGCCGTCGCGCTTGATCACGGTCAGCTCGCGCAGCTGGATGCGCTCGAAGGTCGTGAAGCGGGCGCCGCAGGCGTTGCACTGCCGCCGCCGCCGCACGGCCCCACCTTCCTCGACCGGCCTCGAATCCTTGACCTGGCTGTCGTCGGAACCACAGAACGGGCAGCGCATCGACACCGCCTTGCGTCGGTTGGGCAAATCTCAGGACGGCAACCCGGCTCGTCCCGCCGGCGTCCGCCGCATCTGGTCAGTCTGGTTAAGCCGCGGACTTGGCTGCGGTCAAGGTTTACCCGGCCCGCGTCCCTTCGGCGCGAGGTGGATCACTCCATCGGTTCGAGCCGGATCTCGGTCCAATCGACGCCCGCTTTCAGCGTCTGCTGCTGTGGCAGGTGGCCCGCCGCGCTGACCTCGAGATGATGCACGCCCGGCCCGAGCTGTGAGAACGTGAAAGCGCCGGCGGCGTCGGTCGCCGTGCTTCGTTCGGCATAGCTGCGCGTCGACCCGGCGCCCTGCGCCCAGACGAGCGCGACCCTGGCTCCGGGCAGGGGCCGTTGATCGGCGCCGACCACGCGCCCCTCGATGATCGCCCCGCCCCAGTCGAGCATCAGCTCGACGTAGGGCCTGGCGCCGGCGTCCAGGTTGACGCCGCTGATCCGCTGCAGCGGCGCCAGGGTGCCGAGGATCAGGGGCCCGGCAGGCATCTCCTCGACCTCGAAATAGCCGCCGGCATCGCCGGTGACCTGCCGTACCTTGCCGCGCGCATGCGCGCTCTCCACGCGCAGGCTGACGTGGGGCACCGGATCGCCGGCGGCATCGATCATGCGGCCCTCGAGGGTGGCCAGCGGGAGCGCCGACAGCTCGATCTCGATCGGCGCGCCAAGATCCACCGCCGCCTGCGCGAAGTCCTGGTACGGCCCTCGCGGCAGGACCCGCGCCGCATAGTCCCCGCTTGTCGCCACCGCCGGGAACACTGCTCTGCCCCCCGCGTCACTCGTCGCCTGATAGTGGGTGCCGAGCGCCGACGACGACAGGTACAGGCGCTCCCCGGCCACCGGCGCGCCCGCTTCATCGGTCAAATACGCAGCGACGGCGATGCTCTCGGCCACCGGCTCCAGCGCGACATCGAGGCGAATCTCGTCGGCATCGCGCGCCGCCTCGGCGGCCACATCCGGGCGCGCGCCGCGATAGCCCTCGGCATCGAAGCGCAAGCGAGGGTTGTCAGCCTCGGTGCCGGCCTCGACCACCAGCTCGTACTCCCCCTGCTCGTCGGTGCGCACCCGCTGACTCGGTCGGTCGAGATCGACCACGCGGGCATCCGCGATCGCCTCGCCTTTGGTGCTGGTGACTTCGCCGACGATCGTCAGCGCGCGGTGCTCCGCCACTACCAGCCGCACGCCGGTCCTGGGGCGCACGACTGTCTCGGCCGGGCCGTAGTCCTCGCTCGCGACGACCCGGACCTGGTACTCGCCGTCCGCCAGGCCGGCGATCTCGAAGGTGCCGTCGGCGGCGGTCCCGGCGGACTGGTCCGACCGCGTCTCCGGCACCAGCAGCCCGGCATCCGCCGGCGGGCGATAGAGCCGCGCCTTGACCGCAAGGCCGGCAACCGGCGCGCCGTCCTGATCGACCACGGTCCCCGTGAGCACGCGATCGCGGTCGACAAGGCGCACCTCCAGCCGGCGCATCTCGCCCGCCGCGAGGCGAACCGGCGTGGCGGCCACCAGCGGCGGCCGGCCGGGCGCCGCGATCCGATAGCCGTAGCTGCCCGGGGCGAGGTTCTCGAACGCGGCCTCGCCGTCGCCTCCGGTCACGACCGACCGGCGCCGCATCCCGGCACGCAGCCTCACCTCGGCGCCGGGGAGCGGCCCATCGACGCCATCCAGAACGTCGATGACCAGGCTGCTCGGCGCCGCTGCGACGGCAGTCGGTCGCTCGACCTCGATCCTGGCGAGCCGCGGGTCGTCCCGGGCGGCCGACCCCGACGGGCGGAGGGCGCTGTCCGACTCGCCCAGCGAGCCGGACGGGCGGCCGCTCGTCACAACCTTGGAGGCGGACTGCTCACGGTCGCTCCGATCGGAATCCGGCGGCGCCGGGCTCCCGCCCATGAAGTGCCCGACGGCGCCCACGACCGCCACCCCGAGGAGAACCGCGAAAACGACCCGGACGACGCCGTGCATTGCCCTTTCCCTCGATGCTGTCCTGGCACACCCGCTGCCGGGAAGGCGACGGGTGTGCGTCAGGACCGCCCGGCGGCCGCTACGGCAGGTCGGCCTGCGCCGCGCAGCGCTGGATCGCGCCCTTGTCGCCGCCGGTAATCACCCCGGCCTTCTTCAGGTCGTTGAGCAGATGGGCGACGCCGCTCACGAACTTGCCGTGGTTCTTGGCCCCCGCCGCGATCTCGGCGACCAGGTCGGAGATCGTGCAGCCGGTCGCATCGAGCGCATTGCCGACGCCTGAATCGCAGCCGTCGATGACCACGGTCGGGGCGAGGTCGGAGTTCGGGCAGGCATCGTCGCTGTCGAGCACGCCGTCGCCGTCGCTGTCGGGAACCCCGAACACCTCGATGCGATTGTTGCCCGTATCGGCCACGACGATGTTGCCGGCCCCGTCGACCGCCACGCGTGAGGGTTGGCGGAACTGCCCGGGACCGCTGCCCTGGCTGCCGAAGGCCTGGCAGGTGACGTTGTCGTGGCTCAGATCCGACACGTCGCAGATCTGGATGCGGTTGTTGCCCAGATCGGCGACCACGATGCGGCCGGCGGCGTCGACCGCCACGCCAACGGGTCCGTTGAACTGCCCGAGGCCGCCGCCCTGGCTGCCGAAGGCCTGGCATGTGACGTTGTCGTTGCTCAGATTCGACACGTCGCAGATCTGGATGCGGTGGTTGCCCAGATCGGCGACCACGACCTTGCCGGCGCCATCGACCGCCACGTCGACAGGGCCGTTGAACTGCCCGAGGCCGCTGCCCTGGGTGCCGAAGGCCTGGCAGGTGAAGTTGTTGTTGCTCAGCTCCGACACGTCGCAGATCTGGATGCGGCTGAAATTGGATCCGACGAACGCCGTGAAGTCGGCGACCACGATGTGGCCGGCGGCGTCGACCGCCACGCCAAAGGGTCCGACGAACTGCCCGAGGCCGGTGCCCGGACTGCCGAAGGGCTGGCAGGTCCCCGATACGTCGCAGATCTGGATGCGGTGGTTGCTGGGTAGGGCGAGGTTGGGGCTGCCATCGGCGACCACGACCTTGCCGGCGGCGTCGACCGCCACGTCGACAGGGCTGTCGAACTGCCCGGGATCGGTGCCCGCGCTGCCGAAGGCCTGGCAGGTGACGTTGTTCGGATTCGACACATCGCAGATCTGGATGCGGTTGTTGCCCACATCGGCGACCACGATGCGGCCGGCACCGTCGACCGCCACGCCAAAGGGTGCCTCGAACTCCCCGAGGCCACTGCCCTGGGTGCCGAACTGATAGAGGAACTGGGGCGTCTGGGCGGCGGCGCCGCCCGCCGGCAGCGCCAGCACCCCGGCCAGCACGGCGCCGAGCGCGTACGCCCGCCACGGCCGCCGATGACCCGTGCCGCGGATCCTCCCCGCGGGGCGAAGCGTGATCGTACCCAGTCGGTTCTGCCTGCTCATGATTTATCCCCTTTTTTGTTGCTCCCGGCGCCTGCTGCGGAGGCGCCTTGTCCGCCCGCACGATGCGGGTGGGGTAGACGAGCGGGGCGCCGCCAGCCTGACGGCTGACGGCGCCACGGCCGGCAACGCCATTGGCCGCTACGGCAGGTCGGCCTGCGCTGCGCAGCGCTGGATCGCGCCCTTGTCGCCGCCGGAGATCACCCCGGACTTCTTCAGGTCGTTGAGGAGATGCGCGACGCCGCTCACGAACTTGCCGTGGTTCTTGGCGCCGGCCGCGACCCCGGCGACCAGGTCGGAGATCGTGCAGCCGGTCGCATCGAGCGCATTGGCCACGCCGGCATCGCAGCCGTCGATGACCACGGTCGACGCGAGTTCGGAGTTCGGGCAGGCATCGTTGGCGTCGGGCACCCCGTCGCCGTCGGTGTCCGCGCCGAACACCTCGATGCGGTGGTTGTCCGTATCGGCGACCACGATGTTGTCACCGTCGACCGCCACCCCACTGGGATTGTCGAACTCCCCGGGGCCATCGCCTGGGCCGCTGCCAAAGGCCTGGCAGCTCACCGTGGGGAGCCCCGATACGTCGCAGATCTGGACGCGGTCGTTGTCGTCGGCGACCACGAGGTGGCCGGCGTCGTCGACCGCCACGCCAAAGGGCGGGTTGAACTGCCCGAGGCCGCTGCCCTGGCTGCCGAAGGCCTGGCAGGTCACCGTGGGGAGCCCCGATACGTCGCAGATCTGGATGCGGTAGTTGCCCGAATCGGCGATCACGACCTTGCCGGTGGCGTCGACCGCCACGCGGCGGGGGATCTTGAACTGCCCGAGGCCGGTGCCCAGGCTGCCGAAGGCCTGGCAGGTAACGTTGTTGGTGCTCAGATCCGACACGTCGCAGATTTGGATGCGGTGGTTGTTCGTGTCGGCGACCACGACCTTGCCGGCGGCGTCGACCGCCACGCCAACGGGGACGTCGAACTGCCCGGGATCGGTGCCCGCGCTGCCGAAGGCCTGGCAGGTCACCGTGGGAAACCCCGACACGTCGCAGATCTGGATGCGGTTATTGGTGGCATCGGCAACCACGACCTTGCCGGCGCCGTCGAGCGCCACGTCGACAGGGTCGTCGAACTGCTCGGGATCGGTGCCCGCGCTGCCGAAGGCCTGGCAGGTGACGTTGCTCGGATCCGACACATCGCAGATCTGGATGCGGTTATTGTTGAGATCGGCGACCACGATGTGGCCGGCGGCGTCGACCGCGACGCCCCCGGGCAGGTCGAACTGCCCGAGGCCACTGCCCTGGGTGCCGAACTGATAGAGGAACTGGGGCGTCTGGGCGGCGGCGCCGCTCGCCGGCAGCGCCAGCACCCCGGCCAGCACGGCGCCGAGCGCGTACGCCCGCCACGGCCGCCGATGACCCGTGCCGCGGACCCTCCCCGCGGGGCGAAGCGTGATCGTATCCAGTCGGTTCTGCCTGCTCATGATTTATCCCCTTTTTTGTTGCTCACGGCGCCTGCTGCGGAGGCGCCTTGTCCGCCCGCACGATGCGGGCGGGGTGGACGAGCGGGGCGCCGCCAGCCTGACGGCTGACAGCGCCACGGCCGGCAACGCCATTGGCCGCTACGGCAGGTCGGCCTGCGCTGCGCAGCGCTGGATCGCGCCCTTGTCGCCGCCGGAGATCACCCCGGACTTCTTCAGGTCGTTGAGGAGATGCGCGACGCCGCTCACGAACCCGCCGTGGTTCTTGGCGCCGGCCGCGATCCCGGCGACCAGGTCGGAGATCGTGCAGCCGGTCGCATCGAGCGCATTGGCCACGCCGGAATCACAGCCGTCGATGACCACCGTCGCCGCCAGATCGGACGCCGGGCAGGCATCGTCGTCATCGGCAACGCCGTCGCCGTCCTCATCGGCGAAGACGCCACTCAGCTCGACGTTGTGCACCGTCGCCTCCGACCGCGGGTCGATGTCGTAGGTGAAAAGCCCCGGCCCAATCGATAGGTAGTCGTTCACATCGAACTCGAATGGCCTGTTCCCAGACGTGAAACTCGCCTCGAACTCGACGATGAATCTGGGGTACGACACCGATACGCCGGCGACGTTGAAGGTCACCGACGGGAACCGCACCGAATCAGAGTCCGGGATTCGGCCCGGACGAATTGACGAATGTCCATTGAGTAACGACGGTCCCGGGGTAGGAACTGCCTGCCACGGTTAGTGTGGCCTTGGTGCTATTGACGCCCGTGAGTCCATTGAAATAGTTACGGGTGTTTGTAGTGTTGCCTTGGCCGTCACCCAGTGAAATAAGGGTCGATTGTGCGGTCGAATCGTCGAACTCGTAGACGATCGTTACCCGCTTGCCTTTGAGGTTCGCAGGGTCGGCATCGCTGAATTGGTCGACGGTCGCTTCGAGCGTGTAGCGGATCGGCTTTGCCTGAACGATCGTCGCCCCACCGAGGCTGGCGGGAAGCGCGGCAAGCAGCAGAGCACAGGCGAGATGGTGCCGCGCCGCCTTGTCCCGCGATTTCGGGCCGCGCCCGATGGCTCGTCCCGGGCGTGCGTCCGATTGGAGCTCAGAGGATGGATCGTCTGAGCGGCGCGGCTGAGCGCGCAAGCGATGCTGTCTAGTCATACGTGCCCCTCCTTTATGGTTGTGTGGCTCCTCTACATGTACAACGCGGCCGCGGGTTGCCACGATCCTGCGAGGAGTACCGACGCCAAGCAGCCGAGCGGCGGACGCTTGCAGTAAACCGCAGACAACGTGCAATTGATCCCTTGCCTAGTCTGGCAAAGCTTTGTCGACCCTCAGAGCAGCGCGGTCGGTGGCCGCGTCGTGCCGGCCCGGAGGGCGGCGCTTCTCGGCGACGGCTGGAGCCCTCGCCAAATCGTCAGCAGTCGGAGAGGCAGATCAAGCGCGAAAGCGGCAAGGTCAACCTACCCGGAGCAGTCGTCACCCGCCTGAATAGGCAAGACCGGCTGCGCGATCGGCCGATCGCGGCTGGACGGCATGGTCCCGTCCCGCACGGCCATTGTCAACCATTGAGCTGCCTGCAGCGGCGCCGACCCCGCCGGAGGTGCCGGCAGACTACCGGAGGCCCGGATAGATCGGGAAGCGGGCGCACAGCGCTTCGACCTCGGCGCGGACGGTCGCTTCGGTGGCGGCGTTGGCGTCGGGATGGGCGACCAGGCCGCGCAGGACCTCGGCGATCAGGCGGCCGGTCGCGCGGAACTCGGCGACCCCGAAGCCGCGCGTGGTGGCCGCCGGGCTGCCGAGCCGGATGCCCGAGGTCACGGTCGGCGGCTCGGGGTCGAACGGGATGCCGTTCTTGTTGCAGGTGATCTGCGCGCGCTCGAGGCTCGCCTCGGCGGCCCGGCCGGTCAGGCCCATCGGGCGCAGGTCGACCAGCATCAGGTGGGTGTCGGTACCGCCGGCCACGAGGTCGAGGCCGGCTTCGGCCATCGCCTCGGCGAGGGCCTTGGCGTTGTCGACCACCTGGCGGCCGTAGAGCTTGAAGTCGGGCCGGAGCGCCTCGCCGAAGGCGACCGCCTTGGCGGCGATCACGTGCATCAAGGGGCCGCCCTGCAAACCCGGAAAAATCGCCGAGTTGATTTTTTTCCCGATGGTCTCGTCGTCGGCCAGGATCAGGCCGCCGCGCGGGCCGCGCAGCGTCTTGTGGGTGGTGCTGGTGACCACATGCGCGTGCGGGAACGGGCTCGGGTGGACGCCGGCCGCGACCAGGCCCGCGAAATGCGCCATGTCGACCATCAGCCAGGCGTCGACCTCGTCGGCGATTGCGCGAAAGGCCGGAAAATCGATGATCGGCGGATAGGCCGAGCCGCCGGCGATGATCACCTTCGGCCGATGCTCGCGGGCGAGGTCGCGCACCTGGTCGAGGTCGATCCGGTGGTCCTGCCGCCGCACCCCGTAGCCGATCGCCTGGAACCACTTACCGGAAAAATTGGGCGCAGCGCCGTGGGTCAGATGGCCGCCGGCGGCGAGCGACAGGCCGAGGATGGTGTCGCCGGGCCTGGCGAGCGCGAACAGCACGGCGAGGTTCGCCGAGGCACCACTGTGCGGCTGGACGTTGGCGAAGCGGCAGCCGAACAGGCGCCTCGCCCGCTCGATCGCCAGCGCCTCGGCGACATCGACGTACTCGCAGCCGCCGTAGTAGCGCTTGCCCGGATAGCCTTCGGCGTATTTGTTGGTCAGCACCGAGCCCTGGGCCTCGAGCACCGCCGGGCTCACGATGTTTTCCGATGCGATCAGCTCGATCTGGTTCTGCTGGCGCAAGAGCTCGCCCCGGATCGCCGCGAGCAGATCAGGGTCGTCCCGGTCGAGGGCGCGCTCGAAGAAGCCGCGCGCGGCATCGGCGAGCAAGGCTGGAGCTGGCTGACTTGGCGACATGTGACCTCGAAGCCGGCGCGGCCGGCGCCATGGTGGCGAAGGACCGGTCGCGGCAAGGCGCCGGTCGGTGGCGACGTGGTAGCACAGTCGGGCGTGAATCCAAGGCGACGATTGATCGCGCGCGCCCTTGCCCCCACGTGGGGTCATATAGTAGCTTCGCCCCCGATCGCCAGCCCTCGGATACATGCCATGGCCGACCTGAAGGTCCGCAATCTCGACGACCACGTAGCCTCGGCGCTCAAGGCCCGCGCGCGCCAGAAGGGCATCCCGCTCGAAGAAGCGGTGCGCCGCACCCTTGCTCTTTCGGTCGCCCGCGACCGCGCCGACCTGTTCGCGCGCGCCAAGGCGCTGCGTGCCGCCGCCGGCGGCATACCGGGTCGTCCGGAGCTGGACAGCGCCCGGATCATCCGCGAGGAGCGGGATACCTGGGGTTGAGCTTGAGATGGGAGGAGTCGTGGCCGACATCAAAGTGCGCAACCTGGATGAGCGGGTTGCCGACATCCTGAAGACCAGGGCCAGGAACCGGGGCATCTCGCTCGAAGAGGAAATCCGGCGAACGCTCGCGGCGTCGATCAACTCCGATATGGAGGCCTTCGCCCGCCGCGCCGCCGCGATCCGCGCTGCGACCGCCGGGCAGGAGAACGATCCTGCGTCGGACAGCGTCCCGGTCATCCGCGAGCAGCGCGATGACTGGGGCTGAAATCATCGCGTTCGCAACCGTGCTCGACGCCTCGGTTGCGATCCGATGGCTGGCCACGGAACCCGGGACAGCGGCCGCGGTCGCCTTGATGGGGCGCCCGACCCGATGGCTGGCGCCGAGACTGTTGCTGACCGAGGTCGCGGGCGCCCTCCACCGCAAGATCGCTGCGGGGCGGATTCGAGACATTGCCGCAACGGAGGCGCTGGGCGTGCTGTTGAACGCCGTCGAGCGCGGCGCGATCCAACTCGCCGAGGACGAGCGCTTCATGGCCGCAGCCTTCGTGCTGGCGACCTCGATGGGCCACAAGGTCGCCGACTGCGTCTATGTTGCTCTTGCCGAGCACGAGGGCGCGGCGCTTGCGACCGCTGATCGGCGGCTTGCAGCTCTGGCCGAACGGCGCGGCGTGGCCACAACTCTGCTGTCATAGATGGACGGGACATGGCCGATCAGCATGGCGCACCGCTGAAACCAGGCGGGCTCACTTTCGACGAGCTGCGCGCTCTGTCGCTGGGCGGGAGGGAGGTGCGGCTCGACGAGGCCTGCTGGACGGCGGTCGAGGCGGCGGCGCGGGTGGTGGCAGAGGCGGCCCGGGGCGAGGCCGCGGTCTATGGCGTCAACACCGGCTTCGGCAAGCTCGCGACCACCCGGATCGCGCCCGCCGAGATCCTGGAGCTGCAGCGCCGTCTGGTGCTCTCGCACATGTGCGGCGTCGGCGCGCCGTTGCCCGACCCGGTGGTCCGCCTGGTGCTGGCGCTCAAGGCCGCGAGCCTCGCGATGGGCCATTCCGGGGTCCAGCGGCCGACCATCGAGCTCCTGCTGAAACTTTTGAACCACGACGCTTTGCCAGTCATTCCGGCGAAGGGCTCGGTCGGCGCCTCCGGCGATCTGGCGCCGCTCGCCCATCTCGCCGGCTGCCTGCTCGGTCAGGGCGAGATCCGTCTTGCCGGGACCACCAGGCCAGCCGCAGAGGTCCTGACCGCGATCGGAGCGGCACCGCTGCAGCTCGGGGCCAAGGAGGGCCTGGCGCTCCTGAACGGCACCCAGGTCTCGACCGCCCTGGCCCTGGTCGGCTGGTTCAGGGCATCCTCGGTGTTCGAGGCGGCGCTGGTCGCCGGTGCGCATGAGCGTCGATGCCGCGCTCGGCAGCGACGTGCCGTTCGATCGGCGCCTCAACCGGGTGCGCGGCCAGCCGGGCCAGATCCGGGTCGCCGAGCGGCTGGCCGGGCTGCTCGCCGGCAGCGCGATCCGGGCCTCGCATCTGACCGGCGACCCGCGCGTCCAGGATCCCTACAGCCTGCGCTGCCAGCCGCAGGTCATGGGGGCCTGCCTGGATCTGCTGGAGGGGGCGGGTGCGACGCTGCTGCGGGAAGCGAACGGCGTCTCCGACAACCCGCTGGTCTTTGCCCCGAGCGCCCCCGGCGAGGCCGGCCAGATCCTCTCGGGCGGCAATTTTCACGGCCAGCCGGTCGCGTTCGCAGCCGATCAGATCGCCATGGCGCTGGCCGAGATCGGCTCGCTGGCAGAGCGCCGGATCGCGCTCCTGACGGACCCTGCGCTGAGCGGCCTGCCGGCGTTCCTCGCGCCTGTGCCCGGGCTCAATTCAGGTTTCATGCTGGCTCAGGTGACCGCGGCCGCGCTCGCCAGCGAGAACCAGCATCTGGCTCATCCGGTCGCGATCGACAGCCGGCCGACCTCGGCCAACCAGGAGGACCACGTCAGCATGGCGACCTACGCCGCGCGCCGCCTCCTGGAGATGACCGAGAACGCCGGCCACATCGTCGCGATCGAGCTTTTGGCCGCGGCCCAGGGGATCGAGCTCCGCCGCCCGCTCCCGACCAGTCGGCGACTGGAGGCCGTACTTGCCGCGGTGCGCCGCCACGGCGCTTTTGTGAGCGAGGACCGCTCGCTCGCCGGCGAGATTGCCGGGCTTGCGGCAGCACTCCTCGCGGGCGAGCTGGCGCTCGAACGGCCCCTGTTGGGTTAGTGGGAAAAAGGGAGAAAAAAAATGGATCTGGGGATCGCGGGACGCCGCGCGATCGTCTGCGCATCGAGCCGGGGTCTGGGCAAGGCGTGCGCCCGGGCGCTGGCGCGGGCAGGCGTTGCCGTCGTCGTCAATGGGCTGGACGAGGCCCGCCTCGCGGCCACGGCCGAAGAGCTACGCCGAGAAACCGGCAGCCGCATCACGCCCGTGGTCGCGGACGTCACGACCCGGGATGGTCAGGCGAAGCTGCTCGAAGCGCTGCCCGATCCGGACATCCTGGTGACCAATGCGGGCGGGCCGCCGTTCAAGGATTTCCGGGCGCTCGACCGCGAGGCGATCCTGACCGGCGTCACCTGGAACATGGTGACCCCGATCGAGCTGATCCAGGCGACTATCGATCCGATGATCGGACGCGGCTTCGGCCGGATCGTCAACATCACCTCGATCTCGGTCCGGATGCCGGTCCAGGGCCTCGATCTGTCGTCCGGGGCGCGGGCCGGGCTCACCGCTTTCGTTGCCGGCGTCGCCCGCTCGGTCGCGCACGCCGGGGTCACGATCAACAACGTGCTGCCCGGCTTCTTCGACACCGACCGCTACTGGGCCGGCATCGACGCCACCGCCAAGGTCCAGGGCAAGCCGCGCGACCAGTTCGCCAAAGAACGGGAAAACCTGGTGCCGGCGCGCCGGATCGGCGACCCACAGGAACTGGGCGACGCCTGCGCCTTCCTCTGCAGCGCGCGGGCGGGCTACATCACCGGCCAGAACCTTCTGTTGGATGGCGGCCTGTTCAACAGCGCGTTCTAAGTCAATCGGTGGCGTCGATCGGGGCGCGCAGATACGTCGTCGTAGCTGTGCTTGGCCAGTCGCTGGCACACCTCCGGCAGCACCCCAGCGAACACGCTGTACTTCATCGCGGTCCTCAACCTTTGCGACGAGCGTTGGGTCTCTCAAGCCCCCGCGAGGCGCACCGATGTTGATTGACGCAGCTCGGTGCGTATGGCATCATAGTGATGCAATCAGAACAAAGGAGGAGGTGACATGGCACGTCACGCGGATTCCGTCGACATTGGTTGGCCGGACAGGCCGGCGCGCCTGCGCGCCCAGCTCGCCAGGATGAGCGAGAGCCAGCTGCGGCGGTTGCTGGTCTGGCTCGACCAGCGGGGCGCCGCGGCCGGCAAGACCTTCGCCGTGCATCAGGCCGACCCGCGCGATCCGGCCTCGCGCGACCTGATCGAGATCCAGGTCAGTGGCTTCAGCGCCGAAGATTCCCGGCCGAAGCTTCGCCTGCCCGAGGTGTCCGGTCGGATGGCTCGGCACGAGCAGGCCGCGCGCGCCTGAGGCCTCCTGCCTAGGCCTTGACGCCGGCGCCGAGCGCGGGCTCGGCCGCGGGGTCGAGGGGCCAGCGGGCGCGGGCCGGTGCCCGCAGGTCGTCGATCAGGCCGAGCGCGAGACGCTCCTGCCCGGCCCAGGCGATCATGACGCCGTTGTCGGTGCAGAGCCGGGGCGGCGGCACGATCAGACGGAGGCCCTGTCCAGCCGCAAGGGCGGCAAGACGGGCGCGGAGATGGGTGTTGGCGGCGACCCCGCCTGCGACCACCAGCGTATTGGCGCGGGGATAGTCGGCGCGCAGCATCGACGCCGCATGGCGCGTGCGATCGACCAGGATGTCGCCAGTCGCGGTCTGAAAGCTCGCGCAAAGATCATTCAGCGCCGGCGCCTCCAGGGCTGTCGGCCCCAGCCGCTCGATGGTCTGGCGGAGCGCGGTCTTGAGGCCCGAGAACGAGAAGTGGCAGCCGGGCTGGCCTCGCATCGGCCGCGGCAGCGCGAAGCGCTCCGGGTCGCCGGTTGCCGCTGCCCGCTCGACCGCGGGCCCGCCCGGAAAACCGAGATTGAGCATCTTGGCGGCCTTGTCGAAGGCCTCGCCGAGGGCATCGTCGAGGGTGGTGCCGAGCCGCCGGTAGCGCCCGACGCCCTGCACCACCAGCAGCTGGCAATGGCCACCCGAGATCAGCAGCAGCAGATAGGGAAAATCGACGCCATCGGTCAGGCGGGCGGTGAGCGCATGGCCCTCGAGGTGGTTGATCGCGAGCAGCGGCCGGCGGTGGACGGCGCAGATCGCCTTGGCGGTCACGAGGCCGACGATCAGCCCACCGATCAGACCAGGCCCGGCGGTCGCCGCGACGCCTGCCAGATCGCCGAACCCGAGCCCGGCGGCCGCCATGACCCGGGCGATCAGCCGGTCGAGGACCTCGACGTGGGCGCGCGCCGCGATCTCGGGCACGACGCCGCCGAACGGCGCGTGCCGGTCCTCCTGGCTCTGCAGCGCCTCGGCCAGCACCCGTCGCTCGGCGTCGACCAGGGCGGCGGCGGTCTCGTCGCAGCTGGTCTCGATCCCGAGCACCACGGGCGGCCCTGATGTGCTAGATATTCCGGTCATGATCCCAGCACATAAGCCCGCGCCAGCATGATCGCCAGCGCCCGACCCGGGGCCTGAGGGTGACGGCGCTTGTGCGCATCGGCACCCGCGGCTCGCCGCTCGCCCGCATCCAGGCGGCGCTGGCGTTGCGCGCGCTCGAAGGGGCGCATCCGGAGCTGGCGGCGCCGGGGGCGCTCGAGGTCGTGGCGATCCGCACGACCGGCGATCGGATCACCGACCGGCCGCTCGCCGAGCTCGGCGGCAAGGGCCTGTTCTGCAAGGAGCTCGAGGCGGCGCTGCTCGAGGGCCGGATCGACCTCGCGGTGCACTCGGTCAAGGACCTTCCGACCTGGCTGCCGGACGGCCTGGTGCTGGGCGCGGTGCTGGCGCGCGCCGACCCGCGCGACGTCCTGATCAGCCGGGATGGCGCCGGCCTCGAGGGCCTGCCGCCGGGCGCCGTGGTCGGCACCGCCTCGCTCCGGCGCCAGGCGCAGCTGCTGGCGCGCCGGCCCGAGCTGCGGGTGGTAGGCTTCCGCGGCAACGTCGAGACCCGGCTCGCAAAGCTCGCGGCCGGCGCGGTCGATGCGACCCTGCTCGCGCAGGCCGGCCTCGAGCGCCTCGGGATCGCGCCGGCCGGCGCCACGATCCTGCCGCCCGAGGTCATGTTGCCGGCGGTCGGCCAGGGCGCGATCGGGGTCGAATGCCGGGCGGACGACGCGTCGACCCTGGCCCTGCTGGCGGCGATCGAGGATCCGGACAGCCGCGCCTGCATCACGGCCGAGCGCGCGCTCCTGGCCGCGCTCGACGGCTCCTGCCAGACGCCGATCGCCGGTCATGCCCGGTGCGCAGGCGGCGAGCTTCGGCTCGCAGCCCTGATCGCGCGCCCGGACGGCAGCGCCTGCCTGCGTACGACCCGCGAGGGCGCGCTCGCCGATGGTGTGGCGCTCGGCCGCGATGCCGGTCTCGAGCTGAAGGCGCGCGCCGGCCCGCGTTTCTTCGACTGATGCCGGCAGCGACGGCGCGGGAGACCGGCTCGTGCATGTCCTGATCACCCGACCGCAGGCCGATGCCGAGGCGCTCGCGCGGGCGCTCGAGGCCCGCGGCCACAGCACCCTGATCGCACCGCTCTTGACGATCGAGCCGATCCCGGGCGCGGTTCCGGACCTCGAGGGCGTGCAGGCGATCGTGCTGACCAGCGCCAACGCGGTGCCGGCGCTCTCTGGAACCGATCCCGGCCGGCCGGTGTTCGTGGTCGGTGAAGCGACCGCGCGGGCGGCGCGCGCGGCCGGCTGCGGCGACGTGCGCGCGGCCGGCGGCGACGCCGCGAGCCTGGCGCGGCTGATCATCGGGCAGTGCCGGCCGACCGCCGGCGCGGTCCTGCACCTCGCCGGCGCCGAGGTCCGGCCGGGGCTCGCCGAAGCGCTGCGGGCAGCCGGCTTCGAGCTGCGTCGCCAGGCGGTCTACCGCGCGGTCGCAGCGAGAGGCCTGGCGCCGTCGGTGATCGAAGCGATCCAGAGCGGAGAAATCGATGCCGTGCTGCTGTTCTCGCCGCGCAGCGCCGCGGTCCTGGTCGACCTGATCGGCCGGTACGATCTGGCCGGCTGCCTTGGCCGGACCGAGGCAATTTGCCTCAGCGCGGCGGTCGCGGCGCCCTGTCGTCGTCTGAGCTGGGCGGGGGTCCGGATCGCCGCCCACCCGGAGGTTGAAATGGTCCTGCGACAGCTTGAAGGGCGCGAGGGAAGGTGCTAGGCGTGCCGGGCGTCGCCGCTCGGCGGCGCAAGACACGCCGCCATCATCATCGGTCCGCGGCAAGAGGTTCCCCGAGAGGCTTTCATGGCGCGCAACAAAGGCAGACGGCCCGCCGACCCGCCCGAGCCGACGGCCGCCACCCGCTCGGCGCCGGCCGGTCCCGCTGCTCTGGGCGAGCGTCCCAACGGCACCGCGGCGGCGCCCGCCGGCGGCAGTGACCGGCCAGCGAGCGCCGGCGGCGCCCCGACCGCGCCGCCGGCGGCGGCTGCAGCCCGCCCGCCCGAGGCATCGCCTGCGACGAGCCCCTCCGGGACGACCGCACCCAAGCCTGGCCCGACCCCGCCCGCGTCCCCCACTGCGGCCGCGAGCCCGGCGAGCGCGTCCGGACCGAGCCCGGGGGCGACGGCGGGCAAGCCCGGCCCGACCCCTGGCGGCGCACCGCCTGCCGGGCGTCCGCCAACTGCCAGCGGCGAGCCCTCGGCCAGGAGCCGGCCGCCGACCGGGGCCCCGCCGCCCGCGGGCGGCTCCCATCGCAGCTTCCGAAACGGCGTGATCGGCGGCGTGATCGGTGGTCTGGTCGGCGCCATCGCGGCCTGGTTGGCGCTGACTCATCTGATGCCGGCCGACGCCGGGGCCGAGCTGCAGGCGGTGCGCGCCCAGGTCGAGCAGCTCGACCACCGGATCGGCAGCCTGGCGGACGACAGCCAGGCGCTGGCTCAGCTGAGCAGCCGGGTGCAGGCCATCGAGCAGGCGCCGCCGGCGGACAGCGATCTGGCGGCCCGGGTCGAGGCCCTCGAAACGGCGCGCCAGACGGCTGCCGGCCAAACCCAAGCCAGCGACCAGGCCCAGGCCGGGCCGGGCCTGGCGGCGCTCGAGGAGCGCGTCGGCGCGCTCGAGCAGAGCGTCAGCGCCAGCGAAGGCAGTGCGGCGGCCACCGGCCAGGGCGATCTGCGGACGCGCCTCGCGGCGCTCGAGAGCCAGCTCGCCGGGCTCGCCACCGATATCGCCGGAGCCGGCGATGCGAGCGCCGGCGAGGCGGCGACGCTCGAGGCCTTGCAGTCCCGCCTGACCGCGGTCGAGAGCAGCCTGTCCGAGACCGGCGCCGGCGGCGCGCTCGGCGAACGGATCGACGCGCTTGGCGCCCGGGTCGACGCCCTCGAGCCGACCGGGGCCAAGCTCGCGCAGCTGGCGGCCGACGTCGGGCAGGTCAAGGAGCAGAGCGCCGCTGCCCAAAGCAACCTGGACCAGCTGACCGGCCAGGTGCAGGGGCTGGACGGGCAGATCGGGACGCTGCACGGCGACCTCGATGATCTGCGCCACCAGTTCGCCGACGCCCAGAACCGGGCCGCGTCCGCCAGCGACCGCCGCGAGCTGGCGGCGGCGCTGGCCTTGATCACGACCCAGATCGACACCGCGATCGGTCGCTGCGCAGGCCTACGATGCGCCGCTCCGCAGCCTGACGGCGCTCGGCGATCAGGACCAGGTGGTGCGCGAGGCGGCGGCCGAGCTCGGCGCCGAGCGCGCCGTCCGGGGTGCCGAGCCTCGCGGCGCTCAAGCAGTCCTTCGCCCCGGTCGCGGGCGAGATCGTGCAGCAGGCGCGCGCGCCCGAGGGCAACAGCCTGATCGACCAGGCGGCGAGCAACCTGATGCGGCTGGTGACCGTGCGGCCGGTCGGCGCCGACGTCGAGGGCGAGGGCGCCGCCGCGCGGGTCGCGCGCGCGGAAGCCGATCTCGAGCAGGGCGACCTCGCCGCTGCGGTCGCCGAGCTCGAGGCCCTCGAGGGCCCGGCGGCCGCGGCCGCGGCCGCCTGGCTGGCCGAGGCCAAGACCCGTCTGGGCGCGACCGCGGCGCTCGCGCGCCTGCAGGCGCACACCACGGAACTGCTGACCCAGCCCTCCAACTGAGCGACCACCAGCCGAGCCACCGCCGCCGCGTCGCAAGCGGCCGGCAGCCGCGACCCAGCAGCAAGGACGTCCATGATCCGGCTCATTCTGTTCCTCGTCGTCGCGGTCGGCCTGTCCTTGGTCGCGACCTGGTTCGCCGACCATCCGGGGCAGGTCTCGCTGATCTGGCAGGGTGTGCAGATCGAGACCTCGGTCGCGGTGCTGGCCGTGGGCGTGCTGCTGTTCGGCGTGATCCTGGTGATCCTGTTCGAGGTCCTGCGGCTGATCCGGCGCGCGCCGCGCCAGTTCGGGCGCGGCCGGCGGCGGGCGCGCATCGACCGCGGCTACCAGGCGCTCGCCCAGGGCCTGGTGGCGGCGGCGGCCGGCGATACCGCGGCCGCCAAGGCGCTCAACCGGCGGGCCGAGAAGCTGCTCGAGCACGCCCCCTCGACGCTCCTGCTGAGCGCCCAGACCGCGCAGCTCGACGGCGACGAGGGCGCCGCCCGGCAGAAGTTCCAGCAGATGCTCAAGCACACCGAGACCGAGTTCCTCGGCCTGCGCGGCCTGCTCGCCCAGGCGATCAAGGACGGCGACGGCGGGACCGCGCTCAAGCTCGCGCGCCGCGCCTATCTGCGCCGGCCGAACACGCCCTGGGTGCTGACCACGCTGTTCGACCTGCAGACCCAGGCGGGGCTCTGGACCGAGGCGCTGAGCACGGTCGGCGACATGGCGCGGCACAAGCTGATCGACCGCGCCGAGCGCGATCCGGCGGCGCGCGATCCTGTTCCACCAGCAGGCGGCGGCGCAACGCAAGGCGGGGCGGCCGTACGAGGCGCTGCGGCTGGCGCGCAAGGCGCACAAGCTGCTGCCGAGCTTGGCGCCGCTCGCGGTCCAGGCGACCGAGCTCGCCGAGCAGAGCAACCAGCTGCGCCTGGCGCGCAAGATCATCGAGGCCGGCTGGCGGGCCGAGCCGCATCCGGCGCTCGCGCGGGCCTATCTCGGGCAGGCCGCCGGCCAGCCGCCGGCCGAGCGCCTGAAGCTCGCCGAGCGCCTGTACCAGCTGGCGCCCGAGCACGTTCAGAGCGATCTGGTGCTGGCCGAGCAAGCGATCGCCGCCAAGCAGTGGCACAGCGCGCGCACCGCGCTCGAGCGCGCCCGCAAGCAGGCACCGACCGCCTCGGTCTACCGCCTGCTCGCGGAGGTCGAGCAGGCCGAGGGCCAGGGCGAGAAGGCGCGCGCCTGGCTCGCCAAGGCGGTCGACGCGGCGCCCGACCCGGCCTGGCTGTGCCCGACCACCGGCGAGGTGCGCGCCCGCTGGTCGCCCTTCGGTCCCGACGGCCGCTTCGACAGCCTGCGCTGGGGCTCGCCGCCCAAGATCGTGCCGCTGTTGCGCGAGGACGCCGAGGCGCAGCTGATCCCGCCTTCGGGCGCGGCGCTCGCTGGCGCCCCGGGCCGTTCGACGGCCAACGGCCAGCCCACGGCGCCGGCGAGCCGGGGCGCGGTGACCACGGTCGCAGGCCCCGATGCGCCCGACACCCGCGCCGCCTCCGTCGTCCGCGCCGCCTCGTAACGAGACGCGCCGCCAGCGGCGCCGACACACCCGCTGCGCGTCGCGCCTTGACGGCCGGTCGACCGCCCGGTACCTAGCTGCGACCGGCGCCGGCCGGAGTAGCTCAGGGGTAGAGCGGCTGATTCGTAATCAGTAGGTCGGAGGTTCGAATCCTCTCTCCGGCACCAGCAATCAAAGATTTGAAAAGGCAATCGCTCATCCGACCCTCGTACGCCAGCTGGCGACAACCCGGCGCGACCGTCGATATCCAGCCCCATCGTCAACCGGGGCATGCCAAACGAAAGGGCCGCCCGATCAGGCACCAAGAAGGGGGCGTCCGCCTCATTCGTATTAAGTTCATGATTCGTTGACTGGGCCCTGGCTGCCTCCTGCTTGGTAGCGTAAGCACCGGCCCCTCTAGATTTAACGCTCAAGAGCCGCTTTTGCGTGCCGTCAAAGCCAACTCACACGATTGGCCTTCCGCCAACCTACGCACGAACTGCACCCGCACCCGTTGGTGCCCCGCCAACAGCAGGGCCGCGTCCGTCGCGAGCGTCATCCGATCGCGCTCCAGCGCTTCGAGCTCTGGCCCCGCGACTGAGGTCAAGCCCTCCAACAACTCACTCGGCACGGTTCTCAATGCCTGGCAGATAGCGACCAAGCGGCCAATGCTGAGCCGGCTGCCGCCCGTCTCGTACTTGTGCGCTTGCTGAAAGCTGACGCCGATCCGCTTGGCGAGTTCTTGTTGTGTGAGCCCTAGCGCAACCCGGCGCGCCCTGATACGCTCGGCGAGCGCCAAATCAATGTGGGTAGCGCGCCTGGGTGAGCGGCGTATCCACGTTCTGGCTGTTGTTCCCCCTGTCGCGGACGACGGTCCACCAGCGGCGATGCTGAGCCTGATCACCATGGCCGTGGGGCCTCCAGGCCCTGCACAATATGAATCGCGGTCAGCGCGCCACCGGACGCGACTAGTGCGATTGCGAGCCTGTCGACCAACGCCCGCCACCAGCTCACGCCAGCCTCATGCTGGCCACGGCCGCCTGCTTGGTCCGCTCGAGCTGGTAGGTCACCGCGCGCAACAGGACGCCCATCGCCTCCTGTCGCTCTGGATCGACGTATCGCGTCGCCGAGCCCCACTATCGGCCAGCAGAGCAGCTGCCACAGGAGTGTCGGGCCCCACAGGCGTAGTGGCGGGTCCCAGGGCAGGCGACCTACCCTCAAGCGTTAAGTCGGGAGCATAAGCATAGGACACCTCCAGCTAACAGCAGCCTCTGGCCGGCCCCGGAACGGCCGCACCGGGTTCCCGGCTAGCAACGCCGATTTGGCCCGACCCGAGGACCGCGACTGAGGTCGACGCGGATCATCGACCCACCCAGCATTCATGATTACGAAGGAGATCCAGTCCCGCAACTGTGCGAAGTGCTTACACATTTTGCTCGGCTTTCCGAGCCATGTGGGCCTGGGGGAAGGAGCGTGGACTGGATCATCGAATTCCGCGCCGGGCCAGGCTCCAGAGCGCCGCCAACAAGCGAAGAGCGGAAGGTTTCAGCGCAAGCTCATCGCGGAGGCGAAGAAGAGCAGCAAAATAACCTGGCGTAGTGAATACCTACTGCCAAAGCCGGGGCTCAGCAGCCAAGGTGGGACGCGGGGACGGTTGGAGATGACCGGTTGCTGGCCGCTGAGACTCGAAGCGATCACTGAACTGAGCGCCATTGTCCGCAAGGAGCAATAGAGCGCTCCGATTAGATGCCGATGTGGGTCGCGGCGCTTATTGCGCTTGTAGGCGCAGTTGGCGGGCTGATTGCCGTGATTGGGACAAGTTGAGCCAGGCGTAGCGCAGCAGGATTGAGCGCTTGCGCTCCAATTGGGCTTGCTCGGACCGTGTGGCGCAAGAGACCGTCGGGAAAGCGCGGCAGAGGCGCTTGCTCGACCGCCTCGACCCGAATCGACGGGCAGAGGCCTCCCAACGTTGCCCTTTGTCGCTCCGACGAGAGCGTCAGCGCCGGCAATTCCGTCGAAGACCTTTATCGGCAGGGGCCTCTTCGGGATCGAACCTCCCCTTTGCTTGATGCGGCCGAGCCAAGACCGCGAGCGAAATTGCTGATTGCCAACCGCCGTCGTTGGGCGTAAGTCATCTGTCAAGTCGATCGCAATCCGGAGATCTGTACAGTGGCTGAAGATTCTGAACCCGCGACGCTGGCCGAAGTCACCGCCGAGATCGTCGCTGCTTACGTCTCGCACAACAAGATCGCGCCTGCGGACGTCGCGACGCTGATCACCGCCGTGGCCGGACAGATGGCGAGGATCGGCACCGAGGTCGAGGCGCCGGTCGAGGCCAAGCCCGAGCCCGCGGTGCCGGTGCGGCGCTCGGTCCACCCGGATCGTCTGCTCTGCCTGGTCTGCGGCAAGGCGCAAAAGGTGCTCAAGCGCCATCTTTCGGTCAAGCACGACCTGACCCCGGCCGGATATCGCGCCCGCTTCGAGCTCAGGCCCGACTACCCGATGATCGCGCCGGCCTACGCGCAACAGCGCCGCGAGGTCGCTCTCAAGCTCGGCCTCGGGCGGCCGAAGACCCAGACGCGCCGCCGGCGCACCGGCAAGCCGGTCGGCCGACCCCGGCGCACCCCCGCGAGTCAACCGGCCGGGTCTGACGCGAGCGCCTGAGCGGGTTCGACCAGGGCGCCGGTCAGGACGAGGTGCTGGCGGCCGCGACGCGGCGCATCAGGTCGCCGATCCCGGCGAGCAGCCACGGCTGGATCGAGGCCGAGAGGAAGCGTACGCCCATGGCGGCGTAGCGCTCGCCGTTCTGGTTGTCGACCAGCGTGGTGCCGGCGGTACGGCCCGCGGCCATGATCTGCTTCAGCGCGCTCTCGACGGTCGCCGAGACTTTGGGATCCGTCGGCTTGCCGATCAGGCCCATCGAGGCGGCGAGGTCCGAGGGCGCGACGAAGAACACGTCGATGTGGTCGACCTTCAGGATCTCGTCCAGGTTCTGGACCGCGCGGATGTCCTCGATCAGCGCGATCAGCAGGGTATGGTCGTTGGCGACCTCGAGGTAGTCCGGCACGCCGTAGCCCTGGCGGCTGGTGAACAGGCCGCGCCTGCCGATCGGCGCGAACTTGGCGGCCTCGACGAACTTTTGCGCATCTTCGGCAGTGTCGATGTGGGGCACGCAGATGCCCTGGGCGCCGAGGTCGAGGGTGCGGTAGATCGGCCCGTAGGCGAGCGCGTTGACCCGCACCACCGAGGTCATGCCCCAGAGGTCGCAGGCGCGGGTCAGGTCCGGGATGTGACCGTAGTCGATCGGGCCGTGCTCGCCCTCGAGCCAGATCACGTCCGCACCCGCGGGCCCGATCAGGTCGATCAGGCCCGGGCTGTCGATGCCGCCGACCGACAGCACGGTCTGGCCGGCCGCGAGCTTCTGTTTGACCCGGTTGGGTCGAATTGTGGCCATGGCGCGTGCCTCCCCTGGCTTGCCCGGTTGCCTCGGCGGCGACCATAGCCAGCTCGAGCCGCCAGCCGCCAGCCGCCAGCCGTCGAAGGAACCATCGCGCCGGCGGCGCCGGGACCCCCGGTAAGCCGGTTGCGCGCCCGCATCAATTGACCCCGCATCAATTGACAAAGTGGCGAGCGCCGCGTTTGTTGGACCGGGTTTCTATCGATACGGCACCACCGGTGGTTTCAGGGCGATCGCGTGGGCCGACAACAAAAGGGGAGGTTTCGGATGCGGACCACGCGAAGGCTGGCCGTCGCTCTGCTCGGCGCGGCGGCCCTGATCGGGGTGCTACCCCAGCACCAGGCGCACGCCCAGAACTCGCTCGCCGAATCGGGGCTGATCGGCGAGCTCGAAGGCATCACCATCATCGAGGACCGCTCGAAGTGGCCGACGACGTTCCACGAAGCGCCGGCGCTCGCCGAGCTGGTCAAACAGGGAAAACTGCCGCCGGTCGCGGAGCGTCTGCCCGAGGACCTGATGGTCATCCAGCCGGTGCACGAGATCGGCAAGTACGGCGGCATCTGGCACCGTGGCTTCACCGGCCCCGGCGACAACGAGAACGGTAACCGCATCCAGGCCTCCGACCGGCCGATCCTGGTCGACCACACCGGCAACGTGCCCCGGCCCTCACTCGCCAAGGGCTGGAAGATGAGCGACGACGGCAAGACCTACACGCTCTACCTCAGGAAGGGCCTGAAGTGGTCGGACGGAGCGCCGTTCACCGCCGACGACTTCGTCTTCTGGTTCGAGGACATCTACAACAACAAGGACATCGTGCCGACCGGCATCCCGGACATGACGCCCGAGGGCAAGCCCGGGCGGATCGTCAAGGTCGACGACTTTACCGTCAATTTCGAGTTCGACGTGCCCTACTATCTGTTCGAGGAGCTGATGATCGGCGACACCCTGATCGGTGGCGGTCAGGCGGTCCGCCAGTCGGAGAAGCGCAGCTACGGTGCCTATGCGCCGGCCCATTACCTGAAGCAGTACCTGCCCAAGTACGCGGGCGGGGTCGACGCCGCCAATGCCGCGGCCAAGGCGGCGGGCTACGACAATTGGGTCGCGTATCTCCACTTCAAGAAGGATTGGACGCTCAACACCGAGCTGCCGGTGCTCGGGCCCTGGCACACCGTCAAGCCGATCAACAACCCGACCTGGGTGATGGAGCGCAATCCCTACTACTGGGCGGTCGACACCGAGGGCAATCAATTGCCCTACATGGACGGTATCGTGATGACGTTGGCCGAAGACCTCGAGGTCTTGAACCTGCGGGCGATCGCCGGCGATTACGACCTGCAGGAGCGCCACGTCGACCTCGGCAAGCTGCCGGTGATCTTGGAGAACCAGGAAAAAGGCAACTACAAGGTCCATCTCGACCTCGCCTTCAACGGCGCTGATGCGATCTATCAGTTCAACCAGAGCTACGATGCCGATCCCGAGATCGCCAAGTGGCTGACCAACACCGACTTCCGGCGGGCGCTGTCGCTGGCGATCGACCGCGACCAGCTCAACCAGACCTTCTGGCTGGGGGTCGCGACCCCGGGCTCGCCGGCACCGGGCGAGAGTTTGCCGTACTTTCCGGGTCCCGGTTGGCGTGAGAAGTGGTCGACCTACGACCCCGACAAGGCCAACCAGATGCTCGACGCGATCGGGCTGGACAAGAAGGATTCCGAGGGCTTCCGGGTGCGCACCGACAATGGCGAGCGGCTGCGGCTCGAGGTCCAGGCGGTCCAGGCCTTCCTGCCCTGGCCCAAGATCAGCGAGATGGTCGCCGACCAGTGGCGCAAGGTCGGCATCCAGGCCGACGTCAAGGACACCGAGCGCTCGCTCGCCTTCACCCGCACCCAGGCCAACGAGCACCAGATCATGGTCTGGAACAACGGCGGCACCGAGCTGCTCTACCTGTTCCCGCGGCACGCGATCCCGGTCGACCCGACCGAGGCGTTCATGGGACCGGAGTTCGCCAAGTGGTACTCCACGGGCGGTAAGCTCGGCCGCAAGCCGGACGATCCCAACCTGCTCAAGATCTACGACCTGTTCAGCAGCGCCGCCGGCCAAAAGTCGGAGCAACGGATCGAGACCGCCAAGGAGATCTGGAAGATCCTGATCGATCAGCAGTATGGGATCGGCACGGTCGGCCAGTCGCCGGCGCTGATGGGTGTGCGCCTGGTGTCGAACAAACTGGGCAACATCCCGTCGCGTAACTGCATCGCGCAGCATTGCCGGACGCCGGGCGGGGCGCACCCCGAGACCTGGTACTACAAGGAGTAAGTTCGGACGGAGCCCCCGGGCCGGTCCCGCCGGCCCGGGGGCGTCTGAGCCATGATCGGCTACGTCGTCAGACGCCTTCTGCTCGCGGTCGCCACCATCGCAGCGATCTCGGTGGTCGCGTTCGCGATCATCCAACTGCCACCGGGCGACTTTGTCGACAGCTACATCGCCAGGCTCTCGTCCTCGGGCTCGATGGTCAGCGCCCAGGAAGCCGAGGCGATGCGCGAGCAGTACGGCCTCAACAAGCCCGTCTGGGTCCAGTACTGGAAATGGATCAGCCGCGTCGCGCGCGGCGACTTCGGCGTCTCGCTCGAATGGAACCGGCCGGTCACCGAGGTCATCGGCGACCGCTTGTGGCTCACCATCGTCATCTCGATCGCCGCGATCATCCTGACCTGGGGGATCGCTTTGCCGATCGGGATCTATTCGGCGGTCCGCCAGTATTCGATCGCCGACTATATCTTCACGTTCGTGGGCTTTGTGGGTCTGGCAGTACCGAACTTCCTGCTCGCGCTGATCATCATGTACCTGAGCTTCCGCTACCTCGATGCCAACGTCGGCGGCCTGTTCTCGCCGGAATATGCGCTGAAGCCCTGGTCCTGGGGCAAGGTCTGGGACCTGACCGCGCATCTGCCGCTGCCGGCGCTGATCCTGGCGCTCGCCGGCACGGCGCAATTGATCCGGATCATGCGCGCCAACCTGCTCGACGAGCTGCGCCGGCCCTACGTCATCACCGCCCGCGCCCGCGGTCTCCAGGAATGGCGCGTGATCGTCAAATATCCGGTGCGCGCGGCGCTCAACCCGTTCGCCAGCACGATCGGCTATCTGCTGCCGTTCGTGGTCTCGGGCAGCATCGTGGTCTCGCTGGTCCTGTCGCTGCCGACGATCGGGCCGGTCCTGCTGCGCGCGCTGGTCGCCCAGGACATGTTCCTTGCCGGCGCGATCGTCCTCTTGCTCGGCGTCTTGACCGTGATCGGCACCTTCCTGTCCGATCTCGTGCTGATGTGGATCGATCCGCGCATCCGGGCGGGGCTGCAGGGATGAGCACGATCATTGCCGAAGCCGCGCCGGCGATCGCGGCCGCCGAGGAGAAGATCGCGGTCGCGACCCAGCTCCAGCTCACCTGGTGGCGCTTCAAGAAGCACAAAGTGGCGGTCGCGAGCGGCGTGATCGTCGCGCTGTTCTACCTGGTCGCCCTGTTCGCCGATTTTCTGGCGACCGCCAATCCCTACGCGACCGAGGCGGCCCGCAGCTACATCCCGCCGCAGAAGATCCACTGGTTCGATGAGGACGGCGGCTTCCGGCCCTACGTCCTGGCGCTGAAGGGCAAGCGCGATCTCAAGACCTTCAAGCTGATCTACGCCCCCGACCCCGCCGACAAGCGCTATCTGAAGCTGTTCGCGGAAAGCTACCCCTACAAGTTCCTGGGCCTGTTCCCGACCAGCCGGCATCTGATCGGGCTCGACCGCGGCGAGCCGACCGACGCTTTGTTCCTGCTCGGCACCGACCAGCTCGGGCGCGACTTCTGGTCGAGGCTGATGCTCGCGACCCGGACCTCGCTGATCATCGGCCTGGCGGGCGTCACCATCTCCTTGTTCCTCGGCGTGCTGCTGGGCGGTATCTCGGGGCTGTACGGCGGCTTGATCGACACCTTGATCCAGCGCCTGATCGAGATCCTGCGCTCGATCCCGACGATCCCGCTCTGGATGGGGCTCGCGGCGGCCCTGCCGTCGAGCTGGAGCGTGCTCCAGGTCTACCTCGCGATCACGCTGATCATCTCGCTGATCGGCTGGACCGAGCTCGCGCGCGTGGTCCGCGGCCGTTTTCTGGCACTCAGGGAAGAAGACTTCGTGACCGCGGCCGAGCTCGCCGGCGCCTCGCGTCTGCGGATCATCTTCCGCCACATGGTGCCGTCCTTCCTCTCCCATATCATCGCCGCGATCAGCCTGGCATTGCCCGCGATGATCATCAGCGAGACCACGCTCTCCTTCCTGGGCCTCGGCCTCCGGCCACCCGCGATCAGCTGGGGCGTCTTGCTCCAGGACGCCCAGAACATCCAGGCGCTCGGCATCGCCCCCTGGCTGCTGGTCGCGGCGATCCCGGTGATCGTCGTGATCCTCGCCTTCAATTTCCTCGGCGACGGTCTCCGGGACGCGGCCGATCCCTATGGCTGAGCCGATCCTCTCCGTGCGGGGCTTGCGGACCTGGTTCCACCAGGACGAGGGCATCGTCCGCGCCGTCGACGACGTCTCCTTCGACCTCGAGCCCGGCCGCACGCTCGGGATCGTCGGCGAGAGCGGCTGCGGCAAGAGCGTGACGGCGCGCTCGATCCTCCGCATCGTCGAGCGCCCGGGCCGGGTCGAAGCCGGAAAAATCCTGCTCCGGCGCGCCGCCGGTCCCATCACCGATCTGGTCCAGCTCGACGGCCAGGGCCAGGAGATGCGCAGGGTTCGCGGCGGCGAGATCGGCTACGTCTTCCAGGAGCCGATGAGCTCGTTGTCCGCCTTCTACACCATCGGCAACCAGCTGAGCGAGGCGATCCGCCTGCATTCCCAACTCTCGAAGCGGGCGGCGCGCGCGCGGGGAATTGAGCTCTTGACCATGGTCGGCATTCCGCAGCCGGCGCAGCGGGTCGACAGCTATTCCTTCGAGCTCTCGGGCGGGCTGCGCCAGCGGGTCATGATCGCGCTCGCGCTCGCCGGCGAGCCGCGCATCCTGATCGCCGATGAGCCGACCACCGCCCTCGACGTCACCACCCAGGCGCAGATTCTGGACCTGATCCGGAAACTCCAGCAGGAGCGCGACCTCGCGGTGATCCTGATCACCCACGACATGGGCGTGATCGCCGAGATGACCGACGACGTCGTGGTCATGTACCTCGGCCGTGACGTCGAGCGCGGGCCGGTCGACGCGATCTTCCACGAGCCTGCGCACCCCTATACCCGCTCGCTCCTGCGCTCGATCCCGAGCGTGCTGGCGACCCCCCGCTCGCGCCTCAAGACCATCGAGGGCTCGATCCCGCATCCCTACAACCGGCCGCAGGGCTGCCCCTTCCATCCCGCGCTGCCCCGACGCGATCGGCGGCGTCTGCGAGCGCGGCCTGCCGGCCGCGGTGGCGCTCGGCGCGCGCCGCGAGGCCAGCTGTTTTCTCTACGGCCGACAGACATCGGGGGCCACCGCACCGGCGCCGAGCCTGCTGGAGCCGACCGGGTGAGCACGGCTGCGACCATCCTCGAGGTCGAGAACCTGCAGAAATGGTTCCCGATCCGGCGCGGCCTGCTGCGCCGGGTCGTGGGGCAAGTGCGCGCCGTCGACGACGTGAGCTTCGAGATCCACCGCGGCGAGACGGTCTCCTTGGTCGGCGAGAGCGGCTGCGGCAAGACCACCACCTCGCGCTGCATCCTGCGCGCGCTGACGCCGACCGCAGGTGCCATCCGCTTTCGGACGGAGTCGGGACACCAGGTCGACGTCGCAGCGCTGCCGAAGCCCGAGCTGCGCCCGCTCCGGCGCCAGATGCAGATGATCTTCCAGGACCCGTTCTCGTCACTGAACCCGCGGATGACGATCACCGACATCATCGCCGAGCCCTTGCTGGTCAACGGGGTGCGCTCGCTCGAGGAGCGCCGGCGGCGGGTGCGCGAGCTGCTCGACCTGGTCCAGCTGCCGGCCGCCTACATGAACCGTTTTCCCCACGCCTTTTCGGGCGGCCAGCGGCAGCGGATCGGGATCGCCCGGGCGCTCGCGCTCAACCCGGCGCTGATCGTCGCCGACGAGCCGGTCTCGGCGCTCGACGTCTCGGTTCAGGCGCAGATCGTCAACCTTTTGCTCGACCTTCAGGACCGGCTCGGGCTTTCCTACCTGTTCGTCGCCCACGACCTGTCGGTGGTGAAGCACGTCAGCGACCGGGTCGCGGTCATGTACGTCGGCAAGATCGTCGAGCTCGCCGCGACCGCCGAGCTGTTCGCGCGCCCGCTCCACCCCTACACCGAGGCGCTCCTTTCCGCGGTGCCGGTGCCGGACCCGAGGCGGCGCACGCGCCGGATCGTGCCCAAGGGCGAGGTCGCCGACCCCGCCAACCCGCCCGCCGGCTGCCACTTCCACCCCCGCTGCGCCTACGCGATCGAACGTTGCCGGCAAGAGGCGCCGGTGCTCCGCGAGCTTGCGGAGCGGCCATCTCGCCAGCTGCCACCGCGCCGAAGAGCTGACGCTCGCCGGCGTCCGCGAAGCCGGTGAGACGCCGCCTGCGGCGCGGCGGACCGCGTCGGCGGCGCGGTGAGTCGCGAGATGCGCGTCTTCTTCGAGCCCAGGATTCCCCTCCACGAGCCGGAGCTCTATGCCTTCGAGCGCACCGACGAAGGCGTGCCGGCGGCGGCTGCCTGTTCCGAGGCGGCGCTCGAGCGCTACCGCGCGGACGGGTTCTTGATGGTGCGCGGGCTGGTCCCGGCCGGCGAGGTGCGAGCCGCACGCGCCGAGCTTGAGGCGATGGCGCTCGCCGAGCGGCCCGGCTGCAGCATGATCTGGTACGAAGGCGCGCTGCGCGACCATCTGGCGCTCGATCCGAGCCTTGATCGCGAGATTGACGGCCGCGCGAACGGTACGGGCTTCGCCCCCGGCCAGCAGGGCGATCGGTTGCCGGACCTGGAACCCGCGGTGCGGGCGCGTTTCGTGCGCAAGTTCATGGGCTTCGTCGATCAGATGCCGGCGCTGACCCGGCTCGCCCGCCATCCGGGCCTGCTCGGCCTGGTCGAGGAGCTGCTCGGCGCCCGGCCCGAGCTGTTCCAGGACATGGCCCTGGTCAAGCCGGCGCTCGGCCGCGAGAAGCCCTGGCACCAGGATCACGCCTATTTCAACCTCGCGCTCGAGACCCCGATCGTCGGCGTCTGGCTGCCGATGGCCGAGGTCACGCCCGAGAACGGCTGCATGCACCTCTTGGCGGGTGGTCATCGGGGCGGTCCGCGCATCCACTTCAAGCGCCGCGACTGGCAGATCTGCGACAGCGATGTCGAGACCGCCGGGCGGGTCGCCGTGCCGATGCGGGCGGGCGACGTGCTGTTCTTCGATGGCAAGGTCCCGCACGGCACGCCGGTCAACCGGACCGAGGCGTTCCGCTGGGCGGTCCAATATCACTTCCGGCCGGCGAGCGCGCTCGCGGTCGATGACGCCACACGGCTCGCCGCGTTCGGCAGCGAGGGTCAGAGCGTCACCTGCTGACGGCTCACGCGATCGAGGGTTGACGACCCTGACCCCGACGGTCATGCCCAAGGCTGCAGGGCAAGCGCTCAGGCAAGTGGGAAAAAAAACATGGCGATCGTGCTGTATGACCTGGTCGGGCTGGACGACCGGCGGTTCTCGCCGCATTGCTGGCGGACGCGGATGGCGCTCGCGCACAAAGGGCTGGAGTGCGAGGCGAGGCCGACCCGGTTCACCGACATCCCGAGGATCGAGGACGGCCAGGTCAAGACCGTGCCGGCGATCCGGGACGGCGAGCGGCTGATCGTCGACAGCTGGGCGATCGCGCACGATCTCGAGGAGCGCCATCCGGATCGGCCGTCGCTGTTCGGCGGGCCTGGCGGGGAGGCGGTGACCCGCTTCGTCCAGAGCTGGTGCGCGACCGTGCTGCACGCCGGCCTCATTGGCCTCGTCATCGCCGACATCTGGCAGCATCTGCTGCCGGAGGATCGCGACTACTTCCGCACGAGTCGGGAAAAGCGCTTCGGCCGGCCGCTGGAGGCGGTCCAGGCCGGGCGCGAGGCGCGCCTCGAGGACTTCCGCAAGAGCCTGCAGCCGCTGCGCCTGACGCTGAAAGATGCGCCCTGGTTCGGCGGCGACCAGCCGCGCTACGCCGACTATCTGGTGTTCGGCGGCTTGCAATGGGCGCGCTGCATCAGCTCGTTCCAGGTCCTGGCCGCGGACGATCCGATCGCGGCCTGGTTCGAGCGCTGCCTGGACCTCTACGGCGGGCTCGGCCGGCAGGCGCCCGCCGCCTGACCTTCGGTCGCGAGCCCGGTGCGCCTCAGGGCTTCTTGCTCTCGAGCAGCACCTTGCCGTCCGGGTCGACGATCTGGACTGCGACCGGGCCGGTGTAGCCCCGCGCCGCCGCCCAGCGGTCGAGCAGGGTGTTGGCGTAGCTCTGCTGGCCGGCGGGTGGGATGCTCGACCAGGCGTCGGTCGCTCCGACCTGGACCACGCCGTCGCCGACCGCCTGGACGCCGTCGAACAGATCGGCGCCGGCGACCGAGGTGGAGCGGCTGTTCAGATAGTCGACGCTGTCGCGGAAGCGCGCGAGGTCGGCGGCATCGGCGGCGTCCGCCGGCCCGGTCGCCGGCGCGACCGCGGAGGGCTCGGGGGTGGGCGGCGCCACGGCGACGACGCCGGTGATCGGAGATGGAGCGGCCCCGGGTAGTGCGGCCGATGGTACCGCGGCCGCCGGCTCGGCCGTCGAGGCTCCGCTCGTCAGCGGCTTGGTCGGGGCCGGCGGTGTGGTCGGGGCCGACGGTGCCGGCTCGATCATGGCGGGGTTGGCGGCGGCCGGCGGCGTCGGCGGCTTGACCTCCGGCAGTCCCGACCGCGGCGGCTGGCTCGCCCGCGCGCGCGCCCGAGCCAGCTGGTCGGCGCTCGGCACGGCCAGCAGCGAGGCGTGGATCCAGCCGGACGCCCCGTCGCTGCCGGCTATCTCGGCCCGTACCCAGTCGCCGTCCCGCTGCAGCTCCGTCACCAGCTGGTCGTGATAGACGCGCATCCTGACCTTGGCATCGGCGCTCGGGCCGTAGCGGACGTTGACGCCGTCGCCAGTCACGATCAGCGTGTCGCCGGTCGCGGCCAGCGCGCCCCGGCCGAGCCCATCCGCGCCGCCGAGCACCAGGACGGGCAGCAGGAGAGAGGCAAGGGCGAAACCGATCTTTCGCATCGTGTCCTCCATCCTCGTTCCGCCTCGAGTTTGCCGCCAGCGCGTCGTCGAGGCAACGCCGAAGGCGGGATCTCTACTCATATGTGGCAGCTATGGCCTCAATCTCAATCTTGAATTGGGGTCTGGCAAGCGCCTGCACGACCAGCAACGTCGAGGCCGGCGCCGGCGCCGCCACGTGCCGGTCGCGGACCGTCATATAGGCGCCGAGGTCGGCCGGATCGGTCAGGTAGGTGGTGAGCCGGACCAGGGCCGCCGCGGTCATGCCGGCCTCGGCCAGGATCGCGAGCAGATTGGCGAAGCAGGCATCGGCCTGGTCGGCGAACCCGTCGGGGACGGTTCCGTCCGGGCGCACGCCGAGCTGGCCCGATAGGTAGAGCCAGCGCGCGCCCGCCGGCACTTCCGTCGCGTGGCAATAGTTGGCGAACGGCGGGTGGATCGTGACGGGCGTGATGCGGCGCAGCATGCGGCGGCCTCCCTGGCATGACTGGGCCTGCTTCTGCCACAGATGACCGGCTGCCGGCAAATCACGGGCGGCGCCAGACAACCAGATCCGTAGGCGCTAGAACGGTGGCTTCGAGACCCATGGGGAAAAAGCGATGGCCGGGCTGCCGCGCCGCTTCTGGCAGGACATGACGACCGCGGAGTTCGGTGCGCTCGATGCCGGCCGCGTGATCGCGCTGTTGCCGGTCGGCGCGATCGAGCAGCACGGGCCGCATCTGCCGGTCGCGGTCGACGCGTGTATCAATCAGGGGATCGTCGCCCGCGCCCTCGAGCTGCTGCCGCGATGCGCTGCCGGTTACCGTCCTGCCGATGATGCCGGTCGGCAAGAGCGACGAGCATCTGGCGTTCCCGGGCACCTTGACGCTTTCGGCCGAAACGCTCGCGCGGCTCTGGACCGAGATTGGCGAATCGGTCGCGCGCGCCGGCATCAAGAAGCTCGTGCTGTTCAACAGCCACGGCGGCCAGCCGCAGGTCATGGAGATCGTGGCGCGCGATCTCCGGGTCCGCCTCGGCATGCTGGTGGTCGCCTACAGCTGGTATGCCGCCGGGACCCCGCCCGGCCTGTTTTCGCCGGAAGAGGTTCGAGACGGCATCCACGCGGGCGCGATCGAGACCTCGATGATGCTCCATCTCCGCCCCGATCTGGTGCAGATGGACCGCGCGGCCAACTTCGCCCCGCTGATGCGGGCGATGCGCGACGACGGCTATCGCCTGCTGTCGCCGACCGGCCCCGGCAAGCTCGCCTGGCAGGCGCAGGACCTGCATCCGTCGGGCGCCTGTGGCGATGCCACCGATGCCGATGCCGGGCGCGGCCGGCAGCTGGTCGAGCACGCCGCCCGGGCGCTCGCCGACCTCCTGCTCGAGGTCGACCGCTTCACCCCCGACCGGCTGCGCCCGGGCTGAGCGGTGCGATTCCTTGCCAATGTGCTAGACTGGTGACCAGCGACCCTGGAGGAGTTCTGACCGATGGCCGCCCGCGCCCCGCGCCGCATGACGCTTGCCGAGTTCCTCGACTGGGACGATGGCACCGACACCGCTATGAGCTGATCGACGGCGAGGTGGTCGCGATGGCGCCGCCGCTCGCGGCGCATGCGATCATCGTGCAGCAACCTCGCCCGAGCATCGGCCAGAGGCTCAAGGCACCTTGTGTGCTTCTCATGGGCGCAGGGACCGGCGTCGATTCGGCGCGGAGCGAGCCGACAGTCATTTCCAGTCCGGACCTCCTGGTCACATGTGCTCCGATTCCGGCTGGTACGCGTACATGAGCAGCCCCGGCTGGTCGTCGAGGTGCTCTCTCCGGGCACGCGGCGGTACGACCGCGACAGCAAGCTCGACGGCTATCGCGAGCTCCCGACGGTCGCCGAGATCCTGTTCGTCTGGTCGGACGAGCGCCGGGTGCAGCTCTGGCGCCGCGATCGCGCGCGCTGGATCGTCGAGGACGCAATCGGCGATGCCGGCCTGCGACTCGAGACCGTCGACGCCACGGTCCCGCTGGCGGCGATCTATGACAACGTGGCCCTGGCGGAGCCCGACCCGGAGGCCGCGCCCGGGCGCCGGCGCTGAGACTTCGGGCGTCAGCGCCGGAGGCTGTAGACGAAGTCGTAGGCGCTGCCGGCCGCGTCGCGTGCGTGCAGCTTCATCTCGCCGCGCACACCGGCGTAGCTGCCGGTCCCGCCGGTCACCGCCAGCACGGAATCGCGGTCGTCGTAGTACGGACCTTCGACCGTGATCTGGCCGTCGTTCAGGGTCAGGGTCCAGAAGCATTCCCAGGCCGCGCCCGCGACCGTGCGCACGCACCAGCCGTTGTCATGGCCGAGCAGGGTCGCGTTGGCCTGGTCGTAGACCTCGTTGGCGAAGGTCAGAATGTCGCCGGCGCTGTCGCCCTCGGCGCCGGTATCGGTGACCGCGTCCGTGACCGCGCGCTCGACCACGGTCAAGGACTCGGCCTCGGCGGCCGTGGCCGGGCCGGCCGGCAAGCCGGACACGAGCAGCGGAGCGGCGATCGCGACCGGCAACGCAAAACGCAGACTCGAAGACATGGCGGGCCTCCCGACCTAGCCGGGATCTCTTGTGATCCCGTTGGACGAAGTCGAGTGTGCCCGGCTCCCCGAGCGCCGGCAAGGGCCAAGCACGCCTGGCTCAAAAGCGCGCCATAGCGCGCTCGACTCGGGCGAGGAAGCGAGCGCGGGTCGCGGGCGTCGAGACGTTCATGTGGTAGTGGGCGAGGTAGCGGACGCGGGCGCCGGGGCGGATCTGAAAGCGGAGCAGGCGGGTCACGAGCTTCCTCGGCGGGTCGCCCATCAGCCAGGCGACCCAGCGGGGGCGGCCGTAGGTGGTGATCGCGCCGAGCTTCTTGATGTGGCGGAGGTTGGGCGTGATTTTGCCGTCGGCACCGAGGTGGAAGCTCACGCCCGGCAGGAACACCCGGTCGAAGAAGCCCTTGAGCATCGCCGGCGGACCGAAGCTCCAGACCGGAAAGCATAGGATCAGCGCCTCGGCGGCGAGCAACCGGTCGACGTAGGCCTGCACCGGCGCCCGGTTGACCGCGGTGTCGTGGTAGCTGATGCGCTCCGCGCGCGTGAGAACCGGAGAAAAACTCTCGGCGTAGAGGTCGCAGTCGTCGACCTGATGGCCGGCGCGCTCGAGCGCGGCCTTGGCCGTGCGATGCAGGGCCGCCTGGTAGCTGTCCTCGACCGGGTGGCAGAACAGCAAAAGGACGCGCATCGGGCCGGCGGCTGCCTCAGACGCTTCGCCAGTGCTCCAGCAGGGGGCCGTCCTGCCCGTAGACCGGATCGGCGGCGGGCAGCGGTACCTTCGCGATGCTCTCGAGGACGCGGGAACGCTCCTCCGAGCCGGCCCCGGCAGAGGTCCGCTCTCACCCCGCCCGGATAGGCGCCGACCACCAGGAGATCCGCGCTCGAGCCGAGGTTCTGATGCCCGACCCCGGCCGGGATCACGACGACGTCGCCGGGCCTGACCGTCAGGACCAGGCCCTGCGCGCCGCCGAAGCGGACCTTCGCCTCGCCGCGGGCGATGCCCAGGACCTCGTGCGCCGTGCTGTGATAGTGGGGAAACGGAAAGATGCCGTTTCGCCATGAGCCCCGCCAGCCATTGGCGGCGAACCGCGTCTCGAAGGCTGCGGCCGGGTCGGCGCCGCTCACGTCCACGGCAGCCGGATAGACCAGGAACGGCAGCCGGTTGTTCGGGATCGCGCCATCATCCCCGAAGCGGATGGCCTCCGGTGAGACCCGGTCCTTCGCTGCCGCCGCCATCCTGGCCCCTCCCTGCGGCTCGCTGGTCGCGGTCTAGATCCAGCCCTGCTTCTCCGCTGCCACCTTCAATTGCGCGGCGATCTCCTCGGCGGTCGCTTTGGCTCGGCCTTCAATCTCGCTCGAGCCTGACACCTCCCCATACGCTTTCATCCCGCCCACGACGAGCAGGCCAAGCGGGTTCGCGGTTGCGGCCATGACCGCAAGGGGGACGACCATGCCCGGTGTCTTGCTACCCCCCGAATTGACGTCGCCACCGCCCAGCTTGCGCAGACCCTGAGCCGTCATCTGGTAGCCTTCGACCACCGTCTTCAGGTCGGAAGCGCCGGAGCCGAAGCCGAGCAGCACGCGCTTGCCGGCGCTGCCCTCCTCGACGGTGACGAACGAGCCCTTGATCACGATGTCGCCGACCTTGGGCGCCGGCTGCCCTTCAGCCGCCACGGCTGGAAGCCCCATGCCCTGGAGATCCGCAACCAGCTGCTTCGCCACCTCGGCGCCCAGCTTGTGGCCCTCCTCGATGTCCTTCGCCGTCTGCGGCGTCGTGTCGTCAGGAGGTGCGGAGGAGAGCGTGGACTCGGCCGCGACCTCGTCAGGGGTCGCGGCGAAGTCATAGACGATGATGCGGTCGGGCCGCGCGAGCTTCTCGCCCGAGTAGGTTTCGCGATTCGTGACGTTGGTGGACGCGCACCCAGTCAGAACGAGCAGGGCGAACACCCCCGGTAGGGCACGGCTAAGTCGTGTCATGGCGGACCTCCAAGGGTGGGCGGTGAATTCGCCTCACCACACGCGAGGGCTATAGCAGGCGCCCGTTTCCCGCGCCACCCTCGTTGCTCCGCTCCCGATCCGGCGGGCGCTCAGGCGGCGTCGTGGAAGATGATGCCGAGCGTGAAACGCTCGCCCGAGCGGAGGCGGCTGACCCCGTGCCGCATCGTCACCCGGTAGACGCCGCGGGTGCCGCGGGCGGGCCGAAAGTTGACTGCGAAGATCACCGCCTCGCCCTGCTGCAGCGGCACCACCTCGACCCGCGATTGGGCGCGCGGTCGCTGCTCGGTCAGCACGAACTCGCCGCCGGAAAAGTCCTGCCCGGGCGCGCTCAGGAGGATTGCCATCTGGAGCGGGAAATGGAGCTCGCCGTAGAGGTCCTGGTGCAGCCGGTTGTAGTCGCCAGGGCCGTATTTGAGCAGCAGGGGGGTCGGCCGGGTCTGGCCGGCGGCGTGACAGGCCGCGAGATAGGCATCGAGCTCGGCGGGATAGGGCCGGCCCTGCCCGAGGGCTGCGCGCCAGCGATTGGCGACCCCTACCAGGCGGGGATAGACCAGCCGGCGCAGCTCGCCGACCACGTCCGGCAGCGGTCTTGCGAAATACTGGTATTCGCCCTCGCCGTAGCTGTGCCGGCCCATCACGATCCGGCTGCGGAAATGCGCCGTCTCGGCATACAGCCCGGCGAGCGCCCGGCATTCCGCGGGCGTCAGGAGCGGGCCGGTGGTCGCATGGCCCTGCTCGTCGAGCGCGGCCTCGATCTCGGGCCAGGCGATGCGCTCGAGCCGCCGCCCGAGCGTTGCTCGATCTTCAGTCTCGCCAAGCACCGTCATGGTCCATCTCCGCTCCGCCTGGGCATCCCGGTGGCCCGCTCGGATCACGCTAGCCCTGGCCCCCGCGCGCCGCAGCCCGAAACTTGCCACCGGCAGCGCCCCGGAGCGAAGGAACAAGCCGCGCGATCGCAGGTTCATCACTAAAAGGGGCAGTCTCAGGGAGCAGATGGAGTGCGGGCCCGCGTTCTGATCGCGCCGATAGTGCTGTTGGCAGTGGGCGCCGGCTGTCGCGGCCCTGCCTACTACGCCGACAAGCCGCCGACCGAGATCGCCGAGATGGTGCAGGTGCACCTGGCCGACCTCGGCCCGGGCGAGGCCGGCTATACGGCGCCGACGATCGCGGGTAGCCGAAGCTATCATCTGGCCGGCCGCAAGGACCTCGACAGCGGGCGGACCAGCCACACGCTGAACGTCGAGGAGACGGCGAGCGGCGAGGACCGCGTCCGGGATTGGGCGCGCTCGGCGGCCGAGGCACGGATCTGCACGCTGACCAGCGCGCATCTCGTCGCTGGGCCCGAGGGTAGCGCGGCAGAGATTGCGACCTTCGAGTTGGCCAACCAGTCGGCCAGTTGCGAGCCGGCCGAGGACTGCCAGACCCGACCGGAAACCTTCAAAGAAAAATACCGGGACGACGAGGGCGACACCAAGACGCGAACGGTCCAAAGATCGGTCCGGCGCTGCGAGGATTTCTGGCGCTGCCGCAGCGAGCGCCTCTATCGGGTCGAGGTCGACGACCGGTCTTTGCGCGCCGCCCAATATATGCCCGCGGGCATGAGCGTCGAGCTCGGCTGGACCTGCGGGGGAAGTCGTGGCCGCACCGAGCGGCTGGAGCTGCCCGCGAGCTATCTCGAGGGCTACCTGCTGGCGGTCGACGGCTATCCCTATGCGCCGGGCGCCGCCGGGTCGATGCCGTAGCGGACCGGTTACCTCGGTCTTCAAACTCGATCCGACCCGGTCCAGGATGCCGTCCACGTCCGGCGCGCGCCGGTCGTCGGGAAACGGGAGGACGAGATGACGACGATCCGGGTCGGCATGGTCGGCGGCGGCTTCATGGCGCGCACCTATTCCTTCGCGCTCAGCACCGTGCACGGGCTGGCACCGGATCTGCCCATGGTCGAGTTGAGGCGCATGGCCGATCTCGATCCCGAACTCGGCGAGCGGACCGCGCGCGCCTGGGGCTGGGGCGAGCTCAGCCGCGACTGGCGGGACGTGACCCGCGCCGCAGACGTCGATCTCGTGCTGGTGCTGACGCCCAACGACAGCCATGCCGAGATCAGCCAGGACGCCTTCGCGCACGGCAAGCACGTGCTCTGCGAGAAGCCGCTCGCCCACACGCTGGAGGCGGCACAGGCGATGTATCGGGCGGCGGCCGCGAGCGGGCGGGCGCACCAGGTGGGCTTCGTCTACCGCAAGTGGCCCGGGCCCGCCTTCGCCCGGCAGCTGATCGAGGCCGGCGAGCTCGGCGAGATCGTCCACTACCGTGGCCATTTCTTCCACGACTACGGGCTCGATCCGGCCATGCCGTTCACCTGGCGGCTCGAGAAGGCGGCAGCAGGCGGCGGCAGCGGCACCGACATCGGCAGCCACGTGATCGACCTCGCGCGCCATCTGGTCGGCGAGATCGCGGGCGTATTCGCGAGCTCGCGCACCCATTTCGCACGCCGGCCGCTCGCCAACCGCCCGGGCGAGACCGCTGCCGTCGAGGTCGACGAGATCACCGACATGCTGGTCGCGTTCGAGAGCGGCATCAGCGGCACGCTCCAGACCAGCTGGCTCGCCGGCGGCCACAAGATGGACATCGGCTTTGCGGTCCACGGCACGCGCGGCTCGGTCGAGTACACCTCCGAACGACCGACCGAGATCCGCCTCTACCGGACCAGCGATCCCGCCCGCGAGAGCGGCTTTCGGACGATCCCGCTGGGCCCCCGGCACCCTGGCGGCGAGCTGTTCTGGCCGGTCGCCGGCATGGCGATCAGCTTCGGCGAGGGCTTCGTGATCGCCCTTCGCGACCTGCTCTTGAGCATCGCCCACGACCGGCCGGCGGCGCCCAGCTTCCTGGACGGCCTGCGGGCGGCCGAGGTGGTCGCGGCCGCCCAGGCATCGACCCTCGATCGCGCCTGGCAGCAGGTCGAGCGCCTGGACGCTGCGGGCGTGACGTAACTTGCATCGCCACGGGCTGCGAACGACTGCGAAATTACCCGTTTGATACCAAACACGTCCGCTTGTGGACAGAAGACATGGCATTGCCTAGTATCGGCGGTCACCCGACGGGAGGACCGCGATGCAGGACTTCGGTGCCGCCTTCGGGCTCGCCTTCAGGCTGATCGGCGCGGGCGATCCGGCGCTCGCCGAGATCGTGCTGCTGTCGTTGCAGGTCAGCCTGTCGGCGGTCGCGATCGCCTGCGTGCTCGGCCTGCCGCTCGGCGCCAGCCTTGCAGTGCTCCGTTTTCCGGGCCGAGGGGCGGTGATCCTGGGGCTCAACGCGCTGATGGGCCTGCCGCCGGTCGTGGTCGGCCTGATGATCTATCTGCTGCTGTCCGGCGCCGGCCCGCTCGGCGTGCTCGCCCTGCTCTATACGCCGACCGCGATGATCATCGCCCAGACCGTCCTGGTGACGCCGATCGTCGCGGCGCTCGCCCGACAGGTGATCGAGGACCTGCGCGAGGAATACGACGAGCAGCTGCGCTCGCTCGGCCTCGGCCTCTTCGCGACCATCGGGACGCTGCTCTGGGACGCCCGCTACAGCCTGCTGACCGTGGCGCTGGCCGGCTTCGGCCGGGCGATCGCCGAGGTCGGCGCGGTGCTGATCGTCGGCGGCAACATCAACCACGTCACCCGCGTCATGACCACCACGATCGCGCTCGAGACCTCGAAGGGCAACCTGGCCCTCGCGCTCGCGCTCGGCCTGATCCTGATCACCATCGCGGTCGTGGTCAACGGGGTCGTCATGGCGATGCGCCAGACCAGGGCGAGGACCGCCTATGCTTGAGCGGGCGCTGGCGTTCGAGATCGCGACGCCGGCGCGACCGGCGCTGCCGATCCTGCCGCTCGAGGCGCAGGGGCTGGTCTTCGAGGCCGGCGGCCGGCGGCTGATCGATGGCCTCGACCTGAGCCTGCGGCCGGGGCTGCGGACCGTGATCATGGGTCCGAACGGCGCCGGCAAGAGCCTCCTGCTGCGGCTGCTGCACGGCCTGCTGCGGCCGGCCGCCGGCACCGTGTCCTGGGCCGGCCGGCCGGCCGATCGCGCCATCCGGCGGCGCCAGGCGATGGTCTTCCAGCGGCCTGTGCTGCTGCGCCGTTCGGCGACCGGCAACCTCCGCCACGCGCTCGCCGCGCGCGGCCTGCCGTTCACCCGGCGGGGCGCGCGGGCGCGCGAGATGCTCGCGATCGCGGGGTTGCTGCCGCTCGCACACACGCCCGCGAGGCGGCTCTCGGGCGGCGAGCAGCAGCGCCTGGCGCTTGCCCGCGCGCTCAGCCTCGAGCCCGAGGTCCTGTTCCTCGACGAGCCGGCCGCCAACCTCGATCCGGCCTCGACGCTCGCGATCGAAGGCCTGATCCAGCGCGCCCATGACGACGGCGTCAAGATCGTGCTGGTGACTCACGATCTGGGTCAGGCCCGGCGCCTCGCCGACGAGGTCCTGTTCCTGCACCAGGGGCGGGTCGAGGAGCAGGCGGCGGCCGCCCGCTTCTTCAGCTGCCCCGCCTCGGCCAAGGCCGAGGCCTTTCTGGCCGGGCGCATCGTGCTCTGAGCCGCAAAGCAACCAAAGGGAGGCTTTCGATGTATCGCCGCACACTTCTGACGGTCGCCGCCGCGGCGGCCTGGACGGCTCCTGGCCGCCGGGCCGGTTGGCGCCGCCGATCCGTTCATCATCGTGCAGTCGACCACCTCGACCCAGAATTCCGGCCTGTTCGACGAGTTGCTGCCGAAGTTCCAGGCAGACACCGGGATCGAGGCCCGGGTGGTCGCGGTCGGCACCGGCCAGGCGCTCAAGAACGCTCAGAACTGTGACGGCGACGTCCTGTTCGTGCACGCCAAGCCCGATGAGGAGAAGTTCGTCGCGGCGGGCTATGGGGTCGAGCGCTTCGATGTCATGTACAACGACTTCGTGATCGTCGGACCCAAGGCCGACCCGGCCAAGGTCGGCGGCACCAAGGACGCGGTGGCGGCGCTCAAGGCGATCGCTGAGGCCAAGGCGCCGTTCGCTTCCCGCGGCGACGATTCCGGCACCAACAAGATGGAGATCATTCTCTGGCAGGCGGCCGGCGTCGATCCGACCGGGGCGAGCGGCGAGTGGTACCGCGAGACCGGCTCGGGCATGGGGGCGACCCTCAACGCCGCGGTCGGCATGGGCAGCTATACGCTCACCGACCGGGGCACCTGGATCAGCTTCAAGAACAAGGACGGCCTCGAGATCCTGGTCGAGGGCGATCCGGCCCTGTTCAACCAATATGGCGTGATGCGGGTCAGCCCGGAGCATTGCCCGAACGTCAAGGTCGAGGCCGGCCAGAAGTTCGTTGACTGGGTGCTCAGCCCGGCCGGCCAGGCGACGATCGCCGGCTACCAGATCGACGGCCAGCAGCTGTTCTTCCCGAACGCCAGGCCGGCGAGCTGAGGCCAAGCGAATGTCGGCCTTGGCTGCCGTCTTGCCGCATCCCGGCGCGCCCCCGAGGGGGTCGCGCTGACGGTAGCCAAGGTAACGGAACGTTAACGATTGCCCGTTAGCCCGGGGCATCGTTGATGAAGGGTTAACGGCGATCGCGGGCTCAGGCCTGCCGCCGATGGGGATGAACGCGTGACCACCAGGACGATCGTCATGGCCCGGTCGCTAGTTATCGGCCTCGGGCTTCTGATCCTGGCGGCGGTCGCCGCGGCGCCGGTCCGGGCCGAGCGTACCGTGACCGATTCGGCCGGCCGCGAGGTGCGGCTGCCCGATCGCGTCGAGCGCGTGTTCGCGGCCGGGGCGCCCGCCTCGGTGCTGCTCTACGTGCTCGCCCCCGATCGCCTGACCGGCTGGCCGCGGGCGCTGCGCCCGGAGGAGCGCGATTACATCGCCGCGCCCTATCGGGACCTGCCCGAGCTCGGCATGCTGACCGGCCGCGGCGATACCGCCAACCTCGAGGTCGTGCTCAAGGTCAAGCCGGACCTGATCCTCGACTTCGGCTCGGTGCGCGACACCTACGTCTCGCTCGCCGACCGGGTCCAGGCGCAGACCGGGATTCCCTACGTGCTGATCGATGGCACCTTCGCCCATACCGCTCCATCGCTGCGCCTCCTGGGCCAGATCCTCGGGGTCGAGGACCGGGCGGAGCGGCTCGCCGCCTACGTCGAGGCGACGTTCGCCGAGCTCGATCGGGCGCTCGCCGGCATCCCCGAGAGCGCGCGCCGGCGGGTCTATCTGGCCCGCGGCCCGAACGGCCTCGAGACCGGCCTCGAGGGCTCGATCAACACCGAGATCATCGAGCGCGCCGGCGCCATCAACGTCGCCAGAGACCCGAGCGCGACCCGTCATGGCATCGTCCAGGTGCCGATCGAGCAGGTGGTGGTCTGGAACCCGGACACCGTGATCACCTGGGACCGGAACTTCTATCGGGAGGTCTTTGACGACTTCTATTGGCGGGGCATCGACGCGGTCCGGGCGGGCCGCGTCTACCTCAGCCCGACCGCGCCGTTCGGCTGGATCGACCGGCCGCCATCCCTGAACCGGATCATCGGGCTCAAGTGGCTCGCCGGCCTGTTCTATCCGGACCATTTCCGGCAAGATCCGCGCGCGCTCACCAAGGAGTTCTACAGTCTCTTCTACCATGTCGACCTCACCGAAGCCGAGCTCGACCGCCTCCTCGAGTCCGCCAAGGGCCGGACTCCTTGAAGCTCTGCGCCTCGCGCCCACACAGCTGACGACGCCGGCGCTCGGCTTCGGCCTGCTGGCGCTGGCGCTCGGCGCCATGCTGCTCGGCCCCTACCCGATCACCCCGGGCGAGGCCCTGCAGGCCCTTCACGATCGCCTGCTGGGTACGGTGCCGGCCGCGGGCACGACGCTCGACACGGTGCTGTTCTTCGTCCGCCTGCCGCGGGTCGGGTCGGCGCTCCTGATCGGGGCCGCCCTCGCCGCCGCCGGTGCCAGCTATCAGGGCCTGTTCCGCAACCCGCTGGTCTCGCCCGACATCCTCGGGGTCTCGGCCGGCGCCGGGCTCGGCGCGGTGCTCGGCATATTTCTGTCGCTGCCGGTGGCCGCGATCCAGCTGCTCGCGTTCCTGACCGGGCTCGCCACGGTCGGCCTCGTGCTGCTGGTCGCAGCCTCGGTGCGCGGCCGTGAGCCGGTGCTCGTGCTGGTGCTGGCGGGCGTGGTCGTGGGCGCACTCGCGGGCTCGATCATCTCGCTGCTCAAGGTTCTGGCGGACCCCTACGATCAGCTGCCGGCGATCACGTTCTGGCTGCTCGGCAGCCTCGCCAGCATCAAGCTCCAGGACCTGGCGGCGACGATGCCGGTGGTGCTGCTCGGTCTTGCCCCGCTCGTCCTCCTGCGCTGGCGGATCAACGTGCTCTCGCTCGGCGACGAGGAGGCGCGCGCGCTCGGCATCGATGCCGCCCGGCACCGGATCGTCGTGATCGCGGCCGCCACGCTGATCACCGCGAGCGCGGTCTCGATCTCGGGCGTGATCGGCTGGGTCGGCCTGATCATGCCGCACATGGCGCGCATGCTGGTCGGCCCGAACTTCGATCGCCTGCTGCCGGCGGCGATGATCCTCGGCGCCGGCTATCTGCTGCTGGTCGACACGCTGGCGCGGACCATCGCCACGATCGAGACCCCGATCGGGATCCTGACCGCATTCGTCGGCGCCCCGGTCTTCCTGTGGTTGCTCGCCCGCGGGCGGCACGGCTGGGCATGAGGCCGCAAGCCCGCGGCATGGCACCTGCTGCCGCCGTCCCGCAGGCGCGGCCGGCACCGCCGGGCATGAGGCTGGAGGCGGACGACCTGGCCTTCGGCTATCCGGGCAAGCCGGTCGGCAAGGGCGTCGACCTTTCGATCGGTCCGGGCGAGGTGGTCTGCCTGCTCGGGCCCAACGGCGTCGGCAAGACCACGCTGTTCAAGACCCTGCTCGGCCTGCTGCCGGCCCAAGGCGGGCTGGTGCTGCTCGACGGCCGGCCACTCGCCGGGCTCGCCCGCGCCGAGGTCGCGAGACGGATCGCCTACGTCCCCCAGGCCCATACGGCGCATTTCCCCTACCGCGTCCAGGACATGGTGCTGATGGGCCGGACCGCGCATCTCGGGCCGTTCGCCCGCCCCGGCGCCGTCGATCATGCGGCAGCGCTCGCAGCGCTCCGGATGCTCGGCATCGCGGCGCTCGCGGATGCCGACTACACCCGGATCAGCGGCGGCCAGCGCCAGCTTGCCCTGATCGCCCGCGCGCTCGCCCAGGCCGCACCGCTGATCGTCATGGACGAGCCGACCGCGAGCCTCGACTTCGGCAACCAGGCGCTGGTGCTCCGCCAGGTCCGGGCGCTCGCCGCCGAGGGCTACGGCATCGTGCTCTCGACCCATGCCCCCGACCACGCCTTCGCCTGCGCGACCCGGGTCGCGCTGCTGCACGAGGGCGCCCTGCTGGCCTCGGGCCCGCCGGCCGCGATCCTGACGCCTGCCCGCCTCGAGACGGTCTACGGCATCAAGGTCGCGGTCGAGCGCCTGGCCTCGGGCCACACGGTCTGCGCCCCCGACCTCGGCCCGCCCGACCCCGCCGCCGCCAACCCGCGCGGTCCCGCTCGCCCGGGGCACGGATTCCCAGGATCGCATGGACCAGGGCCGCGAAGCTGACGCCGAAGGGTTACCGGATGGTTAACGCCCGACCGCGAGCATCACCTCGGTCGACTTGATCACGACCGACACGGTGTCGCCCGGCTTGATCCCGAGATCCTCGACCGCATCGACCGTGATCATCGAGGTCAGCACGTTGCCGCCGCCGATGTCGACCCGGACCTGGGCGGCGACGGCGCCCTTCTTGACCTCGAGCACCTTGCCCTCGAGCAGGTTGCGGGCGCTGAGCTTCATCGGCATTCTCCCACGCGCGGTTGCACCGCCCCGACCTGGCGCGCGCGCGGCGCCGGTCAAGGCCCCCATCAAGCGACATTCGACGGTCAGGGACCGTTATAGTGCACCCGGCCGAGGCCGGACACGTCGTAGCCGCCGAGCTCCTCGGCGCGCTTGCCAAAGGCCTCGGTGCGGCAGAAGCCGAGCAGCTTCTGCAGCGGCGGCTCGAAATAGTCGCGCCGCCAGATCGCGAGGTCGTAGCGCTCGCGGAACAGCGGCACGAAACCCAGGCGGAACTGGCGCGCCACGGTCTCGACCGCGAAGCCGGCGTCCGCCTTGCCCTCGGCGACCGCGAGCGCGATCTCGGCGTGGTTGCGCGCGGGCGGCGCCAGCCACTCCAGCCGACCCGGATCGAGGCCGTCCCGCTGCAGCAGATGGTCGAGCAGGATCTGGCTGCCCGCCTGCTTCTGGCGCGGGATCAGGGTCAAGCCGGGAAGATCGCCGAGCCCGCCGATGGCCTTGGGGTTGCCCGGCGGCACGACCAGGCCCTGCACGCGCCAGGCCCACTCGACCAGCACGAACGGGCTGCCCGGCAGGGCACGCTCGAGATGGCCACGGTTCCAGTCCAGGGCCTCGGGCTCGAAGATGTGCATCCCGGCCGCGATCGCGCGCCCCGCCCCCAACCGCGCGAGCCCATCCAGACTACCGTCGAAAAAGATCGCAAGTTCGGAAACCGACTGCCGGAGCGCCCACTCGAGCAGCGGATCATGGCTGCCGGCGAGCACCGGCGGCCGCGGCTGCAACGCCTCGATCCCGCCCCGGTACTCGGCATGCCGCCACACCCAGGCCTCGATCATTTCCCTGGGAAACAACAGCTTACCGGTCACCCGACTGACCGGAATCGCATGGTCGCTGACCAGCTCATAAACCTTCCGCTCCTTGATCCGGAGCAGGGCTGCGACCTCCTTGGTGGTCAGAAACTCGGGCACGGCCATCGTTCCCAGAGCCGGCGGGATCGCCTCCATAGCGCGCTTCCGCCCGCGCGCAAACCCATCCTTCGGCCGCGGCCGCGGCCGCGCGTGGGGGCAAAGCCTATCCGAGCCGAACCGATGGGGTCGTCGGCTCGTGCCGTCCCGATTCGGATCATCTCAAAAGGAAACGGAGGCAGGACTCGCTTCGATCGCGGGACGCGGCGCGAGATACTGGTGGCGCCGGCTTGGCCCGAGCCGATCGTCACGCCGCTGGGGTCAGCCGCTCGACCCTGATCCGGTCGGCGTCGCGCATGGCCTGGGCGAGGTCATAGGCCGCCTGAAGGCGGTACCACGTGTCGGCGCCGCCGCCGAACGCCTTGTCGAGTCGGATCGCCATCCCCGGCGAGATGCCGGATCGGCAGTTGACGATGTCGGACAGCTGCTTGCGACTGACGCCGAGCTTCCGCGCCGCCTCGGTCACGCTCAGCCCGAGCGGCTCCAGGCAGTCGTGGCGCACCGACAGACCCGGGTGCGGCGGGTTCTTCATCGGCATGGCGCAGTCCTCCTAGTGGTAATCGATCAGGTCCACGTCGCTGGCGTCGCCGCCCCTGAACCGGAAGACGATTCGCCAGTTGCCGGACACTGCCACCGCCCAACAACCCGCGAGATCACCCTTCAAGGGATGCAGCCGGAAACCGGGCAGGTCCATGTGGCTGACCTCGGACGCTTCTTCGAGACGCGCAAGAATGCGCTCGATCTTGCCCGCATGGTCCGGCCGCACTCGTCGCCGGTCACTCTTCTCGAACAGGAGCTTTAAGCCCTTGTGGCGGAAGCTCGTGATCATCAGGCAATATGTAACGTGTCACCGCTCACATTACAAGCTTTGCGCCGTCCGGCCACCGCTTGCCAGACCTTCCCCAGACCGGGTCAGCTGACGTTGCCGAGGGACTTGTAGAGGTAGGACTGGCGGTCGAGGCTGGCGGTGTCCGGATGGTCCCAGGCGAGCATTTTGCCGGGGTTGAGAAGTCCCAGAGGGTCGGCTTGGCGTTTGAAGGCGAGCTGGGTGTGGTCGACCTGTTTCATGCCGCCTTCCTCGAGGGTGAAGGCGTGCGGGTTGAAGATCGGGCAGTTTTGCGAACTCGTGGTGGCGGATGATCTCGTCGAGGCGGGTTTCGGTCGTGAAGCGGACGATCGGCAGGCCGAAACAGGCGATTTCGCCGTTGAAGCGGACGAATTCGAGGTGGATCATGACCTCTTCGCCAAAGTGGCGGTGCATCTCGAGCGCCCGCTCAACGTGGACGGGGGGCGGGTAGAGCACCTGCAGGTAGGTCACGCCCGGGTCGATCTTGAGCGCGTGCAAGGTCGTGTGATTCCAGGATAATTCGTAGACGGGCAGCGCCCGGCGCTTAGGCTCGGCGGCCGGGCGCTCGAGCAGGATCCGGCCGGGCCAGCTCCGGGAAAAATCGCGGAAGGCTTCCCGGGAAAGCTCGCTCAGCATCAAGAGGACCAGGTTCTCACCCTTGCCGATCCGGCTCTGCAGCGGGCGGAAATAGAGCTCCCCGATCGGGGCCGCGACGACAGAGATCAGCTTCTTGACGAGGCCGTCCTGGCGGGCCAGCGCATCGGCGAAGGGGACCGCGGTCGTCAGGTCGTCGAAGCCGAGGATCAGGTCGACCCAGGGGTAGGCAGGCGCGAGCGGCATCTCGACCTCGGTGATCACGCCATTGGTGCCGTAGGCGTGGTTCACCTGTTGGATCGCAGCGCCGCGCAGCTCGAGGACCCGCGGCTGCGCCTCCATGGTCACGACGCGCACGGCCAGGATGTTGCCGGAGTCCCGCAAAATACCCCAGGTGATCGAGCCGACACCCGATGAGCCACCGGCGACGAAGCCGCCGATGGTGCCCATCTTGAGCGTGCTCGGGTGGAAGCGGAGCTCCTGGCGGGAGTGCTCCTGGCAGGCCTGGTCGATCCTGGCGAGCTTGGCGCCGGCCTCGGCGCGCACCCGGCCGAAGCCGATTTCCTTGACCTGGTCGAGGCGGGCGAGGTCGAGGATCACGCCGCCCTTGAGCGGCATCGCCTGGCCGTAGTTGCCGCTGCCGCCGCCGCGCACCGTGACCGGCACCCGGTGGCGAAAGCAGGCACCAAGGACGCGGATCACATCCTGCTCGCGTTGCGCCTCGACCACGAGGTCGGCGCTCACGGCATCGAGCTGGCGCTTCAGGACCGGGCTGTACCAGTAGAAGTCCCGGCTCTTCTGCAGCACTCTTGCGGGGTCGTCGATGACCGGCAGATCGCCGAGCTCGGCCCGCAGGCCCGCGAGATCCGCCATCCGTCCCTCCTCTCAGAGCAGCGCGAAGGCCCGGCAGGGCGCGCCGGTGGCGCCCGCGATCCGCGGGCAGCCGACCACGAGCGTCGCCCCGGCCGGCGGCAGCTCGGCCAGATTGGCGAGCGCCTCGACGCCCCAGCGACCGGATGGCAGCCAGAGCGCATGGGTCGCAAATTGCGCGCAGCAGCCGCGATCGAGCGAGAGCGTATCGACGGCAATGCCGGCGGCGTCACGCTCGATCAGGAGTGCTGCCGCCTCGGCGTGAAAGCCGGGAAAGTGCATGACGCCCTGGTCATCGTCGTTGCGGAACTTCGCCGACCGGACGTGCCGGTCCCAGCCGCTCAGCATCGCGACGCAGGCGCCTTCGGGGATGACCCCGTGGCTTGCCTCGAACTCCAGGAGATCGTCGGGCGTCAGCTCGGCATCCGGGTCGGCCTCGGCCCTCGCCCTGATGTCGACGACGGCGAGCGGCACCAGCAACTGCTCGAGCGGGATCTGGTCGACCGCGCGGCCGCCGTCCGCGAAGTGGAGCGGCGCGTCGATGTGGGTGCCGCTGTGCTCGATCAGATGCCAGCGGCCCATGTTGTAGCCATCCGCCTCGAGCGAGGCGATGCGCTCGAGCGTAAAGGCATCGTCATCGAAGCTCGGAAAATCCGGGCCGAGCGCGTGGGTCAGATCGAGGCAGCGGCTGAAGCTCCGGCCGAGCGCCGGATGCACCGCGGCCGGCCGGCCGACGGCGGGCGGCCGGGTCGGCGCGCCCCGGCCGCTCAGCTGCTGGCCGACGGTCTGCAGGCAGCGCGGCGGACACATGCGGCGACTCCGAGCTGTGCTCCTCGAGCAGCAGTGTACCGTCCGGCCGCTCAGCGGCCAACCAGATGATCGAGCCCGCAGCAGTCAGCGCAGGCTCACCGTCTCGCGGGCGTAACCCTGGAGCAATGCGAAGGCGCGGTCGGCTGCTACGAGATGACCCCCTTCTTCTCCATGCAACCTTTGATGTAATTTTCCTGCCACTCCGAAACCTGATCGTGGGCCACTCCCGCGGTCTCCATCTGCTCGGTCGCCTCGGCTTGGCACTGCGCAAAGGCATCGTCCCAGGCCTTGCTGTGCTGGGCGCAACCCGCCAGGAGGAGGCCCGTCGCAGCCAACCCAAGAAGCCCAAACCTCATGTACATCACTCCAACGGGTGTGATTCGGGATCATCGACACGAGCGGCGACACGCCGGCTCGATACCTAGGGTTTAGCGCGTGCCGGCGCCCAAGGCGAGCACATCGTCGAGCTCGCGATAGTCCGGTGGGCTGGCGTCGATCGGCCGCCCGGCGCGCAGCACGATCCGATCGGTCTCGGGCCGGGACAAGAGCTCACTCCAGTGGCGGGCGCGGAACAGGACCAGGTCGGCCGGCGCGCCGACCGCGATCCAGCCGCACCTGGGAAAGCGCATGATCTGGGCCGGGGTGCGGGTCACCGCCGCCGGCCAGGCGCCGACCGGCCGGTCGAGATGCGCGATCCGGACCGCCTCGCGGAACACTTCCAGCAGATCGTGATCGCCATAGCCATAGAAGGGGTCGCGGCAGTTGTCGCTGGCGAGCGCCACCGGAATGCCGCGCGCGGCCAGCTCATGGAGCAGCGTCACGCCCCGCCTTCGCGGCGTCCGCCCGGGCACGCGGTCCTGCAGGTAGAGGTTGCACATCGGCAGGCTCACGACCGCGATCCCGGCCTGCGCGACCAGGTCCAGCGTGCGCAGGGCCTCGTCCGGCTCCTGAACGCCGAGCGAGCAGCAGTGGCCGCAGACGATCTTGCCAGCGAAGCGGTGGCGAAGCGCGGCCTGGGCGATGTGATGAAGCGAGCGGGCGGCCGGGTCGAGGCACTCGTCGACGTGGAAGTCGAGATCGAGGCCGCGCCCGGCCGCGAGCCGGAAGATCCGGTCCAGGGCCAGGTCGAGATCCGGGATCATGAAGGTGACGCAGCCGAGCACGCCGCCGGCCGCGGCGACCAGATCCGCGATCTCCGTGCCAAACGGCCCCGCCATGTCCTCGGGCAAAACCAGAGAAACCGCCTGCAGCGCGATCCGATCGGCCCATTCGGCGCGCAGCTCGGAGAAAACCGGCCAGGAGATCCGGTGCTGGGGCGGCCGGCTGTCGAGGTGCGTGCGGATCGCGACCGTGCCGTGGGCATGAGCGCAGCGCAGGCCGAACTCGAACCTTGCCCGCACGTCGCCGGCCGACCAGTGCGCCCGCCGGTCGCGCTCGACCGCGTCGAGCGCAGCTGCGAAGGTGCCGTCCGGGTTTTCGGCGCGCGGCCAGATGTGGCCTTTGTCGAGGTGGGTGTGGAGATCGACGAGGCCGGGCCAGACCTGGCCCCCGGCCTGGTCGATGCGCGCAGCATCGGCCGGCTGGGGCTGGCTGCCGGCAGGCTGCACGCCGACGATCCGCCCGCCCGCGATCTCGATGTCGACCCGCGCCAGACCCTCGCCGGCGTCTGCGAACGGACCCTCCAGCAGGCAAAGCGGCACCCGCGCGTCGGCAATCTGCAGGCGACCGGCGGCCGGCATGGCCTTACCTCGGGGTCAGGTCTCTCGCCTCGATGGCGAGCTTCAGGCCAAACGCGATCATGACCGCGCCGGCGAGGCTTTCGAGGCCGCTGCGGGCGCGGCGGTAGAGGCGACGCGCGAGCCCGGTCGAGAGTGCCAGCGCCACGAAGGCATACCAGGCCGAGGCCTGGACAAGGACGATGATCAGGATCGCGCCGTAGAACCAGGCGGGCGCCGCCCGCGGCACTGCGACAATGAACAGGCTGGTCCAGAAGAGGGTGGTCAGCAGGCCGGCGAGGAACGCCGGGCGCGTCCTGGGCGCCGTCGCCGGAAGGGCCGGGTCGCCATCGCCGCGCCGCCGGAGCGCGACCGCGAGCATGCGGGCACCACTATGGACCAGATAAGCCGTGCCGAGCAGCCGCAGCCGGCCGTAGAGCCGTTCGGCCTGGAGCAGCAGGACGCCGAGGCCGGCGAGGCTGAGCGTGACCCGGAGCAGCGATGCCACGACCACGCCTGCGACCGCGAGCAGGCCCGCGTGCCGGGAGTCCCCGGCCGCCAGATAGCTGACGACGACCATGTTGGGCCCGGGCAGCATGGCGCCCAGCAGGTGCATCAGGGCGAGGCTTCCCAGAACCGGCAGGTGCTCCATGAGTTCGTCCCCGATGGTCTCGCGCCCGCGTCAACTCTGCCCTTGATAGCGCCAGTCGGTCGCGTAGCGTATCCCTTTGCCGAGGTTGCAGTCGGCGCAGAGGACTTGCAGGTTGGCGGGCTCGAGGGCGAGCTCCGGGTGGCGCGAGCGCGGCCGGATGTGGTCGACGTGCCAGTGGTCCGCGCTGTTGCTCAGGCAGCATTCGCAGGTGAGCGCGCCGTAGCGCCCGCGATTGGCCTCGAGCGCATCGATCCGCGCCCGCCGCCAGCGATGGGAACGATAGAAGACATCGGCGTTCGGCCACTCGATCGCGACCTCACCGCGTCTGCGTAGCGGCCAGACGAGCAGCCAGAGCAGCAGGCCAGCCAGCGCCAGCAGCCACACCGGCAGACGCCAGACCAACTTGAGCAGCCACCAGAGCAGGCGAAGCTCGATCGGCAGCCGGGACTTGGATTCGGTCTTCCGGCCCGGCATCCGCGCAACTGACTCCCGACGCTAGATTTGGACTCTGCCAGCCCCTATAGCACAATCAGTGGTGGCATGAAGCCCTTTGTCCGCATCGCAAGACTTGCCGCTCATGCTTGGTCGTCCGTCTCGATCTCGCTGAGCATCGGCTCGACAGCGTCCCGCAACATCGTGACGTGCTGCGTTGCGACCATCTGGTGATCATCGACCATAGTCGTGGCGAAGAATATTGCCGATACCCGCGATACTGCGCCACGAAACAGCCGGGTAGCGGTGTTTCAGAACTTCTGGAATGTGGCGCGAAGCCTCGGAGATAATCTCAACCAGGCGTTCCACACCCACGTCGCAGGAGTCGCTCCTGCAGATAATTTTCGTATGTCTTGTCGGCTACAAATGTTTCGATGTCGAGGATCGCGTCGCGCATATGCTCAAGCCCTACGGCAATGCCAGCGAACGGCATCAGAACACCTCGATAGCGTCGGCCTCGACCCTCTGCCTCATGCGTGACCGCATCTTCCAGGGCGCGGTGGCGATATCCACCGATCGCGCGAGGAGCGCCGACAGATCGTCTTGCAGAGCGACATGGCCGAAGAGCGAGAAGCGCGCGCGATGATCGATCTCGGCGATCAGGTCGACATCGCTATCGGCGCCCGGCTCGCTGCGCGCCATCGAGCCGAACATGCGCAGACGCAAGACGCCCATCGCCCGCAGCTCGGCGTCCTTCGCGCGGAGGAGCGCCAGCACACGCGCGCGCTCGGCGAGGCCGGTCCGGTCGAGGGTCTGCTGGTCGCTCGGCATGGCGAAACATTCTGCCGCGCAGGCACCGGCGGCGTCGAGCATCGCCTTTGGCGGCCGCAGAACCGTGCGCCGGCCTATTCCGGGTCGTGGCAGACCGCCTCGACGTTGTGGCCGTCCGGAGCGACCACGAAGGCGCCATAGTAGCTCGGATGGTACTCCGGGCGCAGCCCGGGCGCGCCGTTGTCGCGCCCGCCGGCCGCGCGCGCGGCCTCATGGAAGGCCCGCACGGTGGCGCGGTCCCTGGCACGAAAGGCAATGTGGGTGTGCGGCGTGGTCGCCGCGCCGCGGGCGATCCAGAAGTCCGGTTTGCCGGCCGCGCCGAAACCGGCCGCCGGGCCCGCCTCTGGGATCTCCATCACCAGCGCGTAGCCGAGCGGGGCGAGCGCCGCCAGGTAGAACGCCTTGCTCGCCTCATAGTCGCCGACGCTGAGCCCGATATGGTCGATCATGGCTGTTCTCCCACATTGGCGTTCGCGAGGCGGATCGCCCCTTGCAAGAGACGATCGTCTGCACGTGACCCCAGGTCACATCGCGGCGCCGTTGCCCATCTTGAGGAACTTCTGGCGGCGCTGGTGGCGGAGCTCGGCGCCGGACAGCACCAGCAGCGGCGTGAGCGCCGCCTCGAGGGCGTCGCCGACCGCCTGGACGGTCTCCTTGGGCTGGCGATGGGCGCCGCCGAGCGGCTCCGGGATGATCTGGTCGACGACGCCGAGCTGGCTCAGGTCCTGGGCGGTCAGGCGCATCGCCTCGGCCGCCTGCGGCGCCTCCTCGCCGCTGCGCCAGAGGATCGCGGCGCAGCCCTCGGGCGAGATCACCGAGTAGACCGCGTGCTCGAGCATCAGCACCCGGTCGGCGACCGCGAGGGCGACCGCGCCGCCCGAGCCGCCCTCGCCGATGATCACCCCGATCAGCGGCACGGCGAGCTGCAGGCAGGTCTCGATCGTGCGCGCGATCGCCTCGGCCTGGCCGCGCTCCTCGGCGCCGACGCCGGGATAGGCGCCCGGCGTGTCGACCAGGGTCAGCACCGGCAGGCCGAAGCGCTCGGCGAGGTGCATCAGCCGGACCGCCTTGCGGTAGCCTTCCGGGTTGGCCATGCCGAAATTGTGGCGCACGCGGCCCTCGGTATCGGTGCCCTTCTCGTGCCCGATCACGACCACCGAGCGGCCGCGAAAGCGCGCGAGGCCGCCCTGGATCGCGCGGTCGTCGCCGAACGCCCGATCGCCCGCGAGCGCGCGTGTAGTCCTCGAGCAGGCCGGCCGACGTAGTCGGAGAAATGCGGCCGCTCGGGATGGCGCGCGACCTGGGTCTTCTGCCAGGCGTTGAGCTTGGCGTAGGTCTGGCGGAGCAGCTTCTCGGCGCGGGTCTCGAGGCGCGAGATCTCGTCGGCGAGGTCGAGGTCGCTGCCGTTCGAGAGGTGGCGCAGCTCCTTGACCTTGCCTTCCAGCTCGCTGATCGGTTTTTCGAACTCCAGCAGCTCCGGTCACTCCCTGCTCACGGGCCGCGTCTCGTCAGCCGGCGCTCGCCGCGATCTGGTCGGCCTTGGCGACCAGCGCCTCGGCCTGGCGGATCGAGGCGATGTCGATCAGCCGGCCGTCCAGGCTGACGGCACCCTTGCCCTCGGCGCGCGCGGCCGGCCATCGCGGCGAGGATCCGCCGCGCCTTCTCGACCTCGGCGGCGGGCGGCCCCATGACCTCGTTGGCGAGCGCGATCTGGCTCGGGTGGATCGCCCATTTGCCCTCGCAGCCGAGCGCCGCGGCGCGCGCGCGCCGCGGCGCGGTAGCCCTCGGGGTCGGAAAAATCGCCGAACGGGCCGTCGATCGGCCTCAGGCCATGGGCGCGCGCCGCGACCACCATGCGGGCCAGCGCATAGTGCCACATGTCGCCCCAGTGGCGCTCGCGGCGCGCCCTCGTCGCGGGATCCGGGGCCGGATCGGTCAGGACCGCGTAGGCCGGGTTGGGGCCGCCGATGCTGGTGGTCTGGGCGCGGGTCGAGGCGGCGTAGTCGGCGACCCCGAAGTGCAGCGCCTCGTTGCGCCGGCTGGCGCCGGCGATCGCGTCGACGTTGGCCATGCCGAGCGCGGTCTCGATGATGTGCGAGAAGCCGAGCCGCTTGGTCCGCCCGGCCGCCGCCTCGCACTGGCGTGACCAGCATGTCGAGCGCGTAGACGTCGGCCGCGGTCCCGACCTTGGGGATCATGATCAGGTCGAGCCGCTCGCCGCCCTGCTCGATCACCTCGATCACGTCGCGGTACATGTAGTGGGTGTCGAGGCCGTTGACGCGCACGGTCAGCGTCTTGGCGCCCCAGTCGACGTCGTTCAGCGCCTCGATCACGTTCTTGCGCGCCTCGGACCTTCTGATCGGGTGCGACCGCGTCCTCGAGGTCGAGGAACACCACGTCGGCGGCCGAGCGCGCGGCCTTCTCGAAGAACTGCGGCGAGCTGCCGGGCACCGCGAGCTCGGAGCGGTGCAGGCGGGGCGTGCAGGGTTCGACGACGGTGAAGCTCAAGGCGCTGGTTCCTCAGCATGCGCGGGGCCGGTGGTGGCGGGAAATCTCGAGACGGACGCCGCTCACGCCGGCTCCGGCTCGGCGGCGCCCGGCGGTGTCGAGCGGATGATGCGCCCGGACCGCGGCCGCGAGGCGCGCGCCCTGTACATGGGTGTAGATCTGGGTGGTCGCAATATCGGCGTGGCCGAGCAGCGTCTGGAGCGCGCGCAGATCGGCGCCGCCGGCGAGCAGGTGGCTGGCGAAGGCATGGCGCAGCACATGCGGCGAGATCCGGGCGGGGTCGATGCCGGCGGCCGGCGCCAGCGCCTTCAGCAGCTGGGCGAGGCGCTGGCGGGTCAGATGGCCGGCGCGCGCGCGCGACGGGAACAGATAGGGCCGGCCCTTCGGCCGCCCGGCCAGGAACCGGTCGCGGACCGCGAGATAGGCCTCGAGCGCGCTCCGGGCGGCGCGGCCGATCGGCACCATGCGCTCCTTGCCGCCCTTGCCGAGCACGATCAGGAAGCGGCGGTCGGGGGCGAGCGCTGAGAGCGGCAGCGTCACCAGCTCCGAGACCCGGAGCCCGCTCGCGTACAGCAGCTCGAGGCAGGCCAAGAGGCGCAGCCCCTGGGCATCCGCGCGCGCGCCGGCGGCCTCGATCAGGGCCTCGATCTCGGCCTGGTCCAGAAGCCTGGGCAGCGGCCGCCGGCGGCGCGGGCCCTCGACCGTCTGGGTCGGATCGTCGGGCCGCGCGCCCTCGAGGAAGAGAAAGCGATGCAGCTGGCGGACCGCCGACAGCCGCCGCGCCATGGTCGCGTTCGGCAGGCCGGCGTTCGACAGCTGGCCGAGCCAGCCGCGCACCGCGGCGCGCGTCGGCGGTCAGGATCGTCGACCCCTTGGCGCCCGAGGAAAGCCTGATAGTCGGCGAGGTCGCGGCGATAGGCGTCGAGCGTATGCGGCGAGGCGCCGCGCTCGACCGCCATCATCTCGAGAAAAGCGTCCGCAGAGCTCACTGCACGCCGCCCCATGACGACCACCGCGCGCGGCGCCCGATCGGCGCTCAGAGGTCCATGGCGAGCGCGGTCGCGACCGCGATCTGGCGCGCCTCCTGATCGAGCCCGACCGCCCGCAGCGCCTGCAGGCTGGCGGTCAGCACCTCGGGATGAGCCGCGGCCGGCGCGCCGTTCAGCATGTGCAGCGCGAACAGCACCGTCTCGCCGAGGCGTCTTGCCGTCGGTGGCGCGCTCGAGGCCGCGCCAGAGCGCGCCCACCGGGACGCTCGTCGAGCGCTGCAAGCGGCGGCATCAGCTCCTGCCACCAGACCGGACCGGGCACCGGCGAGCCGACGCCCTCGAGCAGGGCGAACAGCCGCTCGGCCTTGGCATCGGCGTCCGGGGTCGCCTGCCGCCAGGCCGCGACCGCCGCCTCGTCGAGCTCGGGCACCGCCTCGCTGCCGCCGATCCCGGCGAGCGCGAACAGCGGCGTCAGCGCCGCGACCTCCATCTGGACGCGGCTGTCGCGGCTGCGCTCGGCGTCGAGCAGGGCGAACCAGCGCGCCGCCGGCAGCGGCCGGTCGGCCGCGAGCAGCGCCCGCGCGGCGCTCGGCGCGACCGCGAGCAGCGAACGGTCGATCGGCAGGGCGGCGAAGCGCCCGCCGAATAGCGACGCGACCAGAAGCCGCTCGTCGCCCTTGGCCGCCTGCCAGGTCGCCGCCAGCAGCGTGGCCAGATCCTGCGGGTTCTGCTGCTCGCCGGCCGCCCGATAGGCCATCGCCCGCGCCGCGGGGCCCCAGGCGGTGCGCACGCTGGCGAGCGCGTCGCCGGCGGGTGCGACCGCGCGATAGATCGCCCCGAGGCCAGCGGCCGTGAGCCCGCCGGTCTGAAACGCGCGCTCGGCGATCTCGAGCTGCCGGTCGCCGGCCAGCTTCGGCTCCCGCGCTGCTACGGTCAGCACCGCCGCCGAAGGATCGGCGAGCGCGGCCGCCGGCAGCGGCCGCCCGGCGAGGCGCAGCAGCGCGATGTCGACCGCCGTCGGCGATGCCAAGGCTGGCACCGCACCGTCCGCGCGCCGGTCCGCAACCGCACCGGCGAGCTGAAGAAACCCGGCGTCGTCGGTCGGTCCGCCTTCGCGCAACAGGTCGAGACCGAGGCGGGCGCCGTCGTCGTCGCCGGCGGCGAGCCGGCAATAGACCGCGATCTCGGCCCAGAACGGGGCGCTCCCGGTCGGCGCCAGGTCGTTGGCGCGCTGGCAGGCGGCCGGATCGTCGCCGTCGAGCAGCGCCGCCTCGGCCGCGAGCCGGGCGAGCTCGGAATCGCCACGCGACGGTGGCAATTGATCGAGCAGCCGCTTGGCGGTATCGAGATCTCCCATGGCCAGGAGACGCTCGATCCGGGCGCTGAGCATGCGGCCGCCGGCCAGGCCGCCGTCGAGCGGCGCGCCGGTCACGAGCAGGCGTCGGGTGAGCGCCACGAGCGGCGGATTGTCGGTCGTCACCGGCAACTGGGCGAGCAGGGTCAGCACCAGCTGCGGATCGCTGCCGGCCCAGAGCGTGCGCTCGAAGCCGCCGTCGCCCGGGCCGGTCAGGCCGATGCTGTCGACCTCCGGCGGCGCCAGCCCTTCGACCTGGAAACCCTTGGTCGGCGCGGGGGTCGCTTCGCTACCCGGCTGCGAGCCGCCGGCCTGGCCGCCGGACAGCGATCCCGGCGCCGGTGCGCCTGGCGGAGCTCTCGGCGCCGTCGGGCTGGCCGGGCGCCTCCTTGGGGAACAGCTGGATCGGCCCGGCCTGGGCGCCGAGCGGGCTCGGCTCGAGCATGCCGAGCGCGACCGAGCCCGCGACCCAGCCGAGGACAGCCAGGGTCAGACGGCATCCCGCGCTCGGTCGTGGTCGGCGGGCGATCGGGGGCACGGGACGTCAGTGCGGAAACTGGTCGTTGGGCAGGACGCGCTCGACACGGGCGGTCGGCGGCGGGATGTCCCAGGTCACGAGGAACACGGTACTACCCAGGACCAGGACCAGGAGCACGGCCACGAGAATGCGATTGATGGTCGACATGATTCCCAGCGACGCTCGGAGCGGGCAAGGCGAGAAGCTTGCCTCGCGCCCGGATCGTCGCTTTATATCGGGTTGCGTCACTCACTTTCAACGCCCGGTCAAACGTCTGGGCAGCCTTTCACCTCTGACTCGCAGGCCGATGGCAGTCCCGTCCGCATCCGCGCCGCCCCCGGCCATCGACCGCACCATCGTCCTGGTCGGCATGATGGGCGCCGGCAAGACCGCGATCGGGCGCCGGCTGGCGCGGGCGCTGAGCTGGCCGTTCAAGGATGCCGATGCGGCGATCGAGGCGGCCGCCGGCACGACCATCGCCAACATCTTCGCCGAGATCGGCGAGCCGGCCTTCCGGGCCAAGGAGCGCCAGGTGATCGCGCGCCTGCTGACCGGCGAGCGGCAGGTCCTGGCGCTCGGCGGGGGCGCGTTCATGGATCCCGAGACCCGGGCCCTGGTCTGCGCCCAGGGCTTCTCGATCTGGCTGCGGGCGGAGCTCGACGTGCTGCTCCGGCGGACCTCGACCCCGGGCAAGCGGCCGCTGCTCGCGGGCGGCGACCCGCGGGCGACGCTGGCGACGCTGCTGGCGCAACGCGCCCCGGTCTATGCCGAGGCCGATCTCGTGGTCGACAGCGGCAAGGGACCGGTCAACGCCGTGGTCGCCCGCATCCTGGCGGCGCTGCCGGTGGCGGAGCGGGCCGCAAGCGTGCCATGACCGCCGCCAGCCGCCTCAGGGTCGAGCTGGGCGCGCGCAGCTACGAGATCGTGGTCGGGCCGGGTCTGCTGGCGCGCGCCGGCGCCGAGCTGCTGGCGGTGCTTCGCCAGCCGGCGGTGATCGTCGTGACCGATGCCCATCTGGCGCGGACGGCGCATCTGGGCGCGCTGGAAGCGAGCCTCGGGGCGGCCGGCATCGCGACCCGCCGGATCGTGCTGCCGGCCGGCGAGGCGACCAAGAGCATGGCCGAGCTCGACCGGCTGCTCGACCAGGTCCTGGCGCACGGCATCGAGCGCCGGACGGCGCTGGTCGCGTTCGGCGGCGGCGTGGTCGGCGACCTTGCCGGCTTCGCCGCCGCGATCCTTTTGCGCGGCCTCGACTACGTACAGGTCCCGACCTCGCTGCTCGCCCAGGTCGACAGCGCGGTCGGCGGCAAGACCGGGGTCAACGCGCGCCACGGCAAGAACCTGGTCGGCAGCTTCCATCAGCCGCGCCTGGTGCTCGCGGACACCGACGTCCTGGAGAGCCTGCCGGCCCGGGAGCTGCGCGCGGGTTATGCCGAGGTGGTCAAATACGGCCTGATCGACCGGCCCGGGTTCTTCGCCTGGCTCGAGCAGCAAGGCGCCGCCCTGCTGGCCGGCGACGGCGCGCTCCAGCAGCAGGCGATCGTCGAGAGCTGCCGCGCCAAGGCGGCGCTGGTGGCGGCCGACGAGCGCGAGGAAGGCGCCCGCGCGCTGCTCAATCTCGGCCACACCTTCGGCCACGCGCTGGAAGCGCTCACGGGCTATGGCGACGCGCTGCTGCACGGCGAGGCAGTGGCGCTCGGCATCGTGCTGGCGGCGACGCTCTCGGTCCGGCTCGGGCTCTGCCCGGCGGCCGACGCGCGCCGCATCCGCGACCATTTCGCGGCGGTCGGCCTGCCGACCACGCGCGGAGCACTGCCGGCGCCGGTGCGCTCGGCCGCCGCCATGGTCGCCGCGATGGCGCACGACAAGAAGGTCCAGGGCGGTCGCCCCCGCTTCGTTCTGCTGCGCGGCATTGGCCAGGCATTCGCCGGCGCCGAGGTCGAGCCCGCAGAGCTCACGGCTCTGCTCAGTGCGCCCGAACCCTGATCGAAACGCCGCCCCCGACCGGTCGGAGCGGACGTCGCCGCCCGCCTGCCGCGTGACCAGACCGCCATGCTTTTGACCGTCCTGGAGGTGGTGCTGCTGCTGGCCGCCAACGCCTTTTTCGTCTCCGCCGAGTTCGCGATCGTCAAGGTCCGCGGCATCCGGATCGAGGCGTTGGTCGAGCAGGGCAGCAAGGTCGCGCGCATGACGCTGCGCATCCTCGAATCGATCGAGGCCTATCTCTCGGCCTGCCAGCTCGGCATCACGATGGCCTCGCTCGGCCTCGGCTGGGTCGGCGAGCCGGCGGTCAGCGCCCTGCTCGAGCCGACGTTCGCGGCGCTCGGCCTCGGCGCGCCGGCGCTGCACACGATCTCCTTCCTGCTCGGCTTCGTGATCTTCTCCTCGCTGCACATCGTGCTCGGCGAGCAGGTGCCCAAGACCTTCGCGATTCGCAAGCCCGAGCCGGTGGCGCTCTGGATCGCCTATCCGCTGCACGCCTTCTACCTGGTCTGCTACCCGCTGACCTGGGCGCTCAATCGGGCCTCGCGCGCCATCCTGACCCGGCTCAAGGTCGCCGAGGTCAGCCATCACGAGGTCTTCTCGAGCGAGGAGCTGCGCGACCTGATCGACATCTCGCGCCGGCACGGCATGGTCGGCAAGCAGGAGCGCGACATGCTGGGCGGCATCCTCGACCTCGCAGGCATCGAGGTCAGCGAGGTCATGACCCACCGCAAGGACATGGTGAGCATCGATGCCGACGCGCCGCCGGAGCAGATCTTCGATCAGGTCGTGCAGAGCCCCTACACCCGCCTGCCGGTCTGGCGCGGCGACCCGGACAGCATCATCGGCGTGCTCCACGCCAAAGACCTGCTCGGCCGCGCGCGCGGCGATCCGGCCAACCTCACCGGGCTCGACGTGGCCGCGCTCGCGACCCCACCCTGGTTCATCCCCGACACCACGGCTCTGCTCCATCAGCTGCTCGCTTTTCGACAGCGGCGCTCGCATCTCGCATTCGTGGTCGACGAATATGGTGCGCTCATGGGCCTGGTGACGCTCGAGGACATCCTGGAGGAGATCGTCGGCGAGATCACCGACGAGAAGGATGTCGAGACGGTCGGCATCGAGTCCCAGCCGGACGGCTCGGTGCTGGTCAGCGGCTGGGTCACGGTCCGCGACCTCAACCGTCAGTTCGGCTGGAAGCTGCCCCACGATGAGGCCGCGACCGTCGCCGGCCTCGTGATCTACGAGGCGCGCATGATCCCCGAGGTCGGCCAGAGCTTCGCCTTCCACGATTTCCGCTTCGAGGTCCTGCGCCGCCAGCGCAATCAGATCATGCTGCTGCGGATCATGCCGCCGGCGGCCGACGAGCACGCCTGAGCGCAACCGTCGCCGGCGCTCAGGGCAGCGACAGGAAGCCCGGGAAAATCCCCGCGGCATGGGCGTCGCCGAGCGCCTCGAACAGCGGATAGGCGGCAAAGAAGCAGGCGCCGTCGAGCAGGGCGCGCGCGACCAGCGCGGGCCGGATGGTGACCTGCCCGACGTCCCGCCAGAGGCGGACATCCGGCAGCCAGCGCGGCGTGCTGGCCCGATACCGGCCATAGGCGATCGGGAACGCCCGCAGCAGGTGGCTCTCCTCCCGCCGGACGACGACCCCGTAGTAGAGGCAGCAGCCGAGCAGCAGCAGGGCCGCCAAGGTCAGCGAGCCGGTCTGCAGGCCGATCCCGGTCAAACCGATCAGGCTGAAGGTATAGAGCGGATTCCTGACCACCGAATAGGGGCCATGGTCGACCAGCTCGCGGTTCTTGCGGCCGGCGATGTAGGCCGAGCACCAGGCGCGGCCGAGCACGCAGACCACGACCAGGACGTAGCCGACCCATTCCAGCCCCTCGCGCATCAGGCCGCCCTCGGTCCAGACCGCCTGGGTCAGGACGATCGGGGGCAGCAGCGCGAGCAGCAGGTAGCGGGTATGCGTGCCCCGGTTACGGATCGGACCACCCGAAACGTCAGTCATGGTGAGCCTCCAGCTCGCTGCCGGCGGCGCGAGCCCACGCCGCCGGACCAGCGGGACCATGCCCCAGCGGGGCCGTGAAGTCGACCGGCGGGGCGGCCCCATATTAAGGCCCCGTTATCGGCGATCCCTTATTGAGGACCGAGCGTGGCGCGGCCGGTCCGCCGCCATCGCGCGCCCCGGCCCGAGCACGAAAGGCCCCCTGTCCCATGAAACAGGCATTGAAGCTGATCGGGATCAATCTCGTCGTCATCGGCTTTCTGTTGTCGTTGCTCAACCTACTTTCGATCACCGTGGTCAAGCTTTACAACTACCACAAGCCGGCAGAATATGCGCAGGCGTATCTGTTCCCCAACTATCGCAACATCGCCTGGGCGCGGCAGCATTTCATCGAATACGACCATCTGACCGAAGCTTACTACAAAGCCTTCTACGGCTGGCGGCGGCCGGCCTACCATGGCCAGACGATCAACATCGACGACGACGGTCTGCGGCGGACCCTCCGCTCGACGGCCGGCAGCGACGACCGGACCATCGCCTTCTTCGGTGGCTCGACCATGTGGGGCGTCGGCGTCAATGACGACAATACGATCGCATCGCTATTCAGCAAAGCCAACCCGGGCTATGCCGCCATCAATTTTGGCGAGACCGGTTATGTCGCCCATCAGAGCCTGAACCGTTTTCTGGAACGATACTTCCAGGGTTTCCACCCTGATGTTGTCGTGTTCTACGATGGTGTCAACGAGGTCGCGAGCAAATGCCTCGCGGAAAACGATGCTTTTTCGCATCTGCGGGAATCGCAGATCCGCGAGGCGCTGCAACAACAACGCGAGTCGTCCTATCTCGACCTGGTCGAACCGGTGCGGGACTTGATCGAGCGAGCACGCCGGACCCTGGACAGCCGGCAGGACGCCGCCGCCCAGGCCTACGACTGCGACCAGAAGCCGGACAAAGCCGAACAGGTGGCGCGGGTCCTGCTGTCCGACTGGATGCTCGTCAAGATGCTGGTCGAGGGCTACGGCGGCGAGTTCGTCGCGGTCCTGCAGCCCGAGGCATACGACAGCAAGACCACCAGGCTCGAGCATCTCGATCTGGACGCCGCCCTCGGTCGTCAATATGAGGTCGTCTATCCAATCATCGCGGAGCTGCGGGAACGGGAATTTCCCGAGCTGACCGCCAACTTCGTCGATCTGCGCACGGCGGTCGACGGCGATGCTCATGTCTACATCGACTGGTGCCATCTGTCGCCGAACGGCAACGCGATCATCGCGCGTCGGATCGGCGCCGAAGTGGCCGAGCGGCACCCGGTGCCGGCGACCGCGCTGCGCTGACCTCGAGGCGCGGTCAGCGCGGCTTGGCCTGCCCGGTGCCGAAGCCGCCGCCGAACGCCTCGACGAACATCATCATCGCGCGCAGATCGTGGTAGTTGGCCTTCCAGTTGTGCGCCTTCGCCGGGCGCCTGAGCGAGCCGTCGGCGGCGACGGTATCGAACCAGAGGCCATCGCGGTCATCGATCTGGTGCGCGGTCAGGAAGCCGAGCAGCTGCTCGAGCGCGGCGGCATAGTTCGGGTTGGGCCGCTGGCTCAGGCTCTCGGTCAAGGCCGCGAGCAGCTCGGCCTGCACCCACCACACCTTGTCGGTGACCGTGGCCGGACGGTTCTCGAAGCCCATTTGGGAAAGGCCGCCGCGCTCGCGGTCGAAGCCGTAGGCGAGCGCGTGCTGCAGCAGCGCATCGAAGCGGTCCCAGGACGGCGGCCGGCCGAGCGCACGCTCGGCGGCCAGCATCTGCCAGGCGAACTCGACGTTGCGGCCGTAGGTGATCTCCTTGAAGCGGGCCCCGATCGGCCGCTCCCAGTCGGGATCGCGGTAGGGATAGGCTTGGCCAGGCTTGGCCGGGAAGAACTTGGTCGCGTTCAGGTCGAGGGCTTCGGCCAGGGCATCGTCGAGGCCGAGGTCGCGCACCGCGCCTTCGCCGACGACCGCGCGCGTCACCGCGTCGAGCTCGGTCAGGGCCTCCATCCATTGCAACAGGGTCTCGCCGCTCTTCATCCCAATCATCCCGATGTCGACCCGAGTCTGGCTCTCGGTGAGCGGATTGGCCGCCAACCCCCGGCGCTCGACCCGGTGGCCCGGTCGCCAGCCGCCCGCGTCTCGCGCGCGACCGCCCGCCTGGTCGCCAACAGCTCGGCCGCCGCTCCCCCGGCGGTCGACCCGGTGATCCCGGCTCTGGCCGCGTGTCGCCTTCGACGGCCCGCTTGGCCGCCAACAGCGCAGCACTCGACCTAGAGATCCCTACTCCGGGCTCGGTCTCGGTCTCCTCCGGGAGCACCGGCTGCCAATCGTGCTCGAAGTGCTCGCCCCAGCCGCCATGCTCGGGATCGCGGCAGTGTGCCTGAACCGTGCGATAGAGCTCCTGGGCCTGGCTCAGCGCCTCGGGATCGCCGGACGCGCGGTAGTATTCGACCAGCGCCTGGATCACAACGGCTTGGCCGTACAGGAATTTGCGATCGTTGAGCACCTGGCCCACCCGATTGGTGGTCCAGAAGTAGCCGCCGTCGGTCCGGTCGCGGAAATGTTCCTGCAGGAACCGGTAGCCATACCCGGCAGCGCCGAGATAGTCGCGCTCGGGATCGCGTATCCCGAGCCGGTAGGCGTGCGCGAACCCCCAGATCAGGCGCGCCTGCGTGACCACCAGCTTCTCCGGCGAAATCTCGGCCTCGAGCGCGTAGCCGCCCAAGTCCCGGTCGATCGCGTGGTCGTACCAGTAGGGCATGACCTGATCGGTCAGCTGCCGCCGCCAGGCCTCCGCCTGCTCGGCAAATCGAGCCGCCTGGTCCTTGGACAGGTTGGCGCTGGGCGCCTGGGCCCAGGCGGCCGCGGGCCCGAGGATCGCGATCAGGAGGGCCGCGGTCGTCAGACAGGCGATCGTTCGGCTCACTCGCCGGGTCGCCGGAGGGTTTGGGTCGGAGATGGCTACGGGATGCGGCATGGCTTGGGGTCTCGGCATGGCTGAGGTTGAGACCTGGGTCGGAGGAGAGCGGCAGCGGCGGTCCGGCTTAGAGGGCGGTGTCGGCGAGGAAGGCGCGGGTGGTCGCGGGGTCGGCGAGGCCTCGACCGAGCAGCCGCGCTCCGGCCGAGATCGGCTCGACCAGCGCGGCGTTGCTCGCCGCGAGCCGGCCGTCGATCAGCCAGAGATTGTTCTCGAAGCCGACCTGGGCGTGGCCGCCGAGCCCCGCCGCGGTCAGCACGCAGGCGCTCTCGCTGGCCCCGACCGCACAGATCCCCCAGGGGCAGTCGGCGTCATGGGCCTTCAGATAGGGCAGCACGTCGCGCGGCCTGACCTCGGTCGGCGCGGCTGTAATGGCCGAGCACGAACAGGGCGAACGGCCGGCGCTGCGGGATCACGCCGCGGCGGCGCAGACCGTGAAACCTGGCGACGTCGTTGGGCGTGGACAGGATGTATTGCGGCGCGATCTGCTCCCGCCTCAGCCAGCTCAGGAACGCCGCCGCCTCGCCGGCCGCCGCGTCGTCCGGGATCAGCTCGGTGAGCACCAGCGCCACGGCCTCGGGATGCAGCTGGCGGACCACCGTCATCTGGTCGGTCGGGCTGTAGCGGCCGGCCGCCTCGGTCGTGACCTGGATCACCATGCGCTCGCCGAGCGCCGAGCGGACCGCGGCGATCGCGGCCCGATAGTGCGACCGGGTCGAGCGAGTGCCGGCCCTCGCTGTTGCGCACGTGCAGGTGAAGAACGGTCGCACCGGCGGCGCAGCAGAGTTCCGCCTCGCGCGCGATCTCGGCCGGCGTGATCGGCAGCCGAGGATGATCCGCCTTGGTCCGCAGCGACCCGCTCGGCGCCACCGTGACGATCAGCGGCGTCATGCGGCGGCCCGCGTCGCGCTTGCGATCGCGGCACCGATCGCCTGCTCGAGACGGAGCACGATCGCCTCGAGCTCGGCGTCGGTGACGATGAACGGCGGCGCCAGCAGCAGATGGTCGCCCAGGCGGCCGTCGATCGTGCCGCCCATCGGATAGCAGAGCAGGCCGCGCGCCATGGCCTCCGCCTTGATCCGCGCATGCAGCTTCAGCTCCGGCGCGAACGGCCGCCGGCTGGCGCGATCGGCGACCAACTCGAGACCCTGGAACAGGCCGCGGCCGCGGATCTCGCCGACGTTCGGATGCGCCCCCAGGCGCTCGGTCAGCAGCTCGCGGAGCCGGGCGCCCTGGAGCCGGACCCGGCCGAGCAGCTGCTCCTCGGCGATCGTCCGCTGGACCGCGAGCGCTCCCGCGCAGGCGAGCGGATGGCCCATGTAGGTGTGGCCGTGCTGGAAGAAGCCCGAGCCGTCCCGGATCGCCTCGAAGATCGGCCGCGCCACCAGGGTCGCGCCGATCGGCTGATAGCCGGCGCCGAGGCCTTTGGCGATGGTCACGAGATCGGGGCGGACGCGGTCCTGCTCGCAGGCGAACAGCGTGCCGGTGCGGCCCATGCCGCACATCACCTCGTCCAGGATCAGGAGCATGCCGTAGCGATCGCAGACCGCGCGCACCGCCTCGAAGTAGCCCGGCACGGCCGGCACCGCGCCGAGGGTCGCACCGACCACCGGCTCGGCGACGAAGCCGATCACGCTCGCAGGCCCGAGGCGCTCGACGGTGGCCTCGAGCTCGGCCGCGAGCCGCGCGCCGTAGGCCGCGTCGCCCTCGCCGTCCGCCTTGCCCCGGTAGGGATAGCAGGGGCTGACATGGGTGACCTCGATCAGGAGCGGCTCGAACTGCCGCCGGCGCCAGGCGTTGCCGCCGACCGCGAGCGCGCCGAGCGTGTTGCCGTGGTAGCTCTGGCGGCGGGCGATGAAATGCCGGCGCTGCGGCTGGCCGATCTCGACGAAATACTGGCGGGCGAGCTTGAGCGCCGCCTCCATCGCCTCCGAGCCGCCGCTGACCAAATAGACCTGATCGATGCCCTCGGGCGCGCCAGCGATCAGCTGATCGGCCAGCTCCTCGGCCGGCTCGCTGGTGAAGAAGCTGGTGTGGGCGTAGGCCAGACGATCGAGCTGCGCCTTGATCGCCGCGATCACCCGCGGATGGCTGTGGCCGAGGCAGGACACCGCGGCCCCGCCGCTGGCGTCGAGATAGCGCCGGCCGGTCTGGTCGACGATCGCGATACCGTCGCCGGCGACCGCGACCGGATAGCCGTGTTTCGGCTGGCGATGGAAGACGTGGCTCATGAACACCACCTCCCTGACCCAGCGACCCTAGCACATAAGTCATGGGGTTGCACCCCGTCCGGGCACGGGTCTGCCGTCGGGCAGACAATTTTCGGCAGACGACCGCAATCGCGTGCCGAGCCGGCCTGACCGCGATCGTCAACGCTCCGCCCCCGCGTGCGCTGGCGGATCGCGGGCCTGATCCCGATGCTGGTGCGCTGCTCGTCGAGCGCAGCTGCGTCGCGGGTCGGCGCCGGCAGACGCCTCAGACGGCCGCTGCGGCCTCGTCGCCGCTGGTCACCAGATCGGCCAGACTGTGGCTCGGCGCGACTGGCTCGGGCGCGGCGCTCGCCTGGCCCGAGGCGCCGGTCGCCGGTGCCGAGGACGCGGGCCCGAGACCCGTATCCAGCAGCGCCGTCAGGATGCTCTGGCTCGGCAGCACCTCATCGCTCGGCGGCAGGGGCTCGACCGTGAGGTTGCCGAAGGTGACGTCGAAATAGTGGGCATTCAGGTAGATGCCACCATGCGCCACCTGATCGACCATGGTCTGGTGGATCAGAAAGTTCGCCGGCTCCTGCGTGCCCTGCTCCCAGACCTTGAGGCTGTAGATGCGATCGATGCCGTCGGACGGATCGGTATCGGCGGCGAGCCGCTGGCTGTCGATCACGAAGTTGTAGGTGTGGCCTTCCTGCAGGGGGAGCGGCTGGTTGACGAGCGGGTTCTGATTGCCGTTGAACTGCGGATACCACTCGGTCGGATGCAGGATGGCGTTGGTGCCGTTGAAGTGGAAGGCGCCGCTCGGAATCCACCCGAGGTGCGGCGACACATCACCGCCGACCGGACTGCTGGTATGGCCGTTCCACTGCAGGCCGAGCAGGATGCCGCCGCCGTCGCGGCCGCGCGGATCGACCGTGTGCAGATCGTGCATCGCGATCGAGAGCTTGACCTCGTAGCTGTCCCAGGACGAATCGCCGATCGCCAGCACCCGGTCGTAGCCCTGCACGGCCGGGCCGGACGCCGCTCGCGTCGAACGACCAGAGCCCGTCGACCACCTGCACCACGTCCTGGAGGTTGGTCACGTGCGACCAGTCGATGCTGTAGGTGGTCGGCCAGTGCTGGCCGCCCTGGTAGTCGATGGTGACGTCCCGGGTGAAGACCTCGCCGTTGCCATAGTCGGCCCGGATCCTGACCACGTCGTCGGCCGCGCTCGGGTCGAGCTGGTGGTAGTCGAGCTCGATGTTGAAATCGCCCGTCCCGACCAGACCGGCGGTCGTCCGCGCCGACCTGCAGCGCCTGCTCGGCGCCGCCGTTCAAGCGTGTAGCTGAGCGAATCGAGGCCGGTCGGCGCGACTGTGCCGAGGATGTTGACCCAGCGCTGGGCCTCGCCGGGGTCGCCGAACTGCTGGTGGTCGCCGTACCAGACGTCGATCGGCTCGCGGTGGCCCGCGAGGACCGCGAGGTCGGTGAAGCCGTCGGCGGCGGTGGTGCGCACCTTGACGGTGGTGCTGGTGCCGTCGTCGACCATCCGCACCGAGGCGCCGGCCAGCGCCCCGGTGAGTTGGAGCGTGTCGCCCTGCTCGGGATGGAAGTCGGTGATCCGATCCACCCCTGGCCGGCCGTGCTGTAGACGAAGCGATCGGCGCCGGCGCCGCCGGTCAGGACGTCGATCCCGGCCCGCCGAACAGCCAGTCGTTGCCCGGCGCCACCCGCCAGGTGGTCGGCGCCGGCGTCGCCCAAGAGCTTGTCGGCGCCGGTCCCGCCGTACAACCAGTCGTTGCCGAGTGCCGCCATGGATCAGGTCATTGCCGGCATCGCCGTAGAGCTTGTCGTTGCCGCTGCCACCGAACAGCTTGTCGTTGCCGGCACCGCCCCGGATCTCGTCGCGGCCGGCGCCGCCATAAAGGGCGTCGGCCCCGGCCAGCCCGAAGATGTGGTCGTCGCTCGCGCCACCACGCAACGTGTTGTTGCCACTGTTCCCGCGAAGCGTCGCCACGTCCGTCCCTCCAAGTCGACCCCAAGCGCGGGCCATACGGCGCCCTCGCGGGCAAGTCCCCGGGTCTTGTCGGGCAAGAGCGCGTCCGCGTCAATGGCTGGGCCAGGACCCTCGCCCCCGGCCACGACGGCGGACCAGGGAAACCCGGCGATCCTGGGCGAATCGTGGTCGAAGATCCCCACGTCCGCCTCGATCCGGGGCCGGCCGCCGATCTCTACCGCACCCGATGAGCGGTGATCCGATCACCGCTCCGAGCAAGCCATCGTGCCTTTCGCGCAGCCTGCTAGCCGCCGCCGAACTGATCCTCGCCGGCGCGGACAGCCTCGATCACGCTGGCCGCCATCAGCGCGATGCCGACCAGCACCACGATCCAGAGCGCGACCGAGGGGATCTTGATCAGAATGATCCCGAGAAAGAGAATCGCGACGATCAGCGCGATCCCTCCGCCAACCAGGGTGGGGAGCACGGCAGCCTCGATCTCCTGTGGGTCGGGCAACATCAATAGCGGGCCGGCCGCGGCCGCGTCAAGCCACGCGCCGTGCGAACCCGTGGTGACAGCGGGCGCGCCAGGGTCTATCGAGGCGTGGCTCTTGGCGCGATGCCGCGCCGCCGACGTCAGGAGACGGCTGGCCATGCGTCGCAGACGCAACGCGAAGATCCTCGCCACCCTCGGGCCGGCGACCTCGTCGCCGACGCAGGTCCGCGCCCTGTTCGAGGCCGGCGCGGATGCCTTCCGGCTCAATTTCTCCCATGGCAGCCATGCCGACCAGGCCGAGCGCTACCGGGCGGTGCGCGCGGTCGAGGCCGAGACCCGGCGGCCGATCGCCGCGGTCATCGACCTGCAGGGCCCCAAGCTCAGGGTCGGGTCGTTTGGTGAGGGCGCGATCGAGCTCGCGCGCGGCGCCCGCTTCCGGCTCGACCTCGCCCCCGAGCCGGGCGACCAGCAGCGCGTTTCCCTGCCGCATCCGGAGATCTTCCAGGCGATCGCGGCCGGCACCGAGCTTTTGCTCGACGATGGCAAGATCCGGCTGCGGGTCGATGAGGTCGGGCGGGACTACGCGCTGACCGAGGTGCTCAGCGGCGGCCGCCTGTCCAACAGCAAGGGCGTCAACGTGCCGAACGTGATTCTGCCGTTGTCGCCGCTGACCGAGAAGGACCGGCGCGACCTGCAGTTCGGCCTCGATCTCGGTGCCGACTGGGTGGCGCTGTCGTTCGTCCAGCGGCCCGAGGACGTGGCCGAGGCGCGGCGCCTGGTCGCCGGCCGGGCGGCGATCATGGCCAAGATCGAGAAGCCCGCGGCGATCGATCATCTCGATCAGATCATCGACCTTTCCGAGGGCATCATGATCGCGCGCGGCGACTTGGGCGTCGAGTTGCCGCCCGAGGACGTGCCTGGCCTGCAGAAGCGGATCATCCGCGCCGCGCGGGCCGCCGGCAAGCCGGTGGTGGTCGCGACCCAGATGCTGGAATCGATGATCAGCGCGCCGGCCCCGACCCGGGCCGAGGCCTCCGACGTCGCGACCGCGGTCTACGACGGCGCCGATGCGCTGATGCTCTCGGCCGAGACCGCCGCCGGCGCCTACCCGGCCGAGGCGGTCGCGATCATGGACCGGATCATCACCAAGGTCGAGCGCGACCCGCTCTACCGCAGCTATCTCGACGCCTTCCATGCCGAGGCCGAGCACACCCCGGCCGATGCCATTACGCTCGCCGCCCGCGCGGTCGCCAGCACCATGCGCGCGGCGGCGATCGTCACCTACACGACGACCGGCTCGACCGCGCTGCGGGCGGCGCGCGAGCGCCCCGATCAGCCGATCCTCGGCCTGATCACCCAGTTCTCCACGGCGCGTCGCCTGGCGTTGCTCTGGGGCCTGCACGGCATCGTCTGCGAGGACGCCCAGAACATCGACCAGATGGTCGAGCGGGCCTGCCGCCACGCGCTCGAGAGCGGCATCGCGAGCGCCGGCTCGAGCCTGGTGATCACCGCCGGCGTGCCGTTCGGCACCCCGGGCTCGACCAACCTTTTGCGGATCGCCTGGGTGCGCTGAGATCCTTTACCGATCCGGACGCCGGCGGCGGGCCTCCCGGAGCGCGGCCTCGACCAGGATCAGGTGGCAGCCGACCAGCAGCGCGCCGCCGGCGACCAGCGGGTTGACGCCGAGGGCCAGGATCAGACCCGCGACGACCGCCACCAGGGCCAGGATCGCGAGCGTCAGGCGGGCGTCGGCAACGAACATGCCGAACAGCTCGCCCGCGATCTCGCGCAGCAGCGCCATCAGCGCGCACGCGCCAGGGCTACGCGCCGCAGCCGGCTCGCGGTCAAAAGACCGGTCGCGAGAAACAGCGCCGCGAACAGCAGCAACGCCAGGTCCTGCTCGGGCCAGCGCACGCCGAGACCTTCGCCGGTCCAGAACACGCCGAACGCCGAGAGCATGACGCCGACCCCGAACTTGAGCGTGTTCTCGGGCACCCGGGCGAGCGGCCGGTGGACGACCGCGCCGACCGCGAGCACGACGATGCAGGCGGCGAGCGCGCCAAGGCAGGCCGGCCACAGCAGGCCGCGCCCGGCGCCGACCGCGATCACGATGAAGACCACCTCCAGGCCCTCGAGCAGCACGGCCTTGAAGACCGCCATGCCCGCGATCCAGTCGAGCGCCGCGGGCCGGCGCGCGGCCAGGGCGAGCTCGCGGGTCTCGGCGGCGAAGATGGCATCCTCGTCGTGCAACGGGATGACGCCCGCGCTGCGCAACACCGCCTTGCGCAGCCAGCCCATGCCGAACAGCAGCAGCAGGATGCCGATCACCAGCTGGAGGAGGTGCAGCGGCACCCGGTCGAGCAGCGGGCCGAGCGCCACCACCAGCAGCCCGAGCGCGACCAGCGCCGCGCCGGTCCCGGTCGCCGCCAGTCGCCAGCCGCGCAGGGTGGCGACGGCCAGCACGATCGTGAACGCCTCGACGACCTCGACCAGCGAGGCCGCGAAGGCCGCGCCGACCGCCGGGGCGGCAACCCCCCAGGTTCCCAGATCCATCGCGATCACCTCGTAGTGTTTGCTACATGCTCGACTATCGTGTAGTGTACACGACGGAATCAAGTCAACCGGGATCTTGCGTCGTGACCTCGCCGGCCTTCGATGAGCGGGTGAACGCCTGCTGGGAGCGGATCAGCCGCGCCGAACGGAGCGTCGCGCGCTTCTTCCAGCAGCACCCCGACGAGGTGTTGGTGGCATCGGCGGCCGCCCTCGCGGAGCAGACCGGGACCAGCGATGCGACCGTGATCCGGACCGCCAAGGCGCTCGGATTTGCCGGCATGGCCGAGCTGCGGCGCGCGCTCGCCGGCGAGCTGCGCCAGGGCCTGTCGCCGGCCGATCGGCTGGCCCGCACGCTCGGCGAGACCGGCGACGACCTCGGGCGCGCCTTCGAGGTGACGCTCGAGATCCACCGGGAGCGCCCTCGAGGGCCTGCGTCGGGACATCACGCCGGAGCTGTTCCGGGCGGCCGTGCAGGCGCTCGTCGACGCCCCGCGCCGGTGGCTCTTCGGGATCGGGCCATCGAGCGCGATGGCCGACTATTTCAGCATTCAGCTCGGGCGCTTCGGCCTCGAGGCGCAGAGCCTGACGGAGACCGGCCTGCTGCTCGCCGACGGCCTGCAGAAGCTGCGCGCGGACGACCTCCTGATCATCTTCGCCTACAGCCGTGTCTACCGCGAGTTGGCGGTGCTGCTCGATCAGGCCGACCGCTGCGGCGCCCGGACGATGCTGGTTTCCGACACCCTCGGCGCGCGCCTCGGCGACCGCGTCGGCCTGGTCCTGCCGGTCGCGCGCGGGCGCGCCGACCTGTTCAGCATGCACACCGCGACGCTCGGGCTGATCGAGGCGCTGCTGGTCGGGATCGCGAGCGAACGGCCGGCCGAGACCCTCGCGAGCCTCGACTCCCTGAACGCGCTCCGGACCGAGCTCGCGGGGGCGCCGATGGACCTGCCGGTCCGCAGGCTCAAAGCGCCTCGCCGCGCATCAGCCGCGGCAGGTCGCCGAGCAGGCCCATCGCGTGGCGCATGAAGAACTGCTTCAGCGGCGGGGTGCGCTCGACCAGGCCGAGGCCGAGCTCGCGGGCAATGCGCACCGGCAACAGATCGTTGCCGAACAGGCGGTTGAGGCCGTCGGTGATCGCGATCAGGGCGAGCGAATCGAACCGCCGCCAGCGCTCGTAGCGGGCGAGCACCGAGGCGCTGCCCGGGTCGAGGCCGAGCCGCTTGGCGTCGATCACCAGCTCGGCCAGCGCCGCGACATCGCGCAGCGCGAGGTTCCAGCCCTGGCCGGCGATCGGATGGATCGCGTGCGCGGCATCGCCGACCAGGGCCAGGCGACGGTCGGTGTAGCGCTGCGCCTGGACCATCGCGAGCGGGTAGTGCCAGCGCGGCCCGGCCAGCGCGAGCGCGCCCAGCCGGTCGCCGGCGCGCTCGCCGAGCTCGGCCAGGAAGTCGGCGTCGTCGAGGGCGGTCAGCTCGCGGGCGAGCCGGTCCTCGGCCGCCCAGACGATCGATGACCGCCGGCCGGTCATCGGCAGCAGAGCGAGCGGGCCGTCCGGGAAGAAGCGCTCGACCGCGAGGCCCTGGTGCGGCCGCTCGTGCGCGAGCGTCGCGACGATGCCGGTCTGGCCGTAGTCCCAGCGCAGCACCTCGATGCCGGCCGGCGGCGCGGGTCGGCGACGACCGGCCCTCGGCCGCGGCGACCAGGGCGGCGCGCACGACCTGTCCGCTGGCGAGGTGCAGCTCGGCTCCGGCCGGGCCGCGCTCGATGCCGAGGATCTGGTCCGGCGCCGCGAGGGTCAGCGTGCTCGCCCGCAGCTGCTCGAGCCGGCGCAGCAGCGCGCCCCGGATCGCCCGGTTCTCGACGATGTGGCCGAGCGGCTGGTCGCCGACCGCCCGATGGTCGTAGTGCACGGTCAAGGGCGAGTGGCGCTCGCCGACCCGGATGTCCAGGATCGGCTCGGCCTCGCCCGCGAGCTCCGGCCAGACGCCGATCGCGCCGAGCAGGCACCTCGAGCCCGGCGCGATCGCGGTCACCCGGCCGTCGAACGGCGGCGCGATCGTGGCGGCGAGCGCCTGGCGCTCGACCAGCAGGACCCGCTGCGCCGCGCCGGCGGTGGCGCAGGCGAGGGCCAGGCCGGTCATGCCGCCGCCGATGATCGCCAGGTCGAAGGCTGCCTCGCGCGCCATGGCCGGGAGTGTGCGGGCAACGGCCGCCAGGCTTCGTGCGGCATCCGGTCGCAGCCGGGTCTCTCGTCGCAGCTTTTTTGCCTGGTTGAAGCACCTTGTCCGGAAATGTTAATGTGCTCTGATACGGCGGGCGCGGCAGCCTCCGCCCGACGCTCCCAACCAGCGGCCGGAACATGCTCAACCCGCGGCTCGAGACCCTCAGCGACTACCCGTTCCGGCGCCTGGCCGGACTGCTGGCGCCGATCGAGCCGCCCCGGGGCCGGCCCCCGGTCGATCTCGCGCTCGGCCAGCCGATGCACCCGATCCCGCCGCTGATGGTCGAGGCGCTGCGCGCCAACGAGCATCTCTGGGGCCGCTATCCGCCGGTCGACGGCACGCCGGCGTTCCGCGAGGCGGCCACCGCCTGGCTGACCTGGCGCTACCGGCTGCCGGCCGGCACGCTCGATCCGGACCGCCACGTCCTGCCGGTCGCCGGCACCAAGGAGGCGCTGTTCCTGATCGCCCAGGCGGTCATGCCCGAGCGCAAGGCGGGCCGGCAGCCGGCGGTGCTGCTGCCGAACCCGTTCTACAACGTCTATCTGGGCGGCGCGGTGATGGCCGGCGCCGAGCCGGTGTTGCTTTCGGTCACGGCCGAGACCAGCTATCTGCCCGATGCTCGATCGACTGAGCGCCGAAGCTGCTCGAGCGGACCGCCGCCTTCTACATCTGCTCGCCGGCCAACCCGCAGGGCGTGGCCGCCGATCTCGGCTACCTGAAGCGGCTGATCGAGCTGGCGCGGACCTACGGATTCCTGCTGATCGTTGACGAATGCTACGCCGAGATCTACACGGAGAGCCCGCCGGCCGGCGCCCTCGAGGCGGCGATCGCGCTCGACGGCCGGCTGGATAATGGTGATCGTCTGCCATTCCCTCTCGAAACGCTCGAGCGCGGCCGGCCTGCGCTCGGGGTTCGTGGCCGGAGATCCCGCGGTTCTGGCCGGATTTGCCCGCCTGCGCAGCTACGCGGCCGCGGTCCAGCCGTTGCCGGTGCTGGCGGCCGCGACCGCGCTGTGGCAAGACGAGGAGCATGTGGTCGCCAACCGCCGCCTCTATCGGGAGAAGTTCGACCTGACCGATGACCGGCTCGGCCGCCGGTTCGGCTACTACCGGCCGGATGGCGGCTTCTTCCTGTGGCTCGAGGTCGGCGACGGCGAGGCGGCCGCGCGCCGGCTGTGGGCCGAGGCCGCGATCAAGGTCCTGCCGGGCGGCTATATCGGACGTCCGGACCGGAGCGGTCACAACCCGGGCGCCAGCGCGATCCGGGTCGCTCTGGTGCATGATCTGGCGACCACCGACGCGGCGCTCGCCGATCTGGTCGCCACCTTGACCTGACCAGAGGCCTGAAGAGGAGGATACAGCGCATCATGGCCGCCCCTTCCCTTCGCTCCGCCGAGCGGGCCGGCGTCTCCGAGTTCCTGGCCCGGCGCGCGGCCGAGGCGCTCGGCCTCGGCCTGCTGGCGGCGGCCCTGATCGTGGCCGTGGCGCTCTGGGGCTACGATCCGAACGATCCCTCGCTCAACCACGCGACCGCCGGACCGAGCACCAATCCGCTGGGCTCCTTCGGCGCCAGCATCGCCGACGTGCTGCAGCAGACCCTCGGGCTCGCCGCCTGGCTGGTGGTGCTGATCCCGCCGCTCTGGGCGCTGCGTCTGATCTTCGCCAAGCCGCTCGACTGGCCGTGGCTGCCGGTCGTCCGCGCTGCCGCTCGCCCTGCTCGCGAGCGCGACCTGGCTCGCGACCCGCCCCTTGCCCGACAGCTGGCCGTTCTGGGTCGGCCTCGGCGGCTTCGTCGGCGATTTCATGCTCAACCGCCTGGAGCACCCGATCGGCCCGGACGTCTATCCGATGGTCACCGGCAGCATCGCCCTGGTCTGCGTGATCCTGGCGCTCGGCCTGAGCTGGCGCGAGGTCTGGCAGGCCGCGCGCGGGCTGGCCCTGTTGCCGTTCCGGCTCGGCCGCCGGCAGGCGGCGCCGGCGGCGCGCAGCGAGCCGCGCTGGGCCCAGGCGATGGAGCAGCGCTACGGCCCGACGCCTGCGGCGAGCGCAGCCCGGCCGGCCGCTAGGCGACAGGCTTCAGCTTCGTCAGCCAGTTCATCGGCGGCCTGGCGGCGCGTCTGCGGCCATCCGGGGAGCGGCCGCTGCGGGCGCGCTCCGATCTCGCGCGCACCGTCGATCCGGCGATCGCCGCCGCCGAGACTGCGCGCCGGCGGCGGCCGGCGGCCGGCCAGGAGCGAGCCCGCGCCGCGCCCCGCCCCGCTGCCCGAGGTCGCGCCGGTGGCGCCCGCGACCGCGGCGGCCCCGCCCGAGCCGGTCGCGGAGCTGGTCCCGGACAGCGAGTTCAAGCTGCCGCCGCTCAAGTTCCTCGCCCAGCCGCGCCAGCGCACGAGCGTCGCCCTGGATCGCGCGACGCTCGCCGAGACCGCCCGCGCGCTCGAGAAGGTGCTGGACGATTTCGGCGTCCGCGGCGAGATCGTCGACGTCCGCCCCGGTCCGGTCGTCGCCCTCTACGAGCTCGAGCCGGCGCCCGGCACCCGCGCCGCCCGGGTGATCGCGCTCGCCGACGACATCGCCCGCTCGCTGTGCGCCATGTCGGTGCGCGTCGCCACGGTGCCGGGCCGCAACGTGATCGGCATCGAGCTGCCCAACGATCAGCGCGAGACGGTCTATCTGCGCGATCTGTTGGCGAGCCCGGCCTACAAGGACACCTCGGCGCGCCTCACGCTCGCGCTCGGCAAGGACATCAGCGGCGACCCGGTGGTGGTCGATCTGGCGCGCATGCCGCATCTGCTGATCGCCGGCACCACCGGCTCGGGCAAGTCGGTCGCGATCAACGCCATGATCCTGTCGCTGCTCTACCGGCTGCCGCCGGACAAGTGCAAGCTGATCATGATCGATCCCAAGGTGATCGAGCTGTCGGTCTACGAGGGCATCCCGCACCTGCTGGCGCCGGTCGTGACCGAGCCGCACAAGGCCGTGGTCGCGCTCAAGTGGGTCGTGCGCGAGATGGACGAGCGCTACCGCCTGATGTCGCACCTGGGCGTGCGCGACATCTTCGCCTACAACCGCCGGATCGAGGAGGCGCAAGGAGCGCGGCGAGCAGCTGTCCCGGCGCGTGCAGACCGGCTTCGAGCCCGGCACCGGCGTGCCGCTGTTCGAGCAGCAGCCGATCGAGATGCGCACGATGCCGCTGATCGTGGTCATCGTCGACGAGGTCGCCGACCTGATGCTGACCGCCGGCAAGGAGATCGAGTCGGCGATCCAGCGCCTGTCGCAGAAGGCGCGCGCCGCCGGCATCCATCTGATCGTCGCGACGCAGCGGCCCTCGGTCGACGTGCTGACCGGCGTGATCAAAGCCAACCTGCCGAGCCGGATCAGCTTTCGCGTCAGCTCCAAGATCGACAGCCGCACCATCCTGGGCGAGCCCGGCGCCGAGCAGCTGCTCGGCCAGGGCGACATGCTGCACATGATGCCGGGCGAGCGGATCACCCGCATCCACGGGCCGCTCGTGACCGACGAGGAGGTCGAGCGCGTGGTCACCTTCCTGCGCCAGCAGGGCGCGCCCGACTACCTCGATTCGGTGACCGACGAGGCGGCGCTGGAAGCGTCCGGCCCGATCGGCCCGGGGCTCAGCGAGCCGGCCGCCAACGGCGAGGACGCCCAGTACGCCCAGGCGCTGCAGGTCATCGCCAGCGAGGGCAAGGCGTCGACCAGCTTCCTGCAGCGCAAGATGCGGATCGGCTACAACAGCGCGGCCCGCCTGATCGAGCGGATGGAGAGCCGAGGGCCACGTCAGCCATCCCGATCACGTCGGCCGCCGGCAGGTGCTGATCGGCGGCCAGGATGCCGAGCCCGACAGCACGCCTTGGTGAGCGCGCGGCCGGTCGCCCGGAGATGCGGATGAGCCCTCTGCTGCGCGCATTCGCGCTCCTGGCCGTCCTGCTCGGCGGCCTCGCCGGCGCGCCCGTGAGCGCTGCGATCCGCGACGCCGCCACCGCCAGGGCCGAGGACGTCGCCCGGATCGAGGCCTATCTCAACGGCCTGCACAGCCTGCGGGCGGCCTTCGTCCAGATCAACCCGGACGGCGGCACGGCGACCGGGACGCTGGCCTACGAGCGCCCCGACAAGATGCGCCTCGACTACGACCCGCCGAGCAAGCTCCTGATCATCGCCAACGGCTGGGACCTGGTCTACCAGGATCGCAAGCTCAAGCAGGTGAGCCACCTGTTCACCAGCAAGACGCCGCTCGGTTTCCTGTTGACCAAGCACATCCGCCTCAGCGGCGACGTCACCGTGACCAACCTCGAGCACCGCGGCGGCGAGCTCAGGGTCACCCTGGTCAAGACCGACGAGCCCAATCAGGGCTCGATCATCATGGCCTTCGCCGAGCAGCCCTTCGAGCTCCGCCGCTGGACCGTGCTCGACCCCCAGGGCTACGCCACCAACGTCCTGCTCGACCGGATCGAGACCGACGTCCCGCTCGACGGCGAGCTGTTCGTCTTCCGCAACCCGGACTTCTACCCGGAGGCCCGCCAGCGCTAGCGCGATGGTCCGGGACACCCCGGCGGTCGGTATGGCGCGGGAATTGCGCACCCCGCCGCGCCATCTGTGTCAACGTGCTGTTGACAGCCGCGCGCGCTGTGGCACTCTTGGGTGGAAGGGACGCCCAGGAGAAGAGGCACTGATATGACGCCGAGGAAACGTTCCGACGCTCGGAGTGCCCCCCGGTGGGTGAAGGGAAATGCCCCACATCAGGCTCAACGGATCGCCGGGGCGACCCCTGTTTCAACGGCGACAAGACCGCTTCTACCAAGCCGGCTCGTCGAGACGACTTCCGCAGGCGTTCTCGACCAACCTCTTCGTCCAGGCTGGACTAGAATGCCCTCGCCGGGCTCGATCGTGGTCGCTGTCGTACTCCTTGTACTAGGAGTGAGTATCCTCTGCTTCCTTACAGGCAACACCCGTCGGAGTTATACCGTCTACGGGCCCTCCGATTCCGTCGTCATAGCGGATGCCCCGACCCGAATAACGCAGCTCGCCGCGTCCTCGCAGCCGCAGCTTTTTCAGAGGTCCGGCGATTTTTCGCCACCCGCACTTACGATGTGGATGGAAACGATTGATGCTGGGAACGTGCGCGCGCTCTGGTCTATCATCCGGTTTGGGCGGACGAACGCCATCCCGTACCCATCCTCCACAAGATGTACCTTCTCTACCGCATCCTCGTGTACGGCTTACCAGTTCGGGACATCGAATATATTCAGATCAACATCAATAAAACCGATGGCTCGATCCACCGAGTTCGCTACGAAGGTAGCTGATCCGCGTCGTACAATGATGGCTTCCCCGAGCATATTTATATCGCTGTCGATCAAACCGACTCCACCTATATAGAAAAGATCATGACCCCAAATAGACCGCCGACAGGAACGGCCCCTTCGGCCAGTCGGATCCCCTTAGCATTCGGCATAGCGACGTGGAGCCATCAGCTCATCCTTCTGAACAAGGACACGGCCGACTATGTTATTCCGATTTTTATGTCACTCGATTACCTTACGGACGATAATTACGCCAAGCATAAACTAGCTCGCAGAAGTCAAGGTGATTTCACCACAACAGATGGCACGATAGGGAGAACGTCCCAATCGATTGTGCGTACTCTAATGTTGGGACCGCCACGCCTCATCTCCAGGCTACTCAGGTTCCTCACATGAGATCGAGTTCAGGTGACGCCGTACAGCTAGCGTCGCGAACCGTGCTGCTCTGGTGCCCCTACGTGATTACCCCATGAAAATTGATTGCCCGACCGCGAAGACCGCCGGCCCACCCGAGGAGCTTCACGCGCTCCCTTACGCGCGGGATGTTAAAATATTCGACCCCACCCCACAAAAGGATAAGCATCAGAGTAAGTGGACTGAAGTAGGAAAGGATTTTTTTCCATGGTATGAAAAAATAGGTATTTTGCATATGGAGGAAGGTTGGGATGTTAGATATTGTGTGACACGCTGTGTGCAATGCGATATGCTCATGGATGTATTCGTCAACTTTACGCCAGGATTGCCCTTATCGGAGATGTGGCCGCATCTGCTCGCCGTGGACTCCGTCGGCGTAATACAGCCTTCGCCACCGAGTAAACTGAACAAACTGTTTGAGAACGGTTTTTTTGTATTGGTATTTTTTATGTCGATATTTTTCGGTTCGCTCATACCAGAGATATTGTCCTACTCTCAAGCACTAACATTCGACGCCGATCGGTTCGTTGCGCAAACGTTGCCGGTAGTGTTACTTCGATGGATAGCATTGACTTTCCTACTTATTCTTTTTTCAATAAGATCAAAATTGATCGACTTGTTCCGGAATAGTGAGGCACTCGCCGGGCTACTGCGCGTTAAGAGTGAACTGCTTTATTATTGGGCCAATTTTGCGGTGAGTTGCTTCACGGGATATCAGTTGCGCGAGCGCCTAATTACTCCAAACGCGGTAATGTTTCTTGGTGGTGTTTCCTCATGCATAATCCTTGGATTGGCTTGGCTAGCATTGGTTCTGTTGGGCGCTACGGGATTTGCTTGTCGACGAAGTGTGCTGGCGGTGGTGGCGGAAGCAACTTTTTGGATGGTCGTTGCGTACGCGTACGGTATACCCCAGGTCTCGCTGGTGGGCGTGTTGTTGACCCTGGTCACGGCCGCACTGATCGTCCAGGGCCAGCTCCTGGTCGCCGGCGTCCTGTACATCCTGGCCGCCAGCCTCGATCTGCTCGATGGCGTGCTCGCGCGTCTCGCCAAGCTCGCGAGCCGCTTCGGGGCGTTCCTCGATTCGACCGCCGACCGGGTTTCCGAGGGGGTGGTGTTCGCGGCGATCGCCTATCACTTCGCGAGCCGGGGACAGTCGGTCGACGCCGCGCTCACGGTCCTGGCGCTGCTCGGCTCGGTGCTGGTCAGCTACACCCGTGCCCGCGCCGAGGGCCTCGGGCTCGAGTGCAAGGTCGGCATCATGACCCGCGCCGAGCGCGTCCTGCTGGTCGCCTTGGGCCTGATGTCCGGCCTGCTGCCCGAGGCCGTCTATCTTCTGGTGGCGCTGACCGCGTTTTCCGCGATGCAGCGGATCGTGCACGCCTTTCGCCAGCTCAATCCGCAGGGCTGAGGTCGCTGTCGAGCGGCTGGCCGGCGCGCAGCCGGCGCAGCGCGGCGACGTAGTCCAGGTTCGGGGCGCGCGTCAGCCCGAGCTCGGCGACCGCCCGACGCGCGGCCTTGAAAGCCTCGGCCTCGACCGCGGCGCTCTCGATCGTGACCGCGCCGATCTCGATGCGGGTGCGCTCCGCGCGCGCGCCCGCGATCTCGAACGCGCGTCGCCGCTTGACCAGGCTCACGCTCCGCACCCCCGTCCAGGCGCTCGCCACCTCGTCGAGAAACCGCTCGAGGTCGTAGCTCGGCTGCGCGAGCGGCGGCGCGGCGACGCCCAGCGCCGGGCAGAGCTCATGCTCGATCACGGCCGCCGGCAGGGGCAGGGGACAGCGCAACGCCGGCAGCCATTGCTGGAGCCCCGCCCGCAGGCCGAGCAGGCGCTTGATCTCGAGGGCGCCGCGGCGGAACTTGACGTTGACGCGGTCGACGCCGGTCGGCAGCAGGTAGACCTCGGGGCTCGGCGGCACCTGGTCCGGCGCCGGCAGCTCGGGGAACGCATCGCCCCAGATCCGATACTCGAAGCGCGCCGGCGCGTAGGGGGCGACCACGGCCTGGTCCACGATCGCGCTCGCGTTCGAGAGCGCCGATCAGAGCCGCCCGGCGGCGAAGCTCGCATCGGCTTCGCCGACGGTCGCGAGCCGCGCGGGCCTCGCGCTCCTCTTCGCGGTCTTCATGACATGAAGCCTCAGCTTGTGAGCGGGTTCACACTACGCGCCCATGTCCGGGGATATTTATCCTGGTTCAGCCAGCTGTCCGCGCCAGGCCCGGCGTGCTCGGCGGCGGGATCGATGCTTCGATGATTCATTGCAATGGACGCGCCGCGCGTGTCCAGCTCAAAGGAGACCATTCGGATGGCGCCTTTCTCGATGGGTCTGATGTTCGCCAAGATCGCCCGCCTGCAGAAGATCAAGGATCCCTCCTGGGTGTTCGCCGGACCGGACCCGCCCGGACCGCCGCAGTTTTCCAATGCGTCCACCTACGACATGCCGGCACCGCCGGCCCCAGACATTTCAGCCCATCTGAATGACGGCACGATCGTCGGGACTTCGTGCGCCGTCGGCGACGGTATGGTCCCTGGCGCCGCCGGCGGGTTGATCGCGGGCGTGCTGCCGCCATCGGATGCGCCGCTCGCGTCCGCGCGCTATGGCCCGCCGGCACCGGCCTGGGTTCAACGTCACCCTCGGATGATCCACGCCTGGGCATGGCTCCGCGCGCTGCGGTGGGTGCTGCGGGATTTCTCGCGCGCCTTCATCAGCTATTTGAGGTGGGCCGGCAGGAGGGCCTCGACCTCTGCCGGCCGTGGTGGCGGCCGTGGCCGAAGGAGGGTGCGCGGCCGAGTTCGGCCCGTTCCTAGAACTTCGGCGGCTTCGCCGACCAGGTCGGCGCGCGGGCTGGCGCGGCTCGCGGCTCGCACTGGCCGAGATATGGAGAGGGAGGGGCGGCCGCTGCTGCCCCTCGCGGTCTCCGGGGACGGACGGCTCAGCGGCCGACCGGGCTGCCGCCGTGCTTGGTACCAGCGGTAGCGCTGTCGGGCGCGTTTTATCGCCGAGCTTGCGGAGCTCGCGCCGACGGCGGCATCATCAAACGGTCGAATTTACCACCAATAACACCCTCGACTCCCAGGCCTCGGCCGAGCCGGCGCCCAAGTCGCAACCATCCCGAGTCGCAACCATCACGGAGGTCGCCATGGCATCTTTGTTCCCGCGCAGCCGCGCCGCACCACTCGCATCCACCGCGCTTGCCCTCGTCGCGTTCGGCGCGGCGAGTACCGCTGGTCCGGTCTGGGCGGCCGATTCGACGGTCGAGTTGGTGGAGTTCGTCGGCATGGCGGCACCCAGCACCGCGCTCGACATGACCCGAACCTACAGCGGAGCCAGCGCTGTCGTCCATTTCAAGGGCGGCGAGCAAAAGATCGTGCCGCTCGAGTACCACGTCCTCTACCACAATACCGACAAGGTCGGCTCCAACCCCTACGAGGCGGGGCGGCTCTACGACGCCTTCGGCAACGCCCTCACCGACCCCTTCGGCGCGCCGCTGATCGCCGAGACCCCGGACGGCACCAGCCTGTTCGCGATCCCGGGCGCGCCGTCGAGCCCGAGCGGCGAGGCCAACCTCTATCTGGTGACCCAGTACGAGTACGACTGGCTGTTGAGCGACGGCAGCGACGCGTCCGAGAAAGAGGGCTGGTACAGCCGGGCGCCGTCGGCGATGAACCTCACCACGATCGCGCAGGACCCGACCAGCGGCGCGCTCACCGCCATCGACCAGCAGAACATCGACTTCTCGGGTGTGGGTGGGCTCTGGATTCCTTGCGCCGCATCGCAGACCCCCTGGAGCACGCATCTGGCGGGCGAGGAGGACTACGACTTCTTCCGTCGCGATCTGGTCGATGCGTCCGTCGCAGACATGACCGAGCTCTATCTCCGCAACACCACCCAGGCGAGCCCTTACGGGTACGGCTATCCGGTCGAGGTCGCCGTGCGCGCCGACGGCGGCACCTCGGTGTTCAAGCACTACAGCATGGGCCACGCGAGCTGGGAGAAGGCCCAGATCATGCCCGACCGGCGGACCGCCTATTACGGCGACGACGGGACCAACACCGGCCTGTTCATGTACGTCGCCGACAAGCCCGGTCAGCTGAGTGCGGGCACGCTCTACGCCGCGCGCTGGGACCAGGACAGCGATCAGCACGGCGGTAGCGCCAAGCTCACCTGGATCCGTCTCGGCCACGCGACCGATTACGAGGTCGCCGACATGATCGACGAGGAGTGGCTCTCGAGCACCGAGAGCACGATTCTCGAGTTCTCGGACCAGGCGGCGCCCGGCTTCACCGCGATCCGCGCCGGCACCAAGAAGGACGAGTACGTCAAGATCCGCCCGGGCAAGGAGAAGGCGGCCGCCTTCCTCGAGGCCCGACGCTACGCCGCCCTGCGGGGCGCGACCACCGAGTTCAACAAGATGGAAGGGGTCACGCTCAACGCCGAGGACAAGAAGGTCTACATCGCCATGTCCTACATGGAAAAGGCCATGACCGCGAACGACGGCGGACCGAAGGACGACGTCCGCATCCCCGAGCTCAAGGCGGGCGGCACCTACGAGCTGTCGCTCGGAGACGGCGTCGTCGACAGCGACGGTCAGCCGATCGAGAGCGACTGGGTGGCGACGCGCATGGCCGGGGTGCCCGAGCTGATGGGCGTCGATCTCGCCGAGATGGATGCCTTGGGCAATACCGCCGATGCCCGACAAGATCGCCAACCCGGACAACCTGTCGTTCTCGCCGGCCATGCACACCCTGTTCATCGGCGAGGACAGCGGCATGCATGCCAACAACTTCGTCTGGGCGTTCAACGTCGAGACGCGCAAGCTGGCGCGCATCCTGTCGGTGCCGATGGGCGCCGAGGCGACCGGCTTGCAGGTGGTCGACAACATCAACGGCCACGGCTACGTCATGAGCAACTACCAGCACGCCGGCGAGCGCATCGACATCAAGGACGAGGCGCTCAAGGCCGAGGTGGAGAACCTGACCGACCGCTTCACGACCGCGATCGGCTACATCGGCGGGCTGCCGGGCGTCGGCGCCGGCCCGCAGGAGCTTTGCGTCACGGTGAACCGTGGCGTCAGCATCGTTACGCCCGACGGCAGCGGCACCATCGCCGCTGCCGTCCTCGATTCTCAGGCGCCGCGCCCGGCCGCGGTAGTGAAAGGTCAAGGGCCGCGGGCCTTGGACCAGATAGCCGGTCTCGAGCTCGGCGAGACGGAGGCCGGCGCGCCTCGATCAGCTGGTCGATCGGCCGGTTGAGGTGGCAGCCGCCGGCGACCCTGCCGCCAGAGCGGCGTCAGCCGGTCCTGCCAGCCGCGGACGCCGGCCTCGGGCGCCCGCCCGTGCTCGATGAACAGCAGGCAGCCGCCCGGGCGCAGCACCCGGCGGATCTCGGCGAGCGCCTGCTCCGGCTCGGCGACGCTGCAGAGCGTCCAGGTCATGACCACGCTGTCGACCGAATGGTCGTCGAGGGGCAGGTCCTCGGCCCGCGCATCCGCGAGGCTGACCGGAAAATGCACCCAGGCCGCCTGCGTCCTGGCCATCGCCAGGAGCTCGGGCGAGGGATCGATGCCCCACAGCCCCTCGATGTCGCGCTGGTAGAAGGGCAGGTTGAGGCCGGAGCCGACGCCGATCTCGAGCACCTGGCCGGATGCTTTCGCCACCAGATCCTCGCGCAGCCGCAGCAGCGGCTTGCGGCGCATGCCGAAGTCGATCAGCCAGGGCAGGATCCGCCGCGCGTAGATGCCCAACCTCGAGAGGTCCTTCCGATCAGCCGGCCCGCCGAAGGAGTCGCGGTCGCCCGTCCAATTCCGCTAGGGTATAGTCGGTTCGGAGGCAAGCGCCTGGCGTCGGGCGGCGGCAACGGGAGGCAGAGATGACCGAGCTGTTCGGGCGGATTTGGTCGCGGGCCGAGCTGGCCGAGCGCGCCGGCAGCCTCGCGCAGGTGGCAGGCGTCGAGCTGCTGGAGCTCGCGGACGGCCCGGAGCGTGGCGTCCGGGTGCTCGAGTTCCGCACCGGCTCGGGTTTGAGCTTCCGGGTCGCGGTCGAGCGCGGTTTCGATCTGTTGTCCGCAGACTACCGCGGCATCCCGATCGGCTGGCACTCGCCGGTCGGGCCGCGCCACCCGGCGCTCGCCGCGGTCGAGGAAAGCCGCGGCTGGGGTTTTCTCCGCTCGTTCACGGGCCTGCTCGCGACCTGCGGCCTCGACCACGCGCTGGCACCGGCGAGCGCGAGCGCCGCAGGCTACATCTACCCGGGCATTGCCGAGCGCGACTACCCGCTGCACGGCCGCATCTCGCAGATCCCGGCGCGCCTCATGAGCTATGGCGAGCGCTGGGACGGCGACGCCTGCACCCTCCACGCCGAGGGCGAGGTCGCGCAGATGGCGGTGTTCGGCGAGAACCTGGTGCTGACCCGGCGGATCGAGGCGGCCCTCGGCGGCACCAGCATCAGCGTCACCGACCGGGTCGAGAACCGCGGCTTCCGCCCGACCCCGCACATGCTGCTCTACCACTACAATTTCGGTTTTCCGCTGCTCGACGAAGGTGCCGAGGTCCTGCTGCCGAGCCGGGCGGTGGTCCATACCGTCCACCGGGATCTGCACGCCCAGGGCGTCGGCTACCGCGTCCAGGGGCCACCGCGCGCCGACTTCAGCGAGCAGGTCTACGAGCACGACATCGTGGCCGGGGAGGGCGGCATGGCGCCGGCGGCCCTGATCAACCCGAAGCTCGGCCCGGGCGGCTTCGGCATCCGTCTCGACTACGACCGCCAGGCGCTTCCCTGCCTGATCCAGTGGCAGTGCCTGCAATCCGGTCTCTACGCGCTCGGCATCGAGCCCTCGACCAACCATGTCCAGGGGCGCGCCTTCGCCGAGCAGCGGGGCGAGCTGATCCACCTCGAGCATGGCGAGGTCCGCGAGTACCGGACCCGGCTTTCCGTGCTTGACGGCGCCGAGGCGATCGGGCGGCTGCGGCGCGAGATCGAGGCCCTGCAGCCGCCGCCCCCCGACTTCGCCCCGGCCACCGGCAACTTCGAGAACCTCGGAGGCCGCAGGTGACAGCAGTGCGCTCGCGTCGCCAACCCGGAGGCCCTGGTCGGCGAGGGCCCGGTCTGGGACGATCGGCGCCGGGTCCTCTGGTGGATCGACGTCAAGCGGCCGCGCCTGTTCCGCTACGATCCGGCGACCGGCGAGAACCGGACCTTCGGCATGCCCGAGCGCATCGGCTGCGTCGCTCTCCGCGACAACGGCGGCCTGATCGGCGCCTTCAAGACCGGCTTCAAGTGGATCGACCCGGAGACGGGCGCGGTGACGCCGATCGCCGACCCCGAGACGCACATGCCGGACAACCGCTTCAACGACGGCAAGTGCGACCGCCGCGGCCGGCTGCTCGCCGGCACCATGGACGACGCCGAGGCCCTTTGCACCGGCACGCTCTACCGCCTCGACCCGGACCTCTCCGTCCACGTCCAGTGCACCGATGTGCATCTCTCCAACGGCCTCGGCTGGAGCCCGGACGATCGCCTCCTCTACTACACCGATTCGCTCCGCCGGACGCTCTGGGTCTACGACTACGATCTCGAGACCGGCGAGGTCGACAACCGGCGCGTCTTCGCCGAGGTGCCGGCCGACGCCGGCGTCCCGGACGGCCTCTGCATTGACGCCGAGGGCCACGTCTGGAGCTGTCACTGGGGCGGCGCGCGGATTACCCGGTATGCGCCCGACGGCCGGATCGAGCGGGTGCTCAGGGTGCCGGTGCCACAGCCCGCCTGCTGCGCCTTCGGCGGCCCGGATTTTTCCGAACTCTACGTCACCACGGCCGCGATCGGGATGACGCCCGAGGATCTCGCCCGGGCGCCGGACGCGGGTGGCCTGCTGGTGCTCGATCCCGGCGTCCACGGCCTGCCGGTCGGCCGGTTCGCGGGCTGAGTCGCGGCTTCGCGGACCCGCGACAGGATGGCCGAAACCCTGGCGATCCGGCCCGTGACCGCGGCCGATGTCGATCCGATCGCAGCACTCCAGGAGGCCACGATCATGCGCCACGGGATCGCCGCCTACGGCGAGACCAAGGCCAGGGCCTGGGCCCGGGTCGGTCACGAGTTCAAGCACGTGCTGCTCGAGGATGGCCAGTTCTTCGTCGCCGAGCGCGCCGGTGAACGGCTCGGCGTCGGCGGCTGGTCGCCCGACAGCCTCGAGGCCGAGGTCGCCTGGATCCGCTATCTGTTCGTCCATCCGGACCACGTCCGCCGCGGCATCGGCCGCCGCCTGGTCGAGGTCGCGGAAGCCGCCGCGGCGGCCGCCGGGCGCCATCGCTTCGACGTCTGGTCGAGCCTGAACGCGGTGAGCTTCTATCAGGCGCTAGGCTACCGTCGGGTGCGCCTCGCGCGCTGGCCGGTGCGGACCGCGGTCGAGCTCGACTACGTGCTGATGAGCAAGTCATTACCGCCGTTGTAATCCCTTGCCGAACGAGGCGATCGCCGACGCTGCGGCGGAGTTCTGGCAGCGCGTGATCGGCATCGACACCAGTGTTCTGGTGCGGTTGCTGACGGGCGACGACCCGGCCCAAATCAATGCTGCTGAGCGCTTCATCGCAGCAGAACTCGGTCCAGATCAGCGCGGCTTCGTCAACATCTTCGTGGTCTGCGAGCTGGCATGGACCCTGGACCGTCGCTACTCCTTCCGCCGGAGCGCAATCGCGGACGCCATCGAATCCCTGATGCTCTCACCATGGTTGATGGTGCAGCGCGAAGATCTGATCTGGATAGCGGCGGACATCTTCAGGCGCGCAAGGTGCGACTTCGCAGATGTCGTGATCGGCCTGATCAACCGGGAAACCGGCTGCGAAGTGACCGCGACGTTCGACCGCAAGGCCGGCGAACTCGACAGCTTCCGCCTGCTCTGATCCGCGCGTGCCGGCCGCTTGCCGTCGGATCGGGCGTCCGATAGTCTCGCGCCAACCCTCGCGGCGGCGCTGCCCGTAGCACCGCGGCGAGCGAGGGCGCTGCATCCAGGGAGGTCCCAATGAGACAGCTGCTCGCCGCCGCCTTCGGCGCGATCCTGCTGGTCGGCGCCTCGGCCGACCACGCGTCAGCCCAGAACAAGCCGGTGATCGCGCTGATCCCGGGCCTGACCACCGACGCCTTCTACATCACCATGCATAAAGGAGCGCAGCGCGCCGCCGACGCGCTCGGCGCCGAGCTGATCTTTCAGGGCGCGCCGGACTTCAACCCGGTCACGCAGGTACCGGTCCTGAACGCTGTGATCGCGCGCCATCCGGATGCGATCCTGATCGCCCCGACCGACAAGCAGCAGCTGATCGGGCCGCTCAAGCAGGCGGTCGACGCCGGCATCAAGGTGATCACGGTCGACACCTTCATCGACGACGGCAGATACCAGGACGGCGACGGCGCGGGCGACTTCCCGCTGTCCTATGTCGCCTCCGACAACGTGCTCGGCGGCTTCATGGCTGGCGCCGCGCTCGGCCATACGCTCGGCGGCAAGGGCAAGGTCTACGTGTCCAACGTCAAGCCCGGGATCTCGACCACCGATCAGCGCGAGGAGGGCTTCAAGCTCGCGATGAAGGAGCTGTTCCCGGACATCGCCGTGCTCGAGACCCAGTTCAACGACGACGACGCCAACAAGGCGGCAGCCCAGCTGCAGGCGGTGCTCGCGCGCAACTCCGACCTCGAAGGCGTGTTCGGCGCCAACCTGTTCTCGGCGATCGGCGCCGCCGACGGCGTCAAGGCGGTCGGCAAGACCGGGGCGATCCGGGTGGTCGCGTTCGACGCGCCGCAGCGGATCGTCGACGACCTCAAGTCCGGCCTGATCGACCTCGCGATCGCCCAGCATCCGGCCGAGATCGGCTATTATGGCGTGATGACCGCCTATGCCGCGGTGACCGGGGAATCGGTCCCGACCCGGATCGGCACCGGCTTCACGGTCATGGACGCCTCGAACATCGACGACCCCGAGATCCGCAAGTTCGTCTACTCCGACTGATCGGCGCGGGACGGGCCGCGCGGCCCGTCCCTCGCTCGCCTGAGGCCGGTACCTGGCCAGCGCGCGATGCCGGTCTGAGCTTCAGTTCCCCTTCTTTCCTTCTGGGGCGCCCATCATCCCGCCGCCCATCATGCCCGAGCCCATGCCTTCCATGCCGTGCCCTTCCTCGTCGCCTTCCATGTGTTGTCTGATTTCGGCCGGAATGTCGTCCTCGGTGAAGCTCTTCTGAACCTGGGCGTTGTGGACGAAAGCCACGATGTCCGCGAGGTCCTGGCCGGTGAATTCGATCTGATGGCCGATCTCATGCATCTGCATCATGATCATCGGCGCCGCGCCGCGCCACATCTTGGCGAAAAAATCGAAGGGGTTCATCTGTGGGGTCATGGTCGAGGCGTCGAGCTGGGGGGCGTCCTCGCCGCCCACGCCGTTGATCGAGTGACAGACGACGCAGCCCTTGCTCGCAAACAGGCCCTTGCCGCGGACCGGGTCCATGGCCGGCATGATCAGGCCCGGAGCGATCGGCTCCGGGAGGTTGGCTGCGACCGCAGCTCGACCGGCTGACCCGCCGACACCACCCGCGAAATCCACGCCCCCGAAGGCGACGACGAGGCCCCCCATGGCGCTCGCCGTCAGCATCGCCAGTTTCTTCATCAGCATCTCGGCCTCCGTCCGGCTGCATTGCCGGGCATCGATCCGCCCAGAGCCGTGTCTCGTTCCCGGGCCGCCGCCGATCACCAAAAGTTGACCGAAGAACTCGAGCGGATGATACCCCCCGACCGGTGCGGAAGGTTTGACCCAAATCAAACGCGGGCTTCCCGCTGGCCGGATTGCAGCGCCGCAACCCCGAGCGGGCCCCTTGCGGGACGCGATGCGGGTGGTCTTGAATGCCGTGCCAAGAAGCAGCGTACGACCCGATTGAGCCTTGACCGCGGTCATGCAGGACTCCGATGGTGAGGCCACCAGGCTGCGGCGGGAGGGGAAATGATCGCGGGCAATCCGATCGGTGGCGGGGGAGCCAGCAGGCCGAGGCTCGCGCCGTGGCGGTAAGCGCAGCCCCGCGCGCAGCGGACGAGACACAGCACGCCTGGCTGCGTTTCCTGGCGGCGGCCTGGTCCTGGCTGTTCCTGTTGGCGCTCGTGATCTTCTTCGAGAGCTGGGCGCGCGCCGCCTATGGCATCTCGTTCCTGTTCAACGGCTTCAACGTCCAGAGCATCGCCATGTTCGCGGCGGCGCCGCTGTTGCTCGGGCTCGGCCAGACCTTCGTGATCATCTCGGGCGGGATCGACCTCTCGGTCGGCTTCGTGATGGGCCTGTGCGCGGTGATCATGGCCCGCGTGATGCAGTCGCTGGCCGGTCTGCCGCCTGAGGTCGCGCTGCTCTCGGGCCTGCTGGCGGCATTCCTGGTCGCCCTGATCCCGGGCACGATCAACGGCTTTCTGATCGCGCGCCTCAGGGTCCCCGCCTTCATCGGCACGCTCGGCATGTTCGGGGTCGCGCGCGGCACGGGCTTCCTTGCCGCCGGCGGCACGACCGTGCCGGTCAACAATCCCTGGCTGTTCCAGATGGGCAGCGCGAAAGTGCTGGGCGTCCCGGTGCCGGTGCTGATCACGATCGTCGTCGTGCTCGCGCTGCACTACGTGCTCTCGCAGACCCGCTTTGGCCAGTACACCTATGCGATCGGCGGCAACCGCACGGCGGCGCTGCGCTCGGGCATCAACGTCCGGCGCCACACCATGGCGATCTACCTGATCTCGGCGGGCTGCGCCGGCGTCGCCGGGATGATCTACACGGCGCGCTTCTCGGCCGGCGCGGCCCAGGCCGGCGAACCGATGCTGCTGGATTCGATCGCCGCGGTGGTGATCGGCGGCGCCAGCCTGTTCGGCGGCTCGGGCACGATCATCGGCACCGTGATCGGCGCGCTGATCATCGCCGTGATCCAGTATGGCCTGGTGTTCATCGACGTCGAGCCGTTCTGGCAGTTCGTTGCGGTCGGCGTGGTGATCATCGTCTCGGTGCTGGTCGATCAGTCGCAGAGCCGGCTGCGCGGGGAGATCCAGGATGACGCCTGAGCCCGCCGGCGGCGGCCCGCTGCTCGAGGTGCGGGGCATCTCGAAGCGGTTCGGCGGCGTCCAGGCGCTACAGCGGGTGTCGTTCGCGCTCCGTGGCGGCGAGGTGCTGGCGCTCGCCGGCGACAACGGCGCCGGCAAGTCGACGCTGATCAAATGCATCTCGGGCGTGCATCAGCCGGACGAGGGTGAGATCCTCTACAAGGGCCGGCCGACCATGCTCGCCCATCCGCGCGAGGCGCGCGAGCTCGGCATCGAGACCATCTATCAGGACCTGGCGTTGGCCGACAATCTTGACGTCGGGGCGAACGTCTTCCTCGGCCGGGAGCCGCCAACCCGCCGCTTCGGGTTCTTGCCGGCGATCGACCGCAAGCGCATGCGTGCGGCGGCGAGCGAGGTGCTGCGCACCCTCGAGATCGAGATCCCGCCCAGCAAGCTCACGCTGCCGGTGCGCACGCTCTCGGGCGGCCAGCGGCAGGCGGTCGCGATCGGTCGCGCGATCTACTGGCAGGCCTCGGTGCTGATCATGGACGAGCCGACCGCAGCGCTCGGCGTCCCCGAGCAGCGCAAAGTCCGGGAGCTGATCCTCCGCCTCAAGGAGCAGGCGGTCGGCGTGATCTTCATCTCGCACAACCTGGTCGACATCTTTGCGGTCGCCGACCGCATCCTCGTCCTGCGCCGCGGTCGCGCCGCCGGCGAGCGGCGGACGCCTGAAACCGACCACGACGAGATCGTCAAGCTCATGGTCGGCGCCGAGAGCGCCGCCGCCTGAGGACGAGGGTTCGGCGCCACGGCAGGACGCCGGCTCACGAGCCCCGCGGCCGCGGGCTCACTGCACCTCGATCGGCAGCCGGGCCTCGACCAGGCCGGTGCTGTCGATGTGGCGGTAGGCGGCCACGACCTCGTCCAGCGAGTGGACCGGCATCGGCCGCAGGTCGGGCGTCTTGAGCGCCGGCGGCAGGCGCATCCCGAGCTCCGCCGCCGAGGCGAGGCAGGCCACCGCCTCGCGGGCCCGCGGGCGATCGAACACGATGTCGAAGCGGGCCTCGCCCGGGATCGCGAGCGTCCGGCCGGCGATCACGTGAGCATCGGGCTGGAACTGGTTCGGGAAGATCCGGGTCACCGTGCCGCCGCCATCCTGATAGTAGCAGTAGACGTAGCTGTCCTGACTGACGATCGCGGTCAGATCGAGCGACTGGTCGACCTGGTAGACGGGCTTGGAGCCGTTGGGGGTCGCGAGCGTGAGCGTCAGCGGGTTCGGCCGCACCCGTGCGGCCGCCTCCTGTGCCGAGGCGCCGAACTGCGGGTCGGGCTGGCGGCCGAGCGCCAGGTCCTGATGGATCAGGCTGGCGTAGAGGTCGAAATCGACCCGGCCGTCGGCGAGCAGGCCGTTGTCGGCCTGATAGCGCGCGACCGCGCCCTTGGTCGCGGGGTCGAGCTCGCCGGTGACCGGCGCGTCGTAGAGGCCCTGGCTGGCCAGCGCCCGCTGCACGAACACCACCTGCTCGCGCGCCGACATGTCCTCGAACCATTGCCGGGCCTCGGCCTCGACGGCGGGGTTGGTCTGGTCGATCTGCAGGCAGCGCCAGTACGGCACCTGGGCGAGCTTGCCCAGGACCTCGATGGTGCTGAGCTCGACCAGGTTGCGGACCGCCGCGTGCATGCCCTCGGCCCGGTTGAGCGCGATGTTGAAGAACGTGCCGTAGGTGTCGATCCGGCCGCCGGCGTCGCCCGCCTTGCTGGTCCGGGTCACCGAGATCGAGTTGTGCGCCGACATGCCCGGCTGGATCTGCCGGGTGAGCAGGTCGCCGACGTTCATGTCGAGCGACACCACCGAGGTCACCTGGTCGGCGCTGAAGCCGAGGCTGAAGGCGCTGCCGGCGATCGAGGCGCCGGACGAATCGGCGATCACGCCCTCATCCAGCTGGGTGATCGCGCCCCGGATGTAGTAGTTGGGCACCCGGAAGTCGTCGGTGAAGCCGACCAGGCCCTGAAGGTTGTTGATGTCGGTCTCGTTGGGGTCGAAGTCGACGAACTTGAAGGCGCCGCTGCGCACCGACATCCGCGAGACCGCCGAGATCAGCATGTCCTTGGTGCCGGTCTGGATCTCGCCGGTGGCATCGGGCAGGCCGGCGCTAGTGATCACGATGCCGTTGACCCCGAACTGGGCCAGCAGATTGTCCATGCAGCGGAGCGATTCGCTGAAGCTGGTGAAGTTGCGGACCGGCAACGTCTTGGGACGGGACACCACCGGCGCGTCCTTGGGGCTCGCACAGCCGGCGAGCAGCACCAGGGCTCCGGCCAGCGATCGGCACGCGGCGCTCTTGATCAAGCCTGTCATTGGATCAGCCCCTTGCATGGCATCGGCGTCGCCGATCCCGCGATCCCTATCGGCAGCTGGCACTGAGGTCCAGCTGGCCGCCGAGGTTGATGATGTCCTTGGTCGCGATGATGACCTCGCGCCGCGGGTTGCTGCGATCGACGAACGCGCCGTCGGGGCAGGCGTTCTCGGCCTTCTTGCCCGCCTTCTCGGCCTCCTTGCTGTCCTGCTCGATCTCACCCTGGACCACGAACAGGCTGGCGCGCGCGTTGTTGACCTTGACCTGGCCGGCGGGCGGCAGATAGGGCCGCTTGGTGTTGTAGTCCTTGGCCAGCGCCGGCGACCAGGCGGCGGCGATCAGGCCGAGGGCGAGGCCGATCCTGAGGGCGTGCTCGAGCATGGTTTGGGCTCCGCTCTGTGCGCCCGACGTGGTGGCGCAGTATGTCCTGTGGCTTAGGTTCGGGATAGGCGCCGATCCGGCGCGTCGGGGGGGCCGATCGCTTCAAGCGAGAACGCCCGCCGCTCGGGATCGAGGGCGGGCGTTCGGCTGGCGAGCGCTCAGGACAGGGGTGGGCCAGGCCTCGGGTCAATCCATGATCGGTTCGGATGCCTGCCGTGACCTGTCCTGGTGCGCTCGTCGCTTGCTCGGATCAGTCGCAGGCGTCGCTCGGATCGCCGACCACGCCGATGTTCTGGCAGGCCTTGGAGAGCAGGCCGATCGCGGCGTTGGTGTTGCCGTTGGCGACCGTGGTGTTCGAGAGCACGCCGTTGACCGTGGTGTTGCCGTTGATCGCGCCGATGTTCTGGCGGGCCTCGGACAACAGGCCGATCGCGGCGTTGGTGTTGCCGTTGGCGACCGTGGTGTTGGCGGCGACGCCGTTGACCCGGACACCCTGCGCGAAGCCGCTGGTCGCGGTCATCAGGGCGAAGGCGGCAACGGCCAGAGCAATCGGGAGACGCTTCATCGGTGGGATCCTCATCATTGCGGATGCCGGGGCATCGGTTGGGTTTTGGTTCGGGGTCAGCGACCCTCGCAGCAATGGAGTTCGGGATAGGCTCGAGGCCGGTCGTGACGATCGCGGATTTTTTTTCGCTCGGATCATCGGTTGGTGGCGCGACAAGCGAAAACGCCCGCCGCTCGGGATCGAGGGCGGGCGTTCGGCAGAGAGAGAGAGAGCAGAGGAGAGCGGGCGTGGGGCAGGCCTCGGGGCAATCGCTGATCGGTTCGGACGCCCGCCGTGACCGGTCCTCGTGCGCTCGCCGAGTGTTCGGATCAGTCGCAGGCGTCGCTCGGGTCGCCGACCACGCCGATGTTCTGGCAGGCCTTGGTGAGCAGGCCGATCGCGGCGTTGGTGTTGCCGCTGGCGACCGTGGTGTTCGCGAGCACGCCGTTGACGGTGGTGTTGCCGTTGATCGCGCCGATGTTCTGGCGGGCCTCGGACAACAGGCCGATCGCGGCGTTGGTGTTGCCGTTGGCGACCGTGGTGTTGGCGGCGACGCCGTTGACCCGGACACCCTGGGCGAAACCGCTGGTCGCGGTCATCAGGGCGAAGGCGGCAACGGCCAGAGCAATCGGGAGACGCTTCATCGGTGGGTCCTCATCGCTGCTGATGCCGGGGCATCGGTTGAGTGGGTTCAGGGTCAGCGACCCTCGTAACGATTGAGTTCGGGATAGACCCGAGACCGGCCGTGACGATTTCGGCTTTCTTGCGCTCGGATCATCGTTGGTGGCGCTCAAGCGAGAACGCCGGCCGCTCGGGATCGAGGGCGGGCGTTCGGCTGGCGAGCGCTCAGGACAGGGTGGACCAGGCCTCGGGTCAATCCATGATCGGTTCGGATGCCTGCCGTGACCCGTCCTGGTGCGCTCGTCGCTTGCTCGGATCAGTCGCAGGCGTCGCTCGGATCGCCGACCACGCCGATGTTCTGGCAGGCCTTGGACAGCAGGCCGATCGCGGCGTTGGTGTTGCCGTTGGCGACCGTGGTGTTCGAGAGCACGCCGTTGACGGTGGTGTTGCCGTTGATCGCGCCGATGTTCTGGCGGGCCTCGGACAACAGGCCGATCGCGGCGTTGGTGTTGCCGTTGGCGACCGTGGTGTTGGCGGCGACGCCGTTGACCCGGACACCCTGGGCGAAACCGCTGGTCGCGGTCATCAGGGCGAAGGCGGCAACGGCCAGAGCAATCGGGAGACGCTTCATCGGTGGGGTCCTCATCGCTGCTGATGCCGAGGCATCGGTTGAGTGGGTTCGGGGTCAGCGACCCTCGCAGCAATGGAGTTCGGGATAGACCCGGGACAGCGCCGAATTTTTTTTCGCCGCCTTTCTTTCGGCCGGCTGCGTTTCCGGGCCAGGTGGCGCGGTCCGTCGCCGGGGGGGCCGGCCTCGTCATTCGTTCCTCGCACGCGCGAGGGTATCCGCTCGAGCCCGTTCGCAGGGCGAGAATTCGCACCGTTGTCCGGCTCGGCTCGAGCCCGGCTATCCCGAAGGCACCGACTGTGATCGAAGTCCCAAGCTGGAGAGCCATCATGACCCGCACCACCAAGGGGTTCGTCTCGAGCCTGTTCGGCGCTGGCCTGGCGTTTGCGCTGCTCGCGCCGCCGGTGGCTGCGCAGGACGCCGCCTACTGGCTGAACGAGGCCAGCGACTGCGACATCTTCCGGGCGCTGAACGAGGTCGTCCCGGCCGAATGCGCTCGCCCCGGCGACACCATGCTGACCCGCGGCTGGGGCGGCAAGACCCGCGGCATCAGCCCGCGCGGCATCCATCTCCTGGACGATCCCGCGGCCGCCGTGACATCTGTCAACGCCAGCCCGGCGCCAGCCGCCCCGGAGCAGCAGCAGGCCGCCGCCGTGGTCCAGCAGGCCAACCCGCCGGCGACCAAGTCGATCAACGCCAGGGTCCAGTTCGAGTTCGAACTCGTTCCGCCTGACCGACGACGCCAAGGCGGTGCTCGACCGGCTGGCCGGCGTCCTCAAGGACGACCTGATGCAGGACAAGACCGTCGAGATCGATGGCCACGCCGACGCGTCCGGTTCCGCGGACTACAACCTCACGCTCTCGCAGCTGCGCGCCCGCGCCGTGCGCGCCTATCTGATCCAGCAGCACGGCATCGCGCCTGAGCGGCTGCCGTTCGTCGGCAAGGGTGAGACCGAGCTCTACGATCCGGCCCATCCGACCGCAGCGGTCAATCGTCGGGTGGTGTTCACCAACCTCACTGGTTAGGGTGAGCGCCGACGCCACTCCCGTTCCAGTCGCAACCACGGCGGGGCGCCACGCGTCCCGCCGTGCGCCCGTTCGCAGGGCCCTTGTCTCGACCGGCCGATGCTGGGAAATTGTCCCACGAGGCCGGTAGGGCACCGGCGACCGATCCGGTCGTCCGGCGTGCCGTCCGGGGCAGGGGTATCGAGTGATGGCGAAGCCGGTTCGAGGCTTTCAGATCAACACCATTCTGGATCGCCTGGCGCTCGACGTGCTGGGCATCCTGCAGCAGTGCCTGGTCACAGCGCCGCTCGACCGCGACCGGCTGCATCTCGCGATCCTCCTCACCCTGTCACGCCGGACCTACGTCGAGCAGCTGCTGTACCGCGACTACCGGATCGATCGCGACAGCCAGTGGTACAACTGGACCCTGCCGGACGGCAGCAGCGCGCGCATCCACGAGCAGGGCATCGTCTATCTGCACAAGGTCCTGGCGCGCCGGCCGAAGCTCGCCCGGCGCCTCAAGCACGAGCCCGGCAACATGCAGCTGCTGCTCGGCCTGCTCTGCCGCCACGGCCCGGTCGAGCACGGCTGGCAGACGGTCGAGCTGCGCCGCGACGCCACCCTCGAGGCGGCCGGCGAGGCGCCCGATTTCCTCACCCCGGTGGCCCTCGAGCTGGCGGCGCAGCGCGCCCGCCTCGGCGACGACTACAGCGACAATTCCAAGCGCCGGCGCGGCGAGTACGGGCCGATCTGGCTGATCCGCGGCGACTGCTGCGCCGAGGTGCCCGAGGAGATGGCGCTGTTCGAAGTCATCGAGGCGAGCCCCTTGCCGCTCGCGGTCGCGTTCACGGAGGACGTCGAGGTCCAGCTGATGCTGGTGCGGGTGCTCGACTCGCTCAACGAGCGCTACATGCTGCTGCGCGCCTGCGGCCTCGATCCGGAGCTCTGGCACGACCGCGACGAGCCCTCGATCGCCCGCCTGCGCGAGATGAAGCAGCTGCGCCGGCCGGCTGAGGAGCTGATGCGGCTCGGCATCGAGGACGACAACATCGACGCCTATCGGCGCGCCTTCAACCAGCTCAAGGGCAGCGCCAAGCAGTTCGCCGGCTGCGCGAGCTTCGACGAGTTCGCGACCACCGAGCACGGCATGGGCATCCTGCGCTACGCCTCCTTGTCGCTCGACGACCCGGTCGGCTCCGACGACAGCGGCGACGAGTGGGCGCGGCACGAGACCTTGGCCGACCCCGACGCCCCGAACGTGGAGGAGACGGTGACCCGACGGCGCGCCGCCGGCCAGTGGGCCCACATGCTGATCGACGACCGGCCGGATTGGTTCGACCCCCTGATGACCTATTTTTTCACTGAGGTGATTGGCAACGAGCGGCCGATCCATGGTGGCCCGGGTGACCGCGGGGTGCTGCGCGATCACGAATTTCAGAGGCTGATCGAATCCTATCCCGAACTCACGGTCTTGGATGAGGCAGAATTGGCCGAGCAGCTCTGTCAGCGTGCCGAAGCGATCATCAAGAGAGGCCTTCGGCGACACGCTTCACCGGACGACTAGGCCGCCCCAAGGAGAGATCCACCATGACCGACCCCAAGTTGTCCGACGCCGAGGCCCTCGAGCTGTGGCGGCGGGCCGAGCAACGCCTGAAGCTGATCGACAGCGAACCGCCGGTGGCGATCGCCAAGGTCGACGCTTTGCTGCAGATCCTGGGCCCGCGCCGGCAAGGCGAGGCGCTCGGCGCCTGGCTCGAGCGCAGCCGGACGCGCGACGCCGCCCCGGCCGAGCGGCCGTCGGCCGAGATCATCCCCTTCAGCCCGAGGTTCAATCCCAAGCGCCAGCGTTTCACGGCGGTCGCCGAGATCGTGCGCCTGGCCGCGGACAGCGGCGGCCTCGGCATCGCGCTGCCGAGCCGCGAGCTCGAGACCGCCGACGGCCGCTTCCGCCTCAAGGTCGCGAGCGAGGGCGAGGAGCTGCTGATCACGCTGCAGGCGCTCGGCCTCGCCGCCGACGAGTTCGCCGGCTGCACCCTTGGCCTCGCGCCGGCGGCCGGCACCGGCGAGCCGATCGCCCTGATCCAGCTCGACGCCGATGGCGACGGCGAGGTCCGCCTGCCGGACGACGCGGCGCTCCGCCTGGTCCTGCTGCAGCCCGTGATCGGCCTGGTCGAGGACGCCTGAGCGGCAGGATGGCGGCGAAAGCGCGAGAGCCCCGATGTCGAGCCGGCGAACCGTCCAGATTCCGATCGTCCAGCCGGGCGGCCGCAGCCTTGCCGGCGACGGCGCCGAAGATCGCCTGATCGAGGTCTACACCCAGCACTACGCCTTCGACCCGCTGACCAAGCAGGAGGAATCAGCGAGCCGGGAGGTCGACGCCAAGGCGCGCGACAAGGACTGGGACCGGGTCGCGGCGCCGTTGCGCAAGGTCGGCCTCTATCAGGCGGGCTGCGCGGCTGCCAGCGCGGTCCGCAAGCTCGGCATCCGCCAGCCTCTGACCGCGCTCTTCCAGCGGATCTCGCGGCTCGCCTGGATCGAGGGCCAGCGGCTGCAGCCGGCCGGCGCCCAAGGGCCGAGCGAGGGCCGCAGCGCCGAGCTCGGCCTCGCGCTGGTGCTCCTGATGTGCGCGAGCGGCAGCCGCCACCGGCAGATCATCGCGACCGGCGCGCTCGGCGGCCAGCCGCGGGGCGTGCTCGAGGACGACGTCGAGGTCCTGCCGGTGGGCTCTCTGCCGGCCAAGCTCCGCCTGGTCAGCACGCTCGCCCGCCACCAGGGCCTGCCCGGGGTCGGCGCGGGCGGCGAGGTCCTGTTCTTCACGCCCTCCCGGTTCGAGCGCGACGGCGCGTGGCTGACGGTCGAGAGCCTGGCCGAGGTCGCCGAGCTGAAGGCGCTGCGGGTGCGGGTCGTCCCGGTCGAACGGCTGAGCGAGGCCGCGGCCGAGCTCAAGGCGCTCCGAGCCCGCCATCTGTTCCACGACCGGGTGGCCCAGGCGCTGGTCGCCGGCCTGCTCCTGATCGCGTTCACCGGCTACGCCTGGTCGGCTTTGCAGCAACGGCCGATCGCGATGACCTTTCTGCCCGGCGGCGGCACCGCGCCCGACGCCGAGCCCTATCGGGTCTGCTTCACCAAGGACGGCGGCTTCTACCCGCTGCCGCTCGGCCGCGAAGGCCTGGCGCGCAGCATCCCGGCCGGCGAGACGCTCGGCTGGCGGGTGCAGATCGGCGAGCCCGAAGCCGGCGGCGGCAGGCTCGTCAGCTGGTTCCGGCCGGAGCGCTACTACGTCGCCCAGGTGATGGTCTCCGAGCATTCGCGGGCCAAGGTCATGGTGCCCGAGCAGACGGGCAACGAGGTCGTGTCGGTGCCGCCCGGCGGCATCTGGGAGTGGGGCTGGCAGCTCACCGATCGGCCCGAGAGCAACGGCCTCGTGCTGCTCGCCAAGGCCGAGACGCCATTCGATCCGGACGCCTTGCGCGCCGAGCTGATCAAGCAGTTTCCATCGGCTGCCGGCACCGACCAGGGTGCGGCGCTGGACGTCACGGCGGCGACCAACTTCATCGCCGGCCAGGCGCCGGGAGCGGCCAAATTCGTCATTCAAACCGTAGAGAGGTCAGTCCCATGCAATCCGTGAGTCCCTCTGCCGTCAGCCGGCGCGCCCTGCGGGTCGCTGCGGCCTTGGCGACGGCCACGGCGGTCGTCACCGGCATGGCCCAGCTCGCGGCGGCCGACTGCCCCTGGATCGTCCAGCCCGAGACGCAGACCGTCGCGGCCGACGCGGGCGCGACGCCGGCCTTCGACATCGTGTTCGACGGCCTCGACCAGAGCTCGAAGGTGTTCTACGGCTTCACCGTCGCATCGCTCGACCTCGCCTGGCAGCTCACCAAACAGGGCGCCATGCCGCCGCTTGCGACCGACGCCCGCCGCCTGCAGCCCAAGCTCACGCCCTACGGCACGGTCGCCTATCAGCTGGCGCCCGACACCATCCGGCCGCACACGATCTATCTGGTCGCCGCGGCCAAGGTGGTGCACGAGCTCGAGCAGCTCCAGGCCCGGATCGAGCCCGCCCGCCCGATGGCGGTCAGCGAGCTGATGCCGCAGCTGCAGCCCAAGACCCGCGGCGGCAGCGACTGGTCGGGACCCTTGCCGCGGCGCAGCGTGCCGGGCCTCGAGATCGCCGGCGCCGAGCGCACCCCTGCCGCCCCCGACACCGGCGCCGGCATCGGCCCGATGGCGGCCGACGTCCAGATCTGCGCCTACCAGGTGACGATGCGCTGACGCCCGGCTAACCCGCGCCCTCGGCGTACCCGGCGACCGTGGCCCGCGCGCCGCGCTCGATCAGCGATCGCAGCCCTTCGGTCAGCTCAGCCGCGAACCGGCGCTCGCGCGGCAGATCATTGCCGAACACCTCGCGGATCGCGAGGAAGCCCGCCGCCAGACCCTCCGGATCGCCACCCGCTCGCGCGATCGCCCGAAACCGGTCGGCCAGCGGATCGGCGACCGCGATCTCCCGCCCCTGCTCGTCGCGGCCGGCGGCATAGCGCATCCAGGCGGCGACCGCGAGCGCCAGGTGGCGGATCGGCCCGCCCGCCTGCAACTGATCCCGGATCGTTGCGAGCAGCCGCTGCGGCAGCTTCTGCGAGCCGTCGATCGCAATCTGCGCGGTCCGGTGACGGATCGCCGGATTGGCGAAGCGCTCCAGCAGGCGCCCCTGATAGCCGGCGAGATCGACCGGCACGGTGAGCGTCGGCGTTACCTCGAGCGTCATCATCCGACTGAGGAAAGCCACGAACTCCGGCGCCCGCATGACCTCGAAGACGTGCTCGAAGCCAGCCAGATAGCCGAGATAGGCGAGCGTCGAATGGCTGCCGTTCAAGAGCCGGAGCTTCATCTCCTCATAGGGTGCTGTGTCGGCGACCAGCTCCGCCCCGACCTCCTCCCAGGCCGGACGTGGCCCGGTGAAGCGGTCCTCGATCACCCACTGCCGGAACGGCTCGGCGACGACCGGCGCCGCGTCGTGCAGACCGAGCCCTGCCGCCACGGCGGCGATGTCGTCGTCGGTCGTGGCCGGCACGATCCGGTCGACCATCGTGCAGGGGAAGGCGACCTCGGCCGCCAGCCAGCGCGCGAGCGCATCGTCCGCAAGCGCGGCGAACGCCAGCACGACGCCCTGAAGGGTTCGACCGTTGTGCGGCAGGTTATCGCAGCAGAGCACGGTCGGCGGCAGCCCGCCTCGACGACGGCACAGCTCCAGGCCCGCGACCAGCGCGCCGATCGCGCTCCGCGGCCGCCCGGGGTGCTCGAGATCGTGGCGGATGTCGGGATGGCCGGGATCCAGCTTCCCCGTCGCCGGATCGTGGCAATAGCCCTTCTCGGTCACCGTCAGCGAGACGATCCCGACCTTGGGGTCGGCGATCCGGCGCACGACCGCCCCCGGATCCTCCGGCCCGACCAGCACCTCCCGGAGGCAGCCGACCACCCGCAGACGCTCGCCCTCGGCACCGCGCGTAGCGACCGTGTAGAGGCCGTCCTGCGGCGCCAGGCGATCACGGACCGCCGGGCTGCGCAGGCTGACGCCGCAGATCCCATGCGGCCCGAACCGCCGCTCCAGCACGTCCTCGGTGTACACTGCCTGATGCGCCCGATGGAACGCGCCGAGGCCGAGATGGACGATCCCGACCGGCAGGCGCGCCCGATCGTAGCCCGGCCGCTCGATCGCGGCTGCCAGCCGCCCCAGGGTCGCCGGCGCCAGCCGGCCCGGCACCGCCGGCCCCGGCGAGGTCCCGATGCTCAGCTCGGGACGCGCTGCCCGGTCTGCTTGTCGAACAGGTGGATCGTGCCGGGGTGCGGGGTCAGGCCGATCTTGTCGCCCGGCCGGAACTTGTGCCGCTCCTTGAACACCACCGCGACCTCCTGCCCGGCGAGCTGGGTGAACACCAGGATCTCGGCGCCGGTCGGCTCGACCACCACGACCTCCGCGGGCAGCCCGCCGCCGCCGTCGACCAGGTCCAGGTGCTCGGGACGGATGCCGTAGATGACCTGCTGGCCCTCGCTGCCGCCCGCCTGCGCCGACAGCGGCAGCTTGGTGCCATCCGGCGTGACCGCCGACGGCGCGCCGCCATTGCGCTTGATCGTGGCCTCGACGAAGTTCATCGCCGGCGAGCCGATGAAGCCGGCGACGAACAGGTTGGCCGGGTGATCGTAGAGCTCGAGCGGCTCGCCGACCTGCTCGACCACGCCGCCGTGCAGGACGACGATCCGGTCGGCCATCGTCATCGCCTCGATCTGATCGTGGGTGACGTACACCGAGGTCGTCTTGAGGCGCTGGTGCAGCTCCTTGATCTCGGTGCGCATCTGCACCCGCAGCTTGGCGTCGAGGTTGGAGAGCGGCTCGTCGAACAGGAACACCTGCGGATCGCGCACGATCGCCCGGCCCATCGCGACCCGCTGGCGCTGGCCGCCCGACAGCTGGCGCGGATAGCGGGCCAGGTACTCGCCGAGTCCCAAAATCTCGGCCGCCCGGTCGACCCGCTTCTTGATCTCGTCCTTGGGCGCCTTCGCCAGCTTCAGCGAGAACGCCATGTTGTCGTAAACCGTCATGTGCGGGTAGAGGGCGTAGTTTTGGAAGACCATCGCGATGTCGCGATCCTTGGGCGGCACGTTGTTGACCACCCGATTGCCGATCGAGATCTCGCCCGCGCTGATCTCCTCGAGCCCCGCGATCATGCGCAGCAAGGTCGACTTGCCGCAGCCGGACGGCCCGACCAGGACGACGAACTCGCCGTCGCCGATCTCGATCTCGACCCCGTACAGGACCTGGGTCGAGCCGAAGAACTTGTCGACTTTGCCGATATCAACCGATGCCATCGCCCAGAGCTCCCGCCTTGCGTGCCTTCAGGCCTCCAGCCTTTGCTTGCCAGGATCATGGCGCGTCTTGGCCCGTTCAGCAAGTCGAGCCTTCACCGTGCCAGCGCCTCGATCTCGGCGCGCGCGAGACCCTGGCGCTCGGCGGCCGCCAGGATGTGCTCCCAGGTGGTCGCGTCGATCGGCACGCCGTTCGCCAGGCGCTCGGCCCGGGCCCGCCGCTCGGGCTCGCCCGGCAGCAGGACCTCGCCGTTCGCCTCGCGCGGCCGTGAGCTCTTGACGAACTCCAGATAGCGCCGGATCTCGGCCGCGAGACCGGCGCCGACGTAGACCTCGGGCGCGATCACGATCGAGAGCATGTTGCTCGCAAAGTGCGGCTCGCCCTCGGGCAGGCGCGAGCAGCCGCCGCCGGTGAAGGCGCCGGCCAAGAGATCGACCATCAGCCACAGCGCGCCGCCCTTGTGGCCGGTCACGGCACCCCCGAACGGCACCAGATTGCCGGGCGGCTCGGCATACAGCGCGTTCGGATCGGTGGTCGGCCGGCCGTCGGCGTCGAGCAGGCAGTCGGGCGGGATCGCCACACCTTTGTTGCGCGCGACCCGGACCTTGCCCTCGGCGATCGCCGAGGTCGCGAAATCGAGCACCACCGGGTCGCCGCCCGCGACCGGGATACCCATTGCGAGCGGGTTGGTGGTGCCGCGGCCGTCGCGGCCGCCGTGGGGCACGACGCGCAACGGGATGCCGGTCGCATTGACGAAATGGATCGAGGCCATGCCGGCCGCGGCCGCCATCTCGGCCCAGTCGCCGAGGCGGCCGAGATGCGCCGAGTTGCGGAGCGCCGAGAGCGCGAGGCCATGCCGGGCGGCCTTGTCGATCGCGCTTTGGACCGCCTGCGCGCCGACGATCTGGCCGTAGCCGCCGCCGCCGTCGAGGACGGTCACGACATCGGTTTCCGACACCGGCTCGGCGGTCCGGTTGGGCAGGATCTGGCCGGCCCGGACCTGGTCGACGTATTGCGGCACCCGGATCACGCCGTGCGAGTCGTGGCCGGCGAGGTTGGCGCCGACCAGCTTCTGCGCGACCTTGCCGGCCTCGTCCGGCGACGAGCCGGCGGCGGCCAGGATCGTCTGCGCGATCCGCTGCAGCGCTTGTGCGTTGACGTCCATCGCCCCTCCCTGCGGCGCTCCGGGTGGCCGGCCGCCGCGCGTTCGTGCTCCGCCAGGAGGCTCATTAAGCGATCGCCGGGCCGGCGGGAAGAGCCAGCCGTCGTCCTGGCGCCAGCTTTGCGCTAAGCAAGGTGCCTGACGGCAGCAAACGGAGGCGGCAAACTCATGGAAACGCGACGGATCGGCGCGCTCGAGGTCTCGGTGGTCGGGCTGGGGTGCAACAACTTCGGTGGCCGCCTCGATGCCGCGGCCACCGCGCGCGTGGTCGACGCCGCGATCGATGCCGGCATCAATTTTCTCGATACCGCCGACATCTACGGCGGCACGCTCTCCGAAGACTACCTGGGCCTTGCCCTGCAGGGCCGCCGCGAGAAGGTGCTGCTCGCGACCAAGTTCGGCATGGCCGTCGATGAGCAGCGCAAGGGGGCAAGGCCGGACTACGTGCGCGCCGCCCTCAACGACAGCCTGAAGCGTCTCAGGACCGACCGCATCGACCTCTACCAGCTCCACCAGCCCGATCCGGGCGTGCCGATCGCCGACACGCTCGGCGCGCTGAACGATGCCGTGCGCGCCGGCAAAGTCCGGGAAATCGGCTGCTCCAATTTCTCCGCGACCCAGCTGCGCGAGGCCGCGGCCGCGGTGCCCGCCGGCGCCGCCCGCTTCGTCAGCGTCCAGAACGAGTACAGCCTCCTCAAGCGCGACCCGGAGCCCGAGGTCCTCCCCGAATGCGCCCGCCAGGGCCTCGCTTTTCTCCCCTTTTTCCCCCTCGCGAGCGGCCTCTTGTCCGGAAAATACCGGCGCGGGCGGGCAGCGCCCGCGGGCGCCCGCATCCAGCCCGACGGCCGTTTCGCCAACCTGCTTTCAGCCAAGAACCTCGATGCCATCGAGGCGCTGCTCGCCTTCGCCGAAGCGCGCGGTCACACGCTTCTCGAGCTCGCGATCTCCTGGCTCCTCTCCCGCCCGGAGGTCGCCTCGGTGATCGCCGGGGCGACCTCGCCCGAACAGGTTGCGGCCAACGCCAAAGCCGCAACCTGGCGCCTCACTCCCACCGACCTCGCCGAGATCGGCGCCATCTCGCCGCGCTGACCCTGCCCCGGTTCGTCCCGCGCGCTAAGTTGATCTGGACCGCGACCAGGAGCTGAGGTGGAGAGAGAGCTTCGCCTGCAAAACAGCTGCGCCGTCATTCAATAGGACCAAACCTTGCGCGACTTCTAAGTCGCTTTGCGCCCTGATTTCAAGCCCCGTCACCATCTAACTGTATCCTCGATGCTTCGCGGTCTACGGGCCCGCCCGCCCGTCGAGGGACCGGCGACGGCCGTCGGCGCAGTGTGGTAGGATCGGTCACCGGAAGCCGTGTGAGGGCGCCTCGATGGCCAAGACGCTCGTTCGCCCGAGCCTTTATGACGAGGACTTTCTCGCCTGGACCCAGCAGCAGGCGGCGCTGGTGCGCGCCGGCGGACTGGATCAGCTCGACCGCGAGAATCTCGCCGAGGAGCTCGACACCATGGGTCGCAGCGAATGGGGTGAGCTCGAGAACCGGCTCGAGGTCCTGCTCATGCGCATGTTGAAATGGGATTACCAGCCGGCGCGCCGGTCGCGTGGCTGGCAGGGCACGATTCGGGAACAGCAAAACGCGATCCGCCGCCTGATGCGCCGCAGCCCCACCTGAAGCGCGATCTCGAGGGCACCATTGCCGACGTCTACCCGGACGCGGTTGGCCGTGCGATCGCCGAGACCGGCCTCGGCCCCGCGGCGTTTCCGGAGCGGCTGCCTTATGGCGTCGCTCAGGTGCTCGAGCCGGAGGTCAAGTCACCCGAGCCGCAGTCGCCGGCAGGCCGACGCGGCCGCAGGCGCTGACCGGCTCAGGGCCGGCGCTGGCGGAAGCTGTCGTTGGCGAGCCGGACCGGGTGGCCGAGCAGGCCCTGCGGTCGCCAGATCAGGATCGCCGCGAGCAGGCCGAAGACGGCGACGTCCTTGTAGGCGATGCTCAGATAGCCCGCCCAGAAGCTCTCGAGCGCGCCGATCAGCAGGCCGCCCAGCATCGCGCCCGGGACCGAGCCGATGCCGCCCAGGATCGCCGCGGTCAGCGCCTTGAAACCGAGCAGATAACCGTCATAGAAGCGCACCCCGCCGTAGCGGAGCAGGACCACGAAGCCCGCGACCGCGGCGTAGGCCGCGCCGAGCGAGAAGGTCTTCGCGACCACGCGCTCGACGTTGATGCCGCAGAATGCGGCCATCTCGATGTCGTCGGCGCAGGCCCGCGCCTGGCGTCCGAATGGGCTCCGGGTCATCAGCAGCCAGAGGCCGCCGTAGAGCACGCCCGTGAAGCCGAGGATGAGCAGCTGCGAGGTGCTGATCGTGACCGTGAAGTCCGCGCCCTCGGCAAGCGTGTGCGCCTCGGAGAAGACCGGCTGGATCCAGCGATCGGCGCTGCCCTGGGTCAGCCGCAGGTATTCCTGCAGAAAGATCGCGAGGCCGATGGTCGCGATCAGCGGCGCCTGGGAGGGCGTCGCGCGCAGCGGCCGGAACACCAGACGTTCGGTCGCCAGGCCGTGGACCCCGCCGACCACGACCACCACCAATAGCACCAGCAGCAGCGCGAGCGGCAAGGTGCCGCCGCCGAGCAGAGCGAGCACCGCCACGCCGATGAAAGTCGCGTAGGCGCCGACCATCGCGATCTCGCCGAACGCCAGATTGATCTTGCCGACGATCCCGTAAACCAGGGAATAACCGATCGCGAGCAGGCCGTAGAGGCAGCCGACGGTCAGCGCACTGACCCCGAGCTGGAGCGCATACAGCAGGTCGCGCCAGGGGCCGGCCGGGCTGCGGTGCGCGCCGGTCGCGGCGCCGGCCTCGTACAAGCCCAGCCAAAACTGCCGGAGCAGAAAGACCTGGACGTCCGAAAGCTCGCCCGCCTCCTCGGTGGCGACGCCCGTCAGCTTCAGGCGATCGCGCTGAAAACCACCGCCGCCGAAGCGACAGGCGAGCCAGCGTCCGACCTCCTGGCCGTCCTGCTCGGCCACCCGGTAACGGACGATCACGCCGTGCTCGGCGCTCAGGTCGGGCTCGCTGCCGACGATCTCGATCGGCACATCGATGCCTTCGACGCCCGGCACGACGCGCTCGCACAGCCGCGCCTGCTCGATGTCGAGCCTGGAGCAGCCGCTCAGAGCCAGAAGCAGAGCCAGACCCGCAGCGGCGCGCCATGGCCGGCGCGCCTTCGCACCCATGCCGGCGACACCAAGGCAAGCGGGCGCGGCTAGGCCGCCTCGGCTTCCGGCGGCGGCGTCGGCCGCGGCAGCTCGTCGGCGGTCAGCGTCTCCTTCTCGAGCAGCTTGCGCGCCAGCGCCTCGAGCTCGGTTCGCCGCTTCTTCAGGATCTCGAGGGCCTGCTGGTAGGCGCGCTCGAGCCGCGCACGCACGGCTACGTCGATCTCGCGCGCCGTGTCCTCGCTGAAACGCCGGCCGCCGCCCTCGCTCGGCAGGCCGAGGAAGTTGCCGCGGTCGGTCTCGTAGGCCGCCTGGCCCAGCGTCGGGTCCATGCCGTAGCGGGTGGCCATGCTGCGGGCGATGTCGGTGACCCGGATCAGGTCGTCGGCAGCACCGGTCGAGATCTCGCCGAACACCAGCTCCTCCGCGGCCCGGCCGCCGAGCAGCACGGCCATCTTGTGCTCGAGCTCCTCGGTGGTCATCAGGAAGCGGTCCTCGATCGGCCGCTGCAGCGTGTAGCCGAGCGCGCCGACCCCGCGCGGGATGATCGAGACCTTGTGGACCGGGTCGACACCCGGCAGCGTCAGCGCGACCAGGGCATGGCCGAGCTCGTGGTAGGCGACCACGCGGCGCTCCTTGGGGTTGAGCAGCCGGTTCTTCTTCTCGAGCCCGGCGACGATCCGCTCGAACGCCGCGGTGAAGTCGACGAGGGTCACCGCGCTCGCCCGCCGCCGGGTCGCGAGCAGCGCCGCCTCGTTGACCAGATTGGCGAGATCGGCGCCGGTGAAGCCGGGCGTCAGCGCCGCCACCTGCTCGAGGCTGACGTTCACATCCAGCTTGATCTTCTTGGCGTGCACCTCGAGGATCTGGATCCGACCCTGCTTGTCGGGCCGGTCGACCAGGATCTGGCGATCGAACCGGCCCGGGCGGAGCAGGGCGGGATCGAGGATCTCGGGCCGGTTGGTGGCCGCGAGCAGGATGATGCCCTGGCTCGGATCGAAGCCGTCGAGCTCGACCAGCAGCTGGTTCAGGGTCTGCTCCTTCTCGTCGTGGCCGCCGGCCATCGGGCCGATGCCGCGCGCCCGGCCCATCGCGTCGAGCTCGTCGATGAAGATGATGCAGGGCGCCATCTTGCGTGCCTGCTCGAACAGATCGCGCACGCGCGCGGCACCGACGCCTACGAACATCTCGACGAACTCGGAGCCGCTGATGGACAGGAAGGTGACCCCCGCCTCGCCGGCCACCGCGCGTGCCAGGAGCGTCTTGCCGGTGCCGGGCGGGCCGATCAGCAGCACGCCGCGCGGCAGCCTCGCGCCGAGCACGCTGTAGCTCTTCGGGTCCTTCAAGAAATCGATGATCTCCTGGACCTCGGCCTTGGCCTCGTCGACGCCCGCGACGTCGGCGAGCGTGGTCTTGGTGTCCTTCTCGACGTAGATCTTGGCCCGGCTCTTGCCGATCGACATCAGGCCGCCAGCACCCATGCCGCCCATCGACATGCGCTTCAGCAGGAACATCCAGATGCCGAAGAAGATCAGCGCCGGCAGCACCCAGGAGAGCAGTGTGGTGAAGAAGTTCTCGTCGCTGCCGCCCTGGAACTTGACCCCGTATTTCTCGAGCTCGGCGGCGAAGTTCGGATCGACCCGGGTGGTCGCGAACTGGCTGGGCTCGCCGGGCCCGGCATCCTTCAGGGTGCCGAGGATGCGACTCTCGGTGATCACGAGGTCGCCGACCTTGCCGCTCTCGAGGTAGGACCTGAACTGGCTGTACGGCAGATACTCGGTCTTGCGCGATTCCTGGATGATCGCCTGCACGAGCAGCATCGCCAGGACCGCGATGACCACATACCAGGCGTTGAAGTGGCTCTTCTTGTCCATACCCCGGTCCCCGCGCACTCCGCCCGTCACAGGTGTGTGCCCGGCCGGTCCGCGTCAACCCATGGCGGTGCTGACCGCGGACCGCGGCCGGGCGCTAGGCGCCGAGGGGTGCGCCAGCTCAAGGAGGCTGACCGACGGCTGCGCCCGCGGAGCAGGGGAGTCGCGGCGGTCAGGAATTGAACGCTGGCGGCTCGCGCATGGCGTCGCGCTCGACGGCCGGCGTTCCACCCCGCCGAAGGGGGCGAGCCGGCGCCTGATCGCCGTGGCGAGATCGCAGGTGGGACCATGCTCCTCGCAGAACGCGACGCGCAGGATCACCCTCGCTTCCTCCGCCATCGAGCGGTCGCGCTTGGCGGCGCGCAGCCGGAGGCGCGCTTTGATCGCTGATCGAGATGTCTGATCGTAATGCTGGCCGCTGGTTACTCCGTAATCGATGAGATCAAATTGATCAGTGCATTCATATGCTGCGTCAAGACCGAGTATGTAGCCTTTGGGCGCCCAGCCGAGCTGTGGTCGAGATCCAAAGGAAGATACCTGAAGCACGCGGGCTTCGGGGATGCTGGCGGGATTTCGGCTTTTAGCCAGCAGCGGACGCTCAGCGGTTCACGAGGCTCCGGCCCGCTGATACGTGACCGGTTACCGGCTAGATGCTGATGAACCTCGGCGTCATGCCGCGGACCATTTCGGCGGAGCAGTAGTCCATACCAAACAACGCCAGAATCGGGCAGCCAAGGTCGGCAACGATCTGGGACCAGTCGGTGTTGAGTTGCACCACCGTCCACTCGCCGGTCGTGATGCGTCTGTCTGCGGCCGCGATTTTGCCCGAACTCCAGTAAATCGAGGGGTCAAAATCGCGGATCTCTCTGCCGCGCAACCCGAGCCACGTGCACCGGAAGCTTACCGCGGTGGCTGTCGGGAAACGCCTTGCGAACGCGCGCGCATGCCGCACTAACTCCGTCGTCTCCCGCAACACCGTCGTTGGCGATAACCACTTCCCTGGGTTGTCGAGCCGCACATCCTCGCGGTAGCCGCGTACAAGCGATGCGCGACCGTCGGGCGCAACCCGCCAGAAGTCCGGCATGCGTCTGGCGCGAGCAGCAACCGGCGCTGGAGGCGGAGCGGCTGGTGTTCCTCGATGAGACCTGGGCGACGACGGCCATGGCGAGGCGCTACGGCTGGGCGCGGCGCGGACGACGGGTGGTCGACGCCGTCCCTCATGGGCATTGGAAGACCTCGACCTTCATGGCCGCGCTGCGCCAGGATGGCCTCGTCGCGCCCTGCGTGTTCGATGGAGCGATCAACGGCGGGCGCTTCCTGGCCTATGTCGAGCAGGCGCTGGTTCCGACGCTGCGGCCGGGCGACATCGTGGTCATGGACAACCTCGGTGCCCACAAGGTCGAAGGGGTGCGCGAGGCGATCGAAGCGACCGGCGCCGGATTGCTTTACCTGCCGCCCTACAGCCCGGATCTGAACCCGATCGAGCAGGCGTCTTCGCCAAACTCAAAGCGCTCCTGCAGAACCGCGGCCGCCCGAAGCGTCGAGGCCCTCTGGCACACCATCGGCCAGCTCCTCGAAGCCTTCAGCCCCACCGAATGCGCCCACTACCTCGCCCACGCCGGCTATGGTTCCGTCGATCGGAGATGTCTAGTATCGAACTGACCGTTGCCGATCAGGTTCGTCTCCAGCAGGTCGAGCCCGGTGCCGTCTGGCTGTTCCGGGTAGATCGCCGCAGCAATTTCCCGCCGCGTGAACGGGTAGAACATGCTCCAGCCAGTCCACACCGTGTCGCGCACCTCGTTGTTCATCTCTTCGAGCAGTCGCCGCATTTCGCCGATCGGCTTGGACTGCTCGTCGTGCGCGATCAGGTAGCTGAGCTGGTAGTGGGCACCCGACAGCGGCAACGGCCACTTGAAACCCTTGGCGGCGGCAAGCGCCTCGGCGAATCGTTCGGCGACCGCGGTGTCCCATGCCGTTAACCGATCGGCGGTAGTCGGCGCGGGCAGCGCGCCGCCGTGTAGAAGATAGGCCATTTCGCGCAGCAGCGTGTCGCGGTCGTTCAGCGTGCAGCGCCGGATCAACGCTGCCCACTGCTCCGGCGACGTGATCGGCACGCTTTCCGGTCCGGGTGCGCGGATGTAGTACGTGCCGGCGCGGATACCTTGCGGCCTGCCCTTGTTGTCCTGCGGCCCGTCGCGTTGCGCGCAAACGGGCGTCGTGCCGTGGCCGGGAACGCGGACGATGCGGTACTCTACTCCCGCGCTGCTTTCTACTCCAGCAACATGGCAGTCGAAGGACGGTGCGAGATAGCGCTTGACGATCCCGTTGATGGCATCGTGGCTGTATGCCCGCAACGACGCCGGCCGGTTCGGATCGATCGAGGCGTCATCGCAAAAGCCGAACACCAAGTAGCCGGCGCCGTGGTTGCACAGCGCACCCATATGACGGGCAAGGTTTGCCCGGTTCACATTGTCGCTCAGATCAAGCCACTGCTTCAACTCGATGTCGAGCGTCTCGCGTGGATTATCGATCAGGTCGGTAAGGTCAATTGTCATTTCCTATGGTTGTTCCTCTTCGGCATTTGGCTCCTGTTACAACGCGTGCACAAGACGCCGACGCAGGATGCTACTGAGGGCGATGTCCGCTCGGCGCGAGGACGTCTGAGCGTTGGCGCGAGTTCAACTCGGAAGATAGACGCCAAAGCCCGACGTTGGCAACCAATGTGCTGTATCACTTCCAGCGAAAATCAAATGGCCGTTTTGGGTCACGACTGGCCGCTCCGTGCATTCGACACCGGGGGGATGAGGGCCGGGTACCATCCGTCAGATTGCGACCACTAGCCTGTCAGGCGCTGTTTCAGATGCTCGGCCAAGCGTAACGCCAGGGCGACGATCGTAAGCGTCGGGTTGGCGCTGCCGGACGTGGGAAAAACCGAGCTGCCGGCGACGTAGAGGTTGGCGATGCCGTGCACCCGCGAGCTCGGGTCGACCACGCCCTGGCTGGGGTCGACGCTCATCCGCGTGGTGCCGAGGTGGTGGTGGCCGCCCTCGACGGTCGGCGACCAACTGTCGTCACCCGCGGTCAGCCAGTCTGCGATCTGCAGGCGGCCTAGGCCGGTGCGGCCGAGCTCCTCGGCGACCGCCTGGTGGCCCGCGAGCAGCGAGCGCTTGTCCTGCTCGGTCAGCCGCCAGTCGAGCACGATCTCGGGCATCCCGAGCGGGTCCAGCTGATCGCCGAGGCGGACCCGGCTGTCGCGATCGGGCGCCGCCTCGGCGCTGCACCACATCCGGAAGCTGACGTTGCCCGGCTGGTAGGCGCGCAGGCCGAGCCGGCCCGCGAGCCCGGCCGCGGTGTCGTCGATGTCGGTCAGCGCCTGCCAGAGGTCGGCCGCGAGATGGTCGGGCCACTCGCCCCGCCCGGCCGCGCTCCAGACCCGACGCAGCGCCGCGAAGCCGGAATTGCCGATGTTGTCGACCGTGAACAGGCTGTCGAAGTTCAGGAGCTGCCCGGCCCGCTGCCGTTCCGGGCTCTGATTGAGGCAGCCGACCACCTCGATCCCTTGCGCCTGACCGCCGCCCTGGCCGAAGGTGTAAAAGCTCAGCACCGCCGGATCGACCATGAGCGCGCGCGCGGCGTTGCAATGCGGATGCTCCATGAAGCAGCGCCCGACCATGTCCTTCTGGTTGCCGAGGCCGACCTTGACCTGCCGGTTCGCGGCCAGCAGCAGGCGCGGGTTCTCGAGCCCGCCGCAGGCGAGCACATAGGCGCGCGCCCGGACCGTGAGCCGCTTGCCCGCGAGCGTCCGGACCGCCAGCCCCTCCACCTCGCTGCCCGCTTCGTTGGCCTCGATGTCGACGACGTTGGCGTGCAGCACGACGTCGAGATTGGCCGCGGCCTCGAGCTCGCCGCGATAGACCTCGCCGAACCGGGTCGGCGGGCTGTACTGCCAGACCCGGCTCAGGACCTTGGCCGGATCGAACGGCAGCACCGCCTGGCCGGGGTCGAGCCAGGCCTCCGGGCGATAGTCGTAGGCGCCGAGCTGGCAGATCTTCTGAGCTTCCCGGTAATAAGGCTCGAGCTCGGCCTTGGTCAGCGGCCAGCCGGACAGCGCGACCCACGGCCGGACCTCGAAATCCAGCGCATCGAGCGGCCGGCAGCGGCCGGCCCAGTGGTTGGTCGAGCCGCCGAGAAAGCGCAGGCGACAGGCGTCCAGCTCGAAATAGGGCAGGCCGACATTGGCGCCCTGGTAGAGCTCCTGGACCTGCTCCTCGAACTCGAGCCCGCCACTCTCCAGCAGGCAGACCCCGACCTTGCCGCCCGCCAGCGCGCGCGCCAGCGTGATCCCCGCGGCGCCGCCGCCGACGATGCCGAGATCGCACTCCAGCACGTGACCATCGTCGAGCTCGCGCGCATCGCGCAGCATGTTCAATCCACGCTATCGTCGCGGGCCGGGCGCTCGCCCTCGCGCGCAGCCGCCCACGCTTGGAGCCCATGGCCTGCGGCCGAGCCGGCCGCGACCGCGCCGATCCCTACACGCGCAGCGGTTGATACGCAAGCGCCAGAGAGCCCCGCCGCCCGCTCAGCCCGCGACCAGCGCCAGCACCCGAAGCGGGCTGCCCGAGCCTTTCTCGATTTTCAATGGCGGCGTGATCAGCAGCGCCCCCGTGGGCGGCAGCTGGTCGAGATTGCACAAGGACGCGAGCCCGAGCTTGCCGGCGCCATGCATCAGATTGTGCGCCGGAAACGCCGGCTCGAACGCGAACGCCTGGCCATGATCGGTGCCGACCGCCTCGACCCCCCAGCCATTGACCTCCCGCTCTGCCACGAGAAACCGCACCGCCGCCGCACTCGGCCCCGGCACATGCGGCCCATCCTCCTTGATGTTGAGAAACGCCGCGGGTTCGGTCCGCTTCGACCAGTCGGTCCGCATCAAGACCCAGGCACCCTCCGGAATCCGCCCATGCCCGGCCTCGAACGCCTGGATGTGCGTAGGCTCCATCACGAACCGCTCATCCGCCGCCGCTTCTTTCGAACAATCAATCACACAAGCCGGCGCCACGAACCGCCGCACCGGCAAAGTATCGGTGAACCCATCCGGAAAATCCTTGCCAGTCACCCAATGCACCGGCGCATCGAAATGCGTCCCGGTATGCTCGCCACACGAAAAATTGTTCCAATACCAGCCTGGTCCGCGCTGATCATAATGGGAAATCTCTTCGATCCGGAACGGACTCGACGGCGCGAACTCGGGTGGCAGCTGAATCACCGGCGTCGACGGCCGCAGCGTCTGACTGAGATCGACCACCCGGATTTTTCCACTCGCCAGCGCCGCCGCCAGCTGCGCCAGAATCTCGCTGCTCATTGGCCTCCTCCCAGGCTTCCAGCCCTCTCTCTACGCCATTCCCCCACCCGGTGCCATGGCCGCCGCCGATCGGATTGTTGCCCCGCCTCCGACTTCGGGTCCGCCGGTGAGTCGGGTTGATCGAGCAGTTGGCGCTCACGCGCCCAGGCGCGCCAATCGACCGCTTCGGACTTGGCGACCTCGAGCCGGTGGCCGAGGTCGTGAGTGTCCGTGAACGACACGAGATTCTCACAGTCCCAGCGTGCTGAAGGAACGATCAGACCGTGGTGCTCGAGGAAGGCGACAGCCGCGCCGATCACCTGCGTGCGCACGCAGTTGACCGACCGATAGGCCCCGAGGTCGATACCGAGACTGACCAGATCCGTCTGGATCAGACGCAGCGTCCCCCCGCGTGGTCAGGCGGAGACGGTGCAGCGCCGCGGGCTTGCTCGGCGGCGGGGTCCGCTGTCCCCAGTGGACGAGGAGATCTCGCTCACCTGGTACCAGCGAGCCGCTGCTGATCCACACCAAGCCCAACGAGATCCCAGACCGCCGCTACGGCGTCTGCACAGAGGCGCGGTAGACAGATGCTGTCTGTTCGCTCTCGCCTTGCGCTCTGGTTGCGACGTCGACCGTCGATCCATTGAGCTCTTGGCTGAAGAACTAAGCTGCAATCCTATCAAGTACCTCTGGCGCCCGGCTGAACGGGACCGGCGGTGCTCCGACTCTGCAGCAGGTTGAGGTCGGCTGCTACCCAAGTCTCGCTATCGTCATAGATAATACGCTGCTGTATTTTTGGATTCCGCAGGTGCGCGATGTCCAGATGCGCAACTACCTCAGCATTGATTGAACTGGCGTCGCGCACTACCGCCTCGATGAGAAGCTGACGGTCGCTTCCTAGCCGCACCGCGTGGTGGAATTTGTGTGGTTTGTTACTCGCCCCCACAATAGGGACGTCTCGACCAACGAGTTTAGGAAATTTAATTTCCAGAAGTTGCCGCAACTCGGCCCGAAAGTTGCGGTGCGTACGGGGTTTAAATCTGTCAAGCAACTCATGCGCTGCTTCTTTTGATGAATTGGCCACTAGAACAATTGTGGCTGCAAGTTGTCCAGCTTCGATGATCCGAGAGCGGATTACGCCATCCTCGCCGATTTCTAAACCTTGCGCTCGAACAATCGGGCGAACCAAGGCATTAATTCGACCAACGCTTGCTCCCGCTGACATTACCTCATCGAGAGCACCGGCATCGTCATGGACAAGGAATTCATGATCGCCCCCCTCGACGACCACGGTAACGGCACCGTTCGAAGGATAGAGACAATGGGTGGGAACTAAGATTCGCCCCCCTCGGCGATCGCCTGGGGCCATGACACCATCGACGCCCTGACTGCCTTGAGTAAGGTCATAACAGCCTGTCCGACTTTGGTAAGTCTTGGATTTCGTGGTTCGTTACTTGAATGTTGGTTTGTGCGCAAGACCAACGGAACGCCTGCTCGAACCTCCGAATCCTCTTGGGCAAGATCCTAGCATTGTGCAAGCGCGACGGCAATGCGTTCGCCTTGGCGAATTGCCTATTGTCCGCCCAACTGTGATAGTGGGGTTCAGTGATCGGTTCGCCCGTCAGATCAGCTGGTCGGTTGTGGAATTGACATGCGGAGCATCGTCAAAGGAATAATCCAAGCGCCAGATCGCGCGTCCGACGGTTAAAATGATTTTAAAGCGAAGCCCCGGGCGCCGCGGATACGCTTTGATCGTCAATTCCCCCGCGATCTCGCCTTGATGCTCTACCGCTCGGACATACCAAACTCCCCCTGCACACCGTCAAGTTGCCAATTGCCCAAGCCCGCCAGCGCCTTTCTGGCGGCCAGCAGCGCGTCGATAAAGTCCCGAATATCATTCGCTCCGGGACAAAACGCCCCGACGCATTGTTCAACCCATGATAGCTTTAGGTTTTCCGACAGGTCCATCAAGCGGGTTCAACGACTCGAGCAATCGCTGGCCCTACCGACGGCCCCACAACGTCGATCGTCACGTGACCACGTCCGGCGAGAGAGCGCCGGTAGCGAGCAGGCGCTTGAACGCGTCGTAGGTGGCGCGGATGCCGTCCTGCAAGGGGACCGGGCCGTAGTCGCCGAGGTAGGACTGGATCGGGGCGTCGGAGAGGTCGGCCGGGAAGGGGAGCTCGGCGCCGGTCATGAAGAGTTGGGCGTCGGGGGCGATCCCGCGCAGGATCTCCAGCCATTCGGGGACCGAGGTGGGGCGGCCGTTGAGGTCGAAGACGCGGGCTTCGTTGCGATCCCGGGAAACCGCCTTGATGAAGGCCGAGGCGACCTCGCCTGCGTGCAGTGCGGAGACCGCGCCCATGAACGGGATCGTGTAGGGCTTGCCCGCGGCGGCGGCGAGGATCGCGATCGTGGTCTTCGAGGTCAGGCCCTGGTCGCGGCCGACGCCGTAGACCACCCCCGGGCGGATGCCGATGCTCGGAACGCCCCAGTCCTGGAAGTAGACGCTGGCCGTCATCTCGTTCGTGAGCTTGTAGGCGCCGTAGAGGGTGTCGAGCCAGGGGGCGTCCGGGAAGAAGCGAGAGGGCCGCGATCGAGCTGGCGTAGGCGACCCGCTTCAGGCCAGAGGTGCGGGCGGCCTCGAGGACGTTGACGGTGCCGACCACGTTGGCGCGGGCGCCGGCGACCGGATCGGCCTTGCAGAACGGCACCTGGAGGGCTGCCAGGTGGATGATCGCTCGCACGCCGTGCGTCGCCACCACGCCCGCGACCGCGGCGGTGTCGGCGATGTCGCCGGTGACCCAGGTGACCTTGGCGAGCTGGTCATCGCTCATCAGGAGGCGTGGCCGGCGTCGATCGTCAGACAGATCGTAGACCACCACCGGCACGCCTGCGCGGACCAGCAGCGCCATCGCCCAGCTGCCGATGCAGCCGCCGGCCCCGGTGATCAGCACCGGCCCGTCGAAGTCCGCCCGCTCGACCGGAAACCGCTCCAGCATTTTTTCTCTCCCTGAAGGCGCGCCGAGCTTAGTCGGGAGGCGGCGTCCGGAAAAGGCGCGAAACGGCCGCGGATCGTGCTAAGGGGTCCCGCGACCCCTGGGAGAAAGAGATGGTGGGAAAAACCCGGATCCGCTGCTTCGTCGACTTCGATCGGGACGGCAAGCAGATCAGCCATCTGCAGCTGCCGCACTCGAGCAACACGTCTGCCTATGGCTGGATCGGCATCCCGATTGCCGTGCTCCGGAACGGCCCGGGACCGACGCTCTATCTCGGCGCCGGCAACCACGGCGACGAGTACGAGGGCCAGATCGCGCTGTTGCGCCTGATCCGGGAGCTCGAGCCTGGCCAGATCCAGGGCCGGCTGATCATCCTGCCGGCGACCAACCTGCCGGCGGCGCAGGCCGGCCAGCGCTGCTCACCGATCGACGGCGGCAACCTCAACCGGAGCTTTCCGGGCGACCCCGACGGCGGCCCGACCCAGGCGATCGCGCATTTCGTCGAGAGCGTGCTGCTGCCGCTGTGCGATGCCGCGGTCGACCTGCACTCGGGCGGCAAGACCCTCGACTACATCCCGAGCACGCTGGTCCGGCAGAACGGCGAGAGCGACCCGCTGCTCGCGGCCAAGCTCGAGGCGCTCACGGCCTTCGGGGCGCCGATCGGCTACGTCGCGAGCGAGGGGCGCGAGGACCGGACGATCCTTGCGGCCGCCGACCGGGTCGGCATCGTCGGGCTCGCGACCGAGCTCGGCGGCGCCGGCACCGTGACGCTCGAGACCCTGAAGATTGCGCGCGCCGGGGTGCGCAACATGCTCGCCCATTTCGGCCTGATGCCGCCGCCAGCGGCCGCGGATGGCGGCGTCCGCACCCGGCTGATGCGGGTCGCCGGGCCGGAATACTACGTCCATGCGCAGGGCCGCGGCCTGTTCGAGCCGGCCTTCGAGCTCGGCGACGACGTCCGGGCGGGCCAGACCGCGGGCTTCATCCATGCCGTCGACGATCCGGCCGCCTCGCCGGTCGAGGTCGCGTTCCGGGGCGACGGCACGGTGATCTGCAAGCGGCCGATCCTGCGGGTCGAGCGCGGCGATTGCCTGGCCCACCTGGCAACCGATTTTCCGGGGTGAAGGCGGTCAGGGAATCACGGTAGATCGGGCTCGACCAGGCCTGGTGGCCGTCTTCCTGGGTGAGCCGGACGTAGAGCGGATTGTCGACCCCGGGGCGCAAGCGGACCTGGCGCGTGAAGGACATCTGCCAGGCCCGGTTGACCTCGGGCAGGCGGAACAGGCGCAGGCGGCGGCCGAGCCCGCCCGCCTCGAACGCCAGGTCCTCGAGGCCCACCTCCGCGATCCTGACGGTCCGCTCGATGACGCTCGTGGCAAACGTCAGCTCGCCGGCGTCGCGGTCCTCGAGCCAGAGGTCGAAGCCCGCGAAATTTCCGGTGGTCACCGAGCGGAACTCGACCCGCGTGCCGTCCTCCGCGGCGCAAAGCGGCTGGTCGACGTTGAAGAAGTTGATCGCGCGCGCGCGCCTGAAGCGGTTGCCGGCAAGGCTGGCGTGGCCCTGCCAGAAGACCTCGCGGCCGCGACCGCGGTCCTCGGCACCCTCGAACAGGACCCGGATGCGGGCGCCGAGATCGGCCTCGGCATAACCGCGGACCGTCGCGATCGGATCGACGCCATTGAACAGCACGATCCGCTCGATCGGCGCCGAGCCCAGCGCCTCGACCTCGAGGATCGCCTCGCCATCGCCCGTGCGCAGGATGTCGCCCATCATCACCCGGTCGACGTGGGTTCGCTCGGCCGGGCCGAGCTTCGGGTCGTCTGCGAAGCGCTCGGCGCCGCCCGCAAAGCGCGCCTGGACGTCGAGGTGCAGGCGGGCGCCGGTCGTGCCGTAGCAATGGCGCCTGCGGATCGTCTCGAACAGGGCCGGCCGGTCGAGGTGTGGCATCAGATAGCACGTGAGGCCGCCCTGCGCGCCGAAGGTCGAGGCGCCCGGGTGGGCGAGCCCAGGCCGGCCCTTGTGGTCGTCGCTGTGGCAGACCAGGCCGACCCGATGGCCGAGGCGGAAGGCGTCGTGGAGCAGCCACTCGAAGGTGCCCCAGCAGGAATGGACCTCGACCGCGCGCTCGAGCTTACCGTCGTGGGCGGCCGCGAGGTCGGCATAGCGGCCGCCGACATGGGCGATCACGACCGCATCCTCGCCCTCCAACGCTTCGAACAGCGCGCCGGCGGTATGGACGTCGGTGCCGGAGTCGCGCTCGAGCAGCACGCTGGACGAGCGCCGGATCGGGCGGCCCTCGCGCGCGAAAAAGACGTTGCGGTCGCCGCCCATGCCGGTGTTGCCCGACCACTCGTAGCCCGGGACCGCGACCAACTCGCCGGGGCGGTCGAACGCCTTGGCGAGCCGGTTGATCTCGGCCCAAAAGCCGTCCTCGATCTGGAAGTCGTTGCCCTGATGGCCGACGACGTCGACGAACGCCTGGTCGCGCGCGAAAGCGAAATAGTCCGCCGCGCTGTTGGTGCCGACCGTCTCGTTGCTCTGACCGTGCAGGTCGCCCCAATAGGGCAGCAGGTCCGCGCGCTCGACGATCCGGAGCGGGTTGGACCGGGTGAGCGGCGCGCCGTCGGCGGCACCGAGCTCGATCCAGAGATCGCCGGGGTCCGCGACCCGCAGGCCGTCCAGGGATTTGGAGCCGTCGCCCGGGGCGAAGCTCACCGCTGCCGGCAGCCCCGCGACTGGCAGATTGGCCCGCAGGCGAAGCGTCGTGGCCGCGCGGTCGGTCGGGTTACCCCAGCGGTCCAGGGCGACGAGCGCCAGGCGAAAGGGTTGGCCCGCGCGCCGCAGGGTCGGCAGGATCGCCCGCCAGGCCGCGACCGGCCCCGGCACCAGCCGGATCTGCGGCGATTCCGGCAGCTCGACGAAGTCGTAAGTGGCAAAAGCGTCGACGAAGGTCTTGAAGGTAAACTCCGTCTCGCAGGCGGTCTGCAGGCGGATCCCCGGCGAGCCCTGGCTGCGGTCGCCGAGGCGGACGACGATCTGGTCACCGGCGCGGAGAAACCCGCGTGCGACCCGGATCAGCAAAGTGTTGACCCAGGGGCGGATGTTGTTGCGGTTGACCTCGAGGGCGAGCCGCGCGCCGTTGCTGGCCAGCGCGGTGCTGTAGTGCGGCGCGGCCGGCGCATCGAACTGCGGCTTGGCGGCATCGGAGAGCGTCCGCCAGCTGAGCTTGATCGCGCCCAAATCGTCGATGCCGAACCGGCCTGCGGTATAGGTGAGCGTCAGCGAGGCATACGAACCGGCCTCGAAGTCGCCCGCCGGCTCGATCGTCGCCTGGCCGAGGTGGTCGCGCAGATAGGCCGAGAACGGCATCTTCCTTCCCCGAAAGTCGGACCTCCGACGGTCATAGCAGCTCGACGCCCGGGTCGTCAGGGTGATCGGACGGGCAACCGGAAGGCGACTGGCACAGGTTAGGCTGGAAACTCGGATCGAATTGCGCGAATCTGGCTTTGCCCGGCCGCTCGCCATGGCCGAATCCGGAGCGCGGCATCCGAGCTGCGGTCCGCGGTCCATGGCCCCTGGCGGCGACTTTGAGGAGGACGACGACCATGAGCATGGGCACGATACTGGTTCACCTCGAGGAGCACGCCGGGCTGCGGTCGGTCCTGACCACGGCGCTGCTCGCCGCGACGCGCTTTGGCGCCTATTTGTCGGGGCTGCACGTGCGTCCGGGGATGCCGCGTCTGGTCCCGGTCGCGCCCGAGGGCGCGTTCATCCCGGCGACCGAGATCGTCGAGGACCTGGAACGCGCCGACCGCGAGCTCAGCCGGCGGCTGCGCGAGACCTTCGATGCCTTCATGCGCGAGCACGGGGTCGCGGTCGGGCGCGACGTCCTGGCCGGCGAGCATCCGGTCGCCGACTGGCAGGAGGAGGTCTCGCCCGGCACCGAGGTGCTGGGCTCCCTCGGCCGGGTGTTCGATCTGATCGTGGTCGGGCGACCGGTCGCGGGCACGCCGGCACCGTCGATGAGCGCGCTCGAGACCGCGCTGTTCGAGAGCGGACGGCCGGTCCTGATCGCGCCGCCGAGCGCGCCGGAGAGCCTCGGCCGAAACGTCGTGATCGCCTGGAACGGCAGCACCGAGACCGCGCGTACGATCGCCATGGCGATGCCGTTCCTGGTCCAGGCCGAGCAGGTGCTGGTGCTGAGCGTCGAGGAGGGCATGGTGCCGGGCCCGAGCGGGGCGGAGGTCGCACAGAACCTGATCCGCAACCGCATCCAGGCGCGCAGCAAGCACGCTCACGCGGCCGGCCGCGTGATCGGGGCCGCGATCCTCCAGGAAGCCGCGGCCGCGGGCGCCGACCTCCTGCTCAAGGGCGCCTACACCCACAGCCGGCTGCGCCAGATGATCTTCGGCGGCGCCACCAGCCACATCCTGAGTGCGGCCGAGCTGCCGGTGATCATGGCGAACTGACGACCAGCCCCGGGCCAAGGCGAGCCGGGACAGCCGGCCGACAGGTTGCGTTCAGTACCGCCGGCGTGGCAGAGGCGCGTTAACCATTCGTTAATTCCGATCACCTAACGTCGGTGGGTGGACGACGGGGACCTCCTCCGGTCGACAGGTGCCATGCCAGCTGCCCCGCCAGGCTCGCTCGATCCCGCCGACTGGGAAGCGTTCGCAGAGCTCGCCCATCGGCTGCTCGACGAAGCGTTGGGGTATCTGCGCACGGTCGGCGAGCGGCCGGTCTGGCAGCCGGTGCCCGACGCGGTCAAAGAAGCGTTCCGGGCGCCGTTGCCGGCCCTCGGCCAGGGCGCCGAGGCGACCGCTGCCGAGGCGTTGCGCACGATCCTCCCTTACGCGACCGGCAACATCCATCCGCGCTTCTTCGGCTGGGTGCACGGCTCGGGCACCGCGGGCGGTCTGCTCGCCGAGCTCTTGGCCGCGACCATGAACGCCAACCTCGGCGGCCGCGACCACGGTGCTGTCTACGTCGAGCGCCAGGTGATCGACTGGTGCCGGCAGCTGTTCGACTTTCCCGAGGGCGCCAGCGGCCTCCTGGTCAGCGGCACCTCGATCGCGACCCTGATCGGGCTCGCGGTCGCGCGTCACCATCTCGCCGGCTGCGACGTCCGCGCCGACGGGGTGGCCGCAGCGCCGGCGCGTCTGGTCGGCTACGCCTCGCGGGAGGCGCACAGCAGCGTCGCACGGGGGTTCGAGATCCTGGGCCTCGGGCGCCATGCGCTACGCTCGATCCCGGTCGGCGCGGACTATGGTATCGATCTCGAGGAACTTCGGCGCGCGATTGCAGCGGACCGGCGCCTCGGCTTCAAGCCGTTCTGCGTGATCGGCACCGCCGGCACCGCGACCACCGGCGCGATCGACGATCTGGCTGCGCTCGCCGACCTCGCCGCCGACCACGGCCTCTGGCTGCACGTCGACGGCGCCTTCGGCGCGCTCGCGGCGCTGAGCCCGGAGCTGAAGCCCAGGCTCGCCGGCATCGAGCGGGCGGATTTGCTCGCCTTCGACTTCCACAAGTGGCTCCACGTCCAATACGACGCCGGCTGCATCCTGGTCCGCCGGGGCGAGGTGCATCGGGACGCGTTCGCCTTCCACGCCGACTACCTGCAGCGTGCTCCGCGCGGCCTCGCCGGCGGTGAGCCCTGGTTCTGCGATCTCGGCCCCGAGCTGTCGCGCGGCTTTCGCGCCCTCAAGGTCTGGTTCACGCTCAAGGAGCACGGCATCCGCCGTCTCGGCGAGACGATCTGTGTCAACTGCCGCCAGGCCGAGTATCTGGCGACCCGGGTGCTCGAGCAGGAGCGCCTCCAGCTGATGGCGCCGGTCGCGCTCAACATCGTCTGCTTCCGCGTCCGGGGCGGCGCCCTCTCGGCCGCCGAGACCGATCGCCTGAACGCCGAGATCGTGGCCGACCTCCAGGAGAGCGGCATCGCCGCGCCCTCGACCGCCAGTCTGGCCAAGGGTCTCGCGATCCGGGTCAACCTCACCAACCACCGGACCGCCGAGGCCGACCTCGACCGCCTGCTCGAGGCGGTGCTCGAGCTTGGCGGGCGGCGTCTGGCGCAGCTGCCCCATGCGGGTGTGAGCGCCGCGTGACCGCCAGGGCCAGCCCGCGCCCGCGGCGGCAACCGGGACCGCCTGAACCGGGTCCCGGGCCCGGCGAGCTGTTCCGCACCCCCGCGGCGGCAGCGGTCGAAAAGGGGACCGCCGACCACCTGCGGCTCGCGATCCGGCTGACCACCGCCCGACCCGAGCTGCGCCTGCTTTGCACCGGCGTCCGCTTCGCGGTCGACCCGGCTCTGGATCTGCCCTTCTCCGTCGCGCACGCCGACCGGATCGTCCTTCACCCGGACAGTCTCGCACATCCGCTCGGCGCCGCGCTGATCCTCCGGCACGCGCTGGAGCTGGCGCTCTGGCAGCGACTCAGTCGTCCGGAGCTTCTGAACGCGCAGCGTCCGGCGCGCGCGTGCCTGGTTGGCCGGGTCGCCGCCCGCTACGGCGCCATCCTGCCGGCACGCGAGCGCGCCCAGGGCCTCCAAGCGCTCCCGGACTGGCTGGCTCGAGCTCATGACCTGCTCGCCGCCGACCAACCCGACTGGGCCCGGCTGCCGATCGAGCTTCTGGGTCTCGAGGGCGAACCCGCCGAGGCTGGACCGGGCCCGGCCCGCGACGAGCTGTTGGCACGCCTCCAGGCGCTCGCCGCGCCCAGCGAGCATCTCCTGCTCGGCGGCGGTGGCGGCCGGCTCCGGCTCGACGCCCCGACCGGTCGCAACCCCTATGGCTGCGGCGCCCTGCCCGAGCCGGACAGCCTGGAGTTCGGGTCGTCGACCGCGTCGACGATCTCGGCGCCGGCCTACCGGGCGGTCGAGGCGCTCCGCCAGGAGCTGATCGCGGCGGGCCTCGCCGATCGAGGGCCTCAGGCGCTCGGACGGGCACTCGCCGAGGTCAGACGCGGCATCCTCGAGGCCTCTGGAGCCGAGGATCTGGTGGGCACCGAGGTGGTGCTGACGCCGTCCGGCACCGATGGCGAGTACGCCGCCCTTCATCTCGCGCGCAGGCGGGTGTCCGAGCGCCTGGTCAATATCCTGATCGCGCCCGAGGAGACCGGGCGAGGGCTCCGGGACGCGGCCCGGGGCCTGCACTTCGCGAGCGACCCGCCCGCTGGCGAGGCGGTCGTCCAGGGCGCGCCGCTCGCCGGCCTCCAACCGGAAATGGTCGTGGTCGAGACGGTCGAGATCCGGGCGCCGGATGGCGCGCCCCGGCGGCCGAGCGCGGTCGATGCCGAGGTCAAGGCGCGAGCGCTCCGGGCGGTCGCGCGGGGTGCCCGCTGCCTCGTTCACCTGCTCGATGTCTCGAAGAGCGGACTCTGCGCGCCGAGCCTCGAGGCGGTTCGGGATCTCGCCACGCGTCACCGCGAGCGGATCGACGTGGTGGTCGACGCCTGCCAGCTGCGTCAGAGCCCGGCGTCGCTTCGAAGCTATCTCGAGGCCGGCTGGATGGTGCTGCTGACCGGCTCCAAATTCGCCATGGGACCACCGTTCTCGGGCGCCCTGGTGGTCCCGCAACGCCTCGCCGAGCAGGCGCCCGGGCTCGATCCGCTACCGGCCGGCTACGGTCGGTATTTCGCCCGGCCGGAGTGGCCGGACGCCTGGCAGCCCCTGACCGCGGCCCTGCCGGAGGAGCCCAATCTCGGCCTCCTGCTCCGCTGGTCCGCAGCCCTCTTCGAGCTCCAAGCCTACCGGGCCGTCTCGGAGGCCCAGCGCCTGCGGATCGTCGAGCGGCTTGGAGGTGCGATTCGCCAAGCGATCGACGCGTCGCCGCGGCTCGAGCCGGTTGCCGCCCCGGTGCCAACCGAGGACGCTCCGCCTTCGACCATCTTCTCGTTCCAAATCCTGCAGCCCGACGCGACTGGCCGGGGCCGGCCCATGGACGTCGACGCCGCCCGCCAGGTCTGGCGTTGGTTGCGGGAGGATCTCTCCGACCGGCTGCCGGTGGGTGCCCTGGACGCCGAGCGGCGGCTGGCCGCGCGGGTCTGCCAGATCGGCCAGCCGATGCGTCTTGGCAGCTTCGAGGGCGTCCCCATCGGCGCGCTCCGGATCTGCATCGGCGCCCGCCAGGTCGCTGAGGTCGCCTTCGATCCGGCCCTCGGCAAGACCGACAAGCAGAGGCTCGAGCGGCAGATCGGCCGGGCGCGGATGGTGCTCGAGAAAGTCGAGCTGATCGCCCGCCACTTCGATCATCTGAAGCGCCGCCGGCCGACGCCGAACGCGCCGGCCGACGCGCCCGGGATCATCTGAACGCGCCGGTCGCCGGCGGCGCCGAAGCTCAGGTGCGGCGCAGCACCTCCGGGTTCAGCAGCTGGTCGTCGCCCGGGCTGCGGCCGGCCTTGATCGCGAGGATCTGGTCGACCGCACGCTCGGTCATGGCGATCACCGCGGGCACGCTGCCGCCGGCGCAATGGGGCGTCAGCACGACGTTGGTGAGGCTCCGCAGCGGCGAGGCCGCCGGCAGCGGCTCGACCTCGAACACGTCCAGCCCGGCGCCCGCGATCCGGCCGGCGGCCAGGGCCTCGGCGAGCGCCGCCTCGTCGACCAGGCCGCCGCGCGCGGTGTTGATCAGGAAGGCCGACGGCTTCATCAGGGCCAGATGCGCGCGGCTCACGATCTTGTCCGTCTCGGCGGTATGCGGCGCGTGCACCGAGACGAAGTCCGCCTCGCGGAACAGGCGCTCGAGCCCGACCAGCTCGATGCCCTCGGCCGCAGCATAGGCGGGGTCGACCACCGGGTCGTAGGCGAGCACACGCATCTCGAAGCCCCGGCAGCGCCGCGCCAGCGCCCGCCCGATCCGGCCGAGGCCGAGGATCCCGAGCGTCGTCTGGAACAGCCCGGGGTGGAAATGCCCGCCCCAACGGCCCTCCATGACCTCCCGGTGATAGGCGAACAGACGGTTGCTCAGCGCTCCCATCATCGTGAAGGCGAGGTCGGCCACCGCCTCGTGGTTGGTGCCGAAGCCCATCGCTACGGCAACCCCGTGACGGGTAGCGGCGGCGGCGTCGACCTGATCGTAGCCGACCCCCATGCGCGCCACGACCTTGAGATCCGGCGCCGCGGCGAACAGCCGCTCGTCGTAACGCTCGCCGCCAGCGATGGTCGCGAAGCAACCAGGCAGCAGCGCTATCAGCTCGGCCTCGCCGAGCGTCCGGCCCTCGGCATTCACGACCAGCTCGAAGCCTGCGGCGGTCAGGCGCCCGAGCGCCGGCTGCGTCGCCTCGTGGACCCTTGGGATCGCGACCAGGACCTTCATGATCCCACCCCTCTTCAGCCGTGCACGCGGGTCAGGCGGCGGACGTTGCGGTTGACCACGAGCGCCTCGATGCCGGCACGGAACGCCTCGAGGTGCGGGGTCTCGAGATGGGCGTCGAACGCCGCCTCGTCGTCGTAGACCTCATACAGCAGGACGCGGTTGGCCACCCGGTCGACCGTGACGTCGAACTGCTGGCAGCCGGGCTCCTTGGCGACCGATTGGCCGGCATCGGCCTTGGCGAGCTCCAGGAACCGCTCGAGCCCCTCGGGCCTGACCTCGAACTCGGCGACGATCACGAACGGGCCCTCGCGGGCGGTCGATGCGGCCATCAGTGCTCCTCCCCGATGCAGCGGCCGGGCTCTTGTAGCATGCTGCAGGGCCGATCGAGCAAGCTCGCCGCTGAGCGCCATGGGACGAGGCGCCGCGCCCGCCGAGGCTGCTTGCCGCGCCCGGATGTTGTAAGATAATAATCGTGCCGCGCGCGTTGCGCACGTCATAACGAGTTGGCGCGCGCTGCGCGCATGCGAGCGAGCGGGGGAGAGACAGATGGCAATCGCCGCCGTCCGGGCGACCCGTGCCGGCACCGCACCCTTTGAGGGCGGGCTGTTCGATTACGACGCCTTCGAGCAGGCACCCCTCGAGCGCGACCCGTTCGACTATCTGATCGTGCCGCACTTCATCCGGCCGGCCGCCCTCGAGGCGATCAACGCCGACTATCCGGCGATCGAGGGCCCCGGCAACTTCGCGCCCGAGCGCCTGCGCTACGGTCCGGCTTTCGCAACCTTCATCGACGCCCTCCAGGGGCCAGAGCTGGCGGCCAGGTTCAGCGCCAGGTTCGGCGTCGAGCTCGGCGACTGCCATCCGACGATCGCGATCCGGCGCTACTCCGAGGCGACCGACGGCAATATCCACACCGACCACAAGTCCAAAGTCGTCACGGTGCTGTTCTATCTTAACCCGGACTGGCCGCACGAAGGTGGGCGGCTTCGCCTGCTGCGTTCGGCCACCGACCTGGAGGACCATGTCGCGGAATCGGTGCCCGAGGCCGGCGCCATGCTCGCGTTCAGGCGCACCGACCACTCCTTCCACGGTCACAAGCCGTTCGTCGGCGAGCGCCGCATCCTGCAGCTGAGCTACACCAAGGGCGGCGACACCGCCCGCCGGGTCAGCTCGCTGACCAAGCCGTTCCGCCGTCTGCTCGGCAAGAGCTGAGGGCGGCGGTCGCTGCCGGTCGCTCAGGCGAGCCGGTTGGCCTTGGCCTGAGCGGCGAGCGCCAGCTCGCAGACCTTGAAGCAGTGGGCCTGGGACATCGCGGTCTCGGTGCGCGCGAAAATGTCGGCGGTCAGGCGCTCGTAGTAGGGCAGCGGGGCATCGTTGCAGTCGATGTGACGGGTGTCCTGGTTGGTCACGAGGAACAGGTGGTCGGTGCCCTCGCGGCCGGCGATGTCGATGTATTTCCGGAGCTCGATGTAACCCTCGGTGCCGAGGATGGTGCAGCGGCCATCACCCCAGGTCGGAAGACCATCCGGCGTGTACCAGTCGACCCGGACGTAGCCGCTGGCGACGTCGCTGCGCAGCAGGATCTCCCCGAAGTCCTCGAACTCCGGGTTTTCCGGGTTGGCGTAGTTGGCGACCGCGCTCGCGACGATCTCGGCATGGCTCGAGCCGGTGAAGTGGAGAAACTGGTCGATCTGGTGCGAGCCGATGTCGGCGAGGATGCCGCCGCCCTGGGCGCGCTCGAAGAACCAGGCTGGGCGAAGATGGCGGTTCAGCCGATGCGGCCCGAGCCCGATCGTCTGCACGACCCGGCCGAGCGCCCCCGCCTGGACCAGCTCGGTCGCCCGGGTCATGGCCCGGACCTCGAACCGCTCCGAGAAGTCGACCGACCAGATTTTGCCACTTTCTGACTGAGCTTGCTTGACGGCGGCGAGCTGGTCCTCGCCGATCACGCCGGGCTTGTCGACCATCACGTCCTTGCCGTGGCGCATCGCGTCGATCGCGATCCCGGCCCGCTCGCCCGGAATGCCGGCGGTCACGATCAGCTGCACCTCGGGGTCTTCGAGCAGCGCGCGCGGGTCGGCGACCCGCCTGAGGTCGGGAAAACGCTTGATGAAACCTTCGAGCGGGACCGCGTCGTCGCGAGCCTGGTAGCCGACGCAGTCGGCGCCGAGGTCGAGAAGGCGCCCGACCTGATGGTAGATGTGGCGGTGGTCGAGCCCGATCGCGGCGAACTTGAGGGGCGGATGGTCGGCCATGGGCCTATCCTTGAGATTCGTGTCAAGCGGCGAGGCCGGCTGGCCGTCTAAGCCAACGCCAGCGGTGCCAGCTCATGCAACAGTGCCCCGGCGTCCTTGAGGTCGGCCGTGTCGAAACCCTCGGTGAACCAGTCATACACCGAAGCGAGCAGCTCGCGGGCCGCGTCCGGCTTGCCCTGGTCGCGCCACAGCCGGGCGAGGCTGGTCGCGGCGCGCAGCTCCAGCGATATCGCCTCCTGGCGGCGCGCCACCTCGAGCGCCTGTCGATAGCAGGCCTCGGCTTCGGTGGCGGCTAGGGGTGAAGCTGCCAGCAGGAGCTCCCCTTTCAACCGAAGAATCTCCGCCTCGTAGAAGCGCTCGCCAGACGTCTCGACCAGACCGGCAGCCTCCTGCAACGCCTCGAGCCCTTCCGCCTGCGACCCCTCGGCACCCAGCACCTCGGCGAGCAGCGCCAGGTGGTATGACCTTTGAAAGACCGCGCCCGAGGCCTGATAGGCCTCGAGACCGCCCTGGATCAGCTGCAACCCGACCTTACCCTGCCCTCTTGCGGCCCCTGCGGCGCCTTGCACGATCTGACCGGCCGCGAGCACCAGCGCGAAGCCATGCTCGCCCGCCGACCTCATCGCGCCCGCCGCGCGCTCATCCACGATCGGCCATTCCCGCCGGAACGCGTGGAGGACGGCGTTCCAGTACAGGCCGCGCGACTCGGTGTAGGGATGCTTGACTTGCTCAAGCAGTGCCAATGTCTGCCGACTACGTTCCAGGGCTTGATCCGGATAGCCCCGCAACCACAGCGACCAAGCCCAGTAGGCATTGGCTGTAGCCCCAATCTCCAAGCCATAGCGAAAGGCGAGGGGCAGGTGTTGATCGGGATCGTACATGACCAGGGACTGTTCGAAGTGCTGACAGGCCAGCGACGGCTGGCCCGCTTGCACCAGACTGACGCCCAATGCCATATGGCCCGCCGAACGGGCGCCCGCATCCTCGGCGTGCTGCGCCTGCTCCAGGAGTTCATTGGCGACGTCGATCGACTCCTGATACTTCGCTCTGACCAGATCGAGCAAGTAGACGCCGAACAGCACCGGATAGATGTCCTCGGTGTCGCCGACCAGCTGGCACAGCTCGCGGGCGCGATGATAGATCCGCGCCGCCTCCGAGGAGCCATAGCCCTGGGTGGCCATGACCACCGGGCCGAGAGTGCTTTGGAAGGCAAGCTCCTGCTTGGCCCGCTCAGGCGTGTCCGCCAGGTCCGACAGCATGGCGAGCCCTTGGCGCAGGTGCGCAATCGCCTCGGGATGCGCCGATTGCCGCGCCGCGCGCTGGCCCGCCTTGAGCCAATAGGCCACGGCCCGTTCGGTGGCGCTCGCTTCGCTGTAGTGGTGGGCCAGCAACTCCGGTTGCGCCTCGACGACATCCGGGAACTTGCGCTCCAGCAGCTCGGCCACCTGCTGATGGTATTGCTGACGGTTGCGTCGCAGGAGCGACTGGTAGGCCGCGTCCTGGACCAGCGCGTGCTTGAAGGTGTAGCGCGCCCGCGGCGGCCGGCCGCGCTGGTAGAGCAGTTCGGCCTCGACCAGTTGGCCCAGCCCCTCCTGCAGCGTGACCTCGCCGACCGTCGAGAGGCCGGAGAGCATCTCGTAGGCGAACTCGCGACCCAGCACCGAGCCGAGCTGCGCCACCTCGCGGACCTGCGGCAGACGGTCGAGCCGCGCCATCAGGGACTCCTGCAGCGTTGCGGGAATCGCGAGCGACGACAGCGGCCCGGTGAGCTCGAAGCGTTCGCCCGTCTCGCGCAGGATGTTCGAGACCAGGATCGTCTTGGTCAGCTCCTCGACATAGAGCGGGACGCCGTCGGTCTTGATCACGATGTGCTCGACCACCTCGGCCGGCAACGGCTTGTCGCCCGCCAAGCGGGCCACCAGGGCCTCGCTGTGCGCCCGCTCGAGCCGATTGAGGGTGATTGGCGTCATGTGCGAGCGCGCCGGCCAGGGCGGCACGAACTCGGGCCGCGAGGTCAGCACCATCAGCAGGGGCGCGGTTGGGGACTGCTCGATCAGGAGGCCGATCAGCTCGAGCGTCGACGGGTCGGCCCAGTGCAGGTCCTCCCACAGGGTCAGGAGAGGCTGCCGCTCGGCCTCCTCGAGCATCCAGGCGATCAGCGCATCCTGGGTCTCGTGCTTCTGCTGCTGCGCACTCAGCGCCAGCGGCGGGTAGCTCCCCTCGGGCAGCGGCAGCGACACCAGCGATGCGAACAGCGGCACTGCCTCCGCAAGCGGCTGGCTGTAGCCGCCGAGCATCGCCTCGAGGGCCTTAAGGCGGGTCTCTGCGTCATCTCCGGATTGCCAGCGCAGCAGCCGCTTGAGGTGCTCGATCACCGGGTAGAGCGCGCTGTTGGTGTGATAGGGCGAGCAACGGAACGCGATCCGCGGCAGGCCTTCGGCGCGCACCTCGGCCCTCAGCCCGTCGACCAGCACGCTCTTGCCGATCCCGGCCTCGCCGCTGATCAGCACCACCTGGCCGCGGCCCTCGTCCTTGGTGCTCTGCCACGCCCGACGCAACAGCCCGGTCTCCTCGTCGCGCCCGATCAGCGCCGGCGGCGCCGCCCCACTCTCGCTCTCGGCCTCGTCGGCGTCCTCGGCGCGCTCGGCGCGCAGCCCCGTCACTCCCCAGGTCTGGACCCGCCCGGCGATGCCCTTCAGCTCGTGGCTGCCGAGCTCCTGGTAGAGGAAAGCGTCGCCGGCGACCTCCCTGGTCAGCGCGCCGATCACGATGCCGTTGCGCCCGGCGAGACCCTGCAGCCTTGCCGCGACGTTCGGCGCCTCGCCGATCACGGCGCGCTCCTGGGCCAGCCCCTCGCCGACGATCTCGCCGACCATCACGAGGCCGGTCGCGATCCCGATCCGGACCGCGATCTCGATCCCCTTGGCGCGCCCGACCTTGGCGTTCAGCCCCACCATCGCCTCGACGATCGCGAGCCCGGTCCGGACCGCCCGCTCGGCGTTGCGCTCCAAGGACTTCGGATAACCGAAATAGACCAGGATGCCGTCGCCCATGTATTTGGCGACGAAGCCGTCGTACTCGCGGACGATGCCGGTGCAGCGCTCCTGATAGGCCCGGATCACGTCCTGCAGATCCTCGGGATCGAGCTTGCCCGAGAGCGCGGTCGAATCGGCCAGATCGCAGAACATCACGGTCAACGGCCGCCGCTCGGCGTCGCTGGTCGCCGGCTCGGCCGCGAGCGAGGCCTCGAGCAGCGGGGGTGCGCTCGCCACGGTTGCGCCACTCCGCGCCGCCGGCTCGGTCAGCCTGTATGCCGGCTGGCGTGCGAGTGCCGGTCGCGGTCGCCGTTCCACGATCGCCTCGCCGTCGCCGGCCCACGCCAGGACCTCACCCTGTTGATCGACTGCCAGAGCCTTGACCTCGATCAGCTCGAACCTGAGCGCGTCGAGCTGGCTGTCGTCGAGGTCGAATTCAGCCTGCAACCTTCGATAAGAAAGGCGGCCTTCGATCACCAGCAGGCCGATCACCGCATGGAGGACGTGCGAAAAATTCACTGACCATTTTCCCAAAAGCTTTCCCTGGCACGATAGATCACATCGGCCCCGTGTCCAACTCGTACCGCAGCGTCGGCACGTTCACAGAAGCCCGGCGACGAGGAGCTAAGCGGTCGCCAAGGCGACCCTGCGGCCTTCGGCCGAGGCGCGCAGAACGGCGTCAATGAAACGATGCACCTCGAGCGCTTCGCGGCCGGAGGCGCGCGGACTGCGGCCCTGGTCGAGGGCGTCGAGGAAATCGGCGAGCAGGGCGCGGTGGGCATCGTGCGGAAAGGCCATGGGATCGGCGCCGCCGCCGGTGCCCTGCTCCTCGCCGATCTTTTCCACTTGCCCGTCCTGGTGATGGAGGATCAGCACGCCGGCCGCGAGTGTCGCCGTCGCCCTGGTGCCGATCAGCTCGATCCGCTCCGGAAATCCCGGAAAAGCGGCGGTGGTCGCGAGCAGGGCGCCGAGCGCCCCGTTGGCAAAGCGCAGGCCGGCGCCGGCGAAGTCCTCGGTCTCCATCCGGTGCAGCCGCGAGGTGCCACTGATCGCCGCGACCTCGGCGACCGGCCCGGTCAGGCTCAGCAGCAAATCGAGGGTGTGGATCGCCTGGGTGATCAGGACGCCGCCGCCATCGCGGGCGAGCGTGCCGCGGCCCGGTTGGTCGTAATAGCTCTGGGGCCGCCACCAGGGACAGATGACGTTGGCCGCGGCCAGGTCGCCGAGCGTGCCGGCCGCGAGCCGGGCGCGGAGCGCCAGGGAAGCCTCGCGGAAGCGGTACTGAAACACGACCCCGAGCTTCACACCCGCAGCCTCGGCAGTCTCGACCAGCGCCTCTGCCCGCTCGGTCGAGCGCTCGACCGGCTTTTCCAACAGGATGTGCTTGCCGGCCGCAGCGAAGCGTTGGACGAGGTCCAGATGCGTGTCGGGCGGGGTCAGGATCATGACCGCGCTGACCGACCGGTCGGCCGCGATCGTCTCCAGATCTTCGGTGAGCGGAAAGGCGAAGCGCTCGGCGAACGCCTGCCTGCGCGTCGCGCTCCGGCTGAAGGCGTACGCGACCTCGACCCGGTCGGCGAGGTCGAGCAGGCTCTTGGCGTGCGGGGTCACCGCCATGCCGAGCCCGATCAGCGCGATGCGGCGTTTGTCCGGCATGTCCGACGCCCCGCTCAGCGGCCGCTCGCCCAGGCGCGCGTCTGGTCGCGGATCGCGCCCATGCCGCCCAGCAGGACGAAGTGGTCGAGGCCGTAGTTGATGAAGCGGAAACCCTGCGCCAGGCGGCGCTCGACGATCTCGGCGCTGCCGCAGACGTAGCCCGCGGCCGTGCCGGTCGCCTTGGACGCGGCCGCGACCTCCTCGACCAGGCGCTCGTGATGGGCCGCGTCGTGGTCATTGGCCTTGACGTCGGTCATCAGATCGAACGGGCCGATCAGGACCACGTCGACGCCCGGCACCTGCATGATCGCGCGGACCTCGGCGACCGCGGCCTCGGTCTCGACCATGACCACCAGCATGATCTCGTCGTTGGCGCTTTGGATGTAGTCCTCGAACGAGCCGCCGATCAGCTCCAGACGGACGCCGCCCGCCGAGCGCCGGCCCTTGGGCGGATAGAAGGCGGCCTCGACCGCGGCCGCCGCCTGTTCCGCGTTCTGGACCATGGGCACGATCACGCCCATGGCGCCCATGTCGAGCACGCGGTTGATGGTGCCGGGCTCGTTGCCTTTGACGCGCACGATCGGCGCGCTCTCGACCGCGAGGAAGCGGGCCAGCGCCTGGTTCAGCGTGTGCTCGGTGAACTGGCCGTGCTGCCCGTCGACCCAGACCCAGTCGAAGCCCAGATGGGCGACCTGCTCGACCAGATCGGCCGAATCGTAGACCAGCGTCGGTCCGAACGTGGTCTGGCCGGCGCGCTGCCTGCCGAGCGCCTGATTGCGTCGCATGATGCTGCTTCGATCCTTCCTCTGCTAAAGCTTGCGGCAGGCGCCGTTGCCCCGCACACAATGCCATGCTCAGCCGGACCTGCAAGCCGGCTGACCGAGGAGTCGAGGCCCTGGTCCACCTCTGCAACCGGCTCGCCGATCCCGCCGCGGCCGCTCAGAGCCCGGCCGGTGCCGGATGACCATGCTCGCCGGGCTGCGCGCGATCCCGCGGACGCTCGCGCACCGCGACTTCGGCACCTACGTCGCCGGCATCAGCATCTCGCTGATCGGCACCTGGATGCAGCGGATCGGGGTCGGCTGGCTCGCCTGGGAGCTCAGCCACTCGGGCGCGGTGCTCGGCCTCGCCGCCTTCGCCGATCTGTTCCCGACCGTGCTGATCGGCCCGTTCGGCGGCGCGCTCGCCGACCGCCTCGACCGTTTGCGGCTGATCAAGATCACCCAGATGCTGGGCCTGGTGCAGGCGGCGACCCTGTTCCTCCTGACCGCGAGCGGCCTGATCAGCGTGCCGTGGCTCCTGGTGCTGGTGCTGCTCGGCGGGGTCGCCGCCGGCGTCGAGCAGCCGGCCCGGCTCGCGCTGGTGCCGAGCCTGGTGCCACGCCCCGACCTCGCGACCGCGGTCGCGATCAACGCCATCGTGTTCAACACCGCCCGCTTCATCGGCCCGGCGCTGGCCGGCCTCGCCATCGTCTGGATCGGGGTCGGCACCGTCTTCGCGCTCAACGCGTTGAGCTTCATCGCCTTCCTGCTGGCGCTCGCGCGCCTGCGCCTGGCGCCGAGTTCCCGGCCACGCCGCGCTCCGCCGGTGTTGACAGCGGTCGGCGAGGGCCTGCGCTACACCGCCGGCCACGCCGGCATCGGCCCGATCCTGCTCCTGCACGTCGTGCTTTCGGTCGGCGCCCGCCCGTTCTTCGAGCTGCTGCCCGGGTTCGCCGACCATGTCTTCGGCCGCGGCGCGCCGGGGCTCGCGACGTTGAGCTCGACGGTCGGTGTCGGCGCGATCGTGGGCGGGTTCTGGCTCGCCCAGCGAACCGACCAGACGCGCCTGGCCCAGGTCGTGCTGGTCAACTCTCTGTTGATCGCGCTCGCGACCCTCGGCTTCGCGCTCAGCAGCTGGTTCCCGGCCGCGATCCTTTGCGTCGCGGTCGCGGGCTTTGCGATGGTGGCGACCGGCGTCGGCACGCAGACGCTGATGCAGACCGCGGTCGAGGACGAGATGCGCGGCCGCGTGCTGAGCCTGTTCGGGCTGATCTTTCGCGGCGGTCCGGCGCTCGGCGCGCTGATCATCGGCACGGCCTCGGAAGCGGTCGGCCTGCAGGCGCCGCTCGCGGTCGGTGCCCTGCTCGGGGTCGCCGCCTGCGGCCTGGTCTGGCGCCAGCGTCAGTCGATCGCCCGGGCGCTTGCGAGCTGAGCTCCGGCCGCCGCGCCGCCGGCGACAGGCCGCGATTGCGGTCGGCACGTTTCCCGTCTAATCCCCGGTTGCAACAGCGCTTTCGTCACCAGGCATGGCCGCCATGAACGTAATCCGGACCAAGGTCGACCCGCGCGCCGAGGCGTTCCGCGCCAATGCGGCGGCGATGGACGGCCTGGTCGAAGACCTCCGCGCCAAGGTCGCTCTGATCAAGCGGGGCGGCGGCGCGGCGGCGCGCGAGCGGCATCTCGGTCGCGGCAAGCTGTTGCCGCGCGACCGGGTGCGGGCTCTGCTCGACGCCGGCTCGCCATTTCTGGAGCTTTCCCAGCTCGCCGCCTTCGGCATGTACGAGGACCAGGTGCCGGCCGCGGGGCTGATCACCGGGATCGGGCGGGTCGCAGGCCGGGAATGCCTGGTGGTCGCCAACGACGCCACGGTCAAGGGCGGCACCTATTACCCGGTCACGGTCAAGAAGCATCTGCGCGCCCAGGAGATCGCGCGCGAGAACCGCCTTCCCTGCATCTACCTGGTCGATTCCGGCGGCGCCAATCTGCCCAACCAGGACGAGGTTTTTCCCGACCGGGAGCATTTCGGGCGGATCTTCTACAACCAGGCGACGATGTCGGCGGCGGGCATCGCCCAGATCGCTGTCGTGATGGGCTCCTGCACTGCGGGCGGCGCCTATGTCCCGGCGATGGCCGACGAGAGCATCATCGTGCAGGGGCAGGGCACGATTTTTCTCGGGGGCCCGCCCTTGGTCAAAGCGGCGACGGGCGAGGTGGTGACGGCCGAGGAATTGGGCGGCGCCGACGTCCACGCCCGGACCTCCGGCGTGAGCGACCACTATGCGCTGAACGACGCCCACGCGCTCGGCCTCGCACGCCGGATCGTCGCCAACCTGAACCGGGTCAAGCGGCCGGAGCTCGAGCTGCGGGAACCGGTAGAGCCGCTGCACGACCCGGGCGAGCTGCACGGCATCGTCGGCGCCGATCTGAGGAAGCCCTACGATGTTCGGGAAGTGATCGCGCGGATCGTCGATCGCAGCGCGTTCGACGAGTTCAAAGCGCTCTACGGCACGACGCTGGTCACAGGCTTCGCCCACATCTTCGGCTATCCGGTCGGCATCCTCGCCAACAACGGCATCCTCTTTTCCGAATCCGCGCTCAAGGGCGCGCATTTCATCGAGCTCTGCTGCCAGCGCGGCATCCCGCTCATCTTCCTGCAGAACATCACGGGCTTCATGGTCGGGCGCCGATACGAGGCGGGCGGGATCGCCAAGGACGGGGCGAAGCTCGTGACCGCGGTCGCCGGTGCGGCAGTCCCAAAATTCACGGTGATTATCGGCGGCAGCTTCGGCGCCGGCAACTACGGCATGTGCGGGCGCGCCTATGGCCCGCGCTTCCTTTGGATGTGGCCGAACGCCCGGATCTCGGTCATGGGCGGCGAGCAGGCGGCGAACGTGCTGGCCCAGGTTCGGCGCGACGGCATGGAGCGCCAGGGCCAGAGCTGGAGCGCCGAGGACGAGACCGCCTTCAAGCGGCCGATCCTCGACCAGTACGAGCGCCAGGGGCACCCCTACTACGCGAGCGCCAGGCTCTGGGACGATGGCATCATCGCGCCCGCCGACACCCGCATGGTGCTGGGGCTCGGCATCTCGGCGGCGCTCAACGCCAGGGTCGCCAGGACCGCCTTCGGCGTCTTTCGGATGTAACCACCGCGATGTTCGAAAAGATCCTGATCGCCAACCGCGGCGAGATCGCCTGCCGGATCGCCCGCAGCTGCCGGCGGCTCGGCATCCGGACGGTCGCGGTCTACTCCGAGGCCGATCGGCGCGCCCGCCACGTCGAGCTCTGCGACGAGGCGCATCTCCTGGGCCCGGCGCCGGCGCGCGAAAGTTATCTCCGGGGCGACCGGATCATCGAGATCGCGCGCCAGGCGGGCGCCCAGGCGGTCCATCCAGGCTATGGCTTCCTCGCCGAGAACGCCGATTTTGCCGACGCCTGCGCGGCCGCCGGACTGGTCTTCATCGGCCCGCCGGCCGCGGCGATCCGCGCCATGGGCTCGAAGAGCGCCGCCAAGGCGATCATGGAGCGGGCCGGCGTGCCGCTGGTGCCGGGCTACCATGGCGAGGACCAGGACCCGGAGCACCTCGCCGCGGCCGCCGAGACGATCGGCTATCCGATCCTGATCAAGGCCTCGGCCGGCGGCGGCGGCAAGGGCATGCGCGTGGTCGAGCGGCCGGCGGCGTTCGCAGCCGCGCTCGCCGCCGCCAGGCGCGAGGCGTCAAGCGCCTTCGGCGACGATCGGATGCTCGTGGAACGATACCTCGTCCGGCCGCGCCACATCGAGATCCAGCTGTTCGGCGACCGCCACGGCAATCTTGTGCATCTGTTCGAGCGCGACTGCTCGATCCAGCGCCGGCACCAGAAGATCGTCGAGGAGGCGCCGGCGCCGGGGCTGACCGAGGAAGGCCGCGCGGCAATGTCCGAGGCGGCGGTCGCCGCGGCGCGCGCCATCGGCTATCAGAACGCCGGCACGGTCGAGTTCATCGTCCCCAGCGCCGGGGAGGGCGACCGCTTTTACTTCATGGAGATGAACACCCGGCTCCAGGTCGAGCATCCGGTGACCGAGATGATCACCGGCCAGGACCTGGTCGAATGGCAGCTTCGGGTCGCCGCCGGCGAGCCCCTGCCCTGCCGCCAGGCCGACCTCGCGATCCGCGGCCACGCCATCGAGGTCCGGATCTACGCCGAGGACCCGGAGCGGGATTTCCTGCCCGCGACCGGCATCCTCCGCCATCTCGCGACCCCCGCGGAGAGCCCGTACCTGCGGCTCGAGAGCGGTGTCCGCGCCGGCGACGAGGTCGGCATCCACTACGATCCGATGCTCGCTAAGCTGATCGTCTGGGACGAAGATCGCACCGGTGCGTTCCGCCGGCTGCGGACCGCGCTCGCCGGGTATGAGGTGGTCGGTCTCGCGACCAACCTCGAACTGCTGGCGGCGATCGCCGCGCACCCGGCCTTCGCCGCCGACGCGCTCGACACCGGCTTCATCGAGCGCCATCGGGCCGAGCTGTTGGCTCCACCGGGGGCGGCACCCGACCGGGTCCTGGCGATCGCGGCCCTCAGCGAGCTCTTGCGGATCAAACAGGGGGCCTGGGCAGCCGCCGCGCGCGCGCCCGATCCCCATTCGCCCTGGCATCAGGCGTCCGGCTGGCGCCTGAACGACGACAACCACCATACCCTCGAGCTCGGCGATGGTGCGCGCGAGGTCAGCGTGACGGCGCACCACCGCGCGAACCACGTCCTGCTCGAGCTCCCGGGCGGCACGGTCGAGGCAGCCGGCGAGCTGGCGCCGGGCGGCCGGCTCCGCTTCGAGCTCGACGACGTCCAGGGCAGCGCCACGGTCGTCCGTTCGGCCGACGAGCTCACCGTCTTCAGCGCCGCCGGCCGCCACCGCCTCCTGATCCGGGACGCGCTGCACGCGGCTTTGCCCGAGGAGGTCGTGAGCGGCAGCCTCGTGGCACCGATGCCCGGCAACATCCTCGCGGTCCTGATCGAGGTCGGCGAGCAGGTCGCGGTCGGGGCGCCGCTCATGATCCTCGAGGCCATGAAGATGGAGCACACCATCAGCGCGCCGATCGAGGGCGTCGTCGAGCGGGTTAACTTCGCGGTTGGCGATCAAGTCACCGAAGGTGCTGAGCTGCTGGCGATCGCCGAGCCGGACTAGCCCGGATTCGGTCTGAGCGCCCGGCATCTGCCTCCGCCGCGCCGCGGCCCTGCACACCCGCCATGCGCGCCCCGACGCACGCTCGCCGCACCCTCTGCGAGCGCGCCAGAGCTTCACAATCGCCGCCGAAAATCACTTGGTCTGGCATTGCCCACTACCGCCCGTGAGGAATCGGGGCTAGAGTGCCGCCAGGCGTCAGAAGAGCGCTACCAGCAGAGCGAGGGGAGCCACCGGAAGACCATGTTGCACCCGCTCTGCGGCAGCAGCTTGTCCAACCTCGTCCGTGCGTTCGCGCGCGGTGGTCAGGTCAGGTCGGGCCGCGTGCCAGCGGCCGTGATCGCGTTCATGGCCGCGCTCTGCCGATCGCCGTTCTCTGCAGGAGAGCGGGCCTGGGTGGCGGCGCTGCGCCGGCGGCACCCACCCATGCAGGCGCCTGTGTTCATCGTCGGCCATCTGCGCAGCGGCACGACCCACGTTCAGAATGTGCTCAGCCGCTCGTCCCAGTTCGGCCAAGTGTCGCCGGTTGCGCTCGGGCTGCCGTGGGACATGCTGGTCCTCGGTACGCTGCTGCGCCCGCTCCTCGAGCGGGCGCTACCGCAAGATCGCTTCGTCGACCAGGTGCAAGTCAATCCTGACTCGCCCCAGGAAGACGAGATCGCGCTCGCCAACATGCAGTCCCTGTCCTATTACCATGCCATCTACTTCCCGCGCCGGTTCGCGCAGGACCTGCGCCGCGGCCTGCTGCTGGAGGGCTGCACACCGGCCGAGCTCGATTTGTGGCAGCGCCGCTTCGTCTACTTCCTGCAAAAGATCTCGTTGCACCAGGGCGGCCGCCGCCTGCTGATCAAGAATCCGGTCTATACCGCGCGGATAGCGCTCCTCCGTAAGATCTGGCCGGAGGCCCAGTTCATCCACGTCCATCGCGACCCGCGCCGCGTGTTCCTCTCGACCGTGCACTACTTGCGCACACTGCTGTCGCAGCTGGCTTTGCAGGAGTACGATCACGTCGATATCGAGCGGTCGGTCCTCGAGATCTATCCCAGGGTCATGACCGCTCTGCTCGAGCAAAGTGCGGGGTTACCGCCGAACCGGTTCGTCGAGGTGCCGTTCGAGCGCTTCGAGCGCCAGCCGATGGCCGAGCTGGAGCGGATCTATCGGCGCCTCGACCTCCCCGGGCTCGAAGAGGCAAAACCGCGCTTCGAAGCCTATCTGCAGGGCGTGGGCGGCTATGCGAAGAACTCGTACCTGCCGTCGCCGGAGACCATCCGGCTGGTCGAGCGCGAGTGGGCGCGTTTCGTCGCCCGTTGGCAAGCCAGCGCCGAACTCGCCTACGGCTGATGCCCTGCGTACGGCCTGTCTGGAGGAAGATGGACAAGTCCGTACGTACGGCAGTACCGGGTCCTGCGACTCCATGCCGCGCGCGGCAGCGGTCGTGGTAGCGTCCGATTAACGACGGCCGCGCGCTGCTGAGGGATCAGGGGCCAGGCATCCGGCTGGCAGGTTCAACTCCTGCCGCGCGCACCATCGCGCCACCGTCAAGCGACCGGCGCCGCCGACAGGAGCGCGACCGGGAACTCGACCAGCGCCTCGGCGATCGCAAGCCGCCCCGATGACGCCAGCGTCTGCCGCCGGCCGCCGAGCTCGTCGCCAAGCGGCTCCGACCAGCCCTCGGGCAGCTCGACGCTGGTGTCCGCCCAGGCCTCGGACGGCGGCAGGGGCAGCTCGCCGCCCGGCAGCAAAGGCGCGACCAGCCGCGGCACGATCACGATCGCCAGCGCCTGATCGGTGCGCCGGGCGAAGGCCACCACCCGCTCGGCATGGGCGCCGGCCGACGTCAGCGGCAGGTAGTCACCCTCCCTGAACAGCGCCGGCTGTCGCTTGCGGAAGGCGAGCGTGCGCGCGATCAGCTGCTGCTTGATCCGGCCGCTCCGCCAGTCGCGGACCAGCTCCGCGGCCGGCAGGGGCTCGGCGAGCCATCGGCTGCGCAGCTCGAAGTCGACCGGCCGGCGGTTGTCCGGATCGACCAGCGACAGATCCCAAAGCTCGGTTCCTTGATAGCTGTCGGGCACACCCGGGACCGTGAGCTTGAGCAGGGTCTGGGCGAGGCCGTTGACCGCGCCGATGCACGCGATCTGGTTCGCGAACGGCAGCAGATCGGCGATGAAGGCGCGCCCGCTCACCGGATCCAGGATCCGGCGCACGAACTGCGCGACGCCCTCCTCATAGTCGGTATCGGGCGCGGTCCAGCTGGTCTCGACCTTCGCCTCGCGCAAGGCCTTGATCATGTAGGCGACGATGCGGTCGGGGAAGTCGCTCGCGGCCAGGGCTTCCGGGGCCAGGATCTCGAGCGGCCAGGCGCCGATCAGGGTCTGGTAGAGCAGATACTCGTCGTTCCGGCTCGGCACCCGCCGGCCGGCGAGCTCCTGGCGCCGCGAGCGGTTGAGCAGCGCGAAGCGGCGCACCCGCCGGCGCCATTCCTGCGGCAGCTCGCTCAGGACGTTGAGGCGCGCGCGCACGTCCTCGCCGCGCTTGTGGTCGTGGGTGGCGCTCGCCAGCATGGTCAGCGGATGGAAGCGCAGCGTCTGCTGGACCACGGTGTGGAAGGCGGACGGGCTGGTGCCGAAATGCTGCGGCTCGCCGCCGACCTCGTTCAGCGAGACCAGGCGGAGATAGCGATAGAATGCGGTGTCCTCGACCGACTTCGCCATCACCGGGCCGGTCAGCTGCTGGAAGTGCATCGCGGTCGCGATCACGTCGCGCCGGCGGTAGTGCCCGCTCGCCGCGAGATCGGTGCTGAGCGCCGCGTGCAGGAAGTCGAACACGGACAGTTCGACGAGGTTGCTCGCCCGGCGCGCCTGGCTGACCGCCCAGTCGAGATCGCGCCGGTCCTCGGCCCGGCCGCCGGCGGCGGTGATGTAGGTGCGATAGACCGGGAAGGAGGCGAGCAGGTCGCCGAGCGCTTCGCGCAGCCCCGTGAGCGTGAAGTCGCGGGTCCGCCAGCTCTGCTGCGCCAGCCGGTGCAGCTCATGCGCCAGCACGTGCAGCTCGCTGTTGAGCGCGTAGCGCAGAACCTGGCGCTTGGCCGCGACCACGACCTCGCCGAAGTCGGGCTCGGCGTCGATGAAGCGGTGATAGATGGCAGTCAGCTGGCGCTCGGCGCCCGGGTCGACGAACAGGCCGCCCACGAGGCCGATGAACTCGTAGCCGGTGGTGCCGGCGACCGGCAGATCCTCGCGCAGATACTCATGGCGCGCGAGGATCTTCTCGACCACGAGATAGATCGGCCGGCCGGCCTTGGCATCGAGCGCCGCCGGCGGTGTCCCGGCGGCGCGCGGCAGCACCTCGGCAACCCGCGCCAGCAAGCGCTCGCAGTAGCCGCTCGGGTCGTAGAGGCCGTCGATGTGGTCGAGCCGGACGCCCTGGACCTTGCCGTCGGCGATCAGGTGGAGCAGCAGCCCGTGGGTCGCCTCGAACACCTCGGGTCGCTCCATGCGCAGGCCGGCCAGCTCGTTGATGTCGAAGAAACGCCGGTAGTTGATCTCCGAGCTCGCGACCCGCCAGTAGGCGAAGCGGTAGGCCTGCTCCTCGAGCAGCCGGTGCAGGGCGCGAAAGCTCTGCGGCTGGCCGGGGCTGCCGTTGATCCGGTCGGCGGCGCTCTCGAGCGCGGCGCGCACCAAAGCGTCGCGGGCCAGCGCCGCGAGCTCCACCTTGAGCGCCGCCGCCGCCTCGCGCCGCTCCCTGCGCCTGGCGCGCGAGCTGCCGCCGGCGTCGAGCGCATCGAAGCGCCAGGCGAGCTCGGTGAGCGCACCGCCGGCGCTGCCGAGCCGGTCGGCGGCGCTCTGCAGCAGCGGCGAATATTGGCGAAGGCCGAGCGGAAAGGCGTTGCCGTAGCAGCGGACGGCGAAGCTGCCGGCGGCGTCATCGAAGCCCAGCCGCAGCTCGCCCGCCTCGAGCACCAGGCCATACTGATCGCCCAGCACCGGCAGCAGGAGCTTGTCCCGGACGCCGCGGGCGCTCGCCTCCCAGTCGATGTCGAAGAAACCCGCGTACGGGCTCTCCTGGCCCCACTCGAGCACGTCCAGCCACCAGGGATTGTCGGTGCCGACGCCCATGTGGTTGGGGACGAAGTCGAGGATCAGGCCCATGCCATGGGCGTGCAGCGCGGCAATCAGGGCCTCGAACGCGGCCTCGTCGCCGAGCTCCGGGTTCAGGCGGTTGAAGTCGATGACGTCGTAGCCGTGGCTCGAGCCTGGCCGCGCCATGGTCAGCGGCGAGGCGTAGAGATGGCTGATCCCGAGCCCGGCGAGATAGGGCACGATCCGGCGCGCCGCCTCGAAGCCGAACTCGGCGTTGAACTGGACGCGGTAGGTGGCGCTCGGCGGCTCTGAGGGTGGCTCAGACATGGCTTGCGCGCATCAGGCCTCGACCGCGAGGAACCAGGCGAGCGACCAGCCGGGCAGGCGGCCCTCCTGGAGCTCCTCGACCAGCCCCGCGCCGGTCTCGAAGAGCAGATCGCCCTCGGGCAAGGTGAAGCCGATGACCGGCTCGTCGCCGAAATTGGCGACCAGGCTGAGACGGGCGCTACCGTCGAGGCGCCAGCCGGCGCTCAGCGCGGTCTCGCTCCAGCTGGTCGCACCCAGGCCCGCGACCGGGCCCGCGCGCAGCCGCGGCAGGATCTGCTCCTGGCGGAGCTTCAGCAGGACCGCGACCCCATCCAACCACTCGCCGTGCTCGGCAAGCTCGAGCTGCGACCAGTCGAGCCGCGAGGCAGCCAGGGTCGCTTCCGCATTGGGGTCCGGAATCCGCGCCCGCGCCTTCTCGTTCGCGAACTCGGGAAACTGCGCGAACTCGCGCCGCCGGCCCTCGCGCACCGCGTCCGCGAGCTGATCGTGGAAATCGCAGAAGAACAGGAAGGGCTCCTTGGCGCCCCACTCCTCGCCCATGAACAGCATCGGCACCTGCGGCGCCAGCAGGAGCAGCGCCTGCATCACCTTGACACGAGCCGGCTCGGCAAGCGTGGTCAGGCGCTCGCCGAAGGCCCGGTTGCCGATCTGGTCGTGGTTCTGCAGGAAGTTGACGAAGGCCGGCGGCGGCAGATCGCCGCTCGGCTCGCCGCGCGGCACGCCGCCCCGATGGGCCGATGGCTCGCCCTGGTACACGAAGCCGCGGTCGAGCGCCCGCACCAGCCGCTCGACCGGCCGCTCGGCGTAGTCGCTGTAGTAGCCGGCGCCCTCGCCGGTGAGCAGCGTGTGGGCGACGTGGTGGAAGTCGTCGTTCCACTGGGCATCGTAGTGCAGCGGCTGGCCGGCCTCGTCCCGCTCCAGATAGCGCGCCTGGTTGGCGTCGTTCTCGAGCACCAGATGGACGTAGCGCTCGCCGCCCGCGACCCGGCGCACGGTCTCGGCGAGCTCGGTCAGGATGTGCACCTCGCTCGGGTCCGAGATCGCGTGCACGGCGTCGAGCCTGAGGCCGTCGAAGCGGTACTCCTCGAGCCAGTAGAGCGCGTTGTCGATGACGAACTCGCGCACCGGCCGCTGGCTGTAATCGATCGCCGCCCCCCAGGGTGTGGGGACGTCCTCGGTGAAGAACTCCGGCGCCAGCAGCGGCAGGTAGTTCCCGTCCGGCCCGAAGTGGTTGTAGACGACGTCGAGGAACACCATCAGCCCCAGGCCATGCGCCTCGTCGATCAGGCGCTTGAGGTCGTCGGGGTCGCCATAGGCGCGGTCGGGGGCGAACGGCAGGACGCCGTCGTAGCCCCAGTTGCGCCGGCCGGCGAAATCCGCGATCGGCATCAGCTCGATCGCAGTGACCCCGAGCCCGGCCAGATGGGGGAGCTTCTGACGCACGCCCTCGAACGTGCCCTCCTCGCTGAAGGTGCCGATGTGCAGCTCGTAGAGGACGGTGTCCGGCCAGGGCCGGCCGGACCAGGCCGGGTTCTGCCAGAGATAGCGATGGGGGTCGACGACCAGGCTCGGGCCCTGGACGTCGCCCTCCTGGGCACGCGCGGCCGGGTCGGCGATCCTGAGGCCATTGTCCAGCTGATAGCGGTAGCGGCTGCCGGGCCCGGCCGCGGTCACGATCTCGAACCAGCCGCCCTCGAGGGCGGTCATGGCGAGCGGCGGGTCGCGCTCGTCCAGGACCAGTGCCAGGCTGTCCTGGCCGGGCGCCCAGAGCCGGAAGCGGACCATGCCGTCGGGCTGCAGCTCGGCGCCGAACCGCAGCTCGTGGTGGAAGTGGGGGGTCGCCGCCGTCGCCGCCGGCTGGCCGGATGCCGGCTCGAGCGCGAACAGGGCGAGCGAGCGGCCGGCGAGCTCGAACGGCCGGCCATCCAGACAAGGCTCGCCGGCGCCCGGCCGGCCCGGCGCCGCGGTGTCGACCAGGCAGCGCCAGTGACCCGCCGGCGTGACCACCGGCGGGTGGAAGGGAACCGTGTCGTGGTGGGCGTTCACCAGAAGCAACAGAAGGTCGTCATCCATCGACCGACCGTCCCAGGAGCGGTAGGCGCCGGCCATGCCGTTCAACAGCAGGCCGACCGAACGACCTTGGCCGTCCTGCCAGTAGGCCTCGTCGGTCTCGTCGCCGTCGGGCGCGAGCCAGGTGATGTCCCTGAGACCGTCCGCGGAGCGCTCACCGTGCAGGAAACGCGCCCGCCGGAGCGCCGGATGCGCCTTGCGCACGGCGATCAGATCGCGGACGAAGGCGAGCAGTCGCTCCCCTTCCGGGCCGATCCCGCTCCAGTCGAACCAGCTGATCTCGCTGTCCTGGCAGTAGGCGTTGTTGTTGCCCTGCTGGCTGCGCCCGAACTCGTCGCCGCCGAGCAGCATCGGCGTGCCCTGGCACAACAGGAGCGTGGCCAGCAGATTGCGCTTCTGGCGCTCGCGCAGCGCCGTGATCTGTGGATCGTCGGTCGGCCCCTCGTGGCCGTGGTTCCAGCTGTAGTTGGCGTCGGTGCCGTCCCGGTTGCCCTCGAGATTGGCCTCGTTGTGCTTGTGGTCGTAGGAGACCAGGTCCTGCAGCGTGAAGCCGTCGTGGGCGGTGACCTTGTTGATGCTCGCCCACGGCCGCCGGCCGAGATGCTCGAAGACGTCGCTCGAGCCGGTGAGCCTGGCCGCGAGCTCCGGCAGCATGCCCTCGTCGCCCCGCCAGTAGCGGCGGACGCCATCGCGGAAGCGGTCGTTCCACTCGCCCCAGCCGGGCGGGTAGCTGCCGAGCCGGTAGCCGCCTGGGCCGATGTCCCAGGGCTCGGCGATCAGCTTGACGGTGCGCAGCACCTCGTCCTGGCGAATCGCGTCGAAGAACCCGCTGCCCGGGTCGAAACCATGCGCCTCGCGCCCGAGCGTCGAGGCGAGATCGAACCGGAAGCCGTCGACGTGCATGTCCTCGACCCAGTGACGCAGCGAGTCCATGACCAGCTGCAGGACCCGGGGGTGGCTCAGGTTGACCGTGTTGCCGCAGCCGGTCTCGTCGATGTGGTAGCGCTCGTCGCCCGGGATCAGACGGTAGTAGCTGGCGTTGTCGATGCCCCGGAAGCTGAGCGTCGGGCCGAGATGATCGCCCTCGGCGGTGTGGTTGTAGACGACGTCCAGGATCACCTCGATGCCGGCGTGGTGCAGGCGCTTGACCATGGTCTTGAACTCGACGGTCGCGCCGTTGCTGGCGGCGTAGCGCGGCTCTGGGGCGAAGTAGCCGAGCGTGTTGTAGCCCCAGTAGTTCCTCAGCCCCTGCTCGACCAGCCGGCGGTCGTCGACGAAGGCGTGCACCGGCAAGAGTTCGATCGCGGTGATCCCGAGCTTGACCAGATAGTCGACCATCGGCTGCGCGCCGAGGCCGGCATAGGTGCCGCGCAGGCGGACCGGCAGGTCGGGATGGCGCTCGGTCAGACCGCGGACATGGGCCTCGTAGATCACCGTCTCGGGCCAGGGGACACGGGGCGGGCGATCGTCGCCCCAGGTGAACGCCTGGTCGACCACGCGGCATTTCGGCATCGCGCGGGCGTTGTCCCGGCGGTCGAACGACAGGTCGGCGCGCGGGCTGCCGATGCGATAGCCGAAATGAGCGTCGGTCCAGCTGAGCGGGCCGTGCAGGACCCGGGCATAAGGGTCGAGCAGCAGCTTGTGGGGGTTGAAGCGATGGCCGCGGCGCGGCTCGTAGGGGCCGTGCACCCGGTAGCCATACAACTGGCCGGGTCCGACCTCGGGCAGATGGCCGTGCCAGACCTCGTCGGTGTACTCGGGCAGCTCGATCCGCTCGAGCTCGCGCCGGCCGCTGCTGTCGAACAGGCAGAGCTCGACCTTGGTCGCGTTGATCGAGAACAGGGCGAAGTTGACGCCGGCGCCGTCCCAGGTCGCTCCGAGCGGATAGGGCTTGCCAGGCCAGACGGAGCTGCGGGCTCTGGCCATGCTCAATCAGCCCGGGCGAGGGCGCCAGGGACCGCTCGCCGATGGCAGGGGTGGTGCGGGATCGCGCAAACCCTCCGGTTGACCGAGGCCGCTCCAGAATCGCGCTAGGAGCGACCGGCGGCGGTCAGCAGACCGCGGTCATAGCCATCCTCGACACGAAGATCAATGCTGGGCGCGTTCCGGCTGATCGGGCACGAACACCTGTGCCGGCGTGCCAGCTGCGGCGGCGGCGCTACTTGGTCGCGCTCTTGGGCGCCTTGGTCCGCGGACCGGGGGTCGCCTTGCGCGGCCGTCCCAGGCCGATCCGCTTCGCGATCTCCGCCCGCTCCTGGACGTAGCTCGGCGCCGCCATCGGATAGTCGCGCTTGAGACCGAACAGCTCCCGGTAGTCCGCGGGCGTCAGCTGGTGAGCGACCGAGAGATGCCGCTTCAGCACCTTGTGCTTCCCACCGCAGACCAGGCAGGTGATCTGATCCCGGCTGACCGAGCGGCGGATCGCGACCGCGGGCTCTGGCTTGGCTGCGGCGGCCTCCGGCTCCTCGGCCGTCAGCGCGCCCAGATGCTCGGCCACCGAGCTGATCACGCTCGACACTTCCGCGACCGACACCAGGTTGTTGGAGACGTAGGCCGAGACGATCTCCGCCGTCAGCTCGGCGATCTTCGAATGATCTGGGCCCTCTTGCACCTTGTTAGCCTCCCTAAGCACAAGCGATCCTCATTAACAGATTTCGACAGAAGTGCAACTAATCCGCGCCGGCCGCCGAATAGCGGCGGCGGGTCGATCAGCAGCGCAACAGAGCTGGCACGACTCGGCCAGTCGAAGCCGTCATCCCGTGCCCGGGCCGGCGGGTCGGCGCGGCGCCGGCGGGGGGACGGGAGCGCGCCGGACTTACCCCGAATTAATCAGCGGCGCCCACAGTCGGGTCCGGTCACCGGGCGATCGCGCCCTGGGAGCCCAAGCATTGCACGTGAGTCCGGGCCGTTGAGGCAGGCGCAGAACGGTGCTCGACGGGCCGCGCCGCGGCCGCGGCGGCGGCGCGCGAAGCCGGTGGTCGGCGGCAGCTCGCCCGATCTCGGCGTCGCGGTGCTCGACTGGCTGCCGAACCCGATCCTGGTCAAGGACGCCGAGCTGCGCTTCGAGCTGGTCAACGAGGCGCTGCGCCACCTCCTGGGGGTCGAGCCCGGGCGGATGATCGGCGCCCGCGACAGCGATTTCGTGCCCGCCGAGCAGGCCGAGCATTTCAATGCCCGCGATCGGCTGGTGCTCGCGACCGGCGCGGTCGACGAGTGCCAGGAGACCCTGACCGCCGCCGACGGCACCGAGCACACGATCATCACCCGCAAGACCCGCCTGGTGACGGCCGATGGCAAGCCGCATCTGGTCGGCGTGATCACGGACATCTCCGAGCGCATTCGTTACGAGGCCCAGCTCGAAACCCAGAGCCGGGAGCTCACCCGCCTGCTCGACGAGGTCACGCGCGCGCGGGCGCGCGCCGAGGCGGCGCTGGCCGAGGCCCGCCGGCAGCATCGCCTGCTCGACAGCGCGGCCGGCGTGATCGGCGACGCCTTCGCGCTCTTCGACCATGCCGAGACGCTGGTCTTCGCCAACCAGCCCTATTGCCGCCTGCACGAGGGCGGCCTCGACGAGCTGATCGGCTGCCGGTTCGATGCGCTGGCGGCGCGGCTCGGCGGCGTCGTTCGCAGCGGCGCCAGGGCGAGGCCGGTGCCGTGGCGCACGATCTACCGGCGGCCGCTCGCCAAGCCGCTGGAGATCGAGCTGTCGGGCGGGCGCTGGCTGCTCGCCCGCGCGCGCCGGACCGCCGACCACTTCGTCGTGATCAGCTTCACCGACGTCAGCGAACTCAAGCGCAAGGAGCACGCCCTCAACGACCTCGCCGCGCGCGATCCGCTGCTCGGCTGCGCCAATCGGCGCGCCTTCTTCGACTACGCCCAGCAGACGATGCGCAGCGCTGCGGCGGGCGCACGACCGGTGTCGGTGCTCCTCGCCGACCTCGACCACTTCAAGAAAATCAACGACAATTGGGGCCATTCGGTCGGTGACCTCGCCCTCCAGGCCTTCACCGACGCCTGCCAGGCTCACTTGCGCGACCATGACCTGTTTGCCCGGATCGGCGGCGAGGAGTTCGCGATCCTGCTGCCTGGCCTGGGCACGGCTGCCGCGATCGCCGTGGCCGAGCGGCTGCGAGCGCGGACCGCCACCCTGCGGGTGCCGATCGCGACCGGGACCATCGGTCTCCGGGTCAGCATCGGCGTCGCCGAGTGGCAGCCGAGGAGGGGCTCGATCGAGGACCTGCTGCGCGCCGCCGACCAGGCGCTCTATGCCGCCAAGTCCGGCGGGCGCGACCGCGTGGCCGGCCACGACATCGATGCGAGCGCCTCAGTTCGGTGAGGTCAGGGTCCCGGGCACGTCGAGCGAGAAGGCCGGGATCGCCACCTCGAAATGCTCGCCGCCGGTGGTCACCATCTCGTAGCTGCCGACCATGATGCCGCTCGGGGTCGCGAGCGGGGTGCCGCTGGTGTACTCGAAGTGCTCGCCCGGCTGCAGCACCGGCTGCTGCCCGACCACGCCGGCGCCGCGCACCTCCATGGTCCGACCGAGCGCGTCGGTGATCCGCCAGTGGCGGCTGACCAGCTGCACCACCTCGCGGCCCTGGTTGTCGATCTGGATGCGGTAGCCGAACACGAACCGGCTCTGCTCGGGCGCCGACTGGTCGTCGAGATAGAACGGCTCGACCGAGATCTGAATCGAGCGGGTGCGTTCCTGGTACATGGCCTGCGATCGGTGCTCTTGAGCCTGCCGGCCAGCTGCCGACGGCGCGTTCGGGGACTACTATGACCGCGCCCGGGAAGCCTGTCCAGCGCCCGCCGCGGCGCTCAAGCCGAAGCGGGCGGGCCGCTCAGGCGCTCGCGCTCGCGCAGATCGCGGCGCCGGACCTTGCCGGTCGCGGTCAGCGGCAGCTCGCCCAGGAACGCGATCTGGCGCGGGTATTCGTGGGCCGCGAGACGTTCGCGCACGAAGGCCTGGATCGAGCGCTCGAGCTCCGGGCCGGGAACCTCACCCGGCTTGGGCACGACGAACGCCTTGACCACCTCGCCCCGGATCGGATCGGAGATGCCGATCACGGCGCAGAGCGCCACCGCCGGATGCTTTGCCAGGCAGTCCTCAACCTCCGACGGCCCGATCCGGTAGCCGGCGCTGCTGATCAGATCGTCCTCGCGGCCGAGATAGGTGAGATAGCCCGCCTCGTCCTGGCGCCCGAGGTCGCCGGTCAAGAGCCAGTCGCCCCGGAACTTGGCCGCGGTTGCCACGGGGTTGTTCCAATAGCCGAGGAACATGACCGGGTCCGGCCGGCGGATCGCGATCACGCCGCTCACCCCCGGCGCCACCGGCTGACCGTCCCGGTCGAGCACGGCGACCTCGTGGCCCGGGATCGGCTTGCCCATGCTGCCGGACCTGAGCTCCAGGATGCGGGCATTGTTGCCGACCACGAGATTGGCCTCGGTCTGGCCGTAGAACTCGTTGACGGTCAACCCGAAAGCGCTCCGACCCCACTCGATCACGTCATCGCCGAGCTTCTCGCCACCGGAGGCGAGCGAGCGCAGCCGGGCGCCCATGGCGAGCGGCGCCACGCCCGCCTGGCGCAGCAGCCGGAGCGCGGTCGGCGGCAGAAAGACGTTTTTGACCTCGTGGCGCGCCATGAGCCGGACCGTGGCCTCGGGGTCGAACTTGCCGCCCGGCCCCGCGACCACCGGCAGGCCAAAGTGGAGACAAGGCATCAGCACGTCCATCAGACCGCCGATCCAGGCCCAGTCCGCGGGCGTCCAGAAGCGATCGCCGGGCTGGGGGAAAAAATCGTGCGGCAGCTGCACCCCCGGCAGATGGCCGAGCAGGACCCGATGCGCGTGCAAAGCACCCTTCGGCGGCCCGGTGGTCCCCGAGGTGTAGATCAGGAGCGCCGGATCGTCGGCATTGGTCAGGGCGTTGGTGAAGCGGTCAGCGGCGCGCTCGAGGGCGGCCTCGAGGTCGACCGCGCCCGGCCCGCCGCCATCGGTCGCGAAGACCTGCTCGAGCGCCGGCAGGTCGGCGCGCAGATCCAGGAGCTTGCCGGCGCCGGCGGGGTCGGTGATCACCGCCTTGGCACCGCTGTCGGCCAGCCGGAAGCTCAGCGCCTCGGGCCCGAACAGGCTGAACAGCGGCATCGCGACCCCACCCAGCTTGTAGACCGCGAGATGCGCGAGCAGCGTCTCCAGCCGCTGGCCGAGCAGGATGCCGACCCGGTCGCCCCGCCCGATGCCGGCGGCGGCGAGCACGTTCGCGAGCCGGTTGGCGCCCCGCTGCAGGTCGCGAAAACCGTGCCGGCGGACCTCGCCTCCGGTCTGCTCCTCGATCAGAGCGACCCGGTTGTCCGGCCCGGCGTGGCGGTCGCAGACCGCGCCTGCGATGTTGAACGCCTCGGGGATCTGCCAGCGAAAGCCGCTTGCGGCTTCAGCAAAACTGTCCGTCGGCGCCAGCACGGCCACAACCCCCCGAAGGCATCCTGGTCCGTCCGAATATCGGTCGCAGCCGTCTGACGCAATGCCGCGCGCGGCCGAGCCTCGCTCAGGTCTGGAACTCGTGGCGCAGACTCTGCCAGCCGGCGCTCCAATGCTCGGCCGGACGCGGGTAGCCGAGCAGATAGCCCTGCGCCTCGTCGCAGCCCTGCGCCCGCAGGAACGAGAGCTGCTCGGCGGTCTCGACGCCTTCGGCGACCACCCTCTTGTCGAGGCTGTGGGCAAGCCCGATGACGGCTCTGATGATCGATTCGGAGACGCCGTCCTGGCCGATCCGCTGCACGAAGGACTGGTCGATCTTGATGCGCTGGCTGGGGAACTGCGTCAGATAGGCGAGCGACGAGAATCCGGTGCCGAAGTCGTCGATCGCCAACCCCACGCCAAGGCGCGCAATCTGCTCGAGCGCGAGACCGATCTCCGGGTCGTCCATGAGCACGTTCTCGGTCAACTCGAGCTCCAGCGCGCCCGGTTCGAGACCAAGAATTCGCGACGATCGTCCCGACCAGCTGCGCGACCTTGCGGTCCTGGAACTGGGCGCCGGAAACGTTGACGGCAACCCGCACGCAAGCGCCGCTCGCCTGCCAGCGACGCGCCTGCCGGCAAGCTTCCTCCAGGACCCACTGGCCGATCGGATGGATCAACCCGGATCGTTCCGCGAGCGCGATGAAGGAGCGGGGTGGAACCGGCCCCGCATCGGGTCGATGCCAGCGCAGCAGGGCCTCGACGCCAACCACGCGTCCGCTCGTGATCTCGACCTGCGGCTGGTAGACCAGACCGAACTCTCCCTTGACGACCCCGCAGCGCAGAGCAGCCTCGAGATGCCCCTCCAGCTGGGCGACCCTGCCGGCCTCGGGATCGTAGAAACGGTAGCTCTGGCCGCCCGCCGTCTTGGCCCGGTATTGCGCGAGATCGGCGTTGCGCAGGAGGTCCTGCGCTGTGGTGCCGTCTTGCGGAAACAGCGCGATGCCGATGCTGGCCCCCGTCAGCACCTCGCGTCCAGCGATCTGAAAGGCCGAACACAGCACGTCAATCAGGCGCTTCGCCAACGCCTCGGCCTCGTTGCGGGTGCCGACCCCGGCCAGAACGACCACGAATTCATCACCCCCGAACCGGGCGAGGGTGTCGGCGGAGCGCGGGACCGTGCGCAGCCGTGCCGCAGCAGCCTCGAGCAACCGGTCGCCGGCGGCGTGCCCGAACGCGTCGTTGATCTGCTTGAAGTCGTCCAGGTCCAGGAGCATGACCGCGACGTGCGTGCCGTCCCGCCGCGCCGCATTGAGCGCGTGATTGAGCCGGTCCCCGAGCAGGATCCGGTTGGGAAGGCCGGTCAACAGGTCGTGGTGGGCCAGATGCTGCAGGCGCGCCTCGGCGCGCTTGCGGACCTCGATCTCGCTTTCGAGCAACCGGTTCACACGCTCGAGCTGGGCCGGACTACGCAGAGCGAGCGCGGTCGGCAGGATCGGAATCAGCGCGAACGCGGTCGCCAGCGAGATCATCGCGGTCGCCAGCTTCACCAGCCCCTCGACCCCGTAATTCGAGTTCCAGATGGTCCAGATGTTGAAGAGATGGGTGATGCCGCAGGCGGTGATGAACGCGCCGAACATCACGAACATCCAGGGGAACGGGACCTCGTCGCGGCGCTTGGCGACGAAGAAGACCAGGGTCGTCGGGATCATGAAGTAGGCGAGCGCGATCAGGCCATCCGCACCGACATGCAGCCAGACGATCTCGGGCAGCCAGAGATAGCAATAGCCGTGCGGCATGAAATCGGCGTCGATCCAACTCTGCAATGTGGAGAGCATGGGCCTTCCCCCGATATCAACCGCAAACGACGATCGCCATTTGAGCCACTCTAGCGGCTACCGGCACAACTATCTAGCGTTGAGAGTGAGGTGCAGAGACCAACTTTTGCGCGCCTGGCGAGCTCCGTTCATCGATGACGGTCGATGCCGCAGTCGAGCTCGTCGGCAACGGGGGAGCGGATGTCGGACGCTGTCTTTGCGATGGGGCGCGCCTGCGGCCGCCGCGACCCTTGGTCGGATGCCGGCCGCAGAGCGTCGCCGTCTCCAAGCCCGATGCCGGCCGGTCGCGGCGCCCGTGCTGGCCCTTGCTGGCGCCTGGCGATCCGGTGTAAGGACGCCTTAACCTGAAGATAGCCATGGTTCCGGATCGTGCCAGGCGGCGCGCCGGCCGCGCCGACCAGCGATCATCCGGCGTCGCCGCCGACACCGGCGTCGCCCCCGAACCGAGGAGCCAGATGTCAGCCAGGGTCGCCTTGATCACCGGAGTCACCGGCCAGGACGGCGCCTATCTCGCCGAGCTGCTGCTCGCCAAGGGCTATGTCGTGCACGGCGTCAAGCGGCGCGCCTCGTCGTTCAACACCGGCCGGGTCGACCACCTCTACCTCGACCCGCACGAGCACGAGACGCGCTTCTTCCTGCATCACGGCGACCTGACCGACGCCACCAACCTGATCCGCCTGGTGCAGGAGACCCAGCCCGACGAGATTTACAATCTCGCCGCCCAAAGCCACGTCCAGGTCAGCTTCGAGACCGCCGAGTACACCGCCAACGCCGACGGCCTGGGCACGCTGCGCCTGCTTGAGGCGATGCGCATCCTCGGCATGGGCGAGCGGGTACGCTTCTATCAGGCCTCGACCTCGGAGCTCTACGGCAAGGTCCAGGAAGTGCCGCAACGCGAGACCACGCCCTTCTATCCCCGCAGCCCCTACGCGGCCGCCAAGCTGTACGCGTACTGGATCACGGTCAACTACCGCGAGGCCTACGGCTACCACGCCTCGAACGGCATCCTGTTCAACCACGAGAGCCCGCTGCGCGGCGAGACCTTCGCCACCCGCAAGATCACGCGCGCGGTCGCGGCGATCGAGCTCGGCTTGCAGGAGCGGCTCTACATCGGCAATCTCGACGCCCAGCGCGACTGGGGCCACGCCCGCGACTACGTCGACGGCATGTGGCGGATCGTGCAGCAGGACCAGCCGGACGACTACGTGCTGGCGACCGGCGAGACCCACAGCGTGCGCGAGTTCATCGAGCGGGCGTTCGCCTGCATCGACCGCACGATCGTCTGGCGTGGCCAGGGTGTCGATGAGACCGGCATCGACGGCCGCACCGGCAAGGAGCTGGTCAGCGTCGATGCCCGCTACTTCCGACCGACCGAGGTCGATCTGCTGCTCGGCGATCCGAGCAAGGCGCGGGCCAGGCTCGGCTGGCACCACCAGGTCACCTTTCCCGAGCTGGTGCGCGAAATGGTCGAGGCCGACCTCGTGGCGGTCGAGCGCGAAGGACGCAACGGCCTCGACTAGCAGGCCGGACGAGAGAGGGACGGCATGAGCAACCCGGTCGGCAGCATTCCGGTGATCTATCCGCTCGCCGGCAAGCGGGTCTGGGTCGCGGGCCACCGCGGCATGGTCGGCAGCGCGCTGGTGCGCCGGCTCGAGCGGGCAGACTGCGAGCTCCTGTCCGCGACCCGCCAGGAATGCGACCTCGGCCGCCAGGACCAGGTCGAGCGCTGGCTGGGCAAGGCGCGCCCCGAGGTCGTGATCGTGGCCGCGGCCAAGGTCGGCGGCATTCTCGCCAACGACAGCTATCCGGCCGAGTTCCTGTACGACAATCTGATGATTGAGGCGAACGTCATCCACACCGCCCGCCGGGTCGAGGTCGAGAAGCTCCTGTTCCTCGGTTCCAGCTGCATCTACCCCAAGCTCGCGCCGCAGCCGATGCCGGAAGACTGCCTGCTCACTGGATCGCTCGAGCCGACCAACCAATGGTACGCGATCGCCAAGATCGCCGGCATCAAGCTCTGCCAGGCCTACCGGCGTCAGTATGGCTGCGACTTCATCAGCGCGATGCCGACCAACCTGTACGGTCCGGGCGACAACTACGACCTGATGTCCAGCCACGTCGTGCCGGCGATGATCGCGAAGATGCACGCCGCCAAGGCAAAGGGCGCCGAGGAGGTCGAGATCTGGGGCACCGGCCGGCCAAGGCGCGAGTTCCTGCACGTCGACGACCTGGCGGACGCTTGTGTCCATTTGCTCCAGGTCTACAGCGGCGAGCTGCACCTCAACGTCGGCTGCGGCGAGGACCTGACCATCGCCGAGCTGGCCGAGAAGGTCCGGGCGGTGGTCGGGTTTCGGGGCCGGCTGCGCTACAACAGCGAGCGGCCGGACGGCACGCCGCAGAAGCTGCTCGACACCGCCCGCCTGACGGCGCTCGGCTGGCGGCCGAAGATCGCCCTCGAGGCCGGACTGGCCGACGCCTACCGCTGGTATCGCGAGCGGGTGGTCGCCGCCGCCGCGTGACGCGGGCGGCGGTCGCCGCTGGTCCGTGACAGTCGGACTCCGCCGTGGTATGGCTCCGGCCGCGACGGCCACACGAAGGGTCCGCCACGCCCGTGAACGAAGCAACGCCTCCCTCGCGCGGCGCGCCGCCGGCGATGCGCGAGATCTCGATCCCGGGCCTGGTCCAGACGACGCGGCGCGGCATTTGGCTGTTGGTCGCGGTGATCATCGTCTGCGTGCTGGTGACCGCGATCAACCTCAAGCTGCATCAACCGCAGTATGCCGCGACCATGACGGTCGCGCCGGCCGACACCGATTTCACCGCGGCCGGTCAGCTGGCCGGCGAGCTCGAGCAGTTCGCCGGCCTGGCGACCTTGGGCCAGAGCGCGGGCAAGATCGAGCGCGCCTCCAACCTCGAGCGCTACGCCCAGCTGTTCGGATCGACCGCCCTCGCGGAGCGGCTGGAGGCGCAGTATCAGCTGTTGCGGGTGGTGTTCGCCGACGATTGGGACCCCGAGCGCCAGGCCTGGCGCCCGCCGCCCGGCCTCGGCGCCAGGCTCGAGCGGGCGGTGCTCGGCTTCTTCGGCTACCCGGCCTGGACCGAGCCGAACGTCGTCCGCCTGGCCCAGTGGCTCGGCGAGCACGTCGATGTCTCGCGCCTCGGCAACAGCTCGCTGTTTCAGATCGAGATCACCGACCGGCGCCGGGCCTTCGCGGTCTCGCTGATCGACATGGCGCACCACACCGCGGACGAGTTGTTGCGCGAAGGCGCGCTCCACCGGGTCAGTGGCCAGATCGCGCAGCTCGAGAGCGATTTGACCAAGGCCCCGGTCCCGGCCCGCAAGCAGGCCCTGGAGGCGATGCTGGCCGAGCAGTATCAGGCCCAGGTGTGGCTCCAGGTCGACCAGCCGTACGCCGCCCAGATCGTGGTCCCGGCGATGGCGAGCGCGACGCCGAGCTCGCTCAACCCGCTTCTGGTGCTGGCCATGGCGGTCGTGGTGGGCGCGATCCTCGGGCTGTTCGCCGTCTTCCTGCGCGACGCGTTGCGTGCGCCGCCGCCGTGAGCGCCGGCGCGCGCCCGGAACGCGACCGCTGGCCTAGGCCGGGCGGCCAAGCGCCTGCCGAAGTTCGGTCGCGAGCTCACGGAACGCGTCCAGCGACAGGCTCGCCCAGGCCGTGATGCCGAGCCGTCGGCGCACGATCCAGGTCATGATCAGGTTGTAGGACGCGAGGGATGTGCTGACGACCACGGCAATCCCAAGCATCCCGAAAGGCGCCGCGACCAGGTAGATACCGACGATCGTGAGCACGGCGGCCAGGGTGCTGGCGATCATCACGTCGCGCTGGTGACCGGTCATGGTCAAGGCGATCCCGCAGGAGCCGAAGGCCACGTTCGCGAGCTGGCCGAGCGCGAGGCAGACCATCACGGGATAGCCGGCGCGATAGGCGTCCGTGAACAGGAGCGCCAGCAGCCGGTCGCCGATCAGGACGAAGGCCAGGACGACCAGCAGCGAAGGCAGCACGGCCATCGTGGCGGCGGCCCGGATCACCCGCTCCAGGCGCGCCCGGTCGCCTCGGCTGTGCAGCTCGACGATCGCCGGCGCCAGGACCGCGTTCGACACCGCAAGCAGGGTTCCGACGATGACCGCCAGCCGGGACGCAGCGCCGTAGATCGCGACTTCCTCGGGCGGCCGGAACATGCCGAGCACCCAGAGATCGGCGCCGGCGGTGAACCAGACATTGACCCGCATCAGGAGGAACGGCAGGCCGTGGCCCAGCACCTCGGCGGTCCGCCAGCGGGCGCCGTAGCGACCGAGCCCCGCCATCCGGTGCCACAGCTGGCCGAGCGCGAGCGCCAGCACCAGGAGCGCCGCGCCGAGCGCCGCTACCATGATCGCGGTGAGGTCGCCGGTCCAGCCGGCCAGCCAGATCACGCCGAGCGCCAGCACCAGCAGCGCACGCTGCGCCAGGTAGTCGCTGAACGCCGAAGCGGCACGCAGGTCGTGGAAGCCGCGCAGGGTCTCCGCAATCACGTCGATCAGGGCGAAGGCCGGGACGGTGACCGCGAGGATCGGCAGCACCGCGCGCAGCACCCGACCGTCGTTCAGCGTCGTGGTCAGCCAGCGTCCCGGCCCGTCGGCGGTCGTGAGCGCCAGCAGCACGCCGCCGGCCAGGGTCACCAGCAGGGCGACCCGGATCGCGTGCCGTGCCGCCTCCGGCCGATCCAGAGCCAGCGCCGAGGCGACCAGCTTGACCATCGGCCGCGCCAGGCCGACCTGGGCGAGGATGGCGAGCAAACCGATCAGGCGGACCGCGAGGAAATACGAGCCCACGTCGGCGGCCGCCAGCATCCGGGTCAGCAACATCGCCTGCAGCAGGCCGATCGGCAGAGCGATCGCGCGCGCCAACAGCGCCCAGCCCGCGCCACGAACTAGTCGTTGCCGGAGCGGACTGCGGATCGGATTGGCTGGGCTACCCCGAACAACCGGCGACTCGGGCTCTTCGCGCACTGGTTTCGCTGCACTGTTGCCGACGGCCCGCGCTCGCAGCCCCTCGCTCGACTGAGCGGCCATTCATGCCGGATCGGGGGCCGGCGCGCAAGTGGGGCCCCAGCCCGCCCACAGCCCGCCCCCAAACCCGCCCGCAGCCCGCCCGCAGCCCGCCCCTTGCGCGGCCGGACCCTGATCCATTAGCTAGACAGCTCGGGCCCAAGCCGCCAGTGTGCCGCGGCAAGAGCATGGAGCGTGCCCCGCCGGCCGGCGGGGCTCCAGCACGCGCCAGACGAGGCAGCGTTGAACCAGGCGGCCAACGGATTCGGAAGCCACAGATGTCCGCATCGCCAACCCTGCCCAATGAGATGGCGCCAGGTAGCTCCCAGTTGTTGCACCCGCATCCAGCGGAAATCTGCTGCCGCGGCTACCGGGAACGCGGCGCCTCGGCCCGGCTCGAGACTTCCGATCGCCATTCGCCGCAGCCAGGAGCCGGCGTCCCGGCGATCCCCGGCACACTCCCCGGTTGGTTCCACGACCAGTTCCTTCCGGCATACGTCAGTCTCATCGCCCTACCGGATCCGGGTTGAGGTCCCTGGTGCTCACTGCCGCCCAAAACAAGCTCGCGGCTTTGCTGAAATTGGCGGCGCCGGGCCGAACGCTCAAGGTGCTCGCCGACGATGTCTTTATCCTTTCGTATCCTCGATCCGGTAACACCTGGGTGCGATTTTTGTTGGCCAGTCTGATATCTGGGCACGTTGATGTCAGCTTTCTCAACATCGAGAAAATCGTCCCGGATATCTACCGGAATTCGGAACTGCGCCTACGTATGCTGCGCCGGCCACGAATTCTCAAGAGTCACGAGCATTTTGACGTTAGATATCGGCGTATCATTTACGTGGTCCGGGACCCACGCGACGTTTTGATCTCCTTCTACAACTACCAGATCATGATGAATCGGCTGAGTGAGCAGCATTCATTAGCCGACTATACCATGAGATTCTTAGAAGGCGGGGTGCCGTTTGGCTCTTGGGAGGACCACGTGCGAGGCTGGCTGACGGCATGGGCGGGGCATGATGATTTCCTGTTGGTGCGCTACGAGGACTTGGATCGGGAGCCGATCCCGCAACTCGAGGGGATCGCGCGCTTCCTAGGTCTCGTCTGTGACCAGGCGGTTCTGGCGACGGCCGTCTCGCGATGCACGGCCGATGCCATGCGCAAGCTCGAGGTCAAGCAGTGGCAGCGATGGAAGCCGCTCAGGGGCAAGCGGCCGGACCGCCTGTTCGTCCGGGCAGCCACTGCCGGACAGTGGCGGCGAGAGTTGCCGTCGTCGCTCGCCAGGCAAGTCGAGGCCAAGTGGCGCCCGACCATGGCGCGCCTGGGCTATCGCTGATGGCCAGGAGCAATTTCGCCGTCGCAAGAGGCGGCGCGCGCCGGCAGCCTTGGCCTGTGGCGACGCCGGCGCGAAAGCGCTGGCTGGTAGCGTGCAGCTGAGTAGGAGCCGAACCTATGAGAGGAGCTGGACTGGCAGGCAGGCTTTGGCTGCAGGCCCTCTGGTTGAAGCATTCCCTGGACACCCACCTCGTGCCTTCTCTGGAGGAGCAGGAAAAGCGCGAGTTTCTGCTGACGCTGCTCCAGAGGCACGGGCTGTCGGTGTTCATCGAAACGGGTACCTATCTCGGACATACGGCAGCGTTCATGGCGCCGCACGTGGCCCGCTGCGTCACCGTCGAGCTGGATCCCGCCCTCCACGAGGAAGCGACCAGGCGATTGGCGCATCTTCAAAATGTGCAACCGCTTCTTGGCGATAGCGGCGACTCCCTGGCCGCAGTTCTGCAGACCGTCGACACGCCGGCTCTGTTCTGGCTGGATGCCCATTACGCTGGCGGCAGGACCGCCAAGGGGAGGGTGGACAGCCCGATTGAAGCAGAGCTGCAGGCGATTTTCGCTCATCCGATCCAATCCCATGTGATCGCAATCGACGACGCCCGCGCGTTCGTCGGTTTCGGCGGGTATCCTTCGATCTCGCGGCTGAGACGCCTGGTTGCCGACAAGTCGAACTACAGCATGCGACTTCGAAACGACATCATCTGGCTGTATCGAGAGGTCAGATATAGCAAAGATGGCTGTGGTCAGGCAGGCTGATGCGGCCATGCTCCAGCCCGGTCCGGGCGGCCATGGCAGCTCGAGGGCCGTCGCAGGGAAACCCGCGTCCGGAGGGTCGATGTCGTGTTTGGCTTCCGTCGAGATCTTCGCCTGCTCGACCAGATCGACCTGCCGACGACGCGCGCGTTCTGGCAAATCCGATCGGATGACACCGGACGCGCGTTCTCCTGGATCAACTACGTGCCGATCGTGGACGCGGAGAGCGGCCGTCCCGATGCCTTCCGTCTCGGGGGGCCGTGCGAGATCCTGGGCGACAACGGCTGGCTGCTCGGTCCCGAGGGCTGGTACGCCTGCTGCTCCTGGTACAGCGGGCACAGCTATCTGCCGCGCCCACTCCGGCCGCGCACGCCCGCCTACGATCGGAAATACCGGCGCATCGAAGCGCTGGCCGGGGTCACGCTCTCAGCGCTCACCGACCACGCCGACGCCTATGGCCACGCGCTGATGGAGGGTCTGTACAAGCTTCTGAGAGGCATCGAGGCCGTCGGGGGGGTCGAGCGGGTCGATCAGATCATCGTGCCGGCGGTCTTGGGGCGCCTCCTGCACCGGAGCGTGTTCGCGGATGACGCCCCGCTCCATGCCAGGCTCTTGCCCTCGGATCCGGGTACGATCTATCGCGCTGACATGGTGATTGCGGTCACCCATCCCGCCTGTTGCATGAACGTCTCACAGGCGCAACTCGATCTGCTCAGAGCCGCGCGACCGCCGGCTCGTGCCGGCTTGGCTCGCAGGATATTTCTCGCGCGCGGCCCCGACGAGCGGCGCGGGATCTCCAACCTCGATCAGGTCGCGCGCATTTTCGAACGCCACGGCTACCTGATCACGACCGGCGCCCGACTCGAGGACAGTTGGGCCGCCTTTGCTGGTGCCGACGTGGTGGCGGGCGTCCACGGCTCCGATCTCGCCGATTGCCTCTTCATGCGCCGCGGGAGCACGCTCCTCGAGATCGTCCCGAGCGATCACCGCAAGCCCTACTACTTCAACGTGGCCGCGAGGCTCGGTCTCGAATTCCGCTGCCTGCTCGCCCGCTCCGCGACCCAGCGAAAAAGCGTTCACGGCTTCAGCACGGCCGCGATCACCGTCGACGCGACCGCGCTCGAAGCGGTGCTGGACGCCATCGACCAGGGCGAGCCAGCAGCCACGCTCGAATGCCTCGCCTCGAGGGCGTTTGACACCACGTGCCGACCGGTCGCCCCTCCAGGCGTGGCCGTGCATCGCAGCCCGGCATTTGATACGTCGGTCGACGCGGGCGCCCGCCTGGACTATGGCTCGCCTGGGCCCGTCATGTGGTCGGGCTCCGGCCTCGGGGGGGCGATGAGAGCCAGAGCGGTCATCGCGGCGCACCGGCTGCGGCGCAAGGTCGTTCAGCTGGTCGCTGGCCAGGCGCAACTCGTGCGTCCGGTCTTCATCATCGGCTGCGGCCGCTCGGGCACGACGGTTCTGGGCCAGCTCCTGGGCCGACACGCCGTCGTCGCCTATCTGCACGAGCCGCGGGACATCTGGTCGATCGAGCCGCGCACCGACATCTGGAGCGCCAAGGCCGGCGAGCGCGGCGGCCGGCTGCGTCTCGGCGCCGCCGATGCGCGGCCCGCGACCGCCGCGCGGATCGCGCGCGCCTTCGCCGCCGAGGTCCGGCTTCAGGGCGCACGGCGCCTGGTCGAGAAGCTGCCGATCAACAGCTTCCGGATCGGCTTCATCGATGGTCTGCTGCCCGACGCCCTGTTCGTCCACGTGATCCGCGATGGCCGCGAGGTGGCGTGCTCGATCGCCCGGCTCGCCGAGCGGGACGCCTGGTTCGGGCACGGTGACTACAAGTGGCGGTTGCTCGCCGCCGAGGCCGAGGCTGCCGGCCTCGGCCGGCTGGTCGGGCTGTGCGGCAGCCATGAGCTGCGCGGTCTGCTCGAATGGCGGCTCAGCCTCGAAGCGGCGCGCGGCGCGCTCGCTGCGTTGCCCACGGGCCGCCGGCTCGAGGTCCGCTACGAGCAGCTCGTCGGCGCTCCGGCGGCGACCTGCGCCCGCCTCGAGGCGTTCATCGGCCTGCCGCCCGACCCGGCGATGCATACCTTCGCCGCAACCCAGCTCGCCCGGCGCGCCCCGATACCGGCGCCACCACCCTCACCCGCCGCCGCTGCCCGAACCATCGCGGGCGATCTGCTGGCGGAACTCGGCTATCGGAATGCCGCTGCACCCGAACCTCGGACCTGAGCCATGGCCGCGACGGGCGATCAAGGCGTGCATCGCTCGCGCCGCCTCGGGTCGGGCGTTCGATCGCCCGGTGTTCATCCTGGCGCCGCCACGTTCCGGCTCGACCTTCCTGTTCGAGTGCCTCGCCCGCTGCGAGCCGGTCTTTCATCTGGACGCGGAAGCGGATCTCTACTGGTGGCAGCAGTTCCCCTACCAGAGAGTCCGGGGCCACTCCGATCGGATCGGCGCCGGCGATGCTTCGCCGGGGCAGCTTCGCGCCCTCTGGCGGGTGATCTACCGCCAGGCCGTGGTCGCCCAGCTGCGCCGGCGAGGCCGGCCAATTCATCCGGGCCACCTGCTCGGCACGCGGCCGATCCGCTATCTCGACAAGACGATCGCCAACTGCTTCCACCTGGAGGTGCTCGATCGATCCTTTCCGGACGCCCGCTTCGTTTTCCTGGTGCGCGATCCGCGCCCGAGCCTCGCCAGCATGGTCGAAGGCTGGCCGCATCTGGAGCGCTTCGGCAAGCCCCAGCTCAGCGCCGTGCTGCAGACCCTGCAGCCGCGCGCGATCGAGCACTGGAGCTATCCGGCACCGCCTGGCTGGCAACAGGTGGTCGGCCGTCCGCTGGCCGAGATCTGCGCCTGGAGCTGGCAGCAGCACGTCGAGACCGTGCTGGCGTTCTTCGAGCGCGAGGCACGCCCGTTGCCCCGGTTGACCTACGAGCAACTGGTGCACGACCCGGCGCAAAGCGTCCGCACCCTGGCCGAAAAGCTCGAGCTGCCCTGGTCGGCGCAGGCGGAGGCCTATGTCCGCGCCGCGCCGCTCAGCCGGACCACCGTCTCGAAGCCCGAGCACGGAAAATGGCGCCTGCGGCATGCGGCCGAGATCGAGCGGGTGCTGCCGACGATCCGGCAGACCGCGGCGAGGATTGGCTATGATCTGGCGCGCGACCCGACGGGCTGACGCGTGGCCGTCGACCGGCCGGTCGAGGCGGGGGCCTGCGGCGCGCCGACCTCCGATCGGCTCGAGCGAGCGCGCGTGACGCCGCCGCCGCGGCCGCTCGCGAGCACGCGCCAAGGCGGGGACCGTTCGGTCCCGCGCGTGCTGATGGTCAGCTACTCGGACGCCAGCGGTGGCGCGGCGCGGGCGGCCTACCGCCTGCTGCGCGGCCTGCGGGGCTACGGCGTCAACGTCCGCATGCTCGCGATGGAGACGCTGAGTGGCGATCGCGCGGTCAAAGCCTTGGCCAGCGGGCTGGGCCCGATGCCGCGCCGCCGGCTCGACCGGCTGCCCCTCCACCTCGCGATGCGCGGCGCCCGCCCGATGTTCTCGCTCGCATGGGTGCCGGATCGGCTGCCGCGCCAGATTGACCGGCTGTCAGCCGGCATCGTCCATCTGCAATGGATCGGCGCCGGCATGCTGCGGCTCGAGAGCCTGGCGCGGCTGGCCAGACCGCTGGTCTGGACCATGCATGACATGTGGCCGTTCACGGGTGGCTGCCACTACGACGAGGGCTGCGGCCGCTTCGCCGAGGGCTGCGGCCGTTGCCCGCTGCTGCGCTCCTCGAGCCGCCGGGACCTGTCGTCGTGGGTCTGGCGACGCAAGCGGCGCGCCTGGCGAGCCCTCGAGCTCACCCTGGTCGCGCCGAGCCGTTGGCTGGCTGAGCAGGCGCGGCTGAGCCCGCTGATTCGCGACCGGCCGATCCACGTCATCCCGAACGGTCTCGATCTCGACCTCTTCCAACCGGTCGATCCCGGGCTGGCGCGCCGGCTGCTCGGCCTGCCGCCGGGCCGGCAGTATCTCCTGTTCGGAGCCCTGGACCCGGGCGGTGAACGGCGCAAAGGTTTTGAGCTCCTGCGCGCCGCTCTCCAGCATCTGGCCGAGACCGGCTGGCGGCACCGGCTCGATCTGATCGTGGCCGGCGCATCCGCCCCAACCGTGCCCCTGGATCTGGGCCTGCGGACTCATTTTCTTGGCAAGCTCCGGGACGAGCTGAGCATGGCTTTGGCCCTGGCCGCAGCCGATGCCGTGGTCGTACCGTCGATCCAGGACAATCTGCCGAATATGGCCGTCGAAGCGTTCGCCTGCGGCCGGCCCTGCGTCGGCTTCGCGGTCGGTGGCCTGCCCGAGATCGTCGCGGACGGTGTCAACGGGCGACTTGCGCGACCATCGGATGTCGTCGATCTTGCGGCGTCGATCGCCTGGGTCCTCGAGGACGACGGCCGGCGGCAGACCTTGGGGCGGGAGGCCCGGCGCAAGGCCGAGCAGACGTTCGATCTCCGCACGGTGGCGCGGCGCTATGCCGAGCTCTATCACGAGGTCGTGCAATCGGATGGGCGAAGCTGATATGGATCACCTCGCGATCGTTCGCGAGCTTGGGCGCTGCTATGATCCGGCACGCGGCGAGCCACTGCAGTTCCGGACCCTCTTGACCGGCTGTCAATATCTGCCGCTCTATCGATTGGCCGCGAAGTACGCCGGACCGGGCGTGTCGGTGCTCGACTGGGGTTCGGGTAACGGCCACTTCTCGTACTTTCTGTTGCGGCTGGGGCTCGAGGTCACCGCCTTCAATCTTCAGTCGCAAGAATGCGCGCTCGCCGACCTTCTGCGGGCTCGCTTCGGCGACCACTACCGGCATTATTTTGGAGCTGATGATGAACCGGCGCGGCTGCCTTTCGCCGACGCCAGCTTCGCTCTGGCGTTTTCGATCGGGGTGCTCGAGCACGTGCGCGAATCCGGCGGCTCCGAGCTTGCGAGCCTGGCGGAGCTGCGACGGGTTCTGAAGCCCGGCGGCCTGCTTCTGTGCGGCATGCTGCCCAAGAAGCACAGCTGGATAGAATTCCTGGTCCGCAACTTCTTCAAGCACAAGCACCACCATCTCTATCGCTATACCGGACGCGACGTCGTCGACCTTCTGACTCGAGCTGGCTTCGAGCTCATCGAGCTGGATACGCACGGCTTCCTGCCGAGGAACAGCTTGAATCGGGCGGCACTCGCCGGGCTCACCGGTCGCACTGCGGTCGTCAGGCTGTTCAATCTGATCGATCGCATGCTGGCTCGAAGCCTGCCGGTGATCGCTCAAAACTTCATGCTGTGCGCACGGAGCTCATCGCCATGATGGGGCGTGGGCGGATTCGTCACGCAGGTTGTCCCCGGCGAGTTAGTCTGGGAAACCGATGATCGAGACCCGATCACCTGGGGCGCTGGTCAGCATCGTGACCGTGGTCCGTGATCGCGCCGACAGCCTCGAGCGGACCATGGCAAGCGTGCTCTGCCAGACCTACCGCCCGTTCGAGTATGTGGTCATCGATGGCGGTTCGACCGATGGCACGGTCGAGGTGATCAGACGTCATGCCGATCGGCTCGCCTACTGGGTCAGCGAACCGGATCGCGGCATCAGCGACGCCTTCAACAAGGGGGTGGCGGCTACGAGGGGCGGTTTCATCGGCTTGCTCAATGCCGACGACTGGATGGAGCCCGACCAGGTCGAACGCGCGGTCGCCGCCCTCGAGCGCAGCGGGGCCGACTTCGCGTTCGGCGATCTGGTCTATCATGACCCGACGGGACGACCCGTGCACCGCATCAAGGGCGACCCGGACTACGCCAGACTGATCGGCAGCCGCATGCCCGAGATCAATCACCCGACGCTGCTGGCCAGACGCGACGTCTATCATGGGGTCGGTCCGTTCGATCCCCGGTACGGCGCGGCCATGGACTACGACTGGCTGCTGCGGGCGCATATCGCTGGCTATCGCGGCGTCTACGAGCCGCGGATCGTCGCGCATATGACGCTCGCCGGCGTCTCGGATCGGGCCTATCTGCGCGCGCTCGGCGAAGTTCGCGCGATCGCCGTCAAGCATGGGCAGCCGGCGGCCAGGGCCTGGGCGCTCTATGGCTATCGCATCGCCAAGGGGACCGCTCAGCGCACGCTTCACTCGCTGGCGCCCGAGTTCGGCTACGCCCGATTGCGGGGCCTGGTCAATCCGAGCTATCGGCCCTATCGGCCGCGAGGCGACGAGTGAACCCTCGCTTCGTGATGGTCGACGATGCCGTCCCCGGCCTGAGCCGGCCGATCGAGCGCCTGCTTTGCGTCTTGGTGGTGGCCGGCGCGGTCAAGGCGCCGCTCGGCATTCCGCTCTATCTCAACTCGACGCTCCTGCTGCTCGGGCTGTTTTCTGTGGTCGTCCTGCAGGCGCTGCCGCTCCTGTTGCTCTGGATGGTCGCCCTGGTTGGCCTGGGCATGCTCTCGGCCTGGCAGCTCGGCATCCTGGCCGACAGCGGGCCGCGCCTGGGCCAGCTGCTCCTGACCCCGCTCGCCATGGCGCTGATCACGCGCCTCGACCCCAAATTGCTCGGCCGCTACCTGGCTCTGCTGCTGCCGTTGTTCCTGCTCCTGCTGGTGATCGAGCCGCTCCTGCTGCCGCACGCGTGGCAGGAGACGCGCCGGGCCTTTGGCGTCGACGTCCCGCGTCAGCGCGGCCTCCAGGGCGAGCCGAACTACAATGCCATGCTCTATGGCGTGGTCGGGATGATCCTGGCCCAGCAGCGGCCCCGTTGGCTCGGCATTCCGCCCTTCCTGGCCGCGCTGCCGAGCCTCAGCCGCGGCCTGATCGCGGCGATCGGCGCCTGGCTCGGCGCCAAGGTGGTCGGCCAGCGCCGGGTCTGGGTGGCGCCGCTCGTCGCGCTCGTCCTCTGTGCCCAGCCGCTGATCGTGCTCGCGGTCGACAGCTCGATCGACGGAGGCGCGCGCCAGCAGCTCGACCGCCTTTCCAGCAACCGCTACATGATCTGGGTCGCGTATGCCGAGGCGGGTGCGCAAGCGCCGCTCGGGATCGGCTATTTCCAGGGTGAGAGCACGATCAGCGGCTTCGCCGGCCAGCCAGCCAACCACGCCACCCGCCAGGCGCATAGCATCTTCCTGCAGGTGTTCGGCGAGTTTGGCTGGCTTGGTTACCTGGCGTTCGTCGGCTTCGTGCTCCAGACCAGCCTGACCGTGGCCCGCCGCGCGCCGGCGCAGCAGCCCCTGCTGCTGTTCGTGCTGACCGGCTACGCCTTCCTCAACGGCCTCACGGACTGGCCGTTCTGGGTCGGAATCGGCTACGTGCTCGCCCATGCCCAGCGCGCGGCGCCGGCGGCCGGCGGCGAGTAGGCCGGGTTGCGCGTCCTCGAGGCGGTGGCGGACGGGCGGCCGGGCGGCGGCACCACCCAGGTCCTGCAGCTGGTCGCGCAGCTGGCCCGGGAGCCGGGTTGCGAGGTCCACCTGCTGAGCCAGGCCGGCTCCTACGCGCTCGAGCAGGCGGCGGCGCTCGGCGCCGGCGTGCACGGCCTCGATTTCTTCGGCAAGGGCCGTTTCAACCTGGGTGTCTGGCGGGGCGTGCGCCGGCTCCTGCGCCGGTTGCGGCCGGATCTGGTGCACGCCCATGGCGCCCGTGCCGCCCTGCCGCTCGCCGTCCCGGGGTGGTGCGCGGCCCGGCCCCTGATCTACAGCGTCCACGGCTATCACTTCCCGCCCAAGTCGCCCGGGTTCCGGACGCTCGGCGCGCTCGCCGAGCGCTGGTGCAGCGCCGGCGCCGCCGCGACCGTGTTCGTCTGCGAGCACGACCGGGAGCTCGCCGCGCGCCACGGCATCCTGGCCCGCTGCCGCCGGCCGAAGGTGATCCGGAACGGCATCCCGATCGAGGCCCTGCCGGCGGCCGTGCCCCGCGATGACCGGCTGGTGTTCGCCGGCCGGCTGGTCGAGCAGAAGAACCCCCTGATGCTGATCGACATCCTCGACCGGCTGCGCGCCGAACCGGTCCGGCTGCTGGTGGTCGGCGACGGCCCACTGCTGGAGCCGATGCGCCGGCGCGCCGCCGAGCTCGATCTTTTGGACGCGATCGAGTTCCGGGGCGCGCTGTCGCACGAGGCGACCCTGGACGCGCTCGCGGGCGGCGGCATCCTTTTGCTGCCCTCGCGCTGGGAGGGCCTGCCCGTGATCGCGCTCGAGGCGATGGCGATCGGCCTGCCGGTGATCGCCGCCGCGGTCGGGGGGGTGCCGGAGATCATCGCCCACGGCGAGACCGGCCTCCTGGTCGAGCGGCCGACGCCCGAGGCCTATGCCGATCTGGTGCGCCGGCTCCGGTGCGACCCCCAGCTCCGCGCCCGGCTGGTCGCCCGCGCCCGCTGCCAGGTTGCGGAGCGCTTCTCCTGGGCCGCGGCCGGGCAGGACTACCTCGACCTCTATCGCCGGCTTCTGGACGGCCGATGATCGGTCGATCGCTCAACTACGGCCGGCCGATCGTGCGCCGACCTGACCGGCGCCGGCTCTCCTCTCGGGCAATCGGTTCTTGCCAGCGCCAATCTTTCCGGGCTATTTCCGGTCCCGATTTGGACGGTCGAAGCTGACTTTACCTCGGTCGGGTGTGATGGACGTTCTTGCGGCGACCGAACGACAGCTGGAGATGCGCTCGCGGCGCGCGGTGCGCGAGGGCTGGCTGCTGGCGGCCGGCGATCTCCTGGTGATCCTGGCCTGTTTCGTCGCCGGCCGGACCATGAACTACTGGTTCGGCGGGATTCCCTGGCACGCGACCTGGTACGACTGGCCGGTCCACGTCGGCGAGATCCGGCCGGTGATCTTCGTGGCCCTCGGGATCGCCTGCGTGGTCGCCTTCTGGAGGCTCGGGCACTATGCCCGCCGGCGCCCGTTCTGGCAGGAGATCGGCGACGTCCTCGGGGTCGTCGTGACCTTCGCGATCGTCGACGCCGCGCTCGTGTTCCTGACCAAGACCAACTTCTCGCGCCTGTGGTGGGCGGCGAGCTGGAGCCTGGTGGCGCTCCTGGTGCCGCTCGCGCGGGTCGCGCTCAAGCACGTGCTGATCGGCCTCGGCGCCTGGCTGCGGCCGACCGTGGTGGTCGGCAGCGGGCCGAACGCGCTCGATGCCGCACGCGCCCTCGACAGCGAGCCCCTGCTCGGCTTCGAGGTCGTGGCGCTGGTCCAGCCGCCGGACGCGCCCCAGCCGGTGCCGGCCTATCTCGAGGTCGGCGGCAAGCGCCTGCCGGTGCTGCGCGCCGCCCCTTATCCCGATCTGTTGCCGGCTCATCTCGGGCGGCCGCATGTGGTGGTGGCCCTCGAGCTCGACGAGATCGCCCGCTGCGGCGGCTACGTCGAGCGCCTGAGCCTGCACTACGGCGACGTCGACATGGTCTCGCCGATCCGCGGCCTGCCGCTCGCCGGGACCCAGGTGACCCATTTCTTCAGCCACGACGTGCTCTCGCTCCGGCTCTACAACAATCTGGCCAGGCCCTGGCCGAGGCGGCTCAAGCGGGCGTTCGACCTGATCGCGGGCAGCCTGCTCGGCCTGTTCGTGGCGCCGCTGGCGCTGGTGATCGGCTGGCAGGTGCGACGCAGCGGCCGGCCGGTGCTCTATCGCCACCCGCGCATCGGCAAGGGCGGCAGGCCGTTCGTCTGCTTCAAGTTCCGGACCATGGTGCCGGACGCCGAGCGGGTGTTGGCCGCGCATCTGGCGGCCCATCCCGAAGCGCGGGCCGCATGGCAGCGGGATCACAAGCTCAAGGACGACCCGCGGATCACCCCCTTCGGGGCCTGGCTGCGGCGGACCTCGCTCGACGAGCTGCCGCAGCTCCTGAACGTGCTGCGCGGCGAGATGAGCCTGGTCGGCCCGCGGCCGGTGATCGCCGAAGAGCTCGCCCGCTACGGCGACAGCATGGTCTACTACGTCGAGAGCACGCCCGGCCTGACCGGGCTCTGGCAGATCAGCGGCCGCAACGATCTCGACTACCGCCGCCGGGTCCACCTCGACTGCTGGTACGTCAAGAACTGGTCGCTCTGGTACGACCTGGTCATCCTCCTCAAGACCCCGCGCGCCGTCCTGCGCGGCAATGGCGCCTACTAGACCTGCGGGCTCAGGCCCGTTGCCAGGCGGTTGAGCCGCGGCAGCAGCGAGCCCATCCAGAGCGCCGCGAGCAAGCAATAGACCGCCATCGCCGAAAGCTGGATCTCCAGCCCCACGCCGGCATCCATCAGAAGGCCGATCAGGCCCGGCGACAGCGCCGAGGCGAACACCACCCCGGCCATGGCCAGCGCCCGGATCGCGCCCAGATGCTCGGTCCCGTAGAGCTCTGCCCAGAGCGCGCCTTGGATGGTGGCGGCGCCGCCGCTGGTGAGCCCGACCAGCGCCATGAAGACCGGCAAAACGTAGGCGCTGCTCGTCTGGGTCAGGATCAGGACCGCGAGCCCGAGCGGGACGAGATACGCCGGCAGCAGGCGGCGGGCGCCGAACCGGTCGACCAGCCAGCCGGCCGCGAGCGCCGACAGGACGGTGACGCCGGCCAGGACCGGGAAGTTGGCGGCGAACCAGGACAGCTGCCAGCCCTTGATCTCGACGATCGTGACCTGGTTGAAGAAGATGCCGGTCTGGATGAACGACTGCGCCAGAATCCCGGGCATCAGGGCATAGAAGAGCGGGCTCTTCAGAACCTCGCCACGGGTCCATTCGCGCCGGCCGGCGGCCTGGCCGGAGGCGCCGCCCGGGCGGCCGGCCGGGGTCCGCTCGCGCTTCAAAAGGCCGAGCAGGACCGGCACCGGCACCGCGACCAGGAGCGGCGGCCGCGGCCACCCAGGTCAGCCGCCAGCCGACCCCACCGATGACCGCGACCGCGATCAGCGGCAGCACCGCCTCGCTCGCCGGGAAGCCGAGCGCGGCGATCGAGACCGCCCGACCGCGCCTGCGGCTGAACCACCGACCCATGGCCGTCATCGCGACATGGGTCAGCATGCCCTGGCCGAAGAAACGCAGGCCGAACAGCACCAGGGCGAGCATCCAGGCCGAAGCGACCGACGCCATCGCGAGCGAGGTCAGGGCCAGCCCGGCCAGCGCGCCGGCGCCGAGCCAGCGGATCGGCAACCGGTCCGCGGACCTGCCGGCCCACATCAGCAACGCCGCGCTCGCGACCGTAGCGACCGTATAGAGGCTGCCGAACTGGCCATCGGTGATGCCGAGATCGGCCTTCAGGTCGCCGGCGAACAGCGCGATGAAATAAGTCTGGCCGAAACTGGAGAAGAACATCAGGAGAAAGCCGCTCGAAAGCCAGCGGACCTCCGAGCGCAGGTCGGACACCAACATCATCGACGGAACGGCCTCCGGTGACGAACTCAGGCGCGCCGCGCGCGGAAGAAGGCACGCAGCAGGGCCCCGGCCTGGCGCTCGCCGATGCCGCCATAGACCTCGGGCGCGTGATGGCAGGACGAGCTTTCGAAGATCCGGGGCCCATGGACGACCCCGCCGCCTTTGGGGTCGGCGGCGCCATAATACAGCCGGCGGATGCGGGCGAAGCTGATCGCCTGCGCGCACATCGGGCAGGGCTCGAGGGTGACGTGCAGGTCGCAGCCCGCGAGCCGGGGCGTGCCGAGCCTCCTGGCGCCCTCGCGGATCGCCAGGAGCTCGGCGTGGGCGGTCGGATCGGCGAGCTCCTCGACCCGGTTGCCGGCGGCCGCCAGCAGCGCCCCGTCGGGCGCCAGCAGGACCGCGCCGACCGGCACCTCGCCCCGGGCGGCGGCCGCCTCGGCCTCGACCAGCGCCCGCTGCATCGGCGTCATCGTGCGCCCGCGTCACCGCCTCGCCCCGTCTTCCCGCGGACCGGCCGGATGCCTATATCTAAGCGCCATGAGCGCCCGCCCACCCTCGGCAACCGATCGCCATCCATGACCGCCCTGCCGGCGGTTCAGAGCCCGCGCCGCCGCGCCTTGCCCACGCCGGCCTGGTCGATCCGGCCGGCCGTGCTCGAGGATCTCGAGGCGCTGCTCGATCTCGAGAACCGCTGCTTCGAGTACGACCGCCTGTCGCGGCGCAGCTTCCGCCATTTCCTCGCCAGCGAGACCGCGGACTGTCTGGTGGCCGAGCAGGAGGGCCGGCTGCAGGGCTACGCCCTGGTCCTGTTCCACCGCCGGACCGCGCTCGCCCGGCTGTACTCGATGGCGGTGGCGCCGGACCGAGCGCAACCGCGGCCTCGGTCGGGCGCTGCTGAAGGCGGCGGAGGCGGCAGCCCTCGATGCCGGCACCGCGGTCATGCGCCTCGAGGTCAACCCCGGCAACGCCGCCGCGGTCGCCCTCTACCGCAGCGCCGGCTACGTCGATTTCGGCGTCTACCGCGCCTACTACGAGGACGACAGCGACGCGCTGCGCATGGCGCACGCCCTGGTGCCGCGCCTGCAGCCGGTCGCCTGGCGGGTGCCGCACTACCGCCAGACCCTCGAGTTCACCTGCGGACCGGCGGCGCTGATGATGGCGATGAAGGCGCTCGACAAGCGGCTGCGCCTCGACCGCCGGCTCGAGCTCCGCCTGTGGCGCGAATCGACCATGATCTTCATGACCGCCGGCCACGGCGGCTGCGGCCCGCATGGTCTGGCGCTGGCCGCCTGGCGGCGCGGCTTCGAGGTCGAGCTGTTCGTCAACGACGAGGGGCCGCCCTTCCTCGACACGGTGCGTGACCCGGACAAGAAGGAGGTCATCCGCCTGGTCCACGAGGACTTCCTCGACGAGATCAAGCGCAGCCAGATCAAGGTCCGACTGCACCCGCTGTCGGCCGACGAGCTGAGCGAGCGGATCGCCGCCGGCGCGATCGCGCTGGTGCTGATCAGCCAGTACCGGATCTACGGCGACAAGGAGCCGCACTGGATCATCGTCTCGGGCTGCGATCAACGTTTTATCTACGCTCATGACCCTTATATCTCTGCCGCCCACGTCACCAGCATCGATCGGGTCAGCATCCCGATCCTGCGGCGGGAATTCGAGCTCATGGCCAAGTACGGCCGGTCCAAACTACGCGCCGCGGTGATCCTGAGCAGGCGCGACGCCGCTTCCTGATGCAAGCCGTCCTCAGCGAGCTGCCGCCGTCGGCCTATCCGGAGCCGCTCGGCCAGATGGTCTGGCTGCCGCGCATCTACATCACCCGGCCCGAGCATTTCCGCGCCCGCTCGGTGCGGGTCGTCAATCTCAGCCGCGACTGCGTCTATCTGGGCACCGGCTACTACGCCTCGCTGCTCGCCGAGGCGCGCGGCCACAAGGTGATCCCGTCGGTCCGGACGATCCTCGACCTCGGCCGCAAGTCGCTCTACCGGTTCGCGCTGCCCGAGCTGGACGCGGTGCTCGCCAAGCGGCTCGCCCGCCTGGTGGAGCCGCCGGTCGAGCCGATCCGGCTGCTGATCGCCTTCGGCACCACCGAGGACGCCCGCTTCCGCGATCTCGCGCGGGCGGTGTTCGACCGCTTCCGGCACCCGCTGCTGGCGGTCACGATCCGGCCTTCGCGGAATGGCGGCCTGCGCATCCGCGCAGTCCGGCCGCTGTCGCCGGCCGAGCTCGACGAGGCCCAGGCCGGCTGGTTCAACACAGCACTCGCCGGCTACCTCAAGGTGCCCTGGCGGGCGAGCCCGGCGCAGCCGGTGCCGCGCTACAGCATCGCGGTTCTCTACAACCCGCAGGACAAGCTGCCGCCGTCCAAGCCCGCGACGATCGAGAAGCTGGTGCGCATCGGCGCCCAGATGGGGCTCGAGGTCGAGCCGATCCGGCGCCAGGATTTCCTCCGGCTCGGCGAGTTCGACGCCCTGTTCATCCGCGAGACCACGGCCCTCAACAACCACACCTACCGCTTCGCCCGCAAGGCCGAGCGCGAGGGCATGGCGGTGATCGACGACCCGACCTCGATCGTACGCTGCACCAACAAGGTCTATCTGGCCGAGCTGATGGCGGCCAACGGCCTGCCGACCCCCAAGACCATGGTCCTCGACCGTCGCCATCTCAAGGCGATCGGCAGCCAGCTCGGCTTCCCGCTGGTGCTCAAGGTCCCGGACGGCTCGTTCTCGCTCGGGGTCTTCAAGGTCAAGGACGAGGCCGAGCTCAAGGCGCGCGCGGGCGAGCTGCTCGAGGATTCCGACCTGATCCTGGCGCAGGAATACGTGCCGACCCAGTTCGACTGGCGGGTCGGCGTGCTCAACCGCGAGCCGCTCTACGTCTGCCAGTACTTCATGCCCAAGAACCACTGGCAGATCGTCAAGCACGAGGCCGACGGCCGGATTCGCGAGGGCACCTTCAAGACCCATGCGATCGACCAGGCGCCGCGCGAGGTCACCGAGCTCGGCTGCCGCGCCGCGTCCCTGATCGGCGACGGTCTGTACGGCGTCGACATCAAGCAGACCAACGGCGGCCTGGTGATCATCGAGGTCAACGACAACCCGAACGTCGACATCGGGGTCGAGGACGCGGTGCTCAAGGACGAGCTCTACCGGCGCCTGCTGGCGGATCTGGTGCGCCGGATCGAGGCCCGGCGGAGGTAGCAGGAGCTGCCGATCGGGACGACGATGGCGTTGCCGGTCTTGCCGTCGCCGTCACGACGAACGGATTCGCGCTCCTGGCGTGGTCGTGGGCAGCTTCGAACTCGACCCGGAGCCGAGATAGAGCCGGCAAGTGATGCTGCGCTTCGGCGCGCAGTCTCTCGGCAAGCATCGCCGCCTCGCGGACCGGCAGCTCGGCATCGACCACAATGTCGGCTTCAGCGTGCAACCGGTGGCCTACCCATCGTGCCCGCGCGCCGTCGATCGCGGTGATGCCGGCCACGTGCAGGGCGGCGTGGCGGAGCTCGGCAATGACATGCGGGTCGACGCCGTCCAGGAGTCGCGTGAACACGGCCTTGGCCGACTGCCAGACGATGCCGAAGATCATGGCGGTGATGACGAGGCCTACGATCGGGTCGGCGAGCGGAAAGCCGAGCCAGACGCCGAACGCGCCCACCACCACGGCGAGGCTCGTGAGCCCGTCGACCCGCGCGTGGTAGCCGTTTGGCCGGCGCATTTGGTACTGGGTACTGGCGGTCTCCGAGTGCAACTCAGGGATAGAGCTAGTGCATCGATAACGCGTTCAAAGGATTTTAGCGCGGCGAGGATTCGCGGGGAGGGCTTGGTCCAGATGAAGGGCTTGGGGCGCGGCGTTGTGGGCGGCGATGAAGCGGTGGATGGCGGCCTGGAAGGCGATCACGGAGGGGAACACGCCCCGCTTGAGGCGGCGCTGGGTACGAGCCGAGAAGAAGGTCTCGACCGCGTTCAGCCAGGAGCCCGAGGTCGGCGTGAAGTGGAAGGTGAAGCGCGGATGCCGTGCCAGCCAGGCCATGACCTTGGCGTGTTTGTGGGCGCCGTAGTTGTCGAGGATCACGTGGATCACCTTGCCGGCCGGCACGGCGGCCTCGATGGCGTTGAGGAAGCGCAGGAACTCCTGGTGCCGGTGGCGCTGCATGCAACGGCCGAGCACCGAGCCGTCGAGGACATTGAGCGCGGCGAACAGGGTGGTCGATGCCGTTGCGGATATAGTCGTGGGTCATGGTGCCGGCCGTGCCCGGCTTGATCGGCAGACCGGGCTGGGTCCGGTCCAGGGCCTGGATCTGGCTTTTCTCATCGATCGAGAGCACCAGGCTGTGGGCCGGCGGCTCGACGTACAGGCCGACGATGTCCTCGAGCTCTAGCTAGCTACATCCGCCGCTCTCAAGGACCCGCGAAATCGTTCCGTCTCCGTTCCCCCAGAACGTCTCGCTACTGATACGCTTTTGCAACTCTTCCAAGATAAAAGGATACTCTCTGTTCATCTTATTGAACCACACGAGATAGACCGACCGCCCGCCGCACGCGCTATACTCCAAACGCTCCAACTCCTTGTCACCGAGACCTAACTGCGACTCATATAGGGTCCTCGGTGGAACTCAATTTCGCATTTACACCAACAAAATAAAATAAAATATCAGGCGCGTTGCTGCAGAATTCTGCATCCAGCCGGTGTTCGCGTAGATACCGCACCAAGGAATCCCCGTGCCATTCGTTTGTAGCGTAACCTCCGGCGCCATCCCCAAGGTTCTTGCTCATTTGAAAGATGGGCAGGACACGCAAGCAACACAAGTGTCGAACCAAAAATTATAACCTTTTCAAGGCCCGCCAATGAATGTAATAAACGCGGCCATTTAACAACAGATAGAAACGGATTCATGCTCCAGATTCCAATCATCATAATCGAAATGTATATCGGTGAGAGAAGCCGGTTGTCCAATGGATCGATCTCAATTCTGGATTTAATCCCCACGATTACTATTGAATAGACCGAAATAAAAATGACCGCCGGAATGGCATTTGCAACGTCCTGCGTAACATCTTCTGCGACAAGAGATCTGATGGCACAGAGAGCTGCTGCTCCCCATAAGAAGATCAGGAACACGACCCACCCGATCTCGAAAAAATGAGGGAAGAACCACGCAGGAAAAAACCAACTCGAAATAGTGTCGGCAAACTGAGAAAAAATATCTGCTAGCGTGTTCCTTGAGGGCGCTCCGGGACCGCGCAGCGTTCCCGAGACAAGCCAGGTTCGAACGACCCGGATCGCATAGGGCAGAACCGCTAACGATGTGAATACGGACGCGTGAACGGTTTTGTGAGACAGACGCTTTCCACCATGACGGATCACGATCAGAATGCCCGAGAATACCAGCGTTATCCCGATGTTCCGTGTCAGAATTGCTAGCGCGGTGGTCATTCTCGCCGCGGATCAGTGAAACAATCGCACGCGAACTCAGATGCTTGGCAATGAGAGTAAGCTACAGAATGTTAAACAGAATCAACGTCTCCTCGCTCGACGCAAATAAAAATACTCCCCTTGACTGGGGAGAAACTGCGTTGATAATTGTACCTAGGATAGAAAGCATCTGTCGATGCCACCAGGATGCCCTGCGCCTGTTCCTGACGTATGGGCCGACCGCCCCAGCCCTGACGGATGGCCCACTCCCGGACGCTCCGCTGGAGGCCGACGACATGCCAGACGCAGCTCCCCGCCGGGCTGCTGATCCCGCCCAGCGTCCGCATCGTCTCGTGCAAGCAGCGGTACGTTCAGGAGCCGCTGCAGGTCCAGGATGGATGGTCCGACGGAGTCGCTTCCCGGGTTGGAGCCTTCCAGCACTGCCAGTCCTGGCAGAAGAGGCTCGCTGACCCCCAGCGCCATGGCCGCCTCGTCATGACTTAAACTGCCCCTCTGCCAATGTTCCAACAGCTCCTCGAAACGCATGATCCCAATCCTCGCAAGCCTCTCCACCCAGCCCCCCGTTCCAAGCCTCTTTGGAACGGTCCCGGAACCGGACAGATCACGCGCTACCTAACTAAACCTAAACCGGACAACTCACGCGCTCCCTACATCCGGGCCGTCGGACGCTTGCCTCATGCGGTGAGGCGACGCATGATCGGTGTTCGGGAGCCGGCAAATGGGGAATCCCCATTGAGGGCTTCTTTTCGGATCAAGAGGATCCGGCCGATGACCTCCACTGCCCTGGTCCGGGCGCCAGGCGACGTCCCGGTCCTCCCGCCTTCGCTGCGGGCGGCCCTGCTGAGTCCGTTGTCGTTCGAAGCGGTGGTCACGCTCTACATGTTTGCCGGCATGTACAAGGGAGACCCTCGGTTCGCGTGGATTCCCGTCGATCCGACGGTCCTGTTCTTCGCCCTCAGCATCCTCATCGGGACGCTGATCCTGGTCTCGAAACCGCTGTTCAGGCCGGGTCTCCCCGCCGTAGTCGCCGGTCTCGCGCTGGTGACGTGGTTTGCGATCTCCCTCCTCTGGTCGCCGAGCCAGATCTACGGGCCTGACAAGGTTTTCTTCATGGCCACGCTCGCACTGTGGGGGCTGATCGCCGGGGCGATGATCATTGCCCCCGACCGGACCCGCCTGCGGCGGCTGTTCGCGGTGCTGGTCTTGGCGTCGCTGGTCGCCGCTCTTGAGGCGATCGCGGTCTATCTCGAAGCCGGTGGCGGGAGGCTCTGGGTCGGCAGCGGCAACTACCTCTTGCTCGGACGACTATGCGGCCTCGGCGCTGAGGTCGTCTTCGTCGCATGGCTATTCATGAGGCGGCGCTTTGCACTCTACGGTTTGGTCTGCCTCGGGCTGTTTGGTCTGTTCGGTTTCGTGCTCATCATCGGCGGCGGTCGCGGTCCGCTGATCGCCACCGTAGCCAGTCTGCTGCTCACGTTGGTCGCCGGCGTTCGGACCAGCCGGCACGGCCTTCGCCTCGCCGCCTACGAGGCACCGGCGATTGCCCTCGGCCTATTCGCCCTGGGCGCGCTCACGGTTTGGATCACGTCCAGCGAGCAGATGCCCGAGACCTTGTCGCGGCTGGAGCCGCTGGCTGAGGGTGCGGGCCTTGACAGCTCGGCGCAGAGCCGTGTCGATCACTATGAGACGGCGCTCGGCCTCTGGAACGATGCGCCGGTGCTCGGTCACGGGGCCGGCAGCTGGCCCTTGCTCGTCGGCCGTCCCGATGCCGTCGGCTATCCCCACAACATATTTGCCGAGGCGGCGGTGGAGGGCGGCGTCATTGGCCTGGTGCTCCTCGCCGGCCTGCTGATGATCGCGCTCCGCCCGGTGTCCTTCGCCAAGGTGCGGCGCGACCCTTTGTCGATGTGCGTGCTGATGCTGTTCATCAATGGATTCGTCAACGCCATGGTGAGCGGTGATCTTCCGGGCAATCGGGTATTGTTCCTTCTGATCGGGACGCTGAGCGCGCTCGCGCTGCCTCAGCCCGCGCAACCCAGCCGCCGGAGACGGCGACGCTCTCTCGATTCACCCGCGAGCTCGCCGAGCGGCTCCAATCCGGGCACTAGGAGCCGGTTGCGGTGGCCTGCGGCCTCACCTTAGTCGACCTGACGGCTGGTTGGCAGGGGAGCCCACCGACATGCCGATTGCCACCCAGCGCGGCGCGCGCGACTTGCGGACCTCCGCCTCAGGAACTTCGGCATGCGCTGCTGGGGCTGCTGCCCGATCGTTCGGGAGGCCATGGCCTCCCGCAGGCGCTCGAGGCGGCTCCGCTCGGCACCGTCCCCGACGATCAGGAACACGATCTCCAACTCCGCACGCAGCAGTCGCGCGGCATCGGGCACCGTCTCGAGATGGTGGGCCATGCCGAGCGTGCCAAAGTGGCCGACCACGAACTTACCAGTGAGACCGAGCTCTTGCTCGAGTTTTGGGTCGCGCTGTGGTCGGAAGAACAGGTCGAGATAGACCCCGTTGCTGATGATCGCTACCGCGCCAGGGCGCGCACAGCGCGTCTCGATGTAACGCTGGAAGGCGTTGGTCACGGTGATCACCCGGTCGGCCTTGCGATAGGCCCACGCCTCGATCGTCTCCAGCGCCTTGATCACGAGCTGGTTGCGGATCGCGCCGACCGCCCGGATCGCCTCCGGCCAAAGGTCACGAATCTCGAGCACCCAGGGCACGCGCTTCACCCGCTCACGACATGGCCCGCGAGCCCGCAGAACAGCTGCGGCGAAGTGCTCACCGTCCGCAGCCGGCAGGAAGGGTGCCGCGATGCAGCCCGCGAGCAGGTACGACAGGTAATTGAGCGCGCGCGGAAAACCCGCTCGTTGGGCGCGAGGTAGCCACAGCCGGATCACCCGGATCCCCTGGACACTCGTCTCCTGCCAGAGCCGGTTCCTGTGGCCCGGATAGACCTTGCCGGCCGGGTGGTTGGGCGCGCAGGTGACGCGCGCGCCTATGCGCGACCGTGCTCGAAAGTGCGCGAGGCCGGCACGTTCACCTCCGGCGGAAAATAATGGGATAGCAACAGAATCCGCAGCGGCCGCCCGATCTGCGGCATTTTGCCGCGTGACGGCTCGACCCACTTGTGGCTCGCCGGCCGGCCGGCGCTCGATCTGATCGTCACCCTCGATGATGCCACCAGCGAGAGCTCTACTCGGCCTTTCTGGTCGAGGAGGAAGGCACGTTCTCGAGCTTGCGCGGCCTCGCCGAGGTGATCGGCCGCAAACCCGGAAGCGAGGTGGGTGGTTTGAGCGGTGTGAGCGCGGCGGGCTCGTCGCGTGACGGATGGCGAGCGCGGACACCGTCCACGACGAGTTTTTGGACGAGCGGAGGCGAGCACCCGGTGCGGGTGCGTAGCTGGATATGTCTGGGCGGTCAGAAGGCGGCGCGCTTCAGGTAGAGATAGGCGAGGTGGTATTCGTCCCGGTAGGGGCAGGCGGAGGCCATCGCGACCTTGATGCGGCGCACGCTGGTCCGGACCTGGGCGCCGATCTTGAGCAGCTTGAGGCGGATCGTGCCGCAGGTGGCGGTGGCGAACTGGGTGTGGCGCAGGCCGATGCGGCGCAGCGCATCGAGCAGCACGTAGGCGAAGGAGGCGAACCAGAGCCGGAGCTGGTTGGCGCGCATGGTCGCCGCCGAGGTGCGATCGGCGAACAGGTCCAGCTGCTGCTCTTTGATGCGATTCTCCATCTCCCCACGGGCGCAGTAGATGTCCTCGTAGAGGGTCCGGGCGTCGATCTCGGACCTTGGTAACGAGGTGACGATGAAGCGCGGGTTCGGGCCCTTGGCCAGGTGCTCGGCCTTGCCCACCACCCGGCGTTCGCGGCTCCAGCTGTCGAGCGTGGCGTAGGTGAAGTCCGCGAACCGGCGGGCCGGCCGGCCAATGGCGTCGTGCTCGGCTTGGGCCGCGGCCAGGGCGTCCTCGATCTCGGCCAGCAGGCGGGCGTTGCGGGCGAGGCCGAAGACGTAGCCGACGGCGTTGGCCTCACACCAGGCCATCAGCTCGTCGCGGGCGAAGCCCGAGTCGGCGCGCAGCAAGATCTTGACCCTTGGCCAGCGCATCCGCGCGGCGCTCCGGGGCGGCCTCCGGTGGTCGCCCCTGGGAGCCAGCCGCGAGGCCAACGATCCGCTCGACCTCGTCCCTGGCCCCGGCTGACGCGTCGATGTTCGAGCGCCTGAGCTTGGCGGCCAGCAGATGCCGGCCGCAGAACACATACAGCGGCAGATAGCAGTAGCCGTCATAATAACCGTGGAAGAAGCGGCCCTCCTGGTGGCCGTGCAGCGGATCATCGGTGGCATCGAGATCGAGGACGATCTGCTCCGGCGGTTGCCTGTGCGCCTCGAGGAAGAGGTCGACGAACAGGCCCTCGATCGCCCGGGGCTCATGGCCGATCTTGTGATAGCGGTCGAGCGCCGAGGTCGGTGCATGCTCGAGCCGGTTCAACGTGCTCTTGCCGGCCAACGGCGCGCAGTCGGCACGGTGCGCCTCGAGCTTGCCGACCAGGGTCGCCAGCACCGGATCGTGGCGCAGCTCGTCGTGGTCGACGAGATCCTCGTAGCCCAGCGCGAGGCCGCAGATGCGCTGCATGAGCAGGGTCTCGACGCTGTGCTCGACCAACGCCGGCGCGCGCCCGTCGGCGAAGCACCGCGCCAGCCGCTGCACCAGGCCGATCGCCCGGTTGGCGGCGCCGAGCAGCAGCGCGCCAGCGTCCGAAGTCACCTGGCCACCGTCGAACGCCGCCACCACCTGGCGCCCTTCGACGGCTTCATATCCAAACAGATCGCGGCTACACTCTGTCGGCATCGGGGATCTCCTCTGTGTCGCGTTAAACCTTTGTCACAGAAGAGTTATCGCCGATCCAGAGCCCCGATGCACGCCCTGGTTTGAGAAATCCGGGCTAGCGTCTGTTGTCGAAGTGATCCGCGCCGCCCCTCGCCGAAGGGGCGGCGTTTCACTCAGCGGCCTCGCCGAGAAGAACTCCCGCAGCCGGCTTTTCGAGCCGTACCAGACGTTGCCGACCTTTTTCGCCGGCAGGTGCCCGCGCTCGAGCAGGTAGCGGGTCCGGCGCAGCGGGTCGCCGATCTCATCCGCGATCGCCCGGGCGCCGCGCAACAGATCGTCGGCGAGCCGACCGCCGTCATGGCCGTTGGCCGCCGGTTCGGCTATCGCGTGAGTGCGCTTTCGCGCCATGGCCGAAGCCTCCGAATCAAGGCTCCGCCGGTCGCGTTTTTCAGGTGTGGGGGCGGAGCACGGGAGTTGATCCCAGGTCCACCGCATCACGCGGCCAGCACCAAGCTCCGGGCCTCTCACAGCACCCGCGAGGGCTTTGGGCGGATGTTCCCGAGACGACCGCGTCTCTCGCGCACCGAGCCCCCAGGTCCACCACATCACGTGGCCTGACCCCCGAGTTCACCGCATCACGCGGCCAGAACCCGCAAGCTCGGACGGTTAATCGCTTCTCGCACAAGCCGCGACCGCGCGCGACCATCCGCTTGCTGCCTTAAGCATCGCAACCTTAGCCAAGTGGGCGCGACCTCGTCAAGCCCCCAGCGCCTACCGCCAAAATGCTCGCATTCGAGGCGCCCGCCGTGTTGCCCCTTTGTTGCACGGAGCTGGCGCGCGCCGTTGCGAATCGTTGGTTTTCTGCGGTTTTTGTTGCGAGGCGTCTGTAACATGAAAAAGGCGCCCGTAGGCGTCTAAGTCGTGGATTTCGTTGGAGCGGGTGAAGGGAATCGAACCCTCGACACGAAGCTTGGGAAGCTTCTGCTCTACCACTGAGCTACACCCGCGCCACCCGCCATCTGTAGCGCCACCCCGCCCGCCGGGCAAGCGCCACGCGCGCCCACGACGCCCCGCCCGGACCGGGTTGACGCGCGCCCCAAAGCCTCCTAGCTAAGCCCCTCGGGGCGCATAGCTCAGGTGGTAGAGCAGCTGACTCTTAATCAGCGGGTCCAAGGTTCGAGTCCTTGTGCGCCCACCACTTTCAAAGTTCGGACCGGCCGCTTTGGGCAACAATTTGGGCAGGCGGCCGAAAAGCATCGCTATGTTCCGGAGTTAACGGGCTTCCAACTGGAGCATCCGTCAGGCGCGCTTGCCGTCGCGATAGACAACGCCACGACTAGCGCAAGGCGTTAAAGGCGATTGCGCGCGCCCTCCTCACCTGAGAGTCGAGGAACCATTGGGAGGCGCCAGGACGAGCGACCCCATCGCCCCCCAACTCGGTCAGGCTGCGTCGGCTGGGCGCCAGCCTTCGGGAGTGTCCTTGAACGCAAGCTCTCCGTCGGTCAGCTCATCCACTTCTGCCAACCGACGCAGCAGCTCCGACACTCTCTCATTGCCGCCGACACTGTCCTCGTAGAGAGCGCGGATCATTCGCTCTGCCATACCCGGGACCTTCGTGCGAACTCTTCTCCCAACGGGCAACGGCCTGAGGGTTGACGCCAAACGACAACGCCAAGCTGGCCTGGGAGAGGTTGAGCTCGTGCCGCAAGAATCGAAATTCCCTTCCGCTCAGTTTCTTCTTCTCGTGAGTCAGGAATTGGCCGATGGCACGATGTAACCCGTCGAGATTCTCGACTATGACGCTTCGGCCGTGCGGGGTATCGACATACCTGAATCCATTGATCAGGTAAACGTTGTCGAGTTCCGCTCTCCCGGTAGTGGTAACGCGCTTCGGACATGCTATTTTTTTTGTTTCGATTAGTACGTTGTCACGCCTCGAAGCAGATCATGACTCCTGGCGATCGCAACGATTACGGTTACGAGATGTCCTGCAGACCACTTCTCGACCTTGCACATCCAGTCGCCATACTCGTCGATGTCCGGGCCCGAGACCACCTGACCCTACCGCAACGTCGTGAGAACTTGACGCTGACGATATGCCTCTCCAACATGCTCTCCGCAAAATGACCGTCCCAGGCAAATTTCCAGAGTCTGCCATAAGCCTGCGGATCAGCTCTTGCGCGGCCGCGCAAGACAACCCCTCCGGAAAAGGGACAACGTTCTCCTGCATGCCGCCTATCAATATAATAGGTAGAGTCCTGAAACAATGGCTAAGAATAGCGTATTGGAGTATGATCAAGGGATACCATCGGCCATCCCGCGGCGGTTGTGGTCTACGGTCGTGCGGGTCTCAGCAGCGGCGGAGCACGAGGGAGGTGTTGATGCCGCCGAAGGCGAAATTGTTCGAGACCAGGATCTCGACGTCGAGCGGCTGGCCGACGCCCATCAGGTAGTTCGGGCCGGCGCAGAGCGGGTCGAGGGTCTCCAGGTTCGCGGTCGGCGGGAACCAGCCGTCATGCATCATCTCGATCGCCAGCCAGGCCTCGATGGCGCCGCAGGCACCGAGCGTGTGGCCGAAATGGCCCTTCAGCGAATGCAGCGGGATGCGCTCGCCGAAGACCGCATGGGTCGATTTCGCCTCGACGACGTCGCCGTTGTCGGTCGCGGTGCCGTGGCCGCTGATGAACTGGACGGCGGATGGCGCGAGACCCGCGTCCTCGAGCGCCAGGCGCTGGGCCGCCGCCTGCGTCGCGATCGTCGGCTGGGTGATGTGGGCGCCATCGGAATTGGTGGCAAAGCCGAGAATCTCGGCCAGCGCCGGCGCGCCTCGGGCGCGGGCCAGCTCGGCGCTCTCGAGGATCAGCGCGGCCGCCCCCTCGCCGATCACCAGGCCGTTGCGGTCCCTGTCGAACGGCCGCGAGGCGGTCTGTGGCGTCTCGTTGCTGACGCTGGTCGCGAACAGCGTATCGAACACCACCGCCATGGTCGGGCACAGCTCCTCGGCGCCGCCCGCGATCATGATGTCGGCCTGGCCCGCGCGGATCGCCTCGAACGCATAGCCGATCCCCTGCGAGCCCGAGGTGCAGGCCGAAGACGTGGTGACGATCCGGCCGGTGAGCCCGAAGGTGATGCCGATGTTGACCGCGGTGGTATGGCTCATCATCCGGATGTAGCTGGTGGCGTTGAGGCCGATCGCCTTGCCGGTGTTCATGAAGTGGACGAAGTCCCGGGTCGGCGCGGTCGAGCCGTAGGACGAGCCGTAGGCGATCCCCGCCCGGCCGGTCTTCAAAAGCGGATCGCCGAGCAGGCCGGCGCGGGCGAGCGCGGTCTCGGCGGCGCGCACCGCCAGCACCGCGACCCGGCCCATCGAGCGCGCCTGCTTGCGCGGATAGATCGCGGTGTGATCGAAGTCGTCGATGGCGCCCCCGAGCCGCGTGCGCAGGTCGGCCAGCCGGTCCCACTCGTGCATGTAGCGGATGCCGGTCCGGCCCGCCCGCATCGCCGCCCTGATGGTCGGCCAGTCGGCGCCGAGCGAGGTCACCCCGGCCATGCCGGTGACCACGACCCGGCGCATCAGCAGAGCCCCCCGTTGACCGAGATCACCTGCCGGGTGACGTAGCCGGCCTCGCTTGACATCAGGAAGGCGACGGCGGCCGCCACCTCGCCGGTCGTGCCCAGGCGCCGGAGCGGGATCAGGGCCAGGATCTCGTCGCGCGGCAGACCCTCGGTCATCGCGGTCTCGATGATGCCGGGGGCGACGCAGTTGACCGTGATCCGGCGCTTGCCGAGCTCGACCGCGAGCGCCTTGCTGGCACCGATGATGCCGGCCTTGGCGGCGCTGTAGTTGACCTGGCCGCGATTGCCGATCAGGCCCGCGACCGAGGAGATCGCGACGATCCGGCCACCGTCCCGGCGCCGCACCATCGGCATCACCAGGGGCCGCAGCACATTGTAGAAGCCATCGAGGTTGGTGCGCAGCACGCTGTCCCAGTCCTCGTCCTCGAGGGCCGGAAAGGCGGCATCGCGAGCGATGCCGGCATTCAGCACGACGCCCCAGAAGGCCCCGTTCGCCTCGACATCGGCCAAGAGCGCGGTCCGGGTCGCGGCGCGATCGCGGACGTCGAAGCCGAGCGTGCGGGCCCGGCCCCCGGCGCTCGAGATGGCATCGGCGACCGCGACCGCACCGGCCAGATCGCGGCCGTAGTGGACGACGATCGGATGGCCCGCGGCCGCGAGCCGGGTCGCGATCGCGGCGCCGATGCCCTTGCTGGCGCCCGTGACCAGCACCGGCCGGCGGGCCGGCTCCGCCGGCTCCATCGCCAGCGACCCGGGCGCGCTCACGGCTCCGCCTCCGGGTCGGGCGGCGACGCCGAGCAGAACACGTTGAGCGTCGCCTCCGCGAACGGCTCGCCGTCGCCCTCTTGGACCGTACAGGCGAAGCACGCCATCTCACCGTCGGAGAACACCAGGCGGGCGTCGATGCGCAGGCTCGTGCCGGGGGCCAGCGTCTCGCGATCGCAGCGCAGGCGCCGGGTTCCCAACAGAAAGCCGATCTCCGGCGCGTGCCCCTGCCGCCGCCGCTGCCAGCCGTCCCAGGCGCTCACCGTCTGCGCCATCATCTCGATCACCATGTAACCCGGCGGGTCGGCGTCCGGCGCCACGAACGGGCCGCCGGTCGGTACCGAAGCGAGCGTCGTGATGGCAGACCTCTCGATCTCGATCACGCGGTCAATCAAGCGCATCGGGCCACGATGCGGGATCAGCGTCTCGATGTCGGGCGGGTCTGACGCGATCATTCCCGCGCCAGAACGAGCGCGCAATTGTTGCCTCCGAAAGCGTAAGAACAGCTCATCATATACTGCGCCCGGCACTTCTGGCCGGCTTGTTGGACCAGCCCGATCGGCGGCAGCTCGGGGTCGGCAACGCCGTCCCATAGATGCGGCGGCAGGGTGCCCTGCTGCAGCCCCATGGCGACAAAGGCCGCTTCACAGGCGCCGGCAGCGCCGAGCATATGCCCGGTCATGCCCTTCGTCGAGCCGCAGGCGACATCGGGGCCGAAGAGGCGCCAGGTCACCTCCGCCTCGGTGCGGTCATTGAGCCTGGTGCCGGTGCCGTGAAGGTTGATGTAGCCGATCGCGCCGGTTTCGATGCCGGCGAGATCGAGGGCGGCGCGCAGCGCGAGCTCGGCGCCCGTGCCCTCGGGGTCGGGCGCGCTCAAGTGGTAGGCATCGCAATTCTCGCCCCAGCCCGCGAGGCGCAGCTCGCCCGGCTGGCGGTCGAGCAGGAACAGGGCGCCGCCCTCGCCGAGGCTGATGCCGCTGCGGTTGCGGCTGAAGGGCAGGCAGGGCCCGCCGGAAATCGCCTCCAGCGCCGCGAACCCGTTCAGGGTCAGCTCGCAGAGGGTATCGACGCCGCCGCACAGCACCGCAGTCGCAAAAACCCGCCTCGAGCAGGCGCGCCGCCGACACCAACGCCTTGGCGCCTGAGGTGCAGGCGGTCGAGACGACATAGCACGGCCCCCGGGCGCCGACCGCGTGGGCCGCGAACCGCGCCGGATCGCCGAGCTCCTGCCGGACATAGCGATAGCTGGCCGGCCACGCGCCGTTGCCGGCGAAGATGGCGTAGGCGGGCTCGCTGTCGGCGATGCCCGAGGTCGTGCAGCCGATCACCACGCCGAGGCGCTCGGCACCCCAGCGCTCGATCGCGCTCCGGATCGGCTCGAGCAGCGGCTCGAGCAGCGCCGCCAGCAGCCGGTTGCTGCGGCTGTCCCAAGCGGCGAGCGCGTCGGGCAAGGGAGGCGGCTCGGCGGCCAGGCTGCCGACGGCGACCAGCTCGCCGCTCAGCAGAGCGCGCCGGTCGCCGAGACCGCAACGCCCGGCCAGCAACGGCTCGCGATGCGCCGAAAAGCTCATCGCGAGCGGCGAGATCAGCGAGATCGCCTGGATCGTGGGCCCGCGGCTCATGCAGCCGGCACCGCCCGGCTGACGATCGTGAGCTGATACCCGAGCAGATGGTTGTCGAGCACGGTCCGGCCATTCCAAGGGTCGGCGCCATCGTAGCGGATCGCGATCACCGCGACGCCATCCCGCATCACCAGGCGGCGGCCCGGCTCCACCACCAGGGCCACGCCATCTTGCAGGCTGGTCCGCACCGCCGCCTCCGGCCAGAAGGTCAGGACGATGTCGGCAAGCACGTCCTCAGGCGGCACCTGGTCGGCGATCGGCAGATCGGGATCGCGGCTGATCGCAATCCCGTCCGCCGACCAGTCGATGGTCGCGAGCCGCGGCCCGAACGGCAGGGTCAGCACCAGGACCAGATGCTCGGCGGAGGCCTGCAGGACCGCCTGAACGTCATAGGCCTGATCGCCGTGGACGGCGTGGAGGTCCTGGACGACCGCGACCTCGCCCGGGTAGCCGGGCCGGGACGGGAGGCTCAGAACCGTGCGCCAGGGTTGGTCCGGCGGCGCTGTGACCGGGCCTGGCGGCATCAGGCTGCAGGACTGGAGCACGCAGATCATACCCGAGAGCACAGCCGCCCACTCCAGGACATTGGTCAGCCTGGTGGTGGGCGGCGCGGTCATCGGGTGATCGTCTGGACCATGCTCAGATACCGCTTCGGCTCCCTGACGAAGGGATTCTGACGATCCCAGGCATAGCCGGCCAGCACCGAGGTGATCATGCGGGTGACGAAGCTGTCGACTTTCGGATTGCCGAAAATGATCTCTTGCAAGGTGAAGTCGTACCAGGCCTCGACATAGGCGCGGAAGGTGTCGATGCCGATCTGCAACGGCATCTCGTAGTCGGTGCGCCAGTCGACCGGCGCCCCGCGCAGCTGTCGGTCGAGGACCTGGGCGGCGAGACTTGCCGATCTCATGGCGATCGTGACGCCCGAGGAGAAGACCGGATCGAGGAACTCGGCGGCATTGCCGAGGAGCGCGAAACCGGGGCCGGTGAGCTGGGTCACGCTGCGCGCGTAGCCGGTGAGGCGCTCGACCGGCCGGCGCGGCTCGGCCTGCCGCAGAAGCTCCGCCATGTAGCCGGAGGCGGCGACCAGCCGGTCCAGACGCTCCCGGTCCGAGGCGCCCTGCGAGGTCGAGAAGCTCGATCGGGCCGACCGCGCCGATCGACGCGAGGCCGTCCCTGAAGGGGATCAGCCAGTACCAGACGTCCCGGATCTCGGGATGGACGCTGATCAGGATCTTCTCGCGATCGAACCGGTCGTCCAGAATGCCGTCGCTGACGTGGGTGAAGAGGGCCGCGCGCGGCGGGAAGTCGCTCGGCCGGTCGAGCTCGAGCAGCCGCGCGAGCACGCGGCCGAACCCGCTCGCGTCGAGCGCGAAGCGGGCATGCACGGTCTGCTCGGGGCCGCCTTCCTCGAGGACCTGGAGCGTGACGCCGTCCGCCCCGGGCGTGAACGAGGTGACGCGGCAGCCGAAGCGGATCTCGACGCCGGCGTCACGGGCACCGATCGCGAGGACGTGGTCGAAGCGAGCGCGCGGCACCTGGTAGGTGAGCGCCGGGCCGGGCGTCGTCTTGTTGTGGAAATCGATCACCTGATGGCGCTCGCCCATGCGGAACACGGCACCATTCTTGGGCTGGAAGTCCTCGGCCTCGACCGCCTCGAGCAGACCCGCCTCCTCGATCCAGACCATCGCCTGCGGCAACAGGCTCTCGCCGATCGAGAACCGGGGGAAACGCTCGCGCTCGAAGATGACGACCCGATGCCCTTGGCGGGCGAGCAGGCTGCCAGCGATCGTTCCGGCGGGTCCGGCGCCGATGATGACGACCTCGCTCCTCATGGTTCCTCCGACGCCGCGCCCGGGGGCCGTTGCCGGCGCGCGAGCGGTGACAGGATCAGGCCCAACGCCGTCCCGAGCGCGACCGAAGAGCCGAAATGCCGGACCGGGAGGGTATCGCTCCAGCTCAGCAGAGTCATCGGCACGATCGTCGTGATGGCCGCCGCCAGAATGCTGGTCTCGCGCCATCCGTCCCGCATCGAGCCCTCGTCCTCCGCCCGATCGATCGCCTGGAAAGCCGCGAAATCGATGCTGACCCCGAGCGCCACGAACAGCCCCATCACCGAGAACAGCGAGAAGGTCTGCCCGGCCAGGCCGGCGATCGCCGGCACCAGCGCGATCGCGAGCCCGGCCGGAAGGAGCAGACGCAGGCTCGCCGCGCGGCGATAGATCGCCAGCACGCCGAGACCGCAGGCGACCAGCGCCAGCGCCAGCGACCAGGTCGCACGCTGACGAAAGCGCTCGAGCAGCGAGCTGTAGACGGCGGCCGGGTCGACCAGTTCTGCGACCCCTCCGGCCGGCGCCTGATCCAGCCTCCTGGCGTCCTCGACGCTCAGCGGGATGATCGAGAAATTCATCCCCTCGACGGTGCCGCGCATCTCGGCGAACGGCGAGGGCAAAGCGCCGTCGGGCGGCGAGTGCTGATAGACCGTCTTTGGATCGAGCTCGAGCATGCTCGCGATCGGAGCGAGCTCCGGGACCAGGAGGCGCTGCTCGATCAGCTGAGCGTCCGCTGCCTGCCGTGCCGGCGCCGGATCGAGCCAGGCCGGCGCCGGCAGTGGCCGCTGGATGCCGTCGATGGCTTGACTCTCACGGGCCTGGAGCGCGTCCAGGCCGCACCGCCCGCACCAGCAGAAAGCGCGGATCGATCCGGTAGCCGGCGGCCGCCGCCACGGCCGTCTCCTCGGCCTGGAGCGCGGCCGGCACCGGCTGGAAGCTGCGCACGTCGTCCGACCCGGCCAGACGCTGCAGGCCGAAGCCCAGGACCGGCAGCAGGACCAGGGCCGCCGTTGCCAAGAGGACCGGGCCGGCCGACCAGCCGAGCAGCCCCTTTGCGACCGCCGCGAGGCCTCGTGCCGGGCGCGAGATCCGCTGTGGCCAGCGGCACCAGCGGCCGAGCACAAAGCGGCTGAAGCCGAAGGCGAGGAGGATGCCGGCGCTGCCGAAGACCGCGATCTGCTGCAGCACGCCGATGCCCGAGACCAGGAGGCAGGCAAACCCGGCAAGCGTGGTCAGCAAGCAGGCGAGCAGCGGCCGGGCGACGGTCCGGGCCGGATTGCCGGGGTCCTGGCCCTGGTCATGGAGCGCGAGCCCCGCGACCATGACGTGGATCGCGTAGTCGACGGCGATCCCGGACATCGCCGCCCCGAACAGCAGCGCCAGGGCATGGACATGGGCGAACAGGGCCAGACAGGCCGCGAGACCGCCAAGGCTGCCGACCGCCATGGCGATCAGGGCCAGAAGCGCTGCCCGCAGGCTCGCGAACAGGGCGAGGAACAGCGCGAGCACGCCCAGGATCGAGAGGCCGCTCACCCAGGCGATCTCGATGCGCGCCCGAGCGGCCGCGGCGGCCGCATGGAAGAGCGCCCCCAAGCGGGCGAGCGCGACGCCTTGCCCGGCCTGGCTTGCCTGCCAGCGGGCGATCGCCGCCGTGATCCGATCCTGGACGTCGAGGCTGTAGGGGGAAGCGGTCAGCCGGCCGGCGATCAGGGTCCCGTCCGCGCTCCGGCCGCGCGGCGGCGAGAAGCAATCGACCAGCCGCAGCGTCAGCAGCATCGGATCGGCGCGCAGCAGGTCACCGCCGATCGGCACCAGGGGCGCGTAGATCTGCGCCAGCGCCTGGCGCGCCAGAGCCGCCCCCTGGCCGCGCTCGAGCAGCACCCGGTCGCTCGGGCACAGCAGGCGGTCGCGGTGCTCGAACAACCACCGCCCGAGGGCGGCCGCCTCGTCCTCGACCGGGATGAACAGGCCCGTCTGCTCGAGGACGGTCCGCAGATCGGCAGCGGCGGCCGCGCGCAGCGTCGGATCCGGGTCGCGCAGCAGAAAGCCGACCCGGCTGCCGACCAGGGTCGCCGCGCGCCCGATCGCCGCGGCGAGCACCGGGTCGCGCTCGTCCTGCGGCACCAGCGCCAGGATGTCGGTGTCGATCGGTGAGGTCGGCGCCAGCAGTCGGACCCCGACGACCGCGGCCGCCAGCAGGATCGCCGCCGCGACCACGACCGTGCCGATCCGCTCGCGATGGTCGCGCACGGGCTGGCCCTTGTGCCACCTCCGACCTTCAAGCGCTCCAACGATCCCGAATTTGCCACCAAGCTCGAGGACATCGTCGGCCTGTACGTCGAGCCGCCGGCCCACAGCCTGGTGCTCTCGATCGATGAGAAAAGCCAGATCCAGGCCCTGGACCGGACCCAGCCCGGTCTGCCGATCAAGCCGGGCAAGGCCGGCACCATGACCCACGACTATATCCGCAACGGCATCACCACCCTGTTCGCCGCGCTCAATGTCCTCGACGGCACGGTGCTCGGCCGTTGCATGCAGCGCCACCGGCACCAGGAGTTCCTGCGCTTCCTCAACGCCATCGAGGCCGCCGTGCCGGCCGGCAAGGTGATCCACGTGATCCTCGACAACTACGGCAGCCACAAACACCCCAAGGTCATGGCCTGGCTGGCACGGCATCCGCGCTGGACCTTCCACTTCACGCCGACCTCGGGCTCCTGGCTGAACGCGGTCGAGCCTTCTTCTCGGCTCTTACCCGGCGCCGCCTCAAGCGGGGCACCTTCCACTCCGTGATCGACTTGCAGGCCGCGATCCACCGCTACATCGCCGAGCACAACGCCGCGCCCAAGCCCTTCACCTGGACCAAACCTCCCGCAAATCCTCGCTAAGCTGAATCCTCTGAACGCGTCGTGCCTAGTCTGCCTGGCCGAACACCACGCGATCCTGGTCGCCGTTCGGTTGCCTGATCAGGACGACCTCGACGCGCTCGCAGCCGGTCAGCTCGATGCTGCCGATCGCCCGCGCCAGCTGCGCGGCCTTCGGCTGCAGCCGGACGTGCCACTTGCCGGTCGCCGGATCCTGCTGCCGGTCGATCGTGAAGGCGGCCGCAGCGCTCGCAAGGTCGCCGCTCAGGAGGGTCGTGATCAGGCTTGCGATCTCGCCGCCGCCGGCGCCAGCCCCGGCCAGGGGCTGCATGGCGCCGCCCGCGACCGACTGGGAGACGCCGCTCTGATCGATCCGCAGCACCATCTCGAGCGGTGCTTCGGTGCGCCACCAGATCGCGGTGCCATCGCTTTGCACGCGCCCGTGCGAGCGCAGCGGGATCGTCATTCCGGCGAGCCGCCGCTCGCGCTCGAAGCTGGTATCGAGCCTGTCGCGGCGCCAGCTTTCCGGCTCGGGACAGACATGCTCGGCCGCGACGGCGGGAGCCGCCGCCAGGGGCAAGACGGGCACCGCCGTCAAGCCGAGGCAGAGGCCGAGCGTCACCCCAGGAAGGGCGCGAGCTTGGCGCGCAGGACGGGCGGGGTCTCCCACAGCATCTCCTCGCTCTCGAGATCGACCGCGACCTGGACGGTATGGCCGCGGGCGAGCTTGGCGCCGGTGGCCTGATCGGTGAGCAGATAGGTCATCTTGAGGCGGTTCTCCCATTCGACGATCGCGACCCGGATATCTACCTTTTGCGCGAAATGCAGAGGCCGATAATAGCGCAAACGTAGATCGACGACCGGCCATGCATAGCCCGACCGTCGCATGTCCTGGTAGGTATAGCCGATCTGCTCGAGCAGGACGCAGCGCGCCACCTCGAGATAGCGGACGTGGTTGCCGTGCCAGACCACGTTCATCGGGTCGAGATCGTAGAATTCCGGCTGAACCGTCGTCAGCACCTCGATCCTCGGTCGCCGATCGCTACCGGTCATCACACCGGCGCCTTGGCTCGCCACTCCCGGTCCTGATGGAGCGAATGGTCTGGCAAGCGCGACCAGGCATCGACTTCGGGCTGGCTCAACCAGCAGACGGAGGCAGGCGACCAGTCGCCGGCCGCGACCGGCGCCTCGTGCAGCACGGCCAGGGCGAGGCTGAGATTGGGGCGCGGCTCGAGATGCGCGAGCAGCCACTGCCGGTCCGCGGACAGCCAATGGCCGGTATGCGGTTCTGCGGGCAGCCGGTCGATGCCGTCCATGAACATGGCGAGGCCCTGGCCGGTCGCCTTGCTGATCGCCTCGCGCAAGGTCCAGAGCCGATAGAAGCTAGCGATGCCGCCCCGCTCCGCCATGGCCTGCTCCTGCGGGCCGAAGGTCAGGCGGGCGATGCCCCGATGATCACGCTCGGGCTTATGTCTCTCGATGTCGATGCCGAGCGCGCCGCGATCGCAGACCGCCGCCGCAACGAGCGCCCCGGAATGGGCGATCGAGAGATCGCAATGCCAGCTCGAGCCTGGATGGCGGGCCCGCGGCCGGCCGTTCCGCTCGGTCTCGATCGACCAGCCGGTGGTTCCCGAGACCCTTGCGAGAAGCGCTTGCGCAAGCTTGCGGGCGGCCAGAACTCCGCTCGATCGCGGCGACCCGGCGATCGCGCGTCGGCGGTCCCAGGTCCATCAGGGCAACGACGACCGGTGGCGGGCCCGCTGGGGCGGTCACGACGCTTCCACCATCAGCAAATGACGCATCAATGGAAGGAGCTTCGAGCGCGCCTCGATCGGCGCCAGCCACCGCCCGACCAAGAAGTCTCAAGCTATTCATCGACGCCCCGACCGCGATCGCCTCGTCGCCACCGTTTAACGTCTTTGAGCAAGGCTTGGCAAGCGGCGGACGGCACCGCCGGCCCGGCCGCAACGTCTCCCCCGCGATTGACTCCAGACGGCCAACCTGAGAAAATTGCCACGGGTTGATCTGGATGACACGCCGCGTTCGCGGCATCGGCCGGTCGCGCTGGTGAGCGCCGCCCGCGCCGAGCCAAGCAGCTATTTCCATAGCGCAGCCAAGGGAGGAGACCTCGTGCGACAGTCATTGCCATGGAGAAACGACCGACTTCAGGTGATTTCCGCGGTCTTGTTGGTCCTGCTGACTTTGGGGTTCACCAGCCAGACGGCGCGCGCGGCCGACAGCCTGGTGATGATCAGCGTCCCGGAGGCGATGAGCACATCTGACTATCAGGAAAAACTCGACGGCTCGGTCAAATTCTATTTCGGCAACACGCCGCATCCCGAGATTGTGCAGACCTATGGCAACTTCGTCACTAACAAGAAAACCAATGGTTTTGCCAAGTCGGCCGGCGAAGCCTGCAACCATGTCCTGCTGTCGGCACTGATCCAGCTGCAGGACCAGGCGAAGTCGCTCGGCGGCAACGCGGTCGTGAATATCAAGAGCTATTTCAAGAAGAACGAGGTGTCGCACGATCAACAGGTCGAGTGCTACAAGGGCTTCCTGATGGCCGGCGTCGCCTTGAAAGGCGACGTGGTCAAAGTCGCGGGTAAATGACGCCCCGGCTGAGAGCGGTCGTGGCGGCGGACGCCGGCGCGATGGTCTGACATCGAGGCCGGGCGCTCGACCGCTCGCTTGCCCGAGGAACGTGGTGAGCGATGAGTCCTGAACTGCTCGTGGTCGCCTTCGCCGCAAGCTGCGTCGTGGACGGTGAGGAACGGACGGTCGGGCAGCCTGTCGATGCTGCCGAGATCCCGATGCTGGTCCGGCGCCGGTTGCGAGGGATGGTGCTGGCGGCGGTGCGCTGCGGCCTCGGGCCCTTGCGGGCAGCCACCAAACCGGTCGAGCTGGTCTTCTGCTCGCGCCACGGCGATCTCCAGGCGACCCAGCGCCTGCTCCTGGGGCTGGCGAAGGGCCGGCCGCCATCGCCGCTCGAGTTCTCCCTTTCAGTCCACAATGCGCTCGCCGGTATGCTCGATCTGCTGCGCCAGGAGCGGACCGGCCACACCAGCATCGCCGCCGGCCGCGACACCTTCGCCGCCGCCCTGATCGAGGCGTCGGCCAGGCTCCGGGCCGATCCGGCTCGGGCGGTGCTCCTAGTCTATGCCGAGGAGGAGATTCCCAAAGAGCTTCAGAGCCACACCGATTGCGGCTCCGGCGGCACCATCCTGGCGGCGCTGCTCGAGTCGTCGCCGACCGAGCGCCGGCCGCTTGCCGTCTTGCGCCCGGTCCCGGCCGCAGGCGCGCTCGCGCAGGACAGCGAAGCCGAGGCGCGCAGCGTTCTTGCCGTCCTCGAAGGCGGCGGACCGGTGCGGCTGGCGAGCAGGGCGGGCTTCGAGTGGGTCGTGGAAGCGACGCCATGAGCGCCCGCACGGGCGGCTTCGGGCGTCGTCTCGACTATGCCCGGCGGCTGGTCGGGACCGGGCTCTCGTTCGCGGCCTTCGGGGTCGGTGCCCTCCTGCTGTCGGTCTTCGTCTTCCCGGCGCTCAATCTGACGATCGCCGACCGGGCCAGGCGGGTCGGCATCGCGCGGCGCATCGTGCGCCGGACCTTCCGCCTGTTCGTGCGGACCATGACCACGCTCGGCGTCATCGGTCTCGAGGTGACCGGCGCGGCGGCGCTACAGACCGATCGCGGCCGGCTGATCGTCGCCAATCATCCCTCGCTGATCGACGTCGTGCTGCTGGTCTCGCTGCTGCGCCAGACCCAATGCGTCGTCAAGCATCAGAACTGGCGCAATCCCTTCATGCGCGGCGTGCTGGTCGCGACCGGCTACATCCGCAACGACGACAACCCGCAGAAGCTCGTCAACGCCTGCGCCGACGTGCTCCGGGCCGGCGACAACCTCCTGATCTTTCCCGAGGGCTCGCGCACCGTGCCGGGCCGGCCGCGCCGGCTGCAGCGGGGCTTTGCCAACATTGCCCTGGCGGCCACCGCGCCGATCCGGCTGGTGACCATCCACTGCGCGCCCACAACCTTGACCAAGGGGGAAAAATGGTATGAGATTCCGCCAACTCGACCGGTTTTCGCCGTGGCTGTGCACGAGCTGATCGATGTCCGGGCGCTGGTGCGGGATGATCCGCCCTCGATTGCCGTACGGCGGCTTACCAGGCATGTTGATCAACGCTTTAGGGAGATCCTGCGCGATGCAGGAGCTTGAAGCGCAGATTTCCAAGTTGATCATCGATACTCTCAATCTCGAGGGCATCGCGGTCGACGAGATCGACCCGGTCGAGCCCCTGTTCGGCGACGGCCTCGGGCTCGATTCGATCGATGCGCTCGAGCTCGGCGTCGCCCTCAAAGAGACCTTCGGCATCAAGATCGATCCCCATGAGCCGCGGCTCCATGAGCATTTCACCAATGTCCGCAATCTGGCCGCCTATATCTCCGCCCGGCGCATCCGCTGAGGCGGCCATGGACCGTGACGAGATATTCCGACAACTGCGGAATCATCTCGTCGATTTCTTCGACGTGCCGGCCGACAAGATCTCCCTCGAGTTCAACTGCGCGACGACCTCGACCTCGACAGTATCGATGCGGTCGATCTGATCGTGAAGCTCCAGGAGCTCGCCCATGTCCGGATCGAACCCGAGCAGTTCAAGACCGTGCGGACCATCGGCGATGTCGTGGAGCGCGTCCATGCCGCGTTGGCGACGGCCAGCTGACCTCGGAGCGCTGCTGGCGACCGCTCTCGGCATCCTCTACCCGGTCCTGGTCGTCTCCTCGATTCACCTGCTCGGGCCGTACCCGACGATCATCCTGGTCTGTGCCCTGCTGCTGCTCGGCCTGACCAGGCCGTCGCGGTTCATGCCGATCGACCTGCTCTGGCTGCCGGCGGTGGTGGTCGCGGTCGTGGCCGTTGTCGGGCTGCTCAGGCCCGAGCTCGGCGTCCGGATCTATCCGGTCGCCATGAACCTCGCCCTGCTCTACGCCTTCGCCCGCAGCCTGTGGCGCCCTCCGAGCATGATCGAGCGCTTCGCCCGGCTGATCGATCCCGACCTCGATGACCGGGGCGTCCGCTACACCCGCAAGGTCACCATGGTCTGGGTCGGCTTCTTTGCGGTCAACGGCGGCGTGGCGCTCTGGACGGTGGTCGCAGGCTCGTGGCTCGCCTGGACGATCTACAACGGCCTTGTCTCCTATGGGCTCGCGGGTCTCGTGTTCGCCATCGAATACCTGATCCGGCAGCGGGTCCGGCGGCCCCGGGCAACCGGCTGATGGCAACCCTGCTCGATCGGCTGCAGGCCGCCGACCCGAGGACCGTGCTCTTCCGATCCGAGGCGGCGGCGATCGATGCCGGCCTGCTCCGGGCGGCGATCGCGGGCGCGACGCGCGAGCTGGCCGGCCGCGAGGGCAGCCTGACGCTGCTTTGCCGCTCGCCCGCGCTGCATCTCGTTGGCATCATGGCGGCCGTGGTGCTCGGGCGCCGGGTGATCTTCCCGGCCCATGATGCGCCCGCCTATCTGGACGAGATCGGCACCGACCGCAGCATCCTGCTCACCGACGAGGATCGCGGCCGCCCGGGTCAGGTCCTGCTGCACCTACCCGGCGGCGACAGGAAGCCGCCGCCAACCTTCACCGGCACCGATCCGGAGGTCGTGTTCTTCACCTCCGGCTCGACCAGCCTGCCCAAGGCGGTCCGCAAGCCGCTCTCCTGCCTCGAGCTCGAGGCGGCCGTGCTCCAGCGGCTGTGGCCGCTGCCACCCGGCCGGGTCGAGGCCACCGTCGCCCATCAGCACATCTACGGTCTGCTCTTCCGGGTCGTCTGGCCGGTGCTGGCGGGACACGTCAGCCGCACCGAGGTCGCCGACTACTGGGAGCAGCTGACGGATCGCCTGGACGAGCGGACGATCCTCGTGACCAGCCCGGTGCATCTGACCCGTATGCCCGCCAGCTTGCCCTGGCAGGCCATGCGGCCCGCCCTGATCGTCTCCTCGGGCGCGCCGCTGCCGCGCGAAGCGGCCGCCCAGGCCGCGACCAGGCTCGGGCAGCTGCCGACCGAGGTGCTGGGCAGCACCGAGACCGGCGGCGTCGCCTGGCGCCGGCAGGCCGCCGCGGACACCAGTTGGACGCCGTTTCCGGGCCTCGCCCTGTCGGCCGACGCCGGCGGCGGCCTCGTGGTCCGCTCGCCCTTCATCGGCAGCGATCGGCCGTTCGCGATGGCCGATCGCGTCGAGTTCCTGGCTGACGGGGGCTTTAAGCTCCGGGGCCGGATCGACCGCGTGGTCAAGGTCGAGGGCAAGCGCGTGTCGCTGCCGCGGGTCGAGCAGGCCCTGCTCGAGCTGACCGAGATCGGCGATGCCGCGGTGGTCGATCTGCCCGCGCGCAAGGGGGCTCTGGGCGCCGCCGTGGTGCTCACCGCGGCCGGCCGCGCCGGTCTCGCGAGCGCAGGTACCTATCGCTTCGCGCAGCGCCTCAAGCAGGCTCTGGCCGGGCGCCTGGAGCCGATGGAGCGGCCGAAGATCTGGCGCTTCCCGCAGGCGATCCCGACCAACAGCCAGAGCAAGCGGCAGGTGGCAGCGATCCGGGCGCTGTTCGAGAGCGCCGGGCCCGACGTCCTGCCGCCGAGCGAGCTCGTCCACCTGAGCGACACCGAGGCGGAGCTCGCCCTCGACCTCGACGGCAGCCTGGTCTGGTTCCAAGGCCACTTCCCCGGTCGCCCGATCCTGCCGGGGGTCGCGCAGATCCACCTGTCGCGCCTGTTCGCCGAGCGGCTGTGGCAGATGCGGCCGGGCTCGAGCCACGTCGCGCGGGTCAAGTTCCGCAGGCTGATCCGGCCCGGCGACCGGGTCCACCTGCATCTCCTGCGCGATCTCGGCCAGGCCACGATCAGCTTCCGCTTCGAGAACGGCGGCCTGCCGGCATCCGAAGGCGTCATCGGCCGGACCTAGCGATGGCCAGCTCGTTCCGGCCTTGTGTCCTGGTGCCGACCCACAATCACGTGCGCGCCTTGCCCGCGCTCCTGGAGCAGATGGCGGCCCTGTCGTTGCCGGTCCTGATCGTCGACGACGGCAGCGCCGCCGAGGCCGGGCAGGCGCTCGATCGCCTGGTCGACGCCGATGCCGGGGTCTGGTGTCTGCGTCACGACCACAATCGGGGCAAGGGGGCAGCTGTGCTCACCGGTCTGCGCGAGGCAGCCGCGCGCGGCTTCAGCCATGCCTTCCAGATCGATGCCGATGGCCAGCATGACCTGGCCGCGGTGGCGCCCTTCCTCGAGGCCGCGCGGGCGCATCCGGACGCCCTGATCGCCGGCGCACCGATGTTCGACGGATCGATCTCGCGCGGTCGCCGCCTTGGCCGCCGGCTCACCAACTTCTGGGTCGCCGTGCACACCCTGTCGCTCCGGATGCCCGATTCGATGTGCGGCTTTCGGGTCTATCCGGTCGGGCCCGTACTGGCGCTCGCGGGCCGGACCCGGCTCGGTCGGCGCATGGATTTCGACATCGAGATCCTGGTCCGGCTGGTCTGGGCGGGGGTCCCGCTCGCGGTCCTGCCGGTCAGGGTCGTCTATCCAAAGGACAACCTCTCGAACTTCCGGATGCTGCTCGACAACCTCGCCATCAGCTGGCTGCATACGCGGCTCTGCTTCGGCATGCTGGCGCGGTTGCCCCGGATGCTGCGCAACCGGCCGCGGCGGATCGAGCTCGGCCCGCCCGCGGGCCGGCATTGGGCCGATCAGCGCGAACGCGGCAGCTATTGGGGCCTGCGGCTCCTGGCGGCGATCTACCGGCTGTTGGGCAGGCGGGCTTGTCTCGTCATGATGACCCCGGTCGTGCTCTATTTCTTCGCGACCGGGCGCGAGCAGCGCCTGGCCTCGGCGGGCTACCTGCGCCGGCTGCACGCGGCCGGGCATCTGCCACGGCGGCCCGGGGCGATCGACCAGATCCGCCACTTCCTGAGCTTCGCTGCCGCCTCGCTCGACAAGGTCGCCGCCTGGAGCGGCCATCTCCCGGTCACCCAGGTCCAGGGCGTCGAGGACGGCATGTTTGCGAGCGCCCAGAACGCTGCGCTCGGCGCCGTCGTGCTGACGGCCCACCTGGGCAATCCCGAGGTGATCCGGGCGATCGCCCATCTCGACCGGCGCTGGCGCGTCAACGTGCTGGTGGGCACCGCTCACGCCGAGCGCTTCAACCGACTGATCGCCAGGATCGCCCCGAGCGCCACGGTGCGGCTGATCCAGGTCACCGAGCTCGGGGTCGACAAGGCGGTGCTGCTTCAGGAGGCGATCGAGCGCGGCGAATGGGTGGTCTCGGTCGCCGACCGGGTGCCGATCGGCACCTCTGCGCGGGTGAGCTGGCTGCCGTTTCTGGGTGAGCCGGCGCCCTTTCCGCAAGGCCCGTTCATCCTGGCGGCCCTGCTCAAGGCGCCGGTCTTCACGATGTTCTGCCTGCGCGAGGGTGCGATCTACCGGGTCTGGTTCGAGAAGCTCGCAGACCGCCTCGAGCTGCCCCGGGGCGAGCGTGGCGAGCGCCTGCAGGCGGTGATGACGCAGTTCGTCGCCCGTCTCGAGGCGCACCTCGGACGCGCGCCCCTGCAATGGTACAATTTCTACGATTTCTGGCGCCCGCCAGGCCTCGCGCCGCCCTCCCGGGAACGATCCGCCCGACCCGGGAAACCTGACGACCAGAACCCGACGCGAAGCGTCGCCCTCAGTCCGTGACGCGAATGCTGGCCCTGAGCAGGTCCTGGCGGGCGGCGCTGCGGCCGACCAGCAGCTCGATGACGCCGGGCTCGAGCCGGGGCGCGAGGTCGGGGCCGAGATAGGCGAGCTCGGCGGCGGCGAGGCGGAAGGTGACGCGGCCGCGCTCGCCGGGGCCGAGCGCGATCTTGGCCATGCCCTTGAGCTCGAGCAGCGGCCGGGCGATGCTCGCGACCGGATCGCGCACGAACAGCAGGACGGTCTCCTCGCCCGGGGCTGCACCATCGTTTCGCACCTCGACCTCGACGCTCAGCTCACCCCCCGGGCGCAGCTCGGCCGGCCCAACGGCGAGGCCGCCGAGCGCGAAGCGCGTATACGACAGCCCATGCCCGAACGGGAACCGGGGCTCGACCGGCAGATCGAGGTATTTGGCCGAATAGTGCTGCGCCGGGTCGGCCGGGCGGCCGGTCGGACGCTGGCCGTAGAAGATCGGGATCTGGCCGGCCTCGACCGGCCAGGAGACCGGCAGTCGACCGCTCGGGTTCCAGCGCCCGGTCAAGACGTCGGCGACCGCGTGGCCCGCCTCGCTGCCGAGGAACCAGGTCGCGAGCACGGCGTCCGCCCGCTCGAGCAGCCAGGGGATCATCAGCGGCCGGCCCGCGGCCAGGAGCACGACCACGGGCTTGCCGAGCCCCAGCACCGCCTCGGCCAGCTCGCGCTGGCGGCCGGGCAGGTCGGGGCGCGCCCGGCTCGCGGCCTCGCCGCTCATGTTCGCGGCCTCGCCGAGGCAGAGCACGACGATCTCGGCGGCACGGGCGAGATCGAGCGCGGCCGCGAGGTCGGAAGGGGAGTCCGCCTCGATCTCGACGCCCTTGGCGTAGCCGATCGTGCTCGCGGGCAGGCCGGCGCGCAGGCCAGCCAGCAGCGGCACCATGTCCTCGGCCCGGCCGGCCATCGACCAGGGACCCAGCATCTCCCGCTGCGCGTCCGCGAGCGGGCCCAGGACCGCGAGCCGCCGGCCGTCGGCAAGCGGCAGCAGCTGGTCGCGGTTGGTCAGGAGCACGATCGAGCGCCGGGCGGCCTCCCGCGCGAGCTCCCGATGGGCGTTGAGCTGCGCAGGCGTGAGCCCCGTGCCGGCGCCCCGCCGGTAGGGGTCGTCGAACAGGCCGAGGCGCTCCTTCAGCTCCAGGACCCGGCGCACGGCGGTGTCGATCGCGGTCATGCCAACCAGGCCGCGCTCGAGCGCGATCGGCAGGCCGCGGGCATAGGCGTCGCCCATCAGGTCGATGTCGATGCCGGCCTTGAGCGCGAGCGCGGCCGCCTCGGCGAGGTCGGCGGCGACGCCATGCGCCACCAGCTCGGCGATCGCGCCATAGTCGCTGATCATGACGCCCGCAAACCCCCAGCGATCGCGCACCAGATCGGAGAGGATGGCGGCGTTGGCGGTCATCGGCAGGCCGGCGAGATCGGTGAACGCCGGCATGATCGCGGCCACGCCGGCTGCGACCGCGGCCCGGAACGGCGGCAGATAGACCTCGTGGAAGGTGCGCTCGGACACGTCCACCGAGGCATACTCGCGCCCGGCGGTGACCGCGCCATAGCCGGCCAGGTGCTTGGCGGTTGCGGCGAGACTGGTGGCGGCGGCCAGGTCCTGGCCCTGGAACCCGCGGACCTTGGCTTCGGCGAAGCGCGCCGCGAGCCAGGGATCTTCGCCCGGGCTCTCGGCGATCCGGCCCCACCTCGGATCGCGCGCCACGTCCAGCATCGGCGCGAAGGTGAGCGCCAGCCCGTCGGCAGCACCCTCGAGGGCGGCGGCGCGCGCGGTCCGCGCCCACAGATCCGGATCGAAGGCCGCGGCCTCGGCGAACGGAACCGGAAACACGGTCCGGTGACCGTGGATCAGGTCGAAGGCGAGCAGCAGCGGAATGCCGAGCCGGGTTTCCTCGAGGGCGATCCGCTGCGCTGCGCGCGCCTTCTCCGGACCCCAGAGGTTGCAGACCGCGCCGACCCGGCCGACCCGGATCGCGTCCAGATAGTCGACCGGCCCCTCTGGCCCGGTCACCGCCTGGCCCGCGGAGACCAGGGTCATCTGGCCGATCTTCTCCTCGAGCGAAAGCTCGGCGAGCAGACCCTCGATCCGGGCCCCGGTCATGGCTCCAGCTCTCGATTCCGCGCCGACGCCGACGCCGGCGACAGGCGAGGATAGCGGGCCCGTGGACGGGTCGCCAGAGGCGCCGGCGGCGCCGCGCCGGGTGCGCCGATCCCGGCGCGGCACCCGAGGATGCCGGGTGCGCACCTCACCCGGGAGCAAGGCCCCTTGTGTTTCGACGCAGCCATAAGTAGCCTCGCTCGAGCCCGGCGAGGGCGTCAGGAGCCATGACCGGAGACCGAGCGATGGCAGACGAGCGGCCGGAGACGACCCTTGCGGCGCAGCCCGCGACCAAACCCGAGGAGCTGCGGCGACGGGAGCTGGTCAGGCGGCTGGCGAAGGCGGCGGTGATCCCGGCCGTGGTGGTCGCGGTCAACAGCAGCATCACGCCCGCCAACGCCCGCGACTGAGCGGGGGCGCGCCGAGGCTGGCTCGCCGGTCAAGGGCGGACCTCGCGAGAGCTGAGAAAGCCGTAGCGGGTCAACGTCTGGAGCAGCTCGCTCAGGCCGGCCTGCAGCTGGCCGGGATCGGCGTTTGCCATGCCCGCGCGCAGCAGGCTCAGGAGCTCCGCCTCGGAGCGGACGGCGTCGAGCGCGTCCCAGAGCACGCGGGCGCTGCCGTTGAGCACTACCACCTTGCGGTTGTCCAGGTTCATCAGGATGAGCTCGTCCTCGAACAGGTCGGCATCGAGGTTCGGCGCCTTGACGAGGCTGACCTCCGGCATGCGCATGCTGCTCCCAAGGCGGGTCCGGCCGCCGGAACCACGGCTCATGGGACGATGGCATGATCGGCAACTCGTCCGCAAGTAGCCTCGCCCGGACCCAGGTGCGCACCGTGGGCCGCTTGCCTCGGCTGGCGAATTGCCCCAACATCGCCGACGGGCGAGGACCGTCCGAAACCGACAATCAACAGCGGCAAGCGCCGTTCCTTCAGGGAGTGCTCACAAATGAACCTCAACAATCTTCTGCTCGCTTCGGCGGCAGTCCTCGTCGTCGCCGGCCTCGGGACGTCCGCCTCGGCCCAGCAGCGCGAGTTCAGCTTCGGCTACGACCAGCCCAAGACCACCGGCTACGGCTTCGCCGGCGACCTGTTCGAGAAGACCATCGCCGACCTTTCCGGCGGCACGATGAAGATCAACCAGTTCCCCGGCGCCCAGCTCGGCCAGGAGCCGGCCATGCTCGAGAAGATGCGCGCCGGCGACATCGACTTCATCATCACCTCCTCGGCCAACGCCGCGACCGTGTCGCCGCAGCTCGGCGTCATGTCGCTGCACTACCTGTTCACCGGCGAGGACCAGCTCGCCAAGGCGGTCGCCTCACCCGACCTGAACGCCGCGATCAAGCAGCTGGTCGACGACACGGTCGATGGCGCCCACGTGCTCACCGTCATGACGCTCGGCCTGCGCAACATCTACTCCAAGCAGGAGGTCCACAGCGTCGCCGACATGAACGGCAAGAAGATCCGGGTGCAGGCGACCAAGACCGAGGATTCGTTCTTCCCGGCCTACGGCGCCCAGCCGGTGCACATGCCGTTCGGCGAGGTCTACACCTCGCTCCAGACCGGGGTCGTCGACATGGCCGAGAACGGCGTCAACGTCTACCTCTCCAACAAGCACTACGAGGTGGCGCCGGTGATGTCGTTCACCCAGCACGAGGCCAACAACAACCTGCTCTGGGTCAGCGACAAGACCTGGCAGAGCCTGTCCGACGAGCAGAAGGGCTGGGTCGAGCAGGCGGCCGCCGCGGTCGGCCAGCAGGAGCCGCCCTACGCCCTCAAGCTCGAGGCCCAGTCGGCCGACAAGCTGAAGCAGATCGGCGTCAAGATCGTCGAGGACGTCGACAAGTCCGGCTTCATCGCGGCGGCGACCCCGATCCAGGACCAGCTCGCCAAGGAGCTCGGCCCCCAGGCGGTCGAGATCGTGGGCATCATCCGCGGCATCAAGTAAGGCATCCGCTGCGCTGGCGCGTGACGGGGCGGTTGTGCGCCACGGCTCGCCCCCTCACGCGCCCTCGCCGACTGCGCGCGACCGATGATTGACCGCCGGCAGATCGTCCTCGAGCTCGATCGCCATCTCAAGTGGCGCGCCTTCGATCGGCTCGAGGCTCTGCTGATGGTGCTCTGCGGTATTGCGATCGCGGGCTTCTCGATCTGCGTCGTTCTCGACATCCTGACCCGCACGCTACGCAGCCCCTGGCTCTGGCTGCAGGAGGTGACCTCCGCCTTCTTCATCTATGGCAGCTTCCTCGGCATGGCGGTCGCGACCCGGCGCGCCGATCACCTGATGCTCTCGGCGATCAGCGAATTGATGAGCGGCCGCTTCCGGTTCGTGGTCGAGATCTTCAACCGCCTGGTGATCCTGGCCTGTGGCCTGTGCATGCTCGGCTTCGGCTGGCGCAACTTCCTGCACGGCTTCGGCAGCTATCGCATGCCGTCCTTGACGCCGCTCGCGTGGTGGTACCTCGCGATCCCGATCGCCGGCGGCTTCATCTGCCTGTTCGCCCTCGAGCAGCTGATCAACGGCTGGCGGAACGGCTTTCCGGTGCGCCAGCGCGCGGTCGAGGAGAAGGAGCACATTCTGTGACCGCGGGCGACGGCACGCCCGCAGCACGGCGATGAAGCGGGCGGATTTGACCGAGTACGGCCATGCGCCGGACCGGGTCGAGCTCTCGTTGCTGCGCTGCATCGTGCTGGGCGAGGCCCTGCCGCGGCCGGTGATCGAGCTGGTGGTGGAGGCCCGGGCCGCCGATGCCGGTATCGCCCGGCTGTTGCCGGCGCTGCGTGGCCATCCCGACCTCGGGCGGCTGCCGGGCGCGGCCAGAGACCGGATCGCGGCCGGTCATCGGCAGAGCACCTGCCGGTACCTGGCGCTCAAGGCCAGTCTGAGCCTGCTGCTCCCCCGCCTCGCGGCCGGCGGCGTCGAGGTGTTGCTGCTCAAGGGCTTCCCGCTCGCGACCCTCTACTACCAGAGCGTCGGCGCCCGGCCGATGGTCGACCTCGACCTCGCGGTCCGCCCGGCGCAGTTCGAGCCGGCGCGCCGCGTGCTCGAGCGGGCCGGCTTCATGACCACGCCCGAGCATCGCGCAGCGGCCCCCGGCCCCGGCGGCCATGCCGTCGCCTTCCGCAACGGCGAAGGACTTGAGATCGATCTGCACACGCACATCCTGCGCGCCTCGCGCTGGCACGGCGCCGACGACGCCTTCTGGAGCGGTGCTTTGCCGTTCGCGGTGCGCGAGCACGCCGCCTTGACGCTCTGTGCCGCCGATCACCTGCTCCAGACCTGCGTCCACGGCCCGCCCTGGAATCTCGTCTCCCCGATCCGCTGGGTGGTCGATGCCGCAGCCATTCTCGAGCGCGGCGCGATCGACTGGCCAAGGCTGGTCGAGCAGGTCGCCCGGCACGACTGCGCCGGCCCGGTGCTCGCCTGCCTCGGCTATCTCCGCGACCAGTTCGGGCTGCCCATCCCGGCCGGGCGCCTGGACGAGCTCGGGCGGCGGCCCGACAGCGAAGCCTCCGAGCGCTACTTCCGCCTGGTCGCCCCCGGCCCGGCGTCGCGCGGTGGGCCGCGCCACTGGCTGGCCCGGCTGGCCGCCGACCGCGCCCGGCAGGCGCGCGGCGAGGCCGCCGCCGGCGGTCGGGCGCCGGGGCTCCTGACGCTCGCCGCCTCGAAGCTCGAGATCACCCGCTGGCGGGATCTGCCGATCGTCTGGCGGCGCCTGCGCCGGGTCGCCCGCCGCCGCCCGGGCCTGCGCCGCCCGCGCGTCTTTGACCCGCGGTGAGCCTCCGGCGACGACGGCCAGCCGCGATCGCGAGCCGCGCTCAGGACAGCAGCAGGGCGAGAGCGCCAGCGAGGTCGTCTTCGCCGGCTTCGAGGACATGGATGCGCTGCTCGCGCAGCGCGGCCGCGAACGGCCGCAGCACGCCCAGGCTCGACTGCGCGCCGACGAACGTCTGCTCCAGCAGCGCCGCGATCGCTTCATGCCGGCTCGCCGGACGCTTGCGGCTGCGGCGCCCGCCGACGCGGCGCAGGATGTGCACGCTGCCGATCCGGTGCCGGCGGCAGGCGGGCACCATGCGCGGCAGGTTGCGTCCGAGCAGCAGGCCGGGCCCGCCCTCGAGCCGCCCCAGCACGCGCCCGTCCACCGGCAGCGCCGCCAGCCGCTCGGGCAGGGCGAGGTCGGGCAGCCTGATCTTCAGGGGCTTGGGCACGCCGAGCAGGTCGCCGCTCGCCGCCTCGACCAGCAGATAGTCGTCGCCGATCACCTGCTGGCCGGCGAGCCACGCCTCGAGGGCGAGGCTGCTCTTGCCGCTGCAGCTCGGGCCCAGGAACAGATGCGCCACGTCGCCCTCCGCGAGCGCGCCCGCATGCAGCTGGTACCAGCCGGGCTGGTCGAGGAGCAGCGACGGCACGGTCGTCGCCAGCACCGCCAGCAGATCCGCGCGCGACCCGCAGACCTGGGTCGAGACGCCGGTCCGGACCAGATAGCGCCCGTCCCGGAGCGTGCAGCAGACATGGCGCTCGCCGCGCCCGTGCCCGGCCGGCAACGCGAGCAACGCCGCCAGCCGGTCGAGCAGGGCGCCGCGTACGCCGCCGAGCGATACCGAGCGCGCCAGCAGCCCGAAGCACGGCGGCGTGGCATCGGCAGGCCCGCCGCGGGCCGTTCGCGGGGCGCCTGTCGCCGGGGGCCGGGCGAGACTACTTGCGGACGAATTGCCGATCATGCCATCGTCCCATGAGCCGCGGTTCCGGCGGCCGGACCCGCCTTGGGAGGAGCATGCGCATGCCGGAGGTGCCGGAGGTCAGCCTCGTCAAGGCGCCGAACCTCGATGCCGACCTGTTCGAGGACGAGCTCATCCTGATGAACCTGGACAACCGCAAGGTGGTAGTGCTCAACGGCAGCGCCCGCGTGCTCTGGGACGCGCTCGACGCCGTCCGCTCTGAGGCGGAGCTCCTGAGCTTGCTGCGCGAGGGCATGGCCGACACCGATCCCGGCGAGCTGCAGGCCGGCCTGAGCGAGCTGCTCCGGACATTGACCCGCTACGGCTTTCTCAGCTCTCGCGAGGTCCGCCCTTGACCAGCGCGCCGGTCAAGGGCGGACCTCGCTCAGGGGCGGGCGTTGGCGGGCGTGATGCTGCTGTTGACCGCGACCACCACGGCCGGGATCACCGCCGCCTTCGCCAGCCGCCTGACCAGCTCCCGTCGCCGCAGCTCCTCGGGTTTGGTCGCGGGCTGCGCCGCAAGGGTCGTCTCCGGCCGCTCGTCTGCCATCGCTCGGTCTCCGGTCATGGCTCCTGATGCCCCCTCGCCGGGCTTGAGCGAGGCTACTTATGGCTGCGCCGAAACACAAGGGGCCTTGCTCCCGGGGTGGTGCGCGCCGCGCTCTGGCCAGCCCGTGCTCCGCCCGCCCGGGGCGCAGCTGATGCTGGTCTCGATTCTCCTGGTGTCGCGGCGCCCGGATTTCCTCGCGAGCGCCCTCGACGCGGTCGCGCGCCAGGACTACCGCGAGCGCGAGCTGATTCTTGCGCTCCACGGAGTTCCGCCGCGACCGTCTGGCGGCGACCGTGCGCAGCCGCATCGCCGCCATGGCGGCGGCGGTCCTGGAGCTGCCGGCCGCCTGGTCGCTCGGCGCCTGTCTCAACGCCGCCGTCCACCGCGCCGGGGGGGCGCTGCTCGCCAAGATGGATGACGACGATCTGTACGCCAGCCGCTATCTCAGCGAGGCGGTCGCGAGCCTGCTGGCGCGCGGCGTCGAGATCGTCGGCAAGACCGAGGCCTTCCTGTACCTCACGCGTTCGCGTACGCTGCTCCTGCGCTTTCCCGGCTCGAGCCTGATGGAGCAAGCCTTCCTGCATGGTCAGTCCCTGGTCTTCCGGCGCGAGTTGGGCCGGGAGCCCGGCTTTCGCGACCTCTCGCTCGACGAGGACCTGCGCTTCGTCGACGACTGCCGGGCGCGCGGCGCCCGGACCTTCGCGACCACGCGCAGGCATCTGGTGATCCGCCGCTTCGTGACCGACCACCACACCTGGCAGGCGCCCGACGCCGAGCTCCATCGCGACGCTCTTGTCCTCCGGCGCGCGGTCGCCGACGACACCCCGGCGGGGCTGCTGCGCCTGATCGGCAGCGGACTGCCCCTGCGCGCGGAGGAGCCGTTCCTGTGATCCTCGATCCGGGCTGGGTGCTGTTCATCATGGCCGGGCTGTTCCTGGTGCTCGGCTACATCGGCGTGCCGGTGCCGTTCGCGCTGATGGCCGGTGTCTTCACCGCGACCATGCTGACCCCGGTCAGCATGCTCTCGATGGTCGGCCAGCTGTTCGTCGGGCTCGACGTCGAGGCGCTGCTCGCGGTGCCGTTTTTCCTACTCGTCGGCGAGCTGATGACCTCGGCCGACGTGACGCGGCGGATGATCAGGCTCGCCCAGACCTTCGTCGGCCATTCGCGCGGCGGGCTCGCCCAGGTCGTGACGCTGTTCTCGATGTTCTTCGCCGGCATCTCGGGCAGCTCGACCGCGGACGTCGCGGTGCTGAGCCGCACGATCGCGCCCGAGATGGACCGCGAGGGCTATGATCGCGGCTTCACCGCGGCGCTGATCGCATCGGCCTCGACGATCGCCAACCTGATCCCGCCCTCGATCATGGCGGTCGTCTATGGCGCGACCGGCAACGTCTCGATCGCCGGGCTGTTCCTCGGCGGGGTCGTGCCCGGCGTGCTGATCGGCATCGGCCTGATGGTCTACAGCTACCTGTTCGGGCCGACCGGGATGCGCAAGCCGCGCGCGACCTTGCGCGAGCTCGGCGCCGCCGCCCGCCACGCGACGCTGCCGATGATGATCCCGGTGATCATCATGGGCGGCATCCTTTCCGGCTGGTTCACGCCGACCGAGGCCGGGATCGCCGCGGTCAGCTACATCGTGCTGGTCCTGATCCCGCTGCTGCGGCCGAGCCACATCCAGGTCCTGCCGCAGGACTTCATGCACGCGGGCCTGCTCTACGCGATCCCGATGGCCGCGGTCGCCGGCGCCTCGGCGTTCGGCTGGATGCTCGCCTACCTGCGCGGCCCCGACATGGTCTCGGACCTGATCGAGAGCACCGCCGGCACCGACCCGCGCATGATCCTGTTCCTGCTGGTCGTGCTGTTCGTGATCGTCGGCGACTTCATCGACGCGGTGCCGGCGATCATCATCTTCATGCCGATCGTCAATCGCCTCAGCGACCTCGGCAGCATCAAGCCCGTGCACATGGGCGTCGTGATCATCACGACGCTGGTGTTCGGCCTGATCACGCCGCCCTACGGCCTGTCGCTGCTGATGGCGAGCAAGTTCTGCGACGTGAAATTCACGACGGCGATGTACGCCTCGCTACCCCTCTATCTGGTATTCTTCGCGACGATCGCGATCTGCATCTTCTTCCCCGACCTCGTGCTCTGGCTGCCGAAGGCGGTCCTGCCCGAGTCGGTCGGCTGCTTCAAGAGCCCGACCGGCGCCGGCTACATCTGCCCGTGACCCGAGATCGCTTGCACCCGGACGGTCAGGGGCCATATAGTCATATCTCGTGACCATGGACGTCCTCTCATGACCCAGAGCCCGACCACGCCCGAAGTCCCCGCCGGTGAGTTCAAGGCGCGCTGCCTCAAGCTGATGGACGAGGTGCGCGCCACCCGCCGCCCGATCGTGATCACCAAGCGCGGCAAGCCGGTCGCCAAGCTCGTCCCGGTCGAGGAGGAGGCGCGCCGGGAGATCTTCGGCTGCATGCGGGGCACGGTCACGATCGTCGGCGACATCATCAGCCCGATCGAGGTCGACTGGCACGCCGAGCGCGGCATTCTGTACATTGGCGAAGATGACGACCGCGGCTGAGCCTCTGCTGCTCGATACCCACGTCTGGGTCTGGCTGGTCCGTGGCGAGGGCCGCATGCCAACGCCAATTCTCGAGCGCCTGTTCGTCGCCGCGGGGGCAGGCTCGATGTATCTCTCGGTCATGTCGATCTGGGAGCTGAGCCTGCTCGACGCCAAAGGCCGGATCATCCTGAACCTGCCCTGCCTGACCTGGATCCGGACCGCGCTCGAGCGCTCGGGTGCCATCGCGAGGCCCTTGAGCGCAGAGATCGCGGTCGAGAGCCACCAACTGCCGGACGGGTTCCACAACGATCCGGTCGACCGCATCCTGGTCGCGACCGCGCGCATCGAACGCCTCACGCTCCTGACCCGCGACCGCGCGATCCTGGACTACGCCGCCAAGGGCCACCTCCGCGCCCTCTGCTGCTGAGGCGAGCCACCACCTCGACGGCCCGCTTCTTGCGCGGAGGGCTCGGCGGCTCATCAAGTCTCGGGCAGGCGCGTGACGTCGCCCTCGCGAAACCGGCCAAAGCGGAAGGGGTGGAGATCGACGATCGGCGTCTGGCCCATGGCGAGCTGGGCGGTGACGTAGCCGGCGGCCGGGCCGATGCCGAAGCCGTGGCCCGAGAAGCCGGTGGCGATCAACAGGCCCGGCAGGGCCTCGACCGGGCCGAGCACCGGGATCTCGTCGGGGGTGACGTCGATCATGCCGGCCCAGCGCTCGGCCGGGCGCAGGCCCTGGAGCTGCGGGAACAGCGCCACGGCATCGCGCAGCACCTGGTCGAGCACCGCGTGATCCGGCGCCGGGTCGAGCACGCGCGTACGCTCGAAGGGCGTCGGCCGATCGGCGCTCCAGGCTGCAGACGTGGTCAGCTCATCAACGAAGGGCCGGCCGACCCGGAGTTTCATCTCGCCCCATTTTTGCCGCAGCGCCGGCAGGAACGCGCGAAAATGGCGGACGGCTGCGGGCGTGATGTCGAAGGTGACGGCACCGCTGCGCCCGAGGGTGTAGCCGCCGTCCCGGCGCCGGCGAAAGCCCGCGCGCGAGGCGCCGACCGCGGTCTCGGTGATCAGCGGCCCGGGCGTGGTGCGCTGGACCGACGCCTTGACCTTGAGCTGCGGCAACTCCTGCCCGTGATGGCGGAGGAACAGCGCCGACCAGGCGCCAGCCGCGAGCACGACCGTCTGGCACGCGATCCGTCCCTGCTCGGTGATCACCCCGGCGACCCGGCCCGCCTGCACATCGAGTGCGCGCACGGCGCAGCTCTCGTCGAATGCTGGCGCCTTGCGCCGCGGCCGCGCGCGCGAGCGCCGGGACCGCCAGGCCGGGCTCGGCGCGGGCGTCGCTGGGCGTGAACAGAGCACCCTTGAAGCGGCGCCCGTGCTGCCCGAGCAGCGCATCGGTCTCGGCCGGGGAGAGCAGGCGCGTGTCCAGCTGATGCGCCTCGGCGTGGGGCAGCCAGGCAGCGTGGCGGGCGAGCTCGGCCTCGGTCTCGGCGAGATAGGCGATGCCCCCGCGCCGCCAGCCGATGTCCTCGCCCAGCGTCAGCGCGAGCTCCTCCCAGAGCCGGAGCGCCAGGATGATCGCCGGCAGCTCGCGCGGGTCGCGGCCCTGCTTGCGGATCCAGCCCCAGTTGCGCGACGACTGCTCGCCGGCGATCCGGCCTTTTTCGCACAAGGTGACAGGCACGCCCGCCCGGGCCAGATAGTAGGCGGTCGCGACGCCGGCGATCCCACCGCCGATCACCACCACCCCGGACGCCTTCTGCGGCGCGCTCATCCGCCCGGCGACACGCGCGACGCGCCCGGGAACAACCGCGGCTCCGCCTTCGTTGGCGGCAGGAGTACCGCCAACGGAGACGCGACCATGGGACCGCGAATTGCGCAGCTTCTCGCCATCCTGCTGACCGCGCTGGCGCTGGTGCCGGCCGGCGCCCACTTCTTCGAGCTACCCAACAAGATCGGCCTGTCCCAGGAGCAGTATTTCATCGTCCAGAGCATCTACCGCGGCTGGGCGCTGTTCGGCACCATCCTGTTCGGTGCGCTCGCCGCAAACCTCGTCCTGAGTGTCATGCTGCGGCACCAGCGACGACCGTTCTGGCTCGCCCTGCTGTCGTTTCTGCTGATCGCCGGCACGCTCGCGGTCTTCTTCACCTGGACCTATCCCGCGAACCAGGCGACCGCCAACTGGACGACCGTGCCCGCCAACTGGCAGGAGTTGCGCACCCGTTGGGAATATGCGCACGCGGCCAACGCGGTCATGACCTTCCTCGCGCTCTGCTCGGTCACGCTCGCGGCGCTGTTCGCGCGCGACTAACTCCAGGCCGAGGGATCGGGAGCGGCGCGCGCCGGGAAGCCGATCCGAAAGCCCTCGGGCAGCGGGTCGTCAGGGTCGAGCACGAACTGGTGGAAGCCGGTGATCCAGGCGCGCCCGGTGACCCTCGGCCGGACGTACAGAACCCCGCCCCGTTGCTCGGCGGCGACGGCGGTCCCGGCAAAACAGGTGCCGAGCACGCCCTCGAAGCGGACCGGCTCGTCGAGGGCGATCTCGCCCTTGCTGTAGAGTGCTGCGACCCGGGCCGAGGTGCCGGTGCCGCAAGGCGAGCGGTCGAGCGCGCCCGGCGGGCAGACGATGGTCTGCTTCAGATCGCCTGCGGCGGTCTCGGCCGACGTGAAGAGAGTCTGATAGCAGCGATTGATGTCCGGCCGCTCGGGATGCCGGATCGCCAGCTGGGCATTGACCGCCGGGATGATCTTTTTCGCCGCGGCAATGATCAGGGCATCGTTGTCGGGCTCGAGCCGGATGCCGAGCGGATCGGCATCGACGATGGCGTAGAAATCGCCGCCGTAGGCGACATCGACCGTGAGCTCGCCCAAACCCTCGACCGCGACCGGCGCCGCCCGGTGGAGGAGGAACGAATCGACGTTCTCGAAGCTCACCGGCCCGATCCGGCCATCGCTCACCTCGACCGTACAAGCGACGAGGCCGGCCGGGGTCTCGATCCGCACGGTCGTGAGCGGCTCCTCGCCCCTCACCATGCCGGTCGCGACCAGGGTCATGGCGGTGCCGATGATGCAATGGCCGCACATCGGCACGTACTCGTCCTGCTCCATGATGATCACGGCGAAGTCGGCACCGTCCGCGATCGGCGGCATCAGCAGGACCGAGCACATCATGCCATTGCCGCGCGGCTCGAAGTTGAGCAGACGCCGGAGGCCGTCGTCGTGCCGCCAGAGCCAGGCGCGCTTCTCGAGCAGCGTGCGCCCGGGCGGCATCGGATAGCCGCCGGTGATCACCCGGGTCGCGTTGCCCTCGGTGTGCAAATCGATGGTCTGGACGAGGCGGCGGAACCGGCCGGCCATGTTGTTCTCCCCACCCCGGCCAACATTGAGCGCCGCCGTCGACCCTCAGCACCTGGCCCGAGACGAAATCGCCGAGCGGGCCGGCGAACAGCTCGACGACCCGGGCAACCTCGTCGACGGTGCCGATCCGCTCGAGCGTGCCGCGCTCCGCAAGCCGCTCCGGATCGACCGTGCGGGTGCCGAGAAAACGGCCGGTCCGGGTGTCGCCGGGAGCCAGCGAGTTGACCCTGACGTCGTACGGGCGAAGCTGGTCGGCGAGGCAGCGGGTATAGTGGACCACGCCGGCCTTGGCGGTGGCGTAGATCGCGCTCTGCGCCCGGCCTTTGAAGGCGGCGATCGAGCTGATGGTCAGGATCCGGCCCCGCCTGCGCGCCATCATGCCGCGCGCGACCTGCTGGCAGACCAGGATGGTCGAGAGCAGGTTGCGATCGAGCACCGCGCGCACGTCCGCTTCCTTGATCATGACCGTATCGTTCGGGTCGGGCTTGCCGCCCGCCGCCGCGATGTCGCCGCCCGCATTGTGCACCAGAACATCGATCGGGCCGAGCTCGGCCTCGACCGTCCGGACCACAGCCGCGACCTGCGCGCCATCGGTCAGATCGCCCAGCACCCGGCAGGTGCGGACGCCATGCGCCGCGGCGACCTCGGCCGCGGTCGCGGACAGCGTCGTGCCCTCGCCGAATTCGGCCGGCCCGGCCTCGCGCATGCCATGGACGCCGATGTCCGCGCCGAGCGCCGCGAGCCGCTCGGCGAACGCCCGCCCGAGGCCGCGGCCAGCGCCGGTCACCAGGGCGACCTGGCCTGCCAGCAGACGCGCCGTCTCCGCCATCACCCGGCCCTCACGCGACCGGGGTGACCGGGCCATTGCCCGCAAACCAGGAGCGGACGTTGTCGAGGACGCACTCGCCCATCGCGCGCATGGTCTCCTCGGTGTTGCTCGCGATGTGCGGCGTCAGGACCACGTTGTCGAGCCCGAGCAAGGCCTCCGGCACCTTGGGCTCGTGCTCGAACACGTCCAGGCCCGCGGCCCCGAGCTTGCCCGTGGTCAGCGCCTCGACCAGCGCCACCTCGTCGACCAGCCAGCCCCGCGCGACGTTGACGAAGATCCCCTTGGGCCCGAGCGCGTTCAGGATTTCGCCATTCACGATGTGCTTCACACCAGGGCCGCCCGCGGCCGCGAGGAACAGGATGTCGACATTCTGCGCCAATTCCAGCGGGCTCGTGTAGGCCTGATGAGGCACACCCGGCTTGGGCAGCGGGTCGTAGTAGCTGATCGGCATGCCGAACGCCTGGAGGCGCGTTGCGAGCGCAGTCCCGATCCGGCCCAGTCCCAAAATCCCGGCGCGCTTGCCGCTGAACTTCTGCGCCGGCGCGATTCTCCCCTTCAGCCACGCGCCTGAGCGCACGAACCGATCGGCCGCGGCGATCCGCCGCGCGGCGCACATGCCGAGGATCACCGCGAGGTCGGCGACGTCGTCGTAGAGCACGGGCGTCGTGGTCACGACCACGCCCCGCTCACGCGCCGCCTTGAGGTTGGTCGTCTCGAGCCCGACCCCCATGATCGCGCACAGCTCGAGCTTCGGCAGCGCATCGATCATTTCCGCGGTCAGCCCGGTCATGGCATTGGTGACCACGCCCCGAACCTGCCCCGAGACCGCCTTCAGCGCCGCGATTTTGTCCGACGCCTCGATGACGTTGTGGACCTGGTACTCCTTGATCAGCGCCTCGAGCACCAACGGGCGCTGCGGCCCGACGACCGCGATCTCGACCGACATGGTTCCTCCCTTCGCGGAATCTCTGAAGGAGCTTCTAGCCGGCGCGGCGGCTGTGGTCCAGGGCACCTTGGCTGAACCGTTCGTCCGTCTTGTGCTCTCTCGGGTCTCGACCATCTACATTGTAGATGGCGATTGGAGTTTTTGCCATGCAGGTACGGGTATCCAGGTGGGGCAACAGCCTCGCGATCCGCCTGCCCAAGGCGGCCGTAGCGAGTCTGCGGGTGCGCGAAGGCGGCCCTCTCGATCTCGCGATCGAGGGCGACCGGGTGGTGCTCCGCGCGCCGTGGCCGCGCTACACGCTCGAGGAGCTGGTGGCGGCGATGCGGCCGGGGGACGAGCCCCGGGTGCTCGACGACGCGGCCGCGTCGCCGGTCGGCGACGAGCTGCTGTGAATGAGCTGCCAGAGCGCGGTGCGCTGGTCTGGTTCGACTTGACGCCTGCAGTCGACGACGGTGCGCCTGCAGTCGACGACGGGCGGGCCGGCCATGAGCAGGCGGGCCATCGGCCGGCCCTCGTCATGTCGCCGCGTATCTATCACGAGCGCTCCAAGCTCGCCTTGATCTGCCCGATCACGTCCAATACCCGACCATGGCCTTGGAAGGTCGTGCTGCCCGATGGGTTGGGCGTGGCCGGCGCTGTCCTGGTCGATCAGCTGCGCGCGATCGACCGAGACGCTCGTCGGGTGCGACCCATTGGTCAAGCCCCCGATGCGGTGATCGCCGAGGTCCAGGCCAAGCTCGCAGCCCTGCTCGGGATCGCCAGCTGATCGTTGCCGCAACTGGCGGAACCCGCCCTTCCTAGACACCGCGATCCCTGGTAGAAGCGCGCGTCATTGCCCAGGAGCGACCTATGGCCGCCTACCAGTACATCTACGTGATGCAGCGCCTGACCAAGATTTTTCCCGGTGGGAAGAAGGTGCTGGAGAACATCACGCTTGCTTTCCTGCCGGGCGCCAAGATCGGCGTGCTCGGCGTCAACGGTGCCGGCAAGTCGACCCTGCTCAGGATCATGGCCGGGCTCGATCACGATTTTTCCGGGGAAGGCTGGGCGGCCGAGGGGGTCAAGGTCGGCTTTCTGCAACAGGAGCCGGAGCTCGACCCGGGAAAAGACGTGCTGGGCAACGTCATGGACGGCGTCGCCGCGACCAAGGCGCTGCTCGACCGCTTCGATGAGGTCTCGGCAGGCTTCGGTGATCCCGATGCCGATATGGACGCGCTGATGGCCGAGCAGGCGGACCTTCAGGAAAAAATCGACGCGGTCAATGGCTGGGAATTGCAGCGGACGATCGAGATCGCGATGGATGCGCTCCGCTGCCCGCCCGGCGATCAGGACGTGACCACGCTCTCGGGCGGCGAGCGGCGCCGGGTGGCGCTCTGCCGGCTGCTGCTGGCCCAACCCGATCTCCTGCTGCTCGACGAGCCGACCAACCACCTGGACGCCGAATCGGTTGCCTGGCTCGAGCGTTTTCTCCAGGACTACAAGGGCACCGTGGTCGCGATCACGCATGACCGCTATTTTCTCGACAACGTCGCGGGCTGGATTCTCGAGCTCGATCGTGGCCACGGCATCCCCTGGCAGGGCAACTATTCGTCCTGGCTCGAGCAGAAGCAAAAGCGCCTCGCCCAGGAGGAACGCCAGGAGGAGGCGCGCCAGCGCACGCTCGCCCGCGAGCTGGAGTGGATTCGCCAGAGCCCGCGCGCCCGCCAGGCCAAGAGCAAGGCCCGGATCACGGCTTACGAGGATTTGCTCAGCCAGGCGGAAGCGCGGGCACCTGGCCAGGCGCAGATCATGATCCCGGCGGGGCCGCGTCTCGGCGACCTCGTGATCGAGGCCCTGCACCTGCGCAAGGGCTACGGCGATCGTCTGCTGATCGACGACCTCGAGTTCCGCCTGCCGCCCGGCGGCATCGTCGGCGTGATCGGTGCCAACGGCGCCGGCAAGACCACGTTGTTCCGCATGATCACGAGCCAGGAGCAGCCCGATGCCGGCAGCCTGCGGGTCGGCCCGACCGTCGTGCTCGGCTACGTCGACCAGAGCCGCGACGCGCTCGACCCCAAGAAGTCGGTCTGGGAAGAGATTTCCGGCGGGCGCGACCAGATCCAACTGGGAAAACGGGAAATGCCGAGCCGCGCCTACGTCTCGGCGTTCAACTTCAAGGGTCCCGACCAGCAGCAGAAGGTGGGACAACTCTCGGGCGGCGAGCGCAACCGGGTGCACCTCGCCAAGGTCCTCAAAAGCGGCGCCAACGTCATCCTGCTCGACGAGCCCACCAACGACCTCGACGTCGACACGCTGCGGGCGCTCGAGGACGCGCTGCTCGAGTTCGCCGGCTGCGCCGTGGTGATCAGCCACGACCGCTGGTTCCTCGATCGGATCGCGACCCACATGCTGGCGTTCGAGGGCGAGTCCGAGGTGGTCTGGTTCGAGGGCAACTACCAGGACTACGAAGCCGACAAGAAACGCCGCCTTGGCGCCGAGGCCGACCAGCCCCATCGGATCAGGTACAAGCCGCTCAAGGTGGCCTGATCCGACGGCCGGCCCACCACAGGCGGGCATCCGCGGGCAGTCGGCGCAACCCAGGATCACAAAGGCCGATCGCCGGCGCCCGATCGCCGAGAAAATGGGAAACGCTTAGTGCCCTTCTGCGTTAATCCCGAAGGAGGGGTTGTGTGGGCTCGACGTCCGTGCTCAACCCAACGCGGGAGAGAAATGCTACATGCCGAGCCTGACGAATGTCGCCACGAAGGCAAAGTCGCGATGCCCGCAGCCCAATTGCTGCAGCGCGGCATTTCGCCACGATCCCCGCTCCGGCCGGGGCCCATGACCGCCGGCCGGCGCCGCAGTCGCCGAGGCGCCGGCCGCTGCCGCTGAGTTCGGCCTTGACCCGGACTCCGATCAGTGTAGTAATTTTCGATAGCTGGCAATGGGTCCACAGGTCAACGAGGGCCAAAATTCCATGAGGAAGCGCCGACCCTTGGTGTTGATCGACCCGCCGGTCTTCAACGGGAGCAATTACACTGCGCCCGCCAGAGAATGGTTGGTCGGACCAACTCTAGCAGACTTCGGTGGCCGACGACGTATCGACCGATGATAGAGGATAGATCTGCCGGCGGCCTGCCGCATCAGTTGGGCACGGCCGCGCTCACCGCAACCGCACCAACGGGACCAGAGGTTCGAGCTGGTTGCACTTGGGGGACCGAACGCTGTCCATGAATCCCGACCGCCCCGATCGCACGGCGCCTGCCGCCGATCCCGACCACGGAGCGCCTCAAGTCGCCGCATCCGGGCTTGCAGCCCTGGGCCCGACCTGGCGGCTCTATGTCGAGTATTGGCGCATGGTGCGGCGTCATGTCCCCGAGCGTCGTGAGCGGCTGCGCTGCTACGCTTGCCTGATCGGCTGGCTGGCGGTGAACCGGAACACGGCGCGGCTGTTGCTGGAGCCGGCCGATGGCCTCGACCTGCGGCTTGGCACTCTGGCGAGCGAGGGCAGGCAGCGCGTGCTCGTCGCGGCGCGCGGCGCGCGTGTGGCCGAGCTGCGCCTCCGCCAACGCTGAGGGAGCGGCATGAAAGCGGCCATTCTCGCCGGCGGCCTCGGGTCCCGGCTCGTCGAGGAGACCCGTGCCAAGTCCAAGGCGATGGTCCGCCTCGGGCCGCAGCCGATCCTCTGGCACCTGCTCAAATACTACGAGCAGTACGGCTTCAGCGAGTTCGTGATCGCGCTCGGCTATCGCGGCGATTCGATCCGCAGCTACTTCGAGGAGCTGGGCGCCCGCCGGCGGCCGGCCACCAACGGCGCTTGCACCGTCTGCTATCCGAGCGCCGAGCCCGGCTGGACCGTCGAGCTGGTCGAGACCGGCCTCGAGACCCAGTCCGGCGGTCGGATCAAGCGCCTCGCCCCCTATCTGGGCGACGCGCCGTTCATGCTCACCTGGTGCGACGGCCTGGCCGACGTCGATCTCGACCGATTGCGCGCCTTTCACGAGGCCCATGGCCGGCTCGCGACCCTGACCGCGATCCACCCGCCGGCGCGCTTCGGGCGGCTGAACCTGGTCGGCGACCGGGTCATCGCCTTTCAGGAAAAGGTGGTCGACGAGAGCGATTGGATCAACGGCGCGTTCTTCGTCCTCGATCCGGGCGTGTTCAACTACGTCGCCGGCGACGACACATCATGGGAACGCGGCCCGCTCGCCCAGCTGGCGGCCGAGGGCGAGCTCATGGCTTACCGGCACGAGGCCTTCTGGCAGTGTATGGACACGCTGCACGAGGCCGAGTACCTGAGCGGGCTGTGGGAAGAAGGCGCGGCACCCTGGAAGATTTGGGAGTAGACATGCGGGTGTTACTAACGGGACACGAAGGGTACATCGGCACCGTCCTGGTGCCGCTGCTGTGGGCGGTCGGCGACGAGGTCGTCGGCCTCGACAGCGGCCTGTTTCGGGAATGCTCGCTCGGCGCGGTCCGGCCGGTGCCGACGATCCGCAAGGACATCCGCGACGTCGAGGCGCGCGATCTCGACGGCGTCGATGCGGTGATCCACCTTGCCGGCCTGTCCAACGACCCACTCGGCGACCTCAACCCGACGCTGACCTACGAGATCAACCACGAGGCCACGGTGCGCCTCGCCGAGCTGACCAAGCGCGCCGGCATCCGACGCTTCCTCTACGCCTCGACCTGCAGCGTCTACGGCGCCGCCGGCGACGAGTTCCTGGACGAGAACAGCTCGTTCAATCCGGTCACCCCCTACGCCCATTCCAAGGTGCGCTCGGAGCAGGACCTGCGCCGGCTGGCCGACCGCAGCTTCAGCCCGATCTATCTGCGAGCCGCGACCGCCTATGGCGCCTCGCCGCTGCTGCGCTTCGATCTCGCGGTCAACAATCTGGTCGCCTGGGCAGCGACCACGGGGCGGGTCTATCTCAAGAGCCTCGGGACCTCCTGGCGCCCCTTCGTGCACATCGAGGACATCGCCCAGGCCTACATCGTGCTCCTCAGAGCCCCCGATGAGCTGGTCCACGACCAGGCCTTCAACATCGGCCAGACCGACGAGAACTACCGGATCAGCGAGATCGCGGAGCTGGTCCGCGACCACGTGCCGGGCACCACGATCGAGTTCGCGGCCGACGCCTCACCCGATCAGCGCAACTATCGCGTCAACTGCGACCGGGTGGTCCAGGTGCTGCCAGACTATCACCCGCGCTGGCGGGTCGCGCTGGGGATCGACGAGGTCTACCAGGCGATCAGCAAGTCGGGCTTCAGCAGCGACGATTTCGAGGGGCCGCGCTTCAACCGGATCGCGTTCCTGCGCAAGCTTCTGGCCGACGAGCGCCTCGCGCCCGACCTGCGCTGGGGTGAGCTGCCCGACGCCGCCGCCGCCGACTGAACGGAGCCGCGAGCGCGCCTATGGACGTCTATCGAACCGAGACCCAGTGCCGCTCCTGCGGCAGCTCCGATCTCGCGACCATCCTGGCGTTCGGCGAGACCCCGCTCGCCGACCGCCTGCTGACCGCCGAGCAGCTCAAGGCGCCCAAGGTCCAGGTCCCGCTGACGGTCCGCTTCTGCAGCGCCTGCACCCTTGTGCAGATCGCCGAGACGGTCCGGCCCGAGATCCTGTTCGGCGGCGATTACCCGTACTTCTCCTCGGTCTCCAGCACCTTGCTGGCGCATTCGCGCGCCAACGCGCTCGAGCTGATCGAGCGCCAGGGTCTCGGGCCAGCCTCGCTGGTGGTCGAGATCGCCAGCAACGACGGCTACCTTTTGCGCAACTTCGTCGAGCGCGGCATCCCGGTCTTGGGCATCGACCCGGCCGAGGCGCCGGCGGCGGCGGCGGTCCGCGCCGGCGTGCCGACCCTCAACGCGTTCTTCGGCCGCGAGCTCGCGGCCAGGCTCAGGGCCGAGGGCCGGCGCGCGGACGTGATCATCGCCAACAACGTGCTCGCCCACGTCGCCGATCTGAACGGCCTGGTCGAGGGCATCGCCACGCTCCTCGCGCCCGATGGCCTCGCCGTCCTGGAGATGCCCTATCTGGTCGATCTGATCGACCACTGCGAGTTCGACACGATCTATCACCAGCATCTCTGCTATTTCTCGGTCACGGCGCTCGACCAGCTGTTCCGCCGCCACGGCCTGGTGCTGGGCGACGTCCGGCGCCTCGCGATCCACGGCGGCTCGCTGCGCCTTTACGTCGGCCGCGCCGAGGCGGTCGAGCCGACGGTCACCGGGCTGCTCGAGACCGAGCGCGCGCGCGGCTTCGATCGGCTCGAGGGCTACGCTCACTTCGCCGGCGCCGCCCAGAGCGTCCGCGAGCGGCTGACCCGGCTGATCGCCGGGCTCAAGGCGGACGGCAAGCGGATCGCCGCCTACGGCGCCGCGGCCAAGGGCACGACGCTGCTCGCCTACTGCGGCCTCGGGCAGGACAGCATCGACTACGTCGTCGACCGCAACCCGTTCAAGCAGGGCCGCTTCATGCCGGGCAACCGGCTGCCGATCCTGGCGCCCGAGAAGCTGCTCGAGGACCAACCCGACTACACGCTGCTGCTGCCCTGGAACTTCGCCGACGAGATCCTCGCCCAGCAGGCCGAGTACCGGGCGGGTGGCGGCCACTTCATCATCCCGATTCCCGAGCCCCGCATCGCTTGAGGCCACTCGGGCGATGCCCGCATCCTTGCCCCCCTTCGGAGTACCACGCGATGAGCGATCCCGGCGCGAGTGAACCGATCTGCCCGTCCTGCGGCGGCGCCGGCATGACGTTCTACAAGCTCGACGGCGTCCCGGTCCATCAGGTCAAGCTGGTGCGCAGCCGGGCCGAGGCTCTGGGCTGCCGCAAGGGCGACATCGGCCTCGCGTTCTGCCGGAGCTGCGGCTTCGTCTGGAACGCCGCCTTCGATGTCGCGCTGATGCAGTATCAGGAGGACTACGAGTCGACCCAGGCGGTGTCGCCGACCTTCAACCGCTTCCACGATCATCTCGCCCGCGACCTGATCGAGCGCTTCGATCTGCACGGCAAGGAGATCGTCGAGCTCGGCTGCGGCCAGGGCGAGTTCATCACCATGCTGGCCGAGTATGGCGACAACCACGGCTATGGCTTCGACCAGGTGATCCGCGACAACTCGGGCAGCGAGCGGATCAAGTTCATCAAGGACTACTACGGGCCGCGGTACAGCCACCTGCGGCCGGACTTCGTCGCCTGCAAGATGACGCTCGAGCACGTGCACAACACCGGCGAGTTCATCCGCGGCCTGCGCGCCACGGTCGGCGACCATCCCGAGACCGTGGTCTTCTTCATGATCCCGGAGATCACGCGGATCCTCAAGCTCGCGGCCTTCTGGGACGTCTATTACGAGCACTGCTCGTACTTCAGCCCGGGCTCGCTCGCCCGCACCTTCAGGTTGGCCGGACTGGACCCGATCGAGGTCTGGACCGACTACGAGGACCAGTACGTGCTGATCGCGGCCCGGCCGGGCCATGGCAAGGGCCCGGTGCTCGCCAACGAGGCGGCGCCCGACGCGCTGCTGCCCAAGGTGCAAGCCTTCTCCGAGCGGGTCGCCAAGGACCGCGCGCGCTGGCAGGGCCTCCTGCGCGAGGCCAAGGCCGCCGGCAAGCGCACCGTGCTCTGGGGCGGCGGCTCGAAGGCGGTGGCGTTCCTCACCACCCTCGGCGCGACCGACGAGCTGTTGTCCTATGCGGTCGACGTCAACCCGCGCCGGAGCGGCACCTACATCGCCGGCACCGGCCATGAGATCGTGGGCCCCGAGTTTCTCAAGAGCTATCGTCCGGACGTGGTCCTCGTGATGAGCCCGATCTACCTTCCCGAGATCAACGCCCAGCTCGATAGCATGGGGGTCCGGCCTGAGACCTTGATCCCGATCGCAGACGCGGCCTAGCGTGCCCGAAGAGGACGACCTGTCCGGAGGCCGCCCACGCATGCGACTACCGAACTTCCTGGTGATCGGCGCCCCGCGCAGCGGCACGACCATGCTGCACTACTCGCTGGGCCAGCACCCGGAGATCTACGTCAGCCCGAACAAGGAGACCAACTTCTTCCTGTTCGACGGCGCCGAGGTCCGCCCGAGCGGGGTCGCCGAGCGCGACCTCGAGATGATCAAACGCCGCTCGGCCACCACCTTGGAAGAATATGCGGCGCTGTTCGCCGGCGCGACCGACGCGCATCGGGCGGTCGGCAAATCCTCGCCCACCTATCTGCTCTGCCCCGAGGTCGCGCCGCGCATCAAGGCGCGCCTGCCCGAGGTCAGGCTGGTCGCGATCCTCCGCCAGCCGGTCGAGCAGGCGCTGTCGCTCTACATGGTCCGCCAGGGCGGCAACCTGCCCGGCACGGGCCTGGCCGAGAGCTTCGTCGAGGCCCTGACCGCCGATCCGCCGAGGCCCGACCACGAGCGCGACGGCCCGGCGATCGTCGAGTACGGGCTCTATCATCGCTATCTGAGCGCGTTCTTCGAGCAGTTCGATCACCGCCAGATCAAGGTCGTCCTGCTCGAGGAGCTGGAGCGGGACAGCGGCCGGTTCTTCGCCGACCTGTTCTGCTTCCTCGGGGTCGACGACAGCTTCCGGCCAGCGCAGCAGCGCTACAACGAGACCGGCACGGCCCGCAGCGCCACGATCCACCGCATGCTCTACGGCAGCCACCGGCTCAAGAGCTGGATGCGCAGCGTCCTGCCGCCGCCCGCCGCCTATCACCTCGCCCGCCTGCAGCATCGCCTGCGCAACGCCAATCTGAGCCGCAGCCAGGCCCTGCCCCAGGACCTGCGGCCCGAGCTGACCGAGCGCTTCTACGCCGCCGACATCGGCGCGCTCGAAGACCTGCTCGGGCGGGACCTGAGCATCTGGCGGCAGTGAGGCGGCCGGCCTCGGCGGCCCGCAGATGCGCCTAGTTGCGCTTGGCGCCGGATCGGGGCTCGATGCCCAGATAGTTGTCGCGTGACGGCAGCACCAGTCGGCGCAGCGTCTGGAGATTGACCACCTTGCGTGCGACGCTGCCAAGGCAGCTGGCCCGTTGCGCGGACGTCAGCGGCACCAGCGAGAGCGCCCTGAAGTAGCCCTTGAGCACCTGGATCTGCGGGATCTGGTGCGACGACGCCGGATCGATCCAGGCGGCACGCTCCCGGGTCGTCAGATGGTACGACGTATCCTTGTGAAAACGCTTGATGAACAGGGGCTCGGGCACGCTCTCGATCCGCCCGAGCATGGCGAGCTCGGCCAGCAGCACCTTGTCCGAGCCGTAGTAGCTGCCGTGCAACGAAGTCCGGCGCAGCAGATCGGCGCGCATGACCCCAAAGATCTCGGAACACAGCCGCATCCCGTGGAGCACGTCGTCGAACCGCCGCGCGGGGTCGGAGGAGGTCGCGAGACCCGCTGGCTCGCGCGGAAACGCCGGTGTGCCGTCGACGTCGACATAACGGCCGAGGCCGGGGTCGTAGCTGAGCGCCTGGCGGTCGGCATTGACCACCTGAATCGCGGCATGACAGACCGAGACGCCCGGATCCTCGTCGAGCAGGGCCACGCAGCGCTCGAGGTAGGTCGGCGCCAGCAGGTCGTCGTGCGCCGTCCACTTGAAGTAGCGCCCGGCCGCCTGCTCGAACACGCCGTTGAAGTTGGGTGCCGCGCCGATGTTGCGCGGATTGCGGACATAGCGAAAACGCGGGTCGGAGGCGGTCACGCGCCGGCAGATCTGCTCGGTCGCATCGGTCGAGGCGTTGTCCGCGATGATCGCCTCGAAATCGGCGAAGGTCTGGGCGCGCAGACAGTTGAACAGCTGCGCCAGATAGGCCGCGCCATTGTGGACGGGAACGCCGAGGCTGAGCTTCGGAGCGATCCGGTTCATCCTGTCGATTCCGACTCTCTCGACCTCGAATGCAAGGGTTTGCGACCGGCAGGCTCGGACCGGACGCCGCGAGCGATCAGCGGCTCAGCTCGCGGCCCCGCTCAGCGCACGGCCACCGTCACCGCGAGTCTTGATCGCCGCCAGCACCTCGTCCCCGCTCAGCAGATCCGGGAACATGCGCGTCAGACCATCGATCGCGAGCGACCTCGAATGGGCGCTGCCGACCTGGACCAGCTTGGCCAGCGCCATCTTGAGCCAGCCGTCGCCGAACGCCACCCACGGCTCGAACGAGCCTCGCAGACCCGCCTCGACCACGCCCTCGGCGAGCTCGTCGTGATGAAACACGATCGTGTCGTGGATCGTGTCATGGAAGATCAGCCCTTCCGCCAGGGACCAGCCCTGGTTGTCCGGATCGAGCAGGGACAGGAAGCTGGTCCCCGGCTGATAGTAGTCGGCCAGCGCGATGAGGCTCGAGCGTGACAGGTCGTAGCCCGAGCAGCGCACCATGGCGGCGAACAGCAGGGCCTGCGCGAACCCTGGATGGACGTCCTTGACGCTGAAGATCTCGTGCGTCAGGACCTCCCGGAAACGCAGCTCCAGCTCATCGAGAGTCCGCGGCAGGCGGGCCCGGCCATGCGCCAGGATCACGAGCAGGCGCACCAGGCGCGCCTGGCGCATGGGCTCGGCGGCGAGCGCCCGCGCCGGCTCGGCCCACTCCGGCAGGACCTCGGCGACCTTGGCCAGGATCGCAAGCTGGTCGGTCGCCTGGTCGGGCACGAACAGATTCCTGCCCGGCACCAGGGCGCTCTTGAGCCCGGCCGGCACGTCGCGCCCGGCCACCACCGCCACCATCGCCGGGGTGCGGGTCAAGACCTCGCGCAGCTGCCGGACGTCCTTCGCTTCCAGCCGCCGAGCATCATCGATCAGCACCAGCCGGCGGCGGCGCTCCTCGAGCGCGGCCAGCTCGGGCAGGCCGAGCTCGAGCGCCGGGCGCTGGCTCTCGACCCACCAGACCTCGGTGCCCGCGGCCGCGGCATCGACCGCAAGGCGCCGGAGCGCCACCGACTTGCCGGTCCCGCCCTGGCCGATCAGGCCGGCGATGCGCTCGCCCGGCTCGGCGCCGAACAGCTGCCGGACGCAGCCCGTCAGCTGGTCGTGGAAGCTACGACGGACGTCCCAGTCGCGAAAGATGCCGAGCCAGGCAGCGTCGCGCCTGAAGGTATAGAAGCGCTCGGGGGTCGACCGACCCTCGCTCGGGTCACGGCCGCGGGCGGCGACCCGGGCCACGCGCTCGTCCTCGCGCGCCAGCTCGTGTGCCCGCAGCCCGCCGTCGACCGGCAACAGGCCGGGGGGCAGAGGGCGCTTGTGGAACTTGATCTGGTCGAGCACGCCCCACGCCCGGAAGCGCGCGAGGTTGTCGAAGTCCAGGTATTGGACCAGCTTCGCGACCCGCTTGGCGGGCTCGGCCTCGGCGGGCGGCAGCCGGCCCCGGTCGACCTCGATCCGGGTCAGCAACGCCTCGAGCTGCGAAGGCGACAGCTGCTCGAGCCGCCGCTGCAGGCGCCTGGCCTCGTTGGACATGGCGGCCGGCCTCGGCGAGCGCCGCTCGATGCCGAAGTAGTTGTCCGGCGCCGGCAGCAGCAGCCGGCGCAGCGCCTGGGTGTTCAAGATCTTGCGGGCCACGCTGCCGAGGCAGCGGGCGCGTTGCGAGGGCGTCAGCGGCACCAGCGACAGCGCCTTGAGGTAGCCTTTGAGCACTTGGATCTGCGGCACGCGGAACGAGGCGGCGGGGTCGATCCAGGCGGCCCGCTCGCGGGTCGTCAGGTAATACGAGGTGTCTTTGTGGAAACGCTTGATGAACAGCGGCTCGGGCACGCTCTCGATTCGCCCGAGCAGCGCGAGCTCGGCCAGCAGCACCTTGTCGGAGCCATAGTAGCTCTTGTGGAGCGAGGTCCGCCGGACGAGCTCGGTGCGCATGACGCCGAAGATCTCGGAGCAGAGCCGCATGCCGTGCAGCACGTCGTCGAACCGCCTTGCCGGATCGCGGGAGGCGGCCAGGCCCCCGGGCTCGCGCAGCAGCGCCGGCGTGCCGTCGATGTCGACGTAGCGGCCGAACTCGGGGTCGTAGCTGAGCGGCCGCAGCTCGGCGCTGACCACCTGGATCGCGGCGTGGCAGACCGAGACGCTGGGGTCCTCGTCGAGCAGCGCCACACAGCGCTCGAGATAGGTCGGCGCCAGCAGGTCGTCATGCGCCGTCCACTTGAAGTAGCGCCCGATCGCCTGCTCGAACACGCGGTTGAAGTTGGGCGCGGCGCCGATGTTGTGCTCGTTGCGCTCGTAGCGGAAGCGCGGATCGGCGGCGGTCACCCGCCGGCAGATCTGCTCGGTCGCGTCGCTCGAGGCGTTGTCGGAGATGATCGCCTCGAAATCGGTGAAGGTCTGGGCGCGCAGGCAGTCGAACAGCTGCGCCAGATAGGCCGCGCCGTTGTGGACGGGGATTCCGAGGCTGAGCTTCGGGCCGTTCCGGGTCATACTGTCGATTCCGACGTTTCCTTACGTGCCTTCCGGTGGAGGGGAGGATCCCGACCCCGCACCTCCGATGGCCGATCGTATGACGCCTCGGACGCGACGCGTTCGCTAGAGATGTAGCTCGAAAAGCGGGCCAGATGCAATCGTTCAACCGGCCTACCCGGACCGGGATCGGGTCAGCGCCGTTCGGCGATCAAGGCGGCGAAGCCGCGCCGCAGGACCGCCGGCACGATCGGTCTCAGCCCTTTGTGGCGGAGGCTGAGCAGCAGGCCGGCCAGGATGAAGCTCTCGACCACCACCGTGACCCAGGCCATACCGAACGCCCCGAACCGGGGCACCAGCGTGAGCGCCAGCACCAGATTGAGGCCGGTGCTGGTGACGATCACGGCGTTGAGCAGGCGGTCGAGGCCGTGCGGGATCATCCATTGGGTCACCAGCGCGCCGTTCAGCACCATCAACGGGATGATCGCGGCCATCACCTGCAGGACCGCGGTCGCCGCGGTGTAGTCGGGGCCGAACATCAGATCGACCAGCCAGGGCGCGGTCAGCCCGATCGCCAACCCAAGCAGGATCCCGGTTACACCCTGCAGCAGAAAGGTCAAGCCGGCCAGCTGCTGCGCCCGGTCCGGGCTGGCGCCGACCAGGTGCGAGAGCCGCGGCAGGAGGGCGGTGTTGACCGGCTGCAGCAGCCAGGCCACCGGCCGACAGAGCTTCTCGCTGGCGGCGAAGAACGCGACCTGGTGGGGAACCACCAGCAGGCCGAGCAGGAACACGTTGCCGGCGGTGTGCATCATCAGCGCGACCCGCATCAGGAACATGCTGGCGCCGAGACGGAGGGTGCGGCCGACCAGATCAAGGCTGAGCGGGCCCGGCCGTACCTCGCGCAGCATCAGCGTGTAGCCGGCCGCGGTCGCCAGCAGCGAACCGCCGGCGTAGCAGGCGAGCACCAGCCAGCCGTCCTCGGGGGCGTGCACCAGGGCGAAGATCGCGAGCGTCGCCACCAGCTTGGTGCCGACCGTGATGGAGCCGATCAGGGGAATCCGCTCCTGGCCCGTGAAATACCAGATCGGGTTGAAGCCCTGCAGGATCGCAAACGCGAGCCCGGCCCAGAGCAGCGACGGCTGGTGCTCGAACACCGGCACCAAGACCCGCACCATGACCGCGGCGAGCATCACGGCCCCCGAGAGCGCGAGCTGGGCGACGAACACCCCGGTGACCAGCTCGGCGAGCTGTGCCGACTGATCGCGGGCGCTCGCGACCGCCCGCGTGCCCGAGAAGCTGAAGCCATATTCCACGACCACGATGCCGTACATTGCGAAGGCCTGGGCGACCGCGAACAGACCCCAGCCCGCCGGCTCGAGGGTCCGGGCGAGATACGGCAGCACGATCAGCGGCAGCAGCTGCTCGACCGCCCGCACGCCATAGAGCGCCAGGATGTTGCGCACAAGGCGCGCGCGCGCGAGCCCCTTCAGGCGGTCGAGCATCACACAGGTGCCGTCGACGAACCGCCTTTTGAGGTGCAGCGTGGCTGACGTCCCCACGGAGAATTGAACCCCGGTTCCTGCCTTGAAAGAGGGGCCGCCGGTATCCGGCTACAGATATTGGGGAAGTTTTGGGGGAACCCCCAAAATGGTTGAGTTTTGTCGAGTCTCGCCGATAGGCATCGTTCGTGCTCCTGTATCAGGGCCATTGCGGCATTGCAGCACATTACCGCTCCGCCCGAGCGGGGCAAGCCTCTCGTGATCGTCTTGTGGTTGACGGTGGACGCCGCCCACAGCTTGGTGACGGGTCAGTCTGCTCGGGGGCGGGGGTCGGGTCGCTCGAGGCAACCGGCCTATCCGAGCGCGAGTTCGACCGCCTATGCGGCTACGACCAATGGCGGTGACCGCCAGCACGAAGGTCGGATCCCTTCTCTGCTGTGATGGTCGATTTGGTCCTTCCGAGGCGATCGACCCGCGACCTGTTCGCCGAGGTCGGCACCACCCAGCACACCGAGATCGACTTCGACCTCGACAACGTCACAGCGGCCACGACCGATCCAGGCCCCGGTCCTGGCCACTTTCGACCGGCAAGGCGGCCTCCGATCATGGCGCGGATCTGGACCTTTGGTGACAGCTCGGGCGCGACCCGCAATTCCATCTCGTTTGTCCTCCCGACCCAAATCGGCCTTCTCGCGTTTTGGCAGCAGCTCGATTCCGTCCGCAGGGCCGGCTATCATCCAGGTGAACTGCCGGCCACCGAGGCCGTTCTACGGAGCGGCCCGCCTGGATTGGGAGAACGACCGCTTGCGGCTGCTGCTGAGTATCCTAATACTGCTGGCCTTGGTCGTGGCCGGCCTGGCAGGCTTCTGGTGGCTCGGCGGGCCTGACGCGCACCGATGGGTGGCGGTCCGGACCCTCGAGCTCGTTCTGAAGCGCGACGTCCATGTCGATGGCACGCTTGAGGTCGAACCCGGCGCCGAACCCCTGCTGCAGCTGACCGGTCTTCGGATCGATAGTCCCCCATGGGCAGAGACGCCGGCGCAGCTTCAGATCGCGCGCGCCCAGATCAAGATAGCGCTTCGCCCGTTGCTGCGTCGGGCGCTCGTGTTCCGGCTGGTTGACCTTGAGGGGGTGACGATCGCTCTCGAGACCGCCGCCGATGGCCGCCACAGCTGGCAATCAGAACCTTCACAGCCGCGGGCACCACCCCGCGAGGCGAGGTTTGCGATACCGCTGTTCGACCGCTTGTCGGTGAGCGATGCGACCGTCACCTACCATGACCGGCGGGACGGCCGGCGCACCCGATTGCACATTGTGAGCCTGACCTATCAGGGCGACCACTCTTCTCGGGACATGCGGCTCGACGCCGATGGTGACATCGACGGCAAAGCCTTGCGGATGGAAGGAACGTCCGGGAACCTGGAAACGGCGTTGGCCGCGACTGTCCCCTGGCCCCTTGAACTCGAGATCCAGCTGCCGTCGATCGATGCCAGGCTCGCGGGCACGGTCGCCGACGTCGCCCACGCCGCAGGTCTGGACCTGCGCCTCGAGGCTCGAAGCCGGTCCTTGCTGGCTGCCGCCCAGGCGTGGAATTTGAGCGTTCCGGTGGATGGGCAGATCACGGCCGCCGCCCGACTAGGCGGTGATCTCGCCATGCTCTCGCTCGCCGGGGTCAGCGTCGAGATGATCAGCTCTGACGGTGACCGCCTCCAGCTCTCAGGCAGCGTGGGCAATGTCTGGGAGGGCAGCGGGCTCGACGGACGTGCCACCCTCAAGCTCAATTCCGCGGGTCAGCTCGGCAAGCTCCTGCCCCTGGGCTGGCCTATCCCGAGCCAGATCGAAGCGGCCGCGAGCGTTGCCGGCACCGTCGCCGCGCTGGCGTTCGACGACCTCTCGGCTGATATCCGTGGGCCAGGCGACAGCAGGCTCAGGCTCGCGGGGAGCTTCCGAGTTGCCACCCCGGGAGGTGTGCGCATCGAACGGTTCGATTTGACCTCGAGCCTCGAGGCCCCGCGCATCGCCGACCTGTTCGACGTCGGCGGCCCCGGGCTCGAGCGGTTCCGGTTCGAAGGCAAGCTGGCCGGAGCCGCGGAGCGGTTCGATGCCGAGGGCCGAGCGGGGCTGGGCGAGACTCAGTTCGATGGGGGCCTTACCGGCGATTTCAGTGGTGCGCGACCGAGCTTCAAGGGCCGCCTGCATTCCCCGCAAGTACGCTTGGCAGACCTCGGCTTGACACCGGCGGCTGCAGGCGATGCGACCCCGCCGCATCACGCGGCCGCGCCTGCGGAGCCGCACCTGTTCGGTCGCGAACCATTCCCGCTCGACAGTCTTCAGAAACTCGATCTCGACCTGGAGGTGCAGCTCGACAGCCTCAAAGGTGTCGCGCTGGCCATCGATCAAGCCAAAGCGCACGTCATGCTCACCGAGGGCAGACTGCAACTGTCGCCGTTGCGGTTCGATATCGTCGGCGGTTATGCGGAGGTCAACGCCGAGGTCGACGCGCGCGCGCCGACGCCGAAATGGCGAATGCGGGCTGAGGCTAATGACGTCGATCTGGGCAATGCCTGGCGCCAGCTGGAGACTGACGTGCCGCTGAGCGGTCAGCTCGACCTCGCCCTTGACCTTCAGGCGAGTGGCAGGTCGCCGCGAGACCTTGCCAATTCGATTTCCGGCGATCTCAACCTCGCCTTACAACGCGGTCGCATCCAGTCGCGGTTGTTCGGCCTGACCACGATGAACCCTGCTCGCTGGCTCGTCGCCCCGTCTACGCTCCGCGGCTATTCCACGATCAACTGCTTCGTCGCGCGTTCCGAAGTCGACAATGGCGTTGCCGAGCTGCGCACGCTGGTGTTGGACACGCCGAACGTGATCGCGGGGGGCACGGGCTTCATCGATTTCGCGCGCGAAACGCTCGATGTTCAGATCCGTCCCAGCGCCAAGCAGAGGCGCCTGGTCGAGTTCGCGACCCCCTTCGCCATCACAGGTAGCCTTGCCAAGCCATCTGTGTCGGCCAGCACCACAGGCGCGGCCACGCGCGCGTTGGCGCGGGTCGCCCTTAGTCCAGTCAATCTCCTGGGTTCGTTGCTGCCGTTCGTCAACAACCGGGGCGCGGATCCGGACAACCCCTGCCTGACCCTCTCGATTCCGACGCCATGAGCCCCCTGACAGCTTCGCAACCTTGCCGCGCGGTAGCGCCCGCATTTACCGCAAGACGCCCGCGCGCGAGTTGCCTCGTTGTTTGACTGGCTGTCCGACTTGGACGACGGGCGGTGGATCGCGTCAAAGAGGCGTGCGGCGTCACACGCCTTGCACCAGCAGGTCGAGGTCGAGGGATGAACGCTGGCCGAGATCCTTCCCATGCGCGGCCAGGAAGGCTTCCGCCGAACGGCGCCCCTCGTCGCGCAGCATGCAGAGAAACTCCCATTCGGCGTTGAGCTTGGAAGAATAGCCGAGCTCCACCATCTGCTCGCTGGTGACGCGGTGGATGCGCATGCCCGCCCACAAGGCGCCTTCGCAGTCGCCGGGATTGGCGACCTGGCGCAGCAGCGCAATCATGCGCAGCTCCTTGAGCAGGACGGCATTGAAGGAGACCTCATTCAGCCGATTGAGGATGTCGCGCGCGCTCCGCGGCGTGCCTTGGCGCTCGACCGGGTTGATCTGGACCAGGATCGTGTCCTTGGACGCGCATTCGCGCACCAGCGGCGTGATGGTGGGGTTGCCCGAATAGCCCCCATCCCAATAGGCCTCGCCGTCGATCTCCACCGCCTGGAACAGCGTGGGCAGGCAGGCCGAGGCGAGCATCACATCGGGCGTGATCTCGCGGTTGCGGAACACGCGGCCCCGGCCGGTGTGCACGTTGGTGGCGGTCACGAACACCTTGATCGGCGCGCGCGCCAGCCGCTCGAAGTCGATGCTCTCGGCCAGGATCGCGTGCAGCGGGTTGGACCCGCCCGGGTTGAGGTCGTAAGGCGAGAACAGCCGCGACGCGAGATCCATGGCGACGAAGACCGGGGAATGGTCGAGGGTCCAGCGGCCCAGAAGCACGTCCAGCGGCGTCCGCCGCAAGGGGCTGTGGCGGGCGGCACGGGACACGCTGCCCCAGAAGCTCTCCAAGGCGGCGCGGGCGGCATCGGCGCCACCCGCGGCATGACCATCGGCCAGCACGGCCGCGTTCATGGCGCCGGCCGAGGTGCCGGAAATGCCGTCGATCCGCAGCCAGGACTCCTCCAGCAGCCGATCCAGCACGCCCCAGGTGAACGCGCCATGCGCGCCTCCGCCCTGGAGCGCCAGATCCACCAGAACCGGATCTCGTCTCATGCCAGCCTCGAGGTGATTTCGGGCGCAGCGTGCCTCAGCACAGGACAGCCTGTCCAGGACCGCATGGTCGCGGCTGCGGAGCCGATCAGGTCACCCCGGTTGCCGCCGTCGCGACCGGACGGCTGCGATTCATCGACCGGACGTATGCTTCGCGCACGGGGGTATGCAGCGCGACCATGATCCGGGACGCGCGATTGCGGCGCCGTTCGCGGGGTGCAATCGCGGCGCTGGCCAAGCATCCTGCGGTCCCGCAGTCCCTGGTCATGCTGGCCGATTGCGTCAGAGTGTCGCGACCGCCGATGCCAAGGCAAGAGCGGCTTTGCCGTCGCGCTTCGACCCACCCGGCGCAGCTCGCCTATTGCTGGCCTTAGTCGGGGCCGCTAACGATGCGCCAGGATATCGCAAAGAGGCGGGTCAATGCGCTCGAAGGTGGTCAAGATCCTGAAGCGCGGGGCGGTACTACTGGTCGCCATCGCCCTGACGCTGATGGCGGTCCGCATCTACGACACGCAGCGCGGTCCACCGCTCAAGCTCTGGCATATCTACGCACCTCCCGAACTGAACGCGGAAGACCTCGATAAAGCCGATTGGAACCAGTACCTTGCGGCCGAGAAGGTGGCCTTCGATGCCGTCCACAGGGAGGTCGACGAGAAGCTCACGTCTAAGGAGCGCGTGCCGGTCAACCGGTATTTCGAGGGCAGCCCGGTCCACCCGGCGAACTTCGCGCAGGACTGGAACCGATCCTACGTGCTGGAGCCGGAGGGTACGCCCGTCGGTGCGGTGGTGTTCCTCCATGGCCTGACGGATTCGCCGTACAGCCTCCGTCACATCGCACGCCGCTACCGCGCGCATGGCTATGTCGCGATCGCGATCCGGCTACCTGGCCATGGGACGGTTCCGAGCGGCCTCTCGGATGTCCACTGGGAAGACTGGCTGGCCGCCACACGGCTGGCGGTGCGGGAGGCCCGCCGGCGGATCGGGCCGTCGCGGCCGCTGCACCTGGTAGGGTTCTCCAACGGCGGCGCGCTCGCCATGAAATACGCGCTCGACGCGATCGAGGACCCGCAGCTGACGCCTCCCGACCGCATCGTCCTGATCTCACCGAATATCGGCATCACGGCGTTCGCCCGCTTCGCGGGCCTCGCCGGCCTGCCGGCACTCCTGCCGCACTTCGCCAAGGCCGCCTGGCTCAGCATTCTCCCCGAGTTCAACCCGTTCAAGTACAACTCATTCCCGGTCAATGGCGCCCGCGAGACCTGGCGCATGACGCAGGCGCTGCAGGAGCAGATCCTGCGGCTGGAGCGCAGCGACCAGCTGGTCCACCTGCCGCCGATCCTGACCTTCCAGTCGGTCATCGACTTCACGGTCAGCACGCGCGCGATCATTTCTTTGTTGTACGCGCATCTGCCGGCCAACGGCAGCGAGCTCGTGCTGTTCGACCTGAACCGCGACGCGAAGCTTGGTCCGTTGCTACGGTCCGCATCCGACGCCGTGCTGACGCGGGTGCTGCCGGCACCGCCGCGCCGCTTCCGGACCACGATCATCGCCAATGCCAGCGCCGACAGCAGCGAGGTCGTAGAACGCGTGACCGAGGCGGGCGCGGATAGCGGGCAGGAGCGCCCGTTGGGGCTGTCTTATCCGCCTGGCGTCTTCTCGCTGTCCCATGTGGCGTTGCCGTTTCCCCCCAGCGACGGTCTGTACGGCTTCGATCCCGATCCGAACGAGGATTACGGCATCAGGCTCGGCACGATCGCGGCGCGCGGCGAGCGCGGCGCTCTGATCGTCAGCCTGGACACGCTGCTGCGCATGTCGTCCAACCCGTTCTTCTCCTATATGATCGGACGGATCGAGGAAGGCATCGACGCGGCAACGCCCCAGGCGCGAGCGCCCCAGTAAGCTCAGAACCGACCCTCGTGCCGGCTCCGGCGCATCGGCCGGCTTGCCCATCCGATCCGCAGCAAATCTCAGCCCTGACCCGCGTCGGTCATGCGATACTGCGTCAAGATGCTGCACGGCCACAGATGGGGCACCCATTGACCCGCACAACCATGACGAGTAGGGGGGTGGCTGATAATGGGGTTGTGTGCGTCGACAACACGTCCAAAGACCGTGGCTCGGCGGTCGAGAGGGGGGAACGCAGCGGTGTCCAGGTTTCCTGACCAGGGGCCGGGGGGAGAGTACCCGCCCCGCTCTCCCTGTTGCCGTGGGCGTGGGTCGCGGTCGCGATCACACTCGGCGCGATCGGCCCGGCCGTAGCCCAGGTCGATCCTTCCATCCCGCCCGATATCGACCCGCGTCTGGCGTTCGATGCCGCCGATACCAACTACGACGGCTACGTCAGCGAGGGCGAGCTCACGCGGGACGCTGCGGTCGGCTTCAGCTCGCTCGACAAGGATCGCGACGGGACCCTGACGCCGCAGGAACTCGGGCCGCACGATCCGGCGTCGTTCGCCCGGGTCGACCGCAATAGCGACGGCGTCCTGACCTTCATCGAAGTCATGACCAACAAGACGCAGGGGTTCGAGGCCGGCGACAAGAACCACGACGGGCTGCTGTCCTATGAAGAGATGGTCGACGAGGTCAAGCTTGAGGAGGGCGTCCCATGATGACCATGACCCGCGCCAGGCTTGGGGTCGCGTTGGTGGTCGCGAGCGCCGCTCTGACGCTCGCCGGCTGTGAGCACGGCGGGACGGGCTCAGCCGGCGTTGGCACCGTGGCCGGTGCTGCCGGCGGCGCGGGCCTCGGCCGCGCGCTGTTCGGCAACAGCACGACCGGCATGCTCGTCGGCGCAGCCGCCGGCGGTATCGCCGGCAACATGGCGCTCGATCGGCAGGCTGAACAGCGTCGGCAGCAGGAGGCCGAGGCCTCCCAGGACGCCGGGATGCGCCGGCAGCTGGACTTCGAGCGGCAACGTGCTCTCCAGGAGGACGAGGTCAAGCGCGAGATCGAAGAACGGCGTCTGTTCGAACAATGGCAGCGCGAACGCAACGCGCAGCCGGCACCGGCATGATGAGCCGCGGAATCGGGGGGCTACCCGTTCGCTCTTGACGAGCAGAGTAACGACGGGTCTGAACTTCGGAGCAGCCGCTGGCATCCCGAAGATGCCGTAGATACCTGAGGGAGTGCGGTTCCATGGAACGGCGAAGGTTTCTGAAGGGCGCGGCGGCGTCCACGGCGGCGCTTGTGCCCGCTTCGGCGTCGGCGGCGGACGCGTCGTCCGGCGATCTCGCGGCCGCACTGGCCCGTTTTCGTGCCTCAATACCCAGCAATTTCGACCGCGCCTATGTCGAGAACGCGGTCGTTCCCTTCTTCTTGAGTAGCATCTATCAAGGCGAGCGGCCGGCGCTCCCGATGATCGACCTGGCCTTCACGAAGGAGAACGCGCTGCCGGCCGATCTTTGGGGACTGATCTACGAAAGCTGGGCGCCCACTCCCGAAGACGGCGTTACTGTGTTCTTGCAGGGTCTCGAGCAGCGGGGCGACAACAACCTGCGCAAACGGATCTATATGTCGGCCGTCACCCCTGACCTCTACCGGCCAATGTACGGCGATAAGGTCGTCTCCTTCTTCGACCAGCTACTGGAGCCGCGATTCGCCGGCAAGCCGTTCATGCGGCATTATCTCGATTACTATTTCGACATCTACTGGGATCTACACCTAGGGGTCAAGGGCGACGCGATCCCGCCCCAGGTTCGGACCATCGGTGAGAGCTTCAATACCGTGCTCGCGTTCCGAGACCCGATGCAGCCGATCGTGTATGAGAACTATATGACCGTGCGGGCGCTGCTCAATTTCCTCAAAGCGTGGATCGACGAGCGGCTCGACGACGTGGCCAATGGCGACGTCGCCGATCCGGAGAAGACGATCGCCTGGTACTGGCTGAAAAATGCCGGCAACGGCGAGCATTTCAGCAAGAAGGACGTGGTCTTCGAGTGCTTCCACAATTTCGTCGCCCTGAGCCAATGGGGCAACACGATCTTCGGCATCATGTCGCGACTGAGCCAAGACGGCGGCGATGCCGACGTGCGCGCGTCTTTCGAGAAGACCATGGGCAGCGACTACGACAACGCAAACGGCGGGCCCTACACGCCGCTCGAGCTGTTTGTGATGGAACTGTTCCGCACGATCTCGCCGAACGGCGGCAGCATCTCCGCGCTCGAGGACGCCAGACGAGCGAATGCCAGCGATAACTACGGCGATAGCGCGTCGCCACATCTGCGGTTCGGGCTACCCTACGAGCGGCACAGCTACATCAATTCGCCACACACCTCGACCAGCTTCGACCCGCGGCACTGGCGCGATCCGCTGCACTTCGATCCCGCGCGCTATCTCGGCGTGCCGACCAGCGACCAGATCGACGAGGCCAAATGCCGGCAGATCGGCTTTGCCCGCTGCCCCTTTGACATCACCACTCTCGAGGTCAGCGACGGTCGCAAAGCCGGGCTGACCAACAGCGGCTTCGGCACGGTGTTCGGCGTCGTCGATGGCAAGCCGCTGCCGATCTGCGACTACGCCGGCTTCGCGCCCTTCGGCTTCGGCTATCGGCGCTGCCCGGGTGAGCAGCTGACGATCCAGGTTTTCGAGGACTTTCTGCGCAAGGTGTGGCGAGACAAGATCACCTTTCATAAGCTCAATCTACCGAATCCGGGACGGATTCCGATCGGGCCGAACGCGGTCATCGACGACGATATCGGCTTCGCCAGGCCGGTCTAACGATGGGCGCTGAGTCAGCCGCGGATGGCGGGGGCGAAGACCACCGTGCCGTGCTATCGACGCGGGCATCGCGCGGGCAACGCTGAACGCCGCCATGGGTGGCGAGCGCGTGAGACCCAAAGGAGGGCGGCAAGCGCCCGAGAACCAAAGAGGGATGTCATGGCCGACCTGATCCGCGTCGCGTTCGACGATCCGACGACCGCGGACCACGCGCTCACGGAACTGACCGCGCTGCAGAAGGAATACCTGATCGAGCTCAAGGACGCCTGCGTCGTCGTCCGTGCCCCTGGCGGGGAGGTTCACCTCCATCTGCGTGGTCGGTACCGGCGGCAACGTCCACGCAGTAGGGGACGCGGAGCACGAATTCACGATCATGAGCGTCTCCAAGCCGTTCGTGTTTGCCCTGGTCTGTCAGGCCCTGGTCCACGATGAGGCGCGCCGTCGGCTTGGGGTGAATGCCACCGGACTGCCGTTCAACTCGCTGACGGCGATCGAGCGGGGCCGGGATGGTCGGACCACCCCGATGGTGACCTCGGGAGGATGCGATGAGTAAGACCACGGGTCGCAACGGCTTGCCGAGGGATCGCGCCACGAGCCGGCGCAATGTTCTGCTGACCGGAATGACGCTCGCAGGCACGGCGGTGTTGGGATCAAGCCCTTTGAGCCGGACCGCGCAGGCGCAAGACTACGAGATAGAAGTGCCGGGGCTACCGCCTCCGGTGCCTTCAGCCAGCAACCCGCCCACCTTATTTGAGAATGTCCGCATCTTCAATGGCAAGAGTGCGGCGTTGTCGGCTCCCTCCAATGTGCTGGTCAGCGGCAACACCATTGAGCGCATATCGGTGGGCCCGATCAGCGTCGACATGAAGGCTGAGGTCCGTCTCGTTGCAGGGAACGGGCGCGTGCTGATGCCCGGCCTCATCGACGCGCACTGGCATGCGTTCATGGCGGCGACACCCCAGATGGTCCTGATGACCGCCGAACTCTCCTACCTTCATCTGTTGGCCGCGCGCCAGGCCGAAGCGACGTTGATGAGGGGTTTCACCACCATACGCGACATGGGCGGCCCCGTGTTCGGCCTGAAGCGCGCCATCGACGAGGGCGTTGTCCGCGGTCCGCGCATCTATCCGTCGGGTGCTTTCATCTCGCAAACCTCAGGCCATGGAGACTTTCGGTTTCTCTTCGAGCTTCCGCGGACGCTCGGCGGCCCGCTCAGCCACTCCGAGGTCGAGGGCATCGCAGCGATTGCTGACAGTCCCGACGAGGTTCGACTGCGCGCGAGGGAGCAGTTGAGACAGGGCGCGACTTAGATCAAGCTAATGGCGGGTGGCGGGGTCAGCTCACAATACAATCCTCTCGAATTGATCCAGTACACCGAACCAGAGATTCGGGCGGCGGTTGAGGCGGCCGCCAATTGGGGCACCTACGTGACCGTCCACGCGTATATGCCGCAGGCAATCCGCCAAGCGGTCGACGCCGGCGTCAAGTGCATCGAACACGGTCATCTGATCGACGAGCCCACCGCGAAGTTGCTGGCGGATCGGGGACTCTGGTGGAGTTTGCAGCCGTTAACTTATGATGCGGAAGTATTTGCGCGAATGACGCCAGCGTCGCAGAGCAAGGCCTTGAAGGTGTTTGCTGGAACGGAAATCGCGTACAAGCTGGCGAGGAAGTATAAGATCAAGACGGCCTTTGGTGCCGATGTTCTGTTCGATGCGGGCGCAGCGAGCCGCCAGGGAGCGTATCTCGCCAAGCTGGTCCGCTGGTACACGCCTGCCGAAGCGCTCAAGATGGCGACCGCGGACAATGGCGAGTTGATGGCCTTGTGCGGGTCTATCAATCCTTATCCCGGCAAGCTTGGTGTCGTAGAAGAGGGCGCGCTCGCAGATTTGCTGGTGGTCGACGGCAATCCTCTGGACAATATTGAACTGGTCGCAGATCCTGCTAAAAATTTTCGGCTTATTATGAAAGATGGTGCCATCTACAAAGATGAACTAGACAAATAAGGATTTTCTCGGAATTCAACTCGTCAACGAGGGGATTGAGCGCGCGCCGACCTGTGATCGCGAAAGCTTCCTCATCGGCCAGGAATTTTCGAGCTCTCCTGGCGCGGGCCCTGAATCAATTGCCGATGGAGATGGCGAAGAGCACCGTCCCGTGCTATCGATGCAGGTAGCGCGCGGGCAACGATGAAAGCCGCGTTGCCGGGTGGCAAGCGCCCGAGAACCAAGCAGGGCGGCAAGCGCCCAAGAACCGAGGAGGGATGTCATGGCTGACCTGATCTGCGTCGCGTTCGACGATCCGATGACCGCGGATCGCGCGCTCACGGAACTGACCGCGCTGCAGAAAGAATACCTGATCGAGCTCAAGGACGCATGCGTCGTCGTCCGCTCCCCGGAGGGGGAGATCCACCTCCACCAGGCGTTTCCGCTCGTGAAAACGGGCGCGATCACCGGCGGAACGTCGGGCGCTCTTTGGGGCGGTCTGATCGGGCTCCTGTTCCTCAACCCGCTGGCCGGCATGGCCATCGGCGCGGGATTCGGCGCGGCGAGCGGCGCGCTCGCCGGCAAGGTCAGCGACTACGGCATTCCTGACGATTTCATCAAGGACCTCGGTCGCACGATCAAACCCAACTCGTCCGCCTTGTTCCTGCTGGTGCAGAAGGTCACGGCCGACAAGGTCCTGCCGAGGATGGCGGGCTTCAAGGGTCACGTGCTCAAGACGTCGCTCCCGGATGACCGGGAAAAGCGTCTTCGTGAAGCACTGGGCGATACGGCGCCGGCCCAGGCCTGAGGATTCGGCCCTCCGGATCCCGATCGCGGTCAGCGCGCACGCGACCATGGTCGATCGAGAAAGTGGCCGCCTTGCTGGCTTTGACCGCCTTGGTCGTGGCGTCAATGATCGGGGCGAGGATCTTCCTCTGCTGTGCTCGCTGAACGTGAGCGCCAGGGATCTGGCGGTGATGGGCGCCACGCTCGCCGACGGCGGCGTGAACCCGCTGACCAGAGAGCGGCTGGTGGCCCCGATCATCTGCCACTACACGCTCGCCGTGATGGCGACCGCCGGGCTGTACGAAACCTCCGGCGACTGGCTCTTCGACATCGGGTTGCCAGGCAGGAGCGGGATCGGCGGCGGGATCGTCACCGTGTCGCCGGGCAAGGGCGGCCTCGGGACCTTCGCCCCGCCGCTCGACGCAGCCGGCAACAGCGTCAAGGGGCAGCTGGTCGCCAAGCTCCTCTCCCAGCGGCTCGGATTGGACTTGTTCTTGTCGGCACCGGGTGGCGATAGGGAAGTGAATCGAGCAGCGTAGCCGACGCCCTCTCGAGAGCGGCGTCGACGAATTAAGGAAAAAAGGAGTTGGCACCATGTCGCAGCTTGACGCGGTCCTGTCCCGGATAGACGCCGACCTCGGCCCGGCCCTCGAACGGCTGTTCGAGCTGCTCAGGATCAAGTCGATCTCGACCGATCCGGCCTTCGCGGCCGACTGTCGTGCCTGCGCCGACTGGCACGTCGCGGATCTCGAGAGCATCGGGTTCGAATTGCGCGCCCACGCGACCCCCGGCCACCCGATTGTGGTCGGCCATGATCGCAGCGCGCCCGGTCCGTCGGCGTTGTTCTACGGCCACTACGATGTGCAGCCGGTGGATCCGCTGGGGCTTTGGGAGCGCGACCCGTTCGAGCCCTTCATTGAAACCCGCCCGGACGGCTCGCGCGCCATCCGCGCCCGCGGCGCATCGGATGACAAGGGGCAGGTGATGACCTTCGTCGAGGCCTGCCGGGCCTGGAAGGCGGTCACTGGCGGGCTGCCGATCGCGGTCTCGATTCTGCTGGAAGGCGAGGAAGAATTGGGCGGCGTCAACCTGCCGCCTTTTCTGAAGGCTCATCCCGACGAGTTGCGCGCGGACATTGGCCTGATCTGCGACACCAATATGTGGGATGCCGCGACACCGGCGATCCAGACGATGCTGCGCGGCCTGTGCGGGGAAGAGATCGTGATCACCGCCGCCGACCGCGACCTGCATTCCGGCTTCTACGGCTCGGCCGCCGCGAACCCGAACCACATTCTCGCCCGGATCCTCGCCGATCTGCGCGACGCCGACGGTCGCATCACGCTCCCCGGCTTCTATGATGGTGTGCCCGAGCTACCCGCGACCCTGCGCGCGCAGTGGGAAGAGCTGCCCTTCGATGCGAGTGCCTTCCTGGGTGCCATCGGCCTCTCCCGACCCGCGGGCGAACAAGGCCGCTCAGTGCTCGAGATGACCTGGTCGCGACCGACCTGCGAGGTCAACGGCATGGGTGGCGGCTATCAGGGCGATGGCTTCAAGACGGTGATCCCGTCCCAGGCCTCGGCGAAGGTTTCATTCCGCCTCGTGTTCGACCAGGACCCGCACGCGATCCGCGCGGCCTTCCGCGATTTCGTGCGCGCGCGCATCCCGGCCGATTGCAAGGTCGAGTTCATGGAACACGGCGCCGGCCGCGCCATCCGCTTTCCGATCGACGCGCCGGCCTTTGCCAAGACGCGCGACGCGCTCACCGCCGAATGGGGCCGCGAGGCTTTCTTCATCGGTGGCGGCGGCTCGATACCGGTGACGCACGAGTTGAAGAACGCGCTCGGGATGGACGTCGTCCTCGCGGGCTTTGCGCTGGATGACGACCGCATCCATAGCCCGAACGAGAAGTACGAGCTGGAAAGCTTCCGGCGCGGCGTGCGCTCCTGGGCGCGGATTCTGGACGCGCTCGCGAACTGAAGGGACCGCCCCGCCGGGGCGGTCCGGGTTGGAACGGCACTCCGGATGATCGGGGCGCGCAATCGCGCTGGAAGCGCAGGATGCGCGCCCGATCCGTCCGCGCCACGATGAGGGGATGCACCATGGCTCAGATGAAGGCAGCAGCGCCCCCGACAGCGATGCAGAGGGTCCTGGATGTCGTCGAACGCGTCGGCAACCGGGTCCCGCATCCGGTCATGATCTTCGTCATCCTGATCGCGATCGTGATCGTGTTGTCCCACATTTTCTACATGCTCGGGCTCAGTGTTTCCTATCAGATCGTCAATATAGAAACGGACGAGGTGGAGCAGACCACGACGGCCGCCCGGAGCCTGCTGACGGTGGACGGCATCCGGTTCATGTTCACGGGCGTCGTGCAGAACTTCATGAACTTCAATGCGGTCGGCGTGATCATCGTCGCCATGGTCGGCGTCGGCGTGGCCGAATCGGCGGGACTCGTGAAGGCGCTGATCCGCAAGCTGGTGATCGTCACACCGGGCCATCTGCTCACCTACGTCCTGGTGTTCGTGGGCATCCTGTCGAGCATCGCCGCGGATGCCGGCTACCTCGTCCTGATCCCGCTCGCCGGCGCCGCCTTCATCACCGTGGGCCGACATCCGTTGGCCGGACTGGCGGCGGCCTTCGCCGCGGTCGCCGCGGCTTTCCTCGTCAACATCCTGATCGTGCCGGTGGACGGGATCCTGACCGAGATCACGAACGACGCGATCCATCTGGTCAACCCCGCGATCTCGATCGACCTTGCGGCCAATGTGTGGTTCTCGATCGCTTCCGTGGTCATGCTGACCATCGTGATTGCGCTCATCACCGAGAAAGTCGTTGAGCCGCGCCTGGGCGAATATCACGGTGGCTATACTTTGGAGGGCGACGCTGCGCTGTCCGTCGACGAGTACCGCGGCCTGCGGTTTGCGCTGTACGGGCTGATCGGGGTCGTCGTCTTCATCGCGCTGCTGACGCTGCCGCCGGGCGCCCCACTGCGCGATCCGGAGACCGGCGCGATCATCGGCAATTCGCCCTTCATGACCAGCCTGATCGTGACGATCGCGCTGCTGTTCCTGACCTGCGGCATTGCCTACGGGCTCGGCGCCCGGACTATGAAGGGCACCATCGATGTCGTGAACGCGATGACCAAGGCGATCGGCAGCCTGAGTGGCCTGATCCTGCTGCTGCTGGTGATCAGCCAGTTCCTGGCCTACTTCAACTACTCGAACATGGCGACGCTCGCCGCCATCTCGCTCGCCGACGTGCTGAAGGGCGCGAATCTCAGTGCCATCTGGCTGCTGCTCGGCTTCGTGATCGTGGTCTTCATCCTGGATCTCGTGATCACGGGCGCGATTCCGAAATGGGCGATCTTCGCGCCGGTCTTCGTGCCGCTTCTGATGAGGCTGAACGTCGAGCCGGAAGCGGTGCTGGCCGCCTACCGCGTGGGCGACTCGCCGATCAACGCGATCACCCCGCTCAACGCCTACTTCGCGATGATCGTCACGTTCGCGCAGAGGTACCAGAGCGACGCCGGCGTCGGCACGGTGATCGCCCTGATGCTGCCGTACATCATGGTGATGTGCATCCTGTGGCCGATCCTCCTGGCGGCCTGGTACCTGTTCGGCCTGCCCTGGGGGCTGGGGTGACGGCCACCAGGAGCGAGTGCGCTGCCCCTGCCGCGTCACGGCTCTCGTTCCGAACGTCGAGATCCACGCCCGCCGGGGACTCGCGCTCCGCCCCGGCGCGTCCGTGCCTCGTCAACGAAGAAGGTGCCGGTGCCAGGCGGGCGCAGCCACCGGGGAGGATCGACCATGACCAAAGTCACCACAGCCGGTGCGGGCTTCAATCCGACGCCGTCGGTCGAACGGTCGGCGACCGTCACCATTCGGGTCGCGATGGGCGTCCCGGCGGAGACCGGTGCCGTCGGCGTTGCAGTTGGGACCGACGGTCCCGTGCCCGGCGCACTCGGCCTGGAACGAGCGACACTCGTCGCCTCGGGCTTCGAAGGCAAGGTCGGCCAGGCCCTGCTGGCCCCGCGGCCGGACGGGCCGAGTTTGGTTGCCATCGGCATCGGTGATGCGGCCGAGTTGGACGCCTCGAGGCTGCGAAACGCCGCCGCGGCATTCGCACGTTCGGCGGGCAGGCACGGCCGGCTCACGATGGACTTGACGGGCCTCACGCGCGTGGCGCCCGAGGTCGCCGCGCAAGTGGTCGTCGAGGGCATGCTGCTTGCCCGGTATCACTACGCTCCCCTGAAGCACGAGGTAACCGACGTCGACCTCACCGATCTCACCCTGGTCGCGCGGTCGGAGTGGATCGATGCCGTGACCACGGGCGCCGAGCACGGCCGGATCAGCGCCGCCGCCGCCGCGCTCGCGCGCGACCTCGCCAACGCGCCGCCGGCGCATCTGACCGCGACCCGGATGGCCGAGGTTGCTGCGGCCATCGCCGGGGAGCGGGGACTGGAGGTCGAGATCTTCGATGCCGATGCCTTGGCGGAGCTCGGTTGTGGCGGCCTGCTGGCGGTGAACGCCGGCAGTGTCGAGCCACCACGGATGATCAAGCTCGCCTATCGGCCGGCAAACGCCGCCGCGGGGACCGGCCACCTCATCCTGGTCGGCAAGGGCGTCATGTATGATTCGGGCGGCATCAGCCTCAAGCCCAGCGACGCCATGCACGCCTCCATGAAGATGGACATGTCGGGCGCCGGCGCGGTGCTGGCCGCCATGTCCGCGCTGCCTGGGCTCCAGTGCCGGGCGGCGGTCACCGGCTACCTGATGTGCACCGACAACATGCCGTCCGGATCGGCGATGAAGATGGGCGACGTGCTGACCATCTGCGGCGGCAAGACTGTCGAGATCTTCAACACCGATGCCGAGGGCCGGCTGGCGCTCGCCGATGCGCTCGTGCTCGCGGTCGAGGAGCGGCCCGATGCGATCCTGGATATCGCGACCCTCACCGGCGCGTGCCTGCGAGCGCTCGGTGATCAGGTGGCGGGCGTGTTCGGCAACAACCAGGCATGCGTCGACCAGGTGTCGCGCCGCGGCGCGTGCCGCCGACGAGCCGGTCTGGCAACTGCCGCTGGACAAGCGCTACCGCAAGCAGCTGGACTCCGTTGTTGCGGACATGAAGAACATCGGCGGCGAATACGCCGGCGCGATCACGGCTGCATTGTTCCTCGCCGAGTTCGTCGGCGACGTGCCCTGGGCGCACCTCGACATCGCCGGCACGGCCAAGGCCGACGCCGACGACGCCTGGCGCACCAAGGGCGCGACCGGCTTCGGGACCCGCCTGCTCATCGACCTTGCGCTGAACTTCTCGCCCCCGGCCACCGCCGGTTCTCAAGGCTGATCACCGCTCGATCCGCGGCGGCCCTGTGATGATGGGACGGATACTTTGAGCGACATCGGCATCATCTTCGCGATCATCGGCGCGATCGTGGGGCTGTTTGTCTGGGACCGGCTGCCGGTCGTGATCGTGGCCATGGGGACCGCGCTCGCGCTCTACGTCACGGGCATCCTCGATCTGGGCCAAGCGCTCGCCGGCTTCGGCGACCCGGCGGTGATGTTTATCGCGTCCCTGTTCGTCGTCAGCGCGGGCCTCGACGCCACGGGCGTGACGGCGTGGGCGGGGCAGCTCCTGATCGCCCAGGCGGGCGACAGCCGCGCGCGGCTTCTCATCCTCACCATGCTGCTGGTCGCCTTCCTCACGGCCCTGATCAGCGTCAACGGGGCGGTCGCCTCCCTCCTGCCGGTGGTCGTGGTGATGGCGGTGCGGCTCGGTCGCTCGCCATCGCAGCTGCTCATGCCGCTGGTATTCGGGGCGCACGCCGGGTCGCTGCTGGCACTCACCGGCACGCCCGTGAACGTGCTCGTCTCCGAAGCGGCGATCGAAGGTGGGTTGCCAGCATTCGGTTATTTCGAGTTCGCCCTGGTCGGGGTCCCTTTGCTCTTGGGCACCATGGCGATCGTGGTGCTGTTCGGGGAGCGCCTGCTGCCGCAGCGCAGCGGCCGGACGATCCCGCCCGACCTCAGCAAGCACGCCCGGACGCTGGTCGAGCAGTACAAGCTGGAGGACGGGCTGTTTCAGCTTCGCGTGCGGCCCCGCTCGCCGTACGTGGGGGCGCCGCGGACCGCGGTTGACCTGGGCAGCTACCCGGGCCTCAATCTGATCGCCATCCAGGCCGGCAACGAGCGTGGCCGGTTCCGGCGGCCCACGCTCGCCGAGGGCGACATGCTGATCGTGCGCGGCGACGCGGAAACGGCCGGAATGCTGGCTGCCGACAAGCTCCTCGCCTTCCGTTCGGAGGATGCCGGCGGCGACGTCGTAGACGCGCTGTTCAACCGCGTCTCCGGTCTCGCCGAGGTCGTGATCCCGCCCCGGTCCGGCATGGTCGGGCAACCGGTGTTCCCCGGGATGATCACCCCGAGCGGCGATCTCGTCGTGCTGGCCGTGCAACGCCGGGGCGAGAACCAGGGTCCGGGCGAGACCGAGCTTGCCGCTGGCGACACCTTGCTGCTCCAGGGGACCTGGAAGGCGCTCGACGAGCACCTCGAGGATCCGGACGTGCTGGTCGTCGACTCGCCCGACCTCGTCCGGCGCCAGGCCGTTCCCATGGGGGCCGGGGCGAGACAGGTCATCGCCGTGCTGGTCGTCATGGTCGTCCTGCTCGCCACGGGCGCAGTGCCAGCGGTCATCGCAGGGCTGCTCGCCGCCGGCGCCATCGTCCTGCTCGGGGTGCTCACGGTCGAGCAGGCCTACCGCTCGATCAATTGGACGACCGTCATCCTGGTCGGTGCCATGATGCCGCTCTCGACCGCGATGTCCCAGACCGGTGCCGCGAAGATGATGGCGGACGGGCTCGTCAGCCTGGTCGGCGATGCCGGTCCGTACGCCCTGCTCGCCGGGCTCTTCGTGCTGACCGCCATCCTCGGCCAGCTGATCAGCAACACGGCGACCGCTCTGATCATCATCCCGATCGCGATGGCCGCGGCCACCGAGCTCGGGGTGTCACCGCGACCCGTCTTGATCAGCGTCGCCGTGGCCGCGGCGGCCTCGTTCCTCACGCCCGTCGCGACCCCGGTGAATCTGATGGTGATGGGGCCGGGCGGGTACCGCTTCGGGGACTACTGGAAGCTTGGCCTGCCCCTGATGCTGTGGTTCCTGGTCGTGGCGACCTTCCTCGTGCCGGTCTTCTGGTCGTTCTGATCGGAGCAGGCGATCGATGACGCAGGCCCTCTTTGCTCTGGGCAACCAGGGTGACCACGCGCTGAGATTCGTGTACCGACGCTGCGAACCGTCGATGGAGGCCACAACGGTGTCCAAACGCCATCGAGGCGCGCGGAGGATACCTTCCGCTGCCGTGCACGGCTTGGCCGCGTTAGCGATGTTGGCCCTGCTCGCGGCCTGCGACCGCGCGGAGGAACCGGCCGCTCCGGAGATCCGTCCCGTCCGCGTCGTGACAATCGAGGAGCGGCGGGGCGGCGAGACCGTTTCGCTGACCGGCACCGTCCAGGCGGAGGCCACGGTCGACTTGGCCTTCCGGATCGACGGGCGCATGACTAAGCGCCTGGTGAATGTCGGCGACACGGTCGCGCCTGGTCAGCTGATTGCCCATCTCGATCCCGAGAACGAGGCCAACGCGCTGCGCGCAGCCCGCGCCGACGTGGCGGCGTCGATGGGTCAGCTGACCGAGGCGCAGAACAACTATGAGCGCCAGAGCACGCTGCTTCGAGACGGCTGGACCACGAAGGTCCGCTACGACGAGGCGCGCCAGAATCTCGAGACCGCGCAGTCGCGGGCCGATGCCGCCCAGGCCCGGGTCAACATCGCCGAGAACCAGGTGAGCTATACCGAGCTGTTCGCGGACTCGGCCGGCACCGTGACCGCGGTGGGTGCCGAGCCCGGCGAGATCGTGCAGGCTGGCCGGATGATCGTCCAGGTCGCCCGCAAGGATGGGCGCGACGCCGTCTTCGACGTGCCGGCACGGATCAAGGACATGGCCCCGGCCGAGCCCGAGATCGAGGTCGTCCTGACGTCCGATCCAACGGTCACGGCGATCGGCCGTGTCCGCGAGGTCGCCCCGCGCGCCGATCCGACGACCGGGACCTTCGAGGTCAAGGTCGGTCTCGCCGAGCCGCCGGCCGCAATGCGTCTCGGCTCGAGCGTGAGCGGGCGGATGCAGGTCCACGGGCCGCAGGGGATCGAGATCCCGGCCTCCGCCCTGACCCGGAACGACCGGCAGCCGGCGGTCTGGGTAGTCGATCCGGCGACCACGACCGTGGCGCTGCGCAGCATCGAGGTCCTGAGCTACGATCCCGCCCGGGTGATCGTCGCGCAGGGCCTCACCGCCGGCGACATCGTCGTGACGGCGGGCGTCCAGGCGCTGCGTCCTGGTCAGAAGGTGCGCCTGCTTGGCGCGACGTCATGATCGGCCCCAATCTCTCGGAATGGGCGGTCAAGCGGCGGCCGCTCATCGTCTACTTCATGATCGCTGCCGTGGTCGCCGGCTCGCTCGCCTTCGTTCGCCTCGGCCGCAACGAAGACCCTGCGTTCACCTTCCGGACGATGATCGTGCAGGCGGCGTGGCCCGGCGCCACCCTCGACGACACGGTCTCCCAGGTCACGGAGCGCATCGAACGCAAGCTCCAGGAGGTCCCCGGCCTCGACTTCCTGAGGAGCTACACCCGCCCGGGATTGACGACGATCTTCGTCAATTTGCGGGGCGACACGGCGGCGAACGAGGTGCCGGACCGGTGGTACGACGTCCGCAAGAAGGTCGGTGACATCCGGCCCACGCTGCCGAGCGGAGTCGTCGGCCCCGGCTTCAACGACGACTTCGGCGACGTCTTCGGCATCATCTACGGCTTCACGGCCGACGGCTTCACCCAGCGCGAGCTGCGCGACTACGTCGAGGACGCGCGCTCGCGCCTGCTGCTGGTTCCCGACGTCTCGAAGATCGAGATCATCGGCGCCCAGGACGAGCAGATCTTTCTCGAGTTCTCGACCCAGCGGCTTGCCGCGCTCGGCCTCGACTATCCGGCTCTGCTCGCGGCGCTGCAGGCGCAGAACGCGGTCCGGCCCGCGGGCGTCCTGCAGACCGGCGACGAGAAGGTCTCGCTGAGGGTCTCGGGGGCGTTCGATTCCGAGCAGGACCTGCTGGCCGTCAACTTCGTTGCCAACGGCCGCACCATCCGTCTCGGCGACATCGCCGAGGTCCACCGCGGTTACGCCGATCCGCCGCAGCCGATGTTCCGCGTCAACGGCAAGCCCGCGATCGGCCTCGCGATCGCGATGCGGGACGGTGGCGACATCCTGGGCCTCGGCCGCAACATCAAACAGGCGATGGCCGAGATTCAGGCCGACCTCCCGATCGGCATCGAGCCGAGCCTGGTCGCCGACCAGGCGGTCACCGTCGATCACGCGATCAACGAGTTCACGACCTCGCTGTGGCAGGCGATCCTGATCATCATCGCCGCGAGCTTCTTAAGCCTCGGCGTCCGTCCGGGCACGGTCGTGGCGCTGTCGATCCCGCTGACGCTCGCGATCGTCTTCCCGATCATGGAATTCTTCCACATCGACCTGCAGCGCATCTCGCTCGGCGCCTTGATCATCGCGCTGACCCTGCTGGTCGACGACGCCATGACCACGGTCGACGCGATGATCCGGCGGCTCGCGGCCGGCGACAGCAAGGAGGGAGCCGCGACCTTCGCCTATCGCTCGCTGGCGGCGCCGATGCTGACCGGCACGCTGGTCACGATCGCAGGCTTCGTGCCGATCGGCTTCGCTGCGAGCACGGCTGGCGAGTACACCTTTTCGATCTTCGCGGTGGTCGGCATCGCGCTGATCGTGTCCTGGTTCGTCGCGGTCATCTTCGCGCCGCTGATCGGGATGGCGGTCCTCAAAGCGCCCAAGGATCAGGGGTCGGCGGAGCCCGGCCGCGTGATGCGGCTCTATCGGGGGCTCCTGATCGGTGCGATGCGCGCGCGCTGGCTGACGATCGCAGTCACGATCGGCCTGTTCGTCCTCGCCCTGCTCGCACTGCGCTTCGTGCCGCAGCAGTTCTTCCCGGCCTCGGATCGCCCGGAGCTGATCGTCGATATGACGCTGCCGCACAACGCGTCGATCTTCGCCAGCGAGCGGGCGGCCGAACGGCTCGATGCGGTCCTTGGGCAGGATGCGGACGTCGAGCGCTGGAGCACCTATGTCGGCCGTGGCGCGATCCGCTTCTACCTGCCGCTCGACGTCCAGGGGGCGAACGACTTCTTCACCCAGGCCGTGATCGTCGCCAAAGACGTGGCCGCGCGCGGGCGATTGCAGACCAAGCTCGACAAGCTGCTGGCTGAGGAGTTCCCGGGCGTGGTCGGCAACAGCTATCCGCTCGAACTCGGCCCCCCGGTCGGCTGGCCCCTGCAGTATCGCGTCAGCGGCCCGGACATGGACCAGGTACGGGAGATCGCGCTCAAGCTCGCGCAGGTCGTGGCGAGCGACGCCAGCGCGCGAAACATCAACTTCGACTGGAACGAGCCGGCGCGTCAGGTCCGCATCCACGTCGACCAGGATGAGGCGCGCCGGCTCGGCCTCAGCTCGCAGACGCTCGCGGCGCGCGCTCAACGCCGCCGTCACGGGCTCGACCGTGACCCAGCTGCGCGACGACATCTACCTGATCGACGTGATCGCTCGGGCGACCGCGGACCAACGGATCTCGCTGCCGACGCTCCGTACCCTGCAGGTGCCGCTGCCCAACGGGCGCACGGTCGCGCTCAACCAGTTCGCGACCTTCGACTACGGGCAGGAGTATCCCATGGTCTGGCGCCGCGATCGGGTGCCGACGCTGACGGTCCGCGCCGACATGGCTCCCGGCGTCCTGCCGGAGGCGGTCGTCAGCGATCTCGCGCCAGCGATCGCCGAGCAGAACGCCGGCCTGCCGAAGGGCTATCAGATCGCGGTCGGCGGCATCGCCGAGGAGAGCGCGAAGTCGCAGGCTTCCGTCTTCGCCGTCATCCCCTTGATGCTGATCATCATGCTCACGGCGCTGATGTTCCATCTGCAGAGCTTCCAGCGCCTGTTCATGGTCATCGCGATCCTGCCGCTGGGCCTGATCGGCGTGGTCGCAGCCCTGCTCGTCTCCGGCCGACCGCTCGGCTTCGTCGCGATCCTCGGCATCCTCGCCCTCATCGGAATGATCGCGAAGAACGCGGTCATCCTGATCACCCAGATCGAGGCCGACCGGGCGGAGGGCATGGCGGTCTGGGACGCGGTCGTCACTGCGAGCAGCTCACGCCTGCGGCCCATGTCGCTGACCGCGATCTCGACCGTGCTCGGCCTGATCCCGATCGCACCCACAGTGTTCTGGGGTCCGATGGCGTTTGCCATCATGGGTGGCTTGCTGGTGGCCACCATGTTGACGCTGGTCTTCCTGCCAACCGTCTATGTGACCTGGTTCCGCGGCCGGGAAGCCGGCGTCGACGCACCATCGTCCGTGCGCGCGTCGTCCAACACGGCTTGAGCGCTGCCCCCAAAGGGCGTGATCAGCGATGACCGGGAGCGCCCAGCCGCAACGCTCGGACAAACGCGCGTATTACCATCTGTACTTTGCCCAGGTGCTGGCTCTACTCAGCACGGGCATCGCCACGGTGGCGCTCGCCCTGCTGGCCTACAAGCTTGCCGGCGGCGATGCTGGGACGGTGCTCGGCACGGCATTCGCGATCAAGATGCTCGCCTATCTCGGCATTGCCCCGATCGCCGCCGCTTTCGTGCAGCGCCTGCCGCGCCGAGCCCTGCTGGTCGGCCTCGACTTGGTCCGTGCCGCGATCGTCTTTACCCTGCCCTTCGTGACGCAGGTCTGGGAAATCTATGTCCTGATCTTCACGTTCCAGGCCGCGTCCGCGGTCTTCACCCCGGTCTTCCAGACGACCATTCCCGATCTCTTGCCGGAGGAGAAGGACTACACCAAGGCACTGGCCCGCTCGAGCCTCGCCCATGATCTAGAAAACGCCGTCAGCCCGCTGCTGGCGGCAGCGCTGCTCACCGTGTTCAGCTCCCGTGGGGTCTTCATTACCGCCGTGCTCGGCCTGCTCGTGTCGGCTGCCCTGATCCTGGCCGTCACTCTGCCCAAGCCGGCCGCCGCGGCCCGCAGCGGCCTCCGCGACCGACTGACGCGCGGGCTGGGGATCTTTCTTGCCACGCCCCGCCTGCGCGGCCTGCTTGCACTCAATCTGGCGGTCGCCGCCGCCATTGCGATGGTGACCGTGAACACCGTCGTTCTGGTGCAGGCCCGGTTCGGCCTCAGCGAGGAGGCGACCGCGCTGGCGCTGGCCGCCTTCGGCGCCGGCTCGGTGCTCGCCGCCCTGGTCCTGCCGCGTCTGCTCGAGGCCATCCCCGAGCGCACGGCGATGCTGACCGGCGCCGGTCTGGTGGCGGGCGGGCTGCTCGGCGGCGTCGTGCTTCCGGCCTATGGCGTGCTGCTGCCGTTGTGGTTCGCGCTCGGCCTCGGTTGTTCCCTGGGGCAGACGCCGGCAGGCGGACTGTTGCGCCGCTCGGCCGCGCGGGCGGATCGCCAGTACCTGTACGCCGCGCAGTTTGCGTTGGCCCACGGCTGCCTGTTGATCACCTATCCCCTGGCCGGATGGCTGGGCGCCGGCGCTGGCCTGAAGGTGGACTTTGGCGTCCTCGGGCTGATGGCCGCGGCCGCGGTTCTGGCGGCCCTACGCCTCTGGCCGCATCCCGACCCCAGGGGTGGCCGAGAGCCCCAGTCTCCCGGGCGACAACGGGATGTGGCGACCGGACGGCCCAGGATGAGGCGTGTGTCCCGGCGCAGGCGCGATGACCAGAGCGGCCAAGCGGATGGTCAGGTTCGACAGCGGCCGCGGCACCGCAGACCAGCAGAGCGGGAAGGGGCTCGGCGCTGCTCTTCGGCGCCTACGACACGCTCGACATCGTCCGGCCGTGCGACGCGCTAGGTCGTCCTGCGGCAGTGGCGGGTCGCGGACCTGTCGCTGCGCGCGCTGCCATTGTTGGCCGGTTGGGTTGAGGGCGTGCCAGGGCCGGACCGACGCGGTGATATCGTGACGCGCCTGCGTGCCGTTCTGGGCCTGCTGCTCGTCGCATCGTCAGGGCCGGCTGGGACCGCCAGGGCGGAAGCAGGGGAGGACGAGCACTACCAGACGCTGGCGATACCGTTCCCTTCTACAACGAGTCGTTCGGATTGGCTGCCGGCTACGTCTATGGCCGGGCGGGTTGGCCGGAGCCGCAGTCGCGCGTGCTCGGGACTGTCATGGCCGGCACCAGAGGCTCGGGCATGCTGCTGCTGGCCGGGCAGGACCTGCGCACACCCTGGCTCGACCGGCTGTTCATCGATCCCTTCGCCTCGGTCGGCTATTTTGGCGAGATCGAGAGCTACATCAATGGCAACCCGGACTTCCCGAATCAGGAAGCCGGACGCAACAGCTCGAGTGAGCACAACTTCGTCAGCGGCCATGGTTTCGACAACTTCGCCCGGGTCAGGTTCCACTACCTGCTGCCGATCGGCCACGGCCGTGAGAAGGTCGTGCCAAGTTACGACGTGGTCGATGGTCTCGCGGTCGGGGGCTTCACCGGCGCCGAGTCGCTGAACCCGCTCGAAAGCGGGCGGACCTTCTGGACCTGAGGCCATTCTACCGATCGCAGGAGATCGACGGTAACGATGTGTCGACCACGATCAGCACCAATGGCGTCGATCTCGGGCTGACCTGGGACAATCGCGATTTTCCGGCCAACCCGGCGCAGGGACAGAGCGTGACGTTGGGCGTGTCGCGCGATTTCGGCCTGTTCGACAGCTCGAACTCGTGGACGGTGTTGCAGGCGGAGGTCGACCAGTATTTCCGGCTGCCCGACCTGCCGCGCATCCGCCAGACGGTGCCGCCCTGAACGCCTGGACCGCCGACACGCCTACCTGGAAGGACCGCGGCGACAGCACGGTGGCCAACCGTCCGCCGGCCTATGCGGGAGCGACGCTCGGCGGCTTGTGGCGGATGCGTGGCTATCCGTCCCAGCGCTTCAACGACCGGGCCGCGATCTACTACTCGGCGGAGTTGCGGGTGATCCCCGACTGGAACCCGTTTGACGCCTGGCCGGCGTTCCAGGACTACGCCGACGTCGAGTGGCTCCAGTTCGTACCCTTCGTCGAGCTCGGCCGGGTGGCGCCCGAATGGGACCCCGGCACGCTGCATTCCAGCATGAAGTGGAGCGCCGGACTCGGCATCAGAGCCTGGGCGAGCGGCTTCGTCGTGCGCGTGGATAGCGCACTCTCCGAAGAAGGCGCACAGGTGCAGATGATGATCAGCCAGCCATTTCAATTCTGAACCCGCCGCACCCACAATCCCGGCGCACAGCCATAGAGACCGCTGGGGTTCGAATGGAGCAGCGCGCCGCCGCCGATATCGCTTTTGGGAGGCAAGATCAGGAGAAAAGGCCAGGCAGGCGGCGTGGGCGCGTGGCTCATGTTCAGCCGCCATTGGACAGGTCGACCCGTCGTCGGAGCGGCTGCGGCCGCTTTGCCGGCGATCTGCATCGAGACGCACGACGTCGAGGGGTCATCCAGACGACGACCGCGAAGACCGGTCGGAACGGCGTGGGCGCATGGAGCAGCTGATGCGCGGGGCCGCGCGTCACCCGCCTGCTGCTCTAGCCTTAGCCTAGGATGCGTGCTTCGCGGGCCTGGCCACAGTACGGGGTGTTCGTCGGGCCCCGGGTCCAACTGATATACGGGCTCGCGGCACCAGGACCAAACCGACCTCCCCGCCGACGCCGCCGTCAACCCTACACGCGTTTCATCCATCGTGGGTCGGCCGCAGCCTGGTGCCGAGATAACCCTCTGCTAAAATCCGCAGGTTTCGTGGCGTCCCCACGGGGAATTGAACCCCGGTTTCCGCCTTGAAAGGGCGGCGTCCTAACCTCTAGACGATGGGGACCTGGCGGCAGCCTTTAGCCGCAGCGGCCGGGAAAAGCAAGCGCCCGCCCGGCGTGCACAGGCGACGTCGCGCCTACCTGTCCTAGTCGCAGCGGGCGGCGTCCTCGATCCGGAAGCTGACCCGCGGCCGGCCCTGCCAGGTCTCGAGCTTGAGCGTGCCGGCGAGATGCAGAGGCGCACCGGCCGCCGCCAGCAGGGCTTGGCCGAGCGGCCGTTCGGCGGCCCGGAAGGCGACCGCGCGCACCCGCCCGCCGGCGGCGTCCTGCAGCCAGCAGTCGAGATGGCTCTCGCCGATCCGCCGGACCTGGAAGCTCCGGGCCTCCGGCAGCATGAAGCGCGGCTCCGGGTTGCCGCGGCCATAGGGCCCGAGCGAGCCCAGGCGCAGGGCGAGCCCGGACGACAGCGCGGTCACCTGGAGGGCCCCGTCGAGCGCCAGTTCCGGCGGCGGCGGCAGCCCGGGCCCGAAGGCCTGCGCGAGCCGCTCGCCGAGGAAGGCCGCCAGCGCCTCGAGCCGGTCGGCGCGCACGGTCAGCCCCGCTGCCATCGGATGGCCGCCGCCCTCGAGCAGGAGCCCGGCCTGGCGGGCGGCGATCACCGCCGCCCCGAGATCGAAGCCCGCGACCGAGCGTCCGGACCCCTTGCCGACCCCGCCCGCGAGCCCGATCACGACCGCCGGGCGGTGGTGACGCTCGACCAGGCGCGAGGCCACCAGGCCGACCACGCCCGGCGACCAGTCTTCGCCCGCGACCAGGAGCAAGGGTGCAGCGGCCGCCAGCGCCGGGGCGAGCTGGCGCTCGGCGGCCGCGAGCACGCGCCCCTCGGTCGCGCGGCGCTCCTGGTTCAGATGCTCCATGCGGGCGACGATCAGGGCGATCGCTTCGGGCGCCTCGGCGAGCAGGAGGTCGGCCGCGAGCCTGGAGCTGCCGGTGCGGCCGCCGGCATTGATCCGCGGCCCGAGCACGAAGCCGAAATGCTCGGCACCGGGCACTTCCTTGAGGCCGGCCGCGGCAGCGAGCGCCGCGAGGCCCGGATTGCCGCGCCCGGCGGCGACCTTGAGCCCCTGGCACACCAGGGCGCGGTTGAGGCCGGAGAGCGGCACCACGTCGCAGACCGTGCCGAGCGCCACCAGGTCGAGCCAGCGGCGGAGATCGGGCTCCGCCCGGCCGCTGAAATGACCGCGCGCCCGCAGCCGCCGATTGAGCGCCACCACCAGCAGAAAGGTGACCCCGACCGCGGCCAGCTCGCCGACCGGGCTCACCTGATCGGCGCGGTTCGGGTTGACCACGGCGAGCGCCGGCGGCAGGCGGGGCTCGGCGGCGTGGTGGTCGACCACGATCACCTCCTGCCCCCGTTCGGCCGCGACCGCAAGCGCGGCAAACGCGGTGGTGCCCGAATCCAGGGTCACGACCAACCGGCAGCCCTGGGCCGCGAGACGCTCGAGCGCCTTGGGGTTGGGGCCGTAGCCCTCCTCCAGGCGATCGGGCACGTCGATCCGCGCTTCACCTTCGACCGCGCGCAGATAGCGGGCGAGCAGGGCCACCGAGGTCGCGCCGTCGACGTCGTAGTCGCCGAGCAGCCCGACCGGCTCGCCGGCGACCACGGCATCGGCCAGCCGCTCGACCGCGAGGTCGAGGTCGCGCAGATGCGACGGGTCGGGCAAAGCGTCGCGCAGGCGCGGCGCCATGAAGGCCGGCACGCCGTCGACCGCGACGCCGCGGCCGGCGAGGATCCGGCCGACCACCTCGGGGAGATCGATCCGCTGGCAGATCGCGAGCGCCTGGGCCGCGTCGTGGTCGCGCCAGCGCCAGCAGCGACCGCTGATCGAGCGCTCGACCGCGGGCGCCAGGCTCACCTCCGGACCGCCTTCAGCGGCCAAAGCCCTCGATCACCTCGGCCTTGCGGTGGAGATAGTGCTCGGTCCTGACGATCCGCACGGTGCCGGTCTTGGAGCGCATGACGATCGACTCGGTGATCACGCCGCCCGGAAAGCGCCGGACTCCGGCGAGCATCGTGCCGTCGGTGACCCCGGTCGCGGCAAACATGACGTCGCCCGCCGCCAGATCGTAGAGATCGTAGACCCGGGAGAGATCGGTGATGCCCATGCGGCCGGCGCGGACCTTCTCCTCGTCATTGCGGAAACTCAGCCGGCCCTGCATCTGACCGCCGATCGAGCGCAGGGCTGCGGCCGCGAGCACGCCCTCGGGCGCGCCGCCGATGCCGAGATAGATGTCGATCCCGCTGTCGGGCCGGGCGGTCGCGATCACGCCGGCGACGTCGCCGTCGCGGATCAGCCGGATGCGCGCGCCGGCCTCACGGACCTTCGCGATCAGCTCCTGATGGCGTGGCCGGTCGAGGATCAGGACCACCAGATCGCCGACCTCGACCTTCTTGGCCCGGGCCAGATTGGCGAGGTTCTCCTTGGCCGGCGCGGCGATGTCGATCAGCTGGTCGGGCAGACCGCCGCCGACCGCGATCTTGTCCATGTAGGTGTCGGGCGCGTTCAGGAAGCCGCCGGCGCCGGCCATGGCGATGCAGGCAATCGCGTTCGGGCCGCCGGTCGCGGTGATCGTGGTGCCCTCGAGCGGATCGAGCGCGATGTCGACCTTGGGCCCGCGGCCCGAGCCGACCTTTTCGCCGATATAGAGCATCGGCGCCTCGTCGCGCTCGCCCTCGCCGATCACCACCGTGCCCTCGATGTCGAGCACGTTGAGCGCCTGGCGCATCGCGTCGACCGCCGCCTGATCGGCCGCGTGCTCGTCGCCCCGGCCCATCCACGCCGTGCTCGCGACCGCCGCGCGCTCGGTCACCCGCACCGCCTCGAGCGCGAGGTTGCGATCGTGGAGCCTGATCTCGTCCGCCATGGTTCCGCTCTCCCCTGGCCGGCCAGCAGCCGCCGGCGCGCTCGATCTACCCCGATCTACAAGGACTCGATCCGGATCATCCGGGGCGGCTCCAGCACCGCCTCGAGCGCCCCGATCTCCGCCAAAGCCCCGGTCATCTGCGCCTCCGCGGTCTCGTGGGTGGTCAGCACGATCGGGACCGGCTCGCCCGGGTTGCGGGCCCGCTGGATCAAGGCCTCGATCGAGACCTCGTGGTCGCGCAGGCAGGCGGCAACGTCGGCCATGACGCCCGGCTTGTCCACCACCATGAGGCGAAAATAGTAGGCGCCGTAATGCCGGTCCATCGGGGCTGTCGGCAACGCCTCGAGCCGCGCGCTCGGCACCCCGAACACCGGCGGGCAGGCGCCCTTGGCGAGGTCGACGAGGTCGGCGACCACCGCCGAGGCGGTCGGAGCGCCGCCGGCGCCGCGGCCGGAATAGAGCGTCGAGCCGACCTGGTCGCCCTCGGCGACCACGGCGTTGAACACGCCCTCGACCTGGCTGATCGGGGTGCCGATCCGGACCATGCTCGGGTGCACCCGCTGCTCGAGGCCGTGGTCGGTCAGGCGCGCGACGCCGAGCAGCTTGATCCGATAACCCATCTCGCTCGCGAACGTGATGTCGAGCGGCGAGACGTGGCGGATGCCCTCGGTGTAGACCGCAGGCGTCGCGGGCGCGCAGCCGAACGCCAGCGCCGACAGCAGGGCGAGCTTGTGGGCGGCGTCGATGCCGTCGATGTCGAAGCTCGGGTCGGCCTCGGCGTAGCCCAGCGCCTGGGCCTCCTCGAGCACGTCATCGAAGTCGCGCCCGCTCTCGCGCATCGTCGTCAGGATATAGTTGCAGGTGCCGTTCAGGATGCCGTAGATGCGCCGGATCCGGTTGCCGGCGAGGCCCTCGCGCAACGTCTTGACGATCGGGATACCACCCGCGACCGCGGCCTCGAAGCCGATCGTCACCCGCTCGGCGTCGGCCAGGCGGGCGAGCTCGGCGCCGTGCTGGGCGAGCAGCGCCTTGTTGGCCGTGACCACCGGCTTGCCGGCCTCGAGCGCCGCCCGGCAGAGCGCCAGCGCCGGGCCGTCGGCGCCGCCGATCAGCTCGACCACCAGATCGACCTCCGGGTCGGCGGCCAGCGCCAGCGGGTCGTCGTACCACCGATGGCGCTCGATCGAAACGCCGCGCTCGCGCTGGCGGTCGCGCGCCGAAACCGCGACCACGCGCAGCTCGCGCCCGGCGCGCAACGCCACCAGGGCACCGTTCTGCTCGAGCAGTCGCAAGACCGCGCTGCCAACCGTGCCAAGCCCGGCGATCCCTAGGCGCAGCGCTTCGCTCATCAGCTCAGGCCACCGCCCGCGGCTCGGCAGGCGGCAGGGCGGGCTCCGCAGCCGCCGGCCGGCGCGCGAGAAAGGCCTTGATGTTGCGCGCCGCCTGGCGGATCCGCTGGCGGTTCTCGACCAGCGCGAGGCGGACGTAGCCCTCGCCATATTCGCCGAAGCCGATCCCGGGCGAGACCGCGACCTTCGCGTTTTCGAGCAGGAGCTTGCTGAACGCGAGCGAGCCGATCGACCGGTAGGCCTCGGGCAGCGGCGCCCAGACGAACATGGTGGCCGGCGACGACGGCACCGGCCAGCCCGCGGCCGTAAAGCCCTCGACCAGCACGTCGCGGCGCTCGCGGTAGCGGAGCCTGGTCGCCTCGACGCAGTCCTGCGGGCCGTTGAGCGCCGCGGTCGCCGCGACCTGGATCGGCGTGAACGCACCATAATCGAGGTAGGACTTGATCCGGGCGAGCGCGCCGATCAGCGCCTGGTTGCCGGCGGCGAAGCCGATCCGCCAGCCGGGCATGCTGTAGGTCTTGCTCATCGAGGTGAACTCGACCGCCACCTCGCGCGCCCCCGGCACCTCGAGGATCGAGGGCGGTGGCGCATCCCCGAAAAAAATCTCGGCGTAGGCGAGGTCCGAGAGGATGAAGATCTCGTGGCGGCGGGCGAAATCCACGGCCTCCTTGTAAAAGTCGAGGCCGACCACCTGGGCGGTCGGATTGGATGGGAAATTGAGCACGATCGCGGTCGGCGCCGGCACCGAATGCTCGGTCGCGCGCGCGAGCTCGGTCATCAGATTGCCGATCGGGGTGATCGGCACATGCCGGATCGCGGCACCCGCGATGATGAAGCCGTAGGGGTGGATCGGATAGCTCGGGTTGGGCACCAGGACGACGTCGCCCGGTGCGGTGATCGCCTGAGCGAGATTGGCCAGTCCTTCCTTGGAGCCGAGCGTGACCACGATCTCGGTCTCGGGGTCGAGCTCGACCCCGAAGCGACGCCGGTAGTAGGCGGCGTGCGCCCGGCGCAGCCCCGGAATGCCGCGCGAGGTCGAGTAGCGATGGGTGCGCGGGTCGCGGATTGCCTCGACCAGCTTGTCGACGATCGCCTCGGGCGTCGGGCTGTCCGGGTTGCCCATGCCGAGGTCGATGATGTCGTGGCCGGCGGCCCGCGCGGCCGCCTTCATCGCGTTGACCTCGCTGAACACGTAGGGCGGCAAACGCCGGATACGGTGGAACTGGGGCTGCCTCATCGCGCTTGCCTCAACTGCCGCCGGGTCGGAGCCCGGCTTGGTCCCCGAAAGCAGGCACCCGCGGGTGTCTGCGGGCGCTCAGCGCGGCACCGGCCCGGCCAGAAGCAGACGCGCCTGGTCGCCGGTCGCGTGGCGGGCGAGGGTCATCTCGAGATCGCCCGCCCGGGCGCCGAGGCGGACCAGGGCGATCGCGACCGCGCGCGCCCGATCGAGCGCCAGCGCCGCGCCGTCGGCCTCGCCGACGATCCGGATCAGAGCGCCCTCGGTCCGCGCCGTCGCCAGCACCTGCTCCAGCTGGGGACCGATCCCGGCCGGCAGCTCGGCCGATCCCGGCGCGAAAGCGACGGTCCCGACTGCCGTGCTGGTGGCGGACGGCTTGACGGCGGCGGTCCTGACGGCGGCCGGGCCGGCGGCCGGCGTGATCGTGGCCGGCGTGATCGTGGCAGGGGCCGGCTTCGCAGCCGCGGGCGCGCCGCCCTCGATCGCGACCTCGCCGTCGCCGATCGCGATGCCGACGCCGCCCGGACTGGACGGGGCCGCCACGCCGCCCTCGGATGCGGCCAGCGTCGGGCCGGTCGGGTCCGCGGCCGATGGCCGGCGCTCGGCGCCCCCGGGCGCCATGGCCAGCTGCAGGTCTGCGGCCGGCTCACGCGCCCGAGTTGGTTGGAAGGCCGGCCGGGTTTCCGCCACCAGGGTCGTGAGCGCGGCCTCGGCCTCGGCCGGCGCCCCGGCATCGACCGGCATAGCGGCAGCGGCCGCAGGCGACGGCGACCCGGCGGCCGGACTGCCGGCAGCGGGCTGTCGAGGCGGGTCATCGGCCCGCCCGAACAGGTTGCGCAACCAGCCGAACCAGCCGGAGCCATCCGACTTGGCGCCCTCGGCGCCGGCGGCGGCCGGCGCCTGATCCCCGTTGTCGCGCGCCAGCTGGTCGACGAAGTCGCCGAGCGTATCGTTGCCGAAGTCGCCCGGGTCGCCAGCGCCCTTGGCGGTGACGTCCGGCTGCGATGGCGCCGCCGCGCCTGGCTCGGCGGGCCCGGCCGGCGCCGCCGGCTCGGTCGCCGCGACCACGGGCGGCGGAGCCGGCGGCGGCGGCAGGCTGCTCCGGCCGCTGCGATAGCGGACCACCTGATCGGTATAGCGGGCGTTCGCCCGATCGTTGACCAACCCGTCGACGATCGCGCGCTGCTGCTGCAAGCTGTAGCTCAGCTGCGGCCGCGGCGGCACGGAATGGAGGCTCGGGTAGTCGGCACTGGTGGTCGCGGTCGCCGCCGGACCTATCTGATCGGCCGGGGTCGGCTTGTCAACGCTTTGGCAACCGGTCGATGCGACAAGGCCCACCAGCACGATCGCCAGAGGTGGCGCCGCCGGGCGGCGGAACCGACCCGCGACCGATGGTTGGCCCGCCCTGCCGGATCGTCTACAAGGTCCGGCGCCGACGCGCTGGCCGCCTTCGAACCGGTTGCGGGACGGCTGCTCGGCGCCCATGGCTCAGCGCCCGTGTCGGGGGCGTGGTCGGAAGCTTGGTCGGAGATGTGCCTTGGACGTGCGGACGCGACCCGACATGACGATGTCCCAACGATCCTCCGGGCTCGGCCCCGCAACCAGGGCCGGAAAAGCCACCGGGATCGAAAAAGCATAAGGGAACGCCCGATGACCAGGCAACAGGAAACGCCGGAGCACGATCCCGAGCCGATCGGCCAGGTGCTCGCCGAGATCGCGGACAAGAGCCAGAAGCTCATGCACGCGCTCGCCGAGCGCCGCTACGCCGGCAACGGCAGCGATGGCAGCGCCGACCCGCTCAATCTGCGGCCGACCCTGCTCGAGCTGACGACCCGCCTGATGGCCGACCCGGCCCGCCTGGTCCAGGCCCAGCTGTCCCTCTGGCAGGACTACCTCCGGCTCTGGCAGAGCACCAGCCGGCGGTTGTGGGGCCAGCCGGCAGCCCCGGTCGCCCTGCCGGAGCAGGGCGACCGCCGGTTCCGCGACCCGGCCTGGGACGATCACGCCCTGTTCGATTTCATCAAGCAGTCCTACCTCTTGACCGCGCGCTGGCTGGTCAGCACGGTCAACCAGCTGGACGGCCTCGACGAGAAGAGCCGGCAGAAGATCGACTTCTACACCCGCCAGTTCGTCGATGCCATGGCGCCGTCCAATTTCGTCGCGACCAACCCCGAGGTACTGCGGGCGACGCTCGAGACCGGCGGCGAAAACCTTTTGCGCGGCCTCAACAATCTGCTCGACGATCTCGCCCGCGGCGAAGGCAAGCTCGCGATCAAGATGACCGACCTCGACGCCTTCGCGCTCGGCCGCAACCTCGCGCTCACGCCCGGCAAGGTCGTCTTCCAGACCGATCTGATCCAGCTGATCCAGTACGCGCCGACCACCGAGCAGGTCCATCGGCGGCCGCTGCTCATCATCCCGCCCTGGATCAACAAGTACTACATCCTCGACCTGCAGCCCAAGAACAGCTTGATCCGCTACGCGCTCGATCAGGGCTTCACGGTGTTCGTGATCTCCTGGGTCAATCCCGGCCCGGAGCACACCCACAAGACCTTCGAGGACTACATGATCGAGGGCCCGCTGGCGGCGCTCGACGCGATGGCGGCGGCGACCGGCGAGCAGGACGCGACGGTCATCGGCTACTGCCTGGGCGGCACGCTGCTCGCGGCCATGCTCGCCTGGATGGCGGCCAAGCGCGACAAGCGGGTCAAGGCCGCGACCTTCTTCGCGAGCCTGGTCGATTTCGAGAATCCGGGCGAGCTCGGCGTCTTCATCGACGAGGAGCAGCTCGCCGCCATGGACGCGATGATGGCCAAGCACGGCTATCTCGAGGGCCGGCACATGGCGACCACCTTCAACATGCTGCGCGCCAACGACCTGATCTGGTCGTTCGTGATCAACAACTACCTGCTCGGCAAGGAGCCGTTCCCGTTCGACCTCTTGTACTGGAACTCCGACAGCACGCGCATGCCGTATGCGATGCACAGCTTCTACCTGCGCAAGTTCTACCAGGAGAACCAGCTGGTGGTGCCGGGCGGGATCACGCTCGCCGGCGTGCCGATCGACGTTCGGAAGATCCGCCTGCCGGTCTACATCCTGTCGACCCGCGAGGACCACATCGCACCCTGGCTCTCGACCTACCGGGCGACCCAGCTGTTCCGCGGCAAGACCACCTTCGTGCTCGCGGGCTCGGGCCACATCGCGGGTGTGATCAACCCGCCGGGCGTCCAGAAATACGGCTTCTGGACCAACCCCGAGCTGCCCGCCGATCCCGCGGACTGGCTCACCGGAGCGAGTCACCACCCGGGCTCCTGGTGGCCCCACTGGCGCGCCTGGAACGCCGCCCACTCGGGCGACCAGGTGCCGGCCCGCCAGCCGGGCGACGGCAAGCTCCAGCCGCTCGAGGACGCCCCCGGCAGCTACGTCCGCGTGCGCGCGGTTTGAGACTTGGGGGTGAGCGACGGCTCCAGGGTCGGGCGTTGGCGAGGTCAGTACAACGGGTAGATGTTGGGATCTTCCTTCTTAATCCGCCTCATCTTCTCGCGCAGTCGCTGCCAGCGGGACTGGAACCGCTGTCGCCCGGCCTCGTCCTGACCGGCATCGTCACCACGAGGCCCGGCCGGCGACCGCGGCGGCGCGATCACGCCCTGCCCCGCCTTGGCCGGCAGGACGACAGGGGGGTTGCTCGAACGGCAGCGGCCCGTCCCCCTGTCGGCGATCGCTTCCGGGCGAAAGTGCCCGAGCGGGTAGACCGCACGGCAGGTCGCGAGCATCCGCTCGGCAAACTGGGCGTGGCTTCCTGGGCCTGGATGGGCGTGATCGGCGGCCAGATCCGCGAACACGTCGACGTCCTCGATCGAGGCCGGACACAGGTGCGCCCGATCGACCAGCCCGAGCAAGCGCCCGATCACCGGGTGGCTGACGTGCTCGGCGCGCCCGAGCACCCCGCCGCCGAGCCAGCTGAACAAATAGGGAATCTTTCGGGATTTCAGAAACTCCTGGGCCAGCAGGATGTTCTTGATGGCGTTGATGGATCCGAGCTCGTCGCTGTAGTAATCATAGAAGGCTTCGGCGATCTCGGCCGTCGGGATGCCGATCTGATCCCCGGAATCTTTGACACGCCAGGGGCCAATGTTGCAAATGGCGCCGTCCGCCAAGTATTCGGAGCGGTTGTTGTGGGTGAAAGCGCCAAGGACGAGCGCTGGCGCGACCCCTGCGCACTGCGTCAGGATGACCCGCGCGATGTAGTCGTTGGAGGCGGCGCCCTGGGAGAAGTTCTGCAGGTTCAGACACGCGGCCGATACGCCATAGTGCTCGGCGAAGCCGCGGCAGAACACGCTCGGCCATGTCAGCTCCTCGGCCACGCCGACGCCAAAGGCGTGGCTGCAGCCAACGACGAACACGACCACATCTGCCTGCGGGTCGAGCTCGGCACTGCGATAGCCCAGAGAGTTGAACGCGTATTCGATCAGGCCCGAATGGTCGGAGCAGCAGTGGTGCGTCGTATGCCTTCGACCCCGCTCACCGGCGTGGACGGCAGCGCCGTCGTAGTCGTGCAGGCTCATGCCGGCCTTCCCTCCCGCGGTGGCATCTTTGTCGTGCGAATTGCGACTTCACAAGGACGGCGATGGTCAGCGTAGAGGTCTGGTGCACTGATGCCAACGTCTAAGTCCCACGGGCGACCTTGCCGCGGATGAGGTCGGACCGGCGGTCCAGACGTGGTGGACGCGCAAGAATGTCCCGGCTGCACCGATCTCGATGTTAACTCAAAGACGCTCTGCCTCGACACGATCATGAGGCGCCGGCAGCCGAATCGGGACGAAGGAGCCATGACCCCGACGGCGACACGAGAAACATCGCGGGTGGATCAGGCGAGTGGACCAACGAAGGAACTATGCACTCCATCTGCTGGGCGGCGGGTTCCTGTTCATCGGGCTCGAGTTCGGCAACATGCGCCTGGTGGTGCCCTGGATCGATACGCAGCTGGGGGTCGCCTACTTTCTGGTGGCGCTGATCGTACCGGTTCTGCAATTCGGCCTGATCGCCGCGCAACTCGGGGCCGCGCCGCTGATTGCCCGCGCCGCCCTGCGCAAGCAGCCGGTCGTCGGCTTCTGCCTGGTTCTGGTGGCGAGCCTGGTGGCGATCATCGTCGCCGCGGTCACCCTGCCGCCGCTGCTCGCCGGCCTGGCTCTGCTGGTCTGCGTCCTTTGCTTCGGCACCAGCCACGGCATCTTCAACGTCGGCTACGACGACCTCCTGGCCAAGACCATCCCCGAGGCGCGCCGGGGACGACTGGTCGCGCATCGCGCGGCGCTGGGTGGCGCTCTCACCCTGGTGGTCTCGCTCGTGGTCCTGCTGTTCCTGCCCGAGGTCGAGGGCAACCAGGTGCTGCTGCTGTGGCTCGCGGTCGCCGGCTGGATCGGCGTCGTTCTCGCCTACAGCGCGCTCGACGAGCCGCCCAGTCCGTCGGTCCGCAAGTCGTTCACGCTGAGGGAGCTGAGCCGCGGCTTCGGCCTGATTCGCACCTATCCGTGGTTCAAGCGGCTGCTGATCGCCCGGACCTTGCTCCTGAGCGCCGAGCTGGCAATCCCATTCTACGCCATTCACGCCGCCACGTTGTATGATCCGACCGCCCAGAACGCCACCGTCTTCGTGCTCGCGACCGGCATCGGCGTGATCTCGAGCGGCTTGATCTGGGCCAACTCGACCAATCGCGCCCGCATGGCGGAAGGCGCCCTCTTCGCCCTGATCGCCGGTGTCCTGACCCTGGTCATCAATTCGATCGAGCACCTGCAGATCACGTACTTCCATGCGTTCGTGTTCGTGCTCCTGACCCTCGCCGAGCAGGGCTCCGTACAAGGCCAGATCACCTACATGATGGACCATGCGCCCGCGGCCGACCGGCCGACGCTGATCGCCACCGCCAACGCGTCCATGCGCGCCCTCGGCATCGGGGTCGCGCTGGTGCTGGGCGCGGTCGGCCATCTGCACGACATCAGAACGCCGCTGGTGGTGCTGATGGTGTTCAATGCGGCGGCCGCGATCTATGCCCTGCGCGCCTTCGAATCGTGAGAGCTGGCGGCGGCTCCGTCGAAGAGGCCCGGATCTGACGCATCCACGATGATGCGCGGACGGTCGCTTGATCACCGCGGCGGCCGCACGTAGGTTTGCGACGAAGGTCGTCCCCCAAAGGCGTTTCGAGCGGGCGACGGCCGCACCTCTTTGGAGGAGGATGAGGCCATGACATCCTGGCAGCGCTCGTGGGGGACGATTTTGGGCCTTTGCGCTCCATTCCTGTGCTCTTTCTCGCCGGCGGCGGTGGCCGACGAGATCACGTTCGAGGACCAGCGCGGTAAGCAGATCACGCTGGCGGAGCCGGCAGACAGCGTCGTCGCCTTGCCAAAACCGGTGCCGCCCATGTTCATCGGGGTCGATGGCGGCACCGAGCATCTCACGGGCATGCACCCGGCCGCGCAAGCGGTTCTCCTGGATAGCGTCCTCGCGCGATTCTTTCCGAAGATCGCCGACATCGACACCCGGGTCGTCGGCGATGGCTTCATCCCCAACGTCGAGGAGATGCTGAAGGTCAACCCGGACGTGGTCATCCAATGGGCGGTTCGCACTGAAGAGTACATCGAACCGATGGAGCGGGTCGGGCTCACTGTGGTCGGGCTCGGCGGTGGCACGCACGAGATCGAGCGCGGGCATATCGAGATCGTCGGTAAAATTCTGGGCAAGCAGGACCGGACCACGGCCTTTTTGACCTGGCAGGATCAGGTGATCGCGGAGATCCAAAAGAAGCTGGCCGACGTCCCCACCGAAAAAAGGGCCCGGATGATCTTCCTGGATCGCTATCGCAGCAACGAGTTGGCGGTATTCGGCCGCGACGAGTTTTTCTTCCAGGCCCCGGGACTGCGCAACCTGGCGTTCGAGGCCGGCTTGAACCAGGCCACCGTGACGGTCGATGCCGAGCAGATCCTGGCCTGGGATCCGGACATCATCTTCGTCAACTACTACGACCTGGAAGCAACGCCGGCGCACCTGTACGCCGACCCGGTGCTCGCCAGCGTCTCGGCGGTGCGCAACCATCGGGTCTACAAGACCCCGCGCCTGGATCCGACCGAGCTCGAGGCCCCTTTGGTGTGGATGTGGATGGCGATGCTCGCCTACCCCGACTTGTTCGATTGGGACCTGCGCGCGATTGTCAAGGACAAGTACGTCGCCATGTACGGTCAGAGCCCGAACGACGACGACGTCGACACGATCCTGCATTGGGCGGACAACGCCGACAGCGTTCACTACCGCGAGATGTTTGGGCGGTAATCGGGCAACCGGCGCGTCGGTCGACCGATCGGCTGGCCAGCGCGGCCGAGGGCACGTTCTGCTCACCCCCATCCATCTGAGCCGCGCTCATGACGGGCGCGCAGCGGTCACTCGTCGGCGAGCACCTCATGCCTTGCCGCGGGCGCGCCCACCCTGGGCTGAAACCGCGTGCTCGCCTGCTTGCTCGCCTCCAGGAGCCGTTGCCCGGCATGGCTCAGGCCGGCGGCCAACTCGGCGACCGTGGTCTGCGCCGCCTCGAGCTGGTCCTTGGTCTCGGCCGCCTCGGTCTGGAAGGCCTCGTTGTCGGCGCGCAGGGCCGCGAGCCGGTCGGCGAGCGCATCCTGCTCCGCGGTCAGCGCCTTGACCTTGGCCTGGAACCGCGCGCTCACCTCCTGGCTCGCCTCCAGCGCCTCCTGAAGGTCGGCGTTGCGGCCGCCCAGGGCCTCGATCTCGCTCCCGGCGCGGACCAACCGTTGCTCGAGCAGAAAGCGCGCGCGCTCCGCGGCCGTGAGCGCGCCGGCGGTCTCCTCGACCCGATCTTCGAGCGCCTCGTTATCGGCCTGGAGCGCAACCGCCCGATCGCTCAACTGGTCACGCTCCCTCTCCAGTCCGCCGATCTGAACGCTCGAGCGCGCGCGCTCGGTCTCCAGCCCGGCCACCGACCGGCGCAGCCTCTCGCGTGTGGTCGTCAGGTCCGCGACGGCGGTCCGCGCCGCCTCGAGCTGATCCTTGTTCTCAGCCACTTCGGTCTCGAGCACCTCGTTGTCGGCACGCAAGGCCGCGAGCTGGCCCGCGAGCGCATCCTGCTCCGCAGTCAGCGCCTCCACCCCGGCCTGCGCGCGGGCGCGCGCCTGCTGGCTCGCCGCCAGCGCCTGCCGAAGATCGGCGTCGCGGTCCTCGAGGGTCTCGATCTCGCTCTCGGCAACCTCCAACTGCTGCTCCAGAATGCCACGCGCGCGCTCCGCGCCCGCGAGCGCGCCGGCGGCTTCCTCGACCCGACCTTCGAGCGCATGGTTGTCGGCGTGGAGCGCAGCGATCTGAACGCTCAACTGCGCGCGCTCCGTGCCCAGCTCCGCAACCGACCGGCGCAGGCGGTCGCGCTCCGTCCCCAGGTCCACGATGGTGCTCTGCGCCGCCTCGAGCAGGCCCTTCGCTTTCGTCCCGAGGGCCTCGTTGTCGGCGCGCAAGGCCGCGAGCTGGTCCGCGAGCGCGTCCTGCTCGGCGGTCAGCGCCTCCGCCCTGGCCTGGGACCGCGCGCTCGCCTCCTGGCTCACCTCCAGCGCCTGCTGGAGGTCGGCATTGCGGCTCCCGAGGGTCTCGATCTCGCTCCCGGCGCGGACCAACTGCTGCTCGAGCATGGCGCGCGCGTGCTCCGCGGAGGCGAGCGCGCCCGCAGCGTCCTCGACCCGGCCTTCGAGCGCATCGTTCTGGGCCTGCAGCGCGGCGACCTGATCGTTCAGCTGGGCACGCTCGGTCGCCAAGCCGGCGATCTGAGCGCTCAACTGCGCGCGCTCGGTCTCCAGCCCGGCCACCGACCCGCGCAGCCGCTCGCGCGTGGTCTCGAGGTCCGCGACGGTGGTCCGCGCCGCCTCGAGCTGGTCCTTGGTCTCGGCCGCTTCGGTCTGAAGCCCGGCATGGCTGCTCCGCAAGGCCGCGAGCTGGCCCGCGAGCGCGTCCTGCTCGGCGGTCAGCGCCTCCACCCTCGCCTGCCACCGCGCGCTCGCCTCCTGGCTCAACTCCAGCGCCTGCCGAACGTCGGCATTGCGGCTCCCGAGGGTCTCGATCTCGCTCTCGGCGCGGTCCAACTGCTGCTCCAGCATGGTGCGCGCATGCTCCGCCGCCGCGAGCGCGCCGGCCGTCTCCTCGACCCGACCTTCGAGCGCATCGGTGTCGGCCTGCAGCTCGGCGATCTGGGCGCTCAACTGCGCGCGCTCGGTCTCCAGCGCGGCGACCGCCCCGCGCAACCGCTCGCGCGTCGTCTCCAGGTCCGCGACGGCGGTCTCCGCCGACTCGAGCCGGTCCCTGGTCGCGGCCGCTTCGGTCTGGAGCGCAGCATGGCTGCTCTCCAAGGCCGCGAGCCGGCCCGCGAGCGCGTCCTGCTCCGCGGTCAGTGCGTCCACCCTGGCCTGCGCGTGAGCGTGCGCCTCCTGGCTCGCCGCCAGCCCCTGCCGAAGTTCGCCATTGCGGCCCTCGAGAGTCTCGATCTCGCTCTCGGCGCCGTCCAACTGCTGCTCCAACATGTCACGCGCCCGCTCCGCGCCCGCGAGCGCTCCGGCCGCTTCCTCGACCCGGTCTTCGAGCGCATCGGCGTTGGCCTGCAGCGCGGCGACCTGAGCGTTCAGCCGATCGCGCTCGGTCTCCAGCCCGGCCACCGAGCGGCGCAGTCGCTCGCGCGTCGTCTCCAGGTCCGCGACGGCGGTCTCCGCCACCTCGAGCCGGTCCCTGGCCTCGACCGCTTCGGTCTGGAGCGCGGCATGGCTGCTCTCCAAGGCCGCGAGCTGGCCCGCGAGCACGTCCTGGTCCACGGTCAGCGCGTCCACCCTGGCCTGGGACCGCGCGCTCGCCTCCTGGCTGGCCGCGAGCGCCTGCTGGAGATCGGCGGTGCGGCCGCCGAGGGTCTCGATCTCGCTCTCGGCGCCGGCTAGCTGCTGCTCCAGCATGTCACGCGCACGCTCCGCGCCCGCGAGCGCGCCGGCGGTCTCCTCGACCCGACCTTCAAGCGCATCGGTGTTGGCCTGCAGCGCGGCGACCTGAGCGTTCAGCTGATCGCGCTCGGTCTCCAGTCCGGCGATCTGAGCGCTCAACCGTGCGCGCTCGGTTTCCAGCCCGGCCACCGATTCGCGCAGTCGCTCGCGCGTCGTCTCCAGGTCCGCGACAGTGGTCTGGGCCGCCTCGAGCCGGTCCCTGGTCGCGGCCGCTTCGGTCTGGAGCGTGGCGTGGCTGCTCTGCAAAGCCGCAAGCTGATCGGCGAGCACGTCCTGCTCCGCGGTCAGGGCCTCCACCGTGGCCTCAGACTGCGCGCCTGCCTCCTGGCTCGCCGCGAGCGACTGCCGGAGGGCGGCGATGCGGCCCTCGAGGGTCTCGATCTCGCTCTCGGCGCCGGCTAGCTGCTGCTCCAGCATGTCACGCGCACGCTCCGCGCCCGCGAGCACGCCGGCGGTCTCCTCGACCCGAGCTTCGAGAGCATGGTTGTCGGCCTGCAGCGCGGCGACCTGGTCGCCTAGCTGGGCACGGTCGGTTTCCAGCTCAGCCACCGACCCGCGCAATCGCTCGCGCGTGGTCTCCAGGTCCGCGACGGTGGTCTGGGCCGCCTCGAGCTGATTTTTGCTCTCGGCCGCTTCGATCTGAAGCGCGACATGGCTGCTCTGCAAGGCCGCGAACGCGCCGGCGGCCTCCTCGATTTCGACCTTCGAGCGCATGGTTGTCGGCGTGCAGCGCAGCGATCTGAAGGCTCAGCTGCGCGCGCTCTGTTTCCAGCCCGGCCGCCGACCGACGCAATCGCTCGCGCGTGGTCTCCAGTCCTGCGATGGTGGTCTGCGCCGTCTCGAGCTGATCCTTGGTCTCGGCCGCTTCGGCCTGGAGCGTGGCGTGGCTGCTCTTCAAGGCCGCAAGCTGGTCGCCGAGCGCGTCCTTCTCCGCGGTCAACGCTTCTACCTTGTCCTGGGACCGCGCGCTCACCTCCCGGCTCGCGTCCAGCGCCTGCTGGAGATCGCCGGTGCGGCCCCCGAGGATCTCGATCTCGCTGCCGGCTTCGGCCAACTGCTGCTCGAGCGTGGCCCGCGCGTGCTCAGCCGCCGCGAGCGCGCCGGCCGTCTCCTCGACCCGATCTTGGAGCGCATCGGTGTTGGCCTGCAGCGCGGCGACCCGAACGTTCAGCTGCTCGCGCTCGGTCTCCAGCGTGGCCACCGAGCCGCGCAGCCGCTCGCGCGTGGTCTCCAGGTCCGCGATGGTGGTCTGGGCCGCCTCGAGCTGGTCCTTGGTCTCGGCCGCTTCGGCCTGGAGTGCGGCATGGCTGTCGTGCAAGGCCGCGAGCGCGCCGGCGGCCTCCTCGACCTGGCCTTCGAGCACATCGTTGTTGGCCTGCAGCGCGGCAACCTGATCGTTCAGCTGGGCACGCTCGGTGCCTAAGCCGGCGATCTGAGCGTTCAACTGCGCACGCTCGGTGCCGAGCCCCGCAATCGAGCCGCGCAGGCGGTCGCGCTCCGTCTCCAGCCCCGCGACGGTGGTCTGCGTCGTTTCGAGCCGCTTCCTGGTCTCGGCCGCTTCCATCTGGAGCGCGGAATGGCTGCTCCGCAAGGCCGCGAGCTGGTCCGCGAGCGCGTCCTGCTCCGCGGTCAGCGCCTCCACTTGGGCCTGCGAGCGCTCGCTCGCTTCTTGGCTCGCCTCCAGCGCCTGCCGGAGTTCGGCGTCCCGGCCCTTGAGGTTCTCAATCTCGCTCCGGGCACGGGTCAACTGCTGCCCCAGCATCGCGCGCGCGTGCTCCGCGGCCGCGAGCGCGCCGGCAGTCTCCTCGATCCGACCGTCGAGCGCATCGGTGTTGACCTGCAGTGCAGCGACCTGATCGTTCAGCTGGGCACGCTCGGTCCCCAATCCGGCGATCTCGGCGCTCAACTGCGTGCGCTCGGACTCCAGCTCGACCACCGACGCGCGCAGTCGGCCGCGCTCCGTCTCCAGCCCCGCTATGGTCGTCTGCGCCGCCTTGAGTTGATCCTTGGTCCCAGCTGCTTCGGTCTGAAGCTTGGTATAGCTGCTCTGGAAGGCCGCAAGCCGGTCGGCGAGCGTGTTCTGTTGCGCGGTGAGCGCCTCCACCTTGGCCTGCCCCTGCGCGCTCGCTTCCCGGCTCGCCGCCAGCGCCTGCTGGAGCTCGCCGGTGCGGCGCTCGAGGGTCTCGATCTCGCTCTCGGCGCGGGCCAACTGCTGCTCGAGTTTGGCGCGCGCGTGCTCCGCGGCCGCGAGCGCGTCGGCGGGCCCCTCGACCCGACCGTCGAGCGCATCGTTGTGGGTCAGCGCAGCGACCTGTTCGTTCAGCTGATCGCGCTCGGTCCCCAAGCCGGCGATCCGAGCGCTCAGCTGCCCGCGCTCGGTCTCCAACTCGGCGACCGAGCCGCGCAGTCGCTTGCGCTCCGTCTCCAGGTCCGCGATGGTCGTCTGCGCCGCCTTGAGCCGATCCTTGGCCTCGGCCGCTTCGGTCCGGAATGCCTCGTTGTCGGCGCGCATCGCGACGAGCTGGTCCGCGAGCGCGTCCTGCTCCGCGCTCAGAGCTTCCACCTCGGCCTGGGACTGCGCGCCCGCCTCCCGGCTCGTCTCCAGCGCCTGCTGGAGGTCGGCGGCGTGGCCCTCGAGGGTCTCGATCTCGCCCCGGGCGCCGGCCAGCTGCTGCTCGAGCGTGGCGCGCGTATGCTCCGCCGCCGCGAGCGCGTCGGCAGTCTCCTCGAGCCGACCTTCGAGCGCATCGGTGTTGGCCTGAAGTGCGGCGACCTGATCGTTCAGCTGGTCGCGCTCCATACCGAGCGTGTCACGCTCGCGCTCTGCGGCCGCGAGCGCGTCGCCGATCTGGTGGGCCGCGCGCGGCGCCGCGCCGAGCCAGTCGGCGAAGGCAGTCGTTCCCTCGACCTGGCCTTCGAGCGCATCGGTCCTGGCCCAAACCGCGGCGACCTGATCGTTCGGCTGGTCACGCTCCGACCCGAATCTGGCGACCTGAGCCCTCAACTGCGCGCGCTCCGCCTCCAGGTCGGCAAGTCGATTGCGCGTCGTCTCAAGTCCCGCGATCGTCGTCTGCGCCGCCTTGAGCCGCCCCTTCGTGCTGGCCGCATAGCAGAACAAGAACACGATCAGCACGATGAGCCCGCCTGCCAGATCCATAACCTGCCTCCCGTGCACCGGACCCGGAGCAGCCGGACCTCGCCGACCATGCGCCTGGGTTGCGAAGCGCTTCTGTCAGACCCTAGCGCCGACAGGACTTAGGACAAGTCCCGGCAGCTCCGGCCATCACGATGCCCCATCTTACCATCGAGCGCCGGAGCTGCCCAGGATTACGCCCGCAGCCCCTCGCCGGGCCAGTAACCAGCCCCAGTCGAAGTCGAGGCCGGCGTTCGCGAGCATGTCTTACAGATCCCGGCCGTCCAGGAATAGAAGAGCCATTGAGATCAGCTCCTGGTACCGGCAGGCGTGATGGCGACTGCGGCAAGCATGGGGCGAGGCGGAGGCAGCGAGCCGGTCGGATGCACCCTGCACGGCCGCGGCAAAGGCGAAGCTGGCGGCAGAAACGGCGAAACTCACGGGATGGTCGAGCCGCTGCTCGATCGGCCTTGCCGCCGCGACCGGCGCAGCCGTCGCACCGCCGCCGGTCGTGACGATGGCCGTGCCAACGCCGTGCCTTCCCGGCCAGCCGCCGTGGACGCTAGGGCCGGCGCGGGCCGGTCGCCGCCAGCGCCAATCCCGGCCCCCCGGCCCGGTCGCGCTGGACCGGGATGCGCGCGTCGGGCGCCGGCCCCGCGAGGGGCACGTGGGTGCCGTCCATCCAGATCTGCCATTGCCAGCTGGCACCCTCGAGGTCGCCCTTCTGGTCGAAGGCGACCCGGCCGAGCACGGTCTCGAAGCGGCCGCGGCGCAGCATCTTGACGACCGCGGCCAGCTCGGGCGTGCCCGCCCGCTCGACCGCCTGGGCCCAGACCTGGACCGCCGCATACCAGCCAAGGCCGCCGCTGCTCCTGCCCGGAGCCCGGGCGCGCAACCGGGCCAGCAGGTCGTCGGCCGCCGCCAGGCCCTTCGGGTTGGGCCGGGTGCTGAACAGCGTGCCGGCGCCGTCGGTGCCGGCGATCGTCCAGAACTCGTCCATGCCGAGGCCGTCGCCGCCGACCAGCTGGAGATCGTCGCCGCGCGCCCTGAGCGCCCGCAGGATGCGCGCCGCGTCCGGCCCGTAGCCGCCGAGATAGAGCACCTCGATGCTGGCCGCCTGCAGCCGCGCCGCCAGCGCCGAATAGTCGCTGGCACCCGGCAGGTAGACATCGTAGATCGCTTCGACCACGCCCGCGGCGCGCAGCTGCCGGCGCGTCTGGATCGCCAGGTCCTCGCCGTAGACGCTGCCGTCGTGGAGGACCGCGATCGCGCCCTTTGGCCAGCGCCCGGCGAGCAGGTCGGCCGCGAGCTTGCCCTGCTGGTCGTCCCGCCCCTTGAGCCGGAAGACGTTCTGCCGGCCCTCCTCGGTCAGGCGGGGATGGGTCGAGGAGGGCGTGATCATCAGGACGTCGGCGGTCTCGTAGATGCCGGCCGCGAGCAGCGAGGAGTGCGAGCAGAGATGCCCGATCACCGCCCGGACGCCGGCGGCGACCAGCTGGTGGGCCGCCTGGATCGCCTGCTGCAGACCGCAGGCGTCGTCGGCGACCGTGAGCGCCACCGGCTGGCCGAGCACGCCGCCGCTCCGGTTCAGATCGGCGACCGCCAGCTCGACCGCGGCCCGGCTGCGGGCGCCGGAGGCGGCATAGGGTCCGGTCAGCGGGCTGGCAAAGCCGATCCGGATCTCGGCGGCGGCACTGCCAGAGAGAGCGAGCGCGAGCGCGCCCGCCAACAGACAGAGAGGGCGCCGGCCCATGACAATCTCCTTCGGCCCACGCCGGGCGAAAATCTCGGCGCACCCGGCCGCGGGCGCCATGCCTCTTAATCCCTGACCGGAATTTAGGGCCGCGCCGGGCGGCCGTCTGTGCACTGGTTCACAACGTCAGATCATTTGGTTAACTTTGGTTCCTCCTGCGCCGTGCCAGCGTTTCAACCGCCGGCTGGCACCCGATCGCGAGGGGCTCGAATCCTGCGGCGGCAATCGCCGTTCGGCGCTTCCTTTCCGGGCGGTTGCGCGCGTAGACTGCCGCCAGCGTCGGGGGCGCGATGCCAGCGATCGGGGCGGCAGTGCGCCCAGGGACACCAATCGGCCGCCGACCGACAATCGCCGCGGCCAGGCTTCGGGGGGCGAGCTCATGACCAGCCAGCTGTTCACCAATGTCCTGATCTTCGATGCGACCGGCCGGGCGCCGTTCCCGGGCGAGGTGCTGGTGCGCGGCAATCGGATCGCGAAGGTCGCCGAAGGCACCCGGCAGATCGCGCGCGAGGAGGCCCTGCAGGTGATCGACGGCCAGGGCATGACCCTGATGCCGGGCATGACCGAGGGCCATTGCCACATCAGCTTCACCGGCATCTCGAGCCCGGCAGCACTCGGCGAGCTGCCGCCCGAGGAGCACACGCTGGCCACCATGCACAATGCCAAGCTCCTGTTCGACCACGGCTTCACCAGCGTCTACTGCGCCGCCTCGGCCAAGCCCCGGCTCGACGTCGTGATCCGCAACGAGATCAACTCCGGCCGCATCCCAGGGCCCCGGATCCGGGCCGCGAGTCCGGAAATCACGGTGACCGCAGGCCTCGGCGACGAGCGCAAGCTGCACCTCTACCGCGAGAGTTTCGCCTTGATCGTGGATGGCGTCGACGAGATGCGGCGGACCTGCCGGACCTGCATTCGCGAAGGCGTCGACAACCTCAAGATCAACATCTCGGGCGACGAGTTCGTGACCCACTGCAAGGCCGAGATGACGGTCATGATGGACGACGAGATCGCAACCGCGGTCGAGGTCGCGCACGACTTCGGCAAGCAGATCGCCTGCCACGCGCGCGCCGCGGGCTCGGTCAAGCGGGCGGTCCGCAACGGCGTCGACGTCATCTACCACTGCGACTTCGCCGACGAGGAGGCGCTCGACCTGCTCGAGAGCGTGCGCGAAAAAATCTTCGTCGGGCCGGCGGTCGGCCTGCTGCACAACACCCTCTACGAGGCCGCCGACTACGGCATGACCCCTGAGGTCTGCGAGAGCATGGGCTTCTATCGCAAGATGGAGGCGACCAAGGCCACCTACCGCGAGATGAAGAAGCGCGGCATCCGCGTGGTCCCGGGCGGCGACTACGGCTTCGCCTGGACGCCTCAGGGCACCAACGCCCGCGACCTCGAGCACTTCGTCAAGCTGTTCGGCTATTCGCCCACAGAGGCGCTGCTGTCGGCCACCAAGGTCGGCGGCGAGCTGATGGCGCAAGGCGACGAGCTCGGCCAGGTCAAGGAAGGCTACCTCGCCGACCTGCTCCTGGTGCGCGGCAACCCGGTCCAGGACGTCACGTATCCTGCAGCACCAGGCCAACCTCGCGATGATCATGAAGGACGGCACCTGCCACAAGCTCGACCTCACCCCGCAGCAGCTCGGCCAGATCGCCGCGGAGTGAGGGCACCGACGGCAACGACGACCCCCGATGGCGGAGGAGCTGATCGGCCATGCCGTCGCCATGGCCCGAGCTGCCCTTCGACCATACCTATGTGACCAGCTCGGCCGGCGACCGATGGGGCTGCAAAGGCAGGGAGCGAGGTGGCCGGATCATCTGTCGAGGATCGGGCCGCCTCGCCTTGGCCAAATGCCTGGCCTGCCCCGATGGGATGGCCGGAGTCGATTACGGCGTCACCGGGGTCTGCTTCCAGATCGCCAACCGAATCCTCTGGCCCGCCGCCATCCTGGTTGAGCAGGCAAGGGGCTACAACCGATTGTTCAGACATTTTGGTCACTTTGGGCTCGATCGCGGCCGTGGTCCCTTTTGGCCGGAGCGAGACCGATGCCTCGATGAGGTCGGCGGCCGAGCGTTGCTGCCGAGCTCAGCGAAGAAGCTGTCGGATGGTTCACCCACGGGCTTCGGGAACCGGAAACGGCGTATGTGATGCAAAGCGATCCCTTCATCGACGAGGCCGTTCAAAGGATGAACCTCCTCCTGGATCGCGCGCTCGGGGATCGGCTCGACCCTGGGGTGCGGGCGCGGGTCGAGCAGATCGTCGCCGCGACCGCGGCCAGGCAGCACGAGCTTGTGCTGGCGTTCGAGGACGGCAAGATCGCGCCCGAAACCTACCTCGACGCCTTCAACGAGCTGGTCGCCACCGACTTTCGCCGCCTCGACGAGATCCTCGGCCGCGACGCCTTCCTCGCCATATTCGGCGAGCCGCCGGACGTGGCCGCGAAGATCATCGACCCCAAAGCCTTCGCCGCTGCCCACGGGCTGAACCAACGCGACTGAATGCCGCTCTTTGGCAGGGTCGGTTCGCCTCCTGCGTCCTCGACGAAGCCCACCTCCTCGCCGCCGCGCGGTATGTCGAACGCAACCCGGTGCGCGCCAAGCTGTGCGCTTGGCCGCACGAGTGGCCCTGGTCGAGCACGATCAGCGCCTTCTGCTCCGGCTTCCACCTGCGTCGTTTCATGGCTGTCCTCACTGTCCAGACAGCCACGCCCCTCTCGCTTAGCTCAAGCCCCTTCCAAACGGGGAGCAGGATACGCGCGCCACGCGCCCACGTGACGCGTCGGGCGATTTTCCGCGCCGGCGCCAGCTCCCGCGAGCCCGGCCTGACGTTCTCGCCTGCCCCAGCAGGCCCGCGAGGCATAACCCTTGACGCTCATCGGCCCCCGTCGGATGATCTCCGAGTGGAGTGGAGGTCGGCGATGGCCTGAGAGGAGACTTGCGCCACCGCCGCACCTCCGAACTCGGGGCAAATCGCTTGAATGGACGACCCGACCCCGCCTCCCCCGGCACCCTATCCTCACACTACAAGTGAGACCGCAGACATATGGCTGAACTCACATCACAACCAATCTCAATCCAGTCCGTCTATGGATGGTATGCTGAAGGGCGCCTTTTTGTTAACCGGCGCTATCAGCGAAAGCTAGTTTGGACACTTGAAGAGAAGCAGAAGCTCGTCGAATTGATCCTCAAGAAGTATCCAATTCCAGCAATTCTGATTGCGGAACGCGAGCACGACGCGGGTCGCTATGAGATCATTGACGGCTTGCAAAGGCTTAACGCTATATTATCTTTCATAGAGGGATCATTTTCCACTATAGATGGACGCTTTTTCTCGGTCAGTGCCTTCCCGACTGCTCAAGGCCCGTTCGGACGAAGGGCTCTTCCAGCCAATATCCCAAGATGCGGTCATATCTCAAAAAGAGGTCACTACGATATTGGACTACTCACTTGCCCTATCGATCATGAGGAGAGCCGAAGAACGCGAAATCGACGACGTATTCGATAAGATCAATTCAATATGGTCACCGCCTCAGTGACCAAGAAAGGCGTCAAGCGGGTATTCAAAATGAGTTTTCGGAATTAGTGCGGAAACTCGCTTGTACGTTGCGCGGTGATGAGTCTGAAAACATAATGCCCCTTTCGAAGATGCCCGAAATCTCCATCGATCTTCCAATGACAAAACACGGATACTCTGTACGCGCCGAGGAGGTCTTTTGGGTCAATCAAGAGTCCTTCGCGCCACTGACTTGCGCGATAGTATGGATGAACAGTGTATTGCAGACATTGCAGCCTCCGTAATTCTCGGAAATATGGTGGAGCGTTCTAAGGAGACGCTAGACGAGTTTTATCACAGCGACACCCAATCCTCGAAAACTTCTACTTGGAGCGCTCAACGTTTATGGAAGCCTACGCTTTGTTGATGAGTTTAAGTTCTGCGTCGATCGGATAGTTGATGTCTGCAACGCGGGCAATCCAGAAAAATTGCGGAGCATTATATTTGAGCAGAGAACCACCAATGCATTTCCGGCTGTATTTTCTGTAATCTTTGCTGCCTTTCATGAACTGATCGTCAAGGATAAAAAGACAATATATAACTATGCAACGGTGAAGAAAGCAATAACAAATCTTACGAAACGTATCGATACAACTCGCCGGGCGACGGCTCCTGACGAACGGCGAAAGAATGTGGACACCATAAAGGGACTCATAGCCTCAGGATTCATTGATGGTGATCTCTCCGCTGAGATTTATTCGAATCATTCGTCGGCCGACATAGATGCATCGATACGCCGATCAGAAATCGAGCTGAACTACTACGAGCTCAAGCAAGGAATCGTTTCGCTTGGCGGCAAAAGAGATATAGACGAAGACCTCCTAGGTCGGATTCACGAAACGATTTGCGGTATCGCGAACAATGGACCCGACCGGGCTGGGAAAATCATTTTCAGAGTCGCCGACAAGGAAAAGGATGCTCATAGAGTGAAGATAATCGATGGAGTAGAGGCGAAAATAGTAGGGAGTCGATTTGTCGTTGGTGTGAAACGTTAGTCGACTGCTCTCAACATTACTCTTGAGAAATATCACGCAATCATCCGGGAGTCAATTGAGAAATCAGCTCTTTCGGAACCACTTAAGGGGGCGGTTCTTTCTTCGATTGATTTCAACGCTTACTACGGATTTGGGGTCGTTGTAATAGGCATTCCACCGCAACGAGAACCGTCATTTGTCGGCAATAAAATGTATTGGCGAGATGGGGATAGCACGAAATTGGCCGATAACGCGAAGTTGATTTCTGATATCGGTCGAAGATTTTGACATGTTGCGGATCGGCGGGGCCGTGGGCACCGTTGCGCAGGATGTCCGCGATGAGTGTGCAGACGGTCTCGTGGCCGGGCCGCGCCGCGAAGGTGGCTACCAACTCCGGCAAATCGGATTGGCGCCAGGAGTATCGCATCGCGCGAGCATGCAAGGCAGCAACCACCGCAAGGGGCTCGTCGCTTCGCGACCAACGGTGCTAGGGTCGGCCGATGCCGAACTCACAGCCTGAGATGTTCGCCGACCAGCAGAGCGAACGTGCAGAAGTCGCGCCCGCTGCGTTCGAGCCAGCGCCGCCCGAATTCGTTGCCCGGATCAGGAACGAGCTGGAAGGGACCCTGCGCACGGTGCGTATGGCAGCGACCCTCCCGTGGCCGGATCTGACACGCGCGACCTTGGCCGAACTTCGCTTCCATTCGATTGCCCGATGGCTGCCTGATCAACAGGCAGTGGCTCTCTGCGCGGCCTTCGAGCCGGAAATGGCACGGCTCTACGAACAACAAGAGCACTGTGGAGAATAGAGTCGGGTAGCATGGCGGCGGCGCACGGATGCGTCGAATCTGCGCCATTGATGCGGATTGATTTTTTGCCATCAACGTCCTCCAGATCACTTTATATCACTGTTTTCTATGTGGATTATAGCGGCTGAAAGCCTCAGGAAAGAGCGTCGAGGATCAAGCAACTCCAGCCGATTGAGAGTTGGTTGAGTCTCCATCCTTGATGCGGCTCGCTCGTCTTGAGGGCCTAAAGTCATTGATGCGCCAGAAGTGCTGCATGGTGGCGCATTTTTGCGCCAGTGGTGGCGCATCGGCAAGAACAATTGCGCGTCGCGCAAGCTGTGATCTCACCGCTCGACCCGGCCGGGTCGTCGGCCAGGGGTTCGGCAGGCAGTCGCTAGCGATGGTTCATTGGGTCGAAACCGCGCTCTATCGGTTCACATCTGGAACAAAGCTGGTAAGATCGAGAGTGGGAACCGGAAAGGTCTTGGCGGCGCAGCTGGAGGAAACTGATGGGCGAGGGGCTGGAAGGGGGGTGCGCGTGCGGGGTGGTGCGTTACCGGCTCGGGTCCGCGCCGATGTTCGTGCATTGCTGTCATTGCCGCGACTGTCAGCGCCAGACGGGCAGCGCCTTCGTGCTCAACGCCCTGATCGAGACCGACCGGATCGCGCTGCTGGCGGGCGCCCCGGAGCCCGTCGCGGTGCCCACCGACAGCGGCCGGCCGCATGAGATCTGGCGCTGCCCGGCCTGTCGGACCGCGGTCTGGAGCGACTATGGCGGGCGCAGGGCGCTCCGCTTCGTCCGGGTCGGCACGCTCGACGATCCGGCGGCGCTGGCGCCGGACGTGCACATCTACACCCGCTCGAAGCTGCCCTGGATCGCATTGCCCGAAGGCGTTCCCGCGTTCGAGGTCTACTACGATCCACACGCCCTCTGGCCCGCAGCCAGCCTCGAGCGCCGGCGCGCGCTCCTGGGCTGACCGAGGGCGCTCAGGCGGCGAGCGGTGGGGTGCGGTCGAGGACCTCGAAGGCGTCGTGGCGGACGTGGTTGCGGGCCATCTCCTCGCGCAGCATGGCCTCCGGGATCACGCCCTGCTCCAGGCATTCGCGCAAGAGGCCGAAGAAAAAGCGCTCCTGGTTCGGGTCCCAGTGCGGCCGGTAGGCGCCGAGCATCGCGTAGCGGCCGACCAGGGCCTCGCGCGCGCGCCGGAACCAGCCGAGCGGCGCGAAGCTCCGGGTCGTGTCCGAGGGCGTGAAGTCGACCGGCAGCCCGGTCTTCCAGGGCTGGTTCCAGCGCTTGGTGTTGTGCAACAGCTTGGTCTGCCCGGTCAGGTGGTCGAAATCGTTCCACTCGGCCTCGAACAGGCCGATCGTCTCGGCGGGCTCGAGCTTCAGCGAGATCCAGTCCATGTAATCGCGCTTGCCATCGAACATCTCGTCGAACTGCGCGGCCGTCCGCCAATGCTCCAGCTTCGCACAATCCAGGAGCATGACCGCGCTCGAGAGACTCTTCGGGCCCTTGCGGGCGCGGCACATCAGTGCCTTGCCCTGCATGTCACGACTTAACAGCTCGAAGATATCGCCGACCGCGAAGACATCGGGATCGATCACGATCGCCCGGCCTTCATAGCCCATCAACTCGGGCGGCATGAAGCGGAGCGGCGTGAACGACTGCAGATCGTCCATCAGCCACTGCCGCTTGTGGCCGCCGCGCAGGTAGGACTGGCCCTCGCGGGCCTCAAGGAACGCGTGATCCTTGGTGTGGATGATCCGCACCTCGAACTGATCCTTATGGGCGCTGTTGCGCCGGATCGAGTGTTGCGAGACCAGCGCGCCGACCATCTGCCGGTGGTTGGTATGGACGAAGACGCATCGGTTCATGGGCCAACATCCATCGCTTGGGGTAGCCGCCACTTGGGGTAGCCGCCACTTGGGGTAGCCGCTTGTGGGCGCTCCATAGCAGATCGCACGCTCGGCTCGCAAGCCGACAGCGCCGGCGGTCGCCCGGCGGCGACGATCAACCCCCGGGCCGACCTCAGCCGCTGGCGGCGCGCGCGGACGGGGTGGCTTGGCCGTAACCGAACACCGGGTCGAGCTCGGCCTCGACCAGCGCCTCGATCCGGGCGATCTCGGCGGCGGTGAAGTCGTCGCGCCAGCCGCCGACCTTGCCGCGCCGCACCTTGAAGGATTGGGGATTGCCGCGGTCCTTGGCCCGCATACGGCCACCGCTCAACCAGAAGGTGCGCTTCGCCTCCATCCGCTGCATGTTCTCGAACGAGGCAAAGGCAACCGCGTCGCGGACCTCGTCGACGGTCCCGGGCGTGCCCATGAACGCCACGATCTCGGCGAGCGCCGGCTCCGGCCGGGCGCGCAGGTCCTCGTAGCGGACCACCAGCAGCTTCGGCAGGCGCGGCATCTCGCGCGCCCAGCCGTTCATGAAGTCGATCACCTTGCGCAGGCCCGCGGGCCGCTCGGTGACGAACTCGGCGATCCCGACCGCTTCGCCATGCTCGGGATAGGCGTTGAGCGCCTTCTTGCCCGGTCGCATGCGGTGCCGCCACTGATGGTACTGCGAGACCGCGACATCCGCCGGATGGCGGACCAGCAGGACGACCTTCTTGCCGTAGTAGTCGGCCTTGCCGTCGCCGTGGCCGGTATAATCCCTGAGGTAGTTGTCGTGGGTGAAGAAGATCCTGGGGATGGCCGGATTGCGCAGGTGCAGATTGTCGAAGCCGAGCAGATGGCGCTGCGCCAGCCCGTGGCGGAGCTGATAGAAGCGCGACAGCATGACGCGCAGCCAGGTCCGCCCGCTCTTGCCGAACGACACGACCACGCAGTCGGCGCGGACGAGCTTCTGGTACTGCTCGCGGCCGCGCAACCGGCGCTCGACCCGGATCTTCTGGTCCTGCGGCAGGAAGAACAGCGGCTTCAGGACGACCAGGCGGGTGAGCTTCTTGAGGACGCTGTCGAGCGCTGGGAGGAGCAGGGCCTGCATCGGGTTGGTGACCCTCCAAAGAAACGCGGGTTGGCTATAGCAAGGTTCGGGGAGCGGAGGCAATGTCGCGCCAAAGATAGCTACACTGGCCAGATCTCGCGTCGATAGGCGCTGTCCCAGAACATCCATTCGAGCTTGGATGCGCGGAAGAAGGCCTCGAGCATCTCGGCCCGCACCGCGGGCGTGGCCGTCTCGGCAAGCTGGTCGCAGATCCGGATCACCTTGCGGACGCCGTCGGCGAAGGCCTCGTCGGCATAGGTGTCGATCCAGGCCTGATAGGGGTTGTCCGGGCGGGCGACCTCGAGCAGATGCTTGCCGACCTCGCCATAGATCCAAAAGCAGGGCAGCAACGCCGCGACCGCGACCTCGTAGGGTGCGTTGTAGGCGAGCGCCAGGAGGTAGTGCGTGTAGTGCGCGCAGGTCGGCGACGGCTCGGTCGCCGCCGCCGCCGCCGGCGAGATCCCGAAATCTTTGAAGAAGCTCTCGTGCAGGGCGCGCTCGACGACCACCGCCGCCCGCGCGCTGCCGGCGAACTGGATCAGCGCCTCGGCGTCCGGGGCGCGCGCCGCCGTGACCGCGAGCGCGCGCGCGAACCAGGTCAGATAATGCGCGTCCTGGAGCATGTAGAAGACGAAGCGCTCGCGCGCGAGCGTGCCGGCCGCGAGCTCGCGGTTGAACGGCAGCTCGAGGATCGCGGCGTAGAGCGGCCCGATCCGCTCCCAGCCGTCCCTGGTGAAGCTCATGGCGTTTCCCTCTCGCGATCTCAGCTTGACCGCCGGGCGGGCGGATCAAGGCGGGTGGCCGCTCCTCAACCGTTGATCTCGGACTTCGCCTCGAGCAGGCGCCGGAAATCCTCGAGCTCGGTCGGATTGAGGTCCGAGACCGCCCATAAGGTAAGCCCCGGCCGGGTCCAGTGCAGGATGTTGTAGCCCTGGCGCTCGGTCCGGCGGGGCGACGATGTCCCGGCGCCGGGCTCGGGCCAGACGAACAGATTGATCACATGCTGGCGGTGCCGGTAGACGAGCGCGGCTACCGGCCGCTGGTCGAGGTAGTCGAGCCGGCCGCCGATCAGCGGGTAGCCGTCCGCCGCCAGGTCCGCGACCGGCGGCGACAGGTCGAGCCGGCCGTTGAACCAGGGCTTGACGGTATGCCGGTCGGACGACTGGACGTCGGCCAGATGGTCGGCCATGAGGGAGCGGATATGGGCGGCGACGAGCTCCTGGCCGAGCCGATCCTGCGCGCCCGGCAGCGCCAGGAACAGCGCGAGGCTGGCCGCCAGCATGGCTGCCCCGGCGGCCGCCGAGCCGGCGCCGAGCCAGGTCCAGAACCGGCGCGGCAGGCGCGAGATCGCCGGCGCGGGCGCCGCCGCTTCGGCGAGCGCCGTGCGAACCCGTGCGCGCAGCGCCTCGGAGGCACTGAAGCGATCGGCGGACGCGCGCACCACGGCGCTGAGGGCGCTTTGCGCGGCATGCGCCGCCCGGCAGGCGGCGCAGCTCTGCAGATGCCGGTCGAGCGCCTCGCGGCGGACCGGATCGAGCTCGCCGTCGACCGCCGCGCCGACCAGGCCGCGCAGCTCGGTGCACTCCAAGCTCAATTCTCCCGCGTCGTGTGCGCGACGTAGGCGCGCTGCAGCAGACGCCTCGCGCGTGAAAGTCGCGACATGACCGTGCCGATCGGGACTGCCACCACTTCGGCGATGTCCTTGTAGGACAAATCTTCCAGCTCGCGCAGCACCAGAACCTCGCGAAAGGGCAGCGGCAGCTCGCCAATCAGCCGGCTCAGAAGAGCGCGGTCGGCGCTCTGGATGGCGATCGTTTCCGGATCGTCCCCACCGCTGCCGGCAACCCCACCCTCCTCCCGGTCCTCGTACTGATCGTCGTCGAACAGCGGGACCTCCCGCCGATCGCGGTTATTCCCGAGCCACGTGAAGCAGGTATGGCGGACGATGGTCAAAAGCCAGGTGCGCGCGCTCTCGCCATGGAAGCCCCGATAGTAGCGAAAGGCGCGCAGGCAGGCCTCCTGCACCACGTCCTCGGCATCGTCGTGGCTGCGGGTCAGCCAGCGCGCCAGATTGTAGGCGGCATCGAGGTGCGGCAACACCGTCCTCTCGAAGCCGCGCAGGAGCTCGGGGTCGGTCAAGCGGGCAGCCCGGGTCGTGGTGCGGCGGCGGCGTCGCCCCCCTGCCAGACTCGCAGGACGGATCGTTCATTCCCGCCGCCGAACAACATGCCCTGTCGCCGGCCGCCGGCAAGCTCGGTCCCGCCGCCCGATGCCCGCGGCGGGAATAAAGTCGACTGCGGATCGGTAGGGCGGGGGGTCAGAAACCTCCAGACCGGAGCCCGAACATGTCGAACGAGATCGAGATCGAGCAGCAGGATCAGGCCGTGGCCCGCCGGAGCCTGCTGAAGTGCATGCTCTGGGCCGGCAGCGGCGTCCTTTGGACGATCGCGGGCGGCGTGCCCCGATCCTTCCGGATCGAGACCGCCGAGGCCGCCGACGCGGCCGCTGCCTCGAGCCTGAGCTTCCTTCAGATCAGCGACAGCCACATCGGCTTCGCCAAGGAGGCCAATCCCGACGTCAGCGCGACGCTTCGCCAGGCGGTCGAGCGGATCAACCAGATGCCCGTGCGCCCGGCCTTCGTGCTGCACACGGGCGACGTCACCCACCTCTCGAAGCCCGACCAGTTCGACCTCGCCGCCGCGGTCCTGCAGGACATCAAGACCGACCGCGCCCACTTCGTGCCGGGCGAGCACGACGTGCTCGAGGACGACGGCAAAAGCTTCCTCGACCACTACGGCCAGGGTACTCACGGCCAGGGCTGGTACAGCTTCGACCAGAACGGCGTGCACTTCATCGGCCTGGTCAACGTCGTCAACCTCAAGGCCGGCGGCCTCGGCAACCTCGGCGACGAGCAGCTCGACTGGCTGAAGAGCGACGTCGCCCCTCTGGCCGCCAGCACGCCGATCGTGGTGTTCGCGCACATCCCCTTGTGGAGCGTCTATCCGGACTGGGGCTGGGGGACCTCGGATGCCGCCCGCGCGCTCGGCGAGCTCAGGCGGTTCGGCTCGGTCACCGTCCTGAACGGCCACATCCACCAGGTGATGCAGAAGGTCGAGGGCCACATCGCGTTCCACACTGCCATGTCGACCGCCTTCCCGCAGCCGGCCCCCGGCACCGCGAAAGGCCCGGGCCCGCTCAAGGTCCCGGCCGACCAGCTCCGCCATCTGCTCGGCATCACGGACGTGAGCTTCGTGCCCGGTCAGGGACGGCTCGCCGTCGTCGGTCACCCGCTCGATCAGCCGGCCGCCTGATCGCTCACCTCCCGAAACACTTGCAAGGGGGCCGCCGGGCGCGGCCCCCAAAGGAGCCTTCGCATGTCCGACCCGATCACCACCTTGCGGCCTTTGGCGCGTCGAATGGTGCTGCGCGCGGCACTCGCGGCCGGGACCACGCTCATCATGATCGCTGCGGCCCGCGGCGCCTGCGCGGCCGCGGCGGCCACGGTCAGCATCGACAATTTCGCCTTCGCGCCCGCCGAGCTGTCGGTGGCCCCCGGCACGACCGTGATCTGGACCAATCACGACGACATTCCGCACACGATCACCAGCACCGACGGCGCGTTCAAATCGCACGCCCTGGATACCGACGACCGTTTTTCGTTCACATTTCAGAAAGCGGGCAGCTACCAGTATTTCTGCTCGCTGCATCCGCACATGGTCGGGACGATCAAGGTCGGCTGAATGCGCGTCCGGTCGCCTGATCAGGCCAGAGTGCGTGGAAGTGGTGCACGGGCCCGTGGCCATGGCCGACCTGCAGCCGGTCGGCGGCCTGGAGTGCCCCGGTGAGGTAGGCCTTGGCCGCGCGGACCGCGTCGCGGAGCGGCACACCCATGCCGAGCAGCGCCGCGATCGCCGCGGACAGCGTGCAGCCGGTGCCGTGGGTGTTGCGGGTCGCGACCCGCGGCGCCACCAGGGTCAGGGGCTCGCCGCCGTCATCCAGGATGTCGATGCTCTCCGTGGCCTCGATGTGGCCGCCCTTGACCAGCACCGCCCGCGGTCCGAGGGCGCGCAGCGCCGCCGCGGCCCCGATCATGCCGGCTTCGTCGCGGGGCGCCTCCTGGCCGAGCAGGTCGCCCGCCTCCGGCAGGTTCGGCGTGATCAGCGTGGCGAGCGGCAGCAGGCGCTCCTTCAGCGCCTCGACCGCATCGGGGCGTAGCAGACGGGCGCCGCTCTTGGCGACCATCACCGGGTCGAGCACGATGTTGCGGACCCGATGGCGCTCGAGCCCGGCGGCGACCGCCTCGATGACCCCGCTGCTCGAGAGCATGCCGATCTTGACCGCTGCGATCTCGATGTCGGCGAACACCGCGTCCAGCTGCGCGCTCACGAAGTCCGGCGGCACCTCGTGGATCGCGGTCACGGTCTGCGTGTTCTGCGCGGTCAGCGCGGCGATCACCGAGCAGCCATAGGTGCGAAGGGCGGCGAACGTCTTGAGGTCGGCCTGAATGCCGGCACCACCGCCCGAATCCGAGCCCGCAATGGTCAGGATGTTCGGGACGATCATCGGGCCGCCTCGATCGCGCGCCGCAGGGTCCGGCTCGCCTCCTCCGGGTCGGCGGCCGCGACGATCGCGCTGACCACGGCGACGCCATCGGCCCCGGCACGCATCGCGGCGCCGGCATTGCCCGCATCGATGCCGCCGATCGCGACCAGCGGCAGCCGTGTCAGCGCGCGCACCGCGGCGAGCCCGGCCGCACCGACCGGACCGCCAGCGTCCGGCTTGGTCAAGGTCGGAGCGAACGGCCCGTGCGCGACGTAGTCGACGATCTCGGAATCGACCGCATGGATCTGACCGACGGCATCGAGCGAGACGCCGAGGATCGCTTCGGGCCCGAGCAACGCTCGTGCCGCCGCGGCCGGCAGATCGCTCTGGCCGACGTGGCAGCCGGCCGCGCCCGCAGCGACCGCGACATCGACCCGGTCGTTGACGATCAGCGGCACACCCAAGGGCTCGAGCAGAGCCTTGAGCGTCTGCGCCTGCTCGAGGAGCGCACGACCGGAAGCCTCCTTGTCCCGGAGCTGCACGAGGGTGACGCCCCCCTGCACCGCGCGCGCCACCACCTCGACGAGCGGCCGGCCGCCGGCGAGCTTGGGATCGGTCACCAGATAAAGGCTCGGATCGAAGGCGGTGTGTCGCCTCATGCGATCCGGACGCCCGTGCGCAAGGTCGCCTCGTCGAGCAAAGCGAGCTGATCCACGATCCGCACGCGCAGGCTGCCGGGCCCGGGCGTCTCGGCCGCGGCGCGCTCGCCTGCAAGGCCGAAGACCCCGAGCCCGGTCGCAGCCGCCAGCAGCGGATCGGGCTCGACCGCCAGGAAGGCGCCGATGACGGCGCTCGCGGCGCAGCCGAGCGCCGTCACCTTGGTCATGCGGACATCGCCGTTGCTCACCCGCAGCCAACGCTCGCCATCGGTGATCTGATCCACAGCCCCGGTCACCGCGACCACCGTGCCCCAGCGGCGGGCAAGGTCGGCGGCCGCCTCGATCGCTTCCTCGGAACCGTGCGTGCTGTCGACGCCCCGGGTCGGGCCGCGGGCCGCGCCGGCCAGCGCCAGAAGCTCCGAGGCGTTGCCGCGGATCACGTTCGGCTGCAGCTCGACCAGCTTGGCGGCGGTGCGGGTCCGATAGGGCGTGGCGCCGCAGCCGACCGGGTCGAGGACCCAGGGTTTGCCCAGTGCCCGAGCGCGCAACGCCGCCCGCTCCATGGCCGCGACCCAGGGCGGCGACAGCGTGCCGATGTTGACCACCAGCGCGCTCGCGATCAGGACGAAGTCCTCGACCTCGGCCTCCGCGTGGACCATCGCCGGCGAGGCGCCGAGCGCCAGCAGGCAGTTGGCCACGACCTCCATCGAGACGAAGTTGGTGATGTTGTGCACGAGGGGTGCCCGCTCGCGGAGCGCTTGCAGCCTCGTCCAACTTGCGGCAGCATGATCCATCGACGACGCTCCCTTAAGGAGCCGACCGCCGCTTGCAGCACTTTGGGGGAAGGGCCTGGCGGCCGTATCGGCTCCCTTCGCTGGCATGACCCAGATCAGGTTCGACGGGTGTGCTCTCAGCCCCCGCTTGGGGCACCCCGGCGTGATACGACGTCGGGCAAGGTGAGCCTTCGCCGGCCCGGTGTCAACCAGGGTCGGGCCGCGCCCGCGGCCGGCTCGCGTCGGAGGGAGAGCCATGACCGTCGATCGTCGCGCCATTCTCACGGGCGCAGCCGGCTTGGGTGCGAGCGCGCTGGCCGCGCCGGCCATCGGCCAGCAGCAGGTCCGCTGGCGGATGGTCACCACCTGGCCCAAGAACGCGCCCGGCGTCGGGGTCAACGCCCAGCGGCTGGCGGATCGGATCGGGGCGATCAGCGGCGGCCGCATGACGGTCGAGCTGTTCGCCGCGGGCGAGCTGGTGCCGCCGTTCGAGGCCCTCGATGCGGTCCAGCAAGGGGTCGCCGAGCTGTCGCATTCGGCGTCCTTCTTCTGGATCGGCAAGTCGGAGGCGCTGAACTACTTCGGCTCGATCCCCTACGGCCTGACCGCGAGCGAGATCGCGGGCTGGCTGTATTTCGGCGGTGGCCTGGAGCTCTGGGCCGACGCGATGGCCGAGTTCGGCATCAAGCCCCTGTTCGCGGGCTCGAGCGGGATCTCGGCGGGCGGCTGGTTCCGCAAGGAGATCAACGGCCTGGCCGATCTCCAGGGCCTCAAGTTCCGGATCGCCGGGCTCGGCGGCGAGGTCATGCGCCGGCTCGGGGCGACCACGGTCGTGACCCCGCCGGCCGAGGTGTTCCCCGCGATGGCGGCCGGCACGGTCGATGCCGCCGAGTTCATCGGCCCCTGGAACGATCAGACATTCGGCCTGTTCCGGGTCGCCAAATACTACTACCAGCCGGGCTGGCACGAGATCGGCCCGACCGCCGAGCTGCTGATCAATCGGGCCGCGTGGGATGCCCTGCCCGACGATCTGAAGGCGGTCGTCGAGGGCGCGGCGATGGCGAGTGCGATGCAGTACCACGCCGATTATGCGTTCCACAACGTCGTGTCCCTGGAGCCGCTGGTCCGGGAGCATGGCGTCGAGCTGCGGCGGTTTCCGGACGAGGTCGCGGCAGCCCTTGGCCGGACCAGCCTCGAGGTGCTCGACGAGCTCGGCGCCAAGACCCCGCTGACCCGGAAGATCCACGCCTCCTACAGGCCGTTCCTGGAGCAGGCCAATCCCTACAGCCAGTGGTTCGACCTGCCGATGCTGCAGATGCGCGCCGCGGCGCTCGGTCGGATCTGATGAACGGAAAGTTTTGACAGCGGCACCTGAGGCCACCATCGTGGCGTTCATTGCGGGTTGCGGTCGCAGCGGACCGCGCCCCGGGTTCGGAATGGCCATGCCCACGCGGTGGTCGGTGTCCCTTCTGGCGCTCCTGCTCGGGGCCGGCGCGGCCCAGGCCGAGGACCTGCCCGCGGCGCCGGGATCGTTTCGGGCGGCCCAGGACACCGGAATCGACCTCGGCCTGCGCCCGGTCGACCTCCTGAACGTCGAGGACGTCAAAGGCGCCGCGGGCAGCTTCCGGGCCGCGCAGGATGCCGGCCTGACCACGCCCTGGTCGCATGAGCTCGGCGCGAAGTGGTCGCTCGAGGGCTATCAGGGACCGGCCGGGCCACCGGTCTGGCAGGACCCCGAGGAGCCGGTCGGGATCAAGCTCAAGCGCGATCTCTGAACGTCGCCCGGGGTGCGTGGCGGCGCGCGCATGTCAGCGCGCTCGAAGCGCTCTCCGGCGCGGCTTTGGTCGCGGGTCGGACGGGCCGGCTGCGGCCCTAGCTGCAGCGTGCGCGGATCGCGGCCGCGGCGATGCATTCGTCGGCGCCGCCGCCGAGCGCGCAGCTGTAAGCGGTCCAGAGACTGTCGGCGGCGCTGCAGGCGGCGCCCGAGAACACCGCGCCGGTAGCCTGGGCGAGGACGCTCTTGTCGCGCCAGATCACCAGGTCGTCGAACTCGTCGCCGACCGCCTGGCTCGGTGCCTTGTCGACGAACGGCGCGGCGCCGTCGGTATTCTCGGCCTCAGCGGCGGAGATGCCCGCGGTGGTCTTGCGCTGGCCGCTCGGCAGCCAGGCGCCGAGGCCGTTCTCGCCATGGCTGATCACGACGAACGCGGCCGCGGCGGTGAGCTCGGTCGTACCGGGGACGCTGGCGGCGCCGTTGCGGATCGAGAGGTCGCCCGGGCCGGCGGCGCCGGCGGTGGTCAGCGGCGCGCTCACCTGGTAGGTCAGCCGTTGCTGCCAGCCATCGAACGACAGCGCCTCCTGCAGGCCGAGGGTGCGCCAGGGCAGCACCCGGTGGGTCGGCGCGACCCCGGTGCAGCTGCCGCTGGTCTCGGGCTGGGCGCGGCCGTAGTCGGCGTCCGAGCTCGCGAGCGCGCCATCGGCCGGGCAGGGCAGATAGGCATTGGCGACGTAGAATGCGGTCAGCGCGTGATAGGCCATCTGGAGCCGGTCGCGGGTCGCCTTGAGCCGGCTCTGATCGAGCTGGCCGCCGAGCAGCTTCATCGCCCCGGCCAGCAGGATGCCGGTGACCGCCATGACGATCGCGAGCTCGACCAGCGTGAAGCCCGCCTGGCCGCGCCCGGCCGGGGCCGGGCTGCGGCGACGGGCACGCAGGGTCAGGCGCCGGCGATGGCCCGTTTCTGACCCGGACGCCATGGACCGGGACCAATCGGCGCGGTCAGTTCAGCTCGAAGTACATCAGGCACCGATCGCCGCTCGGATTGTAGGTGCCGGCCTTGATGCAGGCCCCCGTGGTCGTGCGAACCGAGCCGGTGCCCGGCCGGCCGTCGTCGATCTTGCGGTCGATGGTGTCGGCCTGGACCCCGGTCGCGACGCCGGTCGTGAGGTTGTTGCCGTTGCCCAGTCGCAGCCAGTGAGTCGCCCGGCCGTCGATGGTTTGATATTGCACCGCGAGGCCGCCGCCGATCGCGGCAGACGGGATGCCGGCGCCCATCGAGGCGTCGGGAGCGGCGGCCACCTGGATGCCCGTGATCAGGTTGCCGAGCGCCAGATGCTGCCAGAACAGCAGGGTCTCGTTGGTGATGCCGTTGCCGTCGATCGTGCCGTCGCCATCGCAGTGCTGACCGCTGCCGTTGCAGGGCGGCGAGGTCCAGGTGATGCCGTTCGGCGTGCCGAGCTCCGCCTGGCCCTGGAAATAGTCGCCTGGCAGTCCGCCATATTTGTCCTGGAAGGTGGCGCTGGCGGCGCGCACCGCGTCGAGCTGGGTCATGGTCGACTTCATCCGGGCGCTGGCGATCAGCTCCTGGCCCTTGAGGATGCCGCCGATGATCAGGCCGATGATCACCAGCACGATGGCCAGCTCGACCAGCGTGAAACCCTGCTCCGGCCCGTCCTCGGCCGTCGCGCGAGCGGAATGCACTTGCGGACTGGTCATGCGTCTCGGTGCCTCGTTGCTCCAACAGCGGCGATCGCGCTTCCGGCCACCCGGCAGATCTCACGATGGTTCCGTTTCTGCCAGCAAAGCGATAACAACCGATGAATCGTCGCAAGAGGTCCACAACGCCGGATACTGATGCGTTAACCGAATATGACTAGCGCGATCCTTGCCGGACCAGTTCGCCGCTGGCGGGCGCTGGCGATTCCCGAGTGGAGAGCTGCTGGTCGATCAGGCGACGCATGAAGGCGCGCTCGTCGTCGGGCAGGTTCGGGTCGGTCGCAAGGATGGTCTCGAGCAGGTCGCGAGCCGCCTCGTGGTCGCCCACCTCGGCGAGCACGAAGGCGGGCATCTGCCGGACCCAGAGCGGCGCCTGGGTGCCGGCGAGGCCGGCCAGGTGGCGGGCGATCCCGAGCGCGAGCGGGACATCGTGCAGGCGGTGGCGGGCGAGATACACGGCCTGGGCGAGCCAGCGCCAGTTGTGGGCCGGGTCGCGGGCGCCGATCGCGGTCAGATAGGCGACGATCCGGCGCAGATCGGCCGGCTGGGAGGTCTGGCCGAAGTACCAGCCGGCGAGCGTCGGCACGTAACGCGCCGCCGGGTCGAGCCGGTCGAGCAGGCGGAACCAGCCGTCGAGTCGCCCGTAGTCGTAGGCGGCGAGCGGTGTGGTCCGGCCGCCGCCGTCGCCCATGTTCTGCAGGCCGAAGGCGGCCGTCCGATAGAACAGCTGGTCGTCGCCGAGCGTCAGGAGCGGGGCGAGGGCCGCCGGCGGCGGGCTCGGCACGCCCGGCCAGCCGGCCTGCACGCTCGCGGTACTGCACGGCGAGGGCGGCATGGGCCGCGAGCGCGGCCAGCACCAGACCGAGGCCGCGCCTTTGGATCACAGCTGCCGCCGGCCGAAGTCGAAGCTCGCGGCGGCGCCCAGCAGGACGACGTAGAGCGCGCCCTGGAGCAGCGCCGGGCCGAGCTGGGCGAGGTCACCGAGGCCGTGCACCAGCCAGGCGCTCCGGCTCAACAGATCGAGCCGCGGCAGGACCAGGGCGAGCAGGCCGACCAGGTGATCCAGCGTCCACGCGATCGGCCCGGCATCGCCTCGGGCGGCGGCGATCCCGGCGAGCAGGCCGATCATGCGACCGAGCGCGTAGAGGCCGAGACAGGCGAGCGCGCTGGTCACCGCGCTCGGCAGCGCGAGCGCGAAGAATAGCGCCGCCACCGCCACGATCGACGCCCTCGACGAACAGGCTGAGCGTCCACCAGCCAGCCGCGGCCAGGCCCGGGCGCGCGATGGCGCCGACCGCGAGGCCGGCGAGCGCCGCCATCAGCGCGGCACAGAGGATCAGCATCAGGACGTGGGCGAGCACGAACTCGCGGCGCGAGATCGGCCGCGACAGCAGCAGCTCGACGGCACCGGCCTCGAAGGCGCGGCGGACGTGGAAGCAGGTGAACAGCACCAGGGCCAGGACGACCACCAGCCGGGCGGCATTGGCCGCGAGCACCGCGGCGAACTCGCGCTGCTCGACCAGGGCCGTGCTGCCGAGGAAGAGCGCGAGCGCGGCGCAGGCGCCGAGCGTCGCGAGCAGGGTCACGAGCAGTCGCTCGCCGAGCGCCACCCGCAGCAGATAGCCGAGCAGCGGCCGCAGCGCCCGCCCGGCGCTCAGTGGTCGCCCGGTGCTCATCGGTCCCCGGCATCGGGAACGGCCGGCGGTCGCGGCCGAACTCCCGGTAGAGGTCGGCGTCGACCGGCGCGATGCCGCCGTCGTCGTCGAGGATCGTCGCCCGCAGGAACACCACGAGCTCGGTCTTCTGGGTGCTGTCGTCGCGCGCCTTGAACAGATAGCCGAGGCCGGGCAGCTGGCTGATGGCCGGCACGCCCTGATCGGTGGCGGTCGCGATGTCGCGCATCAGGCCACCCATGACCACGACCTGGCCGGAGCGCATCGTGACCACCGAATTGAGCTCCTGCACGGCGACCACCGGGATCTGCGAGACGACCGTGTTGTTCGAGGCGATCGCGACCGCCGGGTCGTCGACCAGGGCGACCACCCGGGTCACGGTCGGGCGCAGCGCCAGGCTGATCTCGTCGGTCGCGCGATTGATCGCCGGCTGGACCGTGAGGATGACGCCGATCGGCACGGTCCGGATCTCGCTGTTGATGTTGACGTGATCGTCGCCGTTGTCCTGCTCGACGCGCTCGAAGTTCAGGCGGAAGAACACCTGGTTCTCGGCGACCTTGAGGACCGCGGTCTGGTTCTGCAGGACCGTGAGCCGGGGGCTCGAGAGCGTGCGCACGGTGCCGAAGCGCTGGATGAAATGGGCGATCACGTCGAGATCGCCGGTGTCGACGGCGGCCGTGACCACCCCGGCGGTGGCGTCGAGCGGGCTGTTGAACGGCCCCGGCGCCACCCGGAGGCCGAGCGGCGCGGCCAGGCTCACGTCGCCGAGCACCGCCCGCCAGTTGATGCCGGAGCTGAACTCGTCCGACAGCGCGACCTCGAGGATCTTCGCCTCGATCAGCACCTGGCGGCCGATCGATTCGTGCAGCTCGGCCAGATAGGCGGCGATCAGCTGGTGCTGGCGGCGCGTGCCGAACACCGACACGATGCCCGCCTGCCGGTTGATCGTGAACTGCGCCTCGGTCGGCCCGCCGCCGGCGTCGCTGGCGGCTGCCGGCGTGGGGGCGACCGGGACCGCGATCGGCACGGCGGCGGGCGCGGCGGCTGGGCGGGCGGCTGGGCGGTGGGCTCGGCCGCGCCGCCGCCGTTCGGAGGAGCCACGGCCGCAGCGCCCGGGGCTCCGGAGGCGCCGCCCTCGCCCGGCTGGGGTCCCGCCGCTGGCGAGGGCAGCGCCGCGGCCGGCATCACGGTCAGCTCGCGCGGCCGCGAGTTGGCCAGGATCTGGCTCAGGCTCGCCTCGAGCTCCAGCCAGAAGTTGACGTCCGACTGGCCGCTCACGGCGCTGGTCGAGGCGTTGCCGTCGGCGCCCTGGTCGCCGCTCATGACGTTGACCGAGGTCTCGATCCGGCTGTTGGCCTGGCGCGTGAGGTGCAGATAGTCGACCCGGTAGTTGACATAGTAGGGCTCGTCGAGCTCGATCCTGAGGCTGGTGCCGTGGAAGTCGAAGCGCAGCCCGGCGAGGTCGGCGATCCGCTCGATCACCTCGCGCAGCGGCCGCTCGCGCATGGTCAGGATCACGCCGCCCTCGATCCGCGGGTCGAGCTCGAGGTCGATCTCGGCCTTGCGCGCCAGCTCGATCAGGACGTCCTTGAGCGGCACCGTCTCGTCGACCGCGATCGAGACCAGCTTGCGCTCGGCCGGCGACAGGGGTGGCGGCAGCGGCACCGGGGGCTGCAGCTCGGGGATCGGCGGGCCGCCCTGGATCACCTCGGCCGGGCCCGGCGGCGCCGGCCGCGGCGCGAGGGCGGCCCGGAAATCGTCGCGGGTCAGCCCGGCGTCGCGATCGTGGTCCATGACCGGGAGAGCGCCGCCCTGGCAGGCGGCCAGCGCGCCGAGCCCGAGCAGGCTCGCGAGCAGCACGCCAAGCCGCGCCGGGTGCCGCAGCCGGCATCCCGGCCAGGCGCTCGAGCGGAGCGCGCTCAAAAGCGGTAGCCGGACCGGGTTGCGCCGACCGGCGGCCGCCTGGCGTCGGCAAGCGCGACCGCCTCGTCCGCCGGCGCGAGCGTGGCCGGCGCCGGCTCGTCGCTCAGCGCCTGCAGGGCGTGCTGCGCCTCGGCCGCGTCGACGCGGCCCGCGGCGACCAGCGCCTGGATCGCCTCGGGCATCAGCTGCATACCGAAGCGCGCGCCGGTCTGGATCATCGAGTTGATCTGCGCGACCTGGTTCTCGCGGATCAGATTGGCGATCGCGGTCGTGCCGATCATCACCTCGTAGGCGGCCACCCGGCCGGCGCCGTCGGCGCGCTTCAAGAGGGTCTGCGCGATCACCGCCAGCAGCGAGCTGCTCAGCATGGTCCGGACCATGGGCTTGTCGGCCGAGGGAACCACGTCGACCAACCGGTCGATCGTCTTCGCGGCCGAGGTCGTGTGCAGCGTCGCGAGCACCAGATGGCCGGTCTCCGCGGCGGTCAGCGCGAGCGCGATGGTCTCGTAATCGCGCAGCTCGCCGACCAGGATGACGTCGGGGTCGGCGCGGAGCGCGCTACGCAACGCGCGCGCGAACGAGCGGGTGTCGCGCCCGACCTCGCGCTGGTTGACCAGCGAGCGCTTCGAGTGATGCACGAACTCGATCGGATCCTCGATGGTCAGGATGTGCCGGCTGGAGGTGGTGTTGATGTGGTCGATCAGCGCGGCGACCGTGGTCGACTTGCCGCTGCCGGTCGGTCCGGTGACCAGCACCAGGCCCTTGGCGAGGTCGGCGACCTTGTTCAGGACCCAGGGCGCGCCGAGCTCTTCAAGGCTCGGCACGGCCGACGGGATGGTCCGAAAGACCGCCGCCGGGCCCGCGCGATTGGTGAAGCCGCTCAGGCGAAAGCGGGTGCCCGAACGGTGGGTGATGGCGACGTCGATCTCGAGCTCGCTCGCGAAAGCGCTGCGCTGCGGCTCGTCGAGCACGCTGTGCAGCAAGCGGTCGATCGCCGCGCCCGAGAGCGCCGGCGTGTCCAGCGGTCGGATCTCGCCGTCGATCCGCAGCAGGGGCGGGTTGCCTCCGGAGAGGTGCAGGTCGGAGGCGGCGTGATCGATCGCGAGCCGCAAGAGCCGGTCGATGTCCATGCAATCCCCCCGGCGGTCCGGGCTCTGGCGCGCATCGTGCGGGCTGCACTGCCGCGTCGCCCGAAAAGGGTGCTCCTGATCGGGGCCCTCGGAATCAAGCGATTGTTGATGAAGATTCCCTTAAGCCAACCGGCGGATCAGCTCGTCGGGCCCACCGCCGCCGGCGGCTGGGCTTGGCGCAGGTGGTGGAGGCGGGCGGCGATCGCATCGAGCTGGGCGGTCGGTGCCCCGGCAAGGGTCGCGAGCTCGAGCGCGCGCCGATACTGCTCGACCGCGGCGCCGCTCTGACCGGCGCGATCGTAGAGCACCGCGAGATTGGCCCGATAGCCGGGATTGTCCGGAGCCAGGGCAACCGCCCGGCGCTGGGCGACCATCGCGGCCGCGAGATCGCCCCTGGCGGCCAGCACGACGGCGATCTGCGCCGGCAGGCGGTGATCGCCCGGATGGTGGCGCGCCAGCCGGCGCAGCAGCTGCAAGGCCTCGTCCGGGGCGTGCTCGGCGACGATCCCGAGCAGCGCGATCTTGGCGCCGCGGTCGTCGGGGTCGACCGCCAGCAGGCTCTGATACAGCGCCCGCGCCTCGGCCGAGCGGCCGAGCTGCTGCAATGCGATGGCTTGGCCCAGCTGGGCCGCGCGCGCCGCCGGGAACTCGCTCGCCAGGCGCTCGTAGAGGCGAAGTGCGGTCGGCGCGTCGCCGGCGAGCAGCGCTTCCCTGGCCGATCGATCCAGGCTCTCCAGTCGCTGGTCGCGATCGGCGACGGCGATCGCGCGTTCGGCATCCGGGCGCGGCGCGGGACCATGGTCGACGGCGATCGACGGCGGGCTGGACGCGGGGGCCGGGAGGTCCGCTGCCGCCGGCGGTCCGGCGGCCGGTGCCCAGGGCGCCCACGCGAAGGCGTCAGAAGGTTTCGGCGGCGGCGGCCAGATCGTCCTCGGCACCCAGACCGATGGCGGTGCCGGCGCGATCGGTGGCTTCAGCACCGGCAGCCAGGCGAGGCGCGGCTCGGGGTCGGGAAGCCGCGGCTTGACGGGTGGCGGCAGCACCACGGTGAGCGGCGGCCGCGGGACCGGCAGCGGCACGCGCCAGATTGGTGTCTCGACCTCGACCGGAGCGGACGAATCGGCGAGCCGGAGACTGGCGCATCGGCGAACCCGCTCCAGACGGCGCCGCAACCGACTCGAGAACCAGGCCGCCGACGGCGAGCGGTCCGGACGATGGTTGCCCCGTGGTGCAGGCGCCGAGCAGCGCGAGCCCGACCCCGCAGCCGGCGCTCGCCAGCCGACCCCGGCGGCGGCTTTGGTCATGCGCGCGCGCCGCGGCCACCGCGCCCGGGCCTTGGCCCGGCTCGGCACGACCTTCGAGCGCTTGCCCTTCCATACCCTCCGCCGACCCGCGATCCATCCCGCACCGGTTGCTTTCGGCTGGCTCAAGCCCGCCGCGCAGCGCGCGCCAGAGGACGCCATGAAGGCGCCGGGCAGCGCCCGACCGCCGGCGCGCCTGGGCCGCCGGGTTCGGTCTAGGAGGCTAGAGTTAGCGGCGGCTTAACTCGCCGCCAGGCGCTCCGCCCGCTCAGCCGGAGCGCTGCCGCTCCTCGGCCAGGATCTCGAGGGCCATACGCAGCAGCCGCTCGGAAGCCTCCCGGGTCGCGAAGGCGGCGTGGGCGGTGAGCGTGACGTTGCCCACCCGGGTCAGCGGATGCCCGGCCGGGAGCGGCTCGTCGGTGAACACGTCGAGCCCGGCATGGCCGATCCGCCCGGCCTCGAGGGCCGCGACCAGCGCCGGCTCGTCGACGATCGCGCCGCGCGCGGTGTTGATGAAGATCGCGCCCGGCTTCATCAGCCCGAGCCTGCGGGCGTCGAGAAAACCCCGGGTCTGATCGTTCAGCACCAGATGCAGCGAGACCACGTCGGCGCTCGCCAGCAGCTCCTCGAGGGTTACGGCCTCGCACGGCAGGTCGGCCGGCACGCCGCTGCGGTTCCAGGCAATCACCCGCATGCCGAGGCCGGTGCCGAGCCGGATCATCGCCTTGCCGATGCCGCCGGTCCCGATCACGCCGAGGGTCTTGCCGGCGAGCTCGATGCTGTTCAGGGTCTCCCAACGGCCTTGCCGGAGCCCCCGGTCCATGATGGCGAGCTGGCGCGCGGCCGCGAACATCAGGGCGACGGCGTGCTCGGCGACGCTCTGATCGCCGTAGCCGCCATAGGCGCGCACGCAAATCCCGAGGCGCTCGGCGGCCGCGAGGTCGATGTAGCTGGCAGCACCCGTGCCGAGGAAGACGATCACCTTGAGGGCCGGACAGGCCGCGAGCAACGCCTCGTCGAACAGGGTGTGATCGTTCATCGCGAAGGGCGAATCCGCGAGCAGGGTGATCACCTCGTCCCGCGACGGGCTGCCGAGGTTGATCGTGAGATCCGGCACGATCGCCGCCATCTCGCCCCGATACAGCTCGTGCAGGAACGGCGGGCAGTCGATGAACGTCGCCTTCATGGCCTCCCCCTCAAAGCCTTGGCTTGGCTCGCTTTGCCGGACCCGATGAGGAAACGCTCCGCCCCGGCCCGCACCGCCGGATCACCATAGGCGAGGCAGCACCTGGCGACCAGAGCGTCGGCGTCGCGCCGCGAACGGCGGCCTGGCGGTTGGGCCGGTCTCCAGCCACCCCCTGGCGAGCCGCGGCCTACAGCCCCTGAAGGTGCCCCGTCTCGTTGACCGACCGCACCGAGAACCCATCCCTGGCGGCCTCGATCTGGTTGATCGCGCACGGCGCCTGGCCCAGATGCCAGTAGCGCGACAGGGCGAGGTCGAGCGCGTGCAGGAGGACGACGCGATTGACGCTGTCGTGCCCGACCAGCACGAGGGTCTCCTCGGGGTGGCGGTCGACCAGCAGGCGCAGGCCAGCTGCGGCCCGCGCCAGCAGATCCTGGAGGCTCTCGCCGCCGGCAATCCGGGCGAGATCCGGGCGCCGGTACCAGAGCTCGACCTCCTCGGGCCAGCGCGCCCGGGCCTCGGCCGGCGTCAGGCCCTGCCATTCGCCGTAGTCGATGTCGTTGAAAGCGGCCACCGGCAGCGCCTCGAGGCCGAACGGCTCGGCAATGAGCTGGCCGGTGCGCAGGCAGCGGTCCATCGGGCTGGTGTAGACCGCGGCGACCGCCCAGCTCGACTTCACTCGCCCACTCGCGGCCCGCGCCTGCGCCAGTCCCTGAGCGGTCAAGGGCAGCTCGGCGCGGCCGCGAAAGCGCTCGGGCGTGATCCCCTCGACATGGCCATGCCGGATCAGGATGATCTTGGTCATCGGTATCCTCAGCCAACCTTTCAGCCGCCGGCGGGGCACGACCGGAGGCGTTCCGAGAACGGCTACGCGGCCTGTTCGGCCGCCTCGCCGGCGACGTGCAGCGCAACGTCCGCCGCCTGGAGCATCTCCGCCATCGCCGACGGCGGCGGGCGGTCGGTGAACAGCGCGTCGATCTGGTTGACGTGACCGAGCCGGACCATCGCGCTGCGGCCGAACTTGGTGTGGTCGGCGACCAGGAAGATCCGGCGCGAGTTCGCCATGATCGCCTGGGCGACCCGCACCTCGCGATAGTCGAAGTCGAGCAGCGCGCCGTCATAATCGATGCCGCTGATGCCGATGATGCCGATGTCGACCTTGAACTGACGGATCAGATCGATCGTCGGCTCGCCGATGATGCCGCGATCGCGCGCGCGCACCAGGCCCCCCGCGACGATGACGCGGAAATCCGGGTTGTGGCTGAGAATCAGCGCGACGTTCAGGTTGTTGGTCACCACCGAGAGCGCCTGGTGGCCGAGCAGAGCCTTGGCGACTTCCTCGGTGGTGGTGCCGATGTTGATGAACAACGACGCGTGGTTGGGCACGTGCAGCGCGACCAGGCGCGCGATCCTCTGCTTCTCGGCCAGGCACAGAACCTGGCGGGTCGGATAGGCGAGATTCTCGACGCTCGACGCCAGGCCGGCACCGCCGTGGAAGCGCTGCAGGTCGCCGGCGGCGCACAGCGCGTTGATGTCGCGCCGGATGGTCTGCGGGGTCACCTGGAACTGTTGGGCGAGCGCGTCAATGGCGGCGAAGCCCTGCCGGCGCACCACCTCGACGATCTCGCGCCGGCGTACGGCATGGGCCGCGCCGGCGCTTTCAGAAGGCTCGGGCATGCGGCGCAGACTAGCAAGCCCGCGATCGGTAAGAAAGATACTTTTTTCGAATTGGAAAACGATCATGCGGTCCGATTTTCACTTGCGAAAGCCTTACGGCTGTGGCACGCCTGCCCCTCGGGGAGCCGTGAAGGGGGGCGGTTTGCGCTTGGCGACGGATCAACCGTTCGACCTGCTGGTCATCGGTGGCGGGGTCAATGGCACGGGCATCGCGCGCGACGCCGCCGGCCGCGGCCTTGCCGTCATGCTGTGCGAGCAGGACGACCTTGCGAGCCAGACCTCCTCGGCCAGCAGCAAGCTGATCCACGGCGGCCTGCGCTACCTCGAGCACTACGAGTTCCGCCTGGTGCGCGAGGCGCTGCGCGAGCGCGAGGTCCTGCTGCGCGCGGCGCCCCACATCATCTGGCCGTTGCGCTTCATCCTGCCGCACAGCCCGGAGCAGCGCCCGGCCTGGCTGATCCGGCTCGGCCTGTTGCTTTACGATCATCTGGGCGGTCGGCAGCGGCTGCCGGGCTCACGAGCGGTCGACCTGCGCCGCGATCCGGCCGGGGCACCGCTCAGGGACACCTACCGCAAGGCGTTCTCCTACGCCGACTGCTGGGTCGAGGATGCGCGCCTGGTGGTCCTCAATGCGATGGACGCGGCCGAGCGCGGCGCCGAGATCCTGACCCGCCATCGCTGCACCGCCGCGCGGCGCGAGGGCGGGCTGTGGTCCGCCACCCTCCGGCCCGCCGGCGCCGGGCCCGAACGCGTGGTGCGCGCCCGCTGCCTGATCAACGCCACCGGCCCCTGGGTCTCGCGCTTCCTGACCGACGACCTGCAGCTGCCGGCGCTCAACCGGGTCCGCCTGGTCAAGGGCAGCCACATCGTGGTGCCCAGGCTGTACGACCATGACGACCCCTACATCCTGCAGCACGTCGATCGCCGGGTGATTTTCGTGATCCCCTACGAGCAGAACTACACGCTGATCGGCACGACCGATCTCGACTACACGGGCGACCCCGCCGAGGTCGCGATCTCCGACGCCGAGATCGATTATCTGTGCCAGGCGGTGAGCCGCTACTTCGTCGCTTCGCTGACGCCGCCTCAGGTCCGCTGGCGTTATTCCGGCGTCCGCCCGCTCTACGACGACACGACCAGCGACGTCTCGGCCGTGACGCGGGACTACGTCTTCGACCTCACGCACCCGGACGATGGAGCGCCGCTGCTTTCGGTATTCGGTGGCAAGATCACGACCTCGCGCCGGCTCGCCGAGCACGCGCTCGACAAGCTGAGGCCGGTCATGCGGTTCACGGCCGGCGCCTGGACGGGCGCGGCGCCGCTGCCGGGCGGCGACATGCCGGGCGCCGACTTCGACGCGTTCCTCGCGGGCGTGCGGCGCGAGCATCCCTGGCTGCCGGCCGGACTCGCCCGGCGCTACGCCCGCGCCTATGGTACGCGGATCGAGCGCGTCCTCGACGGCGCCCGGAATCCGGGGGGGCTGGGCGAGCATCTGGGCGATGGTCTATATGAGGCCGAAGTCGACTACCTGGTTCGTAACGAGTGGGCGATCACGGAAGAGGACATCCTCTGGCGCCGCTCCAAGCTCGGCCTGCACGTCGGCGACCAGACCGCGGCGCACCTTCGCGCCTGGCTCGGCCGCACCGGCGAGGTCGCGGGGGCGGGGGCAGAAGCACGGGCGCGCTTAGGCGTGCAGCCGTGTTAGTGGCGAAATCGCAATCAACCAAGCGGGGGGGACCACGCAGATGGGAGATGTTCGAATGCGAATGAAGCTCATGGCGGCCACGGCCGGGCTGGCCGTACTGGCATTCGCCAGTCCGGGCCATGCCGGCATGGCCGAAGCCCAGAAGTGGGTGGACAACGAATTCCAGCCTTCGACGCTCACCAAGGAAGAGCAGATGAAGGAAATGGAGTGGTTCATCAAGGCTGCCGAGCCGTTCAAAGGCTATGAGATCAACGTGCTGTCGGAGGATATCCCGACACACCATTACGAAGCCGAAGTCCTCGCCAAGGCGTTCGAAGAAATCACCGGGATCAAGGTCAATCACCAGATCCTCGGTGAGGGCGAAGTCGTCCAGGCCGTGCAGACGCAGATGCAGACCAACCGCAACCTGTATGACGGCTACATCAACGACTCCGACCTGATCGGCACCCACTCGCGTCTGCAAAGCGCGGTCAACCTGACCGACTGGATGGCGGGCGAGGGCAAGGACGTCACCGATCCGATGCTCGATGTCGATGATTTCATCGGCAAGTCCTTCACGACCGGCCCGGACGGTAAGCTGTGGCAGCTGACCGACCAGCAGTTCGCCAACCTCTATTGGTTCCGGAAGGACTGGTTCGACCGTCCCGAGATCAAAGAGAAGTTCAAGGCCAAGTACGGCTACGAGCTGGGCGTCCCGGTCAACTGGTCGGCCTATGAGGACATCGCCGACTTCTTCACCAACGACGTGAAGGAGATCGACGGCGTGCGTGTCTACGGCCACATGGACTACGGCAAGCGGGCCCCCGACCTCGGCTGGCGGATGACCGACGCGTGGCTGTCGATGGCCGGCGAAGCCGACGTCGGCATCCCGAACGGTCGCCCCGTCGACGAGTGGGGCATCCGCATGGAGAAGGGCTCCTGCAATCCGGTCGGCGCCTCGGTGTCGCGCGGTGGCGGCACCAACAGCCCGGCGGCGGTCTATGCGGTTTCGAAGTGGGACGAGTGGCTGCGCAAATATGCGCCGCCGGGTGCGGCCGACCTCGACTTCTACCAGTCGCTGCCGGCGCTCGCCCAAGGCAACGTCGCCCAGCAGATCTTCTGGTACTCGGCGTTCACCGCCAACATGGTGGCGCCGAAAAGCGCCGGCAACAATACCGTCGACGACAACGGCGTGCCGCTGTGGCGGATGGCGCCGTCGCCGCATGGTCCGTACTGGAAGGAAGGTTCGCAGCGTGGCTACCAGGATGCCGGCTCGTGGACGCTGTTCAATTCCACGCCGGTCGATCGCCGCAAGGCAGCCTGGCTCTACGGCCAGTTCGTCGTCTCCAAGACGGTCGACGTGAAGAAGAGCCAGGTCGGTCTGACGTTCATCCGCGACAGCACGGTTCGCGACAAGTCGTTCACGGAGCGTGCGCCGAAGCTCGGCGGTCTGATCGAGTTCTATCGCTCGCCGGACCGCGTCGCCTGGACGCCGACCGGCATCAACGTGCCCGACTATCCGAAGCTCGCCCAGCTGTTCTGGGAGAACATCGGCGACGTCAACTCCGGCACGTTCACGCCGCAGGAAGCGCTCGATCGCCTCGCCGAGCAGATGGACCAGGTCATGGCCCGCATGCAGGCGGTGGACGAAAAGAGCAACGTCTATCACGGCTGCGGCCCGCGGTTGAATCCGGAGAGCGATCCGTCAAAGTGGCTCAGCACCGAGCACGCCCCGTGGGCCAAGCTCGCCAACGAGAAGCCGCAGGGCGAGACGATCGCCTACGACGAGCTGATCAAGCGCTGGACCGAGCACCAGTAGACCGCTCGACTGAAGTGTGAATATCTCCCGGAGCGGGCCACGGCTCCGCTCCGGGAGAGTTTCCCGACAAGTTCGGCTCTGATCAAAAGATAAAGAGAAAGAATCGGCGAGCGGCGCAATGTCTCTGGAACTGAGAAAGGTGATGAAGCGCGTTGGCGCGGACGTGCACATTCACGAGACCGATCTCGTCCTCGAAAAGGGCTCGTTCAGTACGCTGTTGGGTCCGACGCTCTCGGGCAAGACGACGCTGATGCAGCTGATGGCCGGACTGGAGCGGCCGACCGCGGGCGAGCTTTTGTTCGATGGCCGGAGCGTCATCGACGTGCCCGTGCAAAAACGCAACGTCGCCATGGTCTACCAGCAGTTCATCAACTACCCGAACATGACCGTGTTCGAGAACATAGCATCGCCGCTGCGCGTCGCCCGGTTGCCGCGGCGGGAAATCGAGACGCGCGTCCATGAGACGGCCGAGCTTCTGCGGCTGACGCCGATGCTGAAGCGCCTGCCGAGCGAACTCTCCGGCGGTCAGCAACAGCGCACCGCGATCGCCAGAGCGCTGGTCAAGGACTCGGACCTGATCCTGCTCGATGAGCCGCTGGCCAATCTCGATTACAAGTTGCGGGAGGACCTGCGCGAGGAACTGCCGCGGCTGTTCGCGGGCCGCGATCGCATCGTCGTCTATGCGACCACCGAGCCGACCGAGGCGCTCCTGTTCGGCGGCAACACCGCGACGCTGTTCGAGGGCCGGATCACCCAGTTCGGTCCGACCGGAGATATCTATCGAAGGCCGCGCGACCTGACGACGGCGAGGGTGTTCTCGGATCCGCCGATCAACACCGCGCCGGTGACCAAGCGCGGCAACGAGATCCTGATCGGCGGCACCGCCAAGCTGCCCGCCGGCAGCGCCGCGGCGGCGATCGCCGACGGCGAGTACACGATCGGCATCCGGCCGCATCACATCATGGCACGGAGCGAGGGCGACGGTGCGGCGGTCGAGGGCCGGGTTCTGGTCGCGGAGCTCAGCGGGTCCGAAAGCGTCGTCCACTTCGACCTCGACGGTCGCACCTGGGTGTCGCAATCGCCTGGCATCCATCCTTTCGAGGTCGGCTCGATGGCGCGGCTCCACGTCGACGTCGACAAGAGCTTCTTCTTCGATGGCGCCGGACGCCTCGTCGCCGGAGGGGCGTGATGGCGAGCATCAAGCTGGACGGCGTGCGACACAGCTACGTTGCCGACCCGACCGAGCCGACCGACTGGGCGCTGAAGCGGTTGACGCTCGAGCTTGCCGATGGCGGCGCCTATGCGCTCCTCGGTCCGTCGGGCTGCGGTAAGACAACGTTGCTCAATCTGACCTCGGGCCTGCTCAGGCCGACCGAAGGCACGATCCTGTTCGACGGTCTCGACGTCACCGACGCGACGCCCGAGGCGCGCAACATCGCGCAGGTGTTCCAGTTTCCGGTGATCTACGACACGATGACCGTCTACAACAATCTCGCCTTCCCGCTCAGGAACCGTGGCATCGGCGAGGCCGACGTCGCGCGGCGGGTGCGGGAGATCGCAGGCATGCTCGAGCTCGAAGACATGCTCGGCAAGCGGGCGGCGGGCCTTACCGCCGACGGCAAGCAGAAGATCTCGCTCGGTCGCGGGCTGGTGCGCTCGGACGTCAACGTGATCATGTTCGACGAGCCGCTGACGGTGATCGACCCGCATCTCAAATGGAAGCTGCGCTCGAAGCTCAAGGAACTCCACCACCGCATCCGCCGCACGATGATCTACGTCACCCACGACCAGACCGAGGCGCTGACGTTCGCCGACCAGGTCGTGGTGATGAAGGATGGCGAGATCGTGCAGATCGGGACGCCGGTCGAGCTGTTCGAACGGCCGCAGCACACGTTCGTCGGCCACTTCATCGGCTCGCCCGGCATGAACATCCTGCCGTGCGAGGTGAAGGGCGGCCGGGCCTTGTTCGCGGGCGCCGAGGTTGATGCGCCGAACGCTGCGTTGTGGCGCGGCAATGGCGGCAGCCTGGAGCTCGGCGTCAGGCCGGAGTTCGTCGCGTTCGCCGCGAGCGGGATTCCGGTCGAGGTCGTCAAGGTGCTCGACGCCGGGCGCCACCGCATCGTCGAGACCCGCCACGCCGGTTGCGCGATCCGGCTGCTGGTGCCGGAGGACGAGCCGGTCCCGCAGGGCAGCGCGCATGTCCGCTTCCGGCCCGATCACACGCAGGTCTACGCCGACGGCTGGATCGTCAAGTGAGGCGGCCATGAAGAAAACCGCCACCAACAAAGGCTGGCTGTTCGTCCTCCCGGTCGTCCTGCTGGTCGGGTTCAACGCCGTCATACCGCTGATGACGGTGGTCAACTACTCGGTGCAGGAATCCTTCGGCGACAACGTGTTCTTCTGGTCGGGGTTGCGCTGGTTCGACCAGATGCTGCATTCGGAGCGCTTCCACGGCGCTCTGCTGCGCCAGCTCCTGTTCACCGGCATCGTGCTTGTGATCGAGATCCCGCTCGGGTTGATCATCGCGCTCGCCATGCCGCGCAAGGGGCCTTGGGTGTCGGTGTGTCTCGTGCTGATGGCCCTGCCCTTGCTGATTCCGTGGAACGTGGTCGGCGCGATGTGGAACATCATGGCGCTGCCCGAGATCGGTCTCCTCGGCCGCTCGATCCGAGCCCTCGGCATCGAATTCAACTATACACGCGAGCCGCTCGCCGCCTGGTTCACCATCGTTCTCATGGATGTCTGGCACTGGACGTCGCTGGTGGCGCTGCTCTGCTACGCCGGGCTGGTCTCGATCCCCGATGCCTACTACCAGGCCGCCAAGATCGACGCGGCCCGGCCGTGGGCGGTCTTCCGCTACATCCAGCTGCCCAAGCTCAAATACGTGCTGACCATCGCGATCCTGCTGCGCTTCATGGACTCGTTCATGATCTACACGGAAGTGGTCGTGGTCACCGGCGGCGGACCCGGGAGCTCGACGACGTTCCTGTCGATCGACCTCGTCAAGACGGCGCTCGGCCAATTCGACCTCGGCCCGGCGGCGGCGATGTCGCTGATCTACTTCCTGATCATCCTGCTCCTGAGCTGGATCTTCTACACGCTGATGATGCGCAACGAGGCGAGGTGACGATGCGCGCCCGTTCCCTGATCCCGATCGTCTACATCGTCTTCCTGATGCTGCCGATCTATTGGCTGCTGAACATGTCGTTCAAGACAACGAACGAGATTCTCGGCAGCTTCACGCTGTGGCCGCGCAGTTTCACGCTCGACAACTACAGGGTCATCTTCACCGACCCGTCCTGGTACAGCGGTTACATCGCATCTATCGAATATGTCGTGATCAACACGGTGCTGTCGGTGGCGGCCGCGCTGCCGGCGGCCTATGCCTTCTCGCGCTACCGCTTCCTCGGCGACAAGCACCTGTTCTTCTGGCTGCTGACCAACCGCATGGCGCCACCGGCGGTGTTCGCGCTGCCTTTCTACCAGCTCTACTCGGCCGTCGGCCTGTTCGACACCCCTTGGGCCGTGGCGCTCGCCCATACGCTGTTCAACATGCCGCTGGCGGTCTGGATTCTGGAAGGCTTCATGTCGGGCGTGCCCAAGGAGCTCGACGAGACCGCCTATGTCGACGGCTATTCGTTCTGGCGTTTCTTTTTCAAGATCTTCATGCCGACGATCGCCGCCGGGATCGGCGTCGCCTGCTTCTTCTGCTTCATGTTCTCGTGGGTCGAGCTGCTGCTGGCCAAGACGCTGACCTCGGTCGCGGCCAAGCCGATCGCCGCCGTGATGACCAAGACCGCCAGCACGTCGGGCTATCAGCTCGGGCTGCTTGCCGCCGCCGGCTCGCTGACGCTGATCCCCGGTGCCGTCGTCATCTACTTCGTGCGCAACTACATCGCCAAGGGCTTCGCCCTGGGGCGGGTCTGAGGCGGGGAGACAGCACCATGGACCTCGGCTGGATGGCCTGGACCTGGCCGACGGCGGCCTTCTTCGTCTTCATTGCTCTCTGTCTCGCCGGCATGTCGGTCTGGGAGTATTACGCGCCGGGCGGCGCGCCGCGCCGCGGCGTCTTCGGACTCGATACGACGCGCGGCGACCGACTGTTCATCTCGCTGCTGGGAAGCGCCTTCATCTTTCTTGCCTGGCTCGGCTTGATGGGAACGTCCTTGTGGGGCGGCCTCGTCATTTCGATCCTTTGGGCCATTGCGGTCTTCCGCTGGGTTTGAGCGCCTTGTCGAGGCAAGATCGGCCCGCGCCGGCGCCGGTCGCTGCGATTGACGATGCCCGGTCGCCGACCTAGCCTCGAGGCGTGGTCGCGGTCCGACTCGGCGCGGGACGAGCGATCACCTGAGGTGGCGGCGGTGGTGCCTTTGCTCGAGATCGACGACCTCAGGGTCGAGTTCCGCAGCGCCCACGGCGTCGTGAAGGCGGTCGATGGGATCTCGTATGCGGTCGCTGCCGGCGAGACGGTGGCCCTGGTCGGCGAATCCGGTTGCGGCAAGTCGGTGAGCGCGCTCGCGGTTCTCGGCCTGGTGCCGCACCCGGGCCGGGTCGCCGGCGGTCGCGTCCGCTTCGCCGGCCGTGATCTGCTCGACCTCGGCGAGGACAAGCTGGTCGAGGTCCGCGGTCGCGAGATCGCCATGGTCTTCCAGGAGCCGATGACCTCGCTCAATCCGGTGCTCAGCATCGGCGTGCAGCTGACCGAAGGGATGCGCCGCCACCTCGGCCTGTCGCGGACAGCGGCGCGCGCGCGTGCGGTCGAGCTGTTGGGCCGGGTCGGGATCGCCGACCCGGAGCGGCGCCTGCGGCAATATCCGCATCATTTCAGCGGCGGCATGCGCCAGCGGGTGATGATCGCGGTGGCGCTCGGCTGCGAGCCCAAGGTGATCATCGCCGACGAGCCGACCACGGCCCTCGACGTCACGATCCAGGCCCAGATCCTCGAGCTGATGAAGGACCTGAGCCGCAGCCTCGGGGTCGCGCTGGTGATCATCACCCACAATCTCGGCGTGGTCGCGCGCTACGCCGACCGGGTCAACGTGATGTACGCCGGGCGGATCGTCGAGACCGGCACGGCCGAGCAGATCTTCACCCGGCCAAGCCACCCCTACACGATCGGCCTGATGGCGTCGGTGCCGCGCCTCGATCTGGAGCGCAAGGTGCGTCTCGTGCCGATCGAGGGCCAGCCGCCCGACCTCGGCCGTCTCGACCAGGCCTGCTCCTACCGGCCGCGCTGCAGGTTCGCGATCGCGCGCTGCGCCGAGTCCTTCCCGCCGCTCGAGGTGCTCGAGCGCGGCCATCGCGCCGCCTGCTTCCGCAAACACGAGCTGCACACCGAAGCCTGAGCCGGCCCCCGCCGGCCATCGGGACTTGATCGACGTCATCCTCGTAGTAGGGTGACGGCTCGGCCGAGCTGGCAGCCACGAGATCCGGGAGGCAAAAAATGCTGAGAAACCGCTTCGCCAACCTCACCGAGAAGCAGAAGGTGGAGATCGCGGACGAGCTCGAGCAGGCCTACGACTTCGACCCGCGCGACCCGTTGTCCGGCCTCTCGAAAGCGCAACTCGCGGGGCCGCGGCTGGATCGGCGCACGGTGCTGCGGCTGATGGCCGCCTCCGGCACGCTCACGGCCGCGCATCTTGTGCCCGGGCTTGCGCCGCGGGCGGCTCTGGCCCAGCAGAACGGCGGCACGCTCCAGGCCGGCTGGTCCGGCGTCAGCGAGATCAGCACCCTCGACCCGGCCCGGATCGACCAGGTCGAGGAGTTCCAGATCTCCTCGAACGTGCTCTCGGGCCTCACTCACATCAACGGCCAGTTCGTCGCCCAGCCCGATCTCGCCGCCGACTGGAAGGTCTCGGACGACGGCACCGAGTACACCTTCAACCTGCGCGAAGGCGTGACGTTCCATAACGGCGATCCGTTCACCGCCGACGACGTCGTGTTCACGTTCCAGCGCTCCAAGGACCCCGCCCAGTCGATCCAGACCCAGGTGCTCGCAAACGTCATGGACGTCGTGAAGGTCGACGACCTGACGGTGCGCTTCAAGCTCGCGCGGCCGCAGGCGTCCTTCCTGGTCAAGACCACCGAGCGCTCGAGTGGCCGCGCGATGACGATCGTCAACCGGCGCGCCCTCGAGGAGCTGGGTACTGCTCAATACGGCCTGACGCCGGTCGGCACCGGCCCGTTCCGGATCGCCGAGCACGTGCTCGGGCAAGGGGTCAAGCTGGAGGCGTTCGAGCACTACTACGATCCTTCGCGCCCCAAGCTCGAGCGCGTCAACATCCGGCCGATCGTCGAGGCCGAGCCCTTGGCCGCGGCGCTCGAGGCCGGCGACATCCAGATCATCGGCGGCGCGCCGGTGCCCGCGGAGCTGATCGAGCGCTTCCAGTCCAACCCCGAGATCGTGGTCGACATGGCGCCACGGCCGGGCTTCTACGCGATCTACATGAACCCCTGGGTCGACCCGATGCGCGTTCCGGACTTCAACAAGCCGCTCGAGCAGCTGCTCGAGGAGCCGGGCTTCCAGGTGCGGGCGGCGCTCGCCCGGGCGCTCGATCGCGACCGCTTCATCGAGATCGGCAATCTCGGCTTCGGCGTGCCCTCGTTCGGCTCGATCAACCCGGCGCTGGGCTTCATGTACGACCCGGACATCGGCAAGAAGAGCAAGCAGCGCTATCAGCCCGACTCCGCGCGCGAGCTGCTCGCCAAGGCCGGCTTCCCCAACGGCGAGGGCATGCGGCCGCTGGTCTTCACGATCATCGCCGACGAACGCCGCCGGGGGCAGGTGTTCGCCGACATCATGAAGCGCGAGCTCGGCGTCGAGATCAAGCTCGACCCGGTCGACAACACGATCCTCGGCGACCGGCGCGACCGGATGGATTTCGATCTTCTGGTCCAGAACAGCGGCGGCGACTTCGATCCCGACGACGGCCTGGTCGATTTCATGACCACGGACTCGAAGTTCAACGCCCATGCGCGCGACAAGGCCAAATACCCGTTCGGCTATTTTTCCGACAAGGAGGTCGACCGGCTGACCGCCGAGCAGAGCGTGACACCTGACCCGGCGCGCCGGCGCGAGCTGGTCCAAAAGGCCAATCTTCTGACCTCGGACAAGGTGGCGGCGATGTTCGTCTATCACCCGGTCAGCCCGCTGGTCACCCGCAAGGAGGTCAACTTCCCGGCCGAGAGCCGAATCCCGGACCTCGTCGACCTCGACCTGGTGACCTTGTCGTCGTAGCCTCCAGGCCGCCCGCCGCGTTTCTGGAGGCGATACCCGTGGATGACGTCCAGTACGGCCAGCGCGACCGCCGGGGGCATTGGAAGCCCTTCAAGCTGGTCGAGTATCCGGGGGTCTTCGTCTGGCCGGTGCAGCCGCTCGGCATTTTGAAGTGGCTGTTCGGCTACCCGAGCTACCTGCTGCCCTGGAACCTGATCTACGCCCTGGTCGCGGTCGTGGTCTGGTTGTACCTGACGCCGCCGCTCGAGAGCCTGCGGACCTTGGCGCCCGGCTGGATCGTCTTCGTCCTCGCGCGCAACCTGGTTCTGACCACGCTGTTCTTCGGTGCTTTCCACTTACGGCTCTACATCCGGAAAGCCCAGGGCGACAAGTTCAAATACAACCCGAAATGGCTCGACACTGACAATTCTGCGTTTCTGCTCGGCAACCAGACCATCGACAACATGATCTGGACGCTCGCGAGCGGCGTGCCGATCTGGACGGCCTACGAGGTCCTGACCTTGTGGGCGTTCGCCAACGGCTACATCCCTTGGGTGACCTGGGGCGCTCATCCGGTCTATTTGGCCGTGGTGATGCTGATGGTGCCGCTGTTGCGCGAGCTTCACTTCTATCTGGTGCACCGACTACTGCACGTGCCGGCGCTTTACCGGATGGCGCACAAGCTCCATCACAACAATGTCAATCCGGGCCCGTGGTCGGGCCTGTCCATGCACCCGGTCGAGCATCTTTTGTATTTCTCGGGCGTGCTCGTTCACTGGGTCCTGCCATCGCACCCGGTGCACGCCCTGTTTCACCTGATCCATGCCGGGCTGTCGCCGGTGCCGGGCCATACCGGCTTCGAAAAGGTCGTGGTCGGCAAGGACGGCGCGGTCGATACCGACTGCTATGCCCACTACCTTCATCACAAGTACTTCGAATGCAACTACGCCGACGGCTCGATCCCGCTCGACCAGTGGTTCGGCACCTTCCACGATGGCTCCGACGAGGCCCAGGAGGCGATGAACCGGCGGTTCATGGCGCGCGGCGCCCAAGCGAAGCGATGAGGCCTGCGCCAGCGTCTCGCAACTAGTCCGCGGCCCGGTGGACGAAACCTTCGAGCGACACGGTGTACCTTCGGCCATCGGCCAGATAACGGATGCAGTACTGCGTGGGGTAATAGCCTTCGGTCTCCCATGCCTGCGGCTGTTTGATCGGCACGCACAAATCGGGCCGGCTCTGGAAATCGGCGAGCGTGACCATCGGCTCGTAGAATGTGACGTGGCCGTCGTAGGCGCCGAAAATGAACGTATGGGTGAACCTCCGGCCCGGGACGATTAGCTCGGGCGTCTTGGAATTGATCAGGTGATTGCCCATGTCCGGGACCGCGGCGCCGACATCGATGTGGTCCGGATTCACGTAGCGTGCGGGCACCGGCGTCTGGGCGCGCTCGAAGTCGTGACAGTCGATCAGCTCGGCGCACGGGCCCGGCCGGATCTGCCCGACCGCATCGGCCGGCATGATGTAGAAATGGAAGTCGTAGTGCGGCACCGCCCAGACCGGAGGTGCTGGCGGCGGGTGGCCCATCGGGTTCCAGTTGATGCTGACCCACGTGAAGGGCGTGACCCCGCGCTCCGTCAGCTCTTGCGGCAGCGCGAACCGGAGTTCGTAGTCGCCGTTGCATTCGCCATGGGCATCGATCTGGCCGTTGCCGTTCTTGTCGAAGCATCGGCTCCAGGTGTTGGGCGTGGTCGGCAACCCTGAGAGCATGCCCTGATCGAAGGTCACGCCGATCGCGCGAGGCGCGCCGCCGGCATCCAATTCCGCGTAGACCTGGGCGAAGCCGTCGCCCAGTCTCTTGGCCTCGCTATAGACGGAGGCCGCGTCCACCACCGCAGCCTCCGTTACGCAGGCGGCGAGCACCGCCACGCCGATCAAGAGCGCCCTGGTGTCGTTCATGCCCTGAATCCCCGGATGCCGGCTCCCGAAGGTCGATCATGAGCGGATCTCGCGGGTGAAACAAGGTGCGGGAAAACGGGCCGCGCCGGGGTCACCCGTGCGCGATGTCCTTGGTCTCGCGGACGTCGAGGAGATCGCGGAGCGCGTCGCCGAGGAAGTTGATCGAGAGCACCGTGATCATGATGAACAACCCGGGAAAAACGCCGAGCCACCAGGCGCGCGAGATGAAGCTGCGCGCGTCCGCCAGAATCAGGCCCCAGGTCGGCGTGTCGGACTCGACGCCGAGCCCCAGGAACGACAGTCCGGCCTCGGCCAGGATCGCGTAGGAGACGCTGACCGTCGCCTGGACGATGATCGGCGCGCTCGCGTTGGGCAGAATGTGGCGCCACATGATCCGCCAGTCCGACACGCCGACCACGCGCGCCGCGGCGACGTACTGCTCCTCCTTGATGGTCAAGACCATGCCGCGCGCGATCCGGGCGAAATCGTCGACGAAGGCGAGCGAGATCGCGACGATCACGTTCGACAGCCCGGTGCCGAACACCGCCACCAGATAGACCGCGATGATGAAGTTCGGAAACGCCCACTGCAGATCGATGTAGCGCATGATGATGGTGTCGACGAAGCCGCCGAGATAGCCGGCGGCGACGCCCAAAAGGACACCCCCGACCAGAGCCAGGAACACCGTCGAGACGCCGACCAGCAGCGAGATCCGGGCGCCGTAGATCAGCCGGCTCAGAAGGTCGCGCCCGAGATCGTCGGTGCCGAGCGGATGAGCGAGCGAGGGCGCGCCGATCATGTCGTAGAGCATCGCGTTCGGATCGTAGGGTGCGATCACCGGCGCCAGGACCGCGGCCAGGCTCAGCACCACGAGCACGATCAGGCCCGCGAGCGCCTTTTTGTCGCGCGCGATGAAGCGCAGCCAGGCGCCGCGCCGCGCCGGCGGTGCGCCCGCCTCGTCCTCGGCCGCCGGCACCGCTCTGATCAGATCCGCACGTTCCATTCGAGCCCCGCCATCATTCGAAGCGAATCCGCGGGTCGATCACCGTGTACAGGACATCGACCAGCAGATTGGCGAAGACGAAGATCGCCGAGACCACCAGGATCGCGCCTTGGACCACCGGGTAGTCGCGATTGAGGATGCCCTGGATCAGCACGCGGCCCAGGCCCTTGATCGCGAACACGTTCTCGACCACCACGGTGCCGGCCATCAGCAGCGCGAGTGCGATCCCCATCACGGTGACGACCGGGATCAGGGCGTTCGGCAGGGCGTGGACGAAGATCAGCCGCGGCTTGAGCAGCCCCTTGGCGCGGGCGACCTGCATATACTCGGTCTTGAGCACTTCCAGCATCGAGGAGCGGATCATGCGCGCCATGATCGCGGCGAACGGCGTGCCGATCGCGATCGAGGGCAGGATCAGGTGCGACAGCCAGGGCCAGAAGCCCTGCGACAGCGGCACGTAGCCGATCGCCGGCAACCATTGCAGATGAGCCGCGAACACGATGATCAAGAGGATCGCGAGCCAGAAGTCGGGCATCGACAGGCCAAGGAAGGCGATCAGCGTGACCGCGTGATCGACCGCCGAATGGCGCTTGAGCGCCGAGATCAGCCCGGCCGGCCCGGCGATCGCCAGCGCGATCACGAACGACAGGCTGGCGAGCGAGAGCGTGCGCGGCAAGGCCTCGGCGACGATCCGCGACACCTGGATCTGGCTGCCGAGCAGCGAGGTGCCGAGGTCGCCCTGGAGGGCGAGCGCGAACCATTTGACGTACTGGACGTAGACCGGCTGATCGAGGCCGAACTTCTGCCGGAGCTGCTCGGCCGCGGCCGGATCGGCGACGTCGAACAGCATGGCGGCGATCGGGTCGCCCGGCACCGCCCGCAGCATGATGAAGACCAGCGTTGCGACCGCCCACATCACGAGGATCGCGCCGAGCGTGCGTCGGAGCAGGTAGCGGGACATCGTCGCGGGCCAACCGGCGGCGGACCGGCAGGAGCCGGTCGCCGCCCCTGCCGTCAGGCGCTGATCGTGGTCCGGTCGAGATCGACCAGACCCGGAATCCGGCTCTCCGGCGGGAAGTTGACGGTATTGCGGTAGACCAGGATGTCCATCGGGTGGAACAAAAACGCGCCCGCGACCTTGTCGGAGGTGATCTTGTTCGCCTCCTGGACCAGCGCCTTGCGCTTGTCCGGATCGGTCTCCAGGCTCTGCTGATCGGTCAGCTCGTCGACCCGGCGGTCGGAGAAGAAGCCGAAGGCCATCTTGTCCTTGTCGCGGTCGGGGCCGTTGAACTTGGAGCTGGTCTGCATCCAGTCGACCAGGCCGTCGTCGGGGTCGTAGTCGCCGCCCGAGCCCAGCCGCACCAGGTCCCAGTCCATCTTGTCGAACTGGTCGATCAGCACCGGGAAGTCCTTGGTGTCGAGCTCGATGTCGATGCCGAGGCCGGTCTTGAGGATGTTGGCGATCACCTGGACCTCGCGGCGGGCATCCGGCGTGTGGATGATCTTGAGCTTGGGGAAACCTTCGCCCTCGGGGAAGCCCGCATCGGCGAGCAGGGCCTTGGCGGCTGCGAGGTCGTAGCGCTGGTTGCTGGTCGCGCCCAGGCCGTCGTCGAAATAAAAGCCCATCGCCGGGTTGATCGTGCCGTAGGCGGGCGTGCCGCGGCCGAACTGGGCCTGCTCGATGTAGCGCTCGCGATCGAGCGCCTTGGCGATCGCGAGCCTGACCTTGAAGCCCTTCTGCTGCATCAGCTGCTCGAGCGGCTGGTTGAAGTCGGCGACCACGAACGGCTCGCGCCAGGGGTTCAGCCAGATGTTCTGGAAGCCCGGCCCCGGCACGATGCTGACCACCAGGTCCGGGTTGGCGACGAAGCGGTCGGTGAGCTCGGGCGCGATCGGATTGCCGCCGATCAGCTGGATGTCGCCCGCCTCGATCGCCGCCGCGAGCGGCTCGGCGTCGATGACCGGCGTGATCGTGACCTTGTCGAGCTGCGGCCGCTCCGGATCGTAGTAGTTCTCGAACTTCTCGAGCACCACGGACTGGCCGAGCGTGTGGGCGGTGACCCGGAACGGCCCGGTGCCGACCGGGGTCAGGCCGTATTGCGCCCCGCCCAGCTCCTCGAGCCCGCGCCGGCTGACAATGGTCATCGCGCGGCCGCTCGAGCGCTCGAGCGTCTTGGTCAGGAACGACGCCTGCGGGGCGGCGAGCACGATCTTGACGGTATGGTCGTCGACCTTGACCACGTCCTTGACGTTGGCCAGCACCCGCGAGTGGATCGACTTCTCCGGGTCCTTGGAGCGGTTGTAGGTGAAGATGACGTCGTCGGCGGTGAACGGCTCGCCGTCGTGGAAGGTCACGCCTTCGCGCAGATTGAAGGTGTATTCCTTACCGTCATCGGAGACCGTCCAGTCCTCGGCGAGATCGCCCTCGGCGACCAGCTCGGGATTGATATGGGTCAGACCGCTCAGCACGTTCGATGTGATCTGGAACTGCAGCACCTGGTTGATCTGCGCCGGATCGAGGGTGCGGATCTCGCCGACCCCCGCCCAGCCGGCGCTGAGCTCACCGCCCGCCCGGGCGGCCGCGGCCCGGATGCCGATCCCCGGCATCAGCTGCCAGGCCGAGAGGGTGCCGGCGGCCGCGAGCAGCCGGAGCGTGGTCCGCCGGTCGAGGCGGGGGCCGGACAGCGCGGCCCGGCTCAGGCCGAACAGCGGGTCGCGCGGGTCGAAGTCATGGGCCTGCCGCAACTCCTCCCGGATGCGCTCGTCCTGGGTCAGGGCTTGGTCCTTCGCGATCATTCTCCGATCCTCCGTGAGTTGGCACGCCACAGCCCCGATGGTTCGCTCACCTTGCCACGACCGGGCAAGCCACCCAATGGTCTGGCCTGAGCTCCAGCAGCTCCGGCACCCGTTCGCGGCAGGCGGGCTCGGCGAGGCGGCAGCGGGGGTGAAACACACAGCCGGCCGGCGGGTCGAGCGGGCTCGGCACCTCGCCCGGCAGGATCTGATGCTCGCGCGCCCGCTCGGCCACCGGATCCGGCATCGGCACCGCCGCCAGCAGCGCCTGGGTGTAGGGGTGGCGCGGATGGGCGAACAGCTCGTCGCCGTCCGCGACCTCCACCAGCTTGCCGAGATACATGACGGCGACCCGGTCGCAGAGATGGCGCACCACGCTGAGGTCGTGGCCGATGAACAGGTAGGTGAGCCCGAGCTCGGTCCGCAGGTCGTCGAGCAGGTTGATGATCTGGGCCTGGATCGAGACGTCGAGCGCCGAGACCGGCTCGTCGCAGACCACCAGCTCCGGCTCGAGGGCGAGCGCCCGGGCGATGCCGACCCGCTGGCGCTGGCCGCCGCTCATCTCGTGCGGATAGCGGAGCGCGATGCCCCGGTGCAGGCCGCAGTGGTCGAGCAGCCGGTCGACCCGGCGGGCGAGCCCGGCGCCGGTCTCGAGGCCGTGCACGTAGAGCGGCTCGCCGACGATCTCGCGCACGTTCATGCGCGGATTGAGCGACGAGTAGGGGTCCTGGAAGATCGCCTGCACCCGGCGCCGGAAGCGGAAGGTCGCCTGCCGGTCCAGGCTCTCCAGGTCGGCGCCGTCGAAGCGCACCCGGCCCGAGCTCGGCGCCAGCAGCTTGAGCAGGCAGCGCGCGACGGTGCTCTTGCCGCAGCCCGATTCGCCGACCAGCCCCAGCGCCTCGCCCTTGCGGATCGTGAAGCTGACCCCGTCGACCGCCTTCACCTGGCCGACCGCGCGCCGGAACACGATCCCCTGGGTGACCGGGAAGTGCTTCTTCAGATCCTGGACCTCGACCAACACCGGGCAGCCGTCTCGTGACGTTGCGACCATCATCGACCGCGCGCCGCCCGCCGTCGAGTCTCGAATGCCGACGGGGCCGGCACCCGCGACGACTTCACGCCCGCCAAATCTGTCAACCGCCTCGCCAACGCCAGCCACCCCGGCGGCGTTGGCCATTGACAGCCCGCTTTGGCGCATGTAGCCTGAACTAAAGTTGGGGGCACGAACAAAAGTGCAGCGAGGGACCGTCAGCACGCCAGCAGACCATCACCGCTTCGCGGCGCGAGCGGCGTGGTTGTCCTACATCGGGGGACTGCGGCAGGAGGACATCGCCGAGCGGCTGGGCGTCTCACGGATCAAGGTGAACCGTCTGATCGCGCAGGCCCATCGTGAGGGGCTGATCCGGGTCTTCGTCGATGGCCGGCCGGACGAGTGCGTGGTGCTGGAGGATCGGCTGCGGGAGAGCTACGGGCTCTCGTTCTGCACGGTCGCGCCGACGCTCGACGAGTCCGAGGTCCTGCCGCTGAAGACGCTGAGCGCCGCCGGCGCGCGCTTCGTGATGCGGGCCCTCGAGGGCGACCGCCTCGGGATCGTCGGCATCGGCCACGGCCGCACGCTGGCGGCGGTGGTCGAGAACCTGCCGCGGCTGCCGCGCACCGACGTCCGCTTCGTCTCGCTGCTCGGCTCGCTGACCCGCCACGCCGCCGCCAACCCGTTCGATGTGATCCATCAGCTGGCGCAGGCGAGCGGCTGCGAGAGCTACTTCATGCCGGTGCCGTTCTTCGCCGACAGCATCGCCGACAAGCAGGTGCTGATGGCCCAAAAGAGCGTGCGCGACGTGTTTGCGCTGGCGCGGGAAGCGCAGCTCCACATCGTCGGCATCGGCCAGATCGGCGAGCAGGCCCACATGTACGAGACCGGCATGGTGACGCCGGCGGAGTTCGCCGAGCTCGAGCGCGCCGGCGCCGTCGGCGAGGTGCTGGGCCAGTTCGTCGACGCCGATGGCCGGCCGGTCGACGCGCCGGTCAACCAGCGCTCGATCGCGCTCCGGATCGACGATCTGCGGGGCAAGGAGGTCGTCGTCATCGCCGGTGGCCAGGGCAAGGGGCGGGCGATCGATGCCGTGCTCGCCACCGGGGTCGTCACCGGCCTGATCACCGATGAGGCCACGGCCCAGCGGCTCGTCGGCCTCGGCGCCAGACGTGAGCGGACGCGCGGGTCCCGCAACGCACTCGCGGCATCCTAATCAGGGAGAGGAGCATGTACGAGAAAGGCAAAGATCTAGCCAGCGCCTTCGTCGCCCAGCGGCTTGGCCGGCGCGAGCTGGTGCGGCGGATGGGCCAGCTCGGCCTCACCGTCGCGGGTTCGAAGTTCCTCCTGAACCAGGCCTCGACGGCGGCGCTCGCCGCCGACTTCGACTGGAAGAAGTACCAGGGCACCAACCTCCAGCTGCTGATGAACAAGCATCCCTACATGGATGCGCTGGTCGCCGACCTCGACAACTTCCAGAACCTGACCGGGATGACCGTCAAATACGACGTGTTCCCGGAGGACGTCTACTTCGACAAGGTGACGGCGACCCTGTCGTCCGGAGCCTCGCAGTACGACGCGTTCATGACCGGAGCCTACCAGACCTGGCAGTACGGCCCGGCCGGCTGGCTGGTCGACATGGCCGAGTTCATCGGCAACCCGGAGCTGACCGCGCCCAACTACAACTGGGATGACCTCCTGCCCAACCTGCGCGCCTCGACCGCCTGGTCGGGCGTGCCCGGCGCGCCGCTCGGCGGCGATGGCGCCAAGCAGTGGGCGATCCCATGGGGGTTCGAGCTGAACTCGCTGTCGTACAACCGCCGGATCACCGAGCTCGCCGGCATCAAGAACCCGCCCAAGGACCTGGACGAGCTGCTCGAGCAGGCCGCCAAGATCACCAAGGACGTCCCCAACGTCTATGGCATCGGCGTGCGCGGCTCGCGCAGCTGGGCGACCATCCATCCGGGCTATCTGTCCGGCTTCTCGAACTTCGGCGCCAAGGACCTCGACGTCGCCGACGGCAAGCTCAAGGCCGCGATGAACAGCGCCGCCGGCAAGAAGTTCACCGAGCAATGGGTCAAGATGATCCAGGACAGCGGGCCGAAGAACTGGTCGACCTACACCTGGTACCAGGTCGGCACCGATCTCGGCGCCGGCGCCTCGGGCATGATCTACGACGCCGACATCCTGGGCTACTTCCAGAACGGCGGGACCGCCGAGGCCGGCAATATCGCCTTTTCGGCGTTCGCGCCCAATCCGGAGGCGAGCGCGCCGACCCCCAACGTCTGGATCTGGTCGCTCGGCATGAACGCCCATGGCCAGCAGCAGGAAGCCGCCTGGTACTTCGTCCAGTGGGCGTCCGGCACCGAGCACGATATGTTCGGCGCCCGCAAGATGGACTTCGTCAATCCGGTCCGCCAGTCGGTCTGGGACGACGAGGAGTTCCGGGCGCGGATCTCGAAGAGCTACCCGGGCTACCTCGAGCAGTACGAGGCCTCGGCGCCGGGCTCGAAGATCTACTTCACGCCGCAGCCGCTGTTCTTCAACCTCACGACCGAGTGGGCGGCCTCGCTGCAGCGCATGGTCGCCAACGAGGTGCCGGTCGACGAGGGCCTCGATCAGCTGGCGGACAGCGTCAACCGTCAGCTCAAGTCCGCCGGCCTCGGCTGAGCGGGAAATTCGCGTTGCCCGGCCGCGCTCCGCGGCCGGGCAACCGCTCTCGTCGAAGCGGAAAGATCGATGGCGACGCAGGCGGGCGAGATCGTGACCACGCCGCCGAGGCGCTCGGCGCGCCACGTCTTCCTGCCCTATCTCTTGAGCCTGCCGGCGCTGCTGGTCTGCATCGGCATCCTGATCCCGTTCTTCACCGCGGTCTGGTACTCGCTGCAGCGCTACAACCTCGCCCTGCCGTACATCCGCGGCTTCATCTGGTTCGACAACTACAAGGACTTCCTGACCGACCCGAGCTTCTGGAACACGGTCCGGGTCTCGCTGCTCTATACCGTGCTGACGGTGGGCGTCGAGCTCCTGCTCGGGCTCGGCATCGCGATGCTGCTGCGCCGGCCGACGCTGCTCAACAACGCCATGAGCGTGGTCCTGATGCTGCCGCTGATGATCGCGCCGGCGATCGCGTCCCTGATGTGGAAGCTGATGACCAACCCGAATTTCGGGATCCTGAGCTACCTCGTCAGCCTGGTCGGCCTTACGAACTTCAAATGGGCCTCGGACCCGGCGACCGCGCTGCTGACGGTCGTGCTGGTCGACGTCTGGGTCTACACGCCGTTCATGATGGTCCTGCTGCTGGCGGGCCTGCGCGCGCTGCCGCCGCAGCCGTTCGAGGCGGCCGAGCTCGATGGCGTCCCGGCGTCGTTCGTGTTCTTCCGGATCACCCTGCCGATGCTGACCCCCTACATCATCACGGCGTCCTTGTTCCGGATGCTCGACAGCATCCAGCAGTTCGACATCATCTACGCCATGACCCAGGGCGGCCCCGGCGACACGCTGCTGGTCTTCCAGGTCGCGGCCTACCTCGAGTTCTTCCAATACACCAACGTCGGCCGCTCGGCGGCGCTGCTGATGGTGCTGTGGGCGATCACGTTCCTGCTCAGCAACCTGTTCATCAAGCAATGGCTGCGCCTGCGCGAGCGCGCCCGCGGGGCGGCGTGAGACGGCCATGCACCGCACCTCTCCCCTCGGCCGAGTGATCCGCGGCGTCCTGCTCCTGCTGGTCGGGCTGTTCTTCCTGTTCCCGATCTTCTGGGTCCTGTTGATGTCGTTCCAGACCAACGCCCAGATTCTGCGGATCCCGCCCAGCCTGTTCTTCACGCCGACCCTCGGGAACTATGCCGCGCTGATCTCGGGCAAGCTCGAGACCTCGGCCGGCACCCTCGAGATCCCGTTCATGAACAATCTCTGGAACAGCGTGATCCTGAGCGCCTCGGCCGTCGTGCTGGCGCTGATCCTCGGCGTCCCGGCCGCCTACGCCTTCGCCCGCTTCCGCTTCCGGCTCGGCGAGGACATCGCCTTCACGCTCTTGTCGTTCCGGTTCGCGCCGCCGCTGCTCGTGCTGCTGCCGCTCTCGCTCTATTTCCAGAAGATCGGCCTGAACGACACCTATATCGGGCTGATCTGGGTCTATCAGCTGATCGTCCTGCCGCTGATCCTGTGGATCGTCCGCGGCTATTTCGAGGACATCAGCCCCGACATCGAGCACGCCTATCGGGTCGACGGCCATTCCTGGCTCCAGACCTTCCTCAAGATCGCGATCCCGCTGGCGCGGCCGGGGATCGCCGCGGCCGCCCTGCTCGCCTTCATCTTCGCCTGGAACAATTTCATCTTCGCCCTGATCCTGGCCTCGGCCGACAAGCAGCCGGTGACCGTGGGCGCGCTCGCCTTCGTCACCGCCTCCGGCATCCAGTACGGCCAGATCGCGGCCGCCGTCGTGCTGTCGGTGATGCCGACCCTGCTGCTCGCCCTCTACGCCCAGCGCTATCTGGTCGAAGGGCTCTCGCTCGGCGCGGTCAAGGGGTGAGGAGGGAGCGATGAGCTATCTCGTGCTCGACCAGGTGACCAAGAGCTTCCGCAAGGACGAGGTCCTGAAGGGCGTCTCGCTCAGCGTCCAGCGCGGCGAGACGGTGGTGGTCTTCGGCCCCTCCGGCGCCGGCAAGACCGTGCTGCTGCGCCTGATCGCCGGCATGTACCCGCCGGATGCCGGCGATATCCGGATCGACGGCCGCTCGGTGATCGGCATCGGGCCGGAGGCGCGCGACGTCGGCATGGCGTTCCAGAACTTCGCGCTCTATCCGCACATGGCGGCGTTCGAGAACATCGCGAGCCCGCTGCGCGCCCGCGGCACCTCGGAGACCGAGATCCGGACCAAGGTCCGCCAGATCGCGGAGCTGCTGCGGATCGATCACGTCCTCGACCATCTGCCGCGCGAGCTCTCCAACGGCCAGAAGCAGCGCACCGCGCTTGCCCGCTCGCTGGTCTCGGGCCCCTCGGTGCTGCTGCTCGACGACCCGTTGCGCAACGTCGATGCCAAGCTGCGCTACGAGATGCGCCTGGAACTGCCGCGGGTGCTGCGCGCGTTCCAGGCGACCGTGATCTACGTCACCCAGGACTACAAGGAGGCGATGGCGCTCGGCGACCGGGTCGCGGTGCTGATGAACGGGCGGATCGAGCAGGCGGCACCGCCGGCCGAGATCTACACCGATCCCGCCAACACCAGCATCGCCCGCCTGTTCGGCGATCCGACCATCAATCTCTATCCCTGCACCCCCAAGCCGCAGGGCAACGGGATCGCGATCGAGCTGTTCGGGCAGCAGGTGAGCCTGCCGCCGGCCTATGCCGGGGCGGTCGGCCGCGACTGCCTGCTCGGGCTGCGGCCGGAGAACGTGCAGGTGGTGATGGAAGGCGGCGGCCGGCGATCGCGGTCGAGCTCGATGCGGTGACGCCGCTGAACGTGCGCTCGGTCCTGCTGCTCCGAGCGGCCAACGGCGAGGAGATCCTGGCCAGCTGCACCGAGGAGGAGGCGCAGCGCTTCCGGCGCGGCCATCGCCAGGTGTTCGCGCAACCGGCCTTCGATGCGGCGCTGCTGTTCGACCGGACGAGCGGCGAGCGCATCCTCCCGCGGCCGCATTGAGGGAGCTGGCATGGCGCACCTGACCCTCGAGTCGGTCAGCAAGGTCTACGGGGCCGACGGCCCGCACGCGGTCCGTGCGGTCGACGACGTCAACATGGCGATCGAAGATGGCGAGATCGTCGGCCTGCTCGGCTGCTCCGGCTGCGGCAAGACCTCGACGCTGCGGATGATCGCGGGCTTCGAGAGCGTGAGCCGGGGCGAGATCCGCCTCGGCGAGCGGGTCATCAACGACCTGCCGCCGGCCCGGCGCAACGTCGCCATGGCGTTCGAGGGCTATGCGCTCTATCCGCCGCTCAGGATCCGCGACAACATCGGCTTTGCGCTGCTGCGCGACCGCCAGCCGCGCGCGGAGGTCCAGGAAAAGGTCGAGAAGATCGCCGAGCTGCTCGAGATCGGCGACATCCTGGACCGCTTCCCGCCGACGATCTCGGCCGGCCAGCAGCAGCGCACCAGCCTCGCCCGGGCGCTGATCCGCAAGGCCGACGTCTTCCTGCTCGACGAGCCGATGTCGCAGCTCGAGCCGCAGCTGCGCGCGATCCTGCGCGCCCGCATCAAGGACTGGCTGATCCAGCGCAAGATGACGACCGTGTTCGTGACCCACGACCAGACCGAGGCGATCGCGCTCGCCGACCGGATCGCGGTCATGGAGCAGGGCGTGCTGCAGCAGTTCGCCTCCCCGGGCGAGCTCAAGGAGCGGCCGGCCAACCTGTTCGTCGCCGGCTTCATCGGCGAGCCGCCGATGAACATCTATCAGGGTCGCGTCGTCCAGGACGGCGCGCAGCTCGCGATCCGGGTCCTGAACCACCGCGAGCAGGTCGCGTTCGAGGTCGTGCTGCCGGCGCCGGGCGAGACCGCCGGCGCGCTCCATCGCCTGAGCGAGGGCCAGGCGCTGCATCTGGGTGTGCGCCCGCATCGGGTCCAGCTCGGCGAAGGCGCCGGCGCGGTCCGCGGCACGGTCTCGTCGAACCACTGGCTCGGCGACCAGAGCCACATCGGCATCGACCTCGGCGGCAACCTTCTGATCGCGGTCGCCGATGGCATGGTCGAGGCGCCGCTCGGCAGCGAGCTCGCGGTCCGTCTGCCGGCGCGCAGCCTGCACCTGTTCGACGCCGAGACCGGGAGCGCGATGGCGCACGGGATGGAGCCCGCCTGACCATGGCGGGCGATCTGATCGTCGGCATCGACGCCGGGACCTCGGTGATCAAGGCGGTGGCCTTCACCCCCGACGGCCGACAGCTGGCGATGACCGCCGAGCCCAACGCCTATGCGACCTTGCCCGACGGCGGCGTCGAGCAGGACATGGCGCGGACCTGGCGCGAGACCGCGGCGGTCCTGCGCCGGCTGGGCGACGAGGTCGACGGCCTGCGAGCGGCGCTGCGCGGCGCTCGCGGTCACCGGCCAGGGCGACGGCACCTGGCTGATCGACGCAGACGGCGAGCCGGTGGCGCCGGCCTGGCTGTGGCTCGATTTCGCGCGCCGCCGGCCCTGGTCGAGGAGCGGCGTGCCGACGGCACCGGCGCGCGCACCTACCGTCTGACCGGCTCGGGCCTCAACGCCTGCCAGCAGGGCGTGCATCTGGTGTGGCTGGCGCGCCACCGGCCCGAGGTTCTGGCGCGCGCCGCGACCGCCTGCCACTGCAAGGACTGGCTCTACTTCAAGCTCACCGGCGAGCGCGCGACCGACCCGACCGAGGGCAGCTTCACCTTCGGCGACTTCCGCCGCCGCGCCTACGCGCCCGAGATCCTGGAGGCGCTCGGCATCCCCGAGCTCGCCCGCCTGCTGCCGCCGATGATCGACGGCGCCGCACGCTCGCATCCGCTCACCGCGGCCGCCGCCGAGGCGGTCGGCCTCGCCGGCCGGAACGCCGGTCGTGCTGGGCAGCGTCGACGTCGTCTGCACCGGGCTCGGCGGCGGCCTCTACAGCGAGGCGCGCGAGCTCGGCTGCTCGGTCATCGGCTCGACCGGCATGCACATGCGGATCGCGCACGGCGCCGCCGACGTCACGCTGAACGAGGCCTGCACCGGCTACACCATGGTGCTGCCGGCCGCCGACACCTTCGCGCAGATGCAATCGAACATGGCGGCGACGCTGAACGTCGACTGGCTGCTCGACCTCGCGGTCGAGGTGGCGACGGCGCTCGGCGCGAAGACCAGCCGCAAGGCCGCGCTCGGCGTGGTCGATGCGCACATCATGGCGGCGCGGCCGGGAGCGGCGTTGTTCCATCCCTACATCCACACCGCCGGCGAGCGCGGCCCGTTCGTGGCGCCCCAGGCCCGGGCGCAGTTCACCGGCCTCGCCCACGACCAGGGTTTTTTCGAGCTCGCGCGCGCCGTTTATGAGGGCCTCGCGTTCGCGGCGCGCGACTGCTACGCGGCGATGGGCCATCGGCCCGAGGAGGTGCGGGTCACCGGTGGTGCCGCGCGCAGCCCGGCGCTGCGCCGGATCCTGGCCAGCACGCTCGCGGTGCCGGTCAGGACCTGCGCGCGCGAGGAGGCGGGCGCCGCCGGTGCTGCCATGATGGCCGCCGTGGCCCTCGGCGTGGTCCCGGACATCGCGGCCGCCTGCCGTGGCTGGGTCGAGCCGCTGCTCGGCGACGCCGAGGCGCCCGATCCGGCTCTGCAGCGCCACTACGACGCGCTGTTCCCGGTCTACCAGCAGATCCGCCAGAGCATGCTGCCGGTGTGGCGCGATCTCGCCCGCATCCGGCGGGAGAGCGCGCATGAGCACTAGGCTTGCGGTGATCGGCGACCGCTTCATGAAGCCGGAAGTCTTCGTCGCCGCGCTCCGCGAGCGGGTCGAGGCCGAGCTCGAGCTGCGCACCCGCGAATTGCCGTGGCCGGATCAGCCCATGCAGCATGGCTACGCCGGCGATGCGCTGGAAGGACTGACCGAGTTCATGGGCCGGCCCGAAGACTTCGTCGAGCTGCTGGAGGGCGTCGAGATCCTGGTCGACCACCTGGCCCCGGTGACCGGCTGGCTGCTCGATCGCTGCCCGAAGCTGCGGCTGATCGCGGTCTCGCGCGGGGGGCCCACCAACATCGACATGGCGGCGGCCCGCGCCCGCGGCGTCGCGGTGGTCAACGCGCCCGGGCGCAACGCCTCGGCGGTCGCCGAGTTCACGATCGGCGCGATCCTCGCCGAGACCCGGCTGATCCGGGTTGGCCACGAAAGCCTGCGCCAGGGGATCTGGCGGGGCGACCTGTACCGCGCGGACATGACCGGCGACGAGCTCTGCGAGAAGACCGTCGGCATCATCGGCTACGGCCACATCGGCACCCGCGTGGTCCGTCTGCTCAAGCCGTTCGGCTGCCGGATCCTGGTCGACGATCCCTATGTGCCGCTCAGTGAGGCCGACCGGGCAGACGGGGTCGAGGCGGCCGGTCTCGAGCGGCTGCTCGAGCAGTCCGACGTCGTCAGCCTGCACGCCCGGGTCACGCCCGAGACGCGAGGCTTCCTCGCGGCGCCGCAGTTCGCGCGGATGAAGGCCGGCGCTTATTTCATCAACACGGCGCGGGGACCGATGGTCGACTACGAGGCCCTCTACGAGGCGCTCCAAAGCGGTCGTCTGCGCGGCGCCATGCTCGAGACCTTCTGGCAGGAGCCGCCGCCCGCCGACGCGCCGCTGCTCAAGCTCGCCAACGTCACGCTGACCCCGCACATCGCCGGCGCTTCCCTCAAGACCGTGAGGTATGCGGCCGGCCTCGTCGCCGACGAGGTCGGCCGTTATCTGCGCGGCGAGCCGTTCGCCAACCCCTGCTGAGCCAAGGTCCAACCGATGAGTGATCTCGAGACCGAACTGCGCCGCGGCATCATCGAGGCCGCACGCCAGATGAACGCGATCGGCCTGAACCAGGGCACCTCGGGCAACATCAGCGCCCGCTTCGAGGACCGGATGCTGATCACGCCCTCGGGCGTACCCTACGACGAGCTCAGGCCCAAGGACATCGCCGCCCTGCCGCTGAAGGGCAAGTACGGCGCCTGGAAGGGGCGTCTCAAGCCGTCGACGGAGTGGCGCTTTCACCTCGACATCACCAAGGCGCGGCCGGAGGTCGGCGCGATCGTCCACGCGCATTCGACCTTCGCGACCACGCTCGCCTGCTGCCGCAAGGAGATCCCGGCCTGCCACTACATGATCGCCGCCAGCGGCGGGCCGACGATCCGCTGCGCCGACTATGCGACCTACGGCACCAAGGAGCTCTCACGCAACGCCCTCGCGGCGCTCAAGGGTCGCACCTGCTGTCTGCTCGCCAACCACGGCATGATCGCGACCGGCCCTGATCTCGCCAAGGCGATGTGGCTCGCGGTCGAGCTCGAGACGATCGCCAGGCAGTACTACTACACGCTGGCGCTGGGCGGCCCGGTCGTGCTGCCGGACACGGAGATCGCCCAGGTGATCGAGCGCTTCAAGGACTACGGGCCGCGCGCGAAGGAGGTCGTCGGGGTCGAATAGCGGTGCAGCCGGCGCGCGAAAGCTACGACCTGCTGGTCGTCGGCGGCGGCGTCAACGGTGCCGGGATCGCCCGCGATGCCGCCGGCCGCGGCCTTAAGGTCCTGCTCTGCGAGAAGGACGACCTCGCCGAAGGCACCAGCTCGCGCAGCGGCAAGCTCGTCCACGGCGGGCTGCGCTATCTCGAGTACTACGAGTTCCGCCTGGTGCGCGAGGCGCTGATCGAGCGCGAGGTGCTGCTCGAGGCGGCGCCGCACATCGTCTGGCCGATGCGCTTCGTGCTGCCGCATACGCAAGACCAGCGCCCGGCCTGGCTGATCCGGCTCGGGCTGTTCCTGTACGATCACCTGGGCGGCCGCGGGCGCCTGCCGCCGACCCGGGCGCTGGATCTGCGCCGCGACCCGGCCGGCGAGGCGCTCAGGCCGGAGTTCGCCCGTGGGTTCGAGTATTCCGACTGCTGGGTCGACGACGCTCGTCTGGTCGTCGCTGAACGCGGTCGACGCCCGGGAGCACGGCGCCACGGTGCTGACCCGGACCCGCTGTGCCACGCTGCGGCGCGCGGCCGGACGCTGGCAGGCGGCGCTCGAGGACACGCGCACCGGCGAGCGCCGCGAGGTCGTCGCCCGCGCGGTCGTCAACGCCGCCGGCCCCTGGGTCGACGACGTCCAGGCCTGCGTCGCCGGTCACAACGCGCCGCGGCGCGTGCGTCTCGTCAAGGGCAGCCACATCGTCGTCCCCAAGTTCTGGCAGGGCCGTCAGGCCTACCTCCTCCAGAACACCGACCGGCGGGTCATCTTCGTCAACCCTTACCAGGACGACCTCTGCCTGATCGGCACCACCGACATCCCCTATCAGGGCCGGCCGGAGGCGGTCGGGATCGAGCAGGGCGAGGTCGACTACCTGCTCGGCGTGGTCAATCGCTACTTCAGGCACCGGCTCGGCCCGGACGACATCGTCCATCGCTTCGCCGGCATCCGGCCGCTCTACGACGACGCCGTGGCGAACCCGTCGGCGGTCACCCGCGACTACGTGTTCGACGTCGAGCCAAAGACGCCGGAGGCCGATCGTGCGCCGCTGCTGTCGATCCTCGGCGGCAAGATCACGACCTATCGCAAGCTCGCCGAGCACGCGCTGGCCAAGCTCGAGCCGTTCTTCGGCGGTCTCGGGCCGGCGTGGACCGCCGGGGCGCCATTGCCCGGCGGCGACCTGCCGGATGCCGATTTCGACGCCTGGCTGGCGGGGTTCACGCGCGCGTTGCCATGGCTGCCGGAGGGCCAGGCCTACCACTACGGCAGGCTCTATGGCACCCGCGCCAAGGTGCTGCTCGAGGGCTGCAGCTCGCTCGCCGACCTCGGCCGCCATTTCGGCGCCCGGCTCTACGAACGCGAGGCCTGCTACCTGATCGAGCACGAGTGGGCGATCACTGCGGAGGACGTGCTCGAGCGGCGCACCAAGCACGGGCTGCACCTGAATAGCGGCGAGCGGGCGGCGTTCGCGTCCTGGATGGCCGATCAGGCCGCTCCCACCCGGACCGCCCGGAGCGCTTGAGCCGTGGCGGCCGCGGCGCTCTACGTCGGCCTCGATCTCGGCACCTCGGGTGCGCGCGCGGTCGCGATCGACGCCGCCGGGACGGTCGTGGCGAACGCGTCCCGCGCCATGCCGGCGCCGCTCGAAGGCGAGGATGGCGCCCGCAGCCAGGAGCCGGCCGTGTGGCGGAAGGCCGCCTTCGGCGTGCTCGCCGAGATCGCCCGGAGCGGCGCTGGCAAGATCCGGGCACTTGCGGTCGACGGCACCTCCGGCACGCTCCTGCTGTGCGATCCGGCCGGCCGGCCGCTCGGCCCGGCCCGCATGTACAACGACGCCAGCGCCGCCCCGCTCGCGGCCCGGATTCGCGCGGTCGCACCGCCCGAGAGCGGCGCCCACGGCGCGACCTCGCCGCTCGCGCGGCTCCTGGTCATGCAGGGCGACCATCCGGCCGCCCGGCACGCGCTCCATCAGGCCGACTGGCTGGCCGGCCAGCTCACCGGGCGGTTCGGCCTCAGCGACGACAACAACGCGCTCAAGCTCGGCTGGGACCCGGTCCGCCGGGTCTGGCCGGGCTGGCTCGAGCGCCTGGACGTGCGCCTCGAGCTGCTGCCCGAGGTCGTCCCGCCGGGCACGGTCCTCGGCCCGCTGGTCCCGGCGGCCGCGGCCGAGATCGGCGTCGGCGACAGCTGCCTGGTCGTCGCCGGCACCACCGACGGCTGCGCCTCGTTCCTGGCGACCGGCGCTGCCGAACGCGGTGACGGCGTCACCGCCCTCGGCTCGACGCTCACCATCAAGCTGCTCTCCGAGCAGCCGATCTTCGCGCCCGAGTACGGGGTCTACAGCCACCGTCTGGGCGATCGCTGGCTGGCGGGCGGTGCCGCCAACACTGGCGGCGCCGCCCTGCTGCGCTTCTTCACAGCCGAGCAGATCGCCCTGCTCACGCCGGCACTTTGCCCCGAGACCCCGACCGGTCTCGAGTGGCACCCGCTGCCGGGTCGGGGCGAGCGCTTCCCGATCGCGGACCCGGAGCTGGTCTTCGAGCCCCTGCGGCCGACCGACGACGCGACCTTCCTGCAAGGCCTCCTGGAGGGGATCGCCACGGTCGAGGCGCGCGCCTACGCCCTGCTCGAAGCCCTCGGCGGACCTGGGCTGCGCTCGGTGCGCACGGTCGGCGGCGGGGCCGCGAACCCGGCCTGGAGCCGCATCCGCGGGGCGCGGCTCGGCGTGCCCCTGCTCCGACCGAGAAGCCTCGAGGCCGCCTACGGCTCGGCGCTCCTGGCCTGGCGCGCGGTCGGCCCGGGTCCCGGAGCCGGTGTTGGCTGAGCCGACCCTTCAGTTGCCGGTACTCAGGCCCCCATCGACGTAGATCACTTGGCCGGTGATGAACGCCGCCGCTGGCGAAGCCAGAAAGACCGCGATGCCGGCGAGGTCACTCGGCTTGCCGACCCGTCCCATCGGGACCCGGGCGACGGTCCGCCTCAGCCAGTCCGGATCACTGAAGAGATGGTCGCTGAGCGGCGTTCGGACCGGGCCCGGCCCGATCACGTTGACCGTGATGCCGAAGGGCGCCAGTTCGATCGCCATGACCTTGGCCAGCTGATCGACGCCGGCCTTGCTCGGGCAGTACCCGGTCTGCATCGGCGACGCAAGGTGCGAACCAACAGAGCCAACGAACAGGATCCGTCCGGAGTTCTGGTCTTTCATGATCTTGGCCGCAGCTTGCGCGCAGAAGAACGTGCTCTTCAGATTGGTGTCGAGAACGACGTCCCAGCTGTCCTCGTCATAGTCGAGCGTGGGCTTGCGGCGGTTGGTGCCGGCGCTGGTGACCAGGATGTCGAGGCGCGAATGCCGCCCGACGATCCCGGCGACCACACCGTCGATCTCCGCCGTGCGTGTGACGTCCAGGGCCAAGGCCTCGGCCTGACCACCGGCGGCACGGAGCTCCTGCGCGGCGTTCTCGACCACGTCCGCCCGTCGACCGGCCAGGATCACCGTCGCGCCGCGCTCGGCGAGACCCTGCGCGATTCCGAAACCGATCCCCGTGCCACCCCCGGTCACCAGAGCGACGCGTTTGGTTATGTCGAAGTCTATCAACGGATGAGCTCCTTTCCGGTTTGGCCGACCCCACCCAGGCTACGCTGGCCCGAGCAGCAAATCTGGCAAGAACAGCACGATCTCCGGCACGTAAGTGATCAGGAGCAGAAAGGCGACCAGAACGACGATGAACGGCCAGGCCTCACGGGCGAAATCCGGCACCGAGACCCGGCCGATGCCGCACAGGACGAACATGATCGAGCCCATCGGCGGCGTGATCAGGCCAATCGTCAGATTGAACGACATCACCACCCCGAGGTGAATCGGATCGATCCCAGCCGCGGTCGCGATCGGCAGGATCATCGGCACCGTGATCAGCAGGATCGCGATCGCTTCCATGACGGTGCCGAGAACGAACAGCAGGATGTTGAGCGTCAGCAGAATCAGCCACGGCTTGCTGGTATCGGCGAAGAACGGCAACGCCGCGAACTGGTCCGGCACGCCACCCCGCGCGAGAATCAGGAGAACACGGAGGCGGTCGCCAGGATGAACATGACCCGACCGGTCGAGAGCGCGGTATTGCACAAGACCTGGGGCAGCTCGCGCACCGGCAGGCTCCGGTAGACCAGGAGGCCGAGGGCCAGCGCGTACAGACAGCCGATCGAGGCGGACTCGGTCGCGGTAAACACGCCGCCGACGATGCCGCCGACCACGATCAGGGGCAGCACCAGGACCAGCGAGGCCCGACGGGTTGCCCGAACGATTTTCGCCACGCTGGTCGGTTCGCCACGCGGGATCCCGCGCCGAGCCGCGATCGTCGCGGTCATCGCCATCAGGCACAGCCCCATCAAGATCCCCGGGACCAGGCCCGCGATGAAGATCCGAGCAATCGACACGCCCGCGATCGAGGCATACATGATCATGATGATGCTGGGCGGGATGATCGGCCCGATCGTCGCTGCGGAACCGACCAGCGCCGCCGCGAACGACGGGCGGTACCCGGCCTTGCTCATGACCGGCATCAAGACGACGCCGGTCGCGGCTGCATCGGCGGTGCCCGAACCGGAAATCCCGGCCATCAGCATGTTGGTGATGATCGACACGTGCCCGAGGCCGCCCCGGACCCGCCCGACCAGCGCCTGCGCGAACTCGACCAGCCGATCGGTGATCCGCGCGCTCTGCATCACCTCGCCGAGCAACAGGAACAGCGGCACCGACAGGATCAGGAACGAGTTGAGCCCGTAGAACATCCGCTGGACCAGCACCTCGATGCCGACCCCTGGTAGCGTCAGCAGGGCGAGAGTCGCGGCAATGCCCAGGGCGATCGCGATCGGCACGTTGAGCGCGAACAGCGCCAGCATCGTACCGAACAGGATGACACTCAGCATCGGTCAGAAGGCGGCACGCGGCTCAAGCCGCATCGGTGGCCGGCCCGGACTGAGGTGGTTCCGGCCTCCTGAGCACCGATACCAGGCGAACCGTCAGATGCAGGACGCCGTACAGCCCGCACAACGGAATCGCCGCGTACACCAGCCCCTGCGAGACCGGCACGATCGGCGAGTTGATGTGCAGAAAACGCCAACTCATGACGCTACCGAACCAGATCAGCAGAAGACAAAACACGATGACCAGCACCAGGCTTAGGAGATCGAGCCGCCTCTGGCCCCGAGTCGACAGAGACCCGACCAAGATCGAAATCGTAAAGTGATCTCTTCGGCCAATGGCGACGGCCGCTGCTAGAAACGCCCCCCATACGAACAGGTACCTTGCCGTCTCCTCCGACCAGATCAAAGGGACCTCGAGGACAAACCGACAGAATACCTGCAGAGAGACCACCACGAGGAAGCCGGCGGTACACAGAGCCGCGGCGCCCAGGAAGAGGATCTCGGTGGCGCGGAGCAGCTGCCGCATGCCGGTCGACGGACGCCGGGGGCGCCGGCGTCCGCCTCGCCACTTCACTTGGTGTCGATGACCTCGTTGATCAGGTCCCAACCGCCGACCGCATCGGCATACTTGTCGTAGACGGGCTTGACCGCCTTGCGGAACAGATCGATGTCCGGGTGCTCGTTGATCACCATGCCTAACTTATAAAGCTTCGCCAGCGCCGCCGCTTCATCGGCGGCAAAGGTCTGATCAAACCAGGTGCGGGCCTCGTCGGCCGACGTCATGATCGCGTCTTGATATTCTGGCGGCAGGCTGTTGAACCACTCGGCATTGACCGCGACCGAGCCGGGCATGTTGAAATGCTTGGTCAGCGTGTAGTATTTGGCGGTTTCATAGGACTTCTGTTCGATCATGCCCATCGGGCCCCATTCGGCCCCGTCGATCACGCCCTGTTTCGCTGCCAGATAAACCTCGGTGGAGGACATCGGCGTCGGAATGGCGCCAAGCTCGGCAAAGGTATCGACCATGATCGGGGCCTGCATCACCCGCAACTTGAGGCCCCTGATGTCTTCGGGGGTGTTCACCGGGCGGACGCGGTTCCAGACCGAGCGCGCACCATCCGGGAGGCCGGTCATGATCAGCTTGATTCCCGTGGCCTTTTCCAGCTCCCCGTAGACCTGGTCGCCGATCGGTCCGCGGACCACGTGCTCCATATGCTCGTAGTCCCGGAAGATGAAAGGCAGATCGAACAGCTGCGTGCCCGAGTAAAGTGGGCCAAGATTGGCGTTGTTGACGCCACACATCTCAAGGTTACCCGCCATGACAGCCTCAAGATTTTCCTTGAGGCCGCCGAGTTGGCCGGAACCGACCCACTTGATATCCAATGCTCCGTCGGTTTTCTCTTTCACCTTTTCGATAAAGAGAAGCTGCATTCTGGGATTGATGTATTCGGCGGTGTTGACCGAGGCCAGCGTTGCTTCGATCTTCGGATTCTCGGCGATCGCCAACGGCATTGACGCCATCACCATGGCAACCGCTAGCGCGGCAGACCTTCCTGCCAGTCGGAAGTTCCGGGTGGTCCCAGACATTCGTGGCTCCCTGACGGTGTTTGTGTTTAGCGACACGGACGGCTGGACCTGTCGCTCGATTTAGACCAGAGTCATAGATGCATCTGCCACTTGATGTCAAGCGAAGCTCTCCGGCGGTAGTGTCTCGGTTTGAAATTCCACGACGACCGCCTCATCGCTCAGACGTGCCGGCGCCGAGAACGCCTTGCTGGACCGGGACGCCAAGAAAGGTCGCCAAGAACGGGCACGTTGAGCCCGGTCCCCTTAGGGCCGGCCGGCCGTGGGCGCCGGCTCCTTGGAGCAGCGGTCGCTGCCGTCGTTCGATCCCGGCCATCAACGGGCCGGGCGCGATCGCTACAGGTGAAAAGACATGCTATGAGGGCTCGAATACCCATCGAGCGACGGTCGCGGGGCGCCAGGCGCAGCCGGCCATGGCCCTGATGGGTTGAAGCTGCGGAGGAGGTTGGCCTGATGACGACCGAAGCGGACCGCGCGCGCGACGATCTGGTGGTCGTGCACCGGGCAGCCGACGTAGCGCCGCCCGTTGGTCTCGAGGGCGATGCGATCAACGCCATCCGGTTTCTCGCGATCGACGCGGTCCAGCGCGCGAAATCCGGGCATCCCGGCACGCCGATGGGACTCGCTCCGCTCGCCTATCGCCTCTTCACCCGCCACCTCGGCCACGACCCGGCGCATCCGGACTGGCCGGACCGCGACCGCTTCGTGCTCTCGGGCGGCCATGCGTCGATGCTGCTCTACGCCTCCTTGCATCTTTGCGGCTACGACCTCTCGATCGACGACCTCAAGGCGTTCCGCCAGTGGGGCTCGCGCACGCCCGGCCATCCCGAACGCGGGATGACGCCAGGCGTCGAGGTGACCACCGGGCCGCTCGGTCAGGGGTTCGCGAACGCCGTCGGGATGGCGATGGCCGAGCGGATGCTGGCGGCGCGGTTCAACCGGCCCGGTCTCGAGATCGTCGACCACCGCACCTTCGCGGTCTGCGGCGAAGGCGACATGATGGAGGGGATCTCGAGCGAGGCGGCATCGCTCGCCGGCCGCCTGCATCTCGGCCTCGGCAAGCTCACGGTCTTCTTCGACAGCAATCACATCACCCTCGAAGGCGCTGCCGACGTCGAGTTCGCCGAGAACGTCGGCGAGCGCTTTGAGGCCTACGGCTGGCACGTCGCCGAAGTGAGCAACGCCAATGCGCTCGGCGAGATCGATCAGGCGATCGCCGCCGCGGCCGCGGAGGCCGGTCGGCCCAGCCTCGTCCTGGTGCACAGCCATATCGGCTACGGCTCCCCCGTCCAGGACAGCGCCAAAGCGCACGGCGAGGCGCTCGGCGAGGAGAACATCGCCAAGACCCGCGAAACCCTGGGCTGGTCGCACGCGCCGTTCGAGATCCCGGATGCGGTCTATGCGCAGTGGCGAAGCCAAGTCGCCGAGCGGGCTGCGACGCGCGCCGCCTGGCTCGAGCGCTTCGCGCGCTACCGGGCCGACCATCCGGACCAGGCGGCCGAGTTCGAGCGCGTGATCGCGGGGCGGTTGCCGGACGGATGGCGCGACGCTCTGCCCAGCTTCGCGCCCGGCGCGCGGATCGCGACCCGCGTCTCGGGCGGCAAGGCGCTCGATGCCTTGGGCGCGAGAGTGACGGAGCTGGTCGGCGGCTCCGCCGACGTGATCAGCTCGACCCACACGGTGATCAGTGGCTCGGGCGACGTGAACTGCGGCGACTGGAGCGGCCGCAACATCCACTTCGGCGTTCGCGAGCACGCGATGGGGGCGATCTGCAACGGCATGGCCGCTCATGGCGGCTTGCGGCCGTTCTGCTCGACCTTCTTCTCCTTCCGCGACTACATGCTGGAGCCGATCCGGCTGGCCGCGCTGATGGGATTGCCGGTCGTGTTCGTCTTCACCCACGATTCGATCGGCCTCGGCGAGGACGGCCCGACGCATCAGCCGATCGAGCACCTGGCAGGCCTGCGCGCCATGCCGGGCATCTGCGTGATCCGCCCGGCCGACGCCAACGAGAGCGCGCAGGCCTGGGCGGAAGCCATCGCGCGGCCCGGTCCGACGGTCATCGTGCTGTCGCGCCAGGGGCTGCCCATCCTCGATCCGGCGCTGCTCGATGTGAGCCGGGGTGCGACCGTGGTCGCGCCGGGTGACGACGCCGCGATCGTGGCGAGCGGGTCCGAGGTCGAGGTGGCGCTCGGCGCGCGCGAGCTGCTCGCGAAGACGGGCATCGCCGCCCGCGTCGTCTCGATGTCGTGCATGGAGATCTTCCGCGCGCGCTCGAGCGCCGAGCGGGCGGAGGTGCTGCCGCCCGGCCTGCCCACGGTCGCCGTGGAGGCGGCATCGCCCTTTGGCTGGCACGAGTTCGCCGACGACGTGGTCGGCCTCACCCGGTTCGGGGCTTCGGCACCGGCCCCGATCCTTTACCAGAAGCTCGGGATCACCGCCGAAGCGGTCGCCGAGCGGGTCACGAAAGCTCTGGGCAGGACGTGAGACCCTTGAAAAGCGCAGGTGCCGCCGACCAAGTACCACGTAGCGACCACCATAGGTCAGGACGAGCAGAGGGAGCGGCACCATGCAACTCGGGATGATCGGCCTCGGTCGGATGGGGGCCAACATGGTGCGGCGTCTGGTGCGGGACGGTCACGAGTGCGTGGTGTTCGACCTCAGCGCCGACGCCGTGCGGGCGCTCGCCAACGAGGGTGCGATCGGCGCCGCGTCGATGGCGGACTTCGTCGGCAAGCTCAGGCCGCCGCGCGCGGCCTGGATGATGGTGCCCGCGGCCGTGGTCGACGCGACGCTGGAGCAGCTCGTCCCCTTGATGGCGGCCGGCGACATCGTCGTCGACGGCGGCAACTCGTACTACCGGGACGACATCGAGCGCGCCAGGCGCCTCCAGCCCAAGGGGATCGACTACGTCGATGTCGGCACCAGTGGCGGGGTCTGGGGGCTCGAGCGCGGCTTCTGCCAGATGATCGGCGGGCCCGAGCGAGCGGTCCAGCACCTCGATGCCATCTTCGCCTCGCTTGCGCCCAAGATCGGGTCAGCGCCACGCACACCCGGGCGCGACCAGGTCGGCGGCACCGCGGAGCACGGCTATCTGCACTGCGGGCCGCACGGCGCCGGCCATTTCGTCAAGATGGTCCACAATGGCGTCGAGTACGGTGTCATGGCGGCCTACGCGGAGGGCCTCAACATCCTGAAGAACGCCAACGTCGGCAACCGGCCGCGCGCTGTCGACGCCGAGACGACGCCGTTGCGCGATCCCGAATACTACAAATACGAGCTCAACCTACCGGACGTGGCCGAGCTGTGGCGGCGCGGCAGCGTGATCGGCTCGTGGTTGCTCGATCTGGTCGCGGATGCCCTGCTCCAGGACCCGCAGCTTTCCGGGTTCGAGGGTCGCGTGTCGGATTCCGGCGAAGGCCGCTGGACGATCATGGCCGCGATCGACGAGGGGGTGCCGGCGCACGTCCTGTCGTCGGCGCTGTACGAGCGCTTCTCCTCGCGCGGCGATGCGGAGTTCGCCGACAAGCTGCTGTCCGCGATGCGTCACGAGTTCGGCGGCCACGTCGAGAAGCCCGGGTCCTAGACGAGCCATCGGTCGCTCGGCGCAAGGAGATCGGTGGAGGCGATGATGACGCAACCGAGATCGGATGCCTTCGTCTTGTTTGGCGCGACCGGGGATCTCGCCCACAAGAAGACGTTCGGCTCGCTCTACGCCATGGTCCGCCGCGGCCACCTCAAGGAGCCGGTGATCGGCGTCGCGTTCGAGGACTGGAGCGTCGACCAGCTGATCGAGCGGGCGCGCGACGGCATCCAGCTGTCCGAGGGCGCGGTCGACGACAAGGTCTTCGCGCGGCTCGCCAAGCTGCTCCACTATGTCAGCGGCGACTACCGCGACCCTGCGACCTTCGAGAAGCTGCGTGAGACGCTGGACGGCCGCGACCGGCCGCTCCACTACCTTGCCATCCCCCCCGGCATGTTCGAGCCGGTCGTGCAGGGGCTCGAGCAGTCGGGCTGCGCCAAGGGCGCCAGGCTCATGGTCGAGAAGCCGTTCGGCCGCGATATCGCCTCGTCGCGCTGGCTCAATCGCATGCTGCATCTCGTGTTCGACGAGAGCGCGATCTTCCGGATCGACCACTATCTGGGCAAGGAGGCGGTGCAGAACCTCCTGTACTTCCGCTTCGCCAATCCCTTTCTCGAGCCGATCTGGAACCGCAATTACGTGGAAAGCGTGCAGCTGACCATGGCCGAGGACTTCGGCATCGAAGGGCGCGGCAAGTTCTACGAGGAAGTGGGCTTGGTCCGCGACGTGGTCCAGAATCACCTGCTCAGCGTGATCGCGCACCTCGCGATGGAGCCGCCGGCCGGCAATCTCGAGGCCTCGATCCTCGACAAGAAGGTCGAGGTCCTAAGAGCGGTCCGACCGCTCGACAACGACTGCGTGGTGCGCGGCCAGTTCAAGGGCTATCGCGACGAGCACGGGGTCGCCTCGGACTCCCAGGTCGAGACGTTCGCGGCGATCCGCCTGCACATCGATTCGTGGCGCTGGGAGGGGGTGCCGTTCTACATCCGCGCCGGCAAGAATTTGCCCGTGCACGTCACCGAGGTCGTGGTTCGTCTGCGGCCGCCGCCGTTCGACGTGTTCGGCGAGAAGCTGGAGGGCGGCGCCTTCTACGTGCGCTTCCGGCTGAGCCCGGACGTGACCATAGCCCTCGGCGCGCGCTCGAAAGCGCCCGGAGAACGGATGGTCGGCAATCAGGTCGAGCTCTTGGCGGGCGCCCCGACCCGGGACGAGATGTCGCCGTACGAGCGCCTGATCGGCGATGCCATGGACGGCGACGAGACGCTGTTCACGCGCGCCGATTCGGTCGATGTGGCCTGGCAGATCGTGCAGCCGATCCTGAAGATCAAGACGCCGGTCCAACCCTACGAGCCGGGCACCTGGGGGCCGGAGGCAGCCCGGGACAGCTTCGGGCCACCCCACGGCTGGGTCGACCCGGCAACGTGAGCGCCAGAGCGCAGGGGCTCTGGAAGAGTCGGCAGGAGGCGGCATGACGACGCGGCATCACCAGATCTGGCTGTTCCGCCACGGCGAGACCGAGTGGAGCCTGAGCGGGCAGCATACCGGCCGCACCGATCTGCCGCTCACCGCCGACGGCCGCCGCCGGGCCCAGGCGATCGGCCGACGGCTGAAGGGCCGGCCGTTCGCTCTGGTCCTGAGCAGCCCCCTTGCCCGCGCCGTCGAGACCTGTCGCCTGGCTGGCTATGGCGACGTCGCCGAGTTCGACCCTGACCTGGTGGAATGGGACTACGGCGACTACGAAGGCCGGCGCACCGTCGACATCCAGAAAGAACGGCCAGGCTGGTCGCTGTGGCAGCACGGCGTGCCTGGCGGCGAGACGATCGACCAGGTGGCCGCCCGCACGCTCAAGATCCTCGAGACCGCGCAATCGGCCGAGGGCGATGTCGCGCTGTTCGCGCACGGTCACGTGCTCCGGGTGTTGACCGCCTGCTGGCTGGGTCTCTCGCCGGACGCCGGGCGACTGTTCGCTTTGGGCACCGCCGCGGTCAGCGTGCTTGGCCGGGAGCGTGACATCCCCCACATCAGCAAATGGAACCAGGACAGCCATCTCGTCGACGTGGGCAGACGATGAAGATCCGAGTGCTTGCCGATGCCGATGCCGTCGCCAAAGCCGGGGCGGCGGTCGTTGCCGAAGCGGCACGGGCGGCCGTGGCGACCCGTGGCCGCTGCTCGCTGGCGTTGAGCGGCGGCCGGACGCCCTGGGTGATGCTGCGCGCGCTCGAGGGCCAGGAGGTGCCCTGGCGGCAGGTCGAGATCTTTCAGGTCGACGAGCGCGTCGCGGCGGCCGACAGTCCCGATCGCAATCTCAAGCATCTGCGCGAGAGCCTCCTGGCGAGCGGAGCCTTGCCGCCGGGCAGCCTCCATCCCATGCCGGTCGAGGAGAGCGACCTGGTTGCGGCCGCGGCCAGCTACGCCCGAACTCTCGAAACCGCGGCCGGCGCACCGCCGGTGCTCGACCTCGTCCACCTCGGCCTTGGCCCCGACGGCCACACCGCGTCCCTGGTGCCGGACGATCCGGTGCTCGCCGTCACGGACGCCTGGGTCGGGGTCACGGGAGCCTACCAGCAGCACCGGCGGATGACGCTCACCTATCCGGTGCTGAACCGGGCGCGCGCGATCCTGTTCGTCGTGACGGGCGACGAGAAGGCGGACGCGCTGCTCCGCCTGTCCCGCCGCGACCCGGGCATCCCGGCCGGCCGGATCGACAACGCCAACGTGATCGTGCTCGCCGATCGGGCCGCGGCGGGGCAGCTCGATGCCGCGGCGGAGGGTCGAGCCCGATGAAGGTCCTGGTGATCGACATCGGCGGCTCGCACGTCAAGATCATGGCGACCGGGCACGGCAAGGAGCGGAAGGCGGTATCGGGGCCGGCGATGTCGGCGCAAGAGATGGTCGAGACCGTGCTCGATCTCGCCGGGCGCTGGAAGTTCAAGGGCGTTTCCATGGGCTATCCGGGTCCGGTCGTGCACGGCAAGCCGGTGCTCGAGCCGAAGCACCTGGCAGCAGGATGGGTCGGGTTCGACTTCGAGCGCGGGTTCGGACGCCCGGTCAAGATCGTGAACGACGCGCTGATGCAGGCGGTCGGCAGCTACCAGGGCGGCAGGATGCTGTTTTTGGGCCTCGGCACCGGGCTCGGTTCGGCGATGGTGGTCGAGAGCATCGCGCAGCCGATGGAGTTGGCCCATCTGCCGTACAAGGACGGTCGCACGTTCGAGGAGTATCTTGGCGAGGGTGCGCTCGAACAGATGGGACGCGAGGCGTGGCGGTGCGAGGTCGCTGCCGTGGTCGCCCGGCTTCAGGCGGCCCTCGAGCCCGAGTACGTCGTCCTCGGCGGCGGCAACGCCCGGTTCCTCGACGAGCTGCCGCCGGGCTGCCGGCGCGGCGACAACCAGAACGCCTTCAAAGGCGGTTTCCGCCTCTGGGGCGACGACGCGGTCAAGGTTTAGGCTCTCACTCGGAGCGTGACGACCGCGCTCCGGGTGATTCTTGTCCGTCGTGGGCTGCCATGCATAATGCCCCTGCTCGCGCGGCCCGTGCGAGCCTCGCGCGGAGAGCCGGCATGACCACGAGCCATCGGAGCGGGCGGCATTTCCTTCAGATCCCGGGGCCGACCAACGTCCCCGACCGGATCCTGCGCGCGATCGACCGCCCGACCATCGACCATCGCGGTCCGGACTTCGTGCGCCTCGCGGGCGAGATCCTGGAGGGCATCAGGCCGGTCTTTCAGACCAAGGGACATGTGGTGATCTACCCCGCCTCGGGCACCGGCGCCTGGGAGGCGGCGCTGGTCAACACGCTGTCGCCGGGCGATCCTGTGCTGATGGCCGAGACCGGGCATTTCGCGAGCCTCTGGTGCGCCATGGCCAAGCGCCTCGGGCTCGAGGTCCTGCTGCTGGAGGGCGACTGGCGCCACGGCGTCGATCCGGCGCAGGTCGAGGCGAGGCTCGCCGAGGACCGGGCGCAGCGGATCAAGGCCGTCTGCATCGTCCACAACGAGACCTCGACCGGGGTCACCTCGCGGGTCGCAGACGTGCGGCGCGCGATCGACCGCGCCGGCCATCCGGCGCTGTTCATGGTCGACACCATCTCCTCGCTCGCCTCGATCGACTACCGCCACGACGAGTGGGGGGTCGACGTCACGGTCGCGGGCTCGCAGAAGGGCCTGATGCTGCCCCCGGGCCTGAGCTTCAATGCGGTCAGCGACAAGGCGCTGGCGGCGTCGAGGACGGCGCGCCTGCCGCGGTCCTATTGGGAGTGGGAGCCGATGCTCGCGGCCAACGCCAAGGGCGTCTTTCCGTACACGCCGGCGACCAATCTGCTGTACGGCCTGCGCGAGGCGATCGCCATGCTCGAGGAGGAGGGGCTCGAGCGGGTGTTCGCCCGCCACGACCGGCATGCCGAGGCGACCCGGCGCGCGGTCCGCGCCTGGGGCCTCGAGGTGCTCTGCCAGGACCCGCGCGAGTACTCGAGCTCGCTGACCGCGGTGCGGTTGCCCGATGGCCAGGACGCCGACGCGCTCCGCCGGCTGATCCTCGAGCGCTTCGACCTCTCGCTTGGCAACGGCCTCGGCAAGCTCGCCGGCCGGGTGTTCCGGATCGGCCATCTCGGCGCTTTCAACGACCTGATGCTGGCGGGTACGCTGGCCGGCATCGAGATGGGCCTCCGGCTGTCCGGCTGCCCGGTCGCCGCGAGCGGCGTGGTCGAGGCGCTCGCCTGTCTGGCCGAAGGCGCCGGGCAGCCGACGCGCCGGGCGAGCGCCGCCTGAAGCCGCAGACTCCGTGCCCCGCATGACGCCCGAGAGCGCCGCCCGGCTGCTCGATCTGCTGGCGGCGCGGACCGGGCTGGTCTGCGCGGTCGGCGCCGGCGGCAAGAAGTCGACCCTCTACCGTCTGGCGGAGGCGCATCGACTGGCGGGCACGGCGCGCATCGGCCTGACCTGCACGGTGACCATGGGGCCGCCACCCCGGCAGCTGCCGGACTACCGCCTGATCGCCGCCCCGGAGGCGCTGGCGGCGGCGGTGCCGGCGCTCGCCGCGCGCCATCGTCTGCTCGCCTATGCCCAGCCGTCGCCCAAGCCCGGCCGGCTCGGCGGGCTGCCGGTCGAGCTGATCGCGCGGCTGCACGCCGAAGGCGGCTTCACGGTCACGCTGGTCAAGGCGGATGGCGCCCGCATGCGCTGGATCAAGGCGCCGAACGACGATGAGCCGGTCCTGCCGGAGGGGATGACGACCCTGCTGCCGGTGGTCTCGGCCAAGGCGCTCGGCCAGCCGCTCGACCTGGCGATCGGCCATCGGATCGAGCGCGTGGCGGCGGTGACCGGTGCTGCGATCGGTGAGCTCCTGAGCCCGGTCCACCTGGCCCGTCTGCTGACCAGCGAGCAGGGCGCGTTGCAGCGGGCGGCGGCCGCGGTCGTGGTGCCGATCATCAACATGGTCGACGACGAGGCGGACCGGGCCGGCGCGCGCGAGGTGGCGAGACGGGCGCTGGCGGCCAGCGACCGGTTCGAGCGGGTGGTGCTGACCTCGATGATCGCGGCCGATCCGGTGGTCGAGGTGATCGCGCGCTGAGCCACCGACGAACGTGGAGGTTGCATTTGTTTTCGACTTATAGTCGAATATGAATGGCGCAACTTCTATCGGAATCCAAGTGCCCTTCGACCCGCGACGCCACCTGACGCTGATCCGGGGCGGCCTCTTTGAGCCGTGCAAGACTCGACCCTTCCTGCAGCGCGTGCTGCCGGAGGGCTGGCGCTTCGCCCAGCAGATGGCGGCCGAACTCGCGCGTCAGGTCGAATATCTGGCCTGGGTCGGCCGCGCCGAGACCTTCGACACCTACTTCCTGCGGCAGGCGGAGGCGATGCTGCGTCCGGAAGGGCTGACCGAGCTGATCAGCGGCCAGGCGCCGCCGGTCGGCGACGCCTCGCCGGTGCCGGCACCCGAGCTCGAGGAGCGGGCCGCGCGCTTCGCCGGTTGGGGCCGGGCGATCCTGACCGCGGTGCTGTTCGAGCTGGCGGAACGGCGCGAGATCAGCAACCCGCATCAGGCGCTGGTCTATCTGCTCAGCCGCGACCTGCGCTTCGCCAAGACGGCCGCGCTCTGGACCGCCGACCATGGCGCGGCCGCGATCGAGCAGGTCGCTGCGCGAGCTGCCGGGGCATGCGCTGGTGCTGCTCGCGGCCAGTCCCAACGACACCGCCGAGCGGTTCATGGCCCGCGATGCCTTCTGGGCGGCGGTGATGAAGCGGACCTGACGATCCGCGCCAGCCGGACCCGGCGCTCGACCGGCGTTGTCGGCCGCGCTCTGAGGCGATAAGAAGCGGGCTCGGGGCAGCCGCGGCAAAACGGGGAGGCGAAGGTGGCCGGCGCGCGCTACGTCATGGCGATCGATCAGGGCACGACCAGCAGCCGGGCGATGCTGTTCGATCGGGCCGGCCGGCCGTGCGCGACCGGCCAGCGCGAGCTCGACCAGCGCTATCCGAAGCCCGGCTGGGTCGAGCACGATCCGGAGCAGATCTGGCAGGACGTTCTCGCGGTCGGCCGGAGCGCGCTCGAGCAGGCCGGGCTGAGCGCTGCCGAGGTCGCGGCGATCGGCATCACCAATCAGCGCGAGACCGTGGTCGTCTGGGAGCGGGCGAGCGGCCGCCCGGTCCACCCGGCGATCGTCTGGCAGGACCGGCGGACCGCCGCGCGCTGCCGCGAGCTGCGCGCTGCCGGTCACGAGCCGCTGGTCCAGGCGCGCACCGGGCTCCTGATCGACCCCTATTTCTCGGCGAGCAAGCTCGCGTGGCTGCTCGACGAGGTCGCAGGCGTCCGCGCCGCCGCCGAACGCGGCGAGCTCGCCTTCGGCACGATCGACAGCTTCCTGCTCTGGCGCCTGACCGGCGGCCGGGTGCACGCGACCGACGCGACCAACGCGTCCCGCACCATGCTCTACGACATCCACCGCCAGGACTGGGACGACGACCTCTTGCGCCTGCTCGGCATTCCGCGGGCGCTTCTGCCCGAGGTCAAGGACTGCAGCACGCTGTTCGGGACCACCCCGGCCGAGCTGTTCGGCGCCCCGCTGCCGATCACCGGGATCGCCGGCGACCAGCAGGCGGCGACCGTCGGCCAGGCCTGCTTCAGTCCCGGCATGCTGAAGAGCACCTACGGCACCGGCTGCTTTGCCCTGCTCAACACCGGCGAGCACGCGGTCACGTCCCGCAACCGACTGCTGACGACCATCGCCTATCGGCTGGGCGGCCAGGCGACCTATGCGCTCGAGGGCAGCATCTTCGTCGCCGGCGCGGCCGTGCAGTGGCTGCGGGATGGCCTGAAGCTGATCGGCTACGCCGGCGAGACCGAGGCGCTCGCGGTCGGGATCGAGGGCACCGGCGGGGTCTATCTGGTACCGGCCTTCGTCGGGCTCGGCGCACCCCATTGGGACCCGGACGCGCGCGGCGCGATCTTCGGCCTGACCCGGGACAGCGGCATCCCGCAGATCGTGCGCGCGGCGCTCGAAGCGGTCGGCTATCAGACCAAGGACCTGCTGGCGGCGATGAGCGCGGACCTCGGCGCCGACGAGGGCGGCGCCGTGCGCGTCGATGGCGGCATGGTCGCCAACGACTGGCTCTGCCAGTTCCTGGCCGACATCCTGGACCGGCCGGTCGAGCGCCCGGTGGTGACCGAGACCACGGCGCTGGGCGCGGCCTACCTCGCCGGGCTCGCGGTCGGGCTCTATCCCTCGCTCGACGCGGTGGCCGAGGCCTGGCGCCTGGAGCGGCGCTTCGAGCCCAAGATGAGCGCGTCCGAGCGCCAGCGCCTCTACGCCGGCTGGCAGGACGCGGTCCGCCGCACCCGCAGCCCGGCCTGACCCGGGGCGGTAAGCTGACATGACGCAACAGTCGGACCTTCGCGTCGCGCTCGGCGGCTTCGGCGCGATCGGCGCTACGGTCGCGCGCCGGCTCGATCAGGGGCTGCCCGGGTTGCGCCTGGCCGCCGTCAGCGCGCGCGACGTCGCGAAGGCCGAGGCCAAGATGGCGGGCTTCGCCCGGCCGGTGCCGGTGGTCCCCCTCGAGGCGCTGGCGGACATGGCCGAGATCGTGATCGAATGCGCGCCGGCGGCGGTGTTCCGGCGGGTCGCCCTGCCCGCGATCCGGGCCGGTCGGATCTTTTTTCCGGTCAGCGTCGGCCAGCTCTTGGACCAGAGCGATCTGATCGAGCTCGCGGCGACGACCGGGGCCCGGATCATCGTCCCGACCGGCGCGCTGCTCGGCCTCGATGCGGTGCGCGCCGCCGCCCTGGGCGAGATCCGGAGCGTCCGGATGATCACGCGAAAACCACCGCGCGGGCTTGCGGGCGCGCCCTATCTCACAGAGCATGGCATCACGCTCGACGACCTCGAGGCGCCCATCAAAGTCTTCGAGGGCAGCGCCCGGGAGGGTGCGCGCGGCTTTCCGGCCAACGTCAACGTCGCGGCCGCGCTCAGCCTGGCCGGCATCGGACCCGACCGGACCCGGCTCGAGATCTGGGCCGATCCCGGCCTCGAGCGCAACGTTCACAGGATCGTGGTGGAGGCCGACAGCGCGCGCTTCGAGATGCAGATCGAGAACGTCCCGAGCGAGGCCAACCCGCGCACCGGCAAGCTCACGCCACTGAGCGTGATCGCCGCCTTGAAGAGCCTGACCGCGACCCTCCGGGTCGGCAGCTGAGGAGACGCTGATGCCCGCCTTCACCACCCGGCCCGAGATTCTGGGGACCTTCGGTGTCGTCACCTCGACCCACTGGCTCGCGAGTGCCACCGGCATGGCGATCCTGGAGAAGGGCGGCAACGCCTTCGATGCCGCGGTCGCCGCGGGCTTTGCCCTGCAGGTGGTCGAGCCGCATCTGAACGGCCCGGGCGGCGACCTGCCGATCCTCCTCTACAGCGCCGCGCGCGACGAGCTGCAGGTGATCTGCGGCCAGGGCACGGCGCCCGCCGCGGCGACCCTCTCGGCGTATCGTGAGCTCGGGCTCGATCTGGTGCCCGGCACCGGCCTGCTCGCCGCGACCGTGCCCGGGGCGTTCGATGCCTGGCTCCTGATGCTGCGCGATCATGGCAGCCTGCCGCTCCGCGACGTGCTGGCGCCGGCGATCGCCTTCGCGCGCCAGGGGTATCCACTCGTGCCCCTGATCAGCGCCACGATCGAGCGCGTCAGGGACCTGTTCCTCGCCGAATGGCCGAGCTCGGCCGCGGTCTATCTGCCGGGCGGCGAGGTGCCAGAGCCGGGCCGCCTGTTCCGCAATCCTAACCTTGCTGCCACCTACCTACGGGTTCTCGAAGAGGCGGAGAGCGCCGGCGGCGACCGCGAGGCGCAGATCGAGGCGGCCCGCCGCAGCTGGTACCAGGGCTTCGTCGCCGAGGCGATCGACCGCTTCTGCCGGCAGAATGCGGTCATGGACAGCTCGGGCCGCCGCCACAAGGGCCTGCTCACCGGCGCCGACCTCGCCGGCTGGCGGGCGACCGTCGAGGAGCCGCTCCGCTACGACTACCACGGCTACACGCTCTTGAAGGCCGGGCCCTGGAGCCAGGCGCCGGTCGCGCTCCAGCAGCTCGCACTGCTGAGCGGCTTCGATCTGTCCGGCATGAGCGCCGAGAACCCGGAGTTCGTGCACACCGTGGTCGAGTGCGCCAAGCTCGCCTTCGCCGATCGCGAGGCGTTCTACGGCGACCCCGCGTTGGTCGACGTGCCGATGGCGACCTTGCTCAGCCACGACTACAACGCGCTCCGCCGCCGGCTGGTCGGCGAACGCGCCTCGCTCGAGCTGCGCCCGGGCCGGATCGAGGGCTACGGCGGCGCGGTCACGCTGCGGACGGCGGCCGGCGCCGGCGACGTCGCCCATGCCGGCGCGCATGGCGGCCTGGGGGGCGTCGGCGAGCCGACCGTGGCGCCGGTCGAGCGGACGACGCTCGCCGGGCGCGGCGACACCTGCCACCTCGACGTGATCGATCGCCACGGCAACATGGTCTCGGCGACGCCGTCCGGCGGCTGGCTGCAGAGCTCGCCGGTGATCCCCGAGCTCGGCTTCTGCCTCGGCACCCGCGCCCAGATGTTCTGGCTGGAGGCGGGCCGGCCCTCGAGCCTCGCCCCCGGCAAACGGCCGCGGACCACGCTCTCGCCCTCGCTGGCACTCCGCGACGGCGAGCCGTACATGGCGTTCGGCACGCCGGGCGGCGACCAGCAGGACCAGTGGTCGCTGCACGTGTTCCTCCGCCACGTCCATTTCGGGATGAACCTGCAGGAGGCGATCGATGCGCCGGCATTCCACACCGAGCACGCGCCGAGCTCCTTCTATCCGCGCGAGAGCCGCCCCGGCCACGTCGCGCTCGAGGGCCGTTTTTCCCGCGCGACCGTCGACGAACTGGGGCGGCGCGGCCATGAAGTCGAGGTCCGGGAGGACTGGTCGCTCGGGCGCGTGACCGCGGCCACGCGCGACGGCGAGCTGCTCAAGGCGGCCGCCAACCCAAGGCTGATGCAGAACTACGCGATCGGACGCTGACCCTGATGCTCGCGCCGGCATCATGGCTTGAACAGGGGCTCGAGGTCTCCCGTTTGCCGTGCAAGACACGAACCACCTCGATCCCATCTTGGAGCGGCCGATAGAAGATCACGTAGTTCCTGAATGGTAGCGATCGGAGCCCAGGGGCGAGTTCGGGCCGCAGGCGGCCGAGCCTGGGGGAGATCGCCAGCAATGTGAACTTGGACTCGAGCGCGTCGATAAGGCGCTCGGCGGCCGTGCGGTTGTCACGAGCAATGTAGGCAGCAATCTCGAACAGGTCGTCGTCAGCTTGCGGTCTGACGACGATGCGCGCCATGGGCACTATCCGGAAGAGGTGCTCGCGCGCACGCGACGCTTGAGTTCGTCGGCATCGAATGGTCGCGCCGGACCGCTGTCGAGCCCCGCACGAATGTCCCGTTGCAAGGCTTCGAGGCGCGCCGCTTCCTTCCGATCGCGATCGTCGAGCAGGCGCAACGCCGCTCGGATGACGTCACTCGAAGAAGCGTAGCGACCACTCGCGACCTTGTCTGCGACAATTCGCTCAAGCTCGGGCGGCAATGAAACGTTCACGTCCCTTTGGCCTTCGATTGGGAGCAAGCTTACCAATATGGCACGAGGCGGCGGCTCATGCCAGCTGCGTCGCTCGGTTGCAGCGCGCATCCGGCCCGAGGGGCGTATGCTGAGCGCCGTTTCGACGGCTTCGTGGTGAGCTGAGCGCATGAAAGCGATGCTGCTCGATCGGCCGGGCGAGCCACTGCGGCTGGCGGAGGTGCCGATGCCCGCGCCGGGGCCGGGGCAGGTGCTGGTCAAGGTCACCGCCTGCGGCGTCTGCCGCACCGATCTGCACGTGGTCGACGGCGACCTGACCGACGCGAAGCTGCCGATCGTGCCCGGCCATGAGATCGTCGGCCGGGTCGTCGAGGCCGGCCCAGGCGTCGAGGAGTTCGGAAAAAACCAGCGGATCGGTGTTCCCTGGCTGGGCTGGACCTGCGGCCGCTGCCGCTTCTGCGCGTCGGGGCGGGAAAACCTCTGCGACGACGCGCGTTTCACCGGCTATCAGATCGATGGCGGCTACGCCGACTATACGCTCGCCGACGCCCGCTACTGCTTTCCGATTGTGGGCAACTATGGCGATGCCGAGGCGGCGCCGCTGCTGTGCGCCGGGTTGATCGGCTATCGCTCGCTCCAGATGGCGGGCGCGGCGGAGCGGCTCGGCATCTACGGCTTCGGCGCCGCCGCCCACATCGTGGCCCAGGTCGCGCGTCACCAGGGCCGCCGGGTGTTCGCCTTCACGCGCGCGGGCGACACCCAGGCCCAGGAGTTCGCCCGCGAGCAGGGCGCGGTCTGGGCCGGCAGCTCGGACCAGCGGCCGCCGGAACAGCTGGACGCGGCGATCATCTTCGCCCCGGTCGGGGCGCTCGTTCCGGCAGCGCTCGAGGCGGTCGCCAAGGGCGGCACCGTGGTCGCGGGCGGCATCCACATGAGCGACATCCCGAGCTTTCCGTACTCGATCCTCTGGGGCGAGCGGGTGGTGCGCTCGGTCGCCAACCTGACCCGCGCCGATGCCGAGGCGTTCCTGGCGCTCGCACCCGAGGTGCCGGTCCGGACCGCGGTCCAGACCTACCCGCTCGCGGACGCCAACCGCGCCCTCGCCGACCTGCGCGCCGGCCGCCTGCGCGGCGCCGCCGTGCTGCTGCCATAGGGATGAAGTCACTGAGTTCGCATGGGCCGAGAGGAAGACGGATGCGACTGACGTATGCCCCCGAGGCCGATGCGCTGACCCTTCGCCTGAGCGACGGTGCCGTAGAGAGCAGCGAGGAGGTCGCCCCGAACGTCGTCCTCGACTTCGACACCGAGGGTCGCGTGGTCGGCATCGAGGTGTCGTTCGTCTCGGAGTTGTAGGAGACTAATCCTATAAAGCTGGCATTCAAGATCCAGCGCGAGCAGGCCGAGCACGCGGCCTGAGCTGGTCCGCGCTCAGTCGACCCGGAAGCGCTTGATCCCCTCGGGGTCGAGCTCGATGCCGAGGCCGGGGGCCTCGGGCACCGCGATCCGGCCGTTGACCGGGCGGAGCGGCTTGGTCAGGATCTGATCGCGGAGCGGGTTGTCGCCGACGTCGTACTCGATCAGCGTGGCGGCCGGGATGTTGTCGGTGTGCGGGTAGTCCGGCAGCGCCGCCACCAAGTGGACCGCCGCCGCCAGGCCGACGCCGCTGCCCCAGACGTGCGGCGAGAAGCGGAGGTTGTTGAGCCGGCACAGCAGCGCGATCGCCTTGGCTTCGTCCAGGCCGCCGCAGAGGGTGATGTCCGGCTGGACAACGTCGACCGCGCGCGCCGCGATCAGCCGGTTGAAGTCCCAGATCGTGTACAGCGCCTCGCCGGTCGCGACCGGGATCGGCGCGCGCGCGGCGAGCAGCTCGTAGCCACGGAAATCCTGCGGCGGCAGCGGCTCCTCATAGTAGTGAATACCGTAGGGGGCGATCCGGCGCATGCTTTCGAGGGCGAGGTCGACCGTATAGTTGCCGTTGACGTCGACCAGAAGGAGCGCGTCGTCGCCCAGGATGTCGCGCGCCAGCCGCACCCGCTCCTCATCGGACTTGGGGTTGAGGCCGATCTTGAACTTGGCGCCCGGAAAAGCCTGTTCTGCGATCCGCTCGAGCTGCTCCGGCAGCTGGTTCTCGGGGTCGCCGGTCAGGTAGCCGTCCGAGGCGTAGACCGGCACGCGGTCACGGCCGAGGCCGCCCAAGAGCTTGCAGACCGGCAGGCCCAGGGTCTTGCCCAGGGCGTCGTAGATCGCGATGTTGATGCCGCTCGCACAGGCGGTCATCTGGTTCTGGAGGCCGAGGTGGTAGCGCCGGCTGATCAAATCGCTCCAGATCCGCTCGCGGTCGTACAGCTCGCGCCCGATGTACGCAGGCTTGATCAGCTCGAGATAGCCGGCGGTCGGCTTGGCCGGGCCCCAGGCCTCGCCGATCCCGACCACACCGTCCTCGGTCTCGACCTCGACCAGATTGCAGCCGCGCTCGGTGACCAGCGCTCGCGCCATGCCGTAGGCGCGCAGCTCCGGCATCCGGTAAGCGAGCGGAATCAGGCGGATGTCCCGGATGCGTGCCATGCGAGCCTCCCGGTTTGCAGCCGGCGCGACGGGCGGGCACACTAGCGGCGAATTGGGTTGGGTCAAAGCGCGCGAGGCGGAGGAAGGCCATGACTGCAAGCCAGGCCGAGAAGGCGACCCTGTTCCAAGCCCTGCACCAGCGCCAGGGCGCGTTCGTGATCCCCAATCCGTTCGATGTCGGCACGGCGCGCATCCTGGCCGGGCTCGGCTTCGAGGCGCTCGCCACGACCAGCGCCGGCTGCGCCTTCAGCCTCGGCCGGCGCGACGGCGCGATCACCCGCGAGCAGGCCCTGGCGCACGCCAAGGCGATCGCCCTGGCGACCCCTCTGCCGGTCTCCGCCGATCTCGAGAACGGCTTCGGCGATGCGCCCGAAGCGGCCGCGCAGACCGTCCGGCTCGCGGCCGAGGCGGGCCTGGTCGGCTGCTCGATCGAGGACGCGAGCGGCCGCCCCGATCAGCCGATCTACGAGTTCGAAAAGGCGGTCGAGCGGATCGCGGCCGCGGTCGAGGCCGCGCGCTCCCTGCCGTTCCCGTTCACGCTGACCGCCAGGGCCGAGAACCTGCTGCACGGCCGGCCGGACCTCGACGACACGCTCCGGCGCCTGCAGGCGTTCGAGGCGGCGGGCGCCGACGTGCTCTACGCGCCGGGCCTGCGCGAGGTCGAACCGATCCGCAAGGTCTGCAACGCGCTCGAGAAGCCAGTCAACGTGCTCGCCGGCCTCGGCGCGACGCCGCTTACGGTCGAGCAACTGGCGGCCGCGGGCGTGCGCCGGATCAGCCTCGGCTCGGCGCTCTCGCGGATAGCGCTCGGCGCCTTCCTGGATGCGGCGCGCGAGATCAAGGAGCGGGGTTCGTTCAGCTTCACGGGCCGGGGCGCCTCGTTCAAGGACCTGGAGGCCTTCATGCTCGGCCGGCCGGCCTGAGACCTCTCAGCCGGCCAGGGCTTCGAGGTCGGGCACCGGGCGGGCGAGACCCGGGACGGTCTGGAGGTACCATTCCAGCGCGGCAGCCACGGCGAGCGCGCGCCGATCACCGAAGCGCCGGCCGCAGACCTGGATGCCGAACGGCATGCCGGTCTGATCGCGGCCGCAGGGGATGCAGGCGACCGGATGGGCGGTCAGCGTCAGGCCGTAGGGCAACGCCAGCCAGTGGAAGTAGGTGCGCAGCTTCTGGCCGTTGATCAGGGCGACGTAGCGCTCGCGGTGCGGAAACGGCGGCACCGCCATCGCCGGGCAGATGAGCACGTCGTAGTCGGTCATGAACTGGAGAAATGCGCGGTAGAGCTCGGTGTGCCTGCGCATCGCGCGCGCGACGTCCTCGAGGCTCATCGCGAGGCCCTGTTCGACGTTGGCCCGGATGTTGGGCCCCTGGACCTCCGGCCGCTCGCGGTAGGTGGCGCCATGGGCGGCGACGAAGGCGACCGCACGGGTCACCTCGAACACGTCATGGGCGCTGTCGTCGAGCGGCGGGTCGCGATCGTCGGCGTGCCCGAAGACGCCGCGAAAACGCTCGATCGCTGAACGGAACGTCGCCCGGATGCCGTCATCGACCGGGGCAAAGCCCAGGTCCTCGCTGATCGCGACCCGGAGGCTGCCGAGATCGACCGGGTCGTCGGTCACAGCGCCGGCTGGTGCGGACAGCGGATCGCGGGCGTCGGTGCCGGCCATCACCGCGTGTAGCAGCGCTGTGTCGGCGACCGTCCGACCCATGGCGCCCTGGACGCTGAGCGGCGACCAGCCGAGCAGGCGCAATTCATGCGGCACCGCGCCGGGGCTCGGCCGGAAGCCGACCACGCCGCAATAGGCGGCGGGATTGCGCAGCGAACCGCCCATGTCCGAGCCGGTCGCGAGCGGCACCATACCGGTCGCGAGCGCCACCGCCGAGCCGCCCGACGAGCCGGCGCAGGTTTTCTCCGGGTCGAACGGGTTGCCGGTCGCACCATAGACCGGGTTGACCGTGTTGGCGCCGGCGCCGAACTCCGGCGTGTTGGTTTTTCCCACGATGATCCCGCCCGCCTGACGGATCACGGCAACCTGGCGCTCGTCCGCTTCCGGCACGAAGTCGGCGAACTGCGGCGAGCCAAACGTAGTCCGGAGGCCCCCGGTCAGCACGAGGTCCTTGACCCCGACCGGCAGGCCGTGCAGGGGCCCGAGCGCCTCGCCCGCCATGACCGCGCGCTCGGCCGCGCGAGCCTCCCCCGCCGCCCGTTCCCAGCCGGTCGCGACGAACGCGTTGACCGCGCCGTTGACCCGCTCGATCCGGGCCCGGCAGGACCCCAGCAGCTCGACCGGCGAGATCTGCCCGGCACCGATCAGCCGGCGCAACTCGACTGCGGTCAGATCGCAAAGCTCGCTCATGACACCCCTCGCTGGTCAGACGTCGCCGCATTGTCGCCGTGCACCAGCCAGGCGCACAAGTGGCAATCGCCCTGGGTCAGCTGGGGGTAGGCGCGTGGTTGCTTTATCCGCTGGCCGGTCGGATGTTCTGGTTGAGCCGGAACAGGTTGGTCGGGTCGTACCTGGTCTTGAGCGCGACCAGGCGGGCATGGTTGTCGCCATAGGCGGCCCGGACGCGATCCTCGCCCTCGTCGCCGAGATTGTTGACGTACACGCCGCCGGTCGAGAACGGCCGCATCGCGGTCCAGAGGTCGCGCGCCCAGCGGATGTTGGCTTCGTCCTCGGCCGGATCGTCCCAGGTCGAGACCGGGAAGCAGTCATAGCCGGCATCGCGCTGGGCGTAGGCGGTCGCCGTCGCCGGCACCCGCGCGATCGCGCCGCCGACCTGCTGCAGCACCGCCAGCGCCGAGACCGAGGGCGCGCTCGCGTACGCCGCCAGCAGGGTCTCGATCGCGGCATCGGAGATCTCGCGCAGGAACTGCGCCTTCCAATAGTAGCGGCGGCCGCGCGGGAAGACGCTGTCGCCGGCCGACTGCACCTGCAGATAGGGGGTCGGCGCGAACTCGGCCTCGAGCGGCGTGCCGTGGGCTCGCAGCGGCTCGAGCACGCGCCAGCCCTCGTCGAGCGCGCCGCTGTAGCAGACCGAGATGCCGAGCAGCCGGTCGCCCGCGGGCGTCGTCATCAGGGCCGCATCCGCGCTCAGCTCGTCCGGAGCGGTGTTGGAGAATTCGTAGTAGAAGCGCAGCGCATCCCGCGCCTGCGCGACGTCGTAGACCACGGAACCGGCCAGGACCGTCGGGCCGACCGGATGGAGCTGGTATTCGAACGTCGTGACGATGCCGAAGTTGCCCCCGCCGCCGCGGAGGCCCCAGAACAGGTCGGGATTGTCCGCCGCGCTGGCGGTCAGCAGCCGGCCATCCGCGGTCACGATCTCCGCGGCGAGGAGATTGTCGCACGCGAGGCCGTATCTGCGGCCGAGCCTGCCGAGCCCGCCGCCGAGGGTCAGCCCGCTGATCCCGGTGTCGCTGTTGATGCCCATGGTCGTGGCCAGCCCGAAAGCCTGGGTCGCGGCGTCGAACTCGCCAAGATTGAGACCGGCCTCGGCGCGCGCGACGCGCCGCCCGGGGTCGACCTCGATCCGCTTCATCGGCGACAGGTCGATCATCAAGCCACCGTCGCACACCGAGCTGCCGGTGATGTTGTGGCCGCCGCCGCGGACCGCCACCAAGAGGCCATGGTGGCGCGCGAAGTCGACCGCTGCGACGACATCGCCAGCGCTCGTGCAGCGCGCGATCATCAGGGGCTTGCGGTCGACCATGCCATTCCAGACCCGGCGCGCGGCCTCGTAGTCCCGATGGTCGGGGAGGACCAGCTCGCCGCGCAGGCTGCGCCTGAAGTGCGCGATGTCGGACAGGTGCAGGCTTGGCTCGCCCCGGGCATCGGCCGCAGGCCTCAGCATGGTCATCGGTGCCTCCAATTCGGCGGTCCGGACGCGGCGAAACCGCGCCGTCCGTCCGTCATGTCCTCAGGCGGTCATGGTTTCACGGGGCTTCCAGTCGGGTCAAAATCGATTATCTCAGGTGCCAGATGAGCTGAGCTCAGCTGGAAGGGGCGCATGAGGAGGTTGCCGCCGCTGGGATCGCTGCGCGCGTTCGAGGCCGCCGCCAGGCATCTGAGCTTCAAGGCGGCGGCGGCCGAGCTCGGCGTGACGCCGACCGCGATCAGCCACCAGATCCGCTTGCTGGAGGAGCTTTGCGGCCGGCCTCTGTTCCGGCGGCGCCCGCGTCCGCTCAGGCTGACAAGCGTCGGCGAGCGGCTGTTCCCGGTGCTCCGCGACGGTCTCGATACGTTCGCGAGCGCGCTCGCGTCGGTCGCCGAGCCGCCTCGGCAGGGCCCGCTGCGGGTGACCAGCCCGAACGCCTTTGCCGGCCGCTGGCTGGTCCCGCGTCTGCCGCTCTGGCGGGAGGCGCACCCGGAGCTGCCGTTGGATGTGATCGGCACCGATGCGGTCCTCGATCTGCGGTCCGGCGATGCCGACGTGGCGATCCGCTATGCCTACGGCATGCCGACCGATCTGCCGGCGCAGGAGATCTGCCGCGATATTTTCTTCCCGATGTGCGCCCCGGAGCTGCTGGCGCGGGGCGCTCACCCCATCGAGCGCGCCGCGGACCTGCTGCACTACCCCTTGATTCACTACGAATGGGCGAATTGGGATCTGAGAGGACCAACCTGGCATCGATGGCTGGCGACCGCACGCTCCGTCGATCCCGAGCTGCCGGAGGTCAGCGGGGTCTGGGACCTGAGCTTCCGGGAGGAGCTGCATGCGATCGAAGCGGTGGTCGCCGGCCAGGGCATCGCCATCTGCAGCAACGTCGTCGTGAGCCGCGAGCTCCGGAGCGGGGCGCTCGTCAAGGCCCACGCTCTCTCTCTGCCAGGCTACGGCTTCTATCTGGTGCACATGCCCGATCATCTGCGGCTGCCGGCGATCGCGGCCTTCTGCGCCTGGATGCGTGCCGTCGTCTGAACCGTTCCCGAGCGATCCGGCCGCGACGGCGCAGGAGGCCAAAGCTCTGGTTGCCGATCGCGCCCGGCCATGCCAGAGAGACCGCCCATGACGGGACGCGTGGTCATCATCGGCGCCGGCCAGGCGGGCGCGCAGGTCGCGATCAGCCTGCGCCAGCTGGGCTTTGCCGGCGAGCTCGTCCTGCTCGGCGACGAGCCGGCACCGCCCTATCAGCGGCCGCCGCTCTCGAAGGCCTACATGAGCGGCGAGCTGCCCCTCGAGCGGACCCTGATCCGCTCCGAGGCGTACTACGCCAAGAGCGCGATCGATCTCCGGCTCGGCGCCCGGGTCGAGCGCATCCGGCGCGCCGAACGCGCCGTCGTGCTGGGTGGCGGCGAGCTGCCCTATGACATCCTGGTCCTGTGCACCGGCACCCGCGCGCGCCGCCTCGGGCTGCCGGGCGAGGATCTGGAGGGCGTCTTCTATCTGCGCACTCTGGCGGATTCCGAGCGCATCCGCGCGGCGGTCCGGCCGGGGGCGCGCGCGGTCATCATCGGCGGCGGCTACATCGGCCTCGAGATCGCGGCGAGCCTCAGAAAGCTCGGCGCCGAGGTCGTCGTGCTGGAAGCTTTGGACCGGGTCATGAACCGGGTCGTGGCGCCGCCGGTATCCGCGTTCTTCGCGGCCGAGCATGGCGCGCACGGGGTCGCGATCGAGACTGAGGCCCAGGTTGGGGCACTCGATGGCCGGATCGCGGTCGAGCGGGTGCGGTGCCGGGACGGGCGCGCCTTCGCCGCCGATCTGGTCGTGATCGGGGTCGGCGCGCTGCCGAACGACGAGCTCGCGAAGGAGGCGGGCCTCGCGGTCGACAATGGCATCGTCGTCGACGAGCTCGGCCGCACCAGCGATTCCTCCATTTTCGCTGCGGGCGACGTGACCAACCATCCGAGCCCGCTGTTCGACCGGCGGCTCAGGCTGGAATCGGTGCACAACGCCATGGCCCAGGCCAAGGCGGTCGCCCAGGCGATCGCGGGCCAGCCCGTGCCCTACGCCGAGGTCCCCTGGTTCTGGTCGGATCAGTACGACCTCAAGCTGCAGATCGCCGGCGTCGGCGAGCCGCAGGACGAGCTGATCCTGCGCGGCGCGCCTGCGAGCCGGAGCTTCTCGGCGCTGCACCTGCGGGCCGGCCGGCTGGTCGCGATCGACTGCGTCAACCGCGGCGCCGACTTCCTCGCCGCCAAGAAGCTGATCGCCGAACGCCGGCCGATCGACCCCGCCCATGCGGCCGATCCCGGGATCCGGCTCGCCGAGTTGTAACGCCGCAGAGCGGCCGGGCGCGACGGCTACTCCAGCGCGTGCAGCACGTCCTCGCCAGGACGGCTCTTGCACTCGCAGGACAAGATCTGGTGCAGCTCGCGCGCGATCGCCTGGCCAAGCTCGGCCGGCACGATCAAGGCCGGCAGCCAATTGCCGGTCCGGGGGTCGCGAAATCTCGGCGCCTGGGTGGTGATGATATCGCGCTGGCGCATCACACGAACGCCCTGCATGACGAGCACCACGCCATCCAGCTCGAGCTCCACCTTGGCCAGGGCGACGAGCCGGCCGGCGTCGCGGACGCGCTCGACCTCGGTCACCGTGAAGGTCACGATCGTGGTCGCCGCCTCGGTCATCGCCGGGACTTCCAAAAAATGTACTGATAGCAATCCGGCCGAAGCCACCGCTGGCCGAGAACCCCTTCGCCCCGTTCCGTTCCTGCCAGAAGGAAAGCGGCGGCCCGGCCGGCGACCGCGGCGTCATGCGCGGCGTCGATGGCGAGATAGCCCTCGTGGTAGACGATCGCCTGGCCGGGTTGCAGCCGTTCGATCTCCCGCCTGGCGGCCTCGCAGGCCGCGACGCGTTCGTCGGACCAGCTGACCCATTCGTCGACCTGAGCCGTGCCGGCTGGAACAGCCTGAACCTTGTCGGATCTTGCCATGTCGTCAGGACGCTCGATGTCAGGTTTTCAAGATCTGCGGGCCTGTGTATGAAATGATCATCTGGAAGAATCAAATTAATCATTCTCCATTCTTAAGTTACATCGATGTAATGTTTGGTCGGCTATTGGTCAGCGTCGCCGGTGCCGGGGCGCGGACGGAAGCCTGGCGGGCGCTGGCTCATTCCAGTGGTGGTGCGCCCGGAACGGCGTCGCCCAGCCAGCCGGAGCCCCACGAAGCGCATCCATCAGATCACGCCCGCCTCGCCCAGGATGATGCCCGCCTCGCCCAGGATGATGGAGGTGTCCAGCTGGACGGCGGGGGCCGCAGAGGCGAGCCCGAATCGGACGCCGGCGCCGCGCCGCTACCTCCGAGCGCTCACTCCGACTGAGTGCCGAGATCGAACGTCCTGACGCCCGCCCGGCCCTCGGCGCGGCGCAGGCGGCGCGCCAGAAGCTTGCAGAGTTCCATCAGCATGTCGGGGTAGTCCCGGCTGAGGTCATGGAACACGATCCGGTGCAGGCGCAACAGGGTGCAGTCGGCGGCAGCGACGACCTTCGGCGAGCGCACGTGCTCGTCGGCCAGGACCAGCTCGCCGAAATGGGCCGGGCCGACCAGATGCTCGACGCTCCCGTCGGGCATCAGCAGGTCGACCTCGCCCGTCGCGACGAAGCAGAAGTGATCCCAGTGCCCCTCCGCCTCCAGGATCGTCTCGCCGTCGATGTAGTGACGGCGCTCCAGCACCCGGCTCACCGCCAGGAGGGTATCCAGCGGCAGGTAGCGGAACAGGGGCACCCGCTTCAGCAGTAGGATCTGCTCCATATCGAGCTCCGTCGGGGTGATCCGGGGTCGAGCGGCGCTCGGGGGCTCCGCCTGCGCGGCCGGGCTCTGGGGCGCTTCGGGCGCTGCCGTGCCGAGCGCGCGGGCCGTGCACGCGGCCCCGACCCGGATCCAGCGATCGTCGGCCTGGCCGGCCGCAGTCAGGATCAGGGCGAGCTCGGCGGGGCTGCCAGCCGGCGCCGGGGCGACCGGCACGTCGATCGCGTATCTGGCCTCCAGCAGCGGCAGAATCGGCTGGACCAGCCACTGCTGCGGCAGGGTGAGCAGGGCCTCGAGCGCGTTCGCCCGCGTCCTCTGGTCGGGGGCGGCGAGCGAGTGGCGCAGCTGGACGACCGAGCGATCTCCGCCGAGCGCCGCCAGAACGCTCAGGACCAGCCTCACGATCCGTCGGTTGTGGTCCTCGATCGCAAGCTCGAGGGCCAGCCACGGCTCGTGCTCGGGGCCCGCGGGCAGCCGGCGGAGCCAGCCAAGGTTGCGCGCGACGTCCCGACACATCGGTTCGGGCAGCGCACTCAGCGCCTCGCTCGCCCGGCGCGAGCCGATCCGGCCAAGCGTGCTGACGGCGGCCTCGACCCGGCCTGGATCGGCCGCGCTGAGCTCGGCGACCGCGAGCTCGATCGCCGCATCGCCCCGGCTGGCGAGGGCGTCGGCCGCCCGCTCGCGCACCAGGCGGCTGCGGTCGCCGAGGGCGGCGGCGAGCGCCTCGAGGACTTCCGGCGAGCCCGTGAGGGCGCCGAGCAGCCCGACCGCTTCGGCGCGCAGCTGGGCATCGCCGTGCTGCGCGAAGCGGCGGCCGAGCGTCGCTGCGGCGGCGTGCTCGGGGGCAACGATCGCGCCCAGGACGGCGAGGCCATCGCACCGCTGCTCGAGCGGGACGGCCTCGATCACCTCGATCAGCAGATCGGCCAGGTCGGACCGCCCGGCCTGGGCGCAGGCGTCGAGCACGTCGGCCGCGACCTCGGCGTCGCGGCACGATCCCGGGACCTCGGCCAGCGGTCCGGGCCGGCCCGCGGCCAGCGCCGCGACCGCCGCGACGCTCGGATGCGGGCAGCAGGTCAGCCGCTCGGCCTGGCGCGGCGTCAGCGCGTCGCCGCGGGCGAGCTTGACCTGGAGCGCGATCAGCTGGCTCGCCGGAACGTCGCTGTCGAGCAGCTCGTCGAGCAGCCGCGCGAGCCGCCCCGATGGCGCGCGCGCGAGCAGGCTCGCGATCGCTCGCCGGGTCGGCCGGTCGGCGGCCGGCGCGAGCGCGCGCAGCTGATCCAGGAGCGGCGCCGGATCGAGGCGGCCAGCGAGGCCGAGAGCGATCGACCGGGTCTCCGGATCCTGGCTCCGCAGCAGGCCGCCGATCTGGTCGGCGACCACGGTCACCGACGTTCCGATTGCGGGCGCGGCATCGGCGAAGTGAACGATGTCGGACCGGAGATTGCGCACCAGCGCCGGCAGGAAGAACAGGCCGGCCCCGACGTTCAGGACGATGAACACCAGCGCGAAGGTGATCGCGACGAAGGTGATCTGCGTCGACGCCAGCTGCCCTTGGAGAGTGAGCAGCATGCCTCCGGCGAGCGCCAGCCCGACGGGGTAGAAGACGCCGTCGGCGAGGGTCCGGATGCGGCCGTGGAAGCGGAGCGGCAGTGCCAGGTAGTTGGTGTTGTTGACCGGTTGGAAGACCGCGTTGGAGACCGCCTCGGCGTTGATGTGGGTGACGATCGCGGTCGGCAGCTTGGGCCCGATCGCGAGGCCGATCAGGCAGACGAGGGACGTCGCGGGGAAGACCAGATTGCGCGCGACCGGCCCGGCGCGCTCGAGCAGCGGCCGGCTGACCAGATAGAGCAGGGCGAACTCGAGCGCCTGGATACCGGCGAAGACGATCGCCAGGAACCGGGTCAGCGCCATCTGGCTGGCAAAGCGCTCGGCGTAGACCGTGAGCACCAGATACTCGCAAAGACCGTAGAGGATGGTCAGCGTCGCGGCATTGAGCGCGATCAGCAGGATCAGGGGGTAGCGCATGATCAGACGGGGCAGGAGGCGCAGGTGCTCGACCGCGCCCGGCTTGTCCGGCTCGCCGCGAGCGGCATCGCGCAGCTCCTGCAGCCGCCGCTTGGCGAACCCGAACTGGGCGGTCGCGATCAGGCCCAGCACCGGCAAGGCCAGGAGCAGATCCTCGGCCGGCACGAACGGCGACAGCGCGCTCGCGAAAACGCCGCCGGCAACCCCCCCGGTCGCCAGCGCCATGTAGATGAGCGGGGTGGCGCGCTTCAACTCGATGGTATCGAGGAAGGCGGCGACCACCACCCAGAACACGATGTCGAGAACGATCTCGTAGATGTGGGCGCTGGCCAGCACGGCGTAGTAGACCGCCGGCAGGTGGAGCGCGATCGGGATGCGCAGCGCCGCCGCGCCGAGCAACAGGCCGAGGAACACCGCCTGCCCGAGCGCGATCCGCGGCACCCGGTCGATCACCCCGCTCGAGACCACCGAGAGCAGGATCGCGGCCGCGGCGAGCAGGACATAGAACAGCGGCAGTTGGGCCGCGCCTTCGTTGGCCAGGAACAGCGCCACCCCGATCGTGTTCAAGATGACCTTGGCGGCCGCCAGCGTGACCGCCAGGGCCATGAAGTGGAGCAGGCTGCCGAGGCGCGCCGCCGGCAGGCCAAACCTGGGCCGCAACGCCGTCCCCGCTTGCCGCCGGACAGCCATCACGCGGGCCGGGTGGGCAGCATGGTCAGTCGCCGACCTCCCTCGGCTCGAGGTCCGCCTCGACGAAATCGCCGATGATGCCCAAGGCCCGGTAGCGCTGCCGCAGCGCGACCGGCAGCGTGTCGAAATTGGAGATGATCCCTCGGCAGTTCGGCGCGCCGCAGCGGCAGCGCATGCGTTCGTGCGGGTTGTTGAGGTAGGTCGAGAAGTCGTACCTGAGCTCTTCATGCGCCGCGATGTCACGCAGCGCCACGATGATCTCGCCGGTCTCGTCCAGCCGGATCCCGATGTTCGGATCGCAGGCGTGGTTGAAGAAATCCTCGAGACTGCCGGTCGGCAGCCTGAATGCATCCAGGCCGACTTGCATCATGTGCTCGAGATCGTAACCCCTCCGACAGAGTTCCTCGAAGCTGCATACCCGATCGTAATAATCGCCGTCGTCGTCGACCAGCACGATCTCGCCGACATCGAGCCGTCTTGCCGTGAACACGCCGATCCCGGATTCCAGCGTCTCGCCGAGGTACATGTAGAGACACTTGCGCAGCTTGGCCAATGCATGGTCGTAGCAGTTCATCGAGGTCTACTTCTTGTTCGATCCGCCCGCGCGACCGGCGGCCGCAGCCGAAGGCATTATTGTTCTTGTTTGCGTCATCCGCCAACAAGGATCGAACTGCCAGTCTAGCAAAATATAAAAGACGATCAATCAGCTATCGTCGTAGTATTTTACAAGTATTAATGATAATAAAATCGCTTTTAATTGGCAATTTTTACATATACAATGACGCAAAGTTTAGATATATACTAATTAAATAGACAGCATTAACCAATATTTATTGACATCAACGCCTGCGAGCCGCAGTCTTTGGTTAAGAATCAGGTCGCTTCTGCTCGGCGGCCGCTTAAGGCCTGGTGGTGGAGGGGGCCTTCCGCAATGCGATCGCACGACGACCTGAGAAAGAAGTTAACGCCGGAAGATCTGACCTCTCAGAACGCGCTGCGCTCCTGGCTGGCAATCGGGCGCAATTGGTCGCTGGTGTTCGGCCTCGTGGCGCTTGCCGGGTGGGCCGACCGGTGGTGGTCGACCGGCCTATGTGTGCTGGGTGTCGGCACCCTGCAGTTCGCGCTGGGGGAAGCCCTGCTCCATGAGGCGAGCCACTACAATCTGTTCCGCTCCCGGGTCTGGAACGATCGGCTCGAGGTCTTCTATGCCCTGCCGTTCCTGACCACCATGGACGCCTATCGCGCCGAGCATCTCCAGCATCACAGCCGCCTGGGGAAGGGCAACGATCACATCGTGCTCGACTATGGCTATCACGGGCTCACCGCCGATTCCTCGCAGGCGGCATGGGTCTGGTTCGGCAAGCCAGCCTTGGGACTGGCGACCGTGGAGTACCTCCGGTACCTCTGGAACAGGCACACCGCCTCCGCCTGGCTCAAGCTCGCGATCTTCTGGCTGCCGTTGTCGGCGATCTGCGCGGCCGGCGGACTCTTGCCCGATCTCCTGCTCTACTGGTTCGTGCCGCTGTTCGCGGTCTTTGCCCCGCTCCTGCACTGGTCGGAAATTGCCGATCATTACCGGACCCGGACCGGAACCCGCTCGCGGCTCAGTCGCCTTCACAATCTGCTCTGGCACAACAACGGCTACCACGCGATCCACCACCGCTTCCCCAGGATCCCGTTCCACAACCTGGCCCGGGCTCATCGGGCGCTCGGGGGCGATCGGTGGGACTGTGCGCGGGGCTGGTGGGGCGTATGGCGCCAGATCAGCCGGCCCGCCGAGCCGGTGCCCGAGGCGTGGGCCAGCTTCTGGCCCCGACTTCAGGCGCAGCGTGCGACCACGAGGGCGGGTGACGAGACGCTCGGCTCGCCGGAGCGCGTCGCGTCGTAAGCCGGCGCGGCCCCGCGCCGGAGCCCAAGGTGCCAGCCGTCAGTCGCCGGCAAGGACCTTCTGCCTGCCGGCTGTCGAGCCGGCTTGCTCCGGCCAGTCCCGGAACATCTGCTGCAAGTCGGCGGCGGTCATGGGTCGGCCGAAGTAGTAGCCCTGCACCTCGTCGCAGCCCTCGTGCTTGAGGAAGGCCAGCTGCTCGAGGGTCTCGACGCCTTCGGCGCAGGTCTCGATGCCGAGGCTGTGGCCGAGCCCGACCACGGCGCGGACGATCGCATCGGCATCGGTCCGGGTCTCGAGCGCCGAGACGAACGAACGGTCGATCTTGATCTTGTCGAACGGGAACTTCTGCAGGTAGCTCAAGCTCGAGTAGCCGGTGCCGAAGTCGTCCATGGCGATCCGCACCCCGAGATCCTTGAGCTGGCGGAGCGTGGACATCGCCGCCTCGGTGTTCTGGAGCAGGATACCCTCGGTGATCTCGAGCTCGAGGCGCTCGGGCTCGAGGCCGGAGTCCGCGAGCGCCCGCCGCACGGTGTCGATCAGGTCGGGTTGCTTGAACTGCACCGGGGAGATGTTGACCGACATCTGCAGGCCCAGCCACGAGGTCGCCTGGACGCAGGCGCGGCGCAGGACCCACTCGCCGAGGGCCACGATCAAGCCGGTCTCCTCGGCCACGCCGATGAACTCGCCGGGCGGCACCAGGCCGCGCTCCGGGTGGTGCCAGCGGACCAGACCCTCGACCCCCGACAGCTGGTTGCGATCGAGCTCGACCTTGGGCTGGTAGTACAGCTCGAGCTCGTTGCGGGCGAGGGCGAGGCGCAGGTCGCGCTCGAGCGCCTTGCGCGCCTGCAGCCGTGCGTCCATGCCGGCCTCGAAGAAGCGGAAGGTGTTGCGCCCTTCGTCCTTGGCCCGATAGAGGGCGATGTCGGCGTTCTGCAGCAGGCGCCCCGGAATCGAGCCGTCCAACGGGATCAGCGCGACGCCGACGCTGGCGGTGACCAGAACCTCGTGGCCATCGAGATCAAACGGGGCCGCGAGGGTCTCGATCACCCGGCGACAGAGCTTCTGTGCGCCATCGGGCTGCTCGATGCCGACCTGGACGATCGCGAACTCGTCGCCACCGATGCGGGCGACGGTGTCGGTCTCGCGCACGCATGCCTGCAGACGTTCGCCGCAGCCCTTGACCAGCAGGTCGCCAGCGCCGTGGCCGAGGGTGTCGTTGACATCCTTGAAGCGATCGAGGTCGACGCACAGCACGGCGGCGACGTCGCCGCGCCGGCTGACGGTCGCCACGGCCTGCTCGAGACGCTCGGCGAACAGCTCTCGGTTGGGCAACCCGGTCAGCGGATCGTGCAGAGCGAGATATTGGGCGCGCCGCTCGGCCTCGATCTCGGCGGTGATGTCGGTCGCCGTGCCGCGATAGCCGTGGTGCCGTCCCTTGTCGTCGGTGATCGGCTTGCCGGCGACCCGCAGGGTCCGGCTGTGGCCGGCGTCGTCCTCGCACAGGCACAGCAGGTTGCGGAAGGGGCGCTGGTGCGCCAGGTCGTCCTGATGGCGCTCCCAGCGCTCGACGCTCTCGGCGGCATGCAGAAGATCGCCGAGCGGCTTGCCGAGCACCAGGTTGGGCGAGATGGCGGTGACCGTCGCGAACCGCTCCGAAAGATAGCAAAGCCGCAGATCGGCGCCGGTCTCCCAGATCCAGTCCGAGCTGGCATCGGCGACGTCGCGAAACCGCGCCTCGCTCGCCTGGATCGTCCCGGCCGCCTGACGCGCGTGACGCAGCACGATGAAGGTGAAGATCGAGATCACCGCGATCGCGATCGCGAGCGACGGCGTGACCGACCTCAGGAACTCCCAGCCCGGCTGGTTCGGTCGCCAGATCAGGTGGCCGAGCTCGCTGCCGTCGGGGGCCATCAGCGGCAGCACCGCCGGCCCCGGGGCCGCCTCAGCGCTTCGAATCAGCTTGAGGTCCTCGACCTGCAGGGTCTCCGCGACCGAATCGAGGAACGCCTGGTCGATCCGCTTGGCGTAGATCAGGACCGACCGCGGCCCGGGCGGAAGCTCCAGATCGGAGCCCTCTTCGGGCGTGATCGCGCTGGCGCCGACCAGCACCACGCCGTCCTCGGCGGTGAGCACGCCATAAGCGGGTTCCGGCTTGTTCCGCGGCGCGGCGCGGGCCTGGTCGATCAGCTTGTCGAGGCCGTGGCCAAGCGTTGTGAACGCGTCGGCATTGGCGCGGTCATCCTCGTTTGAGGAGTAGATCGTCCGATTCTCGGCGTTGACCACGAAGCTCATTTCGTAGGCATGGTTCTCGTAGACATAAAAGCCGACGCCCGTATCCGCCCATTCGAGATTGGGGCTCAGGACCAGATGCTGAACGGCGTCGTTCCACCAACTGTAGTCCTTGGCAACCAGACCGACCGCTTCAGCTTTGCGGACCATTGTATTGCGCACGCTGTCGATCGACTGTCGCAGCGCGATTTCGATCCTGATTCTTCGCGCTGAACCAGACGAAGCCGACCACCACCGACATCGCGACCGCGACCAGGACCGCGATCGGGATGATCACCTGCTGGATGAGCTTGCCGCTCTTCTGATCCATCGCCCGCGCCTTCGCCGGTATAAGAATGTGGCCGCATGCTCGCGCCCCACACCGGGCTCTTTTGCCATCGCAGAGTAAAGATTACCTTAGGCCGAACTTGCCCGATGTTTGAGACGTAAGAGGTTGATCCGGCTGGGGAAGCTAGCCTCAAGGTTGGGCGGTGCGGGCGCCGGCGCGCGGGCCATGCCGGGCCGGGCGAAGATCGCCTGCTCGAGCGGCTCGCGCGGGCGGCCCTGGGTCGCGAGTTCGTGCTCTGGACCCTCAACGGCTTGGCCGAAAAAGTCCTCCGAAAGCTCGGTCCGGGCAGAGAGCCCCTCGCAGCTTGACCGCGGCCGTCACAAGACCTCGAGCGCGTCGAGCGCGGCGCGGACCTCGGCCCGACCGGCGGCGTCGAGCATGGGCTGCGGCGGCAGCGGATCGCCGACCGCAAAGCCCTGCAGCTCGAGCCCGCCTTTGATGCAGGCGGCGAGCGCGTAGTTCGCGAACAGCTGATTGAGCCGCCAGAGGTCGCGCTGCAGCGCCATCGCCTCGGTCCAGCACCCGGCCCGGCAGAGCTCGTAGAGCCGGACGCTCTGGCGCGGGATCAGGCAGGCGGGCCCGGCCATCCAGCCCCGGCCGCCGAGCAGCATGACGCAGGCCGGGACGTGGGCGGAGGCGCTGAAGATGCCGAGCCGGTCGCCGACCCGGTTCATGATCGAGAGCAGGCGCCCGGTGTTGGTCGAGGCGTCCTTCAGGTAGCGGATGTTCTCCACCTCGGCCAGGCGCTCGATCGCGGCGAGCGAGAGGTCGGAGCGCTGGAACTGGGGGTTGGTGTAGAGCACGACCGGGCAGCGGACCGCCTCAGCGATCGCACGGAAGTAGGCAACGACGCCGTCCTCGGGGACCGGGAAATAGGCCTCGAGGATCGCGAGGATGCCGGCTGAGCCCAGGCGCTCGAGCTCGACCGCCTGGCGGACCGCCTCGGCGGTGGTGGTCGCCGCCACGCCTGCGACCACCGGCACCCGGCCGGCGGCCGCCTCGAGCGTGACCTCGACCACGCGCCGCTTTTGCGACCAGTCGAGATAGGCGAACTCGCCGGTCGAGCCGAGCGGCGTCAGGCCGTGCACGCCGGCCGCGATCAGCTGCTCGCAAAGGCGCGCCAGCACCGCGTCCCGCACGCGTCCGTCGGCATCCACGGGCGAGACCAGGTACGGAAAAACGCCGTGAAATCCGGTCATGCTCGTATCTGACCTCCGCGCATCGCGCGCCGATCGAAGGCCGGCGCTGCGGCCGGGTCAAGCCGCGGGGCGGGAATCCGGGCGCGCCGGCACCAGCGAGGGGCCCTGCCGGTCCAGCCGGCCGACCGCGACCAGGCGCTCGATCTCGGCCTCGATCAGGGCGCGCAGGCGGGCGCTGGTCGCGTGGAAGCCCAGCAGCCGGCCGACCTGGCTCGCGATCTCGCTGCGCGTGGCGCCGTAGTGGGCGCTCGCGAGCTCGAGAATCGCGGTCCGGATCTCGGCCGGCGGCAGCATCTCCGGCCGGCGCAGCGTCGCCGCCCGGACCTCGGTCCGATCGCGGACCGCCGGCGTGGCGCCGGCGCTCGCGTAGAAGCGACCGTCGCGGAGGACCCGCTGCTGGCGGACCGCCCGGGCGAGGCCGCGCTGGACCGCCTCGACGATCCGCCGGCCGGTCCGCTCGAGGCCGAAGATCCGGGCGACCCGGCGGGCGATCTCGTCGCCGTGCACCGGGCCCTCGACCGCGACGATCTCGGCGACCACGTCGGCCATCCGCTCGGGCGGCAGGCGATGCGGCTCGAGCGGACCGGCGAGGTCGAACTCGGCCTCGACATAGGGTTCGGCGAGCGGACCGGAGCCGGCGTCGACGCCGGTCCCCGCCGTCTCGCGCACCACCGCCTGGTCCTGGGCCTGGCCCGCCTCGTCGACGAAGGCGCTCGCCTCCAGGCTCTCGTCGCGGACCGCCCAGCGCGCCTTGGCGTCCTCGAGCGCGGCGGCGACCCGGCCGATCTCGGCGGTCGGATCGCGCAGCCAGTCGGCGCTCCAGATCCGGTGCAGGATCCAGCCCTGGTCCTCGAGCACCTGCTGGCGCAGCCGGTCGCGGTCGCGGGCCCAGAGCGCGCCGTGGTAGGCGGCGCCGTCGCACTCGATGCCGAGCAGATAGCGCCCCGGGCGGTCGGGATCGCGGACCGCCAGATCGACGAAGAAGCCGGCGACGCCGATCTGGCCGTCGATCCGGTGGCCGAGCCCGGCGAGGGCGCGCGCGACCTCCGCCTCGAAGGGCGAACCGAAGCCGCGCCCGCTCAGCTCGGCGGTGCCGAGCACGCCGGTCGCCGCATAGTGCAGGAAGGTCTTGAGCACCGCCACGCCGCGGCCGCGGGCGCGGCTGAGATCGATGTCGTCGGCGGTGATCGAGGCGAACACCTCGAGCCGCTGGCGGGCGCGCGTGATCAGGACGTTGAGGCGGCGCTCGCCGCCGTCGTGGTTGAGCGGGCCGAAGCCCATCCCGAGATAGCCGCTCGGATCGCGCCCGTAGCCGACCGAGATCAGGATCACGTCGCGCTCGTCGCCCTGGATGGTCTCGAGGTTCTTGACGAAGAACGGCTCGGGCCGCGCACCGGCGAAGAATTCGCGGACTTCGGGCGGCTCGGCGCGCCAGAGATGCTCGAGCTGGGCCAGGATCGCGTCGCGTTGGCGGAGCGAGAAGCAGCCGACCCCGAGCGACAGCTCGGGCGTGGTCCGGGCGTGCGCGATCACCGCCTGCGCGATCGCCAGGGCTTCGCGCCGGTTGATGCCGCTGCCGCCACGCTCGAAGCGCCCATCGGCGACGTGGTGGAAGGTCAGGCCGAGGTGCCGATGGCTGGCGAACGGGCTCGGCACGATGTGCAGACGGTCGTCGTAGAACTCGCGGTTGGAGACCGCGATCAGGCTCGGATGACGCGAGCGGTAGTGCCAGCGCAGCATCCGTTGCGCCACCCCGGCGGCGGCGCAGGCGCCGAGGATGCTCTCGAGATCGGCGGTCGGCAGCCCGTCGTCGGCCTCCAGCTCGTCGGCCGGGCGGTCGTCGGCGCCGCCGGCCGTCTTGAAGAACGGGCTCGGCGGCAGCTGGCGCTGATCGCCGACGACGACCATCTGGGCGGCCCTGGCGATCGCGCCGAAGGCGTCGACCGGCTCGACCTGGCTCGCCTCGTCGATCACCAGCAGGTCGAAGCGCAGCGCGCCCGGCGCCAGGAACTCGGCGACCGAAAGCGGGCTCATCATGAACACCGGCTTGATCGCCTGGACCGCCGCGCCGGCGCGGCTCAGCAGCTGGCGGATCGGCAGATGGCGCGCCCGCTTGGCGAACTCGCGCTGCAGCAGCCCGAGCTGGCCGATCTCGCCGCCGCGCCTGGGCAGGCGGGCGTGGTGGGCGGCAGCGACCTCGAAGCGCGCGATCTGGATGCGCTCGCGATCGAGCTCCTGGAAGCGCTCGATCAGCTGCTCCTGCTCCGGACCGGCGAAGGCGGCGAGCGCCGGCTCGGCCTCGAGCGCCTGGCGCAGCAGCGGCTCGTAGTAGGCCTGATCGAAGGCGTCGAGCGCGCGATCCGGAGCGCAGGCCGCCGATGATGGAGCTGATAGGCGAGCCCGGACAGGCCGAGCGCCACCGCCTGCCGCTTCTGGGCCGAGTAGCCGATCCAGAGCTGGAGCGCGCCCGGTTGCGCGGCCCAGGCCGTCCAGGCGCTCGAGGATGCGCGTCGAGCGGCAGGGCTCGCGACCCGGGCTTCGCCGAACGCCTCGGCCTGATCGAGCTGCAGGCGCAGCGCACAGGTCGGCCCAGCCGGCGTTCACCGCCTCCAGCAGGCGCCGGGCGGGCGTCGCCAGCAGGATCGCGGGCTCGCGGTCCCCGACCTCGACCACGAGCCGCAAAAGATGCGGCAGCAGCGCCGGGTCCGGCAGGTTGTGGCGCCAGGCCAGGACCGCGCCCAGCTCGGTCCCAGTCCGAGCGTTCGCCCTGCCACAGGCGGCCGAACGCCATCCGGCCCAAGGGGTCCTCCCGGGCGATCCGACCGCGCGCGGCCTGGGCGTCGATCAGGCGATCGAGCAAGGCCAGCTGCTCGGGCAGAGCGGCCGGCGGCTCGGCCTTGGCGATCGCCGCGCAAGGTGGCCCGGGCGCGCCGATAGTCAGCCTTGAACCAGCGCCACCAGCTGGCGCCATAGGCGGCGAGGTCCTGGCGGGCGGCGGCGAGGTCGACCGACCAGGCGGCCTCGGTGACCACGCGGCGCAGCTCGTTGCGCGCCTGGCTGAAGCTCTCGCCGGCCTCGATCAGGGCCTCGAGCGCCGCCGTCCGGCTGCTCCCAGACCTCGGAGCGCAACGCTTCGCCATCGGCGCCCGCCGGCAGCTCGGCCAGGCTGCAGCAGGCCTCGATCAGATCGCCGAGCTGGGCGAGCGTCGGCGGGGCGGGCCTGACGCCCAGCCACTCCTGCAGCTTGGTCGCGGCCTTGAGCAGCAGCGCCAGTCTGCTCGCGCAGCGCCTCGACCGCGCTGCCGATCGCCTGGCGGTCGCCCGGCAGCACCGCCGGCAGGCCGACGCCGCGCCAGGGATGCTCGGCCGGCGTGCCGAGCTCGGCGACCCGCTTGGCGAGGCCTGGACCTGATCGCGACGCTCGCGCAGCTCGGCGCGGCTCCAATGGGTCGAGCCCGGCAGCGAGATCGGCGCCGGCGGCGGGCCCCGGCCGTGCAGCCCGGCCAGCCGGCCGATCGCCTCGAACGGGCTGACGCCGGCGCCGCCGATCGGGCGATGCAGGACCTGCACGTGCGGTTCAACCGCTGGCGCGCCGCCGCCAGCTCGTCGAACAGGTCGCTCGGATCGTCGCGCCGGGGAGCGCCGAGCTCGAGCGTCCGCTCGAGCTCCTCGAGCAGGCTCTTCTTGTTGGCGCGCCGGCTGTGCAGCTCCTGGCAGAGCTCGCCGAGCCCGATCTGGTCGAGCCGGCGCTTGACCACCTCGAGCGCCGCCATCTTCTCGGCGACGAACAGCACGGTCTTGCCGCCGTGCACCGCGGCCGCGATCAGATTGGCGATGGTCTGCGACTTGCCGGTGCCGGGCGGGCCCTGGATGACCAGGTTGCTGGCCGGCGCGCGCGGCCTCGAGCGCCTGCGTCTGCGAGGCGTCGGCGTCGAGCACGTGGAGCAGCTCACGGGGCGAGAGGCGCAGGTCGAGCGGCTGGTCCTCGGCCGGATCGCCGGCCTCGGCGCCAAAGCCGTCGGTCAGCAGCGCGCGCAGCAGCGGCCGCCTGGCAAGCGGCGTCTCGGCCGGCCAGGTCGCCGGGTCGAGGTCCCGGTACATCAGGAGCTTGGTGAACGAGAACAGGCCGAGCACGATGTCGTCGGCGTGCACCCGAAAGCGGGGCTCGGCGGCCAACGGCCTCGCCGACCTGCCGGAAATAGGCGGCCGGATCGAGGCGCTCGGCCGGGTCGATCTCCGGCAAAGTCAGGGAAAAGTCCTGGCGCAGCTTCTCGGCCAGCGACAGGTTGGTCAGGATCTCCTCCTCGGCGAACCAGAGGCGGAAGCGCTCGAGCGCGCTCGCCCGCTCGAGGCGCACCGGCACCAGGATCAGGGGCGCATGGCGCGGCTGCTCGGCGGTCGGCGCCTCGTACCATTCGAGGAAGCCGAGCGCCAGGTAGAGGACGCCGACGCCGCGCTCCTCATAGTGGGTGCGGGCGTCGTAATAGAGCCGGAGCAGCCGGCCCTGCAGACGCTCGGCGCCGAGCCCGGTCTGCAGCCAGAGGTCCCGGTGCTGCGGCAGGGACGCCTCGGCGGCCGCGCCGGGCGGCGCCAGTGTCCTCGAACAGATCGTCGCTCGGCGGCTCGTCATCGGCACGCTGGTCGGCGGGGCTCGGCTCGGGACGGGCGCGGAACCCCAGGCCCTTGCCGTCCTCGACCAGGAGGCGGAACAGGCTCTCGCTGCGCTCGCCCTCGATCTCGAGCGTGCTCGCGCGGGCCGCGTGGCGGGGCGCGTTGAGCAGCCGGTTGCGCCCCGAGAGATCGAGGAGCTCCTTGCGCGCCTGCTCCAGTATGCGGTCGACGTCGCTCATCGCATCCGCGCGCTGCTGGTCCAGGTCAACCTATCGCCCGGGGGCTCAACGTCAACCCCTGGCATAATGTCGTTCGCAGCCTATACAACAATGGTCGAGAAAGCACAACAATGGTCGAGAAAGCCACCGCAACTCTTTGAATTTCAGGGGCCGCCGGCCGACGGACCCCTCAGCCGCGGGTCGCGATCTCGATCAGATTGCCATCCGGATCACGCAGATAGATCGAGACGATCGGGCCGGTGGCGCCGGTGCGCGCGACCGGACCTTCGATCACCGGATGGCCGAGCCGTTGCATGCGCCGCGCCACCTCGTCGAGCAGCCTGCCCGGTGAGCAGACAGAGATCGGCCGAGCCCGGCGTCGGCTTTTCCGCTTTCGGCTCGAACTCGTGGCCGGCAACGTGCAGGTTGATCTTCTGCGCGCCGAAATGCAGCGCCTGCCGCCCGTCTCCGAAGGCGCGCAGCTCCATCTGCGAGCCCATCGACATAAAAGCGCACGGTCGCATCCAGATCACGCACCGTCAGCACCAGATGATCGAGGCTGGTGATCATGGGCGCGTGCCTCTCATGCGAGCCCGGAAACGCCACGCGGTCGCGCCGCACGGCGGCGCGGTTTCAATGACAGTCAAGCGGTTCTCGCCCGGGGTCAAGCCTCGGCCGGCGGCCGCGGGAGGAGCCCGGGGTCGGCCGCGGCCACGGGGTGCCCGGCAACCTCAGTCTCCTCCGGAGCGCGACCACCGGCATCCCGCTGCCGCGCGCGGCCCGAGCGCGCCGGGGCTCAGCCCTCGGGAGAGTCGGGGGTGAGCGTCACCACGTTGGGCGCGCGCACGCCGTCGTCGTGGCCGAGCCTGGCGATGAACCCGGGGGCCATGATCAGCGCCACGAGGCCGAGCAGGACGACCAGCGGCGCGATCCGCCGGAAGCGGCGCGCCGCCAGCGTGTCGTACGCGAGGTTGCTGGTCAGGGTCATCGATGCACGCTCCTTGCTGGCGACCGTTAACTGGTCGCGGGTGTCATGTGGCGCCGGATCGCATCGGCACCCTGTGAACCACGCCACTGCGGACCCGATTTTTTCTCCGGTAGCGCTGCTCGCGCCCGAGGCGGTCACGCCGCGATTCCCTGGACCGGGCGCTCGCCTTGACGCATGATCAGGCCGGGCGTGGGCGGCCGCCGGACGGCGATGCCGCAGCGGAACCCACCAGGGGGAAATGCGTGGCCGGGTTGATACGACTGTCGGATCAGGACAACGTCGCGGTCGCGACCGCGAATCTCGCCAAGGGCGCGACGGTCGAGGTCGACGGGCTGGCGCTGACCACGCGTGATCCGATCCCGTTCGCCCACAAGGTCGCGATCCGGGCGATCGAGGCGGGCGCGCAGGTCTTCAAATACGGCGTGCCGATCGGTCGCGCCAAGGTCGCGGTCGAGGCGGGCCAGCACGTCCACGTCCACAACATCAAGAGCGACTATGTCAACAACGAGGTCGACTTCTTCGAGGAGGCGGCCGTCGGGGACGCGGGGGAGCAAGCGGCGTCATGATGCTGGGCTACGAGCGCCGGGACGGGCGCAAGGGCATCCGCAACCACGTGCTGGTCGCCTATCTGGTCGAGTGCGCCCATCACGTCGCGCGCGCGATCGCGACGCCGTTCGAGGACGACGGCGTCCAGCTGATCGGTTTTCCGGGATGCTACCCGAACGCTTACGCCCAGCGGATGATGGAGGCGTTCTGCACCCATCCCAACGTCGGCGCGGTGCTGGTGATCTCGCTCGGCTGCGAGCAGTTCAACCGGCCGCGGCTGATCGAGCTGGTCCGGGCCTCCGGGCGCCCGTGCGAGCTGCTGGTGATCCAGAAGAGCGGTGGCACCCGCTCGACCATCCAGGCCGGGCGCGACTGGGTCAAGGAGACGCTCGGCGAGATCGGCCAGCTGCCGCGCCTGCCGGTCGAGGTCGCCGACCTGATCGTCGCGACCGAGTGCGGCGGCTCGGATGCGACCAGCGGTCTTACCGCCAATCCGGCGATCGGGATCGCCTGCGACCACGTGATCGAGGCCGGCGGCACCGCGATCTTCGAGGAGCTGGGCGAATTGTTCGGCTGCGAGGCGCACATGGCGCGACGCGCCGTCACGCCGGCGTTGGGCGACGAGATCAAGCGCGCCATGGCCAAGGCGACCCGCCACTACGCCGCGCTCGACCAGTCCAGCTTCGGCGGCGGCAACATCACGGGCGGCCTCTCGACCATCGAGGAAAAATCGATCGGCGCCTATGCCAAGAGCGGCACCAAGCCGATCGTCGGCATGCTGCGCCCGGGCGTGCTGCCGCCCAGGCCTGGCCTCTACCTGATGGACATGGTGCCGGACGACGTCAGCAAATGGGGCTTTGCCAACATCAACGACAACGCCACGATCGTCGAGCAGATCGCCTGCGGGGCGCAGATCGTGCTCTTTTCCACCGGCCGCGGCTCGGTGGTCGGCTCGGCGATTTCTCCGGTCATCAAGATCTGCGCCAATCCGGAAACCTACCGGAAGCTCGCCGACGACATGGACGTCGACGCCGGCCGCATCCTCGAGGGCCGCGGCACGCTCCAGCAGGTCGGGCGCGAGCTGTTCGATCTGATCCAGGGCGTGGCCGCCGGCGACCCCACAAAGTCCGAGGCGCTCGGCCACCAGGAGTTCATCCTCGGCTACAAGTCCTTCGAGCCTCTCGGGCCCAGCTGCCTGCCGGTCTGAGGCGGTGATGCCGGTGCCACCTCACAACCGCCTGGGCCAGCGTCGGGCAGCATGGTAGGCTCGCAGGATCTGCACCTCATCGGCCTTGAGCCGGTAGGGAACGACATAGGGCGTCCCGCTGACGACCAGCTCCCGTGTGCCCTCGATCCGGCCGGGTCGTCCGATGCGAGGCAGGGGCCCGAGCCCCTCGACCGCAGATTTGATTCTCCGGGCAATGCGCGAAGCCGCCCGCGGATCGTCTTTGGCGATGTAGGCTTGGAGCGCCACCAGGTCAGCAAGAGCCTGAGGGCGCCAGACGATCCGCATCGCTGGCTACGGGCCGGGCTCCGGCGGCGGCAGCTCGTCGTCGGTGCCCCAGCTGTCGAGCCACGCGGCCACGCGCTCGTGCGGGACGCCCGGCTCGCCCCGGTCCGCCTCCTCGATCGCCGCGCGGATGCCTTCGACCTGCCAGCGCTGGACGTCGAGGTAGTGTGCCAATGCCTCCTCGGCGAGCTCGGCTCGGGAACGACGCGTCGCCCCTGCCAGCTCGTCCAAGGACGCGAGCAGTTCCGGACGAACCCGCAAGGTCAATTCGGTCGGCCGCGCCATGACCTTTCTCCAACGGAGAGACTGTTACCGAAGTGTGGGCGCAGCCGCCTTTCGATTCAAGTCGAGCTGACGAGCGCGGTCGCTGCTTCCCCTAGGTGCGCCTTGGGGCTGAAGCGCGACTAAGTGCTCGACCATCAACCGCGGAGCCTCGAGCTCCGCCAACACAGGGAGGGTTGGATGACGGGATGGCATGGCCGGCTGAGAGGCTGGTTCTTCGGTGTTGGCATCGGCGCTTTGGCGCTGATGCTCGCCGGGCCGGTCGGGGCGGCAGACCTCGACAAGGTGACGCTCCGGACCAACTGGCTGTTCTACGGCTCGCACGCGATCTTCTTTCTCGGGATTGATCGCGGCTACTACGCGGATGAGGGCATCGACCTCGTGGTCAAGCAGGGCAACGGCTCGTCCAACGCCGTCCGCCTGGTCGCCAACAAGGACAGCGACTTCGCCTACGGCTCCTCGGCCACGATGATGAACCTCGCGGCCCAGGGGGCACCCGTGATCTCGGTCGCGGTGATCGACGCGCAAGGGACCGAGGCGGTCCTGGTCCGGCCCGATGCCGGCGTCAAGACCATCAAGGACCTCGAGGGCAAGAAGATCATGACCACGGCCGGGGCAGGCGTGAACACCTTCTTCCCGGTCGTGGAGAAGAACGCCGGGCTGGACCCGAGCAAGATCGAGCTCGTCAACGTCGCCGACGGCGCTCTCGTCAGCAGCTATCTGCAAGATCTCGCGCCCGCGATCCTGGGCGGCATCGACGACAAGCCCGCCGAGATCGTCGCCAACGGCGGCGAGGAGCCGGTCATTTTCCCGTACAGCGACTACGGGGTCTATCAGCCCGGCTACTCGATCGTCGCGAGCAAGGACATGGTCGCCCAGAACCCGGACCTGGTCGGCCGCTTCGTGCGCGCGACCCTCAAGGCGACCCAGGCGGCCAAGGACGATCCGGATGCCGCGATCGCGGCCCTGATCAACTGGTCGGGCAGCGTCGAGGACCAGAAGGACCAGGCGCGGCGCGTCCTCGACGTCACCCTTTCAGTGCTCGAATCACCGAACGGCAAGGGCCAGCCGCTCGGCGCCCACGTCGAGCAGGACTGGCAGAGCGCGCTCGATCTCCTGAAGCAGTACAAGGAGCTCGAGACCGACATGGCGGCCTCCGACTTCTACACCAATCAGTTCGTGCCCGGCGCGATGTAGGCCGCTGACGGCAAACGGGAGGGCGTGGGCCGGTTGCCGCCGGCCCGCGCCCCACCTGATCGTCCGACGCTACTGACGCTACCGGGCCGATGAGCGTCTCCGTCGAGCTCAAGGGTGTCACCAAGGTCTACGAGTTCGCGGGCCGGGCCGGTGCACGCCTTCGGCCCGGTCGATCTCTCGGTCGAGGAAAGGCAGTTCGTCGCCCTGGTCGGGCCGTCCGGCTGCGGCAAGAGCACGCTGCTCCTGATGATCGCGGGCCTGCTCGAGGGTAGCGCCGGCGAGATCCGGGTCGCCGGCTCGGCGGTACGCGGGCCCCAGACCGACATCGGCATGGTGTTCCAGAACCCGGTCCTGGTCGACTGGCGGACCGTGCTCGGCAACGTGCTGCTGCAGATCGACCTGCGCGGCCGCCGCCGGCGCGATTTCCTCGACCGGGCGCAGGACCTGCTGGCCTCGGTCGGGCTCGCCGAGTTCGGCAGCCGGCACCCTTATGAGCTCTCGGGCGGCATGCAGCAGCGGACCGCGTTCTGCCGCGCCCTGATCCACGACCCGCCGCTGATCTTGATGGACGAGCCGCTCGGCGCGCTCGATGCCATGACCCGCGAGCAGCTGCGCGCCGACCTCGAGCGCCTCTGGATGAAGACCGGAAAAACCGTGCTCCTGGTGACCCACTCGATCGAGGAGGCGGTCCAGCTCGCCGATCTGGTCGTGGTGATCTCGCCGCGGCCCGGCACGATCGTCCGGAAAATCCGGATCGACCTTCCCCGCCCGCGCACCCTCGAGGTCTGCGAGACGCCCCAATTCCACGCCCACGTCGCCGAGATCCGGCGTATCTTCTTCGGCTACGGGGTCATCTGAGCCGCCTCGGAAAACGGTCGGCGACGGTTACGGACTCAAGTTTCGGCGTCCGCCGGCAGGCCCGCGCGCGGGTCCACGTGGCGGACGCCCATCGGCGCGAAATGGCGCGCGTTGGCGGTGAGGACGGTCATCGCGCGTAGGTCCGCGGTCGCCGCGATCAGCGCGTCCTCCGCACCGACCTGGACGCCCCGCGCGCGCGCCTTCGCAAGCAGTTGCCCGGCCCGAAGCGCGATGTCGTCGGCAACCAGGAGGATGCGGCTCCCGTGGAAGGCCGTCAGGTCGTCGAGCCACGCCTGCAGCAGCGCTGCCTTGCGCCGCGCCTCCCGGTGCCGGAGCCAGGCGATGCCGTAGCCGATTTCCATCAGCGAGATGACCGAGAGATAAAGATGCTCGGAATTCCTCTCCAGCCATTGCGAGAGGCCAGGCAAGGCGCCTCGCGTGGTCGGGGCGGTGTGCGAGAGAACGTCGGTGTCGACCACGTAGCTCATTCGGCCAATCCGCCACGAAGTGCTCGCGCCGGGGGTCGCTCCGCGAGATCCTCCGGGTCGAGCGGGCATTGGGCGAGCAGGCGGCCGAACGAAGGAAGCTTCCTCGTGACCTCCTGCCATTCGGCTTCGGACACGACGATGACCGCCGCTTTGCCGTGGCGAGTCACACGCTGGGGACCGCCCGCCAGCGCCGCGCTCACGAGTTCGCTGAACCGGCTCCTCGCTTCCTGGAGCTGCCAGGTCCGCATGTCCGCCTCCTTCTGCACAGACTGTACAGAATCTGCGGCTCCAGCCTCGACGCGTCAAGGGGGCGTTCGACCGGCCCCCTGGAGCACCTCGACCCGCGAGGGCCGTTGCCGTGCCCGATCGCGCTCGTGTCAAACGGCGATTGTTGCGAGCACCTGGGCGCATCATACTTCGCGGCGGGTTGACCAGCAGCGGTCCGAAACATGCCTGTGATGGTCGTTGACAGGCTCGCACGATCCTGGGTCTCGATCGCCTTCGCGGTCGGGTTTTTCCTGGTCTGGGAGGGGATCGTCCAGGGCTTCGATGTGCCGCGCTACATCATCCCGGCGCCGAGCGCCATCTTCTATCAGTTCTTTCGCAACCTGCCGCGGATCTGGGAGTACACGCTGGTGACCGGCGGCGAGACGCTCGCGGGCTTCGCGGTCGCGATCCTGTTGGGCGTGCCGCTGGCTTTGACCGTCGCGTTCTCGAGCCTGTTGCGAAAAACCTTCTATCCGGCCGCGGTCACCCTCGAGATGGTGCCCAAGATCGCGTTTGCCCCGTTGTTCGTCACCTGGCTCGGCTTCGGCTATCTGCCGAAGGTGATCATCGTTTTTCTGGTCTGTTTTTTTCCGATTCTCCTGAACGGGATTCTCGCGTTCACGTCGCTGACCGAGGATCTCGGGCGGTTCTGCCGATCGACCGGGGCCGGCGTGCTGCGGACGTTCTGGTACGTGCGCCTGCCGGCAGCACTGCCGCAGCTGTTCGTCGGCATCAAAGGGGCGGCGGTCAACGCCACCGTCGGCGCCACGATCGCCGAGTGGATCGGCGGCGATGCGGGCTTGGGCTACTACATCCAGATCGCGACCGGGGATCTGCGCATGGACCTCGCGTTCGCGATCATCATCATGCTGGCCGGCCTCGGGCTTGCCCTGTTCGGCGCCGTGGTGCTCCTGGAAAAACTCCTGATCCCCTGGCACATCTCGCAGCGCGCCCCGGTTCAGGGCCAGAGCTGAGAGCGCGTCCACTGCGCAACCGCGGTATAGCTTGACTCGCCGGCCCGCTCCGGCGGGTGAGGGGAAGCGTCGCGGCGCTTGACCGGCGGGCGGGCGTACCGTCTTGCTGCGGCGGGAGGCAACGGTAAGCCGGTGGCATGATCGAGATCGAGAGCCTGGGCGTCCGGTTCGGCGGCTTCACCGCGGTCGACGACGTCTCGTTCCGGGTCGGCGAAGGCGAGGCGTTCGGCCTGGTCGGCGAGTCGGGCTCGGGCAAGACCACGGTCTTGAAGGCGATCGCCGGCCTGTTGCGAGGCTGGCAGGGGCGGATCGTGGTCGACGGCGAGGCCCTCGGCGACCGGCGCAGCCTGCGGTTCTGCCGCATGGTCCAGATGGTGTTCCAGGACCCCTACGGCTCGCTGCATCCGCGCCATACGGTCGACCGGACCCTGGCCGAGCCGGTCGCCATCCACGGCCTCGGCGATGCCGGCGCACGGGTCGAGCGGGCGCTGCAGGCGGTCGGGCTCGGGCCCGCCTTCCGCTACCGCTTCCCGCATCAGCTCTCGGGCGGCCAGCGCCAGCGGATCGCGATCGCCCGCGCGCTGATGCTCGAGCCCAAGGTGCTGCTGCTCGACGAGCCGACCTCATCGCTCGACGTCTCGGTCCAGGCCGAGATCCTCAACCTGCTCGGCGCGCTCCGCGGCGAGCGCGGCCTGACCTATCTGTTCGTGTCCCACAATCTCGCCGTGATCGCGCACATGTGCGCCGAGGTCGCGATCATGCAGCACGGCCGGATCGTCGAGCAGGTGCCGACCAGCGCGCTCCGCACCGGCGCGCTCGCCGACCCCTATTCCCAGCAATTGCTCAGGAGCAGCGAGGGCTACGACCGGGTCGCCGCGGCCGCCCTGGTCGACTAGCCTCGAAGGCCTGGCATGGCCGGCTCTAGCCGGCGAGATCGGCGGCGACGTCGAACAGGAGCTTGAGGTTGAGCGCGATGATCAGGGCCGCCACGACCCAGGCCAGCCAGCTCACCCAGCGGGCGTTGACCAGGTTGCCCATCTTGGCGCGGTCGCTCGTGAACTGGACCAGCGGCACGACCGCGAACGGCAGCTGCAGCGACAGGATCACCTGGCTCAGGATCAGCAGCTGGGCGGTGCCGCTGGTGCCGTAGAGCGCGGTCACCACGACCGCCGGCACGATCGCCAAAAGGCGGGTCACGAGGCGCCGCAGCCAGGCCGGCAGGCGGATGTCGAGGAAGCCTTCCATGACGATCTGACCGGCAAGGGTCGCCGTGACCGTCGAGTTCTGGCCCGAGGCGAGCAATGCCACCGCGAACACCGTGCTCGCGATCGGCACGCCCAGCAGCGGCGCCAGCAGATGATAGGCGTCCTGGATCTCGGCCACGTCCTGGCGCCCGGCCTCGTGGAAGGCCGCGGCGGCGAGGACCAGGATCGCACCGTTGATCAGCAGTGCGATGGTCAGCGCGATCGTGCTGTCGATGGTCGCGAGCCGGATCGCCTGGCGCTTGATCGGCTCGGTCAGGCCGTAGCTCCGGGTCTGGATGATCGCCGAGTGCAGGTAGAGGTTGTGCGGCATCACGGTGGCGCCGAGGATGCCGATCGCGATGTACAGCATCGCCGGGTTGGTCGCGATCTCCGGGCTCGGCAGGAGGCCGCCGAGGACGCCGCTCAGCGCCGGCGCCGAGACCACGATCTCGAAGGCAAAGCAGAGAAAGATCACCGCGACCAGCGCGATGATGAACGCCTCGAGCCAGCGGAAGCCGCGCGCCTGCAGGACCAGGATCAGGAGCACGTCGGCGGCGGTCAGGATGACCCCGATCAGGAGCGGCAGACCGAACAGGAGATTGAGCGCGATCGCCGTGCCGATGACCTCGGCGAGGTCGGTCGCGACGATCGCGATCTCGCACAGCAGCCAGAGCGCGATCCCGGCCGGCCGGCTGTAGTGGTCGCGGCAGGCCTGGGCGAGGTCGCGCCCGCTCGCGATCCCGAGCTTGAGGCTGAGCGCCTGCAGCAGCATCGCCATCAGGCTGGAGAGCACGACCACGGCGAGCAGCGTATAGCCGAACGCCGAGCCGCCGGCGAGCGAGGTCGCCCAGTTGCCGGGGTCCATGTAGCCGACCGCGACCAGGTAGCCCGGCCCGAAGAAGGCGAGCAGCTTGCGCAGCGGGCTCCAGCCGGCGCGGACCGGCACGCTGCGATGGACCTCGGCGAGGCTCGCCCGGCCGACCGGTCGCCGCCAGCCCGCCAAGGCCGGCTCGACGTCTGAACTCTCAGCGTCCATCGGCGCCCCCGAGGGACCGACGCCAGGCTCGTCCACTCGCTCCGCCACGCGTCCTCACCGCCGCCCTGCCGCCCCGCCCGACCGGATGCCACCCATCAGTTTACTCCTCCAGCCACGTATGAACAGGTGTTCACATGAAGACATGAATAGAAAACGATCTATGCCTCTATTGATCAATCGCAGAGTCAATGTCGTCAACATCGGGAATATGATATAGATCGAGAAATACTTTGCGTCAACTGAACCGAGCAGACCGTAGCCGGGTGTGTTGCGCGGTGCGAGATTGCCGGGGCAGCGATTGAACGGCGAGCCGCCGGGCGCGACTGGGCGCGCGCGGTCAGCGGGCGTTATGGCCGTGAGCGCGCATGCTCGCCAGCCATCGCCGCCGCCTGGCAACGACCCGCGGCAAGCTCAGACGCGCCGCCTGGGACGACACCCTTCCTCCTCCAAAATCCTCGCGGCCGCCCAATGCGATCACCGTGCCGACCCGGGTGGGATCTGGTCCTCGTCGGTGAAGTTTGCGCTAGACTGGTCCGCGGAAGCGTCTTTGGGTCGGGGACGGGCTTTGGCCGAAGGCCGTACGGGAAGCTCGCTCGAGCGCTATCGGGCGAAGCGTGATTTTGCCAGGACGGCGGAGCCGCCCGGTGGCGAGATCGCGCCCGGGACGAGCGTGTTCGTGGTCCAAAAGCACGCCGCGCGCCGGCTGCACTACGATCTTCGCCTGCAGTTCGGCGACACGCTGAGGAGCTGGGCGGTGCCGCAGGGGCCATCGCTCGATCCCCAGGTGCGGCGGCTCGCCGTGCACGTCGAGGACCACCCGCTCGAATACGCCGACTTCGAGAAGCCGATCCCCAAGGGCCAGTACGGCGCCGGCGCCATGATCATCTGGGACCGCGGCAGCTGGATCCCGATGGGCGATCCGGAAGCGGACTACCGCAAGGGCACGCTGAAGTTCCGGCTCGTCGGAGAAAAACTGGGCGGCGGCTGGATGCTGGTCCGGCTCAAGCCCAAGGACGGCGAGCGCGGCGACAACTGGCTGCTGATCAAGGAGCGCGACCCCTACGCACGCCCGGGCCACGGCGACGAGCTGCTCGAGCAGCGGCCGGAGAGCGTGCTGAGCGGCCGCCGGGTCGAGGAGCTGCTCCTGGATCAGAAGTCGGGCGCGCCGGCGCCGGCAGGCGCGCGCAAGGCCAGGAGGGTCAGGCCGTCGGCCCTGCAAGGTGCGGTCGAGGCCCCACTGCCGGATGCCATGCGGCCGCAACTGGCGACGCCCTCCGCGCGGGTGCCCGAGGGCGAAGAATGGTTGCACGAGATCAAGCTCGACGGCTATCGGACGCTCGCGCGCCTCGAGGCCGGGGCCGTGCGCCTCTTGACCCGGACCGGCCAGGACTGGACCGACCGCTACGGGCTGCTCGCCAAGGCCTTCGAGGCGGTGCCCTGCAAGCAGGCGCTGATCGACGGCGAGATCGTGGTCCAGGACGAGAGCGGGATCGCGAGCTTCGCCGCCCTCCAGGATGCGCTCGCCGAGGGCCGCAGCCACGAGCTCACCTGCTTTGCCTTCGATCTGCTCCACCTCGACGGCTATGATCTGACAGCCGTGCCGCTCGCCATGCGCAAGCAGGCCCTGGCGGGGCTGCTCGAAGCGGTGGTCTCGCCGACCTCAGCACTCCAGCTCAGCGAGCACGTCCGGGGCGACGGCTCGGCCTTCTTCGAGCAGGCCGCCCGGCTCGGCCTCGAAGGCGTGGTCAGCAAGCGCGCCGAGTCCCCCTATCAGCAGACCCGGACGCGCAGCTGGCTCAAGATCAAGTGCCGCCAGAGCGACGACTTCCCGATCGTCGGCTACAGCCCGTCCGAGGCCGCGGGCGGGATCGGGGCGCTGCTGCTGGCCGAGGCCGAGGACGGCGGCCTCCGCTACGTCGGCCGGGTCGGCACCGGTTTTTCGATGACCGAGATGAAAAGCCTGCATGCCCGGCTGGACGCGCTCAGGACCAAAAAGGCGCCGGTCGCACTGCCGGCCGAGGAGACGCGCAAGGGCATGGTCTGGGTGCGGCCGGCGCTGGTCGCCGAGGTCGAGTACGGCAACCGGACCGCGGACGGCATTCTGCGACACGCAGTCTACAAGGGGCTGCGCGCCGACAAGGTCGAGGCAGAACCCGGTGCGGCCGAGACGCTCCAGCAAGACGTGGAAAAAAAGCGGTACGTCACCGATGCCGATCTGGCCCAGATCTGGGTCACCAACCCCGATCGCGTGATGTTCGGCGCGGGCGGCCCGACCAAGCTCGAGCTGGCGCTCTATTACGCCCGGGTCGGCGACTGGATGCTGCCGGAGCTGATCGGAAGGCCCGTTTCCCTGGTGCGCTGCCCGCTCGGGCGGATCCAGGACTGCTTCTTCCAGCGCCACGCGCTCACCGGCATGCCGGAGGCGGTCCGGACGATCGCGCTCGCCGAGCAGAGCTCGGACGAGAAGGCGGACTACCTCTACATCGAGGATGCCAAGGGCCTCTTGTCGCTCGCCCAGTTCGGCGCGGTCGAGTTCCACAGCTGGGGCTGCCGGGTCGACCAGCCGGAGCGCCCCGACCGCCTGGTGCTCGACCTCGACCCCGACGAGAGCCTGCCCTGGCGCGAGGTCGCGAGCGCCGCGGTCGAGGTCCGGGACGCGCTCGCGGCCAGGGGCCTGGTGCCGTTCCTCAAGACCACCGGCGGCAAGGGCCTGCACGTCGTCGTGCCGATCCAGCGCCGCCGGAGCTGGGCCGAGGTCGCGGCCTTCTGCGAGGCGTTCGCGCGCCAGATGGCGGCGCAGGCGCCCCGCCGCTTCACCGCCAACATGGCCAAGGCCCAGCGCCGCGGCCGGATCTACCTCGACTATCTGCGCAACCAGCGGAGCGCCACCGCGGTCGCCGCCTATTCGCTCCGGGCACGGCCCGGTGCGCCCGCCTCGACCCCGCTCGCCTGGGAGGAACTGGAGAAACTCGACGACCCGGCCGATCTGAACTACGCTAGCGTTCCGGAACGGCTGGCGACGGGGCTCGTTGATCCCTGGGCCGGGATCGAGCAGGCAGCTCGCGCCCTGCCCAAAGAGCCGAAGGGCCCCAAGCGGGCCTAGATCGTCAGCCAGGGAAAACGAGGTCGAAGCCATGGCGCCACGCTCGAGTTGGAAGGGACATCTCAAGCTGTCCCTGGTGTCCTGCCCGGTCCGCCTGTTCAACGCGACCTCGCGCAGCGAAAAGGTGGCCTTCCACCTGCTGCAGAAGGACACCCACAACCGGATCCAGATGAAGCCCCACGACCCGGAGCTCGGGCCCGTCGAGCGCGCGGACCTGGTCAAGGGCTACGAGTACGAAAAGGATCAGTACGTCGTCTTCACCGACGAGGACTTCGACAAGGTCCAGATCGAAACGACCAAGGCGATCGTGATCGAGAAGTTCGTCGACGCCAAGGAGGTCGACCCGATCTACTTCGATTCGCCCTACTATCTGGCGCCGGACGGGGCGGTCGCCGAGGAGACCTTCCGGGTCATCCAGCATGCGATGCGCGACAAGGACAAGGTGGCGCTGTCCCGGATCGTGCTCGCCAACCGCGAGCGCCTGATCGCGCTGACCTGCCGCGACCAGGGCTTCTTGATGATGACGCTGCGCACCGCCGACGAGGTCCGCGATTCCAAGGACTACTTCACCGACATCAAGGACGAGCAGCCGGAAGCCGAAATGCTCGATCTGGCCGAGAAGCTGATCGCGCAGAAGTCCGGCAAGTTCGATCCCAGCGAGTTCAAGGACCGCTATCAGGACGCCGTGATCGAGATGGTCAAGGCCAAGATCAAGGGGCAGGAGCCGGTGCTCGCCAAGGCGCCCGAGCGCGGCAAGGTGATCAACCTGATGGACGCGCTCCGACGCTCGCTCGAGGACGCCAAGCCGCCAGCCGAAAGCAAGCCGCGCCGGGCCGCGGCCGAGGAGACGCCGGCGGCATCCGGCCAGGCCAAGAAGCCGGCGGCGACCGAGGACAGCAAGAAGCGGCGCAAGGCGGGTTAGGGGCTCGGACCCGGCCCGATGATCGACCTCGCCGGCCAGACCGTCACCATCCTCGGCCGTCTGGCGGCGCTCCCCAACCGGGTCGCGGCCGCCGAGATCGGCCGCCGCGGCGGGGTCGCCAGGCGGGCGCTGGCGCAGCAGACGACGCTGGTCGCAATCGGCCGGCACGCGGCGTCCCAGCTCGCCGACGGCCGCCTGCAGGCGAAGCTCGCCCGCGCCGACCAGCAGGGTGCCCCCTGTCTCAGCGAGAACGCGCTGCTGCGCGCCCTCGACCTGCTGGCACCGGCAGTGCCGGTCGCGGCCGCGGTCCGCCTCGAGGAGCTTGCCGACAAGGCTGGCCTCGAGCCGGCCCTGGTCCGCCTCCTGGTCCTGTTCGACGTCATCCAGCCGAACGAGGACGGTGCCCTCGGCTTTCGGGATCTGGTCGCGGCCCGCGAGGTCGGCCGGCTGCTCGAAGCCGGTCTCGGGCTGACGGCGATCATCCAGGGCACCGCCACGGCCGGCGGTCGGCAGCTGGCCGCGGACGACCATCCGCTCGCCCGGCTCAAGCTGGTCTGCGACGACAGCGGCCAGCTCGCGCGCCGGATCGAGGGTTGCCTGGCCGAGCTCGACGGCCAGCTGCGCCTGCCGCTCGCCAACCCCGGCAATCCGTCGGTGGACGAAGTGTTCGAGGACGCCGAGGACGCCGAGCAGGCGGGCGATCTGAGGGCCGCCGAGGCCCTCTATCGGCGCTGCGTTGGCCTCGACAAGTCGGACCCGATCGCACCCTTCAACCTCGCCAACGTGCTCCGCGAGCAGGGCCGCGAGCGCGAGGCCAAAGCCTATCTGCAGCTGGCGCTGGCGATCGACCCGAAGTTCGCCGACGCCTGGTACAATCTCGCCCTGCTGCTCGATGCCGAGGGCCGCAAGGACCTCGCGCGCGCCTACCTCGAGCGTGCGGGCAGCGCCGATCCGGACTACGCCGACCCGCTCTACCGGCTCGCCCAGCTGCATTTCGAGGCCGGCGAGCTGGCGGCCGCCGGCCGGCTCTGGCAGCGCTACCTGAGGCTCGACCCGGACAGCGAATGGAGCCGCCTCGCCCGCCATGGCCTGGCGCTCTGCCGGCGCGGCAGCCAGGAAGCCGGCTAACAGAGCCGGGCCTCGACGACGAGGTTGAACGGTGTTTCGGCCGCGCGCCGGACGTGCTGGAAGCCGGCCTGCTCGAGCACGCCGGCGAGCTGTCTCTCGCCCGCCTGGGCGCCGAGCACATGGGTGCCGTTCTCGGAAATGGCGTGGGCGCAGCAAAGCGTCGTCGAGGCCGCATAGTACAGCCGTCCGACCGGGTTCATGTTGTCCTCGACGCGGTCGCCGGCGAACGGCTCGACGAGCATGACGGTGCCGTCCTCAGCGAGCGCATCCGCGGCATGCCGTGCCGCGTCGACCGGACGGCCCATGTCGTGGAGGCAGTCAAAGAAGCAGATCAGGTCGTAGCGGTGCCTCGGATACGCATGCGCGGCGCCAACCTCGAACCGCACCCGGTCGGCGACGCCGGCCTCGTCCGCCACCTTCCTCGCCGCCGCGATCGAGCCTTCGTGGACGTCGAAGCCCCAGAACCGGGAATTCGGGAAGGCCCTGGCCATCAGGACGGTCGAATGGCCGTGCCCGCAGCCGACGTCGGCGACGCGCGCGCCGGCACTCAGCTTGTCCCTGACGCCGTCCAGCGCGGGCAGCCACTCGCTGACCAGGCTGCTGCCATAGGAATTGCGGAAGAACGCCGCGACGCCGCAATAGAGGCGCTCGTCGTGGTCGCCCCAACCAACGCCTTTGCCGGTCCGGAAGGCGTCGAGGGTCCGGTCCTCGTCGGCCCACATCGAGACCACGACCTGCCAGGCGTGCGGCAGGAAGACCGGGCTCGTGTCTTCGGCCAGGACCTTGGCCTGCTCGGGGGTCAGCTCGTAGGTGGCGCTGCTCGCGTGGTAGGCGACGTAGCCGCCCGCGACCTGGGAGTGCAGCCACTCGCGCAGGTAGCGCTCGGCGCAGCCGGAGCGCCGGGCGAGCTCGTGCGAGCTCAGCGGCCCGGCGCCAGCCATCGCCTTGTACAGCCCGAGTTTGTCGCCGATGCTGACCATGACCCCGCCATAGCCGGCCGAGAGTTCGCCGAACAGCCGCTCGACCAGGCTGTCGAGCGTCGGTTGGTCCAGGCTCATCACAAGTCTCCTCCGAAGATCGTCCCGCGCCGGAGCGCGTCGGGATGCGGGCAAACGTTAGGCGTTGCCGCGTGCGCCGGTGAGTGCGATACGCGCCAGGAACGGTTCATACGTGCCACGAGAGGGGCGGCGGTGAGCGCAGGCATCAGCACCAAGGTCGGACCGCGCCAGGTCAGCCTGGTCGCCTTCCCGGATGCCGTGGTCTCGACCCTGACCGGCATCTACGACGTCTTGAACGCGTTCGGCAGGCTCGCCGACGTCGATCGCTCAATTCCGGCGGTGCCGCCGTTCGAGGTCAGGGTCGTCGGCGTGGAACGCGGCCCGGTCGCGCTCGCGAGCGGGTTGTCGGTCGAGGTCCAGTGCGCGATCGACGAGATCGGGACGACCGACATCGTGATCGTGCCCTCCGTCCTGCTCGGCGAGCAGGGCTGGCAGGTGGGTCGCCATCCCCGGCTGGTCGAGTGGGCCTCGAGGATGCACGACGGCGGTGCGCTGTTGTGCTCGGCCTGCTCCGGCGTTTTCCTGCTTGCCGAGACCGGGCTCTTCGACGGCAGGGAGACCACCGTCCACTGGGGCTACGCAGCCGAGTTCAAGAGGATCTTTCCGAACGTGCCGCTGCTGCCCGAACGGGTCCTGGTGGTCGCCGGCGAGCGCGAGCAGCTGGTCACCTCCGGCGCCTCGATGACCTGGCATGATCTCGTGCTCTACCTGATCGCCCGCCATGTCGGTGCCACCGCTGCGCAGGCGGTCGCCCGGTTCTTCGCCCTCCAATGGCACCACGACGGGCTCGCCCCCTACATCGTCTTTCAGGGTCCGACCGATCATGGCGACGGCCTGATCGTCGATGCCCAGGGATGGCTCGCGTCGCATTTCGCGGTCGGCAGCCCGGTCGAGGAGATGATCAGGCGCGCAGCCGTCGCGGAGCGGACATTCAAGCGCCGCTTCAAGGCGGCGACCGGATTCGCCCCGATCGACTACGTGCAGCGCCTGCGGGTGGAGGATGCCAAGCGCCGGCTCGAGCGCACCGATGCCCCGATCGACGAGATCAGCTGGCAAGTGGGCTACGAGGATCCCGCGTTCTTCCGGCGCCTGTTCAGGCGCACGACCGGGCTTTCGCCGGGCGGCTACCGGCGCCGCTTTCGCATCCCATCTTATGCCCTGGGCGCGGGCCGGCGCCGGTGAAGCCCCTGGGCAAGCAGGCGACTTGTGCTAGCCTGGTGAGGCTAGGGTAATCCACACAACCAGAACCACCGGGTTAGGAGCACGTCATGGCGATCGGTCCGCACCGCCTGGAGTACGAGGTCCTGGAAGGCTGGGAGCAGCTGCCCGAAGGCTGGTCGTTCGTCGAGGTCGCGGGCGTCGCCGTCGATTCCAAAGACCGGGTCTACGTCTTCAATCGCGGCGCCCATCCGATGATCGTGTTCGACAAGGAGGGGCGGTTCCTGGACGCGTGGGGCGAGGGCATCTTCTCGAGCGCGCACGGGATCTTCATCGACCAGCACGATCACGTGTACTGCGCCGACAACTTCGACCACACGGTGCGGAAGTTCACGACCGGCGGCGAGCTGCTGATGACGCTCGGCGACCCGGCACATCCGGCCGACACTGGCTTCAAGGTCGGACAATCGCCGGTCCAGCATGCGGCCGGGCCGTTCAACATGGTGACCAACGTCGCGGTCACGGCGAGCGGCGAGATGTTCATCTCGGATGGCTACGGCAACGCCCGCGTCCACCGTTTTTCCCCGACCGGCGAGCTGCTGGCGTCCTGGGGCGAGCCGGGCTGCGGGCCGGGCCAGTTCAACCTGCCGCACAGCATCGCGGTCGACCGAAGCGGCCGGGTGTTCGTCGCCGATCGCGAGAACTCGCGCATCCAGATCTTTTCCGCGAGCGGTGAGTTCCAGAAAAGCTGGGACTGGGTCAACCGGCCGGACGATCTGTTCATCGACGAGCAGGAGAACCTCTACATCGCCGAGCTCGGCTGGTCCGTGCCGGTCCCCGACCGGGCGCACTTCCCCTGGCCCAAGCATGCGCCGGTCGGCCATGCGCCGATCGCGCGGGTCACGATCTGCGACCTGGATGGCAACATCCAGACCCAGATCGGCGGCAACAACCCGCTGCTGCCGGGCAACTTCATCGTGCCGCACGGCATCTGGGCGGATTCGCACGGCGACTTCTACGTCGGCGAGGTGATCAAGGCGTCGGGCGCGATCGAGCATTTCGCGCCGCTCACCTGCCACGCGTTCCAGAAGTTCGTCCGCGCCGGCTGAGCCGTCGGACTCCTCGATCAGGAGAGGCGCGCGCCCTGCGCGCATCGCTGAACCGCGTCCGACCGCAGCTCGCATAAGGGCTTCATTAACCTTGCCTTGCTAGCCTGCCTGGCTCGGTTTCGGTGGCGGGCTGCTGCGCGCGCTGCCGGCCCGATCGGCCCGGCACAGCAGAGCGAGCGGTCCTTATGGGTAATCTGATAGCGGTTGGCAATCTCAAGGGCGGCACCGGCAAGAGCACGATCGCGGTCAATCTGGCCTGCGCGCTCGCCGCCGGCGGCGAGACCGTGATCCTGGTCGACGCCGACGGTCAGGGCACGGCGACCGACTGGCATGCCGGACGGCGGCTGCCGGTGCCGGTCGAGACCCTGCCGCTCGGCGGCGAGCGCGATGCCCAGCGCTGGGTCGCGCGCGCGATCACCCTCAAGGGTGCCGCCGATCACGTGGTGGTCGACCTGCCGCCGCAGGTCGGCTCCTGCATCGCGTCTGCCCTCCTGATCGCGGATCTGTTCGTGATCCCGGTGACGCCGTCCGGGGTCGACCTGCGGGCGACCGGCAAGGCGCTCGACCTGCTGCGCCGGGCGCGCGCGATCCGCAGCCCCGCCCGGCCCGCCTGCATGCTGGTGCCGAGCCGGGTCGACCGGCGGACCGCGATCGGCCGCCGGCTTCACGGCACGCTCGAGCGCTTCGGGCTCAAGGTCGGGCCGGCGATCCGGCAGCGCTCGGCGCATGCCGAGGCCTTCGATGCCGGCGCCTGGATCGGCGTGCACGCGCCGGGATCGCCCGCGCATCGCGAGATCCGGGTGCTCAAGGACCGCATTCTGGAGCTGCTCGCCGAGACGCCGCAGACGACCATGGGCGCCTTGCCGCCGGTCCATCCCCTGCCCTACGACCGGCCGGTCGACCGGCTGACCGCCTGACCCGCCCCGGCCCGGCCAAGGCGGCCCGGGATCTCAGGCGAGCGCCGCCTGCAGCACTTCGGCGACATGGAGCGCCTGGCGGCCGCTGCCGTCCTTGATCTGATGCCGGCAGCTGGTGCCGTCCGCGACCAGGACCACATCGGCGCCGGCCGCACGCACCGCCGGCAGCAAAGAGAGCTCCGCCATCTGCAGCGAGACCGCGTGGTGGCTCGCCTCGTAGCCGAACGCGCCGGCCATGCCGCAGCAGCTGGACTCGATCGTCTCGACCTCGAGCCCCGGGACCAGCTTCAGGCAGCCCTCGACCGCGGCCATGGCGGCGAACGCCTTCTGATGGCAATGGCCGTGCAGCAGCGCCCGCGGCCATTGCGCCGGCCGCAGCCGGAGCTCGAGCCGGCCCGCCGCGTGCTCCGCCCACAGGAACTCCTCGAGCAGCAGGGCGCGCCCGGCGAGCGCGGCGGTCTCCGATCCCGGCAGCAGGGCCTCGTACTCGTCGCGGAACGTGAGCAGACAGGAGGGCTCGAGCCCGATCACCGGCAGGCCGAGCTCGACCAGGGGCCGTAACGCCGCGAGCGTGCGCCGGGCCTCGCGGCGCGCTTCCTCGACCAGCCCGGTCGCGAGAAAAGTCCGGCCGCAGCAGAGCGGACGCGCGCCGCCCGGGTCCGGCAGATGCACGCGATAACCGGCGGCCGCCAGCACGGCCTCGGCCGCCCGCGCGATCCCCGGCTCGAACCACGTGGTGAAAGTGTCGACCAGCAGGACGACATCGCGGCCATCGCCGGCGAGCGTGGCGCCGTTGGCCTTGGGGCGATACGGCTGGTCGTGCCAGCGCGGCAGCGAGCGCCGGGCGCTGAGCCCGAACAGGCGCTCGGAGAGCGCCGCCGCACCCGGCAGCCGGTCGCGCAGATGCAGGAGCCGGCGCGCACGGCTGGCATGGGGCGCGTAGCGGGGCAGCCAGGCGATCAGCCGGTCCTTGAGGTTAGGCCCGCGGCGCTGCCGCCGCTGGTGCAGGACCTCGATCTTCATCCGGGCCATATCGACCCCGGTCGGGCATTCGCGCCGGCAGGCCTTGCAGGCGACGCAGAGGTCCAGGGTCGCCGCCATCTCGTCCGAGCACAGCGCGTCCGGTCCGAGCTGGCCCGAGAGCGCGAGACGCAGGCTGTTGGCGCGACCGCGGGTGACGTCTTGCTCGTCGCTGGTGACCCGGTAGGACGGGCACATGACGCCGGGCTCGGCCTTGCGGCAGGCGCCGTTGTTGTTGCACATCTCGGCGGCGCCCAAGAAGCCGCCCCAGGCCTGCCAGTCGAGCCCGCTTTGGAGCGCTAGCGGCGCGTAGCCGGGCGGGAAGCGCAGCAGCGTGCGGTCGTCCATGCGCGGCGCGCGCACGATCTTGCCGGGATTGAGCACGGCCCCCGGATCGAAAGCGTCCTTGATCGCCTCGAACGCGCGCACGAGGCGCGGCCCGAACGCCGCCTCGTTGAACTCCGAGCGGACCAGGCCGTCGCCGTGCTCGCCGGAATAGGCGCCCTTGTACGCACGGACCAGCGCCATCGCCTCCTCGGCGATCTGGCGCATCGCGCGCACGTCCTTCTCGAGCTTCAGATTGAGGATCGGGCGGACGTGCAGGCAGCCGACCGAGGCGTGCGCGTACCAGGTGCCGCTGGTGCCGTGACGGGCAAAAATCTCGGTCAGCCGCGCCGTGTAGTCGGCCAGGTGCTCGAGCGGCACGGCGCAGTCCTCGATGAACGAGACCGGTTTTCCCGCACTTTTCATCGACATCACGATGTTGAGCCCGGCGGTGCGCACCTCCCAGATCCGGGCCTGGGCGGCCGGCTCGATCGCCTCGACCACGGCGTCTGGCAACCCAAGGTCGGCCATCAGCTCCGACAGCCGGGCCAGGCCCCGCAGCTGAGTTGGAGAATCGTCGCCCGCGAACTCGACCAGGAGCAGCGCGTCGGGGGTGCCGCGCACGAAGCGGTCGATCAGCGGCCGGTAGGCCGGGATCTGGCGGCCGAGCTCGATGATCGAGCGGTCGACCAGCTCGACCGCCGACGGCCCGAGCTCGACGATCGCCTGCGCCGATGCCATCGCCTGGTAGAAGTCCGGAAAATGGCAGACGCCCAGGACCTTGTGCGCCGGCAACGGCTGCAGCTTGAGCTGGAGCCGGCGGAACAGCGCGAGCGTGCCCTCGGAGCCGACCAGCAGCTCGGCCATGTTGTGGCCGGCGGGCCGGACCCGGTCGAGGTTGTAGCCCCCGACCCGGCGCTGGACTTTGGGAAAACCGGCGGCGATCGCGTCCGCCTCGCGCAGCGCGAGCGCCCGCATGTCCTGGATCAGCTGCAGATAGCGCTGGCTGCCGGCGACGCCCTCGAGGTTGCCCGGAACCTCGGCGAACCGGACCTCTTCGCCGCCGGCCATCAGCGCATCGATCGCGAGCAGATTGTCGACCATGATGCCGTAGCGGATCGAGCGCGCGCCGCAGGCATTGTTGGCGGCCATGCCGCCGAGCGTCGCGCGCGAGCTGGTCGAGATGTCGACCGGGAAGAACAGCCCGTGGGCCTTGAGCAGGCGGTTCAGCCGGTCGAGCACGAGGCCGGGCTCGACCCAGACCGTGCGGGCATCGACGTCGAGCTCGAGCATCCGGTGCAGATGCTTGGAAAAATCGATCACCAGGCCGGCGCCGACCGTCTGGCCGGCCTGCGAGGTGCCGCCGCCGCGCGCGACGACCGGCACGCCCGCCGCGCGCGCGATCCCGAGCGCCGCCTCGACGTCGGCATCGGTCCTTGGGATCACCACGCCCACGGGCTCGACCTGATAGATCGAGGCGTCGGTGCTGTAGCGGGCGCGATCGAACGCCCCGAAGCGGACCTCGCCCTCGATCTCGCGCGCGAGCCGTGCGGCCAGGGCGGGATCGCCCTCGACACGCCCGAGATCGGTCCTGATCAGGGTCGTGGCCATCGCTGCCGCGCTGCTGGCGCGATCTCGGCGGAGCGGCGCCCGAAGCCGCCCGCTCCCCTAGCCCTCGTCCCGACCCTCCTCCGGCCCGTCATTTCCCAACAACTCCCGTGCCCGCCGGGGCTTCGCGTGGTCGTGCTGCTTGGAGCGCCGGTCACGGCGCGGCGCGAGCTTGCGGCGGCTCCAGCGATAGCCGCTTCCTTGCCCCACTACTGATGTCTATCACAGCCCCGACCGGGGGCGAGACACTTGCGGCTGGGAGGGCTCAATCCGCCAGCTCGGCGACGTCCTCTTGGACCGCATCGGACCATTCGGCTCGAAGCAGCCAGGCGAAGAACAGGACGGCGAGCGCAGCCCCTGCCAGCTGAGCCAGGATGAAAGCCGGCGCGTCCGCGGGCCGGATGCCGGCGAAGGTGCCGGAGAACGAGCGCGCGATGGTCACGGCCGGATTGGCAAACGAGGTCGAGCTCGTGAACCAGTAGGCGGACGTGATGTAGAGACCGACCGCGTAGGGCACCGCTTCCTTCCGGAACCGGACGCAGGCGACGATGGTCGCGACCAGGCCGAAGGTCGCCACCACTTCGCCCGCCCACTGGCCGCTTCCGGTCCTGGCGGTGGCGCCGAGCATCCAGACCGGCCGCGGACGGCTCAGGCCCGGTGCTCGTACCAGCCTTTTGTGGCCTCTGTGATCTTGACCACCGACAGCATGACCGGCACCTCGACCAGCACGCCGACCACGGTCGCGAGCGCCGCCCCGGACTCGAAGCCGAACAGGCCGATCGCGGTCGCCACCGCGAGCTCGAAGAAGTTGCTGGCGCCGATCAGCGCCGACGGCGCCGCGACGCAGTGGGCCACGCCGAGCTGGCGGTTGAGCAGGTAGGCTAGCCCGGAATTGAAATAGACCTGGATCAGAATGGGGATCGCGAGCAGCAGGATGACCAGCGGTTGCCGCAGGATCTGCTCGCCCTGGAAACCGAACAGCAGGACCAGGGTGGCCAGTAGGGCGATCAGCGAGACCGGCTGCAGGCGGGCGAGCATCCGCTCCAGCGCGCGTCCACCGCGGGCGACCAGAGCCCGGCGCCAGATCTGAGCGACGATCACCGGGATCAGGATGAACAGCACGACCGACAGGATCAACGTGGTCCACGGGACGACGATCGCCGACAGACCGAGCAGCAGCCCGACGATCGGGGCAAATGCGACCACCATGATGCTGTCGTTGAGCGCCACCTGACTGAGGGTGAAGTTGGGGTCGCCGCCGGACAGGTTGCTCCACACGAACACCATCGCGGTGCACGGCGCGGCGGCCAGGATGATCAGGCCGGCAATGTAGGAGTCGATCTGGCCGGCGGGCAGCCAGGGGCGGAACAGCCAGCCGACGAACAGCCAGCCGAGCAAGGCCATCGAGAACGGCTTGATTGCCCAGTTGATCAGCAAGGTCACGCCGATCCCGCGCCAGTGCCCGGCGACCTGATGCAGGGCGCCGAAATCGACCTTGAGCAGCATCGGCACGATCATCAGCCAGATCAGGACGGCCACCGGCAGGTTGACCCGGGCGACCTCGGCGCTGCCGATCAGCTGGAACGGCGCCGGAAACAGCCGGCCGAGCGCGATGCCGACGACGATGCACAAGGCCACCCAGAGCGACAGGTAGCGCTCGAAGATGCCGAGCCCGGCACGGCGCGACGAGCGCGCGCCCGACGCCGGGAGGGTCGTGTCCGTCGATCTCATGCCGGTTCCATTTGGGAGTTCGGGTCGATCCCGAGGCCGCGTTCCGCAGCTCGGATGGGCGCTCAGGCGCGGGCGGCGCCGATCTCGGGTGTTGCCTTGCCGATCTCATCGAGCCGGCGCTGCAGCGACAGCTTGTCCAGGCCCGCGATCGGCAGGCTCGTGAAGATCTTGATGCGGTTGTCGAGCTGAGTGTAGACGCTGCGGAAGAACCGGTAGGTCTGCTCGTCGTTGCCGACGAACGCCGCTGGGTCCGGGGCGCCCCAATGCGCGGTCATCGGCTCGCCCGGCCAAGCCGGACAGACCTCGCCGGCCGCCTGATCGCAGACCGTGAAGACGAAGTCGAGCGGCGGGCCTTTGCCTTCGGCGAACTCGTCCCAGCTTTTGCTGCGCAGCCCCTCGGTCCGGTAGTTCAGCCGCTGCAGCAGCCGAAGCGTCATCGGATGGATCTTGCCCTTGGGATGACTGCCGGCCGAGTAGCCCCTGAACTTGCCCTGGCCCCAGCGGTCGATCGCGCATTCGGCCATCAGGCTGCGGGCCGAGTTGCCGGTGCACAGGAACAGGACATTGTAGACCTTGTCGGCCATCGAACCCCTTACACCTCCTCCGGCTCGGGCAAAGCCGCGATCCGCGTGAGATCGCCGCAGATCTCGGGACGGCCCTGGCAGCAGTCGCGGGTCAGGAAGGTCAAGAGCTCGCGCGTACCCTGGTAATTGGCGGCGTAGAAAACCTGCCGCTGGCGGCGCCAGGAGCGCAACAGGCCGGCCCGGTCGAGTTCCTTGAGATGAAAGGAGAGCGTCGAGGCCACCACGCCGACCTGTCCCGCGATGTCGCCTGCCGGCAGGCCGCTCGGACCCGCCGTGACCAGCAGGCGGAACACCGCGAGCCTGGTCTCGTGGGCGAGGGCTGCGAGCGCAGCGAGAGCCGCTTTGTCTTCCATGTCCTCACATCCGGTGCTTGCAGAGGGCACCGGGTATATCGTCTGGCACTTCGACATTTCTAGAGCCCTCGCCGTGACAGATTTGTGACGCCGCGGCAGGGCCCGGCCAGCCGCGGTGTGACAGGCTTGCAACCCGCGGATCAGGCGGGGCGATACTCCCGCCACCTGGCGCGGTCACGGGATTTATCATGATTTCCACTATTCGGTAAATATCGAAATTTAGGCGCGTCCGGGGAGCGCCCTCGAGCAGCGTGGGCGGCTCACCTCCACCTGAAGGGTGCTGGCGTTGTCCGGCTGCGGGGCGTCTATGTGCTAAGCTGCGAAGCACCTATGTGCTAAGTTGGACGGTACTCAGGGAACCAGCGCACCATGGTGAGCCGGATCGAGGAGCTGTACGAGCAGGATTTTTACGCCTGGACCCAGGCTCAGGCGACGGCTCTGCGCCGCCTCGGAGAATTGCGCCCGAACCTCGACCTCGATTTTCCCCACTTGATCGAGGAGGTGGCGGACTTGGGCACGAGCGAGCGCGACACCGTGCGCCGCCAATTGCGCCGGATCATCGAGCATTGCCTGAAAATGGAGTATTCCCGCGCCTCCGACCCCCGTGGCGGCTGGTACGATTCGGTCATCGACGCGAGAGCCGTGATCGAGGACAAGCTCAGCCCGTCGTTGCGGCGCGACCTCCAGGATCGCCTGCCGCGTCTTTGGACGCAGGCCCGCGCCAAGGCCGAGAACGGCCTGCGCCGCTTCGCCGAGCCCGACGCCGCCGACCTGCTGCCGGCCGACCTGCCCTACGCCCTCGACGACCTGCTGACCGACGCCTGGTACCCCGCCAACCGCCGCGGCCACCCCGACGACCGGTGACCCCCCGTGCGCTCTCTGTCGTCCTCGGGCTTGACCCGAGGACCCAGAGACCGATGACTACGCCGCGATCCGGCCCAGCCCATTCGCAACACGGAACGCGCCCGCCATGCCGCGATTGGCTGCCCCGAGGAGCATGTCACCGACCGGGCGCCAGAACTCGCCGATGAGGATCACGAAAGCAGCCGCCAGAGCGAGCGGTGCCGTGATCCCGATCACCCAGGTCCAGACCAGGTGCCAGGACGCCTTGCGGATCGCCCAGGCCTCGGGCTCGCTCGCGCGCAGTCCCGCGGCGATCGCCTGGCGCTTCTGGCCCGAGCCGAGCCAGACCATCAGCGGGCTCGCGACCAGGACCATCGCGTGCAGCGCGGTCGGCACCAGCGGGCTGACCAGCATGACCACGACCCGGATCCCGTTCGGCCAGGGCCGCTGCACCGCCAGCGCCAAAAACGTGCGCAGCTGCAGCGGCTCCTGCAATCCGGCGCCGCGGCAGCCGAGGTTGAACAGCTCGATCACGAACGGCAGCGCCATCGCCAGCAGGTAGAGGAGCCCGACCGCGGCAAGCAGGTCGGCGGCCATGTGGCCCGCGAGCACCAACGTCCCCTGAAGGTCGTGGAGAGCTAATTCACGTTATTACGACCAGCGTCGAATGATAGAAATGATAATTGACAGATCGATCCGAGCGCGCTTTCATCGCCTATCGACGATGGACGATCGAACATGGACGCCTGGCTCGCCGACCGGCTGAAAGCGCTCGCGCATCCGGCACGCCTCGAGATCCTGCGGGTCCTGGCAAACCGCCGGCGCTGCGTCTGCGGCGAGGTCGTGGAGGTCATGCCGCTCGCCCAGGCGACCGTGTCGCAGCACCTGAAGATCCTCAAGAACGCGGGCCTGATCCGCGGCCAGATCGAAGGCCGCAACTCCTGCTACTGCCTCGATCCTTTGGGCATCGCCGAGGTTCGTGAGGCGCTCGACAGGCTGCTCGGCGATCTTTCGGCCGCCGCCTGGACCACATCCCAACTCGAGGAGACCTCGACATGAGATCCGCGGACGAGACCCGAACCCTGGTACGGGAGCGCTATGCCGCGATCGCGCGCGAGAGGGCCAGCGGCTGCGCACCCGCGTCCTGCGGCTGCAGTCCGGAGATGGCACCCGATGGCCTGAACGTGATCGGCGATGCCTACGCCGGGGTCGCGGGCCATCTCGCGGAGGCCGACCTCAATCTCGGCTGCGGGGTGCCGACCCGTCTCGCGGCGCTCGCAGCCGGCGAGACCGTGCTCGACCTCGGCTCCGGCGCCGGCAACGACGCCTTCATCGCCCGCCATGAGGTCGGACCCGAGGGCAAGGTGATCGGCGTCGACATGACGCCTGAGATGATCGCCAAGGCGCGCGCCAACGCCGCCAGGCTCGGCTACCGCAACGTCGAGTTCCGGCTCGGCGAGATCGAGCATCTGCCGGTCGACGCCGACAGCATCGACATCGTGATCTCCAACTGCGTGCTCAATCTCGTACCCCTCAAGGCGCCCGCGTTCGCCGAGATCCTGCGCGTGCTCAAGCCCGGGGCACGCTTTTGCATCTCGGACGTGGTGAGCGTAGGCGAGCTGCCCCTGGCCGTGCGGCGCGACGCCGAGCTGCTGGTCGGCTGCGTCGCGGGGGCCATGGACAAGGACGCCTATCTCGGGTTGATCCGGGAGACCGGCTTCGGCGCGGTCCGCGTCGCCGAAGCGAGGCCCCTGAGCCTGCCAGCCGAGTTGACCGCCAGATGTGGCGACGCGGGGCTCGAGAGCGTCACCGTGGTCGCGACCAAGCCCGAGCCCTGCTGCGCCCCGGGCTGCTGCAGCTGAGCCCGCGAGCTGCCTCAGATCGCGCCGCGGGCGTCGATCGGCCAGATGTCGACCAGAGTGTCGTCATGGACCACGTGGTAGACGTTGTAGAGGTTGACGGTCGGGTCGCAGTGCGGGACGAGGCACTCGAGCGCGCTGCCGACCGGCAGGTGCCGGGGCGCATCCTCGAGCTCGACCCGGCCGTGCTCGTCGCCGAAGAAGAAGTATCTGGCGCCCTCGGGCGCACCGCGGGCGATCACCGGGGTCGGGCCGTCGGTCGCGAACGCCTTGAGGCCGGCATCGGTCGTGACGTGGTCCTTGGCGTTGGCGCTGATCACCGCGGTGCGGACGAACAGGGCCGGCCGGAACGGCTGGCTGCCGTCCGGGCGGAGCGTGATCCGCAGGTAGTCGACGTCGAGGAAGACGTAGCTGCCGCATTGCAGCTCGTTGAACACGCCGCCCGCGGCGTCGATCGCGTGGCTGCCGGTGCCGGCGCCGGTGACCCGTGGCACCTCGATGCCGTCGGCCGCGAGGCCGTCCAGCACCTCTTTGACGCTCGCGTCCTCGAGCTCGGCCCGGCGTTGGCGCTCGGCCAGCTCCGGGATGTGCTGCAGGTGGCCGGCGTAGGCCTGGACGCCGCCGAAGGCCAGGCTGTTGGCGCCAGCGATCCGGCGCGCGACCGCGAGCGCTGCCCCGGTGCTGGTGCAGCCGGTGCGCCTGAGGCCGACGCCGAGATCGACCAGGACGCCGAGCGGCCGCGCGCTCCCGGCGGCGATCCCGGCGAGCGCATCGACCGCCTCCAGGTGGTCGGCGACCACCATCAGGCCATCGGCCCGCTCGAGCAGCGCCGCGAGGCGCTCGAGCTTGGGCGCGGTCACGATCGGCGAGGTGATCAGGAGCTGGCCGATGCCGCCGTCGGTCAGGCGCTCGGCCTCGCCGATGGTGGCGCAGCAGATCCCGGCGGCACCCGCCTCGAGCTGCTTGCGCGCGATCTCGACCGACTTGTGGGTCTTGGCGTGCGGCCGCAGCGCGACGCCCTGCTCGCGGCACCAGGCCGCCATGGTCGCGACATTGTGCTCGAAGGCCTCGAGCTCGAGCAGCAGCGCCGGCGTGCACAGCCGTGCGCGCGAGCCCGGCTCGCCGATCAGATGGGCATTGGGACCAAGCGCCGGCATCGCCTCACTTCCCCAAAGGTGATCTGGACAATCCCCCACATCTCATAGCGGCATCGCGCGCGTTGGCCAACCGGCGCGCGTGCAGCGGCGGCCGGCCGGTGCTACGCTCGCAACCGCAACGAACGACGGGAGGGTCCGGATCATGACGCTCGGCACGGTCAAGCTGCCGACCCCGGCGCAGCTCGCGGAGCTCGCAGCCGAGCTCGGCTTCACGATGAGCGATGAGGACCTCGCGGTCCACCTCGACGCGATGCGGCCGAACATCGACGCCTACAACGCGGTCGACCGCATGCCGCAGGCCTTGCCGCCGGTGACCTACCCGCGCACGCCCGGCTACCGGCCGGGGGCTGAGGAGAACCGGTTCGGCGCCTGGTACGTCAAGACCAGAATCGAGGGCGCTGCCGACGGCAAGCTCAAGGGCAAGCTGGTCGTGATCAAGGACAACGTCTGCATCGCCGGCGTGCCGATGATGAACGGCGCCTCGACCCTCGAGGGCTACGTCCCGGACGTCGATGCGACCATCGTGACCCGGATCCTGGACGCTGGCGGCACGATCCTGGGCAAGTCGGTCTGCGAATACTTCTGCTTCTCGGGCGGCAGCCACACCAGCTCGTCCGGCCCGGTGCACAACCCGCGCCGCCAGGGCTACTCGGCCGGCGGCTCGTCGTCGGGCAGTGCCGCGCTGCTCGCGGCCGGCGAGGTCGACCTCGCGATCGGCGGCGACCAGGGCGGCTCGATCCGCATCCCGGCCGCCTATTGCGGCGTCTACGGCATGAAGCCGACCCACGGGCTGGTGCCCTACACGGGCGTCATGCCGATCGAGCTGACGATCGATCATACCGGGCCGATGAGCGCCTCGGTCGCCGACAACGCGCTGATGCTCGAGGTCCTGGCCGGCCCCGACGGGCTCGACCCGCGCCAGCAGGGCGTCAAGGCCGACCGCTACACCGAGGCGCTCGGCCAGGGTGCCGCGGGGCTCAGGATCGCGGTCGTGCGCGAGGGCTTCGGCCATGCCAACTCCGAGCCCGGGCGTCGATGCCAAGGTCAAGCAGGCGGCCGAGGTGCTGCGCGGCCAGGGCGCCACGGTCGACGAGGTCTCGATCCCGATGCATCTGATGGGGGTGCCGATCTGGCTGCCGATCGCGGCCGAGGGCGCGACCGTGCAGATGATGCAGGGCAACGGCTACGGCTTCAACTGGAAGGGCCTGTACGTCACCAGCCTGCTCGACTTCCACAGCGGCTGGCGCACGCGCGCCGACGAGCTCTCCGACACCCTCAAGACCACGATGCTGCTCGGCTGGCACATGGTCCGCAACTACCGCGGCCACTACTACGCCAAGGCGCAGAACCTCGCCCGCCAGCTGCGCGCCGCCTACGACGCGGTGCTCAAGGACTACGACCTGCTGGCGATGCCGACGCTGCCGGTCACCGCGACCCCCTTGCCCGACGAGAACGCGCCGATCCCGGAGATCCTGCAGCGGGCGTTCGAGATGCTGCCCAACACGGCGCCCTTCGACGTCACCGGCCATCCGGCCATGAGCGTGCCCTGCGGCCTCGCCGACGACCTGCCGGTCGGGCTGATGCTGATCGCCGAGCACCACGACGAAAAAACCATCTACCGCGCCGCCCACGCCTACGAGCAGGCGGTCGACTGGCAGACCCAGTAGCGCGCGCGGGACACATCGGGTCGAGCGGCCGGCGGCTCACTCGGCCGCCGGCACCTCGATCGTGCCTTCGCTGACCAGGACGGCGCCGCCGCCGACCCGGACCGCGACGACTTGGCCGGCGCGCTTCTCGACCGCGATCTCGATCCGGCTCGGCCGGCCGATCTCGTGGCCCTGGGCGATCACGTAGCGGGCCCGGCCGTCGGCCGGCACCTCGTGCAGGCCGAGCCAGCCGCCGAACGCGGCCGCCGCCGAGCCGGTCGCCGGGTCCTCCTCGATGCCGGCGGCGGGGGCGAACATGCGCGCCCGGAAGTCGGCGTCCAGGCCGGCGGCATCGCGCGTGACCAGGTAGACCTCGCGGGCGCCGGCATCCGCCAGCAGGCGCCGCCAGAGGCCGTGGTCGAGGCGGGCGCGGCCGAGCGCTGCGGCATCGGTCAGCTCGACGATCAGGAACGGGAGGCCCGTGGAGGCGATTGCGGGCAGGCCGGCGTCGAGGCGTAGATCGGCCGCGGCCAGACCGAGCATGGCCGCGAGCGCTGCCGGCTCGGGCGCCGCACCGACTACGGGCGCCTCGGGCGCGGTCAGCTCTGCGAACACCGGCCGGCCGGCCGCCGCCCGGATCGTCACCGGCACCGGCCCGGCACCCTCCTCGAAGGTGATCCGGGTGGTCTCGCCGCTGAGCTCGAGCTCGCCGATGGTCGCCAGCACCAGCGCGGTGCCGACCGTCGGGTGGCCGGCGAACGGCACCTCCCGGGCGGGCGTGAAGATCCGCAGCCGCCGGGTGTGCGCCGGCTCGTCCGGCGGCAGCACGAACACCGTCTCGGACAGATTGAACTCGCGCGCGACCTGCTGCATCCGGGCGGGGTCGAGGCCGCGGGCGTCGGGCAGCACGGCGAGCGGGTTGCCGCCGAACGCCCGGTCGGTGAACACGTCCGCGGTCAGGAAGCGATGGCGCATCGCCCCGGCTCCTCTCGCTCGCCGGCCGCCCGGCTCAGGACTGCCAGAACGGCTTGGTCGTCTCGGCCATGACGTCGGCCCGGGTCAGCCCGATGTCGCGCAGCATGTGGTCGTTGAGCTCGGCCAGCCGGTGCCGCTGCCCGGCGCGCTCCGCCCAGAGCAGCAGCCAGTCGAGGCCGCGGCCGAGGTGGTCGCCGAGGCGACGCAGCCCGATCCAGAGGCCGCCGGGCCGCTGGCCGGGGGACCGTATTGTATCGATACAATGCTCGGGATGCATGGCGTATCTCCTTCACCAGCATGGTGACAAGATTCAATCTTGACAGACAATGGGAGTCAATTGCTATATTGTCACCATGACAATGTGGCTGCCAAATCTCGCGTCCCGGCCGGGTCCGCGCTATGTCGCGCTCGCCGAGGCGCTCACCCAGGACGTCGCCAACGGCACGCTTGCCGAGGGCACGCGCCTGCCGCCCCAGCGCGACCTCGCCTATCGGCTCGGGGTCACGGTCGGCACGGTCAGCCGCGCCTTCGCGCTCGCCGCCGAGCGCGGCCTGATCAGCGGCGAGGTCGGCCGCGGCACCTACGTCCGCGCCCGGCGGACGGCAGCCGCCCGACCCGATCCGGTCAACGACGGCGACGACGCCCGACCTGATCAAGCTCACGGTCAACGCGCCGCCCGACCCCTGCTATCGGACGCTGCTCGCCGAGGGCTTGGCCGAGCTCGCCGGCGGCGCGGCGGCCTCGAGGGCCTGTTCGCCTATACCCCCAAGCGCGGCTTTGCCGACCATCGGGCGGCCGCCGCCGCCTGGATCGGACGGGTCGGGGTCGAGGCCTCGCCCGAGCAGATCGTGATCACCGGCGGGGCGCATCAGGCGATTGTCACCGTGTTCGCGGCGCTGGCGCGCCCGGGCGCGCCGATCCTGGTCGAGGCTCTGACCTACGCCGGCGTCTACCACGTCGCCGAGCGTCTCGGCCTCTCGCTGCAGGGTCTCGCCGCTCGACGACGAGGGGCTGCTGCCCGAGGCGGTCGAGCAGGCGGCGCGGGGCGGCCAGCCGCGCCTGCTGTTCGTCAACCCGACCGCGCACAACCCGACCACGGCGACCATGTCGCAGGCCCGGCGCGAGGCGATCGTCGCCAGCGCCCGCAAGCACGATCTGATCATCATCGAGGACGACGTCTACGGCCAGCTGCCGGAGCATCGCCCGCCGCCGATCGCAGCGCTCGCGCCCGAGCGCACGATCTACATCAGCAGCGCGTCCAAGAGCTTCGCGCCCGGGCTGCGGCTCGGCATCATCGCGAGCCCCGAGGCGTTCCAGCAGCGGATCGCCGACGCCCAGCACGACCTGTTCCTGACCTGCCCGCCGCTGATGGCCGAGCTGTTCCGGCACTGGCTCGCCAACGGCATGGCCGACCGGCTGGCCAAGCGGCAGCGGATCGAGGCCGCCGCCCGCCAGCAGCTGGCGAAGGAACTGCTCGCGGCGCACGACTATCGCGCCCAGCCGACCAGCTATCATATCTGGGTGCCGCTGCCGCCGCCCTGGCGGACCGCCGGCTTCGTCGCCGCGCTTCGCGAGCGCGGGGTCGCGGTCGACCCGGGCTCGGCGTTCGCGGTCGATCCGGCCAACGCGCCGCACGCGGTCCGGGTGTCGCTCAGCGCCGCCGCCAGCCGCGAGCGCCTCGCGCGGGCGCTGCGCGTGCTCGCCGACACCCTCGCCGGCGCGCCGGTGCGTCGGCGGGACGTGATCTAGGCCCGGACGCCGCTACCAGGCGTGCTCGGCGATCACGCGCCGGGATTCCAGCTCGGCGTGCATGGCCGCCAGGGCCTCGATCGGCAGATCGCGGATCGAGAGCACGCCGACCACCCGCCGGCCCTCGACCACCGGCAGATGCCGATAGCCGAACTCGTCCATCCGCCGGATCGCGGCCTCGAGCCGCTCCTCCGGGCCGATCGTGTCCGGCTCCTGCGTCATGACCTCGGCGAGGAAGGTCAGATCGGGGTCGAGCGCGCGGGCGAACACCCGCGCGAGCGCGTCGCGCTCGGTGAAGATGCCGATCAGCCGCTCGCGATCGACCACCAGCACGCTGCCGCAGCGGTGCTCGGCCATCAGCCGACAGGCGGTTCGCACGCTCGCCCCCGGCGGCTGCTCGCAGACCCGGCTACAGCTCATGACGTCACGCACAGTCCGGTGCCGCATCGTCGCCTCCCAAAGCGACCCTCTGTGACCCCCCGACCGGATCCGTCCTGGATTTTCGTTGGATGCAGTCATTGTGAGGCATCGGCCGGCAGGACGCAATCGTCGATTGACTCGGCGCCGCGATTTCTCGACGGCCTCGCGGCCGCCAACGCCTGGTCCAGATCGGCGATCAGATCGGCCGGGTCCTCGAGCCCGACCGAGAGCCGCAACAGATCGTCGGTGATCCCGAGGCGCGCCCGCTCGGCGGTGCTGAAGCGCTCGTGGGTGGTGGTCGCGGGATGGGTGATCAGCGATTTGGCATCGCCCAGATTGTTGGAGATCAGGATCAGGCGCAGCCGGTTGAGCACGGCAAACGCGCGCGCCCGGCCGCCGCCGGTCCGGAACGCCAGCAGGTTGCCGCCGCCCGTCATCTGGCGCCGCGCGAGCGCGTGCTGCGGGTGGCTCTCGAGCCCCGGATGGAGCACGCGCAGGGCGCCCGGGTGATCGTCGAGAAAACGCGCGACCGCGAGGCCGTTCCGGTTGTGCTCCTCGACCCGGAGCGCCAGGGTCTCGAGCCCCTTGAGCAGGACCCAGGCGTTGAACGGGCTCTGCGCCGGCCCGGTGTGCTTGAGATAGGGCTGCAGCAGATCGGTGCGGGTCTTCCGATCGCAAAGGATCGCGCCGCCGAGGCAGCGGCCCTGGCCGTCGATGTGCTTGGTCGCGGAATAGACCACGAGGTCGGCGCCGAGCTCGAGCGGGCGCTGGAGGATCGGGGTCGCGAAGACGTTGTCGACGATCACCTTCGCCCCCACCCGATGGGCAAGTTCGGCAAACCGCGGCGATGTCGATCAGCTCGAGCGTCGGGTTGCCGGGCGTCTCGAAGAACACGAGCTTGGTCGGCCGGTCGAGGGCCGCGGCCCAGGCCTCGAGGTCGGTGCCGTCGACCAGCACGGTCTCGACCCCGAAGCGCGGCAAAAGCTCGGTCAGGATGTAGTGGCAGGAGCCGAACAGCAGGCGCGCCGCGACCACCCGGTCGCCCGCCCGCAACTGGCTCGTGAGCGCGGCGTTGACTGCGGCCATGCCGGTCGCGGTCGCGGCGGCCTCCTCGGCGCCCTCGAGCAGAGCAAGCCGCTCCTCGAACATGCGCACGGTCGGGTTGGCGAGCCGGGAATAGGTGAAGCCCGGCTGGTGGCCGGCGAAGCGCTCGGCCGCGTCCTCGGCCCGCTGGTAGCGAAAGCCGGAAGTAAGGAACAACGCCTCGGAGGTCTCGCCGAACTCGGAGCGCGCGCTGCCGCCGTGGACGCCTTGGGTCCGGGGCCGCCAAGCCTGGTTCATCGCAGGTTCTCCTCAAACAAAAATCGCCCCGGCCGTCAGCCAGGGCGCCCTGCGACCCGGCGTTTTAGCAGCTTGTTTAACGTGGCCTGCAAGCCAGCCGGCCCAAATCACCACGTGACCCGAACCTAGCGCGCGCCGGCGCCGGCCGTCAATCGCGATGATCGACGGCCGTGCCGGCGAGGCCGGGCGTCCCGGGCTGGAGCGGCTCGATCAGGCCGCCCGGGACCTCGGCCGGGATGGCGGCGGCTCGGTCGCCGTCGCCGCCGCGACCCGGCCGGTCGGCGGCAGATCGGCACCCGGCCCGCGGCTCGGCGCATGCGGCGCCGCGGCCATCGACCGCAGTCGGCCGCGCAGGTCGAGCCGCCGCCAGATCAGCAGCGCGCCGCCGAGCACCGCGGCCAGCAGGCCGAGATCGGCGAGGCGCAGGCCCTCCTCATAGGCGGCGCTCGCGCCGGCGATCAGGTTCGCGAGCCCGAGCGCGAACAGGGTGACGATCGCAAGCGTGATCAGCTCGCCGGACCAAGCCGTCCAGCGGGGCGGGTTCGGGCTGCGAAAGACGACCGCAGACCCCGCGAGCGCAAGCAGAGCTGCGCAGATCAACAAACCACCGTACGCCAACATGGCGCTTCCCTTCTCGAGCTGTGCGCCGAGCCGGCCCAGGGTCCCAGGTGACGCCGCGGCGGGCCCGGCGCGGTTGCATTTCGGAACCGGCAACCCTCAGGCGGCTTTCCGGGTAGGACGGCGCGAGACCAGACCGGCGCTCGAGTTCGCGCCGGCGCTGGCAGCGCCATAGGCCTCGAGGCGCCTGCCGATCCCGAGCACCTGCCACAATCCGGCGACCGCGAGCGCCGCCGCCAACGGCGCGCCCAGCTCGTAGGCGTGGCCCACCCCGTCGAGCAGGCGATAGCCGCCGGCCAGGACGTAGCCGAGACCCAGCCCGAGCACGCCGGTCACCGGGATCGCGGCCAACATGGCGACGACCTCCGATCGGGCCCAACCTGGTGCCCGCGGATGTCGAAAGAGCAGCGCCAACAGGCCCACGACCAGGGCGCCGGCGCCGACCAGAATGCTACCCGTCACCAACATCGCATCGTTTCCCCAAGCTTCAGCGAGCGGATGCCGTCGGCGGGGCCGGATCGAGCGCGCGATCGGCCTGCGATCGCGAGCGGGACCAGGCGGCGAGGGTCGCTGGAACGATGTCCGCGCAAGGAACCCCGCCGGACGGCGCGCGAGGGCCGCCGACGAGGGCGCGATCAGGCGCCGGTCAGCGGCTACGCAAACGCTGAGGCGGGGGCCGGTGGGCCGGTCGGCCGGCGGGCGGTGCCGACGGAGCTCGGTTGAAAAGCGTCGACCGGATCGCCGGCGTGCGCGCGGATGGCGCCGGGCGCGACCGGACGCCGGTCGGCGACCCGGGCCCGGCCGGCGGCCGGCGGCACCGGCGCCAGCCCTGGCCTGGTCTCGAGCCACGACCAGCGCACCAGCACGCCGAGGTCGACGGGCTGGGCGGGTCGGACGTGCGGCGCCGGGCGCGGCGCCGAAGCGACGGCCTGGTCGCGGGCAGCAGACACGGAGTCGAAGCTGGCCGGGGCCGGCGCCAGATCGTCCGGCAAGGATGGTCGCGCCAGAGGCGCGATCGCCACGAGAACAGCGAACCATGCCGCGAGGCAGCTATGCCACGGCCTCGCCTGCTTGCCCCGCCGAGCCACCGGCACGCCGGTCACCTCCTGCGCCGCCGGGCGCGGCCGCGGATGGCGGCCAAGCGGCACCAGATTGAGGATGGTCCTCGCCCCAGGGGGCGTCAAGAGCCCCGCCGGAGCGGAGCCCTGCCGGCGACCCGAACAGCTGCGAGCACACCCGGTGTAGCGAGCGCGCCGGGTTGATCCGGCAGCCGTCTTCGGCGAGGATGGCGGGCCCGGCGACATCGGACCCGATTCCTGCCCGACGAGATTGCGGTCGTTCGTACGTCCGCGCGCCTGGGGCGTCCTCCGCTCGCCGCCGCCCGCCCGTGTGGGCCGAGAGGCGAGCGACCAACCAGGGAAAACGAGCAACCAACCAACAAGGAGGCTATCATGACACCGCGCATCCATCTCGCCACGGCGCTGGTCGCGCTCGGGATTCTCGGCATGGCGCAGGCCGCGCGCGCCGAGTATCCCGAGCGCCGCATCCAGCACATCTATCCCTGGACCCCCGGCACGCCGACCTACGCGGTCAGCCAGATCATCGCCGATGCCATGGGCACCGAGCTCGGCGTCCAGATGCCGGTCGTGGCCAAGCCCGGCGCCGGTGGCGTCAACGCCTTCACCGCCGTGCTCAACGAGCCGGCCGACGGCTACACCACCCTCGACGGCTATGTCGCGCCGCTGATCATCTCGCCGCTGTTCGAGAAGGGCAACTACACCTACAAGGACTTCATCCCGCTGTATTCGGCGACCTCGAACGCCTTCGCGCTGGCCGCGCGCGCCGACGAGGACCGCTGGACCGATTTCCCGTCGTTCATCGCGTACCTCAAGGCCAACCCCGGCAAGACCCGCTACACCGGCGGCGCCGACCTCGCGCTGCCGCACATGGTGGCGGCCAAGGTGCTGCAGCACTACGATGCGGTCGCCCGGCCGGTGCCCTATGGCGACCTCGCCGACGGCACCAAGGATCTGCGCGGCGGCGTGCTCGACTGGATGGTCATCAACCCCGGCATCTACCGCTCCAACAAGGAGCATCTGCGCGTGATCGCGGTGCTGAGCGAGCTGCCGGAGGTGGTCGAGATCTACGACGGCGCCAAGCGGGTGCAGGACTACGGCATGGACCTGGGCCTGAACGGCCTCGCGCCGATGGGCTGGAACTGGTGGCTGGTCAAGCAGGGCACGCCCGACGACGTGGTCGCCAAGCTGCGCGATGCCATGGGCAAGGCGCTGGCCAAGCCCGAGGTGCGCGACAAGATCCTGCAGATCGGCTTCGTGCCGACCGGCTACACGCCCGATCAGTACGACGAGGTCGCGGGCAGCGTCGAGGATCAGCTCCGGCAGGCGACCGACGCGATCACCTGGGAGCGGGACGAGCTCGCCAAGCTCGACTGACGCCACGCGCAGGGGCGGGCAGGATGCGCGCGCGCCGGCGCCTGATCGGCGAGCTGGTCGCGGCGGCGGCGTTCCTGGCGCTGGCAGGGCTGGTCTTTCAGCAGACCAGCACCGCTTTCGTCGAGGCCGGCGCGGCCAGCGGCGGTGCCATGATGAACGCCGCGATGTATCCGGACTGGCTCGCGGCCGGCCTCGTCGTGCTCGCCCTCCTGCAGATCGGCCTCACGCTGCGCGCAGGCCTGCCCCCGCCCGAGGCTGTCGCCCGGCCTCCGCGATCATGATCACGCTCTCGAACCGGGCCCCGGGGAGCGCGCGGCATACCGGAACAAGGGGCTGGTCTGCCTCGGTCTGTTCGTCCTCTACCTGCTCGTGCTCAAGACCGTGGGCTACCATCTCGCGACCCCGGTCCTGCTCGGCGCCATGTTCTTCGTGCTCGGGGTCCGCAACCCGCTCGCGGCGGCGGCCTGGGGCATCGGGGTGTCGCTCGCGCTGTCGGCGTTCTTCGAGCTCGGTCTGGACGTCATCCTGCCGGTCGGCCGCTTCGGCATCGGCTTCTAGGGCCCGCGGGAGCCGACCCCGAGATGCCCCTCGAGTCGCTCACCGGCGGCCTCGCCCTGTTCTTCAATCTCAACGCGATCCTGATGACCGCGGCCGGCTGCTTCCTCGGCCTCGTGATCGGGGTGCTGCCGGGCCTGGGCCCGCTCATGGGCATCATCCTGATGACCCCGGTCGCCTTCTATCTGCCGCCGGTCGCCGGCATGGGCCTGCTGATCGCGATCTTCGTCGGCGGCTCCTGCGGCGGCGCGATCACGGCGATCCTGCTCCGGATACCGGGCACGCCGCTGGCCGCGGCGACCCTGCTCGACGGCCATCCGATGCACCTGAGGGGCAGAAGTGCCGAGGCGATCGGGCTCGCGATCGGCGCGTCCTCGCTCGGCGGCCTGATCGGCGGCATGTTCCTGATCTTCTGCTCGCCGCTGCTCGCCGACTTCGCCCTCGAGTTCGCGCCGCCCGAGTATTTCGCGCTGACGCTGACCGGCATGATCACGATCGCCGTGGTCTCGCGCGAAGCGACCGTCAAGGGCCTGCTGGTCGGAATCGTCGGCCTGTTGACCGCGACCATCGGGATGGACGAGTTCTCGAGCGTCTACCGCTTCACCTTCGGCTTCGATCAGCTGCTCGGCGGCTTCAACATCGTGGCCATGGTGGTCGGCCTGTTCGCGTTCTCCGAGATGTTCATGCAGATCGAGGCGGGCGGCCTCGACCAGGCGCCCCGGCTGCAGCGGGTGCGCGCCTCGCTGAAGGCCGGCTTCGGGGTCGCCATGCACCCGCTCAACCTGGTCCGCTCGAGCATCATCGGCACCTTCTTCGGCGCGCTCCCCGGCGCCGGCGGCGTGATCAGCGCGTTCACCTCCTACGCGGTCGCCAAGTCGGTCTCGCGCCATCCCGAGCGCTTCGGCACCGGCATCGGCGAAGGCGTCGTGGCGACCGAGGCGGCCAACAACGCCTGCTGCGGCGGCACGCTGATCCCGACCCTCGCGCTCGGCGTGCCCGGCGACGCGTCCAGCGCCGTGCTGATGGGTGCGTTGATCCTGCTCGGCTTCTTCCCCGGCCCCGAGCTGTTCGAGAACCACCTCGACGTCGTCGGCGGCATCTTCCTCGCCTACATGACGGCCAACATCTTCCTGTTCATCCTGGGCGTCGCGTTCACGCCGATCTTCGCGTCGGTGCTCAGGATCAAGAAGAAGTTCCTGATCCCGATCGTCGTCCTGCTCTCGACCATCGGCACCTACTCGCTCCAGGCGTCGATCTTCGATCTCTGGGTGATGCTCGGCTTCGGCTTCATCGGCTATGGCCTGCGCCGGTTCGATTATCCGCTGGCGCCGCTGGTGATCGGCGCGGTGCTGGGGCCGATCTGCGAGAGCAATTTCCGCCGCTCGCTGGTGATCTCGGCCGACCACTACAGCATCTTCGTCACAGCGGCCGCTGTCCGCGACCATTCTCGCGATCGATCTCGTGCTGTTGATCTGGGTCTGCCTGCCGTCCCGGCTCAAGCGGGGGCTGAAGGGGGCAGGCGAGGCGTGAGGCGGCCTCAGCGGAGGTGACGGCGCAGCCAGATCGGCAGCGCCATGCTCAGGCCCATGAAGCGCAAGCGCGTGGTGGACGCCGACGAAGGCCGGGTCGAGACCGAGCGCCAAGCGCCATGATCGCCATCACGTCGACCCCGCCCGGCGCATAGGCGAGCAGCAGCTGGTCGAGCGGCAGATCGAGCAGGACCGAGGCGGCGAGCGCGAACGCGCCCGAGACCAGCAGGCCGAGCGTGACCGTGACCAGGCCCGCGACCAGCGTCTCCAGGATCAGCCGGAGGCTCACGCCCTTGAAGCGCAGCCCGACGAAGGTGCCGGTCACGATGTAGGCCGGGACCAGCAGGCCGGGCGAGAGACGGGCGTCGGACAGGCCGCTGCCATGAATGAAAGCGCTCGCGAACATCGCGCCGAGCAGCGTGCCGGCGGGCAGGTTGAGCCACTCGCAGACGCCGCCCGCGAGGCCGCAGGCGGCGAGCACGATCAGCAGCTCGGCCGGTCCGGCGCTGCTGGTCGAGCAGGGCGCGCGGCGCCGCCGGCGCCCTGGTCGAGCGCGCTCAGCAGCAGCGGCAGCACCGCGGTCAGCACCAGGAGGCGGATCAGCTGCGTGACCGCGACCCGCGCCACGTCGGCCCGGCTGCGCATGGCCATCAGCAGCAGATAGGTGAAGGCGCCGGGGACGGCGCTGAACGCCGCGGTCGCCGGGTCCCAGCGATGGACGAGGCGCAGGTAGCCGCTGAGCACGATCGTGGTCGCGGCGATGCTGCCGGCCAGGAACACGAGGCTCGCCGGCCAGAGCGCGATCTTGGCGAGCGTCGCGGGCGTGATGTTGGCGCCCATCGTGAAGCCCAGGACCACGAAGGCGAGCTGCCGCAGCCAGCCGGGCATGCCGACCCGGAGGTCGGCGAGCGCGGCGGCCGCGACCGCCAGCATCGTGCCCGAGATCCAGGGCGCCGGCAGGCCGAGCGCATCGAAGACCGTGCCGCCGGCCGCCCCGATCAGCAGTCCCTGCAGCGCGCCGGACCGCCAGATCTCGGCCGGCAGCTGCCCGAGCCGGCGAGGCGATCGGCCGGCGGGGGCCGGCTGATCGTTCAAGCGCCAGCGCCGGTCAGGACGTTGCGCGGCCGGCCGTCGAGGAAGGCGCCGACCAGGTCGACCGTGTCGCCGATAGAAGACCCGGTAGGTCTCGCGGCTGACGTAGCCGACGTGCGGCGTCAGCAGCAGGTTGGGCGCGCGCCGGAGCGGGTGGTCTACCGGCAAGGGCTCCCGGTCGTAGACGTCGAGCGCGGCGCCCGCGATTTTCCCCTGATCGAGCGCCTGGATCAGCGCCGCCTCATCGACGATCGGGCCGCGCGAGGTGTTGACCAGATACGCGTCCTTGCGCATCAGCGCGAGCTCGCGTGCGCCGACGAGGCCTTCGGTCCTTGGGCTGAGGCGGAGGTGGACGGTGATGAAATCGGCGCTCGCGAACAGCTCGTCCTTGGCCACGCGCCGGACCCCGACCTCGGCCGCGCGCGCTTCGGTGAGGTTCTCGCTCCAGGCCAGGAGGTGCATGCCGAACGCCGCGGCCGAAACCCGCGATCTGGGCGCCGATGTGGCCGAGCCCGAGGATGCCCAGCGTGGCGCCATGGAGATCGCGGCCGAGCCCGACCTGCCAGCCGCCGGCCCGCATCGAGTTGGCCTCCACGAGCAGGTTGCGGGCGAGCGCCAGGATCAGCGTGAAGGTGAGCTCGCCGGCCGCATGCCCGGGCGAGCCCGTGCCGCAGACCGTGACGCCCTCGGCGCAAGGCGGCAGCGAGATCGATCGCGGCGTTGCGCCGGCCGGTGGTCACCAGCAGCCTCAGCTTGGGCAGGCGCTCGAAGAGGCTGCCGGGAAACGGCGTCCGCTCGCGCATGATGCAGACGATCTCGAAGTCCGCGAGCGCTTCGGCGACCGCGTCCTCGGCGCCGAGATGACGATCGAACACCGTGATCTCGACCCGGTCCTGGAGCGGCGACCAGTCGGCCATGGTCAGCGCGACCCGCTGATAGTCGTCGAGGATCGCGAGCTTCATCGCTGATTTTCCCCCATCGGCTGGTCCGCGGCGCGCTCGAGCCGGTAGCGGATCAGCGCCGCGAACCGGTAGACCGCGTGCACCAGCTTACCGTAGGGGAGCGTCAGGAACAGGCCCAGCACGACGCCCAGATGGACCGCGAGCAGGATGCCCATCGCGGGCGTCGCGCGGAGCACGAGCAGCAGGAGCCCGGTCAGGCTGGTGAGCATCAGCAGCAGGCTGAAGGCCGTGCCCATGCCGGCCCGCGGGTCGGCGACCGCGGGGTCCGCCCGGCGCTTCAGCCAGAGCAGGCCCGCGGGGCCGATCAAGCAGGCCGAGGCCGCCGAGCGTGCCGAGCACGACCGGCAGGCTGGCCCACGAGTAGGGCGCCTGCCAGCCGAAGAGGTAGTGGTCGACGGTCGCGACCGAGGTCGCGGCCAGGCACAGCATGAAGCCGTAGAAGGTCAGGTGGTGGTAGGTGCGCCGCGCCTTTGAGGGCGCCTCGGTCGGATAGGTGCAGCCATCGCCGGCGCCGCCATCGAGATAGCGGAGCGTCAGCACGTCCAGGACCGCGCCGGCCAAGGGCGCCGGGGTGCGCGAGCTCGCCCGCGCTCGCGCCGATGTCGGCCCAGAACCTCCGAAAACCCATGACCAGGGCGAGCAGCACGAACAGGCTGACGACGCCGAAGCCGCCCACCATCACCTCATGCGGGATCAGGGCATAGAAGGCGCCCTCGCCCGCATGCGGCCGCGAGCAGGATCGCCGGCTCGACCAGCAGCAGGGTCAGCAGCACGGTCAGCGCGAGGCTCGCCGCCGTGACCAGACCGGTCGCCAGGCCATTCTTCGCGAACGCGCCAGCGAGGAAAGCGGGCCAGGCATAGTCCTGCCAGGTCTCGGCGCGCAGCTCGGCGAACACCCGCGGCACGTTGACCGCGAACTCGTGCGGCGGCGCGTACTGGCAGTGGTGATAGCAGGCGCCGCAGTCGTGGCAGAGGTTGGCCAGATAGTTGAGATCGGCGGCCGCGAACGCGAGCCTCATCTCCATCGCCGGGAAGACCGCGCAGTGGCCCTCGCAGTAGCGGCAGGCGTTGCAGATGGTCATCAGCCGCTCGGCCTCGGCCAGGGTCTCAGCCTTGGGCACAGGCGGCCGCCTCTCTGCCGGCGATCCGCCCGAACACGGTGCCGATGGTCATGCCGATGCCGGCGAGGTAGCCCTGACCCAGGACGTTGCCCGCCATGATCTCGCCCGCGGCGAAGACGTTGGCCGACGGCCTGCCGTCGGCCATCAGCATCCGCGCCCGCTGGTCGACGCCGACGCCCAGATAGGTGAAGGTGATCCCGGGCCGGAGCGGGTAGGCATAGAACGGCGGCGCATCGAGGGCCAGCGCCCAGTGGCTCTTGGGCGGCTCCAGCCCCTCCGTCCGGCAGTCGTCGAGGCGGGTGTGATCGAAGGTCCCGGGCCGGACCGCGGCGTTGAATGTCTTTGACGGTCTCATCCAACCGCATCCGGGTCGAGGCCGAGCTTGCCGGCCAGCTCGCGGATCGAGCCCGCCTGGAGCGGCGGGAAGACCGGCGGCATGAAGCGGCCGATCGCCTTCCGGTCGATGATCACATGGCCGATCTGGCCCGGCTGCGCCGCGACCAGCCGGCCCCAGATCGCGTAGCGCTTGGGCCAGAAGTCCTCGCCCTCGTCATAGAAGCGGCGGCCGTCCTGGTTGACCACGATGCCGAGCGAGACGCAGTCGACCCGGGTCACGATGCCGCCGTCGAACTTGGGCGCCCGGCCGTCGATCGCGACCGCGTGGCATTGCTTGGGGTCGCCGACCTGCTTGGCGCCGCGCTCGAGCAGGACGCGCAGCACCCGGCCCTGGTTGTAGGGCGTGCCGCGGATCAGGAAGTTGTCGGCGACGTCGCCCCAGGAGTCCTTGAGCCAGGCGAGATTGGCCTCGAAGCCGCCGGCCGCGGCGACCAGCGCGCTCGCCCGCACCCGATGGACGGTTCCCTCGTGCGCGACCGTGGCAGCGTTGAAGACCCCGCCCTCGATCTCGAGGTCCGAGACCTCGGCGTCGTAGAGCACCTGGACGCCCAGCGATTCGGCCGCGCGGTAATAGGCGTTGATCAAGGCTTTGCCGCCGCCGAGAAAGAAGGCGTTGGTCCGGCCGAGCTGCAAGGTGCCGCCGAGCGCCGGCTGGAAGCGGACGCCGCGGGCGCGCATCCAGCCAGTGCAGGCCGCCGATTCGCAGATCGTGAGGCGGGCGAGGGTCGGATCGGTGGCCCCACCCGTGACCTTGATCAGATCGTCGAGGTATTCCGCCTCCGGATAGGCGTCGGTCGGCGCCTCGTGCATGCAGCGGAGGTTGCGGGTATGCCGGCTGTTGCCGCCGCGGTGCGATCTCGGCGCGGCTTCCAGCACGAGCACGCTGGCGCCGGCCGCGCGCGCCTCGAGCGCGGCGCACAGGCCCGCATTGCCGCCGCCCGCGACCAGGACGTCGAACGTCCGGCTCAGATCAGCCACGGCATCGGCCGGACGTTCGGCCCGTTGTCTGGGTCGGACATCCCGCCTCGGCCGGACGTTCGGCCTCTGGTCGGGCATCCCGCCTCGGCCGGGCGAGCTCGTGCAGCCGCGCCGATGGCCGGTCCTCGCGTCGATGCTGCTTCAGCCAAATCGATCCGGCCTGGTTAACCTTTCGCCAACCATCAGCCCCTAACCCGTCCGTGCCCGATGGTCCATGAGATCGTGGAACTCCGTCACCGCGCAAAAGCGTCGGCGCCACGGAGTCCCACGGTCACATGGACCATCCGAAGACAGGGTTAACGCCGCCACTGGTGAAGATTGGGTTAACACCAGGCGCGGAGAGTCTCGACGTTCGCGTCTGCTCCGCGCGCCGGGCTGGTGGGCGTGCCCGCTGCCCTGGCGCGCCGGACGGGACCAGGGTGGTCGGGCAGGAGCGCCGGCCGTCCTGTTGCTCCGGCGCAAGAAGGGTTCGGGTCGGCGACACGGGCGAGCCCCAAGCGGCCGGCCGCGGACCGCAGCATCACCGGACTGTCACGCAGCGCAACCAGCTTCGGGCCGGCCGCGAGAGGCGACGAGGCGATCGCATGCGGGATCGGCTGCTGTTCAGCTACGCGTCACCGGACGATCCACCTGAGCGACCGTCACGAGTTCCTCAGCCATCTGCGCCGCCTGACCTACGCGCTCGGCGAGCCGGGCACCCGGCCTCCGCCGCCGCGACCGCGCCGGCGGCTGGGCCTGCGCCGGCAACGGCGCCGCCACCCGGTCAGTGGGTTCGCCTGGCCAGATTAACCAGGACCAGCAGCAGCACCGCGCCGACCACGGCCAGCGCCAGGCGGACCAGCCAGCCGCTGTCCTGGGTGATGCCGAGCAGGGCGAACAGCTTGCCGCCGACGATCCCGCCGATCACCCCGACCACGATGTTGATCACCAGGCCGTAGCCGGCGCCGCGGACCAGGGTGCCGGCGATCCAGCCGGCCAACCCACCGGTCACGATCAGGCCGATGACCTCCCCCATGGGCCGCCCGCTTTCGCCTCGCCCGACAGCACGCCGCCGGAGCGGGCGGCACCGCCGGGCGCTCTTTGCGCCGGCTCAGAACCGGGTCAGCGACTGGTGCAGCGCGTCGACCTCGGCGGCCGCCACGACGGTCGGCTCGCGGACGATCTGGCGCGGATCGACCGGGTGGCCGTAGTAGGCCCGGTTCCAGTCGGCATTGGCGTGGATGTAGGTGCCGTCCAGCCAGAAGCCGCCGAACAGGCCCTGGCTCTTGGCGAACGCGTAGATGTCCTCGCCAAGATTGGTGGTGGTCGCCGCCCCGACCGATGCCCCGAGCCGGCCCGCCGCCACGCCGGCGTCGGCGCCGAGCTTGATGCCGTGGTCGAGCAGCTTGTCGACCGCGCCCTGGTTCATGATCGTGAACACGACGTCGGAGCTCTGGCCGCCGAACTGCAGCCCGAAGCTGCCGCCGTAAAGCGAATAGAACGCCGGCTGACCCCAGGTCCCGGTCTGCGGATCGCGCACCAGCAGCACGCCGATCCCGTACTCGGCACCGAAGAAGAAGCTGCCCTTGAGGAGTTCGGGGACGATCAGGACGGCATAGGCGTTCTGGACATAGACCCGCATCTCCTGGAAATTGGGGTCGTCCAGGAAGGAGTCGAGCGCGAGCCGCGCCCGCTCGACGACCCGCTGCTGGCCGTCGGTCTTGGCCTCTGCCGCTGGTCCCATGACCGCCATGAGCGCCAAGGCCAGGACCGCCATGATGCGCTTGGCCGATCCGATCATGCTCTTGCTCCTCCTGCTCGCTGCCCGCCCGGACGGTTCTGGCCGAGGGGGGCCGTGGCATCGATGCGGGCAAGCTAGCCAAACCTACGGTCGTCTGTCAAGATATCGCTGTAACTTATTGACATAAGGGAAATGTCTCCGAAGCACCGCCTCATACGATCCGCGCCGGCCGCGAGCCGCCCGTGATCCGCGCCCTCGCAGCCGTCCTGCTGGTCGCCCTCCTGCTGATCGCCGGCCTGGTCGGTGCGCTGCTCTGGTTCCCCGGCCCCTTGCTGCGCGCCGGCCTGCGGGCCGCAGGCATCGAGACGGTGGCGTTCGACGACCTGCAGGTCGGACCGACCACGCTCGAGCTGACCGGCCTGCGGATCGGCGCGCCACCCGGTAATCGGCTCGAACGCTTGCAAATCCGTTACAAGCTGAGCGATCTCGTGCACGGGCGGATCGCGAGCATCGAGGCCCAAGGCCTGGAGCTGCACGGCCGGATCGTCGACGGCCGGCTCGAGCTCGCCGGGCTCGAACCGGGCGCCGGCGGCGAGGGCGGCGGCCTCGTCCTGCCCGCCTGGCCGGAGGAGGTCGTCCTGCAGACCGCCGAAGTCCAGCTCGGAACGCCCTGGGGCATGCTCCGGCTGCCGGTCTCGGGCGCGCTCCGGCCGGGCCGGCCCGAGGCCGAGTTCAAGCTCAGCGTGGCGGGCGGACAGCTGATCAACGATGCCGGCCGCCTTGGCGCCGATCTCGATCTGCATGGCCATCTGCCGCTCGATGCGAGCGTCACGCTCGCTGCGGTCAGCGCCCAGGGCCACCTCGACCTGACAGCCGAGCACTTCGCCTTCCCCGGTCTGGCCGAGGCCGTCGACGGCCGGGGCGAGCTGACCTTCGCGGTCGAGCGCGGCCGGATCGAGGCCCGGGTCGGCCCGGCGGAGGTCAACGTCGGATCGCTCGCAGCGCAGCTCGCCAGCCTCGGGGAAGCTCTGCCGACCCCCTGGCAGATCCGGCTCGGCGACCGCGCCGGGCCGATCCGGATCACCGGACCGCTCGCTCTCGATGACGCGGCGTTCGCTGCCGCGGGCGGGCTGGACCTCGTGGCCGGTGGGTCACGGATCGGAGCGGACCTGGAGGCGAGCCTCCGGACCGACGCCGAGGGCGAGCTCGAGGCGGGCGCCGCCAAGGCGACCCTGAACCTCGCCAAGATCCGCTGGCGGGGCCTCGATCTCACGAGCGGCCGGGTCGGGCTGCAGGCCGAGGGCGCGCTGGAGCGGTGGCAGGGCAGCGCCGATCTCGAGCTTGCGGGCGGCGGTTCGCCAACGCCCGCAATCGCGCTCGCGGGCGCCCGCCTCGGCCAGAAGCTCGCCGTCACCTTCGCAGACCAGCGGCTGACGCTCGCGGCCAGCGAGCCCGGCCGCCTGGCGGTCGATCGGCTGACCTGGCCGGACGGCGGCCGCGCCGGACCGCTCGCCTTCCAGCTGGAAATGGGCGACCCGCCCCTGCTCGTCGCCACGTTCGGACCGGACGGCGCGATCGCCTGGCAGCAGACGCTGAGGGCCCAGGGCGAGGCGTTCGATCTGATCACCGGGGTTGCGAGGGGAAACGCCCGGCTGGCCGATCTGAGCCTCGCCGCAAGCGGCGACCGGAGTGGCCTGAAGACCGCAGAGGTCGAGCTCGCGGGCGGTCGGCTGCAGCTGCCGGATCAGCAGATCACCCTCGATGGCATCGCGACCAGGCTCGCGCTGGTCGCGGACGGCCTGGCGCCCGGCCAGGCGATCCCGGTGACGGTCGCGAGCATCAGCCACGGCGGCAAGCCTGCCTGGTTCGCGCCCTTGACGCTCGCCGGCACGCTCCAGCCGAATGCCGGCCGGGTCGATTTCGAGGCTCGGGTCAGCCGGCCTGCGGACGCGCTCGTCCTGACCCTGCGCGGCCGCCAGGACCTGGCCAAGGGCCAAGGCCAGGCGGAGCTGAAGCTCGCGCCGCTGATTTTCGCGCCCGGCGGGCTGCAACCCGGGCAGCTGGCGCCGATCTTGGGCGGTCGGCTCAAGGACGTCGCGGGCAAGATCGCGCTCGACGGCACGCTCGCCTGGGGCAAGGGCGACCAGATCGCGGCCGATCTGGCGCTGCTGCTCGACAGCCTCGGCTTCACGGCCGGCCCCGCCCGCCTCGAGCAGGTGAACGGCGTCCTGCGCGTCGACCGGCTGTGGCCGCCGCGTACGCCGCCCGGGCAGCAGCTCGCGATCGGCCTGCTCGATCTCGGCCTGCCGTTGACCGAAGGGCTGATCGGCTTTCGGATCGATCCCGACCAGACGCTCGCGGTCGAGCAGCTGCGCTGGAGCTTGGCCGGCGGCACGGTCCGCGCAGAGCCGTTCAGGGTCGGTTCAGCGACGTCTGATATAAGGGTGACGCTGACGGCAGACGGGCTCGATCTCGGCCAGCTGTTCGCGCTGACGCGCCTGGACGGCCTGAGCGGCGACGGCAGGGTCCACGGCACGCTGCCGGTCCGCATCGAGGACGGCGTCGCGGCGATCGAGGGCGGCGCGCTCGAGACCGACCGGCCGGGCTGGCTGCGCTATCGACCCGCCGAGCCGCCGACCGCCTTGCAAGCCGGCGGCGCCAACGTCAATCTGTTGCTGCAGGCATTGGAGAACTTCCACTATGAGGCGCTCAGGATCACACTCGATGGCCGGACCGATGCCGCGATGGACATCAAGCTGCACGTCCGGGGCGCCAATCCCGAGCTCTATGGCGGCTATCCGATCGAGTTCAATCTCAACCTCGAGGGCGAGCTCGCCAACATCCTGCGCAGCGGCCTCTCGACCTACCAGATCCCCAAGCGCATCCGCGAGCAGATGCGGGGCTTCCAGCGTTAGCGCGGGGCTTCTGCTGCTGGCGCTGGTCCCGTTGGTCGGCGCCTGCACGCCCACCGTGCGGGTCGAGGCGCCCAAGGACCCGATCGTGATCAACCTCAACGTCAAGATCGATCAGGAGGTGCGGGTCAAGGTCGACAAGGACGTCGAGGACCTTCTCCAGGACAACCCGAATCTCTTCTAGGAGCCCTGCTTATGCTTCCCTGTCTTCGTTTCGCCGCGATCGCGCTTCTGTCGCTTGGCCTGCTGGCGACGCCGGCGCTCGCGGCCTCGCTCGATCAGGCCAAGGCGGCCGGCCAGATCGGCGAGCGGATCGACGGTTTTCTCGGGGTCGTCGACGCCAACGCGCCGGCTGACGTGCGCGCCCTGTGCGACCAGATCAACGCCGAGCGTCAGGCGAAGTACAAGGAGATCGCCGACAAACAGAAGGCACCGGTCGCCGCCGTCGCCCAGATCGCCGGCAAGAAGCTGCTCGAGCGCACCCCCAAGGGCGAATACATCCTCGACGCCAGCGGCCAGTGGCGCAAAAAATGAACAAGCGCTCTGTCCAATTTGTCTGGACATACGATGTGTGACTAGCTACATTGTATGACATGTTTGACAAAGGGTCGATCATGGCAATGTCAGAGGCGATGCTCGCGGTGAGGCTGCCCAAGGAGCTGGCTGACGAGCTGGACGAGCTGGCCCGGGAGACCGGGCGGAGCAAGAGCTACTATGCCCGGCAGGCCATCATCGAGTTCCTCGAAGACCGCGCCGACTATCTGCATGCCATCGCCGCCCTCGAGCGCGAGGAGGGCCAGCCCAACCTCACTTTCGAGCAGGTCGAGCAAGAGCTTGGCCTGGACGATTGAGTTCCGGCCCAACGCCCGCAGCGAGCTGCAGCGCCTCGACCGGCCGGTTCAACGCCGGATCAGGCAGTTCCTCAGGGAACGGGTGATCACGATCGGCGATCCACGCCAGCTCGGCAAGCCCTTGCACGGCGACAAGCGCGACCTCTGGTCCTATCGCGTGGGCGACTACCGGATCATCTGCATGATCGAGGATCGCCGTCTGGTGGTTGTCGTGGTCTCCGTCCGCCATCGTCGCGAAGTCTACCGGTAAGCGCCCGCCGTCAGCTGCGCGCGCCAAGATTGACTCGCCGGGCGCCGGTTGGGACCTATCGTCATAGCGGTGGGCTCAAGTCGGGAACCGGGCATGGCGCGGGTGGCGAGCATCCCTATCGTTCATGGCAGGCGCGCATGTGCACTCGCGCCGGTGGTGGTCCTGCTCGCGGCCATCGTGCTGGCCAGCTGCGCCTCGGGGCCGAAGCCGATCCTCTATCCCAACGATCGGCTACAGGCAGTGGGGCAGACGCAGGCCGATCAGGACATCGCCGAGTGCCGCGAGATGGCTGCCAATGCCGGCGCCTCGGAGGGCTCCGGCAAGGCCGGGCGCGCGGCCGGCAACACCGCCGCCGGCGGTGCCATCGGCGGTGCCACCGGGGCGGTCGGCGGCGCGATCCTCGGGGCACCCGGCACCGGTGCTGCGGTCGGGGCCGCGACCGGCGCCACCGCCGGCCTGCTGCGCTCGATGTTCAGCGGCGGCGGCGGCCCGAGCCCGGCCTACCGCAACTTCGTCGACCACTGCCTGCGCGAGCGCGGCTACGACCCGGTCGGCTGGGAGTAAGTATCGCCCGCGGCCGCCGGCCGCCGCTCAGCCCTTGACGGCGCCGATCAGCATGCCGCGGCGGATGAAGCGTTCGAGCGCGATCGCCATCAGCACGACCGGCGCCACCATGATCAGGATCAGCACCGACATGTACCACCACTGCGGGCCGCGCGTGGCGTTCTGGGCCGCGATCAGGAGCGGCAGGGTCTGGGTGTCGGCGGTCGAGAGCATCAGCGCCAGCAGATACTCGTTCCAGGTCAGGATCAGCATCAGGAGGAAGGCGGAGGCGAGGGCGGCGCGCGCGATCGGCAGCACGATCGACCAGAAGATCCGAAAGCGCGAGGCGCCGTCGATCATCGCCAACTCCTCGAGCTCGAGCGGCACGGTCTGGAAGAAATCGCGCATCAGCCAGACCACGATCGGCAGGTTGACCGCGACATAGGTGATGATCAGCGCGGCGAGGGAATCGCGCAGGCCCACCTGCTGGAACAGCACGTAGACCGGGATGACCACGGCGACCGGCGGCAGGATGCGCTGCGAGATCATCCAGAACGCGATGTCGTCGTTGCCGAGCGCGCGCTTGAAGCGGCGGCCGACGGTCTGGACGAGCAGTAGGAAGAGCGCCAGCGCCAGCGCCAGCGCCAGCTCCCAGGGCGCCCCGAAGCCGACCACGGCGGTGATCGCGAGTGCTACCGAGAGGATAAACAGGCCGATGTTGCCGAGGCGCGGTCGGTAGGTCATGCGGGCGAGTCCGTAGCCCGCCATGCTGCCGAGCACTAGCGCCAGCACCGAGCTCGCGAGCGCCACGATCACGGAGTGCAGATAGGGCCGGAAGGTGTCGGAGCCGAGATCGACGAAGATGTACTTCCAGGCATGCAGGGACGGCTGGAAATCGACCCACATCAGGTAGAACGGGCCGTCGTTGACCGCGAGCGGGATCTTGAACGAGGTGATGAACACCCAATAGAGCGGGAACAGCACGACGAACGCCCAAAAGCCCAGCACTAGGTAGGCGAACGCCATGCTGAGCGGCGACGGGTCGAGGGCGGCGCGCGGCCGGATCAGCCAGGCGAGCCCGAGGCTGCGGCGGGGAGGGTTCACGGCGGGGCGGGGGCTTCGGGCGGACGCAGGAACGCCAGCAGCGACAGGCAGACGAACGCGACCACGAACAAGAGCATGTAGGCGACCGCCGCCGAGCCGCCGAGATCGAGCGCGCGCCAGGCGACATAGGAATGCAGCGTCATCGATTCCGAGGCGATGCCGGGACCGCCGTTGGTCAGCACGTTCGGCAGGTCGACGATCTTGAAGGCTTCGATCACCCGAATGATCACCACGGTGATCGAGACCGGCAGGATCGCGGGCCAGGTGACGTAGCGGAAGGTCTGGAAGCGGCCGGCGCCGTCGACCAGCGCGGCCTCGCGCTGGTCCTGCGGCTGGCTCTCGATCGCGACCAGCAGCACGATGAACATGAACGGGATCCACTGCCAGGCGTCGCCGATCATGACCGCCATGCGCGCCCCCCAGGGATCGACCACCCAGGAGGTCTCGCCCCAGCCGAAATACTGCCAGATCGGCGTGAACGGGCCCTTGGTCGTGTCGGTCAGCATGCGGAAGGTGTAGGCGATGCCGACCGGCGTGATCATCATCGGCAGGAAGAACACCACCCGGAAGAACTTCCGCCCGGGCAGGTTGAGCGTGCAGAGCAGCGCCAGTGCGAGCCCGATGCTGTACTGCACCGCGACCCCGATGCCGACGTAGAAGAGGGTCACGACCAGGCTGCCCGGATGGCCGCCGCCGGTGTTGGTGACCACGATCAGCAGCAGCCCGAGCCAGGCGAGCGCCGCCACCAGGCTACGCCGGATCAGCCCCCAGATCGTGACGTCCTCACCCCGGGCATAGCGCAGCAGCAGCAGGATCATGGCCAGGGCAGCGAGGCCGAGCGAGGTCCAGGCGCCACCTCCCAGGTGGCCGAAGTCACCGAGGAAATGAAACTGCTCGCTGCCGAGCAGCAGCTTCTTGTAGTTGAGCCAGCCGATGAACTTGAACTCGAAGCCGCCTTTGACGAAGCGAAAGCGGGCGAGCGACAGATAGAGCGAGACGATCAGCGGGAAGATCGACATCGCGAGCACGACCAGCACCGCCGGCATCACGAACACCGCCGGCGCGTGCTGGTCGAGGCGTCGGGTCAAGCCCTCCAACAGGAGAGCCCCCGGCGCGGAGTCCGGTCAGACCAGGCCCGGCCCCGCGCCGGCATCGGTGAACGCCCGGCCGCTCAGTTGACCGGGATGCCAAGCGTCGCCTTGTAGGCCGCGAGCTGCTCGTCCTTGCCCAGCTCGTCGGTGATCTCGTTCCAGCCGGTCTCGATGTCGGCCATCGCCTGGTCGCGAGTGATCTCGCCCGCGAGCATGCGGCTGATCGCCGTGTCGAGCACGATCTGCTCGTAGCGCTGGTTCTGCGGCACGCGCAGATCGAGCACCATGTTGGGGCTGTTCAGGCTGTCGGCGATCGCGCCGAGATAGTTCTTGGCGGCCGCCTCGCTCATGCCGGCCTTGAGCCAGAGGTCGAGGTTCTCGAACTGTGAGACCCGATACGGATTGAAGCCGGTGATCCCGATCGTGACGTCCTCGTTGGCCTGCTCGGGCTGGCTCATGTAGGAGAAGAAGTCATAGACCGCGGCCTTGACCTCGTCCGAGCTGTTGGCGTTGACCGCGCCCGACCAGCCGCCGAAGGCCGCGAACGGCGCGTGGTTGATGCCGTCGACGGCATAGGGGCAGCGCTCGGCGTTGCAGTCGACGAGCTTGCCGGACGCGCGATCGAGCACCTGGCTCGAGCCCGGCAGGATGACCGCGCCGACCTTGTCCTGGACCTTGGAGGTCGCCGGATCGATCGCGAGCGTGCCGATGTCGCCCCAGTCGACCGAAAGCGCGCAACGGCCGGTCGTGAACAGGCCGCGGGTATCGCCGACGTCCAGGTTGATCTCGTCGGGCGGCCCGTATTTGGTGGTCTCGGCATAGATGTCGAGCGCCTTGCCGAACGCCTCGTTGTTGAACAGCGGGCTCATGTCCTCGGTGTTGAAGAACGCGCCCTGGCCGGTGCCCTGCGACTGCAGGTAGCCGGCGGCCACCGAGATGATCATCCAATAGGACTGGGCGTTGCGCTTCTTGGCGATGCAGGAGCCGTAGTCGGGCTTGCCGTCACCGTTCAGGTCCTGGCCATGAAAGGTCTTGGCGATGTTGAGATAGTCGTCCCAGGTCTTGGGCGGGTTGAGACCCGCCTGCTTGAGCAGGTCGCTCCGGTAGTAGACCATCTGGAAGTCGCCATCCAACGGGATCGTGTAGATCTTGCCGTTGTAGGTGGCGCTGAAGTTGCGGAAGAAGGGCGCCACGTCGTCCCATTGCAGGGCGCTGTCGGCCTTGATCCGATCGGTCAGGTCCTCGAGATAGCCGGGATCGATGTAGTCGACCATCCACTGCGGGGCAAAGACCATGCCGTCGATGCTGTTGGTGCCGGTGGCGAAGTCGGTCAGCAGCTTGCTGTAGAGGTCGGAGAACGGCACGGTCACGACGTTGATGGTGGCGCCGGTCAGCTTTTTGAAGTCGGGCGCGCGCCGCTGCAGCGGCTCGGCGATCTGGGGCCCGGTGAAGGTCATCACGGTCGCCTCGACGCCCTCGTGCTTCATCTGCGCCTGCGCCGCAGCCGAGCAGAGGGCGACGCCGCCCGCCAGCGCCAGGACCAGAGCGCTCGCTCCGGCCAGGCTGCGAGTTCTCTGCTGTCATCTTGCTTGCCTCCCCATGGTTGGCTCCGCGCTCGACCGCATCTGGCGAGCGGGCCTCTGAGCTTGGTAGCGCGCGGCCCGCGGGAGATCAACTGGCGCCGCCGGTTCCGGGCCGCATCGAGCCCTACCGGGGTACGGCAATCGCGCGCGCCGGCTTGCGCGCGGCCGTTCCCCGCGCGACCTTGCGATCATGAGCATCGCGCGCGCATGCATCGCCGTCCTGCTGCTCGCCGGCTGTGCGCCGGCCACGCCACGGTCTCTGCCCTGGCTGGCGGAGCCCGGCCTGGTCTACTGCTATCGCACGATCGCCGACCCCGACTGCGATCGTCAGCCGCAGGCCGGCGCCGAGCGCCGCCTGATCGCCGTCGCCCCGCAGGTCTACTTCACCCCGGCCGCCGCGCGCTGCGGTCACGGAGTGAGTGATGCGCAGCTTGACGGACAGGCAGCCGAATGAGGCCCCGCCAAGTTCATCGCAATCCGCAGGAGGTTCGTCCAGGACGCATGGCGGACACCGAAGATACGATCCGACTGGCCCTGCCGTCATCGATCGACTGGAAACTGGCCGAGTCTTCACTGGTTGTAGCGCATCGCGAAGCCGTCGAGACCACCGAACCGCTCTGCCGGATCGCTGGGCACAAAGCGCACAAGATGGTCCCGCGTCGGTCGGCGACCGGCGCTGAGAGAAACGCATCTCGCCGAGGTCCTTGTCGAACGTCAAAGATAGCGCCGACCCTCGCGCTCGGCCCTCGGCATAGGATCCGATGATCGCTGGCGCCGCCATCGACGTCGCCGATCGTCGTGCATGTCATGGCCTTGCTTTGCCATCAAGCCGTGCACTCAGCGCGCGCGTGCGATCGTCGCCAGGCATCGGCCAAGGAACACATACGTGCTCAGGCCGGATCGGATCGGCGTTCGTCTTGGGCTTCGTCGTCGTCGTAGGTAGACATTCGTCTGGTATATCCTCGCTCGGAGGTGTTGGTGTACTTCTCGAGCAGCTGCATGGCCGTTTTCAGTCGTTGCCGCCAGCGCTCTCCGACGGCGAAAATCGTCTCAGACAGGCGATGCGTGAACTCCTTGAGACACTCGGCAAGGTTCCGACCGAGCTCATAAAGGCTGGTGCAATTCAGCCAGTCGTCGGGTTCGGTTGTTTCCCATTCTGCCTCGCCTTCATCCAACGCGCTACCACGCTTGAGATGACCGACCCACCATATTGGATTTGCCTCGCCTTTGCCGTTGCTGTCGGAGGGGTCGGCGTCTGGGCCATTGTGCAATACTTGCTGATCAAGCAACGTATTTGAGCCTCCAGGCCCTCGCCGGGCTGGCCAACGTCGTGTAGCCTCTGAGAACCTGGTGCAGGCACAAGGGAGGTACGCGATGCAGGCGAGCGAGACGCGGCGGCTCGGTAGGACGGGGGTCGAGGTCACGATCATGGGCTTCGGCGGGGCGCCGCTCGGCAACATGTACCAGCCGCTGTCCGACGCCGACGCCTGGGCCACGGTCCGGGCCTGCTACGACGCCGGCATCCGCTACTTCGACACCGCCCCGCTCTACGGCTACGGCCTCAGCGAGCATCGGGTCGGCGAGGCGTTGCGCGGTCGCGACCGGGACAGCTTCGTGCTCTCGACCAAGGTCGGGCGCCTGCTCAGGCCGGGCGATCCGAAGACGCTCGAACACGGCCAGTTCCACGACGCGCTGCCGTTCGCCGAGGTCTACGACTACGGCTACGATGGCGTCATGCGCTCGGTCGAGGACAGCCTGCAGCGCCTCGGCATGCACCGGATCGACATCCTGCTGGCGCACGATCTCGACATCTGGACCCACGGCTCGGAAGCCGCGCGCCAGGCGCGGGTCGCCGAGTTCATGGCCGGCGGCTACCGGGCCATGGTCGAACTGCGCGATCACGGCACGGTTCGGGCGATCGGCGCCGGGATCAATGAGACGGCCGCCTGTCAGGACCTCGCCGAGCGCGGCGACTTCGACTGTTTCCTGCTCGCCGGGCGCTACACCCTGCTCGAGCAGGCGCCCCTCGACAGCTTGCTGCCGCTCTGCGAGCGCCGCCAGATCGCGCTGATCATCGGCGGCGCCTACAACACCGGCATCCTCGCGACCGGCGCGATCCCGGGCGCCTACTTCCAGTATTCGCCGGCGCCGCCCGAGATCATGGAGCGGGTGCGCCGGATCGAGGCCGTCTGCGCCCGTCATCACGTCCGCCTGCCGACCGCGGCGCTCCAGTTCCCGCTCGGCCATCCGGCGGTCGCGACCGTGATCCCCGGCACCCGCGCGCCGGGCGAGGTCGCGCAGAATCTCGCGATCTTCGCGCCTCAGATCCCGGCCGATTTCTGGACTGAGCTCAAGCAAGGCGGCCTGCTGCGCGCCGACGCGCCGACGCCCTGAGCGCGCGCGCCGGGTCGCGTTCGATCGCATCGACCGCCGCCCGCCAGTCCAGGGCGTAGCGCTCGAGCCCCCTGATCACGGCAGGCGCGACCGGTCGCAGGCCGAGCCTGGCCGGCGTCCTGCGCGCCGTCCAGCCGACCAGCAACGCGGCGCCCTGCGCCCGGCCGTTCGGCTCGGTCGCGACCGCGACCGGCTGGCCGGGCCGGAGCGCCGCGAGCAGGGCTGGAAACAGCGGGTCGGCGGCGAAGCTGCCGTCGACGATGATGAGCCCACGGGCCTCCAGGAGGTCGAGCCCGACGCTCGCCATCAGGGCCACGTAGAGGCTGGCGAGCGCCGCCCGGGCCTCGGGCGAGCGCGGCCGCGGGCCGCTGATCCGACCTTTGCCGCCGGTGCCGGGGTAGGGTCCGCCGCTCCGCGCGAACGACGGCAGCGCCATGACCCGCGCCGCGACCAGCGCCTCGACCGCAGCCGCGGTCGGGCGCGCCGCCAGGCCCTGGGGTCCGGCGATCGCGGCGTGTTCCTGCCCGCCGATGAACCTGGCGCAGGCGACCGGCCGGCCCAGCAGATCGGTCCGCGCGCCCGTGTCACGGAGCGGGTCCAGCCGGTCGAGCGGCAGACCCGGGGTCCAGACGATCGGCCTCGCACCGGCTGCGATCAGGGCGAAGTCCTCGAGGCCGGCCGCGAGGTAGCGGGCGAGATTGGCGCCCTCGTCCTGGATCCCGCACAGCACAGGCGTCTCGACGGGCAGGCCGGTCTTGTCCGCGACCTCGAACTGCAGGGGCCCGAGCACGTCCCAGGCGTTGCGCAGCGGCGGCAGCTTGTCCCGCCAGCCCTGGCGCTCGACCAGGCTCGAGAAGTCCCGCTCGCGCGGGTTCCAGAGCTGGGTCTCGGCGCCGAGCGAGGTCACCTCGCAGGCGGGCACGCCACACAGGCCCCAGGCCCAATACTGCGGCAGCGGCAGAATCCAGCGCGCCGCCGCGAACGCCTCGGCGAACCACCGGCTCTGCCAGAACAGCTGGCGGCCGAGCGTGCGCCCGAACGGAGCGATCGGGCAATAGCACTCCTCGAACCAGGGCGCGATCTCGGCATAGGCCGCAGCGCTCGCGGCCGGTGGCTCCGCCTCGGAGTCCAGGATCGGCAGCACCAGCTCGGCATCGCCCACCAACGCGGCGCTCGCGCCATAGCAGGTCGGCACGATCGCCTCGATCAGGAAGCGCTCGCCGAGATCCGCGAGCGCCGCCATCAGCCAGCGCCAGAGATGCTCGGTGTCGCAGTGTGGGTAAGGCTCGCCGGTGCGCAGGGCATTGGGCGCCTGGCGCGACGACCGGATCGCAGCATCCGGCCCGATCGCCAGCAACTTGACGTTGGTCCTGCCGACGTCGAGCACGGCGACTGCCGCGGGCCTGGACGATGCGGGCGACATGGCCGTGGGTGTTAGGCAGTGACGCCGGCGGACGCAAGGCCGAACCGGCGTTGCTTCCAGCCGCCGCGCGCCGGGCCGTCGCCACACAGAGCTACCATGTCGTCAATCCTCGCCTCGGATGCCGGCGCCGTCATGGTGACGGTGGGCTGGGGCTCGGGTCAATTGACGATACGGCACAGTACTTCCGGGCCGCGGTCGCGTCACGCGCGTCTCGCGGCGCCCGCTACGCTTGCCCACGCACTCATTAACGCTTTGGTAAGGCTTGCTTCAGGGCCGACCAGGGGCGCCCCGGCCGGGGGCTGGGGCGCCGCCTCGAGAGGGACGTCTCAATCGCCTTTGAAGTATCTGGATACGCGTAGGGGTCGCCGGCGCTTCAGTTGTGTTCGTCACGCGCCTGCGCTATAGACGGCGCGCCGACTGGTTGCCCGCCGTCATTCGAGGCCCCGCCGCATGGACCGTCGTATGAGCCGTCGCCGGAAAGTCTACGAAGGCAAGGCCAAGGTCCTGTTCGAAGGGCCGGAGCCGGGTACGCTCATCCAGTACTTCAAGGACGACGCGACCGCCTTCAACAATCAAAAGCAGGGGGTGATCACCGGCAAGGGCGTGCTCAACAACCGGATCTCCGAGCACCTGATGCTGAAGCTGGCGGCGATCGGCATCCCGACCCATTTCATGCGCCGGCTCAACATGCGCGAGCAGCTGATCAAGGAGGTCGAGATCATCCCGCTCGAGGTGGTCGTGCGCAACGTGGTCGCCGGCTCGCTCGCCCAGCGCTTCCACATGGAGGAAGGCTCGCCGCTGCCGCGCTCGATCGTCGAATACTACTACAAGTCGGACGAGCTCGGCGACCCGATGGTCAGCGAGGAGCACATCACGGCGTTCGGCTGGGCGAGCTATCAGGACATCGACGAGATCCTCAACCTGTCCTTGCGCATCAACGACTTCCTGACCGGCCTGTTCGCCGGCGTCAGCCTGCGCCTGATCGACTTCAAGCTCGAGTTCGGCCGGCTCTGGGAAGAGGACGAGATGCGGATCGTGCTGGCCGACGAGATCAGCCCGGACGGCTGCCGCCTGTGGGATGCCGAGACCAACGAGAAGTACGACAAGGACCGCTTCCGGCGCGACCTCGGCCGGGTCGAGGAGGGCTATCAGGAGGTCGCCCGCCGCCTCGGCATCCTGCCCGAGGCGGGCCCCCGCGACCTCAAGGGCCCCGAGACGGTCCAATGATGCCGGCCAGGCCACCCCTTCGGAGGCGGCCGTGAAGGCGCAGGTCCACGTCAGGCTCAAGGAGGGGGTGCTCGATCCGCAGGGCGCTGCGATCGGGCGCGCGCTCGCCCAGCTCGGGTTCGCGGGCCTGGGCCCGGTCCGCCAGGGCAAGCTGATCGAGCTCGAGCTCGACCAGCGCGACCCGGCCAAGGCCGCCGCCGAGGTCAGGGCGATGTGCGATCAGCTGCTGGCCAATCCGGTGATCGAGACCTATTCGGTGACCTTCGAGGACTGAACCTTCCGACCCATCGGGGGCTTCGCTTGCAGGCGGGCGTGATCACTTTCCCGGGCTCCAACTGCGATCGCGACATCGCGGTCGCCCTGGCCGCCGCGGGCGCGAGCGTCGTGCCGCTCTGGCACGCCCAGACCGAGTTTTCGAAACTCGACCTGATCGTGCTGCCGGGCGGCTTCAGCTATGGCGACTACCTGCGCTGCGGCGCGATTGCGGCGCGATCGCCGATCATGCCCGAGGTGACCCGGCGCGCGGCCGCAGGGGTCGCGGTGCTCGGGATCTGCAACGGCTTCCAGATCCTGACCGAGGCGGGTCTGCTGCCGGGCGCGGTGCTGAGCAACGCGGGCCTGAAGTTCATCTGCAAACCAGTGGCGCTCGCGGTCGCGACCGACGCATCGGTGTTCACCGCCGGCTACACCGCCGGCCAGACCCTTTCGATCCCGATTGCCCATCACGACGGCTGCTACGTCTGCACCGCGGACGACCTCGCGCGGCTCGCGGACGAGGACCGGATCGCATTCCGCTACCTCGACAACCCGAACGGCTCGATCGGCAACGTCGCGGGCGTGCTCGGCGCGGGCCGCAACGTGCTCGGCATGATGCCCCACCCCGAACGCGCGGCCGACCCGCAAAACCGGCGGCACCGACGGCCTGACCCTGCTCCGCGCCCTGGTCGAGGCACTCGGATGACATTGCGGAGCTTGATCTCAACAACGAATTCATTATAGATTTGGCTTGTGAGGGTGTTCGAAGCCGATGTCCGGTTCTACCGTGAAGGGAGCGGTCGAATCGTCCTCGAAGAATTTCAGCAGATTCAGCGAAGGAGCCCGACCAAGGCGGCTCGTCTCCTGGCCAAGCTGGTCGATGTGGCATTGGCACCAGAGCCCCACTGGACCGCCGCTTTGGACCGATATGACGTAGTCGGTGGCACTCAGGTCTACTTGTTCACGAGGGATCCCTACGGCGTGTTCTACCTGCTGGACGACAAGCTGGAGTCCGGCCACGCCGCGGTGGTCGCACTGCTGTTCGGCAATGTCGTCGGCCACCATGGCCGCGAGTGGCGCCTTGTCGAACAGCGGTTGCGCAACCTGCACGGACGTTAGGAGCTCAGCATGGCGGCGAGCAAGAGAGAGGTGCCCCCGGCGTCGACCGAAGCCGTCACAATCGGCGATCTTACGCCGTCAGCGGGTTTCATGGAGAAGCTGCGGCGCGCTCAGGATGTGCTTGAAGGCGGTCGTCTCGTCCGCCGTATGCGCGAGGCCGCCGATCGCGGGCGGGGCATCAGCCAGCAGGAGCTCGCCCGCCGGCTCGGCGTCTCGCAGGCCCGAATCAGCACGATCGAGCGTGGCAACGGTCACCAGGGGCCGACCTATGAACTGTTGAAGCGCATCGCGCGGGCGTGCAGGCTGGTGCTGTCTGCCCAATTCGAGCAGCCGACCGTCGCGCCGGAACTCGACGAGACGGCGGAATTGCAGAGCGCCGGATGACCTGGCAGGTCCTGTCCGATTTTCTTGGATTTGCCGGGAGTCTGATGATGGTGGTGCCATATCTGCGCCACCAGCCACTGCGCGACATTCGCGACCTGTTTCGCCGCACCCGCCTTGCCGATCCCGATGCTCGGGAGGCAGCCAGCACTTCGGCCGACGCCTTGGACGTCTATTTTCAGAGGTGGAAATCGGCGCGACTATCTTCTGGTCACGGCCGGCGTGAGCGTGCTCTGCGTATCGTTCCTCGTGGGTCTGATCCGCTCCTTGACGAGCGGCTGAGGGAGCGACGATCCGATCATGACGACCGAGCTGGACCCGAGCGTCGTCGCCGAACATGGGCTTTCGGCGGGTGAATACGCGCGGATCGTCGAGATCCTGGGGCGGGCGCCGAACCTGGTCGAGCTCGGCATCTTCTCGGTCATGTGGAGCGAGCACTGCTCCTACAAGTCGTCGAAGCACTGGCTGCAGCAGCTGCCGACCGAGGGCCCTCAAGTCATCTGCGGCCCGGGCGAGAACGCCGGCGTGGTCGACCTCGGCGACGGCATGGCCGCGGTCTTCAAGATCGAGAGCCACAACCACCCGAGCTTCATCGAGCCCTATCAGGGGGCTGCGACCGGGGTCGGCGGTATCCTCCGGGATGTCTTCACCATGGGGGCGAGGCCGGTCGCGATCCTCGATTCGCTGCGCTTCGGCGCGCCGGATCACCCGAAGACCCGACATCTGCTGGATGGCGTGGTCGCCGGGATCGCGGGCTACGGCAACTGCATCGGCGTGCCGACGGTCGGCGGCGAGACCACCTTCCACCCCGCCTACAACGGCAACATCCTGGTCAACGCGATGTGCGTCGGCATCGCACGCACAGATCAGATCTTCTACGCCCGCGCCGCTGGCGCCGGCAATCCGGTGGTCTACGTCGGCGCCAAGACCGGGCGCGATGGCATCCATGGCGCCACGATGGCGTCCGCCGAGTTCAGCGATGCGAGCGAGGCGAGACGGCCCGACCGTGCAGGTCGGCGACCCGTTCACCGAGAAGCTACTGCTGGAAGCCTGCCTCGAGCTGATGCAGACCGACGCGATCGTCGCGATCCAGGACATGGGTGCCGCCGGTCTGACCTCGTCGTCGTTCGAGATGGCGGCGCGCGGCAACACCGGCATCGAGATGGACCTCGACCGGGTGCCGACCCGCGAGACCGGCATGAGCGCTTATGAGATCCTGCTCTCGGAGAGCCAGGAGCGGATGCTGCTGGTGCTGCGCCAGGGCGCCGAGGCCGAAGCCGCCGCGGTGTTCGCGAAGTGGGACCTCGACTGCGTCCCGGTCGGCCGGGTGACCGACAGCGGCGCCATGGTGATCCGCTTCGCCGGCGAGGAGGTAGCAAGCGTGCCGATTGCCCCGGTCAGCGGCGGCTCTCCGGTCTACCAGCGCCCCCACGTCCGAAGCCCCGTGCCGCCGCCGGTGATCGCGCGCGACGTCAACCCGCCGCTCGAACATCGGGATGCGCTGCTGCGCCTGCTGGCGAGCCCCGACCTCGCCTCCAAGCGCTGGATCTTCGAGCAGTACGACCACATGGTCATGGGCGACACCGTGCAGCGGCCGGGCGGCGATGCCGCGGTGATCCGGATCCACGGCAGCAACCGCGGCCTGGCCCTGACCACCGACTGCACGCCCCGCTACTGCCGGGCCGATCCCGCGAGCGGCGGCCGCCAGGCGGTCGCCGAAGCCTGGCGCAACCTCTCCGCGGTCGGCGCCCGGCCGCTCGCGCTCACCGACTGCCTGAACTTCGGCAGCCCCGAGAACCCGGTCGTCATGGGCCAGTTCACAGGCTGCCTCGAAGGCATGGCGGACGCCTGCCGGGCGCTCGACTTCCCGATCGTGTCCGGCAACGTCTCGTTCTACAACGAGACCGACGGCCAGGCGATCCTGCCGACGCCTGTGATCGGCGGCCTCGGCCTGATCGAGGATCTCGACCGGATCGCGACGCCCGCCTGGCCGCGCGCGGGGCTCGTGCTCGTCCTGATCGGCGAGACCTTCGGCTGGCTCGGAAGCTCGCTCTATCTGCGCGAGGTCTGCGGCCGTGAGGAGGGCGCACCGCCGCCGGTCGACCTCGCGACCGAGCGCCGCAACGGCGAGCTGGTGCGTGCCTGGATCGAGGCGGGCGAGGTCCTGGCCTGTCACGACTTGGCCGACGGCGGCCTCGCGGTGGCGCTCGCCGAGATGGTGCTGGCGTCCGGGATCGGCGCCGATCTGGAAGTGCCGCCGGACACGGACCACGGCTGGCTGTTCGGCGAGGACCAGGGCCGCTACCTGCTCGCGGTCGCAAACGAGCGCCTCGAGGCGCTGCTCGCGGCCGCCGGGCGCCAGGGCGTGCTGGCGCGCCGGGTCGGGACCACCGGCGGCGGCGCGTTGACGCTGGCCGGCGGGGATGCCATATGCTTGCACGAGCTCGCCCGGGTGCACGAGGCCTGGCTGCCGGCGCTGATGGGCGCAGCACCGCGAGAGACCGGGCCGGTGTGAGGGATGGACGGCACGCGATGGCGATGACCGCCGACGAGATCAGCGCCTTGATTCGCGAGGGTCTGCCGCAGGCGGAGGTGACCGTCGAGGATCTGGCGGGCGACGGCAATCACTACCGGGCGCACGTGATCGCACCCGCCTTTCGCGGCAAGAGCCGGGTCCAGCAGCACCAGATGGTCTACCGGGCGCTCGGCGGGCGCATGGGCGGCGAGCTGCACGCCCTGGCCCTGACCACCGCCGCGCCGGATTGAGCGTAACGCGTCTCCAAGGAGCCGACGATGACCGACGTGCTTGCCCGCATCCAGAACGACATCGAGACCAACCCCGTCGTGCTCTACATGAAGGGCACCCCGGTCTTCCCCCAGTGCGGCTTCTCGGCCCAGGTGGTCCAGTTGCTGTCGCTCGCAGGCGTCAAGTTCAAGGCCTACGACGTCCTCGCCGATGACGAGATCCGCCAGGGCATCAAGGAGTTCAGCAACTGGCCGACGATCCCCCAGCTCTACGTCAAGGGCGAGTTCGTCGGCGGCTGCGACATCATCCGCGAGATGTATCAGAGCGGCGAGCTGGCCACGTTCCTGAAAGAGAAGGGCGTCGAGACCGAGGTCGCGGCCTGACCGCAGCGCGGTCCGGGCGGGCCCAGGGTCAGCGCGCCGCCAGCTGGCAGCCGGCGTCGCCGGAGCAGTCCTGGAGCAGCTCGATGCTGGCGCCGAACGTGGTGTCGAGCATGCGCATCTGCAGCGGCAGCAGGCGCTGATCGTCGCTCAGGAGGAGTTCGAGCTCGAGATTGTCATCGTCGATGTCGGCCTCCTCGAGGTCGTTCTGATTGGCGCCGGCCAGGAACTGGAGCTTGAGCCCGACCCGGACCACGGCCTGCTTGCGCCCGACCACCGAGACGCGATCGTGCCCGATCACCGCCGCCTCGAGGTCGTAGCGCCGACGGCCATCGAACACCGCCGCGGTGAACGGCTGGTCGGTGGCCCCTGCAGCGACGTAATCACGCACCTGGAAGAACGCGGTCAGCGGGTCGACCACGTTCCTGCGTAGCGCCTCTGGGACCTTGCTGCTGTCCGGCTTGCCCCGCTTGGTGATGTCGAGATCGACGACATCACCGCTCTCGGGGTCGAAGCGCACGATCGATCGCCGATCCTTCTTGTGCGAGCTGTATTCGGACCTGAAGGTGAGCGGGGTGAGAGTGTCGTCCGCCCCGAGCTGACCGACCGCGAGCGAGATCCCGCGGTAGCGCGCGAGCTTCTCGACCAGGCCCACGGTCTGGATGACCAGCTCCGAGCGATAGCCGCCCGGCCCGACCTCGTGGTGGAGCGCCAAGGTGGCGATCTCGATGCCCGCCCAGTAGACGCCATAGCGCAGGCTGAGCGGCTCGTCCTGCTCGGCCCGGAGCGGCAGGGCGGCGAGCGTGAACGCAATCAGCCCGCCGATCAGCAGGGTGGTCGCTCGGACGAGACGGCTGGCCACGTTCGGATCGCTCCCCAAAAAGCCCGGGCACCCGCGACGCCCTCGGTGCGCCCCGGCCGACCAGCGCCGGCATCCTAGTCTCGAGGGCGCGGGCAAGGCGACCGGGTTCGGCAGCCGGACGGCATTTTCTTGCCGGGCTGTTGCCGCTCGGCTCACGACGCCAGCGCCGACCGTATCAGAGCACAGAGTCAGTTGAACGATGGATGAACCGCTCGTCCGCCCGCGCGACGACCCCGATATGGCTCTGCTGGTGGCGGCCCGCAATGAGTTCGGCGGTCGGGTGCGACGATCCGCGTCGAGGTGCTCGACGGGGCCCGGGGTCGCTCGCGAAGGAGCGCGGCGCGGCCGCGCGACCTCAGCGCGAGTAGTATTCGATCACCAGGTTCGGCGCCATCTGCACCGGATAGGGCACGTCGGCGAGCTTCGGCACCCGCACCAGCGTGCCCTTGACGGCCTTGAGGTCGAGCGAGAGGTAGTCCGGCACGTCGCGCTCCGGCTGCTGGAGCGTGCCGAGCACGATCGCGAGCGTCTTGGACTTCTCGCGCACCTCGACCACGTCGCCTTCGCGCACCAGGTAGCTCGGGATGGTCACCCGGCGGCCATTGACCGCGACATGGCCGTGATTGACGAACTGGCGCGCCGCGAACACGGTCGGCACGAAGTTCAGACGGTAGACCACGATGTCGAGGCGCCGCTCGAGCAGCCCGACCATGGCCTCGGCGGTGTCGCCGCGCCGGCGCGAGGCCTCCTGGTAGACCCGCCGGAACTGCCGCTCGGTGATGTTGCCGTAGTAGCCCTTGAGCTTCTGCTTGGCCATCAGCTGCTGGCCGTAGCCCGAGATCTTGCGCCGCTTGGCGCCGTGCTCGCCGGGCGGATAGTCGCGCTTGACGATCGGGTTGCGGGCGCGGCCCCAGAGATTGACCCCGAGGCGGCGGCAGATCTTGTTCTTGGCTTGGACGCGTTTGGTCATGACGGGCTTGCTGGCATTCCGGCAGGGGTTCTGGCATTCGGACAACACTCGCCGGAGCGCCAAGGCGCGCCCCTCGAGCCGCGCCGGTTATAGCGATCGACCGCAGGATGTCAAAGGCTTTGCGGCGGCTCGGTGCCAGCCGGGTCGGGCTGGGCCCTGCGACGCGGGGACCTTTCGGGGTCTCAGGCGACCTGCGCCCGCACCTGGTGGCGCCAGCGGCCGATCGTCTCCTCGATCAGCCCCTCGTCGTGCTGCTCGCTCTGCCAGGCAGCCGCGAACGGCGGCGTGGTGCTGGCCGGACGTTCCTCGGGGGCCAGGTCCAGGAAGCGGATGTGCAGCGGCACCGGCACGCCGTCGCCGAGCACCAGCGCCTCCTGGGTGTTGAGCGCCGGCAGCGCGTCGGCGAGCCAGCGCGAGCTGTCGGGCACGGCGTGGCGGACGAACTCGAGGTCGTGCTCGTTGCCGAGCCGGAGCGCGAAGATCGTGTTGCACTGAGACAGGCTGCTGACCGAGAGATCGGCCGGGCGCTGGGTCACCAGGCAGAGCGAGAGGCCGTATTTGCGGCCTTCCTTGGCGATCCGCGAGATCGCGCGCCGGGTCGGCGCGAAACCGGCCTGGTCGTCGCGCGGCACGTAGCGGTGCGCCTCCTCGCACACCAGCAGCAAAGGCGGCGCCCGCTCGCGATCGCTCCAGAGCGCGAACTCGAAGATCAGCCGGCAGAGCACCGAGACCACGACGTCGACGATCTCAGACGGCACGCCCGAGATGTCGATGATCGTGATCGGCTTGCCCTCGACCGGAATGCGCAGGATCCGCGACAGGATCTGGCGCATGTTGTCGCGGACGCTGAAGCTCGAGAACATGAAATCGTAGCGCTTGTCGCTGCTCACGCTCTCGACCCGATTGACCAGATGCTGATAGTAGACGGCGCTGTCGGCCTTGTTGAAGGCGCCCATGTCGTCCTTGAGGACCTGGATCAGCTCGGACAGCCGGTAGGGCACCGGGGTGTCGACCGTGACGTGGTCCTGGCTCTCGCCCTCGCCCGAGAAGCCCCGTCGGGCGCGCAGGAGCGCGCGCCTCAGGATCGCGCCTTCGGCATAGGCGCCCTCGGGCGATTCCTGGTTGACCAGGATCGCTGCGATCTCCTCGAAGTTCAGGAGCCAGTACGGCAGCTTGAGATTGCTCGGGTTGAGCAGCTCGCAGCGGCCCTCGAAGGCGGGCGCATACTCGTTGTGCGGGTCGAGCATGATGACGTGGCCGTACGGGTTGGCGTCGAGGATCGCCCTCAAGATCACGGTCACGGCGCAGGACTTGCCGGCACCGGTGGTGCCGAGCACGGCAAAATGCTTGCCGAGCAGGTTGTCGGTCATCGCGAAAGCCGGCAGGTCGCCGGCGTTGCGCAAGGTGCCGAGGCGCACGGTCGCGACCTCCGGCCGGGCGTAGATCGCGCACAGCTCCTCGCGCGTGCTGGCGTGGATCGGGCTGTCGAGGGGCGGATAGCTCGACACCCCGCGCTGGAAGCGCCAGCGGTTCGAGCTGCCGCTCAGGATCTCGCCGATCAGCCGGATCTCGATCAGCCGCCGGTCGTCCTCGCCGGCGCGCCGGCCGTCGTTCTTGAGGGTCGTGATGACGCCGAAGCTGCGGCCGGTCGCACCCTGGAGCCGGACCACATGGCCGATCTCGACGGTGCTGGCACCCTCGGGGTCGAGCAGGCCCCAGATGATCGCGCCGGCGACCGACATGACCCGGCCCAGCAGCGCGCCGTCCGGGCGCGGGTCATCCCGCTGAGCCTGGTCTGCTTTGCTCGGGCCGCCCTGGTCGCGCCCGTGGGCCGGCCGGTTCGACCTCAGTCCACGTGCGAGCCCCGCTGCTTGGTCCAAGCTCCAGGCTCCTGAAACAGGCTTGGCGACCCGATGCCGCCGCAACAGCGGAGGGGAGTCTGCCCAAATGCCGTTTCGGATGCGTTAATCCGCCCCTGGGCGCCGCCTCCGGCACCCGCGCCAGCGTCCGGCCGACGACGGCTTGGCTACGGCTGCTCTTCGGCCAGCACCTGAACGGGCGCATGCGTGGTCGCTGCACGGCGGGCGAATTTGCGGTCGGCGGTGATCAGCGGTGAGTCCAGACGCCGCGCAGCGGCCAGATAAAGGCAATCGGGGACCGGATGCCGGAGCTCAAGAGCGATCGCACAGGCCTCAGGCAGATCGTTGTCGTCGGGAATCAGGGCGATCTGGCCTTCGGCCAGGCCACCGAACCACAGGTCCAGGGCTCCTTTGAGGTCGGCCGCCGACAGTTCGCCGCAGCATCCCCTTCTTGACCAAGGCAGAGGCAACCTCGACGCGCACAAGAGCCGGCGCGACCAGCTCGCGGCCAACGAGCGCTTTGGCTGCGGCGTTGCCAGGCTCCGGCGCGAACCATTTCACGACGACGCTGGCATCGACGACGATCATCCGAGATCCCGATCGCGAATTTGCCGGATCAGCGGCGTCGAATCCGGCATCTCGCCGTATTTGGCGCGCAGGTGCTCATTGAAGGCGTTCAACTTTTCAAGATAGCTGTCCCGCCGCTGACGCGCGCCCTCGGTCAGGAAGCTGACGCAGCTCCGCCTCGAGGCTGTGCCCGGACTTCTTGGCCTGGGCCCGGAAGGATTCGACCACCCAGTCATCGAGCTTGCGGATCTTGACATCGGCCATGGCCAGCCACCTCCGTGGATGCATATGACCCCATGGGGTCATTCGGTCAAGCGCCGCCCCCGGCGGCCGTGCGCCAGCTGCTTGATCACGCCGCGCAGCAGGTGGACGTCGGGCGTGCCGAGATCGGCGCGGGCGAAGATCGCCTGCAGCGCGCGCACCATGCTCTGCCGCCGGTCGGCGGTGCGGAAGAAGTCGGCGGCATCGAGCTCGGCCACCAGATGATCGAGCAGCCCCGCGAGCTCGCTCTTGGTCGCGGGCTGGGTCGCGGGCGCGCCGGCGAAGGCGCAGGTGCAGGCGCCGAATCGGCCGACTGCCACCACTCGTAGGCGACCAGCAGCACCGCCTGGGCGAGGTTGAGGGAGAAGAAGTCGGGATTGACCGGCACCCGCAGCACCGCATCCGCCAGGATCAGCTCGTCGTTGGTGAGCCCGGTCCGCTCCGGGCCGAACAGGATGCCGACGCCCTGCCCGGCGGCGCACGCGGCGCGGGCTTCGCTCGCGGCCCGGGCCGCGCTGACCTCGGGCTTGGCCAGGTCGCGCGCCCGCGCGGTCGTGGCGTACAGGCGATGGAGATCGGCCGCCGCCGCCTCGACCGTCTCGAACAGCCGCAGCCGGTTCAGGACCACGTTGGCGCCCGAGGCCGCGTTGACCGCCTTGACGTTCGGCCAGCCGCATTGCGGCCGGACCAGGCGCAGATCGGTCAGCCCGAAGTTGAGCATCGCGCGCGCCGCGGTGCCGACGTTCTCGCCGAGCTGCGGCCGGACCAGGATGACGGCGGGACCGGCGGCGGTCGCCGCGGCCATTCAGTGCGCGGCTTCGGCGCGGTCCACGAACAGCTTGTAGGTGATGCCGTCGTGGAGCGCGTTGTAGGAGGCGTCGATCACGTTGGTCGAGACGCCGACCGTCGACCAGCGCCGGCCGAGGTCGTCGGCGCTCTCGATCATCACCCGGGTGACCGCCGCGGCGCCGGCTTCGGGCGTCAGGATGCGCACCTTGTAGTCGGCGAGATGCATGTGCTCGAGCCCCGGATAGGTCGCCGACAGAGCCTGGCGCAGCGCCGTGTCGAGGGCGTGCACCGGGCCGTTGCCTTCGGCCACGATCATCCGCGTGGTGCCGCCGACCTCGACCTTGATGGTCGCCTCGGAGAGCGTGACCAGCTCGTTGCGGGCATTGAACCGGCGCTCGTCGATGATCCGGAAGCTCTGCAGGCGGAAGTAGTCGGGCACCTGGCCGAGCGTGCGCCGGGCCAGCAGCTCGAAGCTCGCGTCGGCGCCCTCGTAGGCGTAGCCGTTGGCCTCGCGCTCCTTGACCTCACGCAGCAGTGCGCGGATCTCGGCCTCGGAGGGCGGCGCCTCGAGGTCGATCTCCTCGAGCCGCTTGACCAGGCTCGCGCGACCGGCCTGGTCCGAGACCACGATGTGGCGCTGGTTGCCGACCACCTCGGGCGGGATGTGCTCGTAGCTGCTCGGGTCCTTGATCACCGCCGAGGCGTGCAGGCCCGCCTTGTGGGTGAAGGCGCTGGCGCCGACGTAGGCGGCGTGACGATCGGGCGTCCGGTTCAGGCGCTCGTCGAGCGCGCGCGAAAACTCGGTCAGCTGGCTGAGCCCGGTTTCGCCGACCCCGGTCGTATAGCCGAGCTTCAGCATCAGCGTCGGGATCAGGGCGACCAGATTGGCGTTGCCGCAGCGCTCGCCGAGGCCATTGAGCGTGCCCTGGACCTGACGGCAGCCGGCCTGGATGGCGGCCAGGCTGCCCGCGACCGCGGTCTCGGCGTCGTTGTGGGTATGGATGCCGAGCCGCTCCGGCGGGATCTTCCCGGTGACCCGCTCGACCGTGCGCGCGATCTCGTGCGGCAGCCGGCCGCCGTTGGTATCGCACAGCACCAGCCAGCGGGCGCCGCCCGCGGCCGCCGCCTCCAGGCAGGCCTACGGCATAGCCCGGATCGGCGGCGTAGCCGTCGAAGAAATGCTCGGCATCGAACATCACTTCCAGGGCGTGCCGGCCCGCCTCGGCCACGCTGTCCTCGATCATGCGCAGGTTCTCATCGAGCGCGGCGCCGAGCAGCTCGACCTGGCGGGGCGCGCTCTTGCCGACCAGCGTGATCACCTCGGTCCCCGCCTGGAACAGCGCCGCCAGGCCCGGATCGTTGGCGGCACTCCGCCCCGCCCGCCGGGTCATGCCGAAGGCCGCGAGCCTGGCGTGCTCGAGCTTCGGCGGATTCTGGAAAAAGCCGTCGTCGGTCGGATTGGCGCCCGGCCAGCCGCCCTCGACGTAGTCGATGCCGAGCTCATCGAGCATCAGGGCGATCGCGACCTTGTCGGCGACCGCGAAGTCGACGCCCTGGGTCTGGCCGCCGTCGCGCAGCGTCGTGTCGTAGAGATAGATCCGCTCGGTCATGGCTCGCTGCCGCCGCGCCGTCTGCTTCGTCCGGCCGACCGGTAGCAGATGCCCGCGCGCAGGTCCACGCCTGGACAGGCACCGTTCGAACGTCAGAACGTCGAGTTACGCAACTGACGCTTCAGCCTGCGGTAGACCTCGGAGTCATTGCGCTTGCCCACCAGCACGATTTGCAGGATCTCGCCCTGGCATCGTAGATGATCCGATATTCCCCGACATCGGCGCGCCGAAGGGTGCGCCCCCACAAGGTAGCCGAATCGGCAGGGTACGGGTCCGGCTCAGTTCGGTGATCTTGGCCGCCACCTGGCGACCGTGCTTCGGCGGAAGTCGACGGAGGATCTTCTCGGCCTGCCTCGAATACTCAATCTTCAGCATCGAGCAGCTGCCTGGTCAGCCTCTCGCTCTCCTCGGCCCGAGCCACTCGCCCTTGTCGACCACCGCCTGGGCGCGCGCCGCCCACCAGGCGTCATCCAGCGCTTCCAGCCGCTGATACTCCTCGAGCGAAAGGACCACGGCGACCGCGCGGCCGTGCTTCTCGATCGTGACCGGCTCGCGCTGGACGGCGTCCAGCATGCGGCCGAAGCCGTTCTTGGCGTCCTTGGCGGCAATGGTCTTCATGGTCGGCTCCCGAAGCAAGCCAGCTCTCTTGGCTATCATGCTCTTGTTGGCGATGAACGGCACAGCCTCGGCGCGGCGCGCAGGCCGGGTCGAGGTCGCGCAGCGCGGTCAGGCGGAAGCGGTTGGTGATCGGGTAGCGGCGGTCGCGGCCGAACGCCTTGCGGGTGATCTTGACCCCGGGCGGCGCCTGGCGGCGCTTGTACTCGGCGATGTCGAGCAGGTTCGAGACCTGGCGCACCACCGCCGGGTCGTAGCCCTTGGCGACCAGCTCGCGCGCGGACAGGTCCTGCTCGACCAAACCGTCCAGGATCCGGTCGAGCACGTCATAGGGCGGCAGGCTGTCCTGGTCGGTCTGGTCCGCGCGCAGCTCGGCGGACGGCGGCTTGGTGATGATCCGCTCGGGGATCACCCGGCCCGCGGGCCCCCTCACGCCCGTCGGCAGGTGCTGGTTGCGCCAGTTGGAGAGCGCGAACACGGTCGTCTTGTAGACGTCCTTGAGGACGGAATACCCGCCGCACATGTCGCCGTAGAGGGTCGCGTAGCCGACCGACATTTCCGATTTGTTGCCGGTGGTGAGCACCATCGAGCCCAGCTTGTTCGAGATCGCCATCAGCAACACGCCGCGGATGCGCGCCTGCAGGTTCTCTTCCGTGATGTCTGGCGCGCGGCCGGCGAACAGCGGCTCGAGCATCGTCGAAAAGCCCTCGACCGCGGGCTCGATCGGCACGCTGTCGATACGGATGCCGAGCGCCTGCGCTACGCCTTGCGCGTCCTCGAGGCTGTCGCTCGAGGTGTAGCGGGACGGCATCATCACCGCATGCACGCGGGCAGGCCCCAAGGCATCGACCGCGACCGCGGCCGAGAGCGCCGAAATCGATGCCGCCCGACAGGCCCAGCACGACACCGGGAAAACGGTTCTTGTCGACGTAGTCGGCGAGACCCAGGCACATGGCGCGGTAGATCGCCTCGAGGCCGGTCACCGGCTCGGCGAGATCGCCCTCGATGCAGCGCCAGACCTCGCCCTCGCCGCGCTGCCAGCGCGTGATCAGCAGCTGCTCCTCGAACCCCCGGGCCTGGGCCGCCAGGCGCCGGTCGGCGTCGAGCACGAACGAGGCGCCATCGAACACCAGCTCGTCCTGGCCGCCGACCTGGTTGCAGTAGATCAGCGGCAGGCCGGTCTCGGTGACCCGGGCGACCGCGAGGTTGAGGCGGACGTCCAGCTTGTCGTGCTCGAACGGCGAGCCGTTGGGCACGATCAGGATCTCGGCGCCGGACTCCTGCAGCGCCTCGGCGACCTCGCCGGTCCACATGTCCTCGCAGACCATGCCGCCGATCCGGAGCTGATCGCCGCCCGGAAGTGGGAAAGCCATCGGCCCGGGCACCGGCCCCTGGGCGAACACCCGCTTCTCGTCGAACACGCCGTAATTGGGCAGATCGTACTTGTAGCGCGCGCTCGCGAGCCGTCCGCCCTGGAGCAGCAGCATCGCGTTGTAGAGCTTGCCCTGGTCGACCCAGGGGGCGCCGAGGATCACCGCCGGCCCGCCGTCGCCGGTGTCGGCGGCCAGCGCGAGCGCGGCGGCGCGCGCGGCCTCCTGGAGCGCCGGCTTGAGCACCAGGTCCTCGGGCGGATAGCCGACCAGCACCAGCTCCGAGAATATCACCAGATCGGCGCCGGCGGCCGCCGCCCGGCCGCGCCAGGCGCGGATCCGCTCGAGGTTGCCCGCGACGTCGCCGACGGTCGGGTTGGTCTGGGCGATCGCGATGGTCAGTTCGGCGCGCACGGCGGGTCGGGCTCCTCGGCTGGACGGCAGGACCAGGCCTGCCACGCTCAGATATAAGCGGCCGCCGCCCGCTCACCTAGCGCCGAGACGGGCGTCTGCGCACGGGCGCCAGCGGTGCAGCGTGGCCTGGCCAGGGCCGCCAGCCACCGCCGCCTTCCGCGAGGCCCTTCGCGCTCCGCGCGTGCCTGGCAATCTCCTCAAATTCGCGAACAAATCGCAGGTATTATGATGCGTATTCGATAATCCACAATATTCGACAGGTCACCGCTCAATTCGAGTTTCTTCAGTTGCCCGAACCTCTTATATTTTCATAGTCAACGTCAGTTGCCATGTAGTTGTGACCAGGCGGGTGGGCGATGTCTGTTGTGCCGATCGCCGATCGGGCCGGACCTTGGGGGAGGAGACCCCGAGGCGGCGCCGGTCTGGCCTTGGCATTGCTGGCGGCGGGCCTGCTGGCGCCGGCGGGTGCCGGCCTCGCTGCGGGCACGCCGGCCGCGGATCAGGCCACGCCGCTCGATCAGCTGTCGGCCACGATCGGCGAGCTCAGGCTCAGCTTGAGCGCCATGCGCCGGGACCTCGAAGCGGTGCCGGCGCCCCAAGCCGGCGCCCCGCCGGCGCTGGACGCCCTGTGCGGGACCTCGCCAACCGAGCCGGCGGACGAGCGGGAGGTCGCGCGGCTGCGGAGCGAGCGGGCGACGCTCGAGGGCCGGATCGCCGAGCTCGAGAAGGTGATCAAGCGGCTGCGCACCAGCGAGGTGGTCGGCGCGCTGGTCGAGCGATCGCCGGCCTCGCCGATCGAGACCGCAGCGGCGGCCGAGCTCGATGCCGGGCCGCGGCGCGCGCCGATGCTGAAGGTGGCGGCGGCCGGCCAGACGTCCGAGGCGGGCGCGCCGGCCGCTGCCGACGGCGAGGCGGGGCTGCAGCTTCGGGCCGAGCTCGCCCTCGCCCAGCTCAAGATCGCCGAGCTGACCGACAAGCTCCAGTCGACGCGCGCCGGTCAGGCGGCGCTCGAGGCCGAGCTCGGCTCGCTCCGCTCGCTGACCGATGCCAAGATCAAGCGCTTCATGGGCTGGCGGTGACATCGCCCCGGCCGTGACCGGGGCGGCGCGCTGCCGTTGGTCGGACGGTCTCAGTCAGCCGGCACCGTGCCCGCCCGCAGCTGGCGGGCAACCTCCATGACCTCGCCGATGTCGCTCACATAGTGGGCATCCTTGATCAGCTCGCGCGCCAGCAGCAGAGCTGGCCGCTCGCAGGCGGCGCGCCGCGCCTGATCCTCGATCAGCTCGAAATCGGCGGCGTGGCGGCGGCCGAGCGTCGCGCGGATGATCGTCGCGCCCGCGAAGCGGAGCGCATCCTCGAAGATCCGGCGCATGTATTCCTTCTGGGCGGTGCGCAACGATTCCGCACCACTCGCGCCTGTGAACAGCGCCGCGGGATAGGCATCGCCGGCGTGCGCGCTCCGCCAGAGATCGAGGAAGCGGTCGTGGAAACCATGCCAGACCTCCTGCACCGTGCCGACCAGCCAGCGCTCGTAGCTGGTCCGCGGGGCGTGGCTCGGGCCGTGGCCCGCCTGGCTGAAATAGCCGATCAACAGATGCCCGATCAGGGTGCCGAGGTCGAAGCCGATCGGGCCGAAGCACGCGTGGACCGGGTCGATCACCTTGGTGTCGGTCTCGGTGACCAGCACCGAGCCGGTATGCAGATTGCCGTGGATCAGCGCCTGCGGCTCGGCCATGAAGCTCTGCTTGAGCACCGATACGGCGCGCTTGAGCGCGTCGTCCTGGCGGATGGTGGCGGCCAGATCATCGAGCTCGGGCGTGGTCCAGCGGTTCTGGGGCGCCTCCAGATAAGGCTCGGTGAACCCCAGATACTCGGTCACGCGGCCGATCTCGGCGTTGGCGCAGAAGAACGCGATCCGCTCCTTCTTCTCGGGCGCGGCCATGGCCAGGTCCGAGGTCCGGAACAGAGTCTCGCCCAGAAACTTGCCGATCTGCTCGGCGAAGCGCGGATAGACGCTTCCCTTGATGATGCCCCGGCGGAGCGTGATGTGCGGATGGAGACGCTCCAGGACCAGCAGCGACTGCTCCGAATCGTAGTGCAGGATGCGTGGCACGAGGCCGGACGCGAAGCGGGCGTAGAGGGTCAGCGCCGCCTCCTCGAAGCCGGTCCGCTCGAGCGGCAGCTGCCACGGCCCGCCGAGATCCTGGGTGCAGAGCAGCGCCTGCTTGATGCAGACGTCGCCGCCCGGCCCCTCGGCGGTGAAGACCGAGCTGAGCTCGCTGCCGGCGACCTTGTGGATCTGCCAGAGCATCGGCCGGCTGCCGAGACGGGCTGCGATCTCGGGCAGGCTCGCGAGATAGCCGCCGAGACGGTTCTCGGTCATCTCGCGATAGGCCATGGCGCTGTAGACCAACACCCGAGCGATCCCCTGCAATGAGGCTGGCGGATGATCAATCGACACCAAGCCCCGCCTCGAGGCAAGGCCACGGACCCGACTTTCTACAGCTCCGATTTACATTTTCCGCGCACGGCCCGAACTCGGGCATGTGGTCGGCACGGTCGGGTTACCACGATCGGGCCGGACGTCGCCAAAGGCGTAGTCCAGGTTCAAGGCGGTCGATGCCCGCGCCGGCTGATCAGTCGAAGGGCAGGCCGACGTAGTTCTCGGCCAGCGTCTGCGCCGCCGCGCGCGAGCTGGTGAGATAGTCGAGCTCGGCCAGCTGGATGCGGCTCGCGAAACCATCGTCGCCCGGGAAGCGGTGCAGCATCGAGGTCATCCACCAGGAGAAGCGCTGGACCTTCCAGACCCGGCGCAGGCAGGCGTCCGAATAGCCGTCCAGGAGGTCGGTGCGGCCGCTGCGGTAGAACTGCACGAGCGCCTCGGCCAGCCGGCGGACGTCGGCGACCGCGAGGTTCATGCCCTTGGCACCGGTCGCCGGCACGATGTGGGCGGCATCGCCCGCGAGGTAGAGGCGGCCGTAGCGCATCGGCTGGGCGACGAAGCTTCGCATCGCCGCGACGTTCTTGTGCAGGACCGGCCCCTCGGTCAGACGCCAGCCCTCGACGCCGAGCCGGGCCTGCAGCTCCAGCCAGATCCGCGCGTCCGGCCAGTCGGCGAGGGCCTCGTCGGGGGCGCACTGGAGGTAGAGCCGGGTGAGCTCGGGCGAGCGCATGCTGTGCAGGGCGAAGCCGCGCTCGTGGCGGGCGTAGATCAGCTCCTCCGAGGACGGCGGCGCCGCGGCCAGGATGCCGAGCCAGGCGAACGGGCAGACATGCTCGAAGACCTCGAGCCGGCCAGCCGGGATGCACCGCCGGGCGATGCCGTGGAAGCCGTCGCAGCCGGCGACGAAGTCGCAGGTCAGCTGCCGCGCCCTGCCGCCCTGCGCGAAGCCGATCTTGGGCTTCGGACCGTCGAGATCCCGGACCGCGACGCCCTCCGCCTCGAACCGGATCTCGCCGCCGGCCGCGAGCCGGGCCGCGATCAGGTCCTTCACCACCTCGTGCTGGCCGTAGACCGTGATCGTCTGGCCGCCGGTCAGACCGGCGAGGTCGATGCGATGACGCCGGCCGGCGAAGATGATCTCGAGCCCCGCGTGGACCAGGCCCTCGCGCGCAAGGCGGTCGCCGAGCCCGAGCCCGTTCAAAAGGTCGACGGTGCCTTGCTCGAGCACGCCCGCGCGGATCCGGGCCTCGACGTACTCCCGGCTGTGGCGCTCGAGCACGACCGAATCGATGCCGGCCCGGTGCAGCAGATGCGCCAGCAACAGGCCGGCAGGCCCGGCGCCGATGATCCCGACTTGGGTGGCCACGACCCCGGTCTCCCAGATTCCCCTCGACCCGCGTTCCGCCATTCTGCCACCCGGGACCGGATGGCGCCAATGCCCGCGACACCGCCGGCGCGGCACGCGGCTCTGGCCAAGCGCGCTCGATGCCTTATTCTGGGCGCGGCAAGCGACGGAGGCAGCGATGCTGAAGGTGGTCGGGACCACGGCCCTCGTGCTCGGCGCGCTCGCGGCCGACGCCTTCGAGACGCCGGCCGGGGCCGCCGAGACGGTCGATCTCGAGCTGGTCCTGCTGGCCGACGCCTCGGGCTCGATCGACGCCGGCGAGATCGCCTTCCAGCGCCAGGGCTACGCCAGCGCCATCACCCACCCGGCCGTGCTCGGTGCGGTCGCCGAAGGCTACGAGCAGCGGATCGCCGTGACCTACATCGAATGGGGCTCGGTCGCCTCGCAGGAGGTCGTGGTGCCCTGGACCATCATCGATGGCCCGAAGAGCGCCGCGGACTTCGCCCAGGCTCTGCTGACCACGCCCCGGCGCGCGTTCGGCCGCAACGCCATCGGCAGCGCGATCGCCGCCGCCCAGACGCTGATCGAGACCAACCCGATCCAGGGTCATCGCAGAGTGATCGACGTCTCCGCCGACAGCGCCAACAGCTGGGGCGGCATCCCGATCGCCGAGGCGCGCAGCCGTGCGCTCGCCGCCGACATCGTGATCAATGGCCTCGCGATCCTCTGCCGCACCTGCAGCGGCCGGCCCAACAGCTACGACCTCGAGGACGCCTTCGCCAAGACGATCATCGGCGGGCCCGCGAGCTTCGTGGTCCGGGCCGACGGCGACGAGCGCTTCGCCGAGGCCGTGCGCCGCAAGCTCCTGCTCGAGATCGCCGGCATCCTCCCCACGCCCTCGCCCGGCCTCAGCGTCGCCGGCGACAGTGGAAACCGCACAGGGGCATCTCCCTGACGTTGCAGCGTGACGCCCCATCCATTTAACGTGTAGAACCACGAGGCGACGCCATCGCAACGGAATTTGCGCAGACGCTTGATTCTTGAACGCCTTTCCTAACATGATGGGAGTGTGTCAGAATGGAGTCTCTCTCCTCAATGCCCCAGCATGTGAAATTTGGCCGGCCACCTGTCGTCGAAGTCGTGTGCGGAACATGCTTCGAAACGTCGACGCCCTTGCTGGTCCCCCATATCGGAAGGTTCTGGTCGACGCTGAAGGATCGGTTCCCCCGAAATCGCAGAAGCGGCGCCGATTTCAGCGTCGGAGGACGGGCAGTCCGGGCTTGTGAGAGTGGAGCTGATGGATGTGCCTGCCCTTCCAAGGACATGGTTCATCAGCGAGGACGGCCGAGACGTGATTCAGTTACAGAGAGACTGGTTTCTGTTCAACTGGAAAAGATCAGAGGAAGGCGATGAATATGACTACCCGAGCTATCCGATAGTTATCGAAGAATTCGAAGCACAGTTCGCCGGTTTCGTGGATTTTCTGCATTCTGAGAACATCGGTGATTTAAGACTTAAGAAGTTTGAGCTAACCTATGTGAATCACATAGACAATTCGAATGGGCTACGTGATATAGGCGAAGGCAATCTCTTCGTGGATCATGTTCATGCCTCTTACGAGCGTTTCTTGCCAAACCAGGAAAACTGGCAATGGAGAGATTCCTACGTGCTTCCCAACAACTTTGGGCGCCTAAGCATAAGTGCCCAGACTGGGCTTCGAAAGCCAACTGGGGAGAGGGTGGTTCGACTGGATCTCCAGGCCCGAGGGATTCCTCCAGACACAGCCGGTGAGCACAGACGTGCGTGGTTTGACGTGGCTCACGAGTGGATTACCCGGGGCTTCGCTGACATTACGTCTTCCGCATTGCATAAAATTTGGGAGAGAACGCTATGACAACTGCTGTCCTTGCCGAATTCGATTTTATACCTGCGTTTCTGCCCTTACCCGTGATGTCATCTTTTGTAGATCGCCACCGTCGGCATAGGCCTGGGATGCGGCGCCTTGAGGACATTTCCAAGAGAGAACACCTGGAAATTCCTCATATTGCGGCCGATGATGTAGCTGTGTTCCCGGGGCAGCTTATCAATAATGAAAAACTGCAAAGAGAAGCGAGAAAAAGCTCCCTCATAAAACTCATTAATCTATTTTTTCTAGAAGGATTGTCATGGCAATTTTCCGATCCGGTCAAAATATCTACCGATACACTGGATGCGGCTCGTGCGTTCTTCAAGTCGCTGCCTGATAGTGTTCCTCTGCCTACCATTATTCCAGATGGTGAAGATGGGTTGACCGTGCACTGGGCGATGTCGGGGCATCACGTCCTTTTAGTTATAGATGGATGGAAGTTGCATTTAGTACAGAAAGCTGGCACTCAACACGCTGAATATTTCGACGATCTTGACTTCGACGGCCAAATGGTGCCGACGATCATTATCGAAGCGACACGGGAATATTGAGAAGTTGAAGGCTGAAATCGAAGCAATCCCAGATGGAGATGCGATAAGCAGGCTCATTGATGCGCCAAGGATGTACGACGAGTATCGGGGCCTGATCTGGGAAGATGTGTTTCAGTTTCCCGGCAGACCCTGCGAGTCGGTGATCTGGCGGCGATATGCACCAGAGCCTGGCGACGTTCACAAAATCGGTCGCGGACGGGAAGCGGTCGCGCGCCAGCGCCGGCCCGGGGTGCGTTACGCGGGGTTCATCTCAGCACTTGCCGGAAGCGTGAGACTGGTCAAGACCGCGCGCGGCCACGGGTTCTCGGTCATTCATGCGCCAGAGGAAGGAAGGCGCGACCACGCTCACATTTGTTATGCACCGGCGGAAGATGGTGATGCAAGCAAGCTGAGGAAGACCGACAAGAGCGAGCTCAAGCTCTGCTTGCGCATGGTTTTCGACGCTGAGATTTCTTCCGCTGTTGGTGAGTGACACTTCTGGAGCGACAGGGAGCGCGCCGACCATGACAGGGAATGCGAGCACCGCCGCCTACCCGGCGCGGCAGCTGGTTACGTTCGCGGGCGATCTCTTCTGCGCCGCCGGGCTGAACAACGACAAGGCGCGGGCGGTTGCGGAGGTGCTGGTCGAGGGCGACGTGCTCGGCCATACCACCCACGGGCTCGCGCTCGCCGCGCCCTATCTCCGAGGCGGTCCTTGACGGCAGCATGACCAAAGAGGGCGAGCCGGAGGTGATCTCCGATCGCGGCGGCGCGCTCTGCTGGGACGGGCGGCGGCTGCCCGGGCCCTGGCTGGTCGTCAAGGCGATCGAGGCGGCGCGCGCGCGGGTCGGCGAGCACGGCATCGCCGCGGTCGCGATCCGCGAGAGCCATCACATCGCCTGCCTTGCCGCCTATCTCGAGCGCGCGACCGCGAGCGGCTGCATGATCCTCCTGACCTGCTCCGATCCCTCGGAGGCGAGCGTCGCACCGTTCGGCGGCCTCGAGGCGCTGTTCACCCCCGACCCGATCGCCATCGGGATCCCGACCGCGGAGGGCCCGATCCTGATCGACATGAGCGCCTCGATCACGACCAACGGTATGACCGCGCGGCTGCGCAGCGAGGGCCGGCGGTTTCCCGGGCCCTGGGGCATGACCGCGACCGGCGAGGCGAGCGACGATCCGGATGTGCTCACGACCGAGCCGCCCGGCACGCTGCTGCCGACCGGGGGCAAGGATCACGGCCACAAGGGCTACAACCTGGCGCTCGCGATCGAGGCGCTGAGCCAGGGCCTGTCCGGTCACGGCCGCGCCGACCCGCTGACCGACTGGGGCGCCTCGGTCTACGTCCAGCTGATCGACCCGGCGGCGTTCGGCGGTGCCGGCAACTTCCTCAGACAGACCGGCTTCATCGCGGCCGCCTGCCGGCACAATCCGCCGGCACCCGGCGTTCAGGCGGTGCGCCTGCCCGGCGAACTTGGCCTCGCCCGCAAGCGTCAGGCGCTCGAGCAGGGCGTGCGCCTCTACCCCGGCATCATGGCGGGCTTGCGGCCATGGGCCGAGCAGCTGGGCGTCGCCCCGCCGAGCCCGCGGGCTTGAGCCGGGGGCCGCTGGAAGCGCCGATGGCCGCGCCTTGCGCCGGCGCTCCCGACGCGGCGGCGGCCGCTTCGGTCCAGCAGACGTCGCTCGCCCGGCCGATCGCGCTGCTCAGCGCCGCCGCCTTCGTCTCGGTCGCGAGCATGCGGGTCGCCGATCCGCTGCTGCCCCAGGTCGCGCACGAGTTCGGCGTCAAGGCCGGCCAGGCGTCGGTGATCGCGACCGCCTTCGCGCTCGCCTATGGCCTCTGCCAGCTGGTCTGGGGCGCGCTCGGCGACCGCTTCGGCAAGTACCGCCTGGTGGCGCTGATGACCTGCGTATCGGCCCTGACCGCGACCAGCGCCGCGTTCGCGGGTTCGCTCGCCATGCTCGGTCTGGCGCGTCTCGCGGCCGGCGCCACGGCGGCCGCGATCGTGCCGCTGGGGATGGCCTTCGTCGGCGACCACGTGCCCTATCGGGACCGCCAGGCGGTGCTGGCGCGCTTCCTCACCGGCACGATCATGGGCCTGGTCGGCGGCCAGGTGATCGGCGGCGTGCTCGGCGAGCTGGTCGGCTGGCGTGCGGTCTTCCTGCTGCTCGGCGGCCTGTTTTTGCTGGTCGGCCTGCTGCTGATGGTCGAGGCGCGCTCGCGCCGGCTGCCGCGGCCGATGCTCACCGCCTCGATCCACCCGGCGGCGCTGATCCGGGGCTATGCGCTCCTGTTCGGCCGCCCCTGGGCGCGCGTCGTGCTCGCGACGGTGTTCGTCGAAGGCTTCCTGTTCTACGGCGCCTTCACCTTTATCGGCGCCTATCTGCGCGCCCGCTTCGGCCTCGACTACGCGCTGGTCGGGCTGGTGCTCGGCTGCTTCGGCTTCGGCGGCGCCATCTACGCGCTGACCGTGCGCCGGCTCATGGACCGGCTCGGCGAGCCTGGCCTGGCGCTCGGCGGCGGCGCCGTCCTGACGCTGGGCTTCCTCGCCGTCGCCTGGGGCTCGCTCGCCGTCATGGCGCCCGCGCTGACCGTGCTCGGGCTCGGCATGTACATGCTCCACGCCACCCTCCAGACCAACGCCACCCAGATGGCGCCCGAAGCCCGCGGGCTCGCGGTCTCGACCTTCGCCAACGCGCTCTTCCTCGGCCAGGCGGGCGGCGTCTGGCTGGCCGGTGGTGCGGTCGACCGGTTCGGCTTCGCGCCGGTCTTTGCCACGATGGGGATCCTGCTGATGGGCCTCGGCATCGTCTTCGCGCGGCTGCTCGGCCGCCGCCCGGCCGCCGCCTGATGGCGCCGGCCGCCGCGCTCACCCGCCGCGAGGTCACGGCAGGGCTGACGCTCACCGCCGCGCTCCGGATCGCCGGGCTGGCAACGCCGGCGTGCGCCCAAGGCCAGGCGCCGCTGACCCGGATCGCGTTCGGCTCCTGCGCCCATCAGGACCAGCCGCAGCCGATCTGGGACGCGGTCCTCCGCTACCAGCCGGACCTCTTCATCTTCGCCGGCGACAACGTCTATGGCGACCTCACGCCCGGCGCCCGCAACGGCTTGCGCGAGGCCTATGCCAAAGCCGCCGGGATCGAGGGCTACCGGACGCTCCGCGCGCGCGTGCCGGTGCTCGCGACCTGGGACGACCACGACTACGGCCAAAACGATGCCGGCGGCGATTTTCCGTACAAGGACGAGGCCAAGGCGCTGTTCCTCGACTTTTGGCGCGTGCCCGCGGACGACCCGCGACGGAGCCGCGAAGGCGTCTATGACGCCCGGACCTTCGGGCCCGACGGCATGCGCCTGCAGGTCGTTCTGCTCGACCTGCGAAGCTTTCGCTCACCGCTGCGGCGCAAGGCGGCGGGCGCGCCCGGCGCCGGCCCCTACGCGCCCGACCCCGATCCGGCCAAGACCATGCTGGGCCCGGCGCAATGGGCCTGGCTCGAGCAGCAACTGCGCCTGCCGGCCGAGCTTCGCCTGATCGTCTCCTCGGTCCAGGTCCTGGCGGAGGGCCATGGTTATGAGCGCTGGGGCAACCTGCCGCACGAGCGCGAGCGGCTGCTCGGACTGATCACCCGGACCGGGGCGAGCGGCGTGATCCTGCTCTCGGGCGACCGTCATGCCGGCGCCCTCTACCGGCTGGCCGAGGGCGTGCCCTACGGGCTCTACGAGATCACCTCGTCGGGCCTGAACATGGTGCGCGCGGGCACGCCCGAGCCGGGCCCGCTCCGCCTGGGCGAGCTGTACGGGGCGGTGAACTTCGGCACGATCGACATCGACTGGCGGGCGGGCCAGATCACGCTGGCCGTGCGCGCCCTCGACGGCGAGCCCGTCCGCGAGGTCAGGATTCCGCTTGCAAGCCTCGCAGCACCCTAGGTCGGGATCCGGCATGGTATCGGCCGGATACTGTTCAGACTGGACGATCTAAACTCTACGCAGTAAGCACCGCTATGAGTTTCGCTCCGCTACATCGACCTCTTTGCGCGGTCTTTATGGTTGCAGATGAGAGCGCAAGTATGTTCTTGCTTCCTCAACTGCATCTCTTAAGCTTGCAGAATAGACGTCGTCCTGTTCTGGTTTGATTCGAAAAACCAGTTGCATCAACTTTTCGACACGCTCAGCACTCTGATCTACTGTAACCCAAGGTTCCGGAAACGGGTTTTCAATCCCACAGATATTCCAAAACTCCTGCAGCGAGTTCCCCATGACATTGCCGAAGCTTCGAGAGCATCTGCCCGGCGGTGTAGCCCCATAGAGCTTCCGCTTCCAAGACACCAGTTTCCAGCTCCACCCACGCTTCGTCCACAGCTTGGAGGCGCTCGCCTAACGTGTTCTTCATATCCTCAAAGGGTCCGTGCTCTCGCACGGCGCGCAGCTTGTTGCGGACTCGTAGAACTCCGGTCATGAGACGACGAGCCAATGCATACTCAGTTTGGCCCTTCAGCTGTCGCTTCCAGGTGCTCAACCCGGATACAGCAACCCAGGCTCCGACGATCGATACAGCGAGGACCACGAAGTCCCTGGCAACCGAAACGGTTGAGATCAAGGTTTCAAGGCAGACCATGGTCGGCATCTGCCGCTCCTGAAGGGCGGGCGGGTGACCACGCTGACCCACGGTCTCCGACACCAGAGGTCTGACGGTATCCCGCCCGTAGCCCAGCCCTATAGGGCTGGGCTACCTCAACCACTCACCGATCAGTCGACATCGCATGATACAAGGTCTTGCATTGGAGTTAAGGGGACACATACCTTATCTCCGCGCCCGCACGGCCGCTCCGCGGTGCTTGAAGCCTGGCTTCGGGCCGCGCTTCTTGGGACTTGGGGTTTAAGGGTTCAGATCTCTTCCGGGCCATGGGCGGCCGTGCGCACCGTGACGCAATCGGACAACTCGGCCACGAAAATCTTACCCATGCCGCCGCTGGCGCGCCCGCCCTCGATGAGGGCGGCAAGGAGCGAGTCGACCGATTCGTTCCTGACCGCAATCTCGATCCAAATCTTCTGAAATAATGTTATCTCGTGCTCGACGCCGCGGAAGCGTTGGTGCTCTTCCAGGTTGGGCACCGTTCCCAAGATGTTGGTGCATGTCATGTCATAAAAGCTGGCCGCGTGCAGAGCGCGCTTGATGGCCGGCAGTTGCTGCGGTTGTACTATGGCGATGACGAGTTTCATCTCCTCGACCTCGGCGCGATCATTCGGTGATGAAGATTTGGAAACCCCGGTACAACTCGAGACCGTGCTCGTGGACATCGAGCCCGCGCAGCTCGGCTTCCTCGGAGACCCGCAGGCCAATCGTCAGATCGATCACCTTGAACACCGCGGCCATCGCGACGATGACGAACCCCAGGCAGGCGACGATCCCCAACGCCTGGATGCCCAAGGCCGCAAATCCACCGCCGTAGAACAGGCCGTCCGCGGGCGCGCCGAGCGCCGCCTGGCCCACCAGACCGACCGCGAACGTCCCCCAGACGCCGCAGAAGGCATGGACCGCGACCGCGCCGACGGGATCGTCGAGGCGCAGCCGGTCCAACAGCACGACCCCGTAGATCACGACGACGCCGGCCACGCAACCGATCCCGATCGCGGCGATCGGGCTCACGACGGCGCAGGGCGCCGTCACGCCGACCAGACCCGCCAGGACCCCGTTGAGCGCCAGCGTCAGGTCCGGCTTGCCGAATTTGACCCACGCCAACGCCATGGCCACAATCGCCCCGGCGGCCGCGGCGAGATTGGTGTTGATGGCGATCAGCGCGATCTGCGCGGGATTGTCGAAGCCCAGCGTCGAGCCCGCGTTGAAGCCAAACCATCCCAGCCAGAGAATGAACACCCCGAGCGCGACCAACGGCAGATTGTGGCCACCGATCACATTCGGCGAGCCATCGGCATTGAACTTGCCGATGCGGGGACCGATCATCCAGGTGCCGACCAGCGCGGCAGACCCGCCGACGCCGTGAACGACGGTCGAGCCGGCGAAATCGTAGAAGCCCATGGCGCCGAGCCAGCCGCCGCCCCAGACCCAGTGGCCCACGACCGGATAAATCGCCGCCGAGATGATGAACGAATACGCCAGGTAGGCAGGAAACCGCATGCGTTCGGCCATGCCACCCGCAACGATGGTGGCAGCAGCTCCGACAAATACCGCCTGAAACAACCAGAAAGCGTGGATCGGCAAGCCGGGTACGGGCGACTCGGCTCCGAGCAGCAGCCAGCCGCTGGTGCCGATCAGCGGGTTGGCCCCACCATACATCAGCGCGTAGCCGCAGATGAAGAAGCCGAGTGAGGCGAAGCAGAAATCCATCAGGTTCTTCATGAGAATATTGGCGGCATTCTTGGCTCTGATCAGGCCGGCCTCGACCATGCCGAAATCCCGCCTGCATGAAGAAAACGAGGAACGCGGTCAGCAAGACCCAAAGTGTACCGAGCCCGTCATACGTCGAAGGCGGGTTGCTCTCCCCGGGCTGTTGCGCGAGGGCCGCCGGCATCAGAGATGCGACGCCAACCAATGTCAGCAACAACAGACGACGACTTTGCCTTCCGGGCGCCGACATTGCAAAGGCACCTCCCTGCGGCGGCAGCTGCCGGTTCTCTTCAGCCCGGTTCTCTTCAGCAACGAAAGGATCGCAGCCAGCGGCTCGACCACCAAGAAACAGCGCCGCGCGTTCGGTCGCGAACCGTCCTTCGCCGAAATTCCTGAGTTGCCAACTCCTGATCGCCAACTATGCGCTGCTCCAGCGGATGAGGCAAGACTGCGACGGCCGGCGCGATTCCCAAAGTTGCGGGACAGCCGTCTCTTCAGGCTTTGGCCAAGAAAGGGCTGCCTGCCGCTGGCCGGCCCGGCGGCCGGTGACCATATCCCCCCGATCGAGGGCCGCATACGTGAGGGCATGTCATGACCGAGCTCGCCGCGAAGACCTGCACGCCCTGCCGGGGCGGCGTGCCGCCGCTGGCCCGCGACCAGGCCGAAGCCTATCTCGACCAGGCCGAGGGCTGGCAGCTGCTGGACGACGGCAAGCGGATCGAGCGCCGCTTCAAGTTCAGGAACTTCCGCGAGGCGCTGGCGTTCGTCGACCGGGTCGGCGCGCTCGCCGAGGCCGAGGGCCACCACCCCGACATCACCTTCGGCTGGGGCTACGCCACGGTCTCGCTCCACACCCACAAGATCAAGGGCCTGCACGAGAACGACTTCATCATGGCGGCCAAGATCAACCGCGCGCTGGACCAAAGCCAGGCCGCTTGACCCCGGCGCCACCGCGGGCGAAACAGCTCGCCCATGGCGGGCTTTCAGACGATCGGGATCGTCGGCGCCGGCGCCTGGGGCACCGGCCTCGCCCAGGCGGCGGCCAGGGCTGGGCGGCAGGTGCTGCTGTTCGCCCGCGACAGGGCGGCGGTACGCTCGATCCGCGCGGACCGGATCAATCCGCGTCATCTGCCGGAGGTTACGCTCGAGCCGGCGATCGCCGCGACCGCTGATCTCGCCGATCTCGGCGCCGCCGATCTGCTGCTGCTGACGGTACCCGCCCAGACGCTCCGCAGCCTGGCGCGCGTGCTGTCGGAGGCGCCGACCCCGCTCGTGATCTGCGCCAAGGGGCTCGAGACGGCGACCGGCCAGCGCCTCAGCCAGGTGCTGGCGAGCGAGCGCCCGCAGAGCCCGGTCGCGGTCCTGTCCGGGCCCAACTTCGCGCGCGAGGTGGCGCAGGGGCTGCCCGCGGCCGCGACCCTCGGCTGTGTCGATGCCGCGCTCGGCCAGGCGCTCGCCGAGGCGCTGAGCGGCCCGAGCTTTCGGGTCTATTGGACCGACGACGTCATTGGCGTCGAGATCGGTGGGGCGATCAAGAACGTGCTCGCGATCGCCGCCGGCGTGGTCGCCGGGCGGGGCCTCGGCGAGAACGCCCGTGCGGCCCTGATCACCCGCGGCCTCGCCGAGCTCGCCCGCCTCGGCGAGGCGCTGGGTGGGCGGCGCGAGACGCTGATGGGCCTCGCCGGCCTCGGCGATCTGATCCTGAGCGCCTCGAGCCTCACCTCGCGCAACATGGCGTTTGGCCACGCGATCGGCCGGGGCGCGGACCCGCAGGCGCTGCGCGCGCGGCCGGGCCCGCTGGTCGAAGGCGTGTTCACGGCGGCCGCCGTGGCCCGCCTCGCCGAACAGCAGGGCGTCGAGCTGCCGATCTGCGCCGCGATCGATGCCATCCTCGCCGGCCGCCTCGGCATCGACGACGCGCTCGAAGCCCTGATGCGCCGCCCGCTCAGGATGGAACGCGGCTGACGTTCTCTCTGGTAGGAGTCACTTCGCCTGCTGCTGGCTGCGCCAGTCCCAGGGCGGGTTGAAGGTGCCGCCCCAGGCCCCGGCCGCCGTGGCTTTGGCGGACGCCTGGTCGGCGAGGTAGACCTTGCCGTCCTGGGGGTCGGCGAGCGCCAGCCCGGCGCGCACCAGATAGCCGCCGAGGTCGATGTTGTTGCGCCCGGTGCAGCGCGCGATGTAGCCATCCTTGGGTTCGTCCGCGATCACCGTGCAGGCGATCGCCTCGCCCTGGACCAGCTCGGCCAGCGCCGCCTTGGCCGCTGTCCCGCAGTGCCAGGGCTTGCCCTGCCGGTCGAGGCAGGTCTGCCCGAGCTCGAAGGCTTCGATCCCGAACAGGCGCATCTTCTGGCCCTCGACCACCAGCGTGTCGCCGTCGATCACCTCGTCGGCGGCGGCCGACCGGCCGCTCGGCACGGCCGCCCCGAGCAGCGCCGCGAGCAGCATCAGAGTGAGACGCGAAGGGCCGTTTCCCCAGGACATCGCGACCTCGATCGCGTCAGCTTTCGAACATCAGACATAGGGCCCCGGGCTGCCGCCGGCAAGCGGACCGGCCGACCCCGCGACGCTACGTTCCGGGCGGCGGCGGATCACGTACCGGGTGCGACCGGCGCGGCCTCAGGTCGGCGGGGCGGTCAATTCGAGGATTCGCTTGAGGCGGCGGAGCGCTTCGGCCGACTGGGCGGCCATGCGGCGCCGGATGATCAGCCGGTCGAGCAGGGCCCAAAAGGCGTTCGGCAGCTCGTAGACCAGCTCGCGCTCGAAGCGGGTGCCGCCCTGCCGGTCCTGGAGGTGATAGGTGATCGTGGCGCTGCCGCCGCCGTCGGCCCTGCCTTCGATCACCCAGCGCACCGGTGGCTCGCGCTCGCGCACGGTCCAGAGCGCGCGCCAGCGCCGGCCGGCGGCGCGGATGTCCTCGGTGATGCGCTCACCCGGTGCCGCCGAATGGTCGCTCGCGCCGCTCATGGCGAGCGATGCCGGATGCCAGCCCGGCCAGTTGCCGGCCGTGGTCGCATGGTCGAAAACCCGCTCGATCGGCGCCTCGATGTCGATCGCGCTGACGATCCGGGCCATTGCTCCGGCTCAGAGGACCGGCAGCAGGCGGCGGAGGATCATCGCCGAGCTGGCCGCGACCTCGTCCACGAAGACGGCGAAGTCGAAGCGCGATTGCGCGCCGGCGAGATCGGAGAGCGCCCGGATCTCGAGCCAGGGCAGGGCAAGGCGCGAGGCGATCTGGGCGAGCGCGCCGCCCTCCATCGCGACCGCCTGGGCCCGGAACTCCTGCTGCAGCCGCTTGCGGGTCGCCTCGCAGTGGATGAACTGATCGCCGGCGAGGATGGTGCCGTAGACCAGCCTTGGCCGCCGGCCCTCGCCGCCGGCCGCGGCCGAGAGCGGCGGCAGGGTCAGGCCCTCGAGCCGGCCCCGGACCCGCGCCAGCAGGTCGGGGTCGACCGGATAGCCGAGCTCTGGCGTCGGGTTGAAGAACGGCACGTGGCCCGCCTGGTAGGGGTGCAGCCGCTCGTTCTCGATCACGCCGCAATCGTGCTGGATGGCGTGGGTCGCGATCACGACGTCGCCGATCGCGAGGTCCGGATCGAGCCCGCCGGCGACCCCGCTGAAGACCAGGATACGGGCGTGGAAGCGCGCCGCCAGCAGGGTCGCGACGGCGGCGGTGTTGACCTTGCCGATGCCGGCCTCGGCGAGGACCACCAGCTGATCGTCGAGGCGGCCGAGATCGAAGCCGAAGGCGCCGACCTCGCTCCGTTGATCGTGGCCGAGCGCCCTGCGCAGCTCGAGCAGCTCCTGCGGGATCGCGCAGATCAGGCCGATCGGCCCTAAGCTCGCCATGATGTCCGCCTCCTTCGCCTGCGGAGCCGACCGCCACGGTTTACGGGCCGGCGCCGCCAACGCTATTGTTATCGCGCGGCGGGCGCGCAAACTCCAAGGCCCGTATTGGGGGGCCCATGGCCAGGCAGATCACGGGCATCGACCACACGATCATCGGCGTGCGCAATCTGGAGCAGGCGCGGGCCAGCTACGAGCGGCTGGGCTTTCAGGCGACCCCGCGCGGCCGCCACATCGGCTGGGGCACCGCCAACTACTGCCTGATGTTCGCCAACGACTACCTGGAGCTGCTGAGCGTCGTCGACCCGGCGCAGTTCACCAACGACCTCGACCGTTTCCTCGCCGAGCGCGAAGGGCTGCTCGCGATCGCGCTGCGCAGCACCGACCCCGAGGCGACCCATGCCGCCTGGCAGGAAGCCGGGCTGGCGCCGGCCGAGATCGTGGCGCTCGGCCGCCAGCTCGAGCCCGACCTCGAGCTGCGCTTCGCGACCGTCATGCTGGCGGCCGCCGCGACCGGCGGGCTGCGGCTGTTCGCCTGCGCGGCGCTGACCCCCGGGCCGATGCGCGAGGCGGCCTGGCTGCGCCATCCCAACGGCGCCCAGGGGATCGCCTCGCTGACCGTCGCGGTCGACGACCCGGACGCCTTCTATGATCCCATGGCGCAGGTGTTCGGCAGCATCTGCCTGACCCAGACCGACGACACGCTGGCGGTCCACATCGGCAACGGCGTGCTCCTGTTCGTCACGCCGGATGACCTCGACATGATGCACCCCGAGCTCGAGGCGATCGCGACCGACGCCGTCGGCGACGGGGCGCCGACGCTCGCCGCGCTCAGCCTGACCGTGCGCGATCTGGCGGCGACCGCCACCTGGCTCGACCACCAGGGCATCGCCTACCGGCGAGACAGCGGCGGCACGATCGGCGTGCCGCCGGAACACACCCACGGCGTCATGCTCGAGTTCGTCGCCGACCAGCCGACCTGAGTGATCAGCTGTCGGCGGTGAAGCGCTGCAGGGCGAGGGTGAGCAGGAAGCCGCCGACTGCGAGCCAGGCGACGCCGGGGGCGCCGGCACCGGCGATCAGGAGCCCATCGAGCAGCGAGATGCCGGCGATCAGGCTGGCTTCCGCGCGCGGCACGTCGCCCGGGCGGCGGCGCTTCAGAAGCCAGAGTGCGGCTCCGATCGAGACGACGAAGATCAGGAGCAGGACCGCGCCCGTGATGCTGCCGGCCGCGATCTTGAAGCCGTAGGCGACCGGGGCCGCGAGCACCAGGAGCGGCCAGAGGTTCCTGACCTCGCCGAACGTCTGCTGTCGGGCGAGGTAGGCGAGGCCGAGCAGATAGCAGAGCAGGAGCAGGGCGCCGAGATAGAGCGTGGCCGGCCCCGGCACCGCAAAGGCGAGGCCGGCGGTGACGTACACCAGCGCCCGACAGAGCCCCATCAGGAGCGGGCTCCAGGGGTTGGTCTTGTGGTGCCGGTCATAGCCGACAATCGCGGCGCCGAGCATGAGGCCGCCGAGCGCCGGCCAGCCGGCATGGCCCGCCCGCAGCCCGTAGCCCAGCGAGAACAGCACGCCCTCGCCGAGGATCATCATGCCGAAACCCCAGCCGAACACCGTCCGGCGGCGGACCAGGCCCGCAGGGATCGGGCGCCCGGGCCGCTGATGGGCGTCGATCCCGGCATCGAAGGCGTCGTTCAGGTACATGCCGGCGATGTAGAACAGGGACAATGCCACCAGCAGCGGCAGCGTGCGGGCATCGTCGAGGTGGCCGCCCGCCAGTAGGATGCCGGCCAGCGTGTTGGTCCACACGGTCGGCAGGCTGGAGACGCGGCCGAGCCGGAGCGCGACCTGCCAGCTCATGCCCGGAGCCGGTCCATGGCCGAGCCGGGCTCATCGGCGATCGCGGCCGCGATGTCGTCCTCGGCCAGGCCGGGTTCGGCCACGCCGGTCTTGAAAACCATCGGCGTTGTCTTTCGCTCCGCCGCCGACCCGGTGCCGGGCCCGCGGCGTCTCCCTCGCGAGACAACGTAGCCCGAAACTAGCAGGTCGTCCCGGCTTGTCAGATGCCGCCTCGATGGCTCCTGACCAGGGAGCCGGCTGCTGAGACGGTCGCCGCGCCGAAACTCAAGACGCGAAGGCGCCGACCATGATCGTCGGCGTCCGAGGGCTCTCGACCCGCTTCTTGTGCTGCGCGTCCGGGTGCCACCCGAGAACGGCGAGCATGACGGCAAAGCCGACCACATAGGCGATCGCGACCCACCAGCCGTGGCGCAGCCAGAGCCCGACCGACTTCGCTTCCGGATAGATGTTGGACAGCGCGACGCCGGCCGACGAGCCGAACCAGACCATCGAGCCGCCGAAGCCGACCGCATAGGCCAGAAAGCCCCAGTCATAGCCACCCTGCTTCAAGGCGAGCGCGGTCAGCGGGATGTTGTCGAACACCGCGGACACGAAGCCGAGACCGAGTGCGGTATGCCAGGAGGCGGGCGGCAGCTCCTCGACCGGCATCATCGAGGCGCAGGTGACCAGCGACAACAGGAAGATCGTCCCCAGGAAGGTCTGGGGCATGACCTCCCAGTCGGGCCGCCGCAGCGGCGCCGTGACCAGGATCACCGCCCAGACCGCGAGGCCGATCACCGGCAGCATGTCCAGGAGCGCCGGAAACTTCAGGTTCGCGATCACATTGGAGGAAATCGCCGCGATCAGAATCGCCGCCACGATCACCGCCCGCATCCAGTGGATCTCGAGACCGCGCGGCGCGTCTTTGGTGATCGGCGAGAACCGATGCTGCTGGATCGCTGCCGGAATGCCGAAGATGACGATCGCGACCACGGCCGCGATCGACGCCTCGATCACGTTGAGCGGGCTGACACCGTCGATCCACATCATGGTCGTCGTGGTATCGCCGACCACGCTGCCGGCGCCGCCGGCATTGGAGGCGGCGACGATCGCGGCGAGATAGCCGATGTGGACCTTGCCACGGAAAACATGGCGCGCCATCGTGCCGCCGATCAGCGCCGCCGCGATGTTGTCGAGGAAGCTCGAGACCACGGCGACGATGATCAGAAGGGTGAAGCCCCCCTTCCAGTCGTCCGGCAGGAACGCCGGCATCTCGTCGGGAATCCGGCTGCGCTCGAAATGGCGCGACAGCAGCGCAAAGCCCATCAGGAGCAGGAACAGGTTCGCGAGGATCACCCACTCGTGCTGCAGGTGCAGGCCAAGGCCGGCGAGGCCGGGGCCGTCCTTGAAGCCGGTGAACGCGAGCTTGTAGATCGTGATGGTCGCGAGCCCGGACAGCGCGACCGCGAGCGTGTGATGGTGGAACAGCGCGACGCCGAGCAGCGTCGCTCCGAACAGGATGAACTCGATCGGAATGCCGAGGACATAGAGCGGCGCGCCCGCGGCGTCGCCGGTCGCCGCCGCCGCCGGCGCGGCGATCAGACAAGAGATCAGCGCGAGACCGACGCTGACCTTGCGCTGCCGCTGCACGCGATCCCACCTCCCCGGACCCCGGTGAACCAGGCGACCGCTCGGCCGCCCCGGGTCTTTTTGCCCGGCAGCGCCATGCGGCCCGCCACGGTCAACCCGAACGGCGGGCATCAACGATGATTCCGGCGACCGCCACAGGACCGACAGGGTCAAGGCCAGACTGAACGCATGCAGCACCCTGCAATCCCGAGCCGCGCGCGCATCGATCGGCGAGCCGTGCGAACCAGCACTTGCCTCACGCGCGGGCAATCTACTAGCAAGCTTGCGCAGACGCCGCCAGCCCCTTGTCACGGCGGTCGCCGTCGTCGCGGCGACCGATCACCCCGCGGGCGGCGAGCGGCGGCCGGCTATGGTCCCGCTTGCCGCATCGGTGGGCGGGGCGGCATAGTCTGCCACGAACGCGAAGCGGGAGACGGCGATGGCATCGCTGCACCGATGGCTGCCATGGCTCGCCTTGAGCCCTCTGCTGCTCGGCCCGGCGGGCCCGGTCGCGGCCGGCGAGACGCTCGATCGGGTGCTCTCGCGCGGCGTCATGGTCATGGCGACCGATCCCGGCTACCCGCCGCAGTCCGCGCGCAACAGCGAGGGCGAGTTCGAAGGCTTCGACATCGATGTCGGGCGCGAGATCGCCGAACGGCTGGGGGTCGACCTCGGGTTCGAGACCCCGGGCTGGGAGGCGATCACCGCCGGCAGCTGGGGCGGCCGCTGGGACGTCTCGATCGGCTCGATGATCCCGACCGCGGCGCGCGCCGAGGTGCTCGATTTCCCGGCGATCTACTACCGCATGCCAGCAGCGCTCGCGGTCCACCGGGACAATCGGACGATCACGACGCCCGCGGCCGCCAGCGGCAAGCGGATCGGGGTCGGCGACGGCACCCCCTACGAGAGCTACCTGAAGAAGGACCTCACGCTCTATGGCAAGGATGCCGGTTCGGTCGCGTTCGTGATCGACGACGCCCTGATCCAGACCTACGACACCGACGCCCACGCGCTCGCCGACCTCGGGCAGGGCGACGGCGTCGTCCTCGATGCCGTGATCACGGCGCTGCCGACGGTCCTGCAGGCGATCAAGGAAGGCTACCCGCTCAAGGTGATCGGCGAGCCGCTGTTCCGCGAGCCGCTCGCGATCGCGACCGACAAGGGCGACGAGGAATGGAACGCCCAACTCGCCGCCATCGCCCAGACCGTGCGCGAGGACGGCACGCTCAAGCGCCTGTCGGAGAAATGGTACGGCATCGACCTCAGCCGCTGATCCGGTCACCGACGCGCCGGCAAACAGCGTCGGGAGGACGCCTTCGAGAGATCGGCACCCATGCGAATTCCGGTGCCGACCGGCGCGCTGAGCCACCGGGCCGGGCAATCTTCTCGGGGAAAGCCATGCCAAGCGCATTCAGGACCATGATCCGACCCGACTCTGCGCGTCCGCGGGCAGCCTGTTCGCCGCCTTTGAGGTGCAGGCGGGCTCGTGAGGTCCCATGGGTGCCGCAATCGGCGATCGCAGAGAGGTTTCAGGCCCTATCTGACTGCGTTATTAAGCCCGGCGACACCTGACTACCGATATTTCGCCCAAGGCTCCGCCCCAGCGTTCCGGCCCCGGCGACCGAAGTACGACCCGGCCATCACCGGAACGCCGCGAAATGGCGATCACCGGCAGCCCCGTTGCCGGACGTCCCGACCGATCCGAGGGGCACACACGATGCGCATGGCCATGGGCCGGTTCACGCGGCTGACCAGCGCTTCTCGATGAAGCTCGAAAGCCATGCACATGGTGGCGCGCTACATGTCGGGTACGACTTCGCGCGCGTGCACAAGACCTTCGGATGGCCCGGCGATGACGCCTTTGACGGTCGCTGGAGCATATTCGCGATCACCGAAGCTTCGGCACCAGGTCGATCCCGTGGCGATCTAGCCGTTATGCCACGAGAATGAGCGGGTTCGTGTTTACGATTGACTAACGGCTATGCCCTATCATATTGATAGGTGTCATGCAAGGGAACTGCCTCTCAGAGGGACTATCTCGCGCGGCCGCGCAAGAGTAATCGCAGGTCGTGGCGGCTGGATCCGTGGCGGTATTTGCGGAAGTGCGCTACGACAAACCGTCATGGCAACTACGGCTTGCTGGAGGGGCGGTATCCAGGCGCAGCTGAAAGCGGTGGCGGTGCAAGTGTCTGGTTCGCCGGGCACAGCCTACGGGATCGCTGCGCTCGCGGTGCTCGCCGCCAGGCCGGTGGGCCCAGCAGGGGCACGAGGTCGGCGGGCTCTACACCTTCGGCTCGCCGGGGGTGGGTGACGACCAATTCACATCAGCGATCCAAGAGCGCGTGCCGGCCTATCGGTTCGTCAACCGCGATGACCTCATCACCACCGCCACTCTGGAAGATTGTATGGATTCGGTCGGCCGCCAGACGCACAGCGTCGGACCCGACGGCAAGATCGTGGTGTTGGCGACCGAACCGGCGCCAGCTGCCGGGCTGCGCTGCACCGCCGGACTCGGTAAGGTCTTCAACGTCTTCAAAGAGTTCGCACGCTGGGCGATCGGCATCGACGACGGCAGTCTCCCGGGCCCCGTCCAGGACCACTCGCCGCGCCGCTACGCCCAGGCGATCTGGGCCAACATTCCCGATTGAGCCCCGCGCCTGGAACGTGCCATCGGCGTCCGGCGCGAGGGTCGAGCGGAAGGGCAAGGATGCCCCCGTGCGGACGTCAGGGTTGGCAATCGCCGTCGGCCCGCCGGCTTGCATCCGCGGCCGGTCTGCCCGATCCTCGGCGCTCGCTCGGCGTCGTGACGCAGCGGCGCGGCGCCCGGCAAGGGACCTGAGGGCATGCACAGGGTGGCTTCGCTCGCGGTCGACGACTCGGGCCTGGGCATCAGCTGGGAGGGTGACGGCGAACCGAGCCATTACCCCTGGTTCTGGTTGCGCGACCATGGCCACGAGGCGGCCACGCTCGATCCGGTCACGCTGCAACGCAAGCTGTTCACGGCGGCGGTCCCGGACGATATCCGTGGCGTTCGGGCGATGCTCGCGCCGGACGGTCGATCCCTCGCGGTCGAGTGGTCGACCGGCGAGCGCAGTCGGTTTCCGATCGCCTTCCTCTGGCAATTCCGGGAACCGGGGCCGGCACCGGTGCCGAGGCGACCGGCGGAGGTCCACTGGGACGGAGCGGCGATCGCCGCGCAGCTGCCGCGGGTCGCCTGGGCTTCGGTCATGGCCGAGGACGCGGCCCTCGAGCAATGGCTCGCGAAGGTCGAGGTCTACGGCTTCTGCCTGGTCGAGGGCGTGCCGGCGACACCCGAGGCGACGGCAGCACTCGCCCGAAGGATCGGCTATCTGCGCGCGACCATCTTCGGCGCGTTCTGGGACTTCACCGCCGATCTCGCCAAGGCGGATACCGCCTACACCAACCTCGAGCTTAGGCCCCACACCGATGCGACCTACGCCCTCGACGCCCCCGGCCTGCAGCTGTTCCATTGCCTGCAGTTCTCCGGCAGCGGCGGCGAGAGCATCCTGGTCGATGGCTTTCGGATCGCGGACGAGCTGCGCGCCGGCGCGCCCGAAGCCTACCAGACCCTGTCCACGGTCGAGGTCGCCGGTCAGTACATCGGCGACGGCGCCCATCTGATGGCCAGCCGGCCCGTGCTCCGGCACGAGCATGGCGAGCTCGTCCAGGTCAGCTTCAACAACTCCGACCGGGCGCCGTTCCGCCTGCCCGACGCCGAGATGCGGGCGTTCTACGGGGCGCTCAAGGCATTCGAGGCGCTGGCCAACAGCGAACGCCTGCAATGGCGCCATCCGTTGCGCCCGGGCGAGGTCCTGCTGTTCGACAACTGGCGCACGCTGCACGGCCGCGCCGCCTACCAGGGCGAGCGGCGCCTGTGCGGCAGCTATCTCAACCGCGAGGACTTCGAGAGCCGGCTGCGCCTGCTGCGCAGCAGCCCAGATGGGGACGAGCCATGACCCAGCTGATCGTCGCCGCGCTGTTTCTGCTGGTCAGCCACTTCGGCATCTCGTCGACGGCGCTCCGCCCGTGGCTGGTGGCGCGGCTCGGGGAGCGCCCCTATCTCGGCCTCTATTCGCTGATCGCGCTCGCGGCGATCGTCTGGCTGATCCGCGCCTGGGCGCGCGCCCCCTACATCGAGCTCTGGCCGATCACCGCCGGGACCGCGCTGGTGCCGCTGATCGTGATGCCGTTCGCCGCGGTGCTCGCGGTCGCCGGCCTCAGCACGCCCAACCCGACCGCGGTCGGGGCACCGGCGGAGGCGCTGCAGGGCGCCCAGACGGTGCACGGCATCTTCCGCGTCACCCGCCACCCGTTCCAGTGGTCGGTCGTGCTCTGGGCGGCCGCCCACGTGGTCGCCAACGGCGACCTCGCCGGCCTGATCCTGTTCGGGGCGCTGGGCGCGCTCGCGCTGATCGGCACCTGGCTGATCGATCGCAAATACGCGGCAAAGCGCGGCGTCGAGTGGCAGGGCTTCGCGGCCGCCAGCTCGAACCTGCCGTTCGCGGCGATCCGGGCGGGCCGCCAGCAGTTCGTGCTCGCCGAGATCGGCTGGTGGCGCCTGGCGCTCGGGCTGCTCCTCTACCTGGTCCTGCTCGGCCTCCACCCCTGGCTGTTCGGCGCGGCGCCGCTGGGCGCGCTCTGAGCGTGGCAGGGACCGACGAGCTGGCCGCCGCCGCTTTGACAAACAGCGCGCCCGGGTCTCTCCTCGAGCGCGCGTTCCACTTGCCAGGAGACCGCCCATGCCCGGGGTCGTGCTGATCACCGGCGCCGGCCGGGGCATCGGCGCCGCGACCGCGCTCGCCGCCGCCCGCGCGGGCTACGCCGTCGGCGTCAACTACCAGCGCGATGCCGCCGCCGCCGCCGCGGTGGTCGCGCGCATCCAGGCCGAAGGCGGCCGGGCGCAGGCCGTCCAGGCCGACGTCGCCGACCCGGACGCGATCGCCCGCCTGTTCGACCAGGTCGAGCGCGCGCTCGGCAAAGTCACGGCACTGGTCAACAACGCCGGCACCACCGGCCGGATCACCCGCTTCGAGAGCCTCGACCTCGAGACGCTGCGCCGCACGATCGACGTCAACCTGATCGGCAGCATGCTCTGCGCGCAGGCGGCCGTCCGCCGCTTGTCGACCGCCCACGGCGGCCAGGGCGGCGCCATCGTCAACCTGTCCTCGGTCGCCGCCGCGACCGGCAGCCCCGGCGAATACGTCCACTACGCCGCGACCAAGGCCGCGATCGAGACCTTCACCCGCGGCCTCGCCCGTGAGGTCGCAGGCGAAGGCATCCGCGTCAACGCGGTCGCCCCCGGCACCGTCCAGACCGGCATCCACGCCGCCGGCGGCGACCCCGAACGCCCGGCCCGGGTCGCCACCCGCATCCCGCTCGGCCGGGTCGGCGCGCCCGAGGAGATCGCGGCGGCGATCCTCTGGCTCCTGTCCGATGCCGCCGCCTACGTCACCGGCAGCATCCTCACCATCGCAGGCGGGCTCTGATCATGACCAACCCGGAAAAACATCCCGCAACCCTCGCAGCCCAAGCCCCGGGCCACCCCGACCCCTCGACCGGCGCCCTGATCCCGCCGCTCTACGCGACCACCACCTACCTGCGCGATCCCGACAACCAGTACCGCCGCGGCTGGAGCTACGGCCGTGCCGACAACCCGACCGTCGAGCACCCGCAAAACCTCCTGAACGCGCTCGAAGGCGGCCAGGGCTGCCTCCTCTTCGCTTCAGGCATGGCAGCAGCCACCACCGTTTTTCAGGCCCTCCACCCCGGCGACCACGTGATCGCGCCCAAAGTCATGTACTGGGGCCTCCGCCACTGGCTGCTGTCGTTCGCGATCCCCTGGGGCCTCAAGGTCGATCTCGTCGACACGGCCGATCTCGCCGCGATCAAAGCCGCGATCCGCCCCGGCACGACCAAGCTGATCTGGCTCGAGACCCCCGCGAACCCAACCTGGGCAATCGCCGACATCGCCGCCATCGCCGACCTCGCCCACGCCGCCAACGCCCGCCTCGCGATCGACAGCACCGCTGCGACCCCGGTCCTCACCCGCCCGCTCTCCCTCGGCGCCGACCTCGTCATGCACTCCGCAACCAAATACCTGAACGGCCACACCGATCTCCTCGCCGGCGCCCTGGTCACCGCCCGACACGGACGCCCTCTGGACCCGTATTTCCGAGATTCGCCACGACGCCGGCGCGATCCTCGGCCCCTTCGAAGCCTGGCTCCTGCTGCGCGGCATGCGCACCCTTTTTCTCCGGGTCGAGCGCGCCTGCACGACCGCCCTCTACCTCGCCGAAGAGCTACAAAAAAACCCGAACGTGTCCGCCGTCCTCTACCCGGGCCTGCCCTCCCACCCCGGCCACGCCACCGCCGCCCGCCAGATGCAGGACGGCTTCGGCGGCATGCTCTCGATCCGCGTCAAATCCGGAGAAACCGCCGCCATCGCCACCGCCGCGAACGTGAAAACATGGCAACGCGCGACCTCGCTCGGCGGCATCGAAAGCCTGATCGAGCACCGCGCCTCGATCGAAGGCCCCAATTCCCCAGTCCCCCCCGACCTGCTCCGCCTCTCGGTCGGCATCGAGCACCCGAAGGACCTCCTCGCCGACCTCGAGCAGGCGCTGACATCGATGGCTGAGCGATAGGCCGAGAGGAAGGCCTCTCGGGCTCGGTGCTTTGCTTGTCGGTCTCGCCGGTGCCCCGCTCACTCTCTGTTGACAGTCGCCGCCGCAGCGGGCTAGGGCGGCCGGTGAGTTCGAGAGCGGTCGAGCAACGATGAAAGAGCATCCACTGACTGGCACCATTGGCGCCGAGATCACCGGGATCCACCTGCGCCAGCCCATCTCCGACGACCTGGCAGGGCTGCTCAGGCATGCGCTCGCCCGCCATCAGGTGCTGTTCTTCCGCGACCAGCACCTCTCGCTCGATCAGCTCAAGGCCCTCACGCGCGCCTTCGGGCCGCTGATGCGGCTGCCGTATGTGCAACCGCTGGAGGGCGAACCCGAGGTCATTCGGGTGCTCAAGGAGCCGGATGAGCAGGGCGGCGTGTTCGGCGGCGACTGGCACACGGATTTCAGCTTTCTGGAGCGACCGCCGGCGGGCTCGGTCCTCTCGGCGCGAGCTCGTTCCGCCCTATGGCGGCGACACCGTCTGGGTGAGCCAGGCGGCCGCCTGGGAGACCTTGCCCGAGCCGCTTCAGCAGCTGCTCACAGGCCGCGACGCCATCCATGTCGGCAAGCCGTATGGGGTCAAATGGGCGCCGCCCGTGAAGGAACGCGCCGGCGCCTCGATCAAGATGAGCCGGGGCGACCCCGAGGCCGATACCGAGCGGGCTCATCCTGCGGTGATCCGACATCCGCTGACCGGACGGGCCGCCTCGTTCCTGAACCCGCTCTACGTCACGCGCCTGGAGGGTCTGAGTGAAGCCGAGAGCCGCCCGATCCTCGATCAGATCCAGCGCCATGCCACGCGGCCCGAATTCTGCTGCCGCTTCCGTTGGAGCCCGGGCGCGCTCGCCGTCTGGGACAACCTCTTCACGCAGCACTATGCGGTCAACGACTACCAGGGCCACCGCCGGCTCATGCACCGCACCACCTTCGCCGGCCCCGCACCCCGCGAGCTGGCGGCATCGAAAGCCTGATCGAGCACAGCACCTCGATCGAAGGCCCTTTTTTCCCGGTTCCCCCCGACCTGCTCCGCCTCTCGGTCGGGGTCGAGCACGCCCAGGGCCTGCTCGCCGACCTCGAGCAGGCGCTGACGCGGAAGGCCGGAAGGCATCGCAAGCGCAGCGCTGATCCCCTATGGTGGTTCGCGTCGGTCGGATCGTCTCGGCGACATGGTAGTTGACCAAGGAGGAACGACGTTGGCTGACAAATCGAGCTTCAGCGCCGAGGAATGGCAGCAGATGCTGGTGAGCCCCATGCTGTCGGCCATGGCGGTGACGGCGGCCGACCCAAGTGGCCTCTTTGGCCTCGTCAAGGAAGGCTTCGCCGCCAGCAGAGCGCTCGCCGAGGCCAAGGCCGACGCCAGCGCGGACGCCCTGATCAAGGCGGTGGTCGCCGATTTCGAAACCGCGGAGGGTCGATCTGTTGCGCGCGGCCATCTGAAAGTCCAGTTCTCCGGCCGCCAGGCAGCCGACCTCAAGCCGAGCGCGATCGAGGCGCTGCGCAAAGTCTCAGAGCTGCTCGATGCCAAGGCGCCCGAGGACGCCGCCGCCTTCAAGGCATGGCTGTGTGCAATCGCCCAGCGGGTCGCCGAGGCCGCCAAAGAAGGCGGTTTCCTGGGATTTGGCGGTGTCGAGGTGAGCGAGGCCGAGAAGGCGACGCTCGCCGAGATCTCCGCCGCCCTCAACCTCACCACCTGAGCCGCGCCGGCAGAGTTCCGGGACGCGTTCTGTAGAGCACCGCGAGAAACCCGCCGGGAGGACGCTGATGATTCGCCGAATCGAGGCGCTTCGCTATCGCGCTCTTCGATCCATCAGCCGCGAGATCGGCGACTTCCAGATCCTCGTGGGTCCGAACGCGAGCGGCAAATCGACGTTTCTCGATGTCGTTCGGTTCCTCGGAGACCTCTTGAAGAACGGGCTCGAGGGCGCCGTTCGCGCGCGCTCGCCCGACCTGGGAAATCTCGTTTGGATGCAGGAAGACCGATCGCTGGAGCTCGCCGTCGAGATCGAGATTCCGGAGGACCGGCGGCGCAGACCACAAAACGGTTACGACCGTGCGCGCTACGAGATTGCTATTGGAACGAGAGAAGGAGCAATCTCGATAACCGGTGAGACATTGTGGTTAAAACCGTCATCCAATCCTGAGTCGGTTCAGCGGACGTTGTTCCCCATGCAAGCCGTCGCGCCGGAAACGATTGTGCTCGCTGAAGGTAAACGATCACCACGCGACTGGAAGAAGGTCGTAACAAAACGAACCGAATCCGGCATTGACTATTTCTTGTCGGAGACCACCGGATGGAACAATCCATTTCGGCTCGGGCCACAGCGCGCTGCGCTCGCCAATTTACCTGAGGATGAGGATCGCTTTCCTGTAGCCGTCTGGGTCAAGAGGTTCCTGATGGAGGGCGTCGACTTCCTGCTGCTGAACAGCGAAGCGATGCGACGGCCATCGCCACCCGGCAGTCCCAAAGAATTTCGACCGGATGGATCGAACCTGCCTCAAGCGATTGAGCAGCTGAAGATCACAAATCCCGAGGGCTTTGCTCATTGGCTTGATCACGTGAGAACGGCGCTACCAACGGTTGCCAATATTGAGACGATAGAGCGACCCGAAGACAGGCATCGTTATCTACAGCTCGAATACAAGAACGGCTTGCGGGCACCGTCCTGGACGATATCAGACGGGACGCTCCGTCTCCTCGCTTTGACCTTGGTGGCCTATCTGCAGGCACCCGGGCGTATCTATCTGATCGAGGAGCCGGAGAACGGTATTCATCCTCAGGCTGTCGAGACGATCTTCAAGTCGCTGGCATCGGCCTATACCTGCCAGATATTGTGCGCCACCCACTCCCCAGTGCTTCTCTCGCTTGCGGAACCCGAGCAGATCCTGTGCTTTGCACAGACCGAGGACGGTGCGGTGGACATCGTCTCGGGCGCGGAGCATCCCAACCTGCGCGACTGGCAACGGGAAACCGACCTGGGATCGCTGTTCGCGGCCGGTGTGCTGGGATGATGCATGTACGACCGCTCGACCTGATCGTCCTGGTCCCGGGAAAGGATGAGCGGGCAACGCTCGACGGCCTCCTCGGCAGCCGACACCAGAAGTCTCGGGGTCCGCGTCGTCGGATATGACTTTCTCGTCGCCGCGCAACGGGATCCTGGCTGCTATCGCGACGCGCAAGCGCTGCTCGCGACCTATCGGACCCGCGCCAGTCGTGCCCTCGTCATGTTCGATCACTACGGCTCTGGCCAAGACCGGCGCGCCCCTCACGAGATCGAGGCCGAGGTCGAGCAGAGGCTGGCGATGAGCGGCTGGGGCGAGCGGGCCGCGGCGGTCGTTTTGAGTCCCGAGCTGGAGAGCTGGGTCTGGAGCCCATCGCCCCATGTCGACGACGTTCTCGGTTGGCGCGGTCGGACCCCAACCCTTCGCGAATGGCTGCAACGTCGCGAGCTTTGGCCCGAGGGGCACCCGAAGCCATCCGAACCGAAGCGCTGCATGCAGGCGGCGTTGCGGGAGGTCCGTATGCCGCAGTCCTCGCAGCTCTTTCGCAGGCTGGCTGAACGCGTCGGCCTTGCGAGGTGCCAAGACGAGGCATTCCACAAGCTCTGTCGGGTCCTGCGCGAATGGTTCCCGAGCGAGCAGCGGTGAAGCACGGAATGCGCCGCGGTGCCAGCCTCAGGTTGCGCGGGCGGGCTCCGCACAAGGGGGGTGCGCGCCGCATGACGCATTTTTGGATCAACCGGCGCATTGATGCGCACGGATTCGACCGATCAGTCCATTTGCACGATATGTGGCGATGATTACCAAGGTTCGTGACAAATACTCTAAGTGGAGAGACGTTATTTTGTTGACAATATGAACATTGTACGACCATTATATCAATGGCGATTGATCCGGAATCCATCCGCGGAGATCTGTGCGGCGCAAGAAAAACATGCGTCAGAAGTGACGCATCGATGCGCCACCATGCGCCACTTTCGTGCTCTTGGTGTAGCTTCGCTCAGTAAAAAGCCAAGTCATGCCGCGATCAATCCTCTGGCACCGGCCGACGCTCGGCACTGTGGATTTCGTATGTACTCACGATCGTGAAGTATTAGGAAGACATCATTCGCCAATCTGAAGTAAAAGGCCGCGGTTGCGGGCACTGCGGAACAGGAGGAGGAACACGCCAATCGCGAGCGCCATCCAGGCGAGGTTGAGGAGGATGGCGTCGAGGAGGAGGTCGGTGCGGAAGATGTTGGAAAAAAGGACCGCGCGCATGCCTTCGAAGATCGGGGCCGACGGCAGGCACCAGGAGATCGGTTGCAGCCAGGTGGGGAGCGTCGTGATCGGGTAGTAGACGCCGGAGAGCGGCTGGATCAGGAAAATCAGCGCCCAGGCGAGGCTTTCGGCGCCGAGGCCGAGGCGGAGCACGCAGGGCTGCGATCATCAGGCCCATCGCCCAGCCGAACCAGAGCAGGTTCATGAAGAAGACGATCAGAGTGGGGCCAAGGGCGGAAAAAATGGAAAAATGGTGGATCGGGATCGCGAGCAGGGCAGCACCACCGACCCCGACCAGGACCCGGATCAGGCTCATCGCGAACAGCGAGGCGACCAGCTCGTAAGGCCGCAGCGGGGAGACGAAGAGGTGGCCCAAGTGCCGCGACCACATCTCCTCCATGAACAGCAGCGAGACCGAGAGCTGGCTCCGGAACAGGACGTCCCAGAGCAGCACCGCCGCGATGAAGAAGCCCGCGGCCTGGCTCAAAAAGTCGGTGTGGCCGCTCAAAAACCGGGTGATGAAGCCCCAAAGGATCATCTGCACGGTCGGCCAGTAGGCCAACTCCAGCACCCGCGGCCAGGAGCTGCGCAACAGGTAGAGATGCCGGCGCAACATCGCGCCGATCCGGCGGAGAGCGAGGCGCACGGCGGGCCACGGGCTCGGCGTTGCGGTCTCGATCGGGGTCACGGGCGGGCGGCCATCGTCATGATCTGGAGGAGGCTCTGCCATGAGCCCGGCGTTCCGGGCAGCCTTGCGCGCGCGCTCAGGGCTGGCGGGTCGCTTGGGCTCATGGGTGCGCATCCGTCGTCATGGTCGGCATCGGCGCCGTGGGAGGGCAGGGTTTGAGCCATTTTTTCCGGGGCTTTCAGTCCGCGGCATTCGGCAGCGGGTTTTCCCCGCGGCTGCGGTCGGGGGTGCGTGCGATGTCCAGAAAAACCTGCTCGAGGGTGGCGCGGCCGTAGCGTTGGAGGAGTGCTGCGGGGGAGCCCTGGTCGACCAGACGGCCGGCCTTCAGCATCAAGACGTTGGCGCACAGGCGCTCGACCTCGGCCATGTTGTGCGAGGCCAGCAGCATCGTCGCGCGCCGGCGGCGTTGGTAGGTGCTCGAGGTAGCTGCGCATGACGTCGGCGGTATCCGGGTCGAGCGAGGCGGTCGGCTCGTCGAGCAGCAAGAGCTCCGGCTCGTTGATCAGCGCCTTGGCCAGCATGACCCGGGTCTTCTGCCCCGCCGAGAGCTTGCCGGTCGGGCGGTCGAGGAACGGGATCAGATCGAGATCGGCGGCCAGCGCCTTGAGCCGCGCCGTCGGTTCCGGAATGCCGTAGAGGTCGGAATAGACCCGAAGGTTCTGGTGCACCGTGAGCCGGGCCGGCAAGTCGACGTAGGGCGAGGAGAAGTTGATCCGGCCGAGCACCCGGTAGCGATGCCGCGGCATCCTCTCCCCGAGGACCGTGATCCGGCCCGAGCTCGGCTCGAGCAGGCCAAGCAGCATCGCGATGGTCGTCGTCTTCCCGGCGCCGTTGGCGCCGAGCAGCGCGGTCGTCGTGCCGGCCGGCACGGCAAAGCTCAGGTCGTCGACGGCTTGCACCTCGCCGTAACGCTTGCTCAGGCCCACGACCTCGATGGCGTAAGGCGCGCTGATCCTCGGGTCCCCCGGTAGTGGCGTCCTTACTTAGCCGCACTGCGGGCCGGCCGCCAGGGACCGGCGCCCGGCGGATCGAATTGCCAGGCGTCGGGCAGCAGGTCGTCGAGGGCGTAGGGCAGGTCGGCGGGCAGCAGGTCGGCGTCGGGCCCGGCCAAGCGGCGCAGGCCGCTATCAGCCTTGTTACGGGCCTGGGCCTGAAGCCGCGGTAGGTGTTCCTCGACGTCGCGGCGGAGCAAGGGGACTCAGCTCGTCGTCGAGAACGGCACGGGCGTCGATGATCGAAGCGTACCCCCCACCGCGAGGGCCGCAACGCGTCGGAGTCTTCCAGCTTCAGGCAACGCTCGATGATCCGGCGCCACTGGCTGCGCACCCGTGTCGCGCTGGCTCGTGCCCAAGTCCGACACTTCCTCGATCAAGTGGAAAAAATCGAGGTCGAGGTTCGGGCGCAGGTTGCCGAGACGGCGCAAAGCCTCCGCCTGAGCCTGCGTCCAGGCGGAAAGTCCTCTTTCGTACAGCTCCTCGATCCGGGTCGCCATCGCGCGCCGGTCCCCTGGGTGCGGCGCAGCCTGACCCATCGACACGCCGGAACGCCGGGAAGGGCCTATGCACCCTCGGCCTGGGTTCGCCGCCCGCCGTCCGGTTTCAATCTCGCCTTGCGTGGTCCGTCCCTTGGTCGCATGATCGCTGCTCGAACGAGCCCGCATCGGGCGGACGACAACCGTCAGTCGAGGCGACAGGGGAGGCTACTATGGCAATCGCGATTCACCCGGCCGTGGATCATGGCATCAGGCCGACGGCGTCGAGCTTCGCCGGCGGCACGCTGGTGTGCAAATGCACCGACCGGCCGGTCAGGGTGAGCATCAAGGGGCAGTCCGCCTTCAACCACGTGTGTGGCTGCACCAAGTGCTGGAAGCCGGCCGGCGCCCTGTTCTCGCAGGTCGCCGTGGTCGGGCGGGACAACCTCAGCGTGATCGCGAATGGCGACAAGTTGCAGATCGTCGACCCGTCGGCGGCGATCCAGCGCTACGCCTGCAAGGGCTGCGGCGTGCACATGTACGGCCGGATCGAGAACAAGGGGCATCCGTTCTACGGCTTCGACTTCATCCATACCGAGCTGTCGCCGGAGAGCGGCTGGTCGGCGCCCGAGTTCGCCGCCTTCGTGTCCTCGATCATCGAGTCCGGGACCAAGCCCGACGAGATGGGCGCGGTCCGTTCGCGGCTGAAGGAGCTCGGCCTCGAGCCTTACGACTGCCTGTCGCCGGCGCTGATGGACGCGATCGCGACCCACGCCGCCAAGGCCAAAGGCGTCCTGAACTGATCAGGCCTCGGGCTCAGCCAGAAGGCGGGCGTCGGCCGGCTCCCAGTGGGTCCGAGCGTCCGCCCGCGGCCTGAGGCGTTGCACCCGCCGGGCGGCTGACCGGGCAGCCGCCCGGCGACCGCCCTTCTCGGGTTGGCTGGTGAGGACGCGCTCACCTTCGGGGTTGCCTGCCATGGCGCTCGGCGGGCCTGCCAGCCCAAGTCGCCCCGGTCGCGGCGACGGGTTTCGTTCAATTCCGGCTGAAAGGGCATTCCTAGGCCTTGAATCTCAGCTGTTTGTGCTTGCCGCCTTGCCATAGCGGCATCGACATGCGCTCGGTGAACTGCGGGAACATCAGGTTGAACGATACCGTGATCCGCTCGCGCTCGCTCGCGTTGATCGGCACATCATGCTTGAGCCATGAGGGGAACAGGGCCAGCCGACCCGGCTTCCCCTCCACCTGGACCATGTTGCCATTGAAGGCATTCTGCTTGACTGGCGGCGGCATCAGGACATCGGCCTGGGCGCGCGGATCATAAAAGCGGGTGACGTTCGCTTTCGGATCGCACTGGATATAGTAGATGCCGGCAAAGAAGTTGTTGGGGTGCGAGTGCACCGAATGGCTGGCGCCCGGTGGATTCATGTTCGCCCACATCGCGGTGAACACCATCCCGCGGGAATCGATCGCAAGCTGTCGCAACGCACCGTCGGCGACCTTCTCGATGGCGCGCCGCAGCGGCTGAAATTCCGGCAATTCGTGGAGATCGTGCTCGGTCTGAAAGGTCTCGCCACGATAGCTCTGCACGCGCGGGCCAATCAGGGCGTCCAGCTTGGCCAGGAGCGCTTCATTGAGACGGGTGAAAAGATCGGGCGCCAGGTCGGCAAGCCAGATCAGCGTCGGGAACACCTGGTTCACGGACGTATGCGCAAACCGAATCGCCGAGTTTGACGGTGCCATCTGTCGCTCCGTTGCCGTGGCCGCAATCTAGCATGGCAGGAATACGGGACAACCTGCCTCCCCCTGCGGCCTGCGCGTGATCCCTGCCTGTCACCTGATTCGAATGGCCGGACGGTCCCCCTTCGGACCCGAGCGTCGGCAAGACGCGTCCACGCCCAAGGCTCAGGGCAGCGTGTAGGCGGTCTTGACCTGGGTGTAGAACTCGGCCGCGTAGCGGCCCTGCTCGCGCGGGCCGTAGCTCGAGCCTTTGCGGCCGCCGAACGGCACGTGGTAGTCGACGCCGGCGGTCGGCAGGTTGACCATCACGAGACCCGCCTCGGCGTTGCGCTTGTAGTGGCTGGCATGCTTGAGCGAGCTCGTGCAGATGCCGGCCGAGAGGCCGAACGGCGTGTCGTTGGCGACCGCCAGCGCCTCGTCGTAGTCCTTGACCCGGACGACCGAGGCCACCGGCCCGAAGATCTCTTCCCGATTGATCCGCATCTGGTTGGTGGTCTCGGTGAACAGCGCCGGTGACAGATAGAAACCCTCGGTGTCGCGCTTGAGGCGTTCGCCGCCGACCGCGAGCCTGGCACCCTCCTTGCGGCCAATCTCGAGATAGGAGAGGTCCTGGTCGAGCTGGCTCTGATCGACCACCGGGCCGATCTCGGTGCCGGGCTTGAGGGCATGGTCGACCTTGAGCGCCTTGAGCCGCTCGACCATCGCGCCGACGAAGCGGTCGTGGATCTGCTCGGTCACGATCAGGCGCGAGGACGCCGTGCAGCGTTGGCCGGTGGAGAAAAAGGCACCGTTGACCGCGCAGTTGACGGCCGTGGGAAGGTCGGCGTCGTCGAGCACGATCAAGGGGTTCTTGCCGCCCATCTCGAGCTGGAACTTGGCAAGCCGCGAGGCGCACTTCATCGCGATGTGGCGGCCGGTCTCGACCGAGCCGGTGAAGCTGATCGCGGCGACGTCCGAACTGTCGAGCAACGCCTCGCCGACCACCGAGCCCCGGCCCATGACCAGGTTGAAGACGCCCGCGGGCGCGCCGGCGCGCGCCAGGATGTCGGCGATCGCCCAGGCCGAGCCCGGCACCAGGTCGGCGGGCTTGAACACGACGCAGTTGCCGTAGGCGAGCGCTGGCGCGATCTTCCAGGCCGGGATCGCAAGGGGAAAATTCCAGGGCGTGATCAGCCCGACCACGCCCAAGGGCTCGCGGGTGATGTCGACCTCGATCCCGGGCCGGACCGAGGGCACGCGCTCGCCGCTGAGCCTGAGCGTCTCGCCGGCGAAGAACTTGAACAGCTGGCCGGCGCGCGCCGCCTCGCCGATGCCCTCGGGCAGCGTTTTCCCCTCTTCGCGCGCGAGCAGCTCCCCCAGCTCCTGCTTCCGCTTCAGGATCTCGTCGCCGGCCGCATCGAGCAGATCGAAGCGCTGCTGCGGCGTGCTGCGCGCCCAACCCGGAAAAGCCGCCTTGGCGGCGGCGATCGCTTTGTCCGCAGTCGCCCGATCGGCGCGGGAAAAGCTGCCGACCACGTCCTTGAGGTCGGAGGGGTTGAGGTCGTCCCCCGCCTCGCTGCTTTCGACCCACTCCCCGCCGATCAGATGCGGCTTCAGTGCCATCCCTCTACCCCCGTTACGATGTCGGTTCTGCACTCAGGAAATCCGGTGCGCCGCCGCTTCGCACTCCGCCGCCATGAAGCGCCGCGCGTGGCGCGCGATATCATTGCCGTCGGTCCAGATCTGCCGCCACACCGCCAGCTCCGCGGCCAGCGCCGGATCACTGCCGCCGGCGCTGAACGCCTCGAAGGTGATCGGGCCCTGGTAGCCGATCTTGGCGAGCGCCCGGAACAGGGTGCCGAAATCGATCGTGCCGGTGCCGAGGTAGCCGCGGTGGCTTTCGCCGATCTGGACGTAGCCGAGGCGGGCCCCCGCGCGCTCGATCGCGGCCGCCGGATCGCCCTCCTCGAGGTTCATGTGGTAGCTGTCGAGGTGGACGACGAGGTTGGGGGCGCCGATCTGCTCGATCAGCGCGCGCGCCTCGCCGGCGGTGTTGACCAGGTTGCTGTCGTAGCGGTTGACCGCCTCGAGACCGAGGGTGAGGTTGGCGGCGGCGGCGCGCTCGGCCAGGCGGGCGAGCACGCGCAGGCTGTTCCAGCGGCCGGCCTCGGTCGGCGGCGAGCGGTAGCGGCCCTTCGCCGAATAGAGGACGCCGGTCAGCAGCCCGGCGCCGAGATCGCGGGCGACGCTGAGCGCCAGGTTCAGCCTCGCCTCGCCGCGGGCGACGTTCTCCGGGTCGCCGCTCGAGATGTCGCTCGAGAAGCCGAGCGCCATCGAGGTCACCGGCCGAAGGCCGGCATGCTCGAGCAGGCGCCGGGTGCGCGGGACGTCGATCCGGCCCGGGTCGCGCAGCGGAATCTCGAGGACCTCGAAGCCATGGCGCCGGGCGCCGGCGATCGCGCGCTCGCTCTCCGGCTCGCTCCAGCCGGATGCGAACACCAGCGCGTGGACGCCCAGCGGGTTCATGGCGCGGTTCTCCCTACCTCGCGCGGAAAATTACGTCAGCCCGGCCGCCCTGTCACGCGGCCAGGCGTGCCGCCGCTGGCCGGTCGTGCTCCACGACACGACCGCTCGCCAAGACGGCGCGCCAAGACGGTTGATCCGGGCGACTACCCGTGGGATGCTGCGCTTCCGGCGTCGTCGAGGTTCCGGGCGCCGGCCGCCGCTTCGAGAATATTCCCCCAAGAGCCGGAAAAAATTTTTTGTCTGTGGACAACTCGAGCAACTCCGTCAAATACAACATAAATGATGCGACCGCCGGGTGGACAAATTCGAGGACAATGTGTGTGCCAAAATGTATTTTGGCTGGGCGCGGCGCTCGGCTAGGCTGATCGGCGAGACATCCCAAAAAGCAGGCGCGGATGGCCGCCCCGACTCTGTTCACTGACGACGACCAGCCGGACGGGCTGCATGCGACCGGGCTGCTGCCGGCGCAGCACCTCAGAGGCCTGATCGAGCACAGCCGGGAGATCCAGTCGCTGGTCCCGATCGAGCCCGAGCAGCTGCAGCCGGCGAGCCTCGATCTGCGCCTGGGCGCCACCGCCTACCGGGTGCGCGCGAGCTTCCTGCCGGGCGAGGCCGCAACCGTCCAGGACAAGATCGACGCGTTCGCGATGCACCGCTTCGAGCTGGGCGCGGCGGGCGCCGTGCTCGAGAAGGGCTGCGTCTATATCGTCGAGCTGATGGAGCGCCTGGCACTCCGCAAACGGACCTCGGCGATCGCCAATCCCAAGAGCTCGATCGGCCGCCTCGACGTCTTCGTCCGCCTGATCACCGATGGCGGCGGCGAGTTCGACCGCGTACGCGCCAACTACCAGGGGCCGCTCTACGCCGAGATCTCGCCGCGCACCTTCAGCATTCTGGTCAGGAAGGGCGACCGGCTGAACCAGATCCGGATCAAGCGCGGCACGCCGCCCTCGAGCGACGATGCCATGCGCCGCCTGAACGAGCGCGATCGCCTGCTCGCCCCGGGCCTGGAGAGCGACGAGATCAAGAAGGGCGTGCCGATCACAGTCGACCTCGCCGGCCGCGGCGCCGACGACGTGATCGGCTACCGGGCGCGCCGGCACGCCGGCCTGATCGATCTGCGCCGGCTGCGCCACTACGAGCCGGACGATTTCTGGCATCTGGTCCGGGCCCCGCGCGACGGCCTCCTGGTCCTGGATCCGGGCGAGTTCTACATCCTGGCGTCCAAGGAGGCGGTTCGGGTGCCCGCCGACCATGCCGCCGAGATGCTCGCCTACGATACCGCGATGGGCGAGTTCCGCGTGCACTATGCGGGCTTCTTCGATCCCGGCTTCGGCCATCCCGATGCCGGCGGCGGCGCCGGCGATGGCGAGAGCCTGCCCCCGGGCAGCGACCCGGGGGGCACGCGCGCCGTCCTCGAGGTGCGCTCGCACGAGGTGCCGTTCGTGCTCGAGGACGGTCAGCGGGTCGGCCGGCTGATCTACGAGCGTCTGATCGCCCGCCCGGACCGCCTCTACGGCGCCGGCATCGGCTCCTCCTACCAGCGCCAGGGCCTGGCGCTCTCCAAGCATTTCCGGCAGCCCTAGGCGGCAAGCGGCGCGGTGCGCGGCGGCTCGGCAGGCGTGGCGCCGGGGTGGCGCTCCCGATCGCCTCGATCTAGCTCTAGCGGACCGTGCCGCCTTCGGTCTGGCTCGCGCGCCGCCAGCCGTCCTTGCGGGCAGCTTCGTCGCTACAGAACCGCGGTTGGCCATCGGCCGCTTGGGCAGCGGCATTCTGGTAGTCGGCATCGGTGGGCACCAGGTAGACCCGCTCCCCCGTGCTGGCCACGCTGGTGATGACGTTGCAGTTCTCGTGCGGCTGGCCGGCCTCGACCTTCTGGCGGTCGCCGGCCCGCCACTTCCAGGGCGGCGTGAACTCGCTGCCCCAGATGCCGAGGCCGGCCTGCCGTGCCTGGCGCTCGATCTGGCCGTAGTAGGGAAAGCTGCCTGGCAGCGCCATGCCATAGCCATTGCGGAGCATGGCCTGGGCCAGATCCTGATCCGCGCCCACCAGGCAGACCCGGATGAGCTCCCGGTTCGGGCCTCGGGCCTGTCGGGATTCGCGCCAGGCCTTGCAGACCACGGGAGAGCCGCTCAGGCTCACGAGCTTCTGCAGGGCAAAGGCGGCGTCGACGCCACACGCCCAGGGCTTGCCGTCGCGCTGGCATACCTGGCCGAGCTCGGGCGCGTCGATACCGTAGAGCTGGATGATGTCGGTGCCGCTCTGGAGCGTGTCACCGTCGATTACCTGGAGGTCCTGCCCGCCCCCGGTCGCGCCGGCGGGTGTCGGGACGGGCAGCCCGAGGCCGATCAGCCCGACCAGGGCGACGGCCATCAGGAGGAGCCGGGGCGGCGTCAGAGCCGGGGACACCGGCAACGCCGTCTTCAGGGGTACTTTCGCCACGTTCCACTGCCTTTCTGAAGCAGGGTTGATATCAGCCCGACGTGCCTGGCCAGCGCGGCGCCGCCGAGCTTGGGCCCACCCCAGGTTCCCAGAAGGATAACCTAGGCCGATCATGGGCCCCGCCGAGTCGAGGGGTCGGCTGATCGAGACAGACCATCAGACCACCGGCTACCAACACGGGGGGCCGCCTCTATAGCGCGGGTTGGTTGCCAATTCGTGACCCGAACTGCGCCCGGCGCCAACCCGGCCCGTCGAGGTTGCCGGGCTGCGATCCCTTCGAGCGGCCGGCAGAGCTCGTCCTCGCGCGCCGCGAGCGATGCCTCGGCGACCGTCGGATTCCCGTGGGGGCTGGACGCGCGGGCCGCGCCTGCTACCTTCCCCCCCGGGCAAAGGAGGTTGGGGTCGACACGATGCTGGTTCTGCTACCCGATGCGCTGTTCGAGGACGACGCCGAGATCGAGCGCGGCGTGCTCGGCGCCGACTTCGAGCTCGCCGTGCACCACGAGCTCAGCGCGGAGCGCATCCCCGATGAGCACTGGCGGACCGCTGACGCGCTGATCGCATACTACGGCGTGCCGATCGACCGGGCCGTCATCGAGCGGTTGGGCGCCTGCCGGATTCTGGTGCGGGCGGGTGTCGGCTACGACCACATCGATATCGCCGCCTGCGGCGAGCGGCGGATTCCGGTCTGCAACGTGCCCGACTACGGCACGACCGAGGTCGCCGACCATGCGATCGCGCTGATGCTCGGCCTTGCCCGCGGCCTGGTGTCCTATCACGCCCGCCTGCTCCCCGATCCGCACGCCGGCTGGCACTGGGCCGGGGCGCCTCTGGTGCGCCGGCTGCGCGGCGCCCGCTTCGGCGTCGTCGGCCTCGGCCGGATCGGCACCGCGGCGGCCCGCCGCGCGCACGGCCTCGACATGGAGGTCAGCTTCTACGATCCCTATCTGCCCGATGGCGTCGACCTGGCACAGGGCTATCGCCGGGTGCACTCCCTCGAGGCGCTGCTCGCCGAGGCCGATGTGGTCAGCCTGCACTGCCCGCTCACGGCCGAGAACGCCAACCTGATCGACGACCAGGCGCTGGGAGCGTTCAAGAAGGGGGCGTTCCTGATCAACACGGCGCGCGGCGGCCTGGTCGACCTCGGCGCCCTCGGGGCCGCGCTCCGGGATGGTCGCCTCGGCGGTGCCGGGCTCGACGTGCTGCCTTTTGAGCCACCGGACCCGTCGCACCCCTTGATCCAGGCCTTTCGCCGGCGCGAGCCCTGGCTCGACGGCCGCCTGCTGCTGACCCCGCACATCGCCTGGTTGTCGCCCGATGGCCGCGCCGACCTGCGGCGCAAATCGGCCGAGACGATACGCAACTACCTGCTCGAAGGAAAGCTGCGCAACTGCGTCAATCAGGCCGCCCTCGAGGCGGCCGAACGGCGAGGGGACCAATAGCGCGACGGCGCGGCTTCAACCTTTGACCGCGCCAGTGATCCCCGAGACGTAGTTCTCGACGAAGAAGGAGTAGACGATCGCCACCGGCACCGAGCCGAGCAGCGCGCCAGCCATCAGCGAGCCCCAGAAGAACACATCGCCCTTGATCAACTCGCTGGTAACGCCGACCGGGATGGTCTTGTTCTGGGGCGAGGAGATGAAGACCAGCGCGTACAGGAACTCGTTCCATGACAGCGTGAAGGCAAAGATCCCGGCCGAGAGGATGCCGGGGATCGCGAGCGGCAGGATGATGAAGATCATCGCCTGGAGGCGGGTCGCGCCGTCGATCCGGGCGCACTCCTCGAGCTCCTTCGGGATGGTCTGGAAATAGCCCATCAGCAGCCAGGTGCAGAACGGCACCAGGAAGGTCGGGTAGGTGAAGATCAGCGACCAGGTCGTGTCCTCCAGGCCCATCCACGAGACCACCCCGGTCAGCGGGATGAAGAGCAGCGTCGGCGGCACGAGGTAGGTGACGAAGATCGAGATCCCGAACACCGTCGAGCCCGGGAAGACCAGCCGGGCCAGGGCGTAGCCGGCGAGAACGCCGGCGAACAGCGAGATCGCGGTCGATGCGATCGCCACCCAAAGCGTGTTGATCATCCATTGGACGAACAAGGTGTCGTTGAACAACATTTGCCAATGGCTGAGCGTCGGCGCCCGAACCAGGAACGGCGACAGCCGTGGATTGTAGAGCTCCTGGTCAGGCTTGATCGAGGTGATGAACATCCACAAGAACGGGAACAGCGTAATGAACACGAACAAGAACAGCGGGATGTAAAATACCAGCAACCTCTTGAGGTAGGTCTCGCCGACGATCGAGCCCATCAGGTCGCTCCCGGTCATCCGGGGCGCGCGCGGTCAGCGCACACCCTGGCGGCGCAGATACCAGAGCTGAAACACGATCACCATGGCCAGAATCGGCAGCATGAACAGCGAGACCGCCGCCCCTTGACCGAGGTTGCCCGAGGTCATGCCGAGCTGATAGGCCAGCGTGGCCAAGAGGTTGGTCGCGTTGTTCGGGCCGCCGCGGGTCAGGACGTAGACCAGCTGGAAGTCGGCAAAGGTGACCACGATCGAGAACACGACCACGACGATCGCCACCGGCTTGATCATGGGCAGGGTCACATGCCAGAACTTGCGCCAGCCGGTGGCACCATCGAGGTCCGCGGCGTCGTACAGCTCCTGGGGGATCGTCTGCAGGGCGGCCAGAAACGAGATCGCGAAGAACGGCAGGCCGCGCCAGACGTTGACGGCGATCACCGAGCCCATCGCCCAGCCGGGGTCCCCGAGCCACAGTGGCCCGTGGAAGTAGCCCCAGTTGTGCTTGAGCACGATGCCGAACAGGCCGATCTGCATCTGCCACAGGGCGCGCAGGACCCAGTTGAAGACGCTGAACGTGGCGTCGAACATCCATAGCCAGGCGAGCGTGCTCAGCACGGTCGGGACGATGAACGGCAGCAGCACGGTCGCCCGGGTGATCCGCGACAGGCGGAACTTGCGATTGAGCAGAACCGCGAGCCACATCCCGAGCGCGGCCTTGAACACGGTCGCCATGAAGGTGAAGAACACGGTGTTCCAGGCGGCGGTCCGGAAGATGTCGCTCTGCAGCAGGCGGACGTAGTTGCCCAGCCCGATGAACTTGCCGGGCGTGCCGACCAGCTTGTCGGTCAGCGACATCCAGATGCCCAGACAGAACGGCCAGGCGATGAACACCATGATCAGGATCAAGGCTGGCGTCAGCAACATGAACGCCAGGATTTTCTCGTCCTCGAGCGCCAGCGCGATCCGGCCCATCTGTGCCCGGCGCTCGAGCGGAACGTCGGCGATCTGAACGCGGGCGGTGTCGGCGGGCAAGGTGGATTTCATCGCTCTGCCGGGTCAGCGTGGGGGTGGACCGCGGCGGCAGGGCCATCGCCCCGGCCGCCGCGGCATCCGCGTCAACCTCGTCGGAACGTCAGGCGCCGTAGACGTTCTCGAGCTCCTTCTGGCCCCATTCGGCGATCGCCTTGGGGTCCTCGCCGCGCGCCGCGCGGGCGCACATGTCGACGATGATGTACTTCTCGACGACCTCGCCCGACTGCCGGTTCGGCGGCCCGGCGTAGCCGGGGTTGCGGCCGTAGCGCGGATTGGTGGCGTAGATCGAGATCGCCGGATCGGACTTCCACACCGGGTGGGTCTCCCATTTCTCCGTCAGGCCCTGGACGTAGCCCTGGTTGACCCACATGAACTTGTCGAAGTTGTCGTCCTTGAACGACCACCGGATGTACTCGGCGGCGGCTTCCTTGTCCGGCGAGTAGTCCATGATGCTGAGCGTCCGCGGCTGGACCAGATGGAACCGGCCGCCCGGACCTTCCGGATTGAGGAAATGGTCGAGTTTCGGGGCGAAGTCCGGGTATTTGTCCGGGTTGTTCTTGGCGACGAAGTAGATGCTGGCGCCGTTCAGGGTCGCGCCGATGGTCTGGCCGAGGAAGGCGCGATTGTTGCTGGTGTCGTCCCAGGCAAAGCCGCCGGGATCGCAGGCCGTCTCCCAGAATTCCTTCATGAAGGCGAGCGCGTCCTGGGTGTTCTGGGAGTTGATCGCGACCTTGCCCGATTTGTCGACCTCCATGGCGCCGAAGCTCCACAGCAGCGGGTAGACGAACGTAGGCGCGTCGCCAAAGGTGTGGCCGAGGGTCTGGCCGACCGGCAGGTTCTGGTTCTTGATCGCCGCGCCGACCTTGAGATAGTCGTCCCAGGTGTTGGGCGGTTGGATGCCCAGCTCCGCGAACACGTCCTTGCGGTAGACGGTGGCGTTGCCGAGGTTGAAGAGCGGCACGCCGCGGGCGACCCCGTCGACCACGGCGACGTCGCGCGCCCACTCGTAGATCTGATCGCCGCCGAGCTCGGCCATCAGCGCGTTGTGGTCGGACAGACCGTTGGCGAACAACTGCGGCTGGTTGGCGTTCAGCTGGATCACGTCGGGGCCGCTGCCGCTCTCGATCGCGGCGGTGATCCGGGCCGTCATGTCGTTCTGATTGATCTTCTCGGCCGTGACCTCGATCCCGGTCGCCTTCGTGAACTCCGCAGCCTCCCGGTCGATCTCGACGTCGGCGTCGGGGATGAAGCTGCTCCACTGCAGATAGTGGACCTTGCGCGCCTGCGCATAGGCCGGCGCCTTGCCGCCGAGAAAGCGTGTGGCGGCGAGCGCGCCACCTGCCACGGCCGTCGTCTCGACGAATTTCCGCCGCGTCATGGCGGCCTTGGTCGGCGTCGTCGTCGTGGTAGACTCAATCTTCTTCATTTGCTGCCTCCCTGCTAAAGGCTACGCGTGGTATCAGACTAGGCATGACGCGGGCCTGGGTCTGACCGGCTACACATCTCCCATTACGGGGAGTGTAGGGCGTTCTTGCCGCGCGGTCCACGGTTTTGCCACATCGCTCGGGCCGCCGCGGCCGGGCGCCGGGCTGAACGCTCGGCCGTGCCGTTGCGCCAACGAGGCGCTGGCTTGAACGCGGCCGAGCGGCGCGACATGGGCGCCCGCGGCGCTCGCCGTCCGGCACCTGCGACTTTGTGGACGCCCACCCCCGTGACATCGGCGGCGTTTGTGGGGTAGCCTGATCGGCAGCACCCGGCGCTCTCGTCGTGCCGCCCGCGCGGGTCAGGTCGAGCGCCCGCAACGGCGAGGGTCGGAGGCCCGAATCGGGGAGGTCTTTGCCATGATCAAGTTCGGCCATCGGCGCCTGCTTCAAGGCCCGACCGGCGCGCCGGGCCGGGAGGACGCCGCGCCCGCAGCGGAAAAGCGCGCCAACCGCTGTTCCCGCGCCTGAGCAGCGGGCGGGCGGGATGCGGGTTCGGTCCCGCATGCCGCGGCCCCCACGGTTCTCCCGTTCGAAGAAAGGATCGGCAGCGTGGCGACGATCGCTCGACGCGACACCTACGCCGCCGCCCTCCCCTGGTGGTCCTGGGCCCGGCTCAAGCACAACCGCAACTGGGTCGGCTTCTGGTTCATGCTGCCGGCGGCCGCGTTCCTGATCCTGTTTTTGACCTACCCGCTCGGCCTCGGCATCTGGCTGAGCTTCACCGACACCAAGATCGGCCGGCCCGGCGTCTTCATCGGCCTCGAGAACTTCGCCTGGCTGTGGGACGACCCGGTGTTCTGGCTCGCGGTGTTCAACACCTTCCTCTATACGATCGTCGCCAGCGTGGTCAAATTCGGGCTCGGGCTCTATCTCGCGATCCTGCTCAACCACTCGATCCCGTTCAAGGCGTTCATCCGGGCGATCGTGCTGTTGCCGTTCATCGTGCCGACGGTGCTCTCGGCGATCGCGTTCTGGTGGATCTACGACGCCCAGTTCTCGATCATCAGCTGGACGCTCGTGAAATTCGGCCTGATCGACCAGTACATCGACTTCCTCGGCACCCCGAACCACGCCCGCGCCTCGGTGATCGTCGCCAACGTCTGGCGCGGCATCCCGTTCGTCGCGATCACGCTGCTCGCCGGCCTGCAGACCATCTCGCCGACCCTCTACGAGGCGGCGATCATCGACGGCGCCAACCGCCGGCAGATGTTCATCCACGTCACCTTCCCGCTGCTGACCCCGATCATCGCCGTGGTCATGACCTTCTCGGTCCTGTTCACCTTCACCGACTTCCAGCTGATCTACGCCATGACCCGGGGCGGCCCGCTCAACGCCACCCACCTGATGGCGACGCTGAGCTTCCAGCGCGCGATCCTCGGCGGCTCGCTCGGCGAGGGGGCGGCGATCTCGACCGCGATGATCCCCTTCCTGCTCGGCGCGATCCTGTTCAGCTGGTTCGGCCTGCAGCGGCGCAAGTGGCAGCAGGGCGGGATCGACGACTGATCGAGCGAGGGACCGACGAGGAGCGACCGGCCATGGCCGAACCACTGACCGAGGTCACGGCGAAGAAGGCCGGCCTGCTCCAGGGCTGGCGGGACCGCCGCCGCGACGAGCGCCAGGGCATGGACTACCTCGAGCGCCTGCACACCAAGGTGATCACGGTCTACCTGCCGATCGTCCTGTTCCTGATCGTCCTCTTGTTCCCGTTCTACTGGATGGCGCTGACCAGCATCAAACCGAACAACGAGCTGCTCGACATGAAGACCCACAATCCCTGGTGGGTCGTCAACCCGACGCTCGAGCATTTCCACAAGCTCCTGTTCGAGACCGCCTATCCGCACTGGATGTGGAACACGATGTATGTCTCGATCAGCGCGACCACGCTGTCGCTGATCGCGAGCCTGATGGCCGCCTACGCGATCGTGCGCATCCGCTACCGGGGCTCGGGCACGGTCGGCGGCATGATCTTCCTTGCCTATCTGGTGCCGCCCTCGATCCTGTTCATCCCGCTCGCGATCATCGTCTTCCAATATGGCCTGTTCGACAGCCCGCTCGCCCTGATCCTGACCTATCCGACCATCCTGATCCCGTTCTCGACCTGGCTGTTGATGGGCTACTTCAAGTCGATCCCGTACGAGCTCGAGGAATGCGCGCTGATCGACGGCGCCGGGCGCGTCCAGATCCTGACCAAGATCATCCTGCCGCTGTCGATCCCGGGCCTGATCTCCGCCGGCATCTTCGCCTTCACGCTCTGCTGGAACGAGTTCATCTACGCGCTGACGTTCATCTCGTCGTCCGAGAACAAGACCGTGCCGGTCGCGGTGCTCTCGGAGCTGGTCGAGGGCGACGTCTACCACTGGGGCGCCCTGATGGCCGGCGCCCTGCTCGGCTCGATCCCGGTCGCGATCATCTACTCGTTCTTCGTCGAGCACTACGTCTCCTCGATGACCGGCGCGATCAAGGAGTGAGGGGCGCGGCGCACCGGCCCCGATTGCGAAAGCTTTAGCCCCGTCTTAACGCCGTCTCCGCAGACTAGCCCTCAGATGGCGGGGGCGGGTCATGGTGCGCAGCAATCCGGAGCTCTGGCGACGGCTGGTGGAATTCGAGGTCGGCCCGCAAGGGGCGGTGTTCGGCTTCGTCAAGCGGCTCGCCCGCGAGAACCACTGGCCGCACGAGTTCGCGCATCGCGTGTTCGATGAATATCGGCGATTTCTCTACCTCAACATCGTCATCGGGCCGCAGCTGACGCCCGCGGAGGCGGTCGACCAGGCCTGGCGGTTGCATGTCACCTATCCGGCCTCCTACGCGCAGGCGCTCTGCCGGGGCGTGCTCGGGCGGCGGCTGCACTACGAGCCGCCGGACGCCATCGACGAGCCGGCCGCGCGCAAGGCCAGCTATCGCGCCACGCTCGCGGCCTACGAGCAGGAGTTCGGCCGTTCGCCACCGGCCGAGATCTGGCCCGACCCCGACCGCCGGTTCGCTGCCGCGGCCGCGACTGCCGAGCTGCCGACGGCTCGCGGGCCCCGGCGCGCCCCGCGCAAGGCGCGCAAGCAACCGGCGACGTCGCTCATGACCGCCGCAGGTCCAGTATGACGATCGAGACGTTGTCCAGGCCGCCCTCGGCCATGGCGGCCTCGAACAGCGCCTGAGCCGAGGTTCCATCGTCCGCGCCGAGACGCGCCTCGAGCGCCGCGCGGGGCACAAGATCGGACAGGCCGTCGCTGCAGATCAGGTAGCGTTCGCGCTCTGCCGGCGGCAGGGCCAGCAGATGCGGCTCGATCGCGACCGCCTGGTAGGCGCCGCCGAGGGTCTGGGTGATCAGGTGGCTGGTGATCGCGGCGGTGCGCCCGTCGGCGAGCTTGGGCCCGGGCGTGTCGTCGGTGCTGAGCTGCTCGAGCCCGCCATCCACAATTCGATAGACCCGGCTGTCGCCGACGTTGAAGACCAGGCTGCCGGTCGGGCGGACCGCGACGCCTGCGACCGTGGTGCCCATGCCAGCCAGCGCCGGGCGCGCGCGCATCAGCTCGAACAGCAGGGCATTGGCCTCGGCGAGCAGCTGCGCGAGCGCCGTCTCGTCGACCGCCCGCCTTGCCTGTTCCGCCAGGCGCTCGGCGACCGCGCGGCTCGCGACCTCGCCCGCAGCATGCCCGCCCATGCCGTCCGCCACCAGACAGATCACCGGCAGGGCGACCTCGAGCTCGAACGCTGCCGGCGCCGCCATCGGCTCGCTGATCACCCGCCCGCCGACCGCGATCGTGTCCTCGTTGGCCGCGCGCACGGCGCCCTGATGGGTGAAGGCGGTCACCCGCAGGCGCGCGGCGGCTGGCGTCGAAGATGACATCGCCCGCGTCCGACCGTCAGCCGTCGACGATCGCGACCGCGCGGGTCCAGCCGGCCGAGGCCGCCTTGATCTTGACCGGAAAGCAGCAGACCTCGAAGCCGGTCGCCGGCAGCTGGTCGAGGTTGGCGAGCTTCTCCAGGTGGCAATAGCCGATCTCGCGGCCGGCCTTGTGGCCCTCCCAGATCAGGCCGGCATCATGGCTCCGGGCGTAGGCCTGCGCGGTCTTCGAGAACGGTGCGTCCCAGCTCCAGCCGTCGGTGCCGGTCACCCGGACGCCCCGCTCGAGCAGCCAGAGCGTGCCCGCGCGGCCGCAGCCGCAGCCCCGGTCGATGTAGTCGCCCTCGCCGTAGCGGGCGCCGGCGGCGGTGTTGATGAGCACGATGTCGAGCGGGCGCAGCTCGTGGCCGATCCGGGCGAGCTCGGCCTCGAGGTCGGCGGGCGTCACCACGTAGCCGTCGTCGAGATCGCGGAAATCGAGCTTGACGCCTGCCTGGAAGCACCAGTCCAGCGGCACCTCGTCGATGGTCGCGGCGCGCTCGCCCCGGTTCATGGTCGAGGCGTAGTGCCAGGGCGCATCCAGATGGGTGCCGTTGTGGGTGGTGACGGCCACCTGCTCGAGCGCCCAGGCCTCGCCGTCCGGCAGGTCCGAGGCCGCCAGCCCCGGGAAGCCGGCGAGCAGGTTCGGCAGGGTCTGCCGGTGATCGAGATAGGTGATCTCCGGCAGCATGAACGGTGGATCGGAGCGGATGCCCGATTGCAGGGCGACCGAGATGTCGATGAGCTTGCGGGCCATAACGCCTCCTCCGATGCGCGGGGCTCAGGACGCCGCGCGCCGCTTGGCTGCGGCTTCCGCCTGCTCCGCTGCGGCGGCCGCGGCGGCGAGCGCCTGCGGACCCTGCGCCTCGCCGGCCGCGGTTGGCGGCACGTAGACCGACACCTGCCGGCGCGCGAACTGGATGCCGGCCGCCTCGAACTCCTGCTGCACCCGTTGGTACAGCTCGCGCCGGATGATGAACTGCTCGCCCGGCCTGGCCATGAACTTGCAGCGGATGATCATCGCCGAATCGTCGATCTCGAGCACGCCCTGCGATTTCGGCGGATCGAGCAGGTTCGGCCCCATGACCGGGTCGGCCTGCATCTCGGCGCCGATCTTCTTGAAGATCTTCTTCACCCGCGCGAGATCGGTGTCGTAGGGCACCCGGAACTGCAGCTTCATGATCACCCAGTCGCGGCTGTGGTTGGTCAGATGCTGGATCTCGCCGTAGGGGATCGTGTGCAGGGCGCCGCGGTGATGGCGCAATCTGAGCGAGCGGATCGAGATCTTCTCGACCGTGCCGCGGGCGGCGCCGACGTCGATGTACTCGCCGTGCCGAAAGGCGTCGTCGAGCAGGAAGAACATGCCCGAGACGATGTCCTTGACCAGGGTCTGGGCACCGAAGCCGATCGCGAGGCCGATCACGCCGGCACCGGCCAGCAGCGGCCCGATGTTCACGCCGAGCGCGGCGAGCACGATCATCACGACCATCACGAGCAGCGTGACGAACAGAAAGGAGCGCACCAGCGGCAAGAGCGTGCGCAGGCGCGAAGCGCCGGGTCCGCCGCCTTCGCCGCCGGCATCGCCATGGCCGGCCGGCGCCCGCTCGCGCGCGAGGCGTCGGTCGATCGCGGTCTTGGCCAGCTCCCAGCCGATGTAGGCAAGCAGGACGGTCAGACCGATATCGGTCAGGCTCGCGACCGCCCGCTCGCCGACCCCTTCGAGCGCCATGTCGAACAGGTTGGCGCCCCACAGGCGGGCGAACACCAGCAGCCCGACGACGATCAACAGGATGCGCAACGTGCGCCGCGCGAGCTTGCCGAAGGCGTCGGCGCCGTCGCCCCAGCGCTCGCGCCGGGCGGTGACATAGGCGTCGACGACCTTGCCGAGCATGGCGTCGGCCAGCGCGAGTAGGATCGGCAGCAGCAGGCTCAGCACCGTTGCCCAACCGGTCGGTCGCTGGCTGAGCGCCGCGGTGACCTGGCTGAGCGCCCAGATCGCCAGCACGTAGGCCATGACCAGGACGTGCCAGAAGCTCGCCAGCACCAGGCGCAGGCGCTGGCCGGGGCTGAGCGTCGCGGGCGGCTGCCCGGCGGCGGCGCCCCGGATCAGATCGGCGACCGGCTTGCGGCTCTGCCAGGTGAACCAGAACAGCAGCCCGACGAACACCACAGCGACCAGCGTGCCGAGCAGATTGGTCAGATCGGGACCGAGACCGAGACCGCGCAGCAGCTCGATCGTGAGGAAGGCGAGCGTCAGAAAAGCGAACAGCGCGACCGACCGCCGGTGCAGCAGCCGGGCGCTGGCGTCGTCGACCGGCAGCAGTCGGAGGTCGGGCGCATGGGGGGCGAGCAGGATGCGCGAGATCAGCGCACCGAGCCGGATCGCGACGATCCCGGCGAGGTAGGTGAGGACCGTCAGCCGGGTCGGATCATGGCCCTGCCAGAGCACGAAGAAGGTACCGACGCTGGCCACTATGAACACCAGAATCCCCACCAGCTCGAGCAGGACGCGCAGCGCCAGATAACCGCAGGCGGCAGCGAAGCTCCCGGGGCGGCCAGCCGCCACCTGGCGTTGGAGATCCCCGATCAGACGGCCGAACAGCCATTCGGCGAGCGCGCCGACGGCCACCATCAGGGCGAAGCCGAGCCCGATCCAGAGCAGGACGCTGGCGCTGCGCTCGCCGATCAGCTGCCCCGCCAGGAAAGCCGGCACGCCCGGCAGCTCGGGCAGCGCCGCCAGCATGCGGCGCCAGCGCTCGCGCACCGCGGTCGTTTCGCTGTCGACCATCGACATCATCATGGCGTGCTCGGGGGCGGCCTGGGCGGCGATCTGCCGGTCGAGCTCCGACAGCAGCAGGTCGCGCGCCTGACGGTCGCTGAGATGCGCCAGAAGGTCGCGCAGCGTCTCGCGGGTCAGCGGTTCGGGCAACGCGGTGGCAGCGGCGGCCCCGGTCTGCCCCGGCGCCGCGGGCGGCTGAGCCCGAGCCGGGCCGTCCGCCCACAGGCCGATCGCGAGGAGCAGCAGGCACGCCAGGACCGGAACGCCCGGAACGCCGGCCCGCGGCCATCGTTTACCCAGCATCGCCGTCGCTCCTCGAGGCCCTCTCGGATCCCCGGACCCAATGATCCTCCCTTACACCGGCACACCCGGGAGTGCCACCGCCAACCGGGCGCGGTGCTGGCCGCGCCGGCCGGGCCTTGGCGAGGCGGGGCGCCTTGTGCTTTGGTGCGCGCCGGTGGCCGACCCGGCGATCGGGGCAGGCGTTGCGCGACCACCGAGGAAGCGGTGATGACGACACGATGGCTGATCCTCTCGGGCCTGCTGGCGCTCGCCACACCCGGCCATGGCAGCGCCGCGAGCTACGACTACCCGTTCGTCGACGCCTATGCGGCGACCGTGGTCGGCACGCCCAGCGCCTACCGGGCCGAGCTGCCGGCGCATGTCGCGCTCGAGGAGCATGACCTGACGGTCTTCCCCGACCGGCAGATTCCCGACATCTTCTGGTACGACAAGGGTCTGCGCTTCGGCTTCCTGCCGCAGCCGCACAAGGCGCCGCTCGCGTTCGTGATCGGCGGCACCGGCGCCGGCTACAACTTCAGCAAGAACCTGATCCTGACCAGGATGTTCCAAAAGATCGGCTTTCACGTCATCTCGCTGCCCTCGCCCCTCCATCAGGACTTCATCGTCAACGCCTCGACCACCAGCGTGCCCGGGCTGATCACCGACGACGCCGCCGATCTCTACCGGGTGATGCGGCTCGCCTATCAGCAGGTGAAGGACCGGATCGAGGTCTCGGCCTTCGATCTGGTCGGCTACAGCCTCGGCGGCGCGCAGGCCGCTTTCGTCGCCAAGCTCGACGACGAGGAGCAGGCGTTCCGCTTCCAGCGGGTGCTGCTGCTCAACCCGCCGGTCAACCTCGGGAGCTCGGCCCGGATTCTCGATCGCCTGCTCGAGGACAACACGCCGCAAGGCATCGGCGCCTTCATAAACCAAGTGATTGACACGTTCATCGGCACAGCCGTCCAGGAAGACGTCCCCAATTTCACCCAGGATTTTCTCTACACCATCTACAAACGCCGCGAGCCCCAAGACGAAAGCCTGGCAGCCGCGATCGGGCTGGTGTTTCGCGTAATCTCGGCCGACATGGTCTTTACGACCGACGTGATGACCAAATCGGGTTACATTACCCCGCCCCGGCCACCACTGACGACGACGGATTCGTCGACACCATATGCCGAGGTCGCGCTGCGCACCAGTTTCGACGACTACATCAACGGCCTGTTCCTGCCGTTCTTCCAACGGCGGGAGCCGGGGCTCACCCGCGAGGATCTGATCTATCGGACCAGCCTCAGAAGTATCGAAGGCTATCTCGCCCGCACGAAAAAAATCGGGTTGATGCATAACCAGGACGACATCACGCTGGCCGACGGTGACATCGACTACCTGAAGAAAGTGTTCGGCGATCGGGCCAAAATCTATAGCAAAGGTGGCCACGTCGGCAATCTGGATTACCGGGACAATGTCGCCGACATGATCGACTTCTTCACCAGGTAACGGCTGACCGGCACGCATGATGCGCGCTCGTCCGGTGGTCGCTCTGGCGCTCCTGGCCAGCCTGTCGCTCGGCGCTTGCGCCAGCATGCCCGCCGCGCCGGCGATCCCGCCCCAGCGCCAGCTCGAGGACGTCGCCCGGCCGGGCGAGGTCTTCGCGGTCGAAGTCCACGATCCGATCGAGGGCTGGAACCGCGCCGTCTATGCCTTCAACGCCCGGCTCGATCGCGCGGTGATCCTGCCGGCGGTCAACGCCTACCGGTTCATTACGCCAGAGTTCGTCAGGAACCGGATCGCCGACTTCTTCTCCAACCTGACCGAGGTCACGACCTTCGCGAACGCCGTGCTGCAGCTCAAGCCGGAGACCGCGGGCCGGGCCGCGCTGCGGTTCATCAACAATGTCCTGCTCGGCTTCGGCGGCCTCTACGACATCGCGGGCAACCAGGGCGGCGTGCCGCAGCTCGAGGAGGACTTCGGCCAGACGCTCGGCCGCTGGGGGGTCGGCGCCGGACCGTATCTGGTCCTGCCGCTGCTCGGGCCGTCGAATGTGCGCGACGCGAGCGGGCTGGTGGTCGACACCGTCGGCTTCACCCTCCTGTTCCCGCCCGGGGTCAGGAACAGTATCCCCTATCTCGCGACCGCGTATCTGCTGCGACCGATCGATCGGCGCAACCAGGTCCCGTTCCGCTACTACCGGACTGGATCGCCCTTCGAGTACGACCTGATCCGCCTGCTCTACACGCGGACCCGCGAGTTCCAGATCGCGAAGTAGCTCGCCGAACGCGACCCTCAGAGGGTCCGCGTGACCTTGTGCAGGCTGCGGGGCCGGTCCGGATCGTGACCGCGGGCTTCGGCGAGCGCCGCGGCGAACGGGTAGAAGGCCTGAATCGCGACGATCGGATCGAGCATCGGGTGGAGCGGCGGCGGCAGCGGCAGACGGAGGCCGCGGCCGGCGCTTGCCGAGGCGATCAGGCAGGTCTGACCAGCCCCGACCAGGGTCTCGGCCAGCGCCCCGGCATCCGCCGAGGCGGCATCCTCGAGCGCATAGATCAGGACCGGAAAACCCGGCTCGAGCACCGCGCGCGGGCCGTGGCTGAGTTCGGCGGCGCTCAGCGCCTCGGCGTGCAGGGCCGAGGTCTCCTTGAGCTTGAGCGCGCTCTCGGCGGCGATCCCGAGCCCGAGGCCGCGGCCGACGACGTAGAGGCTGGTGGCCGGCGCCACGACCGCGAGCCCCGCCGACCAGTCCAGAGCCGCGGCCGCCTCGAGCCGCTCGGGCAGACGCTCGAGGGCGGCGAGCAGATCCGCATCGCCTCGCCAGACCGCGATCAGGCGGGCGGCCGCGACCAGCGAGGCGATGAAGCTCTTGGTCGCGGCGACGCTCCGCTCGGGCAGGGCGTGCTGATCGAGAACCACGTCCGCCGCCTGGGCGAGCGGCGAGCCGAGGTCGTTGACGATCGCCACCGTCAAGGCACCGCCCTCGGCCGCGGCTTCGAGGGTCATGACCAGGTCCGGGCTGGCGCCCGACTGCGAGATCGCGAGCGCCAGCGCGCCGTCCAGGCGAAGCCGCGCCCGATAGCGGGTGATCGTCGAGGGCGGCAGCGAGGCGGTGACGATGCCCGCGAGCACAGCCAAGAGGGTCGCGGCATAGCTCGCCGCATGGTCGGAGCTGCCGCGCGCCACGGTCACGGCAAAGGGCGGCGGCGCTGCCCGCAGGCGGGCCGCGAGCGCCTCGTAGCGGTCGCCATCGGCCGCGAGCAGGGCCGCGACCCGGGCCGGCGCCTCACGCGCCTCATCGAGCATCCGCGAGCTCAACCGCCTCTCCCTCGACGTAGACTTGAAGCAGCTGGCCGCCGCCGTCGACCACGACCAGATCGGCGCGGGCGCCCGGCACGATCCGGCCGCGATCCTCGAGCCCGAGGCAGGCGGCAGGCAGGGCCGAGAGGCGCCCGGCCGCGTCCGCAAGCTCGAGACCCAGCGCCAGAAAATTGCGCAGCGCCTGGTCCATGGTCAAGACGCTGCCGGCGAGCGTGCCGTCCGCGAGACGGACCGCGTCCGCCGTCTTGATCGCCCGATGCCGGCCGATCGGATAGTCGCCGTCCGGCATGCCGGCGGCGGCGACCGCATCGGTGATGCCATAGAGCCCGGGGATCGCGCGCAGGGCGAGCTTGGCGGCGCCGGCGGCGACGTGATGAAAGTCGAGGATCAGCTCGGCCTGCGCCGCATGGGCGAGCGCCGCCCCGGCCATGCCGGGCGCGCGGTGATGCAGGCCGGTCATCGCGTTGAACAGGTGGGTGAAGCCCGCGGCGCCGGCCTCGAGGGCGGCGGTCGTCTCCTGGTAGCCGGCGCAGCTGTGGCCGAGCTGGACGCGCACGCCGTGGCGCAGCAGGCGCCGCAGCAGCGCACGATCCGGGTCGATCTCGGGCGCGATCGTCGCAACCTTGATCGCTGCGAGGGCGCAGAGCTCATCGACCAGCGCGAGATCGGGCGGGATCGCGAACGGCGGCTGGGCGCCGAGCGCCTGCGGACTGATGAATGGTCCCTCGAGATGGCAGCCGAGCAGGCGCGCCTCGCCCGGCCGTGGGTCGCGGGTGACCCTGCCGATCGCGCCGAGCACGCGGCGGAGGTCGTCGGCCGGCGCGGTCACGGTGGTTGCGAGCAGGGCGGTCGTGCCGTGGCGGGCGTGGAAGCGCGCCATCTGGCGCAGCGCGTCCTCGCCCGCCATGCCGTCGGCGCCGCCGCCGCCGTGGACGTGGAGGTCGACGAAGCCCGGCAGCACGAAGCGGTCCTCGGGCGCGTCCGCCCGCGTCGCGGTCGCCTCGATGAGCCCGCCGGCGAACGTCAGCCGGCCCGGACACCAGCCGTCCGGGGTCAGAATCCGGCCGTCCAGACAGGTCGTGGTCATGACATCCGCCCAACGCCCCCCGGTCTGTAGCACCCGCGCCGTGGGCGACCAAGCGGTCCTTGCCGGGCGCCGACGCGTCTCCGTTGTGGATCGGGCGCCTCACTAGTGCCAGAAACGAGGGTCGAGGAGCCGGCACCGCGAATGGACCCGTGCCGGCGGAGGATCAGGATGCCGCTTCAGAACCGGGTCACGCCCTTCGGCGAGATCGTCAGCAGCCCTGCGCGGGGCCTGCTGATGGGCAATCGCGGCATCCTCCACAACGACGAGCGCCGGCTCGGGGCGGCGCGCTGGCAGCATCCGCACTGGGTCGCCTGCCGGCTCGAGTTCAAGGGCCGGCGTCAGGAGGTGATGCGGCCGGGCGCCTATACCCAGCTGTTCTTCCTGGATGAGGCGGTGGCGCTGGCGGCCGGCCATCGGCCCTGCGCGCTCTGCCGGCGGGCCGCCTACGAGGCCTTCGTCAGCGCCTGGGTGGCGGCGACCGGGCGGGCCGGCCGGCCGCGCGCGGTCGAGCTCGACTGGCAGCTGCACCGGGAGCGGGTCGAGGCGCAGACCCGCCGCCAGATCACCCACCCGGCGGCGATCGACGATCTGCCCGACGGCACCTTCATCACCCTCCCGGGCAAGCCCGGGGTGCCCTACCTGCTGCTCGACGACCGGCTGCTGCCGTGGGTCCCCGAAGGCTACCGGCCGGCGCGCGAGCGGCCGACCCGCCTCGAGGTGACCGTGCTCACCCCGCGCGCCACCGTCGCAGCACTCCGCGCCGGCTTCCAGCCCCTGCTGCATCCCTCCGCCACCGAGCCCTAACGCGATCGCTCTCGCGCCGGAACCAGCGGTCTCCGGCTGGCGTTGACCCGGCACAGACAATCGGCACACGGATCAACGACAACGGGAGGAGCCGCTTCTGATGGTGCCCGCATGGCTTCATGTTCTGGCGATCGTCACGCTCGCGCTCGGCGCCGGCTGCGCGCTGCTGATCGCCATCGACGTGGTCCGCCGTCCCCAGCACATGTGGATCATGAACGTCGTCTGGCCGGTGGCCGCTCTGTTCGGCAGCCTGCTCGTGGTCTGGGCGTACTTCGCCTGGGGCCGGCTGGCGACCGACGCCAAGGCGCAGGCGGCGATGGCGCGCGGCCAGGAGATGCCGAGCAAGGCACTGACGCCGTTCCCGGTGATGGTCGGCAAGGGCACGCTCCACTGCGGCAGCGGCTGCACGCTCGGCGACATCTGCGCCGAGTGGCTGGCCTTCCTGGTGCCCGCGCTCGCCACCTGGTTCCGCTGCCAATGGCTGTTCCAGGAGAAGATGTTCGCGGTCTGGGTCCTCGACTACATCTTCGCCTTCGGGATCGGCGTCGCCTTCCAATACTTCACGATCGCACCGATGCGCGGTCTGTCGCCGGGCGAGGGGCTGGTCGCCGCGCTCAAGGCCGACACCCTGTCACTGACCGCCTGGCAGGTCGGGATGTACGGCTTCATGGCGATCGCCAACTTCTACATCTGGAAGCATCTGCTGGGCGCCAAGCTCAAGGTCAACTCCCCCGAGTTCTGGTTCATGATGCAGATAGCGATGGCGGCGGGCTTTGCGACCTCCTACCCCGCGAACTGGTGGCTGATCCGTAAGGGCATCAAGGAAAAGATGTGATCTGAGGCGGCGCTGGCGCGGCCTCAATCCCGAGGCGCCGGGTCGGCGCCTTCCGGCAACAGCTGGATCTGCTCGGGGTGGGACAGCTCGATCAGCGGGCCGCCCGCCTCGAGCACCAAGCCGCGCACCTCGATGCGCCGGCCGCCGAGCGCCAGCACGTCGAGCCCGGCCTGCGCGAAGCGGCCGTCGAGCTCGGCGCGCCGCAGGCGGACCGTGAAGTCGGAACGCCAGTCGGCGCCGAAGTTGAGGTAGATGTAGTCGTCGGTCGGCGCGACCCGCAGCACGCGGCCCTGGACGATCTGGAAGCTGCCGATCGCATCGGCGACCCGGAGCGCGCTCCGCGGCGCGAAGGCCGGATCGGCCCAGAGCCCCCGCCGCGCCACCCGTGCCGTCCGCTCGAGCGCCAGCATCGCCCGGGCGCGGCGCGACCTCGCCCGGCCGGGTCTGGACTTCCGCGAGCCCCTGCTCGAGCAGCCTACCCTGCAGCCAGCGGCCGTCGGCGCGCTCGACCTGAGCGACCAGGTCGCCATAGCGGTCGACCGGCGCCGCCGCCGTGCCGAGCCGGACCGCGGCGTCGGCAACCAGGCCGACGAGCGCCGCGCGCGCCTGCGCCACCAGAGCCTCATTGTCCGCGGCCAGGCGGATGCCGGCGAGGCGGACCGTGCGGCCATCGGCCAGCTCCAGCCGATCGCCCGCGAGCACGTCCGCGACCGCGAGCGGCGCGCTCCACTCGAGCTCTTCGGCACCGACGCCGCGCGCGCCGAGGAGCAAACCGAAGACCGCCAGCGCGAGCCTTATCGCCGCACGCATCCGTCCATCTGCTACGCTGCCGGGCTCATTCGCGGTAGCATGACCGGCAATGCCCGGCCGCGGCAATTGCGACCGCGCCCGGAGGAGGAGACGAGCTTGGCCGAACATCGAGGCTGGCGTGGCCTGTACGTCGCGATCGCGACGCCGATCGGCGCCGGCGATGCGCCGGATCTGGAGCGCCTCGCCGCCCGGGCGGCGGCGCTGCTGGCGCAGGGTTGCGACGGCATCGCGCTGTTCGGGACCACGGGCGAAGGGCCGGCGTTTCCGGTCGCGAGCCGGCGCGCCGGGCTGGAGGCGCTGCTCGCGACCGGCATCCCGCCCGCCCGGCTGGTGGTCTCGGCGAGCGCCATCGCACCGGCCGACGCCCTCGAGCTCACCCGTCACGCGCAGACTTGCGGCGTTCACGACATCCTGCTGACGCCCGCGTTCTTCCACAAAGCGGTCGACGACGAGGGCCTGTTCCGCTTCTACGCCGGGCTGATCGAGCGGTCCGGCGGCGAGCCCCTTCGCCTGATCCTCTACCACATCCCCTCGGTCACCGGCATCGGCATCGGCATCGACCTGATCGCCCGCCTGGCGACGGCTTTTCCGGGCGTGGTGGTCGGGGTCAAGGACAGCGGCTTCGACTGGGCCTTCACCCGGAGCCTGCTCGAGCGGTTTTCCGAGCTCGAGATCCTGACCGGCGAGGAGAGCCACCTGCCGCAGGCGCTGGCTGCAGGGCGGCGCCGGCACGATCTGCGGCATGGCGAACTTCATGGCCGCCGCTGCTCCGCCGCCTGATCGACAGCCGACGACCCGCGCGAGCGCCAGGCCCTGCTCGAGCCTGCTGGTCGCCGCCGGGCAGCGCGATCGAGCGTGGCCGGCTCGTTCCATCAGGGGCTGCGCGCGCTGGTCGCCGACCAGACCGGCGAGCCCGACTGGCTGCGCTGCCTGCCGCCGATGTCGCCGCTTGCCGGAGGACCGGCGCCGCGCGCTGGTTGCCGAGTTCCATCGGCTCGAGACGGCGCTCGCACGAGGCCGCTGAGGTCTAGGCGATGGCGTCGACGCTCGACGGCCGGGCCCGAAGGCGCTGCGGGTCGCCGCGCGACATCGGCGGCACCTTCACCGACCTCGCGCTGAGCGACGGCGCGGGCGGGCTGCTTCGTGCACAAGCTGTCCTCGACGCCGGCGGCGCCGGAGCGGGCGGTGATCCGCGGCATCGCCGAGATCCTGGAGATGGCGGGCGGCACGCCCGCGGACGTGGTCGAGGTGCTGCACGGCACCACGGTCGGCTCGAACACCATCCTCGAGCGCAAGGGGGCCGCGGACCGGCCTGTTGACCACGGCCGGCTTCCGCGACGTGCTCGAGATCGGCCGGCTGCGCACGCCCGAGCTCTACGATCTCGCCTGGGACAAGCCGGAGCCCCTGATCCCGCGCCGCCACCGCCTCGAGGTCCTGGAGCGGATCGGCGGCGAGGGCCAGGTGATCCAGGCACTCGAGCCGGCGAGCGTGATCGCGGCCGCCGAGCGCCTGCTCGCGGCCGGCATCGAGAGCCTCGCGATCTGCTTCATCAACAGCTACCGCAATCCCGCCCACGAGCAGCAGGCGGTGGCCCTGCTGCGCGAGCGTTTCCCGAACTCGACGTCAGCGCCTCGTTCGAGATCCTGCCCCAGATCAAGGAGTACGAGCGGACCAGCACGGTCGCGGTCAACGCCTACCTGCGCCCGGTGCTGCGCCGCTATCTGGAGCGCCTGGCGGACGGCCTGGCCGGGCTCGGCATCCGGGCGCCGCTGCTGGTCGTGACCTCCAACGGCGGCATGGCCGGCGTGCGCACGGCCGCGGCCAGAGCCGGTGTTCTTCGTCGGCTCCGGGCCGGCCGCCGGCGTCACCGGCGCCGCCGGGCTCGGCCGCAGCCTGGGTGAAAAAGACCTGATCGCGTTCGACATGGGCGGCACCACGGCCAAGGCCTCGCTGATCGAGGCGGGCGAGGTCACCCGCGTCCAGGAGTACGAGTTCCGGGACGGCATCAGCAGCCCGAGCCGGTTCATCAAGGCCGGCGGCTACATGCTCAAGGTGCCGGCGATCGACATCGCCGAGGTCGGCGCCGGCGGCGGCTCGATCGCGGCGGTCGACCCGGGCGGCCTGCTCAGGGTCGGGCCGGTCTCCGCCGGCGCCGAGCCCGGGCCCGCCTGCTACGGCCAGGGCGGCGAGCGGCCGACCGTGACCGATGCCAACGTCGTGCTCGGCTATCTCAATCCCGAGGCGCTGGCCGGCGGCGCGCTCGCCGCTCGACCCGGAGCGGGCCGAGCGGGCGATCGAGCGCGATCTGGCGCGCCCGCTCGGCCTGTCCGTGCTCGAGGCGGCGTTCGGCGTGCGGGCGGTGGTCAACGCCAACATGGCGCGCGCGATCCGCGCGGTCACGGTCGAGCGCGGCCTCGACCCGCGCGCCTTCACGCTGGTCGCCTTCGGCGGCGGCGGCCCGGTGCACGCCGCCGATCTGGCCGCCATGCTCGGCATCCGGCGGGTGCTGCTGCCGAGCTTTCCGGGCGTGTTCACGGCCCTCGGCATGCTGACCAGCGACGTCCAGCTCGAGTTCGTCCGGGCTCTCGGCAGCGCCGCTCGACGGGCTGGATCTGGAGCGCGCCAACGCGGTCATTCTGCGACCTGGGCCAGGAGGCGGCGGCGGCGCTCGCGGCCGAGGGCTACCCGGACGACCGCCAGAGGGTCAGCTTCGAGGCGGACCTTCGTTTCGCCGGGCCAGGACAGCGAGCTCGCGATCCCGATCCAGGGAGCCCGGCTCGATGAGGCGGCGCTGGCCGAGCTGCGCCGGCGTTCCTCGCCGCTTACGAGAAGCTGTTCCAATACACCGCCGACGACCCGCTCGAGCTGGTCAATCTGCGCGCGATCGGCCGCGGCATCCGGGCCGGCCGGCTCGATCTCGGGCGGCAGATCGATGGCGCGAAGCGCGCGCGTCGGGAGCGGCGAGCGGGCGGTCCTGTTCGAGCGGGCGCAAGGGCCCCATCCGGGTCCCGGTGATCGATCGCGGCGCGCTCGCCGGCGGCAGGCTCGCAGGGTCCGCTGATCATCGAGAGCCTGGACACCACGATCGCGGTGCCGCCGGGTGCCACGCTCGCCGCCGACGCCGCGGGCAATCTCGTCATGGAGCTGCCGAGCATGACGCCGGCGACCCGATCCGATCACCTTCGCCGTGGTCAAGAGCGCGCTCGATTCGGTGGTCGACGACATGGCCTACACGATCATGCGCACCGCGCGCTCGGAGATCGTGCGCGACGTGCTCGACTACTCGGCGACGCTCTGCAACGCCAAGGGCGAGCTGATCGCCCAGGCCAAGACCGTGGCGCTGCATCTGGGCGCCGTGCCGGACGCGATCGCGCGCGTGCTCGATGAGTACGGAGACGACCTCGAGCCTGGCGATGCGATCATCCTGAACGACCCCTACAGCGGCGGCATGCACCTGCCGGACGTGTTCATGTTCCGGCCGATTTTTCTTGCACAGAGCGCTGCATGGCTTTGCCGTCGTGGTGATCCATCACAGCGACATGGGCGGCCGCGTGCCGGGCTCGAACGCCAGCGATTCGACCGAGATCTTCCAGGAGGGGCTGCGCATCCCGCCGACCAAGCTCTACGAGGGCGGACACGCCGAACCGCACGCTGTTCCGCCTGATCGCGCAAGAACGTCCGCCTGCCGGAGACGGTGCTTGGCGACCTCGGCGCCCAGGTCGCCGCCTGCCGCATGGGCGAGCGTGGCTACCTCCGCCTGCTCGAGCGCTATGGCGCGGAGCGCCATGGACCACTACCAGGCGGCGCTGATCGACTACGCCGAGCGCCTGACCCGGGCCGAGATCGAAAGCTGGCCGGATGGCACCTACCGCTTCGAGGACTTCGTCGACGACGACGGCTTTTCGGACCAGCCGATCCCGATCCGGGTCGCGATCACGGTCGCGGGCGACCGGCTCGAGGTCGACTTCGCCGGCTCGTCGCCACAGGTGCGGGGCGCGATCAACAGCACGCTCTCCTTCGTCAAGTCGGCGACCTATCTCAGCGTCCGCTGCGTCCTCGACCACGACGTGCCGAACAACTCGGGCGTGTTCCGCTGCATCGATGTCAAGGCCCCGGTGGGCTCGATCCTGAACGCGCAGATGCCGGCGCCGGTCGCGGCGCGCGCGCTGACCGGCTACCGGGTGGTCGATGCGATGCTCGGCTGCCTGGCCCAGATCGTCCCGGACAAGGTGCCGGCCGCCGGCGAGGGCGGCAACACGGTGGTCTGCATCGGCGGCTATCGGCGCGGACCGGCGGCCGTTCGTGATGGTCGACATGATCAACGGCGCCTGGGGCGGCAGGCCCGACAAGGACGGCATCGAGGCGATCACCAACCCCTCGCAGAACATGTCGAACACGCCGGTCGAGGTGCTGGAGGCGAGGCTGCCGGTGCGTGATCGAGGACTATGGCCTGGTCCCGGACAGCTGCGGCGCCGGCCGCTTCCGGGGCGGCCTCGGCCTGGTCCGGACCTATCGGCTGACCGCGGCGGAAGCCGTGCTCCAGCTGCGCTCCGACCGGCGCCGGTTCCGGCCCTACGGGCTCGCGGGCGGCGGGCCGGCGGCGCCGAGCCTGAACCTGCTCGACCCGGACGGCGAGGCAAGCGCGCTGCCGAGCAAGGTCACGATGACGATCCGCGCGGGCGACGTCGTCCGCCATGTCCAGAGCGGCGGCGGCGGCCATGGCGACCCGCTCGAGCGGGATCTTGCCCTGATCGCGCGCGATCTCGCCGACGGCAAGATCAGCCAGGACTACGCAGAGCGCGAGCATGGCGTTATCCTGGACCCGGCGACGCTCGAGATCGACCCTGCCGGCACTGAGCGGCGACGGCGCGAGCGGCGACGACAGCAGACCGGCTAGGGGCTACAAAGGGGCAGTCGCTCCAAGCCGGACAACGACAAAACAACCACCAAAGGGAGACGAACCCATGCAGATCCGCGGCCTCAACCGGCGCCTGATCCTGGCGCTCGGCGCTGTGGCGCTGGCCTTGCCGATGCTCGGCCAGGCGAGCCTCGCGCAGGAGAAGAAGGTGATCCGGATCTCCACGCCCTCGGTCCCCGAGGAGTGGAACGCCCAGATGCTCGACGTCTTCAAGGACTGGCTGGAGCGCTCGGCGCCGGACCAGTTCGACGTCCAGATCCACCTCAACGCGACCCTGTTCGCCCAGGGCACCGAGGTCGCGGCGATGCAGCGCGGCAATCTCGAGGTCGGGCTGATCTCGGCCCAGGACATCTCGCGCCAGCTGCCCGAGTGGTCGATCTTCACCGCGGGCTACCTGTTGCGCGACGTGCCGCACCAGAAGGCGGTCTTCTACGGGCCGATCGGCGACGAGCTGTTCAAGAAGGTCGCCGCCGAGATGGACGTCGAGATCCTGGCGGTCTCCTATCTCGGCACCCGCGAGCTCAACCTGCGCAAGAAGCGCGACGTCAAGACGCCCGCGGACCTGGACGGCGTCAACCTGCGCATGCCGGGCTCCGACACCTGGCAGTTCCTCGGCAAGGCGCTCGGCGCCAACCCGACGCCGATGGCCTTCAACGAGGTCTATCTGGGACTTCAGACCGGCACCATCGACGGCCAGGACAATCCCCTGCCGACCGTGCGCGCCGCCAAGTTCTACGAGGTCACCGAGCAGATCGTGCTGACCAACCATCTGGTCGACAGCCTGTTCTTCGCGATGGCCAAGCCGTTCTGGGACGGCCTGACCCCCGGCCAGCAGATCCGAAGGTCAGGAACGCCGCCCGCGCCGCGGTCGAGTTCAACGATCAGAACGTGCTGCTCGAGGAGCAGGACGACGTCGCGTTCTTCAAGGAGCAGGGCCTCGAGGTCACGACCCCGGACGTCGACGCGTTCCGCGAGCGGGTCCAGAAGATGTACCTGGAGTCCGAGTTCTCCAAGGACTGGACGCCGGGCCTGCTCGATCGGATCAACGCCACCAAGTCCGAGTGAGCGCCGAGCTCGGGGCGCCGGGGCGGATGGCCGGGGGTCCGGGCCGTCTGTTCCGGCGTCTGCAGCGGGGCGCCGAGCTGATCGCGGCGCTGATGTTCGCCGCCATGTTCACAGCTTTCCTGATCCAGATCGTGACCCGCTACGTGCTCGACAGCCCGGCCGGCTGGACCCTCGAGTTCTGCACGCTCGCCTACGTCTGGATCGTGTTCTTCACCAGCGCCTTCGTGCTGCGCGACCGCGAGCACATCGCCTTCGACCTGCTCTACCACGCCGCTCCCGCCGGCCGGCGCCGCCTGCTGGCGATCGCCCAGAGCCTGATCCTGGCGGTGACCTTCCTGATCGCGCTGCCTGGCGCCTACGACTACGTGAGCTTCATGCGCCGGGAGAAGACCTGGGTCCTGCACATCCCGTTCGATCTCGCGTTCGCCTGTTTCCTCGTGTTCATGGTCATGGTGATCCTGCGCTCGGGCCTTCGGATCTGGCGCCTGCTCCGCCCTGGCTGGCCGGACGAGCTCGGATGAGCTTCGAGCTCACGCTGATGTTCGGGCTGTTCTTCGGCTTTTGCGCGATCGGCCTGCCGATCGGCTTTGCGATGATCTCGTCCGGCATCATCTTCCTGGCGCTCGGCCACCAGGACCTGGGCCTCCTGGCCGATCAGATCATGAACAACATGTACCGGAGCTTCGTGCTGCTGGCGGTGCCGCTGTTCATCTTCGCGGCCGACGTCATGAACGTCGGCTCGATCAGCGACCGGCTGCTCGACTTCGCGGTCCTGCTGGTCGGCCGGATCCGGGGCGGGCTCGCGCATGTCAACGTCGTCTTGAGCGTGATCTTCTCGGGCATGAGCGGCAGTGCCATCGCCGATGCCGCCGGGCCGGGCAAGCTGATGATCCAGCTGATGCTCCGGGACCAGCGCTACCAGCCGGGCTTCGCCGGCGCGATCACCGCGGCGTCGGCGACCATCGGCCCGATCGTGCCGCCCTCGATCCCGATGGTGCTCTACGCGCTGGTCGCCAACACCTCGGTCGGCTACCTGTTCCTCGGCGGCGTGATCCCGGGCCTGCTGATGGCGGGCTGCCTGATGATCGCGGTCGCGGTGATCGCGCATCGACGCGGCTTTCCGGTCGAGGCGCCGGTGGCGGCGGGCAAGCGCCTGCCGATCCTGCGCGACGCCTTCCCGGCGCTCTTGCTGCCGGTGATCCTGTTGGGCGGCATCTATTCCGGCGCCGTCACCCCGACCGAGGCCGCGGCGGTTGCCGCCGCCTACGCGCTGCTGCTCGCGATGGGCTTCTATCGGGCGCTCTCGCTCAGGGCCCTGGTCGAGGTCCTGATCGGCTCGGCGCGCTCGACCGCGGTGGTCGCGATGGTGATCGCCGGCGCCTTTCTGTTCAACTACATCGTCTCGGCCGAGCGCGTGCCGGACCTGCTCGGCGGCTGGCTCGCGACCGTGCAGGTGCCGCCGCTCGCCTTCCTGCTCGCGATCAACCTTATGTTCCTGGCGCTCGGCTGCTTCGTCGACACCCTTTTGATGCTGCTGGTGATCGTCCCGATCCTGATGCCCTCGGTGCGCGCGCTGCACATCGACACCGTGCATTTCGGCGTCGTGATCATCGTCAACATGATGATCGGCCTGACGACGCCGCCCTATGGCGAGCTGCTGTTCGTGATCAGCGGCGTCACCGGCATCAAGCTGCAGGCGATGATCCGCGAGATCTGGCCGTTCCTCCTGGTGCTGATCGTGGCGTTGCTGCTGATGGTGCTCGTGCCCGAGACGGTGCTCTGGCTGCCCCGCCAGTTCGGCTACAAGTGAGACCGCGTCTGCCGCCTGCGAGCCTGATCGCGCTCGCCTGCGGGATCGAGGTCCTGAGCATGACCCCGCTCTCGGCCTTCCCCGCGCTGATCCCAGTGTTCCGCGCCGCCTGGGAGATCAGCAACACCGAGGCGGGCTGGATCAGCGGCATCTTCTTTGCCGGCATGCTCGGGACGGTCGCGGTCGGCACCGCGCTGACCGATCGGGTCGACGCCAGGCTCGTCCTGATCGGCGGCCTCACCGTTAGCGGCCTGGCCGCGCTCGGCTTCGCCGGCACGGCCGACGGCGCCTGGTCGGCGGGCTGCTGGCGACTGCTGCAGGGCGTCGGCCTCGGCGCCACCTATATGCCGGGGCTCAAGCTCCTGACCGACCTCCTGCCGGTCCAAAGCGGCAGTCGCGCGACCTCCTTCTACACCGCGACCTACTATCTCGGCGCCGGCCTGTCCTACTTCGTCGCGCTCGAGCTCGAGGCCGCCCTCGGCTGGCGCTCGGCCTTCGCCCTGGTCGCAGCGGGCCCGCTGATCGGCCTGCTGCTGGCATTTTTCCTGGTTCCGACCCCGCCCAGGCCCGAGCAGAGGCTCTCGACCCGGCTGCTCGACTACCGCCCGGTCCTGACCAGCCGCCGGACGCTCGGCTTCGCCCTGATCTACGGCCTCCACAACGTCGAGGTGTTCGCGTTCAGCAGCTGGCTGGTGCCGCTCCTGGTGTTCAGCCGCAGGCTCCAGGAGCCCGCGGCGCTCGGGGTCGACTGGAGCCTGGGCACGATCGCCGCCCTGGTCTCGATCGTCGGGCTGCCGGCCAGCATCGCCGGCAACGAGATCGCCCAGCGGATCGGGCGCCAGCGCGTGATCGTCGGGGTGATGGTCGGCTCGGCGATCCTCGGTGTCGCCCTGGGCGCGCTGGCGAGCGCCGCCTACCTGCTGGTCCTGCTGTTGACCTTCGCCTACAGCGCCGCGATCGCGGCCGATTCGGCGACCACCACGGCCGGCATCGTCCAGGTGGCCGAGCCCCGCTACAAGGGCACGACGATGTCGCTCTATGCGATCATCGGCTTCACCGGGGCCTTCGTCGGCCCGGTGATCTTCGGCGCGACCCTCGATCTCGCGGGCGGCGATCAGGCGGTCGCCGCCTGGCTCGCCGCCTTCGGCGCGATCGCGCTGCTCATGCTGCTCGGCCCCCTGGTCGTCGGTCAGCTGATCGGCATGGACCGGATCGGCCGCTGAGCCTGCGACCTTCAGTCGGTCGCCGCCGATGCCGCCGGCTCGACGGCCAGGGGGTCCGGCCGCCCAGGCACGTCCGCGACGTTGCTCGAGGCCGCCGCCGGCCCCTTCAGGGCCTCGAGCACGCCGCGCGAGCGCGCCTCGGCCTGATAGGCGCGGATCGCCTGGCGCGTGCGCAGCCCAAGCTGGCCGTCGAGCGGGCCGGGATCGAAGCCGCGCAGGGTCAGGAGCCGTTGCGCATCGGTCACCAGGTCCCGGTAGGATGCGTCGTCCAGGTCAGGCGCGTCGGCGACCTCGGAATCTCGCGGTGGCGCGGGGGACGGCGCCTTGGCCGCCGGTGCGGCCAGCGCCGGGCCGGCCGCGAGCGCTCCGATCAAGCAGCCGAGCAGCGCCATGGCCTCGACGCTGATGATCGAGCCGGGCAGTCGGAACATCGCGGCCTCCAAGACGGGAACTCGACAGCGTTAACACTCGCTCAAACTATAGCCGTCGAGGCGGGCCCGCGCAAACCCGGGCGCGCAGACGTGCGGCCCAGCTCGCTCGGATGGCCGCCAGGGATCAGGCGTAGAGGCGTTCGCCGTCGAGCCCCTGGTACAGATCGGCGACGAACTCGCCGTAGCCGTTGAACAGCTGGGTGCGCACGCGCTGGTCGGTGCCGAGCACGCGCTCCATCGCCTGGCTCCAGCGCGGATGCGGCACCTCGGGGTTGACGTTCGCCCAGAAGCCGTACTCGCTGGCCTGGATGGTCTCCCAGAAGGTCGCCGGCCGGTCCTCGGTGAAGGTGAAGCGGATGATCGACTTTACCGACTTGAAGCCGTACTTCCAGGGCACCGCGAGGCGGAGCGGGGCGCCGTTCTGGCGCGGGATCGGCTTGCCGTAGAGGCCGGTCGCGATGAACGCGAGCTCGTTGGTCGCCTCGGCGATCGTCAGGCCCTCGGTGTAGGGCCAGGGATACCAGGACTGGCGCTGGCCGGGCGCCATCTCCGGGTCCTGGAAGCTGGTCATCTGCAGATATTTGGCGCTGCCCAGCGGACGCGCCAGCTCGACCAGCGCCTTGAGCGGAAAACCGCTCCAGGGCACCGCCATCGACCAGGCCTCGACGCAGCGATGGCGATAGAGCCGCTCCTCGAGCGGCATGCGGGCGAGCAGGTCGTCGATCTCGAGGGTCTGCGGCTTCTCGACCAGGCCGTCGATCGCCACCTGCCAGGGCCGGATCCGGAGCGCCTGCGCCGCGTCGCTGATCTGCTTGCTCGAGCCGAACTCGTAGAAGTTGTTGTAGCTGGTCGCCAAGGCCTCGTCGGTCAGCGGCCGGTCGAGCTGATAGCGGTCGTTGCGGGCGACCGGATAGCGCCCGGCCGACGGGTCCGGCGCGACGCTCGCGGCCAGGGCCGCGGGCGGCCCTTCGGGCATGCCGAAGCGCCAGGCGGCAGCGCCGGCGACCAGCGCCCCGCCGCCGAGCCCGAGGGCGCCGAGGAGCCGGCGCCGGTTGAGGTAGACCTGCTCCGGGGTCGCCGCGCTCTCGGGCAGCTCCCAGCCACGCTTCCTGCGGATCGACATCCCGTCCCTCGCTGTCTCTGTACGCTTCTGCCGGGACTATGTCGCATTCGCGCGCCGGGATGCCAAATGCCGCCCGATCACGAAATCGATAGCCGGGCATCGCGGCACGCCGCTCCGGGCGACGGCTCGCTGCCGTGCGAGCGGACGTGTGGGTTCGGCGCGATCAGGAGCACGGCGGCGAGCAGCTTGCGCAGGTCGGACAGGCGCTTGGGCTTGAGCTCGAGCCATTCGGCGAGGCCCTCTTTCGGCAGCTCGTCGTAGCGCTCGAGCCTTTCGGTCGCCGCCCGGCCGCGCTCGGCCAGCGCCGTGAAATAGGCGCGCGCGGTCGGATCGTAGATCTCCAGCTGGTCGCTCTGCGCCGACCGGGGCAGGGCGCCCGGATGGCCGGGGGTCATCAGCAGGATCCAGCGCCAGCTGTCCGCCCACACGGCGAAGGCGTCCTCGAACAGCCGCTTGGCCTGATAGTCCTGGCGGCGCCGGCGCATGACCAGGGCCTGATTGGTCAGGCTCGCGGCCAGCCTGGGGTCGCCGCGGCCGAAATGCTTGATCGCGATCGTCAGGGCCTCCGCCCACAGGCGGCGCGCGCTCACGGTATCGCCGGTCCGGAAGGCGAGCGCCGCCTGCTCCTGGCAGCGTTCCCAGGCGAAGTCGGCCGCGGCAAAGCTCGCCGCCGCGGTCCCGGCATGATCCCCGGGGTGGCCTCCTGAGGCGATCGACTGCACGACTGCCACGAGACATCCCTCCCTGTTGGCGTCGTCGACAAATTAGCAAAAATGCCAACGATTCTCAACAGTATTTTAAAGTAAACGTAAGTTAACCTTAACAATCATTGCCGGATCGATTTGTCTTGACTTTGACGAGTTCGGTCACGAGGACGCCGGCGCCGGCCTTTGACGGCGGCCGCCGAAGCGTGCTTTGCTGCCTGGGCCCCGAAACCGGAGAACCTGGATGCTGGCTGCCGCACCCGACCACGTGATCCCGAGCGAGACCGAGCTGCGCGCCCGGTTCGCGGCCCCGAGCCGGCTCGCGACCCTCAAGCAGCTCGATCACCTCGATGCCAATTGCCGGCGCTTCATCGCGCTCTCGCCCTTCCTTTGCCTCGCGACCGCGCGCCCGAACGGGCTCGCCGACAACTCGCCGCGTGGCGACGCGCCGGGGTTCGTCCAGGTGCGGGACGAGCGCACCCTCCTGATCCCCGACCGGCCGGGCAACAACCGGCTGGATTCGATGGCCAACATCGTCACCAACCCGAATGTCGGCCTGTTGTTCTTCATTCCGGGCGTGACCGAGACGCTCCGGGTCAACGGCCGCGCCCGGATCGTGACCGACCCGGCGATCCTGGCCCCATTCGAGGTCCGCGGCCGGGCGCCCAAGGCGGCGATCCTGGTCGAGGTCGTGGAAGCCTTCCTGCACTGCTCGAAGGCGCTGATCCGCTCGCGCCTCTGGGCGCCCGACGCCAGGGTCGACCGCAAGGTCCTCCCCACCCTCGGCCAGATGATCGCCGACGTGGTCGACCGCCAGACCAGTCGGGAAACGGTCGCCGAGTACGATCAGCAGATCGCCCGCAACATCGAGGAGCAGCTCTACTGAGCCCGGCGTGGCCCGACCGACACTTGCCCTCATCCGCGGCGCGCGCCAGGCGCTAGTCCACCTGCTCACCCGGGGCCTCACGCTGGTAGAGCTACCGATTGGGGGCGCCAGCCAGCAGGTATCGCCCCGACGGCCTGAGCAGAAAGGCGGCATGACCGTCGACGAGCTCGCCGAAGCCGTTGGGATCGGCCGAACCGCGAAGCCCGGACCTTGCGGCGGGCATCGTGGAAGAAGCAGCCGCGGCGACGCAACGAGGTGCTCGATTGCCGGGTCCACTCCTGCATCTGCCTCCGCCTGCCCTTGATCTGCGGATTGCTTGCTAGTATCTGCAGCCTTCGTCCGGAGCGGCGCCGGCGTACCAAGCGGACGACTATGACAATTCGACGTTCTTCCTGGCTCGCGCCGACGCTCCTGGGCCTTCTGGCGCTGGCCGTGCGCCTGCCCGAGCTGAGCCACACCCCGCAGTTCGACGAGCTCTACCACCTGTTGGCGGCTCGCTCCTGGCTGGCCGAGGGTCATTTGCGGATTGCCGAGGGCACCTACGACCGGGCGCCGCTGTTCACGATCCTCGTCGCCGGCTGTTTCGCGCTGTTCGGCGAGAGTTCTGGTGGTCGCCCGCCTGCCCTCGCTGGTCGCCGGGACGGCGCTCGTCGTGGTGGTCTTCCTCTGGACCCGACGCGAGGCGGGGACGCTCGGCGCATGGGTAGCGGGGCTGCTGCTTGCTCTCTGGACCGAGGGCATCGCCATTTCCCAGTTCGCCCGCTTTTACGCCCTACAGGGCCTGTTCGTGTACTTGGGCGCGATCGCGGCCTATGCCGTTGTCTACGAACAATTGCGCCCGCGCCTTCGGCTCGCGACCGCGCTCGGTGCCGGCCTCGCCTTTCTGCTCGCGTTCGCCGTCCAGATCACGACCCTGATCCCGCTCGCCGGCCTTGGCGTATGGCTCGCTCTGGCCGTTGGCCTGCCCTGGCTTCGGCACGAGGATCGGGCGCCGGCCTGGCGCTGGGGTGCCGCGCTTGGCGTCCTGGTCGGCCTGCTGCTGCTACTGGTCGTGCTCGACAGCCGGCTCGGCGTCCGCCTGATGCATACGATGTTCGAGACCCCCTTGCGGGGTGCCCGCCTCACCGGCCGGTTCTGGTACTACCACGGTCTCCTGAGCGTCGGCCATCCGCTGCTGTGGTCGCTGGTCGGCGGAATCGCCCTGGTTGCGGTGGCGTGGCGACCGCGACCGTCGCTATTCTGCCTGATCCTGTTCGCGACCGCCTTCGTGATCCATTCGATCGCCGCCCCGAAGGACATCCGCTACATCTACTATACCCTGCCGTTCCTGTTCGCGCTTGCCGGCATTGCGGCTCAGGACGGACTCCCGCGAGTGTGGGCGGCACTTGAGGCGGTCGCGCTGCGGGCGATCGTTGCCCTCGGCATGCGCCCGCGACCGCGTCTCGCCGCCCTGCTTGCCGGCCTCGCGGTCGCCTTCGCGTTGCTGTCGCAGCCGGATCTGATCCGCACCGGTGCCCGCGTCGTCGGGATCTACCTGCCGCCCGACGAGCCACGGTCGGACTGGGCGGCGGTCGCGCCGGAACTCGCGCCCTGGCTCGCGCGTGCCGACGTGGTCCTGACCAGGAACGAGCTCGCCGCGCTGTACTTTCTCGGGCGCTATGACGCGGTGATCAGCAAGAGCCGCCTGACCGAGCTTCCGAACTCGGAGGAGTTCAGCATCGACCCGCGCACCGGGCGGCCGGTGGTCAGTCAGGCCGCGACGATCGCGCGGATCATCGACTGCTATCCCACCGGTCTGGTGGTCGCCGAGGACACCTACTGGCGTTCAAAAAGCCAGATCGACGACGCGGTCGCCGATCTGTTGGTGCGCCGGGCGGAGGCGATCCCGCTGCCGCAGGACGGCCGCGTGCGGGCCTACTTCTGGCAGCATCCGGCGCTGGCTTCGCCCGACCGGTGCGCCGGCGTGCCGGCGTTCCCGGGCCCGGCGGGCGGCCAGGGATAGGAGGATCGGGATGGGGACCGCGACCGGAGGCCCCGAGGTCGAGCGGAGCGAGGTGGCGCTCCCGCCCCGGGAGGGCGCCGGCCGCGGCGCGGCGACGCCGCGGGCCGGCGCCGGCGACCGCAAGCCTCGGCTCCTCTACGTCAGCACGTTCTTCCCCTATCCGGCGACCGGCGGCGGCAAGCTCAGGGTCAGCAACCTGCTCCGCCGTCTGGCCGCGACGTACGAGATCCACTACCTGTGCCTCGGCCTCTCCGACGAAGAGTGCTCGCCGGCGGCGCTGGCGCAAGCCGAGCCGTTCTGCCGGTCGATCACAGTGATCCCGCACGCGATGCGCCGCAGCCGCGCCGCCCTCAAGGTCTTCCTGACGCTCCGCCCCTACGAGATCAACCTCTTCGACAGTCCGGAGCTGGCCGCGGCCCTGCGCCGCCTGATCGCCGCCGTGCGCCCCGACGTGCTCTGGTTCAGCCGGCTGGCGGCGGCCCGGTATTACCTCGGTGACGGGGATAGCGCCCTCGCCGTCCTCGACCAGCACGATCTGTCGTCGCAGTTGTGGCACCTGATGCGCGTTGGAGCGCCGCAGGCGTGGGTGCGCCTATTCGCCCGGGTCAACGGCTGGCTGGTCGAGCGATACGAGCGCCGGCTCTACCGCAGGTTCAACGTCGCGGTGTCGGTCTCCGAGGCGGAGCGGCTTCTGACCCGGGACCGCATCGTCCGGAATGGCGACGGGCCGACGCTACTCACCGCCCCGAACGGCGTCGATCTCGACTTCTTCACGCCGGCGGCACCGGCCCCGGCGGGCGCGACCCGTGACCTTGTGCTCACCGGCACGATGAGCCACCGCCGCAACGTAGACGCCGCCCTCTATTTCGCGAACGAGATCTTCCCGGCGCTGGCCGCCGAGTTCGAGCGGCTCCGCTTCGTGGTCGTCGGCAAGGAGCCGGCGCGCGAGGTGCTCGAGCTCGGGCGCCGGCCCGGGATCGCCGTGACCGGCCCGGTCGCGGACGTACGACCCTGGATCGCGCGCGCCGAGGTCATCGTCGCGCCCTACCGCTTCGGCTCCGGGGTCAAGCACAAGCTGCCGATCGGCATGGCGATGCGCAAGGCGATCGTGAGCTCGAGCAACGGGGTGCAGGGGCTCGACGTTGTCCACGGCCGCCACGCCCTGATCGCGGACACGGCGGCCGATTTCGCCGCACAGGTCGCGACCCTGCTCCGCAACCAGGAGCTTCGGGAGGAGCTGGGAACGCGGGCGCGCCAGCTGGCGGTCGAAAAGTATGGCTGGGACGGCATCGTCGCGGGCCTCGTCGCCGAGGTCGAGGCGCTCCGCCAGCGGCAGCGTGCCGGGGCGGCGACCGCCCCCTGACACCCCGCCTCAGCTCGGCGCCGCCGCGCCGTGGCCCAGCCCGCGGAGCAGGCGGCCGCGGCCGAACGCCAGGTCGAGCAGTCCGAGAGCGAACGCGTAGGCCAGGAGTCCGAGACCGATCTGACCGGCGAGCGCGATCGGTCCCAGCCAGGTCCGGCAGGGCCACAGCGCCAGCGCCATGACCACCCCGGCGCCAATCGGCTTGAGCGCTTCAGCCGGCAGCATCGGCAAGGGAAAGACGCGCCGGCCGAGCCAGCAGCCGACCACGAAGCCGAAGCCGTAGGCGAGCAGCGTCGCCCAGGCTGCGCCGAGCAGGCCGTAGCGCGGAATCCAGACCCAGTTGAGGACGAGATTGAGGAGTGCCGCGGCCAAGCTGACCCACAGCTGGCCGAAGGTCCTCCGGCTCAGCTGGAAGGCGAGGTTGGTATAGTAAAGCATAGCCCCGGCAAAGAGGGAAGCGAGGCCCACCCAGGGCAACAGACGGGTGCCCTCGGCGCGGTACGGGGCGCCGAGCAGGACCCGGGCAAAGTTGGGGGCAAGCATCACGACCAGGATCAGAGCGGGCAACGCCACCGTCAGCAGCAGCAGCGCACTTTGCTGAAGTTGGATCCGCGCCGCTGCCGGTCCGGTGTCTTCCATGGCCCGCATCACCAGGGGGTAGCCGGCGAGGTTGACGATCAACATCGAGGAGGCAACCGGCATCCAACCCAGATCGTAACCGGCGGCATAGGTGCCCGCGGCCGCGGTACCGAGAAACCAGGTCACCAGGAAGCGATCCGAGCTGCTGAGCACGAAATAGAGGGCGAAAGTCGCGGTCAGTGGCAGGCCGTAGGCGAGCAGCGCCTGCGTCAGCTCGGGCACCGGGCGCGGCCAACCGATGCCCCGCCAAGCCGCGTGTGCGAAGATCAGGCTGGACAAGAACATCGCCAGGGCGAGCGCCACCAGAGGGCCGGCGGCGCCAAACCCGAGCAGGATCAACCCGGTGCCTCCGAGCGGAGCAAGCACCGCCTTGGTCAACGACAGGACGCCGTAGCGGGCCGGCGCGAGCCGGCTGCGAGTCAGAGTGAGGTTGATGTCGAACCAAGCCTGGCTCCAGAGCAAGGGTACCGCGAGCAGGACGAGACCACGCCAGTCGGCGTCGGCGGCGAGCAGCCAGGCGAGCCCGCCGAACACCAGGGCAGTGCCCGCCATGACGAGGAACCCGGCGAGCAGCGTGGTGAGGAGCGGCGCGGGGCGATCACCATAGGCCGGCAGGAAGCGCAGGAGACCAAGGCGCAGCCACTGGAACAAAATCGCATTGGCGAGGGAAACGCCGGCGATCACCAGAGCGTAGTGGCCGTACAGCTCGGGCGGCAGCAGGCGGGTATAGACGGCCAGGGTCAGAAAGCCGATAATCCCGGGGAACCCGCGAGCAAGAAGGTAAAGCACGCTGTGGCGAAGGAGCATGGTGCACAACCGCTACACAGGTCCAGCGACTGCTGCAGAGTCGCCGCGACGATGGGGGCAGCGCGACGCGATGAGTGATCATGACTACCATCGCCCGTTCCGGGCCGGGAGTCTACCGGGCACCCTGCGGGGCATTGGATGCGAGCGAGTCAAGGCGGCTCAATGAAGACCCTGTTGCTTGTTACCGAGAGCTTCCCGCCGCTCAACACCATCGCCGCCCAACGCTTCCCGCCGATGCTGCCCGTGCTCGAAGCCAGCGGTTGGCGGGTCTTCGTGCTGACCAAGGAAGCCACTGGGCCGCTGCCGGTGCCCCTCGCGGCGGACCGGATCATCCGCATCGGCCGCCACCATCAGGGAGGTCTGACGATCCGTGCCGACAGCCATTTCAGCCGCGGCTCGCGCGGCCGCGCGGTCCTGCGGCGGGTCTACAACGCCACCGGGCTGACCCTGTACTCGCTCGAGAGCAGCCTCCTGACCTGGCACCGCGCCGTCACCCGGGACCTCGACGTCCTGCGCGCGCGGGTGCCGCGGATCGACATCGTGATCGGGACCTACGGTCCGGCCGCGAGCCTGTGGCTCGCGCGCCGCCTCGGCGGGCTCTATGGCGCGCCCTGGATCGCCGACTTCCGGGACCCGGCCGCGCTCCGGACCAACGGCCGGCGCGGCTATGCCTGCTGGCTCGACCGGCGGATCGAAGCCCGGCTGCTGCGCTCGGCCGCTGCTGTGACCACCTGCGGCGAATACTGGGCGGCGATGTTGCGATCCGCCTATGGCCGTCCGACCCATGTCCTCTACAACGGCTTCGACCGCGAGGTGCTGATCGGTCGCGACCTGCCCGAGCCTTCCGACCTGCCGCCGGGGCCGTTCCTCCACTACGCCGGGCGCTTCTACGCGCGTCAGATGGCCGGGGTCGGCCGTCTGCTGGAGTCCCTGCGCGGGACACCGTTCCGGATCGTCATGCGCTCGCTCGGCCCGGCCGAGCGCGAGGCGGAGATCGTGGCCCGGGCGCGTGCCCTGGGCGTTCTCGAGCAGCTTGAGATCCGGCCGCCGATGCCACTCGCCGAGGTCACGGCCGAGGCGGGGCGCGCGTCTGCCAACCTCGTGCTGGAGACGGTCTCGACCGCTGAGGCGTGGACCCGGGGCCATCTGAGCGGCAAGTTCCTCCAGCTTATGCCGCTGCGGCCGCCAATCCTCTACGTCGGGCGGCCGGATGCCGAGGCTGGCGACATCCTCAGGCGCACCGGCAAGGGCGTGTTGTGCGCGACAGTGGACGAGTTGCGCGCCGCCCTCGCCCGGATAGAGGCCAGCATCGATTGGCCGGTCGACGCCCAGGCGGTGCGAGCGTACGCGAAGAACAGGCAGGGCGAGCGCTTGCTCCAGCTCCTCGAGACGGTCGGCGACGGACGTGGAGGGCCGGCCCGTTCCGTCCGACCCGTCTCGCCGCCCGCCAACGACCACACGGTCACGGGTGCGGCACGAAAACAAAGTTGTTGATGTACTCGCCGCTGCGCCCCGCAAACGGCTTCTTCGCGCTGTTCTCGTTCTGCATCGCCCCGAAGTCGAACTGCTCGATCCCGACCAGACAATTGTCGCGCAGGAAGGACCCAGCGTAGCCTATCCCCAGGATGTAGTGGATGATGTCCCAGGATCGGCCGGGGTGATGGCGTTCCTCGATTTCGACGACGAGCACCGGCCGACACTGCCGGATCGTCTGCTCGGCGCCACGCAGCATCGCGAACTCGTGACCTTCGACGTCGATCTTGATGATGCCGACGTCATCGAAGCCATAGTCGTCGAGACGACGCGTCTCGACCTTCAGCGGCCGCAGAGTGAAGCCGGGGTTCGCATCATCGTTGAGCGAAGCGCGGGACGCGATCGCGCGCCGCCCTTCGTGCGGAAGGAACAGACGGGTCGTCCCGTTGCGGTCGCTCAAAGCCACCTCCAAGACCTGGACGCCGGGACCGAAGCGGCGCCGCAGTCCCGTCGCCAGCGCCGGCAAGGGCTCGAACGCGATCACTTTCCCGACCCTCTTGTGGAAGGCGAGGGTATAGAGGCCGACGTTCGCCCCGACATCGATCGCGCAGCGCCCCCGATCGACCAGCGCGAGAAGCTTGGGTATGATCGGATTCGAGCGGATCGCCCAGCGCAGCTCGAGAAAATCGAGGACGTCGCGGGGAGCGATCTGGCGCAGGAACCCTTTGGCGATCGACCGTGAGCTCGAAATCACCCGATATCTCCGATCGGCTTGGAGCCGGAGGCTAGCTAGGAGGGTATCCGCCGGCCAGTCAACTCGAAACTAACTCGAAACGAGACCGCCCCGGCCGACCGTGGGCTTGCGGTGGAAAGGGCCTTAAGTTACAGAGAGCTCGACGCGCGGACAGAGGTCGCCAATCCATGACGGGCTTCAAAGCAGACGGGGCGCGTGGCCAGATCGCGGACCTGCCGCTCTCGGCCCGGACCGTGGTCGCGAGCCTCGTCTCTTTCGAGGCGCTGGTGGTGCTATACATGTTCGCCGGGCTCTACAAGGAAGACCCCCGGTTCGCATGGATCCCGTTCGATCCGACCGGCCTGTTCTTCGCCGCCAGCGTCATCGCCGGGGCGTTGATCCTGGTCATGAAGCCGATCTTCAAGCGCGGTCTCTACCCGGTCTTCGCTTGCCTGCTCCTGGTCGTCTGGTTTCGGGTGTCCCTCGCCTGGACGCCGAGCCGGGTCTACGGCCCCGACAAGGTCTTCGCCATGACCACGCTCGTGCTGTGGGGACTGGCCGCTGGAGCGATGATCATCGCCCCCGACCGCACCCGCCTGCGGCGACTGTTCATCGTGCTGGTACTGGCTGCGACCGCGGCCGCGATCGCCGGAGTCTCGCTCTTTCTCGAGTTCAGGCGGGGGGTTGCTCCGTGTCGGCGGAGGCAACTACATCCTACTCGGCCGGCTGTGCGGGCTCGGGGAGGTCATCGTTTTCGTCGCCTGGCTGTTCGCGCGGCGCCGCTTCGGCTTCTTCGGCCTGACCTGCATCGGCCTGTTCGGGCTGTTCATTTGCGCGCTCCTGATCGGCGGTGGGCGCGGGCCGCTGCTCGCCACCGTCGGCGCCCTGATCGTTCCCTTGATCCTCGGCGTCCGGCCGAGCGTACGGGGCCTGCGCATCGCGCGCTATCAGGGGCCGGCGCTCGGCTTCGCGGTGGTCGCCGTCGGCGCACTCGTGGTCTGGGTCCAGACCAGCGACCGTACGCCCGAGACGCTCCGGCGCCTGGAGGTGATCATACGCGGCGACGGGCTCGGCAGGTCGGCGGAGGCCCGCCTCGATCACTATGAACTGGCGCCCGGGCTCTGGGGTGAGGCACCGATACTCGGCCACGGCGCCGGCAGCTGGCCGCTGATCACTAACCAGGGCGAGCTCCCGCACCACCCCCACAACCTGTTCGCCGAGGTCGCAGTCGAGGGCGGCTTGGTCGGCCTTGTCCTTCTCCTTGCCCTGTTCGCGGTCGCGCTGCGGCCAGTTTCGCTCGCCCGGGCGCGGGGCGACCCGCTGGCGATGTGCGCGCTGATGCTGTTCGTCAACGCATTCCTCAACGCCATGGTGAGTGCTGACATCCCTCAGAACCGGGCGCTGTTTCTGCTGCTCGGGACCCTCACCGTGTTTGCCCTGCCCCAAGAATCAAGCCCAGCTGCAGCCGGCGAGCTTCCTGCGCCGGCCGCGAGCCGCTCCTCCCGCTACGGCGGGCAGCCACCGCCCCATGCTGCCGTCGGCCCGGGCCCGCTAGGCGCGCTCCTAGCGAGGATGATCGCGCACGGCGAATTGGCGATGCTGCACCCGCCGCCAAGCGCTCGGGAGGCCTGTCGCGGTCGCGCGATTGGCGTCAGTCGCCAGCCAAGCGGGCAGGATTGATCTCTCGCTGGCCGGTGCGGTTGCGCGAAATCGCCCGCAGGGCCTCTGAGTCTTCCGGCACGAGAAGAACATTCTTAGTTGGCCGTGCGTTATTCTCGATAGTGCCACGCCGCAGGCCGTATCTTCGATATCTGAACGATGCGAGCAACTTCAGCAGCCTAGCGTCAGGATCTTCGACGAAGAGCACCGGACGGTGCTGCCGGATCGTCTCGAGGGCGCCCTCGACGACGGCTGCCTCCGTACCCTGGACGTCGATCTTGATCAGGCATGGCGCCAGACTGAATTCGTCCAGAGTTCGGACGCGCACCTCGAACTCCGCCACATTCACATCATCGCGCCCCACAGTGCGTCCGCGCAGCCAGGTTTCTGCCTCCCCCTGTCAAGCGACCCGAGCCCGTCCATGACCCGTCGTCCGTAGTGCGGCACGTAGAGAGTCTCGACACGGTCGCCCGCACCAAGCGCGCAACGGTGGATGACGATGGATCGTCCGAACGTGTGCTCAAGATCATCCGCTGCGGCGGGGTTGGGTTCGAACGCGACGATCCTCGCGGCGGGTATCGCCAACCGGATCGCGTCGATCGCGAACCCGTGATTGGCGCCGACGTCGACGACCAAGCCCTCTCTGGGGAGCCCGAGAGTCGCCAGAATAGCAAAATCCGGATCCATCGGGCGCCGACGTGCCCTCAGCAAGGCCCGTCGCAAAGTCCGCTCAAGATGCGTAGCGGGGAACTCGGCAGACAACCTTCTCAAGCATTTGCGAACGAAAGGGGGCATTGTCGATTTCTCCGCGCCATTCGATGCCGGTTCCAGTCTTCCACCCTGCGCGGGCGCGTCTCCCGCGGCTCCAGGCGACTACCGAGATCCCGGATGAACAGCCCGCCCACGGGAAGGCGCGCGAAATCAAGCCCGAAGGGCTTCGGGTCAGGGCTTAGCCCAAATCTCGAAGCCGTAGAGGTCCCAGATCTGCGCGACTGGAGGCGCGATCTCGGTCGCCGAATCGCCTGCAATGTTGCCGTTGTCGTATACGGGTATCCAGAGCCCCATCGGCAGGGCATTCGCGACGTTCGTAAATCGCACGTTGTTCCGCTGGTGCTTGAGCACGCTGTTGATATAGAGGCGTATGATCCCGTCGTCGTTTGTGCCGGTATTCCAGATCAACTCCAGTTCGAGTCGGGTCCACTCGTTCCTGTGATCGGTGAGATGCTCAGACGAGTTATTGGTCGCTCCATCGTTGTTGTACCCGGAGACATTGTCGCCGTTAATGCTGTCGTCGGCAATGTAGCTGTCGCCGAAGGCCTGATTCTTGTTGGCGATATAGGCATAGATCATGAACCGCTGCGAACCAGACCAAGCGATCCGAAGGCTGGCAGCGTCATCATAGTTGATTGACCCACCTGGAATGTGGGTTACGCCAGGGGAAGCTCCCCACAGCCCGGTGATCTTGCCGCCGTCGCCATTGTCGCGCCATCCGCCGGGATTGGGCAAATACAACTCATATCTCAGTACACAACCTGTCTTGCCTGCGCCGTTCGCCCCGAGCGGGCGGAGATGCCAGTTGCCGGCGATTTGGATATCATCTGGGACTGCACACCGGAGCACTGTCCGGCCACCGCGCGTGGCCGCGGTGTAGTGCTGCTCACCCGGCGTCGAGATGATCGACCAGTCGTCCTGAAGCGCCGCTTCCAATTGTGCGTTCGTGAGCCCGACATGGCTCGGGTCGGGGTTGCCGGACCACGCCAGCTCGTAACCCTGCGCCGCCCAGTCAATCCCGCCTATGAGGAATCCGGATCCCTGTGCAGACTGTACAACCACGTTGACTGTCCGCGTCTGACTCGTGTTTGAGTTGGCATCAATGAACGAATAGGTGAACGCATCGTCTCCGACGGTCGGCCCAGCCTGGATGGTGATTTCGTCTCCGCTTCCGCTGGTGGTCACCAAGGAACCGTTGCCAGCCGAGGCGATCAGCGGCTCCTTGCCGTGCCAACCGCCCTGCTTGACCGAGGTCACCTTGAACTCATTCACTGTGATGCCGGCAACATCGATGTTTTCAGCCCAGGCTACGCTCTGTGTCCGCACCAGGCTGTCGATGTCCGCCTGCGACAGGTAACGGTTCCAGCCGGCGACATGTGCCACCAGCCCGTCGAGCGGCACCTCGCTCGCTCCAGGGTACTTACCGATGTACACCGTGTGCGCCGGTACTGCCGCCCAGGTGCGGGCCGACGAATCGACCGCCTTGGGCGCGCCGTCGATCAGCATCCGCTGCGATGGCGACGTGCCGCTCTGCCGCTGGTAGGTGATCTTGTGGGCCACACCTTGCTGGACGTTGCCGGCGGCCCCCAATATCGGCCGGATGGCGCCGCCGCTGTCGTAGCTGAAGGCCCTGACTTGGCCATTCGCCAAGATCTCGACGCCGAAGTGCCCGGCGGTCGAGCCGCCGGACGTGATGATTTCCTGCTTGGACGGCGACAGCGTATCGAGCTGCACGGCCACGTCGATCGTCAGGTCCGGCCCGGCGAGCGGCGACAGGCAAGTGATGTGCGATGGGTTGGAGGGCGCGCCGCAAAAGCCCACGCTCCTGCCGTTCACATCGTCTCGCGCAATCGAGGTGACACCGAGCTGCGGGGCGTTGACATAGGTTCCGATCGGTCCGCTTTCCGGGGCAGCCGTCGTGCCATTGGTCTCTGAAAGCGACAGATACCACGCCGGGTTCGTGATATTGACGCGCTGAACGTAGCTGCCCGGTCGGCTCTGCCCCGCGACGATAGCCGGATTGGTCACGTCAGATCTCCATACAGCAACCAGTCGTCGGTCGCCTTCTGCCACAGACCGAGCACGCTATACTGGGCCCGGGCGCTGGTGCCGCGATCGGCGGGCTTGCTGACGGTGACGCCGGGACCGACCGCGATCGTGACCGTGCCGGTGCCCCAGCGCGTGATGGTGAGGATTGTACCCGGCGGGAAGACCACGCTCGAGGCGGGCGGCACGGTCAGGAGCACCGGGTCGGTGCTGTCGACCCGGAGCATCTGGTTCATGGCGTCGGTGAGAGCGAGGTCGCGGCTCGTGCTGATCACGCTGTCGGCGAAGGTGTGGACGTGGGCAACGTCGGCTTTGCTGTTTTGGAGCCCATCGATCTGGATCTCCTGGCTTGTCTGGAGCGCCTCGATCTCGGTCTTCGCGGCCTGGAGGTTGGTACGGAGGTCGGCCTTGGCGGCCGGCACCCCATCAACCGGCTTGCTCGGATCAATCAGGCTGGTCACGGCGACTCTCCGGATAGTTAGGATTCTCTATGCGGCCTCAGTCTTTTGTATCATAGGATTGCAGTCCTATGCAAGATGAAATCCACAAGGCAAACCCCACCGTCCCGAGACTTGGCTACTATCGGGTCGGCTCACGCCTGTCAAGCGCAGCGCGAACCTCGCCCCGCGGCCCGTTTCATCGCCTTGCGCGCTCCGGCTTGCCTCACTACATTGGCTTCGCTGGCCGGGTCGCTTCGGACTCGGCGACCTAGCCAGGCAGATCATCCGGCGTGTTGCGCTCGCCCTTGATGTCCCTCCTCGACTCCTCGGCGGGGCAATCCGGCCGGTGGCTCGAGTTCATGAAGCTCCTCATCCTTGGTCTCGGCTATGTCGGGTCGACGATGGCGGCGTGCCTGACCAAGGCTGGCCACCGGGTCGTCGGCGTCGACAAGAACCCGAGCAAGCTAGCCACTGTGGCCGCGGGTCGATCACCGGTCCGGGAACCGGAGGTCGAGGCGCTGTTGGCGGCCGCGGTCGCTCGGGGTCTCCTGTCGACCGCGGCGGACATCGGCGGCCACGTCCGCGATGCCGACCTGGCCTTGGTCTGCGTGGGCACGCCGTCCGGCCCCGGGGGCCTCCTCGACATGAGTTACGTGCGTGCGGTGGCCGAGGAGTTGGGTGCCGCGGTCGGTCGCCGGCCGCCAGAGGCGCCGCCGCTCCTGTGCGTCTTCCGCAGCACGATGGTGCCCGGCACGATGGAGACGGCGGTCATCCCCACCATGACGGCGGCGGCCGGCGGGCCGCCCGGCGCACGCTACGAGGTCGCGTTCAATCCGGAGTTTCTGAGGGAGTCGGTCGCGATCGCCGACTACTTCCGGCCGCCGAAGATCGTCATCGGCGAACGGCAGCCCGGCGTCACCCAGCGACTGCGCGGCCTCTACGACCAGATCGACGCGCCGGTGTTCGAAGTGTCGTTCCGGGTCGCCGAGATGATCAAGATGGTGGACAACACCTTCCACGCCCTCAAGGTGACCTTCGCCAACGAGATCGGCCGGATCGCGGCGGCGGCGGCGGTCGACGTCGACCAGCTGATCCGCCTGTTCCTCGCCGACCGCAAGCTCAACATCTCGGAAGCCTATCTGCGTCCGGGCGGTCCGTTCGGCGGCTCGTGCCTGCCCAAGGACGTCGCGGCGCTGTGCGCCTTCGCGCGCCAGGGCGCGGTGGACGCGCCGGTCATCGGCCACGTGCTGCAGAGCAACGCGGCGCATCAGGCAGCCTTGACTCGGCGCGTCGCCGCCGCCGTGCCGGCCGGCGTCCCGGTCCTGCTGGCCGGCATCACCTTCAAGGCCGGCACCGACGACCTGCGCGAAAGCCCGATGGTGTATCTCGCGAGGAGCCTGCTCAATCGAGGGCATGCCTTGACGATCTACGATCAGGATCTCGGCGGCTGCGAGTTCGTCGGCGAGAACCTGCAGTTCGTGCGCCGGCACCTGCCGAATATCTTCGACCTGCTGGTGGACGACATCGAGCAGGCGCTCGCCGCCCGGCCGGTGGTGATCCGGGCCAAGCCCCTGCCGGTGCCGGTGCCCGCCGGGCTCGAGATCATTGACGTCGACGCATTCTAGCCGAAGCCCGGGCGCGAGTTCCAGCGCCGGCGAACCGGGCCCGGCGGTCGTCGGCATGCGCGGCCCGCGACTCGCGCGGGTGGTGGACCAGATACCCCCCGACCATCACCTCAGCAATCGCGCGTGCGAGCCCGCCGACAGTCACGGTCCGGACCGGAAGATCGGCGGAGAGCGCTCATGCGCCTGTTGATTATCGCGCCGCGTTTTCCCTACCCGCTGGACAAGGGCGACCGGCTCACGGTCTTCAACCTGATGAAGCACTTCGCGCAACGTCACCAGATTGCGCTCGTGACGTTCCTGGAGCCTGGCCAGCGTCTGGAAGACCGGCGCCACTTCGCGGGCTGGGTGGACGCGATCTACACAGTCCCCCTCAGCCGGCCGGCGGCCTACTGGCGCTGCCTGCGCGGGGTCTTGTCTCGGCGCCCGCTGCAAACCTGTTACTATCTCGCACCGGAGATGACGGCGCTGGTCGCCCGGGCGGTGGACGAGTTCCGGCCGGACCTCCTCTACGCGCACATGATCCGCATGGCCGAATACCCGATCGCCCACCGCTCGCGACCGAGCGTGCTTGCAATGCAGCTTTCGATGACCCTCAACTACGGGCGGCTCGCGCGCTTCAGCCAGCAGTCGCTCGCCAAGCTCCTCTATGGCCTCGAGTACCGCAAGGCACGCACCTACGAGCGGTGGATCGCCGGACAGTACACCCGCTGCCTTCTCATCTCGCCGGCCGACGTGAACGCGATCGGTGCCCTCGACAACGTCTTGATCAGCCCGCATGGCGTGGACTTTGAGTACTTCACGCCGGCGGCCGGGCGGAGCCCCGAGCCCGGCCGGATCGTTTTCACCGGCAACATGGGCTACGCGGCCAATGTCGATGCCATCTGCTACTTCGTGGCCGAGATCCTGCCTCTGATCCGAGCGCAGCTGCCCGATGTCGAGCTCGCGGTGGTGGGCACCGACCCGGCGCCGGCCGTGCGCCGACTGGCTCGGGATCCGGCGATCGAGGTCACGGGCCGGGTGCCGGACCTGCGTCCTTGGCTCAACCGGGCTGCGGTCGCCATCGACCCGTTGCGGATCGGTGCCGGACTGCAGAACAAGGTCCTCGAGGGCATGGCTATGGCCCTGCCCATGGTGATCACGTCCACCGCCAACGAGGGAATCGGCGCGCGTGCGGATGAGCACGTGCTGATCGCAGACGATTCGACCACCTTTGCCGCAGCCGTCGTCGGGCTCTTGCGGGACCGGGAGCGGGCCGCGGCCCTTGGCCGACTGGCGCGGCAATTCATCGTCGAGAACTGGTCGTGGCAAAAGCACCTCGATGCGCTCGAGGCGGAACTCCTCCGTCTGGTCGCCGACTGGCGCGCGGCCGACACCAGCGACCAGCTCTGAGCGCACGACGCACGCCTCGAGCGGCGGACAGAGCAAGGGGTTAGCGTTTCCTGCGGCGGCTGATGACTTCCGGAGCCAGCGTCAGGGGCGGCCGGCGGTTGTGCTCGCCTTGCTCTGCTCAAACGCCCGCGGCAGGCGGCGACCGGTCGGCGAGGTGAGCGACCATGAGATCGTCGAGCGTGGTCCAGCGAAAATCGTCGAGCAGGCGCGCAAAGGCCGCCTCGCAGCGGCCGAGGTTGGTGTAGTGCCGAAAGGCGTGGCTAGCCTTGAGGCCCGTCATGCGCGGCTGCCCGGGATCGATCTCCCAGGGATGGATGTAGAACACGTACGGCTTGCCCTGCTCGAGGATGCGGCGGACACCCCAGGCGAACAGCGGATACGGGATGAGACGGAAATAGCCACCGCCGGCCCACGGCACGCCGAGCGCGCCGATCCGGAGCGTGCTCACGAAGATCTCGTGCAGCCCCGGCCGCACCTCAGCCACGCCCGCGCCGGTATCGAGCCCGGTCAGCCTGCCGTAGCGGTCGTGCGCGGCCGCAGGAAACGCGGATGAATCGTACTCGATGCCGAGCTCCTGCAAAACGTCGAGGGCCCAGTCGGTGATGCTGAAGGACGGTGCCCGGTAGCCCCGGACCTTGCTCCCGCTGGCAGCTTCGACCACACCGATGCCGCGCTTGACGTCCTCCCGGAAGGCGGCGGGCGAGAGCGTGTAGATCAGCTCGTGCCCGTAGCCGTGGCTGGCGATCTCATGGCCGGCGGCCGCAATCCGCCTGATCAGGCCCGGGCACTTGTCGGCCACCCAGCCGAGGACGAAGCAGGTGCAGCGCACGCCCCTGTCCGCCATCAGCTCCAGCATGCGTTCGGTGTTCCGTTCGACGCGCAGCTCCCGCTCGTTCCAGGTGTCGCGCGCGATCACGGCCTTCAGGTTCTCGACCTGGAACCAGTCTTCGATGTCGATCGACAAGGCGGCGCCAAGCGTCGCTTGCGGGGCACGTTCGATCGTCTCAGGCATCGGCTTGGCCATGAGCATCCTTCACAACAGGCGGTGTCCCTTGCGGCGGAACGCTCGCACGTCATTGGGTTTGGGGAAGCCGAAGTACCTGCTCTGGCTCGAGTTCGAGCGGTGTGGCTTTGATATCGCCAACTCGCATACGGCGCAACACGTCGATCATCAGCCGCGCGCCGACGCGTTTGGTTTCGGTGATGACCCGGTCGAGACTGTCACGGTCGCGGAGCGGCCAACGAAGCGTGCCGAGGACGGCGCCGGCGTCCACCTTTTCGGCCATTTCGTGCACCGTGATGACGGCATGCGTCTCGCCATGGAGCAGCTGCCAGAAGGTCGGCATCATGCCGCGGTAGATGGGCAAACGACCCGAATGGATGTTGATGCAGCCGAGCCGGGGTAAGGCCAGGATTTGCGTCCGGAAGATTTCGGGGGCGGCGACAGAGACGATCACATCCGGCTCGAGACGTCGGAGTCGTTCGAGGTACTCAGGAGCGTTGACCGACGCGCAAGGCACAAGCGCCAAGCCGTGGCCCGCTGCCAACGACGTGACCGAGGTCCCGCTGGCCTTCACCCGCGCATAGCGTAGCCCGAGACGCGCGAAGTCGCGTGGGCCATAGAAGCGCCACAGCCGCCGGGCCGTCTCCCCCAACAACTCGCCGAACGCGCTCTGCACCGAGATCCCCACGAGCGCGAATTCGTGCTTCGGATACTCATCGAAGAAAACTTCGAAAAAACGAACGACGTAAAGGGGATCGTCCTCGGTCACGAACACCACGCGCAGCGTCGAGGATCTGCTTTCCGCCGCGGTCGGGGGCGCGGCGTCGGCCCTGCCAGCTGTGGCTCTCAAGAAGCATTCCAATGGTGACACCGGGCGGCGGCTCGGCACCTCGGCCCCGGGCTTGGGGCCGAGTGATCGTACCAGAGCGCATCACGCGTGAGAAGGTCGCGCCCGATCAGCCGCCGCGGCCGGACAGAGCGTTTGGCTCGCAGTCTTTGTCGCCGGGCAGGAGCAAGATTCACTGTGTCCGGTCAAGCGCATAACGATCGCGACCGGGTCGCGCCTTCGAACGCCGGCCGCAAGCATGCTCTTTGGCAGCCGTTCCGGGAGGAGGTTGCCGATCGTCTCGTTTTCGCCTAGAACGCCAGTCTGATCAACGGCGCTCCAGGCCAGTCGTGCGCACAATCGGTGTTATCGGAGGAAGCGGGTTCATCGGCACCGCGCTGGTGCGCGCGCTGCGTGACCGCGGGCATTCGGTCCGGATCATCGACCAGATCATGAGCACGGCGTTTCCGGACCTGTACGTCGACGCTGACGTGCGCGACCGGGAGGGCCTTGCCGCAGCGTGCGCCGGCTGCGACATCCTCTACAATCTCGCGGCCGAGCATCGCGACGACACCGAACCGCGCTCACTCTACGATCAGGTCAACGTCACCGGCGCCGAGCACACCTGCGCGGCGGCGATGCGGCACGGCATCGAGCGGATTGTGTTCACGAGCACCGTCGCTGTCTACGGTCTGGTCGACCAGGAGGTCGATGAGGAGGCACCGCTTCGCCCCTTCAATGACTACGGCCGCACCAAACTGAAGGCGGAGCGGATTTTCCACGATTGGGCGACCCGGCAGCCAACCCGCAGCCTGACGATCGTTCGGCCGACCGTCGTCTTTGGTCCGGGCAACCGCGGCAACGTCTACAACCTGCTCGCGCAGATCGCCCGTGGCCGCAATCTGGTCATCGGTGATGGCAGCAACTGCAAGTCCATGGCCTACGTCGAGAACGTTGCCGATTTCCTAGCCTTTGTGCTGCGCTTCGAGGCCGGCATGCACGTCTACAATTACGTCGACAAGCCAGATCTCGCCATGAACGAGCTGGTATCCCTCGCCGGCCGAACCCTCGGCAGCGCTTCGAGACCGCGCCACGTGCCCGATGGCCTGGCGCTGGCCGCCGGCTTGGCGTTCGACTTCGCCGCCCGACTGACCGGGCGCCGCTTTCCGATCAGCGCCGTGCGCGTGCGCAAATATGGCGCCACCACCAGATTCAGCGCAGAACGTCTGGCGGAAAGCGGCTTTACGCCCCGCCACGACCTGCGCCAGAGCCTGATCGCGACGATCCGGCACGAGTTCGGCGCGGCGCAGGGCGCTCCGATCAGGGCCGAGCAGCGAAGCGACTACGACCCGGCCGCATAGCATCTCGGATCGGTTCCGAGCTCCTCCGTGGGTTGCTCAGGCACAGACCGCGGTCCGCAGCCTCGACCTCGGCCGCACAGGCCACCCCGGAGGTCCGGGGCAAGGCGGCCCGGCGCGGCCCAGCGCGGCCATGTGCGGTCGGTCACACCCATCCGGTGCCATCGTCCCAGAACGCCTCGTCACCGGAGGTCTCCCGGCTCGGTGCCGACGACGACACAGCCGCGGCCGCGAGCGGGCGTGAGACGAGCAGCGCCGAGACGGCAACGGTCCCCAGCAAGAAGGCGCGGCGACTGAGTTTGCCGTGTCGGCCCGTGGCAGCCGGGTCGGGAGGAGGTGCGGTTTTCTGATCATCGAGCATAGCAAGACCCGCTTGGCAACTAGCACGTTTTCCGGTCAGACAGAAGCTCGCCGGCGGGCGAGCCGGAGCCCGGGTCCGGCAAGCTAGGTCGGCTCGAGCCCGAGCGCGTCGAGCTCGGTCGCGCGCAGCGGCGCGTCCTGGGCGAGGAAGAACTCGTCGAGCTGCGGCGGCGCGACCTTGGTCCCGGCGAGCATGGCATGCACCTGGCCGCGATGGTGGATGTCGTGCTGGCACAGATGCGCGAGCACGTCCCGGACCCGCTCGGGATTGTGGACCTCACCCGGCCGGTTGAGGATCACGACCAGGTCGACCCCGTCCTCGCTCAACGCCTCGCAAAAACCGATCAGCCGGCGGTCGGCGGCCGCCTGCGCCCGCCGCAGCTCGGCGAAGGTCGCGCAGGGCTCGCCGCCCAGCGCATAGAGCTCGCGCCAGCGCCGGCCGCCGTTGTCGAGCGCGTCCAGATAGTACCAGTCGACCAGCAGGATATGGTTCAGGGTCAGGTGGATCGAGGGGAAGAAGCTGGTCCGCCGCGCCAGGTACTCGTCCTCGCCAAGTTGGGCGCAGGCCCCGAGCAGCCGGTGATTGGCCCAGGCGTTGTTGCGCGCCATCGCCCGGAAATGCTCGACCAGCGCCATCGGGTCCGGACCCGGCGTCACCCCGGCGGACCGCCGGCCACCGATTCGGCCGCCGGCAACCTGGCGCCACCCGGCAGCGAGGCGAAGAAGTCCATGATCGCGCGCCCGGCGCCGTCCGGCCAGTGGTGCGGATAGTAGTTGCCGGCGTGGCTGCGGTTGCTGGTGTAGGGGCACCAGAGCACCGGGTTCGAGGCAGCGCTGGCGCCGTAGCGCTGGCAGACGAAGCCGTCGAACGACAGCTGCGCGGCCGGCGTCTCGACCCCGTTGCGGGCCCGCAACAGGTCGCGGGCCGTGAGGCCGTCGCGGTAGCTGACGTGGCGGTCGCGCGGATTGTGGAACAGCAGCGCGGCCACCCCGCCCCGACAGCCGGTGCGCCGGACGCTGCCGGCGATCGTGCCGATCGCGCGCAGCACGTCGCCGCGCGCGCAGCCGAGGCTGTTGGCGTACCAGGCGCCGAGCGAATGGCCGACCGCGAACACCTGCGTCCGGTCGATGCAATAGAGGCTCGAGATCCTGGCGACCACGGCATCGAACAGCGCGAGGTCGGGCGCTGACGGATCGCCGGGCGCCGCCCAGCTGTAGCTGCCGTCCTTGCGTCGCAGCCCGCTCGGGTAGACGAAGATGGTCGGGCCGCGCGCCGCCTCCTCGAGCCGGAAATAGCCGCGCGCCTTGGCGTTCGAGTTGGTCCGGCCGTGGAACGCGATCACCAGGCGATGCGCGCGGTCCGGCCGATAGCTGGCCGGCACCACCGTGATCAGGCCGCTGCTCCGGCCGTGGACCTCGACCGCCGCCGGCGCGGCCGCCGGCGGCGGCTGGCCGCAACCACTGGACATCGGCATCGCGATCGCGGGCGCCGCGCGCGCCAAGCCCTCGACCTCGGCGGCGATCACCCGGCCCGGCAGCCCCAGCGTCAGAGCCAGCACCAGCGCCACAAAACCGTCCGCCACCGCCCGCCCCAGCGCGCGACCGGCTCGTCCGCTTCGATCCGACACGGTCCTTCCCACCCTCGCAGCACCGCCCGCAAGAGCAATGCAGGACGCTCGCGGAGGGTTCCCGCACCCTGGCGCCGCCGCACGGCTCCACGTGCCGCTTCGTTACCCGGCATGCTGGGCGGGGACGCGTTCGAGGTCAAGCCGCCTCGAGCGCCCGCCGGTCAAATGGCGGCGAACTTTTTCGAGGTCAGGCCCCTGGCCCTCGCCCGCGCGCCGATGATGTCCTTCATCGCCGCCAGCGCGGCGCGCGGATCATCGGTCGACCGAGCGTCGGTCGACGTTGTGCCGAGAGGCCCGTCAGGGCCAGCTCAGCCCGACCGGGCGGCGGGCGGCTCCTGGTCGGTCGGAATGCCCGCGACGTAGCGGAACAGCGCGACGGCACGGTTGAGATAGGACGCCGCGTGGCCGCTGGCGAGCAGGCTCGCGTCGGGGCTCGTGCGCGACAGGCTGTAGTAGGTCCAGACGCCGGTCGAGCCGCGCTCGAGGACGTAGATCGACTGGAGCTCGCCGGGATCGAACAACGTCAGGAACAGCTCGCGCACCGCGGTGACGTTCTCGGTCGAGATCACCAGGCGATCGGGGCTCAGCTCGCGGATCAGGAGGCGGTAGACCACCTCGCCCGACGAGCGGTTGTCGGTCTGGGCGAAGAACAGCGTGCTGCCCGCGGTCAGCTCGGCAGGAGCGAAGTCGGGCCGGCGCTGCCCGGCGTCCGGTCCACTCAGCGCCGTCGCGGAAGTCACCAGCGGACGCCAGGCCTGGTCGGTCACCGACCAGTAGCGGATCGCGGTCATGCGCGAGACCGCGCCGAACCGGGCGAGCAGGTCCTGGGCGGTGCCCGGGTCGCTGAAGCTGCCGGCCAGCGCGACCAGCACATCGAAGCCGGCCGAGGTCCAGCCGACGCAGGCCGGCGGCCGCCAGTCCCGGCCGAGATCGCCCCCGCTCCAGACCTGGACGTTGGGCGAGCCGCCAGGATCGGCATAGGCCGGTTGCGGAGCCTCGCCGCAAGGCGGGCGCGGGCCGTCGGTGGCCGCCGCGCCCAACTCGGGCAGGAGCAGCGAGGCGCCCGCGAGCGCGAGCCCCAGCGCTCGCCCTCGCCCGCCCGAACTCCGGCGCACGGGCGCTCGACCCGACGATGGGTTGGCGCCCGCCATGCCGATCGGCCGCCGCGTCGCCGGCCGGGCACCCGCCGGCCGGGCCGCTCTCGAGCGGATGCGATCTGGTCTGAGCCACCTCATGGCGCCAACCTCCTGCTTTTCCGGTCGGGACAGGCGCGCCCGCGCGGCCCGGCGCCGCCGAGATCGTCCTTTTCTCAATTGGCTTGATGCTCTAAATTAAAGAGCATTTCGCACCTCACGCAAACACCGAAATGCTGGATCCTGATCAAGATTGCTCAACTGTGCCGCCACGCTCGCCGGATCCACGCCCAGTGCTCGGCAAACCGAAGCGGCCGCGTCTTGATCCGACAATGCCGTGTGGAGATCGAATTATACACGGCCTGGACCTAGACACCGAGCTTGTGTTCCATGACCTGGGCGTGTGTGGTGGAGTACGGTGGTGAGGGTGACATGGCCTACCAGGTAGGCATATTTGCCATCACGGACCGGTTTGTCAGCAACTACGACTGAAAGGAGAAAACCATGGATATGAAAAAGATACTGGAAGACTTTGACGCTGCCTATAACAAGGCTTTTAACCAAGGTGATGCTGCGGGGTGTGCCGCATTCTTTACTGAAGATGTTATCTTGCTAACACCTGACCTACCCATGAACTCGTGGCAAAAGGGCATTTGAAGAAATCTACCAATCTCGGATGGACAAAACCAGCGGCGGCACACACAGCAATAAACTGGTGGAATACGGTGTCGAGGGTGACTTGGCCTATCAGGTAGGAACGTTCGCCATTACAGGCACGAACCCACCCGAGCAGGGCAAGTTCGTCAATATTTTGAGACGCCAGGCGGACGGCACGTGGAAGGTCACCGTGTCCATCTTCAACAGCGACGGGCCATAGCATGATGCGATCGAATATGTTATTCATGCTGATCTCGCGCATCTTCCTCAGCCGAACTTCCTTGGCCAATCGGTAAAGCTGGGCCTGACCAATCCAATCAACCAGCAGGTACAGACCATAAGGAAGACGCGGCCACAATATGAACGGGTTCTGACAAGCAAGATACTGAGCGGAGCCAATTCCGAGCTCGGCCAGGCGATCGATCTTATCGCGGGATATGCCCTCAATCATCAGAAGGTTCAGATTGGTCGGCAATTCGCTGGCGGCCGGATCGGCCTGGTCACCAGCGATTTTGATCAGCTGAAATGGCCGACGCGCGATCACGAGAATGAAAAGATCCGGCGCGAAGCCGATCGCAAAGCCAATCAATACCAACAGTTGATTTGCAGATTAAATAAATCAAGTAAATGGCGAAATACTATGGCAACGATGCACGAGATAGATCAAGCGATGGAGGCCGTGGCATCATCCAGCCAAGCTCCAGCCGTCGAGCGCTTGGGCAAACCCCTGGAAGGCGCGTAATGCCTGGGTTTCAGGTCGGACGGATGCCGCGCAGGCGCTCGTTGCGGCGGCGGAGCAGCTCGATCGTGGTCAGCAGCAGAATCGAGATCACGATCAGGACCGTGGCGACCGCAAGGATCGTCGGTGAAATCTGCTCGCGGATGCCCGACCACATCTGGCGCGGGATGGTCCGCTGCTCGACGCCGGCCAGGAACAACACGACCACGACCTCGTCGAAGCTGGTGATGAAGGCGAACAGCGCGCCCGAGATCACCCCCGGCAGGATCAGCGGCATCTGGACCTTGAAGAAGGTGCGGCCGGGCGAGGCACCGAGGTTCTGGGCGGCGCGTACCAGCGAGTAGTCGAAGCCCACGAGCGTCGCGGTCACGGTGATCACGACGAAGGGGGTGCCGAGGGCGGTGTGGGCGAGGATGATCCCGGGCAACGAGTTGGTGAGACCGAGGCTCGAGTAGAAGAAGTACATGCCGACCGCGGTGATCACCAGGGGCACGATGATCGGCGAGATCAGGACCCCCATGATCAGGCCCTTGTACGGCAGGCCGGGCTTGGCGAGGCCGAGGGCGGCGAGCGTCCCGAGCGTGGTCGCGAGGACGGTCGACGAGGTGCCGACGATGATGCTGTTGCGGACCGCGAGCCGCCACATGTCGCTCGAGAAGAAGTCCTGGTACCAGCGCAGCGACAGGCCCGGCATCGGATAGGTGAAGTAAGGCTCGGCGTTGAACGACAGCGGGATGATCACCAGGATCGGCGTGATCAGGAACAACAGGATCAGGCCGCAGATCACGTAGAAGGCGTAGTGCCAGCTGCGGCCGAGCGGGCCGACGTAGGGCGGGAGCGCTGCCATCAGCCGAGCTTCATGTTGTCGATGCCGACAATGCGGTTGTAGAGCATGTACATGGCGAGCACGCCCGCGAGCAGGATCGTGCCCATGGCCGAGGCGAGGCCCCAGTTGAGCGCGCGGTTGGTTTGGTCGGCGATGAAGTAGCTGATCATCTGGTCGGTCGGGCCGCCGACCAGGGCGGGCGTGATGTAGTAGCCGAGGGCCAGGATGAACACCAGGATGCCGCCAGCACCGATCCCGGGCACGGTCTGCGGGAAGTAGACCCGCCAGAAGGCGGTGAACGGCGTGGCGCCCAAGCTCTGGGCGGCGCGCACGTAGACTGGCGAGATCGTCTTCATCACCGAGAAGATCGGCAGGATCATGAACGGCAGCAGGATGTGGGTCATCGCCACGATCACGCCGAAGCGGTTGAAGATCAGCTGCACCCGGTCGTTGATCAGGTGCAGGAACAGCAGCAGATCATTCAGCACCCCCTCCCGCTGCAGGACCACGACCCAGGCGGTGGTGCGCACCAGCAGCGAGGTCCAGAACGGCAACAGCACCAGAATCATCAAAAGGTTGCTGGTCCCGGTCGGCAGGCTCGCGAGCAGATAAGCGACCGGATAGCCAAGCACGAGGCAAAGGATCGTGACCAGCGCCGCCAGCCAGATCGTGCGCAGGAACACCTGGATATAGATCTGATAGCTGGCCGGCTGCGCGACGATGTCGCCGCCGGTGCCGTAGCGGAGGTCGAGCGCGGCCAAAAAGTAACCTAGGGTGTAGGGCGTCCCGTAGTTCTTGATGGTCGCCCAGACGTCCGGCTTGCTCCAGTCCTTGTCGATGCCCTCAAGGGTCTCCTTCCAACTGCCGGCGACCGCCGGCTCGCCCTTCATCTTGGCGAGCTGGCGCCCGGTCTTGGTAAACAGCGAGCGGGTGCCGGACTCCTCGTAGTTCACCCGGGTCGCGACCTGGCCGATCGTCTTGGCCTCGGAGGCGGCTGCCATCTCGGCGGCGAAGGCCGCGAACACCGGCTCGGGTGGCGAGGGATCGGCCGCGGGGTCCCAGTCCTGGAGCAGGGCCAGCGTGTGCGGGAAATTGTCGGCGAGCAGCGGGTTCTCGACGCTGCGCAGCAGCATCACCACGATCGGCAGGAAGAAGGTGATGAAGATAAAGGCGAACAGCGGCAGGATCAGGCCGTAGGCGCGCAGCCGCGCGAGCCGCTCGGCGCGCCGCAGCTTGGTCCGCAGCGGCACGCCGTCGGCAGTGGTCACGAGTTGGACGGCTGACGCCTCGGTCATGGCGGGAACCTCGGAGCGGCCGGGATGGGTCGCCCCACCCCGGCGCCCGCGCGGGTTATCGACCTATTGGGCGAGCCAGGCGTTGAACCGCTCGTTCATGTCGTCCTGGTTGTCCGCCCACCACTCGTAATTGTTCTGAAGCGCGTTCTGGAAGTTCTCGGGCGCGGTCGGCAGCTGCGACTTGACGTCCCCGGCCACCAGCGCCATCGACGACTTGCGCGCCGGACCATAGGAGATCCACTTGGTCTGGTCGGCAAGGCGCTGGGTGTCGGTCGAGAACTTGACGAAGTCCCACGCCGTGGCGCCGCCGTCGCTGCCCTTGGGGATGCCCCACATGTCGAGGTCCCAGACCTGGCCGTCCCAGACGATCACGAACGGCTTGTTCTCCTCGAAGATCGCGTTGAACAGCCTGCCGTTGTAGGCGGTGGTCATCGCGACCTCGCCGTCGGCCAGCAGTTGCGGCGGCTGGGCGCCCGCCTCCCACCAGACCACGTCCTTCTTGATCGTGTCGAGCTTGGCGAACGCGCGGTCGACGCCCTCGTCGGTCGACAGCACCTCGTAGACCTTGTCCGCCGGCACGCCGTCGGCCATCAGCGCGAACTCGAGGTTGACCTTGGGGTTCTTGCGCAGGCCGCGCTTGCCAGGGAACTTCTGGGTGTCGAACAGGTCGGCCATGGTCGTGGGCTTGTCACCCGGGAATTTGGTCGAAGTCGTAGGCGAACACGGTCGACCAGATGATCGTCGACACCGCGCAGTCCTGGAGCGTGCCCGGGAGGAAGTCGTCCTTGGCCGGGGTGCCGTCGGGCGCCGGCGGCAGATCGTCGAGCTTGAGCGGCTCGAGCAGCCCCTCGTCGCAGCCCCGGATCACGTCCGAGAGCTCGAGGTCGACCAGGTCCCAGGTGACGTTGCCGGATTCGACCTGGGCTTTGATCTGGGCGAGCCCGCCATTGTAGTCCTCGGAGAGAATCTTGACCCCGGTCTGCTTCTCGAACGGCTTGTGGTAGGCCTCGACCTGGCTCTTGGTATAGGCGCCGCCCCAGGACACCACGGTCAGCTCGTCGGCCGCCTGCGCCGCCCCGAGCCCGAAGGTCGTCAAGCCGAGCGCGACGCCGGCGGTGAGCAGTTTGAGATCGCTCATCTTCAGCCCTCTCCCTCAGTTGCGCCGGGACCGCCGGCTCCGGTTTGCCCCCTGACGGGCTCGAACTGCGGCCGGTCGTTGGTCAGTGGAACGCCACGGCGTCCGTTCATGACGCGTCCAGCGCCCGGCAGTCTTCGACGTTCCAGCCCACGCGGACCGCGTCGCCCGGCCGCAGATGGTTGTGGCCACCCGCATTCGGCACCTTGACGATGAAATCGTCATGGCCGCAGACATTGACCCGCGCGCGCGTATGATCACCCAGATAGATCAGCTCCTCGACCCGGGCGTCGAACAGATTGGGGCATTCGCCGGCCGGCGGGTTGATCCGCACCCGCTCCGGCCGCAGCGACAGCGTGGTGGCACTGCCCGGGCCGTCGATGTTGACCGGGAACGCCTGGATCCTGCCGCCCTCAACTTCGACCGCGCAGCTGTTGCCGTTGACCGCCGTCACCTTGCCACGCAACCGGTTGTTCTCGCCGATGAACTGGGCGACGAACGCGTTCTCCGGCCGCTCGTACAGGTCCGACGGCGTCGCCAGCTGTTGAATGACGCCGTCGTTGAACACCGCGATCCGGTTCGACATGGTCAACGCTTCGCTCTGGTCGTGGGTCACGTAGACCACGGTGACGCCCAAATTCTCGTGGATGTGCTTGATCTCGTACTGCATCTGCTCGCGCAGCTGCTTGTCGAGGGCGCCGAGCGGCTCGTCCATCAGCACGAGCTTGGGCTCGAACACCAGCGCGCGCGCGACCGCGACCCGCTGCTGCTGGCCGCCCGAGAGCTGGCCCGGCCGGCGGTTGCCGAACTGGCCGAGCTGGACCATGTCCAGGACCTTCTGCACCCGGCTCTCGATCTCGACCTTGGGGAGCCTTCGCACGTCGAGCGGAAAGGCCAGGTTCTCGTTGACCGTCATGTGCGGGAACAGGGCGTAGTTCTGGAACACCATGCCGATCTGGCGTTTGTAGGGCGGCACATTGTTGATCGGCTCGCCGTCGAGGACGATCTCGCCGTGGGTCGCGGTCTCGAAGCCCGCGAGCATCATCAGGCAGGTGGTCTTGCCCGAGCCGGACGGCCCGAGCATGGTCAGGAACTCGCCCCCGGCGACGTCGAGATTGAGGTTCTTGACGACCAGCGTCGCGCCATCGTAGCTCTTCTGGACGTCCTGGAACTGGACGTATGCGTCATTCGCCACCCGGGCCGCCTCCAGCGCTCTCCCGTTGCTTGACCGGCCGCATTGGGCCGGTGCAGCGGTGATTCGCTCGATAAGGTACCGCAAAACCGGCGCCGCCGCAAATTGGGCTTGGGCGACCGGGCTGCGCTCGCCATCACTCATGCAGAAAGCGTGCCGCGACGCAGGAAGCGTGCCGCCGTGGGAGGAGCGCGCCGTCGCCGCGCTTGGCCCGCCCCTCCGGTTCGGCTAGTGTCGGACCGAGGTGATCGTCACCTGCGAGAGCCTGGCATGCGTGTCATCCCAAGCCTGATCCTGCTGTTGCTCGCCTGGCCGGCAAGCGCGGAGGTGCTGACCCCGGACACGGCGGAGGCGCGGGTTGCGGCGGGCCAGCTGACCATCATCGACGTCCGGCTGCCGCAGGAATGGGCGGCAACCGGCATGCCCGCGGGCGCGCTCGGCGTGTCGCTGCAAAACCCGCGGACCCTCGAAGCGCGGCCGGACTTCGTCGACGACGTGCTGCACGCGCTCGGCGGGCGCCAGGACGTGCCGGTCGCGCTGATCTGTGCTGCCGGCAGCCGCTCGGCGGTCGCGACCGAACTGCTCGCCGAGGCTGGCTTCACCAAGGTCTACGACATCAGCGAGGGCGTGAGCGGCGGCCCTCACGGCCCCGGCTGGCTACAGCGCCACCTGCCGACCGAGCCCTGCAAGACCTGCTAGCCGAGACGCCACCCGCAGCACCGCCGGGCAGCCTCCGCGGCCGTCGGGCGTTGCGCGGCGCGCGCTGCGTCGAGCATGCCCCCGGTCACTTCGCTTCGGCACGTCAGGCGCGCCCGCCTTCCCGCCTGGTCAGGAGCGCGGCGACGCTGACGTAGTGGAACTCGTACCGCTCGGGATGTTCGCGGATCAGACGCTCGGCGCGCCTGAAGACGTCGTTGGCGAGCCGGTCGGGCTCTCGGGTCGCGAACGCCGCCCGCAGCACCGGTTCGGTGAAGGCGCGAAAGAAATCGGTGTAGATCCGCGCGAACGCAGCGACGTCGCCGGTGCGCCGGAAGTCTTCGACGAACGGAACCCTGACCTCGTAGGTCGCCGCCCGATCGAGGCGGAAGAGCGATGCCAGCGCCGCATCCGGCGCGGCGACCGGCGCGCTCAGCTCCTCGAGCGTCCGGAAATAGACCGGCTGGTAGAAGGCCTCGTAGCCCGGACGATCGATCAGGCCGGCATCCAGGCATTCCAGCACCGCATCGTTCAGCGCGTCATAGATGCCATCGCAGGTGCGGCCGCTGTCGCCGCTGCCGAAGACCTCGATCAGCAGCTTGCCGCCCGGCACCAGCTCCGCCGCGCGTGCCCTGAGGAAGCTCTCGATATCCGCCAGCGCCTGCGCCGCGAACACCGCCCGGTCCGCGGCCGCGACCGCGCCCACGCCGCGCAAGGCGCTCGGCCCGTTCGGCAGGATGTAGTCGGGCAGGCGCTCCAGCGGTCGCCGGCTGAGGAAGCCGATCGCGTTGAAGGTCATGGCGAGGTGGGTCGAGCCCGGCGGCAGCAGCTGGTCGAACATCGAGCCCCCGGCCACCGTCGAGAAGACGTCGTCGCCGAACACCGAACGACCCTCGGAGCGCAGGTTGCGCAAAAGCGAGGCGTAGTCGTTGGTCGGCAGGTCGCTGTGAATCGTCTGGATCGGCCGGGAGCCGCGCGCGCGGAGGGCAGGGATCAGGCGCTGCATGACCTGGATCGAGTTACGACCCTCGGAGCAGCCGAAGTCGGCGACCCCGAGCGTCGGCGGCCCGTCAACCACGCGGATCGCCGCGATCGCCTCCTCGAGCCAGGGCAGCACGGCCTCGATCGCCGCCCATTGCGGCGCCGAGTTGCGGTCGTAGAAGCCGTGACCGACCATCCCCGTCGTCACCGCCATAGTTCATCCCTCCGGCGTGCGCCCCGGTCGTCGGCGCGGTGGTTCTCCCAAGCCAACGCGTGCGCATTGGTGGGGCTTCGAAGGCATTCGAGCGCGCATCATGATCCGCCCCCGCTAGATCCAGTACGCGAGCGCGAGCGGCAGGACCACGACGGTGAGCAGTGTCGAGAACAGGATGAGGCTCGCGAGTGCTGGCGCGTCGTCCGGATGGTACTGCTGAGCGAACAGGTAGGCAAAGACGGAGACCGGCATCAGCGCTTCCACAATGAAGACGCTTCGGACGAGCCCTTCGAGATCGAGGATTGCGACCGTGAGCGCCGCGACCGGGGCCACGATCGCGATGTGCGCGACCGCGAGAACGAAGCCGCGCGCCAAGCTCCCCGGCTTCAGCTCGGCGAGCGCATGCCCGAGGCTCAGCAGCATCAACGGGATCGCCGCCCCACCCAGGATCGCGAGCGGCGCGTGAAGCATGTCGGGAAGGCGGGTTCCGCTCGCGAGCAGGCCGAGGCCGATCAGGATCGCGTAGATTAAGGGCGACGACACCAGTTTCCTGAAGGAGAGCCGCCGCTGCGGCAGCCAGGTGCCGACGGTCAACAGGCCGACCACGACGACGATCCAAAAGCCGAACGCCACCGCCAGCCCGCCGGCTCCGAACGCCAGGGTTACCGAGGGCAGCCCGATGTTGCCGACGTTCGCGAACATGAAGCCACCCAGATAGGTCCTGAAGGACAGGCCACAGAGCCGCAGCAGGACCATGGCCGCGAGCCCGAACAGCGTCACGGCAATCAAGGCTGCGAGCATCATGGTCGAGAAACCGCCGATCGAGACGTGCTGCTCGGACAGGTGCGCCACGATCAGAGCCGGCATCGCGACATTCATGATGATCGGGGTCGTGACCTTGGGGTCGAACGGTTGGCCGGCGCGGGTCAGGACGAAGCCGACCGCGGCACACAGGAACACCGGGCCGACCACGCCGAGAAGATGAGGAACCAGCGCCATCATGGCCGATGTCGGCCCCTCGGCGAGCTCGCCCGGCGGAGGCTACTGACCGGCCGGGCCACGTCGACACCCGCATTCCCGGGCCAGCGCTCCGCCCACCAAGCCGAGGCGGCAGCGTGTCATCAGCCATCCTCTCAATCCAGGGAACCGATCGCCACGTCGCCGATCGCCCAACCGGGCGTTGGCGAGGCCGAAGGCGACACCCTGGGGCGTGCCGGTTCCGAGGGCAAGACCGCCGGCGGCCCGTCGCCAGGGCAGTCGCGCCCACATGCTGGTGGCGAACGGCTTGCTCGCCTTGACGTGCCCCGGACTCCAAAGGATCGCCGGACCGGCAACGTTCGCGAGCACGCCAAATCCGGCCGTGAGCAACCGATACGGGATCGCCATGGGCTCGGTCGGCCGCGGCTCCGGTTGCAGCCACGGGGCTCCGAGACGACCGATTCGCGTTGCGAGCCTCCGGTCTTGGTGTATGGTATCCCACAGGTTCGGCGCCTACGGGCCGAACCGCGGCATTCGGGCCTGGTCCACGCACGGGCGCGCCACGAGCGGGGCGCCCTGGGCTCGCTGCGTCGCCTCGACGCGCGGAGCGGAGGGGCGCGGTGGGAGCCGAGGCTCAAACAAGGAATCAACCCAGGAGGGTCGACCATGGGTCAGGGCAAGGCAACCGTACGCGCGCTCCTCGATCGGTTGAAGAGTGAGGGGCGCTCGTCGCTCACGGCGCCCGAATGCCACGAGGCCTGCGCCGCCTATGGGATCCCGCTGCCCAAGGAGGGCCTGGCCACCTCCGCCGGCGAGGCCGCCCGGCTGGCCGAGGAGATCGGCTATCCGGTGGTGCTGAAGATCGTCTCCCCCGACATCCTCCACAAGACCGAGGCGGGCGGCGTGGTCGTCGGCGTGGCCTCGGCCGCGGCGGCGGAGGCCGCCTACCAGAAGATCGTCGCTGCCGCCGCGGCCCACGCCCCCAACGCCAAGATCGACGGCGTTCAGGTCCAGCAGATGCTCACCGGCCAGGCGCAGGAGGTGATCGTCGGCGCGGTCACCGATCCGAGCTTCGGCAAGCTGGTCGCCTTCGGGCTCGGCGGCATCCTGGTCGAGGTGCTGAAGGACGTGACCTTCCGCCTCGCGCCCGCCAGCACCGAGGACGCGCTCTCGATGCTCGACGGCATCCAGGCAGCAGAGGTGCTGCGCGGCGTCCGCGGCGCCGACCCGATCGACCGCGACGCGCTCGCCGCAATCGTCGTCGCCGTCTCCAACCTGGTCGCCGACTTCCCGGAGATCCAGGAGGTCGACCTGAACCCGATCTTCGCGACCAAGGACGGGGCGACCGCGGTCGACGCGCTGATCTCGGTTGATTTCACGACCAAGAAGGAGATCTTCAGGCCGTCTCGGGAGGAGATCCTGGCCGCCACCAGCCGGATCTTCCATCCGAGAGCCGTCGCCGTGATCGGCGCCTCGGCCGAGGACGGCAAGATCGGCAACTCGGTGATGAAGAACCTGATCAACGGCGGCTATCGGGGCGAGATTTTTCCGGTCCACCCCAAGGCCGAGGAGATCCTCGGCAAGAAGGTCTACAAGAGCGTCCTCGAGATCCCCGGCGAGGTCGACCTCGCGGTGTTCGCGATCCCCGCCAAGTTCTGCGCCGCAGCACTGGATGAGGTCGGCCGCAAAGGCATCCCCGGCGCCGTGATGATCCCGTCCGGCTTCGGCGAGGTCGGCGAGGTCGAGCTGCAGGAGGAGCTGGTCGCGGTCGCGCGCAAGCACGGCGTGCGCGTCATGGGCCCGAACATCTACGGCTTCTACTACACGCCCGAGAACCTCTGCGCGACGTTCTGCACCGCCTACGACGTGCGCGGCAAGGTCGCGCTGTCGTCCCAGAGCGGCGGCGTCGGCATGTCGATCATCGGCTTCTCGCCGCTCGACCAAGATGGGCGTCTCGGCGATCGTCGGCCTCGGCAACAAGTCCGATCTCGACGAGGACGATCTCCTCACCTACTTCGAGCAGGACGAGAACACCCAGGCGATCGCGATGCACTGCGAGGACCTGAAGGATGGCCGGACGTTCGCCGAGGTCGCCAAACGCGTCTCGAAGAAAAAGCCGGTGATCGTCCTCAAGGCGGGCCGCACCGCCTATGGCGCGCGACGCCGCCGCCTCCCATACCGGGGCGCTCGCCGGCGACGACAAGATCTATGACGACGTGCTGCGCTCTTCGGGCGTGATCCGCGCGCCGAGCCTGCGCTCGATGCTGGAATACGCGCGCGGCCTCCAGGTGCTGCCGACGCCCAAGGGCGAGAACGTCGTGATCATCACCGGCGCCGGCGGCTCGGGCGTGCTGCTCTCGGACGCCTGCGCCGACAACGGCCTGACGCTGATGCGCTTCCCCTCCGACCTCGATGCCGCCTTCCGCAAGTTCATCCCGCCCTTCGGCGCCGCCGGCAACCCGGTCGACATCACCGGCGGCGAGCCGCCGACCACCTACCAGAACACGATCCGCCTCGGCCTCGAGGACGATCGGATCGATGCGCTGATCCTCGGCTACTGGCACACGATCATCACGCCGCCCATGGTGTTCGCGAAGCTGACCGCGGCCGTGGTCGAGGAATGCCGCGCCAAGGGCATCAACAAGCCGATCGTCGCGTCGCTCGTCGGCGACGTCGAGGTCGAGCAGGCGAGCGAATACCTCTACGAGCGGGGCGTCGTCGCCTACCCCTACACCACGGAAACCCCGGTCGAGGTGCTGGGGGCGAAATACCGCTGGGCCCGCGGCGCCGGGCTCTTGTGACCGCGGTCGTCGCAGAATGGCGACCTACCTCGAACCGACGCAAGAGTCCGGGCGTGCTTTCGTTGCGCGCGCCATCGAGGGTGCGGTCGTGATGCTGAACCTGCTGCGCTTCCGGGACGTGGCGGACTATTCGGCGACGCCCGATCTGGCGCCGGCGACGCCGATCAGCGGCGCCGAAGCCTATGACCGATACATGGCGCACACCATGCCGTATCTGATGGCAAGCGGCGGCGAGCTGCTGTTCTTCGGGGAGGGGGGAGCCTTCCTGATTGGTCCGGAAGTCGAGCGCTGGGACCGAGCGCTCCTGGTCCGTCAACGCAGCCCCGCGGCGTTCCTGGCGTTCGCAACCGACGATGCCTATCTCGCCGGCATCGGACACCGCACCGCGGCGCTGGAGGATTTTCGCCTTCTTCCCCTCACCGCGCTGACGCCTCCCGTCTGATCCAACCACTCGCAAGGGCGGGGGCAGCGACTTTGTTGGCGGTCAAGGGCGAACAAGGCCACGCTGGCTCGTGAACGGGACTACCGCCAGCCTGCGGCCGGCGCGACGGTCTGAAAGGCGCCATCGGGCGCGCGCGAGCGCCGCCCGAGAGTGTGGACAAGACCGCGGGCCGCTCCGATGATGCACGCGAACCGCCGGCAAGGGAGCCGCCGCCCCTTGCGCGTTGGGCCGTCGCTGCTGGGGCGAGCTGCAGCGCGTGCGTTCGCAACCAAATCAGGGGAGGCATGACGTGGCACATTGGATCAGGTTCGAACGGCAGGGACGGACCGGCTTCGGCACGCTGGACGGCGAGACGATCAGCGGTCCACGACGGCGACATGTTCGAGGATCCCCGGCCGACCGGGGAGACGGTGGCGCTTGCGGACGTCAAGGTGCTGACGCCGTCCGTGCCGTCGAAGATGGTCTGCCTTTGGAACAACTTCCATGCGCTGGCGGCGCGGCTTGGCGTCGCCGAGCCGACCGAGCCGCTCTATTTCCTGAAGTCGCCGAGCGCCTTCCTCGCGCACGGCGAGACTATCCGGCGGCCGCCGTCCTACAGCGGCAACGTCGTCTACGAGGGCGAGCTCGGCATCGTCATCGGCAAGCGCTGCAGCAACGTCAGCGAGGACGAGGCTCCCGACTACATCTTCGGCTACACCTGCGTCGACGACGTGACCGCGGCCGACATCATCAGCAAGGACCCGACCTTCGCCCAGTGGGCGCGGGCCAAGAGCTTCGACACCTTCGGCGTGTTCGGCCCGGTGATCGCGACCGGGCTCGACCCGATCGACGCTGTCGATCCGGGCGGTGCTGGATGGCAAGGAGCGCCAGAACTATCCGGTCAGCGACATGATCTTCCAGCCGCACCGCCTGGTCAGCTACCTGTCGCGGGACATGACGCTGCTGCCCGGCGACGTCATCGCCTGCGGCACCTCGATCGGGGTCAGCGCCATGCGCGCCGCGAGCAACCGGATCGAGATCTCGATCGAAGGGATCGGCACGCTCAGCAACACGCTTCGTCCAGCAGGTGCCGTTCCGCTACGCCGAGGGTGAGCCGAAGCCGATGCGGATCTGCGTGGTCGGGGCCGGCGCGATCGGCGGCCTGATGGCGGCCAAGCTCGCGCTTGCCGGCCATCCCGTGACCGTGATCGACCAGGGGGCCCAGCTCGCCGCGATCCGCAAGAACGGCCTGAAGCTCGTCTGGGAGGACGGCAGCGAGCATCAGGCCGAGGTCAAGGCGGCCGAGAGCGCCGCCGAAGCCGGGCCCCAGGATCTCGTGATCCTCGCGGTCAAGGCGCATTTCCTCGACCAGGTGGTGCGCGAGATCGACGCCATGCTCGAGCCCGAGACCATGATCATGACGGTCCAGAACGGGCTGCCCTGGTGGTATTTTCAAAGGCACGGCGGCAAGTACGACGGCCACAAGCTCGCGAGCCTCGATCCGTCGGGCATCCTGTCGCGAAAAATCGACCCGGCCCGGGTGCTGGGCTGCGTCGTCTACCCGGCGGCGCAGGTGAGCGCGCCCGGCGTGATCCACCATGCCGAAGGCGACCGGTTCCCGATCGGCGAGCTCGACGGCAAGGAGACCGAGCGCGCCAAATGGGTCCACGACGTGCTGGTCTCGGCCGGCCTCAAGTCGCGGATCCTCGCCGACATCCGCTCGGAGATCTGGCTCAAGGCCTGGGGCAATCTGTCCTTCAATCCGATCAGCGCGCTCACCCACGCGACCCTGGTCGGGATCTGCCAGTTCCCGGAGACCCGCGCGCTCGCGGCCGACATGATGCGCGAGGCGCAGGCGGTGGCACTCAAGCTCGGGATCAAGTTCCGCCACACCATCGAGAAGCGGATCGAGGGCGCCGAGGGGGTGGGCGCGCACAAGACCTCGATGCTGCAGGACGTCGAGCTCGGCCGCTCGCTCGAGACCGAGGCGCTGGTCGGCTCGATCCTCGAGCTGGCGAAGCTCACCGAAACGCCCGCCCCGTCGATCCAGGCGGTCTACGCCTGCGTCAAGCTCCTGAACAAGGTCATGCTGACCGAAGGCGGCGGCGTGCGCCTGAACAAGGCGGCATAGCGGGCACCCTCGCCAAGCCGGTTCAGCGGCCGGACGCTGCGCCGGCGCTGCCCCAGCGGCCGATGGTATGGGCCCGTTCCTGGCCGCTCAGCCATCGCGGCTCCCGCCAGGCAGGGGCCTCGCAGATCCCGGGGGCGAGCGCCAGCAGCGCGACCCTGGTATCGTGATCCTCCATGGCCACGCTCAAGGCCTCGGGGTCGATCCCCTCGACCGCGCCCGCCTCGATTTGGGCATAGATCCGCCCGGTCCGATGATCCGCCAGACTGATCTTCCGGATCATGCGCCCGCAGCGCAGCAGGAAGGCGGTGTTGTTCTCGGCCGCGAGCGCCGCCGGGTCGGGGTGAACCTCCGCCGGGCCCTTCGCGGCCGTGTCGATCTTGCGAAAGCGTTCGACGTCGAGCAGGCAGCCGAGGTCGAGGATGGTCATCTCGTCGTTCCAGCCGAAGGCGACGGTGCGCGGGCGCAGGCCGGCCGGCACCCCGTTGTCGAGGAACTCGTAGTGGACCTGCTTGTCCTTGCGCAGCGCCCAGGTGAAGAACAGGCGCGGCATCCCGGTGTAGGCTTCGACGTTGTGATCGAGGAGGTCGTCGACCGCCTTGTAGCGCCCGAACTCGAGACCCCGCTTCCAGGCGCGCTCGACCGTGGCGATCGGCGGGGTGATCATGAAGAACATGTAGACCACCGCGCCGAAGCGGGTCAGCAGGCGGGCGCCCTCCTCGCCGCCCTCCTCCTCGGCGAAGCTGTCGAACCGGAAGCGGTCGATCAGCAGATGGGACATCCGGCCGCGCCTGGCCTTCTCGGCCATGTAGCGATCGAGCTTCTGGTCGATGATCCTGAGCTCGTGGCCGGTCAGCGAGCCGGCGTATTGGCTGGCCTCGCCCAGGCGGTCGTAGTCGAGCAGATACTTGCGCCAGATGTCGGGGCTGATCAGGGCGAAATCGGCCCAGTCGAGGCCGAGCTCCTTGGCGAGCTCGCGCTGCAGCTGCCGCATCGTGCTCTTGCCCGAGGCGGACGCGCCCTTGGTGTTCATCACCACCGGCCGCGTCGCGCGGCGGCAGCAGGCGGTAGCCCCGGGTGCTGGACGGCGGCCTCGATGTCGAGGCTCGATCATCCGGCCGATCATCTGCGCTGCCATGGTCGTTGCAGACCAGGTCCGTCGCCAGCGCGGTCAGGAACTCCCGATCGCCGCGGACCCGACCGTGCCGGATGGCGATCGCGGCGGCGAGCCTGGCCAGGGTCCGAAGGATGCAGGCCAGGAGCGGGTCGTCGCTCGCGGCAGCCCGTTGCTGCCATTCGGCAAGGATGCGGCGTTCCTGGTCCTCGATGCTTTCGGGTGGCGGCCGCCTGCCGCTTGCGGCCGAGACCGAGCCGCCCCAACACGCCGCTTCTGGCCGGTTCGCGCGTTCGATCCGCCCGCGCCGCGAACAGGCTCGATGACAGCTCGCTCTCGATCAGCCCGGCCGCGCGCCGCCGCAGCTCATGCCAGGCGCGCACGATCTCGGCCATGTGCGGATCGATGTAGCGAGCGATGGATCGTCTCGGTGATCTTACGGAAATTGACCCCGAGATCGGCGTAGTCCGGGCCGTCGGGCACCGAGACGTCGCCCATCACCCGGATCAGCAGCTCGTGCACGACCAGCCGTTCGGGCCGGAAGGCGACGAGGTCTTCGGGATCGAGCCCGGTGAAGGCGCTGCGCTCGTGGGCCTCCTCGATGGTCGTGAGCACGTTCGCCGGCGCTGAAAGCCGTGGCCAAAGGCAGGAAGGCGGCGGGGATCCGCGATCTGATCCCCGGATTCCATGGCCCGAGCTCCTCTGCAGCGCGCGTCTCGGGGGCCGCCATGCTGCGACCGTCAGGCGTCCGCGGCCGCCTGGTTCGCGGGCGCCGCGCCGACGCCAGGACAGCAGCAGCGGGTACAGGATCAGGGCAACCGCGATCGCGATGCAGGCGGCCGAGATCGGGCGCGTGAAGAAGATCGAGGCTTCCCCTTGCGAGATCAGCAGCGACTGGCGCAGCGAACGTTCCGCGAGCGGGCCGAGCACGATCGCCAGCACCGCCGGCGCCACCGGATAGTTCAGCTTGCGCATCAGGTAGCCGGTGACGCCGAAGATCAGCATCAGCCAGACGTCGTGCATCGACTGCTCCGGCGCGTAGCCGCCGACGATGCACAACACGAAGATGATCGGCGCCAGGATCGTGAAGCGGAGCGTCAGCACCCGCACGAACAGCGGGATGCAGGCGAGGTTGATCACCAGCGCCACGAAGTTCGCGATGTACAGGCTGCTGATCAGGCCCCAGACGAAATCGGGATGCTCCTGAAACAGGAGCGGACCCGGCCGCAGCCCCCAGATGATCATGCCGCCGAGCAGGATCGCGGTGGTCGGCGAGCCCGGGAATGCCGAGCGTGATCATCGGCAGCATGGCGCCGGTGGAGGCGGCGTTGTTGGCCGATTCCGGCGCCGCGACGCCGCGCGGGTTGCCCTTGCCGAAGCTCTCCGGGTCCTTGGAGAAGGTCTTGGCGAGGCCGTAGGACATCAGCGAGGCGGGCGTGGCGCCGGCCGCCGGCAGCATGCCGACGAAGTAGCCGATCAGCGACCCGAGGATGCTGGTGCCGAGGCACTCCTTGAACAGGCGGAGGTTGTCGAGGATCACGCGCACCGACGTCTTGACGCGATGGACGATCACGTCGCCCTCGGTCTGTTCCAGCGTCCACAGCATCTCGCCGATGCCGTAGATCCCGATCGCCAGCACCAGGAAGTTGATGCCGTGGTAGAACCCGGAGAGATCGAAGAAGATCAGGCGCGGCTTGCCCGAGATGATATCCAGGCCGACGCTTGCCAGCACCAGGCCGATCAGGATCGAGAAGATCGTCTTCGGGATGTCGTCGCCGCCGAGGCCGATGAAGGTGGCGAACGCCAGCACCATCAGCGCGAATTCCTCGGGCGGTCCGAAGCGCAGCGCGAACTCGGCGAGCGGCGGGGCGAACAGCGTGAACAGGACGACCGAGATGGTGCCGCCGATGAAGGACGCCGCGGCGGCGGTGACCAGGGCGCGATCGGCCTTGCCCGCGACCGCCATCGGCCGGCCGTCGAACACCGTGGCGACCGCGGTCGACGCCCCGGGTATGCCAAGCGTGATCGAGCTGATCGCGCCGCCGTACATGGCGCCGTAGTAGATCGCGGCGAGAAAGATGATCGCGGCATTCGGCGGCACCAGGAAGGTGATCGGCAGCAGGATCGCGACCCCGTTCACCGAACCCAGCCCTGGCATGGCGCCGATGAACAGGCCGACCGCGCAGCCGAACACCAGCATCACCAGGTTGATCGGATGGAAGGCTTCGGCGAAGCCGCCCATCAAGTGGCCAATCAGGTCTTCCACGATGGCTTGTCCCCAGCTTCCTGCCGGGCAACCCGACCGGCCGGGTGTTCCGACGACTGCGCTCCGCGCGACAACCGGTCGCTCCTTGGTCGCCGAAGTCAGTAGATCAGGTCGTAGATCGGATAGAACAGCGGCTCCGAGTAGCCCCTTCGGTAGGGGAATCGTCAGCGCCCAATCGAACAGGCAGAAGATGAACGACCGGCGTCAGCAAGGCAATCGCCAGCGTGATCGGCCAGGATTGACGACCCATGATCCTGATGAAGAACACCAGGAACAAGCATCAGCGAGATGTAGATGCCGATGTAATAGGTGCCGATCAGCAGTCCGACCAGGGCCGCGACCGCCGTGCCGACGATCGAGACCGCGCTCTTGCTCATGTAGCTCTTCGGTCGAGCGCGATTCCGGCGTCGCTTCGGTAAACCATCTGGCGATGGTCGTGAGCGTGGCCGCCAGCATGCCGGCCGACAGCCAGAACGGCCACGCGCCGGAGCCGGGCCCGCGGCTCGGTACCCAGCCGATCGCGAGCTCGGCGCTCTTCATCATGAAGGCGAGCGACAGCAGCGCCAGCGCGACGGCCATCAAAAGCTCAGCGGTGCGAACCGTCATGACCGTGCCTCCCAGGCCTGACGAAGATGTCCGGGCGTACTTCAAGCGACCTGTCAACGTCCGGCCAGGATCGGAAGTGGCGACGAGGCCACCCCGAAGGATGGCCTCGTCGACCGATTGCTTAAGGCTACTGGCCGGTAATGGCCTCGGCGCCGACCTTCTCGATCAGAGCCTCGTGGCGGGCGAGCTGAGCCTGGTGGAACTTCTCCAGATCGTCGCCAGCCACCCACTGGGTGCAATCCAGACCCTCGTCGGTGCAGTACTTCTGCCACTCTGGGGACTCGTACAAGGTCTTGAACAGGTTGATGTACCAGTCCTGCGCGTCCTTCGACATCCCCGGAGGGCCGTTGATCGAGCGCTGCATGTAGTAGACGAGGTCGTGACCGAGCTCCTTGGCGGTCGGCACGTCCGGGAAGGCGGCCATCCGCTCGTCGGTGAACTGCACCAGCGGCCGGGTTTCGCCGGCGCGCATGAACTCGATCTCCTCGGACGGGTTGTTGACCGTGGAGTTGATGTGGTTCCCGACCAGGTTCTTGGCCACGTCGCCGCCGCCCGGGAACGGGACGTAGGTCATCTGGAGACCGAGATCGGACTCCAGCATCGCCGTGAGGATCGAATCCTCCTGGCCGGTGCCGGTACCGCCCATCGTCCACTTCTTGCCGGCCGACTTCACCGCCGCGTCGTAGTCATCGAGGGTCTTGATGTCGGTGTCGCTATTGACCCACAGCAGGAAGGTATCGAGCGCCATCCGGCCGATCGGCGTGAACTTGGTGACGTCGACGCCCAGATCCTTCTGGATGATCGGCGTGGTGTAGAAGCTGTTGAGCGTGACCAGCAGGGTGTAGTCGTCGCCGGCCTTGTCCTGCAGATAGCGCAAGCTTCGGCACCGGAGCCGCCGGCCTTGTTGATCGGGATGAAAGGCCGGGGCGACAGGTTCTTCTGCTCGATCAGCCCTTGCAGCAGGCGCGCGATCTGGTCGGCGCCGCCGCCGGCGCCGGCCATGATGATGAACTCGACCGGCTTCTTCGGCTCCCACGCGCCCGCGGCACCCGACAGGGCCACGGTCGCGACGCTGGTAGCTGGCGGCAAGCGCGATGCCAGCGACTACTCGCCTCGTTCCTTTCATTGCTAAGCCTCCTCGGTTTCCCTGTGATGATACCGAACGACGCCGCCTCCGCACTATACCCGACGCCGTTGAATTCGCGACCCGGAAGCACACCAATCAGCCGGCGCATTGGGTGCTCCTGGTCTCAGCGCAGGATATGTCGAAACTGCGATTGTCCGCGATGGCTCTCCCGTTGCGAGGTCTTCGCGATCACGCCGGTGCCCTCCTCAACGCTGCAGCAGCACCGGCAGATCGGCATGATCGGTGATGTATTTCGTGACCCCGCCCATGACCAGCTCGCGCCGGCGACTGTGACCATAGGCGCCCATCAGGAGCAGGTCGGCACCGGCGTCCTTGGCGGCCGCCAACAGACCCTGGGCGACCGCGGTCGGCCTGGCGTCGAAGGTCCTGATCTCGGCAGCCGACGCCGTGGCTCGCCAGATGGTCGCCGAAGGGCCTCCGGTCCGAGGTCGATGGCGGCGCCGGTGAGCGCCGAGAGCACGGTCACCCGGTCGGCGGCGACCAGGATCGGCATCGCCGCCGCCGACCGCCGAGGCCGCTTCGACCGTGCCGCTCCAGGCGATCGCCACGTGCCGTCCGATGTCGCTGACCGGCAGCGGCGGGCAGAGCAGGACCAGCCGGCCGGTCTCCAACAGGGCCGCCTCGAAAGTGTTGAAGCCGATGCCGAGGCGATGATCCGGCTGCGCCACCGCGATCACGTCGGCGAGCCGGCCGCGAACCGCGACCACGTCGGCCTGACTGCCGATCGCCTCCGACCAGGACGCCGACGGCCGGTCCCTGGGCGCATCGCGCGGCCTCTCGACCACGGCGAGCTCCGCGCGCCGGCAGTAGTCCTCGAACATCGCCTTGACCCGGCGTTCCTCCTCGTCGGCCAACGACGTGGCGGAGGCGACGCACCTGCTGCCGCAGCGGGCTCGGCACGTTGCCCGCGAACGGCAGCATGTCCTGCGGCCGCTGCCGGCAGTGGACCACCTCGAGATGGGCGTTGAAGCGGCGCCCGAGTGCCAGCGCATGGTCGAGAACGCCCTCGCCCTTGCCGTCCCCGCGAACCAGGATCAGGATCGTGCGCGGCATCGCCCTGGCGCTCCCGCCGGCGCGGCGCGGCCGCCGCCCGGCCGGGATCGATGAGTCGGAACGCGGGGCGGTCATTCGGCGGCCGCCGCCGTCGGCGGACCGAGGGCGCCGGCCGCCTTGTAGGCGTCCGCCTCCTCGGCCGACAGGCCGAGCACGTCGCTCAGGATCTCGTCGGTGTGCTCACCGAGCAGCGGCGAGCGTTGGACGTCGGCCGGCGAATCCGACAGCTTGATCGGGTTGCCGACGGTCAGATACTTGCCGCGCTTGGGATGGTCGACCTCGACCACGGTGCCGGTCGCCCGCAGCGACGGCTCGGCGGCGATCTCCTTCATCGACAGGATCGGCCCGCAGGGCACGTCGAGCGCGTTCAGGATGTCCATGACCTCGAACTTGGTCTTGGTCTTGGTCCATTCCTCGATCGTGTCGAAGATGTGGCCGAGCTTGTCGAGGCGGGCGTCCGGCTTGGCATAGGCGGGATCGGTGATCCACGCCTCCTTGCCGATCACGCGGCAAAGGGCGGGCCAGACCGCAGCCTGGGTGATGACGTAGGTGTAGGCGTTGGGATCGGTCTCCCAGCCCTTGCACTTGACGATCCAGCCCGGCTGGCCGCCGCCGGACGCATTGCCGGCGCGCGGCGTGGCGTCGCCGAACTCGCCGTGGGGGTATTGCGGATATTCGGTGAGCGGGCCGTGCGCCAGGCGCTGCTGGTCGCGGAGCTTGACCCGGCAGAGGTTGAGGACCCCGTCCTGCATCGCCGCGAGCACCCGCTGGCCGCGCCCGGTCTTCTCGCGCTGGAACAGCGCGGTGACGATGCCGAGCGCCAGATGCAGCCCGGTCCCGGTATCGCCGATCTGGGCGCCGGTCACCAAGCGGCGGGCCGTCGTCGAAGCCGGTGGTCGACGCCGAGCCGCCGGTGCACTGGGCGACGTTCTCGTAGACCTTGCAGTCCTCGTAGGGGCCGGGGCCGAAGCCCTTGACCGAGGCATAGATCATGCGCGGGTTGAGCTCCTGGATCTTCTCCCAGGGAAAGCCCATCCGATCGATCGCACCCGGGGCGAAGTTCTCGACCATCACGTCGCACGCCTGGATCAGGCGGGCGAACAGCGCCCTGCCCTCCTCGTTCTTGGTGTCGAGGGTCATCGAGCGCTTGTTGCCGTTCAGCATCGTGAAGTAGAGGCTGTCGACGCCCGGCAGGTCGCGCAGCTGACCCCGCGTGATGTCGCCGGTGCCGGGCCGCTCGATCTTGATCACGTCGGCGCCGAACCAGGCCAGCAGCTGCGTGCAGGTCGGCCCCGACTGGACGTGGGTCATGTCGAGAATACGAACCCCTTCGAGCGCTTTCATGATTGGCCTCTCTCCTCCTTCCGAACGGGCGAGTTGCTCATTTGTACATGGTCTGAGCTTTGGTGCCCGGCGCGTACTCGTTGGGATCGACCCAGATGTTGATCACCGCCGAGCGGCCGCGCGATCGCACCTCCTCGCGACCGCGCCTGAGCGCCGGCCCGATCTCGCCCGGCTCCCTGACCTCCTCGCCGTACCCTCCCAGCATCTCGGCGAACTTGGAGAACGGCACGTCGCCCAGCTTGTTGCCGACATTGCCCCGCTGCTGACCGTATTTGGCGAGCTGGCCGTAGCGGATCTGGTTCATCGCCGAATTGTTGCCGACCACGGCGAGGTAGGGCGCGCCGAAGCGATTGGCGGTCTCCATGTCGAACGCGGTCATGCCGAACGAGCCGTCGCCGTAGTAGCAAATCACCTCCTTTTCGGGGTGGGCGAGCTTCGCCGCCATGGCAAATCCGGTGCCGATGCCGAGCGCGCCGAGCGCGCCCGGGATCCATCCAATGGCCCGGCTGGCGCGGCTGCACGGCTTGGGCGCTGATCGTCACCACGTCGCCGCCATCGCCGATGTAGATCGTGTCCTCGGTCAGGAACTCGTTGATCTCCCAGGCCACGCGGTAGGGATGGATCGGCGAGTTCTCGGACATGAAGAGCGGCATCAGCTTGTCGGTGGCCGCGATCTCGGCCGCGCGCAGCTTCTCGAGCCAGCCCCGGCGCCCGGCGGCGCCGTTGTCGAGCCGGCCCGAAGCGGCATCCGCGACCGCGCCCAGGATCGCACCGGGATCGCCCGCCAGGCCGAGCGAGAGGTCCCGGTTCTTGCCGACGGTCCGGTAGTCCTGATCGATCTGGACGATCGTCGCCTCCCGGGACAGCCGCTTGCCGTAGCCCATGCGGAAGTCGAACGGCGTGCCGACGATCACGATCACGTCCGCCTCTTTGAACGCCAGCGAGCGCGTCCGGTTGAAGTGAGTGCGGATCGCCCGGCGGCAGCAGGCCCCGGCCGGAGCCGTTGAAATAGGCGGGAATGTTCAGCCCGCGCACGAGCCGGATCGCCTGCTCGTGGCCGCGGCAGTTCCAGACCTGGGTCCCGAGCAGGATGCAGGGCGTCTTCGCCGCGACCAGGATGTCGGCCAGGCGCTCGATGTCGGCGGGGTCGCCGATCGACCTGGTGGAGGCGCGGTACTTGCCGGCCTGCGGGATCACGGCACTCTTGAGGTCGATCTCGCGATCCAGGACGTCGCGCGGGATCTCGAGGTAGGAGGGCCCGTAGGCGCCGGCGAAGCATTCGCGCGCCGCCATCGCGATCATGTCGGCGACCCGCTCGGTCGAGCGCACGCCGGCGGCGAATTTCGTGATCGGCGCCATCATCTCGACGTGCGGCAGGTCCTGCAAGGACCCCATCTTGTGCTGGGTCAGCGCCCCCTGGCCGCCGATGTGCAGGACCGGGGTCTCGGCGCGGAACGCGCAGGCGATGCCGGTCATGGCGTTGGTGCAGCCGGGCCCGGCCGTGGTCACGACGCAGCCGAGCTTGCCGGTCTGGCGGGCGTAGCCGTCGGCCGCATGGGCCGCGACCTGCTCGTGGCGGACGTCGATGATCCGGATCCCCTCGTCGACGCAGCCGTCGTAGATGTCGATGATGTGCCCGCCGCACAGGGTGAAGATCGTGTCGACACCCTCGTTCTTCAGCGCCCGGGCGACCAGGTGACCGCCCGAGATGACGCTGGCGTCGGTGCTTTTCCTTTGCAGGGTGTCGGTCGCGGTCGTGGTCATGGCAGGGCCTTCCTCGATCCTTTGGGCTCGGGCACGCTTTCGATCGCCGGCGCCGGGACCGGCTCGGTCTCGACCCACGTCCGCTTGACGTGGTCGTGGAGCTTGAGCGTGTGCTCGCGGACCAGCCGTTCGGCGAGGTCCGGATCGCGTGCCTCCAGGGCGCCGATGATGTGCGTGTGGTCGACGATCGAGCGGGTCGCCCGATCGCCCTCGGTCATCGTGCGGGCACGGATCGCCCGCATGTGGATGAACAGGCCATCGGCCATGTCCATCAGGATCCGGCACTTCGACATCTCGAAAATGCGCCGGTGGAACTTGATGTTGGCGCCCGAGTATTCGTCGATATGGGTGCGGACCTCGGCCTGATCGAAGCGTGCCTGCAAGGTCCGGAGCGAGCCGATCTCGGCCGCGCTGGCGCGCTCGGTCGCGAGCCTGGCCGCCATGCTCTCGAGTGCTGCCCAGGCGATGATCATCTCCAGGATCTCGCCGACCGACTTCCTGAGGATGAAGACGCCCTTGCGGGGCGCGATCCGCACCAGGCCTTCCTGCTCGAGCCGTGCCAGCGCCTCGCGGATCGGCGTGCGGCTGATCTTGAGCTGCTCGGAAAGCTGCCGCTCATCCAGCTTCAACTCGGCACCGTCGGCGTAGATGTTCATCGACGTGATGCCTTCCTTGAGCACGTCGTAAATGTGCCCCTTGAGGCTGAAGTCCTGGTCGATCGGCTTGACCACGAGCTGTAGCGGCATCGTCGAGAAAGCTCCGGAGCCCCCCTGTTTCATCAGGTCGTTGGTATACCATACACCAGAAGCCGGCGCCCGACAATGGCTAACGGGCGCCCCGGTGACGGCTGACCGGCCGGGGAGAAACGGAGCAGCATCCGGATGAAGCTCGACGATCCAGACCCGGCCCGCGGGGCCGCGCCAGGGTCAGGCGAGCGGGAGGCGGGCGAGGCGTTCGGTCAGAAGCGCGAAAAAGCCGTCGGCGTCGAGCTCGTTCAACACCTTGGCATTGGCCCGCCCGGCGCCGCGGTCGAGGCGGCCGCGGCCCCGCCAGTCGACCACCGTCCGGCCCAGGGTGAGCTCGCTCCGGGTCTCGACCTCGACGTGGCAGTCGCGGCCTTCGAACAGCTCCGGCCGCAACAGATACGCGATCACGCAGGGATCATGCAGCGGCGCCCCGAGCGGACCGGCGTGGGTCTGGTCGCCGTTGTAGGCCTCGAGCAGGCCTGTGACCGCCGCGCCGACCGGCGTGCCGAGCGCCCGGAGCGCGGCCAGCCGCTCGGGGGTGACCAGCGCCTGGCGGGTGAGGTCGAGGCCGCACATCACGATCGGCACGCCCGCGCGGAACACCACGTCGGCGGCCTCCGGGTCGGCGAAGATGTTGAACTCGGCAGCCGGCGTCGCGTTGCCGAGGCCGATGGCACCGCCCATCAGGACGATCTCCCGGATGCGCGGGACGATCGCCGGCGCCTTGACCATCGCCATGGCGACGTTGGTGAGCGGCCCGATCGGGCAGACGGTGAGCGTGCGCGCGGGCCGGGCGTGAAGGAGCTCGATCAGCGCATCGACCGCGTGGCCCGCGGCGACCGGCACGGAGGGCTCGGGCAGCTGGTAGCCGTCGAGCCCGGTTGCGCCCCCGTAGTCGGCGATCACCGGCGCCCGCACCAGCGGCCGCGCGCAGCCGGCGTAGACCGGGATGTCGGTGCGACCGGCCAGCTCCAGCACCTTGCGCGCATTGGTCTCGGTCAGCGCCAGCGGCGCGTTGCCGGCGACCGCGGTGACCGCGAGCAGCTCGAGCTCGGCCGGCGAGCCGAGCGCCAGCAACAGCGCCAGCGCGTCGTCCTGGCCCGGGTCGCAGTCGATCACGATCGGTCGCGGCGCGGTGGCGCGGCTCATCGGGGCTCGCTCCTCGGTCAACTGGCCGTCCGCGTGACCGCCCGGCGCGGGTCCTGCTCGCCGGCCAGCGCGTCCAGCAGCGGGCAGGACGGGCCGCCCGCCTGCTCGCAGGCCGCGATCAGCCGCTCGAGCGTCCCCCGCCACGCTTCGAGCTCCCGGATCTGGCGCTCGAGCCCCTCGAGGTGGCGGGTGGCCACGTCCCGGACCGCGGCGCAGTCGATCGCGCGCCGATCGGCCAATGCCAGGACCGCCCGGATCTCCTCGAGGCTGAAGCCCAGCTGGCGCGAGCGCCGGATCACCAGCAACCGCTTGCGGTCGGCCTCGGCATATTGGCGATGGCCACCCCGGGTGCGCGGCGGGATCGGCAGCAGCCCGACCCGTTCGTAGTAGCGGATCGTGTCGACCGCACAGCCTGTGGTCGTGGCGAGCGTCCCGATCGTCAGGGCCAGAATCGTTTTCCCGCTTGAACCTGGAGCAGCTCCAGGATGCATCTTAGTCGGTGCTGGCCGGCCTGGCCAGCGACGTTGGCGGATCGCGGCGGGAGGTGAGGCCGATGACCGATCGCAAACTGCTCAGTTTCGGCCTCGGCGGCAGCCTGATCACGGCGCTCTGCTGCTTCACCCCGATCCTGGTCTGGACCCTCGGCGCGCTTGGCCTCGGTGCCCTGATCGCCGGCCTCGACGATCTGCTGTTGCCGACGCTGCTCCTGTTCGTCGGGTTGACCGTCTTCGCCCTGGTCCGCAAGCGCCGGGCGGCTCGGGAACTGGGCCGATCCCGATGACCGGGATCCTGCTCGAAATCGACCCTCACCTGCCCGCATTGCGGCCGCCAGAGCCTCGAGCGCATGCCGACCGATGCCTGCCAGTATTTCTACGACTGCCCGGGCTGCGGCGTCCTGCTCAGGCCCAGGCGCGGCGACTGCTGCGTGTTCTGCAGCTTCGGCACGGTGCCCTGTCCGCCGATCCAGACGGCGCGCCGCGGCGGCCAGGCGCCCGCCTGCTGTGGCGCGGGGCGTCCAGAGCCCGACTGAAGCGACCCGCTAGCCCGACCACTCGACCGTGAGCTCGGCGGGATCGGCGTGCGGCACCGAAGGCGGCTTGCCCTCGATGCTGCCGAGATGCACGAAGCCCGTCAGGCGATCGTCGGGCGCGAGGCCCAGCGCCGCTTTGACGTGGTCGTCATAGGCGTTGGCGCCGGTCAGCCATTTGGCGCCGAAGCCCTGGGCGTGGGCGGCGAGCAGCAGGTTCTGGACCGCCGCACCGGTCGAGAGGATCTGCTCGATCTCGGGGATCTTCGGATGCTGCGGGTCGAGCTTGGCCACGACCGCGATCAGCAGCGGCGCGCGCAGCGGCCGGCCGCGCTCCTGCTCGATCGCCGCCTCGGGCGCATCCGGCTGGCGCTGGCGCAGCGCGTCGGCGAACACCTCGCCGAGCCGCGCCCGCGCCGCACCGCGGATCACGATGAAGCGCCAGGGCCGCAGCCGGCCGTGGTCGGGCGCGCTGGCGCCCGCCGCCAGGATCCGCGCCAGCGCGGCGCCCTCGGGCGCCGGCTCGGTGAGAAACGCCGGCGCCACCGAGGACCGGCTCATGACTGCTTCGAGGGCTTCCATCGCCGCCTCATGCCGTTGGGGTCGTCCGGCGCCGTTTGTGCCCCGCCGGCGCGCCCAAGACAAGCCCCCGCCGAGCCGCCGGCAGCCCGCCCGGCACGGCCTTAACGGTCGCGCAACCTCTCGGCGTTACCGTCTCATAAGCATCTTTCGTGTTGCGTTGCCACATCCGCGAACCCTTGCCCTTGCTGGGTGTTGTTGCCTATGTGATGCGGTGCACAAGCAAAACAGTGCGGGTCGCCCAAAAAGGGAATGCGCGATGGATCGCCACGGTTACTTCTTCGAGGACCTGACGCTCGGCATGACCCGGGTGTTCAGCAAGACGATCACCGAGGCCGACCTCCTGATGTTTGCCGGGGTGTCCGGCGACACCAACCCGATCCATCTCGACCAGGACTTCGCCAGCCGGACCATGTTCGAGGGCCGGATCGCGCACGGCATGCTGACCGCGAGCCTGGTGTCCACCGTGCTCGGCACCCGCCTGCCCGGCCCGGGTGCGATCTACGTCAGCCAGAGCCTCAGGTTCCTCGCCCCGGTGCGGATCGGCGACACGGTGATCGCCCGCGCCGTGGTCGCCGAGTTGATCCCCGAGCGCCACCGGGTGCGTCTGGAGACCTTCTGCACGGTCGGCGAGCGCAAGGTGCTCGACGGCGAGGCGGTCCTGATGGTGCCGCGCAAGCCCAACGGCAGCTGAGCCCTTCACCCCCTCGACCCACCAGGTCCGGAGCGAGCCGTTCGCGCTGGCGGATGATCGTCTGCCCTCGACGTGCTAGGACGAAGGCGCAGCGGAGAACCGACCATGGCGGCCCGGCCCGACCAGCTCTACAAGGACGACTTCTACGCCTGGACCCGCGATCAGGCGCAAGCGCTCCGTCGTCTCGCCGAGGCGCGCTGGAACGGCCCGCTCGACCTCGAGCACCTGGCGGAGGAGGTGGACGGGCTCGGGATGCAGGCGCGCAACGCCGTCCGTAGCCAGCTCCTGCGGATCCTCGAGCCTGCCCTGAAGCTGGAGTATTCGCCCGCGGCCGAGCCGCGCGCCGACTGGCTGAACTCGATCGACGATGCCCGCGGCGAGATCGAAGCTGCGATCACGCCGACGATCCTCGCCGAGGTCGAGCCGATGCTGCCCAAGCTCTTCGACCGGGCCCGGCGCAAGGTCGCCCGTGACCTGACTGCGCGCGGCGAGATCGAAGCTGCGCGGGCGCTGCCAACGGATTGCCCCTACGCCTTCGACGACTTGATCGCCGACGCGTGGTGGCCGCCCAACCGCCACGGCCTGCGCGACGAGGACTGAGGGGCTGCCAGGCGCCTGCCTCAGCCGATCCGGCCGAGGGCCGGGAAGGTCTCGAGCAGCCAGTAGGCGAGCCGCTCGAGCTGGCCCGTGACCATGAGCAGGCCCATCGCGATCAGGAGGCCGCCCGCGGCCCGCTGCAGGTTGCGGCCGGCACGGCCGAGCGCCTTCAGCCGGCCGAGCAGCGCGCCGGTGAACAGCGCGGCGAGCAGAAACGGCAGGCCGAGCCCGAGCGAATAGACCGCGAGCAGCAAGGCGCCTTTGGCGACGTCGGCGGTGCTCGCGCCAAGCGTCAGGATCGCGCCCAGGACCGGACCGATGCAGGGCGTCCAGCCGAAGGCGAAGGCGATCCCGAGCAGCAGCGCGCTGAGCACCCGGCCGCGGCCGACCTCGAGGTGAAGCCGGGCTTCCTGGTTCATCCAGCGGATCGGGGTCAGGCCCAGCAGGTGCAGCCCGAACAGGATCACGACGATGCCGGCGATCAGGCCGAGCTCGTAGCGGTAGCTCAGCAGCAGGTTGCCGAGGACGGTGGCGCTGGCGCCGAGCGCCACGAACACCAGCGTGAACCCGAGCACGAACGTGCCGGCCAGCGTCAGCACCTGGAGGCGTGGCGCCTGGCGGTCGCGCAGCTCCTCGAGCGAGCTGCCGGCGACGAACGAGACGTAGCCCGGCACCAGCGGCAGCACGCAGGGCGACAGGAACGAGATCACGCCGGCGGCAAACGCGGTGGCGAGGAAGGTCGGCGACAGGTCGTGCATGGCCGCACTATACGCCCGGGCTGCCGCCTGCGGCAGTCCCTCGCAAACATGGACGGCCGCCCGCGGCAGCCCCTCGCCGAGATGTGAGCGCGCTCAAGGTGCGCGCAGGACCGGCGCCGCCGGCCGCCCGAGCAGGCGCCAGGTGCCGAGGAAACCGGCGGTCAGAGTGAGCGTGAGCGCGGTCAGCAGGACCGCGAGCACGGCGCCGGGCGAGAAGGTCCAGGGCAGATGCATCGCGAAGATCACCACGGCGGCGGCGCCGAGGCTGCCGAGCAGGCCGCCGGCGAGCGCCGCGGTCGCGCCGAGGCCGAGATATTCGAGCAGGAAGATGCGCAGCAGGTCGACCCGGCGCGCGCCCAGCACCTTGAGCATGACCGTCTCGTAGAGGTGCCGCCGGCGGGCCGCGGCGACCGCGCCCGCGAGCACCAGCACGCCACTCAGCAGCGTCACGCCCGCGACCGCGGCGACCGCGAGCTTGATCTTGGCCATCAGTTCGTCGACCTCGGCGACCATCGCCCGGACCGAGATCGGGGTGACGTTCGGCAGCTGCCCGGCGAGCCGGTCGAGCAGCCCCGCTTCGGCGGCCGGCGGCACGTCGACCGCGGCCGCCAGCGTGTGCGGCGCCGCCTCGAGCACCCCCGGGCTGAACAGGAAGACGAAGTTGAGGCGCGCCTGGCCCCAGTCGATCTCGGCCCGAAGATTCGCGATCTTGGCCTCGATCACCCGGCCGAGCACGTTGAAGCTCAGGCGATCGCCGACGCCGACGCCATAGGCGGCCGCGACCTCGTCCTCGACCGAGACCAGCGGCGGGCCGGCATAGTCCTCGGGCCAGGACGCGCCGGCGACCAGCTCGGTGCCCGCGGGCAGGGCCGCGGCGTAGCTCAGGCCGCGATCATGGCGGAGCGTCCAATGCTCGATCCCGGTCTGGTCGACCGGGACGCCGTTGATCCGCACCACGCGACCGCGGACGATCGGCGCGATCTGCAGCAGGCGCGCGCCGTCGGTCGCCCTGATCAGGGCCTCGAAGGCCGCGCCGCTGGTCCGGCTGCAGGTCGATGAAGAACAGGCTCGGCGCCCGCTTGGGCAGGCGCAGGTCGATCTCGGCGGCGAGATTGCGGTCGATCAGGGCGACCATCGTGAGCACGGCGAGACCGGCGCCGAGCGCGATGATGACGCTCGCCGCCCCGGCACCCGGCCGGTGCAGATTGGCGAGCGCGATCCGTGTGCGCGCCCCGCCCCGCCGGCCGAGCCGCCGGACGCCCGCGAGGATCAAGGCAGCGAGGCCGGCCAGCAGCACCGCCGCCGCCAGTGCCACACCGATGAAGATCAGCCCGACCCGGCGGTCGGCGACCCCGGCGAGAGCGAGGCCGGCGAGGCCGAGGATGCTGAGCCCGAGAAGTGCCAGAATCGGCGCTGGCGGCCAGCGCGAGGGCGGCGCGATCAGGGCCCGGAACATGCCGGCTGGCGAGATCGCGCGGGCGCGCGCCAGCGGCCAGATCGCAAACACGAGCGCGGTCAAGAGGCCGGCGCCGAGCGCGATCAGGAGCGGCAAGGGATACCAGCCCGCGGCGATCTGGATCGGCGATAGCGGTGCCACCAGCGTGCGCAGCAGCAGTGGTGCCGTCTGGCCGATCAAAAGGCCGAGCAGGCTGCCGATCCCGGCCAGCACCAGAATCTGCACGAGGTAGATCCTGAACACGAGGCCGCTCGAGGCGCCGAGGCACTTCGAGCGTGGCGATGGTCGCGGTCTTGCCGGCCAGATAGTTCTGGACCGCGAGTGCCACCCCGACCCCGCCGATCAGCAGCGCGGTCAGGCCGGCAAGCGTCAGATAAGTCGCGAGCCGGTCGGTGAAGCGGGTGATCTGAGGCTGGACGTCGCGGGTGCCACGCACGCGCCAGCGGGCATCCGGATGCTCGGCCCGCAGCCGCGCCAGGACGGCGTTGGCATCGACGCCTGCCGGCAGTGCCAGGCCATAGCCATACTGCGCGAGCGAGCCCGGCAGCATGACGTGCGTCCGCTCGAGCTGATCGAGGCCGATCATCGCGCGCGGGCCGATGCTGATGTAGCCGCCGATCCGGTCCGGCTCGCGCTCGAGCACGGCCCGGATCACGAAATCGGCCTGACCGATCCGCAGCGGATCGCCGATCTTCAGCCCGAGCCGGGCGAGCAGGCTGCGTTCGACCACGACGCCCCGATCGGCGAGCGCCTGGTGCAGGCTCAGGCTCGGCGGATCGAGCACGGCCGCGCCGTACAGCGGATAGGCGGCATCGACCGCCTTGAGCGCCACCACCACGCGCCGGCCGCCGCCACCTTCGGCCATGGCGTTGGTGCGCACGCTCGCCGAGCGCCTGGCGCCCGGCGGGGTCAGCCCGGCGAGCTCGGCCGCGGTCAGAGGCAGGTTGCTGGCATCGATCTCGAGGTCGCCGCCGAGCAGCGCCGAGGCGTCCCGCTTCAGGCCGTCGATCAGGCCCGCGTTGAGCACGCCGACCATCGCGATCGCGGCGACCCCGAGGGTCAGGCAGGCGAAGAACACGGCGAAGCCGCCGAGCCCGCCGCGCAGCTCCCGGCGCGCGAGCCGCCAGGCGAGCATGAGCCCCCTCACGCGCCCCCGCCGGCGGCGAGCGGCTGCCGGCGCCGGCCGGCCTGCGCCGGCTCGGACACCCGGCCGTCGGCCATCTCGAGCCGCCGCTCGCAGCGCGCCGCCAGGGCCGGCTCGTGGGTGATCAGCAACAGGGTCATGCCGCGCTCGCGCTGGACCCGGAACAGCAGCTCGACGATCTCCTGGCCGGTGTCCTGATCGAGGTTGCCGGTCGGCTCGTCGGCGAGCAGGAGCTTCGGATGGTTGCTGAGTGCGCGCGCGAGCGCAACGCGCTGCTGCTCGCCACCCGAGAGCTGGCCCGGATAGTGCTCGGCACGCGCGCCAAGGCCCATCTCCGCCAGGCGCGCCGCCGCCTGCGCGAACGCGTCCCCGGCGCCGGCCAACTCGAGCGGCACGGCCACGTTCTCGAGCGCGGTCATGGTCGGGATCAAATGGAAGGCCTGGAACAGGATGCCGATCGTGCGGCCGCGCAGGACCGCCAGCCGATCCTCGTCGAGCGCGCCCAGATCCTGGCCGTCGACCCGCACCGTGCCGGCGGTCGGGCGCTCGATGCCGCCGACCACGGCGAGCAGGGTCGACTTGCCCGAGCCCGACGGGCCGACCACGCTGACCGAGCTGCCGGCCGCGACCTCGAGATCGACGCCGCGCAGGATCTTGACCGGACCAGCCGCACTGCCCAGGGTCACCTGCACGTCGACCAGCTCGATCATCGCAGATCGGGAGACCGGCGCTACCGGGCGGGTGGTCGAAGGCGAGGACATGGCGAGAGAGATGGTCCGATTGGCAGGTGTTCTCAAGCTCGGCCTGGCGATGGCGCTGCTGATCGCGGCTCAGGGCGCGGCCGCGACCGAGCCCTGCCGGATTGCCGTGCTCGGCAATTCGCTGACCTCCGCCTATGGGCTCGACCTCGCCGACGGCTTCCCGGCCCAGCTGCAGCGGCAACTCGACGCGGCGGGCCACCCATGCACGGTGCTCGATGCCGGGGTCACCGGCGACACCTCGGCGGGCGGGCTCGCGCGCCTCGACTGGCTGCTCGGCGATCATCCGACCCACGTGATCGTCGAGCTCGGCGGCAACGACGCGCTGCGCGCCCTGCCGCCCGAGGAGCTGGAGCGCAATCTCGACGCGATCGTCACGCGTCTGCAGAGCGAGGGCGTCAAGGTCATGCTCGCCGGCATGCTGGCGCCGCCCAATCTCGGCGAGGACTACGGCCGGGCGTTCGCCGCGGTCTATCCCCGGCTCGCCGCCAGGCACGGCGTGCCGCTCTATCCCTTTTTCCTCGATGGCGTCGCCGGCCATCCGGAGCTCACCCAGGCGGACGGCATCCACCCGACCGCCGAAGGCATCGCATTGATCGCCCGGCGCATCCTGCCGACGGTCGAGACCTGGCTGGATGGCAGTTAGCTGGTGAGCCGTTCTATATGGTCGCATGCGCGGCCGGTTGAGTCGGCGGCCTCGATATGTGACAAAAACCGGTCAGGGGTGCATCAGGCTGCGGGCCCGGCGCCTGCGCGCGCGCCAGCAGCCAGGCTGCCGATCGGAGGAGGCCATGTCGAACGACGTCTTTCCCGTGCCCGAGGCGATCGCGAGGTCGGCCCATTGCGACGACGCCAAGTACCAGGCGATGTACCGGCGCTCGATCGAGGACCCGGACGGCTTTTGGGCCGAGCAGGCCAAGCGCCTCGACTGGCTGCAGTTCCCGACCCGTATCAAGGACGTCGATTTCGAGGACAACGCCCGCATCCGCTGGTTCGAGGACGGCGTCCTCAACGTCAGCGCCAACTGCATCGACCGCCATCTCAGGGCCCGCGGCGACCAGACCGCGATCCTGTGGGAAGGCGACGATCCCAAGATCGACCGCAAGATCAGCTACCGGGAGCTGCACCGCGAGGTCGGCAAGCTCGCCAACGTGCTCAAGGAGCTCGGCGTCAGGAAGGGCGACCGGGTCACGATCTACATGCCGATGATCCCCGAGACCGCTTACGCGATGCTCGCCTGTGCAAGGATCGGCGCGGTCCACTCGGTGGTCTTCGGCGGCTTCTCGCCGGACAGCCTGGCCGACCGGGTCAACGATTGCGACAGCAAGCTCGTGATCACCACCGACGGCGGCCTGCGCGCCGGCCGCAGCATCCCGCTCAAGGCCAACACCGACCAGGCGCTCAAGAGCTGCGGCCACGGCATCAAGGTCCTGATGTTCCGCCACACCGGCATGAACGTGCCGATGACCGGCGGCCGCGACTACGATGCCGGGCCGCTGATGGACCTGGCGTCGGCCGACTGCCCGCCCGAGCCGATGAATGCCGAGGACCCGCTCTTCATCCTCTACACCTCCGGCTCGACCGGCCAGCCCAAGGGCGTGCTGCACACCACCGGCGGCTATCTGGTCTACGCCGCGCTGACCCACGAGTACGTGTTCGACTACAAGAGCGGTGACGTCTACTGGTGCACCGCCGACGTCGGCTGGGTCACCGGCCACAGCTACATCGTCTACGGGCCGCTCGCCAATGGCGCGATCACGCTGATGTTCGAGGGCGTGCCCAACTACCCGACCGTTTCCCGCTTCTGGGAGGTGGTCGACAAGCACAAGGTCAATATTTTCTACACGGCGCCGACCGCGATCCGGGCGCTGATGCGCCACGGCGACGACCCGGTCAAGCAGACCTCGCGTAAGAGCCTGAAGCTGCTCGGCACGGTCGGCGAGCCGATCAACCCGGAGGCCTGGCTCTGGTACCACCGGGTGGTCGGCGACAGTCGCCTGCCGATCGTCGACACCTGGTGGCAGACGGAGACCGGCGGCATCCTGATTACCCCGCTTCCGGGCGCCACGGCGCTCAAGCCGGGCTCGGCGACCCGGCCGTTCTTCGGCGTCCAGCCGGCGATCGTCGACGGCGAGGGCAAATTCATGGACGGCCCCTGCGAGGGCAACCTGGTCATTCTCGACGCCTGGCCCGGCCTGATGCGCACCGTCTACGGCGACCACCAGCGCTTCATCCAGACCTATTTTTCCACGTTCAAGGGGATCTACTTCACCGGCGACGGCGCGCGCCGCGACCAGGACGGCTACTACTGGATCACCGGCCGGGTCGACGACGTGATCAACGTTTCCGGCCACCGCCTCGGCACCGCCGAGGTCGAGAGCGCGCTGGTCGCCCATCCCGCCGTCGCCGAGGCGGCCGTCGTCGGTTATCCGCACGACCTCAAGGGCCAGGGCATTTACTGCTACGTCACCCTCAGAACCGGCATCGAGCCGAGCGAAGGCCTCCGCAAGGAGCTGGTCCAGCAAGTCCGGAAAGAAATCGGCGCGACCGCGACCCCCGATCTGATCCAGTGGGCGCCGGGTCTGCCCAAGACCCGCTCGGGCAAGATCATGCGCCGCATCCTGCGGAAAATCGCGGCCAACGAGCAGGACCAGCTGGGCGACACCTCGACCCTCGCCGAGCCGGCCGTGGTCGACGACCTGGTCGCCAACCGCATGAACCGCTGACCCCCGGGCGGTGCCGGGCTCGTGGACGTTGGACCGCCGTCGGCGAGGTTGGAGGCACGTGACTCATGAGCGATGAGGTGGCGGCTCACTACAGTGGCACCGGCGATCTGGCCGAGGCGATCGCGAAGCGCCTGCGCGACGCCGGCAAGGATCTCGACGCGCTGACGCCGGCTGATCTCGCCGGCATCGACGAGTTCCACATCCGCGGCCGCAAGGCGACCCTGGAACTGGCCGGGCAGATGAACCTCGACCGGGAGTCCCAGGTCCTCGACGTCGGTAGCGGCTTGGGAGGGCCGGCGCGCACGCTGGCCGAGGCCTATGGCTGCCGGGTCACCGGCATCGACCTGACCGAAGCCTTCTGCGCCGCGGCCAACGTTCTCTCGGGTTGGCTGGGTCTGGGCGAGCGCGTCGCGTTCCAACAAGGAGACGCCACCGGCTTGCCGTTCGCGGACGACCAGTTCGATGCGGCGATGACCATTCACGTCGCCATGAACATTGCGGCCAAGGACAAGATGTACGAGCAGGCCCGGCGTGTCCTGAAGCCGGGAGGGATTTTCGCGGTCTATGACGTGCTCCAGGGCGAGGGTGGTGAGGTCAGGTTCCCGGTGCCCTGGGCGCGCGAGCCTTCGATCAGCCATCTGGCAACGCCCGACGAGATGCGCTCGCTCCTGCTCGACGCCGGTTTTCAAATCCTGAATGCGCATGATTCGACCGACGAGAGCCAGCGCTGGTTCGCAGCGATGGCCGATCGCATCGCGCAATCGGGGCCGCCCGCGGTGACATTCCAAGTCGTTCTTGGTGGCGATTTTGCCGAGATGGCGCGCAACCAGGTCCGCAATCTGACCGAACGGCGGATCAGGACCGTCAGCTACATTTGCGCGGCTCGAGGATGACAACGGTCTACTGGCCGCCCCCGCCGCCGTCTATGAGCTGGATCATGCGGGTGCCGATCGCGGTCGCCAGGCCCTGCACGCCGGCCAGAACCCGATCCGGGTCTGCTGCGACTTCCGTCGCCTGACCCGGGAGCAGGTGGCCCAGGCGGCAGGGGTGCGTCGCGTCTAGGTCGCGCAGCTGGAGAGAGCGGCAGGCGGCGCGGGTCGACCAAGGTTCTGGCGCGCTTCGCCCGGGCGCTTGGGGAGCCAGTCGGACCTTCGGCCTACTCGGCCTACCGGTTGCGCATTCGAGACCCACTGTGTATGCTCGTTGCGATTTCTTACACAAAGAGGTCTCGCCGTGCGCACCAACATCGAGATCGACGACCAGCTCATGGCGCGGGCCATAGAGTTCAGCGGCCTGCGCACCAAGCGGGCGGTCGTCGAGGCGGGTCTGCGCGCACTCATCGAGAAGCGGGGCCGGGAGCTGCTGCTGGAGGCCGCCGGCAAGTACCCGTGGGAGGGCGATCTCGACCGCATGCGCGGCCGCCGCCCTCTGGCGCCCAAGTGATCGTTGTCGACAGCTCGGTCTGGATCGACCATCTGCGCGATCGCAAGACCCGGCAGGTGTTTTCGCTGCGCCGGCTTCTAAGGGGTGAGATGGCCGGTCCGATCCTGGTCGGCGACCTGATCCTGTACGAGGTGCTGGCGGGGCTGCGTTCGGCACAGGCGGCCAGAGAGATCAGGGAGCGCCTGGAAACGCTGCTTCTGGTCTCGATGGTCGACTTCGATCTCGTCAATCGGGCGGTGGCGCACTACCACGCGCTTCGCCGGCGTGGAGTCACACCGGGCACCGTCGATATGATCATCGGCACCTACTGCATCGAAATGGGTGCTGAGCTCCTGACCGCCGATCGCGATTTCGCCCCGATGCGGGACCACCTCGGCCTGAGGTTGGTTGAGCAATAGCCGGTTCAGGGCACCGGCAGAGATGCTGGAGTGTCATCGCCTAGGCGATGGCCCTCAAGATCAGGCAAAGGTCACCAGGCTAACCCAGCGAGCCGCTGCGGCTGCTGGCGGGAGCCGCGCCCTCAGGGCCGCCGTCCTTGGGAAAAGCGCAGCTCTGGGCGCTGACCTCGACGAACCAGCGCTCCCCGGACACGACGCTGAACCGATACTCGCGGCCGTCGACCACCATCCCGTGGTTCAGCGGCAGCACGCCTTCGACGCTCGTGACCGCGCCGTCCAGGGTGCGAAACTCGAGCCGGACCGGGTAGCTCGGATCGTACCAGGCCTCAGCCAGGCCTTCCGGGTTGCGCGCGGGCTCGGCAGTTCCGCTCACGGTGATCCGGTCGTCGAACCGGACGAAGCTGACGGGGCCAGTGCTGACCGGCGTGCGCGGCATGAAACGCTTGGTCAGCGGCTGGCCATCGCAGCTTGCCGGGGTCGCCGCGGCGTCGATCAGGAAGGCGAGCCGGGAGCGGGTCGACGCCGGCCTGAAGCTGCGTCTCGACCCGCTCCAGCAAGCTTGCGAGCTCGCCCTGGGGCACGTCCATGGCGTAGCGCCGGCGCAGCTCCTGGAGCGCCCGGTCGGCCTGACTGGAGCGCTGCCTGGTCAGGGCCAGCTGGTCGCGGAGGTCCAGATTGCTCTGCTGAACGCGCGTCAGATCGGCCTCGAGCTTCTCGGTGCGCGCCTGATTCGCCGACACCCCGACCTGATAGGCATAGCCCCCGACGACGATGACGACGAGCACCGCGAACAGCACCCGAATCAGGCGCCAGTAGAAGAGCCGGCGGCGCCGGCGGCGGGTGTCGCCGAAGGTGGAGTGGCCGAGGCTCATGACGTCGGTGAGATCACGCCCGGCGGCCACCACGTCTGCGCGGTGTTGCGCCTGCATGAGCTGGAAGATGGCGGCCGCGGTCTCCTCGACCGAGCGCCTGGTCACGTCGATCACCGGCCAGCCGTGGCGGGCGAACAGGCGCCGGGCGTAGACCAGCTCGGCGCGGACCCGCTCCAACTCGGCATAGTCGGCCTCGAAGCTCAGCCCGGCGCCGGGCTGGCCCTCGAACTCCAGGCGCAGTTGCCGCAACCGGTTCATCCGGATCTGGACCAGCGGCTCGGGGCTGATGGTCAGACCCACGACCAGCGGGCGGCTCAGCGACTCGAGCTCGGCCGGCAACGGGCAATCGGGGACTACCGGGATGTTGGCAACCTTGATGCCGCGGTTGGCGAGATAGATCGAGGTCGGCGTCTTCGAGGTCCGCGAGACCCCGACCAGCACCACGTCGGCCTCCTCGATCTCCCAGGCGCACTGGCCGTCGTCGTGGCGGAACATGAAGTTCATCGCGTCGATGCGCGAGAAATAGCCGGCATCCATCGCATGCTGGCGGCCGATCTGCGGCCTTGTCTCGGCCCCGAGCAGGCTGGACAGAGCGCTGAAGACGCCATCCAGGATCGCAACGCAGGGCGTGTTGAGGACCCGGCAGCCGTCCTGCAGGGCGTGGCGCAGATCGGTCGAGACGAGGGTGAAGATCACGACACCCGGCAAGGCTTTGACCATGCTCAATACCTGATCGACCTGCGCGCGGGTGCGCACGAACGACCAGACGTGCTCGACCGGAACCACGCCGTCAAACTGCGAAACCCCTGCCCGAGCGACCGTGGTCACCGTTTCGCCGGTCGAGTCCGAGACCAGGTGCAGATGCAAGCGCAAGGCGTTCTCCCCGCTCCGGCTGTTGGCAAGCTGGGGACAGAGCCGTCCTTGCCCGATTTATACCTGCGCCCACGCGAGCAATGCCAACCAAAACTTGCTGTGCATCATCTCGTTCCGCCCCGGGGGTAAGTGCACCAGGCCGGGGGCCAAGCCCGCCGGATGAGAAAGAGTCCCCGCCACTCACAGCTGCCAACCCGGCCTTGTCTTGCTCGCCTCGCAAACGGCTATCCGCCATTTATCCCTCATTCAGGAAAACCCGGACTGACCAAGCCCTATCGGGGGATAGTTCGGGGAGCAGATCGAAATCCCCACTTTGCGCCCGCCTACAACAAACACTCTTTCTATAATAAGAATTAAGAATCGGTATGTTGAAGGGGAGAGAAAAGGGGATGAAGCTGGCCGAGCCGCGAACCAGTAGCCTGGTGCTGAAAGCGCTTCGCCGCCAGCCGGTGCCGCGGCCACCGGTCTGGCTGATGCGCCAGGCCGGCCGCTATCTGCCGGAATATCGAGCACTGCGGGCGCGGGCGAAAAGCTTTCTCGATCTCTGCTACACGCCGGACCTCGCGCTCGAGATCACTCTGCAGCCGGTGCGCCGGTTCGAGATGGATGCGGCGATCCTGTTCTCCGACATTCTGGTGGTCGCGGACGGGCTCGGCTGCCAGGTGACGTTCGTCGAAGGGGTCGGCCCGAAGCTCGAGCCGGTGCGCAGCGCCGCCGCCCTCGAGCGTCTGCGGCCCGCCGGTGTGGCCGCAAAGCTCGCGCCGGTCTACGCAACGATCCGGGCCCTGAAACGGGCGCTGCCGGCAGAGACGGCGCTGATCGGGTTTGCGGGTGCGCCCTGGACGGTCGCGGCGTACATGGTCGAAGGCGAGGGCGCCAAGGAGTTCTATACCGCCAGAGCGTTTGCGCGTCGCGAGCCGGAGGCGTTCGGCGCGCTGATCGAGCTGCTGATCGAGGCCACGATCGAGCATTTGCGGGCGCAGATCGAGGCCGGCGCGGACGTCCTGCAGCTGTTCGACAGTTGGGCCGGCGTCCTGCCGGAGAACGCGTTTCGGCGCTGGTGCCAGGAGCCGATCGGGCGCATCGTGCGCGCCCTCAAGAGCGAGCATCCCGAGGTGCCGATCATCGCCTTTGCCCGTGGTGCGGGTATGCATTTGCAGAGCTTCGCCGCCGCGGTGCCGGTCGACGGCCTGAGCCTGGATACCGCGGTGCCGGTGGCGGCGCTGCGCCGGGCGCTGCCGGAGCTCTGCCTGCAGGGCAATCTCGATCCGGTCGCCCTGTTGGCCGGCGGTGCCGGCGCGCTCGAGGACGCCGAGCGGATCGTCGCTGCCCTCGCGAGCGGGCCGTTTATCTTCAATCTCGGGCATGGCGTGCTGCCTGATACGGACCCCGAGGCGGTCGCGGCGTTGGTCGCCCATGTCAAGTCGCTTCGGCTGCCGGAGGGCCGCGAGGATGGGGCTGATCGCGGTGCCCGTTAGAAAGCCGGACCGCGGGTGCGGAAAATCCGGTTGAAGTTGGGCGGAGACGTGCTTATCTGGAAATCTAGTGGCCTGCCCATCATTGTGGCCGAGGGCGGCGCGCCGGGCGTAGGGGCGCCCGATCGGTGCTGGTGCTGACGCCATGACGGATCTTGCGTTGTGGCTCAAGGCGCTGCACATCATGGCCTTCGCAGCCTGGATGGCGGGCTTGTGGTATCTGCCGCGGCTGTTCGTCTATCACAGCCAGGTCGCGCCCGGCTCGGAGGCTTCGGAGAAGTACAAGGTGATGGAGCGCCGCTTGTTGCGTGGAATCACCACGCCGGCGATGGTCGCGACGCTCCTGTTCGGAATCAGCCTCGGCGTCGTTCAGGGGCAGTGGACCGAGGGTTGGTTGCACGTCAAGACCGTCCTGGTCCTGCTGCTGGTGGCGAGCCACGGTGGCATGGTCCGGTTCGTCAAGGCTTTCGCTGCCGATCGGCGACCGGCGAGCGAGCGCTGGTTTCGTTGGTTTAACGAGGTCCCGACAGTGCTGTTCATCGCCATTGTGATCTTGGCAGTGTTTCAGCCGTTCTAAGTCGACGACGATGACCGACTGGCTTCGGCCAAGACGGTGAGGCGGCCATGACCCCCGGCTTTAGGTTTGACAGAGGTGGCTGAATTGGCTAGGTACGGCAGCGGCGCGGATCCGACGCGCAGTCACGATTCCACAATCGACGATCCGAACAGCCGGCGGCGGCGGCCAGCTGGCCCGCCCGAACATAGGCTCCAGCAGGAGCTCGTCGAGCCTGGCGAGACCGAAATGCTCCAAGAGCCCCCCCCCTCCGTGACCGAGCCCGAAGCCGGGACCACCGGCTTCATGAACCTGGCCGAGCTCAAGCGGCGCTCGCCGGCGGAACTGCTGGAATACGCCGAGGAGCTCGGGATCGAGAATGCGAGCACGCTGCGCAAGCCGGATCTCGTGTTCACCACCCTCAAGCGGCTGGCCGAGAGCGGCGTGCCGATCTACGGCGAGGGCGTGCTCGAGATCCTGCAGGATGGCTTCGGCTTCCTGCGCACGCCGGACGTCAACTACCTGGCCGGCCCCGACGACATCTACGTGTCGCCAAGCCAGATCCGGCGGTTCGGCCTGCGCACCGGCGACCTGGTTGACGGCGAGGTCCGGGCGCCCAAGGAGGGCGAGCGCTACTTCGCGCTGCTGCGGGTCAACACGATCAACTTCGATCCGCCGGAGAAGGCGCGCCATCGGGTCCACTTCGACAACCTGACGCCCTATTACCCGACCCAGAAGCTCAAGCTCGAGGTCGAGGACTTGCCGAGCAAGGACGTCAGCTGCCGGGTGATCGATCTGGTGGCGCCGCTCGGCAAGGGTCAGCGCGCGCTGATCGTCGCGCAGCCGCGGACCGGCAAGACGATGCTGATGCAGAACATCGCCCACAGCGTCGTCGCCAACCACCCCGAGGTCTACCTGATCGTGCTGCTGATCGACGAGCGGCCGGAAGAGGTCACCGACATGGCCCGCACGGTCAAGGGCGAGGTGGTGAGCTCGACCTTCGACGAGCCGGCGTCGCGCCACGTCCAGGTCGCGGAGATGGTGATCGAGAAGGCCAAGCGCCTGGTCGAGCACGACCGGGACGTCGTGATCCTGCTGGACTCGGTGACCCGCCTCGCGCGCGCCTACAACACCGTCGTGCCGTCGTCGGGCAAGGTCCTGACCGGCGGTGTCGACGCCAATGCGCTGCAGCGCCCCAAGCGCTTCTTCGGCGCCGCCCGCAACATCGAGGACGGCGGCAGCCTGACCATCATCGCGACCGCGCTGATCGACACCGGCTCGCGGATGGACGAGGTGATCTTCGAGGAGTTCAAGGGCACCGGCAACTCCGAGATCCAGCTCGACCGGCGCCTGGCCGACAAGCGCGTCTACCCCGCGATCGACATCAACAAGTCCGGCACGCGCAAGGAGGAGCTCCTGGTCGACCGGGGCACGCTCTCGCGCATGTGGGTGCTGCGGCGGATCCTGTCGCCGATGGGCACGATGGACGCGATCGAGTTCCTGACCGACAAGATGCGGGTGACGAGATCCAACGCCGAGTTCTGGGACTCGATGAACTCCTAGCGGCTACGGCGCCGGGCGTCCGCCGAACAGTCTGCCGAAAAAGCCGGTCTGACGACGTTGCTCGAGGCGGGACAGGCGCTCGTCGAGCGAGCGCAGGACCTGCCCGAGATCGGGCGGCGCGTCGACGGTCGGGAGCTTGGGGCCGTCGGCAGCCCGCTTGTCGCCGCCTCGGGCCAGCCCGACGATCGCCTCGGCGACCCAGTCGCCGACCGTCATGCCGCGCGCGGCCGCGGCTCTCAGCGCCATGTCGCGGACCGTGGGCGGCACCCCGCGGACCGTCCAGCGGGCGACCGCCTCGTCGGAGGAGTTGGGCTGGCCGCGGGCGCGCGACGGGCGGCCGCGGCGCCGGCGGGAGCGGCGGGGCGTCGCCGGTTCGGCGTCGTCTGCCGACCCGGTCGGGCCGGCGAGATCCTCGTTCATGGCATGATCGGCGGCATTCCTAGGGCAACAGCACCGTCGAGCCCGTGGTCTTGCGGCCCTCGAGGTCGCGATGGGCCTGGACGGCATCGCGCAGCGGATAGCGCTGGTTGACCCGGATCTGCACCGCGCCGCTTTTCACCACGTCGAACAGCTCGCTCGCGGCCCGGACCAGGTCGGCGCGCGCCGCGGTGTAGGTGATGAGGCTCGGCCGGGTCATGAACAGCGAGCCCTTCTGGCCGAGGATCGCGGTGTCGATCGGCGGGATCTTGCCGGACGACTGGCCGAAGCAGACCAGCATGCCGAGCGGCGCCAGGCAGTCGAGCGAGCGCTGGAAGGTCGCCTGCCCGACCGAGTTGTAGACCACCGGCACACCCTTGCCGCCGGTCAGCTCGCGCACCCGCGCGACCACGTCCTCCTGATCGTAACGGATCGGATGGTCGCAGCCATGCGCCTTGGCGAGCTCGGCCTTCTCGGCGCTGCCGACCGTGCCGATCACGGTGGCGCCGAGGTGCTTGGCCCATTGACAGGCGATCAGGCCGACGCCACCGGCCGCGGCGTGGAACAGGATCGTCTGCCCGGGCTCGACCCGGAAGGTGCGGCGCAACAGATAGTGCGCGGTCATGCCCTTGAGCATCATGGCCGCGGCCTGCTCGTCGGTGATGCCGTCGGGCACCACCACCAGCCGGTCGGCCGGGATCAGACGGCGCTCGGCATAGGCGCCCATCGGTCCGGCATAGGCGACCCGCTGTCCGACCTCGACCTCGGTCACGCCATCGCCGACCGCCTCGACCACGCCGGCACCCTCCTGCCCGGCGATGAACGGCAGACTCGGCGCCGGGTAGAGACCGGAGCGAAAGTAGACGTCGATGAAATTGAGTTCGACGGCCGTCTGCCGGATCAGCGCCTGGCCGGCGCCCGGGGCGCCGACCTCGGCCTGCTCGAACTTCAGGACCTCGGGTCCGCCCGTCTGATACACCCGCACGACACCGGTCATGATCGCCCTCCCACCGCAGATGGAATTGTCGGACGCAAGCTACCGCGGCCGGCGCCGATCGCCAAGCGCGGCGGCTGCTAAGACGGCGACGATGTCGGACTTCTCAGAAGCTCCGGCGGAGGCTCGCGGGCTGGAGCGCCCGCGCGAGGTCGGCGGGATCGGTGATCGGCAGCCGGCATGTCTGACCCGGGCAGACATAAACCGTCGGCCGCGCCTCGACCTGGGTCTTGCCGGCCGCCGGGTGACCCTCGGGCAAGGATTGACCCGGCGGCAGGCTGAGCACGGTCGCGGCCGGCAGCGCGGCTGCCAGCGCGACCCGGCGGAGGGCCTGGCAGGCTGCATCATCGAGCGCGCCGATGACCACGATCTGAACCGGTTGGTCGAGCCCGAGGGTCCCGCTCAGCAGGGCGGCGTGAACCCCGGGATTGCGCGCGACCTCGCCGGCAAAGGCCGTCCGCAGCTGTTCGGCGCGCTCGAGGTGGCGGCGCTCGCCGGTCAAGAGATGCAGCCTGGCGAGCACGCCGAGCAGAACCCCGTTGCCGGCGGGAGTCGGACCGTCCTGGGCGTTCTTGGCGCGCACCAGGACGTCGCTGGCCGCGGCGGCAACCTGGAAATAGCCGCCCGCCTCCGCGTCCAGATAGTCGGCGTCCAGACGCGTGATCCAGCGCTCGGCCTGCTGCAGGTAGGCGGCATCCGCGCTGTGCTCGAACAGGGCGAGCGCGGCCGCGGTCATGCTGGCGTAGTCGTCGAGGAAGGCGAGCCCGAGCGCCCGGCCGGCCCGCCAGCTGTGGGCCAGCCGATCGCCGGTCATCATGGTCGAGGTGACGAAGCCGAAGGCCCGCCTGGCCAGCTCCAGCCAGTCCGGCCGGTCGAACACGGCGGCGGCGCGGGCGAGGGCGGCGATCAGCAGGCCGTTCCAATCGGCCAGGACCTTGTCGTCGCGCCCGGGCGGCGCCCGCTCGGCCCGGGCTCTGAGCAACACATCCGCGCCCGCCCGCAGCGTCGCTTCCTGATCCGCCGCCAGCAGCCCTGGCTGGTGCAGGCGGTTGAGAACCGTCCGGCCCTCCCAGTTGCCGCCATCAGTGACCCCGTAGGCGAGCCGGAAACGAGCGGCATCGGCGCCCAGCAGGCGGTCGATCTCGGCCGCGTCCCAGACGTAATATTTACCCTCCTCGCCCTCGCTGTCGGCATCGAGGCTCGAGGCAAAGGCGTCGCCGACCCGCATCTCACGCTCGAGCCAACCGACCGTCTCGACGGCCCGCGCCCGGAACAGCGGATTGCCGGTGTCGGCGAAGGCGTCGGCCAGCAGGGCGAGCAGCTGGGCGTTGTCGTAGAGCATCTTCTCGAAATGCGGCACCAGCCAGAAGCCGTCGACGGCGTAGCGGGCGAAGCCGCCGCCGAGGTGGTCGTAGATGCCGCCCTGGCAGATGTTGGCGAGCGTGTGCAGCACAGCCTGGCGGGCGCCGGCGTCGCCGGTCGCGAGCGCGTGCCGCCAGAGCAGGTCGAGGACCGGCGCCTGGGGGAACTTGGGCGCCCCGCCGAGGCCGCCGTGGATGGTGTCGAACGCCTGCACCAGGCGCCTGGCGGTCTGCTCGCGCGCCGCCGGCGCGACCGCGGGCCCGGCCTCGGGCCGCGCCAGGCTGCTGAGTGCGTCCTTGAGCGCGTCGATGTTGCCGAGAACCTTCGCGCGCTCGCCGCGCCAGATCTTGCTGATGCTGTCGAGGACCTCCGGCAGGCCCGGCCGGCCATAGCGGGACTCGGGCGGAAATAGGTGCCGCCCCAGAACGGCTCGCCCGCCGGGGTCAGGAACATCGTCAAGGGCCAGCCGCCGTGCTGGCCGAGCAGGGCGAGCGCGTGCTGATAGATCTGATCGAGATCCGGGCGCTCCTCGCGGTCGACCTTGATGCTGACGAACTGCGCGTTCATCTGGGCGGCGATCTGTGGGTTCTCGAAGCTCTCGTGGGCCATCACGTGGCACCAGTGGCAGGCGGCGTAGCCGATCGACAAGAGGATCGGCTTGTCCTCGGCGCGCGCCGCGGCCAGCGCCGCCTCGTCCCAGGGCTGCCAATGGACCGGGTTGGCCTGGTGCTGAAGGAGATAGGGGCTGGTCGCCTCGCCGAGGCGGTTCTGCTGGGCAGACATCCGGACATCCTCTGGTGACCAGCGAGGCGGGACGGCATCGGTCGCGACCTGCCCGAGCCGCCGGTTGGTGGCTTCGTCCTCCCGATATATAAAGCCGGCCGCGGATTGGCAAAGCGCGCGGCCGGGAAGGCATGAACCTCCGGGCGCGGCGCGCCGGACCGCGCACCGGGACGCGCCATGCCGTCGAGCCGTGAGACGATCTTCGCCCCGAGCAGCGCCCCCGGGCGCGCCGCGGTCGCGGTCATCCGCCTCTCGGGCCCGGCCTGCGCGTCGGTCTGCCAATGTCTGACCGGGCGGCCGCCGCCGCCGGCGCGCCGGGCGGTTCTGCGCCCGCTTTGCGATCCGGAGAGCGGCGAGGCCCTGGATCGCGCCCTGGTGATCTGGTTCCCCGGTCCCGCGAGCTTCACCGGCGAGGATGTGCTCGAGCTCCAGGTCCACGGCAGCCGCGCGGTGCTGGCGGGCCTGCTCGACGGCCTCGCCGGCCGGCCCGGCCTGCGCCCGGCCGAGCCCGGCGAGTTCAGCAAGCGCGCTTTCCTGAACGGCCGGCTCGACCTGACCGCGGCCGAAGGCCTGGCCGACCTGATCGCCGCCGAGACCCGGGCGCAGGCGCGCCAGGCCTTGCGCCAGCTCGATGGCGCGCTCGGCCGCCTGTACGACGACTGGCGCCGGCGCCTGCTCGAGGCGCTCGCCCGGCTCGAGGCCGAGATCGATTTCGCGCCCGAGGAAGCCGACGTGCCCGCCGACCTGCTGGCCGCGGTCCGACCCGGAATCGGGCAGCTCGCGGCCGAGATGGCAGCGCATCTCGCCGACCGGCGGCGCGGCGAGCGCCTGCGCGAGGGCCTCACGATCGCGGTGCTCGGGCCGCCGAACGCCGGCAAGTCGAGCCTGGTCAACCGGCTCGCGCAACGCGACGTGGCGATCGTGACCGCCGAGCCCGGCACCACCCGCGACGTGCTCGAGGTGCACCTCGACCTCGAGGGCTACCCGGTGACGGTGCTCGATACCGCCGGCCTGCGGGAAGCTGGCGGCGCCGCCGAGGCCGAAGGCGTGCGTCGGGCGCGAGATCGCGCCGCAACGGCCGATCTCTGCCTCCTGCTGTTCGATGGTGCGCGCTGGCCGCTCCTCGACCCGACCACCCTCGCGCTCGCCGACGCCGACGCCGACGCCTTGTGCGTCGTCAACAAGGCCGATCTCGTCGCCTTGCCCGCGGCGCTCCGGGTCGGCGAGCGACCGGCGCTGCGGCTCTCCTGCCGGACCGGCGAGGGCTTCGATCGCCTGCTCGCGGCGTTGAGCGAAGCGGCGGCCGAGCGCCTGACGCCCGCCGCCGGGCCGGCACCGACCCGCAGCCGGCATCGGGCGGCGCTCGGGGCGGCGCTGGCGGCGCTGGAGCGCTTCCGCGAGGCGCCGGACGCAGCCGAGCTGGCGCTGCTCGCGGAGGACCTGCGGCTGGCGGCGCGCGCCCTCGGGCGGCTCACCGGCCGGGTCGGCGTCGATGATATTCTCGATCTGATCTTTGCCGAATTCTGTATCGGCAAGTAAAATCGATGACTCTCTCTCTTTTCTCTTCAATAGTGACTTCGTCTAGCAGACAAAACCCTTAAGCAGCAATTAACTATCGAGACTTGTAGGCGATTGATATTTGATGTGGCGGACTCATTGGGGGCGACTTAGAGATTTCTTAATCGCGTCATCTTAGCCTGGAGCTCTGACGATTGTAGGGTCAGGGCGACCGGCCGGAGGTGACATCCCATGCTACGTGTGATCGGTTTGACGCTGGTCGTCGCTACGGGTGCCGCCAAGGTCGCACACGCCGAGACTTGGTTCGAGCGGCCGGCCGCCAACGGCATCCAGACGGCGCAGCAGCACAGCCCGACCGGTGCTCACGATCCCGGAACGCTGCTGCAGATCGGCGGCGGCCTGGCCTTCGCTCCGGCCGGACAGGCGCCTCGGGGTTCGGGTCACCTCGACCTCGCCCGGACCGAACGTCAGCAGCGTGGGCGCGACGGGCGGCGCCTGGTCCGGAGCCGCAACGGGCAGGGTCGCTCGGCGGGATGGCTCAATGTCGGGGCCAGCAGCAAGCCGACCCTCGCCTACTCGGTCAACGACTCGCTCTCGCTCGGCCTGGACTACAACTACCAGAGTCGCGAGAACATGAACTTGAAAGTCGCCAAGGTGGGCGGCGTCGATTCGAACTACCACAGTCACCGCTTCATGATCGAGGCGCATCTGGAGTTCTGATTCGGCCGAGACCGAGCCCCGGGCTGGCTCAGCCTGCCAGTCCCGGGCTCGGTGCCGGCAGACCCGCCGGCCATCTCGGCGGGCCTGCCGTCGGCGATCCCGCCGCGAGCGGCGCGCCGCTCGGAGCGCCGGACGGCCATCGAGACCCCTTCCTGCCTTCGCGCACGTTGACGAATGGGCGCGGGTGCTGGACAACCTGCGCCCATGTCCGGCTACGACGTCATCGTGATCGGCGGCGGCCACGCGGGCTGCGAGGCGGCGGCGGCCAGCGCGCGCCTGGGGGCGCGCACGCTGCTCCTGACCCACAAGCTCGAGACCATCGGCGTGATGTCCTGCAACCCCGCGATCGGCGGGCTCGGGCGCGGCCATCTGGTGCGCGAGATCGATGCGCTGGATGGCCTGATGGCGCGCGCGATCGACCGCGCCGGGATCCAGTTCCGGGTGCTCAACCGCAGCAAGGGACCGGCCGTGCGCGGGCCCCGGGCGCAGGCCGACCGGCGGCTGTATCGCCGGGCCATCGCCGCCCTCCTGGCCGGGCAGGCCGGTCTGACGATCGAGGCCGTTGCGGTCGATGATCTGCTGCTCGGCGAGCGCGGCGAGGCGCGAGGCGTGCTCACCGCCGACGGTCGCGCCTGGCAGGCGGGCGCCGTGGTGTTGACCACCGGCACTTTCCTGCGTGGCGAGGTCCACCTCGGGCTGCAACGCTGGCCGGCCGGCCGGATCGGCGATGCGCCCGCGGTCCGGCTGGCGCAGAGCCTCGCCCGCGCCGGCTTCGCGCTCAAGCGGCTGAAGACCGGCACGCCACCCCGCCTCGACGGCCGCACGATCGACTTCGACGGCCTGGCGCGCCAGCCGGGCGACGATCCGGCCGAGGCCTTCTCGACCCTGACCGGGACGATCGACAACCCTCAGCTCGACTGTGCCATCACCGCGACCACCGCGGCCACCCACGAGCTGATCCGCGCCAACCTCGACCAGTCGCCGATGTACGCGGGCCGCATCCTGGGCACCGGCGTGCGCTACTGCCCCTCGATCGAGGACAAGGTCGTGCGCTTCGCCGATCGGGCGCGCCACCAGATCTTTCTCGAGCCGGAGGGGCTCGACGACCCGACCATCTATCCGAACGGCATCTCGACCTCGCTGCCGGCCGAGCTGCAGGCGCGCCTGCTGACCACGATCCCGGGCCTGGAGCGGGCGGTCATGCTGCGTCCCGGCTATGCGATCGAGTACGATCACGTCGATCCGCGCGAGCTCGACCCGACCCTCGAGACGCGCCGCGTGCCGCGCCTGTTCCTCGCCGGTCAGATCAACGGCACCACCGGCTACGAGGAGGCAGCCGCGCAAGGTCTGATCGCCGGCATCAACGGGGCCCTGAGGGCGGCCGGCGGGCGCGCCTTCACCCTCGACCGCGCCGATGCCTACATCGGCGTGCTGATCGACGATCTGACGACCCAGGGGGTGACCGAGCCCTACCGCATGTTCACCTCGCGCGCGGAGTATCGGCTGAGCTTGCGGGCCGACAACGCCGACCGGCGGCTGACCGCGAAGGGCCAGACGATCGGCGTGGTCGGCGCCGGGCGCAGCCGGGCGTTCGCGGCCAAGCAGGCGGCGCTGACGGCGGCGCTCGCGCGCCTCGAGGAGCTGCGCCTCAGCCCGACCGCCGCGCGCCGGGCCGGGCTCGAGGTCAAGCTCGATGGCGTCGTGCGCAATGGTCTCGAGCTGCTGCGTCTGCCGAATGTCAGCCTGGCCGGACTGGCGGCGGTGTGGCCGGAGCTCGGCGCGCTGCGTCCCGACGTCGCCGAGCAGCTCGAGATCGAGGCGCGCTACGCCGCTTATCTCGAACGGCAGGACGCCGACATCGCGGCCCTGCGGGCCGAGGAGGCGTTCGAGCTGCCGCGCGACCTCGACCTCGAGGCGATCGCGGGGCTCAGCCGCGAGATCCGGGCGCGCCTGGCCGAGGTGCGCCCGGCCACGCTGGCGGCGGCGGGGCGGCTGCCGGGCATGACGCCTGCGGCCTTGGCGATCCTCTATCGCCATGCCCGCCGGGCCGCCTGAGCCGTGGCCGAGCCGGCGCTCGGCGCCGACGGCTTCGCGGCGCAGATCGATGTTTCACGTGAAACACTCGAGCGGCTGACGCTCTATCTGGAGCTGCTGCGGCGCTGGCAGCGGGCGATCAATCTGGTCGGACCGGCGACGCTCGCCGACCCCTGGCGCCGGCATGTCCTCGATTCGGCGCAGCTGCTGGGCCACCTCCCGGTGCGCGCCAGCCCACTGGTCGATCTCGGCAGCGGCGCTGGCTTTCCGGGCATGGTCCTGGCGCTGATGGGCGTGCCCGAGGTCGCGCTGATCGAGGCCGATGGACGCAAAGCGCAATTTCTACGGGAGGTGGCGCGCGCGACCGGCGCCGTCGTCACCGTGCACGCCGAGCGCATCGAGCGCCTGACCGCCTGGCCGGCGGCGGTGGTCACGGCGCGCGCGCTGGCACCCTTGCCCCGCCTGCTGCCGCTGGCCGAGCGCTTCCTGGCGCCGGATGGCATCTGCCTGTTTCTCAAAGGACCCACTCTCGCGCGTGAATTGATTGACGCCGGCAAATCCTGGCATATGGTGCCGGAAATGTTCCCAAGTCTGTCCGCACCGTCGGGCATCGTGCTCAAGCTTCGAGGAGTTGGCCGTGCGCGTGATCGTCAACCGCAAGCCACCACGGCTCGGCCGTGTGATCGCAATCGCGAACCAGAAGGGCGGGGTCGGTAAGACGACCACCGCGATCAATCTCGGGACCGCGCTCGCCGCCTGCGGCAAGAACATCCTGTTGATCGACATCGACCCGCAGGGCAACGCCAGCACCGGTCTCGGCATTCAGCAGGCGGCGCGCGGGGTGACCAGCTACGACGTCGTGCTCGGTCAGGCCAAGCTCGGCGAGGCGGTCGTCCGGACCCAGATCCCGGGCTTCGAGCTGGTGCCGGCGGTGGTCGATCTGTCGGCCGCGGAGCTCGAGCTGGTCGAGAAGGAGCGCCGCGAGTTCCGGCTCAAGGACGCGCTCGAGAGCCTCGAGAAGGACTACGACTACGTGCTGATCGACTGCCCGCCCTCGCTCGGGCTGCTGACGGTCAACGCCCTGGTCGCCGCGCGCGCCGTGCTGGTGCCGCTGCAGTGCGAGTTCTTCGCGCTCGAGGGTCTCAGCCTCCTGCTGCGGACCGTCGAGCGGGTGCGGCGCAGCTACAACCCGATGCTCGAGGTCCAGGGCGTGCTGCTGACCATGTTCGATCGCCGCAACAACCTCGCCCAACAGGTCGCGACCGACGTCCGCAGCTTCCTCGGCAAGCGCGTCTACGACACCGTGGTGCCGCGCAACGTCCGGGTCTCCGAGGCGCCCTCCCACGGCATGCCGGTCCTGCTGTACGATTTCCGCTGCCCCGGCTCGCAGGCCTATGTCCAGCTCGCCGGCGAGGTGCTGCGGCGCGAGCAGACCGCCGAGGCGGCGCTGTGACCGAGCTCGGTCACGAGCCCAAGACCGGCAGCCCGCCCCGCCGCCGCGGGCTCGGGATGGGCCTGTCGGCCCTGCTTGGCGGTACCGCCGATGCGTTGCCGGCGACGCCGCCCGAGCGCGCGCTCACGCTGCCGATCGAGTTCCTGCAGGCCCTCGGCGCTGCAGCCGCGGCGCCGGTTTGCCGAAGACGATCTGGCCGCGCTCGCCGAATCGATCCGCAACCGCGGGGTCATGCAGCCGCTGCTGGTCCGCCGGGCGCCGAACGGCGGCGACTTCTACGAGATCATCGCCGGCGAGCGGCGCTGGCGGGCCGCCCAGATGGCCGGCGCGCACGAGCTGCCGGTCATCGTCCACGAGCTCTCCGACCGCGCGGCGCTCGAAGTGGCCCTGCTCGAGAACGTGCAACGCCAGGACCTCTCGCCGCTCGAGGAAGCGGAAGGCTATCGCCGCCTGATCGAGGAGTTCGAGCACACCCAGGAAGCGCTCGCGAGCGCGCTCGGCAAGAGCCGCAGCCACATCGCCAATCTGCTCCGCCTGCTCGGCCTGCCGGCCGCGGTGCGGACGCTGCTGGAGCGCGGCGAGCTGTCGGCGGGCCACGCGCGCGCGCTGCTCGGGAGCCGGGATGCGGTTGCCCTCGCGAAGGTCGTCGTCAGCCGCGGGCTCAACGTGCGGCAGACCGAGGCCCTGGTTCGGGCGGACACGCAGCGCCCGGGGCGGCGCCGCCTGCCGGCAGGGACCACGGATCCGAACACCCGGGCGCTCGAGCTCGACCTCTCGAGTCGCCTCGGTCTGACAGTCCGTCTGACGCCCAAGCGAACCGGCGGCACGCTCCAGATCGCCTACCGTTCGCTCGATCAGCTGGATGGCCTGATCAAGCGCCTGAGCTGAAGTTGGCAGACGCCGGCGGCAGGCCTGTCGGACGCGACCACCGGCGGCAGACCCGGGCGTCTGCCGGAAGACCCGGCGGGTCTGACGCGGAGCCCGGTTGATGCTAGTAGATCATGCCGAGCTCGAGCTGGGCCTCCTCGGTCATCATGCCGGGATGCCAGGGCGGATCCCAGACCACCTCGACGGTGGCGCCCTTGACCCCCTCGACCGCCTCGACCTTGTCCTTGACCTCGCCCGGCAGGGTGCCCGCGACCGGGCAGGCGGGCGAGGTCAGGGTCATCTCGATGTGGACCCGCTGCTCGTCGTCGACGTCGACCTTGTAGACCAGGCCGAGCTCGAAGATGTTGACCGGGATCTCGGGGTCGTAGACCGTACGCAGCGCCTCGATCACCTGCTCGCCGAGGGCGTCGACCGCCGGCGCCAGCGGGGTCGTGCTGTCTGCCGTTTCGGCAGACAGAAATTGGCTGGCGCGGTCGAGGTCGGAATCGTCGGTCATCGCTGCCCTCCGTGGGTTCAGAACATCGCTGCGATGCGCCGCAGGCTCGCGACCAGCGCGTCGATGTCGGCCTGCGTGTTGTAGAGGCCGAGCGAGGCGCGCGCGGTCGCGCTGTGGCCGAGGCGCTCGATCACCGGCTGGGCGCAGTGCTGGCCGGTCCGGACCGCGATGCCGTCGAGATCGAGGAGCGTGCCGATGTCCTGCGGATGCGCGGGCTCCATGACGAAGGACAGGACGCTGCATTTGGCGCGCGCGGTGCCGACGATCCGGAGCCCCGGCACCTGCTGCAGGGCGCGCGTGGCGTAGGCCAGCAGCTCGGCCTCGTGGGCGGCGATCCGGTCGAGGCCGAGCTGCTGGACGTAGTCGATCGCGACGCCGAGCGCCGAGGCCGCTTCGATCGCCGGCGTGCCGGCCTCGAACTTGTACGGGATCTCGTTGAACAGCGTGTGCTCGAAGCTGACCGAGCTGATCATCTCGCCGCCGCCCTGATAGGGCGGCATCGCCGCCAGCAGGTCGGCCTTTCCATACAGCGCGCCGATGCCCGAGGGCCCATAGAGCTTGTGCCCGGAGAAGACGAGAAAGTCACAGTCGAGCTCCTGGACGTCGACCACCATGTGCTGGACCGCCTGCGCGGCATCGATCAGCACCGGGATGCCGCGGCGGTGGGCGAGCTCGACGATCTCGTGCACGGGGTTGATGGTGCCGAGCGCGTTCGACACCCAGGTCGCGGACACGAGCGTGGTGCGCGGCGACAGCCTGGCCTCGAGCTCGTCGATCAGCAGCTCGCCGTCGTCGTTGACCGGGGCGACCACCAGCTCGAGCCCGAGCTGATCGCGGAGCAGCTGCCAGGGCACGATGTTGGCGTGATGCTCCATGGCCGTGATCAGGACCTGGTCGCCCGGTCTGACGCGCGGTCTGACGAAACTCTGCGCGACCAGATTGATGCCTTCGGTGGCGTTGCGCGTGAAGATGATCTCGCGCGCCTCGGCGGCGTTGAGCAGGCGTTGCACCTTGGCACGCCCCGCCTCGTGGAGGTCGGTCGCGCGCTCGCTCAGCGCATAGACGCCGCGGTGGATGTTGGCGTAGTCCTGGCGCAGCACCCGGGCCAGCTCGTCGATCACCACGGCCGGCTTCTGCGCGCTCGCCGCGGTGTCGAGAAACACCAGCGGGCGGCCGTGCACGGTCTGCTGCAGACACGGGAAATCCAGCCGCACCCGCTCGACGTCGAAGGGCTTCGACCGGTCGGACTCGAGCGCTGCCGCGCTCACAACAGACCCTCCAGCTCGGCGCCGCCCGGCAGCCAGCGCAGCAGCGCACGCCGTGCCTGACGGGCCACGGCGGGGTGATGGAACCGCTCGAGCACCTCGTCGGCGAAGGCGTAGGTCAGGAGGCTGCGGGCGGTTGCCGGCTCGATCCCGCGCGAGCGCAGGTAGAACAGCGCCCGTTCGTCGAGCTCGCCGGCGGTCGCGCCATGGGAGCATTTGACGTCGTCGGCGAAGATCTCGAGCTCGGGCTTGGTGTCGATCTCGGCGTCCGGCGACAGCAGCAGATTGCTGTTGGCCTGATAGGCGTTGGTTTTCTGGGCGTCGCGCTGGACCACGATGCGGCCGGCGAATACCGCCTGCGCCCGGCCGTCGAGCACGCCCTTGTAGAACTGATTGCTGGTGCTGCCGGGCCGCGCGTGCTCGACCTGGAGCGTGTTGTCGATGTGCTGGCGCTCGCGGCCCAGGTAGAGGCCGTTCAGACCGAGCGCGATCCCGGAGCCGTCCAGCACCGCCTCGATCTCGTTGCGCACCAGCGCCCCGCCGAGGGTCGCGAGCGACTGCGTCAGACGGGCGTCTGCCGAAATCCGGTAGTGGGTCTTGCCGATCAGGCTGCCCGCAAGCTCGCCGACCTGCAGCCGGTCGTGGTTGAGCTCTGCGCGTCTGCCGACCACGAACCGGTTGACGAGATTGGTCAGCGCCCGTCCGCCACCGAGATCGACGTGCGTTTCGACCAGGTCGAGGCGCGCGCCCGCGCCGAGCACGATCAGGTTGCGCGGGCTGATCAGGGTCGGCTGGTCCTCGCCGAGGCTGACGAACAGCAGCTGGACGGGGCCTGGCAGCGCGCCGCCGTCGTCCAGCCGGAGCAGGCAGCCGTCGGCCGCGAAGGCGGCGTTCAGAGCGCTGAAGGCGCGCTCCGAGCTCGTCTCGAGGCCGAGCTCAAAGGGGCTGACGGCGCCATCCTCGAGGGCCGCGGCCAGGCTCTGCACCGGCCGCCCCGGAACGTCGGACGGATCGTCCGACAGCTCAGGCGCGAACTGGCCGTTGACGAACACCAGCCGGAGCGCGTTCGGCTCCCTCAATAGATACGGCGCAAGATCGCCGCGGCGGACCGGCAGGGTCGTGGCGAGCCCGTAGTCCTCACGGACCACCGGCCGGACCGAGGTGTACTTCCAGGCCTCGACCTTGGGTCCCGGAAAGCCGAGCGCGCTAAAGCGCTCGAAGCTCGCCTGCCGCCACTCGCAAAGCGATGCGTGGCGGGCGCCAGGCAGGCGCGCCAGCTCCGCCTCGAACAGCGCCGCGTAGCGCTCCGAGGGCGCGATCATCCCCTGCATCGTCGGGGCGGACTCAGGCGACTGCCTGGGCAGGGGCACCAAATGCGGCATAACCCGACTTCTCCAGCTCGAGCGCCAGCTCCTTGCCGCCGGACTGGACGATCCGGCCGCCCATCAGCACGTGCACGTGGTCCGGCACGATGTAGTCGAGCAGGCGCTGATAGTGGGTGATCACGATCATCGCGCGGGCCGGGTCGCGCAACCGGTTGACGCCGTCGGCCACGGTCCGCAGCGCGTCGATGTCGAGCCCGGAATCGGTCTCGTCGAGGATCGCGAGCCGAGGCTCGAGCACCGCCATCTGGAGGATCTCGTTGCGCTTCTTCTCGCCGCCCGAGAAGCCGACGTTGACGGCGCGCTTGAGCAGCTCGGCATTGATCCCGACCAGTTGCGCCTTGGCGCGCACCAGCTTCATGAACGCCGCGGCGTCGATCTCGGGCTCGCCCCGGGCCCGATGGAGCGCATTGAGCGCCGTGCGCAGAAAATACATGTTGGCGACGCCCGGGATCTCGATCGGATATTGGAAGGCGAGGAACAAGCCGGCGGCGGCGCGCTCCTCCGGCGCCATCTCGAACAGGTCCCGACCCTGGTAGCGCACCGCGCCCGCGGTCATCTCGTAGCCGTCCCGGCCCGCAAGCACGTAGGCGAGCGTGCTCTTACCCGAGCCGTTCGGCCCCATGATGGCATGAACTTCGCCGGCCCCGACCTCCAGGTCGACGCCGCGCAGGATCTCCTGGTCGTCGACCGAGACCCGAAGGTTGCTGATCGTGAGCATGCTCTCCCTCAAACCAAAACGTCCGGATGCGGCCTCGAGCGTCAGCCGACGCTGCCCTCGAGGCTGATCGCCAGCAGCTTCTGCGCCTCGACCGCGAACTCCATCGGCAGCTCCTGCATCACCTCCTTGCAAAAGCCGTTGACGATCAGCGCGACCGCGTCCTCGTCCGACAGCCCGCGCTGCCGGCAGTAGAACAGCTGGTCCTCGCTGATCTTCGAGGTGGTCGCCTCGTGCTCGACCTTGGCCGAGCGGTTCTTGACCTCGATGTAGGGCACCGTGTGCGCCCCGCAGCGATCGCCGAGCAGCATCGAATCGCACTGGGTGTGGTTGCGCGCGCCCTCGGCCCCCTTCAGCACCCGCACCAGGCCGCGATAGGTGTTGTTGCTGCGGCCGGCCGAGATGCCCTTGGACACGATCCGCGAGCGGGTGTTCTTGCCGATGTGGATCATCTTGGTGCCGGTGTCGGCCTGCTGGTGATTGTTGGTCAGCGCGACCGAATAGAACTCGCCGATCGAGTTGTCGCCCTGGAGGATGCAGCTCGGGTACTTCCAGGTGATCGCCGAGCCGGTCTCGACCTGGGTCCAGGAGATCTTCGAGTTGCGGCCGCGGCAGGCGCCGCGCTTGGTCACGAAATTGTAGATGCCGCCCTTGCCCTCACGATCGCCCGGGTACCAGTTCTGAACCGTCGAGTACTTGATCTGGGCGTCGTCGAGCGCCACCAGCTCGACCACGGCGGCATGCAGCTGGTTCTCGTCGCGCTGGGGTGCTGTGCAGCCCTCGAGGTAGCTGACGTAGCTGCCGGCGTCGGCGATGATCAGGGTGCGCTCGAACTGCCCGGTCCCGGCGGCGTTGATCCGGAAGTAGGTCGACAGCTCCATCGGACAGCGCACGCCCTTCGGTACGTAGACGAACGAGCCGTCGGTGAACACCGCCGAATTGAGCGCGGCGAAGAAGTTATCGCCCTGGGGCACGACCGAGCCGAGGTATTGGCGGACCAGGTCCGGGTGGCTCTCGACCGCCTCGGAGATCGAGCAGAAGATGATGCCGAGCTCACCCAGCTTCGCCTTGAAGGTGGTCGCGACCGAGACGCTGTCGAACACGTAGTCCATCGCGACCCCGGCGAGCACCTCCTGCTCCTTGATCGGGATGCCGAGCTTCTCGTAGGTGCGCAGCAGCTCCGGGTCGACCTCGGCCAGAGTTCTTCGGCCGGTCGCTGTCGGACTTGGGCGCGGCGTAGTAGCTGATCGCCTGGAAGTCGATCGGCGGATAGCTGACCCTGGCCCAACCCGGCTCCGCCATGGTCTGCCAGCGGGCGAGCGCCTGCAGCCGCCATTCGGTCAGCCAGGCGGGCTCCCGCTTCTTGGCCGAGATCATGCGGATGGTCTCCTCGCTCAGCCCGTTCGGGGCGAGCTCGGACTCGATGTCGGTCACGAAGCCGTATTTGTACTCGTGGTCCGTGTAGTCGCGGACCGTCTCCAGCGCTGTCGCTGCCATCGATCACCTTCTCCCATCCGGACCGGTCTCTGGCCCGGTCTTGTCTGCTGCGAACCTCCGACGGCCCACGCTCAGGCCCTGCCCAGCGGCTCCGGTCGGGGGCCACCCGGCACCCCGATCGCCAGCGGCCGGAACATCGCCGGCAGCGCCTGGGCCATCTCGGCCATGCTGATGCCGTCGAGCGCGGTCCGGATCGCATCGTTGATCCGCTGCCAGTTGGCGCGCGCCGGGCACAGCGCCTCGATCTCGCAACCTCCCGGCCCGTCCTCGATGCAGGCGGTCAGCGCGATCGGGCCGTCGAGCGCCGAGATCACCTCGGCGACGCTGATCGCCGCCGCCGGCCGGGAAAGCCCGTAGCCACCCTTTACGCCGCGGTGCGACTCGAGCAGACCAGCGCGCGCCAGGCTCTTCAGGATCTTACTCACCATCGGCAGCGGAATGTGGCTCTGCGCCGCGACCTCGGGCGCGTTGTGCTGGCGTCCCGGCTGGCGGGCCATGTGGGTCATGATGACGATCCCGTAGTCCGCGAGCTTGCTGAGCCGGATCACTGGCGCGCCCCTCTAGCAAAAGAGTACCAAACGAGTCCGAATTGGTTCTAATGTGCGCGCCGGGCCGCCAATGTCAAGCCCGCTTCACTCAAACCAATCACAGACCTGCGCGGTTGTTTAGAAGGAGCCGAAGTTCGCCCGGCAGCCTGTCGGAGCCGGCCACTTGCCAGGGCAGCCGGTCAGAACAGGCGGAGCTGGCCGCGGCCCGCCACCGGCGGCTCGAACAGATCGGTCCGGAGCGTTGAGCGCGGCCGGTCGAGGCCGAACCGGCGCTTGGCCAGCGCAAACCGCCGGCCGACCAGCTCGGCATAGGCGCCCTCGCCACGCATCCGCGAGCCGAAATTCGGGTCGTTGAGCCGGCCGCCGCGACACTGGCGGATCAGCGAGAGCACGTGGTCGGCCCGCAGCGGCGCGTGCGCCTCGAGCCAGGCCGTGAACAGCTCCTTGAGCTCGTGCGGCAGCCGGAGGAGGACATAGCCCGCCTGCCGGGCGCCGGCCGCCGCGGCCGCTTCGAGCACGGCCTCGAGCTCCTGGTCGTTCAGGCCCGGGATGATCGGCGCCGCCATCACGGTCGCGGGCACGCCCGCCGCGCTGAGCGTGCGCAAGACTTCCAGGCGACGGTGGGGCGCTGCGGCCCGCGGCTCGAGCGTGCGGGCGAGGCCGGGATCGAGCGTCGTGATCGAGATCGCGACCGCCGCGAGGCCGTCCGCGGCCATCGGCGCCAGCAGGTCGAGGTCGCGGAGCACCGCCGCCGACTTGGTCACGATCGTGACCGGATGCCGGCAGCGCGCCAAGACCTCGAGGATCGCGCGCGTGATCTTGAGCCGCCGTTCCTGCGGCTGGTAGACGTCGGTGTTGGTGCCGAGCGCGATCGGCTGGCAGCGATAGCCGGGCCTGGCGAGCTCGCGCTCGAGCAGGGGTGCTGCGTCGAGCTTGGCATAGATCTTGGTCTCGAAATCGAGCCCCGGCGAAAGCCCGAGATAAGCGTGGCTCGGGCGCGCATAGCAATAGATGCAGCCGTGCTCGCAGCCGCGATAGGGGTTGATCGACTGCTCGAACGGGATGTCGGGCGAGGCGTTGCGGACGATCACGCTCCGGCTGGCATCCGGCCGCACCTCGGTCGGCGGCGGCGGCGCCTCGGCGTGCATCTCGGCGAGCGAGCCCCAGCCGTCGTCGAACGGATCGAGGCGCGCGCTCTCGAACCGGACCTTGGGGTTGAAGGTGGCCCCCCGGCCTTTGCGCGGCGCCGGCGGCTGCAGGTCTCTGTCCATCCTCGGAAGGCTAACTCGGCGAACGGAACAAAACAAGAACAAATCACCTGAGCCCTGGCGCGATCAGGGCCTGCTGCGTAGTCTGCCGTGACCGCTCGCGAGGAGTCGAAGGCATGGCAAGGGTCGAAAGCTACGGCGCTTGGACGTCGCCGATCAGCGCCGAGCTGGTGACCCGGGCACAGGTCGGGCTGGGCCAGACCAGCCTCGATCGCGGCGTCGCCTACTGGCTCGAGGTCCGGCCCGAAGAAGGCGGCCGTACCGTGCTGGTGCGGCGAGCGCTGGATGGCGAAGCGGCGGACCTGACCCCGCCCCCCTTCAACGTCCGCACCCGCGTTCACGAATATGGTGGCGGCGCCTACGCCGTCCGCGACGGGGTCGTGGTCGCCGCCAACTTCGCCGATCAGCGCCTCTACCGGCTGTCCGCGGACGGGGGCGCAACGCCGATCACGCCCGCGAGCGGCGAGCATCTACGCTACGCCGACCTCGAGCTCGATCCCGCCGGCAACCGCCTCTTCGCGGTGTGCGAAGACCACAGATCCGGGGGCGAGGCGGTCAACAGCATCGTCGCGCTCGGCCTCGAGGCACGCGACGACCCGGGCAGGCAGCTGGTGGCGGGCCACGACTTCTTCAGCTCGCCCCGTCTCAGCCCGGATCGCCGGCACCTCGCCTGGCTCAGCTGGGACCACCCGAACATGCCCTGGGACGGGACCGAGCTCTGGCTCGCCGAGATCGGCACGGATTCGCGTCTCAGCGCCCCCCGGCGGGTCGCCGGCGGCCCGCGAGAGTCGATCGTGCAGCCGGCCTGGTCGCCCGACGGCCAGCTCTATTTCGTGTCCGACCAGAGCGGTTGGTGGAACCTCTATCGCTTTGACGTAGATGGGCAAAAGCCTGTCTGTCCGATGTCTGCCGAATTCGCCGGGCCGGCCTGGACCTTCGGCGGCCGCTGGTACGGCTTTCTCGGCGCCGAGATGATCCTCGCCTGCTTCACCGAGGCCGGCCGCTGGCATCTGGGGCGGATCGAGGTCGCGACCGGCCGTCTGACCCGCCTGCCGCTGCCCTGGACCGAGCTCTCGGGGCTCAGCATCGCGGACGGCCGCGCGCTGCTGCGCGCCGGCGCCCCCGATCGGCCGGCAGCAATTCTATTGCTCGAGCCCGCGAGCGGGCAGATGAGCGAGCTGCGCGCGGCGGGGGCGTTGCCGGTCGATTCCGCCTGGCTCGCGCGACCCGAGGCCGTCGAATTCCCGAGCGGACCGGGCCAGAGCGCTCATGCGCTGGTCTATCCACCGACCAACCCGGACTTCGTGGCGCCCGCGGGCGAGCTTCCGCCGCTGATCGTCAAGAGCCACGGCGGCCCGACCAGCAACGCCTCGAGCGAGCTCAGGCTCGCGACCCAGTTCTGGACCTCGCGCGGCTTTGCGGTCTGCGACGTCGATTACGGCGGCAGCACCGGCTACGGCCGGGCCTATCGGGAGCGCCTGGACGGCCGCTGGGGCGAGGTCGACGTCCAAGACTGCGTCAATGCCGCCCGCTTTCTGGTCGCCGACGGCCGGGCGGACGCTCGTCGCCTGGCGATCACCGGCGGCAGCGCCGGCGGCTACACGACGCTTTGCGCGCTGACCTTCCACGACCTGTTCCGGGCCGGCGCCAGCCACTACGGGATCTGCGACCTCGAGGCGCTGGCGAGGGACACCCACAAGTTCGAGAGCCGCTACCTCGACCGTCTGATCGGGCCCTATCCGAAGGCGATCGAGCTCTACCGGGCACGCTCGCCGATCCACCACGTCGAGCGCCTGTCCTGCCCGATCATCTTCTTCCAGGGCCTGGAGGACGCGGTCGTGCCGCCGAACCAGGCGGAGATGATGGTCGAGGCGCTCCGCCGCAAAGGCCTGCCGGTCGCTTATCTGACCTTCGAGGGCGAGCAGCACGGCTTTCGCAAGGCCGCGACCATCCAGCTCGTGCTGCTCGCCGAGCTCACCTTCTACGGCCGCGTGTTCGGCTTCGACCCGGCCGACGGGCTCCCCGACCTGGTGATCGAGAACCTCTAGGCGCCTTCCTCGGCATCACCGAAGGCCGCGGCGAGGAAGGCGGCGCCGTGCTCGATGCTCTCCGGATCGATGCCGTGCCCCAAGCCGCGTCGCACCGCCCACCGGACCGGCACCGCGGCTGCCTGCAGGCCCTCGACCGCGGCGTGGAGCGCCTGCACCGGCACGATCTCGTCGGCGTCGCCATGGACCAGGAACACCGGCGGCCGGCTGACCACGTCGGTCCCCAGACGCTCGGCGCCGAGCAAAGCACCGGAATAGCCGAGCACGGCGGCGATCGCCGGCGCACGGCGGAGGGCTGCGTAGAGCGCCAGCATCGTGCCCTGGGAGAAGCCGACCAGGGCGAGCTGGCGCGGGCCGAGCCCGGCGTCCTCGAGCTCCCCATCGAGGAACGCGTCCAGCACCGGCAGGCTCGCCTGAACGCCCGCCAGCAGCGCCGCCGGACGGCGATCCCGGAGCGAGAACCACTGGCGGCCGAAGGGCGCCATGTCGCAGGGCTCGGGGCCATCGGGGGCGACGAAGGCGGCGTGCGGCAGGTGGCGGGCGAGGGCGGGTGCCAGGCCGATCAGATCGTTGCCGTCGGCGCCGACGCCGTGCAGCAGGACCACCAGCTGGCGCGGCGGGCCGGGCCGGCGGGGGGGCAGGCGGGGTCCGGACAGGAGAGCCATCGTCAGTCCTCGCGACATCGATGCGCGACCATACATGGCTTGCCAAGCGGCGCGCGCGCGATCATGTTCGCCCGGCCCGATCGCCCGTAAACCCCGGTCCGCACCGACGCTCCACCACCGCATGCTCAAAGGCGCCGACTTCCTGCCGCTGCCCCGACCGGGGGACCAGCCGACGGTGACGCGTTTCGCGCCGACGCCGTCCGGCTATCTCCATCTCGGCCACGGCTACGCCGCGCTGGTGGCCTGGGAGTCGGCGCGCGCCGCCGGCGGCCGCTTCCTGCTCCGGATCGAGGACATCGACCGGGCCCGCTGCCGGCCCGAGTTCGAGCAGGGCATCATCGAGGACCTGGGCTGGCTCGGCCTCGACTGGGACGGTCAGCCGGTGCGCCAGTCCGAACGGATGGCGCTCTACGACCGGGCGCTCGATCAGCTCGACCGCCGCGGCGTGCTCTATCCCTGCTTTTGCACCCGGCGCCGGATCCGGGCCGAGATCGCCCATGCCGGGCAGGCGCCGCATGGCGTCGCCGGGGAGGCGGTCTACCCCGGCATCTGTCGCAGCCTGAGCGCGGTCGAGCGGCGCCACCGGATTGCCGCCGGCGAGCCGTTCGCGCTCCGCCTCGACGTCGGGCGCGCCCTCGCCCTGACCGGGCCGCTCACCTGGGACGACCTGCGCGCCGGCCTGATCGAGGCCCGGCCGGATACCCTCGGCGACGTCGTGCTGGCGCGCAAGGACGTGCCCAGCAGCTATCATCTCGCGGTCACCGTCGACGACGCCCTGCAGGGCGTGACCCTCGTGACCCGGGGCGAGGATCTGTTCGCTGCCACCCACATCCATCGCCTGCTGCAGGCCATCCTCGACCTGCCGACGCCGCGCTACTACCACCACAATCTGATCGCCAACTCGACCGGGCTGCGTCTCGCCAAGCGCAATCGCGCGGTCACCTTGCGCACGCTCCGGCAGTCGGGGCGCCAGCCCGGCGAGCTCTGGCGCCTGCTCGGCCTGCCCGAGCCGGCCCCGGCCACCCCGGTCGGATGACCGGCACCGCGATCCGGTCGGCCCTGCTCCTGATGGTCGGCTTCGGCATGCTGGCGTGCGCCACGACGACCGATCCCGGCGGGGTCGAGCCCGCGAGCCTGCCGCGCCGGCAGTGGCTGCCCGAGGCGCCGCCGCGGGCGGTGATCCTGGCGATCCACGGCTTCAACGACTACGGCAACGCCTTCACCGACTTCGGCGAATACGCGGCCAGCCGCGGCATCGCGGTCTACGCCTATGATCAGAGCGGCTTCGGCGCCAATCCCAATGCCGGCCGCTGGCCGGGGATCGGGACCCTGGTTGCCGATCTCGCTCACGAACGGGCGCGGATCGCCGCCCGCTACCCGGACCGGCCGGTCTATCTGCTCGGCGAGAGCATGGGTGCCGCCGTCCTGATCGCCGCCGCGGCCGCCGATGTCCCGATCGACGCCGCCGGCATGATCATGACAGCACCCGCGGTCTGGGGCGGCGACCAGCTCAATCCGTTCTACCGCGCGGTGCTCTGGCTCGCGGACCACGTGGCACCGGGGCTCAAGCTCACCGGCGAGAGCCTGGGCGTGATGGCCTCGGACAACCTGGACGTGCTGCGGGCGCTCTCGGCCGACCCGCTGTTCATCAAGGCGACCCGGGTCGATGCGATCGCCGGCCTGGTCCGGCTGATGGATCTGGCCTACGCGGCGGCGCCCGATCTGCCGGGACCGCTCCTGGTCCTGGGCGGGGCTCGCGACGAGGTGGTGCCGCCCAAGGCGCACGCCGCCATGCTCGAGCGCCTGACCGCCGACCCCTGCACCGAGGTCGTCTACCCCGACGGCTGGCACCTCCTGCTGCGCGACCTCGACCGCCAGCTGGTCTGGGACGACATCCTGGCCTGGATCGCGGACCAGCCCCTGCCGTCGGGCCTCGCCAAGCCCTGCGGCGGCTCGCTCAAAGTGGCCGCTGCAGAGCGCCTGTGATCCGGAGCGCGCTGTCGAGGGCGAGGCGTCCGTCCGCGCCCGACACAGCGACCGCCCGCTCGCCGCGCACCGCCGCGAGGAACGCCTCGATCTCGAGCCTCAGCGGATCGTTCGCCTCGAACCGCCGCCGCTCGAGCCGCACGTCCGGCACCCCCGGAAACATCTCCCCAGATCCCTTGCGCGCGATCGTCGCCTCGCCCGCCTGAAAATCGATCGAGACGTAGGCATCCCTCTGGAACAGCCGCATCCTGCGCTCGCTCTTGAGGCTGACCCGGCTCGCGGTGACGTTGACCACGCAGCCGCCCTCGAAGTGCAGCCTGGCATTCGCGATGTCGTCCTCGCCCGAAAGCACCGGCACCCCGACCGCATCGACCCGCTCGAGCGGCCGCCCGACCAGCTGCTGGATCAGGTCGATGTCGTGGATCATCAGATCGAGCACGACATCGACATCGGTGCCGCGCGGCTTGAACGGCGCCAGCCGGTGCGAACTCGATGAACAGCGGCTTTCCCAACACGTCCGCAAGCGCCAGCACCGCGGCGTTGAAGCGCTCGAGGTGCCCGATCTGCAACACCAGACCCCGCGCATCCGCGAGCGCGATCAGCGCATCCGCCTCCTCGAGCGTCGCCGCGATCGGTTTTTCGACAAGCACATGCAGCCCGATATCGAGCAGCCGGCGCGCGACCGCGAAATGCGCCCGGGTCGGTACCACAACACTCGCCGCATCGACCCGGCTCGCGAGTTCGCCCACATCGCTGAGCGCCATGGCCCCGAGCCGCGACCCGAGCTCCCGCGCTCGCTCGAGCTCGCAATCGACCACCGCGACCAGCTCAGCCCCGGGCAATGCGGCGTATTTCTCGGCGTGGTAGCGGCCGAAGTGGCCGCAGCCGACCACCGCTGTCCGGATCGGCATCGTCGAGTTCCTCTCGTCTGCCAACCGCGCTCGGACGTGTTCCTGAGCTACGTGACCCTTGCAGAACTTCCCAAACGGAGGCGCTACCGGCAAGGCCCGTTCAGCGCTGTATCCTCGACCATCAGCCAACCTCAAAAAAATCTCTCGACAGCATAATTTTGATGAGGAGGAGACGCGAAGGATGATCGCATGGCCGAACGGACCACCACGCGCGTACAGCTCGAACTGCCGGAGACCTCGATGACCCGGCTGCGGGAGCTGCGCGACAAGACCGAGGCGGCCTCCTATGCGGAGGTGCTCAAGAAGGCGCTCCGGCTGTATGAGGCCCTGGTCAAGGAGGCGGAGGAGGGCAACGACCTCGTGATCCGCCGCAAGAACGGCGAGCAGGCGGAATACAAGGTGTTCGTCTGAAGCCGGCCCGCGGCACGCTGAGATCAAGCCAGCTCGAGCACGGCGGGCTGGGTTTCTTCGAGTAGGCTCACGATCTCGGCCATCACCTTGGACAGCTGGAAATCCTTGGGCGTGAAGACGCGGGCGACGCCGTCCGCCAAAAGGTCCGCGGCGTCCGCGGGTGGGATGATGCCGCCGACCACGACCGGAATCTCGGAAAGGCCCTCGGCGCGGAGCCTTGCCAGAACCTCGGCGACCTGCGCCCGGTGCGAGCCCGAGAGGATCGAGAGCCCGACCACGTGGACGCCTTCCTCGAGCGCCGCGGCCGCGATCCGGGCCGGCGTCAGGCGGATGCCGTCGTAGACCACCTCGAAGCCGCAGTCGCGCGCCGCGACCGCGATCTGCTCGGCGCCGTTGGAATGGCCGTCCAGCCCCGGCTTTCCCACCAGCATCTTGGGCCGGCGGCCGAGCTTTTCCGAAAGCGCCCCGACCCGCGTCTGGAGCGCCGTCCATTCCCCGGCGCTGGTGGCGCTGGCACTGGCGCCGACCCCGGTCGGTGCCCGGTATTCGCCGAAGAGCCCGCGCAAGATCGCGGCCCATTCGCCGGTCGTGACGCCGGCGCGGGCGCAGCCGATCGAGGGCTCCATGACGTTCCGGCCTTCGCCGGCGGCCGCGCGCAGCTCGTCGAGGGCAGCGGCCACGGCCTGCGGATCGCGGGCCGCGCGATGGGCCTGCAGGCGTCCGATCTGGTCCGCTTCCGCACTGGCATCAACCGCGAGAAAATCGGCGCCGGCCGCGAGCGGCGAGGGCGCGCTCTCGGTGAAGCAGTTGACGCCGACCACCTTCTGCTCGCCGGCAGCGATCGCGGCGAGCCTGGCGCGGTTGCTCTCGACCAGGCGCTGCTTGAGGTAGCCGGAGTCGACCGCGGCCAGCGCGCCGCCGAGCTCGTCGATCCGTGCGAGCTCGGCGCGCGCTTCGACCTTCAGCTCAGCGACCTTGGCCGCGATCACGGGCGAGCCGTCGAACAGGTCCTCGTACTCCAGCAGATCGGTCTCGTACGCCAAAATCTGCTGCATGCGCAGGCTCCACTGCTGGTCCCAGGGCCGCGGCAGGCCCAGCGCCTCGTTCCAGGCCGGTAGCTGAACGGCCCGCGCGCGGGCCGACTTGGAGAGCACGACGGCCAGGGTTTCCAGCAGGATGCGATAGACGTTGTTCTCAGGCTGCTGCTCCGTCAGACCGAGAGAATTGACCTGGACGCCGTAGCGGAAGCGGCGCAGCGCCGGATCCTCGACCCCGTAGCGGGTCCGCGCGATCTCGTCCCAGAGCTCGCCGAAGGCGCGAAGTTTGGCAAGCTCGGTGACGAAGCGCAGCCCGGCGTTGACGAAGAAGCTGATCCGCCCGACCACCTGCGGCAGGTCGGCGGCCGGCACCTGGCCGCCGGCCACGACGGTATCCAGGATCAGGGTCGCGGCGGCGAGCGCGTAGGCCAGCTCCTGGACCGGCGTGGCACCCGCCTCCTGCAGGTGGTAGGAGCAGACGTTGACCGGGTTCCAGGCCGGCATCTCGCGGTAGGTGAACGCGATCACGTCGGCGGTCAGCTTGAGCGAGGGCCGCGGCGGGAAGATGAAGGTGCCGCGCGAGAGGTACTCCTTGATCAGGTCGTTCTGGACCGTGCCGGCGAGTTTTTTCCGCACGGCACCCTGACGCTCGGCGGCCACGATGTAGAGCGCGAGCAGCCAGGGCGCGGTCGCGTTGATCGTCATCGAGGTGTTCATCTGCTCGAGCGGGATTTTCTCGAACAAGGTGAGCATGTCGGGCAGCGCGCACACCGGCACGCCGACCCGGCCGACCTCGCCGGCCGCGAGCGGATGGTCGCTGTCGTAGCCGGTCTGGGTCGGCAGATCGAACGCGACCGAGAGCCCGGTCTGACCGCGCGCGAGATTGGCGCGATAGAGCGCGTTGCTCTCGGCGGCCGAGCTGTGGCCGGCGTAGGTCCGAAACAGCCACGGCCGGTCGCGCTGCGTCTCACTCGAAGCCATGGCGGGTCCCCAGCTGGAACGTAACCGATCCGGTGTCGTTAACATCTAACGCTATTCAGTGTTGACAGTCAACACCTCATCACCTAACGTGTGTGGATCAGTGGGGGATGGGGTGATGAGCAGGGATACGGTCGAGCAGATCATCAGCCGCTTCGGCTCGCAGCAGCGGGTCGCGGAACTGCTGGGCATCTGGCAGACCGCGGTCAGCGGCTGGGTGCGCCGGGGCGCGATCCCGAGCAGGAGACAGGAGCAGCTGTTAAGGATTGCCCAACGCGAGGGTGTCAGTCTCTCGCCCGCGGACTTTTTCGCCGCCGCGGACCTCGGAGCCGGGCCGGCGCCGGCGAACGGTTCGGGCGCCGGTCTGGCCGCTGCCAACGTCCACGTGATCCCGGCGAGGGTCGAGCCGGCCGGCGTCAACCCGACCAGTGTCAACCGAAGAGGCGCGTTGATGAACGACACCGCCAAGGTCATTCCGTTGAGCGGCGAGGCCGCCGCGCCGGCGCCGGTGAGCGCGCCCGGCAAGGACCTGTACGAGGTCGGCACGATCCCGCCTTTGGGCCACGTGCCCAAGAACATGTATGCCTGGGCGATCCGGCGCGAGCGCCACGGCGAGCCGGGCACAGCGATGCAGCAGGAGGTGGTGCCGACGCCCTCGCTCGACAGCGACGAGGTCCTGGTCATGGTGATGGCCGCGGGCGTCAACTACAACGGCATCTGGGCAGCGCTCGGCAAGCCGGTATCGGTGTTCGACGTCCACAAGGCCGAGTACCATGTCGCGGGCTCGGATGCCGCCGGCATCGTCTGGGCGACAGGATCCAGGGTCAGGCGCTGGCAGGTCGGCGACCAGGTGGTCGTGCACTGCAACCAGGACGACGGCGACGACGAGGAGTGCAACGGCGGCGACCCGATGAATTCTCCGTCCCAGCGGATCTGGGGCTACGAGACCCCGGACGGCTCGTTCGCGCAGTTCTGCCGGGTCCAGTCGCGCCAGTTGATGCCGCGGCCGCGCCATCTGACCTGGGAGGAGAGCGGCTGCTATGTGTTAACACTTGCGACCGCCTACCGCATGCTGTTCGGGCACCCGCCCCACAGCCTGAAGCCAGGCGATAACGTGTTGGTCTGGGGCGGGGCCGGTGGCCTCGGCTCGATGGCGGTCCAGGTGATCGCCGCCTCGGGCGCCAACGCGATCGCCGTGATCTCGGACGAGGACAAGCGCGAGTTCGTGCTCTCGCTCGGCGCCAGGGGTGCGATCAACCGCAGCCAGTTCGACTGCTGGGGCCAGCTGCCGGACATCGACGATGCCGAGGGCTACGCCCTCTACATGAAGAAGGTCCGGGAATTCGGCAAGGCGATCTGGGCGATCACCGGCAAGGGCAACGATGTCGACACCGTGTTCGAGCACCCGGGCGAGGCGACCTTCCCGGTCTCGGCCTTCGTCGTCAAGCGCGGCGGCATGGTCGTGATCTGCGCCGGCACCTCGGGCTACAACCTGACCCTCGATGCGCGCTTCCTGTGGATGCGCCAAAAGCGCATGCAGGGCAGCCATTTCGCCAACCTGAAGCAGGCGAGCGCTGCCAATCAGATGGTCATCACGCGCAAGGTCGACCCCTGCATGTCGGAGGTGTTCGCCTGGCACGACATCCCGCGCGCCCATGACAAGATGCGCCGGAACCAGCACAAGCCCGGCAACATGGCGGTGCTGGTCCAGGCCAGGCGGCCGGGCCTGCGCACCCTCGAGGACACGATCGAGGCCTGAGCTTTTTGGCACTTTTCACGATTGTTTCGAGGAGCGACGCGATGGCGGAGGCCGGGCAGGGTCGGCGCGCGGAGCCGCTGCTGCGGCTGACCGCCCAGGCGGTGCGCGCGGCGGGCGCGCTGCTGGACCACGCGACCGGCGCGGTCCGCGAGCTGGTCAGCCGCGATGGCGCCCTCGACCCGGAGCTGCTGGCGCGCGAGCAGCACGCGGTCCACGGCCTTGCCTGGCTCGCGACCAGCGTCGAGGCGGTCCGCCAGCTGGATGGCTGGGCGCGGCGGCTCGATGGCGCGGGCTCGCTGGGCGAGCTCGAGCTGGACCTGCTGGCGGTGGCGTCAGGCGAGTATCTGGCAAGGATTCTGGGCGGCATCCCGATGAGCCAGGGCGAGACCGTCCGACTCGCGGCGCTCGGCGTCGACCCGGCGGCGAGCGGACGTTTCGGCCAGGGCGCGGTCGCCGAGCTGATCCGGGATGGCAACACTGCGGCGAGGCGGGCCCGGCTGGCCGCGGTGATCGCGGAGGGCCGGTTCGGCGACCGGGGTCTCGGCGACGACACGCTCGAGCTGATCCGCGAGCAGTTCCGGCGCTTCGCCGAGGAGCAGGTGCGGCCGCACGCGCAAGGCTGGCACGCACGCGACGAGCTGATCCCGCAGCCGGTGGTCGACGCGGTCGCCGGGCTCGGCGTGTTCGCCCTGACGATCCCGGAACAGCACGGCGGGCTCGGCCTCGGCAAGGCCGCGATGTGCGTGGTCACCGAGGAGCTGTCGCGCGGCTACATCGGGGTCGGTTCGCTCGGCACCCGCTCGGAGATCGCGGCCGAGCTGATCGGCCAGGCCGGCACCGCGGCCCAAAAGGCCCGCTATCTGCCGAAGATCGCGTCGGGCGAGATCCTGCCGACCGCGGTCTTCACCGAACCCAACACCGGCTCCGACCTCGCCTCGCTCCAGACCCGCGCGGCCCTCGACGGCGAGCGGTACCGGGTCCATGGCGCCAAGACCTGGATCACCCACGCCGCGCGCGCCGACCTGATGACCATCCTGTGCCGGACCGATCCCGGCCAGCCCGGCTACCGCGGCCTCTCGATCCTGCTCGCCGAGAAGCCGCGCGGCACCGAAGCCGAGCCGTTCGGGGTCGCGGGCCTCGCCGGCGAGGAGATCCCGGTGCTCGGCTATCGCGGCATGAAGGAATACACGCTCGCCTTCGACGGCTTCGCGGTGCCGGCGGACGGCCTGCTCGGCGGCGTCCCGGGCCAGGGCTTCAAGCAGCTGATGGCGACCTTCGAGTCCGCGCGGATCCAGACCGCGGCGCGCGCGGTCGGGGTCGCCCAGAGCGCGCTCGATCAGGGCCTCGCCTACGCTCGCGAGCGGGTCCAGTTCGGCCAGCCGATCTACGGCTTCCCGCGGGTCGCCGACAAGCTCGTGTGGATGGCGGTCGAGATCATGGTCGCGCGCCAGCTGACCCTGTTCGCCGCGCGCGAGAAGGATGCCGGGCACCGCTGCGATCTCGAGGCCGGCATGGCCAAGCTGCTCGCCGCCCAGGTCGCCTGGAGCGCCGCCGACAACGCCCTCCAGATCCACGGCGGCAACGGCTACGCGCTCGAATATCCGATCAGCCGGATCTTCTGCGACGCGCGCATCCTTAACATCTTCGAGGGCGCGGCCGAGATCCAGGCCCAGATCATCGCCCGCCGCCTGCTCGACGGCTGATACCACCGCCAGCACGCCCCCGGAATGGACGCCATGCACAACAAGACGGACGGTGCACGCACCGTCCGTCTCGTTCCGTCAACAACCGTTCGCCGCGGTGACCTGCCCGGGTTCGATCCGGCAGGCCGCTCGAGGGCGAACCGCGAGGCAGAGCCGCGCCGGCTCTACCGCTTGAAGTCGATCGTCGTGCGGCGGTTGGCCTGATCCGGCGTGTTGTCCGGGGTCTGGACCGCCAGATTGGTCTCGCCGAAGGCTTCGGTGGTCACGATGTGCGCCGGGATACCCGACTTGACCAGCTCGGCCGCGACGGTATTGGCGCGCCGCTGCGACAGCTGCATGTTGTAGTCGGGCGGGCCGGCGGTGTCGGTATGGCCGGCAACCGTGATGCCGCCCAGCTCGCGACCCTTGATGTCGGTGATGATGCTGTTGAGGGTCGACTCTGCACTCGGATTGAGATTGGCCTTGTCGAAGTCGAAGTAGACCACGCCGCTTGCGGGCAGCGGCGGAGGCGCCGCCGGTTCGATCTGCGCGATCGGCTGCGCCATCGCCTCGGGGCAGTCGTAGGTGTGGACGGTGTTGACCGGGTCCTCCGGGTTGCCCTTCTCGAAGACCGTATTGTCGGCCGAATCGACCAGGACGCTGCAGATGCGGTCCGGCCCCGAGCCGAACACGCCGAACATTTCCTCTTGCGCCAGACTCGGCTGCGAGGCCCCGACCGACAAGGCCAGCACGGCCACGGCCGCCGAGCAGGTGATGGCTAAGCGAAGCATGGAATGATCCCCTTTCTCACGTTGTCGAACCCACCCGCGAGGTCTCATGAGCCTCTGTCTTGGCACCAGCCCGATCCACCTTTGCGGCCGACCTGCGCAGACCATGTCATCGTTCGGTCGCACCAAGTCAACAAGCTTCCGTGCTGTGGTACATTGCTCTGGCGTCGAGGGCAAGTATACACTTTGCTAACCTTGCCCGCGGCGCGCCCTTTTGCGTAACCGCATACGCACGAAGCTGCCCCGGACCGTGCGCCGGATCGGCGACGAGAAAGCGACCCCAAGCCCATGGACGATCCCCTCGGTGCGTTCGTGCCCCATGGCCAGATCGAGATCGAGGGCGCCGCCCGCGGCCCGCTCGCGGGCGCGACCTTCGCGGTCAAGGACATCTTCGACGTTGCCGGCACGGTCACCGGCCGGGGCAATCCCGACTGGCTGGCCACCCATCCGGCGGCGACCCGCCACGCGCCCGCCGTCCAGGCGCTGCTCGATGCCGGCGCCCGGCTGGTCGGCAAGACCATCACCGAGGAGCTGGCGTTCAGCATCGTCGGCACCAACCCGCACTACGGCACGCCCAGGAACGTCGCGGCCCCCGGCCGGGTCCCCGGCGGCTCGTCGAGCGGCTCGGCGGCCGCGGTCGGCGGCGGCCTGGTCGATCTGGCGCTGGGCAGCGACACCGGCGGCTCGGTGCGGGTGCCGGCGAGCTACAACGGCATCTATGGCATGCGCCCGAGCCACGGCCGGATCAGCCTCGCGGGCGTCATGCCGCTGGCACCCAGCTTCGACACGGTCGGCTGGTTCGCGCGCGACCCGGCGCCGTTCGTGACCGCCGGCCGGGTTCTCCTGGACGATGGCGAAAGCGCGCGCCGGCCAGGGCGCCTGCTGGTCGCAGAGGATGCTTTCGAGCGCGCGGGCAGCGACGTCGCGAACGCGCTCGGCCCGGCGATCCGGGCGGTCGAGGCCCGGCTCGGCGAGGCCCGGCCGGTGACCGTGAGCGCCGACGGGCTGGATGCCTGGTACGCGGTGTTCCGCACCCTGCAGGCGGCCGAGGCCTGGGCCGAGCACGGGCCCTGGCTCGAGCAGGCGAAGCCCCGGATCGGGCCCTATCTGGCGGAGCGCCTGCGACTCGCCGCGACCGTGACCGCGGCCGAGGTCGCCGGTGCCCAGGCGGCGCGTGCCCGGATCCGCGAGCGCCTCGACCAGCTGCTCGAGGATGACGTGATCCTGCTCCTGCCGAGCGCGGCCGGACCGGCGCCCAGGATCGACGCGCCCATGGCCGAGCACGAGCGGGTGCGGGCCCGGACCATCGGGATCACCTGCATCGCCTCGCTCGGCGGCCTGCCGCAGCTCAGCCTGCCGCTCGGCCGGCTGCCCGAGGGACCGCTCGGACTGTCGCTGATGGCCGGGCGCGGCCGGGATACGCTGCTGCTCGACCTGCTTGCCGGCCCGCTCGCCGCGTTGCGACAACCGGTCGCTGGTTGAGGGCGCGGTGCCGGAGGGTATGACTGCGGCCGTGCCAAAACAAGATCAAGCAGGGAGACGGGTATGAGGCGCCTCTTGATGGCTTCGGTGCTGGCGGCGCTGGCGATCGCGCCGGCGGCCGGGGCAGCCGAGCACGAGGTTCAGATGCTGTCCAAGGGTCCCGAGGGCCAGGTCAACTGGTTCCAGCCGCCGATCGTCCACGCCGAGCCCGGCGACACGATCCATTTCGTGGCCACCGACAAGGGCCACAACAGCACTTCGCTCGTGGTCCCCGAAGGCGGCGAGACCTGGAGCGGCAAGCTCAGCCAGGACGTCTCGGTGACCCTGACCGTGCCCGGCCTCTACGCGTACAAATGCACGCCGCATTTCGGCCTCGGCATGATGGGTCTGATCGCGGTCGGGGATCCCTCGGTCAATCTCAAGGCGGTCGAGAGCGCCCGCTATCCGGGGAAGGCCAAGACCACGCTCGCCGGGCTCCTGAAGCAGTTGAACGCGTCGAACTAGGCCAGGCGCCGGCCGACCGGTCGCGCCGAACGCGTCGGCAAGTCGACGACCGGGCTCTCGGAGCCTGGTGCGCGCCCTTGGGACTGTTGCTTCTTCGCCGTCTGGTTTACGATCCGGCAAGGGATGAGTGGCATAAAGGCGATGCCGCGAGGCGTTGGCGCCGCGCGCGAGACCGGACAACTCCCTTGCAGCGGCCCGACAGCTCCGAGAGCCAGATCCAATGAGCAAGCAGGCCCAGATCCAGGCCCAGAGCCCGGCGAAGATCAACGTCGGGGTGATCGGCACTGGTTTCGTTGCCCGCCACTTCACCTACGAGCTGGAACGCCGGCCGGGCTACCGGCTGGCCAAGGTGCTGACCCGCCGGCCGCTCGACCGCTGCCCGGACTTCCCGCGCGAGGACGCGCTGACCGAATCGCTCGACGCCCTGATCGCGGCCAGCGACGTGGTCTTCGAATGCACCGGCGACGCCTTCTATGCCGCCCGCACCATCCCGCGCGTGCTGGAAGCAGGCCGGCCGGTGGTGACCCTGAACGCCGAGTTCCACGCCACGATCGGCTCGCACTTCGTCGAGCGCGGCCTCCTGAGCGAGGCCGAGGGCGACCAGCCGGGCTGTCTCGCGGCGCTGGCCGAAGATGCCGTCGCGACCGGCTTCGCGCCGCTGGTCTACGGCAACATGAAGGCGTTCTTGAACCGCAACCCGAGCCCTGAGGACATGCGCTACTGGGCCGAGCGCCAGGACTACTCGATCGAGATGGTGACCTCGTTCACCGATGGCACCAAGGTCCAGATCGAGCAATGCCTGGTCGCCAATGGCCAGGGCGCCGGGATCGCCAAGGAGGACCTGATCGGCCTCGAGACCGGTGACCTCAAGGTCGCGGCGGCCGAGCTCGGCGCCGCCGCCGACCGGCTCGGCCACCCGATCAGCGAGTACATCCTGGACCGCGGCCTGCAGCACGGCGTGTTCATCGTCGCCCGCCACGATGAGCGCCAGGCGACGCCCTTGCGCAACTTCAAGCTCGGCGACGGCCCCTACTACGTCCTGATCAAGGACTACTGCCTGGTCCACCTCGAGGTGTTCAAGACCCTCGAGCGGGTCGTGCGCCAGCGCCGGCCGCTGCTCAACAACGGCGTTCTGCCGCGGGTCAGCGTCGCCAGCATCGCCAAGCGCGCGCTCAAGCCGGGCGAGGTGATCGAGCGCGGCTGCGGCAGCTTCGAATTGCGCGGCACCTGCGTCAACATCGCCGACCGGCCGGGTCACGTGCCGATCTGCCTCGCCAGCCGGATGCACGTCCAGCGGCGGGTCGAGCCGGGCCAGCTGCTGACCATGGCCGACGTCGAGCTGCCCGAGACCGAGGCGCTCGCCGCCTGGCAGGCGATCGAGCGGCGGGTCCTCGAGCCCGAGCGCGCGGTCGCCCGCTGAGCTGGCCGCGCCGGTCACGACCCGGCGCCAGGCACCCCCCTGTCCGCCGCGCACCCTTTGCCCCAAGCCAGTGAGGCCCGATGGAGATCAAGGCGACCGCCATCCCGGACGTGAAGGTGATCGTGCCGGCGCGTTACGGCGATCACCGCGGCTTCTTCTCCGAGGTGTACAACCGGCAGGCCCTCGCGGAGGCCGGGATCGACGTCGAGTTCGTCCAGGACAACCACTCCTATTCGGCCCAGAGCGGTACGCTGCGCGGGCTCCACTTCCAGCGCCCGCCGGCGACCCAGACCAAGCTTTTGCGCGTGCTGCGAGGGGCTGTGGTCGACGTCGCGGTCGACTGCCGGCTCGGCTCGCCGACCTTCGGCGAGCACGTGATGGTCGAGCTGTCGGCCGCGGTCGGCAATCAGATCCTCTGTCCCAAGGGGTTCGCCCACGCCACGCTCACGATGGCGCCGGATACCGAGATCACCTACAAGGTCGACGCCTACTACGCCCCCAACCGCGACCTCGGCGTGCGCTTCGACGACCCCGATCTCGCGATCGCCTGGCCGATCCCGGCCAGCCAGCTGGTGCTGTCGGACAAGGACCGGAACCTGCCGTGGTTCCGCGACCTGCCGGCGGTGTTCACCTATCCCTGATCGCTCAGCAAGGAAGGACGTTCCCATGGAGCGCGTTCTCGTGACCGGCGCCGGCGGCTACATCGGCACCTCGCTCGTGCCGATGCTGCTCGCCCAGGGCTACAAGGTGCGGGCGCTCGACCGCTTCTTCTTCGGCCGCAAAGTGCTGCCCGAGCACGAGCAGCTGGAGCTGATCAAGGCCGACAGCCGGCGGCTCGAGCCCGCCTATTTCGAGGGCGTCGACCACGTCATCGACCTGGTCGCGATCTCCAACGACCCGAGCGGCGAGCTGTTCCAGGATGCGACCTACCAGATCAACCACGAATCCCGGGTGCATTGCGCCACCCTCGCCAAGGCGGCAGGCGTCAAGCGCTATGTCCTGCCGTCGTCCTGCAGCCTCTACGGCTTCCAGGAGCCGGGCGTGATCTGCTCCGAGAGCCATCCGACCAACCCGCTCACCACCTACGCCAAGGCCAACGAGATGGCCGAGCAGGGCGTGCTGCCGCTGGCCGACGACCAGTTCTGCGTCGTCGTCCTGCGCCAGGCCACGGTCTATGGCTACAGCCCGCGCATGCGCTTCGATCTGGCGATCAACGGCATGACCTATGGCGCCTGGAAGACCGGCGTCCTGCCGCTGATGCGCGATGGCAGCCAGTGGCGGCCGATGGTCCACGTGCGCGACACCGCGAGCGCCCAGATCTTCATGCTCAAGGCGCCGCGCGCCAAGGTCAACGGCCAGCTGTTCAACATCGGCTCGGCCGCCAACAACTACCAGCTCGGGCCGCTCGCCGAGACCGTCTGCGAGGTCCTGCCCAAGCCGGTCAAGATCGACTGGTACGGCGATGTCGACCACCGCTCCTACCAGGTCAGCTTCGACAAGGTCGAGGCGCTCGGCTGGAAGGCGAAGCATACCGCGCGCGACGGCGCCCTCGAGATCTACGAGAAGCTCGAAGCCGGCGCCGTCGACAAGACCACCGAGACGATCACGCTCGAGTGGTACAAGATGCTGACGAAATGGCATCAGATCATCAAGGAGGTCGAGCTGCACGGTGGCATCGTCAACATCAACTTCTAGATCTTCGACCTGACGCGGGAGCCTCTGGGGTCATGTGGAAAGGCATCATTCTGGCCGGCGGGTCGGGCACGCGGCTGCACCCGGTGACCCGGGCGGTGTGCAAGCAGCTGCTGCCGATCTACGACAAGCCGCTGATCTATTTCCCCCTGACCACGCTGATGCTGGCCGGGATCCGGGACATCCTGGTCATCACCACGCCCGAGGACCAGGCGGCCTTCAAGCGCCTCTTGAACGCCGGCGAGCAGTGGGGCCTGCGCATCGGCTACGCCGTCCAGCCCAAGCCCGAGGGCCTGGCCCAGGCGTTCCTGATCGGCCGCGACTTCATCGCTGACGACCACTGCGCGCTGGTGCTCGGCGACAACATCTTCTTCGGCCACTACATCCGCGAGGACCTGAAGCGCGCCGCCGGCCAGGCGCTCGGCGCCACGGTCTTCGGCTATCAGGTCCGCGACCCGGAGCGCTACGGCGTGGTCGAGTTCGACGCCGAGGGCCATGCGATCTCGCTCGAGGAGAAGCCGGCCCGGCCCAAGTCCAACTACGCGGTCACCGGCCTCTATTTCTACGACAACCAGGTGGTCGACATCGCGGCCTCGATCCGGCCGTCCGCGCGCGGCGAGCTCGAGATCACCGACGTCAACCGGCGCTATCTGGAAGCGGGTGGCCTCCGGGTCGAGCGCATGGGCCGGGGCTACGCCTGGTTCGATGCCGGGACCCACGACAGCCTGCTCCAGGCGGCCGAGTTCGTGCGCACGATCCAACAACGCCAGGGCCTCCAGATCGCCTGCCCCGAGGAGATCGCCTACCGGCTCGGCTACATCGACGCCGTCCAGCTCCAGCGCCTCGCCGCAGCGCTGGAAAAGACCGAGTACGGCCAATACCTCCGCCGCATCGCCGACGAGCAGGGCCCCCGCGACTGGGCCGGCCTCGAACGGTAACGGACCGCCCCAGCCGAGGGTCAGGAAGGACCTGGACAGCCGATCCCGGCTGCCGCGCTGAAGCCGGGCACGCGGCTCCTCGACCACGCCGCCGCCCCGGCACTCAGCCCTCGAGGCCGGATTCGTCATCGTGGGCAGTTTTGGCGGGGACGTCGGGGGTGCTGGGCTGCGGTCGATGGTTTTGGCCGAACATCGCCAGGCGGAGCGCCTTCGCCATGTGCGGCGCCTCCTCCACGAGGAGCCGGAGCAGGCGTCCCGGCGGCATGTGGCCCCCGCCGCCTTGCTTCGCGGCACGCTGCACACGACGCACCTCCGCCCACACCGCCCGTCGCAGCTGCCAGCGCAAGTAGGCGATCCGCCCGCAGCCCGACGTCATGGCGCCCCGCCACTTCTGGGCGAGGATCGCGGCATCCTCAGTCAGGAAGTCGGGGTTGCGGGAGAGCTGGTCGCCATGGCGTACGTGGCGGATCATGAGTACGTCGCCCGCACCCGCGAACTCCGTGCGCTGCGCCAGGCGCAGCCACATGTCGCGATCCTCCGTGGCGCGCAGCCGCTCGTCGAAGCCGCCGGTCTCGAGCAGGATCGACCTGCGAATGAGAGCGCTCGACACGAGCGGGTGCCATCCCTTCACGAGGTCGCAGAATACCCAGCCCTGCTTCAGCCGGCCGAGCTCGATCTCCGAGCCGGATTGCGTGTCGCGCTCGCGCGCCCGACAGTAGACTACGCCGGCCACGGGTCGCGACGCCGCGAAAGCCAGCTGGCGCTCGAGGTAATCCGGTGCCCACTCGTTGTCGTCGTCCAGGAACGCCAGCCACTCGCCCCGCGCCAGTCCAAGGGCGGTGTTGCGCGTGCGGCTGATGCCATGATTGCGTTCGTGCCGGACCCACCGCAGGCGAGGGTCATCGACCCCGGCAAGCACCTCGGGCGTGGCGTCGGTCGAGCCGTCGTCGACCACCAGCAGCTCGAAGTCCTCGAACGTCTGGACCAGAGCGCACCGGATCGCCCGACCCACGAGATGGGCCCGGTTCCAGGTGGAGATCGCGACGCTCACGCGCGGTGCTGGACCATCCGGAAGTGTCGCCATGCACCCCTCGTGCGTCCTCAGGCGAGCAGCTCGGCGACCAAGCGCTCGACCGCCGCGGGCTCGATCGAGAAGCGATTGCCGACCATCCGCACGGCCAAAGCACCGGCCGCGCTGCCCAGGAATGCAGCCACGTCCAGGGGTAGCCCGGCGGCGGCACATGGGGACGAGACCGCCAAGTAGGCGTCCCCCGCGCCCATCCTGTCGGCGGCGTCGCGCGTGAGTGCGGGCACCTCCCACACGCTCCCGTCGGCGCTCGACACCAGCACGCCTTGCTGCGCTCGGGTGACCGACACCAGGGAGCACCTGACGAGCGCCCGCAGCGCGCCGACCAGTTCCGCCACCGCGCTCCAGCGGTCGCGCACGGCGAGCCGCGCCTCGCGTTCGTCGATGCACAGATGGTCGGCGCGCGGATATCTGGTGATCACGTGGAAGCCGAGATTCGCGGGATTGGCCTGGGTATTCACCGCCAGGTAGCGGGCGCGTGCGGCGAGCAGATCGATCGTGCGCGGGCCGAGGAAGCCATGGCCATAGTCGGTGGCGATGACCAGATCGTATTCGGGCAGCGCAGCGTCGAGATGCGCGAGCATCTGATCCTCGAGGGCGGCAGGCAGGGGAGTGTCGTCCATGACGACGACCTCGAACAGCTTGGTGAGCGGAAACTCCGAGACGTACCGGCGCTTCGTGATGGTCGGGGCGCCCTCGCGCACGAAGAAGCGTGGTCGGACGTCCGGTTCGAGGCGGCCGCGGATGAACTGCTCCTGTGGATCGCTGGCGCCGAGGCAGCTCACCAAAGCGACCTCGCCACAGAACCCGGCGACGTGGTTGGCGCAGGCGAGAGCCCCGCCCGCCTGACGCTCGAGCCGGACGTGCCTGGCCGAGATGATCGGGTCCTTGGGCGCCTTGCCCAACGGTACGCAGTAGCTGTACTCGTCGATGATCGCCTCGCCGATGACGAGGACTTTCAGCGACCGGAGCGCGCGCATCGCATCGCGCACGACGCCGGTGCCGTGCCGTGCTCGGAAGCTCTCGAGGAAGTCTCGCGTCTCCGGATCGTCGGGACCGCGCCCGCCCGCAAGCCCCCTCACGCCGGGACCCGGTCGCCGGGCACGCGGAAGTGCGAGTTCAGCAACTCAGTCGAGGAGAATACAGCCTCGTGGGTGAAGCGCGCGATACCGCCGACCTCGCGGACCGCCGCCAGTTCCTGCTGGAGCCTGGCGCTGCGCCGAGCGGGCTCCTCAGCGACTTGGCCCTTGACGTAGACATCGGGCCTGAGCATGCGAATCGCTTCGACCGCGGTGGGCTCATGGCTGATCGCCACCCGATCGACGCAGGCCAGCGCCGCGAGCGCCTCGGCCCGCAAGGCCTCGGTAAAGGCAGGTCGCCCGGCGCCCTTGGCGACGTGGGCGTCGGCCGTCAACGTCACGACCAGTAGGTCTCCCATCGCTCGCGCCGCCTGCAGATGCCGGATGTGCCCGATGTGCATCAGGTCGAAGCACCCATGGCATTGGACAATCTTCAGGCCGGCTCGTCTCGACACCTCCAGTTGGCGGGCGAGGTCGTCTAGCGGCAGGATCTTGCTAACGCTCATCGCCCGGCCCCGCAGCCCGACCGCAGCCGCCGCTCGATCCGCTCGAGAGGGCAATCGATGGCTACCCCGAGCAGTGGCTTCTGGGCTTCACCCGTCGCATCCACCATTCGACCCCCACCCGATCGCCTCCGGAGTGGTTGATCAGACTAGCACCATCGGCGCAACTGTCACTCGGTCCAGTTCGAAAAACCGGCCGCGGCATCCGGCGGTTTGATGCCGACGGTCGAAGGTTCTTCGGGCGGCGCTCAGCGCAACAGCAGCCTCCAGGCGAGCGCGATCAGCCCGCTGAGCAGCAGCGAGCTGGTGATCGGCAGCTGAAAGCGGAGGCCGGGCACGAAATCGACCAGCAGGTCGCCGGGCAGCTCGGGCAGCCCCCAGGCGTGCAGCCAGGGCCAGCAGAGGCTGCCGAGGACGATCAACACACCGAAGGTGAGCAGCCAACGCGCCATGCCTTCCCACCGGTCCTCGAAGGGTCGCAGGTCCGACCAGTTCTAACCCGGGACCGTTAACGAGCTGTTGAGAGACGGCGGCGCGTCGGGGCGCCGGCGATCCGGGCGCCGACCTGCTCGCGCAGGACCTTGCCGGTCACCTCCTCGACCTCGGCCGGGCGCAGACGGCCGAGCTGGAACGGGCCGAAGCTGAGCCGGATCAAGCGGTTCACCGGCCAGCCGAAATGCTCCAGCACGCGCCGGATCTCGCGGTTCTTGCCTTCGCGGAGCGCGACCGTGAGCCAGGCGTTGCTGCCCTGGACCTTGTCGAGGCGGGCCTCGATCGGCCCGTACTCGAAGCCGTCGAGGGTGATCCCCCTGGCCAGGGTCGCGAGCTTCGCCGGGTCGATCGCGCCGTGCACCCGGACCCGGTAGCGCCGGACCCAGCCGGTCGCCGGCAGCTCGAGCTGGCGCTTGACGCCGCCATCGTTGGTCAGCAGCAAGAGGCCTTCGGAGGTGAGGTCCAGGCGGCCGATCGGCATCAGGCGCGGCAGGCCCGGCGGCAGGCGGTCGTAGATCGTCGGCCGGCCTTCGGGATCGCGCGCCGCGGTCAGCAATCCCGCCGGCTTGTGGTAGCGGAACAGGCGCGCGGCCTCGGCCGAGGGCAGCGGCTCGCCGTCGACCGTGACCAGGCTGGCCGCAGTCACGGTCACCGCCGGGCTGGTCAGCACGGCGCCATCGACCGCGACCCGCCCGGCCGCGATCAAGCGCTCCGCATCCCGCCTGGAGCAGAGCCCCGAGCGCGCGATCCGCTTCGCCACCCGCTCCTGGGCCATCCGCTCCTGGGCCACCCGCTCCCTGGGCGGCCCGCTCGGCGCCGCCGGCGTCCTCGGCGGAAGCACTCATGCCTGGCGGCAGGCGGCGATCAGGGCGTCGAACAAGGCGTCGTCGGCGACCGAGATCGCGTATTCCGGATGCCATTGGACGCCGATGCAAAAGCGCCGCCCCGGCGCCTCGATCGCCTCGATCACGCCATCGGGCGCGCGCGCGCTCGCCAGGACGCCGGGGCCGACCCGGCCGGCCGCCTGATGGTGGGCGCTGTTGACCGCGAGCCGGGTGGTGCCGGCGATCGCGTGCAGCCGGCTGCCGGGCTCGACCTCGACCTCATGGCCGGGCTCGGTGCGCGGATTGGGCTGCTCGTGGGCGAGCGCGCCCGCGACCGCGTCCGGGATGTGCTGCACCAGATCGCCCCCGAGCACGACGTTCAAGAGCTGCTGGCCGCCGCAGATGCCGAGCACCGGCAGATCGCGTGCGAGGGCCGCCCGCGTGATCCTGAGCTCGAACGCGGTCCGCTGGTCCTTGGTCTTGACGCTCGGATGGCGCGCCGGATCGCCATAGAGTGCTGGATCGACGTCGAACGCGCCGCCGGTCACCACCAGACCGTCGAGCAGATCGAGATAGGCCTCGGCCAGCTCGACCTCGTGGGGCAGGGCGAGCGGCAGCCCGCCCGCGCGCGCGATCGCCCGGAAATAGTTGGCGCGGAGCGCATACCAGGGCAGCTTGCTGTAGCCGCCCGGCGGCTCGGCATCGAGCGTCACGCCGATGCGCGGGCGGGATTCGGGACTTGGCGGGGTATCGGCACGGGACAGCATGAGGATCCTTCGGCTGGGCGCTGACGAGATGGCAAGCGGCGGCTATCTTGCCGGCGCCGGGCGCAGCGGCGTTGAAGCCACCTCGCCACATCTGGGCGCGCCATGACCGATCCGCAACTGAGCACGATCACCTGGGCCGATCTGATCGCGCCCGCGTGGTTCTTCGCCTGCTGGATCAGCTACACGCTGCTCGCCGACCGTGCGCACGGCCGGCGCCCGAGCCTGATGCGGAGCATGGCGGCCTACCGGCGGGTCTGGATGCGGCGCATGCTCGAGCGCGACAACCGGATCGTCAATTCCCAGATCATCGGCAACCTGATGCGCAGCGCGCAGTTCTTCGCCTCGACCACGCTCGTCATCATCGGCGGCCTGCTCGCCGCGCTCGGCCGGCCCGACCAGGCGGTCGCCCTGCTCAACCAGCTGCCGCTCGCGGTCTCGACCTCGCCGCTGCTCTGGGACCTGAAGGCTCTGCTGCTGGTGATCCTGTTCGTTTACGCGTTCTTCAAGTTCACCTGGGCGTTCCGCCAGTACAACTACTGCCTGATCCTGATCGGCGCCGTCGCTTTGCCGGGCCGGGTCACCGAGGACGCGGAGCGGATCGCGGAGCGCACGGCCGAGATCGCCACCTCGACCGCGCGCCACTTCAACGGCGGGATGCGCGCCTATTATTTCGGGCTGGCGGCGCTCAGCTGGTTCGTCCACCCCTGGCTGTTCGTGCTCGCGACCGGCTGGGTGGTGGCCGTGCTCTACCGCCGCGAGTTCCGCTCGCGCCTGCTGCAGACGCTGGGCACGCCCGAGGACGCGGGGCGGGGCTGAGCGCGTTACGACCCGAACCCCGCGGCGAAGCGGCGGTCCATGGCCTGGGTCCAGGCGACCAGGTTCAAAAAGCTCGCGCCGATCCGCTTGAGCTCGGTCTCGACCGGGACCAGCAGCAGATTGGCTAGGCCGCCGTAGACGATCGTGTCGGTCGTGGTCGGCCGGTCGCCGAAGAAGAATGCCCGCTCGCCGAGCAGCGTCGAGATCGCGGCCAGATCGGCGCGCCCCATGGCGTACTGCTCGGCCTGGCTGTGGCGGCCGAGACCCTGACCGATCAGAGCGCGCCGGACCTTGCGGCGCAGCAGCGCCGGCAGGACCTGGCGCGCTCCCGGCGGCAGGAAGCCGAACATCGCGGCCGCGGTCGCCTGCCAGCCGACCGGGTCGATCCAGCGGCTCCAGACCCCGATGAAGTAGAGATGATCCTCGCACAGACGTTGCAGGGCCAGCGCCTGGGCGCGCTCCACCTCCGACAGGCCGGCGTCGAGATCGAGGCCGCGGGTGCGCTCGAGATATTCGATGATCAGGCTGCTGTCGCCGACCCGCGTGCCGTCCTCGTCCTCGATGAAGGGTAGCTTGCCCTTCGGCCCGCGCCCGGGGTTGCGGGTCGGCACCACCTCGTAGGGCAGCCCCGCGACCTTCAGCCAGGTCTCGAGCTTGAGGGTGAAGGGGCTGATGTTGCGCCCCCAGACCTGCGGGAACTGATGGAGCTTGAGCATGGCCTGGCGGTTCCCGGCCGGCGCCGGCCGGAGATCAGCTGAGCTTGCGGCCGACCTGCTCGATCGCGCCGTCGAGCAGGGCCTGCGCGTGCGGGCCGTCGACCCGCTCGCGCAGCAGGCGCTCGGTGGTCCGGATCGCGAGCGTCGCGGCATAGGCGCGCAGCTCCTGCAGCGCGCGCGCTTCCTCCTGGGCGATCCGGCCCAGGACCTGCTCGGTGCGGCGCTTGAGGCTCGCCTCGAGCTCGGCATGGTGGCGCTCGATCTGGCGCTCGGTCTCGGCCCGGGCGTGCTCGACGATCGCCCGCGCCTGGTCCTCGCCGCTGACCAGCTGGCGCTGGTAGCCGGCGAGCAGGCTCTGGGCCTCCTCGCGCAGGCGCTTGGCCGCGTCGAGCTCGGCCCGGACCTTGACCGTATGGCCGTCGAGCGCGCCGATGATGATCCGGCTGAGCGGCCGGTAGATCAGCGCGATCAGGATGACGAGCGCGATCACCTCGAGCAGCCAATGCGCCATCAGAGGCTCTCCTCGAGCACGCCGCGGAGCGCCGACTGGGCGGTCTTCTTGGCGACCTTGACGCCGGCCAGATGCTCGAGCGCGGTCTGCGCGACGCTGACGGCGGTCTCCTCGAGCTCCTTGAGCGCGCTGTGCCTGGCCTCGGCGATGCGCGCCTCGGCTTCGCTCAGCTGCTCCGCGAGCCGCGCGTCGAGCTCGGCCTGGCGCTTGGCGGCCTCGGCCTGGAGCCGCGTCTGGGTCTCCGCCAGCAGGTCATGCGCCCGATCCTGCGCCTTGGCGATCACCGCCTCGTAGCTCGCGAGCGCCGCCTCGGCCTCGCGGCGCAGACGCTCCGCCTCGTCGAGGTCGGTGGCGATCCGGTCCTGGCGCGCCTCGAGCACCTCGGCGAGCCGCGGCAGGGCCCGCCGGCTGAGCAGGTAGTAAAGCGTCACGAAGGCCACGATCAGCCAGAAGATCTGGCTCGCGAAGGTGGCAACCTCGATCTGCGGCACCGCTCTCGATCCGAAGCTGGGCGCGCCGGGGCGCCGGCGCGCTAGCCGAACAGCACGATGAACGCGACCAGCAGCGCGTACAGGCCGATCGCCTCGACCAGCGCGAAGCCGATCCACATCAGCGCCGCGACCCGGCCCTGGATCGACGGGTTGCGGCCGATGGTCGCGATCGTGGTCGCGAACACGTTGCCGATGCCCACACCCACGCCGCCGAGGCCGATCGCGGCGAGACCGGCACCGATCATCTTGGCTGCTTCGGTTTCCATCAGGTGATGCTCCATGATTGTCGCGTGAGCCCAGCTTTCGTTGGCAGCTCGTTGGCGGCGGTCAGTGCAGGTGGACGGTGTCCTGCAGATAGATGCAGCTCAGGACCGTGAACACGTAGGCCTGGAGGAACGCGATCGCCAGCTCGAGCCCCATCAGCGCCACGGTCAGCGCCAGCGGCAGGACGCCGAAGATGCCGAGCGCGAGCACGAAGCCCGAGAAGGTCACCAGCATGATGTGGCCGGCGGTCATGTTGATCGCCAGGCGCAGCGACAGGCTGACCGGCCGCATCGCGTAGGACAGGATCTCGATCGGGATCAGGAGCGGCATGACGTAGATCGGGCAGCCGCCGGGCGCGAACAGGCTGAAGAAGTGCAGGCCGTGGCGCATGATGCCGACCACGGTCACCGCGCTGACCACGAAGATCGCCATCGAGAAGGTGACGATGATGTGGCTGGTGTAGGTGAAGCCGCCCGGGATCATGCCGAGCGTGTTGCCGAACAGGACGAACATGAAGAGGGTGAAGAAGAACGGGAAGTACTGGCGGCCTTCCTTGCCGACGGTGCTGCCCAGCATGTCGGCGATGAAGTCGTAGCAGAGCTCGACCAGGGCCTGCAGGCGGCCGGGCACCATGCTGGCATGGCGGGCGCCGAGCATCACCAGAGCGTAGGCGAGCGCGACCGCGATCGCCATCCAGAGCGAGGAGTTGGTGAAGGACAGGTCGACCCCGCCGACCGTGATCGGCAGGATGTCGTGGATCTCGAACTGCGCGAGCGGACTGTGCTCCACCGACCCCTCGTCCACCTCGTTCGGCTTCCACCCCGACCCCCCCGGACATCGGGGCAGGCTTGGGCTCACCGTTCTCCCGTTCGGTCCTCCGGCACCTCGCTGATCCGGCGAATGTACCGATAGGCATTCAGCATCCCGGCGGCCGCGCCGAGGAAGAACAGCACCAGAAAAAAGATCGGCCAGGTCCCGAGCCAGCGATCGAGGCCGTAGCCCAACAAAGCCCCGCCGATGACGCCGGCCACCAGCTCGATGCCGACCTGCATGGCAGCGCCCCCGATCAGATGGGGCGCGCCAGCCTTTCCGTCACGCTCGTCCCGGACCAGGCCGGCGTCGACCCGCAGCTGACGGACGCGGTCGTCGAACGCCTTGAACTCCGGCGACCCATCTTTGCGCGCCATCGATCCATCGCCTGACCGGTTCCGAGCCAGACACGGTGCGCGCCCGCGCCCGGCTCGAAGCGGCGCCACAATAGGTCGCCCGCCGCGCCTGTCAAGCTGGGCACGGACTGAGGCTTGCGGCTCGAGGCCGCCGGGAAGCTCCGGGCGCCGACCGGGCGGTGCGGCCGCCGATCGGCGCCGGGCTCACGCCGGCTTGCTGATGCCGCGCCGCGCAATCTCGCGCTCGGCCTGCTGCCAGTGGTCCTGCTCGCGCCCTTGCGGATGGCCCTCGCTCTCCCAGAGCTCGTAGGCGCGTTGCTGGATGCGCCGTTCCAGGTCGTCCATCGGCCGTCCGCCGGCGAGCCTGCGCGGGGCGGGCCGCGCGCTCGCCCTGGCCGGGGCGGTCTTGGCCACCACCGTCGACCGGCCGGCCTTGGCCTCGGCGCCTTTGGCCTCGGGGGACTTGGGGGCGGATCTGATAGGGGCAGGCTTGACGCTCGGGTCCTTGAACATGCTCAACTCCTTCACGCTGCCACAGCGGTTGACCAACGCCCGAGATCGACAATGGATCCGGGCGGGTCGTCGGTCCGCTCCCCTAGTCCCTGCTCCCTAAGAAATCGTGAGCGGACATGCGCCCGGGCGGCGGTCGCGGCTCAGGCGATCGCGCGCAGCTCGACCGCGCTGGCGAGATCGACCGAAACCAGCTGCGAGATGCCCCGCTCGGCCATGGTCACGCCGTACAGGCGGTGCATCCGGGCCATGGTCAGCGGGTGGTGGGTGATCACCATGAAGCGCGTCCGGGTGCCTTCGGCGAGCTCCTCGAGGAGCACCATCAACCGGTCGACGTTGGCATCGTCGAGCGGCGCGTCGACCTCGTCGAGCACGCACAGCGGTGCCGGCTTGGTCAGGAACACGGCGAAGATCAGCGCGAGCGCGGTCAGCGCCTTCTCGCCGCCGGAGAGCAGCGAGATCGACTGCAGCTTCTTGCCGGGCGGGCTCGCGGCCAGCTCCAGCCCGGCGGCCAGCGGATCGTCCTGATCGGTCAGCGTCAGGCGCGCCCGGCCGCCCCCGAACAGGCGCGTGAACAGCGCCTCGAAATGGATCTCGACCTTGGCGAACGCGGCCCGCAGGCGCTCGCGGCCCTCGCGGTTGAGGGTCGAGATCGCCCGCCTGAGGCGCTCGATCGCCCCGAAAAGCTCGGCCTGCTCGGTCTGCAGGGTCTCGATCCTGAGCGTCAGCTCGCGGGCCTCGTCGATCGCGCGCAGATTGACCGGCCCCAGGCGCTCGCGCGCCGCCCCGAGACGCGCGAGCTCGGCCTCCAGCCCGGCAAGCTCGGCCGGCTCGGGCGCACCCGGACCCGGGTCCTCGGGCAGCGCGCCCAGGCGGGCGAGCAGCGCCGCAGCGGCGCCGGTCGCGTCGGCCTCGGCCCGCTCGAGGCGGGCTTCGAGCCGGGCCGCCGCTTCGCGGGCGTCGACCCGCAGCGCCTCGGTGTGCTCGAGCGCGGTTTCGGCCTCGGCGAGCCTGGTCTCGGCCTCGACCAGCTGCGCGCCGAGCCTGCTTCGGCGCTCCGCAGCCGCGCTCTGGCGCAGCTGCAGCTCCTGGCGCTGGCCTTCGACCGCGGCCGGGAGCTCGGCGAGGCGGGCGAGCTCGTCCACGAGCTGCGCGCGCCGCTGCTCGAGGTCGGTGAGCCGAGCCGTGGCCGCCGCGCACCGTTCCGACCACGACGCCAGCTCCTGCTCGAGCGCGCTCCGACGCGCCTCGGTAGCGGCCAGCCGGTCGCGCAGCCGGCCCTCCTGCATCGTGGTCTCGGCCTGGGCCGGGCGCGCGGCAGCGCTGGTCCGCTCGGCTGCGGCCAGCCGCTGCCGGGCGTCAGCGAGCGCCGGCTCGGCCTCGCCCAGCGCCGCCTGCAGCTCCGGACCGGCCCGATCGAGGCGGTCCTGCTCCTGCGCCAGCTCGGCCTGCCTGGTCTCGATCCGAGCGCGCTCGAGCTCGCGCTCTCGGGCCACCTTGGCGCGGCCCTGCTCGCGCTGCCGATGGTTGGCGACCGCCTCGCGCGCTGCGGCGAGCCGGCTTCGCGCCGTGCCGAGCGCGACCTCGGCCTGTCGATCGTGCTCCAGCGCCGCCGCCCGGGAGGCAGCCGCCGCGCTGGTCTCGGCCGCGAACCCACCGGCGTCCGACGGCCTCCAGGGGGCTGCCGGCGCCTCGTGCAGCGCACTTCCGAGCGGCCCCCCCTGACCCTCGAGCTCGAGCGTCTCGGCGGCGATCGCGGCCTGCTCCTTGGCGAGCGCGCCGATCTCGGCCGCCAGCGCCGCGTCCTCGGCGCGCGCCGCCATCAGCGTCTCGCGGATCTTCTCGAACGCGCAGCGCGCCGCTTCGCGCAGCGCTGCCGTCTGCTGGCGGCGGGTTTCGGCGACGTTGGCCGCCGCACCCGCCTGCCCGGCCGCGCGCTCGAGCCCGGCGAGCTGTTCCTGCGCCGCCTGGAGCAGGCCTTCGAGCTCGCGCCGGCGGTGCTGCTGGCGTAGCCGCGCCGCGCTCGCGTCGTCGGTCTCGGGGCGGCGCACCAGACCGTCCCAGCGCCAGAGGCCGCCGTCGGGGCTGACCAGCCGCTGGCCCTGGGCGAGCGATGCCTGCAGCGCCGCCGCCGCGGCGGCCTCGGCGATGCCGACCTGGGCGAGGCGGCGCGCGAGCGCCGGTGGCGCGCTGACGACCTCGGCGAGCGGCCGGCAACCGGGCGGTAGCGGCGGGGCATCGGCGATCGCCGCCGAGCCGATCGCGATCCGCCAATGAGCGGCGGCATCCGGCTCGAGGCCGGCCATGAGATCGTCGCCGAGCGCCGCCGTCAGCGCCAGCGCATAGCCATCCTCGACCCGCAGCAGGTCGATGACGCCACCGCCCGCGGCCTCCGGGCCGGCGAGGGCCGCCAACGCTGCGGCCTCGCTGGTCAGCCGGGCGCCGGCGGCGCGCTGCTCCTGCCAGGCCTCGCGCGCCTGCTCCTGCGCGTCGGCGGCCGCGCGGGCGTCGCCATCGGCGTCCGCGAGCGCGGCGCCGGCAGCGGCCAGGCGCTGCTCAGCCGCGTCGAGCTGTGCCTCCAGCCCGACGAGGTCGAGCGCCCTGCGGCCGGCGCCGGCCTGCTCGATCCGGACCTCGAGCTCGGCCGCCCGCTCGGCGAGCCGTGCCAGCCGGGCGTCGAGCTCGGTCCGCCGCTCGCGCAGCCGCTGCTCCTGCTGGTCGTGGCTGCGACGCCGCTCCTCCGCCTCGCGCAGCATCGCCTCGGCCGTCTGGAACGTGCTGCGCGTCGTCTCTCGCTGCCGCTCGGCAGCCTCCAGCGCCCCCGTGGCGTCCGCCTCGGCGGCAAGCGCCGCGGCCAGCGCGGCCTCGGCGTCGTCGGGCGGCGGCGGGCCGTCAGCCAGCGGCAGCTCCGCCTGCTTCAGCTCGAGCAGCTCGCGCGCCCTGGCCACCTGCTGCCGGTCGCGCTCGGTGCGGCTGTGCTCTTCGGCGAGCTGGCGCCGGCGCGCCTCGGCGGCAGCGACCATGGTGAGGGCCTGCCGCAGCTCGGCATCCGCCGCCTGCGCGGCCGCCTCGGCTGCGCGCGCCGCCGCCATGGCCTGATCGAGTTCCTGGCTGAGCTGGGCGCCGGTCGCCGCGAGCGCGTCGCGCTCCCCGGTGAGGCGCTCCGCGCTCGCCTGCCCGTCGGCACGGCTGGCCTCGGCATGCTCGAGGTCGCGCGCGAGCTGGCGGCCCTGCTCCTCGAGGCGCAGCCGGCCGGCATCGAGCCGCCGGGCCTCCTCGTCGACCACCGCGCGCCGCTCGCCGAGGCGTACGACCTCGGTCGCGAGCTCGGCGTCCGCGGCCCGCAGCTCGGCCGCCGCCCGCGCCGCCCGGTCGCGCCCGGCGCGCGCCTCGAGCAGCCGCTCGGCCTCGCTCGCAGCGTTGGCGCGGCCATCCCGGAGCGCGGCCTCGGCGCCCGCGTGCTCGACCCGGGCGAGCTGCCAGCGGCCGACCAGCAGGGAGGCCTCGACCTCGCGGTAGGCGGCGCTGAGCTTGCGGTAGCGCTCGGCCTGGCGGGACTGCTTGACCAGACTTCCGTGCTGCTCCTCGAGCGCCAGCAGCAGGTCCTGGACCCGGACCAGGTTGGCCTCGGCCGCCTGCAGCTTGAGCTCGGCCTCGTGGCGTCTCGCCTGCAGGCCGCCGATGCCGGCGGCTTCCTCGATCAGCCGGCGGCGGTCGGCGGGCTTGGCCTCGATCAGGGCGCCGATCTGGCCCTGGCTGACGATCGCGGCGCTGCGCGCGCCCGAGGCGGCATCGGCGAACAGCAGCTGGACGTCGCGGCCGCGCAGCTCCTTGCCGTTGACCCGGAAGACCGAGCCGACCCCGCGCCCGATCCGGCGCGAGAGGTCGAGCTCGCCCTCCTCGCCGAGCCCCGGCAGGACGACCTCGGGCGCCTGGATGCGCAAGGCCACCTCGGCCAGATCGAACGCCGGCCGGGCGGCGGTGCCGGCGAAGATCACGTCGTCCATCTCGCCGCCGCGCAGACCGCGCGCCGAGGTCTCGCCCATCACCCAGCGCAGCGCGTCGATCAGGTTCGACTTGCCGCAACCGTTCGGACCGACGACGCCGGTCAGGCCCGGCTCGATCGCGAGCTCGGTCGGATGGACGAAGGACTTGAAGCCGGCGAGGCGCAGCCTGGTGATCTGCAAGGGACTCAGCCTGTCGCACGCGTCCGCATGGACCGAGCTATATCAGCGTCCCGCCGCGGTTGAAAGCCCCGAGCCGCCTATTTCGTGACTGCGCCGGGCAAATCATACCAGATGCTGTGGTCCGAAATTCCGCCGACCTCTACCGGTCGGTCGGCCCGGCGAGCGGCCTCAGCGCCCCACGTAAGTCTTGATCAGGCCGAAGATGAACAGCACGCCGAACAGGAAGAACAAGAGGCCCACGCCATAGAAGACCCGGTCTTGGGCGCCGTTCGCCATGACCAGCCCGAACAGGCTGAGCAGCCCCATCAGGCCGCCCAGGACCCAGGGTGCGACGGTCTCACGCTGCATCCGCTTCACTCCGAAGCCGGCTCAGAACTCGACCAGGTCGCGATAGGCATGCCAGCTGGCGTAGCCGATCAGCGGCAAAGTGACGATCAGGCCGAGGTAGAAGGTCACGAGGCCGGCGCCGACGAACAAGACGATCAGCACCGCCCAGAACAGCATGGTCGCCGGATTGTCGAGGATCGCCCGGAAGCTGGTCACGATCGCGGTGACCACGTTCTCGTAGGGCCGGTCGAGCAGCAGCGGGATCGAGACCGCGCTGAGGCCGAAGGCGAGCGCCGCGAGCACGGCGCCGACCGTGGTCCCGAAGATCAGGAACGGCAGGCTCGCGGCCGAGAAGAACACCTGGCCGACGAAATCGCCGAGCGAAGGCGGCCGGAGACCGAAAAACATGAAGAAAATCATCACGGCGAGCTGCGTCCAGGCGAAGAACAGGAGCAAGAGGGCCACGCCGATGAGGCCGATCTGGCTCGAATTGACCCGGTACGCCGCGAGTGCTGCGGCGAAGGTCGGCGGCTCGCCTCGTTGACGCCGGCGGCTGACCTCGTAGAGCCCGACCGCGAGCAGCGGGCCCATGATCAAAAAGCCCGCGGTCAGCGGCAGGATCAGATAGATCGCATCGAGCCACCAGAGACCGACGGTGACGGCCCAGCCGCCGACCGCGAACAGCACGCCGTAGGCGAGGCTGACCACCGGCGCCCCCAGCAGGTCGCGCCAGCCGGCCGCGAGCCAGGCCCACGGGCGCTCGAGCTCGATGGTTCGGATACGTGGGGCGGACGCACCGACCGGAACCGCTTTGGCCATCTTGCGCTCCCGAGCTCTCCTGCGGCTCAAGGTTGCTTGAGCATACCAGCTGACTTGTGGTCTAGTTGGGCTATCCTAGGCCGGTCCAAGGCCTCGGGCAATTGATGCAGATCAAGGAGCGGGCCCGGCGCGCCGCCTACTCCTGCCGGCGCGCCAGGTATCGGGTGGTCCACGGCGGGGAGCGAGATGGCTGCGGTAGCGAAGAGAGCGGCGGGCGGCGCCGTCGCGTACGACGAGGAGGTCGTGCGCTGGTTCACCATCGCCACCCTGTTCTGGGGTGTGGTGGCGTTCGCCATGGGCACCTTCATCGCCCTCCAGCTCGCTTTTCCGGTGCTCAACCTCGGCCTCGAGTGGACCACCTTCGGCCGCCTGCGCCCGGTCCACACCTCGGCCGCGATCTTCGCCTTCGGCGGCAACGCGCTGCTCGGCACCTCGCTCTTCGTCGTCCAGCGCACCTGCCGCGCGAGCCTGTTCGGCGGCCGGCTGCTCGCCGCCTTCCTGTTCTGGGGCTACCAGCTTTTTCTCGTACTTGCGGCCAGCGGCTACGTGCTCGGCATCACCCAGAGCCGCGAATACGCCGAGCCCGAGTGGTACACCGACCTCTGGCTGACGCTGGTCTGGGTCGTCTACCTCGTGATCTTCATGGGCACGCTGGTGCGCCGGCGCGAGCCGCACATCTACGTCGCCAACTGGTTCTACCTGGCGTTCATCGTCACCATCGCGCTCCTGCACATCTTCAACAATCTGGCGGTGCCGGTCTCGTTCTTCGGCACCAAGAGCTATTCCGCCTTTGCCGGCGTCCAGGATGCGCTGACCCAGTGGTGGTACGGCCACAACGCCGTCGGCTTTTTCCTGACCGCCGGCTTCCTCGGCATCATGTACTACTTCATCCCGAAGCAGGCGAACCGGCCGGTCTATTCCTACCGGCTGTCGATCGTCCACTTCTGGTCGCTGATCTTCCTCTACATCTGGGCCGGTCCGCACCACCTGCACTATACGGCCCTGCCCGAGTGGGCGCAGTTCCTCGGCATGACCTTCTCGGTGATGCTCTGGATGCCGTCCTGGGGCGGCATGATCAACGGCATCATGACGCTCTCGGGTGCCTGGGACAAACTGCGCACCGATCCGGTGCTGCGCTTCCTCGTGGTCTCGGTCGCGTTCTACGGCATGAGCACCTTCGAGGGGCCGCTGATGTCGGTCCGCCAGGTCAACGCGCTTTCCCACTATACTGACTGGACCATCGGCCACGTCCATTCCGGCGCGCTCGGCTGGGTCGCCTTCATCTCGTTCGGCGCGGTCTATTTCCTGGTCCAGCACCTTTGGCGGCGCGAGCGCCTGTACTCGCAGCGCCTGGTCGAGGTCCACTTCTGGATCGCGACGCTTGGCATCGTCCTCTACATCACCGCGATGTGGGTTTCCGGGATCATGCAGGGGCTGATGTGGCGTTCCTACGACCAGCTCGGTTTTCTCCAGTATTCGTTCGTCGAGAGCGTCCAGGCGATGCATCCCTTCTATGTCATCCGGGCGCTCGGCGGCCTCCTGTTTCTGACCGGTGCCCTGGTCATGGTCTACAACTGCTGGCGGACGATCCGGGGCGAATTGCGTGCCGAAGAGCCGATGGCGCCGCTCGCGGCACCGGTCGCGGCCGAATAGGGAGCCATGCGCCATGCTCGAGCGCCATGCGCTGATCGAGAGGAGCGGCCCGCTCCTCCTGGTCCTGATCCTGATCACGGTCTCGATCGGCGGCCTGGTCGAGATCGTGCCCCTGTTCACGATCGAGAGCACGGTCGAGAAGGTCGAGGGCATGCGGCCCTACTCGCCGCTCGAGCTCGCCGGCCGCGACATCTACATCCGCGAAGGCTGCTACAACTGCCACAGCCAGATGATCCGGCCGTTCCGCGACGAGGTCGAGCGCTACGGCCATTACAGCCTGGCCGCCGAGAGCATGTACGACCACCCGTTCCAGTGGGGCTCCAAGCGCACCGGCCCCGATCTCGCGCGGATCGGCGGCAAGTATTCGAACGAATGGCAGGCGGCGCACCTGATCGACCCGCGCGCGGTCGTGCCCGAATCGGTGATGCCGCCCTACGCCTTCCTGCACGAGCACGATCTCGGCTTCGACGACATCGCCGACCATTTGCGCACCAACCGCACTGTCGGCGTGCCCTACACCGACGAGATGATCGCCGCGGCCGGCGCCGATCTGCACGCCCAGGCCAGTCCCGATGCCGATCACGACGCCCTGCTCGCCCGTTACCCCAAGGCCGCGGTCGGCGACTTCGACGGCGATCCGACCCGGCTGACCGAGATGGACGCGCTGATCGCCTACCTCCAGATCCTCGGGCGCATGGTCGACTTCACCGACCTGCGCACCGAGGACGTGCTCCAGTAGCGGGAGAAAGGCCGATGGCCGCGACGCTTTACGCCTGGATCAAGCCATTCTGGATGGCGTGGCTGGTCCTGGTGTTCGTCGCGATCGCCGCCTGGGCGTTCTGGCCGAGCCGCAAGAAGAGCCTGGAAAAACAGGGAGAAATCCCGTTGCGCGACGATCCGGAGACTTAAGGTCATGCCGACCAAGGTCGAGAAGGACGCGATCACCGGCCAGGAGACCACCGGCCACGAGTGGGACGGCCTCAAGGAATTGAACACGCCGCTGCCCAAGTGGTGGCTGTACGTGATGTACGCGACGATCGCGTTCGCCGTCGTCTGGTGGCTGCTCTACCCGAGCTGGCCCTGGGTCAACAGCTATTTCCCGGGCATCCTCGGTTACAGCCAGCGCGAGGCGCTCGACGAGCGGATGGCCGAGGCGGCCGCGGCCCGGCGCGGCTATCAGGAGCGCCTGGCGGCAGCCTCGCTCGACCAGATCGCCGCCGATCCGGAGCTGGCAGCGATCGCTTTCGCCGGCGGTCAGGCGGCGTTCAACGACAACTGCGCGCCCTGCCATGGCCTGGGCGGCGCCGGCCAGGGCAACTATCCGAGCCTCGCCGACGACAGCTGGATCTGGGGCGGCACCCTCGAGGCGATCGAGACCACGATCAAGTTCGGCATCCGCAGCGGCCACCCGGACGCCCGCTTCAACGAGATGCCGGCCTTCGGCGCCGATCAGATGCTCGATCGCGGTCAGATCGACGACGTCGCGACCTACGTGCTCTCGCTCTCCGGCCAAGCCCCGGCACCGTCGCAGGACCAGGCGGCCGCGATCAAGAGCGGCGCCGTCCTGTTCGCCGACCAGTGCGCCGCCTGCCACGGCGACGACGGCAAGGGCAGCGAGGAGCTGGGCGCGCCCGATCTGACCGACGACATCTGGCTCTACGGCGGCACCAAGGCCGACATCGTCCGCCAGATCTACCAGCCGCGCCAGGGCGTCATGCCGGCCTGGGCGGGCCGCCTCGACCCGGTCACGATCAAGAGCCTCGCGATCTACGTCCACGCGCTGGGCGGAGGCCAGTAAGCTTGGAGGTCCAGGCAGCGCCCCAGGCAGCGCCAGGCGTGGGCGAGGTCGCCGTCGAGCACGCGGTCTCCTTCAAGGAGCTCAAGAAAGACCCGCTCTACGCCAAGCAGATCAAGGTCTACGCCAAGGCGGTCAAGGGCCGCTTCCGCCAGATCAAATGGGCGGTCCTGATCGCTCTCCTGGGCATCTACTACGTGGTGCCGTGGCTGCGCTGGGACCGTGGCCCGGGCGTGCCGGACCAGGCGGTCCTGATCGACATGCCGGGCCGGCGCGCCTACTTCCTCTGGATCGAGATCTGGCCGCAGGAGATCTACTACCTCACGTTCGTCCTGATGCTCGGCGCCTTCGGGCTGTTCCTCGCGACCAGCGTCGGCGGCCGGGTCTGGTGCGGCTTCACCTGCCCGCAGACCGTCTGGACCGATCTCTTCATGTGGGTCGAGCGCCGGATCGAGGGCGATCGCGGCGCCCGCATCCGGCTCGACAAGGCGCCCCTGTCGCGCACCAAGATCCTGCGCAAGTCCGGAAAACACGCGGCCTGGCTCGTGATCGCGGCGCTGACCGGCGGCGCCTGGATCATGTACTTCAACGACGCGCCGACCGTGAGCCTTGCGCTCCTGACCGGCGAGGCGAGCTTCGCCCAGTATTTCTTCTTCGGCCTGTTCACAGGCACGACCTACCTTCTGGCCGGCTTCGCGCGCGAGCAGGTCTGCACCTACATGTGCCCCTGGCCGCGCTTCCAGGCGGCGCTGCTCGATCGGGATTCCTACGTCGTCACCTACGAGCGCTGGCGGGGCGAGCCGCGCGCGCCGCACAAAAAAGGCCAAAGCTGGGAAAACCGGGGCGACTGCATCGCCTGCAACAACTGCGTCGCGGTCTGCCCGACGGGCATCGACATCCGCGACGGCCTGCAGCTCGAATGCATCGGCTGCGGCCTGTGCGTGGATGCCTGCAACGACGTCATGGACCGGATCGGCCGGCCGGGCGAGCTGATCACGCTCGACACCGAGCGCAACCAACAGCTGCGCATCCAAGGCCTGCCCCCGACCACCCGGATCCTCCGGCCGCGCACCCTGATCTATGCCGTGATTCTCCTGTTGATCGGGACCGGGGTGCTGATCGGCCTCTCGGCCCGCTCGAGCATCGACCTCAACGTCCTGCACGACCGCAACCCCTTGTTCGTCCGGCTGTCCGACGGCAGCATCCGCAACGGCTACACGATCAAGATCCTGAACAAGAGCCACGCCCTGCGCCAGTACGCGCTCCAGATCGAGGGCGTGCCGGGGGCTACTGTCTCCGTGCTCGGCGGAGACGGCCTGGTGCTGTCGGCCAAGCCCGATACGGTCGCGACCTACCGGGCCTACGTGACCGCGCCGCGCTCGGCGTTGGGCGATGAGGCCGAGAAGCTGACCTTCGAGCTGAAGGACCCCGCAAGCGGCGCCGAGGCCAAGCACAAGTCCGTGTTCAGAGGGCCGGGATGATGGCGTCGGTCCTGGCGGGTGCGCGACGGGCAGAGAGGGGATGGTGGATTCCCTGGACCTTCGTCGGCTTTTTCGCGGTCGTGTTCGCGGTCAACGGCGTCATGGTCTGGTTCGCGCTTGCGAGCTGGACCGGGCTCGAGACCACGAACCCCTATGAGCGCGGCCTCGCCTACAACCGCGCGCTCGAGGCGGCGAAGGAGCAGGCAGCCCTCGGCTGGCAGGCGGACTTCCACTTCGAGCAGAGCGGCGCACGCCGGGGCCGGATCGATCTCCGGCTTCAGGGCCGGGACGGCGCGCGACTGCAAGGCGCCAAGGTCGACGCGGAGCTCGTGCGGCCGACCGAGGAAGGCTACGACTTCGCCCTCGACCTGTCGGAAAGCGAGCCCGGCCGCTACCAGGCTGAAGTCGAGCTGCCGCTCGTGGGCCAGTGGGAGGTCCGCCTCGCCGCCCGGGCCCGGGGCGAGGTCTACCGCCTGAGCCCCCGGATCTACCTGAAGCCATGACCGCCGAGGCCGCGCTTCGCTCGCCTGTGGCCGAAGCGGAGCATCCGCCCGCCCTGATCGACCCGTCGAGCTTCGTCCAGGCGGCCGGCGATGGTGTGCACACCCTGCACCTGATGGTCGACGGCCTCCACTGCGGCGGCTGCGTGCGCCGGATCGAGCGGGCGCTCGCCGCCGAGCCCGGCGTCGAGAGCGCGCGCGTCAACCTCACGACCCGCCGGCTCGTGGTCAGCTGGCGCGGCGCCGCGGCCACGGCCGCCCGCCTGGTCGAGGCGGTGACCCGGGAAGGCTACCGCGCGACCCCCTACGACCCGCGCCAGCTCGCCGCCGGCGATGCCGAGGCCGAGCGCCGCCTCTTGCGCGCGCTCGCGGTCGCGGGCTTCGCCGCCGGCAACGTCATGCTGCTGTCGATCTCGGTCTGGGCGGGCGAGGCCTACGCCATGGGCGACGCCACCCGCGCGCTGATGCACTGGTTCTCGGCGCTGATCGCGCTGCCCGCGATCGCCTACGCCGGCCAGCCGTTTTTTGCCAGCGCGCTCGGTGCCTTGCGCCACCGGCGCACCAACATGGACGTGCCGATCTCGGTCGGCATCCTGCTCGCCGCCGGCATGAGCCTGTTCGAGACGCTGCGCGGCGGCCCGCACGCCTATTTCGACTCCGCCGTGACCCTGCTCTTTTTCCTGTTGATCGGCCGTTTTCTGGACCTGCGCGCCCGCGGCCAGGCGCGCTCGGCGGCGGCACGCCTGCTGGCGCTCGGCGCCGAGGCGGTCACGGTCCTGACCGCCGATGGCCGCCGCCAGGTGCTGCCGGCGGCCAGCGTCGCCCCCGGCATGACGGTGCTGGTCGCCGCCGGCGAGCGGATCGGGATCGATGGCCGCATCCTGGCCGGCCGCTCCGAGATCGACACCAGCCTGATCACCGGCGAGAGCCTGCCGCGCGCGGTCGGCGTTGGCGATCCGGTGTTTGCCGGCACCATCAACCAGGGCGCGCCCCTCCGCCTCGAGGCGACCGCGGTCGGCGACAGCACGCTGCTCGCCGAGATCGTCCGCCTGATGGAGCTGGCCGAGCAGCGCCGGGCCAGATACGTCATCCTCGCCGACCGGATCGCCCGCCTCTACGCGCCCGCGGTCCACGGCCTGGCGTTGGCTACCTTTCTCGGCTGGGTGCTCATCGGCGGCATCGCCTGGCAGACAGCGCTGCTCTACGCGGTCGCGGTGCTGATCATCACCTGCCCCTGCGCGCTCGGGCTCGCGGTGCCGGCGGTCCAGGTGATCGCGAGCGGCCGGCTGCTGCGCCGGGGCGTGCTGCTGAAATCCGCGACCGCGCTCGAGCGCCTGGCCGAGGTCGACACTGTCGTGCTCGACAAGACCGGGACCCTGACGCTCGGCCATCCGACGCTCGACCGTGGCTGCGATCCGGCAGCGCTCGAGCTCGCAGCCTCGCTCGCCGGCGCCTCGCGCCACCCACTCGCCAGGGCGCTCTGCCGGGCGGCACCTTCCGTACCGGTCGCGGACGGCGTCGAGGAAGTGCCCGGCCAAGGCCTCCGCTGCGGCAAGGTTCGCCTCGGCAACCGCGGCTGGTGTGGAATCGAAGCTGCGGACGAGGTGGCGGGACCGGAGTTGTGGCTCGCTCGGCCCGACCGGCCGCCGGTCCGTTTCACGTTCAGCGACTCCGTTGCGCGCCGATGCGACCGCCGTGGTCGGTAGCCTCATGGCGCAAGGCTTCGCGGTCGAGCTCTTGTCCGGCGACCGGCTGCCGGTGGTCGCGGCGGTCGCCGAGCAAGCTCGGCATCCAGACCTGGCAGGCCGGCTGCACGCCAGCCGGGAAATCCGCCCATCTCGAGCGCCTCGCGAGCGAAGGCCGGAAAGTCCTGATGGTCGGCGACGGCCTCAACGACGCCCCGGCGCTCGCCGGCGCCTACGTCTCCGCCTCGCCCGCGAGCGCTGTCGACATCAGCCAGACCGCGGCCGACGCAATCTTCCAGGGCGACCGCCTGCAGCCGCTCCTGGAGCTGCTGCAGGTCGCCGGCCGGGCGCGCATGCTGATCCGGCAGAACTTCGCGATGGCACTCGCCTACAACCTGGTCACGCTGCCGCTCGCCATGGCCGGCCTGGTCACGCCGCTGATCGCAGCGCTGTGCATGTCGGCCTCCTCGCTGGTCGTGGTCGGCAACGCTTTGCGTCTTGGACGGGGCCGATGACCGGGCTGCTCTACCTGATCCCAGCCGCGCTCTTCCTCGGCCTGCTCGGCCTCGCGGCCTTCCTTTGGGCGCTGAGGAACGGCCAGTTCGACGATCCGGACGGTGCCGCCGAGCGCATCCTGTTCGACGATGACGAGCAGTGACCCCCCGCCCTGCGTGATCGCGGTGCGCGGCTCGGTGATCGACATCGCCGTGCCCTCGGGCGACCTGCCGGCGATCAACGAGGCGCTCGAGATCGCATGGGACGGCCCCTGGCGCCTGGTCGTCGAGGTCCAGAGCCACCTCGACCCCACGAGCGTGCGCACGGTCGCCTTGCAGAGCTCGACCGGGCTCCGCCGCGGCACGCCGGTCCGGCCGCTCGGCCAGCCGCTCAGCGTGCCGGTCGGCGAGGCGGTCCTCGGCCGGGTCCTGAATGCGCTCGGCGATCCGGTCGATCGCGGCCCGCCGCTTGCCGCCGACGTCCCGCGCTGGCCGATCCACCGCCCGGCGCCGCCGCTCGCAAGGCAGACCCCGGCGCGCGAGCTGTTCGCGACCGGCATCAAGGTGATCGACCTGCTGGCGCCGATCGCCCGCGGCGGCAAGGCCGCGATGTTCGGTGGTGCTGGCGTCGGCAAGACCGTGCTGATCATGGAGCTGATCCGCGCCATGGTCGAGACCTACACCGGCATCTCGGTGTTCGCGGGCATCGGCGAGCGCTCGCGTGAGGGCCACGAGCTTTTGCTCGAGATGCGCCAGTCCAAGGTGCTCGAGCGCACCGTGCTGGTGTTCGGCCAGATGAACGAGCCGCCCGGCGCCCGCTGGCGCGTTGGCCTCAGCGCGCTCACGATCGCCGAATTCTTTCGGGACGAGCTCGGCCGCAACGTGCTGCTGCTGATGGACAACGTGTTCCGCTTCGTCCAGGCCGGCAGCGAAGTTTCCGGGTTGCTCGGCCGGCTGCCGTCAAGGGTCGGCTACCAGCCGACGCTGGCGACCGAGATCGCCGAGCTGCAGCAGCGGATCACCTCGGTCGCGGGCGCCACCGTGACCGCGATCCAGGCGGTCTACGTGCCCGCCGACGACTTCACCGACCCCGCGGTCGCCGAGCTGTTCAGCCATCTCGACAGCGCGATCGTGCTCTCCCGCCAGCTCGCCGCCGAGGGCATGTATCCGGCGATCGATCCGCTCGCCTCGACCTCGTCGCTGCTCGACCCGCAGGTCGTGGGCGACGCGCACTACCGTCTCGCCGAGGAGGTCCGCCACGCGATCAACCACTACCTCGAGCTCCAGGATGTGATCGCGCTGCTCGGAATCGAGGAATTGAGCGCCGCCGACCGCCTGATCGTGCGCCGCGCCCGCCGCCTGCAACGCTTCCTCACCCAGCCCTTCCTGGTGACCGAGGCGTTCACCGGCAAGGCCGGCCGCAGCGTGCCGCTCGCCGACACGCTCGCCGGCTGCCGCGCGATCCTGGACGGCGCCGGCGACGACTGGGCCGAGAGCTCCTTCTACATGGTCGGCACGCTCGACGACGCCCGTCAGAAAGAGGCGGACGCCGGAAAGGCCGCCGCATGAAGCTCAGGATCACGACCCCGACCGCGGTGGTCGCCGATTTCGACGACGTCCTGCACCTGCGCGCCGAGGACGCGAGCGGCGCCTTCGGTATTCTCCCACATCACGCCGATTTCCTGACCGTGCTCGAGACCTCGGTGGTCTCCTGGCGGCGCGCGGGCGGCGTCATCGGCCACTGCGCGGTGCGCGGCGGCGTGCTCACGGTCCAGGCCGGCGAGCGGATCGGGGTCGCGACCCGCGACGCCGTGCCAGGCGACGACCTGGTCCGGCTCGAGGCCGAGGTGCTCGCGGCGTTTCGCGCCAAAGCGGCGGAGGAGCAGTCGGCGCGCGCGGACTCCACCCGCCTGCAGCTCGCGGCCGTGCGCCGGATGTTCGACTATCTCCGGCCGGAGCGCGCCCAGGGCACGCGCCCGCCGCCGAGGGCCGCCGCGCGGCGGCCACCGCTCTGATGGCCAAAGAGCCGGGCCACGACGGCAACTCGCTCGCCGAGCCGGTGCGCCGGCGGCGCGCCCGCGATGAGCGCTGGCAGCGCGAGGGCGAGCGCCCGCTCAGCCACAACCTCGCCATGATCGGCGTGCTCGGCTGGCTGGTGGTGGTGCCGACCGTGCTCGGCATCTTCCTCGGCCGCTGGCTCGACCACGCCGCCGCAGCGGCATCTTCTGGACGCTCAGCCTGATGTTCCTTGGCCTCTGCCTCGGTTGCTGGCTCGCCTGGAAGCGGGTCAACGAAGCATGAGCGCGACGCTCAGCAGAGATCCTGCGCGCAGGCCGCACCCTTCGCCCTGCTCGGCGCCCTGCTCGGCGCGGGCTACTTCACGGCCCTCCGGCGGAACGTCGAGCGCTACCTCGCCGGCGCCCCGCTCGGCCCGAGCCTCGCGCTCCACCTCGGCCGGCTGCTGCTCGCCGGGCTCGCCTTCGCGCTGATCGCCAAGGCGGGTGCCCCGGCCCTGCTCGGCGCGCTCGCCGGTTTCCTCGTCGCCCGCGTGCTCGCGGTGCGGCTCGTGAGGACCGGGCCATGAGCGAATCGCCGCTGACCGCGCCGGTCCTCTTTCACTTCGGACCGGTCCCGATCGCAGAGCCGGTGGTCACCAGCTGGTGCCTGATGGCAGCGCTCGTCACCGGCTGCTACCTCGTCACCCGCCGGCTCCGGCTGCAGCCCGCGCGCTGGCAGGCGGTGCTCGAGATCCTGGTGACCACGATCGAAGACCAGATCACGGCGACCATGCAGGCCCCGGGCCGGCCGTTCCTGCCGCTGCTCGGAACCCTGTTCATCTTCCTCGCCTCGGCCAACCTCTCGGGCATCCTGCCGGGCGTCCGGGCGCCGACCGCCTCGATCGAGACCGCAGGCGCGCTCGCGCTGATCGTGTTCCTCGCGGTCCACGTCTACGGCCTCCGCCGGCGGGGCCTGCGCGCCTACCTCGGCGCCTACGCCAAGCCCACGCTGATCATGCTGCCGCTCAACATCCTGTCCGAGATTACCCGGACCTTCTCGCTGATGATCCGGCTGTTCGGCAACGTCCTCAGCGGCGAGTTCGTGATCGCCACGGTGCTTGGCTCTGGCCGGGCTGTTCCTGCCGATCCCGCTGATGGCGTTGGAAATCCTGATCGGCCTGATCCAGGCCTACATCTTCACCGTGCTGGCAGCCGTGTTCATCGGCGCCGGCATCGGCAGCATCGAGAGGGGATGAGCATGAGCGTCGAAGCGATCTCGATCCTGGCCGCCGCGATCGCGGTCGGGCTCGGCGCGATCGGCCCAGGACTGGGCGAGGGCCGGGCGGTGGCCGCCGCCATGGACGCGATCGCGCGCCAGCCGGAGGCGGCGGGCGTCCTGTCGCGGACGCTGTTCGTCGGCCTCGCCATGATCGAGACCATGGCGATCTACTGCCTGGTGATCGCGCTCCTGGTCCTGTTCGCGAACCCGTTCGTGCACTGAGCCGATGCGCATCGACGGGTGGACGCTGGCACTCCAGGCCGCCAATTTCCTGGTCCTGGTCTGGCTGCTGCAGCATTTCCTCTACCGGCCGGTGCTGGGCATCATCGCCGACCGCCAGCAGCGGACCGAGAGCGTGATCGCCGAGGCCAACACCGCCAAGGCCGCGGCCGAGCAGCTGCGCGCCGAGCTGGAGCAGCAGCGGGGCGCGATCGCCAAGGAGCGGGATCAGGTGCTGGAGCAGGCGCATGCCGCCGCCGGCGCCGACGCCCAGCGCCTCCTGGAGAAAACCCGCGCCGATGCCGAGAAGCTGCTCGCCGAGGAGCGCCAGCGGCTCGCGCAGGAGCGCACCGAGGCGGCCGATGCGCTCCGCCAGCAGACGATCGAGCTGGCCATGACGATCGCCCGCCGGCTGCTCGCCGATACCGGCGCGCCTGGCCCGGACGCGCCGTTTCTCGAACGGCTGGTCGCGCGGCTGCGGAGTCTCGATGAGCCGGAGCGACGGGAATTGGTCGGACAGCTGGCAGACGCCGCTGTGCTGCAGCTCACGACCGCCGAACCGCTCGAACCCGGGGCACGCGAGGCGTTCCGCAAGCAGCTGCGGACCGCGCTCGGCATCGATCCGGCGCTCGAGTTCGCCGAAGATGGCGCCCTGATCGCGGGCGCCGAGCTGCACTTTCCCCACACCGTCCTGCGCCACAGCTGGCGCGACAGCCTCGCCGAGATCGAGGCGGAGCTGACACACCATGGCGGACCTGAAGGACGGGCTTGAGCGCTGGCTGCCGCAGGCGCGCAGCGCGGTCGAGGGCTATCGCGCGCAGCCGCGTCTGGAGCAGATCGGCCGGCTCGAGCGGCTCGGCGACGGCATCGCCACGGTCTCCGGTCTGCCGGATGTCCGACTCGACGAGCTGCTGCGCTTCGAGGGCGGTACGCTCGGCTTTGCCTCCGAGCTGCGGCCGGACGAGATCGGCTGCATTCTGCTCGGCGCGTCCGATCGCCTGGCCGCGGGCGGCCGGGTCCAGGCGACCGGCGAGGTGCTCGAGGTGCCGGTCGGCGAGGGGCTGCTCGGCCGCGTCCTCGATCCGCTCGGCCGGCCGCTGGATGGCGGCCCCGAGCTCGTGCCCGAGCGCTTCGAGCGGGTCGAGCAGCAGGCGCCCGAGATCGTCGAGCGCGAGCTCGTGACCCAGCCGCTCGCGACCGGCATCCTCGTGATCGACGCGTTGTTTCCACTTGGCCGCGGCCAGCGGGAGCTGATCGTCGGCGACCGTGCCACCGGCAAGACAGCACTCGCCCTCGACGCCATCATCAACCAGCGCCGGAGCGACGTGATCTGCATCTACGTCGCGGTCGGCCAGAAATCGTCCTCGGTCAAGCAGGTGATCGAGGCGGTGCGCGCGCACGGCGCCTTCGAGCGCTGCATCTTCGTGGTCGCCGAGCCGGAGCTGCCGCCCGGGCTGCAGTGGCTGGCCCCCTACGCCGGCTTCACGATAGGCGAGTATTTCCGCGACCGGGGCGGCGACGTCCTGGTGGTGATCGACGATCTGACCAAGCACGCCGCGACCCACCGCGAGCTCGCGCTGCTGCTCCGCCAGCCGCCCGGCCGCGAGGCCTATCCGGGCGACATCTTCTACATCCACGCCCGCCTGCTCGAGCGCGCCGCCAAGCTCAATGCCGAGCGCGGCGGCGGCTCGCTGACCGCGCTGCCGATCGCCGAGACCCAGGCCGGCAACCTCGCGGCCTACATCCCGACCAACCTGATCTCGATCACCGACGGCCAGTTCTATCTCGACGCCAAGCTGTTCCACGAGGACCAGAAGCCTGCGGTCGACGTCGGCCGAAGCGTCTCCCGGGTTGGCGGCAAGACCCAGCCGCCGGCGCTCCGCGCGCAGAGCGCCTCGCTCCGCCTCGACTACACCCAGTTCCTCGAGCTCGAGGTCTTTACCCGGTTCGGCGGCATGGTCGACGCCCGCACCCGCAGGACCATCGAGCACGGCCGCCGCATCCGCGCCGTGCTCTCGCAGCCCCAGTACCGGCCCCAGTCGCTCGCGGTCCAGGTGACGCTGCTGCTGGCCTTGTCCGAGGGCCTGCTCGACGGGCTCGCGCCGGCGGGGGTTGCCGCGCTCGGGCTGAAGCTGCCGGACTGGCTCGCCGAGCACGCCGCAGCGCCCGCCCATCGGGTCGACACGACCGGTGAGCTCGACGACGACACCCGGACCGCCCTCCTGGCCGCGTTCCGGGAGCTGGTCGCCACGACGGGCACGCCCTGATGGCCGGGCGTCTCGCCGACGTCGAGCTGCAGCTCCACAATCTGCGCGAGCTGCAGGACATCGTCGGTGCCATGCGCGCGGTCGCCGCGATCCGTCTCCAGGAGGCCCAGGCCGCGCTCGACGGCACGCGCGCCTATGCCGAAGTGATCGGCGCCGCGATCGCCGAGGCCCTGCCGCTCCTGCCCGAGCCGCCGCGCCGGCCGGCCGCCCGGCCCGGCGCCCTCTCGGGGACCGTGCTGTTCATGGCCGAGCACGGCTTCACCGGCGCCTTCAACGACCAGCTCGCGGACGCGCTCGCTCCCGATCGCGACGCCGCCCTGTTCGTGGTCGGCGGCCGCGGCCGGGTGTTGCTCGAGGAGCGAGGCCTCAGCCCGACCTTCACCGCGGGCATGGCGACCCACGTCGGTGCGGTCACCGAGACCGCGCGCCGGATCGCCTCCGCTCTCTACGAGCGCTTCGAGCGCGGCCGTCTGGCCACGGTCGAGATCCTGTTTTTCCGTCATCAGGGCGGCGGCCGACGGACGCTCGAGCGGCAGTCGCTGCTGCCGGTCGACCTCGAAGCGTTCGCGCCATCACGCTCGGCCGCGCCGCCGCTCACCAACCTCGCCCCGCGCGTCCTGATCGAGGGCCTGATCGAGGAGTACCTGTTCGCGCTGCTGGCTCATGCCGCGATGGAGAGCTTCGCCAGCGAGAACGGCGCCCGCCTCGCAACCATGCAGTCGGCGCGCGACAAGCTCGATCAGCGCCTGCTGGATCTCAGGGCCCTCGAGGGCCGGCTGCGTCAGGAGCAGATCACCGGCGAGCTGCTCGAGATCATGACCGGCGCCGAGGCCGTTCGCTGACTACCCGCGCCTCGGGGGCTCAGTCGAGGCCGGCCTCGTGGTCCTCGTCCAAAAGGTCGATCGCCGGCTCGCCGCCGCCGAGCCCCGCCTGGGTCCGGATCGCGGTCTCGATCGCGGCCGCGGTCTCGGGGTGCTCCTTGAGGTAGGTCTTGGCGTTCTCGCGCCCCTGGCCGATCCGCTGGCTGTCGTAGGAGAACCAGGAGCCCGACTTCTCGACCACGCCCGCGCGCGCCCCGAGATCGAGCAGCTCGCCGGTCTTGGAGATGCCCTCGCCGTACATGATGTCGAACTCGACCACCCGGAACGGCGGCGCCACCTTGTTCTTGACCACCTTGACCCGGGTCTGGTTGCCGGTGACCTGCTCGCGCTCCTTGATCTGGCCGATCCGCCGGATGTCGAGCCGGACCGAAGCGTAGAACTTGAGCGCATTGCCACCTGTGGTGGTCTCGGGATTGCCGAACATCACGCCGATCTTCTGGCGGATCTGGTTGGTGAAGATCAGGATGCAGTTGGACCGGTGGATGCTGGCCGTGAGCTTGCGCAGCGCCTGGCTCATCAGCCTCGCCTGCAGGCCCATGTGGGAATCGCCCATCTCGCCCTCGAGCTCGGCCTTGGGCACGAGCGCGGCGACGCTGTCGATCACCACGAGGTCGATCGCCAGCGAGCGCACCAGGGTATCCGCGATCTCGAGCGCCTGCTCGCCGGTGTCGGGCTGGGAGATCAGCAGCTCGTCGATGTTGACGCCGAGCTTCCTCGCATAGCCCGGATCGAGCGCGTGCTCGGCGTCGACGAAGGCGCACACGCCCCCCGCCTTCTGGGCCTCGGCGATGCAATGCAGCGTGAGCGTGGTCTTGCCCTGAGGAACTCGGGCCCATAGATCTCGGCGATCCGGCCGCGCGGCAGGCCGCCGACGCCGAGCGCCAGGTCGAGGCTGAGCGAGCCGGTCGAGACGGTGTCGATCTCGACCACGCGGTCGCGCGCGCCGAGCTTCATCACCGAGCCCTTGCCGAACGCGCGCTCGATCTGGCCGATCGCCGCGTCCAGGGCCCGCTGCCGCTCGCCCGCGTCCCGTCGGAGTGAAGTCGCAAGCTCGGCCATCTCGCATCGCCCCCACTGTGCCGCCGCGCGCTTTATACCCTTCGCCACCTCCGGCGCAAAGCTCTGGATGAATGAAACCTGTGGGTAAGTCGCCGTCGGGGCGCGGCGGCCAGCTGATCGAAACCCGAGACGGCCGCTCCACTTCGTGCTAAGAGCGGGGCAATAGGGCAAAAGAGGCAGCAGTGCTCGAGCGTCTGGTCAAGCGACGTCCATGACCAACCAAGGAGGGCCGCCGGTTTCCGGGGGCACCGACCTGGCGACGCGGCGCAAGCCGGCGGTTCGGTCGTGCCGCCTCTTCCCCTAGAGATGTAGCAGGGAGGCCTGATCAATGCCTAAGCTCAAAGCCTTGGCGCTCGCATCGGTGGGTTTCTTGGCGCTGTCCAGCGCGGTGCTGGCGGCCGGACCGGAGGTGGTTCAGGGACCGGGTGCCGACCCCAAATGCTTCTCGCCGCTGAGCGCCGACACCAAGTACTTCCAATGGCCGGCCAAGAAGGGCCCCTACCGGATCGCCCTCGCCAACGGCTTCATCGGCAATACCTGGCGGATCCAGATGATCCAGACCGCCAAGGCCTACGCCGCCCAGCCCGATGTCGCCGCCAAGCTCAAGGAGTTCAAGGTCGTCTCGACCGGTGAGGATCTCGCCGCGCAGATCGCCGCGGTCGACAACTTCATCAACTCCGGCTACGACGCGATCATCGTCAACGCCCAGAATCCGGCCGCCTTCACGCCGGTCATCAAACGCGCCAATGCCGCCGGCGTCGTCCTCGTCGCCTTCGACAACACGCTCGACACCGATCAGGCCATCAACGTCAACGTCGACCAGAAGGGCCTCGGCAAGCTGTGGGCCAACTGGCTGGTCGGTCATATCCCCAACGGTGGCAAGATTCTCGAGGTGCGCGGCGTGCCAGGGACCTCGGTCGATCGCGATCGCCACGAGGGCATTCACGAGGTGTTCGATGCCTCGGGCAAGCCGTGGGACGTGGTCGAGGTGGTCGGCATGTGGGACGATGGCACCGCGCAAAAAGTGACCGCCGACGCGGTCGCCGTCCAAAAGAGCTTCGATGGCGTCACCGTTCAGGGCGGTTCGACCGGCACGGTGCGCGCGCTGATGGATGCCGGCCATCCCTTTGTCCCGGTCGGCGGCGAGTGCGAGAACGGGTTTCGCAAGCTCTGCGGCGAGCATTCCAAGGACGGGCTGGTGTGCTCGTCCGCCGGCACCGGTCCGGCCCAGGTCGCCGTCGCCATGAAAACCGCGATCGCTGCCCTCGAAGGCGAGAAGGTTCCGCAGTCGATCAAGCTGCCGCTGGCGATCGTCGAGGACCCGGGGTTCAAGGACGGCGAGAACTATTACTCGGATCAGTCCGACAACTTCTTCGTCGGCAACTCGTTCCCGACCTGCGACATCAACTTCAGCGCGCAGGAAATCATGGGACAGACCAAGGCAAACCAGTAGTCTCGGCTGAACGACCTGGAGCCGCGGGCAGCCCCCGCGGCTCCCTTGGCCCGAGGAACTGGATGGACGTCGCGCCGATCTTCCGCATGGCCGGAGTGTCCAAGCGCTATGGCGGTGTCCATGCGCTCGAGGACGCGCGGATCGAGTTTCGCCGCGGCCGCATCCATGCCGTGCTCGGCGAGAACGGGGCCGGCAAATCGACCCTGATCAAGATCATGGCGGGCGTCGTGCAACCCGACTCGGGCACGATGGAGCTGGAAGGCCGGCCGGTCACGTTCCGCAATCCCGCCGCCGCCACCGAGGCGGGGATCGCCTGCATCTTCCAGGAGCTGTCGCTCCTCCCCCATCTGACGGTCGCCGACAACATCTCGATCATCAATCCGCCGAAGCGGTTCGGGCTGATCGATCGTCCGGCCCAGCGACGGATCGCGGAGAAGGCGCTCGCCCGCGCCGGAGCGCCGGACATCCATCCGCTCGCGCTCGTCACGGACCTCGCCCTCTCGCGCCGCCAGATGGTCGAGATCGCCAAGGTGCTGGCCCGCGATCCCAAGATCCTGATCCTCGACGAAGCGACCTCCGCGCTGACGGCGAGCGACGTCGCCACCGTGTTCGCCGTCCTCAAGCAGCTCCGCGAGGAGGGCCTCGCGGTCGTCTACATCTCCCACCGCATGCACGAGATCGCCGAGCTCGCCGACGAATGCACCGTCTACCGCAACGGCCGCTATGTCGCGACCTTCGAGGCCCGCACCAAGAGCGACGAGGCGATCGTCGAGATGATGATCGGGCGCGAATACAAGAGCATCTTTCCGCCGCGTCCGGAGGCGAAGCACGAACAGGACCGGCCTGCGCTTTCGATCCGTGACCTGTCCTGGGCCGGCCGCCTCAAGGACATCAGCCTGCAGGTCCGGCCGGGCGAGATCGTCGGTCTCGGCGGGCTCGACGGGCAGGGTCAGCGCGAGCTGCTGCTCGCTCTGTTCGGCGTGCTGATCGGCGTGACCGGCCGGATCGAGATCGACGGCCGAGAGGTCTCGCCGGCAAGTCCCCGCGCCGCCAAGGCGAAAGGTGCGGGGATGGCGCTCATTCCCGAGGATCGAAAGACCGAAGGGCTGATGCTGCCGATGTCGGTCCGCGACAACCTGTCGTTCGCCGCGCTGGACCGCCTGTCACGCTTCGGCATCGTCGACCGGGCCGCCGAGCGCGGGTCGGTGGCGGAGATGATCGGTCTGCTGCAGATCAGGGTCGCCGACACCAACGCGCCCGCCAACGCCCTCTCCGGTGGCAATCAGCAGAAGGTCGTGATCGCCAAGTGGCTGATGAACCGGCCGCGCATCATCCTCCTCAATGATCCGACCCGGGGCATCGACGTCGGCACCAAGCAGGAGCTCTATCAGCTGATGCGACGGCTGGCTGATCAAGGCGCTGCGATCCTCTTCTATTCGACCGACTATGACGAGCTGGTCGGACTCTGCGACCGCGTCGCGGTCATGTACGACGGCTGCATCGCGCGCCTTCTGGTGGGCGCCGAGATCACCGAAAGGACCCTGGTCGCCAGCGCGCTGAATATCGGCGCGAGCAACGAAAACACCTCTCTCGGCGCAACGGTCGGCGCGTGATTGCGTCCCGCTATTTCTTCTCCGAGCACAAGGGCACGATCATTGCCTTCGTGACCGCGGTCGCCTTCTTCGTCATCTACGTCTCCAACCATCCGGCCGGATTGACCGCGAACGTCGCGGCGACCGCGGCGAACAAGGGCGTGCTGCTCGCGCTTGTCGCCATGGCCCAGACGCTGCCGGTGCTCACCGCCGGGCTGGATCTGTCGGTCGGAATGGTCCTGGTGCTCGCCAACTGCGTCGCTTCCGCCCTGGTCGTCGGGACCGCCTTGGAGACCGTCCTCGGCGTCGTCGCGGTGCTTCTGGTCGGGCTCGGCTGTGGCGCGCTCAACGGCCTGATCGTCGTCTACGGCCGCCTCCAGCCGATCATCACGACATTGGCGACCGGTGCCATCTACTACGGCTTCGCGCTTCTGCTGCGGCCGGTGCCGGGCGGCGATGTCAACTCCGATCTCGCCGATGCGCTGACCGGCCAGCTTCCGGGTGGCGTTCCGGCGGCGCTCCTGTTCATCCTCGTGGTCGTGCTCGCCGTATGGGTGCCGTTCCGGCGCTCGGTGCTCGGCCGCGCCGCCTACGCCGTCGGCTCGTCCGAATCCGCCGCCTACATGTCCGGCGTGCCGATCGGCAAGGCCAAGATCCTGGCCTATGCGCTCTCGGGACTGCTGGCCTCGATCGCCGGCCTGATGCTCACGTTCATCACCTATTCGGGCGAGGCTTCGGCCGCCCTCGGCGGGACCTACACCCTCAATTCGATTGCCGCGGTCGTGATCGGCGGAACCTCCCTGTTCGGCGGATCGGGCAGCGCCGTCGGCTCGATCTTTGGCGCGTTCGCGCTGCGGACGATCGGCGATCTGATGTTCGTGTTCGATCTGGAGCCGTTCTGGCAGCCGCTGGTCCAGGGCGTGATCCTGCTGGCGGCGGTCAGCCTCGGCGCGTTCAGGCTGGTCCGGATGAGGAACCGCCTCGATGTCTTCACGTGAGGCGCTGATGCGCGCCTCCGCGCTCGCGCGCCGGCTCGATCCGGCGGTGCTCTCGGCGTTTGCCTGCATCATCGTGCTGCTGCTGGTCGGCGGTCTCTACTCGACCAGCTTCTTCTCGCCGGAATACCTCCTCCAGCAACTTCAGGTCGCCTCGTTCCTCGGCCTGGTCGCCACCGGCATGATGCTGATCATCCTCCTGGGTCACATCGATCTGTCGGTGCCCTGGGTGCTCACGGTCGGCGGCATGATGTCGACCGCGGCGGTCAGCTGGGGCGGGCCGTGGCCATACCTCGCGATCCCGTTCGGCATCTTCTGCGGCGCGGTGTTCGGCGCGGCCAACGGGATCGGCGTCGCCTACCTTCGCATCCCGGCGATGATCTTCACGCTCGGCATCAACGCGGTGGCGCAGGGGTTGATGGTGCTGCGGACCGGCGGGTTCGCGCCGCAGGACCACGCCTCGGCGGCGATGCGCTTCATCGCCACCGACCGCATCGTGTTCGGCATTCCGATGGCAGTTCTGGTCTGGGCGCTGGTCGGCATCGCGATCGTCCTGCTGCTCAACCGAACCAGCTTCGGCCGCGCCATCTATGCCATCGGCAACAGCGAACGCGCCGCCTATCTTTCCGGCGCCGATACGCGCCGGGTCATCTTCCTCGCCTTCGTCGTCTCCGGCGCTCTGGCCGGGTTTGCAGGCGTTCTCCTCGCCGGCTATTCGACCAACGCCTTCCAGTCGATGGGCGATCCCTATCTGCTGCCCGCGATCGCCGCCGTCGTGCTCGGCGGCACCTCGATCCTCGGCGGGCGCGGGTCCTATCTTGGCACCGTCGCCGGCGTGATCCTGATCACGCTGCTCCAGAGCATCCTCTCGGTCATGCAGATGCCGGAGGCGGGCCGCCAGGTGATCTACGGCGTGGTGATCGTGGGCATGCTGCTGGCCTACGGCCGCGGCGAGCGCGTGCAAGGATAAGCGGATGTTCGAGACCTACGAGCTGATCGACCGGCGCTTTCGCCGCTATATCCTCGCCAACTGCGTGGTCGCCAAGCTCTACACCGGGACGCTCTGGGCCGAGGGCCCCTGCTGGTTCGCCGACGGCGAGTTCCTGCTGTGGAGCGACATCCCGAACGACCGCATGATGCGCTGGGTCGAGGGCCTGGGCGTCAACGTCTTCCGCCAGCCGGCCAACAACACCAACGGCCACACCCGCGATCGCGAGGGCCGCCTGATCTCCTGCGAGCATGGTGCCAGGCGGGTGACCCGGACCGAGGTCGACGGCTCCATCACGGTGCTCGCCGGCAGCTATCAGGGAAAACGGCTGAACTCACCGAACGACGTCGTGGTCAAGTCGGACAACACGGTCTGGTTCACCGATCCCGCCTACGGCATCGATGCCGACTACGAGGGCCACAAGTCGGAAAGCGAGATCGGCGCCTGCCACGTCTACCGCCTCGATCCCGCGGCCGGCACGCTCGAGGTCGTGGCCGACGATTTTGCCCGCCCGAACGGCATCGCGTTCTCGCCCGACGAGCAGACGCTCTACGTCTCCGACACCGGCATGACCCACGACCCGGACGGGCCCCGCCACATCCGGGCGTTCGACGTCGCGGACGGCCGCCATCTGCGCAACGGCCGGGTGTTCGCGGTCTGCGAGCACGGCCTGTTCGACGGCTTCCGCCTCGACACCGAGGGCAACCTCTGGAGCCAGCGCCGGCGCCGGCGTCAACTGCTACGACCCCGCGGGCGCGCTGCTCGGCCGCATCCCGATCCCGCGAGGGCGTCTCCAACGTCACCTTCGGCGGCCCCAAGCGCAACCGCCTGTTCATCACCGCCACCACCTCGCTCTACGCCGTCTACCTCAACGCCAACGGCGCCCAACGACCCTGAGGCTGCCGGCAGCCCTCACGCGATCCGAGCCGGCTCGATCGCGGCCAGCTGATCCCTCAGGCTCGCCCGCTCCCGTGCGAGGTCGAATTCGTCCTGAAGGCGCAGCAGGATACCCGCGCTTGCCACCCCGAGGCGCTCGAAGCGCAGGGCCATCCCTGCCGTCACGGCCCGGCGCCCGGCCAGGATATCGTGCAACATCTGGCGGGAAATCCCGATGCGCCGCGCCGTCTCGGCGACCGTCAGGCGAAGCCCCTCGGAGATCGCTTCCCCGACCACCTCGCCGGGGTGAACGGGCGGGAAGCCCGGCTCGGCAGCGGCCGGGATCTCAGTGATATTGTTCGAGGTCAACTCGGTAGACATGATCATCCTGCCCCCATTCGAACGTGATCCGCCAAGGCCCGTTGACATCGATCGCCCATCGCCCCGCCCGATCGCCTTTCAAGGGATGAAGCCGGTACCCGGCAACATCGATGTCCGCCAACTTGACCGCGCCGTGCAGCACCGCGAGGCGTGGGCGGACGCGGCTCGCGAGCTTAGGCGGGACGCCGGACGCCTTGCCGGTGTTGAAGAACGAAGCCAACCCCTTATGGCGAAAGCTCCTGATCATGGCACCTAGATGTAAAGCATTGCTTGACACGAGTTAAGCGAGAGTTGACACTCCAGCTCAGGGACGGCCGCACTGGATCGATCCGTTGGACAGCGATCCAGCATCGCAGCGACCTCCCCGCCGACGCGAGGCTCGCCGGCACGCGACCGCATCCCCGATCCCAGAGCCGGTCTCCAACGTCACCTTCGGCGGCCCAGGCGCCACCGCCAGTTCATCACCGCCACGACCTCCCGCTACGCCGTCTACCTCAACGCCAACGGCGTCCAGCGGCCGTGAGTGTCGAGGGCCGAGACGGGCGTGAGCGAAGCGACTATTTGTGGGTTCATGCGGACGATCTCAGCCATCGATGCCAAGGCCCGCTTTGGCCAGCTTCTCGATGCCGCCGAACGGGCACCGGTGACGGTCACCAGAAAAGGCCGGCCGGCGGCCGTCGTCATGTCGGTCGAGGATTACGAGCGGCTGCGCGGGGCGGCCTGGCAGCGACTGGCCGAGACCATGGCAATCGGGCGCCAGGCTGCGGCCGAGCGAGGCCTCACCGATGAGCGGCTCGACGAGCTGCTCGCCGATGAGAGCTGAGCGCTGCGTCCTCGACACCAACGTTCCGATCAGCGCGCTCCTGCAGCCGAGCGGCCGGACCGCGCAGGTTCTCGACGCGATCCGTGCAGCGGGCGGTGTGATCCTTCTTTTCGAATGAGACGTTCGCCGAGCTGGCGTCGCGGCTGCGGCGGCCGAAGTTCGACCGCTATGTCGACCAGACGCTGCGGCAACGCTTTCTGTCGGACCTGGCGAGCGTGGCCGAATGGGTGACGGTCGCCGGGCGGATCCGTGTCTGTCGCGACCCGGACGACGACAAGTTCCTCGAGACGGCGATCAATGGTGAGGCCAGCTGCATCGTAACCGGTGATGCGGATCTCCTGGCGCTCGACCCATTCGATGGGCTCCGGATTCTGACCCCGCGCGCCTTCCTCGAGCCGTAGAGCCGGGCATCGGGCTAGTGGCGTGACTGGGCATAGTGGCGGGCGAGGGCGTCGCCGCCGAAGTCGTTGGCGAGGTCGCGCCACACGGTGTGGATGTGGTTCACGCCGCGCTGGGTGTTGTCGTATTCGATGAACAGCCGCTCGCCCTGGATCCGGTAGTAATGCGGCTCGCCCCGCTCGGCGCTGCCCGCCCAGAGGAAGCCCAGCCGGTCGAACTCGCCTTCGACCAGGCGCGCCTGCTGGTCGGCAAGCTGGTCGGGCAGGCGCGCGAGATAGCAGCCCAGCAGCTCGCGCAGGATCGACGTCTGGCCGGCATCGAGCACCCTGACCGGAATCCCCTTCGGCTCGGCCGTGAAGCTCAAAGCATCGAGGTGAGCTTCCTCGAGGCCGAGCGTTGCTTCCATGTCCGCCTGCATGCCGCTCAAGAGCTGGGCAATTCGGCCGTCAAACCGCCGGCGCCAGATGTCGGTCACCGGCAGCGGCCGATGGCCCACCTCGAGCTTCGGCCGGTTGCTGCCGACCAGATCGGCAGGCGCCACCGCAGATACCAGCGCCCGCGCGCGCTGCTGCTCGCCCAGCGCCCGGAACAGCTCGCGGCCGAGGTCCTCCGCGGCGGCCAGCGGGCGGTGCAGATGCGGCCCCAAGAGCGGGCTCACGGCCGGATCGGCGCCGAGGAAATTCGGGGTCGAGGCCACCACCTCGCCGCCGATGATGGTGTAGTGCAGCGACACGTGGTGGCCGCCGAACCGCCAGCCCCAGGGCGCGTCGCCACCCGGCTCGCCGAAGATCGTGATGTAGTACAGCTGCGGGTCGCGACCGCGCTCGCGGCCGAAGTCGACCGACCAGCCTTCGAGCTGATCCAGGATGTCGTCGAGCCCCATGATCACGGCGACGGTCACGTAGCCGGGCGTGGACAGGCCGGTTGCTACCAGCCGATGGACGTTTTGCCGCTGGACCCCGCCCATGGCGGCGAGCGGCAGGCCGCCGTGATCGGTCGGCGTGTAGTACCACAGGCGGCGCTCGTCCTCGTCCGGAAACGGCCGGCAGGCGACCCGGCGCTGCGCCTGATCCCACGAGTCGATCAGCATGGCCGCCGCCTCGGCCATGCGCCCCGCTACCATCGACGTCATCGTTTTTCCCCACCGCCTCGTGGACTGCGAACCCCGTGCTCAGGATCGCTCATGACCCAGGCGTTGTCGACATCGGATCGGCGGCCGAGGCGGATCGGCGGCCGAGGCGGCGCCCGCCAGAGCCGCGGCCGGGGCTTCAAGGTCAGTCGCGGTGCCTACGTCGAGCTTAGCGGCACGAGGGTAGCCGCGATGATGCGCAGCCAGAACCGAATCCGCAGCCCCTTCGGCGTCTATCACTAATTCCTGCCCTCTACGCGCTCCCGCGCCTCTGGTTGTCGACGCTAGGGGCACCATTCGTGCTCACGTATAGCGGGAAAGATTGGAGTGATCTCCGAGCACTCGCGCACCATCTCTAAGAGGCGTGCGCGTAGCTCTTCAGGCGACAGCCCCCGAGGCCACCATGCCGGCTCGCCCGGGGCGTTAGGGTCGTACATGCCGTGCTCCATGGCATAGAGCACATGTGCGACAGTTGTAGGGGGCCACGGCTCGCCCTTTAGCAGCGCCTCCGGGCGCTCTCGCCCTGCGCCAGACAATTCGTTCGGCACATGATAATTCCCTGCTGCCGCCCCCTGCACAAGGACGGCCATGCTGGCGGCCAACAGCAAAACCCTCATGGCAGGGCTCCCCCAATGCAACCCTCCGATCCTGTTCCTCACCATGTGGAATCCTGCTGAAAAGGGACGCGCGCAGCAGTTGGATCTCGAGTTCGGTCAGGGCTTTGGGCTCTGGCACCTGCGCCGTGAGATACCAGCCGAACAAGGCGATGGCGACGATGAGGAACAGTCCGATCATCGGCAAAGGGCTCCCCCGTCCTTAAAACAGATGAGCTTGACGATTTCATCCCCCCTCGTGGCCGCGCCAGGTTAGGCGTCGTGGCAGCTACTCCCCGGCCCCCAGGCAACCGCGGGAAAGGCAGTCATCCTGCCGTCGGACAGTATGCCCGGACCGCATTTCCCACCGTCGAGCGTGACTATCGGAGGGGCATGGAAGACGGCGGGCCGCCTCATGGCGCGGCCGGGCTGGAGAGGGGCTATGTGAGCCGGCTTCGAGGATGGCGGGACAAGGGGGTGATGGGCCTGGCCTGCACAACCTTCAGCCATAGGGGCGGGGCGGTCTAACTTCCTCCACGGGGCGAAGTCCATGGGCGCGAGGGCGCTTTTGGAGCGGAGGTCGAAGGCCGGAGCGGTGCCCACAGGGCGCAAAGGGTGCTAAGATTTGTTGGACAAGTCCATCTGGAGGCACGCAATGGCGCTGCACTTCTCTCGCGCAGAATTTGAGGCTAGGCGGGCGCTAGCGCTGAACACCATGTCGGCTCGCGGGCTTGACGCTATTCTGATGTTCAAGCAGGAGAGCATGTACTGGCTGACGGGCTACGACAGCTTCGGCTACTGTTTTTTCCAGTGCCTGGTGCTGCGGGCGGATGGCGATCTGGTGCTGCTGACCCGGACGCCGGACCTGAGGCAGGCGCAGCACACCTCGCTGCTCGAGGACATCCGAATCTGGGTCGACCGGGCGGACAGCGACCCGGCCCGGCAGCTCTGCGAGCTGCTCGCCGACAAGGGGCTCGCCGGCACACCGCCGCATCACCGATCCCCGAGGGCGTCTCCGACGTCACCTTCGGCGGCACCAGGCGCAACCGCCAGTTCATCACCGCCACGACCTCCCGCTACGCCGTCTACCTCAACGCCAACGGCGCCCAACGGCCGTGATCGTCTGCGCCTTACGCAGTTGGACTAGACGGTGCAGCAACCGCCGTGCTCCGGACGCGGCCTTCAAACACCTTCAAATAACGTGACTTCCGACAGTCGTGATCATACATGCAATAGAGCAGCCAAATGCGCTGCCAAACTGAATCATCCGGAGGAAGATACTCAACCTTCAAACCCAAAGCCGTCGCCTCGGCGTGGCCGATGACGGAGCCATGCGAATAGTACACATCGCGAGATGAGAGTTTTTGCACTGCATCATCGATTTCCTGCTGCGAACAACCTTTCATCATACCTGCTGCTAACAAATTTTTGGCAAGTGCCCTCGATTGTTGAAGTCCGTAGTGTCCGTATTGATGTAGAACAAAATTCTGCTGAGCTATCTGTGGTTGCACAAGAATTGTACGAGGTATTCCCTGCACGGAGGGCTCGATCGGCCCTAGCTCTGAAGAGGCTCCCATGACGATGCGGTTGGCAGCCAAACAGACCAGCGTGCCATTGCTTTTAGCGGCGTTGGCGACAATTGCACGGAAATCAGCGGTTAAATTTTGGATTAGCGTCACGACGGCCTGGGTCGCGTCAGTTTGCCCGCCACTGGTCTCCAGCAGCAAGTCGACTGGCTCCTTGCCAACATCGCCGAGCAACTCTGCCATGTAGGCAGCGTCTCGCAGGTCGATATCCGACCCCTTCTCATATCTATTGGCGAAGTACACGACGAAGCGCCTTCCCGTGATCTCCTCGAGATCGCGGATCAGAAGCTGCCTAAGGTAGCGATCCTTTTGCTCCGCCCAAAACAGCGGCGACTGCTTCGGGAGTTCAGTGGTCCTCGGGAATTTCTCGTCTCTTTGGATCATCGGGCCCAGGTTCCGGTTCGGGCTCTCCCTCTCCCTGTATGAGCCGGCGCATCGCCTCGAAATCGGGCTCAGGCTGCTTGACCGGGTCGACGACGTGCATGTTAACCGGCTCTCCAACCGGCTTCGGCCGGAAGAGCTGTTCCACGTCGATGGAGCCGATCGAAGAGCGCATGGCCGGACCGTCCGTTGTTCGTGTGGCGTTGCAGCTCAACTGCTCGTCTAGCTAGGTCGCCGCTCATTAACGCAACTCTCGCATATATCGCAGCATCAAGCTAATAAAATATGGGAACCGTGCTCGAGGAATGCGATGACCCTGCACTTCACGCGCGAGGAGTTCGAAGATCGACGGGCGCGGGCGCTCGAGGCAATGACCGCGCGCCGGCTCGACGCTCTGCTGATGTTCAAGCAGGAGAGCATGTACTGGCTCACGGGCTACGACAGCTTCGGCTACTGCTTTTTCCAGTGCCTGGTGCTGCGGGCGGATGGCGATCTGGTGCTGCTGACCCGGACGCCGGATCTGCGGCAGGCGCAGCATACGTCCCTGCTGGCAGACATCCGGATCTGGGTCGACCGGGCGGACAGCGACCCGGCCCGGCAGCTCTGCGAGCTGCTCGTCGACAAGGGCCTGGCCGGCAAACGGCTCGGCGTCGAGTACGACAGCTATGGGCTGACCGCGGCCAACGGCAAGCGGGTCGACGCCGCGCTCGACGGCTTTGCCGAAGCCGAGGACGCTTCCGGCCTGGTCGACCGGCTGCGCCTGGTCAAATCGCCGGCCGAGATCGCCTGCGTCCGCCGGGCGGCCGGGCTCGCCGATGCCGCCCTCGAGGCGGCAACCCGGGAAACCCGGGCCGGCGCCGACGAAGGCGACATCCTGGCGGCAATGCAGGGTGCGGTGTTCCGTGGCGGCGGCGACTACCCGGGCAACCCGTTCATCATCGGCTCGGGGCGCGACGCGCTGCTCTGCCGCTACAAGTCGGGCCGCCGCAGGCTCGACCCGCAAGACCAGCTGACCCTCGAGTTCGCGGGCGTCTGGCGCCAGTACCACGCCTGCCTGATGCGCACCCTCGTGGTCGGCGCGCCCACGCCCCGCCAGCTCGCGATGCACGCCGCCTGCCGTGACGCCCTGCTCGCCTGCGAGGCGAAGCTCCTGCCCGGCACCGCCATGGGCGAGGTGTTCGACGCCCACGCCCGAGTGCTCGACGCCCACGGCATGCGCGCCCACCGCTTCAACGCCTGCGGCTACTCGCTCGGTACGGTCTACGCGCCCTGCTGGATGGACTGGCCGATGTTCTTCGCCGGCAACCCGGTCGAGATCGGCCCGGGCATGGTCTTTTTTCTCCACATGATCCTGATGGACAGCGAGGCCGGCCTCGCGATGACCCTCGGGCGGACCTCGCTGATCACCGAGGCCGGACCCGAGCCGCTCTCGAAGGCCTCGCTCGATCCGATCCTCAGGTGAGCCGGCCGACCGGCTGGCGGCGCTCGGTCAGGATCAGGGCGCAGGCCGCGAGGCCGAGCGCCAGCGGCAAGGCCGCCCAGCCGAGGCTCGGCTCCTCGCCGGCGTGCTGCAGCCAGACCGTGACCAGGACCAGACCGAGCGCCAGGCCGAGGGCGAGCGCCGGGCGCAGCAGGCGAAGCGCGCCCGCCAGGCCCGCGGGCGGATCCTGCAGCCAGCCGAGCGCCGCTTCCGGGACGTAGAGCGCGAGCCGGATGTCCCGCTCCGGCACGTCGAGCTCGCGATACCCGGCCTCGAGCCGCCCGCGGAGGTCGTCGAGCCGCCGGTAGCGGACCGCGAGCCAGAGGGCGGCCAGCGCCAGCAGCGTCGGATAGAGCTGCACGAAGCTCGCGGTATCGATCGCCAGCCACTTGAGCGGCGCGCCGAGCCCGCCGAGCTCGCCCTGGATCGTCTCGAGCCGGCCATCCAGGTCGTGCAGCTGCCGGTCGATCTCGGCCTTGCGCGCCGCCAGCCTGGCGCGCTGAGCCTCGAGCTGCGTGTCGGCCTCGGCCAGCTGATCCCCGGCCGCGTGCAAGGGCGCCGCGGCGGCGTCCAGGTCGAGTTCGACCTGGTAGAGCCCGACCTGATCGAAGGCCACGACCTTGCCCTCGACACTTCGGAACAGCGCGTCCTCGCTCGGCAGGCGGACCACGGCTGCGGCCGGCACGAGCGCATCGGCCTTCGGCAGACCCGGGACGAGCTCGGGCGCCTTGGCCGCGACCTCGCCCAGGCCCTTGGCGAGCGTCGCCCGGAGCTTGCTCAACTGGTCGTCGACCGCGGTCTCGAGCTGGCCATAGGTCCGCTCGATCTCGGCCTTGAGCAGCCGCTCGCTGGTCGCCGACGCGCTCGCCCAGGCGTCCGAGCCCGCTCCGGCTTCGAAAGCCTGGCGGAACTGCTCGAGATCGTCCGGGGCGAGCCCGAACTCGTCCTGGAGGATGGCCGCGGCCTGCGGCGGCGCCGGCAGGCCCGACACAGGTGCGGGCGGCGGGGCCGACTGCTGGGCGATCGCGGCGCCCGGGAAGTCGGCCGGCGGCTCGCCGGTCGCAGGCAGCGCGCCCGGCTGCAGGCTGCGCACCAGGCCCGCGAACCGTCGGAGCCGATCCGAGAGCGCTCCCGCGAGCTGATCGGCCGAGGCCGTGCTCGCCGTCTGCGCCTGCGCGACCGCCGCCAGCAGACCGTCGATGCCGCGCGCCGCGGCGACCACCCCGTCCTGGTCCCGCTGCACCCGCGCGCGCTCGTCCTCGACCGTGCGCCGCTCGCCCGACCAGCCGACGAACGGCGCGACCACGAACACCCCCGCGAACAGCAGGACCAGCCCGCCCAGCAGGGCGTCCCGGCTCCACGCCCTGGCCCCGGCGCGGTAACCCTCGAGCGCCTGGTCGAGAAACCTCTGGCGAGCGCCCTCCATGGCGATCCCGCTCCTATCATGAAAACGAGGCGTCACATCGGTGAAATCATAGCGCAACCGAAGCCGTCCGCCACGATCCTTCCCTGACCGGACCACCCTACCGCCGCCCGGCCGGGCGGCCAGCGCGGTTTCTTCCGGCCGGGCGCGTCCGATCGCCGGTGCGGGATACAAACTTCGCCTGGTCGTGCCTTCGACTACCGTAGAGCGAAGCGGCACGCTACGATGCCTGCAGGAGCTGGCCCGCAGCGGGCGTCGATCGGCCTCCGCAACCGACATGGGCTGCGTCGCAAGGGTTCAGCCAACGTTGATTTCGGTAGCTGCCAAACCACGAGCTGAGATGAGATGGCTAAGATCCGCTCGCTGCCCGACGGCGTAGAATTTGACACCAATGAGGGCGAGACCTTGCTCGAGGCGGCGCTGCGTGCCGAGCTGCCGCTGACCCATGCCTGCGGCGGCCGGGCGAAGTGCTCGACCTGCCGGGTCTGGGTGCTGGCCGGGCTCGATCGGTGCCCATCCCGGACCGACGCCGAGCAGGCGCTGGCCGAGCGCCTCGGTCTCGGCGACGAGGTCCGCCTGGCCTGCCAGCTGCGACCCGGCGGCGACCTTCGGGTGCGACGGCTGGTCATCGACGAGACCGATCTGATGATGACCAGCCAGCTCGACCGATCCGCGGCAACCCGGGTCGGCGAGGTCCGCGAGGTGGCCGTGTTCTTCAGCGACGTCGTCGGCTTCACGACGATTGCCGAGACCTTGTCGCCCTATGACGTCCTGTACCTCCTCAACCGCTACTTCGTGCAGGCGGGCGAGATCATCGAGCGCAACGGCGGCTATATCGACAAGTTCGTTGGCGACGGGATGATGGCGCTGTTCGGCGTCGACGGTCACAAGGATGCGCCGATCCGTGCGGTCAACGCGGCGTTGCAGATGCTGGCCGCGATCGATCGCATGAAGCCGTTCGTGGCGTCGATGTACAATCTCGACTTCGACATCCGGATCGGCCTGCACTACGGCGAGGCGCTGCTCGGCTCGGTCGGCACGCTCGGCCACGAACGGCTGACGGCGATCGGCGATGTCGTCAACGTCGCCAGCCGGGTCGAGGGCGCGAACAAGGAGGCCGGCACGCGCCTGTTGATCTCCGAGGCGCTCTACCGCCTGGTCGAGGACCGGGTCGAGATGCTCGACTTCGTGCGCACGCGCCTGCGCGGCACCAGCGAGCGCATCACGCTCTACGAAATCCAGCGCCTCAAGCCAGAGGTCGAGGCGACCCTGAATGCGCGGGTGCTGTACGACAGCGAACGCTATGCCGGCCGCGCGTGGCTGCGCGCGTTCGCCGAGGATGAGCTGGCCGTGGGCGAGCAGCGCATTCTCGAGCTCGACAAATGCGATGTCGTCGTCCATCGCGGGCCGAACGGCTACGTCGCCTTCAACAATGCCTGTCCGCACGTACGGCTGCCGTTCTACGATCGGACGCCGCCGAAAGCGGAACATGTGCCCAACCTGCCGCCGCGGCAGAGCGTCGTGACCGACGACCTTGGCATCCTCTGTCGCTGGCACGGCAGCTGCTACGATCTGCAGACCGGCGAGATCCGCACCTGGTGCCCGCTCCTCAATCAGGACGGCACCTCTTGGACTGCACCCGCGGGGTGAGACACAGAAATCAAGGACAGGTTGTGTGGGACGACACCAGGGCCCGCTGCGCAGCGGGCCCTGGTGTCGTCAGGTCGGCTTCGAACTCGATCGGCGACCGGTAGGCGAGCGCCGAATGCAAGCGTTGGCGATTGTACACCTCTTCGATGAAGGTGCCGATCGCTGCCTGTGCGGCGGCGAGGTCGCGGTAGGCGCGGCCGTCGACCTCCTCGGCCTTCAGGGTCTTCATGAAGCTCTCCGCCATGGCGTTGTCATAGGGGCAGCCGACCCGGCTCATGCTCGGCTGGATGCCGGCCGCCGCAAGGCGTGAGATATAGTCGCCGCAGGCGTACTGAACACCGCGGTCGGAGTGATGGACGAGGCCACCCGGCGCGACGTCGCGACCGGTCAGCGCCACCTCAAGCGCCGCGAGCGCCAGGCTCGCCTGGAGATGACTGGCCAGCGCCCAGCCGACGGCGCGCCGGCTCCACGCGTCGAGCACGACGGCGAGGTAGGCGAACGCCTCGTCGAGCCGCACGTAGGTGATGTCGGCGACCCAGAGCTGGTTGGGCGCGCTCGGCTGCAAGCGCCAGGCGAGGTTCGGATAGATCCGCCAGCCATGGCGCGCGTCCGTGGTCGGCGGCACGAAGCTGCGCCGCCTCAGGCACAGCAGATTGTCCTCGCGCATCAGCCGCAGCACGCGCTTGTGGTTGACGCACCAGCCCGCGCGCCGCAGCAGCGCGCCGATCCGCCGGTGGCCGTAGTGCCGGTGCGCCAGCGCCAGGCGTTGCACGGCATCGCGCACCGCGGTCTCTTCCCGACGCGGCGCCGAAGCCCGCCAGGACCGGTAATAGCCCGCCCGGCTGACGCCGGCGAGCGCGCACATCCGCTCGACCGGAAGCCCCGCTTCCGGCTGGCGCTCGACCGGAAGCCCCGCTTCCGGGAGCCCGCCCTGCGGTCGCGTCATCGCCTGGATGAGGGCGTAGACGCCGTCCCGCCAGGCCCGTCGCTCGGCCGGCGTGACGCCTCGACCTGCCGCAAGGCGTGCTTGAAAAAATCGAGCTCGAGCTGCTGCTGCCCGACCTTGCGCTCGAGCGTGGCGATGCGCTCGCCAGCGCTCGCCAGCGGGTCCGCAGCCGTGCGCGCCGTGGGCGGCGGACCCCACGCCAACGATGCCTTGCGCGGTCGACCGACCGCGCGCAACGCCGCCGGTCCGCCCCGCCGGAACGCGTCGCGCCACTGGCTCAAAAGCTGCCGCCGGATCCCCAGCTCACCCGACAGCACGCTGACGTTGGCGCCAGCCTCCAGGCGCCGCACCACATCGAGCTTGAACTCACGGCTGACCCTACGGGCAATGACCTCGGACATCTGTTCCCCTCCGAGAACTGTCCCTCATTACCCGTGTCTCACTTTTGGGGTCCACTCCACTCTCCGGGTTGGGAATTTCTCGGTGACATCTCGAAGAATTTGGCACCACTCGAAGTGTTCCAGTGCCGCGTCGCCGACGGCCAGCTCTGGATCTCGCTAGATTAAAACCGGGCGGCGAGGGAGATTCACGCCACATCGTCGGGCTCAACGCAGGTAGTCGCAGGCGCGGCCGTTGCCGTCCCAGTCGAGGTGGTGCACGTCCCTCTCGGGGCCACCGCAGGCGAGGTAGACCGCCTGCGCCTCGGCCTGCGTGCGGAAGTCCCGGCAGTCGTAGACGTTGCGCCAGCACTGATAGCCGACCTAGTGCACCGACGCGTTCAGAGGATTGAGCTTAGCGAGGATTTGCGGGGAGGTCTTGGTCCAGGTGAAGGGCTTGGGCGCGGCGTTGTGCTCGGCGATGTAGCGGTGGATCGCGGCCTGCAAGTCGATCACGGAGTGGAAGGTGCCCCGCTTGAGGCGGCGCCGGGTAAGAGCCGAGAAGAAGGTCTCGACCGCGTTCAGCCAGGAGCCCGAGGTCGGCGTGAAGTTGGAAGGTCCAGCGCGGATGCCGTGCCAGCCAGGCCATGACCTTGGGGTGTTTGTGGCTGCCGTAGTTGTCGAGGATCACGTGGATCACCTTGCCGGCCGGCACGGCGGCCTCGATGGCGTTGAGGAAGCGCAGGAACTCCTGGTGCCGGTGGCGCTGCATGCAACGGCCGAGCACCGTGCCGTCGAGGACATTGAGCGCGGCGAACAGGGTGGTGATGCCGTTGCGGATATAGTCGTGGGTCATGGTGCCGGCCTTGCCCGGCTTGATCGGCAGACCGGGCTGGGTCCGGTCCAGGGCCTGGATCTGGCTTTTCTCATCGATCGAGAGCACCAGGCTGTGGGCCGGCGGCTCGACGTACAGGCCGACGATGTCCTCGAGCTTGGTGGCAAATTCGGGATCGTTGGAGCGCTTGAAGGTCCGGATGCGGTGGGGCTGCAGCCGGTGGGCGCCCCAGATCCGCTGCACCGAGCGCAAGGAGATCCCGGCGGTCCTGGCCATGGCACGGCCGGTCCAGTGGGTCGCCTCGCCGGGCGCCTCGGCGCAGGTCAGGGCGACCACCCGCTGCACCGTCGCGCTGTCCAGGCGCGGCTTGCCCGGCTTGCGGGTGGCATCCCGCAGCAGCCCGTCGACCCCGGCCTCGGCGAACCGCCGCTGCCAGCGCCAGACCGCCGGGCGACCGATCCGGGCGCGTTTGGCAACCTCCGCGACGCTCAGCCGCTCGGCCGACGCCAGGATGATCCGAGCCCGCGCCACATGCTTCTGGGCGCGGTTACGATCGGCGACGATCGCCTCCAAACGAGCACGATCCTCAGCCGAGACCACGGGAGCACACGATCTGAGCCATGGGCCCAGGATCGCACATTCGCCCTGTCTTGTGAAATCTGATGATTGCATCAGTGCACTAGTAGCGCGCCTCGGTCGAGGGCGAGGGCGAATCCCTCAAGCCGAAATAAAGCGCCAGAGCGGCGCTGGCCGCCAGCGCCGCGGAGGCGGCCCAGCGGCGCCGGCGGCGGGGGATACGCCCTGCCGGGTCGCGCAGCTGGACGCGCAATCGCCGGGAACAAGCCTTCTTCTGATCGCGCCACCGCATGGCCCCAAAATCGCCGAAGACTTGATCGACCACCACCGGTGACGTGCGTATCCAGGTGCGTCCAGCAAGCGCTGGGCAGAACGGTTCCTGTCCGACCGGATGCCGCCTGCAGCGCCGGGCGCCTTGGTTTGGGCCTTGCCGTGTAGCGAGCGCGTAGTTTTGTCCGCAATAGGTAGCGCATGAATTGACCGCTGTTGTGGGCCCTGTGGGATTGTGGGCAACGCGCAGCGTTGTCCACCAAGTCCACAGGGCTGGCCGCGTCGCGGTGGTCACGCGGCCAGGTCCTCGACGCTCACAGGTGCCGCCGGCGGAAAGCTCGCGAGCCGCTGCGGGCCTTTGAAGATGGCGAGCGTGCCGTCGGGATAGTCGTGCACCCGGACGGTCGCCCGCACCAGGTGGGGACGCAGCGGGGTTGGCGGGATCTGCAGGCTGCGGCCCTGCCAGCGGACGCAGTTGTCGTTGCCAACCCGGCGCTCTTCCTGGATGCACAGCACGTCGCGCCAGAGCGCCTCGGGCACCATGACGAAGACCGCGGTCGGCTCCTCGGCGGGCTCGGCAAAACGGGCGTTGTGCTCGAGCAGGTAGGTCTCGCGCAGGAACCGGTTGGCGGCCGCGACGGTGGTGATCCCGGCCAGCGCCAGCTCCTTGGGCAGCCGATCTTGCAAGGTTCGGAAGGCGCGCTCGCACCGGCCTCGGGCCTCGGGCGAATAGGCCGGGATGTGGCCGATGCCGAGCTGCTTGAGCGCCCGGCCGACCTGGGTCAGCTGGGTCTTGGAGACCTTGCCGCCGGCCTCGGGGGTGACGAAGTAAGGGCTGCCGCGATCGGTGTAGAGCTCCATGAACAGGCCGTGGCGCTCGATCACCTCGATGAGCCCACGAAAACTGCTCATCGTGCCTTCCTCGGCGACCAGAAAGGCCGAGTAGAGCTCGCTGGTGGCGTCATCCATGGTGATGATCAGGTCGAGTGCCGGCTGGCCTTTGAGCCAGGCATGCTTCGAGCCGTCCTGATGCAGCATCATGCCGGGCATCGGCCGGCGCGGCCGCTTGCGGCGATGGGCGCCGCGCCTCGGCGCCGGCGGCACCGTTCCGGTCTTGTGGAGGTAGAGCCGGGTGGTGGTGTAGCCGAGCTTGTAATTGTGGCGCTGCGCCAGCTTCTCGTGGAAGTGCTTGATGGTGAAGCCCTGATAGGTCTCCTGATACAGGGCCCGCATGCGCTCGAGCTCATCCTTCGGCGCCCGCCTGGGCGACGGCTGGCCAACCCGGCGATCGCCCAGGCCGTCGGCCCCCTCCTCCTGGTAGCGTTCCCGCCAGCGCCGCAAGGTCCGCTCGCTGACCCCGAGCGCCGATGCCGCCTCGGCATGGCTCAAGCTCCCCTTCTCCCAGCGGTCCAACAGCTCCTCAAAACGCATGATCCCGATCCTCGTCAGCCTCTCCACCCAGCCCACCCCCGTTCCAAGTCCCTTGGAACGGTTCCAGAACCGGACAGATCACGCGCTACCTAAACCGGCCAACTCACGCGCTCCCTACAGGTTTGGGCCTTGCCGTTGCCTTCGTCGGGCCTGCCTGGTAGGTTCCGCGCGGGATCGGCCTTGGCTCACTCGGGCGCTTTGGATGAAGCTTCTCGCCGGCAACAGCAACCGGCCGCTGGCCGAGGCGATCGCCGCCTACCTGACCTGCCGCTGACCAAGGCCAGCGTCCGCCGCTTCGCCGACATGGAGGTGTTCGTCGAGATCCACGAGAACGTCCGCGGCGAGGACGTCTTCGTCATGCAGTCGACCACCTATCCGGCCAACGACAACCTGATGGAGCTGCTGATCTGCATCGACGCGCTGCGGCGCGCCTCGGCCCGGCGGATCACCGCGGTGATGCCCTACTTCGGCTACGCCCGGCAGGACCGCAAGACCGGGCCCGCGGACGCCGATCTCCGCCAAGCTGGTGGCCAATCTGATCACCGCCGCCGGCGCCGACCGGGTCCTGACCATGGACCTGCACGCCGGCCAGATCCAGGGCTTCTTCGACATCCCGGTCGACAACCTCTACGCCGCGCCGCGTGATCGCCGCGGATCATCGAGGCACCGCTACGACGCCGAGGACCTGATCGTCGTCTCGCCCGACGTCGGCGGCGTGGTCCGCGCGCGCGCGCATCGCCAAGCGGCTCGACGCCGACCTGGCGATCGTCGACAAGCGCCGCGAGCGCGCCGGGCGAGTCCGAGGTCGATGAACATCATCGGCGACGTCGCAGGACCGGCGCTGCATCCTGGTCGACGACATCGTCGATTCCGGCCGGCACCCTCTGCAACGCGGCGCAGGCGCTGATGGAGGCCGGCGCGACGGCGGTCGGTCGCCTACGTCACCCACGGCGTGCTGTCGGGCGGCGCGGTCGCGCGGGTCGAGGGCTTCGCCGCTCGAGAAGCTGGTGATCACCGACAGCATCCGGGCGACCGAGGCGGTGCGGGTGCGCGACAAGATCCGCGTGCTGACGGTGGCGCCGCTGATCGGCGAGGCGATCCGGCGGATCAGCGACGAGAGCTCGGTCTCGAGCCTGTTCGACTGAGGTGCTCGCCGCGGATCTGGCGATTGCCTGGCAAGTGGGGTTGGCCGCCGGCGGGCGCGGCCAGGTTCGACGAGGTTGGCCGCCGACGGCGGCTGGGTGGGACGAGAGATGGTCGAGATGATGACGTTTGCGGCCGAGGCCCGCACGCTCGCCGGCAAAGGCCCGGCCCGGGCATTGCGCCGTGCCGGCCGCGTGCCGGCGGTGATCTATGGCGAGGACAAGGCGCAGGCGATGGTCTCGCTCGATGCCCGCGCGCTGCGCCGGCAGCTCACCGACCCGCATTTCTTCAACACCCTCTGCGGGCTGCAGGTCGACGGCGAGCTGGTCCGGGTGCTGCCGCGCGAGGTCCAGCTGCACCCGGTCACCGATTATCCGATCCACGCCGATTTCGTGCGCGTCTCGGCGGGCGCCCGGGTCACCGTCGAGGTGCCGGTGGTGTTCCAGAACGAGGACACTGCCCGGCCTCAAACCGCGGTGGCATCCTCAACATCGTGCGCCGCTGACCTTGAGCTTCAGCTGCCCCGCCGATGCGATCCCGGGCGATCTGCAAATCGAGCCTTTTGCGTCGACCTCGGCGACAGCGTGCACATCTTCGCGCGTCGTCCTGCCCGAGGGGTGCGGCCGCTGATCACCGACCGCGACTTCACGATCGTGACGATCGCCGCGCCGACCGGGTGGTCCGACGAGGCGGCCGAGGAGGCGGCTGCCGCTGCAGAAGCCGAGGCCGAACCCGAGGCGACC
>CAVWRK010000004.1:0-145404 GCA_963757395.1 uncultured Alphaproteobacteria bacterium
GGACCGCGGCGCGCCCGCGGCGCTCCTCGACACCCCCGAACGCGGCCACGCCGAGAGCGAAGCGCTGATCGCCCGCTCGCACGGAAGGCCGCGAGCTCTACGCGATTTCTCCGAGGTTCGCGCTGACCTCGACCGACGCCCAGCTCGAAGCCGCCGGCGCGCTCGCAAGGCGCATCCGGACTGCTACGTCCAGACCCATCTCTCCGAGAACCTCGACGAAATCGCGACCGTCCAGGCGCCTGTTCCCTGGGCCAAAGCTATACCGACGTCTACGACCGCTTCGGCCTGCTCGGGCCGCGCTCGATCTTCGGCCACTGCATCCATCTCGCGCCGAGGAACGCGAGCAGCTCTCGGCCACGGCTCGATCGCCGCCTTCTGCCCGACCTCGAACCGTTTCTCGGGTCGGGCCTGTTCGACCTCGCGGCGCTGCGCGACCCCGCACAACCCGTGCGGGTCAGCCTTGCGACCGATGTCGGCGGCGGCACCAGCTACTCGATGCTCAGGACCGCCGCCGAGGGCTACAAGGTGCTCCAGCTCAAGGGCCAGACCTGGCCGGCGCTCGATGCCTTCTACACGCTGACCCTCGGCAATGCGCGCGCGCTCGGCCTCGAGCACGAGATCGGCACCCTCGAGCCCGGCAGCGCCGCCGACCTCGTCATCCTCGACCCGCGCGCGACGCCGGCCATGGCGCACCGCATGGAGCGGATCGAGGACGATCTCGCCGCGACGCTCTTCGCGCTGATGATCATGGGCGACGAGCGCGCGGTCCGCGCCACTTACGTGCAAGGCAAACGCCAGCCGGCGACCGGCGCCGCCTGACCGCAATACCGGTAACAAGGAGCAGCCGAAGATGGCCAAGATGACAGCAGTGCAGGCGGCGATCCACGTCCTCGAGAGCGAGGGCGTCGAGGCCGTCTTCGGCATTCCCGGCGCCGCGATCCTGCCGCTCTACGAGGCGCTCAAAGGCAGCCGCATCAAGCACTACGTGGTCCGCCACGAGGAGGGCGGCGCGCATGCCGCCGAAGGCTACACACGGGCCAAGGCCGGAAAAATCGGGATCAACTCGGGACCTCCGGCCCGGCCGGCACCGACATGATCACCGGCCTCTACTCGGCCATGGCCGACAGCATCCCGATCCTGTGCATCACCGGCCAGGCGCCGCGCGCCAAGCTGCACAAGGAGGACTTCCAGGCGATCGACATCGCGGCCATCGCCCGACCGGTGACCAAATGGTCGGTCTGCGTGATGGAGGGCGCGCAGGTCCCGTTCGTGCTCCGGCGCGCCTTCCAGATCATGCGCGAGGGCCGCCCCGGCCCGGTCCACATCGACCTGCCGATCGACGTCCAGCGCGAGCTGATCGAATACGATCCCGAGGCCGACGCGCCGCTGCCCGTGACCAGGCCCAAGCCCAATCGGAAGGCGATCGAGAAGGCGCTGGCCATGCTGCTCGACGCCGAGCGGCCGCTGATCGTCGCGGGCGGCGGCGTGATCAACGCCGAGGCGTCTGACCTCCTGGTCGAGCTCGCGGAGCTCACCAACACGCCGGTCGTGCCGACGCTGATGGGCTGGGGCTCGATCCCCGACGACCACCCGCTGCACGCCGGCATGGTCGGCCTCCAGACCCAGCACCGCTATGGCAACGCGACCTTCCTCGAGAGCGATTTCGTGCTCGGCATCGGCAACCGCTTCGCCAACCGCCACACCGGCTCGACCGAGGTCTACACGCGCGGCCGAAAATTCGTCCACGTCGACATCGAGCCGACCCAGATCGGCCGCGTGTTCGGCCCCGACATCGGGATCGTCGCCGACGCCCGCGAGGCCCTGCTGGCGTTCCTCGAGGTCGCCCGCGAATGGGACCGGGCCGGCCGCATCCGGAGGCGGAACGCCTGGGTCGCGACGGTCGCCGAGCGCAAGCGGACGATGCTGCGGCGGACCGACTTCGACAACGTCCCGATCAAGCCGCAGCGCGTGTTCCAGGAGATCAACCAGGCGTTCGACGAGGACACCCGCTTCATCACCGCGATCGGGCTCGGCCAGATCGCCTCGGGCCAGCTCCAGCGCATCCAAAAGCCCAGGCACTACATCATCTGCGGCCAGGCCGGCCCCTTGGGCTGGGACATCCCGGCCGCGCTCGGCGCCAAGCTCGCCGAGCCCGAGACCGAGGTCGTCGCGGTCTGCGGCGACTACTCGTTCCAGTTCCTGATCGAGGAGCTCGCGGTCGGCGCCCAGTACAACATCCCGATCGTGGTCGTGCTGCTCAACAACTCCTACCTCGGCCTGATCCGCCAGGCGGAGCGCGGCTACAACATGGATTTCGAGGTCCAGCTCGGCTTCGACAACGTCAACGCGCCCGAGGTCAACGGCTACGGCGTCGATCACGTCAAGGCGGCGGAGGCGTTCGGCTGCCTGGCCGCGCGCGTGTTCGAGCCCAAGGACCTGGCGCCGACCTCGCCTGGGCGCGCAAGGAGAGTGCTGCCCGCCGCCTGCCGGTGGTCGTCGAGGTCATCCTCGAGCGGGTCACCAACATCGCCATGGGCCCGGAGATCGACAAGATCACCGAGTTCGAAGAAATCATCGACCTGCCGAGCGAGATGAGCCTCGAGCCCGAGCCGGCCTGGTCGGCGACCGAGTGAGCATCGAGCCGCAGCCATTCGACAACCAGGAGTAGAGAGAAATGAAAGTAGGGTTCATCGGGGTCGGCACCATGGGACGGCCGATGGCCGGCCATCTGATCGAGGGCGGCCACGAGCTTTGGCTGCACGACCTGGCGCCGGTGCCGCAGGCGCTGCTCGAGAAGGGCGCCAAGGCCTGCCGGAGCGGCAAGGAGGTGGCCAAGGCCGCCGAGGTGATCATCACGATGGTGCCGGACACGCCGCACGTCGAGGCGGCGCTGTTCGCCTCGGATGGCGTCGCGGATGGCCTCAGCGCCGGCAAGCTCGTGGTCGACATGAGCTCGATCGCGCCGCTCGCGACCAGGGAGTTCGCGCGCCGCATCAACCAGCTCGGCTGCGACTATCTGGACGCCCCGGTCTCGGGCGGCGAGGTCGGCGCCAGGGCGGCGAGCCTGACCATCATGGTCGGCGGACCGGAGGCGGCGTTCGTGCGGGCAAAGCCCCTGCTCGAGCTGCTCGGCCGGAACATCACGCTGGTCGGCGGCAACGGCGATGGCCAGATCGCCAAGGTCGCGAACCAGATCGTGGTCGCGATGACCATCCAGGCGGTCGGCGAGGCGCTGGTGTTCGCCTCCAAGGCCGGCGCCGACCCGGCCCGGGTGCGCGCGGCGCTGATGGGCGGCTTCGCGAGCTCGAAGGTGCTCGAGGTCCACGGCCAGCGGATGATCGAGCGCAACTTCGAGCCCGGCTTCCGGGTCGAGCTGCACCAGAAGGACCTCGGCCTCGCGCTGGTCGCGGCGCGCATGCTCGGGCTCTATCTGCCCGGCACGGCGGCCGCCCAGCATCTCTTCAACGCCTGCGTCGCGATGGGCGCCCAGGCCTCCGACCACTCGGCCATGGTCCGCGCGCTCGAGACGCTTGCCGCCCACGAGATCGGCCACCGCCCCGGCACCGACGTCCTCGACTGACCGCGAGCCGGAGTTTCCGCCGTACAACGTGCCAGCCAAGCGCGCTGGCGACGCCTGCCTGATACTTCGGGCAGGAAAGCGATACGATTGCAATCGGGCGAAGAATTGATGGCGAGAAGCACGCCAGTCTTAGCTCGTTCAGTCCTGCCGCTCGCCCGTGACGCGCCAGATCACATCGCCCACATCGTCCGCCACCAGCACGGAGCCATCGGGGCCGATCGTCACCCCTACCGGCCGTCCATAGGACGCCCGTTCGTCCGGTGCGAGGAAACCCGTCAGAATGTCGCGCGGCGGCCCGGCCGGGCGCCCGTTCGCGAACGGCACGAAGATGACCTTGTAGCCGCTCAGCCTGCTTCGGTTCCAGGAGCCGTGCTGGCCTATGGCCATGCCCTCCGGAAAGCCGGGCAGCGTTCCCGCGGGCAGCCAGCAGAGGCCCAGGGACGCGGTGTGCCCGCCCAAGGCGTAGTCCGGCGTTATCGCCTTTGCGACCGCAGCCGGATCCTGCGGCACCCGATCGTCCACCGTCTGCCCCCAATAGCAATAGGGCCAGCCGTAGAAACCTCCGTCGCGAACCGAGGTCAGATAGTCCGGAGGCGTCTCGTCGCCCAGACCGTCGCGCTCGTTGACCACCGTCCAGAGCACGCCGGTCTGAGGCTCCCATGCCAGGCCCACGGGGTTGCGCAGACCGGCGGCAAAGATACGGCTCCGGCCGCTTGCCACGTCGAGCTCGTAGATGGCCGCCCGGCCCTCCTCTGCAGCCAAGCCGCTCTCGCCAATATTGCTGAGCGAGCCCACCCCGGCGAAGAGCTTCAGCCCATCCTGGCTCGCCAACAGGCTCCGCGTCCAATGCCCGCCGGGTTTGAACTCAGCCACCTTGCGCCCCGGCGCACCGATGTCGGCCCGCACCGACCACGTAGGGGAAGGCGACCACGCCATCGGTGTTGCCGACGTAGAACGTATCGCCCAGCAGCGCCATGCCGAACGGCTGGTTCAGCCCGGCAAGAAACACCTCTCGAGTTTCGGCCACGCCGTCGCCGTCCGCATCGCGCAACAGGGTGATGCGGTTCGGGCTGACCCCCGCGGCGGCGGCGCGCTCCATCGTGCTGAACATGGCGTAGTCGAAGACGCTCTTGATGGGGCCGGTTACGGTCAGGGCCTCGGCGACGAGCACGTCGCCATTGGGCAATACGTAGATCCACCGGGGATGCTTGAGACCGGTCGCAAACGCATTGACTTTGAGCCCCGGCGCAGCAACCGGCGTCTGCCCTCGGGCCCACCCCCGGGCCGTCGGCATCTTGAGGGTCGGGATGCCCTGCGGCTTTGCCGCCGGGATCACCGGGGTGCTGCCCAAAGCCGGCGCGTACGCGCTGCCGTCCCGCCGACGCAGCAGGACCATGACGGCGCCGATCAGCGCGACGATTCGCCCGAAGATGCCAGAATGGCTCATCCCAATCCTTCCTCTGATCACGCGCACGCTAGCCCGGATTTCTCAAACCAGGGCGTGCATCGGGGCTCTGAAATCGGCGATAACTCTTCTGTACCAAAGGGTTAACACGACGCAGAGGAGGTCCCCGATGCCGACAGAGTGTAGCCGCGATCGGTTCGGATTTGAAGCCGTCGAAGGGCGCCAGGTGGTGGCCGCGTTCGACGGCGGGCAGGTGACCTCGGACGCCGGGGCGCTGCTGCTCGGTGCCGTGAACCGGGCGATCGGTCTGGTGGGGCGCCTGGCCGGCTGTTTCGCCGACCGGCGCTGCCAGGAGCTGGTCGAGCACGCCGTCGAGACCATGCTGATGCAGCGCATCTGCGGCCTCGCGCTGGGCTACGAGGATCTGGTCGACCACGACGAGCTGCGCCACGACCCAGTATTGGCGACCCTGGTCGGCAAGCTCGAGGCGCGGCGCCAGGACTGTGCGCCGCTCGCCGGCAAGAGCACGCTGAACCGGCTCGAACATGCGCCGGCCTCGGCGCTCGACCGCTGCCACCGATAGCTGCTTTTTACTGTATTCTTCGCCCGATCTTCCGATCGCGATTGACCAAGCGGCGGCGCGAGGCGGTCAGGGCACCTTGCCGAGATCATCGGCGACGAAGGCGCCGCGCTCGCCCATGGGCCGCGGCCGCCCGGTCGTCGTGTCCGCGGCGGTCTGATGCTCCATCTCGGCGTTGACCTCGGCCCCGAGCAGGACGACGAAGGCCGAGATCCAGAACCACATCAGCAGAGCCACGACCGCGCTCAACGTCCCGTAAGTGGCGCTGTAGTTGGCGAAGTTGGCGGCGTAGAGCGCGAAGCCGAACGATGCCACCAGCCAGAGCACGACCGCCGCGACCGCGCCCCAGCTGACCCAGCGCGTCTTCGCGGGCGAGCGCGAGGGCCCGTAGCGGTAGAGCGCGCCGAGGCCCGCGATCATCATCGCGGCCAGGATCAACCAGGTGAGCGCGGTGATGAGCACCTGCGCGAGGCCGCCGAGCGGCAGGAACTGGACCGCGACCGGCAGTGCCACGACCACGAGCAGCGACAGAATGCCGGCTGCCATCAGGCCGACGGTGAAGGCGAACGCCATCAGGTAGAACTTGACGATCCCCCGCTTCTCGTCCTCCTGGTAGGCGATGTTGAGCGCGGTCATGAGCGCGCGCACGCCGGCGCCAGCACTCCAGAGCGCGATCAGGAGCGCGAGCGCCGCGCTGAGCCCGAGCCGGCTCGTGCCGGCGTCCGCGACCGCGCGCAGCTGATCGCCGATCAGGGTGAGCCCGTCGCTCGGGATCACGCCCTGGAGCCGCTGGATCTGCTCCTGGACACGCCCCGGGTCGGCGACGATGCCGTAGAGCGAGACGAAGGCCGTGATCGCCGGGAAGATCGCGAGCAGGCTGTAGAAGGCAACGCCGGCCGCGACCATCGAGACGTTGTCCTTGCCGATCTGCTTCCAGACCCGCCACAGGACGTCGCGCCAGCCCGGGCGCGGGATCTCGCTCGGCCGCTCGGCCCGCCGCCCGCGGCCGTCCTCGACCTCGAGGTCCGAGGCCCGGCGCTGGACGGAGGACCGCATCGGTCGCCGACCTCAGGGCTGGCTCGAGGACCCGGGCGCGACGGGCTCGCTCGCGCCGAACCCCTGGCGGTCGGCTTCCTGCCGCGCCGCCTCGTGGGCGGCCTCCGCCACGCTCTCGACCTTGTGGCGGGCGGCTTCGGCCGCGGCCTCGAGGCCGTCGCGGCTCAAGCCCTGCTCGGCTGCCTCGTCCTCGGCCGCGGTATAGGCGGCCGCCGCGGTCGCCTTGGCCTTGGTGTATTCCTCGCGACCGGCGGCGCGCGCGCGGCGCTTCAGATGATCGCTCGTGTCGCCCATGGCCTCGTCCTCGAACCGGCTGGACGGCAGGGCGGCGCCGATCGCGGCCCCGATCGCGAGGCCGACCGCGCCGAGCACCAGCGGCTGCCGGTGCAGCGTCTCGAGGAAACCCTCGCGGGCCTGCTCGCCGTAGCGGCGGGCGCGTGCGCCGGTCCGCCGCGCGCCGTGCGCGAGGTCGGCCCCCATGCCGGCCGCGCGGCCGCGGGCGCCGCGCGCGAGCCTGCCCATGCGGCCGCGCGCGCCCTCGCCCGCCCGCCGGATGCCGTCGCCCGCATCATGGAGCCCTTCCCGCGTGCACTCGGCGGCTTCGCTCACGCCATCCCGCGCACGCCGCGCGGCATCGCTCAGGCCCTCGCTCAGGCCCTCGCCCGCGCCCCGGCCGCGTCCCAGGCGCGCTCGCCGAGGCCAGGTCCGGTCCCGGGCCCGGCAGAGCCGCCGACATCGGGGGTGGCATACGCGCCGACTCCCTCGAGGTCGTTCTCGTCGTCGTCATCCCAGGCGGTCGCGGGGACGTCCCCGTACGCCGCCCGATAATAGTCGGGGTCCGAGAGATCCTCCCGATCGGCGCCATAGGCGGGCACGAAGTCGGCGGCCCGCGGCCCCAGGTCGTCGCGGCGGCCGCCCGCGAACATCATCCACGCGAGCCCGACGCCGACCAGCACGGCCGGCACCGGGTTCTGCCGCACCGTGTCGCCGAAGTTGCGCGCGAAATCGCCGCCGTTGTCGCGCAGGTAGTGGGCGACCTGGTCGACGAGCTGCCCCGGCGAGAGGCGCTCCTGGATCGCATCCAGCGTGCGCTCGACGTCGGCGCGGCTTTCGCGGACCTCGCGCTCGAGCTCGGCCGCGGACCGCGAGCCGGGATCGGTGCTGCCGGCGACGTCGCTGTGGCGGCTGGTCATGGCAATTGCTCCTTGGCGACGCGCGCGTCCCGCTTGAGGGAATCGACGGTCCGGTTGGGGGCGAGGTTGCCGGCGCTGAGATCGCGCAGACCCTTGTGGACGAGGACATAGGCGACGATCGCGACGACCGCGCCGACGATCAGCGCCGCCACCGCCGGGGGTACCCCCGCCTCGGCGATCGCGACCACGAGCGCCTGCAGGAGCACGAGCAACGCGGCCAGCGCCAGGATGCCCCCGGCCGCGACCGAGGCGATCGCGGTGCCGATCTGCGCCACCTTCTCCGCCGTCTCGGCGCGCGCAAGCTGGATCTCCTTGCGGAAGAGAACCGCGATGTTGCTGCCGAGGTCGGTGACCAGGCCTTTGAGCGACCGGTCTTCGGTTTCCATCATGGCCTCTCTCCGGCGGGCGGATAGCTGCCCGCGTGCGGCTGGCGGCGGACAGTCGAGCTCTTCATGAAGCGCGCGAGCACCAGCCCGGTCAGCATGGCGCCGCCGAGGAAGGCGACCGGCTGCCGGCGCGCGAAGTCCTCGACGCTGCCGACGAGCTCGTCGAGGTCCTTGCCCTGGATCGCGCCCGACACGCGCTCGAGGCTGTCGGCGGCCTGCTCGACGCAGCTCGCGGTCAGCCGCTGGTCGCGCCCGCTCAGGTCGTCCGCGGCGCTGCGCAGGGCGCTTGCGAAGCCGTGCACGCGCTCGGCGGCGGCATCCTTTTGCTGGTTGGCGGCGGCCCGCGCCCGCGCCTTGGCATCGTCGGCCAGATCGCGGGCGTGCTGCTTCAGATCCTCGGCTGCCGCCTGGGCCTGGCCGCTCACGCCCTCGGGGCCGCCCGGCGGCTCGGTGGAGCCGAATGATGTGCGATCGCGGGGATCGCCGTTCGACGCTGCCATTGCAACCTCCGATGAAGTGGGGCGAAGGGGACGGCTCGGAGTTCAGTGGATCCCGAGCAGCGACAGGACCATCAGAACGACGACGACCACGCCGATGATGTAGAACACGCTGTACACGGGTCGCGGCTCCCTGTCGGGGGTTGAGGGCCGGCGTCGGGCGGAGCGGGGTGGTTGGCGCTCCCGCCGGTCCGGTCAGTCAACGACTCGCCTCCTAATGAGTTCCGAGCCGATGTCGGCGAGCGCGCCGGGCCGCGGGAGACCTGCACGTCGATCGCGCGCCCCCTCCACGGCGGGCGCCGAAGCGGCGAGGATGGGCGTGCGTACCGGGAGCTGAGGCGCCGCGACGCGGGGAAAAAGGTGTCAGAGGGGAAAAGGTGTCAGGAACCTTTTCTGCGGCTGGGGGAAATCGACGGGCGGAAAACGGTGTTAGCGACTGTCTTGGAAGGTCAAGCAGTTTGTGGTTGGCGCCATGGCTGGCGGTCCCTGAGGATGGCGTTGAGGATGACCAGGAGCTTGCGCATGGCGGCGGTCAGCGCGAGCTTCTTGGCTTTGCCGGCCGCGACCAGCCGCTGGTAGAGGGTGCGGAGCACGGGGTTGTGGCGGACCGCGACCAGGGCTGCCATGTACAGGACCGCGCGGACCGGCGCGCGGCCGCCCCAGATCGTGCGCCGGCCCTTCATCAGGTCACTGTCGCGGGCGAACGGGGCGACCCCGACCCGCGCCGCGACGGCGCGGCGGTCGAGCTGGCCGAGCTCGGGCAGAAGACCCAAGAGGGTAGCGGCGGTGACCTTGCCGACCCCCGGCACCGACGCCAGCAGACGTGCGTTCGCGCACCACGCCGGGTCGCTCTCGAGGCGGGCCTCGATCTGGCTTTCGAGCTCACTTCGTGCCGCCTGCAGCCAGCCGAGATGGGCCTCGATCGAGGCCAGGACCGCCGGCTCCTCGGCGCGCCGCGCCCGGTTGCGCTCGCCCAGAAGGGCCTCGGCGAGCTGCCGCCTGCGCAGCACCAGCGCCGCCAGCGCCTGGTCGGCCGCCGAGCGCGGCGGGCGCGGCAGCGGGCGCAGCCGCTCCGCATAGAGCGCCAGCGCCTAGGCATCGAGCCGATCGGTTTTGGCGAGCAGACCGGCGGCGCGGGCAAAATCGCGGATCTGGCGCGGGTTGACCACCGCGACCGCGATCGCGGCCTGCTCGAGCGCCACCGTCAGCAGCCGCTCCAGACCGCCGGTCGCCTCGACCACCACCAGCAGCCGTTGCCGATCGGCAAGCCAGGCGACCAGGCGTGCCAAGCCGCGCCGGTCGCGGCCGAAGCCGGCACACTCGCCATCCGGCAGCAGATGCACATCCAAACCCGCCTCGCTGACGTCGACGCCAACGAAGCGCTCAAATTCGAGGTTTCGGGTCATCACCATCCTCGTATGCGGGCTTGCAGCCCGATCGACTGTTCGGCTTGAATGGCAGCGCGAGCGGGCGCCGAGCTGACACACGGTCTGTCGGGACCCAGGAACCTCCGGCGTCCCGCTCGCCGGCCTGGTCGCGGCCGCGGCCGCGACCAGGCCATCTCGCTCAAACAGTCACCCGCTTCGAACCGACACGTCCAGAGATACGAGGAACCTTTTCCGCCGCTCCCGCTCGCGGAGATCCCGTCACATCGCTGGACGAGGCGGCGAGCCGCGGGGGCTCGCTGGGGCGCGCGCGATAAATTCGGTGGAATTTCTGGAGCGAACGAGGCGGCGCCCGACAGGGCCGACCGACCGCGGATGCGCCATATGTGACGCATCTGTGCGTCATTCTTGCACCGAAAGCAGCGGTTTGGCGCCCAAAATCAGGCAGTATTGGGGCCGAAATCAGCGGTCAGATCGCCAGCATGGCGAAAAATCTCGCCTCCGCAAAGACTTACGCACACTTCACACCCGTCGCATGGTGCTGCAGAAGTGACGCATGGTGTCGCATCGGCAATTTCGCGATGGCCCCGGAAATGGCTCCCTGGAGTGGACCCCAAAAGTGAGACACGGGTAATGAGGGACAGTTCTCGGAGGGGAACAGATGTCCGAGGTCATTGCCCGTAGGGTCAGCCGTGAGTTCAAGCTCGATGTGGTGCGGCGCCTGGAGGCTGGCGCCAACGTCAGCGTGCTGTCGGGTGAGCTGGGGATCCGGCGGCAGCTTTTGAGCCAGTGGCGCGACGCGTTCCGGCGGGGCGGACCGGCGGCGTTGCGCGCGGTCGGTCGACCGCGCAAGGCATCGTTGGCGTGGGGTCCGCCGCCCACGGCGCGCACGGCTGCGGACCCGCTGGCGAGCGCTGGCGAGCGCATCGCCACGCTCGAGCGCAAGGTCGGGCAGCAGCAGCTCGAGGTGGCGCTGACCGGTCGCGACGTCGCGCCGGGTGGCCTCGTCCATCACTCCGACCGCGGTGTTCAGTACGCCTGCGGCGACTATATCTCACGCCTTGCGGCGGCCGGCATCCAGCCGAGCATGAGCCGGGTCGGCTGCCCCTATGACAACGCCATGGCGGAGAGCTTCATGAAGACCCTGAAGGCCGAGGAGGTCGACGGCCGCGCCTACCGCGACCTCGCCGCCGCACAGGCAGCGATCGGCACCTTCATCGAAGAGGTGTACAATCGCCAACGCTTGCATTCGGCGCTCGCCTACCGGTCGCCGATCGAGTTCGAAGCCGACCTGACGACACCAGGGCCCGCTGCGCAGCGGGCCCTGGTGTCGTCCCACACAACCTGTCCTTGATTTCTGTGTCTCACCCCGCGGGTGCAGTCCATCCCTAAATTCTGGAATTTCCTGAATTTCCTCTCGCGGCGCGCCGGCGAGCCGGGCTCGGCCAGATTTTGCGATCGTTCCGGAGAATACCAAGGGCCCAAGGAAACGGCCGTGGGATGGGCCTTCCGCTGAACAGCACCGAATATTTACAGAATTAATTCCCTTATTTAGGAATTTTTCTGCGCGCTTGGCTCGGGGCCGATCTTGGTGGTCTGCCCAAAGCAAGGCACGCCGGTCGAGGCCGACCTCGGTGGATACCGTCCCGGGGGCCTTCCTGGGTCCGACAATCCTTGAATATTTTCCCATAACCTGATATCGACGTGAGCATGGGAAGCCTCGACTTCCACGCTTCGCTGTGCGCCCGGATTGGGCGGCCGCGCAGCCCATCCTCGAGCGGAGGACCGCAATGCATGACCACCGACCATCCACCGCGTGCGCGCGCCGGCGGGCAGAGCGGACCCGCTCGCAACATCGTCCGGGCGACGCTGCCCCGCTACCGGCGTGACCACCGAACGAACCCGAGAAATGTCGTGGAAACAACGGTTTGGCTTTTTGACCCTGTCGTCGGTGAGGGTCACGCCCCGGGTAGCAGCCCCGCTGCATGACCCTGGAAACCATCGCGACGATGCGCGATGATGTTCGCTCTCATGCTGCCCGCCGCGGCCGCACGAACGAGGGCGGCCCGATCGGCCACGGAGATCCGGCCGCCCAATTCCTACCCCAAGCACGACCGTCTGCCGAAGGATCTTGCGCACCGAAACTCGACGAAAGCCGGAAAAATGATCGAGTACAACACGCTTTCGCTCGCGGTCGAGGGTTACCCCAGCCGGCTGAGCTACAGCCCGGGCGAAGAGGTCGCCTTCCATTGCACGGCGCGCACCCGCACCTTCTCCGTCGAGATCGCGCGCATCGGCGTCGGGCGCGAGCCGGTGTGGCGGCGCGAGGGCATAGCGGGCGCCGAACAGGCCGTCCCGGACGAAGCCTTTGCACGGGGCTGCGGTTGGCCCGTCACCTTCGCGCTGACCATACCCGACAGCTGGCGCTCGGGCTTCTACGAGGTGGCACTCGAGGCGGACGGTCTGGGCGGCGGGCCCGAGGCGACCAGCCACGCCTTCTTCGTCCTGCGCGCGGCCAAGCCCGGCCGCGATACCGGGACCCTGCTCGTCCTCGGCACCAACACCTACAACGCCTACAACAAGTGGGGCGGGGCCTGCCTCTACACCGGCGCGCCCCGGGTCTCCTTCCAGCGGCCGTTCGAGCGCGGTTACGTCGTCAAGCCGATCGATCCCGACGGCTTCGACGGCCGGGCGGCCAACATCACGCCCGATCCGGACCCCGATCATCGGCGCTATCAAGCCTATCTCGCCGAGCACAAGCTCGCCATGTGGAGCAATTCAAGCAGCTGGCACAACTGGGAGCGGCGCTTCGTCCGCTGGGCGGAGGCAAGCGGTTTCACCGTCGACTACGCGATCAACGCCGACCTCGAATTCCGACCCGAGATTCTCGAAGGGTACCGGCTGATGCTGAGCGTCGGACATGACGAGTACTGGTCCTGGGGGATGCGCGACGCGGTCGACGCGTTCGTCGAGCGCGGCGGCAACTTGGCAATATTTTCCGGCAACAGTGTCTATTGGCAGGTGCGCTACGAGGACGACGGCCAGACCATGATCTGCCACAAATACGTGGCGCGCGAGCAGGATCCGGTGATCGGCACGGACCGGCAGCGCTTGCTCACCAGCATCTGGTCCGATCCGCTGATCGGCCGGCCCGAGAACCTGACCACGGGCCTCAGCTTCTGCCGCGGCGGCTATGTCCGCTTCGGCCGCGCGGTGCCGCGGAGCACCGGCGCGTACACGGTCTGGCGGCCCGACCACTGGGCGTTCGCCGGCACGGACCTCCGCTACGGCGATGCGCTCGGCCTCGGCTCGCACATCGTCGCCTACGAGGTCGACGGCTGCGACCTCGAACTCCGGGACGGCCTGCCGTCGCCGACCGGCAGCGACGGCACGCCTGCGGGCATGACGGTGCTGGCCAGCGCCCCCGCCCGCCTGATCTCCAACACACCGCGCGAGAACGAGACGATCGTGCCGCTGAGCTTCGATCCGGACGCGACCGGCGACCTGCAATACACGGCGACCATCCTCGCCGGCGACGCCTCGCCGGCGAACCTCGCCCGCTTCGCGCACGGCCACGCCGTGATGGGGACCTTCCGTCGCGGCAAGGGCACGGTCTTCAACGCGGGCACCGCCGACTGGGCCTATGGCCTGGACCGCGATCCGCTGGTCCAGGCGGTGACGCGCAATGTCATGACCCGTCTCGCCTGAGGACGCCAAACGCCTCATCAGCGAGGCGGAGCGGTGGTGCGGCGGCGCCGGTCCAGCCGTAAATGACGTCGGCGGCGGCCAACCGCCCTTCAAGCTGAAGTCGAGACAATGGCGATGCTCTTTTGATTCCGGAGAATCAGTCGCCTGACGAGTACGCTCATGGCGCCCGCTTGATCGTGCGGTCGACCGCCGAGGCCATCAGGGCTGCGAGGGCCGGTCGAGCGTCTCCGAATCTGTTGCATTTCGGCCCGCCTCGCCTACCCTGACCGGAACCGAGGTTCAGCTTTGGGGGCAGGGATGATGCGCAGCCTTCTCTCGGCGCTCGCGGCGAGCTTGTTCGCCGCCGGCACCGCCATGGCCGCCGACTTCACGCCGGCGGTCATCTTCGACATGGGCGGCAAGTTCGACAAGTCGTTCAACGAGGCCGCCTACCACGGCGCCGAGAAATTCAAGGACGAGACCGGTATTCCCTACCTGGAGTTCGAGGTCACCAACGAGTTGCAGCGCGACCAGGCGCTCAGGCGGATGGCGCGGCGCGGCGCCAACGTGGTGATCGCGGTCGGCTTCTCGTTCTCGACCCCGCTCGAGGAGATTGCCAAGGAGTTCCCGGACACCAAGTTCGTGATCATCGATTTGGTGGTCGACGCGCCCAACGTCCAGTCGGTCGTGTTCAAGGAGCACGAGGGCTCGTTCCTGGTCGGCATGGCGGCGGCCATGGCGTCCAAGACCGGCAAGGTCGGCTTCGTCGGCGGCATGGACATCCCGCTGATCCGCAACTTCGCCCACGGCTACGAGCAGGGCGTGAAGTACGTCAGTCCCGATGACGAGGTGTTCGTCAACATGACCGGCACGACGCCCGCCGCCTGGAACGATCCGGCCAAGGGCGCCGAGCTCGCCCAGAGCCAGTTCGACCGCGGCGCCGACGTGGTCTACGCCGCCGCCGGCGGCACCGGCATCGGCGTCCTCCAGGCCGCGGCCGAACTCGGGCAAGCTCTCGATCGGCGTCGACAGCAACCAGAACTACCTGCATCCGGGCAGCGTGCTCACCTCGATGCTCAAGCGGGTCGACGTCGCGGTCTACAATGCCTTCAAGACCGCGATGGACGGCACCTGGCAGCCCGGCGAGGAGAACCTGGGCCTCGCCGAGGACGGCGTCGGCTACGCCCTCGACGACAACAACCGGGCGCTGATCACCCCCGAGATGGAAGCCAAGCTCGAGGATGCCAAGGCCAAGATCATCTCAGGCGAGATCAAGGTGAGCCCGTACACGACCCAGTGAGCCCGCTCCGCCCGGCGATGAGCGAAGCCGCGAGCTCGACCGTCCGGCCGCCTTCGGATGCGCCGCCGGCGGTCGAGCTGATCGGCATCGACAAGCGCTTCGGGCCGGTCCACGCCAACCGGAGCATCGACCTCCGGATTCCGGCCGCCACGATCCACGGCATCGTCGGCGAGAACGGCGCCGGCAAGTCGACCCTGATGAACATCCTCTACGGCTACTACCAGGCCGATCGCGGCATCATCCGGGTCGACGGCCAGGACCGCCAGATCGACAGCCCCGAGGATGCGATCGCGGCCGGGATCGGCATGGTCCATCAGCATTTCATGCTGGTCGAGCCGTTCACGGTGCTCGAGAACCTGCTGCTCGGCGCCGAGGGCGGGGCGACGCTCGCCGCCGGCGCCGCCCGCGCCCGCGCCGAGATCGCCGCGCTCGAGCGCGAGTACGGCCTCGACGTCGATCTCGATGCCAGGGTCGAGGATCTGCCGGTCGGCATCCAGCAGCGGGTCGAGATCCTGAAGGCGCTGTTTCGCGGCGCCCGCATCCTGATCCTCGACGAGCCGACCGGCGTGCTGACACCCCAGGAGGCGGACCACCTTTTCCGGATTCTGCGGAGCCTCCGCGACCAGGGCCGGACGGTCGTCCTGATCACCCACAAGCTGCGAGAGATCATGGCCGCGACCGACAATGTCTCGGTCATGCGCCAGGGCGCGATGGTCGCCGACCGGCAAACCGCAAAAACCTCGACCGAGGAGCTGGCCGAGCTGATGGTCGGCCGCAAGGTCCTGCTCCGGGTCGAGAAGGGGCCAGCACAACCCGGCGCGGCGGTGCTCGAGGTCGAGCGCCTGACCGTGCGCGATGTTGCCGGCGTCACCCGGGTCAAAGGCATCAGCTTCGAGGTTCGGGCCGGCGAGATCGTCGGCATCGCGGGCGTCGCCGGCAACGGCCAGTCGGAACTGCTCGACGCGCTGGCCGGCATCCGGCCGGTCGCCGGCGGCACGATCAAGATCAAGGGCCATCCGGTCGACGCCGCCCATCTCGGCCGGGCCGCGGGTCTCGGCCACGTCCCGGAGGACCGGCTGCGCATGGGCCTGGTGCGCGAGTTCTCGGCGTCCGAGAACGCGATCCTCGGCTACCACCTCGACCCCGAGTACAGCCGCCACGGCCTGCTCGACCGGCGCGGCATCGTCGGCACCTGTCTGCGCTGGATGCGCGGCTACGACGTCCGGCCGACCGACGCGCTGCTCAAGGCGATCTCGTTCTCGGGCGGCAACCAACAAAAGCTCGTGCTCGCGCGCGAGCTCGAGCACGACCCGGACCTGCTGCTGGTCGGCCAGCCGACCCGGGGCGTCGACATCGGCGCGATCGAGTTCATCCACAAACGCCTGATCGAGATGCGCGATGCCGGCAAGGCGGTGCTGCTGGTCTCGGTCGAGCTCGACGAGATCCGCTCGCTCGCCGACCGCATCCTGGTCATGTTCGACGGCACGATCACGGGCGAACTCGCGGGCGACGACGCCGACGAGCGCCAGATCGGCCTGCTGATGGCCGGCATCACCGACCAGCCTCAGGCGGCGTGATGCTCCTTTTTGGCGGCGAGCAGACGATGGACCGCGCCGTCCAGCAGAGCCTGCCGCGTCTTGCCGCGCTTTTCGGCGAGAGCGTCGAGCTTTTCCAGATCCGCCGCGGCGAGCGTGACATCGATCTGGCCAACGCCGGTCAGGCGGTCCGGCACGGCGACCGGAAAGGGGATCGCCTCGGCGTTCTCGGGGTCGGCCATCACCGCCTCGAGCGACGAAGGGCCTGGGATCGGCTGAGATGCTTTCGACCATGCCCTCGATGTGGCCCTCGAGCGCCTCGGAGCCATCGTCGCGGGTTTCCTCGAGCGTGCTCCCGGCAGTGATGCAGCCCGGGGAAATCCGGGAAGTCGACGCCGAAGTCGCTGTCGGGGTCCTTGCGCAGGAGAGCGATGTAGGTCGTCACGGCTAACTCCTGCTCAGCTTCACGCCAGACTGCCGCTCGATGCTCTTGATGGTGCCGATCGGCACGTCCTTCGCGGATGCTGCACCGTCACACCGGTTCGGACGGTCCGGATGCCGGAAATGATGGTGACTGCCTGTTGATTCCGACAGTCGGACCCGCCGCACTCGAGCTTCCGGATGATCGTACCGGCTGTCCATCGCGCGGATGATGTGGGCGGCCGGGACGAGCGTCAAGCAGCGCGCGGCGCGAAGGCGCGCTCCTGATGGCGGCGCGCTCGGGCGAGCTGCCGGCCTGGGTCAACCTGGGGCTGCTGCCGCTGCTCAACCTGGCGGCGGCGTTCTTCGTCTCCGGCCTGCTGGTGCTGCTGCTCGGCGAGAACCCGCTGAAGGCGGTCGAGCTGCTGATCTACGGCGCCTTCGGCTACGGCGAGGCGATCGGCTACACGCTCTACTACGCGACCAGCTTCATCTTCACCGGGCTCGCGGTCGCGATCGCCTTCCACTGCGGCCTGTTCAACATCGGCGGCGAGGGCCAGGCCTACCTCGGCGGCCTCGGCGTCGCGCTGGTCGGCCTCCACTTCGGCTGGCTGCCGTTCGCGCTCGTGCTGCCGCTCGCGATCGCCGCGGCCGCGCTGTTCGGCGGCGCCTGGGCGTTCATCCCGGGCTGGCTGCAGGCGAGACGCGGCAGCCACGTCGTGATCACCACGATCATGTTCAATTTCCTCGCCGCGGCGCTGATGACCTATCTCCTGGTCAACGTCATCATCAGGCCGGGGCAGCAGATCCCCGAGACCGCGGTCTTCCCGGAAAGCGCCTGGATACCTCAGCTGCATGACATCATGGCCGCGTTCGGCATCGACGTGGCGCCGTCGCCGCTCAACCTCTCGTTCGTCATCGCACTCGTCTGCTGCTTCCTGGTCTGGCTGTTCGTCTGGCAGACCCGCTACGGCTACGCGCTCCGCGTGGTCGGCCAGAACGAGGCCGCCGCGGTCTATGGCGGCATCTCGCCGGCGCGCCAGATCATGCTCGCGATGACGCTCTCGGGCGCGCTCGCGGGCCTGGTCGCGCTCAACATGGTGCTCGGCGCCCAGCACCGCCTGACCCTCGACTTCACCGGCGGCTTCGGCTTCGTCGGCATCGCGGTCTCGCTGATGGGCCGCAACCATCCGGTCGGCATCCTGCTGGCGGCGCTCTTGTTCGGCGCGCTCTACCAGGGCGGCTCCGAGCTGTCGTTCGACATGCCAGCACTCTCGCGCGACCTGGTGGTCGTGATCCAGGGCCTGGTGATCCTGTTCGCGGGCGCGCTCGAGCACATGTTCCGGCCGTCCATCGAGGCGCTGTTCGCCAGGCCCGCGCCGGCCGAAGCGGTCGCCTGAGCGAAGGGGCGGCCGAAGATGAGCGACTTCTTCCTCCAGGCCCTGCTGCTCTCGGACTCGACCATCCGGCTCGCGACGCCACTGGTGCTGGCGGCGCTCGCCGGGCTGTTCTGCGAGCGCTCGGGCGTGGTCGACATCGCGCTCGAGGGCAAGATGCTGGGCGCCGCCTTCGCCGCCGCCGCGACCGCCGCGGTCACCGGCTCCGCCTGGCTCGGCCTCGCCGCCGGCATGCTGTTCGCGGTCGGCCTCGCCATGCTCCATGGCTTTGCCTGCATCACCCATCGCGGCAATCAGGTGGTCTCGGGCATGGCGCTCAACATCATGGTCGCCGGCCTCGGGCCGACGTTGGCCGAGGCCTGGTTCCACCAGGGCGGCCGGACGCCGCTCCTCGGCGACGAGGCGCGCTTCACGCCGATCACGCTGCCGTTCGCCGACGCGTTGCACGACTTCCCCATTCTCGGCCCGATCTATTACGAGGTGATCAGCGGCCACAACCTCCTGGTCTACGCCACCGCCCTGATCGTGCCCCTGGTCGCCTGGGTGGTCTATCGGACCCGGTTCGGCCTGCGCCTGCGCGCCGTGGGCGAAAACCCGAGCGCGGTCGACACCGCCGGCATCAGCGTCACCGCGATGCGCTACAAGGCGCTGGTCGTGACCGGCCTGCTCTGCGGCATCGCCGGCGCCTATCTCTCGATCGGCCACAACGCGTCCTTCATCCGCGACATGACCGCGGGCAAGGGCTATCTGGCGCTGGCCGCCCTGATCTTCGGCAAATGGCGCCCGCTGCCGGCGCTGCTCGCCTGTTTCCTGTTCGCTTTCACCGACGCGGTCCAGATCCGCCTTCAAGGCACGCCACTGCCGCTCATCGGCACGGTCCCGACCGAGGCGATCCAGGCGCTGCCCTACCTTGCGACCGTCCTCCTGCTCGCCGGCTTCGTCGGCCGCGCCATCGCCCCCAAAGCGATCGGCGTCCCGTACGTCAAGGAGCGGTGAGCCGCCGGCTTCCGTTTCTGGCCAATGCATGAAGTGGGGGAACGTCTGATCGGGCGTGGCCCTTGTCCATCAACCAATGCGCAATTTTGTCTTGCGAAATATCCTATGGGTTGATAAGGCGCTCAAACGCTCACGGATTCCCCGCCGCGGAGGAGCATGCCGTGACCTCGTTGCACAGCTACAAGGATTCCCGCATTGGTTGCTATGCCAATGTCCGTATGGACAACGGCGATCCGTGCTTCATCAGCGTCGCTCAGACGGGCGTGCTGGTGAAGAAGTCGAGGGTGGGCCTGTTCGGCGCGAAGTTCTACCACCAGAGGCGGATCTACGATGCGGCGATGACAGCCAAGGCACTCGCATATCTCTACCCCGAGCGGCTCACGCCGCCAGATGTCACGAATCCAGTCCTGAACTCGTTCACGAACGCGGTCCTCCACTGCTCGACGCTGGCAGAAGCGACCCGCGTCCTCAACGAGGCGGTGCGGGAGGCCGAGCAGAGGTCGGGACAGCCGGCCTCTGAAATGGAGGTGGTGCCTGGATGATTGAAAGAGGTGACGCTTCATTGGGAGAAGTAATTATGTACACGCTGGCTAGGCTCGTTGGCGTAACTCTGATGGTCACCGCATGCCTTACGTGGTTAACGTACGAATATCCTGACATGAACGTCTTTCGGCTTGGGGGTGGCGGGATTCTGAACGTTGGTCTAGGCGCTGGCATTGGAATGATGGTCAACTGGTTTCTCGTTTGTGTACAAGCGGCGGCAGGATGGTTCCTGTTCACCTTGAAGCCCAAAGGCCGCGGTCAAGATCCTGTAGGCTCGCTTGTTACGGTGAAAGACCGAGAGCATGACTGAATAGTCGCCGGCGAGGACGACGCGTTGCGCGCCGCCAACGAGGTTCCATCCCCGTAGCTATCATGATATGATGATAATGTGATTGACCCACGAGCGCGAAAGGTGATCCGATGGGTCGGGTCGAGCCGGAAGGATTTGCGCCGGTTCCCGCGTGAGGTGCGGCGCGACATCGGCGCGGCGCTCGACGCTGCGCAGCTCGGCGAGATGGATCCGAGCGCCCGTCCGCTCAAGGGCTTTGGCGGCGCCATGGTGATCGAGATCCGGGCGGCCTTTCGAACGGACGCGTATCGCGTGGCCTACACAGTGGAGTACGGCGAGGCGATCTACGTCCTCCACGCGTTTCAGAAGAAGTCGACCCGCGGGATCGCGACGCCAAAGAGGGAAATCGAGGTGATCGAGGCCGGGTTCAGACAGGCGGCGGAGATTGACAGAGCCGTGCAGAAGGGAGAGCCGAAATGACCGCCAAAATCGTGCCCGCGTACGAGGAGTCCAGGGGCAACGTGTTTGTCGATCTGGGCTTACCGAACCCCGCGCAGGAGCAGCTCAAAGCTCATCTCGCACGCGAGATCCATCGCATCGTCAAGGCGCGAAAGTTGACCCAGAGCCAGGGAGCCAAAGTGCTCGGGATTCACCAATCCCAGGTGTCGGCGCTGATGCGGGCCCGCTCGGGCGCATTCTCCGTCGGCCGGTTGATCGATTTTCTGACCATCCTCGGCAAGGACGTCGAGATCGCGATCCATGACAAGCAGGCCGCCGCGCCAACCGGCCGGGTCCAGGTGCGCACGACCGAAGCGGCGTGAGCGCGCACTCTTTGGATCATCAGGACGGACGAAGACGTCCCACGGCTCTCATCGGCCTACCCGATCAAATGAACGCCGCGGGCAGCGGACTCCGCCGCCGCGCTTCGACCTGCTGCAGGTGGTCTACGTCCGCGCCGCGCATCCCGCCCTCGGGATCGTCAAGGGCGAGTGCGGCACGATCGTGGAGATGTTGAACAAGCCGTACCCTGCCTATCTCGTCGAATTCATCGACGATGACGGCGCCACCAGGGCCGAAGCCGTCTTCCCTCCCGAGCAGCTCAGCGCAACTCCTCCGCCGCCGTGACCGGCGGCCTTACGATCGTCCTCCTGCTCGCCGGCTTCCCAGGCCGCGCGATCGCCCCCAAGGCAATCGGCGTCCCGCACATCAAGGAGAGGTGAGCGCGCTCTCCCCCAAGACCATAAAGAAGCTCAAACCGGCGGTCCATTTGGCTGGACCGAGCCGCGGGACTTCTGGTAGAGCTGCGTGGTCGATTCTGTATAAAGGTGGTTCATCCCAAGGGGGGCCTGATCATGGCCGCTGAAAAACCATCGCAAAAAGTCGTGGCATACTATTGCCAGTGTCGTCACCGCTGCTCGATGCCGCGCCGCGCCGTCGCGGCATCACGAGGATCGCTCACTAGGACGAGGGTGGTTGACGCCCGGCCATTGAAGGGCTGGCGATCGGGAGGCGACCGATGACGGAACTGCTCCCCTTCCTGCCGGCACCAGCGAACGTGATGAAGCTGGCGATTCTCGTGGTCCTGACTCTGTTCCTGCCGCTGAACGCGGTCACCTACCAATGCTGCCGGAGTCACCGCAAGAAAGCCAAGATCGAGCGGACCTTGGATCTTCTGAAGGTCAAGGACCCGGACAAGAAAAAATATCTGGAGCTGCGGCCCGGCCGCTACATGACGATCGCAGTCGCTTACGCGACGATCGTTGCGGTCCTTGGCCTGACGATCCTCCTGTTCGGTGGACAGATGCAGCTCGATCGCGGTGCTGGCGCTGAGGACGCCGTCACAGGGAAGGCCGCCGCACCGCAGGTCGCCGCATCGCAGGTCGCCGCATCGCAGGTCGCCGCACCGCAGGGCGTCGCATCGCAGGGCGTCGCATCACAGGGCGTCGCATCACAGGCCACGGACTCGTTCCCGGTGCAGCGCTCTTGGCTGATGTTCGGGATGGGATTTCTGGGCGGTTACCTCTGGGGACTCCAATACGTCTTCCGCCGCTACGCCGACGATGACCTTGCCCCCGGCGTCTATCACGCCCTGGCGATCCGGATGATACTCGCTGGCACGCTGGCCGTGGTGATCTATAACGCCTACGACGCGATGGCTGCCGGTCCCATTCCCGGCGGCGGGAAAGTCTGGCCGGCTCTGGCTTTCGTGCTGGGGATGTTCCCGCAGCGGGGGATCAGTTGGATCCGCGAGCGCGTGCCGTTCTTCTCCAAGGATGATGACCAGTCCGTCCGCAAGGCGCCGCTCGAGATGATCGAGGGCATCACCTATCAGGATCGGGTCCGCCTGGAGGAGGAGAGCATCGACAGCTGCTACGATCTCGCGACCGCAGACTTCGTCCCGCTCGTCATCGATACGCCTTACAGCGCCCGGCAGCTTACCGACTGGATCCTGCAGGCGAAGCTGTGCGTTTATGCTCCCGAGGCGATGCTGACCCTGCGCCAGCAGGGAATCCGGACGATCATGGATCTGGAGGGTCTGGATGAGGATGAAGATTGCATCACGGAGCTCTGCGAAGCGACCGCGGTGACGAAGTCGGCGCTGGAACGAGCGTCGAAGTCGCTGAAAACCGACGGCGAGCTCCAGCGGCTCCGCCAGGTCGCCAAGATGCTCGGCAAGTTCACCGGGCTCGAGGATGCCACGCCGCCGCCTACCCCCGGTAACGGCCCGGTCCCGCTTGGACCATCCTGAACGGGCTCCCGCCGTGGTTCCCGTGTCTCGAATTCCGGCGCCAATGGTCGGCCCGACCGCCCCCGAGGTGAACAGCAACCACAGCATCCCGGTCGACTACGGCATCGCCGGCGGCGGTCGCTCGATGGCCACAACGCTTCGTTCATCCGCGACACGACCATGGGCATGGGCGATCTGACGCTGGCCACGCTGATCTTTGGCAAGTGGCGTTAGGGGAGAGATTCAGCCGAGGTCGGGTGGGGATACAACCACAGGCTCCGTCTACCGCGCATGCCGATCCTCGGGAACGCTGACCGGGCCGTCATCGACGAGCGCAAGGTCAGAGACCATCTCCTGAATCCGCTCCACGTGCGCGGCGGACACAAGGCTCGGATGTTCGCGGCCGCGCTTGGCTACCGGCGATTCGATCACGCGCGTTTGATCGCGCCCGGCGCCACGCCGCCACCGCCCGGAATGTCTGGTGGGGGGCCTCTTCGGGCGCCCCCCGAGCGACGTCTCAGGATGGGCGACCGCGGGTCGAAGGGGTCAGGACTGGCAGGGCTCGGCGCCGATCGCCTGGCTGATCGGGACATGCCGGCAGCCTTGCGCGCCGTCGCGGATCCACACCCGTGCCTCGGACTGGGCGGCCTCGGCTTGCCAGAAGGCGATGCTCACCGTCCCGGCCGCAACGCTGCCGAGGATGGCGATCGTCAGGATGCCGGCGCGGACGTAGTCGATCAGTGTCGCCATGGGTTCCTCCGTTACCCGGCTCTTCGGGATAGGAAGCACCCGGGCCGGCCGGCGGCCGACGCATCCGCGCTGGCATCCCGTCGCTGACATGAAGGCCGGGCATGCTTAAGATCACGTTTGGCCGCCGAGCCACGGTGCCGCCTGGTCGGCAGGCGGCCGACGCATCAGGGAAGGCCTCATGGTCGACTTCGACCGGCTGTTCGCCCGCGACCTGCCGGCGCCGGCGGGGCGATCGCGGAGCTGGCCGCGCTACAATTTCACCGGCGGCCACACCGATCCGGAGATCGTGCCGGTCGAAGGGCTGATCGCCTCGGCCGAGCGGGTGCTGCGGCGGGAGGGCCGGAGCCTCGCCGCCTACAACCTGGGCGGCAGCCCCCTGGGCCACGCCGGCCTACGCGCCTTCCTCGCCGACAAGCTCGCCAGCAAGCGCGGCATCGAGACCCCGGTCGACGACATCCTGGTCACCTCGGGCTCGCTCCAGGGCCTCGATCTGGTCAACCAGGTCCTGCTCGAGCCCGGCGATACCGTGGTCATGGAGCAGCTCACCTACAGCGGCGCGATCGAGCGCGCGCGCCGGCGCGGGGCGCGCGTCGTGGGCGTGCCGCTCGACCAGGACGGGCTGCGGACCGATCGGCTGGCGACGCTGCTGGAGGACCTCCGCGCCGAGGGCGTGCGGCCCAAATACATCTACACCATCCCGACCATCCAGAACCCGACCGGGACGGTCTTGAACATCGAGCGCCGGCAGGAGCTGCTCCGGCTCAGCCGGGCCTATGGCGTGCCGATCTTCGAGGACGAGTGCTACGCCGACCTGCTCTGGGAGGGGGTGTGGCCGACCGCGGTCCGCGGCCTCGAAGGCGGCGCCGAGGTGATCCACATCGGCTCGTTCTCCAAGAACCTGGCGCCGGCGCTTCGCCTCGGCTACGTCAGCGCGCCCTGGACCGTCATGAGCCGCCTGCTCGCCTGCAAGAACGATGGCGGCACGCCGGCGCTCGAGCAGATGGTCGTCGCGGATTATTTCGGCGCCCATTTCGACGACCACGTCGGCCGCCTCAAGGCGGGACTGCGGCACAAGCTCGAGGCCCTGACCGGCGCCCTCGAGGAGCAGTTCGGCACCGCCGCCGAGTTCCACCCGCCCAAGGGCGGCATCTTCCTCTGGGTCACGCTCCCGGATCAGGTCGACACGGCGGCGCTCGCCGGCCCCGCGCTTGCGGCCGGCGTCGCCTTCAACCCGGGCCCGGACTGGGCGGTCGACCCGGCACTCGCGCGCCACAGTCTCCGGCTCTGCTTCGGCCATCCGCCGGCGACCGAGATCCGCGCCGGCATCGCCAGGCTCGCCGAGGTCTGCCACCAGGAGACCGGCGTCCCGGAGCGAAGCGCCAACGTCGCCCGCCCGGGCCAGCCGCTCCAGTCCGGCTGAGGCCCGCCCGGAGCGCGGCCGGCGTCCGTCGCCGCCCGCGCGCAAGGCATCAACGAGCTGCCCGGCTCCCGGGCGAGCCCACCCGAGGCTCTGGCAAACGCCTCAGCCGGCGCCCTCGGCCAGGGCCTCGAGCGTCGACCAGCGCTGCAGGATCACCTGCTGGGGTGAGGGCAGCGCGATCAGGCCGTCCTGCCTGAGGCGGGTCAAGGTCCGGCTCACCGTCTCGATGGTGAGGCCCAGGTAGTCCGCCATATCCTGCCGCGACATCGGCAGCTGCAGGACACGCGCCGGTGTGGCCCCATCGCCCTGCCGGCGTGCGAGCGCGAGCAGGAAGGACGCGATCTTCTCCTCGGCGCTCTTGCGTCCGAGCAACAGCATCTGGACGTGCGCCCGGTCGAGATCGGTGCGCGCCAGCTCCAGCAGCCGCTGGGCGAGCGCGGGATCGGCGCGCGCAGCGGCATCCAGCTTGGCGGCGGGATAACGCGCGAGCTTGCACGCAACGATCGCCTCGACGCTGTAGGCGTAGTGGCCGGTGCCGACCAGCCCGAAATAGTCGCCCGCAACCAGGAACTCGATCACCTGGCGGCGGCCGTCGGCCAAGCCCTTGAACAGCCGCACCGCGCCGCTCAGGACGCGAAAGCCATGGCTGCGCGGCTCGCCCTCGACCACGATCGTCTGGCCGGCGGCACTGTCCTGGGCGATGCCGACGCTGAGCAGCGCCTCCATCTCCGACGGTTGCCGGACCGGCGCAACCGGTTGCGCTCTGACGGCAAGGGCAGTTCGCATGGGCTTGGCCTCCAAATCGTGATCATGTCTAGAAGCTAGGGCGTCGGCCAAGTACGGTGAATCCGGTGGTTCACGTAGGGGAAAGCCCCTATCGCGCTCACCCGCGGGCGGCTGCGGGTCCGGTCGCAACGACGTCCCGGATCAGCGGCAGGAGGTCGTCGACGCCGAACGGTTTCTCGAGCAGCAACGCCGGCAGTGGCGCGAGCTCGTTGGCGAGCGCGCGGCGGCGCAGGCGCCGACTGGTCACGATCGTCGGCAGGGCATGCCCGGCCGCCGCCAGCGCCCGCAGCAGCACGATCCCATCCATGTCCGGCAAATCCAGATCGACCACCAGGCAGGCGGGCTGTCCGGGCGTGTAGGCGGCGAGAAACGGCTGCGCGGCGTCGAACGCGCGGGCCCGGAAGCCGGCCGCCCGCAACGCGCTGGCGACCGCGTCGCGCACCGCCTCGTCGCCATCGACGAGGAAGATCGTGGGCTGTTCGGGGGCGCGCGCAGGGAGCGGCGATTCGCTGCAGCTGTCTGGCATCACGGGCCCATGGTTGAGAAAAGACGATCGCCGCCAGGTTAGCGGAGGCGGCCGGGCCGGGGCATTCGGCAGACTACGTAAGGGCGATCCGCTACGGGCGTGCTCCGTCCGGATCGATGCCGGCGACGAACGCCATCCGGACCAGCTGCGACAGGCTGCCTGCCTGCATCTTTTCCATGACCCGGGCGCGGTGGATCTCGACCGTGCGCGGGCTGATCCCGAGCTCGCGCGCGATCGCCTTGTTGGGTCTCCCGATCACCAGCTGCTCGAGGACCTCGCGCTCGCGCGGCGTCAGCGCGGCCAGGCGCCGCCCGAGCTGGTCGTCCGCGGCCCCGGCGCGCGCCGGCGGCGCCAACAGCTCCCGGATGCTCCTGACCAGCACGCCGGGATCGAACGGCTTCTCGATGAAGTCGCGGGCGCCGAGCTTCATCGCACGGACCGCGAGCGGCACGTCGCCATGCCCGGTGATCACGATCACCGGCGGCAGGGGCCCGAGCACCTTGAGCGCCTGCAGCAGGGCGAGGCCGTCCATGTCTGGCATCCGGACGTCGGTCACGATGCAGCTGTGGCCGACGCGGTCGTAGCTCTCGAGCAAGGTCCGCGCCCGGTCGAAGGTCTCGACCGCGAAGCCGTCGGCCTCGAGCATCACCTGCAGGGAGTCGAGGACCGCCTCGTCGTCGTCGACCACGATCACCCTGGCCCGGTCGGCCACGTCAGTCCCCCGTCGCCGCCGCCGGCAGGCCGACGTGGAATGCCGTGCCGCCGTCTTGCGGCACGCTCGCCCAGAGCTTGCCGCCGTGGGCGTCGACGATCGAGCGGCAGATCGACAGGCCGATGCCCATGCCCTCGGGCTTGGTCGTGACGAACGGCTCGAACAGCCGCGCCCGGACCTCCGGGGCGAGCCCCGGGCCGCTGTCGGTGACCGAGATCTCGACCTGATCGGGGGCCGGGAGACGGCTGCAGATGATGATCTCGCGACGCTCGACCTCGCCCAGCGCATCGATGCTGTTGCGGATCAGATTGGTGATCACCTGATGGATCTGGATCTTGTCCATCAGCACCGGCGGCAGGTCGGCCGCGAGCTTGCGACGGACCGCGATGCCCTTGCCGGCGGCGCCGATCAGCGCGAGCGTGCTCGCCTCCTCGACCACCGTGTTGACGTCCTCGAGCGCGCGCTCGGTCTCGCCCTTGGCGACGAACTGGCGCAGCCGGTGGATGATCTGACCGGCGCGGCTGGCCTGTTGGGCGGTCTTGTCGAGCAGGCCCGCAAGCGCCGTCTGGCGGCGGTCGTCGAGGCCCTCGATCAGGCGCCGGGTCGCCTGGGCGTAGTTGATGATCGCGGTCAGCGGCTGGTTGAGCTCATGCGCGAGCGCCGAGGCCATCTCGCCCATGGCCGAGAGCCGGGCGACGTGGATCAGCTCGGTCTGCAGCTCCTGCAGGCGCTGCTCGGCACGCTGGCGCGCGCTGACGTCGCGCACGAAGCCGGCGAACAGGCGATGCCCCCGCGCCCGGACCTCGCCAACCGCGAGCTCGAGTGGGAAGATCGTGCCATCCTTGCGCTGGCCCAGCACCTCGCGGCCGATGCCGATGATCCGCTTCTCGCCGGTGCGCCGGTAGCGCTCGAGATAGCCGTCGTGCGCCTCGCGGTAGGGCGGAGGCATCAGGCAGGCGACGTTGCGACCGAGCACCTCGTCCGGTCGATAGCCGAAGATCCGCTCGGCCGCCGGGTTGAAGGAGTTGATGGTGCCGCGCTCATCGATCGTGATCAGGCCGTCCGGCGAGGTCTCGAGGATGGCGCTGAGCAACGCCTCGCGCTCCGAGGGCGCGGCGGCATGCGCGGTCGTCGACTTGCTCATGCCCCAGCATAGCGCCGAGGCCGTCAGCGTCGAGAACTCCTTGGCTTGAGGCAGGTCAACGCCCGCGCTATGCGGGCAGGCTTGGCTGGAGCGAGCGAGGAGGAAGACGTGTCGAATGATGACCCGCTGACGCCGGCAGCTCTGGCCGGCCAGACCTGGCACGCGCTGCCGGCGGCCAGCGCCCTGGCGGCCCTCGGCGCTGGCCCGGACGGCCTGGACGAGGCGGAGGTCCGGCGGCGCGCCGCCCGCTTCGGTCCCAATCGCCTGTCGCCGCCCAAGACGCGCGGGCCGCTCGCTCGCCTCGCCCTCCAGTTCCACAACCTGCTGATCTACGTCCTGCTCGGCGCCAGCCTGGCGACGGCGCTGCTCGGCGAATGGGTCGACACCGGCGTGATCCTCGGCGTCGTGCTGATCAACGCGCTGATCGGCTTCGTCCAGGAGGGCAAGGCCGAGCAGGCGCTGGCTGCGATCCGCGACCTGCTGTCGCCGAGCGCGCGCGTGCTGCGCGCCGGGCGGCGCCAGGTGGTGCCGGCGGACGCGCTGGTGCCGGGCGACGTCGTGCTGCTGCAGTCGGGCGACAAGGTGCCGGCCGATCTCCGCCTGTTCGCGGCCAGAAGCCTGAGAATCCAGGAAGCGGCGCTGACCGGAGAATCGCTCGCGGTCGAGAAGGCGACCGTACCGATCGCCGCCGGAGTCCCTCTCGGCGATCGCCGCTCGATGGCGTACGCCGGCACACTGGTCGTCTCCGGCCGCGGCCGGGGCGTGGTCACCGCCACCGGCGATGCCAGCGAGATCGGCCGGCTCGGTGCGCTGCTGGCCGAGGTGGAAACGCTCGAGACCCCGCTGCTGCGCCAGATCGCCGCCTTCGGCCGCCAGCTGACCGCGGCCATCCTGGTGCTCGCGGCGTTCACCTTCGCCTTCGGCCTCGTGGTCTGGAGCTACAGCCTGACCGACATGCTGCTGGCTGCGGTCGGGGTCGCGGTCGCGGCGATCCCCGAGAGCCTGCCGGCGATCATGACCATCACGCTCGCGCTCGGCGTGCAGAGCATGGCCAGGCGTCAGGCGATCGTCCGCCGGCTGCCGGCGGTCGAGACGCTGGGCTCGGTGAGCGTGATCTGCACCGACAAGACCGGCACGCTGACCCGCAACGAGATGACCGTGCAGTGGCTCGTGACGCCCGCCGAGACCTGCACCGTGACCGGCGTCGGCTACGCCCCCGAGGGGACGCTGATGGTCGAGGGTAGCGCCCCCTCGGGGCCGGCGCTGGCGCGCCTGCAGGCGCTGCTGCGGGCCGCCCTGCTCTGCAGCGAGGCGAGCCTCGAGCGCTCCGGTGACGACTGGCGGATCGATGGCGATCCGACCGAGGCTGCGCTTCTGACCGCGGCGTGCAAGGCCGGGCTCGACCTCGAGGCCGAGCGTCGGGCCTGGCCCCGGCTCGACCTGCTGCCGTTCGAGGCCGAGCACCGCTTCATGGCGAGCCTGCATGCCGATGCCGCCGGGTGCTTTTGGATCTTCATCAAGGGCGCGCCCGAAGCCGTGCTGGCGCGCTGCCGGACCGTGTCGGGTGCCGGCGGGGAGCCGCTCGACCTCGCGGCCTGGCGCGCCCGCGCCGAGGCGCTGGCCGCGAAGGGCCAGCGCGTGCTCGCGGTCGCGATGAAGCCGGTCGGGCCCGAGCAGACCGGGCTCGGCTTCGATGCCCTCGAGGCGTTCGCCCTGCTCGGCCTCGCCGGCATGATCGATCCGGCGCGGACCGAGGCGATCGCTGCCATTCGCGCCTGCCAGTCGGCCGGCATCCGGGTCAAGATGATCACCGGCGATCATGCCGGCACCGCGCGCGCGATCGCGACCGGCCTCGGCCTCGCCAATCCCGCCGAGGTCGCGACCGGGGTCGATCTCGACGACGTCCCGGACGAGCGCCTGCCGGCCCTCGCCGAGCGGATCGACGTCTTCGCCCGCACCAGCCCGCTGCACAAGCTCCGCCTGGTCGAGGCCCTGCAGGTGCGGGGCCGGGTCACCGCGATGACCGGCGACGGGGTCAACGACGCGCCGGCGCTCAAGCGCGCCGACATCGGCGTCGCGATGGGCAGGAAGGGCACCGAGGCGGCCAAGGAGGCGGCCGAGATCGTGCTCGCCGACGACGATTTCGCGAGCATCGCGGCCGCGGTCGAGGAGGGCCGCAAGGTCTACGACAACATCCGGAAATCGATCCTGTTCATCCTGCCGACCAGCGCCGCCGAGGCGCTGACGATCATGCTCGCGGTGCTGTTCGGCTACGTGCTGCCGATCACCCCGGTGCAGATCCTCTGGATCAACATGATCACCGCCGTGACCCTCGGCCTGGCACTCGCCTTCGAGCCGGCGGAGGACGACGTGATGGCGCGGCCGCCGCGCCCGGCCGACGAGGCGCTGCTCTCGCCCTTCCTGCTCTGGCGCACCGGCTTCGTCGCACTGCTGCTGCTCGCCGGCACCTTCGGCCTGTTCGTCCAGGCCGAGACCGGCGGCCAGGGCCTGGCCCAGGCGCGCACGATCGCGGTCAACATGCTGGTGCTGTTCGAGGTCGTCTACCTGCTGAACTGCCGACGGATGCTGGCCAGCGTCGTCAACCGCTCGGGCCTGCTCGGCTCGCGCGCGGTGCTGATCGCGATCGCGGTCGTGCTCGTCTTCCAGCTCCTGTTCACCTACGCACCGCCGATGCAGGCGCTATTCGGCTCGGCGGCGCTCGGCTTCCTGCCCTGGCTCGAGATCGTCATCGTCGCCCTGTTGGCCTTCACACTGGTCGAGCTCGAGAAGGCCTGGCAACGCCGCGCCGCGGCGGCCGGCTGAATCGATCTCAGAGATCGTCCCGCGGCCTCTCCCGCCATCCCTCTGACTTACCCGCCGCGACGCGAATAGAAAAGCTCCGGCCGCTAAGTCCCGAGCATCATCTCGGCGCATTTCTCGCCGATCATGATGCAGGCGGCGTTGGTGTTGCCCGAGACCACGGTCGGCATCACCGATGCGTCGGCGATGCGGAGCCCGCTCAGGCCATGGACGCGGAGCTCGGGATCGACCACCGCCATCGGGTCGCCGGCCGGGCCCATCGCGCAGGTGCTGCTGGGATGGAAGATCGTGCCGCCGCGGGCGCGCGCGTAGGCGAGCAGGTCGTCATCGCTCGCCTGGTCCGGGCCGGGCTCGAGTTCCTCGGCGACGTAGGGCTGGAGCGCTTCGGTCCGGCTGAGGCGGCGGGCGAGCTTCAGGCCGTCGACGATGCAGCGCCGGTCGGTCTCGGCGGCGAGGTAGTTGGCGCAGATCGCCGGGGGATCCTCGGGGCGGGGCGATCGGATCAGGATCGTGCCCCGGCTCTCCGGGCGGAGCTGGCAGACCGAGGCGGTGAAGCCCGGGAACCGGTGCAGCGGCTCGCCCGGCCGGTCGGCCGAGAACAGGATGATGTGGAACTGGACGTCCGGGCTCGCGAGCTCCGGCCGGGTGCGCGCGAAAATCCCGCCCTGGCCGGCGCCGATCGTCAGCGGGCCGGTCCGGAACAGGGCCCACTCCACGCCCATCAGCAGCTTCTGGAACGGGCTGCGCACCCGGTCGTTGAGGGTGATCGGCTTGGTGCAGCGATAGAGCGAGCGGGCCTGGAAATGGTCCTGCAGGTTGTGCCCGACGCCGGCGAGGTCGTGCGCCACCTCGATGCCGTGGCCTTGCAGGTGTGCGCCCGGCCCGATGCCGGACAGCTGCAGGATCTGGGGCGAGTTGATGGCACCTGCGGCGAGCACGATCTCGCGTCGGGCCCGGGCGGTCCGCTCGGCGCCGTTCTGCCGGTAGCGGACCCCGCGTACCCGCCGGCCGTCGAGCTCGAGCCCGAGCACGAGCGCGTTGGTCTCGACCTCGAGGTTCGGCCGCTTGCTCGCGGGGCGCAGATAGGCGGCCGCGGCCGAGCAGCGAAAGCCCCTGCGGGTGGTCAGCTGAAAATAGCCGGCGCCCTCCTGGACCGCACCGTTGAAGTCGGGATTGCGCGGGATGCCGATCTCCTCGCAGGCGCGCACGTAGGCCTCGCAGAGCTCGTGCGGCGTGCTGTCGGCGACCGCGAGCGGGCCACCCGCGCCGTGGTGCTCGTCGGCGCCCCGCTGCTGGTCCTCGGCGCGCTTGAAGTACGGCAGCACGTCGGCTGCGGACCAGCCGGCGTTGCCGAGCTGGCGCCAGTGGTCGAAGTCCTCCCTCTGGCCGCGGATGTAGACCAGGCCGTTGATCGAGGACGAACCGCCCAGCACCTTGCCGCGCGGCCACGGGATGCGGCGGCCGTTCAGGCCCGGCTCGGGCTCGGTCTGGTAGCCCCAGCCGAGCTTCGGATCGAAGATCGTCCGGTAATAGCCGATCGGCAGGTGGATCCAGGGGTTGCGATCGCGGCCGCCGGCCTCGAGCAGCAACACCCGATGGTCCGGGTCCGCCGACAGCCGGTTGGCGAGCACGCAGCCCGCCGAACCGGCACCGATCACGATGAAATCGAAGGTCTCACCGCTCGTCTCCGCACCCGCCATCGTCCCGACCCGTTCACGTTTTGTGGTCTGTGGTGTCCTTATAGCAGCATTGGAAAGCGACGCCGCGGTGATCGCACGGCACCGGCGGCCGGTCGCGACGGGGATTGAGCCGGCGGCCGGCCCGTGGCTATCTTGCCCCGGCACCAATCATTCGGGCGGGATCGATGTTGTTGGCACGCTGCACCTGGCAGGAGGTCGAGCGGTATCTGGAGCAGACCCGGGGCATCCTGTTGCCGGTCGGCTCGACCGAGCAGCATGGACCGAGCGGCCTGATCGGCACCGACGCGCTGTGCGCCGAGCTGATCGCGCAAGGCGTCGGTGAGGCGACCGGGGCGATGGTCGCGCCGACCCTGGGCTTCGGCATGGCCCAGCATCACATGGCGTTCTGCGGGACCATGACGCTCAGGCCGCAGACCCTGCTCGCGGTCCTGGTCGACCTGCTCGGCTCGCTCGCCCGGCATGGCTTCGAGCGCTGCCTGGTGATCAACGGCCACGGCGGCAACATGGCGACCATCATGGCCGCCTTCTCCGAGCTGTACGCCGCCGCCAGCCTGGCGCCGGCAGCGGGGCCGGCGAGCCTGCGCTGCCGCCTGCGCAACTGGTGGAGCCCGCCCTCGGTGGCTCAGGTGCAAAAGGAGCTGTTCGGCGAGCGTGACGGCTCGCACGCGACCGCGAGCGAGATCTCGGTCACCCAGTACGCTCTGCCGGACAGCATCAAGCGGGCGACCCTGGACCCGCCGCTGGCCCCGGCGGGCAGCTTCACCGATGCCGCCGACTTCCGCCGCCGCTATCCCGACGGCCGGATCGGCTCGGACCCGTCGTTGGCCACGCCGGACCACGGCGAACGGCTATATCGGGCCGCGGTCCAGGGGCTCGCAGAGGACTATCGCACCTTCCTAGCCGAGCCCTGAGACCGGCGCGCCCGGTCGCTGCGGAATCGCCGGCGCCGGGTTGCCGGTCCCGGCGCATGGCCGGGCGTCCAGGGCTTGTTAATCCGAGCCTGGCAATCTGCCAGGACCCCTCCCGTCGCTCGCCCGGAGACAGCCTTGATCCGGACCTTGTGGGCCGCCGCCTGGTGGTCGCGTCTGATCGACGCCGCCCGGCGGGCGTTGCTTCGGCGGTCGCCCTGGCGCGAGCGGCTGATCGACCACGGCCGGTCGGTCTGGCGCCGCCGCTGGCTCGCCATCGGCACCGCGTGGCTGCTCTGCCTGATCGGCTGGGCGGGCGCCTTGCTGCCACCCGACCACTACCGGTCCTCGGCCCTGCTGTTCGCCGACCCCGGGCCCGGGGCGACGTTGACGAGCCACCCCAACGGCCGGACGACGGCGACGCTCATCGCCCTGCGCAGTGCGCTCTCGACGCCGGCTGCGCGCGCGCGGGTCGCGGCCGCGGGGGCCCTGTCGGCCGCCGCCAACCGACAGGGCGAGCGGGCGCCGCGGATCGCGATCGCGGTCGAAGCGCCCGCCCTGTTCCGGGTGTGGTACGAGGCCGAGCGACCCGATGTGGCGCGGCGGGCCCTGCAGACCCTGGTCGAGCTCGTGACCAGCAACCAGCCGCCGGTCGTGCCGGCGCCCGGTCCGGGTGCGCCCGAGGGCAGCGCCGCAGAGCTGCAGGCAAGCCGCGACCAGGCCGCCGCCCTGCGCAACGACCTCGCGGCAGCGCTCATGCAGCGCGACGCGCGCGCCCGGCAGCTGGCCGAGGTGCCGCCGGTGCTGACCGCCGGCCGGCCCAATCCGATCTACGACCAGATCGCGCTCCAGCTCGGCCGGCAGGAGACGCTGGTCGCCGGCTTGCGCAACCAGCTGGCCGCGACCGAGGCCGAAACCGCCAGGCTCGACCAGCAGCGCGCCGCCGGATCGAGGGTTGGAGGGATTGAGCAAGCGGGGTCCGGGGACCAGCCTGGTCGCGTTGCGGCTCAAGCGGCGACAGCACCGGCGCCGCCTGCGGGCGTCGGCGATCACGACCGGCCGGGGTTCCAGCTGGTCGATCCGCCCGACTGGCCAAGCGCTCCCGAGGGCGTGCCGCGGACGTTGCTCCTGGCCGCAGTCCTTTGCGCGGCCATCGTGGCCGGGGCCGTGGCCGCGGCGTGGCACGGGCAGCTGGACGGCACGATCGACAGCGCCAGTCAGCTCGAGCGACGCTTCCAGCTGCCGGTTCTGGGCACGATCGCAACGCCGGCGGTGGCCGGCCAGCAGCGCCGGCGGCAACGCGCTCAGGCCACGTTCGGCCTCGCCTGCCTCGGGTTGCTCGGTCTGTTCGGTGGGCTCGTGACTGCCGAGGGGCTCGATCTGCTCGCGCCCCTCGCTGAGCGGCTGCGCGGTTCCGTGGCCGGCTGAGCGACCGCCATGAACCTGGGCTCGCTCTACCGCCGGCGTGCGATCCGGCGCCAGTCGCGCTCGAAACTGGCCGGGCGGCGGGCAGCCGTCGACGCGGACACCGGCGGCTGGCACACACCGCCCAAGGCCAAGGCGATCCGGGGCGCGGCCCGTGCCTGCGCCACGGCCATGGCCGTGCCCGCGGAGGCGCCGGAACCAGACCTCGTCGATGTGCCGGCCGGCAACCACACCGAACCGCCCGCGATCACCGAGCCGCCGGGCGTGGACCGGCAGCGGCTGGCCGTCACCGGCTATCTCGATGCCGACAGCGGCCGGCCAACCCTGAGCGCGGAGCTCCGCCCGATCGCCGCAGCCCTGCTGGCGCGGGCCTTGGCGCCGGAATCCGGGCGCCGCGATCGCTGGCTCCTGATCAGCAGCGCCGGTGCCGGCGAGGGCAAGACTTTCACGGCCGTCAACCTGGCCCTCGCGCTCAGCCAGGATGGCGGCCGGCCGGTGCTGCTGGTCGACGGCGACCCCCGGACCGCTGGTGCTACGCGAGCGCTCGGCCTGGCAGCCGAACCTGGTCTGAGCGACGCCCTCGGCGGCACCGCGAGCCTCGACCAGCTGGTCCGGCCGACCGGGCTCGACAATCTCTCCTTCCTGGCGCCAGGCCGACCGCCGGCCACGATGACCGGGCTGCTTGCCAGCCGGCAGATGGCGCATCTGGCGCGTGAGTTGCTGGCGCGGACGCCGGGCGGGGTGGTGATCGTAGACGGCCCGCCGCTGCTATCGGGCACCGAGGCGGCGGCACTCGCCATGTTCGCGGGCCAGGTCGTGCTGGTGGTCGCGGCGGGACGGACGACGGCGCGCGCGATCGATCAGAGCCTTGGGCGCTTGGGCGAGCGGGCCAATCTCTGGTTGCTCCTGGCTCGCGTCCCGGCGCCGCCTACGCTCGCCCTGGCGCGCGGGTCGAGGCCGCGACCGGCTGATCGAGCACGGAAGGTCTGACTCGCGCGCTCGACTTGCACGCTCGATGGGCGCGTCCGGTTCCCCGGCGGCGACGTCTCGACCAGGCGCGGAAAGGTCCGAACTTGGCGCTGGGCCCGAGTGCGGGCGTCACCGGCGCGGCTGGCGCCCCCGCCGTCTCTCGGCCAGAGTTTGTAAATCAATCGAGCCGCGAAAAGAATGCCCATTGAACTCATTGGCATTCTTGGATGCCGTCGCAGCGTTTCGGGCAGTCCTTCACAAGCCCCCGGGCGACGGCAGCCTTGTCCCGATGGCGGCGCGGTCGGCACCGGCGCCTGCAGGCGCGCGTTCCGGACCGATCTCGGTGATCGCTCGCCGCTCCGGGGCGGCCTCCGGAGGTCGCCCACGGGGGCCAGCCCTCGGGGAGCCGGGCGTGGCCTCAGGCGACGGCGGCCTGGCTGCCGATCTGGAGCGGCGTCGCCTCGCCCGCTTGGCCTGGCTCGGCCTGGATCTCGGGGTCCTTGAGCACGTAGCCGCGCCCCCAGACGGTCTCGATGTAGTGCAGGCCGCTGGTCGCCGTCGCGATCTTCTTGCGCAGCTTGCAGATGAACACGTCGATGATCTTGAGCTCCGGCTCGTCGATGCCGCCATAGAGATGATCGAGAAACATCTCCTTGGTCAGCGTGGTCCCCTTGCGCAGGGACAGCAGCTCGAGAATGCTGTACTCCTTGCCGGTGACGTGGAGCCGGCGACCGTCGACATCGACCGAGCGGGTGTCGAGATTGACCACCAGCTTACCGGTTTTGATCACCGATTCCGAATGCCCCTTGGAGCGCCGCACGATCGCATGGATCCGCGCGATCAGCTCGCTCTTGTGGAACGGCTTGGTCAGGTAGTCGTCGGCGCCGGTCGCCAGGCCTCTGACCTTGTCGTCGGTCTCGTTGAGGCCCGACAGGATCAGGACCGGCGTGCGCACCTTGGCGGCGCGCAACCGCCGAACCACCTCGAAGCCCTCCATGTCGGGCAGGCGCAGATCCAGCACGATGATGTCGAAATCGTAGTGCTTGGCGAGGTCAATGGCGTCCTCCCCGGACTCCGCCGGCTCGCAGATCATGCCCTCGCTCTTCAGCGCGGCATCGATCAGCTTCGCGGAGACGGGATCGTCCTCAACAACCAGAGCTCGCATTCCTCGCTCCTTCGTGCACGCTCTTAGGTACCACCCGTTGCACGAACGTAACCCTAAGAGCACCTTCCTTAAGGCTTCGTTAAGCCGGGTTGTATTTCCTGGCCCACGGAGCGCCACGGAGCGAACATGCGCGCCGCGACAGCTCTAACGACACATTGATACAATCAGAAGTTTTACAACATTGCAACAAAAAAGTTATTGCGAGCATGATCCTACGCGACCCCAGACCGTATGAGGAGCCCATCCTCGGTGAGCCGGCGGCTCGAAGCGCTTTCGCACGGCGGCCAGGAGAAAGGTCATAGACGAGCTTTTTCAACGTCTTAGTGAGATCGAGCCGTACTGGGTTCGAGGCCGGGTACGGAGCTGCCGGGGCACGCTGCTGGTCTGTGGCGGGCTGACCGGCATGGTCGGCCTGGGCGACACTTGCCTGATCGAGCCGCGTTCACACAACCATGACGAGTGTTCCTGGCCGAGCGCCACCGAGCGCGAGCCCCTGCTCGGCGAGGTCGTCGCCCTCGACGACGCCGGCGTCCATCTGCTGCCGTTCAGCGAGCTCGAGGGCGTCGGCCTCGACGCGCGCGTCACGCTGACCCGCGGTCTCGATCACATCCGGCCGAGCCCCAGCTGGATCGGTCGGGTGCTCGACCCGCTGGCGCGCCCGCTCGACGACGCCCCGGCGCCGGGCTGGGGCAGCGTGGCTTTTCCGCTGCATGCGCGTCCGGCGCCGGCGCACCAGCGTCGCGGCTTCGGGCCAAGGCTCGATCTCGGGGTGCGGGCGCTCAACCTGTTCACGCCCTGCTGCCGCGGCCAGCGCATGGGAATCTTCGCCGGCTCGGGGGTCGGCAAGTCGACCCTGCTCTCGATGCTCGCCCGCCACAGCAACGCCGATGCCCTGGTCCTCGGGCTGGTCGGCGAGCGCGGCCGCGAGGTCAACGCCCTGCTCCACCACGGGCTCGGCAGCGCCAGCCTGGCGCGCAGCGTGGTCGTGGTCGCGACCTCGGACATGCCGGCGATGCTGCGCCGGCGCGCCGCCTATCTGACGCTCGCCATCGCCGAGGCGTTGCGCGATCAGGGTCTTGCCGTGCTCTGCCTGATCGACAGCGTGACCCGCTTCGCCATGGCGCTGCGCGAGATCTACCTCGCCGCCGGCGAGCCGCCGACCAGCAAGGGCTATCCGCCGAGCGTGTTCGCCGAGCTGCCCCGGCTCTTGGAGCGGGCCGGGCCGGGCACCGGCGAGGGCAGCATCACCGGCCTGTTCACGGTCCTGGTCGAGGGCGACGACCTCACCGACCCGATCGCCGATGCGGTCCGCGCCATCCTGGATGGCCACATCGTGCTCGACCGGGCGATCGCCGAGGGCGGGCGCTTCCCGGCGATCGACGTCCTGCGCTCGCTGTCGCGCAGCGCCCCGGACGCCTACCGCCCTGACGAGCGCCCCGTGGTCGAGCGCGCGCGGCATCTGATCCGCGCTTACGCCGACACCGCCGAGCTGATCCAGCTCGGCGCCTATCGTCGCGGCAGCGATCCCCTGATCGACGCTGCGATCGCGGCGCGCCCGGCGCTCGAGGCCGTGCTCGGCCAGCCGATCGAGGAGCGGAGCGCGCTCGCGGACGACCTCGCGCGGCTCGCGGCCGCGGTCGGCGGCGCCGACGCCGAGGCGCCCGCCACCGGCAGCTAGGCGCCATGGATCCGCTCGCCGTGCTCGTCCGGCTCGCTGGCCTCGAGGTCGAGCGCGAGCGCCGCGCGCTGGCCACGCTCGACGACCAGCTCGACCGGTTGCGGCAGAAGATCGCCGCGGCTGAGGCCGAGGCCGAGAGCGAGCGGCGGGGCGCCCTCGACCTGGTCGGCGCGCGGCTGCTGGCAGCCTATCTCGAGGCGCACCGCCAATGGCGGCGGGCGGCGGAGGCGGAACTCGCCCGGCTCGAGCAGGCGCGCGCGGCACAGCTCGTCCGGCTGATGTCAAGGCGGCTCGAGCTCAAACGGCTGGAGGTGCTGCGGACCCGGCAGGACCGGCGCCGCCGGGCCGACGCGCTGCGGCGCGAGCGCAAGAGCCTCGACGAGCTGGCCCTGCTCACGCGCCGCGCCGACCGTTGAGCGCGCCAGCCTCAGAACTCGGGGGCGAGCGTGACCTTGAGGCCGTCGAGCGCGGCGGTGAACGGGATCTGGCAGGAGAGGCGGGAATTCTCCTGGACCTGGTAAGCCTCGTCGAGCATGCGGTCCTCCTCGTCGGCGGCCGGCGCCAGCTGCCGGAGCCACGGCGCGTCGACGTAGACGTGACAGGTCGCGCAGGCGCAGCAGCCACCGCAGGCCGCCTCGATCGGCAGATCGTGCTCGCGGATGATCTCCATCACCGACCAGCCGGGCGTGCCCTCGATGACATGCTCGGCACCCTCGCGGTCGATAACTGTGATGCTCGCCATCAGCCCGTCCTGCGCCCGGCTTCCTTGGTACGGAAAACCATCAGACGACGCCCAGCTTCTTCTGCAGATCGGTGCTCGAGGTCGTGTAGCGGAAGATCAGCTTCTTCTCCGGGAAGCAATAGTGAAAGGCCTTCTGGCACATCAGGGCCAACTCGTGAAACCCTGATAGAATGAGTTTCAGCTTGCCGGGGTAGGTGATGATGTCGCCGATCGCGAACACCCCCGGCAGGTTGGTCTCGAAGGTCGCGGTGTCGACCTCGATCAGATCGTCCTCGAGCGCCAGGCCCCAGTCGGCAAGTGGGCCCAACTCCATCTTGAGACCGTAGAACGCGAGCAGCGTGTCGCAGGGCACCAGCGCCTCGCCGTCGGGGCTCTTGACCGTGACCCCATCGAGCCGGTCCGCCGGCCCGTGCAGGCCCGAGATCTGGCCGATGTGCAGGTCGATCGCGCCCGCCTTGACCAGCGCCTCCATGCGCGCGACCAAATCCGGCGCGGCGCGGAAGTCTTTGCGGCGGTGGACCAGGGCGAGGCTGTTGGCAATCGGCTGCAGGTTGAGGGTCCAGTCAAGAGCGCTGTCGCCGCCGCCCGCGATCAGCACGTCCTTGCCCCGGAAGTCCTCCATCTTGCGCACGGCGTAGAAGACCGAGCGGTTTTCCCGGACCTCGGCGCCGGGCAGCGGCAGGCGGCGGGGCTCGAAGCTGCCGGCACCGGCGGCGATCACGACGACCGGCGCCTCGAGCACCAGGCCCTCGCTGGTCGCAAGACGCCAGCGGCCGTCCGCCAGACGCTCCAGCTGCTCGACCCGCTGGCTCAGATGGAAACCCGGCTCGAACGGCCGGATCTGCTCGAGCAACAGCTCGACCAGCCGCTCGCCGGTGCAGCGCGGCACCGCCGGGATGTCGTAGATCGGCTTGTCCGGATAGAGCTCGATGCACTGGCCGCCGATCCGATCGAGGTTGTCGACCAGCTCGCACCTGATGTTCAAAAGGCCGGCCTCGAACACCGCGAACAGGCCAACCGGCCCGGCGCCGACGATCACCATGTCGGTCCGGATCGGTTCTTTCCGAACTGAGGCCTCGCTCATCCCACCCCTTCGAGCTGGAGCGCATGCCAAACGCTGCCGCCGCCATGGCCGGCAGCACCCCGCCGTCACCTACACGCTTTCGCCGCCCGAGAAAAGAGGTCCCCCGGCGCCGCCCGTTTTTTCCACGCGGCGCGAGCCTCCAGCGCCATCAATCCGCGGCTCGGATTGATCCACCTGGAGCCGCCGCCGGGCCCGCGCCTCCATCGCCCGGGTCACCCGCGGTTACTCACAAGTGACGCATCTTTTAGTTCGAGTGTCGCATCCATGCGGCATTTCTGCGCCACTTTTTACTTGCCCGGCCGAGCAAGCTGCGCGCATCAACCAAATCAATTGATGCTGACCTCCATCGGTTGATGACTTCGTGCGGAAAGCCCGGAAAAACCTGATCTGGAGCGGCCGCCATGATTGATTTTTGCTGGAGGCTGATGCAGATCTCCATGCGACGCCCCGGCGCGGATGCGTCACAAGTGACGCATCCGCGAGGAGGACCTCGACGGGCGGGCCGGCAAAGGGGCTGGCTGGGTACTTATCCACGAAGGCTCAGTGTCGAAGCGATGAAACGGCGGGAGCGAAAGGTTGCGCATCGTGAACTTACTTCAGATAGAATGACCGCGTCCTGACGGAGGGATTTGGCAAGAGGCACGAACCATGGGCGAGCGCAGCGTCAGCATCGGCCGGGACGCGATCGGCAGCCAGATCGTGACCGGCGATCAAAATGTCGTCGCCACAAGCGGGCAGCGGATCACTTTGCCGCCAGCCGAGAGCGTCGACATCCGCAAGGAGCTGGCCGAGTTGCGTGCGATTCTCGCGACCCTGAAGGCGCCGGATGCCGCCAAGATCGGGCGGGCGCTCGACGATGCCGAGGACGAGGTGAAGAAGGACAAGCCGGACAAGAACGAGGTCGGCGGCGCGATCGAGCGGGCGGTCAAGTATGCAAAGGGGGCGAGCGACTTCAGCGAGCAGGTCGAGAAGCTCGCGCCCAAGCTCGCGGCCGCGTGCAGCTGGCTCGGTGAGAACTGGCACAAGCTCCTGCCCTTAGCGGGACTCGCGATCTGAGCCGGGAGCCGGCCGATGACCAGTGACCGGAACGTCCAGATCGGGCGGGACGCGACGGGCAGCATCATCGCGACGGGCGATGGAAACGTCTTCTACCTGCTTCTCGGTGAACCATCGGAGGCGCTCCTTGCGCAAATCCGCGCGGGGCAGGTGAAGCTCGCCGAGGTGGCGGAAGCCATTCCGCTGCCAACGCTGACCCTGGCGATTGCCTTCGCGGATGATGAGCGTCGCCGCTGGCGGATCGGCGCGAAGCGGCCGAGCTCCGAACCGGTCGAGCGCACCGCGGACGTGCCTTGGCTCGGCGAATCCGGATTCGCGAGCGCGCTCGATACCTTCTGGCGGCTGAGCCGGCAGCGGCTGGAGAAGGACGAGGAGCGGCGCTGGCTGGAGAGCGCCGCCCAGATGCTCGGCGAGGCGCTCGGCAAAACGCTGTTGCCGGAGGAAGTCGAGCTTCTTCGCGTGGCCGCGCGGGGTGATCCGCCGCCGCCGCTCCTGGTGATCGAGAGCGACCACGATCTGATCCTGGCGCTCCCTTGGGAGCTGGTCCGAATCGACGGCCGCTTCGCGGTCGCCGACGCGCGTCTCGATGTCGCCCGCTCGGTCCCAGCCGAGGGCGCGCCGGAGCTCGACCCGCCAAAGGAGCCGGTGACGCTCGTGGTCAACGTTTCGGCGCCCGAAGGCAGCATGCTTGACTACGAGCGGGAGAGCTACGCGATCACGCGGGCGCTGCACGACCACGTCGGCGTGCGGGTCAACGAGCTAGGCGAGCTCGAGGATCTGGTCGCGGGGGTTCGAGCCGATGCGGCACCGATCGGCGTTCATTTCTCGGGACACGGCGGGCCGGGGTCGCTCGTGTTCGAGGACGCCTATGGCGGCGAGGACAGCGTCACGGTCGACCGGCTGCTGGCCGCGATCCGGCAGAGCGCGCCCGAGCGCTTTCCGCGGTTCTTCTATCTCGCCTGCTGCCATGGCGGCGACCCGCCCGTCCTGGCCGGGGCCGGGCATGCGGCGAGCGAGGGACTGGCGGCGACGGCGACCACGCTGCACCGCGAGGGCGTGACCCAGGTGGTGGCCTATTTCGGGCCGGTCTACGACCTCCTCTCGACCTGGGCCGAGCGGGCGTTCTACGGGGAGATCGGCAAGGGGCGCCGCACGCGGGACGCGCTCCGCGCCGCCCGGGCAGAGATGACGAGGCCGCTCGAACCGGCCCATCGCGCGGTATTGCGCGACACCGAAGCGCCCGAGGGTGCACGCGGCAATCCCTTCGCCTGGGCGCAGCTGGTGCTCTACCAGCGGGGCCCGGACCACCCACTCGGCACAGCCGTCACCACCAGGTTCGCCGAAGCGGCCGAGGCGCCGCCGACGCGCGAGGTCCAGCGGGTGGGCGAGCGGACGCGGCTGCTGCACAAGGGCTTCGTCGCCCGGCGAAAGGAGCTGCACGCGCTCCGGCGCGACCTGCGGGACGGCAGGACCATTCACGTGATCCAGGGGCTCGGCGGGGTCGGCAAGAGCGCGTTCTGCGGCGAGGCGCTCCGACTCTACGAGCGGCAGGGCCGCGACGTTCTCTACCTCTGGGGGGCGGAGGTGGAGGCCGATCCCGATCCCGTCGGCACGCTGCTCCGCCAACTCTCGGCGCAGCTCGAAGCCAGGTACGGCGACCCCTGGAACGGCGTCGTCGCGGCGATCGACCGGGTGGCGGCGCAGCAATCCGATTTGCAGCAGCCGGCGCGGCGGCTGCCAGCGTACCTTTCTGTCGTACTGCGGCAGAAGGGGGCGCCACCGCTCGCCCTTTATCTGGACAACCTGGAATCGTTACAACACGGGCCGGATTCAACCGAGCAGAAGACCTTTGGGACGTGGCGGGACGAGGCGTGCGCATTGCTCTGGGGCGGCCTCGCGAGGCTTGCCCGGGACAGCGGCGGGCGGCTCGCGCTGCTCGCTTCGGTCCGTTACCAGCACGCCGATTACCTCGACTCGCTGGTGCCGTTCGGGCCGGTGCCCAGAGACGCCCTCTGGCGCCTGTTCGGCTGGTTCGAGGCGCTCAGGCGGCTGGCGCCTCAGAACCGTGCGCGGCTGGTTGAGCAGCTGGCCGGACATCCGCGGGCGGTCGAGTTCCTCGATGAGCTGGTGCGCCATGCCTTCCTCCACTGGGAGCGCAAGCACGGGAAGCGGTCACCAGCCCTGAACAAGGACGAGGCGGAGAAGGAGTGGGAGGAGATCGTCAAACCCGAGCTGCCGGAGCTCGCGGACAAGCTGTCCGAGGATCTGCTGTTCAAGGCGCTGTGGAGCAGGGTGCTCGATCAGTCCGCGCGCGACCTGCTAGTGCGGGCGACGGTGCTGAGGCGGCCTACCGACTGGAACCTGATGGCAGCGCTCGCCAACTCACCCGAGCAGGCCGACGCCGCCATCGAGTTACTTCGGCGCTCGTCGCTCCTGACCGAGATCCAGGAGCGCGAGGCACCGCCCCGGTTCGAGGTGCACCCGAACGTCGCGACCTTGGCCTCGCAGCAGGCGGGCGAGGCCGAAGCGAAGAGCTTGCAACACGAAGGTCATCGTCGCGCCGGGGATTTTCTCGAGCGGCTGGCGGCGATGTCGACCGATTGGGGCGACGGCCTGGAGTCCGCCCACCACCTTGCGCAGGTGGGCGAGGTCGACCGAGCCTTCGACCTGCTGCTCGGCCCCGTGCAATGGCTCCAGCGTCAAGGCCGAATGTTCGACAGCCTCGCCGTCCTCTCGCAGCTGCCCGAAGATGCGGAACTGAGCCTACAGAACCAGGGGCGGCATCTTAGCCTACAGGCAAGTGCCTGGGTAGGCCTGGGGAATTCAGATGCGGCGGGAGATCTGCTCCAGAAATCGGCGGAGCGCTTTCAGCGCCTGGCCGCGCAGGACCCCAACAACGCCGAGTGGCAGCGCGACCTCTCGGTCAGTTACGATCGCATCGGCGACGTGCGGGTCGCCCAGGGCGATCGCGCGGGCGCGCTCGAAGCCTTCGAGCAGGGCCGCGCCATTCGAGACCAGCTCGCCGCGCGCGACCCCAACAACGCCGAGTGGCAGCGCGACCTCTCGGTCAGCCTGAACAAGATCGGCGACGTGCGGGTCGCCCAGGGCGATCGCGCGGGCGCGCTCGAAGCCTTCGAGCAGGGCCGCGCCATTGCCGACCAGCTCGCCGCGCGCGACCCCAACAACGCCGAGTGGCAGCGCGACCTCTCGGTCAGCCTGGAGCAAGATCGGCGACGTGCGGGTCGCCCAGGGCGATCGCGCGGGCGCGCTCGAAGCCTTCGAGCAGGGCCGCGCCATTGCCGACCAGCTCGCCGCGCGCGACCCCAACAACGCCGAGTGGCAGCGCGACCTCTCGGTCAGCCTGAACAAGATCGGCGACGTGCGGGTCGCCCAGGGCGATCGCGCGGGCGCGCTCGAAGCCTTCGAGCAGGGCCGCGCCATTGCCGACCAGCTCGCCGCGCGCGACCCCAACAACGCCGAGTGGCAGCGCGACCTCTCGGTCAGCCTGAACAAGATCGGCGACGTGCGGGTCGCCCAGGGCGATCGCGCGGGCGCGCTCGAAGCCTTCGAGCAGGGCCGCGCCATTGCCGACCAGCTCGCCGCGCGCGACCCCAACAACGCCGAGTGGCAGCGCGACCTCTCGGTCAGCCTGAACAAGATCGGCGACGTGCGGGTCGCCCAGGGCGATCGCGCGGGCGCGCTCGAAGCCTTCGAGCAGGGCCGCGCCATTGCCGACCAGCTCGCCGCGCGCGACCCCAACAACGCCGAGTGGCAGCGCGACCTCTCGGTCAGTCTGAACAAGATCGGCGACGTGCGGGTCGCCCAGGGCGATCGCGCGGGCGCGCTCGAAGCCTACGAGCAGGGCCGCGCCATCGCCGAGAAGCTCGCCGCGCGCGACCCCAACAACGCCGAGTGGCAGCGCGACCTGATCATCTCAAACGTGAAGCTCGCCGGCGTCGCGGAGTCGCAGGATGGTCAGATGGGGAAAGCGGCCCGGCACTATCGGGCCGCGCTCGACATTGCGGTGGCGCTCCGGGACAGCGGTCGCCTGGCGCCGGTCGACGCCTGGATGGTCGATGATCTCGAAGCCCGGCTGGAACGGATCAGCGCTCAGGCCGCCCCCCGGTAGATACTCGATGAGCGCGTCGAGGTCGGGCGCCGAAGCCAAGCAAGAAGGTCATAGCAGGCGCGGCTCTGGCGGAATGTTCAGCCGCTTCGCCTTTGCGCCCAGGCGGCAACGTGGAGAAAACTCGCGAGATCGGGCAGGCGGCGCTCGGCGGGTTTTTGGCGGATTGGCTGGGGGCGAATCGGCGTCGGGGTGGGAGTCGGGAAAAAGGTCGCTGACCACCAGGAGCTCGCAGTCGGTCTCGCAGAGGGCGGTCGCGAGGCGCGTCCCGTCCGGCGCGGCGAGGCCGATGCCGCCTTGCGGGTCGGCGGCGTCGAGCGGGCCGTCGATGTCGCGGAGGCGGAGCCGGCCTTTGAGGACGTAGAACAGCTCACAGGCCGGCTCGCCCTTGCGGAACAGGACCTCGCCGCGGGCGAGCCGGCGTTTGCGACCCGGGGCCGGAGCCGCTCGAGGGAGCGCCCGCCTTGGGCTGCGGCCGGCAGAGGGCAGCGGTTTCTCTGCAGCTCGTGCAGGCGGTAGACGTTCAGGGGTAGGAGAATCCCGTGGAGCACCCAGACGGGGGTCAGGCCGAGCGACAGGCCGTAGGTGATGAAGGCGAGGTTGCTGAGGGTCGCGAGCAGGCGCATCGGCAGCATCGTGCGCATGCCGAAGGTCAGGAGCACCAGCCCGGATGCCAGGAATCCAAGAGCCTCCGGCAAGCTCATGCGCGCCACCTCCGCCGCCTGCGGTGATCGGGCTCGGCCGGGCCGCGCGCAGCTGGCGCCGCGCGCCCCGGGCTTTCGCCTCTGGCGGGGTGGTTCGGGATAGAAGCTGCGGCCGGGGCGCGGCTCGGGGCCGCGCCGGCCGCGCTCAGTGGCCGGCGATGTAGGCGTCGCGCAGGACCGCGGTCTCGGTCTCGAGCTCGGCCAGGCGGTGCTTGACGGCATCGCCGATGCTGATCAGGCCGATCAGGCGGCCGTCCTCGAGCACCGGCAGGTGGCGCACCCGGTGGCGGGTCATCACGCCCAGCACGCGGGTCAGGCTGTCCTCGCGCCGGCAGGTGATGACGTCCCGGGTCATCGCGTCGGCGACCTTGATCTCGGTGGTCTCGGCGCGGTGGGCGGCGAAGGCGTGGACCACGTCGCGCTCCGAGACGATGCCCGCGAGGCGGCCTTGATCGAGGACCACGAGCGCGCCGATGCCTTCGAGGCGCAGCTGCTGCGCCACGGTCGTCAGGGTCGCCGACGGCGCCACCGTCGCGACCTCGTGACCCTTGGCGGCCAGGACCGCATCCACCTTCATCGCGCTCTCCTTTCCTTGCTGGCCATTCCCGATGTTTCGGCCCGATCCTGCGCGGCGGCGGCACCTTGGCCTGCGGCCCGGCGGCCGCGCCCGGGCGGCTGTCTCCTTGGATATGGTGCCCCGGCGCCGCTTCGGGGAGCGCCGGTCGCGCTTTTCCCGGCGAGCGGCGGTCTCGATGCCCGGATGCGGGCGCTGGCCGGCCACGTCTCGTCGGCCGCTTCGCCTCTTGCGGTTGCGGCCTGAGGAGCTCGTCGCTAGGATCGGGTCGTACAGTCTGGCTGCCGCCGGCGGCGGTCGCCGCGTCACAGATGCTCAAAGTGGAGGTATTTCGATGCGTGTTTTGTCAGCCGTGGTGGTCGGCCTTTTTTGTTTGACGGCGCAACCGGTGCTCGCTGCCGATCTCAAGAGCGAGGTGGAGGCCGCGTACAGCGCCTGGAACGAGGCCTTCAACAAGGGCGATGCGGCGGCGTTGGCGTCGTTCTACACCGAGGATGCCAAGCTTCTGCCGCCCTCCCACGACGTGATCACCGGCCCGGCCGCGGTCGAGGAATTCTTTGCCGGCCTGTTCGCCGCCGGCGTGACCGACCACGCGCTCGACGTCATCGAGGTCTACGGTGACGCCGACGCCAAGGAGGTGACCAGCGCCGCCACCTGGAGCGCGACCGGAAAGGCCGCCGACGGCAGCCCTCAAAAGCTCGGCGGGATCGCGGTCCACGGCTTCGCCCGGCAGCCCGACGGCGCCCTGAAGCTCAACCTGCAGACGTTCAACTGACGGCCCCGGGGCGGGCTGCCGTCTCCGGCGACGGCCCGCCGGCCTTGCGCGCCCACGGCCGGACGGCAACGGGGTCCGGACGGTCCGGCCCCCTTGCCCCCGGCAGCGATCCCCAGGAGCGCTAAGGCTTCTTCCTGGGCTGTGGGTTCGTGGTCCCCGCCTCGTCGACCGTCGGAGCCTCGGGCAGCTCCACGCGGCCGTGCGACAGGATGAAGCTGAAATCCGTGCCACTGTCGACCTGCGCGATGCCGTGGCAGCCCAGACATCCGCCCATGTTGAAGGTCTCGGTCAGCTCGTTGTTGCCGTCGAACAGCAACACGTTCTGGAACGTCGTCCGGTCCGGCTCGAAGCTGTCGAAATTGGGGGGCAGGTCGGTCGGCGGGCCCTCAACGCTGACCTGTCCGCTGAAGTGCGACAGCGTGTAGTCGGTCTCGACCACCTCATTGTTGTTGTAGTAGGTCAATTCGTTCTGGTCCGATGTCGTGCCGCTGACGACGTCGGTAATATCGAACGGCTTATATTGAACATTGATCAGCTTGTAGTCCGCCCACACCGGATTTTCCAGCCCATTGGCACTGGCGTAGTCGGCAATCGCCTGGTGAGCCTGCTGATTGGCCGTGACGATCACTTGAGGAATGGCATGAGTCCGAGCATTCTGGCAGATCGGGCCACCGCCAGGAAGGCCAGGGTTGTTGTCCTCCTCCTCCACGTAGAACAGCCGGTCGCCGGGCGCTTCGCAGTATTGATCACCGACGATGTTCAGAGTCGGCGGGTCGCCATCCTGATACTCGAGCGCCGGCGTTGTCCCCGAGGTCCTGACGATCGGCTGGCCGTTCTCGTCCTCAACCGGGCTGCCCCTCGGAGTTTGCAGGGTGTCGGCCTGCTCGAACGTCGCAAATATGAAGTATGGTGCGGTTGGCGTCTTGTGCTCGATGTGCAGACCGACCATGCCCCAGACGGCTTCGCGATAGCAGCGGGGCTCGTCGGTGTTATTTTGATTTTCCTCGTAGTATCTCACGGTTGTCGTGTAGTACCTGCCACTGTTCAGCTCGTCGTCGGTAAGCTCCCGCCACGCCGATTTGACGTGGATGGTGCCGGAGGGAAAGGAGATGAACGGATCTTTTAACGTCGTCTGGGCACCGTTGCCCTGAGAGACCGCCAGAAAGTTGGCTTGTGCGGTACAGAACGTGGTCGTCACACCCGCCGGCAGCTCCGAGCACTTGTTGGAGGGCGGTGGCAGTCCGGTGCCGACGTAAAGTGGGTTGCCATCCTGCTCCAGGGCATTGGGATCGACGACGTAGTCATAGTGGCTCCGGTTCGCCTTGGCGAGAAAGCGGATCAATTGCGGGTCCAGGTTGGTCGACAGCAATTCCGGCGCAGCTCCGGCAAACATCGAGGCGAGACCGATCTGGGATATCTCGTCCAGGTTGATGAAAGAAGGGGTCGCCACGGGCTCCTGCCCCGGACAGGCGGGGACCTCGCCGGTGCCGCCAACGCCCTGACCGAGTTGCTCGGCGTTGTAGATGTACTGGGGTGGCAGGGCATCGTAGCCGAAGTCGGCGTCGGCAGGGTCATATCCCGGCGGCTGGCCCTGACCGGGATAGATCTCGACCTTGTGTCGGTAGGTATGCCAGACCAGCGGTCCTTCGTACGTCGGATCGCCGAACAGCTTGCTCTCGTCGGGGGTGTCGCGCGTGCCGGCCAGCGCGGGCCAGTTGAGCGCGATGAACTCCTGCCATGCGAACGTCGCCGCGTCCGCGAGGGTCGCCTGATCCGCGCCGCCCGGAATGTCGGCGGGCACCTCCGGGGAAACGGTGATCTCCGTCGTCGGCTCAGGCACCTGGCCGAGCTGATCGCAGAACTGCTGGGTTCGCTCGCTCAGTCCAGGACGAAGGCAGAGGTTGGGGACATGGGCGATGAAATCGCACCGCGCCTGCTCCGCCGCGCTCAGGTCTGGAGCCTGGCATTCCGGCGGGAGTACGCTGATGGTCGCGCTCGCCTGCGCATGCAGCGCCGCCGGCAGGGCGAGCAGCACCATTCCGGCCAGCGTCCACGGCAGTTTTTTCATCGCCATCACGCTCCCTCCCATCGCACGCCGACGCCGACTGACGACCAACCCGGCATCCTACAATGAGCCTAAAACAAAGCGGGTATTGTTGCCAAGCCCCTTCGCCTTGGACGCGGGCCGACAACGGCCGGCGCCGGCTGATAGCCGTCGCCCTCAGGAGAGCGGGGGGACCAGGCCGGTGATGCGATGACCGTCGCGGCCCACCTGGACCCTGCGCATCGCGCTGCCCGCCTGGACCCCACGCGCGCGCCGACCTCGCCCGCATCCCGACCCACCGCACCACGTAAGGCACGCAGCCGGCTTCGGCCCGGCCTCCTTCTCAGGCAGGCTGACCCCGTTTCTGGCTCAGTGCCAGCCGCGTCAGCAGGCGCCTCCTCGGGGATCCAGCGTCGTTCCCCAAATCGCGTAACATTTGTTTGGCACTGCCGGGAGTCGAAGATTCAGCGCGTCCCGCTCCTTGTCCCAGAGAAGGCCAGTGTTACTCGACCTCCTTGATCCCGATGTCGGTGTCATCTCCGGGCAACCATATCTTGTGTGAGTAACCCGCCGTCTTGCCTCCAGACGACCAATTCCTGCTGACCAGATTGCCCGATTGACGTACCAGCCTTTATGGAGAGCTCCACCCAACCATTTGGATATTCCTGACAGTTGGTCTCGATCGCAGACATCTTCGCAATTTGGCGCGTCTTCAGATCCGCGACTTTGCAGGCGATCGGATACACCGGATTATCTTTAGAAAATCTCACGCCAGCGGCAATCATTCCCACGATCTTATCTGGACTGCCGCTGAACAGTTCGACAGAATCGGCTGCTCTGCCGCCCAACTCTAATAATCAACATTGCAAACAAATCCAGGCGGATGCTCGAAATTGACGGTTTTCGGCGTCAACACAACATCGTCGATGAACACACTGCCCGCTGCTCCTGGTTCTTCGACGATAGCGGTAAAGTAAACCTGTTTGAAAGCCTTCATTACGACCGTTTGCGCGGTCGAGTGGCTGAGGTCGAGAGGCCGAAAAGCAGGGCTATAAGCCCGCCATTCGCGCGTTCTTCGCCGAGGCGCTGTTGCTGCCCCATTGCGCGGAAAACCCCATGTCGACGCCGATTTGCTCTGTCGTGTAGGCCCGATTCGCGGAAAAGAACGCGCGAATGGCGGGCTTATAGCCCTGCTTTTCGGCCGTCGTCGTAAACCAGCTGTCGACGATCTCGTCGATCGCAGCTGGCACCGAAAGATTGGAAGGATTGTCGATCGTGCGCGATCCGCTGGCCCCGATGCCCGGCAGATCGACCCTGATCCTGATCGGGGCGCGCGGCAGCGTGAGCGGTGTGGGCAGGCCTTCCGCGAGACTTCGGTCTTCCTGCACGAGCGCGCCGGGTGAAGATCACACCGCCACTAGGGTCGAGGAGCGCGTTTTCGGTGGCGTCGGACCGCGCCGTATTCGGTGTTTTGGTGCAGATGATCACCGCGCTGTTTTTTCGGTTCGGGGATCGACCGCTGGCTGCGAACTTGGCGACAGCGAGACGCTGAGCAATTGCTTCAGGTCGTACTGCAGGCCGTTGATGTAGTCCGTGTTGGTCTGCTGATCGGCATTGGCGGCGTCGACGACAAGAGCAAGAGGGTGCCCCGACGCCAGCAAAACACGATCTCGACTTTAAATTTCAGCATGACTGCCTCCGCATGCCCACCCGGGACCGCGCACACATCGCGGCTGACAATTTGCGATTGTGCGCCGTTTGCCGCGATGCAGAGCGGTTTCGACCCATGCCTGGCCCCTGAGCGGGGCGTGCTAGATGGTCGCCAATGGGTGCTGGCTGTGCCATGGTGAGAGAAACATGGCAGGGGGAGGCTGAACCCATGGAAGCGCTCACCGTCACGCCCAATCTGGAGCTGCCGGCGGCCGAGCTCGAGCGGCTCTATGCCGACATGGTGCGCATCCGGAGCTTCGAGGAGCGCGTGGTCGAGCTATTCCAGGCGGGCCTCGTCAAGGGCACCGCGCACAGCTACGCGGGCGAGGAGGCGATCGCGGTCGGGGCGTGCGCGCACTCTGCGGAACGGACGACTACGTCGCGAGCTATCATCGCGGCCACGGCCACTGCATCGCCAAGGGGGCGAAGACCGATCGCATGATGGCCGAGCTGATGGGACGTGCTACCGGCTATTGCGGCGGCCTCGGCGGCTCGATGCACGTGGCGGACATGGAGCGCAACATCCTGGGCGCGAATGGGATCGTCGGCGCGGCGATGCCGCTCTCGGTCGGGGCGGGCCTCGCGATCCGGCTGCGGGGCGGCGATCAGGTGGTGATCGCGTTCTTCGGCGATGGCGCCAACAACCAGGGCATCTTCCACGAGTCGCTGAACCTCGCCGCGGTCTGGCAGCTGCCGGTGCTGTTCGTCTGCGAGAACAACCAGTACGCGCTCAGCACCTCCTACCGGCAGACGACCGCGGTCGCTTCGGTCGCGACCCGGGCTGCCGCCTACGACATCCCGGGCGTGCGGATCGACGGCAACGATGTGCTCGCCGTCCATGCCGCGGTCGGCGAGGCGGTCCTTCGCGCGCGCAGCGGCCTCGGCCCGAGCCTGATCGAGGCCATGACCTGGCGCTGGGGCCAGCACAGCATGCGCGCCAATCTGCGCGACCCGCGCTCGGATGCGGACATGGCGGCCTGGATCGCGCGCGACCCGATCCCGGCGTTCGCGGGCGTGCTGACCGGGCGCGAGGTCTTCACCGGCGCCGAGCTCGAGGCGCTGCACAGCGACCGCCCGCGAGGAGATCGACGGCGCGGTCGCGTTCGCCGAGGCCAGCCCCGAGCCCGAGCCCGCGGTGCTCGAGGCCGCCGTCTATGCGCCGCATGTGGCCCATGTCGAGGCCTATGTCGAACCGGGGGCGCGCGGCGCGCGCGAGCTGACCTTCGCCCAGGCGCTGAACGAGGCCATGGCGCAGGAGATGGAGCGCGACAGCCGCGTCTTCCTGATGGGCGAGGACGTCGCCGACACCGGCGGCATCTTCCAGGTCAGTAAGGGCCTGCTCGAGCGCTTCGGGCGCGAGCGGGTGCGCGACACGCCGATCTCGGAGGCGACCTTCTGCGGTGCCGGCGTCGGCGCCGCGATCGCCGGCATGCGCCCGATCGTCGAGGTCCAGATCTTCGACTTCGTCACGCTGATGATGGACATGCTGGTCAACCAGGCGGCCAAGTTCCGCTACATGCTGGGCGGCCTGCCGACCGTGCCGCTGGTGGTCCGGGGGCCGCAGGGCGGCGGCATTCGCCTGGCCGCCCAGCACAGCCAGAGCCTGGAGGCGTGGTTTGCCCACGTGCCGGGGCTGGTCGTGGTCGCCCCGTCGACCGCCTACGATGCCAAGGGCCTGCTGATCGCCGCGATCCGGGACGACAATCCTGTCATTTTCCTGGAGCACAAGCTGCTGTACCTGGGCCAGGCCGAGCCCGTGCCAGAGGCGCACTACGCGATCCCGCTCGGCAAGGCGGCGATCCGGCGCCCGGGCACCGACGTCACGATCGTCGCGACCCAGATGATGGTCAGCCAGGCGCTGCAGGCCGCGACCCGGCTCGAGGGCGATGGCATCAGCGCCGAGGTCATCGACCCGCGGACCCTCAAACCACTGGACCTCGACACCATCGTCAAGTCCGTGAAACGCACCAATCGCCTGGTCGTGGTCCACGAGGGCTGGAAGTTTGGCGGCTTCGGCGGCGAGATCGCGGCCTCGGTGACCGAGGCGGCGTTCGACTGGCTGGACGCGCCGGTCGCCCGGGTCGGGGCGCTCGATGTGCCGATGCCGTTCAACGACCGGCTCGAGCGCACCGTCATTCCCAGTGCCGAGCGGATCGTGGCCGCGGTCAAGGGCCTTTATGGCTGAGCCGGCGCCCGTGCCGGTCGTTCTGGTCACCGGCGGCGCCGGCGGCCTCGGGGCCGCGGTCTGCCGGCAGATGGCGGCCAGGGGCTGGACGGTCGGGGTCGCCGACCTCAGCGCGGCGGGTGCTCGGGCGGTCGCGCTCGCCTGCGGCGGCGGCGCCTTTGCGATCACGGTCGATCTCGCGAGCGCCGACGGTCCGGCATCGATCGTCGAGGAGACGGTGCGCCGGACCGGCCGCCTCGACGTGCTGGTGAACTGTGCCGCGGTCGCCCCGGTCGAGGCGTTTTTGACGATGACCGCGGAAGCGTGGGAAAAAGCGCTGCTGGTCAACGTCCGGGCGCTGGCGCTCGCGATGGCCGCGGCCGGCCGGGTCATGCAGCGCCAGGGTGGAGGCCGGATCGTCAACGTCACCTCGGCGGCCGCGCGCATGGCGCTCTCCGACTACGCCGCCTACGCCGCGACCAAGGCGGCCGTGGATTCCCTGACCCGGACGGCGGCCGTGGCGCTGGCAGCGCACGGCATCCGGGTCAACAGCCTCTCGCCCGGCATGATGGACACAGGCCTCCAGGAGCGGACCGAGGCGGGCTTCGGCCAGCTGGCCGGTCGCAGCGACCTCGCGGCGTTCAAGGCCGAGCGCACCGCGCGCATCCCGCTCGGCCGGCGCAGCGACCCCGAGGAGATGGCCGCCATGGTGGTCTGGCTCGCGACCGAGGCGCCCGCCTACATGACGGCCGCCCGCCTCAACGTGACCGGCGGCCTCGACAAGGATTGACGCTCTCGGCTAGGTTGCTGCCCGAACCAGCTGGGAGGGTGACGTGCGCTGGACGAGGACGGGTTTGGCGGCCGCGATTTTTCTCCCAGTCGCCTGGGCTTCCGCCGCAGCCCTGGCAGCCGATGAGGCCCCGCTTGGCGAGCGGCTGGTCGACGTCATGAACCAGTTGTTCGGCCAGCACCCGGGCCTGCGTGCCATGCACGCCAAGGGCGTGGTGGTCGAGGGCAGCTTCACCCCGAGCGGCGCCGGCGCCGCTTTGAGCACGGCCGTGCTGTTCCAGGGCGCGCCGACGCCGGTCACCGCGCGCTTCTCCGACGGGACCGGCCTGCCGGCGATTCCGGACGGCGACCCCAACGCCAACCCGCACGGCCTCGGCCTCCGCTTCGACCTGGCCGATGGCGGCGAGATGGACCTCGTCACCAACTCGCTGAAGTTCTTCCCGGTCGCGACCGGCGAGGATTTTCTGGCACTGCTCCAGGCGGTCGCGGCGAGCGGGCCCGATGCCGCCAAGCCCACCCCGCTCGAACAGTTCGTGGCAGCCCACCCGACCGTCCCGCGCGCCTTCGCCAGCACGTCGACGCCCGTGAGCTTCGCCCGCGAGACCTACAACGGCGTCAACGCCTTCGTGTTCGTCGACGCCGCCGGCGGCCGTCATCCCTTCCGGTTCAAGATCACGCCGGTCGCGGGCGAGGCGCATCTGAGCGCCGAGGACGCCGCCAAGCAGGCCCCGGACTTCCTCTTCGACGAGCTGCGGACCGAGCTCGCGCAAGGGCCCGTGCGCTTTCGCCTGCTGGCACAGCTCGCCAAGCCCGGCGATCAGACCGCCGATCCGTCCAAGCCCTGGCCGGACGATCGCGAGCTGGTCGACCTCGGCGAGATCGCGTTGACGACCGTCGATGCCGACAGCGCCGCCGCCGAGAAGGAGCTGATGCTGTTGCCCGGCAGCCTGGCCGACGGGATCGAGCCCTCCGACGACCCGATGATCGACGTCCGCGACGAGGCCTACGCGGTGTCGTTCGGCCGCCGCTCCGAGTGATGATGCGCGGGCCGATGAAGCAGGCTCGAACCGGCAGGACAGGCGATGGATGACTTCGTCGACTCGGCGGACGCCCGCAACGACCCGGCGGCGCTCGCCGCCCGCCTCGATGCGGACGGCTATCTGCTGATCAAGGGGCTGCTGCCGCGGGCGGACGTGCTGGGGGTGCGGACGCGCTTCCTGGCCGCGGCCGCCGAGGCGGGCTGGCTGCGTGCCGGCACCGATGCGAGCGATGCGATTGCCGATCCGGCCAGGGCCTGCGTCGACCCGCAGGCGCCGTTCATCGACGTGCTGCGCCGGTTCTATCGCTCCGAGGAGGGCCATGCCCTCAAGCTTCATGCCAACGTCATGGGGCTGTTCGAGCGTCTGTTCGGGGAGCCGGTGCTGGCGCATCCGCTGCTGATCCCGCGCTGCATCTTCCCGCAGCGGCCGGAGTTCACGACCCCCGCGCATCAGGATTTTCCCCACATTCAGGGCACGACCGAGACGCTCAGCCTCTGGCTGCCGCTCGGCGACTGCCCGGCCGCGATGGGCGGCCTCGCGATCGCCCGCGGCTCGCACAAGGACGGCGTGCGCGACTTCACGGTCAGCAGCGGTGCGGGCGGCATGGCGGTGACCGACCCGCTCGACGGCAGCTGGGTCGCCGGTCCGCTCGAAGCGGGCGACGCGCTGATCTTCCACAGCCTGACCGTGCACAAGGGGCTGCCCAACCTCTCGGACCGGCTGCGCCTGTCGCTCGACAACCGCTATCAGCGGGCCTCCGAGCCGGTCTGCGAGCGTTGCCTGCAACCCTACGCCGGCTGCGGCAGCTGGGACGAGATCACGGCCGGCTGGTCCTCGCGGGACCTGCCGTACTACTGGCGCAGCCAGGCGCTGAAGATCGCCGACTACGACATGCGCTACTACGAGCAGCGCGACCGGATCGCTTTCGACCTCGCCGAGCGCGGCGACCGCTTGGCGACGGCCGTCTTGCTGCGGATCGTCCAGCGGGACCCCGACGCCGCCAAGCGCGAGCGCGCGACCACGCTGCTCGCCGCGCTCGGCGCCGCCGAGCAGCCGGATCGGGCCGGCGTCGCGCGATAGGGCGGCGCCATCCATCGAGGCGGGCCGAGCGCACCGCGCGCATGGCCGCTCGGGCGGCCGAGCGACCCCGCGCAGATGGCGGCCATCGTGGTCTGGCTCGCGACCGGGGCGCCCGCCTCGCGTGGCGGCTGTCCGCCGTGACGTCGCGCGGCCTCGACCCTCCTCGACAAGGATCGATCTTGGGCCCGAGCGGTCCTCAGTTCCGAGGCAGGCTCCGAAAGTCCGCGACGTGGGCATCGATCCGCGCGAGTGCCTGCGCGGCCTCGTTCGGCGACATGAAGGCGGCCGTGATGCTGTTGCGCGCGAGACGGGCGAGGTCGTCGGCGGACAGACCCAGGGCACGCTGGCAGGCGATCATGTTCTCGCTGACGTAGCCGTCGAAATAGGGCGGGTCGTCGGAATTGACGGTGACGTGCAGGCCGGCGTCGAGCATCGCCCTGAGCGGGTGCCGCTCGAGCGAGGGCACGAGCTTCAGCTTGAGATTGGAGAGCGGGCAGACCGTGAGCGGCAGGTCGCGCCCGGCCAGCTCGCGCACGAGATCGGGATCGTCGAGGCAGGCGTTGCCGTGGTCGATCCGGTCGACGGCCAGAAGCTCGACCGCCTCGCGCACGTAGGCGGCCGGGCCCTCCTCGCCGGCGTGGACCGTGATGCGAAACCCCCGCTCCCGGCAGGCGCGGAAGAAGTTCACGAACTTCGAGGGCGGGTTGCCGATCTCCGGACCGCCCATGCCGATGCCGAGGATCCGGTCCGACCAGGGTCGGATCTGCTCGAGCAACGCCAACGCGTCCGCCTCGCTGCGGTGGCGATGGGCGCTGATCAGGAGCCCGGCGCTGAGGCCGTGCTCGCGGGCGCCATCGTCGATCGCGCTCAGGACACCCCGCATCAGGGTCGCGATCGCGACGCCGCGGCCGGTGAAGCTCTGTGGCCCGATGAAGAGCTCGGCGCGGATCACGCCGTCCTCGTTGGCGCGGCGCAGATAGGCGCGCGTGACGTCATAGAAGTCGCGCTCCTGGACCAGCACCCGGCAGCCTTCGAAGTAGAGATCCAGGAACGACTGCAGGTCGGTGAACTCGTAGGCTGCACGCAACTCCTCGGCCGTGTGCCAGCGCAGCTTCAGGCGGTTGCGGGCCGCGAGCTCGAGCATCAGCTGCGGCTCGATGCTGCCTTCCAGGTGCATGTGCAGCTCGGCCTTGGGCAACCCCCGGATGAAGGCGTCGAGATCGCTCATGGCGCTTCGTGATCTCCAGGAAGTGACGGACCGCCGGTTCAGTCCAGGCTGGCCGGCCGCAGGGTCAGCAGATGGCCGTTGGCGCGCAGCCAGCGGCGCTCGCTGCCGTAGCCGGGCAGGATCTGCGCCACCAGCTGCCAGAATTCCTTTTGATGGTTGCGCACGCGCAGATGGCAGAGCTCGTGCACGACCACGTATTCGAACACCGTCTCCGGTGCCAGGATCAGGCGCCAGTTGAGGTTGACCGTGCCGCGCGCCGAGCAGCTGCCCCAGATCTGCTTCTGGTCCTTGATCCGGAGGCTGCGGGGGATCAGGCGATGGGGCGGACCGTGGCGGTCGATGAAGCGCTCGGCGTCGAGCCGCGCCTGGCGCCGCAGCCAATGGCCGAGCGCCGCCTCGATCCACCGTTCACGCTCGTCGTCGGGGACGCGCTCCGGCAGCTCGACCTCGAAGCCGTCCTGGTAGCGGACCGTCGTCCGGGCGCCCGCGGCCGGCCCGACCCTGAGCTCGACCGGGCGGCCGCGGTAGGGCACCAGGCCGCCGTCCGCGAGCCGGCTCTGGCCCGGATGCGCGGCCAGCGTCCGGCGCAGCCGGCTGACCTTGTCCAGCACCCAGTGCCGATGCTGCTCGAGGAACTCGAGAATCTCGGGCTCGCGCAGGCGGACCGGCGCCACCACCTCGACGCCGTCGGCCTGGACCGTCAGGCGCAGCCGGCGCGCGCGCGGGCTGCGCCGAAGGCGCTAGGGGATCGCGGTCGATCCGACCAGCAGCGTGGGCAAGCTTCCTCCCGAACGGCGCTCTTGCCCCATCGCTAGCCGAAACCGCCGCGCGCGGCTACCTTCCCAGCAGCGACAGATGATCATGGGGAAAGGCATGCGCGAGCTGAAGATGACGATCGGCAACGTGGTGATCCGGGCCGAGCTGCTCGAGACGCCGACCGCGGAGGCACTCTACGCCGCGGCGCCCTTCGAGGCGCGCGCCTCGACCTGGGGCGACGAGGTCTATTTCCGGACTCCGGTATCGCAGGCCGCGAGGCGGGCGCCAAGGACGTGGTCGAGCCGGGCGAGCTCGCCTTCTGGCCGGATGGCGATGCGATCGCGATCGGCTTCGGCCCGACCCCGATTTCCCGGGCCGACGAATGCCGGCTCGCCAGCCCCTGCAACATCTGGGGCCAGGCACTCGACGATGTGCAGGCGCTGCGCGCGGTCCGGAGCGGGGCGGCGATCAAGGTCGAGCGCGCCGACTGAGGCCGGCGAAGCCGGATCGTCCGCCACTCGACCTTTGGACTCTCCAGCGCCGTCACGCGCATCGGCGCGCCGTGGCGCGGCCGCAACGTGACGCTGGGGTTGGGCTCGACCGGCTCGCCGGCGATCGGGGCCAGCGCGAAGCGCCGGGCGAGGCAGGCGAGGATCAGGGTCGCCTCGGTCATGGCGAACTGGGCGCCGATGCACATGCGCGGCCCGCCGATGAACGGGAAATAGGCGTAGCGCGGCCGTGCTCTCGCCGCTGCCGGCGCGAAGCGGTCCGGATCGAACCGTTCCGGGTCCGGCCAGAACGCCGGGTGACGATGGGTCACGTACTGCGAGAGCATGACGAGCGTGCCCTTGCCGATCCGGTGACCGCCGATGACGTCCTCGGCGACCGTGTTGCGATCGACCACCCAGACCGGCGGGTAGAGGCGCATCGCCTCTTCCAGCACCATGCGGACGTAGCCGAGGCGCGGCAGGTCATCGAGGGTCGGTGGCCGCTCGCCGAGCACGGCATCGATCTCGGTGCGCAGACGGGCGGCGGCCTGCGGATGCTGGCCGAGCAGCCAGAACGTCCAGACCAGGGCGTTGGCGGTGGTCTCGTGACCGGCCAGCAGAAAGGTGATCACCTCGTCACGCAGGGCCCGTCCGTCGAGCCCCGGAGCAGGTCGTCGAGGAGCGCGCCTGGCTCCCAGGGCCGACCACAGAGGTCGGCCCGGAGCGGCGCGCCCGGCGCCTGCCCGCTCTGCCGGCGGCGCTCGATCAGCCGCTCGACCAGGACATGGAGGTGGCGAGCGCGCGCCGCAGGCGGAGATTGGCGGGGCTCAGGCACGACCATCGGGAGCGGCAGCAGGGCATAGACGCGCCGCACCGCTTCGGTGAGCGCGACGTCGAGGGCCTGGCCGACCGCCTCGGCCTCGGCGCGGATCTCGGCGCCGAGCAGGACCGCGGCCGCGACCTCGAGTGCCGCGCTCATCATGTCCCGATGAACGTCGGTGCGGCGTCCCTCGGCTCGCGCGCATGCGCCAGACGTCGCCGATGCGGTCGGCGGCGCAAAGGCTCGCCGCGGCGACGTTCTCGAGCTGGCGGCGCTGGAAGGCGGGCTGGGCGAGGCTGCGGTGCGCCTGCCAACGGGCGCCGTCGGCCGTGATCAGCCCGTCGCCGAGCAGGGCCCTGAGGCGGCGATAGCTGAACGCGTTCTTGTCGTAGTTGCGGTGGTTCCGCTGCAGGACGTGCCGGACGTGATCGGGATGGGCCAGCAGGCAGGCGCGGATCGGGCCGAAGCGGAACGCGACGACGTCGCCGAACTCCTGAAAGCCGCGCATGAAAACCCCGAGCGCGTCCTGCTCGATCTCCCGGCTGTGGCCGAGCAGCCAATGGCCGCGCGGCCCCGGCGGCGCGCGCAGCGCGCTCCGCGCGCCGGCCTTCGACCTCGACGGTCGCGGTCGACATCGCTCGGGCTGCCGCTCCAGGCTGGCGGGTCCCCCGCCGGCGAGCTCAACCCTTGACGCTGCCGATCGTGAGCCCGGTCGTCATCCGGCCGCGGAACAGGTAGTAGATCACGAGCGGCGGGATCGAGTAGACGATCGCCGCCGCCATCAGCAGGTTCCAGGGCGACTCGTCGCTGCTCAGGAAGAAGCCGAGCGCCACCGGCACGGTCACCTTGGTCGGCGTCGACAGCAGACAGGAACGCGTAGAGGTACTCGTTCCAGGCCAGCAGCAGCGCGTAGGTGCCGACCGCGACCAGCGCCGGCATCATCAGCGGCAGGAAGATGTGGAAGAAGATCTGGGGCGTGGTCGCCCCGTCGATCTTGGCGCTCTCCTCGAGCGAGCGCGGGATGCTCGTGCTGTACTGCTGGAAGATGAAGATGGCGTAGGGGGTCGCGAAGGTGACCTCGACCAGGATCAAGGACCACAGATTGTCGAGGAGGCCGTAGCCGTCCATGATCTTGTAGAACGGGATCGCCAGGAACGACGCCGGGATCACGTAGGTCAGGAGGGCGGCGTTCGAGAGCAGCCAGCCGAAGCGGATCCGGAGGCGGGTGATCGCGAAGCTCGCCAGTGCGGCGACGCCAACCACGATCAGCGCGGTGCCGATCCCGACCAGCAGACTGTTCAGCATCTGGACCCAGAAGTCCTCGAGGTACCAGTAGTCTTCCTTGAACACCGTGGTGAAGGTCGTAAGCGTCGGGTCCTTGGGCCAGATGTTGCCGCTGAAGATCGCATCGTTGGTCTGCAGCGAGACGATGATCATGTTGTAGATCGGCATCAGGGTCCAGAACAGGATGACGACGCCGAGCAGCAGCGCCAGGGTCTGGCGGGGCGCGGTCTGGCTGCCCGGGAGGACGGCGGCGGACGCGCTCATAGCTCGACGGCCTCCCGGTGCAGCTTGCGCATCAGATACATCACGAGCGGCACCAGGACCGGCAGCGCGGTGATCACGACCGCGATGCCGAGCGCCGGGTCGCCGATCTCGAAGGCATCGCGGATGCCGAGGGTCGCGAACACGTGGGTCGACAGCACCGGGCCGCCGCCGCTGACGAAGTGGACCGTGTTGTAGTCGCCGAGCGTCCAGATCGTCGAGAGCACCGTGCAGATGATGTAGAGGTTCTTCATCATCGGAAAGGTGATGTAGCGGAACCGCTGGATGCCGGTCGCGCCATCGATCGCGGCGGCCTCGTAGAGCTCGCCCGGGATCGCGGTCCGGCCGGCGAGGAAGATCACGGTCCAGAACGGCATCCACTTCCAGATGTAGAAGACGATCACCGAGCCCATCGCGAGGCTCGGCGTCGTCAGCCAGCCCGGCCCCTCCTTGTGGAACAGGAGCCAGATCGTGTTGTTGATCAGCCCCCACTGGCCGTTCAGCAGCCAATGCGCCGAGATGAAGGTCGGGATCGCCGGCACCGCCCACGGCAGGATGAAGATCAGGAACAGCCACTTCACCCAGCGATAGCTCTGGTGGAAGAAGCCCGAGAGCAGCAGCGCCAGGAACATCTTGACGTTGACGCCGATGATCAGGAGCAGCAGCGTGTTCCAGACCGTGCGCAGGTAGAGCGGATCGTTGAACAGCTTGACGTAGCTGGCCGGGCTGCTGCCGAGCCAGATGCCGTAGAGCACCGGATAGACCACGAGCAGCAGGAAGACCGCGATGTAGGGGATGACGAACATCAACCCCCACACGCCTTCAGCCGTCAGACTGTTGCCGCGGCCGATCAGGAGATCGGTCACCCGCTGACGCAACCCCTCCGAGGCAGCGGGGGGCAACGCCCCCCGGGCCGGTGCCCTGGCCATCGCAGCCCTCGTCAGTCGGCGACGTTGTACTGCGCGAAGATCTCCTTGATGCGGGCAAACGCTTCGTCGACGGCCTGCTCCGGGGTCTCGCCGTGGACCAGGACCGCGCCCTCGGCGGTCCCCCAGACCTCCTCGGCATTGACCTGCGCATAGGCCGGATTGTAGGCCATCGGCCAGGGCTCGGTCTGGCCCCCGATCTCCTGCTTGACCGCGATCGGGATGTGCGGGTCCTTGGTGTCGGTCCAGAACGACGGATTGTCCTTGATGATCTCGGGCATGACCGGCATCCAGCGGCCCCGCGCGGCCGCCAGGTACTCGCCGAGGTTCTCGGGCGTCACGAAGAACTTGAGGAACGCCTTGGCGGTCTCGATGTGCTCGGCGGCCTTGGGCACGATCGCGACCTTGACCGCGACCAGGCTGATCGGCCGGTCGCCGCCCGGCGCGTTCGGCATCTCGCGGGTGACGATGTCGTGCTCATAGAGCTGCTTGTCGTCGAACTTCGCGACCGGGATCGACAGCGTCGCGTTGTTGGTCATGATGATCTGCTTGGAGAAGAACGCGACATTGTTGTCCGGATCGCCCCAATTGAGCGCGCTTTCCGGGATGTAACCGCCCTTGAACGCGTCAGCGATGAACGTCAGTGTCTTGATCGCGGCCTGGCGGGTTTGATCGGTCAGATTGAGCGTGCCGTCCTCATTGACGACGTGGCCGCCGTATCCCAGCATGTACTGGTTGAACGTATAGTAGTTGTCGCTGTCGACGGTCGACACTGGCAGGCCCATGGCATAGACCCGCTTGCCATCGGCACGCAGCTTGTCCTGGACGCCCTTCCAGAAATCCCAATAAGCATCCCATTCGCTCGGGATGTCGGCGGCCGTATAGCCAGCCTCTTCGAGCAGCGGCCGCCAGTAGAAATCATGCAACGCCTGCTGCTTCAACGGCACGGCATAGTAGCTGCGCTTTTTCTGCACGCTGTCGTAGAGATACGCCGAGCGCAGAGCCGTCTTGGTGTACTTGTCCTTGAGCGGCTCGACCACGTCCGAGACGTCGGCGAGGGTATCCTTCCACGCCTGCTGCGGCGCGATCGCGAAATCGTTGATGTCGGCGTAGGCGACGTCCGGGACGTTGCCGGAGGTGATCGCCGAGATGATCTTGGTTGGGATGTCGGCACCACTGTAGAAGGAAAGGTTGACCTGGTTGCCGGTCTGGTCCTCCCACTTCTTGATCATGGTCTGGAGGGCGGCATCCTCGGCGGGAAAGTAGCCCTTGTTCCACCATACGGTGATCGTCTCGGCCTGGGCGACGGCCCCGAAGGCCGAGGCGCCGATGGCGCCGAGGCAGGCAAGCAGGAGTCGGGATGGCTTCATCAGACAGGTCTCCCTCGTGTTTGTAGCGTCCGCCGTGGACGGGTACCCCCATTGCCCTGGAAACTATAGCAAAACAGCCGGCGTTCAACCCCATGGCGGGGTTGGTCGTCGACCGCGCCGTCGCATCAGGGCAGGCAGCATTTCTTGAACTTCCTGCCGCTGCCGCAGGGGCAGGGGTCGTTGCGCCCGACGTTGCGGAACGGATTGACCGCGGACTCGACCGACCCGTAGGCGCCGGCGAAGGGGTCGTCCTCCGCCGGGCCCGGTTCGTCGTCCGCGACGGCGTACCAGCCAGCGAGATCCCCGAGCGCGTCCTCGAACGGCGCGTATTCCCGCTCGCCGAGCGGCCATGGCTTGTCGGGATGGGCGAGCGCGTAGCGGAGATCGGAGCGGAAGTCCTCGAGGCTCATGAGCGCGGGGTCGATCAGGCCGCGATCGAACGCCTTCCTGACCAGCGGTGCCAGCTCCTTCAGGCCGAGCATCGCGATCGCGGCCTGCCAGCCGACCCAGACGTAGTTCTCGCCGTGGGGCCGGAGGTTCATGAACGCGTCACGCAGGTAGCGGGCGACCGCGTCGCGCTCGAGCCCGCCGCGCAGGACGAGCAGCGCCAGGGTCTCGACCATGCGCGAGCGGACGAAGGGATCGGCGTGCTCGGCCTCGATCACGTCGTGGAGCGGTTTTGGATCGCCGTCGAACACCGCCGCCATGACCCGATGCGCCGTCTCGACGGTGGCGTTGCCGAGCAGCGCATCGATGGCATCGGCGTCGATCGCGAGCAGGCGGGCGAGCGGCCGATAGGCGGCCTTCTCCTGTCGTTCGCCGAGCAGATGGAAGCCCACGAACAGGGCCGGCTGCAGCGCCCGGGCGGCGGGGTCGCCGGCGGCAGCGCGCTCGACCAGGTCGATCAGCAGCGGCGCGACCTCGGCCCAACGCTCGCGCGCGGCCAGGATCGCGGCTTCCGGCAGGCCCTCGTCCTGGGCCAGGTGAGCGAGGATGGCTTGCGGTTCCATCGCGGGAGCCCGGCTGTCGAGCGGTCCCCAAGGTAGCGGCGCGCCGGCGCGTCGGCTAGTGTTGCCGCCTGTTGCGCAGCGAGGGAGTGGCGGCTTTGCGCCGGGCAAGCTTCGAGCAGCGGGCGTTCAACGTCGCCGGCCTCCGGCGCATGGCCAGGCGGCGCCTGCCGCGCATGGTGTTCGACTTCTGCGATGGCGGCGCCGAGGACGAGATCACGCTCGCCCAGAACGAGGCCGGCTTCGCCGACTGGGAATTTCTGCCGCAGCCGCTTGCCGGCACGACGGTCCGCGATCAGTCGGTCGAGCTGTTCGGCGAGAAGCTGGCGCTGCCGGTGATCATCGGCCCGACCGGCCTGTCGGGCATGCTCTGGCCGCGGGGCGAGGCGGCGGCGGCGCGCGCCGCCGCTGCGGCCGGCACCATCTACACGATGAGCCACGGCTCGACGGTCTCGATCGAGGACCTGGCGGCGGCGGCGTCCGGGCCGCTCTGGTTCCAGAACTTCATGTACCGCGACCGCGGCCTGACCCGCTCGTTCGCCGAGCGCGCCCAGGCAGCCGGCTATCGGGCGCTGGTCCTGACCATCGACAACCAGGTCCTCGGTCAGCGCGAGCGCGACTTGAGGAGCGGCTTCGTGATCCCGCCCCGGGTCAGCTGGCGCAGCGTCCTCGACGTGGCGCGGGCCTGGCCCTGGGCCCTGCGCATGGCGCGCGCGCCGCTGACGCTGAGCAATTACGTCACCGACGAGCGGCGCGACATCGCCTCGCTCGCCGCCCACATCAACGACCTGCTCGACCCGACGCTGAACTGGCGGGACGTCGACTGGCTGCGCGGGATCTGGCGGGGGCCGTTGCTGCTCAAGGGCGTGCTCCATCCGGACGAGGCCAAGGCCGCGCTCGATCACGGCGTCGACGGCGTGATCGTCTCCAACCACGGCGGCCGCCAGCTCGACGGCGCGATCGCATCGATCCGGGCGCTGCCGGCGGTGGTCGACGCGATCGCCGGCCGGATCCCGGTGCTGCAGGACGGCGGCATCCGACGCGGCAGCCACGTGGTCAAGGCGCTGGCGCTCGGGGCCACGGCCTGCACGATCGGCCGACCGCACCTCTGGGGCCTCGCGGTCGCGGGCGAGGCGGGCGTCGCCCGGGTGCTCGAGATCCTGCGCCGCGACATCGACCGGGTGCTGGCGCTGGGCGGCTGGGACGGCGTGGCGGCGCTCGATCGCCGGGTGCTCGCACCGCCGCCATCGGCGCGCCAGGTCGCCCCGGCCCGGCGGCCGGCGACCCGGCGCGCCGGCCGCCGCCCGGATCAGACCCGCGGCAGCGCGACCCCGCCAGGGTAGAGCAGGAGCATCAGCGTCGGAACCCGACGTCGCCGTCTGCCGGCGTGCTCCGCGCGCGGCTGAGCCAGCGCGCAAGGCCCCGACGACCGCCGTATGCGCTATGGTTGCGTCGGGTCGCAAGCCGATGGAGAGCCCATGATCAAGCGCGCGTTCGAGGGTCTGGCGAGGCTCCTGTTCATCCTCGTAACCCTGGCCCTGTTCGGCCTGGCGCTGGCGCTGGTCGCATCCGGCGTCTGGCAGCTGGTGAGCGGCGGCCTCCAGGGCCAAGCCGGCATCCACGACCTGATGAACGGCGTCGGCCTGCTGATCGTGGCGCTTGCGATCGGCGACGTCGCCAAGTTCGTGTTCGAGGAGAGCATCGTGCGCGAGCGCGAGCTGCACGCCCCGGCCAAGGCCCTGCGCTCGCTGACCAAGTTCATGACCATCATCATCATCGCGCTGTCGCTCGAGGGCCTGGTCGGGATCTTCGAAGCGGGGCGCCACGAGCGCTACGAGCAGATGCTCTATCCGATGCTCGTGATGGTGAGCGCGATCCTGGCGCTGGTCGGGCTCGGCGGCTTTCAGTACCTGAGCCGGCGCTCGCAACGCGAGGCTGCGGCCGGCTCGGAGGCCGCCGATGCCGACGAGCAGGCAGCGAGGCGCCGCGACGCCGGCTGAATCTCGAGCGGGTGGCGCGCGCCTGGCATCCTGTCCTCGGGCCTTGCGTCCTTCTCACTTGCCGCTGCCGGCGACGGTGTCGGTGCCGCGCGTGGCGTAGTAGGCGATCAGGATCGGGAACAGCGTCACCGCGATCACGAACACCGCGACCACGTTGGTGACCGGCCGCTGGCGCGGGCGGACCAGCTCGGTCAGCATCCAGATCGGCAGCGTCGTCTGCGGCCCGGCGGTGAAGGTGGTGACGATCACCTCGTCGAAACTGAGCGCGAAGGCGAGCATGCCGCCGGCCAGCAGTGCGGTCGCGATGTTCGGCAGCACGACGTAGCGGAAGGTCTGAAAACCGTCGGCGCCGAGGTCCATCGAGGCCTCGATGATCGAGCCCGAGGTCCGCCGGAAGCGCGCCAGCACGTTGTTGTAGACGACCACGATGCAAAAGGTCGCGTGGCCGATCACGATCGTCCAGAAGCTGAAGGGGATGCCGGCAAGGTTGATCGCGGCGCGCAGCGAGATGCCGGTCACGATGCCCGGCAGCGCGATCGGCAGGATGATCAGGAGCGTGATCGCCTCGCGGCCGAAGAAGCGCGCCCGATAGAGCGCGGCGGCGGCGAGCGTGCCGAGCAGGAGCGCGCCGGTGGTCGAGACCAGGGCGACCCGGACCGAGAGCAGCAGCGCGTTCCAGATGTCCTGGCGCTGCCAGGCGACCGCGAACCATTTGAGGGTCAGCCCGGGCGGCGGGAACTGATAGCTCTTGTCGTCGGTCGTGAAGGCGTAGAGCAGGATGAACGCCATCGGCAGGTGCAGATAGAGCAGCCCCGCCCCGGCGGCGAGCCCGAGCCCTATCGGCGCCGGCCGCCCGGCGCGCCTCGATCGCCGGCTCATGGGGGACCGCCAGTCCGGGGCGTGGCCGGTCCTGGTCCACGATCGCGGCCGCCCGGGCGCCCGGTCGGCTGGCCGCGGTCGTTCATCGGCGCCACCCGGGCCCGTGTCAGGTCAGATCGCGGGCAGCCGGGATCGGCCGCCCCGCGACCCGGAGCCTCTGGCGGGACTGTGCAGCTGCGGCACGTTAACCGAACCTTAACTCCTGCACCGTTAACCCTTTTTTCGGCTGGTCCATGCGACCGTGGGACTCCGCGCCGCCGAAGTTCTTCGGGGCACATGGATTCCCAGGATCGCATGGACCAGACGGGTAGATTGGAGGTCGATCGTTGACGAAAGGTTAGTGCCGCTGATCGAGGCGCCGGCCGGGAAGGACCGGAAGGACGGTCGCATCGGCATCGCGCGCGTCGGGTCGGGTCGCGGTCAGAGCGCATCGAAAGCCCCGAGCCGTTTGGCGAGCGTCAGGTAGATGGCCATGATCAGGATCGGCACGACCGAGAAAGCGGCCGCCAGCGGGATGTTGCCGGCGGTGCCCTGCTGCAGGTAGACCGCCTGGCCGATGAAGAAGCGCGACGAGCCGATGATGTAGGGGATGATGTAGTCGCCAAGCGTCAGCGAGAAGGTGAAGATCGAGCCCGCGACCACGCCCGGAAAGGCGAGCGGCAGGATCACCGTCCAAAAGGTCGTCCGGGGCCTGGCGCCGAGATCCGCCGAGGCCTCGATCAGCCCTTTCGGCACCCGCTCGAGGGCCGCCTGAACCGGGAGGATCATGAACGGCAGCCAGATGTAGGTGAACACCAGGAACATGCCGAGGTAGGAGACCGAAAGGGACGGCCCGCCGATCACCGGCAGCGCCAGCACGCCGTCCAGGAGCCAGGTCAGCTTCACCTCGGCGAGCGCCCAGCTGACGATGCCCTCCTTGGCCAGGATCAGCTTCCAGGCGTAGACCCGGACCAGGTAGCTCGACCAGAGCGGCAGCATGACCGCGAGATAGAACAGCGCCTTGGTGCGCCCGGTGGCGTAGCGCGCCATCATGTAGGCGATCGGGAAGCCGATCAGGGCCGCGCCAGCGGTGACCGCGGCGGCCATGCTGACCGTGCGCAGGATGATGTCGAGGTTGGCGGGCGAGGTGAAGAGCTCGACGTAGGAGCGCAGCGTCAGCTGGTAGACGACCTGGCCGGTGAAGTCGTCGAAGGCGAAGAAGCTCTGGATCAAAAGCGCCGACAGCGAGCCCAGATAGACCACGCCGAGCCAGAGCAGGGGCGGCGTCAGCAGCAGCAGCGTGAACAGGCCCGCCCGCCGGTAGAGCAGGGTCGACAGCCGGCGCGCCGCGGTCGCCCGGGGCGCCGGCGCCAGCGCCAGATCGGCCACGCCGGCGCTCACGGGACCTCGCCCTGCAGGCGCTGCATCGCGTTCGCCGCCCAGCCGAGACGGATGCGGGCGCCGACCTCGGGCCGGACGCCGCCCGGGACATCGTTCGGACGCTCCGCGATCAGCAGGCCGCCGCCGTCGAGCCCGACCTCGATCCGGGTGCGGGCGCCATGATACTGGATGTCGACCACGCGGCCCTCGATGCTGTGCCCGGCCGCGCCGTCGCCCGCGGGCTCGAGGACCCGGATGCGCTCGGGCCGGAGCGCGAACGCCTCGCGGATGCCGACCAGCCGCTCGGCGGCGGCCGCATCGACGATGTTGGAGGCGCCGACGAAGCCCGCCACGAAGGCGGTCGCCGGGTGCTCGTAGATCGCCTCAGGCGTGCCGATCTGCTCGATCCGGCCATGATTGAAGACCGCCAGGCGATCGCTCATGCCGAGCGCCTCCTCCTGGTCGTGGGTGACGTAGACGAAGGTGATGCCGACCTTGCGTTGCAGGGCTTTGAGCTCGGTCTGCATCTGCTGGCGGAGCTTGAGGTCGAGGGCGCCGAGGGGCTCGTCGAGCAGCAGCACCTCCGGCTGGTTGATCAGCGCGCGGGCGAGCGCCACCCGCTGGCGCTGCCCGCCCGACAGCGCCGCCGGCCGGCGGCCGCCGAGGCCGCCGAGCGCCACCAGCGCCAGCATGGTCTCGGCGCGGGTCCGCCGCTCGGGCTTGGCGACGCCCCGGACCCGGAGGCCGTAGGCGACGTTGTCCAGGACGTTCATGTGCGGGAACAGCGCGTAGTCCTGGAAGACCGTGTTGACGTTGCGGTCATAGGGCGGCACGCCAAGCACGCTCCGCCCATGAAGCGCGATCTCGCCCTGATCCGGCTCCTCGAAGCCCGCGATCAGGCGCAGACAGGTGGTCTTGCCCGAGCCCGACGGCCCGAGCATGGCGAAGAACTCGCCGTCGTCGACCTCGAAACTGACCCCGTCGACCGCGCGCACCTGACCGAACCGGCGGCTCACGCGCTCGAACCGGACTGCGGGCGCCATACCGTCAGGATCGCGCCGGCCGGACGACCGGCCAAAGTCCTTCAGCGCTCATCGCCGGGCCGACCCGCGGCCGACCGCCGGCGGATCGTCGCGATCGGCCCGCGCCGGGATCGCGACCGAGCTCTGCCCGGATGCCGGAGGTCGCGGCGGCGTTCCACGCCCGCGCCGGCGATGGTGAGCGCCTACGCCGGTAACTGGATGTTAACCTTTGAGGCGTCACCACTTTCTTTGGGTGGTCCATGCGACCGTGGGACTCTGCGCCGTCGACGGCTTGAGCGACCCAGGGATTCCCACAGTCGCTTGGACCACCGGGAATGGCCAAGTTCAGGACCAATGGTTGACGAAAGGTTGAGCGAAGCGCATCGGTCGTCACCTCGCGATCGAGGCCGAGGGGCCGCACCGGCCCGCTGTCCGATGCGAGGATCGACCACGACCCTGCGGAATTGGACATCGGCCCCGCGCCCTCGGTGGTCGGCGCCGCTTGCCCTCAGCGGCCGCCGAGCACCGCGATGTAGTCGGTGACCCAGCGGTAGTAGGGCACGCATTCGGTCTGGGTCGTGCATTTGGCGACCGGGGTCCGCCAGAAATGGATCTTGTCGAAGTTCTCCGAGCCGTTGATCTTGCAGCCGTCCGGCCCGAGCAGCTCGCTCTGGCCGCAGGCGGCCGGGACGACCGGGACCGAGCCGAACCAGGCGGCGAGATCGCCCTGCAGGTTCGAGGACAGCGTCCATTCCATCCACATGTAGCTGCAGTTCGGATGCGGCGCCTCGCTGTGCATCATCGTCGTATCCGCCCAGCCGGTCGCCCCCTCCTCGGGGATCACGCTCGCGATCGGCTGCTCCTTGGACACGAGGATGTTGACCTGGAACGGCCAGGACGAGCTCGCGACCACGCCCTCGTTGGTGAAGTCGTCGATCTGGACGAACGCGTCGTGCCAGTAGCGGTTGACGATCTTGCGTTGCTGGCGCAGCAGCTCGAGCGCCGCCTGGTACTGGTCCTCGGTCAATTCGTACGGGTCCTTGATGCCGAGCTCGGGCTTGTGGTGCATCAGGTAGAGCGCGGCATCGGCGATGTAGATCGGGCCGTCGAACGCCTGCACGCGGCCCTGGTTCGACTTGCCGTCCGGCAGGGTCTGCGGCTCGAACACCACGTTCCAGCTGGTCGGGGGCTCCTTGAACACCTGGGTGTTGTACATCAGCACGTTCGAGCCCCACTGATAGGGGACGCCGTAGTGCTTGCCGTCGACCGTGTGCCAGGGCGCGTCCTGCAGGCGCGGGTCGATCTGGCCCCAGCTCGGGATCAGGCCGGTGTTGATCTCCTGGACGCGCTTGCCGGCGACCAGGCGGAGGCTGGCGTCGCCCGAGGCGGTCACCAGGTCGAAGCCGCCCTCGTTCATCAGGGCGACCATCTCGTCCGAGGTGTTGGCGGTCTTGACCCGGACCTTGCAGCCGGTCTTCGTCTCGAAGCCCGTGACCCAGTCGTAGGCCTTGTCGGTGTCGCCGCGCTCGATGTAGCCGGGCCAGGCGACGATGTCGACGAAGCCCTCGCCGGCGCCGATCGCCTGCAACGGTTCGGCCTGCGCCCCGACGGCGGCAGCGCAGCCGACGGCGCCGATCAGGCAGACGGCGCGAATGCTCGGTGACCGCATGGTATCCCCCCGTCCTCGATTTTTCCCGGGCCCGGACCGGCGGTCGCCGGTTGGACCCGGCGCCATCGTCGAACGGCGGCGGTCGTTTGGCAAATGGGATTTCGGTAGGCGGGCACCGGACCGGCCAATTCGGCCGACCCCGAGGACCGGTCGCCGGGATCGGAGCGCGCGTTAAGGCAAGAGTAACCGGAGCCGTGCCCTCCTCGGCGGCGCGCCCGCGACCGGGCCGCCATCGGCCACCCCAAACATGGAAACTCGAGATGCGCCCAGGCAGACTTGCCGCGATCACCCCCTTGCTCGCGCTCGGCCTCTGGCTCGCGCCGCCGGCGGTGCCGGCCGCCGGCGCGGCCTCAGCGGTCGAGATCGACGCCGCGGTCGAGACCGCGCTGACCCGCTTCTACGACGAGGTCCCGGCCGGCCGCGCGCTCGCCACCAAGGCCAGGGCCATGCTGGTGTTTCCGAAGGTGGTCAAGGCCGGCCTCGGGATCGGCGGCGAGTATGGCGAAGGCGCGCTCCGGGCCGGCGCCCGGACGCTCGGCTACTACCGCACCGTCGCGGCCTCGATCGGCCTGCAGATCGGCGCCCAGGCGCGCTCGCAGATCATCCTGTTCATGACCGACGCCGCGCTCGCGCAGTTCGAGGCCAGCGACGGCTTCGAGGTCGGGGTCGACGGCTCGATCGCTCTGGTCGAGGTCGGGGTCGCCGGCAAGATCAACACGACCTCGGCGCTCAACGAGCCGGTCATCGCCTTCATCTACGGCGAACGGGGCCTGATGGCCAACCTCAGTCTCGAGGGCACCAAGATCACCAAGCTCGAGAAGTCGCGCCAGACCGGCTAGGCGACGCGCGCCCGGCGCGGGCGCTGCTGCGGCCGCTGGTGCTCGGGGTCGAACAGCTCGGACAGCTCGCCGAGCATCGCACCACCGAGCTGCTCGGGGTCGGAGATCGTGACCGCGCGCCGGTAGTAGCGGGTCACGTCGTGGCCGATGCCGATCGCCAGCAGCTCGACCGGCGAGCGGGTCTCGATCCAGTCGATCACCTGGCGCAGGTGCTGCTCGAGATAGTTGCCGGGGTTGGCCGAGAGCGTGCTGTCGTCGACCGGCGCGCCGTCGGAGATCACCATCAGGATGCGCCGCTGCTCGGCGCGCGCGAGCAGGCGCTGGTGCGCCCAGAGGATCGCCTCGCCGTCGATGTTCTCTTTCAAGAGGCCCTCGCGCAGCATCAGGCCGAGGTTGCGCCGGACCCGCCGCCAGGGGCTGTCGGCGGGCTTGTAGACGATGTGGCGCAGGTCGTTGAGGCGGCCGGGGTTGGGCCGCTTGCCGGCGCGCAGCCAGAGCTCGCGGCTCTGACCACCCTTCCAGCTGCGGGTGGTGAAGCCCAAAAGCTCGACCTTGACGCCGCAGCGCTCGAGGGTGCGCGCGAGAATGTCGGCGCACATCGCGGCGACCGCGATCGGCCGGCCGCGCATCGAGCCCGAGTTGTCGATCAGCAGCGAGACCACGGTGTCGCGGAACTCGGTGTCCTTCTCGAGCTTGTAGGACAGCGCGTGCTCGGGGTTGACCACGACCCGGGTCAGGCGCGCGGTATCGAGCAGGCCCTCGTCGAGATCGAAGTCCCAGGATCGGGTCTGCTGCGCCAGCAGGCGGCGCTGCAGGCGGTTGGCGAGGCGGCCGATCATGCCCTGCAGGCGGCCGAGCTGCTGATCGAGCTGGGCGCGCAGCCGGCCGAGCTCGATCCCGCTGCACAGCTCGCTCGCCTCGACCACCTCGTCGAACTTGGTCGTGAACACCCGGTAGGCGAGCGCCTCGCCGCCGGGCGGGATGTATTGCGGGGTCTGGAACGGGGCCTCGGTGTCGCCGTCGTCGTCGGCCCCGGGCGCGTTGGCATCGTCCAGGCGATCTTCGGTGGCGCCGGCCTGGGCGGTCTCGTCGGCGCTGGCCGCGGCCGCCTCGCTCGAGGCCTGTTGCAGCTCGTCCTCGCTGCTGCCGTCGCCCGGCGACTGCTCGGGGCTGGTGCTCTGCTCGTCCTCGGCGGCCTCGCTCTGATCGGGGTCCTGGTCCTCCGGCTGCTCGCCCAGATCCTCGGCCAGCCCCAGATGCGCCAGCATCTCGCGCACCCGGACGGCGAAGTCCTCCTGGCGGCCGAGCTGCTGGCGGAGCGCCGCCCAGTCCTGGCCGGTCCGGCTGTCGAGGACGCTCCGCCAGGCGTCCAGGACCTCGCGCTGCTCGTGCGGCAAATTGAAGCCGAGCAGGCTCTCGCGGGCGTACAGCTCGAGCGCCTCGGCGAGGCCGGCCTCGGCCGGGTCGGAGGCCGCCGCCGGCGGGCGGCGGCCGCGGGCGGCATGGGCGCTGGCGAGATTGCTGGCGACGCCGGCCATGCGGCTGGCGCCGAGCGCCTCGACCCGGGTCTGCTCGAGGGCGTCGAACACCGCGCCCGCGAGCTCGCCTTGCGGATTCAACCGCTTGTGCAGCTTGATGTCGTGATGGCGCAGGCGCAGCGCCGCGCCATCGGCCTCGCCGCGCACCCGCGCCACGTCCTGGTTGGCCATCGCGCGCCGCGGCACGGGCAAAGCGACGCTCGCCGGCTCGCCCGGCGCCGCGCGCTCGCGCTTGGTCTCGCCGGTACGATGGGCCTCGCCGGTGCGATGGGCCTCGCCGGTGCGGAAGGTGACGTCGAGCGCCGGCCGATGCGCCATCGCCCGGCAGGTCGCGGCGACCGCCCGCTGAAAGACCTCGAGCCGCTCGCGACCGGCCGCCATGCCGTGCCCGAGCTCAGATCAGCGTGGCGTTGGCGGTGCTTTCGGGCAGCTCGACGCCGAAGCAGCGCTGATAGTACTCGGCGATGATCGGGCGCTCGGCCTCGTCGCATTTGTTGAGGAAGGTCAGCCGGAACGCGAAGCCGAGGTCGCCGAAGATGCGCGCGTTCTCGGCCCAGGTGATCACGGTCCGGGGCGACATCACGGTCGAGATGTCGCCGGCCATGAAGCCCGAGCGCGACAGATCGGCGAGGCTGACCATGCGCGAGAGCGTCTTGCGCTCGTCGTCGCTCTGATACTCCGGGCATTTGGCGAGCACGATCTCGACCTCGGCATCATGCTCCAGATAGTTCAGCTGGGCGACGATGTTCCAGCGGTCGAGCTGGCCCTGGTTGATCTGCTGGGTGCCGTGATAGAGGCCGCTGGTGTCGCCGAGCCCGACCGTGTTGGCGGTCGAGAACAGCCGGAACGACGGGTGCGGCCGGAGCACCCGGTTCTGGTCGAGCAGCGTCATCCGGCCCTCGACCTCGAGCACGCGCTGGATCACGAACATCACGTCGGGCCGGCCGGCGTCGTACTCGTCGAACACCAGCGCCACCGGGTGCTGCAGCGCCCAGGGCAGCATGCCTTCCCGGTATTCGGTCACCTGCTTGCCGTCGCGGAGCACGATCGCGTCCTTGCCGATCAGGTCGATGCGCGAGATGTGGCTGTCGAGATTGACCCGCACGCAGGGCCAGTTCAGGTGGGCCGCGACCTGCTCGATGTGGGTCGACTTGCCGGTGCCGTGGTAGCCCTGGATCATGACCCGGCGGTTGTGGGCAAAGCCGGCCAGGATCGCCAGCGTGGTGTCGCGGTCGAAGCGATAGGCGTCGTCGATCTCGGGCACGTACTCGGTAGCCTGCGAGAACCCCGGCACCTGGAGCTCGGAGTCGATGCCGAAGCTCTGCCGCACCGAGATCTTGATGTCCGGCGCGGTCGGCAAGTCCTGCAGACCGACCAGCCGGCTGGCCTCGGTCACTGCCAAGTCACGCTGCACCGCCATTGTCTCCAGGATCGGTTGGGGCGAGGGCCTAGCCGAGGCGCTCGCGGTCGAGCAAGTAGGTATACGCCTCGTTAATCAACTTCAACCGTTCCTCGGCCTTTTTATCGCCGCCATGGAGGTCGGGATGATGGCGCTTGACCAGCTGCTTGTAGCGCGCCTTGAGCTCCTGGAGGGTGGCGTCGGGGGTCAGGTCGAGGACCGCGAACATGCGTTCGGTCCGGCCGAGCCGGGTCGGTCGGCGATCCCATTCGGAGGCGCCATGGGTGCCGTTGATCCCGGCACCGCTCAGGAACACCTCGTAGGGGTCCTGCCAGCGCCAGCCGTCGGGATGGCTCGCCTGGCCGTTGCCGAGCGGCCAGGTCGGCCGATGCCAGGTGACGTCCTCGCGCAGATAGGCCTCGATCTCCGACTGGTTCATGCCGGCGAAGAAGTCCCAGGCGCGGTTGTAGGCGCGCACGTGCTCGAGGCAGAAATGGTAGAACTCGCGCAGCCGGGCGCGCGAGCGGGGTGCCCGGTAGTCGCCGACGCAGGCGCAGCCGGGCCAATCACAGCCCGGACGCTGGGCCTGCTCGTAGCCGTTGCTCTCGAGCGCCAGTTGGCCGCGTCGTCGAAACTCGCTCATGGACGCACTATGGCGAGGCCGGGGTCCCAGAGCAAGACGGGCCCGAGCCAAATCCCCAGGCCGGAGGACCGAGCGCTCCGGACCGCCATGACGCGCCATTGCAGGCGCCATCGGGCCCGCTGCAAGCGCGCCGTCCATGGTCATCCCGGGTCGGGTTCAGGGCGCCATTCCGGCACCCGCGTCCAGGGCGCAACGCCGCCCCGGCGCAGCCCGGCGCGCCGTCATGCAGCGATCGAGCGACGGCCGATGCCGGCCGCGGCCCGGGGCGCGCCAACGGCCGGCCGGGATACGACCGCGCCGCCGCCCCCCGGGCCGCGGCCGGCTGGCGACAGTCTGGGGCGGATGGCCGGACGGTCGGCGGCCTACTCCTCGGGCTCGGACAAGGCCCGGGCGAGCGCGCACATGGCCTCTTGATGCTTGCGCACCGGGATGCTGATGAAGTTGCGCGCCAGGTCCAGGAGCATGCGCTGCTGGGGGGTCGCCCGGAACGCCTTCTCGCTGCCCATGCCCTCGAAGAAGTAGCCGACCTCGACGCCGAGCGCCTGGGCGATGTTGTACAGGCGCCCGGAGGCGACCCGATTGATCCCCTTCTCGTACTTGTGCGCCTGCTGATAGGTGACCCCGATCAGCTCGGCCATCTGCTGCTGCGTGAGCCCGAGCATGATGCGCCGCTCGCGCATACGGGCCCCGACATGCCGGTCGACGTCCTGCGCGCGCGACCGGCCGGGACCGGGGCTCGCGCTCGGCTTGACCATCACTGTCGCCATCGTGTTCTCCATCCCTCACAACTGGGCAAATCACTGGCGCGGGCCACCTCGCCCCTGAGCGCCGACATCGGACGCCGTCGGCCGGCCAGGCTGTGGTCCCATGCCTCTTCTACTCGAAGTTAGAGCCAAGATGTTTCTAAATCGTAAAGCGAGAATAAGTCTGATGCAATACGCCTATTACGGACGCACTTGATCCGGACACGTCACTCGGCACTGAGCGACGGCTACCATTACGCGCATCGCCAGGCAAGCGCCACGAAAGGCTTGGTCGATTCCGAAGACCGCGCGATGCTCACCCGGCTGGTCCGGCGGTTGCTCCGGTCGACGCCAGCCCGGAAGGGAAGCCCCGCCATGCGTGTCACCGCGGCGATCCGCGAACGGCTGACCACCGCGCTCGCGCCGACCCGGCTCGAGCTGGTCGACAACTCCGCCCGCCACGCCGGCCACGCCGGCGCCCGCCCGCAAGGCGAGAGCCACTTCCGGCTGACGATCGTGGCCGCCGCGTTCGCCGGCAAGAGCCGCGTCGAGCGCCAGCGTATGGTGTTCGCCGCCCTCGGCGATCTGATGCGGAGCGACATCCATGCGCTCTCGATCACCGCCCTGACCGCGGCCGAGGCCGGATGCCAAGCCGCCCCCGCGCCCGGTCACCGACCGGCCCGCCGGTGAACCAGCGCGGACCGTGCTGACGCACGATCGCGCCGTTCCGCGCCAAGGCGTGGCGACGGGCTGGCGGGTGGTCGATCGGGCTCCAGGTTCGGCTCATCTCGTTTACATAGATGGTCTTGTCGGCCGTAGTCGCAAGAGGCCCCACAACTTCCGGAAGATGGGTGCCACCGTGGCCGCCGCCCAGTCGCCTCCGCACCACGCGCGCCGCATCCCCGGCCGCGGCGGCCGGCCCGGCGCGGGTCATGGCTGGCTCGCCCGCGCGATCGCCTCGCGGATCAGCCGGTGGGCCTCGTCGGCATCGCGCCAGTTGCCGACCCGGACCCACTTCTCGGGCTCGAGGTCCTTGTAGTGCTCGAAGAAATGGCGGATCCGCTCGAGATCGATCTCGGGCAGATCGCGCCAGCTGTGCACCTTGTCGTAGATCCGGGTGACCCGCGGGATCGGCACCGCCAGGATCTTCTCGTCGCCGCCGGCCTCGTCCTCGAGCTCGAGCACGCCGATCGGCCGGACCGGCAGCACCGCCCCCGGCTGGACCGGCAGCCGGCCGACCACCATGACGTCGATCGGGTCGCCGTCGGTCGCCAGCGTATGCGGCACGAAGCCGTAGTTGCAGGGGTAGAACATGGTCGTATAGAGGAAACGGTCGACGAAGATCGCGCCCAACTCCTTGTCGAACTCGTACTTGATCGGGTCGGAGCGCAACGGCACCTCGATGATCGCGTTGATCTCGTACGGGCGGATTGGCGCCGACCGGTACCTTGCGAATGTCCATCGAAGTCTCCTCGCGCTGTCCCGGCCGCGGCCGCCGCGCCGGCGGAGCCTAGTCCGGCAGCGGCCTCACGGCCATGCGACCAGTGGCGGCAGGGACATCAGGATCGCCTCGGGGTTGCCGCCGGTCCTGAGGCCGAACTGGGTGCCGCGGTCATAGAGCAGGTTGAACTCGACGTAACGGCCGCGCCGCTCGAGCTGATGCCGCGCTCGGCCTCGGTCCAGCGCCGGTCCATGTGGCGCCGGACCAGACGCGGGTAGATGTCGAGAAAGGCCTCGCCGACCGCGCGGGTGAAGGCGAAGTCGCGCTCGAGGTCGGCGTCCAGATAGTCGTAGAAGATGCCGCCGACGCCGCGCGTGCTCGCCGCGGTGCGGGATGAAGAAGTACTCGTCCGCCCAGGCCTTGAAGCGCGGGTAGTGGTCCGGATCGAAGGCATCGCAGGCCGCCTTCAGCGGCCATGGAACGCGTCGGTGTCGGCCTGGTCCGGGAAGATCGGGTTGAGATCGGCGCCGCCGCCGAACCAGGCCTTGGTGGTCTGGATGTGGCGCGTGTTCATGTGCGCCGGCGGCACGTGCGGCGAGCGCGGATGCGCGACCAGGGAGATGCCGCTCGCCCAGAAGCGGCGGATCCTCGCTCGGCGCCCGGGATCTGGGCCGCGAACTGGGGGCTGAGCTCGCCCCAGACCGTCGAGAGGTTGACGCCGATCTTCTCGAACACCCGGCCGCGCATCGACGCCATGACGCCGCCGCCGCCGCCCGGCCGGTCCCAGGGCTGGCGCCTGAACCGGCCGGCGGCGAGCTCGTCCCGATCGGCGCCGGCATAGCGGTCCTCGAGGTCCTCGAACGCCCGGCAGAGCCGGTCGCGCAGCGCCTCGAACCAGGCGCTGGTCCGGCCGCGCAGATCGGCCAGCTGATCGTCGGACATCGCTCTTGCCCTCTCATGGAAAAGCGTCGATCTGGCGCAACGCCTCGCCGACCACCATGGCGAGCGCGGTGACCACGTTCAAGGCGCGCTGTCCGGCCGCCATCGGCACCCGGACGCGAAGGTCGGCGCTGGCATGCACCTCGGGCGGCACGCCGGCGCTCTCGCGGCCGGCGAGCAGGACGTCGCCCGGCCGATAGCGGGTCCGGTGATGGGCCGCGTCCGCGGCCGTGGTCAGCAGCACCAGCCGGGCGCGCTCGGCGCGGCGCCAGGCCTCGAAGGCGGCGAAGCTCGGGAAGCGGGTCAGCGCTCGCCGCCGCCGCGTAATCGAGGCCGGCGCGGCGCAGGCGGCGGTCGTCCCAGACGAAGCCGCAGGGCTCGATCACCAGCAGCGGCAGGCCGAGGCAGGCCGCGAGGCGCAGCGCAGCGCCGGCATTGGCCGCGATGTCCGGTTGATAGAGCGCCAGACGCAGGCCCACGTCCGCGTTCGGTGCGACTTTTGCGCCAGCCTGCTTGCGCACCGCGCGGGGCTCTTTTACAGTTCGGCCGGTTTCCGAGGCTTCAGGTGAAAAATCTGGACGGTGAACGATGGCCGAACTGGCGGCGACTCGACCCGAGAGTGCGGGCGAGGAGGGCACCCGGCGTGACTTTCTGTATCTGCTGACCGGAGCGACCGCGGCGGTCGGGACCGCGGCCCTGATCTGGCCGCTGATCGACAGCATGAACCCGTCTGCCGACGTCCTGGCGCTCGGCTCGATCGAGGTCGATCTGTCGGGCATCGAGGAGGGCATGCGGGTGACCGCCAAGTGGCGCGGCAAGCCGGTCTTCATCGATCATCGTCCGCCCAAGGAGATCGAGGAGGCGCGCGCGGTCGACGTCAACACGCTGCGCGACCCGCAGACCGACGCGGAGCGCGCGCTCAAGCCCGAATGGCTGGTGGTGATCGGCATCTGCACCCATCTCGGCTGCGTCCCGCTCGGTCAGGGATCGGGCGATCCGCGCGGCCCGTACGGCGGCTGGTTCTGCCCCTGCCACGGCTCGGTGTACGATACCTCCGGGCGCATCCGCCAGGGTCCGGCGCCGCTGAACCTGTTCGTGCCGCCCTATCAGTTCACCAGCGACGACGTGATCCAGGTCGGTTAGACGGCGGCCGGGGACCGGCGGAGGGGACATGAGCGCAAGCCACGGCGAAAGCCCCAGTCTACAGCAACCCGGTGGTGCGCTGGATCGAGTATCGGCTGCCGGTCTTCAGCACCCTCGACAACTTCGTCGGCAGCGGCTATCCGGCGCCGCGCAACCTGAGCTACTGGTGGAACTTCGGCTCGCTCGCCGGCATCGCGCTGGTGCTGCAGATCCTGACCGGCGTCGTGCTGTCGATGCACTACACGGCCCAGGTCGACCTCGCCTTCGACAGCGTCGAGCACATCATGCGCGACGTCAATTTCGGCTGGCTGCTGCGCTATGCCCACGCCAACGGCGCCTCGATGTTCTTCGTCGTGGTCTACATCCACGTCTTCCGCGGCCTGTACTACGGCTCGTTCAAGACGCCGCGCGAGCTGCTGTGGATGCTCGGCGTCGTCATCCTCCTGCTGATGATGGCGACCGCCTTCATGGGCTACGTCCTGCCCTGGGGCCAGATGAGCTTCTGGGCGGCGACCGTGATCACCAACCTGTTCTCGGCGTTCCCGGTGGTCGGCGAGAGCATCGTGTCCTGGCTGTGGGGTGGCTTCTCGGTCGACAACCCGACCCTCAGCCGCTTCTACTCCCTGCACTATCTGCTGCCGTTCGTGATCGTCGCCGTGGTCATGCTGCACATGCTGGCGCTGCACCAGCACGGCTCCAACAATCCGCTCGGGATCGACCGGAAATCGCCCAAGGACAGCATCCCGTTCCATCCCTACTACACGGTCAAGGACGGGTTCGGCCTCGGCATCTTCCTGATCGTGTCGGCGATCCTGATCTTCTATTATCCGGACCTGCTCGGGCATCCCGACAACTATATCCCGGCCAACCCGCTGCAGACGCCGCCGCACATCGTGCCCGAGTGGTACTTCCTGCCGTTCTACGCGATCCTGCGCGCCATCACCTTCAACGTGTTGTTCATCCCGGCGAAGCTGATGGGCGTGATCTTGATGTTCGGCTCGATCCTCGTCCTGTTCTTCCTGCCCTGGCTCGACACCTCGCCGGTCCGGAGCGCCCGCTTCCGGCCGGTCTACAAGTGGTGCTTCTGGCTGCTGGTGCTCGATGGCGTGATGCTCGGCTATCTCGGCGCCCATCCGCCGGAGGGTGCCTACGTGCAGATGGCGCAGCTCGGCACCTTCTACTACTACCTGTTCTTCCTGGTTCTCCTGCCCCTGCTCGGCAAGCTGGAGCGGCCCCGGCCGCTGCCGACGAGCATCAGCGAGCCCGTGCTGCCGCACGCCGCAGCGCCTGCCGAATGAGGATCATGATGGCACCTTTCAGGCTGGCCTCGACCGCGGCGGCGGCAAGCGTGGTGATCGGCCTCGGTCTTGGCGCGCCGGCGCAGGCGGCCGAGGAAGCCCCGACGCTGATGCAGCACCCCTGGTCGTTCGATGGCGTGTTCGGCCATTTCGACCGGGCCGCGGCGCAGCGCGGCCTGCAGGTCTACCGCGAGGTCTGCTCGACCTGCCACTCCCTCAAATACATCGCGTTCCGCAACCTCGCCGAGCTCGGCTACAACGACGACGAGGTCAAGGCGATCGCCGCCGAATATCAGATCACCGACGGGCCGGACGATCAGGGCGAGATGTACCAGCGGCCGGGCAAGCCCGCCGACATCTTCCCGGCGCCGTTCGCCAACGAGCAGGCGGCGCGGGCGGCCAACGGCGGCGCTTTGCCGCCCGATCTGTCGCTGATCACCAAGGCGCGGGCCGACGGCAGCAACTACGTCTTCAGCCTGCTGCAGGGGTTCCACGAGCCGCCGGCGGGCGAGACCGGACCCGAGGGCACCTATTACAACGTCTATTTCCCGAGCCACTGGATCGGCATGCCGCCGCCGCTCTCGGACGGCCAGGTGACCTACGCCGACGGCACCGAGGCGAGCGTCGAGCAGATGGCGAGCGACGTCGCGAACTTCCTGACCTGGGCCGGCGAGCCGACCCTCGAGGCGCGCAAGCAGAGCGGCCTCAAGGTCATGCTGTTCCTGATCGTGCTGACCGCGCTGCTGTACGCGACCAAGCGCAAGGTCTGGGCCCACCTGCACTGAAGGCGCGGCCCGACCGGCGGGCTGCCCCCCCTGAGGCGCTGCCGGCCAGCGTCAGGCAGCGCGGCCGCGCGCCGGCAACAGCCAGGTCAGACAGTCGGCAAACACCTGCTCCGAGGTCGCCTCGTGGAGCAGCAGATGGTGGCGCTCGGCATAGAGGCGGAGCACGCCCCGATCGCCCAGCCGCTCGGCCAGCTCGTCGATCGCCTGGCGGGTGATCGTGCGGTCGAGCTCGCCGTACAGCAGCAGGGTCGGCGGCAGCGGCACCTCGGGCTCGACGGACGCCAGGTTGGCGAGCTCGATCAGGCCGTCGTAGGTGCCGACGCTGAGCTCGCGCAGGATCAGGGGATCGTCGGCGAGCCGCGCCGATTCCTCGGGCGCGAGCCAGGGCCGGCCGCCGCGACGGAGCTCGATCGCGAGCCAGGGCAGGGCCAGCGCGCCGAGCCTGAGCGCCAGATCGTGCAGCTGCTGCAGAGGGACGTCGGTGGCGCGCACCCCGGGCGCGGCCAGGATCAGCCGGTCGACGCCAGCGACCTTGCCGCTGCCGACACCGGCGAGTGCCACCGAGCCGCCCATGCTCTCGCCGAGCAGGATCAGGGGCAGACCGGGCTCGTCGGCGCGCAACGCCGCGACCACGTCGGCGAGGTCCTGCATCAGGGTCAGGGCGCCGGGCCAGAGGCCGCGCGAGCCGGTCTCGCCGAAGCCCCGCTGGTCGTAGGCGAGCAGGGCGATGCCGCGCGCGGCCAGCCAGGTCCCGAGGCGGGCGAACGACTGCCGGTAGTCGCCATAGCCGTGCAGGCCGAGGACCAGCGCCTTGGGCAGCCGGTCGGGCTGCCAGCAGGTCAACGGCAGGCGGTTGCCATCGCCCAGGATGACGTGGTCGGGATGCAAGGTCGGCGTCTGGCCACGCGCCCGCGGCGCCGGCCGCGGCCTGACCAGCGAGCCGGCGGCCAGCGCGACCGTCAGGCCGGCCAGCAGCACCCGAGACAAGAGCCGCACCATCGAAACCCCACGCCTTCGCCTGTGGCTCCCTCTCATCAGAAACCGGCCATGTCAAGGTGCAAGCCCTCGCCAAGGCATGGCCGGGCTCGAGCCGGCCCGGCCGGGAGCCGGCTGATCGATCAGACGCTCAGGCGCTCCGGCCAGTCCAGCCGTTGCTGGCTGCGGCTGTGAAAGCGGTAGCCGGTGCCGCCGGCGGCCTTGGCGCGATACATCGCCGCGTCGGCCTCCCGGGTCAGGCAATCCGGCGCCTGGCCGGGCTGGGCCGCGAGCGCGATGCCGAGGCTCGCGCCGAGCTCGACCACGAACCCGCCGAGCTCGAACGGCTGGCGGAAGCTGGCCAGGACCTTCTCGGCGATCCGGGCGGCGTCGGCCTGGCGCTGCAGGCCCTCGAGCAGGATCGTGAACTCGTCGCCGCCGAGCCTTGCCACCGTGTCGCTGCGCCGGACCGTGCGCAGCAGGCGTTTGGCGACCGCGGCCAGCAGCCGGTCGCCGGCGAGATGGCCGTGGCGGTCGTTGATCGCCTTGAAGCCGTCGAGATCGAGGAAGATCACCGCGAGCAGCTGACCCGTCCGGTCAGGGACCCGCGGGCGGTCGAGCCGCCGCAGCGCCTGGGTCAGGCGGTCGTGGAACAGGGTCCGATTGGGCAGGCCGGTCAGCGGGTCGTGCTTGGCCAGCTGGCTGAGCTCGCGCTCGACCCGCTGACGCTCGATCGCGTGCCGGATCGAGCGCCGCAGCAGGCCGGCGTCGCTCTGGCCCTTGATCAGATAGTCCTGGGCGCCGTTGAGCACCGCCTCGAGGGCGAGGCGCTCGTCGTCGACGCGGCTGAGCACCAGGACCGGCAGATCGGGCGCGGCGCGCCGCAGCTCGCCGACCGCCCCCAGCCCCGGGGCGTCCGGCAGCGCCAGATCGAGGAGCACGACGTCGAACGCGGTCGCGGCCAGACGCTTCAGCGCGGCCGCCAACGATGCCACCCGGGTGATGCGAAAGGCATCGAGCGGCGCCGCCTCGAGCCAGGCCGAGAGCAGGCGCGCATGGTCGCGCTCGGCATCGACCAGCAGCACCTCATGGCAAGCGCGGGACCGCATCCCAACTCTCCCGCGGCAAGACGTCACCCCGCAAGACGCTGCCGCAGCCACGCGCCTACATCCTTGTGGTTGAGGAATGGTAAAGCGGACCCGCGCGCGAGCGGTCGCACGCTCGCGCCGCGGCGATCGCCGCCCGACCCCTGCCAGGCCGCCCGGCGCCGGCTCGGGGCGCTTTTACCTGATAATGTATCAGACTTGCCGCTGACATCGCTCAATGGTTTTGCAATGCGCGCGCTTTCTTGCTAATCCAACGACCCGATCTCTCGTCACGATCGCGGCAGCGCCGTCGGAGCCCATGAGCGAGCGGTTGTCGGTAAATGGACCAACGCCTGCGGCCGAGCCCGGGTCGGCCAACGGCTGGTCGGCCGCGGACGCGCCGCTCGCGGCTGCTCGGGCGGGGGCCGGTCCGGGTCCTGCTGGTCGAGGCCGACGAGGCCGACTTCCGGACCACGCGGGCCTGGCTCGAGGCGGCGCCCCATCTCGAGTTCGCGGTCGAGCGGGCGGCCGATCTCGAGACCGCTCTCGGGCGGCTGCGCGCGGGCCCGTTCGACATCTGCCTGGTCGACCACAGCCTGCCCGACGGCCATGGCCTGGAGCTCGCGCGGACGGCGCAGAAGGGGCGCTTCCGGACCCCGATCATCATGCTGTCGGGCGCCGCCACGCTCGAGCTCGACCTGCAGGCGATGGTGCTCGGCGTGGCCGATTTCCTCGACAAGAACCGGCTCGATGCGGTCCGTCTCGAGCGGACCATCCGCTACGCTCTCGCCCGCCAGCGCCAGGCGGAACGGCTCAGCCACCTGGCGCAATACGACGAGCTGACCGGGCTCGCCAACCGCTCGCTGTTCCAGGATCGTCTGGAGCGCGCGCTCGCCTGGGCCCGGCGCCACGAGCGCCTGGTCGCGGTCATGATCCTCGACCTCAACGGCTTCAAGGCGATCAACGATCGCCTCGGGCATCTGGCCGGCGATCGCCTGCTGGCGGTCATGGCCAAGCGTCTCGGCGGCCGCCTGCGCGAGACCGACACCGTGGCGCGCCTCGGCGGCGACGAGTTCGCGATCCTGATCGAGAACCTGGCCAAGCCCGAGCACGCCGCTCTGGTCGCCCGCAAGCTGCTCGACACGGTGGCGCCGCCGGCGACGGTCGACGACCAGGAGGTCACGGTCACCGCCAGCCTCGGCGTCGCGCTCTATCCGCGCGACGGCCAGACCGGGCCGGAGCTGGTGCGCCAGGCCGACCGCGCCATGTATCGGGCCAAGGCCGAGGGCGGCAATCTCTGCCGTTTCAGCAGCGATCAGCTCGAGCGCCGGGTCCAGCGCGGCGCGCTGCTCGAGACCGATCTTCGGCGCGGGCTCGCGCAGGGCGAGTTCCAGCTCCACTACCAGCCCCAGGTGACGCTCACCCCGGGCGCGCTCGGCATCTCCGCGATGATCCGCTGGAGCCATCCGCAGCTCGGCCTGATCGGCCCCGAGCGCTTCCTGTCGCTGGCCGAGGACACCGGCCTGCTCGAGGCGCTCACCAGGTGGCTGTTCGAGGCCGCCTGCAGCCAGGCGCGCCGCTGGCACGACCTCGGCCTGGACCGGGTGCACCTGGCCATGCCGATCCTGTCGCGCCAGCAGCTGGCCTGGAGCGGCCTGACCGAGCGGCTCGGCATCTGCCTGCGCGCCGCCGGCCTGGCGCCGGGCAGCCTCGAGATCGAGCTCAGCGAGGAGCTCCTGCTCAACGCGGCCGATGCCGGCGGCGGCGCGCTCAGCGGCGCTGAAGGCGCTCGGCGTGCGCCTGGCGCTGGACGGCTACGGGCGCGGCCCGACCGCGCTGCGCGGTCTGCAGCTCGGCGTGCTCGATACCCTGAAGCTGGCGCGCGAGCTGCACCAGGACGTGCCGGCCGACGCCCAGCGCGCCGCCGTGGTCGGGGCGATCATCGCGCTCGCCCGCGAGCTCGGTCTGCGGGTGGTGGCCGAAGGCGTCGATCGCCAGGAGCAGCTCGCCTGCCTGCGCCGGCGCGGCTGCGATGCGGTCCAGGCGTTCATGAGCTGCCCGCCGCTGCCGGCCGAGGCCTGCACCGGCTGGTTGCGCCAGGCGTCGGCCCGCGGCGCCGGCCGGCGCGACCCGATCCCGGCCTGGGCCGGCGCGCTGCTGACGGCGCCCGAGCAGGCGCCGGCGGCGGCGATTGCCGGTGCGCGCTATGCGCTCGCCCGCGCCGTCAGCGAGCCCCGATAGGCGGCCGAAGCGACCGGGTCGCGGGCCGCCGCGAGGACCTGGTTGCGACCCTGGCGCTTGGCCTGATAGAGCGCCTCGTCGGCGCGCCAGATCAGCTCGCTCAGCGCCTCGCGCGGATCGAACTGGGCGCAGCCGATCGACAGCGTGATGTTGCCGAGCTCCTGGCGGCTCGATTTCAAGCGGATGCGATTGCCGGCGACCGTCTTGCGGACCTGCTCGGCCAGCTGGCGCGCCCCGGCGAGCGCGGTCTGCGGCAGGATCACCGCGAACTCCTCGCCGCCATAGCGGGCGGCCAGATCGCGGCCCTTGACCGACTGGGTCAGCACCTGCGCCACCAGACGCAGCACCTGATCGCCGATCTGGTGGCCGTGGGAGTCGTTGAACAGCTTGAAATGGTCGATGTCGGCGAGCAGCAGGCTGAGCGGCTCGCCGCCCGCCCGCGCCTCCTCGGTCGCGATACCGAGCTCGTAGTCGAAGTACTTGCGGTTGGCGATCCCGGTCAGGCTGTCGGTGTTCGCCTCGTGCTGGGCGTTCGCGAGATCGGCCCGCAGGCCTTCGATCTGCTGCGACGACTCCGCCATCTCAGCCGCGACCCGCCGGGCGTAGGCCAGCATGTCGCGGGTCGCCTCGACGATCTCGCCGACCAGGGCCTGCAGATCGGAGGTGGGCTTGGCTTCGTCGAGCTCGCTGCTCAAGGTCTCGAGGCGGTTGCCGTAGGCGATGGCCTCTTGGGACATGCCGCTGACCATCGCGAGCAGATGGGTCATCGTGCTCTCGATCCGCTGACAGGTCTCGTCGAGCAGGCGCACCTGGCGGCCGGTGCCGAAGAACCGCTCGTGCAGCTCCGCCAGACGGGCGTCGGTCAACGGCTCGCCCTGCTCTTCGATCAGGCGCAGGCGCTCGCTCAGTTCGGGGTAACAACCCGAGCAGTGGCTGTACCAGATCAGATAGTGGTTGGGACTCGGCGCGATCTGTCGCCGCGCCATCGCCGCGAGCGCGGCGTCGGCCAGCCTCCTCGCCTGTTCGATCGGATCGATGTGCATACGGTGGCCTTCGATCTCTCAGACCCACCGTTGGTGTAGGGGGAAGCGGATTAATGGCGCCTTAATGCGGCCCGGCCACGCGCCGGCAGGCGCTCGATCAACCGCAGCAGCGCGGCGCCGACCGGTGCTGGCGCGAAGCAGCGGGCGCGCGCCCGGGCAAGCTCGGCGTAGCGGCGGCGCAGACCGGCGTCGGCCATGGCCGCGAGCGCGCCCGCGAGCGCGCGAGCGTCCTCGCGCGGCACCAGCAGGCCGGCGCGGCCGTCGTCGAGCACGAAACGGGCACCGCCCCCCAGGGCATCGGTGCTGATCACCGGCAGACCCTCGCGCATGGCCTCGGCGAGCACCTGCCCGAAGCCCTCCTCGTTGGAGGCCAGGACGAAGGCGTCGGCGGCCGCGAGATAGGGCCTGGGCGACGCGACGTAGCCCAAGAGCCGGACCCGGTCCGCGAGGCCCTGGGCCGCGATCCGGGCCCGGAGCCCGGCCTCGGCGGAGCCGCTGCCGGCGATCAGCAGGCGGGCATCGAGCGGCGCGGCGATCTCGGCGAACGCGTCGAGCAGCAGCGGCAGGTTCTTGACCGGCTCGAGCCGGCCGACCGTGACGAACACCGGCCCGCCCGCGCGGCCGGCCGCGAGCCAGGGATGCGGGCAGGCCTCGGCGAGCGGCGGCATCGGCGGCAGGACGTTCGGGATGCACTCGACCCGCGCCGGATCGAGGCCCGCGACCTCGATCACCTCCTCGCGCACCGCCGGGCTGACCGCGAACGAGCCGTCGGCGAAGCGGTAGAGCAGGCGGACCAGCGGCGTGCTGTTCTTCCAGCTCTGACCGCGGGCGAGACGCACGGGATGGTGATGGCTCAGGATCAGGCGGCCACGCCAGCCGGGCGCCGTGCGGCCGGCGACCACCGCGGCCAGATTGGGGATGATCGGGCCGGCGATCAGGACGTCCGGGCGGGCGTCGAGCAGATGGCGGCGCAGCGGCCAGATCGCGCCCGCCGAACCGCTGCCCGCGAGCCGGATCGGGCGCGCCCCGGCCGGGAACGGATGCTCGGCGGCCGCCATGTCGCCCTTGACGGTCAGGAGATCGATCGCGCTCACGCCGTTGGCGGCGAGGGCATTGGCCAGACCCGAGAAGACCGCCCCGAACGTGCCGCCCGACATGTCCTGGCTGAACAGCGCGACCTTCATCGGCGTGCCGCGGCCTCGTCGGGCAAGAGCCAGCCCAGATGCCGGCCGCCGTCGAGCGCGATCATCTGGCCGGTCATCGCCGGCGCCTCGAGGATCAGGCGCAGCGTCCGGCAGATCTCCTCGACGCTCGGGCAGCGCTCGAGCGGATTGGCGCGGCAGAAGGCGGCGAACTGCTCGGCGCTCATGCCGGCGTCCGGCAGGGTCGGCCCCGGCGCGATCGCGTTGACCCGGACCCGCGGCGCGAGCGCCCGGGCGAGATGCTGCGTGAGCGCCCAGAGCCCGGCCTTGGAGACCGTATAGGACGTGTAGTGCGGGGTCAGGTTGAGCACCCGCTGGTCGATCAGGTTGACGACGTTGGCCTCGGCACCGGCCGGCAGCTCGGCGAGCAGGCCCTGGGTCAGGACCAGGGGTGCTCGGAGATTGATCGCCATGTGCCGCGCCCAGCGGTGCGCGTCGGCGGTCTCCGGCCGGTCGTAGTCGAAGACCGCGGCGTTGTTGACCAGCAGCGTGAGCGGCCCGAGCGCGGCGGCGGCCGCCCCGACCAGCGCGGCGGTCGCCCGCTCGTCCTCGAGATCGGCGGCCAGCGCCACCGCCCGCCGGCCGAGCGCCTCGATCGCCGCCACGACCGCGGCCGCCTCGGCTGCCGAGGTCCGGTAGTGGACCGCGACGTCGAAGCCCTGCGCCGCCAGATCGAGCGCCAGCGCCCGCCCGATCCGCCTGGCGGCGCCGGTGACCAGGGCCGCGCCGGTGACCAAGGCCGCGCCGGTGACCGGGGCTGCTCTCGCGGGCGCGCTCATGCTACAAGCCCTCGCCGGAACCGCCGGCCGGCGCGCCGCGCCGACGGGCACCGTGCGGGAGCCGGTCGAAGACGGAGGTCGTTCGCTTGGTCAGCCTGCCGCACGTCCTGTTCATCGTGGCCGGGCTCCTGGTCGTGATCGGGCTGCTGCAGCCGCTCGCCGCCCGGCTCAACCTCTCGCATACCGTGCTGCTTGCCGTGGTCGGGGTCGTCATCGGCATCGGCGCGGGCTTCCTGCTGCGGACGACGCTGACCAACGCCTTCAACGAGATCGCGTCCCTGATCCTGGACTTCCCGATCACCTCGAGCGGCTTTTTGTTCGTGTTTTTGCCGGTCCTGCTGTTCGAGGCTGCGCTCACCATCGACGTCCGGCGCCTGGTCGAGGACGCGGCCCCGGTCTTGGTGCTGGCCGTGATCGCGGTGCTCGCGACCACCGCCGCGGTCGGGCTCGCGCTCTGGCCGCTGGCCCCGGTGCCGCTGGTCGCCTGCCTGCTGCTGGCGGCGATCATCGCGACCACCGATCCGGCCGCGGTGGTCGCGATCTTCCGCGACCTCGGCGCGCCCGCGCGCCTGACCCGGCTGGTCGAGGGCGAGAGCCTGCTCAACGACGCGACCGCGATCGCGATCTTCACGGTCCTGCTCGATCTGCTGATGACCGGCCAGAAGGCCGAGCTCGGCGAGGCGACGCTGGTCTTCCTCAAATCCTTCCTCGGCGGCGCTCTGGTCGGCCTGATCGGCGGCCGCGCGCTGATGGCCGTGGTGCCGTGGCTGCGCGATTCGCGGCTCGCCGAGATGACCCTGACGCTGGCGCTCCCCTACCTCGTGTACACGCTCTGCGAGCGCCAGTTCGACGTCTCGGGGGTGACCGGGGTCGTGGTTGCCGGCCTCGTGGTCAACGCCCAGGGGCGCCGGCGTCTGGCGCCGGAGAACCGGGCCTTCCTGCACGACGTCTGGCAGCAGCTGTCGTTCTGGGCCGGCTCGCTGGTGTTCGTGCTGGCCTCGATGCTGGTGCCGCGCCTGATGATCGGCATCAACGGCTACGACGTGCTGCTGATCGCGATCGTCGCGCTGGCAGCGCTCGGCGCCCGCGCGGTCGTGCTGTTCGGCCTGCTGCCGCTGCTCAGCGCCACCCATCTCGCCCAGCGGGTCAGCCACCGCTACAAGTTCGTGATCATGTGGGGCGCGATGCGCGGCGCCGTGACCCTGGCGCTGGCGCTCGGGGTCACCGAGAACCGCCTGATCGATCCCGAGATCCAGCGCTTCGTCGCGATCCTCGCGACCGGCTTCGTGCTGGTCACGCTCCTGGTCAACGGCACCACGCTGCGCCCGGTCATGCGCCTCTTGAAGCTCGACCGGCTGTCGCCGATCGACCAGGCGCTGCGCGATCAGGTCCTGGCGCTGGCGCTCACCGGGGTGCGCGACGAGATCGGCGCCACCGCCGCCGGCTATCGGATCGGACCGGTGCCGACCGGCGACGTGCTCGGCCCCTATCAGGAGCGGATCGCCGAGGCCACCGGCCACAATACCTTCGATGCCGAGATCGCCGACCGCGACCGGATCACGCTCGGCCTGTTCGCGCTCGCCAACCAGGAGCGGGAGCTGATCCTGGAGCATTTCCGGCAGCGCTCGGTGTCGCGCCAGATCCTCGAGCGCCTGCTGGCCGACGCCGAGGCGATCATCGACGGCGCGCGCGCCGACGGCCGGCTCGGCTATGTCCGCGCCGCCCGCCGTCAGCTGGCGTTCGGCTGGGGCTTCCGGCTCGCCCACCAGCTGCACCGCCGCGCCGGGTTCGACCGACCCCTGGTCGCGCGCCTCGCCGATCGCTTCGAGCTGCTCCTGGTCAGCCGGATGGTGCTCGAGGAGCTGGCCCGCTTCGTCGCCAGCAAGATGACGCTGGTGCTCGGGCAGCGGGTCAGCGAGCTGCTCGGCGAGATCATCGGCCAGCGCCTCGCCGCGACCATGACGGCGCTGGACGCGCTGCGCCTGCAGTATCCGGCCTATGCCGACGCGTTGGAGCGGCGCTTTCTCCGCCAGTCGGCGCTGCGGATGGAGGCGGCCCAGTATCGGACGCTGTACGCCGAGGGCCTGATCGGCCAGGAGCTGTACAACGATCTCCTGCGCGAGGTGCAGGCGCGCGCGGCGGCCGCCGCCAGCCGGCCGCGCCTCGACCTCGGCCTCGAGACCCGCGAGCTGGTCGGCGATTTCCCGCTGTTCGCGGGCCTCGATGCGGCCCAGCGGGACAAGATCAGCGCGCTGCTCAAGCCGCGCTTCGCGGTCCCGGGCGAGCGCCTGATCCGGCGCGGCGAGCGCGGCACGGCGATGTATTTCATCTCCTCCGGGGCGGTCGAGGTCGGGGTCGGCGGCCAGAAGATCCAGCTCGGCCGCGGCGACTTCTTCGGCGAGATGGCGTTGCTGCGCGGCCGCGAGCGCCGGGCCGACGTGACCGCGCTCGGCTATTGCCAGCTGCTGGTCCTCGACGACAGCGATTTTCGCACTCTGCTGGCGACCGACGGCTCGGTTCACCAGCGCATCAACCAGGTCGCCGCCGATCGTCTCCAGATGAACCGGGCCGGTGTTGCCGTGAACGCGGAGCCGACGCGGGTGCGGCGGGATTGAGCCCGCGACGGCCGATGGTTTTCCGGGTTGGCTGCGCATCGGGAGACACTGCCGCAAGCGCGCGCTCGAGGAAAGGATCGCAGAGGTCGACCTACGCGCTCTCGAGCCCCAAGGCCTGGAGCGCAGGCGACATGTGGGCGGGCGGCGGCGCGCTCGCGCCGATCGGCGGCCGTCTCGGGTAGAGCGGCAGGGCGATGCTGCGGGCGTGGAGGTGGAGCGGCGGCGGGTCGGGATGGTCAGGGCGGCCGTAGATCCGATCGCCCAGGATCGGGCAGCCGAGGGCGGCGAGGTGGACCCGCAGCTGATGGGTGCGCCCGGTCCGCGGCCGGAGCTCGAGCCAGGAGCGCTCGCCCGCGCGGCCAAGCACCCGATAGTCGGTGATCGCGGGTTGGCCCGCCGGGTCGACGGTCATCCACCAGCTGCGCGGATCCTCGGAGCGGCGGCGCAGCGGCAGCTCGATCCGGCCCTCGTCGTCCGGCGGGGCGCCAAGCGTGATCGCCCAGTAGGTCTTGTCGACCCGGCCGGTCGCGAACAGGCGGCCGAGGCGCTGCAAAGCCTGGCGATGGCGGCCGAGCACCAGGCAGCCCGAGGTCTCGCGGTCCAGCCGGTGGGCGAGCGCCGGCGCCTGCGGCAGGCCGAAGCGCAGGCCGCCCAGCAGATCCCCGAGATGGGCGCCGCCTTTCGGTCCCCGGTGCACCGGCAGCCCCGCCGGCTTGTCGAGGATCAGCATCAGGCCGTCGCGGTAGAGCAGCCGCGCCAGCAGGTCCTCGGGGCCGATCATCGCGGGTTCGGGTCCAGTGTGTTGGCGCTCGACATGCGCCGTGCGCAGCGGCAAGAACCCGACTGACGCCAGAGTGACGAAAAAACTTGCCGCCATCCGGCCATCCCGCTTCCTACTACGTCGCGAGCGCCAACGCGATGCCTGCCCATCCGAGGCTCGAGGGCAGCCTCCGGGCCGATGTCCTGATCATCGGCGGCGGCTACACCGGCCTCTCGGCGCTGCTGCATCTGGCCGAGCGTGGCTACGACGCGGTGCTGCTGGAGGCGGCGCGGGTCGGTGCCGGCGCCTCGGGCCGCAATGGCGGCCAGCTGAGCTCCGGCCAGCGGGTGGATCAGAGCGGCGCTCGAGCGGCTGGTCGGCGACGAGCGGGCGCAGGCGCTCTGGCGGCTCGCCGAGGACGCCAAGGCGCTGGTCAAGGAGCGGATCGCCCGCCATGCGATCGCCTGCGATCTCAAGCCCGGCATCCTCGATGCCGCCCACAAGCCCGCGGACGCGTTGGCGCTGGAGCGGGAGGCGGAGCATCTCCGAACCCGCTATGGCTACCCGCACGTCCGCTACGTGGCCCGCGCCGAGATGGCCGAGATGCTGGGCACGACGCGCTATTTCGGCGGCCTGCTCGACAGCGACGGCGGCCATCTGCATCCTTTGAACTACGCGCTTGGCCTCGCGCGGGCGGCGCTTGCGGCGGGCGGCCGGATCTTCGAGCACAGCCGGGTGGTCCGGATCGCCGAGCGGCCGGAGCCGATCGCTGCCACCGCCGAGGGCGAGGTCCGGGCGCGTCATCTGGTGCTCGCTATGAACGGCCATCTGGGCCGTCTCGTGCCGCGGCTCGCCGGCCGGATCATGCCGATCAACAACTTCATGCTCGCGACCGCGCCCCTCGGCGAGGCGGGCGCCCGTGCCTTGATCCGGGACGACGTCGCGGTCGCCGACACCAAGCACGTGATCGACTATTTCCGGCTTTCGGCCGACCATCGGCTGCTGTTCGGCGGCGGCGAGACGTACACGCGCCGCTTCCCGGCCGACCTCAAGAGCTTCGTCCGGCGCTACATGCTCCGGGTGTTCCCGCAACTGGCAGAAACACCGATCGACTACGCCTGGGGCGGGACGCTCGCGATCACCCGCACCCGGCTGCCGCAGTTCGCCCGTCTGGCGCCCGACGTGTTCGTCGCCCACGGCTATTCCGGCCAGGGGGTGGCGCTCGCGACGCTTGCCGGTCAGCTGATCGCCGAGGCGGTCTGTGGCACCGCCGAGCGCTTCGACGTGATGGCCGCGCTGCCCGTGCCACGCTTCCCGGGCGGCACGCTCCTCCGCTTCCCGGCGCTGGTCCTCGGCATGCTCTACTACAGCCTGCGCGACCGCCTCTGAGCCGCCGTCATCCGCCGCCTTCGCCCTCGCCCAGGACCTCGGCCAGCGTGAACGGCGGCTGGTCGGGGAAGCTGCCGACGGAGTCGCGTCTCGTCGCGCGGCCTGGGCAACTGCTCTCGGATAGTTCTTGGCCATCTGCCCCGGCAAGGTCCGGCGCAGGCTCGGGCTCTGGTCGAGGATGTCGACGATCTGCTCACGGCCGTTCGTGATCGAATCCTCCCAACTCCGGGTCGCCCGCTCGGGCTGATACCGCTGCTTGAGCAGATGCGTCATGACGCGTTTGAGCTGCGACGCCGAGCGCCCGCTCGTCGCGCTTGGTCAAGCCCTCGAGCTCCTCGACGAGGTTCTCGACATCGAGCCCTTCGGGGTCCCCCGCTCGGATCGCCGCCACCTGCGCTTCGACCCAGAGGGCAAAGTCCCGGTCGTACAGCGAGGGCCCCGCGGGTATCGTCGCCTCATTGGCCAGGGCTCGGCTTCGCATCGCGCCTCTCCCGTCATAGACCCAGGGCTTCACGTAACGCCCGTTCGCGAACGCGTGGCTTCATCTCCAGTGTCATCACATTCCCGGGGTCGTTCTGGTCACGCTCTGTTTTCGGCCCCTTGTTTCGCAAGCCAACCCTTCTTTGAGAGCATCTCTAAGGCCAGCTTGATTTGCCGTGTGCAGAACCGTCGTTTCCGATCACTCCAAGCGTAGGTCTGATCGATAACTTCGTCTGCGGAGCTGGCGCCACTGCGCGTCGCCACCCAGTGGACTGTCGAGAGAAGCTCCAAACCGAAGGGAGTTTCGAATCCCTGGACTAGAGCGGCGACCCGCTCGAACCGCAGGCGCGTTTCCGGGTTCCCTTCGAGGAAGGAGTTCGCGTCTGACACCGCTCCCGGGACGATCTCAAGCTGCTTGTCTGGAGCATCGCCGCCATCAGCGTACCCAGAAATGAAATGGCCTTCAACGGCCCGGAGCACATGACGCAGGTTCTCGGCATAGGGGCCATAGATCGCCTCCGTATACCGCAGATTCAGCGGCTCGCCCGCTTCCTGCATGAAGTACATGAGCTTATGGACCTCCAGCAGCGTCACGAAGGGGTCCATGAGCCCGCCGAGGTAGCGATTGATCAGTCCGACGAGGGCCGCCCTACCGGGCGTCATCTTCGGCACCTCGCGCGACTTCGCCATCTCCTGCAAATCCGGCGCTCCGCTGGGCTCAAAGACGACTATCGCGACATCGCTTAAGTCCCGCAATGCCTGCTCAATTCGGAGGCGCACGTCGGGCCAGTTAAGGCCTCCCAGTCCGCTCCCAAGCGGCGGGATAGCGAGGGTGCGGATGACGGGACCGGATCTCGTGGACTAGTGCCTCTAATCCTGCCTCGATATCTTCGATACGGCTCTTACCGCGCCAATGACGCTTAGTCGGGAAATTGATGATCAAGCGGGGATTGGTCAGCTGGTCGGTCTCGAAGACGAACATGTGGCCTGGCTGCACCTCCCCGCGTCGGCAAGCGGCCTCGTAGGCCTTGAAATTGTCAGGAAACGCGTTCTTGAACTGAAGCGCGATGCCTCGCCCCATGATGCCGACACAGTTGACCGTGTTGACGAGGGCTTCGACGTCTTCCGCAATGATGTCCCCAGTTTTGTATTGGATCATTTCCCGCTCCTCAGTAGTACCAGGATCGTAGGATTTCGACCTTCGGTCGATGAGCGGTCCGTTCAGGGCCTGCAGGACCGTTGGTAGACGTTCTGCGACCTTACGCCGATCAGCGAGACGAGGCTCCACGGGAAGGAGCTCGTGCACCAGGAACTCGGCCTGCTTGCCTTCCTTGAGATCCGGTGGGCCCAATCCCGAGCCCCTACGGCCTGCCAGTTGATCTCGTGAAGATCGGTCAGGCTCGCTCTGAAATGAGCATACTGGGCCCCGGCATTGGATAGTGTGAAGGTCCACCTCCGCCCAGTCCCGTTTGCCCAAGCAACCGCAGCGTGCAGATCCGCTTCCAAGTGCACGATAGGCTCCTGGCCGCCCCGGTAGGCCAACTCCTCATGATTGGCACGATGTATCACGTAGAGCATGACGGATCGAGAACAAAAGTAGAACGGCACGAAATCCGCGACGCAGCATCCGGGATGGCAGTCCACGGGAAGGGTCAACCGACGTTGCTTGATGCTCCCCATCCCAATCACCGTTCCCGGCGCCGCCCGCCGGTTGATCTCAGCGTCACACCAGAGGCAGCCGTCGGCAATGATCGACGTTAGGCGGTCCACATGCACTATGTGATAGATCTTCGGCTGAGCAGGCGGCGGCATGAAGGATCGCTCGTGCGGTGTAGGCGCGGACTAGCGCCTACTCCGCCGCCTGGGGCGCCGCCCCCGCCTTCTCGACGCGGGCGGCGCAGAACTTGTATTCCGGGATTTTGCCGAACGGGTCGAGCTGGGGGTTGGTCAGGATGTTGGCGGCCGCCTCGACGTAGCAAAATGGGATAAAGACCATGCCTTCCGCGACCGCGCGGTCGGCGCGCGCCATCAGCTCGATCGCGCCCCGCCGCGTGGTCACCCGGATCGGCTCGCCCGGCGTCACGCCGAGCGTCCGGAGGTCGCGCGGGTGCAGGCTCGCGACCGCCTCGGGCTCGAGCTGGTCGAGGGTGCTCGCGCGCCGTGTCATGGCGCCCGTGTGCCAGTGCTCGAGCTGACGGCCGGTGGTCAGCACCATCGGATAGTGGGCGTCGGGCAGCTCGGCCGGCGGCAGCACGTCCGCAGGCGTGAATTTGCCGCGGCCGTCGCCGGTGGGAAAACGGTCGCCGAACACGATGTCGTGGCCCGGCTGATCGGGCCCGTCGCACGGATAGGTGACAGAAGATTCGGCGGCGAGGCGGTCCCAGGTGATGTTGGCGAGCGAGGGCATCGCCTGCATCATCTCGGCATAGACGTCGCGCGGGTGCTGGTAGTGCCAGTCGAGACCGATCCGGCGCGCAATCTCCTGGACGATCCACCAGTCCTGGCGGGCCTCGCCCGGCAGCGGCAGCGCCGCGCGGCCCATCTGGACCTGGCGGTTGGTGTTGGTGACCGTGCCCGCCTTCTCGGGCCAGGCGGACGCCGGCAGCACGACGTCGGCGTACATCGCGGTCTCGGTCAGGAACAGGTCCTGGACCACCAGATGCTCGAGCTTGGCGAGCGCTTCCCGCGCATGCTGGACGTCCGGGTCGGACATCGCCGGGTTCTCGCCCATGATGTACATGCCCTTGATCACGTCATCGTGGATCGCGTGCACGATCTCGACCACGGTCAAACCCGGCTCGGGGTCGAGCTTTTTTCCCCACAAGTCCTCGAAGCGGGCGCGGACCGTGTCCTGGCCGACCCGGCCGTAGTCGGGAAACATCATCGGGATCAGGCCGGCATCCGAGGCCCCTTGGACATTGTTCTGGCCGCGCAGCGGGTGCAGGCCGGTGCCCGGCCGGCCGACCTGGCCGCACATCAAAACCAGGGAAATCAGGCAGCGGGCGTTGTCGGTGCCGTGCACGTGCTGGGAGATCCCCATGCCCCAGAACACGATCGCCCGCTGGGCCGTGGCGAAGGCTCGCGCGACCGTGCGCAGGGTGCCGGCGTCGATGCCGCAGACCGCGGCCATCGCCTCGGGCCGGAACTCGCGCAGATGCGCCTTCAGCTGCTCGAAGCCCTCGGTGTGCGCCTGGATGTACTGGCGGTCGTAGAGGCCCTCCTCGACGATCACATGCATCAGCGCGTTCAGCATCGCGACGTCGGTGCCGGGCTTGAACTGCAGCATGTGGGTCGCATGGCGCTTCAGCGCCTGGCCGCGCGGGTCCATGACCACCAGCGTCTTGCCGCGCTTGGCCGCCTGCTTGAAGAAGGTCGCCGCGACCGGGTGGTTCTCGGTCGGGTTGGCGCCGATCACGACGATCACGTCGGCATCGAGCGCCGCGGTGAAGGGCGCGGTCACCGCGCCGGAGCCGATGTTTTCCAGCAGTGCGGCGACCGAGCTCGCGTGGCAAAGGCGCGTGCAGTGGTCGACGTTGTTGGTGCCGAAGCCGGCCCGGACCAGCTTCTGGACGAGGTACGCCTCCTCGTTCGAGCCCTTGGCCGAGCCGAAGCCGGCCAGCGCCTGGGAGCCGTCGCGGTCCCGGATCGCGCGCAGCCCCTTGGCGGCGACGTCGAGGGCCTCCTCCCAGCTCGCCTCGCGGAAATGCGTCCAGGGGTTGGCGGGATCGAGGTCGGGGTCGGGGCCCTTGGCGGCGCCCGCCTTGCGGATCATCGGCCGCATCAGGCGGTGCGGGTGGGTCACGTAGTCGAAGCCGAAGCGGCCCTTGACGCACAGCCGGTTCTCGTTCGCCGGGCCGTTGCGGCCGGTGACGTAGCGGATCTGGTCGTCCTTGACGTGGTAGGTGATCTGGCAGCCGACCCCGCAGTAGGGGCAGACGCTCTCGACCTCGCGGTCGACCTCGGGGTGGCCCTTGCCCGCGGCATCGACGATCGCGGCCGGCATCAGGGCACCGGTCGGGCAGGCCTGGACGCACTCGCCGCAGGCGACGCAGGTCGAAATCGCCCATCGGGTCGTCCTGGTCGAACACGATCTTGGCATGCGCGTTCCGATAGGCCATGCCGATCACGTCGTTGACCTGGACCTCGCGGCAGGCGCGCACGCACAAGTTGCAATGGATGCAGGCGTCCAGATTGACCGCCATCGCCGGATGGCTCAAGTCGGCGACTTGAGGCCGACGTTCAGGAAACCGGCTTTCCCGAACGTCCATCCGGTCGGCCCATTGCCAGAACCGCGAATCGGGATGATGGGCGACCTCGCGCTCGGGCTGATCCGCGAGCAGCAGCTCGATGACCATTTTCCGCGCGGTTTTGGCGCGCTCCGACGCCGTGACGACCTTCATGCCGGCCGCGGGCTTCCTGATGCAGGACGCCGCCAGCACCCGCTCGCCCTCGATCTCGACCATGCAGGCGCGGCAGTTGCCATCGGCCCGGTAGCCGGGCTCGGGCAGCCAGCAGAGATGCGGGATCAGGGTACCCGCACGCCTGGCGACCTGCCAGATGGTTTCGCCCGGCGCGGCCTCGACCGGCCGGCCGTCGAGAGTGAACTTGATGGCATCGGTCATGACGGCGACCCCAAATCTGCTTGCTTCGCGTTCCTACCGGGACCCGCCCCCGGCGCTCCTTGTGCCTTCCTAGCCTAAGCTAGGGCGACGAGCGATGCTACCAACAGCAGCGGGCTCATTCGAAGAGGTCGGCATGACTTCCTGTACGGACGAGGGTTAGCGTCCGCTCGGCTTCGGCCCAGATCAGAAGCCAGTCCGGCTCGATGTGACATTCCCAGAGCCGGTTCCATTGGCCCGACAGCCTGTGCCGTCGGCAGCGAGCCGGCAGCGGCTCGCCTCGAATGAGCAGGTCGACGATCTGCCAGAGCTTGTCGAGCGTTTTGCGACGTCGCTTGGCCTCCTAAGATCCCGGTCGAACTGCTTGGTCGTCTTGAGCGAGCGCATCAAGCATGTGCAGCCTTGAGCTTATCGAGGTCGGACCACTCCGTCAGGTCCTTGTCCTCGAGGGCGTCGCATATGGCGGCACGGGTCGTCTCATTGGGGAGCTTGATCTCGAACGGAAGCCCACGCCTGAGCGCCACCTGGCGATAGAACAGGGTGACCGCTTCGCTGGCACTGAGGCCTAGCGCCTTGAGCACCTCCTCCGCCTCGCGCTTCAGCTCGGGCTCGACGCGGGCCCGGATCGTCTCGGACTTGGCCATCGCAGATCCTCGGGTGATGCTTGTACCCCATATGGGGAGCGAAGCCCGTGGCGGCGAGACCAATGAGGCACGTAGCGGTCGCAGCAAATCCGGAGACAGCCACCAACCGCCTGCCTGCGCGCGGCCACGGCGATCGAGGACAACCGTCGAGCCGCAACAAGGCACTGTTAACCCGATCGGCGGAAAGTGGTCGGCATCGGCCGCCGGGAGGGACGATCGCCGGTGCGTGTCTATCTTTGCCTGACCCAGCAGCACGATCTGCGACTGGTCGTGCTGGCCGCGCTGATCTGCCTGTTCGCGACCTACACCGCGTTGTCGGTGATCCGGCTTACGCGGGCCACCGCCGGTCGCGCCCGGCTGAGCTGGCTCGCGACCGCCGGCGGCGCCGCCGGCGGCGGCATCCGGGCCGCGCTGGAGGCCGCCCAGGCGATGCTCGACCGGGCGGTGGCGCCGCCGGCCTCAGCCGGTCTCGTGCTCGCGCAGGCGGGGTAGCAGCTCGGCGAAGTTGCAGGGCCGGTGGCGGATGTCGAGCTGGGTGCTCAAGATCTCGTCCCAGCCGTCCTTACACGCGCCGGGCGAGCCCGGCAGCGCGAACAGATAGGTGCCCTTGGCGACGCCTGCGGTGGCGCGCGACTGCAGCGCCGATGAGCCGATCTTCTGCCAGCTGATCATCCGGAACAGCTCGCCGAAGCCCGGGATCAGCTTCTCGGCGACCCGTTCCAGCGCCTCCGGGGTGACGTCGCGGCCCGTGACCCCGGTGCCGCCGGTGCTGATCACGACCTCGACCGCCGGATCGTCGATCCAGGCTTTGAGCTGAGCCGCGATCCGGTCGCCATCGTCGACCACCAGCGCCCGGGCCGCGAGCCGGTGGCCGGCGCCGGTCAAGCGCTCGACCAGCAGATCGCCCGAGCGGTCGTCGGCCGGCGTGCGGCTGTCGGAGACCGTGAGCACGGCGATCTTGAGCGGCCGGAACGGCCGGGCGGGGTCAATTCCCGGCATGCGTCAGGTCCCGGCATGCCTCAATTCGAGGCATGGAGCTGGAGGTCGGTGTCGAGCGCCCGGTAGCTCGGCCACTGATTGCGCGCGAGCGCCAGGAGCGAGGGCTGCGGCTGGCCGAGGCGGGCCCGGTAGGTCCACAAGTTGGCCAGCACCTTCTTGACGTACACCCGGGGCTCGCGCATCGGGATCGACTCCAGGAACAGCAGCGGATCGTCCTCGATGCCGAGCTGGTCCCGCCAGCGCGCGATCCGGCCCGGCCCGGCGTTGTAGGCCGCCGCCACATAGATCAGATTGCCGCCGATCGGCGAGCGCTGCAAGAGGTGCTCGAGATAGGCTTGGCCGAATTGGATCGAGGTCGCGGGCTCGAACAGGTCGTCCTGTTGCGGCGGCTCGAAGGCGCCGCGCGCGGCGATGTCGCGGGCGGTCTCGGGCATGACCTGCATCAGGCCCTGGGCGCCGGCCTGGCTCTCGGCGGTCGGGTCGAAGGCCAATTCGGCGCGCATGATCGAGTAGACCAGCGCCCGGTCGACGGTGTAGCCGTTGACCGGCTGCCAGCTCGGCACCGGGTAGAGGGCGCCGAAGTGATAGCCGCCCTCGCTGCTCTCGAGGCTCTGGGCGAGGCGCATCTGCGCCGCCGGCAGGTCGAGCAATTCGGCGAGCCCGATCAGGCCGACCATGACCTCGGGCGAGGCGCGCGCCGCGAGCTTGCGGATCTCCTGCTCAGCGCGCTCGAACTCGCCGATCTGGTCGAGCGCGAGCGCGCGGCGCGCGCCGGGGAAGCGCAGCAGGATCTGGGGCAGGCCGTCGGTGAGGCTGATCTGATGCCAGTCGTAGGCGATCGGCCGGCCGAGCACGGTGCGCGCCAGCAGCGCGTAGAAATCGTGGCCCTCGGCGGCGACGGCGAGATAGTGCTGCACCAGCTGCGGCCGGAAGTCGACCAGATCGGCGCGCGCCGCCCAAAAGGCCGCCCGCGAGCGCTCGGCGGGCAGAATCGCGGGGGCGTCGGCCAGGGCCGAGAAGTGCCAGGCCGCGACCTGGACCTTGCCCAGGCGCCAGGCGCTCAGCCCGGCGATCCAATGCATCTCCGGGACGGCATCGCCCGAGCGGGTGGCGGCCCGGCCGGCGAGCGCCAGGGCGCGACCGTAGTCGCCGGCGCTGAAATAGCCGCGCGCGACCGTCCAGCGGGCGAGATCGGCCTCGACCGGGTCGATCAGGACCACGATCTCGGGGCGCTGCAGCAGGGCCTCGGCCGCTTCCGGCCGGCCGGCGCCGACCAGCTGCTCGATCCCCTTGCGCCAGGCGCACACCAGGGCGTCCTCGGCCGGCGAGCGATCGATCTCGGTCTGGTAGTCGACCCGGACCATCTCCGAGCCGTCCTGACCGCTGCCGCCGAGATAGCCGCGCACCGGCCGCGGCGGCGGTGGCGCGCCGGCCGGGCGCCGACGCTGCGCCAGGCTGTAGATCCGGTCCGCGCCCGGGTGATCGGCGTAGTGCTCGAGCCAGGCGTCGAGCTCGACGTAGCTCGAGCGATAGCTCGGGTGCATGTAGCGCTGCCAGAGCACGTGGCCGAGCAGGAGCCGGTTGCCGAGCTGGGCGATCAGCCGGTCGGCGGCGGCGAAATCGCCGCGCGTCTGGAGGTCGAAGATTCGCCGGTAGAGGCCGGCGTCCCGGGCATCGAGCGGGCGCAGGACCTGGCCGGGTTGCGCTGGCCGGTCGTCCGCGGATCGCCGCGCCAGATCGAGGTTTTCGGTGGCCGCCGTCGCCGGCGATGAGCAGGCCAGGAAGCTGGCGCAGAGGGTCGCCACCAGCAACCGGCTCAGAAGCGTCTTCTTGCAGCGTTCCCCAAGCATGCGGGAAACGATATTGGGATTTTTGCTAAAACTGTAGTTAAGTGGTATTTACCAATTCTTAGGATTAACGGTCGTGGTTAAGTTGCTTCCAGTAATCGCCGAATCGCTAGCAAGTCCCGCCAGGCGAGACGCTTGTGCCCGGGCTGGCGCAACAGATAGGCCGGATGGAACATGACCATCACCGGCACCGTGCTGCCGTCGGCCAGCGGATAGACCAGGCGGCGGCCGCGCAGCTTGGTCACGCCCTCCTTGACCCCGAGCAGGCCGCGCGCGGCGATGCCGCCGACGAATACGATCAGCTTGGGCCGGATCAGCTCGATCTGCCGCTCCAGGAACGGCTGGCAGGCGGCGATCTCGGCCGCGGTCGGCGTGCGGTTGCCGGGCGGCCGCCAGTAGATCGAGTTGGTGATGTAGACGCGCGAGCGGTCGAGGCCGATGGTCGCCAGCATCTTGTCGAGCAGCTGGCCGCTCGGACCGACGAACGGCTTGCCCTGGCGGTCCTCCTCGGCCCCCGGCGCCTCCCCGATCAGCATCAGCCGGGCCGCGGGGTTGCCGTCGGCGAAGCAGAGATGGAGCGCTGTCTCCTTGAGCGCACAGCCGTCGAAGGTCCGGAGCGCGGCCTCGAGCTCGGCGACGGTCGCGCAGGCGGCGGCCGTCTCGCGGGCGCTCGCGGCGACGCTGCCGGCCGACGGCAGCAGCCGCGGCGGCGGCGCCGGACGGACCCGCGCCGCCGGCGGGGGCGCTGGCGTTGATGCCGGCGGGGCGGGCGTCCATATCTCGGGGCGTCGGTCGGCCACTGGCGCCGGCGCGGCGGCCGCGGAGCGATCGACGGGCAGCTCGCCCAGCCAGTCCGCGGCCCCCATCGCGCGGTACCAGTCGAGCCAGGCCAGCAGATCGGCGGCGGAGGTCATGGCGTCGCTTGGGCCCCGATCGCGCGTTCCGAGGGTGACATTCGCCCCAAGGTGACGCACATCTTCTCAGGCGATCGCGCCCCGGTCAAAGGTGGCGTTGATCGCTCGGTCAATCCTGGGAGCGAGCCGAGGCGACATGGAACGCGAGAGCATGCAGTTCGACGTCGTGATCGTCGGCGCCGGGCCGGCCGGCCTCGCGGCCGCCATCCGGCTCCGCCAGCTGAGCGTCGAGCGCGACCGCGAGATCTCCGTCTGCGTGCTCGAGAAGGCATCCGAGCTCGGCGCCCACACGCTGTCCGGCGCCGTGCTCGAGCCGCGCGCGCTGTCCGAGCTGATCCCGGACTGGCGGGCCAAGGGGGCGCCGCTCGATACCCCTGTGACCGCCGACCGCTTCCAGTTCCTGACCAGAGCCCGGGCCTTCACGCTGCCGACCCCGCCGACCATGCACAACCGCGGCAATTTCATCGTCAGCATGGGCAAGGTCGTGACGTGGCTGGGCGAGCAGGCCGAGCAGGCGGGCGCCGAGATTTTTGCGGGGTTTGCCGCCGCCGAGGTGCTCTACCACGAGGATGGCAGCGTCAAGGGCGTCGCGACCGGCGCGATGGGCCTCGATCGCGACGGCCAGCCCAAGGCCAACTTCGAGCCCGGCATCGAGCTGCACGCCAGATACACGCTGTTCGCCGAGGGCTGTCGCGGCTCGCTGACCAAGCAGCTCGAGACCCGCTTCGGCCTGCGCGAGGGTTGTGACCCGCAGACCTATGCGATCGGCCTCAAGGAGCTCTGGGAGGTCGATCCCGGCCAGCACCGGCCGGGCCTGGTCGTGCACACGATCGGCTGGCCGCTCGACCGGCGGACCTATGGCGGCTCGTTCCTCTATCACATGGCCGACAACCAGGTGGCCGTGGGCTTCGTGGTCGGCCTCGACTACCAGAACCCCTATCTCGCGCCGTTCGAGGAGTTCCAGCGCTTCAAGACCCATCCCTCGATCCGCGGCACGTTCGAGGGCGGCCGGCGGATCTGCTACGGCGCCCGCGCGCTCAACGAGGGCGGGCTGCAGTCGATCCCGCAGCTGGTGTTCCCGGGCGGGGCCTTGATCGGCTGCAGCGCCGGCTTCCTCAACGTGCCCAAGATCAAGGGCAACCACACCGCGATGAAGTCCGGCATGCTGGCCGCCGAGGCGGCGTTCGAGGCGCTCGGTACCGGCGGCGGTTCGCTCGAGGCCTATCCGGCGGCGCTCAGGGCGTCCTGGGTGCAGGACGAGCTGCATCAGGCCCGCAACGTCCGCCCGGGCTTCCGCTACGGCCTGCTGCCGGGCCTCGCCTACGCCGCGCTCGACGCCTACCTTTTGCGCGGCAAGGCGCCCTGGACGTTCCATCACCATCCCGACCACAGCCAGCTCAAGCCGGCCCGGAACTTTGCGCCGATCGACTATCCGAAGCCCGACGGCAAGCTCACCTTCGACCGGCTGTCGTCGGTCTACATCTCGAACACCAACCACGGCGAGAACCAGCCCTGCCATCTGCAGCTCAAGGACCCGCGGGTCCCGATCGAGCTGAACCTCGCCGAATACGATGCGCCCGAGCAGCGCTACTGCCCGGCCGGGGTCTACGAGATCGTGCGCGACGGCGAGGGCGGCGCGCCGCGCCTCCAGATCAACGCGCAGAACTGCGTCCACTGCAAGACCTGCGACATCAAGGACCCGGCCCAGAACATCGACTGGGTGGTCCCCCAGGGCGGCGACGGCCCGAACTACGTCGGCATGTAGGGCGCAAGCCGCTGGCGGGTTTTCTATGCCCTCGATGAGGATCGACGGGCCTTGTCCGTCGTCTGCGTGCGCAAGCGAAAAGTTTTGGAGGTTTCTCCGCAAAATTCCCGGATATCGCCTCGCCGGTGCCCGCGACGCCTCCGACATCGGCAGAGTGCTCGCGCGTGAGCGCCACCTCGAGACGCTCAACCATCCTCTGCCTATGCGGCGCAACGTCTCGCCAAGCTCGAGCCCGAGGTGATCGACGTCCAGGGCGAGGGCCGTTCCTCCTGGTGGTCGACTGTGGCGAGCGTCGAAGCCCAGCGTTGGGGTGCGAACCTAACCGTCGCACCCGTCGCACTCTGGTTCGCACTGTGACGGCCGAGAGCCACGGAATTGCTGGACTTTCGGACTGCGACGGGTGCGAACCGGGCGACGCACCCAGTCGCACTCGAGGTTCGCACCGCCCCGCACCTGACGCGGCTCCGACAGCGCTATCGGAGGAGGCTTGGAGGCCGATCGCGGGGCGCGGTCACAGGCCCGGGCGCCCGGAGGCGGGCCCGACGACTGGCCGGGGCACGCGTCAGTGCAACGCTGCGGGGCCCTGGCGGACGGCCGCGACCACGACGGACGTGGCGGTGGCGCCCATCCATGCAGCCGAGGTCAGGATCGCCCACCACAGGAGGAAGTTGACGATCATGACCGCGGCCAGGACCGCGAGGGATGTTGTTTTCGCCATGACGCCTCGCTAACGGTTCGGCGGTACGACGGTTTCCTGCCGCGTATCGGTTTTCGATCACAATGTGACGCATTGGCCACAGGCGACGCATGGCGCTGTCCCGGGCGGTACCTCCCGTCTGACTCCCCACAGGTTCGCATGAGCGAGGTTCGCACGTGACCGACGCATCACGGGGCGCTCGCCGACCGCATCGAGCTCTGGCCGATCGACCGGCTGCGGCCCTATGAGCGCAACCCGCGCACGCACAGCGACGCACAAGTCGACCAGATCGCGGCCTCGATGGTCGAGTTTGGTTGGACGAACCCGGCGCTGGTGGACGAGCAGCGCGGCATCCTCGCCGGCCCGCAGGCTCGGGCTCGACGAGGTGCCGGTGGTCCAAGCTGGAGCGCCTGAGCGAGGCGCAGAAGCGCGCCTATCTGCGCGGCCGAGAGAATCCGGCGGGTCGGCCTCGCCGTAGGCGCGGTAGCGCGAGATCAGGAGGGTGTGAGCCGCGGCCGCGTCCTCGAAGAGGTGTCCGACGACTCCACCGGCGCCCTCCATCGGTTCGTCAGCGGGCGGCCCGCGATTGGGACGCCCGCCTGAAACGCCACCCTCACTCACTGTGACGATTTGCGGCGATAACCGCCTCGATCTGCGCCTTGACCGCCGCCATGTTGAAGCTCGCGCCCTTCTGCATGGGCGGGAAGTCGATGAAGGTCTGGGCGGCCTTGGCGACCTCCTGCTGGACGAACACGAACCGCCAGAACTCGAACGCGAACCAGTTGTAGTAGGCCAGAGAACCGCCCTTGCCGTCCGGCATGCCGGTCCGCTCGTAGGGGTCGAGGCGCAGATTGACCAGGATCGGCCAATCGACCTTGTCGGTGGCGCCGAGCCAGCCATTCGGCTGGTTGGTGAAGCGATACTTGTAGTCGTCGATCCGGACCGCGCTCAGCGTGCTCTCGGTCAGGTAGAAGATCTCGTGCCGCTTCGACGGCCCGCGGCCGGTGATCACGTCCGTCTGGTCGTAGCCGTCGAGGTGCACCTTGTAGGTCCGGTCGCCGATCTGCTTGCCCTTGAGCAGCTCCTCGGTGATGGCGGGGTCGCCAGCGGCCGCGAGCAATGTCGGGAACCAGTCGAGCCCGGAGAAGATCCCGTTCTCGATCCTGCCGGCCGGTACCTTGCCGGTCCAGCGGATGATCGCGGGCACGCGGAACCCGCCCTCCAGCGCCGTACCCTTGCCGCCGGCGAAGGGCGTCTGGCCGCCGTCGGGCCAGGTGAAGTTCTCGGCACCATTGTCGGTCGTGAACACCACGATCGTGTTCTGCTCCAGGCCATTGTCCTTCAGATACGACATCACCGACCCGACGATGTCGTCGAGCTGCGCCATTCCGGCCTCCTGGATGCTCCAACCGTTCTCGGGCGTGCGCAGGGCTTCGTATTGGTCGGAGAGGTGGGTGATCACGTGCATCCGGGTCGGGTTGAGCCAGACGAAGAATGGCTTGCCGTCGCTCTTCGCCTTGTCCGTGAACTTGAGCGCGTCGGCGAGGATCTCGTCATCGACCGTCTTCATCCGCTCCGGATAGAGCGGACCGGCGTCCTCGATCCTCTGCTTGCCGATCTTGCCCCAACGTGGCTGGACGGTCGGATCATCGGTATCGGTGGCCCAGCTATGGACCATGTTGCGGGGCCCGACCGTGTCCTTCAATGCGGTCGGGTAGTTCCGGTGCGAGGGATCTTCCATCGCATCCAGGTGATAGAGGTAGCCGAAGAACTCGTCGAACCCGTGAACGGTCGGCAGGAACTGGTTCAGGTCGCCCAGGTGGTTCTTGCCGAACTGGCCGGTGGCATAGCCGACCGATTTGAGCGCCGTCGCGATCGTGATCGCCTCGTCGGGGATCCCGATCGGCGAGCCCGCCTGGCCGACCGTCGTCAGTCCGGTGCGGACCGGCAGCTCGCCGGTGATGAAGTTGGCGCGCCCGGCCGTGCAGCTTGCTTCGGCATAGTAGTCCGTGAACCGCATGCCGTCGGTCGCCAGCTTGTCCAGGTTAGGCGTCCTGCCGGCCATGATGCCCTGGTTGTAGACGCCGATGTTGGACCAGCCGACGTCGTCGGCCATGATGACGATGATGTTGGGCTTTTTCTCCTGCGCCGAGGCGGGCGAGACGCCCGTCACGGTTGAGGCCAGCGCGAGGGGTATCAAGCCCGCCAGAAGACGTTTTGAGAAGGCTCTCATTGACGGTTTCCATCCTTTGTGTCGACCACTGGACTTGTGGGGAACGGCGGCGCAATCGCCGATGCGCCGGTCCGCCAGGCTCCGAGCTGAACGCTTCTTGATTGCCTCATGCACCATCTGAGAGCCCGGCCACCCGCCGGCCTGGAAGGTGTGGATGGCGGTGGTACACCAGCTTGTCCGCCATAGCCATGGTCCAGACACCGCCGTGACCCGACCGGCGCCCCCGGCAACGGGCCGAACTCCCGCTGCACCGCAAACGGCCGCGCGTATTCCGGGGCGAACAGGTCAGCTCAGTCAAAAGGCGCGTGGGTCCGATGAGAGTTGGCTTTGGGTTCACAAGCGGACGTGGGCACCGAAAGCAGCGGCGGTTATCGACCACGACCGAGAGTAGGTCGTGGTCTTCAAGCTGGCTCGCGGAGATCCATACGTGAAGCTCATGGCGACCATCGCCCGCTCGCGCCAGGCCGATATGCAGACGGAGTTGCGCGACCTCGAGCGCGCGGTCGCGATCGGCACCAAGGAGGGCGGGCAGAGCCTGAAGACGGAACTCCGCCGCCAGGTCTCGAGCGCCGGGCTCGGGCAGCGGCTCGCGAACAGCTGGCGCGACAAGCATTACCCGAAGCGGAAGCTGGACGCCGCGAGCCTGGTCTACACCAAGGCGCCGCAGATCATCCGCGCGTTTGACGAGGGTGCTGTGTTCCGGAGCAAACGCGGGCGCTTTCTCGCTATCCCGACCGAGAATGCGCTGAGGAAGGGCATCGATGGCAATACGTCAAACCGAACAATTTGAGACTTTTCGGCCCTACGCTGTCACTGGCCCGCGCTGCCTCTGGCCCGATTACACTCATGGCCGGGTCCACATTTGTGGTCGCAGTACTCACCCCAGTCAGACCAGGTCGCGCTGGCGGCAGGCTTGGGCTGCCGACTTGTCCAGGGCGATGCGCGCGTTGCGGCAGGCGTGGACGATGGTCGCGGGCCAGTCGGGGGTGAAGGCCGCTTCGCTCAGCAGTCGAAGCGCCGCGGCCTGCTTGTGGCTGCCATTCAGCACCATGATCACCGCCGACGAAAGCCGGGCGATCGTGCCGAGCCCGACCGAGACGCCGTGCGTCGGGACCGCCGCGAGCCCCTCGAACGCCGGGAATGTCGCGAGATTGTCGCGGCGGGTGGTCTCCGCCAGTCGGACGATCCGCGACCCGCTGTCGATCGCCGTTCCTGGCGGGTTGAAGCCGACGTGACCATCTGAAGCACCGCTCGCCAGCAGGAAAAGATCAACCCCGCCGGCCGCGGCCAGACGCGCGTCGAAGGCCCCCGGATCGGCCGGGTCGGCCAACCAAACGTTGTGAGGGGGGATGCGTGCCCCAAACCGGATCGCGCGATTTAAGCGCCCGCGGATCTCGTGCTCTGCGAACCGCCGACAGCTGTAATGCAGGTCCGCCGGGCAATAGCTGAAACCGCCCCCGCTCGGTACCACGTACTCGTCCATCATGACGATCACGAGGTGGGCCAGGTCGGCCCCGGTATCGGCGGCCCGTCGGGCGAGGCCATGGTACGTGCTCAGGAGGCTGCGTCCGCCGGGACACCCCAGCAGGAAGCGCCGGCCTGCCGAGCGCGCCCGCTCGATGCCGGCAAGGATTTCCTGGGCCAGCCGGTCACCGAGCTGGTCGGCATCAGGATAGATCGTCACGACCCCTGCCACAGCGACAACGCCTCGATCTGCGCGTTTCGAGCCAGCTGCGGGTGCCTCGCACCGGCAGTCGTCGGGTGTCACGGTTCTCCACCATGCGCTCGATGGCTTCGTACCCGTTTCTGTGCGCACGGCCAAGAACCATTCCGGATATTCGAGATGCCTGGTGTTGCCAAGAACTCGCCGCAGAATTTGAAGTGACATAGCGGTCGATTGGCTGACGAGACCGGGTCTGATCGTCCCTGGGCATGATTAAGACGATCGTTTCGACGTCTTGCTCAGTAACGTTGTGGCTCGGGCAGCGGGACGCGCGGCGGTGTGGCGGCCAGGGCCGCGAGTTGCAGCGTGGAGCGTCGCGGATCGGCCAGATCGCGACGCGTGCTTGCTGTCAGCCCGCAAGCCCGCGTGTTGACGCCCACATTGGCCTGCTGTCTACTCTGAGCCCTGGTAAGTCATAGCAAACGACGAGAGCGGGAGGCTTCCGATGGATCGTCCAGGACTCATGCGCGTGCGGACAGCGATGTCGATATCGCGCCGCGATCTGATGACCGGCGCTGCGGCGTTGGGCGCGAGTGTCGCTGTCGGCTCGGCGAGCAGGTCCGCCGCGGCCGCCACCGTCGTTTCGATGTTCGGCTGGCAGGACTACGACGCGGGCCTGCGCGTCGGCGATTTCCTGCAGCGCGAGGACATCGAGGTCAGCTTCACGCCGATCGGCAACAATGACGAGATCATCAGCCGTCTGTCCGCCGGTGGTGCCGGCCAGGTCGACATCGTTACCCCCTATATGGGCTACATCCCCTTCATGGTGGCCGCCGATCTGCTCGAGCCGATCGACGAATCGCTGGTGCCCAATCTGGCCAATGTGCCGGACGTATTTCGTAACGACTCCAATGTGATCGTGAACGGCACCCGATATTCGGTGCCCTTCACCTGGGGTTCCGGGCCGATGGCTTACGACCCGGCGGTGATCCCGACGGCGCCCAAATCGTGGATGGACATCTTCAAGCCTGAGTACAAAGGCAAGGTCGGCATGATGGACGATCCGATCGGCAACCAGATGTTGGCGGCGATTCTCGCCACCGACGCCGAAGTGCCGACCATGCTGACCCCGGACCAGCTCGATCAGGCCACCGAATTTCTGATCAGGCTGAAGAAGGATGCGGTCCGGCAAGTGGCCGTGAGCTGGGGTGAGCTGGCCAATGCGCTGGCGCGCAGTGAAGTCGTCATTACCTTCAGCGGCGGCGAGTTCCTCAAGAAATTTGCGGCCGACGCCGGCAAGAAGATCGAGTTCACCTATCCGAAGGAAGGCACCTTCGCCTGGCTCGACAGCTACTGCATCGCCAAAGGCGCCCCGAACATCGAGGCCGCTCACAAATGCGCAAATCAGGCGCTCGACGTCGAAGGGCAGGTGGTTTTCGCCGAGAAGACTTTCCAGGCGATCGTCGTCAGGGCAGCCATCGACAAGCTGAAGCCGGCGACCCGGTCGCTCTATCCCTACGACAACCTCGCCGAGTTCCAGCAAAAGGCGAAGTTCTTCCCGATGCCGCCGCTCGAGCCTGACGGCAAGCACGCGAGCTATATCGACTGGCAGGCGGCCTACCAGAAGTTCAAGGCAGCATGAGCCGGTCATGGGGGCGGGCCTAGAGCCCGCCCCGCAGTCCACGATGGCTCTCCTCACGGGCAAGATCGCCATCGTTACGGGCGCGGCGTCGGGCATCGGCCGCGCTGGTGCCCATGCGTTCGCAGCAGCAGGCGCCACGGTCGTCATTGCCGATATCGATCAGGAGGGCGGCGAGCGGGTCGCGCGGGAGATCGGCGACGGCGCCCAATTCCAGGCGGTCGATGTGCGTGACACGCTGCAGGTCCAGCGCATGGCCGCCGACACCGTTGCCCGCTTCGGGCGCATCGACGTGCTGTTCCACAACGCGATGAACGTCCCGCTCGTAAATCGCGGCGACGGCCGCGCCACCGAACTGGCCGAAGAGACGTGGCACGAGATCGTCGACCTGGTTCTCAACGGCACCTTTTATTGCTGTAAGTACGTCGGCCAGCAGATGCTGCGGCAGAAGTCCGGATCGATCATCCTGACCGCGACCACCGATGCCCTGATCGGCCAGGCCGGCATCGACGGCTACACGGCGGCCAAGGGCGGCGTCGTCGCCATGACGCGGTCGCTGGCCGCCGGCGTTTCGCCAGAGGGCGTGCGGGTGAACGCGATCTGCCCCGGCTTCGTCGAGACCCCGCATCAGGCGCCCTTCATGAGCGATCCCGCCGAGCGCAGGAAGATCGAGGAACTGCACCTCATGGGCATCCTGCAGCCCGAGGATGTCGCCGAGTTCGCCACTTTCCTGGCCTCCGACAAAGCCAGGCGCGTCACCGGCGGCGTCTTTCCCGTCGATGCCGGCTATACGGCCTTCAAGGGTCTGATGTCGCTCAAGGATATAATTGCCCGCTAGCATGCGCGATCGCCGCCTCACCTATCTGTTGCTGGCGCCTGCCGGGGTCATCTTCGGCACGTTGTTTGTCCTGCCGCTGAGCTACTTCTTCGTCATCAGCTTCTGGCGGGTCGTGCTCTTCAGGCTCAAGCCCGACTTCACGTTCGCCAACTACCTGCAGGTGTTCGACCTGCACCTGCACACCCTGCTGTTCACCCTGGGGCTGGCGCTTTTCGTTGCGGTGCTGACCACCGCGCTCGGCTTCGTCTACGCCTACCTGATCCGCTTCAAGGCGGGCCTGTGGGGACCGACCCTCCTGTTCGTCGCGCTGATCACGCTCTTTGGCGGTTATTTGATGAAGATCTATTCCTGGATGACGATCCTCGGCATCACCGGTGTGCTGAATACGGCGCTGCTCGCGCTCGGCATCATCGAGGCGCCCTTGCCCTGGCTGTTCTACAATGTCGGGGCGGTCGTCGTGACGCTGGTCAATTTCCTGCTGCCGCTCGCCATCCTGCCGATCTATGGCTCGATGCGCGGCATCACCGACATCGAGATGGAGGCGGCGCGCGACCTCGGCGCCGGCGGCTGGCGCCGCTTTTCCGATATCGTCCTGCCGCGGTCGCAGACCGGCATCATCGGCGGATTTGCCCTTTGCTTCCTGCTCGCGGCCGGCGACTACCTGACCCCGCAGCTCGTCGGCGGCACGGTCAACATGATCGGCGTCCAGATCGCGCCGCAATTCGGCGGTCTCGGCAACTGGCCGATGGGGGCGGCCATGTCATTCATCACCCTCGGGTCGTCCTTCGCCGTCATCCTGCTTTCGATCTTTCTCTTGATGCAGTGGCGGCCGCGATGACCAGCCTGTCCAACCTGGTCTGGCGGGGTATCGGCACGGTGTTCGTGGTGTTCCTCTTGTCGCCGCTGGCTCTGGTCGTGCTGTTCGCCTTCACCAGTCGACCCCAATCCGCATTCCCGATCGAAGCGCTGTCGCTGCGCTGGTGGCACGCCATGCTGGCCAATCCCAACTTCGCGCCGGCGTTTTGGAACAGCCTGATCATCAGCGGCACGGTCGGGATCGTCTCCGCCATCGTCGGCACCATGGCCGCCCTGGGGCTGGCACGGCTCGATCCGCGGCGCGCACAACTCGTCGCCGCGCTGCTCTGCCTGCCGCTCATGTTGCCGCCGCTGGTCCTGGGCGTGGCGCTGCTCAGCTTCTACTCGCGCGCCGCTATTCCCATGGGCCCGCAAACGGTCATCATGAGTCATTTGCTGTTCGCTCTGCCATTCGTCGTGCTCGTCGTCTACGCCCGGCTGCGCAATTTCGACTTTCTTGTGGTCGAGAGCGCGCGCGATCTCGGCGCCTCGCCGCTGCGGACCTTCTTCACGATCACTTTGCCGATCATCCGGCCGACGGTGGTCGGCGCCGCGCTCATCGCCATGGCGCTTTCCCTCGACGATTTCATCATCACCTTCTTCACCATCGGCAAGGGCATGACTCTGCCGACGTTCGTCTTCTCCATGATCCGCACCGCGCTCACGCCCGCCGCCAATGCGGTCGGGACGCTCATCCTGGTCATGACCATCGGCACCACGCTCATCGCCCTCTGGCTGACGCGGTATCGCGGATGAATGGCGGCCGCGGATGAGCTCGGCGGCAGCAGCTGTCCTCGGCATCGATGTCGGCGGCACCAAGATCGCCGCCGGAATCGTCGAGCCCGCCAGCGGCGCGATCATTCTGAGCGACACGATCACGACCAGGGCGGCGAGCGGCGGCGCTGTCGTGCTGGCGGATACCGTGGACCTGGCCAGGCGGCTGATCGCGACCGCCCGGCGCCGGATCGTCCGCATCGGTCTTGGCGTGCCGCAACTGGTGGACAACGAGGGCTGCATCCGCAGCGCCTACAATTTCGACTGGACCGATCTGCCCGTGCGCGAGCGCCTGTCCAGGCTGGCGCCGACGACGATCGAGTCCGACGTTCGCGCGGCCGCGCGGGCGGAAGCCCGCTTCGGTGCCGGCAAGGGGCGGCGGACCTTCGCCTACGTCAGCATCGGCACCGGCGTGAGCTATTGCCTGGTGATCGACGGCCGCCCGCATACCGGCGCCAACGGTTTCGCCATTCATTTCGCTTCGAGCGCTCTCCACGTGCCCTGTACCGCCTGCGGCCACCTCAATGCGCCGGTGGTCGAGGACATCGCGTCGGGTCCGGCGATCGCCGATGCCTTCGCCCGGCGGACAGGACGCATCACCGCGGGCGCCGAGGTCCTGGTGGCCGCGAAGGCCGGAGACGCCATCGCCATCGCCATCCTGAATTCTGCGGCGGACCAGCTGGGGTCCTTGATCGCCCTCATCGTCAACATGCTCGATCCCGAGGCGGTCGTGCTGGGTGGCGGCCTCGGCCTTGCCGCCGGCCCCTATCGGGAGCGGTTGATCGCGTCGACGCGTGCCCACATCTGGGCCGATGCCTGCCGTAGCCTGCCGATCGTGGCGGCGGGGCTCGGAAAGAATGCTGGCGTGATCGGTGCCGCCCTCGCCGGGTGCGAGTTGTCGACCGCAGGGTTACCGGGAGCAGCCTGATGCCGTCCAGACTAGCCTTCGATCACGCGTTGATCGACCAATGTCCAGCCGATCTTCACCGGCGCGTTGGGCGACAGCGACCGGCGCAAGGCGGAGTCTGGATTGTGCACGGTGATCCGCTGGCCGGTCGGCAAGGCGACGATGTATTTCACGAACACGCCGAGATAGATCACGTCGATGAGGAGACCATCGAGCACGACGTCGGCGGTCAGGTTGGTCGGCGAGATCCGCACTGCCTCCGGCCGAACGACAATGGTGATCGGTCCTTCCGCGCCGGCGGAGGCGATGCGCGCGCCGGCGGCCAACGTTATCCATTCTGCTTGGCGGTGCCCTTCGAACACATTGGCCTCGCCAATGAAAGTTGAGACGAAGCGGGTTTTGGGCGCCGCATAGATGTCCTCGGGCCCGCCCTCCTGGATCATCTCGCCCTGGTCCATGACCGCGATGCGATTGGCGAGGCCCAACGCCTCGCCCTGGTCATGAGTGACGAACACGAAGGTGCCGCCGATCTGCTGGTGGATTCGCCGCAGCTCCTCCTGCATGGCCTGGCGCAGCTTGAGGTCGAGCGCCGCCAGGGGCTCGTCCAGCAGCAGCACGCGCGGCTGCATGACCAGCGCGCGTGCCAGGGCGACGCGCTGCTGCTGACCGCCCGACAGCTGGTCGGTCGATCGGTCGACGAACTCCTCGAGCCTGACGAGTGTGATGGCCTCGTCAACTCGCTGCCGGATCTCCGAGCCGCGGGCGGCGGGCCGTTCGCAGTCCGTAGGCGATGTTCTGGCGCACAGTCATATGCGGAAACAGGCCATAGCCTTGAAATACGGTGTTGGTCGGGCGCTTCTCCGGCCCCCAGCCGGTGACATCCTCGCCATCGATCTCGACGTTGCCGGTGGTCGGCGCGACGAAGCCGCCGATGATGCGCAGGAGCGTGGTCTTGCCACAGCCGGAGGGGCCGAGGATGGCCAGAAAGTCGCCGCGGCGGATCTCGAGGTCGAGCGGCTTCACCGCGAGCAGGGCGCCATAGCGCTTGGAGACCCCGCGCAGGCGGACGAGCGCGTGCATGCCCGTCGCTGGCATCGCGGCAGCGCCGAGGACCGACTTCTCGTTCATGTCGTTCATCGCTACTCCTGATGCACGATGATCGGGGAGCGGGTATGGTTTGTCCAGCCGCCGGCGGGCCGGACCAAGAGCGCGCGGAGCGATCCATGCCACAGATAGAGTGCGTCTTCGAGGCGAAAGACGGGCTCGGCGAGGGGCCATGCTGGCATCCCGGCGAGCGTGCTCTCTACTGGACCGACGTGCCGTCCAAGACGGTGAAACGCTGGCATCCCGGGACCGGCGAGCACGCCAGCTGGCGCATGCCCGAGATGGTCACCGCGATCGCCGTGCGGCGAGCGGGCGGTCTCATCATCGCCTCGCAGACCGGCATCGATTTCTTCGATCCCGATACGGGGCGCGCTACCCGGTTCGTCGCTCCCGAGAAGGACAAGCCGAACAACCGCTCCAACGATGGCAGGTGCGACCGTCAGGGCCGCTTCTGGTATGGCACGATGATGAACAACTTCGCCGCCGACATGAGCGCGCTGCCGATCACCGCGAACACCGGCGGCCTCCATCGTATCGACCCGGACGGGTCGGTGCATACGTTCGAGCGGCGGCTCGGCGTCGCCAACACCTTCGCCTGGAGCCCCGACGACAGCACGATGTATTTCGCCGATACTTTGGACGCGATCTACGCCTACGAGTTCGATGCGGCGACCGGCCGGGTCGCCAACCGCCGAATCTTCGCCAAGGCCGACACGACGCAGTACGGCCATCCCGACGGCTCGACCATCGATGCCGAGGGGTTTCTGTGGAACGCCCGCTGGGACGGCGGTTGTCTCATTCGCTGGGCGCCCGACGGCAGGATCGACCGGGTGGTCGAGCTGCCCTGCCGGCGCGTGACGAGTTGCATCTTCGGCGGGCCGGATCTCGATGTCCTCTATGTGACGACCGTCCGCTACGGCCTGAGCGAGGCCGAGTTGGCAGAGCAGCCGCTGGCCGGCGGGATCTTCGCTCTCGATGCGGGAGTCACGGGCGTGCCGGACGGGCAGTTCGCCGGGTAGCCGATCAGAACCGGTCAATTCAGCAAAGCGGACACGGCGCTCTGCTCGCGGTGCGCTCCATGGAAGCGCGCGTGAGCCACGGACGGTGACCGGCGCGAGGCCAGCTCGCTCATCGCCCGCGGTGGGGTCGCCGACGTGCTTGCCCAGCCCCGGCGTCAAGCTGAACTCGATCGCGCTGGAGTTCACCCGCCCTCGCTGTGGCCTCTCGGTCCGCCGGCCCGCCGCAGGCGACCTCCTGCGCTTCGACGGCGGCGCCTGGGTCGGCGTCACCGCAGCGGAGATTCTGGCCGACGCCGGTCTCGGCGATCTCGGTGACGTCGATGCGGCTACGTGCTGACACGCGAGCCGGACGGCAGCTTCGCCCTGCACGCACCCGGCGGCGGCAGCGCCTCGACCAAGGTGTTCGACGGCGCCTCCGATGGCGGTGACACCTACGCCCTCTCTCCCGCACCGCAGGGCTCGGTCCTGGTCTGGGTCGATGGCCTGCTCGAGACCGACTACAGCGTGGCCGGCGCAACGCTGACCTTCGGGACGGCACCCACCAGCGGCGCCGCCATCGTCGCCTGGGACATGCGGCGGCGGTCCTCCTTACGACATCGGCGTCTACTTCCCGGACCAGCCCGAGGCTGGGGCGACCATGCTCCAGCTCGTCGCCTCCCGCGCCTTCACGCTGCCCGCCGGTCCGGCAGCGCAGCGCTACGCCGGCACCGCGCCGACCGCTCAGGCCGACCTGGACATCCAAAAGAACGGCGCCTCGATCGGCGCCATCACCTTCGCCGCGGCCGCCACCGCGGCGGCCTTCGCCCTCGCGAGCGAGAGCACGTTTGCCGCCGGCGACCGCCTCACCGTGCTCGCGCCGGGGAGCCAGGAGGCGAGCCTCGCCGACATCTCGATCACCTTCAAGGGCACGAGGAGCTGACCATGGCCTGGGGCAGCAAGATCACCGCAACCCAGCTCACCGGCATCACCACCGAGCAGGTCTTCGACCAGGCCCCGACGCTCAATCCGCGGGAGAGCGCACACTGTCGGGTCGCGGTCGATTTTCCTGCGAGCCCGACCGACGATGCGGTGATCTCGGTCTGGGACGGGCAGGAGGTCCGGGCAGTACGTCGATCGTCTGCGCACCAACACCACCGGCGTGGCCGCCACCGGCAGCTGGTCGGCTATCAGTTCACCGGCGCCGAGGCGCTCGACGAGGCCTACGTGCCGTTCTTCGGCGTGTTCGGCGCCGCCTGGGACGACGCCATGGTCGCCTGCTGGAGCGCCAACCCGCTCGGACTGCTCTGGCCGGAGATGGATGCGGCGTTCCCAGGGTCGGGCGGAGGGGAGCCGCCGCCCGCGGCTCAGCGGCCGGTGGTCATCATCGCCGCAGGCTGGGGTCGCATCTCAGGACTAAAGATCCTGCCGATGCCGCCCTTGCCGAGGTCTCGCTCACCTTCGCCGGCACGCGGGAGCTGAGCCTCGCCTGATATTGAACCGGCACGGCGCCGCTGGCCAGGACAGCACCGTCCATGCCGTGCACGCCAGCTATGGCATTTCGGGCGCGGCCGCTCTGGACAATACCCTCTGGGCCGGCAATGCCGCCCTTGCGGACCTTGCGGTCTCGTTGCTCGCGGGTTGCGGCCCATCAGGCGGTTTGGAGTAGCTTGCTCATTCCGACGACGGCGATCTCGTAGCCATCCGGGCCAAAGCCTTCCAGAATCGCTTTGGCCGCCAGCGAGATGAACGACTTGTGGCGAAATTCCTCGCGCCTGAAGTTGTTGCCCACGTGCAGCTCGATGATCGGGCCGTCGAAGATCAGCAGCGCGTCCATCAGGGCGATGGAGGTGTGTGTGAAGGCCGCCGGATTGATGATGATCCCGGCGAAGTTGCCGCGCGCCTCGTGCACCCAGCCGACCAGCTCGCATTCGCTGTTGGATTGGCGGAAGTCGATGCTCATGCCGAGCTCCGCGGCCTTCGCCTTGGCCGCCCTCTCCACGTCCTGGAGCGTGGCGTAGCCGTAGATCTCGGGCTGCCGCGTACCCAGCATGTTGAGGTTGGGGCCGTTGAGGAACAGGACGGGCTTCGCTTCAGCCATGGGTCGTCTCCCGCTCGCCCGGCCTATTTGATCGGCGGGCGGGGGAGCGTCGCTTGCCCCGGTTCCATGGTCAAGGTGTCGTCGAGCCTGTACCAGGGCGCCGCAAGCGTCGGGTCGACCGGGTGGGGCTCGTCGTGGCGGACGAACCTCCCGATCAGCGCCCGGGTGACACCGAACTGCGCATCCGAATCGAGCCGTGGATCGTCGTCGGCATAAACCTGGGAGGTCAGCGTCTTGAAGCCTTCCTTGAAGACCAGCGCGTGGATGTGCGCCGGACGGAACGGGTGGCGCTGCTGGGCTTCGAGCAGCCGGCCGACCACGCCGCCGGTCGGAATCGGATAGCCCGCGGGCTTGACCGAGCGGAACCAGATGCGGCCTTCGGCATCGGTCGTGAACTTGCCGCGCAGGTTCATGTCCGCCTGCTGGGGATCCTGGTTCTCATAGAGGCCGACCGGCGAGGAATGCCAGATGTCGACATCCGCACCGACGATCGGCCGCCCGTCGCGATCCTGCACCCGCAGCTCGACGAACATGGCCGGCCCCGGCGTCTCGGAGCGGACGATCGTGCCGCCGTTCTCGACCCGCGGGGAGTGCATCCGCCAGAACGGACCGAGCAGCGACTGCGAGGTCTCGGTGGCGCCGTCGTCGCCGTTGTTGAGCAGGCAGACCAGCGCCGAGACGCCGAGCGAGCCCGCCATCAGCACCATCTCGTTGTGGCTGTCGGTCGAGAGCTGACCCAGCTCGCTGAGGATCGCGGCCGCGGTGCGGAACTCGGCCTCGCTCAGGTGCACCTCGCGCACGAAAGCGTGCAGATGCCCGACCAGCGAGATCATGATCTCCCGAAGGCGCGGGTCGCTGGTCTGCGCCATCACGCGAAGCACCGCTTCGGTGACGTCTTCCTGGCGCTCGATGATCATGTCCACGTCTCCGTGGGCGGACGGCGCCGGCGGCCGAAGCTCACCGGTTGGCGACCCACTTGAGGATGTGGGTCGCGACCGCGACCAGCGTGCCGTCCTGATTGGTGACCCTGATGTCGCCGTTCGAGCGCCGCCGCTCGACGTCGATCGACGCGATCGTGTAGTCGACCGTCACCGTGTCGCCGAAGTAGACCGGGGCGAGGAAGCGCACCCGGTCGTAGCCGAGCGATACCGGCGTCTCGTCCGCGCCTTCGCGGCTGTTCGCGATCACCAGCGTGGAGGCCGTCGACATGAAGCCGACGAGCAGGGCGCCATGGGCCTGCAGGCGGCCGAAGCTGGAGCGCTCCATGTAGGCCTTGTTGACGTGATTCGGCGAGAAGTCGCCGGTGATGCCGGCGAACAGGTACACGTCGGTCTCGCTCACGGTCTTGGAGAACGAGGCGCGCGTCGCCCACCGCCACGTAGAAGTCGCTCATCGGCCGGTTCCTCCCCACAAGGCCGCAGACTATGCGGGATTCCGCATCCGTAGTACAAGCCGGCGCAGGACGCCTCGGAGCGGGTTTGGCGAATGAGCACGACGATGGCGGGGCAGGCCGCGATCGTCACCGGCGGCGCCCGCGGGATCGGGGCCGGGATTGCCCGGCGGCTCGCCGCGGACGGCTGCCGGGTGGTGATCTGGGACCGCGACCTGTCGCCGCTCGCCGCCGGCCAGGACTTCGTGCCCGCCCATAGCTGCACCGTCGACCTCACCAGCCTCGAGGCCGTCGAGCAGGCTTTCGCCGACACCCTAGCCGCGGTCGGCGACGTCCAGATCCTGGTCAACAACGCCGGCATCAACGGCCCGGTGGTCAAGCACTGGGACTATCCGCCCGACGCCTGGGAGCGGGTCTTCGCGGTCAACCTGACCGCCGTCTTCTACTGCTGCCGGACGGTGGTTCCGCACATGCGCGAGCGCGGCTACGGGCGGATCGTGATGGTCGCCTCGGCCGCCGGCAAGGAGGGCAATCCCAACATCTGCGCGTACTCGGCCTCCAAGGCGGGCGTCATCGGCTTTTGCAAGTCGATCGCCAAGGAGCTGGTCGGCAGCGGCGTCATGGTCAACAGCATCTGCCCGGTGATGACCCGGACCGACCTGTTCAAGGAGATGACGCAGGAGCACATCGACTACTGCCGCGGGCTGATCCCGATGGGCCGCTTCCCGAGCCATCGAGGAGGTCGCGGCCATGGTCGCCTGGATGGCGAGCCCCGAGTGCAGCTTCACCACCGGCGCGGTGTTCGACCTGTCCGGCGGGCGCGCCACCTACTGAGGGACCTGCCAGTGGCCGAGCCGAGCCTCTTGTCCGTCAACCACGTGACCGTGCTGAAGCAGTGGTCCCTGCCCGAGCTGATCGACGGGCTCGTGCGCCACGGCGTGCCGGGCATCAGCATCTGGCGCGAGCGGCTGCACGAGCTCCGGCTCGACGAGGTGGCGCGCCGCATCCGGGACAGCGGGCTGCAGGTCTCGGGCCTGTGCTTTGCCGGGATGATCGCCTCGCCCGACCCGGCCGAGGCGGCCGCCGGCGCCGACGACGTGCGGCGCGCCCTCGACGAGGCGGCGGCGCTCGGCGCCCGCTGCCTGGTGTTCGTCGCCGGTGGGGTGGATGCCCGCGACCGCGACCTCGGCAGCGCCCGGGCGCGCGCGCTCGAGCGCATCGCGGCGCTGGTGCCGCATGCCCGCGCGGTCGGCGTGCCGATCGGACTCGAGCCGCTGCACCCGATGACCTGTGCCAGCCGCTCGGTGCTCAGCACCGTGGGCCTCGCCAACGACTGGTGCGACGCGCTCGGCGCCGGCGACGCGGTCGGCATCGCGCTCGACACCTACGCGGTGTGGTGGGATCCCGAGCTCGAGCGCCAGATCGCGCGCGCCGGGCGGCGGATCTGTGCCTTTCACATCAACGACTGGCTTTCGGATACGCGGGATCTCCGCCTCGATCGCGGCATGATGGGCGACGGCGTGATCGACCTCCGGGCGATCCGCCGCCTGGTCGAGGCCGCGGGCTACACCGGGCTGCACGAGGTCGAGATCTTCTCGGCGCGCGACTGGTGGACGCGCGATCCGGACGAGGTGATCCGGATCGTCAAGGAGCGGCATCGGACCGCGGTCTGAGCCCATCGGGGAGGACGGGGATGGACGAGAGGCTCGAGCGCCTGGCGGCGGATCTCGCCGCGGCATGGCGCGAGGACGGGAAGATCGCCCTGCCGGCGAGCGGTGCGGGCCCGGCCTCGCGCGCCGAGGCGTTCGCGGTGCAGGACCGGATGGCGGAACTGATCGGCGATCGCACCGCGGGCTGGAAAGTCGGCGCAGCGGTGCGGGCGGTGCAGGAGCTCGAGGGCCATGACGGGCCGATCGTCGGACGGATCCTCGCCGCGCGCGTCCACCACAGCCCGGCGAGCGTGCCGGCCGCGACCTACGCCGGCGGCAAGGTCGAGTGCGAGATCGCCTTCCGACTGACCGCCGATCTGCCGCTCGAGGCCGCTCCCTACAGCCGCGAGGCGGTCGCTGGGATCCTCGTCTTCCATCCGGCGATCGAGCTCACCGGCTCGCGCTACGCGCCGGCCGATCGGGCGCCGAGCACGCATGCGGTGATCGCCGACAACGGCAGCGCCAACGGCTTCGTGTTCGGGCCGGCGCTCGCGGACTGGCGGGAGATCGCCTTCGCGACCCTGCCGATCGACGCCCGTCTCGATGGCGCTCCGCTCGAGGTCTATACCGGCGTGCAGCGCTACGACCCGGTTCAGGCGGTCGCCGACACCGCGAGCGGTCTCGCCGCGCGCGGTGTCGGGCTCCGGGCCGGCGACTACGTGTCGACCGGCTCGGCGACCGTGCCGAGACCGATCGCGAAGGGTCAGACGCTGGTCGCGGATTTCGGCGGGCTGCAGCGCCTCGAGGTCACGCTCGCCTGACGCTCAGGCCTTCATCCTGGTGTCGATGCCGAACAGGCCGGTCGGCTTGACCATCAGCACGAAGATCAACAGGAGGAAGGCGTAGATGTCCTTGTAGGCGCCGGACAGGTAGCCGGCGCCGAGGCTTTCGGTGATGCCGACGATGATGCCGCCGAGGAGCGCGCCGGGCAGGCTGCCGAAGCCGCCCACGACCGCGGCGGCGAAGGCTTTGATCAGGATGCCGATGCCCATCAGCACCTGGATGTAGTTGATCGGCGCGACCAGCATTCCGGCGGCGGCGGCGAGCGCGCAGGCGGCGCCGAAGATCAGCGAGATCATCAGCGGCACGTTGATGCCCATCAGATACGCGATCTCCTTGTTGCTGGCGACCGCGCGCACCGCGAGGCCGAGGCGGGTGTGCTTGAGGAACAGGTGCAGGCCCGCGGCGATCACCAGCGCCGCGATGATGATCCAGAGGTAGGTCCGCGGCACGACGATGCCGCCGATCTCGAACGGCATGCCGAAGGAATACGGCAAGGCCTTCGCCTTGGCGCCCCAGATCAGCGCGGCGACGTTCTGCAGCACGATCGACATGCCGAAGCCGCAGATGATCATGCCCATGCCGGCGACCGTGTAGCCACCGCCGCCGCGGGTCAGCCGGCGGTAGAAGACGCGCTCGATCACCACGCCGATCAGGCCGGTGCAGAGCATCGCCAGCAGCAGCGTGACGACGTAGTTGAGCCCGGTCAGCTCGGCGATCGTCAGGCCGACAAACGCGCCCAGCATGTAGATCTCGCCGTGGGCGAAATGGACGATGTCGAGGCCCGAGAAGATCAGCGAGATGCCGAGCGCGACGAGGCCGTAGACCATGCCGATCGAGAAACCCACGATCAAAAGATCGATGAAATACTCCACCTGTTGCGCGCTCCCCGCGGTTGCTGCCGGGTTGGTGTCAAGGCTGCGACAGCATGCCGTGACTGGCGGCGACCGTGCCGCCGAGGTAGGACTGCTGGAGGTTGGCGTCGCCGATCATCTGCTCGGCGGGGCCCTGCAGGTGGACCACGCCGTCCCGGATCACGTAGCCGTACTCGGCCAGCAGCAGCGCCATGCGCACGTTCTGCTCGACCAGCAGCACGGTCATGCCGTCGCGCGCGATGCGCGCGATCGTGCGGAAGATGTCGAGCACGATCTGCGGGGCGAGCGCGGCGCTCGGCTCGTCGAGCATGATCATCTTGGGATCGGACATCAGGCCGCGGCCGATGCACAGCATCTGCAGCTCGCCCCCCGAAAGCGTCGCGGCGAGCTGGCGCCGGCGCTCCTTGAGGACCGGGAAGTAGCCGTAGACGCGCTCCAGGCCGCGGCGCTCGCGCGCGCGGTCGTTGTTGATGAAGGCGCCGAGCCGCAGGTTCTCCTCGATCGACATGCCGGGATAGGCTTCCTTGCCCTGGGTCACCTGGACCAGCCGGCGGCGCACGATCTGGTGCGGGGCGAGGCCGTCGATGCGCTGGCCGTCGAAGGTGATCGTGCCTCGCCGGGGCCGGATCAGCCCGGAGATCGCCTTGAGGAGGGTGGACTTGCCGGTGCCGTTGCCGCCGAGCAGGGCCACCACCTGGTCGCGCTCGACCGAGAGCGTGACGCCGTTCAGAATCTGGATGCTGCCGTAGCCGGCTTCGAGCGCCTCGATCTGGAGCATCGCCTGCCGTCCCTGACCCTGGTGGTTGGCGCCCATTTGAAAGCACTTGCCCCTGGCGGTCCAGCACGATAACGTTTTTATGCGCCTTGCGCGCCGTAGATCGGAGCTGTCCGATCAAAGTCAAAAAAATCCAGGTAGGGGAGCAGTCTGATGGCAGACCGGCTACACAAGGTGGCCCTGGCTCTGGTGCCGGCGGTCCTGCTGGCGTCGGGTCTCGGCGTCGCACCGGCGCAGGCCGACGACGAGATCCGGGTCGGTGTCACGTTGCGCATGCTGACCGAGAATGGCCAGAAATACGGCCAGATGGTTCAGGACGAGTTCGACAAGGTCAACGAGGCCGGCGGCATCGACGGCCACAAGATCAAGGTCTACCTGCTCGACGACCAGTGCAAGCCCGACGTCGGCGTCGCCAACGTCAACCGCTTCATCAGCCAGGACAAGGTCCACCTGGTGATCGGCTCGACCTGCAGCTCGGTGACGATGCCGATGGTGCCGGTGACCGCGAAGGCCGAGGTGCCGCAGCTGGTGCCGCACTCGACCAACGCCAAGATCACGATGCAGGGCAGCGAGTGGGTGTTCCGCGTGTCGGTCTCGGAGCGCTTCTACAGCGCCGTGCACGGCAAGTGGCTGGCCGAGAACGTCGGCAAGAAGGTTGCCTATCTCTACACCACCGACAGCGCCGCGATCTCGTTCGCCAATGCCTACAGCGACTTCATGCGGAAGTACTACGACGTCGAGCCGGCCTACATGGATCAGATGCAGGAGACCGACCTCGACTTCCGCTCGTCGCTGTTGAAGATCAAGGCGGTGCAGCCCGAGATCCTGGCGATCGGCGGCCAGTCGGACGCGCTCGCGCGCATGGCGCAGCAGTCCTACGAGGTCGGCATCCCGAAGAGCGTGGTCCGCGTCGCCGCCTCCTCGGCGACCAACGCGACCTTCCCGCCGCTCGCCGGCAATGCCGCCGAGGGCCTGGTCACCGCGGCGGCGTTCAGCTGCTTCGACGACCGGCCGATCGCGCAGAAGTTCGTCAAGATGGTGCGCGAGCGCTACGACGTGCGCTGCCCCGACCACGACTTCTCGCAGGCCTGGGACACCGCGCAGATCGCGGTCAAGGCGCTCGAGATGGCCAAGCTGACGCTGACCGACGACGGCGCTCGCCGAGGACCGGCGCAAGATCCGCGACGCGCTGATCGACATGCCGCCCTACGAGGGTCTGGCCTCCGGTCCGATCTACTGGTGCGCCGACCCGACCCCGCAGTGCCGCGACGGCAACCGCACCGGCGTGCTGATCCAGTACACCAAGGGCGGCGAGGACTACGAGATGAAGGTTCTCGCCCGCGTCTCGTTCGAGCCGGACTTCGGGCTCTGACCCGGACGGTCCGCCGGTGCGCCGGGGCACCGCAGCGCGCTCCGGCGGCCGCGACGGTCGAGCGAGGCATGAGAGCCGACAGCGGGCCGTCCCCCGATCGCCCGGCGCGCGGCCGCGCCCGCCCCCGGCGGGCCAGCCGCCGGATGGCTCGCGGCCGTTCCGGCGGGCGTACGGTGGGCGCTCGGCGCCGTCGCCATGGCGGCGCTGCCGTGGCTCACCTTCAACGACTACCAGCACTACCTGCTCGAACATCATGATGATCAACATCATCCTGGCGGTCGGGCTGAACATCGTGAAGGGCTTCTGCGGCCAGGTCACCGTCGGCCACATCGCGCTGGCCGCCATCGGCGCCTACTCCTCGGCCGTGCTGACCGTGAACTTCGGCTTCCCGTTCTGGATCGCGTTGCCCTGCGCGATGCTGATCGCGGGCTTCGCCGGGATCGTCGTCGGCGTGCCGTCGTTCCGGCTCGAGGGCGCCTATCTCGCGCTCGCCACGCTGGGCCTCGCCGAGGCGGTGCGCATCTTCATCTCGGCGACCAACTATCTCGGCGCCGCCGAGGGCTTCGGCAACATCCCGGCGCCGCGCATCGGCGCCTTCGTGATGGACGATCACATCGCCTACTATTACGTCACGATGCCGCTCGCGCTGCTCGGCATCTTCATCTCCTTCAGCATCCTGCGCTCGCGACGTCGGCCGCGCGTTCCGCGCGGTGCGCGAGGACGTGATGGCGGCCGCCGCGGTCGGCATCAACGTGCGCAAGTACAAGCTGCTCGCCTTCGTCATCAGCGCGCTCTACGCCGGCTGCGCCGGCAGCCTGATGGCCCACCTGGCGCCGGGCTTCCTGCACCCCAACAGCTTCACGATCGTCGAGATGGTGACCGTGCTTGCTGATGATCGTGATGGGCGGCATCGGCCACGTCTGGGGCGGCGTGATCGGCGCCGTGATCGTCACCATCGTGTTCGACCTGACCCGCGAGTGGCAGCAGTATCAGCTGATCGTCTTCGGCATGGTGGTGGTGCTGACCGTGCTCTATCTGCCGCGCGGCATCGGCGGGCTGATCGACCGCTATCTCGCGCGCCGGCGCTTCGTCGCGATCCGCAAGGCGAGGCGCGATGCTGCTTGAGACGGAACGGGGCTGACCAAGCGCTTCGGCGGCCTGGTCGCGGTCTCGAACCTCGATCTCGCGATCGAGGCCGGCGAGGTGCGCGGCATCATCGGCCCCAACGGCTCGGGCAAGAGCACGGTGTTCAACCTGATCTCGGGGATCTACAAGGCGGAGCGTGGCGGCCGCGTGCTGTTCGAGGGCGAGGAGATCACCAACCGCGAGCCGCACGAGATCGCGCGGCGCGGGCTCGCCCGCACCTTCCAGATGCTGCGCCTGTTCCACGAGATGACGGTGCTCGAGAACCTGCTGGTCGGCCATCACGCCTATCGTCGGCTATGGCTTCGGGCGCGCGATGATCGGCGCGCGCAGCGTCGCACGATGGAGGAGCGCCGCATCCGGGACGAGATGAGCGAGCTTCTGGAGCTGATCGGGCTCGCCGACTACGCGGGCCTGCCGGCGGGCGAGCTGTCCGGCGGGCAGCGCCGGCTGCTCTCGCTCGGCCGCGCGATCGCGATGCGGCCGAAGCTCCTGATGCTCGACGAGCCGGCGGCCGGCCTGTCGCCGGTCAACGTCGACAACCTCTTGACCACGGTGCTGGCGCTAAAGGAGCGTTACGGACTGACGCTGGTGATCGTCGAGCACATCCTGCGCGTGGTGATGGAGACCTGCGATACGGTCACCGTGCTGGAGCATGGCGAGAAGATCGCCGAGGGGCCGCCCGCGGTGATCAAGGACGATCACCGCGTGATCGAGGCTTATCTCGGCAAGGAGATGGACGATGCCGAGGTGCGCCGTTTCCTCAGGGCGTCGTGAATTCGAGACGGAGCCTGACATCGAGATGGCCTATGCAACGACCCGAGGTCGTGATCGTCGGCGCGGGCGCGATGGGCGGCCTGTTCGGGGCGCTGCTCGCCGAGGGCGGGCTCGAGGTCACGCTGGTCGACCTCTGGCGCGAGCACATCGAGGCGATCCGCGCCAGCGGGCTGTGCGCTGGTCGGCTACGGCGGCGAGCGCTCGATTGCGGTCGGGGCGACCACCGATGCGGGCGAGATCCGGGCGTGCGATGTCGTGCTGTTCCAGTGCAAGGCCTTCGCCAACGAAGCGGCGGCCACCAGCGTCCGCCATCTGTTCGCCGGCAGGACCGTCGCCGTGAGCTTCCAGAACGGCCTCGGCAACGAGGAGGTGCTGGCCGGCGTGCTCGGCGCGGACAACGTGCTGGGCGGGCTTACCGCGCAGGGGGCCCTGGTCGAGGCGCCGGGCGTGGTGCGCAACTTCGGCGACCTGCCGACTTATGTCGGCGAGCTCGGCGGCGGGATCTCCGAGCGCGCGACGGCGCTTGCCGAGGCGTTCACCCGCCACGGCCTGCCGACCCACGCCAGCGCCGACATCCGACGCGACAAATGGAAAAAGCTGTTCGGCAATGTCGGCCTCAGTGCGCTCTCGGGCGCGACCGACCTCGCCTCGGTCGACATCGTCGCCGTCCCCGAGCTGCGGGCGACCGTGTTCCGGGCGGTCGGCGAGGCCGACGCCGTGGCGCGCGCGAGCGGCTTCGACATCGACGACCAGGAGGCGCAGGAAGTGCTGATGCGGCTGATCGACCCGGCGGGCGGCGGTACCGGGACCAGCAAGTCATCGCTCTGCGCCGATCTCGCCCGTCGGCGCCGGACCGAGGTCGACACGATCTACGGCCGCGTCGCCGAGCTCGGGCGCCGGCACGACGTGCCCACGCCGACCATCGACACCCTGATCGCGATCGTGAAGGGGCTCGAGTCCCGCTACCTGACGCACCCGGCGTGAGGAAGGCTCCGCCTTGGATTTCGCGCTGAGCGAAACGCAGAAGCTCCTGATCGAGACCGCACGGCAGTTCGTCACGGCGGAGCTGGTCCCGCTCGAGGCGGCGGTCGAGGAGCAGGGCCGGCTCGATCCCGCGAGCGCGCGCGCGATCTTCGAGAAGTCGCGCCGCCTCGGCCTCTACGCCACCAACATCCCCGAAGAGTATGGCGGCGGCGGTCTCTCGGCGGTCGACAGCTGCCTGGTCGAGGAGCAGTTCGGCCACACCACCGACATCCTGATCCGGCGCGCCTTCGGCAACGTCTACGAGGTCCTGCTGGCGTGCGACGAGGCCCAGAAGGAGCGCTGGCTGCTGCCGACGGTGCGCGGCGAGCGCACCTGCTCGATCTGCCTGACCGAGCCGGAGGCGGGCTCGGATGCGGCCGCGATCCGCACCCGCGCGGTGCGTGACGGCGGCGGGCTGGCTCCTGTCGGGGAGCAAGTCCTTCATCAGCGACGGGCTGTACTCGGACTTCTTCGTGGTGACCGCGGTGACCGACCCGCAGGCCGGCGCGCGCGGCATCTCGCTGTTCCTGGTCGACAAGGAGACGCCGGGCCTCACGGTCGGCCGCGACCTGCCGATGATGGGGCTGCGCGGCACGAGCCATGTCGAGCTGGCGTTCGACGAGATCCGGCTCGGGCCGGAGCATCTGCTCGGGCCGGAAGGCGGCGGGCTCAAGCTCGCGTTCGACACGCTCGGCCGCATCCGGCTCGCCCACATCGGCGCGCGCGCGATCGGCAAGGCCATGCGCCTGCTCGGCCTGATGACCGACCACGCGCGCGAGCGGCGCCAGTTCGGCCGCCCGATCGCCGATTTCCAGATGATCCAGCAGATGCTCGCCGACAGCGCGATCGAGATCGAGATGGCCCGGCTCCTGGTCCTGCGCGCGGCGCATGCGATCGACGCGGGCGGGCCCGCGCGCGAGCGCATCTCGATGGTCAAGGTCGCCGCTGCCGAGACGCTCGGCCGGGTCGCCGACCGCGCGGTGCAGGTGTTCGGCGGCATGGGCTACTGCCGGGAGCTGCCGATCGAGCGGCTCTATCGGGACGCGCGCATCTTCCGCATCTACGATGGCACCTCGGAGATCCACCGCACCGTGGTCGCGCGCGGCCTGTTGGCGCAAGGCGCGGCGCTGGTGGATCCGGCGGGCTGAGGAGCATCGATGGCGCTCGACAAGTTCGTCGCCGCCGCGGATGCGGTCGCGCTGATCCGCGATCGCGACACGGTCGCCCTGATCGGCGGCGGCGGCGGGCTGGTCGAGGCGTCGTGCCTGTTCGCCGCGGTCGAGAAGCGCTTCCTCGAGACCGGCCATCCGCGCGATCTGTGGGTCGTGCACGCGCTCGGCATCGGCGACCGCAAGACCCGCGGTATGAACTGCTTCGCCCACGAGGGCATGGTGCGGCGCGTGATCGGCGGCCATTGGGTGTGGTCGCCCCGTATGCAGGAGCTGGCGCGCGACGAGAAGATCGAGGCCTACGTGCTGCCGGGCGGTGTGGTGATGCAGCTGTTCCGCGAGATCGGCGCCAGGCGCCCGGGCCTGTTCAGCCATGTCGGGCTCGGCACCTTCGTCGACCCGCGCCAGGGCGGCGGCAAGATGAACGCGCGCGCCACCGAGGATCTCGTCGAGCTGGTCGAGATCGCCGGTCAGGAATGGCTGCGCTACAAGCCCTTCCCGGTCGACATAGCGCTGATCCGCGGCTCCTATGCCGACGCGCACGGCAACATCTGCCTCGACCAGGAGGCGGCGAACCTCGAGATCTATGCGGTGGCGCTGGCGGCGCACAACTCGGGTGGCAAGGTGATCGCGCAGGTGCGCACCGCGGTCGAGGTCGGCGCGCTGCCGGCGCGCGCGGTGCGGGTGCCGGGCGCGATCGTCGATGCGGTCGTGGTCGACCCCGAGCAGCGCCTGACCTACGACATCGTCTACGACCCGACGATGACGGGCGAGCTGCGCGGGCCGGTGCCGGTCGAGCCGCCGCAGCCGTTCTCGGTGCGCCAGGCGATCGCGCGCCGGGCGGCCGAGGAGCTGAGCGAAGGCGACGTCGTCAACTACGGCTTCGGCATTCCCGACGCGATCGCGAAGCTGGTCGCCGGGCGCGGCGTGGCCGAGCGCTACTACCAGACGATCGAGCACGGCACCTACGGCGGCAGCCTGCTGGACGGCTTCCTGTTCGGCTTCGCGCGCAACCCGAGCGCGATGATCGACGCGCCCTCGCAGTTCGACTTCTATGCCGGCGGCGGGCTCGACGTGGCGTTCCTGGGTTTCGGCGAGGCCGACGCGCACGGTCACGTCAACGTCTCCAAGCTCGGCGGCACGATCGTCGGCCCGGGCGGCTTCATGGACATCGCGCAGAACGCCCGCAAGGTGGTGTTCTGCGGCACCTTCGATGCCAAGAACGCGGACTATGCGACCGGCGACGGCACTTTGCGCATCCTGCGCCACGGCGAGGTGCGCAAGCTGGTCGAGGCGGTGCGTCAGATCACGTTCTCGGGCAGCGAGGCCTTGCGCGCCGGACACGAGGCGCTCTACGTGACCGAGCGGGCGGTGTTCCGGCTGACGCCGGACGGCATGGTCCTGAGCCGAGGTTGCGCCGGGGGTCGACGTGCGCCGCGACGTTCTCGAACGGATGGACTTCGCCCCGCTGGTGCCGCGCGCGCCGGCGCTGATGGCGGCGGAGCATTTCATGGCAGGGGAGGCCGCTGGATGACGCCACTCAGGATCGGCCTGATCGGGGCCGGGCAGATCGGCCGTCGCCATCTCGACGTGATCCTGCCGGACCCCGCCTATGCCGCCGCGGCGATCGCCGATCCGGCGCCGGCGGCCGCCGCGCTCGCGCGCGAGCACGCCATCCCGTACTTCGCTGACGCCGGGCAGATGCTCGACGAGGTACGGCCGGATGGCGCGATCGTCGCCTCGCCGAACCAGCACCATCGCGCGGGCGGTCTCGCCTGCATCGAGCGCGGCGTGCCGGTCCTGATCGAGAAGCCGCTCGCCGACGCGCTGGCCGACGCGCTCGAGATCACCGAGGCGGCAGCGCGGGCCGGCGTGCCGGTGCTGGTCGGCCACCACCGGCGCCACAACCCGATCATGCGCAAGGCCGCCGAGCTGATCGAAGGCGGCGCGGTCGGGCGGGTGACCGCGGTCGCCTGCCTGTGGCTTGCCCGCAAGCCCGACGGTTATTTCGACGTCGCCTGGCGGCGCGCGGCCGGCGGCGGGCCGGTGCTGATCAACGCCATTCACGAGATCGACAGCCTGCGCATGCTGTGCGGCGAGATCGACAGCGTGCAGGCGGCGACCGCCGATGGCGCGCGGCAGTTCGCGGTCGAGGACACGGCGGCTGCCGTGCTGCGCTTCGCGAGCGGCGCGCTCGGCACGCTGACCCTCTCGGACGCGGTCTCGGCGCCCTGGAGCTGGGAGTGGAACTCGCGGGAGAACCCGTTCTATCCTCATGAGCCGGAGAGCAGCCTGCTCATCACCGGCACGCGCGGCGCGCTGACCGTGCCGGGGCTGGAGCACTGGTGGCATGAGCCGGGACAGGGTTGGGGCGAGCCGCTGACGCGGCGCCGGGTGCCGGTCGCATTGGGAGATCCGTACGTGCAGCAGATGGCCAATTTCGCCGCGGTGATCCGCGGCCGGGCGCAGCCGGTGGTGAGCGGGCTCGAGGGCGCGCGGACGCTGGCGGCGACGCTCGCGATCAAGGAGTCGGCGGCGCGCGGTGCTGCGGTCGCGATCGCGGACGTGATCGCCGCGGCGCGCGGGGCGGCGCCGGGCGCGCAGGGGCTCGCGTGATGGGCGCGCAGACGCGCAGGGCCTGCGTGATGGGCTGGCCGGCCCGGCAGTCCAAGGGCCCGATCATGCACGGCTACTGGATCGAGCGTTACGGCATCGACGGCGAGTACCGGATCGAAGAGGTCCCGCCCGAGGCGTTTCCGGCGTTCCTCGCCGACCTCGCCGGCCACGGCTACGTCGGCGGCAACGTCACGACGCCGCACAAAGTCGTGGCGCTCGAATGCTCGCAGCCGGACGAACGCGCGCGCGCGATCGGCGCCGCCAACACGCTGTGGCTCGACGATGGCGTGCTGCGCTCGACCAACACCGATGGCGAGGGCTTCTTTCGCAACCTCGACCTGACGACCCCTGGCTGGAACGCCGATCTCGGCAGCGTGCTCGTGGTCGGCGCCGGTGGTGCGGCGCGTGCGATCGTCTACGGCCTGCGCGAGCGTGGCGCCGAGCAGATCAACCTCGTCAACCGCACGCCGGCGCACGCCGAAGCGCTGCGCGACGCCTTCGGCCCGCGGGTCCGCCCGCGCAGCTTCGACGAGCTCGCCGGCCTGATCCCGGACGCCCGCCTGATCGTCAACACCAGCAAGCTCGGTATGACGGGCAACCCGGACCTGCCCTGGGACCTGAGCCGGGCGCGTCCGGACGCGGTCGTGTCCGACATCGTCTACCTGCCGCTCGAGACCTCGCTGCTGGCGGCAGCCCGGCGCCACGGCCTGCGCACGACCGACGGCGTCGGGATGCTGCTGCACCAGGCCGGGCGCGGCTTCTCCTTATGGTTCGGGGTCGAGCCCGAGGTGACCGAGGAGCAGCGCGCCCGGGTCCTGGCGGCGCTGGCGCCCTAAGCGTCGAGCCGGATGCGGCGACCTTCGCGGATCGAGCGCTGAGCGGCCTCGGCCAGCCGCTGCGCGGCGAGACCATCCTCGAGGCTCGCGAGCTCCGGTGTCTGGCCTGTCTCCAGCGCGCGCACGAAGCGTTCGAGCTCTTCGGCATAGGTCGGCGCGAAGCGCGCCAGCCATCCCGGCAGCGGCGCCGCCTGCGTCAGGCCCGCCGAGCCGTAGCGGCTGAAGGGCGCATCCGGCGCCTGCGCGGTCTGCAGCATGCCGAGCGCGCCCACCGCCTCCAGGCGTTCGTCCTGCCCGTAGGCCGCGCGCCAGCTGAAGTCGAGCTGGCAGAGCGCGCCGCCCGGCAGCGCGAGCGTGATCATCGCGACGTCGACCTCGCCCACCTCGGCGAAGGCGGGGTCGACCAGGGCCGCCCCCATCGCGTGCAGCTCCAGCGGATATTCGCCGGCGATCCAGCAGGCCAGATCGTAGAAATGGCTGCCCTTCTCGCCGAGCAGGCCGCCGGTCGCCTGCACCGAGTGGACGCTCGGCGGCGCTGCGCTGCGCGAGGTGATCAGGATCGCCTCGAGCCGGCCGATCTCACCGCTCGCGACGGCGTGCCGGATCGCGGCATAACCGCGGTCGAGCCGGCGGTTGAAGCCGATCGCGGTGATCAGCCCGGCTGTGTGCGCGGCACTCACGATCCGCCGGGCAGCGCCCAGATCCTTGGCGAGCGGCTTCTCGCACAAGAACGCCTTGCCGGCGGCGATGCAGGCTTGCGCCACCTCGCCATGCGATGCGGTCGAGGACGCGATGACCGCCGCGTCGACGCCTTCGCCCAGGGCCTCGTCCAGCGAGCGTGCGGCCCGGGCGCCGTGCTTTTCGGCGAGTGCCGCCGCGGCCTCGTGGCGGGCGTCGTAGACCCAGTCGAGGCGCGCCCGTGGATGGGCGGCGATGTTGGCCGCATGCACCCCGCCGATGTTGCCGGCGCCAATCAGCGCGACCCTCACCACGGCGCCTGGCCTCCGGCTGGAGGTCGCGTGCGCAGCAGGCCGTTGGACGGAGGCGGCTCCAGATAGCTCGCGCGGTGGGCGCGCATCCAATCGGCGTAGGCCCTGACCCCGGCCGCCAGCGCCGACGGCGCCAGGACGAAGCCGGTGTCGTCGGCGAAGCGGGACCCGGCGAGCGGGCCGCGTGGCGCGGTGTAGGTCGACCAGGGCTCGCTGCCCGGGCCGAGCTCGATCACAGCACCCGGCACCGCCGCCTTGACCGCAGCGGCCACCTCGCCGGCGGTGAAGTTGACGCCGCAGCCGAGATGGTAGACGGCGTGGTTCAGCGCCGGCGCCCGGCAGGCCGCCAGCAATCCGGCCGCGACGTCGCCGACATAGGTGTAGCTCGCAGCCGCGTCGGCGCCGGACGGCTCGCGCAGCGGCAGGCCCGCCAGCGCGCTGCGCAGGAACATCGGGATCGGCCCACGCGTCGGCGAATCGCTGACCACCGGCGGCCCATAGACCCAGGAGATCCGGACCGCCGCGGCCTCGAGCTCGAACAGCGTCCGGTACATCCGCGTCAGCTGCTCGGCGCAGTGCTTGGTCGTGGCGTAAATGTTGACGGGCGTCGGCAAGGCGTCCTCCAGGATCGGCTCTGTGACGTCGGACAGCTGCTGGAAGACCGAGCCGGTGCTGATCAGGATGAAGCGCCGCCAGCGGTGCCGCCGCGCCGCGTCGAGCAGGTTGGCGGTGGCGCCGATGTTGCTGTGGATCGCTGCGAGCGGCTGCGGTCGTGCGTAGGCCTCGTTGGAGATGGCGGCGGCGTGGATGCAGGCATCGACCGCGTGCTCCTCGGCCAGCCGCGCCACCGCCGCCGGATCCGCGAGATCGCAGCGCACCCAGGTGAGGCCCGCCGCCGCCGGGGTGTCGTCTTCGCCCGGCGCCTCGCGGTAGGACGCCACGACCGTATCGCCCGCCGCCAGCGCCTGGCGCACGACCTCGCGGGCGACATGCCCGGCGGCGCCGGTGACCAGGAGCTTCATGTCGGCAGGCTGCAGTCGACCCAGACGCCACCCTGGCGGTGGGACTCCACGGTGGCCTCGATGAAGCGCACGCCGCGCGCCCCGTCCAGGACGGTCGGGAACGCGAGCAGGTCCGGGGGCAGGCTGCGGCCATCGCGGCGCGCCGCGATCGCGATCGCGAACTCGCTGTAGAGGTTGGCCCAGGCCTCGATCCAGCCTTCGGCGGTGGCCCGGCTAAGGCGCGTGAAGCGCTGCGCGGCCGGCCCGATGCCGCCGCCCGGGCCCCGGCTCAGCACGCGGGGGCTCTCGCCCAGACGGGTATAGCGCAGGAACTCGGCGTGCTCCTGGTCCCACTCCAGGCCACCCTCGTCGCCGTAGATCCGCAGGCGCAGGCCGCAGTACTGGCCGGGCGCCACCCGCGTCGCCAGCAGCGTCCCGGGCACGTCGCCGGTGAACCGCGTGGTCATGAACACGGTATCGTCCAGCGCCTTGGGCGCCCCGCAGACGTGCAGGTCGGCGCGCAGCCGCGTCATCGCGAGACCGGTGACGAACCCGGCGATGTGATGGGCGTGGGTGCCGATGTCGCCGGTGCAGCTGGTCGGCCCGGCGCGGGCGGGGTCGAGGCGCCACTGCACATGCTTGGCCTCGGCCGCCTTCGGGTCGCTCAGCGCGTCCTGGAAATACTCGACGTGGACCTGGTTGATCCGGCCGAGGGCACCTTCGCGCACCATCTCGCGCGCCTGGCGCACCATCGGATAGGCCGCGAAGGCATGGCACACGCCGAACACCAGGCCCCGCTCCTGCGCCAGACGGACGAGGTCGAGCGCCTCGCCCAGCGTGTTGGTCAGCGGCTTGTCGCAGATCACGTCGATGCCGGCCTCGAGGAAGGCGCGGGCGACCGCGTAGTGGCCATCGTTGGGGGTCGTGATCACCACGGCGTCGATGCCGTCCGGCCGGTTGGCCTCGGCCTGGGCCATCTCCTCGAACGAGGCATAGGCCCGCTCCGCCGGTAGATACCATTCGGCAGCCCGCGCCCGCGCCGCCGCCGGGTCCGAGGACAGCGCCCCGGCCGCGACCTCCCAGTAGTCGCTGAGGCGGGCTCCCATGGCTTGGATCCGGGCGATGCGGCCGCCGCCGACGATCCCCGCCCTGAGCCGCCGCGACAGGCGTGGCAAGGCGCCAGCAAATGTCGCGTCGGCCGGCAGCAGTGGCGCCCCAGCAGTCTCAGGCATGGTTTCCTCCCCTCAACCGGCCCGCAGATTGCCAGCACCCTACGCCGTGACGCAAGCTGCTCTTGAGCCGGTGCATCAGCGCCGGAAAGCACCAACGGCAGGCTTGGGCGATCAACACGCCCCTATCGGTCCAAGTCCTCCCTGGTGCAAAAGAAAGGTCCTGCGCCGGTTGCTGGCCCCGCCAGAGAGGGGACGAACGCTTGATGGACGACTTCCAGTTCTGCCGACGTCGCGCGCGACGGCCACCTTGTGACCATCACGATCGACCGCCCGGAGGTGATGAACGCTCTCCACCCACCGGCGCATGCCGAGTTGGCGCGGGCTTTCGACCTCTACGCCGCCGACCCGGAGCTGCGAGTGGCCATCATCACCGGCGGTGGCGCGCGGGCGTTCTGTGCCGGCACGGATCTCAAGGTGCGCGCCGCGACCGGCCGCGACGACCACCCGCCGACCGGCTTTGCCGGCCTGACCGGGCGCTTCGACCTGTTCAAGCCGGTGATCGCCGCCGTCAACGGGCTGGCGCTCGGCGGCGGCGTCGAGATCGTGGCTGCCTGCGATCTCGCGATCGCTGCGGACCATGCGGAGTTCGGCTTGCCCGAACCGCGCGTCGGCCTGGCGGCGCTGGGCGGTGGCGTGCTGCACCGGCTCGCCCGGCAGATGCCCATGAAGCAGGCGATGTGGCTGGCCCTCACGGGCAGGCGCATCACCGCCGATGAGGCCCGAAGCCTTGGCCTGATCAATCAGGTGGTGCCCGCCAAGGACCTCGAACGGACCGCCCGCGCCGTCGCAGACGACCTGCTGGCCGGCGCGCCGCTGGCGCTCGAGGCGACCAAGCAGGTGATGCTGCAGGGCCTCGCCGAGCCGGATCTGGCCAAGGCCATCGACGCCCGCTACCCGGCGGCCGAGCGGATGCTCGCCAGCGAGGATGCCCGCGAGGGCCAACGCGCTTTCGTCGAGAAGCGGACGCCACGCTGGTCTGGCCGCTAACGACCTGCGCGGACTGAAGCTGCGCTCTAGACCATGGTTTCCGCGCTTTGGTCGAGCGCGGCCTGCGCCGCCAGGCGGGCGGGCGCGTTGGCCTCGCCATAACGGTCATAGTCGCGCCGCTCGACGATCTCGAAGAACAAGCCATTGATCGACCGGGTAAAGACCTGGAAAAAGTCGCCAACGCCGATCCGGTCGTACATGACCGAGAGGTCGCGCATCCGGGCGATCGCTTGATCGTCGAGATCGAAGCGTGCGGCCAGATCCTCATAGTAGTTCTCAGGCACCGGCAGCTTGAGCTCGGCAGGCAAGGCGGCCGCGGCGGCAAAGATGTCACGGCAGGCGAAGGCGATGTGCTGCGCTCCGGCGCCCGCGGTCCGATGCATGAAGCGGCCGGCCGCCGTACGCTCCGCCTGGGACGCGTTGAGCGCGATCCGCAACGTGCGATCCTGGTTGGTCATGGCCCGGCTGACGATCATGCCATGCGGGTCGGGCAGATCGGTCCGTTCGTCCGGTTCCAGCCCCAGGACGGTTCGGTAGTAGAGCACCCAGCTGACCAGCGCTGCCTCCGACACCACCTGAGCGACGTGGTCGATGCGCAGGAGCCCAAGGTCCACCGCGCCCTCCGATGTCGGATCGGGGACGAAATCGACATCGAAGAACGTTTCCCGCGGTTGCGGCCGCTCGACGAAATACACGAGGCTGCCGCCAACCCCGCGCACCGCCGGAATCTCGAGCTCGCCTTCGCCGATCGGGCCGACGAAGGGGTTGGCCAGCATGGCCGTGGCGCGCTCCGCGGCGCGCGTCGGGTCGTCGACGCGCAGGGCCATGGCAGCCACCGAGAATCCGTGCAGGAGGTAGAACGCGTGAGGAAAGCCCTCGTCCTCGAGATTGAGCACCAGGTTCACCTCGCCCTGGCGATAGAGTTCGACCCGCTTCGAGCGGTGCCGGTGGGTGCGTCGAAAGCCGAGGCCGTGCAGCATCTCGAGGAACGCGCCGACCTGGTTCGGGTGGTCGACGAACTCGATGAACTCGATCCCGTCGATGGTCGGCACTGGCACCGACGGGCGGCCCCGAACCCGCTCGTCGAGCCATAGGAACGAGCGCATGCCATCGTTGGCGATCCCGCGGGTCGACGCCGCGCGGAAGTCGTCGCTGAAGATCTCGTGGCTGATCGGCCCCCGGTAGCCGATTTCGTCGAGCTTGCGCATCATCGGCGCCACCGGCAGATCGCCCTGGCCGGGAAAGCACCGATAGTGTCGGCTGAGAAAGAGCAGATCCATCTCGATGCCGGGCGCATCGGCGGTCTGCACCAGGACGATCCGCTCCGCCGGGATCCGCCCGATGTCGTCGATGGGCAGCCGCTTGGCCAGCAGGTGAAAATTGTCGAGGATCAGGCCGACATTCGGGTGATCGGCGCGGCGCACGGCTTCCCACGCCTGTCGGTAGTCGTTGATGTGACGACCCCATGCCAGGGCCTCGAAGCCGACCGTGACGCCAAAGCTGCGGGCCAGCTCACCCAGATCGTGCAGATCAGCGGCGGCCCGCGCCATGTCGTCGGATGCGTCCGGCGAGATGCTGCTGCAGACAAGGAGGAGCGGCGTTCCCAGTCGACCCATGAGCTCGAACTTGCGCCGCGCGCGATCGAAGGCCTTGCTGCGCGCCGGCTCCGGCAAGCCTTCAAAGTCGCGAAATGGCTGCAGCGCGATGATCTCGATCCCGAGCGAGCCCGCCAGCTCGCGAACGTCCTCGGGTCGGCCGTCGAAGTAGGTGAGGTCGTTCTCGAAGATCTCCACGCCCTGGAAACCGGCCTCCGCCGCGGCGCCCAGCTTCTCGCCCAGAGATCCCGGCATGCAAACCGTTGCGATTGCCCGTTTCATGATTGCCTCCCCTCACGCTGACCGAGAGCACGCCTTCACAATCATTGCTGGAGGTCGGTGGTCGCGGCGCGAAGTTGGTGGAAATTGGGCGGCGTGGGCTCCGAGGTGGCATGGTGGGTGGATCAGGCGGCGAGGTCAAGGTCGGTCGGGGAGCGCTCCAGGGTCGGCCAGCCATCGACCCTGCGCATGATCTCTTGTGCACGGTGCAGCGTTGGACCGGGATGTCCCGCGGGAGCGCCCATCCGGTCGGCATACTGTGGCCGGAAATGGATACGGCACTCGTGGCGGCGGGCGTTGACCTGCCGGTGCCGCTGCCGCTATCGGCCCGAGGCGTCCTGGACGTGCGCGTCGCCCGGCAGGTACGCGACAGGTAAATCCTCAACCTCGATCACCTGGATCGCGCGCGGATCGGTGCCAGCCTCGATTGCGCGCGCGGTCGCGAGCCCGGTTGCCTCGGCAATCGCCGCCGCGCGCTCGCGCCTGGTGTAGACATGATCGACCTCGCCGCTGACCCGTGCAATCGCGACCCCCCACCGCATTGGCGACGGTCGCGTGCGGCACGCGCACCAGCTCGCTCGCCGATTGGCGAAAGGAGCCCGTGGGGCGCCGGCCAGTCGCGACATCTTGCGCCGAGCCTCAGAGCGTTTATGGTACTAAGAATAGGATGATAGACAGACCGGCCAACCTGCTGCGAGCTCGCTCTCACGGGCGTAGCGCCGGCACGGGGAGAACATGAACGAGCTCGACCTGGCGCCCGAGATCGTCGATGAACGAGTCCGCCGGCGTGCGGTCGAGCGCCTGCGTGCGGCGCAGGTGCTCCTGCCGACGCTGGACCAGCTGGCCGACCCGGCGCGGATCACGGACGGGCTGAGCGCCGATCTCGACGCCGTCGACGCGGACGAGCCGCGCGCCGCCAACCTGTTCCGGGTCCACTGGTGGAACGATGCCGGACGGCGGGGGCGCGCCGCGCTGCCGGGCTACATCGAGCTGCCGGAGCCGCTCACCGGGGTCAAGGCGCGGATCGTCGTCGCGCTCGGCTGCCGCTTCCCGATGATCGCAGCCCACAAGGTGCTGGCCGCCTACGGCTGCCTCGTTCCCCGGCTGGTCACCGGACGGTTCGATCCCGCCGTCCACAAGGCCGTGTGGCCCTCGACCGGGAACTATTGCCGCGGCGGCGTCGCCATCGCGCGCATCCTCGGCTGCCGCGGGATTGCCGTGCTGCCGGCGGGCATGAGCCGCGAGCGCTTCGAGTGGCTGCAGCGCTGGGTCGCCGACCCTGCCGACATCGTGCGCACGCCCGGCACCGAGAGCAACGTCAAGGAGATCTACGACCAGTGCCACGAGCTCGAGCGCGATCCGGCCAACGTGATCCTGAACCAGTTCTCGGAGTTCGGTAATTATCTCGTGCACTACCACTGCACCGGACGCGCGCTCGGCGCGATCTTCGAGGATCTGCGGCGCCGCGAGCCCGCGCTTCGGCTCGCAGCCCTGGTCGCGGCCACGGGCTCCGCCGGCACGATCGCGGCCGGCGACCATCTCAAGGCCAACTATGGCAGCAGGATCGTCGCGGTCGAGGCACTGGAGTGCCCGACCATGCTCTACAACGGCTATGGCGAGCACAACATCCAGGGCATCGGTGACAAGCACATCCCGTTGATCCACAACGTCATGAACACCGACCTCGTGGTCGGTGTGTCGGACCGCAGCACCGATGCCCTCGACGTGCTCTTCAACACCGAGGTCGGCCGCCGCTACCTGGCAACGAGGCGCCGGATCGATCCGGAGCTCGTGGCCGCGCTCGACGGACTCGGCCTGTCGAGCATCGCCAATGTGCTGGCGGCCATCAAGACGGCGAAGCATCTGGATCTCAGCCGGTCGGATGTGATCGTCACGGTCGCGACCGACGGCGCCGCGATGTACGCTAGCGAGCGCGAGCGCTGCCTGGCGACCCGCTTTGCCGACGGCTTCGACGAGGTCGCTGCCGGCGAGGTTTTCGCAGGACACCTGCTCGCGGCGAGCGAGGACCACCTGATCGAGCTGACCCACGTCGACCGCAGGCGCATCTTCAACCTCGGCTACTACACCTGGGTCGAGCAGCAGGGCGTCCCGCTCGAGGCCTTCGAGCGGCGCAGGGATCAGGCCTTCTGGCGAGAACTGCAGGAGTCCGCAAACGCCTGGGACCGCCTGATCGAGGACTTCAACCGCGAGACCGGCGTCAACCGGCCGGCGTGAACATGCTCGCAGCGGGCTGACAACGGAAGCGAGGGGAAATTTGACCGAGCCCTATCTTGAACTCCGGCGCAGGACCATGGCGCGTGACCGGAGCCTCCATGAGAAGGTCGTGACCCTCGAGGAGGCCGCCAGGCTGGTCGAGGACGGCGCCAAGGTCGGCATCGGCGGCAGCACCTTGTCGCGCACGCCCATGGCGATGATTTGGGCGTTGATCCGCGCCGGCAGGAAGAACCTGTCCTGCGCGCGCAGCATCTCCTCCAGCGAAGGCGAGCTGCTGCTCGCGTCCGGCGCCTGCAACCACATCCTGACCAGCTGGTTCAGCCAGGGCATCGTCTGGGGCGTGTCCAAGGTGATGCGCCACTACACCGAAACCGGCAAGGCACGCTTCGAGGAGTGGAGCCATATGGCGGTCGGCCTGCGCTTCCGGGCCGGCGCGATGGGCGTCCCGTTCCTACCGATGCGCTCGATGTTGGGCTCGGACGTCATCCGCCGGTTGCCGGACGTGCGCGAGATGGATTGCCCGTTCACCGGCGAGAAGCTGGCCTTGGTCCCGGCGCTCAATCCCGACGTCGCCTTGATCCACGTCCAGCGCTGCGACGCTTACGGCAACGCCCAGGTGGACGGGCTGAGCTTCATGGACCTCGATCTCGCGATGGCGGCCAATCGCGTGATCCTGACCGCCGAGCGGATCGTCAGCAACGAGCAGATCCGCCGCGCACCCGACCACACCAAGATCCCGTTCCTGGCGGTCGAGGCCGTGGTCGAGGTGCCGTTCGGCTGCGCGCCGCACGAGTGCTACGGCACGTACGAGCCGTTCTTCAGGCATCTCGACCAGTACGCCGCCCTGATCCGAAAGGACCCCGAGGCCGGGATGCAGGAGTATCTGGCGCGCCACGTCTATGAGCCGAAGTCCTGGACCGACTACCTCGACCTGCTCGGTGTGGCGGAGCTGCTGGCCGCCGCCCGCCGCGGAAGGAGCATTCATGACGCCTGAGCCGAACTACACGACGAGCGAACTGCTGGCGGTGATGAGCGGCCGGCTGCTCGAGGACGGCCAGGTGGTATTCGCCGGGGTGGGCATCCCTCTGCTGGCCGCGACGCTCGCCCAGCGTCTGCACGGACCGGGGCTGACCATCCTGTTCGAGGGTGGCACGATCGGTGCGTTCGTCGAGGCGGGCAAGCTGCCGCCCTCGACCAACGAGCAGCGCTGCACGCGGCGCGCCAACATGGTCCTGAGCAGCACCGACGTGCTGCTGCTCCTGCAGCGGGGCTACGTCGATGTCGGCTTCATGGGTGGCGCGCAGATCGACCGGTACGGCAACCTCAACAGCTCGTTCATCGGCGATCCCGAGCATCCCATCACGCGTCTGCCGGGCACCGGCGGCGGCAACGACATCGCCAGCCTGACGCAGATGATCGTCGCGATGCGGCACGAGAAGCGCCGCTTCGTCGACCAGGTCGATTTCATCACCTCGCCGGGCTTCTTGCATGGCGGGACGAGCCGCGAAGACAGCGGCCTGCTCGCCGGCGGCATGTACCGCGTGGTGACGGACCTCGCGATCATGGGCTTCGACGCAGCATCCAAGCGCATGCAGATCATCGCCCTGCATCCGGGAACCACGATCGACCAGGTGCAGGCGAATACCGGCTTCGAGCTCGAGGTCGCAGCGGCGGTCGAGACCACCGAGCCGCCGACCGAGCAGGAGCTCGCGGTCCTGCGACACCTCGACCCCGAACGGCTCTACACCGGCTGAGCAGGCCGGCAACTGCCTGACACCGCAGCAACCCCGCAGAGGCGCAAGATGGCTGGATTGTCGAATACGTTCGGGATCGCGATGCGAAACTTCACCGCGTCGCCGCAGCTTCCGGACGGGCAGGCCCTGCTCGACTACGGCGTGAGGATGGAGGAGCTGGGCTTCGATTCGCTCTGGGTGTGGGACCACATCCTGCTCGGGGTCGAACCCAGCTTCCCGATCATCGATTCGCTGACGCTGCTGACCGCGATGGCCTCGCGCACGCGCCGGATCAAGCTCGGCACCGGCGTCCTGGTCCTGCCGCTGCGCAACCCCGTGGTGCTCGCCAAGCAGCTCGCCAGCATGGACCAACTCTCCAATGGCCGGCTGCTGCTGGGCATGGCGTCCGGCTGGTATAAACGCGAGTTCGATGCCGCAGGCGTGCCGTTCGAAAGGCGCGGCAGGATCATGGACGAGAGCCTCGAGATCCTGAACCGCCTGTGGACCGAGGACATGGTGGACGGCCGGTACGGCCAGTACCACCTGCGCAACTCCGTGATGCTGCCGAAACCGGTGCAGAAACCGAGGCCGACTTTGCTGATCGGCGGCTATGTCGACCGTGTGCTCAAGCGCGCGGCGGTCGCAAGCGACGGCTGGCTCACGTATTTCTACCGGCCCGAGAGCTTCACCAGCTCGTGGGCGAAGGTCCGCGGCTTTGCCGAGGAGGCCGGCAAGGACCCGGACCGTCTGCTGAACGCCAACCAGCTGCCGATCATGATCGGCCGGTCCCGCGCCGAGATCGAGGGGCCGATGATGGAGTGGCTGACCACCGAGTGGGACTACGCGGCGTGGAGCGAGTTGACCAAGGAGAGCGCGATCATGGGCACGGTCGACGAATGCGTCGAGCAGCTCAAGGCCCATCTCGCTGTCGGTGTGCAGAAGATCATCTTTGTGCCTTACAGATACGAGATGGCGCAGATCGAGATCATCGCGCAGCAGATCATCCCGCGACTGCGCGCG
>CAVWRK010000005.1:0-72500 GCA_963757395.1 uncultured Alphaproteobacteria bacterium
CATCTGTGCCATGGGGCGCATCGGCGGATGATGGGGCTCTCGATCTTTTCCGGAAATTCTCTCTGGCCAGGGCAACGAAATGCGTTGTCCATCAGAATTTCACGAGCTGACCAGCGGCAACTCGCGCTCGCGCACGGCATCGGTTGCGCATCTGAGCGCTTCGGCAAGGGCTTCGCGCTCAAGGTCGGGCTCGGCTTCGAGGATCTCAGCCTCGCTCATGCCGTCGGCGACCATTCCGACCACGGTCGCGACCGGGATGCGCAACCCTCGGATGCAGGGCACCCCGCCCATCTGCCCAGGATTGACGGTAATGCGCGTGAACCTCATCGCTCGTTTCCCGGGGCTCTCCGCAGCTCGCTTCACCTTTGCGGCTGCCCCAGATGCAGGGCTTGTCGCCCATCGCTTCCGGCCTGGCCGCGATCCGCTCGTGCCGGCGGCGATCTTGATCACGATCCAGCTTCCAGGAGCAGGCCCACGCCATAGTGCAAGCCTCGCCCGTGCCGGAGCCGCCGCAACGGTCCCTCAGCGACCAATCGGCAGGCGGCGAATCCGCAGCCGCGTTTCTTCGACAATGACGATTGCGCCGGTCTCCAGAGCTTGGGCAACGGACGCCAGGACATCTCGGAGCCGATCGAGGATGCGCGCTGTCTGTGCCGAGCGCAGCCGGAACAGGATCACGGCCGCGCGGGCCTCATTTGCAGCGGCGGCAAGGTCAGCGAAGTCGAGGTCGAACGTCAAAACCACTCGCTTTTCGGCTACGGCTTTCGCCAACACCGCCTCGTCGCCGAGCTCCTGAAGCCCGAGTTCGCGAAGATGCACGGCGTCATGACCCTGCGTGCGCAGCCAAACAGCGACATCGGTCGCCAGGTTCATGTCGACCAGGAAGCGCACGGATCAGGCCAGCACGACGTCCTCGCGGGTGAGCCAGGCCGCGTAGGCGAGGGCCTGTCGGATGTCTTCCGGCTCGAGGTCGGGATAGGCCACGAGGATCGTCTCGGTCGTTTCGCCTTCGGCGACCAGGCCCACGATCGTGGCGACCGTGATTCGCATGCCGCGGATGCAGGCGCGTCCGCCCATCTTGCCGGGCTCGAAGGTGATGCGGTCGAAAGGTCCGGTGTCCGCCATCAAAGGGGCACTCCCGCTTCTGCATTCGTCGCGCGAGCGAGCATAGCATCAAGCGCCGGCAGAGGACGATGCGTCGGAAGCTGGCATCGGTCGGGTCTGGACAGTCGTCATTCTCGCTCGGTGACAGGGCCGGCTTGATGCACCCACCGCAGCGTAGCGCAGGTCTTGCCCGGGCGCGACGCTCCAGGTGCCAGCGCGAGCGCCCAGGCGCGCCGCGCGTTGTCCCGGGGTCGGGAGGAATTGGCTACTCTGCGGCCTCCTCGTCGACCTCGGGTGAATCCTCGCTGTTGGCGGTCAAGGGCATCCGAGGCGGGGCGGTGGCCCACATCAGACGAACCTCGTCAGGCGTCAGGCCATAGGCTTTGTTGACGAGGTCATTCAAACGCCACTCGAGCCGTTCGGCCTCCCGCAGCGCCGCCTGGATGGGCTGCACGGTCTTGACATACTCCTCACGGACCGCTTGCACGGCCGCCGCGGACAGCGGCTTTCGCACACCTCGCGCCTTACGAATCCGCTCGACGAGCTGATCGGAAGAAAGCGCAAATGGCTCCCGTAGCGTGCGATTTAGCTTCGGAATCTCCAGAACAAGTCGGTACCAGTCGTAGATTGCTATCCAAGTCCCTGCTATCTCCGATTCAATCGAGGCGAGCCGTAAAGCGGCATCGCAAGCAATTTCATTGTCACGCCCGAATGACCGGGGAACCGGATATGTCTCGACAAAAGTGTTGAAATAACGTAGCGCCTCATCCTTTGCATGTTGGGCGGTGCGCCAAGCAAACCACCAGCCGATCGGCACATTCAAAACTGTGAGTATCCACCTATCGGATGTCGGCAAGGCATACACTGTATTGTTTATGTAGCTACCGGTTTCATCCATGCTAAACTGCGATGTCCACGTAATGTCGTTGTATATGATCTTTGGATCATCGAAGGTATAGTGATAATCAACGGCATCCTGAATTTCGTACCAGGCGTAGTTGCCGGGTTTCCGACCAGGCCAATCCTTTGGATCGCGCTGCCAGTCCTCCGGGCGGGGCTCGAGTTTCTTACGGTATCGCTGGAGATGAGCTAAGATGCTCGGATAGCGCTCGATCTCGACGCCACGGCGGGCAAAGATCATCCAGAGGCCTTGCCACGGCGCATACCAGCGCTCGATATCCTGACCACGGAGGTAAGGTTTGATGATCTCTTCGCAGTTGGGGTCAACGGCGATGAGTGCATTGCGGGTCGGCGTGTCGATCAGGAACGCCTCGTTGTAGCCCGTCTTGATGCCGTATTGCGGCGAGACGCCGGCGTACTCTTTAAGCGGCACGCCGGCGCAGCGGATCTTGTCCATGAGGGCCGCGACATCGGGCGGGTCGAGCTGCCAACCCTGCCTGGTGAAGGACGCGCGCGGCAACGGGAAGGCCAGGTCGCTGACCTGCTGCGAGACGCGATCGAGCCGGACCACGTCGCGTGGGATCTGGCAGACTTCGGTCGCGCCCGGCGGGTCCGGGCTGTCCGGCCTGCGCGCGACGATGACGCAGGGGAACACGTCCGCGGCGGGGAAGAAGCTCTTGGCGTGGCCAAAATCGGCGATCGCTTCCAGCCAGGCCTTCGACGACAGAAGGCCGCGGAGCTCCTCGGCGTAGCCCGCGCGGAGCCACTTGTTCGTCACTACGTAGGAGAGCCGACCGCCCGGTCGGAGGAGCCGAAGCCCGAGCTCGTAGAAGTAGACATAGAGGTCGGCCATGCCGTCGAAAGTCTGGTAGACTTTCTTCAGGGCTGGCTTCAGGTCCTTGATCTGCTCCTGGCGGACGTAGGGCGGATTGCCGATTACCGCGTCGAAGCCGCCGCGCGGCTCGACGCTCAGCCAGTTCTGCCAGACATTGGGAAAGGCGAGCTCCCAGTGCAGGAAGCGGTGTTCGCGGGCGAGGGTGCGCGCCGCTTCAACGAGATCTCGAGCCAGGCGGCGATGTCGGGGGTCGAGCGAGGACCCGGCGAACAAGGTCGCCTGCTCCGGCTGATCAGAGGGAAAGAGTTCGCCGGTCTCGCCGGCTTGCTCGGGCGCGATGGCCAGCCCGTCGCGCGCGATCGTGACCGGATCGCCGAGGTTGCCGTCGAGCACGTCCTGCAGAGCTGCGGCTTTCTCGTAGGCGGCAAGCTTCGCCTCATGATCCCCGGTGCGTCGGGTCTGCTTGGGCTTCTCCTTGGGCGCGGCTTCGAACACGCCCATCAGTCGTTCGGCGGAGACCAGCGAGAGGAATGCCGACAGCGGTTGGGTCTCTTCCCGTACGGCGTCGAAAATCCGGGCGCTCTCCTCGACCTCCGTAATGTCGCTGTCGGTGATGGTCTCAATCGACGTCATCTGCGCCGCCGCTTGTTGGGCATGGACGACGTGGCGGTGGATCGTCATGGCCCCGCGCTGCTCAAGCCAAGCCTTCGCATCGGCCACCCGCATCCCGAGGAGGCTGTCGCCGCAACGGAGGTGATGGTCGAGGAAGGAGAGGGGTGCTCCGGCCGTGAAGGTGTGTAGCCAGAGCGCGACCTTGGCCAGCTCGACCGCCATCGGGTTCTTGTCCACGCCGTGTACGACACGCTTGAGGATCATCCGGCGCACAAGGTGCTTGTCGTCCAGCTGCGCCTCGTCGACCTTCCAATGGCGTTGCATTGCCAGATCGAGAATACGCTCGCGGATCGAAGCGAGGCGCTCAACCAGTGGAGACTCGTAAGGGTGGTCATCGTCCGCGAAGGACACGGCCAGCGGCGCGCCAGCCATCGCCTCGAGCACACGATCAGCGAGAAAGTCGACCAACGAGACCAGAAAGTGACCGGAGCCCATGGCCGGGTCGCAGACCTTGATTTCGAGGAGCTGCGAGGCTGGATCGAGGGCGGCCAGGTCGGCGATGCGCCCCGCCTTGGAGCGGCGCTCGCTCGCAAGGATTTCGGCCTTCTGTCGGAAACGCTCTGCGCGGTCCGTGACAAGCGGTCCGACGGCGCGCTCCAGGATGAACTGGACCAGAACTTCGTGCGTGTAGAACGAGCCAGAGCCCTTACGCGCCGCCTCGTCGGCAATGACATCGACTTCGCCGTCCGTCTCGACGACTTCATGCTCTAGCAAGCGCTCGTAGATCGAGCCCAGCTGCTGTACGGAAAGGTCGCGATAGCTGATCCGTCGCCCGGCGTGGCGCGAGAACGCGTCAACCAGAGGAGCGAAGGCAGCGTCGGGCAGTTCGATACGCTCAAGCAGCGGGGCGGCTTCAGGGTCGAACAGGCCGCCATCGTAGGGCGGCAGGCCGAGAGACGGCTCGCCCTGGTCGATCGCACGGAAGAGGCCGCGCAGCCGGCTGTAATAGTTGCCGATGGTGGCAGCGAACGTGTCGTTCTCGTCAGTGCGCTCGGCGACATCGTCCCTGATGGGGCGAAGGCCGTAGTTGTTGTAGCGTCGATCGCGGACTGGCAAGAGATCCCGGTCCTCGGCATAAAGAACGAAGAGGAGCCGGTAGAGGAGCGTCAGCGCGGCTTCTTTGAGCTCACGAAGGTAGTCGAGCGAGCGCGGGAGAGTGCGCTGTCGGTTGGCGGCGTCCAGGGACCTGACGAGATCCTTAAACAGACCGCGAAAGATGAGCGTCGACAGGCTTTTGGCAACGCCCTCCTCCCAGCGCTGGCCCTCGTCCAATGCGATGAAGTGGAAGCTGCGGTTATCTGCGCCCTTCTCGGCGAACGACTCCCGACCAAACATGAGCCTGAAGACGCAGAGCCAGTGCACCCGCGTGCTCTCGTCCCGCTCGGACAGCAGGTCCGACAGGCCGGGTACGTCGAGGAGGCGGGAGAGATCGATTTCCAGATACTCTTCCGAGCGCGACTTGGCGCCCTGGTAGTAGAGGCGCCAAAGTCGGCCGTTGGTGAGCATCGCCCACTGGATCCGGCGGTCAGAGAGCGTCTCGGCGCGCGAGAGGTAGCGGAGGATCTGGGTGGAGGGCACTTCCCGCTCGTCGTCACCCTTCTTGGCCCCCTTGGTCGTCCGGTCGAGCGGGCGGTCCCAACGCTTGCTTTCGACGATCGCCACGCCGTGGGAGAATTGCCTGTCTCGCTCGGCTTCGAGGTTCGCTCTCGTCTTGGCGTCGACATCGGGGAAGAGCAGCAGGTCGGGGACATCCGAGCGACCCCTGCGCGCGGCCGCCGCCTGGGCGCGCCAAAGATCCCGGTGCCAGCCGACCGCCTCCAGGACTTGAAGATCAGATCGTCTTCGGTCTGGGCTTCGTCGGGTGAGCTTCGAAAGGGGAAGCGCGCAAAGGCCTGTTCAAGACGTTGCGCAAACTCGCGCGCGAAGGACGGATCGCTGGCAAGGCGCTGATACGCGTCCGTGGTCCGAATGCCCTCGACGAGGAAGTGTTCGGAAAAAAGCTGCCCCGCGCGCGTCACACCTACTGTCCTATGCTCACCAGGGGAGTTCGACAGTAGCGCGACCGCTGGCGAAGGAAAGCCTGGTTTGCACGCGCGATGGTAGAAGAAGCGCCAGGGGTGATCGCCGGCCAACCGATCGTCCGCCGCTGACGCGCCGGCGCCGGCGGCGTATAACCGCCGGTCATCGAAACCAAAGCCGGCCGGCATTTCACAAAGCTCGCTCTGACCCCCTAGGGTGATCGGTGTTCCGGAGCGGCCGCTGCGATGGTCTGCCGGAGCCGACGAGACGATCTCCGGCGCAGGGGCCGGAAGTGCTGGAGGACCAGACGATGCCCGAACCCATGCCCGCTGCCCTGCTCGAGGCCGAATGGCTCGAGGCCGATGGCCAGGGCGGCTTTGCCTCCGGCACCGTGGGCGGCGCCCGGACGCGGCGCTACCACGCGCTGCTGCTGGCGGCGACCACGCCGCCGACCGGTCGGGTCGTGCTGGTCAACGGCGTCGAGGTCTGGCTGGAGACCGCGGGCGGCACGTTCGCCCTGAGCAGCCAGCGCTACACCCCGGACGTGGTCTGGCCGGACGGCCAGGCGCGGATCACAGGGTTCCGCGCCCAGCCCTGGCCGCAATGGACCTTCCGCACCGAGGACGGCGTCGAGGTCAGCCAGGAGGTGATCGCCTGCCATGGCCGGGGCGATGTGGTCCTGCGCTGGCGGCTGCTGTCGCGGCCGGGCTCGGCGCGGCTTAGCGTCCGGCCGCTGCTCTCGGGGCGCGACTATCATGCGCTGCACCACGAGAACCCGGGCTTCGCGTTCGGGGCCGAGGTCACCGGCGCCCGCGTGCTCTGGCGGCCCTATCCGGGCATTCCGGCGATCTCGGCGGTCGCCGAGGGCGGCAGCTACCGCGAGGAGCCGGCCTGGTACCGCAATTTCCAATACGATGCCGAACGCGAGCGCGGCCTCGACTTCGTCGAGGACCTGGCCTCGCCCGGCGTCTTCAGCTGGACGCTCAACGGCCGCGAGGCGACCTTGATGCTCGCGGCCGGCGAGGCCGATCCCGAGGTCGATGCCTCCTGCCTGATCGACCTCGAGGCGAGGCGGCGCAAGCACTTCAGCTCGCCCTTGCAGCAGGCTGCGGACGCCTATGTCGTGCAGCGCGGCAGCGGCAAGACGATCGTCGCCGGCTACCCCTGGTTCACCGACTGGGGCCGCGACACCTTCATTGCACTGCGCGGCTTCATGACGCTCCCGGACGGGCAGGGGCTCGCCCATGACATCCTGCTCGCCTGGGCCGACACGGTCTCGGAGGGGATGGTGCCGAACCGGTTCGCGGATTCGGGCGAGGTGCCCGAGTTCAACGCGGTCGACGCCTCGCTCTGGTACGTGGTCGCGGTCCACGAGTTCCTGCAGGCGGCACGCGCGACCGTCGCGAGCTCGACCGTGTCGGCCCTGCGCGCCGCGGTCGGGAAGATCGTCGCCGGCTATCGCGACGGCACCCGCTACCACATCAAGATGGACGAGGACGGGCTGCTGACCGCGGGCGTGCCGGGGGTGCAGCTGACCTGGATGGACGCCAAGGTCGGCGACTGGGTGGTGACGCCCCGGATCGGCAAGCCGGTCGAGGTCCAGGCGCTGTGGCTGAACGCGCTCAAGATCGCCGGCGCCAGCGCGCCCGAGTGGCGGGAGCTCTATCGGCACGCGCTCGCCTCCTTCCAGCTGCGGTTCTGGAACGAGGCAAGGGGCTGCCTGTTCGACGTGGTCGATGACGGCCACGAGGCCGGCAAGAACGATCCAACGGTCCGGCCGAACCAGATCCTGGCGGTCGGCGGCCTGCCCTATCAGGTCCTGGTCGAGCCCTACGCCAGCCGCGTGGTCGAGACGGTCGAGCGCCTGCTCCTGACGCCGCTCGGGCTGCGCTCGCTGGCGCCGTCCGAGCCCGGCTACCGGCCGCACTACGGCGGCGGCGTCTTCGAGCGCGATTCCGCCTACCATCAGGGCACGGTCTGGCCCTGGCTGATGGGCCCGTTCGTCGAGGCCTGGCTGCGCGTCCGTGGCCACAGCACCGAGGCCAAGCGCGAGGCGGAGAGCCGTTTTCTGGCGCCTCTGCGGGCGCATCTCGAGGTCGCGGGCCTCGGCCATGTCTCGGAGGTCGCGGACGCCGAGCCGCCGTACCGGCCGGGCGGCTGCCCGTTCCAGGCCTGGTCGCTCGGCGAGCTGCTGCGCGCGAGCCGCCTGGTCGAGGCGCGCACGCCGCAGACCGCCGCGCCCACGTCCTGCCGCGGCGTCGATGCCGCCTGATCAACGCGCCCGATCAACGCGCCTTTGGAGGCAACGAAGATGCTCAAGACCGCCGATGCTCCCGCGAGGTCGGAGCCGCAGACCGCGGGCGGACCGTCGGCCGAGCCCGCCGAGCGCGCCCGGCTCGCCCAGGACAAGAGCGGCGATGTCCGCTGGAAGCGCTGGGGCCCCTATCTCAGCGAGCGCCAGTGGGGCACGGTGCGCGAGGACTACAGCCCTTATGGCAACGCCTGGGAGTACTTCTCCCACGACCAGGCCCGCTCGCGCGCCTACCGCTGGGGCGAGGACGGCATCGCCGGGATCAGCGACGACCATCAGCGGCTGTGCCTGGCGCTGGCGCTCTGGAACGGCAAGGACCCGATCCTGAAGGAGCGGCTGTTCGGCCTGACCAACGGCGAGGGCAATCACAGCGAGGACGTCAAGGAGCTCTACTACTATCTCGACGCCACGCCGACCCACAGCTACCTCAAATATCTGTACAAGTATCCGCAAGCGGAATTTCCCTACAACTGGCTGGTCGCGGAGAACGGGCGGCGCGGCAAGGACAAGCCCGAGTTCGAGCTGATCGACACCGGCGTGTTCGATGACGACCGTTACTTCGACGTGTTGGTCGAATACGCCAAGGCCGGGCCCGAGGACATCCTGATGCGGGTCACGGTGCACAACCGCGGGCCGCAAGCGGCGGTGATCCACGTCCTGCCGCAGCTCTGGTTCCGCAACATCTGGTCCTGGCGCGAACACGGCAAGCGCCCGGCGCTCTACGCCGACAACGGCGGCAGGATCGGCATCCAGAGCAAGCTGTTCCCCGACACCTATCTGTACGCCGACGGCGCGCCGGAGCTGCTGTTCTGCGACAACGACAGCAACCTCAAGCGGCTCTATGGCGTCGAGGGCGGCGAGGGCTACTTCAAGGACGGGGTCCACGAGTACCTGGTCGGCGGGCGAGAGGATGCCGTCAATCCCGGCCACCGCGGCACCAAGGCCGCCGCCCACTACCGGCTCGAGATCGCGGCCCATGGCGTCGCGACGGTGCGGCTGCGTCTGGCCCAGGGCATGAGCATGCACCCGTTCGCCGATTTCGAGGACGTGTTCGCGAAGCGCCTGGCCGAGGCGACCGAGTTTTACGCCGATCTGCAAGCCGGGATCGAGGATCCGGATGCGCGCAGCGTCCAGCGGCAGGCGTTCGCCGGCATGATCTGGTCGAAGCAGTTCTTCCACTATGACGTGCGGCGCTGGCTCGACGGCGACCCGACCCAGCCGCCGCCGCCCGAGGGGCACAAGCACGGCCGCAACAGCGAGTGGCGCCACCTCAACAACTACGACGTCATCTCGATGCCGGATAAGTGGGAATATCCCTGGTACGCCGCCTGGGATCTCGCCTTCCACTGCATCCCGCTGGCACTCGTCGACGCCGAGTTCGCCAAGCAGCAGCTCGTGATGCTGACCCGCGAGTGGTACATGCACCCGAACGGCCAGCTGCCGGCCTACGAGTGGGCCTTCGGCGACGTCAACCCGCCGGTGCACGCCTGGGCGGCCTGGCGCGTGTTCCAGATCGACCGCAGGCAGCGCGGCGACGAGGTCGGCGACATCGCGTTCCTCGAGCGCGTCTTCCACAAGCTGATGCTCAATTTCACCTGGTGGGTGAACCGCAAGGACGCCCAGGGGCGCAACGTCTTTCAGGGCGGTTTTCTGGGACTTGACAACATCGGCGTGTTCGACCGCTCGGCGCCGCTGCCGACCGGCGGCTTCATCAATCAGTCCGACGGCACCGCCTGGATGGCGATGTATTGCCTGAACCTGATGCGGATTGCGCTCGAGCTCGCCCAGCACAACCACACCTACGAGGACATCGCGACCAAGTTCTTCGAGCATTTTCTTTACATTGCCGAGGCGATGACCAATCTCGGCGGCCAGGACATCGGGCTCTGGGACGAGGAAGACCAGTTCTTCTACGACGAGCTCAACCTCGTCGACGGCTCGATCATTCCGCTCCGGGTGCGCTCGATGGTCGGGCTGATCCCGCTGTTCGCGGTCGAGACGCTGGATGCGGATCATCTCGACCGGCTGCCGGCCTTCAAGGAGCGCCTCGAATGGTTCCTGAACCATCGCCCGGACCTCGCCTCGCTGGTGTCGCGCTGGCACGAGCCCGGCGCCGGCGACCGGCGTCTGTTGTCGCTGCTGCGCGGCCACCGGATGAAGATGCTCCTGCGGCGCATGCTCGACGAGAGCGAGTTCCTGTCCGACTACGGCGTCCGCGCGCTTTCCAAGGTCCACGACCAGCACCCCTACGTCTTCGACTGCGTCGGTCAAAGGCTCGAGGTGCGCTATCAGCCGGCCGAATCCGACAGCGGTCTGTTCGGCGGCAACTCGAACTGGCGCGGGCCGATCTGGTTCCCGGTCAACTATCTGCTGGTGGAATCGCTGCAGAAATTCCATCATTACTATGGTGACGAGTTCAAGGTCGAGTGCCCGACCGGCTCCGGCAACTTCATCACGATCGGGCAGGTCGCCGAGGAGCTGGCGCGCCGGCTGAGCCGGATCTTCCTGCGCGGCGAGGACGGCCGGCGGCCGGCGTTCGGCGCGCAGGCGAAGCTGCAGAACGATCCGCACTTCCGGGACCACCTGCTGTTCCACGAATACTTCCACGGCGACAGCGGCCGCGGGGTCGGCGCCTCGCACCAGACCGGCTGGACCGGGCTGGTCGCCAAGCTCCTGCAGCCGCGCCGCCGCTCGTCCCCGCAACCGCAACCCCAGGATGCCTGAGATGCGCAAGATGATGGAGCACGAGAACCTGCCGCCGGTCGTGATGCCGAGCGTCAAGGTCCGCAAGACGCTCGCCGGGCAGACGGCGCTGGTGACCGGCGCCAACTCCGGCATCGGCAAGGGTGTCGCGCTGGCGCTCGGCAAGGCCGGCGCCGAGGTGGTGGTCAACTACGTCGCGGGTCCCGAGCAGGCCCTTGAGGTCGTGGCCGAGATCCAAAACGAGGGCGGCAAGGCCGTCGCCCACAAGGCCGACGTCAGCCAGGAAGACCAGGTCGAGGCGATGTTCGCGAAGATGATCGCGGACCTCGGCACCATCGACATCCTGGTCAACAATGCCGGGCTGCAGCGGGACGCCCGCCTCGAGGAGATGACGCTCGCCCAGTGGAACACCGTGATCGGGGTCAACCTCACCGGCCAGTTCCTTTGCGCGCGCGAGGCGGTCAAGGAGTTCAAGCGCCGCGGCGTGCGTCCGGAAATCTCCTGCGCCGCCGGCAAGATCATCTGCGTCAGCTCGGTCCACGAGGTCATCCCCTGGGCCGGCCACGTCAACTACGCGGCCTCCAAGGGCGGCATCATGATGATGATGAAGTCGATCGCCCAGGAGGTCGCCCCGCACCGGATCCGGGTCAACAGCGTCTGCCCGGGCGCGATCCGGACGCCGATCAACACCGCGGCCTGGAGCTCGCCCGAGGCCTACGCCGACCTGATGAAGCTCGTGCCCTACAAGCGGATCGGCGAGGTCGACGACATCGGCCGGGTGGTCGCCTGGCTGGCGTCCGACGAGGCCGACTACATCACCGGCGCCAGCATCTTCGTCGACGGCGGCATGACGCTTTATCCGGGCTTCGAGGAAGGAGGCTGACCCATGAGCCGGGCGCTTCCGGCGTCCGACGGCGCGATGGCGGGGATGATCCGCCGCGCGCACGCCGGACCCGCATGCGGCGCCGTCGACGGGCTTCGCCGCCACTGGCCGGAGTATCTGATGGAGGCGTGGGGGCTCGGCATGTTCATGGTGTCGGCCGGCCTGTTCGCGACGCTCCTCTGGTACCCGGGCTCGCCGGCCGCGCAGGCGGTGCCCGACGGGATGTTGCGCCGGGCGCTGATGGGGCTCGCGATGGGCCTGACCGCGATCGGCATCATCTACTCGCCCTGGGGTCAGCGTTCGGGCGCGCATATCAATCCGGCCGTGACGCTGACCTTCTGGCGGCTCGGCAAGGTCGCGACCTGGGATGCGGTCTTCTACGTCGCGGCGCAGTTCGCGGGCGGCCTGCTCGGGGTCTGGCTGGTCCTGGCCGTGCTCGGCCTCGCCTTCGCGAACCCGCCGGTCGCCTATGTCGCGACCCTGCCGGGCGCGGATGGCGTGTGGGTGGCGTTGGTCGCGGAAATCCTGATCTCGTTCGGCCTGATGTCGATGGTCCTGTTCGCGACCAACACGCCTGGTCTGATGCGCTTCACCGGCGTGTTCGCGGGCTGCCTGGTGGCGCTCTACATCACCTTCGAGGCGCCGGTCTCGGGCATGAGCATGAACCCGGCGCGGACGTTCGCCTCGGCGCTGCCGGGCCATCTCTGGCAGGCTTTGTGGATCTACTTCGTCGGGCCGCCGCTCGGCATGCTGCTCGCGGTCCCGGTCTACCGGGCGATCCGGCGCACGCCCGAGGTGGTCTGCGCCAAGCTCAACCATCACACCCACCGCCGCTGCATCTTCCATTGCGGCTACGCCGCGCACGCCGGCCACGGCCGCTGACCAGGAGCCATCCGATGTCGACAGAGCGCTCTGGGGCTCAAGCAGCGCAAAGCGCGCTAGCGCCCCGATACGACGTGATCATCGTCGGCTCGGGTGCCGGCGGTGCGGCTGCCGGCTACCAGCTGGCGCGGGCCGGCAAGACCGTGCTGATGCTCGAGAAGGGCCGGCATCTGCCGCGCGACGGCAGCACGCTCGACACCAAGCAGGTGTTGAAGGAAGGCAAGTTCAAGAACCGCGAGGCGTGGTCCGACGGCCACGGCGGCCATCTGATGCCGGACGAGCACTACAACGTCGGTGGCAAGACCAAGTGGTACGGGGCCGCGCTGCTGCGCTTCTCGGCGCACGAGTTCGAGGCTGACCCGGGGCATCAGTGCCTCGCCTGGCCGTTCGGTCTTTCCGAGATCGAGCCTTGGTACGACGAGGCCGAGCGCCTGATGCACGTCAACCATTTCGCCAACGAGCCGGAGCTCCAGGGGCTGATCGACAAGATCGTCCGCAATGGTTCGAGCGGCGGTTCAGGCTGGCGCTCGGAGGCGCTGCCGCTCGGCCTCAAGCCCGAGATCCTCAACGACGAGGAGGAGGCCAAGCACTTCGACGGCTATGCCTCGGTCGCGGGCTACAAGGCGGACGCCGAGCGCAACCTGATCGATGCGGTGGCGCCGCTGCCGAATTTCTCGCTGATGACCAGGAAGAAGGTGATTGCGCTGCTGCACGAGCCCGGCACGCCGGAGCGGATCACCGGCGTGGTCTGCCGGGATGGCAGCTACTACCAGGCGGGCGTCGTGATCCTCGCGGCCGGCGCGATGACCTCGCCGCGCATCCTCCAGGACCATCTCGCGGTTTCCGGACTTGGCGCGAGTCTGCCCTCGGCCGGGATGGTCGGCGCCAATTTCAAGCTGCACCTGAACAGCGCTCTTGTGGCCTTCTCGCCGTTCACTCACCACGACGTGCTGCGCAAGACCGCGATCTTCTACAACGACCGCTATCCGCACACGACAGTGCAGTGCCTGGGCTGGCTGGATGGCGAGATCCTCGCGACGCAATTGCCGGGGGCGGTGCCGAAGTTCGTGACCAACGCGATCGGCGCCCGCGCGATTGGCTTCTTCGTCACCACCGAGGACGGCTCGCATCCGGCCAACCGGATCATCACCGGCGGCGGCGACGGCGGCATCCCGACCGCCGACTACAGCCTCGAGCGCCTGCCGCCGGCCCAGGCCGAGCATCAGGCCGCCGGCGCCGACTTCACCCGGCGCCTGCTGCACGTCGGGCTCGCGGGCGTCGAGCGTTATCTGGGACTGGCGGGCAGCGCGCATGCGCTGGGCTCGATGGTCACCGGCAACGATCCGCAGGCGAGCGTGGTCGACCCCGACGGCAAGGTCCACGGCATGGAGGGCCTCTACGTCGGCGACGGCAGCGTCATGGCGCGCTCGAGCCGGGTCAACCCGGCGCTCACGATCTACGCCTGGGGTCTCCGGCTTGGCGACCACCTGGCGAGCCGGGCGGGGTGATCGCCATGATCCGGCGCCGCCTGCCGCTTACGCTCTCATGCGCTGGTCCTGGCGACCGGCGTGGCGCTGGCAGCATTGCTGGCTGCGAGCGCCCGCGCGGACGCCGACCCGATCGAGCGGGTCGATTCGGTCGCGATCACGGTCAGCGACATGGATCGGGCGCTCGCCTTCTATACCGGCGTCCTGCCGTTCGAGCTGGTGTCGGAGACCGAGGTCGCGGGCGAGGCCTATGAGCATCTCTTCGGCGTGTTCGGCATGCGCGCCCTGATCGCCGAGCTTCGGCTGGGTACGGAACGAATCCAGCTGATCGACTATCTGGCGCCCGAGGGCCGGCGGGTCCCGGAGGACAGCCGCAGCAACGACGAGTGGTTCCAGCACATCGCGATCATCGTCAGCGACATGGATGCAGCCTATGCGCTTTTGCGCCAGCGCAAGGTCCAGCACGCGTCCAGCGGCCCCCAGACGCTGCCCGACTGGAACCCCAACGCGGGCGGCATCAAGGCGTTCTACTTCAAGGACCCGGACGGCCATAACCTCGAGATCCTGGCGTTCCCGCCCGACAAGGGCGCTCCGAAGTGGCACCAGCCGGGGGCGGCGCTGTTCGAGGGCATCGACCACACCGCGATCGTGGTCCGCGACACCGATCCCAGCCTGGCCTTCTTCCAAGGCACGCTCGGCCTCGAGGTTCACGGCCATTCCGAGAACTACGGCGTCGAGCAGGAGCATCTGAACAACGTTTTCGGGGCGCGCCTCCTGATCACCTCGCTCGGCGCCGCGGCCGGCCCCTCGGTCGAGCTCCTGGACTATCTGGCGCCGACGACCGGCCGTCCGGCCCCCGTCGACAGCCAGGCGAACGACCTCTGGCACTGGCACGTCAACATGGCGACCAGCGACATCAAGGGCCTCGAGGCGAGGTTACGCGCCGCCCGGGCGGCTTTCGTCTCGCCGGGCATCGTCGACATGCCGGACGATGACCTGCACCTCGGCCGGGCGCTGATGGCGTTGAGCCCGGAGGGCCACGCGATCCTGGCGTTCCAGCCGGCGTCCTGAACCGGTCAGCTCAGGTTTGGCCGTGCAGGGTATCGATCACCCGGTGCACGATCTGGATGTCGCGCAGCACCAGACCTGCCTCCTGCTCCAGCCCGTCGAGCGCGCGGAACAGCGAGCCCAGCCGGAACTGATCGCCCCGGCGCGGCATGCTGAGATAGAACCAGCGGCCCTGGAGCGCGCCCTGGATCGGCTGGCCGGGATGGGCTTCGGCGAGCCGGATCAGCGCCTCGCAGAGGCTTGGCGAGACCGTGGCGCGCGCCACCTCGGGCCGGTCGGCATAGACCTCGAAGCGGGCCTCGAAATCCGGATCCGGCAGGCTTACGCGCTCCAGGCCCGAGAAGCTCTTGAGCCAGCCCTTGACGCGGTTGCCCAAGGCGCCCGCATCGCGTGCGATCAGGATGCGGGCGGCAATCTGGCGCGGCACCTCGATCGCGAAGATCAGCCCCCGGAAGACCGTACGCGAGCTGCCGCGGTGGGGGCCGGGGCTGCGGCGCCGGCGCAGCAGGGCCTCGGCCATCACGAAGCCGGTCGCGCGATGGCGGCCGCTGAAGGCATCGTCGATCCGCCGCCAGTTGTGCTGCGGCAGCAGACCGAGGTTCGCGAGCTCGTCGAACGGGATGCCGGGCGCCTCGCCGGCATGGTGCTGCAGGTCGCCGATCGCCTGACAGATCGCCGGCATCACCAGCCGGCGCAGATGATGGCGGAACGAGCGCTGCTGCTGGGCCATCAGGTTGAGGCCGATGGCGAGGCCGATCACCGCGACCGCCACCGCGCCGCCGGCATCGAAGCGCCAGAGCACGGCGGCCAGAGCGGGCACGCCGAGCCCGCAGCCGACCGCGGTCGCGACAAACTGCGCCCGCCGCCGGGCGCGTTCGGCGTCGAGGGCCGCGATCCGTGGCGCGATCTCGCGACGGAAGGCGGCGGCGAGGCGCTTCTCGGGTGCGCTGATGCCGATATGCGGCGAGCCGAGAGCCCTGGCCATGACGGACAAATCCCCTGCACTCTGCAGTGCCGGCAGAATTGCATCCGCTGCCTAGAAAAGCGTTAGCGTGGCCCTGCCCTGCCCTGCCCGGGGTCCGGTCGAATGCGGGCTGGAACGCCGGGTCTGGACGTTTCGATTGGCGATCCCTTGGCCGTGCGGCTATCAAGCGGGCGGCGGGCGCGCGGGCGAGCGCGCGTTGGGGGTGATCGATGATCGATGCGGGCGGGCCGGGGCGCTGGCCGATCCGGGCGATCCTGTTCGACAAGGACGGTACGCTGATCGACTACCGGGCTACCTGGCAGGCGGCCAACCGCGCCGCCGCGGCCGATCTCGCCGCCGCCGCCGGCCAGGGCGACGCCTTCACCGACGAGCTGCTGCGGCGCCTGGGCTACGAGCCGGCGACCGGCGAGTTCGCGGCCGACAGTCCGTTGCTCTGGGCGACCAACGCCGAGATCGCGGCCCGCTGGAGCATGGCACCGGAGCTCGCGGGCGTCGGCGACGTGCTGGCGCGGGTCGAGCGCTACTTTGCCGATCAGGCAGCGTTTCCGCCGGTCCCGGTGACCGACCTGGCCGCCCTCTTCGACCGGCTGACCGCGCGCGGCCTCAAGCTCGGGGTCGCGACCATGGACAGCACGGCGGCCGCGGAAGCGACGCTCGCAAGGCTTGCGGTGCGTGATCGGATCGCGTTCGTGGCCGGTGCCGACGGCGGCTTCGGGCTGAAGCCCGACCCGGGCATGGTGCTGGGCTTCTGCAGAGCACTCGGGCTCGCGCCGGCCGAGGTCCTGGTGGTCGGCGACCATCCGGCCGACCTCGCGATGGCGCGCGCAGCCGGCGCCGGCGTTGCGGTCGCGGTGCTGACCGGCGGCTGCCCGCCGGCGGCGTTGCACGGGCAGGCCGACCTGGTCCTACCCAGCATCGCCGAGCTGGAAAGTGGCCTCGATGGCTGGTCCGGGTGGCGCGACCGGCGCCCGGCGGGCGCTCGCGGCTGACGCTCGCCTCGGCGCTCAGTTCCTGGCGCAGTCCTCCGGCTCGCCCCGCAGGCAGGCGCAATCGGCGCCGCAGGCCTCGAGATAGGCGTCGAGCGCCTTGAGCAGGACCTCCTGGGTGGTCTGCTGGCCGCGCGCGCAGAAGACCTTGAGGCGGCGGTGGCGCTCGCGGTCGAGGCGCAGCGTGAGCGCGACCCGGTCCTCGTCGCGGGCGCCGGCCCGGCGCTTCGGCGATCTGGCCGGAGCGGCGTGTGCGCCGAGCGGGTTGATCGTCAGGATCCCGGCGGCGCGCGGCGCATCGGGCTTGGCCGGGCCCGGCAGTCGCTGACCGAGATCGATGCCGGCATGAGCGAAACCGCCGGTCGGGCTGGCGTGGCCCTTGCGGACCAGGAGATCGCCGGTGAGCTTGGCGCGTCGGTTCATGCTTTGGCTTCCTCCAGGCTGGCCCGGCGCCCGAAGCCGTGGAGCATCGGCTGGTGGAACACCCGCTGGCGCTCGCGCTTCTCGAGCTGGCCGGCGATGTAGTCCCAGAGCAGCCGGATCTCCTTGGCCGAGCGGCCCTCGGGGTCGAGCTCGCAGACCGTGCGGCCGTCGATCATCGAGGTCGCGAAGTCGACCCGTTGCTGGACGAAGACCGGCGCCACGGTGCCGTGCTGCGACAGCGCGATGACCGCGTCCGAGGTGATCTTGGCGCGCAGGTTGGCGGCGTTGACGACGAACACGAGGTTGCTGTGGGCGCGCTCGACCATGTCGACGGTGCCGGCGACGGCGCGCAGGTCGTGCGGGCTCGGCCGGGTCGGGATGAGCACCAGGTCGGCGACGTTGATCACCCGCTGGATCGCCATGTTGATCGCGGGCGGCGTGTCGATCACCACCAGGCGGCAGCCTTCCAGGCGCAACCGCTCGATGTCGCCGGGCAATTCGGCGAGCGTGGTCGCGGCGAACGCCGGCGCCGCGCGTGTGGCGGGCGTTCCACCACGCCGCCAGCGAGCCCTGGGGATCGGTGTCGATCAGCGCGACCGGGCCATGGCTCGCCAACTCCGCCTGGACGGCGAGATGGCCGGAGAGCGTGGTCTTGCCCGAGCCGCCCTTTTGCGAACAGAGCGCGACGACTTGCATCCAGGGGTCCCCCACGCGGCGCCGCTGACGAGCGACGGCCACCGGTGGCGCGGTCAGGCGCCGGTTCAGCAACCCGGCCAATTGTCCGCGATGACCGCTAATATGCTGTTAAAGGCTCCGCTGCCAGCGCTCCGGGGCGCCCCGGTCCGGCGCCCATCCGCCGGTCGGGGCGCTTGACCTCGGCGGGCGAGCGCGGCTTCTATCGGGCAGCAGCTGGGGGAGGGCGTCATGCGACTGGACGGCAAGGTGGCGATCGTGACCGGCGGCGGCTTCGGCTTCGGCGAGGGGATCGCCGGGCGCTTCGCGGCCGAGGGGGCGAAGGTGCTGGTCGCCGACATCGACGGCTCTCGCGCGGAGCGGGTCGCAGGCGAGATCGGCGCCGCGGCGCGCGCCTCGAGCGCGGACGTCGCCAAGGGGGCGGATTTCGCGCGCATGGTCGAGGAGGCGCTCAGGGCGTTCGGCCGGCTCGACGTGGTGGTCAACAACGCCGGCATCGCCCATCGCAACAGCTCGATGCTCGAGGTCGACGAGGCGACCTTCGACCGGGTGTTCGCGGTCAACGTCAAGTCGATCTACTGGAGTGCCATCCACGCGGTGCCGGTGTTTCGCCGGCAGGGCGGCGGCAACATCGTCAACATCGCCTCGACCGCGGGCATCCGGCCGCGCCCGGGCCTGACCTGGTACAATGCCTCCAAGGGCGCCGTGATCACGATGACCAAGTCGATGGCGGGCGAGCTGGCACCCGACAAGATCCGGGTCAACGCGGTCTGCCCGGTGATCGGCGAGACCGGGCTGACCTCGACCTTCATGGGCGGCGACACGCCGGAGCTGCGCGCCAAGTTCGTGGCGACCATCCCGCTCGGCCGGATGAGCCTGCCGCGCGACATCGCCAACGCCAGCCTGTTTCTTGCCTCTGACGAGGCGGAGATGCTGACCGGCGTCGCCCTCGAGGTCGACGGCGGTCGCTGCATCTGAGCGGACCCTGGGAGAAGGAGGCGATCATGGCGGCGGCAATGCACGCGGTGCTGATGGACGGCTTCGGCGGGCCGGAGGTGTTGAAGCTCGGTGCGATGCCGCGGCCGAGCCCTGGCGCCGGCCAGGTCCTGATCCGGATCGCGGCGACCAGCGTGAACCGGGCGGACCTGCACCAGCGCGCCGGCAACTATGCGCCGCCGCCGGGCGACAGCGAGGTCCTCGGGCTCGAGTGCGCGGGCGTGATCGAAGCGCTCGGTGAGGGCGTGACCGGCTGGCGGACGGGCGACCGGGTGATGACGCTCTTGGGCGGCGGCGGCTACGCCGAGTATGCCACGGCGCCCGCCAGCACGCTGATGCCGGTCCCCGAAAGCCTCGACCTGATCCAGGCGGCGGCGATCGCCGAGGTCTGGATCACGGCTTTTCTCAACGTGTTCCGCGAGGCCGGGCTGCGCCCCGGCGAGAGTCTGCTGGTCCACGGTGGGGCGTCCGGGGTCGGCACCGCGGCCATTCAGCTCGCGAAGGCGCTCGGCCCCTCGCCCGTGCTCGTGACGGTGGGCAGTGCGGACAAGGCCCAAGCCTGCCTTGCGCTCGGCGCCGACCATGCGATCCTGTACAAGGCCGAGGATTTCTCGAAGCGGGTGCTCGAGTTGACCTCTGGCCGCGGCGCCGATGTGATTCTCGACCACATCGGCGGTGCCTATCTGGAGCCGAGCCTTGCCTGCCTCGCCCTGTACGGCCGCCTGGTGATCATCGGCGTCCTGGGGGGCGCCAAGGCCGAGCTCAACATCGGCCGCCTGATGGTCAAGCGCCAGCGGATCATCGGCTCGGTGCTGCGCGCCCGGCCCGTGGAGGAGAAGGCCAGGATCACCGCGGCCTTCCGCGAGCAGGTGCTGCCCCGCTTCGCGAGCGGCGAGCTGAAGCCCGTGATCCACGCCGTGCTGCCGCTCGCCGAGGTCCGCCGGGCGCACGAACTGATGGCCGCGGACGCCAACACCGGCAAGCTCGTGCTCCAGGTCGACCCGACGCTGACCTGACGCCGGCGCGCCGTCTGGACAGCTCGGAGGCGCGCCTCTATATAGCTTTCGCCTTCCGCGCCCAGGTAGCTCAGTCGGTAGAGCAGCGGACTGAAAATCCGCGTGTCGGTGGTTCGATTCCGCCCCTGGGCACCATTTTCTGGCGCTGTTTCAACGACGTAGAGGTGCCAATTGCGGCGGCTACCATTGCCGACCACGCGCTCCTCCTGCGCACACCGGTTGTCCGATGGACGTGCAGCCCCAGCCAGGTGGATGATGCCGTCCACGCGGCGGCAGCGCTGGACGACATCGGCACCATCCACGATATCCCCGTGCTCAGCGTGGTCCGGGGGCAGCGCCGCGTCGAGGCCGATGACTTCGTGATCCTGGGCGGCTAGACAGGGTCGCAGAACGCGACCGACCAGCCCTTCGCAGCCAGTGATAAGAATAGTAGCCATGATGCGAATCTTTCGGGTTACTGCGAGATGCGCGACTCAGGTCTTCCAGCGATAGCGATCATCGCTTTCGCCATGGGTCCCATGCGACCAACTCGCATGAAGGATATTTGCTGAAAGCCGGCCGTCGAGAGCAGCGCGCGCAGCGTCGGGATCGACCAGAACTTGATGTGGCCGTGGTCACTCAAACCCATCTTCGACAGTGGCTTTTGGTAAGTAGCTGAACGCGAATGGCAATCGGCGCCGCGACCGCGGCGTGGCACTACATGGCGAGGTTGGTCAGTTGGCGGCGAGGGCCTGAACGGTCGGCGGCAGGGCGACGCCAGCGGCGCGGACTGCGAGGCTGGCGGCGGGGCGCGGGGCGGATCGCACGAGGAAGCGCCGGCCGTCATGGACGATCTCGGTCTCGGTCAGCAAGTCGAGGTCGGCGCGGATCTCGGACCACGAGCGGTCGCCGCCGAGCGCGGCGATGCGTTGCTCCAGCTCGCTCTTGAGCACGAGCGCGAGGAATGAGCAGAACACGTGGCCGCGGATGGTCGCGTCGAGCTTGTGGAAGATCGGCCGGGTGGCGAGCAGGTGCTTGGCCGTACGGAAGGCCGCCTCCACGGTCCACAGCTGCTTGTAGCGCAGCATGGCGGCGAGCGGATCGAGGTCGGTGTTGGTGCGCAGCACGAAGACGCCGTCGAACTTGGCGTCCTCCTCCGCCTTGGTGGGGTCGATGGCGAAGTGGCCGTGGCCTTCGGTCTTGAGGAAGCGGCGGAAGCCGGTATTGCCGACCAGCGCCTTGTCGCCCCTGGCCAGCTGACGTTCGAGGTTGGCCAGGATGGCGTCGCGCGCGGCGGCGTCCGCTTCGGCCTCCTGATGGTTGCGGCACAGGATGTAGTGTCGAGCGCCCACGGTCACCGCCTTGGCCTCGTAGTCGATCTCATGGCCGCGCTTGGTGATCGTCAGCGGCACGCAGGGCGCGGGGTCGGCGAGCACGACATCGCGCACCACCTTGTCGGTGCGCTCGCGGGTGCCGAGCAGATACAGCAGCCTACGCTCCTCGAGCGCCGCCACGGTCTCGGCGCTGATCATGCCGCGGTCGGCGACCACGCAGATCCGGCCGATCGCGAAGCGCCGGCGCAGCCGGTCGATCACCGGGATCAGCGTGGTGACGTCGGCGACATTGCCGGGCCAGATCTCGGAGCACACCGGCCGCCCGTCGCCATCGATCAGGACTGCCAGGATCATCTGAGGGAGGTCCGGGCGATGGTCCTTGCTGTGCCCGTGGCGGCCGAGGGTCTGCCCGCCCGCGCCTGGCTCAGCACCGACCTGTGGTCGGCGCGGAGCGGCGCGCCTTCGAAGTAGAGGCTGGTGGTGTCCATGAACACGAGATCGAGCCGACTGAACAGATCGCGCCGGTGAGCGAACAGCCGCTCCTCGACCAGGTCCTTGGTGCAGCGCGGGGCGAACGGCGTGCGCGCGTCCTGCTCGATCTCTGGCAATTCCTCGCCGAGCCATGCCATCGCCCGGTAGAGATGATGGAGCTCCAGCGCCTCGGCGCCGGCGATCCGGTAGTCCTCGCGCCAGCGATCGGCCGCCAGGTCGGAGCCGCCGCCCATCAGCCGGTGCAGCACGGTGAGGAAGATCGCCCGCTCCAGCGCGAACCCGTGCTTACGCTCCTTGGCCACGTCCTCGATCACCGCCCGGCAGCCGGTCTCGGCCCACAAGCGCTCGAACACCAGGGCGGGCCCGATCCGCCGGACCGCCGCCGTCGCGGCGTCCTGCGCCGCGCTCAGCACCATCGCCTGGGTCGCGAACCGCGCGCCTGAGCGCACCAGCCGGTCCAACTGACCGCTCGCCGCGAGCACGTCCAGACGCCCGAGGGTGGCGATCACCCGCTGGCGGACCTGGCCCCCGACCCGATGGCTTTGCGCGATCTGGAGATAGGCCCGCCCGCCCGAGGTCTTCTTGCGGAAATACATCGCCGCTCCCACGTAGGAGCCTACAACATCTCCAGAACAATTAGATAAATCAACAACAATCTACCGTGCACGTGGCACTACACTTTTACCTCGGACCACTCCCTACCCTAGGAAAGCCGCAGCTTTCAGACCCCCTCGCCAACCCCAACTGTCGAAGATGGGTATTACTGGAAATACAAATCTTATTACTGTGATTGCTGAAATAATCATGGATCAAGGATTTTCACGCTCGCTAGTGATATTGTGCTATGACACTGCTATGTCGACCTTGTGCTTCTTTCTCGCCTGCCTGCTCTATGATTCCAATGCGATCGGGCCGCTGCAGTTCGCAGACCTTAGCCGTGCGATCCCGGGGCTGCTGGTGATCGCGGCTACGACATATTGTCTCTGCGGCCTGCACCGCCGCGTCTGGAGCTATACCTCCGTCTCGGACCTGATCGCCATTGCCCGGGCGTCGTCATGGCTGACCGGGGCGCTGGTCCCGCTCGCATTCGTCGTCGGGGCGCTGGTCCCGCTTTCGGTCCTGCCGATCGCGTGGTTCATGCTGATCGTGACGCTGAGCGCGTCGCGCCTCGCCTACCGGTCCATGCGAGCGACTCGGTCAGCGGCAACCGCCTTGCCGGCTGCTGACGCCAAGGCGTTCGTGTTGATGTACGGCTGCAGCCCGATGACCTCGGTCTTCATCCATGCCGCGCGCTCGGGGCTCCTCTCGGCGTCGCGCGTGGTCGGGATTGTCGACGATGTCGGCGACCGGGTGGGCCGGTATATCGACCAGGTTCCGGTGCTCGGGCACGTTCGCGATCTGGATCGCATCCTGATCGACCTGGCGGCGGACGGCACATCGCCCCGGCGCGTGATCGTCCCCGCCCACCGCTTCAAGCTCAGCCACCATACGCGTGCCTGCCTCGAGATGGCGCAGGCGCGCCATGGTCTGCGGGTCGACTATCTCCACGATGTCATCGGTCTCTCGGCATTGCCGCCGCCGGCACCCCAGCCGATCGCGGTCGCCTTGCCGGACAGCTACGAGCGCCTTCGCCGCTTCGTCGACATTGTTGGCAGCTCGGTCGCGCTGGTCGTCCTGGCACCCCTGTCCGTGGTCGTGGCGCTCGCTGTCCTGGTCGACATCGGGTCGCCACTCCTGTTTCGCCAGACCCGGCCAGGCAGGGACCTGCGGCCATTCACGCTATACAAGTTCAGGAGCATGCGGTTCGCCTGCGACGGGTCCGGCGAGCTGCTTCCCGACGCGCAGCGGACCACGATCGTCGGGCGATTCCTGCGCCGGGCACGGCTCGACGAGCTGCCGCAGCTGGCGAACGTGCTGATCGGCGACATGTCACTGATCGGGCCTCGACCGCCGCTGCCTCGGGACCTGCCGCAGCATCCCGGCAGACGCGCCGCCGGGCGGCCGGGTATCACCGGCTGGGCGCAGGTGAACGGCGGCCACAAGCTCACGACCGCACAGAAGCTGGCGCTGGACCTGTGGTATGCGCAACATGCCAGTCCCTGGCTCGATCTGCGGATCGTCTGGCGGACGATCCTGACGGTTCTGGTCGGTGAGCGGGTCCATCTTGCCGCGCTGGCGCAGGCCGGAGCGGAATGCCTCATCGACGTCGATCGTGCCGTCGACGTCGGTTCGCTCGCATCCGATTGGCCGGCGGGCAGTCACCAGCCGCGGCTTCTGATCGTCAACCGGTACTTCCATCCCGACCACTCGGCGACCGCGCAGCTGCTCACGGATCTGGTCGAGGCGCTCGACCGACGTGGTTGCGCAATCCGGATCATCACCGGCCGCCAGCTCTACGACGATCCCGACGCGCTGCTGCCGCCGCGAGGGATCTTCGGCAGCGCCGAGGTCCACCGGCTGCGCACCAGCCACTTCGGGCGCGCCAGCTCGCCCGGCCGCTTCCTGGACTACGTGGGCTTCTATGCCGGGGCGTTCCTCGTGCTGCTGGGCAGCGCGCGCCGGGGCGACGTCGTCCTGGTCGAGACCGATCCGCCCCTGATCTCGGTGATCGGCTGGCTGGTCGCGCAGCTGCGCGGCGCCCGGCTGGTGAACTGGTGTCAGGGTCTGTTCCCGGAGACCGCAGCAGCACTCGGGCATGGGTTCGCGCGCGGGCCGACCGGCCAGCTCCTGCGGTGGCTGCGCAACCGCTCGCTCGCCGCCGCCACCACCAACGTCGTCCTGTGCAGGGCCATGGCGGAGCGGCTCCAGGCCGAGGGCATCCCTGCTCAACGCCTGGTGATCATTCCCAACTGGGCCGATGGCGAACACATCCGGCCGCTGGCCCGCAAGGACAACCGGCTGCGCCGCGAGTGGGACCTCGCCGGCCGCTTCGTCCTCGGCTACTCCGGCAACCTGGGCCGGGTCCACGACGCCCACAGCCTGGTCGCTCTGATGGAGGCGCTCAAAGGCGAGCCGGACATCCTCACCCTGTTCATCGGCGCCGGCAACGGCTACCACCAGCTGCGCGACATCTTCGCCGAGCGCGGCATCATCAACGTCCGCTTTCGGCCCTACCAGCCGCGCGCCCGCCTGGGCCAGAGCCTGACCGCGCCCGACCTCCACCTGGTCAGCGTCAACCCCGCCTGCGAAGGGCTGGTGATGCCGAGCAAGCTCTATGGCATCCTCGCCGCCGGCCGGCCGATCGCGTTCATCGGCGATGACAACGGCGATGCCGCCCGCCTGGTGCGGGAGCACGGCGTCGGCCTGGTCGCCACGCCGGCGCGCATTGCGGAGCTTGCGGTCGAGATCAAGGTCCTGCGCAGGCAAACGAAGCGCCTCGCGCAGATGGGCGCCAACGCCCGGCGGGCCTACGACACCTGCTTCTCCAAAGAGGCGAGCCTCGATGCCTGGCTCACCTGCCTGCATGCGGCCGGCGCCCCGTGCGCTCCGGTGTTCCGGCTGGCCGAAGCGGCCGCCATAAGCACCGGCGACGGCCTCCCGTCGCGGGCCATTGCGGCCCGATGACGACGCCCGTGCCGATCCTCGGCCCCGACGGCTTCCACGCCGATTCGCCGCCTGCCTCGAGCGCCGCGTCACTCTGGGAGGGTGCAATCCACCCGGAGCGCGGTAGCTTCAAAAGGGCCTCCCGCGTCAACGGAAGGTTTTGAGATCAACCGCAGGCCCACGAAGCGAGGTCGGACGGTGCCGTAGCCGTCGGGGGGCGAGCCTTGCGACCAGGTCCTGAGCACCCAAAGAATGCCGGTGCCAGCGGCGGCGGAAGATGTTCCCGACCGACCCGATTTCGGGCCCTACTTTCACTCGACCGCGTCCCTCTCTATTGTCGCGTCGGCCATGGCTTGGAGGAGCGGCGCGCCGATGCCCCTGACGGAAAACGACCGGCGGTTCCACAACCTCGGCTACTACGCGCATGATGCCGCGCAAGCGCATCCCGCCAAGACCGCGATCATCGACCTCGCCGGCGACGCGCCGCGCGAGGTGGCGTATCGTACGCTCGAAGAGCGGCTGAACCGCTTTGCGTCGCTCATTGCCGATCTCGGCCTGAAGCCGGGCGACCGCCTGGCGATGGCGGTCGGCAACCGCTTCGAGTTCGTCGAGATCATGTACGGCGCGATGCGGGCAGGCGTCGTGCCGGTGCCGCTGAACACCAGGCTCGGCGCCGATGTCCTCGCCTTCACGATCGCGGACGCGGGCTGCGTCGCGGCGGTCGTCGAGCCGGCCTCGAACCCGTCGATCGTCGACGTCGTCGACCAGGCGGGCCTCGCGGTCAGGCTGTCGTTCGATCCGGTGCCGCCCGGCTGGCGGCGCTACGAGGATGCGCTCCAGGCGGCGTCCGCGGTCTTCGATCCGCCGTCGCTGGCGCCGGATCATCCGTCGTTCCAGCCCTACACCTCCGGCTCGACCGGCCGGCCGAAAGGTGTCGTGCTGACCCATGCCGGCCAGCTCTGGTGGATCCGCGCGGTGCAGCGCTACTGGCCGCTGGCGCCCGACGAGCGGGCACTCGCCGCCGTGCCGCTCTACCACAAGAACGCGATGGCCGGGGCCGTGAAGCCGATGCTGCACGCTGGCGGCTCGGTCGTGCTGCTGCCGAACTTCGAGCCGCGCCGGTTCCTGCAGGCGCTCGCGGACTATCGCTGCACGCGCACCGGCGGCGTGCCGGCGGTGTTCACGCTGCTCTTGCAGCAGAAGGACCTGATCGGCCGGCTCGACTTCTCGGCACTGCGTGGCCTCGCGATCGGCTCGGCGCCGACCCCGAAGGAACTGCAGGACGAGGTCGAGGCGGCGTTCGGCGTCGGCGTGCGCGAGAGCTACGGCCTGACCGAGGGCGGGCCGGTCATGCTCGGGCCGCCGCTCGACGGCCGGCCGACGCCGCACGGCAGCGCCGGCGTCGCCTGGCCCGAAGGCGAGGTCAAGCTGGTCGGCGCCGGCGGCCAGCAGAGCGACAGCTACGGCGAGCTGTGGGTGAAGAACCCGGGCGTGACGCCGGGCTACCACCAGCTGCCCGAGGTCAACCGCGAGCGCATCGTCGACGGCTGGCTGCGCACCGGCGACCTGTTCAGCCGCGACGCCGGGGGCTTCTACTACTTCCGCGGCCGCACCGACGACATGTTCAACAGCGGCGGCGAGAACATATATCCGCTGGAGGTGGAGAATCTGCTGCTCAAGCATCCGGGCGTCGCCGACGTCTCGGTCGTGCCGTTCCCGCACCAGATCAAGGGCGACGTGCCGGTCGCGATCGTCGTGCGCGCCAACGACACGACCGTCGGCGAGGACGAGCTGAAGCGGTTTGCGCTGCAGAACGGCCCCGCCTACGCTCACCCGCGCCGCATCCTGTTCGTCGACCGCCTGCCGCTCAACGGCGCTGCCAAGACCGACCGCAAGGTCGTCCTCGCGCAGGTCCGCGAGATCCTCGGCGACGCCCCGCTGGGCGCGGCCTGAGATGATCTTCGGTCTCGATCACGTCGGCATTGCGGTCAGCGACCTGGAGCGCGCGGCCGATCTCTATCGGCGGCTTGGCTTCACGCTTGCCGAGCGCGGCTACCACACCCAGCCTTCCGCAGAGCCCGGCGGCGCCCCGGAGCGGGTCGGCACCGGCAACTACTGCCTGATGCTGCGGCACGGCTATCTCGAGCTGATCGGCATCACCGACCCGGCCCGCTACCAGGGCCGGCTGCGCGCCGATCTCGCCCGCTACGAGGGGCTGCAGATCGTGGCGCTTGGCTGCGGGGATGCGAAGGCGGCCCTTGCCGAGCTGCGCCGCAACGGCGCGAGCGCCGCCGAGATCCGGACCCTCAACCGGCCGATCGAGGAGCAGCGGCGGCTCGGGCTCTGGCCGCGTTCTCGATCATCGAGCTGATGGCCGAGGTGCCCGAGGCCTATCTGTTCGCGATCCAGCAGCTGACGCCGAAGCTCTTGTGGCAGCCGCACCTGCTGGATCATGCCAACGGCGCACAGAGCCTGAAGGGGGTGACGCTCTGCGTCGCCGACCCCGAGGAGCTCGCGGCGCGCATCGGCCGGCTGCTCGGCATCAGGGTGCAGACGCCAGCGCCGGGTGCCTGGCTGGTGCGGCTCGGCGCGGACGCGCTCCACGTCGTCGACCCGGGCGAGCTGGCGCGGCGCTATCCGGGTGTCACGCCGCCGACGCTGCCGTGGGTCGCCGGCATCACGCTGGGCGTGGACGATGCCACGCGGGCGGTCCCCGCCGGCTTCAGTCCGCGGCCCACCGAGGGCGGCGTCTGGTTGCCGCCGGAGCAGGCCTGCGGCGCGATTCTGGAACTCGTCGCCGCGTGACTACCCGGGCCGCGTGCTGTAGCAGCCGCGCCCCGCCGCGATCAGCCGGCCGGCCTCGTCATGGACCTGGACGTCGACGACCCCGATCGTGCGCCCGGCGCGCAGCACCGTCGCGGTCGCGGTCAGCGCCGTGTCGGCAGCGGCGCGCAGATAGTCGATGCGCAGGTTGATCGTCGGCACGCCGCCGCCGATGACCACCGCCAGCGCGTAGTCGCCGGCGATGTCGATCAGCGAGGCGATCGGCCCGCCGTGCCACTCCGCCCGGCCCGCCGCGCGCGAGAACTCGGCACGGAACGGCAGGCGCAGCACGACGCTGCCCGCCTGCGCGTCGCTGCTCACCAGCTGCATCTTCAGGAAGGCGTGAAACGGCGGCTCGTCGAGCACGCTCTGGGTGAGCACGAAAGGCGCGGCGTCGGCCATGCGGATCTCCGGGTGCTGCGACCGCGAGTGTACCCGGCGGGGGCGCAGCGGCAAGACAGGCTCGACGGCAACGTCGCGAGCCCTCATTCTACCGCGTCCTTGCTGAAGAGGCGCCGATGCGAACCACCGACCCGTTCCCGATTGACTACCAGGGCCTGCAGCCGACCCAGCCGCTCGACTGGCCGGCGATGGCGCGCAAGGTCGTCCGCGACATCCTGCAGCTGCAGCGCCACGAGCGCGTCCTGCTGTCGGCCAGCCCGTATTGCGGCGGCGCGATGCTCGAGGCGGTCCGCGCCGAGATCCAGCGCGCCCGCGCGATCGAGCTCGCGACGATCGTGCACTGGACGCCGGGCCTGACCGAGCTGCGCACCAAGGACGGCGCGATGACGGACCCGGAAGACGCGGCGGAGGAGGATCGCGCCATCGCCGAGCTGTTCGCCCTCGCCGACGTCTATATCTGGCTCCAGAACGACTGGCGGCTGCCGCGCTCGCCGATGACGATCGGGCAGAGCGAGCGCATCCTCGAGACCTGGCACGGCCGCGGCCTGCACTTCCACTGGTTCCACGACCCCAACAATCCGGACCCCGACTGGCCGCCGAACAAGGCGATCGACCTGGTGTACCAGGACGCCGTGCTCAACCTCGACTACGCCCAGCTGAAGCGCACGATGCTGACCTTGGAGCAGAGCTTCGCCGGCCAGCAGATCCGCATCACCAACCCCGCGGGCACTGATCTGCGGGTGCAGCTGGGCGGCAAGTTCCACAAGAACTTCGGCGATGCCTCGAAGGCGCGCGAGCACGAGCGCAGGTCCGCCCGCGACCGCGAGGAGGAGATCCCCTGCGGCTGCTTCCGGACGATCCCGGTGCAGGACAGCGTCGAGGGCAGGGTCGCGTTCAAGGGCAGCTTCGGCTTTCCGGCCTACGGCTACGGCCTCGACTTCGACCCGTTCATCGCAAAGGGGGTGCGGCTCCACTTCGAAGGCGGGCGCATCCGGCGGCTCGAGACCGACGGCGACCAGGCGGCGCTCGAGCGCCTGTGGGCCGGGCAGACCGGCGACAAGGACCGCCTCGGCGAGATCGTCCTCGGCTGCAACCCGCTCCTGCGTCCGGTCGCGGGCAGCGGCTTTCCGCCCTACTACGGCTTCGGCGAGGGCTATCTGCGGCTGACGATCGGCGAGAACGTCGAATCGGGCGGCAGCAACCGCTCGAGCCTGCACCGCTGGCTGTTCCTGCTCGATGCGACGATCACGGCGGGCGGCAGGACGCTGGTCGAGAACGGCAGGCTGACGCCTGCCGCGCACGGGCGGTGATCGCTCACGCCTGGGCCGCGCCGCCGAGATAGAGCTCGGCGACGCGCGGGTCGTCGAGCAGGGCTTGGGCGGCGCCCTGATAGCGGTTGCGGCCGAGCTCGAGGACGTAGCCGCGGTGCGACATCTCGAGCGCGCGGCGCGCGTTCTGCTCGACCATCAGGATCGTGACGCCCGTCGCGTTGACGCGCACGATCTGCTCGAACATCGCGTCGACGAAGATCGGCGCCAGGCCCGCCGACGGCTCGTCGAGCAGCAGCACCTCGGGCTCAGGCATCAGCGCGCGCGCCATCGCGACCATCTGGCGCTCGCCGCCGGACATCGTGCCCGTGACCTGCCGGCGGCGCTCGGCGAGGCGCGGGAACAGCGCGTACATCGCGGCGAACCGCTGGCGCGCGTCGCCGGAGCGGCGCGGCGTCAGCCCGAGCTCGAGGTTCTCCTGGACCGTCATCGACGGGAACACGTTGGCCAGCTGCGGCACGTAACCCATGCCCTGGCGGGTGATCTGGCTGGGCTTGAGGCCGGTGATCGGCGCGCCGCGCAGGCTGACGCTGCCCTCGCGCGGGCGCAGCAGGCCGAAGATCGTCTTGGCGAGCGTCGACTTGCCGGCGCCGTTGGGGCCGAGCACGGTCACGATCTCGCCGGCGTCGATCGCGAGGTCGACGCCGTTCAGGATGTCGACCTCGGGCAGGTAGCCGGCGACCAGACCCTCGGCCGCGAGCAGCGCCGTCACGGCCGCGCACTGCCGAGATAGGCGTCGAGCACGCGCTGGTCGCGGCGCACCTGATCGGGCGTGCCGTCGGCGATCACGCGGCCGTGCGCCATCACGACGACGTGGTCGGCGTGGCGCATCACGACGTCCATGTCGTGCTCGATGAAGAGGAAGGTGATGCCATCCGTGGCGCGCAGCATCTCGACATGCTCGAGCAGCCTTCGGCCGAGCGTCGCGTTGACGCCCGCCATCGGCTCGTCGAGGAGCACGAGCCGCGGCTCGGCCATCAGCGCGCGCGCCAGCTCCAAAAGCTTGCGCTGGCCGCCGGACAGCGTGCCGGCGTAGTCCGCGGCTTTGTCGTGCAGGTCGAACAGCCGCAGCAGCACGAGCGCCCGCTCGCGGATCTGGCGCTCCCGCCTTCGCGCCGCGGCCGGCCGGATCGCCAGCTGCACCAGGCTCTCGCCCGGCTGGCGGGGCGCTGCCAGCATCATGTTGTCGATCACCGGCATGGCCGAGAGCACCTTGGTGATCTGGAAGGTGCGGACGAGGCCGAGGCGGGCGATGTCGTAGGGCTGGCGGCCGAAGATCGCGTGGCCGTCGTAGTCGATGGCGCCGCGATCGCCCCTGTAGAAGCCGGTGATGACGTTGAACAGCGTCGTCTTGCCGGCGCCGTTCGGGCCGATCAGCGCGGTCAGCGAGCCGCGGGCGACGACGAGGCTGGCGCCGGCCACGGCCTGCAGGCCGCCGAACTGCAGCCAGGCGTCCTGCACCGAGAGGATCGGGTCTGCGGCAGCCGCAGTCATCGGTTGAGCAGCATCTCCTGGCGCTTGCCGAGCAGGCCCTGCGGCCGCAGCGCCGTGATCAGGATCAGGATCAGACCGACCAGGATGAAGCGCAGCGCCGCGATCTGCTCCGGCGTCAGCGGCCAGTCGATCAGCCGCGTGCCCTCGAGCAGCGTCCACAGGAGGACGGCGCCGAACGCGACGCCCCAGTAGCTGCCGAGCCCGCCCAGCACGAGGATCGCGTAGCCGAAGAAGGTCAGCATCGGCTCGAATTCGCTCGGATAGAGGAAGGTGACGTCGAGCGCGAAGAAAAAGCCGGCGATCGCGCCCAGTGCTGCGGCGATGCTAAGCGACTGCAGCTTGTAGACGAAGACGTTCTTGCCGAGCGCGCGCGCGGCGTCCTCGTCCTCGCGGATGGCGCGCAGCACGCGGCCCCAGGGCGTGCGCTGGATCCGGCCGAGCAGCAGGATCAGCACAAGGAAGGTCGCCCAGACGGCGATCAGCAGCGGCGCCTGGACCTGCGCTCCGAGGCCCACCTTCTTGAGCAGCGGCAGGGCCCAGTCGAGCAGGTCGCGCCAGTCGTTGTCGTAGCCGAGAACGCCCTGGTTGCCGCCGGTCCAGGGCGAGTTCTGGGTGACGTAGCGGACGATCTCGGCGAACGCGATCGTCGCGATCGCGAAGTAGTCGGCGCGCAGCCGCAGCGAGGCGAGGCCGACCACGAGGCCGGCGGCGATGCTGGCCAGCATCGCTGCCGGCAGCGTCGCCAAAAGCGGCCAGCCGTGCTCGGTGACCAGCAGGCCCATCGTGTAGGCGCCGATCAGCATGAACGCGGCCTGGCCGAAATTGAGCATGCCGGTGAAGCCGATGTTGATCTGCAGGCCGAGCGTGAAGATGCCGTAGATGCCGGCGATGACCGCGACCCCGATCCAGAAATCGAGGTGGACGAAGGGCTCGATCAGGGCGCCCGGGCTCACAGCACGCGCCGGCGGCCGAGGATGCCCTGCGGCAGGAGGATCAGGGTCAGAATCAGGATCACGAAGCCGACGCCCGGCTTCCAGCGCGTGTTGAACAGCAGCGTCGACCATTCCTGCGCGAGGCCGATCACGATGCCGCCGGCAAGCGCCCCGAAGGCATTGCCGACACCGCCGAGCACCGCGGCGGCGAACAGGCTGAGGATCAGCGACAGGCCGAGGTTGGGGTTCATCACGCCGATCGAGGCGGCATAGAGCACGCCGGCGAGGCCCGCGAGCCCGGCGGCCACGAGCCAGGTGAGCACGACGACCCGCTGGGTATCGATGCCGGTGACCTCGGCCAGCTCGAAATTGTCGGCGAGTGCCCGCATCTGCTTGCCGAACCGGGTGTAGCGCAGCACGAGACCGGTCGCGAGCAGGACCGCAAAGCCTGTCAGCATCACGATCAGCTGCATGCGGCCGATCCGCAGGCCGCCCAGCGTCAGCGAGGTGTAGATGTCGATGTCGAAGCTCGCCATGCCGCCGCCGGCGAAGAACTGGATGCCGTTGCGCACCAGCATCGCGAGGCCGATCGTCATCAGCAGCAGCTGGAACGTGCTGGCGCCGCGGCGGCGCATCGGCCGCCACAACGACAGCTCGAACGTGACGCCGAGCAGGCCGGTCGCGACGATCGCGATCACGACCGCGACCACGAACGGCAGGCCGAGGGTCGCGTTCGCGACCAGCGCGGCGTAGGCGCCGAAGGTCAGCATGTCGCCGTGGGCGAAGTTGACGAGCTTCAGCACGCCATAGACCAACGTCAACCCGATCGCGCCGAGCGCGAAATAGGAGCCGGCGATCAGGCCGTTCAGCGTCGTCTGCGCGGTCGCAACCGGCCCCTTGGCCGCGAGCAGGGCCAGGAACACCACCGCCAGCGCCGCGACCAGCACCAGCAGCGGATGCCGGCCCAGCCGAACGCGCAGCCCCGGCGACGGGATCGTCGACGGCGCCGCCGCGGTCACCGCATCATGCTGCATCGTGCGAGACAATCGGATCGGTGGACGCCGCCTGCGCCGGGGCTTCGTCGAGCCCGGCGCAGGGTCGGCGGTGCGCTGTCGATGTCGCCCGAGGGCCCCGATGGGCGCTGCCGGCTACTTCGACACCTCCATCTGCTGCTCGACGCTGAGCTTGCCGTCCTTGTAGGTGAAGATGTCGTAGAGGCTCGCGGTCGTGTCGCCGGTCGGTCCGATGTCGAGCGGCCCGGAGACGCCCTCGAAGTCGATGTCCTTGCCGGCCATCAGCGCCTGCACGGCCTCGGTCAGCTGCAGGAAGTTGTACTTGTCGCCAGGGGCGCTCGCGACCTCGGCCATCTTGCCCTGGATCGCCGCCGAATCCGTCGAGCCCGCCGCCACCGCCGACAGGAAGCAGAGCATCGTGGCGTCGAACGAATTGGCGTCGAGCGAGAAATGGTCGGCGCCGCCGGCCGCCTTCCAGGCGTCGTTGAACGCGGCGTAGGCCTCGGTCGTCTCGGGCGTGCCGGCGCGCGTGCCGGTCGAGCCTTCGAGCGCCGCCTTGTTGATGTTGTCCGGGAGCTCCTCGAAGGAGATGGTGTCCGGCACCAAGAGCTTGCTGGGGTCGTAGGACCCGGTCCGCATCAAGGCGGCGCTCATCTTGACGAAGGAATCCGGATAGTCGATGACGAGGTAAGCGTCCGGGTCGCCGGCAACGATGCTGCCGGCTTCGCTGTCGAAGGTCGCCTGGTTCGGGTCGTAGACCACCGGACCCGTCACCAGGCCGCCTTTGGCCTCCCAGGTCGCGGTGAAGTCCTTGGCGAGACCCTCGCCATAGGGCTCGTTGCGGTAGCCGATCGAGACGGTCTTGCCCTTGGCGCCGCCGAGCCGGATCGCGGCCGCTTCGGCGAGCGCATTGGCCTGCAGCGAGTCCGGCGGCACGACCCGGATGATCGTGCCCTGGTCGTCGACCGTGCGCATGCGCATGCTGGTGCCGGTCGGCATCAGCACGATCTTCTGGCGGATCGTCAGACCGTTGGCGATGGCGAGCAATTCCGGCGTGGTGGCGGGGCCGATCATGCAGGCCGCGCCCTTGTCGGCGAGCTGACGCGCCGCGGACAGCGCAGCCTGCGGATCGCCTTGGGTATCGACCGAGGCCAGCTCCACGGTCCAGCCGAGGCCAGCCGCCAGGGCGGCCTTGTTCGCCTCGGCCACCGCGAGCGTGTTGGCCTTCTGCATGGCCGGCCCGACGACCGACATCGCACCGGTCAGCTCGTCGAGGCTGCCGATCACCAGCTTGCCGTCGGCCGCGCCGGCCGGCGACGACGCATACGCCACCAGGGCGGCGCTCACGACGAGCATTGATCTTCGCGCGACGCGCTCCATAGCCTTCCTCCTTGGGGCAGCCGCTTTCGGGTGCGGCGTTGAACTTGTTTGGCCGCTGATTGAAGCCCACTGCCGGAGGTAAGGCAACGGGGAATCCGGAATCCGCCTGGTGTCCCGCGGCGGGTCGGCGGCAACTCTTAGCCATTTGCGTGGCTGCGCCCTTCGCCTAATCTCCGAGGCCGCCCGCCGGCCATGCGCCCGCACCGCACCGGAGTCCCGCCTTGAAAGCCGCCCTTTTCCACCAGCACGGCGCCCTCGAGAACCTGGTCTACGAAGACATCGCCGATCCGCAACCTCTGCCCGACGAATGCCTGATCCGGGTCAAGGCGGTCGCGCTCAACGGCTTCGATCCGATGATCCTGCGCGGCATCCCAGGCCTGCGCACGCCGCTGCCGATGGTACCCGGCGCCGACATCGCCGGCGAGATCGTCGCCCACGGCGCCGAGGTCGATCCGGCGCGCTGGCGGGTCGGCGAGCGCGTGCTCGTCATCCCCAACCGCATCCGCGAGGGCAAGATGGTCGGCATGATGGGCGAGACGATGCGCGGTGGTGCCAGCGAGTTGGTCGCCGTCCCCGAGGACCACCTGCTGCCGATCCCGGATGCCGTCACCGACGTGCACGCCGCCTGCCTGCCGGTCGCCTATGGCACGGCGCTGCGCATGATGACGACGCGCGGCAAGATCGCCGCCGGCGAGAAGGTGCTGATCCTCGGCGCCAGCGGCGGCGTCGGCACCTGCTGCGTGCAGCTTGCCAAGGCGGCCGGCGCGGAGGTCGTCGCCTGTACGAGCTCCGAGCGCAAGGCCGCGATGCTGACGGCGCTCGGCGCCGACCATGTGGTCAATACCGAGACCCAGGACTACGTGCAGGAGGTGATCGGGCTCTACGGCAAGCCGCGGATCTGGGGCGGCGGCGGCGTCGACATGATCGTCAACTACACCGGCGGCGAGACCTGGGCGCAGTGCCTGCGCGCGCTGACGCGGCACGGCCGGCTGCTGACCTGCGGCGCGACCGCCGGCTACGACCCGAAGACCGACATCCGCTACATCTGGTCGTTCGAGTTCAACATCATCGGCTCGAACGGCTGGGAGCGCAGCGACATCACCGGACTGCTGGACATGGTGGCGCGCAAGCGGATCGAGCCGGTCGTCGATTCGGTGCGGCCGCTGGCCGAGATCGGTGACGCGATGCGACGGCTGATCGACCGTGAGGTCTTCGGCAAGGCGGTGCTGATCCCGTAGCCGAACGCCTCATCGGGCCCGCGCCAGGGACGACCGCAACGCGGCGTTGAAGGCGGCCGGATTTTGACTGGACATCAGATGCGTCGGGTCGGAACGGCCAGGCGCCGACGGTCGGGTGTGCCGCGCTGCGCGACCTCGCTGATCAGCGAAGACCAGCGCCGCCTCCGGCATGGGCCGGCATGGAGCCCGAGCTGTTCCAAGCTCTGCGCCGAGTTTGCGCTCGTTGGCTGCGCTGTATTTCCTGTGCAAGGGGCTCGTGACGATGGCCGGCGCTAGGGGTCGGCTTGTGGAGGCCCGACCCGTCCGGAGAGGTTGTTTGCCTCTACGAGCGCGGCCCGCCGCTCGTGTCGGGGCGCGACGAAGACGTCGTCGCCCGCTGCTCCCGGTCTGGTTGTCTCGGACCAGGGCGGCGGCGATGTAGCCGCAGAACGCCGGCGACTGAGCACGGGGGCCAATCAGCAGAGCTTTCGCCGGATGAGTTGCTCGGCCGCGTTCGCGGCGGCTGGAAGGAATCGCTCGTCCTCGCTCACCAGCTTTCCTTGCGTGAACACGACCAGGATGAACGGCGGCAGGCCAGCAATTTCGATCCGGGCGGCGTCATGACGGCGGTAGCTGGCAAAGCGATCGCCGGTCCACACGGTGCGGCCGGCCTTGGACCAGAGCCGTGCACCCTGCGGGAGCGACTCGCCGAAATAACCACGGACCTGAGCGTTCGGGTGCGCCTCGACCCAGTCCGGATCGTGGCGTCGATGCAGGAGCTGCTGCATGTGCTCTGCGCGTTCGGGCGGGAAGCTGGCGCCGGCGAAGATCTCGTGGAACAGGCGCGCGGTGGCCAGCGTCGTCAGCCGGTTGTGGTTGGCGCCGTCCGGGCCGACGAACTGCCGCTCCCGACCGTAGCGGTCGTCGTCCATCAGCTTCTGGCAGACGTTGATGCCGCCCAGCTCATCCCAGCCCAGCGCCTGAAAATAGCGGTTCGCCCAGCTCCGCCGCCTTGCCCATTGGTCGAGCTCTGCGCCCTCGAGCAGGGTGTCGCCGGTGGTCGCGGTCACCAGGTCGATGACGTAGTTGGTGGCGGTGTTGCTCGACCACACGATCATGTCGTGCAGCGCGCGCTCGAGGTCGGGATGCGGCCGGATGAAGCCCTCCTCCAGCCGGGCCTCGCAGGCCGCGAGCCAGAACGCCTTGACCACGCTGCAGGGGTAGAACGGCTGGTCGCCGTTGAAGCTGAAGCCGCGCGGCGGCCGATCCGACGCCTGGTCGTCGACGACCAGGGTGATGCTCAGATCGCCCGCGTCGAACCCGTCGCGCGGGCCCCGCCCGAGCATGGTCTCGACCAGCCGTCCGCCGACGTCCTGGATCTGTCCGTCGGTCCGAAAAAAGCTCATCGGAGTCTCCCTGACGCTCGGCGCCGCGCCCGATCACGACCCGGCGCCAGACTTTGACACGGTTTCGATTTCGCGCCCATATGTTGGCCTCGCAACAAAATCACGCTTGGGAGGTCCACTATGGCAAGCAGGCTGGCCGGCGCTTTGGTCGTCGGATTGGTAACCGCTCTGGGCGCAGCTGCGCCGCTGGCGAGCGCCTCGGCGGCGACCTTCCGCCTGGGTGTCCAGACCGATGCTCTGTCCCTGGACCCGATCGCCACCAGCGACAATGGCTCGATCTGGGCGCAGCTCCTGATCTACGACCAGCTGGTCCGGCCAACCAAGGACGGCACCCGCCTCGAGCCGGGCCTGGCCGAGAGCTGGGAGGCGAACCAGGACGGCACCGAGTACACGTTCCACTTGCGCGACGCGACGTTCTCGAACGGCGATGCGGTCACCGTCGAGGACGTGATCGCCTCGCTCAAGCGCGCAGCCGGCGAAGGCTCCAACTGGGCGAGGTTCTTCGTCCGATCACCGGCTTCGAGGCAGTCGATGCCAAGACCCTGAAGCTCAAGCTCGACAAGCCCTTCACGCCCTTGATCAACAATCTCGGCCTGTTCAGCGCCTCGATCCTGCCGGCGAAGCTGCTGGAGAGTGAGAAGGATGCCTTCTTCGAGCACCCGGTCGGCTCCGGGCCCTTCGAGCTGAAGAGCTGGAGCCGCGGCGAGCGGATCGTCCTGGCGCCGAACCCGCACTATTGGCAAAAGGGCAAGCCAGCGGTCGACGGTGCCGAGCTGGTCGTGGTCGGCGAGGACAACAGCCGCGTCCTGCAGCTCAAGGCCGGCCAGCTCGACGCGATCATCGGGGTCCCCTTCAACCAGGTCAAAGAGCTCGACGCCCAATCCGACCTCGATGCCCAGGTCGCCGACGTCTTCCGGGTCGACTTCGTCCTGCTCAACAACAAGAAGAAGCCGTTCGACGATGCCCGGGTCCGGCAGGCGCTGAACTACGCGATCGACAAGGACGGCATCATCAAGGGAATTCTGTTCGGCAACGCCAAGCCGGCGACGTCGTCGATGCCGATCATGGCCTACCACAACGAGGAGCTGCAGCCCTATCCCTACGATCCGGCCAAGGCGAAGGAGCTGCTGGGCGAGGCGGGTCTGGCCGACGGTTTCAAGGCCTCGATGCTGGTGCCGTCCGGCGATGCCACCTACCAGCAGGTCGCCTCGGCGATCCAGGCCAACCTCGCCGACATCGGGGTCGACGTCCAACTGCAGCTGATCGAGAGCGGCGCCCAGTGGGACACCACCAAGAGCGGCAACTACGAGATGGCGCTGAGCTACGCCACCAGCGACACCATCGATCCCGACCAGCTGATCGGCTTCACCGCGGTCAACCCCGAGCGGGCCAACGCCTACCACACCGAGTGGCACAGCGACCGCGTCAACGAGCTCTACGAGCAGGAGCGCCGCACCCTGGACGGTCCCGAGCGGGGCGCGATGTTCAAGGAGATGGAGCAGATCGTCCACGACCAGGCGCCCTACATCTTCCTCTACAACAAGGGCGAGCCTTACGCCTACCGCAGCAACGTCGAGGGGTTCGCGATCCTGCCGACCGCCAACTGGCGTCTGGAGGACGTCAGCATCAAATGATGCCGGTTGCATGATCTCGGTGGTCGGGGGCGGCGCGGCGGCGCCGCCCCGTCACGTCTGACGCGATGCAGGTCCTCCGGTTCATTCTGCTGCGCGCGATCCAGATGATCCCGGTCGTGATCGGGATCTCGATCGTGGCGTTTTTGTTGCTGCGGATCCTGCCAGGCGATCCGGCGACGCTGCTGATCGGCGCCAGGGGCTCGGAGACCGAGGTCGAGAACCTGCGTCACCAGCTCGGCCTCGATCGCCCGCTGTGGCGCCAGTACCTGACCTTCGTCGCCGACATCGCCGACGGCAGCCTCGGCAAGTCGATCGTCCAGCGCCGGCCGGTCTCGACGATCGTGATCGAGCGGATGCCGGCAACCCTGGCACTGGTCGCCTACAGCACCGTCCTTGCCGTCGTCCTGACGCTGCCGCTGGCGATCGTGGCGGCGATCACTCGCGGCAGCGCCACCGACTTTGCGATCAAGGCGACCTTCGTGGTGGCGATGTCGATGCCGCCGTTCTGGCTCGGCGTGCTGCTGATTCTCCTCCTCGGCATCAAGCTGCCACTGTTCCCGGTCGCAGGCTACGGCGAGGGTTTCATGGACCGTCTCTGGCACCTGTTTCTCCCGGCCCTGGTGATCGCCTTCGCGACCGCGGCGCTGACCATCCGGAGCCTGCGCAGCAGCATCATCGCGGTGCGGACCGCGGACTTCATCGATACGGCACGGGCCAAAGGGCTGAACGAGTTCGACGTCCTGCGCCGCCACGTGCTGCGCAATTCGCTCGTCAGCACGATCTCGGTGCTGGGGGTGCATACCAGCTGGATCATCGGCGGCACGGTGGTGATCGAGGCGGTCTTCGGGTTGCCGGGCCTCGGCAACCTCCTGGTGTCGTCGATCTTCGCTCGCGACTACCCGGTCGTGCAGGGCGTCACCATGACCTTCGCCGTGCTCGTGATGGCGATAAGCCTGGTGACCGACATCGCCTACGCCGCGATCGATCCAAGGATCCGCCTCGAGTGAGTGCACAAGCTCGGCCCGCAGGCGCATGGCTTGCCTTGCCGCGTTGCAATGGCACCCTCTTGACCGGTCTTGCCATGCTCGCCGGCCTCTTGCTCGCGATCATGCTCGGTCCGCTGCTCAGCCCCTACGACGCCTTGCGGGTCGATTTTGCGAGCGCTCTGCGCCCCCCCGGGGCCGAGCACTGGTTCGGCACCGACAACCTCGGCCGCGACCTGCTGACCCGGGTCCTCCAGGCCGGCAAGGTCGACCTGCAGATCGCCGTCGTGTGCGTGGCCCTGCCGTTCGTCTTCGGCTCGCTTGCGGGCGCGATCGCCGGCTATTTCGGCGGTCTGACCGACCGCATCCTGATGCGGGTCGTCGATATTCTCTGGGCATTTCCGTTTTACGTCCTGGTGATCGCGATCATTGGCACGCTCGGTCCCTCGATCGCCAACATGTACCTCGCCTTCACGCTCGTGGTCTGGATCTCGTTTGCCCGCATCGTCCGCGGCGAGGTGCTGGTGGTGCGCGAGCAGGAATACGTGCTGGCGGCGCGTCTGCTCGGCTACAGTCACGGCCGCATCATCCTGCGCCACGTCCTGCCGAACGCGATCACGCCGGCCATGCTGTTCGCGATGGCGGACGTGGTGCTCACGATCCTCGCGGTCACCGCGCTGAGCTTCCTTGGCCTCGGCGTGCAGCCGCCGACGCCGGAGTGGGGCATCATGATCGCCGACGGGCGCAACTTCATCTTCGATGCCTGGTGGATTTCCACTTTTCCGGGCCTCGCGATCATCTATGCCGGCATCACCTTCACCCTGCTCGGCGACGGCCTGGACGATCTGCTGCGGCCCAAGGGCTGATCGGTGGCACCGCTCCTCGAGGTTCGCGACCTCGTGACCGTCTACCGCTCGGCCGGACGCCCGGTGCGCGCGGTCGACGGGGTGTCGTTCGAGGTCGCCGAGGGCGAGATCTTCGGGCTGGTCGGCGAGAGCGGCTGCGGCAAGAGCGCCACCTGCCGCTCGATCCTGCGGCTGTTCGCAGGCGCCGCGGCAGCGTCGAGCAGGGCTCGATCCGGTTCGCCGACCGCGATCTCGCCCGGCTCTCGGAGCGCGAGATGCGCTCGGTGCGCGGCCGCGACATCTCGATCATCTTTCAGGACCCGATGGCGTCGCTCAACCCGACCATGCGGATCGGCGAGCAGATCGAGGAGGGTCTGCGCCGGCACCGCGGGCTCGCTCGCCGGGCGGCGCGCGCCACGGCCGCGGACCTGCTCGGCAGCGTCGGCGTCCCTTCGGCCTCAGCCCGGCTCGACAGCTGGCCGCACGAGTTCTCAGGCGGCATGCGCCAGCGCGTCATGATCGCGATCGCGCTCGCCTGCCAACCGAAGCTGCTGATCGCCGACGAGCCCACGACGGCGCTCGACGTCACGATCCAGGATCAGATCCTGAAGCTGATCCTGCGCCTCAAGGAGCAGTTGCGCATGAGCGTGATTCTCGTCACCCACGACCTCGGGATCGTCGCCCAGACCTGCGATCGCGTGGCCGTCATGTACGCCGGCAGGATCGCCGAGGTCGCCGACACCGGGACGTTGTTCGCGCGCCCGCGTCATCCCTACACGGCGGCGCTGCTGGCCTCGCTGCCGGGGCGCCATCGGCGCGGTCAGCCGCTGCAGGTCATCCCGGGCGCGCCGCCCGATCTGGCATTGCCGCCGCCCGGCTGCCGCTTCCATCCGCGCTGCCCGCTCGCGATCGACCGCTGCCGGCAGGCGCCGGTGGCACTCGAGCGCATCGGCGCCGGCCACCTTTCCGCCTGCATCCGAAGCGATGCGCTGGCATGACGGCTGACGTGCCGCTGCTCGAGGTCCGCGACCTCAAGAAGACGTTCGTGAAGCCGCGCACGCTCGCCGACCTGGTCATGCGCCGTCGTGCGGTGGCGGTGCAGGCCGTGCGCGCTGTCTCGTTCGCGGTCCGTCCGGGGGAGACCTTGGGCCTCGTGGGTGAGAGCGGCTGCGGCAAGAGCACGCTCGGGCGCTGCATCGCCGGGCTGCACGCGCCGAGCGCGGGCGGTATCTGGTTTCGGGGCGAGCGCATCAGCGATCGCAGCCGCAGCCGCAAGTCGAGGGGCCGCGGAATCCAGATGATCTTCCAGGATCCCTACGCATCGCTCAATCCGCGGATGACCGTGGCGCAGATGCTCGGCGAGGCGCTTCGCGTCCACGGCCTGCGAGGCCGGGGCGAAATCGCCGACCGGGTCGACGAGCTCATGGTCATGACCGGGCTTTCGGCCGAGCTCAAGAACCACCTGCCGCACGCCTTCAGCGGCGGGCAGCGGCAGCGCATCAGCATCGCCCGTGCGCTGGCGGTCGAGCCGGCGCTGATCATCGCCGACGAGCCGGTATCTGCGCTCGACGTGTCGATCCAGGCCCAGATCATCAATCTGTTCGAGAGGTTGGGCCGCGAGCTCGGGCTCACCTACCTGTTCGTGGCTCACGACCTCAACGTCGTCCGCCACATCAGTGATCGCATCGCGGTCATGTATCTCGGCGAGATCGTCGAGCTCGCTGACCCGGACGCCATCTTCGAGGATCCCCAGCATCCCTATACGCGAGCTCTGCTGTCCGCGATTCCCCAGCCTGATCCGGCCAGGCGGACCGCGGCCGCGAGCCTCGAGGGCGAATTGCCCGACCCGGCCTCGCCGCCGCTCGGCTGCGGCTTCAGCGGGCGCTGCCCGGTGGCGCTCCCCGACTGTCACCGCCGACATCCCGATCTGGTCAGACGGGGAGACCGGCTCGCCCGCTGCGTGCGTGCTTTCGAGGGGTCTTAGCGAATGAGCGTCGGCATACAAGCCTCGGTCCCGAACGCCCGGCCAGTAGCGCAGCGGCGCGGCCCCGAGGCTCGCCCGCTACGGCCCCGGCGGTCTACTTCCCCGGCAACAACTCGATCCTGTCTGTCAGCGCTGCGTTCAGCCCGCGTGGTCGGCGTAGGCCCAGGGCATGAGCTGGTCGATCTGGCTGGCGGGGTGGCGGTTGATCAGGCGGGTGAGGGTGCTGGCCAAGTAGGCCTCGGGATCGCCTGGGGATCGACGGCGTTGAGCTTGCAGGTCTCGATCAGCAAGGCGACCACGCCCCAGTGGACGCCGCCCTGATCGGGTCCGGCGAACAGCGCGTTCGTGCGCGAGAGCGCGATCGGGCGGATCGAGCGCTCGACCATAGTACCGGAACAAGGTGGCGAGGCCGGAACAAGCGCTCATGGGGCAGGCGACGTTTTCGTCGTCGCAGCGCCAGCTCTTGCCATCGATGTGGGCGTTGTAAAACTTGAACGAGCGCGCGTTCAGTTCCTTGACTTGGCGCTCCATCTCGTCCGGCACGCCCGCGCCGTGGTAGGACGGATCGACACGGCCGCAGAAGAGGACCTGGTATTAATGTTTGCCAGCGGGCGCGGAGTCGGGGAAGACTTGCAGCTCGCAGGACGGCGATCGGCCGATTACGAGCCCAGGCACGATCCGCAAGGTAGGGAGAACGGGAATGAGGCACGGCAGACGGCTGGCCGCAGCGGCCGGCGCGGTGGGGATGCTCTGGCTGGCCGCGGGCGCGGCCGTCCCGACGCCGGCACGGGCCGCGATGATGGCGGAGCACAAGGGCGGCACGATGCGGCTGGTCGCGGTGTCGGCGGCCGGCACGATCGATCCCCACGTCAACTACACGCTGCAATACTGGCAGCTCTACCAGATCATCTATGACGGCCTGTTGGGCTTCAAGAAGGGTGCAGGCGAAGAAGGCTTCAAGATCGTTCCCGACCTCGCCGAGGCGATCCCGCAGCCGGAGGACGGCGGCAAGACCTATACCTTCAAGCTGCGCCAGGGCATCAAGTTCTCGAACGGCCAGGACGTGACGGTGAAGGACGTGGTCGCCTCCTTCCAGCGCATCTTCAAGGTCAACGGCCCGACCTCCGGTACGTTCTACAACGGCATCGTGGGCGCGGACACCTGCCTGCAGAACGGCGCCGCGTGCACGCTCGAGGGCGGTGTCGTCGGCGACGAGAGCGCCGGTACGATCACCTTCCACCTCGTGGCGCCCGACCCCGAGTTCTTCGACAAGGTCGCGGTGCCGCACGCCGCCGTGCTGCCGGCCGACACGCCTGCCGAGGACGTCGGCACCGCGCCGATCCCAGGCACCGGCCCCTACGCGATCGAGAGCTACGATCCCAACAAGCGGCTCAAGCTGGTGCGCAATCCGTCCTTCAAGGAGTGGAGCGCAGACGCGCAGCCGGACGGCTATCCCGACGAGATCGACTACGACTTCGGCCTGACCGACGAGGCGGAGGTGACCGCGGTCGAGAACGGCGAGGCGGACTGGATGTTCGACCAGCCCCCGACCGACCGGCTCGGCGAGATCGGCAGCAAGTACAAGGACCAGGTCCACATCAGCACGCTGACGGCGATGTGGTACGCGCCGATGAACAACAACCTGGCACCGTTCGACAACGTCAAGGCGCGGCAGGCGGTCAACTTCGCGATCAACCGCAACGCGCTCGTCAAGCTGTTCGGTGGGCCGGTGCTGGCCTCGCCGGTCTGCCAGATCCTGCCGCCCGGCTTCCCCGGCCATGTCGACTATTGCCCGTACACCAAGGACCCGGGCGCCAAGTGGTCGGCGCCCGACATGGACAAGGCCAAGCAGCTGGTCGCGGAGTCGGGCACCGCCGGCCAGAAGGTGACGGTCATCGTCGAGGATACGGCGGTCGCCCGCAGCATCGGCGTCTATCTGCAGAGCGTGCTGGGCGAGCTCGGCTACGACACCAGCGTGAAGGCGATCTCGCCGAACATCCAGTTCACCTACATCCAGAACACCAACAACAAGGTCCAGATCAGCGTGTCGCAGTGGTACCAGGACTATCCGGCCGCCTCGGACTTTCTGTACGTTCTGTTCAGCTGCAACTCCTTCCATCCCGGCTCCGACGCCTCGGTCAACATCGCCGGCTTCTGCGACAAGGAGGTCGAAGCCAAGATGGAGCAGGCGCTGCAGACTGCGGTCACCGACCCGAAGGCCGCCAATGAGATGTGGGCGCAGGTCGACAAGCAGGTGACTGACCTGGCACCCGTGGCCGAACTGTTCACGCCCAAGCACGTCGACTTCGTGTCGAAGCGCCTCGGCAACTTCATGTTCAACGCCCAGTTCTACTGGGTGATCGGGCAGTCGTGGGTCAAGTAGGGGCCGGACGCTAAGCGGCGGACCCGGCGGACGACCGCCGGGGTCCGCGCAGGGGTTGTTTTGGTGAGCGAGCGATCCGCGGCCGACGCCCAGCCGCTTGCCGCGGAACCCGGCGCCGCCGTGCGCCGGCCCGCCGGCCCCTGGGTCACGGCGCTACGCAAGCTCCTGAGCGACCGGGCCGCCATCAGCGCGCTCGTGCTGCTGCTGGCGATCATCGCGCTGTGCGCGCTGGCGCCGTTCTACGCGGCGCGGATCGCGCACACCGACCCGTTCCGGCCGAACCTCGAAGGCTCGGTCACCGTCGACGGGCAGACGGTGCAGATCATCCAGCCCTCGTCCGAAGGCCTGGGCCTCGGTACCGAGCCGATCGGCCCGACCTGGCGCTTCGACGCCTATTTCCTCGGTGCCGACAGCCAGGGCCGCGACGTCGCGGCCCGGCTGCTCTACGGCGGTCGCAACTCGCTGGTGATCGCCGGCGCGGCGACCGTCATCTGCCTGACGCTGGCCGCCATCCTCGGGATCGTCACCGGCTATGCCGGCGGCATCGTCGATGCGGTCCTCTCGCGCTTCCTCGACGTGCTGTGGGCGTTCCCGATCTACCTTTTGGCAATCTCGCTCTCGATCGTCCTGATCACCAAGGGCTTCGACATCGGTCCGATCTCGATCACCGCCGGCAGCCTGTGGCTGCCGATCTTCATCATCGGCATCGTCTACGTGCCCTACGTCGCCCGGCCGATCCGCGGCCAGGTGCTCTCGCTGCAAGCAGAGCGAGTTCGTGCTGGCCGCGGTCGGCCTCGGCGTGCCGGGCCGGCGTATCCTCGTGCGCGACATCCTGCCCAACGTGACGACCACGCTGATCGTCTTCGTGCCCCTGATGATGGCGCTCAACATGCTGACCGAATCGGCGCTGTCCTTCCTGTCGATCGGGGTGCAGCCGCCGGACGCGAGCTGGGGCACGATCATCCAGGACGGCCAGACGCTGCTCTACACCCGGCCGGTGGTGGCGCTGGCGCCGGGCATCGCGATCGTCCTGACCGTGCTGGCGTTCAACATGTTCGGCGACGGCCTGCGCGACGCGCTCGACCCGCGCGCCAAGCTCAGGATCAGGCAGGGCTGATGCTCGCTGCCGTCCTGCGCCGCCTCGGGCAGATGCTGTTCGTCATGCTCGGCATCAGCATCGTCGTGTTCCTGATCTTCTTCGCCACGCCCGGCGCCGATCCGGCCGCCCGCATCGCCGGCCGCAACGCCTCGCCGGAGACGCTGGCCGCCGTGCGTGCGAGCTTCGGCCTCGATAAGCCCTTGCCCGTGCAATACGCGCTGATGATGAAGCGGCTGTTCGTCACGGGCGACCTGACCTCGTTCGTCAACCGCGGCATGAAGGTGGTGCCGGCCGTGGCGCGGGCCGTGCCGGTGACGCTGTCGCTGGTCCTCGGCGCCGCCGTGCTGTGGGTCGTCGGCGGCATCGTCATCGGCGTGGTCGCGGCCGCGACCCGCGGCAGCCTGCTCGATCGCCTGCTGCTGATCCTGGGCCTGATCGGCATCTCGATGCCGGTCTACTGGCTGGGCGCCGTGATGAACCTGATCACCCAGAGCCGGCTGCACGACACCTGGCTGTTCTCCTGGGTCCCGGGGCTCGGCTACAAGCCGCTGCTGGAGGATCCGGCGGGCTGGTTCAAGACCATGGTGATCCCGTGGTTCACGCTGGCCGTGCTCTATATCGGGCTCTACGGCCGCGTGCTGCGCGCGAGCCTGATCGAGGCGCTGCAGGAGGACTACATCCGCACCGCCCGCTCCAAGGGCATCAGCGAGACCCGCGTCCTGCTGCGCCACGCGCTTCGGACCTCGCTGGTCACCTTCGTCAGCATGTTCGGGCTCGACTTCGGCGCCCTGGTCGGTGGTGCTGCTCTCTTGACCGAGGTGGTCTTCGGCCTGCAGGGCGTCGGCAAGCTGACCTACGACGCGCTGCACACCCTCGATCTGCCGGTGATCATGGCGACCGTGATGTACGCCTCGTTTTTCGTGGTCGCCGCGAACGCGGCCGTGGATCTCGTCTATGCCGTCCTCGACCCCCGCATCCGTACGCCCTGACCTCGCCCTTCCCCGCCGGCGCGGGGGCAGGTGGCAGGCCGGGGCCGCCGTGCGATGACGGCGATCGAAGCCCCCCTCCTGGACGTGCGCGACCTCAAGCTGTCGTTTCGCACGCATCATGGGCTGGCGCGTGCGGTCGACGGCGTGTCGTTCGCGGTGGCGCCGCGCGAGATCGTCGGCGTCGTCGGCGAGTCCGGTTCGGGCAAGACCCTGTCGCTGATGAGCGTGGTCGGGCTGATCAACGATCCCAACGTGGTCATCGAAGGCTCGATCCGCTACAAGGGCCGCGAGCTCGTCGGTCTGTCGCAGCGGGCGCTGCGCGCGGTGCGCGGCGCCGAGATCGCGATGATCTTCCAGGACCCGATGACCGCGCTGACGCCGGTCCACACGATCGGGTGGCAGATCGCGGAGCAGATCCGCGCGCACGACGCCATCTCCGCCCGCGCCGCGCACAAGCGCGCGATCGAGCTCCTCGAGGCCGTCGGCATCCCGGACCCGGCGGTTGCGGTCGGCCGTTTCCCGCATCAGCTCTCCGGGGGCATGCGCCAGCGCGCGGTGATCGCCATGGCGTTGTCCTGCAACCCCTCGCTGCTGATCGCCGACGAGCCGACGACCGCGCTCGACGTCACGGTGCAGGCGCAGATCCTGGAGCTGATCCAGTCGCTGCGCCGCGACTTCGGGTCCTCGGTCGTGCTGATCACCCACGACATGGGCGTGATCGCCGAGACCGCCGACCGCGTCGTCGTCATGTATGCCGGCCGCATCGTCGAGCGCGCCACCAAGCGCGACCTGTTCAAGGACCCCTGGCACCCCTACACCTGGGGTCTGTTCGCCTCGATCCCGCCGCTCGAGGGCGAGCGTCCGCGGCGGCTGAACTCGATCCCGGGCGTGCCGCCGTCGCTTCTGCAGCTGCCGCCGGGCTGCGTCTTCGCGCCGCGCTGCCGCCATCGCTTCGCCCGCTGCGCCGAGCGCCCGCCGCTGGCCGGCGAGGGCGGGCACGAGGCGGCCTGCTTCCTGCCGCTGGAGAACCGCGCCGCGCTGCGCGCGAGCCAGCTGCAGCCGCCCGAAGACGCGTCATGACCGGCGCCGCGGCCGCGCCGCTGCTCGAGGCCCAGGGGCTCACCAAGCATTTCACCGTCGGCCGGCGCAGCTTCCTGCCCGGGCAACCCAGGCGCACGGTCCAGGCCGTCGACGACGTCTCGCTGGCGGTCCGTCCCGGCGAGACGCTCGGGCTGGTGGGCAAGTCCGGCTGCGGCAAGTCGACCCTCGGTCGCTGCCTCGTGCGCCTCTACGACCTCACGGCGGGCCGGATCGTCTTCGAGGGCACCGACATCTCGCGCTACGGCGTGCGGCAGCTCAGGCCGTTCCGTCGGCGGATGCAGATGGTGTTCCAGGACCCCTACGCCTCGCTCAACCCGCGCCGGCGCGTCGGCGATCTGATCGCCGAGCCCTTGCGCGTGCACGGGCGCGCCAGCCGCGGCGAGGTCGCCCTGCGGGTGCGCGAGCTGCTGCGCCTCGTGGGCCTGTCGCCGGAGCACCATCAGGACCGCTTCCCGCATGAGTTCTCCGGCGGCCAGCGCCAGCGCATCGGCATCGCGCGGGCGCTGGCGCTGGAGCCGCGGCTGATCGTCGCCGACGAGCCGGTCTCCGCGCTCGACGTGTCGATCCAGGCGCAGATCCTCAACCTGTTCGCCGACCTCAAGGAGCGCCTCGGCCTCACCTACGTCTTCATCGCACACGACCTCTCGGTGGTGCGCCAGGTCTCGGACCGCATCGCCGTCATGTATCTGGGCTCGATCGTCGAGACCGGCACGGCCGAGGATCTCTACCGGACGCCCGCGCACCCCTACACGGAAGCGCTGATCTCCGCCGTGCCGGTGCCGGACATCGACCGGCCGAGGAACCGCATCGTGCTCACCGGCGACGTGCCGAGCCCGATGGATCCACCCGCGGGCTGCCGCTTCCACCCGCGCTGCCGCTACGCAGAGGACCGCTGCCGCGCCGAGCGCCCTGCGCTCAGGCCGATCGCCCCGGGCCGCACGGCGGCATGCCACTTCCCGCTGCTCGCCGCCGCCGGCAGCGTCCCCCGCGGAGCGGCGGGCCGAGGCCCACCATGACCAGGCCGGTGGCGATGCAACCCGCGCCGCGAGCGGCTTGCCGCCAGCGTTGCTCAACTGCGCCACCGCTTGACGGCGGCGGCGGCCAGCCGCCCTCAGGCCGGTCTAAGGCTTAGCCCGGGATCGCGCCCATCAGCGCGTCGCGGTGATCCAATGCCCGGCAGTGAAGCTCGTGCAGCAGATAGGGCAGACGGTCGCGGGTCCAGGGCTGGCCGGAGCCCGCATCGTAGGCGTCCGGCAGCGCCCAATCCTCCGGCACCCCCGCGCGAAGACCATGCCGCCGGCAGATCCGGACACAGCGCCAGGCGTGATCGCGCACGGCGACGACGGCGACGGTTCCGAGCGCCATGGCGTCACCGCTGCGGGCCAGGACCGCCTCGACGACCCCCCCGGAGGAGAGATAGCGCGGCTCGGCGAGGTCATCACGGGTGGGATAGATCGTCTCGAGGGCCCCCCCTGCCAGCCGCCCGCCGATCGCCTCGGCGACCTCCCATGACGCCCATACGCGGGCTCCCGTCGCGTCGTGCAGCCGGACAGCAAGGTCGGCGAGCGCGGCGTTGACCGGACCCGGCTCCCGGTTGCCGTTGGCCAGCATGCGGTTGCCGAAGGTGAAGCCAATGATCGTGCGGATCTCGCGCAGCGGCACGACGGGCGCACGCCAGCTCAGCGCATCCTCGACCAGCACTGCCGCGAGCGCCTGCCCGACGGCCGGGTCGCCGAGCTCCGTCGCGAGGTGCCCGGCAAGGAGCGTCTCGATCGCCGAACGCGGGTCTGCCATCTCGCAGCCTCCGATTCCTGCCCTGCCGTCGCGGCCGGTTTGGCGCTCAAGAAGCGAATTCCGCGAGCGTATGTCAATCTCGGTGCGCCCGCGCTTGTCGGGCGGGAACGGTGCTGGCATGGTGACCGAAACCAGGGAGGCTCATCGACATGATCACGCGCTCGATCACCCGTCGGCGGTTGCTCCAAGGGAGCGCGGCGCTCGGCGGCACCGCCTTCGCCCTGTCCGGCAAGGCGCCGGCCTACGCCCAGAGCAAGCCGCTCTCCGGCACGACCCTCAACGTTTCCTGCTGGAGCGCGCCCTATCCCAAGTGGCTCGCCGACTACATCCCCGAGTTCGAGGAGATGACCGGGGCCAAGGTCAACTACGACACCCCGTCGTTCCCGATCTACAACCAGAGGATCGATCTCGAGCTCTCGACCCAGGGATCGGCTTACGACGTGCTGAACATCACCTTCATCTATTGCTCGAGGTGGATCGGCGCCGGCTGGTTCACTCCGATCGAGGAGTACATGAAGGACCCCAAGATGACGCCCGCAGACTGGGGCGCCGACGATTTTCTGGCCGGGGTCACAGCGCCGATGAAGGACAAGAACGGCGTGCTCTACGGCATCCCGTGGATCGCCGACACCTTCATGGCCGGCTGCTCGCGCTGGGACATCTTCGAGGCGGCCGGACTGAAGCTGCCCGACACGTTCGACGACGTGACCGCGGTCTGCAAGGCGATCAATAAGAAGGAAGGCGTGCCGGCGTATATCGCCGAGAACCACTATGGCTGGACGTTCATCCCCTGGCTGATGGGCTTCGGCGGTACGATCTTCCGGAACCCGCCCAACGACCTGATGCCGATGCTGGATACCCCCGAGGCGGCCGCAGGCGGCCGACTTCTACGCCAACCTCCTGGTCGACTACGGGCCGGATGGCGCGCTCGCCTACACCTACGACCAGGTCGTGGCGGCGCTGAAGGCCGGCCGCATCAACTACAGCACCAACAACCAGGCGTTCCTGGTGCAGATGGCCGCCGCGGACAGCAAGGTCGCCGACAAGTGCAACTTCGCGCTGATGCCGGCCGGCCCCAAGGGGCGCTTTCCGGGGGTCGCGAGCCACGCCTGGGGCATCCCGGTCGGCTCCAAGAACAAGGAGGCGGCCTGGGAGTTCATCAAGTGGGCGATGTCCAAGGACATGATCAAGCGCATGCTGGTCGACAAGGGCTACGGCTCGGTCACCCGCCGCTCGCTGATCGACAGCCCGGAGTTCAAGAAGAAGCTGACGATCAACGGCGTCGACGTCGCCAAGCTCTATCTCGACACGATCGATCTCGCGGCCAGCGGCTACATGACCTACCGGACCGTGCACGTCTATCCGCAGGTCGACAAGCAGATCGACATCGCGATCCAGACCATCGGCAGCAAGCAGATGTCGGCGGCCGACGCGATGCGGCGGGCGCAGGAGGCCTCGATCGCCGACCTCAAGCGCGCCGGCATCAAGCTCTGACCGATCCGGGCGGCGGCGGCGGCTGGGGCAACGCGATGCGGGCCGGGCAGTCGAACGCCGCCGCCGCCGGGCCCAGGCGTTCGCGCGTCTCCGGCGCCGCCCCTTGATCGCGGCAGGGCCGGCCGGCAGCTGGGAGCAGGAGCGCCGGCGCGCGTTCTTCTGGGGCTTGTTCCCGGCGCTGGCGGTGCTGGCGGCGATCACCGTGGCGCCGGCGATCTATCTCGTCGTCACCAGCCTGACGCCGCTCGACCTGACCCGCCCCGAGACCCGGCTCGATTTCTCGAGCCCGGCCGGCAACTATCTCGAGGCGCTGCAGGACGACCGCTTCGTCAACTCGGTCTGGGTCCAGGTCAAGCTCTCGCTGGCGACGGTGGTGATGCAGCTGCTGCTCGGCCTCGGCGTGGCGCTGCTGCTGAACGCGCGCTCGAAAATCCTCGAGGCCGTGCGCACCGCCTTCCTGATCCCGATGGTGCTGCCGCCGATCGTCGTCGCGGTCATCTGGAAGGTCATGTACACGCCCGACATCAGCCCGATGCACCGGCTGCTCGAGGCGATCGGGCTGCCGGTCAGCTCGCTGATCACCAACGCCGACACCGCGCTCTGGGCGATCGCGGTCGCCGACACCTGGGAGTGGTTCCCGTTCACGATGCTGATGATGCTGGCGGCGCTCCAGATGATCCCGGACGAGCCGATCGAGGCCGCGCGGATCGACGGCGCCGGCAGCTGGCAGCTGTTCTGGTACGTGCTCCTGCCCTACATCCGGCCGACCCTGGTGGTCGCCGCTCTGTTCCGCCTGATCGACAGCATCAAGGCCTTTCCGCTGATCTACGTGCTGACCAACGGCGGCCCGGGGACGGTCACCGAGGTCACCAACTATTACGCCTTCGTCGAGGCGTTCAACTTCTCCTACTGGGGCTATGCCAGCGCGATCGCGACCATGCTGGTCGCCGGCGTGTTCCTGTTGAGCTGGCTGATCGGCCGCCTCGGCGGCGACGGCATCACCGATGAGTAGCGTCTTGCAACGGGCCGCGACGGTCGGCCGGGCGCGACCGCGCCTCGCCGCCGACGCGCGCCGGCGGCGGCAGGCGCTCCACGTCAGCGCGCGGCCTGCTGCTGCTGGTCATCATGTCGCCGTTCCTGTGGCTGTTGCAGATGTCGTTCCGATCGAGCGACGACATCTTCGGCTATCAGCTCCTGTTCACGCCGACGCTCGAGAACTACGGCGCGCTGTGGACGGGGCACTTCGCCGAGTTCGTTCGCGAACAGCGTCGCCGCGAGCACGTTCTCGACCGCGCTGGCACTCCTGATCGGCGTGCCGGCCGCCTACTCGCTCTCCCGCTGGCGGTTCCGTGGCCACCGCCAGGTCGGCTGTGGATCCTCGCCACCCGCATGGCGCCGCCGATCGCCTTCACGATCCCGTTCTTCCTCGCCTACCGCTGGCTCGGCCTGCTCGACACGCGTGGCGGGCCTGGTCCTGATCTACCTGACCTTCAACCTCGCCCTGGTGATCTGGATGATGCAGACCTTCTTCGACGGCGTGCCCAAGCAGCTCGAGGAGGCGGCCTGGATCGACGGCTGCAGCGATCTGGGGCGCGTTCCTGCGGATCACGCTGCCGCTGGCGGCGCCCGGCCTGGCGGCGAGCGCGGTGCTCTGCTTCATCCTGTCCTGGAACGACTTCTTCTTCGCCCTGATCCTGACCCGGACGCCAGGCGATGACGGCGCCGGTCGCGATCGTCAACTTCATGCAGTACGAGGGCTGGGAGTGGGGCAAGATCGCCGCCGGCGGCACGCTGGTGATGCTGCCGGTGATCGTGTTCACGCTGCTGGTGCGCAACTACCTCGTCCGCGGGCTCACCGCCGGCGGCCTCAAGGACTGATACCAATGGCCAAGCGGCAGCTGGGCTTTCTCGGCCTCGGGAGCGTCCGGGTCCCGCTCCACCTCCCAGTCGAGAAACTCGACGGCTACGACCGCTGGCGTGCCGTTTCGTTGACACCCTCGAGGTCCGGCGCTCGGCCGTAGCTCATGTTCTTCATCTGCCGAATGACACGCTCCATCTCTTCATCGGAGAGGATCGGCGGGTCGCCCAACGTCAGGGCCTGGACATAGAGGCGCGACAGGGTCTCGACCTCCACCGCGAGCGCAAGGGCCGTCGCCAGCGTCTTGCCAAGCGATATCTGCCCGTGCTGACCGAGGAGGCAGGCGAGCCGGTCCTCCAGCGCCTCCAGTGCCGCGTCGGACAGCGCCTGCGTGCCGAAGGTCGCGTAACGGGCGCAGCGGATCGTGGTCCCCCCGGCGATGCCTGTCATGTAGTGAAAGCTCGGGATGGTCTTGTGATGAACGGCAAGCGTCGTCGCGTAGATCGAGTGGCAATGCAGCACGCAGTCGATGTCGGTGCGCGCCTGCAAAATATCGCGGTGAAAGCGCCATTCGGACGACGGCCGGCGGCCACCCTCATAGGTGCCGTCGAAATCCATCTGGACGAGATCCTCGGGTTGCATGTAATCGTAGGCCAGCGAGGTCGGCGTGATCAGGAAGCCGGAAGAATTGCGCACCGAGAGGTTGCCCGCCGTGCCCTGGTTGATGCCGATGTCGTTCATGCGGCGGCAGGTCTCCACCATCTCGCGCCGCAGGGCATTGTCGTTGCAAGTCGTCACAATGCATGCTCCATGGTTCGGCTGCGGGCGCGCCACTCAGCGCGATAGCCCGAGAGTGCAGGGAGACCGGTCAGGTCTGGCATCTCGGCGGAGAGCGGCGCCGGCTGCCGCCGCACTTGGTGGGCGGCGAGCAACGCGGCGCCGGTGGCGATGCCCGAAGCATCGCGATTGACGAGAACCCGCCGGTCGGCGAGCAGCGCCGCAACGATCGAGCCGTAGAGCGGGTCCCTGACGAAGGTGCCGTCGAGCACCACGGTGGCGGAGCGCGGCAGATCCTCGACACACTCCGCGGTCAGCAAGGCCGTGTAGAGCACGGCGAGCGTGAAGCGTGACTCCCGGTCCTCTGCGAGCGGCCCCTCGATCCGTCCGCGGCGCGCGGTGTGCGGAAACAGGCCGTCATCGGACCCGAACGAGGGCCGCGCCAGCGTCCGCGTCGCGACGATCCGAGCGAGCGCTCGCTTCGACGCCGGTCCCCGCGCCTCACCCGCGACCGCCGCGAACTCGCGGCCGCCCATGGTCAGCATGCCGGGCACCGGGCGGCCAAAGACGTCCGCGTTGCAGGTATGACCGGGCCTCTCGACGTCGAAATCAATGTCCTGCCGGTCGGTCAGCGCGACGATCCAGGTGCCGGTCGAGACGACGGTGAAATCCGACAGCCCCGCCGCCTGGTAGCGGTAGAGATTGGCGGAGGAATCGTGAATGCCGCACAACACCCGCGTATCGGCATCGAGGCCGCTGCGGGCCGCGAACGCGGGCTCGAGCGAGCCTAGCGTTTCCCAGGCGCGGCGCATCGGCGGCATCAGCCGCTGCCAATTCATGGCCGCCACCAGCGCGGAGGGCCGCGCGTCGGCGGGCGACCACAGGTGCGATTGCGCGGCAAGGCTCGTCACCTCGCCGGCGGCAACCCCGCACAGCCGCCAGGCCCAATATTGCGGCGTCGCCAGAAACGCCGTTGCCCGGGCGAAATCATCGGGCCAGCGGGTCTGCTGCCACAGCATCTGGCGCGCCAGATGCGCGGCGCCGAGCATGACCGCGCTGCCGCGCTCCCGATAGGGACCGACCGCCGCCGCGTAGGCGGTCGCAACATCGCTGGGAATCGGCTGCTCATAGTCAATCATCGGCAGCACCGGCCCCTCGGGACCAACAAGGACGCCGCCGGAACCGTGAGCGCAAGTGACGATCGCGCCGATCGGGTGGCGCGTCCGCAGGTCGCGCAAGCCTGCGCTCACCCATTGCTCGAGGTCGCGGATGTCGTGATGGCGGTAGGGCGGCTCGTCGAGCACGACATTGGGAGTCGAGAGCGTCTCCAGGATGGCGCCGGCCGGCGCCGCCGCTGACAGCTTTACGTTGGTCTTTCCGATGTCGAGGACTGCGACGACGCTCATTTCCGGCGGCCCAGCCGCACCCCCCATGGCAGGCCGGCCAAATAGGGCCTCATGGTCTGGACCGTGACCACGAGGATCAGGATCAGGCCCCAGATCGCCACGGTCAGGTAATTGCTGACGCCGAACTGGTTGAAGCCCGACGAGATGACCTGAAGGATCGCCAGAGCCAGCATCAGCCCGGTCACGGTGCCGAAGCCACCGAACGGATCGACGCCGCCAAGGACGGCTGCAAGGATCGTGACCAGAAGATAGGATTGCGCATAGTCGGCGCTTGCCGAATTGAAGGTCACGAGCATGACGAGCCCGGCAACGAAGCAGGTCACGCTCGACAACACATAGACGCCAACCAGGACGCGCTTGGTATCGATCGCCGAGTAGCGGGCGGCCTCGCTATTGGAGCCGATCATCGCGCAGGAGACGCCGAAGGCGGTGCGCTTCAGCATGACGCCGATCACGATCGCAACGGCAATCAGGATGGCGAAGATGACCGGCACCCCGAGCACCGTCGCATTTCCTAGGCGCACGAAGGTCTCCGGGATGCCCGAGAGCGCCATGCCGCGCGTGAGGTAAATGCTGATGCCGTCGATGAGCGACTTGGTGCCGAGGGTGACCAGGATCGGATGCACGCCGGTGTAAGCGACCAGCGCTCCCGTGACGAGACCTATGATCAGGCAGAGGAGGAGGCCCGCGGCAAGCGCAAGTACGATCACCGCCAGCGTTCCGCCAGCGGTGGTGTCCGCGTTGATCATGGTGCGCATGACCCAGACCATCAGCAGCGCGCACTGGTTGGTCGTGGCGATGATGGCAAGGTTCAGCCCGCCCGTGATCAGCGGCACGACCATCGCGAGCGACAGGAGGCCGAGAAGCGGCAGCTGATACATGAAGGACTGCAACGTGGCGCCGCTGAGGAAATTGGGCACAGACGCCGCGAAGCCGACGAGCAGCATGAAAAGCAGCGCGGCAAGGCCCGCATGACCGCCGGGCAGTCCGGTCCTCAGGCGCGCGACGAGGTCCACGAGCCCCCCGCCGCCGCCGGCACTTCGGGCGGACACCGGCTCAGCCATTGGCGGGCGCGCCGGCGATGATACGGTGGCGGCGGCCGCGCCGCGAGCTGATCACGGTGATCGAGGTCGAGACCAGAATCGTGATGCCGATCACGATCTGGAAGAAATAGGAGGAGACGCCGAGCAGGTTCAGCCCGTTCTGCAGCATCGCCAGGAGCACGATGCCGAGAAGGACTCCGGGCACCGTCCCGATGCCGCCGGTGAGGCTGGCACCGCCCAGGACCGCGGCCGACAGCACCGCGAGCTCGGTATTGACCATGGCATTCGGCACGCTCTCGCCCACCCGGTGGGCTTGGAGCATGCCGGCAAGCGCCGCCATCAATCCAAGATAGCCGTAGGCGACGAACTGCAGCCTGCCGATGCCGATACCGACGCGGCGCGCCGCCTCGGGGTTGCCGCCCATGGCGTAGATCTGCCGGCCGATCGAGGAGCGCGTCATCCACGCCCACGTGAACAGGGCGACGACGATCATGGCAGCGATGGTCAGGGTGATGCGCGCCTGGTCACCCGATGCCGTTCCGATCTGGTAGAACACGATCCGGTTCGTCCACCAATCGGGCAGGTTGTAGATCGACTTGCCGCCGGAGAAGTACATGAGCAGCGAGAAGCTCACGCTCATCATGGCGATGGTGGCGATGATCGAGGTGATGCGGACATAGTGGATGAGCGCGGCGTTGACGCATCCGAGCGCGATGCCGATCGCGAGGCCCGCAAGGATGACCACCGGCACCGGCAAGCCTACCTGCGAGGCGAGCAGGGCGGCGCTGTATTGGGCGACCGAGGCGGTCGCGGCGAAGGAGATGTCGATGCCGCCGGAGACCAGCACGACGAACAGACCCATGGCCATGATCGCCTGCACCGAATAGGTCTCCAAGAGGTCGATCACGTTCGGCAACGACAGGAAATCGCGCGCCGTGAGGCCGAAGATCGCGCCGACCACGATGATGACGGCAAGGAGCCAGAGCTCGGGGCGGCGGCGCAGCTTCGCCAGCCCGGACAGCCGCTCGGCGCCGCCGGCGGCCCGCTCAGGCATAGATGCGCTCCTCCATCTGATGCTCGCTCACCTTGCCCGGCACTTCCTCGCCGATGATCCGGCCGTTGCGCATGTGCAGGACCCTGTCACAGGTCGCGAACACTTCCGAGACCTCGTCCGAGATCAGGACGACACCGACGCCCTGGCGCGCGAGATCGGCGACGACCTCGTATATGCCCTGCTTGTTCTTGATGTCGACGCCGATCGTCGGTGAATCGAGAATGAGGACCTTGGGCCGGGTGGCGAGCCATTTCGCGAGCACCACGCGCTGCTGGTTGCCGCCGGAAAGGGTCTGGACCGGCTGGTCGGTTCCGGCGACCTTGATCGCCAGCCGCTGGACCCATTCGTCGGCAACCGCCCGGCGCGCTTGCCCGGAAATCAGCCCGAGGCGACCGGCCATCCCGCGCATGACGGCGAGGATGATGTTGTCGGCGATCGACTGCGGCAGGATCACGCCGAGGCCGAGGCGGTCCTCGGAAACATAGGCAATGCCGGCGCGCACTGCATCGCGATTGGAGTTGAGCCTGAGTGGCTGGCCGTCGAGCGTGATCGAGCCGCCTTCGGCGCGATGCATGCCGAAGAGCGTCAGCGCCAGCTCGGTGCGGCCCGACCCGAGCAGGCCTACGATGCCGAGCACCTCACCGCGTCTCAGCGTGAAGCCGACATCGGCAAATTCGCCGCGACGCGACAGCCCCTCAACCTTGAAGAGCGGCTCGGCCAAGCTCATGTCGCGGGCCACGATCGCGTGATTGATGTCGAGGCCGGTCATCAGATGGGCAATGCGGCGCTGGTCGACTTCGGAAACCGGCCAGGTGCCGACCTTCCTGCCGTCGCGCAAGACGGTGACCCGCTCGGCGATCTTGACCACCTCGTCGAGCCGGTGCGAGACGAAGACGACGGTGATGCCGTCCGCCTTCAGCCTGGCCACGATCGCAAACAGCCGCTCGACCTCGGCACGGGTCAGCGAGGCCGTCGGCTCGTCCATGAAGAGCAGGCGGGCCCTCAGGGCGAGCCCGCGGGCGATCGCGACGATCTGGCGCTCGGCGACGGTCAGATCGGCGACAACGGCCGCGAGGTCGAGATCAAAGTCGAGGCGTTTCAGCACGGCCTGCGCGACCGCGCGCATCTTGGCGCGGCGCACCGGCCTCAGGGCGTGTTCGAGATGGCTCTCGACCGCTATGTTCTCGGCAACGCTCAGGTTCGGAAAGAGCGAGAGATCCTGAAAAATGACCTGGATGCCGAGCGCCTTGGCACGGGCAGGATCGAGCGGCAGAACCGGCTTGCCGTCGATCTCGATGGAACCGGAGGTCGGGGCATAGACCCCTGCAACCGTCTTGATGAGCGTGGACTTGCCGCAGCCGTTCTCTCCGACGAGGCAGTGAACCTCGCCGGGCTGAACCTCCCAGTCGATATCTTCGAGCGCATGCACCCCGCCGAACTGCTTGGCGAGGCCGGTCAGGCGCAGGAGCGGCAAACCTTGCGTCATGGGGAACCAGCGTCATGCGCGAACGGTCGGCGGCTACGGCGGAGCCGCCGACCTTCGGCTTGTTCGCAAATCAGAGGCCGAGCGCGACCAGCCGATCAATATTGTCCTTGTCGAGCGATTCGAGCTTCTCCGCCTGGATCAGCTGCTTGTCGGGATAGACCCGCACGGCGCCGACTTCGATGAGCTCCATGTGGTCGGTCGGCTCCTGGCCGGCTGCCAGCATGGACGCCACCTGGACGAAGATCTCGCCCGCGGTCATCGGGTTCCAGATGAAGCCGCCGCGGATGGTGCCGGACTTCACGTATTTCTGGCCTTGGCCGGGAGAGAAGCCGCCGACCAGTGCGATCGTTTCGGCCTTGCCGCGATCTTCGAGCACGCGGGCGGCACCGATCGGACCCTGCGAGCCGAAGGTGAGGATTCCCGTCAGGTCCGGGTGGGCCCGGATTTGGTCCTGCGTGGTCTTGATGCTGTCGTCGACGCTCTCGGCCACACCGAAGCGGTCGCCCAGCATCTCCATCTTGGGATATTTCTCCTTCTGGTAGGCGATGGCCGCGTCCGCCCAGGCATTGTGCAGCGGCACGGTGAGCGAGCCGACGTAGACGATGTACTTGCCTTCCTCGCCCATGTTCTTGGCGAGCAAGTCCATATGGGCCCGACCATAGCCTTCGATGGTGGTGAGCTCGAAATCCCAGTCCCTCTCTTTCTGGTCGGGACCCTCGTGGGCCAGCACCTTGATGCCGGCCGCCCGCGCCCGGCCGAGGACTGGCTCGAGCGCCGCGGAGTCGTTCGGCACGATGCCGATGACGGCGACCTTGCGGGCGATGAGGTCTTCGATAGCGCGCACCTGCTGGGCGGCATCGGCCTGCGTCGGGCCGACCATCCAGGCGTCCATCTTGAATTCTGGCGCCGCCTTCTTGATGCCGACTTCCATGGCGTTGAACCACGGAATGCCGCCGATCTTGACCACGATGCCGACCTGCGGGTCGGCCGCGCGTGCACCAACGATCGATCCGCCGAGCGTACCGACGAAGGCAGCGCCCCCGATCCCGGTCAGAACACTGCGTCTGTTCACATCCATAGTCATCCTCCCACTCTACCTATTCGGACCCGCGTTCATGCGGGGCTGGACACCGCGGCGTGGAGCCTCGGATCTCGATGGCGCAGCGGAGACGCCGCGTGACGGGCGCACTGGATTCGCCGCCAAGCCGTTTCAGCAGAAGCGACCAGGCCTGCTCGGCCATCGCTTCGACCGGTTGGCGCACGGCGGTGACGCCTGGAGCGACAAGCTGCATCCACTCCATCTCGTCGAAGCTGGCGAAAGCCACATCGGCCGGCACCTCAAGGCCGATTTCGGCCAGCATCCGGTAGGCTATCAGCGCCGTCCCGTGGTCGAGCGCGAACAGCGCTTGCGGGTGCGTCGGCGCACGGAGCCGCCGCTCGAGCAGATCAACCCCGGTTGGATCGTCGATGCCGATCTCGAGGAGATCGAGCTTCATGCGCCGGACCGCGGCTCGCGCGCCTTCCCAGCGTTCACGCACATTGCTGATCGAAAGCCACGTGCCGACGACGAGGCAGTCACGGAAGCCCTGCTCATCGAGATGCTGGGCAATCGCGCCCGCCGCCGGACCGTTGTCCACGGCGATAAGATCGAAGCCCTCGTCGTCCGGAATGCGGTCGGCGAGAACGGTCGGGATCGCAAAGCCGGCGGGCAAGCGCGCCTTGAAGGCGCCATCGCAGGGAATGACGATCAACCCGGCCGGCCGCCAGGAGCGGATGTCCGACAACCGGACGGTCTCCTCGGCAGGACTGTTGTGCGCCGATACCACCACGAGGTCGAAGCCCTCCACGCGCGCGATCTGCTCCAGAGTGGAGACGAAACCCGCGAACATCGGATTGGTAAGATCCGGCACGACCACGCCCGCCAGACGCGACCTCCGAGAGCGCAGGCGCGAAGCGCCAATGTCGACCACATAGCCGAGCTCCCGAACCGCCTCGATCACGCGGGCCGCGTAGTCCGGCGTCACGCTTGGCTTGCCATTGAGCACGTTCGACACGGTCGCCATCGAAACGCCAGCGCGCTCCGCGACCAGTCGAATAGACGGGTGTTGCGCCGAAGACACGACCATCCTCTGGGGCGATGCTCTCAGTCAAAGCCCAGCTTGTGAAACGTTTTATCGCACGCTAGACATTTTGCGGGGGCCTGTCAACGACGTTGATGGCAAGTTACGCTGAGATCGCTGTTGGTTGCGCTGCGATGCATGCTTCGCAAGCGCAAACAATGATCGTGGACCTGCGGGAGGGCGTTCCAATGAACAAGCTTGGGGTGCATGCTCTGGTCTGGGAGTCCGGCTGGAGCCACGAGGAATGCGCGCGCGCGATCGGGAAGACGGCCGAAGTCGGTTACGACTTCATCGAGGTGCCGGCGCTCGATCCCGGCTCAATCGATCCCGACTTCACACGCAAGCAGCTCGAACAGAACGGCATCGGCATCAATTTTTCGCTGGGGCTCGGCTTCGACACCGACATCTCGAGCGGCGATCCGGAAAAAGGCAGGCGCGGCAAGGCAAAGCTGGAGCAGGCCGTCGTTGTCTGCCGCGATTGCGGCGGCCAATACGTCGGCGGCATCCTGCATTCGGCCTTCGGCAAATACACCCGGCCGACGACGGCCGCCGGAGTGGCGCAGTCGGTCGATATCCTGCGCCAGGTGGCCGAGACCGCCGCAAAGAGCGGGGTCACACTCGTCCTCGAAGTGGTGAATCGCTACGAATCCAACGTGCTCAATACCGCCGTGCAGGGCGTCGAGATGTGCCGGCGCATCGGCGCCCCCAACGTCAAGGTCCATCTCGACGTCTATCATATGAACATCGAGGAATCGGACATCCCGTCCGCCATCCAGCAGACGGGCGGCTACCTTGGCTATTTCCACACCGGCGATTCGCATCGCGGCTACCTGGGATCGGGCAATGTCGACCTTGCCGCCGTGTTCCGCGCCCTGGTGCGGGCCGGCTACGAAGGGCCGATCACCTTCGAATCCTTTTCGTCGCGCGTGGTCGGCCAGCCCCTGGAAGGCATATTGGGCATCTGGCGAAACCTTTGGGAGGACGGCCACGACCTCGCGTCGCATGCTCTCATGTACACGAAAGCGCAGCTCAAGGCCGCACAGGAGGCGGATAGGCAGGCGGCCGAGCGCAGCAGATTGCCTTTGGCGCCGTCGTAGCTGTGTGGAGGGAGCAAGGGCGGGCCGTCAGAGGCGGCATCTTCCTGGCATATGGATGGAAGTGATCAGGCGACGGCGAGCCATTTGATGACGACGGTGATCGATCTCGACGGACTTCTCGCGATTGTGCGCCAGCGAGGCGCGCGCGGGCGCAGCATTACCGCCATCGCGGGCCCGCCGGGGGCGGGCAAATCAACGCTGGCAGAGAAGCTCGTTGTCCGGTTGGACAAAGATGAGTCGGGAAGCGCGGCTCTGATGCCGATGGACGGCTATCATTTCGATGACCTCGTTCTGGTCCCGCGCGGCCTGCGGGCACGGAAAGGCGCTCCGGACACATTCGATGTCGCCGGACTGGCCCACATGCTTCATCGTCTTCGGCAGAACACGGAAGCGGAGATCGCCGTTCCGGTATTCGACCGCAAGCTCGAAATCGCGCGGGCCGGCGCGCGGCTCATTCCGGCGTCGGTTCGCCACCTGATTGTGGAGGGCAACTATCTGCTCCTGGACAGGTCCCCCTGGTCGGCACTCGCCCCTCTGTTCGATACGACGGTTGTGATCGAAGTGTCGGAGGAGACGCTGAGGCAGCGTCTGTCGGCGCGGTGGCAGGGATATGGGCTGCCGCCCGAGGAGATCGACGCCAAGCTCGAGGGAAACGACCTGCCCAACGCCCGGCTCGTCATGCGTGAGAGTGCCGGGGCCGAGTTCCGTTTGACGCACGAAATAGGGACGTGAGCCCCCTCATTTGATCCGATCACGGCTCTCCCGGGGACGCGGCGGCGAGCAACGATGTTGAGGACGAGATCAGTGAAGACGCGCTGCAGCAGGCCGTCGACGCACTGCCGGACCTCCTGCCCGTCCCAGATGCGGACCAGTGTGTGCCAGCCGGCAGTGCTCAGGCCGGCGCGGACAAGAGTTTCGCGACGTTTGTCATACCGTCGGCGGGGCCCACCCCCACGGTCGAAGCAGAGACCGCGGCAAAGCCTATCGCTGCACCGACAACTGCTCTGGCGCCGGGGCTGCCAGCTGCGGCGCCAGCAGCAGCTCGCGCGCCGCGTCCGGCCGGGACGATCTCCGCCATGGGTCTCGACGTCCAGCGTTCGCGATCGTACCTGCGCGACCCGCATGCCTGCCGGGCCGCAGGACCTCGCTCCGGGCCACATCAACGGTCGTAGGTGTCCACCTGAAAGTAGGTGAATCCGTGGTCGACGTTGGTATCGCCGACGCCGAAGTTGTAGCCCACGCCCGGCGCGCCATCGGCGTAGGTGTCATCCGTGGCGGTGGTCACCAGCACGCCGTTGATGTAGCCCCGGATCTCGTTGCCGACCATGCAGGCCTCGACCAGGTCGCCCTCCTTGACGCCGAACTCGGGGCCGACTTTGCGGGCCAGCGACTTCCAGCGTCCGATGGCGCCATCCCAGCGCACGATCTCGGCATACGCCTCCTCGGTCTTGAGACAGCGCCAGAAGACCTCGTAGCCCGTGATGCTGTGGGGCTCGATGGTCGTCCGCAGCCGGATCTCGACCTCCTGGAAATACTTGTTCGTCTGGTTGCGGCTGAATACCCGCGCCTGGACGAACTGGTCCCGGCCCCACTGACCGGTGAGCACCGCGGTCGGGTCATCGTAGATCCCCACCGGCGCCGCGTCCGCACCCTCCAGGTTGCCCTGCTCGGCGCGGCGCTCGGCCTCACCGGGGCGCGTCACTTCTCCGAACACCACGCCATCCTTGGTGATGACGTCGCACCAGTCGATCCCGTCGGTCCGGGCATTGAGCCACATGCCGCCCTCGGAGATGGGCGTCTCATCGAGCGGGAAGCGGGTCTCGTATGAGCGCACGGGGGCAGTGCCGGGTCGAAGTGCGTCCATCGGGCTGGCCATCTTGTCGTGTCCTCCGCTGTGTGTGGTGGGGAATGTGACCGGCGGCGGTCGCTCGGGATCCGCAGCTGGCTGGTGACGGTCGGGGTCGTCGACGGCTTCCTCCTGCTGGACGGCGCGCGACAGCGCTGCCTCCGACAGGTCGTCGCCCTCGGACCGGTCGAGGATGCGCAGGATCGCGCCGTCCCGCACGACCAGCACCCGGTCGGCCACCCCGCTCAGCTCCTCGAGCTCTGATGACACCAGCAGGATACCGTTGCCGGCGGCGGCAAGGGCGCGCACCTGCATCAGGATCTCCCGCTTGGAGCCGACATCGACGCCGACCGTGGGGTCATCGAGCAGCAGCACCTGCGGCTGCACCGACAGGTTCTTCGCGACCACGACCTTCTGCTGGTTGCCCCCGGAGAGGTCCTTCACGGGCTGGTCGAGGCCCATCGTCCGGATGTTGAGCCGCTCGACGAACCCGCTCGCGACCCGCCTGGCGGCGCCGTCGTCGACCAGGCCCGCGCGCGAGAACTGCTTCCAGGCGGCCATCAGGGCGTTCTGGCCGACCGAGTGCTCGCGGACCAGGCCCGCCCGCGCCCGATCCTCGGGCACGAGGGCGATGCCCGCGGCCAGGGCGTCCCGCGGACCGCGGATCGCGATCCCACGGCCATCCACCTCGATGCTCCCGGCCATGATCTGGTCGATGCCGTAGACGGCCCGCATGAGCTCCGTCCGGCCGCTGCCCAGCAGCCCGGCCACCCCGATGATCTCCCCCCGATAGAGGTCGAACGTGATGTCCCGGAGACGGCCGTTGGTCAGGCCGGCGACCCGGAGCAGCGGTCGTCCGGTCCGTTCGACGGCATGGGCCTGATACGTGAGCGCATTCTCGAGCGACCGCCCGAGCATGCTCTCGATGATGGTCGAGAGGGTCGTTCCGGAGGTCGGCGCGGACAGGGTCACCTCGCCATCGCGCAGCACCGTCACCTGGTCGCAGATGTCCATGATCTCATGGAGGTGGTGCGAGATGTAGATGACCGCGATGCCCTCGGACGTCAGGCGCCGCACCGCGGTCATCAGGGTGCGGGCCTCGGCCGCGGCGAGCGAGGCGGTCGGCTCATCGAGGATCAGGATGCTCGCGTCCCGGGAGAGGGCCTTGGCGATCTCCACGAGCTGGCGGGAGCCGACCGGCAGCTCCTCCACGAGCCGGTCGGGGTCAATGTCGGCGCCGACCCGGGCGAGTGCTGCGACGGCCTGCCGGCCGATCTCGCGGTCGTCGATGAGGCCCAGGCGACCGCGTGGCTCGCGCGTCAGCAGGATGTTGTGACCCACGGACATCTGCGGGATGAGGCTGAACTCCTGGAACACCATCGCGATGTCGCGCTTGCGGGACCCTCCCGGTCGGCTCGCCATCCTGGTCCCATTGACCTCGATCGCGCCCGCGTCGGCGGCGTAGGCGCCATCGATGATCTTGACCAGGGTCGACTTGCCGGCGCCATTCTGGCCGACGAGGCCGTGGACCTGTCCCTGGTGCAGCGTGAAGTCCACCCCATGCAGCACCTCGACCTCGCCGAACGACTTGCGGATGCCACGCGCGGCGAGCGCCACCGGTCGCGGGTCGCGATCAGCCACCAGCGGCGCCGCGAGCGTCATCCGCTCACGCCTCCGGTGCCTCGCGGAGGCTGAGCGCCACCGCGACGATGATGATCACGCCGCGCGCGATCATCTGCTCCGTCACCGCAAGGCCCATGAGGATGAGCCCGTTGTTGAGCACGCCCATCACCAGCGATCCGACCAGCGCGCCGACCATGGAGCCGCGGCCACCCGCCATGCTCGTGCCGCCGATGACGGCGGCCGCGATGACCGTCAGCAGGTCCGTCTCCCCCAGCGTGTAGCGGGCGCTGTGCAGTCGCCCGACGTAGAGCAGACCGGCAAGCGCTGCCGTGAGCGAGCAGATCACCAGCCCGGCGACCCGGATACGGGTCGTATCGATGCCCGAGTAGCGCGCCGCGATCCGGTTGCCGCCGGTCGCCAGCAGCTCCCGGCCGAAGGTGGTCTTGCGGTAGACGACGTGCGCCAGCAGGAGCGCGCCCAGGGTCCACAGCAGCAGGGACGGCACCGGCCCGAGGTTGCCCGACCCGAAGATCAGGGTGAACGTCTCGTCGCGCACCGGGACCGGGCTCGTATGGGTGATCCAGCGTGACAGCCCGCCGACGATGCCCGCCATGCCGAGCGTGATGAGGAACGATGGCACCCGCAGGCGGGTCGTCAGCAGGCCGTTCGCGAGGCCGACGATGAGCCCCACCGAGAGGGCAGCCGGCACGGCAATGAACAGGTTGGCCTCCCGGAGGCAGACCGCTGCGACCATCGCGCTGAGCGCGACCACCTGCCCGATCGACAGGTCGATCTCGCCGGCCGACAGGGCGAACGTCGTGCCGAACGCCATGATCGACACGAATGCCGTCTGGCGCAGGATGTTCAGGAAGTTGTCGACGGTCAGGAAACCGAGGTCGCGGAGCGTGATCGAGAACACGACCAGGATGAGCACGAACCCCAGGTAGACGATGGCGCCGCGGGGGAATCGCCTGGGAAGCCGCCGCCGACCTGCCGGCGGCGAGCGGGTCGCAGCCTCGCTGGTCATGGCTGTCCGCTTACGCCCGAACGACCGTGCGCGAGGGCCAAGCTCGAGCGCACGGACGGTTCGGTGACGGGTGCGGGTGACTACTGACCGAGTGCGGCCTGCACTTCGGCCGGCGGATCCTGGTGGAACCCTTCCTGCCACGCCTTCGCCAGGTTATCGCGGCTCACGGCCAGGGCCGGGACGACGATGAACGGCGGGACAGCCACGCCGCAGCGTGCGAGCACCGCGGCTTTGACGGTATTGGCGCCCTCATCGAACGTGTGCTCGATGGCGGTGCCGACGTAGTTGCTGCCCTTGGTGGCCATGCTCACGTCGTTGACCGCATCCAGGTCGTGGGTCACGACCTTGGTGTGCGTGTTGTTGGCGGCGGCCAGCGAGGCGAGCAGGGCCGTGTTGGGGCCACCGCTGTACGAGACGTAGATGCCATCAAGGTCCGGGTGCTGGAGGAGCATCGCATCGGCGGCCTCGCCCGCCTGGGCATCGGTGGTGAAGCCTGCCCAGGCGACGTTCTTGAGGCCCGGGTGCGCCTGCGCCATCTCGGCCAGGAAGCCCTTCTCACGGTTGTTGGAATTGTAGAACGGGACGTCGAACTGGAGGAAGCCGTAGGTGCCGGTTTCACCGATCGCCTGAGCGAGCAGATCCGCAGCGTCCTTGCCCATCCGGTAGTGGTCGCCCGTGACGATGGCGACGTACTGGTCGCCACCGGTCCAGCCCTCGACCGGGTTGTCGTAGAACGCCATCGTGGTGCCGGCGTCCAGGGCGGGCTTGTAGTCCGCCGCACCCGCCGTGGCGTCGACCGGGATGGTGATCAGGATGTCAGGCTGGCTCGCCATGACGGTCTCGACCGCCGTGGCCTCCTTGGCGGGATCGAAGTCGGTGCTGGCCGTGGCCACGACCTCGATGCCGTACTCGGCTGCCTTGGCGTGCACGCCGGCTTCGATCGCGCTCATCCATGAGAGGCCGGCATAGCCGTTCAGGAAGGCGAGCTTGAGCTTCGCGTCCTTGATCTGCTGGCGGCACTCGGGCGTGGGATCCGCGACGTCGGCCGCGTTCACGGACTGCTCACCATTCGGACCCGGCGTGAAACCGGTCAGGTCCACCGACAACGGATCGAAGCCCTGGAGGACGTCGCTCTGCGTCCATGCCTCGGGCGACTGGGCCACGGCCGCGCTGGCCGAGATCAGGACGAGCGCCACGGCCCCCACGACCAGTGTGCGTGCGTGCCTCATGAGACCTCCTCCTCTTCGATTGGACGCCTGACCCCCGCAGGATCGACGGTCGTCGGATGGGGCCTGTCCCCACAACTGGGTGGAAGCCCGCACGGGTCTTGTTGCTCGTTTTCGAACGACGGACGGCCGCGAATATACCCGCGCCGGGACCTCCACTGTCAACCCTCCGGGACCGAACCGGCACTGGCGGACCGGTCGGTCAGAACATCGCGATGGGGTTCCGGGGGGATCCGGTGCCACGCTGGGCGAGGCAGGATCGATCTGATCTATTGAGGCGTGCAGCGGGGAGAATCGGAACGGGGCGTTTGGTCGGTTTCTTCGACGTCGAGGAGCGGTAGGCCCGGCTGTCGAAGAAGGGCGACGACCTCGAACGATTTGCGGCCGTGGTCGACTTTGAGGTCTTCCGTCCCGAGCTCAAGCGGGCCGTGCCCCGGGCGGATCGGTCGAAGGGCGGCCGGCCGCCGTACGACCACGTTCTGATCCTGCAGATCCCCCGACCCCGCTGCGCCCGCACCAGGTGCGGGCGACTGTCCGGGCACACGAATATCCAGACGGCAGCCTCGCCATCTTCAAGGGGCCGTGGCGCCTGGCCAGCTTCCCGCCGGCCGCGCCTGCCGAGGACCTGGCCGGGACGCCGGTATGGAACCGCTCCCGTTGGACGCGGGACCACGACAGCGGCCGGCGCTGCCGGCGGCTGCGCGCCGAGGTCGAATGGGTCGTCAGGGACGAGCCCGAGCTGCGGATCGTCGACCAAGCCCTCTGGGAATGCGTAAAGGAGCGCCAGGCCACGACGAAGCGCCGGCAGCGCTGCCACCACCGGGCAGGCCCCGGCCGCGGTCCGAAGTTCCCGTTCTCCGGCCTGCTGAAATGTGGTCGTTGCGGCTCGAACTTCACGATGGTCGACGGCTACCGGTATGGCTGCGCCACCAACCGCAACTGCGGCGAGGCCGCCTGTGCCAACGAACGTGCGGGTCGCGCGCCGGATCGTCGAGACCCGGCTGCTCGACGCGATCGTGCACGGCCTGTTCGATGCCGACGAGGTGGCGCGCTTCCAGGATGCGCTTCGCCAGCGGCTGGCGGCGGCCGACGATCTCGACGCCCAGCGGCGGGAGTTGATCTCGGAACTCCGGCGCAGCGATCGCCAGGCCAGGAACCTGATCGAGGCGCTCAAGCAGGGAGTCGCGATCCAGATGATCCGCGACGAAGCTCGCGCGCTGCGAATGGCAGCAGGTCGAGACCAAGCGCCGGCTGGCGGCCCTGGCCCGGGCAGATCAAGCCGGCGTGACGATCCCGGGCCGGCTCGACGGCTACGCCGCGGCGCTGGTCGGCCTGCCCGGCTGGTCGAGCAGGACCCGGTCGCCGCCCGCGAGCAGATCCGCGCGCTCGTCGGCGAGATCCGGCTGCTGCCCTACGAAGGCCACCTGATCGCGTATCTGACCGGCGACCTGTTCGGGCTGCTCGGGCTCACCGCTGAGGTCAGCGATCTCCTGCTCTGGCGTGAGCCAGCGGGCGACATGATGGCCGGCGTCGGTTGCTTCGTCGACGATGACCTGACCGGCTTTCAGGTCATGCGGGTCGGCGAGGACGGAGGACGGAGCGCCCAGCCCTGTCCCGGACGGCAGAACGCCGCCGCCCGGCGGGTTGCCGGGCGGCGGCGTTGGCGTAAGTCGAAGTGAACTAAACATGGTTGCGGGGGCAGGATTTGAACCTGCGACCTTCAGGTTATGAGCCTGACGAGCTACCGGGCTGCTCCACCCCGCGTTCGGAGGTCAGATCGGAGACCGGGGTTGGCCTCGAGGTCGGAAGCGAATCGTGACCGGGACGGGGCGGCGGGCGTTTTCTGCCCTCTGACATCTGCTTTTTGGACTTCTGACCAGACCTGGCGACGACCCGCTCTCCCACCCTTAAGAGGGCAGTACCCTGGGCGCGGTGCGGTTTCACGGCCGAGTTCGGAATGGGGTCGGGTGGAGCCCACACGCTGTGGTCACCAGGTCGAGACAGAAGTCCGGCGGACAGATGTCAGAGGACAGATGTCAGGAGGCGGCGGCGGCAGTCGTGCCGGCCGCGCTTTTCTGTCCGTTTGGTCGGTGAAGCTTTTGGGCATGGGGTTCAGAGGACAGAGCCCGGACTGCAGAGACCGGAAGGCGACCGCGCCCAGGCCGGGCACCGCCACATTCTGTCATCTGTCATCTGTCCTCTGGAGCGAAGTCCCGCGCGCGCGGGCTCAAGCAGGCCGAAGGCCGACAGCCTGAACCCGAAGAGCGCGCTTGGGGCTGAGCGGGGAGAGTTCGGTTCGAGCGATTAGGACCGCTCGGCTGCACGCGTTACCGCGCTTGCACCTGCGGCCTATCGACGTGGTGGTCGACCACGGCTCTCGACGAGACCTGGTTTTGAGGGGGGTTTCCCGCTTAGATGCGGTCAGCGGTTATCCCGGCCGAACGTAGCTACCCGGCGATGCGGCTGGCGCCACAACCGGTCCACCAGAGGTTCGTCCACCCCGGTCCTCTCGTACTAGGGGCAGACCCTCGCAAGTCTCATACACCCACGGCAGATAGGGACCGAACTGTCTCACGACGTTCTAAACCCAGCTCACGTACCACTTTAATCGGCGAACAGCCGAACCCTTGGGACCGGCTACAGCCCCAGGATGTGATGAGCCGACATCGAGGTGCCAAACCGCCCCGTCGATCTGGACTCTTGGGGGCGATCAGCCTGTTATCCCCGGCGTACCTTTTATCCGTTGAGCGATGGCCCGTCCACGTGGGACCACCGGATCACTAGGGCCGACTTTCGTCTCTGCTCGGCCCGTCGGCCTTGCAGTCAGGCGGGCTTGTGCCCTTGCACGCAACGGCTGGTTTCCGACCAGCCTGAGCCCACCATCGCGCGCCTCCGTTACTCTTTGGGAGGCGACCGCCCCAGTCAAACTACCCGCCATGCAGGGTCCCGGACCCGGATCACGGGCCGCGGTGAGACAGCAAGCACGCCAAGGGTGGTATTTCAAGGCTGCCTCCACCCAAGCTAGCGCCTGGGCTTCAATGGCTCCCACCTATCCTACACATGGCCCGCCTGCTGCCAGTGCAAAGCTGTAGTAAAGGTGCACGGGGTCTTTCCGTCTGACCGCGGGACGCCCGCATCTTCACGGGCACTTCAATTTCGCTGAGTCGGTGTTGGAGACAGCGGGGCAAGCGTTACGCCATTCGTGCAGGTCGGAACTTACCCGACAAGGAATTTCGCTACCTTAGGACCGTTATAGTTACGGCCGCCGTTTACCGGGGCTTCGGTTCAAAGCTTGCACCTCTCCCCTTAACCTTCCGGCACCGGGCAGGCGTCAGACCCTATACGTCGTCTTGCGACTTCGCAGAGCCCTGTGTTTTTAGTAAACAGTCGTCACCCCCTGGTCTGTGCCACCCGCCCCTGGTTGCCCAGGAACAGGTCCCCCTTCTCCCGAAGTTACGGGGGCAGATTGCCGAGTTCCTTCAACACCGTTCTCTCAAGCGCCTGGGTATGCTCAACCAGTCCACCTGTGTCGGTTTCGGGTACGGTCCATGTGCTGGGGCTGTTTCCTGGACCGCCGCGGCTGCCCGACCAATCCGATAAGGTCGAACAACGGTAGGCGGCCGTCACCACCAGCGGGCCCAGGACTATTAACCTGGTTGCCATCGGCTACGGCTGTCGCCCTCGCCTTAGGGGCCGGCTCACCCTGCGCGGATTAGCCTTGCGCAGGAACCCTTGGACTTCCGGCGACCGAGTTTCTCACTCGGTTGATCGCTACTCATGTCAGCATGCGCACTTCCGATACCTCCAGCGGCCCTCACGAGCCGCCTTCACCGGCCTACGGAACGCTCCGCTACCGGGCCAGTGGTCAGATGACAGTGGTCAGTGGTCAGAAGACGTAGGAACCGAGCCTCTGGGCGGACCGGCCGATGCTCCGGCGCAGACCTTGCAGCATCTGCGCGACCTCCTGATAGGCGTCACGCCAACGCTGCCAGGCAGCGACGTCGATGTAGCCGAGGTCCAGGCAAGAACCGCAGCCACACCCGCATCTCGTCGGCTGAACCCAGCGCGATCGCCAAAAACCGCCGGCACTCGGCCGACGACCCGGCTGCTTGCCGATCCCTTCGGCGATGTTGGCGCAGATCGACTTGCTCGCGCGCCGCACCTGATCGGCCAAGCCGTACTGCTCCACGGCCGGGAACCCGAGACTGGCGCGGTGCACCTCGAGCGCCAGCCGGTACGCCAGCTTGAAGACCTTCAGGTCCTCGAAGCCGGCCGCCGGCCCACGCGTCGTCTGCACCTCTCTCTCCATCTTCTGACCACTGACC
>CAVWRK010000005.1:77500-228671 GCA_963757395.1 uncultured Alphaproteobacteria bacterium
CTGGAGATCGACGAATCGGAGGCCTGGCGGCGCGGTCGAGGTCAAGGCTGGTCTCCGTGGCACGATGGTTGTAGAACTCGGCGCAGAAAATCGTATCCAAGCGCTCTCGACCTTGGTAAACTTATCCACAGCTGGCCCGGAGGCGGCCGCACCGATCCGGTCTCGCTTCGCGCCGCTGCCTGGGCCGCGACCACCGCGACCGTTGGAGTTACGGCATGCGCAAGGACGAGATGGCGCGCCGCAGGGGGATCTTCGGGGACTTGTTCGCCGAGCGGCAGGTCTATCTGCGCAGTGGTCTGACCAGCCGCTACGTCGTGCTGTCGCGGCCGCTCCAGGTCGGGGTGACGATCGCCATGGGGCTGATCATCGCCTGGCTGGCCTATGCGTCCTACAGCGCGGTCGCCAAGCACTTCGAGCTGGCCGGGCAGAGCCGCGAGCTGGCACGCCTCGAGGGGGTCAACAAGAGCCTGCGGGTCGCCGCCGAAGCCTCCCAGTCGACCGAGGACCTGCGCGGCCAGGCGGCCCGGGTGCCGGAGCTCAGCTCGGCATTGTCGGCCGCGCAAGCCGCGCGCGATCGGGCCCAGAGCCTGACCCAGGCGGCGACCGCCGAGGCCGACGAACTGCGTCGGGAGCTGGCGCTGGCGCAGGATCGGATCCACGAGCTGAGCACCGCCAACCCGCCGTCCGGCCAAGCCGCCGGCGCCGATGGCACGACCGCCGCATCCGACGCCAGCGACCGGCTCGCCAAGGCGCAGGCGCAGATCGAAGAGCTCAGCCAGGCCCTGGACCAGGCGCGCGCGGACCGCGACAAGCTGAGCAAGCAACTGGCCGACGTCCGCGGCGGCGGCGAGCAGCAGATCGCCGCGCTGACCGAGCGGGCCGAAACCTCGGACGCCGAGGTCAAGCGCCTGCGCGGCGATCTCGACGCGGCGCTCAAGGATGCGGCTGCGCTCCGCCAGTCGGCCCAGACCGCGGAGACCGATCTCGCCGACCTGCGCACCGAGGTGGCCCGCCTGCGCGCCGAGGCGCCCACCGCCGGGACCGCCCAGGATCTGGCCGCGGTCAAGCAGCCGGCGACCGACGAGGTCGCCAGGCTCAAGGCGACCCTCACCAGCGCCGAGACCAGGATCGCCGAGCTGACCGCCGACCTCGAGGCAGCGAAGCGCGCCCCGACCGCCGCCGCAAGTCCATCGTCGGGCGAGCCGGCACAGACCGGGCCGGCGACGAGCGCCGACGGCCAGACCGTCGCGAGCCTGCAGGAGCAGCTGGACGCCGCCAACCAGCGGCTTGGCGAGCTCCAGGCCGCGATCCAGTCGAGCGTCGCCAACCTGGCGCCGCTGCCGCCGCCGCCGGCTCCGCGCTGAGCCGCAGCGCGCTTCGACCCCCGGCCGGAGCGCCGGCCGCCTCACTCGATCACGACCTGATGGGCGAAGCCGTCGCCGTCGCTGATGGTCAGCTGGGTGAAGCCCAGGATCTTCAGGAGATCGAAGAAGGTCAGGGTTTCCTCGCCACCGAGCTTTGCGAACAGCGGCGTGCCGCGCGCGACCGCGGTCAACATCGCGAGCAGCGCCCGGGCCCGGTAGAGCGTGTCGATCACGCCGTCCTTGAGCGCCACGATCAAGAACTTCTCGGCTTCGTCACCCTTGGCGAACACCGCGTAGTCGGGCGGATAGGGATTGTGCAGCATCTGCCGGGTCAGCTGCACCACGAAGCCGATCCGGCGGGTCTTGCCGCTGTCGGCCAGCGTCTCGGTGCGCGCCTGATAGGTCTCGATCGTCTGCGGCGGCGGATAGTAGTAGCCGGCATGACGGTCCTCGGCGGCCGCCGCGCCGACCGATCCCAAGATCGCCAGTCCCAAGCCGGCGCCGAGCCACCGCCGGATCCTCCCCGAGCCACCAGCCGCACCCATGACATTCCCTCCGAAAGCCTAAGCTTAGCCCCGGCGCGGGGCCGCGTCAGCCCCTGGCGCGCCCCGATCAGACCCGACGCGCGAGCCGGCGACGCCGGACCATGCCGCTCGCCCAGGCCGGCGGCGTGGTGGCCGGCAGGCTCAGGACCAGCTCCTCGACCAGGGCGGCGGCGGCCTCGGCGCCGTTGCCGGTCGCGAGCGCCCGACAGCGCTCTCTGATCGCCGCGCGCTCGGCCGGGTCCATCAGCCGGTCGATGGCGTCCCGCACCCGGTACGGCTCGGCGGTGCGCACGCACAAGCCCAGCCCCCGGCGCGCCGCGAACAGCGCCCGCATCAGCTGGTCGTCCATCGAGGGGTGCTCGTTGGGCACGAAGATGGTCGGCAGGCCGTAGTGGATCAGCTCGTGGTAGGAATTGTAGCCGACCGCGCTGATCGCGCCGTCGAACGCGCAAAAGTAGCGGCAGAGCGGGTAGGTCTGGAGCGGGATCACGCCCGCCGGCAGGTCCTGGGCGGTCTCGGCGATCAGCCACTCGGCGACCGCGAGCTGGACGTCGTAGCGCTGCCTGAGGTGGGCATGCGCGATCTCGAACAGCTCGCCGTAGTCGTAGTTGTTGCGCGAGCCGAGCTGGATCAGGAGCGCCGGCCGCTCGGGATCGAGGCCGAGCTCGGCGCGGGCCGCGGACCGGTCGAGCAGCTCGCTCCGATCGAGCAGCAGGATCGGCTCGACCGGCCGCCGGTGCTCGCCATGATAGGCGGTCTCGCCACGCTCGTAGCTCTCGGCGAGATCGCGCGGCTCGAGCACGGCGTCGAAGTGGCGCGCGCGATCGAGCGCGACCCGGCCCGCGCCCGGGCGCCACATGCCGCGCCGGCACCAGAGGAACGGCAGGCTCGGATGGTCGATCCGGGCGTCGATCAGGCCGCGATAGGGGACGTTGCCGTCGAACAGCAGAGCGCGTGCGTCGTAGAACGCGATCATCTCGTCGATCTGCGCCCGGAGCGCCTGATTCCAGCGCTCGACGTCGAGATCCAGATAGAGGTGATGGGCGGTGAACTCGACCAGATAGCCGAACTCCTCGACCACCCGCGCCGCCTGGGACATGGCCAGGAAGACCGGCTCGATGGGGCGCGGACAGCGCCTGGCCACCGCGAGCAGGCGGGTCAGGTGGCCCATGCCGATGCCGTTCGAGGACAGGAACAGCACGCGCTGGCGCGGCCGCTTCTCGCGCCGCAGCACCAGGCTCCGGGTCGGGGCCGGCGGCCCGATCAGCGACTGCAGCCGTTCGACATGGGCGTCCGGGCTGAACCGGCGGGCGACCAGATCGCTGGCGCGTTGGGCCAGCACGGCGCGGGTCGACGGCCGCTCGAGGCCACGGATCGCGGCGCGCAGGCCGTCGGCCTCGACATAGGCCGCGGCATCGCCAAAGTCGGCCGCCAGCGCCGCCGGCAGAATCACCGGCACGCCGCTCGCCAGCGCCTCGACGATCTCGAGCCGGACCGGCTGCGCCGCGTCGGCGCCGAGGTGGACGTAGGCGTCGAGCCCGGCCAGGAAAACGCCGACCGGGGTCGTCTTGGGGTCGACCACAGTCCAATTGGCCGGCAGCTCGCCGAGCAGAGCCGCCAGGCGTCGCCGGTCGGCGAGCACCCGGACCTCGAGGTCGGCCTCGTCCGGATAGGCTGCCAGCAGCAGCGGCCGGGGCAGCGGCCAGGCGAGCCGGTCGAGCTCGCCGTGGCGGCCGATCACGACCCGGCTCGGCCAGGCGCGCGCCGCCGGCGCCGCCACCCTGCCCGCCTCGAGCACCGGCGGCCAATCCCGGTCAAGCAGCGGCAGCGGCCAACCGGTAGCTGCGAGCTGGGCCCGGATCTGCGCCCCGGCCGGCGCCAGATGGACGCCGTCGCCGAGCAGGTCCTCGAGGCTCAAGAGGTGGCCCGGACGGTCGAAGTACGGCCGGCCCAAAGGGTCGAGGAGCGGGTGGTTGACCACCAGGAGCTTCTGCCCGGCGACCAGCCGCGGCACCCGCGCCGGCGGCTCTGCGAACACGCCGGGGTGATGGGCGACCGCGAGGCGCGCCGTGCCGGCGGCATCGGGATCGAGCCAGTCGGCCAGGCCCTCGTCGATCGCCCGGCGGATCAAGGGGTTGATCGGGTGCGGCCGGCCGAGCAGGGCGCTTCGGATGTGGAGCAGCGCGGTCCGGTAGCCGGCCGCCGCCTGCGCCCGGATCTCGGCCGCGATCGTCCGCCCGGTCGGCCCGGGCAGGCGCAGATCGCTGATCAACAGGACATCGTAGGCCAAAGCCGGCATTGGCAGGCTCAGAGCTCCTCCCGGTCCGGGCTCGGGGCCGCGACGCCGACCTGCCGGCCGAGCGCGACCAGGAGCTCGATCGAGACCGCGCCGTCGGCCTGGAGGCCCGCCGCCCGCTGGAAAGCCTGGATCGCCGCCTCTGCGGTCGGGTCGAGGCGGCCGTCGGCCCGGCCCCGCAGCCAGCCGGTCCGGATCAGCAGCCGCTCGGCGGCCGCGACGCGGGCGTCCTCGGGCAGGCCCTTCAGCCGCTCGAGCGACAGCGCGCGCGCCTTGGCATCGTCCTGGCCGGCGGCGCGGGCGTACCAGATCGCGGCCTCGGCGAGGTCGCGCTCGACCCCCCGGCCGGCCTCGTACATCCGGCCCATGTCGCGCTCTGCCCAGGCGTTGCCCTGCTCGGCCGCGATCCGATACCAGTGCACCGCCTGGCGATCGTCCTGGGGCACGCCGAGCCCGGCCTCGTACAGCCGGCCGAGGTAGCGGTGCGACCAGACCTCGCCCTGGGCGGCGGCGCGCTGGTACCATTTGAGCGCTTCAGCGTAATCCTCGGGGACGCCCTCGCCGGTTTCGTACAGCTTGCCGAGCCGGGCCTCGGCGTGGGCGAAGCCCTGCCCGGCCGCCGCCCGGTACCAGCGCACCGCCTGGCCGTAGTCCTGGGCGACACCCTCGCCGTCGCGATACATGCGCCCCAGCGTGATCTCGGCGAGCAGGTCGCCCATGTCGGCGGCACGCTTGAACCAGGCGACCGCCTGATCGACGTCCCGGGACACGCCCAGACCGTCGACGTACATCCGGCCGATGTTGGTGTAGGCCCAGTCGTCGCCAGCCGCGGCCGCGCGCTGGAACCAGCGCATCGCCTCGGCGTAGTCCTGCGGCACGCCGCGGCCGTCGCGCGCCATGATGCCGAGGCTGACCCAGGCCCAGCTGTCGTCCTGGGCGGCCGCCTGGCGATACCAGCGCAGCGCCAGGGCGTCGTCGACCGGCACGCCGAGACCGTCGCGATACATCTTGCCGATGCTGACCTCGGCCGCCGAGTAGCCGGCGGCGGCGGCGCGCCGGTGCCAGATCATCGCCTGCTGGTAGTCGCCGGCGCTGCGGTAGGAGCGGCCAAGCTCCTCGGCGAAGCGCGGCACGCCCGGGAACTGCTCGACCGCGCGCCGGCAGGCGGCGATCGCCGCGGGCGCGTCGACCAGCTCGATCCGGACGCCGTTCGAGACCCGATGCGGGTCGTGCGGATGGCCACCCAGGACGTCGCAGGGATGCAGGCTGGCGGTGATCGCCAGATCGCCGTGGCCGACCTCGGCAGCTCCGTCGAGCACCGTATAGCGCAGGCGATCCTGCGCCCCCCGACTGCCCAGGTGCGGCTGGAAGCGCAGCTGTCCGAGCATGCCCGCGGTCAGCCGGTCGCCGCTGACCAGAACCTCGTCGGCACCGAGCGTCAGCTCGCCGTTGCCCGGCAACTGGTCGAGGCGGACGCGCAGCCGGCTGGCATTGGCGCCCGCCGGCAGGGCGAGATCGACCGGCACCGGGCCTACCCCGACATAGCTCTCGAGCTCGGCCGACGCCCCGGGCGGCAGCGGCTCGGCCGTGGCTTGCGGCAGCGACGCGGCACCGGTGCCTGCCGCGAGCGCGCGCAGCTCGACCAGCCGGCGTCGCGCGAGATCCGCGAAGTTGCCGTCCGGGTAGCGCTCCACGAACGCCCCGAGCGCGGCGGGGTCGTGGCTGTCCTTGATCGACTGCCAGTAGGCGAGCTCGACCACCGCCGAGGGCGGCAGCATGCCGAGGGTGTCGGTCGGCGAATCGCCGAGTGCGGCCAGCTGGATCGCGGGCTGGTCGGCCGGGCGGAAGTAGAACTCGCCCTCGAGCGAACTCGACACCCAGGGGATCTGCTCGCCTTCGGTGGTCTGGCGGACCTCGGCCCGCACCCGGCGGAACAGGGTCCCGACCTCGAGGCCCGGCTGCTCGAGATACTTGAGCAGGGCGGCCGTGTACGGACTGTGCCGGCCGTCGCCATCGCTCGCCACCGTCCCCGGCGCGGTGGCATAGCCGATCAGCATCTCGGCGCTCTCGCCGCGCATCTCGGCGAGGCCCGAGGAGCCCTCGGTGACGCCGCCCGGGAAGGGATTGTTGCGGCAGGAATCCAGGATCACGATGTTCAGCCGGGCGCCGGCCCTGTCCATGATCCGGACCACGGCCCCGGCGTCGATCGCCTGGTTCAGGAGGTCGGCGTTGCTCCGCACCCGGGCCGAGACCGGGAGCAGGAAATTGGCGCCCTTCCACTGCACGGCGTGGCCGGCGTAGTAGAACAGGGCCTCCATGCCGGGCCGCAGCCGGCCGGCGAAGGTGGTCATCGCCGCCAGCGTCTGGCCGAGGTCGGCATCGATCACCTCGATGACCTCGAAGCCGAGGTCCCAGAGCGTGGCGGCGACCGCGCGGGCATCGTTGGCCGGGTTGGCGAGCTGATCGAGATGCTGATAGCGGCCGTTGCCGATCACCAGGGCAACCCGCTGGACCGTCTCCGGCGGCCGCGCCGGCCGGTCCTGCCTGGGAACCGCCGCGGTCGCCGGCAGCGGCGCGGCCAGGGCCAGGATCAGCAGGAGGTGGATCAGCCTGCGCATGTCGCTGCCGCCGCGATCCTGACTGCCCCGCCCGGCCTCAGGACGAGCGGGCGGGCTCGGTCGTGATGAACAGGTGGCTGGTCGCGACCGAGCCGGCCGGACCGCTCGCCTGCAGCACGCCAAGCCGCTGCCGGAGGGCTTCGATGTAGTCGGCCACGGGCTCGTAAGCCGGCCGCGGCTGCTCGAACAGCGGCTTCGCCGAGGCCACCGCCACGATCATCTCGCGGCCGAACGGCGCCGAGATCTGAAAGCCGGTCTCGAAGCGGATCGCGCCGGTGCCTTCGGCCCATTCCTGCACCGGCATCGTGGTGATGTAGCCGACCCGGCCATCGTGCTGCACGTAGCCGATATAGAGATAGCGGGCCGACCGCGGCAGGAAGATGTCGAGCGTGAGACCCTCGCCATCGCGCAGCCGCGTATTGCGCCCGGCGGTCGTGATCTCGAGGCCGGGCTCCGCGCTCGAGCCGGCGGTGCCGTAGGGAGCGAGCACCTGCAGCAGATCGCAGGTCGGCGGCGGCGCGATCTCGAGGTCGGCGGTCTCGACGGCGCCCACCCCGGCGATCTGACCGAGCGCCTGCTGGAGTCGCGTCCGGTCCTGCTCGCTGCTGACATAGCCGGTCAACCGGACGCTGTTGTCGTTGCCGAAGCTGGCATCGACCGCGGCGCAGCTGAGGCCCGCCGTGGCCGCGGCGACCTGGGCCTCCACCGGCTCGGTCGCTTCGAGCCGGAGCGGCGGCGGCGCGGCCGGCATCCCGGGAGCGGCGGGCAGCAGGCCGCGCGGCGGCTCGAGCGGCTCGCCGGCCACGACCGGCCCACGCGCCGGCGCCGGCGCGTTGGTGATCGAGGTCGCCGGCAGGCTGTCGAGCACCACCCGCTCGAGCCGGCCGTTCGGCTGGCAGACCGTGCCTTTGCTGAACTTGCCGGTCTCGCCGGTCGCGAAGCTGACCGTCTCGCGCGATTGCCCGCGCGGCGTGCCATCGGGCCGGGTGACGCCGATCGTCTTGGTCAGCACGTAGGTCGTGGACGGGCTGACCACCGTGTCCGGACCTTCCCGATCGAGCCGGATCACCATGCGGCCGTCGAGCCTGAGGTCGCGCTTCAGCTTGACCACGGTCTTTTCGATCTCGTGATCGAAGCTCGCGCTCGCGCTCGCCGCCGGGATGCGGTCGAGCTCGCCGGTCTGATAGGTGACGATCCAGCCGCAATCGACGTAGGGCTCGGGGTCGCCGCTGTATTCGACCACGACGTCGCGCGCCTGCTCGTCGAGATGAGTGACCTTGAAGTCCGCCTGCTGCAGCCGGTCAACGAGGTTGCCGAACACCAGCTCCGCCGGCTGCGCGATGACCGCGCTGCGGGCGGCCGGCGGCACGCCGGTCGGTGCCAGATAGCCGATCTCGGGCGGCCGCGGCGTGGCGCAGCCGCCGAGCGCCAGCATGATCAGGCCGAGGCCAGCGGCGTGGCGGCCCATCACCTGCCCTCTCCAGGGCCGAAGTCGCGACCCGGTGGTCATCCTAGCATCGCTCGCACGTCGCGGGCGCCCCCTTCGCCAACCGGTGAAAAGCTCATTGGGGCAGCCTCGAGACATCGTCAATACAGATCGACCATGAGGCCGCGGCTCGTGCGGCTGACGCTCCCGGGACCGGCCCCGGGGCCGGCGGCGGCGTCAGGGTCGATCGTCAGCTCGATGATGTGGCGAAAGGCGTCGCCCGCGTAGCGACCCACGGGGTATTGCTCGAGATAGCGCTGGTAGCCGGCGGCGGTGCCAACGCCCTGAGCCGAATTCCATTCCGCGGCCTCCCGGTCGACGCTGCTCTGGGCGTGAGCCTGGGGCGCGGCGCCGACCGGGCCGCCGGCGAGCGCCGCGATCATCAGCGCCCGCACGCTCGAGCAGAGCGTCGCGAGATATTTCATGGCCGAATCTCGCGGCTCGGATCGAGACGAGCCCGATCGGGCTTGGCGATCTTACGGGTCACGAGACCATCCCCCCCTTCAGTGATGCCATCGGTCAGTATGCTCCAGAATGACGCGGCTTGGCACACCGTAGAAACGTCAATATTCTCCGGTGCCGGTGCCACCGTCAGGCGAGACACGTTCGATCTATTCGGGATAGACGGAGCAAAGGATGGTGAATTCGGCGTCCTCGTGGGCGTTTGGTCAGCGAAGCCGGCGGCGCGGCGCTGCGAAGATTGTCGCCGGCTGGCACCTCAGCTTGCTGGCATTGGCGGTGATCGTGGGCATCTGGGCCTCGCAGGCGGCGGAGGCGGCCGCCCGGCACGCCCTGGTGATCGGCAACGGCGCCTACAGTTTCGCCCCGCTCGACAATCCGCGCAACGATGCTCGCGCGATCGCCGGCGTGCTCAGCGAGCTCGGCTTCGAAGTCGACCTGCTCGAGGATGCCAGCCTGGCGCAGTTCCAGGCCGGCGTCCAGCGCCTGCATGCCGAACTGGCCGAAGGCGACACCGCGCTCTTCTACTATGCGGGTCATGGCGTGCAATATCGAGGCATCAACTATCTGCTGCCGACCGACATCCAGCTGCGCTCGCCCGACCAGCTGCCGGACCACGCGCCGTCGCTCAACCAGATCATGGCCGAGCTCCAGCAGACCAAGCTCGGGATCATGATCGTGATTCTCGACGCCTGTCGCAACAACCCGTTCGGCGCGTTCGCGGACGCGTTCGGCAATGGTCTGGCCAGCGTCGAGCGGGGCGCCAGCGAGAGCCTGATCGCCTATGCGACCGCCGCCGGCGAGGCCGCGCTCGACGGGGTCGGCGGCAACAGCCCGTTCACCGCCGCGCTGGTGACCGCGCTCGGCCGGCCCAACCTCGAGATCTTCGCTCTGTTCCGGCTGGTCCGCGGCCGGGTCCGCGAGGCGACCGACGGCTTGCAGCTGCCCTGGATCTCGGGCTCGCTGGAGCACGAATTCTATTTCAACGGGCCGCAGGCGGAGGTGAGCGAGTCCCCGCCGGCGCCGGCGGAGAGCGGCGCGATCACGGTCGCGAGCGTGCTCTGGAACGAGATCCGCCGCAGCAACGATCCGGCCGATTTCGACGCTTTTCTGCGGGTGTTCCCGAGCTCGCCGATGGCCGGGGCGGCCGCCGACCGGCGCCAGCTGCTGGTCCGCCGCGGCGCCGAGCCGCACCCGCTCAGCCTGCCGGCGCCGGCGGCGGCGGCGCTCGCGGGCTCGCTCGAGAGCTACGTCCGGCCCTGCGATCTGGTCGCCGCCGACGATCAGGATCCGCTCCGGGTCGCGCCTGCGGTCCGCACCGGCCTGGTCAACACCCGGCTCGCGATCCGGACCTGCGCCCAGGACCTCGCGCGCGAGCCCGACAGCCCGCGCCTCGCGTTCCAGCTCGGGCGGTCGCTCGACATCGCCGAGCGGTTCGACGCGGCGCGCCATTTCTACCAGCAGGCGGCAACCGCGGGCTATGGCGCGGCGTACAGCAATCTCGCCTACATGTACCTCACGGGCCGCGGCGTGGCGCGCGACCAGCGGCGCTCGGCCGACGACTACCGGCAGGCGGCGCTGCGCGGCAACGACCGCGGCCGGGTCGGGATCGCGCGCGCCTACCGCGAAGGCTGGGGCGTGCCCCAGTCGTTCGTCCACGCCCGCAGCTGGCTCGAGCTTTCGGTCTCGAACTATTGGCCGAACGCGATGGACAACCTCGCGCTTTACTACCGCGAGGGCCTGGGGGTCGCGCCGGATCTGGCCAAAGCCTTCGACCTCTACCAGCGCGCGGCCGACCTCGGCCAGACCGCGGCCATGGACAACCTCGGCATGATGTACGCACAGGGCGAGTCGGTCGCCAAGGACCCGGTCGAGGCCAACCGATGGTTCGAGAAGGCCTCGGATCTCGGCAACCGCCACGGCGCCTTCCACCTCGGCCTCGCCTATCTCAACGGCAGTGGCGTGGCCAGGGACCCGGCCGAGGCGTTGCGGCTGCTCGAGCTTGCCGCGGCCCGCGACTACCCCCGCGCCGAGACCGAGATCGGCACCATGTACCGGGCCGGGCTCGGGGTCGCGGCCGACCCGGCGGAGGCGTTGTTCCGCTATCGGATCGCGGGCGCCATGGGCGACGACAAGGGCAAGCGCCTGCTGGCCGAGCTGCTGCCCGAGGTGCCGCCCGCGACCGCCGCCGTGACCCAGGCCCGGGCCGAGCAATGGCTGCGACTGAACGGCGGCTGAGCGCGCCTAGGTCAGCGACTTGATCGCCGCGGCGCAGTCCGCGGGCGGCGGCGTGCCGAACGAGATCAGGGACTGCGGCCGCCATTTCTCGACCAGCAGACGGTAGCGGCGGCGCTCGTAGGCGCGCCAGTCGAGATCGGGCGCGAAGCGCTGCCGCCGGCCGCCGTCGGGCAGGTACTCGAAGCGCAGCCGGCGCTCGCGAAACGGCTTGAACTCGAGCGAATCGGTGAGGAACACCGGGGTGACCGGAGTGTCCTTGCCCTCCCGGATGACCACCTCGAGCACCTCCTCGAGCGCCGTGGTCGAGAGGCCGAAGACGGTAACGAAGATCACGGCGCGCGGCGCGTCCGCCGCCGACGCCGGCTCGGACGGCGCCGGCTCGGCGGGCGGCTCCTCGCTGACGGCGGGCCGGTGCGGGCGGACCGCCGCCAGCGCGCCACGCAGCCGGTCGAGCAGGCCGGGCGGCAAGGTCGGTGCCTTGGGCGGGACCGCCATCGGCCGCGCTAGGCCTCGGCCGGCGGCGCGCCCGGGGCGCGGCGCACCCGCGGCGTCGCGGTCAGACGGTAGAGCAGGCCGGACAGGAGGTGGCCGATCACCCGCCAGTCGTAGCGGTTAGCGGTCGCAAAGGCCCGCCCGGCCATCCGCCGCCAGGCGTCGTCGTCGAGCCGGCTGGCGCGCTCGAGCGCGGCGCCGAGGGCGGCCGGATCGCCGGGCGCGAACAAGAGGCCGTTGTCGCCGTCGACCACCAACTCGGCAAGCGTCGGCAGGCGCGGCACGATCACCGGCCGGGCGAGCGACATCGCCAGCAAGACCGTGCCCGAGGTCAAGCTGGCGCGATAGGGCGAGACCACGAAGTCGGCCTCGCCGAACAGCTCCAGGAGCTCGGCGTCGCTGAGGTAGCGATCGTGCAGCGCGATCCGGGCGCGGACCGCCGCCGGCAGCCCGGCAAGATCGATCGGGTCGATCTGCTTGCCGGCGATCGCAAGCCCGGCCTCCGGATCGTCGAGCCCGGCAAAGCTCTGGACCAGCTCCTGACCACCCTTGTAGCGGCCGAGCCGCCCGAACAGCAGGAAGCGCCGGCCGCCCTCGGCCACGCTTCGTTCGAGCGGACCGGGATTGGGGAACAACGGCCGGTAGTTGCCGTGGGGCACGACCGTGACCTTGCCGCGATCGAGCGCGCGCTGCTGCTCCAGCTCCTCGAGCGCGGCGTAGGAGTGCAGGTGGATCTGGTCGGCGAGGCTCGTGAGCTTGGCAGAGAACTCGCGGTGGACGTCGAGATAGCGGCCGTCGTGCGGCGCCAGATTGTGCACCGTCCAGAGGAAAAGCCCGCCATCGTCCTGGAAGCCCTCGAGCTGATCGAGGAAGCGCTGGCACTCGGCGAGCGCCTCGACCTCGCCCGGCAGGTGCCGGTAGATCGCGTCCTCCCAATGCAGATGGAAGACCACCCGACTGTCCCGGGCCTGGCGCTGCAGCTTGAGGCGGGCGTCCTCGATGCTGCCGCTCTGGCTGTGAAAGACGGCGTCGATGCCGGAGTACAACAGCGACTGATAGGGATTCGCGTGCACGTAGTCGGGAAAGTAGAGGATGGTGTGCTGCATGTTACGATGGTCGGGTCACCCTGGTGGGATCGGCGCGGCGGCTGCCGGAAAGATTACGCCTCCGGGGCCAGGCTTTCGTTGATCGCCTGGCAGCAGCGCCGGCTGAGCGAGCTCGCGTCGTCCAGCGACAGCCCGGCCCGGATCGTCCAGGGCGTCGCGTCGATCAGCTCGATGACCACCGCGTAGCGCTCCAGCTCCTGCTCGAGGAGCGGCGCCTCCGGCTCGATCCGGATGCGTTTGACGTCGACCGGGCGCACCGCCTCGCCGGTCGGCAACAGCGCGAGCTTCATCGGCGTCCTCTGGCGTCGCGGCCGCCACCGGGGTTGCTGCGTCCGCTGCTGATCTACGAGCTTGCTCGCCCTTTTGGCAAGCGCGGGCGTTCAAGTCGGCAAAGGTCCTGGCCGACCATTCTTCCGGGCGGTTCGCCCAGGAGACGGGGGCGCAAGGCGGCGCCCCCGTTCCGGGATCGAAGTCCTCAGGCGAGCGGCATCAACCGGGCGCCGCGCCCTGGGTGGCGGTGTACACCGCGTAGAGGGACTGGCTGCCCGCCATGAACAGCCGGTTGCGCTTGGGGCCGCCGAAGCACACGTTGCCGCACACCTCGGGGATGCGGATACGGCCGAGCAGCTTGGCGTCCGGACTCCAGACCGTGACCCCGTTGTAGCCGACCGCTCGGCCGGCGTTGCTCGAGACCCAGAGGTTGCCGAAAACATCGGCACGGATGCCGTCCGGCCCGCACTTCACCCCGTCGACCATGCAGTCCGAGAACAGCTTGAGGCCCGAGAGCTTGTTGTCCGAGCCGACATCGAAAACGAAGACATTGCCGGAGCCGCCCGGGCCGGAGTCGCCCGGCCCCTTGCCGGTGCTGATGACATAGAGCTTCTTGTAGTCGGGCGAGAAGCACAGGCCGTTCGGGTCCGGGGCCTGGTCCTCGGTCACCACGACGTCGAGCTTGCCGCTCGGGTCCCAGCGGTAGCACTGGGTTGGCAACTCGCGCTTCCACTCGCCGAAGCCGGCCACCTGTCCGAGCTTCGGATTGATCTTGCCGGAGGCGTTGCCGGGCCCGCCCGGCGCATCCGTGGTGCCCTCGTACAGCTGACCGCCGTAGGGCGGGTCGGTGAACCAGACGCTGCCGTCCGGATGCGGCACCGCGTCGTTCGGCGAGTTGAGCCGCTTGCCGTCGTAGGAATCGGCGAGCACGATCTCCGAGCCGTCGAGCTCGTAGCGGACGACGCGCCGCCCGAGATGCTCACAAGAGATCTGCCGGCCCTGGAAGTCGAACGTGTTGCCGTTGCTGTTGTTGGACGGGATGCGGAACACGGTGACCCGGCCATCGTCCTCGATGTAGCGCATCTGCCGGTTGTTGGGGATGTCGCTGAACACCAGGTAGCGGCCCTCGGCGTTCCAGGCCGGGCCCTCGATCCAGAGGCCCCCCGTCCACAGGCGGATGATGGCAGCGTTCGGCTGCCGGAGCCCGTTGAACGCAGGATCGATCGTGAGGACGTCCGGATCGGTGAAATAGGTCGTCGGCGCGCCGTTGGGCCCGAAATCGCGCGGCGGGCTGGTGACCGTGCTCGGCGGCGCCACCGGCCCCATCGCTTCGTCGGCGTGCGCCATTCCGGCACCGACTGCGAGCGCCCCGGCCCCGAGGCCGGCAGCGCCGACCTTGCCGAGAAAACGGCGCCGATCGAGGCTGTTTTCCTGCGCCTCTCCGCCGTTGACAAGCTTCTCTTCTTGCTCCTCAGCCATAGGATTTCCCTCTTGGTTGAACACCGACCACCTTTGCTGCAGGTGGCACTTGCGCACTGACGCGACCGCGCACGGCAACCGGCCCTTCCCAGGCCGGCGCCAGCCGCGGCGCATCAGAAACGTCTTGTCGCTGGATCATTGAAGGCCCGACTTGTCACGGTCGGGGCTTATTTGAACGGGATGGTAGTCTGGCACGGTGGCGGCAGCAAGACTTTGCCGCGCGCCACGGCAACTTTTGCGCTAGGGTCCGATCCGGCAATTCCAGCAGCCTGATCGAGGAGGTGCGCGATGCTGGTCGACGACGCGATGATCGAGACGGCGCGCGCCAAGCTGTATACGGCGGTGCTGTCGGACGTGCTGGATCAGCTCGGCTATCGCCACCAGGTGCTGCCGCCACAGATCCGACCGCTCGACGAGGGACTGGTCATGGTCGGGCGGGCGCGCACCGGCCTCTATCGCGACGTCTATCATGTGCCGCGCGACCACAATCCCTACGCCCTCGAGATCGCCCTGATCGACGACCTGAGGCCCGGCGACGTCGCGGTGCTCGGCTGCGGCACTTCGGGCCGGATCGCACCCTGGGGTGAGCTCCTGACCACCGCGAGCCGGGCGCGCGGCGCCACCGGCTGCGTCACCGACGGCCTGGTGCGCGACATCAAGATGATCCGGACCTTGCAGTTCCCGGTCTTCCACGGCGGCATCGGCCCGCTCGATTCCAGGGGCCGGGGCGAGGTCTGCGCGATCGATGTGCCGATCGAGTGCGCGGGCGTCACGGTCAACCCCGGCGATCTGGTGTTCGGCGACGCCGATGGCGTCCTCGTGGTGCCGCAGCCGATCGTCAAGCAGGCGTTGAAGCTCGCGGTCGAGAAGGTCGAGGGCGAGGACCGGACGCGCGCCGAGCTCCAGGAAGGGGCGCTGCTCGCCGACGTCTTCGCGAAGTATGGTGTGCTCTGATCCGCAACCCGCCCGAGGCAAGGAATTCCGATGACCGAGCTCGCGACCAGGCTGGGCTATCGCCCGGGTGACCGCCTGCTGATCCCGCACGTCGACGACGTGGCGGTCTGCCACGGCGCCAATCGGGCGTTCGTCGAGCTCGCAGGCCTGGGCTTCGTCACGACCGGCTCGGTCATGGTGCCCTGCGCCTGGTTCCCGGAGATCGTGGGCCTCGCCAGCGAGCAGCCGGAGCTCGACCTCGGCGTCCACCTGACGCTCACCAGCGAATCCCGCGCCTGCCGCTGGCGCCCGGTCTCGACCACGGCCCGGGTCTCCGGCCTGATCGACGGTGACGGCTACCTCTGGCCCGACGTGCCGGCGCTGCGCCGCCATGCCCACAAGGGCGCGGTCGAGGCCGAGTGCCGGGCGCAGATCGAGGCGGCGCTCGCAGCCGGGCTCGACATCACCCACCTCGACACCCACATGGGCGCCGCGGCAGCACCCGAGTTCGTCGAGGTCTACCTCAAGCTCGGCCGCGAGTTCCGCCTGCCGGTGCTGTTGCCGCAGCAGAGCTCGACCTACAGCTCGGTGCTCGACATGGGTCCGATCGACCCGGACCTCGATCGCCGGCTGATCGCGGAGCTGGTCGCCCAGGATCAGCCACTGATCGACCGCTTCGCGATGGGCCTGGCGCGTCCCGACGAGCCCTGCGAGCAGGTCTGGCGGCAGTTGATCGGGCAGGCGGAGCCTGGCGTCACCTACCTCTCGCTCCATTGCAGCACGCCCGGCGAGATCGAGCGTCTGCATCCGAGCGACGCCGCCTTCCGGATCGCCGAGTACCGGCTGTTCCAGGATCCGGGCTTCCTCGCCTGGGTCGCCGACGAGGATGTCGCGGTGATCGGCTTTCGCGCGATCCGCGAGATCTACCGGCGCTGGCTCGCCGACGCTTGAGCGCCACCGGCGCGCGGCAAAGCTGCAGGGCAGCCATGCGAATCCCGCGCTGGCGGCCAGGCCTCGGCGATCCTTTATTGACAGTGGGGTGCTAGCTTGCGCCCGAACCGTCTGGGATTTGCCCGCATGTCAGCTGTGTCGATCAGCCAACTCAGGGTTGCTGCCCCGGTCGTCGGCGGTACCGCTGGTTGGCGCGGGCCTCGGCCTCGGTGCTCTCGCCTTCGCGCTGTTCACGGTCATGGACACCAGCATCAAGTGGCTGAGCGCCGGCTATCCGGTCCACGAACTGCTGTTCACCAACGCGCTGTTCGCGCTGGTGCCGGTCGCCGTCACCACCTTGCGCCGGGGCGGCCTCGCCCGGCTGCGGACCGAGCGCCTGCACCTGCACGTGCTGCGCGGCCTGCTCGGCATGGGCGGCGGTTTTCTCGGCTTTTACGCCTACAGCCAGCTACCGCTCGCCGACGCCTATTCGTTCATCTTCGCGACGCCCTTGCTGATCACGGCGCTGTCGGTGCCGATCCTCGGCGAGAGCGTCGGCTGGCGCCGCTGGTCGGCGGTCGCGGTCGGCTTCGTGGGCGTGCTGATCATGCTCCGGCCGGGGGTCTCGACGATCGGTCCGGGCTCGATCGCGGCGCTCGGCGCCGCCTGCTTCTCGGCCTGCGCGATCCTGCTCGTGCGCAAGCTCAGCGCCACCGAGAGCACCGCCAGCATCGCGCTTTACAGCAACCTCACCGTGGTCCTGGTCATGGCAACCCTGTTGCCGTTCGGTGGCACCCTGCCGAGCGCCGGCGACGGCCTGATGATGGCTGCCGCTGGGCTGATCGGCGGCACCGCGCTCCTGGTCCTGATCTCCGCCTACCGGCGCGTGCCGGCGGCCCTGGTGGCACCGTTCCAGTACACCCAGATGCTCTGGGCAGTGCTGCTCGGCTTTCTGATCTGGGGCGACCTGCCCGATCCGGCCAAGCTGCTCGGCGCCCTGATCGTCGCCACCAGCGGCCTGTTCGTGGTCTACCGCGAGACCGCCCTCGGCCGCCGTCCGACCGCGTCCCTGCACCCCAACGCCCGCGCGCCCCGGCCGACCGAGCCTAGCGCGGCTTGAGCCCCAGAATGCTGCGCGCCTCGGAGGGCGTCGCGACGGTGCGGCCGAGCAGCTCGACGAGCTGCACCGCGCGCTCGACCAGGGCGGCGTTGGACGGCGCCAGCACGCCCTTGCTGAGATAGAGGTTGTCCTCGAGCCCGACCCGCACGTGACCGCCGAGCAGACAGGCCTGGGCCACGATCGGGAACTCCATGCGCCCGATCCCCATCGCCGCCCACATGGCATCCGCCGGCAAGAGCGACTTGGCGTAGAGCAGGGTTTCCGGAGTTGCCGGAAAGCCGTTGCGGATGCCGAGCACGATCTGGAACAGCGGCGGCCGCGCGAGCACGCCATCCGCGAGCAGTTGGTGGGCGAGCTGGAGGTCGCCGGAATCGAAGACCTCGAGCTCGGGCCTCACGCCCGCCGCCTCGATCGCCTCGGCCATGATCCTGGCGTTTTTTGGCGTGTTGATCACCACGGCGCTGCCGAACCACATGGTGTTGAGGTCGAGCGAGCAGATCTCGGGCCTGAGCGCCAGCACGTGCTCGACCCGCCGCTCCGGCCGGACCAGCGTAGAGCCGGGCGCGGCGACCTTGGGATCGTCGTCGCTCGGCACGAAGCGCCCGCCGGGGCCGGTGGTGAGGTTGATGATCAGGTCGGTGGCGCTCGCCCGGATCCGCTCGACCACCTCCCGATAGTGCTCGAGCGCCATCGAGGGCGCTCCGGTCTTGGGGTCGCGCACATGGATGTGGGCGATCGCGGCGCCGGCGCGCGCGGCCTCGAGCGCCGCGGTCGCGATCTGCTTGGGCGTGATCGGCAGATCGGGATGCTGCTCGGGCTTCGTGAGATTGCCGGTTACCGCGCACGTGACTATCACCTTGTCTGCCATGTCCAGCTCCCCTTGCTCGCAGCCCTGAGACCGGCACCATGCTCGCCCGAGCCCGGGCCCTAGTCCAGCACGACGAGCGCCGCCGGCGGCAGGCGGTGCTCGCGACCGCGGGCGCGACCCACTTCCTGCACGACGGCTTCTCGGACATGATCTTCGTCCTGCTGCCGGTCTGGCAGGCGGAGCTCGGGCTGTCGCTGGCTGCGACCGGCGTCCTCAAGTCCTGCTACTCCGGCGCTCTCGCCGCCGCCCAGGTGCCGGCCGGGCTGCTCGCCGAACGTTTCGGCGAACGCTCGCTGCTGGCGATCGGCACCGTGGTGACCGGGCTCGGCTTCGCGGTACTCGGCACCGCCGGCGGCTTTGCGACGCTTGCCCTCCTGCTGCTGATCGCCGGCGCCGGCTCGGGGACCCAACACCCGCTCAACGCGACCGTGGTCGCTGCCGCCTTTCCGGAAAAAGGCCGGCGCGCCGCGCTCGGCATCTACAACTTCACGGGCGACCTCGGCAAGGTCGCGGTGCCGATGTGTGCTGCGCTGGTGATCGCGACAGAGGGCTGGCGTACCGCGACCACCGGCTACGGCCTGATCGGGCTGGTCGTCGCCGCGCTGGCGTTGGTCGCGATGCGTCTGCTCGGTACCGGCGAGCCGCCGCGCGCCAGGCTCCGCGCCGCGACCGACGCTACGCCGCCAGCCCCGCCCGGCTGGGGGATCAGCGACTGGCAGGGCTTTCGCGCGCTCTCGGCGATCGGCATCATCGACAGCGCCGGACGCACGGGCTTTCTGACGTTTCTTCCGTTCCTGCTGACCGCCAAAGGCGCCGACGTCGCGACCATCGGCCTGGCGCTCGGCCTGACCTTCGCGGGCGGCGCCTCGGGCAAGTTCCTCTGCGGCGTGCTCGCCGAGCGGGTCGGCCTGCTGCGCACCGTGATCCTGACCGAGCTGGTGACCGCCGGCGGTATTCTCCTACTTCTACCGCTGCCGCTCGCCGCCGCTCTGGTCGTTCTGCCGCTGATCGGCGCGGCGCTCAACGGCACCTCCTCGGTGCTCTACGCCACGGTCGCCGAGTTCGTGGTCGCAGCACGGCGCTCGCGCGCCTTCGGCCTGTTCTACACGCTCGGCATCGGGTCGAGCGCCACCGCCCCCTTCATCTTCGGCCTGGTCAGCGATCGGGCCGGCGTGCCGAGCGCGCTCGCCCTGCTGGCGCTTCTGGTCCTGCTCACGATCCCTCTGACCCTGCCGCTCCGCCGAGCCCTCGCCCGCCCGGCCTAAGCGAGACGCGCCCGGCGCACGCCGATCCGCTGCAAAGCGAAGAAGCGCCCGACCAGCAGCGTCGCGGCGACCGCGAGCGCGGCTGCCAGCCCGATCCAGACGCCGAGCGCGCCGAGCCCGACGCCAAAGCCGAGGCCGACCGCGAGCGCGATCCCGACCACCCAGTAGGCGAAGGCGGCGATCGCCATCGGCCGGCGGGTGTCCTTGAGGCCGCGCAAGGCGCCCATCCCGATCACCTGGCCGCCGTCGAAGATCTGGAACAGCGCGGCGACCGCGAGGAAGGTGACCGCCATCGCCACGACCCGGGCGTTGGCCGGATCGGCGGCATCGATGAACAGCCCGATGATCGCCTCAGGTGCGGTCCACATCAGGGTCGCGGTCGCGGTCATGAACAGGCCCCCGATCGCAAGCGCGGTGACGCCGGCACGCTTTGCGCCGGCCGGATCGCCGCCGCCGGCCGCGAGCCCGACCCGGACGGTCGCCGCCTGACCGAGCCCGAGCGGCACCATGAAGGCGACGCTCGCGCATTGCAGCGCGATCTGGTGCGCCGCGAGCTCCGTGGTCCCGATCAGCCCGATCAGGAAGCCGGCACTCGCGAACAGACCGACCTCCATGACCAGCGTCATGCCGATCGGCAGGCCGAGGCGGAAGATCTCGCGCAGGCGCACCCAGTCCGGCCGCCAGAAGCGCCCGAGGATCTGATAGCGGCGGAAGCGGCGATCGAGCAGCACGAAGCCGAGCAGGCCAAGGAACAGGCCGAGGTTGGTCAGCGCGGTCGCGATGCCGGCGCCGCGCAGGCCGAGCGCCGGCAGGCCGAAGGCACCGAAGATCAGGGCGTAGTCGCCGAGCACGTTGAAGCCGACGCCGAGCAGCATGACCACCATGCCGGCGCGCGGCCGCTCGAGTGCTGCGATGAAGTTGCGCAGCACGACGAACCAGAGCGCCGGCACGAAGCCCCACATGGCCGCGTGCACGTACGGCCGGGCGGCCTGGATCAGCGCCAGGTCCTGATGCAGCAGACGGAGGATCGGGACGATCTCCCAGAGCAGCAGCCAGGCGGGCAGGCCGAGCGCCAGCGCGACCCAGAAGCCCTGGCGGACCGTCCGCCTGGGCTCGCGCACCGCGTAGCGCTTGCGGCCGAGGTCCTGCGCCATCATCGGCCCGGTCGCGGCCACCACCCCGATCGCGAACAGCAGGAGCACGAAGCTGACGTTGACGCCGAGCACGCTCGCCGCCAGCGCCTTCGGCCCGAGCCGGCCGATCATCACCACGTCCGTGGTCTGGATCGCGACCTGGCCGAGGTTGGTGAGGATGATCGGCAGGCTGAGCGCGACGAGCGCTCGCGCCTCCCGCCGCCACGCCCGCGCGCCGCGGCCGGTCCGATCCCCGACCATGGTTGCCATGGCGCCGTCCTACCGCAAAACCATCGCCGCCGGAAGCCGGGGTGACCAAGCGCCGCCCTTTGCTCGAGCGGTCGTGCATCGCCGGGACGAACGATGCTATGGTCGCCGCGCCAGCAGACGAGACCAGCGATGCTCAAGGTGAAGAGAGAGACGCCGCCCGCCGATCGCACGCCGACGACGGCGCAATACATCGACGAGATGGCCGGCGCCGGCCGGCCGATCACCCTCCGGATCGACGACCGGCCGCCACTCGTGGTCGAGGACGAGCGCGTCTATCGGCTGCTGTGGGAGCTGGTCGACCGCGCCGAGACCATCGAGGCGGTGCGCGACGGACTCGAGCAGGTCCGACAAGGCCGTACGCGGCCGCTGGAGGAAGTCGATCGGCACCTTAGAAAGAAGCATGGAATACAAAGGTTGAGGTCACCGAGATTGCTGCGGCCGAAATCGGCGACGCGTATCAGTGGCTGCGAGAGCGATCGCCCGCATCTGGCGAGCGCTGGTATCAAGGCCTGATGGCGAGCCTGGCGACATCGAGGCAGAATCCGAGGCGGTGTATTCGTCTTCTACGCAATCGTTCCGGCGAAGCAGAGAGCCGACAGCTGATCTGCGGCCGGCGGCACGGCCGTTATCGCATTCTGTTGACGATATCGGACAATACCGTAGCGGTCCTGCGGGCCAGGTACGGCGCTCGCGCCCCGATTCACGTCTGACGTCGCTCGATCGAGCCAACCGAAGCTGACAACTGGCATGGACCACGAACGCTACCTGCCGCTGATCGCGTGGATCGCCGACGCCGGGCTGTCGGGCCGGCGCGAGCTCCAACTGCTGCAAGGGTTCTGCGAGCGGGCGCGCGCCGCCGGCCTGCCGCTGAGGCGCGCCCTGATCGGCGTCGACACCCTCCACCCGGTGCTCGAGGGTCGGATCTTCCAATGGCTCGCCGATGCCAGCGCGCCGACCGAGGCCGAGTACGGGCGCACCAACCCCGGCGCCTCGAATGCCAGTTGGGAGCAGAGCCCGTTCTTCCACCTCTACGAGAGCGGCGTGACGATGCTGCGTCGGCGACTGCCGGCCGCGGCCGGCGAATTCCCGGTCCTGGGTGAGCTCAGCCACCAGGGCATGACCGACTACCTCGCGATCGTCAACCGGTTCGGCGCCGAGGGCGCGATCGGCATGATGGACTGCACGTTCTCGTCCTGGGCGACGGATCGCGCCGATGGCTTCGTCGACGCCGAGATCGCTGCGCTCGAGCTCCTGGTCCCGTGCCTCGCGCTCGCGATCAAGAGCGCCTCGATCGCGAGGATCGCCGAGACGCTGGTCGAGACCTACCTCGGGCGCGACGCCGGCCACCGGGTGCTGCGCGGCCACATCGAGCGCGGCGTCGCCGACAAGATCAGCGCGGTGCTCTGGTTCAGCGACCTGCAGGGCTTCACCCGGATCACCGACACCGCGCCGCCCGAGCAGCTGATCCCGCTGCTCAACGACTACGCCGATGCCATCGTCTCGGCGATCCAGTTCCAGGGCGGCGAGGTTCTGAAGCTGATCGGCGACGGCATCCTCGCGATCTTCGATGCTGCCGCGGCCGCGGACGCCTGCGGCTGCGCGCTCGATGCCGCCACCGATGCGCGCCGCGGCGTCGCCGAGCTCAACCAGCGCCGCAAGGCCGCCGGCCTGCCGGTCACCCGCTTCTACCTCGGGCTGCACGTCGGCGAGGTCTTCTACGGCAACATCGGCAGCGTCGACCGGCTCGACTTCACGGTGGTCGGGCCGGCGGTCAACGAGGCGAGCCGGATCGCCGCCATGTGCCGCGCGCTCGACCAGGACGTGCTGCTGTCGTCCGCGTTCGCCGAGGCCGCCGGCGCCGGCCGCGAGCGGCTGGTCTCGGTCGGACGCTATGCGCTGCGCGGTGTCCAGCGCCCCCAAGAGCTGTACACATTCGATCCGGAGGCCCCGGATTGAACCGCCGATCCGATGAGCTGATGTCAGATAGAAAGTCAGCAATGCAACCCTCTGGAAAGACGCATCTCTACGCGATCCTCGCCCATCCGGTCGCGCACGTCCGGGCGGCAGAGTTCTATAATCCGGTGTTCCAGGCCCAGGACGTCGACGCCTTTTTGATCCCGCTGCATGTCCTGCCCGAGGATCTGGCCGAGGTGGTGCCGCGTCTCCAGAAGCTGAAGAACCTCCGCGGCCTGCTGCTGACCATTCCGCACAAGGAGGCGATGGTGAGCCTTTGCGACCAGCTCGGCGCCAACGCCCGGCTGGTCGGCGCGGTCAACACGGTGCGCTTCGCGCCCGACGGTCTGGTCGGCGACATGTTCGATGGCATCGGCCTGGTGCAGGGCGCGCTCGCGAGCGGCATCACCCTCGAGAGCCGGCGGGTGCTGCTGATCGGCACCGGCGGGGCCGGCCGGGCGATCGCCTTCGCTCTCGCCCAGGCTGGCGTCGGCGCGCTGACGCTTGCCAACCGCACCGCGAGCCGGGCAGAGTCGCTGGCCGCCGATCTTGCAAAGGGCGTACCGGACACCCCGGTGACGGTCGGGCCGCCCGACCCGAGCGGCCACGAGGTGATCATCAACGCGACCTCGCTCGGCCTGCATGAGGCCGACCCCTTGCCGCTCGACCCCAATCTCTTGACCGCGGCCATGGCCGTGATCGAGATCATCGCCGCGGTCGAGGTCACGCCGCTCAGGCGCGCCGCCACCGACGTCGGTTGCCGGACCATGGGCGGCCGCGCCATGGTCGACCACCAGATCGAGGCCCAGCTCCGGTTCTTCGGCGAGATCGACTGACGGATTTCGGGGAGGCGACACATGAGCGGAGCACTGCCGGCGACCGCGCTCGAGCGCTACCGGCGGGACGGCTTCTTTTTCCCGCACCGGGTCATGACGGGCGCCAAAGCCGCCGAACTCGCCGCCCGCTTCGAGGCGTTCGAGCGCAGCCCGACGGCGCGCCAGTACGACGATCTCGTCAACCAGGTCTATCTGCTGAAGCCCCATCTTCTGTTCACCTGGGTCGACGAGATCACCCACATGCCGGCGATCCTGGACGCGATCGAGCCGTTGGTCGGGCCGGACCTGCTGCTCTGGTCGGCCGGCCTGTTCACCAAACCGCCCCGTAGCCCCGCCTTCGTCTCCTGGCATCAGGACGCGACCAACTACGAGCTCGACGGCATCGAGCGCGTGGTCCGGGTCTGGGTCGCGCTGACCCCGACCACGCTCGAGAACGGCACCATGCGCTATGCGCCCGGGGTCCACCTTCGGGGCCAGCTCGAGCATCTGGACACGGTCCAGGCGGACGGCCTGCTGTCGCGCGGCGAGACCATCGCCCATGCGATCGACGAGGCCAGCGCGGTGCCGGTGCTGCTCGAGGCGGGTGAGGTCGCGCTCCACCACCTCTACACACCCCATGCGTCGGGACCGAACCGGACCGGTCGGCCGCGGATCAACCTGGTCATCACCTATCTGGCGCCGGAGGTCCGGCCGAAGGGCGGCCGGGACAGCGCGATGCTGGTCCGCGGCCGCGACCGCTTCGGCCATTTCGAGCCCGAGCCCCGACCCGAGGCGGACTTCGCGCCGGCCGCATGCGCCGCCCACGCCAAGGCGATGGCGCTCCGCAACGCGATCATCTTCCGCAACGCCACCCAGGTGCCGGCCGCGGTCCGGCTGGAGGCCTGAGCCATGGGCTACGATCCGACCGCCAGGCGCAAGCTCGGCAGCGCGCCGCTCGAGGTCACAGAGCTCGGGCTCGGCTGCGGCCCGATCGGCGGCTTCCGCGCCCGGATTCCCGAGGACGAGGCGCTGGGTGTCGTGCGCTCCGCCTACGATGCCGGCGTCCGCCTGTTCGACACCTCGCCGCTCTACGGCTTCGGCCGGAGCGAGGTCCGGGTCGGCCAGGTCCTGCGTCAACTGCCCAGAGAAAGCTTCGTCCTCTCGACCAAGATCGGGCGCTGGCTGACCCCGGTCCGGCCCGGCGAGGTGCCACCCCGGCCCGGCGGCCTCGACTTCAAGCCGACCTACGATCTCAGCTACGACGGCGTGCTGCGCGCCATCGAGCAGTCGCACTGCCGGCTCGGGCTGGCCGCGATCGACATCCTCCTGATCCACGACGTCGACCTCACGACCCACGGCCGCGAGGGCTTCGAGCAGCACTATCGCGAAGCGCTCGAAGGCGCCTACCCGGCCCTCGACCGGCTGCGCGACGAGGGCCTGATCAAGGCGGTCGGGATCGGCGTCAACGATGTCGAGCCCTGCCTGCGCTTCGCCCGCGACGCCGATCTCGACTGCATCCTGCTCGCCGGCCGCTACACGCTGCTCGAGCAGGGCCCGCTCGATGACCTCCTCCCCCTCTGCCTCGAGCGCAACATCGGCATCCTGGTCGGCGGTCCCTACAACTCGGGCATCCTCGCCCGCGGACCGCTCGAGGACGCCTCCTACAACTATCGCGCAGCGCCGCCCGAGGTGCTCGATCGGGTCCGGCGGATCGACGCCGTCTGCCAGCGCCATGGCGTGGCGCTGGCCGCCGCGGCCCTCCAGTTCCCGCTCGCCCACCCGGTGATCAGCGCGCTGATTCCGGGTGCCATCAGCGCGAGCGAGGTGGTCGCCAATGTCGCCCACCTCCGGGCCGAGATTCCCGCAGACCTCTGGGCCGAGCTCAAGCACGAGGGCCTACTGCACGCGCAGGCCCCGGTCCCGGCGTAGCGCACGGCCCGCGCCAGCATGCCCGAGCGATGCCTGGCGTGAGTCCGTCCGCGAGAGTCCTTGCCCTCGAACCTCCGGCGGCCGGCTCGACCGGGCGCGGCATCGCCTGCATCCTGGCCGCCTGGCTGCTGTTCGCCTGCATGGATGCCGGCAGCAAGCAGCTCGCCCTCAGCTACCCGATCATCCAGATCCTCTGGCTGCGCTTCACCTCGCTGCTGGTGATCGCCGCCTGGCTCGCACGCCGGCGGGGTGGCAATGCGGCGCTCCGGACCCGCCATTTCTGGCTCCAGAGCGCGCGCTCCCTGCTGCTGGTGGTCGAGATCGGCCTGTTCATCCTGACCATCACCCGACTGCCGCTCGCCAACGCCCACGCCATCCTCGCGGTCACGCCGCTGCTGGTCACCGCACTCTCGGTGCCGCTCCTTCGCGAGCGGGTCGGCATCCGCCGCTGGAGTGCGATCGCGGTCGCCTTCGTCGGCATGCTGATCATCCTTCGCCCGGGGCTGACCGCGGTCCAGCCGGCGGCGCTGCTGGCGCTGCTCTGCTCGCTGATGTTCGCCTGCTACCAGATCCTGACCCGGATCGTGAGCCGCGACGATCCGCCGATGACCACGCTGTTCTACACCGCGGTGGTCGGCACGATCGGCCTGACCGTGATCGGCCCGTTCTCCTGGACCACCCCCGACGCCCGCGGCTGGGCGCTGTTCGCGCTGGTCGCCTGCCTCGGTGCCTGCGGCCACTTCCTGCTGATCAAGGCCTTGCAGCTGGCGCCCGCCTCGGTCCTGCAGCCGTTCAGCTACACCACCTTGATCTGGGCGACCACGGTCGGCTTCGTCGTGTTCGGCAACCTGCCCGATCTCGCGACCGTGGCCGGAGCGGCTATCATCGCGCTGAGCGGCATCTACAGCTTCGCCCGCGAACGCCGCCTTCGCGCCGTCGACTGAGGTCTGGAGGCAACCCATGCGCACAATCAAGGGCCCGGCGATCTTCCTGGCTCAGTTCCTGGGCGAGCACCCGCCCTTCAACGCCTTGGAACCGATCGCCAAATGGGCGGCTGGCCTGGGCTTCCTCGGGCTCCAGGTGCCGGTCTTCGACGACCGCCTGGTCGATCTCCGCCAGGCCGCGGAGAGCGAGGCGTATTGCGACGAGATTACCGCCATGCTGGCCGGCCATGGTCTCGTAATCACCGAGCTCGCGAGCCAGCGGATCGGCCATCTGGTCGCGATCCACCCGGCCTACGACCCGATTGTCGACGTGTTCGCGCCGCCGGAGCTGCGCGGCCGGCCGGCCGCCCGCCAGGCCTGGGCGGTCGAGCGGCTGCTGCTTGCGGCCCGGGCCTCGAAGAACCTCGGCCTCGAGCGCCACGTCACCTTCTCGGGCAACCTGCTCTGGCCTTTTCTCTATCCCTACCCGCCCCGGCCCTCGGGCCTGGTCGAGGAGGGCTTCGCCGAGCTGGCGAGGCGCTGGCGGCCGATCCTGAACGCGTTCGACGACGCCGGCGTCGACATCTGCTTCGAGCTCCACCCCGGCGAGGACCTCCACGACGGCGCCACTTTCGAGCGTTTTCTCGAGCTCGTGCACGAGCATCCGCGCTGCCAGATCCTCTACGATCCGGCGCATCTGTTCCTGCAGCAGATCGATTATCTCGACTTTCTTGACCGCTACCGGGAGCGGATCAACGTCGTGCACGTCAAGGACGCGGAGTTCCGGAGGAACGGCCGGACCGGTATCTACGGCGGCTATCTCGGCTGGTCCGAGCGGGCCGGGCGCTTTCGCTCGCTCGGCGATGGCGAGATCGACTTCGGCGGCATCTTCACCCGCCTCGCCGACAACGAATTTCCCGGCTGGGCCGTGCTGGAATGGGAATGCGCGCTCAAACACCCCGAGGACGGCGCCCGTGAAGGGGCGGCTTTCATCCGCGACCACATCATCCGGGTGACCGAACGCCCGTTCGATGCGCCGATGATGCGCAGCCCCGACAGCGCCCTCAACCGCCGGGCTCTCGGGCTGGACTAGAAAAAGTGCGCACAAGCCCTTGAGCCGGGTCGACCTCGACCTGATCCCCGGTCGCGATCGCCCGGGTGATATCGCATTCGAAACGGTCGATCAGGGCAACGCCGCTGAAGGCCGCGGCCTGGGCCATGATCGGATTGGCGTAGTTGAGCAGCAGCGCCAGCGGCGCCATGCCGCGCGCCGCCATCTCGGCCAGCATCCAGGAGGTCGCGACGCCACCCTTGGCAGCATTCAGCACCAGAATTTTGCCCACGTAGCTCTGGCCGTGGAGCTTGTGCGCGGGCCGCGAGAAGATGCCTTGCACGCGATCCAGATCGTATCTGGCGCTGAAGTTGTCGGCGGCGACCAGCGCTGGCCCGCGCACCGGCTGGCCAATGCCGGGATGCCCGCGGATCACCGTCACCTCTGGATGCGCCCGGCGATCGCGGAACTCGACGCAGCGCGCCATTGGCGCCAGCACCGGCTGGTAGCCGTAGCCGGCGACGATGTTGACGAGCTTCGCCGAATTGGTCATCAGCGTCCGCCAGCCGTTGGCCTCGGCGAGCACGCGGGCGTGCATCTGATAGAAGCAGACGCCTTCCAGCACGACACCGCCCGCCCGCTCGATGACCGAGCTGATGCCCATCCGATCGGCAGCGTGCCTGATCTCGGGCGAGGTCGCGACCAGGAGGGCGGTGTGCCCGGCGACCCGCGCGCCCTGCAGCAGACCAGCCAGGCTCTGCAGCTCGAGCAGCGACAGCTGCGGCGCGGCGAACACGACGACGTCGAGCGCATCGGTTGAGGGCGCAAAGCTCGCGTAGAACGCATCGATGTCGGCATGGCCGAGCGAGCCCGCCCTGGCGTTCGGATCGGCCGCCGGCGCCTCCGGGGTCACGCCGCACACGTGGTACATCGCGGTCGAGCCGTAGCTCGCCATGGCCGCCCCGAAATGCTTCAGCTCATCCGAGTTCGGCCCGCGAGCGCTGCCCGCCGCCTCGACGATCGGGACCTGCCAGTAGGACGCCTGCTCGCGCCCGATCAGGGCCCCGAGCGCGCCCCAGTCGGAGAGGCCCCGCGGCGGCTCGACGATCCGGTAGCGCCGGCTGCCCTGGCGGCAGGCGTCGAGATGGAAGCCGTAGCGCGGTACCCGTCCGGTCAGCGCCGCGGCCAGCGCGGCCGGGCCGCCCTCATAGTTGCTGCGCGCGCCGCACACCGAATTGGCGTAGATCACCGAGCCGGTGTCGCCGAACGCCAGGTGCTCGCCCCGGACCGGCGGCAGCACGCTCTGGTAGTTGATGCAGGTGTTGGTCAGCAGCATGCCGAGCGCCGCCATGGCGTCGGCCGCGCGTTGCTCGAGCTCGAGGATCCATTCGGGCTGGCGGATCTTTGCCGCGCGCGAGAAGTCGGCGCCGCGCGGATCGGTCACGGTCGGCGCCAGCACGCGGCGCTCCGGCTCCGGTGCCCGCGCCAGCTGCTCCAGGAAGGCAACGCCCGAAGGGCCGAGCGCCTCGGTATCGGCGCACAGGTGCACCTGGCTCACTTCGACGAAGTCGTCGGCATCGAAGAACTCGCCGACCGCGATCTGCTGCTCGATCGCCCAGCGTCTGGGCGTCCCGAGCTCGCCCGCGAGCATCCGCCGTTCGAGGTCATTCAGGCGCATCGTTCAAGGGTAGGCCCGACCGGGCACCAAAGCCAAGCCTCAGCGGGCATGGGCCGGGCGAAGCGCCTTGAGGACGGGCGGCAGGTGCCGGGCCAGCATCTTTGCGATTGCGGCCTCGCGCCGATGCAAGAACAGGCCCGCGCCGATGACCAGGACGCCGATCAGCGACAGCGCGAACGGATAGAGCAGTAAATCCTGGAACACCTCGCCGGCCAGGTGACAGAGGTAGGCGGCGACGCCGAGCGCGCCGAACACGACGTAGGCGCGCCGTTCGAGGAACAGCGCCAGCAGCAGGAGCACGAGGTTGATCAGGCAGTAGAACGCCTTGCCGAGCTCGTTCTGGCTGTCCAGCATCGTGAGGCCGCCCCAGAACGCCAGCAGGCCGAACAGATGCAGCCAGAAGGCGAAGTCACCCCGGGCGCGGACATCGACCGCCCAGGCGAGGATCAGCATGGCCAACCCGAACCAGAGCGAGACGATCCGGCGCTGGTCCCAGCTGTCCCAGTCCTCGCCGAACACCCAGGGCACCAGGTCCATCGACATGAACCAGAGCGCAAAGGCGATCGGCGCGATCAGAAACGGGAAGCGCCAGAAGCGGAGCGCGACTACGCCGGCCGCGATGGTCGCGAGCTCCATCGGCAGCCAGCTCGCCTTGATCCAGATGTAGAAATCCTGGTAGTTGCCGGGCTCGGCATGGGTCCACCAGCCGAGCGCGTCCTGGACGCCATAGGTGAACAAGGGCGCCATCGTGACCGCGACGGCGATCAGCAGGCCGCCCGGGATGCGCATCCCGCGCTGCCAGAGATGCCGGCCGGCCGCGGTCAGCGCCACCGCGTAGACGACGGCGATCAGCGCGAGCACGCCGCCGCCGAGCCTGGCGAAGGCGAGCGTCGTGAACAGCCCCATGGCGCCGATCACGATCAGCGCGCCCGCATACCAGAGCACGTGGACCAGATCGAACCGCGGCCGCAGGCTCTGCGCTTCGCTCTCGAGGAACCGCCAGAGCGCCTCGGCCCGGGCGGCGTCGAGCACGCCGGCGGCGACCGCGCGCTCGAGATCGCCGCGACCCAAGGCTCGCGTTCCGGATTGGCTCGACATGTCGGCTGCCTTTCAACTCGTCATCCTGTACAAAGCCGATCAATCTCACCGGGAATCCTAAGCGAACGCTGAACGGCCGGGCGTCCCATCGATGCGGGTTCGAATCGTCGCCGACGACCTGACCGGGGCCCTCGACACGGCGGCCCCTCTGGTCGCGCTCGCCGGCCCCCTGCCAGTCTATTGGAACCCGGCCCGAGCGGCGACCGGCAGCTTCGCCCTCGACACCGAGTCCCGGGACCTCGACGCGCCGGGATCGGGATGGCTCGATGCCTTCTCGGACACGGACCTCGCCTACAAGAAAATCAACTCGCTGCTGCGCGGCAATACCGCCCGCGAGATCGCCGCCTGCCTCGCGAGCGGCCGCTTCCGAAGCGCCGTGATCGCGCCCGCCTTCCCGGCCCGGCAGCGGATCACCGCGGGCGGGCGGCAGTATTGGCGCGCCGATGCCGCCCTGCCCTGGCAGGCCGTGGCCTGTGATCTCAAGGCCGAGCTTTGCGACCAGGATGTGACCCTTCGCCTCGCCGCCGGCGCCGAGGCGCTCGCGGGCGGCGGCTGCTTCCTTTGCGACGCCGCCAGCGAGCCTGACCTCGCCGCCCTGGTCGACGCCGGACGACGCCTCGAGCCGCCGGTCCTCTGGTGCGGCAGCGCGGGCCTCGCCCGGGCGCTCGCCGGCGCGCCCCGAGCGGGTGCCGTGCCCCGGCTCGAGCCGCCGCTGTTGATCGTGGTCGGCAGCCACCATCCGGTGACCCTGGCCCAGATCCGAGCGCTCGCCGCTCATGACCCGGCGGTCGTGATCCGCGTCCCACCGACCGGCGCCATCGAGGCCGCGATCTCGGCCGTCGCCGACGCGCTTCATCGCGACGGCCGGGCGACCCTTTGGATCGAGGTCGCCGACGGCACCGGAGCGGCGGTCGCCGGGCCGGTCTTCGATCTCATCCTCGGCCGCGCGCGCCGGGAGCTGCCGCAACCGCGCTCCCTCGTCGTGACCGGCGGGGCGACCTTACACCGGCTGGTCCAGATGCTCGAAGCCGACGCACTGCTCGTTGCCGGCGAGCCGCTGCCCGGGATCGCGCACTCCAGCATCCGGGGCGGCCCCTGGCACGGTTGCGAGGTGATCTCCAAATCCGGCGCGTTCGGCGAGCCCGACCTCTTGATCCGGATCGCCAATTCCGCCAAGGGTGACTGCCCCCGAAGGTGACAGAGATGACTGAGCATCGACCCGTCCTCGGCCTGACCATGGGCGATCCCGCCGGGATCGGGCCCGAGATCATCCTGAAAGCGCTCGGGCTCCTGCGCGAACGCGTCGCCGCCGGCGAGCTCGAGCTGGTGGTGATCGGCACGGCCAGCTGCATCGAGGCCGCGGCGAACGCGCAAGGCGTCGGGATCGAGCTGGTTGGCGGCGAAGGGCCCGCGGTCTGGCCGCAGGTGCGGGTGATCGAAGCCGACGCCGCCCGCGCGCCCATCGCTGTGGGGCAGCTCAGCGCCGAGGCCGGCCGGCTGGCGTTTGCCGCGATCGAGCGGGCGGTGCAGCTCGCCGTGGCTGGCGCGATCGATGGCATCGTCACCGCGCCGATCAACAAGGAGGCGCTGAACGCGGCCGGCTACGCCTACGCCGGCCACACCGAGATCCTGGCCGAGCTGACCGGCAGCAAGGGCAGCTGCATGCTGCTCGCCCACGACCGGCTCAAGGTCAGCCACGTCACCACCCACGTGGCACTCGCCGACGTCTCCAAGCGGATCACGCCCGAGCGCCTGCGCCGCGTGTTCGCGCTCACTCACCAGGCGATGCTCGATCTCGGCATCGCACGGCCGCGGATCGGGGTCGCCGCCCTCAACCCGCACGCCGGCGAGAACGGCCTGTTCGGCCGCGAGGACATCGACGTGATCGCCCCGGTGATCGAGGAGTTCCGCGCCAAGGGCCTGAGCTTCGAAGGCCCGGTCCCGGGCGATACCGTGTTCGTCAAGGCGCTCGGCGGCCAGTTCGACGTCGTGGTCGCGATGTTCCACGACCAGGGCCACGTCGCGGTCAAGACCCTCGGCTTTGCCATGGACCCCGCGACCGGCCGGATGACCGCGCTCTCCGGGGTCAACGTCACCCTCGGCCTGCCGATCGTCCGGACCTCGGTCGATCACGGCACCGCCTTCGACATCGCCGGCCGCGGCCTCGCCAACCCGCAGAGCTTGCTCGAGGCGATCGAGCTCGCGCTCCGCCTCGCGGCCGCCCGCAAGAACCCCAACTAATCAACCGCACAGCAGGGAGCACGTCATGGGAATCGCCGCTGAGCCGCTCAAGGGCTTGGTCGTCAGCATCTTCCGGCACGCCGGCTCGGACCTGGACGAGGCCGAGGCGATCGCCGAGCACCTGATCGACGCCAACCTGGTCGGCCACGATTCCCACGGCGTGATCCGGATTCTTCCATACTTGCAGCTCCTGCAGCAGGGCGGCGTGCGCGCCAACCGCAAGGCCAGCATCATGCAGGATGGCGGCGCCCTGATCGCGGTCGATGGCCAGCAGGGCTACGGCCAGGTGGTCGCCAAACAGGCGATCGCGCTCGGCATCGAGCGGGTGCGGGCGCACGGCGTCGCCGTGGTCGGCCTGCGCAACGCCTCGCACATCGGCCGGATCGGCGCCTGGGCCGAGCAGGCGGCGGCCGCCGGCCTGATCTCGCTGCACTTCGTCAACACCTCGGGCGCCGGCATCCTGGTCGCTCCCTTCGGCGGAAGCGACCGGCGGCTGTCAGTCAACCCGATCGCAATGGGCGTGCCGCGGCCGGGCGCCGAGCCGATCATCCACGACATGTCGACCGGGATCATCGCCGCCGGCAAGGTCCGGGTCGCGCAGAACAAGGGCGAGCTGGTGCCCGAAGGCTGCCTGATCGATGCCAAGGGCCGGCCGACCCGGGATCCCGGCCGCCCTGTTCGCCGACCCGCCAGGCGCGCTGCTCACGGTCGGCGGCCACAAGGGCTACGGCCTCTCGATCTTCTGCGAGGTCCTGGCTGGTGCCTTGACCGGCGGCGGCAGCAGCCATCCCGACAACCCGGACGCCGACCGGGTGGTCAACAACATGCTCTCGATCCTGATCGACCCCGAGCGCATGGCCGGCATGCGCGGCGGTGGCCGCCGACCTCGCGCGTCTCGAAGGCTGGGTCAAGGCGTCGCCGCCTGCTCAGCCCGGCGGCGAGATCCTGTTCCCGGGCGAGCCCGAGCGCCGCGCTCAGGCCAGGCGGCGTGCGGAAGGCTTGCCGCTCGATACCAACACCCTGGACCAGGTGCGCGCTGCCGCCCGCTCGGTCGGCGTACCGGACGACGAGATCGAGGGTGGCATCCGAACCGTCTGAGCGCGCGATCGGTTCAGGCGGGGCCATGACCCTGCCGCCGACCGGGCCGCTCCGTATCGTCGAGCTCGGGGTCGCGGTCTATCGCGCGCCGATCGCGCGGCCCGTGCGCACCGCCTTCGGCAGTATGACCGATCGCCCGGCGGTGATCGTCGAGGCCCACGCCGCCGACGGCGCGGTCGGCTACGGCGAGGTCTGGTGCAATTTTCCGACCTGCGGCGCCGAGCATCGGGCCCGCCTGGTGACCAGCTTCCTTGCGCCGCTGGTGGTCGATCGGACCTGGTCGGGGCCCTGCGAGGCGTTTCGCGAGCTGTCCGCGCGCGCAGCGCCGCTCGCGCTGCAGGCGGGCGAGCCCGGGCCGCTCGCCCAGGCGATCGCCGGCATCGACATCGCGCTTTGGGATCTGGCCGCGCGGCGGGCGGGCCAGCCGCTCTGGCGTCTGCTCGGCGGCGAGCGGCGACGGCCGTCTGCCGGCCTATGCGAGCGGCATCAACCCCGACCAGGCGCGTCGCCGCAGGCACTGGCCGCCCGGGCCGCCGGCTTCCGCGCCTTCAAGCTCAAGATCGGGTTCGGACGCCGAGATCGATCTCGACAACCTCGGGGCGGTGCGCGCGCGCGCTCGGGCCGGAGGCGCCGATCGCGGTCGATGCCAACCAGGCCTGGGATCTCGGCCGAGGCGCTCGAGATGGCGGCGGCGCTCGCCGCCTTCGATCCGCTCTGGCTCGAGGAGCCGATCGCCGCCGACAGCGCCGATCGGGCGACTGGCGGCGCCTGGCCGAGGCCTCGCCGATCCCGCTCGCGGGCGGCGAGAACCTGCGCGGCGATGCCGCGTTCGATCGAGGCGATCGCGGCCGGCGCGCTCGCCGTGATCCAGCCCGACGTCGCCAAATGGGGCGGCATCACCGGCTGCCTGCCGCTCGCCCGGCGGATCGTCGCCGCCGGCCGGCGCTACTGCCCGCACTATCTCGGCGGCGGCATCGGCCTGCTCGCCTCGGCCCATCTGCTGGCCGCGGCCGGCGGCGATGGCATGCTCGAGATCGACTGCAATCCCAATCCGTTGCGCGAAGGTCTTGCGACCCCGTTTCCGATCGCTCGAGGCCGGCCATCTGGTCCTGTCGGCGGCGCCCGGGCTCGGCGTCGTCCCGGGGCCGGAGGTCGCGCGCCATCGCGGCGCCGAGGTTTGAGCGGGCGGGCCGGCGTGCCGGGCGCCGGGATCGAGCGCGGCATCCAGACGATCTGATCCGGGGCGCCCGCCGGCCCGACTGTGAACCAGTTCACAGCGGCTGGCCCGCGGGCGGGGTATCAACTCGGGTCCGGCAGCTGGGCGGGGGATCGTGCGCCAGGGGCCGATTTCAATAGGTCCGGTGATGTTCACAGCAAGAGCCGGGTGGCGCTCGGGTCGCGCGTCGCCCTTTCGGATCGGTCGGCCATGAGTGAGCCGCAGGTCGAGCGCCGGATCGCCGCGATCCTGGCAGCCGACATGGTCGGCTTCAGCCGCCTGATGGAACAGGACGAGGAGGCGACGCTCGCCACCCTCAACGCCTGCCGGGCGCTGATCGACGAGCTGGTCGCCCGGCACCACGGCCGGGTGTTCGGCAGCGCCGGCGACAGCGTGATCGCGGAATTCGCGAGCGCGGTCGAAGCGGTCCGCGCGGCGATCGGGATCCAGGAGGCGATCGCGGCGATCAACGCCGGGCGCGCCCGCCCGAAGTGCGTGGGCTACCGGATCGGCGTCAACCTCGGCGACGTCATGGTCGACGGCGACAACCTGCTCGGCGACGGCGTCAACGTCGCCGCCCGCCTGGAAGCCCTGGCAGAGCCGGGCGGGCTCTGCATCTCCGGCAGCGCCTTCGACCAGATCGAGGGCAAGCTCGACCAGCGGTTCGACTTCGTCGGGCGCAGGGCGCTCAAGAACTTTGACCGGCTGCATCGGGTCTACCGCTGGCGCCAGCCGGACCGGGCGGCCTGGCGGCCGGCCTGGTCGATGCGCCTGCGGCAACGGCGCCGCCGGCCCGCAGCGCGCGCCGCCGGCGTGATGCTGCTCGCGACCATCGCCGGCGTCTGGTGGCTGGCGCCCGATCTGCAGGGCCTGCCGCTCGGGCGCTTGCCGGCCCAGCAGAACCAGCCGCTGCCGGAGCGGGCCTCGATCGCGATCCTGCCGCTCGCCCGTTTGAGCGACGACCCCGCGCTCGACCGGTTCGCGGACGGCCTGGTCGACAACATCATCAGCGGCCTGTCGCGCTTCTCCGAGCTGTTCGTGGTCGCCTCGAATTCCAGCCTCGCCTACAAAGGTCAGCATCCCGACCTGCGCCAGGTCGGGCGCGAGCTCGGGGTCCGCTACATCCTCGAGGGTAGCATCGGCAAGGAAAACGGCCGGCTGCGTCTCTACGCACAGCTGATCGACGCGACCACCGGCTACCAAGTCTGGGCGGAACGCTGCGACCGCCAATGGACTGATTTCTTCGCCGTCCAGGACGAGTTGACCGAGAAGATCGTCGGTAGCCTCGGCGGCACCAATTCGGCGATCGCGGCCGCCGACCAGGAGCGCGTCCGGCACAAGCCCACCGCGAGCCTGGACGCCTATGACTATGTCCTGCGTGCAGCCGATTACTACGACAAGTTCGCTAAAGACACGAACCTCCAGGCGCGCACCGCGGCGCTCCAGGCGATCGCGATCGATCCCCACTTCGCGCTCGCCCACGCCTATGTCGCCTGGACGTACATGGCGGAATTCTGGTGGTCGTGGAGCGATGATCCCGAGCAGTCGGTGGCGCAGGCGCTAGACTGGGCGCGCAAAGCGGTCGCCGCCGATGAGCAGGAATACAACGCCCACTGGGCCCTGGGCGACGCCTATCAAGCGATGGGGGCGCCGCAACAGGCGCTCGCGGCCTATGAGAAGGCGCTCTCCCTCAACCCCAACGATCCGGAGCTGCTTCAGGACTACGGCGCCTGGTTGCTGCCGACCGCCGGCCGGGCCGCCGAGGGCATCGCGTTCGTCGAGAAGGCGATGCGCCTGAACCCCCGCCATCCGGAGCGCTATTTCGGCAATCTGGCGCTCAACCTCTACCTGGTGGGGCGCTATGCCGACGCGATCACGATGGTCCGCAAGACCAGCGACCCGCGCGTCGATCACCGCCTCTATCTCGCGGCGAGCTATGGCCAGCTCGGGCAGCCGGACAAGGCGGCGGCCCAAATCCGCGCGGTCCTCGCGGAGCGGCCCGACATGACCATCGAGCGCTTTCTGGCGACCCTGCCCTTTCAGAAGGCGAGCGATCGCGAGCACATGCGCGCCGGGCTGGCGATGGCCGGCCTGCCGGCCGACACGCCGGGCGCCGGCTATCTGTCGGCGCGCGCCAAGACGAGCGCGGCCATCGCCGAATGACCAGGCAGCACCACCGCCTCGACCGCTCACCATCCTGCTCAACGGTCCGATCGCCCACCAGGGCGCAGCGCTGCTCCGCCGCCGGTTCGGGGACGGCGTGCAGCTCTTCGAGGTCGCCGACCCGGCGGCGAGCGCCGCCGCCTTCGCCGCGGCCGACGTGCTGGTGACGGTCGAGCTCGGCAGCGGCCTGCCGCCGATGCCGAACCTCAAGCTGGTCCAGCTGCCGGTCGCCGGCCTGGACGCGGTCGACCTCGACGCCGTGCCTGCCGGCTGTCCGGTCTGCAACACCTTCGAGCACGAGATCGGGATCAGCGAATACGTGCTCGCCGCCATGCTCCACGGGACGGTCGATCTCACCGGCCGCGGCGCGCGGTTCAAGGCCGGCAGCTGGGACGACAGCCCGCGCCGCTCGGCGCCGTTCCGCCCGGAGCTCGCCGGCAAGACCGTCGGCTGCGTCGGCTACGGCCACATCGGCCAGGCGGTCGCGGTCCGCGCCCGGGCGTTCGGCATGCGGGTCATGGCGGTCGTGGGCCGGCCGCGACCGCTCGAGCCAGCGCCCGACTGGCTGGGCGGGCCGGACCAGCTGGACCGGCTGCTCGAGGCGTCCGACTTCGTCCTGATCGCCTGCCCGCTGACCGCGGCGACCCAGGGCCTGATCGGAGCCGAGCAGCTCGCGCGGATGCGCTCCGACGCGGTCCTGATCAACGTCGCGCGCGGCCCGATCGTCGACGAGGACGCGCTGTTCGCGGCGCTCGGCGAGCGGACCATCGGCGGCGCCGTGCTCGACACCTGGTACCGCTATCCGAGCGGCGCGGATGCCTCGATTCGCCCCTCGCGCCATCCGTTCCACGAGCTCGAGAACGTGGTCATGACGCCCCACTGCTCGGGCTGGACCGAAGGGCTGATGGAGCGCCGCTTCACCGTGATCGCGGACAACCTCGAGCGCCTGGTCGCCGGTCAGCCGCTCGTCAACCAAGTCCACCCCTAAGGCAGCGCGCCGCCGGTCACGAGTTGACCACGCCGCCGTCGACGTTGATCACCTGGCCGGTGATGAAGCTCGAATCGTTGCTCAGCAGAAAACGGATCGCGGTCGCGACCTCGCGCGGCTCGCCGAAGCGTTTGAGGGCGGTCTCGGCGAGCAGGCGCTCGCGCCTTGCCGGGTCCTCAATGATGTGCTCGGGCATGCCGGTCAGGATGATCCCGGGCGCCAGGCCGTTGACCAGGACCTCGGGGGCGAGGCCGCGGGAGAGCGCCCGCACCAGGCCGACGATGCCGCCCTTGGCCGCGGTGTAGGCGATGTGGTCGAAGGATCCGCGCCGGAAGGCCAGCGAGCTCACGAACACCATCCGCGCGGTCGCGGCCGGATCGAGCCGCGGCCGGCAGGCGGCCGCGATGTCGAAGGCGTTGGTGAGATTGGCGGCGATGGTCGCATCCCAGAGCGGGCGCTGGGCCGCCTCGAGCGCGTCGGGCCGGAAGATGCCGGCGAGATGGACCAGCGCGTAGATCGGCAGCACGAGGCCTTCGAGCGCAGCCGCAGAGGCCGCGGGCGTCGCCAGCGACGAGACGACCGTCTGCACGCGCAGGCCGCCATCGAGCTCGGCGGCCAGCGCCTCGAGCGCGCGCGCGTTCGGATCGATCAAGAGGAGCCGCGCGCCGTCCGCGACCAGCAGCTTCGCGGTCGCCCGCGCGATCCCACCTGCCCCGCCGGTGATCACGATCAACCTGTCCTCGAACTCCATCGCCAATACCTCCGTTCGGCCGCCACAAGCTTCCCAGGCGGGCGGCGCCTGTCAAGCGATCGGGCCGCCGCCGGCTTGACGCCTGGCGGGCGGGTCGCAAGATGACGTCCGGACATCGGTTCTCGAGGGAAGAGCATGGGCGGCATCCTGCTGGTGACTGGCGGCGCGCGCGGGATCGGCGCCGCTACGGCGCGCCTGGCGACTGAACAAGGCTACGCCGTGGCGGTGAACTATCGCGCCCAGCAGGCTGCGGCCGAGGCCCTGGTCGCCGAGATCGAGACGGCGGGCGGCAGGGCGCTCGCGGTCCAGGCCGACGTTGCGCAGCAGGACCAGGTTCTGCGCATGTTCCGGGCGGTCGACGACCGCCTCGGCCGGGTCACCGCCCTGGTCAACAGCGCCGGCATCGACGGCGGACCCGCGACCCGGGTCGCGGAGTTCGAGCAGGCGGCGCTCGAGCGCCTGCTGGCGGTCAACGTGATCGGCACCATGCTCTGCTGCCGGGAGGCGGCGCGCCGGATGTCGACCCGGACCGGCGGGGCGGGCGGTGCCATCGTCAACGTCTCGTCGATGGCCTCGACCATCGGCGGGCGGGCCGGGCGCAGCGCCTACGCCGCCTCGAAGGCCGCGGTCGACGCCTTCACGGTCGGCTTCGCGCGAGAGGTTGCGCGCGAGGGCATCCGGGTCAACGCGCTCCGGCCCGGAATGACGCTCACCGACATGACCGATGCGGTCCGCCAGGACCCGGACCTGCGCGCGCAGATCGCCGACACGATCGCGATCAACCGCTGCGCCGAGCCCGAGGAGATGGCCCGGCCGATCCTCTGGCTTTTGTCCGAGGCGGCCTCGTTCATCTCGGGCGCGCGCCTCGACGCCTCCGGCGGCGGCTTCATGCTCGCCCCCGCGACCCGACCCTAGGTCCGCAAAAAGGGGAGGCAAGCCTCCCCGCATCATCCGCAGCCCAGGCCCGCGATCTCAGGCGACCGGCTCCTCGGTCAGATATTCCTGATCGTCGGCCTCGTCGTCCTGGTCCTCGTCGTCGAGCGCCGCGAGCTCGGGGTCGGCGCCGGGTGGCGGCAGCAGAGCCGGGGTGTTGGCCGGCGTGCAGTCGAAGGCCGGCTGGCCGTCCCGGATCGTGACCACGACCTTGCCGCCCTTGGCGAGCGTGCCGAACAGCAGCTCGTCGGCAAGCGGCCGCTTGATGTGCTCCTGGATCACCCGGGCGAGCGGGCGGGCGCCATAGAGCGGATCGTAGCCCTTCTCGCCGAGCCAGGCCTTGGCCTGCGCGTCGACCTCGAGATGGACCCGGCGGTCGGCGAGCTGGGCCGCGAGCTCCTGGACGAATTTTTCCACCACATGAGCGAGGATTTCCGGCGTCAGGCCGGCGAAGCCGATGGTCGCATCGAGGCGGTTGCGGAACTCGGGCGTGAACATCCGCTTGATCGCCTCGGTATCCTCGCCCTCGCGCGGGCCGCGGCCGAAGCCCATGGCCGGCTTGCTCATGTCGGAGGCGCCGGCGTTGGTGGTCATGATCAAGATGACGCTGCGAAAATCGACCGTCTTGCCGTTGTTGTCGGTCAGCTTGCCGTAGTCCATGACCTGGAGGAGGATGTTGAAGACGTCCGGATGCGCCTTCTCGATCTCGTCGAGCAGCAAGACGGAATGCGGCTGCTGGTCGATCGCGTCGGTAAGCAGGCCGCCCTGGTCGAAGCCGACGTAGCCGGGCGGGGCGCCGATCAGGCGCGAGACCGCGTGGCGCTCCATGTACTCGGACATGTCGAAGCGGACCAATTCGATCCCCATGATCCGGGCGAGCTGGCGCGCGACCTCGGTCTTGCCGACCCCGGTCGGCCCGGAGAACAGGTAGCAGCCGATCGGCTTCTGGGGATCGCGCAGGCCGGCGCGGGCGAGCTTGATCGCGCTGGCCAGCGCCTCGATCGCCCGGTCCTGGCCGAACACCACCGACTGGAGCTCGGCGCCGAGATTGCGCAGCACCTCCTTGTCGCGGGCGTTGACGTTCTTGACCGGCACCCGCGCCATCTTGGCGACCACCTCCTCGATGTCCTTGACGCCGAGGGTCTTGCGCCGCTGGCCTTCGGGCTTGAGCATCTGCGCCGCCCCGACCTCGTCGATCACGTCGATCGCCTTGTCCGGCAGCTTGCGGTCGTGGATGTAGCGCGCCGACAGCTCGACCGCGGCCTTGATCGCGTTGGCGGTGTAGCGCACCTGGTGGTGGTCCTCGAACGACGGCTTGAGCCCCATCAGGATCTTGAAGGTCTCGTCCTGGGACGGCTCATGGATGTCGATCTTCTGGAAGCGGCGGACCAGGGCGCGGTCCTTCTCGAAATAGTTGCGGTACTCTTTGTACGTGGTCGAGCCGATGCAGCGCAGGCTGCCGCCCGCGAGCGCGGGCTTGAGCAGGTTGGAGGCGTCGAGCGAGCCGCCGCTGGTGGCGCCGGCGCCGACCACGGTGTGGATCTCGTCGATGAACAGGATTGCGCGATCGTCGGCCTCGAGCTCGGTCAGCACGCCCTTGAGGCGCTCCTCGAAGTCGCCGCGGTAGCGGGTGCCGGCGAGCAGCGCCCCCATGTCGAGCTGGAAGATGACCGCCTTGCGCAGCACCTCCGGGACCTCGCCGCGCACGATCCTGAGCGCCAGGCCCTCGGCGATCGCGGTCTTGCCGACGCCTGGGTCGCCGACGAACAGCGGGTTGTTCTTGGAGCGCCGGCAGAGGATCTGGATGGTCCGCTCGACCTCCAGATCGCGGCCGATCAGGACGTCGATCTTGCCCTGCTTGGCCTTGGCGTTGAGGTCGGTGCAATAGGCGTTGAGGGCCTCGGTCGACTGGTTGCCGCGCCGCTCCTCGGGCTCCTCGGTGCCGCGCACCCGCCGGGCCTCGCTCATGCCGGCGCGTTTGGCGATGCCGTGGCTGATGTAGTTCACGGCATCCAGGCGCGACATGTTCTGCTCTTGCAGGAAATAGACGGCGTGGGACTTCACGCTCGGAGAACAGCGCGACCAGGACGTTGGCGCCGGTCACCTCGCTGCGTCCGGAGCTCTGGACGTGGATCGCGGCGCGCTGGATGACCCGCTGGAAGCCGGCGGTCGGCTTGGCATCGACCACGCCCTCGACCGCGAGGCTGGTCAGATCGTGGTCGAGGAAATCGTTGAGGCTGGCGCGCAGGCGGTCGACCTCGACCGCGCAGGCCTTGAGCACCGCCGCCGCATCCTCGTCGTCGAGCAACGCCATGAGCAGATGCTCGAGGGTCGCGTACTCGTGCTGCCGGGCATTGGCTAGCGCCAAGGCTCGACGAAGGGTCTTTTCCAGGTTCCGCGACAACATGGGCATCCGCGCCGTCCGCTAGTCCCCCTAGTCCTTCTCCATCGTGCACTGGAGCGGATGCTGGTGCTGCCGGGCGAAGTCCATCACCTGGGTCACCTTGGTCTCCGCGATCTCGTAGGTGTAAACGCCGCAAATGCCAACGCCGTGCTCGTGCACGTGGAGCATGATCCGCTTCGCATCCTCCTGGCTCTTGCCGAAGAACCGCTCGAGCACGTGCACCACAAACTCCATCGGCGTGTAGTCGTCATTGAGCAGCAACACCTTGTACATCGACGGCTTCTGCGTCTTATCTCGCGTCTTGGTGACGATCTGGCCGATCGCGCCACCGTCGGGATCACGGTCTCGGTTGGTCATGCGCGTGACCGCTCGTCCTCACCAAGTTCGCCCTGGTGATCATGATAAGGGATTTCGCAGCTGGAAGAAAAGCCCAATCCGGCGCACCCCATGGTCGCGCCGGGGATTTGGGTCTTGCGGGCGGGCACGCGCGCCACGCCTGCCGCCCGTGACCCGGGCTGGCAGGGAGGCAGGGCCCGCCTCAGGACGGCGGCCGGGCGGCGCCGCGGGCAGCCGGTGCGCGGCGCGCCGACGCTAGCGGGGGCGGAGCGACTCCAGCCCGGCGCGGACGACGTCGGTCGACAGCCGGCCGAGCTCGAGGGTTTGCGCGAGCGCATCGTCGACCGCTTCGCGGACGTATTCGGCCTGCAGGGTCAGCACCTCCGGCAGCGAGCTGCCGGCGAGCACGGCGCGGCCGACCGCCAGGCCCTGTTCCGCCCGGCGACAGCCGAGGCCGATCATCTGGCTGCGCACGCGGATCGAGCCTTCGACCAGCGTGCGGCCGGCTTGGAGCATCGCCGTCAGATCCGGCCCCTGAGCTGCGCCCCAGGGAGGCCGCATCGAGATCGGGTCGGCGGCGGGCGCGAGCGCAGCCGGCCCGGCAGCCTCCGGCGCCGCTTCGATGGCTTCCGGGATGGCTTCGGGGATGGCTTCGGTCGCGGCCACGGGCTCGACCTCCGGCAGGGGCTCGCCGGCCGCCGGCTCGGCTGCGGCCGGCGCCTCGATCGCGTGGCTCACTGCCCCGACGTCGTCGGTCGGCGACGACTTCGGCGGCACGGGATCGGCAGCCGCCGCCGTTTCCGCGGCCGCAAACGCCTCGCGCTTGGCCTCCGGTGGCGCGGGCGCGACCGGCCCGGTTTCCGCCGGCAGCTCGGGACGCGCCGTTGCTGCGGCGGTCTTGCCGACTTTGTTCCGCACCGCCGGCCGTCTGACCGGCGTCTTCGGCGTCTTCGGCGTCATGGTGGGCGCGGCTTGGCCGCCCTTGGCTTGACTCGATCTGGCCATCGGCAAACACCTCCTGTCAGGGGATCGCGGTCCGCCGGCGGGATGGCGTCGGTATTGCGCCGCACCATGGCCGGCCGGAGCCCGGGCGGTTGCCGGCGTGAACCGGAACCAAGGCCGGGCCGCGACCGCTCGGGCCACGCCCGGCCCGCCGAACGTGGTCAGGCGGCGATGTTCTCGGCCGCGGTCTTCGCGACCGTCGCGATCCGCCGCTCGAACGGCACGAAGGATTCGCTCAGCAGCTGCCGGGTCATCTCGCCCAGCTGGTTGAGCTGATCGGCATAGGCCTGCAGCGTCGTCCGCGCGAAATCGAGCTGGATCTCGGCGGCGTTCGCCGGCGAGCCGCACTCCGCCAGGCGCTTGCCGGTCGCCAGCCCTTCCTTGGCGCGGCCTTGCGCGAACGCGAGCAGGGTGGCGGTCACCGTCTGGCAGCCACCGAACAGGGCCTGGCTCGACGCCACCAGCGCCTCGAGGTTGCCCTGGTACAAGGCCGCCAGATCGGCGTAGCCGACGCGGACCTGATCTTCCATCTGCTGAATCGACATCACGTTGTCGGCAGCCATCATTTCCCTCGCTTGGCTAGGGGTCTCGCGACCCGGTCACGCAATCCCGAGCCTCGCCGGGCGCACCGGCCAGCCAGGTCTTGCTGCAGCGCACACGTAATGTTGCAGTCGCGAAAAGTCAACCATGCCCGCGCTTCCCACCGAGGCTCCCGACCGGCGGCTTGCCGCTCGCCGGGCCACCCATCGGGGCCGCGGCGTTTTGCCGTACCGGTCCGACCTGGAAGACGCCATCGGCAGCGCGGTCGATCGTCAGCAGTTCGGGTCGGACCGCCTCGACTTCCGGTCTCAACTTGGGCGAGGTACTTGTCAGAAGCGACGACTTGGCAGGGGCGACGACTTGGCAGGGGCGACGACTTGGTAAGGACGACGATCTGGACAGGGGACGACGACTTGGGGGCAGGGACGACGATTTCGCGGACCGGCCGGCCGACCGTCGTGCAGCGTCGTCGAAGCGGCGTTTCAGGCGCCCGGGCCTGTCGCCCTCTGCCGACCCGGACCGCGCCGGCCGGTCGGCTTCCGATGCCCGGGCTCTTGACGGTCCGGGCGCGAGCGGTCGCTCAGTCGGGCCCGGGCACGACGAAGCCCTCGTCGTCGATGATCCAGCCCTCGGGCAGACCCTGCTGGGTCTTGCGGCTGCGCCGCGCCGCCCTGCGCCTTGTCGGCTGCGCCATTGTTGCCCGCCTGGTCGTGGGCGCTCGCGGCCGGCGGCGGCTCGCCGGCTTCGACAGGGGCGGGCATCGCTGCGACGCGCGGCCCGAGGCCGGAGGCGCGCCGGCGCCCGATGCCGCGACTGCGGGAGATCGAGAAAGTCCGCGACGGATCGACCGCGGCGTCCTTGGGCAACTCCAGGCGCCCCGGTCTGTTGATCGCGAGCAGCCGGCGCGGGCCATCGGGGGTGGCGGGCGTGGGCTCGGTCGCGGCCACCGGCCCGTCGTCGACCGGCCGATCCTCAGCCGCAGACCGAGGGGCAGCGGCGGCGGCGCTCTCGACCTCCGGCGCAGGGCTTCGACCGCTGCCGGGCTCATCGCTGAGCGCGGGCGACGGGGGCCCAGCGCCATCGTCAGCGCCAGGCGACGCACGACGGCGCCCCTCGGGCGTCGCCAGAGCCATTGCCATCTCCTTCAGCCGCTCCTGAGCGACCGGCGGCGGCAGCGGCCGCGGCGGCGCCTGCTGCTCGGCGGCCCGGAACTCGGCCTCGGAGTCGGCATCGGCCAAGGTCAATCTGAGGCGCGCGATCTGCTCGAAGAACTCTTCGCGCTCGGCCGGGTTCAGACGGTTGTGCACCCGGTCCGCGATCAGGCGCTCGGCCTGGCCGAGCACCGCCCGGGCCTGTTCCAGCTGGCCCGACATCTGGGTGCGTCCGGCCAGCATCTGCGCCAAAGCCTTGGTCGCGGGCTGAAGCATCGGCAACAGATCACGCGCCGAGTTCGGCAGCCCCTTCTGCGGGCCGCGGTGCGGCTTGTGAATGGGGCCGCCGCCCTTGGTCCGCTTCTTGGGGCCATGTCGCCGATACGGGAACATGCTGCGATTTTGCATCGACCTGGTACAGTCCTTGTGTGATCGTGGGCCTCGACCCACAGCCTTCCACGATAATCGTCGCGCGCGCGACTTAGTTCAGACGATCGGGCTCAGGCTCGAAGCCTCGACCGGTCCCCCCGGCAGAGTGGCGACCCGTTCCCTGCCCCTCGCCGGTAGCCGGGTCGACCGACCCGATCCGACAGCTTGCCACCGTGCAGCCTGCCGTCGTGTCCGGGGCCAGCCGCCCGCGGCCGCGGTGCCAGACCAACTCAGCACACGATTCGCCGGCGATCCCAGTCGCCATCGGTGCGGCTGTCGGCGCGGGCTGGATCGCCCAAATCACCGACCGCGCCAGCGTCAATGGGTCGCCCAGCTACCGTCGCTAGCCTGCTCTGGTCAAGTTCAACCAGGATCGTGTTTCCGCCCGGTTCAGACGAACGCGACAATGCGGACAAACTGCGCGGCGGCAGCTTCGTTGCATCGACAATAAGGGCCTCGGGCGCGAACGACAACCCTTTTCGAGCCTGGCTCGGCTGAATACTTGCCCTGTTCAGCAGCATTCAAGCACCATTGCGATCGCCCGCCACCCGGGCTGCCGCCGTCCCGACCTGAAGCACACGCGCCGCCGGCCAGTCGAGTTGCAGGCCATCCCCGGTCAAAGCGACACCACCACCATGTAAGTCAAGAATAGCGTCGATCAAGGCGATTGGCAGCGCCGCCACTTGATCCGGATCGAAATTGCGCCACCAGAGGCGGAGCCGGCTCTCGGGCGCCGGCGGCGCGCGACCGCCGATGGTGATCCGCAACGGGTCGCGGGTCTGGCCGTCGCCCCGATGAACCTCGACCAGGGCGACCGCCAGGGCGCCGAGCCACACGGCGTCGCCGCGCACGACGTAGCGGGCGTGGGCCGCGATCTCGAGCGCCGGAGCGGGCTCGGGCCCCGACGCAGCGGCGTGCGCGGCGCGCAGCAGCTCGAGCAGATCGATTGTCGTGTCATCGGTGATGGTTGGCTGGGCACGCGCATCGCAGAGGTCGAGCAGGACCCGGACCTGGCGCAGCATTCGCTGGCCGGCGGTCTGGATGTCGCCGAGACAGGCGCGCGCCTGGCCCGACAGCGGCCCCGCCGAGCCGTCGAGCAGCAGCTCGGTGTTGCCGAGGATGGCGTTGAGGGGGGTCCTGAGCTCGTGGCTCAAGCGTGCCGAGCGCAGCCCCGGCAGGTCGCCGCCACCGGATGCTCTCGCCCCGTCCGCCAGGCCGCTCACGTCGCCCACGAGCGGCCCGCTGGCGCGGCTGGCGCGGCGGCGGTCCGGCGCGAGCCTGCTCCAGATGCCTTCGTTCGGCCCTTCGGCTGCGGAATCGGTCTGCTCGAGCATGGTGTCAAGAACGGTCCCGGCGGGCGGCCGCCGGTGCGCTTCGATGCTCGCTCCGACTTCGCGCCAGCGGTCATGGGCCACCCTAGGGTGCCTCGAGTTAACGAACTTCTAACGCCGGCCGCCGGCCCGGACTTGCCCGCCAGCGGCCGCCGGTCCGGCATTATCGGGTTGACAAGTCGAGCGTCGGGATTGCGGTATCGATCCGGCAGTCACCGCAGCCGGCTCTTGCCGGGGGCCTTCGCGGAGCGGCGCATGGAGCACTATCGCTATCCGGCCACCACGCTCGCGCCCGACTATCTGCGCGTCGCCTTCGGTCTTGCGGCGACCGCCGGACCGCTCGTGGCGCTCGACCTCGCCCGGGGGGTCGCGGCGGTGTTGTCGGGACTGGCTCTGCTGTTTGCCTGGTTCGGCGTGCGTACGGCGCTCCGGCAGTTGAGCTGGATCGAGCTCTCGGCCACCGACATCGCGCTCTGCGGGCCGATCCGCCGGCGCCTGCCCTGGCAGCAGATCCGCAGCCTGCAGCTGGCCTACTACGCCCCGCGCCGGGCGCGCCGGGACGGCTGGCTGCAACTCTCGCTGCGCGGCCGGAGCGGGGCCGCGATCCGGGTCGATTTCGACCCTCGACGGGTTCGACGAGCTGTTGCGGCGGGCGGTCGGCGTCGCCACGCGCAACCAGCTGGCGCTCGACACGACCACCCAGGCCAATCTCGCCGCGCTGGGTCTGGCGGCGGGCTCGGCGCGCGCGCTCAGGCCGGCGCGACCCGATCGGCAGGTATCCGCCGACCGCTCTGCCAACGCGCCTCCTTGAGCCAGACCAGCAGCTGGTCGCCGGTCATCGCGGAGCCGAACCAGTAGCCCTGCGCCTGATCGCAACCGAGCGCTCGCAGCCGCTCGAACACGTCCTCGCTCTCGACGCCCTCGGCGACCACGTCGAGGCCCAGGCCCTTGGCCAGCTTGACCACCGCGCGCACGATCACGGCGGCGCTGTCGTCACGGGTCATCGCGATCACGAACGAACGATCGATCTTGAGCTCGTCGATCGGCAGCTTCTGCAGATAGGCCAAGGACGAATAGCCGGTGCCGAAGTCGTCCAGCGACAGCTTGCAGCCGATCGCCGCAATCCGCTCCAGCACCTCGAGCGCGGCCGCCGGATCGGCCATCAGCGCGCTTTCGGTGATCTCGAAGGTCAGGCGTTCGGGACGTTGCTGCCAGGATGTCAACAGACCGCGAACGATGTCCGGCAGCTCGGGGTCCTGCAGCGACTTGACCGAGAGATTGACCGCCACGCCGAAGTCGTGGCCCTGCTCGGTCCAGCGGCGCAGCTCGCCGAGCGCGGCGTTCATCACCCAGAGCGTCAGCGGCTTGATCAGCCCGGTCTGCTCGGCGCTGTGGATGAACTCGTCCGGCGGAATCGCGCCGAGCTCGGGATGCCGCCAGCGGGTCAACGCCTCGACCCCGGCCACCGTCACGGTCCGGGCATCGATTTTCGGCTGGAACTCGAGCAGCAGCTGACCGTCCTCGATCGCCCGCCGCAACTGCCCGCTCAGGGTCAGCTGGCGGACGCTGTTGGTATCGGACTCGGCGCTGTAGACGACGAAGCCGGTCGGCCCGCGCTTGGCGGCGTACATCGCCACGTCGGCATGCTGCAGGAGCTCGGGCCCGCTCTGGCCGTGCTCGGGATAGAGTGCGACCCCGATGCTGACCCCGATCTCGAGCACCAGACCGCGGATCTCGAACGGATGGCGCAAGCCGTCGACGATCCGCAGGGCGACCTCGCAGGCGGTCGCGAGGTCGGTCGGGCCCGGCAGCAGAATCGCGAACTCGTCGCCGCCGAGCCGCGCCACCGTGTCGGTCGCGCGCAGCGGCTGCTGCAGGCGCGGGCCGACCTCGGTCAAGAGCAGATCGCCGACGTCGTGGCCAAGCGTGTCGTTGACGTCCTTGAAGCGATCGAGATCCAGGAGCAGGACCGCCATCGACAGATGCGCCCGTCGGGCGGCGCCGATCGCCCGGTCGATGCGGTCGTTGAACAGAGTCCGGTTGGGCAGCCCGGTCAGGGCATCGTGCAAGGCCATGCGCTCGAGCTCGGCCTGCTGCGCCTTGCGCTCCGCGATGTCGCGCAAAATCCCGATGCCGACCCATTTTTCGTCGACCCGGATGCGGCTGAACGTCGCCTCGACCGGAAACCGGCGACCGTCCTGGGTCCGCGCGCTCAGCTCCTGGCTGCCGCCCGCCTGCGCCAGAGCCTCGAGCGAGAGACCGCGCCGGTCGGGCAGCAGGACCGTGACCGGACCGCCGATCAGCGCGCTCGCCGCGGCGCCGAAGATGTGCTCGGCCGCCCGGTTGCAGGACAGCATGCGACCGTCGTCGGCGAAGGTGATGATGGCATCGAAGCTGCTGTCGACCAGCTGGCGCATCATGTCGTCGGTCGCCGGCAAGCTGCCGATCTGGCCGACCAGAGCCCGCGCCTGGCGCTCGACCCGCAGCAGCATCGCGACGCTGAACGCGAGCAGCAGCCCGAGCAGCGGGGCGACGGTGTCGACCGCCCAGGCGGCGGCCGGCTGCAGGACGCCGGCAACAGTTACGATCAGCCCGCTGCTGCCGGCCAGCAGCGCCAGGCCCCGGCGCCAGGGCAGGCGTAGGAACCACGGCCCGATCAGCAGCGCCAGGAGGCCGCCGGCGACCGCGATCGGTGCCCCGGCGAGGCGATGCAGGGCGCGGTCCTGGATCAGGGTCTCGAAGGCCAGCGCCTGGAGCAGCGGGCCCGGCAGGGCGCGGTAGACCGGCACGCTGCGCCAGTCGCCGAGCTCGATCGCGGCGGGGCCGACCAGGATCGACTTGCCCATGACCATCGCGGGATCGTAGTGACCGATCAGGACGTCGACGAAGCTGAGCGTCGGGATCGTGGCCGGATCGATGCTGAAGTCGATCAGCAGGTCCCGGGCCGCGGCACCCGGCTCGCCCGCCAGCCAGGCCGGCATCGTCGGCACGGAGCCGCCACCCCAGGCGGCGACCGTCGGCACCCCGCGGATCAGGCCCTCGGGGTCCGGCTGAACGTTGATCGACGCCAGGCTGACGTGGCGCTGAAAGCGGGGCAAGGGCGCGGTATCGAAGATCCGATCCTGCACCCACTGGCGAAGGACCGCGAGCGCCACCCGGTCCGGCCCGGCTACTGCCAGGACCTCCTCCAGGGCGCGATCGTCCTCGGGGCCAGACGACGAGCTGAAATCGAGATCGAAAGCGACGCGGCGGGCACCGGCCGCGAGCAGGCGCCTGAGCACCTCGGCATGATAGCGGCGCGGCCACGGCCAGCGCTTGAGCGCCTGCAGGCTGGCGGGGTCGATCGCCACGACCAGCAGCTCGCCGGATGCCGGCCGCGCGTGCAGATGGGCACGCAGATCCATCAGGTCGCGCTCGATCTTGTCGAACCATCCGCCGAGACACATGGCGGCGACCAGGAGGCCGACCAGCAGGAACGGCCGATGGCGCGGCATGGTCACCGGCCGCATCATCACCGCATCACCAGCCGCGGATCAGGCTACGCCGTCGCTTGCCCTTGCCGGTCGGCCGATCCAGCCACCGCTCGCGCAGGTTCCTGCCCAGAACCAGACCCGGCACGATCAGGAGCACCAGCCCAGCGGCGGCGACCGGCACCAGAGTGAGGAGCATCTGCCGGTCGTCGAGCCAGGCGCCGAGCCAGCTTCGTCTCTCCGGATGAGTCTCGAGGAGCGGTCCGGGCAGGCGCGCCGACGCCCGCAGGCCCGGTGAGCCGGGGGTGGTGCCCGCCGCCTGGTCCTCCACCGCTGCGACCGCGGACGGAGCCGTTGGCGGCGCGGCCGGCGCGGCCAGGTACCAGCGCACGGGCCCGGTCCGGCTGAACCCCTGCGGCAGGTTCGGAAGCTCCAGCCGGCGCGCCGGCCGGCTGAGATCGGCCGGCTGGGTCAAGCCTTGGCGCGGCCCGAGCTCCACGGGCGCGCCGCCATTCGCCGGACTGACCGTGACCCGGCCATCGAGCACCAGGATGCTGCTCTGCCACGGGTCGACCGCGACCTCGAAGCTGGTGCCCTTGATGCCGAGGCTGAGCAACGGGGTCCGGACCTCGACGGCGCGACCGGGCCGCTGCTCGATGTCGACGCGCAGACGACCGCGCTCCTGCCGCAACTGCTGGTCCTCGCCCTGGCGGCGTGCGATCAGGATCAGCCGGCTGCTCGGCGCCACCGCCAGCCGATCGCCGCCGAGCACCAGGGTGACGCCGCCGGTGGCGCCGGTCTCGATCTCGCTCGGAGCAGGCAGCACCCGGCCGATCACGATCGGCTGCCAACGGCCGTCGCCCTGCGGGCGCCAGATCGCTTCGCCGGTCGCCGCCACGACCACCCATTCACCATCGAGCGGCGCCTGGCTGGTATCCAATGCGATCGCTGCGCCGAGCTGGACGTCGGCCGGCTCGGCCGCAGCCCCGGCGGTCGGCCCCGGTGCCGCGAGCAGCGCGACCGCCGCGAGCACGCCCGCTGCCCCGACGCGCACGAGGTGGCGCCGGCCGCTGCGGGCGGGCGCCGGCGCGGGCGGACGGCGCGGCCTAGATGCGCGCACGGGCGGGCGACCGCTTGGGGGCTCGTTGGGCGGGGATCGCATCGAGCACGCCTTCGGTCAGGCGGTCGAACAGCAAGCGCGGGTCTTCGCCGATCGCCTCGGCGGGCGGGTCCGCGGCCGGCGCCGCTGCGATCGTCGGGGCGTCCTCGACGGCCCGGTCGCCAGCTGCGTTGCCCGTGGTCGCGGAGGTGGCTTCGGTGGTCGCCGGCAGCGCGGCCAGCGCCGCCGGCGCGGCCACCTCGCTCGCGCCCGCGGACAGGGCGGCGGTGGCGACCGGGACGGCGGATTCGACGCTCGCGGCCGCCGAGGTCGAGGCTTGGTTGGTGGCCGCCCGCGCAACCGTCAACGGCGATCCGGGCAAGTCGCCCTCGGCGACCGCGGGCTTCGGCTCGAGGGCGGGCAGGATGAGCCGCTCGACCCGCTCCAGCGGCTGCCCGCTGGCGCGCCGGAAGGCGAGCGCCTCGTGACCGCTGGCCTGGGCCGATTGACCGGCCTCGAGCCGGATTTCGCGTTGGCCGTCCGGCGTCGAGACCCGAAGCCGGCCGCGCTCGACCGCGACCTCGGTCGCATCGGCGCCGACCGTGACGTCGAACACGCTGCCCGCGACCTCGATCGCGAGCGCCGGCGTCGCGACCGCGAACGGCGGCGGCTCGGCCAGGCGGTAGCGGAGCCGCCCGGCGGTCTGTTCCAGAGCTGCCCCGGGCGCCGCGTCCGGCAGGCTGAACTGGCTGCCCGGACCGGCGCTGACGTGGTCGGCGGCGCGTGCCAGGATCAGGCGGCCGCCGGCGCCGGTCGTGACCCGGCTGCCGTCCGGCAGCGTGGTCGCCGGCAGCGCGGCTGCCCAGCCGGTGGTGCCGGGCGCCAGATAGCGCGCCTCGCCCACCCGCTCGACCACCCGCCAGGCGTCGGCGCGGACCTCCGGCGGCGGCGCCTCGCCGGCGCTCTGGCAGGCGGCCAACAGGCCGGCGCCGATCACAATCGGCACCAGCCGGCAGAAATTGGCCCGGGGCCTCGCCCCTTTCGCCAGAGTCATGGAAACCACCCGCGCCCACAGGATCGATGGTCCGTGCCGGAGCGTCAGGAGAACGGAAAGCTGTTACTTTTTGGTTAACGCCCGGACCGGGCGGGTCGCGGCAGCCTCCTCAGAGGCTCTGGCCGATCGCCTGATCGAGGATCGAGAGGCCGTCGTCGATCTGGGCCTCGGTCGCCGTCAACGGTGGTGCTATCCGCCAGACGCTGGCGAGGCCCGGCAGCGACACGATGTTCATCGACAGGCCGAGCTCCAGGCAGCGGCGGGTGATCCTCGCCCCGAGCTCGGGATGGGGCGTCCGGCTCTGCCGGTCGGTCACCAGCTCGACGCCCCAGAGCAGCCCGCGGCCGCGCACGTCGCCGATCACCTCGTAGCGCTGCTGCAGGTCGCGCAGCCCCGCGGCCAGCCGCTCGCCGAGCACCACCGCGCGCGCCGCCAGGCGCTCGCGCGCCAGCACCTCCAGGACCGCGAGGCCGACCGCCGCCGGCAGCGGATCCGAGACGTGCGAGGTCACGTGCACGAAGCCGCGCTGATAGCAGCGCTCCTCGAGCTCGGCGCTGGTCACCGTCGCGGCGAGCGGGATGCCGCCGCCGAGCGTCTTGGACACCGCCAGAAAATCCGGCACCACGCCATCCTGCTCGAAGGCGAAGTTGGCGCCGACCCGGCCGAACGCGGTCTGCGCCTCGTCCAGGATCAACAGCATGCCGCGCGCCTCGCAGAGCTCCTTGAGGCGCGGGAAATAGCCCGCGGGCGGCACGATCACGCCACCGGTCGAGAGGATCGGCTCGGCGATCGCGGCCGCCGGCTGGCCGGAGGTCTGGTTGTCGATCAGCTCGAAGCCGACCTCGAGGCAGGAGAGGTCGCAGGCGTCGGTGCAATGGCGGATCGGGCAGCGATAGGCGTTCGGCGCCGGGATCGCGAGATTGCCGGGCACGCCCGGGCCGTAGCCGCGGCGGCCGACCGAATAGGTCGCGGCGCCCGCCCCACCGGTCAGGCCATGGAAGGACGAGGTGAGACCTACCACTTCGTGGCCGCCGGTCGCGAGCTTGGCCATGCGCAGCGCCGCCTCGTTGGCCTCGCTGCCGGTGTTGAGCAGGATCACTTTCTGGAGCTGAGGCGGGAGCAGCGCCGCGAGCTCGCGGCAGAGATCGACGACCTCGGGCGCCAGCAGCCAGCTGAACAGATGGATCGCGCGCTCGGAGCTGCGCCGGATCGCGGCGACCACGGCGGGATGGTTGTGACCAAGCGTCGCGCACATCTGGCCCGAGGTGAAATCGAGCAGCCGCCGGCCGCTGTCGTCGTAGACGTAGCTGCCCTCCGCGCGTTCGATGAAGAACGGCGGAAAGTCGCCGACATAGCGGATCATGTGGCGCTCGACCGCCGCCTGCAGCGCGCGCCGACGGCCCTGCCAGGCGCTGCCGTCGCCGTTCGGATCGTCGCTCACGGTCATCTTGCCCTCCTGCCTCGATCCTGGCGACGCTAAGAGCGCTGGCGCCCGGCCGTCAATGGCCGCAGCATCAGCGCTGGAACGGTCGGGCTCGGGGGGGGGCGGTGGCACGAGAATTGCGGACGGCACCTTCATCCGCTATCAGCACATCCTATGTCTCACGGCGAGCGAAGCGCTCCGGGAAACACAGCGGTCGGGGCAACATGACCAAGCAGGTTCTGATCGTCGTCCATGGGGCGCATTCGACGCCCGGGCGAATCGGCGAACGTTTGGAAGCGCACGGCTGCGTCCTCGATCGCCGCTGCCCCAACCTGTTCGACCCCCTGCCCGCGGACCTTTCGGACCATGCCGCGGCGATCGTGTTCGGCGGCCCCCAGAGCGCCAACGACGACGACCGGCCGGCGATCCGGATGGAGCTCGACTGGCTCGAGAAGGTGGCGCTGCCGAGCGGGATACCGGTGCTCGGCGTCTGCCTCGGCGCCCAGATGATCGCGCGCGTGCTCGGCGCGAGCGTCGGCCGCCACCCCGAAGGGCTGGTCGAGATCGGCTGGCACCCGATCTACCCGACCCCGGCCGGCCAGCGCTACTTCGACGGCCCGACCATGTTCTACCAGTGGCACAAGGAAACCTTCGCGATCCCGGCGGGCGCGGTCCACCTCGCCCACAACGACGCCTTCGACGCCCAGATGTTCAGCTACCAGGACCGGGTGTTCGGGATCGAGTTCCACCCCGAGATGACCCGCGCCATGGTCGAGCGCTGGTCGGGCTCGGAGCGCGGCGGCGCCATGCTCACCCTGCTCGGCGCCCAGCCGCGCGAGGTCCAGCTCGAGAGCTACGACCGCTACGCGCCGGCCACCGACCGCTGGCTCGACCGCTTTCTCGACAGCTGCCTGCTGCGGCCACCCGCCGAGGACTGAGGGGGCATACCCCATCGAAGCTGTCCTCCGTCGCCCTCCGGCGGCCCGGAGGTCGGGTCGGGGAGGTCGGGTCGGCCCGCGGGTGAGCGCAGCCCGTCATGGAGGCGGCATCCTCCCCCATCGTGCAGCGAATCGATCCGCGGGCGCGCGCTTCGGTTGACAATGGCACGCAGCGCGCCCAGCTCTATTCGAGCTGGAGCAGCGATCCAGGGAGATCCCGCCTCCAGCCATAGCCTTGCAACAATGGGAATCGGGAATCCTTTGGCAACCCCACCCAAGGGAGGCGAAGCATGTCCACCACCGAGTACTACACCGAAGAACGGCACGGCCCCCACCAGATCTTCGAGCTGGGGGACTTCACGCTGGAGAGCGGAATCACGCTGCCCAACGCCAAGCTCGCTTACAAGACCCACGGCACGCTGAACTCGGCCAAGAATAACGTGATCCTGTTCCCGCACATGTGGTCGGGAACCCCGAAGGCCATGGAAATCTTCATTGGCGAAGACCGACCGATCGACCCGCGCAAGTATTTCATCATTTTGCCCGGTCAGTTCGCCAATGGATTCACGTCCTCGCCCAGCAACACACCGCCACCGTTCAATGGCGGAGCATTTCCAAACGTCACGATCGGCGATGACGTCAGCGCCCAGCGGCGTCTGCTCGGCGAGGTCTTCGGCATTGAGCGCCTGGAGCTGGTGCTCGGCTGGTCGATGGGCGCCGAGCAGACCTACGAGTGGGCGGTCCGCTTTCCCGACATGGTCAAACGGGCGCTGCCGTTCGCCGGCACCGCCAAGACGACCCCGCACGACTTCATCTTCGTGCGCAGCCACGAGGACGCGCTCAAGTCCGACCCGGCCTGGAACCATGGCTTCTACCACCATCAGAGCGACGTCCACGTCGGCCTGCGGCGCCATGCCCAGATCTGGTCGGTGATGGGACTGTGTCAGGAGTTCTACCGGCGGGAGGCTTGGCGGGAGGTCGGGTTCACCTCGCTCGAGGACTTCCTGCACCGGTTCTGGGAGGCGTATTTCGCGCCCATGGACCCGAACAACCTGATCTGGATGGGCTGGAAGTGGCGGCACGGCGACGTCAGCCGGCTCACCGGCGGCGATCTCGCGAAGGCACTCGGCCGCATCAAGGCCAAGACCTACGTGGTACCGTTCTCGCGCGACATGTTCTTCCCGCCCGACGACTGTGAGGCCGAGCAGAAGCTGATCCCGAACAGCAAGTTCCGGGTGGTCGACAGCCTCTGGGCGCACTTCGCCATGTTCTGCATGACGGAATCGGAGCGCGAGCAGATCGACGGCTGCATCCGGGATCTGCTGAACGAACGGGTGGATTGAAGGAGCCGAGGCGCCGGGGGCCGCATGAGTGCGCCCCCGGCTTCGAGCGCGGCAGCAGCCAGGCTCAGCCGGGCTCGGGCGGGTCCAGAGTCTTGAGCTCGCGGCGCATGATCTTGCCGGTGCTGGTCTTGGGCAGGTCAGCGACGAACTGGACGTTGCGCGGGATCTTGTAGGCGGCGAGGTGGGCCCGGCAATGGCCGAGCAGCGCCTCGGCATCGCCCGCGGCGCCTTGCTTCAGCACCACATAGGCCTTGGGCACCTCGCCCTTGAGCGGATCGGGCTGGCCGCCGACCGCGACCATCGCGACGCTCGCATGCGCCGCGAGCACGCGCTCGACCTCGGCCGGATAGACGTTGAAGCCGGCGCAGTTGATCATGTCCTTGCTGCGGTCGACGATATACATATAGCCGTCGGCGTCGGTGCGGGCGAGATCGCCCGTGTGCAGCCAGCCATCGGGCTCGATGGCCGCGCGCGTCGCCGCCTCGTTGCCGTAGTAGCCCTGCATCACGATCGGGCCCTTGATCATGAGCTCGCCGACCTCGTCCGCCGGCAGCGAGTGCCGTGGGTCCTCGATTGCGGCGATCCGCGCGTCGACGGTCGGGAGCGCCACGCCGATCGAGCCGTGGCGGATCTCGCCATAGGCCGGGAAGGTGGTGCCGAGGCCGGCGAGCTCGGTCATGCCCCAGAGCTCGATCAAGGGACAGCCGAGACGCGCCTCGACCTCCTCCATCTTGGCGACCGGCATGGTCTGGCCGCCGACCGTGCAGCGGCTCAGGCTCGAGAGGTCGTGGCGCTCGAGCTCGGGCGAGTTGAGGAGATACTGGTACATGGTCGGCACGCCCTCGAGCATGGTCGCTCGCTGGCGTTCGATCGCCTCGAGCACGGCCCGCTCCTCGAAGCGCGGCAACAGGACCACGGTCATGCCGGTCATCAGCCCGCCGTTGACCACGACGTTGCCGTAGACGTGCGGCAGCGGCAGCGCAGTCACGACCGTGTCGGCGGCGGTCTTGACGTGCATGGTCGCGGTCAGCGCGATGTTGGCGGCGACCGCCCGCTGGCTCTGCATCGCCCCCTTGGGATGGCCGGTCGTGCCCGAGGTGTAGCCGATGGTCGCGACCGCCTCCGGCAGGACGTCCCGGACCTCGAAGGCCTCCGACGCGCTGCCGAGCAGCGTCTCGAAATCATGCACGCCGGCCTGCGCCGCGGTCCCGAGCGCCACCACCTGGCGGACCGGCGTCTCCCGCGCGACGTCGAGGAAGGCCTCGAGCTTCTCCGGGCCGATCAGGATCGCGCTCGCCTCGCAGTCGCGGGTGACGAACCCGACCTCCTCGGGCGTCAGCATGACGTTGATCGGGTTGACCACCGCGCCGAGCTTAGCGATCGCGTGGTAACCGACCAGCCACTCGCAGGAGTTCAGGCCATAGAGGGTGACCCGGTCGCCCGGCGCCACGCCGAGCCCGAGCAGCGCGTTGGCGAGCCGGTTGGAGGCGCGCTCGAGCGCGCCATAGGTGAACGCCCGCTCGCCCACGATCAGCGCGGTCTTGTCGCCGTGACGGGCGGCCGCCCGCGGCAGGATCTGCCCGATGCCTCTGAACATTCCCTCGCCCGGCCCATGGGGTCGATCGAGCAGGCTAGACGACAATCATCGCCGAAGCGACGGCCAAAAGCGACGATCGCGATGTGCCGGCCGATCACCGCTGGCTCGACCGCTCAACCCCCGATTCCGTAGCCCTTCAACAACCCCGCAGCCGTCGCCAAGCGTTCGGGTGGCGGCAGGTCCTGATTGTGACAGACGGTGAAGCGCCACGCGCCCGCCTGCTCGGTGGCGACCATGGTCATCAAGCCATGGTGTTTTGGCCCCGCGTGGCCCGCCGGGCCGCGGGCGGCCGTCATCTCCCAGCGCAGGTCGACGGCAGCGACATCGGCGCGGACGAAACGGACGCAGGTGTCGGCGGCCGTCAACGTGCTGTCCTTGAGCGCCGCACGGAAGATCGCCGCGTGCGCGGTTTCGATCGCGGCGCGCCCGTACACGGTGACGCCGAAGACGTTGGTGAACGCCACATCCTCCGCGAAGCCGGCGGCGAAGGCGGCGGCATCGTGGCGGTTCCACGCGCTGACCAGGAGATCGACGAGCCCGTCGATTGTCGTCCGGGCTTCGCTGCCATTGGCCGTCGAATGGTCGGGCGCCGGCGGCCCGCCGTGGCCGGGTTCGGCCACATCGAAGGTATCGTCACGGGGGTCGTCCCCGGTCGTCCAACCGGCCCGGGCCGCAGCCGGCGGCGGCCTCCGACCGACCGGGTGGGGCGCAGGATCGAGACGACCGCGTAGCGCCCCGTTGCCGTTCAGGGCCATGGCCTAGAGCAGACCGCTGGGCCGCGCCGCCTGGTCGCGGGCCTGCGACCAGCCGTTCTGCCAGTCGAGATGGGCGCGGGCATCGCCGGGGTGCGGATTGTCGGCGAGCCCCCGGTCTTCGCCATAGGCCTGGTAGCCGGCGTCGTAGGCGGACGCCTGCGACGCCGGCGGCTCGAAGGCCGTCGCGGGCCGGCCGCCAGGGGCACTGGGCGCCTCGAGCCCGGTCAGCACGCTGTCGTCGACGCCCGCGGGATGGTCGGCCAGGACCTGCCGGCCGCGGGCGGTAATCTGAAACCGGCTGGCGCCCGGCCACTCGATCAGGCTGGCGCGATCGAGCTTCGCGGTGATCGCCTCGAGGCGCGCGCGCACATCCGCCACCGGCACCCGGTGCTCGACCTCGGCGCGATCGCGCAGGTCGCGCAGATGATCGATGCAGGCATCCAGCGTACCCGCCCGCGCGGCCGCGACCCGCAGCACCGCGAGCATGAGGTCCGGCTCATGCAGAAGGACCGAATCGTCGCGTTCCATGATCGTCTCCGAGCGGAGCGCATCGGTGACGCATGTCGACCGGGCGCTCCGGTCGGTTCAACGCCTTTGCCCCGGCGGCGGTTCCACCAGCGGTCGCCGCCCTAGCGCTCAGGTGAGCAGCCGGACACCGGCCTCAAAGGCCTCGCTGAACCGGTCGAGGCCGTGGGAGCCGCCGTTCACCAGCTTGCGCGCTTGCGCGAGGTCGCTACCGAAGATCGCGTATTTGGCGGCCCGCCGTTTGTCCATGATGAACGCGGTCAGGATGCGGGCCGCGACCGCCGGGTCGTTGGCCAGCTCGGGCCGGTTGACCAGGTCGACCCCCAGCCGGTCGCCGTACCTCTGATAGTTGGCCCGGCCGGTCAGCTGGATGAAGCCGCGGCCCTTGTAGCGCTCGCCATCAGGGCGGCCACGGTTGCCGAGCGCCGTCATGTCGTCGTACCGGTTGAACGGGTGCGCACCCTCGTCCGTGTTGAACTTCGAGATCCCCTCATCGATCGGCTCGAACCCCTCGGTCTCGGCGCGGATCGTGGCGAGCGCCATCAGGACGATGTCGCGATCGTCCAGGTCCGCCTCGCGCAGCGCTGCGAGCACGGGCGGCAGATTGCGCTCGATGTTGGCGCGCGGCGTGAAACGCGAGAACATCGCCACCACGTCGTCCACCGTCAGCCGATCGATCACCGGCACCGGCGTCGCGGTCGGGTCCGGCTTGTCCATGCCGAGCGACTTCTGCGTCCCGTCATCGACCCGGCCGTCGCCGGTCAGATTGTTGCTCGCCTGGAAACTCCGGACCGCACGCTCGGTGCCGGACCCGAAGTCGCCGTCGATCGGCTTGGCATCGAACCCCGACCGGCAGAGCAACGCCTGCAACCGGCAGACGCCGTCGCCTTTGTTGCCCCGCTCCAGCGCCATCGTGACCTCCCAGAAATGACTTGAGCGTCAATCTCTCGATGAAACCAGCATAAGCCCAATCAATCGGCAAGCAAGCCTTCGCAGTGGCGCCTCGGCGCGGGCGAGGTGGTTCGAGCCTTGTCGATATCGTCGTCCATGGCGCCGGCGGCAACCGGGTCAGGCCCGGGATCAGGCGAGGATGACCCGCTCGGCGCGCGGCGTCTTGCCATACATCTGCCTGTAGCATGTCGAAAAATGCGAGGCCGAGACGAAGCCGGTGGCGAACGCCACGTTCATGACCGGCATCGTGGTCTGGTAGAGCAGGTGGCGGGCACGCTCGAGGCGGAGCTCGAGGTAGTACTGCGCCGGCGTGCGCCCGAGGTGCTTCTTGAACAGGCGCTCGAGCTGGCGGCGCGACAGGCCGACGTACCGCGCCAGCATCTCCTGGTCGAGCGGCTCCTCGACGTTGCTCTCCATCATCTCGATCGCGCCGATCAGCTTCGGGTGATGGATGCCGAGCCGGACCCGGTAGGGCATGCGCTGGTGGTCGTGGGGCTGGCGGATGCGGTCGAGCAGGCACTGCTCGGAGACCTTGACCGCGAGCTCCTGGCCATGGTCGCGCGCGATCAGGTGCAGCATCAGGTCGAGCGCGGCGGTGCCGCCCGAGCAGGTCAGGCGCTTGCCGTCGACCTCGAACAGGTCGGCGCTGACGTCGACCTCGGGAAACTCCTCCATGAAGCCCGGCAGGTTTTCCCAGTGGATCGTGCAGCGGTGGTTGTGCAGGAGCCCGGCCCGGGCGAGCAGATGGGCGCCCGTGCAGAGCGCGCCGACCACCGCGCCCGCGCGGTCGGCGCGCCGCAGCCAGGCGAACAGCTCGCGATCGCTGATCCGCTCGGCGCCGAGCCCGCTGCAGAGGATGATCGTCGGCTGGTCGCCGCCCGGCCCGATGTCGACGTCGGCCAGGCTCTGGTCGGCGGTCACCAGGCAGCCGTTGCTGGCCCGGACCGTGCCCGCCTGCTTGGCGACCACCTGCCAGCTGTAAAGCGTCTGCCCGGCCATGCGGTTGGCGATCCGGAGCGCCTCGAGCGCCGAGACGAACGCCATCATCGAGAAGTTCGGCACCAGCACGAAGGCAAAGCGCTCGGGCGACGGCGTCCGCTCCGGTCGACCGGACGCCTGCGTGTCCTGATGCCCGTTGCCTCGGGCCATCGCGCCAGCTCCTCGCAGCTCTGCTACCCACGATGTCGCAAAGCCGATATCCGGGGGCCAATATCGACCGATCCGCCGCTCAAGACAACCGGGCAGCCCATATCGCGGCCATGTCGCGGCCATGTCGCGGCCATGTCGCGGCCATGTCGCGGCCGAGATAGCCGGTGTCGCCGCCGGTGATGCGGTGCTAAACCGCTCCTGGCATCTGCATCCGCGGCAGGGGAGGCCGGAGCGCGCATGGCCATGACCAGAATGAGCAGCGACATCGAGATCGCCCGGGCGGCAAGCCTGCTGCCGATCGACGAGGTCGCCGGGCAGCTCGGGATTCCGGGCGACGCCCTCTATCAGTACGGTCCCGACAAGGCCAAGATCGGCTTCGGTTTTCTCGAGCAGCTCGGCGACCGGCCGGACGGCAAGCTGGTGCTGGTGACCGCGATCAACCCGACGCCGGCCGGCGAGGGCAAGACCACCACCACCGTCGGCCTCGGCGACGGCCTCAACCGGATCGGTGTGCGCGCCGCGATCTGCCTGCGCGAGCCGTCTCTGGGCCCGTGCTTTGGCATGAAGGGCGGGGCGGCCGGCGGCGGCTATGCCCAGGTCGTGCCGATGGAGGACATCAACCTCCACTTCACCGGCGACTTCCACGCGATCGGGGCCGCCAACAACCTGCTGGCCGCCCTGATCGACAACCACCTCTACTGGGGCAACGAGCTCGGCCTCGACGCGCGCCGGATCACCTGGCGCCGCGTGATGGACATGAACGACCGGGCGCTGCGCTCGGTCGTGAGCTCCTTGGGCGGGGTCGCCAACGGCTTTCCGCGCGAGGACGGCTTCGACATCACGGTCGCCTCCGAGGTCATGGCGATCTTCTGCCTGGCCCAGGACATCCACGACCTCGAGCGCCGGCTCGGCAACATCATCATCGGCTACACCCGCGAGCGCCGCCCGGTCACCGCTGCGGATCTCAAGGCCGAAGGGCCGATGGCGGTCCTGCTCAAGGACGCGCTGATGCCGAACCTCGTGCAGACGCTCGAGCACAACCCGGCCTTCATCCATGGCGGGCCGTTCGCCAACATCGCCCACGGCTGCAACTCGGCGATCGCGACCAGGACCGCGCTCAAGCTCGCCGACTACGTCGTCACCGAAGCCGGTTTCGGCGCCGACCTGGGTGCGGAGAAATTCTTCGACATCAAGTGCCGCAAGGCGGGCCTCACGCCCGACGCCGCGGTCGTGGTGGCGACCGTGCGCGCGCTCAAGATGCATGGCGGGGTCGCCCGCGATCGACTGGGTGAGGAAAACCTGGAGGCGCTCCGGCGCGGCATGGCAAACCTCGCCCGCCACGTCCAGAACGTGCGCCGCTTCGGCGTGCCGGCGGTGGTCGCGATCAACGGCTTCACGAGCGACACCGCCGCCGAGCACGCGCTGATCCAGGAGCTCTGCCGCGCCCAGGGCGTGGAGGCGATCGTCTGCAGCCACTGGGCCGACGGCGGCGCCGGCACCGAGCGCCTGGCCGAGCACGTCGTCGCCTTGTGCGAGAGCGGCCACCGCCTCGACGGCCTCGGCTTCCAGCTGCTCTACCCGGACGATATGCCCCTTTGGGACAAGATGAAGACGATCGCGACCAAGATCTATGGTGCCGAGGACATCATCGCCGACAAGACCATCCGGGCCCGGTTCGCCGAGCTCCAGGAGCAGGGCTACGGCCACTTTCCGATCTGCGTCGCCAAGACTCAGTACAGCTTCTCGACCGACCCCAACCTGAAGGGCGCACCCTCGCACCACGTCGTCCCGATCCGCGAGGTGCGCCTCGCCAACGGCGCCGAGTTCGTGGTCGCGATCTGCGGCGACATCATGACGATGCCAGGCCTGCCGCGCGTCCCCGCCGCGAACAGCATCCGGATCGACGCCCAGGGCCTGGTCGAGGGGCTGTTCTAGGTGAATTGCCTCCCCAGATCCCATTTGCCAGGATAGATGTAGCAGCGTCGGCGAAGTGCGGCGACCACGGAGTCAGGACATGCGAACCAGGGAGAGCATCGAAACCGCCCAGCCCTCTGAGGCGACCCGGGTGTTCGCTCTCTACCGCGAGCTTGCCTTCCGCCGCTTCGGTCTGGACCTCGACCGCGTCGTCCTGTTCGGATCGCGGGCGCGGCGGGAGGATCATGAAGACAGCGATTGGGACGTGGCGGTCTTCCTGAAGCGGGCAATCACCGCCGCCGATCAACGCGGTGTGTCGGAAATCGGCCACGATGTCATGTGCGAGACCGGCGCGATGATCCAATCCCTGGCGCTGCCGGCAGCGCGCTGGCATGCCGACGACGAGCTGATCCGCAGCATCAGGCGCGATGGCGTGGCGATCTATGAGTGATGCTGCTGACAGCGTCGCGGTTGCGCTCCGGTTTGCGGCTCTGGCACGAAAAAACGATCCGGTCGACTTCGAAGTGGTCATTCATGCGGCATACTACTCGATGGACCACGCGGCGCGGGCGGCACTCCTCGCTGCGAACGGTTCGGCGCCGACCAATCATGGACGCGTGACCGCGAGCTTCGCGAGGCTGGCGCGCCAACATGATGCCAAGGGCGGCCCCTTTCATGGCCGTAGTCTGCGCGCAGCCTACGATCTGCGGATGATCTCGGACTATGGTCGAGCACAACGAGATCTCACGAGCGACGCCGTCGAGCTCCTGCACCACTTGAGCAGCTTTCTGGATTTCTGCCAGGAGATCGTCGCCAGCCATGAATGATCGGATGCGAGCATCTATGGCCCGGTACTCGATCTGGTCGCTCGCCCGGAACGCGCTCTCCGGGCATCAGGACTGGGCGCCGGTATGGCGGAGCCCGGAGCCGCGGCCGCGTTATCAGGTGGTCATCGTCGGCGCCGGCGGCCATGGGCTCGCAACCGCCTATTACCTCGCCAAGGAATGCGGGATCACCGATATCGCGGTGCTGGAGAAAGGCTGGCTCGGCGGCGGCAACACCGGCCGCAACACGACGATCATCCGCTCCAACTATCTCCAGGACGCGAGTGCCGCGATCTACGACCACGCGGTCAAGCTCTGGGAAGGCCTCTCGCAGGCGCTAAACTATAATGTGATGTTCAGCCAGCGGGGCGTGTTGCATCTTGCCCATTCGGTGCACGACCTGCAGGAGGTCAAGCGCCGCCTGCACGCCAACCGGCTGGCCGGGATCGACAGCGAGTTCCTTCTTCCCCATGAAATCAATCAGATCGAGCCATTTCTGAACATATCGACAAAAGCCCGCTACCCGATCATGGGCGCCTCGTTGCAGCGCCGCGGCGGCACCGCCCGTCATGACGCCGTCGCCTGGGGCTACGCGCGTGCTGCCGATGCCGTGGGCGTCGACATCATCCAGAACTGCGAGGTGACCGGCATCCGCACGCGGGCCGGGAAGGTCGAAGGCGTCGAGACCACGCGCGGCGCGATCGATTGCGCCAAGCTGGCCCTGGTCGCCGCGGGCCATTCGAGCGTGCTCGCCGCCATGGCGGGTCTTCGGCTGCCGATCGAGAGCTTTCCCTTGCAAGCCCTGGTCTCGGAGCCGGTCAAGCCCTGCGTCAACACGGTGATCATGTCGAACGCGGTGCACGGCTACATCAGCCAGTCGGACAAAGGCGAGCTCGTGATCGGCGCCGGCACCGACCAGTTCGTCTCCTACAGCCAGCGCGGCAGCTTCCACATCATCGAGCACACGCTCCAGGCGATCCTCGAGCTCTTTCCGAACTTCTCGCGCATGAAGATGCTGCGCCAGTGGGGCGGGGTCGTCGACGTCACCCCCGACCGCAGCCCGATCATCGGCAAAACGCCGGTCGAGAATCTCTTCATCAACTGCGGCTGGGGCACCGGCGGCTTCAAGGCGACGCCGGGCTCGGGCCACGTGTTCGCGCATACGATCGCCCGCGGCGAGCCGCACCCGATCGCCGCCCCCTTCACGCTCGAGCGCTTCTCGAGCGGCGACCTGGTCGACGAGCACGGCGCCGCCGCCGTGGCGCATTGAGGACATCATCCGATGGCCAAGACACTGTCACGACCCCCGGACGCCGCCCTCTACGAGGAGGATTTTCCGCTCTGGGCTGAGCGCCAGGCGGCGCTGCTGCGCGCACGCCGGTTCGGCGAACTCGATCTCGACAACCTGATCGAGGAGGTGGAGGATTTGAGCCGGCGCGAACGCAAATCGGTCGAGAGCTACGTCGAAACCATCGTCGAGCATTTCCTCAAGTTGGCGGTCTCTCCGAGCAACCGCCCGCGCCGCGTGTGGCTGGTGACAGTCGACAAGCAGCGGCTCAAGCTCGCGAGGGAGTTGACCACCACGCTGCGTAATCATCTTCACGCGGAACTGCCGGCTCTGTACGACGGGCTGCGGCGGCCCGTGGCGCGACAGCTCGAAAAGGACGGCGTGCGACCGGAAGAGCTGCCCGACGTCTGTCCCTACACGCTGGACCAGGTCCTCGATGCCGACTGGTACCCGATCAACATCCATGGCCTTGAGGATCCGAAGCTGTGATCGGACCATGCTCCTGATCCCCTGCCCCTGGTGCGGCGAGCGCGAAGAGACCGAGTTTCACTGCGGCGGCGAGGCGCACATCGTCCGGCCGAAGCCGGCGGCCGGGCTCAGCGACCCGCAGTGGGCCGATTATCTGTTCATGCGCACCAACCCCAAGGGCCGGCACTTCGAGCGCTGGCGCCACCTCCACGGCTGCGGCCGCTGGTTCAACCTCGCCCGCGACACCGTGACCGACCGCATCCTCGCGGTCTACCGGATGGGCGAGCCGCGGCCAGAGCCCGATCCCGCCGCCGCAGCCGACGATCCGACAACATGAGCGAGCAAGCCCACGGCCGGCCGGGTCATCGCCTGCCTGAGGGCGGCCGGATCGACCGCTCGCGGCCGCTCGGCTTCACGTTCAACGGCGTCCGCTACCAGGGCTTCGCCGGCGACACGCTGGCATCGGCCCTGCTCGCGAACGGCATCCACCTGGTCGGGCGGAGCTTCAAATACCACCGGCCGCGCGGCATCGTCGCCGCCGGCGTCGAGGAGCCGAACGCACTGGTCCAGCTCGGTCAGGGCGCCTGCACCGAGCCCAACGTCCGGGCGACCCAGATCGAGCTGCATGAGGGTCTCACCGCCCGCAGCCAGAACTGCTGGCCCTCGGTCGAGTTCGACATCGGCGCGCTCAGCAACCTTTTGAGCCCCCTGTTCCCGGCCGGCTTCTACTACAAGACCTTCATGTGGCCGCCGTCCTGGTGGCGAAGCGTCTACGAGGGTGCGATCCGCCGGGCGGCGGGCCTCGGCCGGGCCCCGACCCTGCCCGATCCCGACCGCTACGAGCATCGCTTCGCTCATGCGGACGTCCTGATCGTTGGCGCCGGGCCGGCTGGCCTGGCAGCGGCGCTCGCCGCCGGCCGGAGCGGGGCGCGCGTGCTCCTGGCCGAGCAGGATGCCGAACTGGGCGGCGCGCTGCTCGCCGAGTCCCTGGATCATCCGAGCGCCACCTGGCTCGCGGAGGTTCGAGCGGAGCTCGCGGCGCGGCCGGAGGTCTGCATCCTCACCCGGACCACGGCGTTCGCCTACTACGACCACAACTATCTCGGCCTGGTCGAACGGGTGACGGACCACCTGGGACCGGCCGCGCCCCGCCATCTGCCCCGCCAGCGGCTCTGGAAGGTGCGGGCAAAGCAGGTGGTGCTGGCGACCGGCGCGCTCGAGCGGCCGCTGGTGTTCGCCGACAACGACCGGCCAGGGATCATGCTGGCGGGCGCGGTCCGCAGCTATCTGAACCGCCACGCCGTGCCGGCTGGCCATCGCGCCCTGCTACTGACCAACAACGATGGCGCCTACCGATGCGCGCTCGATCTGCGGGGTTCCGGCGTCGCGGTCAGCGTGGTCGATCTGCGGCCGAAGCTCTCCGAGGCTCTGGCGCGCCAGGCCGACGCGGCCGGCATCGAGGTCCGGGCCGGCCATGCGATCACCGCCACCGAGGGTTACCGGCGGGTGAGCGCGGTCCAGGTCCAGGCGCTGGACCAGGCCGGCAATGGCGTCCAGGGCCATGTGGAAAAAATCGCCTGCGACCTGGTCGTCATGTCGGGCGGCTGGAACCCGACCATCCACCTGCAATCGCAATCTCGCGCCCGGCCCCGCTACGATCCCGAGCGCGGCATCTTCCTTCCCGGAGAGCCCGTCCAGGCGGAGCGCTCGGCCGGCGCCTGCAACGGCACCCTCCGGCTCGACGCCTGTCTCGAGGAGGGCGCGCGCGCCGGCCTGGCCGCAGCTGCGGCGGCCGGGTTCGAGGCCGCGCTGCCCGATTTCCCTCACTTCAAAGAGCCCGAGGAAGCGCCGGCACGGCTCGTCTGGCAGGTGCCGGCAGGTCGGCCGGCACAGCGGGAAAAGGCGTTCGTCGACCTGCAGAACGACGTCACCGCCGCCGACCTCGCGCTGGCGCTCCGTGAAGGCTACCGCTCGATCGAGCACGTCAAGCGCTACACCACGACCGGCATGGGCACCGACCAGGGCAAGACCGGCAACGTCAACGCGCTCGGTATCGTTTCGGGCATCACGGGCCAGCCGATCGCCGAGCTCGGCGTCACGACCTTCCGCCCGCCCTACACCCCGGTGAGCTTCGGCGCGATCGTCGGGCGCAATGCCGGCGCGCTCTTCGACCCCGTCCGGCGCACGCCGATGCACAGCTGGCACGCGGCTCACGGCGCCGTCTTCGAGCCGGTCGGCCAGTGGCAGCGCGCCTGGTACTATCCGCGCGCCGGCGAGGACATGGCCGCGGCGGTCGCGCGCGAGGTGAAGGCCGCCCGCACCTCGATCGGCATCCTCGATGCCTCGACGCTCGGCAAGATCGACCTCCAGGGCCCCGATGTGGCCGAGCTGCTCAACCGTATCTACACCAACGCCTGGAGCAAGCTCGGGATCGGCCGCTGCCGTTACGGCCTGATGCTGGGCGAGGACGGCATGGTGTTCGACGACGGCGTCACCTCGCGCCTCGGCGAGCAGCACTATCTGATGAGCACCACGACCGGCGGTGCCGCGCGCGTGCTCGCCTGGCTCGAGGAGTGGCTGCAGACCGAATGGCCGGAGCTTCGGGTCTTCTGCACCTCGGTCACCGAGCAGTGGGCGACGGTCGGCATCTCGGGCCCCAACTCCCGGAAGCTCATGGCCGAGCTCGTCCCCGACCTCGACCTCGACCCCGAGACCTTCCCTCACATGAGCGTCCGCGAGGCGGATGTCTTCGGCGTGCCGGCGCGCGTCTTCCGGATCAGCTTCACCGGCGAGCCCGGCTACGAGATCCAGATCCCGGCGAGCTACGGCCTCGCCCTCTGGCAGGCCTGCATCGCGGCCGGCGCGAAGTACGGCATCACCCCCTATGGCACCGAGGCGATGCACGTGCTGCGCGCCGAGAAGGGCTACATCATCGCAGGGCAAGAGACCGACGGCACGGTGACGCCCGAGGATCTCGGCATGGCCTGGATCATCGGCAAGCAGAAGCCGGATTTCATCGGCCAACGCTCGCTCGCCCGCGCCGACCTCGGCAAGGACGGCCGCAAGCAGCTGGTGGGCCTGCTCCCGGACGACCCGCAGGCGCTCCTGGACGAGGGCGCCCAGCTTGTGGCCGAACCCGCCGAGAGGGCCCCGATGACCGTGCTCGGCCACGTCACCTCGGCCTATTTCAGTCCCAACCTCGGCCGCGCCTTCGCGCTTGCCCTGGTTGCCGACGGCCGCTCGCGCCTCGGCCAGAAGCTCTACGTTCCGCTCCTCGAGCGAACGCTGAGCGTAACCGTCACCGAGCCGGTCTTTTTCGACAAGGAAGGAGCCAGGCTCAATGGCTGATCGGCTTCTCCGCCAGCCCGCCCTGGCGTCGGATCGGCTGCGGCCGCGCGGCGTCCGCCTTGCCGAGCGCACCGGCCTCGGCAAGATCGACCTGCGCGGCGATCCCTCCGACCGGACCTTCATGACCGGCATCGGCCGCGTCCTCGACCTGCTGCTGCCGACCGAGCCCAACACCTCGGCAACGAAAGGTTCGATCACCGCCCTCTGGCAGGGTCCCGACCAATGGCTCCTGACCTGCCCGGCGGACGATGTCGCCTTCTTCATCAACACGCTCCGCCAGGCGCTCGCCGGCAGCCACACGGCGCTCACCGAGGTGACCGACGGCCGCATCGCGCTCTCGCTCGCCGGCCCGAGCGCCCGCGACCTGCTCGCCAAGGGCTGCCCGCTCGACCTCCATCCGCGCAGCTTCAAGCCCGGCCAGTGCGCCCAGAGCCTGCTCGCCAAGGCGAGCATCCTGCTCCACCTGCGCGCGGACGACCCGGAGGCCGGCCCGACCTTCGACCTCTACGTCGCCCGCTCTTTTGCCCCCTATCTCTGGAGCTGGCTGGAAGACGCCGGCCTGGAGTACGGCGTCCAGGTCGAGCCTGCGGCCTGAGCGCTTGCCTGCATCTCGCTACAGATGAGCGGCTCGCCGAGAAATGAGGATGGGTAAAGTCCTGATCGATAGCTGCGTTCTGATCGATTATTCGCGAGGCGAACCGCGGCTCGCGACTTATTCACCGATGCCGTGACGGATCCGCTGGTCTCGGTGATGACGGTGGCCGAGTTGTTCGGCGGCGTGCGCGAAGACCGTGAGCGGGATTGGCTCGAAAGCTGGCTCCAGGACATCACCGTTCTGCCCCTCACCTTCGACGTTGCCCGACTGGGCGGCCTCTACTGGCGCGCCTATCGCGGCAGCCACGGCACGGGCTTGGTCGACGCCTTGATCGCCGCGCACCGCGCAGGTCCATGGCGCCCGCCTCGTGACCCGCAACGCCCGCCACTTCCCGATGCTCGCCGACCTCGTGGTGCCCTATCCGTAGCCCTGCACCGCGAAGCCTGCGACCCCGGCTTGCCTCAAATCGTGCCCATGTAGTCGCGCTTGCCGAGCGGCACCCCGCAGTGGCGGAGGATCGCGTAGGCGGTCGTGGTGTGGAAATAAAAGTTCGGCAGCACAAAGTTGACGAGATACTGCTGGCCCTTGAAGGTCATCGGCTGGCTGCCGACCGTGATCGTGATCTCGCGCTCCTCCGAGCCGTCGATCGCCTCCGGCTGCAGGCCCTGCACGAACGCGACGGTCCTCGCGATCCGCGCGTTGAGCTCGGCAAAGCTGGTCTCGGTGTCGGCATAGCTCGGGATCTCGACGCCGGCGAGCCGGGCCGGACAGCTCTTGGCGAAATCGGCCGCGATCCGGATCTGGCGGATCAGCGGGAACATGTCGGGCGCCAGCCGATAGTTGAGCAGCACCGCGGGATCGATCTTGCGCTCGGCGGCATGGGCCTCGGCCTTGGTCAGAACGCCGGCGAGGCCGCCCAGCATCTGCAGGAAGGCCGGCACCGAGGCCTGGTACATCGAAAGCGACATGGGCGTGCACCGTTCTTTGAGGTTGATCAGCCAGCGACTATCTGCGCCCGGCGCCGATCCCAGGCAAGGGCCTTCGCGTCGCCCCGACACACCTCCTTCCACGAGGCCGCCGCCCTCATGCGGGAGATTCCGGCGGCGCGGCGATATCGCGGTCGAGCGCACACAACGCCGTCAACAGGTCGACCTTTTGCCTGAAATCGTCAGTATTGTAACGTCCCTCCCGGACAATCAGCTGCAGCATCCTCGATCGAGCCTCCGCCGATAGCATGCCGAACAACCGGTCCAGCTGGGTAAGATCGTACGACAATGTTCTTGCAATACATTTTGAAGTAAATTCAATGTTTCCAGCGGTCAGCACATCCGCGAATTCATCGAACGAGCCGTACTGCAAATTATTGATCTCATATTCGATGCGAGGCGCTCGTTGACCGAGGGATCTTTCAACATCGATTATGTACAACCAGTGGATCACGGCTGCACCGGCGGCCGCCAGATAACGCCGCATCACCCGTTGCTGCGATCCCGTCACATTGATGTCGTTGACAAAAATAACAGGGCGCCCCGCCAAGCCATCGTGATAGATCATGGCACCGGCGTCACGTTCACGCGCCGCCGCCCGTTCCCTCCAGGTGAGCCGGGCGTAGTCAGCGTGAGCAGGTCGACTTCGTTCCTTGAGTACTATCAAAGATAGTTGCACTGTTGACGCCAAGCGATCATTCCAAAGTCGGAAAATCTCTTGACTCAACAGATTGGCGGCAGCCGGGATGGCGTGGTACGGCGGTGCGGTCAGTGCCCAATCCGTACCATGCGGATTGGACGCGACAAGCGCCTCGACCAAGGGCATCAGCTTGCGTGCATAGTGGACCGCGCTGTCGTGCGCGCCGAGCTTTAAGGCGGGGTAGTGGGTAAAGATGTCGCAGCGATCATCGACTGGATAGCGCGTCAGCCGGTAGAGCGAGCTGATCGTCTCCTTGATCTCAGGCATGGTTGCGCGAGGGGCTGCCACGCAGCCGGTCCCGGATGCCCAGGGCGGCCCAGGCGCGATCAGCCGCGGCCTTGACGTATCGAGGGAAGCCACACGAAGGGGGCTACCGCTCGAATCGCTCATAGTTGGCCGCCGAGCCGTTGACCCGGATCCGCAAGATCCCGTCGATTTCGTCCTCGCTCGGCGCATGGTCGTAGATCTCTTGGTACTTCTCGGCCAGGACGGAGCGAAGCGGCCAGTCGAACTTGTCCGGATAGAGAATCATCGACAGCCACATCCAGGCGAGCGGGCTCTCATGGCTCTCTGGGTCCCAGCGGTAGCCGCCGAGCGGGAACTTGTACACCCGATGATGGCGTACCGCACTGAGATCCGCGAATACCGGCTCGTTATAGACATCGTCAGGCGACAGTTTTTCTTCAAAACCATTAAGAAGAATGATATCCGGGTCCCAGGCGATGATCTGCTCCGCGTTCACCGTCTTGGACCGCCAGTCGAAATCGCCTTCACGAGCCGGATTGACCGCGCCGAGAAGCACCATATTGAACAGCTCCTGCACCTGATATTGCGTAAGATAGTTATAAAAGTACAAGACGCGCGGCCTGTCGACCATCGGGATCTGCGCAACCCGGTCTTCAATCGCGTGACGCACGCCTTCGCGCCATTCGATCAGCCTGGCGACCTTGTCCCGCTTGCCGACCGTCTCGCCCATCATCTTGAGCCAACCGTCGGTCAGGTCGCGAGCGCCGTCATACTGCAACGCGGCCACCGTAAGACCGGCGGCCTCGAGCGGTTGAAACATCTGCTCGCTCATCCCCCACTGAAAAATGATGTCGGGATTGATGCGCACCATCTCTTCGACATTGGGTGAGAAGCCGGCCCCGATCATATCGGTCGGAATGTTCTTCATCTCCGGGAAGAAGCGGCCGAGGACGCCCTCGAGAAGGGCAGTCTTGGACTGAGGATGCATGCCTACCAGCTTGGAGCTCGAGCCATCCACCGCCACGAACATCGAGGCCGCGGGTTTCGGAATCGTGACGACGCGGGTCGCCGGCCGCGCCAGCGTGACCGTGCGGCCGTTCTGGTCGACGAACGAGACGCCTTGTTCCGCAAGAGCGACCCGGTCGCCGATCGACAGCGTCAGCAGGAGGAGGCAGCAAAAGACGCCACACCAGCGCGCGCCGTTACCCCGATCGACGGTCTTCTTTGCCATCTCAGATCCCCGAATGTTTGGACTGCTCAGCTCGATGCTGGTCGAGCGCGTGCACTGCCGGCGACACCGGTTTCGGCTTCACGCCCGTACGGTTCGCCCGGTTGTCTCCGGTTCGCGCGGCTCAGGCTGCACCACCCCCGAGCGTGGCGCAAGCTGGAACGCTCTGCGCCGACGGCTTGTTCGACGCGACAAGGGCCGCGAGGCTGCTCAATTTTCGAGCTCCATGGGCCATGGAATTTCCGTCGCATGACCCTGTTCGATCATCAGAGCGCACACGGAAGCGGCAGCCCGCATCGAGCCGCCTTGCGCGATGCCGACGACGCTCGAGTCGCGACAGCTGGGAGGAGCGTCCTGGCGGTCCCGGCGGCGCGGCCCCCAACCCAAAACCGAGATGGAGAAATGCCGATGCGCTTCATGATGATCGTCAAAGCCAGCCAGGACAGCGAGGCGGGCGTCATGCCGGGCGAGCGGCTGCTCGCCGACATGGGCAGGTTCAACGAGGAGATGGTCAAGGCGGGCGTGCTGCTCGCGGCCGAGGGGCTGCAGCCGAGCTCGAAGGGCGCCCGCGTCCGGTTCTCCAATGGCGAGCGCACCGTGATCGACGGGCCGTTCGCCGAGACCAGGGAGCTGATCGCCGGCTTCTGGCTGGTCCAGATGAAGTCGAAGGCGGAGGCGATCGAATGGGTGCGGCGCTGCCCCTGCCCGCACGAGGACGGCGAGGCCGAGATCGAGATCCGTCAGGTATTCGAGGTGGAGGACTTCGGCGAGGAGTTCACCCCCGAGCTCCGGGAGCAGGAGGAGCGCCAGCGCGCGCAGATCGCCGGGAAGCGATAGTCGCGACCCAACCCGACGATGCCGAACGATCCCCCGGGCCGTGGGACCATGCGGTCGCCGCGCTTCAGCTGGTGCCGGCCGGGACGTTCCCTCCGGTACTGGCATTGTGCGCCCGTTCCGGCCCATGCCGCCTGCGGGTGTGCTCCTCGACGAAGACGTGGCTGTAGAGCTGGGCGAGCCAGGCCTTGCCCTCCTGGGTGCGGTCGAGATGGCCGAGCGCGTCCTGGACGTAGGGCTCGACGCAGGCCCAGAAGAAGCGCGGATAGTCTTCGGCGAGATCGGCCGGGGTCTCGTAGCCGCGCCGCTGCGCGAGGCCGGTCTCGGTGAACTCGTAGAACAGAGCGGTCAGCTTGCTCGGATAGAACGGATCGCCGAGCTGGCCGATCAGGTCGGCGGCGCGGACCAGGCCGGGCTCGCCCGCGGTATCCTGGTAGTCGTCGTCGTCGGGCACCGGAAACCGGGTGAGCTCGATGCCGTGGGCGACGCGCTCCTCGTCGATCACCGGCACGTCCTTCAGGCGGTGGCGCACGAAGATCTTGCCGCGATCGACGTGATAGGGCGCGAGCGCGGCATCGGACGCGCCGCGCGGCAGGGCGAGCGTGTCACCGGCCTCGTTGATCACGTAGCGGCCGTCGCCATCGCCGGCGCAGATGCCCCGGAGATAGCCGATGTCGTGGACGAGCGTCGCGGTCGTGAAATGCAGCCAGTCGTCGGCGCTCACGTGCTCGACCAGGATGCGGCCTTTGAGGATCGCCTGGCCGACCATGGTCACGAGGATGGTGTGATCGGCGTCGTGGTAGAGCGCATCGCTGTTGGCGATCCGCTCGATCCCGACGTGCGCCATCGTGCGCAGCAGGTCGCCGAGCTCCGGGCGCAACTGGCCGAAGATCTCCGAGTAGTTGCAGGCCAGCCGTTCGCCGAGCTCAGCGGCCAAGACGCTTGCGATGTTCAATCCGGGATCCCCCAGACGCCGGATCTGCAATCGCCACATTGCGCCCCCCGAGCCCTCGTGACAATCCCCGCGGGACGCGACGCGCAGGTTTGAGCTGTCGATGTCTGCTTCTAGCTAACCAAGAGCGGCAAGAGGTCGGATCGGGCGCTCGATCGTCAGCCAGGCGATTACCAGAACGACGAAGATCAGGGCGCCAGTCATCAGGAACAGGCTCCGGTAATCCCCGGTCGCCACCAGCAGGGTGCCGCAAAGAGCCATGCCGACGGTGCCGCCGAGCATCTGAATCGTGAGGTTCACCCCGCTCGCCTCACCCTGCCGCGCCTTCGGCACCGCGCCCATCAGCGCGCGCCGGGGGCAAACCGAGATGAACGGCAGCGTCGCGCCCCAGACGACGAGCGGCACGACGATCATCGCGTAGCTGTCATAGGCCGTGGCGAAGCCGACCAGGGCCACGGCCCAGCCGTTGAGCAGAAGACCGATCAGCGAGGGCCAGCGTGAGCCAAATCGATCCGTAAGCCTGCCGGCAAGCAGCGACGTCGCGAGAGTCGGCAGCACCGCGACCACCAGGGCGAGGCCGGCGTCGATCGGCGACTGGTGCAGCACATGCTGGAGATAGAGCGGGACGAACACGAAGACGGCGATCTTGTTGAACTGAAACATGAAGAATACCAGATTGCCGCCGGTGAAGGTCGGGATGCGGAGCAGGCCGATCTCGATCAGCGGCTCCGGCCTTCGTATCTCCGTGACCGCGAAGACGCCGAGGAGGACAATGCCGGCACCCAAGAAGGCCAGGGTGACCGGCGCGGCCCAGCCCCACTCGGTCCCATGCATGAGGGCGATCACCAGGGCGCTCAGGCCAACGACCAATGTCGCCAGGCCGAAAAAATCGAATGAGCCGCGACCCTTTGAGGTCGACGATCGCTCTTCCTCAAATGACGGCGACCAGGCAGCGAGCATCACCAATGCGATACCGACAACGACCGGCAGGTTGATCCAGAAGATCCAGCGCCACGAAATCGCCTCGGCGAAGAAGCCGCCGACCAGGGGGCCCAGCGACATGAACACGCCGCCGACCGTTGTCTGGACGCCAAAAGCCAGGCCGCGCTGCTCCAGGGGAAAGACGCGGGCCATCATGGCCCAGGAGGCGGGAAAGATGATCGCGGCACCGATCCCCTGGATCGCGCGCGCCGTGACCAACCAGGCGCCGTCCTGGGCGATGCCCGCTGCCAGAGAGGCGAGACCGAAAACGGCCACGCCCACCAGAAAAAGGCCGCCGTGGCCGAGGCGGTCCCCCAGACGCCCGCCGACGGCGACAAAACAGGTGAACGTCAGCAGATAGGCGTTGATGGCCCAGTGAGAAACGACCTGTGACAAGTCGAGGTCGGACCGGATCGTGGCCAGCGCGACGCCGACCACGGTCTCGTCGAGTACGACCAGGCCGAGAACCCCGCTCATCGCGCCCAGAATCCACCACCTGCGATTTTGCTCCGTGATCCCCACGACCCTGCCGCCTCGGCTCGCGCTTTCGGGTATCGTCCCGCCTTATAGCCGACGTTCGGCCATCGGACCTATGGCTGGTTTCTATAGCGAGGGCGCTGTTTTGTCCGCATTAGCCTAGGTAGCGCATGAGTTTTGACCGTTGTTGTGGGCCTGTGGGGTCGTGGGCAACGCGGAGGGTCGTCCACGACGTCCACACGGCTGGCCGCGTCGCGGTGGTCACCCGGCCAAGTCCTCGGCCGTCGCAAGCGCGGCCGGCAAGGAAGCGGGCCAGACGCTGCCGGATGGAGGGCGCACGGCGTCGGGCGGTCGTCAAGCGGGCACCGGCCGCGGGTGGGGGTGGGTCAGCAGCAGCCAGACGGCGATCGACAGGTTGAGCAGGTTCCAGGCGATGCCGTTCAGGAAAGCGGCCTGATAGGAGCCGGTGAGGTCGTAGATGGCACCCGCCATCCAACCGCCGACCGCCATGCCGATCACGGTCGCCATCAGGACCAGGCTGACCCGGGCGCCGGCCTCGCGCGCCGGGAAGTGGTCGCGGACGATCAGCGCATAGCTCGGCACGATGCCGCCCTGCGCGAGCCCGAACAGCGCCGAGACGACGTAGAGCGAGGCCAGGCCGTCGAACGGCAGGTAGAAGAAGAGCGCCAGGCATTGCAGCGTCGAGCCGAGGAGCAGGGTGCCGATGCCGCCGATCCGATCGGCAATCAGGCCCGAGCCCAGCCGGCTGACGACGCCGAAGCCGAGCATCAGCGAAAGCATCTCGGCGCCGCGCGCCGGCCCGTAGCCGAGGTCGCCGCAGTAGGCCACGATGTGCACCTGCGGCATCGACATGGCGATGCAGCAGCCGAGCCCGGCGACCACCAGCAGCGCCTGCAGGATCGATGGCGAGACGCTCGCCATACCCGGAAAAACGCGGGCGTGACCGGCGACCCTGACGTCCTCGAGCGGCGGTCGCCGGCGGAGCGCGAAGGCGAGCGGCACCATGGTCGAGACACAGAAAACGCCGATCGCCATGTGCGCCTGGCGCCAGCCGACCGCCGCGATCGCGGCCTGGAGCAAGGGCGGCCAGATCGTGCCGGCGAGATAATTGCCGCTCGCGACCACCGCGACCGCGATCCCGCGCCGCTTCCTGAACCAGAGCGAAACGTCGGCGACCAGCGGGCCGAAAGTGGCAGAACTGCCGAGCATGCCGATCAGCAGCGCCTGCGCCAGCATGAACTGCCACAGGCTGGTCGCCTGCGCGGCCGCGACATAGCCGATCCCGAGCATGCACGCGCCGAGCATCACCGGCACCATGATCCCGAACCGGTCCGCGAGCCGGCCCATCAGCACCCCGCCCAGCGCAAAGCCGACCATGGTCGCGGTATAGGGCAAGGACGCGCCGCCGCGGTCGACCCCGAACTCGGCCTCGATCGTCGGCAGCGACACCACGACCGACCACAAGCCCACGCCGCCGATCGTGCTGAGCGCGAGCGAGGCCAGAAGCCGCCACCCCAGAAGGCGCCGCTCGGGCATGGTCCCTGTTCCAATGAGTTCGGGCCGATCCCTGGTGGCGGAGCCTTAGCCGAACTGCGGGCGCGGATCGAGTCCCCTTCTGGCGATGAGCACCTTGATGAAAGACCTTCCGGGTAGGATTGTCGGCAGCAGATGCCAACGCTCGCGGCAGCTTGGGGCGGCGCCAACGCCACCCCGCCGCCCGATGATGGAGCCTGAATGAGTGCCCGTGAGGTCATCGTGCCGGCGGCCCTGGTCCTGCTGGCGCTCTGCGCCTGCGCGCAGCTCGACCGCTTCGCCGAGGCCAATCGCGAGCGGGACCGAGCGCTCCAGGCGTTCGTCGCGGCGCAGGACGCCGCGCGCGAGCAACTGACGCTGTTCCGGGAGGAGCCGCGCCGGTCTTGCGGCTCCCCGCACCTCGCCCAGGCGTCGGCGGGCGCCAACGCCAACCTCGCCCTCTTGGCCCCCTCCCGCCCGATGGACCCGAGCGTGGTCACTTCTGTCGAGGCCGTGTATGGCAATCGGCCCATCTTCGACGTCGCCGGGTTGACCCTGGACGTCGCCCATGCGGCGGCAGACGCGGGCTGCCCGGAACAGGCGCGGGTGCTTTATCGCTACGTGCTCGATCGGTACGTCAAATCGGACTACGCGGACGATCGCCAGCGCGCCGAAGTCGGACTGGCAGAGATCGGCGGGCAATGAGCGGCTCCAGCCGGCCTCGAGTTCTAGCCGAACGCCAGGATGCACGCGCCGAGCGCAAAGCCGACCATGGTGGCGCTATGGGGCCGACCCGCTGCCGCGATCGATCCCGAACCAGCCTCGCCGGCAGCGAGACCGCCACCGACCACAGCCCGATGCCGCCGATCGCTGAGCGAGAACGGGCCACAAGCCGCCACCCAGCCATGGTGCCGTCCGTCTGGCGGCCGAAAAGCCGCGCGCGCGGAGCCTCGGTTGAATTGCGGCCGCCGGGCGAGTCTCCGCGGCGGCTTGCCGGGCCGGGCGCGCGTCCTATCGCCCGGCTGCGGGGGGCCGCGCGACCGTGGTCGCGATCCAGATGCCGGCGAGCACCGCGATCAGCCCCAGGATCAGGTTTCCCGTGATCGGCTCGTCGACCAGCACGCTCGCGAGCAGCGCCGCCGCGACCGGATTGACGGTCATCGTGGTGGCGACCCGGGTCGGCGTCGCCCTGGCGAGCGCCAGCACCCACAAGACAAAAGCGAGCGCGCCCCCGGCGACGCCGAGGTAGAGCCCGGCGGCCCATTCCCTGGCCCCGAAGCCGCTCACGACCGCCAGCCGGCCCGTCGCCATTCCGACGATCAGCAGTGCTCCGGCGCCGGCCGCCATGCCGACGGTGAGAAAGCCGAGCGCGCTCGACCGCTGGATGAACGGGCGCGACCAGACATTGTAGAACGCCATGCACGCGACCGCGCCGGCCATGATCAGCTCGCCGCGCCAGGCGCCCCGCGGCGCATCAGCAAGGCCGGACGCGAGCGCAGCGCCGACTCCAAGCATGGCGATCGCCACGCCCGCGCACTTGCGGGCGGTCAGCGGCTCGATGCCGAGCAGCGCGCCGGCCACCATGGTCTGCAAGGGCAGGGTCGAAAGCGCAAGGCTCGCGCGCGCGGCCGTCGTGTACCCGACGGCCAGATTGTAGAGCACGAAGAACAGGCCAAAGAAGCTCACCCCCAGGGCGATCACGCCCGGCCAGTCGCGCCGCTCGGGCCAACGGACGTGCAGCAGGAGCGCCACCGGCAGCAGGCAGAGGACGCCGATGCCCCATCGGACCAGCGCCAGCGTAACGGGGTCGGCGCTGACCACGAGGTAACGGGTGACCGCGGCCGCCGTCCCGCCAAGGGCGCTCGACAGGATCGCGATCACGACTCCCAGCTGCTCGTTCATGTCGGCTAACCCTGGCGCAGACGTTGCGCGCCGAGCTATGATCGGCTGAGGTCGTCCGATCAACTACCTGGGAGGTAGTCGTGGCCACGGAGCCCGAGGTCGCGGCGAAGCTCCGTTGGTGGCGCAGCCATCGGGGAATTCTCGCAGCTCGAGCTCGCGGGCCGGGCGAACATCTCGCAGCGCCATCTGAGCTTCCTCGAGCTCGGCCGCGCGCGGCCGAGCCGCGAGATGGTGCTCCGCCTCGCGGTCGCGCTGGATGTGCCGCTCCGCCAGCAGAACGCGCTCCTGCTGGCCGCGGGCTTCGCGCCGGTGTGGCCCGAGAGCGCGCTGGCCGCACCGGAGCTGGCCGCGGTCCAAAGCGCGCTCGACCACATGCTCGCCCAGCAGGAGCCGTTGCCCGGGGTCGCAGTCGACCGCCGCTGGAACCTGCTCCAGGCCAACGCCGGCGCGGTGCGCCTGGTCGAGTTCCTGCTCGGGCCGATCCCTCCCGGAACGCCGGTCAATCTCGCCGATGCCCTGGTCGGCCCGGACCTGCTCCGCCCGTTCCTCACCAACTGGTCCGACGTGGTCCGCTACTTCATTCGCAGCGTCGAGGCCGACGCGCTCGCCGACGGCACCGCGGAGACCGCGGGACTGCTCGAGCGGCTGCGCGCCTATCCCGGGGTCGCCGCAATCCTCGATCGCATCGGCTTCGAGCCCACGAGCACCCCGGTCGTCCCCATGCATTTCCGCAAGGGCGACGTTTCGCTGAACCTGTTCACGACCATCGCGACCCTCGGCACGCCTCAGGACATCACGCTCCAGGAGCTTCGGATCGAGTGCTTCTTCGCGATCGACGATCCCACGGCCGATACCTTTCGCGCCTGGGCGACAGACAAGTAGCTCCGCTCACGAGCACAAGATCGACCATGCACAGGCCTCCGGTCCCCGATCGAGCGCCGGCAGCCGAAGACAATGCACGACGCAGTCATGTCCACAGCTGCCGCACGATGCCGTTCAGAGAAGGCGGCTCGGTAAGAGCCGGTGCGGTCGGCCCTTGATCAAAGGCGCGGCGGGTAGGATGGTGCGCCCCGGGGAATCAGTTCGGGAGGCGTTGCCATGAAGACGGTTCGGCTGACCATGGCGCAGGCATTGGTGCGGTGGCTCTGTGCCCAGCGCACCGTGATCGAGGGCCAGGAAGTGCAGCTGTTCGGCGGCGTGTTCGCGATCTTCGGCCACGGCAACGTCACCTGTCTGGGCGAGGCGCTCGAGGCGGTCCAGGACCGGCTGCCGACCTGGCGCGGCCAGAACGAGCAGTCGATGGCGCTCGCCGGCGTCGCCTATGCCAAAGCGAAAAGACGCCGCCAGATCATGGTCGCGACCAGCTCGATCGGGCCTGGCGCGCTCAACATGGTGACCGCGGCCGGGGTCGCGCATTCCAACCGGCTGCCGATCCTGCTCGCTGTCCGGCGACGCCTTCGCCAACCGCGTGCCCGACCCGGTGCTGCAGCAGGTCGAGCACTTCGGCGATCCGACCATGACGGTCAACGACGCCTTCAAGGCCGTGACCCGCTACTGGGACCGGATCACGCGGCCCGAGCAGATCATCTCATCGCTGCCGCAGGCGACCGCGGTCATGCTCGACCCGGCCGACTGCGGCCCGGCGTTTCTCGGACTCTGCCAGGACACCCAGGGCGGAAGCGTTCGACTACCCCGAGGTGTTCTTCGAGCCCAGGGTCTGGCGGGTGCCGCGGCCGCGGCCCGACGTCGAGCAGCTGGTCGCGGCGGCGGCGCTCCTGCGCAAGGCAGAGAAGCCCCTGATCGTGGCGGGCGGCGGCGTCCACTATGCGCTCGCGACCGCGGACGAGCTCGCGACCTTCGCCGCGACCCACCGCGTGCCGGTGGTCGAGACCATCGCCGGGCGCGCGGTGCTTCCCCACGACCATCCGAACAACGCCGGCGCGCTCGGCGTGATCGGCAGCGCGTCGGCCAACGCGCTCGCCGCCGAGGCGGACGTGGTGCTCGCGGTGGGCACGCGGCTCCAGGACTTCACCACCGGCTCCTGGACCGTGTTCGGCAATCCGGACGTCAAGCTGATCGCGCTCAATGCCGCCCGCTTCGATGCCACCAAGCATCGCGCGCTCGCCGTGGTCGGCGACGCCCAGGTGGGCCTGACCGAGCTCTCGGCCGGGCTCGCCGGCTGGAAGGCGCCGGCCGCCTGGCTCGAGCGCGCGACGCCGGGAATACGCCGCCTGGAACCGGACGGTCGACCAGCATTCCGGGGCCGACCAACGTCGAGGTGCCCTCCTATGCCCACGTGGTCGGCGCGATCAACCGCGCCGCGCGATCCGACCGATCTCGCGCTGACCGCGGCCGGCGGCCTGCCGGGCGAGCTCTGCAAGAACTGGAAGGCCAAGAGCATCGGCACCTTCGACTGCGAGTTCGGCTTCTCCTGCATGGGCTACGAGATCGCCGGCGGCTGGGGCGCGAAGATGGCCGATCCCGGCGCGCGACGTCATCGTGTTCACCGGCGACGGCTCGTATCTGATGCTGAACTCCGACATCTATTCCTCGGTGCTCACCGGCCACAAGCTGATCGTCGTGGTCTGCGACAATGGCGGCTTCGCGGTGATCAACCGGCTGCAGAACTTCAAGGGCAGCCCGTCGTTCAACAACCTGATCGCGGACTGCCGGATCGAGCGCGAGGTCCGGGTCGACTTCGCGAAGCACGCCGAGAGCATGGGTGCGATCGCCGAGCACGTGCATTCGATCGGCGACCTCGAGGCCGCCTTCCGCGCGCCAAGGCGGCCGATCGGACCTACGGTGATCGTGGTCGACGTTCAGGCCCATCAGTGGACGCCGGGCGATGCCTGGTGGGACGTGGGCGTGCCCGAGGTCAGCCGGCGGCAGGCGGTCCAGGAGGCGCGCGCCGCGCATGAGGCCGGGTTGGCAGAAGCAGCGGATCGGAGTCTGAGCCATGGCGGCACCCGGGACGACAGCGAAGGCGGGGCCGATCCGGCTCGGGATCGCGCCGATCGGCTGGTCGAACAACGATCTGCCGGAGCTCGGCGGCGACATCAGCCTCGAGCAGTGCCTCTCCGAGGCCCATGAGGCCGGCTACGTCGGGGTCGAGAACGGCACCAAGTTCCCGCTCGAGCCCAAGGAGCTCCGGCCGATCCTGGACGCGCACGGCCTCAAGCTGATCACCGGCTGGTTCTCGGGTGAGCTTCGGCGACAGCCCGCTCGAGACCGAGAAGAACCGACTGCGGCAGCAGCTCCGCCTCTACCAGGAGCTGAACGCGCCGGTCCTGCTCTACGCCGAGACCACCGACACGGTCCAGAACCAGATCGACCGCCCGGTCGCCGACCGCCCGATCATGCCGGACGAGGAGTTCAAGCGGTACGGGGAAAAACTGACCGCGCTCGCCGAGTGGCTGGCGGCCGAAGGCTGCCCGATGACCTACCACCACCACATGGGCACCGTGGTCGAGACCGAGCGCGAGATCGACCTGCTGATGGCCAACACCGACACCTCGGTCGGCCTGCTGCTCGACGTCGGCCACCTGACCTTCGCGGCCGGCGACGTGCTCGCCACCACCCGCCGCCATGGAACGCGCATCAACCACGTGCATTGCAAGGACATCCGGGCGGAGGTGCTCGCCCGCCTCAAGACCGAGCGCTGGTCGTTCCTCAAGGGCGTGATCGAGGGCGTGTTCACGGTGCCGGGCGACGGCTCGATCGATTTTTTCCCGGTTGCCAAGGTGCTGGCCGAGATCGGTTATCGCGGGCTGGGTCGTGGTCGAGGCCGAGCAGGACCCGAAGAAGGCCAACCCACTCGAGATGGCCGTGATCGGCCACCAAGCGTTGAGCGGGGCCTTCACCGCCGCCGGGTTCGAGATCGCGCCCGGCTAGACCCCGTCCGTGGGCCGGGTGGGCTCCGCGGGGACCTGGCTGCTGATGCGCCGCCGCTTTGCCAGTCGCCGCCAAGGAAGCTGTTGCCATGACCCACGACAGCTGCCGGCCGATCCCGATGCGATCGTCATCGAGTGGTGGTCCTCGGAGGGCGTCCGCGAGACCGCTGACGACGCCCCCGATCTGGTCGTGCGTGCCGGCGGCCGGGCGACCGTCGGCCCGCGCCTGGCCGGCGGGCGCCCGGCCGAAGGCCGGATCACGCCGCGCCGGCTCGAGGACCTGCTGGCGTTCGTGCTCGATCGGAACGGTTTCTTCGACATCGACGCGTCCGCGCTCGAGCAGCACGCTCGCGGCGGCGCGCCAGCGGCACGAGACTGCGAGCGCAAGCGGCGGCGCGGTGCCGCTCGGGCCACCCTATCCGGACGCGGGCACGACCCGGATCGTGATCGTCGCCGACGGCAGGCGTCAGGTCGCCCTGCAGCAGGGCCTGCTCGCCGCCACGCGCGACTATCCCGAGGTCGAGGCCCTCGGCCGGCTCCATGCCATCGAGCTCCGGCTCCTTGAGCTGGCGCAGGAGATCGCGGGCGCCGCCAGCCACCCCGTTCGGCCAAACCTTGAGAGGTAGCCCGGCCGGCCAGGCTCGGGAGACCGAGCCGGCGCATTGGCGGCGACCAGAGTCTGTCAGCATGCCGCAGCGCGGCTTCGCCTCACATCGGCGGGCCGAAGCGGAGCGCCTCGGCGATGTTGTCGATCATCTGATCGAACACGCTGCCGCGCTCGGCCGGCTTGAGCTGGCTTCTGGCCTCGATCAGGTAGCGGTTGACCAGGTCCAGCCGCCCGGCCAGGACCACGGCGACGTAGAGCGCCGCGGTCGGATCGCCCTCGAGAAAGCTGCGGCCGTCGACGACATAGAAGGTCGCGGGCTCGAGCGTCCGGACGTCCGCGCTGTGCGGCCGGCCGAGCAAAAGCGCGAGCTCGCCGAACACCGCGCCCGGCTCGCTGACCTCGGCGAGGCGCACGCCGTCGCGCACGACCTCGACCGCGCCCTCCTTCAGGATCAGGAGCTTGCCCGTGGTCCCGCCGGTGGCGAGCACGACGCTCCCGGGCTCGTGCACCTCGACCGGCAGCGACGCCAGTGTCTCCAACACCAGCGCTGTGTCCAGGATGGGCAACATGACCGTAAGCCTCCTTCGAGCAGAACCCCGGCATAGTGCCAGCTTCGGCCCCGCCTGTCGCGGAGCGCGAGGGCAGTCCGCGGCGCGGCTTGCCGTCGCAGCCGGCGCTCAGACCTTCTCGAGCACGTAGACGAAGATCTGCCCGCTCTGCTCGCTGCTGCAAAAGCTTGTGCCCGGTCGCCTCGGAGAAGACTGGAAAAATCCTCGACCGAGGCCGGGTCGGTCGCGAGCACGCAGATCGTGGCGCCGGGCTCGACCACCATCAGCGCCTGGCGGGTCTTGACCAGCGGCATCGGGCAGACGAGGCCGCGGCAGTCGAGGAACACATCGTAGGTCGGGCGCGGTTCGGCGGTCACGGTCCGGCTCCATCGGTCACGCCGCCCAGTCTAGCAGACCTGGCGTGCCGCCGTGAACCGGCCTGCCCCGGAGGCGATCGTTGCCATTGACAACGGGCGCAGACGTCCAAGACTCGCAGCACAGGGACACGCAGGGAGGCAAAGCCGATGACCACGCCGCCATTCCGGGCCGATCACGTCGGCAGCCTGCTGCGGCCGAAGCGGCTGCTCGAGGCACGCGCCCGGCGTGCCGAGGGTGAGGCCAGCCGCCGAGGAGCTGCGCGCGGTCGAGGACGAGTGCATCCGGGAGGCGGTCCATAAACAGGAGGCGGTCGGGCTCAAGGGCGTCACCGACGGCGAGTTCCGGCGTACCTTCTTCCACGTCGATTTTCTCGAGCGACTGGACGGGGTCAGCGTCGGCGAGGGCAGCTTCAGCGCGAGCTTCCGCCGCGACGACGGCACCGAGGTCGGCTTCCGGCCGCCGGTCATGCGGATCACCGGCAAGCTTCGCCACAAGGGAGCGATCCAGGGCGCGGATTTCGATTTCTTGAAGGGCTGCACGACAGGCGCGCCCAAGGTCTGCATCCCCTCGCCCTCGATGCTGCATTTCCGGGGCGGGCGCGCGGCGATCGACGCTACCCTCTATCCCGACCTCGAGACCTTCTACGCCGACCTGGCCGCCGCCTATCGCGCCGAGATCGCCGACCTCGCGGCCCGCGGCTGCCGCTATCTGCAGCTCGACGACACCAACCTCGCCTATCTCTGCGACCCCAAGATCCGGGACGCGACCCGGGCGCGCGGCGACGATCCGGACGAGCTGCCGCGCACCTATTGCCGCCTGATCAACGCCGCCGTCGAGAGCCGGCCCGAGGGCATGGCGGTCTGCATTCACCTCTGCCGCGGCAATTTCCGGAGCGCCTGGGTCGCCTCGGGCGGCTACGAGCCGGTCGCCGAGATCCTGTTCAACGAGCTCGCCCTCGACGGCTTCTTCCTCGAATACGACGACGCCCGCTCGGGCGATTTTTCGCCACTTCGGTTCGTGCCACCCGGAAAAACCGTGGTGCTCGGGATCATGACCTCGAAGCGCCCCGAGCTCGAGAGCAAGGACGCGCTGATCCGGCGGATCGAGGACGCCGCCCGCCACGTCCCGCTCGAGCAGCTGGCGCTCAGCCCGCAATGCGGCTTTTCCTCGACGGTGCACGGCAACGAGCTCTCCGAGGCCGATCAGTGGCGCAAGCTCGCCCGCATCGTCGAGGTCGCGAACGATGTCTGGCCGGCGTGACCGGCGGCGCCGGCGTGCTGCCGCCCCCGGCCGACGGTACGGCAGTCGCCGGTCGCCCGCCGGCGCCCGCCTGCGAGTTGGACCCGCGGCACCGCGCCGGCTGCACGGTGCGGCCCTGCACCGACGCGCGCAGCTGGGACGATCTCGCGGCGCGGGTGCCATGGGCCGCGCCGCAACACGCCTTCGCCTACGGGCAGGCGCTCGCATCCTGCTTCGGCTATCTGGGTGCGGACTATCGGCTGTTCTACCGTGACGGCGCTCCGGTCGCGGGCCTGCCGCTGATCCATCTCTCGGCCTGCCCACCCTTTCGCGCCGCCTATTCGTCGGCCTTCGATGCCTACGGCGGACCTCTGATCGTCCCCGGGCACCTGGACGACCAGGATCTGCTGCAGGAGATCTCGGCGGTGATCGATGCGGCGGCCGCGGCCTGTCGCGCCTTCGAGATGCGCTTCGCGCTGCCGCCGACGACCCCGGATGTCGTCCTCCGCTGCCTCCAGAGCCGGCCTTCGGGCGCGACGATCACCCGCGCCTGCCCTCTTCTCGATCTGGACCTGCCCCTGGCGGAGATCCAACGGCGCTACGAACCGTCGGTCCGGCAGGCCATCCGTCGCAGCGAGCGCCAAGGGGTGACGGTCGACCGGGACGCCGGCATCGCAGAGGTGCGCCAAGCCTATCCCCTCTATCGCGCCACGATGCGTCGCCTCGGCGCGACCGCCAAGCCCTGGCGCTTCACCGCGGCCTTGCTGCGAGAGAAGCTCGCCGTCGCGTTCGTCGCGCGGCTCGACGGTCGACCGGTCGGCCTCGTGGTCCTGCTGGTGACGCAGCGGATGGCCAAATACTGGCTGTCGGCCGCCGATCCTGCCGCCTCGACCTGCCGCCCGACCAACGCCCTCGTGCACCACGCCATCGCATGGTGCCACGAGCGCGGCATCGGCCTCTTCAACTTCGGCGAATCCTACCCCGAGCGGACGGGATTGGTGCGCTTCAAGGAAGGCTGGGGGACGACGCGGGCGACCAGCACGGTGGTCGTCAGGATCTACCGCCCCCGGCTGCGGCGGCTCTGGGTGCGCGCGCTCGAGCCGCTCGCCCGCCGCACCTATGCCGCCTGGGACCGGTTGCGGACCGCCTTGGCATGACCAGGGCGGCCTGCGAGCTGGTCACCGGCGCCACGGGCTTCGTCGGCGGTCATCTGGCGGCGGGCCTGAGCCGACACGGGGCGAGGGTCAGGGCGCTGGTGCGACGGGGCGCCGACCTCGCCCGCCTGCGCTCCGACGGCGTCGAGCTCAACCATGGCGATCTGCGTGACGGCGCTTCGCTCGCGGGCGTCTGCCGGGGGGTCGAGCGGGTGTTCCACGTCGCGGCCACCCAGCGCTTCGAGCTCGGCCGGGCGGAGCTGATGGACATCAACGTCGGCGGCACCGAGCGGCTGTGCCGGGAGGCGCTCGCGAGCGACGTACCCCGGTTCGTGCTGATCAGCAGCGGCGGCATCCACCGCAACGCTTCGGGACGACCGCTGGCCGAGGACGCGCCCCAGCACCCGGCCAACAGCTATCTCGAGAGCAAGATCCGGGCCGAGGCGGTCGCTCGGGCGATGTTCCAAAGCAATCCCGGGCGTCTCACGATCGTCCGTCCCGGCACCGTCTACGGCGCCGGCTGCCGGCGACTGTTGAAGCTGTTTCGTGCCGTGGTCCGCAGACGCTTCGTGATGATCGGCCCCGGCACCAGGCTGATCCACCCGGTCCATGTCGATGATCTGATCGACGGGCTGCTCAAAGCCGGCGGCAGCGAGGGCCGCGGCCGGACCTTTCTGATGAGCGGGCCGCGGGCCCTGACGCTGCGGGCTTGGGTCGACACGATCGCTCGGGCTGCGGGCGTGCCCCCGCCGCGCTGGCGGCTGCCGCTGGGACCGTTCAGGTTGGCGGCACCGCTTTGCGAGTGGGTCTGCCGTCCGCTCGGCATCGCCCCGCCGCTCAATCGCCGGCGCCTCGGGTTCTTCATCGATCATCGCAACTACGATCTGACCCGGGCACGGCGGCTGCTGGCCTACCGGCCCGCTGTGGATCCCGACGAGGGCGCCCGCCGCAGCCTCGATGACTACGCAGCTCGGGGCTGGCTGTGACGTTCAGCCTGCATCCGACACGATCGGGCGCCCGGCCGTGAGGCACCCGCCGGCGAAGTGACGCGACGGCCCGGTTGGACCTGGCAACCGATCGGCAATTCGGTTGCATTTGGCGGTGGCGCACTTCGTTGGCGCAGTCCTGCCACGGAGATCTGTCCCCTTCGCCCTCGGCGCCGGAACGCTGGGCCCGACCGGCCGTTAATTGGGCTCGATGATAAGGTCGGTACAGGTGGCGAGCCATGGCTGGACGCTCTTCAAGAGATCGGGCCTGGCGGCCGTGGGCGGGGGTCGCGCTCGTCCTGCTGCTCAGCCTCGCACCCGGGATCGCCTGGGCGGTCCTGACCCCGCAGCTGAAGGCCCAGGGCTGGCGCGAGCTGCTCAACCCGCACAAACCGGAAAACCATTTCAGGCTCGGCCGCGACGGCGTGATCGAGGTGGTCTCCGACGACAGCGTCTCGACCCTCTACAGGCCGGTCGACATCAACCTGGAGAAGCGCCCGATCCTGACCTGGCGCTGGCGGGTCGACCAGCCAGCGCCGGCGACCGATCTCGCGGCCAAGGACCAGGACGACTGCTCGCTCGCGGTCTATGTGGGCTTCCCCTACCGGCCCGGCGAGGCCTCCTGGTTCGAGCGCATGAAGCGACCGCTGGTCGAAGCCTGGGCCGGCGAGGACGCCCCCGGTCGCGTGCTCCGCTACGTCTTCTGCGGCCGTGGCGAGCGGGGCGAGGTCGTGAAGAGCCCCTATCTCGGCGCCGCCGGCATGATCAAGATCCTCCGCCCCGCCGCCAGCCCGACCGGCCAATGGTTCGCAGAGCAGGTCGACGTCGCGGCCGACTATCGCCAGGCGTTCGACGAGCGGCCGCAGGACCCGACCCAGATCGCCGTCGAGGCCGACACCGACGACACCCACAGCGCCTCCCGCGCCGAAGTCGCCGACCTCGCCTTCATGCCCCGCGACGCCGTGGCTGAAACCAGTCAACCCGGCTCGCCGTCAAGCGTGCCGCGGTAGCTCAGCTGGACTGCCGCGCCGCTTCGGCCCTCGGGAGTTTCAGCTAGAGGCTCCAGGACGCGTGACTAGGCTCGGAACTACGATGACCCGTCCTGGTCCCCGGGCTTATCCACAATTTTCTGCGCCTTCTGCACAGCAATCTTGCCGCGCGGTCCTGGGCAAGGCTCAGATGATGCGTAAGAATTATAAGGGGCAAGGGAGAGTTGCATGGGACAGATTCGAACAACGGTTGCCGCGCTGTTCTGCAGTCTTGCCTACATACCGAGATTTGTGAATGGTCGAGCATGGGTCCGAAGCGAACGCAGGATCTTGCGTACATGGGGGCGATCGGTCTCAACCGAGCCGGACCTGACCGAGCCATGGTATGGTGAATACCCACCTGCCGGCGTCGAACCGCCGTTGGCCGAGGTGTTGGGCGACCCGATCGTGCATCTGCTCATGCGGGCAGACCATCTGGTCCGGGAAGAAGTGCTCTCTGCCCTCACCACCGAGCGGCGGCCTTCCTCCGAACGCTTCAGGCCTCCCCCGGAAGCTCCGGCGGCGCTTGCCGCCCGAGCGCTCCAGCGAATTGCATCACCGCCTGCCGGTGTTGGGGCGTCAGGTGCCTCATATCCCGCGCCAGCGCCCGCTGCTCGCGTTGGACACTATCTAGCGGTTTCGCGACCGGCGCGGGATCGGTGAGCAGCTCGGCGGACACGAGCCCGAGCACTCGGCAGAGATCACAGAGCCTCGCCACGCTGAGCCGGTTCGCGCCGATCTCATGCTTGCGCACTTGCTGATAGCTGACGCCGAGCCGCTCGAACGTCTGCCGCTGCGGCCTCGCCCGAATGGGCCCGCCGAACGCCCGGTCAATGTGCGTTGCGCTCTTGGGCGAGCGGCATGAATTCGTCCGAGCCAACGTTCGGCGCCTCGATGCGCTGCCATAAATCCTACCACGGGCCGAGCCCAAGATTTGCACTTGGGCGCAGAGCCAGTCAATCAGAAGTTCTGGAGGGTTCAAGCCCGCGAGCGGACTATGATGCGCCGCCAGGTCACGCGATCGCCGCCGTCAGGGCGCACAAAATACAGATCACGACCAGCACGCCACCGATCGCGATCGGCGCAATTCCGGCCCTGTCAGGCAGCAGGAACCAGCACACCAGCCGCCACTCGAGTGTGTCCCAGAGCCGCGATGGGGTGTCCCACGGCTGGCGCCCTAACCTGGAGCGTTGAGGAAGCATAGGCGTGACCCTCCTAGCGAACAGCAAGCACCCGGTGACCGCTTTCATGATCTCCCGATTACGCATTTTGCTCGAGTTCGGTGCTCGCCATCGGCCGCGCTTGCATGGCCTCGCCGTCCTCGTGTCCAGCGCGGCCAACCTGCGGGGGGCGTCCGTGCTCGGCCGCACCGGCGGCGGTGGAGGTCGAGCCTATCGCTCGCCGACCAGACCGCCTGCGGGTTCGGCCGGCCCCGAATCTGCGGGCGCTGCGGAACTGGCCGCCAATGGCGCCCGGCGCCGGTCGTTGGACCCGGCGGCGGCGACCGCCATGTCGTCCTGGCTGAACCTTGCGACGGCCAGAGCGCCCGCAGCTTGCACCGCTGCCGGGGCCGGGCTGGACGAGACGACCTGGGGGCCATCCGAGGTCCAGCCTCGCGCCGGTGCGGTGCCAGAATCCGGCAGCAGCTCATCCAGCTGAGGAACGATTTGGCCGAGATCGAAGTTCGTGATCAGAGCACTGCCGCTGATGACGATTCCGAGCGCGAATCCGGCAAAGATCCCGCGGCTGATCAACAGAAGTCGCATAGCAGCTCGCGATCGAGCAGCCTCAGGCCGGGCCGACGCTGCTGACTGTCGGGACGTAGAGATTTCCGGTTCGACCTTGGCGCCCGCGAGTGCTCCGCGCGGCCAGCAAATCAGCTTACGGCCCGATGCCGCGATGGATAACTTGGCCTTGGCTTCGGGGGCGGCCGTTGTCGCGACGATGACCTCCCGGACCGACACGGCATGAGGTGCGACGACAGCTACTTCCGATCGTGCGGTGGAATCTGTGGTCGGGCCGTGGTGACCCGGCGCGCCGGCCGCCGCCAACCCCCGGCGCAAGCTTGCGGCCGAGGCCGATCCGTGACGCCATCTCCCGGCCTCGCGCCCGGTCTCGCTCGCCAGCCCGTGGCTCAGTTGGTCCCAAGGCAAGTCCCGGGCGCGCAAGCCCTGCAATCGGACCACGCCATCCGGACCGGCTCCCTCTTTCGCGCCAGCTGCACAAGCCCGCGGATCCGGCCGATCAACGAGCGCAGCTCGCTCGCCGGCGGGCGAACGTTTGACACCGGCTGAAGCCCCACCGTTCGGCGCGCGGCGCGACAGAGGCTCGACCGCGGCGACCGTTGCCGAGTCACGCGTCCGGCTCGCCCGGGCACCGGAACCCAAGACTTCGGCCGGGAAGCGCGGCGCTGCCACCTCGCTCTCGCGACTGGCTCCGCGCCGCCCGAACACGCGGGCCATCCACCGCTTGGGCCGGCTCCTGGCGTCGACCTCCTCGCGCAGGCTCAAATGCCACGGAACGAGCTCTTGACCGTGCGACGTTGAGGCATTCATGAGCTTTGCCGCCTCGATGGTCTTGGCAAACCTCGGACGTGACGGTGGGCCCTTGCCCAGTGGTTGAGATCGGAGCGCCCGCGCGGTCGTCCGAAGCTCCTCGACTGGCGGCTGCTCTCGCGCCGATTTCAGTGATGCGTTGCCGCTGCGGATGCGCTCCGCCAGAGCACGTGCCGGGGCCGCAGCCCCGGTCAAGGGTGCAGGCGGCTCGTGGCTCAAGGCGGTTCGACGTTTTCGGGGCATCCCCGTCCCAGCTTTCGCTGTGTTGGAGATTTGAGCGAGAACGCGGACCGGCCCTTGGCTCATTCGGGTGGCGGCCCTGATGGCAGCCTTGTAGTTCCTCTTCTTCGCTCTATTGTTCCTAATCATTGGTAGGATTCTTTTCCGTCGCAAGGCGCGCGGCCCCACGACCGTGCGACTGGTCGTGGCAGGCGTCCTCCTCAATCTGTTGCTCATGCACCACGGCTCCTGCGCGCACCCCGCGCCTCGAAGGTCGCCAACGTTCGACCGGCAGAGCGTGCCAGCGCACGCTTGCCGATGTCGCGCCGTCGGGTGCCGCAGGCGGGACTTGGCCAGCCGACCAAGCCCACGCATTTCCTCCTCCTGCCCATGACTGAGGCCATGGTCTCGCTGGTTGATCCAGCGATGCATTTTACGACCAGATTTGTGCGTTATTTTACAGAAAGATTCGTAAATTGTTATTCATATGTTGTGGATAACCGTCGGTCGAGATCGAATCAAGTCAGAGTTGCCGGGAGCAGCCATCCTGGACATCTGCTGTGGCCGCAATGCCACAGGATTCTGCCCACCGGCCGCCGGTCGCAACTCCTGGGCTCGGGCGCCATGGGTTCGATCGGCCAGGCCGGCCTCGACGGCGCGACCGCGATCGTCCGCGGCAAGGCCGTCCAGAAATCCTGTATGGGTCGGCGGCTAGCTACCGTCCTGCGGCTCGCGGCGGGTGATGGCGAGCTCTGAGATCTGTTTCTGCAGGACATCAATTTTTTCGTTCAAATCTTTGATCTGACTAGATGTATCGGCGTCGGCCGGCGCCTGTGGGGAAAACGGGTACTCGGAATTGCCGGTGTCCTCGGCGCCAGGCACGGGGGTGAACATGGTGGCCGCGCGCTGCAGCAGCTCCATGTTCTGGCGTGCCATGTCCTCGAACGGGCCGATCGGGAAGAAGCGGCCGAGCGTGCCCTCGATGTAGCGCCGGATCTGGACCTGGTTGCGCGCGAAGTTCTCCATGCTGAGCTCGAGATAGCGCGGCAGGAAGGCACGCAGGCTGTCGTCGTAGAAGCCGATCAGCTGGCGCAGGAAGTTGATCGGCAACAGGTTCCGCCCCTTGCTGTCCTCCTCGAGGATGATCTGGGTCAGGATCGACCGGGTCAGGTCCTCGCCGCTCTTGGCGTCGTAGACCACGAAATGCTCGCCGACCCGGACCATCTTGCTGAGGTCGTCGAGGGTGACGTAGCTGCTGGTGGCGGTGTTGTAGAGGCGGCGGTTGGCATACTTCTTGACCACCGCGACCTTTTGGCCGCCGTTCGGGCTCCTGTCCTTGACCTCGACCATCGCCGCAGCGGGCCTCTGCATGAGCGCTCGGATTCGGCGCCGAGCCTAGCGCAGAAAGGCGGGGCTGGGCCAAGCTTTTTTTGCAGCGCGAAAACGCGCCCTTACGCCGGTTGGGCGAACCGCTGATAGAGGTAGCCCGCAAGGCCGCCGAGGAGCGTCCACGACAGGAGCGTCGTGAGGGTGACCGCGACCACGAACTGGTGCGAGAGCATCTCGGGCACATGGGTCTCGACCGCGGCCAACTGGGGCGCGCCGACCAGATGCGGCGCCGCGATCAAGAGGATCGCGAGCACGGCCGCGAGCGGCGTGGTCCGGAACGCGATCAGCCAGAGCCCGACCGCAGTTGCGAGCGCGGTCGCGAGCCACCAGATCTGGCGCGGCTCGAGCGGCGCGGCCGGCACGCCCGGCAATTCCGGCGGCAGTCCCAGGCTCGGCGCGATCACGCACACGGCAAAGCCCCCGAGCCCCCAAAGAAAGCCCTCGCGCCAGGTCACCGGCCGGCCCAGCAGGACCAGGAGCCCGATCAGCATCAGGCCGAAGCCGATCCAGTCGAGCACGTTGAAGAGCGCCGTATAGACGTTGCGCTCGAAGCCGGCAGCGGGCTGCCACGCCGCGGCCCCATGGTCGTGCTCATGAGCGCCGGCGATCGCCGCCGCAAGCGGCTGGCCGGCCGGGGCCGGCGGCTCGGCCGCCTGCTCGTACACCTCCGCATGCAGGATCAAAGGTACGGTGCCGAGCTGCTGGGCGAGGGTCACCACCATGCCGACGATCAGGCCCGCAAGGGCGGACGAGAAGATGATCGCACGCAAAGCTGCCATCGTCCGTCCCCTCAATGACAGGGAAAGGCATTGGAATGCCGGGTGTCATGCGCGGCGTTGTGGATCACGTCGAGGTGCGAGAACCCGGCCATCCCGACGATCAGCAGCCCGAGCAGGATCGCCAGCAGCGGCGGCATCGCGGTCGCGAGCGACCGGCTGGCGGCGGCCGCCGGGACGGGCTGAGCAGTCGACGATCCAGGCGATGACATGAGCGGGGTCCTCCTCGCGAGCTGACGACAGGGTGCCGCGGCGGCGGTGCGAGGGCCCGCATCGAGCGGTTGCGGGCGCCATGGCCCAAGCCGGCCGTCCCGACGCGAGCCGCCGTCTGCCACACCTCGAGGGGACACCCCGCCCGGTCGCAGGCACGTGCGGCGACGGCAGGTCTCCTGGCTCGCGGGTCGTCGCCGGGATCGGCCTTCCCGAAGCAAGCGCTTCAGTGGCACCCGCGGATCGCGGCTCGCCGCCTACAGTTGCGGGGGCAGCGCCGGCCTGGGATCCGAAGATCCGCACCGGCTTCCCTTGTCAGCCCGCCTGGGCACCGTCGCGGATCGACTATGGCGGGCTTCGCGCCCGGCTTCAAGCGCGATCGGCCTGCGAGCGCCGGCGCGGATCACGGCCGGCCGGCGCCTCCCGGTGAAGTCGCGAATTCTGTTTGAGCGGGAGCGCCCTCTGGCTACAACGGGGGCTCGCCAACCGGGAGGCCGTGATGCCCTATGCGATCATCACCCGCGACAAGCCGAACTCGCTGCAGCTGCGCAACGACACGCGCCAGGTGCATGTGGACTACCTGACCGCCAACCAGGACAAGCTGCTCGCCGCCGGCGCCCAGGTCGCGGACGATGGCCAGGGCGGCTATGGCGGGATCATCATCGTCGACACCGAGGACCGCGCCGAGGCCGAGGCGTTCATCCAGAACGACCCGTTCACCAAGGCCGGCCTGTTCGCGGGCATCGAGGTGGTCCGCTGGCGCAAGGCGTTCTTCGACAAGCAGCGCCTGATCTGATCCGGGCAACGAGAGCGAGGGATCACGGCAACGGCCGCGCCCCGGTGGCTCTGATCAGGACTCGACCCTTCACCGTCGGAGTGAGCGAGCTTGCGCGGCGCTGGCAGAGGCCTGATTGCGGACCGTCGTTGACTCTGACGCCATGGTAGCGGAAAAGCCGCCGCATGGACGCTGTGATTGCCTGGCTCGATCGCACCCATGCCGGTGATATCGCCAGTATCATTGGAGTCGTGATGGCCCTGATCGGCTTCGCGGTGACGATCTGGAACGTCAGAGCGTCCAAGGCTGCTGCCCTTCGTGCCGAGGACGCGGCCAACCAGGCGCGCAGAGCCATCCGCTTCTTCGACGTGGTGGCCGAGGTCTCGACCGCGATCGCGACCATGGAGGAGATCCGCAGGCTGCATCGGGACAGGACTTGGTCTATCCTACCCGACAGGTACAGCGCGCTGAGGAAGTCGCTCGTCACGATCAGGGGCTCGGTTCCGGACCTATCGGATGACGAGCAAGCCCGGATTCAGGCGGTGATCAACTTTCTCGCCGATCTCGAAGGAACTGTGGAGCACGGCTTGGAACAGAACCAGCCGCCCGCTACGATTGCGAGTTGGAACCAGCTCGCATCGGGGCACATCATGGAGCTGCAAGAGGTGCTTCTGAGGTTGAAGAGCAAGGCAGGAGTGCACTGAATGGACCAGCGTCTGGCACGGCTTGTCCAAAAGATCCATGAGAGGACGAGTTCTGGGGGTATCAAATGGGAAAAAAGCCCTTCTCGAGGATTCGTAGCCTCTTTTCCGACTTACTCGATCGGGCTCACGCTCATCGACGGCCAAGCTGGCGATCAGGTGCAGATGTCAATCTACAACGAAGAAGGTGAATTGGTAGAGAGCTTCTCAGCAACCGACCTTCAGGCAGCTTTCGGCAGCGGGTCGACGGCCTCACGGGGGTCTGTTGCCGCCTTCCGACTTTGAGGTCCTGATGCACGATTTGTACACTACAGCGCGCCGCAGGGCGATGGGTGCGGATCGCGTGGTTGGTCGGATCCTCATGGATCTCGAACGCTAGCGACAGCCGCAATTTGCCCGATATCTGCCAGCGTACGTCGTAGGAGAATTCGATGCTTTTCGTGGAAGCAAGTGGGGTCCGGATTCCGGCGTTGGGCTTGGGCACCTTCCGGCTCGAGGGCGCGGTCGCGCGCCGGATGGTCACTTATGCGCTCGAGATCGGCTACCGGCACATCGACACCGCCCAGATGTACGGCAACGAGGCCGAGGTCGGCCAGGCGATCGCGGCGTCTACCGTGCCGCGCGGCGAGATCTGGCTGACCACCAAGATCTGGCCCGACCACTTCCGGGACGGCGAGCTGCAACGCGCGGCCGAGGAGAGCGTGCGCCGGCTCAAGACCGAGCCCGACCTGCTGCTGCTCCACTGGCCGAACCCGAAGGTGCCGCTCGCCGAGACCATCCGGGCCCTGAACGACGCCAGGCGCCGCGGCCTCGCCAGGCACATCGGCATCAGCAACTCGCCCGCGGCGCTGATCCGCGAATCGGTCGCGGCGAGCGAGGCGCCGCTGCTCGTCGACCAGGTCGAGTATCACCCCTATCTCAGCCAGCGCGCCGTGCTCGCGGAGTTGCGCGCTCAGGGCATGGCGCTCACCGCCTATTCGCCGATCGCCCAGGGCAAGGTTTTCTCGGACCCCGTGCTTCAGCGGATCGGCGAGCAGCACGGCAAGACCCCCGGCCAGGTGACGCTCCGCTGGCTGCTCCAGCAGGACGGCGTCAGCGCGATCCCGCGCTCCTCCCGCGAAGCCCACGCCAAGGCCAATTTCGAGATCTTCGACTTCTCCCTGTCGGACGCCGAGATGGCCGAGATCTCGGGGCTCGCCCGCCCCGGCGGCCGGATCATCAGCCCCGGCGGCATGGCGCCCGCCTGGGACCGCGAGTGAGGCTCAGCGGGTGATCGCCGCGACCGTGGCGCCCAGCGCGGTGATCAGGTCCTCGGGCGACAGCTCGATCTCGAGGCCACGGCGGCCGCCGTTGACGAACACGCTCCCGTGCGCGCGCACCGAGCCGTCGACCACCGCGGGCACGAGCTGGCGCTGGCCGAACGGGCTGATGCCGCCCTTGACGTAGCCGCTCGCCCGCTCGGCCCGTGCGCAGGTCCGCCATGCGCGGCGCGCTTGCCGCCCACGGCGGCCGCCAGCGCCTTCAGGTTCAGCTCGCGATCGGCCGGCACCAGGCTCACCACGAGCCTCCGCTCGTCGACCATCGCCATCAGCGTCTTCAGCACGCGCCCGGGCTCGACCACCATCCGCCCGGCCGCCTCGAGCGCTATGCTCCCCGGCGGACCCCCGAAGTCGTAGGCGTGCAACCTGAACCCGACGCCCGCCCGCTCGAGGGCCTGGACCGCGGGCGTCCCCGCGCTTGCTCTCGCTTTCGACTTCACGGTCAGAACGGTCAGACGCTCGCCGTCAGCTGCCGACCTTGGCCAGCACGTCGGCGCGGAGGAAGCGCTCGATCACCAGCATGAAGGCGACCGAGGGCACCAGGAGGATCAGCGCGGTGATCGAGGCGATCTGGTAGTTGCCCTCCATGCTCGCCCGGAACAGGAGGAGCGGCAGCGTGGTGACGTCGGGGACGCCGACGAAATAGGTGCCGGTGAACTCGTCCAGGCTCTCGAGAAAGACGAAGATCGCGCTCGCCATGATGCCCGGCGCCGCGAGCGGCAGAGTGACGCTCGTGAACGCCTGCAGCGGCGAGGCGCCCATGTTGCGCGCGGCGTCCTCGAGCTCGCGATCGACCGCGGCGAACGCGGCGCTCGAGATCCAGACCGCGAACACCAGGCCGTGCATGGTGTGGACCAGGACGACGCCGGTGATCGTGCCATTCAGGCCGAGGCTGTAGAAGATCCGGGCGATGTTGATGTAGACGGCGAGGCTCGGGAACGCCTGCGGCAGGAGAAACGCGAGCAGGATCAGGCCGCGCAGCGGCAGCGCCCGGCGGGCCAGCGCATAGCCGCAAGGGATCGCGACCAGGAGACAGGCCGCGACCGTGAACAGCGCGATCCCGATGCTGGTCCCGAGCGAGACCATCGCGTTGCCCTGCGGCCGGAACACCCGCTGCCAGAACGAGAAGCCGTACTCCAACGGCAGCTTGTGGGGAAAATACCACTTCTCGGCGACCGCCCAGAACAGCATGTTGACCAGCGGCCCGAAGATCGCGAAGGCGAGCAGGCCGAGTACGATCCCGAGCGCCGCCCGGCGGAGCGCCACTGCCACCCTCACGGCCGCTCCTCCCGGACGGCGTGGCGGAGGTAGACCCAGGCGACCAGGCCGGTCATCAGGTAGGAAATAAAGCCAAGCGCGTTGGCGACGCCGTAATCGCCGTAGGCGTTGATCCGGAACGACATGTCGACGGTCAGCATGGTCGGCGACTGGGCGTTGATCATCAGCGGCACCGAGAGCACCGACATCATGATCACGAACGACAGGATCAAGCCGACCACGAGCGTCTGACGGACCTGGGGGAGGACGATCTCGAGCAGGACGCGCAGGCGAGAGGCGCCGAGGTTGCGCGCGGCCTCGATCGTCGCCCGGTCGAGCGCCGCCATGGCGCCCGCGACCAGGAGGGCCGTGAACGGCGTCTGCTTCCAGACGAAGGTCACGACGATGCCGCGCCAGTCGAGATAGCTCTGGGCATCGAGCGGCGTGTACAGGCCGAGCCCGACCAGGGTGTTGTTCATCATGCCGTTCTTGGCGAGGAAGGTGCGCATCAGCTGGCCCGCGACCACGAACGGGATGAACAGCGGCCAGCGATAGAGCCAGCGCAGCACCGCGACCGCGCGCGGGCTCTCGCCGAGGGTCAAATAACCGCCGATCGCGACCGCGCCAACCCCGATCAACCCGGTCGAAAGCCCGATGATCAGGACCGTGAACACAAGGTCCCGCCAGTAGAAATCCAGCGCCTTGGTGAAATTCGCGACCGTCCAGGCGCCACCCTCGCCCTCGAACGCCGTCACCAGCGAGAAGCCAAGCGGATAGACGAACAGCGCCAGCAGGATCACCAGCGCCGGCGCCACCAACGCCAGCGAGATCAGCCGCGATTCCCGCATGCCTTGCCCCCTCCCCGTATGCCCGCATTGACGGCATCCATTCGATTCGTGTCAATGATCAGGGGCGGATGATCTTTCGCTGGGGGACGGCCACGCCCACGACGTCGCCATCGTCGCCTACCACCGAGGGAGCGAGTCATGGCGGATGACGAGTTCGCGCCGGTGACGCCGGGCGAGATGCTGCGCGAGAATTCTGAAGGAGTACGCGCTGTCGCAGAAGCGGCTTGTCAGGGCGATCGGCATCTTGCCGAACCGGATCGCCGAGATCGTCAACGGCCGGCGGCGGATCAGCGCCGACACAGCACTCCGTCTCAGCCGGTACTTCGGCAAAACGGCCGAGCGCATCCGGGCGCATCGCGCCGCCTGACGCCGACATGGTCAAGGGCTTGTGGAACTACGCGATCAAGGTCGCGGACATCGAGCGCGCGGCCCGGTTCTACGTCGACGTGCTCGGCGCCGAGGTGCGGCTGCGCGGCGAGGTTCTGGGCTCGGTCTACGCGCTCGTGCGCCTGGGCGACACGCGGGTCATCCTGTTCGACAAGGCGCCCTATGAGGACCTGCTCGGCCGTGAGCTGCCGCTTGGCTTCCTGCACGACGTCTACGAGGTCGACGATTTCGACGCCCAGATCGCGCGTCTGCGCCAGGCCGGGGTCCAATTCCTGATGGAGCCCCAGGTGATCGAGGCCGCGTTCGGCACCCGGCGGATCGCGTTCTTCGAGACCCCGGAGGGCCTGCGCACCGAGGTCATGGAAATCCTCGAGGAGGCTCTGGACGAGCAACGATGAGGGGCCGCTCAAGCGCCGCTTGGAGTTGGGTCGCCACCCGCAGTTCCAGGAGATCACCCACGCCGAGCCGCGCCCGGCCGTCTGGGACGCGCCTGCCCAGCGCTCGCCGACGTGGATTCCGGAACCGCCTACTTCGTCCCGTACAGCCGGTCGCCGGCATCGCCCAGGCCGGGTATGATGTAGCCGTGGTCGTTGAGCTTCTGGTCGATCGCGGCGGTGAAGATCGGCACGTCCGGATGCACGTCCTGGAACCGGGCGATGCCCTCGGGGGCCGCCAGCAGGCAGACGAACTTGATCTGCTGGGCGCCCTCCTCCTTGATCCGCGCGATCGCGGCGACCGCCGAGTTGCCGGTCGCGAGCATCGGATCGACCACGATCACCAGGCGCTCCTGCAGGTCCTCCGGCACCTTGAAGTAGTACTCGACCGCGGTCAGGCTCTCCGGGTCGCGATAGATGCCGACATGGCCGACCCGGGCCGAGGGCACCAGGTCGAGCATGCCGTGGAGCAGGCCGTCGCCGGCGCGCAGGATCGAGACCATGCAGAGCTTCTTGCCGGCGAGCGTCGGCGCGATCATCTCGGCGAGCGGGGTGTCGATCGGGGTCGTGGTCAGCGGCAGGTCGCGGGTGACCTCGTAGGCGAGCAGTGTCGCGACCTCGCGCGACAGCTGGCGGAACTTGACCGTGGTGGTCTCGCGCCGGCGCATCAGGGTCAGCTTGTGCTGGACCAGGGGGTGCTCGACCACGGTGACGTTCGGGCGCTCGGTGCTCATGACTGTCCCTCGCTGACCACGGCCGGCCGTCGGACCGGAGGCCGTGATCCTAGCAGACAAAGGTTGCGCCAACCATCGAGGCCCGGCGCCGGCACGGGCGATCAGGCCCCGGGCTTCGGGCTCGGGAGCGGCGGGCTCGACCACGGCTGCGCGGCCAGGAACTCCAGGATCCTGGTCGCGAGCGCATCGAAATCCGGATTGAAGGTCAGCCGGCGCATCAGGTGCGCGGCCAGGTTGTCGGCGGTGATCTCGCCATAACGGATCTCCGAGTTCGCCGGCGTCTTGGCCGGGTCCTGGCAGATCAGCCAGTTCGGGGTGTCGGTCTGCCAGTAGTAGTGGGCGCAGTCGAGATAGTCGCCGGCGACGCCGTAGTGCGGATCGTCCGGCGCGATCGGCAGCGCCGGGTGCGGCGAGGTCGAGGACGCCCGGCCAGCTGTCGCTCGCGCGCGGCTCGACGAACCGGCAGTCGGTGACCGGCTCGGCGCCCGGGGCGTACCAGACCAGGACGCGCGGCCCGATCAGCCGGCGGCAGAACCAGCGCCGCGCGGCGGTCACGTCGACCGTGACGTCGTCGGCGCTGAGCGCCAGGAACACCGGCAGCGCCAGCAGCCGCTGGCGCTCGTCGAGCCGGTCGATCAGGTCGCTCAGCTGGACCTCGGCGTTGCGCGCGATCGACCGATAGCGGACCGGGTCGTCGTCGGGCAGCAGCTCGGCAAAGCCATCGGCGGCCCCGGGCGCGCCATAGCCGAGGTAGCTGCGCGCGAGCGCCTCGAGGCCGCCCGGGCTGGCGAGCGCCGGCGCCAGCAGCACGAGGCCGCCGAGCGCCGGACCATCGCCCGGCGACTCGCCCTCCACCTGCCCTTGCGCATAGTCGAGGGCAAGCGTGGCGCCGGCGCCGAAGCCGACCAGATAGAGCCGCTCCGCCTGGCCCGCGAAGCTCGCCACGCCCCGCCGCGTCGCCTCGGCCCAGGCCGGGTAGCCGACCCCGAGCAGATCGCCCGGCACCGTGCCGTGGCCGGGCAGGAGGATCGCGCGCACCAGGTAGCAGGCGGCCGCGAACCGCTCGCCGAGGTCGCGCATCTCGTAAGGGGTGTCGCCGAGGCCGTGGATCAGCAGCACCGCGCGCGGGTAGCGCCCGTGCGGCGCATGCCGGCAGCGGGCGGCCTCCGGCCGCAGCTCGAACGGCGCCCGCTCCTCGACCACCTCCGGCGCCAGCGGCTTGCCGATCGCGGCATTGGCGGCGGCGATCGGCGCCTTGGCCTGGTCGATGTAGGCGGCGAAGTCGGCCTCCGGCAGCGGCGTCTCGAGGCCGGATGGCGCATGGCGCGGTTCGAGCTTGCCCTCGGCGGCGCAGGCCGCGAGCAGCAACGCCAAGCCGGCCGCCGGCAGGGCGCCGCGGACGGCAGTCCACGTCGGCTCTCGCATCACGCGCGGCACTGTAACCCAGTCGGACAGCCGCGCAACCGCCTCGCACGCCCCCGGCCGGCTCCGCTTTACCGACTGTCAAGACCTCTCAGGCACCCTCGGCGATCCGAAGGCGGCATGGGGCCGTTGTGCGGCCGCGCTCACCGCCGGGCGCAGAACCGGCAGTCGATCAAAAAGCCGGACTCATCCGACCTTTCTGTGAACTGGTTCACATTCACCAGGCGCGACGCGCCTATCATCACTCTGGCACACGGGTGTCTTGGGAAGCGCAAATGGACGAGGAATCCGCCATGACAATGCGCATGGGAGACAGAGTCATCGACGTTTTGGAGCAGGCCGGCAAGCGCTACCTCGGCGCGATCAATTCACGAGCCTACTCCCTGCTCCTCCTCCAGATCGGCGGCACCGACGCGCTGCGCGCCTACAGTGCCAGCGAAGCCTACTGGAGACACGTGCAGGCCGTGCTCGACACGTTCTTCACCTCGGCCCAGCGTGCCGAGATCTGCGACCGATTGATCAATCGGTTGGAGCTCCAGGCGCGCCCGGAGTTCCGCGACTTCCTCAGCCATGCGCTGGCCGAGCGGCGCCTGCAGGAGCTGATCGCGGCGGCGGTGGTGGCGAGTTCGGCGAGGGGTCGCCCGCCATTGGCCGCGGTCAGGCGCGGCCACTAGCAAGGACCCGGCGGCCAGATCAGGGAACCCTGGCCGTCCCTGCACGGAGATCAGCGCTCGTCGGCGGCGCGCCGCGGTGCTGAGCGCGCTTGCTCTGACCTTTGCTTTCTGGCAACGAGCCCGGTAGATGATGCCCGCCAGCTGCCGGACCCGGAGAGCCATGCCGACCATCGCGAGCGACACCTTGCACGCCCTGATCCGCGCCGTCTGCGCGGCCGGCGGCAGCGCCGAGCGGGAGGCAGGCCTGGTCGCCGACCAGCTGGTCGAGGCCAATCTGGCCGGCCACGATTCCCACGGCGTCGGTCTTTTGCCGTTCTACGTGCAGTCGCTCGACAACGGTGCCCTGGTGCCGAACCGGCACGCTCTGCCCGCGCGCGAGCAGGGTGCCGTGCTGGTGGTCGAGGGCCAGCGCGGCTACGGCCAGGTGATCGGCCACGAGGCGATGACCCTCGGCATGGCGCGCGCCCGCGACCAGGGGGTCGCCCTGCTCGCGATCCGCAACAGCTTCCACCTCGGGCGGATCGGCCATTGGGCCGAGCAGTGCGCCAAGGGCGGCTTCGCCTCGATCCACTTCGTCAACGGCATCGATCACCCGCCGATCCAGGCGCCGTTCGGCAGTGCCGAGGCGCGGCTCAGCACCAATCCCTTCTGCGCCGCGCTGCCGGGGCCGGAGGGCGCGATGGTGGTGCTCGACATGGCGACCAGCAAGATCGCGCTCGGCAAGGCGCGGGTCGCGACCAACCGCGGCGTGCCGGCGCCAGAGGGCAGCCTGCAGGATGCCGAGGGCCGGCCGACCCGGGACGCCGCGGTCATGTTCCAGGAGCCGCAAGGAGCCCTGGTCGCGATGGGCGAGCACAAGGGCTCCGGCCTCGCGATCCTGTGCGAGCTGCTGGCAGGCGCTTTGACCGGCGGCCGGACGATCCTGCCCGAGCATCCGATGCAGGGCGGCAGCGTCAACAACATGCTCTCGGTGATCATCGATCCGGACGCGCTCGGCGGCCGCGAGCAGCTCTGGCGCGAGGGCGGCGCGCTGATCGCCTATCTCAAGTCGGCCCGGCCGCTCGCCGGCGTCGCCGAGGTCCTGGTGCCGGGCGAGCCCGAGCAGCGCCGGCGGCGGCAGCGCCTGGCCGAAGGCGTCGAGATCGACGAGCGCAGCTGGGCCGACATCCTGGCGGCGGCCAGCGCCGCGGGCGTGGCGCACGCCGAGGTCGACGCCCTGCTTGGGTAGAGGCCGGACAGAGCCACCAGGGGACTGAAGGCATGGAACGGGTCGACTGCGTGGTGATCGGAGCCGGCGTCGTGGGCCTCGCCATGGCGCGCCAGCTGGCGCAGGCCGGGCGCGAGGTGATCGTGCTCGAGGCCCAGAGCATGATCGGCACCGAGACCAGCTCGCGCAACAGCGAGGTGATCCACGCCGGCATCTACTACCCGACCGGCTCGCTCAAGGCCACGAGCTGCGTCGCCGGCAAGCACAGGCTCTACCCCTACTGCGCCGAGCATGGGGTCCCGCACCGGCGCTGCGGCAAGCTGATCGTCGCCACGACCGCGGCCCAGAAAGCGACCCTCGAGCAGATCCGCGCCAAGGCCGCGGCCAATGGCGTGACCGATCTCGAATGGCTGGAGCCGGCCGCGGTCAGGGAGCTCGAGCCCGAGGTGTTCTGCATCGCGGCCCTGCTCTCGCCGTCGACCGGGATCATCGACAGCCACCGCCTGATGCTCGCCTACCAGGGCGACGCCGAGGACCAGGGCGCCATGCTCGCGTTCTGCGCACCGGTCGAGCGCGGCCGGGTCGCCGAGGACGGCATCGAGCTCGAGGTCGGCGGCGACCAGCCGATGACCCTCAAGGCGCGGATCGTGGTCAACAGCGCCGGCCTGCACGCGCCCGACCTCGCCGCCCGCTTCGAAGGCCTCCGTCGCGACCTGCTGCCGAGCGCGCACTACTGCAAGGGCAACTACTTCACGCTCGCCGGCGCCCGGCCGTTTTCCCACCTGGTCTATCCGGTGCCGGAGCAGGCCGGGCTCGGGGTCCACGTCACCCTCGATCTCGGCGGCCAGGTGCGCTTCGGGCCGGACGTCGAGTGGGTCGACGGCATCGACTACGACGTCGATCCCAGGCGCGCCGACGTGTTCTACGCCGCGATCCGGACCTACTGGCCGGGGCTCAAGGACGGCGCGCTGGAGCCCGGCTACGCCGGCATGCGGGCGAAGCTCGGGCCCAAGGGCAGCCCGGCCGCGGACTTCGTGATCCAGGGCCCGCGCGAGCATGGCGTGCCGGGCCTGGTCAACCTGTTCGGGATCGAGAGCCCGGGCCTGACCGCGTCGCTGGCGCTCGCCGAAGAGGTCGAAAAGGCCCTGGCGCAGGCCCTCAGCAAGGCGGCCTGACAGGGGCCGCGAACGCGGCTCCCGGGGGGCCGCTGAGCGGCCCCCCAACCTCGGGCTTGATCCGGCGATCGCGAAGCGCCGATAAGAGGAGCGTGGTCGGGAGGCGGCGGAGGCGGCACGAGTGACCAGCGACGCGCTTCGAGTCGCCAGCATCGGCGAATGCATGATCGAGCTGCGCCATCGCAGCCGGACCGAGCTCCAGCTCGCGTTCGGCGGCGACACGCTCAACTTCGCGGTCTATCTGGCGCGCCTGACCCGCGAGCAAGGCGCCCGGGTCGACTACGTCAGCGCCCTCGGCGACGATCCCTACAGCGACGCCATGCTCGCGATGTGGCAGGCGGAGGCGGTGAGCACGGAGCTGGTCGCCCGCCTCCCGGGACGGCTGCCCGGCCTCTACACGATCCGGACCGATGCCAGGGGCGAGCGCAGCTTCACCTACTGGCGCGGGGCCTCGGCGGCGCGCGCGATGCTCGAGGACGGCCGGGCGGAGCGCCTGCAGACCGAGCTCGCGGGCTACGACCTGCTCTATCTCTCGGGCGTCACGCTCTCGATCCTGGACCGCGACCAGCGCCGGGCGCTGATAGCGATCGCCGATGCGGTCCGCGATCGCGGCGGCCGGGTCGCCTTCGACAGCAACTACCGGCCGATCGGCTGGCCGGACGCCGCCAGCGCCCGGGCCACGTTCGACGAGATGCTGACCCGGGCCGACATCGCGCTGCCGACCCTCGACGACGACCAGCTGCTGTTCGAGGTCGCCGACGCCGGCCAGTCGGCCGACCGACTGCACCATCTCGGGGTCGCCGAGGTCGCGGTCAAGCGCGGCGCCGCCGGCTGCTTCCTGTCCTCGGCGGCGTTCACCGGCGAGGTGCCGTCGATCCCGGTCGCCGAGGTGGTCGACAGCACCGCCGCCGGCGACAGCTTCAATGCCGGCTACCTCGCCGCCCGCCTGTCCGGGGCCGAGCCCGAGGCCGCCGCCCGGCTCGGCTGCGCGCTCGCCGCCCGGGTGATCGCCCACCCGGGCGCGATCATTCCCGCCTGGGCGATGGCGGACCTGCGGACGCCCTGACAGCTCCGGCCGGGGTTACACGGTTACGCGCGCAGCCAAGCCCCCTGCCAACCTCGGCCCGGCGCCGGCCGGCACCCGCCCTCAGCTCTTGGTGACCTCGCGGTAGAACACCAGATCGAAGCTCGGGCCCGAGATGAAGTTCTTGACGTTGGCACGCAGCGCCGACTGCTCGACGCCCTGGAACATGAACACGTAGGGCGAATCCTGCTGCACGTTGCGCTGCAGGGTCAGGTACATCTCCTTGCGCTTCTCGGGATCGAGCTCCTGGCGGGCGGCCGCGACCAGCGCCGTGTTCTCGGGCGTCTCCCAGGCGCCGCGCCAGGCGATCACGCCGGTGAGCTTGGCCTCGTCCCGGTTGTCCGGGTTCGAGGCGAAGGCATCGGCGTTGGAGTTCGGGTCGAGGTAGTCCGGGCTCCAGTGGCTCAGGATCATCTGCTGCTGGCGCGCCCGGTGCTTGGCGTAGACTGCCTTCTTCTCGGCCTGGAGGATCGAGATCTTGATCCCGGCCGCTCCCATGGTCGCCTGGATCGCCTGCGCCATGTCGATGTAGGGCGAGCTGTTGAAGGCATCGAGCTTGACGTCGAAGCCGTCCGGGTAGCCGGCCTCGGCGAGCAGCGTCTTGGCCTTGGCGACGTCCAGCGCGAACGGGTTGTCGGTCAGCGAGGCGTAGAAGCCCGAGGGCCAGAACGACTGGTGGACCAGGAACTGGCCGCGCAGGAAGGTATTGACCATGCCCTGATAGTCGACCAGGTAGCGGAGCGCCTCGCGGACCTTGGGCTTGGACAGGATCGGGTCGCGCATGTTGACCTGCAGATAGATCGAGAGCGCCTTCGGATCGGTCTGGATGACGACGTCCGGATTGCCCTCGAGGCCGGCGATCTGGTCGGCGCTCAGGTTGCGCGCGATGTCGACGTCGCCCTTCTCGATCAGCAGACGCTGCGCGCCGGGCTCGGGCACGTGGCGCAGGATCACCCGCTCGACCCCGGGCGGGCCGTAGCGGGAGGTCGAGGTGGCCTCGAGGATCACGCTCTCGTCGGGCTTCCAGCTCTTGAGCGCGAACGGCCCGGAGCCCGCCGAGTTGGTCTTCAGCCACTCGTAGCCGAAATCGCCCGCGGCCTCGTGGGCCAGCGCCACCTGCTTGTCGACCACCGAGCCGACGCCCGCCGACAGGCAGTTGAGCACCAGCGTCGGCGCCAGGTTCTCCGGGATCTTGAGCTCGACCGTCATCGGGTCCTGCGCGGTCACCATCTGGTCGACGTTGTCCGGTGTCCAGCCCAGCTGGCTGAGGATGAAGGTCGGGGTCTTGTTGAGCTTGATCACGCGCGCGAGCGAGAACACCACGTCGTCGGCGGTGATCGCGTTGCCCGAATGGAAGGTCAGGCCGGGCCGCAGGTGCAAGATGATGGTGTGGCCGTCATCGGCGACGTCCCAGCTCTCGGCGACTCCGCCGCTCAGCTCCTCCTGGCCGGGCTCGTGCACGGTGATCCGGTCGTAGACGTTGGCGTTGACCTCGCCGCCGACCAGCTCGAAGGTCTCGGCCGGATCGAGCGAGATGATGTCGTCGATGTTCATCGCGATCACCAGCGTCGACGCCGGCGTCTCGGCCTGCGCGACCGGAGGCGCCAGCGCCGCCGCGGCCACGACGGCCAGCGTGCCAAGCCATTTCTTCATTATCCCTCTCCCGACCAACATGCCTGCAAATCATTTCACATGGCCGACGACCGTTCGTCAACGGCGCTCAGGTCCGGCCGCCATCCCTTACCCGGTCACGGGGCGGCGACATGCTGGTTGCGGGTGAGCCGGTGGAACGCAACCTCGGTGCCATAATAGCGCGCCGGGCCTTCGTGGCTGAAGCCGAGCTTCTCGAGCACCCGGCGCGAGGCGAGGTTGTCGGGATGGGTGACCGCGACGATCGGGTCGAGCCCGAGCTGCCGGAAGCCGTAGTCCAGGACGGCCCTCGCCGCCTCGGTCGCGATCCCCTGGCCCCAGGCCGCCCGCGCGTAGCGATAGCCGAGCTCGATCAGGCCGGAGTCCTCGAGCGGGAACACCCCGCACCAGCCGAGGAAGCCCGGCTGCTGCCGCCACTCGACGACCCGGAGGCTGGCCCGCGCGGGCGGCGTCGCGATCCGGTGCAGCAGCTCGGCGCGGTGGGTCGCGGCGTCCGGGACGCCATGGACGAAGATGTAGCGGTGGACCTCCGGATCGAGGTCCATCGCGAGGTTCGCCTCGAGGTCGTCCACCGTCCGCGGCCGCAGCCGCAGCCGCGCGGTCAGCAGCTCCGGCAGCCTCACGGCATTGCGCGCGGGGCCGGCTCAGGCCTGGCCGACTTCGGTCCGCTGCTCGCCCAGGCCCTCGATGCCGACCCGCATGACGTTGCCGGCCTTCAGGAACACGGGGCTCGGCTTGACCCCGGCGCCGACGCCGGGCGGCGTGCCGGTGCTGATGACATCGCCCGGCAAGAGCGTCAGATAGCGGCTGAGGTGGCTCACGAGGTGGGCGACGCCGAAGATCATGGTCGCGGTCGAGCCGTTCTGGTAGCGATGGCCGTCGACCTCGAGCCACATGTTCAGGTTCTGCGGGTCCGGGATCTCGTCCTTGGTCACGAACCAGGGGCCCATCGGCGCGAAGGTGTCGGGGCTCTTGCCCTTGATCCACTGGCCGCCGCCGCCGGTGAACTGGAAGTCGCGCTCGGAGACGTCGTTGACGATCGTGTAGCCGGCGACGTGATCCAGGGCGTCCGTTTCCTCCACATAAGAGGCGCGCTTGCCGATCACGACGCCGAGCTCGACCTCCCAGTCGGTCTTCTTGGAGCCGCGCGGGATCTTGACCAGATCGTTCGGGCCGATGATCGAGCCGGTGTGCTTCATGAACACGATCGGATGCTCGGGGATCGGCTGGTTGCTCTCCTTCGCATGGTCGGCGTAGTTGAGGCCGATGCAGACCAGGTTCGGCACCAGCGCGAGCGGCGGCCCGAGCCGCGGCCGGCCTTCGACCGGCGGCAGCGATGCCGGGCTCAGCCGCGCGAGGCGCGCCAGGCTCTCGGCCGCGAGCACGGCCGGCGTGATGTCCTCGATCTGCCCCGAGAGGTCGCGCACGCGCCCCTCGGCGTCCAGCAGCCCCGGCTTCTCGGCCCCACTCGGTCCATGGCGCAACAGGCGCATCGGCTCACCTCCCCGGATTGGTGATCGGCTCTGGCGTTTCGCTCAACCATCACCAGATTAGTGTATCTCACAAACCTCGGCCAATGGCCATCGGCCGCCGGCGGCCGACAAAGTCCGCCTCGCCCTGACGGTGATCCGGACGCAGCGCTGGATGGCAGGCGATGACTGACCCGAGCCCCGACCGGCCGGCAGCGGCAGGGCATATCACGCTCACCTCGCATCCCCGGCCTGGCCGGGCGAAGGCGCCGAAGATCACCTGGGGGGCGGCGAGCCCGGCCGCGCGGGGACCCGTGATCGGCACCATCGGCGATGCCAGCCGGCGCAATGTGATCGGCGCCCATTCCGGTTCCTACGCGCTCTACCGGGCGCTCGCGATCGCCGCCGGCAGCCTGGATGCGCTGCATCGGCCGGACCTCACCAACACGGCACCGGCGATGGCGATCGGGCCGCATCCGCAATGGGCGGACCCGAAGAAGATCGTCTCGCTCGACCCCTACGGCCACGTCGTCGGCGAGGCGTTCGCGAGCCAGCTCGCGGATGGCTGGGACATCCGGCCGACGATCGCGGTGACCCGGGCGCGGCTCACGGTGCCGGAGCTCAAGCACGCGGTCCGTTTCGAGCAGCTGCGGCCGGACGATCGGATCGTCACCGCAACCGGCGAGGTCAACTGCACCAAGGTCGCGATCGAGCCGGTCTGGCATCTGCCGGGCGTCGCCGAGCGCTGCGGTGTCACCGAGACCAGCCTGCGCCGGCACATGTTCGAGCAGACCGGCGGCATGTTCCCGGAGCTGGTGACCCGCTCCGACCTGAAAGTGTTCCTGCCGCCGATCGGCGGCCTGACCTGCTACGTCTTCGGCGACGTCGCGACGCTTGCCGACCCGGCAACCGAGCTCGCCTGCCGGGTCCACGACGAGTGCAACGGCTCGGACGTATTCGGCTCCGACATCTGCACCTGCCGGCCGTACCTGGTGCACGGCATCGAGGTCTGCATCGCGACCGCCCAGGCCGGCGGCGCCGGGCTGATCGTCTACAACCGGAAAGAAGGCCGGGCGCTCGGCGAAGTGACGAAATTCCTGGTCTACAACGCCCGCAAGCGGCAGCCGGGCGGCGACCGCGCCGCGGCCTATTTCGAGCGCACCGAATGCGTCGCCGGCGTCCAGGACGTGCGCTTCCAGGAGCTGATGCCGGACGTCCTGCACTGGCTCGGCATCACCCGCATCCACCACCTGGTGTCGATGAGCAACCTCAAATACGACGCCATGGTCCGCTCCGGCATCGAGGTGATCGAGCGCGTGCCGATCCCGGAGGGCCAGATCCCCGAGGACGCCAGGGTCGAGATGGATGCCAAGAAGGCGGCCGGCTACTATGCGCTCGAGACGCCGAGCGCCACCGATCTCGAGACCGCCAAGGGCCGGGCGCTGACCGACTACCAGGCCTCCTGAGTGACAGGCTTCGACACTCCGGCCGAGGCGATCGCCTGGCTGCGCACGCCGGCGGCGATCCGCGCGCGCTCCGGCCTCGTGCTGGCGGCTGCCGAACGCAACGAGCTTTCCCACTTTGCGCTCGACGCGGCGCGCCTGGAGCCGACCGCCGACTACGTCATCGACACCATCCGGACCAACTACCCGGACCTCGACATCCCCTACCACAGCCGCTGGCGGCATTTTTCCACAAGCGGTCGCGATCGCGCGGCAGCGCTCGGCGCCGGCCTCGCCCCGGACGAGCTGGCGCGCACCCGCTTCGATCTGGTGGTCGCGAGCGTGCTGCTCGATGCCGGCGCCGGCGATGCCTGGCGTTACCTGCGAGCCGGCCACGGGCGAGACCTATGCCCGCTCGGAAGGCTTGGCGCTTGCGAGCCTGGATCTGTTCCGCTCCGGCGCGCTCTCGGCGGCTCCCGAGCAGCCGCTGCGCGCCGACGCCCAAGCTTTGATCCGGCTTGACGAGCGCGCGCTCGGCGATGCTTTCCAGGTGGGCCCGGAAAACCCGCTGGTCGGGCTCGCCGGGCGGTGCCGGCTGCTCAACCGCGTCGGCGAGGCGCTGATCGCCAAGCCCGGGATCTTCGGTGCCGATCAGCCGCGGATCGGCGGCCTGTTCGACCATCTCGCCCGCCAGGCCAAGGACGGACGCCTGCCGGCACCGGCCGTCCTCGCAGCCGTGCTCGAAGGCCTCGGCGACATCTGGCCCGGGCGGATCGAGCTGGCCGGGAAGAACCTCGGCGACGTCGGCCGCCATCCGGCGGCCGAGACCGGAGACCTGACCTCGGGCCTGGTGCCGTTCCACAAGCTCTCGCAGTGGCTCGCCTACTCTCTGATCGAGCCGCTCGAGGCCGCCGGCATCGTGGTCACCGAACTCGATCAGCTGACCGCGCTCGCCGAATACCGGAACGGCGGCCTGCTGATCGACCTCGGCGTGCTGCGCCCGAAGCACGCCGCCGTGCTCGGCGAGACGCATGCCGGCAGCTCCGAGGTCGTGGTCGAATGGCGGGCGCTGACCGTCGCCCTGATCGACCGTCTGGCCGAGCGGATCCGAGCCGAAGCTCGGCCTGACGCCCGAGCAGCTGCCGCTCGCCAAGGTGCTGGAGGGCGGCACCTGGGCCGCTGGCCGGAAGAATCGCCCGCGAGCTTCGTCCGGGCGGCGGCCCGCCGCTCCAGCTCGCTGAGCGACGGCACCCTGTTTTGACGCTGCCGGCGCTGGTCGGCCACGCCGACTGGAGCGTTCACCCGGGCAAGCGCTGGCTCGCGCCGCGCGACGCTGCGACCGGACGGCAGCTATCGCGCTTCGGCCCCGCAGCCGGTCGGCCCGCTCGAGAGCTTGTTGGGGCGCCTCGGGGCCGAGGTGGGCGAAGGGCCTGTGCTGCTCGGCTTCGATTTCCCGATCGGCCTTCCGCGAGGCCTATGCCGAACGGGCCGGGATCAGAGAGTTCCGGCGCCGCGCTGAGGAGCTTCGACGATCGCTTCTATGCCGTGGCCGAGCGGCAGGACGAGATCGACCTGCGGCCGGCCCTTCTATCCGATGCGGCCCGGCGGCCGTCGTCGGCAGCATCTGCTCGACGGGCTCGGGCTCGCCTCATGGTCCGATCTGCTGCGCCGCTGCGACCGGCGCTCGCCAGACGCGGCCGCGGCCTGCGCGATCTTCTGGACCCAGGGCGGCCAGCAGGTCGGCAAGGCTGCGATCACCGGCTGGCGCGATCTGCTGGCGCCGGCCCTGCGGGCCGGCCTCGACCTCGCGCTCTGGCCGTTTCCAGGGCAACCTCGACGAGCTGCTGGCGCGCCACCGCTTCGTCATCGCCGAGACCTATCCGGCCGAGGTCTACGGCCATCTCGGGCTGAACCTGCGGGGCGGCAAGCGCAAGCAGACGGTGCGCCGGTCCAACGCACCGCCCATGCTCGCATGGGCAGAGCAGACCGGCGTCGACCTCGGCCCGGACCTGGTGCGCCGGGATCGAGGACGGCTTCGGCAGCGACGCCAGCGGCGACGACCGCTTCGATGCCGTGGTCGGGCTGTTCGGCATGCTCAACGTCGTGCTCGGCCGACGTCCGTCCGGCGAGCCGGACGATCCGATCATCCGCAGGCTCGAGGGTTGGATTCTGGGCCAGACCCGAGCTGAGCCCTCAGGCCCACATGGCGCGCAGCTCGGCCGCGATGTCGACCGTCGGCAAGGGCGCGCGCGCTGCCGCGGCCGGCTCCGCCTGCGGCAATCCCGACGCGCCAAGATCGAAGTGGCGGAGCAGCGCTGCCGGGATGAAGCGCGAGCGCGGCGCCGTGACGTAGCGGTCGCCAAAGCGCGCCTGGCTGGTGGTGTAGAAGCGGCGCGGCTGGATCAGGTGCAGCTGATCGCGCGCGCGGGTCATCGCGACGTAGAGCAGGCGGCGTTCTTCCTCGACTTCCTCGGCCGAGCCGGTCGCCATGTCGGAGGGGATGCAGCCGTCGACCACGTGCAGGACGTAGACCGCCCGCCATTCCCGACCTTTGGCCGAGTGGATGGTCGAGAGGATCAGATAGTCCTCGTCCAGCAGCGGCAGGCCCGGCCTCGTCGCCGGCCGCGGCCGGTGGATCGAGGGTGAGCTCGGTCAGGAACTGCTGACGCGAGCGGTAGCTGGCCGCGAGCCGCACCAGCTCGTCGAGGTCGGCAAGCCGCGCGCGGGCAAAATCGTAGCGCTCTTCCAGCAGCGGGTCATAGAAGCGGCGCGCCAGCTCCAGCTGCCCCGCCCAGATTTCCCGGCCCGTCAGCGCCGGCATCAGCGCCGTGAGCTCGGGCCAGAGATCGGCAGCCGCACGCGGCGGGCTGAAGCGCGCGAGGGCCTCGAACCTGAACCCCGCGGCCTCGAGATGCGTCAGAACCTTGCGCGCCGTGCCCGGGCCGATCCCCGGCATCAGTTGCAGAAACCGGAAAGCCGCGATCCGATCGCGCGGGTTCTCGGCCCAGCGCAGCAGCGCCAGCAGATCCTTGACGTGGGCGAGCTCGAGAAACTTGAGGCCGCCGTATTTGACGAACGGGATGTTGCGCCGCCTGAGCTCGACCTCGAGCTCGCCGCTGTGGTGCGAGGTGCGAAACAGGACCGCCTGCTCGCGCAGCTCGGTCCCGGCCTCGCGGTTGGCGAGCACCGATCGGACCACGTAGTCGACCTCGCCGGTCGGGTCGGCGACCATCGCGAGCCAGGGCTTCTGCGCCGAGCGCCGCGTCGAGAACAGGCTCTTGGTGAAGCCGTCCCTGGCGCCGGCCATGACCGCGTTGGCGGCATCCAGGATCGGCTGGGTCGAGCGGTAGTTCTGCTCGAGCTTGAGGACCGCGGCCGGCGGCTCGAAGGCGCTCGGAAACTCCAGGATGTTGCGCACGGTCGCGGCGCGAAAGCCGTAGATCGACTGGGCATCGTCGCCGACCACGGTGAGGCCGCGGCCGTCCGGCTTGAGCCCGAGCAGGATCTTGGCCTGGAGCGCGTTGGTGTCCTGGTACTCGTCGACCAGCACGAAGTCGAAGCGCCGGCCGATGTCCTCCGCGATCGCCGGCACGCGCCATCGCCCGCGACCAGTAGAGCAGCAGGTCGTCGTAGTCGACCACCTGTTGCTGCTGCTTGGCGGCGACGTAGCCCGCGAACAGGCGCTTGAGCTCCGCCTGCCACTCCTGGCACCAGGGGAACGCCTTCTTCAACACCGGCTCGAGGCCGGTCTGGGCGTTGACGGCGTAGGAATAGATCGCAAGGCAGGTCGCCTTCTTGGGAAAACGGCGGGCCTGCTCGCTGAGGCGAAGCTCGTCCCGGACCAGGTTGAGCAGATCGGCGGCATCGCTCCGGTCGAGGACCGTAAAGCGCGGATCGAGGCCGATCGCCTCGGCGTAGAGCCGCAGGAGCTGGTTGCCGACCGCGTGAAACGTGCCGGACCACGCGATCGTCCGCCCGCCGCCCTTGCCGCCATCGAGCGTCTGGCCGCAGATCCGCTCGACCCGCCTCGTCATCTCCTCGGCCGCGCGGCGGGTGAAGGTCAAAAGCAGAATCCGCGCGGGATCGGCGCCGTTCAGGATCAGATGGGCGACCCGATGCGCGAGCGTGCTGGTCTTGCCCGAGCCCGCGCCGGCGATGATCAGGAGCGGCCGGCCGGGCACAGGCCGCCCGACCTCCGGCACGTCGAACACCACGGCCGCGCGTTGCGCCGGGTTGAGCGAGCTCAGATCGGCCAGGATCGTCGCCTCCGGCCCGGCGCCGGAATTGGCCACCGAGCGAAGACGATACTAGCAACAGCTCGGACGAAACTTCAACCGCTGCGCGGACCGATCAGCGATTTTGTGTCCGCGCCCGCTCAGGCCTTGACCAGCAGCTGGCGCGGGTAGCCGCAGAAGGGCTCGGCGCCGCGGTCGGTGACCAGAAAGCTCTCGGTGATCTCGAGCCCCCAGTCGTCCTGCCAGATCGCCGGGATCAGGTGGAAGGTCATGCCGGCTTCGAGCGGGGTCTTGTCGCCGGGCCTGAGGCTCATGGTGCGCTCGCCCCAGTCGGGCGGGTAGCTGAGCCCGACCGAGTAGCCGCAGCGGCTCTCCTTCTCGATCCCGTGGCGCGCGATCACCTTGCGCCAGGCGGCCTCGACGTCCTCGCACAAGGCACCGGGCCGGACAGCCTCGAGCGCGGCCGCAATGCCCTCGATCACCGCCTGCTCGGCGTCCAAAAACTTCTGCGGCGGCTTGCCCAGGTAGATCGTGCGCGACAGCGGGCAGTGATAGCGGCGGTAGCAGCCGGCGATCTCGAAGAAGGTGCCCTCGTCCTTCCGGAACGGCCGCTCGTCCCAGGTCAGATGCGCGGCCGAGGCATCGATCCCCGACGGTACCAGCGGCACGATCGCCGGATAGTCGCCGCCATGACCGTCCGCACCCCGGATGCCGGTGCGGAAGATCTCGGCGACCAGCTCGTGCTTGGGCAGGCCCGGCTCGACCAGCTCGAGGATGCGCGCATGCATCGCCTCGACGATCCGCGCGGCGCGGCGCATGTAGGTGAGCTCCATCTCCGACTTGACCGCGCGCTGCCAGTTGACGAGCCCGGTCGCGTCGACGAAGGTCGCATTCGGCAGATGGCGCTCGAGCGCCGCAAGGCAGGCGGCGCTGAAGTAGTAGTTGTCCATCTCGACGCCGATCCGGCGCCCGCCCCAGCCCCGGCTCTCGAGGATGCCGGCCAGATGGTCCATCGGATGGCGCTCGGTCGACTGCACGTAGTGGTCGGGGTAGCCGATGATCTGATCGTCGGCCATGAACACCGTGCGCCTGGCGCCGTTCGCGTCCTGGCCGCGGCCGTACCAGATCGGCTCGCCGTCCGGCGCCAGCAGCACGCACTGGTGGACGTAGAACGACCAGCCGTCGTAGCCGGTCAGCCAGGCCATGTTGGAGGGGTCGGTCACGATCAGGAGCTCGACGCCCCGAGCCGCCATCGCCTGGCGGGCCTTGGCGATCCGCCGGTCGTACTCGGTGCGCGGGAAGCTCGGGTCGACGGCTGCCATGGGCTTTGCCCCTGAGCAGCGCCGGATGCCACAAGATCGCGGCAGCCGGCGCCGGACGTGCTATTATTGGAGGGATTTGAGATAGGCGATGACGTTCTGGCGATCGTCTTCCTTCTTCAGGCCGACGAACGCCATCTTGGTGTGCGGCACCATCGCCTTGGGGTCGGTGAGATACTCGTCGAGCGTGACCTCGTCCCAGACGATCCCGGACTCCTTCATCGCCTGGGAGTAGCTGAAGCCCTCGACGCTCGCGGCCGGGCGACCGATGATCCCGACCAGATGCGGGCCGACCTTGTTCTTCGGCTGGTCGGCCGAATGACAGACCTTGCACTTGGCGAACACCTTCTCGCCCTGCGCCGGGTCGCCGGCGGCCAGGGCCGCGCCGCTGCCGAGCACGACCAGACCGGCCGCGATCCAAACCCCAAGGCGTCCTGCCGTCATCGTTTTCTCCCCGTCGGACCGATCCTTGCGAGGGACCGTTCGATTTGTCCAGGCCGATCGCGCCGGGGTCGGGCCGCGAGCCGGCCTCGGACCTGCCCGGCGGCCGCAAGGTTAGCCCGCCCCCGCCCGAAAGGCCATGGCCCCTGCCCACCCCGCGCGCTTGCGTCGCGCCCGCACCGCGAGGCAGCCCGGGCCCTGTCGATGATCGGAAAAAAGGGCTTTGCCTCGGCATCGTCGTGGGCAGGCGTCCGGGTGATCCGGAGACGTTCGCTGGCGCGCGCCACGCAGATCCTCGAAGACGCAACGAAGCCCCGCGCAGAAGATGCCAGCATTGGCGCGCTGGCTGCTCGACGGCCCGCATTGAGCCCCGCCGTGTTCGATGCTCAGTCGTTCGACGGGTCGTCCTGCTGGCGTCCGGTGCCCTGGCTGGCCGCGATCTCGTCGAACAGCTCGGCGTTCGGGCAGAACAGGCGCGGCGCATCCTTGGTCGGCTCTCGATAAGACCAGCGCTGGCAACGGCCGATCGATGCGCATCGTGCGCAGAGGCGCTCGGCGTCGCGCAGCCTGTCCGAGAACTGCGGCGGGACCTCGGCCGGGTCGATCCCAAAGTGTTGCATCATGCGCGACACGTCGCCCCGGGCAGCGGCCCGGGTCGCAGCAGCATCGGCGCGGGCAAGGACGGCCTCGGCCAGGGCACGAACCGCCGGGTCGGCCGGTGATCGCTCGTCGCGTGCCTGGGCCTGCTGTGCCGGTCGCCAGCTGGCGACCCAACGACGCAGGCTCGTCCAGGCTCTTGCATGCAGGCCCATGACCTGCCTCCCAGACTGACTACGGGACCAGTCTCGGGGCGCCTGGATCGCCTGTCGTTGACTTAGGTCAAACCGCGGGCGTCAAGCTGCTCTCTGGAGGTGCAGGCGGGACCAGACCTCAGTCAGTGCGGCGATCAGGTGGTCGATCGCGGCATCGTCGTGGGCCGGCGTCGGGGTGATCCGGAGACGCTCGCTGCCGCGCGCCACGGTCGGGTAGTTGATCGGCTGGATGTAGATGCCGAACTCGTCGAGCAGAAGGTCGGACGCCCGCTTGCAGGCGACCGGCTCGCCGACCAGCACCGGCACGATGTGCGACGGGCTCGGCATCACCGGCAGGCCGGCCGCGCGCAGCCGGCGCTTGACGGTCGCCGCCCGCTCCTGATGGCGCGTCCGGAGCTCGTCGTGGGCGCTGACGTAGCGCACGCTCGCGAGCGCCGCGCCGGTGACCGCAGGTGCGAGCGAAGTCGTGAAAATGAAGCCGGGCGCGATCGAGCGCACCGCGTCGATCAGGTCGGAAGCAGCCGCGATGTAGCCGCCCATGCAGCCGAACGCCTTGGCGAGCGTGCCCTGGATCACGTCGAGGCGGGCCATCACCCCGTCCCGCTCGGCGAGCCCGCCGCCGCGGGCCCCGTAAAGCCCGACCGCGTGGACCTCGTCCAGATAGGTGAGGGCGCCATAGCGCTCGGCGAGATCGCAGATCGCCGCGATCGGCCCGAAGTCGCCATCCATCGAGTAGACCGATTCGAACGCGATCAGCTTCGGCGCCTCGGCCGGCGTCGCCCGCAGCAGCTGTTCGAGATGGTCAGCGTCGTTGTGCCGGAAGATCCGCTTCTCGCAGCCCGAATGGCGGATGCCGGCGATCATCGAGGCGTGGTTCTCGGCGTCCGAGAAGATCACGCAGCCGGGCAGCAGGCGGCCGACGGTCGAGAGCGCCGCCTCGTTGGCGACGAAGCCCGAGGTGAAGACCAGCGCCGCCTCGGTGCCGTGCAGCCGGGCGAGCTCCTGCTCCAGCAGCACGTGCAGATGGGTCGTGCCGGAGATGTTGCGGGTGCCGCCGGCACCGGCACCCATGCGCCGGACCGCCGCGCAGGCCGCCTCCAGCACGGCCGGATGCTGGCCCATCCCGAGGTAGTCGTTCGAGCACCAGACGGTGACCGGCGCCGGCGCGCCGTCCGGCCTCGGATAACGCCTGGCGCGCGGAAAGGCGCCCGCCTCGCGCTCCAGGTCGCAGAACACCCGATAGCGCCCCTCGCCCCGGATGCGCGCGACCGCGGTTCGAAATCGCTCCTCGTAGTCCATGACGGTCTCCCCTGGCTCACCGCCCGAGCTTGCTCAACCAAACGTAGCAAACCATGCGCCGCTGTGAAGCATTCTGCGATCAGACCGGCGCCGCTCAGAAGCGCAGGCGCTTGCACTGCACCACGTGCGGCAAGGCGCAGATCGCGTCAAGCACGGGTTCGGGCACCTGCTGGTCGACCTCGATCAGCGCGATCGCATCGCCGCCCGGCTGCTCGCGGCCGAGGTGAAAGGTCGCGATGTTGACCCCGGCATCGCCGAGCGTCATGCCGAGCGCGCCGATCAGGCCCGGCCGGTCGACGTTGCGCACATACAGCATGTGCGGCCCGAGATGGGCCTCGATCTCGATGCCGCGGATCGCGACGATCCGGGGCCGGCGCTCGTGGAACAGCGTGCCGGCGACGCTGCGCGTGCCGCGCTCGGTCTCGACCGCGAGCCGGATCAGGGTCTGGTAGCCGTCGGTCTGGTCCTGATGGATCGTGGTCACGGCGATGTCGCGCTGGCGCGCCACCAACGGCGCGTTGACCATGTTGACGCTGTCCAGCAGCGGCGCCAGCAGCCCCTGCAAGAGCGTCGCGGTGATCGGGTGGGTGTTGAGCTTGGCGACCTGGCCGGCGTAGGTGATGGTCGCGCCCAGGAGACCGGTCTCGGTCAGCTGGCCGGCGAAGCTGCCGAGCTGCTGGGCGAGCTCCATGTAGGGCCGCAGATGCGGCGCTTCCTCGGCGCTCAGGGGCGCGATGTTGAGGGCGTTGACGATCGCGCCGGTGGTCAGATAGTCGGCCATCTGCTCGGCGATCTGAAGCGCCACCTTCTCCTGCGCCTCGGCGGTCGCGGCGCCGAGATGGGGCGTCACCACCACCTGGTCGAGCTCGAACAGCGGCGACGAGCGGGCCGGCTCCTCGGCGAACACGTCGAGCGCGGCGCCGGCGACGTGGCCCGAGCGCAGCGCATCGTAGAGTGCTACCTCGTCGATCAGCCCGCCGCGGGCGCAGTTGACGATCCGCACGCCTGGCCGGGCCGCCGCCAGCGCCTCGGCGTCGATGATGTGGCGGGTGCCGTCGGTGAGCGGCGTGTGCAGCGTGATCACGTCGGCGCGCGCGAGCAGCTCCTCGAGCTCGACCTTCTCGACCGCGAGATCGAGAGCGCGCTCCGGCGCCAGATAGGGATCGTAGGCGACGACCCGCATCTTGAGCCCATGAGCGCGCTCGGCGACGATCGAGCCGATGTTGCCGCAGCCGATCAGGCCCAGCGTCTTGCCCGCGAGCTCCATGCCCATGAAGCGGGATTTTTCCCATTTGCCCGCGCGGGTCGAGCGGTCGGCCGCGGGCAGCTGGCGGGCGAGCGCCAGGATCATCGCGATCGTGTGCTCGGCCGTCGTGACCGAGTTGCCGAACGGCGTGTTCATGACCACCACGCCGCGCTCGGTCGCCGCCGCGAGGTCGACGTTGTCGACCCCGATGCCGGCCCGGCCGACCACCTTGAGGCGCTCGGCTGCCGCCAGCACGGCGCGCGTGACCTTGGTCGCCGAACGCACCGCGAGGCCGTCGTAGGCGCCGATGATCCCGATCAGCTCGGGCTCCTTGAGGCCGACGCGGACCTCGGCTTCGACGCCGCGCTCCGCGAACGCCGCGACCGCCGCCAAGCTCAGCGCATCGGAGATCAGAACTTTTGGCATGTCAGAGGACCTCCGCCCGGCGCTGCTCTTGGAACGCGAAGTCGAGCCAGGGCAGCAGCGCCTCGAGATCGCTCGCCTCGACCGTCGCCCCGCCCCAGAGGCGAAGGCCGGGCGGCGCGTCCCGGTAGCCCGCGATGTCGTAGGCGACGCCCGCCTGCTCGAGGCGCCCGACCAGGCTCTTCACGAAGTCGGCCTGGCGCGCCGCCGGCAGGGCCTGCACCGCAGGCTCGACGACCCTGAGGCAGATCGAGGTCGAGGAGCGGGTCTCGGGCCGCGTGGCCAGAAAATCGACCCATGGCGTCTTCGCGACCCAGGCCGCGACCAGTCCGAGATTGGCTTGGCTGCGCGCGATCAGGGCGTCCAGGCCGCCGATCCGCTCGGCCCAGGCGAGCCCGTCGAGCGCGTCCTCGAGCGCGAGCATGGAGGGCGTGTTGATGGTCTCGCCGCGGAAGATGCCCTCGATCAGCTCGCCCTTGGCGGTCAGGCGCAAAAGCTTGGGCAGCGGCCAGGGCGGCCGCCAGCTCTCCAGCCGCTCGACCGCACGCGGGGAAAGAATCAGCATGCCGTGCTGGGCTTCGCCGCCCAGCACCTTCTGCCAGGAGTAGGTCACGACATCGAGTTTTTGCCACGGCAGCGCCATCGCGAACACCGCCGAGGTCGCATCGCAGAGCGTCAGGCCGGCGCGCTCGGTAGCAATCCAGTCGCCATCTGGCACCACGACGCCCGAGGTCGTGCCATTCCAGGTGAAGACCAGATCGCGCGCCGGGTCGTGCTCGAGCGCCGGCAGCTCGCCATAGTCGGCGCGCAGGATACGCCGGTCGGCGATCCTGAGCTGGCCCTCGATGTCGCTCTGCCAGCCATAGCCGAAGCTCTCGAAGGCGAGCACGTCGACCCCGCGGGCGCCGAGCAGGTTCCACATCGCCATCTCGAAGGCGCCGGTATCCGAGCCCGGCACCAGGCCGATCCGGTAGTCCGCGGGCAGACCGAGCAGCGCGTGCGAGCGCTCGAGCAGCTCGGCGATCCGTGCCTTCGGCGCCTTCGCCCGGTGCGAGCGACCGACCAAAGCACCCTCGAGCGCCGCCAGCGACCAGCCGGGCCGCTTGGCGGTCGGGCCGGAGCCGAAGCAGGGGTTGGCGGGTCGGACTCGCGGCTGGCTCATGGCGTTCTCCTGCTCGTCGCCAGACACATTGGCGGACGCCACCTTTCTGAATTGCTGCAGCGCGGCAAACCGATCAGGACAGATACGCCGAGTGCCGCGACCGCGCCAGCCCCTGCGGCAATGGGCCGGATCAGTCGGTGAAGAAGACGGTCTCGCCCGCGCCGCGGAGCACGATGTCGAAGACATAGCGGGGCGACCGCGCCGCCTGGTCCCGGCGAGCGATCAGGGTCGCGCGGGCCAGCGGATCCGCGATCGTCGCCAGGATCGGATCGGTCTCGTTGGCGGGCTCGTCCTCGAAATACAGCCGGGTCACCAGCCGGCGCAGCAGGCCGGCGGCAAACAGGGAAACCAGGATGTGCGGCGCCTGCCAGCGATTGCCCTCGAACGGCACCGCGCCGGGCTTGATCGTCCGAAAGCGATAGCGGCCATCCGGATCGGTCAGCGCCCGACCGAAGCCCCGGAACTTCGGATCGAGCGGCCGGTCGCTCCGGTCCGCCGGATGGGCGTAGCGGCCGGCGGCGTTGGCCTGCCAGAGCTCGATCAGGCAGCCGGACACGGGCGCCGCATCCTCCTGCCGCACCTGGCCTTCGATCTCGATCACCTGGCCCAGGGCCTCGGGCGCGTCGGGCCGGAGCCTGGTCAGGTCGTTGCCGGCGCGGATCAGCTGGCGATCGAAGAAGGGGCCGAGCGTCTGCCAGGCGCTCGCCTGCATCGCCATGGTCAGTCGACCATCGGGGTCGCGTGGCGGCCGCGCAGCACCAGGTCGAAACGCCAGCCGAGCGCGGTCTCCCAGATCCCGACCTCGGGTGCCGGCACCGCGATCAGTCGTTCCCGGGCCGCGGGGTCGTGGACGCCTGCCAGGATGTTGTCGATCTCGTTCAAGGGATCGCCCGGAAAGTACATCTGGGTCACCAGCCGGGTCAGAAACGTCGGCCCGAACAGCGAAAAATGGACGTGTGGCGGCCGCCACCAGTTGCCGGTGTGCTGGACCGGATAGGCGCCGGGCTTGACGGTCTTGAAGCTGTAGCGTCCCTGCGCGTCGGTGATGCAGCGGCCGCAGCCGGTGAAGTTGGGATCGACCGGCGCCTGGAACTCGTCGGCCGGGTGGTTGTACTTGCCGGACGTGTTCGCCTGCCAGAGCTCGACCAGCGTGCCCGGCACCGGCCGCTCGTCCTCGTCGAGCACCCGGCCGGTCACGATCATCAGCTGGCCGAGCACCGGTCGGCCGTCGCGCCCGATCGAGAGATCGTTCTCGTCCGCCAGCACCTCGTCCTGGCAAAAGACCGGCCCGGTCAGCTCGGAGAGCGTCCGCGGCGGCGCGAACAGCGGCCGTTTCGGCGCCCGCCGGGTCGAGGACTGGTAGCGCTCGTAGTAGTAAGGCGGATGCGCGCCGTCCGCGTAGGGCGCATAGCCGGCGTCGTCGGTCTCGCGCTTGGTCATCTCGGCAGCTCCTTCCGCTTCCCCCTGCCTACGCCGGCTGCGCCCTGACCTCAAGGGCTGCGCGGCGGATGGGCGCGGACCGCCGCCTCGTCGACCTCGGTGCCCCAGCCCGGCCCGTCGGGCAAGTGGCAGAAAACCGTCCTCGATCCGGGGCCTGACGGTCACCAGCTCGTCGTACCAGGGCACCCGGTCGGGATCGATCTCCATGATCCTGAAGTTCGGCACCAGCGCGCAGAAATGGGCGTTCATCATGGTCGCGAGATGGCCGTAGAAGTTGTGCGGCGCGACGTTGACCTCGTAGGCATCGGCCATCGCGGCGATCTTGAGGGATTCGGCGACCCCGTTCCAGGGCGTGTCGATGATCGCGACGTCGACCGCCTGCTGCTCGAAGAACGGCCGGAAGTCGCGCCGGCCGAACAGGCACTCGCAGGACGCGACCGGGATGCGTCGTGCCGCGTCGGATGGTAGTGCAGCGCCCTGGCGTCGCGGGTGTCGATCTCGACCCAGAACAGGTCGAACGGCTCCATGGCGCGCGCCATCTTGAGGAAGCCCTCGGTCTTGTAGTTGAAGTTGAGGTCGACCAGGATGTCGACGTCGGGCCCCGCCCCTTCGCGAAACGCCGCCAGCTGGTCGCGAATCGCGCGCAGCACGTTGCGCTCGGCGTTCAGCTCCGGGAAATGGTCGCCGCGGGCGAAGCCCGGCGCGTGCAGCCGCGGCCGCTCGTCGAGCAGGAAGACGTTGGTCTTGAGCGCGGTATAGCCCTTCGCGACCACCTCCTTGCCCATGGCGACGACGTCGTCGAGGGTCCGCAACGGCGGCAGCTGCATCGGCCCCGGCCAGGCCAGGCGATAGGTGCCGCAATGCGACCAGTAGAGCCGGATGCGCTCGCGCACCGGGCCGCCCAGCAGCTCGTAGACCGGGATGCCGAGCGCCTTCGCCTTGACGTCGAGCAGCGCGTTCTCGATCGCGCCGATCGCCTGCTGGACCATGCCGCCGCTCGCCTGGCGCCGGAGCGCGTAGAGCAGCGCCGTGATCGCCTCGAAGGCGCGCGCGTCCTTGCCGATCACCGCCGGCGCCAGGTTCTGGATCGCCGCGGTGACGCCCTTGCCGCCGAAGGATTCGTTGTACTCGCTCCAGCCGACCAGCCCGTCCTCGGTCGTGATCTTCAGAAAATCGAAGTTGCGATGGCCGGCATCGGCGTGCAGGCACGTCGAGCGCTCGGATCTTCATCGCCCGACGTCTCCTCAGGCGAGCGTCAGCACGCTGCGCGCGACCTGGCCCGACGCGAGCGCTTGGAACGCCTCGTTGACCCGATCGAGCGCGAAGCTCTGCGTCACCAGCTCGTCGAGCTTCAGCTTGCCCGCGCGGTAGAGCGCGATCAGGCGCGGGATGTCGACGTGCGGCCGGGCGGTCCCGTACATCGAGCCGATCACCATCTTCTCGGGCATCAGCATGCGGGCGTCGAAATCGACCGGCGTATCGTGGGGCGCGTGGCCGACGAACACGGTGACGCCGCGCTTGCGGGTGCACTCGATTGCCTGGCGGAACGGTTCTCCGGTCAGGCCGATCGCCTCGAAGGCGTAGTGCGCCCCCGGCCCCCCGGTTATCTCCCGAACTCTGTCGATCGGGTCTTCGCGCGAGGCGTCGATGGTGTGGGTGGCGCCGAAGGCTTTCGCCATCTCGAGCTTGTTGGCGCGCAGATCGATCGCGATGATCGGCTCCGCACCGGCGAGCACGGCACCCTGGATGCAGTTGAGGCCGACCCCGCCGCAGCCGAAGATCGCAACCGAGGCGCCGGGCTCGACCTTGGCGGTGTTGATCACGGCGCCGACCCCGGTCAGCACGCCGCAGCCGATCAGCGCCGCCTGGGCGAGCGGCACGGCCTTGTCGATCGGGATCACGACGTCCTTCGGGACCACGGTCGCGGTGCTGAAGGTGCCGAGCCCGAGCAGTTTTCGCATCCTCTGCCCGGTACCGGGAACGTGCGGAAGAGTCCGGTCGTCCGGGACCTCGTCGCAGAGGTTCGGAAAACCCTTCTGGCACATCTCGCAGAGGCCGCAGTTGCGCTTCCAGGACAGCACCACATGGTCGCCGACGGCGATGCCGGTGACCGCGCTGCCGATCTCCTCGACCACGCCCGCGCCCTCGTGACCCAGGATCGAGGGGATCGGGATGTGCGGCCACTCGCCCTTGACGATGTGCCAGTCCGAATGGCAGACGCCGCTCGCCACCAGCTTGACCCGGACGTGATCCGGCCCGACCTCGGGCAATTCGAACGTCTCGATCCGAAGCGGCGTGTTGGGCTCGTAGAGCACGGCGGCTTGCATGGCGGGCCTCCCTGTTGGCATCCGTGGTTACCCGATCCCCACCCCGGCGCCAATCTCGGCCTTGTCTGGACAGAGCCCCGTACCAAATGGTAGAGTTAGCCCACCATTTGGCAGGAGCAGACGGCATGGCTCGGGCTCTTCAACGCGGCGCGGGCGAGCGTGACGACTACCGACGACGGTTCGGTCACGAGGCCATCCTCGAGGGCGTCGACGCGCGGTTGCTCAAGGAGGCGATCGGCAGCGGCCTTCTGCGTCTCGACGAGGTGCAGCGCCTGATCCCGGCCTCGACGCTCGCCCGCAAGGTGCGCGAGGGTCGGAAGCTCTCGCGCGAAGAGGCGGACCAGGTGGCGCGCCTGCTGCGGATCAAGGCCTACGCAGCCGAGGTCTTCGAGGATCCCGAGGTCGCCGAGACCTGGCTGTCGGAGGCCAACCCGGCGCTCGGCAACCGCGCCCGGCGGAGCTGCTGGTCACCGACGAGGGCAGCGCGCGCCGTCGAGACGGTGCTCCGACGAATCGACTACGGCGACTACAGCTGAGCCAATGCAATCGCCAGTATACATACCCGTCACAGCTCCAGATTGGTGCATTGGAGTGGCATCGTTGTTTGCACTCCTGGCCGACCCGGAAGATGACGCTGCCGAAAAGAGGTGGCAAACGTTAGATGCTCTAGGATCCTGGTTCGGCAAGACATGGGCGAGACGGTTCGGTCGAGGAAAAGTCGCTCCGGAATTTCTCCGAATGGCAAATCAACAAATGTACAATCGAATCGATCGATCGTGGAGTCGAGATCGTTGCGGCCGAGCTGGCAACGAGAGTGATGCTCCCATGGCCCGTCGTTCTGCATTTCCGTGCGAGCTAGTGGTCGCAGATCGGCGGCTCGGAGAAGAAGCCGATATTGAGAGGCTCCACCTGCTTCTCGGCCCAGGTGCAGAAGCTGCTGTCGGGCCGCCGCCGGCCGCGACCATTACGGCGGCCGTAAAAGATCACGCCAGGTCGATCGTTCGTCTGCGAGAGAAGCGTAGTAGCGCACGATCTACAGATGATCTGGATGTATCGATCGACCACGAGGTCTCAAACGTCTTTTCCAGGATCTGGAGTCCCAGCAAACCCGTTCTGCATCTGGCGATCGCTTTGAGCATCGACATTGCGAAGACGTATCCCGGCGAACCGCAGCGCCGAAAGCAATTGGGCATGCTGGCGAACCCCTCTTGGCTCGCCGGCTGTATCGATCGAGCAGAGCTGTTCCGCACCGCTTACGCCCCTTGCACCTCTCTCAGAAGTGAGGGCGGAGGACATCGTGCAGGTGTTACCCTCTAATTCTTGAAGGCTCGAAACAATGAATCTTGCGGTTTTGAAACCAGTAGAGCGGCGACGAATAGGTACGGTGTCCGAATGGTTCATTCTCGGAGGCCGACTGCATGATCGTCTGGCGATTGGCGTCCCGTCGGCACGCCGCGCAATTGGATGGCGCCGGCAATCGGGACACCGGCGCGCGCTGGAATTCGGGTCGAGGCCGCGGGGTCGTCTACGCCAGCCTCAACGTCGCCACCTGCGTGCTCGAAACTTACGTTCATCTCGGTGCCGCCTTACGGGCCCGGCTGCCCGAAAACCTGATGCTCGTCGAGATCGACGTCCCTGAGGATGCCGGCATCTTGCGGATCGCACGCGACGGGATTCCCCCCGACGCGGATCGGCCCAGAGGCGACGGTCGCAGCTGGTATCAGGAGACAGGGGACGCCTGGTTGGACCGCCACGTGGCCCTGGCTCTGATCGCGCCCTCGGCGGTTGTTCCGCAAGAGCTCAACGCGCTGCTCAATCCGGCCCATCCGCGGATGGCAGAGGTCCGAATCGTGGCCCAGGAACCGTTCCACTTCGATTCGCGCTTGGCGATCGACCTTACCCGAAGCGACCGGCCTCAGGGCCGTGCCCCTAGGAGGCCCCCTCGCGCTCCATCTGGGCGAACACCTCGCGGGCCTGTTTGAAGGCCGAGTTGGCCGCCGGCACGCCGCAATAGATCATCGCCTGCAGCAGCACCTCGCAGATCTCGTCCCGGGTGACGCCGTTGCGGAACGCCGCGCGGCAGTGCAGCTTGAACTCCTCCTCGCGGTTGAGCGCGGTCAGCATCGCGAGGTTCAGAAGGCTCCGGGTCTTGCGCGGCAGCCCCGGGCGGCCCCAGACCGCGCCCCAGCAGTACTCCGTCACCAGCTCCTGATAGGGCTGCGAAAAATCGTCGGCGCCGGCGAGCGAGCGCTCGACATGCGCCGCCCCCAACACCTCCTTGCGGTTGCTCAGGCCCTTCTCGAACAGCTCGCTCGCCACCTTGTCCCCTCCCTTGCCTCAACCCTTCTGCCGATCCAGAAATCCGAGCAACGAGGCGTCGAACGCCACGTCCTGCTCGATGTTGACGAGATGCGCCGCGTCCGGGATGACCTCGAGGTGCGAGCCCGGAATGCGGGCATGGATCTCCTCGGCCTTCTCGGGCGGGGTCGCCGGGTCCTCGGCGCCGACGATGACCAGCGTCGGCAGGCGGATGCCGCGGATCGCCTCGCGCAGGTCCATGTCGCGGATCGCGGCGCAGCAGGCGGCATAGCCCGCGGCCGGCGTCTCGAGCACCATCTGGCGGACGCGCTCGACCACGATCGTCGGCTCGGCGCGGAAGGCGGCCGTGAACCAGCGCTCGACCACGCCGTCGGCGACCGCCGCCATGCCCTGCCCGGTCACGGTCTTGATCCGCTGGTCCCAGAGCTCCTTGGGTGCCATGTGGCAGGCGGTCGAGGCGAGCGTCAGGCTCTTCAACCGGTCGGCGTGCCTGGCGCCCAGCATCTGGCCGACCATGCCGCCCTTGGACAGGCCGCAGAAATGCACCCGCCCGATCCCGAGCGCATCGAGCAGGCCGACCGCGTCCGCGGCCAGCATCTCGATGCTGTAGGGACCCGCGGGCACGGAGCTCCGGCCATGGCCGCGGCTGTCGTAGCGCAGCATCCGGTAACGCTGGCCGAGCGATGGCAGCTGCGGATCCCACATCTCGAGCCGGGTGCCGAGCGAGTTGCTGAGCAGCACCACCGGCCCGTCCGCCGGCCCGCTCAAATCGTAGTGGATGGTGATGCCGTTGGCCTGGATCTCGGGCATGATCACTCCTCGAATTGGCGGTCGGCCAGCACGCGATCGACGAACGCGCCGGCGAGCCCGGTATAGTTCTCAGGATCGAGCAGCGCTCGCAAGCGTTCCGGCGCCAGATGGGCCGTCACCTCGGGATCGGCCGCCAGCACCTCGCCAAGGTGCACGCCGCGCTCGACCGCCCGGCGGCAGGCCTCGGCGACCAGGTGATGCGCCGCCTGCCGGCCGACCGCGGGGGCGAGCGCCATCATCACCGCCTCGGCCACGATCATGCCGCAGGTGGCATCCAGATTGCGCCGCATGCGCGCCGGATCGACCTCGAGCCCCTCCAGGATCGCCCGCGTGTGGTGCAAGGCGCCCGCGGTCAGCGCGAACGCCTGTGGCAGTGCGATCCACTCGGCGTGCCAGGGGCCGGTCGCGCGCTCGTGGTCGGCGAGCTGGGCATCGAGCATCACCGGCACCAGCTGGCGGACGTTCGCAGCAGCCGCCAGCACGTACTCACAGGCGATCGGGTTGCGCTTTTGCGGCATGGTGCTGCTGCCGCCTCGGCCTTGCAGGTAGGGTTCCCGGACCTCGTCGACCTCGGTCTGCATCAGCAGCATGACGTCGGTCGCAATCTTGCCGAGGCAGCCGGTGAGCACGCCGAGAAAACCGGCAAGCTCGGCCAGCCGGTCGCGGCCGACGTGCCAGGCGATCGGCGGCGCCCGCAGGCGGAGCTCGGCGGCCAGCGCCTCGACGACCGTGATGCCGTCCTGCCCGAGCGAGGCGAGCGTGCCGACCGCGCCGCCGAACTGGACCACGGCCACATCCAGGGCGATGCGGGTGAGCCGGGCGCGCTGGCGCTGAAGTGGAGCAAGCCAGGTCGCGCATTTGAAGCCGAAGGTGATCGGCAGCGCGTGCTGCAGGTGGGTCCGCCCGGCCATCGGCACATCACGATGGCGCTTTGCCAGTGCCACGAGCGCCGCCTCGACGCCGGCGAGATCGGCGGCGATCAGCCCGAGCCCGTCCCGGATCTGGAGCACGAGCCCGGTGTCAACGATGTCCTGGGTGGTCGCCCCCCAGTGCACGTAACGGCCGGCATCGCCAGCGCAGGCCTCGCTGAGCGCCTTGACCAGCGGAATGATCGGATAACCCGCGAGCTCGGTCCCGGCCCGGATCGCATCGAGATCGAGGTGCTTAACCCCGGCCTTGGCCGTGATCTCGGCGGCCGCCTCGGCCGGGATCAGGCCCAGCTTCGCCTCCGCCCTCGCAAGCGCCGCCTCGACGTCGAGCATCCGCTGCAGCCGCGCATGGTCCCCGAACGCCTCCCGCATCGCGCTGGTCGTGAACAGATTGCCGTAGACCGCCGAATCGGTCGCGCCGACCGTCATCCTGACCCCATGCTTCGCATGATCCAACCTCGCGAATCTGGACCAGTCTGCAACTCAGCGGGCAAGCGCGCGCAGCAATTCCCCTGAATTGTCGGCTCGCTCAGCCGGCGCCAAGCACGGGGTCGTCCCAGCCTTCGAGAGGCTCGTCGCAAGTGACCCGATCTGCGCCGTGAGTTCGGCCGCCCGGGCAATGCGACTTGCCGATAAAGGAGTGATCCGGTCCGGATGCGTCTCGATGTCCTTGGCGAGAAGGCTCAGGAACGCGCCTGTTGCCGGGTCGTCATCAATCGCAACCTCGCACGAATTCATCTCTCCGGAACATGCTCTTGCTAGCGGACCGCCGGCGACTTGCCACAAGGGCATGATTTGCTTTGGAAGTTGCTCATGATCGGTGTCCCGAGATACGTAGCTCAATACCGATCTAGGGTCGCGGAAATGTCAAGTCAGGCTGCCGAGCGACAACGCGCGTGGGAAATTCGGAGGAGCCGGGGATGAACGAGCGTCAACCGTCGCATCGTGCTGGCGTCGCGGCCGAAGGGCCGGCCGACGCCCGAGAACTTTCGCCTCGAGGAGGTCCCTCTGCCCGAGCCCGCCGACGGCGAGGTCCTCTGCCGGACGATCTATCTCTCGCTCGACCCCTACATGCGCGGGCGAATGAACGAGGGGCCGTCCTACGCCAAACCGGTCGAGGTCGGCGAGGTCATGGAGGGCGGCACGGTCGGCCAGGTCGTGCGCTCGCGCTCGAGGGTTTCCGGGCAGGCGACATCGTGGCCGGCCGCGGCGGCTGGCAGAGTTTTGCGACGCTCGGCGCCGGCCAGGTGGAGAAAATCGACCCGGGCGTCGCCCCGATCTCGACCGCGCAGGGCGTGCTCGGCATGCCGGGCCGGACCGCCTACGTCGGCCTGCGCGAGATCGGCAAGCCCAAGGCGGGCGAGACCCTGGTCGTGGCCGCGGCCTCCGGCGCGGTCGGCTCGGTGGTCGGCCAGATCGCGAAGATCAGGGGCTGCCGGGTGATCGGCATCGCCGGCTCGAAGGCGAAGTGCGATTTCGTGGTCGGCGAGCTCGGCTTCGATGCCGGCCTCGATCACCACGCGCCCGATTTTCCGGACCAGCTGCGCGCCGCCTGCCCGGCCGGCATCGACGTCTATTGGGAGAACGTCGGCGGGCGGGTGTTCGACGCGGTTTTTCCCCTCCTCAACAGCTTCGCGCGCGTGCCGGTCTGCGGCCTGATCGCCTGGTACAACGCGACCGAGCTGCCGGAGGGACCCGACCGGACGCCCTTGCTGCTCCGCGAGATCCTGACCAGACGCCTGACGATCCGGGGCTTCATCGTCCGCGACTTCGCGCCCGGCGATTTCCTGACCGAGGTCGGCGGCTGGATCCGGGACGACCGGCTGCGCTATCGCGAGGACATCAGAGATGGCCTCGAAAATGCGGTTGCCGCCTTCATCGGCCTGCTCGAGGGCGAAAACTTCGGCAAGCTCCTGATCCGCGTGGCCCCCGATCCGACCCTTTGAGCCGGCGAGCGCCGGGGACTCGCGCATCCTCCCCGGAACCAGGGCGCGCCCGCTCAGCCCGCAGGCGCCGTGGTCAGCACGAGCTTGCCGCGGGCCTGGCCGCTCGCGACCAGACCGAGCGCGGCCGCGAACTCCGCCATCGGCAAGGTGCGCATGATCTGCGGGCGGAGCTTGCCGGCCCGGTAGAGCTCGAACAGCTCGTGCTGGACGCGGCGCACCCAGGCCGGATCGCGATCGCGATAGTCACTCCATTGCAGGCCGCAGGCCGTGATGTTCTTGACCAGCAGATAGTTCGCCCGGACCTCCGGAATCCGGCCGGCGGCGAAGCCGATCACGACGATCCGGCCGCGCCAGGCGAGCGCCCGGAGGCTCGCCTCGAAGACGTCGCCGCCGACCGGATCGAGCACGATGTCGGCACCCCGCCCGTCGGTCGCGGCATGGACTTGCGCGCGGAGCGCGTCGCGAAGGTTCGCAGCCCCCAGATCGATGATCGCATCGGCACCGGCCGCCCGGATCGCATCCGCCTCTGTCGGCCGGCGGGTGCCGGCGAGCGCTCGGCCGCCCAGCGCCTTGACCAGCTGGATCGCCGCGAGGCCGACGGCACCGCCCGCGCCGGTCACCAGCACCGTCTCGCCCACCCGGAACCGGCCGCGGTCGATCAGCGCGAAATGCGCGGTCTGACAGGCGAGGCCCATGGCCGCGGCCTCGGTGAAGCTCAGGTCCGCGGGCAGGACATAGGCGTGCTCGTCCGCCGCCAGGATCTGCTCGGCATAGGCGCCATGCTCGACCTGGACCAGCACCCGGTCGCCAGGCCGGCAATGCCGCACGGCGTCGCCGACCGCCGAGACCACGCCGGCCGCAGCCTTGCCCGGGATGAACGGCAGCGGCGGCAGGATCTGGTACTGGCCGCCGATCACCAGGAGGTCCGGGTAGTTGACGTCGATCGCCCGGACGTCGACCCGGATCTGGCCCGGCCCCGGCGCGGGCGTCGGCCAGTCCTCGATGGTCATCGCCGCGGGCGGCCCGAATTCTCGCACCACGATCGCGCGCATGCCTTTCCCTAGCTAGACGTCGTCCGGGTCGGCCTCGCCGAGCGCCGGATAGCCGGCGGGCGCCGCGTTCCGGAACCCGGGCACGACCGGCACCGGCACCGCCGGGATGCTGCGCCCGGCCGCGCGCAGCTCATGATCGAACAGGCCGCGCGTCCGGAAATGCGGGTCAGAGACCGCCTCCTGGAGCGTCCGCACGATCGCGCAGCAGACGTCCTCGTCTGCGAACAGCGCCTGCCAGTGCGCCGCCGACTGGGAGTGGACGATCTCGGCCACGCGCGCGACCGTGGCCGCCGGTTGGCGGCGGTCGTCGCGGAAACGCTCCTCGAGGCCGATCAACTGGCAAAAGCGGTCCCAGAACCGCTGCTCGAGCGGCGCCGCGGCCAGGAAACGGTCGTCCGCGGTCCGGTAGATCTGGTAGCGGGGCGAGCCGCCGGTCACCAGCTCGCCGCCCGGAAGCGGCCAGCGGCCCGCGGCGAAGCCGTTGCCGAGCGCCCAGTACATCAGGGGGAACAGCTGGTCGGTCATCGCGATGTCGAGGTGGCAGCCCTCGCCGGTGCCGGCGCGCTGCTGCAGGGCCAGCAGGATGTTGATCACGGCCGGATAGGCGCCGCCCGCGATGTCGGCGATCAGCGCAGGCGGGATCACCGGCGCGCCGCCCTCGCCGGCCGCGAGGCCGAGCAGCCCGGTCTCGGCGATGTAGTTCAGGTCGTGGGCCGCGACCCCCGCCTTCGGCCCGCTCTGGCCATAGCCGGTGATCGAGCAGTAGATCAGTCCCGGATTTTCCGACCGCAGCGCGTCATAGCCGAGCCCGAGGCGGGCCATGACGCCGGGCCGGAACTGCTCGATCAGCACGTCCGCCTCGCGGATCAGAGGTAGCAGGCGCTCACGCCCGCGCGGGTCCTTGAGGTCGAGCGCGATCGAACGCTTGCCGCGGTTGAGGAGCGCGAAATTGACGCTGTCCTGGCCGAGCTTCGGCTCGTAGCCGCGCATCTCGTCACCCTCGCCCGGGCGCTCGATCTTGATCACCGACGCGCCCGCCTCGGCCAGGACCAGGCCCGCGAGCGGCCCCGGCAGCAGCGTCGAGAAGTCGACGACCGTGATCCCGGCGAGCGGCTGGCTCACCCGCCCCGCTCCGCGCGCTGCTTGGCGACCAACGCCCGGCGCGCGGGCGCGAATCCTTGGCCACCGTACACCTCGAACAGCGCCTTGCTGACGTCGTGGTGATGGGCGAGGCCACCGCGCATCACCCGCTCGATCGGACCGTCGGGATAGCCGAGCCCAAGCCGGCAGGTGGTGTCCATGGCCTCGGCGCTCGCCAGGCCCTCGTCCAGGAAACGCAGCGCCGCATTGTAGACCGGCCGCAGCAACCGATCGAGGATCCGCCCAGCCTGATCCGCGCAAACGACGACCTCGAGGCCGGCCCCCTCGAAGAGCGTGCGCGCGGCCTCGATCGCCGCCGGATCGCTCCGCGCCTGCACCACCAGCTCGACCAGCCCCGACGGCGGGTCGTCGCCGTTCCGATAACGGGCGAAGCCCAGCACGTTCGAGCCCTCATGGCCGTAGCCCTCGCCGGTGTGGACACCCAGGCACTCGCTGCCAAGCTCGATCAGGATCGCTTTTTTCGAACCATCCGTCGCTTGCGAGGCGCCGAGGTAAAGCACCACCTCGCCCTCGGCGCTCGCTCCCGCAAGGAACGGATCACCGCTCGGAAACGACCGGCTCTCGCCCCGCTGCACGATCCGGTAGCGCATGCCTCAGCCTCCGAACATCGCGTTGCCCTCATACCGGAAAAAGCCGCGACCGCTCTTGCGGCCCAGGTGGCCGGCCGCGACCATGCGCCGGAGCAGGGGCGGCGCCGCCGCACGCGGATCGAGCGTGACCGGGAAAAGCGCCTCGCAGAGACGGAGCTGGGTGTCGAGCCCGATCAGGTCGAGAAGCTCGCAGGGGCCCATCTTGTAGCCGAGGCCGACCTTGATCGCCTTGTCGATGTCGGCCGGCGTCGCGACGCCCGCCTCGACCGCCCGGATCACGTCGTTGTTGAACGGCACCAGCAGCGCATTCAGGATGAAGCCCGGCCGGTCCGCGGTCCGAACCGGCGTCTGCCCGGCCGCCTCGCACCACGCCCATGCGGTCGCGTAGGTCTCGTCGCTGGTATTCAGGCCGGGCGAGAGCTCGATCAGCCTCATCAGCTGCGCCGGCAGGCAGAAATGCATGCCGACCACGCGGTCCTCGCGGCCGCAGCCCGCGGCCATTTCGGTGATCGAGAGCGTCGACGTGTTGGACGCGAAGATCGTTTTTTCCGGACAGACCTCGTGCAAGGTCTTGAACAGGCTCTGCTTGGTCGCGAGGTCCTCGAACACCGCCTCGATCACAAGATCGCAGGCGCCGAGATCGGTGAGCTCGGTGGTCTGGACGAAGCTCTCGACGATCCGCTCGAGCTCTTCGCGCGTGAGCTTGCCGCGCTCGACCGACTTCATCAGAAACGATTCGGTCTGGCGCCGGGCGCGGTTCAGGGCGGCGGCTTCGACATCGTAGGCGATCGTCCGGAAACCCGCGCGCGCGGCCACGATCGCGATCCCCGCCCCCATCGTGCCGCCAGCGCCGGCCACGCCGACCGTCCTGATCGCATCGCTCATTTCAGGAAAAAACTCCGCCCGATCAGTTGCCGGTGGATCTGGTTGGTGCCCTCCCAGATCTGGGTGATCTTGGCATCCCGCATCAGTCGCTCGGCCCGCTGATCCTTGCAGTAGCCGTAGCCACCGAACAGCTGGACGACCTCGGTGGTCATGCGCATGGCGAGGTCGGACGCGCGCAGCTTCAGCAGCGACGCCTCGATCCCGATCTCGCTCTCGCCGGCATCGACCAAGGCCCCCACGTGCCAGAGGAAGCGCTCGCACAGCGCCAGCTCGCTCGCGAGATCGGCGAGCAGGAACTGGATGCCCTGGAACTCGATGATCTTCCGGCCCGACTGCCGGCGCTGGTTGATGTAGGCGAGGCCGTCCTCGAAGGCCGCCCGCGCGATCCCGAGCGCGTGCGCGGCAATCGACGGGCGCGACTTGTTGAGAGCGGCGAGCAGGATGCGCAGGCCGTCCCCCGGCTCGCCCAGAAGGTTCGCGCGTGGCACGCGGCAGTCCTCGAAAGCAAGCGTCGCGGTCGAGGACGCCCGGATGCCCATCTTGTCCTCGGTCCGGATCACCGACAGGCCGGGCGTGCCGCCTTCGACCACCAGCACCGAGATCGCCTTGCGCGGGTCTTCGATCCCGCTCCACTTGCCAAACAGCAGAAAACGGTCGGCGACGTTGCCGTTGGTGATGAAGGTCTTGCCGCCGTCGATCCGGATCTGGTCGCCATCGGGGGAAAAACGGGTGCGCATGCCGGTCGCGTCCGAGCCGGCGTCGGGCTCGGTGATGCAGAGGCAGGCGAGCCCGCCCTCAGCGATCTTCGGCAGCAGGCGGCGCTTCTGCTCCTCGCTGCCGAAGTCGATCAAGGGCTTGATGGCGTGGAAGTTGGTCGACCAGACGTTGCCGGTCGCAGCACAGGCCTTGCTGAGCTCGCGCACGCAGGCGAGGTAGGCCGTGTACGAGACCGGCTGGCCGCCATAGGCCTCGGGCACGAACATCGCGTTCAGGCCGAGCGCGTTGATCGCCTTCACGTTGTCCCAGGGAAACTCGGCGGTGCGATCATGGTGCGCGGCGCGCGGCGCGATCACATCTGTGGCCAGCTGGCGCACCGTGTGCAGCAGCATCGCCTCCTCGTCCGCGAGGCCCTGCGGCGCATCGAGGCGATCGAGCAGCGTCGTCATGATCTCTCTCGCCCCTCGAACCGGCAGGGCACCGGCGCGATCCGGCCCTCGCGCGCCCAGACCACGAGCTCGCGCTTCAGGATCTTGCCGCTCGCGGTCAGCGGGAACTCTTCCAGTCGGACGAAATATTCCGGCATGTCGTAGATCGAGAGCCCCGCGGCAAAGAGTGCCTGCAGCAGCGCGTCCGCCTGCGGCGGCTCCTCACCGGTCGAGCTGACCGCGAGGCAGAGCCGCTCGCCGAGGCGCTCGTCCGGCACCCCGAAGGCCGCGGCCCGCGTGACCAGCGGATGGCGCAGCGCCAGCTCCTCGACCTTGGCCGGGTGGATGTTGTGGCCGCCCCGGATCACCATGTCCTTGAGCCGGCCGACGACCCTGAGATTGCCGCGCGCGTCGAGCCGGCCGAGGTCGCCCGAGAGGAACCAGCCGTCCTTGTTGAACGATTGCTCGGTTGCCGCCTGGTTGCCGAAGTAGCCCAGCATCAGCGCTCCGCCGCGGCCGCCGATCTGGCCGATCGTGCCGGCCGGGACCTCGCGATCCGGATCGGCCTGATCGAAGATCCTGACCTCGTAGCCCTGCCCGCCCCGGCCGCAGGTCGCGCAGATGATGTCCGCGTCGTCGCCCGGGTGGGTGTAGTGGTGCGATGAGTTCTCGGTCATGCCGTAGATGTTCTGCGGTTTGATCCCCTGTTCCAGAAAACGCTCGGCGACCGGGCGCGGGATCGGCGCGCCCGCCATGTAGAACAGGCGGACCGCGCCGAGCCGGAAAAGCCCGCGGCGGCGCTGCTCGGCCAGGATGTCCATGGCATGCGTCGGCACGCCCATGACGTAGGTGGCGCCGGTCGCGACCAGCCAGTCGAGCCGGCTCATGCCCGCGGGCGGATCGTCGACCACCAGCTCCATGCCGGCGCTCAGCGCCTGGCCGGCCGCGACCCAGGCGATGTGGTGCGAGAGCGGCGAGAGGCTCAGCAGCACCGTGCTCTGATCGTGGCCCCAGTCGCGCACCAGGTCGCGGCAGTTCGCGAGCAGCGTATTGTCGGAATGCATGACCGCCTTGGGCATGCCGGTCGTGCCGGACGTGAACGCCAGATACGCGACCTTGTCGGGGTTGTCGTCGACCGGGGCGAGGCCGCGGGCTTCGACCTCCGGCCCGGGTAGCTCGGCGCCGGTCGTGCGCGCCCGCGGCAGCCGGTAGAGCTTGCGCAGGCCCGGCAGCGTCGCGAGCTGACCCTGCTCGTCGGAGTCGGCGCCCCAGCCGTCCTCGACCAGGATCGCGCGGGAATCGATGTAACGCAGCAGGTCGCTGACCTGCTCGACCCGGTAGTTGCGGTGCAGCGAGGGGTTGCAGACGTAGCCGTTGCGCGCGCAGGCGAGGAACGCGACCAGCGCCTCCAGGCGGTTCGAGAGCCAGAGGCTGACCCGCTCGCCGGACCGGAGGCCGGCCTCGGCGAAGGCATCGGCGATCGCATCGACCCAGCCCAGCAGCCCGGCATAGGTCAGCCGCCTCGCGCCGTCCCGGGCCGCGAAAGCCTGCGGCCGCCGCTCTGCGTGGCCGGCGAGCAGCGTGTAGAAGGTGTCGGCGCGCCAGACGCCGGCTTCGTAGTAGCGCTTGGCGGTGCGCGGATCGTGCAGGGTCAGGAGATGGCCCATCGGCGCCGTTCGCCTCAATGGCCGAACTTGTCCGGGTCGGGTGGGCGCCGCTCGGCGAACGCTGCCCCGAGCTCCTTCGATTCCTCGCTGTCCAGATACTGCCGCAGCAGCAGGTCGTGCGCCACCCGGGCGAGCCCAGCGACGCCGCCGTGGCGGGCGGCGAAGGCGGCCTTGATCGCGGCCAGCGCGAACGCCCCCCGCTCGGCGACCTCGAGCGCCCACGCCCGGGTCTCGGTGCGCAGCTGATCATCCGCCACCATGCGGTTGATCAGGCCCATCGCGAGCGCCTCCTTGGCCGTGATCTTGGGGTTCAGGAACCAGAGCTCCTTCGCCTTCTTCTTGCCGACCAGGTCCTCGAGGTACCAGGTGCCGTAGCCGGCATCGAAGCTGCCCATCATCGGCCCGACCTGGCGGAAGACAGCACTCTCCTTCGCGATCGTGAGGTCGCAGACGACCTGGAGCACGTTGCCGCCGCCGACCGCGAAGCCGTTGACGCTGGCGATCACGGGCTTCTGCAGCCGATCGATGCTCTCGTACATCTCGAGCGTCGGCAGCACGCCCGCGTAGAGCCGCGTCTCCTCCATGCCCTCCTTGCGGCCGCCGAGACAGAAGAACTTCTCGCCAGCACCAGTGATCACCAGCACGCGCGTGCGCGTCTCGCGCCGGACCGCGTTGATGCAGTCACGGATCTCGTGGCACATCGTGGCGGTAAACATGTTGCCGTCGTCTGGCCGGTTGAGCGTCAGCCACCCGACCGGCCCGTCTTCCTCGTAGAGGATGGTCGCAAAGTCCAACCCCTGCCTCCCGGTGTTGTGCGTTTGCCTATGCGCCCGGCAGGGTCGATGCCAGCACCTCGCCGGTAGCGACTGAGCTTGAATCCCGACTTTGGCTTCGAGGCCAACGGGCGAGCGTGTTGGTGATGACCCTCGCCAGCTGAGGCTCGATGCCGAACAGGCGAACGTTATACGCAAGCTTCACCCCGTCGTCCGGGTTCCGTTCGGCAGCGGCCATCCAGTCGCAGACCATCTCCACCAGATCGAACAAGTCCATTCCGGCCATGCCGGCCGGGCCGTAGTGCTCGGGGTGATGGGAGTTGCGTCGGTAGTGATGCTCCAGGGCTGGCCTCGCGCGCTCGACGGCCGCCTCGTAGTCCGGCGTGCCGTACGCCACCCCGGCCAGCAGCGGGATGATCTCATCGAAGCCGGACTTCTCGGGCTCGTCGAGCTTGCTGGCGTCGTGGACCCGCCCTCGCGCCAGCATCTCGGCGACGAACATGTCGATGTGGTCGCGCACGCGATGGATGTGGGCCAGCGTATCGGCCCGGCTGTCGTAAGTGCTTCGGTTGTCCAACGTCGTTGCTCCCGATCGCCCGTGACCACGGCATTTGACAGTCCGACGGGTCTGACCCTTGAATGCCACGCGCCGGTCATCGCGTCACGGGTCCACGGCAGTGGGGAAAAAGGCCATGAAGATCAAGCTGCACCACATCAACCTTTGCACGACCGACGTGCCGGCCATGGACGAGTTCTATCGCACCGTGCTCGATCTGGACCCGGAGCCCTCGATGAACGCCAGCCGGGTGGTGAGCGCGCAGGGCTACGCGGGCGATGTCGCCTTCGTCACCGACGGCACCACGCAGATGCATCTCGCGGAAAAGGACCTCGAGTGCGGCTTCCGGATGGGCAAGCCGGTCAACCCGCTCGAGCGCGGCCACATCGCCTTTCGCACCGACGACATCGACGCGTTCAAGCGCCGCCTCGAGGCGAAGGGTATTCCTTATGCCGACTACGGCGGCTTTGCGATGAGCGGCTGGCAGCAGATTTTTTTCTATGATCCCGAGGGCAACGTCATCGAGGTCCACCAGGCGCCGTCCTGAGCGACAGGATGCCCGCGGCCTGGAGGTCCGTGATCTCGTCGTCGTCCTTGCCGAGCAGCGAGCGGAGGATCTCCTCGCCGTGCTCGCCGAGCCTGGGCGGCGCCGAGCGTGGCGCGTTGGCGGCGCCATCGAGCCGGATGCCGGTGTTGACCTGGGGCACCTCGCGACCGTCCGGACAGCTCATCCGATAGAACAGGCCGCGCGCCCGCAAGCCCGGATCGGCCGCCACCTCGTCGAGGCGCAGGATCGGGCCCGCGGGCACGGCTTCGGCGGCGAACCGCTCGAGCCAATGGTCGCGGGCTTTTGTCCTCAGAATCGCGCCGATCCGGTCCACCAGCTCTGCGCGCGCCGCCCGCCGGCTGGCGTTGGTCGCAAACCGGACATCCTCGGCCAGCGCGTCCTCGCCGATCGCCCGGCAGAACCGGCGCCAGATGGCGTCGTTGCCGATGCCGAGCGTGAGCGGCAGATCGGCGGTCTCGAACACCTGGTAGATCGCGAGCACGCTGTCCCTGCCGCCCGAGCGTCGCGGCAGCTCGCCCGAGCCGAGATAGGGCGTGAGCCGGGGCGCCATGAAGCGGGTCATGCTCTCGACCAGCGAGACGTCGATCTGGTGGCCGCGCCCGGTCCGCTGGCGCTCGAACAGCGCGGCGATCGTGGCGAGCGCGGCGTCGCTGCCGGCCAACAGGTCGGCCGCCGGCGTGCCGATCCTCTGCGGCGCGCTGCCGGCCTCGCCGGTCAGGTCCATGACCCCCGAGAGCCCTTGTGCGATCAGGTCGTAGCAGGGGCGCTCGGCGCGCGCATCGGTAAGCCCGAAACCGGTCAGCGCGACGTGGATCAGGTCCGCCCGCGCGCTTTTGAGCGTCGCGTAGTCGGTGCCGAGCTTCGCCTGCAGCCGCGGCACCTGATTCAGGACCACGACGTCCGAGCGCGCCACCAGCTCAAGCAGCAGCGCATGGCCCTTTGCCTGTGCGTAGTCGAGCGCCAGGCTCTGTTTGTTGCGGTTGACCGAGAGGAACCAGAGCAACTCGCCATCGAGGAACGGCGGCCCCCAGTGGCGGGCATCGTCGCCCGTGCCCGGCCGCTCGACCTTGACCACCTCGGCACCGAGATCGGCCAGCAGCATGGTCGCATAGGGCCCGGCGATCGAGGTCGTGAGGTCGAGCACGCGCACGCCCGCAAGCAGCGCGAAGCCCGCGCCCGGCGGCGCGCCCGGCAAGTCATCCATCGGTGGCATCGGCATCTCCCAGCTGCGCTCACGATCGGCCAACCCCGTCGGCAATCCCCTCCGGCAGCGCTGAGAGGCGCCCATCGAGCATCGTGGCGTCAGGGCCTGAGCCATCCAGGTTCTGGCACGCGATCCCGGCCGGAAGTGCCGGCGCCGTCTGAAAGTCGATCCCTGAACGGCTGCCGCCGCGACCCGCCTGCTAGGGCTCAGGTCCGGCGCGAGCGGGGCGCCTTCGAAATCTGCGGCTGACGGCCGTCCGAGCGGCCGCGCCGCGCCTCAAAATGCGCCCGCCGGCAATCCGACGAGCAATACCGGGCCTCCGGCCGGTCGGTCGAGAAATGCCGGTTGCATTCGGTACAGATCCGTTTGAACGGCGCTTTGCTGTCCATGGGCTTTCCCAAGCTGCCATACCAAGACGTACCACCTCGGGATGACGCGCGAAAGTCGCTAACGCGAGTATCGACACAAAGCAGCTGGCGGGAACGCCACCCGACCGTGACCGCCCCGGATCAAGAAGTATCAAACAATCTTGTGAATTGCGGCCAGGCTGCCCGATGACCGGAGTGCAGCCGGCCAAGCGAGACTGACATCCAATCAACAATCAAAACACTACCGGCGCTTGACGACTACCGTCAGACCGCGCTACCTTTGGTAGGTAGAGCGTGCCCGCCAAATCTTGGGGAGGGAAATTTATGAATTCCCTGTGGAAAACGGGCGCCGCTGCGCTGATCGTCATGCTCGTGCCATTGTCGGTGCAGGCCCGCCCGCACTGGCCGGCTCACTCATTCCATGACAACTGGGCCTGGCGAAGCCATGGGTCGCCATTCGAGAGGATCTTCACCTTTGGTGACAGCCTCTCGGACCCGGGCAATGCGTTCGTCGCGACGGGCAACTTCGTGGTGCGCCCCTTCGACCCGATACCGGATGCTCCCTACCTGATCGGCCGCTTTCATTTCAGCAACGGCCCGACCTGGATCGAATGGCTGGCCAGAGATCTGAGGCTGTACCTGAGCGGACGGCCCGCCCTGCTTCGCCCTGGCATCTACACCGACTACGCGATCGGCGGCGCCAGGGCGCGGCCGCCGGCCGACCCGGTCGACCTCGACACGGAGATCGGCCTCTTCCTGCATGACTTCGATGGCGTCGCCTCGCCGGATGCGCTGTATGCGGTCTGGATCGGCGCCAACGATCTGCGCGACGCTCTCGAGCAGCTGCCGGATCTGACCGAAAGCCTCGCAACCATTGCAACCGCTGTCGGGGCCACACACGATGGTATCGAACGCCTCTGGAAAGCCGGGGCCAGCTCGTTCCTGGTGCTGAACCTGCCGGACCTTTCCATTGCACCGGCGATCACGACCCTGAATAATGATGATGTAACAGCGGCGGCGCGGTTTCTTTCAATCCGCTACAACGCCGAACTCGAAGCCGCCTTGGATCAACTGGAAGCGGAACACGGCCAGGACATCGTGATCGCGCGTTTGGATGTCTTCACCATCCTGGACGACGCGGTGGCCGACCCGGCATCGGTGGGGCTGACCAATGTCACGGACAGCTGCATCACTGCGGGGGTGATCCGCGGAGCGATCTGCCGGCACCCCGATACCTATCTGTTCTGGGACAACGTCCACCCCACCACAGAGGCGCATCGGCTGGTGGGCGAGGATGCGAAAGCTAGCCTGGCAGAGACTTTCGGGGGCTTATGGGGGGGGGGGGTGAAGCAAGCCCCGTGATAGGCGCTCGCTGATCCCAGGGCACATCCTCACAAGCACCGGCGAGAGGAGGCGACGCGATGACCGCGACCGGCAGACAGCTTGGTGACCTGACCCTGATGCGCGCGCTCGAGATCGTCTCGCCGTTCGATCCGCTGGTGTTCTTTCCGGAGACCACGCGCGACGATTGGGCGCCCTACGAGGGCTGGCTCAAGCCCAGAGCCATGGCCCCGGAGAGCGGCGCGCTGCTGTTCCCGGTCCAGAGCTATCTTGTGCGCACGGCGCACCACACGATCCTGATCGACTCCTGCGTCGGCAATCACAAGGAGCGGCCCAACCGGCCCTTCTGGCACCAGAAGACCGACGATCGCTACCTGCAGGCACTCGCCGCGCTGGAGGTCGCGCCCGAAGACATCGACTACGTCCTGTGCACCCACCTGCACGTCGACCATGTCGGCTGGAACACGAAGCTCGTCGACGGTCGCTGGGTCCCGACCTTCCCGAACGCCCGCTACGTGTTCGCGAGGACCGAGCTCGAACTCCTGGGAGCAGGGCCATCCGAAGTTCTCGCGCGCTGCGCTCGAGGACAGCGTGCTGCCGGTGATCGCGGCCGGGCAGGCCGAGCTCGTGAGCGACGACTTCGCCCTCGACGACCAGATCTGGCTCGAGCCGACCCCCGGTCACACCATGGGCCACGTGGCCATCTGCCTGGCCTCGAATGGCGAGCGGGCGGTCATGTGCGGCGACGTGATGCACTCGCCGATCCAATGCCTGCACCCCGAGTGGACGGCGTGGCCCGACTGGGATCCGGAGCTTGCCAAAAGCACCCGCCGGGCCTTTCTCGAGCGCTACTGCGAGACCGACACCTTGGTCTGCACCGCCCATTTCCCCTTGCCCTCGGCCGGCCGCATCCGCTCGGATGGCGGCGCCTTCCGCTTCGAGGACGGCGCGGACTGGTAGTGCGGCCGGGGGCTGCCCCGGCGGCCACCCGCGCGCCTCGATGGCGCGGTCTCGGCCAAGCAGCAGGCGGCGATCGGGCGCGCGCTGGCCGGCGTCGAGCTGGAGATCAACGCCGCCGCCTGACCGGCGCCGACGCCGACGTCGACACCGGCATTGGCGCATTGGGCACGCTCACTCCGGCGGCCGGATCTCGTCCCGCGCGCGCGGACCCCGCCCTCGGCCCCGAGGCGGAAGCGCCTGCCCCGGGGATTCAGGTCGAGAGATACCAGGGACCTCTCCCGATCCGAAACTGCGGGTTGGAGCGGCGCCGGCGGCGCCCGCACGGGGCTGGCGTGCGGGCGCAAACTGAGGCAGCATGACCCGGTCGCGGCGGTGGCGGCAGGGCGGGCGCTGGCCGATCGGGATCGGCGGCGCCAGGCCTCCGGGCCTGCCGATCGCCGGGCCGCGCTGCGGGAGGAGACATCGATGACCAGACGCGCTTGCCTGATTGCCGGCGGCATCCTGCTCGGCCTGATGTTCGGCGGCAGTGCCGGCGCCGAGACCCTGAAGGTCGCCCATTCGACCTGGGTCGGCTACGGCCCCCTCTACATCGCCAAGGACAAGGGCTACTTCACCGACGAGGGCCTCGACGTCGAGCTGATCGTCATGGAGGACCCGAAGGTGCGCTTCCCGGCGCTCGCCGCCGGCAAGCTCGACGTCGCGGTCACCACGGTCGACACGATCCTCAACTACCTGAGCGATCAGCAGAGCTACCGCTACCTGTTCGCGCTCGACGATTCCAAGGGCGGTGACGGCATCGTCGCCAAGAAGGACATCACCTCGATCGCCGACCTCAAGGGCAAGTCGGTCGCCTACGGCGAGGGCTCGGTGTCGCAGTTCTATCTCGGCGTCCTGCTCAAGCAGGCCGGGCTCAAGCTCGCCGATGTCGAGACCCAGAACATGACCGCGGGCGACGCCGGTGCTGCCTTCGTCGCCGGGCGGGTCGACGCCGCGGTCACCTGGGAGCCCTGGCTGACCCGCGGCAAGCAGGCCCCGGACGGCCATCTGCTGGTCGACAGCTCGACCAGCCCGGGCCTGATCACCGACATGGCGGTGACCACGCCCGCGATCCTCGCGGCGCGCGGCGACGACCTGAAGGCGCTCTATCGCGCCTGGATCAAGGCGGTCGAGTTCCAAAAGGCGAACCCCGAGGAGGCCGATGCGATCATGGCCAAGGGCGTCGGCGGCTGGCTCGACGACCCGGCGGTGTTCGCCGAGACCCGCGCCGGCATCGTCTACTACGACCAGGCCATGAACCAGGCCTTCCTCGGCAAGGCCGACGCGCCCGGCACGGTCGTCGGCACGATCACCAACGCGATCGAGCTCGGCAAGGAGACCGGCCTGTTCGATCGCGAGGTCGCGCCGACCGACCTGATCGCCTTCGACATCGTCAACCAGTAACGGACACCCCGCCGCCGGCGCCGAAGCAGAGGCCGCGGGGCCAGAACGAGCTGCCGCGACGAGAGCGCGATGTGGCGCCAAAAGGCGACCGCAGCAGCCCCTTGGCTCGGTATCGGTGCCGGTGGCCCGGAACTTGCCGAGAACAGGCTGCGTGGAGGACAGGCCTGGCGAGCGTGGATGCCATCTCGGGCGGCATCCTCCGGCCGCTGCCGGTCGACCATCACCAGCGCCACGCGGGGATCCGTTCATGCCCGGCACCATCGATGACCGCTCGCCGCCCCCGTCGCGATCGGGGACCGGGCGACGTACACCTCGCCAGCGGCGCCCTTCACCCGCCCCTCTTGACCTCTCGCCAACCAACAGCTCCCAGGGTGTGCCCGATCGAGCGTCCATGCGATCCTGGGATTGCGAGCTTCCAGCCCGGCGCGGCGGCGGAGTCCCAGGGTCGCATGGACCACCCGAAGACGAGGTTAACGGCGGGAAGATTAATTTTGCGTTACCGCCGCGCCGCGCCGCGGTCGCGCCCGAACATCCGCTCGTTCGAGCGTGCGTGCGTCCTGCAGAGAACGCGCCTGGTGCCGGATTCGCCGGTCGAGCCCCAACGGACGGGCGTCGGTCGGTGATCGGGCGAAGCGGCGTCTGATGCGCGGGCGCGCTTAGGCCGTGGCGAGCGTCTTCGCGCCCAAGACCGAGATCCCAGGCGCGCTCCATGCCGGCCTCGGCATCCTCGCAGGCGCGCTGGTGCTCGGCCTCTGGTGCTGGCTGACCTACGGCGGCATCGTGCGCACCGACTTCCTGGCGCCGCCGCACCTGGTCCTGCTCGCCGGCTGGAAGGGCCTCAAGACCGGCACGCTGCTCGGCCACATGCGCTCGAGCCTGACCGTGATCCTCTCGGGCTTCCTGCTGGCTTCGATCTTCGCCGTGCCGCTCGGCATCCTGATGGGCAGTTTCCGGGTCGTCGAGGCGTTCATCGAGCCGATCACGGGCTTCATGCGCTACCTGCCGGTCTAGCGCCATGATCCCGCTTTTGATCCTTTGGATCGGGATCGGCATCGAGCAGAAGATCGCGGTCATTTTTCTCGGTACTTTCTTCCAGCAGCTGATCCTGATTTCCGACGTCTCGGCGAGGGTCTCCAAGGACCTGATCGACGTCTCCTACACGCTCGGCGCCTCCCGCCGCCAGGTGGTCACCCGGGTGCTGTTCCCGGCCTGCATGCCCGGCGTCATGGACAACCTCCGGGTCACCATGGGCTGGGCCTGGACCTACCTCGTGGTCGCCGAACTGGTCGCCGCCAACTCCGGCCTCGGCTACATGATCCTGAACGCGATGCGCGGCCTGTTCACCGACGTGATCATCCTCGGCATCGTCGTCATCGGGATTCTCGGACTGATCACCGATCAGCTGTTCAAGTGGCTGCGCCGCTGGCTGCTGCCCTGGTCGGCGACCTTCTGAAACCGGGAGAAACGCTTGAGCAAGCTCCGGATCGAAGGCGTCACCGTCCGCTTCACGGGCCGCAAGGACCGCACGGTCACAGCACTGGAAAACATCTCGCTCGCGATCCCCGACCGCGAGCTCTCGGTGATCGTCGGCCCCTCGGGTTGCGGCAAGTCCACACTTCTGCGCCTGGTCGCGGGCCTCGCCGAGGCGACCGAAGGCCGGATCACGCTCGACGGCCGGCCGATCGCGGGCCCCTCGGCCGAGCGCGGCATGGTCTTCCAGAGCTACACGCTGTTCCCCTGGCTGACCGTGCGCCGCAACGTCGAGTTCGGTCTCGAGCTCAAGCGCACGCCCGCGGCCGAGCGGGCCCGGATCGCCGGCCAATTCATCCGCGAGGTCGGCCTCGAGGGCTTCGAGGACGCCTATCCCGACCAGCTCTCGGGCGGCATGCGCCAGCGCACCGCCCTCGCCCGGGCGCTCGCCAACGACCCCGAGATCCTGCTGATGGACGAGCCGTTCGGTGCCCTCGACAGCCAGACGCGGGCGCTGATGCAGGAATTGCTGCTGGCGATCTGGGAGCAGAGCCACAAGACCGTCTTGTTCATCACCCACGACATCGACGAGGCGCTGTTCCTCGGCGACGTGGTCTACGTGATGACCGCGCGCCCGGGCCGGATCAAACAGGAAATCACGGTCGACATCCCGCGCCCGCGCGGCCCCGAGGTCCTGACCGCGCCCCGCTTCGTCGCCCTCAAGCGCCAAGTCCTCACCCTGATCCGCGAGGAGGCGATGCAGGCGCTCGCCGAGGCGTAGTTCTGGCGCAGCGCCGGCCGACGCCTGAATCCGCCCGCTGGTGGGCCATGAGCGGCACGAGCGTACCGCGCCGGGATATGGCGACGCGCTCCGCGAACCGCCCGCGATCGAAATCTCCGCCAGCGATTCCTTGCATCGCTTGCCAAATCATCTCCCGGGCGGCATCCTCTCGCCACGACAATGCCATCTGGGAGACGCCCGCGAGAATATGCGAACGCCTCTTTGCGGCAGGCCCCAAGGCGAGGAAAATTTCCTTGATGGTTCTGAACTCTACACCACCGTCAAGACCGCCTTCGCCCTGCCGTAGGCCCTCCGCGCCGACCGCAACGGTTCCCGCAGCACGTAAGGTGATATCGAATGTTCGAAAGGTTCCTATTCTCCAAAGTGGAGATGTGGATTGTCCTCCTAATCTTGATGCTTTGTGTCCCAACGGTCGTGTTGTTTGGATGGGCCGTTCAGTACAAGGCTGTGGGCGGCGAGGGTGGAGGAGTGGTTGGAGGGCTCATTCTCAGAATCGCACATTTGCCCGACCCAGTGTTCAAGATTCTCCAAGGCCAAATCCAGCCTCAGGGCATCGAGTTCAGAAAGTTCGCCGGTCTGAGGATCTCAGACCCGACGTTTCGCGAGACCGGAACAATACTGGTTTCCAGCTATAGCGCCGAGCACGGGGTCAGCACGGCGTTCCTCTACGACCTCCAGACTCGGAAAGTGCTGCATGAGTGGATACCGCCAGTGGAGCAGATCCTGGCTCAGACTACCTATCATGACGAGGGCAACATCAAACTCAATTATCGGACCCAGCACCCGGTACTCCTAGAGAACGGCGATATCGTGTTCACGAGTGGGGAGGGACCGTTGGTTCGCATGACCGCATGCGGGAAACTGGTTTGGACCGTGGATCGTCACTTCCATCACTCGATCAATCGCTCACGCGACGGGCATCTATTCGTTCCGATCGTGATCGGCCCGACTGCGGCGTCGTCGACCGCGGCGAGCCCGATGGTGAGCCCGATGCGGAATGACGGTTTCGCTGAGGTGTCGCTCGACGGCAAGATTTTGCAGGAGTGGTCGTTGGCCGACATTCTCGAGCGTCACGGCTTCCTCGGCCTGTTGTATGGGGTCGGGCCGTACGAAGAGGATCGCTTTCATCTCAACGATGTCGAGCCGATCTGGCGCACCGATGATTACGTTCGTGCGGGCGATCTCGTGCTTAGCATTCGCCACCTTTCGACGGTACTTCTGTATCGGCCGGCGACGGACGCGATCGTCTGGCTCCAGACCGGGCCGTGGCTGAATCAGCACGACGTCGACTATCTGGGCGACGGCATCTTCACGATCTTCGGCAACGACAGCGTGCGTGGCGACGCCAGCCGCCCTTCGCTGCGCGGCTACAACACCATATGGCAGTATGATCAGAAAAGCGGCCGGGCCAGCGAACGCCTTCCCCTGAAGCACGTCGGCATCTTTACCAAGAGTGAGGGACTTCATCGCGTCCTGAAAAACGGCGATATCTTCATCGAGGAGACCGACCGGGGGCTGATTCACCGCGTCTCGGGGGACGGGATGCGGCTGCGGTGGAGCTATGCCCACGGCATCGGCGACGGTCGGATTGGCGCCTTGCACTGGAGCCGGTACTTCACGCATGATGAAGCCACCTTTCCATGGCTGCGTGATCTGGACTGCAAATCGTGAGGTGGGGGGTTACCATGTCCAACCCTTGGCGTGTGGCCTGCGTGGCCATCGGCTTGCTGATGACGGTCTCGCCCGCGCAGGCCTATCTCGGACCCGGGATGGGCGTGGGCATTTTGGGCGTGATCTCGGGCCTCGTGAGTGCGTTCTTCATCGCGATGTTCGCAGTCCTGTGGTACCCGATCAAGCGCGTGTTCAAACGCAAGACGGCGCGGCGGGGAGCCGCCGAGTTGTCGGCAGCAGCCAGCCGAACCGCTGCCGATGCCGGGGATCGGCAGGCGCGCAACTCATGATCTGGGGCTTGGTGGTCGTCGTCACGCTGGCGGCAGTCTGGTGCTTCCTGCGCACGCCCTTCAGCCGAGTTGCAGCAGACTTGCTCCAGGCAAGCCGAAAAGCGTTCAGCGTAATTTCGAGCCGACGCATCAGCGACCATTGGAAGGAGAAGGTATTGCCGCGCTATGCGGGCCAGATTTTCATGGCGTCGGCGACCCTGTTCCTTTGCCTGTTGGCTCTCGTCGTTCCCGTGGCAGTCGGTGAACTGATCGCCCGCCTATGGCACGCGGATCTGATCGGTGCCCTGTCGACCTGGCCAGGTCTTGGTTTGTCCCTCCTGACCGGCTCGGTCCAGATGCGTCTGCTCCGCCCGCGGCCTGACCGGGAGCAAGCCTATGGCCCGCTCCAGAAAGCGCTCCACTACGGGGTGCTTGCCACGCCAGGCATGGGCGAGGCGCTGTTCGATCTCGAGGTCAGGAGGACCGGCGGCGCCCACCCGGATGTGGCGGCTGGGCGCCATTTGTTTGTGAGCGGTCTCGCGCGCGCCGGGACCACCGTTCTGATGCGATCGCTGCACGCGACCGGGGAGTTCGGTTCGCTAACCTATGCGGACATGCCGTTCGTGATGGCGCCGAACTTCTGGGCGATGCTCAAGGGCAAGTCGCGCCAGGGCCCCCTGCAGGAACGCGCCCACGGCGACGGTGTCCTCGTCGACTACAATTCTCCTGAGGCCCTTGAAGAGGTGTTCTGGCAGACATTCGCCCAGCAGGACTATGTTGACAAGACCTGTCTGTATCCGCATTCATTGGATGAAGCGTTGCAGTTCAGGTTCCTCGACTACGTCGGCGCAGTCCTGCAGCATCGCCACAAGCAACGATATCTGTCCAAGAATAACAACAACGTTCTGCGGATCGACAGCCTGTCCCCGCTGTTCCCGAACGCCAGATTTCTTGTCCCGTTTCGTGAGCCTGTGCAGCAGGCCGGCTCCTTGTTGACGCAGCATCGCCGCTTTTCGGAGCTTCAGCGCTCGGACCAATTCAGCCGAAGATACATGGGCTGGCTCGGCCACTACGAATTTGGCCTGGACCACCGGCGCATGGCGTTCGGCGAACTCGCCGCGTCGGCGGCACGATACCCCGATCCCGGGCAGCTCGAAGCCTGGTTGGAGCAATGGATCGCCATCTATCAATTCCTGTTGCAATGCAGTGAAGACAATCCGCGGCAGGTGCTGCTGGTGGGATATGAACTGCTCTGTGAACAGACCAAATCGTTCTGGCCTCGCCTGTGCGAAATGTTGGGCCTGGCGACCAATGACTTGCCCTCGTACGGGTGCCGGCAACGCGGCCGTACGACTGTGGGCAAAACACCCTCCTGCGGCAGGCCAATGAGCTGTATCAGGAACTAAATCGACAGTGCATGCTCCAGCTGGAGATGCCCTCCACGACCGTCCCGGAAATGCGGCGCCGGGCGATGAGCGGTTAGCCACCGGCTCGTTGCGGCC
>CAVWRK010000006.1:0-179913 GCA_963757395.1 uncultured Alphaproteobacteria bacterium
GGGCGACCCTTCGGCGATGATCCGGCCCTGGTTGAGCACCACGACGCGATCAGAGACGCCCATGACCATGCGCATGTCGTGCTCGACCAACAGCACGGTGATACCGCGCGCGCGGACCTTGTCGAGCAGCCGCATGAAGCTCGACGTCTCCGAGGCATTAATGCCGGAGACCGGCTCGTCGAGCAGCAGGAGCGAGGGCTGGGCGGCCAGCGCCACGGCGACCTCGAGCAGCCGTTGCTCGCCGTAGGGCAAAGCGCTACCAAGCTCGCTCGCGCGCGATCCGAGGTCGACGAAGTCCAGGATCTCCTGCGCCTCGTCCTTGAGGCGCCGCTCCTCGGCGCGAACGACCGGCAGGCCGAGCAGGGTCTGCCAGACGGTGGCCCGGCCGCGGCGGTGCAACCCGATCAGGATGTTCTCGAACACGCTGTTGGCGCCGAACACGCTGGTCTTCTGGAAGGTCCGCACCAACCCGGCCCCGGCGATCTCGTGCGGCCGCAGACCGTTGAGCACCCGGCCACGGTACCTGACCTCGCCGCGGGTCGGCCGCAGGAAGCCGGTGATCACGTTGAAGGCGGTCGTCTTGCCGGCGCCGTTCGGGCCGATCAGACCGACGACCTCGCCGTCATCGACCGCGAAGGTCATGTCCGAGATCGCGGTCAGCCCGCCGAAATGGACGGCGATATGCTCGATCGAAAGCCCCGTCCGGGCCGTGTCGCTGTGGCCCGTCATGACATCAGTCCGCCTTGTGGTCGGCCGCGGACGCGCGCGTCAGCGCGGCGCCCTCCGCTGCGGGCCGGCCGCTCTGCAGACTCTCGAACCAGCCGCGCACCGCCGGCACGATGCCGTCAGGCAGGAAGAACACGATCACGATCATGAAGACGCCATAGATGATCCACTGCGCCTCCGGCTCGGCGATGGTCCGCAGCACGACCGGCAGAATGCCGAAGATCAGGCCGCCGACGATCGGCCCGGCGAGCGTGCCCTTGCCGCCGGTGATCACCATGATCACCATGGTGACGGTGTAGATGAACAGGAACACGTCCGGATCGATGATCCGCAGATAATGCGCGTACAGGCCGCCCGCCGCCCCGGCGATGGCGGCCGAGACGACCGCCGCGAGCACCAGGTAGCGGGTGACGTCAATGCCGAGCGAGGTCGCCAGAGGCTCATTCTCGCGCAGAGCGATCATGGCCCGGCCGATGCGCGACAGGACGAGGCGCCGGATGATCAGGTACGACAGGATCGCGATCACCAGCATCAGATAGTAGTTCGGCGTTTTGCGATAGAGCGTCTGCTCCCAAAGGCCGGGAATGCCGAGGGTGAAGGGCGGGATGTTGTTGAGCGCCATCGGCCCTTCGGTCAGATCGACCCAGTTGAGCGCGACGAGGCGCACCACCTCGGCGAAGCTGATCGTGACGATCACGAAATAGGCGCCGCGCACCTTGAACGAGATCTTGCCGATCACCCAGCCGAAGAAGCCGGCCACGAGGATGCCGCACAGGAAGGCGAGCCACACCGGCTTGGGCGCGAACACGAAGGTGTAGTGCTCGGTGAGCTCGAGGTCGAAGCCGAGCGACATCAACGCGCTCGTGTAGGCGCCGATCCCAAAGAAGGCGACATGACCGAGGCTGAGCTGGCCGGTGAAGCCGAGCAAGAGGTTGAGGCTCATCGCGGCGATCGTGAAGATGCCGGTCGTGATCAGAATGTGCAGGTAGTACTGGTTGCCGAGCCAGAGCGGCACGCTCAACAGCAAGGCGAGCCAGAGCCAGCGCAGAAGGGGGATCATCCGACGCGCTCGGCGCGCGTGAAGAGACCGGTCGGCTTGAACAGCAGGATGATGATGATCAGCAGGAAGCCCATGGCGTCGCGATAGCCGGAGGAGACGTAGCCGGCCCCGATCTCCTCGACGAATGCAAGGATGAAGCCGCCGATCGTCGCTCCCGTGATGTTGCCGAGGCCGCCCAGGATGACGATGGCGAAGGCCTTGAGCGCGGCGAGGTTGCCCATCGTGGGCGTGACCACGAACACCGGCCCCAGTAGCGCGCCGGCGGCGGCGGCGAGGCCGGAGCCGAGCGCGAAGGTCGCGGTGTAGATGGCGTCGACGTTGACGCCCATCAGCGCCGCGGTGTCACGATCCTGAAAGGTGGCTCGCATCGCCTTGCCGAGCCGCGTGCGCTGGATCAGAAGCTGCGCGCCGACGATCAGGACCGCCGCGACGGCGAACACGAACACGCGTGTCCAGGACACCGAGACCGGGCCGAGCACAAGCGGCTGCTCGGGGAACGGCGTGACGATCGATTTGGCGACGCCGCTCCAGACCAGCTGCTCGGTGTTCTGCATCACGATCCAGGCGCCGATCATCACCAGCATGGTGGTGTCGATGCTGGCGTCGCGCAGCGGGCGCAAAAGCACGACCTCGATCAGGCCGCCGAGCGCGATGCCGAGCAGCACCGCAAGGATGAGCGCCAGGAAGAAGTCGATGCCCAGCACCATGGCGAAGAAGTAGACCATGTAGGCGCCGAACGCGTACAGCTCGCCGTGGGTGAAGTTGACCACCCGCATGATGCCGAAGATCAGGGTCAGGCCGATCCCGAGCAGGGCGTAGGTGCCGCCGAGGATCGAGGCATTCAGCAGATGCTGGAGGAACTGGTCCAACCGGCGATGTCTCCAAAGCGGCGATCCACTGGCGCCGAGGCCGCGCTGCGCAAGGACCGTCGGCGAGCGCGACGGTCCCCCCGTAGTCGTGCAGCGCCGTCCAAGAGAGCACCCGGCGGACGACGTTGCCGTCGTTCAACTCGACGCCCCAGAGTTGGCGGCGGTGTTTGCGCTCTCCTTGCCTTGTGGTCCCCCGATCAGCGTCGAGACCCTTCACGTCGACCGCATCGCCGCGCGCTCGGCCTTGCCGATCGCTGCGGTCGCGGCGACGGTGACGCCGTCAAAGCGGCGGCTTCCTGCCAGCGCACTCGTAACGGCGCCCCGCCCTGCCGCGGCGGCGCGGCCTGGCCGTTGCCTTCAGAGCGACGGCTCGACCACCTTGCCGCCTTCGATGCGGACCACATAGACGTTGGGCAGACTCTGGCCGCTCTCGTTGCCCTCCGGCCCCTGCTTGGTGAATTGGATGTCACCATTGACGCCGTGGACGTCGACCGTCCAGAACGCCTTGCGGATCGCCTCGGGCTCGGCTTTGCCGGCCGCCTTGATCGCGGCGGCGATGGTCATGATCCCGTCGTACCCGCGAAAGCCTTCGGTCAGACCGGCGAAATCATAACCGCGCTTCTTCCATTCGGCGACGAACTGCTCGGCGACGCCCGGGTTCTTGGCCGCCTCCGGGAACCAAGGCGTGAAGAACAGGAGATGGTAGCTGCCGTCGGCGGCGCCGCCGGCCTGCTGGATCAGCTGGTCGGGCGCCTGCGAGCCGCCGGTGGTGATGATCTGCTTGTCGAGGCCGAGAGCCTTGGCCTGCTTGAGCACCAGCGTGAGCTGCTCGACGCCGGTGGTGACGAACAGGGTGTCGGCATCGGAGGCTTTGATCTTGGACAGCTGGGCGCTCATGTCCTGCGCCGCCGGGTCCATGGTCTCGACCTCGTCCACGGCGACGTCCTGCCCCTTGAGCATGTCGCCGAACTGCTGCGCCGCGCCACGCCCCCAGTCGTTGTTGACGACCAGGAAATCCGCCTTCTTGATCTTGAACTTGCCGACCTGGTCCGCGAACGCCTGGGCTTCCATCGCCGAGGTCGGCGAGATGCGGAACACCCAGGGATTGCCCTGGGTCGTGATCTTGTCCGAGGACGACGTCTCGACCAGCATCGGCACGCCGTACTCCATGAGCTTGGGCATGACCGCAAGCGTGAAGGTCGAGCTCCAGGCGCCCATCATCACCGGCACCTGGTCGCTCCCGATCAGCTTCTCGGCGACGGCGACCGCTTCGGTCGGGTTGCTCTTGTTGTCCTCGATGATCAGCTCGACCTGCTGGCCGAGCAGGCCGCCGTTGGCATTGATCTCGTCGGCGGCGATCTTGGCGCCGTCGGTGACGTAATTGCCTGACGCGGCGACGTCGCCGGTGAGCGGTTCGTTGACGCCGATCTTGATGGTGTCGGCCGCGGCGATGGTCGGCCCTGCGGCAGCCAACGCAAGGCCGGCCAGCATGGCGATTCTGGTCAGTCGACTCATACCGTCTCACCTCCTGTGCTGCCCCGGCGAGAGGTCGGGGCTTGTGCCCTGCTGCCCCCGGCACAAGGCCGGGGAACTCGCCAGTTCATGGTTCTAAGTTTAGTAAGATGGAACTATAAGCAAGCTTGCCGTGGCTTGACAAGCGGAGGTGGCGGCAGCGAGCTAGCCGGCGCGGGCGTGACCTGCTCGAGCGGACGTTCCATGAGTTCGCCGACCGGGGACATCTTGCTTCCCCGCGTGGGGTGCCGGTCCCGTTGCACGCTGCCGGAAATTCGAGGCGAGAGGGGGACGGAGACCTGCTGCACGCCGGAGGATGTCGCTTCGATGTCGGATCGAGTTGCAAACCCTCTCTCCCGCCAACGCGAGCGCCGTCTCGCCCGGCCCGGTGCATGGCGCGCGAGGTCAGGCCCTGCGACCTTCCTCCGGCGCCACACCTGAGAGAGGAGAGACGCCATGAAGCCAGCCGACCGGGCGAAACTGCTCACAAACATCGAGCAGAGTTGGGACAAGGCGATCGAGTTGCTTCGTAAGATGATCTCGATACCGAGCGTGACCGGAAACGAGGCGGCGATCCAGAAGTTCTTGGCGGGTTACCTGGAGGACCTCGGTCTCGAGGTCGACATGTGGGAGACGGACTGGGAGGAGCTGAAGAAGCATCCGGGCTATCGGCCCGTGCAGCGTGGATACGAGGGCCGCCCGAACCTCGTCGCCACGCTCAAGGGCGTCGGTGGTGGCCGATCCTTGCTCCTGAACGGTCACACGGACGTGATCCCGGTCGGTGACGGCTGGCGGGACGATCCCTGGTCGGCAACGGTCCGGGACGGCCGGATCTATGGCCGCGGATCCGCAGACATGAAAAGCGGCGTCGCCAGCCACATCGTCGCCGTCGAACTCATCAAAGCGACGGGACTGAAGCTCAAAGGTGACGTGCTCATCAACGTCGTCGTCGATGAGGAGGTGAGCGGACATGGCACCCTCGATACGGTCATCAGGGGTCACCGGGCCGACGCAGGTATTTCCGGTGAAACCAGCGATCTGGCCGTCCAGCCGGCGTGTATCGGCCGGATCTGGTTCGAAATTGCGATCGCCGGCAAACCCGCCGGCATCCAGAAACGCTACCAAGGGGTCAGTGGCATCGATCTCGGGAACAAGATCGTGAAGGCGGTGCAGGAGCTCGAGGCCAGGCGGGTGGCCACGGTTTCGCACCCCCTCTACCCGAACGCCTTGGATTCCCTGCCGTGCATGATCGGGGCCTTCTCTGCCGGCAACTACCCCAGTTCATTTCCCGACAGCTGTCTCCTGAAAGGCAGCATCGGCACGGTCCCGGGCGAAGATCACGAAGGCGTCAAGCAGAGCCTGGTCGATCAGGTCGCAAGAGCTGCGGCGAGCGACCCGTGGATGAAGGATCACCCGCCAATCGTCCGGTTCATCGGTTACGACGCCCAAGCTTCGGAAATTCCCCAGGACCATCCCGTCGTCCAGACGCTTATCAACAGCTACCGCGAGGTGGTAGGACGGGACGCGGAGGTAAGCGGTCGTCAAGGCGCCGCCGATACCCGCTTCCTGAACGAATACGGCAACACGCCCACAGTAATCTTCGGCCCCGGCTCGACTTCGGTAATGCACGCCACCGACGAACACGTGTCGATCGACGACTATCTCACGGCAATCAAGATCCTCGCCCTTAGCATTTGTGATTGGTGTGAGGCTAAATAACTGAAGTTCCTTGTATTCTGTTGCATTTTGCGCGTGAGTAGCGTCGGTCGGGACGCCGCGGGATAATGCTCGAGGATCGGAGCGAAGATCGTATTGCAGACCGCGTATCGGCCCGTCTGCCGTTTGGCGGTTCGACGCAAAGGGGCGGCGATTGCTCGCCGTCTCCCGCACAGATCCCGGCGAGCGGGACTACCGCACCGGGCTCCTGCCTCGGGTCATGACGTCGAACCGCCAGTCGGGACAGGGGTGCCGGATTGTCGGGCCCGGCAACCAACGCGCCGCGGTCCGCTTCATTTGCCGCAACGTCCACCTGTACCGTTGGACGTGGCGGTGCGTTGCGACCGGGCCATCGTGGATCCGACGCGTGTTTTTGATCTTGCCGCCCTGTTCGAGGTCCGTAACCCTCCGGTGAAGGCCGCCTTGCGCGGGAGGTGAAACTCGCGAGGATCCCCTTGCGACTGGTCTAACGAGGGGTTGCAAGACCAGTCCTTGGGTGAACGGATGCCGCAGATCGAGATTTTTCGGGGGCAGGCACGGCGACGCTGGTCGGTCGAGGCGAAGCGGCGGCTGGTCGCGGAGACGCTGGTTCCGGGGGCGACCGTGCACGCGGTCGCCCAGCGCCATGGCGTGACCACCAGCCAGCTGTTCGCCCCTCGCCACCCTTGGCTTGGCGCCAGCGTTCGAGCAGCAGCGCCAACTCCTGATCGTGGCCGACGATCGGAGTCATCGAGGCACTGCCGGCGCGCCCGGCGAACCGGCTCTCGACCGGCCGCTCGCCCTTTGAAATCAACGCATCGGCTACGGAGATCGCGATCGCCAACGACGTCATCGGCCCTGGGGTTCCTCATTTTGTTGAGGAATGCACACTGCTCCTCCCAGCTTGCCGGCAGCGATCGCTCCCAGCGCTCCAGCAGCAACGCCTGATCTGCCCGCCCGGCCAGAATCGCCTACACGATCTCCGGCGCCAGGAGCGCCATCCGCAGGGTCCTTGCTTCGGAAAAAGATGCGCGCATGATGGCAGGCCGACCAGTCGGGGACCCCAAATCCCCTTGGCCGCGCTCACCGATCGCGCACGTCAACAAACCTATCAGCCGACGCAGGAGTCGCGGCCCGGCTATGCACAAATCCAGGCCATGAGGACGCGGTTGATGGAGATGGAAAAGCGAGGCAATTCGCCACCATGGCACGAGCTCGTGCATGAGCAACTGAAGCGCGCCGATGTCCGCCTCGTAACCTACGTTCCGGACAACGTGTTGGCGCCACTCATTCGTAGCCTGCACGTTGACGCCGACTTCACAACGTTCTGCACCGCGCGTGAGGAGGAGGCCGTCGGTATCGTGACGGGCGCCTGGATGGGCGGCATGCTGGGCGTCGTGCTGATGCAGACGAGCGGCTTCGCGACGCTTGCCAACGTGTTGGCCTCGCTCGCCGTCCCCTACCAGATCCCGCTGCTCATGATCATTTCGGAGCGCGGCACGCTCGGCGAGTTCAACCTCGGCCAGACCATGGTCTGTCGGACGATGCGCCCGGCGCTCAACTCCCTGGGCATCGAACATCACACGATCCGACGGCTCGACGAGGTCGCCTTCGTTGTCGAACGGACCATCCGGCAGGCCGTCACCACCCAGGCGCCGGCGGCGCTGATCCTCAATCCGCTGCTCACCGGAGGCAAGACCGAGCCGAAGGCGAGGCGCTCATGACGATGCCCGCGACGAGCATCCGCCGCGACGAGGCGAAGGTCATGAGCCGCGCCGACCTGACCGCCCGCCTGGTGGCGAGGCTGCACGCCGAGGAGGCGATCGTCGCCGGCATCGGCTTCACCAATTTCGACCTGTGGAGCGTCGGGCGCCGGCCGCAGAACTTCTACATGCTGGGCAGCATGGGCCTCGCTCTGCCGATCGCGCTGGGCGTGGCGATCGCCCAGCCGGCGCGCCGGGTGTTCGCTCTCGAGGGCGACGGCTCGCTCCTCATGCAGCTCGGCGTGCTCGGCACGATCGCGAGCCGCCGCCAGAGGAATCTCGTGATGATCGTCTGGGACAACGGGGCCTACCAGATCACCGGCGGCCAGCCGACCGCCACCGCCGAGGCCGTCGACCTCGTGGGGGTCGCCCGCGCCTCGGGCGTCACCGGCAGCCAGTGGGCGAAGGACGAGGCGCACTTCGAAGACCTGATCGACGAAGCGCTCGTCGCGGACGCTCCGATGTTCATCGCCGCGCGGGTGACGGGTGACCGCCCGGCAGCCACGACGCATCGCGATCCGGTGCAGATCCGTGAGAGCTTCATGCGCGGCCTGGGGGTGCGGCGCGATCCTTTCTCGGCCTGATCCGGCACGCGCCACCCTAGCGTCAGGGTAACCATTTCAACTATCCGAGCAGGCGCCGCTGCTCCTTGCAGCTCGCCGGCAGGGGCCGTTCCAGCTGCTCCGGCCTGAACGCGCACCACTCCCCGCGGCGGCGCTGTCACCCTTGCTGACCTTGGTCAGCAGCCTGGGGCCGTGGGGCCGGCTTACGTCCCCGACGAGTTGGGTTCTTCGGCCGCCCCAGCCCGGTCGCGAGCGCCACCTCGCGCCGTTGCTGCGCGTAGTTCGGCGCCGTCATCGGGTAGTCGGGCTTGAGCCCGAAGCGGCCGCGGTACTCGGCAGGGGTCAACTCGTGCCGGACCGCCAGGTGGCGCTTGAGCATCTTCTGGGGCTTGCCGCAGACCAGGCAGACGAGGTGATCCGGGCGGACGGACCGGCGCACGGAAACGGCGGGCTCGGGCTCCTCATTCTTCGCCTGCTCCGGCTCAGCGCCGACCTTGCTGACGCGATCGGCCACCGCCGAGATCAGGCCGGCGAGGTCCGCCATGGCGATCTGGTTATTGGAGACGTAGGCCGCGACGATCTCGGCCGTGATTTTGAGCAATAAGGTCGGCTCGGAGCTCTCACTCACGACTGCTTCCTCCCGGAGCTTGCATTGCCAGCTGTACGTTGGTGATCCCACGAGCGCAACCTGCAATTGCATCCGTTTGTCGGCTTGCTGCAACCCTGGGCGCCTTTGGGTTCCGATCAGCAGAACTACTACTTCTGGCCGGCCCGCGGAAAAAGCGCTGTTGCCTGAAGCCGCAGAGCCGCTCGGCCGCGTCGAGGCAACGCCGGTCAGTCCAGCCTCGCCATCACCGTGCGCGCCATGAGCGCCACCTCGGTATCATATCCGCCAATGAACACTATGCCGGTATCCGCTGCCTGTAGCGCTCCGGAGCACCGGGCGCGCGGTGGGCTTGCGCAGACCCCCGGCCATCGACGATATCTCGAGCGAGGCGACCAGGGCGGCGCGTCCCCGGCGCCACCAGCGGGGCCACCAGGGGCAGCAACCGAGAGCGCCATAGAGACGACCGCGATGCCGGATGCGATGCTCCATCCCGAATTCGAGGCTCTGCCAGCGCAGGATGTCCGCGCGTTCCAGGAGCGCCTATGGCCCGATCAATGGCGCTACGTCGGCGCGGCCTCGGCGTTCTACCGGGGGAAACTCGACCGGCGCCTGCGGGCGGCGCTCGACCTCGATGCCCTGCAGCAGCTTCCCTGTACCGACAAGGAGGAGCTGCGCCACAGCCAGGAGCAATCCTACCCGTTCGGCGACTATATCGCGTGCCAGCAGGAACAGGTGGTGCGGCTGCACCGGACGTCCGGCACCACGGGGCGGCCGCTGCAGCTCGCCAACAGCCGGCACGACGTCGCGACGATTGCGCGGATCGGCGGGCGGGCGATGTTCGCCGCCGGCGCCCGCCCGGGCGATCGGGTCGTCCACTGCCTCAACTACTGCCTGTGGACCGGCGGGGTCACGGACCACCTGGCGCTCGAGGCGGCAGGCGCCTGCGTCGTGCCGTTCGGCGTCGGCAATACGGACCGCCTGCTCGAGACCATCGCCGATCTGCGCATCACCGCGATCTCATGCACACCGTCCTATCCGGCACTCCTGGAAAAGGTCCTGCGCAGCGCCAACCGACGGCCGCACGAGCTCGGTCTCAGGCTCGGCCTGTTCGGCGGCGAGGCCGGGCTCGACAATCCGGACTTCCGGCAGAACCTCGAGGCCACGTGGGGCTTTGGCGTCCGCAACGCCAACTACGGCATGTCGGAGGTGCTGAGCAACTTCGCCAGCCAGTGCGAACGGACCAACGATCTGCACTTCCACGGCGCCGACGCGCTGTTCGCCGAGATCCTCGACCCGGCGGGCAACCGTCAGCCGATCCGGGAGGGCAGCACGGGCGAGCTGGTCTGCACCCATCTCGCCAAGGAATGCCAGCCGCTGCTCCGCTATCGCACGCGCGATCTGATCACCGTCACGGGCAGCGACGCGTGCGCCTGCGGGCGCACGTCCTGGCGCTTCCGGGTCACCGGCCGCACCGACGACATGTTCAACGTGCGGGGCGTCAACGTCTTCCCGACCGCGGTGCAGAACGGTCTGCTCAGCTGCCCCGACCTCTGCTCCGGCCAGTTCCGGATCCTGCTGCGGGGGCCAGGTCCCTACGACCGGATCGAGATCGAAGCCGAGGCCGCGCCCGATCTCGACCCGGCGCATTGGGCGGGCGCGGCGCTCGCGTTGGAGGCCGCCGTGCGCCAGCATGCCGGCGCTGCGGCGAGTGTGGCGCTCCTGCCCCCGGACGGTCTGCCGCGTACCGACGGCAAGACCAGTTGGATCGTGAGGAAGTGACCGATGAGCTTCGCCTTGTACGAGCGGCGCGGACAGATTGGCCTTGTCACGCTGAACCGACCGGAACGGCTGAACGCGATCAGCGGCGACCTGCTGGCCGCCTTCGCCGCCGCGCTCGACCGAGGCCTCGCCGACGCGCAGACCTCGGTCGTGGTGCTCACCGGGGCGGGGCGCTCCTTCTGCTCCGGCGACGATCTCAAGGAGTTTGAGCGGCAGAGCGCGAACGATGCCGCCATCCACGCGCACATCGCCGCGATCCAGAACATCACCCGCGTCATGCTGGGCAGCGACAAGGCGATCATCGGCGCGGTTCACGGCTATGCCGTGGGCGGCGGTTTCGAGTGGCTGCTGAACTGCGATCTCGTGGTCGCCGCCGACGACCTCGTCGCGTTCTTCCCCGAGATGGACTGGGGCCAGTTCGTGACCGGCGGCGTGACCCACCTGCTGCCGCTCGCCCTCGGCTACCAGCGGGCGATGGAACTGTTGCTTCTCGGCGAGCGCCAGTCGGCCGAGCGGCTGTTCGGCCTGGGGCTCGTCAACGTCGTGGTGCCCCGGGCGGAGCTGGAAGCGAAGGCCATGGAGATCGCCGCGCGCGTGGCGGAAAAATCGCGCTTCTCCGTCGGCCGGCTGAAGCAGCTGATCAATCGCGACCTGGGCGCCCAGCTCTGGCGCGCGGTGGAGCTCGAGCAGGTCGCCACGATTGAGGCTTTCCATCGGCCCGAGGTCGCCTTGCGTGTGGCCCGCTTCAGCAAGCGCAAAAGAAACGGCTGAGAACACCGCGCTCGCCCCTCGGGCGCGCCGCCTGGCCATCGCGTCCGCACACGGGCTCACCTTCTTTGGCGTGAAGCGCCACGGGGGCGGCAAGTGAACCAGCGCCCCGCCCGCAAGCTGCGCTGCGCGGCCGACAGCGTAAGTCCTCCGCTGACCAGGGGGTCGTGCATGACTGCTTCGCCTGGGCGAGAAGTCGACCGAAACCTGCTCCGTGGTGGTGCCCTCGGGAACGCGCGGACGGCCGCGGGCCCGGATGATGCCGACGGCGAGGATATCTCGTCGAGGCGCTCGGCCGTGGTCATCAAGTCGGGATGGAGGAGGGCAGGCCAATGTATCTGGGAACTCGCTAAGCAACCCGCGCCTGTATGTTTCTTACCGACGCGGTGCCCGAAACCTGCCAGAGGGTCCCCCGTGTGCCTGATTGCCGGCGGTGATGAACCCGCTCGAACCTGGCCCACGAGGCAGCCTTTCAAACGCACGGACGAGCCTTGAGCAGGCGATTTTCACCAGCTTCGGAGGCAGCGATTTCTTGTGTTCTATCCATATATGGAGCATGAACTCCGAAAGGGGAGAAATCCAGATGGTCCGGAAAGGCTCTGTCCGGCAGCAAAGTCACCCGGTTGCCCTGGATCGCCGCCGCGACCCGCAGGTCCGCCGTCGCATGTCCGGCCCCGCTATCCGGACGTTCTTTAACATCGCCGACGCGTGGGATCTCGCTGTCAACGAGCAAAGGGCCCTGCTCGGCTGGCTCGCGCCTTCGACCTATCACAAGTACAAGGCTGGCGACGTCGGAGCGCTGTCGTTCGACACGCTCACCCGCCTCTCCCTCGTGATCGGCATCTACAAGGCGCTGCATATTCTCTATGCGGAGCAGGGGTTGGCCGACCGCTGGGTCAAGCTGCCCAACAGCAATGCTCTGTTCGGCGGACGGCCGGCGCTGGAACTGATGAGCGAGGGCGGGATCGACGGGCTGTATCAGGTCCGGCGGTTGCTCGACGGTCGACGCGGAGGGTGGAGTTGAAGCCACCGACCACGCCGCTCGTCCAGGTCGACACCCACCGCCTGATCCCCAGCCGCTATGCGCCCGTGGGCATCCTCGATGCCGTCTCCAGCCCGGAAGACGTGGAAATGATCATCGAGCTCGAGGGCTGGACGAACGATCGGATTTCAGCCGAGCTCGGCGTCGTGCAGAGGATACCGCCAAGCGAGTGGGTCCTGGGCCGGCCTCAGGCGAGCGTGATCCTGGCCGCCTTCTGTCACCCACGTACCGGAGGAGGACGGTTCAACGATCACAGCAGGGGCGCCTGGTACGCCGGCTTCGCCCTCGAGACGGCGCACGCCGAGTGCGTGTTTCACCGCACCGCTGAGCTCGAGGAGGTGGGCGTGCTCGAGACGCGCGTCCAGATGCGACAGTACCTCGCCGACTTCGCGGCCGATTTCCATGACGTGCGAGGCGATAATCCCTCCTTTGCGAAGCTCCATGACCCCGCGAGCTACGAGGCATCCCAGGACCTCGGGCGAGAGCTCCTCGCGAGCGGGTCCAATGGGATCATCTACCGGAGCGTCAGGCACTCGGGTGGCGAATGCCTGGCCTGCTTTCGACCTCGTCTCGTCTCGAACGTGCGCCAGGCGGCGCATTTCGAGTACCGCTGGGAGGGACGCCGCGAGCCGACCATCCAAGAGCTGACCCTGGACCCTGGACGTTGACGGGAGGCCAGTCTTGGTCTGCTCGAAGATCGTGCCGGCGAGGATCGAGTGCCGCTTGCCGCAAGCCGCGCACTCCTCGATCAGCCGTTCCTTGTGGCTGTAAGCCTGGTCGTGGCCGCAGCCGTCGCAGCGAAAGCCCTCGGGCCAACGCGCCCGCACCAGGTAAGTCCGACACGCCTCATCGGTGCCGAAACGCTCGAGAAAGCTTGGCAGATCCCGCGGCAGGTCCTGGAGCGATCCACCGGCCATGGCGCCCTCCGGTGAATGTTCTTGCTTCGTTGTGCGCCTTGAAACGACCATCAACCCAGTGGGAGGAAGAGACCACCCGAGCAATTGTCGATTGGACTCGGAAGCTGACGAGCGGCTTTGACGGGCGACCGCCAGGGCTGAAGCCTCGTGACAAAGGTCGCCTTGGGCGGCTGAGCGATCCGGCAGGCCGTAACGCGAGTGAACGCCGAGCAGGCCTCGAAACGAACGATGTGGACGCCGACCCGACAACGAAGCGGGGAAGGCTCCCAGGCGTGGGGAAGCAATCGATACGCGCACCCGCGCCGTCCACCGGGGTAGTGGCGATGGCATGTCGGAGAAGGGTTGATGGAAGACAAGGGAGGCCCGGAGCTGTCGGGATCGCGACCCGAACATCGCCATGGGCGATGGGCAGTCCGGGCGTCGGAGGGGGCCATAGTACCGACGAAGTCGGGTAACGCCGATGGAGGGAAGGGCCCCTGCTTCTGGTGCGCTTTCGAAGGAACTGAGGATGGGTGATTGGCGATGAGCCTGAAAACACCGATGAAGATCCGGATGCTCCAGAGGAAGCTCTATGCGAAGGCCAAGGCGGAACCGGGCTTCCGCTTCTACCTGCTCTACGACAAGGTGTACCGCGAGGACGTCCTGTTGCACGCCTATGCCGTGGCGCGAGCCAACCAAGGGGCACCTGGCGTTGACGGGCAGACCTTCGAGGCCATCGAGGTCGCGGGGCTGGCGCAGTGGTTGGCCGGTCTAAGGGAAGAGCTGAAGGGGAGGACCTACAAGCCGCAGCCGGTGCGACGGGTGATGATCCCGAAACCCGGAGGCGGGGAACGACCGCTCGGCATCCCCACGATCCGCGATCGCGTGGTGCAGACGGCCGCCAAAATGGTCCTCGAGCCGATCTTCGAGGCTGATCTGGCTCCTGAAGCCTATGGCTATCGGCCACGGCGAAGTGCCGTCGATGCCGTACGGCGAGTGCATCAGCTGCTCAAGGAGGGGTACACTGACGTCGTAGACGCGGATCTCGCCAAGTATTTCGACACGATCCCGCACGCTGCGCTCATGCAGTGCATCGCACGGCGCATCGTCGATCGTGACATCCTTCGCCTGGTCAAGGCATGGTTGAAAGTTCCCGCCGAAGAGACAGGCGAGGATGGTAGAACGCGACTTGTAGGTGGCAAGCGAGTGGTTAGCGGCACGCCGCAAGGTGGCGTCGTCTCACCTCTGCTCGCCAACATCTACATGAATCGCTTTCTGAAATACTGGAGAGGAAGCGGCCAAAGCGAGCGCCTGCGCGCGCACGTCGTCGCCTACGCGGACGATCTGGTGATCCTAAGCCGCGGCAGCGCGGCTCAAGCACTGGAGGTTCTGGGGAACGCGATGACGCGGCTCGGGCTGTCGGTCAACGAGGCCAAAACCGCGATACGGGCTGCCCGCCAAGAGCGGTTCGATTTTCTCGGGTACAGCTTTGGCTTGCACTGGCACCGCGCCAACGGCGATCGGTTTCTTGGCGCCAGCCCCTCGAAGAGAAGCATCCTTCGGGTCCAGGACAAGGTTCGGAAGATTCTCCAGCCCAGCAATCCCGGAACCTGGCAGGACATCAGGGACAGGCTCAATCACGTTTTGCGTGGTTGGTCCGTGTACTTCGCCTACGGATCTGTCGCCTATGCCCACCGGGCGGTGAACTGGCACGTCGAGAACCGCGTCCGGGGCTTCCTGCAACGCCGTCACCAACTCCCGTCGCGGGGAACCCGACAATTCCCACGAAGCCGGATCTTCGGCGAGTTGGGGGTGCATCGCATCAGTCGGTCGGTACCGGACGGCGCGCCGCATGCCTTTGCGTGAAACCAGTCGGAGAGCCGGTAGCCGGAAAACGGCACGCCCGGTTCGATGAGCGGGGACGGGAAACGGGGCCATGCCCGGTCGGACTGCGGGGGCAGCGCGAAAGCGTCGCCAATCACCCACCGACTTGCTAACGCCGCCGCGCCCGTCCTCGACTCTACCCCGATCGCCGCTGACCCGATCGGAGTCAAGCCTCGTGAGCCTTGCGGAGAGCTGGTTTGCCGATTTATCCGGTTCTGCTCGACGACACCGATCCCTCGACGCTTCCGCCCTTCCTGCGGCTGTTCCAAAGCACGCCCTGGAACCTGGAACGGGTTTGATGGCGAAAGAGCCCGAAGCCGAGGCGCCCATAGGTGGGATGGAGAGCCGATCACGGCGATCAAGCGGACCTTCGTCCGACATGCCGAGGATTGCGACCTGCCGGGGCTGCACCCCGGGACCGTTCGCCACTTCATGGCGACGATGTTACGGTGCGGGAGGCCGCCAGTGCCGAAGGAGGAGGGCGACGTCTGGCTGGGCCATGACGAGAAACGCACCGCCAACGCCTGCGCGGCGTTTGACCCGGAGTATCTACGGGACGGCGCCTTCGCTACCGTTCGTGCGACCTACTCCTCAAAGCGACCCGTGGCGTCGCGATCGCGGTCGTATCGTCTCGTGAGCGGAAACGGCGGCAACCAGGACTTCGCGACGGACGATCCAGCTTTCGTAGGTCGGCATCAGTTGGTCAGGGGCATCCAGGGCTCCCAAGTTCACCTCGATTTCGTCTGCGCTGCGTCCGAAAACCGACGAGCCGCAGCGGGGACAGAAAAACCGCCCGGCGTAGTCGCGGGTTTCGCCATCGATCGTCACCGCATCCTGAGGGAACACCGCGGAAGCGTGAAAAAGGGTCCCATGATGCTTGCGGCAGTCGAGACAATGACAAAGGCCGACCCGGTACGGAAGTCCTGACGCCACAATTCGGACATTGCCGCACAGGCAACCGCCGGTGAATTGGTCCATGCTGCGTCTCCTCTAAAGCTCGATGCCCCGGTCGCCCGCGTCGGCGCCCCCGACGTACCGATGCCGTTCAACGACCGCCTCGAGCGCGGTGATCCCGAGCGCCGAGCGCATCGTCGCCGCGGTCAAGGGCCTCTGATCCCGCTCCTGCTTACCCAATCGGCTGCGGATGGTCCCGCGTTAATTTTGGGCCATGAAACTGGCGTCACCTGGGACATCGAACATACATTCAAACTGACCACAAGGAGAAACGCGATGCCCAAGATCAGGCAGAAGATCACCCCCTTCCTTTGGTTCGACGACCAGGCCGAGGAGGCAGCGCGGTTCTACACCTCGCTGTTCGACGACAGCCGCGTGGTCGATATCGCCCGCTACACCGCCGCCAATCCGCGCCAAGAAGGGTCGGTCATGCTCGTCACCTTCGAGCTAGCGGGACAGCGGTTCTACGCCTTGAACGGCGGGCCGAACGATCCCTTCAACCAATCCGTTTCGCTCATGGTCGAATGCGAGACGCAGGAAGAGATCGACACGCTCTGGAGCCAGCTCACCGATGGCGGCACCGAAGCGCCCTGCGGTTGGCTGAAGGATCGCTATGGGCTCGCCTGGCAGATTGCGCCAACGCGGCTTCTCGAACTGGTGACCGGCGCCGATCGCAAGGTCGCCGAAGCGGCGATGCGCGCCATGTTCGAGATGAAGAAGATCGTCATCGACGATGTCGAACGGGCCGTCGGCACCCGGTAGCCAACCGCTGCTCTAACCGTTCGCTCCTTACCGGCGCTCGGCCCGCTCCGCTGGCGTCGGATGCAAGTCCCATTGGACTCGATCCGGCGCGAGGCGTAGAGCCCGCGGCTGTACCCATACAGCAGCAACGCGGTCATCATCGCCGGATGATACGGTGGCTGGCCCCGCTCTTCCGGATAGGCGTCGAAGATCGCCCCCAGGTCCAGCGTCTCGCGCACCAGATGCGCCGCATGCCCGGCGGGCACCAAGTCGTGGACCGACGGCGGCAGCAGCCAAGCCTGATCCACGTCCCAAGCACGAAAGGTCTTGCCCATGGCGCTCCTTAAATCACGCCCCAACCAACCCGTCCACCCCCTTCCGATTTCTCGGACAGGCTCTTAGTCCTACTGTGTCATAAGTGGCGTGAGCATTGATGTCGATGAGCCGCAAGCAGCACGGACATCGCGGCAAGCGCCTGGCGAGGTGGGTACCGATGTGGACGCGCAGCGTGGCGATCGAGGCGGCGGCGTGGTGCTCGGGCCTTGCGGGGGCTGCCGCGGGGGAGAAAACCGGCGGGTAGCGAAGGTGGTTGCGGCCGAACTGGGTTGTCGCCGCCCGAGGGGGGAGTGGCGAGGCGCTCGCCGACGAGGAAGCCGTAGGCCGCGATGCAGACCGAGGCGTGATGATGAAAGCCGCGCCAGCCACGACCCTCGTAGTGGCCGAGACCGAGTTCCTGCTTCAGCTCCCGATAGTCGCGCTCGATCCGCCAGCGCAGCTTGGCGAGGTCGACGAGCCGCTCGAGCGGGTCTCGACGGGCAGGTTCGCGAACCCGTACTTGGTCGGCTCGGCCGCGCCCCCGGGCCACTCGACCAGCAGCCACAGCTCAAGCCAGGGCGCGTTGCGCCCGACGCATCGGGCGGCTCGACCAGGTTGTAGATCAGATCTTCTCGAAGAAAGTCCTCGAAGTCCTGAACGGATGACTTGGCCAAGCAAATCGACAAGGAGCGATCCTGCGACATGCGCAACCCTGTGGTCGTAGGAGCACCGACATAGTGTCGCTATGGTAGAGAAGTTCAAGGGCCTAAGTCGAGTCGGCTCTGAAGCTGTGCCAGATCGAGGGCGAACGCCCCAGCAATCCAGTTAGCTCACGAACCGCGGCATGATCAGGCGGGGGAGGGCGAGGATCAGGTCGGGGAGGAGGATGACCAGGAGGAGGACGGCGAGCATCGGGATCAGGATGATCGCGACGTCCTTCAGGGCCTTGAGGACCGGGATCTCGCCGATCGCGCAGGCGATCAGCAGGCAGAGGCCGTAGGGCGGGGTGACCAGGCCGAAAGCGAGCGAAATGACGCCGATGATCGCGAAGTGGATCGGATGCATGCCGACCGACTGGGTGACCGGGAACAGCACCGTGCCGAGGATGATGATCGCCGGGATCGCGTCGATGAACATGCCGATCACCAGGAACGCGAACGCGGTCATCAGGCCGATGCCGGTCGGGCCGAGGCCCATCAGCTCGATCTGGTGCACCAGCGCGCGCGGGATCTGGAAGTAGGCGAGCGCCCAGCCGAAGGCGGACGCCGTGCCGATGCAGAACAGCGAGATCGCGGCGAAGCGGGCCGAATCGTAGAGGACGCGCGGCAGCTCGCGCGGCCCGATCGAGCGGTAGACCAGGAGGCCCAGTGCCAGCGAATAGAGGACCGCGATCACCGAGGCCTCGGTCGGCGTGAAGAAGCCGCCGACGATGCCGCCGACGATGATCACCGGCGTCATCAGCGCGAGCAGCGCCTGGCCGAGCGCGCGGGCGAAGTCGCCGAGCGAGGAGCGCGCGTAGATCGGATAGCCGTAGCGCTTGGCGTAGACGTAGACCGTGGCCATCATCGACAGGCCGATCAGCAGGCCCGGCACCACGCCCGCGAGGAACAGGCCGCCGATCGAGACGCTCATCAGCCCGCCCCAGACGACCATCAGGATCGAGGGCGGGATGATCACCCCCATGACCGAGGAGCAGGCGGTGATCGCGACCGAGAACGCGGTATCGTAGCCCTGCTTCTTCATCTGCGGGATCAGGAGCGAGCCGATGCCGGCGGCATCCGCGGTCGAGGAGCCGGAGATGCCGGCGAACAGCATGCTGACCATGACGTTGATGTGGCCGAGCCCGCCCGGCAGATGGCCGACCACGGCCTGCGACAGGCGGACCAGGCGGTCGGTGATGCCGGCCGAGTTCATCAGGTTGGCGGCCAGCAGGAAGAACGGCACCGCGAGCAGGATGAAGGCGTTGTAGGACTTGAACATCTGCTGCAGCAGCACGAACGGCGACAGCCGCGGATCGATGAAGAACACCGGGATGCAGGCGAGCCCGAGCGCGAACGCGACCGGCACCCGCAGCACGACCAGCAGGCCGAACACCCCGAACAGGATCGCCGCGACCTCGCCCGGGCTCATGCGCGCGCCTCTCAGGCCGGGATCGGGCGCCAGGGGCAGGGCGCTCATTCGGCCTTCGGGATCTCGTGCCGGGCGGCGGCAGCTCGCCCCGGTAAATCCGCACAGTCCTCGCAGGAACTTCTCGACCAGGAACAGCAGCATGGTGGCGCCGGCGAGCGGCCAGGCGATGTAGATCGTGAGCAGCGGCAGGCCCGCGATCTCGGACACCTGGATCGAGCCGAACTTGGCGAACTGATAGCCGTAGGTGACGAAGATCAGCGCGACCAGCAGCATCGCGAAGTGGACGAACAGCCGGAAGCCCGCCTCGACCTTGGCACTTGCCCTTGGGCAGCAGGTCGACGTCGAAATGGGTGCCGTCGCGGACCGCGATCATCGCCCCGACCATGACGATCCAGATGAAGCAGAAGCGCGCGATCTCCTCGGTCCAGATGTAGCGCGGCACCAGGCCCGTGTAGCGCGACAGGATCTGCATGCTGACCGGCACGATCAGCGCCGTCATCAGCACGGTCAGCACCACCTGCAGCAGGCGATAGTAGGCGTCGAGGATCTTTCGGAGCATCGGCGCTCGGCAATTGAGATCGCGGTGCCGGGCCGGCAGCGGCAGCCGGCCCGACCGCCGTCGATTTCGGCTTTACTTGATCGCGTTGATCGCGTCGTAGACCTCGAGGGCGCCGAGCTCCTCGGCATAGGCCGCGCTTGACCGGCTCGGCCAGCTCGAGCAGCTTGTCGCGCTCCTTGAACTCGACCCGGGTGAGCAGGCCGTCCTTCTCCATCTGGGCGAGCTTGGCGCTGTCCTCGCGAGGACTCGATCTCGCGGCCGTAGGCGCCCGCCTCCTTGCCGGCCTTGACGATCGCCGCCTGCAGGTCCTCGGGCAGGTTGCGGAAGGTCTTGCCGGAGAAGCACAACGGGCGGACCGTGATCGCGTGCTGGGTCAGGTCGACGTTGGGGCCGACCTCGTAGAACTTCATCTGCTCGACGCCGGCCGCCTCGTTCTCGGCGGCGTCGATCACGCCGGTCTGCATGGCGTTGTAGACCTCGTCGTAGGCGATCACGGTCGGCGCCATCTTGATCGCCTCGAAGATCCGGGTCTGGATCGGCGCGCCCATCACCCGGATCGGCATGTTCTTGATGTCGTCGATGGTCGCGACCGGCTCCTTGGTGATCAGGTTGCGGGTGCCGCCGCCGGCGTAGCCGATCATCATCACGTCGGCCTTGTCGTAGACGTCGTCGGCGATCGGCTTGAGCGCGTCGGCCTCCATGACCTTGTTCCAGTGGTCGACGTCGCGGAACAGGAACGGCATGTCCATCAGCGGCGCCATCGGCGAGAACGTCGACATGTGCGATGGCGCCACCACCGCATAGTCGACCGAGAGGCCCTGGCTCATGTAGGCGAAATAGTCCTTCTCGAGGCCGAGCTCGCTGTTCTTGTGCAGGACGAACTCGAGCTGCTCCGGTCCCTTGTAGTACTGGCGGACCAGCTCCTCGAACTTGACCATGGTCTTGGTGAAGGCGTGATTGTCGTCGAACTGGCTGGCGCCGTTGAGGGTGATCGTGTCGGCGCTGGCGAGGCTGGCGCCGAACAGCGCCACGGCCGCGGTCAGGGCGACGCTGAGCGCGCCTCGGATGCGATCGGTCATATCAAGCTCCCTGAGTTCTGGTTGCCATCCGTCATAGCCGAGGCGGCCGCCGATGGCTACCTTCGGCGGCTCGGCCGCGTCCGACCGGCCGCCGCCGGACCTGCGAACCACGGACAGACCCGGGACAAGGGAGAGCCGCGCATGGCCGCCTACATCATCGCCGAGGTCGAGGTGACCGACCCCGAGACCTACGCCACCTACCGCGCGCAGACCCCGGGCGTGATCGAGCGCTACGGCGGCCGCTTCATCGTCCGCGGCGGCGCCGCCGAGCTGCTGGAGGGCGACCGGCCGCCCGCGCCGGATCGTCGTGATCGAGTTTCCGGACGTCGCCGCCGCCAGGCGCTTCTACGACTCGCCGGAATACCAGGCGATCATCGGCATCCGGCAGCGCGCGGCGACCAGCCGGCTGGTCCTGGTCGAGGGCCACCCGCCGGGCTGATCCCGGCGGCCGGGTGCGGCCAGGGCGTCTCCTTGCAGACCTGCATTTCGCATGCTATATTGATGCAGATCTGCAGGAGATTCCGCGATGAGTGCCGCCGCCGACGCCCTGGCGCGCCCGCTCGCGGGCGCGGCCGATCAGCACCGGCTCGCGCTCGCGGGCTTCTTCCGGATCATGGAGCTCTGGCGGGTCGGCAACCGCGAGGCGCGCCAGATCCTGGGCGCGCCGCCGGAGCGGACCTTCTACGAATGGAAGTCGGGCCGTCTGAAGCGCCTGCCGGCGGATGCGTTCCGGCGAATCGGCTACGTCGCCGGGATCTACAAGGCGCTGCAGATCCTGTACGCCGATCCGGCCCAGGCGGACCAATGGGTGCACAAGCCGAACCGCCACTTCGGCAGCCAGACGCCGCTCGCGCCGCATGGCCGCCGGCGACGTCACCGACCTCGCGGCGGTGCGCGCCTACCTCGATGCCGCCCGCGCCCCCTGGTCCTGAACCGAGGCTGCGCCGGGTGCGTTGGCCGGAAGCGACCCGGATCATCGCCTCGCGCCATCCGCCGATCGACCTGTTCGAGCGCGTCTCGGCCGATCCCGCCGTCTGGGAGGCCCTGATCGCGGCCGAGACCCTGGTCAATCCGAGGGTCCGCGACGAGCTCGGCGAGATCCACCTGGTGCCGCCCGCGGACCGGCTCAGCGGGCCCGGCGCCAGCTACGTCATGGCGGCGTTCACCCATCTGAACCCGAAGGGCTCGCGCTTTTCCGACGGCTCCTACGGCGTCTACTACGCCGGGCGCGACTTCCGGACCGCGCTCCGCGAGACCGCCTGGCACTTCGCGCGCTTCGCGGCCGACAGCCGGGACGGGCCGCGCTACGAGGACATGCGCGTGCTGGTCGGGCGGATCGATGCGCGCCTGCACGACGTCGCCGGCCTGCCGCCCGCGATCGGAGCGACCATCCTCGACCCCGATTCCTACGGCGCCAGCCGGGCCTTCGCGGCCGCGCTCCGCGAGGCCGGCAGCTCAGGCCTGGTCTATCCGAGCGTGCGCGACCCGGGCGGCCGCTGCGTTGCCGCCTTCCGGCCGCCGGTGGTCGGCCTCCCACGCCAGACCCGGCATCTGAAATACCATTGGGACGGTCGGCGCGTCGGCCGCTATTTCGATTACGCGACCGAACGCTGGCAGCCGGTCTGGTCGTGACCCGCCGGCGACCAGCCCGGCCTCAGCCCTGCACGGAAAAACCGCCGTCGACCGGGATCGCGGTGCCGGTGACGAAGTCCGAGGCGGGGCTGGCGAGGAACACCGCGATGCCGGCGAAGTCGTCCCGGTGGCCCCAGCGGCCTGCGGGCGTGCGCGCCACCACCCGCTCCTCCAACCCGGGAATGTCGTGCCGGCCCTGGACCGTGAGTGCGGTGTCGATCCAGCCGGGCAGGACCGCGTTGACCTGGATTCTGTCTTTTGCCCAGGCGCAGGCGAGCGCCCGGGTCAGCTGCACCATGCCGCCCTTGGTCGCGGCGTAGGGGGCGGTGAACGAGGCGCCGAAGATCGACATCATCGAGCCGATGTTGATGATCTTGCCGCCGCCAGCGTCGACCAGGGCGGGATAGGCTGCCTGGCAGCACATGAAAGCGCTGGTGAGGTTGGTCTCGAGGATCCGATGCCACTCCGCGAGCTCGTACTCCTGCGGCTGCTTCCTGACGTTGGTGCCGGCGTTGTTGACCAGGATGTCGAGCCGGCCGAAGTGGGCGAGCGTCGTCTGCACCAGGGCGCGGCAGGACGCCTCGCTGGTGACCTCGACCTCGACCGCGAGCGCCTTGGCGCCCGACGCCTCGAGCTCGGCGACCGCCTGGGCGCTCTTGTCCGGGTTGCGCGCCGCCACCACCACCGCCGCCCCGGCGCCGGCCAGCCCGCGCGCCATGCCGAGCCCGATGCCGCCGTTGCCGCCGGTCACGATCGCGACCCGGTTCCTCAGATCGAACAGCTTCATTCTGCCTTCCTCCGCCCCAGCCTCCAGCACTCTTGCTAGCAAACACCGGCGCCCACCGCAATCGCGTCGAATTGGTCCGCTTCTAACTTTATCTGGAGCGCATTGAATAGTTGAAGGCGATGATCACCGATCTTGATCAAGTCAGGCATCTTAGAACAATTCCAGTTCTAGAGATGTTGTCTTTCGCTTTACTTTGATAACCGCGCTGCTACAAGTGGTGTCGGGGACCAGGCGGGCGCTGGCGCCCGGGTGCGCAACCGCGAAGACGAGCGAGGGCAGGATGACCGAGAACATCGATCGCCGGGCGCGCGCCGGCGGACGCGGCGGACGCGGATCGGCGGGCGCTCGCGGCCCCGACCCGGGTCAAGGTCTGGACCGGGCTCGGCACCGTGCTGCTGACCGGCGCCGCGCTCTCCCTGCTGCCCCATGCCGCCCCGGCCGGCGCGCTCGGCAAGCTCGTCAAGCCCGGCGTCGGCGCGCCCTCGCTGATCCAGCTCATCGCCGGCGAGCGAGGGCGGCGAGGGTGGCGAGGGCGGCGAGGGCGCGAGGACGGACGACCTCGGCGCCGACGACGTCGCCTGGCTGACCCAGCTCGGGCTGATGCGCGGCCATCTCGGGGTCGGCATGGACCTCTACCGGCAGGGCGAGCAGGCGGCCGCCGCGGCCCACCTGGGCCAGCCGCTCGAGGAGCTCTACCGCGGGCTCGAGCCGGCGATCGGCGAGCGCGGCGTGGCCGGTTTCGAGGCGCCGCTCGAGGCCCTCGGGAAAGCGGTCGCGGACGGAGCGCCGGTCGACCGGGTCGAGGCCGCCTGGCGGGACGCGCTGAACGGGATCGCGGGCGCCGAGGCGGCGGTGCCCGAGGCCGAGCGCGAGGCGCTGTCGACCCGCTTCGCGGTCATGGTCAACCTGGTCCGGACCGCGGCCGGGGACTACGACCAGGCGCTCGACCAGGGGGGGCGGGTGGTGAAGCCGGTCGAGTACCAGGACGCCCTCGGGTTCGTGCGCACCGCGAGAGCCATGCTCGACTCGATCCCGGCCGACGAGCGGGCGACCGCGGCCGAGGCGATCGCCAAGGCCGAGGCGCAGTTCCAGGCGATCGCCGGGCTGTGGCCGAGCCTGGTGCCGCCGGCCGCGGTCGAGGGCGATCCGTCCGAGCTGTACGGCGCGGCCGCCTACATCGAGATCGCCGGCCTCCATGTCAAATGACCGCCGCCATCGCCTGAACGGGCCGGTGCCGGCATGATGCTGCGGATCGCCGGGCTGCTCGATCCCGAGCGCCTGGCGGCGCTGCAGGACACGCTCGCCGACCCGGGCCTGTTCGCCGACGGCCGGGCGACCGCCGGCTGGCACGCGCGCGCGGTCAAGCGCAACCTGCAGGCGCGGCGCGGCGGCATCGTCGACGCTGCGCTGGCGCAGATCCGGCGCGCGCTGCTCGAGCACGAGGTGTTCGTCGCCGCGGCCCGGCCGAAGGCGATCGCGCGGCTCACGATCAGCCGCTACGAGCCGGGCATGAGCTACGGCAGCCACGTCGACGACGCGCTGATGGACGGCGTCCGCACCGACCTGTCGTTCACGCTGTTCCTGTCCGACCCGGATAGCTACCAGGGCGGCGCTCTGGTGATCGACGACGCCTACGGCGAGCGCGAGGTCAGGCTGCCGGCAGGCGAGCTCTTCCTCTATCCTTCGACCACGCTGCACCGGGTGGCGCCGGTCACCGCGGGCATCCGGCTGGCCGCGGTCGGCTGGGTGCGCAGCTTCGTGCGCGACCCCGGCCGGCGCGAGATCCTGTTCGACCTCGAGACCGCGCTGCGCGCGCTTCACGCCCGGGACGGCAAGTCGCCGCTGTCCGACACGCTCGCCAAGACCCGGACCAACCTGTTGCGGATGTGGGCCGAGGACTAGCGCGCGATCCGGCCGCGCGGGTTGACATCCCGGCCGTTGCCCTCACCTAACCCGTTGAGCTTCGCATGGTCTTCGTGTGTGTCCGGCGCCGCGCAGCTCGGCGAGCGCCGTCTGCTCCCAGGACATGTGCGGCAGTTCAATCGGCAGCACCGCCGGCGCCGGGCAGGCGGCGGGGCGGCCGAAGCCAACCGCCAACCCCGAGGAGACCGCCATGAGCAGAGCAGCAGCAGCGGGCAACAAGGTCCTGTTCCACTACACCGGCAGCCTGGCCGACGGCACGGTGTTCGATTCCTCGGCCGAGCGCGACCCGCTCAAGGTCGAGCTCGGTCGCGGCCAGATCATCCCGGGCGTCGATCAGGCGCTCGCCGGCATGGCGCCGGGCGACACCAAGACCGTGACCGTCCCGGCCGAAAGCGCCTACGGCCCGCATCGCGACGAGCTGATCCACGAGATCGGCCGCGACAAGCTGGCACCCGAGATGAAGGTCGACGTCGGCGACCGGCTGGAAGGCACCGATGCCGCCGGCAAGCGCCTGCAGCTGACCGTGGTCGAGGTCACCGACGAGGCGGTCAAGCTCGACGCCAACCACCCGCTCGCCGGCGAGGACCTGACCTTCGAGCTCAAGCTGGTCGAGATCGTCTAGCCGGGCCGGCCGCGCCGGCGGCCGAACCTTTCCCGCCGGCCGCGCCGGCGGGTCAAACCTTGATCGCCCGAGCGGAAGGATCGGGTGATTGTGGTGCTGTGCGTTCTCAGAACTAGGCTGATGAGTAGTCTGAAGATCCCTTTGGGAAGGGCTTGCGATGCGGACATGGCAGGTGCAGGACGCAAAAGCCCGTTTCAGCGAGCTGCTCGCCGCGAGCCTGAAGGAGGGACCACAGCTCGTCACTCGCCGTGGCGTCGAGGCCGCGGTGCTCGTGCCGATCACCGAGTGGCGGCGAATGCAACCGCAGCAATGCACAATCTGACCGGCGTGACCCGTAACGTGTGGACTTCCGGCGCCTCGGCAGTCCGACGCTCAATCCCTGGCGGCGCCCTCCAGCATGAAGGCGCGCTCGAGCGCGGTCAGCCGCCGCCGAGCAGCAGGTGGGGCAGCCAGAGCGCGATCTCGGGGAAGGTCATGACCAGGAGCATGGCGGCGATCTGCATCAGCATGAAGGGCCAAAGCGCGCGGTAGATGTCCTGGAGCGAGATCTCGGGCGGGGCTACCCCCTTCAGGTAGAAGGCGGCCGGCCCAAAGGGCGGCGAAAGGTAGGAAATCTGCATGTTCATGCAGAACAGGATGCCGAACCAGATCGGGTCGTAGCCGAGGTGCTGGATGATCGGCACGAAGATCGGCATCGTCAGCAACAGAATCCCGACCCAGTCCATGAACAGGCCGAGCACGATCAGGACCGCGAGCATGATCAGGACGACCACGATCGGGGCGAACGGCAGGCCGGTCATCGCGTCGTGGATGAAGCGGATGCCGCCCAGAAGGTTGTAGACGCCGATCACCGCGGTCGCGCCGAAGGTCAGCCAGAGGAGGAGGCCGCAGGTCGCCATGGTCTGCTGGACGCACTCGCGCTGAGCATCGCCCAGCTGAGCTCGCCGCGCAGCCACGCCGCCAGGATCGTGCCGGCGACCCCGACCGCGGCCGCCTCGGCGACCGCCGCGATCCCGGCATAGATCACGCCGAGCACGGCGAACGCGATCCCCATCGGCAGGATCAGCCCCTTGAGCAGCGCGAGCTTGGCCCGCACCGGCAGGTCGCGCTGTGCCCGCGGCAGGGGCGGCCCGAGCTTCGGGTCGAGGCCGCAGCGGATCAGCACGTAGGTCAGATAGAAGGCCGCGAGCAGCAGGCCCGGCAGGACCACCGCGATGAACAGATCGCCGATCGAGACATTCGCGGTCAGGCCATAGAAGATCAGGACGATCGAGGGCGGGATCATCGTGCCGAGCGAGCCGCCGGCACAGATCGTGCCGATCGCGAGGTTTTTGTCGTACCCCAGGCGGAGCATCTGGGGCAGAGCGACTAACCCGAGGAGAATGATCTCGCCGCCGATGATGCCGGTGGTCGCGGCCATGAAGACCGCGGCCAAAAGCGTCATCACGGCGATCCCGCCGGGCAGGCCGCCCGCCCACACGCTCATCGCATCGTAGAGGTCGCGCGCGACCCCCGAGCGGTCCATGATCGCCGCCATCAGGAGGAACATCGGCACCGAGAGCAGGACGTAGACGTTGACGAAGCCGTAGATCCGGCTCGAGATCAAAAGGATCGCGTTCCAGCCGAAGCAGCCGTAGGCGAAAGCGACCGCGACGAAGCCGAGCGCGAAGGCGAGCGGCACACCGAGCAGCAGCAAAAGGAGCAGCGAGCCGACCATCAGGACGGTGATCAGCTGGATGCTCATTTCGCCAGGGCGCTCGTCACCAGGGGCTGGTGCGGGCGCGGATCAGGCGCACCAGCAGCACCACGGTCTGCAGGATCAGCAGCAGGGTGCCGAGCCAGAACGCGGTCCGGATCACCATCGGCATCGGGAAATCCCAGGCCCGGCCGCTCATCTCGACCCGGCCGATCGAATCGATCGCCTGGCCGCCCGCGAACCAGCCGAGCGCCAGCAGATAGATCAGCCCGACCATGAGGGCGATCAGGTCGCAGACGCGTTGCAGCGCGCGCGGCAGGGCGTCGTAGAGGAAGGTGATCCGGATGTGCTCGCGGCGCTCGAGCGCGTAGGCGCCGCCGAACAGGAAGCAGGTCGCGCTCATCATCAGCGTGGTGTCGTGGACCCAGATGGTGGGTGCCCGGAACACCCAGTCCATCAGGACCTCGTAGCAGGTCAGCGCGGCCGAGATCAGGAACAGCCAGGCGAGGCGGTCACCGATCGCGCGCGTGAGCCGGTCGACGGAGCGCAGGTCGGACATGGCGGGCGCCCGGGGCGCGCACCGGCCGGATGGCGGTCGAAGGGGACGGGCGGCAGGCCGTGGCGGCCGCCACCCGGCCCCGCCGTCCCGCGTCAGACCTCGGTCATCCGGGCCGGTGCGGCACGCTGCCTACAGCAGGCCGATCTTGGTCATGTAGGCGATGTGGCTGTCGTAGATCTTCTTCGACATCTCGCTCTTCTGCGACCACTCCTCCCAGACCTGCTGGGCGACCTCGCGCAGCTCGCGCCGCTGCTCCGGGCCCCAGGCGATCAGGGTCTTGGGGTCGCGCTTGGCGACGAAGCTCTCGTCCAGCTTCTCATTCGCCGCGAGGCTGTCCTCGTTGAAGGCGACGGTCGCGTCCAGCAGGACCTGCTTCAGGTCGTCGGGCAGGCCGTTCCAGATGTCCATGTTGAGCGAGACGTCCGAGGACGGCATCGAGTGGATGCCCGGATAGATCGCATAAGGCGCGATCGCGCCGTAGCCGAGCTCGTCGTTCATGCCGAGCGTGCCCCAGTCGGTCGCCTCGATCTTGCCGCGCTCGAGGGCGGTGTAGACCTCGGTGCCGGGCAGCGTCGAGACGCCGACCCCGAGCTTGCGGAAGATCGCGGCTCCCATGCCCTCGGGCGAGCGCATCTTGACGCCCTCGAACTCCTTGATGTTGTGGATCGGGATCTTGGACGGGATCGATTCCGCGCCCCACAGCACCGGCCCGAGATAGTAGACCCCGAACTGGCCGTAGAGGTCGCGCGCGATCTCCATGCCGCCGCCCTCATGGAACCAGGCGGTCAGCTGCTGCGGGTTCTCGTAGCCGGCGTTGAAATCGGCGAGCATCGCGAACGCCTGGTCCTTGCCGACGAAATAGCCGGTGCCGCCGTTCATGCCCTGGATGATGTTGGCGGCGACCGCATCCAGCATCTCGCTCGGCGGCACGATCGCGCCGACCGGCAGGGTCTCGATCTCGATCCGGCCGCCCGACTTGTCCTTGACGTTGGCGGCGAAGCGCTCGAACGCCTTTTGGTTGACCGTGCCCGGCTGCCAGAAGGACTGCCACTTCCATTCGTAGTCGGCGGCGCTGGCGTTGGCCGTGAGGCCGAACGCCAAGGCGGCAGCAACCCCGCCCAGCGTGACGCTGCGGATCGCGCCCCATGTGCCCTCGGTCATGCTCGCTCTCCCTGACGTTGTTCGAGGTTGATTGGGTCGATTTGCAAGCTAGCGGAAGCCCTCCCGGCCGGTGCCGCGCATCAGGATCCGGGCTGCGCGCGCCGTGACCAGGGCGTGCTCGGCCAGCGCCGCCTGGTCGAGGTCGGCGGCCGGCGGCCGCTCGGGCAGGAAGTTGCGCTCGCGGTCGACCCCGCGGACCAGCATGGCGCTGTCCTCGCTGCCGGTGGTCTGGCGGACGTGGGTCGGCAGATAGCGGACCACGAAGCCGATCCGCCGATCGTTCGAGCGGTTGGCCTCGGAGCCATGGATCAGCTTGACGTGGTGCAGCGACATCTCGCCCGGCTCGAGGACCAGATCGGCCGCCGTGGCCGGGTCGACCTCGACCTGGATCTCCTGGCCGCGCGAGAGCAGGTTGTGCTCGGCGAAGGTCTCGGTGTGCGGGATCACGTCCTGCTTGTGGCTCCCCGGGATCACCCGCATGCAGCCGCTCTCGGGCGTGCTCGGCGCGAGCGCGATCCAGGCGCTGACGATGTCGGCCGGCTCCAGGCCCCAGTAGGTCAGGTCCTGGTGCCAGGTCACGAAGCTCGGGTCGTGCGCCTCCTTGGTGAAGAAGCCGCTCGCCCAGCAGAGGATGTCGGGCCCGAGCACGCCCTCGACCGCATCGAGCACCGCCGGATGGCGCACCAGCTCGTCGAGGAAGGTGAACAAAAGATGCGGCTTCTGCTTCATGGAGCCCTTGAACGGGCCGCCGTTGGCCGCTTCCGCCGCTTCGAGGTGCGCCCGACAGGCGGCCGCCTGGGCGGAGCTCATGACCCGGATCGGGCAGAGGTAGCCTTGCTCGCGATACTGGCGGATCTGGGTCTCGGTCAGCTTCATGATCGCAGCTCCTTGAGCGAAGAGCCCGTTTGTGCCCACTCACATCACGGGGGCGGCGTGACCCGCTTTCGAGGTCTGGGCCGCGTCCCGCATCAGGATCGCCATGCGCCGGTCGCGCACCCGCTGATGGTAGGCGATCGCCTCCGGTGCCAGGTCGTGCGCCGGCGCCGGTTCGAGCTCGAAATAGCCGAAGCGGTCCTGGCCGCGCACCAGCGTCGCGCTGTCCGCGCCGACCTCCTGATGGACCTGCGGCGGCAGATAGCGGACCGCGAAGCCGAGGCGCCGGTCGGCGGACCGGTTCGGGTGCGAGCCGTGGAAGATCTTGACGTGATGCAGCGACATCTGGCCGGGCTCGAGGACCAGATCGACCGCGTGGTCCTCGTCGACCTCGACCGCGATCTCCTGACCGCGCGAGAGCATGTTGCCGGTGGCGAAGGTATCGGCGTGCGCCACGACCTCGCGCCGATGCGTGCCGGGCACGACCCGCATGCAGCCGCTTTCCGGCGTCGAGGGCGACAGCGCGACCCAGGCGGTGACCACGTCGCCCTCGGCCTCGAGGCCCCAGTAGGTGATGTCCTGGTGCCAGCTGATGAAGTCCGGGGTGCGCGGCTCCTTGTTGAAGAACACCGACTCCCAGCAGAGGATGTCCGGCCCGACCACCGCCTCGACCGCGTCCAGGATGCGGGGGTGGCGGACCAGTTCCTGGGCCCAGGTGTAAACCAGGTGCGGCTTGTGCTTGTAGGGTCCGGGCAGGCTGCCGTCGGCGGCCGCCTCGGCGGCTTCGAGCCGGGCGCGGTAGTGCGCGGCCTCCTCCGCGGCCAGCACCCGGATCGGACAGAGATGGCCGTCGTTGCGATATTGCCGGACCTGGGCATCAGACAGGAGCTTGCCCATGGCTGTCTCTCCCGCTGTACGGCTTGGCTGATTCTGGCGGACTGGCCTCCGAGCGTCCACCCCTACCGCAGATTGCCGCAGCCGTGAACCGAAATCGTTTTCACTGGCGGCAGCTGCCGGACTTACGGCGTTACATGCCGGGCGGGCGGTGTTAGGCTGAGATGTGCCCGCGGCAGCCGCCTGGAGGAGCGATGGCGAAGGCAGCACCGATCGAGGACTGGCCGCGCACGGTCGCGGCGTTCGAGGAATGGCACGCGCGCCAGCCGGAGCGCTGGGAGTTCGTCGCCGGCCGGCCGCGACTGATGGCGCCCGCCTCGATGCGGCATTCGATCATCAAGCGCAACGTCTTTCGAGCGCTCGACCAGGCGCTCGCGGCGAGCGGCTGCGAGGCGCTGGTCGACGGGCCCCAGATCCTGACCGAGGACATTTCGGCGATTCCGGACGTCGTGGTCACCTGCGCGCCGATCGATCTCACGACCCCGGTGATCGCGGCCCCTGCGATCATCGTCGAGGTCATGTCGCCTTCGAGCGCGTCCGACGACCACGGCCTCAAATGGCTGAGCTATCGCAAGATCGAGAGCCTCAAGCATTACATCGTCATCGCCCAGGACCAGCGCCTGGTCCACCTTCACAGCCGCGCCGGCGACCTCTGGCGCGAGCGCTTCATCACCGCCGGCAGCCTCGTCCTCGACGACCCGCCGGTCGTGCTCGAGATCGATCCGATCTACGCCGCGACCGACGTCGCGGCATAAGGGGCACCCCCGCATCAGGTCACCGGGATCGGCCTCGCGGCCTGGTCAGCCGCTCCGGATGGTTCATCTCGATATCGAGGCCGATGACCAGCTTTCTGATCCCCTTTTTCCTGCCCTCCTTTGCTTCGTGCCCCGTTTCCTTCGCGAACCGCCGGTTGGAAACCGGCTGCGCTCACTCTCCGGCGCCGGCGGAGCGGTCCAGGACCACGTCCTCGTAGCTCGCGCACTGCCCTTTCGCCTTGGCATCCGGATCGCTCGCGTCCGCGACGCAGTGCGCGTTGACGATTCCCCAGATGAAGTCCATCGGCTCGGCGCGCGCCGGTCCACAGGCGAGCGCGGCCAAGCATCCGGCAATGCGCAGGGCGTGGCTGGCATTGAACAGACCCGACATTTCTCCCCCCTTCCAATCAATTTCTCGAGCCGCCGGTATCGTTTCCGGCGCCCGCCGTGGCAAGCCGGGCCGGAGGGTTCAGCCCTTCGTCGGCAGCGGATGGCCGGGCATCAGCTGGTAGGGGTGGACCCAGCCTGGCAACGCCTGGATCCGGGCGAGCCAGGCGCCGATCCGGGAAAAATCGGCCCAGGTGACGCCAAACTCGTCCGGCCAGTAGAGATAGCCGCAGATCGAGAGGTCGGCGATCGACGGCCGCGCCCCGATCACGAAATCGCGCCCCTCGAGGTGCCGCTCCAGCAGGCCGAGGTTGGTCGTCACCCGGGCGCGCAGGAACTCGGTGACCGGGGTCTCGCCGGTCTTCTGGAACTGAAGCAGGAAGCGAAGGGTGGCGACGTAGCTCGTGAGCTTGTGGTTGTCCCAGAGCAGCCAGCGCAGGATCTCGCGCCGCTCGTCCTCGCCTTGCCAGCCGAACTTGTCGAACCGGGCGGCGAGATAGTCGAGGATGACGCCCGACTGGGCGAGCCGCCTCCCCTCATGTTCCAAGACAGGAATCTCACCCATCTCGTTGACCTCGCGGAACTCTGGCGTCCGCGTCGCGCCATTGAAGAAGTCGACGAAGCGGGCTTCCCAGTCGGAGCCGCACAGGTTCAGCATCAAAGCCGCCTTGTAGGCGTTGCCCGACTGGGCGAAGCAGTAGAGCCGGTACTCGGCCATGGGCGGTCCTCCGGATCGGCCGATGGGTAGCGTGCCGGCGCATTCTATGCCTCGGTCCTGGGCGCCGGTCCATCGGCTGATCGGCGGGCGCTGGCGCTTGCACGCCGATGCGGGGCGCCCTATTGTACTCTCGAGGCCAGTTCCCGACGTTGTCGGTCGAAGTCGCTGCTCGCTCTCTCGCGCTGCCCGCTACTCGCCACCAAAGACGTTGAGGCTGGCTCGCGCCGCGGCATGTCGCCCGGCGTGCACTTCGCCAACACGAGGTTACGTTCTTGAAGACCGGAACAGTGAAATGGTTCAACGCTACCAAGGGTTATGGCTTCATTCAGCCTGATGGCGGCGGGGGCGATGCGTTCGTGCACATCTCGGCGGTCGAGCGGGCGGGCGTCGACCGCCTGAACGAGGGCCAGCGGGTGCAGTACGAGCTCGTGCGAGGCCAGAACGGCAAGACGTCGGCCGAGAATCTGAAGCTCGTCAACTAGCCGGACCAGCACGCAGGTTTGCGAGCCCCCTGGGGAGACCGAGGGGGCTTTTTCTATGTCGGGAGCCGGCCCCGGTGGCAACGAGCCAGCAGGAACGTCGGCCCGCGGCGCGCCCGTCCGGTTGCCCCGGCCGCCGTCGATCTTGCCCGGAGATGGATGCCCTGCTACTTCTTTGCCGAGGGCAACCGCGCAAGCAGATCGCGGTCAGGACGGGAGAGCATCCATGCGGCAAGGTTCGCTCGCGGCGACCGCCATCGTCACGGCGGCGCTGGCGGTGTGGCTGGTCTCGATCGTCCCGCTCGAGGCTGCCGACAACCCGGGTTTCGGGCTCGACGATTTCCAGCTCGACAGCGGCCAGGATCTCCTCGACATCTGCACCCTGGATCGGAGCAGCGCCAGCTATTGGGAGGCCCAGGCCTTCTGCTTCGGCTACTTCCAGGGCGGGGCCGACTTTCACCGGGCGCTGGCGGCAGGCCCGGGATTTAAGCCGATCGCCTGCCCGGCGCCCGAGGCGACGATCCGCGACGCGGTCGCCGTGTTCGTCGCTTACGCCCGCGCCCATCCGGAGCAGCTGGACCAGGCGCCGATGGATGTGGTGTTCCATGCGGTGAGCGAGCGATGGCCCTGCCCGTAGGCCGTCGGCCTGGATGTGCGCTCGAGCCAGCAGAGGGAGTGCGACCGATGTCTGCCAATGTTCGTCCGCGCCAAACGTCGCGCAGCCGCTCTCAGGCCGGGGTTCTGGTCCTGACCGCGTGGCTCGCCGCAGCGGTGGTGCTCGGCGGCTGCACCATGACTGAGACCCAGCAGCGCACCGCGAGCGGGGCCGGCATCGGCGCGGCCGTGGGGGCCGCGGGCGGCGCCTTGTTCGGCGCGATGGTCGGCGTGCCGGGCACGGGGGCAGCGATCGGCGCGGCCGCGGGAGCGGCGCTCGGCGGCACCGGTGGCTACATTCACGATCAGCAGGTGAAGCAATCCACGGCGGCGTCCAATGCTGACCAGCTGCAACGCGAGAACGAGGAGCTCAGGCGCCAGCTCGCGGCAGAGCAGCAACAGCTGCAGCAGCAGCAGAAGCCGCCGCAGCAGCAGTAGACCCGTCACCTGTCGAGCATGAGCCGGTCGCCGACGCCGGGCGGGTTTCGGAGGCAGGGCGCGGTGCGAGCGCTTGACAAGGATTGTGGTCCTATTATAGGAAAAAAAGGTGACGGAGCTGTCTCTCGCACCGGGCTGAGGGCTTCGTCACCAAGCCCCGCTTAAGGGGTTCTTAATCAATCGTCCTGAGGCTGGTCGGCCCGTCACCCCGAGCGAACGTGGCCCCGACCATGATTCCGCCCTCTCCGATCCAATTCACTCTCTGGGGCTCGGCCCTCTACACCGAGCTCGCCGCCGGCCTCTGGCGGGCGCTGGCAGCGCCCTGGCTGCAGCCCGGATGGCCGGGTCCGGCATGCGCCTCCGACCGTCGGCGAGCGCAAGACCCGGACCCGGCGGCGGGGCCGGCGGCTGCCGCTAGCCCGGCGGCAGCCGAGCAAACCATCGCCCTGCCCAACGATGGCGACGAGCCGAGTTTGGCGGCGGAATCCTCGGATCGCCGCGTGATCGAGGTGCCGCGCGGGCGTTGGCAGCATCGCCGCGAGCGCGGCCGGATCTCCTCGGCTGAAGCGTGAAGGTCGGGCAGGTCGCGAGCCGGCTGCATGCGCCGCGCCGGGCGGCGACCGACTCCGGCGCGGGCTCGTGCCTACGCCTCGATCCCGAGCAAACCAAGGGTCGCCGCCGCCATGACTTTGGCGGCCTTCACCAGATCGTCGATCACGACGTACTCGTCCGGCTGGTGCGCCATGGCGAGGATGCCGGGCCCATAGGCGATGCAATCCTGGAGTCCGCCGATCTGGTGGATGTGCTTTTGATCGTAAGTGCCTGGTGAGACGACCACATCGGGCGGTTGGCCGAGCACCCGCTCGATCGCGGCGGCAACCGCCCGCACGACTGGCGCGTCGCGCCGGGTGAGGGTCGGCTGGACCTCCATGACGTCCTTGATGCGATACCTGAAACCCGGCCGGTCGTGGCAGAGCTGCTCGAGGATGGCGACGACCTCGGCCTTGACGTCGGTGAGCTGCTCCTCGATCAGAAAGCGGCGGTCGATCACCAGCCGGCAGCGGTCGGCGACCAGCGGGCTCGGCAGGCCGGCCAGGCCCTCGGCCGGGCCGGCGTGAATCGCCGCGAGGTTCAGGGTCGGCTGGCGCGCCTCGCGCGGGACCACCGGCATCGCGGTCTGGCGGCCTGCGAGCTTGGGCATGAGCTGGCGTTCGATCCGGTTCAGAAACGCGGCCATGTGGCGGATCGCGCAGACGCCGAGGAACGGCATCGAGCCGTGGCCGGTTTTCCCCAGCGTCTCGATCTCGGCCCACCAGACGCCGCGATGGCCGATGCAGATGCGATCGACGTCGAGCGGCTCGGGGATGATCACGTGGTCGACCCGGGGCGGCGAGAACCAGCCGCGCTCGGCCAGATAGGCGACCCCGCCGTAGCCGCCCGACTCCTCGTCCGCGGTGGCGGAGAGCTCGAGGGCGCCTCCGAACTCGATGCCGGCCTCGAGGATGCTCTCGAGGGCCACGACCGCGGCCGCGATCCCGCCTTTCATGTCGCAGGCACCGCGGCCGTAGAGCTTGCCGTCCCGGACCGCGCCGGCGAACGGGTTGAGGCTCCAGCCGTCGCCCGGCTCGACCACGTCGATGTGGCCGTTGAAGTGGACGCAGGGCCCCGGGCTCCGGCCCTCGCGACGGGCGATCAGGTTGATCCGCGGGAAACGGTCGCTGTCGCCGATCGCCCCTTCGGCGCGCACGTAGGTGGTCTCGAAGCCGGCCCGGGCCAGCCGGTCGCCCAGATGGTGCGCGCAGGCCTCATAGGCATTGCCCGGCGGGTTGATCGTCGGGATCTGGACCAGCTCGCGGGTGAGCTCGACGAGCGCGCCCCGCTGCTCCTCGATTCGCGCGAAAAGCCCCGCCAGCATCCTCACCTCCTGCGTGTGATGCTAGAGCAAGCCGACCGACTGTCAATTCGCCCCTCGGGCCGCAGGATCCGGCGGCAGCCCGCAACGGGGCACCGCCCTGGCGCTGGCCCGGTCGCCACGCCCAGACTTTGCCGTCAGGCTCGGCGGAGAGCGAGCGGCGGCGAGGTGACGGAACCCATGATGGCGGGGCAGGTGGATCGGCCATGATCCTGCCCGCCGGCTGGCGCGGTCTTCCCGCTCCACCACGATCGGCACCGTGGTCGCCTTCATCTCCGGGTTCCGGCGGCTCGCCGACCCGTCGCACGCGCTGTTGCCGACGACCGCCTGCCGATCGAGACCGGGTCCAGCGCCGGGAGATCGCGCAGTGGCTCGGCGACTACGCCCCGGTCATACGCGCCCCGGCATTCAGTCGGCGGCGTCCGGTTAGGCCTCGGGCAGCAGTACCTCCTTGTTCGCCTTGAAGAATTTCTGTCCCGCTTCGTAGCCGATGTCATACAGGGTCGACAGATTGCTATACGACCAGTCGAGCACCTTCGGCCAGTGCTGGTCTGGAATGTCGAACTTGATCCGCATCAGGTTCAGCTTCCAGTCCTTGTTGTGATTGGCCTCGAACAGCTTGATGTCGTCCTTGGCGATTTCGACCAGGGGGATCATGATCGACTGCACCCAGGCGTCGTAGAGCGAGACCGGCTCGCGGATGATCTTCTCCGACGAGAGGACGTCGAAAATCACCACGTTGCGCAACGGCACCCGGCGGGCAAGCTTTTTGTCCTTGGTCTTGCCGGCGCGCTCGGCGTTCAGCCGGTCGTCCCGATACTTCAGCAGGCCATCGAAGCACAAGGTATCGAGGGCCGAGCCCTCGATATAGGTCTTGCCGTTCAGCTTGAAGGGCGGATAGATCAGCGGAAAGGCGAGCGCGGCGCGGAAATGGTCGGGTGTGATCTGCTCCTTGGTGAACAGCTCCATCTTGCGGTCGGTGATGTTGTAGGCGTTCATGTAGAACTCGCCAGGAAAGCTCTTCAGCTTGTCGAAATCGACGACTTCGTCGATCCAGGGCGCATGGTCGCAGAGCCCCTGGCTCTTGCCGGACAGATCGGACGGGCACCAAGCCGCGAACATCAGTCCCATCCAGTCGGCGGCCACCCGGCTGATCTCCTCCTGACCGGGCATCACGCGCGGCAGCGACTGCAGCCATTTGCGATAGGCATGGGCCATCGCGCCGGGCTTGTGGAAGACTTTGAAGTTGACCGGGAAGTGATCGTAGATGCTGTCGTGGACGCCCATCTCCTTGGTATGCTCCAAGGCTTGGCGCGGCGACATGCCCCTGGGCGCGGCGTAGAGCAGGCCGATCAGCATGCCCGCGCCCGCGGTCGAGATGACGTCGAAATGAACCTTGTTGTCGGCCAACGCGGCCAACGCGCCCGATTCCAGGGTCAGGGTCGGCGCCCCACCGCCCAGCAGCAAACCGGTCGCTTCAGTGGCCATCGTCATGCTCCCTTCAAATCCAAAGGCCCAAATCCCCGATCGCCCGACGGCGTTCCCGGCCGGCTAGGCGGAACGTAGGGATTTCCCCTCGTCCAGGTTGGCGAGGGCGGCGCGCACGCGCTCCCGACCCATCGCCACGCCCATCGTCTCGAACATCTTGCCGGCCAGGAGATAGCTGTCGCGCGCTCGGACGGGCTCGCATTTGGCGACCAGTACATGGCCTTCGGCGAGCCGCGACCAGGCGAGATCGAACAGGCACTCGCGCCGCTCCTGGATTTCGATCGCGCTCCGGATGTCGGCCTCGGCCTGCTCGATCCGGGGGGCTTCAGAGCGACCAGCGCCTCGGCGTGGATGCGCAGCGCGATCGAGCGGCTCCAGGCCTGGGCGGTCTCGGTCGCCTGCTCGAGCGCCTCGGCGCTGTAGCGAAGCGCCTCGCCGATCTCGCCGTCGAGGAGGCGAAGCTTGGCCTGAAACGCCTGGAAGGCGCCGCGGTGGAAGCTGGTGCCGATCTTGTCGCCGAGCTCGAGGCAGCGCTTCAGATCGGCCTCGGCGGCCTCGTATCGGCCCGCGAGCAGGTAGCCCTGGCCGCGCCAGCCATGGGTCAGGTACTGGCGGAAGATGTCGCCGGCGCGCTCGCACAGGCTGAGCGCCTCCTCGAACTCCGGCACCGCGGACTTGAGATCGCCGTGCCAGCCGCGGACCACGCCGGCGAAGAACAGGCAGGCAGCCTGGGTCGGCAGATGCTCGATCTGGCGCGAGACCTCGATGCCGTACGCCGCCACCCGGCCGGCCTTGTCGAACTCGCCGTGCATGCCGTAGGCGAAGGCGAGCACGCCCGACATCGCCGCCTCCTCGATCCGGTTGCCGAGGCGGCGCATCTGCTGGACGTTGCGTGCGGCATGGGTGATGGCGTCGCGCGCCTCGCCGCGCAGGCAGTGAATCCGGCCGAGCAGGTTGACCGGGTCGGCGGTGAACCGGTCGTCGCCGCCCAGACCCTCGGCGATCAGCAGGGCCTTGCCGGCGAGCTCGACCGCCCGATCGAAGTGGCCGAAGATGTAGGTGATCCGGCCCATCCAGTATTGGATCCGGCAGAGCGATTCGCGGTCGCTGATCGCCTCCGCCAGCGCGAAGGCCTGCTCGAGATTGCGCAGATCCTGCTCGAAGTGGGTCCGGTTCTGGGCGACGCTCGCGAGCTTGAGCACGGCCTCGATCTGGGCCCGCCAGGCGTTCTCCGAGGGCGGCAGCGAGCGGGCGAGATCGAGCGCCTCCTGGAAGCGGACACGGGCCTCGATCGCGGCATAGCGGGCGACCGCGGCATCGCCCGCCCGCATGGTGTACGTGAACGCCTTGGCCGGCAACGACCCTTGGCGATAGTGATGCGCGAGCAGCTCCGGCTTGCTCTCGACGGTCTCGCTGAAGCGCTCCTCGAGGGTCTTCGCGATCCGCTTGTGGAGCTGCTGGCGCTTGCTCCGCAGCAGGCTGTTGTAGGCGGCATCCTGGACCAGGGCGTGCTTGAACTCGTAGATGACGTCGGAGGCCGCCCCGCGCCGGTAGATCAGCTCGGCCTCGACCAGCTGCGCCAGCGCCTGCTGGAGCGCCGGCTCGGGCAGCGGCGAGACCGCGGCCAGAAGCTCGTAGCTGAAGACCCGGCCGAGGGTCGCTGCCAGATGCGCGACGTCCTTGACGCCCGACAACCGGTCGAGGCGCGCCATCAGCGAGTCGTGCAAGGAATTCGGGGATCGACAGCTGGGGCAGGGGGCCGGTCAGCTTGAAGCCATCGTCGGTGAGCTCGAGGGCGCCCGACTCGAGCAGGGTCTTGGTCAGCTCCTCGACGTAGAGCGGCACGCCGTCGGTCCGCTTGACGATGTGATCGAGGACCTCGGCCGGCAGCGCGTGGCCGCGGGTCACCTTGTCGACCAGCGCCGACGCCTGGCGGTGGCTGAGATGCGAGAGCGAGAGCGCGGTGATGTGCGGGAAGCCGGTCCAGGGCGGCGTGAAGGCCGGGCGGTAGGCGACGATCACCAGGACCGGCAGATGCTGGATGCGCTCGATGATCAGCTGGAACAGCTCGGTGGTCGTCGGATCGATCCAATGGGCGTCCTCGAGCAGGATCAGCACCGGCTGCGCGGCCAGCCCGGCCAGCTGCTGGAGCAGGGCTTCGAGCATCAGCGCCTTCTTGCGCTCGGGCGCGAGGTCGAGCGGCGGATAGCGCTCGCCGGTCGGGATCGACAGCAGCGGCGCCAGCAGGCTGGCGCCCCGGATGCCGTGCTCGGACCCCTGGCCGAGCAGGGCCTCCAGCTTGTCGAGCTTGACCTCGGCCGGGTCGCTCTTCTTGAGACCGGCGGCGCGCTCCAGCTGGTCCAGGACCGGATGCAGCGCGCTGTGCACGTAGAACGGCGAGCAGTAATAGCGGAGCACGGTCGCGTGATCGCCGCGCACGTAGTCCCGAAACGACTGAATGATGCGCGACTTGCCGATCCCGGGCTCGCCGGTCAGCAGAACCACGTGGCCGTCGCCCGCCTTGGCGTCCTGCCAGCGCGAGAGCAGCAGCCGGATCTCCTCGTCGCGTCCGACCAGGGGGGTCAGACCACGCCCTGCGGTCGCCTCGAAGCGGCTCAGCGCGCCGGTCGCCTCGCGGACCCGATAGACCGCGACCGGCGCTTCGATGCCCTTGACCATCTGCGGGCCAAGCTCCTCGAACACGAACAGGCCTTCGAGCAGACGGCGGGTGCGCTCGCCGACCACGACCGTGCCCGGCTCGGCCAGCCCCTGCAGGCGGGCCGCGACGTTCGGGGTCTCGCCGACCACCGCCATCTCGTCGCGGAACTCGCCGGTGCCGATGTCGCCGACCACGACCAGGCCGGTATTGATGCCGACCCGGACGTCGACGCTGACGCCGAGGTCCTCGAGCTCGTCATCGAGCCGCTTGATGGCCTCGACGATGTCGAGCCCGGCGCGGATCGCGCGCATCGGGTCGTCCTCATGGGCCGTGGGATAGCCGAAATAGACCAGGATGCCGTCGCCGATGTAGTGGCCGATGTAGCCCTCGAAGCGCGCGACCACCTCGGCGCAACTCTCCTGGTAGCGGCGGAGCACCTCGTGCAGATCCTCCGGATCGAGCCGGGCCGAGAGTGCGGTCGAGCCGACCATGTCGCAGAACATCACGGTCAGCTGCCGGCGCTCGGCGTCGTGGCTGAGCCGCGCCGGCTCCGGCGCCGGCGGCGCCGCGGCGGCCGGCCCGGACGCGACGGGCGGTTCGGCGGCCGGCGCGTCCTTCAGGGCCGCGATCGCGCGCACCAGACGCTTGCGATCGCCGAGCGAGATCCCGAGCTGGATCAGATCCGCTTCGGTCAGGTCGGCCAGGATGTCGAAGCCGATGTCGCTCTCGGCGAAGGCCTCGGCATAACGGCCAAGGCCCAGGCCCTCGAGCCACGCGCCGACATCAGTCATCGCTTCCCCGCGCTCGCCAGTCAGTTGGGCACCCATGCCGATCGCATGCTAAAGCACAAATTGCCAAAGAGGTCACGCCGCTTGTACCCGGAGGCAAGCAAGGTCCGGGCCGAGCGCGCCGTTTGCCTGCCCGAAGGCCCGGTGCTATGCACCGCTGCTCGCGACCAGACGATGAGGGAACCGGCGGTGCGTGAGATCCTGGATCAGCTCGAGGCCAAACGCGAGGCGGCGCGCAAGGGCGGCGGCGAGCGGCGGATCGCCGCCCAGCACGAGCGCGGCAAGCTGTCCGCGCACGAGCGCCTGCAACTGCTGCTCGACCAGGGCTCGTTCGAAGAGATCGACATGTTCGTCGAGCACCGGTGCACCGAGTTCGGTATGGCCGATACACGCATCCCGGGCGACGGCGTGGTCACCGGCTCGGGCACCATCAACGGCCGGCCGGTGTTCGTGTTCAGCCAGGACTTCACGGTCTTCGGTGGCGCGCTCTCGGAAGCCCATGCCGAGAAGATCTGCAAGATCATGGACCACGCCATGCGGGTCGGCGCGCCGGTGATCGGGATCAACGATTCCGGCGGCGCCCGCATCCAGGAGGGCGTGGCCAGCCTCGCGGGTTATGCGGACGTGTTCCAGCGCAACGTGCTCGCCTCGGGCGTGGTGCCGCAGATCAGCCTGATCATGGGGCCCTGCGCCGGCGGCGCCGTCTACTCGCCGGCGATGACCGACTTCATCTGCATGGTGCGCGACACCTCCTACATGTTCGTGACCGGGCCGGACGTGGTGCGCACGGTGACCCAGGAGGAGGTGACCCACGAGGAGCTGGGCGGGGCCGCGACCCACACCCGGCGCTCGGGCGTCGCCGACCTCGCCTTCGACAACGACGTCCAGGCGCTCTCGGAGATTCGCCGTTTTTTCGACTTCTTGCCGGCCTCCAACCGCGAGCCGCCGCCCTCACGGCCGACCGAGGATCCGGCCGAGCGTCAGGAGCCGGCCCTCGACACGCTTGTCCCGAGCAGCGCCAACAAGCCCTACGACATGAAGGAGCTGATCTCGAAGGTCGTCGACGAGAGCGATTTTTTCGAGCTGCAGCCCGACTACGCCGGGAACATCCTGATCGGCTTTGGCCGCCTGGAGGGCGTCGACGGTCGGCATTGTCGCCAACCAGCCGATGGTGCTGGCCGGCTGCCTGGACATCGACAGCTCGCGCAAGGCCGCCCGTTTCGTGCGCTTTTGCGACTGCTTCAACATCCCGATCCTGACCCTGGTCGACGTTCCGGGCTTCCTGCCGGGCACCACCCAGGAATACGGCGGCATCATCAAGCACGGCTCGAAGCTGCTCTACGCGTTTGCCGAGGCGACCGTGCCCAAGGTGACGGTGATCACGCGCAAGGCCTATGGCGGCGCCTACGACGTCATGAGCTCCAAGCATCTGCGCGGCGACGTCAACTATGCCTGGCCGCAGGCGGAGATCGCGGTCATGGGCCCGAAGGGCGCGGTCGAGATCATCTTTCGCGCCGATCTCGGCGACCCGGCCAAGATCGAGGCGCGCACCGAGGAGTACCGGGCGCGCTTCGCCAACCCGTTCGTCGCCGCCGCGCGCGGCTTCATCGACGACGTGATCATGCCCCACGACACCCGCCGCCGGGTGTGCACGGCACTGCGCTGGCTACGCACCAAGCGCCTGGACAACCCCTGGAAGAAGCACGGCAACATCCCGCTCTGAGGCTTGCGTCTGCCCCTAAGCTGCATCAGATCGACGGTGCCGTTCGGGGGCCGCGCCCAGTTGCATCGACCAGCGGGGTCCAGGTGCTTCGCTGGCTGTACAGCGCTCGGGCTTGACAGGCCACGACCATCGGCCCAACTGACTAGAACTAGTCAGTTAATGGAGGCGGCGCAGACCATGGATTGGCAGCTCCAGCAAGCCAAGGCGAAATTCAGCGAGGTGGTCCAGCGCGCGATCGAGGACGGGCCGCAGACTGTCACGCGGCGCGGCAAGCCGGCGGTCGTGGTCGTGGCGGCCGAGGAATTCGAGCGTATGAGAGAGATGACGCCGACCCTCAAGGACCTGCTGCTCGAGTGCCCGCTCGAGGGGGTCGACCTCGAACGACCGCGCGACTATGGCCGCGAGATCGACTTCTGATGTATCTCGTCGACACCAACGTCATCTCCGAGCTGCGCAAGAAGGAGAGCGGCGATGCCAGCGTTCGCGACTGGTTCGCCGCGGTCGACACGCGCACGATCTACCTGAGCGTGCTGGTCCTGGGCGAAATCCGGGCGGGTGCAGAGCGCATCAGAGAGCGCGATCCCCGTAAGGCGGCCGAGCTCGACGGCTGGCTCAAGAAGGTCACGGAGCGTCACCAGCGCCGCATCCTGGACATCGACTACGAGGTTGCCCGCCTCTGGGGGTGGATGAAGGGCAGATTCGGTATCCCCGTGATCGACGGGCTGCTCGCCGCGACCGCCCAGGTTCACGGCCTGGTTCTGGTCACGCGCAACGTCAAGGACGTCGAGCGAACCGGCGTGAGCTATCTAAACCCGTTCGACCCGATGCCCTGAGAGGCTGTGAAAGAATGCCCGAAACGCTGCGCTCGCGCCAGAAAATGCCATTGATTTCAACGGGCATTTTTTCGCGGGCGGGATTGATTTACAAACTCTGAGACGCCGGCCACGCCTTGACGTGGGGCGGCCCATCGACCCCCGGGCTTGGTGCGGCATAGGCGGCAAGGAAGGTCGTGACCGCCGCCTCGACCACCTCTGACGGATCGCGGTCGCCGAACTCGGCCGTAAGGCCCAGCAGGTGGCGCATGTGCAGCGGTCCCATCAGCATGCCGATGAACTGCTCGGCCGCGAGCTTCGGGTCCTCGACCCGCAGCGTGCCGCGGGCAGCGGCCGTGCCGAGGTAGTCGGCGAGCCGCGCCAGCACCACGGCCGGTCCCGAGGCATAGAAGGCGCGCCCAAGCTCGGGGAAGCGTGGCGCCTCGGCGATCACGATCCGATAGATCGCGCGCGCCTTGGCCGACAGCACCAGCTCGAGGAAGTTGCGGCCGATCGCGCCGAGCGCCTGGCGCACGTCGAGGCGGTCGATGTCGGGCGCGGTCAGCGTCTGCGAATGGCTCCGGCACTCGGCGCCGACGATCGCCGCGAACAGCTGGTCCTTGCCGGCGAAATGGGCATAGAGCGTGGCCTTGGAGACGCCGGCCGCGGCGCGCGATCGCATCCATGCTGGCGCTGCCGTAGCCCTGCTCCCGGAACACGCTGCTCGCCGCCTGCAGCACCTGCTCGGCCTTGGGACTGAGGGCGCTCGCGGGCGCCGGCGTCGCGCTGATGGTCATGGGGCTCATCACCTCCTCGAAACTGAACGGTTCAGTTTTAGCTTGACAAAGGTGGCGACGCCACCATCTTGATGCAAGGCCTAAACTGAACGGTTCAGTTCAGACCGGTAGGTGGAGGGCACGAAGATGGCCGAGACCCACGAGCTCCCGAACCTGATGGTCCAAAAGCCCGACCCCGAGGCGGCCCCCGCCGGGCCGGGCCGGCGCGCCCGCATCCGCAAGCGGATCCTGCCGGTCGGCTTGGCGCTGGTGCTGATCGGCGCCGGCGCCGGCGGTTGGTACTGGTGGACGGTCGGCCGCTTCATCGAGAGCACCGACGACGCCTATGTCCACAGCGACACCGCCGTGATCAGCCCGGAGATCGAGGGGTATGTGCGCGCCGTGCGGGTGGTCGACAACCAGGCGGTCCAGGCGGGCGCCGTCCTCGTGACGGTCGACGATCGCGACTTCAAAGCCCGGGTCGCCGCCGCCGAGGCCGACGTCGCCGCCAAGGCGGCGGCGGTCCAGAGCATGAGCGGCCAGATCGCGCTCCAGCAGTCGCTGATCGATCAGGCGGCGGCCGCGGTGCCGCGCGCCGAGGCCGATCTCACCCTCGCCCGGCAGAATCACGAGCGCTATCAGCGGCTCGCGCGGGACGACTTCGCGAGCGAGCAGCGCTTCCAGACCGCGACCGCGGACCTGAAGAAGGCTGAGGCGACGTTCGCCGAGGCCCAGGCGGCGCTGGCGTCGGCCCGCAACCGGCGCACCGTGCTCGAGGCCGAGCTGACCAAGGCCGAGGCCGAAGGCCGCCAGGCCGAAGCCAGCCTGGAGCTGGCGCAGACCAATCTCGAGCGGACCGTGATCCGCGCCCCGGAGGCCGGCGTGATCGGCAACAAAGGCGTCCGGGTCGGCGAGCTCGTCCGCCCCGGCGACCAGCTGATGGCGCTGGTGCCGTTGCCGCAGGTCTACGTGGTCGCCAACTTCAAGGAGACCCAGCTCGACCGGATGCGGCCGGGCCAGCCGGTCGAGCTCGAGATCGACGCGCTGCCGGACAGCCACTTCGAGGGCCGGGTCGAGAGCTTCGCGCCGGCGACCGGCTCCGAATTCAGCCTGCTGCCGCCGGAGAACGCGACCGGCAACTTCACCAAGATCGTCCAGCGGGTGCCGGTGCGGATCGCCGTCCCCGCCGACAGCCCGCTCGCCGGCCTGCTGCGGCCCGGCCTCTCGGTGGTCGCCTCGGTCGACACCCGCAGCCCGGGCGAGACCACGGCCGCCGCCGCCGGCGTGATTGGCGTCGCCGAGGCCGCGGCTCCCGCCGGCGATCGCTGATGGCCCGCGCGCTCCGCTCCGACCAGCCCGGGCTGGAAAGCGCACCGACCCCGGCCGTGCGCCCGGAAGCCCGGCCAGCGCCGACCGCTCGTGACTGGTTGGGCTTTTTGATCATGGTCGGCGGCATGTTCATGGCGATCCTCGACATCCAGATCGTCTCGAGCTCGCTGTCCGAGATCCAGGCCGGGCTGTCGGCGAGCGCCGACGAGATCAGCTGGGTCCAGACCTCCTACCTGATCGCCGAGGTGATCATGATCCCCTTGTCCGGGTTCCTCGCCCGGCTGCTCTCGACCCGGGTCCTGTTCGTGCTCTCGGCGACCGGCTTCACGGTGATGAGCGTCGCCTGCGCCATGGCCTGGAGCATCGGCTCGATGATCGTCTTCCGCTGCCTCCAGGGCTTCCTCGGCGGCGCCATGATCCCGACCGTGTTCGCGACCAGCTTCAAGGTCTTCCCGCCGGAGCGCCGCGCCGCGGTCTCGGTGATGATCGGGCTGGTCGCGACCATGGCCCCGACGCTCGGGCCGACGCTTGGCGGCTACGTCACGGAGATGGCGTCCTGGCACTGGCTGTTCCTGATCAACGTCCTGCCGGGGCTGCTGGTGGCGCTCGGCGTGTTCGCCCTGATCGACGTCGACCGGCCCGATCGCAGCCTGCTCGAGGGCTTCGACTTCACGGGCTTGCTCAGCATGGCCCTGTTCCTCGGCAGCCTCGAATATGTGCTCGAGGAGGGCCCGCGCAACGACTGGTTCCAGGACGATCTGATCTTCGCGCTGGCGGTGATCGGCCTGGCGGCCGCCGCCCTCTTCTTCTGGCGGGTCCTGACCTATGCCCGCCCGATCGTCGATCTGCGCGCCTTCGCCGACCGCAACTTCGCGCTCGGCTGCCTCTACAGCTTCATCATCGGGGTCGGCCTCTATGGCTCGGTCTACCTCCTGCCCCTGTTCCTCGCCCGGGTACGCGGCCTCGACAGCCTCCAGATCGGCCTGATCATGATCGTCACCGGCAGCGCCCAGTTCCTCTCCGCCCCGGCCGCGGGCGCCTTGTCCAAAAAGCTCGACCTGCGGGTCATGCTGGTCTTCGGCCTGTCGCTGTTCGCGCTCGGCCTCTGGCTCAACAGCTTCCTCACCGCCGAGAGCGGCTTTTTCGAGCTGTTCCTGCCGCAGGCGGTGCGCGGCTTTGCCCTGATGTTCTGCTTCATCCCGATCAACACCCTTGCCCTCGGCACGCTGCCGCCCGCGAAGCTCAACAACGCGAGCGGCCTCTACAACCTGATGCGCAACCTCGGTGGCGCGATCGGCCTCGCGGCCCTCAACACGGTCCTGATCGACCGCCTCAATCTGCATTGGGCGCGCCTTGGCGAGCAGATCAACCTCGCCCGGCCGGTCGTCCAGGCCCGGCTCGAGCATCTGACCGGCATGCTCGGCACCGTGCTGCCGGGCGATCCGCAGCATGCGGCGATCCGGATGCTGGGCAACCTGGTCATGCGCGAAGCGACCGTCCTGACCTTCAACGACGCCCTGCTCGGGATGGCGGCGGCCTTTCTCCTGACGCTCGTGTTCATGCCGCTCGTGCGCAAGCCCTCGCACCAGGTCTCGGGCTCCCACTGAGGAGCGCGAGCCCGCCGAGGCTGGACGAACCGCTGCCGCGTCGCTACTCTCTGACCAATCTGGTCAGTGACGGAGCGGTGCCGATGGAATGGCAGCTGCAGGAAGCCAAGGCCAAGTTCAGCGAGCTGGTGCAGAAGGCGATCGACGACGGCCCGCAGACGGTCACCCGCCGCGGCCAGCGCGTGGCGGTGCTGCTGTCATCGGACCAGTATGAGCAGCTGCTGAAGAGCCAGATCGATTTCAAGGAGTTCCTGACCCTGGCGCCCTTGGAGGGGGTCGATCTCGAGCGCCCGCACGATCCAGGGCGAAACCTCGATCTGTGACCTACCTCGTCGACACCAACGTTCTCTCTGAGCTGCGCAAGCGCAACCGGTGCGACCCAAATGTCGCTGCGTGGTATCGCGGCGCGAAAATCGAGGAGCTGTTCCTCAGCGTCCTGGTGGTCGGCGAATTGAGACGCGGAGCCGAGCGGCTACGGACGCGCGACCCGAGGCAGTTCGCGGCGCTCGACAAGTGGCTGATCCTGGCGGTCGACCGCTTCGGCGACCGCATCATCCAAGTCGATCGGCAGGTTGCGGAAGAATGGGGTCGGATCGACGCCCGTTCGCCGGTCTCGCCGATCGACGGCCTGCTCGCTGCGACCGCCAAGAGCAGAGGCCTCACGCTCGTGACGCGCAACGTCAGGGACGTAAGCCGCACGGGTGTGCGCATTCTCAATCCGTTCGAGTCCGGTCGCGGCTAGAAGCGAGGATCGCCACCGCCATGTTCGAGAAGATCCTGATCGCCAACCGCGGCGAGATCGCCTGCCGGGTGATCCGGACCTGCCGGCGGCTCGGCATTGCCACGGTCGCGGTCCATTCCGAGGCCGACGTCGACGCGCCGCACGTCCGCATGGCCGACGAGGCGGTCCCGATCGGCCCGCCGCCGGCCGCCGAAAGTTACCTCAGGATCGAGACGATCGTCGCCGCGGCGCGCCAGACCGGGGCCCAGGCGGTCCACCCGGGCTACGGCTTCTTGTCCGAGAACCCGGCCTTCGCCGAGGCGCTCGAGGCCGAGGGCATCGTCTTCATCGGGCCGCCGGCCAGCGCCATTCGGCTGATGGGCGACAAGCTCGAGGCCAAGCGGCTCGCGGCCGCGGCCGGGGTCAGCATCGTGCCGGGCCATGCCGAGGCGATCGAGGACCCCAAGCTCGCGGTCAAGATCGCCGCCGGGATCGGCTATCCGGTCATGGTCAAGGCGGCGGCCGGTGGCGGCGGCAAGGGCATGCGTGTGGCCCTCGACGAGCACGATCTGCGCGAGGCGCTGGTGCGGGCCCAGAGCGAGGCCCGCTCTTCGTTCGGGGACGATCGCGTGTTCCTCGAGAAATTCGTGCGCGAGCCGCGCCACATCGAGATCCAGGTCCTGGCCGACCGGCAGGGCAACACGCTTTATCTCGGCGAGCGCGAATGCTCGATCCAGCGCCGCCACCAGAAGGTGATCGAGGAGGCCCCGAGCCCGTTGCTCGACGTTGCGACGCGGCGCGCGATGGGCGAGCAGGCGACAGCGCTCGCGCGTGCGGTCGGCTACCACTCGACCGGCACGGTCGAGTTCATCGTCGATGCTGAGCGCAACTTCTATTTCCTCGAGATGAACACCCGCCTCCAGGTCGAGCATCCGGTGACCGAGCTGGTGACCGGGCTCGATCTGGTCGAGCAGATGCTCAAGGTCGCCGCCGGCGAGCCTCTGGATCTCACCCAGGACGATATCCGCCTGAACGGCTGGGCGATCGAGGCCAGGGTCTACGCCGAGGATCCGGCGCGCGGTTTTCTGCCGTCGACCGGCCGGCTGCGGCGCTACCTCGAGCCGGCAGGCGAGGACATCCGGGTCGACGCCGGCGTGGTCGAGGGCAGCGAGGTCACGCTCTACTACGACCCGATGATCGCCAAGCTCTGCGCCCACGGCAGCGACCGCGCCCAAGCGATCGAGCGCCTGAGCGCGGCGCTGGACGGTTTCTACATCCGGGGCGTCAACCACAACGCGGCGTTCCTGACGGCACTCCTCAGCCATCGCCGCTTTCGTGATGGCAAGCTCTCGACCGATTTTATCGCCGCGGAGTTTGGCGAGCGCTTCGAGGGGGTGGTGCCGACCGCAGCGACCCGGACCGGGCTCGCCGCGGTCGCGGTCGCACTGCGCCTGATCCAGGTCCAGCGCGAGGCCACGATCTCGGGCCAGCTTCCCGGCTGGCGGCCGCAGCTGCTCAAGGACTGGGTGGTCCGGCTCGGCGACGAGAACATCGATGTCCGGGCAGAGCTGGTGCCGCCGCTCGTCATCGTCGAGGTCGGCGATGCCTGCCACGAGCTGCTGCTCGAGTGGCGCCCGGGCGAGTCGCTCGCGCGCGCGACCCTCGAGGGCCGGACCGCCGTGGTTCAGGTCGACCCGGTGCCCGAGGGCTTCCGGCTCAGCCACCGCGGGATCGAGATCCAGGCGCTGGTCCGGACCCGCGAGGCGGCCGAGTTCGCGGCGCGGGTCCCGCCGAAAGTGCCACCCGACACCTCCAAGTTCCTGCTGTCACCGATGCCGGGCCTGATCGTCAGCGTTGCGGTCGCCGCCGGCGAGCCGGTCAAGGCCGGCCAGGAGCTGGCCGTGCTCGAGGCGATGAAAATGGAAAACGTGCTGCGCGCCGAGCGCGACGGCGTGATCGAGGACATCCGGATCACCCCCGGCGCCACGGTCGCCGCCGACCAGGTCCTGATCGCCTTCGCCTGAGCAATACTGCGCGCATGGAGCGTGTGATTTGTCGCAGCGCAGAGACCAGGTCAGGAACAGCGCCATGGGGGTCGAGCGAGATGGCGCGCTGACACTGGTTCGCGTGGTGTCTGGCGCGGCGACGGCGAAACGGCCTATCAGTTTTTTACTTTTCTCATTTAGGTTGCACGCCCGTCGCGCATCCGCTTCCATCTGGCCTCTTGCATGTGCTTCTCCAGCCATTCGGTCAATATCTCAACCTGTTCGATCGCCTTACCAAGCATATCAGGAGAAACGTGCACTTCCGGATTTATCCACGTAACGTCCAACATATCCGGATTTCGTTCTTCATCCCTTATGAAAAACACCGTCTTCAGTGGTCTGGACTCTGTAGGTGCGTAATAAATGCGCATTGATCCAATATCATCGGGATGTTGGGCTCTGTTACGTGCCAGCGTCACCTGCTCGATAAGGACGAGATTTGCCGGACACGCGTCCCAAGACAGATGTAGCACTTCCTCAAAACACCGCTTATATGCACTAAGAAAGCCTTTTTCGAACGCCTTCTTGCGAGTTTCATTGTTCGGCCACCGAATTCCGAGTTCTCTTTCCCACGTATGAAAATACAGCTTCAGCGACTCCGACAGCATCGAAAGGCAGGCAAGCCCTAGCAGTTGCAGTGCCGTGTCTGATTCTAACCACTCTTCCAAAAAAGGAGGCTCCTCCGGAAATGGTTCCTCGTCATATTCGTAGTACCCGCAAGAGGGGGTAGGGTCAAAAGGCGGTTCACCGGTCTCGATCTTGCGCATTCTTTCGCGGAACGCCACCGAGGCCGTCTGGTAAAAGCGGCCTATGAACCCGGTACGCCCCTTGAGAAAATACAGGACGTCCATGATCTTTAAGCCAACTCAGATTTTGCAAGGGTCAGACTGGAAAGTGTAAGCAAGCGGCCAGGACGTAGGCAGCAGCCAAGCGCAGTAAAGCATCTGACCCCCTCCGGTTTGTTGCTCACCAAGACGTAGGATACTCGCTGCACCCTTGATCACATCGGCTTCGGGCTCGGCCCGAAGCCAGGCAATCACGCCGAGGAATCCGACGACCATCAATCGAAGGTGCCGTACTCGTTGTAGCCGAGAATCTCGTCGTCCGAGCGCAGATCTGCCGGTTCCCGACCGGCCAGGGTCGCGCGCATCGCTCGAAGCGCCGCGAGGCGCTTGCGCCGCGTCGCCCGGTCGACGGTCCGACGGCGTCCGAGGCGTTCGCGCAGCGCATTGGTCACGACTTCGGTGATGCTTTCTCCCGTGGCAGTAGCCAACTCGCGCGCCAGCCGGTCGGCCTCAGGAGATCTGATGGTAATCGCCATCGCGATCCTCTCGGTCTTGAACGTCGGAACCCTACCCGATGCTCCTCTGCTTGACAAATCATCGCATCATCCCGGCGCGTAAGCCAAGGAAACAGGCGCAGCGACTGGGTGACGGCGAGGCAACAGGTCTGGAATGGCTTACGCGCGTGCGAACCCCACGACCAGCCTCGGCACGTTTCGAGTACAATTTCCAGATCGCCGGGTCCGACAGCGATGACGACCAGCCGCGCCGCCCGAGGCGCGGGCCGGGCGTACAGTCTGAGCCGGCACCGCATTCAGCTCTCGTCCCGTTTCAGGAAATCCTGGATCGTCTTGCCGCGCTCAGGGCGGAACCGTTCGTCCAGCACCTCGAGCCCGGCCATGCGGTCGAGCCGGAACGAGCGAAAGTCCTGGCGCAGCTCGCACCAGGAGACCAGCAGCCAGGCGGGGCCGTAGAAGGACAGCGCGAGCGGCCGCACCGTGCGCGTGCTCGCCCGTTCCTCGCCATCCTGATAGTGGAAATAAACCTTGAGCCGGCGCCGGAGCGCGAGGCGAAGCGCGCTCGGATCGATGCTGATCGGGTGCGCGAAATGGCCAGTGGGGGCGAGCAGGGCGGTCTCCGCCATGTGCTGGCGTAGGCGCTCCGGGATCACTGCCTCGACCTTGGCGATGACGTTGCCGGCGGCGTCGGCGAGCTTGGCATCGGTCCAGGACTCGATGATCCGGGCGCCGAGCACCAGCGCCTCGATCTCCGACTCGTCGAACATCAGCGGCGGCAGGTCGAACCCCTGCCGGAGCGCGTAGCCGACACCGGCCTCGCCCTCGATCGGGACCCGGCTCGCCATCAGATCGCGCATGTCGCGATAGACGGTCCGCTCCGAGACCTCGAGCTTCTCGGCGAGATCGCAGGCGCGCACCAGCTTCTGCCGGCGCAGCAGCTGGATGATCTCGAACAGGCGATCGGCGCGTCGCATCGGTTCCCTTGCCCCCCTCGGGTCGATGTCGAAGCCTAGCCGAAACCCTCCTGACATCATGCTGTCAGGAGCGGTCGACTAGCATCGCGACTCTCACAACCGGCATGCATGAGGAGCCTTCAGATGTCGATCCTTCAGCTGAGATCCTCCCAGGCGTCCTTGGCGGCGCGTCGGCCGGGTCTGGGCCATGCCCGCACACCGCGCCGGGTCCGTCTGGGACTGCGCGCGCTCGAGCGCGCCGCCGACGTCCTCCTGAGCTGGCAGGAGCGGGCGCAGCAGCGCCGCCAGCTCGAAACGCTCAGCGACCACATGCTGCGCGACATCGGCCTGACCCGCTCCGACGTCATGGCCGAGGCAACCAAGCCATTCTGGCAGCGCTGATTGGGGGGCTCGGACGGGCCGGAAATTCGGTGGACCTTCGCCACCGGGGCGGGCTATGTGCACCCGAAGGAACGTGGGGAAAAACCGGATGCTGGAGCCTGCCAAGGTCACCGACGAGCTGCGGGCGCGGGTGCGGGCGGAGCTGCCGGAAGTGGAGCAGATCCGCGACCCGGAGCTTGGCGCCAAGGTCGTCGAAGCCTGGGCGCTGGCGCTCGCCTCGAGCAGCTTCGGCGCGATCGCCGAGATCGAGCCTTCGGGCAATCCCGGCGTCAACACCTTGAAGCGCGGCCGTCAGACCGACCACATCCGGGGCGTCACGCGCATGGCCCTGGCGCTGGCCGAGCAGCTGCAGGCCCAGCTGCCCGACCTCGAGATCGATCGGGACTTCCTGATCGCGGGCGCGCTCTGCCACGACGTCGGCAAGCCCTGGGAATTCGACCCGGTGAACCGCCAACGCTGGCAGGCCGAGCCGCGGAGCGCCGGCCTGCCCTCGATCCGCCACCCGGCGTTCGGGGTCCATATCTGCTTCACCGTCGGCCTGCCGGAGGCGGTCGCCCATTGCGCCGCGGCCCATTCCGGCGAGGGCGAGCTCCTGGTCCGCTCGCTCGAGAACACCATCATCCACCACGCCGACTACGCCTTCTGGGGCATCTGCCGCGCGGCCGACCTGCTGATCCCCGAGACCATCGCCGAGCTCAAGGTCCGGCACTGAGCCGGAGCTGGTGCAGCGTCTTGACGTTGCACCACGTGACACTATATCTGTTATGGTGTCACAGGAGACGTCGATGCGCAAACTGAGCGTTCGGGAGATCCGGGCCTCGCTTCCCCAGCTGGAGCGAGATGCTCCGGAGCTGGAGGGCGAGGTCGTCATCACGCGCAATGGCGAGCCGATCGCCCGCTTACTGCCGGCGGTCAGAAAGGATGGCATTCCGAGTCATGCCGAGTTCCGGCAGCCGGATGCCGCGGCTGCGCGTCGGCAGCGAGGTTCTGATCCGGCAGGAGCGGGATGAGCGTTGAGGTCGTCTATATCGACAGCAGCGCGCTCGCCAAATGGTACATCGAACGAGCCCGGCTCGGCCGAGTTCGCGACTTCATCCGCGGCCAGCAGCTGGCCATGATCAGCCGCCTGACGGTGGTCGAGGTGCGATCGCTGCTGGCGCGCCGCCGTCGCGCCGGCGAGATCATCGAACTGAGTACCACCGATGGACGCCGTTGGCACCTTCGAGACCGACGTGCGCCGGGGCTTCCTTGAGATTGAGCCTCTGTTCGACGACCAGGCGATCATCGCCGCGGATTTCATCGACCGGCTCGTCGATCAGCCCGCTGCGGACGCTCGATGCCTTGCATCTGGCCGTCGCACAGACCATCGGCGTTCGGCTCATGGCGACCGCCGATCGCGCTCTCGCCCGCGCCGCACAGGCGCTCGGGTTCGCGATCGTCACGTTTGGCTGAGCGCAAGTCCTCGGCATCAGGCAGTGCCGGCACGACCGTCGCTAGCTGGTGGCAGCTCGCTTGGCCCAGGCCTTCGATCTCGATCTCGACCCGATCGCCGGCTGCGACCCATCTGGTCTCGACCACGCTGCCGAGCAGCACGAACTCGCCGGCTGCCAGAGTTCCTCCACGGCTCTCGGACATCGTGGCGGCTGTCGGGATTCGGATAATCTGCATCAGGGTGCGGCCGCACAGACGGACCGCGAGGCAGCCCGCGAGGATGCGCACTGCCATCCTGCCTGGGACCTGGACAGCGCCCGCAACACGGGGGCTCGACGGTAGTCGACCGACTTGGTCGCCCGGGAGCGACCGCGGAGAGCTTGCCCCTCGCGCTGTCTTGGTTAGCCTTCGTCATCACTCCAGCACGGCCTGTCAGGGAGGCCCAGATGAGCGCCATCCACATCAATGGATTGAAGGTCGCCGGGCTTGTCGTGATCTTCGCGGTCGGCATGGCGGGCGGCCTCGTCGCGCTTGGCTCGCGCCGCAACGGTCGCACCGAGATGGCCTTCTCGATTGGCGCTACGCTGGCGGGCGGCATCTTCCTCGGGGCCGGGCTGATGCACATGCTGCCGGACAGTGTCGTCGCGCTCAACGACTACTTCGCGGGCGTCGACTTCCCGATCGGCTACCTGATCGCCGCGGTTGGCTTCCTCGCCGTCCTGTTCATCGAGGAGATCTTGTTCGGGGAGGCCCATTCGGGCGCCGCCCAGATCGGCGAGACCGCGGAGGCTGCCGTCGCGGCGCCGGGACGGAGCTGTCCGCCTACGCGCTCGTGGTCATCCTCTCACTCCATTCGACCCTCGCCGGGGCCGCGTTGGGTGCCGAGGTCTCGCTCTCCGGCTCGCTGGTGATCTTCCTCGCGATCATCGCCCACAAGGGCGCCGCGGGCTTTGCGCTCACGCTCGATTTCCAGCGGGCCGGCTTTGCGCGCCGGAAATCGGTCCGCATGCTGACCGTGTTCGCCTCGATGACCCCGCTCGGCATTATCCTCGGCTCGGGCCTCGACCGCCTGCTGCACAAGCAATACGGCCTGCTGTTCGAGGGCTTGTTCGATGCGCTGGCGGCGGGAACGTTCCTCTATGTCGGGATCGTCGAGATCATCAGCAAGGAGTTCGCCGACCGGCACGGGGTCGCGTTCAAGTTCGTGGCGCTGTGCCTGGGCCTCACGATCATGGCCCTGATCGCTCTGTGGGTATAGCGGCGCGTAGCGGCGGCGGGCCGCGCGCAAACGACGGGGGAGTCCTTGTCATGGCAGTGGCATCAACGCTCGCGAACAGTTCCCAGCGGGATCGGCTCGTTGCAATCGCGGTGATCGCGGCAGTGAGCGTGGTCGCCTGGATCTACATCGTCATTCAGGCCCGGAACGTGTCCACCAGGGGCGCGCTAATGGAGATGGAGGCCTGGAACTCCGGTCGAGCTGCTTTTGCTGTTCGTGATGTGGACGATCATGATGATCGGGATGATGCTGCCAACCGCCACGCCCTTGATCCTCAGCTTCATGGCCGAAAGCCGCCAAATGCGTGGGGAGGAGGGGGTGCTCATGCCGACCGTCACGCTGGCTTTGGGCTACATCACGGTGTGGACCGGCTTCAGCGCGGTGGCGACGGCCGGCCAATGGGGCTTGCGCGAGGCGACGCTGCTCTCGCCGGTGATGGTCGGCCGAATCCGGTCGTGAGCGGCGCATTCCTGGTTGCTGCGGGCGTCTATCAGCTGACTCCGGTGCAAGACAGGTGCCTGATGCATTGCCGGGAGCCGCTCCGGTTCCTGCGCCTGGGCTGGCGAGAGGGCACCGGCGGCGCCTTCGTCATGGGTTTGGAGCACGGAGTCTACTGCCTGGGTAGCAACTTCGTCCTGATGGGGATCCTGTTTGTTGGCGGCGTCATGAACCTGCTGCTGCTGGCTGTCGTCACCGTATTCGTGATGCTCGAGAAGGTGTTGCCGTTCGGGGATACCGCGGGGTTCTTCAGCGGGCCACTGATGATCGGTGTCGGGGCCATCTACGTGCTACTCGTGCAGTCGTGACGCAAAGGCATAGCGCTGGGAATGATCGGCTTGGCCACGGGCACATGGGCGGCATTCCGGAGCGGGCGACCGCCGACTACGCGTTCTGAAGCATCTGCCGGGCGCCGGCGATCTCCCGATTCCGGAAGGCATCGCCGAGTCTTGAAGTTACCGGCGTGTGACACCTTGCGTGGTTGCGTATCACAGGAGGGGCGCAGACTGAGCATTGAGACGAGGGCTTCTCTTGCTCAGCAAATCCTGGAGCAGGAAGGGGAGCTGGTCATCACGCGCAACGGTGAGCCGATCGCACGCGTGCTGCCGGCCGTTCAACGGGAAAGCATCCCCAGTCATGCCGAGCTCCGCAGCCGCATGCCACGCCTTAGTCTTAGTCTTCGCAGCAAAGTCCGATCCGACAGGAGCGCGATGAGCGCTGAGGTCGCCGACGTCGACAGCAACGCGCTCGCATCTCGCCGTTGGCTTGCCGCGATCGCGAATCGTGACCAGGCCCGCCCCGCGGAAGGAGTTGGCTTTGCGCCTCGGCTGAGCCGCATACCGAGCACGCTAGCTGAACTGACAGCTCGCCTGGCCCAGGCCTTCGATCTCGATCTCGACCCGATCGCCGGCTGCGACCCATCTGGTCTCGACCACGCTGCCGAGCAGCACGAACTCGCCGGCTGCCAGAGTTCGGCCGCGGCCTGCCAGGCCATTGGCGAGCCAGGCGAGCGCGTTCAGCGGGTGGCCCAGGATGTCGCCGCCGTGGCCGGTCCCGACCTCGCTGCCGTTGATCCGTATGCGGCCGGTGACGCCGGTCAAATCGAGCTCATGCCAGTTCTCCACTGACGCCCCCAACACGCAGGCAGCGTTGAAAAAATCGTCAGCGATCAGGGTTGGTGTGTCGAGCGAGCGATAGTCGTCGTAGCGATCGTCGACTACCTCGATCGCGGCCATGCAGGCGCCGATCGCGCCGGCGACGCTCGCCCGGTCGTAGGGCGCGCCGGCCGGCGGCAGGTCGCGGGCGAGGCGGACCGCGATCTCGCACTCGACCCCGACGTGCAGGAAATCGGCATGTCGGAAGCGGCCCTGCTCGTGCTGCACCGTCGGTGCGAACACCCCGCCGGCGCAGGGATTGGCGATGCTCAAAAAACGCTGCATCACGGCCGTGGTGCAGCCGATCTTGTGGCCGGCGAGCGGACCGCCACCTGCCGCGCTCAGCTGCCGATGCAACGCGTCCTGGACCGCATAGGCGGCCACCTCGTCCGGCGGCCGGTAGGCCTCGGGCAGGCCCGCAAAGCGCCGCCGCTCGAGCCGCGCCCGGGCCAGCAGCCCGGCCGCTCGCAAGGTCGCTTCGGCCGACATCTCCGTCATCGCTGCCTCCACCCGCTCGCCGATCGCCTTCCTTGCCAGACGCGGGACCTTTGGCAAAGGGCTCGCAGTCGCCCGCGGAGCAGGTTAGCCTTTAGCCCGTCATGATCGTGAGGCGGAGCGGCGGCGCGCGATTGGGGTTGGGCGCGAGCGGGCCACGGATCGCCGCCTGGTTTGCCTCGCCCTATCTGCTGCTCGCGGGCGCCGCATTCTTCTGGGCGACCAACATGGTGGTCGGGCGGGCGGCGCACGAGCTGATCCCGCCGATCGCGTTCAATTTCTGGCGCTGGACGCTCGCGTTTCTGATCCTTTTGCCATTCGCCTGGCGCGACCTGGTCCGCCACCGCGGCCTGATCGTCCGGGAGTGGAAGATCCTGACCGCGCTGGCCCTCACCGGCATGACGGTCTTCCACAGCTTCATCTACCTCGGACTCAGCCTGTCGCCGGCGATCAACGGCCTGCTCCTGTTCGCGACCTCGCCGCTGTTCTTCGTCCTCCTCGCGCGACTGCTGACGGGCGATCGGATCACGCTTGGCCAGGGCCTCGGCATCGTCGCCTCGATCGCCGGTGCGACCTTGGTGGTCGCCCGGGGCGACCTCGCGGTCCTGCTCAGCCTGCGTTTCGCGCCCGGCGATCTCTGGCTGCTCGCGGGCGTGATCCTCTGGGCGCTCTATTCGGTCCTGCTCCGGCGCCGGCCGCCGGCGCTGCCGCCGCTCGCCCTGCTTGGCGCGACCGTCACCATCGCGCTCCTGCTGCTGGCGCCGGTCTATGCGCTCGAACTCTGGTCCGGTGCCCGTGTCCAGATCACCGCCGGCAGCCTGGCGAGCCTCGCCTACGTCGCGCTCTTTCCCTCGGTGATCGCCTACGTCTTCTGGAACCGCGGCGTGCGCGAGGTCGGGCCGAACGCCGCCGGGGTCACGCTGCAGCTGATGCCGGTATTCGGTGCGCTGCTGGCGGTCGCCTTCCTGGGCGAGCACCTGGCCGGCTATCATTGGCTGGGCGGCGCCCTGGTGCTGGCCGGCATCCTGCTCGCCTGGCGGCGGCGCTAGCGCCCGGCGCCGATCTTGTCCGGTGACCGCCCATCGACAGCCGCGCGGTCAGCGGGTGGCCGGCACCAGGGCACTGGCACGCCTGAAATAGAGGCACTGGAAACCGGGGGACAGCGAAGGCTCGGGAGGGGGGACCAATCGACCGACCTGAAGACCCCTGGCGGGCATCCTGGCTCGCCGGGCGATCGCGCTCGCCAGCAGGCGCGGTTGCGTGCCCGGCCGAGAGACTTAGACTGGGATCGCAAACGCAGGCGGGGTGGAGCTGTGGCGCACGGCCAGACTGCGGCCTTCAGGCAGGGCGTGCGCGAGCACATGCAGGCGCCGCCGGTGGTGGTCGCGGGCGAACTGGCGGTGGGCGACGTGGTCGCCCGGATGACCGAGGCCCGCGTCTCGGCCGCGGTCGTCCTCGATGGCGAACAGCGGATCGCCGGCATCCTGACCGAGCAGGACGTGACCCGGAGGATCGCCGGCCGGGCCGTGGCCGATCAACCGATCAGCGCCCTGATGACCCGGCCGGCCCTGACCATCCGGGTCGATCAGCCGCTCTACCAGGCGATCGGTGTCATGCGCCGGCTCGGCCTCCGCCACATGCCGGTGGTCGATGCCGCGGGCGCGCTGGCCGGCATGCTCTATCTGCACGATGCGCTGGCGGTCGCCAACGCCGGCCTGGTCGAGCACATCGACCGGTTGACCCACGAGACCACGCTGGACGGTTTGTCCGAGGTCAAGGCGGCGGAGGTCGAGCTGGCCGCCGACCTGGTTGCCGACCGCGTGCCGGCGCCCGAGGTCCAGAGCCTGATCTCCGGCATCAACAACGACATCTATCGGCGTGTGCTGGCGCTCGATCTCGATGCCATGCTCGGGTCCGGCTGGGGGCCGCCGCCGGTCGCCTTCGCGGCGATCGTCATGGGCTCGGGCGGGCGCGGCGAGAGCTACCTGTTCCCCGACCAGGACAACGGCTTGATCCTCGCCGACTACCCGGACGCCGAGCACACCCGGATCGACGCTTACTTCATCGAGCTGGCATCCCGGATGAACGGCCAGCTGGATCAGCTGGGCTTTCCGCTCTGCCGGGGCGGCGTGATGGCGATCAACCCGGTCTGGCGGAAGACCATCGGCCAGTGGCGCCAGCAGGTGACCCGCTGGATTGCGCGCCGCAACGAGGTCGCTCTCCAGCTGGCCGACGTCCTGTTCGATTTCCAGAGCGTGTTCGGCGAGGCCGCGCTCGCCGACCAGCTCCGCCAGACCATTCTCCAGCTGTGCCGCGGCAACCCGGGCTTCCTGCGCGAGATGTTCGGGGTCCAGGCCGACCATCGGGCGGGCCTTGGCTGGTTCGGACGCCTGCTGACCGAGCGCGACGATCCCGCATACAAGGGTCACATCAACCTGAAATATGCCGGCACCCTACCGCTCGCCGAGGCGGTCCGCCTGTTGGCGCTGCGCGCCGGTATCGAAGCGACCGGCACGCTCGCCCGGATCGAGGTGCTAGGCCAAGGGGGCGAGCTATCGCGCGACGTCCAGGACTATCTCGCCGGCGCCTTCGACCACATCACCGGCCTCCAGCTTCGCCAGCAGATCGCGGACTTTCAGGCCGGCCGGCCGGTCTCCAACTTCGTCGATCCGACCGACCTCACCCTGCGCGAGACCGACGTGCTCAAAAGCAGCTTCCGGGCGATCAACGATTTTCGCGCCCGGGTCCGGGCCGAGCTGACCGGCGAGGTTTTTTGAACCTGTCGCCGGTCCAGTCCGGTCATGCGATGGGATCGGGCTAGCGGCCCGCCCTGGCTTGCCGGGCAAGGCGGCGCGCGATCGCGTCGATGTCGCCGCGCAACACGCCGACATCGGCCAGCTGCTGGTCGGTGAGGGCGGCGAGCTCGGCAACCGTGGCGCGATGGTGGCGGCGCTCGGCGAGCCAGGCGTTGAGCTGGGCGAACAATTCGCCCAGACGGCGGGTGGTGACGGACTGGGCGCGCCCCGCCAGAAGGTCGGCACGGCGCGGGTCGATGACGTGGGTCGCCATCTCAGGCACTCCTCGAAGCATGCTGTTGCCGGGCTGGCGCCGTGGCCGCAAGTGTCGCGGTCGGCGCCAGCGATGCTCTGGAAGTGGGCAGCCAGATCGGGTTCCGGAAGGGGGCTTTTTGCATTGCAGCAATGCGCCGGCAACGACGCTCCCAGCCCCCTTCCTTGCGGGCGCCGCGCTCGCTCAGGGCTCGAGCGAGACCTTTTCCATGTCGAAGAACATCTGGGTCGGGTTGAGCTGGAAGCCCTTGACCTCCTTGCGCGCGGCGCGGACCTGGAGGGTCGAGTTGACCATGATCCAGGGCGCGCCCTCGTCGATGATCGCCTGCGCCTGCTGGTACAGCTCGATCCGCTTGGCGTGGTCGCTCTCGCGGCGCGCCTCGAGCAGGACCTTGTCGAGGTCCGGGTTGCTATAGCGCGTGGTGTTGCCGACCGGGATGTGCTCGCTGCCGAAGATCTCGCCCAGGAAGTTGTCCGGATCGCCATTGTCGCCCGACCAGCCGGTCATGAACATGCCGTCGTACTTGCCGGTGCGGACCTTGGCGAGGAAGGCGCCGAACTCCATCTGCTGGACGCTCGCCTCGACCCCCACCTGCTTGAGGTAGCCCTGGACCGCGACCGCGAGCTGGGCACCGGCGGGGTTGTAGCCGCGGGCCGAGGTGTAGGCGAGCAGCTCAGCCTTGAAGCCGTCGGGGTAGCCCGCCTCCTTGAGCAGCGCCTTGGCCTTCTCGGGATCGTAGGGATAGCCCTTGAGGCTGTCGTCGAAGCCCCATTCCGCGGGCGGCAGCGGCGAGGTCATGGTCACCGCGAGGCCCTTGTACAGGCTGTCGTTGATCGCCTGCTTGTCGACCGCGTAGTTGAGCGCCTGACGCACCCGGACGTCGTCGAACGGCTTGGTGTCGGTCGGCATCCCGATGCCGTTGATCGTGAGGCCGGGCTGGGTCAGAAGCTCGAGGTCGGCATCGCCCTTGATCGCGGGGATCACCTGGGTGACGACGTCGCCCATGATCTGGACGGTGCCGTTCTTGAGCGCCAGGAACGCGGCCTGCGGCTCGGGCAGGACCTTGAAGATCAAGCGGTCGACCTTCGGCTTACCGCCCCAGTAGTTCGGATTGGCGTCCAAGGTCACCTGATCGCCATGCGCCCACTCCTTGAAGATGAAGGGACCGGTTCCGACCGGGTTGTTGCGGAAATCTTTGCCGAACTTGGCAGTTGCGGGCGGGCTCACGACGCCGTTCCAGACCATCGCCAGGCTGGCGAGGAACGGTGCCGACGGATGCTTGAGCTTGAACTCTACGGTGGCGTCGTCGACCACGCGATAGCTGTCGACCGCGTCGTAGGTGAAGTCGGCCATGGTCTCGACCGGCCCGGTGTTGTAGATGTAGTTGGGATCGTCCTTCTTGAACAGGCGATCCAGACCCTGGACATAGGTCTTCGCATTGAACGGCGTGCCGTCCTGGAAGGTCACGCCCGGGCGCAGATGGAAGGTGTAGGTGAGGCCGTCATCGGAGATGTCCCAGCTTTCGGCCAGGCCCGGCTCGACCTCGACGGTGCCGGGCTTGTAGCGCACCAGGCTGTCGAACACGGTGGCCATGACGAAGCCTGAGGTGTTGTTGAGCACCGCCTCCGGGTCGAAGCCGGTCGGGTCGGCCTGGATGGAGATGACCAGGGTCTTGTCCGCGGCGCCCGCCGCCGTGATCGATGCGGCGGTCAGCAGCGCCGCCAGCAATGCACGTTTCATGGTTGCCTCCTCAGAAGTGGTGCGCAGTGTCAAGCCTGCCTCGACCCGTCGGTCACGCGCGCCGCGCCCGGACCGGGGCCAGCCGTTCCGATCTTAGGCTCGAGGCGCGAGGATAGGAGGCCGATCCGGATTTGAAAAGCACACCTCGAGCCTGCTGGACGCGGTTGTTGCGCGCAACGCGATCGCGAGGCGCCGGGCTTCAACCCCGCAATAGCTTGACAGGCGCGCCGGCTCGATGATCGCTAGCGCGGTCACAAACCGTGAGGGGAGCCGCCCGTGATCATCGACTCGCACGCGCACATTTTCGAGAAGTGGTCCGGGGCCTGCGGCCTGCCCTCGCGTGCGCTGCACTGGCGCTATCTCCAGAAGAACCTGTGCCGCCCGGCCGCCAAGGTCTTCCGAGCCCGCGACGGCGCGCCGTCCGCGGCGGCGCTCCTGTTTCGCGCCGGCACGAACGCCTGGGACGGCCTGCGCGACGACATCGATTTCCGGGTCGGGCCCTATGGCCGGATCGAGTTCACGGTCGCGGGCGAGGACCACTACGTCCAGTACATGCCGGTCGCGATGGCCGAGATCGAATCGACGCCCGAGTCCATGATCACCCAGATGAACGCGGCCGGGGTCGACCACTGCATCCTCCAGGCGGGTTTTACCTACGGTTACATGAACGACTACAACGCGCTCGCCCAGCGGCACTACCCCGATCGGTTCACCGGGCTGCTGCACGTCGACGAGGCGCGGGCCGACCAGGACTATTGGTTGTCGGAAGCCGGCCGCGCGATCGAGCAGCTCGGGCTCAAAGGCGTCTTCTATCAGCTCGAGCACTTCAGCCGCTACGGCTTCGACGTCTGGTTCGACGACCCGCGCTTCGAGGCCTTCTGGACCCTGATCGACGACAGCCGACTGCCGGTGGTCTTCGAGATCACCGCGATTCCCGACTACGACCGGGCGTCTTGCATCGAGGTGTTCCGGCGACTGGCAGGTCTTTTGGACCGCTATCCGAACATCACCTGGGTGCTCGGGACAGCGCCGCCGCCGCAGTTCTTCGCGGTCGACGGCCGCTGGCAGTTCCCTGAGCCGGTCGAACGGGTCTACCGGCACGACAACACGCGCCTCGAGGTCTGCTATCCGATCACCTGGGGCGGCATCTGGGACTACCCGTTCCCGGAGGCCCAGCTGCTGATTCGCGGGCTCCGCGATCTGTTTGGCGCCGAGAAGCTGGTCTGGGGCTCGGACATGCCGAACGTCGAGCGGTTCTGCACCTACAAGCAGAGCCTGGACTATGTCCGCAGCCATTGCAGCTTCCTCACGGCGCGCGAGATGGAGCAGGTTCTCGGCGGCAACCTCGCGCGCCTGTTCGCACTCCCGGCGTGACCGTCACCCGCCTGGACTCCAGGCAGCCCGCGCGGCCGCCGCGGCCACTGGCCTCGCTAGGGCCACGGCTCGACCTGATTTGGCCATGGACCAACCGGCCACGGGCTCCGAGTTCGTAGGCAACTCGCCTGCAGCAACCTGAATGCGCCGCCGGAGGATTGAACCGATCCGCGAGGCCGCGGGCGCCGGTTGGCGCCAGGCGGACAATGGTTGACAAACGGCGAACCCAACAGCGGTGGATCCAGCCCGGCAACGATCTACGAACCAAGCCGCGGTCGGCGTCGGAAGGCCTTCGCGCGCCGCGGACGGGTTGAGGGCTCGCCATCGGGCGGAGGCCGGCGTATGCTCGTGTGGGCGCCGAACTCAGACAGGTTCGGCGGCAGGCAAGGGGAGGCTCCGGCATGTTGGACGAGTTCGATCGGGACGTCGTGGCGGGTGCGCCGAACGATCTGGAATCCCTCTGGCTGCCGTTCACCCCCAACCGGCAGTTCAAGCAGCACCCGCGGATCGTGGTCGCGGCCAAGGGCATGCATTACCGCTCACACGACGGGCGGACGATCCTCGATGGCTCGGCCGGCTTGTGGTGCGCCAATCTCGGCCACAGCCACCCCAAGGTGGTCGAGGCGGTCCAGCGGGCGGTCGCGACCCTCGACTTCGCGCCGACCTTCCAGTTTGGGCACGCCCCGGTGTTCGAGCTGGCGTCGCGGGTCGCGCATGCGATGCCGGCCGACCTCAACCGCGTGTTCTTCGTCAACTCGGGCTCGGAGGCCTGCGACACCGCGCTCAAGATCGCGCTCGCCTACCATCGGGCGCGCGGCGAGGGTCAGCGCACCCGCCTGATCGGTCGCGAGCGCGCCTACCACGGGGTCGGCTTCGGTGGCATGTCGGTCGGCGGCATGGTCGCCAACCGGCGGACCTTCGGGCCGATGCTGCCGGGCGTCGACCACATCCGCCACACCCTCGATCTCGAGCGCAACGCCTTCACCCGCGGCCAGCCCAAGTACGGCAAGGAGCTCGCCGACGACCTCGAGCGGCTCTGCGCGCTGCACGATCCCTCGACCATCGCCGCCGTGATCGTCGAGCCGGTCGCCGGCTCGGTCGGGGTCTATCCGCCGCCCATCGGCTATCTCGAACGGCTGCGCGAGATCTGCGACAGGCACGGGATTCTCCTGATCTTCGACGAGGTGATCACCGCCTGGGGGCGTCTGGGCTACGCATCGGCCGCGGAGCGGCTCGGCATCGTCCCCGACATGATCACCATGGCCAAAGGCCTGACCGCGGCGCATGTGCCGATGGGCGCGGTGGTCGCGCGTGATTTCATCTACGAGGCCTTCATGAAGGGCCCCGAGCACGTCATCGAGCTGTTCCATGGCTACACCTATTCCGGCCATCCGGTGGCGGCCGCGGCCGGGATCGCGAGCCTCGAGGCCTACAAGGAAGAGGGCATCTTCGAGTGGGTGCGCGAGATCGAGGGCTACTTCGAGGACGCGCTGCACGCCTGCCGCGACCTGCCGCATGTGATCGACGTCCGCAACATGGGCCTGATGGGCGCGATCGAGCTGGCGCCGCAGCCGGGGGCGCCCGGCAAGCGCGGCTTCGAGCGCATGGTCGCCTGCTACGAGGCCGGTCTGATGGCGCGGATCGCAGGCGACACCTTCGAGTTTTCTCCACCTTTGATCTGCGAGCGCAGCCACATCGACCAGATCTTCGAAATCTTGAGCACGACGCTTCGCCGTATGGGGTGAAGCGCGAAGATGCGGCGATGGGCAGCTCGCGGTCAGAAAGGTCGATGACGAGCTGATCCGGCGGCTCAAGATCCGGGCCGCCGAGCACGGCTGCTCGGTCGAGGCTGAGCACCGCGAGATCCTGATGCGAGCGCGGCGCAGGCGGAGACTTCTGGGCGCTGGCTGATCGCCTGCGCAAGACGGGTCCGATGATGCCGGGCGACGGCGCCGACATCATCCGCCGGGTGCGTGACGAACGGTGAACCCTGCGCTCGTTTTGGATGCGGACGGCGCACTGGCTGGACGCCGCCAAGCAGCGAGGAGTATTTCGTAGCTGGTTTGGGGCTGCGCATTGCCGGGGCGTCTGACGCCCAGGACAGGGAGGGCGAGATGAGCAAGGACATCGGGCACTGGATCGGCGGCCGCAAGCTCGCGGGCGCGAGCGGCCGTTACGGCGACATCTTCAATCCCTCGGTTGGCGAGCGCTCGGGCCAGGTGGCGTTCGCGAGCGCCGCCGAGGTCGATGCCGCGGTCGGGGCGGCGCAGGCGGCCCTCCCCGGCTGGGCCGGCACCACGCCGCTGCGGCGTGCTCGACTCCTGTTCAAGCTCAAGGATCTGCTCGAACAGCACAGCGACGAGCTGGCCTCGCTGATCAGCGCCGAGCACGGCAAGACGCTCGCCGACGCCAAGGGCGAGGTGGTCCGCGGCATCGAGGTGGTCGAGTTCGCCTGCGGCATCCCGCAGCTCCTCAAGGGCGAGTTCAGCGAGAACGTCGGCACCGACGTCGATCTCCTGTCGTTTCGCCAGCCGCTCGGGGTCTGCGCCGGGATCACGCCCTTCAACTTCCCGGCCATGATCCCGCTCTGGATGTTCCCGATGGCGCTCGCCTGCGGCAACACCTTCATCCTGAAGCCCTCGGAGAAGGACCCGTCCTGCCCGCTTCGGATCGCCGAGATCGCCAAGGAGGCGGGCGTGCCCGACGGCGTCCTCAACGTCGTCAACGGCGACAAGGCGGCGGTCGACGCGCTGCTGACCCACCCCGGAATCGCCGCGGTGAGCTTCGTCGGCTCGACCCGGATCGCCGAGTACGTCTTCACCACCGGTACCTCCCACGGTAAGCGCGTGCAGGCGCTGGGCGGCGCCAAGAACCACATGGTCGTGCTGCCCGACGCCGATCCCGCGCAGGTGACCGACGCGCTGATCGGCTCCGCCTACGGCTCGGCCGGCGAGCGCTGCATGGCGATCTCGGTGGCCGTGGCGGTCGGCAACGCCGGTGACAAGCTGATCGAGGACCTGGCGCCGCGGGTGCGCGCCCTCAAGATCGGCCCGAGCCACGAGGCCGGCGTCGAGATGGGCCCGCTGGTGACCGCCGAGCACCAGGCCAAGGTCCGGGGCTACGTCGACCTCGGGATCGAGGAGGGGGCCGAGCTCGTGGTCGACGGCCGCGACTTCAGGCTCGACGGCTTTCAGGGCTACCGGAACGGCTACTATCTCGGCGGCTGCCTGTTCGACCGGGTCCGGCCGGAGATGAAGATCTACCAGGACGAGATCTTCGGGCCGGTGCTCTCCGTGGTGCGCGCCCCCGATTTCGATAGCGCGGTCGAGCTCGTCAACAAGCACGAGTACGGCAACGGCACCGCGATCTTCACCCGCGACGGCGACGCGGCGCGCACCTTCGCGCATCGGGTGAACATCGGCATGGTCGGGGTCAATGTGCCGATCCCGGTGCCGATGGCCTTCCACAGCTTCGGCGGCTGGAAGCGCTCGCTGTTCGGCGACCACCACATGCACGGCCCCGAGGGCGTCCGCTTCTACACCAGGCAAAAGGCGGTCACCTCGCGCTGGCCGACCGGCATCCGCGCCGGCGCCGAGTTCAAGATGCCGACCATGGGCTGACCGCGCCGGGTGGCCTCAGCCCATGGTTCATTTCTCGCGCCGTCGGGCGATCACCAAAGCCCGTGCTCATCCTTGACCGGGGCAGGTCCGGAGAGCAGCCGAACGTACTTGCATTTGATTCGCATGGCCGAGAACGCCTTGTCCTTGTCATAGTACACGGTTATCCCTGTGGCCAATTGCCCCTCCTCAGGACATGTGGACCAATTGTGCCAGCCCCCACGGTTGCCAGCGCCTACGATTGGCGTGGTGCCCCTGTCTGCGGACTTATGGTCCGGGCAGTTGGGTCCCCTGAATTCCTCCGGCTTCTCTATGGACTCCTCTGGTTTGTCCGGTGCCGTGACATGCTCGTTCATTGACGAGACCAAACCTGCACGAATCCGGAGCCCCTTGATCTCCAGCCTGCCGGCCCGGGGGATGAATGGGTGCAGATCGGCCACATTCGGTTGGTGATGAACGCAGACCTGGAGGGCTCGAACGAACATTCTTTCAGTTGGTCTTAAGTCAACGAACCTTGATCTGCCGGACGCGCATCCGTAAATTCTGTATTCAGCAAGCCACCTTCCATTCTGATCTTTTGAAAAACGCGGATCTACCATGTCACCATACAGCTTGATCCAACATGGATTGTCCGATGCCTCTATGATTTCGATACCCGTGATCGCATAGTAGCTGGCCGGATTGGGTAGCGGAAATCTACTGCTCGCCATGTTCAGCCCGATGTCGACCTCAACCGAACTGTCAGCACCGCGGTCACCCGATCTGCAGGGGCTGTAGATTGTATCCTCGGGACAATCAGGGTTGAAGGGAGCCGCGGCACGACCAGTTGGTGGCGGCGGGGGGTTGTGCGGCTGATCCGACATCTGAAGAAAATCGAGCGCTGTCCGCACGGTGACATCCGATCCGGCTTTTGCCCAGAAGCCGCTGGTGAGGACCACCATGTCGGGATCGAGATACTCCTTGGTTCGTCCCGCCTCGACGACGTCGTTGACCGACAGTCCCGCTGAACCCGTGCCAGGATGGCGGTCAGCAGCGTCGGAAGACGGCACGCTGATGGCAAAAATCGGGACGGCCAGCGCCCAGGTCGCGATGATCTTCATGATCAAAATCCTTCTTGCCAGTTGCGCCGAGCTTCAGTCGGCGACCGCCAATGAATGGTGTCCCGAGCCTTGTTCCAGACTGGCCAGCTTGTGCTGCAACATCTCGATGACTTTGTTCTGCTCGATCATATGCAAAGTCAGTTCTTCGATTTTGAGCAGCAGCTTCGATTGCATGTCGCCAAGACTGACGCCAGCTTCCTCTACTTCGGCTGCGCTGGGAATGTCAGGCAGATGCCGATGCGTATTGATGTAGTCTTCGAGTTCAGGCAGGCTCCGGAGGGTATAGTCTGTGCTGAATACGCGGTCAGCCCAGTCCTTCACCGATTTGACGCGGACTTCCTCGGCCAAAATCTTGCCCCCGACAGCGAGAGCATAATCTGACGGTAGGCGCGCGCCGACGTTGTTCAGCCCGATGACGGCACCTCTGTGGACAGCGAGGTCAAACACGCCCGAGGGAATGAGCGAGGCCTTCGCTCTGGCTCCGCCGACGTACGCTCGCGTGGTATCGAGTTCAAAGACCGCAGGGGCCTGATCCCGCCAAGTCGACTTTGCGCTGAACAGTAGTTGATCGTCGCCCAGAGGGAGTTTCAGCTCAAGCAAAGCCTTGATATCCCCTCTGGCGAATTCCTGGCCGATCGCGACGCTTCCCGATCGCCCGATCACTCCTTTCGGATTATCCGGTCCGGTCCATTGCTGAGCCACAGCGATACCGTTCATGGCGGAGAACATGACGGTGCTGATGACCATGATCCTTGCGTGACTCACGATACTCATATGCAATCTCCCGGAGAGAGGTTCACCCATTAGACACTGTGGTATTCCTCGCGTCGACATCTGACATCCTCAGCGGCCTTTCAAATTCGGTTCCTAAGCTCGCGCCAGCTCCTTAATGGCTCCATCGCTCAGAGCAATTCTGCCTTTGAGCCAGCCGCGTCGGCGAGCATTCGGAAGGCACTGTTCCCCCTCCGCAATTTTGGACAGCGGAGATCTCAAATGGATCCTTGTCGGCCATGAAGAAGTGATGAGGCAGCAGGAGATCGGTCTTGAACAGTGAACTGGTTCACATAGTCCAAAAAAAATTCGTGAGAGTGGCGCATGGACCGGTTAGACGCGTTGAATTCTGGTGCTGGCCGCGCGAGCGCCGGGTGACCCCGCACATCGCCCAGAACACCGGCGGCCGACGCTCGGCGATCGATGGCCGGGCCACGCGCCACCCCGGCTATGGTGCGAGAGCGGGTCAGGAAGCGCATCGAGGAGGCCTTCGCCTGGATCAAGGCCATCGCCGGCCAGTCCAGGTCCCAGCTGCGCAGCCCGGCGCGGGGGGCGCTGGTCGTTCACGCTCGCAGCCGCCGCCTACAACCTGGTACGGCTGCTGAAGCTGCTGGAGACCGGGGGAGCCTCGCTGTAACCGTCCCGATGGACTGTCTACTGGTCGGCCGGTGGCGGATTATCGAAGCCGATCTATCGGATCGTGCTCATCTCGACGTGGTCGAACCTGCCATGATGACCATCGGAGCCCACGGCGCAGGCCAAATCACCTTCGGGGCCATGCAGGGCGGCCTCGAGCTCGAGTACTCCCGGTCCACGGTCGTCTTCACCTGGGCGGGGTTCGAGGAGATGGACGAGGTCGGCGGCTCGGGATCGGCCGAGTTCCAAGACGGCGGCTCGTTCGAGATCGCGTTCGCCTACCAGCGTCGCGCCGGCCTTGTGCGGGCTTTAATCCGGCCGAGCGGTCAGGCTCGCCCGAGGTCAGAGGTGCGGCCCCAGGATGTCGTCGTATTCCTGCGCGAACTGGACCAGAGTCGCTGCGGCCCGCCTCGCCTGGGTCGCCCCGGCGGCGCGGGCCGGCAGCGCTCGAGCGGATTGATTGATCAGCCGGTCGATCTCGGCCCGCAGGCGGGTCGCGGTCGGATCGTCGGCACGCGCGATCGCGCTCGCGTAGCGACGCTTCAGAAACTCGACGGCCGGTGGCTGCGCCAAACGATGCCTCCCACTTGATGGCTGGGGCTCCGATGGGACCGTGATACGCTCTGCATGGTTAAGAAATGATTAATGTTGGTCTGCGTCGCTACCTTGAGTTGGCTCACGCTTGACGGATCGAAGCCCGCGCCCGATCCGTGAGGGTCGGTCCGCCGGCGCGCGATTGGGCGGCGGCTCACGCGCTGATCGCCGGGCCCGACCCTGAGCTGCGGGCGTTCGAGGCTTGCGCGGGCGCGCGGGGCGGCCGATATAGCCCTCCGGCGGGGCCGAGCCGGGCGGGAGGCCAGGATGTGCGCAGGCGTTGTCGAGGAGGGCGCGGTGACCGCCGCGCCGACACGCGCCGCCTGCGCGGCCTTGGACGCCGCCGATCCGCTGGCGGTGTGGCGCCAGCAGTTCGCGCTGCCGACGGGCACGATCTATCTCGACGGCAACTCGCTCGGGCCCCTGCCCAAGGCGACCGCGGCGATCGTTCAGGACGTGGTCCGGCGACAGTGGGGCGAGGACCTGATCACCAGCTGGAACAAGCACGGCTGGATCGACCTGCCGCACACCCTCGGCGCCAAGATCGCCCGCCTGATCGGGGCGCGGCCAGGGGAAGTGATGGTCGCCGACTCGACCTCGGTCAACCTGTTCAAGCTGATCGCCGCGGCGCTGGACTTACGGCCCGGGCGCCGGGTGGTGGTCTCCGAGCGATGCAACTTCCCGACCGATCTGTACGTCGCCCAGGGTCTTGCCGAATGGCTTGGCGACCGGGTCGAGCTGCGCCTGGTCGCGACCCCGGAGCTCGAGGCCGCCCTCGACGATCGGACGGCGCTGCTGCTGCTGACCCACGTCGACTACCGGAGCGGGCGGCTGCACGACATGCAGCACCTGACCCGAGCGGCACACGATGCCGGCGCGCTCGCACTCTGGGACCTCGCGCATAGCGCCGGCGCCGTCCCGGTCGATCTGAATGCCGCGGGCGCGGATCTCGCGGTCGGCTGCGGCTATAAATATCTGAACGGCGGGCCGGGGGCGCCCGCCTTCCTGTTCGTCGCCGAGCGCTGGCAGGATCGCGCCCGCCAGCCGATCACCGGTTGGCTCGGGCATGCGGAACCCTTCGCCTTCGATGGCCTCTATCGGCCCGCGCCGGGGATCGCCCGGTTCCTCGCCGGCACGCCGCCGATCCTCAGTCTGAAGGCGCTCGAAGCGGGCGTCGATCTGCTGCTCGAGGTCGATCCGCGGGCACTGCGCAAGAAGTCGGTGGCGCTGACCAACGCCTTCATCCAGCTGGTCGAAGCGCGCTGCGCCGGCTTCGGCCTCGAGCTCGCGAGCCCACGCGCCGCCGCGGAGCGCGGCTCGCAGGTATCGTTCCGGCATCCGGACGGCTACCCGATCGTCCAGACGTTGATCGCGCGCGGCGTGATCGGCGACTTCCGCGCTCCCGACCTGCTGCGCTTCGGCCTGGCGCCCCTCTACGTCGGCTTCGTCGACCTGTGGGACGCCGTGGAGGCGCTTCGCCAGGTCATGGCCGAGCGTGCCTGGGACCTGCCCGAATACCAGCAACGAGCCGCCGTGACATGACCGAGCCCGCCGAATCCGCCCTTGAGCCCGGCGTCCAGACCGACCTCGCCGACGCCCTGACCTACGGTCGTTACCTGGCACTCGACGACCTGCTCGCCTGTCAGCGGCCGGTCTCGGCCAGCCACGACGAGATGCTGTTCATCGTGATCCATCAGGCGAGCGAGCTCTGGCTCAAGCTGATGGTCCACGAGCTGCGGGCGGCGCGCGCGCGGATCGCCGCCGACGACCTGCAGCCGGCGTTCAAGATGCTGGCGCGGGTGGCGCGCGTTCAGGCGCAGATGATCCAGTCCTGGGACGTGCTGTCGACCTTGACGCCGTCCGACTACCTGGTCTTCCGGGACCAGCTCGGGCCGGCGTCCGGCTTCCAGTCACACCAGTACCGTCTGGTCGAGTTCCTGCTCGGCAACCGGCAGCGGGCGATGCTCGCGGTGCATCGGCACACGCCCGCGGTGCATGCCGAGCTCGCGGGTGAGCTCGAGCGGCCGAGCCTCTACGACGAGGCGATCCGGCTGCTGGCGCGGCGTGGTTTCGGGGTCGCGCGGGACTGCGTCGAGCGCGACTGGAGCCGACCTTACCGGTCACATCCGAGCGTGCTCCAGGCCTGGGCTATGATCTATCGCGATGCCGGCCGGAACTGGGACCTGTACGAGCTGGCCGAGGACCTGGTCGACCTCGAGGACTGGTTCCGGCAGTGGCGCTTTCGCCACGTCACCACGGTCGAGCGGATCATCGGCCACAAGACCGGCACCGGCGGCAGCTCGGGCGTCAGCTACCTGAGGCGGGCGCTCGACGTGGTCTGCTTTCCCGAGCTCTGGCAGGTGCGCACCGAACTCTAGCAAGGGTGCGGAAAAGAATCGTCTTGGTGGCTGGATCTGGTAGGACTCGGGGGAGGGACGCGATGCCGCCCCGTCAGTCCGCCGCCGGTCGGCGGCCGCCCGAAACGGAGGCAGCCTTCGTTGAAGTGCCTGCTGGTCGCCGACCTGCACTATGATCTGCGCAAATTCGACTGGGTGGTCAATGCGGCCGGCCATGTCGACGTGGTCGTGCTCGCCGGCGACCATCTCGACGCGTTCTCAGCGGTCGACCGTCCCGCCCAGACGATCGTCGTGCAAAAGTATCTCCGCCGGATTCGCGACCGCGCGCCGTTGCTGATCTGCTCGGGCAACCACGATCTCGACGGCTACGACAGCCGAGGCGAGCTGATCACGCGGTGGATCACCAAGGCGCGTCATTACGGCGTGCTGACCGACGGCGACTCCCGGCTGATCGGCGATACGCTGTTTACGATCTGTCCCTGGGGTGCCGGCAGCGGCACGCGCGCGGAGATCGCCCGCCATCTGGCCCAAGACGCGCCGACCCGGCCGGCACGGTGGGTGTGGGTGCATCACGCGCCCCCCCAGGGCTCGCCGACGAGTTGGGACGGCAAGCGATCGTTCGGCGACGCTGCGTTGCGCGGCTGGATCAAGAAGTATCAGCCGGACCTCGTTCTGTCCGGCCACGTGCATCAGTCGCCGTTCACGCCCAAGGGCTCATGGGCGGATCGGATCGGCAGGACCTGGGTCTTCAATGCCGGCCATCAGATCGGGCCGCTGCCCTCGCACGTGGTGGTCGACATGGCCGCGCCCGACGCCTACTGGATCTCGCTGGCGGCCGCCGAGGTCGCGGCCTTGAACCAGTCGCCGACCCACCCGTTCGCTGCGATGGCCGATCCGCCGAGCTGGCTGCTCGCTATGGCTCCTCCGGCAGATCGGCTGCCGGCGGAAAGCTCTGATCCTGCTGGTGAGAGAGCGATTCCAGCACCTCGTCAACCATGCCGAAATGGTTCTTCTGGTCCTGAAACTGCTGTTTGAGATTGACGAGATAGGTGGTGGCGCTCTGCAGGCGTCGGGCCAGGAGCGTGGCGATCGGCAGCAGCGTATGGGGATTGGCGTTCAGGAATTGCGATGCGTCTTCGATGACATGGATCTTGGCCTCCGTCACGGCACGCACGCTCGCGGTGTGGGGCTGGTCGAGCAGCACCGCCATCTCACCGAAGACCGCGCCCGGCTCGCTCACGAGCGCGATCTCGACATCGCCCCGATAGACCTCCAGCGTGCCTTCGGCGAGGACAAACAAGTGGCCGGAGCGTTGGCCCTCCTGCAGCAGAACCGCGCCGGGCGCGATCTGGCGCTCGATGAGTCCGCGGCAGTGATCGAGGAGCGATGGCATCTCGGACATTCCTGGCCGTCGGCAACCTCCCTTCTAGGAGGGAGTGGGCCGTGCCGGCAAGCCGGCTTCTTGCCGCAACCAGGCGCGTGAGGGGCCAGGGTCAGATGACGGGCAGGCTCGGTGCGGAGACCGAGCCTGCCCGGATCGTAGCCGTGCGTGAGCGCGAATGTGTCACCCGATGGCAGGTACACCACCGCCTCGACCTGAACGCCTGCAGCCTCAGGAGGTAAGGCCGGCGCTCGACGGGGTTCGGTCTTCCGAGCTGTGGCAGGCGCGGAGCGAGTCCTCGATCCGAACTCGACCGCGCGGCCGGGACTCAGGTCGCGTCCTTCTCGGTGGTCGCGGTCTGATCCGGGGTCGGCGCCGGCAAGGTCGGCACGCTCATCTGCTGCTGGATGATCTTGGCCGCGCCGAACAGCTGATCCCGATCCATGGGGCCGATCAGCGCATAGGCGAACGGGCCCTCGATCCAGTAGACCATGCTGACCCCGTCCTCGCTGGCGAAGCTCACGGTGCCATCATGAGCACCATTCACCGTCGTGGTCCAGCGGGCGCGGATGTAGAGCGTGATCCGCCGCGCGTCCGAGTTCTCGTACATCAGCTGCCCGGCCGGCTGACCGGACGCTGGCAAGAGTCGGCCGCCGACCAGGTTAAGACCAAGCGACTGGAGATTGGGGGCGTGCAACGCGCCACCAAGCCGCTCCGACAGCCAGGGCAGGCCATCCTGCTGATCGGGGCCGAACTCGACCGGATGGCGGAGGTCGGGCGCGAACAGCAGGTGGGCATTGGCCGCCTGCCGGGCGAAGCTCATGGCCGGCGACTCGGCTTCCTGCTTGATGACCTCGCTGTGCATCAACCAGCCGCCGCCACTGCTCGCCAGCAGCAGCACGGCGATCCCGGCGAGCCGCGCGACCAAACCGTGGCGGCCGACGCCGAGCCAATCCTGCAGGCGTCTCGCCCACGATGACTGGCCACGGTAGTGCTCGACCCGCAGGCGCTTGGGCAGCGGCTCGTAGAGCACCTCGTCATAGGCGAGATGCAGCGCCTCGGTCAGGGTCCGGTAGTGATCCATGCGGGCCGCCTCGTCGGGATTGGCGGCCAGGAAGGCCATCACCGCCCGGCGTCGCTCGGGTGGCAGCTGGCCGTCGACGAAAGCCTGAAAGTCGTCCTCGTCGATCGAAGTCTGGCGAGTGGTCATGGCATACTGCGCAACTTGGGGTCTTGGCCCGAGGCCTTGGGCGCGGGGCCGTACGCCATGAAACGGCGCAAGGCTTCGCGACCGCGGTGCAGTCGGGACATGACGGTACCGATGGGAATGTCGAGTACGGCGGCAACGTTCTTGTAGTTCATGCCCTCGAGTCCAACCAGCAGCACCACCTGCCGCTGCGGTTCCGGCAACAGCTGCAACGCCCTTGCCAGATCACGGATCTCGAGTGAGCGCTCCTGGTTCGGGGCCGTCGCCATCTCGGGTTGGTCGTCATCGAGTTCCTGATAGTCGGCCCGGGTCCGGCGTTGGCGCTGGTTGTTGATGTGAATGTTGTGCAGAATCGTAAACATCCAGGCCCGAATGTCGGTCCCGGGTTGCCAAAGATGGCTCCGTGACAGCCCTCTGACTAACGCTTCCTGCACCAAGTCATCCGCCCGTATAGGATCGCCGAGCAACGATCGCGCGTAGCGCCGCAACTTCGGCATCTGCTCGGCGATCAGCCGTTCGGTTTCTGACACGGCGCCCTCATCAAACGTCTCCGATCATCAACCGGCGTGGTGCCCCGCCACGCGACCGTTACACGCAAGCCAACAGGACGCCGCCAACAATATTCCGGCAGTGCTCCGGTGGGGGGAGTGGCGTTGCATTTCCGTTGGCGGCTGTTGCGCGAAAGTCACAAGTGCCAGCGCGCGATCGTTCGGCGGCGGCGGTTTGTCGGCACTTGAACGTAAGATCGTCCGACGCGAGCCTGTGACCATGGTGCCACGCCCCGACCTCGTCGGCCGGCCTCGTGGCTCAGCCAGACCGCAGCCGGGTCACCAGCGCCCGGTGCAGGGCCGTCGTGCCGGCGGCGGCCAGCCCGTCGTGCCGCGTCGCCGGCTTGTTGAGGACCAGCGGCGCGCCATTGGCTTCGCTGATCCGGCCGCCGGCCTCGCCGATCAGCAGAATGGCCGCCGCCAGATCCCAGTCGTGGCTGGCGCGCAGGGATACCAGGCCATCGAACCGGCCGGCGGCGACCAGGGCGAGCTTGTAGGCGAGCGAACCCATGGTCGTGAACTGCCCTTCGGGGATCAGCTTGGGCCAGTCGCGGCGCTTCATCTCGGTCCGGCTCGAGAGCAGCCGCGCGCCCGCCAGCTCGCGCCGGTCGCTGATCCGCAGGCGGGCGCCGTTCAGCCGCGCGCCACCGTCCCGGTGAGCCTCGAAATGCTCCTCGGTCGCCGGGTTGAGCACCGCGCCGAGCACCGGCTCGCCCTCGACCACGAGGGCGATACTGATCGCGAATTCCGGCTCGCCATCAGCGAACGCCCGGGTGCCGTCGATCGGGTCGACCATCCAGACCCGGCGGCGCCGCTGCCGCGAGCCGTCGTCGGCACGCTCCTCGGACAGCCAGCCATCCTCCGGCCGAGCGCCAATCAGAATGTCGTGAAGCAGGCCGTCGATCGCGAGGTCGGCGTGGGTGACCACCTGACCCGGGCCCTTGTACCAGTGTTCGGGCCCGGCGCGGAAATGCTCGAGCGCAAGCGCGCCCGCGGCGGTGACCGCACGCCGCAGCAGCCGCCGGTCCGCCTCGAGATCCGGGCTTTCGCTCACTGGCCGGCCACGGTCATGCCGTCGATGCGCAGCGTCGGCGCGTCGATGCCATAGCGGAACTCGAGATCGTTGGCCGGGGTCAGGTGCCGGAACATGTCGGCGAGGTTGCCGGCGATCGTGATCTCGCTGACCGGCCAGCCAAGCGCGCCGTCCTGGATCCAAAAGCCGGCCGCGCCCCGGCTGTAGTCACCCGTGACGTAGTTGATACCCATGCCAAGCATTTCAATTATATAGATACCTTCCTTGATATCCGACATCACTTCTTCCGGGCTCGCCTCGCCGGCCGCGAGATAGACGTTGGTCGGCGCCGGTGCCGGCGATGAGCTGACCCCGCGGGCAGCATGCCCGGTGGTCTCGAGGCCGAGCTGGCGGCTCGAGGCGCAATCCAGGAGCCAGGTCGTGAGCACGCCGGCATCGACCAGTGTCCGGCGCCTGGTGGCAATGCCCTCGGCATCGAAGCTGCAGGAACGGAGCCCGTCGGCGCGCTGGGGCTCGTCGACGATGGTCACAACCGGCGCGAAGATCGGCTCGCCGAGCCTGTCCTTGAGGAAGGTCGTGCCGCGGGCGACCGCCGGGCCCGCGATCGCGCTCGCGAGGTGGCGGACGATGCCGCCCGCGACGCGGGGGTCGAGGACCACCGGCAGGCTCTGACTTCTCACCTTGCGCGGATTGAGCCGGCACCGCGCGCGCTCGGCAGCCCGGCGGCCGAGCTCGGCGGGGTCGGGCAGATCCTTGGCGCGGACCACGGTCGCGAACTCGTAGTCGCGCTCCATCTTGCCGTTGGCGGCGGCGATCACCGCGGCACTCAGGCTGTGGCGCGAGCGCGCGGTCCTGCCGACGAAGCCGTTGGACGCGACCAGGGTCGTGCGCGTCCGCGACCAACCGGCCTCGGCACCCTCGGAATTGCTGATCCCGGGCTCGGCCAGAGCCGCGTCCTCGGCGGCCGCAGCGAGGTCGGCAAGCGTCCCGGCGGCCGGCTCCTCGCCGTCGTCGAGATCGAGCTCGGCCGGCTCGCGGGCGATCTGATCCTCCAGAGCGAGACCGGCGTAGCGGTCCTCGGGCACCGCCCGCGCGATCGTGATCGCGTTCTCGACCAGGCGCTCCAGACTCGCCGCCCCGAGGTCGCCGGTCGAGACGATCGCCTGGCGCCGACCGACAAAGGCGCGCAGACCAAGGTCGCAACCCTCCGCGCGCTCGATTTTTTCCAGGTTGCCGAGGCGCCGGGTGGCGCTGAGGCCTGCACTCTCGACCAGCATGGCATCGGCAGCATCGGCCCCGGCCTTCCTGGCGCGATCCAAAAGATTGCTGAGCAGGTCGAGGTTGCGGTCGGCGTCAGTCATCGTCGCCTTTCGAGGCAAGGGTCGCGGACGCTGACGCACATATGGTTCTGCAGCGCACCGTCCGCCACGCCCCGGCGGCGATTTCGACCATCGACGGCCGCGCGTATGAAGCGTTGCAGCCTCACAAGGCCAATATCAGCCGAAGGCCATCGTCGAGCTCGCGGATCCTCGCGCTGACCAGACTGCCGATGTGTCGGATCAGCCGGCTGCGATCCAGCGTCGCTAGCTGCGAAGCATTCACGACCGATGGCCGATCGAGCCCTGCGGAGCGGAGTGGCAGGTAGACGTTGCCAGGAAAAGCGCGGAGGGCGAGGTTGCTTGTGATCGCAGCGACCAGGACGGTGCTGATTCGACTTCGGTTCAAGGGATCTGCCTGGATGATGACGACCGGGCGACGAAATCCGGGCTCCGACCCAGCCGGCTCGGGCATGTCCGCCCACCAGACCTCACCCCGCTGCACTTACCATTCAACCTTGCGCAGCATTTCGAGCTGGCAGGCTTCCAGCGCCGGATCCAGTTTGGTCGCCTCCGGGTCGGCGTCGACAATCTCGTTGATGCGCTTGGTGATCGAATCGTCGGAATATCGCTCCAGATAGGTGCGGAGCGCGTCGGCAAAGAGCTGGCTGCGCGACTTGCCCTGGCTCTTGGCAAGCTGCTCGGCCGCCTCGAACAACGGGTCGGGGATCGAGATCGCGGTCTTCATGTCGGTAGTATAACCACGGTCATACTCGACTTCAATGGCGGCCGGTGTTGTTGCGGCGTTCAGGTCGGCTTGCCGCGCTCGGACAGCCAGATTCCGCCGAGGACCAGGCAGAGCGCGACGCCATGGAACGGCGCGAAGGGCTCCTCGAGAACCAGGATTGCCAGGATCGAGGCGAACACCGGCACCAGGTTGATGAACACCCCCGCCCGGCTCGGGCCGATCAGCGTTACCCCCTGGATGAAGGAGATCTGCGCCAGAAAGGAGGGGAACAGCGTGACCAGGGCGAGGATCAGCCAACCGGCCGGAGTTGGCCACTGGAATTGACCGAGCGCCGCCTCGGTCAGCGCCAGCGGCAGCGAGGTCAGGAACGCGGCGCCCGCCATCACGGTGAACAGGCTGAGCGCGGAGACCGGCGGCCGGCGGCGGAGCGCCAGGGTATAGCCGGCATAGAGGGCGCAGGCAGCGATCATCAGGAGATCGCCGGAGTTGAGCGTGAACGTGGCCAGCCGCGCGAAGTCGCCGCCGCAGGCGACGATGACGACGCCGAGCAAGGTCACGAGCACGCCCGCGAACTGCACGCCGCCAACCGGGGTCCGATCGACCACCAGAGCGCCGGCCAGAACGAACACCGGGACCGCGCCCTGGATGATCCCGATGTTGACGGCCGTGGTCGAATGGGCGGCGACGTAGTAGAGCGCGTTGAAGGCCGTGAAGCCGAGCGCGCCCATGGCCGACACGAACATCAGGCGCTCGCGGATGGCTGACCAGTCGCGCCGGACCTGGGCGTGGGCGAACACCGCGAGCAGGCCGAGCGCGCCCAGCCAACGCACCGTGACCAGGGCCATGGGCGAGACCTCGCCGACCGCGAGGCGCGCGAAGATCGCGTTGGCTCCCCAGCAAAGCGCGGTGAGGGTGAGCAGAAGGTACGCCCGGCCACATGCTCGGACGTCCGACGTCCGGGCGGTCATCCGAGACTGGCAGAAATGGCTTCGAGCAAGCTGCGCGACATCGGTCGGTGGATCGGTCTCACACCTGGAGTTACTTCCAGATCGATTGGCCCGCGCCGGGCAGGCCGTAATCGGCCCAGCGCTCGGTGACGCGGGCGATGATCTCGTCGCTCATGCGGATCTTCCGGCCCCAGTCGCGCTTCGTTTCGGGCGGCCATTTGTTGGTGGCGTCGATGCCGAGCTTGCTGCCGAGCCCGGATTCGGGCGAGGCGAAGTCGAGATAATCGATCGGCGTGTGCTCGAGGATCGTGAGGTCGCGCGCGGGGTCGACCCGCGTGGAAATCGCCCAGATCACGTCCGGCCAGCTGCGGGCGTCGATGTCGTCGTCGGTGACGATCACGAACTTGGTGTACATGAACTGGCGCAGATAGGACCAGACGCCCAGCATCACGCGCTTGGCGTGGCCGGGATAGGCTTTCCTGATCGTCACCACGGCGACCCGGTAGGAGCAGCCCTCGGGCGGCAGCCAGAAATCGACGACTTCCGGGAACTGCTGACGGAAGAGTGGGAGAAAGACTTCGTTGAGCGCTTGGCCGAGCACCGAGGGCTCGTCCGGCGGCCGGCCGGTGAACGTGGACAGATAGATCGGGTCGTGGCGCATGGTCATCGCGGTGACCGTGAACACCGGGAATTTCTCGACGGCGTTGTAGTAGCCGGTGTGATCGCCGTAAGGGCCCTCGTCGCCATAGTCCTCTAGGCTGACCAGGCCCTCGAGCACGATTTCCGCACTCGCCGGGACCTTGAGCGGCACCGAGACGCAGTCGATGAGCTCGACCCGCTTGCCGCGCAGAAGGCCCGCGAACTGGTACTCCGACATGGTGTCCGGGACCGGCGTGACCGCGGCCAGGATGGTGCCGGGGTCGGCGCCGATCACCGCCGCCGCCGGCAAGGGGTCCGGGCGCGCCGCCTGCCAGCGCCGATGATGCTGGGCGCCGCCCCGGTGCTTGAGCCAGCGCATCAGCGTGGTGGCGCGGCCGGTCACCTGCATCCGGTAGATGCCGAGGTTGAAGCCGTCGGCCCGGTCGTCTCCCGGCCCCTTGGTCACGACCAGCGGCCAGGTGATCAGGGGTGCTGGCTCGCCCGGCCAGCAGGTCTGGACCGGCAGGCGCCCGAGGTCGACCGCATCGCCCTCGAGCACGACCTCCTGACAGGGCGCCCGGCTCACGGTCTTCGGCTTCATGCTCAGCGCCGCCTTGAGCAGCGGCACCATCTCGATCGCCTCGCGCCAGCCGCCGGGCGGCTCGGGCTGCTTGAGGAAGGCCAGCAGCTCGCCGAGCTCGCGCAGTTCGCCCGGCTCGCGGTTCATGCCCCAGGCGACCCGCTCGACCGTGCCGAACAGGTTGGTCAGCACCGGCATGGCGCTGCCCTCGACGTTCTCGAACAGCACCGCCGGACCGCCGTCGGCAAGCAGGCGGGTGTGGATCTCGGTGATCTCGAGCACCGGCGAGACCGGCGCCTTGACGCGCACGAGGCGGCCGGCGCGCTCGAGGCGCAGCATAAAGTCGCGCAGGCTCTCGTAGGCCATGGCGTCGCCTAGCGGCTCCACTGGCGCCGGATCGCTGCCGGCGCCCGGCATCTGGACCCGGCCGGGCGCGGCCATCTACGATGGCGCGCGCCAGGTTCGGCCCGAGGATCGCCCAAATGACGCCCGAGGTCTATCTCGCCTATCTGCTCGCCTGCATCGTGATCACGGTCGTGCCGGGTCCGGTCGTGACGCTCGTCGTGGCGAACGGTCTCACCCACGGGGTGCGCGCGGGGCTTTTGAACGTCGCGGGCACCCAGCTGGCGCTGGCCCTGATGCTGGGTGTGGTCGTGGTCGGGCTCGCCTCGATCATCGCGACGATGAGCTGGTGGTTCGACTGGCTGCGGCTCGCCGGCGCCGCCTATCTGGTCTGGCTCGGCTGGAAGCTCGTGCGCACCGCGGGCGGGATCGACCAGCCCAAGCACCTGCCGGCGCCGCGTGGCGGCTTCTTCCTCCAGGGTTTCCTGGTCATGCTGAGCAATCCCAAGGCGCTTTTGTTCTTTGGCGCATTCCTGCCGCAGTTCGTCGACCCGACGGGCGACTACGTCCTGCAGGTCGTCCTGCTCGGAGCGACCTCGATGGTCGTGGCGCTGATCTCGGATGGCGCCTACGCGGTCCTGACCGGCCGCGCCGGGCGCCTGCTGGCGCGACGGCGCGTCCGTCTGCTCTCGCGGGCGAGCGGCGTCTGCCTGATCGGCGGCGGCCTCTGGCTCGCGCTGACCCGCGCCAGGTGAGTGCCGCCGCCCGCCGGGACGCTGTCGGGCCGACTCAGGCCGCCGCCTTCCACTTGATCGAGCAGCCCATCGACGGGATCTGCTGCTCGGGGCCGCGGCCGGTCTCGGCGATCTGGACCATCGCCTCGTAGAGCTCACGGATCGCGCCCGGGACCGGCGTGGTCTTGGAGGCATCGAGCCGGCCGCGATACTGCAGCTCGAGGTCGGCGTTGTAGCCGAAGAAGTCGGGCGTGCAGACCGCGCCATAGGCGCGCGCCGCCGCCTGCGATTCGTCGAACGCATAAGGAAACGGCAGCTGCTTGGCCACGGCCAACCGCTTCATGTTGGCGAAGCTGTCGTCCGGATAGCTGGCCGGATCGTTGGCGTTGATCGCGATCACGCCGATGCCGTGCTCCTTGAGGTCGCTGGCGTCCCGGATGATCCGGTCGAGCACCGCCTTGACGTAGGGGCAGTGGTTGCAGATGAACATCACGAGCGTGCCTTTGGGGCCGCGCACGTCATCGAGGGTGTAGCGTTTGCCGTCGGTCGCGGGCAGGTCGAACGGCTTCGCCGGCTCGCCGAAGTCGCAGATCGGGGTTGCAGGGGCCACGGTGGTACGCTCCGTTATTGAGGTTGCCTGCCCTCTATCTAGCGCGCTGCGGGGCGCTGACGAGGCGCTCAAGGAGCTCAGAACTCTCAGAGTCCTTCAGACGCGGCCAGCTCGCGGATGCGATCCGGCGACCCCTTCAGCCGGTGCACCCGGCCGACCGCCTTCTGCTTCGGCAGGGTGCCGATGCCAAGGCCGAGCAGGCCGAGATAGAAGACCGTGCCGAGCAGCAGCACAACCTGCCCCGGCAAGGGGCCGACCGCGGTCCGGGTCCACAGGTCCTGGAGCGAGGCGATCGGGGCCGGGTGGATGCAGATCTTGCCCCAGTAGCTGACGATCTGGATCGCGAAGATCCAGCTGTAGTTGCGTCTCAGACGCCGGCCGGCGGCTTCGAAGATGCTGATGTGGAAGTGAATGTCGGCGTAGTCCCTGGCCAAGACCTCGCCCCAGCCGTTGTCCATGCGCAGGCCCTGGCCGCGCAGGATCGGCCCGTAAAAGCAGGTCTCCATGACCCGGACGCGGGTCCGCCAGATGTCGAAGAAGCGGTAGCGGCGGGCCTCGAAGATCAGGAAGACCGCGACCAGGAACGAGACCAGCACCATCGGCAGCGGCGAGGCGGACGCGCTGCTGAAGGTCGCCGAGATCGCGATGCCGGTGGTCACCACCGCCCAGTTGGTGCTGGTGTCGAGCCGGGTCCGCCAGATCTTGCTGCGGTACATCTCGCCCCGATAGAGATGCGCGATCGCGCCGATCTCGGCGGCACCGAACGCTGATTGTGATGCCGGAATCTCCTGGATGGCGGTCATCGCCCGATCCTCCCTGAGCCAAGCCACGCTCCCGCCAGCAGCATAGCGCGCGCGCGGCCCGAGCGGGTGCGTCAAACCGCAATGGCGCGGTCTGCTCGAGGCTTGTATCCGACGCGCGCGCCGGGCATACCCCAGGCCATGGCTTCTCCCGCGTCCCGTCTCGGGCAGTTCTCCTGGGCGCTCTACGACTGGGCGAACTCCGCTTTCTCGGCGGTGATCATCACGTTCGTCTACGCCACCTACTTCACCAAGGGGATTGCGGTCGACGAGGTCAGCGGCACCGCCGAGTGGGGCTGGGCGATGTCGGCGAGCGGGGTCGCGATCGCGCTGGTGAGCCCGGTGCTCGGGGCGATCGCCGACGCCGGCGGGCGGCTCAAGCCCTGGCTGCTGGTCTGGACCGCGATCGCGGTGGTCGGCTGCGGCCTGCTCTGGTACGGCCGGCCGAGCCCCGAGGTCGCGTTGATGGTGCTCGCGATCGCGGCGCTCACCAACCTCGCCTTCGAGATCGCCGGCGTCTTCTACAACGCGATGCTGCCCGAGATCGTGAGCAAGGAGTATCTCGGGCGCCTGTCCGGCTGGGCCTGGGGCCTGGGCTACGCGGGCGGCCTCGTGTGCCTGATCCTGGTCCTCTACGGCTTCGTCCAGCCCGAGCCGCCGCCATTCGGCCTCGATCCGAAGGCGGCCGAGGACGTCCGCATTTCCGGGCCGTTGGTCGGTCTCTGGCTCGCGGTCTTCAGCCTGCCGCTGTTCCTGTTCACGCCCGATCGCCAGAGCGCCGGCCTGCCGGCCGCCGAAGCGGTCCGCCGCGGGCTCGCCCAGCTCAGGCGTACCTTTTCGAACCTTCGCAGCTATCGCGCGATCGGCCGGTTCCTGATCGCGCGCATGATCTACACCGACGGGCTGAACACACTGTTCGCGTTCGGCGGCATCTACGCCGCCGGTACCTTCGGCATGGCGCTCGCCGAGGTGATCAAGTTCGGCATTCTCCTGAATGTCACCGCTGGGCTTGGCGCGCTCGGCTTTGCTTGGATCGACGACTGGATCGGCGCCAAGCGGACGATCCTGATCGGGCTCGTGGGCTTGCTCGCCTGCGGCACCGCCGCGGTGGTCGCGACCAGCCCGCTCGCCTTTTGGATCGCGGGCGGCCTGCTCGGGATCTTCGTCGGCCCGACCCAGGCCGCGAGCCGCTCGCTGATGGCGCGCCTGGCACCCGCCGAGGTCCGCACCGAGATGTTCGGCCTCTATGCGCTGACCGGCAAGATCACCGCCTACATCGGCCCCTTCCTGCTCGGCACGGTGACCTTCTGGACCGGCAGCCAGCGCCTTGGGATCGCGACGATTCTCGGGTTTTTCGTGGTCGGCGGCGTGCTGCTGCTGCCGCTGCGCGAGCCGGCTCGCGAGGGCTAGAATTGCGATGCGATGGCAACCGAAGCATCGTTCCGCTCGACCGAGACCCGCTTGAAGATGACGTGAGCGGGAGCGCCAGCGCAAAAACGTGGTTCTGCGCAACTTTTGAGCTTTTTCTAGCTCTCGTAGTGTTGACTTCTGCGTTGGAACAGCGCATCGCGGATTTTCCGACTGTCGTCGGGGGGAGGCTCAAATGAGTGACAAAATCACGCCTCGAGTAGGGGTTTTCCTCCTCTCGATGCTCGCTTTGCTGTTCGGCGCGATCGGGCTCTCCGTCACGGCGGAGGCGGCGATCGAGAAGAACATCGTCGATTCCGTCACGGGGACCATACTGGGGATGATCGTCCTTCCCACCCTGAGTGGCTCCTTGACCGGGCCGTCGCCCGCGGGCGTTACCTTCAAGCTTAACCAATTCACCCAAGCCGACATCACGGCCATTTCCTGGGACTGGAACGCCCCGTCCTTGAGCCTCAAGGCCGTGAAGGTCGTGACGGGCACCTCGCCCTGCAACGGCCCTCAGATCGAGCCATGCTCGAAGAAGACGCTGACCCTCACGCTTCAAAGCTTCTCGATCGGTACCGTGAGCTGTCAGCCGCCGCCACCGCCCGGACAGTCGAGCCCCGGGTGCACTCAGCAGGGCGCGGACTTCCCCCCCATCGAGTTCGTCGATGCGGCGCCGGCCTATGCCTGCCAAGGCTTCGAGTGGCCACTGGACCACGGCCCGGTCACCGTCAGGCGGAATTTGGCTCTGCCGCTCAAGGCCGAGCTCGTCGACGAGCACGGCTCCGAGCTGAGGCGCGGCGACCTGAGCGCCCTGCCTGTGGTGCAGGTGACCTACCAGTCCGGCATCGGCACGACGGCGGAGGATGTCAGCGACGAGGTCATGTCGCTCGGTCGGGGTGGTGACGCCAACACGTTCGTGTATTTCCTAGGCAAGTGGCGGTTCTACCTCCGGGTCAAGAATTACAGCGCGCCGGGGACCTACACGGTCAGCATGGTCTCGGGCGACGAGACCGAATACCGGTTCGACCCGATCTGCGAGGCCCAGTTCGTCGTCAGCCCGTGACCCGGCTGGCGGCGCTCGGGCGGCCGAACCGCCGGGCAAAGGTCCCGCCGCCCCCTTTCCTGCCGGGATGGCGACCTTCTGGGCCGGCAGCCGGCGGGTCGGGGCCGCCATGATCCTGGCCCTTTTTCGTAGTTGTCGGCGTCCGGCTCTGGCCGCTCGAGGAGCTCGATGCGGGGGGCGGCGCCCGGCTAGAAGCGGATGCGGGCGCCGAGCTTCAGGATCTGCGTCGCGACCGTCCGGGATTCGGCGCCGTCGTCCTCGTCCAGGACCAGCCGGTAGGACGGCACCAACGACAGGCCGGCCCGGGAATCGAGGTCGATGCCAACCTCGCCAAAGAGAGGCGGCGCATCCCCCGGGCTTCGCCCGGCAGGCGAGGTGTGGCCGAGATGCAGATCGAGGTGCACCCCGGGCTCGTCCTCCGGGCGGGGCAGGCGGTCGCGCCCCGCCTCGGCTCGGTCCGCTCCGCCGATGGCAGCCGAGCGGTCCAAACTCCCGCCTCGCTGGGCAAGACCGAGACTCAGACCATGGAGATCGGCAATTGCTGGAGTGAGCGCCGGTGGCTGTCCCGTCGAACGTGGTTCTGCCGCCAGGCAGGCGCTCGAGACACCGAGCCAGACAGCCAGCGCGAGCGGCGGCCAGGACGACATGGACTTTTTCCCACGCAGGATCAATTCTTGGATCGCGGCCAGAACGCCGACGTCGTGGAGACGCGCTGGCCGACCGACCCGAACGCCGAGCAATTCTATGCTGGGACTACGCGGATCGACGGTCGATGACCAGCCCCGAATCGGTTCGAAGTGTCGTTTCGCGCACACTGCGACCCCTTTGCCACAGGCGACCGGGGGCATGCTAAGCCATCCGTCACCGCTCGCCATCGGGGGCGCGCGCGCCGCGCAAGCCCGAGCCTTGCTGTTCACGATCGGCCACTCGAACCACGCACTCGAGCTCTTCCTCGGCCTGCTGCGCCGCCATGGCATCGAGGCGGTGGCTGACGTCCGCTCGCGCCCCTACTCCCGGTTTGTGCCCCATGTCTCCAAGCCGTCCCTTGCGCGCCTGCTGGGCGAAGCCGGGATCGGCTATCTCTTCCTCGGTCGGGAACTGGGCGGCAGGCCGCCGAGCGGCGACCAAACGCCGGTCGCCACCGACTACGTCAGCCGAGTGCGGCAACCGGAGTTCCGCGAGGGCATCGGGCAGCTGCTCGCGGCGGCCCATGAACAGCGCGTCGTCATGCTCTGCCGCGAGCGTGATCCCCTGGATTGCCACCGCCTGCACCTGATCTGCCGCTACGTGAAGCCGCTGGTCGGGCCCATTCACCACATCCTCCCGGATGGCGCTCTCGAGGTGCAGGATGAGACCGAGCAGCGGCTGTTGGAGCGGCTCGGCGCCTCGCAAGGACTGCTGTTCGAGGCGGGCGAACCTCTCGAGCGGGCCTATGATCGGTGGTGGCAGCGGGCGCGTTGAGCCGACTGTCGGAGCCTGCGCACACAATCGTGCAGCGACTGTCGTACGAACGCTTTAACTGCTAATGGGCTGATCGCGACTTCCCGGAGGCAACCATGGCTCTGATCCGACCCCGCTCCTCGACCTTCTCCCGACGCGCCCTCCTGCAGCGTTCGGCACTCGCGGGCGGCGGTCTGCTCGCGGGCTCGCTCGTGCCGGCGCGCGGGCTCGCCCAAGCGAACGCACCCGCGGTGATCACGAGTGACAAAATGCGGCCGACGCTGCCGTCGGGCGTGCAGGCCGGCGATCTCATGGGCGATCGCGCGATCCTCTGGGCGCAGGCCGACCGGCCGGCGCGCATGCTGGTCGAGTGGGCGACCACCGAGAGCTTCGCCGACGCGAGCACCGTGCCGGGTCCCGCGGCGCTCGAGGATGCCGACTTCACCGCCAAGCTCGACCTTGCGGGCTTGCCGCAGGGCCAGCGGATTTTCTACCGGGTGACCATGGTCGATCTGGCCGACCGGAAGCTCGTGAGCGAGCCGGTCGCCGGCAGCTTCTGGATGCCGCCCACCGCGCGCGGGAACATCCGCTTCGTCTGGTCGGGCGACACCGGCGGCCAGGGCTGGGGCATCAACCCCGACTGGGGCGGCATGAAGATCTACGAGGCGATGCGCCAGGTGGAGCCCGCCTTCTTCATCCATTCCGGCGATACGATCTATGCCGATGGCCCGTTTCCGGCCGAGCAGGCGCTGCCGGACGGCAGCGTCTGGAAGAACCTCACGACCGAGGCGACCTCGAAGGTCGCCGAGACGCTGGCCGAGTTCCGCGGCAACTTTGGCTACAATCTGATGGACGCGAACCTCCGGCGGTTCAACGCCGAGGTGCCGATGCTGGCGCAATGGGACGATCACGAGGTCCTGAACAACTGGTACCCGCACGAGGACCTGTCGAGCGACCCCAAGAAGGCCGCCTACAAGGTCAAGAGCGTCGACCTGCTGGCGGCGCGCGCGGCGCAGGCGTTCTTCGACTACATCCCGATCCGCGAGCATCCGCTCGAACGCAGGCGGGTCTATGGCGCGTTCGGCTATGGGCCCTCGCTCGAGGTGTTCCGGCTCGACATGCGCTCCTACCGGGGGCCCAACACGGCCAACGACCAGACGGCACCAGGGCCTGACACGGCGTTTCTGGGGGCGATCCAGGTGCGCTGGCTGAAGCAGGCGCTGCTGGCGTCGGAGGCGACCTGGAAGGTGATCGCGGCCGACATGCCGATCGGCCTCGTGGTGCCTGACGGCGCGCTGTTCGAGGCGGTCGCCAACGGCGACGGGCCAGTGCGTGGCCGCGAGTTCGAGATTGCCGAGCTCCTCCGCTTCATCCGCGACGCCGGGATCAAAAACGTCGTCTGGCTGACCGCCGACGTCCATTACACAGCGGCCCACTACTACGATCCGAACGCGGCCCAGTTCCAGGAGTTCGCGCCGTTCTGGGAATTCGTCTCAGGCCCGCTCAACGCCGGCACCTTCGGCCCCAACCCGCTCGACGACACCTTCGGCCCCAAGGTCGTGTTCCAGAAAGCGCCGCCCGCGGGCCAGGTGAACCTGGCGCCCTCCGCCGGCCTGCAGTTCTTCGGCCAGGTCGACATCGACGGCACGAGCGAAATCATGACCGTGACCCTCAAGGACCTCGCCGGTTCCTCCCTGTTTACCCAGCAGCTGGCCCCCGAGGTCTGAAGGCTATCGCCACCCGTCCTCGGAGTAAGAGACACCGGCGCGCCAGCCATCGATCGCGGCGCGCACGTAGGGGACCATGTTGGCGGGCAGCGCGTCGAGGGCAAACCAGGCGAGCCGGTCGCACTTGTCGGGCTCCAGGTTGCGCGGCTCGCCCGACCAGCGCAGCGCCTCGAAGAACAGGCCGATCCGCTCGTCGCGGGTGCAGCGATGCACGACATGGGCAAAGCGGAGATCGTCCGGTTGGATCATGAGCCCGGCCTCCTCCGCGGCCTCGCGGCAAAGCGCCGCGCGCGCGGTCTCGCCGCCGTCCATGTGGCCCGCGACCACGCTGTAGTTGCCATCCTCGTAGCCGGTGCTGAACCGGCGCAGCAGCAGGATCCGGTTTTCCCGAACAAGGAACAGATGGACTTCCGGTATCAACTTGAAGCGCTGCATGACCTTCCCATCGGTGGTCGGTTGCGCAAGATGGCCGTCGGTGCGACGTTCGCTCGCGTGTAGCTTGTGACGAGCGGTGAGGGAAGGCATGGCGATGGATGCGGCAGCGCTCAAGGAACTCCAGGCGCCGTTCAAGCAGCGCTATCGGGAGGCGCCCGAGGCGGCGGTGATCACACTTCGGGCCGAGGGCGCGATCGGTGAGGGCGTGACCTGTTCGGTTCAGACCGCCAAGGCCCTGGTTGAGGCCGGGCTGCATCCGGCGACCGGCGGCAGCGGCCTGCACGCCTGCTCGGGCGACATGTTGCTGGAGGCGCTGGCCGCCTGCGCCGGGGTCACGCTCTCCGCGGTCGCGACCGCGCTCGCGATCCCGATCCGCGCGGGTAGGGTCGAGGTCGAGGGCGATCTCGACTTTCGCGGCACGCTCGGGGTCGCCAAAGACGCCCCGGTTGGGTTCAGGGACATCCGGCTGCGCTTCAAGCTCGACAGCGACGCCTCGGAGGACCAACTCGCCACCCTGATCAAGCTCACCGAGCGCTACTGCGTGGTCTACCAGACGCTGCGCAGCCCGCCCCCGATCAGCTTGGCGGCCAGCCGCGGCTGACCGGCCGCCGCGCGGCCTCGGCGATCGGCTGCCCCCGCGGGCGCCGTCACCGTGCAGCGTCGGTGCTCGCGGTCGCCGGATCGCGGGCCGGGCCGAGGACGGTCAACGGCGACGACCGCGGACGCCAGGGCTCGTCGATCCGCACCTCGATCAGATTGGAGCCCTGAAGGTCCGCGGCTTTGGGATCGAAGGCGATGCGGACTTCCCGCGGCTCGTCGGCCTCCTTGGCATAGATCGAGCGGCCGTAGAGAGCCGGTTGCGGCGGGCTCAGTTTCAAGACGTCGAGCAGCGTCGGATAGAGGTCGACCAGCTGGGTCGGCGTCTCGACCACCCGCAGCGGCCCCTCGGCATGCGGTCGCTTGATCATCAGAAGGGCCTGCACGTAGGAGAGCAGACTCGCTTGCCGGTATCCGAGGATCTGACCCTTCTTCTCTCTGGTCTCGCCGAGCGGCATCCAGTCGCCCGTGTCGCCGTGGATGACGATGGTCGCTGCCTGGTAGCGCTCCAGCCGCTTCAGCTCCTCCAGGAACGAGGCCACCAGGCGAAGCGAGCACTGCGCCTGGAGCAGGTAGCCCTGCACCGCCCTGAGGGGCACCGCGCGTTTGCCGGTCGGGCCGGCATAGCGGCAATCCCGGTCCAGGACGTGGGGCCCGTGGGGCAGCAGGACGTGGGCATAAACGTATTCGCCGTTCGGCGCGCGCGCCGCTTCCTCACGCACGAGCTGGCGCAGCACCAGAACGCCGGCAACCTGATGCAGTCCCTCGGTGCCCGAGAGCGGCCGCCGCCGTCCGGTCAGCAACTCGAAGAGCGGGTCGGCGAGGTCGGCCGCGAGCGGCAGCGCCTCGTTGGTCAGCAGATTGGGTGCCAGGCTCGCGAGCCAGATCTGGAGCAAGTCGTACAAGCCAGCGTGCGCGAAGCCCGTCTGTTGTTCGTAGATATCGACATCGTACTGGAAGCGGTCGACGTATTTGGTCTTCCAGCTCGCGATCGGAGCGTACATCCAGATACGGTATCCGTGGCTCGCCAAGGTTGGGAACAGGCCCTCGCTGGTTTGCCAGCCGTGAATCCAGTGATTGTAGTTCATTCCCTTAAAATAGGTGCCGGTAAAATAGCTGGCGGCCGATTGAAGGGTCCAGACATAGTTCGACACATTGTTCTTGAACAAGTCGAAACCGGCAAAGACATCTCTGGTCCCGGTGTGCTCGAGGGCGTCCAGGAAGGCATCGGTTTGCATGCGATCGAGGACGATGTGGTAGATGTTGCCGGTGATGTCAGCCGAGTCAGCGTCAAGGGCATGCGGGCCCGGCACGGCCGTGGGGAGGCTCGCTTGCTCGCCCGCTCCCCGGCTTTCCCGAGCGTGTTGGGGATCGGCCAGCATCAGAACGCCCGCATAGCCGAAGCTGACCAGGAGGAGGGCGGCCGAGAACAGCTCTGCGATCACCAGGCCGCGGCCGCGTTGGAGCTGGACGAAGACGAAAACCAGCACCGCGAGCAGCGCAAGCTCGATCAGGGTATAGAGGATCGGCTCGGTGCTCCGCAGCCTCGAGCCGTCGAGCGGCCCGATCTGGATCGGCGCGTAGACGTGGGCGAGCAGGAGAAACAGGCCGAGACAGAACATGAAGACGGCGGCGGTGGCCGCCGCGCCGACGTGAACGGCCGCTCCGACCCGGAGCACGATGGCGAAGCCGATGAAGAGGACGAGGCCGAGCGCCGCCACCAGCAGCAGCTCATGGAACGCGAAGTCCCAGTCTTCACCGGAATGCGCGTAGATGGTGAACGGTATGATCGCAAAGACCACTGTGAAGAAGGTCAGCGCGAGCAGATGATAGCGCAGCCCTGGCAAGAAGATCGAAGCCCCACGGCGGTCGTTGCGAAACAACGCAACCTCCAAAATCTCAGTCGTTGCGATCGTACCAGAACAAACGGCGGCCGTACTCCGAGATGATCTCGCTGCGGACGATCCGGGCCGTGCTGGACAGGCAACGCGCAAAGGTTGCCTCATCATAGCCCTGGAAGATATCTTCCCGCAACGCCAGCATGCGGCCGACCGTGGGGTCCGCCTTCGGCACGAACTCGATCACGCCGCGCGGTGCCAGGCCCATGAGCCAGGCCAGAATCTGCTCCAGCGGCAGGTTGCGGGCGATCGCCAGGTGATGGACGAAGGCCAGAGCGAGCAACGCGTCGGCCTTGGCGCGGCCGCCGAAGCCGGTGCGTTCCAGCTGTCGCCAGCCCTGGTCCGGGCTCGGGTTGGCGGCGTCCAGGAACAGCGGCAGGAAGTCCAGATCCTCGGCCTGGGAACGGTGAAAGGCGGCATCCAGGGCCTGCTGGTCGAAGTCGAAGCCGACCACCCGCTTGGCGCCGGCGCCGAGCGCCAGCGCGGCATAGTCGCCGGTATTACAGCCGAGGTCGAACAAAAGCGCCGGCCGCGTCTGCTCGACGAACGCCCCGACGAAGCTGCGTTTGGCGGCCTCCTCGGCGGGTCGGTAACCATGGCGCTCGGCATAGTCGCTCCAGGTAGTCGGCGCGCCGTCGGCCGGCTCGAGCCGTGCGATCCAGCGGCGCAGCTGGCCGAGCAGACCCTGGAAGGCGGTCGGCGACAGCCGGCTGCGGCGCGCCTTCTCGATGCTGACGGCGGGTTTGCGCATCGCCTTCTCGTGCAGGCGCGCCTGCAGCAGCACATGAGCGAGCACCTTCCAGGACAGCCGGCTCCGCCACGGCAGCAGTCTCGCGAGATCGGACGTGGGAATGCCCTCGAGGCTACCGCGATACCAGGCATTGTGCGACACACCGAGCAGGGCCCGGAGCAGGAGCGGGTTCAGGAACTGCTCGCAGAACTGCCGGTGCCCGATCCAGAGCTCGCCCTCGCGCCGGCAGCGCAGCGACAGCAGGTCGATGAACACCGGCCGGCTGCCCCGAAACTGGACATTGTATGCGCTCGCATCCGCGAGCGCCGCGCCACCGGCCAGCGCCTCGAGGTGCAGGTCGAGATGCAACAGAGCCGCCGCCTTGAGCGCCGCAAAGCCCCACTCGTAAGGGAACGAGACATAAGGGATCGGTGGATGCTCGACGACGTAGCACGCGCTTTTGGCAAGCTCGCCGAGCACTTCCGGCGCGACCTCACGGCTGGCGACCAACCAGCCCTTCTCGACCAGCCGCGCGAGCAACCCCTGGTCCCGCAGCTGCTCGTAGTCGTGAACCGCGGTCTCATAGATCGTTCGATAGATGCGGTCGTCGGCGACAAAGACCTGGCCTGCGGGGTCGCGAAACGAGCCGGCCTGTGCGGCGAGCGTCATCCGCCCCCGGTCGGATCGCCGGGACCGTCGCTCGGCCGGCGCTCGTCGGCCGACGCCGAGAAGAAGGACTTGAACTTGTGCCAGTAGCGCCCGAGCACCACGGAGGCCGCCGCCAGCCCGGCAATCAGCCCTTGCAGCAACATGCTGCCGAGGCCCGGATCCAGATAGGCGTGGGCATCCCGGGTCGACAGCAGGAGAACGCCGAGCGCCAGGGCCGCAATCGAGGCGGAAGCTTTCATCAGACTGCCATTTGTCAAGATATTGCCATACAACTGTCACGTTTACGCGAGTTTCGGGAGAGGCTCAAGCCGGAAGCGGCAGACCTCCGGTTGGACGGCCCGGTGGTTTGCGGCTGGTGGCGCGGAGTCGCGCCGATCAGTGGCGGAAGTGGCGGATGCCGGTGAACAGCATGGCGGCGCCGGCCTGGTCTGCGACCGCGATCACCTCGGCATCGCGCAGGCTGCCGCCCGGCTGGATCGCGGCGGTGGCGCCAGCGCGCAGCGCCATGTCGAGGCCGTCCGGAAACGGGAAGAAAGCGTCGGACGCGACCACGCTGCCGACGATCCGGGATTCGCTCTCCTCGGCCTCGCGGCTGACCAGCGCCGCCTTCTCGATCGCGATCCGCACGGCATCGACCCGGCTCATCTGGCCGGCGCCGACCGCGACCGTGGCGCCGTCGCTCGCGAACACGATCGCGTTCGAGCGGACGTGCTTGGCGACCGTGAACGCGAAGCGGAGGTCGGCGACCTCGGCCGCTGTCGGCGCCCGCTCGCTGACCACTCGCAGCTGGTCGTCGACCGGCTGCTGGGCATCGCGCTCCTGGACCAGGAGGCCACCGATCACCGAGCGTATCTCGATCTCCCCCGGCCGCGCCTCGAGCAGGCCGCCGGTCAGGAGCAGGCGGAGGTTCTGCTTGGCGCTCAGCACCACCCGCGCCCCCTCGTCGGCCGCGGGCGCGATCACGACCTCGGTGAACACCCGCGCGATCTGTTCGGCGGTCGCCTGATCGAGTGGCCGGTTGAGCGCAACCACGCCGCCATAGGCGCTCTGCGGGTCGCAGGCGAGTGCCCGGCCGTAGGCCTGAGCCAGGTCGTCGCCGATCGCCACGCCACAGGGGTTGGCGTGCTTGATGATTGCGATCGCGGCCTCGCCGAATTCGCTCACCAGCTCGAAGGCGGCATCGGCATCGGCGAGATTATTGTAGGAGAGCGCCTTGCCCTGGACCTGCTCGGCAGCGGCGACGCTCGGCCGCACCTCGTCGGTCGTGTAGAACGCGGCCTTCTGATGGGGGTTCTCGCCGTAGCGCATCTTCTGGCGGCGGGTCGCGCCGAGGATCAGGCGCTCGGGCAAGACCTCGCCCTCCCGGCTCGCGAACCAGCGGGCGATCGCACCGTCGTAGGCGGCGGTGCGCGCGAACGCCTTGGCCGCGAGCGTGCGGCGGAGCGCCTCGCCGCTGTCGCCGCCACGGGCTTTGAGCTCGGCGACCACCAGGCCGTAGTCGGCCGGGTCGACGACCACGGTGACGCCGGCGTGGTTCTTGGCGGCGGCGCGGATCAGGGCGGTGCCGCCGACGTCGATCATCTCGACCGCCTCCTCGGCGCTGACACCGCCCGCGATGGTCGCCTCGAACGGGTAGAGATTGACCACCACCAGGTCGATCGGCGTGATGTTCAGCGCCTCGATGGTCGCCATGTGCGCCTTGAGGTCGCGGCGCGCGAGGATCCCGCCATGGACCGCGGGATGCAGGGTCTTGACCCGACCGTCCAGGATGCCGGCGACGCCGGTCAGCGTCGCGACGTCGATCACCTCGAGCCCGGCGTCGCGCAGCAGCCGTGCGGTGCCGCCGGTCGAGACCAGCTCGATGCCGAGCCCGGCCAGCTCGCGCGCGAGTTCGACCAAGCCGGTCTTGTCCCAGACCGAGAGCAGCGCGCGCCGGGTCGGCCGAGCAGTCATTGGCGGAGCTCCGAGAGGACTTCGCTCTGGTAGCGGCTCAACCGCGCGCTCGCAAGCGCGCGATGAAGAAGCCATCGAGGCCACCCTGTCCGGGCAGATGGCAGGGCAGGGTCCGGACCTCGCCGGCCGGGGTCCGCTCGACCGCGAGGCCCGCGAGCTCTTCGGGCGCGATCGGCCAGCGCTCGAGCGGCAGGCCATCGGCGAGCGCGGCCTCGATCAGCGGCGCGCCCTCCTCGGGCTGCAGCGAGCAGCTGGCGTAGACCAGCGTCCCGCCCGGCGCCAGCATCAGGGCGGCCGCGGCCAGCAGCTGACGCTGCAGCTGCGCGAGGCGCGTGACGTCAGCCGGCGTCTTGTGCCAGGCGATGTCCGGGTGGCGGCGGATCGTGCCGGTCGCGGTACATGGGGCATCGAGCAGCAGGCGGAGGGCCGGCTGCTCGGGGCGCCAGTCGCGCGCATCCGCGACCACGACCTCGGCGCCGAGCCGAAGGCGCTGGAGATTGGCACCCAGGCGCTCGGCGCGCCTGGCCGAGGCCTCGACCGCGATCACCCTGGCGCCGGCCGCCGCCAGCTGCGCGGTCTTGCCGCCCGGTGCGGCGCAGAGATCGATCACCGTGCGCCCGGCGATCTCCGGCAGCAGGCGGGCGGGCAGCGCGGCTGCGGCGTCCTGCACCCACCAGGCGCCGTCCGCGTAACCCGGCAGGTCCTCGACCGCGCCACCGGCCAGCCGGCGCAGCGTGTTGCCGTGGAGATGGTCCGCATCGAGGCGCCGCGCCCAGACCTCGGGATGCTCCCTGACCGTGAGATCGAGCGGCGGCTCGACCAGATGGGCCATGGCGATCGCCGTCGCCGCGTCCTCGCCATAGGCCGCCGACCAGCTCCGCCAGAGCCAGTCCGGCGTGTCGAGGCGGGCAGCCTCCTGCGCCTCGACCAAGGCCTGGCCCTCGCGGGCGACCCGGCGCAGCACGGCATTGACGAGCCCGCGCGCGAAATCTTCGCGGCCGCTCGCGAGCGCCACCGTCTCGCTGACTGCGGCGTGCGCCGGCGTCTCGAGGAACAGCAGCTGGACCGCGCCGAGACGGAGCAGATTGCGCACCCGGATCGACTTGGGCGTTGCCCGCAGGAACCGCTCGAGGACGGCATCGATCTGGCCGAGCCGGCGCAGCGTGGTGGTCGTCAGCAAACGCGCATGCGCCCGATCGCGCGACGCCAGCCGGCCGAGCTGCGGGTGGCCGGCGAACGCCTCGTCGAAGGGCCGCTGGTCGCCCAGCACCAGATCGAGCACATCGAGCGCAATCCGGCGGGCGCTGATCGGGGCCGCGCTCGGCGGGGCCGCCATGGCTGGACCCGCGATCAGGCCGCCGGCTGGTCGATCGGCCGGCCGGCCAGGACCTGCTCGATCAGGGCGGCGGTCGCGGCCGGGCCATAGAAGGCGACGAAGGTGCCAAACCGCGGCCCCTCGGTCTGGCCGAGCAGGATCTCATACAGCGCCTGGAACCAGCCGCGCAGATTGGCGGCAAAGCCGTGGCGCTTGCCGATCTCATAAACCTCCTGCTGGATCGCCTCGGCCGCCTGCTCGAAGGTCGCCGCATCGAGGCCCGAGCGCCGGTCGAACGCCTCGAGCCAGCGCGCGAGCTCCTCGAGCGCCGGCCGTTCCGCGGCCGTCGGCAATCGGTAGGATTTGGCCGGCTTGACGAAGTCCCGGTAGTAGGCGAGCGCGTGCCCGACCAGCTGGTCCAGCAGCGGCGAGTTTTGCGGGCTCGCCTCGCGCGCGTAGCGATTGATGAAGCCCCAGAGCACGTCTGGCGCCTCGGCGTTCACGACCGAGGCGAGGTTGAGCAGCATCGCGAAGCTGATCGGCAGCCCGCCGTGCGGCGGCTGGCCGCCATGGATGTACCAGACCGGGTTGTGGTAGCGCTGCTCCTCGGTCTGTTCGGGAAAACGGTCGAGCAGGCCGAAATAGTCGTCGACGTTGCGCGGGATCACGTCGAAATACAGCCGCTTGGCCTTGCGCGGCGCCTGGTACATGAAGAGCTTGAGGCTCTCCTTGGTGCCGTAGGTCAACCACTCGTCGCAGGTCAGGCCGTTGCCCTTGGACTTCGAGATCTTCTGGCCCTGCTCGTCAAGGAACATCTCGTAGGCGAAGCCCGCGGGCGGCGTGCCGCCGAGGATGCGGCAGATCGCGCCTGAGAGCTTGGCCGAATCGATCAGGTCCTTGCCGTACATCTCGTAGTCGACGCCAAGGGCGGCCCAGCGCATGGCCCAGTCGGGACGCCACTGCAGCTTGGCCCGGCCGCTCAGGACCGACTGCTCGACCAGCTTGCCGGCCTCGTTCCGATAGGTGACGGTGCCGGCCTCCGGGTCGGTCTTCAGGATCGGCACCTGCAGGACCCGCCCGGTCTCGGGGCAGACCGGGAGGATCGGGCTGTAGGTGCCCCGCCGTTCCGGGCCGAGCGTCGGCAGCACGACCCGGAGGATCGCCTCGTGGCGCTCGAGCACGCGCCGGAGCGCGTCGTTGAACCGCCCCGAGTGATAGCATTCGGTCGCGCTCACAAACTCGTAGTCAAAGCCGAAGCCATCCAGAAACGTCTGCAGGCGTCGGTTCATATTAGCGCCGTAACTCTCTGCAGTACCAAACGGATCCGGGATCGAGGTCAACGGCTTGTGGAGATGCTCGACGACCTTCTCCCGGTCCGGGATGTTGTCGGGCACGGCGCGCAGCCCGTCCATGTCGTCGGAGAAAGCGTAGAGCCTGGTCGGCCAGCCCGACAGGTGCTCGAACACCCGGCGCACGAGCGAGGTGCGAAAGACCTCGGCGAAGGTACCGATGTGCGGCAGACCGGACGGCCCATAGCCGGTCTCGAACAGGACGAAACCCTTCGCGGGCGGCCGCTCACCCAGCCGGTCGATCAGCGCCACGGCCTCGACCACCGGCCAAGCCTTGCTCGCGCGCAGCAATTCCAGATTCTCCACCATGACCCACCTCTACCGTCCACCGCTCCCTCAGGCAACGGCCGCGGGCGGCGTTTTCCCCCAGCTACGCCCTGCCGGCGAGCGGCACGAGGGCATGGGTCTGGACGCTGCCCGTTGGCGAGGGTCGGTGCGCCGTCAGGGGGCGGGCCTCGAGCCCGGGGCGATCATGCGATGAAGGTGGTGTACTGGTCGATCACCGGCATGACCGCATCGCGGCCCTCGGGCGGCAGCGCGAACAGCGCCCGATCGAGGCCGGCCGCCCGGCACTGCTCGACGTAGCCTGCGTCGGGCTTGGCGCCGAACAGCGTCGTCGACACGGTCCTGATGTCGCGCCCGGCCTCGTCGGCGAAGCTCTTGAGCCGCGCCATCTCGGCCCTGGGATCGTCGAAGTCCCGCCCGCGCGGGAACCAGCCGTCGCAGAACTCCATCACCCGCCTGAGCGTGTACTTGGTCTCGCCGCCAAGCAGGATTGGCGGATGGGGCTTCTGGACCGGCTTCGGCCAGGACCAGATTTTTTCGAACTTGGTGAACTCGCCGTCATAGGCCGCCTCGTCCTGGGTCCAGATCACCTTCATCGCCTTGGCCCGATCGACCATGACGCGGAAGCGGGTGTCGAACCTGGTGCCGTGGTTCTCCATCTCCTCGGCGTTCCAGCCGGCGCCGATCCCGAACTCGAAGCGCCCGCCCGAGATCAGATCGAGGGTCGCGACCGTCTTCGCGGTCACGATCGGATCGCGCTCGGTGAGCAGGCAAACCCCGGTGCCAAGGCGCAGCGTCTTGGTGACGGCGGCCGCCGCCGCGAGGCCGACGTAGGGGTCGAGCGTGTGCGAATAGTGCCTGGGCAACTCCGGCCCGCCCGCCCAGGGTGAATTGCGCGCGGACGGGATGTGGGTGTGCTCGGGCACGAACAGCGATTCGTAGCCATGCTCCTCGAGCGCGCGGGCCACCTCGACGATGGGCATCGAGTAGTCGGTGGCAAAGTAGTAAAAGCCGATCTTCATGGGTCGGATGCCTCCTCGCGGTCGGAAGCACCAACCTAGGCCGCAGCGCGCTTGGCGGCTAGCCTTTGTCGTGGGCGAAGAGCGCCATTCGAGGGAGCCGCTGTCGGTGCAACGATCGGGCTTGTGGGTCGTCATGCCGGTCAAGGACCTGGCGAACGCCAAGCAACGGCTGGCGGACGTGCTGAGCGCCGACGAGCGCCGCACCCTGTTTCGAGCCATGCTGACAGACGTGCTCAGCACGCTCGCCGCAAGCGCCGATCTCGGCGGCATCCTCATAGTGACCCGCGATCCCGAGGCGCGAGCGCTCGCCGCCCGCTACGGCGCCCGGGTCCTCATCGAGGAAATCAACCGCGGCCACACGGCCGCGAGCAGCCTTGGCGCAGAGACTCTCGCCCGCGAAGGCGCTACCGGCATGCTGCAGCTCCCGGCCGACATCCCTCTCGTGACCCCGGCCGACATCGATGCCCTGCTCCAGGCCCACGGACCGGCGCCCGCCGTGACGCTCGCCCCCTCGCACGACCGACGCGGCACGAACGCGCTCGGCTGCTCGCCGCCGGACCTGCTGCCGCTGCGTTTCGGCGACGATAGTTTTTTCCCGCACTGGCAGCGCGCCCGTGACCTTCGCATTGAGCCGCGGATTGTCGAACGCCCTGGCCTCGCGCTTGACGTGGACACGCCCGCCGACCTCGCCACATTCCTCGCCGTGCCCTCGGACGGCCGGACCTACAGCTATCTCGCCGCGAGCGGGATCGCTCGTCGCCTCGAGGGCCTGGGACGCTGATCCCTCGACTTGCAAGTGAATGCCGTTCTGGCCGCTGCTCCCCGGGGTCGTTCGAGGCTGACCCAGGGGCCACGACCCTCAAGGATGCGGCCGATCACTTCATCGATCTGGATGAGTGCATGCGCGGGGGCGGCGACGGGACCAGCGTTCAGTTGTTGCTGCCGTAGCGTTGGCGCAGGCGCGGGAGGATCTGCTCGGCGTAGAGGTCGAGGAAGCGTTTCTGGTCGGGGCCGGGGGCGTGGAAGACGAGGTGGGTGAAACCGAGAGAAATGGTCTCGGCGAGACGGTCGACGTGCTCGTCGGGGTCGTTGGAGACGATCCAGCGGCTGGCGGCGCGCTCGACCGGTAGGGCGTCGGCAAGTCTCTCCATCTCGACCGGGTCCTCGACGCCGGTTTTTTCCTCGGGCTTGAGGGCAAGGGCGGCCCAGTGGCGGGTGTCGTCGCGGGCGCGCTCGAGGTCGGTGTCGAAGGAGACCTTCATCTCGATCATGCGCTCGATGCTGTCTGGCGCGCGGCCGGCTTTCTCCAGACCTTCGGCGACCGCCGGCAGCAGGGTCTCGGTATAGAGTTCCCGGACTTTGCCACTGGTGCAGATGAAGCCGTCGCCGATGCGGCCGGCGAGCCTGGCGGCGACCGCGCCCGAGGCCGCGATGTAGACCGGCACCGGGGTCTCGGGGCGGTCGTAGATCGTCGCCTTGTCGGTCCGGAAAAACTCGCCCTCGAAGGTCACCCGGTCCTCACGGGCGAGCCGGCGCATGAGCTGGATCGCCTCGCGCAGGCGGGCGAAGCGTTCCTTGAAAGGCGGCCACGCCATGCCGGTCGCCGGCACCTCGTTGAGGGATTCGCCGGTGCCGACCCCGAGCAGGATGCGGCCGGGGTAGAGCGCGCCGAGCGTGCCGATCGCCTGAGCGACGATCGCGGGGTGGTAGCGGAAGGTGGGCGTCACGACGCTGGTGCCGATCAGCGCGCGCGACGTGCGCTCGCCCAGGGCGCCGAGCCAGGTGAACGAAAAAGGCGCGTGGCCGCCGGTGTGGCGCCAGGGCTGGAAATGGTCGCTGACCAGGATCGAATCGAAGCCGACCGCCTCGGCGTGGACCGCGAACTCGAGCAGCTGGCGGGGCGGGAACTGTTCTGCCGAGGCCTTGTAGCCGAGTTTGAGCACCTGGAATTCCTCCCGGGAACTTGTACGGGCGCGCGAGATGGGCTGTACTCCGGCTGACGCCGGGCGCTTACGCCCGCAGCGACCGGTTCGCGCCGACCCTGTCCTCGCATCATTCGGCACCGGCAGACCTCAAGCAAGGGGCGCGCGCACGCGCCGATCACCGCATGACGATGAGCACCGCTGCGATCCTTGCCCGCGCCGCCGCCGGCGCCCGGCTGACCGACGAGCAGGCGCTGGCGCTTTCCGGGTGTGGGGAGCTCGACGCCTTGCTCGAGGCGGCGTGCGCCCGCCGCGATCTCGCGCACCCGAAGATCGTCAGCTACTCGCCCAAGGTCTTCATCCCGTTGACCCAGCTTTGCCGCGACGTCTGCCGCTACTGCACCTTCGCGCAGGCGCCTCGCGACCTGAAGGCGCCCTATCTGTCGGTCGACGAGGCGGTCAGGATCGCCGAGGCGGGTGCTGAGGCCGGCTGTCACGAGGCGCTGTTCACGCTCGGCGACCAGCCGGAGCGCCGCTACCGCGTCGCGCGCGAGGCGCTGGCGGCGCTCGGCCACGACACGACCATCCAGTACCTGGCCGAGGTCGCAGAGCGGGTCCGGGCGGCGAGCGGGCTCTTGCCGCACGTCAATCCCGGCGTGATGCGCCCTGCCGATCTCGAACGCCTGCGCGCGGTCTCGGTGTCGGCGGGCCTGATGCTGGAATCGGCGTCCGAACGCCTCTGTCAGCCCGGCGGGCCGCACCATGGCTGCCCGGACAAGCGCCCGGATGTGCGTCTTGCGACCATCCGCGCCGCCGGCGAGCTCTCCGTACCTTTCACGAGCGGCATCCTGATCGGCATCGGCGAGACCCGGCAGGAGCGCATTGAGGCCCTGCTCGCCCTTCGCGCGCTGCACGCCGAGCACGATCATCTGCAAGAGATCATCGTCCAGAACTTCCGCGCCAAGCCGGGGACCGCGATGGCGGACGCGCCGGAGCCGCCGCTCGAGGATCATCTTTGGACGATCGCGGTGGCGCGCCTCCTTTTCCCACCCGAGATGGGCATCCAGGCGCCGCCCAACTTGAATCCGGCTGCCCTCGATCGGCTGCTGGCCGCGGGCATCGACGACTGGGGCGGCATCTCGCCGGTGACCCCCGATCACGTCAATCCCGAGGCGCCCTGGCCCGCGCTCGAGCTCCTCAGGCGGGCGACCGAGGCCGCCGGCAAGGAGCTGGTGGCGCGCCTGCCGATCTATCCGCGCTACGTGCAGGAGCCGGAGCGCTGGCTGGCGCCGGCGATGCGCACGCCGGTGCTCGATCACGCCGACGCCGAGGGTTATGCGCGCGAGAACGGGTGGATCGCCGGCGCGGCCTCGAAGCCGGTTGCCATGGCGACCGGTTGCCGCCCGCCGGGTCAGAAGGTGCAGACGATCCTCGGGCGCGCGCAGGCTGGCCGGCCGCTCGAGGAAGCCGAAGTCGTGCGCCTGTTCGCGGCCCGCGGCCGGGAGGCGGACGCCGTCTGCCGGGCCGCCGACGAGCTCCGCCTCGAGGTCAGCGGCGAGCGGGTCGCCTACGTCGTCAATCGCAACATCAACTACACCAACGTCTGCTACTTCCGCTGCCGCTTCTGCGCGTTCTCCAAGGGCAAGCTTTCCGAGAACCTGCGCGGCCCGGCCTATGACCTCGACCTCGACGAGATCGCGCGGCGGACCCGTGAGGCGTGGGCGCGCGGCGCCACCGAGATGTGCCTGCAAGGGGGCATCCACCCGGATTATACCGGCCAGACCTACCTTGACATTTGCCGGACCGTGAAGGCGGCAGCGCCCGAGATCCACGTCCATGCCTTCTCACCGCTCGAGGTCTGGCAGGGCGCGCATACGCTGAAGATGTCGCTCGGCGACTTCCTGGGCGAGCTGAGGCGGGCCGGGCTCGGCTCGCTGCCCGGCACCGCCGCCGAGATCCTGGACGACGAAGTCCGCAAAGTGATCTGCCCGGACAAGATCACGACGGCGCAGTGGCTCGAGGTGATGCGCACCGCCCATGCGCAGGGCCTTCGCAGCACCGCGACCATCATGTTCGGCCACGTCGACCATCCCCGCCACTGGGCGAGGCATCTCTTGCGCGTCCGCGAGCTGCAGGCCGAGACCGGCGGCTTCACCGAGCTCGTGCCGCTGCCCTTCGTGCACATGGAGGCGCCGATCTATCTGAAGGGCGGCGCGCGCCGCGGCCCGACCTGGCGCGAGGCGCTTTTGATGCATGCGATCGCACGCCTCGTGCTGCACCCGCAGATCACCAACATCCAGACCTCCTGGGTCAAGATGGGCCCGCAGGGCGCGCAGGCCTGCCTCCGATCCGGGGCCAACGATCTCGGCGGCACGTTGATGAACGAATCGATCACCCGCGCCGCCGGCGCCGCCTTCGGCCAGGAGCTGCCGCCGCAGGCGATGCAGGAGCTGATCCACGAGATCGGCCGCGTGCCCGGTCAGCGGACGACCGTTTACGGCGAGGCGCCGGCCGAGCGCGTCGAGGCTTCCTTCAAGGCGGCACCGCTGAGCGAGCCGGTCAACCCACCGCCGCGGCGCCGCGAGCGATCCGGAGACCAGTCGCTGGTGCGCTTCGGATAGCGCCGGTGCCGGCAGCGCCCGCGGCGATCACGCTCACCGCCGTCCCGGGCATCGGGGCGATCCGGGCGGGCGACGACCTCGCGCGCCTGCTGGGCGATGCGTTGGCGGCGTCGGGGTTGCCGCCGCAGCGGGCGGACGTCCTGGTGGTGACCCACAAGATCGTCTCCAAGGCCGAAGGGCGCTCCGTGGCGCTCGCCGGGGTCACGCCATCGCCGCGCGCGCGGGAGCTGGCGGCGGCCACGGGCAAGGATCCGGCCCTGGTCGAGGTGATCCTGTCGGAGTCACAAGCCGTGCTCCGCTTCCGGCCCGGGCTGATCATCACCGAGCATCGCCTCGGCATCGTGCTGGCCAACGCCGGGGTCGATCAGTCCAACGTGCCCCATGAGGATGGCGCCGAGCAGGTCCTGTTGTTGCCGCGGGACCCCGATGCCAGCGCCGCCGCCATCCGGTCCGCCCTGGAGGAGCGCTTCGGCGCGCCGCTCGCCGTGATCATCAGCGACAGCGTCGGGCGGGCCTGGCGGAACGGCGTCGTCGGGCTCGCCCTCGGCGCCGCGGGGCTGCCGGCGCTGCTCGACCTGCGCGGGCGGCCCGATCTCGAAGGTCGGGCGCTCGAGGTCACCCAGGTCGGGCTCGCCGACGAGATCGCGTCGGCCGCGGAACTGCTGATGGGCGAGGCCGCCGAGGGGCGGCCGGCGGTGCTGGTCCGCGGGTTGTCTCCAGAAGGCCCGGCGCTGCCGGCGGCCGCCCTGATCCGCGAGCGCGAGGCGGATCTCTTCCGATGAGCGTCATCGCGTTGTCGGGCGGGATCGGGGGTGCCAAGCTCGCGCTCGGCCTGTATCGGGTGCTGCCCGCGGATACCCTGACGGTGGTCTGCAACACCGGCGACGACTTCGAGCATCTCGGGCTCGCCATCTCGCCGGATCTGGACACGGTGCTCTACACGCTGGCCGGCATCGCGAACCCGGAAACCGGCTGGGGCCGCGCGAACGAGACCTGGAGCTTCATGCAGGCGCTCGAAAAGCTCGGCGGCGAGACCTGGTTCCGGCTCGGCGATACCGACCTCGCGACCCATGTCGAGCGCACGCGACGCCTGGCCGCCGGCGAGAGCCTCGCCGACATCAGCCAGGACTTCTGCCGGCTGTTCGGGGTGCGCGCCCAAGTCATGCCGATGTGCGACCAGCCGGTCCGCACCATGGTCATGACCGAGGATCGTGTCCTGCCGTTCCAGCGCTATTTCGTCGAGCGACGCTGCGAGCCCGAGGTTACGGGCTTCGAGTTCCAGGGCGCCGGTCTCGCCCGGCCGGTGGCAGGGCTCGAGGACGCGCTCGCGAGCGACCGGGTCGAGGCGGTGGTGATCTGCCCCTCGAACCCCTTCATCAGCATCGACCCGATCCTCGCGGTGCCGGGCATGCGCGCAGCGATCGCTGGCTGCAGCGCGCCAGTCATCGCGGTCTCGCCGATCATCGGCGGGCGCGCCATCAAGGGCCCGACCGCCAAGATGATGGCCGAGCTCGGCCTCAAGGTCAGCGCCCGGACGGTGGCCGAGCACTATGCCGGTCTCGTGGACGGCTTCGTTCTCGACGACGCTGACGCGGATCAGGCCGGCGCCATCCGGGTTCCCAGTCTTGCGACCCGGACCCTGATGACGAGCGAGGACGAGAAGATCCGGCTCGCCATAGAGGTCCTGACCTTCGCCCGCGGGCTCCGCAGAGAAGGTCAACCGCGCCCCTGAGCGGACCATGAACAGTCCCGTGCAAGAGATCTCCGTCGCCCGTAGCGGCCGGTTCGACTGGCGGCTTCGATGGGCTGCCACGAGTGACCTTGACGGCCTCCACGCGGTCGCATGCCAGCCGGCGGTGTATCGCTACCTTTTCGACGGGCAGCCGCCGGCCAGGGGGTTGATCCTCGGAAGGATCGAGAAGGGCATCGTCGACGCTGATCGCGTCGGCGTCGGACTTTGGGTGCTTGAAGCTCCCGCGGCTCAATATGGCGGCTGCGTCCAGATCGAGCCGGACCAGCTCTCGCGATCCGGAGAGCTTCTCTATTTCCTCGATTGCGCCTGTTGGGGGCAGGGCCTTGCGACCCGGATGGCTTGGACGGCCATCACCGAGGCCTTTCGCACACCGCACATTGACTGCGTGTTCGCCGGCGCTGATCGTCCCAACCAAGCGTCGATCGCGGTCATGCGCCGGCTCGGGATGACATTTCGACGTGATGTCCAATACCCGCTGGGTCCTGGAGTCGAATACGCGATCCACCGCGACGGTCCGCGGCCGAGCCATGCGCCTGCACTGTTGATCATCGGCAGGTAGGACCCGGCAGCGGCGCGTCCATGATCAGGAAGCGGGTGACCCGGTTCGGATGGCTGTCTCCATGATGAGGCACGTTCGCGCGCGGCGACCGTGATGCGCTATCCCAGCAGTGGCCCGATCTCGCCCGCGAAGTGCTGCATGCTGGTGAGCGACGTCTCGAGCGTGGCGCGCTGGAAGTTGAGCACCAGGTCTGTGACGCCGAGCTCGCCAAGGGCCGCGATGTCGTCGGCAATCTCGGCGGCGCTGCCGGTCAGGATGTGGCGCTCGCCGCCCTCTAGCCGGGCCGCGGGCTTGGCTTCGTCGAACCAGCCGGCGTAGAACGCGAGCCCGATGCTCTTCGGGTCGCGGCCGTTCTGCTCGGCCACCTGATGGAGCTTGTCGATGCCGGCCTTGAAGCGGGCGACGGTGTCGAGCGGGTGCTGCGGGTTGTTGCCGATCGGGAACCAGGCGTCGCCGTAGCGGACCGTGCGCCGGACCGCCGGCGGGCTCTCGCCGCCGACCCAGATCGGCGGGTGCGGCTTTTGCACCGGCTTGGGCTGGAAGCTGACGTTCTCGAACCTGACGTGGCGGCCCTCGAAGCGCGGGTTCTCTTCGGTCCAGAGGATCTTGAAGGCCTGCAGCCATTCGTCGGTGACCCGGCCGCGCTCCTCGAAGGGCGGCGTGTTGATCGCCTCGAACTCTTCCTTCATCCAGCCGGCGCCGGCGCCGAGCACCATACGGCCCTTGGAGAGCACGTCGATGGTCGCGACGATCTTGGCGGTATGCATCGCAGCGCGATAGGGGATGACCGCGACCGCGGTGATCAGGCGCACTTTCTCGGTGAGCGCCGCGAGCCAGGCGAGCTCGGTGAACTGCTCGAAGCAGTCGCCCGAGGCGGCGCCCGGCCACTCGCCGGACGCGGAGTAGGGGTAGCGCGAGACGATGCTGCGCGGCACCACCAGGTGGTCCGAGAGCGAGAGATGGGCAAAGCCCAGCTCCTCGGCGCGGCGCGCCATCGTAGCGATCGCGTCGGCGGTGCCGAGCGGGCCGCGGGTTGGAATGGTCAGGCCGACGTCCATGATGGTATCCCCTCCAGGAGTAGCGACGGCGAGGTGGCATGCTGACCGACCAGGAGCAGCACTTTCTCGAGGCCGGCCGGGTCGGCCGCCTGGCGAGCGCGGATGCGAGCGGTCGGCCCCATGTCGTGCCGGTCTGCTATGCGCTGATCCAGAGCGCGGTCTACTTCACGATCGATGAGAAGCCGAAGAGCCGGCCGGGCGCAAGGCTGAAGCGCCTTTCGAACCTGCGCGCGAACCCGTTCGCCGCGCTCGTGGTCGACCGCTACGACGAGGACTGGAGCCGGCTCGGCTGGGTCATGGTCCAGGGCCGTGCCGAGATTCTCGACTCCGGTCCAGAGCACGACCAAGCCCAGGCGCGGCTGCGCGCGCGCTACCCCCAGCTTGCGGCGATGCGCATCGAGCCGCTGCCGGTGGTCGCGGTGCGCATCGACCACGCCGCAAGCTGGGGCCGCCTCGACCCCGATTGAGCGCCAGCCGGTCTCAGGCGCCGGGCTGGGCGGCGAGCCGGTCGAGCTCCGGGGTTGCCGCATCGAGCGCGCGTCCGAACAGCTCGACCGCTTCGTCGCAGTCCGCCTCGGTCATGCAGAGCGGCGGCGAGAACGAAATCACCTCGATGAAGGGCAGCGGCCGCACCATCAGGTCGAGCTCGAGCGCCTTGGCGCTGACGACGCGGTGCGGGTTGGTGCCGGCCGCGAACGGCCGCCGGGTCGCACGGTCGGCGGTGAACTCGACCGCGATCATCAGTCCCTCGCCGCGCAGGTCGCCGATGTAGGGATGATCGCCGATCGTGGCCCGCAGGCGCTCGAGCAGATGGCGGCCGACCCGGGCGGCGTTCTCGACCAGGCCCTCCTCCTCCATGATCTGGAGATTGGCGAGCCCGATCAGCGCCGCCGACCGGATGGCCGGAATAGGTGAAGCCGTGCATGATCGGCCCGTGCTCGGGCGAGGCCTGCTCGAGCACCTTCCAGATCCGCTCGCCGATCACCGAGGCCGAGAGCGGGAAATAGGCGCTGGTGATCCCTTTGGCGAGCGTCACGATGTCGGGCTCGAGGGAGTAGAGGCCGGTCGCGAACCACTCGCCGGTGCGGCCGAAGCCGGTGATCACCTCATCGGCGATGAACAGGATCTCGTGCTTGCGCAGGATCTCCTGCACGCGCGCGAAATAGCCCGCAGGCGGCAGCAGCACGCCGCCGGTGCCCATGATCGGCTCGGCGATGAAGGCGGCGATCGTGTCCGCGCCCTCGCGCTCGATGATCGTCTCGAGCTCGGCGATCATCCGGTCGCAGAAGGCGGCCTCGCTCTCGCCCGCTTCGGCGAACCGGTACCAGTGCGGGCAGCTGGTGTGGAGGATGCCCTCGATCGGCAGGTCGAACGCCTTGTGGTAGATCGGGATGCCGGTCAGGCTGGCGGCGGCCAGGGTCAGGCCGTGATAGCCGCCGGTGCGCGCGATGATCTTCTTCTTCAGGGGCCGGCCGAGCAGGTTGTGGTAGTAGCGCACCAGCTTGACGTTGGTGTCGTTGGCATCCGAGCCCGAGCAGCCGAAGAACACGCGCGCGAGGTGGCGGGCGCCGGCGTTCTCGCGCAGCAGCGTCAGGACCCGGTCGGCGAGGCGGATGATCGGCTCGTTCGAGGCGCCGCCGAAGATGTGGTAGTAGTTCAGGTCCTCGATCGCGGCGCGCGCCGCCTCGGCGATCTCGGGCCGGCCGTAGCCGACGTTGACGCACCAGAGGCCAGCACCGCAGTCGATCATCTCGCGGCCCTGCCGGTCGCGGATGCGCACGCCCTTGCCGCGGCCGACGATCAGGGGCCCGCTCTTCATGTGCGTGGCGATCGAGGTCAGGGGATGCAGGACGCTCTGCCGGTCCATGTCCTCGAGCGAATAATTGGGCCTCTCGTCGAGCATCTGCCGCCTCCGTTGCGCCGCGCCGTCCGCCGGATCACGCAGCCTGGTTGAGGCCGGAGTCAATCACAACCGGACGCCGCTGACCAGGGGGGCCGCTCCGCCGGGGCTTACGAAGCGCTCAGCCTTGCAGTACGCGCGCGACCTCGAGCGCGGCGTAGGTGAGGATGCCGTCGCAGCCGGCGCGCTTGAAGGCGAGCAGTGCCTCGAGCATGGTCCGCTCGCCATCCAGCCAGCCGCGCTCGGCGGCCGCCTGGATCATCGCGTATTCCCCCGACACCTGGTAGGCGAAGGTCGGCACCGCGAAGGCGTCCTTGACCCGCCGGATCACGTCCAGATAGGGCAGGCCCGGCTTGACCATGACCATGTCGGCGCCCTCGGCGAGATCGAGTGCCACTTCGCGCAAGGCCTCGTCGGAATTGGCCGGGTCCATCTGGTAGCTCTGCTTGCCGCTCGTGCCGAGCGCGGCCGAGGAGCCGACCGCATCGCGGAAGGGCCCATAGAAGCCGGACGCGTATTTGGCGGCGTAGGACATGATCCGGGTGGCGGTGTGGCCGTCCTCGTCGAGGGCGCGGCGGATCGCGCCGATCCGGCCGTCCATCATGTCGGAGGGCGCGATCACGTCGCAGCCGGCCGCCGCCTGGACCAGGGCCTGCTTGACCAGCACCGCGAGCGTCGCGTCGTTGGCGACCTCGCCCCGGTCGTCGAGCAGGCCGTCGTGGCCGTGGGTGGTGTAGGGATCCAGCGCGACGTCGCAGATGACGCCGAGCTCAGGCAGCGCCGCCTTGACCGCGCCGACCGCCTGGCAGACCAGGCTGTCCGGGTTGGTCGCCTCGCGGCCGTCGGGGGTCTTGAGCGCCTCGGGCGTGACCGGGAATAGCGCTACCGCCGGGATGCCGAGGCCGGCGGCCTCGGCGAGCGCCGGCAGCAGGCGATCGATCGAGAGCCGCTCGACCCCCGGCATCGAGGCGACCGGCTCCTGCCGGCGGTCGCCGTCGAGGACGAACACCGGCCAGATCAGGTCGGCCGCGTTCAGCCGGTGCTCGGCGACCAGGCGCCGCGACCAGAGCTCGCGCCGGTTGCGGCGCAGCCGGGTGGTCGGGAACGGCGCCGCGAACGGGGTATAGAGCGGGCGTGCCATGGCTACCAACTCGCTGGGTGATCCGTCGACGCTTATAGCGCGGTTAGGCGCGCCGACCTAGTATCCGGGCCAGCGTGCGGTTTGCCAACGCGGATCGGCGGACCCGGACTTCAGTCGGGCGAGAGCGGCCATGGATTTCGAGCTGAGCGAGGAGCAGCGCGCGTTTCAGGACCTGGCGCAGAGCTTCGCCCGGGAGGAGCTGGCGCCGCACGCGGCCGCGTGGGACGAGCATTGCACCTTTCCGGTGGCGACGCTGCGCGCCGCCGCCAGGCTCGGCTTCGCCGGCATCTATGTCGGCGAGGAGCACGGCGGCACCGGGCTCTCGCGCCTCGATGCCGCGCTCGTCTTCGAGGAGCTGGCGACCGGCTGCACCTCGACCGCCGCCTATCTCTCGATCCACAACATGGTCGCCTGGATGATCGACGCCTTCGGCAGCAAGGCGCAGCGTGCCCGCTTCCTGCCCGATCTGATGACCATGGCGCGGCTCGCCAGCTACTGCCTGACCGAGCCCGGCGCCGGCTCCGACGCCGCCGGCCTCGCGGCCCGGGCCGAACGGCGGGGCGGCGGCTACGTCGTCAACGGCAGCAAAGCCTTCATCTCGGGCGCTGGTGCCGCCGACCTTTACGCCTGCATGGTGCGGACCGGCGGCCCGGGACCTGGCGGCATCAGCTGCCTTTTGGTCGAAAGCGGCTCACCCGGTCTGAGCTTCGGCCAACCGGAGAAAAAGCTCGGCTGGCACTCGCAGCCGACCGCGATGGTGATCCTGGAGGACTGCCGGGTTCCGGAGGACCACCGGATCGGCGCCGAGGGCCTTGGCTTCAAGATCGCGATGCAGGGCCTCGATGGCGGCCGGATCAACATCGCCGCCTGCGCGCTCGGGGCCGCCCGCGCCTGCTTCGAGCGGGCCCGCGCCCATCTCCTCGAGCGCCGCCAGTTCGGCCGGCGCCTCGCCGAGTTCCAGGCCCTGCAGTTCAAGCTCGCCGACATGGCGACCGGGCTCGCCGCCGCCCGGCTGATGGTCTGGCGCGCGGCGGCCGCGCTCGATCGTGGTGCCGCGGACGCGACGCTCGCCTGCGCGATGGCCAAGCGGTTCGCCACCGACGTTGCGTTCCAGGTCTGCAATGACGCCTTGCAGTTGCATGGCGGCTATGGCTACATCAAGGACTACGAAATCGAGCGCTATCTCCGCGACGTCCGGGTCCATCAGATTCTCGAGGGCACGAACGAGATCATGCGCCTGATCATCGCGCGCCGCCTGCTCGCCGAGTGACGACCGTGAGCAGCGAGCCCGAGATCCGGTTCGAGCGCCGGGGCGGCCTGGTCGTGGTCACCCTGAACCGGCCGCACGCGCTCAATGCGCTGTCACTCCCGATGTGCCGGGCGCTCGATGCCGGGCTGATCGCCTGGCGGGCCGACCCGGACGTGCGGGCCGTGCTGATCAAGGGCACGGGCGCGCGCGCGTTCTGCGCCGGCGGCGACATCCGCGCGCTGCATGACATCCTGACCCGCGAGGGGGTGGCGGCGGCGGCGCGCTTCTACGCCCTCGAGTATCCGATGAACTCGCGGTTGCATCATTTCCCGAAACCCTACATCGCGCTGCTCGACGGCATCGTGATGGGCGGCGGGGTCGGCGTCTCGGTGCACGGCTCGCACCGGGTGGTCACCGAGCGGACCGCGTTCGCGATGCCCGAGACGGCGATCGGTTTCTTCCCGGACGTCGGTGCCACCTACGTCCTGCCGCGTCTGCCGGGCAGCCTCGGCCTCCATCTCGGGCTGAGCGGCGCCCGCCTCGGCGCCGCCGACTGCCTGTATGCGGGGATCGGTACCCACCACGTCGCGACCGACCGGCTCGAGGCGCTCGAGCAGGCGCTCGCCGAGGCCGACCTGGCCGGCGACGCCTTCGCCGCGGTTGACCGCGTGCTCGCGTGCTTTCGAGCGGATCCGGGCCCGGGCGAGTTGCCCGATTTGCGCGCCCGAATCGATCGCTGCTACGGTCGGCCGAGCCTGGCGGGCGTGCTCGAGGCGCTCGCCGGCGAGCCTTCGGGCTGGGGCGCAGCCGAGCTCGAGCAGATCCGAAGCAAGTCGCCGACCAGCCTCGCGGTCACGTTCCGGCAGCTTGGCAGCGGCGCCACACTCGACTTCGACGCGGCCATGCGCCTCGAATACAGGCTTGTCCATCGCTTCCTGGCAGGGCATGATTTTCGCGAGGGGGTACGAGCGCGGATCGTCGACAAGGACAACCGGCCTCGCTGGCGGCCCGAACGGGTAGCCGAGGTGACCGAGGCGGCCGTTGATGCTTACTTCGCCCCGCTGTCGGAAGGCGATTTGATGCTTGGCGAGCTGAGCTGAGGGGATTGAAGAGGGCCAGGGGATGGCAGTCGTCGGGTTCATCGGGCTGGGCAACATGGGGCTGCCCATGGCGCAGAATCTGATGCGCGCCGGACACTCCTTGCGCGCCTTCGATGTCGTGCCGGCCTGCCTCGATCAGGCGGTGACGGCGGGTGCGACGCCGGCCGGGTCGGCGGCCGAGGCGGCGGCTGGAGCCGAGCTGGTGATCACCATGCTGCCCGAGGGCCGCCATGTCCGCGCCGTCTATCTGGGCCCGGGCGGGGCGATCGCGGCGAGCGATCCGCGGGCGCTCCTGATCGACTGCTCGACGATCGACGTCGCGACCGCGCGCGCGGTCAACCAAGCCGCCGGGGAGCGCGGCCTGGAGGTGCTTGACGCGCCGGTCTCTGGCGGGGTCGCCGGCGCCGAGAATGCGACCCTGACCTTCATGGTCGGCGGCAGCGACGCGGGCTTCGTGCGCGCCCAGCCGATCCTCGAACAGATGGGCAAGGCGGTGATCCACACCGGCTCATCGGGCAACGGCCAGGCGGCCAAGATCTGCAACAACATGCTGCTCGGCATCTCGATGATCGGGGTGTCGGAGGCGTTCGTGCTCGCCGAGCGGCTCGGGCTCAGTGCCGCCAAACTGTTCGAGGTCAGCAGCCGGTCATCGGGCCAGTGCTGGTCGCTGACCAACTACTGCCCGGTGCCGGGGCTGGTGCCGAGCTCGCCGGCGAACCGCGGCTACCAGGCCGGGTTCACCGCGACGATGATGGCCAAGGACCTGCGTCTGGCCCAGGACGCGGCGCAGAGCGTCGATGCGCCGACCCCGCTCGGGGCCGCGGCGCGTCAGCTCTACGCCCTGTTCGTCAATGGCGGGCGAGGCGCTTTGGACTTTTCCGCCATCATCAAGATGGTGGCCGGTGATCTATAAACAAAGGTTGCAAATCCGCCGCCGCTATGCTCGTTATTCGCTAGCTGGGTGAGCAAGAGCAAAAATTCGAGGCAACCGTGAAACAGAGCTATCTGGAAACCATCCGGTTGATCGAGCGGCTCCACCGACGCTTCCTGGATGTCATCAAGACGGAGCTCGATCGGCTGGGGATCGAGGACATCAACAATGTGCAGACCTTGATCCTGTCCAACATCAGCAACGAGCAGCTGACGGTCGGCGAACTGACCGCCCGCGGCTACTATCTCGGCTCGAACGTCTCCTACAATGTCAAGAAGCTGGTCGAGAACGGCTATCTCAACCAGGAGCGCTCGCCCCACGACCGGCGCATGACCCGGGTGCGGGTGTCCGAGAAGGGCCTGGAGCTCTGCGAACGGATCGACGAGCTGTACGAGAAGAATGCTCTCCAGCTCGAGCGCGAGGTCATCTCACGCGAGCAGCTGACCTCGATGAACCAGGTGTTGAGCGCGTTGGAGCGCTACTGGAGCAACTACATCAACTATCCGCGCTGACGGCACACGGGCCAGGGCGTTCCGAGGCGGGATGACCGAGCCTCCGATCGGCCGCTTCGACGTCGCGCCACCCGACACCCTACCGCCCGACATCCTACCGCCCGACATCCTACCGCCCGCCCTCCGCGCTCGGAGCGCGGCGAGACCGGCTTCATCCCGAACCTGGCCATGGTGCTGGTGCGCCGGCCGGACGTGCGACGACCCGACGCTGCGCGAGGCTGCCTGACCGAGGCCGAGACGGAACTGATCGTGCGCGCGCGGTGACCGTCCAGCGACCGATTGCCGCGCCGGGGCCGTGAGCCGTCACCGGCGCCGCCGCCAAGGCGCCATGCTCGGATGGCAGCCCTGAGAGCCGGGCGTCGGTCGGGGAGAACCGACGCGCCGCCGGTTCAGTCGAGATCTTGCGTCGGTGGGTTGGGGAGCTGACCGTGGCGCTCGTCGACCTCGCTCAGATACTGGGTTTCGGCCTCGGTGCTGGGCCGGCCGAAGATGGCATTGCGGTGGGGAAAACGGCCGAAACGTCGGATGATCGCCACGTGCTCCTCGGCGAAGCGGCGATTCTCGGCCATGCCGCTGCTCTCGAACAGCGCCAGGGCCCGCAGCTGATTGGCCAGGTCCTCGCTGTGCATGAACGGCAGATAGATGAACTGCTTCTGCTCGCTGGTGAGCTGGCGATCGAAGCCTTGGGCGAGGGCGTGCTCGGCGACCGCGAGCGCCTTGTCGTCGGTGGCGAAGGCGCGCGTGGCGCCCCGGAACATGTTGCGCGGCATCTGGTCGAGCAGGATGCAGAGCGCGAGGCAGCCTTCGGCGCTCGCCTCCCAAATCCCGAGCTCGCCGGTCACGGCGCGCGCGAACAGCCTGCCGAAGCGCTTGCGAATCGTCTGATCCAACGCCGGGCTCGCGTGAAACCAGGACGCCTTGGCGTCATCGCCAAACCAGAACTCGAGAACCTCTTGGATGCCGTCCATAGGCAGGCTCGACCTCCGCTCGCCATCTCCTCGACCAGGCGATAGATCGTCCGGGCCGTCGCCAGCCCGCGCGCCGTCGGCCACTGCGGGCGCTGGATCAGAGCTAAGGTGTAGAGCGGCAACCGCGCGACAGCAACCGAGACGAACCGCTCGACGGCAGCGCGGGCGGCCGGGCAGGCAGGGACGCGTCGCCGCTCCCGACCCGGGCCATCCGGCGCAAACTCGGCATTGGACCCTCCCGTGATCCGCCCGGGCCTGCTAGAAGGGGCGATCGCGCGCGACGAGGTCGGCTCATGATCCCCCGCTACTCGCGGCCCCAGATGGCGGCCATTTGGGCGCCGGAGAACCGGTTCCGGCTATGGCTCGAGGTCGAGCTCAACGTCCTCGAGGCGATGGCCGGGCTCGGCCGGGTGCCGAAGGCGGCGGCCGGGGCGGTCCGGGCGGCGGCCGAACGCCGGATCGAGGCGATCATCGACCCCGTGCGGATCGAGGCGATCGAGGCGACCACCCGCCACGACGTGATCGCGTTTTTGACCCACGTGGAGGAGGTGGTCGGCCCCGAGGCCCGCTACCTGCATCTCGGCATGACCTCCTCGGACCTGATCGATACCGCGTTCGCCTGCCAGCTGACTGAGGCTGCCGACCGGCTGCTCGCCGATCTCGACCAACTGCTCGCCGCGCTGCGCCGCCGGGCCTACGAGCACAAGGACACGCTCTGCGTCGGGCGCTCGCACGGCATGCACGCCGAGCCGACCACCTTCGGCCTCAAGCTCGCGGGCTTTTATGCCGAGTTCGAGCGCAACCGGAAGCGGCTCGAGACCGCGCGCACGGAGGTCGCGACCTGCGCGATCTCGGGCGCGGTCGGCACCTTCGCCAACGTCGACCCGGCGGTCGAGGCGGAGGTCGCGGCCAGGCTCGGTCTCGCGCCGGAGCCGGTCTCGACCCAGGTGATCCCGCGCGACCGGCATGCCGCCTTCTTCGCCGCGCTGGCACTCACGGCCTGCGGCATCGAGCGCCTCGCGACCGAGATCCGCCATCTGCAGCGCACCGAGGTCGGCGAGGCCGCCGAGCCGTTCGCCCGCGGCCAGAAGGGCAGCTCGGCGATGCCGCACAAGCGCAACCCCTGGATGAGCGAGAACCTGTGCGGCCTGGCGCGGCTGGTGCGTGGCTACCTGGTGCCGGCGCTCGAGAACGTCGCGCTCTGGCACGAGCGCGACATCGCGCATTCCTCGGTCGAGCGGGTGATCGCGCCCGACGCGACCATTGCCCTCGATTTCGCCCTCTACCGCCTGACCGGGATCGTCGACCGTCTCGAGGTCGACCCGCTGCGAATGCGGGCGAACCTGGAGAGCAGTCGCGGCCTGATCCATTCGCAAGGCGTCCTGCTCGCGCTGACCGAAGCCGGGCTCGGCCGTCAGGAGGCCTACGCGATCGTCCAGCGCCACGCGATGCGGGCGTGGCGGGAAGGGGTGCCGCTGCTCGATCTGCTACGCGCCGACCCCGAGGTCACGGCGCGGATCGATGAGGCGGCGCTCGGCGCGCTGTTCGACCTCGGCCACCACACCCGCCACGTCGATCGGATCTTCGCCCGGGTGTTCGGTGCGGCCGAAGGGGCCAAGGGCGCATGATCCCGCCGCGCGGCGTGGCGCTGCTGGCGGTTGCCGCCTGCTTCGGCCTGGCAGCGCTGCCGGCGAGGGCGGCGGTGCTGATCGAGGCCGACAAGGCGGGCCAGGCGCTCCGGCTGGTGGTCGATCGGACCCAGGAGCGCGTGCTGATCACTGCGGGCGAGGTCCGGGTCCTGGTCGATCTCGCCGCCGGCCTGGTCTATCTCGAGCGGCCGGGCGCCCCGACCAGCCGGGTGCATGCCCGCTTCCGCCCGGGCCACGACGAGCCCGCGCCCTACCGGGTCGAGCGCTTCGGGCCGGGACCGATCCTCGCCGGCAACGCCAGCACCTACTATGTCCTGTTCGATCAGGACCGGGTCTGTGCTGAAGCGATGCTGAGCGGCTGGATGAGCCCGTTCGTCGATCCGGCGGTGCGCGCGATCGCCATGCTCGAGCGCCCGAGCCCGGCCGCGGCCGGCGACGCCTGCGCGGCGATCCCGTTCACGACCTACGCGGCCGCCGGCTGGCCACTCTTGACCGGCAAGATCGACCGGCCGAGCTTCGTCACCACCCGGATCGAGTTCGACTATCAGCCGGCGTCGGACGAGTTGACGCCGCCGGCCTCGTCGCGCGAGCTGGCGATCGAGGAGCTGGCGGCGTGGATCGCCTGGTCGCCCTCCTGACCCCAGCGCTCCGGCACATCGCCGTGGTAGTGGATGACACGGTCGCGGCCATGATCGGGCGGGCCGCCCTGGTCCGGGACTGGCCGGCGGAACAGCTTTTCGACCGCGACCAGGATCGGCCAGAACGCGAAGACATAGAAGAAGGTGACGAGGTAGATCCCGGTGACCGCGATGTCGCCCCACCGGTCGGGCAGAGTCTCGGCGGTGCGCCAGGCCAGATAGAGCAGGTAGCCGCCCGCGCCCCAGAGCGCCAGAGCGAGCACCGCGGCCCGGTCCCGGGCATGTCGAAGGCGCTGTTCCTCGGCCCAGAGCTCGCGGTTCATGAAATTCCAGCGGTGGTTCGCGGGGCGGCCGCTCCGAGGCTAGGCGGGCGAGGTTAAGCGAGTCTGTAGCGCGGGGCGGCCGCTACCGGCTGCGGTTAAAGGTCGGGCAATCAGTTTGGGCTATGGCTTGGGTCGACCCACCGAGGAGGCTGACCCATGCCCGTCCGTCGGATGCTGCTCGCCGCCGCCGTCTTGAGCATCCTGCCGCAGCTCTCGGCCGCGGCCGCGATCCTGATCGAGGCGCGCAAGCATGGCGAGCCGTTCCGGATGGTGGTCGACAATGAGCGCCAACGGGCGCTGATCAGCACGGCGCGGGGCGAGAGCCTGATCGACCTTGAGCGGGGCCAGATCTATGTCCGCGGCCCGGGCGGCGTCGCCAGCCGGGTGCCGATCGGGCCGGAGCCGCTGCCGGTGAGCAGCCTCTATCGGGTCGAGCCCTGGGGGCCGGGGCCGGTGGTCGCCGGCCAGTCGACCGTCTACCATGTGATCACCTACGGCGATCAGATCTGCGCCGAGATGCTGGTCAGCGGCTGGATGAAGCCGTTCGTCGCGCCGGTGGTGCAGGCGCTCGATTTGCTCGAGGACCTGAGCGGCACGCCGCGCGGCCGGGGCTGCGAGCGCATCCCGTTCGCGGTCTACGCCGCTGCCGGCTGGCCGATCATGGCCGGCAAGATCGACCACCTGACCTTCGAGACCAGGAGCGTGCGCTTCGACTACCAGCCGACCGCGCGCGAGCTGGCGCTACCGGTGCACTACGACACCGCGCGCCCGGACCAGCTCGTCCTCCAGGCCTTCGCGCCCAAGCCCTGACGGGCCGCGCCGCGTTCAGCCCTCGCCGAGAGCGCGGCGCAATTCTGCCGCGGCGGCCGTCTCCAACGGCGGGAGATCACGCTCGATGATCCGCCAGATCCGCCACTGGTCGATTCTGAAGTATTGGTGAACCAGGACATCGCGCAGGCGAGCCCAGTCCGCCCAGGCGATCGCCGGATGTCGGGCACGGAGATCCTGCGGCAGGTTCTTGACGGCTTCACCGATGTTGGTCAGAGCCGCCGCCGAGGCCTGCTGAGCGAGACGGTCAGCGATGAAGCCGCTGGCATCCATGCCGGACGTGAAGCGGCGAAGATCCTGGATCGCCTGAAGGATGTCGTCGAGCCGCTGCGCCTCGCGTCGGACCACGCGCCCGCGACTTCTTTAGAAGACCTGCGTGGTTTCGCGTTCGACCTCGGACCGCACGAATTGCTTGAGCATCTTGCGCTCGACCAGATCGGTCGGCCAACCCAGCACACTCTCGGCCTGCTGCTGGACGTGGACGAGATCGAGCAGGGAGAAGTCGGCATTTGGCGCGACATCGATCGCCAGATCGATATCGCTGTCCGGACCCGCCTCGCCGCGGACCAGCGATCCGAACACGTAGAGGTGCTCGACCCCGCGTTTCTTCAGCGTCGGCGCATGCTGCCGGAGGATCGCGATGGTCTTGCCGAGGTCGGGTGGGGCGCGGTCATGCTCGCTCAGATAGTTCTCGATCGCTTGCTGGACGAGCTGCTGGACGCTCGTCTGTCGCTTTGCAGCGAGCTGCTTCACGCGGCTCCGTATCTCGACCGGCACGCGCACGGATAGAAAAGCCTCGGCCATGACCAGCACCCCGGTTTCACTCGTGCACAAGATAGCATGTGCACATCATCCAGAGCAACGAAGCCGTCACATGAGCCGCTGGCTCTTGAAGCTGGTGTGGCGGTTCTTGCCGACGATCACGTGGTCGTGGACGCTGATCCCGACGGGGCTGAGCGCCTGGACCACCTGCTTGGTCATCTCGATGTCGGCGCGCGACGGCGTCGGGTCGCCGCTCGGATGGTTGTGGACCATGATGATCGCCGAGGCCTGGAGCTCGAGCGCGCGGCGCGTGATCTCGCGCGGGTAGAGCGGTGTGTGGTCGACCGTGCCGCGCTGCTGGACCTCGTCCCGGATCAGGATGTTCTTGCGGTCGAGGAACAGCACCCGGAACTGCTCGATCGGCTCGTGGGTCAGCGCGACCTGGAGGTAGTCGAGCAGCGCCGTCCAGGAGCCGATCACCGGCCGGCCCTGGATCTGCTCGCGCAGCACACGCTGCAAAAGCTCGCCGATCGCGCGCAACAGGATCTGGGTCTCGCGCCGCCGCCAGAGCCGGACGATCTCCCAGGCGCCATCCTTGTCCCGCTCGAGGGCGCGCCAGCGCCGGCCGGCGTCGGAGAGCTGCTCGGGCGGAGCGTCCCGGTCGCGCTGGTGGTCGTCCGACAGCCGATACGCGAGATAGGCATCGATCTCGGGATCGTCCTTGCGCAGGTCGTGGAACTCGGCGAGCTGATGAGGCTCGGCCTTGAGGGCCGCGCCGAGGCTGCCGAAGCGCGCCAGCAGGTCCTTGGCGAGCGGCTTGGTATCCTTGATGTCGATGCTGAAGAACAGCAGCAGCTCGAGCAGCTCGTAGTCGGGCAGGGCCTCGGGGCCGGCCTCGAGGAAGCGCTCGCGCAGGCGGTTGCGGTGGCCGGCGTTCTGCGCCTGCTTGCGCAGGCGGGCGAAGGAGGCCGCCTCCGCCTCGAAGGGCGTCGGGGCGTCGGCGAGACCGCGGGCCGCGGCCTGGCCGTTCGCGGGCAGAATCGCGGCCAGCCGCTCGAGCGGCTCGAGCGCGCCAAACACCCAGGCCTGGCGGCGCGCGCTCCAGCGGCCGCCGGCGCGCCGCAGCAGCTCCTTGTGGGGGTAGGTATTGCCGGCAACCGCGAATTCGGTCGTGCCCGTCGAGACCGAATCCTCGCGCAGCTCAAGGCCGACGCGGCTCAGCGCCTCGCCAACGGCGGTCCCGTCCGGATCGGTTCGCGGCACTGGCATGGCCGCGAGTCATAGCCGGATAGTTTATAAAAATCCATAAACAAACTACTTTGAGTTGAGATAGCCTACCACGCGGGGTGATGCAGCCCCGCCGGCGACAGGGTGAACACCTCGCAGCCATCCTCGGTGACCCCGACGGTGTGCTCGAACTGGGCCGACAGCTCGCCGTCGCGGGTGATCACGGTCCAGCCATCCTCGGTGCTGAGCTTGACCTTCCAGCCGCCGGCATCCCAGTTGCCGGCGTTGATCATCGGCTCGATCGTGAAGATCATGCCCGGCCGCAAGATCAGCTCGCGCTGCGGCGCCATCGGACCCGCTGGCTTCTGCCGTTCCTTCTTCGCCTTCTTGTCCCGCGACGTCGAGTAGTGGAGAACGCTCGGGGCGTCGTGGAAGACGCGGCCGATACCGTGGCCGCAGTAGTCCTGCACGACGGAATAGCGAAATTTCTCGGCGTAGGTCTGGATGGCGAGGCCGATGGCGCTCAGCGGCGCGCCCGGCTGGGCGGCATGGATGCCTCGCCACATGGCCTCGTAGGTCACCTGGCAGAGGCGGCGCGCCTTGATCTTGGGCTCGCCGGCGAAGAACATCCGGCTGGTGTCGCCGTGCCAGCCGTCGAGGATCACCGTGACGTCGATGTTGAGGATGTCGCCGTCGCGCAGCACCCGGCGCTCGCTCGGAATGCCGTGGCAGACCTCCTGATTGATCGAAATGCAGGTCGATCTCGGGTAGCCGCGGTAGTTGAGCGGCGCCGCCAGCGCGCCGTGATCCCGGATGAACGCCTCGCACAAGCCATCGAGCTCGCCGGTGGTCACGCCCGGTCGGACCTGGCCGTCGATCATGTCGAGCACGGCGGCGGCGAGCTGCCCGGCCCGGTGCATGCCGGCGAAGTCGGCCGGGTCGTGCAGCGGCACCTGAGCCTCGCTGGCGGGGCGCTTGGCGGTGTGGACCTGATCCTGCATCATGGCGAAGGCGACCAAAGCTTCAGAGGACGAACGGCAGCGCGCCGGCCAGACGGATCTCGTCGACGCTGATCCGGCACGCCCGGCACAAGGTCTCGACCCCCGCCGCCCGAGCCGCACCGGCAGCCTCGGCGTAGCGCGGATCGAGGTCCGCGGCCAGCCGGAAGTCCGCGCAGTCGGTCCGCTGCACGACGTACAGCATGACCGCCCGCGCCCCGGCCGCCGCGCTGCGAGCGAGCGCGCCCAGATGTTTCACCCCGCGCGCGGTCGCGGTGTCCGGGAACTCCGCGCCCCGCGTGCGCTTCAGATGTACGTTCTTGACCTCGACAAAGCAATCCGGCCGCCCTTCTCCCCGTAGCAGGAAATCGATCCGGCAGCCCCGATCATAGGCGACCTCGCGCCGGATTTCCCCATACCCGCCAAGTTCCGGCACCAGCCCGGCCCGCAGCGCCTCCTCGACCAGCCGGTTGGGATGCATGGTGTTGATCCCGACCAGCCCGCCCGCGACCTCGACCAGCTCGAGCGTCAGCGGCAGTTTCCTCGAGACGCGGGCCGAGCGCGACAGCCAGACCGGCGCCCCCGGCGCATCCAACCCCAGCATCCGCCCGGGATTCGGGCAATGCACCGTGACCTCGCGGCCGTCCTCGAGCGCCACATCGGCGAGAAACCGCTTGTAGCGCCGCACCAGACGGCCTTGGATCAAAGGCTCGGGCCAGCGCATCTTTTTCCCGGTTTTCCCGAACTGAGGAACGGGCGCTTCTGTCGACCATCCAAGGCCCGTCGTCAACCGCCTTCCCGGCCTCCATCGCCTCCATCAGGAGGCTCAATCGGATCAATCACGATCAGTCGATGTATAAATCGCCGCCTTTTCCCGACCTCGACCCGAGCTCACGAGTATTGCATGGGTTCCCGCTCGCGGCCTGTTCCATCTCAATCCGTCCCTCGCCTTTGATTGCACAATGCCGCTAGGCGTGCCATGATCATAAGACGTCTTGTGACCGTTCAAAGTCCATGTTGACGAGATGTACCGATTGATCCGATGAGGGTGGCACACTTTATACTTCATGATGCGCCACTATGTCGCAAAAGTGGCGCATCTTGATCTTGAATGTGGACGATTCCGTAGCATGCGCCGGAAGTCGTCGTCGGCATCAACCGAAGATAAGGACAGTGTATAGCAGATTTATCAAGTATTATTCTGCCGAAAACGCCCAAATTGCCTCGGGTTTCGCGCAGCTTCGGGTTGGTCGGCACCGCCCGCCACCGCTGCCGATTGATCCCGGATTGATCCAAGAAGCCCGTTGCCTCCATGCGTCAGAAGTGTCGCATTCCTCGACACCCGACGCCGAAAAGGTTCCTGACACCTTTTCTCTCCCCTGACACCTTTTCTCCCACTCTGACACCTTTCTCCCGCTAGCTCGGGCCGGGCGCGAGTCGCTTCAGGGGCTTTCGACGTGCCGGCTCGGGCCGCGAGTTGCTCAAGCTGCCTCCGCATGCTCCTCGACCCGCAAGACGGGCGGCTCCGGCGGCGCGGCCGACGTAAACGACGCCGGTGCTTCTTCGAGTCCTGGCGGCGCGGCGGGTTGGGACCGATCGTTCAAGGGCTGCGCACTTCGCTGGCGCGTCAATTCCTAAGGTCGTGGCCAAAACCTTAGCGCGAGCGGCAGCCGGCGGAAAGCTCCTTTCGAAGTTGCCCGGGAGTACTCACGAGGAACCGCGGCGGGGGCTCGGTCTGCGTGGCAGTCCCGCGCCCCCGCCGCCTCGTCAGCCCGCCGCGGCCAGGCGCGCCAGCGATGTGCACTGGCGCTCGGTCGTCGGGTCGATGATTTCCGTGACCTCGGTGATCTTGTTGGCCGGAAAACCGGACAGGCGGGCGTGCTCGCGGATCTGCTCCTCGCTCTCGGCGAGGTAGATGCAGAAGGTCTTGTCCGCGGTCACGTAGGAGTGCTGCCACTGGATGCCGTCGATGCGCGCGAGCGCGCCGTTGGAGACCTTGGCCGCCTGGCCCATGCCGGCGCGGTCCTGGCCCCCGATCCCGGGCACCTCGCGCTCGATCACGAATTTCCTCAACATCGCCGTTTCCTCTCGTTCAATGAAGATGGCGGGAAGGTAGGCCGGGGCCTTTCTTCGCTGAAGATGGCATAAATGACATTCTGCGGGGGCGGACACGCCAGACCGCTTGCGCCCGCGAGCGCGCGGGGACAGTGTGGCGGGACTCTTGAAAGTCGGAAAAAAAATGATCGACGTGACCGTGCTGCTCTTGGACGGCGGTTTTCTGTCGACCGCGATCGGGCCGATGGAGGTGTTCCGCAGCGCGGGCGTCTTATGGAACGTGTTCGCCGGCGAGGCGCCTTGCGCGCGTTTTCGCGTGAGCGTGGCCTCGGCGGATGGCGGGATCGCGCGCCCCGACGCCCTGGTCGGTGTCAGCGGGAGCTCTGCGCTGTCCGAGCTTCGCCCGGACCTCGTCTGGGTGCCGGCGGCGGGGTTGGACCTCGAGACGGTGGTCGCGAGCGGCTTCGACGTCGACGCGGCGGTGGCGCGCAACGCCAAGGTCATCCCCTGGCTGCAGCGGCAGGCGGCGCGGGGCGCCGAGATCGCGGGCGTGTGCTCGGGCGTGGCCCTGCTGGCGGCGGCGGGGCTGCTCGATGGCCGCCGGGCGACGACCCACTGGGCGCTCGCAGACCAGTTCCGGCAAAGGTTTCCCAAGGTCGAGTGGCGGCCTGAGTATCTGGTGACCGATGCGGCCGGCGTCTACTGCGGCGGCGGCGTCAACGCAGCCTCCGACCTCAGCCTGTACCTGGTCGAGAAGCTCTGCGGCCGCGAGGTCGCGGCCGAGTGCGCCAAGGCGATGCTGATCGAGATGCCGCGGATCTGGCAGGTCGCATTCGCGCATCTGGACGTGGGGCGGGAGCAGCATCAGGACGAGGCGATCCTTAGGGCCCAGGAGTGGCTGCACGAGCACTACGATCGCGAGGTCAGGCTGGAGGCGCTGGCGGGCCGGATCGGGATGAGCCCCCGCAACTTCATCCGCCGGTTCAAGGAGGCGACCGGCCGGACGCCGCTCGCCTATCTGCAGAGCCTGCGGATCGCGAGCGCGAGGCGGCTGTTGGAGAACGGCCGGGGCACGGTCCAGGAGGTCAGCGCCGCGGTCGGCTATGACGATGTGATGTTCTTCCGCAGCCTGTTCCGGCGCCACACCGGGCTCTCGCCGACCGAGTACCGGCAGCGGTTCGGACGTCAGCGGCTTACGACGGCGGCCGCCTGAGCGGCGCTTTGCTCGCGCTCCCTCGGGGGTTCTCGGCCGTGTCGGCGGATTACGGCGAGCGTGCTCAGGGGTGCAACGCGCCGTCTACCGCTCTCGAAAAGGTTCCCCGCGTCACAGCTTTGCCTTGAGGGCGAGGGAAATATAGTGGACGTGGTCGTCGGCATGGCCGGAGAAGGGGCCGTTGGCGGCGGGGCCGCCATCGTCGGCGGCGCGGATCTGCATGTCCTGGGCGGTGACGAAGCTGTAGCCCAGATCGAGACCGAAGCGGTCGTTGTAGCGGTAGCTCCCGCCCACGGACAGCCGCAGGCCGTTGTTGGTGGGCAGGCGGTAGCTGCGCTCGTCATCGCCGATCGGCGAGTGCTCGTAGCCCACGCCCGTGCGCAGCGCGATCTGCGGCGTCAGGTCGTACTCGCCGCCAACCGACAGGAACCAGCTGTCCTCGTATTTGAAGGGCAGATCGACCGGCGCCGGCCCGCCCTCGACCGCCACGGTGTCGAATTCGGCTCCAGTTCTCCCACTCCGCGCCGGCCATGACGCGCAGGCGATCGGTGATCCGCTGGCGAATGCCGAGGGTGACGATGTCCGGCAGGTCGACGCCGTGGGTCTTGACGTCGAAGGTGCCGGCATTCTGGGTCTGCAGCGTGCCGTCGAGGTCATAGTCGATGGCGGAGCGGTAGCCGAGGCCGATCTCGGTGCCCGGCAGGGGCACGACCTTGACGCCGGCCGTGAAACCGACGCCGGTATCGTCGCCTTTGAGCGTGGAGATGCCGAGCGGCCCAAGCGACTGTCGGGTGAGCCGGGCATCGAGGTATTGGACCTGCAGGCCGACCGCGACCGCCAGCCAGTCGGTCACGTCGACGGCGATGGCCGGGTTCACGTTGAGCGAGAAGACCTTCGATGTGCCAGCGACGCCGGTCTGGTAGAGGATCGAATCGCTGTCGTATTTCGTGACCAGACCGAACGGGCTGTTGATCCCGGTGCCGAAGATGACCCGGTCGTTGACCCGGTAGGCGAGGTAGCCCGACGGGATGAGCGCGTCCCGCGTGATGTTGCCCTCGTTCGAGCCGGAAAAGCCCGACCCCGTATCGGGGTCCAGGTCGACGTCGACCGTTCCGATGAAACCCGTGCCGACCGCTTCGATGTCGAAGCCTTTGACATCCGAGAGGCTGGCCGGATTCCAGAACATCGAGGAGAGGCTGCCGCCAGCCGCGATGCCGGCGAAGGCGGCGCCCTCGCCATAGGCGCTCTGGTCCCTGATGGCGAAGGCGCCCGCATGCGCCGCCGATATCAGGGACGGGCAGGTGACGACGCCGGCGCACAGCCGAGCTGCAACTCGGCACCTCGTCCGCATCGGTCGCTCCCTTGGGCAGGACCGTCGCCGCCTCGAGACCCTCCCTGGTGGAGGCTTTGCGGTCCAAATCGAACAGCTAGCGTTCCTCACGAGCGCCGTGCGAGCCCGCTCTACGTGAGGTTGCCTTCTCTTATGAGCCCGTCCGGCAAACTACACAACGGGATCCCCGACGCGCCCCGGCGGCTGCCGCCGCGCGGGTCAATTCCATGCGCGAGGCCACGGTCACCGCATCGCCCCAGACGTCGTCCAAAAATTTGCGCGTGCCGACCACGCTCGCCACGACCGGGCCGCTGCCAATGCCGATCCGGATCGGCACCCGCGCGCCTGCGGATCACGCAGGTCGGTCGCGGCAGCGCGCATGTCGAGCGCCAATCTGGGGCGGTATTGCTCGCGCGCGCGGCCTCGCATGAGGCATGGACGACGATCGTGAGCAGGAACACGCAGCAGGCGACCATAGTCGCGATCAAGCGGCCGAATTGCGTTGCCGGCGACGGCAGCCTGATGTCGTAAGGCACGAGGACCTCGGCGCGCCAGCGAGCGCGCCAAAGACCGCGGCGAGAACGATGCGCTCGGTCCCGAAGAACAGGACGGCGAGCGCCGCTGCCACCAGAAAGGATCGTCAAGCGCAATCGCCTGAGGTCCTGGAGCCTCTGCGGAGTGTGCCTGCTAACGCGGATTGCACCCCGGCAGGCCGCCGAAAGTGTCGGGAAATGATTCGGGCCGACACCGGCGGCTTTGGGGTCGGCTGCAGCCGATGCGATCGACCGCTGGCGTATCCTGAGACAGACGCTAAGCTCGCCTGACCCGCCCGGCAGGAGAAGCGTCGATGAACAGTTCGGAACAACCGGTGACGGCGTGTCTGGTCATCATCGGCAACGAGATCCTCTCGGGGCGGACGGTCGATGCCAATCTGCCCTACATCGCGCTGAAACTGGGGGAAATCGGGGTGCGGATGCGGGAGGTGCGGGTGGTGGCCGACGACGAGGCGGCGATCGTCGAGGCGGTCAATGCCTGTCGGGCGCGGTTTTCTTATGTTTTTACGACCGGGGGAATCGGGCCGACGCATGATGACATCACCGCGGCCTCGGTCGCGAAGGCGTTCGGGTTGCGGTATGGGCGCCATCCCGAGGCCGAGCGGCGGCTGCTCGCCTATTATCCGCCCGAGCGGGTCAATCCCGCGCGCATGAAGATGGCCGACATGCCGGAGGGGGCGGAGCTGATCGACAACCCGGTGAGCGTGGCGCCGGGCTTTCGGGTCGAGAACGTGCACGTGCTGCCAGGCGTGCCGAAGATCATGCAGGCGATGCTCGATGGCCTGCTGCCGGGGCTCAAGGGCGGGACGAAGATGCGCTCGCGCGCGATCACCGTGTTCGCGCCCGAGGGCGACGTCGCCCATGCCGGGCTCGGCGACATCCAGGCGCGTTTTTCCGAACTCGAGATCGGCAGCTATCCGTTCTGGCGGCCGGAAGGGCCGGGGACGACGATCGTGTTCCGGGGTCCCGATCCGGGCGCGATCGATCAGGCGGTCGAAGCGCTGCTCGGTCTTGCCGCCGGGCTCGGGGCGCAGACGCGCGAGGACCTCAACCCCGCGTGAGATCGAATCTGCTTGACACGTCAGGATAGAATGTCTATGTATTTTTTCTCTTAAAAGTAGCGTTGGAGTTCAGATGAACGGGATGAGTTCGGGGCTCAGTTGACCAGCTGCCACTGGCCGTCGGGCTGGCGGCAGGCGGTGCCGTAGACGTCCTGGACCTGACCGCCGATCGCCGCCTGCTGCTGGAACTCGCGGCAATATTGGCCGGTCGTGCTCTCGTAGGTGCGGGTCGGCGTGACGCTGCCGGAGTGGCCGCTGTCCGGGTTCTGCCAGGTGGTCTCGGTGCCGGACGGCGCGTATTCGAGGGCCTGGTAGCTGGCGCGGCTGGCGTACAGCTGGTCGGCGCGGTCGAGCGACTTGCCGACCTCGCTGCCGAGGAAGGCGCCGAGCAGGGTGCCGGCTGCGGTCGCCGCGAGCTGGCCCTTGCCGTGGCCGACCTGGGCGCCGAGCAGGCCGCCGGCACCGGCGCCGGCGAGGGCGCCGACGGTCTGCTTCTGGCCGTAGTTGCTGCTGGCGCAGCCGGCCAGCCAAAGCGCTGTCAGCGCGGCGAGGGCGAGACGGGGCAGCCTCGACATGATCGGGTCCTCCGCGAGGGGCCGCCCGGGTTTGGCGGCGCCATGCGCGGAAACCCTGCGCTTTTCGTGTTGTACTCGACCTGAACCGGTCGTTCAGCCGCGGTTCAGCATCATACCGGTCGCGCAAAGGCTCTATACCGGTCGCGCAAAGGCATTTCGCCTGCGCGGAGCGCGCCTGCCGCCCGCCAACCAGGCGGGCAGACCAAGCGCGCAAGCCGGAATTTTCGGCGCCTGGTCTCAGAGTTTGTGAATCAATCGAGCCCGCGAAGAATGCCCATTGAAATCATTGGCGTTTTAGGAGGCAGCCGCAGCGTTTCGGGCATTCTTTCACAGGCTCTCAGGCCTCGGACGCGAGGGGCAGGTCGAGGTCGACGCGCAGGCCGCCCGCGGGTGCTGCATCGAGGGCGATCCGGCCGCCGTAGAGGAGGGCGATGTCGGCGACGATCGCGAGCCCGAGGCCGGAGCCCGGGACCTGCTCGTCGAGCCGGCGGCCACGCTCGAGGACCTCGGCGCGGCGCTCCGCGGGCAGGCCGGGGCCGTCGTCGTCGATGGTCAGCCGAAGGCGGCGGGCCTGGCGCTCCGCCTCGACCCGGACGCGGTGCGCGGCCCATTTGCAGGCGTTGTCGAGCAGGTTGCCGAGCATCTCCTCGAGATCCTGGCGGGCGCCGCGAAAGGCGAGGCCGGGCGGGCAGTCGACCTCGATCGCGAGCGCCTTTCCGGCATGGATGCGCTCGAGGGTGCGGGCGAGGTCGCCGAGCACCGGCAGGACGTCCGTGCGGGCGCCCAGGACCCCGCCGGTCGCCATGGCGCGGGCGCGCGCCAGGTGGTGGTCGACGAGGCGGCGCATCTGCGCCACCTGGCGGCCGACCAGCGTCGCCAGCGCGCTCTCGCTGCGCTCGGCCTCGTTGTGCAGGACCGCGAGCGGCGTCTTGAGGCCGTGGGCGAGATTGCCGACGTGGGTGCGGGCGCGCTCGATCAGCGCCTCGTTGTGATCGAGGAGCGCGTTCAGCTCGAGCGCCAGCGCCTGCAGCTCGGCCGGCAGCCGGCCCCTGAGCCGGCGGGCGCTGCCGGCGCGGATCGCGGCGAGGCCCGCCTCGATCCGCCGGAGCGGCAGCAACGCGATCCGGACCTGGAGCAGAAGCGCGCCCAGGAGGCCGAGGAACAGGCCGCCCAGCGCCACCGACAGCAGGCGGTCGAAGCGCCGCTTCTGGGCGCTGATCTCGGCCCGGTCGCCGGCGACCGCGTACAGCAGCGGCGCCTCGGCATCGGGCAGCGTGATCGCCCGCACCAGAAGGCGGAGCGGCTGGCCCTCGGGGCCCGTGACGTCGCCCGTCCAGCGGCCCGTCCATGGACGTCGATGGGCCCGTCGATGGACCCGTCGGGGGGCCCGTCGAGGGGCCGGTCGAGGGCTGGCCGCCGGCGGCTGGCGGCAGCGGCAGGGTCTGGTCCCAGAGCGAGCTCGAGCGCTCGAGCGGATGCTCAGGCTCGCCGATCTGCCAGTACCAGCCGGACAGCGGCTGGGTGAAGCGCGGCTCGCCGAGCTGCAGGCGGAGCTCGAGCTTGCCGTCCGGCCCGAGATCGCTGCCGGCGACCAGGCCCTCGAGGAGGACGGCGAGCCTGGCATCGAACGTGCTCTCGACGGTGTCGCCGACCAGCGCGGACAGGAGAAAACCGGCGGCGCTCAGCACCAGCGCACACCAGACGGCAGCGCTCGCGATCAGGTGAAAGGCGAGCGAGCTGCGGCGCATTGTTTCCGGGCTCAGGCCGTCGCCCGGCTCAACCCGGCGCCTGGACGCGATAGCCGAGGCCGCGCACGGTCTGGATCACGTCGGCCCCGAGCTTCTTGCGCAGCCGGCCTATGAACACCTCGATGATGTTGGAATCGCGATCGAAGTCCTGATCGTAGAGGTGCTCGGTCAGCTCGGTGCGCGAGACCACCTTGTCCTGGTGATGCATCAGGTAGGCGAGCAGGCGGTACTCCTGCGCGGTGAGCTTGACCGGCCGGCCCTCGACCGTGACCTTGGCGCTGCGCGTGTCGAGCAGGACCGGGCCGCAGGCGAGCTCGGCCGAGGCGTGCCCCGCCGCGCGCCGCACCAGGGCTCGCAGTCGCGCCAAAACCTCGGCCATGTGGAAGGGTTTGGCCACATAGTCGTCGGCGCCGGCATCGAAGCCGGCAACCTTCTCGCTCCAGCGATCGCGCGCGGTCAGGATCAGGACCGGCATGCGGTGGCCCGCCTGGCGCCAGCGCTCGAGCACGGTGATGCCATCGACCACCGGCAGCCCGAGGTCGAGCACGACCGCATCATAGGGCTCGCTCAGCCCCGAGATAGTGGCCCTCCTCGCCATCGGCCGCGACATCGACCGCATAGCCCGCCTCGGCCAGGCACTCCTTCAGCTGCCTGGCGAGATCCCGATCATCCTCGACCACCAGCACCCGCATGTTTTTCCCACCTGCAGTGCGCCACGCCCGGCTGCAATGCGGTCTCCCCGCGCCGACCCGGCGAGCCAAGCACCGTCAAGCTTAACCGTTTCTGAACCGAGATGACTGACGCCTGCTGACCTCTATTCAAACGACTGGTTCTCGCGACGCTCTCGTTGCTCGGCTCTTTGGACGTTCTGCGCCATCCGATCTAAGGCCTCCCTAGCCCACCTTCTCACGCTTGGATTCGGGTTACTCCGAAGTGCCTCGCATAGCGGTTGCCGCCGTAGGTACCGTTGCGCCTCGGACCCGATCCAGCCTCCGGTGTAAAAGCGCCTTTCGAACTCGTGCAGCACTTGGGCCGCGGTGCTCTCAATCCCGATCAGGTCGAGAGCCACAGGCGTCCAAACCAGCCCTTCCCCCGGTTCGTTCTCCTAATTCATCGCGTACGTGAGCATTTGCGCGACCCGGTCCGCCCAAGTCTCTGGGTCTTTCCTCGCCCAGCGGATCAGGTAGGCGGGGTCTATGCGATCGATGGGGTGTACCGAGCGTCGCACATCATTGTCGTCGTTCCCCACAAAGAAATACCACCAGATATCTTTTGATCCAGAGTAGAGGACGACATCGGTCAAGAAGACATCAGGAAAACGATCCGCTATGAGACGCAAAACGTCTTTGATGGAATCGTCTCCCAGGACGCCCTCCCCGATCGCCGCGCGAATGCTCGCTACCACAGCCGAAGCGAGCAGAGGATCATTCTCGTGGTTGAGCACGGCCTTGACCAGCTGCTTCGCCACGTATGTTCGCATGATATCAGGGTTGGAAAAGAGATGCTCGCTCCCGACGACGCGCCTGGCTATCCCGCGCAGCTCCGGTCTCAGCCTATCGATACCAGTCTTATCGTGGTGTAGTAGGCCGATCAGGATTTGGGCAACGGCCGTCTCTCCCTCACGGCCATGTTCCATCAGCTCTTCGAGGATGGCCACGAGCCCATCCAGCTGAGCTAACCCGTCACCCGCCAGCCACGAAAGGGACCGGGGATCTACTCGACCAGCCCTTAATCCGGAGAGGATACGGCCTAAGGAGCGGGGGCTCGGTGGTACGACAGCGCGCGACAGAGAGACGAGTTCTCGTCCCAAACTCGGATGCCCGGCAACCCGATCGAGCATCTCTTCGGCCTTCTCTGCGTCCCGCACGGCCAATGCCTTCAAGACGCCGGAAAAGAAGCCGAAGTAGCGTGTTTGCGAAGAGCACGTGTCCCACGCTTCAATTCCGATCGAGTAAAGAGCGTCGGGATCGAGCCCCGACGCAACGAGGGACTCGCCAAACAAGGAGGCTTGGCCTTGTCCAGAAGGCGTTGTCCGCCTGACGTACTCCAATAGCTCCTCGGGCAAATCTCTCAGCTCTCGACACATGGCATCGATTTCGGGTTCAGCCTCAAGGAGATGATCATTTTCGTCTTTTGGATACGGTGTATACAAGTCCCAGTGAGGACAAAGCACGAAGATTTCAAAGCGCTCGTCCAGCGTCCTCGGGGCGAGCATCCTCTCCAACAAGGAGACTCGGTCGCGCGTCGTCCGGTCCATCCCCCGGCCATCGAAATGCAATGTCAGGCAGATTTCGCGCCAGCCGGCCGCCCAGAAACTCTGTGCTCGCAGGGTATAAGCAATCTTTTCAAGAAGATGAACGAACCGCTCCTCGCTAAATTCGCGGATGTGGTGCTCCAGAGCTAACCTCGCTCGCTCCGCGAGTGGATCGGGCGACACTGCGATTTCTGTCAAGCGCCGCGCGGCCCCGGCAAATTGCTGCTCTATCTGGCCGTCCGTTTGGAGACGCCAACCCCAGGTTCGCGCTCGTCCGCCGAATTTGGTGAGGTCCGTGTTCGAAGAGAAATTGGTCCCTTTCAGCGGCGCACCAAGCGCATCAATCCCGAGCGCTCTCATCTCTCCGTCTTCATGTATCAGCAGATCTTCAACAAAGTCGATGCGATGGTCTGGTTCTGCTAGCGTACCAGACATGACTATCCAGAACAGTTGCTCGAACAGGTGTCGCACGTTGTACTGGTTATTATCCCTATCCTCGTCCTTGACGACGCGAGCGAGCAGCAACGCTGCTCGATTGAACAGGTGAGGTTGGTGCGCCAAGTGCATGAGAAGCTTAGCGAGCCAGTAGCGCGTAATGCTCTTGTCCTCAACGAGACGGCCACTTTTATCGGCATCTAGACTTCGAGCGACCGTGTCCAGCGCCACCTCCTGCGCCGCGGGAGCCAGTGCCAGCAGCATCTCCAGCCCCCATTTGTTATTGGCAGAAACCACGCCAACAGGCCCGCCTTCGGTGAGGAACATGCTGGCGATTGCCTGAGCCTCTGGGTGGTCGTCGACCTGACCGAGCCGCCTTGCGAAAGAGAGCGCCAGTCGCTGTGAGGCCTGCTCGGAAAAGGCGCGGTAGAGCTCCGCGCGAGGAATACGTTCAAGCGCCTGTCTTGCGAGCCGGGCTGCGAGGGCATGGGGAAGCACCGCACGCCAACCGCCCCGCTGCTGTCCCACGCCGCGGTCGATGAATTCGCGGGTAGCTCTGAACATCTCGCCGGCTGACACACCTGCGAGGCTTGCCAGATGATAGTGCTCCGGGTCTGGACCTTCCTCGGGTGGTTCGACCGAATATGAGATCACGAGAGAAGCTACCTCAGCGCAGCGCATCAACGTATCACTGGCGGGTGACCGATCCTCCTGGAACAGTCGCCGCACGAGCTCACGATCTGTCAGGTTCGCAAGGCTCCCTCCTTCCCGAGCAGACTGAAGCAGGACGAGCGCTACACGGCTGTTTCCTCCCGAGAACTCTGTAATGCGATCTCTGTCCGTCGGGGGGAGGTTGGGCGCACGTTGAGCGAGCAGAGCCCCGATGAGGTCGTGGCTATCCTCGCTCAGCAGTACGACGAGAGTAAATTCAGGTTGGTCTTCGCCAACATCGTAGTCGATAGATAGAAAGCTGACCTGGCTGTTTGGCCGAGCAATGATCTTAGTGACCTCACGATGAGCCGCCGCGGGGCAGTTGTCGGCGATCATGATCGCGGGTCGGCCGGCCGCTATCAACTGCTCCGCGACACTCGTCGGGCTCACTCCCACGGATGCGATATCCCCATAGATGACGCGTGACGTTGATAGGGCTGCCGTTCCCACGTCGTTGTCGAAGAGAGCCTCCGCGAATCGTGTTTTGCCTGTGCCGGACAGGCCGACGATCCGAACCGACCGCCGAGGCGTCGCCAGTTCCGATCGAACGTGTTCCAGCGCGTTCAAGACCTTCACTTGAGGCGCATCTTCGGTAAAGGTGAAGGCGGCACGCGGGGTATCGTCGGCGAGATAGGGCAGCTGTTCGTCTGCGTCGGGACGCGACCACGGCTCGTACGGTCGCCACCCTTGAAGCGGCCGGCCCAGCCTATCGCGCAGCCATGCGACTACGCCCGCATACTTGTTGGCCCAACGAGCGATCCGGCTGGCGTCGTAGAAATCGAGAGCGAGGCGCTCCCCCTGTTGCACCGTGGAAACGGCCGACCGCATTGCGGCTTTCCGATCCCGCAGCATCCGGTAGTTGCAATCGTCCTTTCCACAAAACATCACGTAGGCGCCGTCCTCGCTCGCCAGCTCCTGGAATAGTGGGCGAGGCTGTCCGCCAGGAGCCATCTCGCGCACAATCGGCGCCGCTGACATCGACTCCGCTTTCGATTGGAATACGGTCGTGCGCCTCGGAAAGAAGTCTGTATGGTCGGGCGCTCCGGACCAACTGATCCGAGCGTCGACGCCATCGTCGGCGGCGTTGCCATGTCCACCATACGTTATGGCGCTCAGCGGGATGCCGTTGCCCAGCGCCTCGGCCTCAACCAACCGACCAAGAAGATCGGCCAGGTCGTCGTCGCCCAACTGCATGATATCGTTCGGTGTTAGTTCGAGGAGCGACACCCTCTGGCCTCCAGTAAGAATTCGCGTGAAGGTATATAGGCAGAACCGCGGATGTCGCCATGGCCGGGCTGGTGACGGAGGTCGGCGAAGGTTCTTTGTCGGCCCAATGTCGAAATCGGGTGGGGTCGGGCGTCATCGGGGTGGCGGGGCATGGGGCTCCGGTCGTGAACGTGGGAAAAAGACCATGCAGTACATTTTGATGATCTACGGCAACGAGGCGGCGATGCAGGGGGCCAGCAAGGAGGCGGGTGAGCAGATGCATGCTGCTTATGGCGCCTATACCGGGGCGATGCAGGAGGCGGGCGTGATCAGAGGCGGCGAGCGGCTGCGGCCGAGCAGCTCGGCGAGCACGGTCCGGGTGAGCGGCGGCAAGACCCAGGTGCTGGATGGGCCCTATGCCGAGACCAAGGAGCAGCTCGGCGGCTACTATCTGATCGAGGTGCCCGATCTCGACGCCGCGCTGTCCTGGGCGGCGCGCTGCCCGGGTGCCGCGCACGGCGCGATCGAGGTCCGGCCGATCTGGCCGATGTAGTTTTTTCGCCGGAAGAAGAGCGATGACGCGGGAGGGGGACCAGCCGGCGCGGGCGGCTGCCGAGGCGGTCGCGCGGCAGAGTTACGGCCGGCTGGTCGCCTATCTCGCGGCGCGCACGGGCGATGTCGCGGGGGCCGAGGACGCGTTGTCCGAGGCCTTCGCGGCGGCCCTGGTGGACTGGCCGGCGAAGGCCGTGCCCGAGCGGCCGGAGGCGTGGCTGCTGGCGGTCGCGCGGCGGCGGCAGATCGATGCCGCCCGCAGGCGGCGGACCGGCCAGGAGGCGAGCGGCCATCTGCGGCTGCTGGCCGAGGAGCTGGCGGCGGCGGCCGCGAGCGAGACGGAGATCCAGGACGATCGCCTGGCGCTGATGTTCGCCTGCGCCCACCCGGCGATCGCGGAAGGCATCCGGGCGCCCCTGATCCTGCAGACCGTGCTCGGCTTCGATGCCGGGACGATCGCGTCGGCCTTCCTGGTCTCACCGGCGACCATGGGCCAGCGGCTGGTGCGGGCGAAGATCAAGATCCGCGAGGCCCGGATTCCGCTCCGGGTGCCGGAGCGGGAGGAGCTCGACGAGCGGCTCGAGGCCGTGCTCGAGGCGGTCTACGCCGCCTTCGCCGCCGGCTGGTCCGATCCGGCCGGCACCGAGGCGCGCCGGCGCAACCTGGCGGCGGAGGGGATCTGGCTCGGCCGCCTGGTGGTGGCGCTGCTGCCGGAGCAGCCGGAGGCGCAGGGCCTGCTGGCGCTGATGCTCCATGCCGAGGCCAGGCGGCATGCCAGGCGCAATGCCGAGGGCGACTATGTGCCGCTGGGCGAGCAGGACCCGGCCGCCTGGGACCGGGGGCTGATCGAGGAGGCCGAGGCGCTGCTGCGGCGTGCGAGCCGCACGGGCGTGGTCGGCCGCTATCAGCTGGAGGCGGCGGTGCAGTCGGCTCATGCCGCGCGCCGGCTGACCGGCCGCACCGACTGGGCGGCGATCGCGCAGATCTACGACCTCCTGGCGGCGGTCACCGGCTCGCCCGTGGTCCTGATCAACCGCGCGATCGCGGTCGCCGAAAGCCGCGGCCCCGGCGCCGGTCTCGCGGCCCTCGATCGGCTCGGGGACGATCCGCGTCTTGCCGACTATCAGCCCTATTGGGCGGCCCGCGCGCGCCTGCTGGCGGCGACCGGCGGGCTCGAGGCGGCGGACCAGGCCTACCGGCGGGCGATCGGTCTGGAACCTGATCCGGCGGTGCGGCGTTTTCTGCAACAGCGGCTCGTCGAGCTGCGCAGGCGGTCTGGCGAAGGGCCTGAATGATGGCGTCGCGCACGGAACTGTCGTCGGCCCGGTCTATCCCGAACGTCGCTATGGGCGTGGCCGCGGCGTGCTGCCGCGGCTCGCGGACGGCGGAGAGTTTTCGCGCGCAGGGCGACTTGTGGAGCGGTCGTGGCGCGCTACGTATTAGGTAGAAGGTGAGCGCCAGGGCCCGTGATCGATGGTTGTGGGCAGAGCGGGCGGCGCCGGTCGACCGGTCCGAGGGACGCCATGGTTGGGTTTGGGCTGCATGCGGCCGTGGGGTTGGTCGGGAGTTCGTGGCGTCAGCGCCCGTGGCGGGCGGCCGCGCCGTATGGCAAGTGGCGCGATCTACTTTAGCGCGAAAGTCGGTCTTGGCTTTAGCGCGGGTTGCAGTATAGTGGCCCCACCCAAGCGACTTAGGGGGTAAGCGTGAAAGTCAGAAGTTCGAGCGGATCCGCCGCGGCCAGAGGACCGCCGAGGTGGAGTACATCATCACCAAGGCGCCACGCAAACGGCGTCTCGTGCCCGAGGGCGAGAGCGGCGCTTTCGATGCCGCGAACGATCCCTGGAACATGGCCGGGCAGTCGGCCTCGGAGCTGCGTCTGCCCTGGCGGCTCAACTCGCGCCGCAGCTAGCTGCGGCCGGACCGCCGGCTGGCCGGCGGTCGCTCGGGCGGTGTGACGGCGGCGGGCGCCCTCGACGGCGCACGCAGTCGGCAGCGCAGGGCTGGGCGCTCAGTGGACGTGCAGGATCTCGCCGGTCCGCGCGTCGGCCGTGATGTCGCGAACCTTGCCGTCCGACCCCAGCCATTTGATCCGATAGAGCGAGCGGCCGTCCCGCTCGATGACGTTGGCGGCGAGCGCGCGCCCGGGATAGCGCTGGCCGATCGTGCGCAGCACGGCGCCGAGCGGCGGCGCGTCGGCGACCGGCAGCAGCAGGCTCGGCTGGCTTCCGGCCGCGGCCGCCGGGCTCAGGGGGACGATCGCGGCGAGGACCAGAAGAAGCGGCAGAAGACGCATTGCCGGACCGCTTACCTCAGGACGCGTGAATGGCGCATGAACACCAGGCTCAGCTTGGGTTCAAGTGCGACTGGCAAAATTGGCGCGAATTTGCAATAATCTGGCAGGGGAGGCCTTGTCATGCGTCGATCGATCCTGTTCGCCGCGGCGCTCGCCGGTGGTTTGACCCTGGCCGCCGGCGCCGAGGCCGATGGCCGCCATGGTCCACGCGGCGGCCATGCCCGCATGTTTCACCACGGTCAGCAGTTCGCCCAGCCGTCCAGCCTGCGGGTGTTCGCGCCGCGGCCTCAGGTGCGGCACTTCGGGTCGCGGTCCCAGGCCGGCTGCTTCGCGGCGCCGGGCTGCGGGCCGCGGTTCGGCCACTGGCAGCCGGTTCCGCGCTTCGCGTCCCGCCCGCCGGTGCCGCTGAGCCGGCAGCCGGGGTATCGGGTCCTGGCCGGGCGCCAGATCCTGCCGACCGTTGGCATCCCGGTCAGGCCTCTGGTCCAGCCGGTCATCGTCCGGCCGCGCCATCATTTTCCGACCTTCGTCCGGGTCGTCCCGGGCCCGGGCCTGCCCCGCCAGGCCTGGTTCGGCAGCCCGCATCGCCAGGGCGGGCTGACGATCATCGTCCGCGATCCGGGCAGGATGCGAGCTTGGCAATAGCCGGCGCAGGCGGCGTGGGCGAGCCGCGGCGCGGGGGATAGAGGCGGCATGGAGCGGCGGCCGACGATGGCGACGAACGTCGGGATAAGACCGACCGGCGCGGCGCTCGGCGCCGATGTCGAAGGCGCCGACCTCGGTGCGCTCGACGACGCGGCCTTCGCGGTGATCCGCAAGGGCCTGCAGGATCACCTCGTGCTCCGTTTCCGGGGCAGCGCGATCACCGACGAAAGCTTCATCGGCCTCGCACGCCGGTTCGGCGAGATCGAGCCGCCGGAGGCGCACACCCGCACGGCCGAGATGACCGTGCCGGGCTTTCCGGAGATGAGCATCATCTCGAACCTGATCGAGGATGGGGTCGCCAAGGGCGAGGCGGGCGATGGCGAGCTCCGCTGGCACACCGACCACGGCTTCATGGAACGGCCGGTCGCGCTCAGCATGCTGCTCGCGCGCGCCGTGCCGGGCGCCGGCGGCGACACCAGCTTTGCCAACATGTACCAGGCCTATGACGAGTTGCCGGCCGGCCTCAAAGCGCGGGTCGCCGGGCTCGAGGTCAAGCATCAGGGCAGCCACACCTCGACCGGCAAGCGGCGGCCGGGTTATCTCGACCTCGAGAGCGACGATCCGCGCGACCTGCCGGGGGCGCTCCATCCGATCGTCCGCACCCATCCCGCAACCGGGGAAAAAGCGCTCTACTTAGGCCGCCGGTTCGGCTCCTACATTCCCCCGCTGCCGCTCGAGGAGAGCGAGGCGCTGCTGGACGAGCTCTGGGACCACGCCGCGCGCGCGCACCTCGCCTGGACCCAGCAATGGCAGGTCGGTGACCTGATCGTCTGGGACAACCGCTGCACGCTGCATCGCCGGGAAGGCTTCGCCGGCCACGGCCTCCGCCGTCTGCACCGCCTCATGACCAAGGGCGAGCGGCCGGTCTAGGAGGGAACCCCGTGAGTGCAGACAACGTGGTCCCCTTCGGCCGGCCCGGCATGACGATCGGCGGGCTGATCGAGGAGGCGGGCGCGTCATTGAACATCTATGGCGACGATCTCGACCCGGACGAGATCACGCGGCTCCTCGGGCTGGCGCCGACCCACAGCCATCGCCTGGGCGACCGCCTGAAGCCGCACAGCCCGCCGTTCCGGACCGGCTGCTGGACGCACAGGGTGGAGGGCGCCGGTCCGGGGGATCCGGCGGATCTGGCGCTGGGGTCGCTGCTCGATCGCCTGCCGTCGGAGGCATCTTTTTGGGCCCCGCTCGGGCAGCGCTACCAGATCCGGATCTTCTTCTGCATCGGCTTCAAGGGTTGGAACAAGGCGTTCACGCTGTCGGCGGGCAACGTCCAGCGGGTGGCCAGGCTGGGCGTGCGTCTGGACTTTGATCTCTACGCCGATGACCAGACCCCGTCGGAGCTTCTCGAGATCCTGGATCGCGGGCCGGGCGGGTCGGGCGGGACGAACCGACGGTCGCGGTGATTCGTCATAGAAGGGCGGCCAGAACGGCGCCGGCAAGACCACGCTCTTCAGCCTGATCACCCGGCTCTGCAACGACCGGACAGCCAGGTTTGGCGCGCCGCCGGTGCAGGGCCCCGGTGCGGATCGCCCGCGCAGATAGTCCCGCCTCTCGGGGCTTGGGGCGCCCCCGGAGTGGAGGCGTGTGCCGCGGAGGTGAAGACGGCGCGGGATGGGCGGCAAGCCGCGAGCTTTGCTCCCGGAGGACGGGACCGTCGCGGCCCGAGGGCCTTGGCGGGCCCGCCCTCCAAAGTGGTCTTTCTCGAGGGCCCTTCGACCGCTGTCAAACTCAGTCCGACCCGGTGCCGGTCATGTTCGGCACCGCGACGATCTGAGCGCTGGGGCGCGCTCGGAGTTCGAGCGGTTCGGAGAGCAGGTTCCACCAGTGCTCGAGATGCCGCACGTGCAGCTTATGCTTGAGGCTCTCGAACTTCACCCGCAGGGCATCGTCGCTCGCGCCGTCGCCGGCCTGTAGGAACGGTTCGAGGAGCTTGCGGCCGGCCTCGCTCGCGCCCAGGTCGAGGACGGTGACCATGTCGCGGATGCCCTTCTCCCGCGCCGCGAGGAAGAGCTTCGGTCCGAGCTCGGCCAGCAGCTGAGCCTGGGCGATCCAGTCGATGATCTCGACCAGGCCGTAGGGCGATCCGACGTAGAGCAGGATCGGGTTCATGGTCGCGAGGTTCTGGACGTCGGTGATCTCGAGCTGATTGAGACGGAACTTGATCGTCGGGTCGATGCCGTCGATCAGATCGAGCGGGAAGGAGCGTCCGATGTCCTTGGCCTCCGGCACCTCGCGCTTGATCCTGAGCCAGCCCGGCAGACGCTCGATCAGGACGTTGACACCGAGCGAAGGATAGAGGCCGGAGAGGAAGGCGATCCCGAGGACCGGGGCGACCACGAGCGTGCCGCCGACTTCGGCGGCGACGACCTGGCGCAGCGCCCAGGCGACGAAGACGGTCAGCAGGATGTGGGCCGACGTCCGAAGGAAGCTGAGTGGCGACAGATCGAAGTTGGCGATCCGCAGGATCAGGTAGTCGATCGACCAGATGTAGGCACCGACGAACGCGGCCCCGACGACCAGCGCGGTCGCATTGCCGAACTCCAGCGAAGCCTCGCCGTTGCCCACGTTGTCCACATGCAGGCCGGCCAGGAGAACCTTGGTGAAGTCCGCCCATTCGCGGCCGTACCCGAACACCAGGGCAAAGCCGCAGGCGCTCAACAGCACGAAGATCGCGGTCGGCAGGAAGTAGATGCCGATCTCGCCGAGCCAGGTGAGCACGTGCCCGCCCGTGCTCTTGGCTCCGGACTCGACGTAGCGCGCGCGGACGAACTCGAGCGAGGCCGGTGAGACCGTTTGGCCGTCGCCCGCAACGCCGTCCAGGCCATCGGCGAGGTTGTCGATCATTGCAAGTCGGCGGACCCGCACGTTGCGGCGACTGACGAAGATCGAAAGCGGCAGGAGCAGGCTCAGCAGTGTGACGAAGATCAGCCGCGGGAACCCGAGGTCGAAAACGTACAGGATCCAGTTCATTGCACGTCTCCAAAAAACAATCGCCAGTACACCTGTGAGCGTATGGCGTGGCCTCGCGTTCGCCTGTGAAGTGCTTCACTGCCCGATGATGACGACGTCCGGACCCAGGGCGGTGGTGCTTGGCTGCGGTTCTGGGGCGAACGGCCGCGGCGTTGGTTGACCAGTCGGCGGAGTGAGCCATATCCCGCTTGCCGGGCGGATCGACGGCCGGGGTGATCCGGTGTAGAAGGGCGCCCGAGGTCGGTTCGGTGGGGGAGGCAGTGGCCAGCCGATGTCGGAGACGGCAACCCTGGGTGGGCGCACGGGCGGCGCGCCCGAAGCCCGACAAAGTGGACAGCGGCTCGCCGCGCTCGAGGTCTCGGGGCTGAGCCACAGCTTCGGTAAGCGCGAGGCGCTGATCGACGTCGGCCTCAGGATCGCGCCCGGCAGCTTCACCGTGCTGCTCGGCCAGAACGGCGCCGGCAAGACCACGCTCTTCAGCCTGGTCACCCGGCTTTACAACAACAAGACCGGCAGCATCCGGATCTTCGGCATCGAGGTGCGCGACAGGCCCTCGCGGGCGCTGGGCGAGCTCGGCGTCGTGTTCCAGCAGCGGACCATCGATCTCGAGCTCACGGTCATGCAGAACCTGCTCTATGCCGCGGGGCTGCAGGGGATCGCGCGCGCCGAGGCGAAGCGGCGGGCGCTGGCGGAGCTCGCCCGCTTCGAGATGACCGAGCGCGCCCGCGACAAGGTCCGCCAGCTCTCGGGCGGCCAGATGCGAAGGGTCGAGATCGCGCGCGCGCTGCTGCACCGGCCAAAGCTGCTGCTGCTCGACGAGCCGACCGTCGGGCTCGACATCGGCTCGCGCCAGGGGATCCTGGAGCACGTCCGGCGGCTATGCGCGGAGGAGGGGATCGGCGTGCTCTGGGCGACCCACCTGATCGACGAGGTCGGCGCCGAGGATCAGGTGGTCCTGCTCCATCAGGGGAGCATCCTCGCCGAGGGCGATGGCGCCGCGATCTGCGCCAAGGCCAAGACCAGCGACCTGCGCGGCGCCTTCACCAAGCTCACGGCGCGCGCGGCATGATGGCGAGGGTCTCTCGATGAGCGTCGCGAGCCTCGACCGGCTGGCCCCGGCCGCGGGCCGCGGCCTGACCGCTGCCCACTACTGGCGGGCGGCCGCGGTGATCATCAATCGCGAGGGGCTGCGCTTCGTCCATCAGCGCGGCCGCTTCGTCTCGGCGCTGGTGCGGCCTTTGGTCTGGCTCTTCATCTTCGCCGCGGGGTTCCGCTCGGTGCTCGGGGTCTCGATCCAGCCGCCGTATGAGACCTACGTGCTCTACGAGGTCTACATCACGCCGGGCCTGTGCGCGATGATCCTCCTGTTCGCCGGCATGCAGAGCTCGCTCGCGATGGTCTACGACCGCGAGATGGGCTCGATGCGCGTGCTTCTGGTGAGCCCGCTGCCGCGCTGGTATCTCTTGGTCGCGAAGCTGCTCGCGGGCACGCTGGTCGCGGTCCTCCAGGTCTATGCTTATCTGGCGGTCGCCTATCTCTGGGAGGTCGAGCCGCCGCCGATCGGCTATCTGACCGTGCTGCCGGCGCTGCTGCTCGCGGGCTTCATGTTGGGCGCGCTCGGCCTGATGCTGTCCTCGGTGATCCGGCAGCTGGAAAACTTCGCGGGCGTGATGAACTTCGTGATCTTCCCGATGTTCTTCGCGTCGTCCGCCCTCTACCCGCTCTGGCGGGTGCGCGAGGCCAACTACCTGCTCTGGCAGATCTGCCAGGCGAACCCGTTCAGCCACGCGACCGAGCTGATCCGCTTCGCGCTCTACGGCCAGCTCGAACCGACTTCGCTGCTGGTCACGGTCGGCTGCACGGTCCTGTTCCTCGGGGTCGCGATCCTGGGCTACGACCCGGCGCGCGGCTTCATGCAGGCAAGGCGCCCGGCCTGAGCCCGCGACCGGCCGGCGCGCGGTCGGACCGGTCTCGAGCGAGGAGCTCTGGCGGCGCCTCGAGGTTTTCCTGGACACGCTGCTGCCGATCGCCGAGGAGGCGGGCGTGGCGCTGGCCGCGCATCCCGACGATCCGCCGGTCGAGCGCCTGCGCGAGGCCGCCCGTAGCATCAACCAGCCGGCCAAGTACGACCGCCTGATCGCCCTCCACCCGAGCCCGATGAACCAGCTCGAGCTCTGCCTCGGCTCGGTCCAGGAGATGACCGAGGGCTCGGTCTACGACGTCGTCGACCGCTACGCGCGCGAGCGACGGATCGCCTACATCCACTTCCGCAACGTCCGCGGCAAGGTCCCGCGCTACCTCGAGACCTTCGTCGACGAGGGCGACATCGACATGGCGCGGATCGTCCGGAGCCTGAAGGAGCACGGCTACGACGGCGTGCTGATCCCGGACCACAACGCCGGAGATGACCTGCGGCGCCCCCTGGCACGCCGGCATGGCCTATGCGCTCGGCTACATGCGGGCCCTGATCCAGACCATCGGGCGCGCTTGGCAATAGTCTTCAGCCGCTCGCCGCCGAGATGAGCATGCCGACCGCAGTCCCGATCGAGCCACCCCACATGATCCAGAAGTTGCGCAGACTGCGGACCGGGGTCGGCAGGCCGGGGAAGGTCTCGTAGCTGCTGAGCCAACGCTCGACGGCCCAGCTCCTTGCGCGCGGGCTCGGCATCGGCCCCCGCCTGGTACGCGGCCTCCACGCCCGCCAACAGGCGCTGGCGGCGCCGGGCCATGACGCGCGCCCGGCCGATCAGTCCTCGATCGCCTCGGCCGCCTGTTCCGCTACAGCCTCGCCGCCTTCACTACGAGAAGCATCGGGTGGTGCTGCAGCCAATCGTCGAACACTATGACGGCGAAGGACTTGGGCGATAATCGAAGCACGCCACGACCCACCAGCATCACCACCATGTCCCGAAAATAGATCCAAGATAGCTCATGTAAAGCGATGAGAGGACCGCTGGTCTCCCAAACATCATCAGACAATTCCCGCTGATTCGAGCAGCCGGCCGAAGGTCTGCGCGGCCGACAGGGCGCCGATCGGTCGGACCAACGGCGAACATCTTGAGGACACCGGAATCGCGTGGGCGCGGCGACGCCATCTCCGTCCCCCGAAACAGGCTGCTCGACGGCCATATTTTGCAGGGTCGACGACCGATCGATGGTGCTGGCTGCTACAGCCTTGGCGAGCCAGAGCCTGCGCTTTACCTTCGTTGCACGGTCAGCGTAGCATGGCGAGCGGGCTGCGGCCACCGACGTTGGCAGGCGGACGGCCACCGCCCGGCTCGACGATCACGTGTATGGAAAGCCACTTCCGTCTCGCCTAGCGTCGAGATATCAACCGAAACGAGCCACGGGGAGCGAGGGCATGAGCACGGTCCGGGACGAGGTGCTGAAGGCCAACGACGGTTATGCCAAGTCGTTCGGGGACAAATCCAAACTGGCGATGCCGCCGGCGCGGCGCTTCGCCGTGCTGACCTGCATGGACGCGCGCCTCGATCCGGCCAAGTTCGCCGGCCTCGCCGAGGGCGATGCCCACGTGATCCGCAACGCCGGCGGCCGCGCCAGCGACGACGCGATCCGCTCGCTGGTGATCTCCTACAAGCTCCTCGGCACGCGCGAGTGGTTCGTGATCCACCACACCGACTGCGGCATGGAGACCTTCACCGACGAGATCATGCGCGACCTGCTGGCGAAGAGCCTGGAGACCGCGACGATCGACGCCAACGGCTGGCGGGATGTCGGCGCCGGCCCCGGCTCGAGCGAGGCCGCGTTCATCGACTGGCTGACGATCAAGGACAACGCGGCGAGCGTGGTCGCGGACGTGCAGCGGATCCGCGCCCATCCGCTGGTCCCGCGCACGATCCCGATTTACGGCTACATCTATGATGTGAAGAGCGGCCGGTTGGCCGAAGTCGGGCAGGCGAGCGCCGCCGGCAGGGCCCAAGGGGCGAGCTGAGCCGGGAGGTCGCCGGTAACCGGCCGCCCTTGCCGCATCGCCGGCGATGTCCGATCTTTGCTTGAGCAGCCACCCGGGAGGGGTCGCGACGATGACAGCGTGGGTCGGGGGTGATCGCGCGGCGTGGCGCGCCCGGCTTCGCAGGCTCGCCAGCGGGCTCGCGCTCGCAGGCCTGTTGGCCGCGTGCGAATCGGCGCCGATCACCGGCCGGAACCAGCTGATTCTGGTGCCGGAATCCCAGGACGCGCAGATGGGGCTCCAGGCCTATCAGGAGATCAAGAAAGAGGAGAAGGTCTCGAACGACCCCAAGCTCAACCAGGAGATCCGCGCGGTCGGGCAACGGATCGCGGCGATCAGCGGCCATCCGGACTGGGACTGGCAGTTCACCCTCTTCCAGGACGACGAGCCGAACGCCTTCGCCCTGCCGGGCGGCAAGGTCGGGGTCAACACCGGGCTGTTCAAGGTCGCCAGGAACGACGCCCAGCTCGCGACCGTGCTCGGCCATGAGGTCGGCCATGCGGTCGCGCGCCACGGCGCCGAGCGGATGTCGCAGGGCATGCTCGAGCAGGCCGGGCTGGCGGTTCTCGGGGCCACGACCGGCGCCGGCTATGCCCAACTCGCCGCCCAGGCGGCAACGCTCGCGATCATCCTGCCCTATTCGCGCACCCAGGAGAGCGAGGCCGACCACATCGGCCTCATCCTGATGGCCAAGGCCGGCTACGACCCGCGCCAGGCGATCGAGCTCTGGCAGAACTTCCAGAAGCTCGGCGGCGACCGGCCGCCAGAGTTCCTCTCGACCCACCCCTCCGAGGGCACGCGGATCGAGCGCCTGCAGGAGCTGATGCCCGAGGCGCTCGCCATCTACCAGGCCCAGGGCGGCAAGCTCAGCTGACCGGCTCGGCGCCGGCGCGCTGCCCTGCCGCCTCAGCGCAGCAGGCGAACCGCCTCCAGGACGCCACCGAGCAGGCCGATCGCGAGCACGGTCGCCGCGAAGCACAGCAGCGAATAGCTCAAGGCGTCGGCCGCCGGAACCGCATAGGGCGCCAGCAGCAGGACCAACGCGCCCTCGCGCAGCCCGAGCCCGGCGAGGCTGACCGGCAGCAGCGTGACCAGGATCGCGGCCGAGCGCGTCCAGCCGATCGTCAGCAGCGACAGCGGGAGCTGCAGGGCGGCCGCGACCATCCCGAAAGCCAGGATGCCGACCAGGTGGATGGCGATCGCGATCAGGAAGACCTGTACGAGCAGCGACCGGGGCAGACGGCGCGCGCGGCCGAGCGCGTCGCGCAGCGACGCGAGCCGGTGCGGCCACCAGCGGGCCAGCCGGGCGCGCAGCCGGCCGGCGAGCCGCAGCTCGGTGAGCAGGAGCCCCTGCAGCGCCAGCAGCGGGGCGAGCGCGCCGAGCATCAGGGCCAGCGCCGGCCAGCTGCCGCTCGGCCACTCGAGCAGCCAGAACAGGACGCCGACGGCACATAGCGTGATCGTCGCGATCAGACGCTCGATCGCGAGTGCCATCGCGGTCGCCGCATAGGCGCGCCCGCGCCGGCTGATCTGATGGAAGCGCGCCAGCACGCCGGTGACATTGCCGGCCGGCAGCAGCAGGCCGTAGAACACGGCTGCCAGGTTGATCTGGAACAGGGCAAGCGTCGGCACGCTCGAGCCCAGGCCCTCGACCAGGCGCCGCAGGCGCTCCGCGATCAGCCATTGGCTGCCGAGCGCGGCCAGGACCGCCATGCCGACCCACCACGGCGCCGCCCCGGCGAGGGTCCGGCCGACCTCGGCGGCGGGAATCCGGCTGAACAGCCAGACGAGGATCAGGGCCGCCACGGCTACCCGGGCGAGCGCTCCGAACCAGCGCTTCCAGCTCAAATTCGGGCGCTCGCCGGCCCGCAGGGGCACCGGCGGAACACGCTCCGCCCGCGCATCGTCGCGGCCGGCGAGCGCCCCAGCAGGGCGAGCAGGCTCGGCGCGATGTCGATCAGCTCGACCTCGTCGGCAGCGGCCTGGTAGCCATCCTCCGCCAGCAGCATGAAGCCCGCTTCGCTGTCGGCCTCGGACAGATAGCCGTGGTCCGCCTGGTGCCACGGCGTTCGCAACCGCTGCCGTTGCTGGCGGTCGGTCAGGGTGACGATCAGGCTCGCGAGCGGTTGATGAAAATCGTTGGGAAAGAACGTCGCCCCCGGACGGGCGTAGAAGTACGCATCGCCGTAGCGGTTGTCCGGGAATTTCAGCCCGTAGCGGGCCATCGCCTCGTAGCCCAGCAATCGGCCGTCGCCCAGCGCCATCAGATGGGCCGTGATCGTTGCCCGGGCGGCCTCGGTGTGAAACCAGAATGTCGCCTTGCTGTTCTCGACGAACCGGTCGTATTCGACCGGCGGGACATCCAAGGCGCGCAGCCCGGCGACCAGATCGACCACCCGGTCGACCGGCTCCATGCCGTGATCGGACAGCAGAACGAAACCGAGGCCGTTCTGCCGGCACTTGGCATGCAGGGCGGCGACGAAGTCGTCGATGCCCGCGCACAGCTCCCGCATCCGTTCCTGGTTGCTCATCTGCCAGTGCTGCAGGTGATCGAGACAGTGGACATCGACCATCTCCAGGACATAGTCGCCGTTGCCGATCTGACCGCGCGCTCGATCCAGGCCCCAGTAGTCGTCAAAATAGACGTAGCGGCTGCGGTCGGCACCGATCAGCGTGAGCGGGGTCGCGAAGCCGTTGATCGGCCGCTCGGTCTTGGTCAGGTCTGGGGAATATTTGAGATTGAAGCGCAACCAGTCGAACCGCCGGCGCCGGCGCGGCGGCATGGTCGCGAGATCGAGCGGACCGACGACCAGATGCCGGAGGCCCTGGACCGAGGTCGTGACCAGGTCCGGCAACCGGTCGACCAGCTTCTGCACCGACGTGCGGGTCGCCCAATCGGGCCTGAGGCGCGGCCCCCAGAGGCCATGCTCCGCCGGATAGGTGCCGGTCAGCATGGTCACCAGCTGATCGGTCGACGGTTGCGCCCGAAAGCGCACCGAGGGGCAGCTTGCGAGCAGGCGAGCGACGAAAGGGAAAGCGCCGGCCGCGACCTCGCGCAGATCGAGCGCCGGCAGATAACAGACGAACAGACGCTCCAATCGCTCGCCCTGCTTGACGGCGTGACCGGCACTCACGTCCGCTCGGCCGGCACCGAGGCCGCACCCGCACCGAGCGGGCGCTGCATGATCACCGTGTCCAGCCAGCGGCCGAACTTGCAGCCGACGTCCTGGAGCACGCCCACCAGCCGGAAGCCCGCCTGCTCGTGCAGGCGGATCGAGGCGAGGTGCGCCGAATCGCCGATGATCGCGACCATCTGGCGCCGGCCGCTCGCGGTCGCATCGGCGATCACGCGCTCCAGCAGCAGCCGCCCGAGCCCCTGGCGGCGCGCGAAGCGGGCGATGTAGACCGAATCCTCGCAGGTGTGCCGATAGCCGACCCGGGTCCGATACGGCCCGGCATAGGCGTAGCCCGCGACCCCGCCGTCGACTTCGGCGACCACGTAGGGCAGCCCCGCCGTCCGGATCGCCCGCCAGCGCGCGCCAAGCTCGGCGACGTCCGGCGGCTCCAGCTCGAACGACGCCGTGCCCTCCAGCACCTCCAGCCGGTAGATCGCCCACACCCCCTCGAGGTCGCCCTCGAGAGCATCGCGAACCACCGGCTGCGCGCTCAAGCCATTTTCCCCCGAGCTCAACTCAAACCTCGTCGACCCGCACCCAGCGGCGCTCGTCCGCCGACCGCTGGACCGCGTCGATCACCCGGGTGACCGCATCGCCGAAGGCGAAATCGGGCTCGGCCGGCCGGCCTTCGGCGACCGCGCAGATCAGCTCGCGCGCCTCGAGGATCTTCTGGTCGTTGTAGCCGAGCCCGATCCCCGGGATCGGGTGGAAGGCGGCGTAGCCCGGGTGGTCGGGGCCGATGTAGACAGTCTTGTAGCCGCGCTCGGCGGGCGGGTCGGTGTTGCGGTAGAGCTTGAGCTCGTTCATCCGCTCCTGGGTGAAGCGGAGTGCGCCCTTGGTGCCCTGGATCTCGTAGTCGAGGCCGAGCTTGCGGCCGGTGCCGATCCGGCTCGAGCCGATGGTGCCGATGGCACCATTGGCAAAGCGCATCAGATACTGGGTGACGTCGTCGTTCTCGACCCGGCGCCGCGCGGCCCCAGCACCCGCCCGCGAGCTCTGGCCGGTGCCGCTGGCCGCGACCGGCCGCTCCTTGATGAAGGTCTCGAGCAGGCCGCAGACCTCGACCGTATCGCCGACCAGGTACTGCGCGAACGCCTGGGTGTGCGAGCCCATGTCGCCGAGCGTCCCGGTGCCCGCGACCGCGCGGTCGTGGCGCCAGGTGAACGGGAAGTCCGGGTCGGCCTGCAGGTCCTGATCGAAGGTGCCGCGGAACAGCGTGATCTCGCCGAGCTCGCCGCCCCGGATCAGCTCGCGCGCATAAGGGTGGGCGGGGTTCTTCAGATAGTTGAAGCCGACCAGGGTCGCGACGCCCGCGGCCTTGGCCGCCTCGGCCATCCGCCCGGTCTCGGCCGCGCTGTTGGCGAGCGGCTTCTCGCAATAGACCGGCTTGCCGGCGGCGAGCGCCGCGAGCGCGACCTCGGCGTGGACGTGGTTGGGTGCGGTGATGTCGATCGCGTCCACGTTCGGATCGGCGATCACCTCGCGCCAGTCCGCGGTCCAGCGGGCAAAGCCCAGGTTCTCCGCCGCCGCCCGCGCCCACTCGGGATTGAGATCGGCCACCATCTCCAGCTTCGGCACCGCGGGCTCGGTGCCGAACACCGCGGCCACGTTCCGATAGGCGATGCCATGGGCCTTGCCCATCCAACCGGCGCCGATCAGCCCGATCCGGATCTCCCGCATGCTCTCCTCCCGCTCTTGGTCGCGCTTGCCAGACCTCGCGCATTGTCTCAGCATGCCGGCAGCGGAAGCGCAAGGCGGCAGGGAGGTGGTCATGGCTGAGGAGCAATTCGCCGGCAAGGTGGCGGCGATCACCGGCGGCACCCAGGGGCTCGGCGAGGCGACCGCACGCCTGCTCGCGGCCCGCGGTGCGGCCGGCATCCTGATCTGCGGGCGCAACCTCGAGCGGGGCGAGCAGGTGGCGCGCGAGATCAGCGGCACCGGCTGCCCGACCGAGTACGTGCACGCCGATCTCGAGCGCCTGGCCGACTGCCGGAACTTCATCGACAGCGCAGAAGCGACCTTCGGCCGTCTCGACGTGCTGATCAACTGCGCCGCCGGGACCGATCGGGGCACCCTGGAGACCACCACCGAGGAGGTCTGGGACCGGCTGTTCGCGCTCAACGTCAAGGCCCAGTTCTTCCTGATCCAGCGCGCGGTCGAGGTCATGCGCCGACATAAGATCGCGGGTGCGATCGCCAACATCGGCACCATCGTCGCCTACGGCGGGCCGCCGTTCCTGATCGCCTATTCGGCCTCCAAAGGTGCCTTGATGACCATGACCCGGGGGCTCGCCAACGCGCTCAAGCGCGACCGGATCCGGATCAACACCCTCAACATCGGCTGGACCAACACGCCGCGCGAGCACCTGGTCCAGACCCGGGTCCACGGCCGGCCCGAGAACTGGCTCGAAGAGGTGAGCGGGGCGCAGCCCTTCGGCCGGCTGATCCAGCCCGAGGAGGTCGCGCGCGTGCTCGCCTTCCTGACCTCCGGGGAGTCCGGCCTGATGACCGGGGCGATCATCGACTTCGACCAGCAGGTGATCGGCACCCTGGACGACAATCCGGGGGTCTAGCGGCCACCGGGGGCCGGGCGAGGATCCTGGCCTTCGGCCCTTTGCCTGCCCCGCCCCGGCGATTACCTTAAGCAAGGCCGGGGTCGGACCCGCTCGAGCGCCCGCCCCGGGCTCAGGGCCGGAACAAGATCGGGGAGAGGCACGGTGAACCGGGGAAGCATCCTGCCGGCGGCGGCGTTGGCGCTCCTGACCGCGGTCTGGAGCGGCACGGCGCCGGCGGCCGATCTCGGCACCGTCCGGGTCGGCGTGCTCGCGTTCGGCACGGTCAACTGGGAGCTCGACGTCATCAAGCACCACGAGCTCGATGCCAAGCACGATTTCACGCTCGAGGTCCAGGGTTTCGGCAGCGGTCAGGCGACCAACGTGGCCCTCCAGGGCGATGCGGTCGACGCGATCGTCGACGACTATCTCTGGGTGTCGCGCCAGCGCGCCGAAGGCGAGATGCTGACCTTCATTCCCTACTCGAGCAGCGTCGGGACCGTGATGGTGCCCCCGGATTCGGACATCGAGAGCCTGGCCGACCTCAAGGGCAAGAAGATCGGGATCGCCGGCGGCCCGATCGACAAGAGCTGGCTCCTGATCCGCGGGCTCGCGACCCAGCGCCACGGCATCGACCTCGCGGCCGAGGCCGAGCCGGTCTACGGCGCGCCGCCGCTGCTCAACGAGAAGATCCAGGAGGGCGAGCTCGATGCCGTGCTCAACTACTGGCACTTCGCCGCCCGGCTCGAGGCCAAGGGCTACCGGCCGCTGGTCGGGGTCGAGGACGCGATCGCCGAGCTCGGCGTCAAGAGCGTGCCGCCCCAGATCGGCTACGTCTTCCGGGAGAGCTTCGGCAAGGATCATCCCGGCCTGATCGAGGCGTTCGCCCAGGCTTCGCGGGACGCCAAGCAGCTGCTGATGACCGATGCCGAGTGGCAGCGCATCCGGCCGCTGACCAAGGCCGAGGACGACGCCACCTTCGAGGCCCTCAAACGGCGCTACCAGGCGGGCATCGTCGAGCATTGGGGCGCGGCGGAGCGGGCCGATGCCGCCAAGCTGTACGCGGTCCTGGCCGGGCTCGGCGGCGCGAAGCTGGTCGGCTCGGCCAAGGAGCTGGCCCCCGGCACCTTCTGGCCGACCGTGGTCTACTGAGACCGTGGCGAGCACCAGCGAGGCCCGGGCGCTCGAGCGCCAGGTCGCGGCCGCGGCGCCGCGGCCGGCGGCGCCCGCCCTGCGCGAACGCCTGCGCCCGGCGCTGCTGCCGGCACTCTCGATCGCTGCGCTGGTCCTCGTCTGGCAGCTCGCGGCGCTGTACGCCGACAACCCCCGCCGCCTGCCCTCGCCCGCCGCCGTGCTGGCCGCCATGGTCCAGCTGGGCGCGAGCGGCGAGCTGTTCTATCAGCTCGGCGTCACGCTCGCCCGGGTGGTCGCGAGCTTCGTGCTCGCGATGGCGATCGGCACCGCACTCGGCATCGCCATGGGCCGCTCGCGGCCGCTCGACCGCTTCGGCCATCCGTGGCTCGTGTTCTTCCTCAACATCCCGGCGCTGGTCACGATCGTGCTCTGCTACATCTGGATCGGGCTGACCGAGACCGCGCTGATCGTCGCGGTCGCCGCCAACAAGATCCCGAACGTCGTGGTCACGCTGCGCGAAGGCGCGCGCGCGCTCGACCGCAACCTGCTCGAGATGGCCGCCAGCTTCAAGGTCGGCCGCTGGCGGACGCTCCGCCAGGTGGTCCTGCCCCAGCTCTACCCCTATCTCGCGGCCGCCGCCCGCTCGGGCCTCGCCTTGATCTGGAAGATCGTGCTGGTGACCGAGCTGCTCGGCCGCTCGAACGGGGTCGGATTCGAGATCGGCCTCTATTTCCAGATGTTCGACGTCACCGGCATCCTCGCCTACACGGTCGCCTTCGTGGTCGTCATCCAGCTGATCGAATGGACCGTGCTGCTGCCGATCGAGCGTCATGCCAGCCGCTGGCGGCGCTGAGGCCGGGCGCGCCGGCGCGCTTGGCATCCGGGTCCGCGCCAAGCGCTTTCCGGCGGTCGCCGAGGCGCCGGCCAAGCTCGTCATCTCGAACCTCGCCCTCGACCTCGAGCCGGACGGTTTTCTGGCACTCTTCGGCCCGTCGGGCTGCGGCAAGACCACGCTCCTCAACCTGATCGCCGGCCTCGATGCCGACTTCGAGGGCGAGGTCGCGCTGCCGGCGGCCGCCCGGATCGGCTACATGTTCCAGGAGCCGCGCCTGCTGCCTTGGCTCACGGTCGAGGACAACCTCCGCCTGGTACTGCCGGATGGCCCCGCGACCGAGGCCCTGATCGATGCCTGGCTCGCCCAGATGGAGCTCGCCGACGTCCGCGCGGTCTTTCCCACGCGGCTCTCGCTCGGTATGGCGCGGCGGGTCGCGCTGGCGCGCGCGTTCATCATCGAGCCGACCGTGCTGCTGCTGGACGAGCCCTTCGTCTCGCTCGACGAGCCGACCGCGGAGCGCCTGCGCCGCCTGCTGCTCGAGACCCTCGAGGCGCACCCGGCGACCGTGCTGTTCGTGACCCACAATCTGCGCGAGGCGATCACGCTCGCCGACCGGATCGCGCTCCTCGCGCCCGCTCCGACCCATGTGCTCGAGGTCCTCGACGTCCCGCTCGCAGCGGTCGAGCGCTTCGACGAGGCCGCGATCGAGCGCGCCCGCCACCAACTCCTCGCCCGCGACCTCCCCGGGCTTCGCCTCACCGGCTGAGCCGCCGGTCGAGGACGCCGGCCTGTCGTCCTCGTGAGCCGCGCACCTCGCTCACCAGGTCGCGGTGGCGGACGCTGGTGCCGGGCGCGGATCGTGCTCGCCCCGGCACGGGACTTGTTGAGACCGATGTCGGGGATGACCTTGCTCCGGGAGTACTGAAGAGCGCACAATGGCCGCTGTGGAGCCGGAATTCCGGTTCAGATCGCAGCGGTCCCGTGCAGGTCTTCTTTCGCGGGACACCCTCCAGGGATACCAAGGCGTCATGGCGGCAAGCAGCGCAAGCGCGGCGGCAGGGGCACGGATCGCGGGCACGACGGTGCTGCCGATTCTCCTTGCGGTCAGCGCGGGGCACTTCCTCAACGACACGATGCAGTCGGCGCTCTTGTCGATCTATCCGTTGCTCAAGGAGCCGTTGGCGCTCGATTTCGTGCACATCGGGATCATCACGCTGACCTTCCAGCTGACCGCCTCGATCCTGCAGCCGATGATCGGGCTCTACGCCGACAAGCACCCGCAGCCGTTCTCGCTGCCGTTCGGGATGGCCTCGACCTTCTTTGGCATGCTGCTGCTGTCGGTGGCCGGCGGCTTCGCCACCATGCTGCTGGTCGCGGCCCTGATCGGCATCGGCAGCTCGGTGTTCCACCCCGAGGCGTCGCGCGTGGCGCGGATCGCCGCCGGCGGGCGCTACGGCTTCGCCCAGTCGGTGTTCCAGGTCGGCGGCAATACCGGGCAGGCGATCAGCCCGCTGCTGGTGGCGCTGCTGGTGATCCCCAACGGTCAGCTCTACATCGCCTGGTTCGCGCTCGCGGCCGTGATCGGCATCGGAATCCTCGGCCGGGTCGGTCTCTGGTATCGCTCCCATCTGGCGCTGCGGCGGACCAGCGATGCCATCGCCACCCCGTCGCCGGTCGGGCGCAGCCGGGTGATCGTCGCGGTCGCGATCCTGCTGGCGCTGACCTTCTCCAAGAACTTCTACATGGCGGCCTTCTCCTCCTACTACACCTTCTTCATGATCGACCGGTTCGCGGTCTCGGTCGGCAGTGCCCAGATCCACCTGTTCCTGTTCTTGGGGGCGGTGGCGGTCGGCACGCTGATCGGCGGCCCGATCGGCGATCGGATCGGCCGCAAGCCGATCTTGTGGATCTCGATCCTGGGCGTGCTGCCGCTGAGCCTGGCGCTGCCGTTCGTCAGCCTGGTCTGGACCGACGTGCTGGCGGTGCTGATCGGCCTGACCATGGCCTCGGCCTTTCCGGCCATCGTCGTCTACGCCCAGCAGCTCCTGCCGGGCCGCGTCGGTATGATCGCCGGCCTGTTTTTCGGTTTCGCGTTCGGCATGGGGGGCGTCGGTGCCGCCCTGATCGGCTGGCTGGCCGACGCCCGCGGCATCGAGTGGGCATTCCAGATCTGCGCGCTCCTGCCGGCGATCGGCATGCTGGTGGTGTTCCTGCCCAGCCTCGACGAGAGGCGGGCGTAGCCGATCACACTGTGCCCGGCCCGAGCTCGCTGGCATAGCGCATGTTCCAGACCATGCCGTTCGGGATCGGCCGCCCGAGGTCGCCTTCGGCGGCATCGAAGCCGACCGAGACCGCATCGCCCCGGCCGTGCGGGCCCTTGAACCAGCCCCAGACGCCGGCGATCGAGAAGTTGTAGCCGATCGCCGGAATCCCGGTCCTGCCGACCCGCCGGATCAGGGTCTCGAGGTCCTCGAGCTGGGCATCGCGCCTGGGGCCGTCGAGCAGCACGTCCGACCAGAAGGCGGGGTTGAAGTTCTCGAGCGCCGCGACCTCGAGGCCATGGCGGCGGGCGCTCGCGACCAGCCCGTCGAGCTCCGCCTGCGACCAGAGCCCGGCGCCGGCGCAGCTGCCCCAACCCTCGTCGCCGCCGGAGGCGAGATTCGGGCTCGCGCCGGCGAAGTAGTTGGTCAGATGGGCGACGATGTGGGTGCAACCCGGCTGCCGCGCGAAGCGAAGTTGTCGTCGGTCAACAGATCCCGATAGAGCCCGAGCCCGAGCTCATGCCATCTCTCCCGGTACCAACGACGGCGCAGACTACCTCAAAAAAAAGAGCCGCTCATTCAGCGGTGATCGTTAACGATTGCTTAACCATTCTTCGCCAATTTGGCATCGATCACGGATGATCGCTCACCTGGTGATTGTATCGTCGATCGAGGCGTGGCGAGGCCTGATGCCCGGATCGGTGTGGGGCAGTCAACCGGTCGGGGCGTCGAGGCAGGGGACCAGCGCGGACTTGCCGCCGGTGTCGACGACGACGGTCGGGTCCTGGTGAACCGGCCCTGACGGACGAGGTCGATCAGGCCGGCCATGGCCTTGCCTGTGAAGTGCGGATCGAGAAGCAGGCCCTCGGGCTGGAGAGGAGAGAGAGAGAGAGAGAGAGACGAAGGGCTGCGCGCATGCCTGCGGTCCGCTGGCCGTAGTCGGGGGCCGCGCTCGACCTGCTGCAGCTCGGCGCCCCGCCAGGCGGGCGAGCAGGAGGTTGCCGCCGCGCTCGTAGTCGGGCTGGTTTCAGGAGACCCGGCGCTCGAGGACCAGGGCGCAGCCGAGCCCGTGGCGGTGGCCGTGGCCGCGGTCTGGCGGCAGTGGTTCGTCGGCACGCCGCGGTAGTCACTCGTCGGCGCTCCGGTCCGGCGCCTGGCCGATCAGGAACTCGAGCTTGCGGGTCTTGTTGCCGCCGAAGGCGAGACCGGTCGCGTCGTCGCGTTCGACGAGGATCTTCGGGCCGCCGCGCTGGTCCGAGAGCCGGGGCAGCGCTCGAGCGCGGTCGGCAGATGGCAGTTGGGAGAAACGGGCGCCGGCGGCAGAGGGCAGTGGGAGAAACGGGCGCGGGCGGCAGATGGCAGATGGGAGAAACGGGCGCGGGCGACGCGGGCGAGTTGCATTGAGGCGAGGTCTTTGCGGTGCTACGGTCGGCCCGCGAGCGTCGCACGCTCGCTTGAGCGGGCGAGCCCCGATGGTGGCCCCGCCAATCAACCAGACACCGGGGAGGGTGATGATGTCGAGACGAACGGGATCGGGGTCGGGCGGGCAGGATGGGGTGCGCCGGCGCGAGGTGTTCGGGCTTTCGGCGGCCGGCGCCACCGGCGCGGTCGTGGCCGCGAGCGCGCTCGCCTCACCGCTGATCCGCGAGGCGCACGCCCAGAGCACGGCCGCCAGCCGGCTGCAGACCGTGCTCGAGCGCGGCAAGGTGATCGTCGGCACCGGCAGCACCAACCCGCCTTGGCATTTCGAGGACGCGAGCGGGCAGCTGGTCGGCATGGACATCGACCTCGCCAAGCTGCTCGCCAAAGGCCTGTTCGACGATCCGGAGAAGATCGAGTTCGTGCTCGGCGCGGCCGACGCCCGGATCCCGAACCTGGTCACCGACAAGGTCGACGTGATCTTCCAGTTCATGACCATCACCCCCGGCCGCGCCCAGCAGGCCGAGTTCACGATCCCCTACTACCGCGAAGGGGTCGGGCTGATGATGATGAAGGGTGCCGAGCATCAGACCTACGACCAGCTCAAGGCGGCCGGCGCCGACGTCACCGTCTCGGCGCTGCAGAACGTGTTCATCGAGGACTGGATTCACCAGGCTCTGCCGGACGCCAAGGTCGACCAGTACGACAGCGTCGACGCCGAGATCCAGGCGATCAACTCGCGCCGGGCCGCCGCCGCCGCCCTCGATCAGTCGACCATCGGCTGGCTGATCGCGCAGTTCCCCGACCGCTACGTCGACTCGGGCTACGGCTGGATGCCCAACTCCTACGCCGCCGGGGTCAAGCCCGGCGATCAGGTCTGGCTCAACTTCGTCAACACGGTGCTCCACGAAGCCATGACCGGGGTCGACTTCCTGAGCTACCAGGCCTCGTTCGAGAAGTGGTTCGGCAAGAAGATCGAGCCGCCGCGGGTCGGCCTGCCGGTCGAATACTCGTAGACCTGCGGGCAACGCGAGGCCGCCTGGCCCGCCCGCATGCCATTGACCGACGCGTTGTCGTCGCCGGGCCCTGGGCGCGACCCGGGACCCGGCGATGACCGCGAGTGGTCCGGGTGGGGGGCGGCAAGGCTTGAGCCAAGATTGGGCCGGCCGCGTTCGGCCGGTCTCGGGCAAGGCGCGTTTGCGCCTGTGGTCACGACGCCCGAGCGCGAGCTCGTGGCGCCAGTAGGCGGCCGAGGTCCGGCCGGCGCCGGGGGCCTGCGGTGATCGACTACAACTTCAACTTCGCCCCGATCTGGCGGAACTTCGATCTCCTGGTCGGCGGCCTGCTGCTCGGGCTCCGGCTGGCCGTGGTCGCACTGCTGATCGGCGCGGTGATCGGCCTGTTGGCCGGCTATGCGCGCGTCTCCCGCCACGCCTGGCTGCGCACGCTGGTCTGGCTGTACGTCGAGATCATCCGCAACACGCCGATCCTGCTGCTGATCTTCTTCGTGTTTTTCGGCCTGCCGGAGCTCGGCATCTACGCGCTCGACAAGTACGATTCGTTCACGCTCGCGCTCGCGATCTATGCCGGCGCCTATCTCGCCGAGGTGTTCCGCGCCGGTCTGGCGTCGATCCCCGGCCAGTATCTCGAGGCCGCCAAGTCGATCGGCCTGCGGCCCTGGCAGCGCCAGCGCTACGTCGTCCTGCCGGTCATGTTCCGGATCTGCCTGCCGGCGCTCTCCAACAACTTCATCTCGCTGTTCAAGGATACTTCGCTGGCGGCGGCGATCGCGATCCCGGAGCTGACCTTCGAGGCGCGCAAGATCAACGTCGAGACCTTCCGCGTGATCGAGACCTGGCTGGTCGCGAGCCTCCTCTATCTCGTCGTCTGCTACGCGATCGCCTTCCTGCTGCGGCAGGTCGAGCGGCGCTACGCGGCGATCCGCTGAGGCCAGGGCCATGGGCGCCGAGGGCGGCTTTTGGCACTACGCGTGGGTCGCGCGCCCGTCGCTGCTGCAGGGGTTCGCCTACACCATCGAGCTGTCGCTGATCGTGATCGTGATCGGCACGGTGATCGGCGCCTTCGGCGGGGTCTGCCTGAAGTACGGCGCCTGGCCGCTTCGCCTGCTGGTGCGCGTCTATGTCGACGTGCTGCGCGGCATCCCGGTGCTGGTGCTGATCTTCGCGAGCTTCTATGGGCTGGCCCTGCTCGGGCTCGACATCTCGGCCTTCTGGGGCGGCGTGGTGGCGCTGGCCGCGTTCTGCGGCGCGCACATGTCGGAGACCATCCGCGGCGCCCTCGATTCGATCCCGGACGGCCAGACCGAAGCCGCCAAGGCGATCGGCCTCAGGCCCTGGCAGCGCCTCACCTACGTCGTCCTGCCGCAGGCGATCCGCCGGATCCTGCCGCCCTGGGTCAACACCGCGGTCGAGATGGTCAAGGCCTCGACCCTCTTGTCGGTGATCGGCGTGGTCGAGCTCCTGCTCGCGACCCAGCAGGTGATTTCCCGGACCTACCTGGTCATTCCCTTTTATCTGCTGGCAGGGGCCATCTACGTCGCGCTCAACTTCACGATCTCACAGCTCGGGGCGGCCCTCGAGCGCCGTTTTGCCTATCTCAAGTATTGACCCGGAGCCCGATGAACCCTTCCGCGCCGCCACCCGCCGCGACCATGGATGCGAAGACCGCCCCGGTCCTGCGGGCGGCCAACATCCACAAGCGCTTCGGCCAGACCGAGGTCCTCAAAGGCATCGACCTCGAGGTCAAAAAGGGCGAGGTGGTCGCGATCATCGGCGCCAGCGGCTCGGGCAAGACCACGCTCTTGCGCTGCATCAACCTGCTCGAGGAGTACGACGAGGGCGAGATCGTGGTCGACGGCGAGCCGATCGGGTATCGGCTCGTGGGCGGGCGGCGCAAGCGCCTGCGCGAGACCGCGATCTCGGCCCAGCGCGCCCGGATCGGCATCGTGTTCCAGGGCTTCAATTTGTTCCCGCACATGACCGCGCGCGAAAACGTCATGCTCGGGCTGACCAAGGTCCAGGGCCGCGCCAAGGCCGAAGCGGCCGAGATTGCGACCCGCTGGCTGACCCGGGTCGGGCTCGCCGACCGTCAGGAGCACTATCCCTATCAGCTGTCCGGCGGCCAGCAGCAGCGGGTCGCGATCGCGCGTGCGATCGCGATGGAGCCGAAGCTGATGCTGTTCGACGAGGTCACTTCGGCGCTCGATCCTGAGCTGGTCGCCGAGGTGCTGGGGGTCATGCAGGACCTCGCCCGCGACGGCATGACGATGCTCGTGGTCAGCCACGAGATGCTGTTCGTGCGCGACGTCGCGAGCCGGGTCGTGTTCATGGACGGCGGCCGGATCCAGGAGCAGGGCACCCCCAAGGAGCTGCTCTACCAGCCGAAATCCGAGCGCCTCGCCGCCTTCCTCGGCCGTTTTCATGGCTTGTTCGGGTAGACGGCGCCGGGGTGATGCTCGGGCGCAATCGTTGGTCGAAGAGCCCGTGCCCGCGCTTCGCCGTTTCGCTTTGACCGGCTCGACTTTCCGGGCCTAGAAATGGGCATCCGGCGGCAAAGTCCGGGCGGAAAACAAAGGAGAGGGGTGGGTCATGCTGGATTTTTTGAACGACCTGCTGTGGAGCAAGGTCCTGATCTTCGCCCTGATCGCGGCCGGGGCGGCGTTCACGATCTGCTCCCGGTTCGTCCAGTTCCGCTACTTCGGCGCGATGTTCGGCATCCTGCTCCAGGCCTTTCATCGGGAAGCCGGGCATCTGAGCTCGTTCCAGGCCTTGATGCTGAGCGTCGCCGGCCGGGTCGGCGCCGGCAACATCGCGGGCGTCGCGGTCGCGATCACCCTCGGCGGTCCGGGCGCGGTGTTCTGGATGTGGGTGATCGGCCTGATCGGGATGGCGACCAGCTACTTCGAATGCACGCTCGCCCAGCTGTACAAGAACGCCGAGCCGGATGGCACCTACCGCGGCGGCCCCGCCTACTACATCGAGCGCGGGCTCAAGCAGCGGTGGCTCGCCGGCCTGTTCTCGGTGCTGCTGCTGGTGACCTTCGGCTTCGGCTTCAACGCGCTCCAGTCCTACACGGTCGCGTCCTCGTTCACCGACGCCTTCGGCATCCCGACCTGGGCCACCGGGCTCGGCCTCGTGATCGTGCTGGGCCTGATCATCTTCGGCGGCATCAAGCGGATCGCGGCCGCCGCCGAGATCATCGTGCCGATCATGGCGATCAGCTACATCCTGATCTCGCTGGTCGTGATCCTGCTCAACATCACCGCGGTGCCGGCGGCGCTCGTGCTGATCGTCAAGAGCGCGTTCGGGTTCGAGCCGGCGTTCGCGGGCGGCCTCGGCGCCGCGATCGCGATGGGCGTGAGGCGGGGCCTGTTCTCCAACGAGGCGGGCCTCGGCTCGGCACCCAACGTCGCCGCGGTCGCCTACGTCCGCCACCCGGCCAACCAGGGCATCGTGCAGGCGTTCAGCGTGTTCATCGACACGCTGATCATCTGCTCCTGCACCGCCTTCATGATCCTGCTCTCGAGCATCTACAGCCCGGAGCTGCAGGAGAGCAGCGGCGTCGCGCTGACCCAGACGGCACTCGCCAGCCACGTCGGCGAATGGGGCCGCAGCTTCGTCTCGATCGCGCTGATGCTGTTCGCGTTCAGCTCGATGATCTACAATTACTACTCTGGGCGAGAACAGCCTCAACTTCTTCAGCGAGGAGAACAAGACCCTGTTCACCGGCTTCCGCGTGCTGACGCTGGTGCTGGTGTTGTGGGGCTCGATGCAGGACCTGTCGACCGTGTTCGCGTTCGCCGACGTCACGATGGGTCTCTTGGCGGTGGTCAACCTCGCGGCGGTGCTGCTGCTGATCAAGGTCGGCCTCAGGATCATCCGGGATTTCGACGGTCAGCTGCGCGCCGGGATCGCCCAGCCGCTGTTCGACCCGGCCAAGTTCGCGGACCTCGACATCGACCGCGAGGCCTGGCCCGGCGAGGCGGCGGCACGCTAGCGCCGCTTGCGCGAGTCCTCACGACCGGTCCACGCGATGGTGAACGGCGGTGTGCTCGCATTGGCGGGCTGCCGTCCCCAAGTTCCCCGTCGCGGGTGGCGCCGGGCAGGCGGCCCGCCAGGATGACGGGAGTGAGAAGATGCTTGCACGACGTCAGTTCGCGATCGCGGCGGCGGCGACCGCCTTCACGGGAGCAGGTCTCATGCGCTGGTTTGGACAGGATGCCCGGGCCGAGACGAACGGGCCAGTTCGAGGTCACCCACACCGACGAGGAGTGGCAGAAGCTGCTGACGCCCGAGCAGTACTACGTGCTGCGCGAGCATGGCACCGAGCGCGCCGGCACCAGCCCCTTGAACCACGAGGAGCGCGCCGGCACCTTCGTCTGCGCCGGCTGTGATCTGCCGGTGTACTCCTCGGCGACCAAGTTCGACAGCGGCACCGGCTGGCCGAGCTTCTGGCAGCCGCTCGAGGGCGCGATCGAGACCTCGGAGGACAGCAGCTTGTTTTTCACCCGCACCGAGGTCCATTGCCGGCGCTGCGGCGGCCATCTTGGCCACGTGTTCGAGGACGGGCCGCCGCCGACCGGCTTGCGCTACTGCATGAACGGGGTCGCGATGAAGTTCGTGCCGGACGGCAGCAAGCAGCCGGGGAACGCATGATGCGCGCTCGTCTGATCTCGGCGCTCGCGGCTGCCGGGGCGCTGCTGCTGGTCGGCTCGGCGAGCGGCCAGCAAAAGGCGCCGATGCCGGTCGACGGCCAGAAGGTCGCGACCTTTGCGGGTGGCTGCTTCTGGTGCGAGGAGTTGGCCTTCGACCCGGTCGAGGGCGTGCTCAGCACCACCTCCGGCTACACCGGCGGCACCAAGGTCGATCCGACCTACTACGAGGTCTCGGACGGCGGCACCGGCCATGCCGAGTTGGTCGAGGTGATCTATGACCCGAGCAAGGTGACCTACCAGCAGCTGCTCGACGTCTACTGGCACAACGTCGATCCGCTCGATACCGGCGGCCAGTTCTGCGATCGCGGCAACCAGTACCGGTCCGCGATCTTCTACCATGACGACGAGCAGAAGCGCTTGGCCGAGGCCTCGAAGCAGGCGCTGACCGACAGCCATCGCTTCGATCGGCCGATCGCGACCGAGATCGTGCCGGCCGGCCCGTTCTACCCGGCCGAGGACTACCATCAGGACTACTATAAGAAGAACCCGGTCCGGTATAAGTTCTACCGTTGGAACTGCGGCCGGGATCAGCGCCTGACCGAGCTCTGGGGTGCTGCGCCGACGCACTGATCCCGGCTGGCACCTCTGCCCCCCGTCCCGTCCGGCCGTCGGTCGCTTTGGCGCCGGGCGGGGGCGGGGTTCGGGACCGGATCGCCTGGCACTGGCGCGGGCAGCCGATCCGCTTCGATCTCGACCGCGACGAGGTGCTGCGGGCACGCCAGGCGATCGAGCGCTGCACCGCGCTCCCGGACGGCGGCGGGCCCACGCGCTACGGCGGCTTCTCGTTCCTCACCTATGTCCGGCTGCGCGCCGGCTGACCGGCGGCGGGCTCTCCCGGCTTCAGGCCGCGTCGCCGGGCGGCCGCACCAGATCGAGCGCGGTCTGGGCGATCGCGGGCGTCGACTCGCCGCCGCCCGCGACCGTGACGGTCGGGAAGGCGAACTTGATGCCGTTGGCGTCGAACGCCTTCTTGATCATGCCGTAGGCGCGCCTTCGGATCACGAACTGCTCGCCTGGCTTGGTCATCATCTTCATCCGGATCTGGATCGCGAAATCGCCGAACTGCTCGACGCCCTGCATCTTGAGGGTCTCGATGATGTGCGGCTTGAACTCCTCGTTCTCCCCCAGCTCCTTGCCGATGTCTTTGATGATCCGCTTCACCTTGTCGACGTCGGTGTCATAGGTGACCCCGATGCTCAGCTTGTCGATCACCCAGTCGCGGCTCATGTTCTCGACCGCGCCCAATTCGCCGAACGGCACGGTATACAGATAGCCGCGATGGTGGCGGAGCTTGATCGAGCGCAGCGAGAACGACTTGACCGTGCCCTTGTAGCTGCCGCTGATGATGTACTCGCCGACCCGGAAGGCGTCGTCGAGCAGGTAGAACATGCCTGAGATGATGTCCTTGACCAGGGTCTGGGCGCCGAAGCCGATCGCCACCCCGACCACGCCGGCGCCGGCGATCAGGGGGCCGATCTGGATCCCGAGCGAGGAGAGAATCATCAGCACCGTCATCGTCATCAGGACGACCCAGACGATGTTGCGCATGATCGGCAGCAGCGTGCGCAGCCGCGCCCGCCGCCTTGTCTGCTCGGGATCGGGCGCGCCCGGGTGCTGCGCCTGCGCGAGCTTGCTGTCGATCCAGGCGCGGGCGAGATGCCAGGCGAAGTCGGCAATCAGCAGGATCACCACGGCGTTGATCGCACCGCGCAGGACCCGGGTCGCGAGCGTGTCGCTCATGGTTATCGCGGCCAGATTGAGGCCGAGCAGCCAGGCGATCAGATAGGCGCCGCCGATCATCAGCACCGCGCGCAGGCCGCGCTCGACCGTGACCGCGGTCAGCGAAGGGACGGAGTCGTCGGCGGCAGCACTGCCCGCGGGGCGCCGCACGTGCTTGGCCGCAAGATTGGTGCCGTGGATCGCGATCGGCAGCAGCAGGAGGATGACGCCGACGTAGAAGGGCGTCACCGAGCCGGTGAACAGCAGCAGCCAGACCACGACCAGATAGACCGAGAGCAGCCAGGCGCCGAGCCGATGCTCGCGGCTCGCGGGCTCACCGGTATCGCGCGCCGGATGCCGCCAGACCACATAGAGTGCCAGCCCGACCAGCACGACGCCGCAGGCGAGCCCGACCAGGTACCAGGCGGGCCGGCTGATGCCGAGCGTTGTGAGCCCGCTGAGCGTGATCTTCACGAAGAAGAACCAGCCGATCAGGACCGCCGACCAGACGAACCAGAAGCGGGCGGTCGCGGTCGCCATCGGCACGACCCGGAAGCGCTCGGCGCCGGGCGCCAGCAGGATGCGGCCGACCACGAGCACCAGCCGGACGATCAGGAACACAAGGAGATAGCCGAGCACGATGTGCTTGAGCAGCGGCGGCCAGTCGAGCAGCAGGAAAGCGCCGATGCTGCCGGTCGCGAACGCGAGCAGCATGAGCAGGCCGTAAGTCGCCCGCAGCCCGACCGCGCGCAGGCGCTCCGGCGCCGTCTCGAGAGGGCTCGCGATCATGCGCTGACGAAACCCGCTCGTCGCCCACCATACCAGCCACTCGAGGCCGAAGCCGAAGGCCACGAACATGGCGACCAGGACGATCGGCCTCTGTCCGCCCCATTGCGCGCGCTCGGCGGTGAAGGTGGACCAGGTGCGGTCGAGCTCGTCGGGCAGCGTGGGCACCGCCGCTGCCAGCTCGTGCAGGAAGGCGCGCACGGCATCGAGCTGGCCGGCCATCATCGCCTCGGCGCTCGCCGGCCCGCTCGCCGCCGCGGTCCCGCTCGCGGCGCCCGCAGGCGATCCGTCAGCCTGGGCCTGCAGCCACGACTGGATCGCCGGGTCGCGCAGCAGCGCGGCCAGCGCGTGCAGCTGCTCGGGGCTGGGCTCGGCCGGCTGGGCCAGAACGGGCCCGCAGGCCAGCAGGCCCACGAGCATGATCAGCAGAGACAACCCTCGGCGCATATCGATCCACCCGCTGACGATCCCTCTCCCTAGCACGATCCGCTGCGCAAGTCAGGGCTGCCTCGCATCGCCGGCCGGGCACGCACGATTGGCCGGATCGTGGCCAGGACCAACGCGGCGAGCCGCTTTGCCGGTCTTCAGGGATGGCCGTGGCGATGGTGGAGGTCGGGACAATGGCGGTGGCGGTGCGCGAGGCGCGCGTGGCGGCGCCGGGATAGAGCAGTCTCGCCAACGGCCACGGATCGACCCTGCCGCGTGATTTCAGGATCGCGTGGATCCGTCTAGGCTTGGCCCGCCTCGCCGCCTTTGGGGCCCCAGAAGACGACCCAGGTCGCGAAGTCGGCGGAAAAATCCTCGAAGCGGTGGACGAAGCCCGCGGGCGCGAAGAGGGCATCGCCGGGACCGAAGGGTCGGCGCGCGAGCGTCTTTTCGTCGGCGCCGAGCGCAAAGGTGCCGCGGCCCGAGGCGATGATGTAGATCTCGTCCTGCTCGTGCGGCGTCTGCGGGTCGCGACCCTTGGGCGCGTAATAGCGAAGGGTCATGGTGCCGTGGCGCATCAGCAGCGCCGAGCGGGCGCCTTCGGGGATCGGCGCGGCCTGCGCCTCGGCCAGGGTGACCAGCCAGTTCATCGCTTCGCGTCCGCTCAGAGCCTGGCGGCGTACTCGCGGTTCTTCGCCTTGAGGAGCGGATCGGTGCCGAAATAGGAGTGGCGCGCCATGTCGGGCGAATATTTGCTGGCCGCGGTCTGGCGCCCGAGCGCCTCGGCCATCGCCCGGACGTGATGCGGGCCGGCGCCGCAGCAGAGGCCGACGTAGTGCGCGCCGAGGCGATAGGCGGCCTTGGCGAAATCGGCGATTTCGTAGCGGTTGCAGGTGAACGGATCGAGCGCGATCGGGAAGGGGCGGCCCTCGGGGAGGCAGTCGCAGCCTGGGTCACGCAGCGACTGGAAGGTCGGCTGGGCGGGGGTGGTCCGATAGGGCACGGGCAAGGCGGCGACATGGCAGGTGACCGCCTTCCGGATCCGCTCGAGCTCCGGCAGTATCGTGAGCGGCCCGCGCGAGCAGTTGAGGCCGACGACGTCGGCGCCGGCGTCCTCGAGCCGCTTGCAGGCCTCCGCCATCGTCATGCCCTCGCGCATCAGGCCTTCCTGGTGCATCGCGAGCGTGATCACCGCGGGCTTTCCGGATGCCTTGATCGCCTCGAGCGCGATCAGGGTCTCGCCGAGCCAGCTGTAGGTCTCGCCGATGATGAAGTCGACGTCCGCCTCGGCGGCCCAGCCGACCTGCTCCTCGAACGCGCGACGCACGAAGCCGATCGATTCGGCATCGTCCGGGTCGTAGACGTTGGTGTTCGAGAGATTACCCGCGAGCAGGCAGCCGCCCTCGTCCGCGACCTCTTTGGCGATCTGCAGCGCCTGGCGGTTCAGCGGCTCGAGGATGTCTTCCTTGCCGATCACCTTCAGCTTCTCGCGGTGGCCGTAGTAGGTGAACGCCTCGACCACGTCCGAGCCCGCGCGCACGAACTCGCGGTGCAGCTGGCGCACGGCGTCCGGCTCGTCGAGCACGACCTCGGGCACATACGGCCCGGCCTGGAGCCACCCGCGCCGCTCGAGCTCGAACAGATAGCCCTCGGCACAGATCACCGGCCCCGCCGCCAGCCGCTCGAGCAATCCCGGCCCGCGCGCTCCGCTCGTGTTCGCCATGACCCCTGCTCCCCGCCAGTTTGCGCGCGGCGAGGGTGCTCCGCGGCGAAGCGCCGGTCAACGCGCGGATGCGACGTCCGCTTGCCGAAATCGGTCAAGCGGCGGATCTAATTACGCAGCAGTTCTGGAAAAATAGACCCCGGCTGATACGCTGAGCCGGGGTTGGGATGCCACGACCTGAAAAACTCTACAATCCTAACGGCTAAAGCCACAATCTCAATCAACACCTTAAGCCACTCGAGGTCCGTTTCCGTCGGCCACCAGGGAACCATCTTCTCCGCCATGGGTAAGGAGGCCGCTGGTTCCCCAATCGGGTCGCAGCGATCGCCGAGGTATGCACATCACGCATTCCCGAGAAATCGCTGCGCCCCAAGGAAGGAGCGCAGTGGGCGGCATCATCTCAGCCTCGACATCGTCATCTTCCACTCCACTCGGTGTGAAGCACGACGACCTATCGACATGCCGGTAACCGATCCGAGCGCATAGTCGACGATCCGTTCCGCGCCCCGACCACCGAGCCTGGCCGTCCCCAACCCGAGCGCCGGCACCCGCACGTCCCGAACCGTCACAAATCTCACCGGTCGCCCTCGCTCGCCATCCGGCATGCCCCCCTGTCCAGGCCAACCCGCAGACCATCCGCCATCCGGCATCCAGTCGGCCAGGGCTATGCCGCCCGCAGCGCCTTTTGCACCGCGTCCGGGGCGCGCTCGATCACCAGCAGATAGGCGCGGGTCGGGCCCTCGGGCTGGCGCTTGCCCTGTTCCCAATGGCGGAGCGTATTGACGCTGAAGCCGAAGCAGGCGGCGAACTCCTCCTGGGTCATGCCGAGCCCGGTCCGGATCGCCCGCACGTCGACCCGCTCGGGCACGTGCACCCGGTAGCGGCTCGCATCCGCTTCGCCCCGGGCGTAGGCGCCCGCCTCCTCCAGCCCGCGCCGGATGCTCTCGGCGACCTCGCTCATCGGCTGTCTCTCCTCATTTTCCGCCCATAGCTCTCGACCAGAAGCCTGGCCAGCCGTCGGAAGCCATTGCGATCCGCCTGGCTCAGATCTGCCCGCGTGTTCTTCGCGTATGCGGTCAGCGCAAACAGCGGGACGTCCGCGCTGTGAAAGAAGTAGATCACGCGCGCACCGCCGCGTTTGCCACGGCCGGCAAGCGCCCAGCGGAGCCTGCGCACACCACCCGTGCCGGGCACCAGATCGCCGCTGCCCGGGTGCCAGGCCAGGTAGTCGACCAGCGCGGTCCGCTCTTCTTCGCTCATGATCCGACTCGTCGCCGTCAGGAACTCGGGCGTCTCGACGACGTTGACCGGCAGCGAGTCCGACATCGACACTCACACTAGTGCATTGGATCAGATCGGGCAAGGAAACAGTGACCTTGCTAGAGAGCCTTTGGTTGTATCGCGAGTGAGCCTGGAGAAGCTGTGGGCGGACTTGCCAGGCGGGGAGGGGGGTCGCATAGTTGGGGCATGGCGGCCGTCACCGAGCTTCCGAGGATTTTCAGCCAGCGGCATCTGCTGGGCATCGAAGGGCTGGCGCCCTGGGAGATCCAGCATCTGCTCGATCGGGCCGACGCCTATGTTGCCCACGGGCGGCAGGCGGACAAGAAGCTCAGCCTGATGCGCGGGCTGACCCAGATCAACCTGTTCTTCGAGAGCTCGACCCGGACCCGGACCTCGTTCGAGCTCGCCGGCAAGCGGCTCGGCGCCGATGTCGTCAACATGTCGGTCGCCAACTCGTCGATCAAGAAAGGGGAAACCCTGATCGACACCGCGATGACGTTGAACGCGATGCATCCGGACGTGCTGGTCGCGCGCCACCCGGACAGTGGGGCGGTCGCGCTGCTCGCGCGCCACGTCAACTGCGCCGTGATCAACGCCGGCGACGGCAGCCACGAGCACCCGACCCAGGCGCTGCTCGATGCGCTGACGATCCGGCGGCGAAAGGGCCGGATCGAGGGCCTCGTGGTCGCGATCTGCGGCGATATTCTCCACTCTCGGGTCGCGCGCTCGAACCTCTTGCTGCTGACCGCGATGGGCGCGAGGGTGCGGCTGGTCGCGCCCAAGACGCTGCTGCCCTCGGCGGCTGAGCGCTACGGCGTCGAGGTCTTCCACGACATGGGCCGCGGCCTGGATGGCGCCGACATCGTGATGATGCTCAGGCTCCAGACCGAGCGCATGCAGGGCAGTTTCGTGCCCTCGGTGCGCGAGTATTTTCACCTGTTCGGCCTGACTTACGAGAAGCTGAAGAGTGCGCGCGCGGATGCCCTGATCATGCATCCGGGGCCGATGAACCGCGGCGTCGAGATCGACGGCACGGTCGCCGACGACATCAACCGTAGCGCGATCCTGGACCAGGTCGAGCTCGGGGTCGCGGTCCGCATGGCCTGCCTCGAGGTGCTGACCCGGGAGCTGCGCGCGGCGGCATGACCAGACGGACCGCGATCACGGGCGCCCGGCTGCTCGACCCGGCGAGCGGGCTGGACGCGCCGGGCGGCCTCCTGGTCGAGGGCGAGCGGATTGCCGACCTCGGCCCGCGCCTGTTCGCGGCCGGGATTCCCGAAGACGCCTCGGTGATCGAGGCCCGCGGCGCCTGTCTCGCGCCCGGGCTTGTCGACATGCGGGTTCAGCTCGGCGAGCCCGGGGCCGAGCACAAGGAGACGTTTGCGAGCGGCACCGCGGCGGCGGCCGCCGGCGGTGTCACCAGCTTTGCCTGCCTGCCGAACACCGATCCGGTGATCGACGACCCGGCGATGGTCGAGTTCGTGGCCCGGCGCGCCCGCCGGCTGAAGCGGGTCAAGGTTTATCCGTATGGCGCGATCACCAAGGGCTGCGCCGGGCTGCAGCTGGCCGAGATGGGCCTGTTGATGGAGGCGGGCGCGGTCGGCTTCACCGATGGCCATCGGGCGCTCGCCGACAGCCTCGTGATGCGCCGCGCTCTCGACTACCTGAGCGTGCTCGGCGGCCGTCTGATCCAGCATCCCGAGGACCCGGCGCTCGCGCGCGGCGGGGTGATGAACGAGGGCGAGATCGCGACCCGGCTCGGGCTCGCCGGCATCCCGGCGGTCGCCGAGGTCATGATGGTCGAGCGCGATCTGCGCCTGGTCGAGCTGACCGGCGGCCACTACCACGTCGCGCACATCTCGACCGCGGCCGCGATCGAGGCGGTCCGCCAGGCCAAGGCCCGCGGCCTGCCGGTGACCGCCGAGGCGGCGCCGGTCCATTTCGCCCTGAACGAGCTCGAGGTCGAGGGCTATCGGACGTTTGCCAAGGTCTCGCCGCCGTTGCGCTCGGAGGACGACCGCCGCGCCGTGGTCGCGGGCCTCGCGGATGGCACGATCGACGTGATCGCGAGCGATCACTGCCCGCAGGACCAGGACAGCAAGCGGCTGCCGTTCGCCCAGGCGGAATTCGGCGGCCTCGGCCTCGAAACGTTGCTGCCGGTTTCTCTCCAGCTGGTCCAAGCCGGTTCCCTCGCCCTGCTCGAGCTGCTGGCGAAACTCACGTACCGCCCCGCCGAGCTCCTCGGCATCGAGGCGGGCCAACTCCGAAAAGGCGCGCCCGCCGACCTCGTGCTGTTCGCCCCCGAAGCCCCCGCCCGCATCCGCGAGGAGGACCTGCACAGCCTCTCCAAGAACACCCCCTTCGAAGGCCGCCTGGTCCAGGGCAAGGTCGTGCGCACCCTGGTCGACGGCCGCACCATCTACCAGGCCGGCGAGTGAGGACGGGCCGCCCCCGGCGAGATCGCCGCCGCCATTCGGTATGACGTTTGCCTGCGGCGCTTGCCGGCGCTATATACGGCGGCACGTGCGCGTGAGGCCGCAGCGGATCAGCGCGGCGCGCGTGCTGGCGGCGCGCCAGGCCGCGGAGCCTCGTCCTGTGCTGCCGTCGATGCTGCCCCCAGACTAGCCGCTGGAGCCGGAGTCGTCTTCACGAGGGTGAAAGCATTCGTGTAGGATAGTACAAAATTTCCGCTTCCCGGGACGTCTTCATAGCAACAGCAAAAGGCGTTTCCGGAGACGATCTGTTTATTGCGCGCGATCTGCCCCGTGATTGTTGAACCACAGAGGTCAGACGACTTAGAACTCGATGCTGCAATCTGGGTTTGTTTTGAACGTGGTGTTCCCCCACGGTACATCGGGCGTCCCACCTGGGCAGCTTGCATTCCTGGCAACGCCCGCCGCCGTAATCCGAAATGTGCAGTCACCAAGGTAGCTAAAGACTGGCGATAAATCGTTATTGACGACCACGTCGCTGCCGAGATAGTGCCAAATTCCTGCTAAATTGGCCTGTTTGCACGCCGCAGAGGCATCCGTGACCGATACGGCCAGGGCGAGCAAGCTGGTCAAGATTATGGTGCGCATTTTCCGAGCCCCCACTTTATCTTAGCGCCAGGCCGTATGTGACCCAAGCCGCCAATCTGTCGATTTTTGCACAATCGGGATGTGGGATCAAGCCCGCAGGTGTGCCAGCGCCAGCTCCTCGCCCAACCCCTACGCGCATCGCCTCGCGCGCGTGAGCGCTCGGCCGGCCCCGGCCCGGCCCGGCCCGGTGTACGTACGCCCCGCGGGCCCGCCGGCGGCCCAAGGGGGGCACTGTTCCCCCACGCCCGATGCGGGCGGATCATCAGGCGGCCATCCATCGGCGGCAGGCGGCAAAGGCCGCCAAGGGCGAGGCGGAGCGGGGGCCGGAGCCCCGGCAGGCTGGCTTCATCGCCTCCCGCATCACCAATCACCAGGGATCAGGCGCCGGGGCGGGCAGGGATCAGAGCCAGGGCCTGCCGGGAAAGGGTCACCCGATGCCTGGCGCCTCTTTCGCCCTGACCGCCAGCACACCGTCCGTGATGTCCGACCGCCGCGCGCCGGCAAGCTCGCCCCGCCGAAGGCCCGTGAGCAGCAGGCGCACGAAGGCGTCGGCCGCGGCCCAGACCCGGATCAGGTCGGCCTCGGTCAGCACGGGGTTCCTGGTGCGCTCTCGGACCCGCTTCCGGAGGCCGGCGGCCGGCGCCGCCAACAGCTCGCGCTCGACCAGGCGGGTGAACATTGCCTTGGTGTACTGGAGCAGCCGGTTGGCCGCCACCGGCGAGCCCCTGCCTTCGACCTCGTCGAGCACCAGGGCGAGGTCGCGGCGGGTGATCGAGGCGAGGGGACCGGGGCCGAGCACGCGCACCAGGTCGCGCTGGAGCATTCCGGCGAATGTGGGGGCCGGCGGCGAGATGGGCGAGGCGGGTGGCGCGGTATTCGGCGAACGCGTCTTGAAGGCTGGCCACGGCTCTGCTACCTCATGCAAACGGCACGCCAAGTTGCGCGCGTAGCTCAGCCGGATAGAGCGCTTGCCTCCGGAGCAAGAGGTCGTGGGTTCGAATCCCGCCGTGCGCACCACTTTCGAGAGGCCGGCGATTCCAGGGCACAGGAGGGGTCAAAACCGGGTCGACGAAGCCACCAAGAGGTGCTTGGCCGGGTCGGGTCGCACGCGAGGGAAGCCCTTTTCGGAGTGACAAAATAGCAAAATTGGAATAGGGTGTGCCCGTTCGTTGGCTGTTTCGGCACTATGTGGGACGCGAATGGCGTGAGCGATGTTCGGGCCACCTACGAGGGTGGCAGCAAGCAGCTAAAGGCAGTGTTCGTGTCTCGCTTGGGGATCTTGGCAAACCTCCCGGAGAACGAATGGCGCAACCGTACTACAAGCCGAATGGCCGGTGCACGGCCTCGGGGAAATTCGCATCCAAGCGACAACGTCCAAGGGGCCCTCGGGTTCCGCTCGGGCAAGGGGGCGTCACGATACTTTTCAGGGTCACGAGACCAATGGGAGTTTGTGCCACGTCGGCTTGAAGACGGCGCAAAAACGAGGTTATCGTTTAGCGGCCACCGACGGGCCAGGGGCGATGATCGACGAGTCGGCTACGACCGACAGCGAAGACGTGCTGTACGTCGCCTCGGGGCGGCCAACCCAGACGGCTCATGGGTTTGCGAGGAGGGGCGCGACGGAATCCTTTGGGGATTTGGCCTTGAAAATGACCAGCCAGAGCGTCGTGCGCGGCTGGAGGACGGTGATTATGGCAAGCTCAGCCTAAAGACCCTTTTGGAGGTCGCGGCGGCATTTGACCTGCCTTTGCTCGTGGACATGCCCGAATGGGAGGATTGGTTTGAGCAGATGTCCCGCGTATCGAAAACGGAGCTTGCTCGAAGGAGATTTGAGTCGAGGCCTTGGCCGGGCAAGTAACGAGGCTCCGGCCGACGGCTACCGGCGGTGGGACCGCTACGGTCTGCTGCATATTCAACCAGCGATCTACGAGCTCCCAAGCCACCGGCCAGCGGCGGTAAGGCCGCTACGGTCAGCACCATACTCAACCGCCGATCTACGAGCTCCAAGCCAACGACCAGCGGTGTAAAGCCGCCGTCCCCGTCACCTCTTCCGCCGCAAGCGCATACTTTCGATGGCCCGCCCTACGGCTACACCCTCTTTTGCGACGACCGCGTCGAGAGGAGGGCGGAAAAATAACGCTCGTCGGTTTGTACGCGGCGGAGATGATCATACCCGGGGCGTTCCCGGCACCCCTCGCAGACTGGCGTTGGTCGTGACCTTCACCGAGCGCCCAGGTGAAAGCGATGAACCCATCGAGCTTGTGATTTATTTCCCCGGAGACCCAGACGACGCGCCAACCCAGCGGTTCCCTATGAAACCTGATATATTGGATGGGAATTTAAGAGGGCAGAAACCCGAGCCAGATGTTGAGGACCCTATCCTGAGTCTGAGACTGGATGTGGTGCTTTCCCGGCCCTCCGATAGAGCAGGAGGGGCGCATGAAAGTTCGGATCATTCGAGGCAAAACCGAGATGAGGGTGGGGGCTATTAGCGTCAGAGCGCGCCTCCAGCCACCGAGCAGGGAGTTAGAACACCAGCCATGGTCTGTCTCAACTTCCGGCGGCAGCCAAAGGGGGCAGCGGCCGCAGCGAATTCCGATCCCGGAAGATCAGCCCTGCGCGTGCCGCCACTCCCACGGTGGGACGAACTTCACCCCCCACAAGCCCGCCCCCCGGCCTTGGCCGCCGCTTGCTCGTCGGCGTAGGCGCCGCCGCTTTGTCGATGCGCACACAGCGACCATCCATCTACGCCTTTTTAATTATCTCTCCAGGTTCATATAGTCCATTCGTTCGTCAACGAAATGAATAATTGAATTCCTAGTAGAATCGATAGTCAATGACAGGGACGATCCGCGAACAAATCCGCGAGCACAGCGATGTTGTACTTTCGGTTGTCCTATCTCGCGTTAAGTCTGCTGGTCTCAGGACTCGTCAGCATCTTTCTTCGTGGCGCTGCACGGGATTTTTACGCAGATCCTGGGTTAATTCGGGCTGCCGCTCGCACCAGGAGAGGGCTCGGCACATGGCTCGGGGGGCTGCCGCTCGCGTGAGCACTGGTCGCCGAGGGGTCGGACCAGCGCCGGTAGCCGGGGAGCGCCCATGACCGAGATCCTCCGCTCTGGAAGCCGCAGGGGACGGGACGACAGGTTCCGGGGGATGTAGATTCACCCCGCGCTGGCGCCGAGCGCCTTGACGAAGCGCATCACCGCCTGCCGGTGCCGGGGCGTCAGCTGCATCATATGCCGCGCCAACTCCAGCTGGTCGCGTCGGACCCCCTCTACCGGTTTCGCGACCGGCGCGGGATCGGTGAGCAGCTCGGCGGGCACGAGCCCAAGCACTCGGCAGAGATCACAAAGCCTCACCACGCTGATCCGGTTCGCGCCGATCTCATACTTGCGCACTTGCTGATAGCTGATGCCGAGCCGCCCGGCCATCTGCTGCTGCGTGATCCCAAGCGCGATCCACCACGCTCGAATGCGCTCGCCGAGCGCCCGGTCAATGTCCGTTGCACATCTGGGTGAGCGGCGCGAATTCGTCCGAGCCATCGTTCGGCGCCTCGATGCGGCTGCTATGAATCCCACGACCGGCCAAACCCAAGGCTTGCACTTGGACGTAGGGCTAGTCAATCCGAGGGTCTAGGCCCCTTGAGCGGCCGGGGGCGCTACGGGCCAGCGGCGACGGCGGCCCCGCCAGGCGAGCAATTTACCTCCAGTCGCGCGCGGGCGAGAGCGCATCCCGCCAAGTCATATGCCCGCCGCCGCCAAGGCGCGCAAAATATGGAGCGCGACCAGCGCGCCACCGAGTCCGACCAGGATGATCGCGATCGGGTCAAGCAGCACCCGCCACCAGCTCACACCCGCCCCTAGCGGCTCCTGGCTGCCTGCTCGCTGTTTGGCTGAAATTGGCCGGTCAACGTGTGCAGCGAGACGCCGCTCGCCTCCCGTCGCTCTGGTTCGACGGATCGCGTCGCCGAGCGCTGCTACCGGCCAGCACAGCAGCTGCCACACGAGTATCGGGCCCCAAAGCCGCGGTGGGGGGTCCCATTGCTGGCGCCCTAACCTGAAGCGTCGAATCGAAAGCATGGAACACTTCCAGCGAACAGCAAAAGCACACCCCCTTGCCGCTTCTCATGATTCTCGATAGGGACCCAGCCTGAAATTGTACGAAATGCTTACGCATTTTGCTCGGGTATCGCTGATCGTGCCGGCGCGCACGCACAGCCTTGATCCCGAGGGGCGGCGGCGCGGCGGCGTTGCTGCTGCCGACGGCTTGCCACGGAACTGGATCGCTTCCTCCGGGTTGAGGGATCGGCGGCAGCGAGGCCGCACCGCCTGGAGGCCCCAAGATCGAGCAGTCTGGAGCCGGGGAACAAAGCACGATGATCCGCCTGCATCTCGCCCTTGCCACGCTGATCCGCGCAGGCCTGGCCATGCGTTGGCTGGCGTCAAGCGGCGATCCGGCGGAGTTTCACCAGCGCGCGGCCGAGGTCCGCTACGCCCTGACTACGGCCCGCGCCGCGCGAGCAGGGCCGGGGTGAAAACAACAAAATGAAACAACAAAATGCGACGCCGCCAGCGGGCTCAGCGCGGCCACGGAAGCCTGAGCAGCACCTCGGCCAAGCCCTCGAGGACCACCGCACCGCCGAGCAGGAGCGCGGCCTGGACAAGCGGATGCCCGGAGTCACCAGCGCTCAGGCTGCAGCGGACCAGCGCGACCGCGGCGACGGCGGGCGACCAGCTGGCGCCCGCAGCTCCTCATGGCGCCGTCTCGCTCGCCAATGACGCGCTGCTTCAGCGCCTCCTGCTCGGCCGCGTTAGTTAGGCGCGGCCGCTGTAGTGCCGATAGTCGAGCGCCCAGCCCCGCCGCACGAGCTTGGCGCCGACGTCGCGGCCGTCGACCCGGCAGACGGCCACGATCCGCCGATAGCGTTCGCGGCCCCGCGCGTCGCAGGTCAGCTTGCGACCGTCGACCAAGCGCCGGAGCGCGGCCGTCGCGTCGTCGCCGCAGCGTAAGGGCTTTCCCGCCCCGCCGGCAGACCTGCGAGCCCCCTCGACCGCGTCGAACCCCCAACCACAAGCTCCGCCGGCCGGGTGACAAGCTCGAGGGGGGGTCGCCGCCGACCACGCGGGAGGGAGTGCCCAGCATGCCCCATTCAGCGCCTGGTTGACCTGCATCAAAGCGGCGGATAATCATCAGGTTAGGCTAAGGCGGCGTTGGTAGACCAGTCATTGGAGGAAGCGACATGTGCTGGCGGCCGAATTGCGCCCCGTCGTGAGCTCGACAGCCTTCCTGGTCCGCGGGCTTAGGGAGTGGGAAAGGCCGAACAAGCCTCTGATCGTCAGGCCTAGCTGATGCGCGGGCTGTCCTCCAGGCCTGGGTCGCCCAGGAAAGGCCGGCCGGTTACGCCGCCCGTAATTGGCCTCACCGCCGGTTTGCTGTTGATGGTTCTTGGTCTAGCTGGGCTGGCGATGGCCGGTCCCTCAAATGAGGAGCTCGCTGCTGACCTCGCTCAGGTTAAGCAGGAAATTGATCAAGCCACTGCCGACGCCAAGAGCTACGGCGAGGGTCTACTCGGCCAGCTGGCCCTGCTGCGCAGCGAGCTGCTCAAAACTACCGAGGCCATGCTGGACCAAAAGCGGCGCTCGCTGCTTCGAGGGATCCGGCTCGACTATCGGATTAATGGCATACCTTTAGTACCACTGCCCCCCGACCAACTTGCAAAGATCCAGGCGGTATCTTACCGCCGTGGACGACCAAATCGCTACCGCAGAAGCAGAAGTGGCTCGGTACGGCGGTGGTCTGGTTCAGGCCCTTGCACTCTCCACGCTAGGCACCCACCAACTGACGCGAGCAATGCTCGAGCAACGGTTTTACCTGGCCAAACATGGAATTCCCTGGCCAAACATGCCGGGGGTTGACGAAGGTAACGAGCCAAGGTCGCCACCAGGGAAAGTCGGTAAAGATGCCGACGCGCTCTAGACGGGCCTGGGCTGCCCTGTTCTTGATGCCTTTCGCCATCGGGGCTCTCGCCACGACCTTGAGCTTGGCAGACGAGAAGGAAATGCGGCCGGCGCCATTTGGGTTGTTCTGGGGAATGAGCAAGGCCGATATCCAATCCTTCGGCATCAAACTGACGGATCCGCAATCGACCAAGTTGGGTGAAGCTCTATCGGCAAACGATCTTCCCAAAATGGTCGCTGATGTGGAAGACGTTTGGCTCTTTTTCGGATATGATGACCAACTTTGGCGCATTGTGGCTACGAGCGAGCCGTTCCACAACGACCGCTACGGGATATATGTGCGCGAGCGGTATGATCAGCTGGTGCAAGATAAATACGGTCCAGGAGCCGCAGAGCAGCACGTCGCTGAGCACTACGATGGAGAGGACTGGTCCTTCGGAATTGCCACTGGTCACAACTGGCACCAAACCACATTCAACCAAGTAGGCTTGACCGCGCAGATCCGAGTGTCCGCTACGACTATGTCGGAAACCAGATACATTCTGGACTTTCAGGAGGATGACCTCGCCCGAAAAGTCGAACAAGGCCGCCGTCAGAGCGAGCACAACGCGCTCTAATTGGCGTCGCACGAGCCCGGCCGCGCCTCGGAATTCCGTCTCGCCCCTTAATCGACGCGCGCGGCGGGCTCACCCCGAGCAGACTGCGGCCGGGTCGCTAGTAAGGCCCACCAGGGTCAGCGCGAGCCAGAGCAGGACCGCCCCGTGGCTGGTGGCGGTCCGGCGGGGTCGGACGCCGCGCCGTTGCCCTCCCGCTGAGCCAGGCCAGGCGCGGCGGCCTCGGGTGGTACGGATATAGTCCCCGGCTCCGCCTCGCGCCGCCCTGGCGGCTCTGGCGGCCGCTGGCAGGGCCTCCCACACCGCCACCAGCGGCGCCAAACGCTCAAGCCGGCGAGAACCGCGCCAATCTCGCGGTGCAGCTCGCGCAGCTCGGCCGGCATCGCAGGTCACGCCGCCGCCGTGGTCGCCTCGATCCGGTCAAGGTGCCCGTGGTCGTAGGCTTCGTCGAACCGGCGCTGTAGCGCCAGCGCCGCCGCCTCCACCTTCGCGCTCGTCTGCGCTAGCACCTCGAGCCGCGCCAGCTCCTCAGGCGCCCGCTGCCGCCGCCAGCTCGCCATCAACATCGCCGCCTGCTCGGGCCCAACCCCCGCCAGCATCGGCCGCTCGAGAGCAGCGCTCACGGTTGCGACGTCATCGACCGCGATCGCCTGCGCCACAAGCCGCTGCCGATCCCCGGCGGCTAGGCCGCGCAACCAGGCGCGCGTCTCCTGGGCCCGGAGCTCGCCGACCAAATCACCCTGGCCGCGCGGCGGGATCGTCTTCTTCGTGAGCGCCGCCTCGGTCTCCTTCATCGCGGCCCGGAGCTCGGCCAACGCGCCGTCAGCGTGCTTCAAAGCGCGCTGCTTCTGGTCAAAGGCCAGCTTCCGGCTCTTGATCTGGCACGCCACCTCCGGGTTCACCGGGCTCACCTTGCCCATGACCTCCCGGTGCAGCAGGCAGATGCCGCTCCAGGCATCGCGCAGAGCGTCGAGCGCATCCGCGCTCACCCTTAGCGGCAAAGTCCCGTCGCTCTCAACTGGCGCGCCGATCTCGATCGCCAAATACGGCTCCCGGCCGCGCTTCGCCTCCGGCGGCTTGACCACCGGCCGGCCGATCTGCGCCGGCTTGGTCCCGCCGCCGTTGGGCTTGCCAGAGCGCGACCTGCTCCACCTGCTGTTCCATGACCTAGTTGTCGTTTCCAGGAACGTTGTTCAGGTGAGCGAGCATTGGCCACCTCCTGTTTCGAGGGTGACCGGTCCGGCGGGTCGGTGCAAGGACGCTGCGCGCCGGCGGACGCCGGTCGCCTGCGGCGCTCCTGGCGCCGCCCCGACAGACCGGCCGGGGCTGATGGCAGGTCGGGACGGAGGAACGGCGCCGTCGATCGAACCAAGGAACGCCGGTTGGCAGAGGCGGGTGAAGGGCGGCTGATGGGCCAGGGCAGTGTGCGCCGGGCGGTGTGTAATGGTCGAGCCAAGGGGTGAGCGCGGCGGTGCGCTCGTGCGAGGTTGCAAAGGGGCGGGCATAGGCCCG
>CAVWRK010000007.1:0-111966 GCA_963757395.1 uncultured Alphaproteobacteria bacterium
GCGCTTTCAGGACAGCGCCGATCTCGGCCGGGCCGCTGTCGAGGACGGCGCGCCGTAGGGTTTCGGCGATCTGACCCAGCACCGCTCTTGTCGCCAGCCAATCCGGATCTGGCACCAGCTCGCCGCCGACCAGGGCGCGGGCCAGAAGCTCCAGGCGCTCGATCGTGTCGCCGCAGCTGCGCCAGGGCTGATCGCCTAGAACCTCGAGGACGCGCGGCCTCAAGCCCGGCCAAGGCTCGGCCATGGCGCAATCGAGCGGGTCGAAGTCGACAAGCTCCAGATCCGCAGCCAGCGCGCGCAGAAGTGAGGCATCACCGCCCGTTCCTGCGCCACGTGGCACCCGCGTCAGCGCCACCAGGAGGTCGGTCAGCCGGTCGCCCTCGGGCGCTTGGCCGAGCTCGTGCAGGCCGTCCCGGATCTGCAGCTCCTTCAGCTCGCAAAGGTGATTGTCGAGCTTGGCGAGTGCTGTGTCCGAGGCATCGCCCGGGACGATGCCGACGTCGCGGTCGAGTCCGAGGCGCTGGCTCAGCGCCAGGATTTCGCCCCGCAGGTAAGAGGTGCGGCGGGGGTCGACCCCGGCGGCGTCGTAGTATTCGTCGACCAGCCGCTCCAGCTCGGCGAGCGGCCCATAGGATTCGGCGCGCGTGAGCGGTGGCGTCAGATGGTCGACGATCACCGCAGCGCTCCGCCGCTTGGCCTGGCTGCCCTCGCCCGGATCGTTGACGATGAACGGGTAGATGTGGGGCAGGGGGCCGAGGGCTGCCTCGGGAAAACAGTCGGCCGAGAGGGCGAGCGCCTTGCCCGGCAGCCATTCGAGGTTGCCGTGCTTGCCGATCTGGACCACGGCATGGGCGCCAAAGCTCTGGCGCAGCCAAGCGTAAAAGGCGAGGTAGCCGTGCGGTGGCGGCAGATCGGGATCATGGTAGCTGGCCGCCGGATCGATGTGGTAGCCGCGCGCGGGCTGGATGCCGATCACCACGTTGCCGAGCGGTAGCACCGCGAGCGCGAAGGCGCCATCTGCGACATGCGGATCGTCAGCCGGTCCTCCCCATTTTCTTTCTATTTTTTCCCGAACAAGGATAGGTAGTTGTTCGAAGAACTTCAGGTAATCTTGGATTTCGAGGCGGGCCCGGATCTGGCGTTGGGCTCGGCCTTCGAGCTGGTTGGTGACACCTGCGAGCAGGGCTTCGACGAGGCTCTGGCCGTCCTCCGGCAGACCGTCGACCCGATAGCCGGCGGCCGACAGGGCGCGCAGCAGGCGGACCGTGCTCGCGGGCACGTCGAGGCCGACGCCGTTGGCGATCCGCCCGTCCCGGTTCGGATAGTTGGCGAGCACGAGCGCGACCCGGCGCGCGGCCGCGGGCAGCCCCGCGAGCCGCGCCCAGGCCGCGGCCAGCTCGGCCGTGAAGCGGACCCGGCCCTGGACCGGCGCGAAGCCCACGATGTCGGTCTCGGTGCCTGGGTCGAAGCGGCTCCTGCTCTTGAAGGCGATGGCCCGGGTCAGGACCCGGCCGTCGATCTCGGGCAGCGCCACGTGCATCGCTAGATCGCGGGGTGAAAGGCCGCGCGTGCCGGCGCGCCAGGCCGCCTCGCTGCCGCCCGCGAGCACTAGTTGCAGGACTGGCCGGCCGGGCTCGTCGAGCGGGGTGGGGCGCCGCCGGCCGGGGCTCGAAACGGCAAACCCGGTCGCGTTCAGGACGACGATCGGAGAAACCTCGGCGAGCAGGTCCTGGACCAGCGGCGCTGCGACCGGGTCCTTGAGGCTGGCGGTGAACACGGGCAGCGTGTTCAGGCCGGCGGCAGCAAGCGCCTCGATCAGCGCGTCGATCGCCCCGAGGTCCCCCGCCTGGACCAGGGCGCGGTAGAAGACCAGCGCCGCGACCGGCCGATCCTGCCGCCAACGGCGCCGGAGATCGGCGAGCGTCGGCCGAGCGATACCTGGCCAATAGAGCCCGGCGCGCAGCAGCGGTGCGGGCTCCTGCCAGGGCTCGTCCCGGCCGAGCAGGCTCGCCACATAGGCCAGCATCTGCTCCGCGTTGTCGAGACCGCCGTGGACGCCGTACTGCCAGAGGCGGTGGCAGGGCTCGGGCCTCAAGGTCGACCAGCCGGCGAGTTCCGGATCTGGCTGATCGTCACCCGGGAGTGCTGCGAGCGGGATGCCTTGGGCCCGGCAGGCCGCGGCCACCTGCTCCAGGCCATAGGCCCAGTAGCTCCGGCCGCCGAGGAGGCGTAGGACCACGAGCCGGGCGCGGGCGATCACCTGCTCGACGTAATGGTCGACCGAGAGCGGGTGGCCGAGCCGGAGCAGATTGGCAAGGCGCAGGCTGGGCACGCCGTCAGGCCGGAGCGCTTGCGCCGCCGCGAGACAGGCGAGCTCGGTATCGGCCGCCGACAGGATCACGATGTCGCCCGGCGTCTGGCCGAGATCGATCGCCTCGCCCGCGTCCTCGACCGTCGCTGTGCGGGCGTTGAGGAGGTGCATCAGCTTTGGCCGGCGAGCGCCGCCTTGATCCTGCCTTGATCCAGGCCGCGCTCGCCGATCACCACCAAGCGGCCGGCGCGCAGCTCGCCATCGCGCCAGGCGCGATCGAAATGGTGCTGGATGCGATCGCCGACGCCCTGGAGCACGAGGCGCATGGGCTTGCCGGCAACTTCGAGAAAGCCTTTGACGCGCAGGATCGGGTGGCCAGCGATCGTCCTCTGGAGCCGGGCCACGAACCGGTCGACGTCCTCGAGCGCCGGCAGCTCGAGGTGAAAGCTCAGGAAGTCGTCGTGCTCGTGGTCCTGGCCGTCGTCGTGGTGCGAGGGCCGGGCGTCCAGATCGGCCTCGGCCGCCGCCTCGAGGCCGAGCAGGACCTCGATCGGCAGGGTCGCGTGCGCGCTCCTCACCAGGCGGACGCCCGCGCGCAGCTCCGCCCGCACCCGGGCATCGACCAGCGGCCAGTCGGCATCCGCGAGCAGATCGGCCTTGTTGACCACGACCAGATCGGCGGCCGCGAGCTGCTCCTCGAACAGCTCGGCGAGCGGGCTTTCGTGGTCGAGCGCGGGATCGGCCAGGCGCTGGGCCGCGAGCGCCTCCGGGTCGTCGGCGAACAGGCCGTCGCGGACGGCGGCCGCGTCGACCACCGCGACCACGCCGTCGACCGTGACCCGGGTCCGGATCTCCGGCCAGTTGAAGGCTTTGATCAGGGGCTTGGGGAGCGCCAGGCCCGAGGTCTCGATCACGATCTGCTCGGGCGGCTCCGGGCGCTCGATCAGCTTGCGCATGGTCGGCACGAAGTCGTCGGCGACCGTGCAGCAGATGCAGCCGTTGGCGAGCTCGACGATGTCGTCCTCGGCACACGTCGCATCGCCGCAGCCGAGCATCAGCTCGCGGTCGATCCCGATCTCGCCGAACTCGTTGACGATCAGCGCGATCCGCCGGCCATGGCTCTGGCGCAGCAGATTCTGGATCAGGCTGGTCTTGCCGCTGCCGAGGAAGCCGGTGAACACCGTGGTCGGGATTTTTCCAGAAAGAGCCATCGGGCGATCCGGATCATTTGAGACGTTGGGGGAGGCCGGCGGCCATCAAGACCACGGCATCGGCCAATTCGGCAATCCTTTGATGCAAGAAGCCGGCATGATCGATGAAGGTGCGTGCCATCGCGTCGACCGGCACGATGCCCTGGCCGACCTCGTTAGAGACCAGCACGGCGGAGCCTCGCAGGTCCGGCAACGACGCCATCAGACGCTCGATCTCGGCGCCGACCGGTCGCTCGCGGACCATCAGATTGGTCAGCCACAAGGTCAGGCAGTCGACCAGGACGGCCCGGCCGGGGACACACTCGCTCGCCAACGTGCCGACCAGATCGAGGGGCTCCTCGATCGTCCGCCACTGCCGGCCGCGCCTGACGCGATGCTTGCCGATCCGCGCCGCCATCTCGGCATCGAGCGCCTCGGCGGTCGCAACATAGACCGGCTCGAGGCCGCTCGCCAGGACCAGCCGCTCGGCGTGCCGGCTCTTGCCCGAGCGGGCGCCGCCCAGGACCAGGGTCAGGCGGGGCAGGGGGCTTCGATCGGCGGCGGTCACGGTCAGACTCGGGCTCTCGACAGGACCCGCCGAGTTCTGGCGAAAGTCCGGGCAGCAGGCAAGCTTCTGGCGGCTCGGTCGCAGCCAAGTGACTTGGTCGGCGCGCTGGCTTGTGCTTGGTTCGGGCGAGCGTCGCTGCAAGCGAAGGAGCCGTCCCTTGGCCAGCCGCCTGCTCTTGCTCACTCTGCTGGCGCTGGCCTGCTGGCCGCCATCGGCGCCGCGCGCGGAGGAAGGGCTCTCGGCCGAGACGGTCGACGGGCTGGTCCGCGAATTGTTCGTGCCCGAGCCGCTGGCGCGCCGGCAGGCGCTGCTGATGCTCCAGAATCGGGGCCAGACCGACGTCGTGCCGGGGCTGATCCAGGCGCTGCGTTTCGTCCACGACGGTGCCGACATCGACAAGACACTGGCCGCGCTGACCGGCGAGCCCGCGGGCAAGAGCTGGCCCGACTGGGTGCTCTGGCAGCAGGCGCATCCCGAGATCACGCCGTTCGCAGGCTTCGATGCCTTCAAGGCCGACGTGATGGCGGTGATCGACCCGAATTTTCGCGACTTCCTCAAGCCAGGTGTCGCCCACGAGATCCGGCTCGAGGAGATCCTCTGGGGCGGCGTCGTCAAGGACGGCATCCCGGCGCTCACCAACCCCAAGCTGATCACGCCCGCGGCGGCGAGCTATCTGACCGACGACGAGCTGGTGTTCGGGGTCGAGATCAAGGGCGACGCGCGCGCCTATCCGCTGCGCATCCTCGACTGGCACGAGATGTTCAACGACGTGGTCGGCGGCGTGCCGGTGACGCTCGCCTACTGCACGCTCTGCGGCTCGGGCATCCTCTACGACACCCGCGTGGCAGGTCGCGCCGAACCGTTCGTGTTCGGCTCCTCGGGCTTTCTCTACCGCTCCAACAAGCTGATGTACGACCAGGCGACCAACAGCCTCTGGAACCAGTTCACCGGCCGGCCGGTGGTCGGCCCGCTGACCGGCTCGGGGATCGAGCTCAAGGTCCTGCCGGTGACGATCGCGAGCTGGCGGGACTGGCTCGCCGCCCATCCGAACACCCAGGTCCTGTCGCTCGCGACCGGCTTCGATCGCAACTACACGCCGGGCCAGCCCTATGGTGCCTATTTCGCGAGCGACCGGCTGATGTTTCCCGACCTCGTGCCGGACCACCGTCTGCCGCCCAAGGCCTACGTGTTCGCGCTCCGGGTCGACGGGCATCAGCGCGCCTGGCCGCTCGACAGCTTCAAAGACGCCCGCGTGATCAACGACCGGGTCGGCGACCTCGACGTGGTGCTGATCGGCGATGCCGCGACCCGGACCGTCCGCGCCTACCATTCCGACGGCCGGGGCTTCGAGGCCGGCGCCGGGAGCGCCGAGCTGCGCGCCGACGGCCAGACCTGGCAGGTCACGGAGGACGCCCTGATCGGCCCGAGCCAGCAGCACTTCGAGCGCCTGCCCGGCCATATCGCCTACTGGTTCGCCTGGCAGACCTTCGTCGACGGCGCGCCGCTTGCCGAGCCGGGCGCGCAGAAGTCGCCATGACATCGGCGGCCCGCCGCTCGCGCCTTGAAGCGTGGCACCGGCTGCCCAGCAACTAAGCAGCTGCCGCCCGAGCCCGAGCGGGCGCAGAAAAAAGCCCCGCCGCGGGGCGGCGGGGCTGGAGTTCAGGAATCGCCCAAGAAGGGAAGCGAGGATGGGTCATGCCCGGACCGCCCCAGGGGAACGACGTGCGGCCGGGATCGCCATCGACCCGGACGACGCAATTCCCGTGCCAAGCTCGGCGCGGACCCTGCGGCGCTACGCCAGAGCGTGGATCGCCGCGGCTTTGACCTCCTCGCCGACATGCGGCGCGAAGGTCTTGAAATTGGTCTCGAAGCGCTTGGCCAGCTCGCGCGCCTTGTGGTCGTAGGCCCGGGAGTCGGACCAGGTCGCCTGCGGGTTCAAAATCCCGCTCGGCACGCCCGGACAGGCTTCGGGCATCATCAGGCCGAGCTCGGGATGGCGGCGGAGGGCGACGCCCTCGAGCTTGCCGCCGAGCGCGGCGCGCAGCATGGCGCGCGTGTGGGTGAGCCTGATCCGCTCGCCGGTGCCGTAGGGCCCGCCACTCCAGCCGGTGTTGACCAGCCAGCAGTCGGCTTCGTGGTGGCGCATCAGATCGCGCAGCATCTGCGCGTAGACGGTCGGATGGCGCGGCATGAAGGGCGCCCCGAAGCAGGTCGAGAAGGTCGCCTGCGGCTCCTTCACGCCCTGCTCGGTGCCGGCGACCCGCGCGGTGTAGCCGGACAGGAAGTGGTACATCGCCTGCTCGGAGGTGAGCTTGCTGATCGGCGGCAGCACGCCATAGGCGTCCGCGGTCAGCATCACGATGTGGCGCGGGTGGTCGGCCATGCCGATGGCGCTGGCGTTCGCGATGAAGTCGAGCGGGTAGGACGACCTGGTGTTCTCGGTCAGGCTGTCGTCGGTGAAGTCGACCGCACCGGTCAGCGGATCGGCGACGACGTTCTCCAGGATCGCGCCGAAGCGGGTCGAGGCGGCGTAGATCTCGGGCTCGTCCTCGCCGCTGAGGTCGATCACCTTGGCGTAGCAGCCGCCCTCGAAATTGAACACGCCCGCATGGCCCCAGCCGTGCTCGTCGTCGCCGATCAGGGCCCGGCCCGGGTCCGCCGACAGCGTGGTCTTGCCGGTGCCGGAGAGGCCGAAGAACAGGGCGACGTCGCCGCGCTCGCCGACATTGGCGGAGCAGTGCATCGGCAGCACGCCCTGCTCGGGCAGGAGATAGTTGAGCACGCCGAAGATCGACTTCTTGATCTCGCCGGCGTAGCTGGTGCCGAGGATCAGCAGCTTCCTTGCGACCAGGTCGATCACGATCGCGGTCGGCGAATGGGTGCCGTCGGTCTCCGGGTCGGCCCGCAGGCTCGGCAGCTGCAGGACGGTGAAGTCGGGTGCGAAGTCGGCCAGCGCATCGCGGGGCGGCACCCGGAACATGTTGCGCGCGAACAGGCTGTGCCAGGCGGTCTCGGTGACGATCCGGACCCGCAGGCGATGCGCCGGGTCGGCGCCCGCGTGCAGATCCTGAACGTACAGCTCGCGCCCGCGGGCATAGCCGCTGGCCTTGGCCCAGAGGCGGGCGGCGGCCTCGGGGTCGATCCGCTGGTTGACCTTGCCCCAGTCGATCGTGTCCCGGATCTCCGGCCGCTCGACGATGAACCGGTCGCGCGGCGCCCGGCCGGTGTGCGGTCCGGTGATCGCGCTGAGCGCGCCGCCGGCCACCAGGTGACCTTCGGCGCCGGCGATCGCGAGCTGCACCAGGGCCGGCACCGACAGGTTCCAGCGCAGGCGCCCGACCCCCTCCAAGCCGAGTTCGTCGAGCCCGTGGCGGCTGATGACAGGACCGATCTGCTTCACGACGTCTGCCTCCTCTTGGCGCCATTCGCGCGATCGACGTGGCCGCGCCCGCTGGCCACGCTCCAGCACCCGGCCGACGGGCTCGAGCGCCGCCATCAGGACGCGGCCGCGAGGTGCGAGCGGGCCGATCCGACCAGGCGGACGAGCTCGGCGCGGGCACTCTCGGCATCGATCACCGGCTGCGCGAAGGTCAGGCGCGCGACCTGGTGTCCGCGCCTGAGATCGCAGCCTTCCGGATCGACCCCGGTCAGCCGCCAGCCGTCGCCGGTCAGGCCGAGCAGGCCCTGAGCGCAGGCGTCGATCGCGTCCCGGTGGTCGTCGTTCATGTGCAGGACGATGTCGGCCTCGCGCGCGATCAGGGCCGGCGCCGGCGGGGCCAGGAGCGCGCTCGCCGCCAGCCAATGGATGCGGCCGAAGCCGGCCACCAGATGGGCACGCTCGACCGCGAGGCGGTAGAAGTTGAAATCCTTGAAATCGGCGTACATGGCCGCGACCGGATGGCGAGCCAGATAGCGGCGGCGGTGGCGCGGGTCGTCGCTCCGCGCGAGCCGTCCCTGCAGGGTCACGCGCTCGCCCGCGAGCGGGTCCTCGCGCTCGCCGCTGTCGTCGCAGAGCAGCGAAGCGCGCGGGTCGAGGGCGAGATTTCGGGTGTGGTCGGCGAGGTCCGAGAGCAGCAGCAGGGGCGCGCCATCGTGGTCGGTCGCGACGTTCACGAGCGACACATAAGGTGCGCCGCCGGCATCCCGCAGCAGAGTGCCGAGCGCCGCGCGCGCCACCTTGCGAACGATGCGGCGTGCGCTCACCGCCGGATTGTGCTCGGGCTCAGCGGTCATCGGTCGAGATCGGCGATGGCATCGACAAAGGTCAACCTGGCGCCCGTGATGGAATCGATCGATGCAACTTATTATAGTATTCCGCCATCATTTTGCAACTCCAATCGCTCGGGACGCGGCGCTTGCCAGGCGCGCGGCGGTGCGGGTAGGCTCCGCGGCCATGTTGCAGCGCAAAAGCGACCGAGGAGAGCGGCATCGTGTCGGAACTTGGTGCGTACCTGCCGGAAACTGCCATCGCCCCCATGCCAGCCATCGTCCCAGCCATCGCTTATGACGCCGTCGATCTGCAGATCGACGACGAGCCACGCGACCTGGCGCCCGGCCTGGCCGGGGTCCGCTTCGCGCTGCCCTTCGCCCTCGATCATGTGAACGTCTGGCTGCTCGAAGAAGTTCCTGGCTGGACGATCATCGATACCGGAATTGCGGATGAGCGCAGCCAGGATCGCTGGCGCGCGCTGCTGCGGGGGCCGCTCGCCGGGCGGCCGATCGCGCGGGTCCTGGCGACCCATTTCCACCCGGACCACCTGGGCCTCGCCGGCTGGCTGTGCGCCGAGGCCGGGGCGGAGCTCCTGGCGAGCCACACGGAATGGCTGACCGGCCGGCTGCTGGCGCTTGACACGAGCGCCGGGTTCGTCGAGGCCGGGCGCGAGTTCGACCGGCGGGCGGGCCTCGACGAGGAGCTGGTGGCGGCGCGGGCGGCGCGCGGCAACCTCTATCGCCGCCGGGTGGCGGAGCCGCCGGCCCGGTTCCGCCGGCTGCGCCACGGCGACCGCCTGCGCATCGGCCCGAGCGAGTGGCAGGTGATCGTCGGCCAGGGGCACGCGCCGGAGATGATCACTCTGTTCAGCGCCGAGCGGAACGTGCTGATCGCCGCCGACCAGATCCTGCCCAAGATCTCGCCGGTGATCGGGGTCTGGCCGGCCGAGCCGGAGGCCAATCCGCTCGCCGATTTTCTAACTTCGCTCGAGCGCTTCCGCGCGCTGCCGGACGACTGCCTGGTGCTGCCCTCGCACGGCCGCCCGTTCCGCGGCCTGCACGTCCGGATCGACCAGCTGATCGCCCACCACGCCGAGCGCCTGGAGGCGACGCTCGCGGCCTGCCCGCGGTCGGTGACCGCGGCCGAGGTCGTGCCGCAGCTGTTCAAGCGCGAGCTGGACACGCACCAGCTGCAGTTCGCGCTCGGCGAGAGCCTCGCGCACCTCCACTATCTGGTCGCCGACGGCCGCGTCCGCCGCCGCCTCGACGACGACGGCCAACTCCGTTACCTGCGCCGGTGAAGGGCGCGAGCGGGGACGCGTAGGGCGATCCGCCTATGGCCTCTTCAAGAACTCCTCCGGAGACAGCTCGGCCTGCCGTAGGACGCCACGCAAAGTCCCGGATGCCAGCTCTTTGTGCAGCGGCACCACGCACACGATCCGCCCGCCCGCGGGTCGTGGTCGAGCCATGACCACGTGACTGCCGCGCGAGCGGACCCGGGCGAACCCGAAGCGCTCCAGAGCGGCGATCACCTGGGCTCCAGAGAGCCTAGGCAGCTTCGGCATTCGCCGAATCGACCGAGAACGTCGTGAGAAACGCCCGTGCAAGGAGGACCGGCTCGTCCTGCTCCTCGAGGAACAGCTCGGTCGCTTCCTTGAGATTGGCCACGGCCTCCTCGATGCTGTTGCCCTGGCTGACCGTGCCGAGTTCAGGACACTCGGCAACGTACAGAGCCTCCTCTTGATGGATCACGGCGCTCAGCGTGAGGGTCGCCATCGACAGCTCCTGAATCGCTCCGGATAGCTGCAGGTAAGAAGCATCCGGAGCCGATGCCAACCACCTGCTGCACCAAGTCGTCGCCGTGCCCGCTTAGTCGACCAGCGTCAGGCTGATGCGGCGGTTCTGGCGGCCCTTATTTTCGAGCTTGCCAACTTGGAGAAAACCGATCTCGGCGGTCGAGCGGACATGGGTGCCGCCGCACGCCTGGAGGTCGACGCCCGCGATCTCGACCAGGCGGACCCGGCCGCCCGCGGTCGGCGGCCGGACCGACATCGTGCGCACCAGCTCCGGGCGTGCCTCGAGCTCTTCGGCATCGATCCAATAGTGGCGGACCCTGTGGTCCTCGGCGATCCAGCGGGCGATCCGCTCCGCGACCTCATCCTTGTCGACGGCCTTGCCCTGGAGGTCGAAATCGAGCCGGCTCTTGGCTTCGCCAACCTGGCCGCCCGAGACCGGGCAGGCGACCGCGGCGCACAGCAGATGCATGGCGCTGTGCATGCGCATCAGCCGGTGGCGGCGCGGCCAGTCGACCTCGGCCGTCAGCTGCGCGCCGGGGGCGGGCGTCGCGCTCCCCTCGGCCAGCCGATGGGCGATGCCCTGCGCGCCCTTGAGGGTCTCTTCGACCGCGAGCGCCTCACCGTCGCCCGGGATCAGACGGCCGCGATCGCCCGGCTGGCCGCCGCCGGTCGGATAGAGCACGGTCCGGTCGAGGTAGAGGTTGAGCCCGTCCAGCGCGACCACCCGGGCCTCGCAGCGGGCAAGGTAAGAATCCTCCCGGAACAGCTCCTCGGTCATCCCGTCAGGCCTTCGAGCAGGTGCCCGGAGCGGCGCGCCTTGGCCGTGAGATAGGTGTGATTATGCCGGGTCGGCGCGATCGCATGCGGCACCCGCTCGACGACGTCGATGCCTTCCCGGCTCAGCGCCTCGACCTTGGCCGGATTGTTGGTCAGCAGCCGGACCCGCTCGATGTCGAGATGGCGGAGCATGACCGCAGCCGCCCGGTAGCTGCGCTCGTCGGGCTCGAAGCCGAGCTGCTGATTGGCATCGAAGGTGTCGAGCCCGGCGTCCTGGAGCTGATAGGCGCGCAGCTTGTTGATCAGGCCGATGCCGCGGCCCTCGTGCGCCAGGTAGATCAGGATGCCGTGGCCGGCCGCGCCCATCAGCTCGAGCGCCTGCCGAAGCTGCGGGCCGCAGTCGCAACGCAGCGAGCCCAGGAGGTCGCCGGTGAAGCACTCCGAGTGCACCCGGCAGAGCGCCGGCTGGTGCGCCGCGGGCGCGCCGATCACGATCGCGAACTGCTCGGCGCTGCCGTCGGCGGGGCGGAAGCCGATGACGCGGGCATCCTCGGCGCCCTCGAGCGGCACCTTGGCCTCGGTGACCGGCCGCAGCGTGGTCGCCGCGAGCCAGGCGTAGTCGATGATCGCGCTGGCCTCGACCCGCAGCAGCTGGCGCTCGGTGGCGAAGCGCTCGATCGCCGCGACTTGCCCCGGCGGCAGGGTCGCGGTCAGCGCTGCCGGCAGCAGTTGCGCGTGCTTCGAGAGGGTCACCGCGGCCGCAGCATAGCCGCCGTCGGCCCCGCGGCGCAGGGCGATGCCGTCCGGCAGCTCGGCGGGCCGCGGATAGGTCGGATCGACCAGCCAACGGACGGTCTCGGCATCGGTCGCGCGGTCGAGGGGCAGGGTGACCACGCCGGAGCCCGAGCCCGCGAGCTCGAGCGCGCACGCCCGCGGCCCGGTCAACGCCAGGCTGGCGTGGCCATTGGCGAGCTGCCTGAGGGTCGCCAGGCTGTCCTCGGTCACCGTCTCGGCCGCCTGGGTCAGCGCCACGCCGCGCCCGCCCTCGAGCACGACGAAGCCGCCGCGCCGGAGGTCGCCGGCGGCGCGATCGACCACGACCATGCGGGCCGCGGCACTCTCCAGGTCGGTCACGTCCACGCACGTCCTCCTCGAGACGACCGTTCGCCGAGTATGGCGCAGCGCGCCCGGCGATCAAGCTTGCTCGGGTAGCATCCTGCATGTGGTCCCGGCGCGGCGCGCCAACCAGTGCCGGCGCGCCAGCCAATGGACGTCGAGCGCGAACGACAGGATCAGCGTCGCGAGCGCGACCGCGGCCAGAGCGCTCGCCAGCGCCGGCGTCGCCGGCGGCAGCAGGCAGACCAGCAAGGTGATGCCCTGCTGGACGCAGATCGCCTTGCGTCGCCGGCTGGGCGGCAGCGACGCGCGCAGCCAGGGCAGGAGTCGACCCGCCAGCACGAAGCCGTAACGCAGCAGGCCGATCGCCAGGACCCAGACGGCGACCTGCTGTGCCTGCCAGACCAGGAGCGCCAGGATCAGCAGCAGCAGGGCATCGACCTCGATGTCGAAGCGGGCGCCGAAGGCCGACACCAGCTGCAGCCGGCGCGCGAGCCAGCCATCGACGGCATCGAGCCCGAGCGCTGCAGCGATCAGCCAGGCGAGGCTCCAGCTCATGCTCGGGGCGTGGCCGCTCGCCAGCAGCGCGCCGCCGACCAGGCAGACCAGGCCGGAGCGCAGCAGCGTGACCTGATTGGCGAGGCCGAAGCGGGCCCGGCCGAGCCGGTGGCTCGCCAATGCAAGGACGACGCCGCCGAGCACGGCGTAAGCCAGCCAGCCGGCCAGCACGTGCGCGCCCGGCCAAGCGGCCTGGCGGGCGAGCAGGCCGCCGAGCGCCGCGGTCACGGCCGCGACCGAGAGGATGCCGACGACCGGGCCGTCAGCCGTCCGTCCGGCCAGCGACCGGACCAGAGCCGATGTGTCCGCCATGAGTTGCTGCGTCCTCCCAAGAGGCTAATCTAAAGAGCTCGGTTTCGCCCCCGCCAGCGGCATGGTGCCGCGGCATTGCGACGGACCCAACCGTGGACGAGCCAGCCGCCTGGCGTTGGTTGCTGTCGCTGATCGGAACCAGGAGCGGCACGCCGCCGACCGGTTCCGGTCCCGACGGAACAATGACGCCGGCAGCGGCCGATCTATTTCCACCGACGACAAGTCCCGATCAGCGCGCGCAACGTCTGCTCGAGCTCTATCTGCCACTCTGCCAGGGCTGCCCTCGACGCTTCGTGGTCGCCCACCTCGGCCAGAGCCTGGACGGCCGGATCGCGGCCGCGAATGGCGCCTCGCGCTGGGTCACGGGCGAAGAGGACATCGTCCACAACCACCGCATGCGGGCGCTGTTCGATGCGGTCGTGGTCGGCGCCGGCACGGTCCGCCACGACGACCCGCAGCTGACCGTGCGCGCGGTGCCCGGCCCGCATCCGGTCCGGGTCGTGCTCGATACCCGGCGCCGGCTGGGCCCGGACTATCGCGTGTTCACCGATGGCGAGGCCCCGAGCCTGCTGCTCTGCGCCGAGGGTCTGGCGGCGCCCGGCGAACGCCTGGGGCAAGCCCCGGTCCTGGGCGTCCCGACCCGGGACGGCAGCCTTTGTCCGCGCGCCGTGCTGGCGTGCCTGGCTGGCCGCGGCCTTCGACGGGTGTTCGTCGAGGGCGGCGGGATCACCGTCTCGCGCTTCCTCGCAGCCGGCTGTCTGCATCGTCTGCAGATCACGATCGCGCCTTTGATCATCGGCTCAGGCCGCCCGAGCATCACGCTGCCCGAGGTCGAGCGCCTCAGCGCCGGCCTCCGCCCCGAGGTCCGGCGCTTCGCGCTCGGCGAGGACGTATTGTTCGAGTGCCGGCTCGATGCCTGAGGCGACCGCCTTCTGGGTCACGGCACCCGGGCGCGGCGAGCTCCGCCGGCAATCCCTCGCTCGGCCCGGCGCCGGCGAGGTCCTGGTCGAGACCAGATACAGCGGCATCAGCCGTGGCACCGAGACGCTGGTGTTCCAGGGGCGGGTGCCGGCGAGCCAGCATGAGGTGATGCGGGCACCCTTCCAGGCGGGCGGCTTCGGTTTTCCCGTCAAATACGGCTACAGCTCGGTCGGGATCGTCACGGACGGTGCGCCCGAGCTCCTCGGCCAGCGCGTCTTCTGCCTGCATCCGCATCAGGATCGCTACGTCGTGCCGGCGGCGGCGGTGATCCCGCTGCCGGCTGCGGTTCCGGACGCGCGCGCCGTGCTGGCGGCCAACATGGAGACGGCGATCAACGGGCTCTGGGACGCCGCTCCCCGGATCGGCGATCGGGTCGCGGTGATCGGCGCCGGCGTGGTCGGGGCGCTCGCGGCAGCGCTGCTCGCCCGGATTCCGGCGACCAAGGTCCAGCTGGTCGACGTCGCTCCCGAGAAAGCCACGATCGCCGCGGCGCTCGGCGTCGATTTCGCGTTCCCGGACGCGGCGCGGGGTGATCTCGACCTCGTGGTCCATGCCAGCGGCACCGCCGACGGCCTCGCCCTCGCCCTGAAACTCGGGGGCTTCGAGGCCAAAGTCATGGAGCTCAGCTGGTATGGTGACCGGACGGTCGCGCTGCCGCTCGGCGAAGCGTTCCACAGCCGGCGGCTGCGCCTGTTCTCGAGCCAGGTCGGCGCGGTCGCGCGCGCCCAACGGAGTCGCTGGGACCACCGCCGCCGCCTGGCGCTGGCCCTCGATCTGCTGGCCGACCCGTGCTTCGATGCGCTGCTCGCGCCGGCCGCGCCGTTCGCCCGCCTGCCGTCGGTGATGGCGACGCTGGCTGCACGCCCGAGCGACATCATGTGCCAGCTCATAAGCTACCCATAAACGTCGGAGAAAAAAGGGATGTTTCGGCTCACGGTTCGGGATCACATCATGATCGCGCACAGCTTCAAGGGCGAAGTGTTCGGCCCGGCCCAGCGTCTCCATGGCGCGACCTTCGTGGTCGATCTCGAGCTCGCGCGCCCGGACCTCGACGCCGACGGTATCGTCGCCGACATCGGGCTCGTGAGCGACCTCCTGAAAGCGGTCCTGGCGCCCCTGAACTACCGCAATCTCGACGAGCTCGAGGAATTCCGGGGCCGCAACACCACGACCGAGGTGCTGGCGCAGGCGATCGCGGAGCGGGTGCGTGCGCAGATCCTCGAAGGCGCGCTCGGCGCCGAGGCGAAGGGCGCGCTGGCCGGGATCAAGGTGACGCTCGGCGAGTCCCACATCGCCTGGGCGAGCTACGAAACCGGGCTCGGGGACGCATGACGCGGCCGGTCGAATTCGTCGTCCCGGGTGCGCTCGACCAGCGGACCGGCGGCTACATCTACGATCGCCGGATCGTCCTGGGCCTGCGCGCGCTCGGCTGGCCGGTCACGGTGCACGAGCTGGCCGGCCGTTTTCCGATGGTCGACGAGCTCGCTATCGAAGCCGCGCGCGCAGCGCTCCAGGCCATGCCGGCCGGGAGCCTGCCGGTGATCGACGGGCTGGCGCTGCCGGCCTTTGTCGACCTTCCTCTGCCGCAGCCATGGGTCGCCCTGGTCCACCATCCGCTCGCCCTCGAGACCGGCCTCGGCGTCGCCGAAGCCGAGGCGCTCGCGGCCATCGAGCGGCGCTTGCTCGCGGCCGCCGCGCGGGTGATCGTGACCAGCCGACAGACGCGCGTCGATCTCGTGCCCTACGGGGTCGACGCAGGACCGGGTCGGGGTCGTGCTGCCCGGCACCGAAGCCGCCGCGCTCGCCAAGGGCTCGGGCGGTCCGGACCTCGCCATGCTCTCGGTCGCCTCGCTGACCGCGCGCAAGGGCCATCTGGTCCTGCTCGAAGCGCTGCACGGGCTCCGCGATCTCCGGTGGCGGCTCACCTGCATCGGCAGCCCGGATCGGGACCCGGCCACCGCCCGCACGATCCGCGAGGCAATCGCGCGCTTCGGCCTCGAGGCGCGGGTGCGGCTGATCGGCGAGCAGACCGAGGCCGACCTGCAGCCCTTCTACGCCGCCGCCGACCTGTTCGTGCTGGCGTCCTATCACGAAGGCTACGGCATGGCGCTCGCCGAGGCGCTGGCCCGCGGCCTGCCGATCGTCTCGACCACCGCGGGCGCGATCCCGGACACGGTGCCCGCGGCCGCCGGCATCCTGGTGGCGCCCGGCGACCCGGCGGCGCTGGCGGCGGCGCTCCGGCGCGTGCTGACTGAGCCGGAACTGCGCGCAGGGCTCGCAGCCGGTGCCCGCGCCGCGCGGCACTCGCTGCCGACCTGGGCCGAGGCCGCGCGCGCCTTCGCGGCCGAGCTGGATCTCGCTGGATGAGCCGGTTCCAGGCGGACTGGCTGCGGCTGCGCGAGCCCCATGATCACGCGGCCCGGAGCGCGTCTCTGGCGGCCGAGTTCGCGAGCGCGCTCGGCCCCATGCCACGCCTGATCGACCTCGGCTGCGGCACCGGCAGCAACCTTCGTTATCTGGCGCCGCACCTGCCGGCCGGGCAGCGCTGGCTGCTGGTCGATCACGACCCGGAGCTGCTCGAAGTGGCCCACGCCGCCGTGGAGCCGCTGACCACCGACGCCCGCTTCCAGGCGCTGGACCTCGCCGAGGCGCTGCCGGACCTTGCTGGCGCCACCGGCATCACCGGCTCGGCGCTGCTCGATCTGACCTCGGCCGCCTGGCTCGAGCGCTTCGCCCGCTGGTGTCGCGGCCGGCCCGTGCTGATGGCGCTGACCGTCGACGGCCGCCTCGTCTGGGAGCCTCCGACCGATGAGGACGAGGCCGTCCGGCGGCGCTTTTTCGACCATCAGCGAACCGACAAAGGCTTTGGCCCCGCGCTCGGGGCTGACGCCGCCCGCCACTTGGCCGGTCGCCTGGAGGCCGAGGGCCGGAGCGTCGCCATGGCGACCTCCGACTGGCGGCTCGGCCCGGCCGACGCGCCGCTGCTCGCCGCCACGCTCGCGGGCATCATCGTAGCACTTGCCGAGATCGACGGGCCGCCCGAGGCCTGGGCCGCGCTCCGGCGCCGGCAGCTCGCCGCCGGCCAGCTGCGGCTCACGGTCGGCCATGTCGACCTTTTGGCCCTGCCTGCCTAGGATTTGTCCAGTCAGCCTGACCGAGCCCGCGGATGGAGCTGATCACCCTCACCCCCGAAGGCCTCTACTGTCCTTTGGGCGGCTTCCACATCGACCCCTGGCGGCCGGTCGACCGGGCGCTGATCAGCCACGCCCACAGCGACCACGCCCGCCCGGGCTCACGCGCCTATCACGCGCCGATGAGCGGCGTCGGCCTGCTGCGCCGCCGCCTCGGGGAAAACCTGCCGGTCCAGGGGCACGCATTCGGCGAGCGCCTCGAGCTCGGTGCGACGACCGTGTCCTTCCACCCGGCCGGCCACGTGTTGGGCTCGGCGCAGATCCGGATCGAGGCGGCAGGCGAGGTCTGGGTCGTCTCCGGCGACTACAAGCGGGCGGCCGATCCCAGCTGCGAGGCGTTCGAGGCCGTGCCCTGCGATGTCTTCATCACCGAGGCGACGTTCGCTTTGCCGATCTACCGCTGGGACCCGGTCGACCAGGTGATGGCCGAGCTGTTCGCCTGGTGGGATGCCAATGCCGCCCTCGGCCGCACTTCGGTGCTCTTCTGCTATGCGCTCGGCAAGGCGCAACGCGTGCTCGCCGAGATCGGCCGGCGGTGCGATCGGGAAGTCTTCGTGCACGGTGCGATCGAGGCGTTGCTCGATGCCTATCATGCCGAGGGCGTGGCGCTTGCGCCGACCCGTCCAGTCGCCGGCGCGGCCGGGGGCCAGAGCTTCGCAGACGCGCTGGTCCTGGCGCCGTCGTCTGCCTCCGGCTCGCCCTGGATGCGCCGCTTCGCCGACCCCAGCACCGCCTTCGCCTCGGGCTGGATGCGGATCCGCGGCCACCGCCGCTGGCGCGGCTTCGATCGCGGCTTCGTGCTCTCCGATCACGCCGACTGGCCGGGCCTGCTCCAGACCATCCGCGAGACCGGTGCCAAACGCGTCTTCGCGACCCATGGCTACAGCGACGCCCTCGCCCGCTATCTGCGGGAGACCGGACTTTGGGCGGAACCGCTGCAGACCCTCTTCGAGGGCGACGCGGACGAGCAGGCGGATACGGCGTCCGCCTGATCTGTCACATTAGCTTCGATGGATCGTTTCAGCCAGCTCTACGAGGCTCTTGACGCCACCACCCGGACCAACACCAAGGTCGAGGCGATGGCGGTTTACTTCCGCACGGCACCGCCCGAGGATGCCGCTTGGGCGATCTTTTTCCTGACCGGTCAACGGATTAAGCGGCTGATCTCGGGTCGGACCTTGCGCGCCTGGGCGCTCCGCGCCACCGGCCTGCCCGAATGGCTGGTGATCGAGGCTCAGGCCGCGGTCGGCGACAGCGCCGAGACCGTGGCGCTCTTGCTCGACCAGCGCCCGGCGAGCGCGCCGCCCGGGCGGCCGCTGCATCGCTGGCTGGAGGAGCGCATCCTGCCGCTCCGCGGGCAGCCGGCCGAGCATCAGTACGCGGAGGTCACCGGCTGGTGGCGCGGACTGCCCCGCGCCCAGCTGTTCCTGCTCAACAAGCTGCTGACCGGCAGCTTCCGGGTCGGCGTCTCCAGACCTCTGGTGGTGCGGGCGCTGGCGGCGGTCTCCGGCCTGCCGCGGGCGACCCTCAGCCATCGCCTGATGGGCGCCTGGCAGCCGAGCGCCTCCAGCTTCCGGGCGCTGCTCGCGGCGCAGGTCTCGGGCGAGGACCGCTCGCGGCCTTATCCGTTTTTTCTTGCGTCGCCCTTGGAGCAGGCACCCGCCGACCTCGGCCGGCCCGACCACTGGCTGGTCGAGTGGAAATGGGATGGCATTCGCGGCCAGCTGATCCGTCGGGGCGGCGAGATCTTCCTCTGGTCGCGCGGCGAGGAGCTGATCACCGAGCGCTTTCCCGAGCTGGCCCTTGCGGCCGCGCGCCTGCCCGATGGCGTGGTCCTGGACGGCGAGGTGCTGGCCTGGGATGCAAAGGGCGTGCTGCCGTTCGCCGTGCTTCAGCAGCGGATCGGCCGGGACCGGCTGACCGCCCGGATTCTGGAGCAGGCGCCGGTCGTCTTCACCGCCTTCGATCTGCTGGAGGCGAACGGCGTCGACCTGCGCGCCCGGCCGCTCGCGGAGCGCCGCGCGCGCCTCGAGGCGGTGCTCACGGATAAAAGCCAGCGATTGCAGGCGTCGACCGTGGTCGATCGCGGCAGCTGGGCGGAGCTCGAGGCGCTGCGCGCCGACTGCCGCACGCGCGGAGTCGAGGGCCTGATGCTCAAGCGGCAGGATTCCGCCTACGGCACCGGCCGGCAGCGCGGCGCCTGGTGGAAATGGAAGATCGATCCGCTGACCGTCGATGCCGTCCTCGTCTACGCCCAGGCGGGCAGCGGCCGGCGCGCCAACCTGTTCACCGACTACACCTTTGCCGTCTGGCGTGGCGCCGAGCTGGTGCCGATCGCCAAGGCCTGTTCGGGCTTGGCCGATCCGGAGATCCTGGCGCTCGACCGCTGGATCCGCCGGCACACGATCGATCGCTTCGGCCCGGTCCGCCAGGTCGCACCCGAGCAGGTGTTCGAGCTCGCCTTCGAGGCTGCCAGCCCGTCCCCGCGCCACAAATCCGGCATCGCGCTGCGTTTTCCGCGCATCGTCCGCTGGCGGACCGACAAGCCGGCGGCCGAAGCCGACCAGCTCGAGCAGCTGCGGGCGCTCCTGCCCGGCGAACCGGGGTCTGGTTAACCGCGCGTTAACCTTTGTCCGCTATTGGAGGTTGTAATGGTCGTCGGTGCATCGACCGCGGAGTCGATCGATCGCCACCGACGCGCTGCATACGGCAGGAGTTCCAGTATGGCGCGCGCAAATTCCCTGGCCGCCCGCGACCGGGAAGCCCTGGTCCATCCGTTCACCAACCTCGCCGAGCATGCCGAAGCGGGGCCGCTGGTGATCGATCGCGGCGAGGGTGTCTACGTGATCGACGCCGACGGTCGCCGCTACCTCGAGGGCATGGCCGGCCTCTGGTGCGCGGCGCTCGGCTTCAGCGAGGCCCGGCTGGTGCGCGCCGCCGAGGCGCAGCTGAACCGCCTGCCGAGCTACCACATGTTCGGCGGCAAGTCCTATGCACCCGCGATCGAGCTGGCCGAGCGCCTGCTCGCGCTGGCCCCGGTGCCGATGTCCAAGGTGCTGTTCGTCAATTCCGGCTCCGAAGCCAACGACACGGCGGTGAAGCTGGTCCGCTACCATCACCACGCGCTGGGCAAGCCCGAGAAAACGAAAATCATCTCGCGCGTGCGCGCCTATCACGGCGTGACGCTCGCCTGTGCCAGCCTGTCCGGGCTGCCGCAGGTGCACCGGGACTTCGGTCTGCCGCTCCAGGGCATCCTGCACGCCGACTGCCCGCATTACTACCGCTTCGGCCAGCCCGGCGAGAGCGAGCCCGAGTTCGCCTCGCGACTGGCGGAAAGCCTCGAGCGCCTGATCCTCCGCGAAGGGCCGGACACGGTCGGCGCGTTCATCGCCGAGCCGCTGATGGGGGCGGGCGGGGTGATCCTGCCGCCGGCCGGCTATTTCGAGAAGGTCCAGGCGGTTCTCAAGAAGTACGACGTGCTGCTGATCGCCGACGAGGTGATCACCGGCTTCGGCCGGACGGGCGCGATGTTCGGTTGCCAGACCTACGATATCCGGCCCGATCTGATCACCCTCGCCAAGGCGCTGTCCGCGGGCTATCAGCCGATCGGCGCGGTCTTGATCGGCGAGCCGATGCATCAGGTGCTGCTCGCGCAGAGCCGCAAGATCGGGACCTTCGGCCACGGCTTCACCTTTGGCGGTCATCCGGTCTGCACGGCGGTGGCGCTGCGCACCCTCCAGATCTACGAGGACGACGACATTCTGGGCCAGGTCCGCGAGCGCACGCCGCAGTTTGCCCGGCGAGTCCAGGACCTTGCCAGCCATCCGCTGGTCGGCGACGCGCGCTCGGTCGGTCTGGTCGGTGCGATCGAGCTGATGGCCGACGGCGGCCAACGGATCCCGTTCGCGCCCGAGCTCAGGGTCGGGGCGCGGGTGGTCCAGCGGGCGCTCGACCAGGGTGTGATCCTCCGTCCTCTGGTCGACACGATCTCGTTCTGTCCGCCGCTGATCATCCGGCCGGCCGAGGTCGACTTCATGTTCGATGTCGTCGGCCGGGCGCTCGACCAGGTCGCCGCCGAGCTCGCCGGCGAGGCCCGGGCAGCGGTCGCCTGAGAGCCTGTGGAAGAATGCCCGAAATGCTCCGATCGCGCCAGAAAACGCCAATGATTTCAAAGGGCATTCTTGCGCGGGCGCGATTGATTTGCAAACTCTGAGCGCGGGCGGGCAGCGCCACGCGCTAGTAGACGTCCTGGCCGCCGTTGACCGGGATCTCGGCGCCGGTCACATAGGACGCCTCGGGGCTGCAGAGATAGTAGATCACCGCCGCGACCTCGGCCGGTGAGCCGAGGCGCCTGAGGGGAATCCGTGACACCAGCTGGTCGGTTCCGGGCGACAGGATGGCGGTGTTGATCTCGCCGGGACAGACCGCGTTGACCCGGATCCCGAGCGGGGCGAGGTCGGCGGCCAATTCCCGGGTCAGCGCCCAGAGCGCCGCCTTGGAGATGCTGTACGCGCTGCCGGCGAAGGGATGGACCCGATGACCGGCGATCGAGGTGAGATTGACAACGGCGCCGTCACCGCCCTGCAGCCGCTTGGCGAGCGCGCGCGTGAAGAACACGGGCGAGAACAGGTTGATCGCGAACACCTCCTGCCAGAGCGCGAGATCACCGTCGAGGCAGCCGAGCCGCTTGCCAGCCTCACCCTTGGGCGAGAAGCCGGCGTTGTTGACCAGAGCCTGCAGGGGCCGGTCGCCGAGCAGCTCGAGCAGATGGTCGATCGCGATCTCGAGGTCCTCGACCCTGGACAGGTCGGCGGTGATATGAGCATGCCGGTCGCTGCGCGCGCATTCCGGCGGCACCGCCTCGCGCGAGCAGGTGACGACGCGCCAACCCTGATTGACGAAGTACATCGCCGTCGCGTGGCCGATGCCGCGGCTGGCGCCGGTGATGAACACGATCCGGTCGTCGCTCACCTTGTCGCCGTTCATGGCCCACGTCCTCGCCCGGGTGTCGCCCTGCAGATAAGCCGCGGGCGACGGTCGGGCAAGGCCGAGTGCGGCGCGCAGCCTGCGCGACTGCTCGATCCGGCGCCGCGGAGCGCACCCGCGACGCCCGCCAACGATCCGGGCGACCATTGCTGCGGGCCTTCGATGCCTGGCCCGCGCGGGTCTTCGATGCGGAGAGCGTGATCCGTGATCGAGCGCCTCAAGGGCCTGGTCCGGCGCCAGCTGGTGCGCAACATCCTGGCGCTCTATGGTGTCCGGCTGGTCAACCAGCTGCTGCCGCTCGCGGTCATCCCCTATCTCGCGCGCGTGCTCGACCCGACCGGTTGGGGCGTCGTGGCCTTCGCCCAGGCGTTCGCCATGTACGGCATCGTCACGGTCGAGTACGGCTTCGAGTTCTCCGGCACGCGCGCGGTCGCCCAGGGACGCCAGCAGGCGGGCCGCCTGAACGAGCTGGTGGCCGGCGTGCTCGGCACGCAGCTGCTGCTCGCCGGCGGCGTGAGCCTCGCGGCGGTCGCGGTCCAGCTGCTCGTGCCGGCCTTTCGCGAGCAACCGCTGCTGCTCTGGGCCGGCCTCGCCTTTGCCGTCCTCCAGGGCATGGCCCCGATCTGGTATTTCACCGGCCAGGAACGGATCGCCCTGATCGCCGGCATCGACACCGGCGCCAAGCTGCTCGGCACCGCGGCGGTCTTCCTGCTCGTGCACGGGCCCGCCGACGGCTGGCTGGTCCTGGCGGCGAGCGCCGGCGCGTCGCTGATCTCGACCGTCGCCGGCTACACGCTGGTGCTGCGCGAAACCCGGCCCGGCAGGCTGAGCCCCGGGCTGATCGGGCGCACGCTCAGGCTCGGCGCGAGCATGTTCCTGATGCGCATCTCGGTCATGATGCACACCACCGGCAACGCCTTTCTCCTCGGCCTGCTGGTCGCGCCGCAGCAGGTCGCGTTCTTCGTCGCCGGCGAGAAGCTCTGCCGGCCGGCCGCCTGGCTGCTGCAGCCGATCAACGTCGCCCTGCTGCCGCGCCTGTCGCATCTGGTCGGGCAGAGCCCCGACCAGGCGAAAGCGCTGGCCGGCCTCAGCATCCTGCTCATGGCCCTGGTCGGGCTCAGCTTCGGGTTGGCGATCGGGATCGCAGCACCCTGGCTGGTCGATCTGTTCTTCGGGCCGCAGTATGGCGCTGCGGTCGCGGTGATGCGGGTCATGGCGGCGATCGTCCCGCTGATCGTCCTGAACGCCGCCCTGGTCAGCCAGTGGCTGGTGCCCCATGGCCTGGACCGGCCGCTGAACGTCGTGATTCTGTCGGCAACCGTGCTCAATCTGGTGCTCGCCCTGAGCTTGGCGCCGCGCTTCGGAGCGCTCGGCATGGCCTGGGTGACCGTGGCCGTCGAGGGCTACATCCTGATCGGTCTGTGGTGGGCGCTGCACCGCTACGGCTTCAAGCCGATCCTGCCCGGCCTGCTGCGCCGCGGCCGGGCCTGGATCGACGCCGAACGGCGCTCGTCCTGAGCTAGCGGGAACGCCGCCCGAGGGTGCCGGCGACGAAGGCGTCGAGCAGCCGCGCCAGCGCCGCCGGGTCGCGGGCACGCTGGTGCGCCGCGAGCGCGTCGCCAAGGGTCGGCCGCAGCGCCAGCGCCCGGATCGTCGCTGCCGCCAGCTCGTCGAGGCTGCCGAACACCGCCCCGACCGCTGCCGGCGCGCTCAGTTGCAGGCGCATCAGCGGGAAATCCGGGCAGATCACGGCCGCGCCCCGGGAGAGCGCATCGGCCGCGACCCCGCTCGGTCGGTACAGATAGCGCTCGCGCTGGTAGTTCAGGATCACGACGTCGCACAGGTCCAGGGCCCCCAGATAGGCCGCCCGGCTGCTGGTGTCGATGACCTCGAAGCCCTGGCACTGCCAGGCCGCGCGCACGTCGGCCTCGGGGCAGCCGAGGACCAGCCGCGCCGGCAGACGGCCCTGCCGGCGAAGCTGCAGCAGCGCCTGGAGCATCGCCTCCGAGCCCTTCTCCGCGCGCACCGCGCCGATCACCCCGACCACAGGCTCACCCGCCGCCGGCGTCGCCGGCCGGGTGACGATCGCGCCCGCGAGCGGATGCGGCAGGATCAGGAAGCGCTCGGCATCCGGGACGATCCCGATCTCGGCGCAGCCGGCCGTGGTCTCGAAGCAGGCAAAGCGAGCGCCGGTCCGGTACAGCAGGCGCAACACCCAGCGTTCGAGGCGGCGGCGATGCGCTTCCTGCAGGTTGTGGTTGATCAGGAAATAGACCCGCCGGCGCAGCGGCCAGATCAGCGGCCAGACCACCATCAGCAGGACCGTCAGGAACTCGCGGACCACAATCAGATCGTGGTCGCGCCGGCGCCAGATCTGCCCCACCAGACGGGCGTGCGGCACCAGAAAGAGCAGCGCCTTGACCAGCAAGTCGAGCCGGCCCGGCAGCCAGGGCCAGCCAAGCCAATGCATCGGGACCGGCAGGACCGCCGTCTTGGCATGGGTCTGCGATGCCGCCTCGATCAGCGGCTGCAAGGCGCGATGCGGATCGGTGGCCGCGACGTTCAGCGGCGGGTCGACCGAGGCGTCGACCACCGGATTGGCCGACGCAGCGGGGCGCAGCTCGCTCGCGTCCAGGCTCATGACACCGGCCCGGGGCAGAAATGCGGCGTCAGCTCGCCGAACAGCATCGCTTCAGGGCGCCAGTCGCTCGATGCGCCAGCGGCCATCCGGGCGCCTCTGGTAGCAGAGGCGATCGTGCAGTCGGTCACTCCGACCCTGCCAAAACTCGACGCGGGCGGGCACCAGCCGAAGGCCTCCCCAGAAGTCGGGCCGCGGCACGCGGCCGGCGGCGAACCGTTCGGCATAGCTGCGCGCCGCCGCCTCGAGCGGCTCGCGGCCCGGCAGGACGCTGCTTTGCGCCGAGGCCCAGGCCCCGATCTGGCTGCCGCGCGGACGGCTCGCGAAATAGGCCTCGGCCTCGGCCTCGTCGGCCGCCTCGACGGAGCCTTCGAAGCGCACCTGCCTCGCCAGGGGGCCCCACCAGAAAACCAGCGCCGCCTTGGCGTTGGCCTCGAGCTCCCGGCATTTGCGGCTGGCAAGGTTGGTGAAGAAGGTCAGCCCGCGCCGGTCGACGCCTTTGAGCAGGACGACGCGCGCCGACGGCTGGCCGCCGGTATCGACGGTCGCCAGGGTCATGGCGTTCGGCTCGTGGATCTCGGCCCGCCTCGCGTCCTCGAACCAGCGCTCAAACTGCACGATCGGGTCGGCGAGCAGATCCTGCTCGCACAGGCAACCAGCGACGTAATCCTGCCGCATGGTGGCCAACTCGGTGGTCATCGACTGCTCCTTCCAGGATCGCATTCTTGCCGCCAGTGGTTACCATTTGGCAAGCGATCGCGTTCCTGCACGATCGTTGGATGGATCTGGCTAGGCGACTTGCCGGTCAAACCCGGCGGGTCACAATCCGGCGCCTCCGGTGTTCGTGCCCCGACCTTAGGCGAAATAGCATGGTTTGGACAGGATTCACGCATCGCACGAACGCGTCGTGGTTGACCTCGATCCTGGCGCCTGGCTGGGCCCGACCAATGACCGGGCTCAGCCGACGTCGCCGGGTTGGCCGGCAGGTTTCGCTGCGAGCCAAGACAAAAGCCGTCCGATCTCAAGGTTGTGGTGAAGATCACCACCGTGTCGACCGATGACGAGAAAGGCCGCGAGCGTCGCCTGGGGCCGGCTTCCTGAACCTGGTGACAGTTCTCGGGATCTTTCGCCGACCAGCGATCCCGACCGCGCCCGCCACCGGGCCGGTGATCGGGTCAAGCTCGCCATCGGTGTCCCCGCGATTTGCCAGGAGTGGCCGCAAGCCCCTTGCACCGTTGCCATTCCTGAGCAAGGTTGGCGCCGGCGTGATCGCAAGCGGGGGAAGGTATCATGCGGCCGAATCGGCTCCGGCAGATCTGGCGCGACGGCGGCGCCGCGGTCAATGGCTGGCTGCAGCTGCCGCACGGCTTCGCGGCCGAGGTCATGGCGGCGCAAGGCTGGGACAGCCTGACCGTCGACCTGCAGCACGGGCCGGTCGGCTACGACGTCGCCCTGACCATGCTGCAGGCGCTCTCCGGCAGCGACGTCACGCCGCTCGCCCGGGTGCCCTGGAACGAGCCCGGGATCATCATGAAGATGCTCGATGCCGGCTGCTACGGCATCATCTGCCCGATGATCAACTCGGCCGAGGAAGCCGAGCGCTTCGTCGGTGCCTGCCGCTATCCGCCCAAGGGCTACCGCAGCTTCGGCCCGACCCGGGTCAGCTTCTACGCCGGCGCCGACTATGGCCAGCATGCCAACGACACGGTGATCGCGCTGGCGATGATCGAGACCCGCCAGGCGGTCGAGAACCTGGACGCGATCCTGGACACCCCCGGCCTCGATGGCGTCTACGTCGGCCCGGCCGATCTCAGCCAGAGCCTCGGCTATCAGGAGCGCGTCGACCTCAAGCATCCGGATCTGGTCGCGGTGCTCGACAAGATCCTGGAAGGCTGCCAGCGGCGCGGCCTGGTCGCCGGCATTCACGTCGGCAGCACCGACTACGCCCGTCACATCATCGACAAGGGTTACCGGTTCGTGACGATCCTGTCCGATGGCCGCCTGCTGGCGAACGCGGCCAAGCAGGCGGTCGATGCCGTCAAGGGCGTGGGCGGCGCGGGCGGCCAAGGCGCCAAGCCGTCCGGACCCTACTGAGGTCGGGGGACGCCGACGCCGGTCCCGGCCACAGACGCCACCTCAGCCGGCGCGCCAGCCATCGAGCGCGTCGCGCCAGCGATACCAGGCTCCGACCGCGGGCAGGAACCACGGCTTGCCGTGGTAGAGCGGCCGGGTCGGAAAGTCTGGCCCGTCGAACGGGCAGGGACGCTCGCTGCGGCCGAGCAGCTTGAGCGCGATCTGGTGGCCGAGCCAGGTCGCCATGGCGATGCCGCTGCCGTTGCAGCCGGTCGCGAAATGCGCCCCGTCGGACCGCCCGCCGGCCAGCACCCCCATGTGCGGCAGGCGATCGAAGGTGAAGGCGAGCGCGCCCTTCCAGCTATGGCTGAGGCGCCGGCCGGCGAGCTCGGGCCAGACCTGGAGCAGCCGGCGATGGAGGCCGCTCGCGCTTCGCCGCTCGTCGACGTCGGCGAGGCTGACCCGGCCGCCGAACAGCACCCGCCGGCGGTCCGGGGACAGGCGGAAGTACGACAGCAGCCGCCGGCCGTCGACGAACATCCGGCCCTTGGGGCTGAGGCTTCGGGTGAGCTCCGGCGGCAGCTCCTCGGTCGCGATGATGTAGCTCGAGACCGGGATGACCCGGCGCTGCAAGGCCGGGGTGAGCGGGCCGGTATAGCCGTTGGTGGCGACGATCACCTCGGCGGCCCGCACCGGGCCACGGGCGGTCTCGAGCGCGAATCCGGCCGCCGTCCGCTCGAGCTGGCGCACCGCCGCCTGGCCGTGCAGCAGGGCACCCGCGGTCCGGGCCGCGGCCGCGAGGCCGCGATGGAAGCGCGCCGGGTGCACGGCGCCCGCCCGCTCGATCAGAACGCCGCCGTGAAAGAGGTCCGAGCCGATTTCCTCGCGCTGCCGTGCGCGCGGCAGGATGCGGACGCCCTCCGCCCGCGCGCCGAGCGCCTGCACCTGGCGCTCGAAGGCGCGAAACTGGCCGGGATGGCGGGCGAGCAGGAGTCGGCCACAGCGCTCGTAGGCGGCATCCAGCCGCTCGCGCGCGATCAGGCTCTCGAGAAACTCGAACGAGGTGCTCGCGCCATCGAGCATGGCTTCGGCCCGGGCCGGCCCGACCCGCCTGGCGAGGTCGTGCCAGTCGAGCTTGACCGCGCCGCCGACCATGCCGCCGTTGCGCGTGCTGGCGCCGGCGCCGAGCGGTCCCGCATCCAGCACCGCGACCCGGACGCCGGCCCGCGCCAGCTCGAGCGCAGCCGCCAGGCCGCAGTAGCCGCCACCGATCACCGCGACGTCGACCCGCTCGGGCAGCGGCCGGTCGTCGGCCGGCTCGGGCGGCGCGTCCCGCCACCAGAACGGCTCGGTGGTCGCATCGGACGCGAAGATGCCGTCAGCGCTGCTCGCCATGCGCCCTCCGCAGTCGGCCCGGGGCCGATCGGGGGGCGTGGCGATCCGCCGCACCGCCGGCTCCGGCAAGCTCGTCAACGCGGCGCCGCGCTCGCCGGCAACGCTCCCGGCCATGCGCGCGCGGCGTCATGGACGAGCTTGCGTTCGAGCGCGTTCAGGAGATCCGCCTGCTGGTCCGACAAAGGCCCTTCGCCACGTTGCCGCCACAATAGTGAGCGATCTCCGGGGTGTCGCGGGTTACAATTGCCAGGCCCTCGGCTTCAATGGCCCAGCTGGGTTACCGGCAACCGGGGCCGATGTCGCGCCCGCTCGACATCGTGCCGGGCGCGGGCGGCGGGTTGCGACGTTTGGTGGCAGGTTGGAATGAAGCCCGGGATCAACATGTTGAACCAGCAAAGCCGGACTCCGACCCCGGGGCGGCCGCTGCGTCCGGTCGTGCCATCCAGCCAACCGCCGGCAAGGTCAGGAGCGCTGCATGTTCCGTCGTCGTGACGTGATGGTCGGCGCCGGGGCGGTCGCCGCCCTCGGCGCGCTCCGGGCCACCGCGGCCCGGAGCCAGACGTTGGATCTGGGCCCCCCCTGGGCATTCGATTTCGCCTGGCTGCAGGCGGAGGCCAGGCAACTCGCGGCGCGCGCTTACGAGGCGCCGCTGATCCGCTATCCCGACGTCCTCGAGAGCATCGACTACGACGCCTATCAGCAGATCCAGTTCAAGCCCGAGCGGGCGCTCTGGGCCGATGGCGGGGCGCCGTTCCCGGTCCAGTTCTTCCACCTCGGGCGCTACTTCAAAGCGCCGGTCCGGATCTACGTGGTCGCCAATGGCAACGCGCGCGAGATCCGCTACACGCCCGACGCCTTCACCTTCGGCAAGACCGGCCTCGACACGCAAGCTGCCAGGGCGATCTCGGCTTCGCCGGCTTCCGGGTGATGGATGGCGCCGGCGCCAAGACCGACTGGCTGGCCTATCAGGGGGCTGCCTATTTCCGCACCTCCGGCGCGCTCAATCAGTACGGCCTGTCGGCCCGCGGCCTGGCGATCGATACCGCCATGCCCTGGCCGGAGGAATTCCCGCGCTTCACCCAGTTCTGGCTCGAGCAGACCCAGCCCGAGAGCTCGCACATCCTGATCTACGCGCTGATGGACAGCCCGAGCGTCACCGGCGCCTATCGGTTCGACTGGGTCAAGCAGGAGGGCGTGGTGGTCGGCATCCGGGCCGAGCTGTATCCGCGCAAGGCGATCCAGCGGATGGGCGTGGCGCCGCTCACCAGCATGTTCTGGTTCAGCGAGACCAACCGCCATCAGGCGACCGACTGGCGCCCCGAGATCCACGACAGCGACGGCCTGGCGCTCTGGACCGGCACCGGCGAGCGTCTCTGGCGGCCGCTCAACAACCCTCCAAGCGTGCGCACGAGCTCCTTCCTCGACGACAGCCCGAAGGGCTTCGGGTTGCTCCAGCGCGATCGCGCGTTCTCGAACTACGAGGACGACGGCGTGTTCTACGACCGCCGGCCGAGCGTCTGGGTCGAGCCGCTCGGCGGCTGGGGGCCGGGCGCGGTCCAGCTGGTCGAGATCCCGACCGACGACGAGATCCACGACAACATCGTCGCCTACTGGCTGCCCCAGGCGCCGGTCGAGGCGGGCTCGCACTGGTCGTTCGCCTATCGCCTGCACTGGCTCGCGGACGAGCCCTATCCCCCGAGCAACGTCGGCCTGGTGCATGACACCCGGCTCGGGCGCGGCGGCATTCCCGGCCAACCGCGGCCAGCGGGCGCGCGCAAGTTCGTGATCGACTTCGCGGGCGGCCCGCTCGCCGAGTTGCACAAGAGCGACAAGGTCCTGCCGGTGATCTCCGCCTCACGCGGCAAGATCGACAACGACTACGCCCTGCAGGTGGTCGGCACCACCAACTGGCGGGCGTTCTTCGATCTCTACGCCGACGGCCCCGACCCGGTCGAGCTGCGCTGCTTCCTCAAGCTCGGCAGCCGCACGCTGACCGAGACCTGGCTTTTCCAGTACATCCCCTTCGAGTATTAGCGGTTCGCAGCCGAGCCCGCATTCGGGCGTTCAGACCATGAGATAGGCGGCTCGCGCGGCCTCGTCGGCGGCGAGCTCGGCGAGCGTGCCCTGGTAGCGGATCCGGCCCTTCTCGATGATCAGCGCGCGGTTGGCGACGGCGCCGGCGAAGCGCAGGTTCTGTTCCGCGAGCAGCACGGTCACGCCGTCCCGGCTGAGCTCCTGGACGGCCGCCGCCATCTGCTCGACGATCACCGGCGCCAGGCCCTCGGAGGGCTCGTCGAGCAGGATCGCGCGCGGATTGCCCATCAGCGTGCGCGCGATCGTCAGCATCTGCTGCTCGCCGCCCGAGATCCGCCCGGCCGGGCGCGCCCGCAGCTCGGCGAGGTTGGGAAACAGCTCGAACAGACGCTCGGGCGTCCAGTGCGGCGCGCGCCGGCGCGGCGGCTGCCGGCCGACCTCGAGGTTCTCCATGCACCGTCAGCCCGGGAAACACGCGCCGCTCCTCCGGCACGTAGCCGAGGCCGAGGCGGGCGATCTGGTAGGGCGGCCGGCCGACCAGGTCGTGGCCGTTGAAGCTGATCCAGCCCTTGGCCGGCGGCACCAGGCCGATGATGCTCTTGAGCGTGGTCGACTTGCCGGCGCCGTTGCGGCCGAGCAGGGCCACCACCTCGCCCCAGCCGACCGCGAAGCTGACGTCGTCCAGGATGTGGGCGCGGCCGTAGTAGCTGTGCAGCGCCGCGATCTCAAGCATGGCGCCTGACCCCCGCGGTGCGCCCGTCGGGCGGGGCCAGGCCGCCGGCACCGAGATAGATCGTCTGCACCTCGGGGTCGGCGCGGACCTGGGCGGGCGTGCCTTCGGCGACCAGCTCGCCCCGGCTCATGACCAGGATCCGATCGGCATGGCCGAACACCACGTCCATGTCGTGCTCGGTGAACAGCAGGGCGAGGCTCTGCTCGCGCACCAGCGCGCGCGCGAGCGCCATCAGCTCGAGGCGCTCGCTCGGCGCCATGCCGGCGGTCGGCTCGTCCATCAGCAGCAGCACCGGCGCCTGCGCCAGCGCGATCGCGAGCTCGACCCGCTTGAGGTCGCCGTAGGCGAGGACCGCGCAGGCGCGCTCCGCCTGGTCCGCCATCTCGACCCGGGCGAGCAGGGCCAGCGCCTGGTCGCGGTAGAGCCGGGCAGCCGGCGGCCAGAGGCTGCGCGTGCGCCCATGGCTGGCGAGCAGAGCCTGCTGGACGTTCTCGACCACGGTCATCGAGCCGAAGGTCTCGGTGATCTGGAAGGTCCGGCCGACGCCATGACGCCAGACCTCGCGGGGCGCCAGGCCGACCAGCTCGCGGCCGTTCAGCCTGACGCTGCCGGCATCCGGACGGAGCTGGCCGTTCAGGCAATTGAAGCAGGTGGTCTTGCCGGCGCCGTTCGGACCGATCAGAGCGAGCAGCTCGCCGGCCGCCAGCTCGAAGCTCACGTCCCGGACCGCCTGGATGCCGCCGAACGCCTTCGCCAGCCCCCGGACCTCGAGCACGCCCGTCATCGGGCCGCCTCGGCCTGACCGCGCCGGCGCTGCAGATAACCGACGATGCCGTGCGGGAAGGCGAGCACGAGAGCGACGATGACCAGGCCGACGATCAGCGGCCAGTAGCGGGTGAGCGTCGCCAGCCAGATCGCAAGACCATGGTAGACCGCGGCGCCGACCAGCGGGCCCGCAAGCGTCTGCACGCCGCCGAGCAGGACCATGACCAGGCCGTCGATCGATTGCGGGATCGCGAGCCAGCCGGGGTCGATCGTGCCCTTGAGGAAGGCCAGCAGGCCGCCCGCCAGCCCCGCGAAGGCGCCGGCGATCGCGAACGCCAGCCACTGATGGGTGCGGATGTCGATGCCGATCGCCTCCGCGCGCAGCGGCGAATCCCGGCACGCCCGCAGCGTCAGCCCGAAGGGGGCGAAGACGAACAGCCGCAGCAGAATCAAGGCGATCAGGTTGAGCGCCAACGCAAAGTAATAAAAAACGACGGTCGCGGCAGCCCAGGCCGGGGGCCAGATGCCGACCAGACCGTTGTCGCCGCCGGTGAGGTCGGACCACTGGAACGCGACCGCGTAGACGATCTGGGCGAAGGCGAGCGACAGCATCGCCAGATAGACGCCGGCGAGGCGGACGCAGAACCAGCCGAACAGCAAGGCACCGAGGCCGGCGGCGACCGGGGCGGCGAGCAGGGCCAAGATCATCGGTGCCGCCAGATGCTTGACCAGCAGGGCCGCACCATAGGCGCCGAGGCCGAAATAGGCGGCGTGGCCGAACGAGACCATGCCGCCCGGGCCCATGATGAGATGCAGGCTCTGGGCGAACAGCGCGAGGCAGAAGATCTCGATCAGCAGGAACTGCCCATAGCTGCCGATCAGGAGCGGCAACCCGAGCAGGACGAGCACGATGCCGACCATCGCCAGCTGCGCACGCCGGTCCGGGGGCCGGAGCGGCGGCGGGATGGCGCGACCCGAAGCGCCTTGCGTCATCTCCGGCTTGCCGAGCAGGCCGTAGGGCCGGACCACCAGGACCACCGCCATGATCAGGAAGGTCAGCACGAGCGTGATCTGCGGGAACACCCAGATGCCGAACGCGGTCAACTCGCCGATCAGGAGGGCGGCGAGGTAGGCGCCCGGGACGCTGCCCATGCCGCCGACCACCACGACCACGAAGGCGTCGACGATCATCCGAAGGTCCATGTCGTGGGTGACCGCATCGCGCGGCAATTGAAGCGCGCCGCCGAGCGCTGCGAGGCCGGCGCCGAGCGCGAAGACGGTCGTGAAGAGCACCGCCTGGTCGACCCCCAGCGCCGCGACCATCTCGCGGTCCTGGGTCGCGGCGCGCACCAGGATGCCGAACCGGGTGCGCCGGAACAGCCAGGTGAGCGCGCCAAGGACCGCCGGGCCGAGCGCGATCAGGACGAGCTCATATTGTGGGAAACGCTGGCCGAGGACGTCGATCGAGCCGGCAAGGCCGGGCGCTCGCGGCCCGATCAGGGCATCCGGTCCCCAGACGATCACCACCAGCTGGCCGACGATCAGCACGACCCCGAAGGTCAGGAGCAGCTGGAACAGCTCCGGCGCCCGGTAGATCCGCCGCAGCAGCAGGACCTCGACCAGGGCGCCGATCGCAGCCACGATGCCCGCAGACAGCAGCAACGAGACCCAAAAGCCCAGCGCCGAGCCGGCACCGCCCAGCCAGCCGGTCAGGCTGACCGCGAGATAGGCGCCCAGCATGTAGAACGAGCCGTGGGCGAAGTTCACGATCCGGGTGACCCCGAAGATGATCGAGAGGCCGGCCGCCACCAGGAACAGCGACGAGGCGCTGGCCAAACCGTTCAGGAACTGGATGATGAGGAAGCTCATGGGCCCCGTTCAGGGTGGTCGCGGCCGGCTATCGGCCACAATGCATCTTGCGCGCCAGGATGACGAGACGCATCAAGAACCGCCGCGAGCAGGCCCTCAAACGCCGCAACCCGATCGCGCGCACGCTGCGGGCGGCGGCCTTCCGGGCGCGCAAGGAGCAAAACCGCCGGCACTACTCGCGCAAGAGCAAGCGTAAGCCCGACGCCGAACCCGACCGGGAGTAGACGCCATGCCGTCCCGCCCACCTCTGCCGAACCTGCGCCAGCTCGCCTGCCTCGGGCTCGCGCTGACGCTCGGGGCTTGCGGCTATCTGCTGCCCTCGCACAATCAGACCCTCGAGCCCGAAAAGCTGCTGGCCGGCGCCTACCGGCTCGATCCCGAGCACGCCTCGCTGCTGTTCAAGCTCGACCACTTCGGTTTTTCCGAACTCGTCGGCCGCTTCGACCGCTTCGAGGCGTCCCTCGACTTCGACCCCAACCACCCCGAGGCCGCCCACCTCACCGTCCTGATCGACGCCGCCAGCATCGACCTCAACCTGCCCAAGTTCGAGCAGGACCTGCGCGGCCCCGACTGGTTCGACGTTGCCCGGTTTCCGCAAGCCCGCTTCGAGAGCCGGACGATCACGCTGACCGGCGAGAAAACCGGCCAGGTCACGGGCGACCTGACGCTCCACGGCATAACGGCCCCGGTCACCCTCGACGTCACCTTCAACGGCGGCGCCGACAGCCTGCTCACGGGCCGCTACACCCTGGGCTTCGCCGCCACCGGCACGCTCCTCCGCTCGACCTTCAACCTCGGCGCCTACGCCCCCGCGGTCGGCGACCAGGTCACCCTCGAGATCCACGCCGAGTTCCAGCGCACCGGCGCGGCGGCGATCACTGAGTGCGATTCCGGCGACGCCAGGCCATCCCGGTTGCACGGCTGGTCAGTGCCGGCATGAGGGCGAATGGCACGAAGCAAGAGGCGGTAGCCAATGTCGACGACCGAGTGGAGCATCAAGGGGCCGCACTTCGTCAACTGCAACTGCGACTACGGCTGCCCCTGTCAGTTCAACGCGCTGCCGACCTATCGGACCTGCCTCGCGTGATCGCCTGGCAGATCGACGAGGGCCATTCGGCGACGTGTCGCTGCACGCCTGCTGGCGGTCAACACTTACGCTTGATCAGCGCCCGGGAGCCGTGCACCAGGGCGACAGGCAGCAGCAGTGCGTTCGGCGAGGGGCGACCAGAGCCCGGCCGGCGGGCGGCCTGGGCGCGACCGGCAGGGATCGCGAGGACGGGCGGATCCCGGCACCTCGACCATGCTGGCAGATCGACCGCTCCATGGTCTACGACGCCGCGACCCACCGCTGTCACGCCCCGATCGACGCTACCGGTCGACTGGTCAAGGCCCAGGGTCCCGCACCGCCCGCATGAAAGTGCCGTGACTATCGAGCCTATCTCGAGCCGATCAGGAACCCGTGACCGGCGCCGAGCACCTTGCCCGCAGCGGCCTGCCAATGGGCAAGGAAAACCAGCTCGCCAGGCCGCAAGCGGCACCACCAGGGCGACCGGCGCGGTCCCGCTGCGCTTCGCCCATAAGCATGCTGGCACCTGGTCTACAACGCGCTCACCTCAGGGACCGGCCGCCTAGCGAAGCATCGCACCAGTTGGACTCCGTGCGGCCAAGAGAAGGTTCCCCCTCAATGAAGCAAGCATTATTCCTTTAGCGCAGGCGGCAGGAGATGTTGTGGTGGTCGCCACCCAGTGTAGCTAACCCGCTCCTGCCGTTGATCACGGATTGTGATCGACACATGGTTCCCGAACTGATATGAAATACCGAAAGCTCAACCGATACGACATCCGGCTGGCTGGCAATTCAGAGGCCCACAAAAGGTCTTCCCAATGTAAAATCTGCGAGTACAGAAGGTAGTCGTAGTCTCCATGTTCTGCCGATCTTCATAGCAACTTCGACAGTCTCAGGTGTCTCCCGTCGACCAAACGTTGCGAGACCAGGGCGCAAAGGCGTCGGCGACTGATCTGCGCAGTATTGCATCCCAGAGCCTTATAGACAGTTTGTCCGTAGCGTCCGTCGGCGGGCAAGGCAACATAGGCTATACCTCGGCGCCTGAGCAGCAGTGCTTGACCGGTCCCTGATCACCTCTGACTGTCGGCACATCCGACAAGTTGAAGAACGATCCAGTTCATCTAACTAACGAGGCATAAGGCATCCCTTCGATTCGATCGAGAATAAAGACTGTCAGGAATCTTTCTGGGCTCGATCGCGACGGGTCTAGGGCGGTCAGTCCGCCGGGCGAAGGGCCTTGACCTCCTCGTCGCTGGGCATGACCGAGGCGCCGTCGATGTAGTGCCAGTCGGTCATAGTGCCGTGGCCGTCCTTGAGCGCGATGCGGCCGACGAAGGCGCCCATGGTCGACTGGTGGTCGATGGCGCGCCAGGTGATTTTTCCGAAGGGCGTGTCGACCTCGAGGCCGGCCATCGCCTGGATCATCTGCGTCGGTGTCGGTCGAGCCCGCCTTGTCGAGCATCGCGGCGATCGAGTGGATCATCGAATAGCCGACCACCGCGCCGAGCTTCGGCAGCTCGTGCCACTTGGCCTCGAAGGCGTCGCGGAAGGCGGTGTGGGCGGGGGTGTCGATCTCGGTGACCGGGTAGCCGGTGACCAGCCAGCCGACCGGGGCTTCGGCGCCCAGCGGGTCGAGGTATTCGGGTTCTCCGGTCAAGAGGCTCACGACCTCGCGGTGCTCGAACAGGCCGCGCGTCGTGCCCTCGCGCACGAACTTGACCAGATCGCCCGCGAAGGTCGCGTTGTAGATGGCCTCGGGGTCGGCGGCGAGCAGGGCCTGCACGGTCGGACCGGCTTCAAGCTTGCCGAGCGCTGGCCATTGCTCGGCGACGAACTCGGCCGCGGGTTTTTCGGCCTGGAGCAGCTTCTTGAACTCGGCGACCGCGGATTGGCCGTACTCGTAGTTGGGGGCGATGGTCGCCCAGCGGGTCGCGGGCATTGGGGCCGCGGCCTTGGCGAGCATCGCGTTCTGCATGTAGGTCGAGGGCCGCAGGCGCCAGGTGTAGCGGTTGCCCTGCTCCCAGGTCAGCTTGGTCGAGAGCGGCTCGGCGGCGATGAACAGGATTTTTTTCTGGTTTGCGAAGTCGGCAACCGCGAGGCCGACGTTGGAGAGGAAGGTGCCGGCAAGGAGGGCAACGCCTTCGCCTGCGACCAGCTCGTTGGCGAGCGTGACCGCCTTCGAGGGGTCGCCGCCGTCGTCGCGCGAGAGGACGTCCAAAGGCCGGCCGCCGAGCACGCCGCCCGCAGCGTTGACCTCCTCGACCGCGAGCTGCCAGCCCTGCTGATAGGACAGCGTGAACCCCGGAAACCGGGAATAGCTGTTGATCTCTCCGATTTTCACAGGCTCGGCCGCGAATGCGCTCAGGGGCAGGATCGCGAGGCCGGCGGCCGCCGCACTGTGCAGGAAAGTCCGCCTGCGGATCATTGGGGTGCCCTCTCTTGGTGGTTTGTGGCCTGGCAGCCTCAGCGCAGGCCGTCCTCGCCCTTGATCTCGGAGGCCTTGAGGCCGCCCGCGCGGGCATGGATGCGGCCGCCGGTGGTCATCGCCAGGACCAGCACGATCTCGTCCGGGCGCGGGGCGTCGGCGACGCCGACCTCGATCGCATCGAAGTGGCTGCGCACGTAGGAGGCTTTGATGTGGGTGATCGGCACATCCAGGCGGGCGCCGAGCGCCCCGATCTTCTTGGTCGAGGGCACGATCGCCTTGGCGCCCTCGAGCGCGTCGCGCATCGCATAGCCGCCGGGCGCGTGCCAGAGGGCGCCGTGCTCGAGCTCGCCCGCGGTGCCCACGATCGCCCCCTTGCCGTAGCCCTGGATCGCCTCCGGATGGCCGCCCAGCGCATCGATCAGGCGCTTGGCGAGCTCGACCCCGAGCGGGCGCAGCGCCTCCATGAACGGCATCACGTCCTCGACGTAGCGGCCGGCGTAGGGATTGTGCGCGACCGCGAGGATCGCGGCCCGGACCAAGGGCTGCGCCGGCGGCGGACCGCCCTCGTGGTAGATCTCCTCGAAGTGCATGGCGATCTTGCGCAGTTGGATCAGATCGTTCATCCCGCCACCCTCAACCCCCCCGGCCGTGCTCAACCCCCGGCCACCTCAAGCTCATGGTTCGTGTGCAGCGGGCCGACGATGCCGACCCGGCCCTGGAGCACGAGGCTCGCGGCGTGGATCAGCCCCGCCCGGCGGAACGCCTCGGCGCGCCTCGCGCCCGATCCGAGCGCCCGCTCGATCACCGGCGCCGGCAACGGGCCGACGTCGACCGTCACCAGAAGATCGCCGAGATCGGTATCGTCGCGCAAGAGGTTCGCAGGCGATCGCGTGATCGCCAGATGGTCGCAGTCGACCGCATTCGCGATCAGGGTCGCGGCGGCATCGGCGGCGGCGGCGTTGCGCGCCAGCACGGTCACGGCATCGGCGATCCCGAGCGAGAACGAGCGGCCGCGCCAGCCCGAGGTCGCGAGCCCGCGGACCGGCATCGCGTGGTCGATCTCGACCTTGCCGTCGAGTGCCGGCGCGTCCGGATTGGCGACCAGCCCCGCGGACAACCGCTCGCCCGGCGCCAGGTAAAGGGCGATGTCGCCGCCGTCGTTGACGTAGGCGCGGGCGAGCCTGCGGCCGGCGCACATGGCCGCCAGCACCTCGTCGGCGACCGCGCCGGCGACCGCCGCCATCGGCGTCACGTAGTGTTCCCGATACGGCCAGACCGCGGCCACCATGCGCTTCGCGACCGCCCCTTCGACCGCGAGGCCCTCGCCTGGCTCCCAGGCTCGCTGGACCGGGCCGACCTCGGTGGTCGGTCCTGGGTCCCAAGCGAGACCTTCGGAGGTCGCCCCGGAGCGGCGAGCGGTGATCGGCTGGCGAAGCGTCGCGAGCTCGGCCACCAGCTCATCGAGAACGGTCCGGAACCGCGTCGCCGCCTGGCGGTACGCCAGATGCCGCTCATCGGAATCCCCGAACGCCTCGGCGATGATGTCGATCGGCCCATGCTGCAGGTGGAGGCGGCGGCCGTCGGCGAGCAGCGCCGCCTGCGCCTGGCCGCTCATGTCTCCCCGACCAGCGGCCGCTTGGGCCGCACCGGCCAGGGATTCTGCTGGTTCCACGGCCGGGTGGTCAGGCGGCGCTCGGCGAGCACGTCGTCGAGCGCGACGATGCTGTCGAGATGGCCGCCGAGCGCCGCGTAGTCCGCGCGCGACAAGGAAAACTCGATCGGCGCCACCAGGGCCGGCGTCGGCACGTAGCCGAACGAGCCCTCGGGCATGCGGGTGACGTCGACCATGATCGTGATGCCGCCGCCCGGCCAGACGTAGACCGGAGCGCCGCCACAGGTGACCCGGGTCAGCGCCTGCTTGACCGAGTGGGTGAGGCGGACCGGGTTTTCGGTGACGCCCGCGCGCAAGGAGCCGCCGGCCCCGGCCATGAACAGGACCGTGGTCAGGGCCGGCTCGCAGTTCTCGGCAATCCGTTCGACCACCTGCGTGATCGCCGCCGGCATCGGCGCCGGCGCTGGCCGGAGCTGGTCGTCGAGGACGTACCAGGCGGCATCCTCACCCGTGGTCGACACCATCAGCAGCCGAAGGCCGGGCCAGGCCAGCTTGGCATCGATCCGCTCGATGATCTCGAGCGGGTCCTTGACGTCGGTGCCGCCCCAGCCGAGACCGGGCTCGGCAACCTGGAAATAGCGCCCGGGGGTCGACTTGCGGCCGCGCACCCGGATGCCGGCCGGCGGCATCTCGAGAAAGCGCCCGGCCTGGTGCTCGGTCAGGACGCCGGTGATGTGGTCGTCGACCACGATCACCTCGTCGGCGTGGCCCTGCCACTGCTTGGCGAAGATGCCGATCGTCGCCGAGCCGCAGCCGACCCGCATGCGCTGCTCCCGGGCGCCGTTGACCACCGGCGCCTCGCCCGCCTGCAGGACGACGCTGGCGCCGGCTTCGATCGCGACCTCGACCGGCCGGCATGAGCAGAGGTCGAGCATGGCCTGGCAGGTGACCGTGCCCTCGCGCTTGCCGCCGCCGGTCAGATGGCGGACGCCGCCGAGCGCCAGCATCTGCGAGCCGTATTCGGCGGTCGTGACGTGGCCGATCGGCTCGCCCTGGCAGCGCACCGCCGCCCGCTCGGGCCCGAGGAAGCGGTCGGTGTCGATCTTCACCTTGAGCCCGCAGTAGCTGAAGATGCCCTCGGACACCACGGTCACCATGTCGACGCCGTCGACCTTTGCGCCGACGATGAACGGCGCCGGCTTGTAGTCCGGATAGGTGGTGCCGGCGCCGATCCCGGTGACGAAGTTTTCCGGGCCGCGGACCAGGGCGCCGTCCCACTCGCCAGCCCCCTCGAGGAACGGCACCGTGGTCTCGGCGCGGCGGGTCACGACCAGCGGGTCGACCCGAACCAGCTTGCCGTCGACATTGGCATAGCGGTCGCAGGCGCCGGCCTTGCCCTCGCGGATCCGGCAAAGCACCGGGCAGGCATCGCAGCGGACGACCGAGCCGGCCTCAGCCATTGTTCCGGCCTCGCGCGAGGATCGCCGCCCGCAGGCGATGAGGGAGTGCCGGCACCTCGGTGATCCGGACCCCGGTCGCGTGGCGGATCGCGCCGAGGATCGCGGGCGCGGTCGGAATCAGTCCCGGCTCGCCGACGCCTTTGGCGCCGAACGGGCCCAAGGGCTCCGGGTCCTCGATCAGGATCACCTCGACCCTCGGCACGTCGCCGAATGTGGGAATCAGATAATCGTGCAGGTTCTCGGTCCGGCCGGGCAGGTACTCTTCCATCAGGGCCATGCCGAGCCCCTGGGCGATACCGCCCTGGATCTGGCCCTCGACCTGGGTCGGGTTGATCGCCCGGCCGACGTCGTGGGCGGCGACCATTTTCTGGACTTTGGTCGTGCCGAGCTCGAGGTCGACCTCGACCCGCGCGATCTGGGCGGCAAACGCATAAGTGGAATAGGGGCTGCCATGACCGTCACGGTCGAAGGGCTCGCTCGGCGGGTCGAAATGCCCTTCGCCGAGCAGGACGACGCCATCGGCGTCGGCCTCGAGCCGGCCGAGATCGAGACGCTGCGTGCGCCCGGTTTCCCGGACGAGCGCCAGGCCATCGGCGAGCTCTAAGGTCGCGTCCGGGCCGGCGTTGACCTGCCGCAGGATCAGGGCGCGCAGGTCGCGTGCGGCGAGCTCGGCCGCCTTGCCCGAGACGAAGGTCTGGCGCGAGGCCGAGGTCTTACCGGCGTCCGCCGTGCGGTCGGTGTCGCCGGTCACCAGATCGAAGCGGTCGACCCGGACGCCGACGGCGTCGGCCGCGATCTGGACGAGGATGGTGTTCGAGCCCTGGCCGATGTCGACCGCACCGCTGTAGAGGATCAGCCGGCCGGTGCGGGTCAGGCCGAGCCGGATGGTCGAGGGATGGGGCAGGGCGGTATTGCCGATGCCATACCACATGCAGCCGATACCAACACCTTGTCTATGTTTTCTAGTATTTGAGTTGAATTCATCGACGCTGGCGAGCAGGTCGTGCCAGCGGGGCTCGAGGGCCTCCAGGCAGGCGGCGAGGCCGACGCTCGCCTCGAGCCGCTGACCGGTCGCGGTCCGGTCGCCGACGCGGAGCGCGTTGCGCAGACGCAAGCGCAGCCGATCGATGCCGAGGCGGAGCGCCAGATCGTCCATCAGGGTCTCGTGGGCGATCGCCGCCTGGGGCACGCCGAAGCCGCGAAAGGCACCGGACGGCGGCGCGTTGGTCAGGATCGCGCGGCCGCGCGCCGCGACCTGCGGCACCCGATAGGGACCGGCGGCATGCACCGGTACGCGCCCGGCGACGGTCGGTCCCCAGGACGCGTAGGCGCCGGTGTCGAAATCGGCCTCGGCCGTAAAGGCGAGCAGGCGGCCTTCGGCGTCGCAGCCCAAGCGGGCCCGGATCCTGGCCGGATGGCGCTTGGTCGTGCTCGCCATGCTCTCGGGCCGCTCGTAGACCAGGGCAACCGGCCGCTCGACCAGGCTGGCGGCGACCGCGAGCAGCGGCTGGACCGAGAGATCGAGCTTGCCGCCGAAGCCGCCGCCGCAGGCGGAAGGCCTGATCCGGATCTGCTCGGGCGCGACGTCCAGGACCCGAGCGGTCTCGTCACGGTCCATGTAGGGCGACTGGGTGGTGACGTGGATCTCGACCCGCTCGCCGACCCGCAGGGCCCAGCCGGCCTCGGGCTCGATGTAGGCGTGCTCGACGAAGGCGGTGGAGAAGGAGCCTTCGGCGATCGCCTGGCAGCGCGCGAAGGCCTCGACCCCATCGCCCGAGCGGACCACGCCCTCGATCAGCAGATTGCCGGGCTTGTCCGGCTGAACCAGCGGCGCGCCTGCGGCGGTCGCCGCATCGAGGCCGGTCACCGCCGCGAGCGGCCGCCAGCGGATCGGCACCTCGTCGTCCCGGACCCTCTCGAGCGCCGCGCGCTCGCCGAGCAAGGCCGCAACCGCCTCGCCCCGGTAGCGGACGACGCCGTCAGCGAGCACCGGCTGGTCCTTGAGGTGGGGATAAATGCCGAAGCGATTGACCGGGATGTCGGACGCGGTCAGGAGGCGGAGCAGGCCCGGATGGCGGACGAGGAGCGGCGCCGGATCGCCGTGCTCGAACGTGGCCGAGGCGTGCGGCGAGCGGATCACCTTGAGCCAGAGCGCGTCCTCGGGAATCGCATCGGCGCCATAGCGCTCGCGGCCGGTCAGCTTGGCCGGGCCGTCGACCTTGCAAAGGCGCGCCCCGACAGCGGCGCCGGCCACGGGGATCGCCTCGGTCGCCACGGCGGCCACGTCGAGCACGGCCTCGACGATCTTCTGGTAGCCGGTGCAGCGGCAGAGGACGCCGCCGAGCGCATCCGCCACCGCAGCCGCGTCGGGGCGTGGATCGCGGGCCAAAAGATCGCTCGCCGCCATCAGCATGCCGGGCGTGCAGATCCCGCACTGGGCCGCGCCATGGCGCTGGAAAGCGAGTTGCAGGGGGGTGAGGCGGCCATCGCTGGCGAGCCCTTCGACCGTGGTCACGCGCCGGCCCTCGGTCTGGCCGAGCGGCATGAGGCAGGCGCAGATCTGGGCGCCGTCGAGCAGCACCGTACAGGCGCCGCAGTCGCCGGCGTTGCAGCCGACCTTGGTACCGGTCAGGCCGAGATCGTCGCGCAGCACCGCGCTCAGGCGCTTGATCGGCGCCGCCCGGACGCGCACCGGCCGGCCGTTGACGACGAAGCCGATGGTCGCCGCCCCGGCCGCCGGCAGTGACCGATCGAGCGGCGCGGTGTCGTTCATAGCTTTGCCGCCAGCTCGTTCAGCGTGCGGCGCACCAGGGTCAGGGCGACGTCGCCCCGATAGACAGCGCTCGCCCGGACGTCGTCGATCGGGGCAAGCTCGGCCAGATGCTCGGGCTGCACCCAGGCGCCGAGCCGCGGATCGCAGGGCCGGCCGGCGAGCGCCCGTTCGGCTGCCGGCAGGCGCGTCGCGACCGGCGCGCAGGCGCCGACCGCGATCCGGGCCGCGGCCACCCGGCCATCCGTCCCGACCTCGAGGGTGGTGCCGACCATCACGATCGAGATCACCAGATAGCGCCTCGCGCCGAGCTTCAGGAAATGGCCGCCGGCGCGGGCCGTCCGGGGTTTCGGGACCAGCACCGCGGTCAGCAGCTGATCCGGCCGGCGGGCGGTCCTGCGGTTGCCTTGGATGAACTCGCTCAGAGGAAAACACTGGACGCCCTCGACCGAGGCCAGCTCGACCAGGGCGTCCATCGCGAGCAGCGGCGGGACGCCGTCGGCGGCCGGCGAGGCGTTGCAGAGATTGCCGCCGAGCGTGCCGGCGTTTTGGATCTGCTCGCCGCCGACCTCGCGCGCCGCGCGCTGCAGACCGGCGAACCAGGGCGGCAGCTCGGCGCGCGCGAGCGCGCTCCAGCTGGTCAGCGCGCCGAGGCGCCAGTGGTCGTCATGGGCCTCGATGCCGCGCAGCGCCGTGAGCGCGGTGATGTCGAGAATCGCTTCGTCGCACGGTCTGCCGACCCGTGCCGGATAGTAGTCGGTGCCGCCGGCGAGCACGGTCCGGGGTGCTGTGGCGAGCGCCTCGAGCGCGTCTGCAACCGAATCCGGCCGCCAGTAGCTCTGCAATGTCGGGCCACCCCAATGCTGTGGTCTGCCCGACTATCAAGCGCCCGCCCAAAGGTCGCGTCAAGGGCGGGCGAACCTGGCCGACGGCGCTAGAACCAGAGGCGGTAGCCGGCGCCGCGATCGTCGATCGACTGCGGCAGGAGCTGGCCGTAGGGTGCCGGGGCATTGAGGTATTGCGCCAGCGACGGGCTGCGCGCCTGAGCCTGCGCGACGTCACGGAAGGGCTGCGGTGCGGTCCGGGCCTGACCATCCTCGAGGCCGTATTTGATCTCGCTCAGGCCGAGCTGGAGCTTCGGCTGCGCGCTCTCGACGCCGGCCGGCACGGTTGCGGCGGGCGTAAAGGCGACCGGCGATTGCGCCTGAGCCGTGGTGCCGGCGACGAGCATGAGACCGAATGCGGAGACCAGGCGGATGGCAATCATGATCGACCTTTGCTTGGCTACGGCCGCCGGTGCAGCGGGCGTGGTCGAAGCATCGCAGTTCTCGAAATGTTTTCGTAGTTTACAGCTCATTTACAACGCATACCCGGGTGCGCGAACAATCACCGAAATATCTTCGCAGGCTTTCGGCACTGTCCGGCCCGGGCGAGCGCCTGGCTCGAACCGCCTGGTTCGATCCCGAGGGTGCCGGCGTCAGCGATCCGGCTGGCGGCGGCGGACCACCAGCGCCCACCAGAGCAGCCATCCGAGGCCCGCGGCGGCGATCAGCCAGAGCCAGATCAGGCCGCCCTCGCCCGACCAGAGGCGGTCGCCCAGCACCACCATCAGGCAGGTGAGCGGCAGGATGCCGAGGCCGGTCGCCCAGGTGAAGGTCCACCAGGAAATAGTGGTCAGGCCGGCGGCATAGTTGATCAGGTTGAACGAGATCACCGGCACGAACCGGCTGAACAGCAGGACGCCGCCGCCCTGGCGGCTGGTCCAGCGCTCGATCGCGGCCTGATGGCGCTCGGCGACCATGGCGCGCACGAACGGCCGCCCGAGCCAGCGCGCGAGCCCGAAGGCGAGATGGGCGCCGAGCATGGCGCCGATCCAGGTGATCAAGGTGCCAAAGACCGGTCCGAACAGCATGCCGTTGGCCATGGCGACCAGCTCGGCCGGGAAGGGGACGAAGCTGTGCAGGACCATCAGCAGGATCGCGATCGCGACCGCCCACATGCCGAACGCCTGGATCTCCGCCTCGACCGCCTCGACCGACAGCTCGAAGCCGGGCAGCGGCATCGCCGCCCCGAGGGCATAGACCCAGACGACGATGGTCAGCAGCGCGAGCGCGAGCAGCGCCGCGGCCGCCGGCCAGAGGCGACGGGGGCGCATCGCTCACGGCTCGAGACGCAAGCGCAGGTCCTCGAGCAGGGCGATCTGGCCCGGCACGAGCTTCTGGCGCGCCGCCTCGAGACCGAACCAGGCAGCGCGGTCGATTTCCGGAAACTCGCGGCGCTCGCCCGACCGCGGCGGCCATTCCAGCGTGAAACGGTTGCTGACGATGGCGGCGGGGTCGAGGTCGGCCTCGATCGCGAAGGCGTGCACGAGCTTGCCGCCCGCCTGGCGGACCGGCGCGAGCGCGATCATCTCGCCGTCGACGGCAAGGCCGGTCTCCTCCGCGAACTCGCGCCTGGCGGCGGCGAGCGGCGCCTCGCCGGGCCCGAGCTCGCCCTTGGGGATCGACCAGGCGCCGGCGTCCTTCCTGGCCCAAAACGGCCCGCCCGGGTGCACCAGGAACACCTCGAGCGCGTCGCCCCGCCAGCGATACGGCAGCAGACCGGCACTGAGCCTCGCCATCACTCCCCCGAAACCGGATCGTCGGCCGCCCGAGACTGGCAAGCCGCAGCCCCCTTCGCAAGAGGCCGCGCATCCGGCAGATTGCCGCCCGCCATGCGCACCGAGCTGTTCGATTTCGACCTGCCGCCGGCGCTGATCGCGCAGCGTCCCGCCACGCCGCGCGATGCCGCCCGGCTCCTGATGGCGGGCGACCGGGCGCTCGAGGACCGCCGGGTCCGCGACCTGCCGGAGATGCTCGAGCCGGGTGATCTGCTGGTGCTCAACGACACCCGGGTCATCCCGGCACGCCTGGTCGGACGACGGGGTGCGGCGACCATCGAGGTCACCTTGCATCAACCGGAAAGCCCGGAACCCGGTCGCGAGCCCGGCCAAGTTCGGCCTGCAGGCGCCGCCTGCTGGCGGGCGTTCGCGCGGCCGGGCAAGCGGCTTCGGGTCGGCGACCGGCTGGAGCTCGGCGCGGGGCTCGAGGCCGAGGTCCTGGCCAAGGGCGAGGGGGGCGAGGTGACGCTCGAGTTCGCAGGCGCCGCCGGGACGCTGCTGGAGCGGCTCGAGGCCGTCGGCCAGATGCCGCTGCCGCCCTACATCAAGCGACCGAAGGACGGCGACCCGCGGGACCGGCTCGACTATCAGACCCCGTTCGCGCGCCGCCCGGGCGCGGTCGCGGCGCCGACCGCGGCGCTCCACTTCACCCCGGACCTGATGGTGGCGCTGGCGGCGCGCGGCATCGATCATGCCTTCCTGACCCTGCACGTCGGCGCCGGCACCTTCCTGCCGGTCAAGGTCCCGGACACCGAGCAGCACCGGATGCATGCCGAGCGCTTCGAGCTCGGCCCGGACACGGTCGCCCTGATCGAGCGCACGCGCGCGGCCGGCGGGCGGGTGGTGGCGGTCGGCACGACCGTGCTCCGAACCCTCGAGACGGTCGCGGCCGAACCCGGACCCCTCCGACCGGCTGCCGGCGAGACACGGCTCTTCATCACCCCCGGCTACCGCTTCCGGGTGGTCGACCGACTGCTGACCAACTTCCACCTGCCGCGCTCGACGCTCTTCATGCTGGTCGCGGCGTTCGCCGGGCTCGAGCGCATGCGCGCGGCTTATGCGCACGCGATCGCGCAGCACTACCGCTTCTATTCTTATGGCGATGCCTGCCTCCTGACTCGGGCGGAGCCGGCATGACCGGGTTCGGCTTCGATCTCCTGGCCGAGGACGGCGCCGCCCGGCGCGGGCGGCTGCGGACCGCCCACGGCACGGTCGAGACGCCGGCGTTCATGCCGGTCGGCACGGCGGCCACGGTCAAGGCGATGACGCCCGCGATGCTCCGCCAGACCGGCGCCGAGATGGTCCTCGCCAACACCTACCACCTGATGTTGCGACCGGGTGCGGAGCGGGTCGCGCGCCTGGGCGGCCTGCATCGCTTCATGGCCTGGCAGGGGCCCATCCTGACCGATTCCGGCGGCTTCCAGGTCATGTCCCTGGCCGCGCGCCGGACCATCGACGAGCGCGGCGTGGTGTTCTCGTCCCACCTCGACGGCACGCGCCAGGAGCTCACGCCCGAGCGCGCGGTCGAGGTCCAGGACCTCCTGGACGCAACCGTCACGATGGTCCTCGACGAGTGCACGCCCTGGCCGATCGAGCGCGATGCCGCCGCAACCTCGATGCGCCGCTCGCTGCGCTGGGCGGAGCGTTGCCGGCGGGCCTGGCGGGAGCGCGCCGGCTATGGCCTGTTCGGCATCGTCCAGGGCAGCGTGTTTTCCGAGCTGCGGATCGAATGCGCCCAGACGCTGACTGAGGTGGGCTTCGATGGCTACGCGATCGGCGGCCTCGCGGTCGGCGAGCCGCAGGCGCAGATGTTCGAGATCCTGGAGCAGACGCTGCCGGCGCTGCCGGCCGACCGGCCGCGCTACCTGATGGGGGTCGGCAAGCCGCTCGACCTGATCGGCGCGGTCGCGCGCGGCGTCGACCTGTTCGACTGCGTGCTGCCGACCCGGTCGGGGCGGACCGCCCAGGCCTGGACCCGCTTCGGTGCCCTCAACCTCAAAAACGCCCGCCACGCCGACGATCCGCGCCCACTCGACCCCGACTGCGCCTGCCCGGTCTGCGCGGAGCACCCGCGCGCCTATCTGCACCATCTGGTCAAGGCCGGCGAGATCCTGGGCGCGATGCTCCTGACGTGGCACAATCTTTTCTATTTTCAGGAGCTGATGGCGGGCCTCAGGGTGGCGATCGAGCGCGGTGATCTCGCGGCCTTCGGCGAGCGCCTGACGCGTACCCAGGCGGGTGGCGATCTCGCTGCCTGGCCGGGCGAGGAGCCGGTGCGCACGCCGGCTTGACGTCGAGTTCCGATTGCCGATGATCGCGACCGCGATCGGGGGATTGCCAATGGTCGCGCCGCGCCGGCGCACCCCCAACCGCATGGGCGCGTAGCTCAATTGGCAGAGCAGTTGACTTTTAATCAACGGGTTCTGGGTTCGAGTCCCAGCGCGCCCACCAATCAACTCAATGAGTTAACTAACAGATCTGCCAAAATGGTGAGGCTGCGGGTACCATATGGCCTCGGCGACGATGCCTCTAGGGCGGGCCATCCGGCTGATCAGGAGCCAGGGCACGTCCTGCCTCTTTGCTTCAAGCAGCGCGACCGCTGCCTGGCCAAGCCGGGCGCTGTCCTCTGCCGAACGCCTTCCAGGGCGAGCATCGCTCTGGCAGCAGAGGCTGCGACGACCTCGGCATCGCCGGTCATCAGGCCGAGCCGGGTCAGCTCCAGGTCGGCGGCCGGGGGACGTGCCCGCTCGCCACTCCAGGCGACGAACAGCGGCGGCAGAGCGACGGTCGCGATCGGCGGTCAGCGGGTCGCGGCCCGTCGGGCCGGCAAGGTCGAGCAACGTGTCGATCGTGAGGTTTTCGACGAACGCGCGGACTTGGGTCTCTTCCGGAAGGTCACCGCCGCCGAGCCAGGCCTCCATCTGCCCGAGCGCGGCCTCGGCCCGGGGGCAGGTGGGCTGGCGGACCATAATCAGCGCAAATCTTCGCCCACCTCCTGCCAGGTGCAGCGATCCTTGACCACCGGCGTGGTCTCGGGCTGACCGATGCCGCGGGTGATCAGGCCGATCACCCGTTCGTCGTTCTCGTAATCGAGGTGAGCCGCGAGCGGATTGGCGAACTCGCCGAGCCCGATCACGTCGGTGACCGGAGCGACGTTGATCGTGACATTGTCCTGCCTGGGGCACAGCCGCGAATCGACGTAGTCGCGCACAAACCGGTCGGGGATCGGGTAGCTCAGGAGGTCGTTGGGGTCGCTGAATGCAATCAGATCGGTCTCCTTGAAAAGGCGGTCCGCGTAATGCGCGCCAGACGGCCGGCAGTAGGCCGGCACGGCGTCCAGGACGCTGGCCGGCTCGAGCCCGCTCTGCAGCAGCGGCAGCTGGTTGGCCAGCATGAAGACCTGGATGTCGCGCTCTTTGAACGACTTCGCAACGCGCGCCAACTCGGGGTGCTGCGCTCCGAACGTCTCGATCACCTTGCTGAGGCGCGCCAGGCCGTCGAGCGTGATCCGGCTGCCGAGACTGTGGGTGATGAAGGCGAACTCGTCCTGATCCAGACGCGAGGCAAAGGCCGCGCTGTCGGGCGAGCAGACCTGCTGGTTGTCCGGCAGGCCCTGCCAATCAGCGCTGAGCGCCCAGCACAGCGTCTGGCCCACGGCTGCCTGGATGCGTTCGCGGCCGGTGCCGGTGTAGACCAGAGGGTCAGCCGCGACGTCGTTGACGAACTGCTTGAAAGCGTTGTTGAGACTCGCCCGCTTGCTGGCGTAGACCGCGGTATCGTCGAACGCGTAGGCTTCCTTGGCCGGTTGGCTGATCGGCGACCAAGTCAGCTCGTAGAACAGCATCTCCCGATCGCGCGCTTCGTTGGTGTGCCGCGTTACGCTCAGCTCGCCGAGGTTCTCACCGGGAAAGGGCACCGCCTCGATCGGGAACTCCTTCGGCTCTGGCGCGATCACGCCGAGACCGAGGGATTTCGCCAGGTTTGCCTGCAGCCGGGCGCTGTAGCCCGACACGTGGGTGCCGACCCCGTGCACCATGATCACCTTCAGGATCGGCCGGTCGGGGCCTGCCTCGCCGAGCGGCGGATAGCCCGCCTGGTGCTCGAGCAGCGGCTGGATGCCGGTGAAGGCCGGCCCGCTGACCTCGCACAGGCGGGTGTCCTTGGCGGGCTCGTCCGATTTCGTCAGCAGGGCCCGCGTGACCCCTTCACCGAAGCTGGCGCAGCCGGCCAGCAACCAAGCCGCCGCAAGCAGGGCGACAGCCGCTTTGGTCGTCATCGTGCGATGCTTCCTCAGCCCCGGGGCCAGTCGTCCGCGCCGAGCGCAGGTACCCGGTGGGCAGGTAGTAAAGCCCGTTGTCTCGCTTCGATCAAGCAGCGTTCGCGCATGGCTCACGCAACCGTTTGGCTCAGAGGATTGGGGCATTGCGGTGCTCGGGCTCGCGGTCGCCGGCGCGACGGCGTGGGGAGCGCTCGCGCTCTACTACTCGGATCTGCCGGTCGGCCATTCTGACCCGCCTCGTGGATCTCGATCGAGCCCTGCAGGCGCGGGGGCTCTCGCGCGCGAAGAGCGACGCTACTGCAAAGAGTAGCCGCGAGATTGCAGGCACGCCGACAGCGCGTCATCATAGGCCAACTCTTGTTGCTGCATCTGCGCTTGTTGCTCCTGGCCTTGCTGCCGCTGCTCCCTTCGGCCCTGGCGCTGCTTCGTACCCCCCTTCATCGCTCCGAGTTTTGCGCCCGCTTCCTGGGCCTCGCTGGTGTCTTCCCCCGTCACATTGCTGATCACCTTGCCAGCTGCCGCTCCCCGCACCGCCCCGGCGGCGCGCTGGCCGCGCTGCGGCTGAGCAGCCGAGGTCGTCGGCGGTGGGGCCGATGGATTGTATCCTGTTTGGGCGATAGCCTGCGATGCACACTCTTGTTGGTCGGCTGCCATCTGCTCCGGCGTCTGCCCCTTGAGCGGCACCAGGGTCAGGGCCCACGCACTGACGCCCGGAAGGCCCACCACCAACATGACAGCCGCAAAGAGGGCGGCGGCGGTCCGAGAAGCGGTAACGGGGCGGTGTATTGGCATCGAGTTGCCCTCCAGCAGGAAAGGGGAATATGGCGGAAGCCAAACGGCGGTCCAGCTAGCCCCCTCAGTGCAGCGCCCTCGACCTCGGGAGCGGCCTGGTCAGCGCGGCGACCGCGGGCGGCCACACGGCGTCGCCGCCTGGACCGGCCGCGCCACCGGGCTGAGCTCGCCGGAGATCTGCCAGAGCGGACCCGGGCTTGCCGCCCGCGCCAAGCGCAGGTATCCCGTTGCTGCGATCAAGCGGCGTTCGCGCATGGCTCACGCGACAACTTGGCTCAGAGGATTGGGCATCGCGGTGCTCGGGCTCGCGGTCGCCGGCGCGACGGCGTGGGGAGCGCTCGCGCTCTACTATTCGGACCTGCCGGGCGAGCCCTTGCGGATCGGCCTGGCAGCGGCGTTCGTCCTCGGCACTCTTGGGGCGTTCCTGTTCCTGCGCAATCGTCGCCGGACGTTCCTGGGGTTCGCGGTCGCGTTCGCCATCCTGCTCGCCTGGTGGATCTCGATCGAGCCCTCCAACCAGCGCGACTGGCAGACCGAGGTCGCGGTGCTCCCTTATGCCACCCGGGACGCCGATCTCGTCACGCTGCACAACATCCGCAATTTCGACTACCGGACCGAGCAGGACTTCGTCGCGCGCTACGACGATCGCACCTTCGATCTGGGCAAGCTGGATGCGGTCGATCTGATCGCCGTCTACTGGGCGGGCGATGCGATCGCGCACATCATCGTGAGCTTCGGCTTCGCCGGCGACCACGTCGCGTTCTCGATCGAGACCCGGAAGGAGAAGGGCGAGGCCTACTCCTCGATCGCCGGCTTCTTCAAGCGGTACGAGCTGATCTACGTGGTCGGCGACGAGCGCGACCTGATCCGCGTGCGCACCAACTATCGGCGGCCGGCGGAGCTCGTCTACCTCTACCACACCCGCGCACGGCCGGAGGCCGCCCGGCGCCTGTTCCTCGAGTACGTCGATCGGATCAACCAGCTGAAAGAGCGGCCGGAGTTCTACAATACGCTCACGACCAACTGCACGACCGACGTCTGGTTCCTCGTGCGCGCCCTCTCGGACCAGTTTCCGCTCGACTGGCGGGTGCTGCTGAGCGGCTACTTCCCCGAGTACGCCTACGACCTCGGCAGCCTGGACACGAGCCTGCCATTTGCGGAGCTGAAGGCACGAAGCCTGATCAACCCCAAGGCGCAGGCCGCCGACCGGGATCCGGACTTTTCTCGACGCATCCGGGAAGGCCTGCCGCGGCCGTCGATCCGCTCTGCAAGGCCGCCGGGTTTGCATGGCGTCGACAGCTGGGCCGAGAGCAGCTGGCTGCTCGGTCAGAACAGACCCTACATCGACCAGCGGCCTGGCAGCCGGTTCACCAGGATTAGTCGCGGGGCCGGTCGTTCTCATGGCCGCATGCTGATGTAGGTCGGATCGCCGTCGCGGGGATCAGTACAGATTTGGCACGATCCGCCCGGCCCGCAGGCCCTCCTTTACGCCCTTGGGGCGCGGCTCGGCCTTGGGGATCTCTGGCAGATCGATCCGGACCTTCTCATACGGGATGCTGCTCAGAAAATGGCGGATCAGGTTCAGCCGGGCGCGCCGCTTGTCGTCGGCCGGCACCACGTGCCACGGTGCGGCCGGTGTATCGGTCGCCTCGAGCATTGCCTGATAGACTTTGGTGTAGTCCCACCACCGCCGGACCAATTCGATGTCCATCGGGCTAAGCTTCCAGTGCTTGACCGGGTCGGTGATCCGGGCCGTGAACCTCCGGTGCTGCTCCGCCTGACTGACGTCGAGGAAATACTTCAGCAAGATGATGCCGTTGTTGATCACCTCGCGCTCGACTGCGGGGACGAGCCGGACAAAGTGCTCGTACTCGTCGTCGCTGCAGAATCCCATGACCCGCTCGACCCCCGCCCGGTTGTACCAGGACCGGTCGAACAGGACGATCTCGCCCGCCGCCGGGAAATGGGCGATGTAGCGCTGGATGTAGAGCTGGCTCCGCTCCCGGTCGGAGGGCTTCGGCAGCGCTATATGCTTGAACACGCGCGGACTGCAGCGCTGCATGATGCGGCTGATCACGCCACCCTTGCCGGCCGTGTCGCGGCCCTCGAACACGACGATCACCCGCGCGCCCTCGGCGATGGCCCACGCCTGCAGCCTCGTCAGCTCGACCTGAAGCTTGTAGAGCTCCGTCTCGAACTCCTTGCGCGTCATCTTCGGCGGCGCGGAGACATCAGGTGCGGATGTCTTCGGCTTCGCGCTCTTCTTCTTGCCTTTCGCCACCTCTTCACTCCTCAGTGGCCGCCCGAGAGGACGAGGGTCCGTACGGGCAGCAGGATTGCCTGGAGCCGCAGGATCGCAGCGTGCACCACGCCGATCGCGTCGATCATGTGCAAGGCGATGCGGTGCAGCGCGCCGACGTCAGGCGACTCCAGTGCGTCGTGGTTGCTGGTATAGGCGTTGACGATGCAGCTGCTGCCAGGGGGGAGGGTGTCAAGGTCGCCCTTGAAGAGCGGCTCGAGGTAAGCGGTGATCGCGCCGGGGCGCGACACCTGCATCGGGTCGACGAGCTGATCGGTCGGCCGCACCTGGCCCGTGGCGATCACGCTCTGCACCTCGGTCACGACCAGCGGAATGATCTTGAAGGGCACGGAGACACACGCAGCCTCAGCGATCATGCCGCGGCGGATCACCTGCGCCTCGATCTGGTTGAAACCCGCCTGCAGCGCGATCCGCCCCGCCTCCTTGGGAATCAGGATGCCGGCGGGGCGCATGAACGGATTGACGATGTCGCCGGGGCGCAGCGTGAACTGCTCGAGCCGGCCGCTCACGCCCGCATACACCGTGGTCTTGGCAAGCTCTGCGTTCGCCTCCTCGAGGGCCGCTTCGGCGCTGGCCTTCTGCGCCGGCAGGAGCGTGTTGAGCTCCGCCTCGTTCGAGGCCTTGCCCCCGATGGCGACGTCGAGAGTGCCCTTTCGGGCGTCGACGAGGGTCTTGGCTTTCTCGACGTCGCGCCTCGACACCGCGTCCGGGTTGCGTGCGAAAAGCGCCGCTCTGGTTTCGTACTCTTCGAGCGCCTGATCGTAGGCGCCCTGCGCCTCGGCGATGCGAGCATCGGCCACCCGGAGGCCGATTCTCGCGACGTCGAGCGCCGCGTCGACCTCGCGGATGCGCCGTCGGGCGCTCTCGGCCGCGGCCTCCTGTTCGGAGCTGTCGAGCCTGAACAGGGGCGTGCCCGCCTCCACTTCCTCGCGCAGTCCGACGTAGACCTCCGCCACGCGCCCGCTCGTTTCGGGCAGGACGGGCACGGTGCGGAAGAAGGAAACGGCGCTGTCAGTCGCAGGGTGGAAGTAGAAAATCAGCGTGATCAGAGTGAGGGTCAGCAACACGCAGGCGGTGATGCCCCAGCGGAGCTCGTACCACATGGAGAAGAGCGTGATTTCCCGACCGATCCGTTTGCCCTGGGCGAACCTGCGGTAGAGGAAATCGGGCAGGATGGTCAGCGAAGAGCAGAGCATGAACTCGAGCATGGATCAGGCCACTTCCTCGGGAACCGCCGGCGCGGGCTCGGATGCCGGCAGCGGCGCCGGTCTCGCGGCGACCGCTTCCTTGGGCGGCACCTCGGATCCCAGCGCCCCCGCCGGGAGCGTGCGGTCGGCCAGTTTCTCCAGGGACTGGGCCATCGAGGCCAGCGGCGCGGAGAAGTTGGGAAACTGCACGAGTGCCAGCAGGAGGGCCGCGATCCAGAAGACGTGGTTGTGGGTGAACAGCGCGAGCAGGGCCAGCACGCCAACGAGCTGCAGCTGAACTTTGCTGGCGCCGTGCGCAAGGTGCTCCGGCAGCGCGTGCAGGCGGAGGTAGAGCAGGCCCACGGCGAACACGACGACGACGAGGAAGACGATCATCGCGCTGAACAGGCCGTCGGTCTGTCCTGGCGCCGTGATGAAGAACGGCAGATGGTCGGTCGCGGCGGGATGCAACGTCGCTGTGTGCTCGCTCACGGGGACTCTCTCATGCTCTTGAGTTCGAACTGGACCGTTCCGACTCCGTCGCGCCGGAGAGCGCCGGAAGAGCTGTCTGGTCGGCCGGCCGCACCGGAGGCCCCTCGCTCACCGCGACCGCCATGCCGGGGCGCACCTTCTGGATGCCCTCGACGATCACCCGGTCGCCCTCGTTCAAGCCATCCTCGACCACCACCTGAATGCCTTCCAATGCGCCCAGCCCGACCCGTCGCACCGCCACCTTGTCGTCGCTGCCGACGACCAGCACGTACGGGCCGGCCTGATCGACCAGAATCGCGACCTGAGGGACCTCGAGCGCCTGCTTGGGCGCGCCGCGTTCGACCCGAACGGCCACGAACTCGCCGCCGGTCAAGACGCGATCGGGGTTCGGCAGCTCGGCGCGCACCGTGAGCGTGTCGGTGCCAGGATCGACCTGAACGTCGAGAAAGTCCAGCTTGCCCGGATGCTCGTAGAGCGTGCCGTCCGGCAGGGTGACCCTGATCACCGGCTCGCCGCGTTCACCGCGATGCGCCAGCAGCTCCCGCTGACTGACCGGGAAGGTGACATAGATGGGATCCTGGCTGACGATGGTCGCGAGCACGCCGCTGCGGGGACCGACGACGTTGCCGCTGCTGAAATCAGCGCGGCTGATGCGGCCGGCGATCGGGGCCCGAATCTCCGTGTAGCCGAGGTTGAGCTGCGCCTGCTTGAGCGCCGCCTGGGCCTCGAGGATCTGGGCTGCGGCCACCTGATCGGCGGCGCGCCGCTGGTCGACCTCGGCCCGGGGAATGTTGTCGTTCTTGACCAGCTCTTCGCCCCGCTGCAGTTGCACCGATGTGTTGGCTCGGTTGGCCTCGGCGCTCGCCAGCTGGGCGCGGCGCTCCTCGACCACCGCCTGGTAGGGCGCCTTCTCGATCACGAACAGCAGGTCGCCGGCGTCGACGTCGGCGCCCTCCTCGAACAGCCGTTGCTCGAGAGATCCGGTCACGCGAGCGCGCAGCTGGACCTCCTCGACCGCGACCACCCGTCCGTTGAAGCTGAAACCCGGCGTAACTTCGCTCGGCCGTAGGGTAAGCACGGTGACCGCCGGCGGTGGCGCGGACACCGCGTTCGCTGGGGCGTCGGCTGCCTGATCGCAGGCCGCGAGCAGCGCCATGAGGGCCAGCACAGCCAACCGCATCAGCAGCATACCGCCAGTTGGCCCAGCCGCGCCAAGCCAGGACGTCATCGTCTGCCTCTCAGCCTGGCTTTCATAGCGCACCGGGCCTTCGTCGGCTAGATCCAGCCCTGCTCCTGGGCGGCCGTCCGTAGCTGCGCCGCGATCTCGTCCGCTGTGCGCTGGGCGGCGCCTTCGATGGTTTCGGCCTCGGTCAGCTCACCGGTCGCCTTCGCGGTCCCACCCACGATCAAGCCGATCGGACTGGCGGTGGCGGCGACCACGGCCAGTGGGACGACCATGCCCGGCAGCTGGCCACCTTCGGACCTGACTTCGCCGCGGGCAAGCGGGTGCAAGCCCTGACTCGTCGTCTGGTAGGCTTCGACCGCGGTCCTCAGCTCGGCTGCGCCGGAGCCAAAGCCGACCAGCAAGCGCTTGGTGGCGCTGCCCTCGTCGACCGACACGAAAGAGCCTCGGAGCACGATGTCATTGACCCGCGGCGCCGGCTGGCCCGCCGCGGGCACGGCCGGCAGCCCCACGCCGCGCAGATCCGCCACCGGGTCCTTTGCCACCTGAGCGCCCAGCTTGCGGCCGAGCTCGAGCTGCTGCGCTGTCGGCGTCGGCGCGCCCGCCATTTTGCCGGCGAGCGCTGATTCCGGCGGGACCTCGGCGGGGTCGCTCGTGAAGTCGTGAACGATGATGCGATCGGGCCGGGCGAGCCTTTGCCCCTTGATACCGCTGGCGCTCGGCCACCTCGGTCGACGCGCAGCCCGCCAGAACGATCAACATCACCGACCATGCGACGGCACGGGTGACGGACCTCATGACGGTTCTCCGAGCAGCGCACGGTCCCCTACGACAGGACGACACGGCGGCCATTCCGCTCCAGCGCCCGCGCACGGCCGACACGCGGCGGCGGTCGCCGGCACACGAGCGATCGGCGACCGGCGACGTGCCCGATGGCAGAGGCCAAGTTGCCCGCCTCGCCAGGCGGTTCTCATTTCACACCGACTTCGATCAGCGCCCGGTCGCAGCCGGGGCTGAGCTCGCTGGCGTGGTCCTTCAGGCACTGCGCCACGCGGCCTTCGCCCATGCCCACCCCCGCACAGTGCGTCTCGAGGTCCGCGCGGCACTCGTGGTGAGCATGCCCGTTCTTTCACGACCACTGATCCTTCAACTCCCGGTTCGGGAGCCGGAGTGCGGTAGCGAGCTCGCTCTCCAGGGCCCTGGCTAGCTCTTGGTACTCGTCGATGCGGGCGGCCTTTCGCGGATCCTCCGACATCTGCCACCGCTGCAGGGCTCGCAGCGTCTCGGCGTAGTCGCCACAAATCTCCCGAAACCCTTGGTCGTCATGGAAGCGCTCGCGAATCGATGCTGCATGCTCTGGAAAGCATTCGATCACGCGTTCCACATCGGCAAGCGCCTGGCCTGTTCCGATCAAGCAAGTAGCCCTCGACGCTGACGTTGAGCTAAGATGCCGCGGTCGGGGCGCATGGGGGAGTACGTAACGGTTACATTGACGCTGCAGAGACCGGCCCGGACGCCCGCCGCAACAAGCGCCGCGGCTCGATCGACCGCAGGCGGGGCGAGTTGGGCCAGCAGACGAACGCGTGACGGGAGGGGGTGGCGCCTGGCGAGGGACCGGGATGGGCACGGGACAGGGCGTTGGCGATTCCGATCTTGAAGGGAGACCGTCTGATCTGATCCGGGATCAGCTCGAACGCATTGTTGCGAGCAGCGCGTTCGATGCCTCGCGCAGGAACCGGGCCTTCCTGCGCTTTGTCGTCGAGGAGACGCTGGCGGGGCGAGGCGATCAGATCAAAGCGTACACGATTGGCACCTGCGTGCTGCAACGCGACGACGCGTTCGATCCGCAGGCGGATCCCATCGTGAGAATTGAAGCCAGCCGGCTCCGGCGAAGCCTGGAACGCTACTACCTGATCGCAGGCCAGGACGACCCGATACGCATCGACATACCGAAGTGGGGTTACCGGCCCTCGTTTCAGCGCCTGCGCTCCATAGGGCGGGAAGGCGTGCCTTCCGAAGATGTTGCTGCGCCAGCGCTGCAAGAGGCAGAGCAGCCGGTTCATCCAGGACGTCTCCGGCCACCGACGAGACGGGCCGGCAAGCTCGGTCTCCTGATGTCCCGGCGCGCCCTCGCTCGCGGCGCCTTGGCAGTTGCGGCGCTGGCCTCGGCGGCGATCGTGATCGCGATCGGCAACTGGGTTTGGCAGGCGACGACTGAACCGGAGGCCGTCGTCGCGGAGACGGCCGGCCGCGGCCCTTCGATCATCGTGCTGCCGTTCAAGAATCTCAGTGGCGATCCCGCGAAGGCCTACCTGGCCGAGGGCCTCACGGACGAAATCCTCGCCAGTCTGGCGCAATTCCAGGCGCTGTTCGTCTATGCGCGCGACACCGCTGCTCACTATGGCGCCGCCGGGCGCTATCAGGAGCTTCGTCGTGATCTCGGCGTGCGCTACGTCCTGGAGGGCAGCGTCAGGGAGGCGGAAGGGCACATCCGCGTGACCGCTCGCCTGGTCGATGCCACGACGGGCATTCAGCTGTGGGCGTCCGCCGACGAGGAATCCGGGAGTGGTGCGGATCTGTTCCGCGCGCAAAGCGACATCGCGCGGCAAGTGGCGATCGAGATCGCGCAACCATACGGTGTCATTGCATCAGCGGACCTGCGGCTTATACAGCGGAAGGCGCCGGCGAGCCTGAGCGCGTACCAATGCGTCCTGCAGGTCCTCGACTACTATCGTCACATGTCGAAGGCGCGGGTCGAACAGGCACGCGCCTGCCTGGAACGGGCGACCGAGGACGACCCCGCGTATGCCGATGCCTGGGCTCTGCTTGGCATGAGCTATCTGGATCAGATCCGACTGCGAATGGTGCCGACCTCGCGCGACCAGGAAGCGCTCGATCGAGCGCTGAGCGCAGCGCAGAGGGCTGCCGACACCGCCCCTGACAGCGCTCTTGCGCATCGCTCGTTGCTGCTCGTGCATGCTTTCCGAGGTGAAGTCGAGGATGCCATCGCGGCTGGTGAACGGGCGCTCGCGCTGAGCCCGAACAACGCGGAGATTCTCGCTGAATTCGGCATGCGCCTGGCGTTAATGGGACAGTGGGAGCGCGGCATTGCCTTCATCGACGAGGCGATCGCGCGCAATCCGTACCATCCCGGCTGGTATCACACGGCGCCGGCGCTCAACTACTATCGGCAAGGCCGATACGCCGAGGCGCTCGAGGAGGCCAGGAAGATCGACGCGCCGGGCTGGGTGCACAACTACACCATCCTGGCGATGATCTACGGCCAGCTCGGACGGAAGGAGGAGGCGCGGGCGGCGACCCGGCAGCTCTTGGAGCTGGATCCGGATTTCGAGGCGAATGCCTGGTACGAGCTTCAGCTCCGCAACTTACCGGTACAGATGGCCGAGCATATGGCCGACGGCCTGCGCAAAGCCGGCCTGCATATTTCGGCGCCGCCAAGCCAGCCAAAGATCCGCGCTGCCAATCGCTAGCGCCGATCGCACGTATTTTACCGTTACGTACTTCCGATCTCTGAGGGGCGCGCCGCAGCCTTTCGGCTGAAAGCGAACAGCCAAGGCGGGCTGATGGTTACCGTAGCTGCGGACGTCGAAGGGCAGGCGGTCCGACCGACGAGCGCCAAGCTGACCCTGGTGCCGCTGATCGCGCTGGTCGTCGGCTCGATGATCGGCGGCGGCGTTTTCAACCTGCCTTCCGACATGTCGAAGGCCGCTGCACCAAGCGCGATCATCATCGGCTGGCTGATCACCGGCATCGGCATGCTGATGCTGGCGTTCGTCTACCAGTCGCTCGCGATCCGCAAGCCGGACCTCAACGCCGGACCGTATGCCTACGCCAAGGCGGGCTTTGGCGACTTCGTCGGCTTCAACGCCGCCTGGGGCTACTGGCTCAGCGCCTTCCTGGGCAACGTCGCCTATTCGGTCGCGATCTTCAGCGCTCTGTCCTATTTCGTGCCCGCCTTCGGCGGCGGCAACAATCTGCTTTCGATCGTCTGCGCCTCGGCCTTCCTCTGGTCGGTCCACGTGCTGGTCCTGCGCGGGGTCAAGGAAGCGGCCTTCATCAACGTGGTCACGACGATCGCGAAGCTGGTACCGCTGTTCCTGTTCCTGCTGGTCGCGATCATCGCCTTCAACTGGGACAAGTTCACCTTCAACTTCTGGGGCGTTCCGGGGGCCGACGGCCAGGGTGGACTGGGCTCGATCCTGGCTCAGGTGCAGAGCACGATGCTGGTGACCGTCTGGGTGTTCATCGGCATCGAGGGGGCGAGCGTCTATTCGGCGCGCGCCGCCAACCGCGCGGACGTCGGCCGCGCGACCGTGATCGGCTTCGTCGCAGCACTCGCGATCTACGTCCTGGTCTCGCTGCTCGCGACCGGCATCCTGAGCCAGCCCGAGCTCGCGGGGCTGAAAGTGCCCTCCATGGCGGGCGTCTTCGAGCCCCTGGTCGGCAGCTGGGGTGCCGCGCTGATCAACCTCGGCCTGATGATCTCGGTCGGCGGCGCCTTCCTGTCCTGGACCCTGCTGTGCGCCGAGATCCCGTTCACCTGCGGCAAGGACGGCACCTTCCCGCGCTGGTTCGCGCGCGAGAACGCTGCCGGCTCGCCGGTCAACTCCTTGTGGGTGACCAACGGCGCGATCCAGCTGTTCCTGATCGTCAGCCTGTTCTCGGAGTCCGCCTACCACTTCTTCTATTTCATCGCCTCGGTCGCGATCCTGCCGCCCTACGTGCTCTCCGGCGCCTACGCCTGGAAGCTTGCCGCCTCGGGCGCGACCTACGAGCGCGACGATCGCGCGCGCCGGCGCGACCTGATCGTCGGGATCATCGCGACGCTTTATGGCGCCTGGCTCGTGTACGCCGCCGGGCTGCAGTACCTGCTGATGTGCGCGATCCTGTTCGCGCCCGGAACTCTCGTCTACTGGCGGGCGCGCAAGGAGCATGGGCTCACGGTCTTCACGGCCTTCGAGATGGCCCTTGCCGCTTTCGTGGTCGCCGCCGCCCTGCTCGCCGGGTACCTGATATGGACCGGCACGATCAGCCCCCTCTAGGCACCGAGGGCCAGGGCAATGGCTGGCCGCGAGGCGCAACCCGCGCTCGGACTCGCCACCTGCACCGCGCTCGTGATCGGCAACATGGTGGGCTCGGGGTTCTTCATAGCACCCTCGGCGCTGGCGCCGTACGGCACCACCGCGCTGATCGGCTGGGCGGTGATGGCGGTCGGCGCGATGTGCCTCGGCATGGTGTTCGCGCGCCTGGCGCGCATCGCGCCTGCCACCGGCGGTCCCTACGCCTACACCCGCATGGGCTTCGGCCGGTTCGCGGGCTTCCTGATCGCGTGGGGCTACTGGATCTCGATCTGGGCGTCGCTGCCCGCGATCGCGGCGGCGTTCGTGGGCTACCTGCGAGTGCTCATTCCCGCGCTGGTGGGCCAGCGGACCCTCAACATCGCGATCGGGCTCGGGGCCATCTGGGTGGTGGCGCTCGTGAACCTTCGCGGCGTCAAGGAGGCCGGGCTCTTTCAGGCGGTCACGACCTACACGAAGATCGTGCCGTTCATCGCGATCGCGGCCTTCGGGCTGTTCTGGGTCGACTGGCAGACCTTCGAGACGATCAATCCGAGCGGCGAGCCGTTCCTCAGCGCCCTGGCCGCGACCGCGCCGCTGACGATGTTCGCGTTTCTCGGCATCGAGTCGGCGACGGTGCCGGCAGGCGACGTGATCGATCCGCAGCGGACCATCCCCCGCGCCACGCTGCTCGGCACCACCGTCTCGGCGCTGATCTACCTCTTCGGCACCGCCGTCGTGATGGGCGTGATCCCGCGCGAGACGCTGATCCACTCCGCGGCACCGTTTGCCGACGCCGCGCGCGTGATGTGGGGCGGCTGGGCGGCAACGGTGATCGCGCTCGCGGCCGTCATCTCGTCGCTCGGCGCGCTCAACGGCTGGACGCTGCTGCTCGCCCAGGTCCCCATGGCGGCGGCCCGCGACGGCGCCATGCTCCCGGTCTTCGGCCAGCTCTCGCCACGCGGAGTTCCGGCCCGCGGCATTTTAATCTCGGTCGGGCTGTCGACGCTGCTCGTGCTGCTTCAGACCACCGGGACATCGGCGTTGGTCGCCTTCTACAACCTGATCGTCAACCTCTCGACCGACGCCGCCCTGATCCCCTACGTGTTCTGCTGCGGCGTCGAGGCGATCCTGTACGTCACGCGGCAGCAGGTCGCGCGCGCGTTGCGCATCGGTCCCTTCACGCCGGTCGCGATCGTCGCGTTCGTCTTTTCCATGGGCACGATCTACGGCGCCGGCGCGACCGCAGGAATGTGGTCGCTGATCCTGTTCCTGCTCGCGACTCCGGTCTGGGTGTTCCTGCGCCGCGCGGACCCCGTGCCGGCCGCGACGCCCGCGCAGGCGGATCCGGAGTGAGCCCGCAAGGCAGACCAAACCCGCAGAGCCCCGGCCGGCCAGCCGGAGCAGAGGGAGGCGAAGCATGAAGTACGGAGCTTTTTCCGAGATCGGCAAGCTGCGCAAGGTCATGGTCTGCCGGCCAGGGCTCGCGCACAAGCGGCTGACGCCTGGCAACTGCAAGGATCTGTTGTTCGATGACGTGATCTGGGTCGCCGAGGCGCAGAGCGAGCATCGCGACTTCGTCGCCAAGATGGCGGAGCGGGGCGTCGAGGTCCTCGAGATGCACGATCTCCTCGCCCGCACGCTCGAGGACAAGGAGGCGCGCGCCTGGGTGCTCGACCGCCGGATCACCGAGTTCAAGATCGGGCTCGGCATGCTCGAGGACATCCGCGCCTGGCTCGACGAGATGCCGGCACGGCAGCTCGCCGAGCATCTGATCGGCGGCGTCGCGATGTCGGAATTGCCGTTCAAGCCGTACGGCATGATGGGTCACTACCTCGAGCCGACCGAATTCGTCGTGACGCCGCTTCCGAACACGATGTTCACCCGCGACACGACCTGCTGGATCGAGAACGGCGTCACCCTGAATCCGATGTTCTGGCCGGCGCGGCGGAACGAGACGCTGCTGACCGCGGCGATCTACAAGTTCCACCCGGACTTCAAGAACGCCGAGTTCCACGTCTGGTGGGGCGACCCCGACGTCGACCACCAGCGGGCGACGGTCGAGGGCGGCGACGTGATGCCCATGGGCAACGGCGTCGTGTTCTTTGGCATGGGCGAGCGGACCACGCCGCAGGCGGTCGGCCAGATCGCCCGCTCGATGTTGCAGCACCAGGCGGCGACGCTGATCGTCGGCGCCAAGATGCCGCGCAGCCGAGCAGCCATGCATCTCGATACCGTGTTCACGATGTGCGATCGCGACGTCTGCACGGTGTTTCCGGGCGTGGTCGACGAGATCCAGACCTACACCGCGCGCCGCGGCGACAAGGAGGGCGAGATCGACTTCCGCGCCGAGAACCGGCCGTTCCTCGAGGTCGCGGCCGAGGCGCTGGGCGTGAAGGAGCTCCGCGCGATCACGACCGGCGGCGACGTCTACGAGGTCGAGCGCGAGCAGTGGGACGACGGCAACAACGTCGTGGCGCTCGAGCCCGGCGTCGTGGTCGCCTACGAGCGCAACACCTTCAGCAACACCAAGCTGCGCAAGGCCGGCATCGAGGTGATCACGATCCGGGGCTCCGAGCTCGGGCGCGGGCGCGGCGGCGGCCATTGCATGACCTGCCCGGTCCTGCGCGATCCGCTCGACTGAGCACGACAAGATCCAGGGAGACGGTACCATGGCGTTCAATCTGCGCAACCGCTCGCTGCTGACGGTGCAGGACTACACCCAGCAGGAGTTCAAGTATCTGCTCGACCTCGCCCGCGACCTCAAGCGCGCCAAGTATGCGCGGACCGAGCAGGAGCACCTCAAGGGCAAGGAGATCTGCCTGATCTTCGAGAAGACCTCGACGCGCACGCGCTGCGCGTTCGAGGTCGCCTGCCACGACCAGGGCGCCACGGTCACCTATCTCGACCCGTCGGGCTCGCAGATGGGCCACAAGGAGTCGGCCAAGGACACGGCGCGCGTGCTCGGCCGCATGTTCGATGCGATCGAGTATCGCGGCGCCGGCCAGGCGATCGTCGAGGAGCTCGCCAAGTACGCGGGCGTGCCGGTCTACAACGGCCTCACCGACGAGTACCACCCGACCCAGATGCTGGCGGACGTGATGACCATGCGCGAGCACAGCGACAAGCCGATCTCGCAGATCAAGTACGCCTATGTCGGCGACACCCGCAGCAACATGGGCCACTCACTGATGATCGTCGGCTGCCTGATGGGCATGGACGTGCGCCTGTGCGGCCCGAAGCAGCTCTGGCCGAGCGACGAATTCACGGGCATCGCGCGCGAGCTCGAGAAGAAATACGGCGCCAAGCTCACGATCACCGACGATCCGCAGGCCGCGGTCAAGGGCGTCGACTTCATCCACACCGACGTCTGGGTCTCGATGGGCGAGGCCAAGGAGGTCTGGAAGGAGCGGATCGACCTGCTGAAGAAATACCAGGTCAATGCCGGGCTGCTGAAGGCGAGCGGCAATCCCCAGGTCAAGTTCATGCACTGCCTGCCCGCCTTCCACGACACCGAGACCAAGGTCGGCAAGGATATCGCCGAGCACTACGGCATCACCGATGGCCTGGAAGTGACCGACGACGTGTTCGAGAGCGAGGTCAACGTCGCCTTCGATCAGGCCGAGAACCGGATGCACACGATCAAGGCGATCCTGGTCGCCACGCTCGGGGACTAGGCCATGCTGGTCGTGACCGCGCTCGGCGGCAACGCTCTGCTCCGACGGGGCGAGGCGATGACCGCCGACAACCAGCGCGCGAACGTGCGCATCGCCGCAGACGCGCTGGCCCCGATCGCCCGCGAGCACCAGCTCGTGATCACCCACGGCAACGGCCCGCAGGTCGGCCTGCTGGCCCTGCAGGGGGCGGCCTACGACAAGGTCGAGGCCTATCCGTTCGACGTGCTCGGCGCCGAGACCGAGGGCGGGATCGGCTACATGATCGAGCAGGAGCTCGGCAACCTCCTGCCGTTCGAGCGGCCGTTCGCGACGCTGCTGACGATGATCGAGGTCGATCCGGCCGATCCCGGGTTCAGCAATCCGACCAAGTTCATCGGCCCGGTCTACGACAAGGCCGACGCCGACCGGGTCGGCACCGAGAAGGGCTGGACCTTCAAGCCCGACGGCGACAAGTGGCGCCGGGTCGTGCCCTCGCCGCAGCCCAAGCGCGTGTTCGAGCTGCGGCCGATCCGGTGGCTGCTGGAGCAGCAACACCGTGGTCATCGCGGCCGGCGGCGGCGGCATCCCGACCATGTACGAGCCCGGCAAGGATCGGCATCTGATCGGCGTCGAGGCGGTGATCGACAAGGACTTCGCCTCCGAGCTCCTGGCGCGCGAGCTCGAGGCCGACCTGTTCGTCATGCTGACCGACGCGGAGGCCGTCTACCTCGATTGGGGCAAGCCCAGCCAGCGCGCGATCCGCCGGGCGCCGCCGGCAGCGATGCGCGAGTTCCAATTCCCGGCCGGCTCCATGGGCCCGAAGGTCGACGCCGCCTGCCAATTCGCCGAGGCGACCGGCAAACGGGCGGCGATCGGCGCGCTCAAGGACCTGGCGCGAATCGCCGCGGGCGAGGCGGGCACGACCGTGACCACGGAGTGCCGTCAGATCGAATGGCACTGAGCGCGGCGGGGGGATCATGAGCCCGATTCGAACGATACCTCGCGTCAAGCTGCTGCCGATCTCGGGGCTGATCGCGGTTGCGGCGCTCGGCGTCCCGATGTCGTCGCCCTTTGCGCAGGAGGCGGACGCGCGCATCCAGGCGCTCGAGCGGCAGATGGAGGAAATGCACCGCAGCATGCAGTCGATGGCGGCCGAGCTCGAGGCGCTGCGCAAGGAGCAGCCGCCCCAGGTTGCGGCACCGGCGCCGGCGCCGCCGGGCGTGGCGCCGCCGCCGACGGCGCAGCCGACGGTCGCCCGCGATGAGGCGCCTCAGGAGACGATCGCCAGGACCGAGGAGGCGACCGAGCCGGTGGTCAGCTCGAGCCAGGCGAAGGTCAAGCTCTCGCTGTCCGGCCAGGTGAACCAGGCGATCAATTTCGCCAACGACGGCAAGAGCACCAAAGCGTATTTTGTCGACAACGATGTGTCGGATTCGCGGGTGCGCGCGCTCGGCCTCGCCAGCTACAACGACGACATCCGCTTTGGCGGCCTGCTCGAAGTGGCCTTCAGCCCGAACAACTCCTCCGACGTCAGCCAGACCAATGAAACCCCGGATGATTTCATCGACGTCCGTCGCGCCGAGACCGGCGTCGACAGCAAGCGGTTCGGCCGGCTCTGGCTCGGCAAGGGCAGCTCCGCGACCGACAACGTCGCCGAATACGATCTCTCCGGCCTCGACGTGATCATGTACGCAGGGGTCGCCGACATCGTCGGGGGCCTGTTCTTTCGGGACAAGAACGGCGATCTCACGGACGTCACGGTTGCCGATGCCTTTTTCGATTTTGACGGCGATCGGCAGAACCGCGCGCGCTATGACACGCCAGTGTTCGGGCCGGGTATGCAGTTCTCGGTGTCGGCCGGCTCCGACCAGCGCTACGACGCTTCTCTGAACTGGGGCGGCGATTTCGATCAATGGTCGGGCGTAGATCTCGGCCCGTTCACGACGCTTGCCGCGATCGGCATTTCCGATCCCAGCGAAAATGGCGTTGACTTCCGGCTGATGGGCTCCGGGGCGATCCTCCACAAGCCGACCGGCCTCAACCTCACCGTGTCCGGCGGCATGGACAAAGCCGACGAGGGCGACCCTTACAACCTCTACATCAAGGGCGGCTGGTACGGCACGCTCAACACCCTCGGCAATACCGGAGTTGGGATCGACTTCACCCGCGGCCACGACGTCGCGGCCCCGGGCGACATCGGCTATTCGGTCGGCGGCGCGGTCGTGCAGACGGTCGCGGGCTATGGCACCGAACTTTACAGCCAGGTGCGATGGTATACCCTTGATCGCGGCAATGCGCCGAGCGTCGACGACATCGTCGTCGGCACGGTCGGCACGCGGGTCAAGTTCTGATGCGGCTTTGGCTGACGCTCACTGCTATCCTGCTTGTGGCCGCCGCCTGCGTGCCGATCCGGCCGGCCGACCCGCCCCGGCACAACACCGAGATCCCGCAAGGCCCCGGCCTGTTCACCGGCCAAGCGGGAGAGCTGGTCATTCTGAGCCGCTGAAGCTGCCGGCTGGTGTCTTGCACAGTCAGAACGTGAATCACAAGCAAGGGGGATTCTGATGGCCACTGGACTGATCACGCCGGACGAGCTCCGCCGGATCGCCGACGAGAAGGAGATGGCGAAGGCCAAGGAGGCCCTCGAGAAGAAGCGCAAGGTCGACGACGACCGTCAGCATCTCCGCGAGGCGTTCATGGCGCAGGAGGTCCACCCCCAGGTGTTCGAGCGCGTATCGCGGGTGGTCCAGAGCGCCGCCGAGCGGAGTGAGAGCGAGGTGCTGGCGGTGCGTTTCCCCAGCATGTACTGCACCGACGGCGGGCGCGCGATCAACAACTTCGAGCCCAACTGGCCCGAGACGCTGACCGGCTTTGCCAAGCACGCCTACGAGTTCTTTCTTAAGGAGCTCCAGCCGAAAGGCTACAAAGTGCGCGCCCAAATTCTGGATTTTCCGGGCGGGGTGCCCGGCGACGTCGGCATCTTCCTCAGATGGTGAGGGCGCGACCGGGCGGCGGTGATACTGCGCCGCATCGCCAGCCTCGAGTCTTGCTTCTATGCCGCGCCGCAGCAAACGCCGCGATGGCGCCAGAACCGTAAGCTCTCTAGCCCTGGGAGCGATCATGACGGCCGAGATCAAGCTGATCGGCCCGGAACTCTCCAGCGGTTGGCAGGCCCTGGCAAACGGCGACCGCCGGCGGATCGCCGCCGCCCCACGGCCGGTCGTCGCGCGCGGTCACCCACTCTGGTAGCCGGTTTTGGTCGTTTACGTCCCGGATTCGCCCAATCAGGGAACATGTCCTCCCACTGGAACGAGCGGATGCTGAGCTCGGGGCCGATCCGCCGATCCCGGGAGTTCGCAATCGTCGAGCCCGATGGGAATGAAGCACGAGGCTTCCTCCGGCCTGAGCCGAACCTCCTCAATCGCAATCAAGGCTCCTCGTTCATGTGCGTGCGGGTCCTGGCGGCGCAGGCCTGCGAGAAGCAGGCGACGAAGTCGGCCCCGGAACGGATCGCTTTCTCGATGGCCTTCTGCCATCGCTGGCCAGGCTTGATCTGATGACGGTCGATCCACGCTCCGATGCCGCGCGCTTTAAGGTCGGCTGCCAAGCGCTCGACGCGCTCGGCATCCTCTCGGGCATGGGAGAGGAAGACTTGGGTTTCTCTTTGGCCACCATCGTGGTCCTGCGGGATGGCGCCGTGGTCGGCAAACGGCACCCAGGCCGGGATCCCGCTGGCCCGCCTTGCCCGGCTGATGGTCGGGCATGACCTGGGCCAGCGGGCGATGGCTCTGCCGGCGCGCCGCCGCCGGCATCGCGACCGGCATGGCGGTCGGCGCGATCGACGGCATCGCGGTCGCCTGGCTGCGGTTCCCGGCCTTCCTGCACACGCTCGGCATGGTGCTGACCGTCAGGGCGGTGGCGCTGGCCCCTCTACCGGTTCGGCTATCAGTTCCCCGGCAGCGAGGCGCTCGATGAGGCCTACGTGCCTTTCTTCGGCGCCTTCGGCGTCGCCTGGGACGACGCCATGGTTGCCCGATGGAGCGCCAATCCGCGCGGGATGCTCTGGCCGGCGATGGATGCGGCGTTCGTAGCGTCAGGCGGCAATGGAGGCGGCCCGGCAGGTCCAGGGCGACGGCCAGTGGTCGCCATCGCGGCAGGTTAGGGCGGACATACAGACAGTCTGGTCGAGTTGAACGACCACGTCCATCGCTCCCGCGACTGCTGCACGACTACATGCCGCAATGGCTTGTTCTGTGACATGAGTTTCGATGCGGAGCGTCAGACGACCGAGGCGCATGCGCCGTAAAGGCCCTGTAATATTTTAACGATCTTTTTACGGCGGCGCTCCGGATCATGCATGGCGCGTTTACACATGGCGCCGCCATCTTCGCTGGCGAGGGCGAAGCGGGTGTCGCGACGCTCGAAATCGCCCAAATCACGTCGCTCTACCTCCCATGACTGCGACGGATTGTGAGGAGCGCCATGTCATTCGAGTTCCTGGTCGGGGGCGCGGTCGCGCTGCTGCTGCTGGGCTATCTCGTCTACGCGCTGCTCCGCCCGGAGCGGTTTTGAAGGGCGCGTAGCCAATCGTCGTCGATGCGGAGCCTGCCATGACGCCTTTGCCGGGAATCAGGTTCGGGCGCGACCGCCGCGTCCTCAGCTCGCCGGAGATCGTCCTGCTCGATCGCAGAATCGCAGGCCAAGCGTTGCGCGTCGCGCTGCGGAAGCTCGACCCACGGGCGCTGATCCGCAATCCGGTGATGTTCGTGGTCGAGGTCGTGGCCGTGCTCGCGAGCCTGGTTTTCGTCCGCGATCTCGTTGCCGGCGCCCCGGATACTGCCGTGATCGGGCAGATCGCCGCATGGCTCTGGTTCACGGTGCTGTTCGCGACCTTCGCCGAGGCGGTGGCGGAGGGTCGGAGCAAGGCACGCGCCGACAGTCTGCGCGCGACCCACCAGGAGACGCTCGCTAAGCGCCTCGTCTCCCCGAGACCGCGCGAGTACGAGATGGTGCGAAGCTCGCTGCTGCGCACGGGCGATCTCGTGCTGGTCGAGGCCGGCGACATCATCCCCGCGGACGGCGACGCGACCGAGGGCATCGCCTCGGTCGACAAATCGGCGATCACCGGCGAATCGGCGCCGGTGATCCGCGAGAGCGGCGGCGACCGCTCGGCGGTCACCGGCGGCACAAGGGTCGTCTCCGACTGGCTCGTGGTGCAGGTGACCGCGAGGCCCGGCGAGAGCTTCCTCGACCGCATGATCGCGATGGTCGAAGGTGCCGAGCGCCAGAAGACGCCGAACGAGATCGCGCTCAACATCCTCCTGGTCGGGATGACGATCATCTTCCTGATCGTCGTGGTCACGCTCGAGCCGTTTGCGATCTATGCCGGCAGCACGGTCCCGGTCGCCTTCCTGATCGCGCTGCTGGTGACGCTGATCCCGACCACGATCGGCGGCCTCTTGTCGGCGATCGGGATCGCCGGCATGGACCGGCTCGTGCGGGCCAACATCATCGCGAAGTCGGGGCGCTCGATCGAGGCCGCAGGCAACGTCGACACGCTCCTGATCGACAAGACCGGCACGATCACCTTCGGCAACCGCATGGCGGACGCGTTCCTGCCGCTCCCGGGCGCGTCGGCGGACGAGCTTGCCGACGCGGCCCTCTACGCTTCGCTGAGCGACGAGACGCCCGAAGGGCGCTCGATCGTCGAGCTGGCGAGGACCCGCTACCACTGCACCGCCGATCCCGCCAAGGTGAGAACGTTCATTCCGTTCAGCGCCGAGACCCGGATGAGCGGGGCGACGCTCGATGACGGCGAGGTGCGCAAAGGGGCCGCGGACGCGATCCTCGCCTATGCCGGTCTCGCCGAGACCGGCGATCTAAGGCGGATCATCGAGGAGATCGCGCGCTCGGGCGGGACGCCGCTGGTCGTGGCCAGGGACCGGCGCATGCTCGGCGTGGTCCACCTCAAGGACATCGTCAAGCCCGGGATCGCGGAGCGCTTCGCGCAGCTCCGGCGGATGGGCATCCGGACCGTGATGATCACCGGCGACAATCCACTGACCGCGGCGACTATCGCAGCCGAGGCCGGCGTCGACGACTTCCTGGCCGAGGCGACGCCCGAGAGGAAGCTCGAGTGGATCCGGAAGGAGCAGGCGGAGGGTCGCCTGGTGGCGATGTGCGGCGATGGCACCAACGATGCGCCAGCGCTCGCCCAGGCCGACGTCGGGGTCGCGATGAACGACGGCACCCAGGCCGCCCGCGAGGCTGCGAACATCGTCGACCTCGACAGCGACCCGACCAAGCTCATGGAGGTCGTGCAGATCGGCAAGCAGCTGCTGATCAGCCGCGGCGCGCTCACGACCTTCTCGATCGCGAACGACGTCGCCAAGTACTTCGCGATCCTGCCGGCGCTGTTCGTTGCCGCCTATCCGGGGCTGCAGAGCCTGAACGTGATGGGCCTCGCGAGCCCAAAGAGCGCGATCCTGTCGGCGCTGATCTTCAACGCCCTGATCATCGTCGCGCTCGTCCCCCTGGCCCTGCGCGGGGTCCACTACGTACCGTCGAGCGCGGCGGCGCTCCTGCGGCGCAACCTGATGGTCTATGGTGCGGGCGGCCTGATCGTGCCGTTCGTCGGCATCAAGCTGATCGACCTGATCGTCAGCACCCTGCACCTCGCCTGACCCGGAAGGGCTTTCGCATGTGGCTCTACCTGCTGCTCGGGCTCGCGATCTTCGGCCTGCTGCTCGTGCTGACCGAAGCGGTCGACCGGGCCTGAGTGCCGGAGGTCGTCCGATGGTGCAGGCCGTTCTGGTCGTCACGCTGATCGTGGGCGGGGCCGCGGTTCTGGCTTGGCCGCTCGGCCGCTACATGACCTGGGCCATAGATCCGGTCCTGCCCGCCGGCCGGGCCGATGGCTGGACCCGGGCTTTCCAGGGGATCGGCGGTCCGCCGGCGCGGGCGACCCACGGCTGGAAGCAGTACGCGGTCGCCCTGCTGGCGTTCAACGCGGTCATGTTCACGGTGACCTTCGCCGTTCTCGCGCTCCAGCCGTACTTGCCGCTCAATCCGGACGGCATGGGGCCGATCCCGGGCAGTCTGGTCTTCAACACCGCGGCGTCCTTCACCTCCAACACCAACCTCCAGCACTATGCCGGCGAGAGCACGATGAGCTACTTCTCGCAGCTTTGCGGGCTGATGTGGCTGCAGTTCGCCTCGGCCGCGACCGGCATCGCAGCGCTCGCAGCGCTTGCCCGCGGGCTCGCCGGCCGCGAGATCGGCAACTTCTTCGTCGACCTGCAGCGAGCCGCGTTCCTCGTGCTTGCTGCCGGCGGCGCTGATCGTCGCCGCGCTGATGGTGATGGCGGGCGTGCCGATGACGCTTCAGGGGGCTGCCCATGCGACCACGCTGGAGGGCGCGCAGCAGGTGATCGCGCGCGGGCCGGTCGCGGCGTTCCTCGCCGTCAAGCAGCTCGGCACGAACGGCGGCGGCTTCTTCGGACCGAACGCCACCCACCCGTTCGAGAATCCGAGCTTCTGGACCAACGCGCTCGCGATGATCTCGATCATCCTGATCCCGATGGCCTGCGTCTGGATGTTCGGGCGGATCATCGGACGGATGCGCCATGCGGGGGTCGTGTTCGGCGTCATGCTGGCCCTGCTGCTCGCCAAGATCACCGGCGCGGTCTGGCTCGAGACCGCCCCGACCGAGGCGCTCGCCGGCCTGCCGATCACCCAGAATGTCGGCAACCTGGAAGGCAAGGAGATGCGGTTCGGCCCCACCTCAGGGCCAACCTGGGCGGTGCTGACCACCGCGACCAGCAACGGCTCGGTCGACGCGATGCACGACAGCCTGAACCCCTTGACCGGCCTGATGCCGATGGTCGGCATGTGGCTGAACGCGACCTTCGGCGGCGTCGGGGTCGGCATGATCAATATGTTCCTCTACATCGTGATCGCGGTCTTCGTGGCCGGCATGATGGTCGGCCGGACGCCCGAGTATCTGGGTCGGCGCGTCGAGGCGTTCGAGGTCAAGCTCGCCGTGCTCGCGCTCCTGGCGCACGCCATCTTCATCCTCGGCGGCGTCGCGGTCTTCGCCGCCACGCCCTGGGGCCGGGAGACCCTGAACAACGTCGGACCGCACGGGTTCAGCGAGATGCTCTACGAGTTCAGCTCGGCGAGCGCCAACAACGGCTCGGGCTTCGAGGGGCTCGGCGACAACACGGTGCCCTGGAATGTCGCGACCGGCCTCATCATGCTGCTCGCGCGCTACATCCCGATCATCCTGCCACTGGCGCTCGCGGCCTCGCTCGGCGCCAAACGCCGGGCCGCCGTCACGGCCGGCACGCTCGGCGTCGACGACAGCACCTTCGGCGTCATGCTGATGGCGACGATCCTGGTCTTCGGGGCGCTCACCTTCTTCCCGGCGGCAGCACTCGGACCCATCGCCGAGCATGTGACCTTCATGAACTAGCCGCTTGCGGAGCCCGATCATGCCGTTGCTGGTCGCCAGTCTTCGCCTCGTCGTCGCCACGATGCTGATCTGCGTCGTCGGCTACACGCTCGCGGTGCTCGGAGTGGCGCAGCTCGTTCCCACCACGGCGCGGGGATCTCTGATCACTGCGGCCGACGGCAAGATCATCGGCAGCCGCCTGATCGCCCAGAACTTCACCGAGCCGCGCTACTTCTGGCCGCGGCCGTCGGCAGCCGGCGCGAGCGGTTACGATGCGATGCACGCTGCCGGCAGCAACAAGTCGCCGACCAGCGCCGACCTCACGGCGCGGGCGCGGGCGCTGGTCGCCCGCTATGGGGCGAGTGCCGAGCGACCGTTGCCGGCCGAGCTGGCGACGGCCTCCGGAGGCGGCCTCGATCCCCATATCAGCGTCGAGGCGGCGATGTATCAGGCCGAGCGTGTGGCCAAAGCGCGGGCGCTCCCCCGGTCTCGGATCGAGGCGCTGATCGCGCGGCAGGCTTTCGCTCCCGGCGGCTTGCTCACTCCGGAGCGTCTGGTCAACGTTCTGGAGCTCAATCTCGCGCTCGACGCCTTGCCGCGGTGATCGGGAGAGTACGAGGCGGAATGGCTGAGGATCAGGATCGTCCGGCGCCCGATGTCCTGCTCGAGCAGGTCAAGAAGGAGGGGCGCGGCCGGCTGAAGATCTTTCTCGGCGCCTATCCGGGCGTCGGCAAGACCTACTCGATGCTGCAAGCGGCGCAGGAGCGTCGGCGCGAGAGGGTGGAGATCGTGGTCGGCGTGGTCGAGACCCACGGGCGCGCCGAGACCGAGGCGCTCTTGCGCGGTCTCGACCTCGTGCCGCGGCGCAGGCTCGGCTATCGGGGGCGGGTGTTCGGCGAGATGGATCTGGACGCGCTGCTCTGGCGCCGGCCGAAGCTCGCGCTCGTCGACGAGCTCGCGCACACCAACGTCCCCGGCAGCCGGCACACCAAGCGCTGGCAGGACGTCGAGGAGCTGCTGTCCGCCGGCATCGACGTCTATACCACGCTCAACATCCAGCATCTTGAGAGCCTGAACGACGTGGTCGCGCGGATCTCGGGCGTACGGGTGCGCGAGACGCTGCCCGACAGGGTGCTGGAGCTGGCCGACGAGATCGAGCTGGTCGATCTGCCGCCGGACGACCTGATCCAGCGCCTGCGCGAGGGCAAGGTCTATATCGGCGACCAGGCCCTGCGCGCGATCCACAACTTCTTCAGCAAGGGCAACCTCACCGCGTTCCGCGAGCTTGCGATGCGGGCGGCGGCCGCCCGGGTCGACGCCCAGATGGTCGACTACATGCGCGCGCACGCGATCGCGGGCCCCTGGCCGACCCAGGACCGCCTGCTGGTGTGCGTCAATGAATCGCCGGTCGCCAAGAAGCTCGTGCGCACCGCCAAGCGCATGGCGGATCGGGCGCGGATGCCGTGGCTCGCACTCAACGTGCACACGCCGAGGTACGACGGCCTGCCCGACGACGCCAGGGATCGGATCGCGGAGGCGCTCCGGCTGGCCGAGAGCCTGGGCGGCGAGACCGCGACGCTGCACGCCGAATCCGACGTCGCCGGGGAGATCCTCAGCTTCGCCCGATCCCGGAACGTCAGCCGCATCCTGCTCGGCCGCGCGCGTCGGCGGCGCGGGTCGGGCTGGCTGCGCGAGCGGGTCACCAAGCGCCTGCTCGATACCGCCGGCCAGTTCGAGATCACGATCGTGACGCCCGAGGCGGGGGCGGCGCCCGGCCAGGTGATCGAGACGGGAGCCCCGCCGTTCCGGCCCGACCTGCGCGCGTTCGCCCTGGCGACACTCGCGGTCGCGCTCGCGACCGTGGTGTCCCATCTGGCCCATCGCGTCCTGCCGCTTGCCAACCTGTCCCTGATCTTCCTGATGGCGGTGCTGCTGGTCGCGATCCGCTTCGGGCTCTGGCCGTCGGTCTATGCCAGCCTCCTGAGCTTCGCCGCCTACAATTTCTTCTTCACCGAGCCCTACCACACCTTCATCGTCACGCATCGCGAAGACGTGCTGACCATGATCTTGTTCCTGGTCGTGGCAGTCATCGTCGGCAATCTGGCGGCGCGGCTCAAGGCGCAGGTCGAAGCCATGCGCATCAACGCCAAGCGGACCGCCAATCTCTACGACTTCAGCCGCAAGATCGCAGGCGCCGCGGCGCTCGACGACGTGCTCTGGGCGGCGGTCCATCACGTCGCCTCGACGCTCCAGTGCCACTCGCTCGTTCTGCTGCCGCGCGACGGCCGGCTCGAGATCGCCGCGGGCTACCCGCCCGAGGACCAGATCTCGGCGACCGCCTGGGGGGCGGCGCAGTGGGCCTGGGAGCACGGCCAGCCGGCGGGCTGGAGCTCGGACACGCTGCCGGCTTCCGAATGGCTGTTCCTGCCGCTCAAGACCGGACGTGGCCGGCTCGGACTGCTCGGGGTCTCGTTCGAGGCCCCGAAGCGGCAATTGGCGGAAGAGCAGCGGCGCCTCCTGGAAGCGCTGCTCGACCAGGTCGCGGTCGCGATCGAGCGCACCAACCTCGCGAGCGCGATCGAGGATGCGCGCCTCCTGACCGAGACCGAGCGCCTGCGCGCCGCACTGCTGTCGTCGGTGTCCCACGATCTGCGCACGCCCTTGGTCTCGATCATCGGCTCGGCGACCAGCCTTAGCGGCTGCAACAGCGCGCTCTCGAGCGCCGATCGCAGCCAGCTCGTCCAGACGATCCTGGAGGAGAGCGAGCGGCTGAACCGCTTCGTCCAGAACCTTTTGGACATGACCCGGCTCGGCTACGGCGCCTTGCAGCCCAATCGCGACTGGGTTGACCTGCGGGAGATCGTCGGCCGGGTCGATGCAGCGGCTGGGACGGCCAGCCGCGCTCGAGGTCGAGGTCGCGATCCCGGAGAGCCTGCCGCTCCTGTACGTCGACCCGGTGCTGATCGAGCAGGTTCTGGTCAACATCCTGGACAATGCGGTCAAGCATTCGCCGGCGGACGGCCGGATCGGGATCGAGGCCGTCCGCGAGGGTGACGAGATGAGCGTGCGGGTGAGCGACCACGGGCCTGGCATCCCGGCGGCGGCGCGCGAGAGCGTGTTCGACATGTTCTATCGCGTCCGCGTCGGCGACCAGCAGACCGCGGGCACTGGGCTGGGCCTCTCGATCTGCCGCGGCCTGATCGCGGCCCACGGCGGCCGGATCGAGGCGCTGCCCGGCCCTGACGGTCGGGGCACGACGATCGCGTTCCGCCTGCCGCTGCGGCCGGTCCCCGATGTGGTCGACGATGCCGACGAGGGCGAGCCCGTTGCGGGCGGCGGAGCGGCGGCGCCATGAGCACGAACGGCCTCGCCCGCATCCTGGTGGTCGACGACGAGCCCCAGATCCGCAAGTTCCTCCGGATCAGCCTCGGCGCGCACGGCTACGAAGTGATCGAGGCGGCACGCGGCGAGGAGGGGGTCCGCAAATGCGCGACCGAGAGCCCCAACCTCGTAATTCTCGATCTCGGCCTGCCGGACCTCGAGGGCCAGGAGGTGATCGCGCGTATCCGGGAATGGTCGACGGTCCCGATCATCGTGCTGTCAGTAAGGGCGGCCGAGGCCGAGAAGGTGGCGGCGCTCGATGGCGGCGCCGAAGACTACGTCACCAAGCCGTTCGGCATCCATGAGCTGCTCGCGCGGGTGCGGGCCGTGCTGCGGAGCCGCAAGCAGGAGGGTGAGCCGCCGCCGGTCGTCAGGATCGGCGATCTCGCGATCGATCTCGCGCGCCACCGCGTGCGGGTCGCGGACACCGAGGTCAAGCTGTCGCGCAAGGAGTTCGCGCTGCTGCGCATGCTGGCGCTGCACGCCGGCCGGATCGTGACCCACCAGCAGCTGCTGCGCGAGGTCTGGGGGCCGGCGCACGAGCACGAGACGCATTACCTGCGCATCTACATCGGCCATTTGCGCCAAAAGCTCGGTGACGACCCCGCCAATCCGCGCTACATCAGCAACGAACCGGGCGTCGGCTACCGGCTCCTCGAGGCGGATCCCGCGTGAGCGCGTTCCGATCGGACGCCGGCCCGGCCTGCAGCGCGACCGGCGGCGACTGGCGAGGTCGGGCGCCGCGGCTCTCCAACCACGAGCCGGATCGGCGCGCTCGCGCCAGGAGTCGGGTGAAGCCATGATCGCAGCGTCAGATGCGACGTCGAAGAGACGAGCAGATTCTGGCAAAGGCGGCTGTAGGTATTGTCCGTCCTTTCATTTGGATGTTGACTTGGTTTAGGAATATGGGCGGGTTGGCTGGGCACAAAATGCCTGTAAGGCACGTTGGGCTATACCTTCGCAGCCATGTGGATCGAAATCGTGGCGCTGGTGCACGTCAGTGCTGCTCAGGTGATTTTCGGTACATTTGCCACTGAAGTCGCTTCCAAGCCGGTCAAAGAGCCGGAAGGACCTGCGCTTGCTGCCTTCGGCGCGATCGTGTTGTCGATCTCTATTGTGTATGTTTTTGTTCTCGCTCGAAATAGAGATGGTTATTAGGCTGAGCAACTCTTGGATTTTAAGGTGTTCGCGCTCTGGTATCTCGGCGGAATCTATCTCATAGTCTCATCGAGGGTGCTGGATTCGGTCGTCGGTGCAGCGTTCGGCGACTTGCTCCGAAAGCATCTTGACGCTGCTTACGAAGGCAATCCGAAGTATAGCCTGCCAGTATGCCGCGGCCCGAAGCGAGAGGGGCTCAGCGTCCGGCAGGTCCGGCGCCGGGCAGCATCTCGGTGGGCACCGCCGACCCGGGCCATCCGCTTTGCGCTTGCGTTCGCCACGTCGCTTGCTAAGGTCCAAATCTACAATCGTGGTAAGAACATCGCGAGTGCAAGCGGTGCGTTTGGCTGAGCTTTGTTGTCAACCGACGCTCGAGGGTTCGTTGTCGACCGATACCGGTACACCGGGGTGCGGATCTCGGAGCGCGAGGCCGCCCGATCGTCGATCCGCACGTAGGGCGGGGGCCCTTTTCCTCCTGGCGGTGTCGGGGTGCGTCAAGGTGGGGCCGGACTTCGTGCCGCCCGAGGCTGCCCTGGAGCAAAACTGGCTGGCGACCGATGACCCGCGGATCGTCACGACCGCGCCCGAGGATCCAGCCTGGTGGCGGAAGTTCGACGATCCCAAGCTCTCCAACCTGATCCGGGTCGCGCAGCAGCAGAACCCGAGCGTGCAGATCGCCGGCGTGCGGGTGCTCCAGGCGCGCGCGCAGCTGGGCGCCGCGATCGGCGATCTCTATCCGCAAAAGCAGCAGCTGTCCGGCGAGCTGACGTACAAACGCCTGAGCGATCACAACTCGCCGGGCGGCCTGGCGCGCGACGCGGCGCAAGACCTGTCGTTGCTGAGCAACAACAACAGCTTCTGGTTCACGCAGTTCGGCTTCGGCGCCAGCTGGGAGCTCGATCTGTGGGGCAAGTTCCGGCGTGCGATCGAAGCCTCGGACGCCAACCTGATGGCCTCGATCGCCGACTATGACGAGGCCCTGGTCAGCCTGAGCGCGCAGGTGGCGAGCGCCTACGTCAACATCCGGACCTACGAGGAGCGCCTGCGGATCGCGCGCGAGAACGCCAAAACCCAGCAGCAGACCCTGAACCTGGCCAACGTCCGTTTCCGCAACGGCGAGGTCAGCGAGACCGACAGCCAGCAGGCGAAATCGGAGTACGCCCAGACCCGCAGCCAGATTCCCCAACTCGAGATCGGGCTGCGCCAGAACCAGCATGCGCTCAGCGTCCTGCTCGGCCGGCCGCCCTCGAGCCTCGAGGACCTGCTCGGACCCGGCGGGCCGATCCCGGCGGCGCCGCCCCAGGTCGCGATCGGCATCCCGGCCGAGCTTTTGCGCCGGCGCCCGGACATCCGCAGCGCCGAGCAGCAGGCGGCGGCGCAGTCGGCCACGATCGGCGCCACCAAGGCCGAGCTCTATCCGGCGTTCTCGCTCAGCGGCACCTTTGGGTTCCTGTCGACCAACATCGGCAACTCCGATCTCGGCAACGCGTTCGACTGGAAGAGCCGGGTGGTCTCGTTCGGGCCGGCGGTGGTCTGGAACGTCTTCAACTACGGTCAGATCACCAACCAGGTCCGGGCCCAGGACGCGGCCTTCCAGCAGGCGGTCCTGTCCTATCAGAACACGGTCCTCCAGGCCCAGCAGGAGGTCGAGGACGGGCTCGCGAGCTTCCTCGGCGCCCAGGAGACCGTGGCGCTGCTGAGCGAGGCGGCAACGGCGGCGAAGCGCTCCGTCGATCTGGCCGCGGCCCAATACCGCGCCGGCGCCGCCAGCTACACCACGGTGCTGACCGCGCAGCAGAACCTGCTCGTGCAACAGGACCAGCTGGCGGTCACCCAAGGCAGCGTCGCACAGGGGCTGATCTCGCTCTACAGCGCGCTCGGCGGCGGCTGGGAGACCCGGGAGGGTCAGGACTTCGTCCGTGCCGACATCAAGGAGACCATGGCCAAACGCACCAATTGGGGCGGGCTGCTGCAGGAGGAGCCGTCCGGCAAGGATGCTGCGGCATCCCCAATTCCGGCGCCGGCGTTCTAGCCGCCGATGAGGCCCCGAGGGTGAGCGCGCAACCCTGGTCGCCGCCGGCGCGGCGCCGCGCCGGTATCGCCGCGCCCGCCTGGCTCCTGTTGCTGCTCGCGGGCTGCGGTCAGGACAACACCTACGTGCCGCCGCCGCCGCCGGGCGTGACGGTCGGCCGACCCGTGCAGCAGACCGTGACCAACACCATCGGGCTGACCGGCAACACCCAGTCGAGCAACAGCGTCAACCTGGTCGCCCGGGTCGCCGGCTACCTCAACTCGGTGAACTTCAAGGACGGCGCGATCGTCAAGAAGGGCGATCTGCTGTTCGTGATCGAGCCCGAGCCCTACCAGGCCAACGTGCAACTGGCCCAGGCCACCGTCGAGCAACAGCAGGCGACGCTCACCCAGGCGACCTCGGAATACGAGCGGCAGCAGCGGCTGATCAAGCAGAAGGCCACCTCCGAGTCGGACGTGGAGAACTGGCAGGCCCAGCGCGATGCCGCCAAGGCCGCGGTCGACGAGGCCAACGCCAACCTCGAGATCGCCCGCATCAACCTCGGCTACACCCGGATCGTGGCACCCTTCGACGGCCGGATCGGGCGCCATCAGGTCGATCCCGGCAATCTGGTCGGGGCCGGCGCGGCGACCCAGCTCGCGACCATCGACCAGCTGGCGCCGATCTACGTCTACTTCAACGTCGACGAGCAGGACGTGCTGCGCCTGCGCGCCAGTCTGCGGGCCGCGGGCAAGACGCTCAAGGACGTCGAGCCGGTCAAGCTCGGCATCGGCCTCCAGAACGAGACCGGCTATCCCCACGAAGCGACGCTCGATTTCGTGGCGACCGACGTCGACCAGGGCACCGGGACCCTGCAGGCGCGGGGCGTGATCGCCAACCAGGACTACGTGTTCCTGCCCGGCCTGTTCGTCCGGGTGCAAGTCCCGGTCGGCACCACCGCCAACGCGCTGCTGGTGCCGGACCGCGCGATCGGCATCGACCAGCGCGGCCACTACCTGCTGGTCGTCGGCCAGGACGACGTGGTCGCGCAGAGGGTCGTGCAGATCGGCGCCCTGAACGACGGCATGCGGGTGATCGAGCAGGGCCTGGGCGCCGATGACCGGGTCGTGATCGACGGCCTCCAGCGCGCGATCCCGGGCAGCAAGGTGACGCCGCGCGAGGCGGCCGCGGCGGCGGCCACACCGGCGGCCCCGGCCGCCCGGCCGTAGGCGCCGGGCCGGCCGGCATGTTTTCCCGCTTTTTCATCGAGCGCCCGGTCCTCGCCAACGTCCTCGCCCTGTTGATGATCCTGATCGGCGCGGTCGCGCTGTTCGAGCTCCCGGTCGCGCAATATCCGCCGATCACGCCGCCGACCGTCCAGGTCACCACCCGCTATCCGGGCGCCAGCGCCCAGGTGCTGGCCGACACCGTCGCCCTGCCGATCGAGGAGCAGGTCAACGGCGTCGAGGGCATGCTCTACATGCAGTCGACCAGCACCAGCGACGGCACCTACACGCTGATCGTCACGTTCGACATCGGCACCGACCCCGACTTCGCCCAGGTGCTGGTGCAGAACCGGGTCGCGATCGCGCTGCCGGCGCTGCCGCCGCCGGTCCAGCAGCAGGGCGTGACCACCCAGAAGAAGTCGACCGCGATCCTGCAGATCGTCACCCTCAGCTCCCCCGACGGCCGCTACGACAGCCTGTTCCTGCGCAACTATGCGACCATCAACCTGCAGGACGAACTCGCCCGCCTGCCGGGCGTCGGCAACGTCAACATCTTCGGCGCCGGCCAGTACAGCATGCGCATCTGGCTCAGCCCGGATCGGCTCGAGGCGCGCGGCCTGGTGCCGCAGGACGTCATCAACGCCGTCCAGCAGCAGAACCAGCAGGTGGCGGCCGGGCAGATCGGGATGCCACCGACCGCCGCCGGGCAGAACTTCCAGTACACCGTCAACGTGCCCGGACGCCTCTCCGAGGTCGGGCAGTTCGCGGACATCATCCTCAAGGTCGAGGCCGGCGAGGCCGGCCAGGTCACGCGCCTGAAGGACGTCGCCCGGATCGAGCTCGGCGCCCAGAGCTATGGCCAGTTCTTCAAGCTCGACGGCCAGCCGGCGGCCGGGATCGCGATCTTCCAGCTGCCCGAAGCCAACGCGCTCGAGGTCGCGGCGCGGGTGCGCGCCACCGTCGACCGGCTGGGCGCGGCCTTCCCGCCGGGCCTGGTCCACGACATCCCGTTCGACACCACGACCTTCGTGCGCGCCTCGATCGACGAGGTCTACCGCACGCTGTTCATCGCAGGCGTCCTGGTCCTGATCGTGATCATGGTGTTCGTCCAGGACTGGCGGGCCATGCTGGTGCCCGCGACCACGGTGCCGGTGACCATCATCGGCGCGTTCGCGGCCATGGCAGCACTCGGCTTCAGCGTCAATCTCGCGACCCTGTTCGCGATCGTGCTCGCAATCGGCATCGTGGTCGACGACGCGATCGTCGTGGTCGAGGGTGCGGCGCGCCACATCGAGGCGGGCCTGACGCCCAAGGACGCGGCGATCCGCGCCATGACCGAGCTGTTCGGCCCGATCATCGGCATCACGCTGGTGCTGATGTCGGTCTTTCTACCGGCGGCCTTCCTGCCGGGCGTCTCGGGGCAGCTGTACCGGCAGTTCGCTCTGGTGATGGCCGCGACCGCGCTGATCAGCGCGATCAACGCCGCCACGTTGAAGCCCACGCAATGCGCGCTCTGGCTGCGGCCAACGCCGCAGCGGCGCAATATCGTGTTCCGCGGCTTCAACCGCCTCTACGGCGCCGCCGAGCGCGGCTACACCGGCCTCGTGGCGCGCACCGTCCGGCACAGCCTGGTCATAGCCGCGATCGGCATCGGCCTCGGCGCGCTGGCGGTCTGGGGCCTTGCCGCGCTGCCGACCAGCTTCATCCCGCCCGAGGACCAGGGCTACCTGATCGCGTCGATCCAGCTGCCCGATGGCGCCTCGCTGGAGCGCACCGAGCAGGTCATGGACCGGGTCGCGAGCATCGTGCGCGCCACCCCCGGCGTCGAGCACGCGGTGTCGATCGGCGGGATCTCGGTGTTCGACAACAACGCCACGCTCGCCAACGCCGGCGCCATGTACGTGATCCTCAAGGACTGGAGCCTGCGCGGCCGCGGCGAGGATCTGCGCAGCCTCTACACCAGGCTGAGCGACGCCCTCTCGAAACTGGAGGAGGGCACCAGCTTCGTCCTGGTGCCGCCACCGATCCAGGGCATCGGCAACGCCGCCGGCTTCCAGATGGAGGTCGAGCTCCGGGACAACAGCTTCGACTACGAGAAGCTGCAGAACGTCGCCCAGGCGATCGCCGACAAGGGCCGCACCCAGTCCGGGATTGAAGCCATCCTGAGCCCCTTCCGCGCCGGGGCGCCGCAGCTGCAGGTGGACGTCGACCGGGTCAAGGCCGAGACGCTCGGCGTCCAGCTGGGCGACGTCTTCGAAGCGCTGCAGACCTACCTGGGCTCGACCTACGTCAACCAGTTCAACCGGTTCGGCCACACCTTTCAGGTCTATGCCCAGGCCGATCACCCCTATCGCGTGACGCCCGAGGAGATCAGCCGGCTGTACGTGCGCAACGCCAATGGCGACATGGTCCCGATCGGCACCATCACCACGATCAGCTACCGGACCGGGCCGTCGCTGATCGGCTTCTACAACCTGCGCCCGGCCGCGCAGGTGCTGGGCGCGCCGGCGCTCAACTTCAGCTCGGGTCAGGCGCTCTCGTTGCTCGATCAGATCGCGACCGCCACGCTGCCGCCCGGCATGGCGTCCGAATGGACCGGCATGTCCTATCAGGAGAAGGAGCAGGGCTACCAAGCGTACTACGTGTTCGCGCTGGCGCTGCTGCTGGTCTATCTGGCGCTCGCGGCCCAGTACGAGAGCTGGACCGCGCCCGCGGCGGTGCTGCTGGCGGTGCCGATCGCGCTGCTCGGCACCGTCGCCGCCCTCACGCCGCTTGGGGTCGCGAACAATCTCTACATGCAGATCGGCCTCGTGCTGCTGATCGCGCTCGCCAGCAAGAACGCGATCCTGATCGTGGAGTTCGCCCGCGATCTGCGCCTCAACCAGCAGCGCGAGATCCTGGACGCCGCGGTCGAGGCCGCGCGGCTGCGCTTCCGGCCGATCCTGATGACCTCGTTCGCGTTCATCCTCGGCGTGCTGCCGCTGGTGGTCGCGACCGGCGCCGGCGCCAACGCCAGGCGCTCGATCGGGATCACGGTGGCGAGCGGCATGCTCGCCTCGACCTGCATCGCGGTCCTGTTCGTGCCGGCCTTCTTCGTCGTCTTGCAGCGCCTGAGCGAACGCACCCCACGCCGGCGGGCAGCTCAGGCCGATCCGAACCCGTCGACGATCGAACGGTCCACGGGCGACGGTAGGACACCCCTGAATTGAGAATGCTAGGATCGCCGACTGACATGCCTTTGGACGGGCGAGGATGCCGATCGTCGCGGAAATTCTGTTGAACGAGCGGCATGGGGAGGAATGATGATGCATCCGGCTTTGGCGGGTTTCATCGCGACCTGCGAATTGGTCGTAGCCAGGACCGAGGACGCGGCGGATCGGGTCACCGCCATTGCGCCCTTGATGCGGGATCTTGCGGGTAGGGCGCACGACTTTCTTGCCGCCGAGCACTTCCGCAGCGAGCCAGATCACTATGCCCGGAACGCGATCCACATCGCGCCCGGCGGCGATCTCTCGCTGTTCGCGCTGGTCTGGCTGCCGGGCCAGTGGACGCCGGTCCACGACCATGGCTGCTGGGGCGTGGTCGGCCTCGTCCAGGGCGTGCTGGAGGAACGCAACTATATGAGCGCTTCCGGCGAGATCACCGCTGACCGCGATATTCGCCTCAAACGCGGCGGCGTGATTCTGCTGAATCCGGGCTCGGTCTCCAGTTTCGTGCCGAACCCCGACCACATCCATATGACCGGCGTGCCCGAGGAACGCGAAACCTGTGTCAGCCTCCACCTCTATGGCCGCAACATGAACTCGTTCCATATCTACGACGTGGCGGCCGGCACGAGGCGCATGGTCGACGTGCCCCATCACGCCAGCCGCTAGCATCAGGCTGAACTTGCTTGGAAGGTTGGCCGCCCCAGCTGAAATCGGTGGTCGATGTGGGCCGCAAGACGCGGCTGGGATTGATCTGGATCAAGGATCGGTTCGCCGCGACGGCCCAGATACTGACCCGCCCCACGGCAACGAAACGGCCGCTCTGGGCCTGGCGGCTTTGCGATCGGGTCGGAACAACAGGAGGACGGCGGTGGCTGAAGGTCTGATTACGCCTGATCAGCTCAGGCGGATTGCCGAAGAGCAGGAAATGGCGAAGGCGCGCGAGGCGCTCGAGAAGAAGCGCAAGGTCGACGACGACCGTCATCATCTCCGCGATGCGTTCATGTCCCAGGAGATCCACCCGGAGGTGTTCGAGCGCGTGTCGCGCGTGGTCAAAGGTGCTGCCGAGCGGGGCGAGCGCGAGGTGCTGGTGGTGCGCTTCCCGAGCGAGTATTGCACCGACGGCGGGCGCACGATCAACAACTTCGAGCCCGGCTGGTCCGACACCCTGACCGGCTTCGCCAAGCGCGCCCACGAGTTCTGGCAGAAGGAGCTCGAGCCGCAAGGCTACAAAGTGCGCGCCCAGATCATGGATTTCCCGGGCGGCGTGCCGGGCGACGTCGGCCTTTTTCTCACCTGGTGACATCGGGCCGCATGGCGTGCCTGCGACGAGGCCCTATGTTGCGGCGCAGCAATGCAGCGGGGAATTCCATGACGACGATCAAGGACAGCCGGATGGCGCGCGCGAGCGGGTCGCTCCGCGCTCAGCGACCTGCGGCGGATAAGGCCGCCCGCTCGGGCAATGGCATCATCGACGCGGCCGCGGCGCCGAGGGCGACCAGAGCCGCCGGCCGGCCGCCCATGACCGCGCCCTTCGGCGGCCTCGCCGAGGCGCCGATGCAGTGGCTGAGCCAGGCCGCGGAGATGCTGTCGTCGAAGACGGGCTCGAGCGCCGAGCCGACGGCCGGCGGCTGGATGAAGGAGGCGGTCGACTACTGGGTCGACGCGGCCCAGCGCCAGGTTCTGTTCTGGGACGTCATGCGCAAGCGCGGCAACCAGGCGCTCGAGCACTACCGGAAGGGGAAGCCGCCGGTGCTCGTGTTCGACTACGAGCTGGTCATGGACGGGCGCCGGCTCGAGCGGCCGGTCAACTACATGCTGCTTGCCATCAAGCCCGAGCCGGGCGTCGCGACCGACCCCGAGAAGCGGCCGTTCGTGATCGTCGACCCGCGCGCCGGCCATGGGCCCGGGATCGGCGGCATGAAGGAGTTGAGCCAGGTCGGGATCGCGTTGCGCAATGGCCATCCGGTCTACTTCATAGCCTTCCATCCCGAGCCTGAGCCCGGCCAGACGATCGCCGACGTCGGCTGGGCCGAGGCCCAGTTCCTGCTCAAGGTGCAGGCGCTCCACCCCGAGTCGGAAAAACCGGTCGTGGTCGGCAACTGCCAGGCCGGCTGGGCGATCATGATGCTCGCGGCCGCCGCCCCCGACCTGGTCGGCCTGGTCAGCATCGCCGGCGCCCCGCTTTCCTACTGGGCCGGCGTCGAGGGCAAGAACCCGATGCGCTATACCGGCGGCCTGCTCGGCGGCAGCTGGCTCGCCTCGCTCGCTGGCGACCTCGGCCACGGCACGTTCGACGGCGTCAACCTGGTCAGCAACTTCGAGAACCTCAATCCCGCCAACACGCTCTGGGCCAAGCAATACAATCTCTACGCCAAGATCGACACCGAGGAGGAGCGCTACCTCGGCTTCGAGAAATGGTGGACCGGCTATTTCTTGATGACCAAGGAGGAGATGCGGGCGATCGCCGACGAGCTGTTCGTCGGCAACAAGCTGACCAAAGGCAGGATCCTGACCAAGGACCGGCGCGCGATCGACCTTCGCAACATCAAGGCGCCGATCGTCGTGATCGCATCCTGGGGCGACAACATCACGCCGCCGCCGCAGGCGCTCTACTGGATCCCGGACCTGTACGAGAGCGTGGCCGAGATCGTCGCCAACGAGCAGACGATCATCTACACGCTCGATGAGCGGGTCGGCCATCTCGGCATCTTCGTCTCGGCCAGGGTCGCCGAGAAGCAGCACGCCGAGCTGGTCAACACCCTCGATCTGATCGAGGTCCTGCCGCCCGGCCTCTACGAGATGGTGATCGAGGACAAGACGCCTGAGGACGTCGGCGCCGACCTCCTGCCGGGGCAGTATCTGGTGCGCTTCGAAGGGCGCACGACCCAGGACATCCTGGCCCTCGGCGATGGCCGCGAGCATGAAAAAGCGTTCGAGACCGTGGCCCGCATCTCCGAGATCAACGAGGGCCTCTACGACACGCTGATCGGCCCCTGGATCAGGATGTGGAGCAACGAGGCGAGCGCCGAGGCGCTTCGCCTGATGCATCCGCTGCGCCTGCAACGGTTTCTCTTGTCCGACCTCAATCCGGCGATGTGGCCGGTCAAGCTGATGGCCGACCTGGTGCACAAGGACCGCCGGCCGGCCGCCGCCGGCAACGCGCTGGTGACGGCCGAGCATGCGGTCTCGGAGCAGATCGAGCAGGGCCTCGATCGGTATCGCGAGCTGCGCGACCACCTCTATGAGCTCTCCTTCAAGACGATCTACAACGCGCCCCTGGTCGAGGCGCTCGCCGGTCTGCGGGCGCCGCATGCCGATGCGCAGAAGCCGCGCGCGCGTAACCAGCGGCTGGAGGAACTGCTCGAGCAGAAAATCGCCGCGATCCGCGCCCGCGAGGCCGAGGGCGGCTTCGCCGAGGCGGTGATCCGGATCATGCTGGCCGGCGCCAAGGCGCAGCGGATGATCGACGCCCGCGGCTTTCGACTGGCCCAGCAGCTGGCAAGAGAGCATCCGCGGCTCCGGGGACTGAGCCAGGACCGGCTGAAGGCGATCGCCAGGGAAGAGGCCTTCATGATCCGGTTCGACGAGGAGCACGCGCTCGCCAGCCTGCCGGCGCTGCTGCCGAACGAAGCGGACCGGCGCGAGGCGCTGGACGTCGTGCGCAAGGTCGGGCGCGCGCGCGGCGCGCTCAGCGCCGAAGGCGAGGCCCTGCTCGCCAGGATCGAGCGGATCCTCGGACTCGGGCCGGCGGGCGCGCCGGCGCCGGGACGCCGGGCGAAGCGCCAGCCGGCAACCGGGCGCGCCGCAGCCAGGAACGGGTCATGAAAAGGTCGCAGGATCCGGCCGAGATCAGCCTGCCGCACAAGGCGGCGCGCGAGTACCGGGTCTATCCGGCGCTGATCGAGCGCTGCGCCGAGCTCGAGCCGGTCGCCGCCGCGGTCGCCCATCCCTGCGATCAATCCTCGCTGACCGCGGCGGTCGAGGCGGCCGAGGCCGGCCTGATCAAGCCGGTGCTGATCGGCCCGGGAGCCAAGATCCGGGGCGTCGCCGAGCAGTTCGGGCTCGATATCTCCCGGTACCGCCTGGTCGATGCGCCGCATAGCCACGCCGCCGCCGCTCAAGCGGTCGAGATCGTGCGCGCGGGCGACGCCGAGACCCTGATGAAGGGCAGCCTGCACACCGACGAGCTGATGGGCGAGGTGGTGAGGAAAGATACCGGCCTGCGGACCGAGCGCCGGATCAGCCACGTCTTCATCATGGACGTCCCGACCTACCCCAAGCCGCTCGGCGTCACCGACGCCGCGATCAACATCTTTCCCGATCTCGAGACCAAGGTCGACATCGTCCAGAACGCGATCGACATGGCGCGCGCTCTGGGCGTCGAGCTGCCCAAGGTTGCGATCCTCTCGGCGGTCGAGACCGTAACCCCGAAAATCCCCTCGACGATCGATGCCGCAGCGCTGTGCAAGATGGCCGAGCGCGGCCAGATCACCGGCGGCCTGCTCGACGGGCCGCTCGCCTTCGACAACGCGATCAGCAAGGAGGCGGCCCTGATCAAGGGCATCCACTCCGAGGTCGCGGGCGACGCCGACATCCTTTTGGTCCCGGACCTCGAGGCCGGCAACATGCTGGCCAAGCAGCTCACCTTCCTGGCGAACGCCGACGCCGCCGGGATCGTGCTCGGGGCCCGCGTGCCGATCATCCTGACCTCGCGGGCGGACACGGTGCGCGCCCGCATGGCGTCCTGCGCGGTCGCCGTCCTGCTCGCCCACGCCCGCCGGCAAGCCGGTGCGCCGGCGGCGGAGTAGACGGCGTGGCCGATGCCGTCCTGACCATCAACGCCGGTTCCTCGAGCCTGAAATTCTCCGTCTACCGCGTCGCCGAGGGCGACCGGCCCGAGCTCGCCGCCAAGGGTCAGATCGAGGGCATCGGCACCTCGCCGCGCTTCGTCGCCGAGGACGCCGCAGGCCAAGGCCTGGTCGACCGCCGCTGGCCGGACGATCGGACCTCCGGCCACGCCGAGTTCTTCCGCGTCCTGGGTGGCTGGCTGCGCGAGCATTTCAGCGACATCGCGCTGCTCGGCGTCGGCCATCGGGTCGTGCATGGCGGCGTCGACTATGCCGCGCCGGTGCGCGTCGATCCGGCGGTGCTCGAGAAGCTGACTGCGCTCTGTCCGCTGGCGCCCCTGCACCAGCCGCACAACCTCGCCGGCATCCGCGTGGTCGCCGCGCTCCGGCCCGACCTGCCGCAGGTCGCCTGCTTCGATACCGCCTTCCACCGCGCCCACCCCGAGGTCGCCGACTGGTTCGCCCTGCCGCGCCGGTTCTACGACCAGGGCATCCGCCGCTACGGCTTCCACGGCTTGTCCTACGAATATATCGCGCAAGCGTTGCCGGAGGTCGCGCCCGCCATCGCCGACGGCCGGGTGGTGGTCGCCCATCTCGGCAGCGGCGCCAGCATGTGCGCCATGCAGGCTGGGCGCAGCATCGACAGCACGATGGGCTTCACCGCCCTCGACGGCCTGCCGATGGGCACCCGCTGCGGCGCGCTCGATCCGGGCGTGGTGCTGCATCTGATCCGGGCCTACGGCATGGATGCGGACGCGATCGAGCGCCTGCTCTACCACGACTGCGGCCTCAAGGGCGTGTCCGGGATCAGCAACGACATGCGGGATCTCTTGGCGAGCGCCGAGCCGCGGGCCGCGCAGGCGATCGAGCTGTTCGTCTACCGGATCGCCCACGAGCTCGGCGCGCTCACCGCAGCGCTCAGCGGCCTCGACGGCCTCGTGTTCACCGCCGGGATCGGCGAGCGCTCGGCCGAGATCCGCGCCCGGGTCTGCGCCCGCGCCGGCTGGCTCGGCATCGAGCTCGACCAGGCGGCCAACCGGGAAGGCGGCCCGAAGATCTCGGCTGCCTCCAGCCGGGTCGCGGTCTATGCGATCCCGACCGACGAGGAGCAGATGATCGCCCGCCACACGCTGGCCGTGCTGCGCCGGCCGCCGATCCCTGGAGCCGCCTGATGCCACCGACCGAGACCGACAAAACCGTGCCGTTCGACGCCAACCTCCGCCGGCTCGAGGGCAAGAAGGGCCTGGTGATCGGCATCGCCAACGAGCACTCGATCGCCTACGGCTGCGCCAAGGCGTTCCGCTCGTTCGGGGCCGAGCTCGCGATCACCTATCTGAACGACAAGGCCAGATCCTACGTTCTGCCGCTCGCCCGCGAGCTCGAGGCGCCGGTCTTCATGCCCCTCGACGTCCAGGCCCCGGGCCAGCTCGAGGCCGTGTTCGAGGAGATCGAGCGGCGCTTCGGCCGCCTCGACTTCGCGCTCCACTCGATCGCCTTCGCGCCCAAGGCGGACCTGCAGGGCCGCGTCGTCGACTGCTCGCGCGAAGGTTTTCTCACCGCGATGGACGTCTCCTGCCACTCCTTCATCCGCATGGCGAGGCTCGCCGAGCCGCTGATGAAGGACGGCGGCGCACTGTTCACGATGAGCTATTTCGGCGCCGAGCGGGTGGTCGAGAACTACAACCTGATGGGCCCGGTCAAGGCGGCGCTCGAGGCGGCGGCACGCTATCTGGCGGCGGAGCTCGGGCCCAAGGGCATCCGCGTGCACGCGATCTCGCCCGGACCGCTCAAGACCCGGGCCGCCTCCGGCATCGCGCATTTCGACGCCCTGCTCGATCAGGCGGCCGCGCGCGCGCCGAGCCGGAGCCTGGTCACGATCGAGGACGTCGGCTTCGCGACCGCGGGGCTCGCGACCGATGCCGCCAGGCTGATCACCGGCGATACCATCTACATCGACGGCGGCTACCACATAATGGGTTGAGCCGTCTGGTGCTTTGGCAGCAGTGTTGCGTTGCATCGACCGGAAGCGGTCTGAAAAGGGGAACGAGCATGCGCCTCACGCTTACTCTGATGACCGGCGCCGCGATGATTGGCGCTTTCCTGAGCGGTGGCGGCCTCGCGGTTGCCCAACCGGCGAGCACCGCAGGTGCCGAAGTCGGCGCCGGCCCGAGCGGTCAGGGTACGACCTACACGGTGGGCGCGGGCGTCGGCGTGGCGCCGGATTACGAGGGTTCGGACGATTACGAGCTGGTCCCGCTCTGGAACCTGAGGGTGAGCAATCTCTACCATCCGAACACGTTCGTTCAGATTTTCGGTCCGCGGCTCCGGTCAAACTTCCTGCCGGACGAGCACTGGCGGTTCGGCGTTGCCGGTCAATTCATCAAGGAACGCGATCATCACGTCGAGGACAGTAAGGTCGGCGATCTCAAGAGCGTCGACGCGTCGGTGATGCTCGGCGTCGTCGGCGGCTATGACTTCCTGGCCGATCCGCGGCAGAATCTTGCCCTGGAAATCGAGGCCCGGCAGGACGTCTCCGGCGGCAACGGCTTTCTGGGCACCCTCCGGGGAACCTACGGGACGCCGCTGACGGAGAGCTGGCGCCTGGACACCGCGATCGAGGGGACCTGGGCGAGCAGTGACTACATGGACGCCTATTTCAGCATCGATTCCGCCGACGCCGCCCGCAGCGGGCTCGACCAGTACAGCGCCGATGCCGGCTTCAAGGACGTCGCCTTCGGCGGCACGCTTACGTACAGCTTCCTGGAACGATGGAGTGTGTCGACGATCGCGACCTACACGCGTCTGATCGGCGACGCCGCCGACAGCCCGGTGGTCAAGGACCAGGGCAACGAGAACCAGTTCTTCGGCGGGGCGCTGGTCAACTACCGATTCTGAGCGGTCGGCAGGAGCACCCGGGTCGAGGCCACCGAGTATGCCGGAGGCTGCACGGTCATGCGCGGAACGACCCGGAATCGTGGGGACGGCGAGAACCGGATCGAGCGCGCCCTTGGCCTCGTTGTGCTGGCCGTCCTGGCGGTCGGCTGCGTGCTCGTGCTGCGGCCATTCTTCACCGCGGCCAGCTTTGCCCTAATCCTGGTCGTCGCCACCTGGCCGGCGTTCGAGGGTCTGCGGCGCCTGCTCGGCGGCCGTAAGACGCTAGCCGCACTGCTGATGATCACGCTCGCGACGCTGGTGTTCGTGGTGCCGCCGGCGGTGGTCGCCTCGAGAATCGACTACAACGTCGCTGGTGCGGTCCGGCTCGTGAGCGACGTTGCGCAGCACCGCCTGCCGCCGCCACCGGCCTGGGTCGCCGAGATCAACGTGATCGGCCCGGAACTCTCCACCCGCTGGCAGGCCCTGGCGGGCGGCGAGCCCGAGGCGGCGGAACGGGTCCAGGCGTTCGTCGCCTGGGCCCGGCAGCAGCTGATCGGCGCCGGCCTCAGCCTGGGTAACGCCGTCGTGCAGCTGATCCTGGCTATTCTGACCGCGTTCTTCCTCTATCGCGATGGGGCGGCGGTCCGGCGCAGCCTGGTCATGGCCGGGCAGCGCATCGCCGGCGACCAGGCGCCGCGCCTGCTCCGGGTCGCCTACGCGACCATCAACGGTGTGGTCTACGGCGTGCTCGGGACCGCGCTCGCCCAGGCGCTGCTGCTCCTGATCGGGCTCTGGACCACCGGCATTCCCGCGGCGCTGCTGCTCGGCCTCGTCCTGTTCGTGCTGTCCCTGATTCCGTTCGGGCCCGTGCTCATCATTGGGCCGGCGGCGGTCTGGCTCTATCTCAGCGGCCAGGTTGGATGGATGGTCTTCATCGTTGTCTGGAGCATCGCCGCCGGCATTCTGGCCGACAACGTCCTCAAGCCCTGGCTGATCAGCCGCGGCAGCGACCTGCCCCTGATTTTGATCCTGTTCGGCGTGATCGGCGGCGCCGTCACGTTCGGTTTTCTCGGGCTGTTCCTCGGCCCGACGCTGCTGGCGGTCGGCTACGAGCTGATCCGCGAATGGAGCGCCGTCGAAACCTCCGACCCCGAGCTGAGCTCGCAGACGTAGAGTTCGCGACCGCCGGGCTCGCGACCGATGCCGCCAGGCTGATCACCGCGGCTACCTCATCATGCGCCGAGCGTCCGCCGGCGTTGCGCGGCATGGATTCCGAAGACTCGGCCTGCTAGTCTCCCGCCGAGGGAGATCGGTGATGGAGCGCCGTCCAGCCGCCGTGAGCGCCCGATGAGAGGGCTGATCTCGCGCCGCAGCCTGACCCAGGAGCGGATCGTGCTGGTGCTCGCGGTCGTGCTGTTCGTGGCCGCCTCGCTCACGCTTCGAGGCTTTCTCAGCACCGGCAACCTGGTCGCGATCGTGCGCAGCGTCAGCGTTCTCGGCATCCTCGCGGTCGGCATGGCGGTGGTCGTGATCGGCCGCGGCATCGACCTCTCGGCGGTCGCGATCATGGCGATGTCGGTCGCCTGGTATCTGCAGATGTTGAACGAGGGCACCTCGGAGGGCGTGGCGCTTGCCGTCGCCCTGGCCGGCGTCGTGGCGGTCGGCGGCCTCAACGGCTTCCTGATCGCCTACGCCGAAGTGCCGGCGATTTTCGCGACCCTCGCAATGGGCGCGTTCGTCTTCGGCGTCGTGCGCTCGCGCTTCATCGACCAGGACATGATCGGCGTGCCGAAAGACAACTGGATCGAACATCTCGGACAGGTGCGTCTCGCCTCGATTCCGATCGAGGTGTTCGTGTTCGCCGGGATGGCGTTGACTGTCTTTCTGCTGCTGCGCTTCACGAAATGGGGGCGCTACGTGTATTTCATGGGCGACAATTTCATGGCCGCGCGCAATATGGGCATTCCGGTCCGGCCGATGATCGTGCTGCGTTATGTCGTGTCGGCGTTGATCGCCTTCGTCGCCGGCATCCTCACGGCATCCGGGCTGCTGATCATCAACACGCGGGTCGTCAACTCGACGCTGCTCTACGACGTCGTGCTCGTCGTCGTGATCGGCGGCATCGGCCTGAGTGGCGGCAAGGGCGGCATGCGCAACGTCATCTTCGGGGCGGCGTTGATCGGGATCCTGCTGAACGTCATGACGATCATCGACATCCAGGTGCTCTACCAGAACCTTATCAAGTCCACTATCCTGCTGTTCGCGATCATCGTCGACAGCCTGCTGAACCCGCGCGATGAACAGACCGCCCAGCAAGGAGACATCTGAGCTCCGTACCACCGACCGATGCGAGCTGGTCAAAAGGAAAGGGATGGGAAGATGGCACTGATGCGAACGCTTCTGGCGGCAGCCGTCGTGGCGTCGAGCACGATCCTCACCGCGCTGCCCGCCTCCGCTGCAATGGATCCGGCGCCTGCGGAATACGCAAAGGCCCTCAAGGGCAAGCGCGTCGTCATGGTGCCCATGGCGATGGGCTTCGACCTTGCCCAGGGCTGGGCGGCGATCCTCCAGCGCGAGGTCAACGCCTTCGGCGGCACCTTCGAGACGCGCGATCCGAACTGGAGCACTGAGGCCGGCGCCCAGGCGCTGACCGACGCGATCGCGTCCAACCCCAAGCCTGACGTGCTGATCGTCATGTCGTTCGACCTCAACTCCTACTCCAAGATCATGAAGAAGGCGCAGGAGGCGGGCATCTACGTGCTGCTGATCGACAATCCTGCCAACTTCAAGGCCGACGCCTATCTCGGCGGCGACTGGACGCAGCTCGGCCGGCTCGAAGCCGAAGCCGTGATCAAGGGCTGCGGCGCGGACTCCTCGAAGAAGATCGGCCTGGTCCAGGGTGACGAGACCAACGCGACCAGCCTCTTCCAGTATGACGGGATCATGGACGTGCTCTCGAAGCACCCCGATTTCGAGGTCGTGGCCAAGCCCGACTCGAACTGGGACGCGACGACCTCGCGCAACGTGACGACCACCATGCTCCAACAGCACCCGGACGTCTGCGGCATCATCGACTTCTGGGATGGTGACGCAACCGGGGCGGCGGCGGCGATCCGCGACGCCGGCCTGCAGGATAAGGTCTTCCTGGTCACCACCGGCGGCGGCGAGACCGCAGATTGCGCCGCGCTCGAGAACGGCACCTACAGCGCCGTGGTGATGACCGAGCTGGCTCAGGAAAGCTACAACATGGTGACCATGATCAAGTACCTGCTGCAGAGCGGGCAGCCGCCGGGCACCTCGTCGGCCTATATCTACACGCTGCTCAAGGCGACGACCAAGGCCGACATGCGCCCCGACAGCTGCTGGGACCTGAAGGCGCTGCAGGCCATGGCCAAGACCAACTGAGCTCCGCCGAGCGCGCGCGGAACCGGGACGGCCGGAGATCTCTTCGGCCGTCCCCGTCTCTTGCTCCGATGGTTGCCCGATGACCTTCCCCGAGCGGCTGCGGGCCTCCCGCTACAATCTCGTTCCAGATCACGTCATCGGCGAGGTCCTGACCAAGCGGTGGGCCGACAACGCCATCCCCTTCGTCGCTCTCGTCGTTACCGTCGCCACCTTCGGCAGCGTCATTCCGGGCTTCTTCGCGCTTTACTCCCTGCAGGAATCGACCCGCCAGCTGGGCGAGTTCAGCCTGGTCGTGACCGGCCTCACGGTGGTGATGCTCGGCGGCGGGGTCGACCTGTCGGTCGGCTCGACCTTCGCCTTGTCCGCCTTTGCCGCGGTCGCCACCTTCTTCATCCTCGATCAGCCGGTCTGGCTGGCCCTTGCCGCCTCGCTCGCCTCAGGTCTCCTCTTTGGCGCCCTCAACGGCTACCTGATCGGCTTCCTGCGCCTCAGGGCCTTCATCACGACGCTGGTGACCTTGATCATCGGCCGCGCCGCCTACGACATCCTCGTGGTGTCATTCGGCTCGAAGATCCAGCTTTCGATGGCATCCTCGGACGCCTGGGATTTCGTCGGCGACGGCACGCTTGTGGGCATCTCCATCCCCGTGCTGGCGGCGATCGCTCTCGCGATCGTCACCCATGTCGCACTCACGCGCTCGCGCCCGGGCTGGCACGTGCTGGCGGTCGGAGGCTCGCGCCGATCCGCCTACAATTCGGGCATCCGGGTCCGCCAGACCGTGTTCCTCACCTATGTCTTCTCGGGCTTCTGCTCCGCAGCGGCGGGGTTTCTGATCGCCACCCGGCTGAGCGGCGTGGGACCCGGCACCGGGCAAGGCCTGGAAATCCTGGCGCTGACCGCGGCCGTGGTCGGCGGCAACAGCCTGGGCGGCGGCCGCGGCTCGATCGCCAAGGGCCTGATGGGCGCGATCATCGTCCTGGTCATGACCAACGGCCTGATCCGCCTCGGCTACGGCTCCGGCACCAACCAGATGGTGCTCGGGATCATGCTGGCGGCCGCCGTGACCCTCGACATCCGCTGGCTCAAGAACCGCGGCAAGGTGCTCCACGAGGTCTATGTCGCACCGATCTACCACCGCATGGCCGAAGCCCCGGCCTCGACGCTCGACAACCGGCTGGCCGCCGCAGAGCCGATCGGCCTGGCTGAGCTCGAAGGCCCCGAGGACGTCATCCTGGATGACGACGACCACCTCTACTGCGGCACCCGCCACGGCGAGATCGTCCGCTTCTTCGCCCCCGACTACCGGCGCTCCGAGGTCTTCGCCCATACCGGCGGCTTCCCGCTCGGCCTCGCCTTCGATCGCGACGGCGCCCTCAAGGTCTGCGTCGGCGCCATGGGCCTCTACTCCATTTCAAGGGCCGGCGAGGTGACCCGGCTGTCGGCCGAGACCAACCGCTCCTGGCGCTCGATCATCGACGATGCGCGCCTGCGCGACCCCAACGACTGCGACATCGCCCCCGACGGCCGGATCTTCTTCACCGATTCCACGACCCGCTACGACGCCCACGACTGGGCGCTCGACTCGATCGAGAGCCGCCCGACCGGCCGCCTGCTGGTCTACGATCCGCACGACCGGCAGGACCCGCACCGTGCTCGACGCCTACCGCTATCCGAACGGCGTCTGCATGGCCCATGACGGCCTGTCGCTCCTGTTCGCCGAATCCTGGGCGTGCCGCGTCCATCGCTACTGGTTCGACGGCCCCAAGGCCGGCACCGTCGAATGCGTGATCTCCGACATGCCGGGCTATCCCGACAACATCAACCGCGCCTCCGATGGCAACTACTGGATGGCCTGGCTCGGCATGCGCACGCCGACCTTCGATCTGGCACTCCGCAAGCCCGGGATGCGCAAGCGCATGACCCGCCGGCTGCCCCAGGACGAATGGCTGTTCCCGAACATCAACACCGGCGGCGTCGTGAAATTCGACGACGCCGGCCGCATCCTCGACACCCTCGGCGACCTCGGCGGCACGAGCCACCCGATGGTCACCTCGATGCGCGAGCACAAAGGCTTTCTGTATGTCGGCGGCATCCTCAACAACCGGGTCGGCCGCTACCGGCTGCCGGCTGCCGATCCCGAGCTGGACCGGCCCGCGCTCCTATTGGGGCCCGCGGGCATGAGGTTCGACTGCGCTCCTCGACCATCTGCGCGGCGAGGCGGTGACGATCCCGCCGATGGACGGCGCGCTCCGCCCCAACACCGCGCTCGACGAGGCGCTGGTCGTGCTCGAGACCGAGGCGCCGGACAATCTCGTCCTCGACCGCGGGCGCATCCTCTTCACCAGCGGCAAAGAGGTCCTGGCGCTGCCCGCAGCCAGAGGCGGACGGCCCGAGCCGGTCGCGAGCTTCGAAGCCCCGGTCGCCTCGCTCGCGCTCGCTCCCGACGGCACGCTCGCCGCCGGCCTCGACGACGGCCGCGTGGTCCTCGAAGGCGGCCGGACGCTCGCGCCGCCCGAGGGCAGTCGGCTGCCCGACGGCACTCGCTTTCGCCGACCCGGAAACCCTGCTCGTCTGCCACGGCTCGGCCGAGCACCGGCCGGCGGACTGGGTGGTCGACCTGATGGCGAAGGGCGCCAGCGGCTCGGTCTGGCGGATCGATCTTGCGAGCGGCGAGCAGGCCTGCCTCGCCCGCGAGCTCGCCTGGCCCTACGGCCTGCTGCCCGACCGCCGGACGGCCGGCTCGTGGTCGCGGAGAGCTGGCGGCACCGGCTGCTGGCGATCCCGACCGCGGCCGGCGGCCGCCCCGGAGGTGGTCCTGACCAAGCTGCCGGGCTATCCGGCGCGGCTGTCGCCGGCTGCGGGCGGCGGCGCCTGGCTCGCCCTGTTCGCGCCGCGCAACCGGCTGATCGAGTTCGTCCTGCTCGAGGACGACTATCGCGCCGAGATGATGCGCGACGTGCCGCGCGCCTACTGGATCGCGCCCGCGCTCTCGTCCGGGGCGAGCTTCCTCGAGCCGCTGCAATGCGGCGCCGTCCGCACCATGGGCATCCACAAGCCCTGGGCGCCCAGCCGCTCCTATGGCCTCGTGGTCCGCCTCGATGCAGCTGCTGCGGCCGGTCGCGAGCCTGCACAGCCGCTCGAACGGCGCCCGCCACGGCGATCACCAGCGTCGTCGAGGCCGCCGGCCGGGTCTACGCCGCCGCCAAGGGCGGCGCAGCGATCCTCGGCATCGATGCCGACCGCAGGCCTGGCATAGCCCGATGGCCGCGATCGTCGAGACGCGGAAGCTGACCAAGGAATACCGCGGCGTGCCCGCGATCAAGGCGATCGACTTCGAGCTCCGCCAGGGCGAGATCCACGCGCTGCTCGGCGAGAACGGCGCCGGCAAGTCGACGCTCGCCAAGATCATCGCCGGCGCCGTCGGAGCCGACCGGCGGCCAGCTGCTCTATCGCGGCGCCGAGGTCCGCTACGCCTCGCCCTCGAAGCGCTCGGCGACGGCATCGCCATGGTCTTCCAGGAGACCAGCCTGGTGCCGTCGATGACCGTGGCGCAGAACCTCTACCTCGGCGAGGAGCGGTTCCTGAACCGGCTGCGCGGCATCTACATCGCCGCCCAGCAGTTCCTGCAGTCGCTCAACTTCCCGGTCGACCCCGCCGCGACCGTGGCCAGCCTCGGCGCCGCCAAGCGGCAGATGGTCGAGATCGCCCGCGCCGTCCACCACAACGCCGAGGTCATCATCTTCGACGAGCCGACCGCAGCGCTGACGCCGGAGGAAAAGCGCCACTTCTTCGCGCTGATGCGGCGGCTCAAGGCGCGCGGCGTCTCGATCATCTTCATCAGCCACGCGCTCGAGGAGGCGCTGGCCCACTCCGACCGGATCACGATCCTGCGCGACGGCGAGCACGTGATCACCGACGAGACCCCAAGCTTCGATCGCGACAGCGTGATCCGCGCCATGGTCGGCCGCACGCTCTCGAGCGAGCTCTACGACCGCCGCCGCCAGGCCAATCAGCTGCGCCCGCCGGGCGAGAAGGTGCTCTCGGTCCAGGACATCTCGATGGGCCAGATCGTCCGCAACACCTCCTTCTCGATCTACGAGGGCCAGATCACCGGCGTCTTCGGCCTGATCGGCTCCGGCCGCACCGAGACCTTCAAGATCGTGGCCGGCATCGAGAAGCGCGACTTCCTGCGCGGCGGCGAGATCGAGCTGCGCGGCCGGCCGGTGCGCTACCGGGTGCCCGGCCCGGCGGTCAAGGACGGCATCGTCTACGTCACCGAGGACCGCAAGACCGAGGGCTACTTCGAGACCATGTCGATCGCCGAGAATCTCTATGCCGGCCTGCTCGCCGCCGGGCTCGAGCGGCTGCCCTATGTGAGCCTGCGCGAGATGCGGGCGCTCGCCGCCGACTGGAGCGCGCGCCTCAACATCCGCGCGATCGACAAGGACCCGCGGGTGGTCGAGCTCTCGGGCGGCAACCAGCAGAAGGTCGTGATCGGCAAGGGCCTGATCCAAAAGCCGCGTCTCGTCATCTTCGACGAGCCGACCCGCGGCGTCGACGTCGGCGCGATCGCCGAGATCCACCACCTCATCAACGAGCTCGCCGACCAGGGCCTCGCGGTGGTGGTGATCTCCTCCTACCTGCCGGAGATCATGAACCTCAGCGACCGCATCCTGGTCTGCCGCCAGGGCCGGATCGTCGAGGAGCTGACCCCCGCCGACGCGACCGAGGAGCGGATCATGTACGCGGCCGTGCATTGAGCCGCCGCGACCGCAGCCGGCGTTGCCTTGACGCTCCGCACGCTCCCGTTCAGGTTACCCGAACGGCGCCGCCGCGGTCCGCTGGCGCCCACTCGAGTGAGCTAAAAAGCTTTGGGGAGAGCGAGATGAAACGCATTGTCGTCCGCAGCTTCGCCACCGCCTTCCTGTTCACATGGACGCTCGCGGGCGGCGCGCAAGGCCAGGAGACCGTCAAGATCGGCGCCATCTATCCCCTGTCCGGCAACGCCGCGAGTGCGGGGACCTCGGACAAGGCCGGGATCGAGCTCGCGACCCAGATCATCAACGAGGCGCATCCCGAGCTCGGCGAGCTCACGCTCGCGGCCGGCGCGGGCCTGCCCAATCTCGGCAACGCCAAGGTCGAGGTCGTGTTCGCCGACAACCAGGGCAGCCCGGCGGTCGGCCAGAACCAGGCGCTGCGCCTGATCACCGAGGAGAAGGTGGCGGCGCTGACCGGCGCCTATCAGTCCTCGATCACCCAGACCGCGAGCGCCATCGCCGAGCGCTATGGGATCCCGTTCCTGACCGGCGAATCGGTCGCGGCCGACCTCACCGAGCGCGGCTTCAAGCACTTCTTCCGCACCACCCCGATCGCGCCCGGGATCGCCAAGACCTACATGACCTTCCTCGCCGACATCAAGCAGAAGGGGCTCAACCCCGTCGGCTCGATCGCGGTCGTCAACGAGAACACCGACTACGGCACCTCGATCGCGAAATTGGTGGGCGAGGCGGCCAAGGCCGCCGGCTTCACGATCGGGCTCGAGATCCCCTACAACGCCAACACCACCGACGTCTCCGCCCAGGTCCTGCAGCTCAAGGAGGCCAAGCCCGACGTCGTGCTGTTCGTCAGCTACACCTCGGATGCCATCCTCTACATGAAGACCATGCGCGACCTCGGCTATCGGCCGCCGATGGTGATCGGCGACGATTCCGGCTTCTCCGATCCGTCCTTTGCCCAGAGCGTCGGCGACATCGCCCAGGGCGCCATCAACCGGAGCGCCTGGGACGCTGGCTCGCCGGGCAGCACCACCTACAAGCTCAACGAGATGTTCAAGGCCAAGACCGGCCGCGACCTCGACGACACCACCGGGCGCGGCATGCAGGGCTTCTTGGTGCTCGCCGATGCGATCAACCGCGCGGGCTCGACCGACCCCGAGAAGATCCGCGAGGCGCTGGTCGCGACCGATCTCAAGCCCAATCAGCTGCTGATGGGCTATCAGGGCGTCAAGTTCGACGCCAAGGGCCAGAACACGCTCGCCACCACGCTCCTGATCCAGCTCCAGGGCGACCACTACGTCGCGGTCTGGCCGGACGACAAGGCGGTCGCCAAGCTCCAGCTGCCATTCTAGGGCTGGAAGCAAGCTTGATCCTGTTGCAGGTGATCGTCGGCGGCCTCCTCATGGGGGCCGTCTACGCCCTGTTCTCGTCCGGCCTGACCCTGATCTGGGGCATGATGAACGTCATCAACTTCGCCCATGGTGACTTCGTCATGCTCGGCATGTACGTCGCGTTCTGGACCTACATGCTGCTCGGCGGCGGCCCGCTGCTGTTCGGCCCGCTCGCGGCGATTCTGCTATTTGTGCTGGGTGTGCTGGTTTACTTCGCCCTGATCAAGCACATCATGCAGGGGCCGATGCTGGCCCAGATCCTCGGCACCTTCGGCCTCGCGCTGCTGCTCCGCTACGCCGCCTTCTGGGCGTTCTCGGCCAACTTCGTGACCCTGCCGGCGACGCTGATCGGCGGCACGCTCGATGTCGGCGGCATCCTCCTGCCGCTGCCGCGGCTGATCGCAGGCGTGGTGGCACTCGCGCTGACCATCGGCATGCACCTTTTGCTCACCCGCACGGCACTCGGCAGCCAGCTGCTCGCGGTCGCCGAGGACCGGAGCGCTGCGATGCTGATGGGCATCCGCCCGGACCGCATGCAGGCGCTCGCCTGGGGCCTCGCAGCCGCCGCAACCGGGGTCGCCGGCGCCCTGATCGCGACCTTCTTCTACATCTCGCCGACGGTCGGCAAATCCCTCGCGATCGTGGCCTTCGTCACGGTCGCCCTCGGCGGCTTCGGCAGCGTCCCTGGAGCCATGGTCGCGGGCCTGCTGATCGGCCTGATCGAGGCGCTCTCCGCCTATCTGATCGGCGCGGTCTACAAGGACGTCGTGGTCTACGGCCTGTTCGTCGCAGTGCTCTGGCTGCGCCCTCAGGGGCTGTTCGGAAAAGCCGCATGAGGCGCGGGCTCGGCCTCCTGGTCGTGAGCGCCTTCCTCGCCTTCCCCTGGCTCCTGAGCGCGCCCTTCTACCAGCGGATCGGGGCGCTGGTCCTGCTCTACGCGATCTCGGCCTCGGCCTGGAACCTGGTCGGCGGCTACGCCGGCCAGATCTCGGTCGGCCACGCGGTGTTCTTCGGCGCCGGCGCCTATATGGCGCTGCTCGTCTACAACCTCTGGGGGCTGCCGCCGCTCGCGGGCGTGCCGCTCGGCATCCTGGTCAGCCTCGGGATCGCGGTCGTGATCGGCCTGCCGAGCTTCCGGCTGCGCGGCCACTATTTCGCGATGGCGACGATCGCGGTCGCCGAACTCGCCCGGATCTCGGTCGCCAACTGGCCGCTGCTCGGCGCCGCGATCGGCCTTAGCGGCCCGGTCGTGCCGCGCACCGTCCTCGACCTCTCGTTCCGCAGCGCCGTGCCTTACTACTACCTCTTCCTCGCGATGCTGGCCCTGCTGCTGGCCGTGACCTGGCAGGTCGAGCGCAGCCGCATGGGCTACTATCTCCGCGCGCTCCGGGAGAGCGAGCGCGCCGCACGGAGCCTGGGCGTGCCGGTCCGCCGCTACAAGCTCTATGCCTACATGCTGAGCGCCGCCTTCACGGCACTGGCCGGCGCGCTCTACGCGATGATGGTCGGCTTCATCGACCCGGACAGCGGGCTCGGCATCCTGATCTCGGTCGAGATGGTGATCATGGCCGCCCTCGGTGGTGCCGGCACGCTGTTCGGGCCGCTGCTCGGCGCCCTGATCCTGGTCCCGCTCCGGGAGACCACCAACTCGCTGTTCGGCGGCAGCGGCGCCGGCATCACCTACATGATCTACGGCGGCATCATCCTGCTCCTGGCCCGCTACCGGCCGAGCGGGCTGATCGGCATCTGGCAGTCCTACGCGCGCCGGCGCGCCCGGGACGCCCTCGAGGCGCCCGCCCGTGCTGCTTGAGGCGCGAGAGATCACGATGGCCTTCGGCGGCTTTCGCGCCGTGGCCGCAGCCAACCTCGCGGTCGCCGAGGGCGAGATCGTCGGCCTGATCGGGCCGAATGGTGCTGGCAAGTCGACCTTCTTCAATTGCCTCGCGGGCGATCTGACCCCGAGCGCCGGCCGGGTCACCTTCGCCGGCATCGACCTCACCCGCGCCTCGCCCGAGGAGCATGCCAGGCGCGGCATCGCCCGCACCTTCCAGGTGCCGGCGACCTTCGCCGACCTGAGCGTGCTCGAGAACGTCATGGTCGGCGCCTTCCTCCGCCATCCGCAGCAGCGGGCGGCGCGCGCCGAGGCGCTGCGCGTGCTCGAGCTGACCGAGCTTTTGCCACTGGCGGACCAGCCGGCGCACGGCCTCGGCACCGCCGGCCGCAAGCGCCTCGAGATCGCGCGCGCGCTCGCGACCGGCCCGCGCCTGCTCCTGCTCGACGAGGCGCTGGCCGGCCTCAACCCGGCCGAGATCCAGCGCGCGATCGCGCTCGTCCGCCGGCTCCACGAGACCGGCGTCACGCTGGTCGTGGTCGAGCACATCATGGAAGTGATCGTGAGCCTCACAGAGCGGGTCCTGGTCTTCAACCAGGGGCACGTGATCGCCGAAGGCGCGCCGGCCGACGTGATGGCCGACCCGGTGGTCATCGAGGCCTATCTCGGCCGCAGCCAGTCGGGCGCGCGCCGCCGGCGCCCGCGGTGAGCCGCCTCGAGGTCAAGAACCTCGAGGTCCGCTACGGCGATCTGGTCGGCGTCAGCGACGTCTCGCTCCGTGTCGATCGGGGCAGCATCGTCGCCCTGCTCGGCGCCAACGGTGCGGGCAAGACCACGACCCTCAACGCGATCGCCGGTCTGGTCCGCGCCAGCCGGGGCACGATCGAGTGGGACGGCGAGGCGATCGCGAACCTGCCGGCCTACGCGATCGTGCCCCGCGGGCTCACGCTCTCGCCCGAGGGCTGGCGCCTGTTCGTCGGCCAGACGGTCGAGCAGAACCTGCACCTCGGCGCGACGGCGCTTCGCGACAGGACGCGCGTGCCGCCGCTGCTCGAGCGGGTCTTCACGCTGTTTCCGCGGCTCGCCGAGCGGCGTCGGCAGAGGGCCGGGACGCTCTCCGGCGGCGAACGCCAGATGCTGGCGCTGGGCCGTGCGCTGATGAGCGATCCCCACCTCCTGCTCCTCGACGAGCCGAGCCTCGGCCTCGCGCCGACCATCGTCGAGAGCCTCTACGACACGCTCGAGCGCCTGCACGCCGACGGCCTCACTTTGCTGCTCGCCGAGCAGTCGGTCCAGCTGGCGCTCGACGTCGCCGACTACGCCTATGTCCTGCAGACCGGCCGCACGGTCCTCGAAGGGCCGGCCGCCGAGCTCGAGCACGACCCGCAGGTCCAGGCGATCTACCTCGGCGTCGCCGCGGCGCCATAGAGCCAAACTCAGCTGTCTTGCTTTCAACTCGATGAGGCTCGGGAACAACTCAATCCGGGGTTTGCACTTGCGGAGTTCACCCTGTGCGGATTAAGACATCCGGAGTGTGGGGAAATGTGGAAATGTTCGTCTGCCAGCAATCTCAAACGACGCGATGAAGGACGGTCCGGGCATTCATAATCTGGGAGGTTGACACCAGCAGTGTGACGTGGACTTTACCATCGTCAGATTTACGCCCGTAGCCTTCGGGCTTGCACCGCCGCGCGCTAGCATGACAGACTTCTGTAATTGTTCCACAGCAACAACAGGCCAGAGCGGAGGTGACGCGCATGCCCACCATCACCGGCGGCTGCCTTTGCGGCAAGATTCGCTACAGCGCTGATACGGAGCCGGCGTTCGTGGGGCTCTGCCATTGCCATGACTGCCAGAGGTTCACCGGTAGCGCCTTCGCCGTGGTGATCGGCCTGCCGAAGTCAGCGCTCACGGTGACGGGAACCCTGAAAGGCTTCACCAAGCCAGGCGACAGCGGCAAGCCGATTGAGCGCCTGTTCTGCCCCGAGTGCGGGGCCTCCGTCATGGACGAGGCGGAAGCGGTGCCAGGCGTCGTGATGATCGGGGCCGGCACGCTCGATGATCAGACCTGGGTGAAGCCAAGATCCCAGATCTATTGCGCCAGCGCCCAACCCTGGGTCCAACTCGGCGGGGCAATGAAGAGCTTTGAGAGGATGCCGGGCTAGCTGTGAGCTTTCGGCCGTCAGCTGGCCTGGGGTGCCGGAGGTTGGCTGGGGTAGGCTTGGCAGAGGAGGACCGCAGCCATGGCTGACGGCGTCCAGCTCGGGGACAAAGGTGTCAGGGGGAGAAAAGGTGTCAGGAACCTTTTCGGACGTCAACTGGGGAGAAAAGGTGTCAGGAGCTTCGGAGTCCTGGGGAGAAAAGGTGTCAGGAGCCTTTTCGGAAGTCAACTGGCCTGGCGTGCCTGCGTTGGTCGGCGTAGGCTCGCGTGAGTCCGGCTCGCGGTGCTCTCGAGCCGGCTCGAGACGATCGCGCGCAAGATGGCGAACACGCTGTTCCGGACCGCACGCTCGGGGCTGATCAACACCGCGCGCGATCTCTCCTGCTGCATCCTCACCGCCGATCACGAGCTGCTCGCCGAGGCCGAAAGCCTGCCCTCGCACGTGCTGGGGGCCCGACGTCATGACGCGGGCCGGTCCCCGCCTCGGGCGGCGTCACGCTCGCCAAGGCAAGACCCTTGGTCGCGATCTACTGCGGGGGCAGCGCTGCGGGACCGGATGCTAGCTTGCCCCTGCGCACGGCCGGGATGCTCCGGACCGCCAGGGCGATCGACAGCGCATTTGTGGCGCATGTCGTCACATGGAGCTGCCCGATCAAGGGTCTGGAGTTCTTGCTTGTATGCGACATTGGCAGACTCGTTGAGGATCGGCAAACTTATCTGACGATACAATAGGTTATGGATTTATTTTTAGGTCGAAAATGAAAATTGATCAAGCCTCCATCGATGGAGGCTTCTGGTCGACTGACGTTCTTCAGTCGAACGTGCGTCGATTCTGCCGCATGTCCGCCGCTGCATGCGCCACTTGCAAGAATTCGATGCGCCAGTTGTGAGTAACCGTGGGGGATTGCACCGGGGCGCTAAACCGCTTTCGCTTACCGCCGGCGCCTGTTTCATGCGCTTGTCAGTCCCGATAGTTGACGAAGTTAAGGCAAATGGATGGGTCGAAGGGGCCGATACTGTTTTCGGATGGGCGGTCCGGGGTGTCCGAGGAAGCCCCCGCCGCACGGGGCGAGCTTGGACCTTGATTCTCCGGGTCGATCGGAACCCGGTCCGAGCGGCTCAAGCTGCGGTGCCCCGCCGGCCGGCCAGAGCGTAGAGGGCGATCCCGCAGGCGACCGAGACGTTGAGGCTGTCCATGGCCGGCGGCGATCGGCAGGCGCGCCGAAAAATCGCAGTGCTCGCGGACCAGGCGGCGGAGCCCACCGCCCTCGGCGCCGAGCACGAGTGCCAGATTGTCGACCTCCGGTGCGTCGTCGATGGTCGCCTCGGCCAGGGCGTCGAGGGCGAGGCGCCAGTAGCCGAGCTCGGCCAGCTGGTCCAGCGCCCGGGCGAGGTTGGTGACCTCGATCACCGGCACCAGGTCGAGCGCGCCCGAGGCGGCCTTGGCCGCGAGCCCGCCGAGCTCGGCGCTCCGCCGCTCGGGCAGGACCAGGGCTCGGACGTCGAACGCCGCCGCCGAGCGCAGGATCGCGCCGACATTGTGCGGGTCGTTGACCTGGTCGAGCACCAGCACCAGGTTGCGGCCGGACTCGGGCACCAGCGCGCGCTTCAGCTCGAGCCGGGCGAGCGGCGCCACCGAGAGGGCGAGGCCCTGATGGACCGCCCCGGGCCCGAGCTTCCGGTCGATCTCCTCGCGCTCGACGCTCAGGACCTCGAGCCCGGGCCGGCCGGCCGGCGCCCCCAGCGCCGCCAGCGCCTCAGGCGTACCGAGCAGCCGATGGCAGCTGCGTTGGGCGTTGGCGAGCGCGGCCTCGACCGCGTGTCGACCATACAGCCAGAGGCCGCGTGCGGCGGCAGCCTTCGGGGACGCCCGCCGGACCGGCGCCGCCGGCAGGCTGCCGGCCTTCGGACCGGGCGCGGCGGCACGCTTTCCCGGACTCGCCGCCGGCGCGACCGCACGCTTCTTAGAGGAGGCCGGCGCCGGCGCGGCCGTCCGATGTTTCGATGCCGGCGCGGCGGCGCGACCCTTGGGGGTCACCGCCGGCGCGGCCCGCCGACGCTTGGGCGCCGGCACGGCGCGGCTCTTCGTGGTCACGGTCGGCGCGGCGGCCGCCTTGCGCCCGGACCGCCTCGCGCCCCGCGGCGTGGGCCTGGCGCTGCGTTCACGTTTCATCGAAGCCTCCCGGGCGGCTGCCCGCCATCGCGGTTGACAAAGGACTTGCAATAACCATACTCCCGCCCACCTTTCCCCTCCGGGGCAATGGTTTGGCCGTATTGTAGAGCGTCTTGGAGGGGTGGCCGAGTGGTTAAAGGCAGCAGACTGTAAATCTGCCCGCGTACGCGTACGTAGGTTCGAATCCTACCCCCTCCACCAAGCCGCGAGGCCCGGGTCAGGGATGCCGGGAGCCGGCCGGGCCGGGAGCGACCAGGCCAGAACCAGGGAAGATGAGCGTTCACGTTTGCCGGTGATCGTGCGGCCCCAGCGGGTTTGGCGCCATGCGGGTGTAGCTCAATGGTAGAGCTCCAGCCTTCCAAGCTGGTGGTGTGGGTTCGATTCCCATCACCCGCTCCAAGCCGGCCCAGGTCAAGCCCAACCGTCCTGTAGTCAAGGAATCGAGCGATGTCGAAGGCGAAGTTTCAGCGGACGAAGCCGCATGCGAATGTGGGCACGATTGGTCACGTGGACCATGGCAAGACGACGCTGACGGCGGCGATCACGAAGATTTTGGCGGAGACCGGGGGGGCGACCTACACGAGCTACGACCAGATCGACAAGGCACCGGAGGAGAAGGCGCGCGGGATCACGATCAACACCGCGCACGTCGAGTACCAGACGGCGAACCGGCACTACGCCCACGTCGACTGCCCGGGGCACGCCGACTACGTCAAGAACATGATCACCGGGGCGGCCCAGATGGACGGGGCGATCCTGGTGGTGAGCGCGGCCGACGGTCCGATGCCGCAGACGCGCGAGCACATCCTGCTGGCGCGCCAGGTGGGGGTGCCGGCGATCGTGGTCTATCTGAACAAGGTCGACCAGGTGGACGATCCGGAGCTGTTGGAGCTGGTCGAGCTGGAGGTTCGGGAGCTTTTGTCGACCTATGATTTTCCGGGCGACGACATTCCGATCGTCAAGGGGTCGGCATTGTACGCGCTCGAGGGTCGGGGCGATGCGGAGCTGGGCAAGGGCTCGGTTCTGGAGCTGATGCAGGCGGTTGACGCGTACATACCGCAGCCGCAGCGGGCGATGGACCGGCCGTTTTTGATGCCGATCGAGGACGTGTTTTCGATTTCGGGCCGGGGCACGGTGGTGACCGGGCGGGTCGAGCGGGGGATCATCAACGTCGGCGAGGAGGTCGAGATCGTCGGCATCAAGACGACCCAGAAGACGGTCTGCACCGGGGTCGAGATGTTCCGAAAGCTGCTGGATCGGGGCGAGCCCGGGGACAACGTCGGCGTGCTGCTGCGGGGCGTGAAGCGGGACGACGTCGAGCGCGGGTCAGGTGTTGTGCAAGCCCGGGTCGATCACGCCGCACACGCGCTTCAACGCCGAGACCTATGTGTTGACGAAGGAGGAGGGCGGTCGGCACACGCCGTTTTTCTCGAACTACCGGCCGCAGTTTTTTTTCCGGACGACGGATGTGACCGGGACGATCGAGCTGCCGGACGGGACCGAGATGGTGATGCCGGGCGACAATGTGACGATGAAGGTGAACCTGATTGCGCCGATCGCGATGGAGGAGGGTCTCCGGTTCGCGATCCGCGAAGGCGGCCGCACCGTCGGCGCCGGCGTCGTCGCCTCGATCATCGAGTGAGGCACGCGGCCTTGGACCGGCGCTTTCGCCGCGCGGCCGCTTGCCCGATGCTGCGCCAGCCTCTTGCCCTGAGCGGCGAAAGTGCGTAGCTACTGCGCCGGCGGCGGGTGGCCGGGCGCGACGGGCGGCCGGCGGCGCCGGGGCTAGGAGTGTAGCTCAACTGGTAGAGCACCGGTCTCCAAAACCGGGGGTTGGGGGTTCGAGCCCCTCCACTCCTGCCAGGCGGCCGCGTGCGTGTTGGAGGTTGTCGTGGCGGCTGCGCTGAGCCGGGCGGCAGGATCGAGAGTCGGGATGGCAAGGACTTCACCGGCGCAGTTCGTGCGCGAAGTGCGCCAAGAGATGGCCAAGGTGACGTGGCCGACCCGCAAGGAGCTGGTGGTCACGACGGTCAGCGTGTTCGCGATGGCGATCGCGGCGGCCCTGTTCTTCTTCGCGGTCGATCAGGTGATCGCGGTGGTCGTGGAGCTGATCTTGGGAATCGGGCGGTAATGGCGGCGCGCTGGTACATCATTCACGTGTACTCGGGGTTCGAGAAGAAGGTGATGAGCTCGATCCGCGAGCAGGCGCAGCAGCAGGGGCTGCAGGACCTGTTCGAGGAGATCATCGTGCCGATGGAGGAGGTGGTCGAGGTCAAGCGCGGCAAGAAGGTCAACGCCGAGCGCAAGTTCTTCCCGGGCTACGTCCTGGTCAAGATGGACCTCAACGACGAGACCTGGCATCTGGTCCGCAACACCGCCAAGGTCACGGGCTTTCTCGGCGCCGGCGGCAAGCCGATGCCGATCCCGGACGGCGAGGCCGAGCGGGTGCTGCATCAGATGCAGGAGGGGATCGAGCATCCGCGGCCCTTGGTCACCTTCATCTACGGCGACCAGGTGCGGGTCATCGACGGGCCGTTCAGCTCGTTCAACGGCACGGTCGAGGAGGTCGACGAGTCCAAGGGCCGGCTCAAGGTCGCGGTCTCGATCTTCGGCCGCGCGACCCCGGTCGAGCTCGAGTACTCGCAGGTCGAAAAGCTCTAGGTTCGAGGCTGCGGGAGCGGCTCGGGCTCGGGCCCGCCGCGCTGGCACCGCATCAGCACAAGGAGGCCACGGGATGGCCAAGAAGATCACCGGCTACATCAAGCTCCAGGTGCCGGCCGGCAAGGCCAACCCATCGCCGCCGATCGGCCCGGCGCTGGGCCAGCGCGGGCTCAACATCATGGAGTTCTGCAAGGCGTTCAACGCCCAGACCCAGAGCCTCGAGCCGGGGATGCCGATCCCGGTCGTGATCACCGCCTTTGGCGATCGGACCTTCACCTTCGTGACCAAGACGCCGCCCGCGAGCTATCTCCTCAGGCGCGCGGCCGGGCTCGACAAGGGCGACAAGACCCCCGGCCGCACGATCGCCGGCAAGGTCACGCTGGCGCAGGTCCGCGAGATCGCCGGCCAGAAGATGCAGGATCTCAATGCCAACGACCTCGACGCTGCGGTCAGCATGATCAAGGGCTCGGCCCGGTCGATGGGCCTCGAGGTGGTGGAGTAGGAACGATGGCGAAGCCAGGCAAGCGTTTGAAGGCGGCGCTCGCGCGGGTCGACCGGGTGCGGGCCTATCCGCTCGAGGAGGCGGTCGGCCTGCTCAAGGCCTGCGCGACCGCCAAGTTCGATGAGAGCGTCGAGGTCGCGCTCAATCTCGGCGTCGATCCCCGCCACGCCGATCAGATGGTGCGCGGCACGGCCGACCTGCCGCACGGCACCGGCAGGACTGTCCGGGTCGCGGTGTTCGCGCGCGGTGACAAGGCCGAGGAGGCGCGGGCCGCGGGTGCCGACATCGTCGGCGCCGAGGATCTGGCGGCGACCATCCAGGGCGGCGAGATCGCCTTCGACCGCTGCATCGCAACCCCGGACCTGATGCCGGTGGTCGGCCGGCTCGGCCGGATTCTGGGACCGCGCGGCCTGATGCCCAATCCCAAGCTCGGCACCGTGACGCCGAACGTCGCCCAGGCGGTCAGCGCCGCCAAGGCGGGGCAGGTCCAGTTCCGGGTCGAGAAGAGCGGCATCGTCCACGCCGGCGTCGGCAAGGCGAGCTTCGGCCCGGACCTTTTGGCCGACAACGTCAAGGCGTTCGTCGACGCGGTCAACCGGGCCAAGCCGTCCGGTGCCAAGGGCACCTATCTGAAGCGGGCGGCGATCAGCTCGACCATGGGACCCGGTCTCAAGGTCGACGTCGCGAGCCTGGTCGGGTGACGGTGCCGCCAGGCGCCGCGCCCCGCGAAAAAGGACTTGCACCCGGCGTCCGGCACACTATGTTGCAGGTCCTGTTCATGCGCGTTGAACGTCACCATCGAACTGGAGCCTCCCTGCGACGGGTCGTCCGCGGGGCGGGTTTGCTGCGTTGGCAATAAGGTGGTTGAGCCGTTAGTGAGCCTGGGCCCTGCTGGGTGGTTGATCGGATGCTGAGCCGGGCGCGAGGTGCGGCCTCGGGCTCCCCTGGAGTTCAGTGTGCTTAGAGCCAAGAAGACCGAGATCGTCGACAGCTTGCGCGGCGTGTTCAACGATGCCGGCGTGATCGTCGTGACCCACTACCATGGCCTGAGCGTTGCCGAGGTGACGGAGTTGCGGCGCGGCATGCGCGCGGCCGGCGCCCGCTTTCGGGTGACCAAGAACCGCCTGGCCAAGATCGCGCTCGCGGACACGCCCTACTCGTCGCTCGCCGACCTTTTCGTCGGACCGACCGCGATCGCCTTCTCGGCGGATCCGGTGGCGGCGCCCAAGGCGGCGGTCGGCTACGCCAAGCGCAACGAGAAGCTGGCGATCATCGGTGGTGCGCTCGGCAGCAATCTATTGAGCGCGGAGCAGGTGCGGGCGCTCGCCGATCTGCCCTCGATCGACGAGCTGCGCGCGAAGCTGGTCGGGTTGCTGGTGAGCCCCGCCACACGCCTGGTAAGCCTGCTGCAGGCCCCCGGAGCGCA
>CAVWRK010000008.1:0-358451 GCA_963757395.1 uncultured Alphaproteobacteria bacterium
GGGCCTTCAGGCGACAGTTCCACCCGAAGCGCTTGCGGCGAGGGCCAGGAATTCTTCCTCCTGCTCGTTGCCGACCAAGCGATCGTCTTCGCCCGGAGGCCATGTTTCAGCGCGTTGCGCGCCGAGCGCGCGCGGCCATCGTCGCTCGCCGGTCCACGCGAACGCGCGCCGTTCCTGCGGCTCACCTCGGCCCTGGGGTTGATCCTGGTGCTCATGCGGACGTCCTCGTATCCTGGGGCGCTCTCCTGGGGGTGCTGTCAAGCGCGAGCGCGTCGACGGCCCCGGCGAGCTGGCATCCTACCGCGAGGCAGGATTTTATTCAAGTCCGTGATGCAAGGCGGCAGGGCACAGAGCGGAGCGGCGAGCTCGAGAAACAATCTAAAGTCGGCGATACGCGCGGAAGTCGAGAAATAATCCTCGACAAGGAAACTATTCCTTATATGCTAGAGGGCCATGGTCAACCGCGCAAGCAGAGAGGGTCCGCCATGGGATATCGCCAGTCCGACCTGCAGCCGGCGTTCGACATTTCGGGGACGCACCCGTTCAGGGTCTGGGGATGGCACCGCGGACACCCTCGAGGAGGTGCTGGGGCCAGGCTACATGCGTAGCGGTGCCTCGATCCTGCGCCCGGGCGAGCTGATCTACGTGCGCAGCTGCCCGCGGCGGGAGGCGGCAAGCGGGCGCGACAGTGGACGCGCGGCGCTCCGGGGCGACCACCGGAGGTCGTCCCTGGGAGCCAGCCGTGCGGATGGCGCTGCTGATGGTGGTGGGCTGGGAGCGCAACGCCATGCGCCTTCGCCTGGTGCAGGATTTCGGGCGGCCGGAGGACGCGGCTTTGCCGGTGCGCGCAAGCGAGGCGCGTCCGGCGGCGCCAACGCCAACCCTGGCCCCGCCAGCGCTCCCGCAAGCTCCTGCCGAGGTCACCGGCACTGGCGGCGACTGTGCCGGCCGTGGCCGCGCCGGCGCTCCCGCAGGCTCCTGCCGAGCCGCCCACCCCGGCGGCCGCGGCGCCGGCCAGGCGCGGCCGGGGTCGCCCGCCCGGCAGCCGGACTAAGAAGGCCGCCTTCCCGAGCTTCCGCGCTGGCTTCCGGTGAAACCAGAGCGCCGGAGGTCCCGACGCTCGGGCGCGGTGCGGCGCCGGCAGATCTTTCGGAGGTTAGGGCAGTGTTATCCCGCGCTGGGCCATCAGCGCCTGAGCGTAGACACGGTTCTGCTGGATCTGAGCAAAGCTCAGCCCTCCTGTGTAGCGTGCCATCCAATAGATCCGGCCTTCCCAGGGCACGCTCACGGAGCCGCCGCGGAGCGCGGCGCCGATTGACGAGGCATCGAAGCCGCCAACGACCGCTACCGACGTTGTGCTGGAGGCTTCGCCACCGTCAAGGACCGCCCGAAGCGCGCTGCCGTCACGAACCACCGCCACAAAATGATCGCCACTCGCCAGCCCAGTCGATCCCGTCGCCCATAACCGACGGTGCCGGCGGTACCATAAAACCAGGTCAGTTGGCCGCTCTCGTTACGCAAGAGCAAGGTCGGGCCGGAGTTGGAGCTTATCCCTTCCCCATAGAAGCCGTCACTGGCTGCCGCGACGCCGCGCACCACTGCACAAATCCCATAGGCGCTCAGGTCAGCCAAATGCGTCTGATTGACCAGCACGCAATCATTGCCGCCGTCAAAGTCCAGGCGAGCCGGGAGCGCTCTGCCACGCCGGATCGTTGACATCGGCGCCGGCGGTGCTGCCGAGCTGGCCATGGTGACCGTTGCCGCTGTAGTCGATCAGCGTCTGCCCCGCCCCCCTGATCGAAGCGCCACTCGGCAATGAGGCTGCCGGCGACGATCGCGGGGGCAGCGCCCTCGAGCGAGCGGCCGCGCGGGCTAAGGCCCAGAATTCCGGCTGAGTGAGTTCACGATGAGTGCGGTCATCGAATGCTGTTCTCGATGGTGTGGACGACTTCCCGAGGGCTGCGGGCGTGGCTGGAGGGGGAGCACCGTGAGGCGAGCGGCGGGCATGGCATCTTCCAACGGTTGGTTGTGGATCTCAATCGTGTAGGTACCAAAACCTATTGTCAAGCAGAAAATTGAAAATCGCGAACAATATGGGCCGTAGGTCCTCTGTGGGACAACTCTCGATCGAGCGGGTGTAGGATGATCATGCTGGGTCCGAAGGGGCCACTCGTCGAGAACCCCTTCGGCCAACCCGGCGCTAAAGTGACCGCAGGCTCCGATCGAGCGAGAGGAACCCGATGCTGGCGGCAACCGCGCATCGGGGGTGGCTGCCGGTTAAATCAGGTGAAGCAGCCTGCGCATGATGCCCCCTATGGCGACTGTTCTGATCACCGGCTCGGAAGGGCTGGTCGGGCGCGCGCTCAGGCCCTGGCTGGCGGCACGGGGACACGAGTCGTCGGGCTCGATCTGGCTCTGCCTGCGAGCCACCCTGAGCACGGGGACATCACCGATCGCGCCGAGCTGGTGCAGCGATGCCGGGACGTGGACGGAATCGTTCATCTGGCCGCGGTCGCCCGGGTCAGGCATGCCGAAGCCGATCCCGCACGTTGCCGGGCGGTCAACGTCGGCGGGACCGAGAACCTGATCGCGGCCGCGCTGGCGGCGCCGCGCCGACCCTGGGTGGTGGTCGCGAGCAGTCGTGAGGTCTACGGCGAGCCGGCGCGCATCCCGGTGATCGAAAGCGATCCGATCGCCCCGATCAACGTCTACGGCCGGTCCAAGGCGGCATGCGAAGAGGCAGCGCTGGCCGGCAGGCGGAAGGGCTGCGGGTGGCGGTTCTGCGGCTCGCCAACGTCTATGGCAGCATTCACGACCATCCGGACCGGGTCGTTCCGAGCTTCTGCCGGGCGGCAGCTCAGGTGCTGCCATGCGCGTGGAGGGCTCAGGCTACAGCTTCGATTTCACGCACGTTCGGACGTCGTCCGCGGCATCGAAGCGACCGTGCGCCTGCTCGAGGCGGGACGCGGACGAGCTGCCGCCGATCCATCTGGCAAGCGGTCAGGCGACGACGCTCGGCGACCTGGCGCAGATGGCGAACGCAGCCGGCGGCGGCCGATCGCGCATCGACCAGGTCGACAACCACGCCTTCAACGTCTCCTGCTTCGTCGGCGACCCGAAGCGCGCCCGCGAGGTCCTCGGCTGGCGGGCGGAGGTCCCCCTGGCAGCCGGCGTGCGTCAGTTGGTGGCAGGATTTCCGCGCGGTCCTGGATGGAGAGGGCGGGACCGCCGGTCCGGTCGGTTGAACGGGTCGGGCACCGAGGTCGCCAGCGAGGCCGCGTGAGGCCAAGGGCGGCGTGGCGGCGAGCATCGTACTTCTTGACGGCGACCATGGTCTGATAGGTCGCGCGCATGACGCAGAAGACGAAACCGTCACGGCCATCCAGGAAGCCCCCTCGGAGCACGTAGACATAAAGGAAGTACAGGAGACCTCGTGCGGGCAGGCGAGCTGCCGCATATTTGAGCGCGGCGCGTCTGCGGAGCGGGTCACGCGAAAGCAGATCGAGCAGCGGGCGCCGGGGCGGCGACTGATTGAGCTCAAGATCGGCATCTTGGCGCGAATAGCGGTTCTGGCGATCGAACCACTCGTCGATGCCCTTGAGGTTCTCGTCGATCAGGTCGTGCTCGAGCTCCTCGATCCGGCCGTCGACGGTCTGGGTCTCGCCATGCCCACGGTTGACGTAACGCACCCGGTCCTTGTGCACGAGCCGGACGACCCAGGAGGGATAGAGGCTGCTGTAGCGCAGCCAACGGCCCCACATATGGAAGCGGCGGCGGAGCCGAAAGGCACCGACGTCGGCGGGGACGGATCGGACCCGCCGGCCGATCTCGCGCGCGAGCTCGTCCGGCACGCGCTCATCCGCATCGAGAATCAGGACCCACGGATATTCGGTCGGGACGTTGTCGAGCGCCCAATTGCGCTGCGTGCCGAAGCCGTCGAAGGCGCGCTGGACGAAGCGCACGCCGCGCTCGCGGCAGATCCGTTCGGTGCCGTCGGTGCTGAAGGAATCCACGACGATCACGTCGTCGCACCAGGAAAGGCTGTCGAGGCGCTCGGCAGATGGATCTCCTCGTCGAGCGTGAAGATCATAGTCGAGACCGGGACAAACCCGGCCGTGGTGTGGTCACCTCGAGAGGACCTGGTCAACGGGTACTTCCTGAACCGACTTGGTATGGTTTCCGCCGCAGAACGAATGCGATTTTGTTCGAGAGCAACTCGTAATCGTCGTACCGGCTAAGTTCCTCGCGCAGATCGTCTTTTGGGATATGCTCGAAAACATCCTCGGAGTAGATGAAGTCGTAGGCTCCCGGATGTATCCGCCAGAATGCCGGGTCGGCCGCGTCGGCAACGATCAGCCGGTCGACCGGAGGGAGAAAGGGCCGGCCGCTCAGCCCGGCGAGGAAGCAGCGTAGTCGACGGTTCTCGAACGAGGTCGAACAGCAGGTAGCGAACTGCGCTTTTGACGCCCCGCTCGATGCCGTTGACCCGCAGGCAAGCCATGAGCTCGCGGGCAGCCGAGAACCGGCTGATCGAGATCGCAGCCGATCACGTCTGCACCGACCGCGTGCATCGCGAACAGCCGATACGGTCGTTGGCCGAAACCGATCTCCAGCGCGCGACAGGCCGTGATCGGTTTGCCGGCATATGTCCTAGTGTAGCCGTCGTACTCGGCGATCACTCGCGAAATCCAGGAGAAATCTGTCCGGGAGAATGGCGAGCGGCTCTTGATCAGGAGTCTCAGCTGCTGTGCCCACTCATCGAACTTGCGGCCCAGCGGGACCCCCGGCGACGAGGATCGGGTTTCGGGCTGTCGGGTCATGCTCTCCCTACCGCAGAGCTAGTCGGTCACGATGCAGGCTGGCGGCGGCCCGCCGCCGAGCAGCCATTCGTAGACCGACTTCATCTCCTTGGCGATCCGGTCCCAGCCAAAGGACTGTTCCATCCAGAGCCGGCCGCGACGGCCCATCTCCGCGCGCCGCTCCTGCGGCAGGTCCATGGCCGTACCGCAGCGCGTCGACCAGATTTCCTTCCGACAGCTCGATCCACCAGCCGCAGCCGTGCTCCTCCAGCCCCGCCCAGGGCGCGCCGGTGGTGGTGATGACCGGAACAGCGTAGGCCAGGGCCTCGGCGATCGCCATGCCGAAGTTCTCGCTGTGGGTCGGCAGGACAAAGAGGTCGGCGCTGCGGTAGAGGGCGGCCTTGGCGTCGCCGTAGGCCGGCCCAGGGAACGAGACGCGCTGCAGGCCGAGCTCGCCCGCCAGTGCTCGCACCTGCGACAGGTGCCCGATTTCGTCCGGCCCGGCGACCACGAGCTCCCAGTCGGGGTGGCGTCGCTCGACCTTTCGCCAGGCGCGCAAGAGGATCGGGATGCCCTTCTTGGGGTGGATGCGGCTCAGAAACAGCAGCCCTTCGACGATCGCTTCGGTCCGGCGGCGGGTCGGCCTCGAGCTCGGGGAGGTCGACGCCGTTCGGAACCACGGCGACCGGCTGGCGGAAGCCGAGCCGGCGGATGTCCTGCGCCTCGCTCTCGGACGTGGCGTGGAAGCAGGCGGTCGCTGCGACAGCGCGGCGTTGCCCGAGGCACCACCATGCGAATTGCTTGCGTCGCGCGGGAGAAGGCCATCGCCCATTCGGACAGCATGCCGCGCGGCGAGAAGACGAGCGGGATGCGGCGCTGGCGGGCAATCGATCCCGCATAGATGTTGGGCATCATCCAGACGCCGTGGTTGTGCAGGACGTCCGCGTCGACCTGGGCCAGGCCGCGGCGCATTGCGGGCGAGATGCCGAGGCGCGGAACGAGCCGGACCGCCTCATACTCCACAATCTCAGCGGCCGCCCGACAGTTGGGGGCAGCTTTAAGGGTATGTATTCGAGAATTGACGTCGCGTCGGGCCAAAGCATGACCCAAGCTCAGGATGCTGTAGCTGGTCCCGGCGGCCGGATTATCGAGGCCGGCGATGATGTGGGAGATTTTCATTGGTCGAGTGCCGCTGCCGACGAGCGGTTCAGCCGAGACTCTTGCGAGATCTGCATCTATCTAACGACCCCCAGGTCGCGGAGGCTGGCTTAATCGGACACGTCCGTACGTGAGCCCGCGCTCTACGATCCCGAGCCGGCTGGCTTCATGGTCGTGCGGCCTTGTCGATATGGATCATGCACTTCCCTCGACATCGCGGGGTCCGGTGCCGTCGTTGCGCGAAGGACGCCAACAAACAGGGTCAGGAGCATGAAGACGCCCCAGCCCAGGTTCATGGCGGCGGCCGCAATCAGAGCAGCGATGGCTGCGGTCTGCGAATCCCCGGCGCGAAGCCGGCAGGGTGGAGAGGGCTTGCGCCGCACTGACGACGGCACTGGCGCAGAAGATCAAGACCAGCATCGTGCCGGTGATGCCGAGATCAACAAGCGATGTCACCCAGCCGGACTGGATGACGTCTGTGCCCTCACCCCAGAGGAGGCCGGGAATATGGTAAATGAACATGCCCAAACCGAAGCCGACCGGCGCCAACTCAGGCCGATCGACAAACAGATATCGTAATGCTGCGGTTTCTGGACGCTCGCCGATTTCAGCCTCAAGGCGATCAACCGTACGGAAATAGATTAGATCGCCAATATGAAACTGTATATGGAAGATTTGAGACGCAGCTGCTAGAAGCGATACGCTCATCACTGACAGCAACGCTAGCACAAGAGTTCGCTCAAGGCGCGCTCCCAGCCACGGCATGAGGATGAGGAGTAGCAGCGTGCCGAGCGCCAAGCCGATCAGCGCGGCGCTGGAATAGGTCAGGATCGTCACGAGGGTGAATGCAGTCGCAGCGACAGGGTGACCCCACCAGGGCCGGACCGGTTGCGGCTGTAGCATCGTAGACATGGCAGCGAGCGATATCGGCAGCAGAAAAAGCGCAAGTGCCTTCGGCTCGCCGGCAAAGGCATAGAGCCGGCTGACGACCATATTCCCGTCCGTGAACGCCGCACCCGCGCTGGCGTTGCCAGTCATCCGCAGGATCGGCATGAAGGGGAGCCCAGCGCGGAGCATCAGCCATTGGACGAGAGCCGCCACGCAAGAGGCCGTCGCGGTGATGGCGTAGGTATTCCAAAAACGGCAAAGATCAGCCTCGGTCCGTAGAGCCATGACGGCAAGCGGTGTCAGCGCCAGCATCGAGAGATAGGTATAGGTCTGGACGATGGGCCGCATTTCGACAGAGCGCAGTCCGCTCCCGAGATCGTGGGCGAGCGGCGCGTCTATGACGAACCCAAGCAGACCCGCTACCAGAACCCAACAAGTGAGAAGCAACCAAAGGGCAAACCACGGCGCCGAGAGCGACTTGGTATGACGGTTCATTAAAATCCGCCAGAGCACTAGCAGAAGGGTCCAGCTCATCACGATCTTGGTGGGAAACCAGACTGTACCGAGCGCATAGACGTTGAAACCGCCAAGTGCCAGAGCCATGATCATTTGCAACAGCAGCTCGTCCGCGCGCCCGCGAAGCGTGCTGATCAGACCGGCCCCGGCAAATGCCAGAACTACGAGGTGTGCGAGGATTTCCCATATCATGCGAAGCGTGCCTATAGCTGTATGTAGACTGGCACGAGCACGGTCCTTAGATCCCTGCTGCCTTCACGAAGCTTCTGGCGCGCAAGCCGCCATCCCTCGAAGGAGCGTCGGGTCGCGGCCAACATCTGGGTTGGCCGAGATCGGTTCGTGGGATTGAACATCTGACGGCGGGCGAGCGCGAGGAGGTGATGGGCCAGCTCCAACACGCCGAGACGGTGCTCGCGCCAGCTCTTGGCAATGAAGTACCACTCGCCGGTGACGTGATGCAGGGGCATGAGCCCCCGATTCGCGCCCCAGGACCGGCAGCCGCCGTTGGAGTCGCCGAGATGGACGAGCCAGGCCTCGGGATCGAACAGGAGGGGCCCGTGCCGATCGGTGAGTTTGAGGCAGAAGTCGCTCTCCTCGCGATGGGCGCCCTTTTCGAACTGAGCGTCCATGCCCCCGATCGCGATCGCCCATTGGCGACGGGCCGAAAGGTTGACTGAGGTGCCATTGCGGAGCCGGCGGGGCTCGGTGTAGTTGGGCGGAAAGTAGAGCCAGCCGTAGCGCGGCTGCAGGCTCCACGGGTGACAGGTCGGGCGGACCGCGCCGTCGGGGCCGCGAACCTGGCCGAACACCGCACAAAGCTCTGGGTCAGCGTAGTGCCTGGCGTGGCGCGCGAGGAACGCCGGTTCGGGCACAAGGACATCATCGTCGAGGAAGAGGACGATGTCGCCCCGAGCCTCGATCAGGCCGATGTTGCGCGCGAGGCTGGCGTTCGGCTGGTCGAGGAAGAACAGGCGCAGGCGTTCGCCCAGTGTGCGCCGCAGCGCGTCGCGCGCTCCCGCGTCCGGCATGGACTGAAGCACGACGATGCACTCCCACTCCGGGTAGCGCTGGCGCGCCAGCTCGCCGAGCGTTGTGCGCAAGCGGTCTTCGCGCGCGAGCGACGGGATGACGACCGAGAGGCGCGGCATGGGCGGGGGCGGATCAGAGCCGGGCATGACCGTGGTTTCCGACGCGGTCGATGATGGCGCTGTAGGCTCGCGCCGCGCGATCAGCGGTAAAGTGGCTGGCCCAGGCCTTGCGCCTGGCTGCGGCGGCCGGGTGCAGTTGCGCCGGCGCAAGGAGCGCCCGCATTCCACTCGCGATCGAGTCGGCATTCTCCGGGTTGCAGAGTTCGGCAAGCCCGCCCGCCACCTCGGGCATGGCGGTGCGATCGGAGGTGAGCACGGGTACGCCGCAGACCATGGCTTCAGCGATCGGCATGCCGAACCCTTCGTAGAGCGAGGGGAACAGCAGGCCGCAGCTGCCCGCGACCGCCGAGACCAGCTCCTCGACCGGCAGGGGCGGGGTGAAGGTGACGCGATCCGCCAGGTTCAGGCGCCGGACCTGATCGGCGATCGGCTGGGGGGGCACCGTGACGAGACGCAGCCGGGGGAGATCCAGCTCCCGGCCGAGGCGAGCGTAGGCCGCGAGCAGCCGGGAGATGTTCTTGCGCGGCGTGATCTGGCCGTACCAGATCCAATAGCGGGTTTCGGCAAGAATGGCCGATGGACCGGCAGCAGCCGCCTGGCGCAGCCATGGCGCGCCGAGCCCGTTGTGCACAACCGTGACGCGATCCTTCAAGGATGGGTCCCAATCCAGCAGATCGAGCCGGGTGAATTCCGAGATCGTGACGATGGCAGCCGCCATCCGCGCCATCCAGGGAAGCTGACGCCGAGCGAGCCGGCGGCCATGCCAGGGGACGCTGCATTCGGAGGGGGTACGAATGCTCGAGAGGTCCGCCACGAGACCGATCAGCGGCTGGCTGCGTGGACCGAGGATGCCCGGGCTCAAGCGGATGAACAGGTCGGCCGTCGCTCGCACCGCATTGGCGGCCCGAAGCCCCGCCAACGCGAGCAGGTTGACCGTGCGTCGCCGTCGCGGCTCGACGAACGCCGACCAACAGCCGGCCGGGAGCGTCCCGAGATACTCCCGCCACCACAAATGCCGATCGGTCGGCCGCCGCACGACGAGATGAAAGTGATCGCGGCTGCGCAAAGTCATCAGCGCGCGCAGCATGTCCCTCGAAGAAGTGCTCGAAGTGTAGGCGCCGAGATCTTCGGCATAGATACCTATGTTCATGGCAGCACCGAAACTCATTACGCAGGGGGTGCGAGGTGCCGAAACATCCTCCGCACGACTAGTTTCAGCGAAGCTAGCTGGCTTGACAGCTTCTCCTTGCGTCGCAGTCCGATCAGATTCGATGCGAAGCGGTGGAGCCAAGTACCTTGATGCCGGTGGCCGCCCAGCCGGCGCCATCTGTGCTCGCACTCACGAGCCACTTCCTCGTGGCCCCAAAAAAAGCTTTGACGCATGCCACCATACACATGACCGGCGAGGGACTTGATCATCGGTTTGTCCAATCTGCCGTTGCTTTCCAGTTCTGAAAACAACCAATCGAATATCCGGAGACTTGACAGCAGCACTTGCGCATCGCGCCGCGCGGTAATGCGGCCGTGCCCGTGGTGCTGAACATAAACGCCGGCGCCCTTATGGCTATACCCCACCTTCGCGTCGGCGAGCAGGGCGCGCCAGACCAGCTCTCCATCCTGGTTCTTCAGCACCCCTTCTTTCCAGCCGCCGATCCTGCGCAGGACACTCACGCGCCAAAGAACGGAGCAGTTTGGGACAAACCGACCGGACAGCCATTCACGAATAATTCCCATCGGATCTGCGGACGCTGGGGCTTTGATCTCCTCGCGCCGGCCGTCGGTTGACTGGGAGACGCCCGGGCCGAACGCGATATCGAGCTCCTCCTGCCTCGATACCGCGAGCAGCCCGCTCAGCAGAGGACCTTCGAAAAAATCGTCCGCGTCGAGGAATTCGACGAAAGGCGCGCAAGCCGCCGCCAAGCCGCGGTTACGGGCGGCGGGCGCGCCCCGATTGTTCTCGTTGACGAGCACCGTAGTCCGCGGAAAGGTCGCGGCGATTTCCGGCGTGCGATCGAAGACGCCATCGACGACGACGATGATCTCGGGCTTCACGTCGGGCTGATCGAGCACCGATCGGATGGCGCGGCCGATGAAGGCCTCGGCGCGGTAGGCCGGGATCACGACGCTGAGGTCGGGTACTTGGGCGGCCATCGTCGGTCAGCCTCGCTCAAGTATGAAGAAGCGATGCCAGGGCATTTCAACAGGTCGGAAGGTCCTGACCAGGCTCATCTCGGCCTGCGCGAACAGTCGCTTGATCCGTCTGAGCGGGTACCCGGCCTTGCCAATCTCCCAATAGTGCTCGCCGTCGAAATGGTGAGCTCGTGGGCGTAGTCTTGACACATGGATAAGCCCTGTGATCGTACCGAGCTTGGGCACGGTTAAGAGAAAAGAATAAGCGCGGGTCAGGTCGGGCACCGAGATGAGTAGGCTCGCTTTCGAGACGCGTGCCAATTCGGAAATTGCCTGGGGAACGACTTGGTAGGGGAGGTGCTCCAACACCTCGTAGCATGCGAAGACATCGAAGTAGGCGTCCCTGAAAGGTAGGTTGAGCACGGATGCAGCTACATCTGGATCGAGCCGCCGATCGTGATCGAGCGTGGTCAGATTATAGCTGCGCTGTCGCAGGTACCGACTGACGAAGCCGTTACCAATACCGATTTCCAAAATCCGTTCCGGCCGTCTCCGAACAATTTCGTCAATCTGGTGCCAATAGCTGATGAAACGCCCTTTATAGTCATAGGATACACGAGTGTAGTGGGAAGGTTCCACCTGTGGATGACTGTGCAACTCATGGCTCATCATGCAGGTCGGAGCTCCGACCGTAGAGGCGGTTTGCTACATACGATGACCCATGCGATCAGCCAGACGTACATGATCGTGCCGGCGAGCGAAAAGATGGCGATCGCCGCGAGGTCGCTCCGTAGTACGAGGGCACCAAAGGCCAATGAGACGGCGCGCAGGGAACCGGCGACGATCTCATAGACGAGCAGCTGCCCCTGGAGCCCCAGCACGGGGATCGCCTGGACCGAGGGGACATTAATGAAGCCAAAGTAGAGCACGATCGCCAGCCAGCGAGCATAGTGACCGGCGGCCACCCATTGCGCGCCGAAGACGAGACCGAACAGGGAGGGGCCGAAGGCGATGATGAGGCCAAACGGCAGCAGACCCGCGACAGCGAGGCCAGCGGTGCCCTTAACAATCAATGGTCTAAGGTTTTCTGCTCGATGGCTCGCCTCGGTGATACGCGGCAGGAAAACGGTCCCGACGGCGCCCGAGATACAGCGAGCCGGGAGTCCGAGGACGCGGTTGGCGATCGCGAAATAGCCGACGGCAGTAGGCCCGACAAAAGCTGCCAGCATCAGCGTCGGAAGGCTGCGGGAGACCGTGTTCAGCCAGACCTGCGGTGCCCGGAACAGCGGGAAATCCCGATAGCGCCAAGCGACTTCCTTCAGCGCCACCCAATTCGGCACCGCAGCGACCGCGCTAGTTCGATCGTTCGCACTGAGCAACGTCATGCGGGCGCTCAGCCATAACAGCAAGGTCTGGAGCGCGCCTATAAGCGTGGCGAGCACCAGGAGCATCGGTCCGGTAGCGGCGATCATCCCGATCGCCGACTTCGACACGCCCGCCGTCGTGGACTCGATCACGGCGATGCGTGAGATCGCCCGAAACTCCTTCTTGCGGATGAGCCATTGCCGTAGCGGTTGCGCGATCGCCGACAGCAGAATCACCGGCGGGGCCAAGAGCAGGAAAGCAGACGCCGCCGTGAAGCCAAGGCCATCGGCGATCTGGCGATGGAAGCCAGCGAAGGCGATGACCGAAAGAAAGCTGATCGCAAGCCCGATCAGGACCGAGAGCCTGACCAGAGCACGGGCTTCGTCGTCCGAGGCGGGCAGGACGATGGCGATGCCATACGTCAGGTTCGACAAGGGCGTCACGACTGTCAGGATCGCGGTGAAGACCGCGAGCACGCCGAACGCATGCGGGCCGTAAAGGCGGGTGACAATCGGAGAAAAAGCGATCGAGATGAGCTGAGCCGCTGCCGCTCCGCCAGCGACGATGGCAACAGCGCGCAGGAACCCGCTCGCCCTCAGCCGTCGAACCCACGGCAGAATCGCGACTCGCGGGGCCGTGCCTATTCGAGCCGGAATGGTCATATCGGGCGCGGCGCTTCGAAGTTGCGCACTGGTCGATCGCTCGGCACAACGGAGGCGACGAGATCCGGAACACGCGCGGCGAAGCCCTCGAAGCCGAAGCGCTCGGCGAGCGCGCAGGGGCGGGTTTCGGCGGCCGGCGCCTCGAGCACCCGCGCGATCGCCTCGCCGACCTGCTCCGGCGGCACGGCGCGGCCGAGCGGCGAGCCGGAGAGCGGCTCGATGCTGCCGTCGCGCATCGCCCCCGATCGCCGGCACACCACAAGCCATCGCCTCGAGGAACACGATGCCGAAGCCTTCGCCGGTGCTCGGGCATGACGAACAGGTCCGCCATCCGGTAGTGATCGACCAACTTGGCCTCGGGGACGTGGCCGACGAAGCGCACGAGGTCGCCGACGCCCTCGGCGCGCGCCAGCGCCTCGAGGCGGGGCCGGTCGTCGCCGTCGCCGGCGATCGCGTAGGCGAGGTCGGGAAAGCGGGCGCGCAGCGAGGGCAGGGCACGGATCACCCGGTCGTGGCCCTTATAGCGGTCGAGCGCGCGAGATCCGGCTGACGGTGAGCAGCACGCGGCGGCCTTCGAGACCGTAGCGCTGCAGGAGGTGCGCGGGCCTCGGCCCGGGAGTGAAGCGCGGGGCGAGGACGTTGGGCAGGACCTGCCCTGTCCGGGGCGACTCGGCCCAGGCGAGGAAGCACGCGCGGGTGTAGCGGCTGACGGCGGTGACCAGATCGGCGCGGGCAACGGCGGCGCGGACGAGCCGGCCAGGCGGGGCCCAGGCGTCGAGCCCATGGATCTGCAGCCACCAGGGGCAGCGCAGCCAGCGGGCGAGGCCGGCGGCCAGCGCCGCCATGTTGATGTGGCCGCAGAACAGGAAGTCGAAGGGCGGCCGCGTCGCGGCCAGCCCGAGCACCCGGGCCACGTAGCCGGCCTTGCCCGCCGCGGGCGGCAGCTGGCGCAGGCGGCTCGGGAGCGGCGTCCCGGCGGCGTCGCCGAAGCGCGGGACGACGAGCACCTCCGCGACGCCATCGAGCCCGGCGAGCGCCCGCAAGAAGGTGTGGTTGTAGCGGGCGATGCCGCCGCCGGCGCCGTAGCCGTCAGTGATCAGGGCGAGAATGTGCAACGCTCTCGCGCCTCCTCGGCGGACGCCGATCAGATCGGTTGCGGGCCCGGCCTGGGTGCGGTCCGGCGGCGGGATGGCCGGTTCCCGATCGGCCAGGGCGAGGATAGGCAAGCTGGTCACGTCACGGCTCTCCACCGGCGATCCTGCCGCAGCGGCGAGTCCTCGTGGACGAAGGCGAGGTCGAGCTGAGCAAGCGCCTCGATCGAGCGGGCGCCGGTTGAGGCCGAGCACGTCGTAGAGCACGAAGCCGTAGCTCCTTCAGCTTCGCCATCACGTCGAAGACCTCGGGGCCGTGCTCGATCGTCGCGAGCGCGCTGGTCTCGATGACGATGGCGTCGATCTCGACCATGCGCGCGGACATGCCTTCCAGCACCATGAGCTCGGCGCCCTGGACGTCGATCTTGCACAGCGCCGGCCGGGCGAAGTCGCCAATCAGCGGTATCGAACCGTTGGACCGGCACCTCATATTTGGCGACGCTGACATAGGGCCCGACCTCGCGGAAGAAGGTGGAGCCGCCGATCTCGTCGCGGACGTCGATCACCGCCGTGCCTGCGCTGGCGCCCAGCGCGACGTTGCGACCTCGGCGCGTAGCCTCTGCGCCCAGCGCTGCATGTGGGGCAGCGACTCCCGGGTGGGGTCGACCAGGTAATAGAAGGCATCCGGAAAGGCGTCGTACAGCCACGGCGTTCCTTGCGCGACGCCGATGTCGAACACGGTCTGCGGCGTCAGGCCGTTGGCCCGGAGCGTCGCGAAGAAGCGCCGCCATGAAGGAACGCAGGGCTCGTGGGCGATGACGTGCCCCAGCGGCTGCAGGCCCTGGTTGATCAGCTGCTTGGCGGAGGCGAGCACGCGCCGCATCGCGTCACGCCCCGCGCCACCACGTGCGGGCCCAGCACGAGCGCGTCCATGCGCGTGCGCAGGAAGCAGTCGATCGCCTCCTCGGGCCGGCAGACCACCGGCTCGTTCTCGTTGAACGAGGTGTTGAGCACGATCGGCACGCCGGTTTCCGCCCCGAAGCTCTCGATCAGCCGATGGTACAGCGGGTTCTGCGCCCGGGTCACCGTCTGCAGGCGGCCCGAGCCGTTGACGTGGGTGACCGCCGGGATGCGCGGGCGCTGCGCCTCGCGGATCTGGTAGACCTGGAGCATGAAGGGGACGTCGTAGTCGGTCTCGAACCAGTCGCCGACCCGCTCGCGCAGGATCGCGGGCGCGAACGGGCGGAAGGATTCGCGGCGCTTGATCTTGTCGTTGAGGATGGCCTTCATGTCGGGGCGGCGCGGGTCGCACAGGATCGAGCGGTTGCCGAGCGCGCGCGGGCCCCATTCCATGCGGCCCTGGAACCAGCCGACGACCTCGCCCGCGGCGATCCGGGCCGCGGTCCGCCGGCAGAGCTCGTCCGGATCGTCGATCCGCCTGACCGTGCAGCCGGCGGCGGCGAACGCATCCGCGTGGCGGTCGATCTCGGGCTCGAGGCTGCCGTTGGCGAAGGCGGGCCCCAGGTAGGCGTGCTCCATGACGTAGCCGCGCGGCCGGCCGAGGCTGCCGTGCCAGACCGCGAAGGCGGCGCCGATCGCGCCGCCGGCATCGCCCGCCGCGGCCTGGACGTAGAGGTCGGTGAACGGCGTGCGCTCGAAGATCTTGCCGTTCGCGACCGAGTTCATGGCGCAGCCGCCGGCAAGGCAGAGCGCCCGCTCGCCGGTGGTCGCGTGCAGGCGGTTCAGAAGGTGGAAGAAGGCCTCCTCGTACATGGCCTGGAGCGAGGCGGCGACGTTCTTGTGGTGCGGCGTGATCTCGGCGCCGGGCGCGCGCGGCGGGCCGAGCAGCTCGCACATGGCGTCGGTGAAGATGCGGCCGACCACGGGCGCGCCGCCGTCCCAGGTCATGGCCACGCCCTCGGCGTGGTGGCGAAAGTAGTCGAGGTCGAGCCGGTAGCCGCCGTCGGGCAGGAGCTGGACGATCCGGCGCATGGCGGCCATCTCGGAGGGCTGCCCGTAGGGGGCGAGGCCCATGACCTTGTACTCGTCGCCGTAGTCGGGAAAGCCCAGGAACTGGGTCACGGCCTGGTAGAAGAGGCCGAGCGAGTGGGGGAAATGGATGCGGCCGTGGACGTCGATCCGGGTGCCGCGGCCGGTGCCCCACATGGCGCTCGCGAAGTCGCCGAAGCCGTCGATCGAGAGCACGGCCGCGCGCTCGAACGGGGCGACGTAGAAGGCGCTGGCAAGATGGGCGAGATGGTGCTCGACGTTGTGGAAGCGCGCCTTGAGCCTGGCGGGGTCGATGCCGAAGGCGGCGGCCAGGAGGCCGGCCGGGTTGCGCACCCGTGCCGCGTTCCGCAGGCGCGCCCGGATCAGGTGGAGGCTCGGCCCGTTGACGACGCTGAAGACGGCCTTCTTGAGCAGGTTCGCCCGCGGGTCGCGGTTGATCGCGACGTGGTCGAGGTCGTGGACCGAGATCCCGCCTTCGTCGAGGCAATAGCGGATCGCCTCGGTGGGGAAGCCCGCCCAGTGTTTGATGCGGCGAAACCGTTCCTCCTCGGCCGCGGCGACGACCTCGCCGTCGCGCACCAGGCAGGCGGCGGAGTCGGCGTGGAAGCCGTTGAGGCCGAGAATGAATACGGGCGTCGTCATCGGGCCGCGATCGCCCGCGATGGCAGGCCGCTGTCGGTGCCCGGGTCCGCCGCCTGGGCCGGCCGCAGCTCCGGGGCGTAGCGGGCGCCGGCCGCGTGCAGGCAGGTGAGCCAGGCTTCGAGGCTGGCGTCCTTGCTGAAGGCGGTGTCGTAGGCCCGCCGGGCGTTGGCGCCCATCCGCGCGAGGCGCTCCGGCTGCCGGCGGAGCGCGCGGATCGCGGCAGCGAGTCCGGCAATGCGTGCCGGCGTGGCGACCAAACCGACGTCATGCTCGCGGACCAGACGGGCGGCATCGCCGTCGTCGGCGCCGATGAACGCGATCGGCCTGCCGGCGGCGAGGATGCCGTACAGCTTGCTCGGCATCACCAGGCCCTCGCAGGCGGGCTTGAGGCTGACCAGGTGGAGGTCGGGCGCGGTCAGGCTGTGGCCCAGGCGGGCGCGGGGCTGGTAGGGCCGAAAGCGGACGTTGGCGATGCCGCGCTCGGCGAAGATGTTGCGCAACTCATGGTAGCCGTTGCCGGCGCCGATGAACAGGGTGAGGATCTCCGGCTCGTCTTTGAGCGCCTCCATCAGGGCGACCAGGCTCTGAGCGTCGTGGACCCGGCCGAGGTTGCCCGAGTAGCCGAGGACGAAGCGGCCGGCGAGATCCCATTCGTCGCGCAGAGGGTTGTGCTGCGCGGCCAGCGGACGGATGCGCTCGCCGTCGGCCCAGTTGTGGATGATCGTCAGCCGCTTGGCAGGGATGCCCTCGGCCTGCAGCCGGTCGGCCATCGTCGGGCTCAAGACGACGTTGGTGGCGGCGGCCGCAAGCGAGCGGTTGCGCAGCCAGCGCAGGATCTGGCCGGTCGGCCCGCGCGCGAACCTCAGTCCGAGCGCCGCCGCGGTCTCCGGGAACAGATCCTGGCACCAGTTGACCAGCCGTGCGCCGCGCAGGCGCGAGGCCAGCCAGCCGACGACCGAGATCAGGGGCGGGTCGGTCTCGACCAGGACGACGTCGCCCCGGCGCGCGCTGGCCAGCAGCGCGAGGAACGCGCCGACGTAAAAGCTCACGTAGTCGAGGACGCGGCCGGGCAGGCTCGCACGCCCGAAGCGGCTGGTGGGTAGCCGATGGACATCGGCGCGGCCGAAGGTTGCTCTCCGCGGCAGCAGGGTGTCGGGATCGTCGTAGAGCTGACGGCTCGTGAAGACCCGGATCTCGCAGCCCCGCCGGTCGAGCGCCTCGACCAGATCGGTCAGCAGCTGCGCGGTCGCCGAGTGGTCGGGGTGGAAGTACCGGTTGACGATCAGAAGCCGCGGCTGCCGGCTGCCCGCGGGCCAGTCGGGGCGCAGTGAACCGGCTTCGGGGTCATGGTCGACTTCGATCAGCCGTTGCGCCGCGGCTCGAGCCAGTGCCCTGAGCTGGACCCGCTCACCGAACAGAATGGTCCGCAACGTCCCCCAGACGATCTGCAGATCGAGCCCGAGACTCGCGTGCTGAGCGTACCATCGATCCAGCGCCAGCTTTTGCGCGCTCGTGAGCTTGTGGCCGCCATTGACCTGCGCCCAGCCGGTGATCCCCGGGCGCACGGCCGCGCGTTGGCCGAGATGCTCCGGCAGATCGCGAGGCAGGAGCGGTCGAGGCCCGATCAGGGACATGTCACCGATCAGCACGTTGACCAGCTGCGGCAGCTCGTCGAGCCGGGTCCGGCGAAGGAATCGCCCGACGGGCGTGGTTCGCCGCGCGTCGGGCAGCAGTGCCCCGGACCGGTCGTAGGCGAGCCGCATGCTCCTGAACTTGAAAAGAATGAAGGGCTTCAGGTCCCGGCCCGGCCGGGTCTGGCGGAACACCAGTGGTGGCCCGAGGTCGACCAGGACCACGAGCGCCACGACCGCGAGCAGAGGTGCCAGGATGACCAGCGCGCCGGCGCTGCCGACGATATCGGCGAAGCGGCGGAAGCGCTCATAGCCGCCTGGCAGCGCGTCCGCGATCGGCTGGGGCGCCGCCGGCAGAAGTCCCGAGAGGCCGATCGCATCCTGGACGTATTCGATCTCCAGACCATGGCGCGCCCGCGTTGCCTCGAGGTCGGCGTAGGTCTCGGGGCTCAGCTCAAGGCGGTCGCTCGGGACGATCACACGCTGGGGTGATGTGCCCGCGGCCGCGAGGTCGATGAGGATGCGGTCCAGATCGCGAACGTGGCCGAGCACGGGCACCCGGTCGATGTACCGCCCTACCCGGTCGCCGACGTCGTCGATAATCCCGACAACGCGCAGCGCGGAGAGGGATCCCGACTGAACGGCATGGATGAAGACCGAGGTCATCGGGCTGCAGCCGTACATCAGCACGGGCGCCGCCCGAGCCCCCGGTGGCCGCAAGGCGGTTCCGGCCAGTCGGCTCACTTTCATGGATCGGTAGGCGAGACGGGAAGCGCCCAGGATCACCACCGACATGAACCACTGGGTCGGCAGCACCGGAAGCGGGACCAGCGCCTCGACGAACAGACCGAGCGGGATCAGCGCCACGGTCAGCCATGACGACGCCTTGGCAATCGCGATCAGGTCGGAGATCGACGTGTAGCTCCAGACGCGCCGGTGCAGGCCGCACAGGTAATAGGTCGTGCCGGCAGTCACGAGCAATTGCGGCATTGCATAGCTGAGGTCCTCAACCTGCACCGGCTCGATCGCATTCGCGTCGTAGAGCAGGCAAGCAAACAAAAAACACAACGCCGAGATCGTCGCGTCGTAGAACAATATCACTACCGAACGCGAAAATCCTTGGCCCATGGCGATGTTCAATCGTCGTAGTAGTAGCTTTTGTATTTCGAGTAATACTGGCCGGCATCGCCGTAAGCGTAGTAGGCGTGGCGCCTCATGTCGACGTTGTTGAGGGCCGCGCCGGCGATCTTGGCCGAGACGTCGGCCAGCTCCTTGAGCGCCGTCTGGGCGGCGTCGCGCTTGGTGTGCTGCCATCGGATCACGAACAGCACCGCATCGACGAAGCGGGCCAGCACCTTGACGTCGGCCACGCCAAGCACGGGCGGGGTGTCGACAATGATGCAGTCGTAACGGGCACGTGCCTCCTCGAGCAGCAACCGAAGGCGGTCGGAAGCCAGGAACGGCACCGGGCTGCGGTGACCTTGAACGACCGCCAGTACGTCGATGCCGCTGCCGGAGTTCGTCTCGACCACATCCTCGAAATGGCAGGCGTCGTCGGCGATCAGCTCCAGGACGCCCACTTCCGGCTGCATGCCAAGCCGCTTGCCGACCGACGGCTGGCGCAGGTCGAGGTCGATCAGGAGGACTTTTTGCCCGAGTTGGGCGGCGCACATGGCAAGACTGATGGCCAGCGACGTCTTGCCTTCGCCGGGTAGAGCCGAGGTTACGAGGACGACCTTTGGCGGTACTGCCTCGTTGGCCAGGCGCAGCTGTGTGTAGACAGTGCGGACACCCTCGGCGTAGGCAGAGCCCGGCTTGCTCCCCAGGTAGCCGCTCAGGTCGGGGTCCGTGGCTTGAACGGCCGGGACCAGCCCGAGCGCCCTCACACGGAGCAGCTCTTCCACCTGACGGCGCGTGCGTAAGGAGCCATCCATCTGGTCCAACAGCATCGCCAGGGTCGAGCCGACAAAGAGCGACCCGGTAAAACCGATGATAGCAAAAAACAAGGGCGATCGTGAACTCGGCGCCTGCGGCACCTCGGCTGGCGACACCACCCGCGCATCCGGCTGGATCAGCTGCTGTTGCAGCTCAGTTTCTTTCAGGCGGACGAGGAAGTTTTCGTAGAGTGTGCGGTTGGCGTCGGCCTCACGTTCAAGCTCCCTGAGCTTGACTACCGCCGGACCGCTCAGGGCTGACTGAGTCTTGGCTTCCGTGAGGCTTCGCTGGAACGCATCCTCTCGGGAGCGGGCCACCTCGGCCTCGTTCTCGAGGTTGCGGATCGCGCCGTCGATCTCCCGTTGGGTCCGCTCGGCGACCTTTGCCTTTTCCGCCTCGAGCTGCTGGATGCGCGGATGCTGCTGGCCATATTCCCGCGACAGTTCCGCCTCGCTGCGCACAAGGTCGAGCTCCTGCGCGCGCAGGCTCATGATCATCGGCGACGACAGGAAATTGGCCAGCAGCTCGTAGTCGCCCTTGTCACGAAGCTGGCGGGCCTGACGCACCGCCGCCTCCTTCGTGGTGCGTTCGGCACGGGCCCCGATCAGCTCGGTCATGAGAGCAGCCACCTGCTGCCCATCGAGCTGGCCGCCTCCGGACTCACCTAGTGCACCGACGCGTTCAGAGGATTCAGCTTAGCGAGGATTTGCGGGGAGGTCTTGGTCCAGGTGAAGGGCTTGGGCGCGGCGTTGTGCTCGGCGATGTAGCGGTGGATCGCGGCCTGCAAGTCGATCACGGAGTGGAAGGTGCCCCGCTTGAGGCGGCGCCGGGTAAGAGCCGAGAAGAAGGTCTCGACCGCGTTCAGCCAGGAGCCCGAGGTCGGCGTGAAGTGGAAGGTCCAGCGCGGATGCCGTGCCAGCCAGGCCATGACCTTGGGGTGTTTGTGGCTGCCGTAGTTGTCGAGGATCACGTGGATCACCTTGCCGGCCGGCACGGCGGCCTCGATGGCGTTGAGGAAGCGCAGGAACTCCTGGTGCCGGTGGCGCTGCATGCAACGGCCGAGCACCGTGCCGTCGAGGACATTGAGCGCGGCGAACAGGGTGGTGATGCCGTTGCGGATATAGTCGTGATGGGATGCACGTCCCCCGCCCCGGTTGCGTCCGCAGCTGTAAGCTCCTGGCGCAAGCGACGTCAACCAGGAGACCCGGCGCATGAACGTGACCACAATCGGCCTCGACCTTGCCAAGTCCGTGTTCCAGGTGCATGGCATCGACACTCATGGCAAGACCCTCATCACCAGGCAGCTTCGCCGCGGCAAAGTGCTCGAATTCTTCGCCAACCTGCCGGCCTGCCTGGTCGGCATCGAGGCCTGTCCTAGCGCACACCACTGGGCGCGCGAGATCAGCAAGCTTGGTCATGAGGTGCGTCTGATGCCGCCCGGCTACGTGAAGCCCTATGTCAAGCGCGGCAAGAACGATCGGGCCGACGCCGAGGCGATCTGCGAGGCGGTGCAGCGGCCTACGATGCGCTTCGTGTCGATCAAGAGTGAGGAGCAGCAGGCCCTGCTGGTTCTCCATCGCGTCCGCGAGACATTGGTTGGCCAGCGCATCCAGCTGATCAACACGATCCGCGGTCATATGGCCGAGTTCGGCATCGTTGCGCCGCGAGGGGCCACCAACGTCCAGCAGCTGATCCTCAGGCTCGCCGACCCGGACGACCGCAGCATTCCAGCCCGTGCCCGGGCCGTGCTGTGCCTTCAGGTCGACCAGCTGCGTGATACCGAGCGCCGGATCACCGATCTCGACGATCAGCTCAAGGAGCAGGCCCGGCAAGACGAGACCGCCAAGCGCCTGATGACGATCCCCGGGGTGGGGCCGGTCGTCGCGACCGCGATCACGGCCACGCTCGGCGATGGCCGCGCCTTCGCTTCCGGACGCCACTTGGCGGCGTGGCTCGGCCTCGTCCCTGGGCAACGCTCGACCGGCGGCAGGGAACGGCTGATCGGGATCACCAAGGCGGGCGATGGCTATCTGCGGCGCCTGCTGGTCAACGGGGCCAGGGCATTGACGCGCTGGTGGCGAACCCGATCGCCGTGGTTGATGGCGCTGTTGGCGCGCCGGCCCGTGAACGTCGCCACCGTGGCGCTCGCCAACAAGATGGCGCGCGTCGTCTGGGTCGTTCTTGTCCGAGGTCAGGTGTATCGCACTGCAGCCTGAGCGACGGCTGGCACGACCAATTTTTCCCCGCCAACGGCTTGCGAGAGCGACCCTTGGACATGATGGCAGCACCGGTCGTACCGGGGATCGGCGGAACCCGAATGACGCATGGGATCAGAGTCCGTAGTCGTGATTGGGTGCCGATCCGCGGATCACATCAGGGCCCGCAGCCTTTGCGCTGCACGACGAGGCCGGATAGATGGCTGCAGTCGACCATGACGCCAGATCGTTCAAGAAAGCTCTTGCCCAGCGGGGGACGTGCATAGATGGGTCATGGTGCCGGCCTTGCCCGGCTTGATCGGCAGACCGGGCTGGGTCCGGTCCAGGGCCTGGATCTGGCTTTTCTCATCGATCGAGAGCACCAGGCTGTGGGCCGGCGGCTCGACGTACAGGCCGACGATGTCCTCGAGCTTGGTGGCAAATTCGGGATCGTTGGAGCGCTTGAAGGTCCGGATGCGGTGGGGCTGCAGCCGGTGGGCGCCCCAGATCCGCTGCACCGAGCGCAAGGAGATCCCGGCGGTCCTGGCCATGGCACGGCCGGTCCAGTGGGTCGCCTCGCCGGGCGCCTCGGCGCAGGTCAGGGCGACCACCCGCTGCACCGTCGCGTCGTCCAGGCGCGGCTTGCCCGGCTTGCGGGTGGCATCCCGCAGCAGCCCGTCGACCCCGGCCTCGGCGAACCGCCGCTGCCAGCGCCAGACCGCCGGGCGACCGATCCGGGCGCGTTTGGCAACCTCCGCGACGCTCAGCCGCTCGGCCGACGCCAGGATGATCCGAGCCCGCGCCACATGCTTCTGGGCGCGGTTACGATCGGCGACGATCGCCTCCAAACGAGCACGATCCTCAGCCGAGACCACGGGACACACGATCTGAGCCATGGGCCCAGGATCGCACATTCGCCCTGTCTTGTGAATCCTATGATTGCATCAGTGCACTAGATCGTTCGCCGCCCGGAACTGCCCGATCGTCTGTTCCGAATTCATCACCCGCTGACGGAGGTTCTCGACCTGGTCGGAGAGCCAGCTCTTTGCCTGTTCGGTCTCCGCCCGCTTCAGGTCGAGCTGGCTGTCGACGTAGGCTTTCGCAATTCCGTCGGCGAGCAGCGCCGCTCGGCCTGCATCCGTCGTCGTGTAGCTGATCGTGAGAATGTTCGAACTCGCCGGATTGGACGACCTGGAGACCACCGGCCAGCGCCGCGATGGCGCTCTCCCGGAATGCGTTGATATCCTGCCCATCGGCAGGCTTTGGCCCAGCTTCAGCCCCACCCGCGATCGGCGGGTCGTCTGAGAGCGCCGATGCACTGGCGCCGGATTCCTGCTTCGGGAAAATCAATGTTGGATGGGCCTCGAGGTTGAGACGATCGACCGCGCGCGCCAAATTCTCGTGGGAGCTTATGAACTTAATCTCGGTCTCGAGGTCACGCGGGCTTGCCGAGAGCCCCTGCGCAACCTGCTGGAGGTCAACGATCCGGTTCTCCTGCGGTTGGATCATGACAAGCGCTGCAGCGGTATAGGTCTTCTCTCTCATCATACCAATCACGACGGCCAACGCCGTCATGATCACCACCACGCAAAAAATCGTCCGCTGCCGACGCCAAAGGATTTTGAGCAGGTCGCCCAGCGGAACCTCGCCCGGTGGCGGCATGTTGTGTACGAAATTCGATTTATCAGTCGTTGCCACGTCGTCCAATCCACTGAAGAACTCTGTGTTTCAGGGAGACGAAGCGCTGGCGTAGAGCTGGAGCGGCGCCGCGGGCCGCCGCTCCTCTTGACCTAATATTTCGACCAGTCTTGAGCCCGTCCCGACCCGACCCCGCTTGGAGCCTCCGGCGTGCTCAGCCTGTCCGTGAGCAGCTCGACCGCTAAAGCCGTCAATCACTTCGGTCCGCCTATCCGCAGCCAAGGCTTGACCCCCCATTTTTCATCGGCCGCAATTTCAGCCTAAACGTACTCTAGGCACGCCGTGTTGGGCTTGACAAGGTCTAACTAACTAGTGCAGCTGGCGGCGGCGAACTGGGTGAACCGGAGGCCGATCCGCCTGAACGCCTCGATCAGGACGTGGGCGAAGGACGCGAACCACAGCCTGAGCTGGTTGGCGCGCATGGTGGCGACGGACGTACGATCGGCGAACAGGTCGAGCTGCTGCTCCTTGATGCGGTTCTCGACCTCGCCGCGGGCGCAGCAGACGTCCTCGTAGAGGGTGCGGGCGAGGATCTCGCCCGCCGGCAGTGAGGTCACGACGAAGCTCGGGTTCGAGCCCTTGGGCAGGTGCTCGGCCTTGGCCGCGACGCGCCGCGCGCAGCTCCAGCTGTTGAGCGTTCGCCCGCCCGGCTGGACCTTGTGGTTGGGAGGCCAAGTCGGCGGCGGACTTGGCGATCGACAATGAGCGCGTTCGGAATGCTGCCGGACCGGTTGCCGCGCACGCAGACGAGCCCAACCGAAGCGACAATGCGTCGCAGGTCGGGCGCCCGTTGCGGATTCTCTTTCTATTCCAGTATATCCTCGCCGGAGGTCAATGTGCCGACCTCGCGCACCTTCGAGCACTGTCGGGAATGCGTGCATGCCGGCGCCGAGGTGACGGTCGCTCGGGCGAAGCGAGGCGCGGCTGACGTTCGCTTGGTATCCCGCGCCGGTCTCGAGCGCGTCCCGCTGTCATCGCTCGATTCCCAAGGTTGGCCAACATGGGCTCATCCGGTCGAGCCACCTGCGGCGCCTCGATCAGCTCCGATGGAAATGGGAGGGCTGGCGGATTCGCAGGAAGCCAGAAGAGTAGGGAGAATGGCGATGATCGTCGCTCAGATCGCCCGCGCGCCCGAGGCCAAGTGGTCGTAGTCGATCACCCGGTCGGGTGCCGATGTATGTGTTCCGGCTCGCGACCCGCGAAGCCTTTGTGTTTGTCTCTGGGCTCGACGGGGTGCCGCGCCAGATCCTCTACGACCGGATGAAGACCGCGGCGAGGACGCCGAGGGCCGCATCGTCTACAACCGGACGCTCGTCGATTTTGCCCGTCACCACGGCTTCCACCCGAAGGCCTGCCGACCCTATCGGGCCAAGACCAAAGGCAAGGTCGAACGGCCGTACCGCTATATCCGCGAGGACTTCTTCCTCGCCCGATCGTTCCAGAACCTTGACGACCTGAACGCCCAGCTCCGTGATTGGCTCGATACGGTCGCCAACCCGCGGGTGCATGCGACCACCGGCCGGATCGTCGATGAGGCCTTCGCCGAGGAGAAGCCGCATCTCCAGCCGCTGCCGCTGGTGCCGTTCCGCTCCGTCCTCAGGCTCGAACGGCGCTTGGCCGCCAGGTTGGGGAACGGGGCCCCAACCCCGTTCCGGCGGCCAAGGCCACGAGGGCACACTCAGCGTCGGCGGCAACTATTACAGCGTGCCCGACACCACCCGTCGACGTGTCCTCGAGGTGCATGCGCTCGCCGATGAGATCCAGATCTTCGAGGCCGGCCAGCTGATCGCCCGCCATCCCGTGCTCGAAGGCCGCAACCAGCGGCGCGTCGCGCCCGGTCATCGCAAGGCACCGGCATTGACCGCCCGCAGGCACGCCGATGGCGAGGAACCGATCCTGATCGGCCGTGCCGGCGAGGTCGTCGCCCGGCGCTCGCTCGACTTCTACGAGGCCGTCGCCTGCGGCTCGCCGCTACCGAGCCGTCGTCATGACGGCCCGCGCCGATCCTGCCAGCTCGGTGCTCGACCGCATCAAGCAGACCCTGGTCGGCCTCAGGATGCCGCGCGCGCTCGAGATGATCGACGCCACCGTCCGTCAGCTCGAGCGCGGTGAGCTCAGCCCGCTCGAGGCGATCGAGGGACTGCTCGCCGAGGAGCTCTCGATCCGCGAGACCCAGCGCGTCAAGGCCGCGCTGGTGATGGCCAGGCTCTCGACCCTCAAGACGCTCACCGGCTTCGACTTCGCCTTCCAGCCGTCGCTCGACCGCAACCGCGTCCTGGCGCTTGCCCAGCTCGGCTTCATCGACCGCCACGAGGTGCTCCATCTGCTCGGGCCGCCCGGCACCGGCAAGAGCTACCTTGCGGTCGCGCTCGGAATCGAGGCGGTCAGGGCCGGCCGCAGCGTCTACTTCGTCACCCTTGCCGACCTCGTCGGCGCGCTCGTCAAGCCCATCTTCGACAGTTGGGGTTGGCGAGGGGGTCTGAAAGCTGCGGCTTTCCTAGGGTAGGGAGTGGTCCGAGGTAAAAGTGTAGTGCCACGTGCACGGTAGATTGTTGTTGATTTATCTAATTGTTCTGGAGATGTTGTAGGCTCCTACGTGGGAGCGGCGATGTATTTCCGCAAGAAGACCTCGGGCGGGCGGGCCTATCTCCAGATCGCGCAAAGCCATCGGGTCGGGGGCCAGGTCCGCCAGCGGGTGATCGCCACCCTCGGGCGTCTGGACGTGCTCGCGGCGAGCGGTCAGTTGGACCGGCTGGTGCGCTCAGGCGCGCGGTTCACGACCCAGGCGATGGTGCTGAGCGCGGCGCAGGACGCCGCGACGGCGGCGGTCCGGCGGATCGGGCCCGCCCTGGTGTTCGAGCGCTTGTGGGCCGAGACCGGCTGCCGGGCGGTGATCGAGGACGTGGCCAAGGAGCGTAAGCACGGGTTCGCGTTGGAGCGGGCGATCTTCCTCACCGTGCTGCACCGGCTGATGGGCGGCGGCTCCGACCTGGCGGCCGAGCGCTGGCGCGAGGACTACCGGATCGCCGGCGCCGAGGCGCTGGAGCTCCATCATCTCTACCGGGCGATGGCATGGCTCGGCGAGGAATTGCCAGAGATCGAGCAGGACGCGCGCACGCCGTTCGCCCCGCGCTGCACCAAGGACCTGGTCGAGGAGCGGCTGTTCGCTCACCGGCGCGATCTGTTCAGTCGGCTCGATCTCGTGTTCATGGACACCACCAGCCTCTACTTCGAAGGCGCGCCGCTCCGCGCCGACCACCGAGGTCGGTGCTGGGAGCCAGGCGCGGGCGGGCAGACCCTCGGCCGCCACGGGCACAGCAAGGACCATCGCCCGGACCTCCCTCAGATGATCCTGGCAGTCCTGATCGATGGCGACGGGCGGCCGGTGTGCTCCGAGATCTGGCCCGGCAATGTCGCCGACGTCACCACGCTGATCCCGGTGATCGACCGGCTGCGCCGGCGCTTCGCGATCGGCCGGATCTGCGTGGTCGCCGACCGCGGCATGATCAGCGCCGAGACCGTGGCGGCGCTCGAGGAGCGTAGGCTGCTGTATCTGCTCGGCACCCGCGAGCGCACCGACAAGGTGGTGCGCGATGTCGTGCTCGCCGACCCCGCGCCCTGCGTGCCGCTGACGATCACCAAGCGCGGCCATGAGATCGACTACGAGGCCAAGGCGGTGACCGTGGGCGCTCGACACTACATCCTGTGCCGCAACCATCAGGAGGCCGAAGCGGACGCCGCCGGGCGGGACGCCATCCTGGCCAACCTCGAACGTCAGCTGGCCAGGGGCGACAAGGCGCTGGTCGGCAATACCGGCTTCCGCCGCTTCCTCAAGACCGAAGGCCACGGCCACTTCGCCATCGACCCCACCAAGGCGGAGGAGGACGCCAAGTTCGACGGCGTCTTCGTGCTGCGCACCAACACCGACCTCGATCCGCTCGCCGCCATGCTGCGCTACAAGCAGCTGTGGACCGTGGAGGCGGCCTTCCGTACGGCCAAGCACCTGCTCGCCACCCGGCCGATCTTCCACAAGCTCGACGCGACCATCCGCGGCCACGTGTTCTGCTCATTCCTCGCGCTCGTGCTCAAGAGCGAGCTGACGCAACGCATCGCCGCGCTCGGCGGCGACCGCTCGTGGTCCGAGATCCGCGCCGACCTCAACTCGCTGACCGAGACCGAGATCGTCCATGACGGCCGGCGCTTCCTCGTGCGATCCGCCCCGCGCCCCGCCGCCAGCCTCGCAGTCCGCGCCGCTGGCGTCGCCCTGCCGCCGACCGTTCAGGCCCTCGCCGCCAACTGACCAACCTCGCCATGTAGTGCCACGCCGCGGTCGCCGCGCCGATTGCCATTCGCGTTCAGCTACTTACCAAAAGCCACTGTCGAAGATGGGTCAAGGGGGAGCGCGACGGCGTGCCGATCGAGAACAGAATGGAGGGCCTTGCATCAGGAGGCGGTGTTTGCTGATTGATGCGTTGCAGGGCACTCGGCGGGTCGGCCGGGGTCCTTGCTCTCCTTTGCCCAGGCTGCCCATGAAGGAAGATCCCTGATCCCGGCCGACCGTTCCCGGACGGGAAGACCGGACGACGCATCGAGCCGCCTCGACGACAGCGGCCGCGAAGCCTGCCACGCGATGGCTCCGCCGGAGGTGGCGCGCCGCCTCAACGTCGATCCGGTACGCGGCTTGTCGGACTAGGAGGTTGCACGCCGGGCACGTTTACGGCGAGAACCGGATCGCGCGCGATGCCGGGGTCCATTCCCTCGCCATGCTGGTGCGCCAGTTCACCGATCTGATGATCGTCGTCCTGCTGGTCGCGGCGGCGGTCGCCGGCCTGATCGGCGAGGCCATGAATACGATCGCGGTCATCATCATCGTGGCGCTCAACGCAATCATCGGCTTCGTCCAGGAATACCGGGCCGAGCCCGCGCTTGCCCCCTTGCAGGAGCTGAGCGCACCGCATGTTCAGGTGGTGCGCGCGGCCCAGAGCCAAGCGATTCCCGAAGCAGAGGCGGTGCCTGGGGACATAGTCCTGCTCGCGGCCGGCAATCTCGTGCCGGCCGATCTGCGGGTCATCGAGACCGCCGATCTCAGCGTCGATGAGGCCGCCCCGACCGGCGAGTCGATGCCCGTGACCAAGGACGCCGAGGCCAAGGTGCGGGGCGACGCGCCATTGGCCGACCGGGCGACGATGGTGCACAAGGGCACCTACGTGATCGGCGGCCGCGCGCGCTGCGTCGCCGTCGCCACCGGCGCCCGGACCAAGCTCGGCCGCATCGCTGGCCTGATGCGCGGCCACGAGCGGCCGACGACGCCGCTGGAGCGGCGCCTCGCCCGTTTCGGGCGGCGCCTGTTCGCCGCCGTTGTCGTGATCTGCGCCATAGTCTTCGGGGCGGGGTTGTTGCGCGGTGAGCCGCCGCTTTTGATGCTCCTGACCGCGGTCAGCCTGGCGGTCGCCGCGATCCCGGAGGCCCTGCCGGCGGTGGTCACCATCGGGCTCGCACTTGGCGCCAAGCGGATGGCCGGGCTCAACGCGCTGATCCGCCGCCTGCCGGCGGTCGAGACGCTGGGCTCGGTCACGGTGATCTGCTGCGACAAGACCGGCACGCTCACGCAAAACGCCATGCGCGCCGAGCGCTTCCTCACGCTCGCGGGTCAGGCGGGCGAGCTCCCTGCCACCCGCGAGGCGAACGGGGTCTGGCGCGCGCTCGGTCGAGCGATCGCGCTCAATAACGACGCCAAGGCCGATGGCCAGGGCAGGATTCAGGTAGGCCGCCGTCCGCGGTCGTACCTTTCGGATGCGTCAAGCGCTCGCCGCTCAAAAGCTGATCAAGATCGACGGTGAGCTGATCCGCCTAGTGGGAACCAAATGATTAAATGCGAAATTTCCGAACAGCGCCTTACAATCCGCCTATTCAAGCTTTTGGAGTGTGAATATTTTGCGCCTGCGCGGGAGAAAATTGCCGAACGATGTAACCTGTGATTTTCCGAACAATTTCCGAACGAAGGTCGCGCCAGAGGGTCGCAAGCCAGGCAATCCGCGGCGTTCGGTATTCGATTTTCCGAACGGATTTTCCGAACCGCCGTTCGTTCGTTCGGTTTCTCGTATATTCTTATAAGAAACCGAACGACGGCCCGAACCGAACAGGATGAACAGGAGGCAATGACCCGTGGGCCGCGAGACCCGAGCCGATTTCCCTGGTCAGCGTCGGCTCGACTACACTGACCACCACATGACCTGGATCTGCCGTCCGCCTGCGGCTTCGTGCTCGTGCCGGCCGTCGAGCCCTCGTCCCCTGTTCAACGGACAGCAGCGCACCCGAGGCGGGCGGCGCCGCGCAGCCGCGTCTCATAGCGGGCAGGCGCCGCGTTAGTCAGAAATGTTATCGATACTTGAAGAATTCGATAAGGTGTGATTATGGTCCGATCTCGCACCTTTTGCGGGGCTCAGCCTCTTGGCGCGCAAGCGAACCCATGTCGGCCACGTCATCACCGAGCTCGGCAGGCAGTACCGTCGCGCCGACAACGGTGACCTCAGCTGGCAGGACGCTGCGGCCGCGAGCCGCATCCTCCGAGAGATACGCCAAGCCATCGAGGGCGGCGAACTTGAGCGACGGATCGGGGCCCTCGAGCAGGCCCTCGAAGAGCGCGAGGACGGGCCGCGGCGGACCAATGGCCGTGACCACTATGCTCACTCGTGAGCGCCGGATCGCCCGCCTCGAGCGCCGAGCCGCGCAAGCCCGGTTCGACCCGGCCGCAGTCTGTCGCACCGCGGCCGGGTGCTACGCCAACGGCCTGCCGCTGCCCGCCAATTGACCCATCAAGAGCGGCAGCTGGCGCTGGTCTACACCGACGCGCTTGAGGGCACCGATCCGGCTAATTGGTGGTGCGACGATCCGCTGCCGCTGCCGGCGCTGCCGCGATGACCCGGGCGGACCGTGTCGCCAAGCTCGAGGCGCGCCGGCGCCCGAAGTCGCCGGATCAGGCCGAAATGGACCTTCCGCCGCGCTAGCTGACCTTTGACGAGATCTGCGCCGGGCAGGCCGTGCTCGAGCCGTTCGACGGCGACCCGCTCGCCGCGCTCGAGGCCGGCGATCCGACCATGATAGCACTGGTCGCGGCCGCCCGGGCGAGGCGCGAAGGCGTGGCGATCGCGCCCCTGTTCGCCGAGGTGCCGTGAGCTCGGCCCGGGAGCGCCGCGTGATCGCGCTCGAGCGCCGGTTGCCGCCGCGGCCGCCCCCGCGACCAGAAATCGCCTGGCTCGGCGGTCTGACGGTTCCGGAGCTATGCGTTCTCGTGGTGCTCATGTACGAGGGCGCGACCGAGGAGCATCCGCTGCTCGCTGCCCTGGTGGCCGCTGGCCGGGCCCGGCTGGCCGGTCATGTCGTGGCGCCGCTGGCCGTGGCGCCGCCACTCGGGCATATGAGCGCCAACGTCGGGGCGATCACGGGCTCGACGTCCTGGTTCTATCCGCCAAACCCGCCGCCATGATCGCTGCACCGGGAGATCGGCGACGTCTTGGGCCAAGCTCGAGGCGCTGGCAGCGAACTTGCTCAACAACGAGCGTGAGGTCATAGATGAGATGGATCCGCGGCTGACGTGTCGCGGCTTGCTTGGCTGCATCTCCACGCCGGAGACGAGCGACGCGTGCTCAATGTGGCGGAGATTGGTCTGGATCGAGACCCGGACAACCTGCATTGTCAAAATCTCGTGGACAAAAGGTCGTGTCGCGAAGTTGGTGGAAATTGGGCGGCGTGGGCTCCAAGGTGGCATGGTGGTTGGATCAGGCGGCGAGGTCAAGGTCGGTGGGCGAGCTCCAGGGTCGGCCAGCCGTCGACCCGGCGCATGGTGATCTGACCGGACGCGAGGAGCGCCCAAAACAGCATGGCGGCGGTCTCGGCGCAGGGCAGCAGGCACTGCGTCTTGATCCGCCGTTTGAACTCCTCGTGCAGGCGCTCGATAGCATTCGTAACCGGCATGATGCTCGCGGTGTCCCACGCCCGGCGGTGATCGGTTGATCGTCGCGTATGGTGCGACCATCCGGGCTGCGGGGCGCTGGGGGCATGAAGCGTGGGCAGGCCGATCCGTACGATGAGCTGTGAGCTCGCGTTAGTAGCTGGCCGCCCCTGCGACCCGCCCGGTTGCGCTGCGAGCGCGGATCCGTAGTTGTCGTGCAGCCCACTGCTCCCTTGGCCGAGAACCTGGAGGCAATCGGATGCGGCGCGTGATCGGTATGGACATCCATCGGACGTTCGCCGAGGTGGTGTTCTGGGAGGACGGACGGTTGCGGTGGCACGGGCGGATCGACATGACCCGCTCGGGGCTCGAAGGTTTCGGCCGCAGCCTGACCAAGGACGATGCCAGCCCCGCTGCCGTCCTCGCTTCTCAGGGGCGGGCTCGGCCGCGGTAGTGGAAGGTCAGGTTCACGGCTATCGCGACGGGTCCCTGCCCATGCGTTCGAGCCGGAGGGGGTGTGCCGATTTGAAGCCATGGCCGTGACCAACCGGGACCGCGTCGGCAGCGAGATGGACATGCTCGCGACCGGCCTTGCCCCGTTCGTCGAGCGCCAGATGGACGCGCGCGCCCAGCACCATCTGGCGGCGCTGGGTCGATGGCGAGCTGGTGCGCAAGTTCGAGCGCAACGCCGACGGCTCGATCCACTGGGACAGCCAGGCGCTGCTCAAGGTCATGATCGACAACTGGCGCGAAGTTTTCGCCAAGACGCTGGGCCATGCCGAGCGGGCCCTGGTCGGCGAGCTGATCGAGGTCCGCAACCGCTGGGCGCACCAGCGGCCGTTCTCCTATGATGACACGCACCGCGCCCTGGACAGCGCCCAGCGTCTCTTGAGCGCGATCTCCGCCGGCGATCAGGCGGCCGAGATCGACAAGATGCGCCAGGAGATGCTCCGGACCATGTTCGCGGAGCAGGCGCGCCAGCAGACCCGGCGCCCCAGTCGATCCAGGTCGAGGGCACGCCGCAGACCGGGCTCAAGCCCTGGCGCGAGGTCGTGACGCCCCACCCCGACGTCGCGAGCGGCCGTTACGTCGAGGCCGAGTTCGCTGCCGACCTCGCCCAGGTGCCGCGGGGCGACGCGTCCAAGGAATACGGCGATCCGGTCGAGTTCTTCCGCCGCACCTATCTGACCGAGGGCCTGACCCGCCTGCTCGAGAGCGCGCTCCGACGCTTGGCCGGCCAGCCGGGCGGCGACCCGGTGATCGAGCTGCAGACCAACTTCGGCGGCGGCAAGACCCACTCGATGCTCGCCCTGCACCATGTCTGCGGCCACAGCGACCCGAAGACGCTGCCGGGGGTGGATCAGATCATGGCGGGCGTCGGGCTCACGAGCCTGCCCAAGGTGCAGCCGGCGGTGCTGCTGGGCACTGCGCTGTCGCCGAGCGAGGTCTGGACCCGGGCGGGCTGGAAACGCGCACCTTGTGGGGCGAGCTTGCGTGGCAGCTGCTCGGCGCCGACGGCTATAAGCTGGTCGAGGTCCTCGGCGGTCATGCCGCCCTCGCCGCAGCCGGTCGTTTCCGCCTGGGATCGACGCGGCGGCCGAAGTCCTGGATGGCGCCGCCACGGGCGATCAGATCGGCCATGGTGGAGTTGGCAGCGGCTTCGTCGAGCCCGAGCCGCTCCTCGAGCGCGACGCCCCAGAGGTCGATCAGCGTCACGCGGCCACGCACGTCCGAGACGTTCCACGAGGAGTCGCTGCGCCGGCACAGGTCGCGCAGGATGGTTATCGGGGTCATTTTCCGACCTATAGGGCTGGACTGCACCCGCGGGGTGAGACACAGAAATCAAGGACAGGTTGTGTGGGACGACACCAGGGCCCGCTGCGCAGCGGGCCCTGGTGTCGTCAGGTCGGCTTCGAACTCGATCGGCGACCGGTAGGCGAGCGCCGAATGCAAGCGTTGGCGATTGTACACCTCTTCGATGAAGGTGCCGATCGCTGCCTGTGCGGCGGCGAGGTCGCGGTAGGCGCGGCCGTCGACCTCCTCGGCCTTCAGGGTCTTCATGAAGCTCTCCGCCATGGCGTTGTCATAGGGGCAGCCGACCCGGCTCATGCTCGGCTGGATGCCGGCCGCCGCAAGGCGTGAGATATAGTCGCCGCAGGCGTACTGAACACCGCGGTCGGAGTGATGGACGAGGCCACCCGGCGCGACGTCGCGACCGGTCAGCGCCACCTCGAGCGCCGCGAGCGCCAGGCTCGCCTGGAGATGACTGGCCAGCGCCCAGCCGACGGCGCGCCGGCTCCACGCGTCGAGCACGACGGCGAGGTAGGCGAACGCCTCGTCGAGCCGCACGTAGGTGATGTCGGCGACCCAGAGCTGGTTGGGCGCGCTCGGCTGCAAGCGCCAGGCGAGGTTCGGATAGATCCGCCAGCCATGGCGCGCGTCCGTGGTCGGCGGCACGAAGCTGCGCCGCCTCAGGCACAGCAGATTGTCCTCGCGCATCAGCCGCAGCACGCGCTTGTGGTTGACGCACCAGCCCGCGCGCCGCAGCAGCGCGCCGATCCGCCGGTGGCCGTAGTGCCGGTGCGCCAGCGCCAGGCGTTGCACGGCATCGCGCACCGCGGTCTCTTCCCGACGCGGCGCCGAAGCCCGCCAGGACCGGTAATAGCCCGCCCGGCTGACGCCGGCGAGCGCGCACATCCGCTCGACCGGAAGCCCCGCTTCCGGCTGGCGCTCGACCGGAAGCCCCGCTTCCGGGAGCCCGCCCTGCGGTCGCGTCATCGCCTGGATGAGGGCGTAGACGCCGTCCCGCCAGGCCCGTCGCTCGGCCGGCGTGACGCCTCGACCTGCCGCAAGGCGTGCTTGAAAAAATCGAGCTCGAGCTGCTGCTGCCCGACCTTGCGCTCGAGCGTGGCGATGCGCTCGCCAGCGCTCGCCAGCGGGTCCGCAGCCGTGCGCGCCGTGGGCGGCGGACCCCACGCCAACGATGCCTTGCGCGGTCGACCGACCGCGCGCAACGCCGCCGGTCCGCCCCGCCGGAACGCGTCGCGCCACTGGCTCAAAAGCTGCCGCCGGATCCCCAGCTCACCCGACAGCACGCTGACGTTGGCGCCAGCCTCCAGGCGCCGCACCACATCGAGCTTGAACTCACGGCTGACCCTACGGGCAATGACCTCGGACATCTGTTCCCCTCCGAGAACTGTCCCTCATTACCCGTGTCTCACTTTTGGGGTCCACTCCAGGGCGAAGAAGCGAAATAACCCAATTTTGGGGCTGAAGGCCGCGGAACCGCTGGCTTTGTTTTTGCGCAGACGCGCACGCAAAAATGCGAAAGAAAACTCCGACCGGCGGCGCACACACATCTCGGCAGGCCGGCCGCCGCTCGGCGGCGCCACCATCACATCGACCAGGATTTCCTCGGCGGCGACCGCGTACTCGGCCGCGAGCTCCTCGGTGATCTCGGGCAGGTCGACCAGGTGGGCGCACATCGGCTCGCCACGGCCCCAGCGGTAGGGCCGGCCGGTGCCGGGGTGGACGGCATAGGCGACGAACTGCTGCCGTTCGCCCAGGATCTCGACGCGGTGAGCCTCGTAACCCGGTGCGCGCCAGTCCTCGCCGGGGAGGGCGAACCACCGGGTTACGGTCTTGGCGAACGGCTCAGGCGTCGAGAATGGCAGCAGCACCTTGGGCGCGTTGCCGACCCTGAACGGCGCGCCGCCGACCATGTCGTCGGCCAGCTCGACCAGCGCCCGGTCGCACGCCCGATCGCGGATGTCGATGTCGATCGCGGGGCAGGTGGCGGCCAGGACGCCAGTACCCCAGCGCGAGCAGTCCGTGACGCGCCCGGATGGGTGGCGGTGCGGCAGCCAGTGCTCGACCGGGTGGCCGGCCAGCCAGTTATCGAGCATCGGCGCCTTGTGACCTGGCTTAATGGGCACCGGCTGATAGCCGGTCGCCTCGAGGTGCGGCGCGACCTCGGCGAACGGAGCCCGGGTGAACGTGCTCACGGCCGCTCCTCGGGCGGTGCCGCCGCGCTTTCGCCGACCTGCGGCGGTGCGGCGGGCCCCGGCGGGCGGGGCAACCGCAACTGCCGACGTAGCAGGCGGGTAACGTCAAGAGTTGTGTGTCAGGGGGAAGGGGGTGGCGATTCCCTGGTTGAGGTTTTCGTGGGTGAAGACAGCGAACAGGATGCGGTCCATGGAGGTCTTGTCCTGGAAGGTGCCCATCGGGCGGGTGCGGCGGCGGACCTCGCGGAAGCGGCGCTCGATCGCGTTGGTGGTGCGGACCGCCTTGCGTTCGGCCAGGGTGGGGTAGCGCCAGCAGGTGAGCAGGTCGTCGAGGTCGGCGCGCAGGCAGGCGACCGCCCTCGGGTAGAGGTCTTGCCAGCGATCGGCAAACTTGCGGGCGGCGGACCAGGCCGTTGGCAGCATGCTGGCGTTCATGATCCGATGCAGGTCGGTCTTGATGGCGGCCTGGTCGGGCTTTCGAACCTTGTTCAAGACGTTGCGGATCTTATGCGCCCAACATCTTTGCACGGGGAGGTCGGGAAAGGCGGTCGGGAGGGCGGCGAGCAGACCCGAACCGCCGTCGACGCACAGCATCTCGAGGCGCTCGCCGGTCAGCCCGCGGCGGATCAGATCGCCCAGGAACTGCTCCCATTGGGCCGCGCTCTCGGCGGTCGCGAGGCGGAAGTCGATGATCTCCTTCTTGCCGTCGGGGCGCAGGCCGAGGGCCACCAGCACGGGCCTGGCAAGGGCGCCGGCGCCCGTCTTGCGCTTGAGGACCACGCCATCCAGCACCAGGACCCGGTACTGGTCCTGCAGCGGCCGCTGGTGGAAGGCCACGACCGCCGCGTCGAGCTGTCTGGCGACCTGGCTGACCGCTCGCCGCTCCGGGGCGACCACCGGAGGTCGCCCCTGGGAGACAGGCGAGGGGCTGACCGGTTGCCCGAGGATCGGCAACAGCGCCCTGGCGACCTTGCGCGTCGACAGGCCGAGCACGAAGCAGGCGAGGATCATCCGGTCGACGTCGCGCACCCGGCGGGCGTAGGCGTGGACCACCCGAAGCGCGCTGAAGGTCCGGGTGCGTGGCACGGCCAGCTCGATCCGGCCGAGCTCGGTCAGCAGCCCGCGCCGGTAACAACCATTGCGCCGGTCGGCCTGGCCGCGTTCGGCGATCCGCTCGAGATGCCGGTCGAGGGTCTCGGCCATGCGGCCCTCGAGCAGCTGGGCCAGCGCCTGGCGGGCGGCGCCGCGGTAGTCCTCGCCCCATTCGACGTCCTCCGCCTGCATGGCCTTCATCATGCGAAACGCTGCTGGTAAGCTCTTGATCGTCGCAGCTTGCGGCATTGGGGGTGCTCCATCTTGCGGGTCTCATCAACTCCGCGGGGAGTACCCCCTCCCGCCTCTGACACAAACTCCTATACGTCACCTAGCAGGCGGGGGGCCTTGTCAGCGGCGGCGCGGCGATCTATCATCGCAACTCGTTCCCGCGTTTTTCAAAATCGCAATCCGCCGCCGCCCGGGTTCGCCGCCCGGGCGTTGGCACGTCTTGGGCTTCGCGCTCATGCCGCGCGCCCGCCGGCGCGGTGCGCCTCGGCCCATGCGTCGAGCTCTGACCGCCGGTAGCGCGCCCACCGGCCAAATTTATGGAATGGGATGCCGAGCCGGCCGTGGACCACGTCATGAGCCAACTGGCTCGCGGTCAGCCCAAGATAATCGCCGGCTTCTCGCCGGCTCAAGAACCGGTCGGCCAAATCGGCGGGTGCAACGTGCCGATCGCGCTGGCGGGCATTGCCGCGCTGGCGTGTCGGTGAGTGCTCTAGTAACAATTGCCGCCCTCCACAGCTTGGACGGCTACTTACGATGCACATAATTGCAGGCATGTAACTCGGAAATAAGTTATTTCCGCTCAAATAGTTCGGCCAGCCTTTGCTCAAAGGCTCGAACCCGCTGCCGAGCAAGCTCGACTTTCTCGGCTTCAAGCCTCTCCTCTTGCCGGAGTTGGCGCTGCCGGCGATCCCCGGGCTTGGCCTTCCGAGGTGCCCCCGCGCGAGGGATCGCGAGCTCCTCCTTGAGCCGGGCCACTTCTCCCCGCAAAGCCCTCACCATGTTCTGAGCGGTCGCGGCTCTTTCTTCGGCGACTTCGCGCATCAGGTCATCGGGATACGGCAGCAGCCGGCGAGCGCGACGTACCCCTGGCGCCGATGGTGCTCAACACCTTGCGCGAGTGGAAGCTGGCTTGCCCGCCTAGCGAGCTCGACCTGGTGTTCCCGGGCCCGAGCGGCAACGTGCTCGACCATGCCGCGCTGTACCGGCGAGCCTTCGGCGCGCTTCAGGTCGAATGCGGGATCACCGATGCGACCGGCCGGCCGCAGTACGGGCCGCACGCGTTCCGCCACTTCACCGCGTCCTGGCTGATCGAGCAAGGATTCGGTCCCAAGCGGATCATGGGCATCCTCGGCCATGCCGACATTCAGATGACCTTCAACATCTACGGCCACCTGTTCGAGCTGAACGAGTTGGATTACGACCGGCTGGCGGCCGGCGAGCTCGCGCTGGTCGGCAGCGGAGCTGCAACACGCCTGCAACAAAAGGGCTGAAAATCGCGGAAATCCTTGGCCCGACCAAGCTTTCCAAGCTTCGTGTCGAGGGTTCGATTCCCTTCACCCGCTCCAGTTTTCTCCACATCACGCGGCGGCGTTTCGGAACCGCGCGGGAAACCCGCTCCCGGCGGCCTCACTCTTCGATCGGCGGCACAGGGTCCGGGTTCGGGACCCATTTCAGGATGTGCTGGGCGACCGCGACCAGGGTGGCGTCCTGGTTCACGACCTCGATCTCGGCGCGCGAGCGGCGCCGCGCGGGGTCGATCTCGGCGATCCGGTAGGTCACCGTGATGGTGTCGCCGATGAACACGGGTCCCAGAAAACGGATGCGGTCGTAGCCGAGCGAGACCGGGGTCTCGTCCGCCGGCACGCCGCCCGCCTGCTCGATCATCAGCGTCGAGGTGGTCGACATGAAGCCCACCAGCAGGGCGCCGTGGGCGATCCGGCGGCCGTAGGCCGAGCGCTGCATGACCGCCTCGTTGACGTGATTGGAGGAGAGATCGCCGGTGATGCCCGCGAACAGGTAGACGTCGCTCTCGCCGACCGTCTTGGCGAAGCGCACCTGGTCGCCGACCGCGACGTGGAACCCGCTCATTTTGAAGCCTCCCCCTCTGGCGCGGCGACCACCCGACGCGCGATCAGGTCGTCGATCTCGGTCGCACCATAGCCGAGCTCGGCGAGCACCGCGCGGGTGTCCTCGCCGAGCCGGAGTGCCAAGCGCCTGAGCGCCGGCACCTCGCCGTCGTAGCGGAGCGGATGATTGACGAGCGTCGCCGTGCCCCGGCCGACCGGCACCTCCCGAAAAACCTGATTGTGGCGGATCTGCGGGTCGTCCGGCAGCTCGTCGTAACTCTGGACCCGGGCGTACCAGATCGCCTGCGCATCGAGGCCGGGCACCAGCTCCTGGTAGTTGCGCGGCGCCAGCTCCGAGGCCAATGCCGCGGCATAGCGATCGCGCTCCTCGTAGCGGTCGAGCCCGGCCAGCGCTGCGAGCCGCTCGCTGTCGAGCGCCGTTGCGAGCTTCTGCGGATCGTTCAGGGACACCGCCAGAAAGCCGTCGGCGATCCGGTACACGCCGTAGGGCGCCTCGTGATACCAGGTCGCGAGATTGGGGTCGCGCCGGAAGGCGTCCGGGCGCGCGCGGCCGCTGTAGTAGAGGGTCAGCGGCTCGGTCTGCAGGTCGAGGCCGGCGTTCAGCAGGCTGGCGTCGACCCGCGTGCCCTTGCCGGTCTGCAGGCGGCGGACGTAGGCGCCAAGGATGCCCATCGCGAGGAGCGCAGCGCCGTGCTGGTCGGCGGCGGCGAAGCCGATCGCGGTCGGCCGCTGGTTGCCGGTCGCCGCGATCAACCCGGAGAGCGCCTGGATCAGGAGGTCCTGGCCGGCCCGGCCGACCATCGGCCCGCTCGGCCCATAGCCGGTCGCAGACGCGTAGATGACGTCCGGGTTGAGGGCCCGGACCTCGTCGTAGCCGAGGCCGAGCCGGTCCATCACGCCCGGCCGGAAGTTCTCCATCACCACGTCGGCGCCCTCGAGCAGGCGCAGCACCAGCGCCTTGCCGTCCGGGTGCTTGAGGTCGACCGCGAGCGAGCGCTTGTTGCGGTTGGCCGCGAGATAGAAGGCGCTGACGCCGTCGACAAACGCGTTCGCCCCCGACCAGTGGCGCTCGTAGGCGCCGCCGGGGGGCTCGACCTTGATCACGTCGGCGCCCATGTCGGCGAGGTACTGCGCCGCCGCCGGCCCCTGCAGATAGTGGCAGAAGCTGACCACCCGCATCCGGACCAGCACGCTCTGTCCCCCCCTCGCTTGCCGATCGGGCAACCTAGGCAGCGCGCGCGGGAGCGGTCAAGCGGGGGGCGGTCAAGCCGGGGCGGTTCGCTTGTCAGCTGCCGGCTCGCCGCTTAGATTTGGCGGCACTGACCGTTCGCCAGGAGGAGCACGCCATGCCACGGTTCCAAAACGACCAGCCCCAGGGCGTGATCCCGGCCTGCCTGCTGCCGATGTTCGAGGATTTCGCGGTCGACGAGCGGGGCTACCGCAAGCACCTCCTGGACGTGGTCGCGGTCGAGGGGATCAGCGGGGTCACCGTCAACGCGCATGCCTCCGAGGCTGCCTCCTGCAGCGACGAGGAGCAGGCGCGGGTGCTCGATCTGACCATGGCCGCGGTCGGTGACCGGGTGCCGGTGGTCAACGGCATCTACGCCGACGGCAGCCACTACGCCGCCAGACTGGCCAGGATGGCCGAGCGCGGTGGTGCATCCTGCCTCCTGGTGTTCCCGCCCAACCCGATGGCGCCGGGCGGGCAGCTGCGGCCGGAGATGGCGCTCGCCCATTTCAAGATGATCGCCGATGCCTGCGATCTGCCGATCATCCTGTTCCAGTATCCGATGGCGTCCGGCCTCGGCTATCCGTTCGAGACCCTGCTGCGGCTGGTCGACGAGGTGCCGCAGATCCGGGCGATCAAGGACTGGTGCAACGACGCCATGCTGCATGAGCGCCATGTGCGCACCCTGCAGAGCCTGACGCGGCCGGTGACCGTGCTCTCGACCCATTCGAGCTGGCTGATGAGCTCCTTGGTGATGGGCTGCGGCGGCCTGCTGTCCGGCGCCGGCAGCGTGATCGCCGACCTGCAGGTGGCGCTGTTCCGGGCGGTCCAGGCCAAGGATCTGGCGCGCGCCCAGGCGATCAACGAGCGCATCTATCCGCTGGTCCAGGCGTTCTACGCGCCGCCGTTCCTCGACATGCACAATCGCATGAAGGAAGCGCTGGTCCTGCTCGGTCGGATGGAGCGGGCGGTGGTCCGACCGCCGCTGATGAAGCTCGGCGCCGCCGAGATCGCGCGTCTGCGCCAGGCGATCGCCGACGCCCGCCTCGCGACCGAGGGCGCGCTCGACCTCGCGGCCTGACCCGGTCGGAGGCCCAATCGGGGGTCTCGAGCTCATGCCGATCTGCGGCCTGGTCCCGGCGGCGCGGCCGCGCGCCAAGTCGCTGATCATGCTCCGGGCGGCCGAGGCATTGACCCAGATCAAGGGGTCGACCGGTTCGAGGTCCTATCCTGAGCAGCAGGAGGACGGTGCAAAGTCACGGACAGCGGCGGGTGGGAGCGATGACCGTCAAGCGTATTCTGGTGGCTCTCGATGGCTCCGATCATGCGTCGAGGGCGCTCGATCTGGCCTGTGCGCTGGCGAGCCGATTCGGCGCTGAGCTGATCGCCATGCACGCTGTCTGCGACCGGCCGCTGTCCGCAGCCGAGCGCAGCTTGGCGCAGGTCGAGTTTCACACCGAGATCGTCCGGGATTTCGATGCCACGCCCTTCGTGGAGGCGCGGGGCGATCCGCAGCTGATGAGCCAGCGCCTGACCGCCCAGGCGGTCGAGACCGGGCGCCGTTTTCGCGTCGCTCTCGGTGAGCGGCTCATGCAGGACGCCGCCAGCCGGGCCGGGGCGCAGGCCACGAGTGTCCGAACCGTTCTGCGTGAGGGCGATCCCGCGACCGCGATCCTGGAGGTCGCCAAGGCGGAGCAGATCGACATGATCGTGATGGGCCGCCGCGGGCTCGGTGACCTCGCGGGCCTCCTGCTCGGCAGCGTGTCGCACAAGGTCGGCCATCTCGCCGACTGCGCCTGTCTGACCGTGCGCTGACAGGGTCGTCGGCAGGTTCAATCTGCAGGACGGCAGGACTGGAATCGACACGCCGATTGATCCAGCTCAAAGCCGTCGCCGCGGCGCCGGGGCAGAAGCTTGGTCCAGCTTCTGATCGAGGAGGGAAGTCATGGCACTGCCGTCTCTGGGACGCTCGGGTCGGGGCCGGGGTGAGGGCCTGCCGGGCCGAGACATCTGGGAGCCATTCGGCTCGCTGCGACGCAACATGGAACGCCTGTTCGAGGATTTCTCGCCTGACTTCGGCTGGGGTCCACCTGCGGCGGCGGGGATCGACGTCGCCCCGCGGATCGATGTCAGCGAGACCGACGGCGAGCTCAAGATCGAGGCCGAGCTGCCGGGGGTCGACGAGAAGGATCTCGAGATCGTGCTGAGCGACGGCCGGCTCACGATCAAGGGCGAAAAGAAGCAGGAGAAGGAAGAGAAGAAGAAGGACTATCACCTGGTCGAACGGTCCTACGGCTCGTTCGCGCGCTCGATCGGCCTGCCCTTCGCGGTCGAGCCGGATCGGGTCAAGGCGAGCTTCGGCAAGGGTGTGCTGACCGTGACCGTGCCCAAGCCACCCGAGGTCAAGGCCAAGGAAAAGAGGATCCCGATCGGCAAGGGGTGACCGGCCGAGCGGGTCTCCCGGCGGTGCGCCCAGAGCGCCGGCGCCCGCCGGGAGAACACGCGCCGGGTCAGGAGTAGCGAGGCCCGCGCCGGGATCGGGCGCAGCGCCTGCTCGCGGCACGGGCAAAGCCGTTGGCGCCCCCGCCGGCGACGCAGCGGTCATCCTCGCTCAGTCGCTGCGTGCCGACCGCGGACCACACCCACTCGATCGCGGGCTCGCCGCAGTGGGGACAGAGGGTGGCGGGGGAGCACGGTCATCCGGAACAATACTCAACGCGGTCCACGTAGAATTTACTGTAGAACAACGTCCGGCGCGAGTTGCGGTTGACCAGGCATCGCTGGCGGGGCAGCTTGCTGGCCGGCCGGATGCCGCCATCCCCGGTGACGCCGGTCCGGCACTCGCAAGGGGAGGGAGAACGTTGGGCAAGATGGTTCGAGGCAGGGCTGCGGACGGCCACGAGCTCGGGATCTATCGGGCCGATCCGGCCGGCGCGCGCGCGGGGCGCGGTGGTCGTCGCGCAGGAGATCTTCGGCGTCAACAGCCACATCAGGGCGGTCTGCGACGACTACGCCAAGCAAGGCTACCTCGCAGTCGCGCCGGCGCTGTTCGACCGGGTCGAGCGCGATGTCGAACTTGGCTACACCAGCGACGACATCGCCCGCGGGCGGGCGCTGCGGGAGCCGGTCTCGCTCGAGAACGCGCTCGCCGACATGGAGGCGGCGGTCAAGGAGGTCGCCGGGAGTCGGCAAGATCGGCGTGGTCGGCTATTGCTGGGGCGGCACGGTCGCCTGGGTGTGCGCGACCCGCTCGAAGAGCTTCGCGGCCGCGGTCGGCTACTATGGCGGCGGGGTCACCGGGCTCGCCGAGGAGCGGCCCAACTGCCCGGTGCAGCTGCACTTCGGCGAGCTCAGGACCAGTCGATCCCGATCGCCGATGTGCGCAAGATGATGGCGGCGCATCCGGAGATCCCGGTGTTCATCTACCCGGCCGGCCACGGCTTCAACTGCGATCAGCGGGCCTCCTACCACGCCGAGAGCGCGCGGCTTGCGCGCGAGCGCACGCTCGCCTTGTTCGGCGAGCACGTCGGCTGAGCCCGGAGCGCGGCCAGCCGCCGGACGCGGGCCTCGGACGCCGGCCGGCGCTCGGCGAGGAGCTCCGGTTCCTCGCGCGCCGGCATCCGCGGGCGAGCTGGGCGGCGCATCCGAAGCTCGGCGAGCTGGCGCGCTTCTGGCTGCAGCGCCACCAGATGTTCCGCCGGCTGGACGAGATCCTCCGGACCGGCAGCGAGGCGGCACTCGCCGAGGCGCTCGGGCGCGGCCGAGCTCAAGCCCTGGCTCGCCCGTCATCTGCAGACGTTCCTCTGGCAGCTCGAGGAGCACCATCAGGTCGAGGATCTTCATTACTTTCCGGTGTTCCGGCGGGTGGAGCCCCGCCTTGCCGCGGGCTTCGAGTTGCTCGAGCGCGACCATCGGAGCGCTGCACGACGGCACTCGGCGGCATCGTCGAGGTCGCCAACCGCGTGCTGGCGCATGACGGCGTCGAGCTGTCGCAGTTCGGCGCCGAGCTGGCACGCTTTCGTGACGCCCAGGCCGAGCTCGGCCGCGCGCTCGCTCGCCACCTCGACGACGAGGAGGACCTGGTCGTGCCCCTGCTCCTCGAGCGCGGCGAGGCACGTTCTGCACGACGGCGCGCTGACCGCGCCGGCCGCCGGCGACCGGAGCCAGCGCCATGCCTGGGCCGCTTCGCGAGGTTCGCCTGGGACCGTTCGATCTGACGCTCGAGCGGCGATCCGGACGGGACGCTCTGCGCCCGTTCGCCGCATCCCCTCGGCAGCTACCCCGCGCGCCTGACCCAATGCCTGGAGCACTGGGCGGTGCAGGCGCCCGAGCGCACGTTCCTCGCCAAGCGCGGCGCCGGATGGCGCCTGGCGGCGGCTGACCTATGCCGAGACGCTGGGCGGCGTGCGCCGGATCGGCCAGGCGTTGCTCGAGCGCGAGCTCTCGGCCGAGCGCCCGCTCGCGATCCTCTCCGGCAACGACCTGGAGCACGCTCTGCTGGCGCTCGCGGCGCTGCACGTGGGCGTGCCCTACGCCCCGATCTCGCCCGCCTATTCGCTGCTCTCGAAGGATTTCGGCAAGCTGCGGACGATCATCGGGCTGCTGACGCCCGGGCCTGGTGTTCGCCGCCTCCGGCCGAGCCTACGAGGCCGCGATCGCGGCGGCGGTGCCGCCCGGGACCGAGATCGTGGTGACCGGGGATGGGCCGGCGGCCGGACGTCTCGCCACGGGCTTCGCGGAGCTGCTCGCGACCGAGCCGACCCGCGCGGTCGAGGCGGCAGCTGCGACGGTGGGGCCCGATACCGTCGGCAAAATTCCTGTTCACCTCGGGCTCGACCGGCCTGCCCAAGGCGGTGATCAACACCGAGCGCATGCTCTGCAGCAATCAGGCGATGATCCGGACCATGCTCGCCTTCCTCGCGGACGAGCCGCCGGTCATGGTCGACTGGCTGCCCTGGCACCACACCGCCGGCGGCAACCACAATTTCGGGCTCGTGCTCTACAATGGCGGCTCGCTCTACATCGACGACGGCCGGCCCACGGCCGCCGAGATCGGCGCGACCGTCCAGAACCTCAGGGAGATCGCGACCACCTTCTACGTCAACGTGCCCAAGGGCTTCGAGGTCCTGCTGCCGCATCTGGAGCGGGACGCCGGCGCTGCGCCGGCGCTTCTTCAGCCGGCTGCGCCTGATGTTCTACGCCGGCGCCGGGCTCGCCCAGCACGTCTGGGAGGCCTTGCAGCGCCTGGCGCTCGAGACCACCGGCGAGCGCATCCTGATGCTGACCGGGCTCGGTGCCACCGAGACCGCGCCCTTCGTCTTCATGCCCGGCAGGGAGGTGAGCCGGGCGGGCGAGGTCGGCCTGCCGGCGCCCGGCATCCTGCTCAAGCTCGTGCCGCTCGAGGACGCGCGCTTCGAGGCCCGCCTGAAGGGCCCCAACATCACCCCCGGCTACTGGCGCCAGCCCGAGGTCACGGCGGCGGCCTTCGACGACGAGGGCTTCTACCGGCTCGGCGACGCGCTTCGTTTTCTCGACCCCGCGCACCCGGAAAAAGGCTTCGTGTTCGACGGCCGGATCGCCGAGGAGTTCAAGCTCTCGAGCGGCACCTGGGTCAACGTCGGCGCGCTCCGGCGCCAGCTGGTCGCCGAGCTTCGCCCCGCTGCTGCGCGACGCGGTGATCGCGGGCCAGGACCGGGCCGAGGTCACCGCCCTTCTGATCCCCGACGTCGAGGCCTGCCGGCGCCGTGCTCGGCGATGTCGCCACGGCCGAGCCCGGATCTGCTGCTCAGCCCGCGCCTGCGGCGCCGTCCTGCAAGAGGGACTGGATCGTCTCGCGCAGAGCGCCACCGGCAGCTCCAACCGGGTCGCCCGCGCCCTGCTCCTGACCGAGCCGCCCTCGATCGACGCCCACGAGGTCACCGACAAAGGCTCGATCAACCAGCGCGCCGTGCTCCGCCACCGGGCGCATCTGGTCGCCGAGCTCTACACCGAACCCTACTCGCCGCGCGTGCTGGTGGCAGCGACACGCGTGATCGCTCGATGAAGCCGACACCTCGGAAAGCGGGTCGGGCTATGCCTCGGACATGCGTATCAGGTAGGGTCGGCGATGGGTCGCCAGAGTGGGCGGGTGATGGCCAAGGTCATAACGAAGACGTACCGGGTCGAGGAGTTGCCGCCGGGAATGGTGGCGGAGCTTGACGCCGCACCCGACGCTGCGCTCGGACTTCGCGCCCTGTTGGCGGTGCGGAGGTTCCGCGAGGTTCGCATCATGACGTCGACCGCCTACGTCCGCTCGGCCGAGGGCTCATAACACCTCGGCTGCCGTCTCAATCCTCGCCGAACTCGATCTGGTCCATGTCGTCGTCAGAGAAGCCGAAGTGGTGGCCGATCTCGTGGATCAGCGTGTTCCTGACGATGTCGGCGAGCGGCGCCTCGGTCTCGCACCAGTAGTCGAGCAGCGGCCGGCGGTAGAGGAAGATCATGTCGACGTCCTCGCGCGGCGCATCGAAACCCGAGCCGCGGCCGACCGGCACGCCGTGATAGAGGCCGAGCAGGTCGAACGGGCTCTCGATCTCCATCTCGCGCAGCGTCTCGTCGTCGGGGAAATCCTGGACCCGGACGACGACGCCGTCGATGTGGCTCCGGAACGGCTCCGGCAGCTCCGCCAGCACCGCCTGGCCAAGGCGCTGGAGGTCGGCGGCCGAAGGCGGCACGCCGCCGACCTTGTCGGAACCGGAAGCCGGCCCCATCGTCTATCCCAGGCAGCAGGGAGGGAGATGGATCATGACCGCAGGCTGCGAGAAACTCACCGGCGTCGCCCGCGAGCAGGCGATCGCCGAGCTCGACGGCTGGCAGGAGGTGTCCGGCCGCGACGCGATCGGCAGGACCTTCACCTTCAGGGACTTCAACACGGCGTTCGGCTTCATGACCCGGGTGGCCCTCCAGGCGGAGAAGATGAACCACCATCCCGAATGGTTCAACGTCTACAAGACCGTGCAGGTCACGCTCTCGACCCATGACGCGGGCGGCGTCACCGAGCGCGACGTCAAGCTCGCCAAGGCGATGAACGCCTGCGCCAAGGCGTGAGCACCTATTGCGGCGCCATCCGGATCGCGCCGTCGAGGCGGATGACCTCGCCGTTCAACATTCCGTTGTCGAGGATGTGGCGGACCAGGGCCGCGTATTCCTCGGGCCGGCCGAGGCGCTTGGGGAAGGGCACGCTCGCGCCGAGCGAGTGCTGGACCGCCTCGGGCAGGCCTTTGAGCATCGGCGTCTCGAAGATTCCGGGCGCGATCGTGACCACGCGGATGCCGAAGCGGGCGAGCTCGCGCGCCGCCGGCAGGGTCAGCGCCGCGATTCCCCCTTTCGACGCGGCGTAGGCGGCCTGGCCGATCTGGCCGTCGAAGGCGGCGACCGAGGCGGTGTTGACGATCACGCCGCGCTCGCCGTCCTCGCCCGGCTCGAGGCCCGCCATGTCGGCGGCGGCCAGGCGGAGCAGGTTGAAGCTGCCGATCAGATTGACCTGGATGACGCGAGCGAAGTCGGCGAGCGGCATCGGCCCGCTCCGGCCGACGATCCGCGCCGGCGGCGCGATGCCGGCGCAGTTGATCAGGATCCGGGCCGGGCCATGGGCCTCCCGGGCCGCCGCGACCGCCTGCTCGGCGCTGGCCGCATCGGCGACGTCGCAGGCGATCCCCTTGCCGCCCAGCCGGCCGGCGGCTTCGGCAAGCCTCCCGACATCGAGGTCGAGGAGTGCCACCTTGGCGCCGGCAGCTGCCAGCATCTCGGCCGTCGCAAGGCCGAGCCCCGAGGCGCCGCCGGTGACGATCGCTGCCTGGCCCTCGATCCGCATGCCCACTCTCCCCTCATCCTGCCGCGCCCTGCCTAGCCGATCGCGCGTGCCCGCGGCAAGCCCTGCGCACGGGCGCGCCAGGCTTGCCAGAGCCACGGGCGAGGCCCAATTTGTCAATCATGGATACAACTCGCGAGCTGCCGCTACCCCAGCTGCCGATCGCCTACCGGCCGCCCGACGAGCGCCAGTTCTGGACCAAGTTCCGGCGCGTGCTGGCGCAGATCCCGTTCGCCGAGGACCTGCTCGCGGGCTACTACTGCGCTCTCGATCGCGACACGCCTGCCTACGTCCGCGCCGTGCTGTGCGGCGCGCTCGCCTACTTCGTGCTGCCGATCGACGTGGTGCCGGACTTTCTCGCCGGCCTCGGCTTCACCGACGACGCCTCGGTGCTGGCGGCGGCGCTCGCCGCAGTCGGCCGCCATCTCCAGCCCAGGCACCGGGCGCAGGCGCGCGCGAGCCTGGAGCGCTTCGCCGGCTGAGCCCGGGCCGGGCGACCGTCGCCGGCACACGACCGGCACCAATCTGGGCCAGGCTGGTTTCGGGGCGATCCGGGGCGGGACCAATTCACCCTTGATTGAGGATCGACCTGTATCAGCAGCCCGCTCTGTGCTTAACTGCCAAGCTCAGGGCGGCGCGGGCGGAGGGAGGTCCATGGCGACCCGGTTGCAGGACAAGAAGTCGGATCTGCTCGAGCGGGTGGTCGACCGGCTGCACGACAAGTTCACCGATGGCCCGGCGGAGCGCGCCGAGGCGTTCGTCCGCCACTACTACCGCGCGGTCGCGCCGGTCGATCTGCTCGAGCGCGACCCGCTCGACGTCTATGGCGCGGCGCTGTCCCATCTCCGTCTCGGCGAGCACCGCCAGGCCGGCCAGGCGCTGGTCCGGGTCTACAACCCGCAGATCGAGCAGCACGGCTGGCAGTCGACCCACACCGTGATCGAGGTGGTCACCGACGACATGCCGTTCCTGGTCAATTCGGTGAGCATGGCGCTCAACCGGCTGGGCCTGCTGATCCACATCACCATCCACCCGGTGCTGCTGGTCAAGCGCAACTCGGCGGGCATCCTCCAGGCGGTGCTGGACGCGGCCGCGGCCGATGGCGGCGACGCCCGCCTGGAATCCTACATGCATTTCGAGGTCGACCGGCAGAGCGATCCCGAGCGGATCGAGGCGATCCGGGCCGATCTCGAAGTCGAGCCTGGCCGACGTCCGGGTCGCGGTCGAAGACTGGCGGCCGGTGCTCGGCAAGGTCGAGGTCGCGATCGAGGAGCTGCAGCGCGGCGCCCGGGTGCTCGAAGCGACCGACCTCGCGGAGGCCGAGGCGTTCCTGCGCTGGATGGCCGACAACCACTTCACCTTCCTGGGTTACGGCTGCTACGACCTGATCCGCGACAAGACCGGTGACCAGCTCAAGCGCGTCGAAGGGTCGGCGCTCGGCCTGCTCAAGCGCCAGCAGACCGGCAGCACGACCTCGCGCAGCTTCGCGAGCCTGCCGCCGGAGCTGCGCCACCAGGCGCGCGAGGCGCTGCCGCTGGTGATCACCAAGGCCAGCACCCGCTCCACCGTGCACCGGCCGGTCTATCTCGACTACGTCGGCGTGCGCCGGTTCGACGCCAAGGGCAAGGTCCTGGGCGAGCACCGCTTTCTCGGCCTGTTCACCTCGGCCGCGTACAATCGCAACCCGCGCGAGATTCCGCTGCTCCGGCACAAGGTCGAGCGCATGGTCGCGCGCGCCAGCCTGGCGCCGACCGGCCACTCGGGCAAGGCGCTGGTCAACATCCTCGAGACCTATCCGCGCGACGAGCTGTTCCAGACCAGCGACGACGAGCTGTTCGAGACCGTGCAGGAGATCCTGCACCTGCACGAGCGCCAGTCGCTCCGCCTGTTCCTGCGCCGCGACGCCTTCGCCCGCTTCGTCTCCTGCCTGATCTACGTGCCACGCGAGCGCTACAACACCGAGATCCGGCGCAAATTCCAGGACATCCTGCTCGAGGCGCTGAACGGCACCGAGGCCGAGTTCCAGGCCCAGGTGTCGGAATCGATCCTGGCCCGCATCCAGTTCATCGTTCGGACCCCGGACGGCATCCCGATCGGCGTCGATCGGGGCGAGGTCGAGGCCCGTCTGATCGAGGCGTCACGCTCCTGGAACGACGTGCTCTGCGAGGCTCTGATCGACGCTCACGGCGAAGAGGAGGGCAACCGGCTGTCGCGCGCCTATGGCGAGGCGATCCCGGTCGGCTATCAGGAGCAGGTGCCGGCGCGGGCGGCGGTGCCCGACATCGATCGGATCGACCGGCTGGCCAAGGGCGAGCTCGAGCTCGCGATGTCGCTCTACCGGCCGCTCGAGCAGGGCACCGGCGGGCTCTGTCTCAAGCTGGTGCGCGCCGGTCAGGCGATCGCCTTGTCCGACGTCCTGCCGGTGCTCGAGAACATGGGCCTGCGGGTGGGCCAGGAGCAGCCCTACGACTTCACCACGGCCGCCGGCACGACCTTCTGGCTGCACAATTTCTCGGTCGAGCCGATCCGGGCCGGCGAGCTCGACCCCGACCAGGCCGGGCCGGACTTCCAGGACGCCTTCCTCAGGGTCTGGCGGGGTGAGGCGGAGAACGACGGCTTCAATCAGCTGGTGCTGCGTGCCGGGCTCAACTGGCGCCAGGTCACGGTCCTGCGCACCTACTGCAAATACCTGTTGCAGATCGGGATTCCGTTCAGCCAGGCGTACATGGAGCAGACGCTGGTCAGCAATCCCGAGCTGGCGCGCCGCCTGGCCGAGCTGTTCGAGGCGCGCTTCGATCCCGACGCGGGCGGCGATCGCCAGGCGCTCCTCGCCCGCCTCGAGGCCGAGTTCCGCAGCGGCCTCGACGGCGTCGCCAACCTCGACGAGGATCGGATCCTGCGGCGCTTCATGCGCCTGATCCTGGCGACCCTGCGCACCAACTTCTATCGGCCCGGGCCCGAGGGCGCGCCGTTCAAGCCCTATCTGTCGTTCAAGATCGATCCCGCCCTGGTGCCGGACATGCCGCTGCCGCGCCCGGCCTACGAGATCTTCGTCTATGCGCCGCGGACCGAGGGCGTCCATCTGCGCGGCGGCAAGGTCGCCCGCGGCGGCATCCGCTGGTCGGACCGGCGCGAGGATTTCCGGACCGAAGTGCTCGGCCTGATGAAGGCGCAGATGGTCAAGAACGGGGTCATCGTGCCGGTCGGCGCCAAGGGCGGCTTCGTGGTCAAGCGCCCGCCCAAGGGCGGCGATCGCGCGGCGCTGCAGGCCGAGGTGATCGCCTGCTATCAGACCCTGATGCGCGGCATGCTGGACCTGACCGACAACCGGGTCGGCGACCAGGTGGTGGTGCCGCCGCGGGTGGTCCGCTACGACGGCGACGATCCCTATCTGGTGGTCGCGGCCGACAAGGGGACCGCGACCTTCTCGGACCTCGCCAACGCGATCAGCCTGGAGTACGGCCACTGGCTGGGCGACGCCTTCGCCTCCGGCGGCTCGGCGGGCTACGACCACAAGGGCATGGCGATCACGGCGCGCGGCGCCTGGGAGTCGGTCAAGCGGCATTTCCTCGAGCTCGGCCACGACTGCCAGGAGCAGCCGTTCACGGTGATCGGGATCGGCGACATGTCGGGCGACGTGTTCGGCAACGGCATGCTGCTGTCGGAGCAGATCCGGCTGATCGCGGCCTTCGATCATCGCCACGTCTTCGTCGATCCGGATCCCGATCCGGCGGTGAGCTTCGCCGAGCGCAAGCGGCTGTTCGAGCTGCCGCGCTCCAGCTGGGACGACTACGACCGCAGCCTCCTGAGCCCGGGCGGCGGCGTCTGGCCGCGGACCGCCAAATCGATCAAGCTGTCGCCCCAGGCGCGGCGCGCGCTCGACGCCGAAGCCGAGGAGTTCACGCCCCATGAGCTGATCCGGGCGATCCTGCTCGCCCCGGTCGACCTGTTCTGGAACGGCGGCATCGGCACCTACGTCAAGGCCGCCGTCGAGCGCCACGCCGAGGCGTTCGATCGGGCCAACGACGCGGTCCGCGTCGACGCCGAGCAGCTGCGCTGCAAGGTGATCGGCGAAGGCGGCAACCTCGGCTTGACCCAGCGCGCGCGCATCGCCTTCGCCCAGAAGGGTGGCCGGATCAATACCGACTTCATCGACAACTCGGCAGGCGTCGACTGCTCCGATCACGAGGTCAACATCAAGATCCTGCTCGGCGCGGTGGTTGCCCAGGGCGACCTGACCACAAAGCAGCGCGACCAGCTGCTGGCCGCGATGACCGACGAGGTCGCGGGCCTGGTCCTGCGCAACAACATCCTCCAGGTGCAGGCGATCTCGCTCGCCGAGACGCGGCCGGCCGAGCTCCTCGACAGCCAGGCCGCCTTCATGCGCCGCCTCGAGGCGAGCGGCCGGCTCAATCGCGAGCTCGAGGTCCTGCCCGACGAGGAGACCCTCGGCCGGCGCCGGCAGGCGGGGCAGGGGCTGTTCCGGCCCGAGGTCGCGGTGCTGCTGGCCTACGCCAAGATGGCCCTCTACGACGAGCTCCTGGCCTCGGAGCTGCCCGACGATCCCTATCTCCTCCGGGACCTGATCAAGTACTTTCCGCGCCCGCTGCGCAAGCGCTTCCGCGGGCAGATCGCCCACCACCGGCTGCGGCGGGAGATCATTGCCACGATCGTCGCGAACAGCGTGGTCAACCGCGGGCTCGGCGAGTTCGTGAGCGAGCTCGGGGAGCAGACCGGCCGCTCGATCACCTCGATCGCGCGCGCCGACATCGTGGCCCGCGACACTTTCGGCCTGGTGCCGCTGTTCGGCCAGCTCGAGCTGCTGGTCGGCCGGATCCCCACCCCGCAGCTGATGGCTCTGTTCGGCCAGGCGCGTCTCGCGCTGGTCCGCGGCACCGAATGGTTCCTGCGCAACCTGCCGGCCCCGATCGACGTCAAGGCCTCGGTCGAGCGCTTCCGAGCCGGCATCGCGAGCCTGCTCGACAAGCTCGACCTTGTGCTCGCCGCGCCCGACCGGCAGCGCCTCGGTCAGGCCGTGATCGAGCATCGCGGGCGCGGGATCGAGGCGGAAGCGGCGTGGCGCCTCGCGGCCCTGCCCTATCTGTTCCCGGCCTGCGAGGTGGTCACGGTCGCCGACGTGGTCGGCACCGGCGTGGTGACCGCCGGCAGCACCTATTTCGCGCTCGATGCCCGGCTTCATCTCGACCGGCTGCGCGATCGCCTGGAGCACACCAGCCCGCGCAACCCTTGGGAGCGCGTCGCTCTGGCCGGGCTGTACGAGGACCTGGTCGACGAGCATCGCCGGCTGACCATCCAGGCCTTCGACAGCGAGCTGGTCCGGCCGCACGCGGAGGCGGGGCCCGAAGCCCTGCAGGAGGCGGTCGCGACCTGGCTGCAGAGCGAGGTCGTCGGCTTCGGCCGCTGGCAGCGCCTGCTGATCGAGCTCGACAGCCAGCCGAGCGCCGATCTCGCCATGCTCTCGGTCGCGATCCGCACGCTGGGCGCGCTCGATGCGAGCCACGCCGACGCCGCCTGAGCCGAGGCCGATCGTCCTCTGATGGCGACCGTCCTCTGCATGAAGTGGGGTCGCCGGTACGGCTCGAACTACGTCAACACGCTCTACAGCATGGTGCAGCGCAACCTGACCGTGCCGCACCGTTTCGTCTGCCTGACCGACGAGCGCACCGGCATCCGGCCGGAGGTCGAGTGCCGGCCCCTGCCGGCCCTGGAGCTGGCGCCGGAGTGGGAACGCTCGCCCTGGCGCAAGCTCAGCTGCTTCGCGCCCGAGCTCGCGGATCTGGACGGGCCGGTGCTGTTCCTCGACCTCGATCTGGTGATCATCGACAACATCGACTGCTTCTTCGCCTATCCAGGCGAGTTCTGCATCATCGAGAACTGGACCCAGCCGGGCCGCGGGATCGGCAATTCCTCGGTCTATCGCTACTGGGCCGGCGCCCATCAGGACGTCTTCGCCCGCTTTCGCGCGCAGGCCGCCGAGGTGGTCCGCAGCTTTCCCAACTCCCAGACCTTCCTGTCGCGCTCGGTGCCGGAGCTGACCTTCTGGCCGGCGTCCTGGTGCCGGAGCTTCAAGCACGACTGTCTGCCGGGTCGCCTGCTCCGGCGCCTGCGAGCGGCCGCGATCCCCGACGGCGCCAGGATCATCGTGTTCCACGGTCACCCCAAGCCACCGGATGCGGCGCGCGGCATCTGGCCCGAGCGGCACCGGCATCTGCGGCCGGCCGCCTGGATCGCCGACTACTGGCGCTGAGAGGGGCGTGCTGGCGGCGATTGCCAAGACCTGCGGGCGTCGCTATGGTCGCCGACCACTGATGATCCCGAACGGCTTGGCGAAGTCGACCGAGCCCTGAGACATTCGCGATCATGGTCAGGTTGCGTCCGCTTGACGCTAACCGCGTGAGTATGTGTGGCGGCGCTCGGACCTGACCTTGCCCATGCTGGATCGGCGGGTCCGATGACGCAACGGGAATCAACGGGTCGGACGTCCGCGGGGGATAGCGCATGAGTGAGGTCAACGGCCAGACCAAGGAAACCGAGCTGTTCTTCCGGCAGTGGCTGCGTTCGCCCAAGTCGATGGGCGCGGTCATTCCGTCGTCGCGGGCGCTCGCGCGCGCGGTCAGCCGCGAGATCGCCTGGCGACCGGGCCAGGTGATCGTCGAGCTCGGCGCCGGCACCGGAGCGATCTCGCAGGGCCTGATGGAGTCGGGTCTGCCGCCCGAGGCCTTGATGATGATCGAGCTCGACCGGCCGCTGTTCGAGTACCTGCGGGAGCGTTTCCCGAAGGTGCGGGTGATCAACGGCGACGCGACCCGCCTGGTCGACATCCTGCGGCAGCAGGGCGTGGAGCAGGTCGGCACCGTGATCTCCGGCATCCCGATGGTCACCATGCCGCTCGACTTTCAGCGCGCGATCATCGAGCAGAGCTTCGCGGCGCTCGGCCCGGGCGGCTGCCTGCTGCAGTACTCCTACTCGCCGGTGGTGCCGATCCCGGCCAAGAAGCTCGGCGTCGAGGCCAGGCTGGTCAAGTTCGTGGTGCGCAACCTGCCGCCCGCGACGGTCTGGCGCTTCCGACCGCGCGCTGGCTCTGGTCCCGGCCATGGCCAGGCGAACGGTCGCGGCTGACCATCTGCAGGCATCGCCCGATCGGGGGTCCCTCGCCGGCCGGGGGCAGCGCGACGACGGGCTCTGATGCCTAGCCGGCCCAGTCTGTTCCACGACCTGACCACGGGTCCTACCGGCCGTCTGCTGCGGGACCACGTCCGGCCACAGCTGCGCTGGCTGGTCTGGGCGGTCTTGTGCATGTCCTGCTATGCCGGCGCCACCGCCGGCCAGGCATGGATCATGCAACCGATCCTGGACCATGTGTTCCTGGCCCACGACCGGCTCGTGCTCGTGCTGGTGCCGGCCGCGATCATCGTTCTGGCGCTCCTCAAAGCGGTCTCGGGCTATGGTCAGGCCGTGCTGATGGCCAGGATCGGGCAGCGGGTCATCGCCGATCTGCAGCAGCGCCTGTTCGATCACCTGATCCACTCCGACCTCGGCTATCTGGTCGCGCGCGGGCCGGGCCACGTGATCTCGCGCCTGACCTTCGATACCCAGCAGCTGCGTCTGGCGGTGACCACGGCGCTGACCACGGTGGTGCGCGATTTCTTGACCATGCTCGGGCTGGTCGGCCTGATGATCCATCAGGACTGGCAGCTGGCGAGCATCGCGCTGCTCGGTTGTCCGTTGGCGATCTGGCCGATCCAGCGCCTTGGCCGGCGGATGCGCAAGGTCTCCCGCCAGACCCAGACCCACATGGCCAAGCTGGCCAGCCGCCTCGATCAGACCTTCCTCGGCGTGCGCCAGGTCAAGGCCGACAACCGCGAGGCCGACGAATCGAAGCGGACCGGTGCTTTGATCGAGGAGCTGTTCGGCCTCAACCTCAAGGCCGCGCGCGTCAATGCCATCAACTCGCCGATCATGGAGGCGGTCGGTGGCTGCGCGGTCGCGATCGTGGTCCTGTACGGTGGCTCGCAGGTGCTGGCCGGGCACACCACGCCCGGCGCCTTCTTCTCGTTCATCGCAGCCCTCCTGTTCACCTACCGCCCGCTCAAGACGCTCGCCAATCTGCACACCCAGCTCCAGGTCGGCCTGGCCGCGGCCGAGCGGATCTACGCCCTGATCGACCGCCAGCCGGCGGTGCGCGAGCAGCCTGGCGCCGGACCCCTGGTGGTCGATCGGGGCGAGATCCAGTTCGCCGATGTGGCTTTCGGCTACCGGCCGAACCGGCCGGCGCTGCGCGGTCTCGACCTGGTGATTCCGGCCGGGCTCTCGGTCGCCCTGGTCGGGCCGTCCGGGGCCGGCAAATCGACGATGCTAAACCTGGTCCTTCGCTTCTATGACGTCGACCAGGGCGCCGTCCTGATCGACCGCCAGGACGTGCGCGGGGTCACCCTCGCCAGCCTGCGCGGGTCGATCGCCCTGGTCAGCCAGGACGTCGATCTGTTCGACGGCAGCGTGCGCGCCAACATCGCCTACGGCCGGCCGGACGCCAGCCTCGAGGCGGTTGTGGCGGCAGCCGAGGCCGCCGCCGCCCACGAGTTCGTCACGGCCCTGCCGCAAGGCTACGACACTGAGATCGGCCCGAGCGGTTACAGTCTCTCGGGCGGCCAGCGCCAGCGCCTCGGCATCGCCCGGGCGATGCTCAAGGATGCTCCGATCCTGCTCCTCGACGAGGCGACCTCCGCGCTCGACAGCGAGGCCGAGCGGGTCGTCCAGACCGCGTTGCGGCGCTTGATGCACGGCCGCACCACGGTCGTGATCGCGCATCGCCTGTCGACCGTGATCGGCGCCGATCTGATCGCCGTGGTCGAGACTGGCCGGGTGGTCGAGACCGGGACCCATCACGCGCTGCTGGCGCGCGGCGGCAGCTATGCCCAGCTGTACGAGCGGCAGTTCGCCGATCAGAGGGCGGCGGCCCTGCCGGTCGAGGTGGTCGGCCGGCGCCAGGCCTGAGCCATGCCGCGGCAACGCCCGCGCTGGCATCATCGGCGCTCCAGCCAGGCGGCGCTCGCCTGGCTGGCTGCCGGGTACATCCGGTTGGTGCACCGGACCGGGCGCTGGGAGCTGCGCTGCGATCCTGCGACGGCGCGCCTGATCCGCAGCCGGCGGCCGTTCATCGGCGCCTTCTGGCACGGCCGTATGCTGATGATCGTGGCCGCCTGGCGGGCGCTGCTCCGCGAGCTCGAGGTCGGCGCGCCGGTCCAGGCCTGCGTCGTCAGCTCGGACCATCGGGACGGCCGCTTGATGGCCCGCACGACCGCCCGTTTCGGCATCCTGACCGTGTTCGCCTCGACCAAGGCGGGCGGGGTCGGCGTGCTCCGGGCCGCGCGGCGGCTGATCGAGCAGGGCCAGATCCCGGTGTTCACGCCCGATGGCCCGCGCGGCCCGCGGATGCGCGCCAAGCCCGGCGTGGTACGCCTCGCGATGCGGACCGGCGTGCCGATCGTGCCGATCACCTTCGCGGCCTCGAACCAGCGCCTGCTCGCCAGCTGGGACCGGTTCGCGCTGGCCTTGCCGTTCGCGCGCGGCGTGCTGGCGTTCGGCGCCCCGCTCGAGCTTGGCCGGGACGACGATCCGGAGGCCGGCCGGCGCCTGCTCGAGCAGCGGCTGACCGAGCTGACCAGCGAGGCCGACCGCGCGCTCGGCCTGCCGCCGACCGAGCCGGCCGCATGAGCACGCTCGCCCTCTATCGGCTGGCGACCCGGCTGGGCGGGCCCCTGTTCGAGATCGCGCTCCAGCGCCGTGCCCGGCGCGCTAAGGAGGATCCGGCCCGCCTGGCCGAGCGGCTCGGCCAGCCGGGTCTGCCGCGCCCGCCTGGCGGCCTGCTCTGGCTGCACGGGGCGAGCGTCGGTGAGGCGCTCGCGGTGCTGCCCTTGCTCGAGGCGCTCCTGGGCGCGCGCGCGTCGCTCGAGGTGCTGGTCACCACGGGCACGGTGACCTCGGCGCGCCTGATGGCCGAGCGCCTGCCGGCGCGGGCGCGCCACCAGTTCGCGCCGGTCGACCGGCCGGACGCCTGGCGGCGTTTTCTCGAGCATTGGCGGCCCGGGCTCCTGCTGCTGGTCGAATCCGAGCTCTGGCCCAACCTGATCCTGGAGAGCCGCCGCCAGGGGGTCGCGATGGCGCTGATCAACGCCCGCATGTCCGCGCGCTCGGCGCGCCGCTGGCGGCGCTTGCCCAGGGCGGCGGCCGAGCTGCTCGGCGGCTTCGAGATCTGCCTGGCGCAGAGCGCCCTGGATCGCGACCGCCTGCAGGCGCTGGGTGCAGGGCCCGTCCTGGCGCTCGGCAACCTCAAGGCGGCAGCGCCGCCTCTGCCCGCTCCGGCCGCCGTTCTGGCCGAACTCGAGGACCGGCTCGGCGGCCGCGCGGTCTGGCTCGCCGCGAGCACCCATCCGAGCGAGGATGCGCTGCTGCTCGACGCCCATCGCCGCCTCGCGAGCCGGTTGCCGGCCCTGCTGACGATCCTGGCACCACGCCATCCCGAGCGCGGCGCGACGCTCGCGGCGTGGCTGCAGAGCCAGCGCGTCCCGGTCGCGCGGCGTGCGACCGGAGAGCTGCCGGGCGCCGACTGCGCCCTCTATCTTGCCGACACGCTCGGCGAGCTCGGCCTGTTCTACCGGCTGGCGGCGGTCGCCTTGGTCGGCAAGTCGCTGGTCGCGCCCGGCGGCGGCCAGAACCCGCTCGAGGCGGCGCGGCTCGGCTGCCCGGTGCTGTTCGGGCCGCACATGGCCAACTTCGCCGAGCCGGCGGCGCGCCTGGTCGAGGCGGGCGGCGCCCGCGAGGTCAGCGATGCCGCGGATCTGGCGAGCGCGGTCGCGGCGCTGCTCGAAGCGCCCGCGGCCCGCGCGCTCATGGCCGAGCGCGCCCGCGCCGCGGCCGCGGCCGAATCCGATGCGCTCGGCGCGACCCTGGCCGCGCTCGCGCCCCTGCTCGAGCGACATCTCGGGCCGGCCGATGCGGGCGCCTGAGTTCTGGACCGAGGACGGTCTGCCGGCACAGCTCCTGGAGCCGTTCGGGCGCCTGTTCGGCCTCGCCGCCCGGCTGCGGCGGAGCCTGGTCCGGGCCAGGCACGCGTCGGTGCCGGTGATCTGCGTCGGCAATCTGACCGTGGGCGGCGCCGGCAAGACGCCGACCGTGCTGGCGCTCGCCGGCCGTCTCCAGGCCAAGGGCCATCGCCCGCACATCCTGACCCGCGGTTACGGCGGCCGGGCGCACGGCCCGCTCCGGGTCGAGCCTGAGCGTCACGACTTCGCGCTGGTCGGCGACGAGGCGCTCCTGCTCGCCGCCGTGGCGCCGACCTGGGTCGCGCGCGATCGGGCCGCGGGCGCCGAGGCCGCCGCGGGCGCCGGCGCTGAATGCGTACTGATGGATGACGGCTTCCAGAATCCGCGGCTCGCCCCGGACCTGGCGTTGGTCGTGGTCGACGGCGGCTACGGCTTCGGCAACCGCCGTCTGCTGCCCGCCGGCCCGCTGCGCGAGCGGGTCGAGGGCGGCCTCGCCCGGGCCTCGGCGGTGATCCGGATCGGCGCCGATCGCCACGGTATCGATCGCCTGCTGCCGCCCGGCCTGGCGCGGCTCGAGGCCGAGCTCTGCCCGGCTCCGGAGGCGCCGCCGGTCGCCGGCCGCCGGCTGTTGGCGTTCGCGGGAATGGGCCGGCCCGAGAAGCTGTTTGCTACTTTGAGCGCGGCCGGTGCCGAGCTCGTCGGCTGCGAGCGGTTCGCCGACCACCATCGCTATCGCCGGAGCGAGATCGAGCGATTGTTGACCCGGGCCGCGCGCGCGGATGCGCTCTGCATCACCACGACCAAGGATGCCGTGCGCCTGCCCGCCGATCTGCGCCCCCATGTCGCAGTCCTGCCGATCGTCCTGCGCTGGCAGACGTCGGAGGTCCTGGATCGGCTGCTCGAGCGGATTCTGGTCGGGCGGCCGATCGACCGCTAATGAAGCATTTCCTAATTTACCTGCCCCTAAATTATTCTTAACTTGCGTATCTACACCGACCGCCGGAACCTTGCTGCCGGACGATCCGTTTCCCGTTCAAAGGCGTAGACCGGGTAGGACGGAGGAAACGTGGGGCCAGTCCTGCCAAGCGGCACGCTGGTCAGCGCCGCCCTGGACGGAGAGGGCACGACGATGGCATTCGCTGAGACGCCCGCTAACTACAGAGTCGACCGCGAGTTCATCCGCGAATCGATGAGCACCGCGCTGCTCTCGCGCGATCGTGAACTCATGCTCGCGCGGCTCTGGCGCCAGCATGGCGACGAGGTCGCCCTGCACGAGCTGGTCATGGCCTACATGCGCCTGGTGATCAGCACGGCCTCGCGCTTTCGCAACTATGGCCTGCCGATGGCCGACCTCGTGCAGGAGGGGGCGACCGGGCTGATGCAGGCGGCGGCGCGCTTCGAGCCGGAGCGCGAGGTGCGCTTCTCGACCTATGCGGCCTGGTGGATCCGGTCGGCGATGCAGGACTACATCTTGCGCAACTGGTCGGTCGTGCGGACCGGCACGACGGCGGCGCAAAAGGCCCTGTTCTTCAATCTCCGCCGCCTGCGCGCCAAGATCGACGACGGCTCCGGCGGGCCGCTCGACGACGCCGGGAGGGCGTTCATCGCGCAGGAGCTCTCGGTCAACATCGGCGATGTCGAGGCGATGGAGATGCGGCTCTCGGGCGGCGATCAGTCGCTCAATGCGACCATCAGCCCGACCGGCGAGGACGAGTGGCAGGACTTCCTGGCGGACGAGCGGCCGACGCCGGAAGAGACCGTGATGTTCGCGCGTGACAGCCGGACCCGCTCGATCTGGCTGGCGCAGGCGCTGGCCGAGCTGTCCGACCGCGAGCAGACGATCATCAAGGAGCGCCGCCTGCGCGACGAGGCGCGCACGCTCGAGGATCTCGGCCGCGATCTCGGGATCAGCAAGGAGCGGGTGCGGCAGATCGAGCACCGCGCGCTGGAGAAGCTGAAGAGCTCACTGCAGCAGCGCAGCGTCGAGCCCAGCGACAGTCTGCCGGCCGCCTGAGCGCGCCGCCACTGGACAAAATCCCGGCGGGCGCCGAGCTTGGCGCCGATGCCGGATCGCCTGAATGATGACGCTGCAGGACCGCTGATCGCGGGCGGCGGGCACGCGGGCCTGTTGCTCGCGCTCGCGCTCGAGCGCGCCGGGCTGCCGGTCACGCTGATCGAGGCCGAACCGCTCGAGCGCGTGCGCGCCGCGCCGTTCGATGGCCGGGCGCTGGCCTTGATGTATGGCTCCAAGCGGGTGTTCGACGCGCTCGGCCTGTGGCCCGCGCTCGCGGGCCTCGCCGAGCCGGTCTGGGGCGTGCGGGTGGTCGATCGGGGCAGCGGCGCCCGGATCGACTATGATGCGCTCGAGATCGGCCGGCACCCGTTCGGCTACGGCATCGAGAACCGCGCCCTGCGCCAGCAGCTGCTGCGGCGGGTCGAGGGGCGGCCCGCGATCACGCTGATCGGGCCGGCACGGGTCGAGCGGATCGAGCGTCGCGGCGACCGGCTGCGGGTTACGCTCCACGACGGCCGCGAGCTGGCGACCCCGCTGGTGGTCGGCGCCGACGGTCGCGGCTCGACGGTACGTGGGCTCGCGGGCCTGGGCATTGAGCAGTGGCGCTACCCCCAGACCGCGCTGACTTTCGCGATCCGGCACCGGCGACCGCACGATGGCCAGGTCCGCGAGTATCTCCGTCCGGCCGGGCCGCTGGCGCTGTTGCCGCTTGGCCCCGACGTCTGCGCGGTGACCTGGATCGAGCGCGCGCCGGACGCCGCGCGCCTGCTCGCGAGCGCTCCGGCGGACCTGCTCGCGGCGCTCTGCGAGCGGATCGGCGACGAGCTCGCCCCGCTCGCGCTGTGCGGCCGGCCGGCGGCCTATCCGTTGAGCGCCCATCGGGCGAGGCGGCTGGTCGGGCCGCGGGTCGCCCTGGTCGGCGATGCCGCCCATGCGGTCCATCCGATCCATGCCCAGGGCTTCAATCTCGGGGTGCGGGACGTCGCAGCGCTCGCCGAGGTGCTGATCGATGCCGCGCGCGCCGGGCAGGACCTTGGCAGCGGCGAGGTGCTGATCCGCTACCAGCGCTGGCGCGAGGCCGATGCCCGCCTGGTGGTCGGGCTGACCGACGGGCTCAACCGGCTGTTCTCGACCGATCTGGCCCCGGCCCGCCTGCTGCGTGCGGCCGGCCTGAACGCGCTCGGCCTGCTCGCGCCCCTCCGCCACTTGGCGATGCGCCGCGGCATGGGCCTCGCGGGCGACCTGCCCAAGCTCGCCCGCGGCGAGGCGCTGTAGCCGGCGTTCGCGGGCGACCGGGGATCGGAGGCACCTGCTGGCGCTCGGGGCCTACGAGGGCATCCGGATCGTCACGCCGCGGCAGTTTCTCGAGCTCGAGCGCGGCTGAGGGGCCTCGCTCAGCCGCCGATGATGTTGTGCTCGGGGCCGAACGGGAACCGTGTGACGTCCTCGGCCCCGGTCTCGGTCACGATCAGGATGTCGTGCTCGCGGTAGCCGCCGGCCCCGGGCTCACCCTCCGGGATCATGATCATCGGCTCCATCGAGACCACCATGCCCGGCTCGAGGACGGTCAGGACGTCCTCGCGCAGCTCCAGCCCGGCCTCGCGGCCGTAGTAGTGGCAGAGCACGCCGAACGAGTGGCCGTAGCCGAAGGTCCGGTAGTCGAGCAGGCCATGGCCGCGGTAGATCTCGTTGAGCTCGGCCGCGATGTCGCAGCAACGCACGCCCGGCCGGATCAGCTCGAGGCCGCGGCGGTGGACGGCGCAGTTGATCTCCCAGAGTGCCAGATGGGGCTCCGAGGCATGCCGGCAGAACAGGGTCCGCTCGAGCGCGGTGTAGTAGCCCGCGATCATCGGAAAGCAGTTGAGGCTCAGGATGTCGCCCGCCTCGATCCGGCGCGCGGTCACCGGGTTGTGGGCGCCGTCGGTGTTGATGCCCGACTGGAACCAGGTCCACGTATCCATCAGCTCGGCGTGCGGGAAGGTGGCGGCGATCGCGCGCACCATCGTCGCCGTCGCGTGCAGGGCGACCTCGTGCTCGGGCACCCCGACCCCGATCGCTTCCTTGCAGGCAAAGCCGCCGAGGTCGGCGATCCGGGCACCCTCCCGGATCAGGGCGATCTCCTCGGCGGACTTGACCATGCGCTGGCGCATGCAGGCGGCCGCGACGTCGACCAGCTCCGCCGCCGGCAGCGCGTCCTGGAGCTTTCGATGGCGCTCGAGGGTCAGATGGTCGTGCTCGATCCCGACCCGGCCGCGGTTCGGGATCAGCTCCTGCACCGCGCGCAGGAAGTTGTCCCGCTGCCAGTCGGTGTAGACCAGGTTGTCGCCGAACGTCCGCCTGTAGGGCTGGCCGCCGTCGATGTTGGCCGAGATCGAGGTCTGGCCGTCCGGGGTCACCACCAGCCCGAAGGGTCGCCCGAACCCACAGTACAGAAAATCACTGTAGTAATTGATGTTGTGGTAGGAGGTGAACAGGACGGCCTCGATCGCCCACTCGGCCATGACGCCGCGGAGCGCGGCGAGACGCCGGTTCATCTCGGCGGCCGGGAAGGTCGGCTGGACCCTGGTCCCGTTCGGCAGGCGCTTGATCGGCTCCACCTTGTCGAGCTCCCCTCGGCAACCCCGGCAGCGCCCGTACTATCCGGCCGCAGCCGGCCGTGGACAAGCCACCGGCGCCGCGCTCAGGTGATCGCAACCAGGCGGTCGCCTTCGATCCGGGCGAGCACGCCGGTCGCGATGTCGAACCGGAAGCCGGCCAGCACGAGCTGTCCGGCGGCGACTGCCGCCTCGATCCAGGGGAAGGTCGCGAGGTTGGCGAGCGACAGGCGCACGACCTCGGTCTCGCCGCGTTCGAGCAGGTCGCCGGCGTCGGCGTGGCCGGCGAGGGCCCGCCGGGCCGGCTCGGCGATCCGCATCCAGGGCTCGACGAAGTCGCGCGCCTGCTCGGGCGCACCCTCGACCATCGCCCGGACGCCGCCGCACTGCGAATGGCCGAGCACGACGATCCGGCCGACGCCCAGGACCCGGACACCGAACTCGAGCGCCGCGCTGGTGCCATGGTAGGCCGCGTCCGGGTGGTAGGGCGGCACCAGGCCCGCGATGTTGCGCACCTCGAACAGCTCGCCCGGCGCCGCACCGAACACGGTGCTCGGGGCCACTCGCGAATCCGAGCAGCCGATCACCATGGTCGCCGGTCGCTGCCCGTAGCGCGAGAGCGCCTCGTAGCGGGCTTGCTCGGCCGGCCAGACTTCGGCGCGGAAGCGGCGATAGCCTTCGAGCAGTCGGTCCATGCCCTCACCCCCATTTCGACAGGCCGGCATGATTGACGGCTTCCGATCGGATGGCCAGATTCAGGCGAGCAGGACGTCATGAGCCAAAGCACCGACCGGGCGATCTCCGCCGACGACCAGACCAGCTTCGCGGCCGCCTCGAGGCGCGCGCCCGCTGAGGCCGTATGCGGTGTGACCGGTGCGGCCCTGATCCACGAGCACGTCGGAAACCTGCCCAACGGGCCCGGCGTCTACCGGATGCTGGATGCCAAGGGCGAGGTGCTCTACGTCGGCAAGGCGAAATCGCTCAAGAAGCGCGTTCTGGCCTATACCAAGCCCGCGGCGCTCAGCGCCCGGCTGCAGCGCATGGTGGCGCTGACCCGCGGCCTCGAGGTCGTGACCACGGCCAGCGACGTCGAGGCGCTGCTGCTCGAATGCAACCTGATCAAGCGCCACCGGCCGACCTACAACATCGTGCTGCGCGACGACAAGTCGTTTCCCTACATCTACGTCGGCAAGATCAGCGCCGAGCAGCCGTTCCCGCGGATCGGCCGGCACCGGGGCGCCAAGCGCAAGGACTGCGACTACTTCGGCCCGTTCGCGTCCTCGGGTGCGGTCAACGAGACGCTGGGCGCTCTGCTGCGCGCGTTCCCGATCCGCTCCTGCCCGGACAGCATTTTTTCGAACCGCACCCGGCCCTGCCTGCAGTTCCAGATCAAGCGTTGCACCGCACCCTGCGTCGGCCGGATCGAGCCTGAGCCCTACGCCCGCCTGGTCGAGCAGACCCGGGAGTTCCTCGCCGGCCGCAGCGGCGCGATCCAGGCCCAGCTGCAGGCCGAGATGGCCGCGGCCGCCGAGCGCCTGGACTTCGAGCAAGCCGCGGCGATTCGCGATCGGCTGAAGGCGCTCGCCCACATCGGCTCGCGTCAGGGCATCAACGTCAGCTCGGTCGACGACGCCGACGTGATCGCGCTCGCCCAGGACGGTGGCCAAGCCTGCGTGCAGGTGTTCTTCTACCGGGGCGGGCGCAACTACGGCAACCGCGCCTACTATCCGAGCCACACCCAGGACGCCGGGCCGGCCGAGCTGGTCGAGGCGTTCCTCGGCCAGTTCTACAGCGAGCGGCCGCCGCCCAAGCTGATCCTCTTGAGCCATCCGGCGGCCTCGCAGGCGCTGCTCGCAGACGCGCTTGCGGTCCGCGCCGGGCGCCGGGTCGAGCTCGTCTGCCCCAAGCGCGGCGAGCGCCGCCAGCTGATCGGGCAGGCGGAAACCAACGCCAGGCTGGCGCTTGCCCGCAAGCTCGCCGAGAGCAGCGCGCAGGCGAAGCTCCTGCAGCGCCTCGCCGAGCGCCTCGAGCTGCCGGAGCCGCCGTCTCGGGTCGAGGTCTACGACAACAGCCACATCATGGGCACCGATGCGCTCGGCGCCTTCATCGTCGCCGGTCCGGAAGGTTTGAATAAATCCGCCTATCGGAAGTTTACCATCAGGAGTGGTGACCTTACGCCGGGCGACGATTACGGGATGATGCGCGAGGTGCTGGGGCGCCGGTTCGGCCGGCTGCAGCGGGAGGACCCGGGACGCGAGAGCGGCCAGTGGCCGGATCTGGTCATCATCGACGGCGGTCCGGGGCAGCTGTCGGCGGCGCTCGAGAGCCTGGGCGCGAGCGGCGTCAGCGGCCTGCCGGTGCTCGCGATCGCCAAAGGCCCCGACCGCGACGCCGGCCGCGAGACCCTCTACCTGAAGGGCCGGCCGCCGCTCAAGCTGGACCCGCAGGACGCGGTCCTCTACTTTCTCCAGCGCCTGCGTGACGAGGCCCACCGGTTTGCGATCGCCAGCCACCGCAACAAGCGCGGCAAGGCGGTCGGCCGCTCGGCGCTGGACCGCGTCCCTGGGGTCGGCGGCAAGCGCAAGAAGGCGCTGCTCGGCCATTTCGGCTCGGTGCGCGCGATCGAGACCGCGGGCCTGCTCGACCTCGAACGGGTGCCAGGAATTAACAGGGCGGTTGCCAAGGCCGTCTACGATGCCTTTCACGACGGAAGCTGAGGGCGCGGCCCGATGATGACCAATCCGCCGAACCTCTTGACCGCATCGCGGATCGCCGCGGTCCCGGCGCTGGTTGCCGCCTTCTACGTCGAGGGCGACTTCGGCAAATGGGCGACCTGCGCGATCTTCACCATCGCCGCGATCACCGACTTCTTCGACGGCTATCTGGCGCGCAGCTGGTCGATGCAGTCGCCGCTCGGGCGCATGCTCGATCCGATCGCCGACAAGCTCCTGGTCGGCGCGGCGATTCTGATGCTGGTGCATTTCGATCGCGCCCCAATCCTGCCGGCGCTGGTGATCCTCTGCCGCGAGATCCTGGTCTCGGGGCTGCGCGAGTTCCTGGCCGAGGTCCAGGTCGGCCTGCCGGTGTCGCGGCTCGCCAAGTGGAAGACCGGCGTCCAGATGACCGCGATCGGTTTTCTCCTGGCCGGCACCGCCGCGCCCTGGTGGCTGTTCGCGGACCAGGTCGGCCTGTACGGCCTCTGGCTGGCCGCGGCCCTGACCCTGATCACGGGCTTCGACTACCTGGTGGTCGGTCTCCGTCATTCGAGCACGCCGGCGGCAGCCACGATGGCGACGCCCGACCCGCCGCGGTCCCGCGCCCGGCTGGTCGGGTCGCGATCGAGCGGGGCACGTTCATGAGGATCCTCTACTTCGCCTGGCTCCGGACCAAGACCGGGACCGCGAGCGAGGAGGTGGCGCCGCCGGCCGAGGTGACCACGGTCGGCGAGCTGATGCACTGGCTCGCGGGCCAGCGGCCGGGCTTCGCGGCCGCCCTGGCGGCGCCGGGCGTGGTCCGGGCAGCGGTCAATCAGGACTATGCCGAGGCCTCCGATCCGGTCCGGCCGGGCGACGAGGTCGCGTTCTTCCCGCCGGTCACCGGCGGCTGAATTTTCGGACCCGAAGACCATGATCCGGGTCCAGGAGGCGCCCTTCGACGTCGGTGCCGAGCTCGCGGCCCTGACCCGCGGGCGGACCGACATCGGCGGGCTCGCGAGCTTCGTAGGCCTGGTCCGGGATCTGGCCGGCGAGCGGCCGATCACCGCAATGACCCTCGAGCACTACCCGGGCATGACCGAGAAAAAACTCGGGGAAATCGAGGCCGAGGCCAACCGGCGCTGGTCGCTGCAGGCGAGCCTGATCGTCCATCGCTACGGCCGCATGCTGCCGGGCGAGCCGATCGTCCTGGTCGCGACCGCAGCGGCCCACCGCGCGGCCGCGCTCGAAGCCTGCGCCTTCCTGATCGACTGGCTGAAGACCCAGGCGCCGTTCTGGAAGCTCGAGGAGGGCCCCGCGGACAGCCACTGGGTCGAGGCCCGCGCCGTCGACGATCAGGCCGCCGCCCGCTGGCGGGCCTGAGCACAAACTTAGCCCGTCCGATCCAGATCGCTCGGCCCGGCCGCGTCAGCATGCCGCGCGCCGACCGGTTGCCGGCGAGCGCTTCGCTTCCAAATCGAGCCTTATCCGGAAATCGCTTCTGCCCAAGTCTCTCTCGTCCGGAGGGCTCGATCCATGCACGAGAGGCCTCGAAGCACCAATCGCACCGTCTGGCCGGACCCGTGTCCGCGCTTCTTCCTGCTGCTCAGCTTGATGCCGATCTGGCTCGGCCTGGCTGGATGGCTGGCGTTTACGGATTCGCCGGACGCTTCGTTTGTTGCTGTTGTAGTCGGATTCTTGGTCGTGATTTTCCTGGGCGTGCCGTGGCTGCTGTACAAGCTCCTCACCCGCGACCAGGAACCGGCGACCGAGGTCGGGCTGCGCGCCTGGCTCGAGGGCCAGATCGACACGGCGACCGGCCGTCTGGAAGCCAGGGAATTTGCCATCCAGGCGCTGACCGCGCTGGCCGCGGCCGCCCTCGGCATGAGCGCGCTGGGTGTCGTGCTGATGCTCGTGACTTGATCCCAGGGTCCGCCATCGGAACCATGGTCGTGGTCTTGTCCTTGATCACCGCGTAAAATCCCGCATGACCCCTGCGGCCCGCCTGCGCCCCGCCCCGCCCCGCGGATCCGCACGTGAGCGGCTGCATCCAGCGGGCCGAGGGCGGACACGCAAGGGAGCTCGCCATGCAGATCGTCATTGTCCAGCCGCTGGTCGCGCTGATCGCCGGCGTCCTGATCCTGATCTTCCCGCGGCTGTTGAACTATATCGTGGCCATCTATCTGATCGTGATCGGCCTCGCGGGCCTCGCCGCCCAGTTCGCCTGAGCCGCCGCCGCGCGCCGGCGGCGCGGCCGCGGTCAGGCAGCGACCGGTTCGAACGCGGCCTCGCCCGGCACGCCGGCCGCGAACTTCACGATCGGTCGGCCGGTCGCCGAGAGCGCCACGAGGCTGCTGCAGACGGTGCCGTAGTCGCCCTCGGTGACGATCGCCATGGCGTTGCGAGGGTCGTCGTCCGGCCCCGAGAGGTCGGCGAGCAGCAGGGTCCAGGCAGACCAGTCGTCGGCGTCGGGATCGGGCGGTGGTGCCGCGCGCCAGCGATCGAGGTAGTGCGCGATGCGCACCGAGGCCGGATCATTGAGCTCGCGCGCGGTCAGCATCGACAGGCCAGCCGGGATCGGGTGGCACTCGATGGCGCCCGATCGATCCCTCTCGGGCAGCGCCGCGCCCGGCAAGCGGATCGGCTCGACCGCGCGCAGGCTGCCGTCGCGGGCGCGGAAGGCGAAGCTCGGCAGGGCGCCGGCGTGACGCAGCCAATAGGCGTCCCGGTTGTCGGCGACGACCAGGTTGAACGGCCGGTAGGCCGCCGGCTCGAGGTCGGCGAGCGCCGCCGCCGCCGCCGCCGCGTCGGCATGGTCGAGAGCTTCCAGCACCAGCTCGCCGCGCGAGCGTTTGCCGGTCTCCGGGCCAAGGGTGCCGACCCGGTTCAGGACCGTGGCGACCACGCCATGGTCATTGATCCCGAGCCAGCTACCGCCGGCCTGCTCGTCGAGCCCGGCGACCACCTCGGGCCGGTCCGGCCAGTGCCGCCCGGGCGGCCGCCACGGCCGGCTCCGAAGCTCGTCGCGGTTGGCGGCCAGCAGCAGCGGCCAGCGGGAGCCCGGCCGCCGCAGGAGAACCACCGTGCACATCCGTTTCCTAAGGCCCCCGTCCGGCCGGCTGGCATGGCGGCCCGCGCGTGGTTATATTGGGCAATAAGCGTAGCCCTCAACGCCAGCAAGCGCGAGGCTAGGATGACCACTTTCGACGATCGCGAGCGCCATGAGGAGACCCGCTTCAAGCACGATCAGGAGCTGCTCTTCAAGGCCCGCAACCGCGGCAACAAGATTTTCGGCCTGTGGATCGCCGAGCAGCTGGGCCTGAGCGGCGAGGCCGCCTCCGACTATGCCAAGGACGTCGTCCTCGCCGATTTCGAGATGCCGGGCGACGACGACATCTTCACCAAGGTGAAGGCCGACCTCGTGGCCAAGGCGATCGAGCTCAGCGACCACATCCTGCGCAAGCACCTCGTGGAATGCCGCGAGATCGCTGCCCAGCAGATCAAGACCGAATGAGCCTCCGGTGACGAGTTCCGCCCGCGAGCGGTCGCCGCCGGCAGAGGGTCAGGCGCCGGCGTCGCCGGTGCCGCGCGAAGAGGCCCCGTCGGACCGGGGGCGTGCCGCACCGGTGCCGCCTGACGTGCGCGAGATCGGCGGCCCGAAGGGTCCGGAGCCGACCCGCTACGGCGACTGGGAGAAGGGCGGCCGGTGCTCCGACTTCTGATCCCAGGCCGCGCCTGACCCGAGCGGGGCGCGGCATGGCGGGTCCCGGCACCAGCGACCGGTTGGTCGCGCCCGTGGCGCATGCCGCGGACGGACTGCCGCGCTCCGGCATCCTGCTGCTGGTCGCCCTGACCATCACCTGGGGCGTCAACTGGCCGATGATGAAGCTGGCGCTCCAGGGGGTGCAGCCCTGGGCCTTCCGCTCGATGTGCCTGATGGTCGGGGGCAGCACGCTGCTGCTTCTGACCGGGGCGAGCGGCGGCTCGATCCGCCTGCCGAGCGGGCGTCTGCTGCCGCTGATGCTGGTCTCGGTCTTCAACATCACCGCCTGGCATCTGCTCTCGGCCTACGCGCTGATCAACACCGGCTCCGGGCGGGCCGCGATCATCGGCTACACGATGCCGCTCTGGGCGGCGCCGCTCAGCGTGCTGCTGCTCGGCGCCAGGCTGACGCTGCGCCAGGTGCTGGCGCTGCTGCTCGGGATGGCGGCCCTGGTCCTGCTGATCGGTCAGGATCTGGCCGTGGTCGGCAGCGCGCCGGTCGGCGCCTTGCTGATGGCTGGGGCCGCGCTCAGCTGGGCGATCGGCACGGTCCTGATCAAGAAGTTCGCCTGGGACGGCATGCCGGTGATGGCGTTGACCGGCTGGCAGCAGCTGATCGGCGGCCTGCCGATCGTGCTCGGCTGGTGGTTGCTGGAGCCGGTCCCCGACCTCGCCGCGCTCAGCCTGCCGTCGGCGCTCGGTCTCGCTTACGCCGTGTTCGTCGCCATGATCTTCTGCCACACCGCCTATTTCAAGCTGGTCAGCCTACTGCCTGCGCACGTCGCCGCGATCAGCGTGCTCGCGGTGCCGGCGGTCGGGGTGATCAGCTCGGCCTGGCTGCTCGGCGAGCCGGTCGGGATCGCGGAGGCGGCGGCCCTGCTGTTGGTGGTCGGTGGCCTGTTCCTGCTGATCCGCGCCGCCGGGCGCTGAGCTTCAGCGACCGGAGAAGGTCTCGCGCAGCAGGAAGACCCCGAACAGCGTGTTGGTGATCAGGTAGCGGCGCCAGAGACGGCGGGGCTCGGACGCGACCCGGAACAGCCATTCCAGGCCGGCGCGGCGCATCCAGAGCGGCGCCTCGGGGACGTGGCCGGCGATGATCCCGAACGCCTGCCCGACGCCCACCAGGACCGCGTCGAGATGCGGCCTGTGGGCATGCATCCAGAACTCCTGCTTGGGGCAGCCGAGGCCGACCAGGACCAGCCGGGCGCCGGAGCTCCGGATGCGCTCGACGACCGCCGGCTCCATCTCCGGCTGCCGCGGCAGCCTGGGCGCCGCCTCGGCGCCGGCGATCCGGAGCGTCGGCACGCGCGCGCGCAGGGTGGCTTCCAGCTCGGCCATCAGGCCGCGATCGCCGCCGTACAAGTAGACCGCCACGCCGGCCGCCGCCGCTTCCTCGCACAGTCTCACCGTCAGATCCGGCCCGCGCACCTGCTCGGCATGCGCCAGACCATGGCGGTGGAGCTGCCAGACCAGCGGCAAACCGTCGCTGACCACCAGCGCGGCGTCCTCGAGCACCTGCCGCAACGCCGGGTCGCGGCGCGCTTCGACCAGCATGTGGACATTGGCGACGCACACCTGGCCACCGGCGCCATCCCGGGCTCGCCGGAGGATCTCCCGACTGACGCTCGTCGGGTCACCGACGGTGACCGGCAGACCGATCACCCGGCCCCATTCGAGCCCGCGCGACGACGACGCCTCGCCCGGCACGGTCATGGCCCCGACTTGTCCCACTGCGCCCCTTCCCACTCCAGATCAAGCTCTTCCAGCAAGCTATATCCGGACGCGTAATTGTCACGTTAAGCCCCTCGAACTCCTTTCAACCATTTGACGGTGGGCAATCGCCAGGACTTACGGTCAGGGCGATCTTCGGTCGCATCGTTCTGCGCTGTCAAGACCAACGGCCGGCGACCAACGGCCGGCGTCATGGCTCGCCCCGGCCGGCAGCCGATGCTAGATCTGATGTCATGCTGCCGGTGGTCCATCACCCCGCCTATGTCGCGCCGATGCCGGCGGGCCACCGCTTTCCGATGGCCAAGTTCGGGCGGCTGATGGCGCTCCTGCTCGAGGACGGCGTGGTCACACCGGCGCAGATCCGGGTTCCGGAGCTGGCGCCGGCGACCTGGCTCGAGCGGGCGCACGCGCGGGCCTACGTCGAGGCCGTGCTGAGCCAGACGCTCGATGCCGGGGCGGTCCGCCGGATCGGCCTGCCGATCACCGCCGAGGTCGCAAGACGCGCCCGTGCTGCCAACGGCGGCACGCTCCTGACCGCGCGGCTCGCGCTCGAGCACGGCCTCGCCTGCAATACCGCGGGCGGCAGCCACCACGCCTTCGCCGACCATGGCTCGGGCTTTTGCGTGTTCAACGACGTCGCGGTCGCGGCCCGCGTGCTGCTCGCCGAGGGCCGGATCGAGCGGGCGCTGGTGGTCGACCTCGACGTCCATCAGGGCGACGGCACCGCGGCGATCTTTCGGGACGAGCCCAGGGTGTTCACGTTCTCGATCCACTGCCGGACCAACTTCCCCTTGCACAAGGAGGCGAGCGACCTCGATCTGGCGCTCGATGCCGGCCTCGAGGACGACGCTTATCTCGCGCTCCTGGCCGGGCATCTGCCCGGGCTGCTGCAGGACGTCCGCCCCGACCTGGTGTTTTACAACGCCGGGGTCGACCCGCATGTCGACGACCAGCTCGGCCGGTTGGCGCTGACCACTGAAGGTTTGGAGCGGCGCGAGCGCCTGGTGCTCGAGACCTGCCTCGGTGCCGGAGTTCCGGTCGCGGGCGTGGTTGGCGGCGGCTACGCGCCCGATCTCGAGCAGCTCGCGCGCCTGCATGCGATCCTGCCGCGGGTCGCGAGCGAGCTTTTTCCCCGGTTTTGATCGCGCCCGCTCACGGCTCGCCGTTGCGACCGGGTCGGGTCGGATCCGCGTCGTGGGCGCGCTCGTCGTAGCCGCGCCGGCTTGAGAAGAACATCAGCGCCATCAGACCCGCCCCGAGCAGGAAGCTGAGCGCGGCTCCGAGCCCGAGCGCGATCAGGCCTGGCCTGCTGATCTGAGTGTCGCCCACGTCATGCCACATCCAGAGCGCCACGGCCGCCGTGGCGGCGAGCAGGCCGAGCGAGATGATCAGGGTCGCGGCATTGCGCATGGAGCCGGCCCTCAACCGAGCATCGGCAGCTTGAGGCCGTGCTCTTTGGCGCAGGCGATCGCGTCTTCGTAGCCGGCATCGGCGTGGCGCATCACGCCGGAGGCGGGATCGTTGGTCAGCACGCGTTCCAGGCGCCGTGCCGCCTCCGGCGTGCCATCGCAGACGATCACCATGCCGGCGTGTTGCGAAAAACCGATGCCGACCCCGCCGCCGTGGTGGATGCTGACCCAGGTGGCGCCCGAGGCGACATTCAGCATGGCGTTGAGCAGCGGCCAGTCGGCGATCGCATCCGAGCCGTCCTTCATCGCCTCGGTCTCGCGGTTCGGGCTCGCGACCGAGCCGCTGTCCAGATGGTCGCGGCCGATCACGACCGGCGCGCTCAGCTCGCCGCTCGCGACCATCTCGTTGAAAGCAAGCCCGACCTTGGCTCGCTCGCCCAGACCCAGCCAGCAGATCCGCGCTGGCAGGCCCTGGAACGCGATCCGCTCGGCTGCCAGGTCGAGCCAGTTGTGCAGATGCCGGTCGTCCGGGATCAGCTCCTTGACCTTGGCGTCGGTGCTGGCGATATCCGCGGGATCGCCGGACAGCGCCGCCCAACGGAACGGCCCCTTGCCGCGGCAGAACAACGGCCGGATATAAGCCGGCACGAAGCCCGGAAACTCGAAGGCATCAGCGACCCCGATCTCAAGCGCGAACTGGCGGATGTTGTTGCCGTAGTCGAGGGTCGGCACGCCCTGGCGGTGGAAGTCGAGCATTGCCCGGACCTGGAGCGCCATCGACTCCTTGGCCGCCCGCTCGACGCCCGCCGGGTCGTTCTGCTGCCGCTCCTCCCACTGCTCGAGCGTCCAGCCGGCCGGCAGATAGCCGTTGAGGGGATCGTGGGCCGCGGTCTGGTCGGTCACGAGGCTGGGCAGCACACCACGGCGCACGAGTTCGGGAAAGACCTCGGCGGCATTGCCCAAGAGGCCGACCGAGAGCGGGCGGCGCTCGACGCAGCTGCGCTCGATCAGGGCCAAGGCCTCGTCCAGGTCGGTCGCCATCCGGTCGAGATAGCGGGACTGGAGGCGGCGCTCGATCCGGCTCGCCCGGCATTCGACCGCGAGCAGCGAGGCGCCCGCCATGGTCGCGGCGAGCGGCTGGGCGCCGCCCATGCCGCCGAGCCCGCCGGTCAGGATCCACTTGCCCGCGAGGTCGCCACCATAGTGCTGGCGGCCGGCCTCGACGAAGGTCTCGTAGGTGCCTTGGATGATTCCCTGGCTACCGATGTAGATCCAGGAGCCCGCCGTCATCTGGCCGTACATCATCAGGCCGAGACGATCGAGGGCATGGAACTTGTCCCAGGTCGCCCAGTGCGCCACCAAATTGGAGTTCGCGATCAGCACCCTGGGCGCGTCGGTGATGGGTCCGGAACACGCCGACCGGCTTGCCCGACTGGACCAGCAGCGTCTCGTCGTCGTCGAGCGTCTTCAGGGTCTGCGACCAGGACGTCGTAGCAGCGCCAGTCGCGCGCCGCCCGCCCGATGCCGCCGTAGACCACCAGCTCCTCGGGGCGCTCGGCGACCTCGGCATCGAGGTTGTTCATCAGCATCCGAAGCGGCGCCTCGGTCTGCCAGCTTCGCGCGTTGAGCCTGCCCCCGCGCGGGGCCCGGATCGTCCGCTGGTTGTCGCGTCGGTTCAGCTCCATGGCCCGTGCCCCGGTGTGCAGCAGCTCCGAGCTGGAGGATACACGAAAACCCGGAGGTCACCTCACCCAGCTGAGAAACAGGCCGGCATCGCCGGGGATGCCGCCGGGAAAGTTGAGGATCGTGGCCCGGATCCGATAGCCGGCGGGGTGCAGCACGTTCTGGTAGTACTCGTACAGCGCGCGCGGCTGGCCGGTCAGGGTCGCGGGCCAGTCCGGGAGGCCATTGTTGATCGCCCGGCCGCCGTCCTGGCAGACCTCGCTCGGGAAGCGGTAGGCAAGCACGCTGCCCTGCCCGGCGCGGGCGGCGTCGGTACAGCGCTGGATGACAGCGCGGATGTCGTCCGGCCCGAAGCCGCCATGGCGCAGGCGCTCGATCTCTTGGCGCCGGCGCTCCTCGGCCGCCGCCCGCTTGTCCAGCATCGCGTGCGTCGTCTGCTCCTCCTCCTGCACGATCAAGGCCTGCAGCTCGGCCGCCGGCGGCGGGCTCGGCGGCCGCATGCCGACCGCCACCTCGAGCGCCGCCTCCTCGCTCTCCGGCAGGGTCGAGCGCAGAACCCGCCCTTGGTGCCGTTTCAGGCTCTCGATCAGCGCGTCGGCCGGAGCCTCGCGGACCAGCACGAACAGCGCCGACGTGTCCGGCCGGAGCGCGTCCGCGAGCTGGCGGCAGAAGCTGCGCTCGAGCCTGCACTCCGGCGTGCCGCAGTCCCCGTCCCGCTCCCGGCCGTGGTGCAGGAGGTGATGGACCAGCTCGTGCCAGAACCGGCCGTGCAGCGCGAGCCGGTGGCCGATCGCCTGGCTGAGCTGCAACCGGCCGTCGGTGCCGCGCTGGGCGATGCAGGCGTCCTCGAGCTCGACCAGATGCTCGGCCCCGAGGCTGCGCAGCTTGTGCAGGACGTCGGCGGCAGCACTCCGATCGTCGAACGCGACGGCCAGCACCTCGCTCACGGCGGCTTCTCCCTTCGAGCGCGTGAGCCGTCCGATCCCGGGCGACCCCCACCGGGAATCTGGGCCTTTGCCGCGCGCCATCAAGGCCGGGCTGGCGCGACCTCAGAGCCCGGCGTAGAGGTCGGCAAGCGGGATTTCGAGCGCGCAGCTCTCGAGCCGGAGCGCGGCGTCGCCGATCACGTCCTCGACGGTCCATCTCGCGCCTTGGCGTCGCCAGAGCTGCACCCGCCGCTCCTGGCTCGCGACCAGGAGGATCTCCTGCACCGACGCCAGCTCGCGGTAGCGGTCGACCTTGACCCCGCGGTCGTGGCGGACGGTGCCCGGTGATTCGACCTCGACGACGAGGACCGGCTCGGCGACGTCGCGCTCCTGCTGGCCGACCGGCCGGCAGCTGACCGCGAGATCCGCCTGCAGATAGGTGTCCGGCCGATCGGGCGTCACGATGCCGGCTTCGACGAACACCTCACAGGGCGGCCGAACACCGGCGCCGATCAGCCTCGCCAGACGACCGGTGAGCACGCTGTGGCGCGGGCTCGGCGGCGCCATCGCCACACCCGGCCGTCGATCAGCTCGTAGCGGGTAGTCCGTGCCGTCGTCCCAGTCGAGGAACTCGGCGAGCGACAGCTTGAGATCGTCGGGTTGGGTCGCCATAGCCGCCGCAACTCTACACCCGAGCCGAGCCGCGTTCGGCAAAGTGGCGGCTCGATGACTCGGTAGCTACTCGGCGGCTTCCTTGGCGCCCATGACGATCACCGGCTCCATGCGCAGCAGGTCCTCGGGCGCGATGTGGCAGGCGATCTTGTGGCCCTTGCCGAACACCCGGATCGGCGGCGCCTCGTCCTCGCAGATCTTTCCGAGCTTGCGCGGGCAGCGGGTCTGGAACGGGCAGCCCGAGGGTGGGTTCATCGCCGATGGGATGTCGCCCTCGAGCACGATCTCCTTCTTGTGCACCGAGGTGTCGGCGATCGGGATCGCGGACAGAAGGGCCTCGGTGTAGGGGTGGTAGGGGGGCGCGAACACCTCGTCGGTCGTGCCCTGCTCGGCGATCGTGCCGAGGTACATCACCACCACCCGGTCGGCGAGGTAGCGGACCAGCGACAGATCGTGGCTGATGAAAAGTAGGGTAGTCCGGTTCTCGCGCTGGATCTCCATCAGCAGCTGGCTGACCGCCGCCTGGACCGAGACGTCGAGCGCCGAGACCGGCTCGTCGGCGACCACCACCCGGGGATTGCCGGCGAAGGCGCGCGCGATCCCGACCCGCTGCTTCTGGCCGCCCGAGAGCTGGCGCGGCCGCCGGTAGTAGAAGTCGCGCGGTAGCTTGACGATGTCGAGCAGCCGCATGACCCGCTCGCGCACCTTGTCCGGGTCCTGCTCGACCCCGAACTTGCGGATCACGCGCGCGATCTGGCCGCCGACCGAATGGCTCGGGTTGAGGGTGTCGAACGGGTTCTGGAAGACCATCTGGAGATGGCTCACGGTCTGGGGCCGCCGCTTTTGCACCGGCACCTGGCCGAGCTCCTGATTGTCGAGCACGACCTTGCCTTCGGTCGCGGTCTCGAGGCCGAGCAGCACCTTGGCGAGGGTCGACTTGCCGCAGCCGGATTCGCCGACCAGCGCAACGGTCTCGGCCTCGCGGGCGACGAAGTCGATCTTCTCGTTCGCCTTGACGGTCCGCACCCGCTGGCCCTTGATGATCGCCATCAGGGAGCTGTCGCGGATCTCGTAGTATTTCTTCAGCTCCTCGACCCGGAGCACGACCGGGCCGCTCTCGGCGGCGGCCCCGGCCTCGGCCGCCTTGGGCCGGATCTTCCAGTCGATCTCCTGAAAGCGCCGGCAGCGGGTCATGTGGCCGCTCTGGCCGGGCACCGCCTCCATCTTGATGAAGCCGTGATCGCAGGTCCCGGCCTGGAAGAAGTCGCAGCGCGGCCCGAAGTTGCAGCCGTCCGGGCGCTCGTGCGGCAAGCGGCAGCTGGCCCGGGATCGCGACCAGCGGGCGCGCGTGCTTGTCGGCGCCGGGCAAGGGGATCGAGTTGAACAGCCCCCTGGTGTAGGGGTGGCGCATCCGGTCGAACACCTCGCCGACCGTGCCGACCTCGACCGCCTCGCCCGAGTACATGACCGTGATCCGGTCGCAGGTCTCGAGGATCAGGCCGAGGTTGTGCGAGATGTAGATCATCGAGGTGCCGAAGCGCTCGCTGATCTCCTTGATCAGCTGGACGATGCCGGCCTCGACCGTGACGTCGAGCGCGGTGGTCGGCTCATCCAGCAGCAGGAGCGCCGGGTTCGAGAGCAGCGCCATGGCGATCACCACCCGCTGCTGCTGGCCGCCCGAGATCTGGTGCGGGAAGCTCTCCATGATCCGCTTGGGGTCGGGCAGGCGGACGTTGCCCAGCATCTCGCGCGCGCGCTCGTAGGCCTCCTTGTCCGATGCCCTCTCGTGGAACTTCGGCACCTCGATCAGCTGGTCGGCGATCTTCATCGACGGATTGAGCGAGGCCATCGGCTCCTGGTAGACCATCGAGATCTGGGAGCCGCGCAAGCTGCGCAGCTCCTGCTCGCTCATCGCGGTCATGTCGCGGCCCTTGAACTTGATCTCGCCCGACATGACGCGGCCGTTCTTGCCCATGTACTGCATGATCGCGAGCGCCACGGTCGACTTGCCGCAGCCGGATTCGCCGACGATCCCGACCGCCTCGCCCGGCATGACCGTGAGGTTGAAGTCGACCACCGCCGGGATCTCGCCCGCGCGCGTGAAATAGGAGATGCAAAGGTCCTTGCACTCCAGGACCGGCGTCTGGTCGCTCATGGCGGCGCCTCCCTCAGTCGCGCAGACTCATCTCGCGCAGGCCGTCCGCGAGCAGATTGAAGCCCAAAATCAGGCTCGAGACCGACAGCGCCGGTATGATCAGCATGTAGGAGAACTTGAACAGCATCGCAGTCTTGGCGGATTCCTTGATCATGAGGCCCCAGTCCGGATCGGGCGGCTGCAGGCCGAGGCCGAGGAAGGTCAGCGTGGTGATCGCGACCGTGGTGTAGCCGAGCCGGAGGCAGGCATCGACGATGATCGGCCCGCGCGCGTTCGGCAAAAGCTCGACGATCATGATGTAGAGCGGGCTCTCGCCCCGGGTCTGGGCCGCGAACACGTAGTCGCGGGTCTTGATGTCCAAGGTCAGGCCGCGCACGATCCGCATGATCGCCGGCGCTGAGGCGAAGGTCACCGCGATCACGATGTTGAAGCCCGAGGGGCCCAGATAGTTCAGGACCACGATGAACAGGACCATGACCGGGAACGACAGCAGCACGTTGGCGAAGAACGAGATGACCTCGTCCCACCAGCCGGCCAGATAGCCGGCCAGCAGACCGAAGAGCGTGCCGACGATGTAGGCGACCACGGTCGCCGTAACCCCCCAGACCAGCACCCGCTGACAGCCCCAGATGTCGCGCGAGAGCATGTCGCGGCCCTTGAAGTCGGTGCCGAGCCAGAAGAAGATGTCCTTCTTCTCGGAGAACGGCAGCGTGAAGGGCGCGATCGGCTTGTTGGGATCGATCAGCGGCAGGAAGGGTGCCGTGACCGCCATCAGCAGCCAGAACATCACCAGCGTGATGCCGATCATGGCGATCCAGGATTCCCGCCAGGCCCGGATCGCGATGATGTAGAGCAGCACGGTCGCCGGGATCGCCGGCAGCAGCACGATGTCGCGGGCGCCGCCGAGGGCGTGGCCGAACATGACGTGGAGGGTCAGCGGCACCCACATCAGCACCACCAGCACGATCAGGGCGCGCGGCGTCGTCAGCCGCTCCATCAGGGTGGGAGCGGGCGGGGCGATCGCGATTGCCGTGGCCATCTGCTCTGCCTCCTCAGGCGAACCGGATGCGCGGGTTCAGGAAGGTGTAGCCGACATCCGAGATGATCTGCGACAGCACCGCCACGATCACCGCGACCAGGGTGCAGGCCTGGACCACGTAGACGTCGCCGAACAGCGCCGCCTGGAGCAGCAGCTTGCCGAAGCCGTCATACTCGAAGAACACCTCGACCACGACCACGCCCGAGAGCAGCCAGTTGAGCTGCAGCACGATCACCGTGAACGGCGCGATCAGCGCGTTGCGGAGCGCGTGCTTCATGATCACGCGCTGGTAGGGGATGCCCTTGAGGACCGCGGTCCGGATGTACTGCGAGGTCATGACCTCGGCCATCGAGGCCCGGGTCATGCGCGCCACGTAGCCGAAGTCGTAGAGCACCAGCGTCAGCACCGGCAGAACCAGCTCCCTCCAGTTGAAGCCGTTGATCATCGCCGATTTGGCCGGCAGCCAGCCGAGCCCGAGCGCGAGCACGACGGTCAGGATGATCGCGGTCGCGATCTCGGGGATCGAGGTCGTGATCACCGAGAGGACGGTGATCACCCGGTCCTGCACCGAGCCCTCCTTCATGCCCGCGAGCACGCCGGTGATCAGCGAGATCGGGATCATCAGCGCGAACACCCAGAACGCCAGGATGCCCGTGTTGAGCAGCCGGTCGGCGAGCAGCGGGCCGACCGCGGTGTTCTTCTCGAAGGACTTGCCGAGTTGGCCCCGCAGGACGTCGCCGATCCAGTGCGCGTAGCGCTGGTAAAAGGGCTCGTCGAGACCCTTCTCGGCCAGCCAGTTGTGGTAGGATTCCTCGGTCAGCGCCGAGACCGCGAAGCCGCCGAGTTCGGCGACCGCGATCTTCTTCTTGAACTGGTCGGTGTCGAAGATCACGAACAGGATGAACGACGCCACCGCCATGATCAGCACCATCTGGAGCAGACGACGGAGGATCAGCGGCAGCATGGCGGGCCTCAGCGTTCTTGGATTTTAGTGCCGGGCCGACGCCTCCCGGTGCGGCAGGCGTCGGAGGCCCGGATCGGGTAAGGCGGCGGCGCGCGCTCCGGGCCAGAACCCGCAGCGCGCGCCGTGATCATCAGGTGTCCAGCCAGACCTTGTTGAACTGGTGGTACTGGGTCGGATGGGCCGGATAATCCTTCACGTGGGTGGTGATCATCGTGAACACCGGCCGCCAGACCGGCTGCAGCATGACCGCGGAATCCTGCAGCAGCTTCTCGACCGTCTCCATCTTGGCGCGGCGCGCCTCGACGTCGAGGGTCGCCTCGGCGGCGTCGAGGGCGGCGTCGAACTCCGGGTTGGCGTAGTGCGTCTCGTTCCACGGCACGCCGCTGCGGTAGCCGAGCGACAGCACCATGGTGCCGAGCGGGCGATGGGTCCAGGAGGTCGCCCCGAACGGGGTCTTGTCCCAGATCTCCCAGTACTTGGACGCCGGCATGACGTTGATGTTGAGGGTGACGCCGATGTCCTTGAGCTGGTCGCGCCAGATCTCGCAGACGGTCTGGTGCCAGGGCCCGTCGGTGTTGCCGACGTCGATCGTGAGCTCGATGCCGTCGGCATAGCCGGCGTCGGCGAGCAGCTTCTTGGCGCCATCGACGTCGCGCACCAACGGCGGCAGCTTGAAGTACTCGGGGTGGATCGGGGCGACGTGATGGTTCTCGCCGACGTCGCCGCCACCCTGGAACACCAGGTCGCGATAGACGTTGTTGTCGGCCGCCATCACCAGCGCCTGGCGCAGCTTGATGTTGTCGAACGGCGCCTGGCTGACCTGGAAGCGGCAGCAGAGCGTCTGCGCGGTCCGCGCCTTGACGATCTCGCCCTCGAGCGCCTGCGCGAACTCGTACTGCTCGATGCCGAACGCGTAGATGCTGTCGACGTCGCCCGAGGCGAACGCGGTCAGCTGGTTGTCGGCCTCGTAGTTGTAGTAGTGGATCTCGTCGAGATAGACGTCGCCGCCCCAGTATTTGAGGTCCTTGCCGTCGCTGGTCTTGTGGATCCGCTTGAGGATGCAACGGTCGCCGACCGCGAGCTCGGTCAGCGTGAACGGCCCGGTGCCGATCGGGTTGTCCGAGAACGGCGCCTTGTACGACGGGTGCAGGATCGCGGTCGGATAGTTGTAGCAGTCCTCGGGGGCCGACAGCACCGGCTTCGACAGGTTGAAGCGCACGGTATACTTGTCGACCGCCTCGACCGCGCCCGGGATCATGGTCTTCTTGCCGTCCTTGTCCTCGGTCATCGAGGCGAAGGTCGACAGGCCGCTGTTCGACGAGCCGAGATCGGGATCGAGCCAGCGCTGGACGTTCCAGACCACATGCTCGGCGACCAGCTCGTCACCGTTGTGCCAGAGCACGCCCTCGCGCAGCTTGAAGGTCCAGGCCTTGAGGTCGTCGGAGGCCTCCCAGCTCTCGGCGAGCATCGGCCGGGTGATGTTGTCCGGGCCGGTGATCGACAGATACTCGGCAATGTGCCGGGTCTGGTTGGACATCTGGACCCAGGAATAGGTCGCCGGCTCATCCATCTTCTGGACTTCCATGCCGACCTTGAGGATGCCACCCATCTTGGGCGTCCCCTGGGCATGGGCCTGCGGGATCGCGCTCTCGCCGAACACCCGGCCGACGATGCCGTAGGCGGTGGTCGCCGACAGGCCGAGCAGGGTCGAGGTGCGCAGAAACTCCCGCCGGTCGATGCGGCGTGCTTCGAGCTGCTCGACCAACTTGGGAATGTAGGGATGGAGCCTGCGCTCTTCGGATTTGGCCACGGTCGTTCTCCGTCGCTGTCGCGTTGCGTCCCCCGAATTCCGACGCCGCATGCGCGGCCCTTATCGGGTCGAAGACGCTACGGGCCGCCGAAATCCGCCTCTGGCCGCGAGAGTACCCCATCACCCCGGGCTGTCAACCGCCGCCCCATCGCGCCGCCGGCCGGCCGGCCCCAACTCCTGGTAAGTCGCCGGCTCCGGCCGCCTCTTCCAACTTTCCAATGGCAGAATCGCCACCGATCCTCTAAACTGTCAGGTAACGTAGGCCCTTAAAAGGGCCGGTTCCCGGAACGCGGCTGTTTCGGAACGGGGAACCGGCCTTGGCCTGACGTCCTTCGCGTAGTCGCGAGCGTTCGAAGGAATGCGTTTCGGCGTGTTCTTGGAGGTTCGTGGCGTGTCGACAACGAGCGCCTTGCCAGGTCTTTCGACCTGGCTGAGACGGTCCGGTCCGTCCTGGATCGTGGCCGTCGTCATCTATAGCGGCTTTGGTCTCGTCACCTGGTTCCACAGCGCCCTGCCATGGTGGCTCCTGCCGGCGCTGGGCGGCGTCCTGATCGCCTGGCACGGCTCGTTGCAGCATGAGGCGGTCCATGGTCAGCTCGCTCCCTGGGGCTGGCTGAACGATCTGCCCGCCCTGCCGCCGCTCGCGCTGTGGCTGCCGTTCCCGATCTATCGGGCGAGCCACGAGGCGCACCACGATTTCGAGATCCTGACCGAGCCCTGGCGGGATCCGGAATCGTTCTACGTCGATCAGGCGACCTGGCGGCGCCTGCCCGTCGGCGTGCGCTGGCTGCTCTGCGCCCACAACACGCTGCTCGGGCGGCTGCTGCTCGGGCCGTTCCTGGTGATCGGCCAGTTCCTTTGGGCCGAGGCGCGAGCGCTCGCCGCCGGCGACCGCCGTCACCTCGGCAACTGGCTCTGGCATCTGCCGGCGGTGGCGCTGGTTCTGCTCTGGGTGGTCGACGTCTGCGGCCTGCCGCTCTGGCAGTACTTGCTGATGTTCGTGCTCCCCGGCGCCAGCCTGACTCTGGTGCGCTCGTTCGCCGAGCACAAGGCGGCCTGGACGCCCTTCGAGCGGACCGCGGTGGTCGAGGCCGGGCCCTTCTTCTCGGTCCTCTACTTCAACAACAATCTGCATTTCGCCCATCACAAGCGCCCGGACCTGCCCTGGCACGCGCTGCCCGCCTACTACCGGGCGACCCGCGCGGAGCTGCTCGCGGAGAACGGCGGCCTGCTCTACCGGGGCTATCGCGATGTCCTCCGCCGCTTCCTGCTGCGACCGGTCGACGCGCCCGCCCACCCCTACCACTGAGTGCGGGCGCCGCTTCGGACCGGGACACTTTGGCGCGCGTCTCTGGTCCATTCTTTGCTAAGATCGGACCGGCCGCGGCGCGCCGCGGCCGGTGAGCCGCGTGCATGGCTCCCGTGCGAGGCGGCCCGTGGCGATGCCCGACGGCTCACCCCATGTCAGCAGCGGCGTTCGGCCGACGACGCCGAGGATGCAGCTCGGCAGGGCGAGGGAGTGACGGATGCAACGAGCCCTGATGCGGGACCCGAGCGCGCCGATCGAGCGGCCGGTCCTGGCCCTGACGCTGCTCGGCGCGCTGGCGCTCGCCGGCTGCGATGGCGGCGCGGATGGCGGTAAGGCCGCGGCGGCACCGCCGCCGCCCGAGGTCACCGTCGCCCATCCTCGGATCGAAAACCTGGTCGAATGGACCGAGTTCACCGGCCGCTTCGAGGCCGTCCAGCAGGTCGACGTCCGGGCCCGGGTGTCGGGCTACCTCGCGACCATCGACTTCCAAGATGGCCAGGTCGTCGAGAAAGGCCAGAACCTGTTCCTGATCGACCCGCGGCCGTCCGAGGCCGCCCTGGATCGCGCCCGCGCCGATCTCGCCAGCGCCCAGGCGCAGCTCGAGCTCGCCAAGCTGCAGTTCGAGCGGGTCGCCAAGCTGGTCGGCAGCCCGGCCTTCGCCCAGACCAACTACGACCAGCGGCTGCAGGAGCGCCAGGCTGCGGCGGCCAGCGTCGGCGCCGCGCAGGCGGCCGTCGAGCAGGCCAAGCTCAACCTCGACTACACAGAGATCTCGGCGCCGATCGCCGGGCGGATCTCCGACCGCCGGGTCGACATCGGCAATCTGGTCACCGAAGCGACCCTGCTCACGACAATCGTGTCGCGGAGCCCGATCTATTTCGTGTTCGACATGAGCGAGGGCGACTTCCTCGGCTATCAGCGGGCCGTGCTTTCGGGCGAGTTGCCCTCGACCCGCGAGCGCTCGACGCTCGTCAACGTCAAGCTGGTCGACGAGGACGACTGGCACCGGCAGGGCCAGATGAACTTCGTCGACAACGTCGTCGACCAGAGCTCGGGCACGGTGCGTGCGCGCGCCGAGTTCCTCAACCCTGACGGCCTGATCCAGCCCGGCCAGTTCGGCACGATCCGGATCCCGGGCTCGCCGGAATACCCGGCGATGCTGATCCCGGACGAGGCGATCGTCACCGACCAGTCGCAAAAGCTGGTCATGACCGTGACCGCGGACAACAAGGTCGTGCCCAAGGTGATCCGCCCGGGACCGCATGAGCTCGGCCTGCGTATCGTCCGTAAGGGCCTGGACGCGGACGACCGGATCGTGATCAACGGCCTGCTGCGGGTCCGTCCGGGCATGCAGGTGACGCCCAAGGAGGGCCAGATCGACCTGCCGCCGCCGCCCGCGGCGTCCGAGGGCTGAGCAGGCGGACCCGGCGCGATGCGCTTCGGGCATTTCTTCGTCGACCGGCCGATCTTCGCATCGGTCGTCGCGATCCTGATCACGCTGATCGGCGCCGCGGCCTATCTCGGCCTCCCGGTCGCCCAGTATCCGGAGATCGCGCCGCCGACCATCCAGGTCACCGCGAGCTATCCCGGCGCCTCGGCCGAGGTGGTCAGCGACACCGTGGCGACCCCGCTCGAGCAGGAGATCAACGGCGTCGAGGGCATGCTCTACATGGTCAGCCAGGCGACCGCCGACGGCCAGCTGTCGCTGTCGGTCACCTTCGCGCTCGGGACCGATCTCGACATCGCCCAGGTCCTGGTCCAGAACCGGGTCGCGATCGCCCTGCCCCGGCTGCCCGACCAGGCCCGCCAGATCGGCGTTACGGTGCGCAAGAACTCGCCCGACCTGCTGATGGTGATCCACCTCAGCTCGCCGGACGGCTCGCGCGACCAGCTCTACATCTCGAACTTCGCCAACCTGCAGATCCGGGACGTGCTGGCACGGCTCGATGGCGTCGGCGACGTCCGCGTGTTCGGCGCGCGCAATTATTCGATGCGCATCTGGCTGGACCCGGACAAGGTCGCGGCGCGCGACCTGACCGCGGGCGACGTGGTCCAGGCGCTGCGCGGCCAGAACGTCCAGGTCGCTTCGGGCGCGCTCGACCAGCCACCGATCAAGGACCAAGGCGCCTTCCAACTCAACGTCGAGACCCTCGGCCGCCTGAAGGACGCCAAGGAATTCGAGAACATCGTGGTCAAGACCGAGCCGGGCGGCCGGGTCACCCACCTGCGCGACATCGCGCGCGTCGAGCTCGGCGCTCAGGACTACACCGCCAACGGCTACCTCGACCGGCGCTCGGCGGTGCCGCTGCTGATCTTCCAGCAGCCCGGCTCGAACGCGCTCGCGACCGCGGATCGCCTGTTCGCGACCATGGCCGAGCTGTCCAAGAGCTTTCCGTCCGGCCTGCGCTACGACGTCGTCTACAACCCGACCGAGTTCATCGCCGAGTCGGTCGATGCGGTGATCCACACGATCTACGAGGCGGCGATCCTGGTCGTCCTCGTAGTCATTCTGTTCCTGCAGACCTGGCGCGCCTCGATCATTCCGATCGTCGCCATCCCGATCTCGCTGATCGGCACCTTCGCGGTCATGGCGGCGTTCGGCTTTTCGATCAACAACCTGTCGCTGTTCGGCCTGGTGCTGGCGATCGGCATCGTGGTCGACGACGCGATCGTGGTGGTCGAGAACGTCGAGCGCAACCTCGAGCAGGGTATGAGCCCGAAGGAAGCGGCGCACCGCACGATCGATGAGGTCGGCAACGCGCTGGTCGCGATCGCGCTCGTGCTCGGCGCCGTGTTCATCCCGGCCGCCTTCATCAGTGGCATCTCAGGCCAGTTCTTCCGCCAGTTCGCGGTCACGATCGCGGCCGCGACCGCGATCTCCTGCCTGGTGTCGCTGAGCCTCAGCCCGGCGCTGTGCGCGCTGCTGCTCAAGCCGCGTCGGGCCGAGACCGGGCGGCGGCCGCTGCTGCTGCGCCCGGTGCACGGCTTCTTCGAAGGCTTCAACTGGCTGTTCGAGCGGCTGGCGCGCGGCTACGGCGGCCTGACCCGGCGGCTGGTGCGGCGGGTCGCGGTCGCGCTCGTGGTCTACGCCGGCCTGATCGTGCTCACCGGCTGGCAGTTCCAACGCGCCCCCACGGGCTTCATCCCGCCGCAGGACGTGGGCTATCTGATCACCGTGATCCAACTGCCGCCCGGCGCCTCGCTCGCCCGCACCGATGCGGTCGTGCGCCGTGCCGCCGCGATCGCGCTCGACACGCCGGGGGTCGCGCACGCCGTGCCGTTCGCGGGCTTCGATGGTGCCACCTTCACCAACGCGCCCAACGCCGGCGCGATCTTCACGCCGCTGGCACCCTTCGCCGAGCGGGCCGCCAAGGGACTGTCGGCGGATCGCATCCTGGCCGACCTGTCACAGCGCTACAGCCAGATCCAGGAGGCCTTCATCATCGTCATCCAGCCGCCGCCGGTCCGCGGCATCGGCACCGGCGGTGGCTTCAAGATGATGGTCCAGGACCGGCGCGGACGCGGCCTCAAGGCCCTCGAGCAGGCGACCGGCGAGCTGGTCGCCGCCGCCAATCGGACGCCCGGCCTCAGCCGCGTCTTCTCCCTGTTCAACACCGCGACGCCCAAGATCTTCGCCGACATCGACCGGGTCAAGGCCGAGATGCTGGGGGTCACGCCCGAGCAGGTGTTCGAGGCGCTCGAAGTCTACATCGGCTCGACCTACGTCAATGACTTCAACCTGCTCGGCCGCACCTTCCGGGTCACGGCCCAGGCGGATGGTCCGTTCCGCAAGGAGCTGCGCGATGTCGAGAGATTGAAGACGCGCAGCGATCAGGGCGCGATGGTGCCGCTCGGCTCGGTCGCGACCTTCCGCGACATCAGCGGGCCCTACCGGGTGGCGCGCTACAACCTCTACCCGGCGGCCGAGGTCCAGGGCAGCACGGCGCCCGGCACCTCGACCGGCGAGGCGCTGGCCAAGATGGAGCGTCTGGCGGCCGAGGTCCTGCCGGACGGCTTCGGCTACGAGTGGACCGAGCTCGCGTTGCAGGAGAAGCTCGCGGGCGGCGGCACGCTGCTGATCTTCATCGCTTCGGTCGTGTTCGTGTTCCTGCTGCTCGCGGCCCAATACGAGAGCTGGCTGTTGCCGCTGGCTGTGATCCTGATCGTGCCGATGTGCCTGTTGGCTGCGGTCAGCGGGCTGCTCGCGCGCGGCATGGATGTCAACATCCTGGCCCAGATCGGCTTCGTCGTGCTGGTTGGCCTCGCCGCCAAGAACGCGATCCTGATCGTCGAGTTCGCGCGTCAGGGCGAGGAGCAGGGGCTGGACCGGTGGGCGGCAGCGACCACGGCCGCGCGGACGCGGCTCAGGCCGATCCTGATGACTTCGTTCGCCTTCATCTTCGGGGTCATCCCGCTCGCGCTCGCGACCGGTGCCGGTGCCGAGATGCGCCAGTCGCTCGGCACGGCGGTGGCCTTCGGCATGCTTGGCGTCACCCTGTTCGGGCTGATCTTCACGCCGGTCTTCTACGTCGCCTGCCGGGGCCTCGCCCGGCTCCGCGGCCCTGCACCTCAGCCTGCGCCCGCGGAGCAGGGTGCGGGGCCTGCTTGACCGCGGGCCGGCGCGGCGCGTAAGCAGCCGCCGGGCGCGGCGCCCGCCTGACCCGGAATGAATGTGAGGCGACCATGAACCTGCGTCATCTGGGCGCAATCGGCCTGGCCTTGAGCCTGCTCGCCGCCTGTGGCGAGCCCAAGGTCTCGAACCTCAGCTACGCCAGCGTCCAGGCCGCGGCCGAGGGCAAGAGCGAGGCGGCCTTCCGCAGCTATTTCAAGAACATCCAGGGCCAGCGCGTCGCCTGGAGCGGCCGCGTGGTCGAGGTCATGACCGAGCACGGCGCCGAGTCCGTCGACGTGACCCTGCTCGAGGTCGACATCGACGGCCTGGCCGGCGGCACGACCGATCCGGACGTGGTGTTCCCGGTCTCGGCCTCGTTCGCCGACGGCGTGGTGGCCGGCACCCCGGTCGCGTTCACCGGTTCGATCGAGGACTTCGACTGGGTCGACCAACGGCCGCTGTTGCGGCTCGACGTCAAGCAGGTCCAGGGCTCCTGAGCGCGGCCTCGAGGCGCGCCAGGATCGCGGTCCGGCCGGCGCGCAGCGGCCCCGGCGTTCTCCACCGCCGCCCGCCTGGCTGCGGCGGGATGCTCGGTGGTCCCGAGGGTGTTGATGTCGCGCGTGACCGGGCCGATCACGCAGACGTCGAACATCGCCGGGATCAGTCGCCGAGGCGGCGAAGCGCCGCGCGATAGCCTCTGGCGACCTCGTCGCGGGCCCGATGCCGGCCGTCGCGGACCAGCCAGCGGCCGCCGACCATGACGTCCTGGATCGGGCTGGCGTTGCCCGCGAACACCAGGCTGTCGAGCAGGGTCTCGCCACAGCGGCCGGCCAGGGCCGGATGGTCGGCATCGAGGCGGATCAGATCGGCCCGACAGCCGGGCGCCAGGCGGCCGATCCTGCGGCCGAGCGCCTGGGCGCCACCGGCGAGCGCCGCCTGCCAGAGCCGGGCGCCGCAGTGCGGCTCGGCCGCGCTCGCCGCGATCAGACGCCTGAGCTCGTTCAGCCGCTGGCCATACTCGAGCCAGCGCAGCTCCTCGACCGGGCTGACCGAGACGTGGCTGTCGGAGCCGATCCCGAAGCGGCCGCCCGCCTCCAGGTAGGCCGCGAGGTTGAACAGGCCGTCGCCGAGATTGGCCTCGGTGGTCGGGCAAAGGCCGGCAACCGCGCCGCTGCGGGCGAGCTCCAGGGTCTCGTCGTCGTCCATGTGGGTGGCGTGGATCAGGCACCAGCGCGGCCCGACCGGGGCCACCTCGAGCAGATGCGCGACCGGTCGTCGGCCGCACCAGGCCAGGCAATCGCGCACCTCGCGCACCTGCTCGGCGACGTGAATGTGGACCGGTGCCTGCGCATCGATGCGATCGATCGTGGCGACCGCCTGCAGCAGGGCGTCGTCCGGCACCGCGCGCAGCGAATGCGGCGCGAGACCAAGGCGAAGGTTCGGATCGCCGGCGAAAGCGCCGTGGAGACGCTCCAGAAGCGCGCCGAAGCCATCCAGATCGTGGAGAAAACGGCGCTGCCCCGGATCGGGTGGCGCGCCGCCGAAGCCGCCCGCCAGGTACAGGACCGGCAGGTGGGTGAGGCCGATGCCGGACTGCCGCTGAGCCGCGAGGATCGCCTGCGACAGCTCGGTCGGATCGCCATACGGGCTGCCGTCCGGCTGGTGATGCAGATAGTGGAACTCGCCGACCGCGGTGTAGCCCGCCTCCAGCATCTCGACGTAGAGCTGAGCCGCGATCGCGGCGAGCTCGTCCGGGCCGATCCGCTCGAGGAAACGGTACATCACCGCCCGCCAGCTCCAGAACGACGCCTCGTCCGCCTCCTGGCGCTCGGCGAGCCCGGCCATGGCGCGCTGAAAGGCGTGGCTGTGCAGGTTCGGCATGCCCGGGAGCACGATGCCCGCGAGCCGCTCCGCGCTCGCCGCGCTGGCATCGGCCTGGACCGCAGCGAGGTCGCCGCTGGCGTCGATCTCGAGCCGGACGCCGGCGGCGAAGCCGTCGGGCAGCAAGGCGGTCTCGGCCCAGAGCACGGTCATGGCGGCCTCAGGAACGGTCTCGACCATCGGGCGTTACTCATCCGCCCCTCCCAGGTCAACCGGCTTGACGACGACGCCGGCCTCGGCTGCCATCGCGCCGGGCCTGGAGCCTGGGAGTCCGTGACCATGCCGACCTGGGACAGCTTATGGACCAACGTCCAGCTCGCCACCATGACCGAGGAGCGCGGCCCCTACGGCGCGATCCCGGAGGGAGCCCTCGCGGTCCTGGACGGACGGATCGCCTGGGTCGGTGCCGAGGCCGACCTGCCGCACCGCGATGCCGGCACGCTGGTCGACGGCCGGGGCGGCTGGCTGACGCCGGGTCTGATCGACTGTCACACCCATCTGGTGTTCGCAGGCGACCGCTCGGGCGAGTTCGAGCAGCGCCTGCTGGGGGTCTCCTACGAGGCGATCGCGCGGGCCGGGGGCGGCATCGCCAGCACCGTCAAAGCGACCCGCGCGGCCAGCGCCGAGGCGCTCGAAGAGAGCGCCAGGCGGCGGCTCGACGCCCTGCGGGCGAACGGCGTGACCACGGTCGAGATCAAGTCGGGCTATGGCCTCGATCTCGCGACCGAGCGCCGGATGCTCGAGGTCGCGCGCCGGCTGGGCCGCAGCCCGGGGATCGAGGTTCGCACGAGCTTCCTCGGCGCCCATGCCCTGCCGCCCGAGTCGGTCGGCGACCGCGCGGGCTATCTGGATCTGGTCTGCGACCAGATGCTGCCCGCGGTCGCGACGGCGGGCCTCGCCGATGCGGTCGACGCCTTTTGCGAGGGCATCGCGTTCAGCCCCGCCGAGGTCGCGCGGGTGTTCGAGGCGGCCCGGCGCCATGGCCTGCCGGTCAAGCTGCACGCCGATCAGCTCTCGGACCTGGACGGCGCCAGGCTGGCCGCCCGCTTCGGCGCCCTCTCGGCCGATCACCTGGAATACACCAGCGAGGACGGCGTGCGGGCGATGGCCGCCGCCGGCACGGTCGCGGTCCTGCTGCCGGGCGCGTTCTACACCTTGCGCCAGAGCCAGCGGCCGCCGGTCGAGCTGCTCCGAAAGCTGGGCGTCCCGATCGCGCTCGCGACCGATTGCAACCCCGGATCCTCGCCGGTGGTCTCGCTGCTCGCGGTGCTCAACATGGGCTGCACGCTGTTCGGCCTGACCCCGGAGGAGGCGCTCGCGGGCGTGACCCGGAACGCGGCGCGAGCCTTGGGGCTCTCCGATCGCGGGACGCTCGCGGTCGGCCGGCGCGCGGACCTTGCGCTTTGGCGGATTCAGCGCCCGGCGGAGCTCAGCTACTGGTTAGGACTGACGCCGCTCGAGGTCGTACTCCAGGACGGTTGCCGATCATATCCCGTAACAACCCTGTAAACTTGCCTTGTTCTGTCCAAAAATTGCCGCAAAACTGTGCCCTAGCTAACAGGCAGGCAGACAAGGAGGCTGAAACAACGGCCTTTCGGGGTCGGTGGACGGAGGAAATGCCTTGAGAGTAGCTGGTGTGACCCTGTCCGACTTCAATCCTGCCCTGCCCTGGTGGGGTGGTGACCTGCAGACCATTCGCAACTACGCGCGGAGCGTCGATCACGCGCTGCCCAGCAAGGCTGCCCGCCGGCTGATGCTGCGGGTCAAGGACGGCAGCGGCGATCGCCTGGTCGCGTCCCTGCATCTGCCGGAACAGCTGCGGCGCGCGGCCGCTGGTGCTGCTGATCCACGGCCTCTCCGGCTCCGAGACCAGCTGCTACATGATCCTGGCCGCCGCCTATTTCCTGGCGCGCGGCTATCCGGTGCTGCGGATCAACCAGCGCGGCGCCGGCCCGTCGCGCCGCTTCTGCCGCCAGCAGTACCATGGCGGCCGCACCGAAGACCTCGCAGCGCTGCTCGACCGGCTCGACCCGAAGCTCGTCCGCCACGGCGTGCTGCCGATCGGCTTCTCGCTCGGCGGCAACCTGTTGCTCAAATATCTGGGCGAGACCGGCCGCAACGGTCCGGTGCGCCGCGCCGCCACGGTCTCGGCGCCGCTCGACCTGGCGCACAGCTGCCGCTCGCTGATGCGTTGGCGCAACTATCTGTACCACCGCTATATTCTGACCCATCTGAAGCGCAACTGCACCGCCCAGGGCGCCGCGCTCACCGAGGTCGAGCGTAAGGCGATCCTCGGCGCCGACTCGCTCTGGCGGCTCGACGACACGTTCACCGCCCCCCGCCACGGCTACGCCGGCGCCGAGGATTTCTACGGCGCCAACTCGAGCCAGCATTTCCTGGGCGGCATCCGGGTCCCGACGCTCCTGATCCACGCCCAGGACGACCCGTTCGTGCCGGCCGACCCCTATCTCCAACGCCAGTGGTCGGGCGAGCCCCACCTCACGCCCATGCTGCCCAAGAGCGGCGGCCATCTGGGCTTCCACGACCCGATGGGGGTCTGGCACCTGCGCCAGATCGAGGCGTTCTTCGAGCAGACCTGACCGGGGGGCTGGCCGTTCTTTCGGCCGCGATCGGCGTGGCGGGTGCACCGATCTCGATCACATGCGGAGGGCGCACTGCGACGTTACGCGCCCGCGATGCTCACTCGGTGGGGCCGGAACCGGCCGCCGCCAGCACGAGCCCGGTGGCGGCAGGCCGTGGAGCAACTCCCGCCCGGCGTCGTCCGCGAGCGGCTCAGCGCTGCGGCTGAACCAGGCAGAGGCCGTCCGGAAATGGCAGGATGAAGACGGTCGGCTGATCCTCGGCCTGGCGCTTGAACGATACCGACTGCTGTTTGGTCTGGGCGTTCAGGGACAGGCCCAGAAGACCTTCCTGATCGATGATCTTGACGCCGTGCTGCCAGCACTGGGTCGTGAGCGCGAGACCGGCCGGGGGCGTGATCGCGGGCGGGGTCGGCCGCGGCTCGGGCTCGCCGGTCTTGGCGACCTCGCTCCGGCCGAGCGAGCTCGACCCCAGGAGTGCCAGCCCACAGGCGGCCACCAGGACGCGGTGGCGCAGGATGTTACGGGTCATGTCGATGGTCCTCTCCCTACTGGCGCCGCCCGGGTCAGCAACCCGGCACCGCGCCCGTCGAGCCGATCACGACGCAGGCCGGGCGGCCGCTGTGATCGCTCATGTTGATGATCTGGCCGGTGCTGATCACGACGTCGGTCTGACCGGCGAGCCTCGAGCCCTCGTGGACCGAGCCGACGCTGGTCACCGCCTGCTGGCCGGGGCCGGACGCAAGCGTCGCGATGTAGCCGGTCTGCACCGTGACGCCGAGCCGGCCGTCGATCTGCACGCCGTTCTCGATCGAGCCGACCGACGTGACGGCGCGCGCGCCGACGCCCGCGGCGAGGTTGGCGCTCCCGGCGACGGCCGTCTGGCTGGCGACCGAGCCGTGGATCTGCACGCCGCCGCTCTCGGCGCTCTGGGCGAAGGCCTCGCCACCGGCGAGGCAGGCCAGCGCGGCCACCAGCAGGGCAGCGCTCGGGGGTGATCTCATGATCGCACTCCTGATCGATCGATGCTGCCGCATCGCCAGGCGCCAGTCGCCCACGTCTCACCCGTCCAGAGTTCGGGATAGGCGGGCGGCCGGCCGCCGGGAACCCGAAGCCCGGTCCTATCCCGAAGCCCGTCAGGGACAGAGCCAAGGAGGAGGACAGCCCATGCGAACGCGCACGCGCGCCCACGACCGGCAGTCTCGCGGCGACGACCGCCGTTGGTGGCCTGGCCTGCTCGCTCTGGTCATCGGCGGCCTGGCCCCGTGCCTGCCCGCCGGCGCCGGCAGCCCGCCGGTCGAGCGGCAGGAAACCTATGCCGCGAGCCGCCTCGCGGTCGCCGGCCTGGTCGGCAGCCTGCGAATCGAGCGCCAGGACGGCGCCGGCATGCGCCTCGTCCTGCGCGGCAGCGCCGAGGCGATCGACCGGCTGCATCGCGAGGTCCGGGGCGACCGCCTGCAGCTGACCGCCGAGCCGGGCGCGACCGGCACGACCACGGTCGTGACCGGCGCCCGGAACGTCGTGATCGCGCGCAACGGCGGCCAGGCGACCCAGATCATCGGCGGCCTCGCCACCGGCGCCGGCGGCGAGGCGGAACCGCCGCTCGAGGTCCTGGTCTACGTGCCGGCCGCGACGCCACTCACCGTCACCGGCCTGGTCGGCGATCTGGTCGTCCAGGGGGTCGGCGGGCCGGTCGACCTCGAGCTGATCGGCGGCCAGGCGGAGCTCGATCGCGCCACCGGCGGCCGCCTTGCCGCGGTCGCCGGCAGCCGGATCGACCTCGCCGAGGCGACCGGCGAGCTCGAGGTCGCGGTCCAAGGCGCTGGCGACGTGCGGATCGCCCGGGCCGACCTCGCACGCCTCGAGGTCGGCGTCAGCGGCACCGGCAACGTCGCGGTCGGCGGCGTCGCCGAACGGGCGAGCGTCCAGATCGCAGGCGTCGGCGGGGTCCAGATCGACGAGGTCCGCACGCGGCCCGAGGTCAGCATCACCGGGATCGGCCAGGTCGAGATCGGCAACTGGTGATGGTGGGTTCCGGGCGGAACGCCCGGAAAGCCCTTCCGTATGCCGCGCGGCCCATGCTAGCCTAGCGCGCAAGCGGGTATTATCGGGGGGCTGGCAGATGCTTCGGACATTGGCGCTGATCGCCTGCGCGACCGTGCTCGGCGCGACCGCGGCCCAGGCGCAGAACACGCCGTCGCCGCCGGACGCCAAGGAATACATCATCTGGCCGCACGACGGCGAGGTGATCCACGGCGGCAAGCTCTGGGTGCGCATGGGTCTCAGAGGCATGGGCATCGCCCCGGCCGGGGTCGACCTTCCGAATACCGGCCACCATCATCTGATGATCAACACCGACCTGCCGCCGTTCGACGAGCCGATCCCGAACGACAAGAACCATCTGCACTTCGGCGGCGGCCAGACCGAGGCGCGGCTGATCGACCTGCCGCCGGGCCAGTACACGCTGCAGCTGCTGCTCGGCGACAAGGACCACTTCCCGCACAACCCGCCGGTGTACTCGGACAAGATCACGATCACCGTGGCGCCCTATTGAGCGACGTCGAAGCGCGACCGCCGCCGCATAAGGCCCATCGCCGCATAAGGGAAGCGACCCCATGATCAGAATCGCCGCCGCCCTGCTCCTCGGATCAATCCTGGCCGCGCCCATGGCGCTGGCCGGCGACACGCCGGCGCCCAAGGACGCCTACGTCTACATCGGCTGGCCGAACGACGGCGAGGTGATCAACGCGCAGCGCTTTCGGGTCTGGTTCGGCCTCCGGCACATGGGGGTGGCGCCGGCCGGCGTCGACAAGCCCAACACCGGCCATCACCACCTGCTGATCGACACCGATCTGCCGCCGTTCGACGAGCCGATCCCGAACGATCGCAACCATCTGCACTTCGGCGGCGGCCAGACCGAGGCGATCGTCGAGCTGCCGCCCGGCACCCACACCCTGCAGCTGATCATGGGCGACAAGGACCACATCCCGCACAACCCGCCGGTCTACTCCAAGAAGATCACGATCACGGTGCGCTAGCGGGCGCGGGCGGCTAGTCGAGGTCGCGGGCGATCCGGACCCCGTTGGTGTAGTAGCGGACGCTGGCGTCGTAGCTCAGCCGGCTGGTGACCGTCGAGTAGCTCTGGTCGTGGCGCCAGGAGCCGCCGCGCAAGACGCGCTGGCTGCAATCGCCGTCGGTGCGCGCGCTGGCGTCGCCGGGCGCGCCGTGATGGTCCGGATTCCAGCAGTCGGCAACCCACTCCATGACCCCGCCGCTCATGTCGTAGAGGCCGAACGGGTTGGGCGCATAGCTGCCGACCTCGAGCGGCGCCTTGCGGTTCCACTGACCGCCGCAGCCGTCGCAGTCGGCGTTGCCGCTGCCGATCGTCTCGCCCCACCAATAAGGCGTCTTGGTGCCCGCGCGCGCGGCGTACTCCCACTCCGCCTCGCTCGGCAGGCGGTAGGCCTGGCCAGTCACCTGACGCAGCCATTTCAGATAGGTCTGAACCTCGTTCCAGCTGACGTTGTGGAGCGGCGACCCGGCGGTCACGTCCTGCATGTTGGGCATCGACTGGCAAGCGCCGGCATCGATGCAGGCCTGCCACTGGCCGACCGTGAGCTCGTACCTGCCGAGCGCGAAGGGCTTGGCGATCGTGACCCGGCGCGCCGGCTTCTCGCTCCAGTGCCCGCTATCCGAGCCCATCACGAAGCTGCCGGCCGGGATCCTGACCATCTCCGGGCAGAACTCGCAGTCCTTGAGCATGCCCGCCGAGATCCGTGCCGCCGGCAGGGCCGCCTCCTCGACCTTGGGCGCCGGCTCGACCTTCGGGGCCGGCTCGACGCTCGGCGCCGGTTGCGGCTTCGGGCCGGATCAGCTGACCGTAGATGAAGCCCCGCTCGCCGTCCGCGGTCTCGACCTGGTACCAGTCGCGGCCATCGGCCAGGCCGACCACGCGCAGCGTCGCGCCGGCCGCGACCGTGGTGACCCGCTCGGTCTCGGCGCTCGGGCCGCGGCGGATGTTCGAGGTCCGGATCGCCTCGTAGTCGCCGCTGATCGCCGCGACCTCAGGGCTCGGCGGCGCCGGCTCGGCGCCCGGCGGCGAGGGCAGGTTGCGCTCGGTGGTCGGCGGCTCGATCGCCGCCTGCTGGCTCGTGGCGGGGGCGGGCGCGGGGGCGCTGATCGGCGGCGCGGGCGGCGGCGCCTCGGCGCGCGGCGGCTCGGCCTGGGGCGGCGCGGCCTGGGGCGGCGCGGCCTGGGCGGCGCGGCCTGCGGGCGGCGGCCGCGGGCGTCACCCGGTCGGTCTCGATCTCGGCCAGCGCCGGCAGGTTGATCTGGAGCGTCGAGGTGACGCTCGCGCCCTGCGGGTCGGTGGCCTTGTAGGCGAAGCTGCCGAACGCGCCCTCGGCGCCGGGCTCGAGCACCAGGTGGGCGAGCGCCTCGGGGGTGAGCTGGTCGCCGACCTTGACCGGCCGATCGCCGTCCTTGATCACGCCCCGCTCGGGCACCTCGGCGACCGTGATGGTCAGCGGGTCGCCCTCCGGATCGACCGGCGGCTTGATGTTGAGCGGGATCGCCGGCATGGTCAGGACGCCGGTGGCCTCGATCACCGGGGGCTGGTTGGCGCGCTCGACCGTGACCGGCACCCGGCCGATGGTCGTGGCGCCGTGGTCGTCGCGGATCAGGAACGCGAACGAGCCGGCCTCGCCGACCGCCCCCGGCAGCGGGCTGTAGGTCGCGCCGGTCAGTTGCGTAACGCTCAGGACATCGCCGATCGCCACGTCCCGGTCGCCGACCTTGACGGTGCCCTTGATCGGCAGGCCGCTGACCTCGATCGTCAGCGGATCGCCGTCGGGGTCCATCGGCTGGCCGATGCCGATCGGGGTCGGGCCGGCATCGTCGAGCACCTGCAGCGGCGCCAGCCGCGGCAGTTGCGGTCGCTGGTTCGGCTTCGGCGGGAAGAAGTAGAACGGCTCCGCGCCGAGCGCGTCGTAGGTGCGCGGCTCCTGCCGGTAGGCGGTCTCCTCGAGCACCGTGTCGCGCACCTTGCGGAACAAAAGGTTGAGCTCGAGGCCCGGCTCCTCGATGTGCTCGAGCAGGGCCGTGGTATAGGGGCTGTGCGGACCCGTGCCGTCGACCGCGACGTCGCCCGGACGGGTCGCGAAGCCGACCATGGTGTTGCTCGGCAGGTTGTCCATGCGCGCCATGCCGTCGCCGACCAGGCGCGAACGGATCGGGCCCAGAACCCGGCGCAGCTGCTCGGCGAGCGGATTGTTGCGGCAGGCGTCGAGGATCACCAGGCCGAGCTTCTGCGACTGCGCGACCTCGCCCATCACCAGGTTGAGCGGCAGGGCCTCGTACAGCAGGTCGCGCTCGCGCTCGAGGGTCGCGTCGACCGGCAGGAGATAGTTCTCGCCGGCGACCTGGACGCCGTGGCCGGCATAGTACACCACCGCGACGTCGGCCTCTTCCGCCTTGAGGCCGAAGTCGCGCAAGGCGTGCTGCATCCCGAGCTGATCGAGATCGATCCTGAGGTCGACCTCGAAGTTGGCCCGCCTCAGCGCCTCGGCGATCGCGGTCGCGTCGTTGCGCGGATTGGGCAGCTCCTCGGCGTGCTGATAGGCCGAGTTGCCGATCACCAGCGCTACCCGCTTTTCCGCCGAAGCGCCGCTCGCGTTGCCGATGCCGAGGCTCAGCACGACCACGCCGATCAGGACTCGTAAACGCCGCACCGTCCGTGGCCTCCTTTCGTTCTCCGGCAGCTCCGAAGATACATCATTCCACGATCAAGGCCAGAATCCTTGTGTACCGGTTCACAAGGCCAAGCGGATTGTCGGTCATGGTGCGGTCGCCGCGACCCCGGCGGTCGGCGGCAGGCGCAGACGGAGCGGCAGCAGGTCCTCGGCCACCAGCCCCCGGCCGAGCAGATCGTCCGGCAGCACGCCGTCGACCAGAAGGCTGGCGGCGGCCCGCGCCAATGCCGGCGCGGTCTGGATGCCGTAGCCGCCCTGGCCGGCGAGCCAGAAGAACCCGGGCACGGTCTCCTCCATGCCGACCACCGGGGTCTGGTCGGCGGCGAAGGTCCGCAGGCCCGCCCAGCGGCGCGGCACGCGCAGCACCCGAAAGCGGGTGGCGCGCTCGATCCGGTCGACCGCGAGCGCGATGTCGAGCTCCTCCGGCTGCACGTCGCAGGGCGGCATCGGTGTCGCGTCCGCGGGCGAGCCCAGCAGCAGGCCGGATTCCGGCTTGAAGTAGAACTGCTCGTCGGCGTCGATCACGGCCGGCCAATGGCGGTCGACCGGGACCGACGGGTCGAACAGGAACGCGGTCCGGCGCTTGGCCACCAGGCCGATCGGCGCGACCCCGGCGAGCGCCGCCAGCTGGTCGGCCCAGGCGCCGGCGGCATCGACCAGCACCGCCGCCTCGAACGGGCCGGCCCGGGTCTCGACCCGCCAGGGCGCGAAGTCGGTCGCGATCCGGATCACCTTGGCATCGGTGATCAGCTCGCCCCCGCGGGCGCGAAAACCCTTGAGGTAGGCCTGGTGGATGGCGGCGACGTCGAGATCCATGGCGCTCGGGTCGAAGATGGCGCCGGCGACGTAGTCGGGGCGCAGCACCGGCAGGCGGGCGAGCAGCGCCCCCTGGTCCAGGCGCTCGAGGCCCCGAACCTCTGGCGCGGTCTCGGCGAGCAGCCGGTCGAGGGTTGGCGACTGGTCGGCGCGGCCGATGACCAGGGCGCCGCGCGGCGCCAGCACCGCATGCTCGGCGAGGCCGCCCGTCCGGTCGCGATAGAAGCCGTAGCTCGCCTGCGTGAGCGCGCGGATCACCCGGTTGCCGTAGGCCGGCGCGAACACCGCCGCCGAGCGGCCGGTCGTGTGGTAGCCCGGCTGGGGCTCGCGCTCGAGCAGGACGACCCGGGCGTAGGGGGTGAGCTCGTAGGCGGCCGAAGCGCCGGCGATGCCGGCACCGATCACCAGAACGTCGCAGGTCTGCATGGCTCGCTCTTGGGATACTGGCTTTGGAAGGGCTGGCTTTGGAAGGCGGCTGGCGCTCTGGGGGGCGGTGGCGGCGGCGCGAACCTAGCGCAGAACCACGCCAGCTTGACAGAGGGGACGTCTCATCATAGAACAAAACGTGAACAAAAAGAGATCGAACAGCGAACTTATGATGGTTGACCGTGCGCCCGACGCCCTCCTCTGTCAATCCCAAACCGCTGCGCCCCGACCAGCGCCGCCGCCTCGAGCGGCTGCGCGCCGAGCTCGCCCGGCTCGACCGCCCGGCGCCGGACACCGGCGGGGTGCGGCCGCTCGGGCTCGCCGGGATCGATCGCGCCCTGCCGGGCGGCGGCCTGCCGCGGGGCTGCCTGCACGAGCTCCTTGGCGAGCCCCGCCATGGCGCGGCGCAGGGCTTTGCCGTGGCGCTGCTCGGCCGGTTGCTGGCCGAGGGCGGCCACGCGGTCTGGATCGGCCCAAGGGACGAGCTGTTCGGACCGGGCCTGGCCGAGCTGGGTCTGACGCCGGAACGGCTGCTCGTGGTCCGGGCGCGGGCGCGCGATGCCCGCCTCTGGGCGCTCGAGGAGGCGCTGCACAGCCAGGGCCTGGTCGCCGCGCTGGCCGAGATCGACCGCCTCAGCCTGATCCAGAGCCGCCGGCTGCAGCTCGCGGCCGAGGCCAAGGGGGTGAGCGCCCTGCTGCTGCGGCCGCTTGCGGCCGGCGCCAGCCCGAGCGTCGCCGCGACCCGCTGGCGGATCGCAGCCCTCGGCAGCCAGGGCGCGAGCCGGCGCGACCTCGGTCCGCCCCGCTGGCGGGTCGAGCTGGTCCGCTGCCGCGGCGGCCGGACCGGCGCCTGGCAGGTCGAATGGCAGAGCGGAGGTTGGCATGAGATCCCGGATCCTCTCTCTCTGGCTGCCGACGCTGCCGACCGACCGGTTGCGCAGGCGCAGCGGTAACGGCGAGGCGGCCCTCAGCCCGGGCCGGCCACTCGCCACCTTCGTGAACGAGAAGGGGTCGCTCCGGCTCGAGGCGATCGACGCGCGTGCCCGGGAGGCGGGGCTCGCCCCCGGCCTGATGCTGGCCGATGCCCGGGCGCTGGTGCCGGAGCTCCAGGTCCAGCCGGCCGAGCCCGCGGCCGATGCCAAGCTGCTCGAGGATCTGGCCGCCTGGTGCGAGCGCTACACGCCCCTGGTGGCACTCGATCGCAGCCATGCGCAGGACACGGGCGGGGCGCTCTGGCTCGACATCACCGGCTGCGCCCATCTGTTCGGCGGCGAGGCCGAGCTCTGCGCCGACCTGCTGGTCCGGCTCCGCCGCCAGGGCCTGGCGGCCACGGCCGGGATCGCCGACACCCTCGGCGCCGCCTGGGCCTCTGCCCGCTTCGCCGCGCCCGGGCGCGAGATCGTGCCACCCGGAGAGACCCGGGCGGCGCTTGGGCCGCTGCCGGTCGCGGCGCTCCGCCTCGAGCCCGACCTTTGCGCCATGCTCGAGCGCCTCGGCCTCGCCCGGATCGAGCAGCTCCATCCGCTGCCGCGCGCAGCGCTGACCGCGCGCTTCGGCACGAGCCTGGTGACCCGTCTCGAGCAGGCCCTGGGCGTGCTCGCCGAGCCGATCTCGCCGCGCACGCCGAGGCCGGCCCATCGGGCTCAGCTGGCGTTCGCCGAGCCGCTCCTCGAAGCTCAAGCGCTGCTCGCGGTCGCCTCGCGACTGCTCGCGGAACTCTGCACTGGCCTCGAGCTCGCCGGGCTCGGGGCGCGCCGGCTCACTTTCGCCCTCTACCGGGTCGACAACAGCACGGCCTCGGCCCGGATCGGCACCAGCCGGCCGTGTCGCGAGGTGCGCCAGCTCGCCCGTCTGTTCGCCGAGAAGCTCCAGGAGATCGACCCCGGCTTCGGCATCGAGCGGGCGATCCTTATGGCCGAGGTGGTCGAGCCCTTGCTGCCCGAGCCGCTCGCCTGGCGCGGCATGGGTGCGGGCGATCTCGACCAGGCGCGCGATCTGGCGCCGTTGGTCGACCGCCTGAGCAACCGCCTGGGCGGGGGCGCCGTGGCCCAGCTGGTGCCGCAGGCGAGCCATATTCCCGAGCGCGCCCAGCGCCGCGTGCCGGCGCTCGGTCATCCGAAGCCCGAGCCATTCCCGGAGCGCCGCCTGCACGGCGAGGCGCCGGCGCGGCCCTTGCGCCTGCTCGCCCGGCCCGAGCCGATCGAGGCGGTCGCCCCGGTGCCCGACCAGCCGCCGGTGCTGTTCCGCTGGCGCCAGGCACTGCACAAGGTCGCGCGCGTGCGCGGTCCCGAGCGCCTGGCGCCCGAATGGTGGCGCGCGCCGGAGGCCGATCCCGACGTCCTGACCCGCGATTACTTCGCGGTCGAGGACAGCGAGGGCGGCCGTTTCTGGCTGTTCCGCGAGGGCCTTTACCTGACCGGCGCCGCCACCCTGCCGCGCTGGTATCTGCACGGCCTGTTCGCTTGATCCCGTCCAGGCATGACCACCTACGCCGAGCTCCAGATCACCAGTAATTTTTCTTTTCTGCGGGGCGGCTCGCACCCGGAGGAGCTGGTGCTGCGCGCCCATGAGCTGGGGCTCGAAGCCCTCGCGCTGACCGATCGCAACACGCTCGCCGGCGTCGTCCGCGCGCATGTCGCGGCCAGGGAGGTCGGCCTCCGCTTCGTGGTCGGCGCGCGGCTCGACCTCGAGACGCCGCCGGCGCGCTCGGTGCTCTGCTTCCCGACCGACCGTGCCGCCTATGGCCGGCTGTCCCAGCTGATCTCGCTCGGCCAACGGCGCGTTGAGAAGGGCAGCTGTCAGCTCGGGCTTGAGGACCTGCTCACCCACGCCGAAGGCCAGATCGTCGTCGCCCTGCCGCCGGAGAGACTGGACGACGGCTTTGCAGCCTTCCTCGAAGAGTTGCGCTACAGCCTGCCACGCTGCTGTCTCGCCGCGCAGCATCTTTATCGCGGTGACGACGCGGCGCGTATCGAGGCGCTGGCCGAGCTCGCCGCGGCTGCCCGCACGCCCTTGGTCGCGACTGGCGACGTGCTCTACCACACCCCCGAGCGGCGGCCCTTGCAGGACGTGCTGACCTGCATCCGCGCGCATACGACGATCGACCAGGCAGGCTTCCGGCTCGAGGCCAACGCCGAGCGCCACCTCAAGCCGCCGGCCGAGATCCTGCGCCTGTTCGGCCGCTATCACGAGGCGCTCGCGCGCACCCTCGAGATCGTCGATGCCTGCCGCTTTTCCTTGGATGAGCTGCGCTACGACTACCCGATCGATCCGCCGCCCCCTGGCCTCACCGTCCAGGAGCACCTCGTGCGATTGACCCGTGAAGGTGCGGCCGAGCGCTATCCCGACGGCATGCCGGCCAGAGTGGAAAAACTCCTCGAGCACGAGCTCCTGCTGATCGAGGAGCTCGGCTACGCGCCCTATTTCCTGACCGTGCACGACATCGTGCGCTTCGCGCGGGGAAAGAACATCCTCTGCCAGGGCCGGGGCTCGGCCGCCAACTCCGCGGTCTGCTACTGCCTCGGCATCACCGCGGTCGACCCCGAACGCTTCGATCTCCTGTTCGAGCGCTTCGTCTCGGCCGAGCGCAAGGAGCCGCCCGATATCGACGTCGACTTCGAGCACGAGCGGCGCGAGGAGGTGATTCAGTACATTTATGGGAAATACGGGCGCGAGCATGCCGGCATCGCCGCGACCGTGATCCACTATCGCTCGCGCAGCGCGATCCGCGAGGTCGGCAAGGCGATGGGGCTCTCCGAGGATGCGGTCGGCGCGCTGGCATCCGGCATCTGGGGCTGGAGCGAGGGCGGCCTGGACGAAGAGCTCGCGCGCGAGCGCGGCCTCGATCCGACGTCCCCGCGCCTGCGGCTCGCCCTGCAGCTGGCCTCCGAGCTAACCGGCTTTCCCCGCCATCTCTCGCAGCACGTCGGCGGCTTCGTGCTGACCCGCTCGCGCCTCGATCAGGTGGTGCCGGTGGTCAACGCCGCGATGGCGGAGCGCACCTTCGTCGAGTGGGACAAGGACGACCTCGACGCGCTCGGCATCCTCAAGATCGACGTGCTGGCGCTCGGCATGCTGACCTGCATCCGCAAGGCCTTCGATCTGCTCGCGCGTCACTACGGCCGCAAGCTGGAGCTGGCCGGCATCCCGGCCGAGGACCCCGCTGTGTATGAGATGCTGAGCCGGGCGGACTCGATCGGCGTGTTCCAGGTCGAGAGCCGGGCGCAGATGACGATGCTGCCGCGCCTCAAGCCGCGATCTTTTTATGATCTCGTGATCGAGGTCGCGATCGTGCGCCCGGGGCCGATCCAGGGCGACATGGTCCATCCGTACCTGCGCCGCCGGAGCGGCGAGGAGCGGGTCGAGTATCCCTCGGAAGCGCTCAGAGGCGTGCTCGAGAAGACGCTCGGCGTGCCGCTCTTCCAGGAGCAGGCGATGCAGATCGCGATCGTCGGCGCGGGCTTCACCGCCAGCGAATCCGATCGGTTGCGCCGCGCCATGGCGACCTTCAAGCGGGTCGGCACGATCCACACCTTCCGAGCCAAGTTCATCGACGGCATGACCGCTGAACGGCTACGCGCGCGAGTTCGCCGAGCGCTGCTTCCAGCAGATCGAGGGTTTTGGCACCTACGGTTTTCCCGAGTCCCACGCCGCGAGCTTCGCGCTCCTGGTCTACGTCTCGGCCTGGCTCAAGTGCCATTTTCCGGACGTGTTCGCCTGCGCGCTGCTCAACAGCCAGCCGATGGGCTTCTACGCGCCCGCCCAGATCGTGCGCGATGCCCGGGACCACGGCGTCCCGGTGCTGCCGGTCGACGTCAACGCCAGCGACTGGGATTGCACGCTCGAGGTGGCAGCGGTGGCAGCGCCACCGGCCGAGGACCGCAAGGGACGCCCTTTCGCGCTGCGCCTGGGCTTTCGCCAGGTCAAGGGGCTGAAGGCCGAGGAGATGACGCAGCTGGCCCGGCGCCGGGGCGGGGGCTACCGCGATCTCGCTGAGCTGCGCCACCGGTCGGGCGTGAGCGCCGGCGCGCTCGACCGCCTGGCGCGCGCCGACGCCTTCACCTCGCTCGCCCTCGACCGGCGCGGCGCGCTCTGGAGCGCGCTCGGCCTCGAGCGCACCGGCCACGAGCGCGACCTGCCGCCGCTGTTCGCCTGGGCCCGCGACCGAAAGGTCGCCACCACCGATGGCCGGACCGCGCCGGTTGAGCCAGAGATCGCGCTGCCGCCGATGACGCTGGGCCACGAGGTCGCCGAGGACTACGCCAACCTCCGCCTGTCGCTGCGCGCCCATCCCTTGGCCCTGCTCCGGCCTTTCCTGCCGCGCCGGACGCTCCGGGCGGCGCAGCTGGCCGGCATCGAGGACGGCCGCTGGGTCGAGGTTGCGGGCCTGACCCTGGTCCGCCAGCGCCCGGGCACCGCAAGTGGCGTGATCTTCATCACGCTCGAGGACGAGACCGGGGTTTCCAATCTTGTGGTCTGGCCCCAGGTGTTCGAGCGCTTTCGCCGGACCGTGCTCGGCGCCCAGCTGCTGGCCGTGCAGGGCAAGGTGCAAAAAGAAGGCCTCGTGATCCACGTGGTCGCCGAGCGCCTGATCGACCGCACCGACCTGCTCCGCCGCCTGGCCGAGACCGACGAGGCCTTCAGATCACCGCTTGCCCGCGCCGATCACGCCAAAAACGGCAACCCGCCCGACCCGCGCGATCCCCTCTTTCGGCCGCGTGACCTCGACCACCTCCGCTCGCACCCGCACATCTACAAGGGCGTCCTCGAGCCGCCCGAGGCCGGGGCCGCAGCGCGGCCGGGCCCACTCGATCCCCGCGCCGCCGGCTTCAAATCCCGCAACTTCCGTTAGTTCCGACCGCCGATCAAGGCCGCGTGTACCAGAAAACGGCCTCTCGAAACCCCATCATCATAGTACCAGGAGAATCAGTCCACTCAACTCGTCGCTAACATGTCTTGCCGATGGCGCACTATTTACTGCGGGTGACGCATAAAATGCGCCACCATGCGCCGAAAGTGGCGCATCTTTCACTTAGGTAATCCAAGTATTGCGCGAGCCTCCACGTCATCAAGCTCGGATCAATCTGATCAACAATCTCAGCCCATCGCGGCAACCATCTGTCGTTGCGCCGAAACCAAGAGTTGATAGCGATACGAAATCATGTCGCAAACAGGCAAGAATCAAGCAGGTTGATGGTCCGTCTCCATGCGACGGTCGCGTCTCGGATGCGTCACTTCCGTGCCATCCGATTACGAACAAAAGGCGAACATCTGCATTCTCGGACAGAAGATGCACAGCGACCCCTCTGCGACGAGCGGCTGCGCCCGATGCCGCGCGCGCTACGGCCGGCGGCCGACCAGGCGCTGGCGCGCGGGTGCTGTGCTGGCCTGCGTGAAGAAAGGTTCCTGACACCTTTTCCTCAAACGAGCAACCACCCCTTGCCCGATTAAAGAACTCTTTTCCGTGATGACACCTTTTCCGTGACGTTAAGAAGGCAGCTAAGCCGCAAGCTTTTCGACGAAGTCGTCGGGGCGCGACCAATAAGCAATATCAGACAGGTCGCCGACTAGCTTGAAATCCTCGTCTGCCCACACGTCCGCAGTGTCATCAAATAGCGAAACAAACTTCAGCGCCTCTGGCCCAATTTGAAGATGGCTCAGGTCGTACCAGGAGGCTAGCACATGCTCGGCAATTCCCTTGGCAGCGGCTCGACTCCCAGTGGAAAGCACGTACACTAGGGCGCTACGCTCAGGCGTGCGTGTATGAAAATCAGGTCGCCAGATCCGACCGGAACGTCCGGGGATTTTTCCACCTTGATCAAAGGGTACTTCACGCTCCCCGAGCAAGTCTGCGACCTCGTCAGTGACGCTCTCGATAGCCCGAGTGCGGAACATAAACCAGAGATCCCCGACCCGCACGGCGGCCAGACCAAGCCGCGTCACCGCCTGGGCTAGTTCCTCGAGCGTTCGGAGACGCAGCATTAGCATCCCACGGAAAAGCTCCACACCGTGCGTCAAGCAGATGTCTTCGATAAGTCGTTTTGTGTTTTTTGGAGACCGTCGCTCTGAAAGCGACTGCATGCGAAGCCAACGAGGTGTCTCCCCCAGGTCGCTGAGGGTGGAATTCCCTTTCCCTCCTTCAGGAAAACTCAATAACATCTCCATCTGATACAGAAAGGTGTTCGTATGCGGGTATAGCCATCGGAATGTGTGCAACAACAATAATTGACCAATGTGCTTTTTTATTCGTGCATGGCGTGGTCATTAAAATATCTCTAATTGTCAGGAAACTCGGAAGGGCAGGTATTTTACCGCGATCGTTGATGTCGCTTCGGCACAAAACTGGCGCCACACCGCCACGGGATCTTTCACCAGGGCTGTGATGTCCGTCCGGGACATACGCGTCCTTGTCGCAGGACCGTTCATCCCGGCGATGCTTGTGTTCTCCGCCCACATGCTGGCATGAGGGATTGTGGTGATCCTTTCCCATGTCGAGCCCGTAGATACGGCCCACACCTCTATGAATCAGTACGAAGCTGAGCGCCTTAGCCAAAGAGTTATAGCTTCCGCGGACAAATAGGGGATAGCCGGCGTCGGATGCTACTTCAGCCCGAAACTCTACAGATGGGGAGTGGTCCTCGTCGTCGCTCCAGGATATGTCTCCTTCGATCGTCTTCGACTCGTCGGCGATGAGCGCTTCGAACTCGTTCTGGTTCATGGCCTTCCCCAGGCAGCAGAGACCACCCAACACCAATAACACGCCTGGGGTTTTCGAGGTAGGTGGGAATTCGCCCTCGGGCCGCTATTTGGCGCGCGAGCGAGTTGGCGAGCGGTGTCGGGGGGAAAAGGGTGTAGGAATCAATTGCCCGCGATCGCGCTGCCCGAGGCGCGGTGTTCGGTCGGCGACAGCAATGGGGCCATCCACCTATTGGACGCTCGGGGCTAAAGGTGTCAGGCTAAAGGTGTCAGGGGGGAAAAGGTGTCAGGAACCAAGTGTCTGTTTCGGGCGGCCGCGGGGGCGCAGGGTAGAGCCGAAGCCGAACTGGCGGACGGGCCGGGGAAAAGGTTCCTGACACCTTTTTCTCTCTGACACCTTTTTCTCCTGATCGAAACGGCGGCCTCAGTACCAGGGTGCGATGCCGTAAGCGGAGTACGTGTCGCCATAGGGGCCGTAGCCCTCGATGATCTTGTCGAGCAACCTGCGGACGGCGCTGCGCGGCTGACCGGATTCGAGTTGCTTCTTGACCTCGACTAAGGCGGAGTTGGAGCCCGTCAGTCGCCTCGCCATGATGGTCGCCACATAGAGCGCGGTGGTGCCATCGGTGCCCAGAAAGCTGGCGGCATCGGCGACGTGAAAGGTGGTCGGCTGCAGCGCCCGCACGTCGGCGGCGTGCGGCTCGCCCAACAGCGCCGAGATCTCGCCGAACACGGCCCCCGCCGCGGTGACCTCGCCCAGCTTGACGCCGTCCTTGACGACCTCGACCGCGCCGCGCTTGAGCACCAGCACCTTGCCGGTGGTGGTGCCCTCGGCGAGCACGGTATCGCCGGCCTGGTAGGTCTCGATGGGCAATGCGGCTAATCTTTGCCGCACGGCCTCGATATTGAGCAGCTCCGCCATGGCCTCCCTCCCGCCTCCGACGTCCAAAGAGCAGATTGTGGTGGTTCGACCTCGGACGCAAGCCCGAACGCCGCCACGGTTGGAACTGCCATTTGAGCAGAAGCAGCAGGATCTGACGGATGCGGCTCTCCATCTGATCCCATTCGCCCCGGCCTGCGGCCTCGAACTCCAGGGCGATGTGCTCCAGTCGAACCTGTTGGGGCGAGCCGCGCGCAGGGCTGCCGCCTGCGCCCGCGTCCAGGCGTAGAAGTCCTGCTCATAGGTCGAGGGTGCGCAGCTCACGCCTCAATTCACCGCCTCCGGACGAATGTCGACGCGCTCCGGGTAGGGAATCAAGGAGTCAGTACGCCTGCACGAAGTGGCCGGGGCTCGCGGCTGTCGGCGACCAGGGCGTTCCAGAGCACCACCAGGCGCCGGCTTCAGATCCCGCGATGTTCACTGACCCCGGCCGAGCTCATCGACCCAGCGGAGCTGCACAGCCATGGGGCCACCCTGCAGGGCGTTGATCAGCCGTCGATCGGCGGTCACCAACGGCAGCTCGAGCGCGCTCGCCAATGCCACATAGAGGCCAACGTAGATGGAGCACTTCTGGCTCAATGCGATCGCGATCCCCTCGAAGAAAAAGTCTCGCACCGGCACCACCCCGCTAGCGGAACACTAGCATTGGCGGGACGCAGATGTCGAGAGCGAGCGGGATCGAGCAGATCGCGCGCGGCGTCTTCGACCCGCCCGACCACCCCGAGCGCCCGTGCTACGTCGCGCCCGCGCTACGTCGCGCCCGCGCTCGATCCGAAGGCCACGGGCTTCCAGTCCCGCAACTTCCACCAGGACCCGCCACACCTCAGGCGTCGCCGCCGACCTCCGCGTACAGCGTCTGCGCCTCGCTCGGCGGGCCGCGCCGGGTGCCGAGGGCGAGCACGCGTACGATCCGGATCGTGCGGCCCTGGGGGAAGGTCAGGACGTCGCCCGGGCGGACGCGGTGGTGCGGCTTGGTGATCAGCATCCGGTTGATCCGGACCTTGCGCCGTTCCGCGAGCTGCGCCGCCAGCGCCCGGGTCTTGAAGAAGCGCGCCTGCCAGAGCCACTTGTCGAGCCTGAGGCCGTCCTCGGCCGACGGCTCGGCGACCGCCGCCGCGGACCCGGTCATCCGCTCAGGCGCAGCCCGCGCAGCGCGGCGAAGGGCGAGGCGCCAGGGCTCGCCTGCTCCGGGCGCCTGGCCTTGCGGGGCGGCCGCGCGCGCCGGCGGACATAGCGCTCCGCCTCCTCGGGGCCATAGCCGAGCGCCTCGACCACCGGCGCGAGATCGCCGCGCTCGAGCCCGGTCAGCGCCAGCAGCTCCGGCCCGAGCGCGAACGGGCCCTGGCGCGCCAGCGCCCGCAGTTGCGCCGCCAGCCGCTCGACGACGTCGACCCGCAGGCAGGTGGCGCCGAACGGCTCGAAGCCGATCGCCTCGGCCAGGCCCTGCGGCAGGTCCGAGGCGCGCCAGGGTCGGGCGCCCCGATGGCGGGCGGGCGAGGCCCGCGGTCCGGTGGTGCACCGACCAGAGCCGCGCCCGGAGCTCGATCGCGCCGGGCTCGAGCATCGCCGGCAGATAGACGTGGCGGGTGCCAAAGCGGACACCGAGCCGGGTCAGGCGGGCGCGATCGGCGGCGCCGAGCCCGTTCAGCACGGCGCGGGCGGCGGCGGTCCGGACGTTGCCCAGGCCCTCGACCAGCAGGAAGGCGAGGCCGCGCCCGGGACCGTCGAGCCCGGCCGCCTGCAGGCGCCGGAGCGGCAGCATCAGCGTCCGCAGATGGGCGTCCAGCCACTGGGCCAGGCGCTGGCGGACGGCGGCGCGCGCCGGACCGCTCAGGCTGTCCGCGACCTGCAGCTCGAGCCGGGGGGCGAGCGGCGTCGCTCCCGGCAGCAGGCGGCCGACCGGCGCGGCGTCGAGCGCGCCGCCGTAGCGCCAGGTGACGAGGCCGCGCTCGGCGAGCGCGAACGCATCGTCTTGAGCCCCGATCAACGCCTTGGCCCGACGCTTGAGCTCGGGCACCAGGACGCGCCGGGCGGCGCTGCTCAACGCGCGCCGCTCGGCGTCGGCGGCGCCGGCCTCGAGCAGGTAGCGCAGCCCCTCGAGCCGGCCGACGACCTGGTCGTCGACCACGATCGCGCCGTCGTCCTCGACCGTGGCCAGCTGCTCGCCGCTCTGCAGGCCCTTGAGCAGCATCTGGGTCCGCCGGTCGACGAAGCGCTGGGTCAGGCGGTCGTGCAGGGCATCGCTCAAGCCGTCCTCGACCGCCCGCGTGCGCTCCTGCCAGTGCCGGGCGTCGCGCAGCCAGTCGGCGTGGTGGGCGACGTAGGTCCAGGTCCGGATGTGGGCGAGGCGCGCGATCAGGGTATCGATGTCGCCGTCGCTGCGCTCGAGGCGCGCGACCTGATCGGCGACCCAGTCGGTCGGCAGCCGGCCCTGGTCGGCCAGATGGCCGAACACGGTCGCCAGCAGATGCAGATGCGCCTCGGTCAGCGTCTTGCGGAAATCCGGGATCTGGCAGACCGCCCAGAGCAGGCGCACGCCGGAGGGCGTCGCTCGCGCGCTCGCGCACCTCCGGGCGCCGGCCCAGCACCTTCAGGCTGACGTGGTCGAGCGCGCTGCCGGTGCGCAGCAGGCAGGCAGCCGGCGGCGGCGCGTCGAGCGAGGCCAGCAGGCCGCCCAGCGAGCCGAGATCGAGCGCGGCGCTGCGCCAGCGCAGCTGCCTGAGCACGGGAAAATCGTGGCCCTCGACCGCCTCGATGGTCTTGGGGTCGAGGCCGCCGACGTCGTGGGTGGTGCCGAAGGTGCCATCCTGCATGTGGCGGCCGGCGCGGCCGGCGATCTGGGCGATCTCGGGCGTGCGCAGCGGCCGCCGCTCCTGGCCGTCGAACTTGATGAGGCTGGCGAGGGCGACGTGGCCGACGTCCATGTTGAGGCCCATGCCGATCGCATCGGTCGCGATCAGATAGTCGACCTCGCCCGCCTGATAGAGGGCGACCTGGGCGTTGCGGGTGCGCGGGCTGAGCGCGCCGAGCACTACGGCCGCCCCGCCCCGCTGGCGGCGGACCAGCTCGGCCAGCGCATAGACGTCCTCGGCGGTGAACGCCACGATCGCACTCCGGCGCGGCAGCCTCGTGACCTTGGCGGGCGGCGCGTAGGTCAGCGCGGAAAAGCGCGGCCGGGTGATCACCTCGGCCTCGGGCACCAGCTGCTTCAGCAGCGGCCGGATGGTGTCGGCGCCGAGGAACATGGTCTCGTCGCGGCCGCGCGCGCGCAGCAGGCGGTCGGTGAAGACGTGGCCGCGCTCGGGATCGGCGCACAGCTGGATCTCGTCGACCGCGAGGAAGCTCGGCTCGAGGTCCTCGGGCATGGCCTCGACGGTGGCGACGAAATAGCGGGCCGAGGGCGGCTGGATGCGCTCCTCGCCGGTGATCAGGGCGACCGCGGCGGCGCCTTTCTCGGCCAGGATCCGGTCGTAGATCTCGCGCGCCAGCAGGCGCAGCGGGCAACCGATCAGGCCGCTCCGGTGGGCCAACATCCGCTCGACCGCGAAGTGGGTCTTGCCGGTGTTGGTCGGCCCGAGCACGGCGAGCACACGCGAGCGTTCGGACGGCAACAGCGCCATGCCCCGACTATGCGAACCCCGGGCCGCCCTGACAAGGGGTCCGCATCGGCGCGCGCGGGCGAGGGCTGCCGGTCTGCGCCGGCGAAGGCCTGTGCTCTTTACAGCGCCCGTTGGGCGCGGGCATAAGGCGGCGATGCAGATCCACCGGGGTTATTGGAGTTTGCCGAAGGCCGCGCTGCACGGGGTGGTCGCGATCGGCAACTTCGACGGCGTGCATCGGGGCCATCGCGCCCTGATCGCCCGCGCGCACGCCCTGGCGCAGGCGCTGGGCGCGCCCCTCGGGGTGATCACCTTCGAGCCGCATCCGCGCGAGGTCCTGACCCCCGACCAGGCGCCGCCCCGGCTGACCCCGTTCCGGGTCAAGGCGCGGCTGTTGGCCGAGCTCGGGGTCGAGCACCTGTTCGCGCTCGCGTTCACCGATCACCTGCGCGAGAAGACGCCCGCCCAGTTCGTCCACGACGTGCTGGCAGGCGGCCTCGGCGCGCGCCAGGTCGTGGTCGGCCAGGACTTCCGGTTCGGCAACCGGCGGGCGGGCGACGTCGACCAACTCGCCGCGCTCGGCAAGGACTACGGCTTCGTCGTCAGCCGGGTCGAGCCGGTCGCCTGGCAGGGCGAGGTCTGCTCGTCGAGCCGGGCGCGCGCCGCGATCGCGGCCGGCGACGTCGCGCTCGCGCGGGATATGCTGGCGCATCCGTTCATGGTCGAGGGCCGGGTCGTCGTCGGCGACCGGCGCGGCCGCGCGCTCGGTTATCCGACCGCCAATCTCCGCCCGCCGCGGCGAAAGGCGCTGTGGCCGGCGGCCGGCATCTACGCGGTCCGCGCCCGCTGCCCGGGCGGCCCCCTGAGCGAGCTGGCAGGACGCGGTCGCGAGCCTGGGCGTCCGCCCGACCTTCGATGGCCAGGACCTGCGCCTCGAGGTCCATCTGTTCGACCGTGAGATCGACCTCTATGGACGGCGGATCTGCTGCGCCTTCATCGAGCGCCTGCGCCCCGAGGCAAAGTTCGAAAACGTCGAGGCGCTCAAGGAGCAGATGGCGCTCGACTGCATCCAGGCGCGTGCCGCCCTGGCGGAGCACGCCGCCCAGCCCCACATGGCGATCACGCCCGGACCCGAGGGCGCCTGAACCGCACCCTGTCCGCAGCCGGAAACCCTCGAGAGCCCGCTCATGACGACCGACTACCGCGCGACCGTGTTCCTGCCCAAGACCGCCTTCCCGATGAAGGCGAACCTCGCAGCGCGCGAGCCCGAGATTTTGGCGCGCTGGGCCGAGCTCGGGCTCTATGAGCGCTTGCGCGAGCAGGCGCACGGTCGGGAAAAATTCATCCTCCACGACGGCCCGCCTTACGCCAACGGCCATCTGCACATGGGCACGGCGCTCAACAAGATCCTCAAGGACGTGGTCAACCGCAGCCAGCAGATGCTGGGCAAGGACGCGGTCTACGTGCCGGGCTGGGACTGCCACGGCCTGCCGATCGAATGGCAGATCGAGCAGCGCTACCGGCAGGCGGGCAAGGACAAGGATGCCGTGCCCGCGGCCGAGTTCCGGCGCGAGTGCCGCGAGTTCGCAGAGCACTGGATCGAGGTCCAGCGCGAAGAGTTCATGCGTCTCGGCGTGATCGGCGACTGGCGGAACCCCTACACGACCATGGCGTACAAGGCCGAGGCCGGGATCTTCCGCGAGCTCGCGAAGTTCCTGCAGGCGGGCGAACTCTACCGCGGCCTCAAGTCCGTGCTCTGGTCGGTCGTGGAAAAAACCGCGCTCGCCGAGGCCGAGGTCGAGTACCACGACCACACCTCGACCACGATCTTCGTCCGCTTCCCGGTCGTGCGGCCATCGGTGCCCGGGCTCGACGGCGCTGCCGTCCTGATCTGGACGACCACGCCCTGGACGATGCCCGGCAACCGTGCGGTCGCCTATGGCGAGGAGGTCGACTACGCCCTGATCGAGGTTTTGGAGGTCGGCGAGGGCTCGCGAGCGGTGGTCGGCGAGAAGCTGCTGCTCGCCGCGCGCCTGGCCCCGAGCGTGACCGCGGCGGCCAAGATCACCGGCCATCGGACGCTGGCCGAATTTCCGGGATCGGCGCTCGCCGGCACGGTCTGCCGGCATCCCCTGTCCGGAAAAGGCTACGACTTCGAGGTGCCGCTCTTGGCCGGCGACTTCGTCAGCGCCGAGGACGGCACCGGCCTCGTGCACATCGCCCCCTCGCACGGCGCCGACGACTTCGATCTCGGCGCGCTTCACGGTCTCGAGGTCACCGATACGGTCGCTGAGGACGGCCTCTATACCGAGAAGGTGCCGCTGTTCGCGGGCCTGCATGTGTTCAAGGCGGCGGAGCCGGTGATCGCGGCGCTGGTCGAGGCGGGGGCTCTGCTCGCCCGCGGCAAGCTCACCCACAGCTATCCCCACTCCTGGCGCTCCAAGGCGCCGCTGATCTTCCGCGCGACGCCCCAGTGGTTCATCCCGATGGAGGGCGCCGGCCGCCTGCGCGAAAAGGCGCTCGAAGCGATCGAGCAGACCCGATGGGTCCCGGCGACCGGGAAAAACCGGATCCGCGGCATGATCGAGAGCCGGCCCGACTGGTGCATCTCGCGCCAGCGCGCCTGGGGCGTGCCGATCGCGGTGTTCGTGCGCAAGGCCGACGATCAGCCGCTGCGCGACCCCTTGGTCGACGAGCGGATCGCCGAAGCTTTCGAGCAGGAGGGGGCTGACGCCTGGTTCACGAGCCCGCCCGAGCGTTTTCTCGGACCCGATCGCGATCCGGCCGCGTACGAGCAGGTGACCGACATCGTCGACGTCTGGTTCGAGTCCGGCTGCACGCATGCGACCGTGCTCGAGCAGCGCCCGGAGCTCGGCTGGCCCGCGAGCCTCTACCTCGAGGGCTCGGATCAGCACCGCGGCTGGTTCCATTCCTCGCTGCTCGAGAGCTGCGGCACCCGCGGCCGCGCGCCTTACGACGCGGTCCTGACCCACGGCTTCGTGGTCGACGAGCACGGCCGCAAGATGTCGAAGTCGCAGGGCAACGTCGTCTCGCCGCTCGATCTGATGAAGACCCGCGGCGCCGACATCCTCCGGCTCTGGGCGGTCGGCGCCGACTACGCCGAGGACCTGCGGATCGGCGACGAGATCCTGGCCGGCCAGGCGGATGCCTACCGGCGCCTGCGCAACACGCTCCGCTATCTGCTGGGCTCGCTCGCGGGCTTTGCCCCGTCCGAGCGGCTGCCGACGGCCGAGCTGCCCGAGCTCGAGCGCTGGGTGCTGCATCGGCTGGCCGAGCTCGACCGGCTGGTGCGCGCGACCAACGAGGCGTTCGACTTCCCGCGGCTCTATTCGGCCCTGCACAACTTCTGCGCGACCGACCTTTCCGCCTTCTACTTCGATGTCCGCAAGGACGCGCTCTACTGCGACCGTCCCGACAGCCGGCGCCGGCGTGGCGTGCGCACCGTGCTCGACCAGCTGTTCGACTGCCTCACGGCCTGGCTCGCCCCGGTCCTGGTGTTCACGACCGAGGAGGCGTGGCGGTCCCGGCATCCGTCGGCGGACGCCAGCGTCCATCTGCGCCCGTTCCCGACAGTGCCGGCGGCCTGGCACGATCCGGCGCTCGGTGCCCGGTGGGAGCGGGTCCGCCGGGTCCGCCGCGTGATCACCGGCGCGCTCGAGGTCGAGCGTCAGGAGAAGCGGATCGGCTCGTCGCTCGAGGCGGCGCCGCAGGTCTATGTCGCGAGCGACGAGCTGGCGAGCCTCCTGAAGGGTCTCGACCTTGCCGAGCTGGCGATCACCAGCGGCATCGAGGTGATCGAAGGGCCGCCACCGCCGGCGAGCTTCCGGCTCGACGACGTCCCGGAGGTCGGCGTGGTGCCGAAGCTCGCCGAAGGCCAGAAATGCGCCCGCTGCTGGCAGGTGCTCCCGGAGGTCGGGGCCGATCCCTCTGCGCCCGACCTCTGCCGGCGCTGCCAGGACGCGGTCGCCGCTCTGGCCACGGCCTGAGCGCGCGGGGCGGCGCGCCATGCTGCGTCTGGGTCTCGCGGTCGCGCTCGCGACCCTCGTGCTCGACCAGCTCGCCAAATCGGCGGCGCTCGCCTGGCTCGACCCGGGCAGCCCGCCGCTCCGGGTGCTGCCTGTCTTCAACCTGGTGCTGGTCTGGAACCGCGGCGTGAGCTTCGGCATGTTCAACTCTGGCGGCGCCTTTGCGCCCTGGCTCTTGTCCGGCCTGGCACTCGCCGTGGTCGTCGGTCTGATGGTCTGGCTCAAGCGCAGCGACCAGCTGCTGACCGGGCTCGGGCTCGGCCTGGTGATCGGCGGCGCGCTCGGCAACGTCATCGACCGCATCCGCTACGGCGCCGTGGTCGACTTTCTCGACTTCCACCTGGCCAGCTACCACTGGCCGGCGTTCAACCTGGCCGATGCCGGGATCTGCGTCGGCGCGGTCCTGATGCTCGTCGACGGCTTGTTCGCGCGGCGCCGGCAGCCTACATAAGCGCTCGGACCGGGAGGCGCCGCGACCAGCTGGGGATGAGCGACAGCGTGACAAGAACGACCGGCGCGGCGCGGCTCGCAATCGCGCTGATGGGCGTGGCCTTGGTCGGGCTCGGGGGCTGCGCCCGCGGCTCGCTCCAGAACGCGCTCGGCATGGGCAAGCAGCCGCCCGACGAGTTCGCGGTGACTGCGCGCGCGCCGCTGGTCATACCGCCCGACTTCGATCTCCGTCCCCCGCAACCCGGCGAGCCCCGGCCGCAGGTCGGCACCCCCAGCGACCAGGCGCGCGCCTCGCTGCTCGGGCAGACCGCGGTGCCGGCCGCGACCGGCCTGGCGGCCGAGATGCAGCCCGCGAGCCAGACGGAGAGCGCGGGCCAGCAGGCGCTGCTGGCCGACGCCGGCAGCGCCAGCGCCAATCCGCAGATCCGGCGGCAGATCGCCGAGGAGAACCAGTCGCTCGCCCAGGTCGAGCAGGCGCTGTTCACCCGGGTGATGAAGTGGCGCCAGCCGAGCACGCTCGGCGCGACCGTCGATGCGCCGGCCGAGGCCGAGCGCCTGCGGGCCAATCGCGCCAAGGGCGTGCCGCCGACCACCGGTGACACGCCGACCGTCGTGGAGCGGCGCCAGAGCCCGCTCGGTGCGCTCGTGAGCAAGGTGTTCTGATGGCGAGGATCGCGATCTCGAGAGCGGGCGGTGCCGGCGTCGCGCTGGTCCTGGCGCTTGCGGCATGGACGGCGAACAGCGAGGCGGCCGTGTTCAATCCGGAGACGTTCACGCTTTCCAACGGCATGCAGGTGGTGGTCGTGACCAACCGCCGGGCCCCGGTGGTCAGCCACCACGTCTGGTACAAGGTGGGCTCCGCCGACAGCCCGGTCGGCAAGTCCGGGCTCGCGCATTTCCTCGAGCATCTGATGTTCAAGGGCACCAGGACCCTGGCGTCAGGCGAATTCTCGCAAATCGTCGCGCGCAACGGCGGCAACGAGAACGCCTTCACCGGCCAGGACTACACCGGCTATTTCCAGACCATCGCCAAGGATCGCCTGGAGACGGTGATGCGCATGGAAGCCGATCGCATGAGCAATCTCAAGCTCGACCCCGACGAGGTGCGCACCGAGCGCGACGTGGTCCTCGAGGAACGCTCGATGCGGGTCGACAACGACCCCGGCTCCCGGCTCGGCGAGATGGTCGACGCCACCCAGTACCTGAACCATCCCTATCGCCTGCCGGTGATCGGCTGGCGCCACGAGATGGCGAGCTACACCCGCGAGGACGCGCTCGCGTTCTACCGGACCTGGTACGCGCCCAACAATGCGGTCCTGATCGTTGCCGGCGACATCGATGCCGCCGAGCTGCGGCCGCTCGCCGAGAAATACTATGGCGTGATTCCGGCGCGGCCGGTGCCCGAGCGCCACCGGCTGGTCGAGCCGCCGCAGGACGCGGCGCGCGAGGTCGACCTCGCCGATCCGCGGGTGCAGCAGCCGTCCCTGATCCGCTCCTATCTGGCGCCGAGCTTCAGCGCCGGCGAGACCAGGCACGCCTATCCGCTCGAGGTGCTGGCCGAGATCCTGGGCGGCACCAGCACGTCCCGGCTCTATCGCTCGCTGGTGATCGAGCAGAAGGTCGCGACCTCGGCCGGCGCCTACTATCGCGGCACCGCGCTCGGCCAGACCACCTTCCGGGTCTACGCCAGCCCGCGCCCGGGGGTCAGCCTGGACGACCTCGAGGCGGCGGTCGACGCCGAGCTCGGGCGCCTGACGAGCGCTCCGATCACGGCCGACGAGGTCAAGCGCGCGACCAGCCGGATGATCGCCGAGGCGGTCTATGCCCGGGACAGCCTGTCGAGCGCGGTGCGCAGCTTCGGCGCCGCGCTCGCGACCGGGCGCACGGTCGCGGACGTCGAGGCCTGGCCTGAGCGGATCGGCGCCGTGACCGCGGCCGAGGTCAACGAGGGCGCCGCCTACGTGCTCGATCCCGGGCGCTCGGTCACCGGCCTGCTGCGGCCCGCTCCGGTCGCCACGGCCGCGGTCGCGCCCGGAGCGGGCGTGGTGATGCCGCCGCTTGGCGGCCAGGAGATCGATGCCGGCGGACGGGGTCCCGATGGCTAGGGCGCGCGGGGCTGGGCTGCTGAGCTTGTCGATGGCGGTTGGCATGTTGGGCCCGACGGTGGTGGCCGAGGCCGCGGCCAAGGTCGAGCGGGTGGTGAGCCCGGGCGGCATCGAGGCCTATCTGTTGAGCGAGCCCTCGATCCCGTTCCTGTCGCTGTCGCTGCAGTTCCGGGGTGGTGCCGCGCTCGATCCGGCCGGCAAGGAGGGCTTGGCCTACATGGCCTCGGGCCTTCTGGACGAGGGTGCCGGCGACCTCGACAGCCAGGCGTTCCGGACCGAGCTCGAGGATCTCGCGATCCGGCTGTCGTTCGATGCCAGCCAGGACGAGCTCTCGGGCCGGCTCAAGACGTTGACCGAGCATCGCGAGCGCGCGTTCGAGCTGCTGGGTCTGGCGCTGACCCAGCCGCGCTTCGAGGCCGAGCCGGTCGAGCGGATCCGCAACCAGATCCAGGCCGACCTGCGCCGGCGGGCCGAGGATCCGGACTATCTCGCGAGCCTGACCTGGTTCGCCCACGCCTTTCCCGGCCATCCCTACGGTCGCCCGAGCCAGGGCACGGTCGCGAGCGTGGCGACGATCGGGGCCGATGACCTGCGTGCCTTCGTCGGCCGCCGTCTGGCGAAGGACGATCTGGTGATCGGGGTCGCGGGCGATGTCACGGCGGCCGAGCTCGGGCCGCTGCTCGATCGCGCCTTCGGCAAGCTGCCGGCGACCAGCGAGCCGTTCGCGCTCGCCCCGGCGCCGCCCGCGGACGGCGGCACCGTGGTCGTGCGCAAGGCCGTGCCCCAGAGCCAGGTGCTGTTCGGCGAGCGCGGCCTCGCCCGCGACGATCCCGACTTCTACGCCGCCTACGTCGCCAACCACATGCTCGGCGGCGGCGGCTTCACCTCGCGCCTGACCGCGGAGGTGCGCGAGAAGCGCGGGCTCGCCTATTCGGTCTACAGCTATCTCTATCCGATGGACTTCGCGCCGCTCTGGCTGGGCGGGCTCGGGACCGCCAACGCCGCGGTCGGCGAGGCGCTGCAGGTGGTGCGCGCCCAGCTCGGGGCGATGGCCGCCGGCGAGATCGGCGAGGCCGCGCTCGACGATGCCAAGACCTACCTGACCGGCTCGTTCCCGCTCCACCTGACCAGCAACGACGGCATCGCCGCCATGCTCGTGGCGATGCAGGTCGACCATCTCGGCATCGACTATCTCGAGCGCCGCAACGGATACATCGAGGCGGTGACGCTCAAGGACGTGCAGCGGGTCGCGGCCCGGCTGTATCGGCCGGACCACCTGCTGGTGGTCGTGGTCGGCGAGCCGCAGGGGCTCGAAGGCTGAGTTGGCGGCCGGCCGGAGACCGGCGCGCGGGGGCGAGACGGGACCGGGATCCGGCCTTGCAGGCGGGGACCGTGACCGGATCTGCCGGGCCGGTGCCCGCGGCCGTTCGCCGCTTGATGGCAGTGGCAGGCCTTCGGTGCGCGGCGCGCGCCGGATTAGGTAGCGTAGGGCAGGCGAGCAGTTTGTCGGTGCCCGCGCGTGCGGATCGACGACGGGTCACGGGGTGTTGGGAGCGCACTTCAACGAGCCGGTCACCGGGGTTCCTGATTGCTCGCACCGGCTCGATCGCGCTACCGTGTAGGGGGCTTTGAAATCTTGATTGACTCCAATTCTGAGGTAGGCGAGCGTATATGCAACTGATTTATTGGGGAGGTGTATCATGTTGTCGACGCTTCGAATCGGAGCGTTCGCCGCCGTGCTTGGATCCGTCGCGACCGGGTCGGCTGCCGTCGCAGGCGGGTTCAGCATCGACCCCTACGGCGCCTTGCTGGCCGAGGCCGCGGCGCTCGACGATGGTAGCTATGGCAATTCCGGCATCGTCCTGCCTGAAGCCGGCGAAGCTACGTTCTCGGTTGGCTTCGTGATACCGCGCAACTACCAGGCAAACCGGCCGGTGCGGATCAGGTTGAGCTGGCACACGCCTGGCACCAATTGCGCGATCAGTCTGCGGCCGAATTTCGTTGACCGGACCCGCGCCAACCATCCCGCCCCGACAGGGGACGCTGCGGGCGGGCTTGTCCCGGGCAACGGCAGCACGGCCCTGCCGACCTCGAACCTCGCCAACGTGGGCCACCTGAAAACCTACATCCTGACCGCCGACCAGGGATTCACCGAGCAATTGCCCAGCGATGCGATCGTGATCGGCTTCTACCGGCTCCCCACCGATTCCGAGGACACCTGCAGCGACGACCTGATCGTCTCCGGGATCGAGGTCCTCTACTAGATCCGCCCGCCGATCGCCGGGTCATCGGCGCCTTGGTCCCCGAGGCGGAGAGTCGTGACCCGAGGCTCGAGCGCTTGCCCGAACCCCGGCGGGCAGGCATGATTTGGCACGAGCTGCGACTTGCACGCGCGGAGTGCCTGTGCCTGCCATCCGCTCCTTGCCACGAGGTGTGGTTAACCGGATCGCCGCCGGCGAGGTGATCGAGCGGCCGGCCGCGGCCGTCAAGGAGCTGATCGAGAACGCCGTCGACGCCGGCGCGACCCGGATCGTCGTCGAGATCGGCGGCGGTGGCCGCGCACTGATCCTGGTCACCGACGATGGCATCGGAATACCCCCGGAGGAACTCGTGCTGGCGCTCGAGCGCCACGCCACCTCCAAGCTTCCCGACGACGACCTCATGCGCATCCGGACGCTCGGCTTTCGCGGCGAGGCGCTGGCGGCGCTCGCGGGCGTCAGCCGCCTGGCCATCACCAGCCGGCCCGCGGGCCAGGAGAGCGCCTTCACGCTGGCCGTCGAAGCCGGCGCGAGCGGCCCGCCGGCGCCCGCGGCCGGCGCCTTTGGCACCCGGGTCGAGGTCCGCGACCTGTTCTTCGCGACCCCGGCCCGGCTCAAGTTCCTCAAGTCCGAGCGCGCCGAGATCCAGGCCGCGCGCGAGGTCGTCGAGCGCCTCGCGATGGCCTGTCCGGACCTCGAGGTGACGCTCTTGGTCGATGGCCGGCGTGCGCTCCAGCTGACGCCGGGAACCGGCGACCTCGAGGCCCGGCTCGGGGTCCGGCTCGGCCAGATCATGGGCCAGGAGTTCGCCGCCAACGCGCTGACCGTCAGGGCCGAGCGCGACGGCGTCCGCCTGCTCGGCTTCGCCGGCCTGCCGACCGCGAGCCACAGAACCGCCCGCTTCCAGCACCTGTTCGTCAACCGCCGCCCGGTCCAGGACCGCCTGCTCAAGAGCGCCCTGCGCGCCGCCTATGGCGACCTTTTGTTCCACGACCGGCAGCCGATGGCGGTGCTGTTCCTGGAGCTGGCGCCCGAGTGGGTCGACGTCAACGTCCACCCGGCCAAGGCCGAGGTCCGGTTCCGCGAGCCGGGGGTGGTCCGGGGCCTCGTGATCGGCGCGCTCCGCCAGGCCCTGCTGGCGGCCGGCGGACGGACCTCGACGACGCTCGGCGAGGCGGCGCTCGGCGCCTTCCGGCCGGCGAGCCGTCTGCCCTGGGGACGCGGCCGGCCGGGCCCCCAGACCAGTTATGGGGGCGGCTATCCGGGGCCGGGGCTCGCCGAGGCGGCGACCCGCTATCAGGCGCCGGCTGCCGACGACCGGCTCGAGCTCGGGCCGCCCTCGGCGCGCGACGACGGCGCGTTCGGGCCGGCCGACGGCGCGCTCGAGCAGCATCCACTCGGCGCGGCCCGGGCCCAGCTGCACGACGCCTACATCCTCGCCCAGACCGAGGGCGGCCTGGTCCTGGTCGACCAGCACGCCGCCCATGAACGCCTGGTCTATGAGCGCATGAAGGCCGAGCTGGCGGCCCATGGCGTCGCCCGCCAGGGCCTGCTGCTGCCGGTGGTGGTCGAGCTCGACCCGGCGGCGCTCGAGCGCCTGGACGACCGTCGCGCCGAGCTCGCGGAGCTCGGCCTGGTGCTCGAGCGGTTCGGCGCCGAGGCGGTGCTGGTGCGTGAGGTGCCCGCCCTGCTCGGCAACCCCGACGTCGGTCGCCTGGTCCGCGACCTGGCGGAGGATCTCGGCTCGATCGAGCAGGCGGTGAGCCTGCGCACCGCGCTCGACCGGGTGTGCGCGACGCTCGCCTGCCACGGCAGCGTGCGCGCCGGGCGCCGCCTCGGCCTGGCCGAGATGAATGCGCTGCTGCGCCAGATGGAAGCGACCCCGCACAGCGGCCAGTGCAACCATGGCCGGCCGACCTACGTCAGCCTGTCGTTGGCCGATATCGAGCGATTGTTCGGCCGGCGCTGATGCGCCAGCCCGGGGAGCGATGTTCGGCCGGCGCTGATGCGCCCGGCCCGGGGAGCGACTGTTCGGCCAGCGCTGATGCGCCCGGCCCCGGAGCGACTGTTCGGCCAGCGCTGATGCGCCCGGCCCGGGGAGCGGCTGTTCGGCCGGCGCGCGGCCAATTGCCGCCGTCCGGAGCGGCCACGGCAACCCTGGACAAGCGCCGCCCGGCGCGCCACATATGGTGGGCGTCCCCAATTGGCGAGTAGTCCGGCCGCCCCCGACCCTCTGGAGTGATTGATGACGTACGTCGTCACCGAAGCATGCATCAAGTGCAAGTATATGGATTGTGTCGAGGTTTGTCCCGTCGATTGCTTCTACGAGGGCGACAACATGCTCGTGATCAATCCCGACGAATGCATTGACTGCGGCGTCTGCGAACCGGAATGCCCGGTCGAGGCGATTCTGCCAGACACCGAAGAGCAGGCCGAACGCTGGCTCGAGATCAATCGTGAATACTCGACCGGACTATGGCCCAATATCACGCGGAAGGGCGAGCCGCCACCCGATGCCGACGACTTCAAGGATCTGGCGGACAAGTACGACAAGTACTTCAGCCCGAAGCCCGGCGCCAGCGGTTGACCGCGGCCGCCGGCCACCGGGTCTTGCCCCTAGGGGAGGCGATGGCGCCGGCGGGGCGACGCGAGTACGAAGGGGCTGTCCATTTCTGCCTGAACATGCTATGAATGTTTACCATTAATTTCCGTTAACGTTACGGAAAGCTTTCGGTGAGAGAATCCGGCGGCTCAGCGGCCGGGCTTTGGCGTTCGGGGTCGGGCGAGCGGCCCTGGTGGCGGTCGTGCGATCGTGCTGAGGTAGGTGGGAGAACGACTTCGATGGGCAAGAATCTGGCCTTCGCCCCGGACGACTACGTCGTCTATCCGTCCCATGGCGTCGGCCGCATCACCGCGATCGAGACCCAGGAGATCGCCGGCGACATGCTGGAGATGTACGTCGTCTCGTTCGAGCAGGACCGGCTGATCCTCCGGGTGCCGGTCGCCAAGGCGCCGCGATCGGGCATGCGCAAGCTCTCCAGCCGGGACAAGATTCAGACCGCGATGAACGCGCTCAAGGCACGGCCGCGGCCGCGCCGCGCCGTGATGTGGAGCCGGCGCGCCCAGGAATACGAGGCCAAGATCAACTCCGGCGACCCGGTGTCGATCGCCGAGGTGGTCCGCGAGCTGCATCGCGCCGAGGACGCCGAGCAGTCCTACAGCGAGCGCCAGATGTATCGGGCCGCGCTCGAGCGCCTGGCCCGCGAGGTCGCGGCGATCGAGCGGATCGACGAGGAGATGGCGACCGCCAAGCTGCAGCAGGTGCTCGTCCAAGCGGCCTGATCCGCGTCCTGTTGCCGGCAAGAGGGGGTCTGCGGACCCCTTTTTGCTGGCGGCGCCCGCTGGCGGGCGGGCGCCGCCCCGGGTCAGGTCGGCAGCTCGTGGTGCAGCGCCGCGTGACGGGCCTCGATCGAATCCCAGACCCGGCTTTCGAGCGCGACGCCGTCGAAGCGGTTGATCTCCTGCAGGCCGGTCGGCGAGGTGACGTTGATCTCGGTCAGCCAGCCACCGATCACGTCGATGCCGACGAACACCAGGCCCTGGGCCTTGAGCACCGGGCCGAGCGCCTCGCAGATCTCGAGGTCGCGCCTGGTGAGCGTCGACTTCTCGGCCTTGCCGCCGACGTGCAGGTTGGCGCGCGCGTCGCCCGGCGGCGGCAGCCGGTTGACCGCGCCCGCCGGCTCGCCGTCGATCAGCACGATCCGCTTGTCGCCCTGCTTGATCTCCTTGATGTAGCGCTGCACCATCAGCGGCTCGCGGACCGTCGTCGCCAGCAGGTCGAGCAGGCTGTTCAGGTTCTCGTCGTCCGGGCCGATGTGGAACACGCCGGCGCCGCCGTTGCCGTAGATCGGCTTGACGATGATGTCCTTGTGCTCGGTCCGGAAGGCCTTGATCTCGGCATGGCTGTAGGTGATCAGGGTCGGCGGCATGAGCTCGGCGAACTGGGTCACGAACAGCTTCTCGGGCGCGTTGCGCACGGCGACCGGGTCGTTGACCACGAGCGTGCCGGGGTGCACCCGCTCGAGCAGATGGGTGGTCGCGACGTAGTTGAGATCGAACGGTGGGTCCTGGCGCATCAGGACGATGTCGAGGGTGCGCAGATCGAGCATCTCCGGCGCCCCGAGCGTGGAGTGATGGCCGCGCTCGCGGCGCACTTCGAGCGGCCGCGCCAGCGCCTTGACCCGGCCGTGGTCGTAGCTCAGGTCGGTCGGCAGATAGTGATACAGCCCGTGGCCGCGGCGCTGCGCCTCGAGCGCCAGCACGAAGGTGCTGTCGGCGTCGATGTCGATCCGCTCGATCGGATCCATCTGGATCGCCACGGCAAGGCTCATCGCCGTCTCTCCCTGGTCGCACCCCTACGCCCACCGGGGCGCCCGCGCGGTTTCGGCCGGAGCTTGACACTGCCGGTCGGGCGACGCTTTGTCCATACAACAGCCACGCGCGGCAAACCCGGAGGAGCTGGCGCCATGGCCTACGACCGCGACAACGTGTTCGCCAAGATCCTGCGCGGCGAGATCCCCTGCAAGCGGGTCTACGAGGACGACCACGCGCTGGCCTTCCACGACATCAATCCCTTGGCGCCGGTGCACGTGCTGGTGGTGCCCAAGGGCGCGTACGTCTCGATGGACGACTTCAGCGCCGAGGCGCCGCCGGCGGCGATCGCCGGCTTCTTCCGCGCGGTCGGCGAGACCGCAAGGCGGCTCGGCCTGGCCGAGGGCGGCTATCGCTTCCTCGCCAATACCGGCGCCGACGGCAATCAGGAGGTGCCGCACTTCCACGTCCACATCTTCGGCGGCGCGCCGCTCGGACGGATGCTCAAGAAGATCGAGACGCGCTAGATCGCTCCTCAGAGCTGCACCGGCCGGCGCGCCTGGTAGGTCGGATCGGCCCGCCGGATCCAGAACATGAGGACGATCAGCGCGACCAAATAGCCCGAGGTCGCGCCGAGCGTGTTGGCGGCGGCGTCGTTCAGATCGAAGGTGCGCCAGGTGGTCAGCCGCTGGGCGAACTCGAGCGCGGTCCCGCCGGCGATGGTCAGCAGCGCCAGCCCGGCCAGCTGGCCGGCGCGGTGGCTGAAGCTGACGGCACCGAAGGCCATGCCGCCGAAAATCAGGAAATGAACCACCTTGTCGGCGCCGTCCGGGACACCGCCCGGAATCGGCAGCAGCAGCAGGGCGGCCACGACCAGCCAGCCAACCGCCCAAAGAGCGGCCAACGTCCGGCGGATCTTGGGTTGAAACAGTCGATCCATGAGACCCTCTACGACGTATCGGCAAGATCGGCAGTCTAGCGGCCTGGGACGGACAATAGGTTAATCGGACGGGCAGGCAACCGGGCGCGGCGGCCGCCGCCCGGCACCGGCGCCGGCATACCACTCGGGAGCGGCGATGATTGGCGCTTGCCTGCCGATAGATCCTTTATTAAAGATAGGTTAGGAGCGAAAGCTAAACCAGTGCCTGCGATCGGGCGCGCAACCCCCCCGCGTCCGGGAGGATCCGATGATGACCGAGCCCTATCCGCGCGATCTGGTCGGCTACGGCGGCCATCCGCCGCACCCCAACTGGCCGAACGGCGCAAGGCTGGCGCTCAGCATGGTGCTGAACTACGAGGAGGGCGGCGAGGCCTGCCTGCTCCACGGCGACCCGGCGTCCGAAGCCTATCTGCACGAGACCTCGGGCCCGCCGGGGCTCGCGGGCCAGCGCAACCTGAGCGTCGAATCGATGTACGAGTACGGCGCGCGCGCCGGCTTCTGGCGGATCCTGCGTCTGTTCCAGGAGCGCGGCCTGGTGCTCACGGTCTACGCCGTCGGCATGGCGCTCGAGCGCAACCCGGCCGCCGCCAAGGCCATGGTCGACGCCGGCTTCGAGATCGCGAGCCACGGCTGGCGCTGGATCGACTACCAAAACGTGTCGGAAGCCGAGGAACGGGCCCATCTCAAGCGCGCGATCGAGGCGATCGAGCGCACCACCGGCGTGCGCCCAGTCGGCTGGTACACCGGCCGCAACAGCCCGCAGACCCGCCGCCTCGTGGTCGAGGAGGGCGGCTTTCTCTACAATTCGGATTCCTACGCCGATGACCTGCCCTACTGGGTCGAAGTCGGCGGCCGGCCGCATCTGGTGATCCCCTACACGCTCGACAACAACGACATGAGATTCGCGCTCGCCACCGGCTTCAGTCACGGCGACGAGTTTTTCCAGTATCTGCGCGACGCCTTCGACGTCCTGTACGAGGAAGGGGCGCGCCAGCCCAAGATGATGTCGGTCGGGCTGCACTGCCGCCTGGTCGGGCGGCCGGGCCGGAGCGCCGCCTTGACCCGCTTCCTCGACTATGCGCGCAGCCACGACCATGTCTGGATCACGACCCGCGCCGAGATCGCCCGCCACTGGCGCAAGCACCATCCCTACAAGGCCCAGGCCGCGCCGGGCGGCGACTGAGCCCCTCAGACGGCCGGTTTTTCCCGCGCGGGCGGAGCGATCACGACCACCGACCGGTCGAAGTCGGCAGCGAAGCCCTCGGCTGCCAGATAGTAGTAGTGCTGGTTGCGGAACTGCCAGACCGCCGGCCCGAGCTGCGCCGCCGCGGCCGCCGGGTCGCAGCTGCCGATCTTGATGCAGGTCCCGAGGCGCAGGAAGAAGGCGCCAACGGTCCGAATGTCCGGTGCCAGCCGATGGTCGGCGACGGTGTCGATGACGAAGTCCCGGTAGTTGCGCACCGCCACCTCGAACCGCGTGCCGGACGCGTCCCTGACCCGCTCCAAGAGCGTGCGCTGGCGGTCCTGCTCGGCCTGCCAGGCAGCGCTCAGCCGCTGCCAGGCAGCGGCCACCGGCGGCTCGCGGAACTCGGCCAGATAGCGCCCGGTCTCGGCACGCCGCACCTCGGCCTTGTAGCTCGCGTACTGATCGACCGCGAACAGCCCGCCCGCGAGCAGCAGCAGCACGCCCAGCACCGGCCCAAGCCAGGCCAGCAGGACCGGGCGCTGCTGTCGCCAGAAACCGGCGACATCAAGTCGCGGCAGCGCCGGCAACGCCAGGCGCGGATAGCGACGATCGTAGGAATGGCCCATGCGTCTCTCCGCTAGGGGCAATAGGGCAAATTCGGCGCCGTCTGGCAGGGATCGGGCGGCGGCTGCGGTGCCGCCTGGGTCGCCGCCATGCTGGACGCCAGCAGCAGCGCCGTGACCCCGGCCAGCAGCCAGCCCGCAAACGGGCCAGCTCTCCCCCACCCGCGATCCCCGCGGGCGGACAGCAGAGCGCCGGTCGGTTGCTTCAACATCATCATGGTCAACATCCGCCTAAGACACTGCTCGATCCCGGCCCGTTCGGCTTGTGACCTGGTTCACTCTTCGGGATAAATTCCGCCCCCCTCTCACGCCAAACGAGAGCCGGCTGGCTGGCCTCGCGGGGGTCGCTCACCTATGGTGGCGCGCGATCACTGGCGAAGTGAGGCGCCATGCCCGTGTCCGAAAAAAACCGCCTGGTCCTGATCGATGGGTCGGGCTACGTGTTCCGCGCGTTCTTCGCGCTGCCGCCGTTGACCGACCCCAAGGGGGTGCCGGTCGGCGCCGTGTTCGGCTTCTGCAACATGCTGTTCCGGCTGGTCCAGGATATGGGCGGCGACCAGCTGGTCATGGTGTTCGACAAGGGACGCGCAAGTTTCAGAAACCAGATCTATGACGCCTACAAGGCGAACCGGCTGGAGCCGCCGCCGGAGCTGGTGCCGCAGTTTCCGATGGTGCGCGAGGCGGCCAAGGCCTTCGGCCTGCCGGTGATCGAGGCCGATGACTACGAGGCCGACGATCTGATCGCGACCTATGCCAAGCAGGCGCAGGAGCAGGGCCAGGAGGTGATCGTCGTCTCGTCCGACAAGGACCTGATGCAGCTGATCGGCCGCGGCGTTCAGATGTACGACCCGATGAAGCAGAAGGCGATCGACCGCGACGAGGTGATTTCCCGGTTCGGGGTCGGCCCGGAGCTGTTGCGGGATGTGCTGGCACTGGCCGGCGACACCTCCGACAACGTGCCGGGCGTGCCCGGGATCGGGGTCAAGACCGCGGCCCAGCTGCTCCAGGAATTCCACAGCCTCGACGAGCTGCTGGCGAACGCGGCGAGCATCAAGCAGCCCAAGCGGCGCGAGAATCTTCTAGCGTATGCCGAGCAGGCGCGGCTGTCGCGGACGCTGGTCACGTTGTGCGAGACCGCCCCTTTGCCGGTCCCGCTGGCCGAGCTGCAGGTCGGGCCGGCCGACTACGCGCGCCTGCTCGAGTTCGCCCGCGCCCACGGTTTCCGCTCGCTCGCCCAGCGGGTCGAGCCGCTGGCCGCCGTCCAGACCGCCGCCGCGCCGCCGGGCGAGGCTCCGGCCGCGACCGAAGTTGCCTACGCGACCGTGCATGACGTTGCGGCCCTCGATGCCTGGCTCGAGCGGGCCGTGGCCAGGGGCATCGTCGCGATCACCTGTGTGGCCACCTCCCCGAGCGTCGCGAAGGCGGAGCTGGTCGGAATCGGGCTGGCGCTCGAGGCGGGCGAAGCCTGTTATCTGCCGTTCGGGCACAAGGACGAGTTCGGCACGCTCAGCGCCGGTCAGCTGGTGCGGGACGAGGCGCTGGCACGGCTGCGGCCCATGCTCGAGGACCCCGCCGTGCTCAAGGTCGGGCACGAGCTGAAGTCCGCAGAAAGCCTGCTCGAGCGCTACGGCCTCGAGGTCCGGCCCTGCGACGATGTCATGCTGCTCTCCTACGTGATCGACGGCGCCGGCCACGGCCACGGCCTGGTCGAGCTCGCCAAGATGCATCTCGACCGCGACGCGCTCGCCTATGAGGCGGTCTGCGGCAGCGGCAAGCGGCAGATCGGCTTCGATCAGGTCCCGGTCGAACGCGCGACCGCCTACGCCGCCGAATGCGCCGACCTCACGTTGCGCCTGCACGGCCTGCTCAAGCCGCGGCTCGCGGCCGAGCGGCGCACGCGCGTGTACGAGACCCTGGACCGGCCGCTGGTGCCTGTGCTGGCCGGCATGGAGCGCCACGGCATCAAGGTCGACCGCCAGATCCTGAAGGGCCTTTCGTCGGATTTCGGCCGGCGCATGGCCGACCTCGAGGAGCAGGCCTACAAGCTCGCCGGCCGGCCGTTCAATCTCGGCTCGCCCAAGCAGCTGGGCGAGGTGCTGTTCAAGGAGCAGGGGTTGGCTGCCTCGCGCAAGACCCGGACCGGCGAGCTCACGACCGGCGCGCAGGTGCTCGAGACGCTCGCCGCCGAAGGCCATCCCTTGCCGCGGACGATCCTCGACTGGCGCCAGCTGCAGAAGCTGACTGGCACCTATACCGACGCGCTGATCCAGGAGATCGGGCCCGACGGCCGGGTGCACACCTCCTACGCGATGGCCGCGACCTCGACCGGCCGGCTGTCCTCGAACGATCCCAATCTCCAGAACATCCCGATCCGCACCGAGGAAGGCCGGAAAATCCGGCGCGCTTTCATCGCCGAGGCGGGCCACCTGCTGCTGTCGGCCGACTACTCGCAGATCGAGCTGCGCGTGCTCGCCCACATGGCCGGGATCGAGGCGCTGAAGCAGGCCTTCGCCAGGGACACCGACGTCCACGCGGTCACCGCCTCGCAGATGTTCGGTGTGCCGGTCGCCGGCATGGATCCCTTGCTCCGGCGCAATGCGAAGATGATCAACTACGGCATCATCTACGGCATCGGCGCGTTCGGCCTGGCGCAGCGGCTCGGGATCGAGTTCGAGGTCGCCAAGCGCTACATCGAGGCCTATTTCGAGCAGTATCCCGGTATCCGGGATTACATGGAGCGCGCCAAGGCGGAGGCGCGCGCCAAGGGCTACGTCGAGACGCTGTTCGGGCGGCTGTGCGCCACGCCCGAGATCAAGAGCAGCAATCCGGCCAGGCGCGGCTATGCCGAGCGGGCGGCGATCAACGCCCCGATCCAGGGCTCGGCCGCCGACATCATGCGGCGCGCGATGATCCGCGCCGACCGGGCGCTCGCCCGCTCCAACCTCGGCGCGCGGATGCTGCTCCAGGTCCACGACGAGCTGGTGTTCGAGGTGCCGGCGGACGAGGTCGAGCCGACCACGGAGCTGGTCCGGGGCGTGATGGCGCAGGCGGCCCATCTGGATGTGCCGCTGGTGGTCGACATCGGCCACGGCCCCGACTGGGACGCCGCGCATTGACCAGGCCATAGCAGGCGCCAAGATCCGATCACGTGCTTTGCGACCCGGAACAACGTCGATGCTCGCATGACCCCGGCTCTCGAGACCCTCGCCCAACGCGTCCTGAGCCATGATCGCCGGGCGCTGGCGCGCGCGATCACCTTGATCGAATCGCGCCGCCCCGACCACCAGGAGCAGGCCGAGCAGCTGCTCGGCCGCCTGCTGCCCGCCACCGGAAGCGCGATCCGGCTCGGCATCTCCGGCACGCCCGGCGCCGGCAAGTCGACCTTCATCGAGGCGTTCGGCGCCCATGTGATCGCAGAGGGCCATCGGATCGCCGTGCTCGCGGTCGACCCCTCGAGCCGGCGCACGGGCGGCTCGATCCTCGGCGACAAGACCCGCATGCAACGGCTCGCGAAGGCGCCCGAGGCGTTCATCCGGCCCTCGCCCGCGGGTGCCACGCTCGGCGGCGTCACGCGGCGCACGCGCGAGGCCGCGCTCGCCTGCGAGGCGGCAGGCTTCGATGTGACCCTGATCGAGACGGTCGGCGTCGGCCAGAGCGAGAGCGCGGTCGCCGACATGGTCGACGCTTTCCTGCTGCTGCTCGCGCCCGGCGCCGGCGACGAGCTGCAGGGGATCAAGCGCGGCGTCATCGAGCTCGCCGACCTGGTCCTGATCAACAAGGCCGACGGCGAGCTCCTGGCGGCGGCGCGCCGTGCCAGAGCCGACTATCAGGCGGCGCTGCATCTGCTGACATCGCCGACCCCCGGTTGGACGCCCGAGGTCCTGACCTGCTCGGCGCTCGCGGGCACCGGCATCGATCAAGTCTGGCAGGCGGTCGGCCGGCAGCGGCGCGCGCTCGAGGCGGCGGGCGAGCTCGCGGCCAAGCGCCAGCGCCAGACCCGCAGCTGGCTCCGGGCCGAGGTCCAGGTGCTGCTGCTCGACGCGCTCGCCGCCGATCCCGCGACCGGCGCGCTGCTCGCCGAGCTCGAGGACGCGGTCGCCGCCGGCCGGCTGTTGCCGCCGACCGCCGCGCGCGCCCTGATCGAGCGTTTTCGTACCGGGGCCTGACGCCGAGGCGGCCCGGCGCAGTCTGGCCTCAGCAGCGAGAGGGAAATCCCATGCGCTGGTCGACCGCTCTTTTGACCTGCTGGCTCATCGTTCCGGGCGCCGCTCTGGCTGGCGAGGCCGACGTGGTCGACGCGCAGCTGACGCCGGCCGCCGACGGCAGCTTCCGTTTCGAGGTCACGGTCCGCCACGCCGATACCGGCTGGGAGCACTATGCCGACGCCTTCGAGGTGGTCGCCCCCGACGGCGGGGTGCTGGGCACCCGCATCCTGCTCCACCCGCACGTCGACGAGCAGCCCTTCACGCGCTCGCTCGCGGGCGTCCGGATCCCGGACGACGTGGCCGAGGTCACGATCCGCGCCCACGACAGCGAGCACGGCTACGGCGGCCAGGAGCTGACCATCCCCGTCCGGCGCTGAGCCAGGCAGCCTCTGCTCAGGCGGTCTCGGAAGCTTGATCGTCCGCCCGACCGGTGCGCTCGTCCGCAGATGGCGGTGACGGGAAGCGGCTGGAGCCGTAGCGCAGCACCAGGACCGCGAGCGCAAGTATCAAAATACCGCCGGCGATGATCAGGATCGCGAGGTCGGCCTTGTGCTCGACGCTGGCGTGGCTGATCAAGAGGCGGGTCAGCGCCGTGATCGCGATGTAGATCAGGAAGCGCACCGGCATGTGGTTGGTCCGGAAATAGATCCCGACCATCGCCCCCAGCTCCAGATAGATGAACAGCAGCAGGATGTCCTCGATGCTGGCGCCGCCCTGGTGGACCATGACCGCGAAGGCGAAGCCCGCCGACCAGACCGTGGTCGCCCCGATCACGAACAGCGCCAGAAAATGGAAAACACGGACCAGGAAACCGCCGATGGCGTCGGCGAGCACGTGCAGGCGCTCGTCGCTGTTCCGGATCTGGTGCAGAGAGATCATCGATGGTCCCCAGCAGCGCGACAGGCTTGGCAGGTCATGGCCGGCGCCGGCGTCAGATGAGCGGCGTCACCTCGGCGAGTTCGGCCAGGTGCGCCTCGATCAGGGCGGCGTCGGGCTGGCTGGTCTGGGCACCGAGCCGGGTGCAGGCGAGGCCCGCGGCGACGCTCGCCCGCCGCAGCGCCTCCGGCAGCGCGAGGCCCCGATCGAGCGCCGCGGCGAGCACGCCCGCGAAGGCATCGCCAGCACCGGTGGTGTCGACCGCGTCGACCGGCAGCGCCGGCACCCGGTAGCCGACCGCCGGCCCGATCGCGAGCGCGCCCTCGCGGCCGAGCGTGACCACGCAGGTCAGGCCGTGCCGGTGCGCGAGGTCTCGCGCCAGATCGGCGGGTTCGCCGCCGGCGCCGGCCGCCATCTGGGCCTCGATCTGGTTGACCACCAGGACGTCGAGAGCGTCGAGCACGCTGCCGGGCACCGCAGCGGCCGGGGCGAGGTTCAAGATCGTCCGGGCGCCGCGCGCGCGCGCCCGCTCGAGCAGCGCGAAGGTCGCCTCGGGCCGGATCTCGTTCTGGCAGAGGACGGTCGTGCCCGGCGCCAGCCCGGCATCGTCGATCTGGCCGGCATCGGTGTCGAGATTGGCGCCGCTCGCGACCATGATCTGGTTCTCGGCCTGGCGGTCGACCCCGATCACGGCGATCCCGGTCGCCGACCCGGAGATCCTGATGCCGGCGCCATCGACCCCGGCGGCCTTGAGCGCGCCGGTGACGAACCGGCCGAAGTCGTCGTCGCCGACCTGCCCGACCATGCGCACGACAGCCCCGGCCTTGGCCGCGGCCGCCGCCTGATTGGCGCCCTTGCCGCCGGCCGCGAGCGTATGGCCCGGGCAGAGCACGGTCTCGCCCGGCCGCGGCAGGGCCTCGACCTGGAACACCAGGTCGACGTTGAGCGAGCCAAACACGAGCAGCATGCGCAACCTCCGGTCGCGCTTCGACTAGACCGGACTTAGGAAGTTCCGACTAGAGCGGAATTCTGATTCGGCTGCAACCTTTCGAACGAACCTCCCGGCCGAGGCGCTGCCAGAACCCGCCCAGCAACCCGACCCCAGCAGATCGCATCAATTGAGCCATGCCACGGCCCGGACGAGCGAAGGTCCGCGGCAGACCCATCGCCCGCGAGCGACCGGCCGCCTCACAGACCAGGCAGCCTTGCCTGTTCTTCATGCGATCGCATGGCTACCAGCGCAAATGGGTCTTCGGCTCGTCGAGCATCTCTCGACGCTTCTCTGATCGCCCGGAGTTGCTCGCTACCGACGTAGAAGCGCCCGCGCTTCTCCCCATGAGCCACGAGCAACCCCAGATCTGCCAAGTGCTTCAGATCTCTACCAGCAATGTGTTCCGACACTTCCGCAGCTGATCTGTACCGGACATTTCTGATCCGGAATCCAAATGCGGATTCGACGAGAACGATTTCACAGCGTTCGGGAAGGCCATGATCACTGACCAGCGTCGAAACTTGTTCCCACACCCGGCGCATTTCATTGTTACGCTTGATGAGCGTGGCTGCCTGCTGATAATGCGCCCGAAGACAGAAGCGCACCCAAGGAAGCGCGTCATTTTCCGGGTGCCAGCTGCCCTGGCCAACGTCGGCTAGTACAGCATAGTAGGCCTGAGTATTGGCGCCAAGCCACTCTTCGATGCTTGCAAAGGTCGGGCTCATGATACCTTCTCTCGCCAGCACAAGCGTTTGCAGCGCTCGGGCCATTCGCCCGTTGCCGTCTTTGAATGGATGAATCATGGTAAGGTTAAGATGAGCCATGGAAGCACGCACGATCGCCGGCTCATCAGCGTCAGCGCGAAGTTGTTCAATGAGCTCGTCGATCAGAGACGGTACCAGTTGCGCATCGGGCCCTTCATAGACCTTCTCGCCGCTGTCCTGGCGAATGACCGCGATATATCCAGGGCGCCACTGCCCCGGTTGCTTGCCGAGGTCGTAGCCCAGCATAATAAAATGCAGACTCCTGATCAGCTGCTGGTGGAACTCGAAATACGGATCCTCCGCCAGTCGCAAAATGTACGTTAAGGCGTTCCGGTAGCCGGTTATTGCGAGCCAGGTCTCGCGGCTGGCATCGATCGGCTCCTCGTCTTCTACGACAGCGATGACATCGTCTTCGGTCGCGTGGTAGCCTTCGATACTGTTCGAACCCTGGATGGCGCGCGCAAAGGCGTTGCGCCGGAGGAAGCCGGTCCAGCGGCGTGGGTTGCTGTTGACGTAGTGGCGAAGGGTCTGGCGCTGATCGAGGATCATACCGAGGACGGTCTGCTCCTCCGAGCCCAGGAGCGGCGTCTGGAAGATCATGCAGGATAGTCCGTTTCAAACCGGCGTTATGCAGGATATTAATACGCAGAATGCAGGAGTCAAACAGAATATCGCGCACGGAAACGGACGTGCGGACGGCTCAGCCATCGGCGACGAGCGACGTTCGCTCACGCCGGCGGGCAGGCCGGTTGCCAAGCGGGCTCGGTGTCCTCTATCAGAAGCAAGCGCGCGCCGAGCCCGCGGACAGAGCGGAGAGCCTGATGTTCGAGCCCGAGGAGATCCTGGTCGACGCGTCGAGTGTCGTCTGCGATGGCGGCGGCGTGCTCGGCCATCCGCGCGTCTGGCTCGCGATCCCGGCCTCGGGCCGGGTCGAGTGCCCCTATTGCAGCCGGACCTTCGTCTATAGCCCGGGCGCGGCCGCCGGCGCGGACATCGCCGCCACGGCACCACTCGGGGTCCAGGCGGGCGATCCTTCGGCTGCGGTCGACGCTGAGCCCCAGGGCTGATCGTTTCGCGTCCGGCCGGCTCGATTGGGCACAGGCACGGCTTGTGCTATGAGATCGACCCGACGCTCGGTGCGGGAGACGAGCAATGGCCACGCGCGTGCGGCTCAAGGACGAGTTGCTCTATGAGCAGGATTTCTACGTCTGGACCGAGGTCCAGGCGGACCTGCTGCGCGCGCGGCGGTTCGATGCGCTGGATCTCGAGAACCTGATCGAGGAGATCGAGGCCTTGGGGCGGGCGGAAAAGAAGGAGGTGCTGAGCCACGCCGCGGTCATCGTCGAGCAGATGCTGAAGCTCCAGTACAGCCCGGCTGCGCGGCCACGGCGAGGGCGTCGCAGCGGTCGCGCTGCCCGCTACCTGTCCCTATGCCGTCGATCAGATCACCGGCGACTGGTGGCCGTAAGGGGTCGGAGCGTCCATCCTCGCGCAATCGCGAAGGATGTCCGGGCGAGGTCGAGGGTCGGCCGCAATCAGCGCTTGGAGAACTGGAAGCTGCGGCGCGCCTTGCGCAGGCCGTATTTCTTGCGCTCGACCCGGCGCGAGTTGCGGGTCAGGTAGCCGCCGGCCTTGAGCGGCGGGCGCAGGATCGGGTCGTAGGCGACCAGCGCCCGGCTGATGCCGTGGCGGACCGCGCCCGCCTGGCCCGACAGGCCGCCGCCCTTGACCGTGCAGACGACGTCGAACTGCTGCACCCGGCTGGCGACCACGAACGGCTGGTTGATGATCATGCGCAGGACCGGCCGCGCGAAGTAGACCTCGATGTCGCGACCGTTGACCGTCACCCGGCCGGCGCCCGGCTTGACCCAGACCCTGGCGACCGCGTCCTTGCGCCGCCCGGTCGCATAAGCCCGGCCCTGGCGGTCGATCTTGGGCGTCGGCGGCGCGATCTCGGGCTCGGGCGGGACGGTCTGCGCCAGGTCCCTGAGATCGGCGAGCGTGCGGGTCGGTTGATCAGCCATCGGCGAGCTCTTTGACCGTGTTCTTGCGGTTGAGGGCGATCAGGTCGAAGGCGACCGGCGCCTGGCCCTGGTGCGGATGCTCCGGGCCGGAATAGACGTGCAGCTTCTTGAGCTGCTGGGCCGCGAGCGGGCCGCCGGGCAGCATGCGCTCGACCGCCTTCTCGATCAGGCGTTCGGGATGGCGGCTGTCCAGGATCTGTTGCGCCGTGCGTTGCTTGATGCCGCCCGGATAGCCGGTGTGCCGGTAGTAGATCTTGCGGGTGCGCTTGTTGCCGGTCAGCGCCACCTTGTCGGCGTTGACCACGACCACGTGATCGCCGCAGTCGATGTGCGGCGTGTACATGGCCTTGTGCTTGCCGCGCAGCCGGGTCGCGACCAGCACCGCCAGCCGCCCGAGCACCAGGCCGTCGGCGTCGATCACGCACCAGCCGCGGCTGACGTCCTTGGGCGTGGCGGAGTAGGTCTTCATCGGAGCGAGGCCCAAACTGACACTTTCGGCCGGACGGCGGGTCGCGAACGGCCAAACGACAACCTGCCCGGACCGCGGACGACCCGAGCGCGGCCGCATAGCTAGGCCGAAGCGCCCGCCCTGTCAACGGTCGGGGCGCCCTTTCGTGTCGAGCCCTGGCTCAGCTGCCGTGGCCGGGCGGGATCGCATAGGTGCCGGTGACGTGGCAGACCGGCTGCGGGTCGGCGGCCGTGCGCATCACCACCTCGCCGACCGCCAGCCGGCGGCCGAGCTTCAGCAGCCGGCCGGCCGCATGCACGTCCTCCGGCCGCGGCCGGGTCAGGAAGTGGACCGTCATGCTGGTGGTCATGGCGAGCTCGGCCCGGCCGATCATCGACAGCACGACGCCATAGAGCGTGATGTCGGCGAGCGCCATCAGGGCCGGGCCGCAGATCGTCCCGCCCGGCCGGCGCAGCAGCGCGCCGTAGGGCAGGCGGACGACCACGTCGCCGGCTTTGAAGCGCTCGATCACGCAGCCCAGCTGACCGACGTAGGGCACCCCCTGCCAGGCCAGCGTCTGAAACTCCTCGGCCGTGATCCTGGCTTCGCCGCTCTCGCCTGCCGCCATGCCGCCTGCCTCATGCTGCCCGAACCCGAGGCCCACGCTAGCGGACCGCCGCCGCCGCCGTCCAGCGTCGCGCGGCCGATCGGTGCGGGCGGTCGCGCCCGGGTTGCCAGCGCCGGCCCGCGCGCCGATCTTCGGCAGTGATGGCTTCGATCAAGCGTGCCCGGATAGTGACGGCCGTTGCCGGCTCGGCGCTTGCGCTCGGGGTCGGCGCGGCCCTGATCGGCCTGACCGCGGGTGCCGCGCCGGCCGTCGATCCCGCCTGGCTGCATCTGTCCAGCGCCACCGGCGACCTCGCGGTGCCCGGCAAGTCCGACCAGCAGACCGCGGCCCTGGTCGCCGACCTCGATGGCGACGGCGTCCAGGATTTCGTGATCGCCGCCCGTGCCAAGGCGCCGGCGCTGGTCGGGTACCGGCGCCAGGCGGCCGGCTGGCGGCGCTTCGTGATCGAGCCGGACCTGCTGCCGATCGAGGCCGGCGGCGCCGCCTACGACATCGACCAGGACGGCGACCTCGACGTCGTCATGGGCGAGGACGCCTCGGGCAACCACGTCTACTGGTGGGAGAACCCGGGGCCTGGCCACGCTTTGGACGCGCGCTGGCGGCGCCACCTGATCAAGGCCAGCGGCGCCAACAAGCACCACGACCAGATCTTCGCCGACCTCGACGGCGACGGCCGGGCCGAGCTCGCGTTCTGGAACCAGTTCGCGCGCCGGCTGATGGTCGCCGAGATCCCGCCCGACCCGCGCGCGAGCGGCCCCTGGCCGCTGACGACGATCTTCGAAGGCTCGTCCAGGGGCTTCGAGGGCCTCGCGGCCGCGGATATCAACGGCGACGGCCGGGTCGACCTGATCGGCGGCGGCCGCTGGTTCGAGCGTGCCGACGATGGCCGCTACACCGCGCATGTGATCGACGACGCCATGCAATCCTCGCGCGCCGCCGCGGGGCAGCTGGTGCCGGGCGGCCGGCCCGAGGTCGTGTTCGGGATCGGCGACGGCACCGGGCCGCTCCGCTGGTACCAGTGGGACGGCAGCGCCTGGGTCGGCCACGACCTGCTCGGCACCGACATCGTGCATGGCCACAGCCTGGCGCTCGGCGACGTCGACCAGGACGGCAACCTCGACATCTTCGCCGCCGAGATGGGCGATCCCGGGCATGGCGCCGACGCCACCGCCTGGATCTTCCATGGCGACGGCCGCGGCCATTTTCGCAAGGAGGTGGTCGCGACCGGCCTCGCCAACCACGAATCGCGGCTCGCCGATCTCGATGGCGACGGCGATCTCGACATCCTGACCAAGCCCTACCACGCGGGTGCGCCGCGGATCGACGTGCTGCTGAACCGGCAGACCCGGCTCGACCGCTGGCAGCGCCATGTGATCGATGCCGAGAAGCCCTGGCGGAGCGTGTTCGTGACCACCGCCGACCTCGACGGCGACGGCCACAAGGACATCGTCACCGGCGGCTGGTGGTATCAAAACCCCGGCAGCGCCGGCGGCCCCTGGCAGCGGCGGACGATCGGCGCGCCGCTCGCCAACATGGCGGCGGTCGCCGACCTCGACGGCGACGGCGACCCCGACGTCCTCGGCACCGAGGGCAAGGGCGCGGATCGCAACGCCAAGTTCGTCTGGGCCGAGAACGACGGCCGCGGCGCGTTCACGATCCACGACAATCTCGAGGCCGGCGACGGCGATTTCCTGCAAGGCGTCGCGATCGCGCGCTTCAAGGGTCAGAGCCTCGAGATCGCGCTCTCATGGCACGAGGCCGGGCGCGGCATCCAGATGCTGACCGTGCCGACCGATCCGGCCCATGCCGACTGGCCGCTGCGCAAGATCAGCGCGCTCTCCCAGGACGAGGCGCTGTCGGCGGCCGACATCGACCGCGACGGCCGCATCGACCTGCTCCTCGGCACCCGCTGGCTGCGCAACCTCGGCAGCGATTGGGAGCTGCACGAGATCGGGCCGGCAAGCGCCGCCCGACCGCAACCGGCTGGCCGATATCAACGGTGACGGGCGGCTCGACGCGGTGGTCGGCTTCGAGGCGATCTCCAAGCCCGGCGACCTGGTCTGGTACGAGCAGCCGCCCGCCGCCGCGGACCCCTGGATCAGGCACCCGATCGCGACCGTGATCGGCCCGATGAGCCTGGACGTGGCCGACATGGACGGCGACGGCGACCTCGATGTCGTGGTCGGCGAGCACAACCTCGCCCACCCCGAGAGCGCCAAGCTCTACGTGTTCGAGAACGCCGACGGCCGCGGCGGGCGCTGGATCGGCCACATCGTCGCGATCGGCGACGAGCACCACGACGGCGCGATCCTCGCCGACATCGACGGCGACGGCGACCTCGACATCGTCTCGATCGGCTGGGGCCACTCGCGCGTGCTGCTCTATGAGAACCGGGCGGTCACCAGCCCCGGCACCGAATGACCGACGCCGGGCTACGGCTAGGCTCAGCCGACCGCCTCACCAGTCCAGGGATTGAACGCAGCTACGCCGGCGGGCGCGAAATCGACGAGATTGCGGGTGGCGACGCAAAGACCGGCGACCGCCGCGGTCGCCGCGATGAGCAGGTCGGGCTGCGGGAAGGTGTGCCCCATCGCCTTGCCTCGTTGCACCAGTCTTCGCCACTCGAGGATGATGTCCTCATCGAGTTCGAGAATCCGGCCTTCGAACCACGGGCGAAGATGATCGTCCAGCCAGGCCTGAAGCCGGTCTCGCAGTTCCGGATCCGGCTGGCGCTCGATGCCGTAGCGAAATCTCGGCAAAGGTGATCCGGCTGAGGTAGAGCAGCTCCGGCGCTTGGGCGTGGGCCCAGGTTCTGACGGCGGGGTGGCAGCGCGGGCGCCGTAGCTCCGAGACGACGTTGGTGTCGATCAGGAACCGCTTCAGAGCTCGACCTCACGCACCGGGCTTCGCTCCCCCGCGAAATCGAAGTCGACGTCCCGCAGCGGCGATTGCGAGAGCAGCTCGTAGAGGCTCGGTCGGTCGGCGGGTCTGATCATCCGGGCAAACTCGGTTGCCGAGACGACGACCACCGCATCCTCACCATAAACCGTGACGCGCTGCGGCCCCTCTCCGCGCGCGCGCCGCACCAAATCGCTGAAATGCGCCTTGGCGTCCTGAAGCTTCCAACCCCGGAACGCGGCCAGCGCCGCAAGACTACGGTCGCGTCGCGCGGTGCGATCGTCAGGTAGCATATGAACCCCCATGCTGACCATGTTGGTCACCAAGTATGTCGCGCGCACCGATGGGTCAAGGGCGGTCCCTCCAGGCCGTCGAGCGGCTTGGAAGCCGGAAACGTTCTGGTGTAGGACTGGCGCGCCGTCCGGAGCGTGGGCGGCAGAGGGGGCGGGGAGCGAGGGGCATGGCCGAGAGCGACAAGAAACTGCGCAGCACCGCCTGGTTCGGGCATCTGGACCGCGACGGCTTCCTGCACCGCAGCTGGATGAAGAACCAGGGTTTTCCGGCCGATCTGTTCGACGGCCGGCCGGTGATCGGGATCTGCAACACCTTCTCCGAGCTGACCCCCTGCAACGCCCACTTCCGCGAGCTCGCCGAGCGGGTCAAGCGCGGCGTCTACGAGGCCGGCGGGTTTCCGTTGGAATTTCCCGTTTTTTCCACTGGAGAATCGAACCTCCGGCCGACCGCGATGCTGTTCCGCAACCTTGCCTCGATGGATGTCGAGGAGGCGATCCGCGGCAACCCGATCGACGGCGTCGTGCTGATGACCGGCTGCGACAAGACCACACCCGCGCTCTTGATGGGCGCCGCGTCGTGCGATGTGCCGGCGATCGTGCTCTCGGGCGGGCCGATGCTGAACGGCAAGTTCCGGGGCCAGGACATCGGCTCCGGCACCGACGTCTGGCGCTTCGCCGAGGAGGTCAAGGCGGGCGAGATGAGCCTTGCCGACTTCATGGACGCGGAAGCCTGCATGTCGCGCTCGGCGGGCCACTGCATGGTCATGGGCACCGCCTCGACCATGAACTCGATGGCCGAAGCGCTCGGCATGAGCCTGCCCGGCTGCGCCGCGATCCCGGCGGTCGACAGCCGCAGGCGCGTGATCGCCCAGCTGACCGGGCGCCGGATCGTCGACATGGTCAAGGAGGACCTGCGCATCTCCAAGGTCCTGAGACGGGAAAACTTCCTCAATGCCGTGCGTGCCAACGGGGCGCTGGGCGGCTCGACGAATGCCGTGATCCACCTGATCGCGATCGCCGGCCGGGTCGGGGCCCGCTTCGGGCTCGACGACTGGGACGAGTACGGGCGCGAGGTGCCGACGCTGGTCGACATCATGCCGTCCGGCCGCTTCCTGATGGAGGACTACTACTACGCGGGCGGCCTGCCGGCGGTCATGCGCAGCCTCGGCGAGCACGGCATGCTCGACAAGAACGCGCTGACGGTCACCGGCCAGACCATGTGGGAGAACGTCAAGGACGCGCCCAACTGGAACACCGAGGTGATCCGGACCTTCGACAACCCGCACACCGCCCACGGCGGGATCGCGGTGCTGCGCGGCAACCTCGCCCCCGACGGCGCGGTCCTCAAGCCCTCGGCCGCGACGCCTGCGCTGATGAAGCATCGCGGCCGCGCTGTGGTGTTCGAGACCATCGAGGACTACAAGGCCAAGATCAACGACGAGGCGCTCGAGGTCGACGAGACCTGCATCCTGGTGCTCAAGAACTGCGGCCCCAAGGGCTATCCCGGCATGTCCGAGGTCGGCAACATGGGCCTGCCGCCCAAGGTCCTCAGGAAGGGCGTGCGCGACATGGTCCGGGTTTCCGACGCGCGCATGAGCGGCACGGCCTACGGTACGGTCGTGCTGCACGTCTGCCCCGAGGCGGCGGCCGGCGGCACGCTTGCCCTGGTCGAGAACGGCGACCTGATCGAGCTCGACGTCGAGGCGCGCCGCCTGCACCTCGGGGTCAGCGACGAGGAGCTCGCCCGCCGGCGCGCCGCCTGGAGCCCGCCCAAGCCGGCGATGACCTCGGGCTACCAGAAGCTCTACGTCGACACCGTGCTCCAGGCCTCCGAAGGCGCCGATCTCGACTTCCTGCGCGGCTGCCGCGGCGCCGCGATCCCGCGCGAGAGCCACTGAGGTCGTCGATCGGGAGGCATTGTCCGGTCACGCACATCTGCCATATTGCTAGCAGATACGGCTGGAGGTGCTGTCGTGTCCCAGCTCCTGGTGCGCAAGGTCGACGACGACCTGGTGGCGCGGCTCAAGCAGCGCGCGGCCAGGGCCGGGCGTAGCGCCGAGGCCGAGCATCGGCTGATCCTCGAGGTGGCGTTGCGGCCGGGCAAGCCGAGCTTTGCCGAGCGCGCCCGCCGGCATCGGGAAGCGTTGCGCGGGCGGGTGCACAGCGACAGCGCCGATCTGATCAGGGATGATCGCGACCGGGACTATGACAACGAATGGTCATAGACGCGAGCGTGGCGGTCAAATGGGTGGTGCCCGAAGCCGGCAGCGACGCGGCGATCGCCTTGCTCGGCCGGGAGCTTTGGGCGCCTTCGCTCTGGCTTGCGGAAGCGGCCAACGCGCTCCGCACGAAGAGCCGGCGCGGCGAGATTCCGAGGACGAGGCGCGCCTGCGGGCCCAAGACCTCATCGATGCGCCGATCGAACCGATCCATCCTGCTGCCGAGCGCGATGCGCATGGCCGGCGAACTCGGCCACTCCATCTACGACTGCTTCTATCTGGCGGCGGCGTTGCTGCGTGACACGACTCTGGTGACCGCTGATTGCCGCTTTGCCGCCAAGGTGGCGGGTCACTCGTATTTTGCTGTGCGTGTCGACCTGCTGAGCGGAACCTGAACTTCGCGCCCGTTCGAAGCGGGTGAGGGAGGACAAGATGACGGGGACGACTGTCGAAACCTCGACCGCGCGTAAGCGAGCGGTCGCGGACTGTATCGAGGACGTCAAGGCGATCATCCGCGACCGGGGGGTCGCGCGGCCTGCGCTGGAGCGGGTCAAGGGGCGGCTGCTCGAGCTGGCGGCGAGGCGCGATCTGTTCTCGTTCGCCGCGTTTCCGCTGCTGCACGAGCGCAGCACGCTGCATCTGTTGTCCGAGGATGCCGATCACGGCTTTGCCCTCTATGCGGTCGCGGCCCGGAGCGAGAGCCGGACGCCGCCGCACGATCATACCACCTGGGCGGTCGTCGTCGGCGTCGAGGGCGAAGAGCTGAACAAGCACTACCGCTGCCTCGACGACGGCGCCGCCGCCGGCAAGGCCCGGCTCGAGGAAGTGGGCGCAACGCTGGTCAAGGAGGGCACCGGCGTGGCGCTGATGCCGGACGACATCCACAGTATCGAGCGCGCGAGTGACGCGCCGGTGCTGCATTTCCATCTCTACGGACGCAGCCTCGAGCATCTGCCGGCGCGCCGCCAGTTCGACATGGCGACCGGCACCTACGCGGTCTACCCGGCCAGCCCCAACATCGTCAGCTAAGGATCTCCAGTCATCGAGAAGGGAGGGTCAACCATGAAGATCGTCGTGATCGGCGGCACCGGCCTGATCGGTTCGAAGACCGTCGCCATTCTGCGCCAGGGCGGCCACGAGGTCGTCGCCGCGTCGCCCAAAAGCGGTGTCAACACCATCACCGGCGAGGGGCTCGAGGAAGCCATGGCCGGCGCGCAGGTGGTGATCGACCTCGCCAATTCGCCCTCATTTGAAGACAAGGCGGTGCTGGAATTCTTCCAGACCTCCGGCCGCAACCTGCTCGCGGCGGAGGCCGCAGCGGGCGTCCGGCACCATGTCGCGCTCTCCATCGTCGGCATCGACCGGAGCGACAATGGCTATTTCCGCGCCAAGGTCGCCCAAGAGAAACTGATCGAGGCCGCCGGCATCCCCTACACCATCATCCGCTCAACCCAGTTTCTGGAATTCCTCGGCTGGATCGCCAATTCGAGTGCGGATGGCAACCTGGTCAGGCATTCGCCCGGCCTGTTCCAGCCGATCGCGTCGGACGACGTTGCTGCCATCGTTGCCGATGTGGCGCTCGCGCCGCCACGCAGCGGCATCGTCGAGATCGCCGGCCCGGAACGAGCGCCTTTGAACGAAATCATCGCCCGCTATCTGAAGGCGGTCGGCGACCCGCGTGAGGTCGTGAGCGACCCCGAGGCCCGATACTCCGGTGGCCGGGTCGAGGAGCGCTCGCTCGTGCCGTTGGGCGAAGCGCGCCTCGGCCGCATCGGTCTCGACGAATGGCTCCGGCGCTCACAGGCAGGAGCCTGATCCGCAGCCGAGGTGGGCCCAGGGATCTCACCCGCTGTCGCGAGCTGGCTGGCAGGCCCCCGGCACTTCGCGCAAACATTCAGACTGGAGACCCCAAGTCACCGCAATACGCTTCTGAGGTCTTAGTTGGAGCGACGCTGGAGGACTCGGTAAAGGGAATCTGGCAACGTGGCCGGACGGGCTGGAAACCATGTGGTGCCGGAGAAGAGAGATGGGAAGGATCCTGCCCAACGGTGCCGGCGCTGATACAATCGGTACCGTGATCGCGAAATGCCCGAGCGGGGCGTTGCACCCGGGGGTCTCGGGCGACGAACGAAGGAGGGGGCTATGACGACCAAACTCGTTGCGTTGGTTCTGCTAGGCCTCATGACCGGCCCGGCGATGGCTCAGGAAGCTAAGGTCACGCCGCTGATGTCGAAAGACCTTACGGAGAATCCCGGCAAGGAAGTTCTGATGATCACAGTAGAGCATGGGCCCGGCGAGTTCGAGCCCTATCCATCGACACAATGCACAGGCGTTTGTTTATGTACTGGAAGGTTCCGTTGTGATGCAGGTGAAAGGTGGAAAGGAGGTAACACTGACACCAGGACAGGCCTTCTATGAAGGCCCCGATGATGTTCATGTCGTTGACCGGAACGCAAGCAGTACCAAACCGGCAAAATTCCTGGTGCTCTTGATCAAGGACAAGGGCGCTCCAGCGCTCGTGCCCGTAGAATGACTGTTGGATGAACAAAGCCGGGGTGAGCTGATCGAGGTCATGAAACGCATCCTCTGGTCGCTGCTGGTCGCCACCCTGCCGTTCGGCAGCGTCCTCGCCGCTGCGCCGCAGTCGAAGAACGCCAAGGTGACCCTCGTCTACCAGCACGAACTGCCGAATGTCCCTGGCAAGAGCATCAAGGGCGTGCTCGTCGAATATGGCCCGGGCGGCTACTCGCCTGGCCACACGCATGCCAAGTCCGCCTTCATCTACGCGACCGTGCTCGAGGGCGCGATCCGCAGTCAGGTCAACGACGGACCGGTGACGACCTACCAGGCCGGAGAGAGCTTCTCCGAGCTGCCCGGCGACCGCCACGGCGTCAGCGCCAATGCCAGCGAGACGCAGCCGGCCAAGCTCCTCGCGGTGTTCGTCGTGGACACGGACGAGACGGAACTGACGATCCCATTCGGAAACTGAGGTTTCGGCCGGAGATATGGCGTGTCCTCGTAAAAACCCGATGTCGCTGCGGCGCGCGCCGCTTCGGGCCGCCGCGTGCGAGCCAACAGGTGTCAGATGACCCCGAAGATCGCGCCCGCGACGCTGCATGAGCGGCTGCGGGCAAACCGGGGCGAGCTCGCCCTGCTCGATGTCCGCCCGGCCGGCGCGTTCGCGCGCGGCCACATCCTGCTCGCCAGCAACGCGCCGGAAGGCCGCCTGGAGATCGACGTGCCGCGCCTCGTCCCGCGGCGCGGCGCGCCGGTGGTGCTCTGCGACGCGGGCGATGGCGCCGCCCTGCGGGCCGCGACGACGCTCGCGCGCTTCGGCTATGCCGATCTCGCGCTGCTCGAAGGCGGCGTTCAGGCCTGGCAGGCGGCGGGCTTCGTGTTGTTCGAGGGCGTCTACGTGCCGAGCAAGGCGTTCGGCGAATCCGTCGAGGCGGTCTGCGGCACGCCCCACATCGGCGCGGGCGAGCTCGCGCGCCTTTGCGCCGCCGGCACCGACCTCGTGATCCTCGACAGCCGGCCGTTCGACGAATACCGGCAGATGTGCATCCCGGGCGGGATCGACGTGCCGGGCGCCGAGCTGGTCCATCGCGTCCACGACCTCGCCCCCGACCCGGGTACGCTCGTGGTGGTCAACTGCGCCGGCCGCACCCGCAGCATCATCGGCGCCCAGTCGCTGATCAATGCGGGTGTTCCCAACCGGGTGGTGGCGCTCGAGAACGGCACCATGGGCTGGACGCTCGCCGGCCATCAGCTCGAGCACGGCCAGGCGCGGCTGCCGCCGCCGCCGAGCGCGGCCGGACGGACCTGGGCGCAGCAGGCGGCCGCAAACGTCGGAAAACGCTTCGGGGTGCCGACGATCGATCACGCGACGCTCGCCCGCTGGCGCGCCGAGGCCGAGCTGCGGACACTCTACCTCTGCGACGTGCGCTCGCCCGAGGAATATTCCGCCGGCCACCTGCCGGGGGCGCTCTGCACGCCGGGCGGTCAGCTGGTCCAGGCGACCGACAGCTGGCTCGGGACCCATGGTGCCCGGGTCGTGCTGGTCGACGACGACGGCGTGCGCGCGACCATGACCGCGTCCTGGCTGCTCCAGATCGGCCGCTGGGCCGTCCATGTGCTGGAGGACGGGCTCGGTGCCGATGTGGAGACCGGCCCGGAGCGCATGCCGGTCCTGGGCCTCGCGGACACGCCTTGCGACCATGGGCTCGACATCGACACCCTGGCCGGCCTCGCGCCCGGCCGCGAGGTCCAGATCCTCGACCTCGCCGACAGTCGCAGCTTCCGCGCCGGCCATGTGCCGGGGGCGCGACGGGTGCGCCGCAGCCAGATCGAGGCGGACCTGGCGCGCGTCCCGCCGGCGCCGACCTACGTGCTGACTTCGGAAGACGGGATGCTCGCGCGCCTGGCACTCGCCGAGGCGGCGCGCCTGCTGCCCGGCCGGGTGCGGGTGCTGGCCGGCGGCACCCTGGCCTGGCGGGCGGCTGGCCAGCCGCTCGAGCCGGGCGCCTGGGACCCGACCGGCGGCGAGGAGGATGCCTACCTTCGCCCCTACGATCGGCCGGCCGAGCAGACCCTGCAGGCGATGCGCGACTATCTCCGCTGGGAGACCGCGTTGGTGCCGGCGGTCGAGCGCGATGGCACCCTCCGGTTCAAGGCCTTGCCGGACCGCCCGAACGCGTGAGCGGCTATGCGGCCGCCGCCGCGAGCGGCACCGCGGCCGGTCTGAGGTTGGCCAGGAACTGCTCCGCGCAGCGGCGCCAGGAGAAGGTGCCGGCATGGGCGCGGCAGCGCTCCTTCGGGATCTGCAAGGCGCGCTCGACCGCCCGGCCGAGGTCCGGGTCGAGCGCGCCAGTGCCCGATCTGCCGATCACGTCGAGCGGCCCGGGCACCGGGTAGGCCGCGACCGGCACCCCCGACGCCAGCGCCTCCAGCAGCACGAAGCCGAAGGTATCGGTCCGGCTGGGGAAGACGAAGACGTCGCCGCAGACGCAGTGGCGCGCGAGCTCGAGGCCGAACCTGGCGCCGGCGAAATGGACCTCCGGGTACTTCGCCCGCAGCCCCGCAAGCTCGGGACCATCGCCGACCACGAGCTTGCTGCTGCGTGCGATTGGCAAGGCGAGGAAGGCGCCCAGGTTCTTCTCGACCGCGAGCCGGCCGACGTCGAGGTCCACCGGCCGCGGCAGGACCAGCGCCGGCGGGCCGGGTGCTGCGCCCGTGCACCGGCGCACTTCCCCTCCCAGGGCGGATGCCGTATCCAACGCGCGGTAACTCGCACATCCGTCGGTGTGGGTCGGTTAACCGTGCGATGGAGCGCCGATGTCTGATCGGGTCACCCGCCAGGAACCAACCTACGTCTTCGTATATGGCTTTCTTGGCTTTGATCGCATCGGGCCTTCCAGCCTCGGGATCGCCTATTTCCGCCACTTGGCGGACGCATTCGCAGGCTTGCAGGTCCGTTGGTTGGTCGCCAACGGGATCCCAGCGGGTGGCACGGTTGCGGCCCGGGCCGAGGCGCTGCGGCGGTTCCTCGATCAGCATGAAGCGCGCAACGTTGTCCTGATCGCCCACAGCATGGGCGGCTTGGACTGCCGCCACCTGATCCATGCCCTTGACGACCGGCGGCGCGTATCCTGCCTGATCACTGTGGGGACGCCTCATCGCGGTACACCTCTCGCTCGTTGGGCTCTCACGGGCGACGGGCTGTTGCGGCCTCTGGTGAGAGCTCTCGGCAAGGACGGGCTGCGCGACCTGACGCCGGAAAGCTGCGCCGAGCGGAACCAGATGATTGGTGACCGCGCCGATGTCCGTTACCTCTCGGTGGCCGGCATGCGGCCCAGCGCCGAGCAGGCGTTGCTCTTCCGAACGCTCCTGCCGGACGTCATGGGTCCAGAGGGACCGCACGACGGCTTCGTACCGGTCGCCTCGGCCAAGTGGGGCGACTTCATCGCTACAGTCCGCGCCGATCATTTCGAACTCGTCGGGTGGGATCTGAGCATGACCGGGCTGCCCTTCCTCCGCCAGCTCGGGAGGGCGCGGCCGGCGTTCGATCACATCGGACTGCTCCGTCGATTGATTGCCATGACATCGTCAGGCAACCTAAACTGAACGGCGTTGATTGGCTGCGGGGTGATTGCGAATGGTGAAGCGACCACATTCGTATGAGAAGATCGGTAAATGGCTGATCTTTGTTCTGCCAGTTACATTTATGGTGCCAGCTTTTGTGTTCTTCGGCGCGCGCGTCCTATGCTGGTTCGACCCAATCCTGCTCGCCTACAATGCGCTCATGATGACTGCCGCGGTTCTGACACCGCCATTGACTGCGATCCTCTACGTCAATCAGATGCGTGACGAAAAAGAGCGCCGGCTGATGCGTGATCTCGGCGGCGATCAGGACGAGCATGATGACGATCGACACAAGTTGTTCGGTGTCATCCGGCGTCGGCTCGATCGCGAGTTCAGGTTTTCGAACTATGGCGGTGCCGTCGTCACGGCGATGCTGGTGACCGCGATGGGTACTGGCATCCTTCTAATGATGAAGATGACGCCGGTCGATTACCATGAATCAGCGGTAGTAGGCCAAGTCTGTAGTGGCCCTGGCATGCAGGGCGTGGACTTCACCAAGGGCGCGAGCTTCCTTGTCCTCGCTTCTTTTATGAAGGATATTGGCAATCCGTCAAAGCTATATCCCAATATGATCATCGGACTGGTGGCTTTTCAGTTCGGTTTTCTCGGCGCCTGGATCAACTTTATCACCCAGCTAGCTCGTGGCTATTTCATGTGCGATCTCACACCCAATACCTTCGTCCATGGCAGCATCCGGATGGTCACCGCGAGCATTCTTGCCTTGGTTCTCTCGTTTATTATTCCGGCCCTGCCGTTTTTTGGAGACGGAGGCGAGAACGAGACTTTCCTCCGGACGTTGCCGGTGGTGTCATTCTTCTTCGGTTATTTCCCGAGCAGCGCTCTGCGCGTAATCGAGAACGTCGGCGCCAAGGCGCTCGGTGCGCTGTTGCCTGGCAAGCCTCTTGACCGATGGACCCCGCTCTCGGCCCTGTCCGGTGTCAGCTACATGCATGAGGTCAGGTTGAGCCGAGAGGGTATCGACAACGTCGAGTACCTGAGCGAGGCGGACGCCCTGGATCTCGCACTGCGCACCGGCTTCGGTTATCGCCAGCTCGATCAGTGGATCGGCGAAGCCTGGTTACGCAAACATCTGGGCGCAGATTACGACGTCTTTGCGAGCGCCACCGGTATCCGAAGTCGGCAAGGTCTGACAATGTTTCTCGAGCAATGGACGCCAACGCCGCCGTTCGGACGGCCCCAAGAACTGCTGGCTCAGGCGTTGGATGCGAACCTACACAGCAAGCTCGAGGTAATTTGCTCGTTGGTTCGCGAACTCACAAAATAGCGCCACGGCGCGCCGCCGTCGGGAAACAAGCGACCCGTAGCCGGCTTGGTGGTAGCGGGCAAGCTTGAATCCGACGGCGCCTTGGCGATCTTTTGCTGCCGGCGCAGCGCTTTCCGAGCGATAAGGCGGCGGTTGACGGCATGCTCCTGGCGCACGGCATGGGCCATCGCCGCCAAGGCCCGTTTCTATGGCGGCCGATTCGTCGCGCGCTCGCGCTGTTCCTTGGCGTCCTGCCGCGCCTTGAGAGCGGCTGCCGGCGGATGAGCCGGTCCAGGCCGACGGCGATGTCATCGCCCGCCTGCCGGTCCGGATCGAGGTGCTGCCGGCGGCGCTCGAGATGATCTTTCCGCCGGGACGTGGCCAGCCCGAAGCGCGCGCCGATCTCGCGGACCAGCCTTCTCCGCGAGCGCCAATTCTGGCAGGAAGATCGGCGAAGACCGATTGATGAAACCGCCCCGAGGCCGATCGCCATGCCCAAGCCCCGAGCTACGCCCACAGCCCTCAGCTGCCAGATCTGCGGCAAGTCGGGGACCCGCGCGGCGCTGCTGCCGGCAGCGGTCATCCGGCCCTCGATCGTCGAGCAGATCGAGCGCGCCTTTCCCGCCTGGTCCGCCGCCGGCTACGTCTGCCTCGACGACCTGAACCGGTTCCGGAGCTCCTACGTCCAGTCGCTGCTCCAGGACGAGAGGGGCGAGATCACCTCGCTCGAGCGCTCGGTGGTCGAGAGCCTCGCCCGCCACGAGACCCTCGCCCAGGACGTCGAGACCCAGTTCCAAAAGAAGCTCTCGGTCGGTGAGCGGCTCGCCGACCGGATCGCCGACTTCGGCGGCAGCTGGACCTTCATCCTCTTGTTCGGCGGCGTTATCCTGGTCTGGATCCTGATCAACACGATCTTCCTGCTCGCGCACCCGTTCGATCCCTACCCGTTCATCCTGCTCAACCTGCTCCTGTCCTGCCTCGCCGCGATCCAGGCGCCGGTCATCATGATGAGCCAGAACCGGCAGGAGTCGCGCGACCGGCTGCGCTCGGAGAACGACTACCGGGTCAACCTCAAGGCCGAGCTCGAGATCCGCCACCTGCACGAGAAGCTCGATCATCTGCTGCAGCACCAGTGGGAGCGGCTGATGGAGATCCAGCAGATCCAGATCGAGCTGATGAACGAGATCGTCCCCGGCCGCCGGGGCGGCGGCTGAAGCTCACCGGCGATCGATCGGCCCCGGTCGTCGAACGGCGGCGCCGGCCGTGCTGCTTGCCGTGATCACCACGACCGGCCCGCCCCCTCGGCGCGACGGCTCGCCCGATTGCCGCCGCGCCGCGCGCGTTACATCATCTTCTTGAGCATCGCCTCGACCTCGCCGGCATCCTTTTGCGCCGCTGCCAGCTCGGTCGCCTTGAGTCCGGCCCGCGCCTTGTCGAGCGGCGCCTGGAGAGCCTTCTTCTGGGCGGCGTCGCTGTCCGGGATGGCGCCGTTGCCGAGGTCCTTGCACGGGTTGAGCGCCTTGGCATCGAAGGTCTTGCCCTTGGGGCCGACCAGGCAGTTGATCGTGTGGTGCAGGTGGGTGTGGACCATCTTGAGCTCGGTCGCGGCCTGGGCGTAGCCAGCGTGCTGCTCGGCGGTCGCGATCTCCTGCTTGACGTCCGCTTTCATCTCCGCCGCCGCGGCGGCGGTGACCACCAGAAACGAGAGGCCCATGCCGGCGGCACCGAGGCCGGCCCACATCGAGAGACTACCCTTGCTGGTCATCGTCCTGCCTCCTTGGGGGCTTCATGGGAAGCCGCTGCCGAGCAGAAGAGTTATGCCGACCTGGCGCTCGGGCCAGGGCCCCATGGCGCTGCATCGACCGCCGGTCGAAGGTCAGGTCTTCCAGCCCCTGCGCGTTTGGGTCACCGGCCGGCGCCCATCCGCGCCTCGAGATACTCGGCCGCGCGCATCAAGGGAAAGCTCATGATGTAATAGAAAACGGCGGCCAGCACGAAGGCGTGCATCGGCAGGAAGGACGACGACGCCAGGTCCTTTGCCCGCAGCATCAGCTCTGGTGCTGCGATGATCGAGCAGAGTGCTGTCTCCTTGAGCAGGCCGACCGCGTAGTTCGCGATCGGCGGCACGACCACCCGGATCGCCTGGGGCAGGATGATCCAGCGCATCGCCCGGGCGGGGGTCATGCCGAGCGAGAGGGCGGCCTCCATCTGGCCGCGGTGCAGGGATTCGATGCCCGAGCGGAAGACCTCGGCGAGGAACGCGCCGCCGTGGATGCCAAGCCCCAGGATCGCAGCGGTGTAGGACGAGATGACCAGGATGTCGTAGCCGGTCTCGGGCAGCGAGAAGTAGATCCAATAGAGGATCACCAGCACCGGCACGCCGCGGAAGAAGCCGATGTAGACCCGGGCCAAGCCACGCAGCAGCGCGAACCGGGAAATCCGCAGCAGTGCTACCACGAGGCCGATCGCGCAGGCGAGGCAGAACGCGGCCAGCATCAGCTCGAGCGTGCTGAGCGAGGCGATGCCCATCTCGACGATCCAGTCGCCGAGATGGTTCTTGTAGCCGGCGAGGAACTGGAGCACCGCTACTGCCAGCGCCGCCTGGCGCGCTCGAAGCGGCGGACGACGTAGGACAGCGGCAGCGTCAGCGCCAGATAGAAGAACGCGCAGACCAGGTAGATCTGGCCGCTGATCGCGTGCATGAAGGTCGCCTGGACCAGGCGCCTGGCCTCGAACATGATCTCGGGAGCCGCGATGGTCGAGATGATCGCGGTGTCCTTGACCAGGCCGATCGCGTAGTTGCCGAGCGGCGGCAGCATGATCCGGATCGCCTGCGGCAGGATGATGAAGCGCATCGCCTTGGCGGGCGTCATGCCGAGCGTCAGCGCCGCCTCCATCTGGCCGCGATGCAGGGCCTCGATCCCGGCCCGGTAGATCTCGCCGACGTAGGCCGCGCCGTTGATGCCGAGGCCGATGATCGAAGCGCTGACCGGGTCGAACTCGAGGCCGATGTCGGAGAGGCCGAAATAGATGATGAACAGCTGGACCAGGGCCGGCGTGCCGCGGAACACGTCGGTGTAGGCCAGCGCGATCCAGCGGATTGGCCGGATCGGCGAGATCCGCATCAGCGCGACCAGGAGACCGAGCAGGAGCGCCACGACCAGGGCGCCTGCGGTGACCCGCACGGTCATGCCGGTCGCGTGCCAGAGGACCGGCAGGATCTCGGGCAGCCAGCGCCAGAGCTTGGTCCAGAACTCGAGCATCGGCCGCCGGGCTAGCGCTCGAGGATCTGGCGGAGGAAGGCGCGGGTGCGCTCGTGGGTCGGGTCCTTGAGGATCTGCTCGGGTCGGCCCTGCTCGACGATCTGGCCGCCGTCCATGAAGATCACCCGGTCCGAGACCTCGGCCGCGAACTGGATCTCGTGGGTGACGATCAGCATGGTGCTGCCTTCATGGGCGAGCTCGCGCATGACCTTGAGGACCTCGCCGATCAGCTCCGGATCGAGCGCCGAGGTCGCCTCGTCGAACAGCATCAGCTTCGGCTGCATCGCGAGCACGCGGGCGATCGCGACCCGTTGCTGCTGGCCACCCGAGAGGCGCTCGGGATATTCGGCCGCCTTGTGGGCGAGCCCGACCTTCTCGAGCATCGCCATCGCCAGCGCCTCGGCCTCGGGCCTGGCGACCCCGAGCACCCGCCGGGGCGCGACGCTGACGTTGTCGAGGGCGCTGAGGTGGGGAAAAAGGTTGAAGCGCTGGAAGACGAAGCCGATCTCGGCGCGCTCGCGGGCGAGGTCGCGGTCGCTCAGGTGGACATACTTGCCGCCCGTCTCCTTCTCGCCGATCAGCGTGCCGTCGACCCAGATGTGGCCCGAGGTCGGCTTCTCGAGGTAGTTGACGCAGCGCAAGAGCGTCGTCTTGCCGGAACCGCTCGGGCCGATGATCGAGAGCTTCTCGCCGCGCTCGACCTCGATGCTGACGCCCTTCAGGACCTCGAGCGCGCCGAAGCTCTTGTGCAGGTCGACGATCCTGAGCAGGGGGGTCATGCGGTCATGGGGACGCTCGATGAGTGGCTGCCGGCATGACCCGGGCGGTCCTGCCGGCAGCCTCACGCAGTCGCTGGGCTCGTGACGGGCCCGTCTAGAAGCAGTGGTCGCCGCTCGGCGCCACCCAGTCTTTCGGCCGGTCGACCCCGTTGCGCAGGTTCTCGCCCTGGGGCGGCGGCGTGAACCAGCTCCTGTCGCCCAGACCATACTTGGCCATGACTTTGACATTGGTGCAGTCGGCCCAGATCTTGGCGATCTGTTCATTGAAGGCGTCGTGGAGCTCTTTTTCCTCAGGATCGATGCCGAAGATCACGTTGTAGACCTGAGACATGATCGGGTATTTGTCGGCCTCGGGCTGCAGCGGCACCTGATGGAGCTTCCAGTCGGGGTTCTGCTGGATCGCCAGCTGCATCAGAGGCGGGTCGAGGATCGCCATGTCGACCCGGCCGGCGATCAGGTCGCGGAGCGCGCCGTCGGTGGTGTCGTAGAGCTTGACCTCGCCGATGCCCTCGACGCTCTTGAGCTCGGGGACCAGCGTGAAGCCCGAGACGGTGGCGACGCTGCGACCCTTCATGTCCTCGAAGGTCGACCAGTTGGTGTCCTCCTTCTGGGCGAGCAGCGTGCCGAAATAGTAGATCGGGTCGGTCAGCAGCATGATCTCGGAGCGCGCGGCGATCCAGCCCATGGCGCCGTGCATGATGTCGACCTTGCCCTGCTTGGTCGACTGGATCTCGGCCGACCACTCCATCATGTGCGGCACGACCTCGAGCCCGAGGCGGCCGGCGATCAGGACCATCAGATCGCCGTCGGTGCCGATCAGCTTGCCGTCCTCGAGGCCGGTCATCGGCATGTCGCCGTTGAGCGCGACGTTCAGCTTGCCCGGCTCGATGGTCTTGGGCGGTGCGGCCCCGGCGCTGGCGCCCGCCAGCAGCAAGGCGATACCGCCGACGCCGAGCGCCAAGGCGCCGGCGCTTATCCGTCTGGCACGATCCATGGTGAAGCCTCCCTGGCTCAGTTGCTTGCCGGCCATTCTGGGTTCGGCGGGCAGGTCCGTCAACGCCTACCGCCACGCGGCCTGGCCAAGCCCGGCAAGGATCATGCCGCCGGCATCTTCGCGCCTGCCCGCCGACGTCAGCCACCCGGGATCTGTTCACGCCCTCGAAACCGAGGTCCGTTACCATCGTCGTCGACGAGCTCCAACTGCACCGGACCGTGATCATTGGACGGCCTGAGCGCCCATCGCATCATCATCGTCGATGACGATCCCAGCGTCGGTACTGCGATCAAGGAGGTTGCGGAGCGGCGCGGCTTGGCCGTCGCTTGGGTCACCGACTTGCATCAGCTCCGCGAGATCTATCAATCCTTCGCACCATCTCTGGTGTTTCTCGACCTGCACCTGCCGGGTGGCGAGGACGGCGTCGAACTGCTGCGGTTCCTGGCGCAGCAGGGCCGCCGCCCGAAGCTCATCCTGATGAGCGGTTCTGGCGCGAAGGTGCTCAGCACCGTCGCCAGGCTGGCCCGCTTCCACGGTCTCGATCTGATCTCGGCGCTCGAAAAGCCGATTGCGCCAGCAGACCTCGAACAGCTGCTCGCTCAAGCGTGCGGCTGTGACCGGCTGATCGAGGAAGGCGACCTGCGGGCCGCGCTGGCAAGCGGCGAGCTGACGCTGCATTATCAGCCCAAGGTCAATCTTCAGTCGTCCTCGACTTGCGCGATCGACGCGGTCGAGGCCCTGATCCGGTGGCCGCACCCGAAGTACGGCGATCTCCGCCCGGACCAGTTCCTGCCCCTCGTCGGCGCCTTCGGCATGTTCAAGGAACTCACGGACTTCGTGGTTCTGGAGGCCGCCACACAGGCCAGACGCTGGCATGAAGCCGGTCTGAACCTGACCGTAGCGATCAACCTGCCTGCAGAACTCCTCGGTGATCTGGAACTGGCGGATCGCATCGACCACTGTCTTCGGTCGCTCAAGCTACCGAGCTCGCAGCTGGTGCTGGAAGTCACCGAGAGCGGTGTGATGGCAGACCTTGCCAAGGCGATGGAGACGCTGACGCGCTTGCGGCTCAAAGGGCTGATGTTGTCGATGGACGATTTCGGCACCGGGTACTCGTCACTCGTGCAGCTGTATCAGTTGCCGTTCAGCGAGCTGAAGATCGACCGGGCCTTCATCGTCGACCTGACCCGAAGCACGGAAGCGCAGATCATCGTGCGGTCGGTCATCGATCTCGCTCACAATCTTGGCATGCAGGTGTGCGCCGAAGGCCTCGAGGACGCGGGGGCCGTCGAGATTCTGCAGGCTTGGGGCTGCGAGCGCGCCCAGGGCTTCCTCTTTGCTCCGGCCCTGCCCAGCGCCAGACTGGAGGCGCTGCTTCGCGATCAGGAGGGGACGCTGCGGCGCGCCGCCGGGCCGAACGCGCATTCGCTCGGCTCCGGCCATGATCAGACTGGCCGGGCGTCGGGGGCCACGCCCGAGGCGGGCCTCCGCTGACGTCGGCACGCCGTCGTCTTGCGGGTGCCCTTGATGCGCGTCAACGCTGGGCCCCACGGGCCCTCGCGCCGATCCCGATCGCTTCCAACCTTGCTGCCCGGCAGCCGGAGCACGGCGCTGGCGTGGCTCTGGCGGTCACGCGCCGGCCTCGACCTTGGTCCGCATCGGGACATGGCGCTCGAGCTCTGCCAGCAGCATCGGGAACTCGATGGGCTTGTGCAGATAGACCGAAGCCCCGCAACGGCCGAGCATGTCCCGCTCATGGGCCACGTCGGGGCTGCCGTCGAACGTCCAGCCGGTCATCACGATGATCGGAACGTCGCGCAAGGCCTCTTCTTTCTTGAGGCGCAGCAGGAAGTACTCGGCGCTGCCCTCGGGCATGCTGTAGTCGGTGACGATCACGTCGGGCTTGATGCTGAGCGCCGTGTACAGGGCGTCGCGGCCTCCGGTCTCGGTCGCCACGTCGACGTCATAGGCGCGCAGGCGAATCTGGAGCCCGCGCAGGAGATCGCGATCATCGTCGACGATCAGGATCTTGGGCCGGCCGGCGAGCGGCGGCTGCCCGCTCGGCTCGGGCGCGGACGGGGGCGCGGACGGCGCGGGCGCCGGACCGCAGGGCGCCGCAGCGCCAACCCCGGTCAGCACCGAGGCGAGCGTGGCCTGCAGCTCCTTGACGGTCGCCGTGCAATGGGCGTCGAGCGAGGCGCATCCGCCGATCGCATCGGCGCTCGCGCCGTCGATCAGGAGCAGCACCTCGACCTGCGCCAGTCGGGCCTGCTGCTTGAGCTTGCGGCAAAGGCTCACGCCGTCGACGCCGGGTAGCCCGGCATCGTAGACGATGATCTCGGGGCCGCTGGCGAGCGCGGCCATCAGCACATCGAGGCCATCGTCCATCACCCGCGCCTCGACCCCGTGTGCAGCGCACAGCGCCGCGCAGTCCTGGCCCCAGCTCGCCGTGGTCGCGATGATCGCACGTCTTGTCGGCATGTCCTGTCGTCCTTGCCAGTGTCGAGGATGCGTCAGCGGCCGACCGCCTGCTCCACCGCCTCCACCAGAATCACGCTGTCGTACGGCTTCTCGATGAAATAGCCGGCGCCCAGGCGCAGCGCCGTGCGCTTGTCGTCCTCGGCCATGAAGGCCGACAGCAGGATGACCGGGATCCGCCTCATCCGGGCTTCGCGTCGCATCTCGGTCAGCATCGTCAGGCCGTCCATCAGCGGCATGCGCATGTCGAGGATGATCGCATCGGGCGGGCTCTCCAGAGCCGCCTGGAGTCCCGCCTCACCATTGCCGGCGACGGTCACCGCGTAGCCGGACTGTCTCAGACGAAGCTTGACCGCGCGCGCGATCTCCTTGTCGTCGTCGACCAGAAGAACGCGCGCCCTGGCCACAACCGACAATGCCGGGCGCCTTGGCGGCAGCGGCAGGCCTGGGTCCTGGGCGGACATCGGTGGGTCAAAGCGATCGACTGCGGTCGGGCTGGGCATCGCGTTTCCTCCTGGCTGGGGTCGTCAGGCGGCTCGATGCGCCAGGCGCGACGCATCGCCGTATTCGGCCTCGAAGCGCTCGCTGAGCGCGGCCCCGCCCTCGGCCAGGGACCAGGTGCCGAGGCCGGTGATCCTCGGCAGCGGCAGGGCGCTCTTCGAACGATGCCGGTTGGCGTCCTCGATCGCGGCCGCGATCCGATGGTGGATGCCGCTCGGATCGGGTTGCTCGATGGCGGCGACCGCCAGCCACCGCTGCCCTTGCGGCGGCAGGACCAGATCGGCGGACCGGAGGGTTCGGCGCAGGAGGTTGTCGATCTCGCCGACCGCCGCGCGATCGGTCTGGGCATCGAGGTCGGCGGCGATCAAGGTCAGGTACCGGGCTCCGGAACGGAGCCGTTCGGTCCAGGCAAGGAAGCGCCGCAGCAAGGGCAGGGGCTCGGCCGTGGGGACCGTGAACCAGAAGGTGCTGCCTTCGCCCTCGCGGCTCTCGACCGAGACGTCGCCGAGATTGAGCTCGACCAGCTCCTTGACGATCGCCAGCCCGAGCCCAAAGCCCTTGGCGCTCTTCTGGACGTCGCCGACCTGCCGGAAGCGTTCGAAGATGGCGCGCAGGTTGTCGGACGAGATGCCGGGGCCGTCGTCGGTGACGCCGATCACGACCTGCGCCGCCTCGGGGTCGTACCGCGCCCAGACCCGCACGCAGCCGCCTTCGTCGGCGAACTTGAAGGCGTTGACCCCGAGGTTGACGATCACCCGGCCGACCTTTTCCGGGTCTCCGAAGACCTCGGGCAGTCCGGGGGCCAGCGCCAGCTCCAGGTTGCCGCGCGCGGCTTTGGCCTGGCTTTGCAGGATCGGCCGGCAGCCCGCGACGATCTGCTCGAGCGAGCACGGCCGGCGCGCCACACCGAAAAGCCCCGCGTCGAGCTTGCTGAGGTCGAGCACGTCATTGACCATCAGGTTCAGATCTGCCGTGCGGTGCACGATCGTGTCCAGGAACTCGGCCTGGTCGTCGTTGATCTTGCCCAGCGAGCCGTCGCGCACGATCGCGGCATATTCCTTGATCACGGACAGCGGCGTGCGGAAGTCGTGGGAGACGTTGTCGATGAACTGGTGGGCGGTCTGCGACAGGCGGGCGAGCTCCTGGTTGCGGCTGGCGAGCTCCTCGTTGGCGCGCACCAGCGCGGCGGACTGCCGTTCGATCTCCTTTTCCGCGCGCTTGCGGGCACTGACGTCGACCACCACGCCGGTGAAGCACTGGCGGCCGCCGATCACCACCTCGCTGACGGCGATCTCGAGCGGGAACGTGCCGCCATTCTGGCGCCGGCCCTCGACCTCGCGGCGGTGGCCCACCGCCTTGGCCACGCGCGTGCGTCGATAGGCGTCCAGGTAGCCGTCGTGCGCGCTGGCGTGCGACGGCGGCATGAGCACGCTGACGTTCCGGCCGATGAGCTCGTCGCCCGGGTACCCGAAGATCACCTTCGCGGCCGGATTGGCCGACAGGATGCGGCCCTTGCCGTCGATCGTGACGAGGCCATCGGCGACCGAGGTGAGAATGGCGTCGATCTGGTTGCGCATCTGACGGAACGGCGCGACCAGGTGGGCCCCGAGCGCCTTCGCCGCGATCAGGGTCACGACGAACACCGCCAAAGCAACGAGGCCGAGCCGATCGCGCAATGCCGCCGCCGGCTGCAGCGCCTCCCGCCGGTCGATCTTGGCGACGATGCCCCAGTCGACCTCGGGCAGGTAGCGGGTCGCCGCGACTACCGGCACGCCGCGGTAGTCGACCACGCCGTCGAGCAAGGCGACCGCGTTCTTGCGCAGAGCGTGCGTCATCGGCCGGTCGAGCCGGTTCGGCCGGATCGCCTGGTGGAACGCGGCCTCGCGATCAAATCGGGCCGGGCTGACCAGGACCGCATCGCCGCGCCAGCTGCGCTCTGCGAGCAGGATCTCGCCGGTCTCGCCGAGACCGGTGTAGTCCTGGGTGATGCGCAGCAGCTCGCGGGCGTCGAGCCGCGCCCAGACGACGCCCGCGAGCTGACCCTCGAGGCGCAGGGGCGACGTCGCGGTGATCAGGATCGCTCCGGTCGCGCCCGGGACGAGTTCGCCGATCGTGGTCGCGGTCTGGCCTCGGGTGAACTCGGGGCGGCCACTCAGGTCGCGGCCGACGAGCTCGTCGTCGGTCGACGCCAGGACGTGCCCGTCGCGATCGAGGATGGCGAGGTCGCGCAGGTTCGGGACCGCCGACCTGGCGTCCGCGAGCACGCGTTCGAGGGCGGCCCGATCGTGCGCCTGACCACCGTCCAGATAGGCCCGCACGGCCGCGGCGAGTTCCGGGCGGTCGCTGACGAACTCGACCTGATGCTGCCAGCCCCCGATCGCCGAGAGAACCGCGGCCTGCTGCCTGGCCGCCACCAGTTCGAGATAGTTGCCGGTTTGCTCGAGCAGGCCCGACTTATAGGACGCGTAGGCGTACCAGCCGACCGCCAGCAGACTGGCGGCGCAGGCGCCCGCAATGAGGCTCGTCAGCTCCCGCTGAACTCTGTGCAAAGAGGCTTGCGCAAACGACATATCAGTTTGGCCCGACTGTCCCCACCAAGAGTCTCCGACACGACGCCTTAAGAAACTGTCAATCAGTTAGGGATTTGGAATGATTTCATTTGAGCAAAACCTAAGTCATATCTCGAGAATACGGAGACGCGGGGCCGAGGTCGGCGTCCGGGTCAGGCGGCACTGGCGGGTGGAGGACGCTCGAGGCGTTCCAGGGCGGTCCGGGTCTGCTCGAAGGTCGCGCGCAGGAGGGCCAGCATGGCGATTCGCCGGGCGGGGTCGACGCGGCTCGTGCCCTGATCGAGCGCGGTGCGGGCCGCCGTCTCCAGCTCGCCGGCGAGGCGCGCGAGCTGGACCGCGCCCATCTGGCCAGCCGCCGATCTGATGTTGTGCGCCGGGCGCACCACCCGGCCGAGGTCGCCGACCTCGAGGCCTTCCTCGATCGTGGCCAGATGCGCGCTGACGTCCTCCAAGAAGTATTCGATCATGGTCTTGAACCGGTCGCGCATCGCCGCCTGCGCCTTGGTGACCTCCTCGAGATCGAGGACCGGCTCGGTGCCGGCCTCGCGGCCCTCCGGCAATCGCGGGATCGGCGCCGCATCGCGATCGGCCTGCCCGGCAGGATTGGCCGGGGCCTTCGCTTGCGGCCCGCCGGGATCGGCCGCCAGGGCGCTCGGGCGATGCTCGCGATCGGGGCCGGGGCTGGCCCGGAGCATGGCCGCGGGCGCCGGGGCCGCCGCTGCGATCGGATCGCCGGCGGCGCCGGGCTGCAGCCACCGTCTCAGGGTCTCCTCCAGATCGCTCCCCCGAACCGGCTTGGGCAGATAGGCGGACATGCCCGCGTCCAGGCAGCGCTCCCGGTCACCGCGCATGGCGTTGGCGGTGAGCGCGATGACCGGCGCCGGCGGGATGTCACCGCGGGCGATGAGGTCGCGGATCTGCCGGGCGGCTTCCAAGCCGTCCATGACGGGCATCTGGCAGTCCATGAAGACGATGTCGAACCGTTCCCGGCGTATGGCGTCGACGGCTTCCTGGCCGTTACCGGCGACCGTGACCACGCAGCCCAGCCGTTCGAGGACGGCGACGGCGAACGCCTGGTGGACTCGGTTGTCCTCGGCGAGCAGCACCTGGGCGCCTGCGAACCGCCAGGCGGTGGGTGGGGAGTGCACCGCGGCGGCGCCCTCCTGCGAGGGCACCAGGGCGGCCGGGGCGCCGTCGAGAACGTTCCGGTAGGCGCGCGGTGAGGACCTCGATCAGCTGAGCGATCCGGATCGGCTTGGCGACGTGGCCCGAGAAGCCCCGTTCGGCGCACACCTCGCGCAGATCCCCGCCGCCCGCCGCGGAGAACATGATCAACGCCGCGTTCCGGAGCGTCGGCTCGGCCTTGATCGACTGCGCCAGCCGCGCGTCGTTCCTGCCGGGCATCGAGCCGTCGATCAGCACGATCTGGAAGGGGTCGGCGGCGCGGGCCGCCTCGCGGAGCTGGCGCAGCGCGTCCTCCCCGCCGGGCGCGCCCGCGCAGCGCATGCCGTGCAGCTCAAGCTGCTCGGCGACCAGCGTCCGGTTGATCGGCAGCTGGTCGACGACCAGGATCCTGACATCCTCGGAACTCGAGGCAAGCGGTGGCGGCACGCCGTCGGCCTGATGGCGTCGCAAGGTCAGCATGAACCAGAAGGTCGAGCCCCGCCCGGGCGTGCTCTCGACGCCGATCTCGCCCCCCATCAACTCGACCAGCTGCCGGCAGATGGCGAGGCCCAGACCGGTGCCGCCGTATTTCCGGGCGATCGCGCCGTCGAGCTGCTCGAAGCGCTGGAACAGGCGCGCCTGCGCCGCGGGCGCGATGCCGATCCCGGTGTCCTCGATCGAGATCCGGAGTGTGACCCGGCCATCCCCGTCGGGGGCATCGTGCCGCTGCTCGACCGTCAGGACGATGTGCCCCTGCTCGGTGAACTTGATCGCGTTGGCGGCGAGGTTGGTGATGATCTGCCGCAGCCGCACCGGATCGGCCAGCACGAAGCGCTCGGTCCCCGGCAGGTAGCGCGTGACGAACTCGACCGCCTTCTCGCGGGTCTGGACCGCGAACAGGTCGCCCAGTCCGTCGATCAACTCCAGAAGGTCGATGGCGACCGGATCGAGCTCCAGTCTGCCCAATTCGATCTTCGAAAAATCGAGGATGTCGTCGAGGATCCTGAGCAGCTGTTCGGCGGACGTGAATGCGGAGCGCGCGTAGCGCATCTGGCGCGCCTCCAGCTCGCTGTCGATCAGCAGCTCGGTCATGCCCAGGACCGCGTTCATCGGCGTGCGGATCTCGTGGCTCATGGTCGCGAGGAACTCGGATTTCATCGTGCTGGCGCGCTCGGCCGCCAGGCTCGCTTCCTGCAGCGCCCGATTGCGGATCATCATGGCGCGGACATAGGAGGCGAGGATCAGGGTGACGACCAGACCGCTTGCCAGGCTCATCAACGCCAGAGCGTCGGTCCAGAACGGCGGCCGGAAGGTCTTCGGATCGCCGACGAATTCCAGGTCGAGCCGGAAACCGGGAAATTCGAGCGCCGATGACGCCGTGAGCGCGTCACCGGCCGTGGCGCCGGCCAATTCCGGCGGGTAGGCGGCGATCACCGAAGCATCGCCGCCGATCAGCAGGGACGAGCGCTCGAACACCGGGGCGGCGCTCGGCACGGCGCGCAGCAGGCTGTTCAGGTCGAGCACCGCGAACAGGTAGCCGCGCAGGTGCTCCTCGCCGAAAGCGCCGGCCCGATCGAGCGGGGCGAACAGGGTGACCGCATGTCCCGGCCGCACCTTGGCAAGGTTGCGAAACAGGATGCCGGTCCGCGCGATCAGCTCGCCCGCGACCGTCAGCTCCGGCAGGTGATCGAGGAATGCGGCGGCCTCGGGGGTGGCGGGCACCGGCAGCCTCACCGATCCGCGGTCGATGCGGATCAGGCCCGGGTCAGACCGGTCGGCCGGGAGCCAGCCCAAGGCCAGCGGCGCGACCTGACGCGCTCGCTCCGCAGCCGGCAGCCAGTCGTCGACGAAGGTGACGAACTCGGCCTCGTCGACCTGTTGCGAGGCGGCGTACAGAGCCTTGAGCGCGCGCAGCGCCTGAATTTGCGCGACGACCTGCTGCCGGACGGCGCCTGCCCGCTGCTGGGTCAGGCGGCCGAATGTGGCCCGGGCATCGCCGAGCTGTCCGCGATGCACCGACAATCCGGCCACCAGCGAGCAGACGACGCCGAGACCGACGATGCCGGCCAGCGCGAGCGACGACCGCCGCGTTCGCATCGCCATCACCAGTCGAGGTCGGGGTCGCCGCGCACGAAGCCGACCGCCCGATTGCCCTGGTCGTTGAACTTCAGCTGGTCGAAGCTCAGCATGTTGGCCTGAGCGATACCGCGGCCGTGGTTGTCGCTGGCGCGCGCCGGATCGACGTGCATGTACTCGCGCCAGGCGAAGCCCTGGCCCTGATCGGTGACCACGACGTAGAGGCCATCGTTCTTGCGGGCGATCACGGCCTCGCCGTGGCGCTCGCAATTCTCGGGCAACTCGAGCCGGCGCTCGACCTCCTCGCGCCAGGTGCCGGCGTTCAAGAGCGCGGTCTTGGTCTGGTAGCCGATCCCGAGATTGCCGTGCTCGACCGCGTTGACCATGAGCTCGAACAGACCGGGCAGGATCCGGTCCGGCTTGGGGAAGCAGTTGGCCATGAACAGCGCGAGATCCTCGACCTCGTCGAGCGTGCGGAAGCGGAACTTGCAGGTCTGGATCAGGCCGAAGCCGGTGCGGTGCTTGCGCAGCTCGACGTGCAGGCGCTGCTGCTGCTCGACCTCGCGGAAGGCCCCGTTGAGCACCGAGCGCAGGAGCACGGCGTCGATCGGCTTGGTCAGATAGTAGAAGACGCCGGCATCGATGCCTTCCCTGACCTGCTCGGGTTGGTCGATGCCGGTCACCATGATGATCGGGATCCGGCGCAGGGCCGGGTCCTGGCGCGTGCGTTTGACGAGCGCGATGCCGTCCAGGATCGGCATCTCGCGGTCGAGCACGACGACGTCGATCTCGGTCGACCGGGCGCGCAGCAGGTCGAGGGCTTCCTGGCCATTGGTGGCCGTGAGGATCTCGCAGCCGAGATCGCGCACCTGCCGCTCCAGGAACATCAGCGCGATGCGCTCGTCGTCGACGATCAGCGCGCACCTCGAGCGCTCGGGGGCGCCCGATCGCCGCCCCGAGGTCGTGGTGTCCTCAATTCCGGCCAGCATGACATCTGCCTCGTCTGAAGCCGACGTCCAGCTGACTACCTTTCGGTAAAGGCGGTCTTTAGAGAGAGCTGAATCGGCTTCAGCAGATAGCCGAGAATGGTCTTGTTGCCGGTGACGATGTCGGCCATGACGGTCATGCCCGGCAGGATCGGGTTCGCGGTCGGATCGTTGCCGACGTGGTTCTGGTCGAGGCGAACCCGGCCCTGATAGAAGCGCTCGCCGCGCTCGCCCACGAAGGTGGTCGCCGACAGGCTCTCCAGCACGCCTGCGACCGAGCCGTAGCGGCCGAAGTCGTAGGAGCTGACCCGGACCTGGACCGGCTGGCCGACGCTCAGATGGCCGATGTCCTTGGGCGAGATCCGGACCTCGACCACCAGGACCTCGTCGAGCGGGATGATCTCCATCAGCACCTGACCGGGCGCGACCACCGCGCCGATGGTGTTGATGGTCAGGCCCTTGACCAGACCGTGGATCGGCGCGCGCACGCTCAGCCGGTCGACCCGCTCCTGATATTCGGCGATCAGGGACCGGTTCTGGCGCAGCTCGGCCTCGAGCGCGTTCAGCTGCTGATAGGCGTCGTCGCGGTGACGGGCATCGAGCGAGGTCAGCCGGTCCTCGAACTCCTTCAGGGCCACCTCGGCCTGACGGACCTGGCTGGCGACCTCGACGACCTCACCTTTGAGGCTGTTCAGCGCCTGCTCGGCCTCGATCAGCTTGAAGCGCGGAAAGTGACCCTGACGGTAGAGGCGATCGTAGCGTTGGTAGAGGTCGGCGGCGAGCGCCAGATTGGCCGTGCCGGTCTTCTGCCGCGAGTGCAGCAGGGCGATGCTCTCCCGCTTCTGGCCGATCTGCGACTTGATGACCTCGCGCTCCTCCTGCTCGGCGGCGAGCATGCTCTCGAAGACCGCCTGCTGCTCGCCGACGAATTGCGGGTCGGCGCCGGCGAAGCCCGTGAAGTCGGGCGCGCGGTGGGCGATGTAGGCGCGCAGGCGGGCGCCTTGCACGCTCAGCGACAGCTCCTTGCTGCGGGCGCGGGTCAGGTCGGTGCGGACGGCCGAGCCGTTGAGGCGCAACAGCAGCTCGCCGGCGCCGACCACCTGGCCCTCGCGCACCAGGATCTCGGCCACCATGCCGCCCTCGAGGTGCTGCACCGTGCGCTGCAGGCCTTCGGGCACGACTTCGCCGGGCGCGCGTGCCAGCTCGTTGATGCTGGCCTGGGCCGACCACACGACGAACGTCAGGATCGCCAGGCTGATCATCAGCATGGTGGCGCGGACCAGTTGCGGGTTCGCTGCCTCCTCGAGGCGGATCGACTGCGACAGGTGGCGAAGTTGCAGCTCCCGACTGGTGTTGGAGTCGCGTCGCCTCAGGAGACGCTGCAGCAGCTCCTTCATGGTCCGGGGCTTTCGGTCCTGGCCGGTGGCATCGGCGGGGCCGAGCTGATCGTCAGGGCCAGGATCTGGTCGGGCGGGCCGACCACCGGCGGCTGATCGCGGCGCAGCAGCACGACCCGGTCGGCGAGGCGCAGGAGGTCGGCGCGGTGCGCCACCACGATCGCGGTCCGCTGCCCCCGCTGCCGGCCGAGGGCGGCCTTGAGCGCATCGCTGGTCCGGCCGGCAAGGACCGCATTCGGCAGCTCGTCGAGGAGCATCAGGCGCGTGTCCTGCAGGAAGCAGCGGGCGAGGTTCAGGCGCGCCAGCAGGCTTGCCGACACGGCTTCCTCCTGCCCCTGGCCGAGGCGCGTCTGCAGCCCGTCCGGCAGGGCCGCGACATCGGGCGCCGCATCGGCCTGCTCGAGCGCCTGCCAGATCGCCGCGTCGTCGGCGGTCGGGCTGACCAGACGCAGGTTCTCCGCCAGCGTGCCGGCGAAGAAGTCCGGCCGCTGCGGCGCGTAGCCGATCTGACGGCGGACCTCGAGCGGGTCGAGCTGGCGGAGATCGAAGCCGTCGAGGCGGACCATCCCGTGCTGCGGCCGGTACAGGCCGCGCGCCAGCTTGAGCACGGTGCTCTTGCCGGTACCGTTGTTGCCGGTGATCACCACCAGCTCGCCGGGCCGGGCCTCGAAGCTGAGCTCGGTGACGATCGGATCCTGCTCGGCGGTGTAGCGAAAGCCGGCGTTCTGGAAGCTCAGCTGGCCTTTGACCTGGCGCAGCCGGGCGGTCGCCTTGCTGAGGGCCTCCTCGCCGTCCAGGTCCATCAGCCGGTTGACCTGGACAACGCTGTTGCGCAGCTGCTCGAGGCGCGGGATCATCGAGCACAGGCTGTAGAAGGGCGTCAGGACGCGCCAGACCAGGATCATCGAGGCGACCAGAGCCCCGGTGCTGACGGTGCCGGCTCTGACCAGCTCGACCCCGAAGGTGATGGTGCCGACCGCCGCGAGCAGGCTGATCGCATGGCCGAGGGTCTCACCCACCACGCCCATGTAGTACAGGTGGAAGTTGGTCAGGCCCTCGCGTCCGGACAGCTCGCGGTACATGGCGGCCCAGCGGCCGGACAGGCCGTTGCCGCGGATCGCCTCCAGCTTCTCGAAGGTCTCGATCGCGAACCGCTGGCGCGCCGAGGCGGCCTTGGCGGCCAGCCGCATGTCGATCTTGACCCGATGCCGGACCAGCCAGAAGACCAGCAGAAAGAGGCCGATCGCGGCCATCGGCACCGCGGCCAGCGGCCCGGCGATCGCGGCCAGCGCGACCAGCGCGACCGTGACGAACGGCAGCTCGAGAAACGACAGCAGCACCGAGCCGCTGAAGAAGTCGCGCACCAATTCGAAGGTCTTGATACGCGCGATCTGCGCCGCCACCGAAGCGCGCTCGATCGCGGCCGGCGGCAGACCGATCAGCCGTTCGAAGGCGGCGTTGTTGACGATCGCGTCGAGGCGCGCCGCGAGCCAGGCCAGACACTTGGAGCGCGCGGACCGCAGCAGCCATTCCACGACGATCGCGAGCGCCACCCCGATCACGAGCACCGCCAGGGTCTCGGGCGACCGGCTGGCGATCACCCGGTCGTAGACCAGCATGATGAACAAAGGCGCCGCGAGCGCCACGAGGCTGAGCATCAGGCCGACCGCGAAGATCTGTGCGAACAGCCCGCGGAACCGGCTGAGCACGGCGCGGAACCAGCTGTGGCCGGAGCTGGCGCGGATGAACTTCGAGGTCGCGTCGCGCTCGCTGCGGAGCGGCCGGAAGAAATAGGCGCGGCCTCGAACATGGGCCTCCGCCGCCTCCGCCTCGAGCGCACGCACGCTCCGGCTGGCGCCGTCGTAGACGGCGAGGTCCTGGGGCGCGCCGAGGCCGCCGCTGGCGCTCAGGACGACCACCGCGCGCTCGAAGGCGGGCCGCCCGGCGTCATCGGGCACGAACAGGCACGGCAGCAGCCGCCGCTCGAGGTCGGCGAGGCGCAGCCGGACCGGATGGGCCTCGTAGCCGAGATTGGCCATCGCGGTCTGGAAATCGATCAGATCGAAGCTCTCCGGCCGGCTGGGCAACGCCTCGACCGCCTCGCGGACGCGGATCTTCCGGTTCAGGGCGGCGAGCAAAGCGCACCAGCAGGCTGCGAGCGGGGCGCCGCCCGCCTGGCCGCGCCAGACCGAGCGGGACAGGTGACCGAACAGGACGGCGACCGGATCCTGGTCGGCGGCCCGGTCGGCGGCCGGTCGGCAGGCCCCGGGTCCGCCGGCCGGACGGCCTGCGGCGAGACCGCGCGCGCGCCGGGTGGCCGGGCGCCGATCGGACCGGCGTCCGCGGGCGCCGCGGTGGCGACCAGGGACAGGACCGAGGCCGAGGTCATAGCCGCAGCTCGCGATGAGCGGTGAGCTCGCGGCCGCCCGGCCGATCGCTCGCCGCCGCCTCGAGCCGCCCGTCGCGCAGGACGTAGTGACGGGCCGCGAGCTGGCGCAGGTTGCGGTCGTTGGAGACCAGGATCAGAGCGGTCTTGCGGCGCAGCTGGCCGAGCAGCCGGTAGAGCAGGATGTAGCCGTCGCGATCGAGGTTGCGGTCGGCCTCGTCGAACAGGACGATGCGCGGCTTGGTCGCCAGCACCCGCGCGATCGCGATCCGCTGCTGCAGGCCCGGGGCGACGTTGTCGCCACGGCCGCCGTCGAGCATGGTATCGAAACCGCCGGACAGGCGCGCGACCTCACGGTCGACGCCGAGCAGCTTGGCGACCTCGCGCGCCTGCGCCTCCGGCACCTCGCCGAAGCGGGTGATGTTGTCGCGTATGGTGCCGCGGAAGATGACCGCCTCGTTGGAGATCAGCCCGACGCGATCGATCAGGGCGCTGAGCGGATAGGCGGTGGTCGGCGCGCCGTCGACCAGGACCTCGCCTTCAGAGGGCGTGTAGATCCCGGCGATCAGCTTGAGCAGCAGGCTCTTGCCGCTGCCTGGCTCGCCGGACAGTGCGACCGCCACGCCTGGCCGGAGCGCGAGGGCGGCATGGCGGAAGACGAACGCGCCGTCCGGGGCGCGGAAGCCGACGTCGCGCAGCTCCAGCTCGCCTTCCCTGGCGGCGATCGGGGGCTCCTTGGGGAGCACCAGGGCCGGCGCCTCGAACAGGGTCGCCACCCGATCCCGGGTGAGGCGGAAGTCCTGATAGCGGACCCAGAGCAGCAGGGCCCGCTGAACCGGCATGGTGATGCGGCCCGAGAGCATCAGGCTGGCGATCAGGGCGCCGATGGTGAGCGCCCCGTCGATCACCATGCTGGCGCCGGCCGTGACGACCGCGGCAATCATCACGTGCGAGAAGATCGTGCCCGCGTTGACCAGCCGCGCGCCGGCCTGCGAGACGGCGTAGCTGGCCTTGCTGGAGGCCGCCTCGAGGGTCTCGTGCCGGCGCACGAACACGCGCTCGAGGGCCAGGGCCTTGACGGTATGCACGCCGGACAGGCTCTCGATCAGGAAGTTGTAGCGCGTGTCGTCGGTGGTGCTGCGATCAGCGAGCGTCCGGCGCAGACGCAGTCCCGAGCGAACGATGGTGCCGAGGAACGCGATCAGGACGGCCAGCGGCACCAGCACCAGCAGGCCGCCGATATAGGCGATCAGGCCAATGAAGATGACGATGAAGGAAACGTCGATGACCGTGGTTAACGCCTGACCCGAATAGAAATCCTTGAGCTTGCCGATCGCGGCCAGGCGGTTGACGTCGCTGGCGACGCCATGCCGGGCGAACTGGGTCAGATCCGCCGACAGCAGATGGTTGACCGCGGCGCAGGACAGGCGGTGCTCGTATGCGGCGCCGGTCCAACCGACGACGTAGGCGCGCGCGAGCCGCAGCAACACCTCGAGCACGATCGCGACGCCGACGCCGGTCGCCAAAATCGGCAGCGTGCCGGTCGAGACGTTGGGCAGCACCCGGTCATAGACCTGCAGCGACATGACTGGGACCGCGAGCGACAGGACGTAGATCGCAAGCGTGGAGACCACGAGGTCTGCCGTCTTTGCGGTCGACCCCGCGGGTCGCAGCCGCAGCGTGAGGCTCGGCGGTCCGTTCACCCGAAGAGGCCAGCCCCGGGACTCTGGTCGATCTGGGGATCCAGCAGCATTCCCAGCCCCTCGGCGGCGACGCCATCCGGCTCCGGCAGCGTCTCGCCGCCGCCGCTGGTGACGTCGTCGAAGCTGTCGGTGCCCAAGGCAGAGGTGTCCGGGGCCAGATCGCCGATCAGGTCGTCCGGTATCGACCCGTCGAGCGCGCTGTCGTCGCCGGCGGCCGCCACCAGGTCACCCTGATTCGAGGTCGCTCCGTCCATGGCGGCGAGGTCGGACTGGATGTCGCCGAGCGCGTCATCGAGTGGCTGGCCGTCGACCGTCTCCAGGCTGCCGTCCAGGTCCTGGGTGTCGGCCGCGGCGCTCAGGTCGTCGATGGTCGCATCGACGCTGCCGCCGATCTCGGCCGGAGCGTCGGCGCTGCCGTCGACCGCGATGTCGATGTCGCCGGTCAGGTTCTCGACCGGGTCGAGGTTGACCTCGCTCGCGGTGCCGGCCTGCTGGTTGCCGTCGACGCCGCCCTCGGCTGTGATGCTGAGATCCTGGTCGCCCGACGACCCCGTGTCGTCGGCGAGCAGCGAGTCGGTCAGACCGCCCAGGTCCGATCCGGCAGTGTCCGCCACCTGGCCGGCGTCGTCGAGCAGGCTCGCGGTGTCGTCGGTCGCGCCGTCGACGGCGTCGCCGACGGTCTGGCCCAGGTCGCCGGCCTCGTCGAGCAACGGCGCGCCGCCGTCGCCGCCGGCTTGGGTGGCGTCGTCGAGCAGGCTCAGGCCGTCGTCGGTCACGCCGTCGACGGCGTCGCCGACGGTCGCGCCGAGGTCGGCGGCCTGGTCGAGGACTGGCGCCGTGGCGTCAGCCACCGTCGCCGCGCCATCGTCGACCGCCCCGGTCACCTGCCCGGCCGCATCGTCGAGCGCCGCCTGGGCGTCATCGAGGATCGGCGCTGCGGCGTCATCCGCCGCGTTGGCCGCGTCGTCGAGCAGGCTCGTGGTGGCATCGGTCGCGCCGTCGACGACATCGCCTGCGCTCGCGCCAAGGTCGGCGGCATCGTCGAGGAACGGCGTCGCAGCGTCAGCCACCGCCGCTGCGCCATCGTCGAGCGCCCCGGTCACCTGCCCGGCCGCATCGTCGGCGGCCCCCTGGACCGCATCGAGCAGCGGCGCAGCGGCCTGCTGGGCGCCGTCGACCACCGGGGCCACAGTCTCCTGGAGCGAGCTACTCACCGCGGCGCTGGTCTCGGCGGCGCTGCCGGCGAAGCCATTGAGCGCACCGTTCACGGTCTCGATGGCCGGAGCCGCTGAACCCTGAAGCGCGGTTATCGTTTCGCCGGCATCCGCGACCAGGCTCGCACCCATGTCCTGGAAGGTGCCCGCGAGGCGGTCGGCCACCGCTGGCATCGGGATTGCGTCGGTCACCGTTTCGAGCGCGGTTGCGAGCATCGCATCCGTAGCGGCGACGCCGACCGCCGCGATCAGGTCGTCCCCGGCTGCCGACAGGGCGTCCACGACCTGGTCGGCGCCATCGAGCGCCGCCTGCGCGAGCTCGCCGCCGGTCGCGGTGAGGTCGCCGACCGTGTCGCCAACTCCGCCGGGCAGCGCGTCGAGCGCCTGGCCGATGACCTCGACCACCGGCTCGACGACCGGCGCCACCACATCCGCGACGGTCGCCGACAGATCATCAATTCCATGCAGCACGTCGTCGAGCGTGCCCGCGGCCGTGTCAGCCAGGCCAACGCCGGGATCGGCCGGCACGTCGCCCGGGGGCGGGCCGGTCGGGGTGGCGTTCGGTTCGACCGCGGGCGGAGCAACGTCCGCGACGGACACGTCGGCCGCGGCTCCGCCGCCACCGGCAAATCTGGCGGTGAAGCCGCCGGCGCCGGCGCCGGCGGTCTGGGAGCCCCCGATCAAGGTGACGAGGCCAGCCGGCTGGCCGAAGCCGCGCTGGTCTGAGGTCGCGCCATCGACGGCCGGCGCGTCCTCGTGTGCGGGCTCGAGCGGGCGGCCCTCGAAGGTGGGCTCGACCGTCGCGGCCGGCTCGAAGCCGGCGCCGCGCGCGGCGAGATCCGCCGCCAGGGGCACGGTATCTGCCAGGGCATCCGCGCCCGACCCCGTCGGGTCGCCCAAGCCGTTGATCAGCTGCGACTGCAGGATGAGATGGTTGAGGTTGCCGGAGCCGAGCGCGCCCTCACCGACACCGTCGAGATCCTCGGCCTCAAAGAACTCGGCATCGAGGCGATACGCCGCTCCCATCGGCAGCCCGGCGAGGTCGGGAACCGAACCGGCGCCGTCGGCTTCGATCGAGGATGGCGAGCCTTTGTCGAGTGTCATAGGGATCTCCGCCAAAGGATCAGATCGGTCTTGTACCATAGCCGGTCAATCGTGAAGGAAGGGTGAGTCGCTATAGTATAAATCAGAGCAACCATGTGTCGGCGCCCCGTATTGCAATATTTCTCGATGTGGGCAGCGCCATGATCGAGATCTCGACTGAGAAAGGCCGATCGAGGTGATGACTGGGGGGCTGACAATGGTCGGAACAATTGACCGATTCTGAGCGGCAGGCGCCGCCGAGCACGTTTCACGAGCGTTCGGGCGCTTTTCCGGGGGATTCCTTGAGGGGGGTGCCCGGCGCGCGCCGATGGCGCCCGCCCGCGCCCGCCTGCCCGAGATTGCGGCGACCGTCCGCCGGATCAAGGTGTCGAGCTCCTGAGCGCGCTCAGCGGTCGAGCGTCATGCCGGCGAGTTCGATCTCGGTCGGTCGGTCGGTGATCAGGTCGGCGAGCAGCTTCGCCGAGCCGCAGGCCATGGTCCAGCCGAGGTGGCCGTGGCCGATGTTCAGGAAAAGGTTGGCGTAGGGGGTGGAGCCGAGGATCGGGATGCCGTCCGGGGTCATCGGGCGAAGGCCGGTCCAGTGGCGGGCGGTGGCGAGGTTGGGGGCGTCGGGGAGGAGGGTGCGGAGGCTCGCGAGCAGGTTGGCGCCACGGGCCGGGTTGAGGGTCGTGTCGTAGCCCGTGAGCTCGGCGGTGCCGGCGAGGCGCAGCCGATCGCCGAGGCGCACGATCGCGAGCTTGCGGCCGCTGTCGACCAGCGGCACCCGCGGCGCGCCGTTCCAGCCGTCGAGCTCGAGCGTCACCGAGTAGCCCTTGACCGGGTAGACCGGAAGTCGGAGGCCGAGCGGGCGGAGCAGGGAGGTGCCGGCGCAGCCGAGCGCCACCAGGTAGCGATCGGCCTCGAGGCGGCCCTGGTCGGTGATCACGCCGGTGACCCGGTCGCCCGCGGTCTCGAGCGTCTGGATGGTGACCCCGAAGCGACAGTCGACGCCCGCGTCCCGGGCAAGCTCGGCGAGGGCTGTGGTGAACTTGTAGGCATCGCCGCTCTGATCATCCGGAAAATGGATGCCGCCCGCGATCTGGTGGGCGGCCGGCGCGATCGCCGGCTCCAGGCTGGCGCAGCCGGCGGCATCGAGCAGCCGGTGGGCGACGCCGACCGCGGCTGCGACCATCTCCGCGTGCTCGAGGGCTTTGGGATCGCGGCACAGGCGAAGGATGCCGAGCGAGGCGCCGTCGTAGGCGATGCCGGTCTCGGCGACCAGCGCGTTGAGCGCCGCCTGGCTGTAGCGGGTGAGGCGGAGGATGGTCTCGGTGTTGCGCCGCCAGCGGGCGGCCGTGCAGTTGCGAAGGAAGGCCGGCCCGAACGACGTCAGGCCGGGGAGGGCGCCGAGGCGGAGCAGGAAGGGCGCATCCTCGCGGCCGAGCCACTTCATCAGCTGCCAGGGCAGGCCCGGGGCGGCCCAGGGGTCGGACATGCTGGGCGTGACCAGGCTGCCGTTCGCGAACGAGGTCTCGAGCCCGACGCCCGCCTGGCGCTCGATCAGCGTCACCCGGCAGCCGGCCTGCGCCAGGTACCAGGCCGACGTCGTGCCGATGATGCCGGCGCCCAGGACCAGGACATGCGGCGTCGAGGTCATCCGTCTGCGCCTCGGGTCAGGGCCACGCAGCGGCGATCAGCAGTCGAGGGTCTGGTCGCGCTCGAAGGGGCTGATCTGGGCGGCATGGGCGTTCCACTGCTGGAGCTTGAGCTTGGCGTAGCTGTCGATCACCTCGTCGCCGAGGGCGGTGCGGAGCATCCGGCTCTTCTGGGTCAGGCGGATCGCGTCCAAAAGGTTCAGCGGCAGTTTCCGGATGCCGCGGGCGCGCTGGCCGTCGGTATACATGTTGATGTCGAGGCGCTTGCCCGGATCGCGTTTTTCCCGGGCGCCGTCGAGGCCGGCGGCGAGCAATGCTGCCGGTCCGAGGTACGGATTGGCGGCGCCGTCCATCAGGCGGAACTCGAAGCGGCCGGGGTCGGGGATGCGGACCATGTGGGTGCGGTTGTTGCCGCCGTAGCTGATCGCATTCGGCGCCCAGGTCGCGCCCGAGAGCGTGGTCGAGGCGTTCAGGCGCTTGTAGCTGTTGACGGTCGGGTTGAAGATCGCGCACAGCGCCTCGGCCGCATGCAGGACGCCACCCAGGAAATGGTAGGCAAGTTCGGAAAGGCCGAGCTCGCCCTTGGCGTCGTCGAACAGGTTTTTCCGCGCACCCTTGTCCCAGATCGAGGTGTGGACGTGGCAGCCGTTGCCGGTCAGGTGGGGAAAGGGCTTGGGCATGAAGGTCGCGCGCAGGCCGTGCCGCTCGGCGATCGTCTTGACCATGAACTTGAAGAACGCGTGGCGGTCGGCGGTCACCAGGACGTCGTCATAGGCCCAGTTCATCTCGAACTGGCCATTCGCGTCCTCATGGTCGTTCTGATACGGCCCCCAGCCGAGCTCGAGCATCGCATCGCAGATCGCGGTGATGACCTCGAAGCGGCGCATCAGCGCGGACTGGTCGTAGCAGGGCTTGTCCTGAGTGTCGCGGCCGTCCGAGATGGCGGCGCCATCGGCCGAGATGATGAAATACTCGCACTCGACTCCGGTCTTGAGCCGGTAGCCCTGCGCGGCGGCGGCCGCGATCTGGCGCTTGAGGACCACGCGCGGCGCGCTTTCGACCTCCTTGCCCGCCATCCAGAGGTCGCCCGCCAGCCAGGCGACCTCGGGTTGCCAGGGCAGGCGCGTGAGGCTCGAGGGGTCGGGGATTGCGAACATGTCCGGGTCCGCGGGCGTCATGTCGAGCCAGGTCGCAAACCCGGCAAAGCCCGCGCCGACCTTGGCCATGTCGCCGATCGCCGCCGCCGGCACCAGCTTCGCCCGCAGCACGCCGAACAGATCGACGAAGCTGATCAGGAAATACTTGATGCCGTCCTGCTTAGCGATTTGTGCCAGGTCCTTGGCCATGCGAGCCGTCCTCCCCGTTACTTTGATTGATAGGTCTGCTTGCCCGGGATCCAGTCGGTGCCGGCGAGTGGCACGCCGGCCATTGCCGCGGCCTCGACCGTGAGCGCCGCCAGGTCCTCGGGCTCGAGGTTGAGGACGTGCGACTTGCCGCAGGCGCGCGCCAGCGTCTGGGTCTCGAGGACGAGCGTGGTCAGGTAGTTCTGCACCCGGCGCGCCGCCTGCTCGACGTCGAGCCGTTTTTCCAGTTCCGGGTCCTGGGTGGTGATGCCGACCGGGCAGCGGCCGGTGTGGCAATGGTGGCAGAAGCCGGGCGCGGTGCCGAGCGCCGCGTAGTCCTGCTCGTAAAGCGGGGCGTTGCAGTTGAGCGCGATCAGCGCGGCCGTGCCGATCGAGACCGCGTCCGCGCCCATCGCCAGGGCCTTGGCGACGTCGGCGCCGCTCCGGATGCCGCCCGAGACGATCAGCTGCACCTTGCGGTGCACATCGAGCTCCTGCAGCGCCTCGACCGCGAGCCGGACCGCCGGCAGGGTCGGGATGCCGACGTGCTCGATGAAGGTGTCCTGGGTCGCCCCGGTGCCGCCCTGCATGCCGTCGAGCACGATCGCATCGGCGCCGGCCTTGACCGCGAGTGCTACATCGAAGCGGGTCCGGGTCGCGCCGATCTTGACGTAGATCGGCTTTTGCCACTCGGTGATTTCCCGGAGCTCGGCGATCTTGATGGTCAGATCGTCAGGGCCGGTCCAGTCCGGGTGACGACACGCGCTACGCTGGTCGATGCCTTGCGGCAGCGTGCGCATGGCGGCGACCCGCTCGGTGATCTTGAGCCCCAGCAGCATGCCGCCGCCGCCGGGCTTCGCCCCCTGGCCGATCACGATCTCGAGCGCGTCCGCGCGCCGCAGATCGTCCGGATTGAGGCCGTAGCGGGACGGCAGCACCTGGTAGACCAGGGTCTTGGAGGCGGCGCGCTCCTCGTCGGTCATGCCGCCGTCGCCGGTCGTGGTGCTGGTGCCCATCGCGGTCGCAGCCCGCCCGAGCGCCTCCTTGGCGTGCGCCCCGAGCGCGCCGAAGCTCATACCGGCGATCGTGATCGGGATCGCGAGCTCGACCGGCTTTTCGGCAAAGCGGGTGCCGATCGTGACGTCGGTCGCACATTTCTCGCGGTAGCCCTCGAGAGGGTAGCGCGAGACCGAGGCGCCGAGCAGCACCAGGTCATCGAAGGTCGGCATCCGCCGCTTGGCGCCGAAGCCCCGGATCTCGTACAGCCCCTCGCGCGCGGCGCGCTGGATCTCCGCGATCACGCCTGGCGGAAAGCTCGCCGACGCCCGCAACCCACGCGCGTCGATCGCCTTCCCGCCTGCGGCCTCGTTTGCTGACATCGACGCAAAGCCCACTCGTTGGTCATGGCCGGATTTGCCCGCGCCAGCCGCCATCGCCTGCCTGGCGACCTCGGGTCAACCATTGGCCGCCGTCCTGCCCGGGTTCAAGGGTCATCATGGACGCCTGCCGCTCTGCAAGGCCTTTTTCGAGTTGTCACCCATTCGGCCTGCCGCCTGGGGACCTCGATGCCGTCGGCGGCAAGGGCCTCGCTGCTGTCGGGCATCCTACGCCGCCCGCACGGTGATCCGGTCGAAATCGCGCGCGACCGCAGCCTCAGGAAAAATCGCCCGCGCCTCGGCCTCGATCTCGGCCTGCTCGTAGCGGCTGGAGAGATGGGTGAGGTACAGCGCGCGGACGTTCGCGGCGCGCGCGAGCCGGGCCCCTTGAGCGGCTGTCAAATGCCCTCGCTGTGCGGCCTTGCCGGCGTCGCGCTCGAGGAAGGTGGCTTCGACGATCAGCGCATCGGCGTCGCGAGCGACCTCGAGCAGCTCGTCGGCGCGGGCGGCGTCACCAACCACGATCAGGCGGCTGCCCGGCCGCGGTGGCCCCAGAACCTGATCCGGCGCAACCCGGCGGCCGCCCGGTAGGACGACCTCCTCACCCTGGAGCAGCCGGCGCCGCTCCGGCCCGGCGGGAACGTCGAGCGCGGCCAGCCGGTCCGGCAGCATCCGCGGCCGTGACTTCTCTTCGAAGGCGAAACCGAAGGAATCGGCGCCGCGGTGAGTGACCGGAAACGCCCGCACCCGGAGATGATCATCCTCGATGATGGTACCCGGCTCGATCGCGACGCTCCTGACCTCGAATTCGGGCCGGCCGCCCGGCCAGACCACCTCGGTCAACAGGCTTCGCACCGCCCGGAGCACCGCAGCACCGCCGTACACCGTCAGGCTGTGGCCCGCCTCCAGGAGCGCCAGGGTGGCGACCAGACCACCCAGGCCCAGCAGGTGGTCGAGATGGGCGTGGGTGAGCAGGACGCAGTCGAGCCTGCGGAGCCCGAGCCCGCTCCTGAGCAGCTGGCGCTGGGTGCCCTCGCCACAGTCCACGAGGAACCGGTGCTGCCCGTGCAGCACGATCAACGCCGGCAGCCCCCGGTCGACGGACGGCACACCCGCAGCGGTGCCAAGGAAAACGACTTCGAACACGTCCCGCTCACCTCGAGGCCGCCGTTCAACGTCGCACTATGACAGCCCGTCGCCCGACCCCAAAGCCCGGCTGCCCGGCTACCCGGGTCGTCCTGGCGGTCAAGGCGATGGCGGTCATCACCGTTCCTCACGCCGGAAGGGAGTCAGCAGCGCGGCCGGGGCGCGCGCCTTGCGCGCGAGAACCCCCATCGCGACGATGGTCGCAAGGAACGGCAGCATCAGGAACAGCTGATAGGGCAGGCCGATGCCGCCGCTCGACTGCAGGCGCAGGCCGAGCGCATCGAGGGCGCCGAACAGCAGCGCAGCGCCCGCGACCCGCCAGGGGTCCCACTGGCCGAGCACGACCAGTGCGATGCACACCCAGCCGCGGCCCGAGATGACGCCGAAGGTGAAGGCGTTGAACTGGGCGAGCGACAGATAGGCCCCGGCCATGCCCATCAGCGCGCCTGAGATCATCAGCGCCTGGTAGCGCGCCCAGGCGACGTCGACGCCGGCCGAGACCGCCGCGTGCGGATTCTCGCCGACCGTCCTGAGACGGAGGCCCCAGGGCGTCCGGTAGAGCACGAAGGCGGCGAGCGGCACGAGCAGGAAGGCGACGTAGACCAGCGCGAACTGGTCGAACAGCACCGGCCCGAGCCATGGCAGTTTGGCGAGCCCCGGCAACGCCCAGCGTCGCGAACGGCTTGATGTGGGGCGGCTGCGACGGCTGGCCGAAGATCAGCCGGTAGAAATAGAAGCTGAGGCCGGTGCACAGCATGGTCACGCCCAGCCCCGAGACGTGCTGGCTGAGGCCGAGGCTCACGGTCAGGACGCCCATCAGCAGCCCGAACAGGACGCCGGCCGCCGCCGCGGCGGCGATCCCGAGCCAGAGATCGCCGGTGAACCAGGCGGTCGTGAAGCCGACCATGGCGCCCAGCAGCATGATGCCCTCGATGCCGAGATTGAGCACGCCCGCGCGCTCGGTGACCATCTCGCCCAGGGTCGCGAGCAGCAGCGGCGTCGCCACCCGGATCACGGCGGCAAAGAACCCGACCTGCAGGATCTGATCCAGGATCTCGCTGATCGCCGCCTCCGCTCAGGCCGCCGCCGGCCGGCTCAGGCGCAGGCGATAGCTTGTGAACAGCAGCGCGGTCAGCATGCAGATCAGGGACGTGCCCTGGATGACGTCGCCGAGGAACACCGGCACGCCGGTCTGCCGCGACATGCTCTCGGCGCCGGTCGCGACCGCGGCGAAGAACAGCGCCGCGGGCACGACGCCGAGCGGGTTGAGCGCCGCCAGCATGGCGACCACGATGCCGGTGTAGCCGTAGCCGGGCGAGAGGCCCGCCATGACCTGGTAGTGGAGGCCGCCGACCTCGCCGACGCCGGCGAGCCCGGCGAGCGCGCCCGGAGATCGCCGCCGCCAGCAGCATCACCCGGCCGACCGGAATGCCGCCATGGGCGGCGGCGCGCGGGTTGGCGCCGACCGCGCGGATCTGAAAGCCGAGCGTGGTCCGCGTGATCAGCAGCCAGACCGCGATCGCCGCGAGACCGGCGAGCAGCACGCCGAGATGCAGCCGCGTCGCCTGCAGCAGCACCGGGAACTCCGCGTCCATGCGGATGTCGGGCGAGTCCGGATAGCCGCTCAGCGGGTCCTTCCACGGGCCGTCGAGCAGCGCCGTCATGGCGTAGAAGATGACGAAGTTGAGCATCAGCGTGGCGACCACGTCGTCGACCTTGAGGCGGACCCGCAGCACCGCCGGCAGGGCTGCGGTGGCGGCCCCGGCGAGCGTGCCGGCGAGGATCATCGCCGGCACCAGCGACCAGCCGGGCAGGCCCTCGCGGGCGCCGACGAAGGCCGCGGCCATGGCGCCGGCGAGCAGCTGGCCTTCGCCGCCGATGTTCCAGAACCTGGCGCGAAAGGCGACCGCGACCGCGAGCCCGGTCAGCACCAGCGGCGCCGCCTTGACCACGGTCTCGACGAGGTTGAAGCGGCTGCCGAGCGCGCCCGCGAACAAGGCGCCATAGGCGTCGAGGACATTGGCGCCGGCGAGCAGGATCAGCGTGCTGCAAAGCGCCAGCGTGGCGAGGATCGCGAGCACCGGCAGAGCGATGCCGAGCCAGGCCGGGGTGTCCGCGCGCGGCTCCAGCCTGAGCCGGATCACGCCCTGCCCTCCGCCCCGGCCATCAAGAGCCCGATCCGGGCGACCTCGGCCTCGGCGACCGGCATGACGTCCAGGATGCGGCCCTCGAACATCACCGCGATCCGATCCGCGATCTCGAACAGCTCCTCGAGGTCCTCGCTGATCACGATGACCGCGCGGCCGCGCGCCCTGAGCCCGAGCAGCTGGCGATGGACGAACTCCCTGGCCGCCGACGTCGAGGCCCCGGGTCGGCTGCGCGGCGACCAGGACCAGCGGCTCGAACGCCAGCTCACGGGCGAGCAGCGCCTTTTGCAGGTTGCCGCCCGAGAGCGTGCCGGTGCGCGCCTCGGGCCCGGCGGCGCGGATCCCGAACTTCTCGATCTGGGCGAGCGGCGAAGCGTCTGGCCGCGCCATGGTTCAGGATCCCGAGCCGGCTGAAGGGCGCTTCGCCGACCCGGGCCAGGATCATGCTGTCGGTGAGCGGCAGCGTGCTCAAGAGCCCGGCGCCGAGGCGGTCCTCGGGCACATGGGCGACGCCTGAGCGACGCATCTGGCGGGCACCGGCGCCGGTGACGGCCCGGCCGGCCACCTCGATGCGCCCGCTCGAGGCTTTGAGGGTGCCGCCGATCAGCTCCGCGAGCTCGCCCTGGCCGTTGCCCGACACGCCGACGATGCCGAGGATCTCGCCGCCCCGGACGCTGAGCGAAACCCCCTTCAGGGCGACCGGGTGCTCGGGCCCGCGCCGCGTGCTCACCGCGTCCAGGGCAAGGAGGACGGGCCCGAGCCTCGCCGCCTCGCGCGCCGGCGCCGCCAGCTCGTGGCCGCACATCAGCAGGGCCAGCCGGCGCGGCGGTGACGGTCGCGTCGTTGGCGGTCTCGGCGACCACGGCGCCTTGGCGCATGACCACCAGCCGGTCGGTGATCGCGCGCACCTCGTTCAGCTTGTGGCTGATGAAGATGACGCCGACGCCCTCGGCCGCCATGGCCCGGATCGCGGCGAACAGCCCTTCGGTCTCCTGCGGCGTCAGGACCGAGGTCGGCTCGTCCAGGATCAGGATGCGGGCGCCGCGATAGAGCGCCTTGACGATCTCCAGGCGCTGCTGCTCGCCGACGCTGAGCGCGCCCGCCGGACGCTCGGGGTCGAGCCGCAGGCCATAGCGCGCGCCGATCCCGGCGAGGCGGGCGCGCGCCCCGGCCCGGTCGATCAGCCCGCGCCGCCCCGGCTCGCCGACCATCAGGTTCTCGAGCACGCTGTGCCGGTCGACCAGGTGGAAATGCTGATGCACCATGCCGATGCCCGCGGCCAGCGCATCGGCCGGGCTGCGGATCGTCACCGGCCGACCCTCGACCCGGATCTCGCCGGCATCCGCACGATAGATGCCGAACAGGATGTTCATCAGCGTGGTCTTGCCGGCGCCGTTCTCGCCGAGCAGCCCCAGGACCTCGCGGGCGTGGAGGCTGAGGTCGACCGATCGATTGGCGTGCACCGCGCCGAAGCGCTTGTCGATCCCGCGCAACTCGAGCAGCGGTGCGGATGCGGTCATGGATGCCGAGGCGAAAGCGGCGCGCCGCCCTGATGCGCCGCAGCAGGTGCCGGTCAACGTTTCATTAACCATTGGCGCCGAGCATGGCGATGGTCCATGCGATCCTGGGAATCCGTTCGCCATCGAAACGTGCAGGCCGCGGATTCCCACGGTCGCACGGACCATCCGAGAAGAGAGTTAACGATCACAGGTTAGCCTTTGGTTAACAGCGCGAGGCAACCCGTCGCCGGAATGCGTCACCGCGGCGCCGGCGCTCGATCCGGTCATGATGACACCCGGCATGGCGGCCGGGACTGGGTCCCGATCATGACCTCGCCCGTCGCCGCAGGGCCGGTGCTCGACCCGGCCACAGCGACGCCCGGGAGGCGACGCCCCCATGGTGGCCGCGGATCGGTCCCGAGCCATAGCCTCGGCGGGCGCCTTGCGGGGTCGCTCCCACGCTCGGGGCGAGCGGAGCTATTCCGACTGCGGCGTGCTCTCGTCGACCGGCACCCGGAAGTTGCCGTCCTTGATCTCCTGGGTGCGCTCGGCGACCATGGTCTTGACCTCGGCCGGCAGCTTGTCGTCCCAGGCGTGATAGGGCGCCAGATACGAGCCGCCCTTGCCCATGTACGAGAACTGACCGAAGTCCTGCGAGGTGAACACGCCCGCCTGGACCTGGCTGACCACCTGCTTGACCGTCGGCCACATGTCCCAGATCACGCTCGTGACCACGGTGTCGGGCGCCAGCTCGGACTGGTCGGACATGTTGCCGATCGCCGGGATGCCGCGCTCGGCGGCCGCCTCGATGACGCCGAAGCGCTCGGCATAGATCACGTCGACCCCGGCCTCGATCTGCGCGATCGCCGCCTCCTTGGCCTTGGGCGGATCGAAGAACGAGCCGATGAACGAGAACTTGCACCTGACCGGCGGGTTGACCTCCTTGGCGCCGGCGCAGAAGGCGTTGGCCAGGCGGTTGACCTCGGGGATCGGCATCGCCGCGACCACGCCCACGGTGTTCGACTTGGTGAGCTTGCCGGCGATCATGCCCGCGAGATAGGCGGGCTCGTGGATCCAGTTGTCGAACACCGCGAAGTTGGGCTCCGCCGGCCCGATCCCCGAGCCGAACGCGAACGCCACCGTCGGATAGTCGCGCGCCACGTTGCGGGTGATCCGCTCGGTGCCGAAGGCGTCGCCCATGATCAGGCCGTTGCCCTGCTCGGCGTACTCGCGCACGCACGCGGGCGAAGTCGCTGGCCGAGACGCTCTCGGACCAGGTGTACTCGATCCCGAGCTCCTCCTTGGCCTTGAGCAGCGCCACGTGGATCTGGTTGACCCAGGGCTCCTCGATCGGGGTCTCGAACACCGCCGCGACCTTGAGCTGATCCGCGCCAGCGCGCCACCGCTCGCCGCCGCAGCGCCCACGGTCACCGCCGCCGCGATAGCGACGCCTGGCCACCTCTTCCTGCCGCCGACCGTCATGCCGTTGCCCTCCACTCACGTCTTGATGATTGTCGATCCCGCGCCTTCGGCGCCCGAGAGACCATCGGACGCCGGCCTTCAGCCGTCTTCGGCCCAGCCTTCAGCTTTCTTCGGCGATGTCCTCGTTCCAGAGCTCCGGCCGCTCACGGATGAAGCGGCTCATCAGATCGATGCAGGCCGGATCGTCGAGCAGCACGACCTCGACCCCACGCCCGGCCAGGAAATCGCAGTTGCCTTCGAAACTGGCCCGCTCGCCCACGACCACCCGCGGGATGCCGAACTGCAAAATCGTGCCGGCGCACATCATGCACGGGCTGAGCGTCGTATAGAGCACGGTGCCACGGTAGTGCGGCCGGCGGCCGGCGCGCCGCAGGCAGTCCATCTCGCCGTGCGCGATCGGATCGCCTTCCTGGACCCGCCGGTTGTGGCCGCGCGCCAGCAGGCGACCGCTCAGGGCCAGCACCGAGCCGACCGGCACCCCGCCTTCGTCGTAGCCAGCCTGCGCCTCTTCCAGCGCCAGGCGCATGAATCTCTGGTCGTCTCCGGTGGGCGCGACGAACGGCATCTGAGCCCCTGCTCCTGCGCATCGACTGGCGAGGAACTGTACCAGGCTTCGCCGACGAGGCAATTCCCCCCGCGGAGAAAGGCGAGCCGGCCATCAGCGCACGGCCGGTTCCGCTCATTCGAGCAGCCGGACCGGCGCCGCGAGCTCTATGAGATCAACTACGGCGGCAGCACCGAGGAGATCCGCCGCTACTGTCTGTTCGGCGCTCAGGCCAACGGCAACGCCGACAAGCTCCGCGGCTTCGCCGAGCGGTGCATGGAAGAATACGACCTCGACGGCTGGCGCGTGCCCGACCTCCAGGACCCGGGCAAGTCTCTCCCACCACCTTCGCCCGAAGGACTGACGGAGCGGGCGCGGCCCTGCAAGCTTCGAGGGCAGATGGCACGATGCGGCTGGACGGAGCAGCAGATCGCCTTGTAGACGCGGGGGCTGCCTCCCCTTGGCCGGAGAGGTCCGGCAACCCGATATGTTCACCGGTGCCGCAGAGAACGCCGCCAGGGACGCCAGCTCCTGGTCGCGACCGAAGCCTTGCGCGCGACCGGCTGAGGAGCTGCCCGGCTCGCGTCACCGGTCGGGGTGTTTGGGGTGCCAGAGGCGGTCGGCGTAGTCTTTTTCGTAGGCTTGGCCGTCCGGAGAGCTGATCAGCTCCAGCTGGAGGCCCCAGGGAGCCCGGAAATAGACCCAGCGGTTGCCGGCGCTCGGGCCCGAGGTCATCGTCGTGGGCTCGCCCTGAACCTCGATGCCCTTGGCCCGGAGGTAAGCGACCGCCGCGTCGAGGTCGTCGACGTAGAAGCCGAGGTGGCAGGCGCCGATGTCGCTGTTCTTCGGGTGTTTGCGGTTCTGGTCGGGCAATTCGTATTCGAACAGCTCGAGGTTGGAGCCGTTGGCGCAACGCAGATAGCGCATCCTCCTGACCACCGCACGCGGATGCACGCCCAGATGCACGGCCATCCAGTCATCGTCCGCCTGGAACGGGCCAAGCGGAAAAAGCTCCTGGCAGCCGAGCACGGCCACGAAGAACTGGACCGCCTGATCGAGGTCGGGCACCGTGAGGCCGATGTGCTCGGTGCCGCAGAGGCCCGGCAGCCCGCCCGTTTTTTCCACCATGCTTTGTCTCCCTTGATGTCAGCGGCTGCGGTTGGGGTAGAATGCGCCGGCGACCATCGGGGCCGGCGACGCCTGTTACGGTCCGATCGCACGGGCCGATCGGCAGGTAGATTGAGGGGGAGACCACATGCGGGGAGCCGACCGCGAGATGCACGACCTCGGCAGCTTCGACTATGTGATCGTCGGCGCCGGCACCGCCGGCTGCGTGCTCGCCAACCGTCTGTCCGCCGATCCCGCGCTCTCGGTCCTGCTCCTGGAGGCCGGCGGCAAGGACAGCTACCCCTGGATCCACATCCCGGTCGGCTATCTCTACACCCAGAACAACCCGCGCACCGACTGGTGCTTCAAGACCGAGGCCGAGCCCGGTCTCGGCGGCCGCGTGCTCAACTACCCGCGCGGCAAGGTCCTGGGCGGCTGCTCCTCGATCAACGGCATGATCTACATGCGCGGGCAGGCCGCGGACTACGACCAGTGGCGCCAGCTCGGCAACCGCGGCTGGGGCTGGGACGACGTCCTGCCCTACTTCAGGAAGTCCGAGGACCATGTCCACGGCGCCGACGAGCTGCATGGCGCCGGCGGCGAGTGGCGGGTCGAGGAGATGCGCCTCACCTGGGAGATCCTGGACGCGTTCCGGGCCGCGGCGGCCGAGGTCGGGATTCCCGAAACCGACGACTTCAACCGGGGCAACAACGAGGGCTGCGGCTACTTCCACGTCAACCAGAAGCGCGGCGTGCGCTGGAGCACGGCCAAGGCGTTCCTCAGGCCGGCGCGCTCGCGACCGAACCTCGAGGTCCTGACCGGCGCCGAGGCGAGCCGGATCGCGCTCGACGGTCGGCGCGCGGTCGGCCTGCACATTCGCCGCGGCGGCGGCGATGCCTATGCCGCGGTCAAGGGCGAGCTGATCCTCGCCACCGGCGCGATCGGCTCGCCGCAGCTCCTGCAGCTCTCGGGCATCGGTCCCGGCGCTCTGCTCGAGCAGCTGGGCATCCCGCCGGTGCAGGCGCTCGAAGGCGTCGGCGCCAACCTCCAGGACCATCTGCAGCTGCGCCTGATCTACCAGGTGCAGGGCACCCGCACGCTGAACGAGCAGGCGAACCGACTGCTGGCGCGCGCCTGGATGGGCGTCGAATACTTCCTCTACCGGCGCGGGCCGCTGACCATGGCGCCCTCGCAGCTCGGCGCGTTCGCGCGCTCCGATCCGGCGCGCGCGACGCCCAACCTCCAATATCACATCCAACCGCTCTCGCTGGACAAGTTCGGCGATCCCTTGCACCCGTTCCCCGCCTTCACGGCCTCGGTCTGCAATCTGCGCCCGGAGAGCCGCGGCGAGGTCCGGATCAAGAGCCCGCGCCCCGGCGTGCCACCGGCGATCCGGCCGAACTACCTGAACGCCGAGGCCGATCGCATGGTCGCGGCGGCTGCGATCCGGCTGACCCGCCGGATCTGCGCCGCCCCGGCGCTCGCCCGCTTTCGGCCGGACGAGCTCAAGCCCGGGTCGGCGTTTCAGAGCGACGCGGAGCTCGCCCAGGCGGCGAGCGCGATCGGCACGACCATCTTCCACCCGGTCGGGACCTGCCGGATGGGCGCCGACCCGGGCGCCGTGGTCGACGATCGCCTGCGGCTGCACGGTCTCGCGGGCCTGCGCGTGGTCGATGCCTCGGTCATGCCGACCATCACCTCCGGCAACACCAACGCGCCGGTGATCATGATCGCCGAGAAGGCGGCCGACATGATCAGGGAGGATCGGCGGGACCGGCATTGAACCACCGGCGCGGGTTGCATCCGCCCGCCGGACGTACATCTTGTGATTCCAGCCGGGCGGGCGCGCCCGTGCGACAACCGGCCGAGTGGAGTCTTGCGCTGTGGATCTCGTCCTGACACGTCGGAGCTTGCCTGGGGCATCGCTCGCTCCATGGCTTCTTGCCATCCTGCTCAGTTTGAATGCCCCGGCCCCGGCGCTCGGGCAGGCGAGCCCAGCGCCGAGCCAGGCGCCGACCGGCCAGGCACCGGAAAGCACGACCCCGAAGCCGGCGCCCGGAACCGCCGCTCCGGCTCCGCAGGGCCGCGACGGTCAGGAATTTCAGGACTGGACCCTCCACTGCAAGGCGGTCACCGGCAGGCCGGAGTTCTGCGAGATGCACCAGCCCGTGGAGAACCAGAAGGGCAATCGTGTGCTGCTCGCCGTGGTCGGGCGGGTCGCCGACACCGACACGCCAGGCATGCTGATCATGCTGCCGCTCGGCATCGCCCTGCCGCCCGGCACGTTCTTCAAGATCGACAACGGCGAGCGCCAGAAGGTCGACGTCAAGCTCTGCGAGAAGCAGGGCTGCAGGATCGAGCTTTTGCTGAAGCCCGACCTCCTGGCCCAGCTGAAGGCTGGAACCAAGGCGACTGTCAGCTTCTACGTTTACGACCAGCAGGGCAAAGAGCCGCAGATCGACGTGCCGGTTTCGCTGCTCGGCTTCTCCGCGGCACTCGCCGAGGTGATGAAATAGGCGCCGGCGGCGAGCCGGGGGGCCCTAAAACCCCTCGAACAGCGCGGTGGTGATGTAGCGCTCGGCGAACGAGGGGATGATCACCACCATCAGCTTGCCGGCCATCTCGGGCCGGCTCGCGACCTGAAGGCCGGCCGCGAGCGCGGCACCTGAGGAAATGCCGGCGGGGATGCCCTCGAGCCTTGCGAGCTCGCGCGCATGGGCGAACGCCTGCTCGTTGCCGACCTTGACGATCTCGTCGATCTGGCTGACATCGAGGACCTCCGGGACGAAGCCCGCGCCGATCCCCTGGATCGGATGCGGCCCCGGCTGGCCGCCCGAGAGCACCGGGCTCGCCTCGGGCTCGACCGCGACCATGCGCAGCCCCGGCCGCCGCGGCTTCAGCACCTGGCCGCAGCCGGTCAGCGTGCCACCGGTGCCGACGCCCGAGACGATGCAGTCGACCAGGCCGCCGGTGTCGGCCCAGATCTCCTCGGCCGTGGTCCGGCGGTGGATCTCGGGATTGGCGGGATTGGTGAACTGGCTCGGCATCAGCGCGCCCGGGAGCGTCGCCAGCAGCTCCTCGGCCTTGGCGAGCGCCCCCTTCATGCCCTGCTCGCGCGGTGTCAGCTCGATCTCGGCGCCGAGGTAGGCCAGCATCTTGCGACGCTCGATCGACATCGATTCGGGCATCGTCAGGATCAGCCGGTAGCCGCGCGCGGCGCAGACGAAGGCGAGCGCGATCCCGGTGTTGCCCGAGGTCGGCTCGACCAGGACGGTGCCGGGGCCGATCTTGCCGAGGGCCTCCAGCGCTTCGATCATGCTGACCCCGATCCGGTCCTTGACGCTGCCGATCGGGTTGAAGAACTCGAGCTTGAGCGTGACGTCGGCGCGCGCGCCATGCGCCTTCGCCAGGCGCGGGATGCGGACCAGCGGCGTGTTGCCGATGGTCTCGGCGATGCTGTCGTAGATCCGTCCCCGACCCGGCTGGTCCAGCTTCGCCGGCCGGGGGCGTTGACCCTGCTCCACGTCGATGACCATGTCGATGCTCCTCCGAGCGCCAGGATTTTGGGCCCCCTGCGTCATGCGATCGAGGCTGACGCCCCGGGGCCCGGTGCGAGCGCGCCCTAGAGCTTGCGCCCGCACGGCGCCGCGATCAACGGCGCGTGCGAGCGAGCCGCACTGGCGCCAAGGCTCGGGCCGGTCCGCGGCGTCAGGCGGAGCCCGCCGCGGGCGGCCGCACCGGCTGCGGTGCCGCGGCGGCCGGCACCGGCTTGGCGCTGCGCCGGTCCAGCCAGGCCTCGGCCGCGCTCCGGCCGAGGTCGCGCAACTGCACCAGGCGCGGCCAGCCCGGATCGATCTTGCTCGCCGGATCGAGCGCCGCCAGCACCGGCCCGCCGTCGATCACGTGCCGGCGGTGGCGGGCGAAGCGGCGGGCGCTCGGGCTCAACCAGCGGAACGGCGAGCGGGCCCGCCGCCGGCGCTCTGCCAGGGCCTCGAGCTCGAGCGCGAGCGGCCGCCCGAACACGATCTCGGCCATGCGGTTGCGGATGTCGCGCGCGGTCCGCGGCAGCTCGCTGACCGTGTCGGGGTTGATCTGGACCAGCAGCAGGTCGCGCGCCCGGCAGTGCTCGACCAGGGCGGCGAGCGGCGGGTTGCTGACGAAGCCGCCGTCCCAGTAGGCTTCGCCCTCGATCGTCACGGCCTGGTGCATCTGCGGCAGGCAGGCCGACGCCAGGACGACGTCGGTGGACAGCTCCCGGCTCTCGAAGATCCGGGCCCGCCCGGTGCGCAGATTGGTCGCGGCGATGAACAGCTTGAGGCTGCGCTCGGCGCGCAGACCCTCGAGGTCGACCAGCTGCCCGAGGATCCGGCGCAAGGGGTTGAGAGCGAGCGGGTTGAGCTGGTAGGGCGACAGCAGCTGGGCGGTGAAGTCGGCCGCCATCTGGGTCAGGCCGCCGGCGCGCAGCGGGCTGAAGCGGGCGAGCGCGGCGATCTCCCGCCAGAGCGTCTCGAGCGCCTGCCGGGCGCCGGCGGCGCCGCCGGCGCGCCAGCCCGAGGCGAGCACCACCGCGTTCAAGGCGCCGGCCGAAGTGCCGCTGATGCCTTCGACGGCGAAGCGCTCGTCCTCGAGCAGGCGATCCAGGACGCCCCAGGTGAACGCCCCGTGGGCGCCGCCGCCCTGGAGCGCCAGGTTGAGCGTCGGCAGCCGGCGCGCGTGGCGCCATCTGCTCCAGCCCTTGGCCGGCTCTGCCGCCATGCTCGCTCCTGCCCCCGTGCCTGGACACCGCCGCCCGGCCCGCATGCTACGGCTCGAGCCGTTAACAAGGTGCCTGCCCGAAACCATCCGCACCCCGGGGTGGCAGGACTTTGACCATCGTGCCAGATTACCTGCTTGCGGGCCGTCCGGGCGCCTCCGTTCACGCTTTGTAGCGGGGCTCGACGGTAGGTTCGCGGCTCGTGGCGCCGGTTCGGGTGGCGCTGCTGGAGGCTTCGCTCGACGTCATCCATCGGCTTCAGGATTCCGCCATGACCGAGGTGCCAGGCCAACTGTCCGAATCCCGTCCCGCCCGGCCGGTCGGCACCTTGCCCGCGACCATTCCCGCGCCCGCGGCAGAGGCCATGGCGACCGCGGCGCCCACCGAGGCCGAGCCGGACCTGCCTTCGCTGGTCGGCCGTACCCTCGGACGCTGGAGCCGGGCGCTCCGGGAGATCGCCGCCGGCACGCTGCTGCCGTTGGCCGGCGGCGACGATCCCGACCTCCCGGCCGAGCAGGCCGAGCGCCTCGGCGCCGAGATGCGCGCCTGCCTGGAGGCGCGCGGCGGCGAGGTTCTGGCCCGGGCGCAGGCGGCCAGCATCGCGTCGGTCTACCTCGGCCTCAGCGCGACCGGTCGGGCCCGCTTCTTCGGCCTGCTGGCGCGGGAGTTCGGGGTCGAGCGAGCCCGGGTCGAGCAGGCGATCGCGCGCTATCGGTCGGCCGTCGACGAGCCGGCCAGGCTCAATGCCGAGCGCGCGCTCCGGCGCTCCCTGGTGACGCCGGGGATGCGCCTGCTGACCAAGTTCAACGCCCTGCCCGAGGGCATGGAGTTCCTGGTCGACATGCGCGCCGATCTCTTGACGCTGGCGAGCGATGATCCGCAGCTCAGGGCGCTCGACGAGGATTTCCGGCACGTGCTCGCCACCTGGTGCGACGTCGGCTTCCTCACCCTCCAGCGGTTGACCTGGGACTCGCCGGCCGCGCTGCTCGAGAAGATCATCGAGTACGAGGCCGTGCACGAGGTTCGTTCCTGGCGCGATCTGCGCCATCGGCTGGATGGCGATCGCCGGTGCTACGCGTTCTTTCACCCCTCCCTGCCGACGGAGCCGCTGATCTTTCTCCAGGTCGCCCTGGTCGAGGGCCTGGCCGGACACATCGAGCCGCTCCTCGACGAGAACAGCCCGGGGCTCGATCCCAAGCGGGCCGACTGCGCGATCTTCTACTCGATCACCAATACCCTCTATGGCCTGCGCGGGATCAGCTTCGGCAATTTCCTGATCAAGCAGGTGGTCGACGATCTCGCCCATGATCTGCCGAACCTCAAGCAGTTCGCGACCCTGTCGCCGATGCCGGGCCTGCTCGGCTGGCTCGAGCGGCAGCCCGAGGATGCCTGGCTGGACCCGGAGCAACGCCGCGCGCTCGCCGCGACCCGACCCGCGACCGAGGGTCCCGAGATTGAAGGTGGTCTGGCGGCGGCGCTCGGGCAGGGGGGCTGGCTCGAGCGATCCGAGCTCGTCCTCGCTCTCGAGGCGCCCCTGATCCGGGCCGCCGCGCGCTACCTGGTCGAGCGCGACGACGCCGGCCTGCCGCTCGATGCGGTGGCCCGTTTCCATCTCGGCAACGGCGCCCGGATCGAGCGCCTCAACTGGCTCGCGGACACAGGCGGCCGGCGGCTCAAGCAGTCCGCCGGCGTGATGGTCAACTACCTGTACCAGCCGGCCGAGATCGAGCCGAACCACGAGGCGTTCGCCAGCCGGCGGCTGATCACCGTCGCGCCCGAGATCAACGATCTGCTCAAGGGCGCGCCGGACGAGGTCGCAGCGCTGGTCCAGATCAGCCGCCGCGGCAGTCGCCTCGGCCGGATGATCGGGCGCGCCTGACGCGCCGGGCGCCGGCAGCACCATCGAGCGCGACGTCGCGAGCCGAGGTCGACGCTGCTCGGGCCCTTGAGCCACGATCGCGGCAATCCAGCCGTTATGACATTTAGCTTGACGCGCTCCGGGCGAGCGCGATGATCTGCAGTCGAGTTGACAACGCCTCAGCTTGCGCAATACGAGAGATGAGGCGAGAGCAATGGATTGCGGGTCATGGCCGATCGACAGCGAGCGCAACCAGTCCTGAACGGTTTGCCGCTCTGCGCGCTATTGGCTGGCGCGGTCGCGGGACTGTACGCCACTGAGACGGCGGCGCTGCCGCTTGGCCAACCGATGGCGCCGGCCGCGGGCGTGATCCTGATCGAGGATCGCACAACACCGGCGCCGGACACGGGCGCAGCGGGCGACCAGGCGCAAGCGCCGTTTGCCGAGCTCAACGCGGCGCTGGCCGCCGCCCGGGCCCGGCTGCAGGAGCTCTCCAAGGCCGCCGCGGTGGCGGCGATGGCGGGCCAGGCGCGCCAGGAGCTGATCACCGTCAGGCAGGAGAATCAACGGCTGCGCGCCGAGGTCGCGGCGCTCCAGCAGGGCAGCCAGGGCGCCGAGGCGCGGATCGCGGAGCTGAGCACGACGGCGGCGGATGCGGCCGCCGACGCGAAGCGCATCGAGCAAGAGCTGGTCACCATGCGCTGGCAGAACGCGCAGCTCAACACCAGCCTGACGCGCGCCCAGGGAGCGCGCGATCAGGCCCTGGCCGAGGCGCGGACGGCGGAACAGGCCCTGTCGGCCAAAGTCGAGACGCTGACCAGGTCGGCCGAGCAATCGGCCACCGAGGTCACCCGTCTGCGCGCCACGCTCGCCGACGCCGAGCAGCGGCTCGAGATCGCCACCAGCTCGCGCAGCGAGGCCGAGGCGCGGGTCGCTGAGCTGCAGGCGAAGGCCCAGAATGCGGAGACCAAGAGCACCCGCCTGGACGAGCAGCTGACCACCCTCCGGAGCCAGCTGGCGCAGGCGGAGAGCGAGCGGGACCAGGCGGCCGCGCGGGCGGCCGAGCTCACGCCCGAAGCCGATCGGCTGCGCGCGGCCCTGGCCTCGGCCGAGGCCGAGCTCGGGCAGGTGACGCGCGGCAAGCACGATCTGGAGCAGGAGGTCGCTCAGCTGCGGGCGGCCGCGGGCTCGGCCGCCGAAGCTGCGCGCCAGAACCTGCTGGCGGTCGAAGCCCGGATCAAGGAGCTGAATGCCGCGCTGGTCGTGGACACGCCGGCGGCCGGCGAGGCCGAGGCGGCCGGTGGCGCGGCGGCCATGCCCAAGACGATCCCGGCCGCCGCCCCGGCCGCCGGGACGGAGCCCGGCGCGGCGACCGGCGCCGCGGCCAAGCCGGCGTCTGCCGGGCCGGCGGCCAAGCCCCCGCTGCCGCTGCCGCGGCCCGCCGGCCCATCGCCGGTCGAGGTCGCATCGACCGCGGCCTCGCCGACCGCCGCGGTCGATGCCGACCTCGATCTGATCAAGTCGGCGCATGCCGGCCAGGCGGCGGCGGCCGAGGATCTGGCGCGGCTGACCGCCGATCTGCCGCTGGAGAGGCGCTTGCAGGTGCAAGGCCTGCTGGTCGACCTCGGCGCCAGGATCGGCCCGCAGGGGCTCGCCTTGACGGTCCCGGGCGCGAGCCTGTTCGCGCTCAACAGCGACCAGATCGAGCCGACCGCGAACGACACCCTCGCCAAGGTGGCCGAGCTGATCAGCGCCTATGACGGCCACCCGGTACGGATCATCGGCTACACCGATGCGATCGGCGAGGCGTCCTACAACAAGACCCTCTCGCAGCGGCGCGCCCAGCTGGTCAAACAGTTCTTCGTCGACAACTTCGAGATCAACGGCAAGCGCCTGTCGACCGAGGGTCGGGGCGAGGACGAGCCGATCGCTTCCAACGACACGAGCGCCGGGCGCAAGGCCAATCGGCGCGTCGAGGTCCTGATTCTGAACTGAGCCCGGCGCGCCGGCGGTCGCGCCGGGCGCCTGCGGTCCGGCCGACCCGCCCCCGCGAGTTGCCCGCCGGCGCACGTTGACCCGAGCAATGGCGTTCTTGACCAATCGATTGCGGCCGAATGCTGGCATCAATTGACAATTGATTTTGATTTGACTTAAATTGTGCTTTTAAAATTCAAATTCAATTTAGATAGATACTTGAATAAGCACGAGTTGTGTTTTATCGATTTCCCGAAAACTCTCGGTCGTCCCGGCTACGTGGGGTAGCGGCGCAGTGATGGCTGCAATTGCGCGGGTCGACCAGAGCCAGAACCAGCGGCGCTCAGACTTGAGAGGACATCATGGCGCTTTCCACAAGGCAGATGCCGGACGGCTCGGCTCAGCCCGAGGTCCAGACGCGCGCGCTGCGCACCATCGCCCATATCGAGAGCTTCCCCAACCGGCACGGTCCCGGTCGGGGCCCGCATCGGGACAACGTCGTCAGCTTCGATCTGCGTGATCTCGAGGGCCACTCGGACGCCCTCGAGATCCGCTTCGAGGCCGACCAGGGCAGTCTCTGGTGCGCGTTCAGGCATGGCGAGCGACCCTGTTTCACGCCCGCGCTCCTGAAAGCGATCCGACGGCTGCAGATCCGTCTGCAGCGCGGCCTGACCAGGCCCGTGACCAGCGGGCGGGTACCGCTGCGCAGCTTGGTCTGGAGGTCGACGGTGCCGGACATCTGGAACCTCGGCGGCGATCTCGAGCTGTTCGTCGAGCTGATCCGGGCGCAGGCCGAGGCCGAGCTGCGCCAGTACGCGCACGCTTGCGTCGACGTCGTCTACCAGAATCTCTGCAAGCTCGGGCTGCCGCTCCTGACCATCGCTCTGGTCCAGGGCGACGCGCTCGGCGGCGGCTTCGAGGCGGTGCTGACCAACGACGTCATCATCGCCGAGCGGGGCAGCAAGTTCGGCCTGCCCGAGGTCCTGTTCAACATGTTCCCGGGCATGGGCGCCTATAGCCTGCTCTGCCGGCGCCTGGACGGCTGCCGGGCGCAGCAGCTGATCTTGAGCGGCCGCCTGTACGAGGCCGAGGAGCTCGAGCGGATGGGCCTGGTCGACCTCGTGGTCGAGCCGGGCGAGGGCGAGGCGGCGGTGCGCGACTACCTGGCCCGCAACGAGCGTCGCCACGCCATGCTGCGCGCGCTCAGCGAAGTCCGCCGGCGCTGCCAGCCGGTCAGCTACGACGAGCTGATCGCGGTCACCGAGCTCTGGGTGACCACCGCGCTCGCCCTCGACCTGGCCGACCTCCGGCGGATGGAGCGGCTCGCGGCCGCCCAGCAGCGACGCCGGACGCGGGCCCAGGCGCCCGCCGAGCCGCCGCCCCTGCTCAGTGCGGCCGGCTGAGAGCCGGTCGCGGGCGCGGTGCCGCGAGCTCGGCGAGCAGGGAACGCCGCAGCCGCTCGAACTCGGATCTGAGCCGAGCGACGTAGTCGGCGCCGCGCTCGGCGAGCTCGGCGGGGCCGATGCCGCGCCAGCCGAGGCAGAGCTCGAACAACGCCGTCGCGCCGATGTGCGCCGCGCTGCTGCGGAGCGCGTGCGCCCGGTCGCGGAAGGTGGTCACATCGGCCGCGACGGCGCCGGCCTCGAGTTCCGCGATCAACTGCGCGGCATCGGCGATGAAGTCGTGGATCAGCCCGGCCAGAAAGTCTTCGTCGTCGTCGAGCTGGCGCAGACGATCGAGCAGCGCCCGATCGAGCACCGGCAGCCGGCTCGCGTCGGTGCCATGGAGGTCGGCGCGGGACGGCCTCCAGGCCTCGCCACCCGTCGCCCGAGGGGTGGCGGGGTCGGCGGCCGGTCGGGTCAGGCGCTCGACCAGCGCCAGCAGCTCGTCCAGCGCGACCGGCTTGGTGACGTAGGCGTCGATGCCGGCCGCCTCGCACTGGCGCCGGGTCTCCTCGGTGGCGTCGGCCGTGAGCGCGACGAAGGGCGGCAGGTCGCGGCCCCCGGTCCCGAACCGATGCAGCTTGACCGCATCCAGGCCACCCATGACCGGCATGTTCAGGTCCATGACCACGAGATCGAACCGGGCCACCGCCAGAGCGTCGAGCGCCTCCTCGCCGTTGCCGACCATGGTCACCTCATGACCGACGCCGCGCAGCATCTTCTCGATCACGAGCTGATTGATCCGATTGTCCTCGGCGACCAGAATCCGCCGGCCCGGCGCGACCCTCGGCAGCGCCGGGGTCGCTGCACCCGCCGCGCCGGCGGGCCCGTCGGCAATCGCCAGCGCCGCGTGCAGGCTGGCATAGAGAAGATCGTCCGTGACCGCCTGGGGCAGGCGGACCAGATGGTCGCCGGCCGGAGTCGGCCCGGCGCCGGCGATCAGGATGACGTTCAGCGGCTCGGCCGGGAAGCGCCGGGCCCATTCGGCTCGCAGCTCGCGGTCGACGTCGGCCGCGGGGGCGCCGAGCAGCAGCAGCGCGCGCCGGCGTCCGGCCTGGCCGAGCGCTCCGCGCGCCACTTCCGGGCTGCTGGTGAGCACCGCCTCGACGCCCCAGCGCGCGAGCCGGCGCCGGTAGGCGGCTGCCGCCGCGGGCTCGCCTATCAGGACGATTTGCCCGCTCAGCGCCGGCTCGCCGTCCGGGCCGCGGGCGAAGGCGCCCCGGAACCGGAAGCACGAGCCGAACTCCGGGCGTGCTCTCGACCACCAGCGAGCCGCCGAGCAGCTCGGCCAGCTGGCGGGCGATGGCGAGTCCGAGCCCGGTGCCGCCATAGCGCCGGGTGGTCAACTCGTCGGCCTGCGTGAAGCGCTCGAAGATGCGCTTCTGCGCCTCGGGCGGGATCCCGATGCCGGTGTCCTCGACCTCGATCCGGAACGTCACCCGCTCACGCCCGATCGCTTCCCCGACCAGACGGATCGTGACCCGGCCACGGTCGGTGAACTTGACCGCGTTGGCGGCGAGGTTCACCAGGATCTGCTGCAGCGACCGGCGCGCGCCGTGCAGCCGGTGCGGCACCGCCGGGTCGATCTCGAGGTGCAAGGTCAGGCCCTTCTCGGCCGCCTGGTGGTGGAGCAGCGCGTGCACGGTCGCGAGCACGGCGTGCAGATCGAAATCGGACGCCGGATCGGCCTGCTCGGACTCGATCCGGGCGATGTTCAAGACGTCGCCGATCATCTCGAGCAGGGTCTGACCGGCGCTGCGCACGGTCTGCACCATGTCGCGCTGGGCGCTCTCGAGGTCGGTGCTGCGGAGCAGATCGGCCATGCCGATGATCGCGTGCAGGGGCGTGCGCAGCTCGTGGCTCATGGTCGCGAGGAAGCGGCTCTTGGCCCGGTTGGCCGCCTCCGCCCGGTCCAGCGCATCGGTCAGCCGGATCAGCAGCGATGCGGCGTAGGCCGGCAACAACAGGAGGGCGAACCAGAGGCCCGCCGAGAGCGCCGGCTGGCGTCGCCAATACTCGGTGAGCCCGATCACCAGGGCGAAACCGGCCAGGCTCGAGAGCGCCGAGATGAACAGGTAGCGGCGGCCGTAGCGGAACCCCATCCCGAACGTGATCCAGAGATAGAATGGATAGAAGACCGCCGCCGTCGCTTCGCCGATCGTCAACGCCACGGTCAGGGTCAGCATGTCGAGGGCCATGCCGGTATAGCGCCTGGCCGGTCGCGGCCCCGGCCGCCACAGCAGATGGCCGAGCAAAAGCAGCGCGCCGGCCAGATAGGCGACCCCGAGCGGCCGGCAGCGCTGCGCCAGGGCCGCCGCCTGGCCATCGCCGAGCGCCGCCAGACCGAGATAGAGCAGGCAGGCCGCGGCGATGCCAACCCGGATCAGGACCTGCTCGTGCTCGCTGTCCGGCCGCCCCCGCAAGCCGGCGACCAGCGGTCGCCAGGCGGCAACCGCCCGCCGGGCGCGCGACCACGCCGCCACCAGTGCGGCGGCGTCCTGCCGGCGCGCGCGCACGCTCATGACGGCCGTTCCGCCACGGGCGGTCCGCGCCTCGATCGCGGAACGTGGGCCCTGGCGCTCATCGCGGCCACCGGCGGAACGGTCGAGCCGGCCTCAGCCGGAGGCTACGGCCGGCAGGTCCCGGCCTTGGAACAAGACATGAAAGTCCTCCGCCGGCAGGGGCGGGCTGATCAGATCGCCCTGGGCCTCGTCGCAACCCAGCTGATGCAGCCGGGCGAGCTGGTCCGCGGTCTCCACCCCCTCGGCGGTGACCTTGAGGCTCAAGCTGTGGCCGAGGTCGATCACGGCGCGCACGATGGCCTCGTCCTGACCGTCGTGACCGACCTTGTGGACGAAGCTCTGATCGATCTTGAGCCGCTGGATCGGCAGCCGCTTGACGTAGGCCAGCGAGGAATAGCCGGTGCCGAAATCGTCGAGCGAGAAGTTGACGCCGATCTGATGCAGCCGGCGCAGACTGGTCATCACGACCTCGCTGTCGTCGAGCATGACGCCCTCGGTCAGCTCGATCTCCAGCCAGGCGGGGTCGAGGCCGGTCTCGGCGAGCGTGTTCTCGATCAGGCTGGTGATCGCGCCTTCGCGGAACTGCACCGGTGACAGGTTGACCGAGAGGCGCAGCGCCGGCAGGCCGTCGGCCTGCCACAGGCGATGCTGGCGGCAGGCATGGTCGAGGACCCGCTCGGTCAACGGTCCGATCAGGCCGATGTCCTCGGCGAGGCCCACGAACTCGCTCGGCCGGACCATGCCGCGGCGTGGATGGCGCCAGCGCAGCAGCGCCTCGACACCGACGATCTGGCCACTGCGGAGATCGCGCTGCGGCTGGTAGTGGACCGTGAACTGGTCGGCGGCGAAGGCCTGCCGCAGCTCGCGCTCGAGCAGCCCGGTGCGGCGCGCTACGAGGTTCATCTGCGGGGCGAAGAAGCAGCTGCCGTTGCGCCCGTTCGACTTGGCCCGATACATCGCCAGCTCGGCGTTCTTGAGCAGCCGGTCGGCGGCCTGACCGTCGGCCGGGAACAGGGTGAGCCCGATGCTGGCGCTGGTATGGAGCTCCTCGCCGTTGATCACGAACGGCTGGCCGAAGCTGTCGATCAGGCGCCGTGCCAGGCTGCGCGGCTCGTCCGCGGCACGGATGTCGGTATGCAGGACCACGAACTCGTCGCCCCCGAGCCGGCCGATCGCGTCGGTCTCGCGCAGGCAGGTCTGCAGACGCTCGGCCACCGCCTTGAGGAGCAGGTCGCCGCACGGCAGGCCGAAGGCGTCGTTGATCCCCTTGAACCGGTCCAGGTCGAGCAGCAGCACCGCCGCGACGCTGTCGCTGCGGCGCGCGCGGGCCAGCGCATGGTCGAGGTATTCCCGGAACAGCGGCCGATTGGCCAGGCCGGTCAGCGCGTCGTGACCGGCCTGGTGGCGCATCCGCGCTTCGGCCCGCCTCAGCTCGGTGATGTCCAAAGACACCGTCACCACATCGGCGACCTGCCCGGCATCGTCGAGCAGCGGCGACTTGGTGATCAGCAGGACGTGCTCCTGATGGGAGGCCGGACAGGTCAACTCCTGCTCGAAGCTCGGCAGGGTCTCGCCGGTTTCGAAGACCTTGGCGTTGAGCACCAGCTGCATGGTCGCGTGCTCCTCGCCATAGACCTGCTCCAGGGTTCGGCCGATCGCGATCGCCGGATCGATCCCGTAGAGCTGGTTGTGGGCGCTGTTGATCAGGGTCAGGCGGCCGTTGCGGTCGACCGCGCTGATGGTCGCCGGCACGGTGTCGATCAGTCGACGCAGCCGCAACTCGCTGGCTCTGAGCGCCGCCTCGTGCTGCTCGCTGCTCGACACCAGCTCGCGATGCAGATCGTGGGCGCGCCGCTCCAGCAGCTTCTGCTGCTTGCGCAGGGTCAAAAGATTGCGCGCCCGGGCGCGGAACTCGACATGGTCGACCGGGCTCAGCAGGAAGTCGGTGGCACCAGCTTCGAGCGCCTGGTAGCAGTAACTGCGATCCTCGTAGACCGTGACCACCACCACCGGAACCTCGGCCGCCCCGGGCAAGGCCCGGAAGGCCCGGACGAAATCGGCGCCGTCCATCCCGGGCATCTTGTAATCGGTGATCACCAGGTCCGGCAGCGAGCCCAAAGCCGAATCGAGAGCCGCCTGCGGGCTGGCGAAGGCCTTGACCCGGACTCCCTCCTCGACCGAGGCTGCCAACCGGGTAAGTATGTTCCGATTGGTGACGCGATCATCAACCACTACGACATTGGGCATCGCAAAAGAGAACTCGACGATTGGTCCTGCGACTGATCATGCAAGGAGTTGGCCCGCTGAGCCCTCCTTAGCCGAGGGCCGATTTTTCATCAAGCAAAAGGTGAAAAGCCTAGCGATGCATTAACACCTAAGGTTAGTTTCGGCGAGCTCACTTCGCGGTTCGGGCGAGCACCACCAGCTCCGATGTGGTCAGAACGAGAGCCGAGCCCATGATCGCCCCTTGGTCCGGTTCATCATGCTCCGACCACCCCGCGCCATGGTCCCGGGGACCCGCTACGACTGCGCCGCGCGGCGCTCCTTGTCCCGGCCATGTGTCGAGTTCCAGCCTCGGCCTGGAGACCCCTGCATAACTCGAGGCCCTGTTCTCGAGGCCATTTCGATGACTGGCCGACACAACCCCAGGGCGTTCGCCCACCGAGCGACCGCTACCAGATGGGCAGCGGTCGGTCCGGCCCGCCATCGGCCACGGCATATCGCCCTGGGGTTGGATGTGATCGGCGCGTTGCGGTCGGCCGCCCCGGCATCGAGCGTCGCCCGCACCGGGTCCGGCCCGGCCGGGCAGCGCCCGCAGAACTCGAACCGTCCGGCCTGCCGACCCCGCTGACCGATGCCCGGTGGGCTTGGCCAGATCCGGCCGGCGACGATCCAATCCCAAGCGATCCCGGACGTGTGAGCCAGCGACGGCAGTTCAGATCGATTGCGAGCGGCGCGCAAAAGCGCTGGGGGGCCGCCCGAACGGGCGACCCCCCTGAGGGTCCCATCTCACCATTCAACGCCGGCCCATGCCGTGGAGTCACCCGTTGCACCAACCAACGTTGCGTATACTCTTAACGTTTCTGAAATGTTCGTCAAGAGAAATATCGCCTGAAAGTTGAATCTTCTCGGCGATTGGCTTTCGCACGGCGCTGGGTTAGGTGGAGGGGCGATTTGGGGGGCACGTGCATGGAGGTTTTCCGGGCGGCCCAGGGGCGAGGCACCGACTGGCATCGCGCCTGTCGGGCCTGCATCCAGGGTCTGGCCGATCTGCCGGCGAGCGCCAATCTCGGCTTCGTCTACGCCAGCGACCCGTTGGCCGAGGCCCTGGACCTGATCGTCGCCCGCCTGACCGAGGCGACCGGGGTGCGCGACTGGGTCGGGACCGGCGGCGCCGGCGTCTGCGGCTCCGGCCGGGAATACATGGGCAGCGGCGCGATCGTGGCCCTGGTCGCGAGCCTGCCCGAGCAGAGCTTCCAACTGTTCGATGGCCTGCGCGACGGCCGGGCCGACCTCGATCGCCGGCTCGCCGACTGGGCCCTTGCCGGCGTGCGCCACTTCGGCGTGGTCCACGGCGATCCGCGTCACGGCGGTGCGGCCGAGACCGTCGCCCGGCTGAGCGCGGGCATGGACGCGTTTCTGGTCGGCGGGCTGACCTCGGCCAATGGCTCGCCCCTGCAGATCGCCGGCCGACCGACCGAGGGCGGGGTCTCGGGCGTCCTGATGACCGCGGGCGTGCCGCTGATCACCGGCCTCTCGCAGGGCTGCACGCCGATCGGCCCGGTCCACGAGGTCAGCGCCAGCCAGGGGCCCTGGGTGCTGGCCATCGATGGCCGGCCCGCGGTCGCGGTCCTGGAGGCCGAGATCGGCGAGGTCCTGGCGCGCAAGCCGCAGCTGATCGGCGGCTACATCCATGCGGCGGTGCCGCTGCCCGGCTCCGATCGCGCCGACTACGTGGTCCGGCCGCTGCTCGCGATCGACGCGAGGCGCGGAATGATCGCGCTCGGCGCCGACCTCAGGCGTGGCGACCCGCTGCTGTTCGTCAAGCGCGACGGCAGCGCCGCCCAGGCCGATCTGCGCCGGATGCTCGACGACCTCGGCGCCAGGCTCGACGGCCGGCGCATCCGGGGCGCCCTCTATCACACCTGCGTCGCCCGCGGCGCCCAGATGTTCGGTCCCGATTCGGCCGAGCTCAAGATGATCGAGGCGGCGCTCGGACCGGTGCCGCTGGCCGGCTTCTTCACCAGTGGCGAGATCTACCACGACCGCCTCTATGGCTACACCGGCGTGCTGACCCTGTTCCTCTAGCCCGCGGCCGCCGCCGCGCCCGACGCGTGGAGCCGCAAGGATGACCTCGCCCCGTGAATATCCGCCGCGGCCGCTGATCGGGGTCGGGGTCGTGGTCTGGCATGGCGAGCGCCTGCTCCTGATCCGGCGCGGCAAGCCCCCGCGGGTCGGCCATTGGAGCCTGCCGGGCGGCGCCCAGAAGCTCGGCGAGACCGTCGCCGAGGCGGCCCGGCGCGAGGTCAAGGAGGAGACCGGCCTCGCGGTCGAGGTCGGCGAGGTGCTCGCGGTCGTCGACCTGATCGAGCGCGACGGCGAGCGCGTCCGCTATCACTACACCCTGATCGACTTCAGCGCGGAGGCCGACGGAACCGAGCTCCGCCCGGGCAGCGATGCCGCCGACGCCCGCTGGTTCACCCTCGACCAGATCGAGGGGCTCGGCCTCTGGTCGGAGACCGTGCGCATCATCGAGCTCGCCAAAGCGGGGCGTTCGTGCCCCTGACGCCGGCCCACGACCACGCCTGGGAACTCTGCCCGGCGGCGGCGCGCGACCTGCAGTCGGCGCTCGCCGACCAGGTCGAGATCGAGGACCGCTTCGGCGAGCTCGCGCTGGTCGCCGGCATCGACATCGGCTTCGAGGCCGCGGGCAAGATCACCCGGGCCGCGGTCGCGGTGCTCCGGCTGCCGGAGCTCGCCCTGGTCGAGAGCGCCCTCGCGCGCTGCCCGACCCGCTTTCCCTACGTCCCGGGCCTGCTGTCGTTTCGCGAGATCCCCGCGGCCATCGAGGCCCTGGTCGCGCTTGCCACGACCCCCGACCTCTTGCTCTGCGACGGCCAGGGCTTCGCCCATCCCCGCCGCTTCGGCCTCGCCTGCCATCTCGGCTGGCTGCTCGACGTGCCCGCGATCGGGGTCGCCAAGTCGCGCCTGATCGGCGCCTTCACCGAGCCCGCATCTGCGCACGGCGCCTGGTCGCCGCTTTCGGATCGGGATCGGGTGATCGGCGCCGCACTCCGCTCGCGCGCGGGCGTCAAGCCGCTGTTCGTCTCGTCCGGGCATCGGGTCGGCCTGGCGAGCGCGCTCCGCCTGACGCTCGCCTGCACCGACCGCTACCGGCTGCCCGAGCCGACCCGCCTCGCCCACCAGCTCGCCTCGGCCCGCTGACACCTGGTCCGGCAGCGTGATCGTTCTGTCATCAAGCCCCATCAGCCTCGATGGTCGCGTTGTTCGACGACGAGATCGAACTCGCGGACCGCGAGCCGGGTCAACCGGCACCTCTACGTGCTGTCGGTGATCACGTCCCTGTTCCTGCCGCCGAGCGTCATCGCCGGCATCTTCGGCATGAACCTGGCCGGCCTGCCGTTCACCGAGAGCCCGTCGGGCTTCGTGCTCGCGATGCTGCCGATCGCCGCGTCGCCAGCCCTGGTCTCGCCCTTTGGCTCGGCAGCGCGCTCCGCCGCTAGCCGACGTGCCGAACCCCGAGGCCCCGGCTAGTGGCGCGCGTCGCCGTCGCTCAGCACCCGGGCGAGATGACAGAGCGCCTCCTGGTGCTTGCGGCTCTTGATCGCGGCGAAGTTGCGCGCCAGCTCGAGCAGCATCCGTTGCTGCGGCATCAGCTCCTGATTGCGCGTAGCACTGCTGCCCGGCTCGACATCCTCGAAGAAGTGGCTGATCTCGACCCCGAGCGCACGGGCGATCTGATACAGCCGGCCGGCCGATATCCGATTGATTCCAGTCTCGTATTTGTGCGCCTGCTGATAGGTGACGCCGATCAGCTCGGCCATCTGCTGTTGAGTCAGACCGAGCATGATCCGCCGTTGGCGGATCCGCAGGCTGACGAAGCGGTCGACGTCGAGGGCGCGACTTCGGCCGCCGACCCCACGACTGGCTACCTTGCTGGCAAGTTGGGTCATTGTTCGGTGCGACTCCACGGCATGAGCGAACGGGTTTCCCGTTCAACGTGAATTTCGGATGCGATGGGACTACGCGAAGTAAAATACCCCCACTCGAAACCACTGCGCTAGAGAAAAATGTGGTTTGCCCGCCGCCGCGGCCCGACCGGCGGCCGGGAAGGCCAGAAAATTACACGGTCTCATAGTGTTATCGATTCGTCCAAGTGATTGCCCAGTCAGCGGAAGTGCTCACCGGTCGTGATTGTCGCGGGGCTTCGAGGGCGCGATTCGAGCCCGCTCATGAGCACAACCGGTAGGGGAAAGTCTCTTTTATACACAGGCTGTTGATGAACGTTCATCGCCCTCTACGCGAACTTCCCGGGCCAGACGCCTGCCATTGGGAAAACTCTCCATCTGCGACCAAATGTCGCTTTCCGAGCGCGCCCTTCGCGATTGTCGCGCAGCGCCCCGTCAAACCGCGGGCACCAGCCGCAGGCGCCCGATCGCGCCGCTGGCGTAGGCTTCGGCGCGGCGCGTCATCGGCGCGCTCTCGCCACCTGCCCAGAGCCGGGTGAGATCGCGATAGTGGCTGGACAGCGGGTTGCCCGACTGCCCGGTCGCGGCGATCCAGCGCGAGCGATCGAGGTCGGCCAGATCGTAGAGCCCGCGATAGCTGGCGGCATGGGTGCTGGCGAACGGGCGCTGCTCGTCGCCCGGCGCGAAGTGGCCGACGTCGACCGTCGTGCCGTCGCCGCCGCTTTGGGTCTCGATGTTGAACAGCCGGTCGAGCAGCGGCTGATCGCCGAAGATCGCATGCGCCATGCGCGCCGGATGCGCTTCACCCCAGCGCCAGTCCGCCTGGTCCGGGCCGTAGCGACGTGTGAGATCGGCGAGCGCCAGATCGAGGGCCCGGCTCGCAAGCTCGGCGCAGGTCTCGACCGCCTCGGTCGAGACGTCGTCGCACCAGACCTGCCGGTGCTTCAGGATCTGCTCCATGAACTGCGGCCGGTCGCCCCAGAACGACGGAAACAGCGGGCCCAGCTCGTCGGCCTGGATCAGGCGCGAGAGCTCGCGGTACCAGGCCGCGAACAGGAGCGGCGCCCGGCCATCCTCACGCATGACCCGATCCCAGCCCTTGAGCTCGACCATTGCCGCAGCCGCCGCCTCGCTCGCCGGCGCAGCCTCGAGCATGATCGGCAGCAGGTCTTCGGCGAGGAGCGAATACTGGTCGGCCTGGATCGCCGCGAAGGCCGCGAGGTCGAAGTCGCCGCCCACGAGCAGCTCCGCCAGCCGGCGCGCCCGATAGGGCGCCTCCCAGTCGGCGGTCAGGAGCCAGGGGTAGGCGGGCGGCACGATCCGGTTGTTGGCGTTGAACAGCAGGCCATCCTTCGGGTCCAAGGCCCGCGGCAGGGCGTCGAAGGGAATCCACCCCTGCCAGTCGTAGTCCCCGCTCCAGCCGGGCACCGGCCAACGGCCGTCGCCCTGGCGCCGGACCGGCACGCGCCCTGGCGCGATGAAGCCGATGTGGCCCCTGGTGTCGGCGTAGAGGATGTTCTGCATCGGCGCGCCGACCGCGCGGGTCGCCGCAACGAAGCCCGGCCAGTCCTTGGCCTGGTCCAGCGCCAGCAGCGCATCGGCCGTGCGGTCGTCGTCGGCGAGCCCGGTCCAGGCGAGCGCCAGCACGCGATCGGCGCCGAGCAGCGTCGCCGCATCGGCCATCAGATCCGAGAACACCGGGCCGTGGCGGGTCTCGCGCACCGTGATCGTGACCGGCGGCGCACCCTTGACCCGGATGACCTCGTCCCGGACCGCGAACGGCGCCGGCCCTTCCGGCGTGAGATAGCGCCCGGGGTCGGCCGGATCGAGGCGCTCGACGAACACGTCCTCGACGTCGGCGCCGGTATTGGTGAAGCCCCAGGCGACCGTGCCGTTGTGGCCGAGCACGATCGCCGGCAGGCCAGGCAGGGTCGCGCCGATCAGCTCGAGCTCCGGTGTCTTCAGGTGGGCGAGGTACCAGACACCCGGCGCCTGCAACCCGAGATGGGGATCGTTCGCGAGCAAGGGCGCCCCGGTCCGCGTCCGCCTGCCCGCCAGCACCCAGGCGTTCGAGCCCTCTCCGCCCGCGGCCGCCGCCGGCAGGACCGCCGCCAGCCCATCCAGCCCGAGCCCGCCCGTCAGCCCGGCAAGCGTGATCGGCGCGTCCGCCGGATAGTCCGGCCAGATGTCGGCGATCTGCTGTTCGGTAAGCCGCGCGCCAAGCCGCGCCCGCAGCAGCTCGTCGCGGGAATTGGTGCCGAGATCGAGCGCCATCACGCGCAGCCAGACCAGGCTGTCGGCGGGCGTCCAGGGCTCGATCTCATGCGCCCCGAGAATCAGGAACTCGGGCGGCAGCGGTCCGCTCCGGGCGCTCAGATAAGCGTTGACGCCAGCCGCATAGGCCTCGAGCCAGGCGCGCGTCGCCGGCGCCAGGTGGGCAAAGCTCGCGGCCGCCCGGCGGTAGAGCCCGAGCGTGCGCATGTAGCGGTCGGTCGGCAGCGCCGGCTCACCCACGATCTCGGCCAGCCGCCCGGCGCCGACCCGCCTTTGGAACTCCAGCTGCCAGAGCCGGTCCTGGGCATGGACGAAGCCGAGCGCGAACACCGCATCCAACAAGCTCTCCGCCTCGATGTGTGGCACCGCCCATTGGTCGCGCACCACGGTGACCGGGGCCACCAGCCCCGCGACCCGGATCTCGCCATCGATCTGCGGCAGCGACTGCCGGAGCCACAGCCAGCCGCCACCCGCTCCGACGGCGGCGAGCACGAGGACGCCGAGCAGCCCGAAGGCGAGCCAGCGCGCCAGACGCCGCAAGTCAGTTCCGCCCGCTCAAGGCTCCGCGCCGAACCAGATCGTGACGGAGTGGCTCTGGCCCCCGGAAATGGATGGCATCGAACCCGAGAGCTGCGGCCGCGGCGACGTTGTTCGCGTTGTCGTCGATGTAGATGCAGTCCGCGGCCGGTCGCCCGATGCCCTCGAGCAGGAGCTCGAAGATCCGGGGGTCGGGCTTGATCAGGCCGACCTCGCCTGAGACCAGGATGCTCTCGAAGTGGTCGAGGAAATCGTAGCGCTCGCGCGCGATCGGGAATTTTTCCACCGACCAGTTGGTCAGCGCGTGGAGTTCGTGGCCGGCCTGCTTCAGCTGTTCGAGAATGGTGACGCTGCCCGGGATCGGGCCGGCCAGCATCTCGTGCCAGCGGTGGTGGTAGGCCTCGATCAGCGCGCGCTTCTCCGGATGACGGGCGACCGCCTCCTCGACCGCCGCGGCGAAGGTCCGGCCGCGATCCTGCTCCTCGTTCCAGGTCGAATGGCAGACCTCCGCCAAAAAACGCTCGATCTCCGCCTCGTCTTCGATCAGCTGGCGATAGAGGTAGCGCGGGTTCCAGTCGATCAGCACGCCGCCCAGATCGAACACCACCACGGGTCTCGCTCCGGCAGAGCTCGGCATCAGGTTTCCTTTCCATTCGTTCGCACATTGACAGGCCCCGCCGGCCGCTGAGATCCTCTGGCCGAACCCGGGCGCCCTTGTCCAGCCCTTCTCTTGGCCTTGGCGAGCATGAGCGACTTCGAGCCGCAGAATCCCGACTATGCCGCCGTGGTCCGGGCGAGCTTCGCCAGGCAGGGACTGATGCAGGCGCTCGGCATCGAGCTTGTCGAAATCTATCCCGGCGCTTGTGTCCTCGAGGCGGGGGCGCATTCGGGGCTGACCCAGCAGCAGGGCTTCTTCCACGGCGCCCTGATCGGCGCCATGCTGGACTGCGCCGCGGGCTATGCCGCCTACAGCCTGATGGCGGCCGGCAGCGACGTGCTGACCACCGAGTACAAGGTCAACTTCGTCGCCGCCGCCCTGGGCGACCGCCTGATCGGTCGCGGCCGGGTGATCAAGCCCGGGCGGACACTGACCGTCGCCACGGCCGAGGCGTTCTGCCGCCGGGACGGCGTGGAGACTTTGTGCGCGGTGCTGCTGTCCTCGCTGATCGGCATCCCGGCCAGGTCCGCCGGCGGCGTCCGACCATGATCCCCTGCCAGCGCCAGCTGTTCGACCTGCCGCGGGACGTGGCCTATCTGAACTGCGCCTACATGTCGCCGATCCTCAAGCGGGCGGCGGCGGTCGGCGCCGATGCGATCGCCCGCAAATGCCGGCCCTGGACGATCACGGCGGCCGACTTCTTCGCCGACAGCGAGCGGGCGCGCCAGCTGTTCGCGGCGCTGCTCGGGGCCAGCGCCGAGGACATCGCGATCGTGCCGGCGGCCAGCTACGGCCTCGCGGTCGCGGCCGCCAACCTGCCGCTCGCCGCGGGCGAGCGCATCCTGGTGCTGGCCGAGCAGTTCCCGTCCAACGTCTTCACCTGGCGCGAGCTGGCCAAGCAGCGGGGCGGCGAGGTCCTGACCGTGCCACGGCCCGCGGATCACGACTGGACGGCCGCGGTGCTCGCGGGGCTGGACGAACGGGTGAGGATCACGGCGCTGCCGCACTGCCACTGGACCGATGGCGGCCTGCTCGACCTGGTCCGGATCGGCGAGCGCTGCCGCGAGGTCAACAGCGCGCTCGTGCTCGATGCCACCCAGTCGCTCGGCGCCCTGCCGCTCGATCTTGCCCGCGTCCGACCCGACTATCTCGTCTGCGCGGGCTACAAATGGCTGCTCGGCCCCTACAGCCTCGGCTACCTCTACGTCGCCCCGCAGCACCAGGACGGCCGGCCGCTCGAGCAGAACTGGATCGCGCGCGAGGCGAGCGAGGACTTCGCCCGCCTGATCGACTACTCCGAGCGCTACCAGCCCGGCGCCCGGCGCTTCGATGTCGGCGAGCGCGCGAACCTCGCGCTGCTGCCGGTCAGCATCGTCGGGCTGGAGCAGCTGCTCGCCTGGGGCGTGCCGGCGATCGCCGAGACGCTCGCCGCCAAGACCGGCGCGATCGCCCGGCGCGCAGCGGCGCTCGGGCTGAGCTCGACCCCCGCCGACCGCCGCGCCGGCCATTATCTCGGGCTCGGTTTTCCCACGGGCCGACCTGCCGGCCTGCCGGAACGGCTGGCATTGGAGCGGGTCTACGTCAGCCTGCGCGGTGCCTCGCTCCGGGTCACCCCGCACCTCTACAATGACGAGGCCGACCTCGACCGCCTGTTCGCGGTGCTGGCGGCCATGGTCTGAGACCCGATCACGCTCGCCTGGCTAGTTGGCCTTGCACGGATTGGCGGCTGCGCACGGATTGCAGGGGTTCGCGGCCGCGCACGGATTGCACGGCCCGGCCGCCGGAATCAGCTTGGCCGCGGCGCAGGGATTGCAGGGGTTGGCTGCGGCGCACGGATTGCAGGGATTGGCGGCCGCCGCCGCGGCGCACGGATTGCAGGGATTGCATGCGGCGGCAAGGGCGACGCCCGCGCCGAGTCCGGCATCGGCGCCGGGCAGGGCCGCGCCCAGCAGGAGCGCGCCGGTGCCCACGGCCAGGCTGAGATAAGTGGTCGACAGCAGGCGGTGGCGATAGAGCCTCATCGGACATCTCCCGTTGACGTGTTGGCACGCGGCGGGCCGCGCGAGGCTCGCGCGACGTCCAGCGCCGAGGCCCCTTATCGGTTGATCGCCGGCGCGCGTCGATTCACCGGCGTTCACGACCCTGTCAGCGGCCTTCGCGAACCGGCGCCGGGCGGCTATGGTGACGGCGATCGTGGAGACCGATCATGCAGCTGTTCGAACCCGAACGCGATGCCGATCCGCCCGCCTGGCTCGACGATCTGCCGCGGGCGAGCCTCGAGGCCATGCTCGCGGCCGGGCGCGAGGCCCTGGAGTGGCGCCGGGTCCTGGCCAAGAGCGGTGACAACCTGGTCGGCGAGGTGCTCAAGCACGCGGGCGAGTTCTACATCCTCGACCACTACCCCAAGGGCGATGTGTTCGATTCCGAAAGCCACAGCCAGTGGTACTATCACGCTCACGACAAGAAGGACCGGCCGGGCGAGCATGGCCATTTTCACACTTTCCTGCGCGGCGGCGGCATGCCGGCGGGGATCGCGCCGGCGCCGGTGCCCGACTTCCAGCCGAAGGCCGAGAAGCACGATCTGGTCTGTCACCTGATCGCGGTCTCGATGGACCGGGGCGGCTGGCCGATCGGCCTGTTCACGACCAATCGCTGGGTCACCGCCGAGACCTGGTACGCGGCCCACGACGTCGCCGCCATGCTCGATCGCTTCGATGTCAAGGTGAGCCGGCCGAGCTGGCCGGTGAACCGCTGGCTGACCAGCCTTCTGCGCCTGTTCCGGCCGCAGATCGAGGTGCTCCTGCAGCAGCGGGACGAGCGCCTGCGGGCCTGGAAGCGCGAGCATCCGGAGGTCAACACCTACGAGGACCGCAAGCTCGAGGTGATCTCGCAGCTGCCGGTCAGCGTCGAGGCCCAGGTCGAGCTGCTCGAGGGACGGCTCGGGCGTTCGTTGCCATCGCCATCAACGCCTTCCGGATGACACGGGCCGGCAAGCCGTGCCGACCCTTGGACTACACCAGCCTGTTGCATTTTTGTAACGGCATTTACCAGCCATTTCCGGGCTGGCCGGGTCGAGTCGTGGCTCGGGCGCAACAGACCGTGAGGATTTTTCGTCGCACGGGAATAAGAGGGTTGATCGAGTCCCAGCTGCCGGTAGAATTTCGACCGGTGATCAACTGTCAGTTTTGATTGGACGCGCGGCGCAGCCCGGGCGCCGCTCTCCGAGCCGGAAGAATGGGATGTTTTCAGCCAGGTTCACCAGCGCTCTTGTGCGGCCCTCATCCGGCCGCACGCTGATCACGCCGCCGCGGCGGCGGCGATCAGGATGGGCCTTCGGAACTGGATTGGCGGGCGCAGCCACGAGCGTCAACGCGACCTCCCGGCCGACCCCGGCCGTCCCTGCGAGCGCGTAGCCGGCGCCGGCATCGGCACCCCCGATGCCAATCCCGAACCCGTTGATCGGTCGCCTTTGGCGTGAGGCGTCCGTTCGTGCTCAACCATTACGGGAGAGCCCGATGTTGCTTTCACCCTGCCATCCGGATCTCGGCGGCCAACGGTCGACGCCCGTCGGGTCGCCCTAAGGGCTCTTCCCTACGTAAATGACCGGATTCACGCGCCCTGGCCGCCCCCGTAGCTTCGAGCGGCATTCACGCATTGGGAACGGCATCGCATGCAAGCTGTCTTCGCCCGCCGGGGTTTGGCCGATGCTCGAGGCCCGTCCAGCCCCCGCGAAGTCCGACTGAATTCTTCCGGCTCAACCTAAACCGGAGCGCTCAATGCCGTCCTCATCAATCCCCTGGTTGCCGTTCGCCCTCTTGCTGGCCATGACGCCATGCCTCGCGCCGGCCGTTGCCGCGACGATCGGCGATCGCCCGGGCCAGCCCAACATCGTGCTGATCCTGACCGACGACGAGGACGTCGCCAGCCACCGGTTCATGCCCAAGACCAAGGCGCTGATCGAGGACCACGGGACGACCTTCGACAACTTCTTCGTCAGCTACGCGTTCTGTTGCCCGTCCAGGACCTCGATCCTGCGCGGCCAATACGGCCACAACACCCACGTCGTCGGCAACGAGCTGCCCTATGGCGGCTACGAGAAGCTGCACCAGGAGGGCCTCGAGCGCTCGACCATCGCGACCTGGCTGCAGGCCGCCGGCTACCACACCGCCCTGTTCGGCAAGTACATCAACCGCTACGAGCCCGAACGCGGCGTGCCGCCGGGCTGGAACGACTGGTACGGCGGCGGCACCGATGCCCACGAGGGCTACGACTATACGCTCAACGAGAACGGTCGGATCGTGGCCTACGGCACCGAGCCGGACGACTACGCGAACGACGTCCTGACCCGCAAGGCGGTCGAGGTGATCAAGCGCTCGGCCGCGGCCAAGGAGCCGTTCTTCCTCTACGTGTCGACCTTCACGCCGCACAGCCCGGCCGCCGCGGCGCCGCGCCACCTGCATCTGTTCCGCGATGCCCAGCTCCCGCGCCCGCCGGCCTTCGACGAGGCCGACGTCAGCGACAAGCCGGCGGTGATCCAGAGCTTTCCGCATCTCGAGGGCCATGCGCTCGCCTGGCTCGAGACCGAGTACCGGCGGCGGCTGCAGTCGCTTGCAGGCGGTCGACGACATGGTCGAGAGCATCGTCGGCACGCTCGCGGCGACCGGCGTCCTCGACCAGACCTACGTCATCTACACCTCCGACAACGGCTTCCACATGGGCGAGCACCGGATGATCGCCGGCAAGGACACGACCTATGAGGAAGACATCCGGGTGCCGATGGTGATGCGCGGCCCGGGCGTGCCGAAGGGCGGACACCTCGATGCCATGGCGCTCAACATCGATCTCGCGCCGACGTTCGCCGATATGGCCGGGATCCGGACGCCCGACTTCGTCGACGGTCGCTCGTTCCTGCCGCTGCTCGCCGACCCGGGACATCCCTGGCGCCGGAGCTTCCTGGTCGAGCGCCGCCAGCTCGAGGGGCAATACATCGAGCTGGCCGAACAGCACGGCGTGAGCCGCGACCAGCTCGACCGGCACGCCTATGTCGAAGGCCTGCGCACGCCGGAATGGGCATACATGGAATACGGCTCCGGCGAGCGCGAGCTGTACAACGTCCTCGACGATCCCTACCAGCTCGACAATGTGATCGAGACCGCCGACCCGGCGCTCAAGGCGGCGCTGGCGGCCCGGCTCGGCAAGCTCGCCCGCTGCACCGGCGCGGCCTGCCGCGACCTCGAGGGCCAGCCGCTCGGTGACGGCAGCATTCGCCAGGCGGCGATGCAGCACTGATGGCACCGGTCGCCGCCCTCACGTCCACGAGCCGGGGCCTCGCCGGCCAGGCTCGCGTCTGCGATCGCAAAACGGAGCGCGCCATGTCGTCTGACCGCATTCTCGTCGCGGCCCGCTGGTCGTTGCTGGCCGCCACCCTCGCGATCGGGCTCGGTCGGCCGCCGGTCGCGCTCGCCGAGCCGCCGGTGGTCAGGCCCAACATCGTGTTCATCCTGAGCGACGACGAGGACCTCAAGATCCACGCCTACATGCCCAAGACCAAGGCGCTGCTCGAGGACGACGGGTCGGCCTTCGACAACTTCTTCGTGACCTATTCCTTCTGCTGCCCGTCGCGCGCCACGATCCTGCGCGGCCAGTACCCCCACAACACCCAGATCGAGGGCATCCAGCTGCCGACCGGCGGGTTCAAGAAGTGGCACGCGCTCGGGCTCGAGAACTCGACCATCGCGACCTGGCTGCACGCCGGCGGTTACCACACCGCCTTTTATGGTAAATACCTGAACCAATACGAGCCGAGGAACGATGGGGTCCAGCCCGGCTGGGACGAGTGGTACGCCGGCGGCGACAACTGGTCGAACTACGACTACATCCTGAACGAGAACGGCCAGATCGTCAGCTACGGCGACCGCGCCGAGGACTATCTGACCGACGTGATCGCCCGCAAGGCGGTCCGGACGATCCACGCGGCGGCCGCGGCCGGGCAGCCGTTCTTCCTCTACCTCTCGACCTATACGCCGCACGCGCCGGCCACCTGGGCGCCGCGTCACGATCACCTGTTCACCGACACGCCGCTGCCGCATCCGCCCTCGTTCGACGAGCCCGATGTCAGCGACAAGCCCTCGATCATCCGCAACCTGCCGCCGCTGAGCGAGCCCCAGATCAACGCCATGGAGGACCACTACCGCCGCCGGCTGCGCTCGCTGCAGGCGATCGACGACATGGTCGAGACGGTCGTCGAGACGCTCAAGCAGACCGGCCAGCTGGACTCGACCTATATCATCTATACCTCGGACAACGGCTTCCACATGGGGGAGCACCGGATGATCGCCGGCAAGACCACCGCCTACGAGGAGGACATCCGGGTGCCGGCGATCGTGCGGGGCCCGGGCGTGCCGGCCGGCCAGCGGATCAAGGCGATGGTGCTCAACAACGATTTCGCGCCGACCTTCGCGGCGATCGCCGGGGTGGCGACGCCGAGGTTCGTCGATGGCCGCTCCTTCCTGCCGCTGTTCAAGAACCCGGACCGGCCCTGGCGCCAGAGCTTCCTGATCCAGCGCCGCGAGCTCGAGACCCACGAGATGACCGGGCCGGCGCGGTTCGATGCGGTCCGGACCGCCGCGAGGATCTATGTCGAGTACGGCGACGGCGACCGCGAGCTCTACGATCTCCACGACGATCCCTACGAGCTCGACAGTCAGGCGGGCCGGGCCGAGCCGCTGTCGGTCGAGCTGCTGGCGGCCCGGCTGGCCGAGCTCCTGAACTGCGCCGGCGACAACTGCCGCGAGATCGAGGACCTGCCCGTCGATCCCGAGCGGACCGCAGCCCATGCCGAGAGCGATCCCAAGGCGTCGACGACGCAATAGGCGGAGCGTCCGCGCGCCATGAGCCGTCGTCATGGTGCGCAGCCAAGCCGGTGGCGGGGCGCGGCCCCGCGGCTGATCGTGCTGGTGCCGCTCGCGCTGATGCTCGGTGGCGCCGAGGTCCGGGCCGGCGCCTGCCCGAGCAGCGGGGGCCCGTCGGATCAGGTGCTGGCGCGCCTCTCGTTGTATGATGCCGGGCGGGATGGCCCGGACGGCGCGGTCCAGAAGATCCAGAGCTTCACCGAGGGCGACCCGGGCGCCGCTGCCGGCCAGGCGATCGTCGCCGCCGGGCCCGACGATCAGGCCCGCGTGCTCCGCTTGTCCTACCGGCTCGAGCCCGGCCGGCGCGCCCGGGCCGGCCTCCGGATCAAGCTCGATGGCCTGGACGCCAGCGCCTACGACCATCTCGAGCTCCGGGTCCGGGGCGATCCGAGCGTCGGCTTCGCGCGCGCGCTCGAGGTCGGCTTTCAGCGGCCGCGCCCCGACCACCCGGACATGATCGAGAGCGGCAGCTCGCTGGTGGAGGGCATCAGCGATCACTGGCGCGACGTCCGGGTGCCGCTCAACCGGATGACCGGGCTCGGCGCCTGGACCGGGCTCGACGAGCTCGTCCTGGCGGTCAATTCGAGGCAGACCGAGGCCCTGGCCGGCGCGATCTACCTCGACGATCTCGCCCTGATCCGGACCGGACGGCCTGGGCCATCGGCGGCCGACCCGGTACCGACGCCAGGCAAGGATGCCTGGGAGCAGGCGCACGGCGGCAAGGCGGCGGCGCGCGCCGGGATCGCCGGCCGCCTGCGTGGCTGGCCCACCGCCTTGAGCGTACCGCCACCGCGGCTCGCCGACGATACCGCCTTTTTGCTGCAGGTCGCGCGCGCCACCTGGCAGGGCCTCACCGCGTTGACCGATCGCGAGCACGGCCTGCCGGTCGATCACGTGACCTTCGCCGGCGGTGGGGTCGAGCCGGCCCAGGCCCAGGTCGGCGACTACACCAGCCCGAGCACGGTCGGGATCTGGCTGATGGCGGTGGCCGGCGCCGAGAAGCTCGGCCTGATCGGCCGGCCGGAGGCGATCGATCTGATCGACCACGCGCTCGCGACCCTTGCCGGGCTCGAGCGGCTGCACGGCTTCTTCTACAACTACTATGACACGACGACCCTCGAGCGCAGCAGCAACTTCGTCTCCTCGGTCAATTCCAGCTGGCTGACCGCCGGTCTCATGGTCGTGCGCCAGACCTTCGCCGAGCTCGCCGAGCCCGCCAGCCGGCTGATCCAGGACGGCGACTACGGCTGGCTGTACGACCAGGCCGAGGGCCTGATGAGCCACGGCTACTACGCCAACCTCGACTGCCCATCCCAGTATCACTACGGCCTGCTCTACACCGAAGCGCGCGTGCTGAGCCTGATCGCGATCGGCAAGGGCGACGTGCCCGAGGCGCACTGGTTCCGGCTGCAACGGACCTTGCCGCCCGAGGAGAGCTGGCAGACGCAGCCGCCCAAGTCGCGGCAAGCCAAGCAGATCCGGGGGCAGACGGTCATCGGCGGCTGGTACGAGCGCGGGCCTTACCGCTACCTGCCCTCCTGGGGCGGCAGCATGTTTGAGGCGCTGATGCCGACGCTGGTGGTCGACGAGACCAGCTTTGCGCCCGAGAGCCTCGGTCGCAACGACTTCGTCCATGCCACCCTGCAGCGCCAGCACGCGCTCGAGGAGCTCGGCTATCCGGTCTGGGGCATGTCGCCCAGCGCCACCGCCGCCGGCGACGGCTACGGCGAGTTCGGCGTCCGCTATCTCGGCGTGCTCGGCTACCCCGACGGCGTCGTCGCACCCTATGCTTCGGCCCTGGCGTTGGCGGTGACCCCCGGGCCGGCGATCCAGAACCTGCGCGCGCTCGCCGAGCGCTACCCCGGCATCTGGGGCGCGTACGGCTTCTACGATGCGGTCGACCCGAAGAGCGGCCGGGTCGCGCTGCGCTACCTGACCCTCGATCAGGGCATGTTGTTCGTCGCGATCGTCAATCGCCTCGCCGATCACGTCGTCCAGCGCGCTTTCGCGGCCGATCCGATCGCGGTGAAAGCCCTGCCGATCCTGGCCGACGAGCGCTTTTTCGACTGAGCCTCAGCCGAGCTCGAGCTCGACCCGATGGTCGGCGCCGTCGCCGGCGATCGGCACCCGCGCAGCACCGTCTTGCAACTCGACGGGAGCGCCGTCCAGGGTCGCGCCGATCACGTTGCCGCCGCGGCCGCTCCGGTTGGTCATGGCGATCAGGTAGGTTTCTGCGCTGCCCGGCTGGCGCCAGCGCAGCTCGCACTGCCGCCAGCTCGCGGGCAGGCGCGGCTCAAGGATGATGGTCTCGCCGTCCGCCAGCCGAAAGCCGAGCAGCGTCTCGAGGATCAGGCGGAACATCCAGCCCGCGGAGCCGGTATACCAGGTCCAGCCGCCGCGGCCGACGTGCGGCGGCGCGCCATAGACGTCGGCCGCGATCACGTAGGGCTCGACCTGGTAGGTCGCGACCTCCTCGGGCGTGCGCGCGTGGCTCGCGGGCGAGAGCATCTCGAGCAGCGCCGCGGCGCGCGTCGTGCGCCCGGCCAGGGCCAGCGCCTGCACCGCCCAGAGCGCCCCATGGGTGTATTGGCCGCCGTTCTCGCGCACCCCGGGCACGTAGCCCTTGATGTAGCCGGGGTCGTGGGCGGTCCGATCGAAGGGTGGGGTGAGCAGGCGGATCAGCCGGTCCCGGTCGGAGATCAGCAGGGCCTCGAGCGCATCCAGGCACTGCTCGACCCGCTCGGGCGGCGCCACCCCCGAGATCACCGCCCAGGCCTGGGCGATCGTGTCGATCCGGCACTCCTCGCTCGCCGCCGAGCCGAGCGGCGTGCCGTCGTCGTAGTAGGCGCGCCGATACCAGGCGCCGTCCCAGCCGGTGTCGTTCAGAGCGACGCCGAGGCGTGCGCGATAGCCGTCATAGCGTTCCACGCGTGCCAGATCGGCGCGCGCCCGGCAGAGCGGAACAAAGCGGCCGAGGATGGCGTGGAGAAAAAACCCGAGCCAGACGCTCTCGCCACGGCCGAGCCGCCCGACCCGGTTCATGCCGTCGTTCCAGTCGCCGGTGCCCATCAGCGGCAGGCCGTGGGCGCCCACGGTCAGCGAGCGGTCGAGCGCCCGGCAGCAGTGCTCATACACGCTCGCCCGCTCACCCAAGTCCGCCGGCAACAGATACGCCTCGTCCTCGCCGTCCGCGAGCGCGCGGGCGCAAAGGAAGGGCGCCGCCTCGTCCAGGACGGCCCGATCGCCCGTGCTCGCGACGTAGTGGGCGACCACCAAGGGCAGCCAGAGCAGATCGTCCGAGAAACGCGTGCGGACGCCCCGATCCGCGGGCGGATGCCACCAATGCAGCACGTCGCCCTCGACGAACTGATGCCCCGCGTGCAGCAGGATCTGCGCCCGAGTGAGCTCGGGTCGGACATGGACGAGCGCCGCCGCATCCTGGAGCTGATCACGAAAGCCGAAGGCGCCGCCGGACTGATAGAACGCCGAGCGCGCGAACAGCCGGCAACAAAGGGTCTGATAGACCAGCCAGCCGTTGGCCATCAGGTCGAGGGCGGCAACCGGGGTCCGGATCTCGACCGCCGAGACCAGATCGCGCCAGAAGGCCGAGATCTCATCCAGCGCCCGGTCGATCGCAGTCACCGAAGCATACTGCCGGACCAGGGCGCGCGCGGCGTCGGCATCGGCACCCTCGCCGAGCAGGAAAGCGAGATCCACGGTCTCGCCGGGCCCGAGCTCGAGCCCGACCTGGAGCGCAAAGCAGGGGTCGAGATCGTTCCCCGTCCGGCCGTCGAGGCTGGCGGCGCCGATCAGCGCCGCCGGCTTCGCCGGGCTGCCGTTGCGGCCGATGAAGGCGGTGCGATCGCCGGTATGGTGCTGCGTGGCGCCAGCCGGCGCGACCGCCGCCGCGAACGCCACGCCCTGGGAAAACTCGCCGCGCTTCGGGTTGCGGGCCAGCAGCGCGCCGGTCTCGGCGTCGAGCGTGGTCTCGACCAGGGCGGCGGTCTCGGATGGCAGCCCGCCCAGGACCAGGCGCGCATAAGCGAAGATGCTGAGCCGCCGCCCTCGATCGGCCCGGTTGGTCAGCCGGATGCGGGTCACCTTGAGCGGGTCCCGGCGCGGCACGAACTGGCAGACCTCCTGCTCGAGCCCGGCGCTGGTCTGTAGGAACCGGCTGTAGCCGAAGCCGTAGCGGACCGTGCAGACGGCCGGTGCCGGGACCGGCCCCGGGGTCGGCGACCAGAAGTCCAGAGACTCCTCGTCGCGCAGATAGAGCGCCTCGCCGTGCGGGTCGCTGACCGGATCGTTGGACCAGGGCGTCAGCCGGTTCTCCCGGCTGTTGCGCGACCAGGTCGTGCCGGCGCCGCTCTCGGAGGTGATGAAGCCGAAGCTCTCGTTGGCGATCACGTGGGTCCAGGGCAGCGGCGGGCGGCGCGCCGGCGTGACGTGCAGGACATATTCGCGGCCGCCGGCCGCAAAGCCGCCGAAGCCGTTTTCGAAGACCAGCTCCTCGGCGGCGGGCGTGGTCCAGGGCTCGGCCAGGCTCACCGGCCGGCAGAGCGGAGCGGCAAGGCGCGGCGACGAAGCTTGGGGCGGTGACGAGACCGCCGCAGGTGCCTCGCCGACGATACCGGTCAGATCGGCGAGCGCGGCATGGCGCGCGGCGAGTGCCAGCGCATCCGCACGCGTGGCGGCGAAGCCGAGCCCGAAGGCGAGCGTCCGTTGTCTCCCGGGCGGCAGCTCGACGACCGTACGCAGGCTCATGATCGGATCGAGGACGTTGCCGGCCGTGCCGGAGAGCGGCGTGCCGGTTGCGAGCGCTGCGGGCGCCGCCAGCGAGCGGCCGCGGCCGATGAAGCGCTGCCGATCGGTCTCGTAGGAGAGGGTGGCCGCCGGCGCCAGGTCGCCGATCAGCCAGTGCACCATCCAGAACCGGCGTTCGTCGGCACCGCGTGGACGTCGGGTCGCGAGCAGGGCCCGTTGCTCCGGCACGGCTTCGGTCTGCACGAACAGCTTGGAGAAGGCCGGATGGGCAGCGTCGGCCGCGGCCGTCTGCAGCACCGCCTCGAGGTAGCTCGTGAGCTCGATCCGGCGCGGCCGGGACGACCGGTTCTCGAGGCGGCAATGACGGATCTCGATCGGCTCGTCCGGCGCGACCACGACCGTCAAGGTCGCCTCGACGCCCTCGTCCCGGCGCTCGATCTCCGCCCGCTCTGGCGCCAGGCGGACCGCGTAGTGCTCGGGGTCGCCGCCGGTCGGCTGATAGCCGATCGACCAGAAGCGGCCGGCGTCGAGATCGCGCAGATAGACGAAGAAGCCGTCGCCGTCCTCGACCGGGTCGGCCCGCCAGCGGGTGAGCGCGATACCGTCGCATTCGGAATGGCCACCGCCGGCGCCGGTGATCAGAACCGTGTAGCGGCCGTTGCCGAGCCGCTGCACGCGCGGCCGGCGCTCGAACAGATGTGATCGGTCCAGGGCCTGGATCGGGCGGTCCGGGTCGGAGGGGCTCGTCATGCGTGGGCCGTGCTAGCTGTGCTGGTCCTTCGGCTTGGTCGAAATCTCGTCCAGATCGCGTGCGGTGTCCTTCAGGCGCTCGCCGGTCGAGAGCGGCGGACCGCCGTAGCGCAGCACCACGGTCGCCGGGAACTGATCGACCACGGCCTCGCGTTCGGTGAAGCTCGCGCTCTCCTGGCCGTTGATGGTGACCCCGATCAAGGCCTGATCGAGCGGTGAAGGCAGCACGATCCCGCCGGGCGGCAGGGCGATGTCGCCGGTCATCGCGACCGCCAGCTCATGATCGCCGTGCGGCCCGACCGAATAGTTCAGCGTCCCGTAGTAGGTCGGCAGGCGCCGGACGCTGACGCCGGCATCGCTCAGGACCCAGTCCGGCAACAGTCCGGCGCCCACGACCAGAGCCTGATCGCCCTCGCGCTCATAGGCGAACATGGTCCTGACCGAGCGGATGAACTCGGCACCGACCCAGCTGTGCGGCAGGTCGCCGATGAACTTCGGCATCCGCGGCTCGCGCCAGACCACCTCGGCCCAACCGTTCCAGCCGGCCGGCCGCAGTCCGCCGAGCAGGTACTGCAGGACCTCGTGCGCCTGGTCCTTCAGGCCCATCCGGATCATCGGCCCGACGATCCGGAACTCGTAGGGCGTGTAGCGCTCGAACTGGGGATCGTTGGTCCGGTCGTTCTTGCGTGCGGTGAAGTAGCGATAGTACTCCTCGAACGTCTCCCGGAACGCCGGCTCCGGCAGGTTGCGGAGCTCGCCGACCGGATCGGCGGCGATCGCGGTCGAGGTGAAGTCGAAATCTCCGAGCTCGGCGGCGCCCGGGATGTAGGCGATGCCGTGCCGCTGCATGCTGAGCGTGATCGACGCGTAGAGGTCGGCGCGGAACTCGTCGCGCATGCGCGCAAACGCGGCGGCATGGGCGTCCTCGCCGAGGACGGTCGCCATCCGCGCCGCGTCCTTCAGCCCGAGCAGCACGAACAGGCCGTCCCAATAGGAGTGCACCGGGTTCTGGATGTAGCCCTCGTGGCTGATCGATTTCGGCACCAGACCGTAGTACATCAGCTTGCTCGGCTGCTGGTACTCCTCGGTGCGCCGTTCCTGCCGCAGACTGTCGATGTAGGTGACCGCGCCGAGGACACTCGGCCACATCTCGGTGAGCAGGCCGACATCGTGCGAGAAGCGGTAGTATTCGGAGAGCAGATAGAGCCATTCGCCGTGGCTGTCGTGCTCGACCGCCCGGTCGGCGCCGCGCGCGTCGACGCAGCAGGGGATGGCGCCGTCCTTGAACTGGTAGGGCGCGAACCATTCGATGAACTGGCGCACCTGCTCGGGATGGGCCATGCGCAGGAGCGCCGCCGAGATCAGCGCGCCGTCGCGGATCCAGGTGCGCTTGTAGGCGCGTGGCCCCGGCTGGAGCGCCGCGCCGTCGGCGTTGATCAGGATGTAGGCGAGCGTGGTCTTGAGCGCCTCGACGATCTTGCGGTCGTTGCCCGGAAGGTCGATCGACACCCGATCGAGCGCCCGGTGCCAGTCCTTGACGGTCGCATCGAACGCCTCGGTCCACAACCGGGCGGCATCCTCGTCGGTCGCCCCGGCCGGCACCGGCTGGCTCTCCTTGAACAAGGGCACGACCAGGAAGACGTCCCTCTGCTGTCCGGCCGCGAGATCGAGATCGAACTCGAGCGCGCCCGAGGCGTAGCCGAACTTGTCGAACACGGAGGCCTGGTCGGGCAGCGCGCCGGCCCGCAGGTAATCGGTGATGCTGCCGTCCTCGAAGCGCGCCGCGCCGAAACCCTCGGGGCGGCTGAGCGCGACCACCCGCTTGTCCTGGTCGATCACCACCGCCCGGTCGGCGTAGGCCAGCTGCTGGACGTGGATCGCGCCCCCGCCCGCGCCCAGCTCCTGCCAGGGCGGGTTGACCCGGAACGGCCGCAACGCCAGGAACAGGCGGCCCTTCACCGGCTCGGGCAAATCGTTGGTGACCCGGTAGCGCAGCCAGAGCGAGGAGTGGTCCGGCTCGCCGGCCGCGAAGGCCGTGACCTTGAGCCGCGCCCCGGACCGGGTCCAGGTCACGCTCGGCATCGGCAGATAGCCGTCCTCGAGCTCCTGGGCCGGCTCGACGTCGTTCCAGGTGACCAGCTGGTCGTTCAGGTAGAGGAAGGGCTCGATCGAGCCCCAGCCCTCACCGGCCTCGACCATGCCCGCCTCGTCGATCAGAGCCCTCTGGTGGTCACCCGGCACCCCGATCACCGTCCAATAGCTCTGCTCGTCGGAGTAGTATCGGGGATAGGTGCCCCGCGGCGCGTCCCGGGCGATCGCGCCGAAGAAATGGTTCGGCGACGTGCCGAACTGATAGGGCTTGACGTCGATGCTCTTGATTCCATAGCCGGTGGTCCGGCTGCTCTGCTTCAGATCGAGACGCAGATAGCGGGACTCGGTCTCGGGCAGATAGATGTAGTCGCGGCCGCCGTTGCCGGCCTCGACGTGAAACGCGTCCTGCCAGTCCTGCTCGTTGTCGGAGACCTGGACGTCGTAGGTCCTGGCGAAGTCCTGATCGTCCCAGTCGATCACCAGACCGCCATACTCGCGCGGCTTCTTGAAATCGAACTGGAGCCACTGCTCTTCGGCAACGGTGCCGCTGTGCCAGACGGTGGCCGGGTCGCCGTCGAGGACGGCTTCGGTGCGGCTGCCATCAGCACTGGTCGAGGCCTTGAGATCCGGCGTCAGATCGTACGGTCCGAGATCGCGCTCGGCGAAGCTGAGCTGGTCGATCCAGACCGAGCCCGCACCGCCGCGGCCGGCCGCGATCGCAATCTCGAGGGTCGCGACCTCCTTCAGCTCGCTCTGGTCGGGGCCCCAGGCGAACTCGATGTGGCGCTTCTTGATCGTCAGCTTGCGCCACTGCGAGGAGAACTCGAAATGGCGCTGCGAGGACCACCACACGTTCTGCCCGGAGGCATCGATGAGCTTGAGCTCGAGATTGTTCTCGGGCGCATCGCCCCGGATGTAAAAGGAAAAGGCATAGTCATCGGGCAAGGGCAGCGCGATCTTCTTGCGAGCGATCACGTAGCCGGCGTTGCCCTTGAAATCGAAGTCGAGGCGCATCGCCATGCCGCGATAGCCGTCGTCCTGGGCGAGCTCGACGCTCACGCCCTCCGAGGCGCTCGTCGACCAGTCGCTGAGGTTCTCGAAGTCGTCGAGCAACGCTGCCCGCGCCGTGGGCGCCAGGATCGCGAGCGCCACCAGAAGCGCGAACGCCCACCCCGCAGTGGCAGTCATCCGGCGCGAACGGTGACGATCTCGAGACGGCTCATCCAGCATCACTTGGCGGCTCCAATTCCACACCTACTGTGTCGGCGGCGAAACAGTCCGCGGCACGATGCTTGCACGCCGACGCCTCGATCCGATCGCCTCGAATTTCCGTAGGCTAGAGTAACAAGCTGCTGCTTTGAGTAAAGAAATCATCAACCAGCACGGGACAAAGAGCCACGCACTGTGGCATTTCTGCACGCCCTTCGGGATAGCGCCTGCGTCCCATACCAGAGGTTGGGTTAATCAATCCTTAACGCCGCCAGCGGTGATGCCCTCGATGTAGGCGCGCTGGACCAGGATGAAGAGCAGCATGACCGGCAGGATGGTCAGCACCGAGCCCGCCATCATCAGCTCGGTGTCCTGGACGTGCTCGCCGAGCAGGTTGGCGAGCGCCACGGGCAGTGTGTACATCCGCTCGTCGGTCAGCACGATCAGCGGCCACATGAAATCGTTCCAGGCGCCCATGAAGGTGAAGATCGCGAGCGTCACCAGGATCGGCCGGCAGATCGGCAGGACCACCAGCCGGTAGATCTTGAACTCGCCGGCGCCATCGATGCGGGCGGCCTCGAGCAGGCTGTCGGGGATCGAGAGCGCGTACTGGCGGATCAGGAAGATGCCGAAGATGCTGGCCATCCCCGGCACGATCACGCCCCACCAGCTGTTGATCAGGCCGAGCTGCTTGAGCATCAGGAACAAGGGCAGCATCGCGACCTGGGCCGGGATCACGAGCGCGCTCAGCAGCATCTTGAAGATGCGATCGGAGCCCTTGAAGGCGAGCTTGGCGAAGGCGTAGCCGGCCATCGAGTTGACCAAGAGCGAGATGCCGGTGATCGCGCTCGCGATCAAGAGGCTGTTCAGGAAATAGCGGGCGAGATGCAGGCGCGAGAACAAGGCGGTGTAGTGCTCGAACGTGACCCGGCTGGGCCACAGGCGGGGCGGATAGACGCTGGCCTCGCCGGCCGGCATCAAGGATGCCGAAAGCATCCAGAGCAGGGGGGCGAGCGTCAGCACGAGGCCGATCACCAGCAGCGCATAGATCGCGACGCGCTCGAGCTCACGGCCGATCACAGGCCCCTCCGCAGGCGGAGCTGCAGGATCGTGCCGATCAGCATGATCACGAACAACAGGACCGCGATCGCCGCGGCATAGCCCAAATTCCACCAGCGAAAGCCCTGCTCGTACATCAAGAGGACGACGCTCAGCGTGCTGTCCGCGGGCCCGCCCTGGGTCATCACGTAGGGCTCGGCGAACAGCTGGAACGAGCCGATCATCGTCAAGAGGCCGACGAACAGGAAGGTCGGCGCCAGCATCGGCAGCGTGACGTAGCGAAGCTGCTGGAGGCGGCCGGCGCCGTCCATGCGGGCGGAATCGTAGAGCTGCAGCGGGATGCTCTGCAGGCCGGCGATGAAGATGATCATGTTGTAGCCGAAGTTCTTCCAGACCGCCATCAGGATCAGCGCCGGCATCGCCAGCCACGGGTCGCCCAGCCAGTCGATCGGCGCGATCCCGAGCAGCCCCAGCGCATAGTTCAACAGCCCGTAGCGGGGGTGATAGAGATAACGCCAGACCACCGCGACCGCGACCAGGGCGGTCATCACCGGCAGGAAGTAGACGACCCGGAACAGGGCCTTGAAGCGGACCAGCCGGGCATTGACCAACAGCGCCGCGCCGAGCGAGACCAGCACCGAGAGCGGGCCGCCGACCAGCACGAAATAGAAGGTGTTGAGGAGCGCCCGCCAGAACAGCGGGTCCTCGAGCAGCCGGCCGTAGTTGCGCAGGCCGACGAGGCGCAGGTACTCGAGATGGCCGAGCGCGTAGATGTCGAAGTCGGTGAGGCTGAGCGCGAGCCCGGCCAAAACCGGGAGCACGAAGAACACCGCGATCAGGGCAAGCGCCGGCAGCGCGAACCAGAAGCCGGCCCTCACCATGCCGCGGTCCGCACCCGCTCGCAGGCTTCGCTGGCGCTCGCGGTCGCCCCGTCCGCCTGCCGGTGGAGCAGCCAGCGCCGCTTCTCGAGGATCTGGTCGACCTCGGCATCGAGCGCTTCGAGCGCCGCATCGATCGTCGCATCGCCCCGCACCAGCTGCTCGAGCCGGCGCGTGATCGCGGCCGAGATCCGCTCCCACTCCGGGATCTTGGGCGGCGCGCGCACCCGCTGCAGCTGCTCGAAGAAGGCGCGCGCGCGCGGATCTTCGGCGAGCGCCGGGTCTTGCCAGGCAGCGGTCCGGGCCGGGAGATCACCGCTCAGCCGATAGAAGCGAACCTGCCGAGCCGTGCCCGCGAGGAACTCGATCAGCTTCCAGGCCGCGTCCTGGTGCTTCGATGTCCGATGGATCGCGAGGCTCGCCCCGCCCGCGAGCGAAACTCCGGGCCAGCGGCCGTCGGGTGCCGGCATCGGCGCGGTCGCCCAGGCATCCTGGAGCGCTGCCGGCAACCGGCTCGCGAACTCGCCGAGGTTCCAGGGGCCGCTGATGTACATGCTGAAGCGACCGTTCGCGAACTCCTGGTACAGGTTCGCGATCTCGGCGCTGGTCCTGGCCGAGGCGAAGCCGTCCTTGAACATCGAGAGATAGAAGGCGAGCGCCTTGCGAAACCCCGGGCCCTCGAAATGGCCGCACTCGGCATCGCCGGTCAACAGCTCCGCATCCTGCTCGAGCGCCAGGATGACGACCGGCGCCCACTCGTTGCTCGGCAGGACGATCGCATCGGCATCCGGGCCGACCAGCCGCTTGACGCCCGCCATGGCCGCCCGCCACTCGGCCCAGGTCCGCGGCGCCTCCGAATAGCCGGCGCGCGCCAGAATGTCCTTCCGATAGAACAGAAGGCGCGTGTCGACGTACCAGGGCAGGCCCCAGAGGCGGCCATCGATGACGTTCGGGTCGACGATGCCGGCAAAGAAATCCGCCCGCGCGGTCCCTGGTGAGGCCGCGATCCGGTCGTCGAGCGGGCTGATCGCATCGAGCGCCACGAACTCCGGGACCCAGGTGGTGCCGAGCTGGAAGACGTCCGGCATCGCGTCGCCGGCGTAGGCGGTCAGCAGCTTCTCGTGGGCGGCACTCCAGGGAACCTGCTGCACCCGCACCTGGATGTCCGGGTTCTGGCGCTCGAACTCGCGGGTCAGCTCCTGCACGAGTTCGCCCTCGCGCCCCATCGCCCAGAACTCGAGCGTGACGCGGCCGTCCTGCGGCTCATCGCAGCCAGCGAGCGCCAGCAGGCAGGTGAGCCCCAGCCACAGGCGGCGCCGGCCCGCCATCAGCGCAGGACCCCCGAGATGTCTCCGGATGCCGACCACGCGACCATCATACGTTGGTCAACGGGCGGATCACCGGGTCATTTCGTCCAAACCCGGATTGCATCGCGGTCGTGGTTGCGGCGATGGTGGGGCCGAGGCACCACGACACGGAACGAGCCCGCCATGCCAAAGGAGCTCATTCTCAAGATCACGCTGCGCGACATCCGACCGCCGATCTGGCGCCGGGCCCGGGTGGCCGACAATTCGAGCCTCGGCAAGCTGCACCAGGTCATCCAGCTGGCGATGGGCTGGGAGGACGGGCATCTGCACGAGTTCGAAGTCGGCGATCGGCGCTACGGCGACCCCTACGACGCCGACGATTCACCCGGCGCGGACCGTGCCTACAGCGAGACCAGCGTCAAGCTCGCGAGCCTCGTCGATCGGGGCGTGACGCGCTTCCGCTACCTTTACGACTTCGGCGACGGCTGGGACCACCAGATCGTGATCGAGAAGGTCCAGTCGCTCGATCCGGACCGGCAGTACCCCTCGTTGATCGGCGGCAAGCGTGCCTGCCCGCCCGAGGACTGTGGCGGCCCGTATGGTTATCTGCGGCTGCTCGAGGTGCTCGCCGACCCGACGGACGAGGAGCACGCCCAGCTGACCGAGTGGGTCGGCGGCGCCTTCGACCCGGAACATCTCGACCTTCAGGCGGTCAACCACGCCTTGGCGCCCGTGGCCCGGCGGCGCCGGGCGCAGCGGCCCAAGGCGTGACGGCCAAGCCCGCTTGCACGTCACCCCGCTCGATCTGCCAGGCCTGCCGGGCACCCGGGAAGTCCGCGGCGCCGTGGCGCGCGCCGTCGGCGCGGCGCCGCCGCCCGGGCTCGTGCTGCTCTCGATCGTCTCGATCCAGATCGGGGCCGCGCTTGCGGTCCACCTGTTCCCGACGCTCGGGCCGGCCGGCACGGTCTTTTTGCGGGTCGGCCTGTCGGCGCTGCTCCTGGCGCTCGGCGCGCGGCCCGCGCTCGATCGCCGCATCCTCGCGCACGGCTGGCTGCTGTTGCAGTTCGGCGGCGTGCTCGGCGCGATGAACCTCTGCTTCTATGAGGCGATCGCCCGCATCCCGCTCGGTACCGCGGTGACCATCGAGTTCCTGGGCCCGCTCGGGCTCGCCGTTCTGACCTCCCGACGGGCGCTGGATTTCCTCTGGATCGGCCTCGCCCTGGCCGGCGTCTGCGCGCTCGCCCCCCATCTCGGCGACGCGCTCGATCCGCTCGGGGCGCTGCTGGCGGCGATCGCCGGGGTCGGCTGGGCGTGCTTCATCCTGCTGAGCCGTCGGGTCGGCCAGGCGTTGCCGGGCGCCAGCGGCCTGGCGCTCGCGATGGTCGTGGGCGCGATCCTGCTGATGCCGTTCGGGATCGCCGGTGCCCGCGCCGCTTTGCTCGACCCGCTGCTGCTCGCGGGCGCGCTCGCGGTGGCCGTGCTGTCGACCACGCTGCCCTTCGCGCTCGAGTTCGCAGCGTTGCAACGCCTGTCGGCGCGGACCTATGGCGTGCTGGTCACGCTCGAGCCGGCGGTCGCGGTCCTGGTCGGCGCGGTCCTGCTGGCGCAGCCGGTCGGCGTGGGCACGCTGCTCGCGGTCAGCTGTGTCATGGCCGCGGCGATCGGCGTCACCTGGACCGACCGGTCGCGTTCGGGCAGCTGACCCGCCGCGATCGTCCCGCCAGGGCGGAGGTCAGGAGCGGCCCGGCCCCGGCCTCGGGTTGCGGCCACGCAAGGGGTGCTCGGCCATCGTCAACAGGCAGCCGAGCGCGGCCACGAGCCCGACCGCCGAGGCCGCGAACACCCAGCCGAAGGCACCAGCCAGGCCCGGCGGGGCGGCGGCCGAGCCGGCGCGCAGCGCCGTGAGCCCGTCCACGCCGATGCCGCCGAGCAGGATGGCGCCGAACCCAGCGACCAGGATGGCGCCGCCGAGCGAGCGGAAGAAGTTCATGCTCGCGGTCGCGGTGCCGAGCTGGTGCAGCTCGACCGCATTCTAAATCGCCACGGTCGTGACCGGCAGGACCGACCCGACCCCAAGCCCGATCGCGGCGAGCAGCACCTCGAGCAGGCTCAACGGCAGCCCCGCAGGGCGCAGCGCCAGAGCGAGGACGGCAAGCGTCGCGACCGCCAGCCCCGCGACCGGCAGGCGCCGGTAGTGGCGGACGTGCATCATCACCCGCCCCGAGACCGTGGCGCCGGTGACGGTGCCGCCCATCAGCGCGATCATCGCCAGGCCCGAGGCGCTGGCCGACAGCCGCACGACCGACTGCAGATAGATCGGCACATAGATCGACAGGCCGATGAACACGCCCATCGCCCAGCAGGCGGTCGCGGTGCCGGCGGCGACCACCGGATTGAGGATCACCGGGAGCGGCAGCAGCGGCTCCATCGCGGTCCACAGCCGCAGCACGAACAAGAGCCACATCGCCGCCGAGCCGAGGATCAGCAGGACGACCGGCGCCGAGCCCCAGGGATAACGCTGGCCGCCCCAGCTGAGCGCCAGCAGCAGCATGGTGGTCGCCAGCACCATCAGGCAGGCGCCCAAAAGATCCAGGCGATGGGGGCGCTCGTGGCGCGGCAGCCGGCGCAGCACCCGGTTGGTCATCAGGAACGCGACCAGGCCGAGCGGCAGGTTGATCCAGAAGATCATCGACCAGTGCAGATGCTCGGCGAAGAAGCCGCCGAGCACCGGTCCCGCGACGCTCGAGGTTACGAACACGCCGGCGATGTAGCCCTGATAGCGGCCGCGCTCCTTGGGTGCCACCACGTCGGCGACGATCGTCTGGGCGAGCGAGATCAGGCCGCCGCCGCCCAGCCCCTGGAACGCCCGCGCCACGATCAGGACCGTCATCGAGGGGGCGAGCGCGCAGGCGAGCGAGCCCGCGATGAAGGTGCCGATGCCGATCAGAAGGATCAGCCGGCGGCCGTGGATGTCGCTGAGCTTGCCGTAGAGCGGGGTGACCGCGGTCGAGGTCAGGAGATAGCTGGTCACCACCCAGGGCAGGTGCTCGGGATCGCCGAGGTCGCGGCCGATCGTCGGCAGCGCGGTCGCGACGATCGTCTGGTCGAGAGCCGCCAGCAGCATCGCCAGCAGGATGCCGATCACGATCGAGCGTATGGCCGCGTGGTCGAGCGGCGCCGGCTGGCTCAGCTCGGCGGCTTCAACGGCCATGACGGTCCTTCGACACTCTCTCTGGTCTCTCAGCTCGACAGAAGGTTGGCCGCCGGGCCGCCCCGATCAATGGCGCCTGCCGCGCTGCAGCCATTCGGAAATGGCCGGCCTCGCCGCTCGTCAGCCGAACCATCACGATGTAGCAAGAGCATCTCTGGGTGAAAATCAACGAGTGAGGTCGCTGAGGCGCGGCAGGACGGCCTGATTCGGGCCTGTCTCGATCTTGGGCGCAAGATCCCCAACGCCGGCGCGTCCGCGCTCGCCGACCACCAGATCGGGCATGTTCACGTTCAAGAGGGCGGAGCGTCGCCGAGGTCAACGCTCCCGAAGGGCGCCGGCGGCGTCGAGCAGCTGCGGGACGAGGCTGGCGGGCGCAACCATTAGCGCTCGAGGGGGATCTCGAGCGCCCCCGACCTGCCATCCGAAGGCGCCCTCGCGGCGACGCCTTCGAGCAGGGGATGCTGGATCGCGGCTTCGGGCGCGGCTCACATCGGCGGTGAGGCGCCGTCCGTGCCGACGATCACGGCGAGCACCGTGTGGCTGCCGTCGGCCTCGTCCCGGACGACGATGAAGGCGTCTTTGCCCGCGGCCAGGACCGAGCGATCGGGCGCCTTCTCCAGGCGCACCACCGACAGGTCGTCGGGCACGAAGATGGTCTGGCTGCCTTCGGTCTTCTGGTCGCCCTGGCCCTGCAGGTAGCTGACCTTGATCTCGTGCTGATCGCCGACCGCCTCGACCTCGGCGACGGTCGCGTTGGTCATCGTGTTGGGGTCCTTGATCAGGTCCCAGGGGCCGTGACCCTCGGAACTGCCGCGCAACTCGTCGGCGAAGATGTGCGCCTCGATCGCGACCCGCTTGCCGCCCGCATCGATCGAGGTCAGGCCGACGTAGTCGCCGGTCTTGATCTGATCGAGGCTGGCCGGCCGCACGACCAGGACCCGACTGTCGTCCTTCAACGCGAGATCGAGGGTCTCGCCCTCGCGGGTCTTGACGGTCAGTGCCTGGTCGGCCACGGCCTCGAGGCTGCCCCGCACCCGATAGGGCTTCTGCTCCTGCGCCCCGGCCGGCGCCGCCGCTCCGAGCACGAGCGCCGCAGCCACGATCACGAACGTCCGCACCAAGTCCTGCCTGCTCATCGAAATCCTCCCCGATGCGCGCGATCCGATCCCCGGTGCGCAACCACTAAGCTGACGCCCGCGTCGCTCGTCTATTCCATCGAAGCGGGCGGACCGTCGGGTCGCGTTCGCTGGCGGGTCGGCGGCTCGATCAGGCGCTCGGCCATCGATCTCCTGGTCGTCGGCGCCTCGACCGGCGGCTCGCGGCTGCCGCGCGCGGGTGATCCGGGCGGACCGGACCTTCAGCCGGCGCCGCTCTGCCCGAAGGCGAAGGGCGTCGGGTCGGCGAAGCGTCGCAGCACGTTGGTGGTCAGCCTGGCGAGGTTGTTGTCGAAGCGGTTCCAGGACAGGCTGCCGGCGTAGGCGATCGAGCCGGTCGAGAACACGGCACCCCCTTGCGGGGTCTCGAAGAACACGAGGTCGGCGTGGATCGCGGAACTCTGGATCGCGTCGGTCGCGCCATGCGGGATCCGCACCTCCTCGGCGACCAGCTCGTAGGTGTTGGAATGATTCTCCGAGCGGGCGACCACGAGCGCGTGCGGCGGCGTGCCGAGCGCCGGGTCGGTGCAGTCGATCTCGAGCCCGGCGGCACCCCCCTGGAGGACGCCGAAATCGCCGAGCAGCTCGTCCTCGACGCCCTCGAACATGAAGGCGACCCGCGGATCGTGGCTCGCCGGCGTGCGCCGGTAGTAGGAGCACTTGTCGAAGCCCTGGCTGATGAAGCCGACGCCGGCCAGCTGCTGCGGCGCCCGGCCCTGGCGGCGCCAGAGGCCGCCGTACTCGCCGGTGAAGCTGTGGTAATATTCGCCGGGCAGGGCGTCCCAGGCGCGCACCCCGCCCTCGGCCCGGCGCACCTCGATCACCCCGCGCCGGGTCGGGTGATGCGCGATCCGCCAATAGAAGCCGTTGCCGCCCATGTACATCAGCCGGCCGCCCTGGCGCAGATAGCCCTCGAGCCCGTCCAGCATGGCGGCGGAATCGTACTCGGGATGGCTGCCGGTCAGGACCACGGCGTAAGGCCGCAGCAGATCCAGGCCCTCGTCGTGCAGGTCCTCCTCGGTGATCACGTCGTAGCTGACGCCCTGGTGCTCCAGCCAGTCGATGATGAACAGATCGAGGTTGAAGTTCCAATGCCGGCCGGTCGGCTTGACGTTGGTCGCCGGCCGCAGGCGCGAGGAGTAGCAGACGCCGCTGCCGTCCGAGTGGCGGTCGTAGGTCGAGAGACCGACCTCGGGGTACTCCAGCAGCAGGCCGTCGACCGCGTCCATGATGGTCAACCGGCCATGGTAGAGCTCGGTCGCGAGCGAGGCGAAGCGGCCGCGGTTGTTGATGTAGGCGAGATAGGTCGCGGTCGCCGCGAGATAGGCGATCCTGCCGCGGCCCTGGGCGGGACTCTGGGCGGGACTCTGGGCGGGACTTTGGGCGCGCGGCGGGCGGACGAAGAACGGCACGTAGAACTCGGCCTCGTTGGCGGCGAGCCGCAGGGCGTAGACGCCGGAGCGCAGATCTCCCGGCAGCTCGATCTCGAAGTCGGGCTGCCAGTTGGCATCCACGAGGTCGTCGTCGTGAAAGTGGATCGCGCCGTACTGCTCGGGCGCCCGGGTCCAGTCCATGACCGCGCCGGTCCAGTTGTGCCCGGTCATGGCGCGCGCCGGCAGGTTGACCGCGCTGCCGTGCAACCGGTTGGGCGATGTGTCGACCAGGGTCTCGGTCGGAATCTGGTGCGAGAAATCCCAGCGCGCGACCAGGGCGCGCTCGAGCCCCGCGGGCAGCGCGCCATCACCCGCGAGCGCCCAGACCTCGGCCGGCTCGAGCGCCCGGTTGGCGAGCCGCGGCCGGTCGAGCTTGCCATTGTAATGGCCGCCGGCCACCAGCCGGCCGTAGGCGGTCGGCGCCGCCGCCTCGCCCGCGTGCCAGGCCGCGAGCAGGAAGGGGCCGGGCCCGGCCTCGAGACCGACCGCGGTGGTCACCTCGGCACGCGCCGCCGCCTGACCCTGAAAGGTCCGATCGCCGACCGGCGCCTGCCAGACAACGAGGCGGCCGCTCGCGGCATCGAAGCTGCCGGCGACCAGGGACCAGCGGCGGACCTCGAGCGGCGCCGCCGTGGTCACGCTCGCGACCGCCTGGCCGTCGCCGAGCCTGAGCTCGAGCGCGCCCTGCTCGTCGAGGCCGAGCCCGAAGCCCCGCCGCTCGCTCTCCGACCAGGTCCCGAGCAAAGCCTGCCGGCGCCCCCCGGGCGTGGTCGGCCAGACGTAGGCCTGGAGGGTGAAGCTCCCGAGCCCGGCGATCAGCGGGTGGGCGTCGACGACGCCGAACGAGCCGATCGGGACCCTCTGGCGGCGCCCGGGGTAGCTGCGGTTGGCCGGATGCTCGATCCGCTCGGTCCGGAAGGGGGTCGCGAGCGGCCCGGCCTGCGGGTTGATCAGGCGCACGAGCTCGGCGTCGTAGCGGGGCGCCCCGATGCAGCTGACCATGGCCCGCAGCCGCTCGCCCGGCGCGATGCTGATCGGATCGCAATAGCCGAGAATCGCGGTCATGGTCGGCGGCTCCTCCAGCCGGGTCGGGTCGCGGACCCGCGACGCGGTGCCCGGCTCAGCGTTTGTGAGTCAATCGCGCCCGCGGACAGAATATCCATTGAAATCATTGGCGTTTTCGGACGCGGTCGCAGCGGTTCGGGCATTGTTTCAGTCGATCGGCAGCTGCCGACCGGTGAGCGCCTGCCAGCGCAGCTTGAACACGTGCCACTCGGCCGCCTCGAGGCTGGTGAACACGGTGTTGGTCAGCTGCGGCGGGCCCTTGGCGCCTGGTTGCATGAGCGCGAGGGTCCAGCGCTCGCCGCCCGCGCTCATGACCAGGGCGTGGAACGGCTCGGCGCCTGGCTTCCGCATCAGGTTGAGCAGGTACTGCAGGTCGGGACTGTGCTCGCCGTAAGGCCTGGCCTTGAACTCCCGGGCCAGGTCGATCCGGTTCGGGTCGATGTCGTACATGGCCTTTCCGGCGTCTTGCCCAGCGCTCGTCGATCCGCCAGCCTGATGGCGGACGCGCCCCCATTGCGGCCAAGCTAACCGGTTTGGCGGCGCCTGAAAAGCCGCGCCAGGGCTATGCTTTGCGCTCGGCTGGGAACCGGCGCCCGCTGCCCGCGGCGATCCGCGGACGCCGGGCGGTCGGCCTGGCCCGCAGCCCGACCGGCGCCTCCGGCGGTCGATCAGGCTGCTCCGGTCGAGCGGCGCCCGCACGCCGTCTGGCGACGAGCAAAGGGCGCCGGCAGGGAGCGGTCGTTCGGCGGCTGCCCTGAGGTCACAGCCGGGACGATGGCGCCAGCGAGTGCGAGCCATCGAGTGGACCGCGCCGTGGCTGCGATGCCGTGAACAACATGGAACCGCTCAAACCATCCGACGCCATGACGATGCCATGACGATGCCGGCTGCCATGCCGAGCTCGGAGAGAACCTTGATCCTGGCCCAGGTCCGCAGGTTGGGCCCGCGCCGCACAGCCAGCCGATGGTCGCCCGCGGCGCCGACCGTTAACCATCTCTTAACACTCGCGTCCGAATGTAGGCCGACGCCCGCGGTGTACGCGGGCCGAGGGTCAATTCCAGCGAGAGTGTCGGACCATGCTCTTCAAGCAGCCCACGCGTGCCGATCAGCCGCCGAGCGCCGGCGCCGACCGCCTGTCCGCGACCAGGCCGCCGCTGCCGGCGGCGGCGCCCATGAGCGGGGCCGCGGCCGGGGCACCCGACCGCCCGGCGGCGCAGGGCCGCTTCGCCGTCGATGACAGCGAGACCGACAAGCGCCTGATCGTCGGCGAAGGCATCCAGCTCAAGGGCGAGATCACCGCCTGTGAGCGGCTGATCGTCGAGGGCCAGGTCGAGGTCACGATGAACGCCACGCGCGCGCTCGAGATCAAGCCGACCGGACATTTCATCGGCAGCTGCGAGGTCGAGGAAGCCGAGATCAGCGGCATCTACGAGGGCGACCTGTCGGTGCGCAACCGGCTGGTCGTGCACAAGGGCGGCCGGGTGGTCGGCAAGATCAGCTATGGCGAGCTCGAGCTCGAGCGGGGCGGCGAGATCGCGGGCGAGCTGAGCGTGCGCAATCGCCAGCGCAGCCAGGCTTCGGCTTCGCCCGCGGGGCCCAAGCCCGGCCAGCGCAACGTCGTCGCCGCCTGACCGGGAGCGTCCGGGCCGGGCCGGCGGGGGCCGCCTCGAGGAGCGCGCCGACGGCCGACCTTGACGGCGCCCGGCGGCCGTCAGCCGACCTCGGCTGACGCCACGGCGAGCAGCTCCCGAGCCACGTCTCTGGCAGGCTGCGGACCGAGGTGCGACCGCCGCGGCGGCGCAACTCTTGCGGGCCGCGCAGGGGCGAGGCGGGCTGCGATGCCCTGCATCGTGAGCGCCGGAGGAATACCGCCACGGCCGAACAGCGCGACGTGCGGTCCGGTTCACTGGGCCAAAGCTTTGCCGGGAGCTGTTGGTCGCCGGCCCCGCGGAGGCCCGGAGCGGTGATCAGCGGGGCTCGGGAGCGGCGATCGGATCAATGAGCAGCGAGGCCTGAGAGCGGTGACCGGATCCGCCACCAGCAGGGCCTCAAAGTGGTGACCGGATCAGAGAGCGGCGGGGCCTGGGAGTGGTGGTCGGATCCGTGAGCAGCGGGGACCGGAAGCGGTGGTCGGACCGGTGAGCAGCGGGGCTTGGGGGTGGTGGTCGGATCCGTGAGCAGCGGGGCCTGGGAGCGGTGATCGGATCAGCGATCAGCGGGGGACGCGGTGGACATCGCCGGCCGGCTCGATTCGAGAGCGAGATCGGGCCGTTCGACGATGATGGGCGAGGCGCCACCGGGTCCCGCCAGAGTTGGTCATGAGTGGTCAATGCGCGTCGAGCCGGGCGCCGATCGCCTCAAAGTTCGGCGTCGGGCGGGCGGAGGCCGAAGGCGTCGGCGAGCAGCTCGTAGGAGCGCTTGCGGGCGGCGTGCTCGAAGATCGCCGTGGTGATCATGAGCTCGTGGGCGCCGGTCGCCGCGGCGAACGCCGTCAGGCGCTCCTTCACGGCCGCCGGGCTGCCGACGAACAGGCGACTCCGGTTCGCGACCCGGGCCGCCTCCTCGGCGGGTGACCAGGCGTAAGCCTGCGCCTCCTCGGGGCTGACCAGCGGCCGGTAGTCGCCCTGCGCCCGGCGCACGTAGTTGAAATCGAGCGTCGAAGCGAGGCGCTCCGCTTCGGCATCGGTGTCGGCGGAGACCACCGCGGTCGCCAGGATGGCGTGCGGTCGCTCGAGCCAGACCGAGGGCCGGAAGCCCGCGAGGTAGCGGCCGATCGCATCGGCGGCGTCATGGTGGGCGAAATGGTGGGCGAAGGCGAAGCCCATGCCGACCGAGGCCGCGAGCTCGGCGCTGTAGTCGCTCGAGCCGAGCAGCCAGATCGGCGGCACCTCGACGTCCTCGGGCATGACGTGGATGCGCTGGAACGGATGGCCCTCGGGAAAGGTCCGCAGCTTCCAGCAGAGAAGCTCCTGGAAGCGTTCGAGAAAATCGTCGTCGGCGCGGACCTCCTGGCGGTGCCGGAGCGCCAGCGAGGTCAGGCGATCGGTGCCCGGCGCCCGGCCGATGCCGAGGTCGATCCGGCCGGGATGGAGCGCCTCCAGCACCTTGAAGCGCTCGGCGACCATCAAGGGCGCGTGGTTGGGCAGCATCACGCCGCCGGCGCCGACCCGGATGTGCGTCGTCGTGGCCGCGATCTGGCCGATCATGATCTCGGGCGCGCCGCTCGCGACCGAGGGCAGATTGTGGTGCTCGGCGACCCAGTAGCGGGTGTAGCCGAGCCGGTCGGCGAGGCGCGCCAGATCGAGGCTGTTGCGGATCGCCGCCGCGGCGCCCGTGGCCGTGGTGACGAAGGAGAGATCGAGGACGGACAGCTGCATGGCTCAGATCTGGACCGTCCAGCACCCCGAGGCAACCGGCTCGATGGTCGCAAGCGATCGCGCGATCCAGATGCTAGGATGGCGGCGGAGCCGCAGCGGGCGAGGCCCGGCAGACGGACGATTCGAACGCGCAGGGGGACGCCAACCAGCGATGCAGCGGGACTCTGGAGAACCACAGCCGACGCAAGGACCGGCCGGCGGAGCGGGTGACGGCGTCGTCGCCCAGCTCATGTCGCTCGCGCGTGCGCTCGGCGGCTCGGGCTGCCGGCGCCAGCTCGGTCTGCTCGCCGGCGGGATCGTGCTCGTCATCTGCGTCAACACCGCGGCGCAGATCCGGCTCAACCGCTGGCAGGGCGCCTTCTACGACGCGCTCGAGCAGAAGCACATGCCGGCATTCGCCTGGCAGCTCCTGGTGTTCGCGGTCATCGTCGGCGTCCTTCTGGTCCTGGTCGTGGGCCAGACCTGGCTGCAGGAGATGATCAAGGTCAGGCTGCGGGAATGGCTGACCTATGAGCTGATCGACCAGTGGCTGGCGCCCAAGCGCGCCCATCTGCTCTCCTTCGCCGGCCCGGTCGGCGTCAATCCCGACCAGCGCATCCACCAGGACGCAATGCACCTGACCGAGCTCACGACGGTGCTCGCCATCGGTCTGCTGCAATCGTCCCTGCTCCTGGTCAGCTTCGTCGGCGTCCTCTGGCTGCTGTCGGAGCAGGTCGTGTTCGCGTATGGCGGGCACAGCTTCGCGATCCCGGGCTACATGGTCTGGTGCGCGCTCACCTACGCAGCCGGAGGCTCCTGGCTCGCCTGGCGGGCCGGTCGCCAGCTGATCCCGCTCAACGCCGAGCGCTACGCCCGCGAAGCCGAGCTCCGCTTCGCCCTGGTCCGGACCAACGAGCACGCCGAAGGCATCGCCCTCTACGGCGGCGAGGCGGACGAGCACCGGATCCTGGGCGGCGAGATCGAGCGGGTGGTGGCCATCATGCGGCGGCTCGTCTACGGCCTCGCCCGGCTGACCTGGGTCACCTCGGGTTACGGCTGGCTGGCGCTGGTGGTCCCGATCCTGGTTGCGGCGCCCGGCTATTTCGACGGGCAGTTGAGCTTCGGCGGCTTGATGATGGTGGTCGGCGCCTTCAATCAGGTGCAGCAGTCGCTGCGCTGGTTCGTCGACAACTTCTCGCAGATCGCCGACTGGCGCGCGACGCTGCTGCGGGTCGCGGCGTTGCGTGACGCCCTTTTGGCGATCGAGACGCTCGGCGAGGACCGGGGCCGGATCGCGGTCACCGAGCAGGCAGACGGCAACCTCGTCCTCGAGGATCTGAGCATCGCGCTCGGCGACGGCTCGGCCACGCTCGACCAGCCGCGCATCGAGGTGGCACCCGGCGAGCACGTCCTGATCGCCGGCGACGCTGGCGCCGGCAAGAGCACGCTGTTCCGGGCGATCGCGGGGCTTTGGCCCTGCGGCACGGGCACCGTCCAGTTGCCGCCGCGGCCGAGCGTGATGTTCATGCCGGAGCGGCCCTATCTTCCGCTCGGGACCTTGCGCGCCGCCGTGACCTATCCGGGCCGACCCGGCGATTTCGACGACGCCGCTGTCCGCTCGGCGCTCGAGCGGGTCGGCCTCGATCGCCTGGTCGCGGACCTCGATCGCGAGAACCGGTGGGACAAGGATCTGCCGCTGGACGAGCAGGAACGCCTGGCCTTCGCCCGCGTCCTCCTGCACCGGCCAGGATGGGTGCTGCTCGACGCTGCCATGGGCTCGCTCGACGCCAAGGGCCGAAAACTCATGCTTTCCCTGTTCGAAAAGGAGCTGGCCAGCACCGCCGTGATCAGCCTCGGCCGCGAGCCCGCCAGCGACCATTTCTACACCCGGAGGCTGAAGCTCGTCCGCCGGCCCGGCGGCGCCCCTCTCCGCCTCCATCCGCGGCCGTCGCCGGTACCGGCGGCGGTTGGCATCGCTTCCTGACCGGGTGGACCGCACCATGAACCGGGACAACGACCTCGACGACGACGCCTTGCTCGATCGGGTGCAAAGGCAGACCGTCCGCTACTTCTGGGACTTCGCCCACCCCGCCTGCGGCCTCGCGCGCGAGCGCAGCAACCTCCGCCCGGAATACGGCCTGGAGGTGGTGACCGCGGGCGGCTCGGGCTTCGGCGTCATGGCGATCATCGTCGCCGTCGCGCGCGGCTGGATCGGCCGCGACCAGGCGGTCGAACGCCTGCTGACCATGGTGCGCTTTCTGCTCAAGGCCGACAGCTATCACGGCATCCTGCCGCATTTCCTGCATGGCGACACCGGCCGGACGATCCCCTTCAGCCGTAAGGACGACGGTGGCGACCTCGTCGAGACCGCCTTTCTGCTCGCCGGCCTGCTCTGCGCGCGCCAGTATTTCGACCGGGACGACGACCCGGAAAACCAGCTGCGCGCCCGGATCAACTGGCTTTGGGAAGAAGCCGAGTGGAGCTGGCACACCCGGGACCGCTCGAACGTCCTCTTTTGGCACTGGAGCCCCAACAACGGCTGGAGCATCAACGCCGAGATCCGCGGCTGGAACGAATGCCTGCTCGCCTATGTCCTGGCGGCCTCGGCACCGCGCTATCCGATCGACCCGGACGTCTATCATCGAGGCTGGGCGGAGGGTCGCAACTTCAAGAACGGCCGCGAGTTCTACGGCATTCGATTGCCGCTCGGGCCTGACTATGGCGGCCCCTTGTTCTTCGCGCACTACTCGTTCCTCGGTCTGGACCCGCGCGGCCTCAAGGACCGTTATGCTGACTATTGGGAGCAGAACCTCAATCACACTCTTATCAATTACGAGCATTGCGTGCGCAATCCACAGCGCTTCAAGGGCTACGGTCCGGACTGCTGGGGGCTGACTTCGAGCGATGATCATCTGGGATATGATGGCCACGCGCCCGACCGCGACCTCGGCGTGATCGCGCCGACGGCGGCACTATCGTCGTTCCCTTATACGCCCGAGGCTTCGATGCGCGCGCTCCGCCATTTCCATCACGCGCTCGGCGACCGGATCTGGGGTGAATACGGCTTCGTCGACGCTTTCAGCGAGGCGAACGACTGGTACGCCCAGTCGTATCTCGCGATCGACCAGGGACCGATCGTCGTGATGATCGAGAATTACCGGACCGGCCTGCTCTGGGGCCTGTTCATGAGCTGCCCGGAGATCCGCAACGGCTTGCGCCGGCTCGGCTTCACAAGCCCGCACCTGACCGAAATCGTGGGCAGCTAAAATGACCGGGCCGCGCTGGTGGCAGCAGGCGGTCATTTACGAGATCTATCCGCGCTCGTTTCAGGACAGCGACGGCGATGGCGTCGGCGACCTCGAGGGCATCCTCGCGCGGGTCGACTACCTGAGCTGGCTCGGGGTCGACGCGGTCTGGATCTCGCCGATCTATCCCTCGCCGATGGCGGACTTCGGCTACGACGTCGCCAACTACGTCGACATCGATCCACTGTTCGGCGAACTCCAGGACTTCGACCGCCTGGTCGAGGCGCTGCACGCAAAGAAGATCCGCCTGATCCTCGATCTCGTGCCCAACCATACCTCGGACCGGCATCCCTGGTTCCTGGAGGCGCGCGCCGCCCGGGAAAACCCGCGAAGGGGCTGGTACATCTGGCGCGATCCGGCGCCGGATGGCGGCCCGCCCAACAACTGGATCAGCCAGGCGGGCGGCAGCGCCTGGACGCTCGATCCGGCCACGGGCCAGTACTACTACCACGCCTTCCTCGCCGAGCAGCCCGACCTCAACTGGCGCAACAGGGCTGTGCGGGCGGCGATCTACGACGTGCTCCGGTTCTGGCTCGCCCGCGGCGTCGACGGCTTCCGGGTCGACGTGCTCTGGCACATGATCAAGGATGCCGCCTTCCGCGACGATCCGCTCAACCCCGATTATCGGGAGGGCGAGCCGGATTTCCGGCGGGTGCGGCCGCTCCACAGCGCCGATCAGCCCGAGGTCCTGGAGGTCGCGGCCGAGATGCGCCGTGTGCTCGAGGCGTATCCGGGCGACCGGCTGCTGATCGGCGAGATCTATTTGCCGGTGGAGCGCCTCGCCGCCTACTACGGCCCGGGTCTCTCGGCCGTGCACCTGCCGTTCAACTTCAATCTGATGTGGGCGAAGTGGCAGCCCGCCCCGATCCTGGAGCTGATCCGGGCGTATGAGGCGGCGCTGCCGGCCGGAGCGTGGCCGTCCTGGGTGCTCGGCAACCACGACCAGATGCGGATCGCGAGCCGGGTCGGGACCGCCCAGGCGCGGGTCGCGATGGTCCTGCTCCTGACGCTGCGCGGCACGCCCACGCTCTACTACGGCGACGAGCTCGGCCTCGAGAACGTGCCGATCGCGCCCGAGCAGGCGCGCGACCCGTTCGGCCTGAACATGCCCGGCACCGGCCAGGGCCGCGACCCGGAGCGCACGCCGATGCCCTGGGACACGTCGACCAACTGCGGCTTCACCACCGGCGAGCCCTGGCTGCCGCTCGGCGAGGGCCGCGCGGCCCGGAGCGTCACGGTGCAAAAATGCGAGCCGGCCTCGATGCTCACCCTCACCCGCGCCCTCCTGGAGCTTCGCCGGCGTGAGCCGGCGCTGGCGATCGGTGGCTTTGCGCCGTTCGAGGTCGAAGGCGACGCGCTCGCCTACGCCCGCACCGCTGGCGCGGGGCGCTTGGTCGTCATCCTCAATCTCGAGTCCCGGCCGAAGGCGATCCGCTTCCGGGAAAACATCGGCGGGCGAGTCGAGCTGTCGACCCATCCGGAGCGCACCGGGCGGCCGGTCGGCGACCGGATCGAGCTCGCCGCCGACGAGGCGGTCGTGATCGCGTAGAGTCAGAAAAACGTGCGGATCGCCTCGGTCACCGTGTAGTCGTCGTCGACCACGTAGAGCAGCCGCCACTTGTCGAAGGTGGTGCAGGGGTGGGAGATGCCGAAGCTGCACCAGGTCGCCGACCTGAAGCGGGCTGTCGGGCGGCACACGAAGGCAGGCGTGCTGGTCGTAGAGCCCGGTCACCTCGAAGCCCTGGCCGAGGTCCTGCGGCCGCTGGTGCAGGCCCGGCCGGTACCATCCGAGCGCGAGCGGCAGGCCGAGGTCCTGGCCGACGTCGCGCTTGCCCAGCGTCGCGACCGCGAGCCCGGGCTCGGGCGTCGACTGGACGACCGCCCAGAGCTCGAGCGCCGGCCGCAGCCCCGGGCCGAGCCCCTGGACCTCGGGCATGCGCTCGGCCAGGCGCGCGAAAGCCTCGGTATAGACCTTGGAATCGTGGCTGAAATAACAGCCGCTGCGCAGCAGGACCTCGACCGGCCGGCCAAGCTCGGCGCCCCGGAAGATGCTGGTCACCTGGTCGAAATGCTTCGAGCCGCCGGCGCTCAGGATCACCGGCCCCGGCGCGAACAGATTTTTTCCAGCGCAGGCGCGCGCGATCTCGACCAGAAAGTGGAGAAACGCCTCGACCCTGGGCTCGGCGTCTTTGATGCCGACTCCCATCACGTCCTCGAAGCCCTCGACCCCGACCAGCGCGAGCTCCGGCGCCGCGGCGACCGCGCGGGCCAGATCGAGCGCCTCCTCGAGACTGCGGCAGCCGGTCCGGCCGCCGGCCACGCCGCCCTCCAGCAGCACCTCGACCGGCCGCCCGAGCGGATGGTCCCGGAGTTCCTGCTCGAGCGCCCGGACCCCGGCCAGCAAATCGACGACCCCCAGAAACTCGAAGGTCGGATCGGCCTCGAGCTCGGCGATCACCGTCCGGATCGCCTGGCGGCCGATCAGCTGGTTGGCGAGCAGCACCCGCGGCACGCCGAAGCGGCGGCAGACCATGAGCTGCTGCACGGTCGCGACGGTGATCCCGAAGGCGCCGTCGGCCAGCTGGCGGGCGAACAGCTGCGGCGCCATCGTGGTCTTGCCGTGCGGGCACAGGCGCACGTCGAAACGTTCGAGAAAACCCCGCATCCAGCGGCTGTTGTGCGCCAGCGCCGAGCCCTTCAGTACGGCGACCGGCAGCGGCAGATCCTGGCGCAGCAGGTTCCAACCCTGCCGGCCGACCGCGCCGAGCGGCAGGGCGCCCGCCAGCGCCGGCCAGCCCTTGGTCGTCGGCTCGACCGGTGCGTTCAACATGTCGTCGACGTTCATTGGAATTCCTCCGCCGAGGCTGGATCGCCGCACTATCGACGAACGGCCAGCATGAGCCCGGTCGCCCAGTCGAGGGTCAGCACCACGAAGCGGGGATCGCGCGCGATCCGATCGACCAGCGCCGGCGCAATGGTCGCCGCCTCGGGAAAATCGTCGGTCGGACGGAGGTCGTCGACCACGTACCAGCCGCCCGGCGCGACGATGCCGAGTGCCAGATCCAGCCGCTCGTACTTGCCGGGCATGGCGTCGGCGAAGATCAGATCGTAGCGCTCGCCGGCGGCGCTGGCGCGTTCCAGGAACGCGGCGCCGTCCTCGACCACGAAGTGAGTCCGATCGTCGAGATGCCGCGCGGCGATCGCGCTGAGGTCGCGATCGACGTCGACCGTCCATAGTGCCGCACCGTCGCTCATGCCGTCGAGCAGCCAGGCGCAGGATACCCCGACCCCGGTGCCGAGGTTGAGGATCCGACCACCCGGCTTCGATGCCGCGAGGGCTCTCAGCGTGGCGCCGGTCCCCGGCGCGCACGACTGGTTGAAGCCACAAGCCGCCGCGGCGCGCAGCAGGGTCGGGACGACCGCCGGCGGCGGGTGTGCGCTCAACCACGCAGCGGTTGCAGCGTCCGCGGCCATGGCCTCAACCTCCGAGACGTCGCTGCATCGCCGGGCCGAGCCCGGTCGGCGTGGCCAGGACCTCGACGCCCGCTGCCTCGAGCGCCCGGCGCTTGGCGCCATGACCGCCGCGGCTGCCGCTGACGATAGCACCTGCATGTCCCATCTTCCGGCCGGGCGGCGAGGCGGCGCCGGCGATGAATGCCACGACCGGCTTGGTCATCAGGGCCGCGTAGTCGGCGGCCGCCTCCTCCATGGCGCCGCCGATCTCGCCGATCAGGACCACGCCAGCGGTCCGCGGGTCGCGGTCGAGCAGGATCAGCGCGTCCCGGGTGGTGGTGCCGAGGATCGGGTCGCCGCCGATGCCGATGAACGCGGAAATCCCGAGCCCGGCGCGCAGGACCTCGAGGCAGGCGAGGGTCCCGAGCGAGCCGCTGCGCGAGATCACCCCGACCGTCCCTGGTTTGAAGATCCGGTCATCGAACGCGGGCATGAAGCCCACGAAACATTCGCCGGGTGTCACCAGGCCCGCGGTGTTCGGCCCGATCACGGCGCAGCCCGTTTCTCGCGCAGCGGCAAGCAGGTAGGCCGTGTCCTGGAGCGGAACATGCTCGGTCAGCACCACGAGCTTGCGGCAACCGGCTTTGACCGCATCGAGTGCCGCCGCCTTGACGCCAAGCGGCGGGATGAACAGCACCGAGACCTCGAACGGGCTCGCCGCCATCGCCGCGCAGGCGCTCTCATAGACCGGCACGCCGCAGCAGAGCTCGCCCGCGCGCTTCGGGTTGACCCCGCCGATCACCGATGTCCCGTAAGCGATCATGCGCTCGGTCCAGAACGAGCCCTGGCGGCCGGTGATGCCCTGGACCAGCACCCGCTCGTGACCACGGACGATCATCCGGCCGCCTCCACCGCCGCCCGGACCGCATCGTCCATCGAATCGAACGGCTCCAGCCCAAGGCGCTCGCGCACCAGGGCGACCGCCTCGTCCGCGCCGGTGCCATGGATGCTGAAGAAGACCGGGATCCTGGGGGAAAGCGCCTGCCAGGCCTCGATGATGCCCGCGGCCATGACGTCGGTGCGGGCGAAGGCGCCGCAGAAGTTGACCACCAGGCTCCGGACCCGCGGGTTGGCCAGCACCACCTCGAGCGCCGGCCGGCCGAGCCGGTAGGCCTCGCCGCCGATCTCGAGGAAGTTCGCTGGCGCGCCGCCGTAGTGCGCGATCGCGTCCATCGTGGTCATCGTGAGCCCGGCGCCGTTCGCGAGCACCCCGACGTTGCCTGGAAGCTCGATGTAGCGGAGGCCATGCTCGAGCGCCCGAGCCTCGAGCGGCGTCCTGAGCTCGGGCGTGGCGAACCCGGCAAGCTCCGGCTGGCGCTCTGCCGCGGCGTCGTCGAGCACGAGCTTGCAATCGAGCGCGACCAGCCGGCCCCCGGCCGTGATGGCCAGCGGATTGATCTCGATCAGCTCGGCGTCGCTGGCGGCATAGATGCCATAGAGCCTGGCCAGGACCTCGGCGAGGGCCGGGCCGAGCCCAAGCGGCGCCAGTCGTGGCGCGAGCGCATCCGCGCCGATCCCGTGGCGGATGTCGACGGGGATGCGGAGCAGCGCCTGCGGCTCGCGCAGGGCCAGCTCCTCGATCTCCATGCCGCCTTCTGAAGCGACCAGGATCAGCGGGCCCCGGCTCGCGGCATCGGTCAGCACCGCGGCATAGAGCTCGCGCTCCGCCTCGATCTGCTGCTCGACCAGCAGGCGCTCGACCCGGTAGCCGCCGATGGTCATGCCAAGGATCGCCGCGGCCGCGGCGCGCGCCTCTTCCGGCGTCGCCGCCCGCCGGATGCCGCCCGCCTTGCCGCGCCCGCCGGCGGCGACCTGAGCCTTGACCACCGAAGGCCCGAGCCGCGCCACCGCCGCTGCCGCCGCCGCCGGATCGGTGACCAGCTCGCCGGCCGGGATCGCGATCCCGGCCGCGGCCAGCAAGGGCTTGGCGGCGTGCTCCTCGAAATTCACCGGCCGTAGCGCTCCCAATAGGGGCCGAACAGCGCCTCCTCGCTCGGCCGGTCCTCGGGGATCGTCGTCACCAGGTGGGTCACGTTGATGAAGTGACGCCAGCTCAGGTTCTCGGAGATCGAGTTGCCGGCCCAGGTGCCGCAGCCCATCGAGAGCGTGAACGGCAGGCCGTTGTCGAAGCCGCCGCCGTTGCCGAAGGTATGCGCCTGATTGACCAGCACCCGGACCACATCCAGCTCCGCGGCCAGGTCCCGCGCGCGCTCTGGCCGGCGCGTGTGGATGCCGACCGAGTGGCCACGCCCCTGATAGTCGAGGATTGTTCGACAAAGCTCCTTGGTGCCTGCGAAGTCGGGCGCCCGGTAGACCGCGAGCACGAGCGAAAGCTTCTCGCCGGAGAACGGGTGCGCAGGTCCGATGCCGGCCTCTTCGACCATCAGGAAGCGGGCGGCGCGGGCACGCTCGCCGAGCCCGATCCGGTCCGCAAGCACGGCCGCATCCCTGGCGATCAGCTCGCGGCTGAGCCTGCCATCCCGGAACAGCGCCGCCTCGACCTTGGCGCGCTCGGCGTCGGTGCAGAGATAGCCGCCCTCGGCCTCGAGCGCCGCGATCGCCTCGGCATAGACCGCGTCCACGACCACCAGCGCGTTCTCCGAGGAGCATGAGGTCGCGTTGTCGAAGCATTTGGAAGCTGCGATCTTGGCCGCGGCGTCAGGAAGATCGGCGCTCTCGTCGACGATCACCGGCACGTTGCCGGCGCCGACCCCGATCGCCGGCGTGCCGCTCGCGTAAGCCTGGCGGACGTTGGTCTGGCTGCCGGTGCAGACGACGAGGTCGACCGCCCGCATCAGGAGCTCGGTACGCGCCCGGTCGACCGGCTGCGGCAGCACCTGGACCAGGTCCGCCGGCAGGCCGACCTTGGCGAGCTCGGCGCGCATGTAGTCCACGGCCCGCGCAGTGGTCCGCCAGCCGGCGGGCGAGGGTGCTATGATGATCGCGTTGCGGCCCTTGAGCGCCATCATCGCCTTGTTGACCGGGGTCGCCGCGGGGTTGGTGGACGGCGTGATCGCGCCGACCACGCCCACGGGCTTTGCGTACTTCACGATGCCGCGTGCAGGATCCTCCTCGATCACGCCGACCGTCCGGACGCGCAACAGATCGCGCAGCGTACCGAAGGTCTTGCGCTGGTTTTTGGCCACTTTGTCCAGGGCATTGCCGAGGCCGGTGTCGACGACCGCGAGCTCGGCCAGCTCGCGCGCGTGCTCGGGCCGGTAAAGCGCCCAGGCGAGCGCGCGCACGGCATCGTCGACCAGCACCTGATCGGCGCCGGCGAAGCCCGCCATGGCGGCCCGCGCCCGCACGACCAGCCGATCGACGACCACCCGGCTGTCGAGGTCAGGGAGCAGTGCAGCGGCTGCAGTCATGTGAGGCCTCCCTGGGCAACCTTAGCGCATGCGCCGCCAAGCGCCAGCCTCAGCGCGGGCGGACGCAGTCGAGCATCGGGCCGAGCTGCTCGATCCGGGTCCGGATCGTGCGGACGCGGTGCTCGAGATAGGCGCTCGGCCGCGCCGGCGTCGACTTCCTGGGGTTGGGCAGGATCGCCGCCAGCAGGGCCGCCTCGCGATGGCCGAGCTTGGCTGCAGGCTTGGCGAAATAGCGCCGCGCGGCGGCCTCGGCGCCATAGACGCCGGACCCGAGCTCGACGATGTTGAGATAGACCTCGATGATCCGGCGCTTCGACCAGAGCAGCTCGATCTCGAGCGTGAGCGGCACCTCCAGGACCTTGCGGACCAGGCTTCGGTCCGGCCAGAGGAACAGGTTCTTCGCGGTCTGCTGGGTGATCGTGCTGGCGCCGCGCGCGTGCTTGCCGGCGAGATAGGCGCCGATCTCGCCCTTGAGCGCTCCCCAGTCGAAGCCCCAGTGCTCGCAGAACTGGTTGTCCTCCGACGCGACCACCAATTCAGCCAGCGCCGGCGCGATCTGCTCGAGAGGCACCCAGTCCTTCGCCAAACCTTCGCCCTGGCCGAGCCGGATCAGCATCAAAGGCGTGATCGGCACCGGCAGGAAGCGGTAGACCAGCAGCAGGGCAGGCGGCGCCAGCAGCACCACCAGCCCGAGGCGCAGCAGAATGCGCTGGACCCGGCCGCCGAGCGTCCGGATCGCAGCCCGACCGATGGCCGCCTTTTGGCGCGCAGGTGCTGGAGGACGTGGGGGCACGACCGCAATCCCGGTCGGCGGCTCAGGCATCGGTCACGGCGATCACGCCGGATGACCGGCGTGGCGGCGCTCCCGATCGGCTTGACCGGCGGCCCGTCCCTGCTCGAGTTCCGGACCGGGTCGGTGCCGTCGATCCGGGTTCGATCGCTCCCGGCGGGCCGGTCCCGGAGACGCCCGGGTCGAGACAGAACCGGTTGGCCGGCATCCGAGCTCGGCCACGGCCTGTGCGTCCAACCGGATCCGGATCGGAGCGCCGCGCGCGTGAAGGAAGGGTTGCGGCGCGCTGAACGGCACGGCCAGCCGCTCCCGGATCATCGCAACCCGTCCGTCGTCATCGTCACTCCAGGCCAAGGTCCCGCGATCGCCGGCGCGGGCGGGGCTGCCTGATATGAACCCGATCGACGGCGACGTCCATCCGCGCCAGCCGCCCAGATCGCGGCCGCCATGGGCTGTCGTGGCTGGCGCCGCTGGACACCCTCGATGCCAACCGATGCAACGACGATGCCGATCAGGCTGGATGGCGCGATCTGACCGGCGTTCGATTGACGACCCGTGATGTCGGTGACGCCAAAAACCTAGCAGCACATCAGCGAGGTCGACCACCAGATGGCCGGGATCAATCGCGACCAGCTGATACGAGCCCGCCACGCCGAGAGCATTTTGGCCAGACGCGATGGCCCACGTGCAAAACCCTCGAGCTGCGGGCGGTGGCCGTCATCATCCGCCCGGTCGTGGCCGGCGACAGCGAGGCACGCCGGCGACTGAGCGCCCACGAGACCGCCTGAGCCGCGTCGACCCAAGCGCTCGGCGACCGCGTTGACGCGCCGCGAACAGGCCGCCAGGGCGGATCGAAAACCGGGATCGGGACGATCGAGCGGCTCCGCGTCCTGGCCGGCCGGGTAGCTCAGGCGCGCCCGTCGTCTGAACCCCGGGGCCGCCCGTGCCGCGAGATCGGCATAGCATGTCGCCAAGCCCTGCTTGAGCTGCGCATAGCTGTACGAGCCTTCGATCCGCGCCCGCCCATTGCGGGCGAGCCTCGCCCGCAGAGCGGGGTCCGCGACCAGCCGGCTGATCTCGCCAGCGAACTCCACGGGCGTCGCCTCCGTCAGCAAGGCGACCGTCTGGTCGAGGTAGAAGCGATTGGCGGTCGTGTCGGTCGCCACGATCGCGCGGTTGGCGCTGAGATAATCGAGATGCTTGAGCGGCGCCCCATGCCCGGCCAGACGGGGCGACAGCAGGACGTCCGAGGCCGCGAGATAGTCGGGGACCTCGTCGGTGTCGACGCGGCCGACGAACTTGACCGCATCCTGCGCATTTCGGCTGCCGAGCCAGTCGTGCCAGCGGGCGATGTCGTTGATCGAGCCGCCGATGATCACGAAGCGGGCCTCGGGCCGCCGGTCGACGACCAGGGGAATCGCCCGGAACATCAGGTCGACCCCCTGATAGGGAGCGAAGTTGCCGATGTACGTCACCAGGACCTCGTTCGGCGCGCGCTCCAGCCGGCGGCGGATCGCACGGGTCCGTTGCGGGTCCGCGCTGCGCAAGGTCGAGGGCACGTCGCACACCGGATAGACCCGTGAATGGCCAGCCAGTTCGCGCGTCAGGGCGATCAGCGGCTGCCCGGCGACCACGGCGTCGGCGCGGCGCACGATCTGGGCGTCGACCGCCCGATACAGCCCGACGATCAGATTTCGCAGCCGGCCGCCGAGGTACGACCTGACATCCGAATGCTTGTCGAACACCACCGGGCAGCCGCTGATCCGGCGCAGGAGCAGGCCGATGACGCCAGCCTCCTCCACGCAGTGGATCACAGTGTAGTGCCTGCTCGCAGTAAGGCGCCATGCCTTCCAAAAGAGAATCAGATCGTAGACCGCTTTCCAGAACGACGGCCCGATGGAAATGCTGCTCAAGCCGAACAGATTAGGAATCCGCAGGATCGTGACGCCCGGGATCTCGATGTCCTGCCCGAAGGGCAGCACCAGGAGGTCGACCTCGAATCCGAGCTCGGCCAGCGCCTGGGCTTCGAAGCGCACCCGGATCGGTGACCCCCGCCGCGCGAAGAAGGGTTGGGGCGAGATCAGCAGCACCGCCGGGCGCTTCGCTGTCATGACAGTTCATCCATCCTGGCAGTGATCCCTCGCACGAGCAAAGCATCCGATGGCGCTGGCCCGGACCAACACAAGGAGCATCGCTCGGTATTGCATACTATCCGCTGCCCAGATCCACCTTTGATTGGGGCGATCGGGGCACGCGGCATCGCCTTCACGGGTGGCCACCCCACGCCGCGCTTGAACCTCGAAGGTGATATGGAAAATCCAAGCCTAGAAGTTCTCTGTCTCCCGATCAAACAGGGCCGGGAGCAGGATATTCCGCCGCCAGGGCACAGTCGTGTCGGAGCGGCGGTCGATGGCGCGCGATTGCGCCGTGTCCTCCGTGGCCCGCCGCCGCTCGTTCACGCCCGGGTTGCGTGTGCGTCGGCGAGGATGCAGAGCAGCTCGAACATCATCGAGGCTCCGGTCAGAGCGGTCAGACCGGAAGGATCGAACGGCGGCGAGACCTCGACCACGTCCGCGCCGACCAGATCGAGGCCGCGCAGCGCCCGGATCATCAGCTGCACCTCGAGGCTCGTGAAGCCACCGATCTCGGGCGTGCCGGTGCCGGGCGCATAGGCGGGGTCCAGGCTGTCGATGTCGAAGCTGACGTAGGTCGGGCCGGTGCCGACCACGCGCCTCGCCTCGGCGATCGCCGCCTGCCAGCCGAGCTCGTGGAACTCGGGCATGTAGATCACGCGCATGCCCGACTCGTGGCTGAAGCGCCAGACGTCAGGGTCATTGATCCCGCCCCGGATGCCGATCTGGACGGTCCGCTTCGGGTCCAGGAGGCCCTCCTCGACCGCGCGCGCGAACGGCGCGCCGTGGTGGTAGTTGGAGCCCAGATAGTTCGAGCCGGTATCGCAATGAGCATCGAAATGGACCATGCCGACCGGGCGCTGGGCGGCGATCGCGCGCAGGATCGGCAGCGAGATCGAATGGTCGCCGCCGGCCGAGAGCGGCACGATCCCGGCCGCGTGCACGCCGCGGTAGAAGCCCGCGATCTCGTCGAGCGAGCTCTCGAGGTGGAACGGCCGCTGCACCCAGGCGTCGCCCAGGTCCGCGACCCGGCAGAGCTCGAACGGCGCGATCCCGCTCGCCTGGTTGACCTTGCGCATCAGCGAGGACTGGTTGCGGATCTCGCGCGGCCCATGCCGGGTGCCGGTGCGGTTGGTGACCCCGCCGTCGAACGGCACCCCGATCAGCCCGATGTCGACCCCTTCGAGGTCCTCCCGATAGGGGGCGCGCATGAAGGTCGGCAGGCCCGTGTAGCGGGGCCGCGCCATCGGATCTTCGAACTCGGGCAGCACGGGCATCCTGAAGCGCTCCGTCGTGCGACGACGTCTCGGCCGCTCATAGCGGCCCGGGCGCCCTGCGTCCAGCAGAGTTACCCCGACGAGCGGGATCGCCTCCCGGCGTCGCCTCGATCGCGGACCGGACCCGGAGGATTTCCGGTTGCCAACCCGGGAGGGCTCGTATTGAGTACGCCTGCCGGGTCGGTCGGAGAGCGACGTGGCCCGAGCGGCCAAAGCCAGGACGACCCGAAGCCGTGAAGCTCCGACGGCAGCCCGGGCCGAGCCACCGCGGGCGGACCGGGCACCGGCGCCGCGAGCGGACCCGACCCAACGAGACTTCCCGCTCCGCATTTGGGACCGCCAGACAGGGTTTGCATGATCGACCGTCAGGATTTGCCGCAAGATCGCGGATCGGTGGCCGTCGCGGCTGGCGACCGCGCGGCCAAAGAGACGGCCGAACATGGCATCGAGATCACCGTAGCCGTGCTCGCCCACAACGCCGAGAGTCGGATCGCGCAGTGTCTCGAGGCCATCCTCGACCAGACGCGTCCGGCGGACGAGGTGGTCGTCATCGACAATGCGTCCGACGACCACACCGGAGCGATCGTGCGCGCCAAATACCCGGACGTGCGCATCGTCCGATCCAACAAGAACGGCGGCTGTAGCGGCGGTCGCAATCTACAGCTGAACGCCGCCCGGTATCGCCACGTCATGCTGGTCGACGATGACGCCTTCCTCGCCCGGTCCTGTCTGGCCGTATTGGAGAAGGCCGTGCTCGAACGGCCCGACGGCGCGCTCTTTGGGCCGCGCGTATGCTACGATCACAATCGAAGCCTGATCCAGTTCGACGGCGTCATGATCCATTATTTGGGCGAAGCCGTCCTGATCAATCCCGAGCGCGGCCTCGACGGCGATCCGGCCGCCCAGCCCGCCCGTCAGCTGCACGAGCGCTCCGAGACGCCGCTGCCGACCGAGCCGTTTCAGGTGCCGGTCCAGGGCGGGGTCGCCTTTCTGCTCGACCGTGAGGCGGCGGTCGCGATCGGCGGCTTCGACGAGACCTACTTCTTCGGCCGCAGCGACGTCGAGTTCGATCTCCAACTCCATCTTTCCGGCCGCAAGCTCTACGTCGTCCCGAGCGCTTTGGTCTTTCACCGCATGAAGGACCGCGGGTTCAAGTATCTGCGCCGCCAGATCCGCAACCGCTGGCTGTTGATCTTGCAAAACTATGCCTGGCGTAGCATCATCGTACTGTCGCCCGCGCTGATCACTTACGAATTGGCGCTGATCGGGTTCCTGACGGTGAAAGGTCGTTGGTCCGACTATTGCGCCGCGAACTGGGAGGTGATCCGGGACCTTGGGCCGATCATGGCACGCCGGCGCGAGATTCAGGCGCTCAGACGCCTGCCGGATCGCGATGTCCTGTCGAGCGGCTTCATGAACATGCGCGCCGATGTCGCCGGCGGCCGCGCGATCCGCGCCCTTCATCGGGCGCTCGACCGGGCCTTTCGCGCCTACTGGGCCTGCGCCCGCTTCCTGATCGTCTGAGCCTCGGCCGGTGACCGCGATGCCCGATCCCACGCCCGGCCGCCCCGGCGGACGTCCGCAGCAGCAGGACCCCGACCCGATGCCGAATCGCTCCGGGCTCGCCGGCATCCCGGGCCGGCTGCGCGCCTATCTGAGCAACCCGCGCACGATCCTGCGGTGGCTGCTGGGCGGCGCCATCCTGGTCGTCATTCTCGCCAATCTGTCGTGGCGCGAGCTGGCCGATACCTTTGCTACGCTCGCCTGGACGTATGTCGCGGTCAACCTCGTGATCAAGGTCCTGCTGCGCGTGGTGTCGGCCTGGAAATGGCACCTGGTCCGGCTGGTCAACGAGCCCGAGGCGCGCTTTCGCGACTCGCTCTCGGCCCATTTCATCGGCACCGCGGTCTCGGTCGTGATGCCGCTCGCGGGCACCGACCTTGCGGTCGGCTACGTGTCGGCTCGTCAGAATCGCCGGGTCGACGCAGCTATCGCCTCGATCCTGATCGACCGGCTGATCGGGGTCTATCTGATCGTCATCCTGTCCACGATCGCGCTGCTGACCGACCTGCCGCGATTTGCCGCCATGCCGGCGCTCGCCCTGGCGGTCGCCGGCGCGGTCGCGGCCGCCATTCTGCTGCCGCTCGCAGGCCTGCTCGCCTGGACCAACCGGCGTCGACTGCCGAGCCGGTTCGTGCCCGACCTCCTGCGCCGCGTGGTCACCAACCTGCAGGCCTTTCGGGCGATCGGCCGCGGCGCCCTGGGCCGCAACGTGCTGCTCTCCCTGGCGGTCCAGGCCGGCCGTGTGCTCTCGGTCTATTCGCTCGGCCTCGCGGTCGGCGCGCCCGCCACCCTGCAGGACTACGCCGTGGTCGCGCCCCTGATGTTCCTGCTCATGAGCCTGCCGGTCCCAGCCGCCTCGATCGGCCTCGAGCAGGGCGTCTTCGTCGTCATGCTGTGGCTGGTCGGGGTCCCGGCCGAGATCGCCGTCGCCATGGCTGTCCTGAACCGGATCCTGAACATCGTGGCGCTCCTGCCCGGCATCCTCTGCCTGGTCGCGGGCTGGGGGCTCCGGCTGGTCGCGCCCGGCCCGCTCGTGGGCGACGCACGCGCCCCCCAACAGCAGCCGGGGTCCGTGTGAGCGTGGCTCGCCCGGCGCATCGGAGCGCGGACCCCGATGCGCTCTGAGAGCGCGGGGCGCGCGCCGGTGGCAAGATTCCCCGGCCGTCTGCCGGCCGGGCCGGCTCTCTGGCTGCAGGATCTGCTCTTCTGGTCGAGCGCCGGCCGGTCCTGGCCCGATCGCTGGCGCCTGCTCTACGACTGGTTGTCGGCGCGGGTCCTGGCAAAGCCTGGCCCGCCACGGCCCGTCGACACCCGCTTCGCGCCAGGGCGCCCGATCTACCTCCGCTCGGCGACGCCCGACGTGCGCGTGCTGCGCAGCATCTTCGGCCATGGCGTCTACAACCTCCCGATCCCGATCGCCGACGACGTTTCGACGGTGATCGATCTCGGCGCCTATACCGGCATCAGCACGCTCTATTTCGCGCTGCGCTACCGATCTTCGCGGATCCTGGCGCTGGAGCCGGATCCGCAGAATTTCGCCTGTCTGCTGCGCAACCTCGCAGCCGCGCCGGCGCACGAGCGGGTTACGGCGGTGCACGCCTGCGTCGCCGACTACAACGGGGCCGCAAGCTTCGGCCAGCCCGCGCGCAGCTGGTCGCACGCGATCAGCCCGGACGGCCCGGTCGAGGTCCCGACCGTCGTGATGGCCGACCTCCTCGACCGCTACGATCTGACGCGGGTCGACATTCTCAAGATGGACATCGAGGGCGCCGAGAAGCTGGTGTTCGGGTCCGCCGCGGACTGGCTGCATCGGGTCGGCTGGATTCTCATGGAGCTGCATTCGGACGCCATGTCGTTCGCCGACCTGAGACGGATCCTCGACCGCTCGGGCCGCCGGATCTTTCGCCGATCGGTCCTGCCGGCGCCCCATTGGGTCGAGCTCGGCGCCTCGCCGCCCGCCTCCTTCGGCACCACCCGGCGCGGTCTCGACATCGTCATTCCCCCGATCGACGAGGCCGACCGGCTCGCAGCCGACGCCGGACCCGCGAGCGTCGGAGCCTGACGGCCATGGCCGCCTGCCTGCCCGCCGCCCGCGCGGTGACGGCCGGTCCGATGCATCACTTCTTCGGCTACTACGACAAATGCCCCTGGGATGCCGACGGCCGGCGCCTCCTGGCGCATCGCGTGAGCTTCTGCGACCGCCCGCCACGCGCCGACGACGAGGCGGTGGTCGGCATCGTCCACCTCGACCGGGACAACCGCTTCGAGCCGATCGGACCGACGGCTGCATGGAATTTCCAGCAGGGGGCGATGCTCCAGTGGCTGGGCCCCGATCATCGTCGCCGCGTGGCCTACAACCGCCGCGACGAGCGATCGTGGGTCACCGTGATCCGCGATCTCGACACGGCCACCGAACGCCTGCTCGAGCGCCCGGTCGCGGCCATCGATCGGGGCGGCAGACGGGCGCTCGGCCTCAACTTTGCCCGTCTCGCCGAGATGCGACCGGGGTATGGCTACGCAGGCCTCGCCGATCCCGGGGCGGCGCTCGACCGGCCCGAGGACGACGGCATCCACCTGCTCGACCTCGCGAGCGGCTGTTCGCGCCTGCTGCTGTCGATCGCCGAGATCGCCTCCTATCAAGGGTCCCGGGCCGCGATCGACGCCAAGCATTGGATCAATCACGTATTCTTCAATCCTGACGGCAGTCGTTTTTGTCTCATCCACAACTGGAAGGAGCGAAGTGGCGCCATCCGATCGCGGCTGCTGTCGGCCGGCGTCGACGGCTCCGACCTGTGCTGCCTGGCCGACGACGGCATGGCGTCGCACTTCGACTGGCGCAACTCGCAACAGCTGCTGGCCTGGGTGCGCAAGCCACCGGTGACAGGCGGCGCCGGGGCCCGGCTGGTTAGCCTGACCGGACGATCCTGGTTCAGGCGGCCGCCCGTGTCCTGGGCCTTGCAGCTGATCCGCCGCTCCGGTGCGGTCGGCTGGGCGCGCCAGCGCGTGGTCGGCGACCGGTTCCTGCTGTTCACCGACCAAAGCTCGGTCGCCGAGGACGTCGGTCTCGACGTGCTGCGTGAGGACGGCCATTGCTCCTATTCGCCCGACGGTCGCTGGATCCTGATGGACACCTACCCGCACGAGGATCATCGACGCGCCCTTTTCCTCTACGATACGGTCGAGGGGCGGCGGATCGAGCTCGGCTCGTTCTTCTCCATGCCGGAGCTGGAAAGCGAGATCCGTTGCGACCTGCACGCCAGGTGGAACCGGGATGGCACGCGGGTCTGCATCGAACTCCAGCCACGAAGGCAGCCGGCAGGTGTACGTGCTGGACATCGGTGGCATGCTGCGCGCGGAGCGTTCGGGCGGCGAGCTCGAGCGGGCATCCTGACGGCCCGACCAGCGGGCGGCGAATCACGACCGGGAGGACGCGACCATGACCGAGCTCAGCGTGAACCGCGATCGCCTGTGGGACAGCCTCATGACGATGGCCGAGATCGGCGCGACCGCAAATGGCGGCGTCAACCGCCAGACCCTGACCGACGACGACCGGCGCGGCCGCGACCGGTTCAAGAGCTGGTGCGAAGCCGCCGGGCTCACCCTGAGCATCGACCGGATGGGCAGCATGTTCGCCCGCCGGGAGGGCACGCGACCCGGCCCGGCCGCCGGTGATGCTCGGCAGCCACCTCGACAGCCAGCCGACCGGTGGCAAGTTCGACGGCGCGCTCGGCGTGCTCGCCGCCCTCGAGGTGGTCCGGACCCTCAACGATCATCGCATCCGGACCGAGGCCCCGCTCGAGGTCGTCAACTGGACCAACGAGGAGGGCTGCCGGTTCCCGCCGGCGATGATCGCATCCGGCGTGTTCGCAGGCGTGTTCGACCTCGACTACGGCCTCTCGCGCCAGGATCACGCGGGCAAGGCGCTGGGCGCCGAGCTCGAGCGGATCGGCTACGCCGGCGACCGCCCGGTCGGCGGCCGGCCGGCCGGCGGGCTGTTCGAGCTGCACATCGAGCAGGGCCCGATCCTCGAGGCCGAGGGCCGGCGGATCGGGATCGTCACCGGCGGCCAGGGCACCCGATGGTACGATGCCGAGGTCCTGGGCGCCGAGACCCATGCCGGTCCTTCGCCCATGGAAGGGCGGCGCGATGCGCTACGCGCCGCGGCGGCAATGCTCGAGGACATCTACCAGGTCGCGCACGCCCACGCCCCCGACGGCCGCGCCACGGTCGGCGAGTTCCAGGCCTACCCCGGCTCGCGCAACACGGTGCCGGGCCGGGTGCGCTTCACGGTCGATCTCCGCCATCCGGACGGCGCCACCATGGACGCCATGGACCAGGCCCTGCGCGACCTGTTCGAGCGTGCCAATGCCCGCGAGCGCGGCCGGACCGCCTGCCGGGTCGAGCAGATCTGGTACGCGCCGCCGGTCGCCTTCGACCCCGCCTGCATCGATGCCGTCCGCCAGGCCGCGGCCACGCTCGGCCTCAGCGCGCGGGAAATCGTGAGTGGCGCCGGCCACGATGCCGTCTACATGGCGCGCGTCGTGCCCACGGCCATGATCTTCGTCCCCTGCAAGGACGGCATCAGCCACAACGAGGCCGAATACGCCGCGCCCGAAGCCTGCGCCGACGGCGCCAACGTGCTGCTCCACGCGGTCCTCGCCCGCGCGGGCGCGTGATCGCACCGTCGATCGGGCAGGCGCCGGGGCCAACAGACCGGGCACAGCCACCGGCGGTGCGGGGCCTCGCCTCACAGGCTCGCCAGGTGGTCGCCGAGACGCAAAGCCAGCTGGACGATGGTCAGGGTCGGATTGGCCTGGCCGGCGGTCCGGAAGACGCTGGAGCCCGCGATGTAGAGGTTGTCGATGCCGAACACCCGGCAATCCCGGTCGACGACGCCGTCGTCCTTGGACGTGCCCATGCGCGTCGTACCGATGTGATGGCTGCTGGCGGTCTGCTCGCCATCGGCCAGGCCCGGGATCGGGGCGTGCTCGTCGAGCACCCAGTCGCGCAGCTTGATCCGCGCGAGGTCCTGTAGGGCGACGTATCTGGCGACCGCGAGCGCGACCGTGCGCATGGTCTTCTTGGCGGTCGGCAACAGCTGCCAGTCCAGAGCGACGCGGCGCTGGCCAAAGCGATCCCGGTCATCGCTCAGCCGCACTCGACTGTTCCGGTTGGGAACCTGCTCCGCCACGACCGACACGATCCCGGCGTGGGTCGGCACTGCAACCGGCACGTGTCGCGTCACTGGACAGGTGAAATTGTGGACGGAGCGCACGAAGTCGGCAATGACATCGCTGGTACACAATACTTTCCTTCCGATGTCTTTGACCTGATCGACAAAGCTCTCGTTGCGTTCGCCGGCAATCGGTTCGAAATACGACCGGCAATTGGCGATCCCGGTCTCGCGCATCATGTTGTACGTTGGGACAAAGAATCGGGGATCCCGACCCAGGCCGCTACGCGCCGGGTCGGTCACGTAGTAGCCGACCATGTTGGTCGGATGTTCCATGAAGAACCGGCCGACGAGATCGGTCTCGTTGCCGAGGCCGGTTTGCATCTGGTGAGTGGCGTTGAGCAGCGCCCGCGCATTCTCGATGCCGCCCAGCGCCAGGACGTAGCGGTCGGCGACCGCCGGCCGCAGCGGCGCGCCGTCGGCATAGCCGCGAAAGCCGAAGCCGGCGATCCGCCCGCCGCCCGGATCGAGGTCGATCTTGACCAGATTGGCGTCGAGGTAGACATCAATCGTCTGACTGGCTTTCAGATCGTCGTAGTACTTGTCCTTGAAGCGCACCGGCGGACTCAGGTGAAAAACCGCCTCCTTCAGACGGCCGTCGCTCGATGGCAGCGCCGATTCTTCCGGGAAGGGATCGACCTCCAAAATGTCCCGGGCGCGCGCGAGGTAGGGTCGGACCTCTTCGATCCCGATCGGCCAGCCTGACCCTTCGATATCATCACGTCTGACGAAGTCGTAGGCATCGAGGGGCCGGCACCGGCCGCCCCAATGATTGGACGAGCCGCCGAGAAAGCGCAGCCGGCAGGCGTCCAGGTCAAAGTAGGGCCGGCCGAGGATCTGGCCTCGATAGACGTCTTGGGACCGCTTGCCGCGCTTGAGGCCGCCGCCCTCCAGGATCAGGACCCGGCGGCCCCGCTCGGCCAGCATCCTGGCGAGCACGATGCCGGCGACCCCGCAGCCGGCAATGCACAGGTCGTAGCGTCCGGCCGCGGGTAGCGACCCGGCCTGGTCGAGATCAACGATCATCGATGGTCGGGACGAGGTCGGATGGCCTCAGGATCCAGCCGTTCACGATGACCGTCTGGTCGCCGTCCGGGCCGCCGGCCGGTCCCCCGAACCAGCGTGGACGGGCTAGGGCTATCGCGGCGAGAACACCAACGAAGACGCGTCGCGTGAGCGATCGCACGGCCGAACCAACTCCTCCGATGATCCCGGTGTTTGGGCCTCTAGCATCGCAGGTGGGGAATGGCAATGCGGCGTGGTTTTCAAGGGCGGGGTGACCCAGCGTTGCGGTCGGGCTCAAAGCGCCTTCGAGCGGCCGATTGCAGGTCGTTCCCGAGGGTCGCCTGCGGCCGCTGCGGCGCCCGGCTCCGGCCGTTCGGTGGCAGACCGCGATGCCTCTGCGCGACGCGTCTCGCGGGTGATGAACGGCATCTGGGCGAGGATGAACAGGAAGGTCAGCCCGGTCAGGCCGAACACCTTGAAGGTCACCCAGACGTTGGTCGACTGGCTGCGCCAGACGAGCTCGTTGAGCAGCGCCATGGCGATGAAGAACAAGGCGTAGCGGAACGTGAACCGGCGCCAGGCGGCATCGCTCATGGGCGGCATCATGCGGCCGAACAAGGGCTTCAGGAACGGCCGCTCGAACACGAGGCCGCCGAGCAGGATCGCTGCGAACAGCGCCTGTACGATGGTCGGCTTCATCTTGATGAAGGTCTCGTCCTGGAGCCACAGCGTGAGGCCGCCGAACACCGCGACCACGGCGGCGGTCAGCAGCGGGATCAGAGGCACCCGGCGCTGAAGGGTCCAGGCGAGCGCGAGCGCGATCAGGCTCGCCGCGATCACCGCCGCGGTCGCCGCCATCAGGCCGGCGCCGACATAGGCCAGGAAGAAGATCGCGAGCGGCCCATAGTCGACCGCCGGCTGCAGCCAGCCTGGGGCCGCTCGGCGCGCGACGCTCACGACAGTGATGCTCGGACGGTCATCGGCCACAGATGGTGGGCGGCCCCATGCGCCGTCAAGCCGCGATCATCTCTCGACGCATGACTCTGGGCGCCGGCCTCGACTAAAGTGCCGGCGAAAGCACGCACGGGGGAGATTGCGCCATGACCGTCATGACCGCTTCGCGTCTGGAGATCCGACCGCTGTCGAGCGCGCTCGGCGCCGAGATCTTCGGGGTCGATCTGGCGGCGCGGCTCGACGACGAGACCGTTCGCGCGTTGCGCGCGGCCCTGCTCGAGCACGTCGTCATCTTCTTCCGCGACCAGGAGCTGACGCCGCAGGCGCAGCTGGCGTTCGCAAGGCGCTTCGGCGAGCCCGTCGAATATCCGCTGGTCAAGGGGCTGCCCGAGTGCCCGCTGGTCCTGCCGGTGATCAAGGAGCCCGAGGAGCGCGCGAACTTCGGCGGCATCTGGCATTCGGACACCGCCTATCTGGAGCGCCCGGCGATGGCGACCCTCCTGTACGCGCTCGAGACCCCGCCGGCCGGCGGCGATACGCTGTTCGCCAACATGTACCTGGCCTACGAGACCTTGTCCGAGGGCATGCGGCGGCTGCTCGACGGGCTCGAGGCGGTCAACGTCGCTGGCAAGCCGGTGACCCTGAAGACCCGCGAGGGCATGCACAGCAAGCGCGGCACCGCGACCGACGTCGAGGCGGTGAGCGCGCTCCATCCGGTGGTCCGCACCCATCCCGAGACCGGGCGCAAATCGCTCTACGTCAACTTCGCCCACACGGTCCGCTTCGAGGGCATGACCGAGGCCGAGAGCGCGCCGATCCTGGATTATCTGTTCGCCTGGCAGATCCAGCCCGAGCTCACCTGCCGGTTCCGCTGGCGCCCGGGCTCGCTCGCCTTCTGGGACAACCGGGCGAGCCAGCACTATCCCTTGAACGACTACCACGGCTACCGCCGGGTGATGCACCGGGTCACGCTCGTGGGCGACCGGCCGCGCTGACGGCTCCGGCGCGCCGCGGGCCGGCCGCGGTCGCCCTTGCGCCGCACGACGATGCGGCTAGGCTGACGCTCCAAGTGAGGTGATGACATGTGGGCTGTGACTTCGCGCGCCGGGATCGTGCTCGCCGGCCTGTGGCTGCTCGCCGCACCGGCGGCGGCCGCTGAACAGATCCGCGACTGGCCCTGCGAGCGGCCGTACGCCGAACGCTTCGCGGCCGAGGATGTCTGGGGCGGGCGGTTGCCGGCGCCGCTGCCGGACGATTGGCGCGCCGATGCCGGGATCAGCGAGGTGGTCGCCTTCGCCGCCAACCCGGAGAACACGCCCTCTCAGGGCGGCGCCGAGATTCAGGCGCTCGCCGAGCGCCTGGGCGCCGCGCGGCAGGCGGCCCTGCTCGGGGTGTTCGCCGGTCTGCTCGAGGAGTTTGATACCCAGCGCGAAATTGTAATTGAGGGGGTGCGCGATTCCATCGTGCGCGCTAAGATCATTCGCGAATCGGTCGAGAAGGACGAGGCGGCGCTCGCCGCCCTGCCAACCGCGGCGGGGCCCGAGGTCGAGCAGCAGCGCAAAGGCCATCAGGAGGCGCGCTTCTGGAATGCTCGCAACATGGACGATGCCCTCGACGACGCCCGGTTTCTCTGCCGACGCTATGGCTATCTGGAGGAGAAGCTACGCCGGTTGAGCGGAGCGATCCAGACGGCGTGGTGAGCGTTTTCCGAATGCGACCGATCCGGCAAATCGGGCGGCCGCGATGATTGGTGTCAAGGGGGACGATAGACCATGCGGAACTCCTGTTGGTTGCTGACCACAGCACTGGCCCTGGCGTTCAGCCAGGCCGCCTGCACACCGATGCAGGACGCCAAGATGCAGCCCGAGAAGATGATGATGGCCGGCGGCGGCTGGCCGGTCTATGGCGGCGATCTCTCGAACACGCGCTACGCCGCCAACGACCAGGTCAACGCCGGCAACGTCCAGAAGCTGCGGCTGAAGTGGATCTTCCAGACCGGCGTCATCGGCTCGTTCGAGACCACGCCGATCGTCGAGGACGGCGTGATGTACATCACGACGCCCTACAACCATGTGTTCGCGATCGACGCCCACACCGGCAAGCAGCTCTGGCATTACGAGCACAAGCTCGGCACCACCATCTTCTGCTGCGGGCCGAACAACCGGGGCGTGGCGCTCGCCGGCGACATGCTCTACATGGCGACCCTGGACGCGACCCTGGTCGCGCTCAACAAGAAGACCGGCGACGTCGTCTGGGAGACCGAGATCGCCGACCCGGAGTTCGGCTACTCCGAGACGGTCGCCCCGACCATTTATCAGAACAAGGTGATCCTCGGCATCTCGGGCGCCGAATACGGCATCCGCGGCTTCATCAGCGCCTACGACAAGGACAGCGGCAAGCTGATCTGGCGCTGGCACACGATCCCCGAGCCGAACGAGGTCATGCCCGACGGGACCAAGGGCTGGTACGGGACCTTCCAGGAGAAGGCCGACGGCATCGACCCGCTGCACCGTGACATTGCCGCGGAGAAGGCGGCGTTGCCCAAATACCCCGACGCCTGGAAGCGCGGCGGCGGCTCGAACTGGATGACCAACGCGATCGATCCCGAGAGCGGCCTGCTGTTCGCCGCGATCGGCAACCCCTCGCCCGACCTCTACTCCGAGATCCGGCCAGGCGACAACCGCTGGACCGAATCCCTGGTCGCGCTGAACGTCGAGACCGGCAAGCTGGTCTGGGGCTACCAGTACGTGCCGCACGACCCCTGGGATCTGGACGCGGTCTCGCCGCCGATCCTGGCCGACGTCAGGGGCGCCGACGGCCAGACGGTGCCGGCCGTGATCCAGGGCGGCAAGACCGGCTGGGTCTACGTCCACGACCGGGCGACCGGCAAGCTGATCCGCCGCTCCGACGCGATGATCCCGCAGGAGAACCTGTTCGCGCAGCCGACCGAGCAGGGCGTCCGGATGCTGCCCGGCGCCAACGGCGGCGTCGAGTGGTCGCCCGGCGCCTTCAATCCGAACACCCGCCTGGTGTATTATTCCAACCTGCACCAGCCGATGACCTACACGGCCAAGAAGGAGCCCTGGCAGCAGGGTAAGCTGTGGCTCGGCGGCGCCTTCACCGCGGTCGCCGGCGAGGACCAGTGGGGCAACGTTTCCGCGGTCAACGTCGATACCGGCAAGATCGTCTGGCAGGCACGGAGCGAGGATCCGATGATCGGCGGCACGCTCACCACCGCCGGCAATCTGACCTTCGCGGGCGAAGGCGACGGCAGCTTCAACGCCTATAACGCCACCACCGGCGCCAAGCTCTGGTCGTTCCAGGCGGGCGCCGGCGTCAACTCGGCGCCGATGTCGTTCGACCTCGACGGCAAGCAGTACGTCGCGGTCGCCGCCGGCGGCAACTTCCAGCTCAACTACAAGCTCGGCGACGCGATCTTGGTGTTCGGCCTCGACTGAGCCGGATGCGTCATCGGGGTCAAGGGCCGCCGCCTCAGGCGGCCCTTTCCCTTTGTTGGCGGCCGGATTGCCGCGCGGGGGGCGGGGTAGCCTTGAGCAACCCGCGCGCCTGCCGCTATGCTCCGGAGCGTGGCGGGAGGCGCATGGTCGCCGAGACCTGAGTTCCGGCCACCACGCCGGTGCGCCGGCAGGATGGCGAGGACCATGGCATGGCCAAGGGTATGCGGCTCCGGATCGCTCTGCTGTCGACGACCGCGATCGTTCTGGTGATCGGATCGGGATTGATGCTCGCGTCCGCGGCATCGCCCGGCCAGGTGCAGCTCGCCGCCGGTCCCTGCGCCGGCGCCAACCCTTGCAATCCCTGCGCCGCAACAAGCCCGTGCAACCCCTGCGCCGCGGCCAACCCCTGCAATCCTTGCAATCCCTGCGCCGCGCGCGCCGCGGCCGCGCCGACGGACTGCATCGTGCCACGGCTGGTGCAGCTCGCGGCCGCCAATCCGTGCGCTATGGCCAACCCGTGCAACCCCTGCGCCGCCGCCAATCCGTGTCATCCCTGCCCGGCAGCCAGCCCGTGCAACCCCTGCGCTGCCGCCAGCCCGTGCAACCCCTGCGCCGCGGCCGGCGAGGAGGAGCCGCCCAAGCTCACCGAAGCCGAACTGATCGCCGCCTACGATTGCGTCAGCCCCTACCAGGCGGCGGCCTATGCCAGATCCGGCCACCCGGCGGCGGCGGCGTATCGCGACTGGACCCGGTTCAGCCGGACCGCCTATCCGGCCGAAGCCCACGGCGTCCGCTTCATGAACAACTACGCCAACGAGGTCGCCCGCGCCACCTACGGCAGGTTCGAGGGCCATGGCGCCATGCCGACCGGCTCGGTGCTGGCCAAGGACAGCTTCGTGGTGGCACCCGACGGCCCGATCGCGGTCGGCCCGCTGTTCGTCATGGAGAAGCGGCCGGCCGGCTTCAGCGCCGCGGCGCGCGACTGGTCCTACACGATGATCATGCCGGACGGCGCGGTCCGCGAGGATGCCGCCACCCAGGAGTTCTGCAATCACTGTCACCGGCGGGCCGGCGCGGCCGACGACTATCTGATGTTTCTGCCGTTGCCCTATCGGGTGTCGGACTAGCGGCGCCCCGGTGGTCCCCGCCTTGCTCCGTTCTCTTGCCATCGGCCTGCTCGCCACCACCATCATCGCGGCATCGGCCCACGCCGACGACTACACGGTCGCTCAAAAAGGCAAGCAGTTCAGCGTGAAGACGCTGTCGGCCAAGGTCGGCGATACCGTCGTCTTCGTCAACGACGACGAATTCGCCCACAACATCTACTCGGAGACGCCGGGCTTCGAATTCGATTTTCACAAGCAGATGCCGGGCGAAAAGGATACACTGGTGCTCGACAAGGCCGGAGAGTTCGAGATTCGATGCGCGATTCATCCGCGAATGCGGATGACGATCACAGTCCAAGGCCGGTGATGCGGGGAGGCGGGCCATGGTGATCCGACTGCGCGGTCAACTGTTCATCGGCGTCATGTCGATCATTCTGTTGATCTTGGCGTTCGGGGCTTACGGCGTTTGGAGTCTTCACCGGATCCACGACCAGACCGAGCAGATGTACAACGGGCCGTTGATGTCGATCAACTTCGCCCGCAGCGCCCAATACGACTTTCTCCAGATCGAGAAGAGGTTCACCCGCTACTTCGAGGAGACCGATCCAGCCCGCCGCGGCCAGCTGGCCGACGAGATCACCGGGTTCCGGGAAGCCTTCGAAGATGACATCAACATTGCGGCCGAGCGCCTGAGCGGCGACCAGGCGGCCGCGACGGTCGCCCGCATCCGCGAGGCGGTCGCGACCTGGGATGACGCCTGGCAGGGGCTCCTGCACGACACGGCGGGAGAGGCGGCCGGATCGGGGCAAGGGGCGGCGACATCGAGCGACCAGGCCACGGAGCGCGCCGCCATCGAGGGACCGGCGGATCTGCGGACCCAGGCGATGACCGCGGTCGGCGCCGTCAACCACGAGATCGACCGTCTGGTCGAGTACGCCGCGCAGGAGGGCTACGACTTTCGCGAAAACGCCTTCCACGAAAGCCAGGGCGTCATCCGGGTCAACATCGTCATCGTGATCGTGGGGGTCGCCAGCGGGGTGCTGTTCGCATGGCTGATGGGCTGGCGGATCGTCAACCCGACCGTGCGCATCACCGAAACCCTGCGCGCGCTCACCCAGGGCAAGAGCGACCTCGACATCCCGGAGACCGGCCGGCGTGACGAGATCGGCGACATCGCCCGGGCGGCCGCCAAGTTCCGCGAAGCCACCGAGCAGGTCCGCGACCTCGCCAAGTTCCCGGCCGAGACCCCGCAGCCGGTCCTGCGCGTGCTGCCGGACGGCATCGTGCTGTACGCCAATCAGGCTGCCCGCGCGGTCGAGGGCATGTTGGCCGGGCCGGAACTCGACCGGATCGGCGACATCCTGGCCGAAAGCGTGGTCGACGCCGCGCGCAGCGGACAACCCAAGCTGGTCGAGTTCACCTCGGGCGAGCGCATCTTCGCCATGAGCGTGACCCCGCCCGGCGGCACCCGCTACGTCAACATCTACGGGCGCGAGATCACCCAGGAGCGCCGTGCTCACGAGCAGATCCTGCAGCTGGTCGCCGAGCTCGAGTCGGCGCGCGACGAGGCGATGGAGGCGACCCGGGCCAAGAGCCAGTTCCTCGCCAGCATGAGCCACGAGCTGCGCACCCCGCTCAACGCAATCATCGGCTACAGCGAGATGCTCCACGAGGAGGCCGAGGACCTCGGCCAGGAGGGCTTCCTGCCCGACCTGCAGAAGATCCAGGGCGCCGGCAGGCACCTCTTGAGCCTGATCAACGACATCCTCGATCTGTCCAAGATCGAGGCCGGCCGGATGGACGTTCTGGTCGAGGACTTCGCGGTCGCCGACCTGATCGGCGAGGTCCAGTCGGTGATCGAGCCGTTGATGGCCAAGAACGGCAACGCGCTCGAGGTCGACTGTGGTGCGGATCTGGGCAGCATGCGCTCCGATCAGACCAAGCTCCGTCAGAATCTGTTCAACCTTCTGAGCAACGCCGCCAAGTTCACCCGCCAGGGCAGGATCACGCTGGCGGCCCGGCGTCTGGCCACGGCCGACGGCGACTGGCTCGAGTTCCAGGTGGCGGATACCGGCATCGGCATGACCGAGGCGCAGCTCGGCAAGCTGTTCCAGGCGTTCGCCCAGGCCGAGGCCTCGACCGCGCGCGACTATGGCGGCACCGGGCTCGGCCTCGCGATCACCAAGCACTTTTGCCGGATGCTGGGCGGCGACGTCACGGTCGAGAGCGCCCCCGGCGAGGGCTCGACCTTCACCATGCGGCTGCCGGCGATCTGCCCGGGAGCCGGACCCGAGCCGGCCGAGGTGGCTCACCCGGCTACAGTCGCGGACGCCGGCACGGTGCTGGTGATCGACGACGAGAAGGCGACCCGCGACCTGCTGGCGCAGGACCTCGCCAGGCAGGGCTACCGCATCCTGCAGGCCGCCGGCGGGCGCGAGGGGCTCAGGGTCGCGAAAGCGAGCCACCCCGACCTGATCACCCTCGACATCATCATGCCCGACCTCGACGGCTGGTCGGTGCTCAAGGCGCTCAAGGCCGATCCCGAGCTTTCCACGGTGCCGGTGCTGCTGGTGACGATCATGGGCGACCGCGACATGGGCTTCGCGCTCGGCGCCGCCGACTACATCACCAAGCCGTTCGAGCGGGAGGCGTTGCTGGCGGCGATCGCCCGGCTGCGCAAGGACGGCGGGCCGGTCGAGGTCCTGGTCGTGGACGACGACTGGAAGACCCGCGACATGCTGCGCCGCACGCTCGCCAAGGAAGGCTGGACGGTCGCCGAAGCCGCCGACGGCCGGGCGGCGATCGAGGCCCTCGAGCGCTCCCGGCCGGGGCTCGTCCTGCTCGACCTGATGATGCCGGAGATGGATGGTTTCGAGGTGCTCGAGCGGATGCGGGCCGAGGCGACCTGGCGCGACATCCCGGTGATCGTCGTGACCGCCAGGGATCTCACGCGCGCCGAGATCGAGCAACTCAACGGCCGGGTCGTCAAGATCCTGCAGAAGGGCACTTATCAGCGCCGGGACCTGCTCGACGACGTCCACAGCATGATCGCGCACCGGGTGAGCGCGGGCGTGCTGCCGGCGACCGCCGAGCCCGGTCGCGACTGATCGAGGGGGGGAGCGGCCATGCCGAAGCTGTTGTATGTCGAGGACAACGAGATGAACCGCGACATGCTCTCGCGCCGGCTGCAGCGGCGGGGCTACGAGGTGCTGATCGCGGTCGACGGCGAGCAGGGCATCACGCAGGCGACCGCCCTGCGCCCGGACCTGATCCTGATGGACATGAGCCTGCCGGTGGTCGACGGCTGGGAGGCGACGCGGCGGCTGAAGGCGGCGCCCGAGACGCTCGCCATTCCGATCATCGGCCTGACCGCGCATGCGATGTCGACCGACCGCGACAAGTGCCTGGCGGCCGGCTGCGACGACTACGACACCAAGCCGGTCGAGATGGCGCGCCTGCTCGAGAAGATCGAACGCCTGCTCGGCGCCGGCGCGGCCTGAGCGCCGGCGCGCCGCGACCGCCGTGACCGGGCCTGCTGCCGCCGCCGAGCGCGAGCGCCGCGCGCGCCTCGCCAACATGCGCCAGGAGCTGCTGGCGCCGGTCACGGCGCTGGTCGGCTACGGCGAGCTGTTGAGCGAGGAGGCGGCGCGCCTGGCGCTGGTGGACCTGGCCCCCGACCTCGAGCGCATCCTCGCGGCCGCCCAGGACCTGCTCGGGCTGGTCAACCACCTGCTCGACGAGGCTGCTGACTCCGGACAGCGATCGCACGCCCGGCTCGACGCGATCCAGGTCAAGATGCGCCACGATCTCCGCAACCCTCTGAACGCGATCAAGGGCTACGCCGAGCTGTTGCTGGAGGAGCTGGACGAGCTGGGCGGCGCCGCGCTGCGCGCCGACCTCGAGGCGCTGCTCGGCGAATCCGAGAGCCTGCACGCGCGGATCGACGTGATCGTTGATTTCTCGCGCGGCGCCGGCGGCGCCGAGCTCGCGGGCGAGGACCCGAGCGCGGTTCGCAGTATGGTCGCGAACCTGGTGCGGACGGTCAGGCCGATCGAGGCGCAGGACGCGCCGCCCGGCGAGCCCGGCCGGATCCTGGTGGTCGACGACAATGCCAGCAACCGCGATCTGTTGTTCCGGCGCCTGTCGCGCGACGGCCACGAGGTGACCCGGGCGGCGTCCGGCCGCCAGGCGCTGGAGATGCTCGCGGCCGAGGCGTTCGACCTCGTGCTGCTCGACCTGATGATGCCGGACCTGAACGGCTTTCAGGTCCTGGAGCGGCTCAAGGCCGACCAGCGCCTGCACGCGCTGCCGGTGATCATGGTCTCGGGCCTCGGCGAGACCGACAGCGTGGTCCGCTGCATCGAGGCGGGTGCCGAGGACTATCTGACCAAGCCGTTCAACCCGGTCCTGCTACGCGCCCGGATCGGCGCCTGCCTCGAGCGCAAGCGGTTGCACGAGCGCGAGCACCGCTATCTGGAGCGGATCGAGCTCGAGCGCCGCAAGTACGAGACCCTGCTGCGCAACATCCTGCCCGGCCAGATCGTCACCCGGCTCAACGACGGCGAGGCGGTGATCGCCGACCGCGTCGAGCAGGCGACCATCCTGTTCGCCGATCTGGTCGGGTTCACCGAGATCGCGGCGCGCCTCAGCGCGGCCCGCCTGGTCGACCAGCTCAACCGCATCTTCTCGGCGTTCGACGAGCTCTGCCGGCGGCTGGAGATCGAGAAGATCAAGACCATCGGCGACGCCTACATGGCCGCGGCCGGCCTGCTCCAGGCGCGGCCCGGCCAGGCCGCCGCGATGGCCGAGCTCGCGTTCGCGATGCTCGCCAGGCTCGAGGAGCTCAACCCGTCCCTCGAGGCGCGCTTCCAGGTCCGGATCGGGATCCATAGCGGGCCGGTGGTCGCGGGCGTGATCGGGGTCAACAAGTTCATCTACGACGTCTGGGGCGACACGGTGAACCTCGCGAGCCGGCTCGAGGCGCACGGCCTGCCGGGTCGCGTCCACGTCTCCGAGGCGACCCGCCAGATGGCGGCCGGGCACTACGACAGCGAGCCGCGCGGCTTGATCGAGGTCAAGGGCATGGGCAAGATCCGGACCTCGTTCCTGATCGACCGATCGCCCGGCCGGCCGGCGCCGGGTCGGCTCGGCGCCGACGGCAGCCCGCGCGCCGCCGGTGGCTGATCGTGCTCGGCGGGTCGCTCGCGACCGGCCACCGCCAACCCTCGACAAGGAGCAAAGAGTTGCGCCAAGCCCTGACCCTGGTCGTCTGGCTGCTGGTTGCCGGCGGGCCGGGCCCGGCCGCCGCCAAAGAGCAGCACGTCGTGCCGTCCTGGATGACCATCGATGCCTCTGCGAAGTCGGTCGTCATGGACGTGATCGCCGGCTTCAACGCCAACAACAGCAGCTGGAACTACAACGGCTACCACGACGGCGACCTGACCGTGGTCCTGCCGCTTGACTGGAGCGTGCGGATCAACTTCACCAACCACGACGGCGACGTGCCCCACAGCATGGTGGTGATGGCCGACCCGGGCTCGGACGACCTGCCGCTCGAGGCCGGGCGCGAGCAGGCGGCGATCGCGCGCGCCTACTCCAAGAGCCCCGAGCAGGGCATCTCGGCCGGCGACCACGACGTCGTCGCGTTCAAGGCCAAGAAAGCGGGCAAGTACCTTTGGATCTGCGGCGTGCCGGGCCACGGCCAGAGCGGCATGTGGGTACGCCTCGAGGTCACCGCCGACGCCGACGCCCCCTACCTCCGGATCGCCAAGGGCGCCGAACCCGGCCGGCCCTGACAGGGCACGGGCCTGCGCGATCGCCGCTCGCCAAAAGCCACCGTCCCACCCGGCATCCCGGGTCCGCCCGCGAGCGCGCCAGCGCCCGCCATGCCGCGACCCCGCCCCCGCCCGCCGGCTTTGCGCCGGGCACGGAGATCCCACGGTCCCATGGACCACCCGAACAAAGGGTTAACGCGCCATCCGTTAACAATCAGTTATAATAACGATCCGGCTAACTAACGCCCCGAGATCCTCCAATCGGCGCCCCGGTCGCGCTCCAGCTGCATCGCCGCCGACCCCCGGATCGCCGGGGACGCCGTGCCCGGCCGGCCCCGACGGGGTCAGCGCGCGAGGGTCACCGCGACCTCGCCCAGGCCTTCGAGGATCGCCCGCACGCTCGCGCCGGGGGCGACGAAGCGCAGGCCGGTGAGCGAGCCGGTGGTCACGATCTGGCCCCGGCGCAGCCCGCCGCAATGCGACCCGCAACCGTTGGCGAGCCAGACCAGCAGCCGGAACGGATCGCCCGCGGTGTTGCCGCCGCGGCCTTCGGCGACCACGACGCCGTCGACCTCGAGCCGCACCGGCTGGGTCAACGGATCGAAACGGCGCCAGTCGGGCGCGAGCGCGCCGGTCACGAGGCCACCGTTGATCTGATTGTCGGCGAGCTTCCAGAGCGGCGGCGCCGCCGCGTGATCGGCAAGCCGCGTGTCGACCAGCTCGATCGCCGGCAGCATCCCCGCGATCGCCGCCGCGACCTCCTCCCCGCCGTACGGGCGATCGCGCGGCGGCAGGTCGGCGCCCAGGCGATAGGCGATCTCCGCCTCGATGCCGATCACGTGGAAGCCGCCCGCCGGCAGCGTGACCGGGCTGGCATGGATCGTTGCCGCCAGGATCGGCGCCCGCACGGGCTCGGCCGTGGGCGCGGCTGCCCCCACCTTCCAGGCGCCGACCGGTCCGAGCTCGCGGACCACGCGCTGCTGCACGGCGTAGGCGTCCGCGACCGTGGCGAGCGCCGCTTCGGGCGCCGGCACCACGAGCGGCCCTCCCGGCCGCCGCGCCGCCAGGAACAGCCCCGCGATCCGGTCGATCGGTCTTTCCATGGTCTTCCCTCGCCTGGAACTCACGCAGCGTTGCGCTCGACCTCGGCCTGCCGGTGAAAAGCGGCGAGCGAGCGCTCGATCAGGTCCTGCTCGAGGCCGCGGACGATGAACACGATCCGCGAGCGGCGGTCGTCGCTCTGCCAGCGATCGAGGTGGGCGGGCGGGTGGACGACGTGCTGGACGCCGTGGATCACGACCGGCGTCGGGACCCCCACGACGTTCAGGATGCCCTTGACCCGCAACACGTTCTCGCCATGGGCATGGAGCAGCATGGTCAGCCAGATGCCGAATGCGGTCCAGTCCAGCGGCTGCTCGAAGGTCAGGCAAAAGGCCCGGATGTCGTCGCCGTGCCGGTTCGGATCATGGCCGTGATGCGCCGGGCGTGCCGCCTCGCGCAGCCAACGCGCCACCTCGCCGCGCTGGTGCGCCGGATCGTAGACGTCGCTCGCCATCAGCTCCTCGGGCGCCCAGGGCCCCGCGACCGCATCCAGGATGGGCGCCGTCGGATTCAGCCTCCTGAGCGCCGCCTCGAGCCGCCCGACCGCATCCGGGCCCGCAAGATCGGTCTTGGTGACCACGAGGCGGTCGGCGACCGCGACCTGCTTCACCGCTTCCGGATTGTCCTCGAGGTGGAGAAAACCGTTCACGGCGTCGACCGTGGTGATGATGCTGCCGAGGCGGACGTGATGGCGGAGCACCGGCTCGGCGATCAGGGTCGAGACGATCGGCGCCGGGTCGGCGAGCCCGGTGGTCTCGATCGCCAACCGCGCAAAGCGCGGCACTTCACCCCGCTCGCGCTTGCTCAGCAGCGCTCGGATCGCGTCCGCGAGATCGCCCCGGATGGTGCAGCAGACGCAGCCGCTCTGGAGAAGAACGGTCTCGCCGTCGACCGCCTCGAGCAGCAGATGGTCGAGCCCGACCGCGCCGAACTCGTTGACCAGCACCGCGGTATTGGCGAGCTCGGGCGCCTTCAGCAGCCGGTTGAGCAGCGTCGTCTTGCCCGAGCCGAGAAAGCCCGTGATCAGGTTGACCGGGAGCAGTTTCTCGTACTCGGTCATGCGTTCGCTCCGTCACCTCAGCTCGTCGAGCAGCGCCTTCGCCGCCTTCAGATCGCCGGTCTCGAAGCCTTCGGTGAACAAGCCGTAGGCCGGGGCGAGGAGATCGTGAGCCTTCTGCCGGTCGCCCTGCTCCGCCCACAGCCGGGCGAGGCTGGTCGCGGCACGTAGCTCGAGAGATTTCGCCTGCTGGCTGCGGGCGGTATCGATCGCCCGCAGCAACCACACGGTCGCGGCGGCGTTCTCACCGGTCTCCGCGAGGACGCTCCCTCGCAGCCGGTACAACTCGGCCTGATAGAGGCACTCGCCGGTCGCGGCGGAGGTCTCGGCCGCACGATCCAACGCAACCAGCGCGTCATCGAACTGACCCAGCCCAAGATGGGCTTCGGCGAGAAAACCAAGAAACTGGGTCCCTTGCAAGCGGGCACCGATCACATCCCAGGCGGCCAGGCCAGCGCCAAGTTCCACGATGCCCTCGATCTGCTGACCCATGCCGACCAGAGCAAAGCCCCGACATATGCTCGCATCCGCGAGGCACTGGGGAAGGGGCTGCTCACGCCCGAGGTCGATTGTCGCCTCGGCGTGTCTGCGCCCCGCGTCGAATTCGCCTCGCAGGTTGTGCAGAGTCGCGACGTAATTGTGAGCGAAACCGATAGTGCTCGTGTGCGCGAGGCGCTGGCTGAGGGCGAGGCCAGTTTCGACCGTCTGTAAGGCGCGGTCGGGGAAACCAAGGAACCACAAGGTCCATCCCGAATACAGCCGGGACACGACGCCGGCGCGCTCCGCATAGAGCAGAAGGTGAGAAGGATCCTCCCAGGCCGCGACCGCATCGTCGAGCGCGACGCCTTGATCGAGCGTTGCTGCCGCATCGGCGAACCGGCCGAGGAAGAACAGCGTCGAACCCAGAGCGCGTCGAGACAGAGCACGGCGCAGCGGCGCCCCCTCCTCCTCGGCCAGCGCCACCAGCCGCTCGGCGAGATCATAGGCCCGCTTGAGTTCGCCGCGTATGAAGTAGCAGTTCCAGAGCCCTCGCAAGGCTGGAAACAGCTCAGCCGATCGCTTGAGCTGGTCGCACAGGGCCGATGCCCGGCTGTAGGTGCGTTCGACCTCCGGGGCCGCAAAGCCCTTGGTGGCCATCAGCGGGCCGCCGATCGCCATTCGCAGGGCCAACTCCTCTTCGAGGTGGTTCGAAGCGTTCGGCGGCGTCGCGATCAGTTCCAACCCTTTGCTCAGGTGTGCGATGGCTTCGACATTGGCGGAGCGTTCGGCCGCGAGCTCGCCGGCACGGCGCCAATAGGGGATGGCCCGCGCCGCCAAGCCCGCATCGGTCAGATGACGGGCCAGCACTTCGGGCCCCGCTTCGCCAGCCTCGGTCAGCCGCTCCTCGAGCACCTCCGCGATCAGGGCATGCAGCTTCTGGCGCCTAGACTTGAGGAGCGACTGGTAGGCCGTATCCTGGACCAGCGCGTGCTTGAAGGTGTAGCGCGCGGCGGGCGGGTTGCCGCGGCGAAAGATCAGCTCGGCGGATGCCAGTCGGTCGAGGGCGGCGATAAGGTCCGGTTCGGCGAGGTCCGCAACCGCTGCCAGCAAGGCAAAATCGAACTCGCGACCGATGCAGGCCGCCATCTGCGCCACCTTCTTGACCTCGGGGATGCAGTCGAGGCGGGCCATCAGGGAATCGTGCAGCGAAGCCGGGATGGTGGTCTCGCCGGTCTCGAGGATCGCCTTGGTCAGCTCCTCGACGAACAGCGGCACGCCGTCGGTGCGGGCGATGATGGCGTCGATCAACGGGGCGGGCAGCGCCTTGCCCAGGCTCAATCGGGTCACGATCGCCGCGGCCCCGGCGCGCCCCAGGCGGTTGAGGGTAAGGCGGGTGACGTGGGGATGGGCGGCGAGGTCGGGTTGCTGATCGGGGCGGCTGGTGAGCAGGATCAGCACGCGCGCGTCGGCGATCCGGTCGAGACACTGCGCCATCACCTCGAGGGTCGTGGGGTCGACCCAGTGGGCATCCTCGAGCACCACCAGGACCGGCTGCTGCCTTGCGAGCGCCAGCATCTGAGCGACCAGCGCATCGAGCGTCCGCGCCCGCTGCGCCTGCGGTGTGACGTTGAGCGGGCCGTAGCGGCTTCCGCCGTCGAGCCCGATCAGGCTTGCGATCAGCGGCGCGGCGGCGTTTCCCGCCCGGGCGAGCAGCGCCTCCAGCTTGTCGAGCCTCGCGTCGCTCGGATCGTCGGTCGCGATCCCGGCCGCGCGGGTCAGCTGCTGGATCACCGGCCACAGCGCGCTGTCGGCATGATAGGGCGAGCACTGGTAGCGGATGCGCGTGTGCGGCTCGTCGGCCAGCGCATCGAGCATCGCTCGCGTGAGCCGCGACTTGCCGATCCCGGCTTCAGCCACCAGCAGGACACCCTGGCCCTCGCCGGCCTTGGCCTGGGTCCAGCGCTCGAGCAGCAGCGCCAGCTCCTGGTCGCGCCCGACCATCGGCAGCAGCGCCGGCCCGCTCTTCGCCTCGAAGCGGCTGGCGGTCGGCTGCTCGCCGGCGACCGCGAACGCCGCGACCGGATCGGCGATGCCCTTCAGGGGCCGCCCGCCCAGATCCTCCAGATCGAAGCCGGCGTCGAGCAGTCGGCGGGTCGCTTCGGCGATCACGACCTGACCAGGCGTGGCCAGCGCCTGCAGCCGGGCCGCGAGGTTCGGGGTGTCGCCGACCACGGCCTGCTCCTGGGCGGCGCCCTCGCCAATCAGATCGCCAACCACCACGAGGCCGGTCGCGATGCCGATTCGGACGGCGAGCAGCTGCCCGTGCGGGCTCGCGATGCCGGCCATGGCCCGCACCACCTCCAGGCCGGCTCGGACGGCGCGCTCGGCGTCGTCCTCATGGGCCCTGGGCCAACCGAAATAGGCGAGCACGCCGTCGCCCATGAATTTGGCAACGTGCCCGTCGAAGCGCGCGATCTCGCCCGCGACCGCGTTCTGGTACGCCCGGATGACCTCGCGCATGTCCTCGGGATCGAGCTGCGCCGACAGCGTGGTCGAGCCGACCAGATCCACGAACATCACGGTCAGCTGGCGCCGCTCGGCCTCGGACCGCTGCGCCGGCTCGGGCGCAGCGAAGATCGGCACGGCCGGGCCGTCCGAGAGCTCCTTGATCGCCTTGAGCAGCAGGCGGCGGTGGCCGAGCGAGACGCCGAGGCCCTTCAGATCCTGATCGGTCAGCTCGGGCAGGACTGCAGGCGCGATGTCGTTGTCGAGGAACGCCTGAGCGTAATGCTCCAGCCCAAGCTCCCGCAGCCAACCCGCGACGTCCAAGGGCCATCCTCGGTGATTCTGGCGGCACTTACCTACAGTAGCAGCGCTGGATGACTCCGACCAGCCGACGCGTCCGCCCAACCGCGCTCGAGAGCGGTGATCAGGTCCGGATCGAGCGGATCGCAGGCGCGCCCGGTGAGCTGTTCGGCGGCCGACCACATCCCGACCAGGTTCTGAACCAGCGCCTGGCGCCCCGTTGCGCCGCGCAGGACGTAGCTTTGGCCCTGGAAGTCGGCGAGCTGCAGGCGATAGTGCCGGAGGATGCGGTTGGCGAGCGCGATCCGCGCCTGGCGCTCCTGGCGCCGGGTCGGCCGGACCGGGCGGCTCTGGAATGCCTCAGGCTGTGCGGCGGTATCGGTCCAATGGGTTTCGCCGCCGAGCACGCCGCACAGGCCGCACATCGGATGCGCTCCCTACGACACCGGCCGGGCAGGCTGGTGGCGCGGGTAGCGTTTGAGAAAATCGTCGGCGATCGCCTCGAAGGTCGTGAAGCGGACGCCCGGGTGCTTGCTGATGTGCGCGAACAGGCGCTCGTGCATGGTCAACACGTGTGGCTTGCCGGAGACGTCGGGGTGGATGGTCATCGTGAACACCGCATAGTCGTACTCGCGGTAGACCCAGTCGAACTGCTCGCGCCAGAAGTCCTCGACGTCGCGTGGATTCGTGAAGCCGTAGCTGTTGGGCGCGGCCTTGATGAACATCATTGGCGGCAGATCGTCGAGGGTCCAGGACGCCGGGATGTTGACCAGATCGGTCTCGCGGCCGCGCACCAGCGGCTTCATCCAGTGGCTCGGATGCTTGGAAAAATCGATCTTGGTCCAGCTGTCGCCGACCCGCGTGTAAAACGGGTGAAAATCGTTGTGCATCAGGGAGTGGTCGTACTTGATGCCCTTGGCCAGCAGCAGCTCGTTGGTCTTGGGGCCGAACTCCCACCAGGGGGCGACGTAGCCGCGGGGCGATTTTCCACAAAGCTTGACGATGCACTCGATGCACTTGTCGAAGACGGCCTCCTCCTGCTCAGGCGTCATGGCGACCGGGTTCTCATGGGAATAGCCGTGCATGCCGATCTCGTGGCCGGCATCGGCGACCGCCTGCATCTGCTCGGGGAAGGTCTCGATCGAGTGCGCCGGGATGAACCAGGTGGTCTTGATTCCGAAGCGCTCGAACAGGCGGAGCAGGCGCGGCGAGCCGACCTCGCCCGAGAACATGCCGCGCGAGATGTCACAAGGGGAATCCTCGCCGCCGTAGGATCCCAGCCAGCCGGCGACCGCATCGACATCGACGCCGTAGGCACAGAAGATTTCCTTGGCCATCTCGCCCCTCCGCGCTGTGTTGTTGGGTCGACTGTTCGTTGTGCCCGCCGGGATCGCCGAACGGGCCAGGAATGGTAGCCGAGGTTTCGGGGATGGCAAGACGACAAACGGCAGCGGCGCCGACGTGTTCGCCGATCCGACCGGCAGGATCTCCGCCCCCGGCCTGCTCGCGATAGTCCCGGTTCGCCGGCGCCCGCCAGGTGATCGACATCTCCGGCAAGCGCCCGAGCAGCTCCGGCACCGCGCCGCCGCCGGGACCGATTCGCGGTCGGGCCCGATTCGGCAGCTTGCGGTCACGGCGCCGGGACGGCAAGATTGGCGGCAATCGCGGCGGCGTTCTGCGCCCGCCGCGTAACCGGTGAGCCGCTCACAGGGCGAGCCCAACCAAGGATCCCAAGGAGGCTCTGATGTCCGACCAACGAACGACGGCCAAAAGCAGTGCTACCGAGCCGACCGGCGGCTGGAGCCGTCGCTCGATCCTCAAGGGTGCCGCCGCGAGCGCGGGCGTCGCCGCGGGCTCCGGCGCGATCACCGGCTTTCCGACGATCTGGGCGCAGAACATCAAGGACATCACGCTGCTCCAGGTCGGCGGCTCCTACTCCGCCATCATCGACATCGGGCGCAAGGCGAGCGAGGACCTGGGCTTCAAGATCGAGATGCAGAACGCCGACCACGCCGCCCTGCTCAACCGCCTGGTCAGCCAGCCGGAGTCGCTGGACATCGCGGACACCGAATTCTTCTTCCTGAACTACACGGTGCCGCGCGGCATCGTCCAGGCGGTCGACCTCAGCAAGTACAAGTGGTGGGACAAGGTCGTGCCGATCTTCACCAAAGGCCAGTATCCGGACGGTCGCGAGGTCTCGCGCCAGGGGATCAACCCCTACGAGGTCCAATACGTCGAGAAGCCGGGCGACACCAAGTTCGCCAAGGGCCCGACCGGCTGGGTGACCGGAATCCCGACCGTCTACAACGCCGACACGCTCGGCCTGCGGCCGGACCTGATCAACCGTCCGATCGAGCACTGGCACGAGCTGCTCAATCCGGAGTTCGCCGGCAAGACCGCGCTCGTCGACGTGCCCCAGATCGGCATCATGGACGCCGCCATGGCGATCGAATCCCGCGGCGACATCAAGTACGCCGACAAGGGCAACATGACCAAGGACGAGATCGACCAGACCATCGATATCCTGGTCGCGGCCAAGAAGGCCGGCCAGTTCCGTGCCTTCTGGTCGACCTTCGACGAGAGCGTGAACCTGATGGCCTCGAGCGAGGTGGTCCTGCAGTCGATGTGGTCGCCCGCGGTCACCGCGGTGCGCGCGCGCGGCATCCCCTGCTACTACGTGCCGCTCAAGGAGGGCTACCGGGCCTGGGGCAGCTGCATCGCGCCGATGGCCCACCTCGAGGGTCTCAAGCTCGACGCCGCCTACGAGTATCTCAACTGGTACCAGTCCGGCTGGCAGGGCGGCTTCATCGCCAAGCAGGGCTACTACACCTCGGTGCCGGAGACCGCCAAGCAGTTCATGACCCAGGACGAGTGGGACTACTGGTACGAAGGCAAGCCCGCCAAGGAGGTGATCAAGGATCCCTACGGCAACGTCATGGAGCAGCCGGGCCGGGTGCGCGACGGCGGCTCGTTCTGGGAACGGATGGGCAATGTCGCCTGCTGGAACACGCTGATGGACGAGAACCGCTACATGATCAAACGCTGGAACGAGTTCGTCGCGGCCTGATCCTCGACCTCGAGCAAGGGGGGCGGCTGCGGCCGCCCCGTTCCCTCCATCGCGCCGCCGGACCCGATGCCGATACCCGAGCGCCTGATCCCCTATCTCCAGGTCCTGCCGCTGACCCTGGTCCTCCTGCTGTTCCTCGGGGTGCCGCTGGCGATCGTGGTCGTGGTCAGCTTCTTCGACTTCGACATCGTCTCCCTGATTCCGACCTTCACGCTTGAGAACTACCTCGAGCTGTTCAGCTCGCGGCTGACCCTGGACCTCTACCTCAGCACCTTGAAATACGCGCTGATCGTCTGGGCGATCACGCTCGTGATCGGCTTCACGGTCGCCTATTTCCTGGTCTTCCACGTCAGGAGCCTGCTCTGGCAGATCGCGCTGTTCCTGGTGTGCACGGTGCCGTTTTGGACCTCCAACATCATCCGGATGATCTCCTGGATCCCGTTCCTCGGCCTGAACGGCATCTTCAACCAGAGCCTGATCGCGCTCGGCATCGTCGACCACCCGCTCGCCTTCCTGCTGTTCTCGGATTTCGCGGTGGTCACGGCCTACGTCCACCTGTTCACGCTGTTCATGATCGTGCCGATCTTCAACGCGATGGCGCGGATCGATCCGGCGATCGTCGAGGCCGCGCGCGACGGCGGCGCCGGCGGCTTTCGGATCCTGACCACGATCGTGATCCCGCTCTCCAAGACCGGCATCGCACTCGGCTCGATCTTCGTGATCGCGCTGGTCATGGGCGACTTCTTCGTCGTCAAGATCATGAGCGGCGGCCAGAGCGGCAACGTCGTGTTCGCGATGTCGAACGAGATCGCGATGCTCCAATACCCGCCGGCGGCGGCGAGTGCGGTGGTCCTGATCGTGATCGTCTCGCTGATGGTCGCGGCGATTCTCCGGGTCGTCGACGTCCGCCGCGAGCTGGCGGGCTGAGCGCCATGGCACAGCCGCGCTCGGGCCGGCGTCCCTGGACGTTCTATGCGCTGGCAGCGTTCTTCACGCTGTTCGTCCTGTTCCTCTACGGCCCGATGTCGGCGATCTACATCCTCTCGTTCCAGGGCCCGAGCGGCGGCCTGACCTTCCCGCTCAACGGCGTCTCGCTGAACTGGTTCTATGCGCTCTTCCTGCAGCAGCGGACCGGCGACATCGCGGGCTCGTTCGCGCGCTCGATCGCGCTGGCGCTGATCGTGCTCGCACTCACGGTCGTGATCTCGGTGATGGCCGGGCTCGCCTTCCGCCGGCGCTTCTTCGGCGCCGGCGTCATCTTCTACATGGCGATCGCCAGCCTGATCATGCCGGGCCTCCTGGTCAGCCTCGGCATCGGCCTGATGTTCCAGTTCCTCGGCATCAAGACCAGCTGGTACACCTCGGCGCTCGGCGCCCATCTGACCTGGACCCTGCCGTTCGGCCTGCTGATCATGTTCGCCGTCTTCAGCCGCTTCAACCGCGCCTACGAGGAGGCGGCGCGCGACCTCGGCGCCAGCAGGTGGGCGATCCTCTGGACGATCGTGCTGCCGATCCTGCTGCCCGGCATGATCGCGGTCGCCCTGTTCGGCTTCACGCTCTCCTACGACGAGTTCCCGCGCACCTCGATCGCGGTCGGCCCCAGCAACACGCTGCCGCTCGAGATCTGGAACATGACCACCAACGTCACCTCGCCCGCCCTCTACGCGATCGGCACCGTGACCACCGCAGTCTCGTTCCTGGTGATCGCGCTGGCCCTCGGCTCGATCGCGCTGATCCAGAAGCGGCGCACCCGCAGGCTGCGTGCGCACGCCCGAGCGCGGCGCCTGACCATGGCCCAGACCGGCGACATCGAGCTCGAGGGCGTGACCAAACGGTTCGGGCCGACGGTCGCGGTCCGCGCCATCGAGCTCGCGATCCCGCATGGCTGCTACTGCTGCCTGCTCGGCCCCTCGGGCTGCGGCAAGACCACGATCCTGCGCATGATCGCGGGCCACGAGGAGCCGGACGCCGGCCGGGTGCGGATCGGCGGCGACGACGTCACCGGCCGGGCCCCGGCCCTTCGCGGCACCGCGATGATGTTCCAGAGCTATGCGCTGTTCCCGCACATGAGCGTGCTCGACAACGTCGCCTACAACCTGCGCATGCGCGGCGTCGGCCGGGCGGCGCGCCGCGAGCAGGCGCTGGCGATGCTGGCGCGGGTCCACCTCGAGGCGTTCGCCGACCGCATGCCGGCCCAGCTCTCGGGCGGCCAGCAGCAGCGCGTGGCGCTCGCCCGCGCGCTGATCACCAACCCGCGCGTGCTGCTGCTCGACGAGCCGCTCTCGGCGCTGGACGAGTACCTGCGCCTGCAGATGCGCGGCGAGCTCAAGCGCCTGCAGCGCGAGCTCGGCATCACCTTCATCCACGTCACCCACACCCAGCTCGAGGCGATCGCGCTGGCCGATCTGGTGGTGGTCATGGACCAGGGCCGGATCGAGCAGGCGGGCTCGGCGCAACAGATCTACAGCGAGCCGCAGACCGCCTACGTCGCCCGCTTCATGGGCGGCCAGAACGTGCTGTCCGGCAAGGTCACGACGGTCGCCGACGGCGAGGCGATCCTGCTCAGCGAGCCGCGGCGACCGCTTCGCGCTGCCGGTCGCGCGCTCGACCGATCTGGTCGGCACGCCGGTCCACTGCGCGGTCCGCCGCGACCGCATCCAGCTCGAGCGCCTCGCGGGCCCCGGCCGCTCGGGCCAGATCAACGCGCTGACCGGCACCGTCCACGCGATCGAGTACCAGGGCTCCTACGTCAAGGTGACGCTCGACGTGCCCGGCTGGCCCGACTTCGTCGCCAACGTCGCCGACGACCGCTTCTTCGCAGCCCCGGTCGACATCGGCGATCCCGTGCTCGCGCGCTGGTCGGCGCACGACGCCCGCCTGCTCGAGGGCGACCTCGGCCGCGCCCCCGAAGCCGCCGGCACGATCGGCCTCTACGACCAGGAGCTCGGCCTCGCCCAGGCCTGACCCCCGGCCGGCCACGACGCCGCGAGCCGGCGCTGCCCCGGCCTCTGGCCCCGCGCGGACCGGCCCACGCTCGGAGCCGGTCGGGTGATTTATTCTTCTTGAAAGACCCGGTTGCATGCCAGAATGCAATCTGTCGCGCCAAGGGGAGCATAGCGAACCGCCGGCGAAGGAGATCACGATGCGCATCTCTGGTCGCGAGGTCCTGGCAGGCATAGCCGCGCTCGGATTGCTCATCATGATTGTGGTCGCGATGGCCTTCGGTGGCGCGGGTCGGATTCCTCGGCATCGGCCTCATCGGCCTGCTGACGTGGTTCATCTGCGTGCGAGTTGAGCTGGAAAAGGACGGCGCGGTCGGAAACGTCTTCACAACCGGCCTTTATGCCCAACAGATGCGCGCCCGGGAGGTCATGACCAGAACCGAGAAGGCGGCCGAAAGGCACGAGCAAACGGTGCTGCTTCAGTCTCTGCGCTTCTTCAAGCGGCTCGGCATCGGCCTGGCCGCAATCGGCTTCAGGATGTTCGCCCTCTACCAACTGTAGCCCGCAACGCCTCGGACCTGGGTCAAGCGGTCTACGTTTTCCCTTTTCCCCTTTTGACACGTTTTCCCTTTCGACCTGTTTGTGCCCGTCCCCGCAACGCCTCGCGCTCGTCCCCGCAGCGCCTCGCGCTCGTCCCTGTTCGCGCTCGTTCCCGCAGCGCCTCGCGATCAGCCCTGTTCACCGTAGCGCCGGCCGCCCCCACCCCTCCGCCTTTGGGCCGGGCACGGATTCCCACGGTCCCATGGACCCACCGAAAAAGACGTTAACGGGCCATCGTTAGGATTTGGTTAACGCCCCGCGCCCCATCGCTCGCCCGTTCGAACCTGCCGGGGTCGCCGCCCTGGGCCGCCCCGCCCGGGGTCCGATTCAGCTCGAACAGCCGCGCCAGGATCTCCTCATCCGCCAGCCCGCGGGCCAGCCACAGGCGGCCGCGACGACGGCATCCAGCTCCTTGTGCGCATTGTCGAGCCGCTATCAGTCGGGCGAGGTCGACCGCTCGGGGCGGATCTCCGAGCAGGGTGATGCGCTGTTGCGCGGCTACCTGTATGAGGCGGCGACCGTGTTGATCAGCCGGGCTGCAGCGGCCTGCGCGCCGCGCACCTGGGCCCGCGCGCCCGCCAGCCAATCGCCGAGGTCCGCGTGGCGCCCGCCCGCGAGCTCGCGGCGCTACTGCACCATCTGTGGTCACACAGAGGAGGATTTCCGGTGGGCGCCGGCATGAGCATCTAGCGCCCACTGCGTTGTCCCTGCCGGGGACGCTGGCAGCCGAGATCGCGGAAAGGCGGGGGCAAAGCCCGTCTGACACATCGATCCGGCCCGCCTTCGACGGTCATGCTGGTGCCTCGAGCCCGAAAAGAACCATGACCCTGGCAGCGCCCCAAAAAGAGCGACCACCCCTTGCCCGATCAAAAAAACTTTTCTCTTTCTTTTCTCCCTTTACAAGCACGAAAGGTGTCAGTCAGGGAAGCGGTGTCACATTGGTGCCCGATACTTTCTCTCCTCGCCGATGTTCTTGGGCATCGCTCCGCTAGCGGGGCGCTCTTCATTTAATGCCCGATCCGAAATGTCTATTAGTTTTCATTCAGCCCGTGCGGCTTACGGGTATGCAGTCGGTCCTTCCAGGTCGCCTCCAGCCGGATGACGTCATCGCGCTCCATGTCGGGGGATACGCGCTGCAAGATGGTGAAGCGGAGACTCTTCGGATCGCGTTGGCGAAAGCAGGCGGTTCCCGCCGTGCCCTGAGGGCGGCATAGTTTCGCCAGCGCCCAAGCAGAGTTATCGCCGCCATAGGCCGAGCCGACATAGCCCTTGCCGTCGGCCTCATCGAAAATGAAGTACACCGCCCGCCACTGCGAAAAGGCTCGCCTGCCAGCGCGTCGGGAGAACGGCGAGTTCGTCCCAGCTGAGGTCGATCCTTTCCCATTCGGGCATGGCGGCATCGAGCGCACTGTCTTCGAGCACTGCCACTACGGGGATCACGTTTCGGTGCGCCCGCCGCCACCATGACCGCTCGGGCGGTGGCCAGCCCACCACGAGCTTGCCCTTCCAGGGGGCGTAGAAATCCGTCAGTGCGAGGTCAAACCAGAGGACAGAAGATCTGCTACCCTCTCTAGTGAAGCCCTTCATGCCGAAAGCCTTCATCTCGATAAAAGCCGGCACGCTCCAGTATTCGTCGTAGGTGAGTGGTCTGAACCCTTCATTCCGGTAAAGGCCGATGAACAGCGCCTTGCTGGGCTGGTATCGGATAAAGGACGCGACATAGCGTGCGCCCGGCCCCCGCATGGCTTTCTCAACCTTCGGGCCTTGGGCTTGCTGATAGGCGTTGAACACGTCGGGCTTTTCGGCGGCCAGCCAAGGCAGGACCTTGTTGAACCCGGGCTCGGTGGGTCTGTGCTCTAATGACCAGCACCTGCTGGGGATCAATGCCCTTGCCGGTGAGCACTGGCCGCCGGGTGCTCGGCGCTGCCGCTGGCGAGGAAGAAGTGTCAGGGCGAGGAAAAGGTGCCAGGAGCCTTTCGAAGACCGGCGGGCGGGCGCGAACTCGCGCTTCCAGACGTCCGCCGCCGCGCTCGAAGCAGTACCACTCGCCCTTGGGATCGGCGTCGGTCGGCGTGGGGTTGCCCAGCAGCTCGCAGAGGTCGTTGAAGTGCGATTGCGCTGCCGCCCGCTCCTTGAGGTCGGCCGCCTGCCACTTGGCGATGAACTGCTCGGGGGTCATGGTGGCGTCAGGAACAACCGATTTCCACAGTTCGATTGCGATATACCGCTCGACGCATCAAGCCATGGTGGAGAAAACGGCGCAAGCGTGTAGCGCCAAGCGGTGCATCATGACGCATTGAGTGGCGCAAATCTGTAGCATTCCTGGCGCATTCCCAGGTATCTCGGCAACTCTTTAATCCGCAAGCATTTTTCAGGTTATCCTACGGCACAAACCAGGAGAATTCGGGGCGCAGCAGAAACTGTCAGACTTTCGGCAGACAGCTCTCTGTGCCGCCGTCAGCCTGGCGTTGCGGCTCGGATTGAGGCGCCATCAAGCGCCCCTCCATCCGTCTCCAGGGTCGGCGCTACTTGCGTGGTTTCGCGGCCTGGAGGTAAAAGTTGCGCCAGATTCGTGCGCTTCGACGCTACAGTTTCTCGAGTCGGCAGTCGATCCTGGAGATCGGGACTTCGTCAATAGCTGGCACGGGCGAGCTTCATCGCCGGAAAGTTTTGGCGCGCGCGCTCGGGACTGGTCGCATGTCAATATTTACCGGGCGAGTCTCGGGCTGCTCAAGAACCGGTAGCACGGCGGTGGCGGTGCCGACCGCCGTCAGACAAAATGGCGATGGAGGCAAAATCAGGCGGCGGCGAGCGGCCGGGCGTGCAGGTGGCCCGCCGGGGTAACCTCGAACGCCGAGCGTTCCGGGACCTCGGGCCAGGGCTCGCTGGTGATCGGCTCCGAGGCGATGTCGAGCGCCCGGTAGTCGTCCCTTGCGGCCGCGGCGTGGGGTTGGCCGCAGACCGGGCAGGGGCTCCGGCCGGTGCGTTCCAGGTAGTGGAGCGAGCGCTGCCAGCGGCTGCCGACCATCTGGACGCCGTCGGTCAGCAGGACGTTGAGGCCGAGATGCGGCTCCTGGCCGATCTCGCGGCACCAGCCGATCACCCGCTCGAGCGCCAGCTGCAGGCTCGCAAGGAGAGGGCGCGCGGGGGCCTCGGCGTGGGTCGAGAGGATCAGGTGGAACAGGTGCTCGCTGTCGGTCGTGCCGCGGATCGCCGCCCGCTGCGAAGGGCGCGGTCGCCGCCAAGATCTTGGGCTGGATGTCGGCGAAATAGGGCACGGTGCCGTTGTGCACGAAGGTCCAGCCGGCGTGGTCGAAGGGGTGGGTGTTCTCGAGCGCGACCGTGCCGACGGTCGCGTGGCGGACGTGGGCCAGCACCGTCGTCGCCTGGGTGCGGGCGGCCGCGGCCTGGAACCAGTGGTCATCGTGCGCCGGCCGCGGCCGCCGCTCGATCACCCAATCGGTGCTGGTATGGGCGCTGCCGGCATGCGGGACCCCGCCATGGGCGGCGATCCCCCAGCCGTCGGCGTTCTCGAAGCCGCGCAGGTCCTGCCGGCTCTGGGCGAGCAGCGAGTTCGGCGCCTGGACCAGGCAGCATTCGATCCGGGTCGGGGCGGTCGCGCGCAACGCGTAGAAGCGGCACAAAGGGGCGATCTCCAAACCTGGCCCAGAGGGCCCTGCACCGGTTTTTCCCGATAGGTTCCCCTACGGGATTGCGCGGCCGGGCGCGGCCCTGCCGACCGCCGCCGCCCCCGGCTCAGCGGATCACGAGCGGCGGCGTGCTGAGGGCGCCGGGGCGGAGCCAGCCCAGCCAGGCGCCGAAGGCGTCGAGGCCGATCGAGGTGCCGCGCATCAGGTCCAAAACCTCCTCGAACGGCGAGCGCGGGCGCGGGTAGACCCTGAGCTCGACCGGCCGGTCGGCCGCGACCCCGATCGCGTCGCGGGCCAGCTCGAGGGCGCGGGCGAAGCCGCCGAGCTCGTCGACCAGCCCCAGGTCCTTGGCCTGGGCGCCGGTCCAGACACGCCCTTGGGCAGATTTTTGGACGGCGCTCGCGGGCAGGGACCGGCCGCGCGCGACGCCGGCGACGAAGGCGCCGTAGGTCTGATCCAGGAACGCCTCCAGGCGCGCCCGGCCGCGGGCGTCGAAATCCAGGTCGGTGCTCCACATGTCGGCATTGGCGCCGCGCTGCACCCGGCCCCAGGCGACGCCCAGGTCCTGCCACAGCCCGCGCAGCACGGGCTTGCCCGCGAACACGCCGATCGAGCCGGTCAGCGTGCCGCCTTCGGCGACGATCTTGGAGGCATCCATCGCGATCCAGTAGCCGCCCGAGGCGGCGACGTCGCCCATCGACACGATCACCGGCTTGCCCTGCTGGACCGCGCGCCGGACCTGATGGCCGATCGTGTCCGAGGCGACCGCCGAGCCGCCGCCGGAATCGATCCGGAACAGGATCGCCTCGACCGCCGGGTCGTCGATCGCGGCGGCGAGCGCGCCGGCGACCGTATCGGCACCCATCACCCAGCCGCTGGCCGGGCCATAGTCGCTCTTGCCGCCCTGGATCTGGCCGACCCCGCGCACCAGGGCGATCACCGGCGCATCACTGCCGGCCGACGGCACCGCCCGCGCGTAGTCGGCCAGCGCGACCAGCTCGCTGCCGCTGCCGGCCCGGCTCTCGGCCTGCTCGACCAGGTCGTCCCAATAGCCCAGGTGATCGACCAGTCCCGCCGCCTCGGCCTCGCTCGCGTAGTAAGGGCCATCGTCGATCAGCCGCGCCACCCGCGCCGGCTCCAGCGCCCGGCCGGCACCGATGCCCTCCTTGATCTGCTGATCGAGGGAATCGGCCAGCCCCTCCAGGGCCTCCTTGCCTGCCGGGCTGAGCTCGGTCTCGGTGAACATCTCGGCGGCGCTCTTGTAAGGGCCGCGCTTGTCGCCGCTCGGCAGGACGCCGAGCTTGTCGAGCAGGCCGCGCAGTAACGGCGTCTCGATCAGGAGTCCGGTCAGCCCGAGCGAGCCGATCGGCTGGAGATGGATCTGCTCGAAGGCGGTGGCGAGATAGTAGCCCCGCGTGCCGGGGCCGAACTCGCCGAAGCTGTCGGCATAGGCGTAGGCGAACTTGCCCTGGGCGCGGAAGCGGGCGAGCGCCGCGCGCAGCTCCTGGGTCTGGGCGAAGCCCGGCCCCTCGCCGCTCAGCTGCGCGACCAGCCCCTTGACCCGCGGGTCGCGGCCCGCCTGGTCGAGCGCCAGGATCACGTCGGTGAAGGTCGGCGTCGCCGCCAGGCCGAGCAGGTCGAGCGGATCCTGGGCCGGCGCCTCGTCGAGGCCGTCGCGCAGATCCAGGGTCAGCACGATCCGCCCGGGCAGGCTGGGCTTGCCGGGCAGCAGCAGCCAGACCGCCGCCATCCCGCCAGCCGCCAGCAGCAGGGTCAGCAGGCCGACCAGCGCCAGCAGGCCGACGACGAAACGCTTCATGGCGCGGTCCGCCCGGGCTCAGGCCGCGCGGGCGGGCGCCCTGCGCCGCCGCTCGCTGGCCGTCTTCAGCTGACCGCAGGCGGCCAGGATGTCCGGCCCACGCGGCGTCCGCACCGGCGCCGGATGGCCGGCCCGCGCGACGATCGCCGCGAACGCCCGGATGCGCTCGGGCGGCGAGCAGCGATAGGGTGCACCCGGCCACGGATTGAACGGGATCAGATTGACCTTGGCCGGCAAGCCACGGAGCAGGCGGACCAGCTCCTTGGCGTCGGCGTCGCTGTCGTTCACGCCATCCAGCATCACATACTCGAAGGTCAGATGTCGGTCGCTGCCGGCGGCATAGGCCCGGCAGGCCTCCAATAGCGCGGCAATGTTCCATTTTTGGTTAATCGGCACGAGCTGGTCGCGGACCTCGTCGCGGACCGCGTGCAGCGAGACCGCGAGCCCGACCCCGAGCTCGCGCCCCAGGGTCTCGATCTTGGGGACGATGCCCGAGGTCGAGAGCGTGATCTTGCGCCGCGCAAAGCCGAGGCCGTCGGCATCCATGGCGATCTGCAGCGCGGCCGCGGTCTCTTGGTAGTTGAGCAGCGGCTCGCCCATGCCCATCACGACGAGATGGCTGAGCCGGCGGGCGCCGGCAGGCGCCGGCCATTCGCCGAGCGCGTCGCGGGCGACCAGGATCTGGCCGACGATCTCCGCGGCGCGCAGGTTGCGCGCGAGCGCCATCGTGCCGGTATGGCAGAAGCTGCAGGTCAGGCTGCAGCCGACCTGGGTCGAGAGGCAAAGGGCGCCGCGATCGGGCTCCGGGATGTAGACGCTCTCGACCATCTGCCGATCGGCGAAGCGAAGCAGCCATTTGCGTGTGCCGTCGGTCGAGACCTGCTCCTCCACCACCTCCGGGCGCGCGATGCTGTACGCCTCGTCGAGCCGGCGGCGGAGCTCGGCCGGCAACGTGGTCATGGCCGCGAACTCGCGGGCGCCCTGATGATACAGCCAGTGCCAGAGCTGGCGGGCGCGCAAGCCCACCTGCCGCTCCGGCTCGCCGAGCGCGCCGAGCAACGTCCCGAGCTCGGCCCGGGACCGACCGATCAGGCTCGCGCGCGGCGCGGCCGCGACTGGCGGCGGCACCGGCGCGGCGACGCTGGTCATGCGCGGGTCACGAGGTCGAGCCGGCGCAGGCCTCGGACATGGCGTCGTAGGCCGCCGTGAAGCCGAGCAGGGAGTACGTGTCGAGCGAGTAGGTGTTCTTCGACGACGTGCCGCGCACGGTCATGTCGGTGCCGCGCTTCATGGTGTCGATCAGGTTCCTGTCGTCCTGCTCTTTGGGCGTCCAGGCGTGCTCGCCGCGCGTGAACAGCAGGAACTTGCGCTTGTCGACCTCGATCTCGACGTTGCTGCCGTCGAGATAGGTGTAGCCCGGGTCGACGCTGACCTCGTAGACCACGTGCGGCCCGGGCCGCCGGGTCACCAGGACCGCCGGGCTGCCGCGGCGGTTGTAGTTGCCTTCCTGCTTCTTCGGCTCGCTGGCCATGTAGCAGATCGTCTGGTCGCCGTCCTGGAACTTGTACACGTTCCAGTCGCGATGGCTGCCAACGAACTCCGGCACCGGCGCCTTGCGCTCGGCCTCCTGGGCCGCCAGCTTCCCGGTTGCGCCGACGCTAGGCAGGGCAATGAGGAGGAGAAGGGCGATGGTCGCGGTTCGAGTCGCTACGCTCATGATCCCTGCGATCAGCTCCGTGAATGGCCACGCCGCTCGATATGTCGGCAAGTTTGACCATAAAAGCAAGGCCCGTTGTGGCAAGAGGATCCCGTGCGGCGCGCAGGCGCCGCTTGGAGCAGGGCCACCTTTCGGTCTAAGCTGCGCTTGCGGCTAGGCTTGGCCCCAGGGCCCGGCCAGCGCGGAGGGCTGCGACCATGAAGTATGTGCTCTTGGGCGCCCTCGGTCCAGAATCGGCGACGCGCCCTGGCGCGCCAATGCCAAGCTGGCCGAGCCCGGACCTCTCGCTGCCGGCGTTCGACGACGTCGCGATGCGGACGGCGTGGAAGCGGGCCTGAGCCCGAATTGGAGGTTGGAGGAGGCTGATGGTGAAGAAAGCCGCCGAACTGGTCGCGGAGGCGAATGCCGCGGTCGATACGCTGTCGGTCGAGGAGGCGCAAGCGCTGGTCGGCCTCGACGACGTGCTGTTCGTCGACGTCCGCGACGCCAGCGAGCTCGCCCAGAACGGCAAGATCCCGGGCGCGGTCCATGCCACGCGCGGCCTGCTCGAGTTCTACGCCGACCCGTCGGCGGCCTACCACAAGCCGGAGCTCGCCTCGGGCAAGCGCCTGGTGCTGTACTGCGCCTCGGGCGGGCGCTCGGCGCTGGCGGCCAAGACGCTCAAGGACATGGGCCTCGAGCAGGTGACCAACATGATCGGCGGCTTCACCGCCTGGTCGCAGGCCGGCGGCCCGATCGAGCGCTGACCGCGGCGGTTGCGTTCATCCGCCGCAGAAAGCTTCGGCCTGCCCGCTTGCCTCGCTGGCCCGTGCGCCTAGCTTGAGCTGGGTCGCCATGCGGCGGCTCGATGGCCCAAGCTGCTTGGCTGTCGGCCATTGACAGCGGGAGGCGCGGCCACGGCGGCACCGCGGGACGAGGAGCAAGGATCGGCGCCCGTTGACGCGACCGCGGAGCGGCCGGTGGTGCGGCCTCCGACGGTGTCACCGGCAAGGAACCGGTTGCTCGCCATCACGCTGGCGAGCGTCGTCGCGCTGGTCTTCACGACGGTCGTGATGCTCACCGTCCTGCTTCACTATGCCGAGGTTCATCACGCGCTCGCGAACCTTTGAGGTTTCCCGCCCGGCGGCGTCGCTCCCGGTGACACGGCGCCGCGCGGCGGGCTGGGTCGGTGCGGGCGCCGGCCTGGTCCTGCTTGCGGGCTGCGCGCGCAGCGAGGGCTGGCATGCGCTCGACGTGTCGAACAGCTCGCCGCCGCTCACGCTGACCATGACGCGGGCCGGCGACGGCCGACAGGTGACCGCCGCCGACTACCAGGGGCAGGTCGTGATGCTCTACTTCGGCTACACGTTCTGCCCGGACATCTGCCCGACCACGCTGGCCAACCTCGCCGAGATCCTGGATGAGCTCGGGCCGCGGGCGGAGCAGGTCCGGGTCCTGTTCGTGACCGTCGACCCGGATCGCGACACAGCACCCGTGCTCGCGGCCTACGTCAAAACCTTCGCGCCGCAGATCGAGGGCCTGCGCGGCACGCCGGACCAGCTCGCGGCCCTGGCGCGGCGCTACCGGATCGCCTATTCGGTGACCCCCGAGACCGCGGACCACCCCTACGAGGTGACCCACAGCTCGGCGATCTACATCTTCGATGGGTCGGGCGCGGCCCGCCTGCTGGCCTCCTCGCTCGGGTCCGCGCAGCCCGACCTGGCGGGCACGGTCGCCGACCTCGAGCGGCTCGTGGACGAGGCCCATCCGCCCGGGCTGCTCGACCGCCTGCGACGCTGGCTGTGAGCGCTACTTGCCGGCGGCGCCGCGCACCTCGAAGGTCGCCGTGACGCTGCCGCCATCCTCGAAGCGGAGCGTGACCGGGACCGAGCCTCCCGGCGTGATCTCCTTCGCGGGCATCATGCACATCAGATGATAGCCGCCGGGCGCGAAGCTGATATGGCCGTGCGCCGGGACGGCGACCGTCATCACCATCTCCATCCGGTCCTGGCCGTTCTCCTGCACGCTCCGATGCAGCATCAGGCTGCCACAGGCCGGCGATTCGGCGCCGACCAGAGCCTGCGCCTTGTCGGTCTCGTTCGAGAGGGTGAGATAGCCTGCCGCCGGACGCGAGGGCAGCACCAGGCGCAGCCAGGCGTCGCTCACGGTCAGTCCCGGCTCCGCGGCTTCGGCCGCCGGCCCGGCCGCCAGCGCGCCAATCAGAGCGCAAAGGAGCAAGAACCCGGCGCCGGGCCGCCTAGAGACCAGTCCAGCGGCTCGCGAGCCGCGCCATGCCAGAATCGTCATCGTTCGGGTTCCTCGTTGCTTCCTCTTGCAGCCGGAGCGCGTTGAGCACCAGCAACAGCGCGACCACGCTCATCATCGCCGGCGGAATCCAGATCACGATGCCGCCTATGTGCTGGTCGCTGAGGGCGCTCACGGTCGGGAACAACCGGCCGCACAGATCATAGTAGGGATAGAGGTCGCGCGGCGCGAACGCGATCAGCGCGCCGAGCGCGATCTGGGGGAACATGACGCCGAGCGCCAGCGCCGCGCGACCGCCGAAGGACACGCGCGCCGGCGGCTGCGGCCGCGGGTCCAGCACCAGCGACCAGAACAGGATGCCATCCAGGACCATGCTCCAGTTCATCAGAGCGTAGAGCCGCGGGTCGAGCATCGCCCGGAAATGCACCGCGGGGATGAGCCAGAAGTAGAACAGCCCGACGAACAGCAAGGCCGCCAGCAGCGGCTGCTGCAGGATCTGCAGGGTGGCGCCGACCGCGCGGCTGCCGACCACTCTTTGCGCCCGGGCCGGCATGCCCCGCCGGATCGTAGACCCGGCAAAGCCGAGCGCGATCAGGAACGGGCCCAGGTGGTGCATCACGACGTGCTGGAGGCGGTTCAGGAAGAACATGTGCTGCGACCAGTACTCGAAGCGGGTCTGGAGCACGGCGTAGGTCGCAACGACGCCGAGCAGAAAGGCGATGCGACGCACGACCGGCGGCCGCTCGTCGGCCGGCGCGCGCGCCAGACCGTGGACGAACCAGAGCAGCGTGAGCGCGGTCGCCAGATATTCGGGGGCCGAGAAATCCCAGGGCGCCCAGACCGGCATCAGCGTCGGATGGCTTGCCGAGAGCCAGAGCAGCAACCCGCCCAGCGCAGCGATCGCCGCGTAGGCGGCGCACTCGAGCCGCGCGCTGGCTGGAAACCCGCCCTTTGGTCGCACCCGTTCCATCACTGGACACCGTCGCATGCGCGTAAGCCCGAGCCGCGCCCCGGGTCAAAGCGCGAAACGACGCGGGGCGTCACGTCGGCCGGCGATGGTGCGCGTGTGAAGCCCGGCCCTCGAGCTGCTCCCGGTCGCGCCGGATCGACGCCGACATCGGTCGATGTACGCCCGCAGGCGCGCGAACCAAGGCTCAGGCGCTCGAAACCGTGGTTCAAAAGGTCAGCGTCGCGTAGACCTCGAACAGGTGGAAGGGGTTGTCGGCGCCGAACACCTCCTTGGCGGCATCGCCCGGGAACGCGACGCCGTAGAGCGCGCCGACCGAGATGTTGTCGGTGATCGTCCAGTCGGTGTAGACGTCGACCTCGTCGGCGAAGTCGCGATCGCTGACCGGCGTCCCGTAGTAGTTCTTCTCGGCCAGATCGAAGTGGTAGTAGATCGCGCCGATCGAGACCGCTTCGGTCGGGCTCGCCGACAGCTGCACCATGTGGTTGATCTGGTTGCTGTTGAACAACAGGTAGTTGCCGACGATCTCGCCCTGAGTCCAGGTGCCCCAGGTGCGGTCGCCCTCGTAGAACAGCGGGTCGAAGTCCTTGCGCCGGTCGTCGCCGGGGTCGGAATCGCCGGAGAAATAGGCGAAGCGGTAGGCAAGCGTCGGCGTCCAGGGCAGCCAGGAGAAGGTGTAGGCGGGCTCGACGTAAAAGGCGTAGGCCCGGTAGTCGGCGTTGTCGCCGTTGCCGAACTCCTGGACGTATTCCGCATACAGGTTGGCGTCCTCGAAATCCGGCCAGCGTACGTCGTTGAGCCTGAGGGCGAGCGCCTGCATGCCCTCGCGCGGGACCGCGGCATCGAAATCCCCTTCGTCGTCGATGATGTCGAGGTAGGTGGCGCCGAGCGTGCCGAAGCCCGGCTGGTAGTCGAGATTGACCCCGACCACCTCGGTGTCACCATTGTCGCTGTCGCCCTTGAGGTAGAAGAGCTGGCCGCTGACCGGCTCGACATGCACGCGGATCAGGCCGGTCATCTTGAAGGCGCTGCGGGGTGCCAGCCAATAGGCGCCATCGCCCTCGTTGTCGACATTGCCATCCCAGATCAGGAAGCCGTCGCCGACGTGGAAGTCCTGGCGGCCGAGCGACAGATCGAGCGCATCCTCGCCGAGCGAGTCCGCGAGCAGCTCGCCCGAGCGCCAGCCGGCGTACAGGCCCTCGACGTCGAGCTGCTTGTCGCCGCCGTCGGTGAAGCCGCCGGCATCGCCGTCGCCGACCGTGAGCGCGCCGACCGCGGACGCGCCGCCGTAGAGCGTGCCGCGCGCCTCGGTCTCGTAGGCGAGATCGAGCGACGGCTTGAGATAGCCTTCGCCCCATTGCGCGTCGCCGGTGTTGTCGCCGCTCTTCAGATCGACCCGGCCGGCGCCGAAGTTGGTGTTCTCGGTGTCGAGGAAGGCGGCGCCGACCTCGAGGCCGGCCTCGACGGAGAGACCGCCATTCTGCAGCAGTTCGATCGCCTGCCCGGGCCCGCCGCTCAACACCAGCGCCAGGGCGCCCAGGCCAACCACGATCATGCGTGCCATGCGCTGTCCAACATCTCTGAGACCGCGTGCACTCTTTAGTTGAATGAAACGAGATGTAAATGTACTTTTCGCTGGATCGCGGACTGCCCGACACCCGACCACCCCTGGACAGCGGCGCTCGCGGCGCCAGTTTGATGAGGCGATGGCAAGCCCCTTGGAGGAGACCCATGCAACGGCTCGACCGCCGCCTGATCCTCGGCACCATGGGCTCGCTCGCGACGCTTGCCGCCCTCGCCGGCAAAGACGGCCGCGGCTCTGCTGCCGACGCCCGCCCAGACCGAAGGGCCGTTCTATCCGCTGACCCTGCCACTCGATGCCGACAACGACCTGGTCCAGGTCGAGGGGCAGGCGCAGCGCGCGGCGGGCACCGTCCTGCACCTCGCGGGCCGGGTGCGGGGCCAGGACGGCCGGCCGGTCGCCGGCGCCCGGATCGAGATCTGGCAATGCGACGCTTTCGGCGTCTATCACCACTCGCGCGACCATCGCGGCCCCGCCGATCCCAACTTCCAGGGCTTCGGGGCGACCACCGCGACCGCGGACGGCGCCTGGCGCTTTCGGACCATCGAGCCGGTGCCCTATCCCGGCCGCACGGCGCACATCCACTTCAAGATCGCCGGCCCCGGCTTCGCGCCCCTGACCACGCAGATGTACGTCGCCGGGCAGCCGCTCAACGCCGGCGATGCCATCTACCGGGGAATCGCCGACCCCGCGGCGCGCGCGGCCGTCACCGTGCCCCTCGAGCCCGCTTCGGGGCTCGAGCCGGACGCGCTCGGGGCGCGCTTCGACATCGTGCTCGGCCTGATCACCTGAGCCGCGGCCGGCGGTGAAATACAGCTTCCGGACGCGGCGCCGTTTGATCTAAGCTGCCGTGGGGTCATGCCCGCATCGGGTGGACGCGCCGCAAGGCATACGATCACGCGGCTGTCATGGCGCCCAGGGAGACTTCGACGTCGGCGCCGGAGCCACAGAACCGGCCCGCTGCACCCAGCGCCGTGCAAGGCGGTGCGGAGCGTCGATGCAACCAGGGAGAGATTTGATGAACGGTTTGAAGCTCGCCGTCGTGGCGTTGACCCTCACCACCCTCGCCGGACTGGCGGCGCCGCCGCCGTCCGCCGCCGAGGAGGTGACGCTGACGCTCTGGTCGCGTGCCGACCGCTCGGGTCCGCTCCGGACCGGCAACATCGTCGAAGCCACCAAGCAGCTGAACGCCTTCCTCGCCGCCTCGGGCTCCGACACCAGCATCAAGCTCAATGTCCACGAGGGCAACGCGACCGGCTACGACGACGACGCGTTGCAGCTCCTCCAGGCCTGCGCCGTCGACCAATGCCCGGATCTCTACGTCGCCGCCCACGAATGGGTCGGCGAGTTCGCCAAGGACGGCTACGCGATGAACATGGAGAAGTTCATCGCCGACAATGACTGGGCCTTCAAGGACGTCATCCCGGTGCTCTGGGAGTCGACCAAGTACAACGGCGAGCGCTACGCCATCCCGCAGGACACCGAGATCCGCATGTACTTCTACAACAAGGACATGCTGCGGAAGATCGGCAAGGACGAGGCGTTCATCGACGCGATCCCGCAGAAGGTCGACTCGGGCGAGATGACCATGGCCGACTTCGGCGAGCTCACCAAGGAGGTGGTCGACAAGGGTGCCGCCCAGATGGGCCTGTTGCACCGGCCGAACACCGGCCCCGACTACATCATGACGTTTGCCGCCTTCGGCGTGAAGTTCATGGACGAGAAGACCGGCAAGCTGCTGCTGCCGCGCGCCGAGATGGAGAAGGCGTTCGAATGGTTCGACTGGATGGCCCGCAATGGCGCCACGCCTGAGAACAACACCGCGATGTCCTGGGACGACATCGAGGCCGCCTTCAAGCAGGAGAAGGCGTTCGCGTTCCACCACGGCATCTGGGACATGGCCTGGATGATGGGCGACGCCCACGACGCCACCTGGCCGACCGATCAGGAGGCCTTCCAGCACAAGATCGGCTGGATCAACGCTCCGGCCGGCGAGAAGGGCGGCAAGCCCGCAAACCTGTCGCACCCGATCGTCTACGTCGTCAATCCCAAGTCGGCGCACGCCGACCTCGCGGCCCAGATCGTGGCCTTCGCGACCTTGCCCTTCTACAACATCCAGCACGCCGTCACGACCTATCACCTCGGCGTCCTGAACGGCGAGCAGAGCATGCCAGCCTACGTCGAGGCCTGGCCGCTGCACGCCGCGAGCCCGCTGCTCGCGTACACGACCTTCATGCCGAACCACCCGGACTTCGGCACCTACAACGGCATCCTCTACAAGGGTCTCCAGGGGGTCGAGACCGGGCGGCTCAGCCCGCAGGACGCGGTCGCGTTCCTCGAGGACGAGATGACCTCGCAGCTCGGGGACACGGTCGAGGTCGTCGACAGCGTCTCGCAGTAACAGCGCTTCTTTGGGCGGGGGCCGCGGGCTCCCGCCCTCTCCGGGCGAGACGCTCGCCGATGCCCTCCAGCGCCCCCATGGCCTCCGGCGCGCATGCTGCCGCGCTGCGCCGCCAGCGCCTCAACATGCTGATCTTCCTCGGACCGGCCGGCGTGCTTCTGGTCTGCTTTTTCATCCTGCCGGTGATCATCGACCTCGTGGTCGCCTTCACCGACATGGGGCGCAACCTCAAGGTCACGACGTTCACGACGGCCAACTTTGAGCGCATGCTGGGCAGCGACACCCGGATGGCCTCGGTGCTGACCGTGACGCTGGTCTACATCCTCGGCACGCTCGCGATCTTCAACGTCACCTTCGCGCTCGTGCTGGCGCTGCTCACGACCGGCCTGCCGGCGCGCTCGGGCGCCTTCTTCCGGGCGATCTGGCTGTTGCCGCGGATGAGCCCCTCGGTCGTCTACGCGCTGCTCTGGACCTGGGTCATCTCGCCGACCGACTACGGCCTGCTCAACCAGTTCCTGAAGCTCGCCGGCCTGCCGCCGGTCGACGTCCTGAACTCGGCGCCCTGGGCGCTGATCATCGTCGCCAACGGCTTCATCGGCGCCTCGATGGGCATGATCATCTTCACGTCCGCGATCCGCTCGATCCCGGAGCACCTGTTCTTCGCCGCCCGGGTCGATGGTGCCGGCGGCCTCGCGATCGTCCGCCACATCACGCTGCCCGCGATCCGCTGGCCGCTCTCGTTCGTCACGATCTACCAGGCGCTCTCGTTGCTGGTGAGCTTCGAGTACATCTGGCTGATCACCAACGGCGGCCCCTTCTACGACACCACGGTCTACGCGCTCTACGTCTACAAGCGCGCGTTCGGCAACGGTCAGTACGCCTATGGCGCGGCGCTGGCGCTCGGCCTGGTCGTGATCGGGATCGCGGCCGCCCTTTTGATGTGGCGCTTCCTCGACATGCGATCCTTGCTGCAAAAGCCCCGGATCGAGGTCCAATGAGCGCCACCGCCGCGCCCGTCGCCGAAGATGTTGACCACTGGCACACGGTGGTCGAGCGGGCGAGGGTGCGGCGGCGCTGGACCACGACACTGCTCTACGCGTTCCTGATCCTGTCCTCGCTGCCGATCATCATCCCTTATTTCTGGCTGGTCACGGTCGCGTTCTCGGCGCGCGGCGGGACCAACACCTACGTCTTGTGGCGGACGATGGCGATCATCGTGCCGGCGCTGTTCGCCTTCTGGCTCCTCGGCGTCAACATCGAGAACGCGCGCCTTCTGCGCCGCGCCCAGATGCTCCTCGGGCTCGCCACGCTGGCGCTGCTGGCAATCCTGACCGGCCCCTATCTGCACCTCGACAATTGGCGTTTCCTCTGGAACCCGGACTTCTCGGCTGGCATCAACTACGGCCCCGCGGCGATCGGTGGCGCCCAGTTCCCATCGGTCTGGGTGGCGTTCGGCAACTCGCTGCTGCTGGCTCTCGGCGAGACCCTGATCGTGGTCACGGTCGGGACCCTTGCCGGCTATTACCTGTCGCGGTTCGCCTTCGACGGCCGCGAGCGGGTGCTGAAGGGCGTGCTCGTGCTGCACGCCTTCCCGGCGATGACGCTCGTGATCCCGATCTTCCTTTTGATGTACTGGGTCGGGCTGCTCGACACGATCACCGGCGTGATGCTGGTGATCTGCACGATCGAGGTGCCGTTCGCGATCTTCATCATGAAGGGCTTCTTCGACGCCGTGCCCTGGGAGATCGAGATGAGTGCCATGACCGATGGCGCCTCGCGCCGCCAGGCGTTCGTCCTGGTGCTGCTGCCGCAGGTCCGTTTCGGCATGCTGGCGGTCGGCATCTTCGCCTTCCTGCGTGGCTGGGAGGAGTATGTCTTCGTGCGCACGCTCCTGGTCGCCAAGTCGAACTGGGTCATGAGCCTCTATCTGTTTTTCGTCTCCGAGGACGTGATGGGCGTCGACTACGGCATCGTGTCGGCCGTGGGCGTGTTCTACATCGTCCCGAGTCTCGTGCTCTACAGCTTCACCCAACGCTATCTGACCCAGATGAGCGTCGGCGGGATCAAGGGCTAGCAGCCGATGGCGCGGATCGAGTTCGACCGGGTGACCAAGCGCTGGGGCGACGTGGTCGCGGTCGACGACCTGTCGCTGGTGGTCGAGGAGGGCGAGTTCGTCTCGCTGCTCGGGCCTTCGGGCTGCGGCAAGTCGACGACCTTGTTCATGCTGGCTGGCATCTACGCGCCCAGCGCCGGCGAGATCCGCTTCGGCGGGGCCGTGGTCAACGAGGTCGAGGCGCGCGATCGCAACGTCGGCATCGTGTTCCAGTCCTACGCGCTCTATCCGCACATGAGCGTGCGCCGCAACATCGGCTTCCCGCTCCGCTTCAAGAAGCTGGCCGAGGCCGGCCGGCGGGTCGAGGCGGCGGCGCGCCTCGTGCACGTCCAGGAGCTACTGGAGCGGATGCCGCCGCAGCTCTCGGGCGGCCAGCAGCAGCGGGTGGCGCTCGCCCGCGCGCTGGTCAAGGAGCCGCAGCTCTTGCTGCTCGACGAGCCGCTCTCCAACCTCGACGCGACGCTCCGGCTGACCATGCGCAGCGAGATCAAGACCCTGCAGCGTCAGCTCGGCGTGACCTCGATCCTGGTCACCCACGACCAGCTCGAGGCGACCACGATGGCGGATCGGATCATCTGCATGCGGGCGGGCCGGATCGAGCAGATGGGCACGCCGGACGACCTCTACCGGCGCCCGGCCAGCCGGTTCGTCGCCGGCTTCATCGGGTCACCGCCGATCAACCTCTTGGCCGGCATCGCCACCGCCGGCCGCCTCGAGGTCAACGGCACGGAGCTCGCCTGCGCCGGCCGGGTCGAGGGCCAGGTCGTGCTCGGGCTGCGACCGGAGGCGGTGCGCTTCGCGGCAACCGGCCGCCCGGCGCGGATCACCGAGATCGAGCCGATGGGCCGCGAGACCCTCTATCTGGTCGAGAGCGGGCTCGGGCCCCTGCGCGTGCTCGAGGCGGGCTCCACGGTTCGCCACCGGATCGGTGACCGCGTGGCGCTCGCCTTCGACGGCGCCAGCACCATGCTGTTCGATCAGACGAGCGAGCGGCTGATCGAGGGTGCACATCTCGCCGAGGCCGAATGATCGCGAGCGGCGACCGGAAAGTGGCGCTCAAATGGCATCAGCTGCGGCGCCGCCGCACGGATCCGGCGCATGATCGAACCAACCTCCGGCTCGGGATCGAGCAGGGGGCCAGCCTCGAGGTCGACATCGTGGCGACCCGGGATCGCCATTTCGTCTGCCTGCACGACCCTGAGCTCGCCTCCGAGACCACCGGCCGCGGCCCGGTCGTGGACCAGGACCGGAGCGCGGTCGAGCGCTTGCGGCAATGCGCGAACGATGGCCGCCCGCTCGCCACGCCACCGCTTTTTCTGGATGAAGTGGTGGCCGCACTGGCTGCAGCGCCGGCCGGCTGGCCGGGGCGCCTCCAGCTCGATTTGAAGCAGCCGGCCGGCCTGATTGACGGTCCACTGACGGAGCGCTTCGCCGAGCTGGTCACGCCGGTGACGCCCCACCTGATGCTCGGCGGCACCGAATGGGGCGCCGTGCAGTGGCTGGGGCAGGCGGTGCCGGGCCTTCGCCTTGGCTTCGATCCGCTGGCGATCCACGAGGCGGCGCCGCCGGCGAGCGCGGCCGAGTTCCGCGCCCTCGGCGCTTCCATGCTGGCGCACGCGCCGGCGGCGGCGATCTTCTATCTGCACATCCCGCTCCTGCTCCAGGGCCTCGAGGCCGGCGTCGACCTGATCGCGATGGCCAGGTCGCAGGGCGCCGAGGTCGATGCCTGGCGGCTCGAGCCCGAGGACGACCGGGCGGCGGAAACGCTCGCAAGGCTGGTCGCGGCAGGCGTCGATCAGGTCACCACCGATTCACCCCTCGCCCTGGAGCAGCTGTGGCAAAGCCGCTGATCGTCACCCGGACCACGGCCGCGATCACCCGCCTTGATGCCACCGCCCGGGCCGCGATCGCCGAGCGGCCTGCGACCAGGGAGGAGCACGCGCGCCAGTTCGCCGCTTATCCGGGCCTGGACGAGATCGAGGTCGGAGCCCCGCCCACGGTCCACCCGATGCCCGAAAGCCCGGCCCGGATCCTGTTTTGGAACGCCGAGCGCGGCAAGTTCCCGGACCCGGCAGCACGGCTGCTCGGCGGGCTGGACGCTGCCGCCATCCTGCTCTGCGAGCTCGACCTCGGCATGGCCCGCTCCGGCCAGGCGCATACCGCGCGCGCGCTCGCGGACCGCCTCGGCATGGGCTACGCCTTCGGCGTCGAGTTTCTCGAGCTGGGCCTCGGCGATGCCTTTGAGCAGGCCTGGCACGCCGGCGAGGTCAACGAAGCCGGGTTGCACGGTGCCGCGATCCTCGCGCGCTCGCCGCTCGAGCGGCCGGCGCTGGTCCGGCTCGAGAAGGGCGGCAACTGGTTCGATGGCGCCAACGGCGAACGCCGGGTCGGTGGCCGGATGGCGATGGTCGCGACCCTTCGGATCGCTGGCCGGCCGGTGACGCTCGCCGCGGTCCATTTCGAGAGCCACAGCGATCCCGAAGGTCGCGCCGGCCAGCTCCGCCTGCTGCTCGACGCGCTCGATCGCTACGCCGGGGAGCAACCAGTGCTGATCGGCGGCGATCTCAACACCTCGACGCTGGCCCGCGGCTGGGCGCGTGGCAGCGGGGAAAAGCCCATGCTGGCCGAGTCCCGTCTGCTCGACCCGGAGCCCTTCGAGCCCCTGTTCGAGGTCGCCCTGGCCGCGGGCTACGACTGGCGCGCCTGCAATGCGCTCGGTGTTCCGACCCAGCGCACCCGCCCCGACGGCACGCCCGCGCCGCCGCTCGGCAAGATCGACTGGTTCCTCGCCCGCGGGCTCGAGGCCCTGGAACCGAGGACCATCCCGGCCGTGGACGACGCCGGCAGCGCGCTCTCCGACCACGAGGTCCTGGCGGTCACGATCCGGCCCACGGCCCAGCGGTAGCGCGCTGGACGTTCCTGGCCGTCGCAGCTAGAACCGCGCTGGTTCATGTCCGACGACGGCAAGCCTGAACCGGCTGCAAGGGGGAGATGACGCATGGCTGGCTACGCCCATCCCGAGATGCTCGTCGACACGGCCTGGGTGGCCGCCCATCAGAACGATCCGAAGGTCCGGATCGCCGAGGTCGACGTCGACACCGCCGCCTACGAGCAGGGCCACGTCCCGGGCGCGGTCGGCTGGAACTGGACGACCCAGCTGTGCGACACCGTGCGCCGCGACATCATCCCGAAGGACGCGTTCGAGACGCTGATGGCGGCTGCCGGGATCGGCAACGACACTGCCGTGATCCTCTACGGCGACAACAACAACTGGTTCGCCGCCTGGGCGCTCTGGCAGATGAAGCTCTACGGCCACAAGGACGTCCGGCTGATGAACGGCGGCCGCAAGAAGTGGCTGGAGGAGGGCCGCGAGCTCACGACCGACGCGCCGCCGATCACGCCCGCGAGCTACCGGGCCTCCGGCCCCGACCTGTCCTTGCGCGCGTTCCTGTCCGAGGCCATGGAGGCGTCCAAAAGCCGCTCCAAGGCGTTCGTCGACGTGCGCAGCCCGGACGAGTTCAGCGGCAAGATCCTGGCCCCTCCGGGCCTGCCCGAGACCTGCCAGCGCGGCGGCCACATTCCGGGCGCTGCCAGCATCCCCTGGGGCCAGGCCTGCAAGGAGGATGGCACCTTCAAGTCCTTCGACGAGCTCAAGGCGCTCTACGGCGGCAAGGGGGTCACGGGCGACCAGCCGGTGATCGCCTATTGCCGGATCGGCGAGCGCTCGAGCCACTCCTGGTTCGTGCTCAAATATCTGCTCGGCTACGACGACGTGAAGAACTACGACGGCTCCTGGACCGAGTGGGGCAACCTGGTCGGCGTACCGGTCGAACGCGGCGCTTAGACGAGCGCCGCGCGGTAAGAGTGGAAAAAATGCGGACCGAGGATTACCAGCGTCGCGAGGAAAAACTGGCCGGCTGGCCGGTCGGGATCGTCTCCTACAGGCTCGGCGACAAGTGGTTCTGCGAGATCGACAACGTCAGCCCCGGTGCGCGGATCGCCCGCGCCGAGGGCGCCACACGCGAGGAGGCCGAAGCGACGGCGATCGCCGCCGCCACCCGCCGCCTCGCCCGCACCCAGGTCCACGAGGTCGAGTAGCGCGGGCACAGGGGGGCCGAGACCCGGGCGCCCCGCCGTCCGCTGCGCACACCTCGGAGCGGGAGGAGGCCGGTCAACCCACGGCGCGGCGGTTGTAGGGCAGGCGCTGGAGCAGCTCGGCCATGCCGCAGAAGCCGGTCAGGCCGGCGAAGACCAGGCCAACGCCGACGAAGGCGCTGACCAGCGCGAACCACGGCGAGAGCAGCAGCGCCAGCAGCAGGCCGAGCAGGACCAGGGAGCCGGCCGCGAGCTGGACCTGGCGCATGATCGGCAAGGGCGCCTTGCGGTCGCTCACGACCGGTAGGCCCACCCGTTTCCAGGCCTGGATGCCGCCCGCGAGATGGGCAAGCTCCGGATGGTCCGGCAACAGCGCGCCAGCCGCCTCGCGCGAGCGGTTGCCGCTGTTGCACATCAGCACCATGATCTTACCGGGAGCGACGTCCACATCGTCGGCGGCGAGCCGCGAGAGTGGCTCAAGGCGCGCCCCCGCCACATGCTCGCGGGCATACTCGTCGGCCTCGCGGACATCGACTAGGATCGCCCGGTCATGGTCCAACCAGTCCTTCAGGGTCTCTGGGTCGACATCACGAAGCGCCGCGGCCATGGCCATCTCCCAGGGGCGGAGGGGTGGACTTTGCATCACGACTTGCTAATTAAGAACGAATGAATATGTTGTCAATCCGGCCAGGGGTACGCAATCGGCGCGATGGAGGCGGAGCATGAAGCCAGAGGTCACCTCGTTCTTCCATGAGGAACTCCAGCACGGTCTGTCACGTGGTGCGCGAGCCCGCGGGCAGGCGCGCGGCGATCATCGACGCCGCGCTCGATTTCGACGAGGCGGCCGGCCGCACCAGGACCGCGTTCGCTGATGGGGTGATCGCCTTCGTGCGCGCCCAGGGCCTGGCGGTCGACTGGATCCTCGAGACCCACGCCCACGCCGATCACCTGTCCGCGGCGCCCTATCTGAAGCAGCAGCTGGGCGGGCGGATCGGCATCGGCGAGCACATCGGCGAGGTCCAGAAGCTGTTCAAGGATTTGTTCAACCTCGAGAAGACGTTCAACACCGACGGCGCCCAGTTCGACCACCTGTTCAAGGAGGGCGAGCATTTCAGCATCGGGGCGTTGGATGGCCACGTCCTCTATACCCCCGGCCACACGCCGGCCTGCGTGACCTATGTGATCGGCGATGCGGCGTTCGTCGGCGACACCCTGTTCATGCCCGACGGCGGCACCGCGCGCGCCGACTTTCCGGGCGGCGACGCCGCCACGCTCTACCGCTCGATCGAGAAGATTCTCGCGCTCCCGCCCGCGACCCGGCTCTTCGTCTGCCACGACTACGGGCCGGGCGGGCGGCCGATCGCCTGGGAGACCACCGTCGCCGAGCAGCGCGCCCGGAACATCCACGTCCACGAGGGCACAGCCGAGGCCGCGTTCGTCAAGCTCCGCACCGAGCGCGACCAGACGCTGAAAGTGCCAAAACTCCTGATCCCCTCGATCCAGATCAACATGCGCGCGGGCGAGCTGCCGCCACCCGAGGACAACGGCGTCTCCTACATCAAGATCCCGCTCAACCGGATCTGAGACCGCGGGCGGAAACTCAGTACAGAGGCCGCGTCTGCGACCTTCGGGAGCCGGTCGAGGCCCATCCGGTGGGCAGAGACTCGGAATATCGCGCGCACGACTTGGGATATACCGATTTCGGCTGCCCGTTCGCCCGTTTGATTGAGCAGGCGGATCGCGCGCCGATCCGCGGCGCCGCGGTCGCTCAGTGCCAGTAGCCGAGCAGCCGGCCCTGCGGCCGGCGGGCGCTCGCCCGCCCCGCGAAAGGGATCGGCGAAGCGGCAGCGAAGGCCGCATGGGGCTCGGGCGCGCGCCCATACAGTGCCTCCAGGCGGGCGATCCGCGGCTCGGTCGGCGGATGGCTGCGCAGCAGCGACGGCTCCGGCAGCCGGTAGCCTGGCATCAGGATCTGCTCCCACAGGCCCTGCTGGTAGCGCTCGAGCTTGGCGAGCGCCGCGATCAGGCCGGCTGGATCGCCGGTCAGGCCGACGGCATCCAGATCGGCGTCGAACTCGCGCGCCCGCGACAGCGCCAGCTGCAGCAGCAGGGTCAGCTGCGGCGCGAACAGGAGCAGCAGGATCAGCGGCCCGGGCGGATGCGCCCCGCCACCCAGCCAGAGCGGCAGACCGACGACCAGCAGGCCGAGGCCGAGCAGGGTCATGATCCGGGTCAGCCGGCCGGTCAGATCGGCGAGGCTCATCAGCCAGAGATCGCGGTTGCGGATGTGGCTGATCTCGTGCGCCAGCACGCCGGCCAGCTCGCGCAGATCGAGCCGGCGCAGGATGCCATCGGTCAACGCGATCGCCGCGTCATGACGATCGCCGACCGTGAACGCGTTGAGCATCGTGCTCCGGATGTAATAGAGCTGCGGCATCCGCTCGAGCCCGGCGCGCTCGGTCAGCCGGGCCAGCACGTCGAACACCGCCGGCAACTGCTCCGGAGCCAACGCGCGCGCCGAATACAGCCGGAGCACCATGGGTGGCGAGATCCGGGGCCCGAAGATCAGTGCCAGGGCGGCGCCGAGCGCCATGCCGACGACCCCGTCGGGGCCGAACAGCAGCCAGCCGCAGACCGTCAGCAGCGCGACCATGCCGCCGAGCAGCAGCGCCGACTGCAAGAGGTTGCGCAACTTGTGCCGCCGTCGCTCGGCCGCATCGAGCGGCGCCGGACCGAGGCCTGCGGCCCGTTGTGCGAACATCATGAAAGCCCGAGGACAGCTGCCCGCCTCGCAACATAGGCCGCCGGCGGCGGCTTGCGACCAGGGGTCGGTCCCGGCAACGCCCTTGACCGCCACGGGCCGGTCACCAATGCTCGGTCCATGTCAGAGGCCTTTCCCCATCTGTTCGCGCCGCTGGCACTCCGTCACCGGACGCTGAGGAACCGCCTGGTGTTCGGCGCCCATACCGCGAACATGGCTTCGGGCGGGCTGCCCGGCGAGCGCCACCTCGGCTACTATCTGGCGCGGGCGCGGGGTGGTGCTGCGATGATCGTGGTCGAGCCGATGCCGGTGCATCCGACCGCGATCCTGACCCGCGGCAACTTCCGTCCCGCCGACGACGCCGTGATCCCGGGCTTCCGCCGGATCACCGAGGCCTGCAAAGCCGAGGGCGCGGTGATGATCCACCAGCTCTACCACGTCGGCCAGCACGGCGATGCCGACAACTCCTTCCGCCCCAGCTGGTCGCCTTCGGGGCTGCCGTCCTTCCACGATTCCGACGGTAGCCACGCGATGAGCGAGGCCGAGATCCTGGACGTCATCGAAGGCTTTGTCGACGCCGCCTGGCGGGCCCGGGAGTCGGGCTTCGACGGGGTCGAGCTGTTCGCCGCCTACCACGCCCTGATCGACCAGTTCTGGACCCCGTGGTCGAACCGCCGCGACGACCGCTGGGGCGGCTCGTTCGCGAACCGCATGCGCTTTTCCACGGAGATCATCGAGGGCATCCGTAGACGTGCCGGCCAGGACTTCATCATCGGCCTCGCGGTCAGCATGCACCCGGCGGTCGAGGTGTCGCTCTCGGTCGAGGCGATGCAAAAGATCGCCGTCTGGCACGACGAGCGGGGCCTCGTCGACTACATCACCTGCGGGACCGGCAGCTATTTCGACTTCTATCCGCTGATGCCGACCGTGCTCTACGAGGACAAGCTGGGTGCGCCTTTCGCGGCGGCGCTGAAGCAGGTGGTCCGGCACGCCCGGGTGCAGTGCGAGAGCCACGTACGCACCGCCGAGAACGCCGAGGCCGTGATCGCCTCGGGCCAGGCCGACCTGGTCAGCATCGTGCGCGGCCAGATCGCCGACCCCGAGCTCGGCAACAAGGCGCGCGAGGGCCGCGCCGACCAGATCCGGCCCTGCCTCTCCTGCAACCAGATGTGCTGGGGCCGCCGCTACCGCGACTATTGGATCTCCTGCCTGGTCAACCCCTCGGCCGGCCGCGAGTTTCTTGGGGCGACGGCTGCGCGCCGAGCGCGAGCCCGCGCACCGTCCTGATCGTCGGCGGCGGTCCCGCAGGGCTGGAGGCGGCGCGGGTCGCGGCCGAGCGCGGCCACCGCGTTACGCTTGCCGAGGCGGCACCGGTGCTCGGCGGCCGCTTTCGCCTTGCGGGTCTGCAGCCGCGCCGCGCCCAGATCCTCGATCTCATCCAATGGTACGAGAGCGAGCTCGCGCGGCTCGCGGTCGAGGTCCGGCTCAACACGCTGATCGAGCCCGACGATGTCGCCGGCTACGACGCGGAAGCGGTCGTGCTGGCGACCGGCTCGCTGCCCGCCGGGACCGGCTTCCAGCGGGCCCTGCCGCACCTCGAGCGGCTGCCCGGCGTCGACGCCGCCAACGTCTGGCCGGTCGAGGACGTGATGGGCCGCCTCGCGCGACCAGGCCCGCGCGTGATCCTGCTCGACGACCTCGGCCACTGGCACGGCGCCGGCACCGCCTGGCAGCTCGCCGAGCAGGGTCATCAGGTGACCATCGTGACCCGCTTCCCGATGGTCGCGTTCGAATTGATCCGGACCGCGACCGACTGGCCGCTGCGCAAGAAGCTGAAGGAGCTGGGCGTGGTCAGCGCTCCACGATGCCGCGCTGACCGCCTGGCACGGCGACGGCGCCGACGTCCTCGACCTGCAGGACGGCACCACCCAGCGGGTGGAAGCCGATGCCTTAGTCCTCGCGACCGTCAACCAGTCGCAGACCTGGCTCCAGGAGGGCCTCGCCGACCGCGACCTCGAGCTTCACGCGATCGGCGACTGCGTGGCCCCACGGCTTGCGGTGATGGCGATCTACGAGGGTCGCGAGCTGGCGATGCGGCTTTGAGGCAGAAGGGGGCAGGCATGAGCAGCGCGAACGATCCGCTCCTCCAGCCATTCCAGCTGAGGCACCTGCGGCTGCGCAACCGGATCATGAGCACGGCGCACGAGCCCGCCTATTCCGAGGACGGCCTGCCCAAGGACCGTTACCGGCTCTACCACGTCGAGAAGGCAAAAGGCGGGATCGCGCTGACGATGACCGCAGGCTCGGCGATCGTCGCCGAGGATTCGCCGGCCGCGTTCGGCAATCTGCACGCCTACCGGGACGAGATCGTGCCTTGGCTGACGCGCCTTGTCGACGACTGCCACGAGCATGGCGCCGCCGTGATGATCCAGATCACCCACCTCGGGAGGCGGACCAACTGGAACAAGGCCGACTGGCTGCCGGTGCTCGCCCCCTCGCCGGTTCGCGAGCCCGCGCATCGCTCCTTCCCGAAGGAAGCCGAGGACTGGGACCTCGCAAGGATCACCAAGGCTTACGCCGCCGCCGCCCAGCGCATGCAGGCGGCCGGCCTGGACGGCATCGAGATCGAGGCCTACGGCCATCTGCTCGACGGCTTCTGGTCGCCCGCGACCAACCGGCGCTCGGACCAATACGGCGGCAGCCTGGACAACCGTCTGCGCTTCACCTTCGAGGTCCTGAACGCGATCCGGGCCGCGGTCGGCCCCGATTTCGTGGTCGGCATCCGGATGGTCGCGGACGAGGACTGGGAGCGCGGCCTGTCGCGGGCGGAAGGGATCGAGATCGCGCAGCGCCTCGTGGCGAGCGGCCAGGTCGACTTCCTGAACATCATCCGCGGCCACATCGAGACCGATGCAGCACTCTCGAAGGTGATCCCGATCCAGGGCACGCCCGCGGCCCCGCATCTCGATTTCGCCGGTGAGGTCCGGAACGCCACGAAATTTCCGGTGTTCCACGCCGCAAGGATCAACGACGTCGCGACCGCGCGCCACGCGATCGCGACTGGAAAACTCGACATGGTCGGCATGACCCGGGCCCATCTCGCCGATCCGCACATCGCCAGGAAGGTCGCGGCCGGCCAGGAGCAGGACATCCGCCCCTGCGTCGGCGCCACCTATTGCCTGGATCGGATCTACGAGGGCCATGAGGCGCTCTGCATCCACAACCCCGCCACCGGTCGCGAAGCGACCATGCCCCACTCGGTCGGCAGGGCCGCCGGCCCCTACAAGAATGTGGTCGTGGTCGGCGCCGGCCCCGCCGGCCTGGAGGCGGCCCGGGTCGCTGCCGCCCGCGGCCATCGGGTCGTGCTGTTCGAGGCGGCCGATCAGCCGGGCGGCCAGATCCGGCTCGCGGCCCGCGCGCGCCGACGGTCGGAGCTGATCGGGATCGCCGAGTGGCGGGTCGCCCAATGCCAGAAACAGGGCGTCGAGATGCGCTTCAACCAGGTCGCCGAAGCCGATGACGTGCTGGCCGAGGCCCCCGACGTCGTCATCGTCGCGACCGGCGGCCTGCCCGACACCGGCTTTCTCGAACTCGGCGCCGACCTCGTGGTCTCGAGCTGGGACATTCTATCCGGGGACGCCAAGCCTGGTGCCGAGGTCCTCCTGTTCGACGACAACGGCGCCCACCCGGGCCTGCAGGCCGCCGAATATCTGGCCGAGGGCGGGGCGAAGCTCGAGATCGTCACGCCTGAGCGCTACTTCGCGCCCGAGATCGGCGGCCTCAACCATGTCGCCTACGCCCGCTGCTTCAAGGAGCATGGCGTCCGGATCACGATCAACACCCGCCTCATCGAGGTCCGCCGCGAGGGCAACCGGCTCGCCGCCATCCTCGGTAGCGACTACAGCGAGCAGACCGAGCGGCGACTGGTCGATCAGGTCGTGGTCGAGCACGGCACGCTGCCGCTGGACGACCTCTACTTCGCGCTCAAGGAGCGGTCCTCGAACCGCGGCGAGGTCGACTACCAGGCCCTGATCGCCGGCCAGCCGCAGACCGTGAGCAACAACCCGGATGGCCGCTTCCAGCTGTTCCGGATCGGCGACGCGGTCGCCTCGCGCAACATCCACGCCGCGATCTACGACGCGCTCCGCCTGTGCAAGGACCTGTGAACAGTCGGCCGGGCGCATCTGAGCGCCCACGTTCACGACTTGCTCGATGGGCCGGACCAGCAGCGGCACCGAACGAAGAAAGGCAGGTCACAGAAACAGTGCGGACTGGGAGTTCTCGCGAGTATCTGATCGCGCCCGCGCGTCCGACGGGAACTTCCTCGCCTCCGCCCTTGAGGGCCTCGCCGACCGGCGTCTGATCGCGCCCCGCGCGCCCGACTGGAACCGCGCCGACCATGAATTCGCGGCCCGACACCCGGCATCGGCCATTCAGCAAAAGTTAACCTTCTCCGGCGAGGCTACCTCCGGTTGGTCCATGTGATCGTGGAAATCCGCAACCGCACCAATTTCTGCTCGCGCACGGACTCCCACGGTCGCATGGACCATCGAGCCCGGACAGGCTAGTGAGCGATGGTTGACGAAAGGTTAACGACGATCGGATCGGTCGACGCCCGGCGCTGATCGGCACAGCGTCGCGATCGGCCCGGGCATCAGTGGAGGGCTCGGCAGCGTGGCCCTGTATGCGATCCGGCGGCTCGGCCTCGCGCTGGTGATCGTCGTCTGCGCCATGGCCGTGCTGTTCGGCATGATCCACCTGGTGCCGGGCGATCCGATCACGATCGCGCTCGGGCCGCGCGCGACCGAGGCGATGCGCCAGGCCTATCTCGCCAAGATGCGCCTCGATCAGCCGGTCTACCTGCAGTTCCTGGCGTTCGCCGGCGGCGTGCTGCGGGGCGACCTCGGCGCCGACGTGTTCAGCAACCGGAGCGTCGCGACGATCATCCTCGAGCAGCTGCCCTACACGCTCGCTCTGACCGGCGCCGGGCTTGGCTGGGCCGTCCTGATCGGCATTCCGCTCGGCTGCTACTCGGCGGTCCATCGCAACAGCGTCATCGACAAGCTCTCGGGCGTGATCACGGTCGGCGCGATCGCCGTACCGTCCTTCGTGGTGGCACTCTACACGCTCCTGGTGTTCGCGGTCTGGCTCCGCTGGCTGCCGGCGATCGGCGCGGGCGAACGGGGCGACCTGGGCGATCAGCTGCTACACCTGATCCTGCCGGCGTTCGCGATCGGGCTCGGCTGGGTCGGCTATCTCGCCCGCCTGGTCCGCGCCTCGATGCTGGAAGTGATGGGCGAGAGCTTCATCCGCACCGCGCGCGCCTTCGGCCTGCCGAGTCACATGATCACCTACCGTTACGCCCTCAAGATCGCGATCCTGCCGACCGTGACGCTGCTCGGCGTCGGCATCGGCAACCTGCTCTCGGGCGCCGTGTTCGCCGAGATCGTGTTCGCGCGCCCCGGCATCGGCAAGCTGATCTACGACATGGCGAACACCCGCAACTATCCGGTGGTCCAGGGTGCCGTGCTGGTCACGACCGTGTTGTTCGTGCTCTGCGCGCTGCTCGCCGACCTGCTCAACGCCTGGCTCGATCCCCGTGTCCGCGCCAGCCTCTGAGTTCTTTCCACGATTGCTGCCCGACGGGCGTCCGGGACGCCTGCCGCGCCTGCGCCGCCTGCTCGCCGATCCGCTCGGCCTCGCCGGCCTGATCCTGGTCGCTTTCTTCCTGACGAGCGCGCTCTTTGCCCACTGGCTGGCACCCTACGATCCGAACGCGCTGGACGTCCGGGCGAGGCTTGGCGGCCCCTCGCTCGCCCATCTCGCGGGCACCGACCAGCTGGGCCGCGACACCTTCTCGCGCGTGCTGTTCGGCGGCCGGGTGGCGCTCCAGGTCGCCGCCTGGTCGATCTCGACTTCGCTCGTGCTCGGCATCCTGCTCGGCATGCTTGCGGGCTACGGCCCTCGCTGGCTCGACAGCGCGCTCTTGCTTCTGTTCGACACGGTGCGCTCGTTCCCGACCATCATGTTTGCGCTCGCGGCGGTGACCCTTGCCGGCCCCAGCCTCGAGATGGTGATCCTGATCCTGATCGTGACCTCGGTGCCGGTCTACGGCCGGATCGTCCGCACCCAGAACTCTTTCCCTGAAAGCGACGGAATTCATCCTGGCCGAGCGCGCCCTCGGCGCCGGCGCCACCCGCATCCTTGGCGTCCATGTGCTGCCGAACGTGATCGGCCCGCTGCTGATCCTGGCCAGCATGGACGTGCCGGTCGTGGTCACGGTCGAGGCCGGGCTCTCCTTCCTCGGCCTCGGCGTCCGCCCGCCGACGCCCAGCTGGGGCAACATCCTGGCCGACGGCTATGCCTTCATCCGCTCGACGCCCTGGCTCGTGATCGCGGGCGGTTTTCCGCTGATTCTGACGACGCTCGGCTTCACCTTCCTCGGCGAGACGCTCCGCGACATCTTCGACCCCAGACTCCGCCGGACGCCCTGATGCCCGCCGCGGTCGACCACGTCCTCGAGATCCGCGACCTCAGCGTCGACTTTACGACGCCGCGCGGCCGGGTCCATGCGCTCCGCCAGGCGAGCCTCGCCGTGCCGCGCAACCGGATCGTCGGCGTGGTCGGCGAGAGCGGCAGCGGCAAGACGACCTTGATCCTGGCCGTGCTGGCGCTCCTCCCCGACAACGCCGAGGTGACCGGAGGACGCGTGGTTTTCGATGGCCAGGACGTGCTCGCGCTGTCGGAGGCCTCGCTCCAGGACCTGCGCGGCCGGCGAATCGCCGCGGTCTTCCAGGACCCGATGAGCTCGCTCGACCCGGTGCTCAGCATCGCCACCCAGATGACCGACATTCAATATCGCGAGCGGATCGGCACGCGCGAGAAGCGGGCGCGCGCAATCTCGATGCTGCAGCGGGTCGGCATCCCGGACCCGGAAAGCCGGATCAACGACTATCCGCACCAGTTCTCGGGTGGCATGCGCCAGCGGGTCGCGATCGCGATGGCCCTGCTCGCGGGCCCTGACCTCTTGATCGCCGACGAGCCGACCACGGCGCTCGATGTCACCCTCGAGGCACAGATCATCCATCTGCTGCGCGAGCTCAAGCAGAGCTTTGCGGGCTCGATCCTGTTCGTCTCGCACAACCTCGGACTGGTGGCCGAGCTCTGCGACCATGTGGTCGTGATGTACGCGGGTGAGGTCGTCGAGGAGGGCGGCGTGTTCGATGTCTTCCATCGGCCCGCACACCCCTACACCCGGGCGCTGCTCGAGTGCGATCCGGCGGGCGAGCAGAAGAAAGGACGCGCGCTCGCGACCATCCCGGGCGAGGTGCCGGATCTGATCGGGCTGGCGCCCGGCTGCGTGTTCGCGCCGCGCTGTGCCAAGGCGCTCGAGCGCTGCCGGCGGATCGCCCCCGGCTGGACCGCGACCGGCGACGGCCATCGTGGCCGTTGCCATCTGCTGGCCGAAGGCTGAGCGCGGCAATGCTCGAGGTCGAGGGTCTCCGGGTCCGCTTCCGGCGCCTCGGCCGGCTCGGCGCCTGGCTCCGGGGTGTGCGCGACCCATGGCTCGAGGCGGTCGCCGGCGTGTCGCTGGCGATCCCGGCCGCGACCACCTTCGCGCTGGTCGGCGAGAGCGGCTCGGGCAAGACTACGCTGGGCCGCGCGATCATCGGCCTGGTCGAGGCGCAGGCGGGCTCGGTCCGCTTCGAGGGCCAAGAGCTGCTCGGCCTCTCCGAGCGGGCGCTGAAGCCCTACCGGCGAACGGTCGCGATGATGTTCCAGGACCCGGTCGCCTCGCTCAGCCCGCGGCGGACCGTGCGCGCCCTGATCACCGAGCCGTTCCGGATCCACGGCCTGCGAGACCGCCATCCGAAAGCGGAGGCGCGTCGCCTCCTCGAGATGGTCGGGCTCAGCGCTGGCTTCCTCGAGCGCTACCCGCACGAGCTCTCGGGCGGCCAGGCGCGCCGGGTCGGGGTCGCGCGCGCGCTCGCCTTGTCGCCAAAACTGATCATCGCCGACGAGCCGACCGCCGGCCTCGACGTCTCGGTCCAGGGCGAGGTTTTGAACCTGTTTTCCCGACTTCAGGCCGAGCTCGGCATCGGCTATCTGATCATCACCCACAACCTGCCGGTCGTCCGCCGGGTTTCCCACCTGATCGCGATCATGTACCTCGGCCGGCTGGTCGAGGTCGGCCCGACCGCCGCGGTTTTTTCCAGACCCGCCCACCCCTACACCCAAGCGCTGCTGGCGGCGACCCCCAAGCCCGACCCGGCGCTCCGCCGCACCGAAGTCGAGCTGAAAGGCGAGATCCCGAGCCTCGCCAACCGCCCCGAGGCTTGTGAGTTCCACCCCCGCTGCCCCTTCGCCCAGCCCCGCTGCCGCACCGAAGCCCCGGCGCTTCGCGAGCTCGCCCCAGGCCACTGGGCCAGCTGCCATTTTCCGTTTCCCACAAGATGATGGCCATGGTGTAGGATGGGTGGTCGGACTTGCGCTGGGGTCACCTGGATGAGGGGCGGGACCCGATGATCGACACGCTGCAAATCGCCGAGGAGCTCGCAGAGGGCGGCGTCTTCACGCGCCATCAGGCGGAACGACTGGCGCGGGTCAGCGTCAGGACCGCTGGCGAAGCCTTGGTGACCAAGGCCGACCTCAGCGCGACCGAGAACGCCCTCAAGGCCGACCTCAGCGCCACTGAAGCCGGCCTCAGAGCCGACCTGCGCGCGGTCGAGAACTCCGTGAGGAGCGACATGGCGCTGCTGGAAAGCCGGCTCGAGACCACGATCGAGCGCGGGCAGAAGCGGCTTAAGATGTGGTTCGCGGGCATCATGGTCATGCATGCGACCGCGGTCATCGGCCTCACGGTCGGCCTGATCAAGCTGCTCTGACCGCCAGCACCCACACGATCCTCGGCCGCGCCTGCCATGAAAATCGTCACCGAGTTTCCGCGCCGGGTGCGCGAGATCGAGAATGCCTGGATCACGCTTGCGGACGGCTGTCGGCTCGCGGCGCGGATCTGGCTGCCCGAGGATGCGGGGCAAGACCCCGTGCCGGCGATCCTCGAGTATCTGCCCTACCGGAAGCGCGATGGCACGGTCGAGCGGGACGAGCTGACGCATCCGTATGTTGCCGGCCATGGCTATGCCTGTGTGCGGGTCGACATGCGCGGCAATGGCGATTCCGACGGGCTGATGGCGGACGAGTACACCCGGCAGGAGCAGGACGACGCGCTCGAGGTGATCGCATGGCTGGCCGCGCAGCCCTGGTGCACGGGTGCTGTCGGCATGATCGGGATCAGCTGGGGCGGCTTCAACGGGCTCCAGGTCGCAGCCCGCCGCCCGCCGGCTCTGAAGGCGATCATCACGCTCTGCTCGACCGACGACCGCTACGCCGACGACATCCACTACATGGGCGGCTGCCTCTTGACCGATAACCTCGCCTGGGCGTCGGTCATGTTCGCCTATTCCTCGCGGCCGCCCGATCCCGCCCTGGTCGGCGAGCGCTGGCGTGCGATGTGGCTCGAGCGCCTCGAGAATACCCCGCTCCTGATCGACAACTGGCTGCAGCACCAGCGCCGCGATGCCTTCTGGCAACACGGCTCGGTCTGCGAGAATTTCTCGGACATTCAATGCGCCGTGTACGCGGTCGGCGGCTGGGCCGACGGCTACTCCAACGCCATTCCTCGGCTTCTTGCCGGTCTGGCTTGTCCCAAAAAAGGGCTGATCGGCCCCTGGGCGCACAAATATCCGCATTTCGCGTTGCCCGGCCCGCAGATCGGTTTTCTCCAGGAAGCGCTCCGCTGGTGGGACCAGTGGCTGAAGGGCATCGAGACCGGCGTCATGGCCGAGCCCGTATACCGGGTCTGGATGCCAAAGAGCGTGCCGCCCCGGGTCCACTACAGCTGGCGCCCGGGCCGCTGGGTCGCCGAGCCCGCCTGGCCTTCTCCCGACATTGGCGAGCGCCGCCTTTTCCTCAACCCCGGCCGCCTGGAGGAGCAGGACGCGGCCGAGGCTCCGCTCGAGATCCACTCGCCCCAATGGCTGGGCTTCAGCGCCGGCGAATGGTGCGCCCACGGCCTGACCAACGATCTGCCCGCGGACCAGCAGTTCGACGATGGCGCTGCCGCCTGCTTCGAGACCGGACCGCTTCTTGAGGGTCTCGAGATCCTGGGCGCACCGGTCGCTTGCCTCGAGCTCGGCGCCGATCGGCCGAATGCCTTCGTGGTCGCCCGGCTCTCCGACGTCGGCCGCGACGGCGAGGCGACGCTCGTCACCTACGGCGTTCTCAACCTCACCCATCGCGAGAGCCATCAGCACCCCGAGCCGCTCGACCCCGGGCGCCGCTACGCTTTGCGGGTCCAGCTCAACGACGTCGCGCACGCCTTCCCCGCCGGCCATCGCATCCGGCTTGCCCTCTCCAATGCCTACTGGCCGACCATCTGGCCATCGCCCGAGCCGGTCACGCTCACGCTCATGACCGGCGTGAGCTCGCTGTCGTTGCCCGTCCGAACGCCACGCGCCCTCGACGGGGAGCTGAGACCCTTTCCGGAGCCCGAGGCGGCAGCGCCCTGGCGGCGGACCATGCTGGTTCCAGGACGGAGCGAGCGTAAGGTCGAGCGCGATCCGCAGCAGCGCCTGACCACCACGACCGTGACCAGCGACGAGGGCGTCTACCGGCTGGACGCGATCGACCTCGAGGTCGGCCAGTCCTCGGTCCAGCGCTACAGCATCCAGGACGACGACCCGACCTCGGCCCGGGTCGAGATCGCCTGGACGGTGACCCGAAGGCGCGCCGACTGGCGGATCCGCACGGAGACCCGGACCGTCATGAGCTGCACCAGAGATGCCTTCGAGATCGCCGCGACCATAGAGGCGTTCGAGGGCGAGCGCCGCGTCTTCTCGCGCACCTTCGACCGTCAGATCCCACGCGATCTGGTCTGACCGGACGCGCGGTGCGCCGGATCGGCTCCCTCAGCTTGCGTGCGCGAGGACGCCCGCCACGCGGCCGGCGCTACGGCTGAGCCAGCCCGGCACGGCGGTCGCGAGCAGCGGCCGGGCGAACAGATAGCCCTGCCCGAGGTCGCAGCCATGCAGGCGCAGGAAGTCGAGCTGCGCCTCGGTCTCGATGCCCTCGGCGACGATCTCTTTGCCGAGACTGTGCCCGAGGTTGATCACCGCCCGCACGATCGCCGCATCGTCGGGGTCGACGCCGATGCCCTGAACGAACGTCTGGTCGATCTTCAGCTGGTCGACCGGGAACTGCTTCAGATGGGTCAGCGAGGCGTAGCCGGTGCCGAAGTCGTCGAGGGCGACCGTGACGCCCAGGCGGTGGAGTTGCGCGAGCGAGCGGCTGACGCGCTCGGCCTTGTGCCCGAGCAGGACGCGCTCCGTGACCTCGACCCCGAGGTGATGGCACCCGAGGCCGCTATCGTCGAAGATCGCCTTGATGGCCGCGGTCAGATCGCCGCGCTCGAACTGCGCCGCCGCCAGGTTGAGCGCGATCCGCCCGGGCGCGAAGCCGGCGTCGAGCCAGGCGCCCAAATGGGCGGCGGCGCGTCGCACGACGAACTCGCCGATCGGCACGATCAGGCCGGTCTCCTCGGCGATCGGCAACACCTCCGCGATCGAGCGCAGCTCGCGGCCGCGGCGCCAGCGCAAGAGCGCCTCGAAACCCTCGACGCCGCCGCCGGCGAGGCGCACGATCGGCTGATAGACCAGCTCGAGTCGATCGTTGGCGACGGCCTGGCGCAGCTCGTCCTCGAGAAGCCGCCGGCGTTCGATCTGCGTCTTCATCGAGCTCTGGAAGAAGCAATAGGTGCCGCGGCCCTCCGCTTTGGCGCGGTAGAGCGCGATGTCGGCGTTCTTGAGCAGCGGTTGCGGCTCGACGTCGTCGCTCGGGAAGATCGTGATGCCGACGCTGGTCCGGGCGTGGATCTCGTGTTCGCCGTGGCGGATCGGCTCGGCCACGGCAGCGATGATCTTCTGGGCGACGCCCCCGGCCCGGCTCGCCCGGTCGAGCCCGACCAGGATGATCGCGAACTCGTCACCGCCCAGGCGCGCGACCGTATCGCTCGCGCGGACGCAGCGCCGGAGCCGATGTCCGACTTCGCGCAGCAGAGCGTCGCCGGCGTCGTGGCCGAGGCTGTCGTTGACGTCCTTGAAGTGGTCGAGGTCGAGCAGCATCAGCCCGATCCGCTCGTCCGTCCGGCGGGCGCGGGCGAGAGCGTTGTCGAGCCGGTCGTTGAACAGGGCCCGGTTGGGCAGGCCGGTCAGGTTGTCGTGGTGCGCCAGATACTGGATGCGCCGCTCGGCATTGCGCCGCTCGGTAATGTCCTGACAGACCCCGAACACCGCGACGACCTTGCCGTGGTCGTCGAGCTCGCAGCGCGCCTCGGACCAGAAATGGCGCTCGCTGCCGTCTGCGCCCAGCTGCCGGAACTCGACCGATACGGTCGCCCGATCCAGCACGGCTTGCTGGAATCGCGCCCGAACGCTCTCCCGGTCGTCGGCGTGGACGAGGTCCAAAACGGCCTCGAAGCTCGGCTCGAAGGTCGCCGCGTCGAGCCCGAAGATGCGGAACATCCCGGGTGACCAGGTGACCGACTGGGTGCCGACCAGCCAGCGCCAGTCGCCGAGATGGGCGAGCCGCTGGGCCTCCTTCAGCTGCCGCTTGCGGACCAGGAGCGCCGCCTCGGCGCGCTCGCGCTCGGCGATCTCGGCGAGCGCCCGATGTCCGGCCCGCTGCAGCTCGAGTTGCACGACGACCAGCTGGGCGAGATCCGCGAGCAGCGCCCCATCCTCGGGGGTGAGCTCGCGTGGCTTGTGATCGATGGCGCAGAGCGTACCGAGATTGTGGCCGTCCGGGGTGCGCAACGGCGCGCCGGCATAGAAACGGGTCTTGGCCGGGCCGATGACCAGCGGATTGTGGGCGAAGCGCGGATCGCGGGTCGCGTCCGGCACGACCATCACCTGATCGCCGAGGATGGTGTGGCCGCAGAAGGAGACCTCGCGCGAGGTCTGTTGGGCCTCGACCCCGATCCGGGATTTGAACCACTGGCGCTCGGCGCCGACGAACGAGATCGTGGCCGCGGGCACGCCGATGATCCGCGCGGCGAGCCGCAGGATGCGGTCGAAGTTCTCCTCGGGCGGGGTGTCGAGGATCGCGTAGCGTTCGAGGGCGTCGAGGCGCTCCGCCTCGTCGGGCGGGCGGCCCGGCGGCGTATAGCCGAGCGCGGTGGTCATGCCCGAAATTGTGCGCCGGTACTGTTAACAAAGCGCGATCAAACCACCGCTGCCGGTGGCCAAATCGACTCGCCTGAGCGGCGCAATCTGGCCTAACATTGCGGTCAAGCAACGAACGTCCGCGCCGGGAGACGTGCCCGGGCGGCAGATCAGGAGGCATCGGCATGCACTGGTATCGTCTGACCCGACGCGAGGTCCTGAAGGCGACCGCGGCTCTCGGCCTTGCGGCCAGCGCACGGCCGCGCGTCAGCCTGGCGCAATCGGGCGACGGCCTGCTCCGGGTGCGCTCCTATTCCGACCTCCAGGTGCTCGATCCCGCGCATCGCAAGGCGCAGCCCGAAGGCGACATCCTGCGCTGCCTCCACACCAAGCTGATCGATTACCAGACCGGTGACGTCTGGGGCTGGCGCAAGACCGGGGCGGCGGCGATCGAGCAGGTCGACCCGACCCACGTCAAGTTCACGCTCCGCCCCGGCATCATGTTCACCAACGGCTTCGGCGAGATGACCGCCGACGACGTCAAGTTCAGCTACGAGCGGATCGCCGACCCCGCCGAGCAGTCGGAATACGCCGACGACTTCGCCCAGCTCGACCACATCGAGGTCGTCGACAAGTATTCGGGGGTGATCGTGTTGAAACAACCGTTCGCGCCGCTCTGGACCAGCTCGCTGCCGGCGGGCTCCGGCAGCATCGTCAGCCGGGCGGCGGTCGAGAAGGCGGGCGGCCGCTACACCACCGAGCCGCCGGCGACCGCCGGCCCGTACATGATCAAGGAGTGGCAGCCCAAGCAGAAGCTGACCCTGGTGCGCGACCCCGACTGGAACGGCGAGCCCGGCGGCTTCGCGGAAATCCAGATCTTCCCGATCGAGGACGAGAAGGCGGCCGAGATCGCGTTCGAGGCGGGCGAGCTCGACTACACCGCGATCAGCGTCAGCTCGATCCCGACCTACGAGGCCAATCCGCCGGCCGGCGCCAAAGTCCTGCGCAAGCCGTCGCTGGCCTACGTCTGGCTCGGCATGAACGTCGACGCGCCGCCCTTCGACGACCTCCGCGTGCGCCAGGCGGTGCAGCGCGCGGTCGACGTCGACGCGGTGCTGGAAGCCGCCTATTTCGGCGTCGCCGACCGCGCGACCGGGATCGTCGCACCCGGTCTCATCGGGTATCGGAAAAAACTCCTGAACGATCCCGCCCCCGACCTCGAGGCGGCCAAGGCGCTGCTCACCGAGGCGGGCTACCCGAACGGCTTCAGCTGCACCCTCGACATCCTGAACAAGACCGAGCGCCTGTCGGCTGCCCAGGTGATCCAGGCGAACCTCGCCGAGGTCGGCATCAAAGTCGAGATCAACCAGCACGATTCCGGGACTTTCTGGGTGCTCGGCAGCGAGAAGGACGGCGATCAGTGGAAGAAGGTCCAACTGATCATCAACCGCTTCTCGATGCAGCCCGACCCGTCCTTCGCGACCGAATGGTTCACGCCCGAGCAGGTCGGCGTCTGGAACTGGGAACGCTTTTCGAACAAGGAGTTCGGCGAGCTCAACCAGAAAGCCATGATCACCACCGACCCCGCCGAGCGCGACCGCATGTACCAGCGCATGCAGGACCTGATGGAACAGTCCGGCGCCTATGTTTTCCTCACTCACGAAACCAACGGCGTCATCTACCGCGACACGATCCTCCCCGCCCTCCTCCCCGACGCCAACGTCGTCCTGCCCGAGTTCCGCTCCGCGTGAGCCGGCGGCTGGGACCATCTCGAAAGGGCGGATCGGCTACCTGAAGGCGCCTTCGATTCAGAGGCTCACGCGTCGGCGATGGCTGCAGGGCGCTTGTGTGCTGGGTGCGGCCGCGGTTCTGCGCTCGCCTGGCGCCACAGCAGAGCCGCGCGTGCTGCGGGTGCGGGCGTCGGCCGATCTGCAGGTGCTCGACCCGGCGCACCGGAAGGGCCAGCCCGAGGGCGACATCCTGCGCTGTCTTTTCCCGAGATTGATCGAATATCGGACGGGCGATCAATGGGGCTGGCGCCTCGGCGCGGCCCAGATGATCGAGCAGGTTGATCCGACCCACGTCAGGTTCACGCTTCGCCCCGAGATCATGTTTACGGACGGCTTCGGGGAGCTGACCGCGGACGACGTCAGGTTCAGCTACGAGCGGATCGCCGACCCGGCGCAGGCGTCGGAATATCGCGACGACTTCGCAGCACTCGACCACGTCGAGGTCGTGGACAAGTATTCGGGCGTCATCGTGCTCAGAGAACCGTTCGCGCCGCTCTGGACCAGCACGCTGCCGTCGGCCTCGGGCTGCATCGTGAGCCGCAAGGCGGTCGAACAGGCGGGCGGGAGGTTCACGACCCGGCCGCCGGCAACCGCGGGTCCTTACCTGATCGAGGACTGGCAGCCGAAACAGCGGCTCACGCTCGTTCGCAACCCGGACTGGCAGGGCGCCGCCGCCGAGTTCGAGAAAATCCGGATACTCCCGATCGAGGACGAGAAGGCGGCCGAGATCGCGTTCGAGGCGGGCGAGCTCGATTACACCGCGATCAGCGTCAGCTCGATCCCATCTTATCGGACGACGCCACCCATCGGCGTCCGCTTGGTGGAAAAGCCGTCGCTCGACTACGTCTGGCTCGGGATGAACACCGAGGCGCCGCCATTCAACGACATCCGGGTGCGGCGCGCGGTGCAGCGGGCGGTCGACGTCGATGCGGTTTTGGAGGCGGCCTATTTCGGGGTCGCGACCCGGGCGACCGGGATCATAGCCCCCGGGCTGATCGGCCATCGCGAGAAGCTCCTGGGCGATCCGCGCCCGGACCCCGAGGCCGCGAAGGCACTGCTCGCGCAGGCGGGATTAGCGGGCGGCTTTGCCTGCACCCTCGACATCGAGGCCAAGACCGAACGGTTGCTCGCCGCTCAGGTGATCCAGGCCAACCTCGCCGAAGTCGGGATCACCGTGGAAATCAACCAGCACGATTTCGGGCACCTTCTGGTCGCTCGGCAGCGAGGCCGACGGCGACCAGTGGAAAAAAATCCAGCTGATCCTACAGAAATACGGCATGCAGCCCGACCCCTCGTTCGCCACCGCCTGGTTCACGCCCGAGCAGGTCGGCATCTGGAACTGGGAGCGTTTTTCGAACCAGGAGTTCGGCGCGCTGCACAAAGCAGCGATGATCGAGACCGATCCGGCGGCGCGCGACCGGATGTACCGGCGCATGCAGGACCTGATGGAGGGGTCCGGCGCCTACCTCTTTCTCACGCATGAGGTCAACGCGGCGATCTACCGGGATTCCGTCGTGCCGGCCCTGCTGCCGGACGCGACCCCAATCCTGCCCGAGTTCCGCCCGGCCTGACGTGGGAAAATGGAGCGGGCGAAGGGATTCGAACCCTCGACCCCAACCTTGGCAAGGTTGTGCTCTACCCCTGAGCTACGCCCGCGCGGACCGCGCTTCGCGACCCTCTCCGAGAGCCGCTACATAGGGGAAGCGCCTGGCCTTGGCAAGCGCTACGGCGGCACGACCGGAGAGGTGCGCTCGGGCCGCCCGCCGGTCGCCAGCCCGGCGCCGCCCTTGATCGGCGGGGCGGCTTTAGCCATGTTAGTGCCAGCGCCGCCAACGATCGGTCGCGAGGGCGTGAAGGGATCGCTATGGCTCTGTTGTCGGGATTGCGGGGGGCGCGCGCACAGCCGAGCGCCGAGGCGGAGCTGGTCAAGGACAGCGACACCCGGAGCTTCATGGCCGACGTCATCCAGGAGTCGCGCACCCAGCCGGTGATCGTCGACTTCTGGGCGCCCTGGTGCGGGCCCTGCAAGCAGCTCGGGCCGATCCTCGAGCGCGTGGTCAGGAACGCGGGCGGCAAGGTCAAGCTGGTCAAGGTCGACATCGACCAGAGCCCCGAGCTCGCGCAGCAGCTGCGCATCCAGTCGATCCCGATGGTCTACGCGTTCAGCCAGGGCCAGCCGGTCGACGGCTTCGCCGGCGCCTTGCCCGAGAGCCAGATCAAGGCCTTCGTCGAGCGCCTGACGGGCCCGCTCGCGCCGGCGCCGGAGGAGGTCGCGATCGAGCAGGCCAAGCAGTTGGCCGAGGCGGGCCAGCTCGACCGGGCGGCCAAGGTCTACGAGCGCCTGCTCGACGCCGAGCCCGACAATCCCGGAGGTGCTGGCCGGGCTCGCGCGCTGCCGGATCGGCCAGGGCCGGCTCGGCGCCGCCCGCGAGCTGCTCGAGCAGGTCCCGAAGGAGCACGCCAACCACGTCGAGGTCGACGGCGCCCGCGCCGCGCTCAGCCTCGCCGAGGAAGCCGGCGACGCTGCCCGATCCGAAGGCGCTCGGCGCCAGGCTGCAGGCCAACGAGAACGATCACGAGGCGCGCCTGGACCTCGCGACCGCCTTGTTCCTGCGCGGCCAGATCGACCCCGCGATCGAGCATCTGCTGACCATCATCAAGAAGGATCGCGACTGGCAGGATCAGGCGGCGCGCAAGCAGCTGGTCAAGTTCTTCGAGGCGCTGGGGCCCAAGCATCCCGCCACGATCGGCGGCCGGCGCCAGCTTTCGGCGGTGTTGTTCTCCTGAGGGCGCAACGGCACGGATGATCGCGGGCGAGGCGTGATGACGACCTCCGGCGAACTGGGTCTCAGCGGTGGCTTGCCGATCCGCTTCCCGATCTTCCCGCTGCCGGGCGCGATCCTCCTGCCGGGCGGCAATCTGCCGCTCAACATCTTCGAGCCGCGCTATCTGCAGATGACCCGGGACGCCATGCGCACCGACCGGGTCATCGGCATGATCCAGCCGACCGGCGGCGGGCGCCCGGACCAGCCCGACGTCTACCCGATCGGCTGCGTCGGCCGGATCACCAGCTTCGCCGAGACCGACGACGGCCGCTATCTGATCACGCTGACCGGCGTCTGCCGCTTCGAGCTGGTCGAGGAGCTCGCGGTCGGCACGCCCTATCGCCAGGTGGTCGCGAGCTTCGAGCGCTGGCAGTGCGACCTCGAGCCGCCGACGCCCTCCGACAGCCTGCGCCCGACCCTGGTCGGGGCGCTGCGCGGCTATTTCGAGGTCTGCGAGATCAGCGCCGACTGGGGCCAGATCGAGGCCGCACCGCTCGCCGGCCTGGTCACCTCGCTGGCGATGATCTGCCCGTTCGAGCCCTGCGAGAAGCAGGCGCTGCTGGAGGCGGCGGATCCGGAGCAGCGCGCCAAGGTCCTGATCGCGCTGCTGCAGATGGGCGCGCTCGGTGCCAAGGACCGGGCGGCAGGACCCTGGCATTGACGTCGCGAGACGCCGCCGCCAGGGTCACCGGCGGTGACGGCATGAGGGAGACAACATGACGGCGGCGCCTGCGATCGATCCGAACCTGCTCGACCTCCTGGTCTGCCCGCTGACCAAGGGGCCGCTCCGCTATGACCGCGAGCGCCAGGAGCTGATCAGCGAGCAGGCCGGGCTCGCCTATCCGATCCGCGACGGCATCCCGATCATGCTGGTCGACGAGGCCCGGCCGCTCGACGACGACGACGCGATCCCGGACGCGGTCCGCGCCCGCCCCACGGCAGGGCACCGATCGTGAGCGAGCCCCTGGCTCGCCAACCCGAAGCCCGGGAACCCGGGGCTCAGCCTCCGGGCCCGTCGCCATGGCCGACCGAGCTCCGGGTCAATCGCGCCGAGAAGCGGCTGATCGTGACCTTCGACGACGGCGCCAGCTTCGTGCTTCCGGCCGAGCTCCTACGGGTCGAAAGCCCGTCCGCCGAGGTCCAGGGCCATGGCCCGAGCCAGAAGACGATCATCGCCGGCCGCCGCCATGTCGGGATCATGGAACTCGAGCCAGTCGGCAACTACGCGGTCCGAATCCTGTTCGACGACCTGCACTCGACCGGCATGTATTCCTGGCGTTATCTCCACTACCTCGGCAGGAATCAGGACAAGCTCTGGGCCAACTACCTCAAGGCCCTCGAGGAGCGCGGCCTGTCCCGCGACCCGTGACGACAGCTCCACAGTCGGCGGCCTGGCTGCCTTCGGGAAGATTCGAGGGGGCCCGGCAAGCTGTGCCGGAACCCGGTTGGGCAGAGCTTCAGGCGAGGAGCATCCAGCCGGTTCGCAAATGTGATCGAGCTGGCAGGTCTTCCGTGGACCGCGCCGCTTCCTGGACTCGGGAGGAGTCTTTGAGACGATGAGCGCCCGAACTCGACGGCGCGGCGGCCCGATGCGCAGAGACAGGAAGCTCGTTTACGTCCTGACCATCCTGGCGTTCGTCGGCTATACGGCCTGGATGATCGGCCCTTACCTGCGCTCGGTCATCGTTCGGGATGCTTCGGTCACGACGTGGTCACGCGCAGCCGTCGCGCCGATCGCGGGAAGGATCGTCACCGACCTGCCGGCGGTCGGCAGCGTGGTCGGCGAAGACGGGCACGTCGCGACGATCCGGAACGATCTGCTGCTCCAGGAGACCCGCGCGGTCGAGGACACACGCGACCGCCTGATCGAGTTGCGGTCGCGGATCAAGGAGGCGAAGGAGTACCTGGCCGATCTCGCGAAACTGGAGGACCAGCGGGTGGCCGCCATGGATCGCCATGCCGAGGCGTTCCACGCCGAGCTGGAGACCGAGACCGCCGGCCTGCGCCGCGACATCGAGGTCAATACCGAGCGGATCGCGGTGCTGCAGCGGATCGCCGACCGCCAGCGGGCGCTGGTCGACCGTGGCGCGGGCTCCCAAGCAGGGCTCGATGAGGTGCTGCTGCGCAAGACCGAGCTCGAGGCTGCCAAGGCGAAGCTGGAGGGCACCTTGCACTTCGCCCTGCTGCGCGACCGCTCGGCCGAGGATGGGGTCTTCATCACGGCGGACGGGGACACGCCCAACTGGTTTCGCTATAGCGAGCTCGAGCTGCGGCTCGAGATGCGCCGCACCCGCCACGAGCTGCATGCCGCCGAGGCCGATCTCAAGGAGGCCCGCCGGGATCTGAAGATCCAGGAGAGGACGCTCGCGACGCTCGACGAGGCGAGCGTGACGGCGCCGGCGGGCAGCATCGTCTTCAGCGTCGTGGCGGCCCCCGCCGCCACCGTCTCGACCGGCGAGCGGATCATCGAGTGGATCGACTGCTCGACGCTGCTGGTCGACGTGCCGGTCTCGGATGCCGAGCTGCCGCTGATCGGACCTGGCGCCGCCGCGGAGGTCGTGCTCGAGGGCGAGCCGCGGGCGCGGGACGCGGTCGTGCTGCTGGCCCGCGGCTCGTCGGCGACCCTCGGCCGGACCGATCTCGCCGCCATTGCCAAGGGACGGACCGCAGGGGTCGGGCAGATCCTGCTGAGGCTCGACGCCAATCCTTCCGAGTTCGAGCGGTGCCCGGTCGGCCGCGCCGCGTATGTCGAGTTCCCCGAAGTCGGCCTCATCGACATCCTGCGCGCCCGGCTGCGGCTGTGACGATCGGGACGAAAAGATGCGCGAACCAAGCAGCGAAGAACGGGCGAAGGAGACGTCGGTCTTTTACTCCAACCTGGCAGACATCGGGACCACCACGATTCTGATCATGGTCACGGTCGCAACAGGCTCCCTCACGATTCTGAGTGAGGCGGTGCGCAGCGTGGCGATGATCGGGGTCTCGTTCTACGCATTTTGGGTAATGACGGCCCTGCATCGCGAGCGGCTGACCCGGTTCGAGTACGGGGTCGGTAAGATCGAGCAGTTCGTCTGGATCGTCGTCGGGCTCAGCCTCGTCTTCGGCGCACTTTGGGTTGCGCGCAACGTGGTCGACACCATCGTCTCGTCCGAGCCCGCCGCCAGCCCACTCGGCTTGGCGATGGCCGCCATCGTCAATGCAATCAACCTGGCCGTCAACTTTCTGGGCTGGTACGCGATGCAGGTCGCCGCACGCAGCGACCCGTCCGGCGTGTTCGGTGCGCAGCTTCGCGCCCGGTTCACGATGCTGGTCGCGTCCTTGTTCCTGCAGACAACGCTGACGGCGGCCGCGCTTGCCAAGGATAGCGGGCTCGCGCTGGGTCTCGATGCCGTCGGCGCAAGCTTCGTCGTCGGCCTGATGCTGAACAACGGGATCAGGATGATCGCTGAAGCACTGCCGCATCTGCTCGACGCGCCCGCCACCGAGGAGCTTCGGGCTCAGATCCGCACGACCTTGGCGAGCGTCTTGCTGGAAGACGACATCCTCTCGATTCGCACCCGCCGCTCCGGTCGCACGATCTTCGCCAGGGTTACCGTCTCCGGTACGGCGTTCCCCTCGCTCGCCGCGCTTCACGACGCGAGCGCTGCGGTCGCCGACGGACTTCGGCGCGCGGGCGCCGAGGTCGATGTGGTCTTGGTTCCAATGCTGGAGGGCGGCGAGACGGAGGTGCCCGACGAGGATCTCGATGCGCCGCCTGCCGCCAGCGCGAGCCCGGCAACCTGATCTGGCCACCATCGTCGTATCTGGGCGGGAATGCTGGCTTGATCGACGTCCTCTGCCGGCCGACGGCCCTCTGCGGAGGGGCGGCTTGGCGCGCCTACCGACCAGCGACGAGCGCGCCAAGAAGATCTCGTTCGTCTACACCCCTCTCGACAACATCGGGGTCGTGGCGCTGATCGTGGTGGCGGGCGCTCAGCAGCGGATCGCTCACTATGCTCAGTGAGGCGGTCCGTAGCGTCCTGCTTCTGACGATCCAACTCTATTCGATAGGGGTGCTGTTCGCCGTCCACCGCGACCGGCTGTCCCGTTACGAGGGTCCGCGATGCGCGTCGCAGCGCGCGATGACACCTCCGGTGTGTTCGGGGCGCAGCTCGGTGTCCGCCGCGGCGTGCTGGTCGGGACCATGGTCCTGCAGATCACACTGACGCCGGCAGCGCTCGCGAAGGACGTCGAGATTGCGCTGATTCTCGACGCCGTCCGCGCGGCAGCGAACTGCGCACTACACCGCCGCGTCCGCCCGGGCCGTGGCGTGCCCGACATTGCGGCGCGCGCGCTCGACGCCCAAGAATGCGCCGCCCGCGCCCGCCAATACTCACGAGCAAACCTGGCTCAAGCGACAGGTCCAGCCTGCCGCTTGAGCTGTGACGTCCATCCGTTATTTCGCCTTCATAATCTCCATCACGTCATTGGTGCCGGTCTGGTTCGGCTCGAACATGACCTTTACCTCGTCGCCGTCCTTGAGGTCGCCGAGCTTGACGCCCGTCGAGTTCTCGTCGGACCACTGGAAGGTCTTGTCGCCGACGGCGAACGTTTTGCTCATCGTGTCGATGTTCTCAATCTTCCCCGTGGCCTCGTCAGCCATCGCGACGCCGGCGGTGAAAGCGAGGGCGGCAGCCGTGACCACTCCCAACATTCTTCTCATTGTTGCTCTCCTGTAAAGGGCACACCAGGGTCTTCCCGGGCTGTTCCTTCGTAACGCTTTAAGCCCGCGACGTCAACGTTTCTGGCAGCTACGGCGCGAACGTCGCCAAAAGGCGGTCGGCAAGAACAATGAGTGAACGCTTACGGTTGGCGGCCTTGGCAGAGCGGCCAATTCGGCCGTGCCCGCCTGCTCCCGCCCGGCAATCGCGCCGGCCGACGCGCCCAGCCAAAAAGCGTCAGTTGCCCTGGCACGCCCGGAAGTCTTCGGAGCTCGATCGAGCCAACGCTACGGGCGGGACCAGGGCAGGTTTATTTCGCGGGTCTCGCAACCTCACGCCAGCGCAACCCGCTACGCCCGCTGCACGAAAGGATGCCGCGAGACAAGATCGCCTCGTCGATCACTTCGCGCGGCCCTGGTCCGGCTTCGCGCTCCCTCTCGCCGTGGGCCAAGCCCCGTAACCGCCCGCCGAGTGGCTGCACACGCGATCACGACTTACTGGAGCATGATCGGGCCTTGGCCGGAGAAGGTCTCCAGCCCGGCCTTGCGCAGCCCGTCCATGAACTGGTCGATCAGGCGTTCGGGCACGTGGTGCAGACGATAGGCGGCGCGGGGGTCCTTGGCGAACGTCGGATCGAGCGCGATCGCACGCTCGAGGGCCTGCCGCGCCTCCGCCCCGTGGCCGAGTTGGGCCTGAGACATCGCGACCGTCGCCGGGCCCCCGAAGAAGTCCAGCTCGCCGGCCTCGTCCATGTCAGCCAGCGCCGTCCGGTAATCGCCGCGGCGGTAGTCGTCGAAGGCCAGGATCATATAGTACCAGCCGGAGCCCACCCTGCTCTGCCGCACGGCTCGCCGGACCAGGCCGATGCCTTCGTCCCAATCGCGCACAAACGCGAGGCGCCAGCCGAGTTGCGCCAGCGTCTCCGGATTGTTGGGGTTGAGCGCTACCGCGCGGCGCTGGGCGCTCTCCGCCTCGTCGAACTCCCCCCGATAGAACTGCACCGCGGCATAGGCGCTGAGGCCCATCACGCCGTCCGGATCAAGATCCTTGGCGCGTTGCGCCGCCTCGAGCGCCTGATCCAGCGTCACTGGCTGCCCGTATCGCCGTCCGAAGCCGTACCAGCGGTATTCGTCGAGATCCGCATACGCCAGCATGGCCCACGCGTCGGGGTAGCTCGGGTCGCGGCGAACCGTCTCCTGGAGGCAATCTCGGCTCGAGGCGTAGAGCTCTCGGCTGAACGCCCGACGATAGGCAAATGCCTGCAAGACACAATCGTAGGAGGACAACGTTGCCGGGCGATGGTGGTGGAACAGATCCGTCGTGACCTTGTGCACGATGCCATACGGCTCGGCCAGGCGCCTCGCCAGTTCGGCCGCTAGCTCCTCCTGGATGTCGAAGACGTTTGCGGTGGTCAGCGCGCGATCGTAGGTCTCCGACCAGAGATAGCGCCCGCTGTCGACCTCGAGCAAATGCACGTTCAGGTGGAGCCGGTCCGACGAGCGTCGCACGCTGCCCTCGACCTCGTAGCGCACGTCCAGCCGCCGGCCGGGATTTTCGTTCCGCTCCTTGCGTCGCTCCGCGTAGACCCGAAGGTCGCTGAACCGCGTCAAGTTGGTGATCAGCTCCTGGGTCAGGCCGCCGGCGAACAGGCGGCCTGGTTCGGTCCCGGTCAGATCCTCGAACGGCGCGATGATCACCGCCGGCCCTTCCAGCTGCTGGTCGGCGGCGGCCCGCGCGCTATCCCGATCCGCCGGGGCGCGGACCATCCAAAGCCAGGCGGCGGTCCCCGCCACCGCCAGGATCGCGCTCAGGGCGATGGCGAGACCGGTGGCGGTCAGCCGAGGCCACCGCGTTCGTCGGTTGGCGGGCGCCAGCGGCGGGGCGACGGGCGAGTTGGCGAACGGGCCCTTTCGCCGCTCGAAGGTCGGCACGTAGGTGCCCTTCGGAATATCGATCCTGATGGGATCCTCTTGACCGGCGGTCAGATAGTAGCGTTCCAGGCGCCGGCGCAGCTTGGCGGCCTCGATCCGGACCACCGGGTCGTGGCGCGGATCGAACGTGGCATCCCGCCCGAACACATCGATCGCGATGGTCAGGCCCTTCAACCGATCGGCACGGCCGGCCAGGGTCTCCTCGACAATGAACTGCAGGAAGCGTCGGCCGCGCGCGGAGGCGTCAAACTCGGGGCTGCCTAGGACGCGGTCGAGCGCTTCCCGGATGTTCGTGGCCGGCACCGATTTCCCCTCCTCGGCCGACCGCAGCAAAAAGCTGAGATCTGTCGATCATTTCGGCCAACCGGCCCACAACCGACCCGTTCCCCAGGGCGATCCTATTGAGGTTGCAGGTTACCCCGCAGGCCCCCTGTGGGCCATGGTTTTGATCCGGATCAACCGCGCCGCCTGGTGGAGGTGCTGCGTAGCCTCCCTGTAGACTCCCCCAAAACTCTTCCACATCCCTTGGCCGAGACGCAGGGTGACGGATCAGGCAACGGGGCTGCGCGCCTCAACCCAAACCAGACCGCAGGTCGCGAGGCTCGACAGCGGCAGAGATGGCTGGGAATGCGATCGAGACTCTGGCCGGCCGATTTCCGCGGCACGCGTCGACCATCCGTCGGCTGCAGGCGCGCGACCCGAGCTTTCGCTCGATCTGCGACGACTATGGGCTCGCGCTGCGCGCGCTCGAGCACTGGCAGGCGACTGCCTCCTCCTCCCCTCACAAGATCGAGGAGTATCGCGAGATCGTGATGGAGCTCGAGGCGGAGGCTTTGGCAATCCTGGAGGCGTTCGAGGGCAGATCGGGAGGGTCACGACGATGACCAAGATCAGGCATGGCAACGTTCGATCGATCATGGCGCTGGCCGTGGTCGCGGCGCTCGGCGCCTGCGCGCCGACCAAGCAGGTTGCGATGAAGGAGGCCCCGGCCTCGGGCGTGCTGCCGGCGCCGGCCTTGCTGCAGAAGGGCAAGAGCGGCCAAGCCGACCGGGTGTACCTGAGCCCCAAAGCTGACTGGGCCTCTTACACCAAGGTGATGCTCGACCCGGTGACCATCTGGACGGGTGCGGGCTCCAACATGGCCAAAGCCTCGCCCAAGGTGCAAAAGGCGCTCGCCAACTCGTTCTACACCGACCTCCACGAGGCGGTCGCCAAGCGCTGCCAGATGGTCAGCGAGCCATCGCCGGGCACGATGCGCTGGCACATCGCGCTGGTCGATGCGTCGTCCGCGAACCCGTTCCTGAACACGCTTTCGACCTACGAACCGCACGTCCACCTGCTCGATGCCATCGCCGGGTATGCGTTCAACCATGACGTCGCGTACTGGGTCGGCGAGGCCACCGCCGACGGCTACGCCAAGGACGCGACCACCGGCGAGCTGCTCTGGGAGGGCGCGGACGAGCGCGCCGGCACCCAGGCCTGGGGCCGGGATACCTTCAACTCTTGGGACGACGTCGACAACGCCTTCAAGGCCTGGGCCGCTCAGTTCGCCACGAGGCTTGGCGAGCTGGGCGCCTGCCCGCGGTGACAACGCGCGACGTTGTCATGTACCAAGCCCAAGTTGGCCAAGCCAAGGAAGGGGGACTGCAGATGAAAGCCTTATCGAAACGACTGCTGTCGGTCGTGGTCCCGATCGCGCTCGCGGCCACCGTGGCCGGGCTGCCGCCGGCCTCGGCGCAGGAGAAGAAGCCCAACATCCTGTTCATCATGGGCGACGACATCGGCTGGATGCAGCCCTCCATCTACCACCGCGGCCTGATGGTCGGCGAGACGCCCAACATCGACCGGATCGGCCACGAGGGGGCGATGTTCACCGACTACTACGCCGAGCAGAGCTGCACCGCCGGGCGCAACGCGTTCTTCACCGGCATGCATCCGCTGCGCACCGGCATGATTCCGCCGCAGCTCCCGGGCAGCCCGTCCTACCTGCGGCCCGGCACGCCGGCGGTCGCCAAGTTCCTGCACGATCTCGGCTACACCACCGGCGAGTTCGGCAAGAACCACCTGGGCGACCACACCGATGCGCTGCCGACCGCACACGGCTTCGAGGAATACTGGGGCTATCTGTACCACCTGGACGCGATGCAGGGGGTCAGCTTCCCCGACATCAACAAGACCCCGACGGACCAGGCCATCGTGCCGCCCTGCAAGAACACGCCGATCCCCGGCCTCGCCGAGGTTCCGGGCGCCGTGGACCCGGCGACCACGACCTGCCTGACGCCGCCGCGCCCGGTCTTGTGGTGCAAGTCCTCCGACGGCACGGCAGCGAACCAGACATGCCAGGACCAGGGCCCGTTGACGCTCGAACGGTCGAAGACCGTGGACGAAGAGATCTCGGCCAAGGTGATCGACTTCCTCGATCGCAACGACCCCAAGAAGACCGGCAAGCCGTTCTTCGTCTGGTACAACCCCGCGCGCATGCACATCACGACGATGCTGTCGGACAAATACATGGCGATGGTCGGCCAGCCCGGCGGCAAGGATTGGGGCGTCAACGAAGCCGGCATGAAGCAGATGGACGACAACATCGGCTACGTGCTGAAGAAGTTGGAAGACATGGGCGAACTCGAAAACACGATCGTCGCCTTCACGACCGACAACGGCGCCGAGACGATCACCTATCCCGACGGCGGCACCACCCCCTTCAAGGGCGGCAAGCTGACCACCTGGGAGGGCGGCATGCGCGCTCCGCTGGTCGTGCGCTGGCCTGGAGTGATCGAGCCCGGAACGGTCAAGAACGACATCTTCGCGTCCCTCGACTGGTTGCCGACGCTGGTCGACATTGCCGGCGGCCCCAAGGGCGACGACCTGAACAAGCAGATCGAGGCCGGCCAATACCCCGGGATCGTCAAGACGATGCTCGACGGCGTCGATCAGCGTGCCTATCTGGAAGGCAAGTCGGACAAGTCGGCGCGCGATACTTTCTTCTACTACTCGGGCAAGGACCCGTCGGCGGTCCGGTACAAGAACTGGAAGATCTACTTCGCGATGGTCGACAGCGCGCCGGCTGGGTTTGTCGCGGGTGCGCTGCCCTATCACTGGGCCCAGGTCGACAACATCAGGCGCGATCCGTTCGAGACCGCCGTCGGTGACCAGCAGAAGACGCTTTTCAGTATGGGCGGTGCGCTTGCCGGCCCGGTGACCGCCTACGTCTACGACTGGAACATCCTGCCCCTCGGCCAACAGCTGTGGCTGAAGGAGCTCGAGACCTACACGAAGTTCCCGCCGATGCAGGACCCGGAATCGTACAATCTGGAACAGGTGGTCCAGCAGGTCAAAAACCAGCGGATGGTCAGCCACGCCGGCGACTAGGCCTGGAAATATTGAGGCCGGCGGCTGAACCCGCTGCGGGCAGGAGACAATCGAGAACCTGCGGCAAGAAACCCTCTGTGACCTCGCCCTAAGGGCGCCTACCCAGTGGTAGGCGGGTGTCCACCGCTGTGTTCATCCAAGAAGGGAAGACCGTCGATGCAAGCCCTATCGAAACGACTGCTGGGGGCCGCGATACCGATCGCGCTCGCCGCCGCGGTGGCGGGCGGAGCGCCCGCCTCGGCGCAGGAGAAGAAGCCCAACATCGTCGTGATCATGGGCGACGACGTCGGCTGGTTCAACATCGGCGCCTACCACCAGGGCATCATGTCCGGCAAGACGCCGAACCTCGACAAGCTGGCCGCCGAGGGCATGCGCTTCACCGACTACTACGCCGAGGCGAGCTGCACCGCAGGCCGGGCCAACTTCATCACCGGCGAGCTGCCGCTGCGCACCGGTCTGACCACCGTCGGCCAGGCCGGCGCCGATGTCGGATTGCCCGATCAGGCCGTGACCCTCGCCACCGTGCTGAAGTCGATGGGCTATGCCACCGGCCAGTTCGGCAAGAACCACCTCGGCGACCTCAACAAGTTCCTGCCGACGGTGCACGGCTTCGACGAGTTTTTCGGCTACCTGTACCATCTGGATGCGATGTCGGACCCGTACTGGTTCGACTACCCGCAGGACTGGATCGACAAGTACGGGCCGCGCGACCTCATTCATGCCTATGCGACCGACACCGACGATCCCACCGTGATGCCGCGCTGGGGCAAGGTCGGCAAGCAGAAGATCGTCGATGAGGGCCCGCTGGCGCCGTTCCCGAACATGGCCGGCCGCCAGAACTGGCAGGAAGGCCGCAAGGCCAAATACGACATGGAGACCTTCGACGAGGTGCTGGTCAAGGCCAGCGAGGACTTCATGGACAAGGCCAAGAGCGACGGCAAGCCGTTCTTCCTCTGGCACAACACGACGCGCATGCACGTCTTCACCTATATCCCGCCGAAGTACCAGGCGATGATGAACTACCAGAGCAACTACGGCCTGGAAGAAGCCGGCATGGCGCAGATGGACGACAGTATCGGTGAGCTGCTGAAGCATCTGCAGGACATCGGCGAGGCCGACAATACCATCGTCATCTTCACGACCGACAACGGCGCCGAGGTGTTCACCTGGCCGGACGGCGGCATGACGCCGTTCAAGGCGACCAAGGGGACGGTCTTCGAGGGCGGTTTCCGCGTCCCGGCGATCATCCGCTGGCCGGGCAAGATCAAGCCCGGGACCGTCGAGAACGGCATCTTCTCCGGTCTCGACTGGCTGCCCACGCTGACTGCGGCCGCCGGCACCCCCGACATCAAGGACCAGCTCCTCAAAGGCGTGCAGCTGGGCGACCGCACCTACAAGAACCATCTGGACGGCTACAACCAGATGGACCTGCTGCTGGGCAAGGGACCGTCGGCGCGCCATGAGCTCTTCTACTTCGGCGGCCCGAAATTGGGGGCGCTGCGGATCGACGACTTCAAGTTCCAGTTCTACCAACAGCCCCAGGGCTGGCCCGGCCCCAAGGTCGTGACCGACATGCCGCTGATCTACAACATCCGCCAGGATCCGTTCGAGCGGACGCCATCGATCTTCGGCGAAGAGCTGAACAATCTGGGCGGCGGCTACATGAATGACTTTTACGCCCGCGAGTTCTGGCGGTTCGTCCTGGTGCAGCAGACGGTCGCGAACCTCGCCAAGACCGCGATCGAGTTTCCGCCGATGCAGGCGCCGGCTTCCTTCAACCTGGAGGCGGTGAAGGCGCAGATCGACGAGATGATGAAGAGCCACGAAGGCCAATAGCCGGACTGCCGACCCAGCGGGCGCGCCCTCCCTGCGGGGCGCGCCCGCCCCTGTTTGGGGCCGCGCAGCCAATGGATTCGCTGCGACTGGTGGTTGACCCCGTCACCTCGACCGGGTGAAACAGTGACACCAACGAGCGAGGCCCCGGGAGAAACATCATGAGTGACTTGGTCTGCATCGCCTACAAGGAGCGGGACACCGCGGATCAGGTGCTGAACGAGCTGCGCCAGCTGGAGGTCGAGCATCTGATCGACCTGGAGGTGACGCCGGAGAAGGTCCTGCCGCACGTCGCCAAATTTGGCGGCACGATCCTCAAGACCTCGCTCAGCCCGGAGCAGGACGAGCGCCTGCGCGAGGTGCTGAGCGCGGCCGCGTAGCGCGACCCGGTTCGCAGCGCCGAACCAGGTTGATCCAACACCGCTCCGAGACGGAGGCTTGCCATGATTGCGCAACGGATCGGTCGGGTTGCCTACGCCGCGATCCTGGTGCTGTGCCTTACACCCTGGCACGCCCGGGCCGCCGACGATCCCCTGCTGTCCTGGAACGACGGGCCGGCCAAGCAGGCGATCACCGCGTTCGTCGCGGCCGTGACCACGGATGGCGCCGCCGACTTCGTACCGGCCCCGGACCGGATCGCCACCTTCGATCAGGACGGCACGCTCTGGGTCGAGCATCCGCTTTACACCCAGGCGATGTTCGCGTTCGATCGGGTCGCGGCGCTCGCGCCCGAACACCCGGAATGGAAGACCGAGGCCCCGTTCAAGGCGGTGCTCACGGGCGACCGCGCGGCGATGGCCAAGTTCACCGAGAGCGACTTGATGGAGATCATCGGCGCCACCCATGCCGGCATGAGCACCGAGGCGTTCCCGCCGATCGTCCAGCAGTGGCTGGCCGAGGCCAAGCATCCGCGCTTCGAGCGGCCGTACACCGAGCTCGTCTACCAGCCCATGCTCGAAGTCATGAACTACCTGCGCGCCAACGGCTTTCGGACCTACATCGTGACCGGCGGCGGCCAGGAGTTCGTGCGTGTCTACAGCGAGCGGGTGTACGGCGTCCCGGTCGAGCAGGTGATCGGCTCGAGCGTCGCGACGAAATACGACGACCAGGACGGCAAGCCGGTGCTGATGCGCGAGCCCAAGGTGTTCTTCATCAACGACAAGGCCGGCAAGGCGATCGGCATCAACCTGTTCATCGGCAAGCGGCCCTATGCCGCGTTCGGCAACTCCGACGGCGATCGCGAGATGCTGGAGTGGACCGGCGCCGGCGCCGGCGCGCGCCTGATGATGCTCGTGCTCCACGACGACGCCGAGCGCGAGTACGCCTACGGGCCCGCAAACGGCCTCCCGGACAGCAAGGTCGGCACCTTCTCGCAGGCGCTCGCGGACGAGGCGAAGACGAAGGGCTGGACCGTGATCAGCATGAAGAGAGACTGGAAGACCGTGTTTGCCGAGCCGTGAGGGCGCGGGCTATCAGCGGAGTGTGGTCAGGGTCGCGGGGATCGGTATGCTGGTGCTGACGAGCGGCCGATCCGCGCCGCGGAGGGACACCGTCGGGCGCCTTGCCGACCTGAAGAGGCTCGGCCGCGGGGATCGGGTGCCACGACGACAAGCACAGCAGGAGGTGGAAGAATGACCGAGACCGTGATGCGCCGGCGGGCCATGCTGGGGACCGGCGCCGTTGTCCTTGGCCTGACGCTGTTGACCAGCGGTTGCGCCGACAACAGTTCAAAGCCAATGAGCTCCCCCAACCCGCTGTTTGGCAATTCCGACATCAATGGTGATAACACGCTGACTCCGGACGAGTGGGACCGGGCCTACAAGGGCATGGATACCAACGGCGATGGCGTCGTCTCGCTCGACGAATTCAACGCCGCGATTCTCGGCGTTGGTCGTGGCGGAGGCTAGCGGTCCTCGCTGAGGTCGCCGGTTTGCCGCGGGTCGCCGCCAGGGCCCTCGGGGCCCTGGCGTTGGCGCCGGCGCTGGTGATCGCGACAACGGCGATGGGCGGCGCCGCTTCCCCGCCGCAGGCTGCCGCCGCCCCGACCTTCGTCGGCAGCGCCGCCTGCGGCGGCTGCCACGCGGCCGAGATGACGGCCTGGCACCGATCGCAGCACGCTCTGGCCATGCAGGAGGCCACGGCGGAAACCGTGCTCGGCAACTTCGATGATGCCAGCTTCACCCAGGGCGAGGTGACCTCGCGCTTCTTCAAACGCGACGGCAGGTTCTTCGTCACCACCGACGGGCCGGACGGCAAGCTCGGGGACTTCGAGATCCGCTACACCTTCGGCGTCTACCCGCTGCAGCAATACCTGATCGCCTTCCCGGACGGCCGGATGCAGGCGCTCGGCATCGCCTGGGACGCGCGGCCCAAGGATCAGGGCGGCCAGCGTTGGTTCCACCTCTACCCGGACCAGAACCTGCACGCCGGCGAGCCGCTGCACTGGACCGGCATCGATCAGACCTGGAACTTCATGTGCGCCGAGTGCCACGTGACCGAGCTGCACAAGAACTACGATGCCGCCAGCAACACCTATGCGACCACCTGGGCCGAGATCGATGTCGGCTGCGAGGCCTGCCATGGTCCGGGCGCGGCCCACGTCGCCTGGGCCGGGCGGCCCTCGGGCCAAGGCGGCGATGACGGGCTCATCGTCCACTTCGACGAGCGCCAGGGCATCCACTGGACGATCGATCCCGCCACCGGCAACGCCGCTCGCAGCGCGCCGCGGACCAGCGCCAAGGAGCTCGAGACCTGCGGCGTCTGCCATGCCCGCAGCGCCAAGATCGCCGAAGGCTGGCGGCCCGGACAGCAGCTCCTCGAGACCCATCTGCCGAGCCTCCTGCAGCCGGGCCTGTTCGAGGCCGACGGCAAGATGCTGGACGAGGTCTACAACTACGCCTCGTTCCGCCAGAGCAAGATGTTCATCCAGGGCGTCAGCTGCAGCGATTGCCACGAGCCGCATGCGCTGGCACTCCGCGCCGAGGGCAACGGCGTCTGCTACCAGTGTCACGAGCAGGCGAAGTACGGCGCGGTCGACCATCACCACCATGCGGCCGGCTCGCCGGCGGCGGGCTGCCCGGCCTGCCACATGCCGGAGCGGACCTACATGGTGGTCGATCCGCGCCACGATCACGGCTTCCGCATCCCGCGGCCCGATCTGTCGGCGCGCTTTGGCGTCTCCAACGCCTGCAACGACTGCCATGCCGACCAGGACGCCGCCTGGGCGGCAGCGGCGATCGAGCGCTGGTTCGGGCCTGAGCGCAAAGGCTTTCAGACCTGGACCGAGGCCTTTGCCGCGGCCCGCGACGACAAGGTGGCGGCGGGGCCCCTGCTGCTGCAACTCGCGACCACGCCGGGGGTGCCGGCGATCGCGCGGGCGACCGCGCTCGAAGACCTGGGCGAATGGCCGAACCCGGAGGCGATCGGCGCGGCGCAGCGGGGCCTCGCGGACGTCGACCCGCTGGTCCGGCTGGCGGCGCTCCGCAGCCTGCGATCGGTGCCGCCCGAGCAGAGCTGGCCCTTGGCGCAGGGCCTGCTCGACGATCCGGTCCGCGGGGTCAGGATCGAGGCGGCCGGGCTGCTGGCGGCCGTGCCGCAGGATCAGCTGACACCGGCGGACCGGCAACGGCTGTCGCGGGCGATCGAGGACTACGTGGCGACCCAGCGGCTCAACGCCGACCGGCCCGAAAGCCGGGTCAACCTCGGCAGCCTCTATGCGCAGCAGGGGCAAGCGAGCGCGGCCGAGGCGGAATATCTGGCCGCCCGCGCGCTCGACCCGAGCTTCGTCCCCGCTGACGTCAGCCTCGCCCAACTCTACGCCCGCCAGGGGCGCGATCCGGATGGCGAACGGCTTTTGCGCGAGGCCCTTGCCCGCATGCCGGCCGATGCCGAGCTGCACATGGCGCTCGGCCTCAACCTGGTGCGGCAGCATCGAGGCGCCGAAGCCCTGGCGGAGATCGCCCGGGCGTCCGAGATCGACCCGGGCAATGCGAGATACGCCTATGTCCACGGGATCGCGCTCAACTCGACCGGGCGGACCGACGAGGCGCTCGAGGTCCTCGAGGCCAGTCAGGTCCGCCACCCGGCCGATCGGGACACGCTGCTGGCGCTGACCACGATCAACCGCGACGCGGGCCACCTCGACGTCGCGCTGACCTGGGCCGACCGATTGGCGGCGGTCGATCCGCAGGGGCGCGCGCTGCGCGACCAGATCGCGCGGCTCGCCGGCGGTCAACAATGAGCCGCCGCTCCGGCGCCGGCCAGGAGCGCGGCAGGCGCGGTCTTAACCTCAGTCAAGCACAAACCGCTCACCGATCTGGATGTTCACCGAGCGCGAGAGGGGATAGGTGCGAACGCTTCAACCAAGGCAGAGAGCGACACCGGTCGCCGCGGGCTCGGGCAGCAGGGCCCTTGCTGGTTGGCGCTCGCTCGCCCGGGATCGGCAAGCTGCCGGTCAACCTCCAGGCGCAGGCGTACTAGAACGTGGTCTGGCCCGACGACGCCCCGACCGCGGACCGGACGCTGCGGCTGCAGGTCCAGTTCCGGTTCCCGAAATGATTGCGATAGCGGAGCGGAGAGCCACCCATGAGACGAACCACCCTCGCCATGCCCGGTCTCGCGCTGATCGCCCTCCTGGCACCGCCCGCCGGCGCCCAGGTGTCCAAGGAGACGCTGCAATCGATCTCGACGCCGGACAAGGTCGAGACCAGGCTGGGCCCCCTCGGCTTCAAGGACGGCGCACCCGATCCGGCCACTGTGGACCGGGTTTACGACCACCTGGACCGTACGCATGCGTTCGAGGCGTTCGTGAACACCTTCCAGGGCGTGAGCATGGCGGCCGCCCGCAACGGTGTTCTCAAGATCGGGGTCAAGGACAACGAACTCCTGGTGTTCTCCGAGCTGATGGATGCCAAGTCGCTGTTCCTGACGGCGAATGCGGACACCGTCTATTTCGTCGGCTTCATCGACCTGACCAAAGGGCCCATGGTGTTCGAGACGCCGCCCAAGGCGCTCGGCACCCTCGACGATTTCTGGTGGCGCTGGGTCACTGATTTCGGCGCGCCCGGCCCGGATCGCGGCCTGGGCGGCAAATACCTGATCCTGCCGCCCGGCTACGACGGGCCGCTGCCCGAGGGCGGGTTCTTCATCGCCCGGTCCCGGACCACCCGGGTCCTGATCCTCGGTCGCTCGTTCATGGACAACGACGATCCCAAGCCCGCAGCCGACCTGATCAAGAAGACGGCCAGGATTTACCCCTATGAAGCCGGCGGCGTCGGCACCAGCATCGCCGAATTCCTCAGCGGCAAGGCCAAGCTCGCCCGCCCCACGTCGCCGCCGCCGACCGTGTTCCACGAGGGCAGCGGCAAGGCGTTCAGCACCATTCCGCCCAATGACTTCAGCGCCTGGGAGCTGCTCAACGAGGTCGTGCAACAGGAACCGGCCACGGCGCTCGACCCCGAGCTGATGGGCTCGCTGGCCGCGATCGGCATCGTCAAGGGCAAGCCGTTCGCGCCGGACGCGCGGATGAAGAAGATCCTCACCGAGACGCTGGCGGTCGCCAACGCCACCTCGCGAACGCTGTTCATGAATCCGCGCGATCCCGAATGGTTCTACTACCCCGGCTCGTCCTGGATGAACTTTCTGTTCCTCACCGGCTCCGAGTTCGAGACGCCGATCCCGTTGATCACGCCCGCGGGCGCCAAGCCCTTCCCGCCCACCGGCTACCGCACGCTGGACGCCCGCACCACGTTTTTCTACGGGATCACCGGCATCACGCCCGCGATGAGCATGCGCCTGCCCGGCATCGGCTCGCAGTACCTGCTCGTCATGGCGGATGCGGACAAGCAGTACTTCGACGGCGCCAAGACCTACAAGGTGACGCTGCCCAAGGGCATTCCGGAGGAGAAATTCTGGTCGTTGACGGTCTACGACAATCAGACGCGCTCGATGCTCGACACGCCGCAGCGCTACCCGCGGGCGGGCAGCCAGAGCTATCCGTCGCCGGCGGCCGAAGCGGACGCCGACGGCGCCACGACGGTCTACTTCAGCCCGGAGCAGCCCGCGGGGGTCAAGCGGGGCAACTGGATCCAGACCGTGCCCGGCAAGGGCTGGTTCCTGATCCTGCGCCTCTACAGCCCGCTCGAGCCGTTCTTCACCAAGACCTGGCGCCCGAGCGAGATCGAGCTCGTGCCGTGACCAGGATCGGTCACGGAGCCGCCGCAATGAGGCAGCACCATGCAGAACCATTGCCGGGCGGCACGGCCGGCGCTACCCAGAGGCGGGGAAAGCGTGTCTTTGGGCTATGCCGGCCGGCCCGAGGGCAAAGCGTCTCGATCGGGGTGGTGCGAGTGGTCAGCAGGTCGGCGGCGCGCGTGCCTCCCACTTGGGACGGGGAATGACATGCATTCGATGATGGCGCGGCGTTGGGGCACGGCGCTGGCGGCGACGCTCGCGGCCGGTTTGATCGGCTCACCTGCCAAGGCCGAGGATGCAGCGCCGGCGGCGGCGGCGCCCTGGAAGCTCAACGTCACACCCTATCTCTGGGCGACAAGCTTGAAGGGGAAGGCCGGTGTTGCGGGCAAGAAGGCCGACGTCGACGTTAGCTTCAGTGACCTGCTCAAGAACCTCAACGGTGCCGTGATGCTCGACCTCGAGCTGCGCAAGGGCCCCTTCGCCCTGATGTCCGACACCGTCTACGCCAACCTCGAGGACAATTCGAGCACCTTGCAAGGTGACCTCAAGGTCAAGACGACCGCCAACATGCTGATCCAGGGCCTGGCCGCCACCTACCGGGTCGGGACGTGGCAGATTGCCGACTTCGACCAGGCGGGGCCGCTCTCGGTCGCGGTCGATCCCTATGCCGGCGTCCGCTACACCTATCTGGACACCGAGCTCAAGGGCAAGCTCGACCTCCCCGACCTCGGCGTGAACGCGAAGCGGACCGCCGAGGGCGACAAGCAGTGGGTCGACCCGATCATCGGCCTGCGCACGACCTGGACGTTGGGCGAGCGCCTCAGCCTCATTGCCGCCGGCGACATCGGCGGCACCAGCCAGAACTCCGACTACAGCTGGCAGGCGGTCGGCGTCGTCGGCTACCGGTTCGGGCTGTTCGGGACCGACAACGCCAATCTGCTCGCCGGCTACCGGGCCCTGCACCAGAAGTACACGGACGGAGACGGGCGCAGCGAGTTCGAGTGGGACGTCACCATCCACGGCCCGGTGGTCGGCCTGAGCATAACCTTCTGACCTCGGAGAGACCGACACCTGAACGCCGGCGCCGCCAAGCTCGACGTCGAGCGCGGGCCACTGGCCGGCAGGCTCCAGGGCGACTATGAGTTCGTACGACTTCCACCTCTTCAGCTTGAACCTGAGCTGGCGCCTCTGGGCGACCGGCAAAAAATGCGAGGGACACCACCAATGCTCTATCCAGCCAAGCTCATCCGAGGAGCCTCAGCGCTCGCCGGGCTGGCCCTGCTGGCCGCCTGCACCTCGACGCAGAGCCAGAACGAGGCCGCCGGCGAGATGCTGCCGGCGCCGTCGGTCGTGATCGTCGACAGGTTTGCCGTCTCGCCCGAGGAGGTGACCCTGGACGAGGGCCTGAGCACGGAGGTTGAGCAGGCGATCAAGGCGCACAACGGCACGTCGCGCACCCAGCAGGAAATGGAGGCGGGCCACCAGGTCGCCGATGCGATCGCGGACAAGCTGGTGGTCGAGATCCGCGACCTGGGGTTGGCGGCCGAGCGCGGCAGCGCGGTGCCGGCGGGCACGCAGCACGCCGTCCTGATCAAGGGCCAGCTGATCTCGATCGATGAGGGCAACCGCACCGAGCGCGTGCTCATCGGGCTCGGCGCCGGGCGCAGCGACGTCCGCGCCGATGCCCAGGTCTACGAGGTGACGGCCGGGAGCCGCCAGCTGATCGACCAGATCGAGGTCAACGCCAAGAGCGGCCTGACCCCGGGCATGGCCGAGACCATGGGAGTCGGCGGCCTGACCGGTCACCTGCTGGTGTCGACGGTGGTCAGCGGCGGCCTGCACGTGGTCTCCGAGGACATCGGCGCCGACGTGGTCGCCGACGCCGACCGGTCGGCCAAAGGCATCGCCAAGCAGCTCGCCGCCCTGTTCGCCCAGCAGGGCTGGATGCACTGAGCCCGAAGGAGATCCCAGCATGATGAGAGGACAGATCGCGGCCGCCTTGGCTCTGGCCGTCGCCGCGCTCGGGCAGGTCGTTCCGGCCGCCGCCCAACAGATCACGGGCGTGCCGGGCTCGCCCAGCGCCACGACGACCCTTGACGGGCGCTATCTGCCGCCGCCGGCGGCGGCGTTCGGCGGCGTCATCAATCCCAACGCTGCGCAGTCGACACCATACTGGTCGCCCCGGCGTGGTGCCGCCCAAGAGCGTCCCGAACGTCCTCTTGATCATGACCGACGACGTCGGCTTCGGCGCCCCCAGCACCTTCGGCGGCGTCATCCCGACGCCGGCCCTCGACCGCATCGCCAAGGCGGGGCTGCGCTACACCCAGTTCCATTCGACCGCGCTCTGCTCGCCCACCAGAGCCGCGCTGATCACCGGTCGCAACCACCACTCCGTGGGTTTCGGCGTGATCGCGGAGCAGTCGACCGGCTTTCCGGGCTACGACAGCATCATCGGCAAGGACACCGCCACCATCGGCGAGATCCTGAAGGACAATGGCTACGCGACGTCCTGGTTCGGCAAGGACCACAACACGCCCGAATTCCAGGCCAGCCAAGCCGGCCCGTTCGACCAGTGGCCGACCGGCATGGGCTTCCAGTATTTCTATGGCTTCGTCGGCGGCGACACCAGCCAATGGGAGCCTAACCTCTTCCGCAACACGACGGCAATCTACCCCTATCTCGGCAAGCCGGGCTGGAACCTGACCACCGCGATGGCCGACGACGCGATCGGCTGGATGAAGCAACTCGACGAGATCGATCCGGGACAGCCGTTCTTCGTCTACTACGTGCCCGGCGGCACTCACGCGCCGCACCACCCGACGCCGGAATGGATCAAGAAGATCAGCGACATGCATCTGTTCGACAAGGGCTGGAACGCCCTGCGCGACCAGATCTTCGCCAATCAGAGGAAGCTCGGCGTGATCCCCCAGGACGCGAAGCTGACACCCTGGCCCGATGACCTGCTGAAGCGGTGGGACGCGCTCACGCCCGACGAGAAGAAGATGTTCACCCACCAGGCGGAGGTCTATGCCGCCTATCTGGCCTATACCGATCACGAGATCGGCCGGGTCATCCAGGCCGTCGAGGACATGGGCAAGCTCGACAACACGCTGATCATCTACATCAGCGGCGACAACGGCGGCAGCGCCGAGGGCACCCTGATCGGCACGCCGAACGAGGTTGCGGCCTTCAACGGCGTCAACGTCCCGGTCGCGGATCAGCTCAAGTACTTTTACGACGTCTGGGGCTCGGACCAGACCTACCCACACATGTCGGTCGCGTGGTCCTGGGCGTTCGACACGCCGTTCAAATGGACCAAGCAGATCGCATCGCACTTCGGCGGCACGCGCCAGGGTGTGGCGATCGCATGGCCGAACGTGATCAAGGACGCGGGCGGCATCCGCAACCAGTTCAGCCACATCATCGATATCGCGCCGACGATCCTCGAGGTCACCGGCATCCCGGCGCCCGTCATGGTCAACGGCATCGCGCAAAAGCCGATCGACGGCGTGAGCCTGGCCTACACCTTCGACAAGGCTGACGCCGATGTGCCGTCCCGGCACCACACCCAGTATTTCGAGATGATGAGCGACCGGGCGCTCTATCAGGATGGCTGGATCGCCAGCACGACGCCGCTGCGGGCGCCCTGGGACCTCACGGGGCCGACCACGCAGGATCCGGCCACCGCCTACAAGTGGGAGTTGTACGACCTGACCAAGGACTGGACCCAGTTCGACGACGTGGCGGCGGCCAATCCGGACAAGCTCAAACAGTTGCAGGACCTCTTCTGGGTCGAGGCGGCCAAGTATCAGGTCCTGCCGCTGGACGCCTCGGTCGCGACCCGCCTGGTCGCCGCCCGGCCCAATCTCACCGCCGGCAGGACCACGTTCACCTATTCCGGCGAGCTGACCGGCATCCCGCATGGCGACGCCCCGAGCGTCCTCGACACGTCCTACACGATCACCGCCGAGGTCGAGATTCCCGCGGGCGGCGCCGAGGGTGTGCTGTTGACCGAAGGCGGCCGCTTCGGCGGCTACGGCTTCTACCTGCTCAAGGGCAAGCCCGTGTTCTTATGGAACCTGCTCGATCTCGAGCGGCAGCGCTGGGAAGGTCCCGAGGCGCTCGCGCCGGGCAAGCACACGCTCGAGTTCGACTTCAAGTACGACGGCCTCGGCCTCGCCACCCTGGCCTTCGACAACATGAGCGGCATCGGCCGGAGCGGCACCGGCGTGCTCAAGGTCGACGGCAAGGAGGTCGCCACCAAGAAGATGGAGCACACGGTCCCGCTGATCCTCCAGTGGGACGAGACCTTCGACGTCGGCGCCGATACCGGCACCTCGGTCGACGACCAGGACTACCAGGTGCCGTTCGCCTTCACGGGCAAGCTCACGAAACTCACGCTCAACATCGACCGGCCGAAGCTGACGGCGGCGGATGAGAAGCTCCTCAGGGAACAGGGCCAGCGGAACAACAAGGCCAGTGAGTAGCTTTTCGAGAACCGCGGGCAGCCCTGGACGGGTCGTCCGCGCCGACCGAGGAGGCGCCGACCGGGACGCGACCCGACGGCGCCCACCCCTCGAGGCCGGAGACAGGCCTGGTGACCATCGCGAAGCTTCAAAGGAGATCGCCCGATGAGCCCCTTATGTGCCGGCCCCGCGGGGCCTGATCCGAGGGCGGCCGCACCATGACCGCGGCGTCGGGACCGCCCCGGCCGCCGGGTCTTTGGATCGCCTGCGCGATCTTGTTGCTGGTCGCCGGCTGCGAGAGCGTCGATAGCGCCGCCAAGCAGGAGATCAGGAGCCAGATCACGCCGGTGCCCACGGCCATTCTGGTGTCCGACTTCGCGATCACGCCGGAAGAGGTGACGACCGGGCGCCTCGGCAACGAGAAGCTCATCCGGGACAGCTCACGGACCGCGACCGAGCGGGCGGTCGGGCATCGCTTTGCGAGCACCTTCGCGGCCAGCCTGGTCGAGGAGATCCGCCGCATGGGGCTGCCGGCCGAGCGCGCCGGCGCGCCCCTGCCCGCGGGCGGCAACACCGCGTCGATCGAAGGCCAGTTCATCTCGCTCGCCAGCGAGGATCTGAGCGCGCCGGGCATCGTCGGTTTCGCCGCCGACTGGCCGAACGTGGTCGCCGACATCGAGATCTACAGCACGACCGGCGTGGGCGATCAGCTGTCCGACGAGGTCGAGTTCAACCTCGCCGACGCGAACCTGCCGCCCGAGCGCCTTCCGGCCGGTGTGCTGGCGAGGTTGCCGGGCGGCTCCCCGGGCAAGCTTCCGGCCGCGATCGGGGCCGATCTCGATCAGACCGCCAAGGCAGCAGCCAGCGCCGCCGCCAGGCAGCTCGCCCCGTTCTTCGCCGACCATGGCTGGATCGCGCCCGCGGCCCCGTCACCGTCCTGACCCCGCCCACCCTTGGCCGCCGCCCCTTGCAAGCAAAGGAAGTGGCTGCGATGAGACTCGACCGGACAATCGCCCCGTGGAAGGTCGGGCTGGTAGTCCTGTTGCCTCTGGCGGCCTGGACGCCGCCCGGTCCCACCAAAATCCGGAGAAGGGTCGCAGACATGAGCGCTCGGATCATGAGAGCGATGGAATGGAGAAAAGCCATGAGAGCAAATCGGATGACGGGTCTCTACGCGGTTGCAGCTCTTCTGACGCTGATCGGCTGCTCGCCGGTCACGGTCGACAGCAGCATGTCGCCGACCGCGGACTTCGCCACGCTGCACACCTTCGCCTGGGAGCCGAACGCGCAGATGGGCGGCACGCTCGACAATTCGATCGCCGGGCAAGAAATCCATGCGGCGGTCAACCAGGCCCTCCAGGAGCGGGGCTTTCGGCCGGCGGCCGGTCAGCCCCCGGATTTCCTGGTCGACTACCATGTCAGGTTGCAGCACGAGTCGGAGATCACCGGCGGGCGCTGGAACGTCGAGCAGTTCAACTACACCGAGGGCACCCTGATGGTCGCGCTCGTCGACCCCAAGACCAAGCTGTTCCTCTGGCAGGGCAACGCCCAGGGGCTCGTCGATCCCAGCGGCGAGACGGCCAAGGACATCCAGACCGGGGTGCAGAAGATGTTCGCGAATTTCCCGTCTTAAGCGTGGTCGAGCCGGTCGGCGGCTCCGTTCGCAGCTCTGCCGGCCGGCGCCTCCGGCGCCAGTCCGTCCGCTGTCAGGTGATCGGCAGCATGACGTGCTCGCGGAACGCCGGCCGCTGCTTCAGGCGCTCGTACCAGGCCTCGAGGTTGGGCAGCTCGGGCCGCTCGATCGGCAGGCCGAAATAGCGGTAGCAGGTGGCGCCGACCGGAAGGTCGCCGATCGTGAGGCGGTCGCCGCCGACGAAGCGCCTGCCCGCGAGCTGCGCCTCCAGCACCCGCCAGATGCCGCCGAGCCGCTTGGTCGCGGCATCGATCGCGCCATGGTCGCGCTTGTCCTCGGGCGTCCGGATCAGGCCCCAGAAGACGACGACCATGTCGGCGAGCAGCGTGGTCTGCTGCCAGTCCATCCACATGTCGGCCCGCGCGCGCGCCACCGGCTCCTCGGGCCAGAGCCCGCCGGCATCGTAGCGGGCCGCGAGATAGCGGACGCAGGCGTTGGACTCCCACATCACGAGGCCCTCATCCTCGAGTGTCGGAACCCGGCGGTTCGGGTTGCGCTCGCCGTACTCGTCGGTATCGAGGCCACCGAAGGCGCCGCCGGCATCGATCCGCTGATGCGCGAGCCCGAGCTCGCCGACCGCCCACATCACCTTTTGCACATTGATCGAGTTGGTCCGGCCCCAGATCCGCACCATGACGTCCTCCCGAAGCGATGGCCCGGGGGTCTTGTAGCCGCAGCGGCGGCGCCGCGCCAGCGTCCGGGTGCGCCGATCAGGCGTCGCGGCCGGGCGGTTGGTAGATCTGCGGCGCCGGATCGGCCAGGTCCTTGGGCGGCGGTGCCGGCTGCGGCTGGGCATAGAACATCGGCTCGCGGTCCTCGAGGCTCGGCTCGAACGGCAGGCGCATACGCACCGTACCGCCGCCCTGCTGCTGCTCGGCCTGGCGCTCGGCGGCCTGGAGCTGCTCCGCGGTCGTACGGCTCCAGGGCAGCACGTAGCCGCGAGGCTCCGCCACGTCAGGCAGCTGCAGCCAGAGATAGATGCCCTGGCCCTCGTGCAGCTCGGAGCCGAGCACCGTCGCCTCCTGGGCGTGCTTTTGCCACCACTCCAGGTCGATCGGCTTTGGCCGGCTCAGCAGATCGACCAGGCTCGCATAGCTCAGCGGCAGGAGCAGGACGCCGGTCGCCAGCGCCGTGCCCTTGACCGCCAACCGGCGCGGCGTCCAGAGGCTGATCAGGGTCAGGAGACCGATCAGCGTTACGGTCGCCGTGAACAGCTCGCTCAGTTGGGTCATGACGTTCCTCCTGCCCGGAGCTCCTTGAACAGGCTGTAGACGCTGCCCGGCACGAGCTCGCCGGCCGCGGTCAGCTTGAACCGGTAGACGGTCGTTTCCTCGCCCTCGCGGCTCAGCAGGACCTTGCTCGCGAGCAGCTGCCGGGTGTGGTCCTGCTGATTGCGGTTAACGCTCGTGACCACCGTCACCGGCACCGGATAGACGCGCGCGGAATCGCGGTAGAGGTGGAGGTTGACGGTGTACTCGCCCGCCACGATGCCGCGCGTGTAGGAGCTCTCGTAGTTGAGCCCGGTCGCGTCGTTGCGGTTGCCGAGATCGTCGCGCAAAAGGTTGAACACCTTGCCGCCCTTGTTGGAGTAGCCGACCGGCACGTCGCCGGGCGCCTGCACCCAGAGGTCGACATCGGCATCGAGCTGGTCGGGCCAGCGGATCTCGACGATCACGTTGCCGGGCGGCGCGATCTGGTCGCTCGCCTTGGCGCCCGGCGGGTGGATGTGGGGCAGCATCAGGATCACCAGCGCGACGAAGCCGACCAGGGCGAGCATGATGACGTCGCGGAACACCGTGCTGCCGGCGTCCTCCTCGAAGACCTCAAGGCCTTGCATGGCGCTCACCGAGCTCGACCGTGGCGGTCAAGAGCTTGATCGTGCCGCCCTCGAGCAGACGGACGTTGACCATCAGCCAGATGTTGAGCAGCGAGCCGACCAGGGTCGTATAGAGCGCGATCGACATACCGTTGATCAGGGTCGAGATCATCGGGCCGATCGCGCTGACGTCCGAGGCGGCATCGGGGTGCACGCCCGAGAGTGCTATGATGAAGCCGATCACGGTGCCGGTCAGGCCGAGCAGAACCAGGCTGTTGGCAATGTGCCGGACCGGCGCGATCCGCGCGGCCAGCCGGAGGCGGAGCGTCGAGGCGAGGATCGCCCGGCTCTGGCCGTCGCGGCCTTCGATCAGCTGCAGATGGCGCGGGGCGGCCGCGCCGCGATCGGTCGCGAAGCGCTTGACCTCGTTCAGCTCCCGGCTGAGCTGGGTCACGCGCTGGCCGCTCCAGAACAGGCCGACCGCGAACACCGCGACGATCGCCAGGGAATAGGCGCCGCCATCGGCGAGCAGGATCGGCTGGATCCAGCCCTGACCGGCGGCGGCGCCGACCAGCGCCAGCGCGAGGCTGTTGGCGAGCGCAAAGCGCAGCAGGAGCAGGTAGCGATGGGCGATCGGGTCATCCCGACCGAGGGCGGCGGAGATCTCGCGCGCGGTTTGCCAGAACGAGTCGCGAGGGCTGACCGGCCGCGGGGTGGCGGCGACCTCGGCAGCGGTAGGGGACCAGGTCATGTTGAACTCCGATCCTCGTCAGCCCGCTCTCCGAGGTCCCGCCGTGAAGGCTGGCAAGGACCAGCCTCGGTCGGCATGGCTCGGCGCGCTGGTGACGGTTGCGTGAACTGAATGGCGATCGAAAAACCCCAATCGCGGCCTTTAGTTCCTTGCCGCGCTGGGGCATCGACTGCCGACTGTGCGCCGGCGAACATAGATGAGGCTGACCCTCCGGGCCGCGGAACTGATCCGACGCCCGATCGTATGCTTGACGACTTGGTGCCGACCGGCGTGCGGGACACGTTTGCGATCCCTGGTCGGCGGCGACCCTCTCGGACGACTGGGACCGCCGGCGCGGACCCGGTCGGTAGTGCCGCGGTTGCAGGGCCAAGGGATCGCTTTGACGCCGCCGACGGCGATCTGATCGCGCCGGCCAGCGTCTCGAGGATGGCGCCGGCGAGTCGCGGCCGTCGGGTCGGCGTCGAACGTCGGAAACGACAGCGTCGCGGACTCGGCCATCGCTGCGGGTCCTCCGCATCTGATATTGCGATGCACAATTTCCGATATAACAGATGCCGGACCGCCGGCAACAAAAAATTGTGCATTGCAGCAAGACGGTTCAAAGCGGACGCGAACCCGCCGATTTGAAGGTGTGCAGCGCCGTTGGCCGCCAGGGCGACGACCGGCACAGGTCCAGGTTCAGCAGCTAGCCGGCGCAAGCCCCCCGGCGTGACGGCCGCCCGGTCTCGCTATGCCGCAGCGACCTTCGGCAGGTGCGCGAGCGAGGTCTGGAGGTCGGCCTCGTCGTAGCTCTGGTCGGTGAGCTTGCCGGCGAAGTAGTCGGCGTAGGCCTGCATGTCGAAGTGGCCGTGGCCGCACAGATTGAACAGGATCACCTTGCTCTCGCCGGCCGCCTTGCACTTCAAGGCCTGGTCGATCGCGCCCTTGACGGCGTGGTTGGCCTCCGGCGCCGGCAGCACGCCCTCGACCCGGGCAAAGTCGATGCCGGCCTTGAAGCACTCGACCTGGTGGTAGGCCGTCGCCTCGATCAGGCCGAGGGCGAGCAGGTGGCTGACCATCGGCGCCATGCCGTGGTAGCGCAGCCCGCCCGCGTGGAAGCCCGGCGGGATGAACTCCGAGCCCAGCGTGTGCATCTTGACGAGCGGCGTCAGATGGCCGGTGTCGCCGAAGTCGTAGGCGAATTTCCCGCGCGTCAGCGACGGGCAGGCCGAGGGCTCGCAGGCGATCACCTCGACCTTGGGGCCGCCGCGCAGCATCGCGCCTAAGAACGGGAACGCGATGCCGGCGAAGTTCGAGCCGCCGCCGGTGCAGCCGACCACGATGTCGGGATAGTCGCCCGCCTGCTCGAGCTGGGCGATCGCCTCCTGGCCGATCACGGTCTGGTGCAGCAGCACGTGGTTGAGGACGCTGCCGAGCGCGTAGTGGGTGTCGTCGCGCTTGGCCGCCATCTCGACCGCCTCGGAGATCGCGATCCCGAGCGAGCCGGTGCTGTCCGGATGCGCCGCCAGGATCTTCCGGCCCGCCTCGGTCTCGTCCGAGGGCGAGGCGACGCAGCGGGCGCCGTAGCTCTCCATCAGCGCCCGCCGGTAGGGCTTCTGGTCGAAGCTGATCCTGACCATGTAGACGTCGACCTGGAGGCCGAACAGGCTGCCGGCGAGCGCCAGCGCCGAGCCCCACTGGCCGGCCCCGGTCTCGGTCGCGATCCGGGTGATGCCCGCCTGCTTGTTGTAGTAGGCCTGGGGCACCGCGGTGTTCGGCTTGTGGCTGCCGGCCGGGCTGACGCCCTCGTATTTGTAGTAGATCCGGGCCGGGGTATCGAGGAAGCGCTCCAGCCGGCGCGCCCGGTAGAGCGGCGTCGGCCGCCAGAGGCGATAGACGTCACGGACCGGGTCCGGGATCTCGATCCGGCGCTCGTCGCTGACCTCCTGGGCGATCAGCGCCATCGGGAACAAGGGCGCGAGCTCGGCCGGGCCGATCGGCTGCAGCGTCCCCGGATGCAGCGGCGGCGCCGGCGGCTGTGGCAGGTCGGCCGCCAGATTGTACCAGTGGGTCGGGATCCGATCCTCGCTCAGGACCGTCTTCAGGGTCCGATCGTCGGCCGCCATGGTGCCCCTCCCCGGCAGATCGTTGTCGCGCCGCCAGATTACCGACGCGCGGCGGGCCGGCGCAAGCACACCGGAGACTGATTCCTTTACGCCCGGCGATCGAGTACCAATCTGAAAGAGCAGGCAGCAACCGGACCACCAGCCTTGGATCTCGCCGCCAGCCATCACGACCATGAGCGGTGCGTCGACGACGCGCTGCACAAGGCGGCCGTGCTCTGCACCCGGCGGGGCGCCCGCCTGACCCACCTGCGCCGCCGCGTGCTCGAGCTGGTCTGGCAGGGTCATGCGGCGGTCAAGGCCTACGACATCCTGGATGAGCTCGGCACCGCCGCCGGCTCGGCCAAGCCGCCCACGGTCTATCGGGCGCTCGACTTCCTGATCGCCCACGGGCTGGTGCACCGGCTCGAGAGCCTGAACGCCTACGTCGGCTGTCCGGACCCGGACGCGGCGCACGAGGGCCAGTTCCTGATCTGCGACGCTTGTGGCGCTGTCCGCGAGTTCGAGGCGCCGGCGATCCAGGCGGCGATCGCCGCGCAGGCGGAAGGCCAGGGCTTCGCGGTCGCGCGCGAGACGGTCGAGGTGCGCGGTCTGTGCCAGACCTGCCGGTCGGGCACCAGGGTCGGAGGCTCACGACCATAGCCGCCCTCAGCCGGCGGCGGCGACCCGCTCGTCGGCGAGGGTTGGCGTTGGGCCGGGCTCGGCGGGCCCAACCTCGGCGAGCACCGGGCTCGTGATCGGCACGCCCGCAAAACCGCTCCGCGCCTCGGCCGGCGGCCGCTCGCGCAGCACCAGCCGCCAGCCGGTGAACGCCGCCAGCAGCAGGGCTGCACCGGCCGTGAAGACGAACAGCATGCGCTCGCCGAGCAGCTCCATCGCCAATCCCACGACCAACGGGCCGACCGTGGCACCGGCCGCCCAGGCGAACAGCAGCGAGCTGGTCAGTGCTACCACCTCGCCGGGCGCGCCCCGGTCCTGGGCATGGGCGACGCAGATCGCATAGAGGGTGAGCGCGAAACCGCCCCAAAGACAGAACAGCGCGATGATGCCGAGCCGCACCAGGTCGCCGCTTTCGCCGCGCAGCGCCGCCCCCTTGGCCGGCCCGACCAACGCGAGCGCCAGCATGATGACGAAGATCGCGCCCGCGGCGCCGAGGATCACCAGGCGCCGGTCGATCCGGTCGGAGAGCAGACCGACCGGCCATTGCAGGCCGAGCCGCCCGGTCTGGATCATGCCCATCAGCACCCCGATGGTGGCCGCCGGCACCGCCGCCTTGCTGAGGAAATAGGGCGTGATGTTCATGACCGCGGTGTTCATGAAGCCGACCGCGAAGCAGCCGACCGCGGCGACCGGCGCGACGTGATAGAGATGGCGCACGCTGACGCTGACGACCTTGGGCTGGCTGGGCGTCTCGGCGCGGGTCAGCGACACCGGGATCAGGGCGAGCGAGAACAGGCCGCTGACCACCATGATCAGCTGCGCCGAGGCGACGTCGAACAGGCCGATCAGGAACTGGCTGCCGGTCAGCGCCAGCGTGATCGTGATCGTGTAGAGCGCGATCACCCGCCCGCGCGCGGCATTGGGGGTCCGGTCGTTGATCCAGCTGTCGACCACGGTCGAGAGGCCGGCGATGCAGATGCCGTGGACCACCCGCAGCACGAACCAGAGCTTGGGGTCGACCGCGACCTGGAACAGCAGCGAGGCGACCGCGGCGGTCGCGGCGAAGGTCGCGAAGGCGCGGATGTGACCGACCGTGCGGATCACCCGCGCGCCGATCATGCAGCCGACCAGGAAGCCACCGGCGTAAGCGGTCGCGATCAGGCCGGTCGCGAGCTCGCCGGCCGCCGCCTGCCCGAGCCGGACCGGCAAGAGCGTGCCGAGCGCGCCGTTGGCAAGCTGAAAGATCGCCGAAGCGGCGATCACCGCCGCCAGCCGGACCAGATGGCTTCTCAGCATGATGTCCGCCCGCGCGGCTTGACCCCGGCGTGCTGGCCGGGCCGCCCGGCGGCGGGACGGTCGCCGCCGATCAGCCGAGGCATTCCGATGGACATCAGAACAGAACGATCGCGGTCCCTGGTGCTGGGCTGGGTACGCCTTTGGCCGGCATTTGGCAAAGCCTCTGTTGCCCGCCCCGCAGGCGGACGTCGGTCGCCGGCTCAGGCGCCGCGGGCGATGAAGCCGGGGTTGCGGAAATCGGGCTTGCGGTAGAGGAACGGCGCTCCGTCCCGGGTCGTGACCCGGCCGCCGGCGGCGCTCAACACGGCATGGCCGGCCGCGGTATCCCACTCCATCGTGGTGCCAAACCGGGGATAGAGGTCGGCCCGGCCCTCGGCGATCAGGCAGAACTTGAGCGAGCTGCCGGCCGAGATCCGCTCGACGACGCCCGCCTGGTCGAGGAAGGCCTCGGTCTCGGGATCGCTGTGCGAGCGCGACGCGACCGCGACAGCACCACTCGCCGGCCAAGGCCTGGCGGCAATCGCGCGCCCGGCGCCGCCGTTGCGGCTCATCGACCCGTGGCCCCGAGCGCCCCACCAGACCTTTTTGAGCGCCGGAGCGAGGACCACGCCCAAGACCGGCTCGCGGCCGTCGATCAGCGCGATGTTGACCGTGAACTCGCCGTTGCGGCTGATGAACTCCTTGGTGCCGTCGAGCGGGTCGACCAGCCAGAACGGCCGCTGGTCGAGCTCCGGCACGTGGCCGGAGGCGACCGTCTCCTCGGCGACCACGAGGGTTTCCGGGCGTCAGCTCGGCGAGGCCGGCGAGGATCACCGCCTCGGCCGCCTCGTCGGCGATCGTGACCGGCGAGGCGTCGGCCTTGGCGCGCACCTCGACGCCGTCCCGGTAATGCTCGAGGATGACCGCGCCCGCGCGCTCGGCGAGCGTCACGATCTCGGGTAGCAGCCGGCCGTAGTCCAAGGTTCAGGTCTCCGGAGCGAACGACCGCTCGACATACGCGGAAAGCTCGCTCAGGCACTCCTCGACGCCCAACCGGTCGGTGCGCACCACCAGCTCGGGGCTCTCGGGTGGCTCGTAGGGCGAGCTGATGCCGGTGAACTCGGGGATCTCGCCGGTGCGCGCGCGTCGATAGAGACCCTTGGGGTCGCGCTGCTCGCACATCTCGAGGGAGGCCTCGATGTAGACCTCGTGGAACGAGCCGCCGGCCGACTGGCGCGCCCGCTCGCGGTCGGCCCGATAGGGCGAGATGAACGAGCTGATCACGACGAAGCCAGCATCCGCGAACAGCCCCGCGACCTCGCTGACCCGGCGGATGTTCTCGGCGCGATCCTCGGGCGAGAAGCCGAGATTGGCGTTCAGGCCGCCGCGCACGTTGTCGCCGTCGAGCACATAGACGTGGTAGCCCTTGGCGAACAGGCGCGCCTCGAGGGCCAGCGCCAGCGTCGACTTGCCGGCGCCCGACAGGCCGGTGAACCAGAGCACGCCGCCCCTGTGGCCGTTCCGCAATACCCGCGCCTCGCGCGATACCGTGTGGCCGACGGCGGTGATGTTGGTCGCCCGCCGGGTGACCGACTCGCGCTGATCGGGGTAGCCCTCCATCGAGATGATGCCACCGCCGACCGGCACGAAGTCCTCAACCAGGACAAACCGTCCGGTTGAAGGATTATTCCGATGCTCATCGAGCGCGAGAAGACCGCGGGTCCGCAGCACGACCTCGGCGACCGCGTTGCGCTCGACCACTTCCGCCGGGCCGGACGACAGATCGCCGGTGTCGATCACCCGCTCGATCGACTGCACGGTGACCTCGGTCTCGCTGGTGTTGAGCTTCAAGGTGTAGCGGTTGCCGACCGCGAGCGGCTTGCGGCCGAGCCAGAACAGGCGGCCGCGGAACACGTTGCTCTCGACCGGCGGGTGGTCGAGATGGGAGGCGACCTCGCCGCGCTCGACGAAGATCTGCTCGTCGAGCGTGATCCCGACCGACTGCCCGGCCAGGGCGGCCTCCGGCTGCTCCGGGACGCTCCAGGCCTCGATCGACTTGACCTTGGCGGTCTTGTTGGAGGGCGAGAACAGGAGCGTGTCGCCGACCGCGAGCCGGCCCAATTCGATCCTTCCAGCCAGGATCCGGCGCTGGTCGAGCTTGTAGACGTCCTGGATCGGCAGGCGCAGCGGCCGCTCGGCCTGGCCGGGCTCCGAGAAGAACTGATCGAGCGCCTTGACCACGGTCGGCCCCTGGTACCAGGGCATGACCTTGGAGCGGGCGACGATGTTGTCGCCTTCGCGCGCCGAGATCGGGATGAAACCCGTCGGCTCGACGCCGAGGCTTCCCAGATAGCCACGATACTGCTCGGCGACCGCGCCGAAGCGATCGGCGCTGTAGCCGACCAGATCCATCTTGTTGACCAGCACGGCCACCTGGCGGACGCCCAAGAGGTGGAGCAGATAGCCGTGCCGGTAGGACTGCTCGCGCACGCCTTCCAGGGCGTCGATCAGCAAGAGTGCTGCCTCGCTGCTGGCCGCGCCGGTGACCATGTTCTTGAGGAACTCCTTGTGGCCGGGCGCATCGATGATGACGTAGTCGCGGGCCTCGGTCCGGAACTGGATCTGAGCGGTGTCGATCGTCACGCCCTGATCGCGCTCGGCCTGAAGCGCATCCATCAGGAACGCCCATTCGAACGGCATGCCGCGCCGCTCGCAGACCGCCTGGATGGTCTCGAGCTTGCCCTCGGGCAACGAGCCGGTGTCGTGGAACAGCCGGCCGACCAGCGTCGACTTGCCATGATCGACGTGGCCGACGATCACGATCTTGAGCTTGGGCCGGGCGCTGGCAGTGGTCATCCGTGCGCCCTCACATGTAGCCGTCGGCACGCAGGCGCTCGAACGCGTCCTCGGCCTCGTGGTCCATGGCCCGGCCGCTGCGCTCGGCGACCCGCGTGGTCTCGAGCTCGGCGATGATCTCGTCCAGGGTCGCGGCCTCGCTCGCGACTGGCGAGGTGATGTCCTGGTCGCCGAGCGAGCGGTAGCGCTTGCCGTCCTTCGAGAAATACAGGTCGATCAGCGGGATGCTCTCGCGCCGGGTGTAGCGCCAGATGTCGACCTCGCTCCAGTGCAGCAAAGGGTGCACCCGGACGTGGGTCCCGGGCGGGAAGCTGGTCATGTACTGGTTCCAGAACTCGGGCGGCTGGTCCTTCAGGTCCCAGCGGTTGTCCTTGGTGCGCGGGCTGAAGTAGCGCTCCTTGGCGCGGGTGCCCTCCTCGTCGCGCCGGATGCCGGCGATCAGCCCCCGAAAGCCGTGCCTGGCGAGCGCGCCGTTCAGACCTGCGGTCTTGCGCGCGGCCGAGCGCGCGGCCGGCGGCAGGGTCGGGTCCATCTGCTCGACCGGCGGGCAGGGCTCGACCAGCAGCTTCAGGCCCCACTCCTTGCTGTAGCGCTCGCGGAACGCGTACATCTCGGGAAACTTCTTGCCGGTGTCGACGTGCAGCACCGGCAGCGGCACATGCCCGAGGAAGGCTTTCCGCGTCAGCCACAGCACGACGTTGCTGTCCTTGCCGAGCGACCAGAGGATCGCGAGCTGGTCGAGCTTGGCGAACGCCTCGCGCAGGATGAAGACGCTCTCGGCTTCGAGGGTATCGAGGTGATCCATGCTTCGGTCCGTT
>CAVWRK010000009.1:0-112500 GCA_963757395.1 uncultured Alphaproteobacteria bacterium
CCATATTGCGCGCCGAGGGCGACCTCCCCTTCCGTCCCGAGCCGCCGCCCGCCAAGCCGCAGGAGAACCCGGTGGTTGACGCGGTCGGCACCTTCGTCTCCGACGTGGTCCGCTCGCTCAAGGGCCTGTTCGGCGGCAACTGAGCCTCAATCCGCCTCCAGTTTGATCCCGATTGATCCGCCGCCAGCCGCGCGCTGATCCAAAACCCGGCCGTCATGACCAATATTCGTCGAGCCAGACGCATGTATGATGCGCATATTATTCAGTATATCTAAAGTGTAAGCATGCGTATAATATGATTTCCTGACCTCAAACTATCGATTAGCTAAAACGAGAAAAGAATATTGATCCAAGGTATTATTTACCGATGCGTCACTTAAATCATCAAGTGACGCATGACTCGCGCATATGTGGAGCATCGATGATTCAGAAGTGTGCACTGAAAGCGGCATCGTCCGGCGAGGATCAACCCCTTGATGCTCAATCCATGGACTGGAGAAACGCCCGGCTCGCCCCGGGTCCGGCGCAAATGCTGGGCTTCCGGCATCAACGGCAGGATCAATCACGATCAATTCACCTGGAGAAATCAACCAAAAGCGGCCTTCCAGCATGCGACAGGGATGGCGCACAAATGCGCCACGGTGGCGCGTCAGGGAGGGCGAACGGAGGGCGGCACCTGCTGATGGAAACTCTGGGGTCACGTCCCGGGTGGTGGTGTAGGAGCTGTGGGTAGGTGGCCTGCCGCAGCGACCGCCACGAGTTTGGCGTAGGCAGGCCAGCTATCCACAGCGGGTGGCCATCGCAGGATCTCCGGTAGGGTTGGGTTGCGACCAGCAACCCCAGACCGGAGACCACCACGATGACCGACGACAGCATCGCCCTTCGCGAGCTTCTGGAGAAGAGCGCCGACGCTGACCTCTTGCGCGAGATGATCGGGTTTGCCGCCGAGCGGCTGATGGCGCTCGAGGTGCAGGGCCTGACCGGCGCCGGCTATGGCGAGCGCGCGCCGGACCGGCTGGCACAGCGCAATGGGTACCGCGACAGGATCTGGGAGACCCGCGCGGGACGTGGAGCTGCACATCCCCAAGCTCAGGAAGGGCAGCTATTTCCCGGGCTTCCTGGAGCCGCGCCGGGTCGCGGAGAAGGCGCTGACGGCAGTGATCCAGGAGGCCTACGTGCAGGGCATCTCGACCCGCAGCGTCGACGAGCTGGTCAAGGCGCTGGGCATGGCCGGCATCTCCAAAAGCCAGGTCAGCCGCCTGTGCGCGGAGATCGATGAGCGCGTGCGCACCTTCCTCGAGCGGCCGATCGAAGGCGACTGGCCCTATCTGTGGATCGACGCCACCTACGTGAAGGTGCGCGAGGCCGGCCGCATCGTCTCGGTCGCCGTGACCCTCGCGGTCGCGGTCAACACCGACGGCCGGCGTGAGGTGCTGGGCTTGGCGATCGGCGCCTCGGAGGCCGAGACCTTCTGGGTCGACTTCCTGCGCAAGCTGAAGCGCCGCGGCCTGGCCGGGGTCAAGCTGGTGATCTCGGATGCGCACGAGGGCATCAAGGCGGCGGTCGCGCGCGTGTTCCGCGCCAGCTGGCAGCGCTGCCGGGTGCACTTCATGCGCAACGCGCTCGCCCATGCCGGCAGGAGCGGCCGGCGCGTGGTGTCGGCGTTCATCGCCACCGCCTTCGCCCAGGACGACGCCGGCGCCGCCAAGGCGCAGTGGCGCCAGGTCGCCGACCAGGTCCGCCCAAGCTGCCCAAGCTCGCCGCCCTGCTCGACGAGGCCGAGGAGGACGTTCTCGCCTACATGACCTTCCCTAAGGAGCACCGGGCCAAGATCCACTCGACCAACCGCTGGAGCGTCTCAACGGCGAGGTCAAGCGGCGCACCGAGGTGGTCGGCATCTTCCCGAACGAGGCCGCGATCACCCGGCTGGTCGGTGCGATCCTGCTCGAGCAGAACGACGAGTGGTCGGTGCAGCGGGCCCGCTACATGACCCTGGAAACGATCGCGCCCTTGCGCGATGATCTCACCCTCATGCTGCCCGCCGTGGCCGCATGAACCAGAGCGGCCCGACCCGTCACGGAGATCGCGGCCGCCCAACTCCTACACCACGTCCAGGGACACGACCACCTCTGGCATCGAAAAGCGCGTTGTGATGAGATTGCTCCGGCTTCGATGACGCGATTCGAGGCGATGCAGGAACCCGCCCCCAGCCTGCAACGCGCCGACGCCGACGGGCCTCACCATGTCCCGAAAAGGTTCCTGACACCTTTATTCTCGACAAGGTTCCTAACACCTTTATTCTCCTGACACCTTTATTCTCGCAACCGCCGCCTCGCCAAGGACTTCGAGGCGTCGATCGCGAGCGCCACTGCCTGGCTTTTCCTGGCCAGCGTCAAACTACTTATGCGACGTTGGCGACGCCATAATCGACCTATTGGTTATTAAGTCGGACACTGAGAGAGCGCACAGACTGCGGCTCACGGCAAATCGGCCTGCGCCGCGCAGCGCTGGATCGCGCCCTTCTCGCGACCGCTGATCACCCCATCCTTCTTCAAGTCATTGGTCAGATGGGCCGCGCAGCTCACAAAGTCGCCGTGATTGATCGCGCCGTCCGCGCATTGGCCAATCCCGTCGGCGATCGTGCAGCCGGTCCCGTCCAAAGCATTGGTGACGCCAAATTCACAGTCGTCGATCACCACCGTCGCGCTCAGATCGGAGTTGGGGCAGGCATCTATGTTGTCCAGGATGCCATCGCCGTCGCTGTCCGCGGTGATCAGGAAGCCCTGATTGTTGAACGCAACGTCTTCGCCCAAGGCGACCTGGAGCCCGATGGTGCCCGTTGCGTCCTCGATCCCAACGCTGGTGGAGAAGCCATCGCTATCAGAGGGTGCCGAGCCATACTGAAGCTCGATCGCGTCGCTCCCTTCGTGAAGGATCATCTCGAAGGTCACCGGGACCAGGGAAGAACCACTAAAGTGGGACACGTGGTAGAACCCGACTACGAACTCCCGGTTGGGCGCTCCGCCCAAGGTCTGGTAGCGGATCTGGCCGCCAAAAGGGGGGGTCAGATCCTCCCAGAACCCCGCGATGAGGTTGTTCCACGGTCCGTCGGCCCCCGGGTCGTTCTGGGGCAGCGGCCGGCCGAGGCAGCATCCGTCAGGCTTAGCCCCTGGCGGAAACGTGAACGCGATGAACCCGTTCGATGAGATGAACAGCTGCGTGTAGCCGACGCCGTAGAAGTTGAACGTAAAGGGCACGGGAATGGCGACACTCACCTGGTCGTCTTCGAGAGGCACGAAAGTGCCCGACCCACTCACGTTCCGCAGGTTGACGGGAATTGCCGTCCCCGTATAGCCGAAGCCATCGGGGCCGGGGAACGGCGTCGCCGCCGCCGGGCCCGACAAGGCCACCATCGCCGCTACCGCCGTGGCCGCACATGTCGCTGTCGCCCTCCGTTTCATGACCCTGTCTTCCTTGTTGAGCGTCCCCATTTCGGGGCCGCTTGAATTCACGGATCATGCTACAGAAGTCAACGCCTTTGGGTAGATCAAAGCCGGAGAAAAGGTGTCAGAGCCGGAGAAAAGGTGTCAGGAACCTTTTCCGCCTCAAACCTGCCCTCGCCATCCGCTCGTCCGCTGCGTGCCGCTTCCCTATGCGCCGATCCTGACCCCGGTCAAGGATCTATCGACCGGCGCAGCCGGCGCGGTTCGCGCGTCCTTGACCGGGGCCGGGGGAAAAGATGGCAGGAACAGTCCTCGCAGACACCTTTTCTCCCGCTGACACCTTTTCTCCAGTCAAAGGACTGGGATGGCGGCCTCAGCCGATCTGGTTGCCATGTCCAGCCTCCGCCAGCGCCGATCCGGCCGCGGTTCGCCGTCGGGTGACCCGCCGCGGGACTTCGGGCCCTGGACTCAGCCGCCGCATTTGAAGCGGATGGCGCTCGGCGTTGATCGTTACAATTGAAACCAGATTCATCTTTGCTGAAATCGTACCGAAATGTGCCGCGGTCAATATCGACCTTGTGCACCACGCATCGAAGAGTTCGCGGTGCTGGACCGAGAGCAGCGGAGAGAAAAGACCGGGCCGCTTCGCCGGCTCCTTTCCCCAACACGCGCCGCGCGATCCATGAGCGGCCGTGGCCGACAGTTTTCAACCTTGGTGAAACACGGGTCTGTCGACCCGATAGAGGGCTAAGATCATGTCTTCAACCAAACTGGTTCCCCTCGCGCTGATTGCATCGCTTGTGTTCATAGCCGCGGCGCTCGCAGGCAATCCGCACTTCGTCCGGCCCAACGCTTCGGGACCTGACACCAGTGGCAGTCTCACGGTCATCTTCAAGATGGCGACGCTCGGGCATTTCGTGACGACCGTAGTCGAAGCGTCCGCCAACTCCACTGCCGTCTACGCCTGCCAGAGCCCCGGCGGGGGCTTCCCCGGTCATAATAATCGGCAGGAGGTCTCGGAGCCGGTGTCGGAAAGCGGCGAGTTCACCTCCGAACGGAACGGCCAGGTCACCGGGCAGCTGTTCCTCAACCCACCCCCGAGTACCCTTGATTGCCAGGCCGGTCTGACGCGAGTGCTGGCGAGCGTCACGTATACCAACGCGCAAGTCTGCTCGGACCTCGGCGAGTGCGCGAGCATCCCGGGCGCGTTTAGAAGGACGTTCTTTGATGTTGGCTCGCCCTAAGGCCGAGCCGGGGCTGCGCGGTGACAGGCTCAAGGTCGGGGCGCGTTTCGGGCGCGCGTGACCAAAGGTCGATCCAGCATGGACGATGGTCGCAATCAATACTGGTGCGGCCATCGTCCTACTTTCCGCCGTACTACCTCTCCACAAGGCTCAGGCTGCCTGACTCCGGCGGCAGGATGGGCGAGAGTGAACAAAGTAAGAACATAGGTGAGAGAAATATCGACCGGCGCAGCCGGCGCGCTTCGCCCGTCCTCCACCGGGGCCAGGGTCAGGTGCGGATGCTTGGCATGGCCCGCGTAAGGCAGATCCTGCCTCTATGCCGGCCCGCAGCCAGACCCTGTATATAGGCGGCCCGTCAAAACCGGTCGAAGGCGGTCATGAAGCTGCGCAGCGTCGGGGCGACCTCGGCGGTCATGAGCGGGCCGGTGAACAGGTCGTAGTGGGCGGCGCCTTCGAGGGTCAGGCGGGCGCGGTGGGTGTCGGCAAGCGCGGGGGTGAGCGTGTGGGCGGCGTGGGTCTGGCCGGGGCCGACCAGGGCGTCGGCGGCGGCCTCGATCGTGAGCAGGGCTGTGGTCCTGATCGCGGCGGGGCGTAAGGGGCGGCCGCCTTCGTGGCAAAAACCGCCGTCGAACAGACGGGGGGTGTGGAAGACGTCGCGGAGCGACTGGAGGACCAGCTCGGCCGGGACGTCGATCAGCGCGTGCAGGTCCTCGAGGCTGCGCCGGAAGCCGTTGCCCGGGTTGCCTGCAAGCTCGAAAAAAACGCCGAGCTGGGCGTTGAGGTAGGGCTCGGGGTGGGCCGCGGCGAACAGCAGCAGGTGGTGGAGGCTCGGGAGGACGCGGCGGCCGGCGCCCGGGTGGTGGGCGTCGACGGTGCGCGAGCCAGGTCGCCTCGAGGGCGGCCGGCGGGGTCGAGAGCAGCAGGTGGTTGGCGGCGGTCGGGCTTGTTCGGGGATCGATCGGGCCGCCGAGCAGGCTGAGGGTGGCGGGCGCCTTGGCGGGGGCGGTGTCGGCGAGGGCCGCGGTCGCGAGCAGCGCGGGCACGGTCGCCTGGGAGAGGGCGACGACGTGGAGGCCGGGGCCATGCGCGCGCATCAGCTGCTCGAGCAGGCGGGTCTGGTCCTCGAGGTCGAAGGCGCCGGCTTCGAGCGGCACCAGGCGGGCGTCCTGCCAGTCGGTCACGATGATCTCAGCGTCGTCGAGGAGGGCTGCGATCAGGCCGGAGAGGACGGTCGTGGCGTAGCCGGAGTAGGGGGCGGCGAGCAGGATTCTTCGCGCGGGGCGGGCGGCTTCGAGGCGGAGCGCGGAGAGGTTTGCGAACGGATGGTCCTGGACCGGCTCGAGCTCGATGGCGCGGCCGGCGTCGCGCTCGACCGCGGCGCGGAGGTCGTGGTCGGTCGCTTCGCCGGCGCCGAGGTTGAGCAGTGCCAGGTCAGCGAGCGCGGTCAGCGGGTTGGCGCTGCCGAACGGTTGCAGGCTCGCGCGGCCGAGCGTCAGCCAGGAGCTGAGGCTGGCGCGTTGCCAGTCGGTGAGCGCGGTGAGCAAGAGATTGCGGGCGGTCGGGGGCTATTCGGCGGCCGCCGGGTGGCGGGCGAGGTCGCGCTCGATCGCGGCCAGCGCCGCGTCGGCGCAGGCGCCGTCGGGGCCGCCGCCCTGGGCAAAGTCGGGCCGGCCGCCGCCGCCTTTGCCGCCGAGCTCGGCGACCCCGGTGCGCACCAGGGCGACCGCGTCGATCCGGGCGGTCAGGTCCTTGGACACCGAGACCACGAGCGAGGCTTTGCCGTCTACGCACACTTACGACGGCGACAACGCCGGCATCGTAAGTCTTCAACCATTGATCCGCTATACCACGTAGTTCCTTGCTCGACATCCCCTCGACTTTCCGCGGCACGAAAAGGACCCCGCCTACTTCCTTGTTTTGAGGATTGGTAACATTTGCATCTGTGGTCATTCCGGCCTTCGCCCCCGCGGAGAAGCTCGCTTCACTCATCACTGACTGCTGGCGAAGTTTGGAAAGTTCCTGCTCGAGGCGGCGGCGGTCGGCGACCAGTGCCAGAATCCGGGCGGGCAGCTGGTCGGGGGCGACCTTGAGGGTGCCGGCGGCCGCGCTGAGCAGGCGCTCCTCGGCCTTGACGTGGCGGTAGGCGGCTTCGCCGGTCAGGGCCTCGATCCGACGGATGCCGGCGGCGACCGCGGATTCGGAAACAATCTCGAAGAGCGCGATGTCGCCGGTGCGGCGCGCGTGGGTGCCGCCGCAGAGCTCGGTCGAGGTGGTGCGGCCGTCCGCCTCGCGGCCCATGCGCACGACCCGGACCTCGTCGCCGTATTTTTCCCCGAACAGCGCCATCGCGCCGGCGCCGATCGCGGCCTCGCGGTCCATCAGGCGGATCGTGACCTCGTCGTTCTGGCGCAGGAAAAAATTGACCTCGGCCTCGATCGCGGCCTGCTCCTCAGCCGTCACGGGCTTGGGGTGGGAAAAATCGAAGCGCAGCCGGTCGGGGGCGACCAGCGAGCCCTTCTGGGTCACGTGGTTGCCGAGGTGGCGGCGCAGCGCTGCGTGCAACAGGTGGGTCGCGGAATGCGCGCGGCGCAGGCGCGAGCGGCGCCCGGCATCGATCGCGAGCTCGACGGTGTCGCCGACCTGCAAGGGGCCGCCTTCGAGCCGGCCGATGTGGACGTAGAGGTCGCCCGCCTTTTTCTGGGTGTCGCTGACGGCGACCGTGGCGGGGCCGCGGCGGATCGTGCCGGTATCGCCGATCTGGCCGCCCAATTCGCCATAGAAGGGCGTCTGGTTGGTCAGGAGCATGACGTCGGTGCCGGGCTCGGCGCGCGGGGCCGGCCGGCCACTGGCGACCAGCGCGCGGACCTGGCCCTCGGCCCGGTCGGTGTCGTAGCCGAGGAACTCGGTGGCGCCCAGCGTCTCGCGGAGCTCGAACCAGATGCGCTCCTCGGCCTGCTCGCCCGAGCCCTTCCAGCTGGCGCGCGCCTCGGCGCGCTGGCGCGCCATCGCGGCCTCGAAGCCCGCCTTGTCGACGGTCATGCCGCGGGCGCGGAGCGCATCCTCGGTCAGATCGAGCGGGAAGCCATAGGTGTCGTAGAGCTTGAAGGCGGTCTCGCCGGCGAGCACGCCGCCCGAGGCGAGGCCGGCGGTCGCCTCCTCGAGCAGCCGAAGGCCGCGCTCGAGGGTGTCGCGGAAGCGGGTCTCCTCGAGCCTGAGGATCTCGGTGATCAGCGCCTCGGCGCGGGAAAGTTCGGAAAACGCCTGGCCCATCTCGGCGACCAGCACCGGCACGAGGCGCCACATCAGGGGCTCCTTGGCGCCCAGCATGTGGGCGTGGCGCATGGCGCGGCGCATGATCCGCCGCAGCACGTAGCCGCGGCCCTCGTTCGACGGCATGACGCCGTCGGCGATCAGGAACGATGAGGCCCGCAGATGGTCGGCGATCACCTTGTGGGAGGGCCGGTTGGCGCCGGTCGCGCGCGTGCCGGTCAGCTCCTCGCTGGCGCCGATGATCCGGCGGAACAGGTCGATGTCGTAGTTGTCGTGTTTCCCCTGAAGGACGGCCGCGATCCGCTCGAGGCCCATGCCGGTGTCGATCGAGGGTTTTGGTAGTGGCTCGCGCTTGCCGGGCTCGAGCTGCTCGAACTGCATGAAGACCAGGTTCCAGATCTCGATGAACCGGTCGCCGTCCTCGTCCGGGCTGCCGGGCGGGCCGCCCGCCATGTCCGGACCATGGTCGTAGAAGATTTCCGAACAGGGGCCGCACGGGCCGGTGTCGCCCATCTGCCAGAAGTTGTCCGAGGTCGGGATCCGGAGCACCCGGCTCTCGGGCAGACCCGCGATCTTGCGCCACAGATCGAACGCCTGGTCGTCCTCGGCGTAGACCGTGGCCAGCAGGCGGTCCGCGGCCAGGCCGTATTCCTCGGTGATGAGCTTCCAGGCGAGCTCGATGGCGACGTCCTTGAAGTAGTCGCCGAAGCTGAAGTTGCCGAGCATCTCGAAGAAGGTGTGGTGGCGGGCGGTGTAGCCGACGTTGTCGAGGTCGTTGTGCTTGCCGCCGGCGCGCACGCATTTTTGCGACGTCGTGGCGCGCTGGTAGGGCCGGCGCTCGAGCCCGGTGAACACGTTCTTGAACTGGACCATGCCGGCGTTGGTGAACAGCAAGGTCGGGTCGTTGTGTGGCACGAGCGGGCTCGACGCCACGACCTCGTGGCCGTTGCGGGCGAAGTAGTCCAGAAAGGCCTGGCGGATCTCGTTCGAGCTGGGCATGGGGCTCTCTGAGCGTCTCGGGCGGTGCCTGGGTGCGTTCGCGTTCTAGATAGCCGTCCCGGCCCGCCACGGAAAGCCCTCGCTCCGGGAAAGGGACGCCTTGCCGATGGGCGGCAAGTTGCCTATCGTATGATGGCAGCTTGCTCACCGGAGGCAGGATGATCGAGAAGACAGCCGGCGCGGTGCGTTCGCGGGCACGACTGACGTCGCAGAAGCTCGGGGGCAAGAAGCTGCTCGGTGTCGACGTCAGGTCCGAGGCGGATCTGCTCGCGGTGGTCGAGCATCGCCTGCCGTTGGGCGCGCTTCAGGTCGATCACCGAGGAGCTGCCCGCTTGAGCCGGCGCCCGAAGAGGCCGAGAAGATGGTCTCACCGCGTTCAGCCAGGAGCCCGAGGTCGGCGTGAAGTGGAAGGTCCAGCGCGGCTGCCGGGCAAGCCAGGCGAGGACCTTGGGATGCTTGTGGCTGCCGTAGTTGTCGAGGATCACGTCGATCATCTTGCCGGCCGGGACACGTGCGCTCGATGGCGCCAAGGAAGCGCAGGAACTCCTGGTGCCGGTGGCGCTGCATGCAACGCCCGAGCACCGTGCCGTCGAGCGACATTGAGGGCGGCGAACAGGTTGGTGACGCCGTTGCGCAGATAGTCGTGGGTCATGGTGCCGGCCTTGCCCGGCTTGAGCGGCAGGCCGGGCTGGGTCGCGATCGAGCGCCTGGATCTGGCACTTCTCGTCGACCGAGAGCACGACCGCATGCTTGGGCGGGTCGACGTACAGGCCGACGATGTCCTCGAGCTTGGCGGCGAACTCGGGATCGGTCGAGCGCTTGAAGGTCCGGATGCGGTGCGGCTGCGAGATCATGCGTGCGCCCAGATCCGCTGCACCGAGCGCAAGGAGATCCCGGCCGTCTTGGCCATCGCCCGGCCGGTCCAGTGGGTCGCCTCGCCGGGCGGCTCGGCGCAGGTCAAGGTCACCACCCGGTGCACGGTGTCGCGTCGTCCAGACGCGGCCTTGCCCGGCTTGCGGGTGGCATCGCGCAGCAGCCCGTCGACCCCGGCCTCGGCGAACCGCCGCTGCCAGCGCCAGACCGCCGTCGGCCGACCCGGGGGCGCCTCGACTCGGCGACATTCGCCGCTCCGAGGCCGGATGATCGGCCCGCGCCCATGCTCTGGGCGCGGTTCGATCTGACGATCGCCTCCAACTGGCGGTGACGCCCGGCGACTACGTGCTGATGGAGATCACGGTGCCGGAAACGGTTGCCGCCCGGACCGTCAGCGCCACAGATCTGGCGCCCGGTTGGCAGGGTTCCGGCGGCGAGGACGGTTGCCGTGCCATTGGGGACGACTGGCTGGAAGCAGGATCGCATGCCATCCTGATCGTGCCGTCTGCGATCATTGCGGTCGAAAACAACGTCCTGCTCGACCCCCGGCATCCGGACACCGCCCGGATCGCGCCGCCGCGCCTGGTGCCCTTCGCCTGGGATGATCGATTGTTGTAGCTTCAGATCGGCGACGATCGGGATGCGATCAGCTTTGCCGAGACGCGGGCGGACCGGACCGGGGTCTGGGGGTCGAGACAGTCTGGCGCGCACGCGGGCGGTGGTCGAGCGCCGGCAGATCGGGCGGCGTCAGGATGCCGGCCGGTTCGGGGCGAGCACGACCTTCATCGCCGCGTCGGTCTGCGCCAGCAGGACCGCTTCCTGGGCGCGCTCGAGCGGCAGCCGGTGGGTGACGATCCGATCGAGCGGAAGCTTATCGAGGTGCGCCGCCATGGCCTCCATCGCCGGCACGTAGGCGGACGCGGTCTCGCCGCCGATGCCGAGCACGCAGACGTTCGGGGCACAGATGTCGGCGTTGGGGTTGACCGGCACCGGCCCGAGGTCGACGAACGCGCCGGCCACGATCACCGTCCCGCCCCAGCGCACGAGCTTCAGCGCCTCGACGAAGGTCTCGGCGACGCCCGAGCAGTCGACCACCAGGTCGGCGCCGCGCCCTCCGGTCCGCCCGCGGACCGCCTCCATCCGCTCCTCGCGGCTGGTCCGGTCGACGTCGAGCGCGAGCGTCGCCCCGAAGTCCTCGGCGAGCTTCAGTCGTGACGAAAAACGGTCGAGTGCCATCAGCTCGCCGCAGCCGAGCATCCGCGCCTTGATCGCGTGGCAGAGGCCGAGCGGCCCGACGCCGATCACGACCACCGAGCCCTCCGGCTCGAGCCGGTGCGGCACCGGCAGCCGGGTCGCGCTGTCGAGGCCATGCGTGACCGCCATCACCTCGGTCAGGACCGCGACCTCGTCGGGCAGCGCCGTCGGGGACGCGGAACAGCCGCGATCCCGGCAGCAGATACATGAGCTCGGCCCAGCCGCCGAACAGGTGCGGCGGCCGCTTCGCGTTCAGGCTGTTGCCGTAGTCCTCCAGCCGCTCGCAGGCATAGTACGGAAAGTCCCGGCGGCAGAACCAGCACTCGCCGCAGGCGACATTGGCGCCGGGCACGACCCGGTCGCCGGGCCGGAGCGGGCGACCGGCGCTGTCGCGCACCAGGCCCCCGGTCTCGACCACCACGCCGACGTTCTCGTGGCCGCAGATCAGCGGGTACTCGAGCGCCCGCTCGTGCGGCGTGCCCGCGTACTGCTTGGTCTCGCCGCGGAAGGTGTGCTTGTCGGTGCCGCAGATCCCGGAGTAGACGATCTGCAGCAGGACCGCGCCCGGCTCGAGCGAGGGTCTCGGGAACTCCTCGACCTCGATCCGACCCGGGCCGGTCATCACCGCCGCCCGCACGCCGCTCACCGGGCGCTCCGCTGTCCCGGCATGGAGGGGAAGGCCGGCGAGCCGGGCCTTCCCCCGATCGTCCGCGACGTCGTCACACGCTAAGCGCCGAGCGCCTCGTTGAACGCGTCGATGTAGGCCTGCGCGTTCGACGACGGTCCCTTCAGCACCATCTCGAGCGGCATCTCCGGCTGGTTGTAGAAGAAGCGGTCGGCGCGCTCCTGGTGGCCCTGCTTCACCAGCAGCTTGTACGCCGCCTCATTGAACAGCGGACGGCCATAGGTCAGGAAGTTCTTGGCGATCCACTCCGCCGTCTCCATCGTATTGATGAAGGTCTCGAAGGAGTTCCTGGTTCGCGAACTCCTTCAAGAGCATCTCGGCGTCCATCCAGCCGACCACGCCCTCCTTCGGGGTCGCGACCTCGATCAGCGGGCCGCCGGCGTCCTTGACGCGCGCGTCGCTGCCGAGATTCTCGAGCGCCAGCCAGGCCGAACTCGTCCGTGAGCGCCCGCACCGTCTCGGTGTTCTGCGACACCAGCTTGAGGATGTTGGGCTTCAGATGGACGAGGTAGTCCTTGGCGCTCGCGATCTCGTCGGTGGTCATGTCGTAGGGCTGCTTTGCCCCGGTCGCGATGCCACCCATCGCCATCAGGTCGGTCGGCTGGTTCTCGAGGACGATCCGCTTCGCGTATTTCTTGTCGAGCAGCGCTTCCCACGAGGTCGGCTTGGTCTTCACGTATTTGGGATTGTAGTAGATCTGGACGTTCGACCACCCGAACGGATAGCCCATCTGGTTCGAGCCGGCTTTCCAGAACGGCACGTCGAGGGCGACCGAATAGAGCTGCTTGGCGACCGGGAACGACTTGATGTCGAACGCCTCGATCAGGCCCTCGTCGTAGAACTTCGGCACCCACAGGGCGTCCTCGGAGGCGAGGTCCCAGCCGCCGCCGCCGGCCTTGACCTTGATGTAGGCGTCGGCGTCGTCGCTGAAGAGCTGCGGCCGCGCGCCGATGCCGGTCGCCTTCTGGACCTCCTCGAGCTGTTCGGGGAAGTAGTGGTCGGACCAGGTGAGCCAGTTGAGCGTGACGTCGCTGGCTGCCGCCCGCCTGGCGAGCCCGAACGCGCTGGCCGCATACAGGCCGACCGCGCCCGCCGCTCCGCGCTGGAGAAGCTTTCTCCTGGACAACGACCGTTCGAGCTGATCCATCGGTGCCTCCTTGGTTCGTTGACGACCCGCCACCATGCCCGTCGCCGGCGACGGACGGCTGAGCGGCCGCACTTTCTGTCTCCTCCCGGCAGGCATGCCAGCACCGCGGTGCGCCGGAGTGATCGACACCCGGGCGACGTGGGCGCTGGATGCGCAAGCCACCCTGCGACTGTAGGAATACGCGGACGGGATGTCCAGAGCGCTTCCCGATCTGGTGGCATCGATTCAGGATTTACCACTTGTAGTTGTTGGAGCTGACGGGCTGTTGGCCGCATGCTCGACGCTGTCACCCCCCGCTCAACACGCCTGCTGCCTTGCCCACGTCGGCTACCTTCCATCCGCCCGGGCAGCGCTCTAGATTGCGGACTGGTCGCAGCGAGCAGAGGCGGGCGGGGTGAGCGAGGACGGGCGCATCCGGATCGGCGTCGTGGGCTGCGGGATGGTCGCCCAGGCGATGCACCTGCCCTACCTCTCCGAACTGCGGGACCGATTCGAGCTGGCGGCCGTCGCCGACCCGAGCCGCGTCGTCCGCGAGGCGCTCGCCGCGCGCTACGGCGTCGCGGGCGTGCACGCCGACTACCGCGGCCTGTTGGATGCGGGCGGCCTGGATGCCGTGCTGATCGCCTCGCCGCACGCGACCCACGCCCCCGTCGTGCTCGCAGCCCTCGACGCCGGGCTGCACGTGTTCGTCGAGAAGCCGCTCTGCATCTCGCTCGCCGACGCCGACCGGATCATCGACGCCCGCGATCGCACGGGACGGGTCGTGCAGGTCGGCTTCATGAAGCGCCACGACCCCGCCTTCGAGCGCATGCTGGCCGAGCTGCCGGCCGACGCGGGGTCGCTGCGCTACCTGCGCGTGCATTGCCACGACGCCGAGTGGGTGCCGTTCTTCGCCGAAGGCGACATCGTCAAGGGCGCCGACGTGCCAAGGGCGGTGATCGAAGCGACCAGGCGGGCCAAGTCGGAGCAGGTCGAGCAGGCGGTCGGCGACGGCTCGCCCGCGGCCGCGTTCGCCTTCTCCGAAGCGTATCTCGGCAGCATGGGGCACGACATCAACGCCGTGCACGGTCTCTTGGAGCGGCTCGGCGAGCCGCTGCCGGGCCGGGTCGCGAACGCCGCCTGGTGGGCCGGCGGGCGTGCGATCACGGGCTCGGTGGCGCTCGCGAGCGGCGCGCGCTGGGACAGCGCCTGGATCCAGCTGCTCGAGGTCCGCGAGTACGTCGAGACGGTTTCGCTCTACTTCGCGGACTCGGTGCGCCAGCTCGTGTTCCCGTCGCCCTGGCTGAAGCAGACGCCGACCCGCTACGAGCGCAGCGAGGCGGACGGGCTCGACCGGGTGGTGCGCGTCTTCGCGTCGCATCGCGAGCCGTTTCGTGAGGAGCTCGTGCACTTCCACGACTGCGTCCGGCACGGGGCCCTGTGCAAGACGCCGCCGGAGCAGGCGCGGGTCGACATGCAGCTCCTGACCGCGATGTTCCTCGCGGCGTCCGCGTAGCACTTCCGACCGTCAGCGCCCGAGGCGCACGGCCCGCTGCCCGAGGCGGAGCAGCTGCGGCAGCGCGAAGGCGAGCGCCAGGATCGCGAGCGAGGCGCCGAGCAGCATCGTCGCGACCGCGTTGACCTCGGGCGTGATCCCGAACTTGACCTGCGTGTAGATGTAGATCGGCAGCGTGTCATGCCCGCCGAGCAGGAAGTAGGTGATGATGAACTCGTCGAGCGAGAGCGTGAACGCGAACAGCGCGCCGGCAACGATCGCCGGCAGCAGCAGCGGCAGGACGATGAAGCGCAGGCGGGCGAACGCGTTGGCGCCGAGATCGCTCGCGGCCCGCTCGAGCTCGCGGTCGAACGCCTGCAGCCTGGCCGCGACCAAGAGGATCACGAACGGCGTCGTGTAGACGCTCTGGCCGATGACCGCGGTCTGCGGCGACAGCTGCATGTGCAGCGTGCTGGTGAAGAGGACCAGCAGGCTGACGCCGATCAAGAGGCCCGGGATCATGATCGGGAGCACGAAGGCGATCCGGATCCCGTTGCGGAACGGGAGGCGCGAGCGCACCAGCGGGAAAGCGGCGGCCGTCCCAGCCAGGGTGCTGATCGCCGTCACCTCGACAGCCACGCGCAGCGTGGTCGCGAGCGCGTCGTGGATCTGGTAGTCGCCGAGCGCCGTGCGGTACCACTCGAGCGTCCAGGCGGTGATCGGGAACGTGGCGTAGCGGTTGGCGTTGAAGCTGAACAGCACGAGCAGCACGATCGGCCCGAACAGGAAGACGTAGATCAGGGCGCCGTACAGCCCGAGCGCGACCCGCGCCGCGCGCGCGCCCGGCGACACGAGCTCGAGGTCACGCGCCATAGGCCTCCGGCGCCGACAGCGAGCGGCGGAAGATGGCCAGCAGCAGCAGGATGAACGCCGCGATCAGCAGCGAGACCGCGGCGCCGCGCGTGTACTGGGCCGCCTGGAAGAAGTTGACGACCAGGTTGCCGATCATCACGCCGCCGGTGCCGCCGACGATCTGCGGCGTCAGGTATTCGCCGAGGATCGGGATGAAGACGAAGATCACCGCGGTCACGATCCCGGGCCGCACCTGCGGGACCAGGATCCGGCGGATCGCGGTCAGCGGCGGGGCGCCGAGGTCCATCGCCGCCCGCAGCTGGTCCCAGTCGAAGCGCTCGATCGACGAGTAGAGGGTCAGCGCCGCGAATGGGAAGTAGAGGTAGACGAGCACCAGGATCACCGCCGGCCGGTCGTAGACGAACAGGCCGATCGGGTGATCCGTGAGCCCGGTCCAGAGCAGGAAGCGGTTGAGCAGCCCCTTCTCGCCGAGAATTGTCAGCCACGAGTAGACGCGCAGCAGATAGCTGGTCCAGAACGGGACGACCACCAGCACGAGCAGGAAGGGCCGCAGGCGGCGCGGCACGTAGCGCGACAGCCAATAGGCGAACGGGAACGCGAGCGCGATGGTGACGGCGGTCGCGACGATCGAGACCCAGACCGTCGCCCACGTGGTCCGGATGTAGGTCGAGACGCTGAAGAAGTACCGATAGTTGCCCAGCGTCCAGTTGTGCACGACGTTGTAGTCGATCACCTGCCAGAAGCTGTAGCAGAGGATGATGCCGAGCGGGACGAAGAAGAAGCCGCCGAGCAGGAGCACCGCCGGCAGGAAGCCGGCATAGGACGCGGCCGCGGCCCGGAGCCGCCCTGAGCGCGTCGCTTCGAGGCGGCCGTCGGGCACCGGGACGCTCATTGGGCCGCCTGCGTGGCGAGCGTTGCCCGAGAAGCCCGCTCGGGCGCGCTGGTCCCGTGCCGCCGCCCTGATCGCTCTTCGCCGGCCGGCTCCAGCAGGAGCCCTTCGGTCGCGTCCCAGCAGACGGCGACCTCGGCGTCCGGCTTCGGCAGGGCCGCCGCGTCCTGCCCCTGCAGCGCGATCACGAGCTGGGCGTCGAAGCCACCGCAGGCGACGGTGACCCGCTCGTGATTGCCGAGGAACGACGACTGGAGCGCACGGCCGAGCACAGCACCAGCCGGCGGCGCCGTCGGGTCGGCGAGCCGCAGCGCCTCGGGGCGCAGCATCAGCGTCGCCGCGCCGTCCGGACGGCCACCGGCGCAGGGCACGCGCGTGCCGTCGGGGAGCACGGCGACGTCGCGCTCGACCGTGACGTCGAGGAAGTTCGCATGGCCGATGAAGTCGGCGACGAAGCGCGAGGCCGGCTGGCGGTAGATCTCGGGCGGTGTGCCGAGCTGTTCCAGGCGGCCCTCGTTGAGGACGGCGATGCGGTCGGCCAGCGACATCGCCTCCTCCTGGTCGTGGGTGACGTAGACGAAGGTGGTCCCGACCTCACGGTGGATCTGCGCCAGCTCGACCTGGAGGCGCTGGCGCAGCTTCAGGTCGAGCGCGCCCAGCGGCTCGTCGAGCAGCAGCACGGCCGGCCGCTTGACGAGCGCGCGCGCCACGGCCACGCGCTGCCGCTGGCCGCCGGAGAGCTGCGCCGGCGAGCGCTCGCCGAACGCCTCGAGCCCGACCAGGGCCAGCGCCTCGTCCACCCGCCGGCGCGCCTCGGCCTTGACGACCTTGTCCATGCGCAGCCCGAAGCCGATGTTGTCGCGCACGCTCATGTGCGGGAACAGCGCGTAGGACTGGAAGACCGTGTTGACGGGACGCTTGTGCGGCGGCAGCCGGTCGATCTGCCGGCCGCGCAGCCAGATCGTGCCCTCGCTCGGGGCGACGAAGCCGCCGATCAGGTTCAGCGTCGTCGTCTTGCCGCACCCGGACGGGCCGAGCAGGCAGAAGAACTCGCCGTCCTCGATCGCCAGATCGAGATCGCTGAGCGCGACGGTGCCGCCGTAGCGCTTGACCACGCCGCGCAGCTCGATCCCCGCGGTGGCGGACGCGTCTGTCACCGTCATCCTCGTCACCGTTCCCGTGCCTGGGAGACTGCCCGAAGCGCGTCCGGCGACGCTAGCATCGCGCGGACGACCCGTCCAGAAGGGGGGACAAGGGTGGGCATGAGCGCAGCCCGGTGCTCGATCTATGGAAGGACGGGCTCGGAGCTCACACAGTCGACGTTGCCAAGGGCGCCCTCAGTAGAGCTCGAGATATTCATTCACTTCCCAATCGGTCACATGCGCATGGAAGCGGGCCAGCTCGAAGCGCTTGACGGCGAGGAACACCTCGACGAAGGGCTCGCCGAGGATTGCGCGCATCTCCCGATCGGCCTCGAGCGCGTCGAGGGCCGCATCCAGCGTCTGCGGGAACTTGGGCAGGGCCGGATTGTCCTCGCTCGTCGTGTCGCGCGCCTGCGTCCTGAGCTTGGCGTTCGCCTTGACGCCGAGCAGCCCGGCCGCAAGCGCCGCCGCCGCCAGCAGATAGGGATTGCTGGCCGCCGAGCCGGCGCGCATCTCGAGGTGGGTCGTGTCGTCGCCGGTCGCCTTGACGCGGACCAGCGCCGAGCGGTCCTGCACGCCCCAGCTGACGTTCGAGGGCGCGAAGGTATAGGGCTTGACGCGGTGATAGCAGTTCGGCGTCGGGTTGATGAGCGGCATCATGGCCTGGGCGTGCGCGAGCATGCCCTCGGCGAAGGACGCCGCGAGCGCCGAGAGCGTGCCTTCCGCCGAAGGATCGTAGAAGGCGTTCGCGCCGGTCTTGCGGTCGGCGAGAGAGATGTGCAGGTGGCAGCCGCTGCCCGACAGGCCGGCGAACGGCTTGGCCATGAAGCTTGCGATGTAGCCGTTGCGGTGCGCCAGCTCCTTCATGCCGTTCTTGAAGGCAAAAGCCTTGTCGGCGCCGGCGAGATTGACCCCCGGACCATAGACCGTCTCGTATTGCGAGCCGGCATATTCGCAGTTGTGGGTGATGACGTCGATCCCGTAGGCGCGCAGCGTCGGCACCAGCTGATCGAGGAACGGCACATACTGGTTGCGGACCGTATGGAAGATGTGGATGCCCTCGTACAGCCGCTTCTTGGTTGCCGCCGACAGCAGGTAATATTCGTATTCGTGGCCGATCACGACGTCATAGCCGAGCTCGTTGGCTTGCCGGACCAGCTCGGAGAGCACCCAGCGCGGCGCCGAGCGTTGCGGCGTGCCGTCGTATTCGTAGCCGAGGCAGACGACGCTCGCGGTGTTCTCGAGCCAGGGGATCGCGCGAAAGGACTCCGGGTCCGGGAACAGCACCTGGTCGGCATAGTTGCGCTGGGTATGCAGTCCGCTCGCGGGCACGACATTCGAGGCCGTGTCGAGGCCTTGGATGCCGCCGTAGAAGTTCAGGCCCCGGCGCGCATAGGAGTCGACTTTGTCGAGCGGCACGGTCTTCGAGCGCGAGAGCCCGTGCATGTCGGGCAGCTCGAAGCGCAGATATTCGGTCCCGTGCTCTTCGAGCTTGGCCCTGAGCCTGGTTGCCTGCTCGTCGCGATTGATCACAAGTGTCACCCCCCAAGGCTCGGCGGGGCCGGCGGGCAGCGCGCCGGGCCCCGCTTCGGTTCTCAAGGTGCTGGGATGTAGGTCGGATCGACGCCTTCGGCGAGAAACAGCTTTTCGTCCTTGACGCCGATCATGGCCACGGTCTTGGACGGAACCCGGACGTCCTTCGGGTAGGAGATCGTGCCGGTGACGCCGGGATAGCCGCTGGTCGCGGCGATCGCGTCGCGAATGGCCTTCGGGTCTTCGGAGCCGGCGCGTTTGATCGCATCGGCGATCAGGCCGACGGTGTCGTAGCCGAGCGCCGCGAAGGCGTTCTCCGGATCGGTGCCGTAGGCGGCCTTGTAGTCGGCATAGAACTTCTGGACCGCGGGCGTCGAATCCGGGGCCATGTAGGCATGGGTCGAGTAGTAGACGTCATTCGACGCCTCGCCGCCGACGCTGATCAGCAGCGGCGTATCGTAGCCGTCGCCGCCGACGATCGGCTGCATGACGCCGGCCTGCCGCATCTGCTTGACGACCAGCCCGATGTCGTCGGGCATCGCCGAGACGTAGACGACGTCCGGCTTCGCGGCCATCGCCTTCAGCTTGGTGATCTGCGCCGTGAACGAGTTGTCGCCGCTCTTGTAGTCGTCGCGGCCGATGATCTTGCCGCCGTCGTGGGTGAAGGCCTCGTCGAAATACTTTGCAAGCAGCGTCGTATATTCGCTCGAGTTGTCGCGCAGCAGGTACACGTTGCTGCCGTCGAGCTTGCTCTTGACGAAATCGGCGCCGGCGGCCGCCTGCACATTGTCGCCGAAGCAGGCGAGGAAGATCATGTCGCCGATCTGGTCGGGCAATTTCGGCGAGGTGGCGCCGGGGGTCACGAACGGAATGCCCGCCTGCTGGAAGATCGGCCCCGCCGCCAGCACCGAAGTCGGAATCGGTGAAGCCCATCGCGACCGGCACCTGGTCCTGGTTGATCAACTGGCTCGCCGTGGCGGCGATCACGGTCGGGTCGGTCTTGGTGTCGTAGACCACGAGCTCGAGCTGCTTGCCGTCGACGCCGCCGGCGTCGTTGATCTCCTTCAGCTTCAGCTTGGCGCCGTTCAGCGCCGGCGCATCGAGCGACGACAGCGCGCCGGTGACGTTGAAGGGCGCGCCGATCTTGATCGTGTCCTGCGCAAAAGCGCCGGTCGCGGCAACGAGACCGGCTGCCAGGACCAGTCCCGCCTGACCCGATTTCGAGAACTTCATGGTTTGCTCCTCTCCCTGTTTGAACGCGCTGCAAAGGGTCCGAGCGCCAGCTCGCGATCGCCCATGATCCCGCTCGGACGAAAGATCATGACCAGGATGAAGATGATACCGAGGACGATCTGCGCCGCGCCATAGAGCGGCGGCACGGCGAGCGAGCCGAGATGGATGCCGCGCTCGAGGTTGCGCAGGACCTCGCTGAGCAGGCTGACGACGACGACGCCGACCACGGCTCCGGTCAGGCTCTGCATGCCGCCGATCACCAGCATGCTGATCAGCGTGAAGGTATAGGCCAGATAGAAGCTCGCCGGCGAGAACGAGCCGAGATAGTGGCCGTAGAGCGAGCCGCCGACGCCGGCGAAGAAGGCGCCGAGCATGAACCCCGAGAGCCGGGTCCTGAGCACCGAGATCCCGACCGCCTGGGCGGCGACCGTATCCTCGCGGACCGAGAGGTAGCGCCGGCCGGCCGGCGAATAGACGATGCGGGCGAGGACGACCAGCGTCACCGCGAGCCAGCCGACCGCCCAGGCGAGCGTCGTCTCGATCGGCACGCCGGTGAAGGTGCGGGCGCCGCGGGTGAAGTCGACGGCGTTGATCAGGACCACGTTGACGATGATCAGGAAGCCGAGCGTCGCGACCGCGACGAAGTAGCCGGAAAGACGCATCAGCGGCGCACCGACCAGAAACGCCAGGACGACGCAGATGAGGCCGGCAACCACGGTCGCCGGCAGGAACGAGAGCGTGATCGACGCCAGCCAGTGCGGCAGGTCCGGCAAATAGGCATGCTTGGCCGCGGCCGGCAGCGACAGGATGCCCGAGGCATAGGCGCCGACGGCGACGAAGCCGACGTGGCCGAGCGAGAAGACGCCGGTGAAGCCGTTGGCGATGCTGAGCGACGACACGAGGACAGCGTTGATGCAGATCACGATGATCACGCGCACGTAGTAGTCGTTGAGGACCTGGGGCGCCGCCCAGGTCGCGAGCGCGATCAGCGCGAGCCCGAGGATCGCCCAGGCGGCAGCCGCCGCGCGCGTCAAAGCTTGACCTCCTGCGTGCGGTTGAGCAGGCCGTTCGGCCTGAACAGGAGGAAGGCGATCAGCAGCGCGAAGACGATGGCATCGCGGTAGGGCGAGACGAAGGACGGCAGGAAGGCCACGATGAAGACTTCGAGCCCGCCGAGCACGAAACCGCCCAGAACCGCCCCGGCGATCGAGCCGAAGCCGCCGATGATCGCCGCGACGAAGGCCTTGAGCAGCGGCGCGAAACCCATATGGGGCTCGACGATCCCGGCCTGCGCCGCCCAGAGCACGCCGGCGAGGCCGGCAAAGCCGGAGGCGATCGCGAAGGCGATGACGATCAGCCGGTTGACGTCGAGGCCGACGAGCTGAGCGGCGCCGAGGTCTTCCGCCGCCGCCCGCATGCCGAGGCCGGCATCGGTCCGGGTCACGAACCAGCCGAGAAACGCGAGGGCTGCGCAGGTGAGCACGACGGTGACGACGTTGATCTCCGTGAAGGTGATCTGGCCATCATAAAACTGGATCGCGCTGTTCATCCAGTCCGGAAGCGGGAAATTCCGGGGCGAGCTCGTGAACGCCAGGATGCCGAAGTTCTCCAGGATGTAGGTGACCGCGAGGCTGGTCAAAAGCAGCGTCACGTCGGGGGCGCCCCTGACCGGCCGGTAGGCGGTCCGCTCGACGATGACGCCGGCGAGCGCGCCGACCGCGACGCCGCCAAGCGCGGCGATCCAGAACGGCGCGCCGAGCGCGCCGATGCCGAGCGCGGCGAAGGCGCCGACCATCATCATGTCGCCGTGCGCGAAATTGGTCATCCGCAGGATGCCGAAGACCATCGAGAGCCCGATCGCGACCAGCGCGTAGAGGCTGCCGAGTGCGACGGCGTTGATGGTCTGCTGGGCGATGTAGAGATCGAGGCTCATTGCCGGGCGCCGAGATAGGCGGCGGCGACCGCCTCGTAGTTCGCCTTCAACTCTGCCGCTCGGCCGGAAATGCTGACCGCGCCGGTCGTCAGCACATAGGCCCGGTCCGCGAGATCGAGGGCGAGCGACATGTTCTGCTCGACCAGGAGCATCGCGACGCCGGCTGCCTTGAGCTCAGCGAGCGTGCGGAAGATCGCCTGGACGACGATCGGCGCGATGCCGAGCGAGGGCTCGTCGAGGAGCAGGAGCGTCGGCCGCGCCATCATCGCGCGCGCCAGCGCCAGCATCTGCTGCTCGCCGCCGGACAGCGTCCCGGCCGGCTGATGCATCCGTTCACGCAGGATCGGGAAGAGATCGTACATGCGCTCCCGGTCGGCGGGCAGCGAGGCGCGATCGGCGCGGGCGGCGGCGCCGAGCCTCAGGTTCTCGGCAACGGTCAAGCCACCGAAAACCCGCCTGCCTTCCGGGCAATGGGCGATCCCGAGCCTGACGATCCGGGCCGGCGGCAGCCGGTCGATGCGCTCGCCGGCGAACCGGATCGTCCCGCTCCGTGGCCGGATCAACCCCGATATCGCGCGCAGCGTCGTGCTCTTGCCGGCACCATTGGCGCCGAGCAAAGCAACGACCTCGCCTTCGCCGACGACTAGGTCGATGCCTTTGGCGGCGGCGACCGAGCCGTAGTTGACCTCGAGCGCGTCGATCGCGAGCAGCGGCCGGCCGCCCGCCGCGCGCCGCGGCGCGTCGGCCAGGGCCTCAGGCCTGGCCAAGATAGACCTCCCGAACGCGCGGATGGCTCTGCACCTCGGCAGGGCTGCCCTCGAAGATACGCTCGCCGTGCGCGAGCACCTGGATGCGCTCGCAGAGGTTCATGATCAGCTCCATGTCATGCTCGACGACGATTACGGCGAGGCGGTAGCGAGAGCGAACCTCGTCGATCAGCGCGAGCAGCGCGCGCGTTGCGGCGGCGTCCATCCCGGCCGCCGGCTCGTCGAGCATCAACAGCCGGGGGCGGGTGGCGAGCGCGCGCGCGAGCTCTAAGCGCCGTTGGTCGCCATAGGGGAGATCGCTCGCCCGGTGATCGGCGCGATCGGCGAGGCCGGTCAGGTCGAGGAGCTCGGCCGTGATCGCCTCGACGTCCTTCTCCATCCGTCGAAGATGCGGTGTGCCGAGGATGGCGTCGAGCATCGAGGAATGATGCCGCAGCTGCGCGGCCGCGCGCAGGTTCTCGGCCACGCTCAGGCGCTGGAAGAGCCGCGTCCCCTGGAACGTGCGCGCGATGCCGAGCCGGACGATCTCGGCGGCGGACAGCCGCTCGATCGGCCTGCCGTCGAACCGGATGGCGCCGGTGTCGGCGCGCAGAAAGCCGCTGACGACGTTGAAGAACGTGCTCTTGCCGGAGCCGTTCGGGCCGATGACGCCGACGATCTCGCCGGTGCGGACGCTGATCTCGTGATTCTTGAGAGCGACCAGGCTGCGGAAGGATTTCGTCAGTCTGCTCGTCGTCAGGAGCGGCTCCGTGCCGCGGCCCGTCTCGATCGCCGCCATTGCCCCATCGCTCCCAACGCGGACCGCGCGAGGTTCCATCTGCGGGCCGCTCAAGTCAAACATCCAATGATGATGCCGATCGCCGGTCCTCGATTGGCCATCCCCGAGGGCGGCGGCGCAGATCAGAACATCGCAGCACCGCCGTTCGGGCTGATGCACTGGCCGGTCATGAAGGTCGCGCCGGGGCCGGCGAGGAAGACGGCAGCGGCCGCGATCTCCTCGGGCCGACCGATCCGACCGAGCGGGATTTCTGTCTCTTTGGCAAGCGTCTCGGGTGCGGTCGAGCCGGGGCCCAGCATGGCGGTGTCGGTCGGGCCGGGGGCGATCGCGTTGACCAGGATGTCCGGCGCGAACTCGCGCGCCCAGGAGCGCGTCATCGCGAGGATGCCGCCCTTGGAGGCGCAGTAGAGGGAACAGTTGGCGCGGCCGAGGTAGGCGAGCTCGGACGCGACGTTGATGATGCGCCCGCCGCCTTGCCGGGTCATCAGGCGCAGCGCCTCGCGGCCGACCAGGAAAGCGCCGCGCAGGTTGACCCCGATCAGCCGGTCGAAGTCTTCGGCCGTGGTCTCGAGCAGCGGCTTTTCGATCAGGATGCCGGCGTTGTTGACCAGGATGTCGAGGCCGCCCAGGCGTTCCTCGACGGTCCGGAACAAAGCGAGCACCTGCCCCTCGTCGGCGACATCGGCCCGCACCGCGAACAAGCTATCCTCGGCGGGCGCAAGGTCGGCGATCGCGACCACGGCGCCCTCGGCCGCGAAGGCCAGCGCGATCGCGCGACCGATCCCGCTGGCACCGCCCGTGACCAGCGCGCGCCTGCCGTCCAGCGCCCGCGTCATGCCATCACCTCGCCGCGATCGACGCTGTAGGCCTGCCCGGTGACGCTCGCCGCATGGTCCGAGGCCAGGAACAGATAGAGACCCGCCACGTCGTCGGGCGCCATCAGGCCGGGCAGCGCCTGCGCCGAGAGGATGTCCTCGAGCATCGCGTCCTCGCTGACCCCGGCGCGCGCCGCGACCTCGGTCAGCGAGCGGAGCGCCGCGCGGGTCCTGACCCAGCCGGGGCAGACGGCGTTGACCCGTATGCCCTTGGGGCCGAGCTCTTTGGCGAGCGTGCGCATAAAACCGATGTTGGCGTGCTTGGAAGTGACGTAGGCGGAGAAATCGGCAGCACCAGACTTGCCCCAGACCGACGAGGTCAGAACGATGCTGCCGCCCTCCCCCATCAGCGGCACGGCCTCGCGGGTCACGTAATAGGTGCCGATCACATTGATCTCGATGATCCGGACGAAGGTTTTCTCCACCTCGTCGCCCGGCTCGAGGAGCGGCGTGATCAGCTCGAGCCCGGCATTGTTGACCAGCACATCGAGGCTGCCGAGCGCGCCGACCGTGCGCCTGACCGCTTCGCGCTCGGTGATGTCCGCCTGCAGAGCTTGCACCGTGCGCCCGCACTCGTCGCCGATCCGTGCTCCCGCGTCCTGGATGTCGGCGGTGCTCGAGAGGATCGCGAGCTCGGCGCCGGCGCCGGCGAAGGCGCGCGCCACCGCGAAGCCGATGCCGTGGCTGGCCCCGGTCACCAGAACCCGCCGGCCGGTGAAGTCGAACGCTCCCATCTCAGGAGGCCGCGGCCAGCTCGGCCGCCTCGGTGCGCTCCTCCTCGTCCCGGATCAGCGCCAGCACCTCCTGGCGGAGCTGCCGGAAGGTGGGGCTCTCCTGAAGGTCGAGCGTGCGCTCGGCCGGCAGCAAAGCGCCGACCCGCAGATCGCGCAGCACGTGCGCCGGCCGGGCCGAGAACACGATCACCCGGTCCGCGAGAAAAACCGCCTCGTCGACGTCGTGGGTGACGAAGACCACCGTCTTGCGCTCGGCCTTCTGGAGCTCGAGCAGCTGCAGCTGCAGGCGCTCGCGGGTCAAGGCGTCGAGCGCGCCGAAGGGCTCGTCCATCAACAGGACCAAGGGGTCAGCCGCGAGCGTGCGCGCGATCGCCACGCGCTGGCGCATGCCGCCGGAGATCCGGTTGACGTAAAAGTCGGCGAACGGCGTGAGCTTGACCAGCTCGAGATAGTGGCGGGCGATCCGGTCCTTCTCGGCGGCCGGAACGTCGCGGCGGTATTTGAGGCCGAAGCGGATGTTGCCCAGCACCGTGAGCCAGGGAAACGAGGAATAGGACTGGAACACCATGCCCTTCTCGCGGCTCGGCCCGGTGATCCTCTGGCCCTGGAGCGTGATCGCACCGGCACTCGGGGTCTCGAGGCCGCCGACCATGCGCATGACCGTGGTCTTGCCGCAGCCCGACGGCCCTACGAAGACCACGAACTCGCCCCGGGCGACCGTCAGCGAGAGCGGCTCGATCACGTCGATCGGCGTCCCGCGCTGGTCGGTGAAGCGCTTGGTGACCGACTGAAACTCGATGAAGCCGTCCTCGCTCGACATGACGCTCACGCCAGATAACGAAAGGCGCGGCGGTGGCCGATGCGGATCAGCTGGTCGGAGGCCAGGCCGATGATGCCGATGGTCAGGATGCCGGCGAACACTTCGGGCGTCTTGCCGTAGCGGCGCGCGGTCCAGAGCTCGTAGCCGATGCCCGAGTTCGAGGCCACGATCTCGGCGATCAGCAGGTAGGTCCAGCACCAGCCGAGCGTGATCCGCAGGCTGTCGACCATGTTCGGCAGCATGGCGCGGAACAGGACGTCCTTCATCAGCGCCCAGTCGCCGGCGCCGAGTGTGCGCCCGGTCTCGACGAACTCCTTGGGGACGCGCCTGGCGTCGTCGGCGACCAACAGGACCAGCTGGAAGAAGGTGCCGATCCACAAGAGCGCGATCTTCGAGCCCTCGCCGATGCCGAGCCAGATCAGCGTCAGCGGCACCAGGGCCGGCACCGGCAGGTAACGGACGAAGTCGATCAAGGGCTCGGATGACGCGCCGACCGCGCGATAGCTGCTCATCAGCACGCCGAGCGGGATCGCGAGCGCGGCCGAGGCCCCGAACGCGATCCAGACCCGGGCGATGCTGATGCCGATGTCGGACAGATAGTCGTTCTGGAACAGCCGCCACCAGGCCTCTGTCACCGCGAGCGGCGACGGCAGGAACTGGGCCTTGACGAGCCCGCCCTCGGTCGCCACCAGCCAGGCGCCGAGCACGACCGCGAACGCCCCGATCCCGACCCAGAGCTCGATGTCGGGCCGGGTGCGGGCGCGAAAGCGGAACAGGTCGCGCCAGGGGCTGTCCTGGCGCGGCGCCGGGGCGGCGGCTGCCGTCCCGCCCCGGTCCTCGGCCGCCGCCCGGTCGCGAAGGGCTGCGTCCACCGCCCGCATCTTAAGGATCGCCGGCTAGGGCGTGCTTCACTGCCAGTCCTTCTTCACCTGCGCGATGATCTCGGGCGTGATGTGGTCTTCCGGAAACAGCTCGACGTCGGACGAGCCGAACTCGAGGTTGAGCGCCATTGCGTCCCGGAAGATCTCGTAGACCCGGCCCGGCGCCTCGGCGGTACCGATGAACTTGACCGCCTCCTCGTACGGCGTATAGCGGAAGTTGGGCAGCGTCTGCTTGAACTCCTCGGGCGTGATCGAGAAGAAGCTGGCGATGATCGGGATCGATTCTTCCTGGTTGGCGTAGAAATAGTCGACCGCCCGATAGATCCCGCGCAGGAACTTGACGTATTTGTCGGGATGGGCGGCGAGCTCGTCGGTGTGCGCCATGATGATGTCGAGGATCAGGTCCTCGTAGTCCTTCGACGAGGCGATGATGTGGGCGCCGCGGTCCTGATGGGTCGAGACCACGAGGCTCAGCACCGGCTCGTAGGTGCCGACCGCGGCGACGTCGGGGCTGGAGAAGACGCCGACCGCATCGGCCGCCGCGATGTCGGTGAGGTTGGTGTCGCTGATCGAGAGGTTGCATTCGCGCTTGAGCGCCTCCTGCATCAAGAGGCGGGCGGGCAGGTTGGGCTCGACCGCGATGGTCTTGCCCTTGAGGTCGCAGACCGACTTGATCGACTTGTCGGCCGCCCAGCCGTCGCCGCCGGTCGAGAGGTCGATCGTGCCGATGATTTTTCCCTGGGTGTCCTTGCGCCGGCCGAGGCCCTGATATTCGCCGACCGTGCGCAGGTAGCAGTCGATGTCGCCCCGCTCCATGGCTGCGAGCGCATTGGGCATGTCGTCGTCGAGGGTCTCCTCGACCGTGATGCCTTCGTCCTTGAAGAAGCCGAGCACGTTGGCGAGATGGACCGGCCCGAAACCGACCCAGACCGGGTAGGCGCAGGTCACGGTGTCCGGATCGCCGACGGCGGCCTGCGCGTCGCGCGGCGCCGCCCCCGCCCAGGCCACAGCCGTTGCCAGCAACGAGGCGACCGCGAGCCGTTTCAGCATGGTCAGCATGATTCCCTCCCTCCCGTTGATTGCCGCTGGTGAAAGATGAAGCCGAGAAAGTTCAGCAAGATCTGGGCCGCGAGGATCGCGGTGATCCCGGCCGGATCGTAGGCGGGCGCCACCTCGACGAGGTCGATCCCGACCACCTCGCCCCGCCTCACCAGGCCCTGCAGCAACTCGATGATCTCCCAGTAGAGAAAACCGCCGTGGCTCGGCGTGCCGGTACCGGGGGCGATCGAGGGGTCGAAGGCGTCGATGTCGATCGTGACGTAGTAGCGGACGCCGGCCGGGATCAGCTCCAGCACGCCCTCGGTGCCGAGCTTGCGGACCTGCCGCACCGAGCGGATCGTAGAGCCGCGCCGGCGCGCGTCCTCGTAGCCTTCGCGCGCGGTCGACGAGACGTTGCGGATACCGAGCTGGGTCAGGCCGGTGACGTGCGCCTGCTCGGCCGCGCGCCGCATCGGGTTGCCGTGGCCCTCGCGCACGCCGTGGCGGACGTCGACGAAATCGAGATGGGCGTCGATCTGGACGAGGTGGATCGGCGGCTGGTCGGCGAAGGCGCGGATGCAGGGGATGTTGACGGCATGGTCGCCGCCGAGCACGAGCGGCATGGCGCCGCGGGCCAGGATCTGGCGCACGGCCGCCTCGGCATTGCGGTGGCTCGCGGCGGTATCGGTGTGGATGATGTCGGCATCGCCGACGTCGACGATCCGGACCTGGTCCATCGGCAGGTAGACCGCGTCGTCCTCGTGATCGTAGGCGCCGCCGTGGCCGAACGAGAACAGGGTCGAGGCCTCGCGGATCGCGCGGGGGCCGAAGCGCGCGCCGGAGCGGTACTGCGTGCCCATGTCGAACGGCACGCCGAGCACGGCGACATCGGCGTCCAGGCTGTGCCAGTCGAGGCAGGGCGGCCTCTTGCCGAAGGTGCAATGACCGACGAAAGGCAGGTCGAGACGACCCTGCTCGTAGGTGTGCATGCTCGCGTCCCGCTCGCCGGGCGCGCATGGCGCCCCTCTCCCGGCTCATAGAAGACGCAATGTCGGCAGTCTTGGCAAGGGAACGGGAGGTTGATCCGTCCTTCCGGCGGTCACGTCAGTCGGTGGCACGCACCATCGACGAGGGCGGCGGCTCCGGGATCTGCGGCTGGTCGTAGTAGGGCAGCCGGTCGACCCGGATGTCGTAGTGGCCCTGCTCGCGCAGGCTCAGCACGTGGCGTGCGATGTCCTCCAGCCGCGCGAACCAGACCTCGCCGGTTGCGAGCATCTGCTCGATCATCTTCTCGATCCGCAGCCAGCGCGACAGCCGGCCGCTGACGAACGGATGCCAGACGCCGATCCAGAGCGCGCCGCCGGTCGCGCGCGCCGCCTCGAACTCGGCCATGAAGACCTCCATGGCGCGGTCCGGCGGCAGGATCTGGAACATGTAGTCGAGGTCGATCGAGTGCACGTAGGGCGGCCAGTCGTCGGTCGCCCAGCTGACCGGCAGCTCGACCAGCTCACCCCGCGGCGTGCTGAGCAGGTAGGGGACATCGTCGCCCATCAGCGAGGAGTCGTAGAGAAAGCCTTCCTCGGCCAGGAGCTCGGCCGTGTGGATCGAGAAGTTGTAGAGCGGCGAGCGGTTGCCGCGCGGCCGCCTGGCCGGTGCGCTCCTCGATCACCGCGACCGAGCGCTGCATCCAGTAGTGCTCCTCGTCGCGCGAGAGCGCGTTCGGCGCCTCGTGGATGTAGCCGTGGAAGCCGACCTCGTGGTCGTCCCTGACCATCGCCTCGACCGCCGTCGGGATAGTGCTCGATGCACCAGGCGGGCACGAAGAAGGTCTGCTTCAGGCCGAAGCGGCGGTAGCTCTCCAGGATCCGCGGCAGCGCCACTTCCGGCCCGTATTTCAGCATCGAGATGGTCGAGACCCGGGTGATCGAATCGCGCGGATGCTGGAGGTGGACCAGGCTGTCGGCATCCATGTCGAAGGTAATCGCGACCGCGACTTTGGCCTTGTCCGGCCATGGAACCGGTCTCTGGATCATCGGGGGTCCGACAATTTTGTGTGCCTGAGGCGGGATAGAAGGCGCTCTGCTTTGAGAATGCAAGCGCGTTGGCGACCGGGTAGCGGGTCAGTTTGAGAACTTCACGCGCGGCGGCCAACCGCAAACTGCACGCTCGGGCATCCAGATCTAGGTCAACTCGCCACGGCGTGTCGCGGCTTCCTCTCACGTTACTTGCTCTTGCTCCTCGGCCGGCACGACCGCAAAATCGCGCGGTCGCATGAGACGCCAGCGCTGTCCCTCCCTCTCCAGATCGCCCTCCAAGGTGATGCCAAGTCGACCTAGGTGTGCTCCCACGACGCGCCGGTAGAGCTCTGGGCCAAACTCGGCCCTGACCGAGCTAATCTTCCCATCGACAACAGCACGAATGGTCACCTGCCCTTGCTCGGCTTCCGGCCCTCGGGCGAGATGCGTAACATATCCCTCAAGGCGCTCGCTGGGCCTCGGCTCGCGCTCGCGCAGCATTCGTGCGGCTTCCTCGAGAACGCTTGCGTCGGCCCGCGTGAACTCCACGCGGCTACGCGGACGCGGGGTCAGACGGGTGAGTGCCCAGGAGACAGACACGTCGAGCTTGTGGCCTCGTTCAGCGAGCCGCGCGATGGCATCGCATAGATTCGCGCTCACGCCCATCTTAACCCGCGCCTCGAAAACGCTGATGTCCTCGCCCCGATTGGCAAGGGCCACGGCGTCCTGGACGGCTTCGAGGGCTGCTACGAGACGGCGCGTCACCTTGCGGGCAAAGGGCTGCTCCTCGAACTCCTCCCACAGTCCGGGCTGCGCTGGCGCTCCGAGCGCGGGTGGAACGGGCGACAACATGGTGACGACAAAGCTGCCCCGCTCCGTCTGGCCCAAGCGCACCTGTTCAAGATACTCCATCGCCTCGCGTATGCCGCCCGCACGATAGGCTCTCTGGGGGCGCGTCACCGAGCAGGCGGCGGCAAGCAGCAGGTCGCGCGACTGCTGCACCAACTCGACTCCATCATCAACCGAGACCGAGCCATCTTCTTCCGTATGCGCCGCCCGCACGCGCACCAGATCGACATCAGCGACAAGGAGATCGCGCAGAACCGAGGTCGGATCGCGCCCCTCGACGCTTCCGAGGATTTCCACGATCTGGCTTATTGCCAAGACATAGTCGGCGAGGTGGTCCGACGCCGGCGCGGCGATGTCGGGCGCTCCATCCCGGCTGTAGAGGTCGCCTCTGTCGCCCAGTGGCTTCACCTTGTGCCAGCCTTGCCCCAGATAGGCGTGCAACGCCCGCGGCGAGACGGACGCTAGCACTTCGGCTGGTGCTGCACTCATGGCGCTCATAGATCACCATCCCTCGCGCGTTGCATCAGCTCCACCAGCGAAGTCGGATCGAGTCGCTGCCCTTGCGGCAGGATCACCACTCTAAAGTCGCCCTCGATCTCGGGAAAGCCCCTAAGCGACAGCCACCATGTGCTCCGCCGCAGCACGAGTTCCGCCGGCGAACATGTTAGCCAATCGGCCTCATCCGCCGGCAGTTCCAGCACCGTCAGGACGGCCGGGATCATCCTTACCGCTCGGAGATCGTCGTAGTTCTTGCGCCCGAGCTGGAAATGTAGCCCGTCAGCCATCCACCTCGGCGTGGCCGTTGCCTTCGCCTGGATGCCGATCTGCGGGTAATTGCCACCCCCGGCCCGTATCAGCATGTCGATGCTATCGCGGTCGAAATTAGATCGCGCCGACACGTAGCCAGCCTTGGCGGCAAGCACCGCCAGGTAGGCGAGTGATAGAGCCTCCTTGCGGTCGTTGTCGCTCAGGAGCGAGTCAGTGGCGGCGGCGATTGTGACCTCCCTCTCCGCCCTCTTCCGGGGCGACATCACGACCGAGAAACTAACCATGACCTGCCCACAATGCCAACCCATGGGCGAGCGCGAGCGCGCCGTTAATTGCGGCGGGCACGTAAGCCTATTGATAGGAACGCGACGCCCAAATTGACCCACTACCGGCGACCGACCACCAGGGTTACCTCGCCACTGCGGTCGCCAGTCCCGGAGCCGCTTCAAGTGGGATCCCGGGAATCTCCCCGCATCGAAGCGCGCTCATGCTGCGTCGCAGCACTGCAGTGTCAGCCGTGACGAGACATCACCGCTCATCTTGCAAAAACGGGATGCTGCACTGCACAAATTGCGCTTGGCCGGGCGCGGATGCGGGCCCAGATGAGAAGTGACGCATATCAGATCCCTGATCTGAGCGTCTGTAGCAGGAAGGAGCTACGACCATGAATGCGCAACTGATCAACCCAACGTCGGTCCTTGGCCTGGTCGCAGCCAGCGACGCTGTCGGGCCGAAGCCCGGCCCGTGGCGGGCGCCGGCCTGGGCCAGGCACGCGCGGGCGCGCCTCGACGTTCAGCTCCGCTACCGGCGGACGCTGCACGCGCTGCGCCGGCTCAACGACCGGCAGCTCGAGGATGCCGACCTCGCTGGCGCCGACTTCGCCGCGCTGGCGTGGCGGTGCGCGAACGGCAGCGAGCCGTTGTCCGGGCCGCGGCTGGCCAGCTGAGCCCGTTCGGGCCCGCCCCGAGCACCGGATGGTCGGGCGCATGCCGGCCACCCCTTGTGAGGAGAGCCAGCCATGACCGCCCGGATCATCCCCGTGGAGCCCTTCGATCTCGTCGTGTTCGGCGGCACCGGGGACCTCGCCCTGCGCAAGCTGCTGCCGGGCCTGTACTATCGTGATCAGGACCGGCAGCTGCCGCCCGAGAGCCGGATCATCGGCGTCGCGCGCAGCCGGATCGACCGCGGTGCCTATGTGCGAGAGGTCGAGACCGCCCTGCGCCGCTACCTGCCGACCAACGACATCGACGACGTCTCCCTGGAGCGCCTGCTCGCGCGCCTCGACTATGTGGCGCTCGACGCCACCGGGATCGACGACTGGGCCGCGCTCGCCGCCAGGCTGGCCGGCGCGGACGCTCGCGTACGGGTCTTCTACCTGGCGACCGCGCCCGACCTGTTCGGGCCGATCTGCCGCAGCCTCGCAGCAGCGCAGCTGGTGACGCCGACGGCGCGCGTGGTGCTCGAGAAGCCGATCGGCCACGACCTCGCCTCGGCGCGGGCGATCAACGACGAGGTCGGCGCCGTCTTCCCGGAGGAGCACATCTTCCGGATCGATCACTACCTCGGCAAGGAGACGGTGCAGAACCTGATGGCGCTCCGCTTCGCCAACTCGCTGTTCGAGCCGTTGTGGAACTCGAGCGCGATCGACCACGTCCAGATCACCGTCGCCGAGTCTCTCGGGGTCGAGGGCCGCGGCGACTACTACGACAAAGCCGGTGCCCTGAGAGACATGGTGCAGAACCACCTGCTCCAGCTCTTGTGCCTGGTGGCGATGGAGCCCCCGACCTCGCTCACGGCCGACGCGGTCCGCGACGAGAAGCTCAAGGTGCTGCGAGCGCTGAAGCCGATCCAGGGGTCCGACGTCAACGTCAAGACGGTGCGCGGCCAATACCGTGCCGGTGCCGTCGAGGGCTCGCTGGCGCGGGGCTACCTGGACGAGATCAACGGCGCCGGCGGCAGCCGGACCGAGACCTTCGTCGTGCTCAAGACCGAGATCGCGGACTGGCGCTGGGCCGGGGTCCCGTTCTACCTGCGCACCGGCAAGCGCCTGCCGGCGAGGACCTCGGAGATCGTCATTCATTTCCGGCCGGTGCCCCACTCGATCTTCGGCGACCAGGCCGGCGCGCTGTCGCCCAACCGGCTGGTCGTCCGGCTGCAGCCGAACGAAGGCATCAAACTCTTCCTGACCGCCAAGGATCCCGGACCGGGTGGCATGCGGCTGCGTGAGGCGCCTTTGAACCTCAGCTTCGCCGAGGCCTTCAAGATCCGCTACCCCGACGCCTACGAGCGCCTGCTCATGGACGTGGTGCAGGGCAATCCGACCTTGTTCATGCGCCGCGACGAGGTCGAGGCGGCCTGGGGCTGGGTCGAGCCGATCCTGGAGGTCTGGCGCGAGCAGAACGAGGCCCCCAAGCCCTATCCCGCCGGCAGCTGGGGGCCGTCGGCAGCGATCGCCCTGATCGAGCGCGATGGGCGCACCTGGTACGAGGATGCCGCCTGAAGGTGACTCGCTCGCGGCCGCCCCACCCCCTACGCCCCAACCTGGCTCGAGGAGCAGGCTCATGACCATTCATCCGCGCATCGCGGCCGTCACCGAACGGATCGCAGAGCGCAGCGCGACGACGCGCGCGGTCTATCTCGCGCGCATCCGGCAGGCGGCGGAGCGCGGTCCCAAGCGCGCCGTGCTGTCCTGCAGCAACCTCGCGCACGGCTTCGCCGCCTGCGATCGGCACGACAAGCGGGCGCTCAAGGGCGCCGCGAAGGCCAACATCGCGATCGTCTCGTCCTACAACGACATGCTCTCGGCCCATCAGCCGCTCGAGCGTTTTCCGGCGCTGATCAAGGAGGCGGTGCGCGAGGCCGGCGGCGTCGCCCAGTTTGCCGGCGGCGTGCCGGCGATGTGCGACGGCGTGACCCAGGGCCAGCCGGGCATGGAGCTGTCGCTGTTCTCGCGCGACGTGATCGCGCTGGCCACGGCGATCGCGCTCTCCCACGACATGTTCGACGGCGCGCTGTATCTCGGCGTGTGCGACAAGATCGTGCCCGGCCTCGTGATGGCGGCGCTCAGCTTCGGTCACCTGCCGGCGATCTTCGTCCCGGCCGGACCGATGACCTCGGGCCTGCCGAACGACGAGAAGAGCAGGATCCGGCAGCTGTTCGCCGAGGGCAAGGTCGGCCGCGACGCGCTGCTCGAGGCCGAGAGCAGCTCCTATCACGGCCCCGGCACCTGCACCTTCTATGGCACAGCGAATTCCAACCAGATGCTGATGGAGATCATGGGCCTGCATCTGCCCGGCGCCTCGTTCGTCAACCCGAACACGCCCTTGCGCGACGCGCTCACACGGGCGGCCGCCCGGCGGGTCACCGAGATCACGGCGCTCGGCAACGCGTACACGCCGGTCGGCGAGATGGTCGACGAGCGGGCGGTCGTGAACGGCATCGTCGGCCTGCATGCGACCGGCGGCTCGACCAACCACACGATCCACCTCGTGGCCATGGCGGGTGCCGCCGGCATCCGTATCACCTGGGACGACTTCGCCGAGCTGTCCGAGGTGGTGCCGCTCTTGTGCCGGATCTACCCGAACGGCCCCGCCGACGTGAACCGCTTCCACGCCGCGGGCGGCATGGGGTTCCTGATCGGCCAGCTGCTCGATGCGGGGCTCCTGCATGGCGATGCGCGCACGATCGCCGGCGACGGCGGCCTCGAGCGGTACCGGCAGGAGCCGGTCCTGAACGGCGACGGTCTGATCTGGCGCGACGGTCCGCGGGCGACGCTGGATCCGCGCGTGCTCGCGTCGCTCGACCAGCCGTTCAGCCCGAACGGCGGTCTGCGGCTGCTCGAGGGCAACCTCGGGCGGGCCGTGATCAAGGTCTCGGCGGTCAAGCCCGAGCGCTGTGTGGTCGAGGCGCCGGCCCTGGTCTTCGAGGACCAGAGCGAGCTCCAGGCGGCGTTCAAGCGCGGCGAGCTGGAACGCGATTTCGTCGCCGTGGTGCGTTTCCAGGGCCCGAAGGCCAACGGCATGCCGGAGCTGCATAAGCTGACGCCGGTGCTCGGCATCCTCCAGGACCGCGGCTTCAAGGTGGCGCTGGTCAGCGACGGGCGCATGTCGGGCGCATCCGGCAAGGTGCCGGCCGCGATCCACCTGACCCCCGAAGCCGCCGCCGGCGGCCCGCTCGCAAAGCTACGGGACGGCGATCCGATCCGGCTCGACGCCCACAGCGGGTCTCTGGAGGTGCTGGTGGGCGAGGCGGAATGGGCCCGGCGCACCGCCGCCGAGCCGGATCTGTCGCACTACGCCGAGGGCGTCGGCCGCGAGCTGTTCGCGAACTTCCGCGCTCTGGCCACGAGCGCCGAGGCCGGTGCGGCGGCGATCACCTTACTGCCCGAGCAGCGCTCCTTGGCGGAGGCCGAGAGTCATCCCCGATTCTAAGCTCAGGTCTTTGCTCGATACGTCGCGGTTGCGGAACAGCAGGGATCTGACCGCCGGGGGGATTTGAAGGCGAGGTCACCGCTGACGAGCGCGTCGGAGACGATGGCGCTTGCCGACGCGAGCATGGCGGGGGAAGAAGGCAGCTGGCGCAGACGTGGTGTGCGCCCTCGACGGGGAGGAGAGGATGGCGGACACGCAGGGGTTCGAGACCGTCAGGCTGGAGGTCGGCGGCCACCGGATCGTCGCCTATGCGTGCGGGTCGGGCGACGAGGTGCTGCTGTGCCTCAACGGCGGGCCCGGGCTGCCCTGCGACTATCTGCGCGCGCCGCACGCAATCCTGGCGGAGCGCGGCCTGCGCGTCGTGACCTTCGATCAGCTCGGCTGCGGCGCCTCCGCGCGGCCGACGGACAAGGCGCTCTGGACCATCGAGCGCTACGCCGACGAGGTCGAAGCGGTCCGCCGGGCGCTGGGCCTGGGGCCGGTCCACCTGCTCGGCCACTCCTGGGGCGGCTGGCTCGGGATCGAATATGCGCTCCGCCACAACGATTCGATCAAGAGCCTGGTGCTCGCCGACACCTGCGGCGACATGCCCCATCTGGTGGCTGAGCTGAACCGGCTGCGCGGCGCGCTCGGCAGCGAGACGGTCGCGATGATGCTGCGCCACGAGGCCGAGGGCACGCTCGACCACCCGGAATACCAGGCCGCGATCACGATCCTGAACTACCGGCATGTCTGCCGGCTCGATGTCTATCCGGACCCGCTCAAGCGCTCGCTCGACGACTGGAACATGGCCGTCTATGGCGCGATGCAGGGGCCGAACGAGTTTCTCTATACCGGCAACCTCAAGGACTGGAACCGGATCCCGGACATGCACCGGATCGAGCAGCCCTGCCTGATCGTGGTCGGCCAGCACGACGAGCTGACGCCCGCCTGCGCGCTGCGCATGCACCAGGTCCTGCCGAATTCCGAGATCGCCGTGTTCAAGAACAGCTCGCACACGCCGTTCTACGAGGAGCCTGAACGCTACTTCGAGGTCCTTTCCGACTTTCTGCGCCGGCAGACGGGCGGCGCCGGCTGATCACCGCGGCACGAAACTTGCGGCGCCCGCGGCGTCACAGAAAATGCACCGCTTCCGCTTCGTCCTCTACCGCCCGATCCAGCTGCTGCCGGTGCTGCTGGGCATCAGCCTCGTCACCTTCGTCCTGGTCCACCTGATCCCGGGCGATCCGGCCCGCATCCTTCTGGGTGTGCGTGGCACCAAGGAGGCGATCGCCGCGATCCATCACCAGTTCGGGCTCGATCGGCCGATCCTCGTGCAGTTTCTCTACTTCCTGTTCAATCTCGCCCAGGGTGAGTTCGGCCGCTCGATCATCTACCGGGCGCCGGTGTTGTCGGTGGTCGCCGATCGGATCGCGCCGACCGCCTTCCTGCTGGCTTACGCGGTGCTGCTCTCGATCGTGCTCTCGGGCCTGCTCGCAAGCCTGGCCGCGGCTCGTCGGGGGCGGGCGGTCGATCAGGCGATCCGGCTGTTCTCGACCGTCGGGCTCGGTCTGCCGGCCTTCTGGCTCGGCATCGTGCTGATCATGCTGTTCAGCATCCGGCTCGGCTGGTTCCCGGTCTCGGGCTATGGCGACGACCTCACCGACCATCTGTGGCACCTGTTCCTGCCGGCGCTGACCCTGGCGGCGGCGCTGTCGCCGGTGCTGACCCGCAACCTCCGCGCGAGCCTGATCTCGGAGAGCACCGCCGACTACGTCGTGGCGGCGCGCGCGAAGGGCCTGCCGCGCCACGTCGTCTTCTTCCATCACGTGTTCCGCAATTCGCTGATCCCGACGATCAACCTCCTGGGCGTCACGGTCGGCTGGCTGATTGGCGGCACGGTCGTGGTCGAGAGCGTGTTCTCGGTGCCCGGCATGGGCCAGCTGATGGTCGCGTCGATCTACGCCCGCGACTACCTCGTGGTCCAGGCCGTGACCCTGGTCCTGGCGCTGGGCGTGGTGCTCACGAACTTCCTGGTCGACATCGTGACCGTCGCCCTCGACCCGAGGATCGAGTGATGGCGACCGTGGGCGTGGCCGCGGAGCGCCGGTCCTGGCTCGAAGAGGTGCCTGTCCTCGCCGGCGCCGGCGCGGCGATCTGCCTGGTCTGGCTCGGGCTCGCGCTCGCCGCCCCCTGGGTCGCGCCCTACGACCCGATCGCGCAGGACCTGAACGCGACCCTGCTGCCGCCCGGCGGCGCGCATCTGCTCGGCACCGACAACTTCGGCCGCGACATCCTCTCGCGGATCATCTGGGGCACGCGCATCGATCTGCAGATGGGCGCGCTCGGCGTCCTGTTCCCGTTCATCATCGGCACGACGATCGGCTCGGCCGCGGGCTACTTCGGCGGCCTCGTCGACATGGTCCTGATGCGGCTGCTCGACGTCACGATGTCGTTTCCGTTCTTCGTGCTGATCATCGCGATCGTGGCGACGCTGGGGCCCGGCCTGATCAGCTTCTACATCGCACTCGCCCTGGTCGGCTGGGTGTCGTACGCGCGCCTGGTCCGGGCGCAGTTCCTGGTCATCAAGCACGCCGACTTCGTGCTCGCGGCCCGCAGCCTCGGCTATTCCCATGGCCGCATCGTGTTCCGGCACATCCTGCCCAACGCGATCATGCCGGCGGTCGTGTTCTCGATGTCGGATGCCGTGATCGACATCCTGCTCGGCGCCTCGCTCTCCTATCTCGGCCTCGGCATCCAGCCGCCGACCGCGGAATGGGGCCTGATGATCGCCGAGGGCCAGGGCTTCATCGCGCAGGCCTGGTGGATCGCCTTCTTTCCCGGCGTCGCGATCGTGCTGCTGGCGGTCGGGTTCAGCCTGCTGGCGGACGGCGTCGCCGAGCGCTTCGGCATCCGGGACTGACGCCGGTGGCCCTGCTCGACGTTCGCAACCTTTCGGTCGAGTTCGCCTCGCGCGGGCGCTGGCTGCCAGCGGTCGAGCGGGTCTCGTTCGAGGTCGAGGGCGGCGAGGTGATGGGGCTGGTCGGCGAGAGCGGCTCGGGCAAGACCGTCACCTGCCGGGCGATCCTGCGCCTGCTCGACGGTCCCAAAGTGCGCACGCCCACGGGCCAAGCGCGTTTCGAGGGCCAGGATCTGCTCCACCTCGGGGCCCGCGAGCTGCGGGCGCTGCACGGGCGGAAGATCGCGATGATCTTCCAGAACCCGTCGTCCTATCTGGACCCGCTGATGACAATCGGCCGGCAGGTTGCCGAGCCGCTGGTCCATCACGAGGGGCTCAGCGCCCGCGAGGCGCGCGCGCGGGCGATCGAGCTGCTGCGCCAGGTCGGCATCCCCGACCCCGGACACAGCGTCGACGCCCATCCGCACCAGCTGAGCGGTGGCATGCGGCAGCGCGCGATGATCGCCGCTGCGGTCGCCTGCGAGCCGCGCCTGCTGGTCGCCGACGAGCCGACCACGGCGCTCGATGTCACGGTCCAGGCGCAGATCCTGCGCCTGCTGCTCGACCTGCGCGATCGCACCGGACTGGCGATCATCCTGATCACCCACGATCTCGGGGTGATCGCCGCGGTCTGCGATTCGGTCGCGGTCATGTACGCCGGCCGGATCATGGAGCGGGCGAGCAAGCGCGAGCTGATCCGGCATCCGAAGCATCCCTACACGATGGGGCTGATCCGCTCGCAGCCGGGTCTGGTCGCCGAGGGCGGCGAGCTGCCCTCGATCGAAGGGCAGCTGCCGGCGCTCGACCAGCTGCCGGCCGGCTGTCGCTTCCACCCCCGCTGTCCCCACGCGCGGCCAGGCTGCCGACGGCAGGAGGTCGACCTGGAGCCGGCCGCGGACGGCCACCTCGTCGCCTGCATCCGCTGGCGCGAGCTCGAGGCGGCCGCCTGATGGCGCTGCTCGAGGTGCAGGACCTGCACGTCCACTACCGCGGCAGCCGCAGCCTTCCCGACCTGCTCGCAAGGCGACCCGGCACCGTGGTTCGGGCGGTGAGCGGCGTCAGCCTCTCGGTCGAGCGCGGCGAGACGGTCGGCCTGGTCGGCGAGAGCGGCTGCGGCAAGAGCACGCTCGGCCGGGCGATCCTGCGCCTGACGCCGGCGAGCAGCGGCCGGATCGGCTTCGACGGCACGAACGTCCTCGAGCTCGGCAAGGAGCCCTTGCTGCGCTTTCGCCGCCGCGCCCAGATGGTCTTTCAGGACCCGTTCGCCTCGCTCAACCCCCGCTTCACGGTGCTCGAGACGCTGGCCGAGGTGCTGCGCGTGCATCGCGTCTGCCCGAAGGGCGAGATTCTCCCGCGCGTGCACGAGCTGATGGCGCAGGTCGGGCTGCCGCTCGAGCTCGCGGGCCGCAAGGGGCGGTCGCTCTCGGGCGGCCAGTGCCAGCGGGTCGGGATCGCGCGTGCGCTCGCGGCCGGCGCCGAGTTCCTGATCGCCGACGAGCCGGTCTCGGCGCTCGACGTCTCGATCCAGGCCCAGATCCTGAAGCTGTTCGCGCGTCTGCAGCGGGAGCGGCATCTGACGCTTGTGTTCATCTCGCACGATCTGGGCGTCGTGCGTTATCTGTGCCGGCGGGTGGCGGTCATGTATCTCGGCCGGATCGTCGAGGAGGGTCCGGTCGCGCGCATCTTCGCCGACCCCAAGCATCCCTATACGCGCTCGCTGATCGAGGCGATCCCGACCATGGACCCCGATGCGACGCTCGGCGCAGCGGCGCTCGCGGGCGAGCCCCCGAGCCCGCGCGAGCAGCCGGCCGGCTGTCCCTTCCACCCTCGCTGCCCAAAGGTGATGGCCGAATGCCGGGCCGGCACGCCGCCTGCAGCGCGCGAGATCGAGGGACGCCGGGTCGCGTGCCACCTCTATCCCGCGCTATCGCGAGTTGAGTCGCCCCGCGAATTGGCCGCCAGCGGCAGCTGAGCGGCGCCCGCCGCCGCGGCCAGGCTTGACGCTGCCGCCGACGGGACCGGATAGTGTCATGAACGAGGGAGAGCAACGATGATCAGGTCGGGACGGTATCCAAGAACGGCAACGGCGCTCGCTGCCCTGGCGGCGATCGGCCTGTGGTCGGCAGGCGCGCTCGCGGGCGGCACGCTCAAGATCGCGCGCGAGCAGGACAACACCACCTTCGATCCGATCCTGACCATCCAGAACGCCGACATCTGGGTCATGGACAACATGAACGCCGGCCTGGTCCGGGTCACCAAGGACGGTCTGGGCCTGGAGCCGGACCTCGCCAAGGAGTGGGCGATCTCGGACGACGCCAAGACCTACACCTTCAAGCTGCGTCCCGGGATCAAGTTCAGCGACGGCAGCGCGGTCACCGCCTCCGACGTCAAGTTCAGCCTGGAGCGGCTGCGCGACCAGCAGGACTCGGTCATGGCCAGCATGTACGGCATCGTGGCCGCGATCGAGACGCCCGACGATGCCACGGTCATCGTCCATCTCAACGAGCCGTCGGCGCCGTTCCTCTCGACGCTCGCGATGTTCGCGGCCTCGGTCGTGCCCGAAGCGGCGGTCAAGGCCGAGGGCGCGGATTTCGGCACCAAGCCGGTCGGCGCCGGCGCCTTCAAGCTCGACGAGTGGCGCCGCGGCGAGCGCGTCGTCCTGGTGCGCAACCACGACTATTGGGAAGACAGCCGGGTCAAGCTCGATGGCGTCGAGTGGGTTTACATCCCCAATGACAACACCCGCATGCTGAAGCTGCAGGCGGGCGAGGTCGACGCCGCGATCTTCGTGCCGTTCAACCAGATCGACACGCTCGAGCAGAACCCGGACATCCAGGTCCACCTCGACCCGTCGAGCCGCGAGGACCACTTGCTGATCAACCACGCCCACGAGCCGCTCGACAACGTCCAGGTCCGGCGCGCGATCTGCATGGCGATCGACCGCCAGGCGATCGTCAAGACGGTCCTGTTCGGCCATGGCCAGGTGGCGAACTCGTTCATCCCGGCCGGGGCGCTGTACCACAACGACGCCAACCCGACCTGCGCCTACGACCCCGACGCGGCCGGCAAGCTGCTCGAGCAGGCCGGCGTGAGCGACCTCGAGCTCAAGTTCCTGATCGCTGCCGGCAACAGCAACGACGACCAGACCGCCGTCCTGGTCAAGGACATGCTCGGCAAGGTCGGCGTCGCGACCAATATCGTGAAGGAGGAACAGGGCCAGGAATGGGACAGCACGGTCGCCGGCGACTACGACCTCTCGATCAACTACTGGACCAACGACATCATCGACCCGGACGAGAAGGCGACCTTCAGCCTCTATGGCAAAGACGAAAATAAGTCGTACTATACGAACTACAACAACCCGAAGGTGACTGCGCTGATCGACCAGGGCCGCGTGACGATGGACCCGGACCAGCGCCGCAAGATCTACGATCAGATGCAGAAGATCGCATCCGACGAGGTCAACTGGGTCGATCTCTACTACAGCCCGTTCCGCAACGCCTCGCGCGCCTACGTCCAGGGCTTTTACCAGAACCCGACCGGCCGCTTCATGCTCGAGGACACCGACATCGTGCGCTGAGGCCGCGCGTGGCCGATCCGGCTCGCTGATCGTTCGGCGTGCTCTCGGGCGTGATCCGAGCAGCCGCGGGTCGTGCCCACCTAGGCTGCGAGGTCAATCTCGGTCGGAGGCCGGTTTCGTGGCGCGCCGGAGGTCGCCGAAATGGTCGCGCAGATTCTCGCTCGCGCGCAATGCCAGCGCGCAGATCGTGTTGGTAGGATTCACCACGCCGCCAGTGGTCAGTGCGCTACCGTCGACGATGTAGAGGTTCGGGACGTCCCAGGCCTGGTGCCACCTGTTGATGACCGACGTCTCGGGATCGGCGCCCATCCGGCAGGTGCCGAGCAGGTGCCACGCCGGCGTCTGGTAGACGCCATCGGGCGACATGTAGTCGTGCAGACGATAGTCGAAGGCGCCGGCCGCCCGGGCGATGTCCTCGAGACGCTGGAGCGCGAAGCGCATCATGCGCCGGTCGTTCTGATGCGGCGTGTAGCTGATCTTGGGTGCCGGCAGGCCGTCGGCGTCCTGCTCGGTCGTCGACAAGGTGACGCGGTTGCTCGCCTGGGGCAGGTCGTCGCCGATCGCAAAGACGGCGAAGCCATGGCCGAAGTGGCGCCGGAACCAGGCGTGGTGGTCCGACCCCCAGGGGGCGGAGGCGGGCGTGATGAAACCGATCGACTGGCCGCCGGCGTGGCCCGCGGTCGCGCAGTTGAAGTTGAAGCCGTTGACGAAGCCGCGGCTGGTGTCGGTCTCGGCGAACTCCATGCTGATCAGCGCGCCGATGAAGCCCATGTGGGAGTGCAGCGGCTCGTCGACCCAGATCTCCGAGGCGACCAGAGTGTGGTGCATCAGGTTGCGGCCGACCTGATCGGAGCCGTTGGCGAGGTTGTCGGAGATCTGGAGCAGACGCGGCGTGCCGACCCCGTTGCAGGCGACCACGACCACATCGGCCGCCTGGAAATGGCGCTCGCCGGTGGTTCGGTCGACGTAGACCGCGCCGGTCACGCGCCCGTCTTTGCCCTTTTCGAGGCGCAGCACACGCGCCTGGGTGCGCAGCTCGACGCCGGCCGCGAGCGCCTTCGGCCAGATCGAAACCGAGAACTTGCTCATCGAGGCGCGGGCGCAACCCGCGGCGCAGGCGGCGCAGCCGTTGCAGCCGGGCCGGCCGTCGTAGTCCTCGGAGATCACGCCCGCCGGGATCGGCCACCAGTGCCAGCCGAGCCGGTCGAAGGCCTGGGCGAGCCGCCGACCGACCGGCCGGAGCGGCAGGGGTGGGGTGGGGTAGTCGGGCTGCGCCGGCATCGCCGGGTTGCCGGCGAGCCCGCTCACCCCGACCAGACGGTCGACCCGATCGTAGTAGGGGGCGAGGTCCTCGTAGCTGATCGGCCAGTCGGGCGCCAGGCCGTGCTCGACGCCCTTGCGGAAATCGGACGGCCGGTAGCGCGGCCAGAGTGCTGTGTAGACGTTGGTCGAGCCGCCGACCGCGTTCCACATCAGGATGTTGGAGCTCGCGCTCTCGATCGGGTAGTCGTCGCGGCCACGCCGGATGTTGTTGTTCGGGTGCCAGCGCTTCTGCCGCTGCCATTCCCAGTCGGCGCGAAAATGCGGATGGTCCTCGGGCGCGGTCCAGCCGCCCTGCTCGAGGCAGACGACGTCGAGGCCGGCCTGGCCGAGGACGAGGCTCGCGATCGCGCCGCTGGCGCCGGCACCGATCACCAGGACGTCGGCGGGTTGCCGACGTTTGGCGCCCGTCATGGCCGTGGCTCCAGGAACTCGAGCCTGCCGAGCTCGACCCGCCTGACCGCCTCGGTGCGGACGAAGCCGCCGCGGCCGTGGCGCGGCAGGTCGGTCGCCGGATCGAACCTGCCGACCTCGTAGCCCGCCGGCAGGGGCACCGCATGATAGGTGAAGCCGAGCGCGCGGATCGCCTCGTGCACGGCCGGGCTCTCGTAGTAGGCGAGATAGGCGAGGTTGCGGATCAGCAGAAACTCCTCCGGATCGGCGCGCTCGAAGCGCTCGAGGGCGGTCCGATCGAGGTTGCCCGGCGCCGCGCCCCAATCCCCGAGCCGGCCAAGCAGCTCGCTGACCGCCGCGGGATGCCGCAGCTCGATCAGGCGGTCGGCGAGCTTGGCCTGGACGCCGACGCTCGAGCCCGAAGGAAACAGCTGGTCGCCCGGCAGCAGGAGGTCGACCAGCGCGGCCAGGGTGGCCGCAAGCGCGCGTGGCTCGGTCATCCCAGCACCTCGCTCATCCGGACTGGCCGGTGCTCCATCAGCGACTGGACGGTCGCCTGGATCATCGCGGTCGCGACCAGTCCGTCGTGGCCGGTCGCCTGCGGCGGCTGGTCCTCGGCGACACAGTCGGCGAAATGGCGGATCAATTCGTAGAAGTGGGCGAACGGCTTGCCGTAGCGGGTGATGGCATGGCTCGAGAACGGATATTTGTAGCGGTCCGAGGCGATGGTGATGCCGGGCGTGCTCTCGAGCTCGAGGCAGCCCTTGGCGCCGTAGAGGGTGAAGCGGTTGTCGACCACGGTCGGCCAGCTGTTCGGGATGATCCAGCAGGTCTCGAAGGTGACGAAGGTGCGCTCGAACTGGAACAGCGCCTGAATCGCATCGTAGGCATCGATGCCCATCGACTTGAGCACCCGCCTGGCGCCGCGCGCATAGACCTCGACCGGTTCCTCGCCCAGGATCCAGCGCGTGACGTCCATGATGTGCGGGAACAGGAACCATTCGGGCCCGGACGCGCTGCCCCAGGCCAGCATCTCGGTCGGGACGTGGATCGTGTCGGAGAGGCGGGCATAGCCCATCACGCCCTCGCCGAGCTCACCCGCCTCGACCACGGCCTTGGCGCCCATGTACTGCGGATGCCAGCGCAGCTGGAAGTCGACCATCAGCTTGACGCCGGCGCGCTCGGCGGCGGCGATGATCGCGCGCGCCTCGCCGACATCGGTCGTGAACGGCTTCTCGACCAGGACGTGCTTGCCCGCCTCGAGCATGGCGAGGCAGGGCGCCTTGTGCGCATGATCGGGCGTCGCGATGCCGACCGCCTCGACCTCGCTCCTGGCGAGCTCGGCGATGTCGGTGGTCCACCTGCAGCCGACCTTCTCGGCCAGGCGCCGTGCCCGCTCGGGGTTCAGATCGCAGATGTAGAGGAGATCGACGACCGGGTAGGTCGAGAGCGCCGTGGCGTGGTTCTCGCCCCAGATGCCCGCCCCGATCACCGCCATCTTCACGCGCCGCACCTCATGTCCCTCCGCGCTGCTCAAAGGCGGGTCTCGGCCACCGGGTCGAACAGACGCACGCGGCCCGCCTGGAAGCCGAGCGTGACCCGCTCGCCGACCGCGGGCGCCTGGTCGGGATCGCAGATCGCCTTGACCGCCCGCCCGCCGACGTCGACGTCGACGTAGGTCACGGGTCCGATCGGCTCGACCAGGAAGACCTCGCCCGCGAGGTCGAGCTCGCGCCCGCCGCCGACCGCGAGGTCGGGCGGGCGGATGCCGAGCACCGCCTTGCGGCCGGCCCGGAACCCGCCCAAGCTCTCCGGGCGCACCGCGGCGAGCGGCAGCCGCAAGGTCTGGCCGGCGAAGGCGCAGTGCAGCGCGCCGTCCGCCTGGGCCACCTCGACGTCCAAGAAGTTCATGGCCGGCGAGCCGATGAACGAGGCGACGAACAGGTTCCTGGGCTCCCGGTAGACCGCCATCGGCGGGCCGATCTGCTGCAGCTTGCCCTCACGCATCACGGCGATCCGGTCCGAGAGGACCATCGCCTCCTCCTGGTCGTGGGTGACGAAGATCGCGGTCGTGCCGAGGTCGCGCTGCAGGCGCTTGATCTCGGTCCGGGTATGCACCCTGCAGGCCGGCGTCGAGGTTGGAGAGCGGCTCGTCCATGAGCAGGACGGCGGGGTTGCGGACCACCGCGCGGCCGACCGCGACCCGCTGGCGCTGGCCGCCGCTGAGCTCCGAGGGTCGCCGCTCGAGCAGGGGGGCGAGCCCCAGCATCTCGGCCGCCGCGCCGACCTGGCGGCCGATCGTGGCCGCATCGAGCCGCTGCTGCCTGAGCCCGAAGCTCATGTTGTCGCGCGCGCTCATGTGCGGATAGAGCGCGTAATCCTGGAACACCATCGCGATGTTGCGCTCGTGCGGCTCGAGCTCGGTGACGTTCCGCTGATCGAAGATGATCGCCCCATCGGTCGGCCGCTCGAGGCCGGCGATGCAGGCGAGCGCCGTGCTCTTGCCGCAGCCCGACGGCCCGAGCAACGTCAAAAACTCGCCGTCCTCGACCGCGAGATCGAGGCCGTCGACCGCGGTCACGTCGTCGAACAGCTTGGTCAGCCGCTGCAGGGTCACGCTCGCCATCGCCGACTTTCGGCTCCTTGAGATCAGCCCCAGAGATTGGCCCGGATATCAGTTCGAGAAAAAAATCAGCCCTTGAGCGAGCCCGAGAGCATGCCGCGCACGAGGTAGCGCTGGAACGCGAGCGCGATCACGACCGGCGGGATGACCGCCAGCACGCTGGCTGCGAACATCGGCCCGTAGTCGTAGAAGCGGAGCTGGACCAGGAAGCCCGCGATGATCACCGGGATCGTCTGCGCCTTGGGCGTGCCGGTCAGGATCAGCGCGAAGATGAACTCGTTCCAGCTGACCAGGAAGCAGAAAATGCCGGCCGCGACCAGGCCCGGCCGTGCGACCGGCATGATGATCTTGCGGATCGCCTGCATCCGCGTGCAGCCGTCGACCTGCGCCGCCTTCTCGAGATTGGGCGGCAGGCCCTCGAAGTAGCCCTTCATGATCCAGGTCGAGAGTGGCAGGATCAGGCTGCAGTAGGCGATCACCAGCGCGGTCCGGGTGTCGATCAGGTCGAGCATCCGGAACACGATGAAGAAGGGCAGGATCAGCGCCAGGCTCGGGGTCATGCGGGTCAGCATCAACGCCCACAGCGAGCCGCTCATGATCCGGCTGCGGCCGTGGCGGGCGTAGGCGTAGCCCGCGAGCGAGCCGAGCACGAGGTTGACCGCCGTCACCGCGGTCGCGACCACCAGGCTGTTGAAGATCGAGATCGGGACCCGGCTCGCCTGGACGCTCGACTGGCCGCCCTCGACCCCGCCGGGGAACAGCACGAAACGGTAGTTCTCGAGGGTCAGGCTGTCCGGGACCACGGTCGGCGGCGTGCGCACCAGATCGGCCGACGGCGACAGGCTCATCACCACCAGCCACAGGAAGGGCCCGAACGACCAGACGAAGATCAAGAGCGCCGCGAGGCCGAGGCCGATTTTTCCGAGGTGGCGCCGGATGCCCGCGGGGATCAGATGGCGGCGCCGGAACGGCGGCAGGCGCTCGAGCCGCGTGCGGGCGCTCTCGCCGGCAGCGGCGATCCGGTTGATCAACGTGACCGCGAGGCTCTCACGCGCGGCGCCGGTCGTGGCTTGCGCCGAGCGGGCGCCGGTCACGGTCGGGAAGAACAGCTTCAGATAGATCGCCGCCAGGATCAGGCAGATGATCGTCAGCACGTAGAGGATCGCCGCCCCCTCGCCGAACTTGAAGAACTGGAAGGCATAGGCGTAGCCCATCCAGGAGAACACCGTGGTGGCGCTGCCGGGGCCGCCCCGGGTCATGATCCAGAACAGATCGAAGGCCATGATCGAGTTGATCGTGGTCAGGATCAGGATCAGCAGCAGCATCGGCCGCAGCCACGGCAGCGTGATGCTGAAGAAGCGGCGGATCGCGCCGGCGCCGTCGATCCGCGCCGCCCGATGCAGGTTCTCGGGCATCGACTGCAGGCCGGCCAGGATCAGCAGCGAGGCGAGGGGCGCCTGGTTCCAGACATGCGCCAGCGCCACCATGTGAAAGGCGAGGCGGCCGTCGGCCAGCCAGTGGATCGGCTTGTCGGCGAGGCCGAGATCGGACAGGACCGCGTTGAACGTGCCGTACTCGCCGTTCAGCATCCAGCTCCAGAGCACGCCGACCGCGACCGGCGCCATCGCCCAGGGCACGAGCACGATGCTGCGCAGGAAATTGCGCCCCGGGAAGCTCTCGTTGAGCACCAGAGCCATCGCGAGGCCCAGGACCAATCCGACCCCGACCGTGACCACGGCGAAATAGGCGGTCCGGCCGAGCGCCGCGATGAAGTCCGGGTTGGGCAGGATGTCGATGTAGTTCTGCAGGCCGACGAAGATCCACTGCTGGGTCAGCATGTTGATCCGGTGCAGGCTGAGCACCAGCGAATAGACCAGGGGGATGCCGAACACCACGAAGACGACGACGAGCGTCGGCAGAGTGAGCAGCACCGGCAGCCGCAGCGAGGGCGCGTCGCGCCGGCGCGCCACGCGTTGCCGTCCCGGAAGGGCCAGCCGGATCGACTTCGCCATCTCAAAAGCCGCCAGCAGGGTCCGGGGGCTGCCAGACCCGCGCCGGCGCGGGCGCTGACCGCCCCACGGCCATCACACGCTCACTCGGGGTAGAGCTTCTTCAGCTCCGTGGCCTTGGCGTGCAGCTTGTCGGTCAGCTCGTCCGCCGACTGCTCGCCGCGGATGAAGTCCTGCGCCTCGGCCATCATGTACCAGTCCCACTCAGGGAACCACATGGTCTTGGCGACGTCGCGGGTGGTCGCAGTCTCCTGCTGCTTGCCGGCGACCGCCATGTCCTTCCACTTGGAGAAGGCGGCCTGGACCTCGGGATCCTGGATCACTTCCTTGTACGGGGTGCCGAGGCCGAACTCGAGCGCCCAGCGCTTGATCACGTGGTACTGGCCGTCCTTGGCCTTGCCGCCGAAGAACTGCTGCAGGTTCCACGCCCGCTCGACGTCGATTGGCTTCGAGCCCATCAGGTAGAGGGCGGTCCAGATGAAGGTCGAGCGGGTCGCACCCGGCATGATCGCGTTCTTGCAGGCGCCAGCGATCTGGGACAGCGCCGGATCGTTGAACACCTTCTGGTCGTACTCGTGCACGACCATGTAGGTGTGCGCGCCGCTCGCGAAGTTCGGCACCGCCTCCTGCTGCAGGGTGAAGATGTCGGGCACCACCAGCTCCTCCTCGTAGAGGGTGCGGTGCAGGTCCAGAACCTTGCGGAAGGCGGCGTCGAACACCGGGTCGTTGTTGGCGTCGAAGACCTTGGCGCCCTCGGAGTACCAGATCGAGAACAGGCTCCAGGACAGGCTCGCCCACTGCTGCTGCCAGGCGCTGATGTAGGGGTGCTCGGCGATGCCGTCCTTCTTCAGCTTGCGGCACTGGTCGAGCAGCTCGTCCCAGGTCGCGGGCGGCTCCAGCTTGGCCTTGTCGAGATGCTTCTGGTTGCAGACGAACGAGTTGAAGCCGGTGTAGTAGGGCAAACCGCCGAGCTTGCCGTCCGGCAGCGACATGTTGTGGACGTTGACCGGGTACATGCCGGCCTTGATCTCCTCGAGACCCGGCAGACCCTCGACGTCCCGGATCCAGCCCGCCCGGTGCCAGCGGACCAGGTGGTCCTCCTCCGAGTACATCATGTCGATGTGCTGGCCGGCGATCAGCTTGGTCTCGGCGATCGCGTGATATTCGCCAGGCACGAGCTCGTACTCGACGTTCTCGTCGTACAGCTTCTTGAAGATGTCGACGTTCTCGGCGACGATCTGCGGATTGTACTGCCAGCCGACGAAATGCAGCGGCTCCGCGGGCGCTGCGAACGCGCTGTCGATCAGTCGGGGCGCCGTCAGCGCCGCCGCAGCCGCCAGACCACCTTTGAGCACCGCGCGCCGGCGGACCAGATAGGTGTTCAGCCGTTGTGATTGTTGTTGAGCCTCGTGCCCCGTGTTCACCCTACGCCCCTTTTGTTGTATATTTGCAGCAGGTGGCCTGCTGAGGTGGCAACGAGCCGACACCGTCCTCTGAGAGGCGCCACCCAACCGCATCCTAAGCGCGAACCGGATACAGGCGAAACAGGAAAATCGCTCCTGGACCGCCGTTCTCTTGCCCATCTCTCCATGCACTTCCAGCATCGAGACCGAAGCGCCTATCAGCGGCCATGTCGGACAAGGCGCCAGCCGTCGTACGCCAGAAATTTGTTGAGGAAGTCGGGCCGGAGCCCGCGGCGTCCTTCGGCCTAGGACAGCGCGCTCGCCCTGTGGCAGCGCACGAGCGCCCTGGCGCCGGAAACCTGATCCATCCCGTAGGGGGCCAGCGCCTGCGGGTGCTCGCAGCCGTCCGCCCGGAAGGCGCAGCGGTCGCGAAAGAAGCAGCCCGTCGGCAGCACGAACTTGCTCGGCAGCTCCGCCGCCGTCGGCGCGTCGGCGCGCCCGCCATCGCCGAGCTTCGGCACCGCGGCGAGCAGCGTGCGCGTGTAGGGGTGGCGCGGCTGCTCCAGCACCTCGTCGGCCGCGCCGAGCTCCACGACCTGGCCCAGATACATCACCGCCACCCGGTCGGCGATGTGGCGCACGACCGAGACGTTGTGCGAGATGAAGAGGTAGGTGAGGCCGAGCTGCTGCTGCAGCGCCATCAGCAGATTGAGGATCTGCGCCTGGACCGAGACGTCGAGCGCCGAGGTCGGCTCGTCGAGCACGAGGAGGTCGGGCTCCATCGACAGCGCCCGGGCGATCGCGACGCGCTGGCGCTGGCCGCCGGAGAGCTCGTGCGGATAGCGGTCGAGCTGCTCGGGCCGGAGGCCGACCTGCTCGGCGAGCGCCCTTGCCTGCGCGCGCAGGCCCGCGCGCGGCTGCCCGGCGCAGACCAGAGGCTCCGCGATGACGCGCCAGACGCGCATGCGCGGATCGAGCGAGGCCTGCGGATCCTGGAACACGACCTGGAAGCGGCGGCGCAGCCGGCGCAGGGCTGCGGCGCCGCCGCCGGCCGCCAGGTCGACGCCGTCGAACACGACGCGCCCCCGGGTCGGACGCTGCAACCCCATGATGACCTGAGCGAGCGTGCTCTTGCCGCAGCCCGATTTGCCGACCACGCCGAGCGTCTCGCCCTTGCGGATCTCGAGATCGACCCCGTTCAACGCATGCACCAGGCCGCGCGGCCGGCCCCGCCAGTCCGCGCCGATCGGGAAGCGCACCTCGATGCCCTCGAGCACAACGAGGGGCGCAAGGCTCACGGGCGCGGCCGCCACGACGGCGCCCCGAGCGGCCAGAGGCTCGCTTTCGTGCGCCAGCCGCTCGACGAACCAGCAGGCGGCGCGGTGGCCACCGACCGCGTCCGGCGCCGCCAGCGGCGGCAGCGTGTGGCATTGCCGCTGGGCGAGCGGGCAGCGCGGGCGGAAGCGGCAGCCCTCCGGCGGCTGCATCAGGTTCGGAACGCTGCCGCCGATCGCCGCCAACGGCAGCTTGGGCGCCGCGAACTCCGGCAGCGAGCCCAGGAGGGCACGCGTATAGGGATGCAGCGGCCGCCGCAGCACCGCCTCGGTCGTGCCTTCCTCGACGACCCGTCCGGCGTACATGACGTAGACCCGGCTGCACAGCTGCGCGACCACGGCGAGGTCGTGGGTGATGAACAGCACCGCGGTGCCGCGCGCGGCGGCCCGCTCGCGCAGCAGTGCCAGGACCTGGGCCTGGACCGTGACGTCGAGCGCCGTGGTCGGCTCGTCGGCGATCAGGACCTCTGGATTGCAGGCGAACGCCATCGCGATCAGCACGCGCTGGCGCATGCCGCCGCTGAGCTCGAACGGATAGTTGCGCATGACGCGGCCGGCGTCGGGCACCTGCATCTCGGTGAGCAGCGTCTCGGCGCGGGCTGCGGCCTCGCTCTCGCTCAGCGCCTCGTGGCGGCGGATCACCCCGGTGATCTGGCGGCCGATCCGGATGGTCGGGTTGAGCGCGGTCATCGGCTCCTGGAAGACCATCGATGCCGCCTTGCCGCGCAGATCCTCGAGCGTGCGCTCCGAGGCGGCGACGACATCCCGGCCGAGCAGCACGATCGACCCGGCGGTGATCCGGCTGGCCTTGCGCGGCAGCAGGCGGAGCATCGACATCGCGGTCACCGATTTGCCGCAACCGGACTCCCCGACCAGGCCCACGATCTCGCCCGCGCCGACCTCGAGCCGGACGCCCGACAGCGCCTGCACCGCGCCGCGATAGGTCGGAAACTCGAGCGTCAGATCGCGGACCGCGACGACCGGGGCCAACGCGCGCGGCATCAGCGCCCCCTCAGCCGCGGGTCGCTGATGTCGCGCAGGCCGTCTCCGAGCAGGTTGAACCCGACCGCGGTCACCAGGATCGCGAGGCCGGGGAAGGTCGGATACCACCACTGATCGAGCAAGAAGTCGCGGCCGTTGCTGACCATGGCGCCCCATTCCGCGGTCGGCTGCTGCGCGCCCAGGCCGATGAAGCTCAAGGCCGCGGCGGTCAGGATCGCGCCGCCGATGTCGAGCGTCGCCTGGACGATGATCGGCGCCACCGCATTCGGCACGATGTGCCGGATCAGGATGTGCCAGCGCGAGGCGCCGAACGTGACTGCCGCCTTGACGTACGGGCGCTCGCGCAACGCCAGCGCCTGCCCGCGCGTGAGCCGGACGTAGAACGGAATTCGGACGACGGCGATCGCCAGCATCGCGTTGATCAGGTCCGGCCCGAGTGCCGCCGCCAGCGCCATCGCCATGACGAAGGACGGAAACGACAGCAGCACGTCCATCACACGCATGATGGCGGTGTCCACGCGCCCACCGGCGAGGCCGGCGAAGGCGCCGATCAGCGTGCCGGTGCCCATCGAGATGCCGACGATCGCGAAGCCGATCGTGACCGAGGTGCGGGCGCCCCAGATGATCCGCGACAGCAGATCGCGGCCGACCTCGTCGGCGCCGAACCAGTGCGCCCTGCCCGGTGCTGCCAGGCGATTGGCGAGGTCGAGGGCGTTGGGATCGTAGGGTGAGATCACCGGCGCCAGGATCATGACCGCCAGAATGAAGCCGATGATCGCCAGCCCGGCGAGGGTCAGCGGGCTGTGCCGGAGCTGGTGCCAGACATAGCCCCAGTCGAGGCTCCCGGTGGCGGCGGCGACGGCGCCCGGAGCCTCGGACGCGGACTCCGACGCCCTCTCGAGCGCCATCAGCCGATCTCCCGGATCTGCGGGTCGAGCAGCATGTAGGTGAGGTCGACCGCGAGGTTCAGCAGCACGTAGGCGGTCGAGGCGACGACGGTGAACCCCATGATCGCCGGGAAGTCGAGGGCGGTGATCGACTGCACGACGTAGTTGCCCATGCCGGGCCAGGCGTAGACCGTCTCGGTCAGCACGGCGCCGTAGAGCAGGTCGCCGAAAGCGAGGCCGATCATCGTCACCGAGGGGATCAGCGCGTTGCGCAGCGCGTGGTCGAAGATCACGCGCAGGCGCGAGAGCCCGCTCGCGCGCGCGGTGCGGATGTAGTCTTCCTGCAGCACCTCGAGCATGGCCGAGCGGATCTGGCGGGTGACGATGCCGAGATGGACGAAGCCCAGCGTCAGCATCGGCAGTGCGAGATGGTCGAGCGCGCTTCGCAAGGCGGTCCAGTTGCCCGTGATCAGCGCGTCGACGGTATAAAGGCCGGTGATCGAGGCGGGCGGCGGGATGTCCTGGGCGATGCGTCCGGAGCCGGGCAGGATCCCGAGCCGCCCATAGAACAGGTAGATGAGCAGCAGGCCCAGCCAGAAGGCCGGGGTCGAGATGCCGGTGACCGAGATCGTGCGCGTGATCTGGTCGATCCAGCGGTCCTTGGCGACCGCCGAGAGCACGCCGAGCGGTACGCCGGCGACGATCGCGAACAGCAGGGCCGCGAGCGCCAGCTCGATCGTCGCCGGGAAGAAGCGCAGCAGGTCGTCGATCACCGGGCGCTGGGTGCGGATCGAGATGCCGAAGTCGCCGTGCGCGAGCTGATCGGCATAGATGACGTACTGCCGCCACAGCGGCTGATCGAGGCCGAGCCCGTGGCGGATGTTCGCGACCGTCTGGTCCGAAGCGCGGTCGCCGGCGATCAGCCGCGCCGGGTCGCCGGGGATCAGATGCGAGATGACGAAGGTCACCACCGACACCCCGAAGACGACGAACACCAGCAGGATCAGGCGGCGGCGGACGATGTTGGCGAAGGACATGGCGGCCGTCATCGTTCGGTCGGGCCTGTGTCGGCGTCAAGAGATAAAGCGCGGGCACATCGGCGCCGCGGAGCGACCTCGAGAATCCGGCTTGCCGGCCGGATGGGCTCGGCTAAGCTTGTGAACCGCCAGCGCGCAGCGCGTGGGAAGCCCGGGGAAGGGAACGAGAGATGCAGCTTGCGCGCTTTCCACGCGCCCGCTTCTGCCATCTGCCGACGCCGCTCGAGCCGCTGCCGACGCTCAGCCGGCATCTCGGCGGGCCGACCCTGCTCGTCAAGCGCGACGACTGCACCGGGCTCGCCTTCGGCGGCAACAAGGCGCGCAAGCTCGAGTTCCTGCTCGGCGAGGCGACCGCGGCCGGCGCCGACACGCTGATCACCGCCGGCGGCATCCAGTCCAACCATTGCCGGCAGACCGCTGCCGCCGCAGCGCGCTTTGGTCTCGGATGCGAGCTGGTGCTCTCCCGCAACGTCGCCTCCAACCAGCCCGAGTACGAGCGCACGGGCAACATCCTGCTCGACCGCCTGTTGGGCGCGACGACCCACATCGTCGGCAGCGACATCGACTGGACCGATGAGCTGGAACGTGTGGCCGAGGGCGTCCGCGCGCGTGGCGGCAGGCCGTTCGTGATCCCGATCGGCGGATCGACGCCGACCGGCGCGCTGGGCTACGTCGCCTGTGGCCATGAGCTGATCCAGCAGGCTGCTGCCGTTGGCCAGGTCATCGACGGCGTGGTGCACTGCACCGGCAGCGGCGGCACGCAGGCCGGTCTGCTGGTCGGCTTGCGCGGCGCCGCCGGCGACCTGCCGGTGATCGGCATCAGCATTGCCGAGAAGTGTGACGAGATCACCGACAAGGTGGTCGATCTAGCCGGGCGGACGGCGGCGAAGCTCGGCCGGTTGGATCGAATTGGCCATCAGGAGACAGAGATCCTCGACGACTATGTCGGCGCCGGCTACGGCATCCCGACGCCCGGCATGCTGGAGGCGGTGGAGCTGTGCGCGCGGCTCGAGGGCCTGCTGCTCGATCCGGTCTATACCGGCAAGACGATGGCGGGGCTGATCGACCTGGTCCGGCGGGGCCGCTTCAAACCGAGCGATACCGTCGTCTACGTCCACACCGGGGGCACGCCCGCGCTGTTCGCCTACCAGGACGTGCTCGGGCCTGACTGAAGCCGCCCGCCAACCGTCGGAGAATCCCAGGATGAAGGTCTTCATTGCCGGCTTCGATACCGAGACCAACACCTTCGCGCCGATCCCGACCGGCTATCAGAGCTTCGAGGACGCCTTTCTGGCGCACGGCGACGCCACCCGCCGGGAGATCAACTACTGCTCCAACCAGCTGCGCATCTGGCGCGAGGGCGCGCAAGCGCGCGGCTGGAGCGTGGCCGAGAGCATCTGCACCTACGCCGAGCCTGGCGGGCGGATCGTTCGGTCGGCCTACGAGCGCTTGCGCGACGAGCTGCTGGGCGACCTGCGCGCCGCGATGCCGGTGGACGTGGTGGTGCTGGCCCTGCACGGCGCGATGGCCGCAGACGGCTACGACGACTGCGAAGGCGACATCCTGGCCCGGGTGCGTGCGATCGTCGGCCCGAAGGCGATCGTCGGCGCCGAGCTCGACCTGCACTGCCACATCACCGAACAGATGGTGGGCAACGCCACGGCGCTGGTCGCCTACAAGGAATACCCGCACGTCGACATCGGCGAGCGCGCCCTGGACCTGTTCGCGCTGGTCGCCGACGCGGCCGACGGCCGGACGCGGCCGGTCATGGCGGCCTTCGATTGCCGCATGATCGCGACGTTCCGCCCGACCGAGCAGCCGATGCGCGGCTTCGTCGATCGGATGTACGCGCTGGAAGGCAAGGACGGCATCCTGTCGGTGTCGCTCGGGCACGGTTTTGCCCACGGCGACGTCGCCGACGTCGGCGTCAAGACCCTGGTGGTCGCCGACGGCGATGCGGGAAAAGCCGAGCGCCTCGCCCGGGCGCTGGGCGAGGAGCTGTTCGCGATGCGCGAGGCGACGCGGCCGAAGTTTCTGACCATGGACGAGGCGCTCGACCAGGCGCTGGCGATCGAGGGCGGGCCGGTCGTGATCGCCGATGTCTCCGACAACGCCGGCGGTGGCGCGCCGGGCGATGCGACCACCTTCCTGCGACGGGTCCTCGAACGCGGCCTGCGCGAGGTCGCGATGGGCTATTTCTGGGATCCGATGGCGATCCGCTTCTGCCAGGAGGCGGGGGTCGGCGCGCGCTTCGAGCTGCGCGTCGGCGGCAAATGCGGCCGCACGTCAGGCGAGCCGGTCGACCTCGACGTCACCGTGCAGGGCCTCGAGGACGACGTCACCCAGCGCTTCGGTCCGTCGCCGACGCCGCTGGGCACGGTTGCCTGGGTCGCGGCCGAGGGCGTCGATCTCTTCCTGACCACCCGCCGCACCCAGGCCTTCCACCCCGAGGGCATGACCAAGCTCGGGCTCGACGTGACGACGCGCAAGATCCTGATCGTCAAGTCGACCCAGCACTTCCATGCCGGCTTCGCGCCGATCGCCCGGGCGGTCCTCTACGCGGCGCCGCCGGGGGGCGCGCTGACGCCATGGTTCGAGCGCATCCCCTACACCAAGCTCGAGCACCCCTATTGGCCGCGGGTCGCCGATCCGTTCCAGGCTTGAGCGCGACCTGACTTAACCTGACTTCGACATGCTGGCGAAGTCGAAGATCTGCAGCAGCATCGGGTTGTAGACGAAGCCCTTGACGTTGTCGCGCATCGCGAACTGGTAGTTCTTCTGGAACAAGAGGACGTAGGGCGCCTCTTCGAGCACGATCTTCTGCGCCTGGTCGTAGAGCTTGGTGCGCTCGTCCTGCGAGGCGAGGCTCTTGGCTTTGCGGATCAGCTCGTCGACCTTCGGGTTGGTGTAGAAGGCGCGGTTACCGGCGAGGCCATGGGAGGCCGAGTTCGAACCAGAAGTTCATGAACATCGACGGGTCGGCATAATCCGGCGTCCAGTTGCCGACCGCGATGTCGAAGTCGCCCTTGTCGAGCTTCTCACGCATCGTCGGATAGGCGAACTCCTGCAGCTTGACCTTGATGCCGATCGCCGCCAGCTCCTGCTGCGCGATCAGCCCGAGCGGCTCCCAGTCCGGATCGGTCTTGGCATAGAGATAGCCGAGCGTGACGTCGCTCACGCCGGCGTCCTGCATCAGCGCCTTGGCCTTGTCCAGATTCAGCTGGTATTGCATCGCCTGGTCGTCATGGGCCCACATGCCGACCGGCACCGGACCTTGCATCTGCACGCCCTGACCCTGCAGGATGCTGCCGATGATGCCCTTGTAGTCGATGGCATAGGAGATCGCCTGGCGGACGCGCACGTCGTCGAGCGGCTTGCGCGTGTTGTTGAGGTAGAGATAGGTCACCGAGAAGCTCGGCACGTCGACGACCTCGACGCCCGGCACCTGCTCGAGGGCCTTGAGCTGGTCGATCGGAATGTCCTCGGCGATGTCGAGATCGCCCTTCTCGAGCTGCAGGCGCCGCGCCGTGGCCTCCTTGACGATGCGGATGATCACCTTCTTGAACCCGACCTCGCCGGCGTAGTGCGGGTTGGGATCGAGCACGATCTGCTGGCCCTTCTCCCAGCTGCTCACCTGGTAGGAGCCGCTGCCCATCGTGTGATCGGCGAGATAGGCTTGGCCCAGGTCGCCGTTGCTCTCGTGGCTCATCACCGCCGGGCTGACGATGCTGCCGGCGTCAGTGACGAGCGACGCCAGGAACGGCGCAAAGGGCGACTTGAGCGTGAACCTGACGGTGTGGTCGTCCACGGCCTCGACGGCGCCGATCTGGTCGAAGGCATCCGCCGGACCCTTACCGACCTTGAGTATGCGCTCGAAGCTGAACTTGACCGCGGCCGCGTTGACCGGCGTGCCGTCGGCGAACACGTGCCCATCGCCGAGCGTGAAGGTCCACACCTTGCTGTCGTCGCTCGCGGTCCAGGACGTGGCGACATCGCCCTCGACGTCGGTCGAGCCCTTGCCATCGACGACCTTGAACTTCACGAGCCGCTCGTAGCAGGGGTAGACCGCGGTCCAGCTGTTGTTGGTCACGGTCACCGCCGGATCGAGATTGTCGGGATCGCCCGACTTGCCGAGGACGAGCGTATCCGCCTCCGCCGCATGGGCCGCATACGCCGTGAAGCCGGCAATCCCTATCGCCATCACGGCGGCCATGCCGGTCGCCACGGCGCCCGGAAAGCGGATCGTTCTCATGGGGCGTTTCCTTTCCGACTTTGATGCCACGGACTCTTGCGCGCGTTCTTCTGTGCCGGAACGATAGTGCCACTTTGCCGGTGAATTGCAATCAGGCGCGGCTGCCAATCGGCGCGCACCGAAGCACGGCACATTCGCCTCATCGAGGCGCTGAGCCGCGAACCACCGCCAACGGCTGATCGATGGCAAGCGTCGTCTGACCGTCGCTTCCCGGCCTACCGGCTCGATCCAGCTCGAAGCTGGTCGCCTACTGTGCGATCCACTCCTGCCAGGCCGTCTCGATGTCCTTCTGCTGGCCGCGCAGCACCTCGACATCGATGCTCAGCATGGCATTCCAGTTATCCGGATAGGTGGCCCGCGCCTTGGCGTCGACCTTGGAGGGCAGCTCCAGCGACTTCTTGTTCGGCGGGTCGTAGTTGATCTGCTCGGAAAGGTCGAGCACGGGCTTCGCAGCTTCGTCGGAGAAGAAGAAGTCGATGAAAGCCTTGGCGGCATCGGGGTGCGGCGCATCCTTCAGCAGCGCGAAGCCGGAGATGTCGCGCGGGAACCCGCTCCAGACCGGGACGACGGCTTGGCCGTCCTTCTGCAGCTGGATGATGCGCCCGGCCCAGAACGTCGACATCACCACCTCGCCGGCGCGCCAGGCCTGCATCGCCTGATCGCTCGACTCCCACCAGGAGGCAACGCTCGGCTTGATCGTATCGAGCTTCTTCAGAGCCCGCGGAATGTCGAGCGGCCACAGCTGGTCCTGGGTGACGCCATCGGCGGCCAGCGCCAGCATCATGTTGTAGACCGGTTCGTTCGATGCCAGCGCCCGCGGGCCCGGGAACTTCGCGACATCGAAGAAGTCGGCGACGTTCTTCGGGGCGCCGTTCGGGAAGGCGGTGGTGTTCACGCCCAGGATATAACCGCCCAGGATGTAGAGGAAACCGTAGCGCTGGCAGACGCCCGGCGCGCCATTGCTCGCGAGGTTCGGCACGGCACCGCAGTCGGCGCCGAGATCCGCCAGATATTGCTGCTGCAGCACGAGGCTGTCCGGACCGACGTTGACGAGGTCCCACTGCACGCCGCCGCTCTCGCTGTCGGCCTTGACCTTGGCCCACTGCTCCTGAGGGTTGATCGTCACCGCAGTGACCTTGATCCCGGTGGCCTCGGTGAACGGCGTGTAGAGGTGCTCACCCAGCGCGTCCTGGAGCATGCCGCCTGCGGTCGCGATCACCACCTCGCCCTCGGCCTTGGCCGCGGCCGACGTTTCGAGCGCTCGGGCGGCCGGCGGCCAGAGCGCGGTCAGCGGCACCAGCGCCGCAGCACCCAGGACCAGGCGTCGCGTCACGCCGAACTGCTTGTGCCGACACGTCATCGACCCATTCCTCCCATTGTTGCGGTGGACGAGAATCCCCGCTGTCTTGATTCGGACCACCGGTGGCGGGGCCGCCGCCATGATGATGAAACGATAGGTCTTGCGCAACCCGGTTGACGCCTCAGTCCTTCTTGTTCGGCCGGATCGCCTGAGTCACGCTCACCAGGATCACCGTCAACAGCGTCAGCAGCGTCGCGACCACGGCCAGTACCGGCGTAATTGAGAACTGCAGGTTCTCGAACATCTTGCGCGGCAGGGTGACGTCGGTCAGGTTGGCGAGGAAGAACGACACGGTCGCGTCGTCGAACGAGGTCAGGAAGGCGAACACCGCGCCGGTGACCACGGCCGAACGGATCGACGGCAGCGTCACATACCAGATCGCCTGGAGACGCGAGGCCCCGAGGGTCTGGGCGGCGAGCTCGGTGCTGGCATCGAAGCGGTAGAGCGCCGCCGAGACGATGATCACGACATACGGGATCGCCAGCGCCGAGTGCGCGAGCACGAAGCCCGTGAACGAGCCGCTGAGCCCGAGCTTGGAAAAGAACAAGAGGACGGCGATCGCATAGACGATCGTCGGCACGATCAGCGGTGCGGTCACCAGCGCGTTGAGCCAGGGCCCGCCGCCACCGAGGCCGCGCACGATGGCGAGCGCCGCCATGGTGCCGATCACGGTCGACACGACGACCACGACGAGGCCGATCTCGAGGCTGAGGACGGTCGCGCGCAGCCAGCGCGGGTCGGTCAGGAACTCGACATACCAGCGCAGGCTGAGGCTCTCGGGCGGGAACTGCGAGGTATGCGCTGGGGGCGAACGAGACCGGGATCACGATCACGGTCGGCACGGCGAGGAACACCAGCACGATCGCGGCCAGCGCGATCAGGACCAGCCGCGCGAGGTCGACGGGTCGCCGCGGCCGGGGCATCAGGCGGCCCCCAGGACGCGGTCGAGGCGCAGGACGCGGTTGAACGCGAACACGATCAAGAGCGTCGCCCCCATCAGCACGGCGGCCAGCGCCGAGGCCAGCGGCCAGTCGAGGAAGCGGGTCGCCTGCTGGCTGATCAGGGTCGCGATCATCATGCTGCGCGGGCCGCCGAGCAGCATCGGCGTGATGAAGTAGCCGAGCGAGATGATGAAGACGAGCACGGCGCCGGCGGCGACCCCCGGCAGGCTGAGCGGGATCGTGACGTGGCGCATCACGCCCCAGGGGCCGGCGCCGAGGCTCTGCGCCGCCTGGCCGAGCTCGGGCGGAATGTTGCGCAGCGAGCTGTAGATCGGAAGGATCATCATCGGCAGCAGGATGTGGATCATCGCGACCCAGACCGCGAGCTCGGTGTTGAGCAGTTGCATGGGCTGGTCGATCAGGCCGATGGTCAGGGCGGCTTGGTTGATCAGGCCGTTGCGGCCGAGGAAGATCGTCCAGACATAGGTGCGCACGAGGACGCTGATCCAAAGCGGCAGCACGACGACGGCGGCAACCGCGGCGGCTGCGAGGCCGCGCACCGAGGCCATCAGAAAGGCGACCGGATAGCCGAGGACGAGGGTCCCGGAGGCGACGATGAAGGCGGTGCGAAAGGTGCGCACCAGGATCGTCGTGTAGAAGGGGCGATCCAGCAGCTCGCGGAAGTTGTCGAGCGTCGGGCCGGGGTCGAGGACGCTCAGCGACAGGAAGCGGACGATCGGGAATAGGAACGCCAGAAAAAGCAGGAGAATCAGCGGCGTCAGCAGAAGGATCGTCATCGCGCGGCTGTAGCGGTGAGCCGAGACCCCGAACAGATAGCGCCGGATCCGATCGGCGGGCGCGCTCATGTGAGGAACACCCGCGCGCGATGCTCGGGCCAGCAGAGACGGACCGAGGCGCCGACCGGCAGCGGCGCATCCTCGCCAGCTGCGATCCGTGCGGTCACGGCAAGCTCGGGGGTCACCCGAACCACGCAGGCAAGCGTGCCCCCGCTGTAGATCTGCTCCTCGACGATACCCGGCAGGCCCGGGCCCTCGGGGCCGGGCGCCACGTCGATCAGCTGCGGGCGGACGACGAGATGCCCGGTAGCGCCATCGCGCCAGTCGCCGGCAGCCTCCGTCGAGGCGACCATGACCAGGCTGGCGCAGCCGTCGATCGCGAAGCTCCAGCGCCCGGAGTCCCGAGCCAGGCGGCCGGGGACGAAGTTGGTCTCGCCGACGAAACCCGCGACGAACGCGTTGGCCGGCCGCTCGTAGATCTCGTGCGGCGAGCCGAACTGTTGCACGAGGCCGTCGCGCAGCACGGCGATCCGGTCGGCCATGGTCAGCGCCTCGGCCTGGTCGTGGGTGACGTAGATGACCGTGGTCCCGAGCTTGCGCTGGAGATGCTTGATCTCGAGCTGCATCTCCTCGCGCAGGTTCTTGTCGAGCGCGCCCAGCGGCTCGTCCATCAGCAACAGCGGCGGGTCGTAGACCAGCGCGCGGGCCAGCGCCACGCGCTGCTGCTGGCCGCCCGAGAGCTGGCTGATCCGCCGCCCGCCGTAGCCCTCCAGCCGGACCAGTGCCAGCGCCGCTTCGACCTTCCGGGTCGCCGCGGCGCCCTTGATGCGCCGCATCCGCAGCGGAAAGGCGATGTTCTCGGCGACGGTCATGTGGGGAAACAGCGCGTAGCGCTGGAAGACCATGCCGATCTCGCGGCGGCCCGGCGGCAGCGCCGTGACGTCGATGTCACCGATCGCGATCCGGCCGCTGTCCGGGGTCTCGAAGCCGGCGATGCTCATCAGGATCGTGGTCTTGCCGCTGCCGCTCGGCCCGAGCAGAGCCACGAACTCGCCGGCCCCGATCGCCAGGTCGACGCCGTCGACGGCGCGAACCAGGCCGAACGCCTTGCGCAGCGCCTCGATGTTCACGGTCGTGCCGGCAGCCGCTGCCGGCGACGGGCGCGAAGGCGCGTTCACCGGTCGGTCCGGCCGACCGGGGCGACGCCGAAGTGGGCCAATGTGTTGCGGACCAGCGTCGCGATGCCGGGATCGACCGGCAGAGCGCCGGCCGCGCCGATGCTGCCGAAGTTGACGACGGTGCCGCCTTCGGGCCGCTGCCAGTAGATCAGATCGGCGCCGTGGTCCCGCTCGCCCAGCCACTCGATGTTGCGCTGACCGATGACGCTCGCCAGCGTCGCCACGCCGGGCAGCGGTGCTGGCCCCAACCCGGTGCGGTCGGGATTGGCGTCGAACTCGTAGCCGCTGGCCCCGCTCGAGCCGTTGAGGCTGCGCAGCCCGAGCAGCCGGCCGCCCTCGAGCGGCACCTCGTGCGGCGTGTGGAACAGGAAATGGTCGGGCTGGACGACCGAGTAGGCGGCGAACGAGGTCGGCGTGCCGTCGTCGATCATGCCCTTGAAGCTCATGCCGAGCACGTCCCAGGGCGGCTTGCCGAGACGCCGGAACGAGCCGCCGGGCAGCCGGTCGTCGCTGTGCCAGCTCTCGCCCCACAGCGCGGGCGAGAGGAAGCGCGGGTCGTCGTCGAAGACGATCTTGCGGCACTCCATGACCGACATCGTGGCATCGAAGGTCACGCGCACGGTCAGCGTGTCGCCGGACAGCGAGAGCAGCCGGCCGCCGGCATCGAGCCAGCGCATGACCCCCTCGCGCGCGGCATCGCTCCAGTACTCGCTGTGCCCGACCAGGGCGAGGGCTGCGAACCGGTCGAGCAGCTCCGGCTCCTCGTGCAGGTCGATGTCGGTGATCACCTCGTAAGGGTAGCCCTCGCGCTCCAGCCAGGCCTCGAGGAAGCGCTCGCTGCGGACCAGGTGGGTGCTGCGCGTGCGCGCGGCGCGGCGCGATTCGAAAGCGTAGGGCTGCGCGTAGGGGATCGGCAGCTTCAGACCGATATGGAAGAACGGCCGGCCGTTCGAGTGCACCGAATAGAACGAGGAGGTCAGGCCGACGGCCGCGTCTTCGTTGGTCGGGCGCCGGCCATAGGCGTGCCAGGTGCTGGTCGCCGCCAGCAGCGCGACCGAGCCCGGCCGCCGTGGCCGCCGGCGGGTGACCACGACCGGCGCGACGCAGGCATCGGCGGCAGCCTGCCCGGCGAGCTGGACGCGGACCGCATAGAGGCCGGAATCGGCGTCGGCGGGAATCGCGAAGCGCGCTGCCACCGGCCAGCCGGTCTCGATCAGGTCGTCGCCGCACAGCCGCAGACCGTGGCCGCGCGCGGCGTCGGCGTCGGGCTGGTAGACCAGCGGCTGGCGGTCGGCCGGATCGAACCGCGGGCCGCCCACCATCCAGGTCGCGTGGTTGACGATCCGACCGTCGCGACCGCGGCCGCTGCCGTCGCGCACGACCTCGCCGCATTCCTCGTCGAGCGGCCACCAGCCCTGCAGCGCGCGCAACCCCAGATCGGCCGGCGACCGGCTGCCGCCATCGGCGTGCAGGCGCGCGGCACTCTGCTGATCGAGCAGGCCGTCGGCGACGAACGGTCCGGCGATGTCGCCCTCGAGGAAATCGTCGGCTTCGCCGCCTTCGGCCATGGCGCCGATTCGCAGCCGCGCGGCTGGCCCCGCCCGCGCCTGCGGCATCGCCGCCTCGACCGTGTGGACAAGCGCGCCATCGACGAAGATCCGCGCCTGCGTCGCCGACCAGGACGCGGCGAGGTGCAGCCACTGACCGAGCCGGCCGCGCAGCAAGGGCGGCGACATGTGCAACCAGGCGTGACGGAACGGGCCGCCGTCGCCGACATAGAGGCCGATCCGGCCGAGATGGTCGACCAGCAGCCCGAAACGGGCCGCGTCCGGATAGTCGATGTCGGTGATCAGGGCCTGCCACGCGACCTGGACGACATCGAGCTGCGGCAGCTTCCAGGGGCGCAGCCAGAGCCCCAGGGTCAGCGGCCCGGCGGGGAGCGGCGGCCCGCCGATGTGGAGGTAGGATCCCGGCGTGATGGTCTGCGGCGATGCGGTGGGCCGGGAGACCTCGGCCAGGACCAGGGCCTCCTCGCGATCGGCGTCGAGCGACTGGGCGGGGTCGAGCACCGCCTCGCGACCGAGCCGCACGAGCTCGACCCGATGTGCCGCCTCGGCGCTCAGATGAACCGCCAGCTCGGCTCCGGGAGCGACGCCGAGCGGATCGACGAAGGCCCAGGTTCCACGCACCGGCAGCCGACGGATCATCTCAGGATGGTCTGCCATTCGTATCAACCCAAGAGATCGTTCGCAGGCTGGGCAGCGCGGCCACTCGGGGGTGGTTCCGTAACGACCCTATCGATCAGGCGCGAGAGGTGTCAATCGACTGTCGGATAGGATGCGCCGGCGAGATCGCGCCTGCGATCTCAGCGGTGCCGCGGTGCTCGACCCATGCGGCCGTCGTAGGAGACGCGGACGACTGCGCTGTCCGGCTGCGCCTTCAACGCCTCGAGGCGCGCTCCTGCTCGGTTACGGTTGCCATGTAGCCAAAGTTCCAGCTTGGTCGTTGACAGTGAGATCGAGCACGTAGGACTGTAACGATCTATCGAGCCAGATAGCTTGGAAAATGATCGGAGGCGATCCATGAGCGAGGCGTTGAGGCAGCTGATCGGGGCGACCCAGAGCAAGTTCAAGGCGGAGCCGGAGAGCGCGGTCGCAACGTTCGAATCACGGTCCGCGCTCCAGGAAGGACTTCGCTCCGAGGTGGCCGTGCGCGAGCACAAGCTGGTGGTGGACGAGCCGCCGGAGCTGGGCGGAAGCGATGCCGGGCCCAATCCGGTCGAGCTGATCCTGGCGGCGCTCGGCACCTGTCAGGAGATTACCTACCGCGCCTACGCCACGGCGCTCGGCATTCCGCTCGGGCGGGTGTCCGTGAACCTCACCGGCACGATCGACCTCAAGGGGTTCTTCGCGGTCGACGACCGGGTGCGGCCCGGCTACCAGAAGATTACCGGCACCGTGCGGCTGGAATCGACCGCGAGCGACGAGCAGCTGGAAATGCTGCGAAACGCGGTCAACGCCCACTGCCCGGTGCTCGACATCATCCAGAATCCGGTGCCGGTGGCGCTCGATCTGAACATCGAGCGCGCGCCCGCCGTCGCCGCCGAGTGACCGGGGCGCCCCGGCGCCGTCCGCTTCAAATGCTCTGTACCGCTATCCTGCCGGCGGCAGCGGGCGCTGAGGTTCGAGCTGGCTGAGCACAAGGTGATCCGAGCGGCGATGTGGGCCAGAGGCGCGATCGGCTCGACGCGCCACGTAGCCGCTGTGGATCTCCTGCCGCAGGCTCGTCTGGAGAATCTTTTGGCGTGGGGTGTCCGACGTCGACTCCGGGCGCATGCCTTGTCCGGGATCAGTTGCGCGGCAGGCGGCTGGACGTTGACCCCACACGCCGGCCGCCGTTACATCGCGCCTTCGTAGCGAAGGGGAGGCGAGAGCGTGGCTCAGCACAATGTCCGCGAGGGCGAGGCCGATTTCCGCGGCTGGAAGACCTGGTACCGGATCACCGGAGACCTGAAGGCGGGCAAGCTGCCGCTGGTCGTGCTGCACGGCGGGCCGGGCGCCGCGCACGATTATGTCGATGCCCTGACGGCGATCGCCGGCCAGGGCAGGGCGGTGGTGCACTACGACCAGCTCGGCTGCGGCCTCTCCACGCATCTGCAGGGCCAGGGCCCCGGATTCTGGACGCCGCAGCTGTTCGTCGACGAGCTCCACAACCTGCTCGACCATCTGGGCATCGCCGCGGCCCATCACCTGCTCGGCCAGTCCTGGGGCGGCATGCTGGCGGCCGAGTTCGCGGTGAGAAGGCCGAGCGGCCTGAAGGCGCTGGTGATCGCCAACTCGCCGGCCTCGATGGTGACCTGGGTCGAAGAGGCCGACCGCCTGCGTGCCGCGCTGCCGCCGGAGGTGCAGGCGACGCTGCTGCGCCACGAGCAGGCCGGCACCACGAGCGATCCGGCGTACGTCGCCGCGACCCGCGTCTTCTACGACCGGCACCTGTGCCGGGTGCCCTGGCCCGAGGGCCTGACCCGGTCGTTCGCGCAGATCGAGCAGGACCCGACCGTCTACCAGACCATGAACGGGCCCAACGAGTTCTTTGTCGTCGGCACGCTCAAGGATTGGAGCATCGTCGACCGGCTGGACGGCATCGCGGTGCCGACGCTCGTGATCTCCGGCCGCCACGACGAGGCGACCGAGGCCTGCGTGCGTCCCTATGCCGAGCGCATCGAGGGCGCGCGCTGGGAGATCTTCGAGCATTCCAGCCACTTGCCGCATGTCGAGGAGACCGAGCCCTACATGCAGCTGGTCGGCGCCTTCCTCGACGCCCACGATCCGTCGTGACGCCGCCCTGCGGGCGGTTCCACGCAACGGCGTCACGGAGCCTGCCACGAACATTGATGTGATTCGAACGTCCGTCCGCAACAATTGACGTAAGCAATCGCGTTTGGAGACGAGATAGGGGTAATTTTTCGCACTAGACTAAGGCGCCAGCGCGAAGATACCATCACTGATGGCAAAGTGGGGGACCTGGCGGATCCAGGAGTCCACTACATGGTTGTTTGCGGCCACGCCGACCTTGCGGAGCCGCGCGAGCACGCCATGCAGGCTTAGCCTACCTTCAAGCAGGCACAACTCGACAGCGAGCTCGAGCCGCCGGATCGCTGCCTTCGCTGGCGCGCGGCCGTGCCATGAGGTTGGATCAGACGCCGCCCAGGCGAACAGGCGTCGCAATTGTCGGACTGAACGTGCTTACCGGGGCGGCAAACGCTCGCGATCGTGCCTTTGGTGCGGCCGTCGCTGGGCTTTCAGCCGCCGACCTGCCGCGGAACCCCGAAATGGGCCATCACGTTGCGAAGCAGCGTTCGGAGTCCCTGGTCGACGATCAGCGACCCCGTAATGCCGATGCTCGCAGCGTTGAAGACTCGGCCGCCTTGCGGCCGTTCCCAGTACACCACGTCGCAGCCATGATGCCTTTCGACGCCGTTCCACTCGATGTTACGTTGCCCGGTCGCACTCGCCAAGACTACGAGTCCTGGCAACGGATCCGAACGTAGGCCTACCCGCTCGGGCGTCGCGTCGAACTCGTACCCGCTCGCACGGGGTCCATTCAGACCCCGCTCGCCGATTCGACCGGCCTCACCGATGGGGACCTCCTCAGGATGGTGGAACAGGGGGTGCTCGGGGCTGACGATGTCGAGCGGGCTGAACGCCGTCGGCGTTCCGTCGTCGATCATGCCCTGCGTGTCGAGGCCCAACACCGCCCACCCAGGCAGGTCAAGCAGCACGAAGGATCCGCCAGCCTCGCCATCGTCGCCGTGCCAACGCTCGCCCCACGATGAAGGCGGCAGCCAACGGTGGTCATCGGACCGAACCGCCTTCCGTGACTCCAAGATGGTCAGCTCCGGGTTGAACGATGTTCGCCAGCAGAGGGTGTTGCCGGAAAGCGATACGACCCGGCCGCCCGCTCGCAGGTAGCCGTCCACGGCCTCGCGTTGAGTGTTCGACCAGTATTCGCTGTGACCCGCGATCAGGAGTGCCTGGAAGCGGCCCAGACACTCCGGTTCCGCGTGCAGATCGGTGTCCGTGATGACCTCGTACGCGTACCCCTCGGAGACCAGCCAAGCCTCGGCATAGCGCTCCGGACGGACGAGGTGTGAATGCCGTGTGAAGGCTGCGCGCGCGGACTCGAAACCGTATGGGTCGGCTCGCGGGATGGGTGCCAGGGTCGTAACGTGGAAGAACGGCCTGCCACTCAGATGGTTGGAATAAAACGAGGCGGACAGACCGGCGACCGGCGCTTCAAGCGTCGGCCTTCTCCCGTACGCGTACCACGTGTTCGTACTCAGGAGAAGGGCCACCGCACCAGATCGCGCCGGTCGGGTTCGGCCAACGGCGAAGACGATCGAGACGGCTTCTTGTTCGTCCTGCCCATCGAGCACCACGCGGGCGGCATAGATGCCCGGGGCGGCATCTTCGGGTACGACCCAGGTATCGGTCACCGACCATTCGGCATCAGCAAGGTCGTCGCTCGAGAGGCGGAGACCGTGCCCTCGCTCAGGGTCGGCCGCCGGGTCGTAGCCCGGGACACCATGAGAGGCTTCGTGGGCAGGCCCGCCGATCTGCCAGGTTCCGCCCTGCACAATTCGGCCATCCCGGCCACCGCCTGAGATGTCCGCGACGTGGGCCCCCTGCTCCTCGGTCAGAGGCCACGCTCCTAGCAGGGGCTCGAGCCCCAGCAGGTCCAGCCCTGTACGAGCGCGGTCGGCGACCACCGCTGCCAATACCGTGTCGGGTAAGGGTCGACCACTGAGGAAGGGCGCGGCGATGTCTCCGTCCAGGAAATCATTGGCCTGGCCGTGCTCGGCGTTGGCCCCGATCCGGAGCCGCGACCGAGGGCCGGGAGAGCTCCGCGGGATCGGACCCCCGTCGGTGTGGACGTGCGCACCGTCGAGGAACAGCCCCACGCCAGTTTCGGCGATCGTCGCCGCGACATGCACCCACTGGCCCAGCCGATCGGACAGGACTGGTCCGCTGACGTGCAGCCACTCATGCCGAAAGGCTCCCCCGTCGCCCGCATACAGGGCGAGACGGCCCATGTGATCCACGAGCAGCCCGAAGCGAGCCGCCTCAGGGTAGTCGAGGTCGGTGATCAGTCCGAACCAGGCCCATTGGACGACGTCGATGACCGGCAGTCGCCATAGCCGCAGCCACAGACCCATGGTCAGCGGTGCGTCACCGACAGGATCGCCACCGACAAACACGTACGAACCCGGCGAGATCGTCTGGCGCGTCGCACGGTCGTGCCGCGAGCGCGTCATGACTTGCGCGTCCGCCCGATCCTCGGCCTCGTCGGAGCCAGGATCAGCGATCGCCGTGGTCCCCAACTTGACGATGGAGAGCTCGTAGCTTGCGGGCGCGTTCACGTGGATCCCGACCTGCTCTCCGGGCCGCACGCCGATCCGATCGACATAGCCTGAGACCAGTGCGACGGGCAGTTGTCTCGCAGGCTCCGGGCGGGACCGAGACATGGGCGTCATCTCCCCTCGATCGAGACCTGCCCGGCGGAATCCGGGAACGACTCGTTGTCGGCGGCGGCAAGCCGAGACGCACGCACGATTTCTTCCAGCTCACTCGAGAGGCGCTGAAGTTCCGGGCCACCACCCATAAGCGTGAGTAGCTCCTCTGGCCTTAGCTCGTCCTTGTCGTATGTACCCACCATGTGGCCGCGGTCCAGGATCGTGAAGGTGTCTCCCACGGGGTAGGCATGAGTGGGATTGTGCGTGATAAGGATCACACCGATGCCCCGCAGCCGAGCCTGCACGATGTAACGCAGCACGACGCCGGCCTCCTTGACGCCGAGCGCGGACGTTGGCTCGTCCAGGACGACGACTCGTGCCCCGAAGTAGATCGCGCGCGCGATGGCCAGGGATTGCCTCTCCCCGCCCGACAGCGTCCCAGCGCGTTGGGACACGTCGCGCAGCTCGATTCCCATCTTCTTGAGCTCTTCGAATGCGATGCGATCCGCCGTTCGGCGATCATAGAGGCGGAACGGCCCGACGCGATGGCGGGGCTCCGACCCGAGGAAGAAGTTCCGGGACACCGACATCAGGGGCATGATGGCGAGATCCTGGTAGACGGTCGCGATCCCACGCGACAGTGAGTCGTGGGCGGAAGAGAATGTCACCTCCTGCCCATCGACCAGCAACGTTCCCGAGTCTTGGCGATGGACCCCCGCGATGATCTTGATGAGCGTGGATTTCCCCGCCCCATTGTCGCCGAGGAGGCAGACGACCTCGCCGGCATGCACGCGCAGCGACACATCTTGCAGGGCGATCGCAGACCCGAAGTACTTCGAGACGCCGCGCAACTCGACGATAGCGGTCTCGCGGACGGGCGTCACCTGTGCGCCTCCGCACGGCGTCTGGCCCATTGGTTGATGAGAACCGCACCGAGCAGGATGATCGCCAGCAGGACCTTGTACCACTCGTAGTCGATGGCCGCGTAGAACAGTCCTTGCTGCGTGATCCCGAGTGTAAGAGCGCCGAAGACGGTCCCCACGACCGACCCAAAGCCGCCGGTGAGCAGCGTTCCGCCGATGACCGCGGTGATGATGGCCTCGAACTCCTTGAGCGTCCCGCGGTTGGCATCAGCGCTCCCGTACGTAATCACCTGGATGCAGGCCATCAGGCAGGCCGCCGAGGCCGTGCCCATAAACAGGAGGATCTTCACGCGGCCGACTGGGACTCCCAAGTTCTTCGCGTTCATGGCGGACCCGCCGGTCCCGAATATCCAGTTGCCGAACCTCGTCCGTGTGAGAACGATGTGGCAGGCGACGGCGACGATGACCCACCACACGATCGTGATAGAAAAGCCGTGGATCTTGCCCATGAACATTGTGGCGACGATGTCACCGGGAATAGCCTTATTGAGACCGCCGACGACCGTTCGGCCCGTGACAGCCTTGACCATGACGAGGGTCAGCCCGCGTAGACCGAAGAGGCTAGCCAACGTGATGATGAACGAGGGAAGGCCAGTCTTGACCACCAGATACCCATTGAGGAAGCCGAAGGCGAGCGCGAACGCGAACGCCGACGCTACGCCTGCCCACACGGGCCATCCGAACTCAGCGACGGTGATCGCTAGCACCATCCCAGAGGCGCCAATCATCGATCCCATCGACAGGTCGAACTCCCCGGCGATCATTAGGAGCGCCACGGCGGCTCCGAGAACACCCAGCTGGGCCGCGATCTCCAGAACGTTGGCCGTCCCTGCGACGCTCAGGAACCCACGGTCGCCGGCCCACACCGCGAACAGCGTCCACACCAAGACGGTCCCGAGAAGGGCTGTGGACTCGGGCCGGAGCAGAAGCGAACGAAAACGCCCAATGTGTCGGACGCGTTCATCGACAGTAGCGCTGCCGTCAGCGACCGCCACTGTGACCTCCCTTCGATGCGAATGGGGCCCGGGTAGGCCCGGGCCCCAATCCGCCAGCTAGGCCGACCCGCTCAATTGACAGGCCTCAACGGATGCCCTGCTCAGAGAGCGTCATGACTTCGGCAGCGTTGTCCTTCGTGACGAAGTTCGGCCCGCTCAGCACGGGCTGACCGCCGCCCGGCATGAGCTGGTACTCCTTGTTGAGCATGAGGAACACGATCGGCAGGTAACCCTGAAGGAACTGTTGCTGGTCGATCGCGAAAAGGATGTCGCCGTCCTGTATGGCCTTGAGCGTGTCTGGACCGAGGTCGAACGTCGCCATCTTCACCTGGGGGAAAGCGTTCGCCTCCTTGAGAGCCTTGATCGCGGGTCCCGCCGTGTCGGGCCCCTGTGCGACCAGACCGTCGATTGAGGGATCAGCCTGCAGTGCCGCAGCGACGGCATTCTGGAGTCCGATCGGGTCCCCGGTCGCGGCTGGAAGCACAGTGAGTTTGCCTCCTGTCTCTGCAAGACCCTTAGCGAAGCCCTCGCAGCGCTGGTCGAGGGCAATGTTGCCGACTTCGTCGTTGATGCAGATGACGTTCGTGGCGCCAAGAGCACCGAGCCGTTGTCCTCCGGCAAGACCGGCGACGCTCTCATCGGACCCGACGTGGGTCCGGATGCCGAGCTCCCGCCAGACCCCCGCGCCCGAGTTCATCGATACGACCGGGATGCCTGCATCGACCGCGGCCTTGATGCTCGCTCCGAGTGCATCCGGATCCGGGATGCTAACAACGAGCCCGTCCGGGGCAGTGGCGACAGCGCCGTCGATGTTCTGCGCCATCCGGATCGTGTCGAAGGTCTCGAGGCCGGTGTACGTGACGTCCACGCATAGGTCTTTCGCGGCCTGTTCCACGCCTTTCTGGACCACGGTCCAGAAGGTTGACGTGGCTTCGCCGTGCGTGACGACGGCGATGTGGGCCTTCGGGGCGGCGCACTGGGCCGCTTTGTCCTGCGCAACCACGACGCCCGACAGCCCGGCGATGAGCAACGACCCTACGACGCCTGTCGTCACTAGGTGCTTGAACCTGTTCATGTCTTCCTCCTCCCTGGCACGAAGCCCTTACCGAAAATGGCATCGATCGTGGTGGGGATCAGCCGCCCATCGTCACCTCCACCTTCGGATTCCATCGGGCGCGGGGGTTGCGCGCCGGCCTCGTCTAGATCGGAGACCCGCCCGCCCGGAGCAGCGACGGAGCATGCCGGCCCTCGTAGTCAGCCCAACCGCGACGACACCAGGACGACACCAGAGAGCAAGGAGCGGCCAGCCACGCCCGCGCAGAGCGGCCAGTGTGACGATGTCAGGGGCCGAGCTGTTCGATCGGCATGGCCGCCCTGATTTCGTGCCTCCATTGCGCACCTCGTGTCTCCATTGCGCACCTCGTGCCTCCATTGCGCACCTGAAGCAAATCGGGCGCCCGGTATTGCAATCGGTTGCGGGTTAGCCGACGGTACGTGGCCCGCCAATGCGTGTCAACGGACGGACGAATCGATCGAAGGCTCGCGGCGACGAAGGACACATCCGAGGTCGGAGCGCTCGTCGGGAGACAGGTTGGACGGGGCACGATGCGTCTAAGATCCGTGGTGAACGTTCCAACGGCGCTCAGACACGAACAGGGAGAAGGAATGATGCAGATCGGGGTCGTGGCCCCTCAAGGATGGATGGCCGAGTTCGCTGGATGGGCGCCGGCAGCGGCTTGGGCACGCATCGTTCGTGTGGCGCAGGAATGCGACACCTTGGGAATCGAGTCGCTATGGGTCTTCGACCATTTCCTGACAAACGGCAACCGGGATGACAGTGCGCCCACATTCGAGTCGTTCGCCACGGTCACTGCACTGGCGGCACTCACCGAGCGAATCCGGATCGGCCATACCGTCATCTGTGCGGGATACCGCAACCCTGCCCTGACGGCGAAGGCCATCGCAACGGCCGACGTGCTGAGCGGGGGCCGCATCGAGCTCGGCATCGGCGCGGGTTGGAACGAGGACGAGTGGCGCAGGTACGGCTTCGGGTTTCCTGCGACCCGGACTCGACTCGAAATCCTTCGGGAGAGCCTGGTCATCATCGGCGCCCTCCTCTCCGACGGAAAGGCGACCTACGAGGGGACGCACGTGCAGGCCCTCGAAGCCATCATCTCCCCGCGCGGGCTCCAAGAACCACGCATCCCCATCGTTGTCGGCGGCAATGGGCCGAACGTGACCTGGCGGCTGGCGGCTCGCTACGCGGATGAGGTGAACCTCGATGGGATGACTCCGGCACAGGTCGCGGAGGCACTGCCCGTGATAGCTAGCCGCTGTGATGAGGTCGGCCGCAAGCCTGAAAGCCTCCGGGTGTCGGTGAACCTCTGGTCGGACGTATCGATGGTGTCAGGTGGCTCGCGCGTGACGCTCATTCGGCAGATGGCCGACCTGGGCGTGACTCGGCTCACGTTTCACCTGCTGGATGTCGTCACAGACGACAGGACGCTGGTGCGGCTCACTGAGGACGCGGCCGCCGCCGGCATCGAGCTTACCGCGAGCGACTGAAGACGTGGGCCTCGGCGTGGTCGAGCGGAGGACTGACATCCACCAAGGTGGCGAACCATCCGACATCGTTGATTCATCGTCTTGGCGTGACGCTCCCCGCCGGGCTATCGAGGTCACCAGCTTGAGGCGGAAAAGTCTTTTAGAGAGCCCGCCGCCGGAGAGACAGTCACTACCGACGCGAGTTGGCGGAGGGCTCCAAGGCACCCGGGCGGGCAGGGCGCGTCACCTCGAGCCTAACCCAGGCTTCAGCCTTTTCCGCAGGGCGCAACGAGAGATGCGGCGCGCCGCGGCGATGCGTGTCCAGCAGGCCGTTTCCAGGCCAGGTCGTGTTCGGCTCGATGCCGATCAGATGCGCCCTTCCGCCCCACGGTGCATCCTGGGTCGCGCCGAGCTCGCACCAGAGCCAGGCATACGGAAAGACCGAACCATCCCACGACAAGATCGCCGCGATCGTATCATCCAAACGGCGGATCCAGGCGGACGGGCTTTCGAAATCTGCCAGATAGCCCATTGCCGCCATCGGAGCACGTGGGCGGCTGAGATCGTAGCGCCCGGCCTTACCCGGGACATTCGGCCAGTCTCCCGTCCCTCCCGGTCGCAGTGGATTGAGGGGCAGATCGAAACGATCATCGACTAGGACGCGGCGTGCGCTCGTGCCGATCACGAAGGGACCGTCGAGCAGGTCGGAGCCGAAGGTGGGATGATGCCCCCACATGACAGAGATGGTGCTGTCTCCGCGCATTGTGACCCGCTCCCGTATGGTGAGTGCCTCGCCTTCGACGGTGAGCTCCCGTTCCATCTCGACCGGCACGGTGGCGAACCGCCGGTGCAGGCGCAGGCGTCCCGCAGCCTGCTCGGCGTCCCAAGGCGCCAGCGAGGCCTCGCCATGGAAGCCGTGGAACACGCCGTCGAACGTGCAGGCATCGCCGCCATTCGGAAACAGGATCGGCCAGCCGCCGGAGTAGTACGCCAGCCAGGCATTCTCATTGGGCGCGGCATGGGTTTCCGCCGGCCCGGGTCTTGGCGTCCAAGGCACCGTGCCGAGCACCGAAGCACCGGTCGGCTTGTGCACGATGGAGGTGATCGTGCCGCCGATGACCGTATCCACGACGACGCAGAGCGCGTCGCTCTCGAGGATGATCTGTCCGGCGGTCACTTCACCGCACCCGCCATCAGTCCGCGGATGAAGTATTTCTGGAAGGCGATGTAGAGGATCAGCATAGGCGCCGTCGCGATCAGCATACCGGCCATCACCAGTGGAATCTGACTCTCGTAGCGGCCCTGGAACACGCTGATCCCCGCCATCAGCGTCCGCTTTGCGTCATCCTGCAGGAAGAGCACCGCAATCAGCAGGTCGTTCCAGACGTAGAGCGCGTTCACCACCACCAGGGTCAGCAGCGCAGGCAGCGACAGCGGCAGGACGATCCGCCAGAGGATCAGGAAGTCGCCCGCCCCGTCGATCCGCGCCGCTTCGAACAGCTCCTTCGGCAGCGTGCGGAAGAAGGTGGTCAGCAGGTAGACCGAGAACGGCGTCACCAGGCCAGCATAGATCAGGATGGCGCCCTGATACGTGCTGATCAGATCGAGCCGGGTGTAGAGCACGAAGAGCGGCACGATCATGACCACCGGCGGGATCGCCATCAGCGCCACCGAGAGGGAGAACAGGAGCTGACGGCCGGGGAACTGCATCCGCGCGATGGCGTAGGAGCCGAGGCAGGAGACCACAGTGCTCAGCAGCACCGCTCCGCCGGCCAGAATCGCGCTGTTGCCCATCCAGGCGAAGAACGGACTCTCGAACAGCACGAGATCGAAGTGGTCGAATACGAGCGCGTGTGGCAAACCGATCTTGTTGAAGGTGTACTCGTTGTCGCTCTTCAACGCCGTCATCACCATGAAAATCGTCGGCACCAGGGCGATGAAGACGGCGAGCAGCAGCACGCCGTGCTTCAACAACAGGGCGGGCTTGAGGGCCGCATCCTTGGGCACGACAAGAACGGCGGGGTCGGAGACCTGCGCCATGGTCAGGCGGCCTCCTCCTCGTTGGCGCGGCGGCGGACCGCGAACAGCGGCACGATCAGCAGCAGCGAGACCAGGAACAGCAGGACCGAAACCGCCGCGGCGATGCCGGGCAGGCTTTGGCGCACGACCGCGCTGAAGATGTAGAGCTCGATCACCATGGTCGATGTCCCCGGCCCGCCGCGTCCGCCACCCATGATATAGACGTAGGAGAATACCGAGGACAGGATGGTGATCACGCTGACGACAATGTAGAACTCGATCACCACCTTCATCTGCGGCAGGATCACGTAGCGCGTGCGCTGCCACCAATTGGCGCCGTCGAGACGCGCCGCCTCGATCAGGCTCTCGTCGAGATTGAGCAGGCGCGCCAGGAACAGGATGATGCCGAGGGCGGATTCGCGCCAGATGATCAGCAGCATCACGGTCCACAGCGCGTAGTCGGAGGAGCCGATCCAGTCCAGCGCCAGGAAGTCGGCGCCGATCCAGCGCAACGCCTCGTTCACCGGCCCGTTGAACTGGAACATCTTCTTCATGATCGCGGCGATGATCGGAATCGCCAGGATGTAGGGCACGAAGATCAGGACGCGGTAGAATTTCCAGCCCTTCAGCCGGTCATAGAGCAGGATCGAGACCAGCAGAGACCAGGCGACCATGATCGGGATCGCGATCAGCAGTGTCAGGTTGTGCCTGACACATTCCCAGAACAAGTCTTGGGAGAGGATGAGCTGGTAGTTCCGAAAGCCGATCCAGGGCCCATCGATGCCGCGGATCTGCTTCATGCTGAACTCGAAGATCTGGACCAGCGGATAGCCGAAGACGAACAGCAGCAGCGCCACCAAGGGCGCGACGTAGAGATAGGGCTTCAGCCGCGAGGTCTGGTCCATCGGCGAATTGGGTTCAAGCTTGCGGCCGGACGCAAGGCCAAGCGGGTTCGAAGGGGGCGGCGCGGCCCGGGCGCGTCTTGTGCCCGGGCCGCGGATGGCGCGCAGATCAGCCGAGATCCGTCGCCCACTTCTTGTAGTTCTCGACCATGTCGGGGTTGAAGTCCCGCCACTCCTTGGTGACCTTGGCGGCCAAGGCGCCGGCTTCCGCGCCGGTCATCTTGCCGGCCACCACCTGCTGGGCGGTGGGCAGCAGCGCCTGCTCATAGAACTGGCCGGGCACCACGTTGGAGAGATAGGGGATGTTGTCGCCCTGCCCCCAACGCTGCCACAGATCGACCACCACAGGGTCGGTGATGACCGAGGTGTCGAAGTTGGCGTTGGCGGGCAGCCAGCCGGTCTTGTCGTGCAGCGCCTGCAGCCGCTCCGGCGACTGCAGATACTCCAGGAAGGCTGCGGCCGCCTTCGGGTCCTTACAGTCCTTGGAAATGCCGAGGCCCTGGGTGTCGAAGATCGGCTTGCCGGCGAGCTTGCTCGTGCCGAACATCGGCATGACCATCGGCGCGATCCGGCCTTTGGTGGTCTCGCTGTCCTTCGGCATGCGCGCGCCGATCAACTCGCCCATCGCCACCTTGCCGGCCACCGTCAGGTCGATGCCCGGATAGAGCTCGGTCGAGGACATTTCCGGGTTGAGGAAGTCGTGCTTTTTCAGCTCCTCGAGCCGCGCCCACGGCTCATAGTATTTCGGATCCTCGAAGGACAGCTCGCCGGTGAAGAGCTGGACGGCCTGCCCCGGCGTGTCCACGATCTGCGATATGGCATGGCCCCAGTACCACTCACCCCAATAGCCGTCCTGGATGCCGCCGCCGACCGGCGAGATGCCGGCCGATTTCAGCTTCTCGCAAGCGGCGAGGAAGTCGTCCCAGGTCTCCGGCGCCTTGTCCGGATCGAGCTGCGCCTTCTCGAAGCAATCCTTGTTGTAGATCCAGATCATCGGCAGCGGATACCAGCCCACACGATAGACGTGGCCGGCGAAATGGCTGAGCAGGGTCGGCTGCGAGGCCTTGATCACGTCGTCCTTGACCAGCCCGTCCAGCGGCATCACGTACCCGAGCCAGACGCTCTCCATGTGATAGATCCCGTTCCAGAAATACTGGATGTCGGGCGCCTTGCCGGCCGCGGCGGCGGTCTGGAACTGCGAGATGACGACGGCGGTGTCCTGCAGCATCGGTTTGACTGTCGCCGCGGTGTAATTCTTCACCGAATCGTCCACGAAGGCCTGCAGGCCGGGAAGCTCCTGCTCGCCCCACCACCACATGACGAGCTCCTCCGCCGCCTGGGCGCGCCAGGCGGGGAATGCACTGCCGGCCAGAGCGCCGGCGCCCAATGCGGCCGTGGCCTGGATCATCCGGCGGCGTGAGATTTCAGTCGATCGGTTGCGTTTGCTTGTCATGGTTGCTGCCTTCCTCTCTACTGCAGTTGTAGTTGTGGTCCCTGCCGATCTTAGAATGTGGTCATCAATCCGCCGTCGACCACCAGCAACTGCCCGGTCATGTACCGGCAATAGGAGGAAGCGAGAAAGATGACGGTACCGGAGACATCCTCCGGATAGCCGGTCCGGCGCAGCGGGATCTTGCCCCGCTGCACGTACCATTCGATGAAGTCCGGGGTCTCCGTCTCATCGACGCCGTTCACGATCGACATCGGCGTCCGCATGAAGCCGGGCGCGACGGCGTTGACCAGGATGTTGTACGGCCCGAGCTCCACCGCCATGGACTGCGTGTAGGCGATGATCGCGCCCTTGGCGGCGTTGTAGGAACCGACCTCGCCCGAGGAAGCGAAGCCCTGGATCGAGGCTACGCTGATGATGCGACCGCTCTTTCGCTCCACCATGTGCGGCGCCACCAGCTTCGAGCCCATGAAGACCGCCTCGAGGTTGATGGTGATGGTGCGGCGCCAGTTCTCCAGCGTGTCGTTGAGGATGGTGAGCGACGGCGGGTTGATCGCCGCATTGTTCACCAGGACGTCAACCCGCTTGAACCTGGCGACCACGTCGGCGACGACCTTGCCGAAGAACTCATAGTCGGTGATGTCGATGCAGTAGGGCTCCGCCCTGCCTCCGGACGCGGCGATCTCGCTTGCCGTCGCGTCCAGCGTCTCGCCGTTGCGCTCGAGCAAGGCGAGGCAGGCACCTTCCTTCGCCATCTCCAGCGAGATCGCGCGTCCGAGGCCCTGGCCCGCGCCCGTCACGATGCAGACCTGGTCGCCCAACAGGCTCATTTTTGCCTCGCACGGCGCGTCGCCGCGCTGCGTCCGCCTCTCCCGGTCGACGCCGTTTTGCGGCATTCTGCGCTTGGTTCTGTGATCTTGGACGTCACTATGCTGCCGCCGGAATCGGCGGTCAAGTCGCCGGGGTCGACGGGGGAAGCCATGGCGGAAGCGCGCAATCTGCTGACACTCACCAACCTCGGGCATGTGCTCGATCATCCCGAGGCCGTGGCCTGGGGCTCGGACCACAAGGTCTATGCCGGCGGCGAGGCCGGGCAGCTCTACCGCATGGGCATCGCCAACTCGATCTGCGAGCAGGTCGCCAAGGTCGAAGGCGGGTTCCTGCTAGGCCTCGCCCATGACGCCGCGGGCAACACCTATGCCTGCGATGACCGCAATGCCTGCGTCCACCGCATCACGCCCCAGGGCGTCGTCTCGACCTATTGCAGCGGCAACGCGGAGCAGCGGATGCGGGTGCCGAACTATCCGGTGTTCGACGGCGCTGGGAATCTCTTCGTCTCGGATTCCGGCGAATGGGGCAAAAAGAACGGCTGGATCTGGAAGATCGCGCCCGGGGGAGCGGCAGCGATCTGGGACAGAAGTGCCCGCGGCTTCACCAACGGCATGTGCCTTTCCGCCGACGGCAAGGCGCTCTACGTGGTCGAATCCTCGCCGCCGTTGATCTCCAAAGTCGCGATCCGGCCCGATGGCAGCGCGGGCGCGCGCACGGTGCTGGTCGAGCTGCCGCGCCAGGTGCCGGACGGCGTCGCCCTCGATGCGAAGGGCGACCTCTACATCTCGCTCTACAATCCCAACATCATCTATCGGTACACAGGTAAGGGCGAGCTCATCACGCTTTACGACGACTGGGAGCAGTTGAACTTGGTGGCGCCCACCAACATCGCCTTCGGCGGCGCCGATATGCAGACTCTGATCATCGCCAGCCTGTGCGGCTGGTCGGTCCACACCGCCCCAATGCCGGTGCCGGGGCTGAAGGTGCGGTATCCGAAGACCGGGTAGGCGTTCAGAACGTCGCCGAGGCACCGCCGTCCACCATCAGGATCTGCCCCGTGACGTAGCGCGCATCGTCGGAGCAGAGGAAGAAGGCGCGACCCGACATGTCCTCGGGATTGCCGAAGCGGCGCAGCGGGATCCGGCCGTATTTCACGTAGATGTCGCGAAACCAGTCGGAATTGTATTCATGCGACCCGTCGGGCAGGATCGACATCGGGGCGCCGACGAAGCCCGGGCCAGCGCATTCAGCATGATGACGTGGGGCGCGAGATCGCAGGCCAAGGCGCGCGTGAGGTAACGATGGCGCCCTTCGCCGTCGAATAGGGGATGGCATCCGGCCAGCCGCGGACACGCATGATCGGCACGATGTTGAGGATGCGCCCGCTCCCCGCCCTTTTTCAGCAGCGGAACGAGGGCCAGCGTGACCCCGATGGCGCCGTCCTGGTTGATCCGGATCGCCGCACACGGCGGCTGGTGCGCGAAGCCAGCCATTTCCATCGCGTCCACCTGTTGCAACGGCAGGTGGGCCGGTGCGCGGCCTGCAAAGCGGTCTTCGATCCGGACCTCGAGCAGGGCGGCAACACCAAGGCCGTGGTGCGCCGCGACCCCGCCACCGCAGCGGGAACGACTTTCCACGAATGGCGTCGTCCTCGACCTCACAGGCGTCGATCGCAACGCGCACGCCGCGACCGTCGCAACGCTCGCGGGTCTTCCCGCCGCTGCCGGCGGTCCGAGGGCCGAGATCCGCGCCGAGCCTCGGGTCCGCTATGTGACGGCGGACGTTTTCGACCTGACGTCAGCCCGTCGTCCCGACGTCGTGATCAGCGCGCTGTTCGCCCATCACCTCGACGACGCGCAGCTGGTCCGATTTCTTTCCTGGATGGAGGCAACCGCCCGCTTCGGCTGGCTGATCAACGATCTGCATCGTCATGCGCTGGCCTACCGCCTTGCTCGATTTCTGCCGCGCCTTTTGCTCATGGACCGGCTCGTGCGACACGACGCGGCGGTCTCGGTGGCGCGATCGTTCACGCGCCGGGATTGGGAAAGGCTGCTCGGCGAGGTCGGGCTCGCCCAGGCGCCGACCACGGTCCATTGGCGCTTTCCGTATCGCTACGCCGTTGGCTGCATCAAGGCATGACCGCAGCGAGTGCCGACGCGCTGGTGATCGGCGGCGGTCCGGCCGGGGCGGCGGCGGCCGCGCGGTTGGCGGCTGGCGGACTGCGGGTGGTCCTCTGTGAACGGCAGCTGGCGGCGTCGCCGCAGGTGTGCGGTGAATACCTGAGCGCCGCCGCGGCTGCGGAGCTCGAAGATCTCGGGCTGGCACCGCCGCGATTGGGTGCGAGGCCGCTTCGCCACGCTCGAATCCGCGTCCGGCAGTCGGACGCGGTGGTCCAGCTGACGAGCGCCGGACACGCTCTGTCGCGCGAGAGCCTCGACCGCAGTTTCCTTGAGCACGCTCGCAGATGCGGTGCAGAGACCCGCCGCGGCGTCGGTGTGGCGAAGCGTCGAGGTCGGCGTGACCCGACCCGATCTCGTATTCCAGGAGCCGAGGCGATCGTGCATCGCCGCGTGCTTCGGGTCGACCTTCTCCGGCAGTCCTTGGCGAGGCCGCTTCAGTTTGTCGTTCGACTTGCCTTGGTCCTGCGGCGGTCGCAAGCGCGCGCTCGGCAGGCGGGCGCCGCTGACGAACCAGCGCTGGAGCCTCGAGCGTTTGGCTTCCGCGATCGCCTTTTCGACGGCGTGCAGCTTCTGCGCGAGCTCGACGCAGGGCCGGCCGGTCTCGATCATGACGATCGTGCTGCGCAGATGGCCCTCGGCGCGCCTGAGCCGCCTGACGACCTCCGGATGAGTTCGGTGCAAAAGCTCGTCGCTCATAGGTCTTATCCTATCCCCTGGAGGGGATATGCGAGCCCCGCTTCCCGAGTTCGATCGCCCGGGCTCGGGATCCGGCTTAAAACCCGCGGCCGACGGCGCTACCTTGGCGCCGACCCGAGAGGAGGGCAGGCATGCTCGGCGTTCTGGGTGGCATGGGACCGGCCGCGACGGTCGATCTGATGGCCAAGCTGATCCGTCTCAACCCGGCCGCGCGCGACCAGGACCATCTGCCGCTGGTCGTGGTCTCGGATCCCAGGGTGCCGGACCGGGTCGGGCCGATCGTCGACGGCCGGGGCCGATCGCCGCTGCCGGCGATGCTGGGTGGCATCGCCGCGCTCGAGCGCGCGGGCGCCGAAGCGATCGCGATCCCCTGCCACACCGCGCATCATTGGTACGCCGAGCTCGCGGCCGCGACCGAGCTGCCGATCCTTTCGATCGTCGACGCGGTGCTGACCGAACTCGAGCGCCTCGAGCTGCCTGAGGGCCCGCTCGGGCTGCTCGCGACCCGGGCGACGCTGACGGCCGGGCTCTACCAGCAGCGCCTCGCCGCGGCCGGCCACCCCGGCCTCGAGCCCGAGCCTGCGGTCATGGCCGAGTGCGTGCTGCCGGCGATCGCGCTGGTCAAGCAGGACCGGGCGGTCGAGGCGGCCGAGAGGCTCGCCCGCGCGGTCGCGCACCTCAGAGAGCGCGGCGCCGGGCACGTGCTGCTCGCCTGCACCGAGCTGCCGATCGCGCTCGCCGCGGCGCCAATTCCAGGCTGCATCGACGCGACCGAGGCGCTGGCGCGCAGCTGCCTGGCCTGGTGGCGCGCCCGGCAGCCCTAGTCCGCCGGCGGCTCCCCGTCGGGCGGAGGTACGACGCCGATCCGACCGAGCGCGCTCTCGATCTGCGGGATGCCGAACCCATAAAGGCCGGCCGTACAGTCGACCTCGGCCTGGTCGCGCGAGGCCCGGGCTTCGGCCAGCTCGCCATGCTCGAGCATCAGGAACCGGTCGTCGAAGGGGCCGCCGACGATCTCGTCGAACAGCGCGAGCAGCGCCACGCAACGCCCGGCCGGCCCGCCGGGAGAACCCCGGACCGAGGGCGATCTCGGATCGGCGGCCGCCGGTGGCGCGGCACAGCATGCGAGCGCCAGCAGGATCGTCGCCGAACGGCGCAGCGGTCCTGCGCGTCGATGTCCGCAAACGGCAACCCGCCGCCGATCGGCTCGGCCGCCGGTCACATCGGCGGCTTGGCGCCCTGGTCGCCGACCACGGCGGCGATCACGACCGGGGTCAGGTCACGGTCCGGCCGGACCAGCAGCACCGCGGCCTTGCCTGGCGCCAGCAGCGAGCGGTCCGCCTTGGCCATGTGCACGATCGGCACGTCGGGCGGCAGGTAAATGGTCTGAGCGCCGGCGGTCTTGGCCTCGCCGTCCCGGTAGCTCACGTCGAGCTCCCGGTCGGCGCCCGCGTCCTTGATCTGGGCCACGGTCGCGTTGGTCATCATGTCGGGCTCCTTGACCAGGTCCCAGGCAAAGTGCCCCTCGCCCAGGCCGCGCAGATCATCGGCGAACAGATGCGCCTCCAGAGCGACCTGCCGGTCGCCCGACATGACCGTGGCCAGGCCGACGAACTGACCCTGCTTGATGTCGTCGATGGTCGCCGGCGTGACCACGAACACGCCGAGATCGGGGCTGAGCGGAAAGCCCATGACCTCGCCCTCGCGGCTGGCGATCACCAGCTGATCGGCGGCGACGCTCTTGAGCGTGCCGCGCACCCGATATGGCTCCTGGGCCCACGCGCTCGGCAACCAGGTCGCAAACAGGGTCGCGCTCAGAACGATCGCGGTCACCGGCAGACGGCTCGTCGTCGACATCGCAAGCCTCATCTCGGCCGCGCCCGCGGCCAGCTACCCGGTGCCGGCGCCCATGTCGATCCGCCCGTCGTCGTCGCCGACCCGGATCACGCCGTTGCTGGGATGGGGCCGGGCTGGGATGGGGCCGGGCTTGGCCGGGGCCGACCACCAACTCCAGGCCGCCCGGGATCGCGTCCCGGTTAGGCCCGAGCCTGGAGCTTGTCAAGGGGACCACCGCGCCGGGCCGAAGCGCGCTCAACCGGCGGCTCAGGCGGGCGCGGGCGCAGCCGGACCCGGTCGCTGGTTGACCCGTTCGATCTCGACTCCGACCGCCCCGGCGCCGGCGATCGCGTCGAGCTTCTCGACCCGGACCCGGGCCGAGCGCACGCGCGGATCGTCGAGACAGAGCGCCGCGATCTGCTCGGCCAGGGTCTCGACCAGGTTGACGTGGCGCGCGCCGACGGCGCTCCGGACCCGCTCGACCAGAGCCTCGTAGTCGACCACGTCGGCGAGTTCGTCGCTGGGCGCCGCGCCGGTCTCGACCACGCCCAGATCGAGGTTGAGGCGCACCCGCTGCGCCGCGGCCCGCTCGTGCGCGTAAACCCCGATCCGGCAGGCGAGCATCAGGTCGTGCACGAACAGATGGCGGATGCCCTTGGCGGCGTCGGCGATCGGCATCACGGTTCTCGAGCGCGGGACCGGTCAAGCCGGATCCGACGGTCCGAGCACCTCGGCGAACCGCTCCGGGTCGACGTTGCCGCCCGACAGCACCACGGCCACGGTCAGGCCGCGGGCATCGAAGCCGCCCGCGAGCAGGGCCGCGAGCCCGACCGCGCCGCCGGGCTCGACCACCAGCTTGAGGTGGCGGAAGGCGAAGGCCATGGCGCGGCGCACGTCCTGGTCGGCGACCGCTAGGCCGCCCGCGAGGCGCCTCCGGTTGATCTCGAAGGTCAGCTCGCCCGGGGTCGGCGCCAACAGGGCATCGCAGATCGACGCCCCGCCCGGCGGGTTCGCGATCCGCTCGCCGGCCGCGAGCGAGCGCCCGGTGTCGTCGAACCCCCTGGGCTCGACCGCGAAGACCGCGATGCCCGGGCAGAGCTCGCTCAAGGCGAGGCTGCAGCCGGCGATCAGGCCGCCGCCGCCGCAGGGGATCAGGGCCGCGTCGAGCCTGACGCCGAGCGCCGCGGCCTGCTCGGCGAGCTCGAGCCCGGCGGTGCCTTGCCCGGCGACGATCCGCGGGTCGTCATAGGGCTTGACCAGAGCGGCACCGGTGCGCAGCGCGAGCTCGGCGCCGATCTCTTCCCGCGACTCGCGATCACGATCGTAGAGGCGGATCTCGGCGCCCTGGGCGCGCGTACTCTCGAGCTTGATCGCCGGCGCGTCGGCCGGCATCACGATGGTCGCGGCCTTGCCGAGCAGGCGCGCCGCCGCGGCGACCCCCTGGGCGTGATTGCCCGAGGAGTAGGCGACCACTGCTGGCGCCGCGATCTGGCTGATGGTGTTGTAGGCGCCGCGGAACTTGAACGAGCCGGTGCGCTGCAGCGATTCCGCCTTGATCAGGACACGGCCGCCGACCCGCGCGTTCAGCGCCTCGGAGTCCAGCAGCGGCGTGTGCCGCGCGATCCCCTGCAGGCGCCGGGCGGCGGCCTGCACGTCGGCGAAGGTCGGGAGGGGTTCGACCGTGGTCATGGTGCGGTCCTAGCAGGCAGCGGCCGCGTCGTGAACTCGACGTCTGCGCGGGCGGCTCAGAGCCCGAGCAGAGCCGGCAGACCTCGAAGATCGTCGAGCTCGTGCTCGGGCGCGCCGGGCAGGCGCTCGGGTGGGGCGCCGAACCGGTTGATCCAGACCGGGCGCAGGCCGAAGGAGGCAGCGCCGTGGACGTCCCAGGCGTTGGACGACTGGAAGGCGATCGCGGCCGCGGGCACGCCGAGCCGCTCGACCGCCAGCCGGTAGACCCTGGGCTCCGGCTTGAAGATCCCGACCTCCTCGACCGAGAGAATCGCGTCGAGCAGCCCCTCGATCCCGGCGCTGCGTGCGCCGGCATCGAGCATCTTGGGCTCGCCATTGGACAGGATCGCGGTCTTGAGGCCGCCGGCGCGCAGCCGGCGCAGCACGTCCGGAACCTCCGGGTAGGCGTCGAGCGTCAGATAGGCCTGCAGCAGCGGCGCGCGCACGGCCGGATCGACGCCGGTGCGCGCGAGCGCGTAGTCGAGAGCCTCGCCGGTGACCTGCCAGAAGTCGGCGTGGCGGCCCATCAGCGCGCGCAGCCAGCTGTATTCCAGCTGCTTGGTCCGCCACAGCTGGGAGAGCGCATCGGCCTGGTCGCCGACCTCGGCGCGCAAACGCCCGACCGCTGAATGCACGTCGAACAGCGTGCCGTAGGCGTCGAATACGCAGGCGCGGATCCCCGCCATGCGCGGCGCGGTCATGACTCCGGCACCGGCTTGACCGCAGGCAGGGGCAGTCGGCTGCCGCCGCCGCGGGCCGCGAGCTCGATGGCGTTGTGCGGCTTGAGCCGCGGCGTCGGCGCCGCCTCGAACCCGGCCGCCACCACGATCGGGCCGCGCTCGCCAGGCTTGAGCGCGGGCCGGGGCGCCCGGTCGACCAAGGCCGCCAGCATGACCGCGTGGGCCTGGTCGCCCGGCTTCAAGCTGGGCGCCGGCAGCGGGTCGAGCGGGCCGTTGACCGGCCGGAACCAGACCGTCGCGACCTCGGGCTCGGCCAGGCGCCGACGGTACATGTTGCGTCCCTCCAGGACCCTTTGGACGTAGTTGCGGGTCTCGTCGAACGGGATCAGCTCGATCCAGTCGATCAGGGCGTAGCGGTCGCCCTTGCGGGGGTCGCCATGCAGGCGGAGCCATTCGTCGACCCGGCGCGGCCCGGCATTGTAGGCGGCCACGGCGAGCGCGGTCTCGCCGCCGTAACGGTCGAGCAGGGTCTTCAGGTAGTGACTGCCGAGGCGGATGTTGTAGTCGGGGTCCCCGGTGAGCAGGCCACGGTTGTAGCGCAGGCCGAGCGCCCGGGCCATCAGATAGGCGGTCTGCGGCATCAGCTGGAGCACGCCCTGCGCGCCCTCGGTGCTGGTTCCCCAGGTGTTGAACACGCTTTCCTGGCGCGCGATGCCGAGCAGCAGCGCGGCCTCCGGCTCGCCGCCCGGTGGCCGGATCAGGCGCTCGAGGTCGGGGATCGGGAAGGCCGCGGCGTCGTTGACCTGACCATAGTAAGCAGCGAACCGGCCGACCTGGGCGACCAGGTCCGGGCGCCCGCTCGCGGCCGCGAGCTCGCCGACCAGGCCGACCTCGGCCGGGCTCGCGGCGAGATCGGCGAGCCGGATCAGGAACGGCGCCAGCTGGTCCAGGGCATCGACCTCGATCAGCATCCGCGCGACCCGGACCAGCTCCTTGTTCTCGAAGCTCGCGCGCAGGCTGGCGTCGGCGACCGGCGCCGGTGGCGGTGGCCGGTAGGCGCGGCCGAGTTCGTCGGCGGCGAGCTGGCCATAGTAGGCAACGTGATAGCGCGCTGCGCGCTGGTACCATTCCCCGGCCAGCGTCTGATCGTCGAGCGCGGCCGCGCTGCGGCCGGCCCAATAGGCGGCCCGGGCCTGGTCGACCGGCGCCGTGGCCCCGACGTACAGGCGCTCGAAATCTTGCAACGCCGTCTTCGGCTGCCGCTCGAAGCGCAGCGCCAGCCAGCCGGCCAGCCATTCGGCGGTGACGAACTCCTCGCCCTCGGTCTGGCCGTGCTGGCTCGCGAGCTGATAGGCGAGGTCGAACTTGCGGCCACGGAGCGCGCGCCGGATCTGCAGCTCGCGCTCGAACCACCAGCGCGCCGGGCGCGCCAGCTGGGCCGGCGGGTTCAGGAGCAACGCGATCACGTCGTCGTGGCGGCGCTTCTGCCGGCGCCAGCGCAACCGGTCGAAGGCGAGGCCGGGGTCGTCGCGGAGCGACGCCGGCACCGCCTCGAGCGCCCGGTCGACGCCCGACTGGTGGCGCTGCAGACGCAGGCGCGCCATGGCCAGCTTGCGATAGCCCTCGGGCACACGCGCGAGCATCCGGCTCGCCGACCGGCGCCGGTAGTCCCAAAGTAGATTGTCGAGGCGTTGGATCTGATCCTGGGTGGTCAGCAGCTGCCGGTATTTGCGGTAGAACTTGTCTTCCTCGCCGGGCGAGAAGTCGCCCTCGACCCAGGCCCGGCGGATCAGGGCCGTGGCCGGCTCGTCCTGGTTGATCCGGAACAGCGCCTCGGCATAACGGATCGTGCCGCGCGTGGTCAGCGGCGCCCGCTCCTGGAAGAAGCGGCGGATCAGCTCGTGATCGGCCGGGTCGGTGATCGTGCCCTCGGCGACGATCTGGAGCTCTTCCGGCCAGGGCCACTCGGGATGGCCGAGCAGGAAGTGGGCGACCGTGGCGAAGTCGTTCGGCTCGTGCGCCTCGAGCATGCGCAGCCAGCGCAGAGACAGGATCGGCAGCGGGTCCGCCACCGTCTCGACCAGGCGAAAGGCGCGCTGCCAGTCGCCGCCGTCGGCGGCCGCGAACGCCTCGCCGACCACTTCCCGATCCTTGGGGTTCAGGGCCAGGGCCGGCCGGATCGCCGCGACCAGCGCCAAGCCCAGCGCCAAGCCAAGGGTCAGGCCGAGCCCGACGGTCCGCAGCCGGCGCCAGGCCGGGGCCCGAGGCGCTCGCAGGCTGCACCGATGGTCATCGCTTCGGATCGGCATTCCCTCCAGCCGGCCGCCTCTGGCCGCCGAGATCAAGATCCGGCCGGCGCTCCGGCACCGGCCTCGCAAAACAACCGTGGCACTCGCCTTGCCGCACCCCGCACCTCCTCTTATGGTGCCGGAGCGTTAAACACTCGTTAAAGGTCCGCGGCGCTACCCTGAGCTGCAACGTCGTACGGAGTGAACCGGCCATGTTCCACGGTTCTATTGTGGCGCTCATCACGCCCTTTCGCAACGGCTCGATCGACGAGGCCGCTCTGCAATCGCTGGTGGATTGGCACATCGAGCAGGGGACCCATGGCCTGGTCCCGGTCGGCACCACCGGCGAATCGCCGACCCTCAGCCACGCCGAGCACGAGCGCGTGGTCGAGCTGGTGGTCGAGGCCGCCGCCGGTCGCCTGCCGGTGATCGCCGGCGCCGGCTCCAACTCGACCGCCGAGGCGATCAGCCTGGCCAAGCACGCCAAGGCGGCCGGCGCCGACGGCATCCTGGTGGTCACCCCCTACTACAACAAGCCGACCCAGGACGGCCTCTACGCCCACTTCAAGGCGATCCACGACGCCGCCGACCTGCCGCTGGTCATCTACAACATCCCGGGCCGCTCGGTGGTCGACATGAGCGTCGACACGATGACGGCGCTGGCCAGGCTGCCGAACGTGGTCGGCGTCAAGGACGCGACCTGCGACCTCGCCCGGCCGCTGCTGACGACGCTCGCCTGCGGCCAGGACTTCTGTCAGCTGTCCGGCGAGGACATCACCGCGCTTGCCTTCCTCGCCAACGGCGGCGACGGCTGCATCTCGGTGACCGCCAACGTCGCACCCCGCCCGTGCGCTCTGATGCAGGAGGCCTGGGAGCGGGGCGATGCCAAGGAGGCGCTCGCGATCCATCTGCGGCTCACGCCGCTGCACAAGGCGCTGTTCCTCGAGACCAGCCCGGCACCGGTCAAATACGCCGTCGCGAAGCTCGGCAAGTGCGCGCCCGACGTACGCCTGCCCCTGGTCGCTACGAAGGAAGCGACCCGGCAGAAGGTCGACGAGGCGATGGTATCGGCCGGCCTGATCAACTGAGGATCGAGCGCCCAACCGAGGGGGAAAGCGCCGATGGCCGGTTTTGCGCCGCAACGGGACGTGCAGGCGATCTCCCACCTCAACGTGATCGTCGACGATATCGATACCGCGACCGAGTTCTACGGCACCGTGCTGGGCTTCGAGCCGGCGGCCAACGACGGCGGCCCGATGGCCTACCGCAATGTGGAGCTCGCCTCCTTCGCCCGCGACGCCGGCTTCGACGACGGTAAGGTCGACCTCGACATCCGCTTTCTCAAGCACCCCGAGATCGGCGTCTATCTGGAGCTGATGACCTACCGCCACCCCGAGGGCGACCAGACCGTTCACCGCCGGCGCACCAACGACATGGGCGGCATCCGCCACATCGCGCTGGAGGTGCCGGACGCGGTCGCGGCGCATGCGTTCATCCGCTCGCAGCAAGAGGCCTACGCGCGACGGGGCCTCCGGATCGAACTCCTGGGCGGCGACCACGTCCCCGAAGAACTCACCCCCTTTCCCTACAAGTTCTTCTACTGGATCGACCCTTGGGGGGTGCAATGGGAGATCGAGCAGGGCCGGCCGATCGAGCGGGCGGTCAAAGGCATCGTCGGCTAGGCGGAGCTGCTCGCGATGCGCTTCCCCTTGAACCCCTCCCGAACCCCTATCAATTGAGCTGTCGTGGCCAAAGAGCAGACCCAGGGGCGCAAGGTCGTCGCGCGCAATCGGCGCGCGACCCATGACTATTTCATTGACGAGCGTCTCGAGGCCGGGCTCGTGCTCCAGGGCACCGAGGTCAAGTCGCTCCGTGACGGCCGCGGCAACCTGAACGAGGCCTACGCCGGCGAGCAGGGCGGCGAATTGTTCCTGATCAACTGCTACATCCCGGAATACCACGCCGCCAGCCACTTCAGCCACGACACGCGGCGCCCCCGCAAGCTGCTGCTGCACCGGCGCGAGCTGGCAAAAATGATCGGCGCGGTGCGCAAGCAGGGCCAGACCCTGATCCCGCTGTCCCTCTATTTCAACCCGCGCGGCCTCGCCAAGATCGAGCTCGGCCTCGCCCGCGGCAAGAAGACCTACGACAAGCGCGCCGCGATCAAGACCCGCGACTGGCAGCGCGAAAAGGCGCGTCTGCTGCGCGAGAAGGGCTGACCTTGCTTCGACGCTGGCGATGCGGGGGGCTCGAATGACGGCCGCGAGCACGGCCCCGCACCCGCTCTCTGAGAAGGCCCTGAATGACGGCATCGACCGGTTGGCGCGGGTCGATCGGGATGTCGCGCGGGCGCTGGAGCGGATCGGCTATCCGGCGCCGCGGCAGCGGGAGCCGGGGTTTGCGACCCTGTTGCGGATCATGGTCGCGCAGCAGCTGTCCACGAGGTCGGCGGCGGCCATCTGGGCGCGGGTCGAGCAGGCCTGCCTGCCATTGGTCACCGCCGAGCGTTTTCTGGCGCTCGAAGAAGCGTCCTTCAAGACCATCGGCTTCAGCCGCCAGAAGATGGCCTGTGGCCGCAGCCTGGCCGAGGCGGTCGCGGGCGGTGCCTTGGATCTGGAGGCGCTCGCCACGCTGCCCGAGGACGAAGCGATCGCCGCGATCTCGGCCCTGCGCGGCTTCGGTCGCTGGAGCGCCGAGATTTATCTGCTGTTTGCGCTCGGACGGGCCGATATCTTGCCGGCCGACGATCTCGGGCTGCAGATCGGCATGCAGCGTCTGAAGCGCCTCGAAGTCAGGCCGAACCGCAAGGCCATGGATCAGCTCGCCGAGCCCTGGCGACCCTGGCGGGGCTGCGGCGCGATCTTTCTCTGGCATTGCTACGGCGCCGCGACCCTCGACGAACGGAAGGAACGCGCGTCAACCCCTGCCGTCGCTGGCACCGCGAAGGCCCCGACCAAGTAGAGTGGCCAAGGGCCCGCTTCCGCTTGCTGGCTACGCCAGCGGCTCTTATGGTCAAGACCAGTCGATACTTGCCGCACAAGATTGTGAAGGCTTCTCGGGGGGCTGGACATGAGACAGGGCACTGTGGTCGCCAGGGACGGCCTGAACCTGCGCGCCTCGCCCAAGACCGGCGCGGTGGTCACGACGCTGCCTCACGGCAGCAGCCTGGAGATCCTCGGCCAGGAGACCTGGCTGCAGGTTCGCGCGAGCGACGGCAGCACCGGATGGGTGCTCGGCGACCTCGTCGAACGCGACCCCGCGGCCGCCCTGATGCCCCAAGGTGCTGCGGCCGCCACCAACGCCGGGCTCGTCGACACCGCGCCGTCGGACATCTGCGTCATCGGTCCCTACCACAACGTCCGATTCGTCGGCGACGAGGTCCGGGCCGACGCCGACTTCTTCCCCTTGCTGGACCGCTTGAACGACCTTGCCAGCGCCGCCGGGGTCGAGATCCACGTGGTCTCGTCGTTTCGCGACCCGGACCGGGCGCCGAGCGGCGCGATCGTGCCGCCCGCCACGCGCTCCAATCACTTCATCGGTCACGCTATCGACATGAACGTCAAGTCGCCGAGCGGCTTCTTCAAGTCCCAGAAGCTGAAGCGGGCCAATCTTGCGGCCTTGCCGAGCGAGGTGCGGGACTTCATCCAGAAGGTGCGGAACGCCCCCCCTCTCCGTTGGGGCGGCGACTTCAATCCGGAAGATCCGGTCCACATCGACGATGGCCTCAACGGCACCGATCCCGCCCGATGGCAGCGCAAGCTCGATTCCCTGAAGCGGTCGTGACCGAGCCGGAATCGGTGCGTCCGCACCTCCTCGTCCGATGGCGGTGAGCATCCGCGCTCGACGCCCGTTCATCCTGACTGACGTCGGCCGGTCGACACTGATGGGCTTGCTCGTCCTGCTCGCGACCGCGGCGCACGCGAACGATCAGGCGGGCACCGGCGACCCCTCGATCTCGCATGCGCCACGGATCGAGATCATCCTTTCGTCCTCCGGCGACCGCCTCGGTCCAATCACGGCCGGAACGCGGTTCAGCGCGGCCGAGCTGCGCTCCCTGTTCCCCGGCGCCACGGTCACGGAGGCCGCCGGGGCTACCGAAGGCGAGCCGTACCCGACCTTGCGGGTCGCCGAAGGCCAGGCGCCGCTCCTCGAACTCAGGTCCACCGACGGGTCCAGGATTCACAGTGTCGAGATCATGGCGGGTGCCGCGGTCGGTAATCTCGGCGTGCGGCACGGCGACACATACGCCCGGGTGTTCGGCGCGGACATGAGCCCGGACTGCGTGCCCGGGACCGAGGAGCAATCCGGTCAGGTGATCTGTCCGGCACCGTCGTCGAGCCACGTGAGCCTCGTGTTCGATGGCGTCTGGGAGGGTCCTGACGGTGAGCTGCCGCCTCCGGACGTGTTGCGCGCCTGGACGGTCGAGCGCGAGATCTGGCGGCCCTGATCTTGGCCAGCTCTGGCGCGGTGCGGAGCCGGCGGCTTGATCGACGCCCGATTCCCGGCGACAAGTCGGTTGGATCGGCAGCAGAGGGAGCCTCGCGATGCCCGGGTTTGACAAGTCGAAAAAACAGCTCGTGGTCGCCATGGACCATGGCCGGGCGCTGGGCGCCGTCGCCGGGCTCGAGGACCCGGGTCGGGTCATCGACCTCGTGATCGAGGCCGGCGCCGATGCGATCATGACCAGCTATGGCGTCATCAAGCGCTACCGCGATCGGCTGATCGGCCGCGTCCCGACCCTGCTCCGGGTCGACGGCGGGCCGAGCAAATACCGCGAGGACTGGCTGAAGTACACCGAGTGGGGCCTGCTGCACACGGTCGAGGACGCCCGCGCCCTCGGGGTCGATGGCATCTGCTGCATGGTGTTCATGGGCAGCGAGGTCGAGCTCGCGAGCCTCGAGATCACGGCCGAGCTCGCGAGCGAATGCCTCGAGGACGGCCTGACCCTGATGGTCGAGGCGCTGCCCTGCCCCGGCGAGCGCATCCCCGACCCGAACGATGCCGGGGCCATGGCGGACGCCTGCCGGCTCGGCTTCGAGCATGGCGCCGACGTGCTCAAGACCTACGCGACCGGCAGCGCGGAAAGCTTCCGCAAGGTGACCGCCGGCTGCCCGGCGCCGGTGCTGATCGCCGGCGGGCCCAAGATGGACAGCGAGCGCGCCGTGCTCCAGGTGGTCCGGGATACCCTCGTTGCCGGCGGCCAGGGCGTGGTGTTCGGGCGCAACATCTGGCAGAGCCCGCAGCCGGCCAAGATGATCAAGGCGCTCCGCCACCTGATCCACGCGGGCGGCACGGTCGACGAGGCGGCCGAGCTGCTGCATTGACCCGACAGCGTCATGGCGGGCGAGCCGCTGCTCTGTGGCGTCGATGCCGGGACCACCCGCATCCGGGCGATCCTGTTCACGACCGGGGGCCGGCCGGTCGCCGAGGGCAGCCGGCCGACCCCGGTCGAGCGGCCGCGCCCGGGCTGGGCCGAGCACGACCCCGAGACGCTCTGGCAGGCGGCCTGCGGCGCGCTCCGCGACGCCACCGCGCAGATTCCGGAGCCGGCCCAGATCGTGGGCCTCGCGGTCGCGAGCGTCGGCGAGGCGTTCGTCGCCCTCGACCCGCAGGGCCGGCCGACCTGCAGGACGATCGCCTGGTACGATGAGCGTCCGAAGCCCGAGCTCGCGCGACTCGAGGCGAGCATCGGCAAGGTGCCTCTGCATGCGCTGACCGGGCTCGCGCCCGACCCGACCTTCTCCTTGTGCAAGCTGCTCTGGCTCCAGGCGCACCAACCGGATGCGCTCGCGCGCACCGCGCTCTGGCTGAACGTCGCCCACTATCTCGCCTGGCGCCTGACCGGCGTTGCCACCTGCGACCTCTCGCTCGCCTCGCGCACGCTCGCCCTCGATCTCGAGCGGCGGGTCTGGGCGGAAGATCTGATCCGCGAGGTCGGTCTCCCACCGGGCATCTTTGCCCCGATCCGGCCCTGGGGCACACGCCTTGGCAGCGTTACCAGAGCGGCCGCGGCGGCGACCGGGCTCACGACCGCCTGCGCGGTCGGGGTCGCGGGCCACGACCACATCGCGGGCGCGCTCGCCGCCCGGGCGCTCGCCCCCGGCGTGCTGCTCAATTCCCTGGGTTCGGCCGAAGCGCTGACTCTTGCGCTCGAGCGGCCGAGCGCGGCGCCGGAGCTGCTGGCGCGCGGCTACAGCCAGGGCGTGGTCGAGGTCGGGGCCGAGACGCCGGTCCACTACATCTTCGGCGGTTTTCCGACGTCCGGCGCCTGCATCGAGTGGTTCCGCGCCCTGTTCGGCACCGAAGTGCCGCATCAGCGACTGATCGCCGAGGCCGAAGCGGTGCCGCCGGGCTGCGACGGCGTCACGTTCGTGCCCGATCTCCGTGGTCGGATCTCGCCGGTGCCCGACCCCGAGGCCCGCGGCGCCTGGTTCGGTCTCAACGCCGACAGCACGCGGGCGACCCTCTACCGGGCGCTGCTCGAGGGCCTCGCGTTCGAGGCGAGGCAGAGCTTCGACGATCTGACCGAGTTGCCGGGCCTGCATCCGATCGAGCAGATCCGGGCGATCGGCGGCAACACCCGTAACCGCCTGCTGCTGCGGATCAAGGCCACGGTCTACCGCCGACCGGTCGTCGCCGCCATGATGGCGGAGGCGACCGCGCTCGGTGCCGCCCTGCTCGGCGGCCTCGCGGCCGGTGTTTTCCCGAACCTCTCGCGCGCGCTCGCCGCCGTCGCGACCGACGAGACGACCACCGAGCCGGAGCCCACCTGGGCGGCCCGCTACGATCGCCACTATCGCGCGGTTTACCGGCCGGCCTATGCGGCGCTCCGCCCGCTCCACCATGCTGCGACCGAGCTGGGCTCAGACGGCTGACCGCCGGGCGGCGCAGCTGGCGGTCGCCGGCTTGCGCCGGCTTGCGCATCGACGCCGTGGCGGAGGCGCTTTGGCTCGATGCCCAGCCCGAGATTGCTCGCATGCCGCTCGCGCCTTGCGATCGTCAGAGGGAGATGGTCGGGCCGGTCTCGGTCGTCATTCCGACCTGCGACCGGCCGGACCCGCTTCTCGACGCTTTGCGCAGCGTTCTCGGGCAGAGCCGCCCGGCCTGCGAGATCATCGTCGTCGACGACGGCCGGCGGCCGCTCAACCGGGGCCTCGTCGACCGGCTCGACCGCCGGATCACGCTGCTCCGGACCGAGGGCTGCCGGGTGTCCGCCGCGCCAGAAACGCGGGCGCGAAGGTCGCCAGCGGCGACTTTCTGGCCTTCCTCGACGACGACGACCGCTGGCACGCATCGTTCCTGGCGGAGACGCTGGGCGCGCCCGCGCGGGCGCCGACGTGGTCGCGGCCAGCTCCTTCGACGTCGCCGCGAGCGGACGCTGCTGGAAAGGGCAAGACGGCCTCGCAGGCGCTCGATCCGGGCGGTTTTTTGCGCCGTAACCGCGGGATCAAGGGCTCCAACGTCGTCCTGCGGCGCGCGGTCTTCGCCAGGATCGGCGCTTCGACGAGCGCCTGCGCGCGTCTAACGGACATCGACTTCGCGATCCGCCTCGGCCTCGAGGCGTCGAGCTATGCCCGGCCGACCAGCGCCTGGTCTATTGCGGCCAGCACGCCGGTCCGCGCCTGACCCGGAGCAGCCGGCAGAGGTGCTACCAGCACCTCCGTTCTGCGAGCATCGGTCGCTGATGGATCCGCCGACCTATCGCTTCGCCAGGGCGCGGGCGCTCGCCGCGTTGTTCCTGTATCTGCTGCTGGCGCGCCGGAAGCTGCGCGCTCGGATGTCTCTGGCGCGGCGGCCGTCTGCATCTGCCGGCGCTGATCTACGAGCTCGCCCTGATCCTCTGGAACGGCTGGCGGGCTCGCGGCCGGCGTCAGTGGATCGCCTCGAGGTTGAGCTTGAGCCGGTAGCCGCGGCGATCCAGGTCCTGCTGGATCTTGAGCACGACCTGGGACGGCGGCGAGACGCTCTGGTCGGTCCAGGTCTGCAGCCGCTCGCCCATGGCGAACTCGAACGGTTCGCCCTTCTGCCAGTCGCGCGGAAACCAGATCGGCTGCTTGAGGCACTCGTCGATGGTCTGAGCCAGCGCCTCGAATCTGGGCCTCGGCGCCCTCGCGATCGTCGGCTCCATACGGCCGGCTGGCGCAGGTGTAGCGGGCGCGCGGCCAGAAATCGCCCTCGATCGTGCAGCGTTCGGTGCCGGGCAGGGTCTGGCTGCCGAGCCAGCTGTCGGCGGCGACCGGCCGCGCCCGCAGCCGGGCGAAGCCGTCGGCCTCGGCCGCCAGAACCCCGGGCAGCACGTCGCAGAACTCGCGCTCGACCGGGACCGGCAGCGCCGCCGCCGGTGGCCCGAGACCCGCGGTCGCGGCCGCAGGCGGTGGCGGTGCTGCTGGCGGCGCGGGCGCCGCCTCGCAGGCGGCCAGCGCCAGGACGACCAGCCCGAGCAACCGCCGCCCGGTCATCGAGCGCGGGGTCGAGCGCGAGCCGGAGCCTTCAACGGCGATCCCGCTCGTCGACCAGCCATGGCGCCCGGCGCAGGTCCGGCCAGCCATAAGCGACCTCGCGCACCGCCGGGTAGCTGGTGCCACGATAGGCGAGCGTCTTGGCGACCCCGAGGGGCAGGCCGCCGAGGCCCTCGTAGAACCGGCGCCCGAGCTCGTTGTCCTCGAGCACCCAGACGGTCGCGCTGCTCCAGCGCCGCCGCACCAGCGCCCGCCCGGCATGCGCGATCAAGGCGGTACCGATGCCGCACCCCTGCGCCTCGGGCAAGACGTAGAGGGCGTAGAACTCGCTGCTGTAGCCGGGCAGCCGCTCGCGGATCGGGCCCGACGACACGAAGCCCACGACCTCGCCGTCGAGCTCGGCCACCAGCACCGCATCGCCATCGCCGGCGCGCTCGAGCACGCGTTGCCAGAACGTGCTGCCTTGGGCCGCACCGAAGCCCACCAGGACCTCATGCGGCAGCATGCCGAGATAGGCGGTCCGCCAGGTCCGCCCCTGGACCTCGGCGACCGACCCGGCATCGGCCGGTCCCGCCTGGCGAATCCGAAGACTGTCCACCGAACCGCCTCACCTCAGTTGGTGAGCGCCAGCATCCCACGACTGCGGGGCCAAATCCAGACCCCAAGCCTCACGCCAGGGTGATCGCCTCGCCGGGCTCCGGCAGCTTGACCTCGCCGCGCCGGACCAGCGACCTGAAGGTCCTGGGATCGCCGGTCAGAAGATCGAACGTGCCCCAGTGGATCGGGACGATCACCTCGAGCTCGAGGAACTCGTTGCACGCGATCGCCGCGGTCTCCGGTCCCATCGTGAAGCGATCGCCGATCGGGATCAGGCCGACGGATGGCTTGTGGATGCGCTGGATCAGCGCCATGTCCGAGAAGATCTCGGTATCGCCGGCGTGGTAGACGCTGCGCTCCGCGCTCTTGATCACGAAGCCCGCCGGATCGCCCATGGTGACCGGCACGCCGTCCTTGATGATCGCCGAGCTGTGCTGGGCGTTGACCATGGTGAAGGCGAGTCCGTCGCGCTTGACCGTGCCGCCGATGTTCATCGGCTCGAAGCTGGTCAGGCCCTGGCTGCCCAGATGCATGCAGATCTCGAATTGCGCGACCACGGTGGCGCCGTACTTCTGCGCCAGGCGCGCGCTGTCGCCGATATGGTCCTCGTGGCCGTGGGTCAGGACGATGAAGTCGACCCGCGCCAGGCCGTTCTCGAAGCCTTGCGGAAACTTGGGATTGCCGGTCCAGAACGGGTCGATCAGGAGGCTCTTGCCGGCGGTCTCCAGATGGCAGGCCGAATGCCCGAGCCAGGTCAGTCGCATGGCAGGTTCTCCGATGAATGAGTCCAAGGTTGCCGAACCTTCACGGATGGTAGTCCGTTCGATCGGCGGCCGCCACCAATGGTCGTCGCTGGCTGTTGATGATTTGATGTCTGGCGAATTTCTGCTATGATGTGCCGATGCGCACGACGTTGACGATCGACGACGCCACCGCCAAGGCCCTGAAGGATCTGGCGCACAGATCGAACAGGTCGTTCAAGGAGGTCGTGAACGAGATCCTGCGTGCCGGCTTGAGCGCCGGGCGGGCGCGGATGGCGAAGCCCTATCGCGTGAAGCCTGCGTCGTTGGGTGGGGTAGCCCCCGGCATCGATCTCGACAAGGCGCTGGCGCTCGCCGATGCGCTCGAGGATCAGGAGACCGCCGCCAAGATCGAGCGGCGCAAGTGATCCTTATCGACGCCAACCTCCTGATCTACGCCATCGACTTCGACTCGCCCTGGCACCGAGCGGCGCGGCCCTGGTTCGAGCGGACGCTGTCCGGCAACGCGCCGGTCGGTATTCCCTGGGTGGTGACCCTGGCCTTCATTCGAATCACCACGCGGGCGGGGATCATGCGCCGCCCGTTGTCGGCGTCCGATGCTCTGACTTACGTGCAATCGTGGTTCGAGCAGCCGTGCGTCGAGGCCGTGGTGCCAGGCGAGCGTCACTGGCCAATTCTGCGCAATCTGCTCGAGGCAACGGGCAGCGCCGGCAACCTCACCACCGATGCCCACATCGCTGCGCTGGCGCTCGAGCGCGGGGCTCACGTGTATTCCTCCGATCATGATTTCGCACGTTTTCCGGGCGTGACGCACGTCAATCCGCTGGCTGGCTGAGCTCGCTGCGGACTCCGGAAGGCGCTTGCGGCACGCGCTGGAACGGCGCGTCGATCGCGGTGACTTCGCCGCCGGTCCCTCGGGCCGCTAGAACACCTCCCCAGAGTAGGATGCGGCGGTCAGCGGCGCCCACGCGTCCGGCCTCTGGAGAACGAGCAGGTCCTGGGTGCCCGGCACGAAGTCCACGATCCGGAACACCTCGCTGAAGGTTCGGATCAGCTCGCCGCGACTTTGAAAGACGTCCCAGCCCGAGCCGCCGGCCTGGGTCGCGAGCGTCGCCCGCGCATCATCGCCCGCAAACTCCATGTAGCCGGCCTCGGCCAGCTCGCCGTAGGCTTCGGGGCCTAACAGGGTCTGCTTCGCCAGACCGCCGAGGACTGTGCACAAGAACACCCCGCTCGGGTGCAGCAGCCTCTTCATCTCCCTCAACCAGGCTCGTTGAAGCTCTCGTGGGATGTGCGTGAACACCGATGACGCGAGAATCAGATCGAAGGCCGCATCGCTCGCCAGCGGCAACGGCGGTTCCAGATCATTGCAGTGGAACTCGATCCCAGGGACATTCTGGCGGCACCATTCGATCATCTCCAGATTGAGGTCGGTGCCGACCAGCCGGACGCCATCCAGGCACCGAAAATGGCGGATCAGCCGCGCCGTCCCACAGCCGAGCTCGAGCACGGCACCCACGGTTCGGATGTTGAAGCGGATATGCTCCAGCACCTGCAGCCAGTTCAAGACCATGCGATAGCCGCCACCGAAATATTTGTCGGGATTGGACTCCAGCTGGAGTTGTCTTTCGTTGCTCGCCGATGTCTTGGCGACCAGCTCCCGCGGTGGCGGCGCACCGGGCGCCACATGTCTGAAGTCGACCCCGAGCTTGCGCTGGCTGTAGTGGAGAAAGCGTCGGCGCGCCAACCGGTGGTAGGCCGCGAAGACGGGCTCTGCCGGCAGGACGGCGAGGATGACGTCTCTGCCCTTGCGAGCGAATTGCAGGGGATCCATGCCACATGTCCCGACGGCGGCTGACCCAGGTCAACGACAGCGACGGCAACCAACGACTGCGCGGAAATGCTCGATGGGCTGTCCCCGCGACCGACGGGAACGACCTGCAGGCTATAGCGCACTCGGGCTCGCTCGACCAGAACGATGGCGCGCGGCGAGCCGCCGCAGCCGCGCCTCGCCGAGGACAAACCCTCTTGCAGGAACGGGACGGTGCGGGGATTGATCCAGCCATGGAGCGCGATGGCCCGGCTCGGCGACCCGCAACCGTTCGCCAGATCGTCGCCCGGATCGCCGGACGCCTGGCAGCAGCCGGCGTCGACACGACCCGGGGCGACGCCTGGCTGCTGCTGGCGGCGGCGACGGGGCGTCCGCGCGCAAGCCTGATGGCCGGAAGTCTGGACGCCCTGACGGCGTCGGACCAGGCCCGCCTCGATGAGCTGGTCCGGCGCCGCAGCGCCCGCGAGCCGATCGCGTACATCCTGGGCGAGAAGGAGTTCTGGAGCCTGCCGTTGCGGGTGTCGCCGGCGGTGTTGATTCCGCGCCCTGAGAGCGAGACCGTGGTCGAGGCGGCGCTTGGCCGGGTCGAGGATCGCGGCGCGCCGCTCCGGCTCCTCGACCTCGGCACCGGCTCCGGCTGCCTGTTGCTCGCGCTATTGTCCGAGCTGCCGATGGCGACCGGCCTCGGCGTCGACCTCAGCGCCGAGGCGCTCGCGCTCGCGGCCGCCAATGCCGGGCGCCTCGGCCTCGCCGGGCGGGCGCGCTTCGAGCGGCGCAGCTGGGGCGCCGGCTTGGAGGGCGCCTTCGATCTGATCGTCGGCAACCCGCCCTACGTCGGCGCCGGCGAGCTCGCCCGCCTCGCGCCCGAGGTCCGGGCGTTCGAGCCCGAGATCGCGCTGATCGCCGGCCCGGATGGCCTCGACGCCTATCGCGCGCTGATCCCGGACTGCGCGCGGCTGCTGGCCCCAGGCGGCTCGGTCGTGCTCGAGATCGGCCAGGGCCAGGGCGATGCGGTCGCTGCGATCCTCGCCCGCCACGGGCTCGTCGTGGCCGAGCGGCGGCCGGATCTCGCCGGGATCGAACGTTGCCTGGTCGCGAGGGCCGAACCGGCCGCCTGATTCGACGGGCAAAATCACGATGCGTCGCTGCACCCGTTCCGCTAAAACCTCAGGCAGTGGCCAATGCGCGGGGGCGCGACGAGCCCGGGAGGTCGGCGTGAGCCAATGGCGGAACCTGACGGACGGACGGCGCCTTGAGACACTTCTGCGGCTCGCCGGACTGCTCGGCGCGATCATCCTGACAGGCTGCGGCGACAAGTCGGACAGCCAGGCGCCCGCAGCCGCGGCGCCACCGCCGGCGGTCACCGTGATCACGACCCAGCTCGCCGACATCACACCGACGTTCGCCTTCAACGGCCGGGTCGTCGCCGAGGGCAAGGTCGACCTGCGCGCCCGCGTGGCCGGATTTCTCCAGAAGAGGCTGTTCGAGGAGGGTGCCGACGTCAAGGTCGGCGACCTGCTGTTCGTGATCGAGAAGGATACCTACCAGGCGATCGTCGAGCAGCGCCAGGCCGAGCTCGCGAGCGCCGAGGCCAACCGCACGAACACCGCGGTCGCGCTGCAACGCGGCGAGGAGCTGGTCAAGAACAAGAACATCCCGCAGGCGGAGGTCGACGCGCGGCGCGCCGCCGATCAGATGGCGGCGGCCTCGATCCTGGAGGCGCAGGCGGCGCTCAAGCAGGCCGAGATCAACCTCGGCTACACCGACATCACGGCACCCCTCGCCGGCCGGATCGGCCGCGCCAGCGTCAGCGTCGGCAATCTCGTCGGCCCCGACAGCGGCGTGCTGGCGACCATCGTCAGCCAGGACCCGATCTATGTGACCTTTCCGGTCAGCCAGCGCCAGCTGCTCAAGTACCGGCGCGAGCAGGGCGGCAGCGGTCACCCGCCGGTGGTCAGGGTCGGCCTGCCGGACGACACGCTGTATCAGCATCCGGGCAGCCTCAACTTCCTCGACGTCCAGGTCGATCAAAGCACCGACACGGTCACGGTGCGGGCCGCCCTGCCGAACCCCGACCGCGTCCTGGTCGACGGCGAGTTCGTGAGCGTGACGGTCGAGGCGGGGGCGTCCGAGCGCCAGATCACGGTCCCGCAGGCGGCGCTTCAGGTCGACCAGGCAGGTCCCTTCGTCCTGGTCGTCGACGGCGATGACAAGGTCGAGGCGAAGCGCGTCAAGCTCGGCGCGTCCGAGGGCACGCAGGCGGTGATCGAGGACGGCCTCAAGGAAGGCGAGCGGGTGATCGTCGAAGGCATCCAGAAGGCCCGGCCCGGGATGGTGGTGGCGGCCACCGAGGCCCCGCCCGCCCCGCCAGCGGCGCAAGGCGCCAAGCCATGATCTCGAACGTCTTCATCGAGCGGCCGCGGCTCGCCTTCGTCATCTCGATCGTCATCTCGCTCGCCGGCCTGATCGCGATCTTTGCGATCCCGCTCGCGCAGTATCCTGACATCGTGCCACCCCAGGTCCAGGTTTCGGGCCGCTATCCCGGCGCCAGCGCTGAGGTCGTCGAGCAGAGCGTCGCCCAGCCGATCGAGCAGCAGGTCAACGGCGTCGACAACATGCTGTACATGAAGTCGACCAGCGGCGCCGACGGCAGCTACAAGCTGACCGTGACCTTCGCGCTCGGCACGGACCCCGACATCAACACGGTCAACGTGCAGAACCGGGTGAACCTCGCCGAGCCCCAGCTACCCGAGGAAGTCACGCGCCAAGGCCTGACGACCAAGAAAGTCTCGTCGGCGCTGCTCCAGGTCATTCAGCTGTACTCGCCCAACAACAGCTACGACGCGCTGTATCTGAGCAACTACGCCAAGATCAACATCCTGGATACGCTGAAGCGGATCCGGGGGGTGGGCGATGCCTCGCAGTTCACCGCGCTCGACTACAGCATGCGGATCTGGCTCGATCCGAACAAGCTGACCAGCTTCGACCTCTCACCGACCGACGTCGCCGCAGCGATCCGGAGCCAGAACATCCAGGCGGCGGTCGGCCGGATCGGCGCCGCGCCGCTGACCCCGGACCAGCGGTTCCAGCTGACGATCACGACCCAGGGCCGGCTGACCGAGGTCAGCCAGTTCGAAAACATCATCGTGCGCGCCAATCCCGATGGCTCGGTGGTGCGGGTCAAGGATGTGGCCCGGGTCGAGCTCGGCGCGCAGGTCTCGGACATCGGGTCGTTCTACAACGGCGCGCCGAGCGCGGCGATCGGCATCTACCAGGCGCCGGGGGCGAACGCCGTCCAGGTCGCGGATGCGGTGCGCGCCGAACTCGGCCGTCTGGCCGAGCGCTTTCCCGAGGATCTGGCCTATAGCATCGTTTACGACACGACGGTGTTCGTGAAGACCAGCATCGAGGAGGTGATCCATACGCTGATCGAGGCGTTCGTGCTGGTCGCGATCGTGGTGTTCCTGTTCCTCGGCAAGCTGCGCACCACGCTGATCCCGATCATTGCCGTGCCGGTGTCGCTGATCGGCACCTTCGCGGTCATGCTGGCGATCGGCTACAGCGCCAACACCGTGTCGTTGCTGGCGCTGGTGCTGGCGATCGGGATCGTGGTCGACGACGCGATCGTGGTGGTCGAGAACGTCGAGCGGGTGATGGAGGAGGAGCCGGAGCTCTCGGCCAAGGAAGCGACCCGCAAGGCGATGGGCGAGATCGTCGCTCCGATCATCGCGATCACGCTCGTGCTGCTCTCGGTGTTCGTGCCGGTCGCCTTCATTCCGGGCATCAGCGGCCAGCTGTTCCGGCAGTTCGCGGTCGCGGTCTCGGTGTCGATGGTGATCTCGGCGATCAACGCGCTGAGCTTGAGCCCGGCGCTCTGCTCGGTGCTCCTGAAGCCGGGCGAGCACACGACCCGCGGACCGATGCGCTACGTCATGGGCGCGATCGACTGGACCCGCGATGGCTACGCCGCGATCGTCAAGCGGCTGGTCCGGGTCGCGGTGCTGAGCCTGGTCGCGGTCGCCGCGGTCGTGGTCGCGACCGGCGCCTTGTTCAAGATCACGCCGACGGGGTTCCTGCCGGCCGAGGACCAGGGCGCCTTCTTCGCCCAGATCGTGCTGCCGGAGGGCGCCTCGGTCAATCGCACCCGGGAGGTCGTCAGCCAGGGCGAGCAGATCATGCGCGAAACGCCTGGCGTTACCGGGGTGACCTCGATCACCGGATTCAACTTCCTCAACAACCTCGCCCAGTCCAACAGCGCGTTCATGGTGATGACGCTGGCGCCGTTCGACGAGCGGACGACGCCGGACCTCCAGGTCGACGCCATCATCCGGCGGGTGCAGCCGCAGCTCTCGGCCCTGTCCGGCGCGACGGCGTTCGCGTTCAACCTGCCGCCGATCATCGGGCTCGGCAGCACCGGCGGCTTCGAGTATCAGCTCCAGGATCTCGCGGGTGGGGACGTCGCGCAACTCGCCCAGGTCATGCGCGCCGTGATCATCGAAGCCAACCAGCAGCCCGAGCTGCAGAACGTTTTCAGCACTTTCGCCGCCGACACGCCGCAGCTCTACCTCGATCTCGACCGCAACAAGGCGGAGACGCTGGGCGTCAACATCAACGACGTGTTCACCGCCCTGCAAGGCACGCTGGGCGGGCTGTATGTCAATGACTTCAACCTGTTCGGCCGCACCTGGCAGGTCAACATCCAGGCCGACAAGGACTTCCGCAGCGAGGCCGACGACATCTTCAAGGTCCATGTTCGGAACGCCAAGGGCGAGATGGTGCCGATCCGCTCGCTCGCCTCGGTCCGCCTGGTGCTCGGCCCCTCGGCCCTGATCCGCTACAACCTGTATCGAAGCGTCACGATCAACGGCTCGGCGGCGCCAGGCTACAGCACAGGCGATGCGCTCGCCGCGATGGAGCGGCTCTCGGCCCGCGTCCTGCCGGCCGGCTACGGCTACGAGTGGACCGGCACAGCGCTCCAGGAGAAGGAGGCCGCCGGTCAGACGACCGTGGTGCTCGCTCTGGCGATCTTGTTCGCCTTTCTGTTCCTGGTCGCCCTCTACGAGAGCTGGAACATTCCGATCCCCGTGCTGCTCTCGGTCACCGTCGGGGTGATCGGGGCGATCGCCGCGGTGATCGTCGCGCGGCTCAGCTTCGATCTCTACGCCCAGATCGGCCTGGTCGTGCTGATCGCGCTCGCCGCCAAGAACGCGATCCTGATCGTCGAGTTCGCGATCGAGCAGCGCGTGCACGGCAAGTCGATCGTCGAGGCCGCGATCGAGGGCTCGCGCCTGCGCTTCCGGCCGGTGATGATGACCAGCTTCGCGTTCATCGCGGGCCTGGTGCCGCTGGTGATCGCGAGCGGGGCGGGCTCGATCAGCCGCCGCTCGGTCGGCACGCCGGTGTTCGGCGGCATGCTGGCGTCAGCCCTGCTCGGGGTGTTCCTGATCCCGATGCTGTACGTGGTCTTCCAGTGGCTGCGCGAGAAGGTCAGCCGCCGGCCTGCGGCAGCGCCTGCGGCATCGGAGGAGGGCGCCCCGGCGAAGTGAGCTTCGGTCAGCGAAACGCCCAGCCGGCGAAGCGGCGCTCGAGGATCGCGAACAGCGCATACATGCCGACCCCCATGACCGCGACCACGATCAGGCCGGCGAACACCAGCGGCACCCGGAAGCTCGAGGACGCCGAGAGCATCAGGTAGCCGATGCCGCGGTTGCCGGCGATCGTCTCGGAGATCACCGAGCCGACGAAGGCAAGCGTCACGGCAACCTTGAGCGAGGCGAAGAAAGTACGGCATCGAGCGTGGCAGGCCGACCTTGAGCAGGATGTCGAGCGGCCTGGCACCGAGCGCGCGCAGCACGTCCTTGAGCTCGGGCTCCAGCGTCGCAAGGCCGGTCGCGACGTTGACCACGATCGGGAAGAACGAGATCAGGAACGCGGTCAGCACCGCCGGCACCGCGCCGATGCCGAACCAGATCACCAGGATCGGCACGATCGCGACCTTGGGGATGCTGTTGAAGCCGATCAGCAGCGGATAGAGCGCGGCGTACATCAGGGCCGAGGCGCCGACGATCACGCCCAGCACGAGGCCGAAGGCGACCGCCAGCGCGAAGCCCAGCAGCGTGACCCAGAGCGTGAAGGACGCATTGTGCCAGATCGCGCCGAGGTTCTGCCAAAGCGCAGCGAAGCTCGCCGACGGCGTCGGCAGGATGAACTCCGGGATCGCGAACAGCCGGCAGGCGGCTTCCCAGAGCACGAACAGGCCAACGGTCGCGACCCAGGGCGCGACGGTGCGGGCCAGCGCGGGGCTCATGCCGTCCGCACCTTGCTGATCGCATCGCGAAGCGTGTGCACGATGTCGATGAAGGCGGGCTCGAAGGTGGTCTCGAGGGTGCGCGGCCGCGGCAGCGGGATGGCCCGGCTCAGGGCGATCCGTCCCGGGCGCCGGCTGACGACGTGGACGACGTCGGCGAGGTAGACCGCCTCGCGCAGGTCGTGGGTCACGAGGATCACGGTGCAGCGGCGCTCGAGCCAGAGGTCCTGGAGCACGCCCCAGAGCTCCTCGCGGGTGAAGGCGTCGAGGGCGGCGAACGGCTCGTCGAGCAGCAACAGGTCGGGCTCGTGGATCAGGGCGCGGCAGAGGTTGGCGCGCTGCTGCATGCCGCCCGAGAGCTCGTGGGGCGCATGGTCCGCGAACTCGGCGAGGCCAACCGTGGCGAGCAGGGCCTTCGCCTGCCGGGCGTGCTCGTCCCGTCTCGCGCGGAAGCTGCGACGGGTGGGCTCGCTGACCTCGAGCGCCAGCAGCACGTTGTCGAGCGTGGTCCGCCAGGGCAGCAGCGTCGCGTTCTGGAACGCCATGCCGACGCCGCCGCGCGGGCCGGCGACCCTGCGCCCGTCGACCTCAGCCGTCCCGGCGGTCGCCGGCATCAGGCCCGAGACGATCTTGAGCACCGACGACTTGCCGCAGCCGGAGGGGCCGACCAGCGCCACGAACTGGCCGCGCTCGATCTCGAGCGAGCAGTCGGCGACCGCGAGCGTGCCGGCCTCGCCGCCATAGGCAAGCGCCACCCGGTCCAGGCTCGACGAAGGCCATCGGGCCGCCGGCTGCCGGGAGGCTTACTTGCGTGACGAGCTGGCGCAGCTCCGGGTCGGGGCAGGAACGCGTCGGTCCAGATGTCCGCGACCGCGGGCATTGTCTTCAGATCGAGCGCTTCGGCCAGCTGGTCGATCGCGCGGCCCATGCGCGCCTCGTCGATGGCGCCGAAGCCGGCTTCCTTGACGTGCGGGGTCAGGATGTTCAGCTCGATGCCATGTTCAGGCGCTCGACCTCGAGCTTCTGGTCGATCAGGGATCGTACTCGGCGACCATCGCGACCGCCGCCTCCGGGTCGGCGATCGCGTCCTTCAGCCCCTTGGCGACCGCGCGGTTGAAGCCCGCGATCGCGTCCGGATGCTCATCGATGAAGGCGCCCGAGGCGATGATCGAGTTGCCATAGAAGTCCATGCCGTAGTCGGCGTACAGCATGGCCACGATGTCGTCCTTGGCGACCCCCTTGGCCTCAGGTCGAGCATCGACGAGAAGTAGTGGCCCGAGATCGCGTCGACGTCGCCGCGCACCAGCATCGCCTCGCGCAGCGGCGGGTCCATGTTGACCCGCGGTACCGCCGCCGGATCGATCCCCGCCTGGCGGGCAAAAGCGGGAAAGAGCTTGTAGGAGGCATCGAACACCGGCGCGCCGAGGGTGCGGCCGACCAGGTCCTTGGGCTCCTTGATGCCGGAGCTCTTGAGCGCATAGAGCGCCGAACGGCGGCGCGTCGTACAGCATCATCACCGACTTACCGGCTGGCCCGGATGGCGACCACGAACTCGACCAGGGAGTTGATGTCGGCAAAGCCCATCTGATAGGCGCCGCTCGCGACCCGGGTGACGGCACCCGCCGAGCCGTTGCCGCTGTCGATCGTGACGTCCAGCCCCTCGTCTTCGAAGTAGCCTTTCTCCTTGGCGACGATGAACTGGCCGCGGTCGGCCCCTGGAACTTCCAGTCGAGGGTGAACTTGATGTCGGTCTGAGCCGCTGCCGGCTGCGCCAGGGCGACCAGAAACAGTGCGGCAAGACCGCTCGAGAGAAGCTTGATCGGCATGGCGTGCCCTGTCCCCGTGATGTGTGCTGGTGATCCGGCCGCAGGAGGAGTTCAGCAAGCGGCGTACCAGCCCCGACCGCCCCCCGACTACCTTTGTGCCGGCAGGATAGCAGCCGGCGCCGGCTTGGCCAACGCGCCGCCCGGCCCCATCTCCAGGGGGGCGACACGGAAGCCATTGCCCAACACGAAAGCATATTGAGGATGTGCTTAAATCTTGTGCAGACGCGGTCGATCCCCACATAGAGCCTGAGCCGCCGCGGTGCCGATGGCGGGCCGCAGGCGGGATGGCTGCCTAGGTCAACAGGGGCGATCGAGAACGGGAGCTGGCGATGGACTTCGAGAAATACACCGAGCGGGCGCGGGGCTTCATCCAGTCGGCGCAGGCCTTGGCCTTGCGCGAGGGGCATCAGCGCTTCACGCCCGAGCATGTCCTCAAAGTGCTGCTCGACGATCCGGAGGGCCTGGCGGCCAATCTGATCCAGCGCGCGGGCGGCGATCCCAAGCGCGCGCTCCAGACGACCGAAGCCGCGCTCGCCAAGCTGCCCAAGGTCGAAGGCAGCGGTGCCGGCCAGCTCTACCTGGCACCCGAGACCGCGCGCCTGTTCGAGCAGGCGGAAAAGCTCGCCCAGAAGGCCGGCGACAGCTTCGTCGCGGTCGAGCGGCTGCTGCTGGCGCTCGCCATGGCGGCCGGCACCGAAGCCGCCAAGGCGCTGCAGCAGGCCGGCGTCTCGGCGCAAGGCCTGAACGGCGCGATCGAGGCGCTGCGCAAGGGCCGGACCGCCGACAGCGCGTCGGCCGAGCAAGGCTACGACGCGCTCAAGAAATACGCCCGCGACCTCACCGCCGCCGCCCGCGAAGGCAAGCTCGACCCGGTGATCGGCCGCGACGACGAGATCCGGCGCGTCATCCAGGTGCTCTCGCGGCGGACCAAGAACAACCCGGTGCTGATCGGCGAGCCCGGGGTCGGCAAGACCGCGATCGCCGAGGGTCTCGCCCAGCGGATCGTCAACGGCGACGTGCCGGAGAGCTTGCGCGACCGCCGCCTGCTGGCGCTCGACCTCGGCGCCCTGGTCGCCGGCGCCAAATACCGGGGCGAGTTCGAGGAGCGCCTGAAGGCCTTGCTCCAGGAGGTGACCCACGGCGAGGGCGACGTCGTCCTGTTCATCGACGAGCTGCACACGCTGGTCGGCGCCGGCAAGGCGGAAGGTGCTATGGACGCCTCCAATATGCTAAAGCCAGCACTCGCCCGCGGCGAGCTGCACTGCATCGGCGCGACCACGCTCGACGAATACCGAAAACACATCGAGAAGGACGCGGCGCTGGCGCGGCGTTTCCAGCCGGTGTTCGTGACCCAGCCGACGGTCGCCGACACGATCTCGATCCTGCGCGGCCTCAAGGAGAAGTACGAGCTGCACCATCGGGTGCGGATCACCGACGGCGCGATCGTCGCGGCCGCGACCCTCTCGCACCGCTACATCACCGACCGCTTTCTGCCGGACAAGGCGATCGACCTGATCGACGAGGCGGCCGCCAGAAAGCGCATGGTGATCGACAGCAAGCCCGAGGCGATCGACGAGCTCGACCGGCGCATCATCCAGCTCAAGATCGAGCGCGAGGCGCTCAAGAAGGAGACGGATCCGGCCGCCAAGGAGCGGCTTGGCGCGCTCGAGCAGGAGCTGGCCGAGCTCGAGCAGGAGTCGGCCGAGCTGACCGCCAAATGGCAGGCCGAGAAGGACAAGCTCGCCCAGGCCCAGACGCTCAAGGAGCAGCTCGACCAGTTCCGCCAGGAGCTGGCGGTCGCCCAGCGGCGCGGCGACCTGGCGCGCGCCGGCGAGATCGCCTACGGCAGGATCCCGGAGCTCGAGAAGAAGCTCGCCGCCGCTGAGGCCGCCAAGGCCGAGGACATGGTCCACGAGGCGGTGACCGAGAGCGACATCGCCCAGGTGGTCTCGCGCTGGACCGGGGTCCCGGTCGACCGCATGCTCGAGGGCGAGCGCGACAAGCTGCTGCAGATGGAGACGAAGCTGCACTCGCGCGTGGTCGGTCAGAACGAGGCGGTCGGCGCGGTCAGCAACGCCGTGCGCCGGGCGCGCGCCGGCCTCCAGGACCCCAACCGGCCGCTCGGCTCGTTCCTGTTCCTAGGCCCCACCGGCGTCGGCAAGACCGAGCTCTGCAAGGCCCTGGCCGAATTCCTGTTCGACGACGAGCAGGCGATGGTCCGGATCGACATGTCGGAGTACATGGAAAAGCACGCGGTCGCCCGCCTGATCGGAGCACCCCCGGGCTACGTCGGCTACGAGGAAGGCGGTGCCTTGACCGAGGCGGTCCGCCGCCGGCCCTACCAGGTGATCCTGTTCGACGAGGTCGAGAAGGCGCACCCGGACGTCTTCAACGTGCTCCTCCAGGTGCTCGACGACGGCCGGCTGTCCGACAGCCACGGCCACACCGTCGACTTCCGCAACACGCTGATCGTGCTGACCTCGAACCTGGGCTCCGACTATCTCGCCAACCTCTCCGAGGACCAGCCGGCCGAGGCCGCGCGCGAGCAGGTGATGGCGGTGGTCCGGCAGGCGTTCCGGCCGGAGTTCCTGAACCGGCTCGACGAGATCATCCTGTTCCACCGGCTCGGGCGCGACGAGATGGCGGGCATCGTCGAGATCCAGGTCCAGCGCCTGGCCAAGCTGCTCGAGGACCGCAAGCTCACGCTCGAGCTCAGCGACGGCGCCAAGCGCTGGCTCGCGGACGCGGGCTACGATCCGGTGTACGGCGCAAGGCCGCTCAAGCGGACGCTGCAGAAGAGCCTGCAGGACCCGCTGGCGCGCCTGATCCTCGAGGGTCGGGTCCGGGACGGCGACCGGGTCCGGGTCGACGCCGGCGAGAGCGGCCTCCTGATCAACGGCGCCGCCGTCCCGCTCGCGGCCTGAGGCTAGTTGGCGGCCGGGCGGTCCTCGACCCGGCTTGCGACCAGGGTGTCGTGGGTCAGCTCGGTGCGCAGCCGGTCGATCCGCGCGACCTCGGTCTGGAACCGTTTCAGGTCGGCGCCGGCGAGCTGGGTGTTCGGTGGCTGCTTGACGCTCATCGGATTGATCTGGGCGTCGTCCCGCAGGATCTCGTAGTGCAGATGCGGCCCGGTCGAGCGGCCGGTGGTGCCGATGTAGCCGATCACCTGACCCTGGGTCACCCGCTGGCCGGGCGCCATGCCCTTGGCGAAGCGCGCCATGTGGGCATAGGCGGTGCTGTACTCGCCGCTGTGCCGGATCCGGATGTAGTTGCCGTAGCCGCCGTTGCGCCCGGCGACCACAATGCGGCCGTTGCCGGCGGCGTAGATCGGGGTTCCGCTCGGCGCCGCGAAGTCGACGCCTTTGTGCATCAGGCTGTAGCCGAGGATCGGGTGCCGGCGCATGCCGAAGCCCGACGAGATGCGGGCGCCATCGACCGGCGTGCGCAGCAGGAACTTGCGCAGGCTCTTGCCGGTGCGGTCGAAATACTCGACGTCGCCATCCTCGACCTCGAAGCGATAGGCGTCGAGGACCGCGCCCGACAGCGTCAGCCCGCCATAGAGCAGGTCGCCGCCGCGCACTGCGCCCGAGCCGTCCTCCAGGCTGACCTCCTCGAACAAGGTCTCGAAGGCGTC
>CAVWRK010000009.1:117500-438429 GCA_963757395.1 uncultured Alphaproteobacteria bacterium
AAGCGTAACAGCTCACTGGTCTAACAGCGGTCCTGCGCCGAAGATGTAACGGGGCTCAAGCCATGCACCGAAGCTGCGGGGGTCAGTGGTCAGGTGTCAGTGGTCAGTGGTCAGAAGATGGAGAGAGAGGTGCAGACGACGCGTGGGCCGGCGGCCGGCTTCGAGGACCTGAAGGTCTTCAAGCTGGCGTACCGGCTGGCGCTCGAGGTGCACCGCGCCAGTCTCGGGTTCCCGGCCGTGGAGCAGTACGGCTTGGCCGATCAGGTGCGGCGCGCGAGCAAGTCGATCTGCGCCAACATCGCCGAAGGGATCGGCAAGCAGGCCGGGTCGTCGGCCGAGTGCCGGCGGTTTTTGGCGATCGCGCTGGGTTCAGCCGACGAGATGCGGGTGTGGCTGCGGTTCTGCCTGGACCTCGGCTACATCGACGTCGCTGCCTGGCAGCGTTGGCGTGACGCCTATCAGGAGGTCGCGCAGATGCTGCAAGGTCTGCGCCGGAGCATCGGCCGGTCCGCCCAGAGGCTCGGTTCCTCCACGTCTTCTGACCACTGACCACTGTCATCTGACCACTGGCCCGGTAGCGGAGCGTTCCGTAGGCCGGTGAAGGCGGCTCGTGAGGGCCGCTGGAGGTATCGGAAGTGCGCATGCTGACATGAGTAGCGATCAACCGAGTGAGAAACTCGGTCGCCGGAAGTCCAAGGGTTCCTGCGCAAGGCTAATCCGCGCAGGGTGAGCCGGCCCCTAAGGCGAGGGCGACAGCCGTAGCCGATGGCAACCAGGTTAATAGTCCTGGGCCCGCTGGTGGTGACGGCCGCCTACCGTTGTTCGACCTTATCGGATTGGTCGGGCAGCCGCGGCGGTCCAGGAAACAGCCCCAGCACATGGACCGTACCCGAAACCGACACAGGTGGACTGGTTGAGCATACCCAGGCGCTTGAGAGAACGGTGTTGAAGGAACTCGGCAATCTGCCCCCGTAACTTCGGGAGAAGGGGGACCTGTTCCTGGGCAACCAGGGGCGGGTGGCACAGACCAGGGGGTGACGACTGTTTACTAAAAACACAGGGCTCTGCGAAGTCGCAAGACGACGTATAGGGTCTGACGCCTGCCCGGTGCCGGAAGGTTAAGGGGAGAGGTGCAAGCTTTGAACCGAAGCCCCGGTAAACGGCGGCCGTAACTATAACGGTCCTAAGGTAGCGAAATTCCTTGTCGGGTAAGTTCCGACCTGCACGAATGGCGTAACGCTTGCCCCGCTGTCTCCAACACCGACTCAGCGAAATTGAAGTGCCCGTGAAGATGCGGGCGTCCCGCGGTCAGACGGAAAGACCCCGTGCACCTTTACTACAGCTTTGCACTGGCAGCAGGCGGGCCATGTGTAGGATAGGTGGGAGCCATTGAAGCCCAGGCGCTAGCTTGGGTGGAGGCAGCCTTGAAATACCACCCTTGGCGTGCTTGCTGTCTCACCGCGGCCCGTGATCCGGGTCCGGGACCCTGCATGGCGGGTAGTTTGACTGGGGCGGTCGCCTCCCAAAGAGTAACGGAGGCGCGCGATGGTGGGCTCAGGCTGGTCGGAAACCAGCCGTTGCGTGCAAGGGCACAAGCCCGCCTGACTGCAAGGCCGACGGGCCGAGCAGAGACGAAAGTCGGCCCTAGTGATCCGGTGGTCCCACGTGGACGGGCCATCGCTCAACGGATAAAAGGTACGCCGGGGATAACAGGCTGATCGCCCCCAAGAGTCCAGATCGACGGGGCGGTTTGGCACCTCGATGTCGGCTCATCACATCCTGGGGCTGTAGCCGGTCCCAAGGGTTCGGCTGTTCGCCGATTAAAGTGGTACGTGAGCTGGGTTTAGAACGTCGTGAGACAGTTCGGTCCCTATCTGCCGTGGGTGTATGAGACTTGCGAGGGTCTGCCCCTAGTACGAGAGGACCGGGGTGGACGAACCTCTGGTGGACCGGTTGTGGCGCCAGCCGCATCGCCGGGTAGCTACGTTCGGCCGGGATAACCGCTGACCGCATCTAAGCGGGAAACCCCCCTCAAAACCAGGTCTCGTCGAGAGCCGTGGTCGACCACCACGTCGATAGGCCGCAGGTGCAAGCGCGGTAACGCGTGCAGCCGAGCGGTCCTAATCGCTCGAACCGAACTCTCCCCGCTCAGCCCCAAGCGCGCTCTTCGGGTTCAGGCTGTCGGCCTTCGGCCTGCTTGAGCCCGCGCGCGCGGGACTTCGCTCCAGAGGTCAGATGACAGATGACAGAATGTGGCGGTGCCCGGCCTGGGCGCGGTCGCCTTCCGGTCTCTGCAGTCCGGGCTCTGTCCTCTGAACCCCATGCCCAAAAGCTTCACCGACCAAACGGACAGAAAAGCGCGGCCGGCACGACTGCCGCCGCCGCCTCCTGACATCTGTCCTCTGACATCTGTCCGCCGGACTTCTGTCTCGACCTGGTGACCACAGCGTGTGGGCTCCACCCGACCCCATTCCGAACTCGGCCGTGAAACCGCACCGCGCCCAGGGTACTGCCCTCTTAAGGGTGGGAGAGCGGGTCGTCGCCAGGTCTGGCCAGAAGTCCAAAAAGCAGATGTCAGAGGGCAGAAAACGCCCGCCGCCCCGTCCCGGTCACGATTCGCTTCCGACCTCGAGGCCAACCCCGGTCTCCGATCTGACCTCCGAACGCGGGGTGGAGCAGCCCGGTAGCTCGTCAGGCTCATAACCTGAAGGTCGCAGGTTCAAATCCTGCCCCCGCAACCACCGACCCCTTCACGTGCCAGCCCACCACGGCCGGCGCGTTCGCGTTTGCGCTCCCCGCTTCAACGAGGGGCTGCCGTCGGCAAATAGGATTTGACGAGAATTCGCAGTCGCCGGGGGTCTCAGCTGTTGGTAGTGTTATCCCCACATCGGGGTCCCCTTAGAATGCTTACGTCGGTACCCCAAAGTTGTCGCCCTTTTGCCACCCGTTTGCCACCCAACTCGGTGGCACGGAGTGGGGTGGGATGGACTGGTACCCGAGTGATGCCCCAAAACCCGCGAAAATCCTAGGGAATCCGGAAAATTTCGAAGTAACCGGCGGTTTTCATGGATGCGATGGTCGCGAAATTTGGGGTTGATCCCACGGTTTTCGAGACCGCCCCGATCGACCACTCCGGCATCCCTCCGGTCAATATTTCAATGGCTTAGGTGGTGAGCCCGAGGCCCATTGCCACCCGTCTGCCACCCGAGCCGCGCGCGTAACTATCATGAACCCGCCGCGCCTGCCAAGGCGACATTGAGCGCGGCCGCCGCCCTGTCGTCGTCACGCCGAAACAGATGGCCATAGACCCGCAAGGTTACATCCGGGCTGGCGTGGCCGAGCCGCTTGCTGAGGGTCACTATGTCCACGCCGGCGTCGATCAGCTGCGATGCGTGCGTGTGGCGCAGGCCGTGGAAGGGATCTCCGGCATCCCGAGACCATCGGCTACCAGCCCCCATGCCCGAGAGGCATCGCTGGACGCCTGGAGGCCTCTCTCGATGGTCGGGAACACCAGCGCGGCGACGGGCAGCTTGCCGGCACCGAGGCCGATACGGAGCTCGAGCTGCGCGCGGCAGTGATCGCGCAGCGTGTCGACCACAATGTCGGGCAGGCCGATGTCTCTGCGGCCGGCTCGGGTCTTCGGCGCCTTCACCTGGAGGCCGTGCTCCTTGGTCTCCTCGACCGCCTCACGGACCTTGATCACCTTGCCGTCGAGGTCGACATTCCGCCAGCGGAGCGCCAGGACCTCACCGAGCCGCATCCCGGTGAAGAGTGCCACGATCGCCCGAGCGTACACCTCGTGGCCGGCCAGCTTGGTGAGGATCGTGGTGATTCCCTCGCGATCGAGGATCGCCATCTCGTCGGTCTGCACCCGCGGCGGCGGCTGCAGCTTGGCGATGTTGCGCGCCACCACGTCATGCCTCACGGCATCGTCGAGAGCATGAGAGAGCACGCGGTGCGCGTGAACCACGGTGCGCGACGCGACCCCACCATTCCCGCGGCGGCGACCGCCCGCCTTGAGCGAGGCGTGCCACTTCTCGACGTCGACAGTCGATAGCTTTTGCACCAGCCGGCCACCGATGTGCGGGCGGATCTGCCCGTCGAGTAACTGGCGGTAGCGTTGCGCCGTCCTGGCCATGATCGCCTCCGAGGCCTGCCAGTGATCGATCCGGGCCCCGACGTGTTCCGCCACGGTCAGCTTGCTCGGCTCGACATAGGCGGCGTCGCCAACAGCAGCGATCAGTCGCGCGAGTTCGACCTGCGCCCCTTTTTTCGTGCCCTTGAAGATGATGTATTTGGTCTTGCGCCTGCTGGTGGTGGGATCGCGATCGGCATCGAACTTCAGTTCCCACGACCCTGGGGCGCGGCGGCGGATGTGCCCGGCGCAGCCATGGGTGTCGGCGGATATACATCAGCAGATCAGGTTACCAAGCGCGATGACAACGGCTTGTTCACCATCGGTGACGTAAACCGTCTGATCCGCGAAGGTCTCGCCCTCTGCAGGCGCTCCTATTGAGCATTGTTGGCTATGAGACCCGCCGCGAAAGCTCTACTCGTTACAACGGTCCTAGGCAGCGGCGCTGCTATTGCGGCATACGCTTATGGCACCGGCTGGTTCGACGATCCGGTGGTGCGCGGCTGCGAGGCTGCGGTGCTGGCGGTGATCGACACGCCGCGCAGCGATCGGCGGGTTAGGACCGAGATGCTCCGGGACACCGTGGCCATCGACTTCGACGCTCAGAACCTGATGGGCGCGGAAGTACGCTCTACGGCCTACTGTACGTTTGCGCTAGTCGGGGAATACAACTCGTTTGCCTTCGACAAGCTATTGCTGAATTGCGGGCTACTGTGTGTGCGATTTCAAAGACTTATAATAACATAGAATTTGGTGAATAAATGGAGAATAGCTGATTCTCCAAGGTACCCAGGCGGGTCGGGGCGCAGCCGGCAAAGCGGTCTTCGATCCGGACCTCGAGCGCACGGCGGCAACATCACTGTCGTGATGCGCCGCGATCCCGCCACCAGGGATACGACCCATGCTCTCGTCCACCACTGGTGCCGCCCGGCGGTCCCCGCGGTCGACCTCATAGTTGCTGGCGACCCGTGAGCCGTATGTCGGGTAGCTTGCGGTGGTCGCCTCCAAAGGCTCGCTGGCGGGGCGTCCCTTGGCCCGCACGACTGGGTTTTGGGAGCGACACCCACGTGACCGGACCCTGCTGCGGGTATGGTCAAACCCGTGCCTCATATCATCGCTCCTGGCCCATCCAGCCAGGCCAGCGGGATCGTGGGATCGCTCAACCGCTCTCCGCGCCCATCACGTGGTATTCCCAGAAGCCCCTGCGCGCGGTAGGCTGGCGTTGCACAGTGGCTTTCTAGAGCTACCGTTGTCGAAATGAACCAGGTGGGTGGCAGCATGTCGAGGGTCGAGTTGCCGATTGGGGGACCCAGCCAACAGCAGGTGCTGGCTCGGCTGCTCGAGCAGAAAGGCGGCATGACCGTCGACGAGCTCGCAGAAGCGGTCGGGATCAGCCGGACCGCGGTCAACCAGCACCTGATGAGCCTGGAATGCGACGGCTACATCCGCAAGGATTCCGTGCGCAAGACCGGCGGGCGGCCGGGCCGCGTCTACGTCCTGACCGATCAGGGCGCCAACCTCTTCCCGAAGAAGTACTCCTGGTTCTCGCGCCTGCTGATCCAGACCTTGCGCGACCAGATGGGTCAGGAGCGGCTGTCGGAATACATGTACGATCTCGGCGTTCAGACCTCGGCCGACTGCATCCCGCGCCTGGTCGGCAAGACCCGCGCCGAGCGCGTGGTCGAGATCGTCAAGATCATGAACGAGGCGGGCTTCGCCGCCCGGACCATCGCCCCGGATCGCCCGGACCGCTTCCCGCGGGTCGAGTGCAAGAACTGCGTCTATCACGATCTGTCCAAGGACTACCCGGAGGTCTGCCGCTTCGACCTCGGCTTCCTGTCGGGCCTGATGGGTGCCGACGTCGACCATCAGGAATGCATGCAGCGGGGCGGCGAGGCCTGCCGGTTCCGGTTCGTGCCGCCCGCCTGACGTCGTCCGACCGCCGCCGGCGCGCCCCACCTTGCGCGCCTGCGACATTCTTCTAAGAATAGTTTCTAAAGCCCGGAACGGGCCACGGCGCCGCTGTGACACAACCGGGGGGCGTCGCGATGACGATCGACTTCACGCTGACCAACGTCCAACGGCGGCTGCAGAGGAATGCGCGCGAGTTCGCCTGCGAGATTCTGGCCCCCCTGGTGCGCCGGGCCGACGCGGAGCCTGATCCGCAGGCCGCCTTCCGGATGATGAAGGGCGCCTATGTCGAGGCCTACAAGCTGGGCTTCGCGATGGGTTTCCTGCCGAAAGCCTATGGCGGCGGCGGGGTCAGCAATCTCGACCTGCAGATCGTCGCCGAGGAGATCACCGCGATCGATCCCGGTTTCGCGACCGTCCTTTTGGTGAATGGTCTCGCGCTATGGCCGATCGCGTGGTTCGGCAGCGAGGCGCAGAAGCAGAAGTGGCTGGGCGAGGCGACCAGCGATCCGCGCGGCGAATACCTGGCCGGCTGGACGGTCAGCGAGGCGGCGGGCGCGCCCGGCGGCACGGCCAATTTCGACCATCCCGGCGCCCTGCCGGCCGGCATCCGGCTGGTCGCGCGCCACGACCGGGGGCAGGGCGAGTATGTGCTCAACGGCACCAAATACTGGCCCTGCAACGCCGGCGGCTGGGACCTCGCGGGCGCCAACGTCAACGTCTGCATCGTGCGCACCGCGCCCGATCAGGGGGGCAGGAGCGGGCTCAGCGCGCTGATCGTGCCGCGCGGCACGCCCGGCGTCACCTACGACACCCCGATCGCCAAGATCGGTCACCGGCTGTGCCAGAACAACGCGATCCGGTTCGAGGACTGCCGCGTGCCTGAGGAGAACGCGTTCGCGCTCGGCGACGGCGATCTGGTGATCAGCAAGGCGTTCACCTGGTCCGGGCCGGTCGCGGCGATCGCCGCGGTAGGCGTCGCCCGGGCCGCCTACGAATACGTCCTGAAGTGGGCGAAAACCAACACCGGCGGCGGCGCCCAGCCGATCATCCACCATCAGGCGGTCGGCTATCTGCTCGCCGAGATCGCGATGAAGATCGAGGCCTGCCGGGCGTTTTCCTGGAAGGCCGCGCACTACCTCGACCTGCACGACAGCGAGGGCCACGCGATCGGCGCGATGGCCAAGGTGTTCTGCGGCGAGACCCTGTTCACCGCGGTGTTCCGGGCGATGCAGGTGATGGGGGTCAACGCCCTCGACCGCAACCATCCGGTCGAGAAGTACCTGCGCGAGGCGGTCGTCTTCCCGCTCTACGACGCCGGCAACATCGGCATGCAGATGCGCAAGATCTGGGGGGTCATGCTCGACCCGGAGTTCGATCCACGCGCGCTCGCCGCCTCCAGGCCGATCCGCTTCAAGAAGTCGATGGAGGGCGCCGGCACGTCGATGCCGGACGATCCCTGACCCCGGCGCGCGCGCCCGACCCTCAGCCGCCGCCCCGGGCCCGCGCGCAGGCCGCGATCAGCGCCGGCACGATCTCGTAGAGATCGCCGACCACGCTGTAGTCGGCCTCGGCGTGGATCGGCGCCTTGGGGTCGTTGTTGATCGCGACCACGGTGCGCGCACCCTTGATGCCGACGATGTGCTCGATCTGGCCGGAGATGCCGCAGGCGATGTAGAGGTTGGGCTTGACGGTCTGGCCGGACAACCCGATCCGCCGGTCGACCGGCAGCCAGTCGAGATCGCCGGTGAGCGGCCGCGAGCCCGCGAGCACGCCGCCGAGCGTCCGGGCGAGCTGCTCGAGCTGGCCCAGATCCTCGACCCGGCGGACGCCACGGCCGGCAGCGACGATGACCTCGGCCTTGGTGACGTCGACCTCGCTGGGCCCGCGCGGCGCGAGCGCGCGGGTCCGCACGCGGGCCGCCGGCAGCGCCACGGCCAGCTCGCGGATGGTGGCGTCCACGGGCGGACTGGCGGCCGGGGCCCGGGCAAAGCGCTTCAAGGGCACCGTCAGGATCCGCGGCCGGCCGGTCAGCCGCTGGTGGGCGACGAAGCGGCCGCCGTAGACCCGGCGCTCGACCAGGAGCGCGTCGCCGTCGGGTCGGAACGCCGTGCAATCGCTGGCGCAGGGCAGCGCCAGCGCCTGGGCGAGCCGCGCCGCCACCTCGACGCCGCTGCGCGTGGCTCCGACCAGGATCGTGGCCGGATCGACCTCGCGGACCGCAGCTTCCAGCGCTACGCTGAGCGCTTCGGCGCCGATCGGCTGGGGCGTGCCCTGGCCGGCGACGAGCGCGTGGTGGGCGCCGCGGGCGAGGCTGTCGCGGGCACGGGCCTCGGCATCGCCGCCGACGGTCAGCGCCGCAATCGGGCCAGCGATGGTGGCGGCGAGCTCGAGGGCCGCGGTCAGCAGCTCCGCCAGCACCTCCGGGGTCTCGGAGAAGACCAGGATGCCGTCCCGGCGTCCGCCTGCCTGCCCGGCCATCTAGACCTCCCCGTCCGCGCCCAGGCGCCGCATGAGTTCCGCCGCCTTGGCCGCCGCGTCGTCGCCCGCGATCACGACGTTCCGCCGCGCGTTCGGTGGCGCTTTGACCTCGAGCGAGCGCAGGCTCGGTCGCGAAGCCAGCGCCGCCAGGTCGAGGCCCGGCAGCTCGCCGATCCGGGTCTCGTGGATCGGCTTGCGGCCGGCGCCCATGATCTGGAGCACGGTCGGCATGCGCGGCTGGTTGATCTCCATGCCGACCGTCGCGACCGCCGGCAGGTCGGCCTCGACCGTCTCGGCACGGTCCTCGAGCGCGCGCTCGGCGACCAGACGGCCATCCTGAAGCTCGAGCCGGGTCGCGTAGGTGATCGCCGGCAGATCGAGCGCCTGCGCAAGCCGCGGCCCGGTCTGGCCGTTGTAGTCGTCGACCGAGGCCTCGCCGCAGAGCACCAGGTCCCAGCGCTCGATGCCTTCGGCCGCCGCCGCCGCCCTGAGCGCCGCGGCCAGGACGCTGCCGACCCGGAGCGCGTCGGCGGCCGCCCGCTCGGGGTCGAGGACCAGGTAGAGCGCCGCCATGCCCATGGCCAGCGCCTTCAGCATCACGTCGCGGGGCGGCGGCGCGGTCACCAGGCTGACGCCGACCACCCGGTCGCCGGTCGCGGTCGCGAGCTGGAGTGCTGCCTCGATCGCGTTCTCATCGAAGGTGTTGATCCGGAAGGGGGCGCGCGCGAGGTCCGGGCGCCCGGTCGCGGGGTCCGCCTGGAGCTGGTTGGTGTCGACGATGAACTTGGTGCAGACGGCGATGTTCATGAGCTGGCTCCGTCGGCGCTGGCTCCCTCGGCCGGGTCGAGCGCGTCGGCGACGATCTCGGCGACGTCCTTGACCACCAGCCGGCCCTCGGGGTCGGCGGTCTGGGCGCCCTGCTCGAGCATCTTGATGCAAAAGGGGCATTCGGCGGCGAGCACGCGGGCGCCGGTCGAGAGCGCCTCGCGCACCCGCTGGACCCCGGCCGGCTCGGTCTTCGCGACGTCGTACCAATAGTTGGCGCCGCCGGCGCCGCAGCAGAAGCTCTGGCCCCGGTGCCGCGGCATCTCGCGGACCGCCTCGCCGTGGACCGCCCGGAGGGCCGCGCGCGGCGCCTCGAAGATCCGGTTGTAGCGTCCGATGTAGCAGGAATCGTGCAGCGTCACGGCGGTCGCGGCGCCGGGTTTCAGGCGCAGCCGGCCCTCGGCGAGCAGGCGCCCGATCAGCTCGGCGTGATGCACGACCTCGAAGGCGCCGCCGAAGCGCGGGTACTCGTGGCGCAGGACCTGGAAGCAGTGGGCGCAATGGGTGACGATCCGGCGCACACCGTGGCGCTTCAGGGTCTCGATGTTCTGGAGCGCCAGCTGCTGGAACAGGCCCTCCTCGCCGAGCCGGCGCGCGGCCTCGCCGCTGCACGCCTCCTCCTCGCCGAGGAAGCGGATGCGCAGCCCCGCGGCCCGCAGCACCCGCACGGTCGCCCTCACGACCGCCGCGATCCGCGCGTCGTAATTGGCGGCGCAGCCGGTCCAGTAGAGGTAGTCATCGCCACCTGCCGGGCTCGCGGCCTGGCCGGCCACCGGGTCGTCAGCCATCCGATCGCTCCCGGCCTCCAGCCTCGGCCAGCTCCGCGGCCAGGTCGCGGCGGCGGCCGGCGGGCAGGCCGTAGGGGTTGAGGCTGCGGCCGAGATTGCCGAGCAGCTCGGTCTGCCGCTTCTCCAGGCTCTGGCGCGACACCAGCTCGCGCCGGAAGGGCAGGATGTAGTCGACCGGCCGGATCAGGACCGGGCAGGCCTCGACGCAGGCGGCGCAGGTCGTGCACGCCCAAAGCTCCCCGGGCGTGACCCGGCCCGCCGCCAGCAGGTCGGTGTCGCGCTCGCCCCGCAGCTCGGCCGCGCGCAAAGTCTGCACCAGCCGCCGGGGCGACAGCTCGGTACCGGCCGCGAGCGCCGGGCAGACGTCGTCGCAGCGGCCGCAATTGGTGCAGGCGGCGAGCGCCAGACGCTGCTCGCGGCTCAGCTCGGCGAGCCTGGTGATCCCGACCTTGACGTCGAAATTGCCGCTCTCGAGCAGCTCGCGGAGGTCGAACGGCGCGGCCGGCTCGAGCTGCGGCCGGCCGGGCTGGGCCATGATGTTGAGCGGCGCTCCGACCGAATGCAAAAACACGCTGTAGGGCAGCGCCGCGATCAGCCCGAACGCGACCAGGGCGTGGCTCCACCAGAGCGCCAGATAGACGGTCCTGGCGCTTTCGACCGAGGTGAGCGGCCCGATCAGGCGGGCGACCCGGGCACCGAGGAACGACCAGCCCGCCCAGGGCACCGGATGAATCGCGAGCCTCAGCCCCTCGAGCACGAAGCCGGTCACGCCCATGTAGAGGAGCGCGAGGATCAGGGCGACGAACTGGAGCTGGACCCGGCGCTGGTCCGGCCCGGTCCCGGGCAGCCGCAGCAGGCGCCAGGTGAGCGCCGCGGCGAGCCCGAGGACGAAGACCGTGCCCAGCGAATCGAGCAACCCTTCGAGGTAGAGATAAGGCCGGCCCGCGAGCAGGCGGACGCCCAGCGGGCGCAGCAGGTCCCAGTCGATCGCGACCACGATGGTCCCGAACAGCAGGGTCAGAAAACCATAGAAGATGGCGAGATGGGGCCAGCCGCGGGCGCGCCTTCGGACCCGCCGCTGGAACAGGGCGTCCTGCAGCAGCCGGAGCGCCGCGCCGACGCCACCGCCCCTGCCAGCGCGCGCCAGCTGGAGCAGCCCGGCGCCGGCGAAGCGCCGGTAGAGGCCAAAGATGAACAGGGCGGCGAACGGGATGAACATCAGATAGAGCGCCGGTTCGGCCCAGGCCGGCACCAGCCCGAAGGTGTCGCGTACAGGCATCATCGCTCGGCAGCCAGAGGACGGATCGCGGGTGGGGCCCGGCGCTGGCACCGGGCCCCACCCGCTGAACGTCAGGCCGCGACCGGCGGCTTGGTGATCGAGCCGATGCCTTCCATCTCTTTGGTGAAGACGAACTCCTCGTTGTCGACGAAGGTCCGCGGATTGAAGTTCGGGTGGGCGAGCGCCCCCCAGATCTTGCGCCGTTGCATGCCCATGTTGCCGGCGTCGTAGATCGGGAAGCAGAGCACGTCGCGCATGAACTTGTCGATCGGATGGCTGCGCCGGTCGTAGCTGTTGACGCCCATCACGCGCATGCAGTCGTAGACGCACTGGGTCGCCTGCTCGCCGCCGTAGATCTTGGCCATGGCGCCGAGCACGTGGTTCTCGCAGTCGTACTGGTCGGCGTAGTGGCCGGCCTTCCAGCAGAGATAGCGGGACGCCTCGATGCGCATCGCGATGTCGGTCAGGAGATAGCCGACGTTCTGGTGATAGATGATCGGGTCCTTGCCGCCCGCGGTGTAGGTCTTGGCCCAGTCGAGGACATACTCGTAGGCCGAGCGCGCGACCCCGACCGCGGCGATGCCGGCGACCGGCCCCGACCAGGTGAAGTCCTTGCTGATCACGAGATCGCCGCTGCCGACCGCGAACACGTTCTCCTCGGGCACGCGGGCGTTGTTGAAGTGGATGTCGGTGTTCTGGTTCAGCCGCTGGCCCATCTTGTCGATGCAGGGCTCATAGGTGACGCCCGGCGTGCCGCGCGGCACCAGGATGCAGGACAGCCCGCCCTCCCGGCCGCCCTTGGTCCGGTCGGTGCGCACCACCACCGTGTTGACGTTGGCGCCCTTCATGTCCCAGCCGGCGGCGCTGGACGGCCAGTATTTGCGGCCGTTGATGACGTACTCGCCGTTCTTGAGGTCGGCCGTGACCTGGATGCCCGCCTTGGGGTCGGGATGGTCGAAGTTGGCGGTCCCGCCCGGGCTGCCGGCCGGCTCCGAGACCACCCAGCCGGCGAGGAAGCTCTTGGTCGGGTCGTTGCAGGCGGCGGTCAGCCACTTCTTCTTCTGCTGCTCGTTGCCGTACCAGACCAGCGGCATCAGGCCGAGGCCGTTGACCAGCAGCACGCAGCCGAAGCCGGGATCGACCGCGCCGATCTCCTCGACCGCGACCAGGACGTCGACGTTGGACAGGCCACCGCCGCCGTACTCCTTTGGCAAGAAACCGGTTGCGAAACCCAGCTCGTAGGCCTTCTCGTAGACCGGCTTGATCATCTGGAAGCCCTTCTGCGGATCCGGCTCCGCGTCGGCGGCCCGGATCACGGGCTTCAGGACCTCCTGGGAGAACTCGCGCGCGACCTTCTGCAGCGTCTTCTGTTCGGGGGTGAGCGAGAAGTCGATCATGGCATGGGGCCTCCGCCTCTCCTGTTTGCCTTGTTGTTCGCTGCAGCCTGGAATGACGAATTCCGGCGTCGCGCGTTGCGCGCCATCGGACCCTGTGGCGTCATTCCATGCTGTCGCGAGACAGATTCCACACTTGGTTGGAAGCGTCCTGTCCAGGCGCACCCCCCCGCCACGAAGTCGAGGGGGAATCGCCGCTGGTCTGCCGCCAGGACCTAGAGGTCACCCCCCTATCGCTGTCGGCAGCGGCGATTGTGCTTTCGCCCAGTTTTTATGTCAAAAGGTTTTTACCAAGAAATGGCGTTACGATGCCACCGCGACGGGCCTTCAGCGGGCGACCCGCTGCTGCTTGTAGGCCTGGGCCTCGCGGACCACGGCATTGGCCTCGCCGCGCGCCTTCGCGATCAGGCTGTTAGCATACATCCGCGCCTCGTTCCGGCTCCTCTCGCGATCGGCCATGGCGTCGGTCACCTCCTGGAAGGCAGCCTCGACCGACGGATCGAGGGTGACGGTCATGACGTTCCTGGGCGGCTGTCGAGATCCCGGGACGGCCGCATGCGTGCGTCCCCCCGTGCCTTGACCAATGCAGTCTGGGCCAGCGCAGCCACCTGGATACGCTGATCGTTGGCGTCCATCGATCGAAGACGATCGAGCATCTGCCGGCACGCTCCGACCACGCGGCGGATGCGCGCCGCGACATCCGCTGCCGCCACGCGCAGCCTCCCGATTGTCCGCGCCGCTCAGGTAGCAGATTGTCGCGCGCAGCGGCGGCGAGCTGTGGTTCCTGCGTCGCGCCGATGGTACCCGCACGACGCCGCGGCCGCGTATGATTGAGACGCGCGAGCCAGTCCATCTGCTGATGCCGATCAGAAGTGACGCTTCTGCACTTCGTACAGGCGACCGTACCAGCCCTGCCGGGCGAGGCTCTCGTAGGCGTCGCGGTAGACCCCGTAGAGGTCGTCATAGAGCGCGCGCACGGTCGGATCCGGCTCGACCGTGCGGACGAGACGCACCATGGCGCCGACGGCCTCCTCGAGGCTCCCGAAGTGGCCGGCGCCGAGCGCCCCCAGGATGGTGGCGCCGAGCGCGGTGCATTCGGGGTTGCGCAGGAGGCCGACCGGGCGGCCCAGCACATCGGCGTGGACCTGCGCGAAGAACGACGACCGGGCGCCGCCCCCGGTGAGCCGAAGCTCCTCGATGCCACCTTCGAGGTCGTGCGCGACGCCATCGACCATCATGCGCACCTCGAACGCGCAGCCCTCGAACAGGGCCCGCGTCAGGCAGGCGCGGTCGTGGTGCAGGCCGAGCCCCAGGAAGCCTCCGCGCGCGGAGGCGTCGTAGCAGGGCGTGATCTGGCCCGCGAAGAACGGGTGGAAGAGGACGCCGCGGCTGCCCGGAGGCGCGCCCGCCGCTTGGCAGGTCATGAGCTGGTACGGGCTGATGTGGAGCCGCGCCGCCGCCCTGATCGAAGACCTGCTCAGTGGTGATGCTCGTGAGCTGCGTCGCGGTGATCTTGCTTGCCCCAGGTCATGGTCAGCTCCTTGTGCCCTTGAAGGTGATCGAGATGTCGGTGAGGCTCGCGTACTGGCTCCCGGGCGCGAGGATCGTGAGGCGGTCGCCGGCGGCGAAGACGGCCTCGCTCGCGAAGGTGAAGGTCGCGGTCCTGGCGGTCGCCGCAAAGGTGATGCTGCCGATCGAGGCGCCGTTCTTACGGACGTCGAGGTCGGCCTGAGACGTCGACGCGGTACCGGCATAGCCCTGGCTGACGGTCAGATCGGCAGGGAGTGTGAAGGGACGCGAGACGACGAGTTAGAGCAGGGTCGCGCCCGCCTCCGGCTGGCCCGGGAAGTAGAGGCCGATGTCGTAGGGAAGACGCCCGCCGCCGATGTCCCAGGCGACGATGGCGGCGCCGTTGGCGTGTCGCGAACGTAGCCGCGCCGCTCGCCGAACGGCCCCTCGATGACCAGCCGGTGCTCGTTCAGGCGCCGGAGCTGCAGCTCCTCGGCGGCGGCTGGCCGGCAGGGCAGCGTGATTGCCAGGGTCAGCAGCGCTAGCGCCAGGCGATCGTCCTCATGGTCGGGTCTCCCTCGCTACGCGGCCAGCGGCACGTCGACGGCGGGCGTTCGGAAATGATCGTATCGTCCCCCCGCAACCAAAGTCTCCAAACTATTCAGCTACTTACGCCACGGCCTCGGTCTCCGGACCGCGAGCCTTGCATCGTTATGGAATCACCGTGGCATCATGACCGTGCGTAATCCTGCGTAAACCATCGAGCCACTGATCGACCATCGACGTCATGCCAGCAGTGCGGAAGCGCGGGCCCGGGCGGCAGTGCCGCAGTCGGTCTTCGATGGTTGCGCTCCATTGGTGGGCTCGGCTCGCTCATGCAGCCGTCGAACGTCTCCGGCAGCGAACGACACGATCCCTGCTGCGACCAACCGCTGGAGCATCGCGTAGCCGGATCGGTCGAGGACTTCGAACCGCGGCGAGCTGGTACCTTGCTCTCCCGTGCCGCCATGGACCTGCGAAAGATGCAGGGCCTCATGGGCAGCGGTAGCGGGCGCAGCATCGATAACTGCGAGGACCGTCTCGGTTCCCGCCTGATCGCGCCTGCTCTCCAGCAGCAACAGGCCGTCGCCGTAGCGCATCGACAGATCGTCTCGGACGCGCTCGACAGAGAATTCGGCCCGCTCCAGGATCGGCCCTTCGGCCTCGTCGCCGCCGATCATGGCGTCCAGACGCTCGACCAATGCGGCCCGGCCCGAGGGCATCTGGAGCGCCGAGAGATCGCCCAGCCCGTCGAGAACACCGTCGGCCAGCTCCTGCTTGGCGGCGAGGACCGCCAGCATGCGGTGCTCGATCGACGCCTCGGTCACCAGGTTGATCACGCGCACGGGGCGGCTCTGATGCTTGCGCCAGGCACGTGCGATCCGCTGCTCCAGCCTGGCCGGGTTCCACGGCAGATCGAGGTTGATCACGACGCTCGCCATCTGCAGATTCAAGCCGAGGCTGCCGGCATCGCTGGAGAGCAAGAGGCGGCAGAACGGATCCTCCTTGAAGCGACGGATCTCCATCCGGCGCCGCTGCTGGGGCACCGAGCCATGATGCCAGGCGACGTCCAGGTCCATCTCGCGCGCCAGCTCACCCACCAGCTCCAGCATGCGGACCCATTCCGAGAACACGATGATCTTCAAGTCCGGCTCGGCGACCAGGTCCGCGAGCACGCTTTCCAGCTCCTCGAGCTTGGGGCAGACCCGGCAGTCGGGATCGAGGATGTAGGGCGTGTCGCAGAGCATCCGCATGCAGGCCAGCCACTGCTGCAGGCGGTCGAACTCCTCGCGCGTCAGGCTGCGCCGCCGCGCGACGGCCACGAGCCGCGCCACCCATGTCTCGTAGTCCTGGTAGCGCAGGCGCTGCTCGGGAGCCATCGCGACCAGACGGGTCGTCACCGTGCGCTCGGGCAGCTGATCCTCGACGTCGCTCTTGCGGCGGCGCAGCATGACGGGCTCGAGCCGCCGATGCATCTCGTCGAGATTGCGATAGCCGACGGGGCGGCCGCGCTCGTCGAGCTCGTAGAACGCACGGTTGAAGCGAAACAGGGGCCCGAACAGCTCGGGGTCCAGATACTGGACGATCGAGTAGATCTCGTCGATCCGGTTCTGGAGCGGTGTGCCGGTCAGCACGAAGGCGTAGGGGCTCCTGAGGTCCTTGACCGCCCTTGCGGTCTTGGTCTGCCAGTTCTTGATCCGTTGCGCCTCGTCGAGAATCACGACGTCGGGCCGGAGCAGGCGATTGATCTCGGGTCCGTCGGGGATGACCTGCTCGTAGTTGGCGAGATTGAAGAACGCCGGCCTCTGGTAGAGACGCAGGCGGGTCGCCCGATCGCCCTCCACGATCTGCGCCGGCAAGGTGGTGAAGCGCGCGATCTGCTCCTGCCACTCCGCCTTGAGCGAGGCCGGCACCACCACCAGAACGCGCTCGATGCCCCGCCGTCGCCGGAGGAGCGCGCAGGCCGCGATCGCCTGCACGGTCTTGCCGAGTCCCATGTCGTCGGCGAGCAAGGCGCGCTCCGAGAAGGCGAGATGCAGCATGCCGTCACGCTGATAGGGCAGCAGCGGCCGCTGCAGCATGTCGAGACTGGCGGCACCCGTCTCGACATCGGCCAGAAAACGCTCGCGCTCCGCGACGCGCGCCCCGCGCCGTCGATGGCCTTCCAGCCAGGCGTCCAGGTGCCGCGAGACGCGGATCTGGCGGCGCAGCTTCTCGGGCCATGCCGCAGCCGCCCGTCGAACTGCCGCCAAGGCCTCGCGCGGCGTTCCGCGCAGCACGCCCTCGTCCGTGAACCAACCGCCCAGGTGCTCGCGCAATCGGGCCGCCAGAGCCTGGTCCGCCGGCCACTGGAGGCGGGCTTCGGGTTCGCCCTGCCGACGCACATAGACGTCCGCCCAAGGACAACCTCGCCGCGCTGCCTGATCGAACTGCCGTGGCCGCCCCCGCCGCAGAGCCTGCAGCGCTCCCTCGATGTGCTTGCACGTGCCAAGGCCGTTGACGGCGTGGTCCACGCAGCCACACGAATTCTCACGGGTCACGAGCGAGCGGATCTCGACCTCGTAGCTGGCGCCGCTCGCGGAGCGCACCCGGTAGGCGCCAAAGAAGGGGTCTGCCGACGCCAGAGCTTCGGCCGCCAGGACCTCGGTCCGGCCTCGCCAGAGCCGGCGCGCGATCTCCTCCTCGTCGCTGCTGCGCCAGCCGACGAAGCTGGGCGGTCGATCGATCACGCGTCGCGCGATTCCGCCCTTCTTGCGACTATCGGTGTCTGCGCCGTTTCGCTTACCGGGCAAGACGAACCCCCCTCATTCGCAGCCGCCAGAAGCATCCCCGAGGCTGGGCCCCCCTGACGACACCGACTATATCTGGTGGTATAATCACGTTCAATCGCAATATGAAGGTCCGCACCGCCGATAGCCCGCTGCTGGACGTGATCCTGTTCGCCCTCGGTCCGCGCGTCATCGAGGCGGCCGCGACGCTGTGTCGGGCCCTTGCAGGAAGTAGGGGGGCCAAGGGGCATCCTGCCCCCGCAACCAAAACAATAAGCCCGCCAAGTCAATAACTTGGCGGGCATCATTCCCGGCGCCAGCGCTTCCATGCACGCGCGGGAAGATGGGGACGACGCCAGACCGCGCCGCGGCCGGGCAATCCATCAGGCCCTGGCGGCCCATCGATCTTGCGGGATTGGCGCCAAACGATGGCCGTTCTCGCAGTTCACATCCGTCTGCGACATCGTCGCTGGGGCACCAGACCGATCCCTCAGCCCCAAGGGCCGCGGCCGCCGTCCGGCCCGGCCGCCGCGCCCGCCAGCTCGCGCAGGCGGCGGACGCGCTCGGCGGTCGCGGGGTGGCTGCGGAACAGGTTGTCGACCCCGCCCATGTGCAGGGGATTGACGATGAACAGATGGGCGGACGCCGGGTGGCGCTCGGCGGCCTCGTTGACCGTACCCTGCGCCAGCCGCTCGATCTTCTGCAGCGCGCGGGCGAGCCAGAGCGGCTGGCCCGAGATCTCGGCGCCGGCCCGGTCGGCCGCGTATTCGCGGGTCCGCGAGATCGCCATCTGGACCAGCATCGCGGCGAGCGGGGCGAGGATCATCACCAACAGCGTGCCGACGAAGCCTAGCGGGTTGTTGCGCTGACCGCGGCCCATGCCGAAGAAGAACGCGAACTGCGCCAAAAAACCGATCGCGCCGGCGAGCGTCGCGGTGATCGTCATGGTCAGCGTGTCGCGGTGCTTGATGTGGCCGAGCTCATGGGCGAGCACGCCCGCCAGCTCCTCGGAATCGCAGGCCTGGAGCAGGCCGCGGGTGACCGCGACCGCGGCGTGCTCCGGGTCGCGCCCGGTCGCGAACGCGTTCGGCTGGCTGGTCTCGATCAGATACACCTTCGGCATCGGTAGTCCGGCGCGGCGCGCCAGCTGCTCGACCAGGCCGAACAGATCGGGCGCGCTCGCACGGCTCACCGGCCGCGCATCGTGCATGCGCAGCACCACCTGATCGGAGTTCCAGTACGCCCAGCCGTTCATGGCCAGCGCGATCAGGAAGGCGATCAGCAGGCCGCCCTCGCCGGCCAGCAGATAGCCGATCGCCAGGAACAGGCCGGTCATCGCGGCGAGCAGCAGCGCCGTGCGTGCGAAGTTCATGGCTCGAGCCCCGCGTCCCGAAGGCAGAGCTTAGGTAGGCGGCGCCCGCCGGCGGTCAAGTTCGCGAGGCGGCTTCGTTTGACGAGATCTCGCCGATGGCGCTACGCTTCCCACCCGCCGTCCGACCGCGGCCCGAACCTCCACCAAGGAGGGGCCGGGAGCGTCAGGGAGACCATCAGGTGAGCAGCCCCTACGACAGCGCCGCCGTCGAGGACAAGATCGACTACGTCTCGATCACCGACGACGAGGCCCTCGAGATGCATCGCAGCGGCCGGCCCGGCAAGATCGAGATCATGCCGACCAAGCCGCTCACCACCCAGCGCGATCTGTCGCTCGCCTATTCGCCCGGGGTGGCCGCACCCTGCCTCGCGATCCAGGCCGATCCGGCCAAGGTCTACGACTACACCGCCAAGGGCAATCTGGTGGCGGTGATCTCGAACGGCACCGCGGTGCTCGGCCTCGGCAACCTCGGCGCGCTCGGCGCCAAGCCGGTGATGGAAGGCAAGTCGGTCCTGTTCAAGCGCTTCGCCGACATCGACGCGATCGACCTCGAGGTCGACACCGAGGACGTCGACGACTTCGTCAACTGCGTGCGCCTGCTCGAGCCGACCTTCGGCGGCATCAACCTCGAGGACATCAAAGCCCCCGGCTGCTTCATCATCGAGCAGCGGCTGCGCGAGGCCATGGACATCCCGGTGTTCCACGACGACCAGCACGGCACCGCGATCATCGCCGCCGCCGGGCTGATCAACGCGCTCGATGTCACCGGCCGCTCGCTGCGCGAGGTGAAGCTCGTGGTCAACGGCGCCGGCGCCGCCGCGATCGCCTGCATCGAGCTCCTGAAGGCCATGGGCCTGCCGCACGACAACGCGATCCTGTGCGATACCCGGGGCGTCGTCTGGCGCGGCCGCGAGGCCGGCATGAACCAGTGGAAGTCCGCGCACGCGGTCGACAGCGACGCGCGCACGCTCGCCGAGGCGCTGGTCGGCGCCGACGTCTTCTTCGGCCTCTCGGCCAAGGGCGCGCTCAGCCCCGAAATGACCAAAGACATGGCCCGCCAGCCGATCGTGTTCGCGATGGCCAACCCCGACCCCGAGATCATGCCCGGCGCCTTGAAGGAAGCCCGCCCGGACGCGATCATCGCGACCGGCCGCTCCGACTACCCGAATCAGGTCAACAACGTCCTGGGTTTCCCGTACATCTTCCGGGGTGCGCTCGACGTCCGCGCGACCACCATCAACGACCCGATGAAGATCGCCGCCGCCTACGCGATCGCAGCGCTTGCCCGCGAGGACGTGCCCGACGAGGTCAGCGCCGCCTACCGCGGCCGCCGGCTGCGCTACGGCCCCAACTACCTGATCCCGACCCCGTTCGACCCGCGCCTGATCATCGCCGTGCCCTCGGCGGTCGCCCAGGCCGCGATGAGCAGTGCTGTCGCCCGCCTGCCGATCGGCGACCGCGAGCAGTACTGCGACCGGCTGCGCGCCCGCCTCGACCCCACGGCCAGCCGCATGCAGCTGATCATCGACCGGGTGCGCGCCCACCCCAAGCGGGTCGTGTTCGCCGAGGGCGAGGAGGAGAAGACCATCCGGGCAGCCCTCGCCTGGCACAACGCCGGCCTCGGCACGCCGGTCCTGATCGGCCGCGAGGACCGGATCCACGAGACCGCCCAAAACATCGGCCTCAACCTCCCCGAAGGCTCCCTCGAGATCCACAACGCCAGGCTCTCGACCAAGAACCGCGCCTACGCCGAGCTCCTCTACGGCCGCAGCCAGCGCTCGGGCCTGCTGTTCCGCGACTGCCAGCGCCTGGTCAACCAGGACCGCAACGTGTTCGGCGCCTGCATGGTCGCCGAGGGCGACGCGGACGCCATGGTCACCGGCCTGACCCGCAACTACATCTCCGTGCTGCGCGACGTCCGCCGCGTGATCGACCCCAAGCCCGGCGAGCGCCTGCTCGGCTACACGATGATGCTGGCCCGCGGCCGCACCGTCTTCATCGCCGACACCACCGTCCACGAGCTCCCGACGCCCTCCGAGCTCGCCGACATCGCGATCCAGACCGCGCGCGCCGCCCGCCGCATGGGCTTCACCCCCCGCGTCGCCCTTCTGTCGTTCTCCACCTTCGGCAGCCGCCGGATCGAGAAGGCCCTTCGCGTCCAGGAGGCCGTGGAGGAGCTCGACCGGCGCCAGGTCGACTTCGAGTACGACGGCGAGATGTCGGCCGACGTCGCGCTCGACCCCGAGCTGCTTGCCCTCTACCCGTTCTGCCGCCTCTCGGAGCCGGCGAACGTCCTGATCATGCCGGCCCTCCACACCGCCAGCATCAGCTCGCGCCTCTTGAAGCAGCTCGGCGGCGGCATGGTCATCGGCCCCTTGTTGCTGGGCCTCTCCAAGCCGGTCCAGATCCTCTCGATGAACGCCTCGGTCTCCGAGATGATCAACCTCGCAGCGCTCGCCGCCTACGACGCGATCGACGACGAGCCGGAGCGGATCGTCCAGGCCGCGGAGTGAGGCCGCAGCGGCCCGCAGCGCGGGCAGGCCGAAGGCTTCGCCCGCCTGGCTCGGCGTGCGGGTGCTGGACGGGCAAGATTCGAGGCCACGCGGCGGCTGATATGACCCGAACGGCGAGCCGGGCAGCGGCCCCTCATCCCGCCTCGTACGGGTTGAGGATCGCCACCTGCGTCGGGCTCGAAATGGCGGCGGTTGCGGGTTACGACGGTCAGGCCGTGCTCCAGGGCGGTCGCCGCGATCAACAGATCGGTCCCGGCATGCCCGATCGCCTCGCATAGGCACCCCCAGCGCCGCGCGACCGCGACATCCACGACCAGGATGCGGTCGCCATAGACGGTCAGGATCTGGCCGAGCCACGCCATGAGCTGGTCGGCGAACGGGCCACTTGTCCGCCGCGCCTGGGCAATCCCGCGCTCGATCTCGCCGATCGACAGCGCGCTCACGAAGGCATCCGCCGACGCCACCCGCTCGAGCCATGCGATCACCCGCGGCTCAGGCCGCCGCTTGATCGCTTCCGACAGCACCATCGTGTCGAGCAGATACCTCAAAAATCGACGTCCCGCGGCTTCAGCTCGATCCGGGAAAACAGCTCCTCCTCATCGCCGATCTCGGGCGGCCGCCTGGGCGCGGCCAGGATGTGCTCGATGAACGAAGGCCGGCCAAGCCGCTCCTTCTGCGCGCAGGTTCTCGTAGTCCTCGACCGCCAGCACCACGACTGCCGAGCGGCCGCGCTTGGTCACGAACTGCGGCGTGCCCGCCAGGGCGGCGGCGACGACCGCGCTGAACCGGTTCTTGGCATCCTGCAAAGACCACTGCGCTTGGGGCATCGAGCATCCTCTGGCCAGCTGATCTGGCTAGCTATATGGCGCGTCTCGCGCTGCCTGGCAATCAGGGCGCCGCTCGCCCCGACCACCGCCGCGCCGCCCCCGGGCCCGTCACCGGTCGGCCTGAGTGGTCGCCGCGGCGGGGTCGAACCAGCCGTCGGTGAGCGTCTTGAGGAAGGTGACCAGGTCGTCGATCTCGGCTTCGGTCAGTGCTGGCGGGTCGCCCGGGTGGCGGCCGTCGAAGGGCGGCTCGTCGCTCAGGTTCTTCCGATACTGGGGCGGCAGGTCGTCGAACTTGTGGACGCTGCCGTCCGGATTCCGGGGATACCAGCGCTCGGGGTTGGTGTCGCGGGTGGCGTAGAAGTCGACCGCTTTGCGCAGGTCATGGAAGACACCGTTGTGGAAGAAGGTCTTGCGCAGGGCGACGTTGCGCAGGGTCGGCGTCCGGAACAGACCGCAATAGTCCTCGCGGCCCTGAAAATCGGTGCGCAGCGGGCCGCATAGTCCGAGATCATAGTAGGAAGAATCGGCGTTGGCCGGGATTTCCGGGTTGCGCGGCAGGCCGAGCGCGATCAGCCCGAAGTCGGTGAACTGCGGCGGCGTGCCGTCGTTGCCGCGCTCGCTGATGTGGCAGCCGCCGCAGTTGCCTTTTTCCGGACTGTCGAACAGCTCGAGCCCGCGCTGCTCGGCGGCCGAGAGCGTCGCCTGGCCGGCGAGATAGGCATCATACTTGCTGCTGTACGGATAAAAGGTCCGAAAATCCTGCTCGAACACCTCGAACGCCTTGAGGGTCGCCTCGAACACCGCCCGCCGGTCCGTCGAGGATCGCAGCCCCGTAGATCGCCTGCAGGTCCTGGCCATAGCCCGCGGCCAGCACGCGCCGGGCGACCGCGTCCGGGCTCGCGTTCGCCATCTCGAACGGCGACAAGAGCGGGATCGGCGCCTGGCTGTGGCCGCGGTCGACCCGGCCGTCCCAGGTCAGGCCGCCGGTCGGCCCGTTGTCGACGCTCGGATCGGCATCGTCCTCAGAGTCGAAAAAATGCTCGGTGAACGCCGGCACCACCTGCAGATATTTGATCGACGGCACTGCCCTGAGCCCCGGCTGCCGGAGGTCGCTGCCGCCGAGCTGGACCGCATCGGCGTTGGGCGGGCCGAAGGCCTGCGCGGGGTCGTGGCAGGACGCGCAGGCCTGGCGGCCGGATGCGGACAGCCTGGCATCGAAGAACAGCGCCCGCCCGAGCGCCGCCAGGAGCGCCGCCTGCCGGCGCACCTCGGCCCGGCTGATGCCGCCGGCGGCGTGCTCGGCCGCAACGCCGGGCGGGCTCGCCGCGCCAGCCGCCGCCAGCGGTCCCGGCACCAATGGCAGGACGCCCGCCACCAGCAGGGCGGCGAGCACGTCCGACAGCCAGCCCCTGGCCATGAAGTTCCCTCCCGACGCCGTTCCCCATCCGGCCAGGTTAGGTCGGCCGCGGACCGCCCGGCAAGCGCGCGTCGGACCTCTGGCGTCTCAGAATCATCCCAAGGTGGTTGCGCTCACGGCGGCACGAGGCTTTAATCGGCGCTCACCGTCCTATTACATCGCCCGACCATCACGCGGACGCGCGCCGATCGCGGTCGGCGACGCGCCCCAGTCTCAGGGAGGCCTCCATGAGGAAGCGGACACTGGCCCGAGCGGCCGCCGGCGCCATGCTCGGCATCGCGCCCCTGCTCGCGGGCTGCACCACCGAGAAAGCCATGAGCGCGGCCGCCGAAATGGCCGCCCCGAACCTCGACCAGATCCAGAACGTCGTCGTGATCTTCGCCGAGAACCGCAGCTTCGACAATCTCTACGGCAGTTTCCCGGCGCCGACGGCCTGGCCGATGCGAGCCCGGCGAGCCTGGAGCAGGTCGATCGCGACGGCGCCAAGCTCGACGAGCTGCCGCCGGTCTGGGAGGGGCTCACGGCCAAAGGCGTGACCCCGCCGGTCACCGAGGCCGAGACCGAGCACCTGCCGAACAAGCCGTTTGCGGTCGACGACCCGAACGGCTTCAACCAGTCGCTCGACACGCTGACCACCGACCTCTGGCACCGCTTCTACCAGAACCAGATGCAGATCGACGGCGGCAAGAACGACAAGTTCGTCGCCTGGGCCGACAGCGGCGCCCTGGTCATGAGCCACTGGGACGGCTCCAAGATGGCGATGTGGAAAGTCGCCCAGGACTACACGCTGGCCGACAACTTCTTCATGGGCACGTTCGGCGGCTCGTTCATGAACCACATCTGGCTGGCTTGCGCCTGCGTGGGTTCCTACCCGAACGCCGACCAGAGCCCGGCCAAGGGCCTGATCGCGGCCGTCGAGCCGGACGGCGTGACCCTCACGCTCGCCGGCAACTCGCCCAAATCCGCCCTCGACGGCCCGCCCAAGTTCGCGAGCGACGGCAACCTCACCCCCGACTTCTACGCCGTCAACACGATGCAGCCGCCCTATCAGCCGAGCGCCAACGAGCCGGCAGCCGGCGGCGATTCGCGCCTCGCCGACCCGGCTGCCAAGACCACGCTGCCGCCCCAGACCGAGCCCACGATCGGTGATCTCCTCAGCGCCAAGGGCGTCAGCTGGGCCTGGTACAGCGGCGCCTGGCAGTCGGTGCTCGACAACGGCAACGCCAAGCCGGTCCCCGGCTTCCAATACCACCACCAGCCCTTCAACTATTTCTCGAACTTTGCCCCCGGCACCGCCGCCCGCACCGAGCACCTGCTGGACGGCGGCCTGAACGGCAGCGAGTTCATCAAGGCGATCGATGCCGGCGAGCTGCCAGCCGTGGCCTTCTACAAGCCCCAGGGCAACCTGAATGAGCACTCGGGCTACGCCAACGTCAGCGCCGGCGACCAGCACATCGCCGACCTGATCGCCCACCTCCAGCACAGCCCTCAGTGGGAAAAAATGCTGGTGATCGTCACCTACGACGAGAACGGCGGCATCTGGGACCACGTCGCCCCACCCAAGGGCGACCGCTGGGGCCCCGGCTCGCGCATCCCGGCGATCATCGTTTCCCCATTCGCCAAGCGCGGCTTCGTCGACCACACCCCCTACGACACGACCTCGATCCTGCGTTTCATCACCCACCGCTTCGACCTGCCGACGCTGGCCGGCATCAAGCAACGCGACGACGCGATCGCCGCGGGCGGCAGCCCCCCGCTCGGCGACCTCACCAACGCGCTGAACCTGTAACCCCGGGACTTTGTCGTTGCCCGGGCCGGCCGCGCTGCATGGCGGACCCGGGCAGCGACATTTCAGCGATCTTTGTAGGAGTCGAGAAAAACGTCCCGCGGCTCCAGCTCGAGCCGGGGAAAAAGCTCCTCGTCATCGCCAATCTCGGGCGGCCGCTTGGGCGCCGCCAGGATATGCTCGATGAACGAAGGCCGGCCGAGCCGCTCCTGCTCACGCGGCTTCTCGTAGTCCTCGACCGCCAGCACCACGACCGCCGAGCGACCACGCTTGGTCACGAACTGGGGCTCCGGACCCATATCGAAAGGATATGCAAGGTCAGCGACATGGCCCGCTGGACCGTCGAGGAGCAGGACAGTGGCTAACAAGACCCTCAGCCAGCTACGCGAGAAGCTACTCGCCGAACCGCGTGTGCGTGAGGCTTACGAGGAGCAGGCGCCCGAGTACGCGACCGCGAGGGCGGCGATCGCTGCGCGCATCCATTCACGCAGATCCGTCGTCCGCAGCTCCGAGCGGCGTCCGGGTCACCGGCCACCTATTGCGGGGCGGCCGAAGGGCTGACCCTTCCCAGCCGCTTCTCGAGAGCTTCGACCACCCAGGCGTCGACCGGCGCCAGGCGACCGCTGGTCCGTAACGCCAGCGCGATGGCGAGCGCGGCCTGATAGTGCCGGTTCGCCTTGCTCCCCCGATCGCCCTGTGACTCCCCGACCTCGGCGAGCTTCACATTCGAGACGATCAGGTCGCGCTGCCACTCGGCGTTGCCGGGGTCCTGCGCGGCGAGCTTCTGTCGGATGGCGAGGCTGTCCTGGTAGGCCTTCAGCGCGCCGCCCAGATCGCCCTGCGCGCTCTGCACGTCGCCGATTTTGTCGTAACTCACAGAAAGATCGCGCTGCCACTCGGCGTTGCCGGGGTCCTGCGCGGCGAGCTTCTGGCGGATGGCGAGGCTGTCCTGGTAGGCCTTCAGCGCGCCGCCCAGATCGCCCTGCGCGCTCTGCACGTCGCCGATCTTGTCGTAACTCACAGAAAGATCGCGCTGCCACTCGGCGTTGCCGGGGTCCTGCGCGGCGAGCTTCTGTCGGATGGCGAGGCTGTCCTGGTAGGCCTTCAGCGCGCCGCCCAGATCGCCCTGCGCGCTCTGCACGTCGCCGATCTTGTTGAAGCTCACAGAGAGGTCGCGCTGCCAGCCGGCGTTGCCGGGGTCCTGCGCGGCGAGCTTCTGTCGGATGGCGAGGCTGTCCTGGTAGGCCTTCAGCGCGCCGCCCAGATCGCCCTGCGCGCTCTGCACGTCGCCGATCTTGTTGTAAGCTCACAGAAAGATCGCGCTGCCAGCCGGCGTTGCCGGGGTCCTGCGCGGCGAGCTTCTGTCGGATGGCGAGGCTGTCCTGGTAGGCCTTCAGCGCGCCGCCCAGATCGCCCTGCGCGCTCTGCACGTCGCCGATCTTGTTGTAGCTCACAGAAAGATCGCGCTGCCAGCCGGCGTTGCCGGGGTCCTGCGCGGCGAGCTTCTGTCGGATGGCGAGGCTGTCCTGGTAGGCCTTCAGCGCGCCGCCCAGATCGCCCTGCGCGCTCTGCACGTCGCCGATCTTGTTGTAACTCACAGAAAGATCGCGCTGCCACCGGCGTTGCCGGGGTCCTGCGCGGCGAGCTTCTGTCGGATGGCGAGGCTGTCCTGGTAGGCCTTCAGCGCGCCGCCCAGATCGCCCTGCGCGCGCTGCACGTCGCCGATTTTCTCGTAGCTGACAGAGAGATCGCGCTGCCACTCGGCGTTGCCGGGGTCCTGCGCGGCGAGCTTCTCGGCAGCCGCCCGAAACTGCTCGTACTCCGCCAGAGCGCAGCCAAGTCGCCTCGGGCGCATGTGCACATCCCCTAATTCATGGTGAGCGACGCCGATGTCGCGCTCGTTGCCGCGCGCGCTCGGCCGCTTCACGAGCCCGCCGAAATGCCTGCTCGGCGGCGGCCAGGTTGCCCCACCTGCTGATAGAGGCGGCCAAGGAAGATCCAGGACCAGACGTGGTCCGGGTCGAGCCGGGTCGCGGTCGCGTAGGCCACGATCGCCTTTTGCGTACTGCCGAGAGAGGTGAGCGCACCGAGATGCCTCGCCGCCTCGGCCGCTTCGCGCAGCGCCGCCGCACCCTCGCCCTCCTTGCGCGCGACGATGTCCGCGAAGATCGCCTCGGCCTCGGCGGTCTTGCCGTCGCGCAGGAACGCAAGCGCATGCTCGACCTTGGGCGGAGCATCGGGTTCCTTGGCCTTGTCGGCCAGCGCCTGGACAGCCGCGCGCAGCGCTTCTCGCTCCTTCTGGCCCTCCTGGTGCGCGCGTTCGAGTTCCGCTGCGCGTGTCTCGGCCGCGAGGAGCTTCGCCGTGATCTCGTCGACCTTCTCGCGCTCCGCCCGCCAGTTGGCGAGCGCACTGACGACCGCGCGCGAAAGCGCGGCCGGGCTCGCGAAAGCGGCGGCACCGTCGACGATCAGGTCCCCTTTGACCCGCGCGCGGAATACCTGCTGGCGCCGGCGCTTGGCGTCCGCCTCGATCAGATGGCCGGCCATCAGGAAGTCTTCGGGGCTGACCAGCATCAGCCGGTCGATCCCAGCCGCCAGCGCGCTCTCGTACTCGCGCTCGGTGAAGGATGGCGGCCCGGCGCGCGGGTGGCTGCCGTAGCAGAGGCCGAGCACGCCGACCAGGACGTCGCTCTCGCGCACCTTGCGGTCGTCGAAGTCGACCGCCGCATCGGCGCGGGCACCGAAATTCTCCATCGCGATCGGATCGAACCCGTCCAGGCGCGACGATCGCGGCCAAAACCTCCTCCCGGTGCGGAACGAGATCCTGACTGGTCGAGCTGAGAAAGACCCGGTAGACCATGGCGCCCGGCAACGGTTCCCACGCAATCGCCCAGAATTAGCATCGATTGCGCTCGGTGGGCAGCCCGAAGTTGCGCCAACCCGCCCGCCCCTCGCTCGATGCGTCACTTGTGACGCATGTGGCGCCTGGGTGGCGCATGGAGATCCGGCTGATGCCTCCATGGAGGATCAATCAAAGCGGCCGCTCGAGGTCAGGTTTTCCGGGCTTGGGAGGCGGTCGCCTCCAGATTCGGGGTCAGCGCTGACCTCAATTGATTGATGCGCGGCCGTCGCTCGTGATCACGGCACCAGGGCAAGTAAAAAGTGACGCATATATGCGCCACTCGAGGCCCAGGATGCGTCACTTGTAAGTATTGGGTGCGGCATCGTCGCTGGATGCCAGCCTCAGCCGGCGCCTCCATCCGGATCAATCTGGCGCCAGGATTGATCCGGATGGAGGCTGCGGGCGCTTCCCGGCTGGGGAAACGTGCAGGCGACGACGGCCGCCGCGGACCAGGGCCGGCGTGTCGGGGTTGGTGGCGGGCCTGGCGTTTGGCCGTGATCGCGAGGCCGCCGCGGCCAACGACCGGGGCGGATTGCCAGCGGCGGCGCTGCGGGATAGTTGTGCGCGCGGGATGCGCCGCATGGCCGAGCTGTCGATCGCTGACCGAGACACCGGGCGGACCTCGGGACGCGCGCGGACCGGGCTGGTCCGGCTCGAGCGGGTCGGCAAGACCTTCGCGAACGGCACGGTGGCGCTCGAGAACCTCGATCTCGAGGTCGGCGAGCACGAGTTCCTGAGCCTGCTCGGCCCTTCCGGTTGCGGCAAGAGCACGGTGCTCCGCCTGCTCGCCGGGCTCGGCCAGCCGAGCGCCGGGCGGATCGTCTGGGCCGAGGCCGCGAGCCGGCGGGCGATCGGCTTCGTGTTCCAGGAGCCGACGCTGATGCCCTGGGCGACCGTCTGGGGCAACGTCCATCTGCCGCTCCGCCTGGCGGGCCTGTCCAGGCGCCAGGCCGCACCCCGGGTCGAGGCGGCGCTCGCGATGGTCGGCCTGGAGGGTTTCGAGCGCGCCTATCCGCGCGAGCTCTCGGGCGGCATGAAGATGCGGGTCTCGATCGCCCGCGCCCTGGTCACCGAGCCCCGCGTCCTGCTCATGGACGAGCCGTTCGCCGCCCTCGACGAGATCACCCGCTTTCGCCTCAACGACGACCTGCTCCGCCTCTGGCAGGCGCACAGCTGGACCGTCGTGTTCGTCACCCACAGCGTCTACAAATCGGTCTACCTCGCGAGCCGGATCGCGGTCATCAGGGCGCGGCCAGGGCGCGTGATCGGCGAGATCGACACCCTGGCCCCCTATCCGCGCAGCGAGGCGTTCCGCACCTCGGAGCCCTACAACGCGCTTTGCCGGCGGGTCTCGGCCAAGCTCCACGAGGCGATGGCTTGAGCCCCGCCCCGCCCGCCGAAGATGCCCCCGAGGGAGCGCCTCTCGAGCTCGACCCCAAAGCGCGTCCCGCCGCACGGTGCGCGCGCCGAGCGGATCGCAAGGATCCTGGCCCCGCTCGCGATCGGCCTCGCAGCACTCGCGCTCTGGGAGCTGATCGTCCGGGTCAACCACATTCCCCACTACATCCTGCCGGGGCCGCTCCTGGTCATCGAGGCGCTGATCCGGGACCGGGGCATCCTGTTCCCCTCGCTGCTGATCACGCTCCAGATCACCTTCATGGCGCTTGGCGTCGCGATCATCGGCGGCGTCGGGCTCGCGGTCCTGTTTTCCCTGTCCAAGTGGATCGAGCTCAGCTTCTTCCCGTTCGCGGTGATCCTGCAGGTGACCCCGATCATCGCGATCGCACCCCTGATCCTGATCTACGTCGACAACACCTACGCAGCCCTCCTGATCTGCGCCTGGATCGTCGCCTTCTTCCCGATCCTGGCCAACACCACGCTCGGGCTGAACAGCGCCGATCACAACCTGGTCGACCTGTTCCAGCTGTACGGCGCCTCGCGCTGGCAGGTCCTGATCCACCTGCGCCTGCCCTCGGCGATGCCCTATTTCCTGGGCGGCCTCAAGATCGCGGGCGGCCTGTCGCTGATCGGCGCGATCGTCGCCGAGTTCGCGGCCGGCACCGCCGGCACCGGCTCGGGCCTCGCCTATCGCATCCTGGAAGCCGGCTACCGGCTCAACATTCCGCGCATGTTCGCAGCCGTGCTGCTGATCTCGCTGACCGGCATCCTGATCTTCGCCGCGTTCAGCCTGCTCGCGCATCTGATCCTGCGGCGCTGGCACGAGAGCGCGCTCAGGCGCGAGCGCTAGGGCCCTTGCGGCAGTGGAGCACCGGGCGACCGCGCTCGCTGCTGTGGACCAGCTCGATTGCCGTGAAGCCGGCCGCGGCGAGCCGCCGGCGCTCGGTCCGGGCGCTGTCGTGGCCCTCGTAGATCAGCTCGTCGAAGCGGCCCAGAAACGCGAAGAACCGGGCCCGGTCCCGGATCCAATGGCTGACGCTGAGCGCGAACACGACCTCCGGCCGGAATGCCGCCAGCGCCGCCTCCCAGTCGCGATCGGCATCGAAATCGATCCGCCGGAACTCGGGCCGCACCCGGAACGCCCGCGCGACCTGGACGGCCGCCTCGAGGATCTGCGGATCGCGATCGACCGCGAGCGCGGCCTTTGCGCCCGCCTCCTTGAGCAGGAAGATCGAGAGCAGGCCCTGATTGCAGCCGAGCTCGAGCACGCGCCGGCCACCGTAGTCGGTGATCCGGGCGAGCTGCTGCCAGCGCGCCGCCCAGGGCCGCTCGCCGGGGAAGGTCAGGCCCTCGAACTCGAGCTCATGGTAGGCGATCGCCGCGCAGGGCGAACTGGCGTTCGAGGCGGCGGCGAGCCGCCAGGCCGCGTGCAGCGCCGTCTGCTCCGCGCTGGCGGCCGGCGGCAACGGCGGCAGCGGGCGCGGCCGCCGGCGACCGCCGCGCTTGAAGGCCCGCAGCAAGGCGGGCGCCAGGCTCGCCTGCAGGCGCTCGCGCAACGGCGCCAGCACGCTGTTGCTGACCGGCGGCCCGCCGAGCCGGAGCCCGAGCAGACTGCGGGCCAGGCAGACCATGGGCCGGCCGCAGCTCGCCTGGTCGAAGTCGATCAGGTGCAGCCCGCCCGCGGGGTCGATAAGGACGTTCTCGGGCCGGAGATCGTCATGGCTGACCCCGCGCCTGGCCAGACGGACGACCAGGAGCGCGAGCCGCAAGGTCAGCCAGAGCAACCGTCCCCAGCCGAGGTCGAGCTGGCTGAGCGGTCGGCCGCCGAGCCGCCTCGTGACCAGGACCTGCAAGGTCGGGGTCTGCTGCCAGTCGACCACCTGCGGAATACCCGGGATGCCCAGAGAGCGCTGTAGCACGCCGGCCTCGCCGGGCAGATCCTGCCGGCGCCCCGGACCCGCCCCCCCCGGCTCGCGACGCGCCATCTTGTAGAACAGGTCACCTCGGAAGCCGTAGTGACGTGCCGCGTCGAGCGGGCTCTGCCAGCAACACTCCAAGCGCCGCCAGGGCTCTTCGGGAGCTCCGGGTGGGCGAAGCGGGATTGCCGGTCATGCGGCGATGCTATAGGAGCAACGGCGCGAAATCAACCGTAGATAACTTATAATCTCATAGATTTCTAGTAAAAAGATATAGTCGACCGCATCACCCTCCGCTCCGAGGAGGCAGCGAATCACATGGACAGAATTGCCGCGACGCGTTAGTAAAGGGGCGGATATAAACTTATGGTAGAAAACTGACGTGGCGCCCCAGATCAGCGTGATCACGGTCGTTCTGAACGATCGCCGCGGCTTTGCGGCGACCGCCGAGAGCATCGTGGGACAGGCCTACCCCGACTTCGAGTGGGTCGTGGTCGACGGCGGCTCGACCGACGGCACGCTCGACGCCATCCAAGCCCACAAAGCGCGGATCGGGGCGTTCCACAGCGGCCCCGATCGGGGCGTGTACGACGCGATGAACCACGGCCTCGGGCTCTCTCGAGGCGAGTTCGTCGTGTTCATGAATGCCGGCGACCGATTCGCGCAACCGCGGACCCTGGCGCGCGTGACGGCGGCGATCGACCAGGCGGAGCGCCCGATCGACATCCTGTTCGGCGGCACGATCATCGAGCTACCCGGGGGTGCGCGGGTCTACCGGCCGCCGCATCCGGCCGGAACCCGTCTGCGCTACGGCCTGCCGGCCTACCATCAGGCGACCTTCATCCGCCACGAGCTGCACCAGACGGTGCTCCACGACCTCGCCTACCAGGTCTCGTCGGACTATTACACGATCGCCAGGATGTGCCGCGACGGCGCCCGGACGCTCACGCTCGACGCCCCGCTCGCGCTCTACGACTTCGGTCCGGACAATCTGTCCAAGCGCGCGACCCTGACGCGGTTCCGGGACTTCGTCGCCATCCAGCGCCGGGTGTTGGGCAAGGGCTGGCCGGAGATCGCGGTCAACACCGGCCGGTTGCTGTGCCTGCATTGGGCCTACCTGGTGATCATCAGCCCGGGCCTCGGACAACTCGCGTCCCGGCTGCTCGGGCCCTGGTGCGTCCAGCCGGGCGAGAGCCGGTGAGCGCCTCGCTCGCGGCCGTCCGGGGCGCCCCCGGTCCGCGGCCGACCGCCGGCGCAGCGCTCCGAGGCGCCTTCGAGGCCGACGGCTATGTGATCGTGCGCGAGCTGGTCGCGGGCGAGCTCTGCGAGCGGGCAAGGGCCGCCTTCGCCGCCGAGGTCAAGCCCTATGCCGGCCACCTCTACCGGCAGACCAGCAGCCATGCCGAGCGTCACGCCTTCACCGACCATGGCCATCTGCTCAATCCGATCCTCAACATCCAAAGCCTGCGCCAGAGCCGCTTTCCGGAGTTCCGCGCCGCCGGGCTCGAGATCCTGACCGAGCGCGGGCTGCAGCGGGCCGCCGAGGCGATCCTGGGTGAGCCGGGCAAGATCGTCCAGTCGATGTACTTCGAGGGCAACTCCGCCACCTGGGCGCATCAGGATACCTACTATCTGGACGCGGCCGGGCCCGGCGGCATGCTCGGCGCCTGGATCGCGCTCGAGGACATCGCCGCGGGCGCCGGTCGCTTCTACGTCTATCCGCAAAGCCACCTGATCGACATCGCCCCCAACCGTGGCGACCTCGACATCGCCTTCCACCACGACCGCTACAAGCAGCACGTCCTCGACGTGATCGCCGCCCATGGCCTGACCCGTCAGGCGCCGGCGCTGTGCCGGGGCGATGTCCTGTTCTGGTCGGCGAAGACCATCCACGGCAGCCTGGAGACCACCGAGCCGCAACATTCGCGCAACTCGATCACGGCCCATCTGATCCCGGCGAGCTCCGAGTTCCTGCAATTCCAGCGCCGCCGCCCGCGGCTCGCGCTGACCATGATCAACGACGTGCCGGTGCACATGCCGAAGAACCAGAACGCATGGCGGCCGCGCGCCGTGCTGTGGGCCGAAGCGACCTTTCCCAAGGCGTTCCGGCTGGCCAAGAGGGTGGCGATCAAATTGGCCCTCGGCTGAGCCGCGGCGGGCCCGTCGACCGGCCGCTGATGCAGAGCTCCTTCCGGAGCCTCTCCGTAAGAATTTCAATGTGATACGTTCCTATGTTGAGGTTTACCTTAAGATAAAATTCTATCTATCAGTGGTTAATTAAAAAATGTCTCGCTCTACTTATCGGTTTGTTCTACCATGCGGCGAAACTCGCCTGATCGGTAGAACGCCGTGAAAGTCCTCGTCCTCGGTCTCAACTTTGCTCCGGAGCTGATCAGCATCGGCAAGTACACTGCCGAGTTCGTCACTTGGCTGATCGAGGCCGGCCACGAGGTGCGGGTGATCACCGCGCCGCCCTACTATCCGGACTGGCGGGTCGGGCACGGCTATGCCGCCTGGCGGTACCGGCGCGAGATCGTCGCCGGCGCGAAGACCCTGCGCTGCCCCTTGTGGGTGCCGGCGCAGCCGACGCCGGCGAAGCGCATCCTGCATCTGCTCTCGTTCGCCCTCAGCAGCTGCCTGCCGACCCTCTGGCAAGCCGTGCGGTGGCGTCCGGACGTGGTCTGGACGGTCGAGCCGACCACCCTCGCGGCGCCGACCGCGCTGCTCGCGGCCCGGCTCGCCGGCGCCCGGGCCTGCCTGCACGTCCAGGACCTGGAGATCGAGGCGGCGTGCGCGCTCGGCATGCTCGGCCGGGCCCGGCTGCACCGTGCGCTCCGGGCGGCTCATGGTTGGTTGCTGCGGCGGTTCGATCTGGTGTCGACGATCTCCGAGCGGATGCGCCGTGAGCTCGCCGCGCACGGTCTGGCTGCGGACCGGCTCTGCCGTTTCCCGAACTGGGTCGACACCCGCACGATCCGGCCGCTCGGGCAGCCCAGCCGGCTGCGCCTGGCGCTCGGCTTGCGCGCCGATCAGGTGATCGTCCTCTACGCCGGCAACATGGGCGAGAAGCAGGGGCTCCAGGGGCTCGCGCCGGTCGCCGACCGACTCGCCGAGCGGCCCGACATCCAGCTCGTCCTGTGCGGCGCCGGCGCGGTCCGGCCCCAGCTCGAGCGCCTGATGGCGAGCCGCTCCAACGTCCGCCTGCTGCCGCTCCAGCCGCGCGAGCGGTTGAACGACCTGCTCAACCTCGCCGACATCCACATCCTGCCGCAGCGGCCGCACGTGGCGAGCTTCGCCCTGCCGTCCAAGCTCGGCGGCATGCTCGCGAGCGGCCGGCCGTTCGTGGCCCAGGCCGAGGGCGGCGAGCTCGCCCGGGCCGCCGACGCGGGCGGCGTCGCGGTCCCGCCCGGCGACCCGGCGCCGATGGTCGACGCGATCCTGGCGCTCGCCGACGACGCCGAACGGCGCCAACGGCTCGGCGACGGCGGCCGGCGGTTCGCCGAGATCCACTTCGATCGCGAGCTGATCATCACGCGCTACGTGGACCAGATGGCGGCGGGCGTTCGCGCCGGCGTCGCCGCGAGGTCATGGTGGCAGCGCCTGCGCGAGCAGGTCAGGGCGCGGTGGCCGCGCGCGCTGGCGTCGCCCTTCGCCACCCCACGCCCGGCGCCCAGCCGTCGCCGATGATCATCGCCGCGCCCAGCCCGACCTTCAAACTCTACTTCGAATACTGGCCGGTCGTCTGGCTGTGGCCGATCGGTCTGGTGCTGATGCAGCTGACCCTGGTTCACCTGCCCGGTTTCGAGATCACCGTCGGGGTCGTGATCTGTCACCTGATTCAATTGTCTGTCTTGCTGCTCTATTGGCTCAATCGACCATCGGACCGGCAGGTCGTGGCCGCGCTGGCCGTGGTCGTCTATAGCCTGTTGCTGGGGTCGTTGGCCCAAGACGGGGCGGAATTCGGGCGCAGCCTGGCGCAGGTCCTCAATCTCGTCGTGATGGTCATGATCTGCCTGAACGCGCCGCTCGCGGGTCGGCGCGAGATCCGCCGCTCGATCGCCGTCTTCTGCGTGGCCGCCGCCGCCGCCGGCCTGCTCATCATCGCCCAGGCGCTCAGCTTCGACCTCCTGGGCGACTTTCGGCTCGCTGACCCGCTCGGGCCGTTCGCACCGCTCGGACCCGGCAACGAGATCTACGAGGTGACCGCCTACGCGCCGCCCTTGCGCGCCAACGGTTTCTACTCCGAGCCCTCGGTCGCAGGCTGGTTCATGAGCTTCGCCGTGGCGCTGGCCCTGGCCGCCCGCCGCCTGTACCCGATCCTGACCACCGTCAGCGCGACCATCTGCGCGCTGGCCGCGATGGCCACGCTCAGCCTGACCGGCGTGCTCGGCTCGGCGATCGTGCTCGCGGGCTACGTGCTGTTCGTGCGCGACCGCCTCGGCTCTAAGCTGTTCTGGCTGGCGCTCGCCGGCAGCGGCGTCACGGTCGCGATTTATTATGCCCATCAACTGGGCATCTTCGCCCGCTTTCAACACATCGACCTGCCCGGGACCTCGATCTATTTCCGCCTGACCGCTCCCTATCGGTTGATCAGCGATTCCCTCGACCAGTTTCCCTTCGGCTACCCCCTCGGCCAGACCGACTTCATCGCCAGCCGCCACTATTACATCAATTGGCCGGAAGGCTCACAGACCCACATCGACAACACGCTGTTCATGATCGTGTTTTATTTCGGCATTCTCGGCCTGGTCCTGAACGCCACCTACCTGCTCCAGCTCGCGAAATACCTGGTGCTCAGACGGCACGCCGTCGGCCTGATCATGCTCAGCCTGCTGATCGCTCTGTTGACCACCGGCTCCGGCTGGGCGCACCATTTCGTCCTGATGATCGGCTATGCGATCGTCGTCGGCCGCTATCTGCGGGCGCGCCGGCTGGTCGCGCCGAACCTGAGCCGGGCGCAGCTGGCGGCGGCTCACTCGGCGGCGGTGAGGCGCGTGGCCGGCGCCCGGAACGCCGCCAGGAGCTCGGCCTCGCGCGCCTTGGCGACGCGCAGATGGCGCGCCTTGACGTGGCCATAGCCGCGGATCTGCTCGGGCAGCCGCGCGATCTCGACCGCAAGCTCGTAGGTGTCGAGGCCGAGCCCGCTCGAGAGCTCCTCGATCACCCGCTCGTAGGCACCGATCAGCGCCCGCTCGGTGCGGCGCTCGGCGCTGTAGCCGAACGGATCGAAGGCCGTGCCCCGTAGGCGCTTGAGCTTGGCGAGCCAGCCCATCGCGGTCAGCATCCAGGGGCCGTAGGCGCGCTTCCTGAGCTCGCCGGTCACCGGATCGCGCGCGGCCAAGAGCGGCGGCGCCAGATGGATCTTGAGCTTCGGCCGGCCCTCGAACTGAGCCCCGAGCTGGGCCCGGAAGTCGCCGTTGGTATAGAGGCGCGCGACCTCGTACTCGTCCTTGTAGGCGAGCAGCTTGAAATAATAGCGGGCGACCGCCTGGGCGAGCTCGCTCCGGCCCGGCGCGCGGGCAGCCTCGAGCTGCTGCACCCGCTCGACCAGCTGCCGGTAGCGGTCGGCGTAGGCGGCGTCCTGGTACTCGGCGAGGAACGCGACCCGGCGGGCGATCGCCTCGTCCAGGCTCGCGGCCGGCCGTGCGCGATCGGGCAGCGGCGTGACCGGCGCCGCGGCGGCTTCGACCGCGGCCGGCTCGAGCGCCGCCCGGCGGCCCCAGCGAAAGGCGCCGAGGTTCATCGCAGCCGCGACCCGGTTGAGCTCGATCGCGCGCTCGATCGCGGCCGCCGACAGCGGCAACAGGCCCTTCTGATAGGCGAAGCCGACCATGAACAGGTTGGCCGCGATCGCATCGCCCAAGAGCGCGGTCGCCAGCCGGGACGCGTCGACGAACTCGGTGCGCTCGCCCGCAACCGCGCGAATCCGGCGCTCGATCGCGGCCGCCGGAAAATCGAGGTCGGCATGACGGGTGAAGTCGCCGGTCATCATCCGGTGCGTGTTGACCACCGCATGGCTCTGCCCGGCCGCGAGCGCCGCCAGCGCCTCGTCGCCGCCGGCCACCACCAGATCGCAGCCCAGCAGCAGCCGGGCACCACCGGGCGCGATCCGGACCGTCTGGATGGCGGCCGGCGTCGGCGCGATCCGCAGGTGGCTCATGACCGCACCACCCTTCTGGGCGAGGCCGGTCATGTCGAGCACCGCCGCCCCCTTGCCCTCGAGATGGGCGGCCATGCCGAGCAGCGCGCCGATCGTGACCACGCCGGTGCCGCCAACGCCGCCGATCACGATCCCGTAGCTCTCGGTCAGCGCCGGTAGCTCGGGCTCGGGCAGCGGCCCGAGGCGGGCATCGCCGTCCGATGCCGGCTGCCCCTTGCGCAGGTCCGCGCCCTCGACCGTGACGAAGCTCGGGCAGAAGCCCTTGAGGCAGGAGTAGTCCTTGTTGCAGGCCGACTGATCGATCTGGCGCTTGCGCCCGAACTCGGTCTCGACCGGCACGATCGCGACGCAGTTCGAGGCCAGGCCGCAGTCGCCGCAGCCCTCGCAGACCAGCTCGTTGATGACCACGCGGGCGGGCGGATCGTCCATCTGGCCGCGCTTGCGGCGGCGCCGCTTCTCGGCGGCGCAGGTCTGGTCGTAGACCAGGACCGTGGCGCCCTCGACCGTGCGCAGCTGGCGCTGGACCGCCTCGAGCTCGTCCCGATGCCGGATCGTCGTGCCCGGCGCGAAGCCCGCGTTCAGCGGGTACTTGTCCGGGTCGTCGGTCACCACGACCACCTGGCACGCCCCTTCGGCCGCGACCTCGCGGGTGATCTGCGGCACCGAGAGCGGGCCGTCGACCGCCTGGCCGCCGGTCATCGCGACCGCATCGTTGTAGAGGACCTTGAAGGTGATGTTGACCCCGGCCGCGATCGCCGCCCGGATCGCCAGCAGGCCCGAATGGTAGTAGGTGCCGTCGCCGATGTTCTGGAACACGTGCGGCCGCTTGGAGAACGGCGCCTCGCCGACCCAGTTGGCGCCCTCGCCGCCCATCTGGGTGTAGCCCATCGTGCTGCGCTCCATCCACTGCGCCATGTAGTGGCAGCCGATGCCGGCCTTGGCGACGCTGCCCTCTGGCACCCGGGTCGAGCTGTTGTGCGGGCAGCCGGCGCAGAAATAGGGCGTCCGCAGCAGCGGGCTCGCCGGCCCTTTGTCCGCGCTCTGCCTTTGTTGCAGCCGCTCGAGCCGGGCCGCGACCTGATCGTTGCGGTCGAGCCGGAGGATGCGCTGCCCCAGCGCCTCGGCGATCTGGTTGCTGGAAAGCGCGCCATGGGCCGGGAACAGCGGTTTTTCCCACTCGTCACGCTTGCCGACGATCCGGGGCGCGTTGGCACGGCCGTAGAGCAGCTCCTTCAGCTGGCTCTCGATCAGGGAGCGCTTTTCCTCGACCACGACGATCTGCTCGAGACCGTCCGCGAACGCCAGCAGCGTTTCCCGCTCGAGCGGCCAGACCAGGCCCAGCTTCAGGACCCGAAGGCCGAGCCGCAGGGCCAGCGCCTGATCGATGCCGAGGTCGTCCAACGCCTGGCGGAGATCGAGATAGGACTTGCCGGTCGAGACGACGCCGAGACGTGCCGCCGGGCTGTCGAAGATCAGCCGGTCGAACCGGTTGGTCGCCGCAAAGGCGCGCACGGCCTCGAGCTTGAAGCGGTGCAGGCGCTCTTCCTGGGCGAGCGGCGGGTCCGGCCAGCGGATGTTGAGGCCGCCTGGCGGCAATTCGAAAGCGGGCGTGGCGATCTGGATCCGTGCCGGATCGAGCTCGATCGAGGCCGCGGTGTTGACCGTGTCGTGGACGCATTTCAGCCCGACCCAGCAGCCACTGTAACGCGAGAGGCCGAAGCCCAGCAGGCCAAATTCGAGAATCTCGGCGACGCCCGCGGGGTTGAGCACCGGGATCTGGGCGTCGACCAGCGCGAACTCGCTCTGATGCGCGGTGGTCGAGCTCTCGCAGGTGTGGTCGTCGCCCATCAGCACGAGCACGCCGCCGAGTGGGGACGTGCCGGCGAGATTGCCGTGCTTGAACACGTCGCCGGTGCGGTCGACGCCCGGGCCCTTGCCGTACCACATGCCGAACACGCCATCGTACTTGCCCTCGCCGTGCAGCTCCGCCTGCTGGGTGCCCCAGAGCGCGGTCGCCGCGAGGTCCTCGTTGACGCCCGGCTGAAACACGACGTGGTGCTGGTCGAGGAAGCGCTTCGCCGCCATCATCTGCTGGTCGAGGCCGCCGAGCGGCGAGCCGCGATAGCCGGTGACGTAGCCCGCGGTATCGTGGCCGGCCGCGAGATCGCGCTGGCGCTGGAGCATCGGCAGCCGCACCAACGCCTGGATGCCGGTCAGAAAGATCCGGCCTTTTTCCCGGGTGTACTTGTCGTCGAGGCTGACTTCGGCAAGCGTCACGATGCCATCTCCTTGCCCAGAGGCGAGAGGCTCTCTTTTGCAGGCTGCGCGCTGAGCACTAGGCTAGCAAGCCGTGGGCCAGCGAGTCGAGCGTCGGGGGGCGGCTCTGGAGCTCGCGGTCACACCGGCGCTTGGCTGTGGCAATTGCCGTTGAACGCGGGAGTCGCCGCGTGCTACCTTGTACACATGCCAACATCGGAGCGCTGACCCATGGCCGACACCACGACCATGACCGTTCGCCTGAGCCACCAGCTCAAGGACAAGCTGGAGCGGTTGGCGGAGAGCACGAAGCGCTCGAAGTCATACCTCGCCGCCGAAGCGATCGCCGAGTATGTCGACGCCAACGCCTGGCAGATCGAGGCTATTCGCGAGGCGGTCGAGAAGGCCGATGCCGGCGGCCCGTTCGTGAGCGACGAGGACGCCACGCGCTATCTCGACGCGCTCGCTCGGGGCGAGAGCCCGGAGCTGCCCAGGACCTTCCGCGCGCGCTGAGCCGGAATGCAGATCCGCTGGCTCGACGACGCGCTCGCGGATCTCACCCAGATCTACCGCTATATTGCCGCCGACGATCCGAACGCGGCGGGACGCGTCGTGGCGCGGGTGCAGGCCGCGGTCCGCCGGCTCGTCGTCGCACCGCACCGCGGCCGTCCCGGCCGCTGGCCAGGTACCCGCGAGCTGGTCGTCCCAGGCACGCGCGATCTCGTTCCCTACCGGGTGACGAGGGATCTGGTCGAGATCCTCCGCGTCTTCCGCAGCGCCCGCCGCTGGCCGGATGAGCCGCCCGAGTGAGCGGGCTTGCGGCCGGGCGGCGGCGCGCTAGGCTGGCGCTTTGCGCGCCAGGGCAGCCATGACCGACGTCGCCGCGCTGATCGAACGGCAGAGAGACGGCTTCACCCTCGAGGCCGGACTCTACCATGCGCCCGCGGTGCTCGCGGCCGAGCTGGCGCGGATCTTCCGCCGCCATTGGCTGTTCGCCGGCCACAGCTGCGAGATCCCGAAGCCGGGCGACTTCTTCACCTGGCAGGTCGGCGACGACCCGCTGATCCTGGTCCGCAGCCAGGACGGCAAGGTGCAGGCGCTGCACAACGTCTGCCGGCATCGCGGCTCGCTGGTCTGCGAGCGGCCGCAGGGGCATGTGGCGCGCCTCGTCTGCCCCTATCACGGCTGGACTTATGGCCTGGACGGCCGGCTGCTGAAGGCACCCGGCATGGCGGGGCTGGAGCGCGCCCGCTTCGGGCTGAAGGCCGTGCACACCGAGGAAGTCTGCGGCCTGATCTTCGTCAACCTCGCCGAGCGGCCCGAGCCGATCGATGCGCTGCGCGCCCATTTCGAGCCGGTCCTCGGGCCCCAGGGCCTCGAGCGGGCCAAGCTCGCCAAGGTCGTCGACTACGACCTCGCGGTGAACTGGAAGACCGTGGTCGAGAACAACCGCGAATGCCTGCACTGCCCGGCCAACCATCGGCTCTACGTCTCGGTCACCTACGACGTCGACAACCACGACCCGGCCAAACAGGCCGAGATCGAGGCGCGCCTCGCCGAGTGCCGCGAGCGCTGGGCCGCGCTGGGGCTGGACATCTCGCGGGCCAACACCTCCTCGGACACGACCGGGCCCTGGTTCCGCGCCAACCGCACGCCGGTCCGGGCGGGCTTCGTCACCGAGAGCCGGGACGGCCGGCCGGTAGCACCCCTGATGGCCGACTTCACCGATCCCGACATGGGCACCGCGCGCGCCAACACCAACGTCAACTTCTGGTGCCACGCCAACAGCGACTACGCCAACACCGTGCGCATCACGCCGCTTGCCCCCGAGCGCACGCTCGTGCGCGCGTCCTGGCTGGTGCGGGAAGATGCGCTCGAGGGCCGGGACTACGACCCCGAGCGGGTCGTCGAGGTCCACGCCACGACCATGGCGGAGGACTGGGCGATCTGCCGGCGGGTCGCCCTGGGCCTGCGCTCCTCCGCCCATGAGCCGGGCCCGCTGTCGCCGGACCGCGAGCAGAACGTTGCGGGCTTTCTTTGCTGGTATCTCCGGACCATGCGGGCGGACGCCTGACGATGGCGGACCTGCGGGATGCCGAGATCGTGATCGTCGGCGGCGGTGCGATCGGCTGCGCCATCGCCTACCGCCTGACCGAGGCCGGCCGGCGGGACGTGCTGCTGATCGAGAAGGAGCCGGCGCTGGCCTCCGTCACCACCGCGCAGGCAGCCGGCCTGGTCGGCCAGGTGCGCAGCTCGATCGACCGGGTCCGGCTCGCGATGGACTCGGTCGCAACCTTCGAGGCGCTCGAGCGGGGGCCCGAGCCGCGGCCCGCCTGGCGCCAGGTCGGCAGCCTCCGGATCGCGCTGACCGAGGAACGCGTCCAGGAGTTCGAGCGCCTGATCGCGGACCGCGCGGGCGGCCGGGCTCGAGGTCGAGCTGCTCGACCACACCGCCGCCGAGGCCCGCTGGCCGGGCCTGGTCACGGCGCCGGCGAAGGCGATCCTCTGGTGCCCGAGCGATGGCTACCTGCAGCCCTACGACCTCGCCATGGCCTACCAGGCCCGCGCCCGCGCCGCCGGCGCCCGCTTCGCGACCGGCGTCCGGGTCACCGGGATTCTCTCGACGGGCGATGCCGTGACCGGCATCGAGACCGACCACGGCAGCATCCGCTGCGAGACCGTGATCGACGCCGCCGGGGCGCACGCCTATCACATCGCCCGCATGGCCGGCCTCGAGCTGCCGATCGTGCCGGTCCGCCACGAATATTTCATCACCGTCCCGACCGGCGGCATCCGGCCGGACTGGCCCTGCCTGCGGGTCCCCGACGCCACCCTCTACGGCCGCCCGGACGTCAACGCGCTGCTGCTCGGCGGCTGGGAGTCCGCGGCTCTTTCACTCGATCCGCGGAGCTACCCGGCGCAGGGCGAGCCGCCCCCGATCGAGCCCGACTGGCCGGTGCTCGCCAACTTCGCCGAGCTTTTTTCCCCGCTCTATCCGCCGGTCCGCGAGGCCGGCATCCGCCACGTGTTCCGGGGCTGGCCGACCTTCACGCCCGATGGCCGCTTCATCGTCGGCGCGAGCCAGCAGGCTGCAGGCTTCGTCATGGCCGGCGGCTGCAACGCGCATGGCGTCTCGGGCTCGGCCGGCATCGGCCGCCATCTGGTCGAGGCGCTGCTCGAGCCGAAGCCGTCGGCCTACGTGCAAAGCCTCGGTCCGGACCGCTTCGTCGCGGGCAGCTGGGACTGGGCCGAGGCGCGCCAGAAGGCGCAGGCGGTGTATGAGACCTACTACCAGATCGGACATTGAGCGGCGGCCGGAGCGGTCGCGGGAGGTGCGCCATGGCCTGGACCGTGCTGACGATCGCCGGTCTGCTCGAGATCGGCTGGGCGGTCGGCCTGAAATACAGCGTGGGTTTCACCCGCCTGTGGCCGACGGTCGGGACCGTCGCCGCGATGGTCCTGAGCATGGGCATGCTTGGCATTGCGGTGAACAGCCTGCCGGTTGGCACGGCCTACGCGGTCTGGACCGGGATCGGCACCCTCGGCACGGCGGTGCTCGGCCTTTTGCTGTTCGACGAGCCCGCGACCGCCGCCCGCCTCGCCTGCATCGGGATGGTCGCCGCCGGCATCGTCGGGCTAAAGCTGGTGACCCCCGACTGATGCCGGAAGGAGGCCCGATGGCCGCGACCGATCTCGAGCCTGGCGAGCGGACCGCCATCGCCGCCGCGCTCGCCCGCATCCCGGAGCTGGCCGGCAGCGCGCCGGACCGGGCCGCAATCGAGCGGATCGGCGGCCTCACCAACCGCAACTACAAGCTCACGCTCGGCGCCGAGCGCTACGTGCTCCGCCTCGCGGGCGCCGGCACCGGCGACTACATCGACCGCCAGGCCGAGGCGCAGAACGCGCGCGTCGCGGCTCAGGCGGGCGTCAACGCCGAGGTTTTGTTCTTCGACGCCCGCGACGGCAGCATGCTCTGCCGCTACGTGGATGGCCTCACCATGTCGGCCGAGCGCTTTCGTGACCTCGCGAGCGTCGGGCGGGCGGCGGTGGCGTTCCGGCGCATGCACGTCTTCCCCAAGCCGTTCGCGAGCCGCTTCGACGTGTTCGCCAAGATCGACGAGTATCTGGCGCTGCTGACGCGCAACCGGGCGCGCATCCCGGACGGCTATGATCAGCTGCAGCAGACCGCCGAGGGGGCGCGCGAGGTGCTGGCCGAGCGGCCGGCCCGGCTGGCGCCCTGCCACAACGACCCGCTCGCCGAGAATTTTCTCGACGACGGCGCGCGCATGGTGATCGTCGATTGGGAATACGCCGGCATGAACGATCCGATGTGGGATCTGGGCGACCTCTCGGTCGAGGCGGAATTCGGGCCGGCGCAGGACGCGGCCCTGCTCGGCGCCTATTTCGGCGGCGAGCCGCCGGCCGAGGCGGCGGGCCGGATGGTGCTCTACCAGGGCCTGTGCGATCTGGTCTGGACGCTCTGGGGCCTGATCCAGGTCATGAACGACAATCCGGTCGAGGACTTTTGGGCCTATGCGCTCGGTCGCTTCGAGCGCTGCCGGCGGCTGATGGCGAGCCCCGGGTTCGCCCGCGCGATCCTGGCGGTGCGCGCCGGCTGAGGAGGGCGCGGCCGCCACGGGCGCTGGTGCCTCAGAAGCGGATCCTGAGCGAGAGCCGCGCGAGGGCCTCCTGCTCGTACAGGTTGACCAGGCCCACGCGTGAATTTCAGCTTGGCGTTCGGGCGCAGATCGGTGTCGAGGGCGAGGCTCTTGTGCTGATCGATGAACAACAGGACCCGGTCGAGGGTGCTGACCCGCTGACTGTCGGAACGCTCGAGGCCGATGTTCAGCTCGTCGGGGCAGCCGCGTCGATACAGGGCGTAGGGATTGGCCCGGCAGGTCTCGTCGGCGATGTCGGCGCCGGTGGTCGTGGACCCGAGGCTCAGGTCCCAGGCGAACGCCTGGTTGGACTCGGCCAGCGCCGGCCGCGCCAGCAACAACAGGCTCAATGCAAGTATGCACAATCGTAAATTCATGGCGCCTTCACCCTAGTTCCAAGGCGTCGTCAAACAATCTAGCGGAATTTTCCAGTAATTGTCAAGATCGTATCAAGTCATTTCGCTATCGTATATTTTTAACCATAAGAAAATACACCGGAGATTTGCCTGGCTGTTCTTGGCCCCATGGAATGCTGGGGTGGCCCAGGGGCTCGGCGGTGGCGGTCGCCGGATCGGCGTGCTAGGCTCGTGGGCCGCGATCCGGCGCGCGGACCGGGCGGGCGCGGCACCATCCGGAGGAGCCTCGAAACGTGACCAGACAACGCATCGTCTTCCTCGACCGGACCACCATCGGGCCCACGGTCACGATCACGCGGCCGGGCTTCGAGCACGACTGGATCGAGCACCAGGCCACCGCCAGAGGCGAGGTCGCCGAGCGCCTCCGGGGGGCGACCATCGCGATCACCAACAAGGTGCCGATCGACGCCCAGACCCTCGCGGGGCTGCCGGATCTGCGCCTGATCGCGGTCGCGGCGACCGGCTACGACGTGGTCGACGTCGCGGCCTGCCGGGCGCAGGGCGTGGTGGTCGCCAACGTCCGTGGCTACGCGCTGCACACCGTGCCCGAGCACACCTTCGCGCTGATCCTGGCGCTGCGGCGCGCCCTGATCGGCTACCGTGAGGACGTGATCGCGGGCGAATGGCAGCGCGCCGGCCAGTTCTGCTTCTTCAATCACCCGATCCGCGAGCTGCACGGGTCGACGCTCGGGATCCTCGGCGAAGGCACGATCGGCCAGGAGGTCGCGCGCCTCGGCCAGGCGTTCGGGATGCGCACCCTCTATGCCGCCCACAAGGGGGTGAGCGGGCTCGGGCCGCTGTACACGCCGTTCGACGAGGTGCTCGAGAGCAGCGACGTGATCACGCTCCACGCCCCGCTGATGCCGGCCACGCGCAACCTGATCGCGATGCCGGAGTTCCGGAAGATGCGGCGCCGGCCGCTCTTGATCAACGCCTCGCGCGGCGGCCTGGTCAATGAGGCGGACCTGGTCCGGGCGCTCGACGAGGGCCTGATCGCCGGCGCCGGCTTCGATTGCCTGAGTGCCGAGCCGCCGGCCGCCGACCACCCCTTCTGGCAGATCGCCCGGCGACCGAACGTGATCATCACGCCCCACGTCGCCTGGGCGAGCGAGGAGGCGATGCAGACCCTCTGGGACCAGCTGATCGGCACCATCGAGAGCTTCGAGCGCGGCGCGCCCGTCAACGTGGTCGCCTGAGCCTCGGCGGCGGCCGGCACCGCTCTCTAGCTTTCGACCGCGGCGATCCGGTGATCGAGGCGCTCGTCGGCGAGGCCGGCGGGCTCCTGGTGGACCAGGATGTCGGCCTCCGGGAAGGCCGCCCGGATCCGCCCCTCGACCTCGTCCGTGATCGCGTGCGCCGCATCCAGGCTGAGCCCGCCGTCGAGCTCCAGATGCAGCTCGATGAACACGGCCGCGCCGGCCCGCCGGGTGCGCAGGTCGTGCACGCCCCGCGCGGCGGGATGGCCGAGCGCCAGCGCCCGGATCTGCGCCCGCTGGTCGGCCGGCAGCTCGCGGTCCATCAGCATGTCGAGCGCCTGCAGCGCGACTCTAGCCGCGCCGTAAATCAGCACCGCGACGATCGCGAGCGCGACCAGCGGGTCGATCAGCAGCGCGCCGGTCGCCTGGCTCAGGACCAGCGCCGCGATCACCGCGAGGTTCATCAACAGATCGCCGCCATAGTGCAGGCTGTCGGCGCGGATCGCGACCGAGCCGGTGCGCCGCACCACGGCCCGCTGGAGGACGACGAGGCCCGCGGTCAGCAGGATCGCGGCCAGCATGACCAGGATGCCGAGGCCGCTCTGGCGGATCGGCTGCGGCGTGATCAGCCGCCGGACCGCCTCCGAGGCCAGGATCAGCGCCGAGCCGCCGACGAAGCCCGCCTGGGCGAAGGCGCCGAGCGGCTCGGCCTTGCCGTGGCCGTAGCGGTGCGCCCGGTCGGCCGGCTGGGCCGCCTGGTGGACGCTGACGAAGGTCACCAGCGAGGCCACAAGGTCGATGCCGCTGTCGACCAGCGAGGTCAGGATGACGATCGAATCGGTCAGCAGCCAGGCCGCGAGCTTGGCGACGATCAAGAGCGCCGCGACCGCGATGCTGGCCTGCGCCGCGCGCCGGTTGAGCCGATCGCCCTCGGTCATCGCACCCGCCTTCGAGCTGCCTCGACCCCGGGAACCCCCGACCCGGAGCCCGCCTCAAGCCTTACTCGAGCTCCGCCCGTCGCGCCACCGACCCGCCGGCCCGGACGCCGGGCTCGGGCTAGGGTTGCCGGACGTAGCCGCGCCTGGCGCCATCCATCTCGACCACCTTGAGCTGGTCCCTGAACTGTTCCTGGTCCTCGTCCTTGGCGACCACGAAACGGCGCTCGGCGAAGCCCTGGCATGCGCGCATGATGCCGCAGCGCAGCGGGCGCAGCCGGCTGCAGTCGTCGCCGTTGCGAAAGGCGTCGCGGTAGTAGTAGCCAAGCTCGACCTCCAGGTGGCCCGCATCCGCCTGCGTGATCCGGCTGTAGGTCACGCCCTCGAGCAGCGGTGCCGTGCAGCGGCCGTTCTCCTCGAGGGCGTTGAGCTCGTAGTACTGCTTGATCGCGAACAGCAGTCCCGGCTCGCCGCCGAGCGTCCAGGCCGGATTGGCCCGCGGGTCGCCGCAGGCGGCGGCGAGGATCAGCAAGCCTGGCCAGAGCCATCGCCGGCGGCCTGCGGCAGCGCGCTCAGCCGGCCACGTCGTCCGCCCGGCGACCATCGCACCCGGCCATCGTCACCACACCTTGCTGTCGTCGATCTTGTTGATCTTGATCCCCCGCCGTTGCGGTCCGGTCATCGTCAGGACATCGAAGCCGTCGGCGCGCTTCGCGATCGTGAATTGGCGAGTGCTGAAGCCCCGGCACTGGCTCGGACCCTTGGCGCCCGGCTGGGTAATGGCGGGATGGCCGTTCGTGCCGACAGCAGGTGTGGGGTAAGGCCTGCCCCAGGTAGGCATGACGTTCGGCTGGCTATAGGCATAGCTCACCTGCACGATCAGGCGATCGGCGCTTTGCTCCTCGACGCTGCTCCGGGTCACCAGGTCGAACTGCGGAGTTCCGCACAACCCGCCCCGCTCCATCGCGTAGCGATCGTAATAGCGCTTGACCTCCGGGAACAGGCCGGGCTGCCCCGCGAGGTCGCCGGTGGCCCCGCCCGCGCAGGCGGCAAGCCCGAGCTGACAGAGGATCGGGACCCAGGGCCAGCGGGATGGGAACGGCATCGGCTCCGGTACTCCTCGCGCGCGCTCGGCCCGGACCGCGCGCGGACGAATTTCGCTGCCTAAGAACGCTAGTGAGCCGGCAGGGTCAAGCGAAACACCGTGCCCTCGGCGCCGCTCTGCACCAGCTCGACGTCGCCGCCATGGGCGCGCATGATCTCGCGCGCGATCGGCAGGCCGAGCCCGGTGCCGCCCGGCCGGGCGGAGCCCGAGAAGGCTTCGAACAGATGCGCCCGGGCGGCGTTCGGGATGCCCTTGCCGGTGTCGGCGAGCTCGATCACCAGATCGTTGCCGGCCTGCCAGGCGCCGACCGAGATCAGGCCGCCGCCGTCGGCGAGCGCCTGGACGGCGTTGCGGCTGAGGTTCATCAGCACCCGGAACAGCTGGTCGCGGTCGGCGTAGACCATGACCTCGGCGCGCACCTCGTTGCGCCAGTGGACGCCGACCGGGTCGGGTCCGAGCACGGCCAGGCCGACCTCGTCCAGGAGCGGCGCCAGCGCAAAGCGGATCTTGTCCGGCGCCACCACCTCGGCGCGGGCGAAGTTCAGGGTCTCGGCGCACAGGCGCGCGGCCCGGTCCATCGATTCGACCAGGCGCGGGGTGACGTGCCGGACCTCGGGGTCCTGGCTCTGCTCCAGCCGGTCGGACAGCAGCATGGCGTTGGCCAGAAGGTTGCGCAGATCGTGGTTGATCTTGCTGACCGCGCTGCCGAGCGCGGCGAGCCGGGTCTTCTGCGCGAGCGCCGATCGCAGCCCCTCCTGCATCCGCCTGAGCTCCATCTGGACCAGGCCGATCTCGTCGCCGCGATCGGAGGCGGGCAGCGCCGTGCTGGCATCCTCCGGCCGCCGCCGGAAGGCGATCACGCTCTCGGTGATCCGGCGCAGCGGGCGGACGATCATCAGCTGCAGGGCGGCGTAGACCAGCAGCGCGGTCAGCAGCGAGATCGCGACCGAGAGCGTGAGAATGCGCCAGGAGTAGCTGACCATGGCGGTCCACAGGCCCGCCTCGCGCAGGCTGATGTCGACCAGCACCGAGGGGCGCTGGGGCGACGGCCCGATCACCCGGATCGTCCGCTGGCCGCCCTGCCAGAGCGTGTCGAAGGCCTCGCCGATCATCGCGAGCGCGCTCTGGGCGCGCATGTCGACGATCTTCTGGACCGCCGGCAGCTTGCCCAGCATCAGCTCGGCGGCCGGCTCGCGGAGCGTCACCGAGAGCACGCCGGCGTGGCTCAGGAGCTCGGTCTCGAGGGTCGCGGCCAGGCCGCGCTCGCCCGCCGCCTGGAGCGACAGGGTGGCGAGATGGGCGGCGGCGATGCGCTCGTCGAGGTAGTCCCTCCGGAAGCGCGCGATCGATGGGACATAGATCAGCACCTCGCCGAGCAGGACGAAGGCGATCGTCAGCACGAGCAGGCGCGCCGACAGCGAGCGGTGCAGCGACGGCAAATGCAGCGGTTGGGCCATTGCCGTCGTTATAAGCGGGAAGCGGGCTGCGGGACAGCCGGCTTGCGCTGCCGAGGCCGGGCTCGACCGGGCAACATCCGGCCAAGCCACGGGTCGAAAACGGCCGAGCCATCGCCTCGGGTTGCCTGAAGCCCCCAAACCGTGCAGCCTCCGAGGCCATCGTGGGCAATTCGACGCCCGCAGCGGAGGGAGGCCTGGATGTTGGCTCCGAGAATCTCGAAGGCGGTTTTCGGCTTTGCGCTGTTGGCGCTGAGCTTGTCCGCCAGCGCCGGCGCCGGCGCCGACGCCGGGCCCACGGCCGGGCCGCGCGCGGGCTTGTTCGACAGCACCTGGCCCTATGGACGTTCCGATACCTGGCGAACCGGAGCAGCCATCGGGGCGGGCCTGCCGGCGGATGTCACGTCCGAGTCCCTGGTGACCCAGAGCGTCGAGCTGCCGAAGACGCCCTATTGGGGGGTCACCTACACCAAGGATGCGATCTTCGTGCTCGGCGGCCAGCCGTTCATCCTGGAGCCGTTCTCCTTCGCCACGGCGGACGACGTCAACCTCCTGTCGCGGCGGCTGATCCTGACGCAGGCCTTGAAGGCGGCAGCCGTCAGCCCCTACGTCGCCAAGATCGACCCGAAGACGATGTCCGTGGTCGACCTCCTCGAGTTCCCGCGAACCTCCCGCTGGCCGAGGAGGTCGGCCAGGGCGTTGCGCAAAGAGATCGCCTGCGACCTCCGCGACCGCCGCCATCGCGGGCCGCGCCACCGCGCGGCCTGCCGCTCGGGCAGGCGCAGCTTGGGCGGGAACCTGCAGACGCTGAACTACGTCGGCAACATTCTGCTGCACGAGAATGGCAAACTCTACGCGGTCGCCACCTCGACGCTGTACGAAATCGATCCCACCACCATGGAGATCACCAGGACCCTCGACCTGCCACGGTACGAGAGGCGTTCGCTGTTCACGGTCTACAACGGCATGACGCTGGCGCCGCTGAGCGGCGACATCATCCTCAAAGGCTTCAACTTCCTCGACAGCTCGCAGCCGGCGATCCTCGTGGCCGTCGACCCCTCCGATCTGACGATCCGCTATCGGAACGATCAACTCGCCGTCGGCGCCACCCGCCTGACCACGGTCGCCCAGGACGGCACCCAGTTCATCTACGCGGCGGACGCCACGGAGACCAAGCGCGTCACCATCGGTGACTCGGGCTTCGTCGTCGACGAGCCCTGGTCGCAGACCTATCGAGCCGACGGTGACGGTTCGACTCCGGCCGTGAGCTTGACCTACATGGGCGATGACGACTTCGTCGTCTTTCAGAACAACAACACCGTGATCGTCGGCGTGACCGCGCCCCTCAAGCTCTTCACCCAGGAGACGGAGACCACGGTGCCGACGATCGCGGAATTCAATGCCAACTCCTCGATGCTTCCCGGGGGCTCCTGGCCCTCGCTGACCGCAGACCCCTTCAATACCCACGTCATCGTCACCGGCGATACCATCAACGGCATCCTGGCCGGCTGGCGTCGAGAAGGCGGAACCCTCACCAAGCTGTGGGAGACCAGCCTCTATCAATCGAGCGCCGGGGCGGCGATCGCGTCCGACCAGCAGCACATCTACATCGACGATCGCCGCTGCGACGACTTCGGACAGCATTGCAGGCTCTTCCTCGTGGTTCTGGACCTGACCACGGGTAAGCAGATCGCCGAGGTCCAGGTCGCCGGCTCCTCGCCGTCGCTCGGCCAGATCTTCCTCAGCGAGGGCAGCGTGTTCTTCGTCGCCACGGAAGCCGACAAGCGGACCGGCTTCGTCACCAAGGTCTCGGTCAGGGACGGCTCCTAGCTGCCGCTCGACCGGCCCGCCGTCAGGAGGTGGCGTCGTTCAGGCGCCAGTCGAAGCCGTCGTCGGTGATCCGCTGGAAGCGCTCCAGCGTCATCGCCAGCTTGGGCTCGGCGTAGGCCATCAGATGGTTGATGATCGCGGTGTCGGAGCCGCCGAAATCGGCCGCATACCATCGATAGAGGCTGGAGACCCCGAGCCGGTCGCCGTCGATCTGGATGCAGCGCGGGTCGTTGACGTAGATCATCGCGGCCTTGCTCAGCTGGTGGTCGAGCCGGTCCGCCTGATAGGGCTCGGGCTGCAGGTTCGGACAGCCGACCGCGCCGCAGCTGAGCGCGTAGAGCACCCGCGGGTCCTGCCAGATCGGCCGCAGGATGCGGTTTTGGATGTCGCCGAGCGAGACCGGCTGGCCTTCGATCTCGACCAGCTTCTCGTCCCAGGGCCCGGCGCGGCCCGCCGCCGACGCCGGCGAGATGTCGCGGATGCTCGAGATCGGGTAGTGGTCCAGGATCACGCGCACGACCAGGGCATTGTACAAATTGATCCAGTAGGCGAGCTGCTCGGGCCGGTCGTAGCTGCTGATCGGCAGGCTGGCGAGCTCTGCTATGTAGGCGTCGAGCGCGGCCCGGTCGGACGCCGTGACGCGGCTGTAGGCGACCCGGTGGACACCGTCGGCGCCGATCCGGAGGTAGCGCGCCAGGAACGTCTCCCAGGCGTGGTGGTCGATGCGCTGGCTCGCGTGCGGATCGTGCGCCGTCCAGCGCTGCCAGAGCTCGGCGCGCGGCGCCGCGGCGGCCGTGCCCGCGATCAGGAGCAGGGCCAGACCCAACGCCCCGAGCCGCAGCTTCGCCATGCTCTCCGTACCCGTCCTGCCACGCCGCGACCGATGGTCGCCCTTTGACCACGCCATCCCCGACCTCGCTTGCCAGGATCAGCGATATAGCGGATTGCCGCAGCGATCCGAATCGCCCGTGCTCACAAGCCGGTGAACCCCTGCCGCCCCCGGCGAAGTTTGACAGCCGGACCTGCCCAGCCTATACAGCGCACCGGTCTGACCCGGGGTGGCGAAGGGCTCCGCCGTGAAGCGTACCTATCAGCCGAGCAACATCGTTCGCAAGCGGCGGCATGGCTTTCGCGCGCGCATGGCCACGGTCGGCGGGCGCCGGGTGATCGCGCGCCGCCGCGCCCGCGGCCGCAAGCGGCTCTCCTGCTGAGCGGTCGGACACCCCCGGCGGGCCCTGAAACCTCAGGCCTTGACTGGCGCCGATGGGTCAGAGCCGCGGGTGACGCGCCTGAAGCGGCGAGCGGAGTTCGTCGCGGTGGCGGCGACCCGGCAGCGGTGGGTGACCCCGGCGTTCGTGCTGCAGGCGGGGCCGCGGCCGGCGCAGGCTGCTGCGGTCGCCGCGATCGGCGTCGGCTTCACGGCGAGCCGGCGGATCGGCAAGGCGGTCGCCCGCAACCGCGCAAGGCGGCGTCTGGTCGAAGCCGCTCGGGCCGTGCTGCCGGGGCCGGCGCGGCCGGGGTACAATTACGTGATCGTAGCGCGTCCGGCGGTCCTGACATGTCCGTTCGATCGTTTGCTCTCAGACCTCGGGACCGCGTTCGCGCGGGTCACGCGGGGTCGGGCCACGCCGGGCGGCCCGCCGCGCGGGCGGCCATCTGGCTCGTGAGCGCACCGATCCGGCTGTACCGCCTGCTGCTGGCGCCGGCGCTCGGACCGCGCTGCCGCTACCTGCCGAGCTGCTCGGACTACGCGCTCGAGGCGCTGACGCGGCACGGCGTCCTTCGCGGCAGCTGGCTGGCACTCCGGCGCATCCTGCGCTGTCACCCGTGGGGCGGCTCGGGCTATGATCCGGTGCCGGGCTCCGATCTCGAGGGGGCCGGGCCTTGAGGGCTGATCAGCGACCGACTGGGACCGAGCGGAGGAGGCCGGGGCCGACATGCCCGAGCAGCGCAACCTGATCCTGGCGATCGTCCTGTCGGTGACGATCATCCTGGCCTTTCAGTACTTCTACGAGCTGCCGCGGATGAAGGAGGCGCAGCACCAGCCGGCGCAGCGGACCGAGCAGACGGCGCCGGCGCCGGCGACGGCGACCGGGCGCGCCGAGGGTCAGGCCGGCGCACCGGTGGCGCCGGCAACGGTCACTCCCGGCGTCGAGGCGGTGCCGCCCGGCGAGACCCGCGCCGAGGTGCTCGCGAGCTCCCCGCGGGTGCCGATCGACGGCGACCGCGTGCACGGCTCGCTGGCGCTTGCCGGCGGCCGCATCGACAACGTCGTTCTCTCCGACTACCACGTCACCACGGCCCCCGACTCGCCGGACGTGACCCTGCTCAACCCGCCCGGGGCGCCGGACACCTATTTCGCCGAGTTCGGCTGGGTGCCGGCCGACAAGAGCACAGCCGTGCCCGGTCGCGACACGGTCTGGCAGGCCGAAGGCGGCGAGCTGCGCACCGGCCAGCCGGTCTCGTTCAGCTGGGACAACGGCCAGGGCCTGCGCTTCGATCGCGAGGTCGCGGTCGACGACGCCTTCCTGTTCACCGTCACCCAGCGGGTCGAAAATACCGGCACCGAGCCGGTCACGCTGCTGCCCTACGGTCTGATCAGCCGCTGGAGCGTGCCCCAGACCCGCCACTTCTACATCCTGCACGAGGGGCCGATCGGGGTCCTCGGCGGCAAGCTCCACGAGATCGACTACAAGGATCTGGTCAAGGACGGCGACGTCGAGCTGCCCAGCCAGGGCGGCTGGCTCGGCATCACCGACAAATACTGGCTGACCGCGTTGATCCCCGATCAGACCAGCGACATCACCGCCACCTTCCGCCACATCAAGGCGGACGACCAGGACCACTATCAGGTCGACTACCTGCGCCCGGCCATGACCGTCGCCCCCGGTCAGAGCATCGAGATCACCGAGCGCCTGTTCGCCGGCGCCAAGGAGGTCAAGCTGCTCGACCGCTACGGCGCCGCCTTCGGCATCCCGTTGTTCGACCGCGCGGTCGATTTCGGCTGGTTCTACTTCCTGACCAAGCCGCTGTTCCACGTCCTCCACTTCTTCTACGGCGTCGTCGGCAACTACGGGGTGGCGATTCTGCTCCTGACGCTTCTGGTCAAGCTGCTGTTCTTCCCGCTCGCCAACAAGTCCTACACTTCGATGAGCAAGATGAAGAAGCTGCAGCCCGAGATGATGCGCCTGCGCGAGCTCTACGGCGACGACAAGGCGCGGATGAACCAGGAGCTGATGAACCTGTACAAGACGCAGAAGGTCAACCCGATGTCGGGTTGCCTGCCGATCATCGTGCAGATTCCGGTGTTCTTCTCGCTGTACAAGGTGCTGTTCGTGTCGATCGAGATGCGGCACGCGCCGTTCTTCGGCTGGATCCACGACCTGTCGGCGCCCGACCCGACCACGGTGTTCAACCTGTTCGGCCTGATCCCCTGGACGCCGCCGGCGATGTTCATGATCGGGCTCTGGCCGCTGATCATGGGCGTGACCATGCTCTTGCAGCAGAAGCTGAACCCGCAGCCGGCCGACCCGATGCAGGCCAAGGTGATGATGTTCCTGCCGGTCATGTTCACGTTCCTGTTCGCGACCTTCCCGGCCGGGCTGGTGATCTACTGGACCTGGAACAACACGCTCTCGATCGCCCAGCAGTGGGTGATCATGCGGCGGATGGGCGTGTCCGCCTGACGCCATGGCGGACCGGCCCGCGACCGCGCTCGAGCGGCAGGACGACGACCAGGCGCTCGAGGCCGGGCGGCGGCTGTTCGCGAAGCCCTGCGAGTTTGTTGCCGGGGTCGCCGACCTCGCGCGGCTGCCGGGGGCGGACCTGCCCGAGGTCGCCTTCGGCGGCCGCTCCAACGTCGGCAAGTCGAGCCTGATCAACGCCTTGACCAGCCGCCGGCAGCTCGCCCGGATCTCGCAGACCCCGGGCCGCACCCAGCAGATCAACCTGTTCGACCTCGGCGGCCGGCTGATGCTGGTCGATCTGCCCGGCTACGGCTACGCGCAGGCGCCCAAGGGGGCGGTGGCGGACTGGCAGGCGCTGGTCCGGCGCTATCTACGCGGACGCAACGTCCTGTTGCGCACCTGCGTGCTGATCGACGCCCGCCACGGCTTCAAGGACGTCGACCGGGCATTCATGGCGCTGCTCGGCGAGGCCGCGGTCGCCTGGCAGGTCGTGCTGACCAAGGTCGACCAGATCCGGGCGGGCGAGCTGCCCGACCTGCTCGCGACGCTTGGCGCCGACCTTCGGCGCAAGCCCGGCGCCCATCCGGAGCTGATCGCGACCAGCGCGCGCACCGGCGCCGGCATCGACCGGTTGCGCGCGACGCTCGCGGCACTCGCCCGGCAGCCAGCCGGGACGCCGGCATGACCGACCAGGCGCAGCCTCAGATCGCCTCGACGCTGATCGAGGCGCTGCCCTACATGCGGCGCTTCGCCGGCACGACCTTCGTGGTCAAGTACGGCGGCCACGCCATGGGCTCCGCAGCGCTTGCCGAAGGCTTCGCGCGCGACGTCGTGCTGCTCAAGCAGGTCGGCATCAACCCGGTCGTGGTCCACGGCGGCGGGCCGCAGATCAAGGCGATGCTGGATCGCCTCAAGATCAAGAGCGAGTTCGTCGAGGGCCTCAGGGTGACCGATGGTGCCACCGTCGAGATCGTCGAGATGGTGCTCGCCGGCAACATCAACAAGCAGATCGTGGCGGCGATCCACGCCGCCGGCGGCCGCGCGGTCGGCCTCTCGGGCAAGGACGCGCAGCTGATCGAGGCCGCCAAGCTGACCCGCACCCGGCGCGATCCGAGCAGCAACATCGAGCAGGTGCTGGACCTCGGCTTCGTCGGCGAGCCGGTCCGGATCCGCACCGAGGTGCTCGAGGTGTTCGCCAAGACCGAGATCATGCCGGTGATCGCCCCGATCGGGCTCGGCGCCGACGGTCACACCTACAACATCAACGCCGACACCGCGGCGGGCGCGATCGCGGCGGCGCTGCACGCGCGCAAGCTGGTGCTGCTGACCGACGTCGCGGGCGTGCTCGATGGCGACGGCCGCCTGATCTCCGAGCTCACCGCCAGCCGGGCGCGCGCGCTGATCGCCGACGGCACCGCCAGCGGCGGCATGATCCCCAAGCTCGAGACCGCGCTCGCGGCCTTCGACGGCGGCGTCGGCGCCGTCCACATCCTGGACGGCCGGGTGCCCCACGTCCTGCTGCTCGAGACCTTCACCGAAGCGGGCGTCGGCACCAAGATCACCCCGGGCTGACCGCGGCCGGCCTACCGGGATACGCCTAGGGCCGCAGAACGCGGCCCGAGCGCGAGCTTGCCTCTGGCCGGATCCGGGACGGAGTGGTTAATCTCGATCGGCCGCCGGGGTGGCGGCGCAGCGTCGGGAGCGAGGATCGCCATGAGCGTTCGGGCACGCGGTCTGGTTCTGATGCTGGGGTCGCTCGGCCTGGGGCTCGGCCTCTGGCTGGTGCCGGCGCGGGCGGCCGACCTTGCCGAGCAGCGCGACGAGATGGTCCGCCTGGTCCAGCTCGAGACCCTGATGATCAGCAGCCAGACCGGGGTCGCGGAGCTCGATCCGCGGGTGCTGGCGGCACTCCGCCAGGTGCCGCGCGAGGCCTTCGTGCCGGAGGCCTTGCGGCCCTATGCCTACGAGCCGCATCCGTTGCCGCTCGGCCACGAGCAGAACCTGGCGGCGCCGCTCCTGGTCGCGCTGATGACCCATCTGGTAGCGCTCCAGCCCGGCGACGTGGTGTTCGAGACCGGCACCGGGGCCGGCTATCACGCCGCGGTGCTCTCGCTGCTCGCGGCCAAGGTGTACAGCGTCGAGGTGGTCGAGCCGCTCGCCGACCAGGCCGCGCGCGTCCTCAAGGACCAGGGCTACGACAACGTCTTCGTGCAGGCGTCCGACGGCTACTATGGCTGGCCGGCCAAGGCGCCGTTCGATGCCATGGTGATCAAGGAGGCGATCGATCACGTGCCGCCGCCGCTGCTGCAGCAGCTGAAGCGCGGCGGCCGGATGGTGATCCCGGTCGGCCCGGAGCAGGGCGTCCAATACCTGACCCTGGTGACCAAGGACCGGGACGGCAAGGTGCACGAGCAGCGGATCATGCCGGTCCGCTTCTCGCCGCTCCAGGGCGGCGAACGGCTGTAGGCCGGCGCCCCGGCTGGCCCTCGGCAAGGCCTCGTCGATGACCCGCGCGATCCCGGACAGGCGAGCGCCGGGTGCCGGCATTGGCGACCTTGGCCCTGCCCGAACATAACCAGTGCGATCCGATCGTTGGATATGCTATGGTGCAACCTGGCGTTCTAAACGCCGAGGGCACCGTCATGACCGACGACCAATATGTGGCGGTCATCGAGGAAAGTATTGCCAGGCGGGAGATGTACCTGTCCCGGCTCTGGCTGCTCCATGACCGCGCCGCCGAGCGCGGGCGTCCAGCGATCGCAGAATGGATTCTGGATGTCGAAGCAGGGCTGAATATTGCGGAAGCGATGCTGCATGTCGCACATGAGGGGCGCAGCACCGCTGGCAGGGTTGGCCATCAGCGCCCGATCCTGACAGCTAGCCGCTTCAGCAGGTTCTCGATCGCCACGGCGGCCACTGGCGGCGCGCCCACCGCCGCCGGCTGACGGACGAGCGCTTGCGGACATTCCGCGTCGCTTGCGCCAACAGTCGCGACCAAAAATTGTGCCGTTGAAGGCCGCCTGCCGGTCGCCTTCCTCGAAAAAATTGCGAGCGCGATGGAACAAATCAGGAAGTCAACTGTTTTATATTTCTAATTGTCGCTTGCCAAAGCGCGCCCGCACGCCACCTTATTGATGAGCCTTGCCAACAAGCCGCCTCAACCCGAGGCCGCCCAACCAGGGAGGTTCCAAATGGCAGACAAGCAGAATTTGGCGCAACGCTGGGATCGACTTCAGCCGTCCAAGAGCACCGTGGTCTGGGGCGTGGTCGTCGGTGCCGCCGCGGCCATGATCATCGGTTTTTCCTGGGGCGGTTGGGTCACGGGCGGCAGCGCCCGGGCGATGGCCGAGCAGGCCGCCCAGCAGGCGCATCAGGAGCTCGCCGCGGCGGTCTGCAGCAACAACTTCGCCGCCGCTCCGGACGCGCGCGCCCAGCTCGCGACGCTCAACGACATGACCAGCTCCTATCAACGGGGCAAGTTCGTCGAGGACGGCGGCTGGGCGGTCATGCCGGGCGCCAGTGCTGCCGACCGCAAGGACGCCGCCGCCTGCGCCGAAGGCCTGCGCACGCTCACGCTGCCGCCGCTCAAGGAAGCCGCGCAGACCGCGCCACAGCCGACCGTGGCGCAGTAGCGGGCCCCGCTGGCCGCCCGCCCGCTTAGGCTGACGGTCGGCGATCAGCCCGGTGACGGCAGGCTGGCATCGGCGTCTATCTGCCGGTCATCCGTTCCCTTCTGGCGGTGGCAAGCCGCTTGACGGGGAGATCGCCTCGGGCCACACGGTCAGGAGTAACTGACCGTTTGGCCGGCGATCTGATGGATGACGTTCTGCGCGTCAGCGCTACCGAGTTCAAGGCGCGCTGCCTGGCGATCTTCAAGGACCTCGAGGCGCGCCGGATCGGGCGCGTGCTGGTCACGCGGCGCGGCCGGCCGGTGGCCGAGCTGACGCCGGCGCGCACCACGCTGCCGACGCTCTGGGGCGCACATCGCGGCTCGGTCGAGGTCATGCCCCGGGGTCGACCTGACCGGGCCGGTGCTCGATGAGGTGCTCGACGCGGCGGACGGCATCCTGCACCGCTGATGCTCTTGCTCGACACCCACGCGCTGCTCTGGCTCGACAGCGGCGCCGCGATGACGCGCGCGAGCATATGGATCCGGTTCCCCCCGCCGGCGCTCTGCACCGTGACGTTCCGATCGCCGGTGACGTTGGCGATCTGCTGGATCGCCGCACGCTGCTCCGCCGGGATCGCCTCGACCAGCGCGCCACCTCGGCCCGGAACCCCGGATCAGCCTCGAGCCATACCACTGGACGCGGCGGCGAAGAAAGGCGGTTCGCTCTTTCCAGATTGAGTTTGTTATCCAATAGCGATATACAACCACATCATGCGCCTCGTGATCGAGAAGGCGGCGATGCGTCGGCTCAACAGCCTGCCCAAGCCGACCCGAGAGACTGTGCGCCGTCGGCTCGATGAGATCGCAGCCGATCCCTTCGCCAGACACGCCAACGTCGAGCGCTACAAAGAGGGCGGGCCGGACAGCTTCCGGCTCAGGCACGGCCAGTGGCGGGCGATCTATCGCATCGACCGCGAGGCGCAGGAGATGCAGGTTCAGATCATCGACACCCGGGGGAGCGTCTACCGATGACCATCGCGGAGCCGCTGGCCCTGACCGACGAGATCGTGGTGCTGCGCCGCGCCACCTACGACGCCCTGATGGCAGCGGTCGAAGACGCGCGCGACGCCCGGGCGCTCGCCGACCTGCACGCCCGCGAAGCCGCCGGCGAGGCGGAGTACGTCCCGATCGACCTCGCCGACCGGATCTTCGCGGGCCAGCATCCGGTCCGGGCCTGGCGCGAGTATCGTGGGCTCACCCTCGGCGCCCTGGCCAAGAGCGCCGGCATCGCCCCGAGCTACCTGTCGGAGATCGAGGCCGGCAAGAAGCCAGGCTCGACGCGGGCGCTGGCCGCGCTGGCCAAGACCCTGCGCGTCGCCATCGAGGACCTTCTGGCGATCGAGCGCTGAAGGCGATCCGCCACATGGAGCAGGCTATTGGTTCCTGACACGTTCCTGACACCTTTTCCCATCATGCTTTTCCCTATACGTTCGAGCCTGAACAGTCCGGCGGCGTGCTGGTGCAGTTCGTCGACATTCCCGAGGCCCACACCTCGGGCGCGAACGAAGCGGCCGCCGGCGAGCAGGCCCTCGACTGCCTGATCTCGGCGCTCGGCGGCTACGTCAAGCTGGCGCGGAAAATCGCCCGCCCGAGCCCGGCGCGCGGCCGACCGGTCGCCATCTTGCCGCCGCTGGTCGCGGCCAAGCTCGCGCTGTACGAGGCCATGCGCGCGCAAAGCATTACCCGCACCGAGCTCGCCCGCCGCCTCGGCCTGGAGGAGAACGCCGTCGGCCGTCTTCTCGACCTCGACCACCGCTCGCACCTCGACCAGATCGGCCGCGCGCTGACCGCCCTCGGCAAGCGCCTCGAGGTGCGTGTCCTGCAATCGGCGTGATTCCTCGCCGCAAAGCCGCCCACAAATGCGTGACTGCGAGACCTGACCCTGAAGCCCCAAGACCTGACCCTGAAGCCACAGTATGCATCTGAGCGAACCGCCGGCTCCAGCGGCGTGCCCGGAGTGGACGAGGTCAGGTCGCGAAAGGTCCAGCCCCCGTTTTTGCGTTACTCCCTTTTCCCGTTACGCGGCTAATCGCGTATCGTGTCCCCACAACCCCGGCCCTGAGTGCCTCGCGGCGCGATGCGGCGATGTTGCTGACATCCAATCATCGCGGCAGGATGCGGCCGGTCGGCTGAGGGTACGCAGGGGGAGGTGAGGCTCTGGGGCGAAGCTCCGCGCCGCGGAAGGTCTGGCAGGGTCTCGTCTCAGACCGAGGATGCCCCCTGATAAGGCAGGCCGTCGTCCTGCAACTGAGCCTCAAGCAGGGCCGCGAGGTACTCTTCCATGACACTGAAATCGAGGTGGCCATCGTCCCAGGCCCGGTCCGCGGCTATGAGGGCCTCCTCGTATCCCTTCCTGTCCTCTCTGATCCGCTCGGGGACGATCTTTCTTCCATAGAGGAGCGCGCCCGAACGGACGCACAGCAGGTAATAAGAGGCCGCGCGTGCCGTCCGCCCGTTGCCTTCGATGAAGGGATGGATCCAGTTCAGTCGCCAGAGCCCATAGGCGGCCAATTCCGTAGCGCTCCAGACATACCAGTTCTCCTGGACCGTCGAGATGAAGCGGTCCATCCAGTCCTCCACCTCGTTGAAGTGGGGCGGCTTGTGGTTTCCGACGTAGATCGGTTCCTTGCGGAACCGGCCGCCGAATTGAGAGATGTTTGCTACAGCGACGTGGTTCAGCGCCCAGAGGAGATATTTGTCGAACGTCACCGGCCCCTTCATGAGGCCGATCTCGATGCAGTTGGTGAGCAGCTCGTATTGCCGGTTGAGGTTCTGCTCCTCGATCCGGTCGTAAAGGTCCTTGTCCTCTTCTTTAAGGATGAACATCGCAGGTCCAACCTAAGGCTGGACCTGCTTGCGACTACGCATGGGCGGGTGTGATGCGGATGCTCCTGGCGGCCTTCCGCGCGGACTCCTTCGTGATCCGCGAGCCCTGTGGCGCGTTGCCGTAGACGAAGCTCGCCCGCTGTTCCTGGAGCAGGTCGTCTGTCACCACGACCGTTTTGGCGTGCTCCAGGAGCCTCTGGAGGTTGGGACGCTCAGGGGCGCGCTTGAGGGCTGACTTCCGTTCGGCCATGTTTGTCTCTCCCCGATCGGGATCGTAGGGTAAGCATACCCTCGCAATCCTTTCTGACAAGTGGCGTTGCGTCTGTTTGGCGCACCCCGTAGCGGCCGCGGCCAACCTTGGAGGCGGCGTGGTCACCGCGCTTCCCGCAACTCGATCCGCCCGCCCTGCAAGCGCCGGACCTCATAGACGCTCCCGCCCGGCTCGCAGTCCGCCGCCGGGATACCGCGGCGCGACTCGGGGCTCTGAGCGAGCACCTCGGGCGGCGCGTGAAACGGGGGTCTGGAATTCTTCAGGCGGCGCGGTCGACACTCGGCGGCGACGCGGGCGCTGTGGTCGCGCTCGGCGAGCGCGAGATCGTAGCGGGTCTGCAGGTTCACCGACAACCGGGCGCGGGTGCCGAGATGGCGGGCGATCCATCCGTGCGCCACTCGCCCGGACGGGCTCGTCATAGCACGGATCTGGCGCATGCCGTCGCCCGCCGCAAGACCCCCCTGTCAATGGAGTTCTCCAGATCGCAATGATCCAAAATCAACCGTCCTCACCTCCGAAAACCCTGGGAAGCGGTCGACCTCGGGGCTCGCGGCATCAATGATGCTCCAGTGATTTTGGATCAACTGGATTGATGGACGGTCGCCTTGCCGCGGTGACTTCGGCGTCAGGGCACAGATCTGGCGCATCTCAAGTCCTCGATGCGCCACATATGCGCCACGTCTTAATGTTAGATGCGTCACTTGTGAGTTAATGATGGTGCATCAAGGCCATAAGATCGTTTGGCTATATTTGGACTCCGGCTCGCGGATTGGATGATGATTTGACAATATGTTGGCGCCACCGAAGGTAGGCTTCAGCTCGGCAGCGGCAGGTCTTGGGCCTGGAGGGCTTTGGTCTGGCGGCGCTCGAGCGCGGCGACGTCGAAGTCCTGGATCAGGCCCATGAACAGCTGATGCCAGTTGACCTCGGCCTGGAGGTGCATGAACACCGAGCCGAGGCCGATCGCGGCCCGGTCCATCAGCACGAACTCGCGCGGCGGGGTGACGCCGCCGATCTCGCGCAGGCGCTTTTGCACGTTGAAGGCGACCGTGCGGCCGTAGGCGCCGGAGTTGGTCTCCTCGATCAGCCGCGGCCGGTCCTCCATCAGCGGCGCGTAGACGAACGCGGCCCAGAGGTTCAACGTGTCGATCACGTCCTTCCTCAAGTCGGAAAAACCCCAGGTCTGGTAGGCGTGCACCGCGAGATCGCGGTCGCCCCGGACCAGCGCCCAGTAGAGGTCGATCACGCCCTGGACCAGCGCGGGCTTGAACACCCGGATGCAGCCGAAGTCGATCAGGTTGATGGTCTGGTCCGGCCTTGCGCTGTAGTTGCCGAGATGCGGGTCGCCGTGGATCACGGCGTAGTCGTAGAAGGGCACGTACCAGGCGCGGAACATGTTGTGGGCGAGCCGGTTGCGCACGTCCTGGGGCGCGTTTACCAGCTCGAGCAGCGGCCGGCCCTCGAGCCAGGTCATGGCCAAAAGGCGGCCGGTCGAGAGCTCCGGCAGCACGTCTGGCACGTGCACGCCCGGCTCGTCACGGAGCATGTGGCGGTAGAGCGCCATGTGCTTCGCCTCGCGCCGGTAATCCAGCTCCTCGCGCAGGCGCTCCGCCAGCTCCTCGTAGATCTGCTCGGGATTGATCGAGCCGTCGTAGCGCCGGTAGATGCCGAACACGATGCGCAGCTGGGCGAGATCGGCCTCGACCGCGCTCGCGATGCCCGGGTACTGCAGCTTGCAGGCGAGCTCGCGACCGTCCCTGGCGATCGCCCGGTGCACCTGGCCGAGCGAGGCCGCGGCCGCGGCGTCGAGCTCGAACTCCGGGAACCGGTCCTGCCAGCCGGGGCCGAGCTCGGCGGTCATGCGCCGGCGGACGAACGGCCGGCCCATCGGCGGCGCCTGGCTCTGCAGCTGGCCGAGCTCGGCCGCGTATTCCTTGGGCAGCGCCTCCGGGATGGTCGCGAGCAGCTGCGCGACCTTCATCAGCGGGCCCTTGAGGCCGCCGAGCGCCGCCCTCAGCTCCTCGGCGTGCGCCGCGCGGTCGATCCGGATGCCGAGAAAGCGGGCGCCGGCGATGCGCGCCGCCAGCCCGCCCATCGCGCCCGACACCTGGGCATAGCGGCGGACCCGCCCCGAGAGCGTGTTCTCGGACGGGCCGCTCCGGCCGTCGGCCCCGCTGCGGCCGTCACTCATGCGTCAGGTCGCCATCGCGCGCTCGAGCTGGTCGATCAGGCCCTCGATCATGCCGAGGCCTTTGGCCCAGAAGCCGGGGTCCGAGGCGTCGAGCCCGAAGGGCGCCAGCAGCTCCTGGTGGCGCAGCGTGCCGCCGGCCCGCAGCAGCTCGAGATAACGTTCCTGAAACCCTTCCGGTTCAGCCTCATAGACCGCGTACAGCGAGTTCACCAGGCAGTCGCCGAACGCGTAGGCGTAGACGTAGAACGGCACATGGATGAAGTGGGGAATATAGCTCCAGTAGACCCGGTAGGAGTCTTCGAAGCGGAACGCCGGGCCCAGGCTCTCGGTCTGAATCTCGAGCCAGATCCGGCCGAGCTCGTCGGCGGTCAGCTCGGCGCTCTTGCGGGCGTCGTGGACCCGGCGCTCGAACTCGACGAAGGCGACCTGCCGGACCACGGTGTTGAGCGCATCCTCGACCTTGCCGGCGAGCAGGATGCGGCGCTGGACCGGGTCGGCCTCGGCCGCGAGCAGGGCGCGGAAGGTCAGCTGCTCACCGAACACCGAGGCGGTCTCGGCAAGCGTGAGCGGCGTCCCGGCCATCAGCGGCCCCTGCCTCGCCGCCAGCACCTGGTGGACGCCGTGGCCGAGCTCGTGGGCGAGCGTCATCACGTCCCGGGCGCGGCCCTGGAAGTTCATCAGCACGTAGGGATGGACGCTCGGCACGGTCGGATGGCAGAAGGCGCCCGCATCCTTGCCCGGCCGCAGCGCGGCATCGATCCAGCGGCCGGCGAAGAAGCGCTCGAGGATCTGAGCGAGCGGCGGCGCGAAGCCGCGGTAGGCGTCGAGCACGACCACTTTGGCGTCCGCCCAGTCGATCCGGCGATCGCTGTCCTCGGGCAAAGGCGCGTTGCGATCCCAGTATTCGAGCTTCTCCAGGCCCATCCAGCGCGCCTTGATGGCGTAGTAGCGATGCGACAGGCGCGGCCAGGCGTCCCGGACCGCGCTGATCAACGCGTCCACGACCTCGTCCTCGACCTGATTGGCGAGGTTGCGGCTCGAGATCGGCCGCGCGAAGTGGCGCCAGCCGTCCTCGATCTGCTTGTCCTTGGCGAGCGTGTTGGTGATCAGAGCGAACAGACGCGTGCGGCCCTCGAGCACGCCGGCGATCGACGCCGCGGCCGCCTGGCGCCGGGTCCGGTCCTTGTCGGAGAACAGATCGAAGATCTCGGCGCTGGTCAGCTCCCGGTCGTCGAGCGGGAAGCGCAAGCCCGCCATGGTCTCGTCGAACAGGCGGACCCAGGCGCTCCGGCCGGTGATCGATTTCTCGTGCAGGACGCGCTCGATCTCGTCGTCGAGCTGATGCGGGCGAAAGCTGCGCACGTCCCGCAGCCACGGCCGGTAGTGGGCGAGCTCCGGGGACTGCCCGACCTTGGCGGCGAGCACGTCGTCCTCGATCCGGTTGAGCTCAAGGGTGACGAACAGGAGCTTGGTCGCGGCCTCGTTGACCCGCTCCTGCACGGTCTGGAAGAAGCGGCCGATTTCCGGGTCGTCGGCCTTGGCGGCGTGCAGCAGCTGCGCGAAGCTCGCGACCCGGCCGAGCTGCTCCTCGAGCCGCTCGTAGCGCTCGATCAGCGCCGCCAGCGCCTTGCCATCGAGCTCGCCGAGCCTACCCTTGAACTCCGCCTCGAGCGCGCTCGCGGCCGCGAGCCCGGCGCGCAGATCGGCGTCGACCTCGGGCGCATCGGGCGCCGCGTAGAGATCGCTTAAGTCCCATTCCGGCAGCATAGCGACCGACGCCGCCGCCGACGCCGGCGCGGCCTGGTGACAAGGCTGGATCATCCACATGCTCCCGTTCCGGACCCCTGGAGATATATGCACCGCCCCTGGTCAATCCAGGCAAATCCCATTATCTGTTCGCGACCGTGGAATTGGCCTGGGCCGGGCTGATCCGGCCGACCTCGGGCAAGGCGACCGTCCGCGTCGGAGCGGGCAATGGCCGGGAGATGGCATGTCGGCCCCGGATCTGGGTTCGAACCTGGTCGAACTGTTCGAGCGGACGGCCAGGGGGCGCGGCGAGCAACCCTTTCTCTGGCTGAAGCGCGAGGGGGTCTACCGGCCATGGTCCTGGCAACGGGCGGCGCACGAGGCGCGCCTCCTCGCCCGTGTGCTGCGGGCCAAGGGCGTGGCGCCCGGCGACCGGGTGCTGCTGGTCGCCGACAACCGACCCGAATGGCTGATCGCCGACCTCGCGATCATGACCGCGGGCGCGATCACGGTCCCGGCCTACACCACCAACACCGCCCGCGACCATGCCTATCTGCTCGAGCATAGTGGTGCTGCCGCGGTCGTGGTCTCGAGCGACCGTCTGGCCGGGCAGCTGCTGCCGGCGATCGCCGAGGCGCCGGCCGTCCGCCTGGTCATCAGCATCGAGCCGCTCGAGGCCGCGGGCGAGCTCAACCTGCCGGTGCTGGCCTGGCAGGAGGCGCTGGCCGCGGCCGAGCAGCTGCCCGACCCGGGCGCCGATCCGGCAAGCTGCCTCAGCGCCGAGGACACCGCCTGCTTCATCTACACCTCGGGCACCGGCGGCAAGCCCAAGGGGGTCATGCTCAGCCACGGCAACGTGCTCGCCAACGTCGCCGGCGCATCGGCGGCGCTCGCCATGCTCGGCCTCGACGAGCACGAGGTCTTTCTGTCCTTCCTGCCGCTCTCGCACGCCTACGAGCACACCGCCGGCCAGTTCCTGCCGATCGCGGTCGGCGCCCAGATCTACTATGCCGACGGGCTCGAGACGCTGACCACCAACCTGCTCGAGGCGCGCCCGACCATCATGACCTGCGTGCCGCGGCTCTACGAGATCATGCGCCAGCGCATCCTGAACGCGATCACCCGCCAGAAGGGGCTGAAGCCCAAGCTCTTCCAAAAAGCGGTCGAGCTCGGTTGCAAGGCCTATCGGACCCCGGGCGCGCTCAAGCTCGGCGAACGCCTGATCGATCGCCTGCTCGACCGGCTGGTGCGCGAACAGGTCCGGGCGCGCTTCGGCGGCCGGATCAAGGCCCTGGTCTCGGGCGGCGCGCCGCTGAACTTCGAGGTCGGGCTGTTCTTCACCGCCCTCGGCCTGCCGGTGTTCCAGGGCTACGGCCAGACCGAATGCTCGCCGGTGGTGAGCGTCAACACGCCGCGCAAGATCAAGCTGCACACGGTCGGGCCGCCGCTCCCGGGGATCGAGGTCGAGATCGCAGCCGACGGCGAGATCCTGGTGCGCGGCGCCTCGGTCATGCAGGGCTACTGGCGGGACGAGGCCGCGACCGCCGACACTCTCCGGGACGGCTGGCTGCACACCGGCGACGTCGGGCTGCTCGACGAGGACGGCTTCATCCAGATCACCGACCGCAAGAAGGACATCATCGTCAACTCGGGCGGCGACAACCTCTCGCCGCAGCGGGTCGAGGGCGTCCTTTTGCTCGAGCCGGAGATCGGCCAGGCGATCGTCTACGGCGACCGGCGGCCGCATCTGGTGGCGCTTCTGGTTCCGGATGCGGACTTCGCCAGGAGCTACGCGCGCGACCACCGGCTGGCGTCCGACCTCGCCACCCTCGCCGGGGACGAGGGCTTCCAGCAGGCCATCGGCGCGGCGGTCAAACGCGCCAATCAGAGCCTCTCGGTGCTCGAGCGGGTGCGCTACTTCAAGCTCATGCCCGAGCCGTTCGGCATCGAGAACGGCATGATGACCCCGACGCTGAAGCTCAAGCGGCAGGTCATCTACCGCACCCACTGCGAGCTGTTCGAGGGCCTCTACCAAGGCCATCGTTAGCCGGCCCGACGCGACCGCCGCGGCGCCATCCCACGTCGATGCCGGCGGCATCGGCGTTCACGAACCTTTGATCTGTCCGAGGCTGCTGGTCATGGCGGGCCGGGCCAAGGTCGGCGCCGCGAGCTAATCTGCACAATCTTCCTAAAATTGTATATAATAACCCGGAAAGGGAGATTGTGCGATGCGGATCGGGGCCCTCATCTTCGCCTTGCTCACCGCGGCGACCCTGGCGGCTCTACCGGCCAAGGCCGATGGGTCATGCTCGGGCGGCTGGTGCGACCTGCCTCATGCCGAGGCGTTGGCCGAGCGACCCGTCGCCACGGCCGCTGTGCCGGCGGATGGCCAGGGCGTCGTCGTGCTCCGCCAGTGGCACGATTGGACGGGCGAGACGCCCTGGCACTATCACCTGGGGCCCGAGGACTGCCCGCCGCCCTACTGCCTGCCGTCCTACCATCGTCATCGCGAGCGGGTCGTTCTCGCCCACCCCTTGCCGATCGCCGTCGTCCTGCAGCGTCTCCGATATCTCGACTACGACGGCTTCACGACCGTGTTCCTGGACGGCGCCAACTACCAGATCGACGCCCGCAACCGCTACGGCCGACCGGTCCGGCTGTTCGTCAGCGCCGGCACCGGCCTGCTGCGCCAGCAGATCGTCCTGCCGACCTATTAGCCGGCTCGATCAGTCCGCTCCGTCGCCGCCGGACGGCTTGCGGGCGAGCATCTGCACGATGTCGGTCGGGAACGGGAAGACGATGGTCGAGCTGCGCTCGTTGGCGATCGTCATCAGGGTCGAGAGATAGCGCAGCTGCATCGCCTCGGGGCGGGTCGCGAGGATGGTCGCGGCGTCGAGGAACTTCTGCGCCGCCTGGAACTCGCCCTCGGACTCGATGATCTTGGCGCGCCGGATGCGCTCGGCCTCGGCCTGGCGGGCGATCACCCGGATCATGCTCTCGTCGATGTCGACGTGCTTGAGCTCGACGTTGCTGACCTTGATCCCCCAGCTCTCGGTGTGCTCGTCGAGGATCCGCTGCAGGTCGGTGTTCAGCTTCTCGCGCTCGGCCAGCATCTCGTCGAGCTCATGCTGGCCGAGCACCGAGCGCAGCGTGGTCTGGGCGAGCTGGCTGGTCGCGTTATTGAAGTCCTCGACCTGGATGACCGCGTTGCGCGCATCCATGACCCGGTAGTAGACCACCGCGTTGACCTTCACGAGCACGTTGTCGCGCGAGATGATGTCCTGGCTCGGGATGTCGTGGACCCGGATCCGCAGATCGACCTTGACCGCCTGCTGGATCACCGGGATCACCAGGATCATCCCCGGCCCCTTGACCTTCCAGAAGCGGCCGAGCTGGAAGACGACCGCGCGCTCGTACTCGCGCATGATCCGCATCGAGGCGAACACGAGCAGCAGCACCAGGGCGATCGGGACGATGAAGACAGCGTTGTCGAGCAGCACCGGCATGCCGTGATCTCCGTTACGCTTCGGGTGCGACGTCCACGGTCAGGCCGTGGATCGCCTTGATCCGGACCACCTGGTCGGGGGCGAGGCCGGCCGGGCCCCGGGCCCGCCAGACCTCGCCGTGGACGCGCACCCGACCGTCCCGGCCGTCCCAGTCGAGCACCCGGCCCGGGCTGCCGACCATGTCCTCCTGACCGGTCGCCACGGGTCGGGCGTGACTGCGCGCCATCATGGTCATCATCAGCATCAGCAGCGCCGCCGCGGCCAGCGCGAGCCCGCCGATCAGCTGCCAGGAGACCCCGAAGCCCGGCGCCTCGGTGTCGATCAGCATGACCGAGCCGACCACGAAGGCGACGATGCCGCCGATGCCGAGCGCGCCGAAGCTCGGGACCACCATCTCGGCGACCATCATCGCGAGGCCGATCGCGATCAGGGCGAGGCCGGCGTAGCTCACCGGCAGCACCTGGAAGGCGTAGAGCGCCAGCAGCAGGCTGATCGCGCCCGCGACTCCTGGCAGGTACAGGCCCGGGTTGTAGAACTCGAAGATGATGCCGTAGATCCCGACCAACATCAAGATGTAGGCGACGTTGGGGTTGGTGATGATGCCGAGCAGCTCGGTCCGCCAGTCGGGCTCGAGGGTCAGGACCGTCCGCCCCTGGGTCTCGAGGGTCCGCTCGGCGCCGCCGATCTCGACCTGCCGGCCGTCGAGCCTGGCAAGCAGGTCGTCGAGGTTGGGGGCGATCAGGTCGATCACGTGCTTGTCGAGGGCGTCGGTCGCCGACAGGGTCGCCGCCTCGCGCACCGCCTGCTCCGCCCACTCGACGTTGCGCCCGCGCAGCTGAGCGAGCGAGCGGATGTAGGCGATCGAGTCGTTGAGGATCTTGTCCTCCATCCCGGCCTTTTTTTGCGGTTTTTTTCCGGCCTGACCGGAGCCTATCGCCATCGTCCTTCTGATCGGCCGGCTCGCTCGGCTGCGGCTGACCCGGAAAACCGCCACCGAGCTGGATCGGGGTCGCGGCCCCGATGTTGGTCGCCGGCGCCATCGCCGCGACGTGGCAGGCATAGAGGATGTAGGTCCCGGCGCTCGCGGCATGCGCCCCGCCCGGGGCGACGAAGCCCACCACCGGCACCGGCGAGGCGAGGATGCGCTGGATGATGTCGCGCATCGAATTGACCAGCCCGCCCGGCGTGTCCATGCGCAGCACGATCAGAGTGGCGCCCTGCTCCTGCGCCTTGTCGAACCCGCGCTCGACGTAGTCGCTGGTCGCCGGCCCGATCGCGCCCTTGATGTCGAGCACGGCGACCGGCCGATCCTCGGACGCCACCGCCGGCGTCGGGCCGCCGAGCGCCAGAAACGGCAGCAGCCAAACCGGCCAGCGAACGAACCGTCGCGTGTACGCCATGACGCCCCGTATATGAGCCCGAACGCCGCGCCGCGCCAGCCTTAGGCGCAGAGCCGCGGCTTCGCTCAGCTCGAGGGGGTGGTGGCGAGCGCGCCCTTGAAGTATGCCTGTTCGCTGGTGTCAGTCGAAGCGATCCACAGGTCGCGTGAGCCTTCTTGCGGCAGTTCCCACGCAGTCGCGCTGCGGAGGGTCTCCTTGGCTAGATCCTGCGGAAGCGCGTTCGCGCGACCGTCGAGCAGGCCCTCGAAGATCTCGACCCAACCGCGCTCCAGCAGGTTCAGAGCTGCCTGCGTCACCGCCTCTTTGACGTCATGGTCACGCGCGGGCCAGAGCTGCTCGACCTGGGAGCGAATCTCCCAGAGCGCTTGATAGTCCTCCGTCGCCAAAGACAGGATCTCGTGCTCGATGGGTTGCAAGTTCATTCCAGGATCGGATTTCCTGCCAGCGGAATCGGCCAAGGGTGCCGCATGGCGGCTCGCGTCGACCGCGCGACGGCCCGCGCTTGACCGGATCGGGATCGTTCGGGTTGCCGCTGAGGGACCCTGAGTCATCAAGCGATCTACTCCCTCTCCGATCCAGCCACCTCGCTTCAACGTCCACACATGAACCGACCGGCGGCAGCTTAAGCACCGCGTGTCCACCGGCGACAGGCGCGCATATGGGGCGGCGGGATCGCCGCCCCTATGCCGCAGCCGGCGCCGCCGTCAGGCGACGAAGTCAGCGATGATGGCGTTGAACTTGTCGTGGCCCTCGATGAACATGAAGTGGTTGCCGCCGTCCGCCTCCTCGAAGATCTCGAGGCGGGCGCCCTTGATCTGCTCGCTGACCCACACCTGCGACTTCCACGGCACGACGCTGACCCGGCCGCTGACCACGAGCGTCGGCGCATCCAGGCGCGGGATCAGGTCGCGCCAGTCGGTGGTGCTGTGGTTGTAGAGCAGGGTCGCCGCGTGCTGACGCGGCATGCGCAGGTTGCGCTCGATGATCCAGGCCTTCTCGTCCGCGGCGATGTTCTTGGTGACCATGTTGCCGATGAAACCCGCGGTGGTCTCGACGCCGTTCGGGCCGGCGAGGTCGTTGCAGGTCTGGTACAAGGATTCCGGCGTGAAGATCGAGCCGGCGTTGGTCTTCTCCTCCTCCGACCAGGCGGGGTTGCTCGTGATCATCGGCATCTGGTCGATCAGCAGCAGCTTGGACAGCCGGTCGGGCCCGTACATGTCCCAGTAGTTCCAGATCACCGAGCAGCCCATGGAGTGGCCGAGGATGTTCACCTCGTCGAGGTCGAGCGCCAGGATCATGTCGCGCACGTCCTTGGCGAGCCGCGAGATCTTGTAGCCGAACGCCGGCTTGTCCGACTCGCCGTGGCCGCGCATGTCGACCGCGATCACCCGGTAGCGGTCGCTGAGGCCGGCGATCTGGTACTTGAACTGCTCGGCGCTCTGCGACCAGCCCGGGATCATCAGGATCGGCTTGCCTTCGCCGGCCTCGAGGTAATAAAGGCTGACGCCGTCGCTCGTGGTGACGTGACCGACCTTGCCCGGGACGTCGGCACGGGCCGCCCGGCTGGTCGTCGCCGACCCGACCGCAGCGCTGAGCGCGAGCGCGCCCGCCCCCTTCACCACGTCACGCCGGCCGAGCTGCATGCTGTCCTTGCCGTTTCCCAGCGCCGTCGGATCACCGTCTTGCCTGATGGTCATTTTCGAGCCCCCTGGGATTTTGCCACCGGGCGTTGCACCGGTGGTTGCCCTGACGGCAGCAGCATGCGGCTGCCAACGTGAGCTGTAAACTGCAATCGCCGGCGGCGGAGCGACCGCCGGGAGCGGTTTACCAGGGCCTCGGCTCGTCGGCCTCCTGCAGCTGCTTGCGCCGCTGCTCCTGGCACCAGATCTCGGCCGCCTGAAGCGGCTTCGGGTCGGGTGGTGAATGGAGGCAAGTCGGCGTCGGTCGACAAGGGTGTTGGCAGCGCGCCCGCGCGCTATAAGGGCGAGGTGACCGTGAGCGGCGGGGAGGCGGCGGCATGAGATCAGAGGCGCGGGTGGTGGTGATCGGCGGCGGCGTGGTCGGCTGCAGCGTGCTCTACCATCTGACCAAGCTCGGCTGGCGGGACGTCATGCTGCTCGAGCGGGATGAGCTGACCTCGGGCTCGACCTGGCACGCGGCCGGGGGCATGCACACGATCAACAGCGACCCCAACGTCGCCAAGCTCCAGGACTACACGATCCGCCTCTACCGCGAGCTCGAGCAGATCTCGGGCCAGAGCTGCGGCATCCATTTGACCGGCGGCATCATGCTCGCGGGCACGCAGGAACGCCTCGACTTCCTCAAGACCGCGCACGCCCGCGGCCGCCTGCTCGGCCTCGAGGGCGAGTTCATCTCGCTGGCCGAGGCCAGGCGCCGCCATCCGCTGATCGAGACCAGTCACTTCAAGGGCGCCCTGTTCGATCCCAACGAGGGCCACGTCGACCCCTCGGGCGTGACCCAGGCCTACGCCAAATCCGCCCAGAAGGGCGGCGCTGAGGTTTTCCAATTCACGCCCGTGACCGAGCTGCACCCCCGCCCGGACGGGGGCTGGCTGGTCGTGACTCCCAAGGGCAGCATCAAAGCCGAGATTGTCGTGAACGCCGGCGGCCTGTGGGCGCGCGAGGTCGGCCGCCTGGTCGGCCTTGAGCTGCCGGTGCTCGCGATGGAGCACCACTATCTCGTGACCGAGGATCTGCCCGAGATCGTCGCGCGCAGCGAGGAGCTGCCGCATGCGATCGACTTCGAGGCTGAAATTTACACTCGCCAAGAGGGGAAAGGCCTGCTGCTCGGCACCTACGAGAAGGCCTGCCGGCCCTGGTCGCCCAAGACGACGCCCGCCGACTTCGGCCACGAGCTGCTGGCCCCCGACCTCGACCGGATCGCGCCCTCGCTCGAGCTCGCTTTTGCCCACTTTCCGCCGCTCGAGCGGGCCGGCATCAAGCGGGTGATCAACGGCCCCTTCACCTTCGCCCCCGACGGTAATCCCCTGGTCGGGCCGGTCCCGGGCCTTTCGAACTTCTACTGCGCCTGCGGGGTCATGGCCGGGTTCTCGCAGGGCGGCGGGGTCGGCCTGACGCTCGCCAACTGGATCGTCGAGGGCGATCCGGGCATGGACGTGTTCGCGATGGATGTTTCCCGATTTGGCGAGTTCGCGACCCGCGCCTACACCAACGCCAAAGTCCGGGAAAACTACAGCCGGCGCTTTTCCATAACGTTTCCGAACGAGGAGCTGCCGGCGGCGCGGCCGCAGCGGACGACGCCGGTCTATGATCGGCTGAAGGCGAGGCGCGCCGTGTTCGGTGCGAGCTTCGGCCTCGAGCACGCGCTCTGGTTCGCGCCCGCCGGCACCGACGCCAAGGAGACCCCGACCTTCCGGCGCTCCAACGCCCATGAGCCGGTCGGAGAGGAATGCCGCGCGGTGCGCGCCGGCGTGGGCCTGCTCGAGATCGCCAACTACGGCAAGCACGAGATCACCGGCCCCGGCGCCGAAGACTGGCTGAACCACCTGCTCGCCGGCCGCCTGCCGAACCTGGGAAAAATCACGCTCGCGCCGATGCTGAGCCCGAACGGCCGGCTGATGGGCGACTTCACGGTCTCGAGGCTCGGCGACGACCGCTTCATGATCGTCGGCTCCGGCGCCGCCGAGCGCTTTCACGTCCGCTGGTTCGAGGCCCACCTGCCGGACCGGGGCGTCGCCGCGCGGCCGATCACGACCGAGCGGGTGGGCTTCATGCTGGCCGGCCCCCGCTCGCGGGAGCTGCTCCAGCGGCTCACCGATCAGGACCTGTCCGCCGCGGCCTTTCCGTTCTTTCACATCCGCCCGATCGACGTCGGCACGGTGCCGGCGCTGGTCGGGCGGGTCTCGTTCACCGGCGAGCTCGGCTTCGAGATCTACGTCGATGCCGCCTACCAGCTCGCCCTCTACGATGCTCTGGTTGAGGCCGGCGCCGATCTCGGCCTCGCCCATTTCGGCGGTCGCGCGTTGAACTCGTTGCGTCTGGAAAAAAGCTTCGGCGCCTGGCTGCGCGAGTACACCCCGGACCAGACGCCGCTCGAGGCCGGCCTCGACCGGTTCATCGACTTCGGGAAGGGCGACTTCGTCGGCCGCGCGGCGGCGCTCCGCCAGCGCGAGGAGCGACCGGGCCGGCGCCTGGTGACGCTCGTGGTCGATGCCGCCGATGCCGACGCCTACGGCGACGAGCCGGTCCTGGCCGACGGCCACGTGGTCGGCTTCGTCACCTCCGGCGGCTACGGCCATACCGTCGAGAAGAGCATAGCCCTCGCCTACCTCGACCCCGCCCACGCGACCCCGGACGCCGCGCTCGAGGTCACGATCCTCGGCGACGACCGCCCCGCCCGCCTCGTGCCCGCCTCGCTCTACGATCCGACCGGCGCCCGCATGCGCAGCTGACGGCGAGCCTTAGCGTGCGAATTTCCAGCGCCTAGATTATGCTCGGAAGCAGGTGACGAAGGACAATACCAATGGCCCTGGTCAGGATTCGGGAACGCGGCGAGATCACCCTGCCGCGCGAGATCCCGGAGGCGCTTGCGCTGCGCGTGGGCGACGACCTCGAGGCGCTGGTGGTCGAAGGCGGGGTGATGCTGAAGCCGGTAGCCGCCGCCGAGCGCGAAGCCGCCTGGCAGCGCATCCGGAAGCTACAGCATTCGGTCCGTCCAACCGCAGAGCAGGCCGCCAAGCCGGTCGATGTGCAGGAGCAGGAAATCCTGGAGGTCGTTGACGAGGTTCGCCGCCAACATGCCGAAGGTCGGTCGACGGGTTCTGCGCTACGATGAGATCGCTCGCGCCCGTGATCGCCGAGCTTCCGACGATCGACCCGGTCTGTCGGGACGCGAACGACGATCACGTGCTCGCGGCGGCGCTGGCCGCAGGCGCGGACTGCATCGTCATCGGCGACGCCGATCTCCTGACGCTGGGCCAGTATCAGGGGATACGCATCCTCGGCGTACGGGCGTTTCTCGGCCAGCTCTGAGCCCGACCTGCCGGCCGGCGACATTTGCCCTTGCGTTGCTCGCCGGTCGCGGGCAAGTCAGCCGTGACGACGTCGAGCCGGGGTTGAGGGAGCCAGGCCGCGACCGCTACTTTGCGATCGTCCCGATGTCGCACCGGAGCCTGCCCGTGCGCTTCATCCACACCGCCGACTGGCAGATCGGCAAGGTTTTCCGGCTGGTTGACGACGCCACCGCGGGCGTGCTGCAGGCTGCCCGCCTGGAGGCGATCTCGACCCTCGGCCGCCTCGCGCACGCGGAAACCGTGCCGGTCGTGCTGGTCGCGGGCGACATCTACGACGTCGCGAGCGCTGCCGACCGCACGCTCGGCCAGCCGCTCGAGCGCATGCGCGCCTTCCCGGACGTGGCCTGGCATCTGATTCCCGGCAACCACGACCCCCACCAGCCGGGCGGGGCCTGGGAGCGGGTGCTGCGTCGGGGCCTACCCGACAACGTCCGGGTCCACCTCGAGCCGGCGCCGGCCCCGCTGGCGGGCGGCCAGGCACAGCTGCTGCCGGCACCGCTGCTCCGGCGGCGCGCGTCGGGCGACCCGACCGCCTGGATGGACCAGGCGCCGACGCCTGCAGGCGCGCTTCGGATCGGGCTCGCCCACGGCTCGATCAGCGCCTTCGGCTCCGACCCCCGAAGCCAGCCCAACCTGATCGACCCGGCCCGGCCGAAACGCGCCGGGCTCGGCTATCTGGCGCTCGGCGACTGGCACGGGATGAAGCGGATCGGGCCGCGCTGCTGGTATCCGGGCACCCCCGAGGTCGACGATTTCGGCGTCGAAGGCGGCGGCCAGGCGCTGCTGGTCGATCTTCGGGCGCCCGATACGCCCCCCGAGGTCACACCGCTTGCCGTCGGCCGCTTCGACTGGCGCCGGGAGACAGCGCGGATCCAGGACGACGGCGACATCGAGGTGGCCATGGCGCGGCTCCGTGCCCTGCACCCCGAGCCCGCGCGCCTGCTCCTCGATCTCGGGCTCGAAGGCACGCTCACGCTCGCCGCCCGCGAACGCCTGGCACGCGCCCTGGACGCACTCCGAGCCGCCGTCTGCTGGCTGCGGGTCGATGACGACCGTCTCTATCTCAGTCCTTCGGCCGAGGATCTGGAGGCGATCGCGCCCGGCGGTTTCCTGCGGGTCGCCGCGCTCCGCCTGCGCGCCATGGCCGACGACCCGGACGAGCCGGCGCGCGAGATCGCGGCCCGGGCCCTGCTCCGTCTCTACGCCGAGCACCGCAAGCTGGCGGCGCCATGAAGCTTTGCGCCCTCGAGCTCGAGCAGTTCCGGAAGTTCGACCGGCCGGTCCGGATCGCGGGCCTGGCCGACGGCCTGAACCTGGTGGTCGGCCCCAACGAGATGGGCAAGTCGACCCTGTTCGCAGCACTCCGGGCAGTCCTGTTCGAGCGCCACCGCTCCCAGGCCCAGGCGGTCAGGAGCCTGCAGCCGGCCGGCCACGAGGGCGCAGCCCCGAGGGTCGCGCTCGATTTCGAGATCGATGGCGCACGCTACCGGATCGAGAAGCGCTTCCTGCGCCGGCCGAGCGCCGAGCTCACCCTGCCCGACGGCCGGCGCCTGCACAACGAGCCGGCCGAGGAAGCGCTCGACCGGCTGCTGGCCGGCGGTCAGACCGATGGCCGGCACGGCACGGCCGAGGTTGATGGTGTCTGGAGCCTGCTCTGGGTCGGCCAGGGCCAGTCCTTCGCCCTGCCCGAGATCGCGCCGGGCGCGCACGGCGCGCTCCAGACCGCCCTCGATGTCGAGCTCGGTGAGCTGCTGGCCGGCGATCACGGCACCGCCTTGATCGCGGCCCTGGGTCAGGCCCTGCAGGAGCTGGTCTACAAGGCGGGTACGCCGCGCGGCCGCTACAAGAAGACCGAGGACGCCCGCGAGGGGCTCGAGATCGAGATCGGGGAGCTCGAGGCCAGGCGCGAGGAGCTCGAGCGGGACCTCAACGACCTCGATGACGCGCGTGCCGACCACGAGCGCCTGCGCGCCGAGCACAGCGCCGGGGGAGGCGGCGGCGCTCGCCGAGCTGGCGACCCGCCGCGACCGGCTCAAGGTCCAGGACGTCGAGCTCCGGGAAGCGGACGCCGACCTCAAGGCCCAACGCGCCGAGCTGGACCAGGCGGTCGCGGAGCAGACCCGGCGCCAGGCGCTGAGCGCGGAGCTGGCGGCGGCGGAGGCCGAGCTCGCCGAGGCGACGGTTGCCTCGACCGATGCGACCGCGGCGGCCGCCGCCGCCGAGGCTCTGGCGAGCGAGCAGGCGGGCAAGGTGGAGCGCCTGCAGGCGACGCTCGACCAGGCCCAGCACCACCAGCAGGGTCTGCAGCGTCTGATCCAGGCGATCCGACAGCGTGACGCCGGCCGGGCGGCGCTCCAGGCGGCGGCGAGCGAGGTCGCGCTCGAGCTCGAGCCCGCGGCGCTCGATCGGGTGCGGATCGACGGCCGGCCGCTCGACCGGCCGCAGCGCTCGCTCCGGATCGTCGAGCCCCTGACGATCACGCTCGAAGGCATCGGTCGGATCACGATAAGGCCGGTGGTTCCCGACCGTCGGCGGCTGCAGGCGAGCGTCCGCGAGGCCGAGCGCCAGATCGGGCGCGAGCTCGAGGTCCTGGGCCTGCGGCCGCCGAGCCCCGAGGCGCGCCAGCTGGAGTTCGAGCTGGCCACCGGCGCCCCCACCGGCGCCCTGGCCGGCGCTGGCCGCCGGCCCGAGCCCGAGACAGCGCTGGTCTGGCCCGAGAGCGCGGCGGCCGAGAGCGCGCAGGCCGAGGCGGGGCGGCGGATCGACGATCTGGCGGCGCAGCTTCGCCCGGCCCGCCGCGAGCTCGACCGCTCGGTCGAGGACCGGCATCGCCAGGACGCGGCGCGGGCCCAGGCGGTCGCGCGCCGGACGCAGGCCGAGCGCCGGATCGAGCAGCTGCGCGCCGAGCGGGCGGCCGCCGAGCGCGCCGTGGACGCCGCCGGTCTGGCGACCCGCATCGCCGAGCTGCAGGGCCGGGTCGCGGTCGCCGGGCAGCGCCTGCGCCAGCTGCAGGAGCAGGCGCCGCCGGAGTCGCTCGAGGCGCTGGAACGGCAGATGACGACGCTGCGCACGACCATGGAGCAGCGCACCGCTGCGCTGCGGGAGCGTGAGCTGGCCCTCGAGCGTCTGCGCGAGCGCGTCCAGGTCGTGTCGGGCGGCGGGCTCGACGAGCGCCTCGCGGGCGCGCGCCGGCGTTGCGACGAGCTGGCGCTCGAAGCCGCCAGGTACCGGCGCGAGGTCGAGGCGCTGGAACTGCTGCTGCGGCTCCTGCGCGACGCCGAGCGCAACGCCAAGGAGCGCTACGTGGGACCGCTCGTGCGCCGGTTGCGGCCCTATCTCGAGGCGCTGTTCCCCGGCGCCGGGCTCGAGATCGACGAGAGTTTCCGGATCATCGCGGTCGCCCGCAGCGGCGCACCCGAGCCCTTCGAGCGCCTGAGCGACGGCACCCGCGAGCAGATCGCGATCCTCGCCCGTCTCGCCTTCGCCGAACTGCTGGCCGATCAGGGCCGCCCGGCGGTGGTGGTGCTCGACGACGCCCTGGCGTTCTCCGACGACCGGCGGATCGAGCAGATGTTCGAGATCCTGGCCCGGGCCGGTGGCAACGTCCAGATCATCGTCATGACCTGCCGCGAGCGGGTGTTCCGAGGTTTGGCCGCGCATCGCCTGCGCCTGGAGGCGGTCGAGGCTCTGGGAGTCCGGTGATGATCGCAGCGAACGCCAGATCCGAGACCCTGCGCACCGCGCTTGGCGCCTTGATCCTGCTCTGGGCCGGCCTGCTGATCGGGGTCTCGTTCCTCGCGGCGCCGGCGAAGTTCGCCGCCACCAGCCTCAGTCTGCCGGTCGCGATGGACGTCGGCATGCACGAATTCGGCACGCTCAACCTGGTCGAGATCGGCCTCGCGATCGTGGTCCTCGCGCTCGCTGCGCTCGCCCGGCCGGGGCGCTGGATCTGGCTCGGCATCGGCATCGCCGCGCTGATCGTGGCGTTGCAGACGGTCTGGCTGCTGCCGCTGCTCGACGCCCGCGCGGCGCTGATCATGCAAGGCGGGACGCCGCCGGCGGCGCCCTGGCACACCCTCTACGTCCTGGCCGAGGTCCTTAAGCTGCTGGTGCTCCTGGTCACCGGCTGGCTCGCGCTCCGGACCCTCTGCGCCTCGAGATGAGCGCCGACGGCGCTATCCGGCTTCGCCGTTCGGGCTGGGCCGGCGGCCGCGGCCAGACGCCGCAGTCGCAAGCGTGCCGCCACCGCCCCATGTCTTTGACAGTCACATTCGATTCTTCGAATGCGTTCGACCGCCGCCGGGTCCGGGTACCACGGGTCGCGTGGCGCGCCGGGCCGGCCTCAAGATGCGCCATCCAAGGGAGCGAACGCGTGAAGAGCCTGTTGCGTTGGTCTTTGCCCGTACTCCTCCTGGTTGGCTGCAGCTCCGTGTTTGGCGAGCCGCCGGCGCTGGATACCGCGATCAAGCGCTACTACGAGGCGCACGCCAGCGAGGAGCATGGCCAATGCCTGAAGCCCTACATCGACGGCTTCACCAAGCTCGAGGTGGTCGAGGATGACGCCCAGCACACGGTGGTCGAGGCCCGCTATCTGTATCGCGACCGGTTCAAGGGCGAGCAATCGATGACCCGGGCGGGCGGGCAGCGGGTCTGTTTCGGCTATGGCGAGCGCCGGTTCGTGCTGACCAAGAGCGGCGACGCCCTGACGGTCACCGAGATGAGCGGGCCGCGACGGGGGTGATCCGCGCGTCCGCGCGCGCCATCCGAGCCGGTCGGCGGCTCGCGAAGCGCCGGCCCGCGTAGGGTCATGCCGGCCCGCGTAGGGTCATGCCGGCCCGCGTAGGGTCATGGAGGAACGATGTCGATACGCGTGCTTTGCCTGGTGCTGGTCGCCGCTCTGGTCGCCGCCTGCGCCACCCGGCTGCCGAGCACCAACTTCGCCGAACCCGCAGCGCTCGAGCAGGCGATGAAGCGCTACTACGAGGCGCACGCCAGCGAGCAGTATGGCTATTGCCTGAAGCCCTACATCGACGGCCTGACCCAGGTCACGGTGGTCGACAGCCAGCCCGACCGACTGGTAGTCGACGTCCGCTATTTCTACCGCGACCGACTCAAGGATGACCGGGGCATAAACGGTGGTCGCGAGTGTACCGGCTACGCCGGCCGCAGCTTCACCTTCGGCAAGGGCACGACGGGGGTCGAGGTCCTGGAGATGACCGGGACGCGCCGGAGCTGAGCGGCCGCCGGACGCCCGGCTGCGCCGGCGGTCGGCGGAACTGGAGCGGTGGCTCTTGTGATGCCACCCACAAGACTTCGTGGAGTCTCGAAATGCCATCTATCCGCAGGTCCATCGTTGCCCTGAGCCTGGTCGTCGCCACGCTGACGGCCACGCCGTTGGCCCCGGCGTTCGCTGTTGAAAATCTTCCCGGCAGCGAGTTGCTGACCAGTCAGGAACAGGTCGAATACCGTCAGCGCATGCGCGGCATGCTGTCGGTCGGAGAGCGGGATCAGATCCGCCGCCACTACGAGGCTCTGATCCAGCAGCGGGCCAAGGAGCAGGGCGTCACTTTGCCGGGTCCGCCGCAGACCGGCCCTGGTCAAGGGGCCGGTGCCAAAGGCCCGGATTCGGGTGTATCAGCGCAATAGGGGCGGGCGCCGGTCGGGCGAGGAAAAGGAGGGAACGATGACGATACGATTCGGTTGCCTGGCGCTGGCCGCCGCTCTGGTCGCCGGCTGCGCCACCCGGCTGCCGAGCACGAGCTTCGCCGAATCAGCAGCGCTCGAGCGGGCGATGAAGGGCTACTACGCGGCACATGCCAGCGAGGAGCAAGGCTGCTGCCCGCGGCCCTACATCGACGGCCTGACCCAGGTCTCGGTGGTTGAGAACCAGCCCGACCGAATGGTGGTGGACATTCGCTATTTGTACACTGACCAGTTCAAGAACAATCGGGGCGAGAAGGGTGGTCAGCAGTGTCTCGGCTACGGCGGCCGCAGCTTCACCCTCGGCAGGGACGAGGCGGGCGAGGTCAAGGTTTTCGAGATGACCGGGCCGCGCCGGAGCTGACGAACCGCTCGACCAGCGGCGCCGACGTGGCAGTAGGACGGCGGGGTGCTGCGCAGGGTCGGCACCTTGAGCGTCTTGGCTGCGGCGCTCGCTACGGGCTGCGCGCGCCGCCTGAGCCGTCCTCCGCGAGCCGGACGGCGTCGGCTCGGGGCTCCGTCCGGGCGCCGGGGCTGCAGAACAGCTCATAAAGCAACTCGATCACCTGGCGCGCCTCGTCGCTCGCCAGACGATAGTAGATCATCTTGCCGTGGCGCCGCGTCTCGACCAGCTGGTCCTCGCGCAGCCGCGCCAGCTGCTGGGAAAGGGTCGGCTGGCGCAAACGCAGCAGGCCCTCCAGCTCCCCGACCGACTTCTCGCCGTCGGCCAGCTGGCAGAGGATCATCAGGCGGCTCGGATTGGTCAGCGCCTTCAGGAAGTCGCACGCCCGCTCGGCATCGGCCGCCATGTCACGGAATGCTGCCATCCGCCCTTGATACCAGCTCGGCGGGGCCACGCAAGCCGCCGCCTCCGGCCGGGCGCCGGGCCTGGGGCCAACCCTATTCGTTGGCGATGGCGTAGACCTTGCCCCGATAGGGGGCGTTGTCCTTGTCGTCCACGGCCGTGACGTAGACGGTCCGGCCATCCGGGCTGAAGGTGAGGTTGGGCGCCGCGGGCGAGGGCACCTCGAGCTTGCGGACGAGTTCGCCGTCGGTCGTCACGACGAGGATCCGCCCGGCGCTGTACTGGCCGATATAGAGATGGCCGTCGGGTCCGAGCTTGATGCCGTCGGGGTAGGCATCCGCAGGCTCGCCGAGCGCTGTCAGTCGGACGAACAGCCGGCGGTCGTCGAGGCGCCCGTCCGCGCCGACCGCGAAGGTGATCACCCGCCCGGCCTCGGATTCGTTCACGTAGAGGAGCTTGCCGTCGGCGGACAGCTGGATGCCATTGGCATAGTGCAGGTCGTCCGCGACCGCCGTGAGGACGCCATCGGCGGTGAGGTGATAGACCTTGCCGACGATCGGCGCGCTCTCCCAGGGCCCGGACGCGGTGACATAGGCGCCACCGTGGCCGTCCGGCGTCTCGTCGTTCGGCCCCACGAGCGGCGCGCCGCTCGCATCCTGCTCCCAGACCTGCTCGGTCTTGCCGTCCGCGCTGATCTTCACATAGCTGCCGTTGTCGTAGCAGGTGACCAGCATGCCGTCGGCAAGCGGCATCACCGCCGACGGGCCGCAACCGTCCTCGGTCCACAAGGCTCGATTGCCGGTGCCGTCCCAGACGCTCACCCGATTGCCGCCATACTCGGCATAGTACAGCTTGCCGTCGGCCCAGAACGGGCCTTCCGGAAACGCCGCCTCACCGTTGACGACCTTCACCTCGCCCGCCTGAACCTGGCCCGAGCCCAGTCCAGGACCGAGGAGCGAGATCATGCCCAAACCGACGAACCCGAGCGCTGCACGACGCATGACACCTCTCCCATGCTCGTTCCGGGCACCGTCGCCCGTTCCTGGCGGATTGATTTTGGCGCAATCTGCCAGCTCGCCGCCCTCCGGACAAGCGCGAGCGAGGGCCGCGCAGCGCTCGACGAGCGCGCCCGATGCAGCTGGATCAGCGCTCGTCGACGCCACTGATCAGGCGCTCCGGCCGCAGCGGTGGCGCGGCCTGGTCAGAGCGCGCGCCGCGCCTACATCTTGGGCATGAACGAGGACCTGGCACCCGCACCACACCTGCGCCGCCGGCTGGTGATCTATGGCTCGGCCCTGGTCCTGGCCTTGGCGGTCGTGCTCGGCGTTGGCTGGTATCTCAGCCATCATGGCCAATTGTCGGCCGGGGGCGAGGCTCTGATCGGCGGGCCGTTCACCCTGGTGGATCAGCACGGCGAAAAGGTCACCGACCAGGATTTCGCCGGCCGCTTCATGCTGGTCTACTTCGGCTATACCTACTGCCCCGACGTCTGCCCGCTCAGCCTTTCGAACATGGTCCAGGGGATCGGCCTGCTCGAGCCCGAGCAGGCGGACAAGGTCGTGCCGATCTTCATCACCGTCGATCCGGAGCGGGACACGGTCGCCCAGATGGCGGAGTACGCGCCCCTGTTCGATCCCGGCCTGGTCGCGCTCACCGGCTCGGCCGAGCAGATCAAGCAGGCGGCCAAGGCCTACCGGGTGTACTACAGCAAGGTTGAGAACGGCTCCTCGAGCGACTATCTGATGGATCACTCGGCCTTCATCTATCTGATGGGGCCGGACGGCAGGTACCGCCGCCACTTCGGCCATGACGCCTCACCCGAGGACATCGCCAAGGCGATCCGCGCCGAGTTCGCTCAGGGTTGAGCTGGCCCGGGGTTGAGCTGGCGGTCGAAGTCCCGGGCGTGGCTCTTGCCTTGCCGGGGGCCGGCAGGTCGGTTACAAGCGTCTGCCCGCGCGCGCCCGTAGCTCAACTGGATAGAGCACCAGACTACGGATCTGGGGGTTAGGGGTTCGAATCCCTTCGGGCGCGCCAATCTTTCCGGGATTTTGCCGCGGTCGACGCGAGCACGTCCGGGCGCCGCGTCAGCCCAGGGCGTCGGCCAGGATCATGTCGGCCGCTTTCTCGCCGATCATGTAGACGGCGCTGGCGATGAAATAGCCCGGGATGCGCGGAAACACCGACGCGTCGACCACGCGCAGCCCCAAGGTGCCGTGCACCCGGAAGTTGCTGCGCAGCACGCCGCCCGCGCCCGAAGCGCCGATCGCGCAGGTGCCGCAGGCGTGGTGGCCCCAGGCATGGTCGCGCACGAACTGGGTCAGGTCCGCCGTGGACTCCACGTCTGGTCCCGGCACCTCCTCCGCGGCGATGGCGCCCGAGTTCCCGCAGCGGCCTGGCCAGGGCGCGGGCAAAGCGGATACCTGCCACCACCGCCCGCAGGTCCGCCTCGTCGGGATCGTCGTCGGCGTCGAAGTAGCAGAAATCGATCAGCGGCGGCTCGGCCGGGTCGGCCGAGCCCAGCCGCACCACCCCGGCGCGGTTGCAGGTATGCGCTTTCAGAATGCTCCAGGTCAGCCGGTTGCGCTGCTCGGCGACATCGCGCGAGTAGCCCGGGAAGTAGCCCTTGAACGGCGCCAGCAGCGACATCACGAACAGGTCGGGCAGCGGCGCGGCGGCGTCCGAGCGGGTCACCACGCTCAGCCCCGCGCCGTTCGAGGTGTACATGCCACGCCGCCAGCGCGCCCAGCGGCGCCAGGGCGGGTCGCCGCGGCGGAACCTGGCATCGCGCAGCGACGGCCAGGCCGGCACCGCCATGCGGTTCACCACACCGATCTCGTAGCGGTCCTGCAGATTGCGGCCGACGCCGCCGAGATCGATGCGCGGTTTGATGCCCAGCGCGGCCAATTCCGTCGCCGGTCCGATGCCCGACAGCATCAGCAGTTGCGGCGTGTTGAAGGCCCCGCCGGCCAGGATCACCTCGCGCCGGGCATGCACCACGCGGGTCGGCGCCGGCGCAGCGACAGGGCGACGCAGGGCGCGGTACTGGTTGGCACCGGGACGGTATTCCACGCCGATCGCCCGGTTGTCGCCATCGAGCAGGACCCGCGTGGCGAGTGCCTCCAGCCTCAGGTCCAGCAGCGCCGGCCAGCGCCGGGCGATGTCCTGCAGCCGCTCACGCGTGCCGTTGCGGCGACGCCAGCGCGTGGTGAGCGGCGTGTAGAACAGGCCTTCCGATGCCTGCGCCAGCACCGAGCGGTCATTCGGGTCGCCAAACGAGCGCAGCAGCACCAGCAGCCGTTGCCACCAGCCGCGCCGCTGACCCAGCACCGTCGCCGCGGCGGTCGCCATGGCGCGCACCAGGTCACCATCGTCCAGCGCCTCACGCGGCAGCGCCTTCTCGGTGCGCAGCCAGCCGTGCCAGCCGTGTCCGGTGTCGTCGATCCCGGCCAGCGCCAGCGCGCGCGCCAGCCAGCGGTGCCGGCAGTTCTCCAGCCGCGCGAAGTAGCGCGCCATGTTGGCCGCCCGCCAGGACGCATCGTCGGTGGCGGCGGCGATCGCGTCCCAGTCGGCGTCCGACGGGGCAATCAGGATCAGCGCGTTGTGCGCGGTGCAACCGCCGAGGCAGGACGCGCGCGGATACAGCACGCCGTCGACCGCCCGGCCTTCCCACTCCTCGCGATAGGCGGGATCGCGCCGGCGCTGCTCCAGGTCGGGGTAGTGGTGGACGAAGAAATGCCAGGCAATGGCGTCGTTTTCCGAAGCGAACGGATGGAATGCCGGCACCTGGTAGTCGTCGGGCAGACGGTTCACCTCCGGCTCGAGCGGGTCGCCGCCATGGAGCCGGTACGGGTCGCCGCCGGCTTCCAGCAGCACGACCTGCCAGCCGGCTTCGGCGAGCCGTGCCGCCACCGTGCCGCCCCCGGCGCCGGAGCCGACCACGACGTAGTCGCAGGTGTCGGCGGGCTCGGCATGCGCCTCTGGCATCCGCCGCCCCCCTCAGAAGGTCTTGAGGAAGGCGATCAGCGCGCGCTTGTCGGCATCGCTCAGCCCCGGCTCCTCGGCGAATTTGTCGGTGCCGAAGTAATGGCCGCGATTGACCACATAGTCGGGGCAGACGCTCAGCCCGTAGAGCTGGTGGCCCAGCGGGGTGAAGATGTCGCTGGCCAGCTTGTCCTTTTCCGCCTGCTGTTTCGGGTCCGTGGCCGGATCGTTGATGTCGGCCGGCATCGCCGCGAGATCGTGGCGCAGCCGCAGCCCGAGGCCGAGCAGCGTCCAACCGCGCGAGAGGTCGGCCACGAGGCCCTTCTCTTCCGGGATCGGATCGAAGTTGCCCAAGAGGTCCACCGGCGTGCCCTTCGGGATCGGTCCGAGCCGCAGGTTGCCGTCATCGTCGAAAGCGCCGGGCAGCAGCCAGTTGAGCGGTCCCCTCAGCGAGGTCACGACGCCTGGCAGGAACCCGGCCGGCACCTTGACCCAGCTGGTTGCCGTGGTGCGCTGGATCAGGCCGACGCCCTTGTCGCCGAGCACGTCGTCCGGCGTGCGCTTCTCCGGCCACAACATCTGTTCGATGCTCTTCTGGAACACTTGCATGCGCGCGGCGATCGACGGGTCCTCATTGAACGGGCCGACCGTGTTATTCAGCAGGAACGGTGCCGTCGACCACAGGCTGATCAACGACGGCGGCCGCGTGTAGCCACGCCCGCCGGCTGGCAAGGTGACCTGGCGATCCTCGCCGGTGAACGGATCCCGCACCGTGACGTCACCGACCGACGGCAGGTCCTTGTAGCTCTGCGAGGAGAAATTGTCCCAGATATTGCCGGCCAGCGCATTGCGCGCGAGCGGGCTGCAGGCATTGGTCTGCAACAGCGTCACCGGCACGCGGAACTCGGTCGACAGGAAGTTGTCGGTGAGGAAATTCGGGTCCTTGACGATCTTCAGCATCTCCTGCTTGAACTCGTCGGTCTTGGTCCAGGCCCAGTACTTGTTCCAGCAGCTCAGATAGTCCGGCCCGTTGCAGGTCTCGGCGCCCGGGCCCGCCATGCCCACGACCGGATGCGGCAGCTTGCTGGAATGGCAGCGCGCGCAACGCTCGGCGAACACCGTCTTGCCGCGATCGAGCGTCGCCGCGTCGTCGTTCAAATAACGATCGCGCTCGGCCGGCGGCAGGTCGGCCAGCCGGTCGGGCTGGCCCGCCGCCAGCAGGAACTGCGCCATGTCGAAGGTCTGCTGCTCGGTCGCCTGCCAGTAGACGGAGTTGCGTTCGGCGTCGGCGATCCGGATCGGGGTGAACCGCTTGACGCTGACGAACGGGCGGAAGTGCAGCAGCCACTCCTCGCCGAACAGACCGATATTGAGATAGACGCGGTTGAGCGCGCCGAGCGCGCCGACCGAATCCGAGCCGTCCTTCAGCACCCGCGGCGTGTAGACCCGGGGCTTCTTGTAGAACTCGGTGAACGGACCGGAGCTGACGAAATCGTTGAACTGCTTGTTGTCAAGCTGCCCGCCGGTCAGCAATTCATGGCCGAACGGCAGCGACTGCTGCAACCGCGGGCCGAACGCGTAGATCGCGTTCATCGTGCGCGGATTGACGATGCTGTCGGAAGACACGAGCGAGGTGTCGAGCGCGCCCGGCTGATAGGCATGCAGCAACTGGAAGATGAAGTTTGACTTGTCGGCGCTCCAGACGAACACGTTGTCGAACCAGAAATATTGGGCGCCGACGGTCGAGTTCAGATTCGACCATTCCGGGTTCTCGGGATCGGCCGGCGGGTTGGTCGGGCTGGGTCCGACATGGCAGAAGCCGCAGGCCACGCCGACCCGGTACGGCCGCACCAGGTCCGGCTGCTCATAGTAGCTGGGATCGTCGTAGTAGCGTTTGGCATCCCAGCGCTTGCGCGCCGCCTCGTCGAAATCCGGATTGGGGAACAGCCGCAGCCCGACGATCCCGGTCGGCTCGCCGTAGTAGGAGCCGACCGGCAGCACGTCGCTGCCGCGCGCGCCGATCTTCACGCCCGGGTATTTGGCTGCATCCGCGAACGGATCGGGCGGGCAGTCGGGCCGGCGCTGGTCGAGCCAGAGGCCGAAGTGTTCGGGGTCGGGCTTGGTCGGCGTCTCGAAGCAGGGCTCGTTGATGAGACCGAAATGGTGCCAGCGGGTGTCGCGGCTGTACGGCAAGCCGGGGGCCGAGGAGATCGTCTTCAACAGATCGAACGTGCCGAACGATTTCTTGATCAGCACGTCCCAGAACCGGTCGTTGCCGCCGGTCCAGACGAGCCACATGTTGCGGCCCTTCGTCTGCGCCTCGTTCAGCGCCACGCCGCCGTCCATCGCCTCGAAATACTTGTCGTCGGCGGCCGGAAACGAAGCCACGGTGCGCTGCGCGCGCATCGCTTCGTCCTGCACATGCCCGGCCTGCGGCCCGCTGGTGCGCAGCAGCAGGAACGCCGCGATGCCGAGCACCACCAGCCCCGCAAGGATCCACCGGAACCGCCGCATCATCTTCCCCCGCTGTTGGCCGATTTCACGTTTGATTCACGCAATATGGGCGATTGGCCAACAGTCACGGCAGATCAACCTAGCAACAACGCACGACGGTAACCTCGAGCAGCACGGCTGTCAAAACCATTGATGGGTTCACAAACTCATGTGAGCCGCCGATTACGCTGATCTTCGTTGCGAGGTCCACGCAACGCCGTCATACTCGCGGCATGATCGGGAGGCGATCGCAAGAGCATCCGCCCGAGCCACGTCCGGTTTCGACGCTGGCCGGTGTGTTGTGGCAGGAATTCTCTGTCATCCACGACAAGGCGCGCGTGCCGGTTGGCGGCCAGGATCCCGACACCTCGTTGCAGGCCTATCTCGCTGCCGCATTGGAGCACGAGCAGGCGGCGCTGTGCCTGTCCGGCGGCGGCATCCGCAGCGCCGCCTTCTCGCTCGGCGTGCTGCAGGCGCTGGCACGGCTGAAGCTGCTGACCGGGTTTCATTACCTCTCGCTGGTGTCCGGCGGCAGCTATATCGGCGGCTGGCTCACCGCGCTGCTGCACGAGCATGGCGGCGACGCGGCGAAGGTGCAGGACCTGCTCGGGGCCGACGAGGCGCCGCCCGAGCTGCACCAGTTACGCCACTATACCAATTTCCTCGCGCCGCGGCCGGGCGTGGCCTCGCCCGATACCTGGACCGGGATCGTGCTCTGGATCCGCAACGTCCTGGTCAACTGGATGATCTTCCTGCCGGCGCTGTTCGCGCTGGCGCTGCTGCCGGGTCTCTACACCGGCCTGCTGACGGCGGTCGGTCCCGGCTGGAGCTGGCCTCTGCTGTTGATCGCGCTGCTCGGGCTGGGCCTTGGTGTCTACGACGGCGCGCAACGTCTGCCGAGCCGGACCGCCGCCGAGACAATTCCGCCCGAACGCGAAGCCGGGCTGGTGCGCTGGGGCGTGGTGCTGCCGCTGATGCTGTGGTCGACCCTGGTGCCGCTGGTCGCCGCGCCCTGGCTGCGCCAGGTGATGCCGGAGGACGCGGTGCTGGGCGACGTGATCCCGCCGCTCGGCTTCGTGGTGATGGAACTGGCCTACCTCATCGCCACGCTGCGCGCGGGCGACGACGACCGCCGCATGTTCTGGCGCAATTTTCCCTGGTGGACGCTCGCGGCGCTGATCGCCTCCGGCGTGCTGTGGCTGGCGCTCGATCTCGCGATCGGCGTCGACATGCGCATCGTCGCCGTGCTCGGCCCCCTGGTGGTGACGCTCGCGCATCTGGTGCTGTCACTGGTCTATGTCGCGCTGCGGCCAGAGGCGTTTCGTGACGATCTCGACCGCGAATGGCTGGCGCGGCTGAGCGGCGAGAAGGTGATCCCAGCGCTGCTCTGGGCGGTGTTTGCGGCGGTGTGCCTGTGGCTGCCGGTGCTGGTGTTCGATCGAGCTTCCGCCACCCTGTCCCTCCTGACCAGCACGTTCGGCGTGCTGACCGGCCCGCTTGCCGCCTATCTCGGCAAGACCGCCACGAGCGGGTCTGACGGCGGCAAGCCGGGCGGCGGGCTCATGCCGTCCATGACCCTGATCATCAACATCTTCGCGGCGGTGTTCGCCGCCGCCCTGTTCATGCTGCTCGCCAGGCTCGGCGCCGTCCTGTCCGCTGACCGGTGGCCAGGCTATCTGGTGCTCCTGGTGATTGCCGTGCCGCTCGCCCTGGCGCTGGGAAAGCGCATCAACGTCAACCGCTTCTCGATGCACGCGGTGTACCGCACCCGGCTGGTGCGGGCCTTCCTCGGCTCGGCCCGCCGCCAGCGGGCGCCGGAGGGGTTCACCGGCATCGACCCGCACGACAATCCGCGCATGACCGACATGGCAGCGCACGACGGGACGGCGCGCCGGCTGTTTCCGGTGGTCAACGTCACGCTCAACCTGAGCGCGTCGCGCAACACCGCCTGGACCGAGCGCAAGGGCGAAAGCTTCAGCATCACCCCGATCGGCTGCGGCGCCGCGTTCCTGCACCGGCAGGAGGATGCGGCGGCGGGCCTGCCGGCGCGCGGCGCCTATGTGCCCACCGCGAAGTATGCCGGCAACGAGAAGGAAATTGGCCCGCGCGACCCCGGCCGCGGGCTGACCTTGGGCACGGCGATCACGCTGTCCGGCGCGGCGGCCAGCCCGAACATGGGGTACCGGACCTCGCCGGCGACCGCCTTCCTGATGACGCTGTTCAACGTGCGGCTCGGCGCCTGGCTGCCGAACCCGGCGCGCGCGTCGGCGCGGGAACTGAGCCGCGCCAAGCCGCCCAACGCGCTGGTGACGCTGACGCGCGAGCTGCTCGGCCTGTCGAGCGACCGCGGCGGCGCGGTCTATCTGAGCGACGGCGGGCATTTCGAAAATCTGGGTCTCTACGAGATGGTCCGCCGACGCTGCCGCTACATCGTCGTGGTCGACGCCAGCGCGAACTCGCAGACGGCGTTCGAGGATCTTGGCAACGCCGTGCGCAAGATCCGTATCGACCTCGATGTCGACATCAAATTCGACCCGCCGGTCGGCATCGGCTCGCGCACCGCGCCCTTGAAGCCGTTCCGCTGCTTCGCCTATGGGCGGATCCACTACCCGAACAGCTCGATCGAAGGCGAGCTGCTGTACCTGAAATCCGCGGACATGCCCGACACGCCCATGGATGTGCGGGCCTATCGCAACCTGAACGCGCTGTTCCCGCATCAGCCCACCAGCGACGAGTTCTACAGCGAGAGCCAGTTCGAGAGCTATCGCCGGCTCGGCCAGTCGGAGGCCGAGGCCATGGCACTGCAGGCCGACACCATCGCCGGCTTCTTCCGCGATGCCAGGCAAAGCCTATTGGGAATCGCCACGCCCGCGGCTGGCGCACCGCCGGACCCGCCCCGGCCGCGCAACGTCCCGCGCCCGCGCCGGGCGAGAGGAGGGGGGGAATGAGATGACCATCGACGTGATCTTCCAGCCGCTCAACCTCGGCAAGCTGACGATCAAGAACCGCATCCTGCGGTCCAACATCTCGGGCCGCTGGGACAACGAAGATGGCTCGGGCACTCAGACCCGCATCAATTGGGAAACGAAATTCGCGCGCGGCGGCATCGGCGGCATCATCTCGTCCTACGTGCCGGTGACCATGCATGGGCGCATCCTGGCGAACTACGCGACCATCCACACCGACGAGTACATTCCGTTCTGGCGCAAGCTGGGCCAGGCGGTGCACGCCTACGACTGCAAATACATCATGCAGCTCAGTCATTCCGGGCGGCAGCAGGACATGCCGGGCCTGTCGAACGAGCACCGGGTGGCGCTGAGCTCCACCAGCCGCAAGGAATCGTTGCACGGCTTCCCCTGCCAGGCCATGACGACCGCGCAGGTGAAGGAGACGATCGCCGCCTTCGCCGAGGGCGCGCGCCGCGCCCGCGAGGCCGGGCTGGACGGGGTCGAGCTGCACGGCGCCAACGGCTATCTGATCACGCAGTTCCTCAGCTCAGGCATCAACGACCGCAAGGATGAGTACGGCGGCAGTCTGGAGAACCGTGCCCGCTTCCTGTTGGACATCGTCGATGCGATCCGCGCCATGGTCGGGTACGATTTCCACCTCCAGGTCAAGATCAGCGCCATCGACTACAACAACGTCGTGCCGTGGGAAGGCCGCGGCAACACCTTGCAGGAGAGCATCCAGATCTGCAAATGGGTCGAGGAGCACGGCGCCGACGCTCTGCATGTCTCGTTGGGCAGCCTGTTCCCGCACCCGCTCAACCCGCCCGGCGGCTTTGCCTTCGAGACGATCACGCGCAACTACGATGCGATGCTGTCCAGCGGGACGCGCACGCTGCGCAACTACTTCCTGTTCCGCTACCGCGTGCTGCGGCCGATCTTCTACCTGATCTGGTTCCGCCAGAAATGGGGCAAGCCGGTGGAGGGCGTCGGGGCCGAATCCGCGCGCGCGATCAAGCGCGCCGTGTCGATCCCGGTGATCAGCACCGGCGGCTGGCAGCATGCCAGCATGATCGCCGATCACATCCAGCGCGGCGATTTCGATGCGGTGTCGATGGCCCGCGCGCTGGTGGCCAACCATGACCTGCTGGACTACTGGCGCGCCGGCAAGGACGTCCCGGACCGGCCCTGCACCCATTGCAACAAATGCCTGCTCAACGCGCCGAAGCACCCGCTCGGCTGCTATGAGCTGAGCCGCTTCCCCAACTACCAGGCGATGGTCGACGAGATCTGTTCGGTCTACCACGAGACGCCGCCGCCAATGGCCGCGGCCGTGGCCATCGCCGCGCCGAAAGGGAGCACGCCATGACCACTGGCCGCAACGATCTGACCGCCGTCGACTACGTCGAGCGCGCCGAGAGCCGCAAGGGCATCATCGCGCTCGGCGTGATCGTGGTGCTGGCGGTGATCACGCTGTCCTTCGTGCTGCAGATCTCGCGGATCAACCGGCCGGTCGACTATGCGAACGACGAGATGTATTTCCGCTACGGCTCGATCGGCAGCGACGTCGAAGGCGTGCCGTACTGGATCTTCCGCGTCATGCCCGAGATCTGTCCGACCGACCTGTCCGGCGGCTATGCCAGTCTCGGGGTGATCCAGGAGCCCGGCATGCTGACGCCGATCGGCTTCTCGCTGCGCCGTGTCGGGCCGGTCGACATCGTCGGGCCGAACTGTGCGCTGTGCCACACCGCCTCGGTGCGCGCGACGCCGGCCTCGGAGCCGATGATCCTCACCACCGGACCGGCGCATCAGCTCAATCTGATGGGCTACTTCAAGTTCCTGTTCGCCTGCGGCCGCAGCCCGAACTTCACCGCCGGCAACGTGCTGAGCGCGATCGGCAAATACACCTCCTTGAGCTGGGCAGACCGGATCACCTATCGCTTCATCATCATGCCGCGGCTGCGCAAGGCGCTGGCCGAGAAGGGGGCGAAGTTCAATTCGATCGTCGCCGACCGGCCGGACTGGGGCCCTGGCCGGGTGGACACCTTCAACCCGTACAAGGTGCTGGTGTTCAACCTCAGCATGAAGGACGACCACTCGATCGGGACCGCCCGCTTCATGTCGGTGTGGAACCAGGCCGAGCAGGAGGGGATCTGGCATCACTGGGACGGCAACAACGATTCGCTCGACGAACGCAACCTCAGTGCCGCGATCGGCGCCGGTGTGACGCTGAACCCGCCGAGCTTCGACTTCGCCGGGCTGGAGCGGATCAAGGATTGGCTGCTCTACCACCAGCCGCCGCGCTACCCGTTCCCGATCGACATGGCGCTGGCCGCCACCGGCAAGCCGATCTACCAGAGGCTGTGCGCGTCCTGCCACGATCCGTCGGGTGAGCATTTCGGCACCGCGATGCCGCTGGCCAGGATCGGCACCGACCCCGAGCGCAGCCTCGCGTTCGACAAGGCGATGGCGGCGCGCATGAACACGATCGGCGCCGGCTATCCCTGGGCGTTCCATCGGTTCCGCTCGACGGGCGGCTATGCCAACCACTCGCTGGAAGGGATCTGGCTGCGCGCACCCTATTTGCACAACGGCTCGGTGCCGACGCTGGATGACATGCTGAAGCCGCCCGAGCAGCGGCCGGTGACGTTCTATGCCGGCGACGACGTCTATGACCAGGTGCATGTCGGCTTTGTCAGCGACGTGCCAGCCAACGGCGACCGCAAGTTCATCGAGTTCGATACGCGCGAGAAGGGCAACTCCAATGCCGGCCATGTCTACGGTGCCATGCTGTCGGATCAGGATCGGCGGGCGCTCCTCGAATACTTGAAGACGCTTTAGGTACACAGGCAGGGACAAGGGTCCATGTGCACCAATCTCCGGCTGTTCACCATCGTCGTCTGGCTGGGCGTGCTCGCGAACTGGGCGTTCGCGGTCTGGGCCATCTTCTTCAACACCGCGTCACTGCTGGACCTGTTCCGGCTGGGCACGGTCGAAATCGACGGTGTGGATCTATAACTACTCGATCCTGCTGACGATCCTGAGCTGCTTCTACATCCCGGCGGCGCACAACCCGTTTCGCTACCGGGCGAATGCCTGGCTCCTGATCATCGGGCGCCTGGTCCCGGCCAGCACCTTCTTCATCGGCGTCGCCACGGGCTACATGCCGGCCGGCTTCGCGCGACTGGGAATCGGTGACGCGACCTTCGGCATCATCGAGCTCATCCTGCTGGTCCGGCTGCTGCGGGATGCGGAGAACGTCGTTCCCGCGCCGGCCTGATGGCGCGCGTCGGCTGGCGCGGTCGCCTCGGCCTGCTGCTGCTGCTGGCGGCGTTGCTCGGCGCGGCCGCTTGGTACAAGCTGCTGCGCGAAGAGCGGGTGCAGTACGATTCGATCGTCGAGTATTTCAAATACGGCTCGGTCGGGGTGGAGGCGGCGAGCGGGCTGCCCTATGCGGTCTGGGCGGTGCTGCCCGAGGTGTTCGCCGACAAGACCGGCGGGTCGGATGGCTACGCGGCGTTCGGCTTCCTGTGGGAGAAGGGCCACGCGACCCCGGTCGGCCTGCCGGTGGAGACGGTCGGGTTTTTGCGCATCGGCCTCAATTGCGGGCTGTGCCATATCGGCAGCGTGCGCGAGAGCGCGGCGGCGCCGCGGCAACTGCTGATCGGCGCACCGAACAGCACGCTCGATCTGCAACGCTATTTCCGCTTCCTGTTTGCCGCGGCGGCCGATCCGCGCTTCACGCCCGACGTGCTGATCCCCGCGATCGAGCGGCACCAGACGCTGTCGCTGATCGACCGGCTGCTGCTGCGCCTGTTGATCATCCCGCAGCTGCGCAGCGGCCTGCTCGACCAGCAGCGCCAGCTCTGGTGGATGGATACGGTGCCGGACTGGGGGCCGGGTCGGGTCGATCCGTTCAACCCGGCGAAGGTGCAGTTGGTGCACCTGCCGCCGGACGGCACGATCGGCGCGGCGCGCATGGTGCCGCTCTGGAACTGGAACCAGCGCAAGAATTTCGGGCTGCATCGCGATGGCTTGAACACCTCGCTGACCGAGATCTTCCTCAACTCCGGCATCGGCAACGGCGCCACCAACCGCACCATCGACCTTGCCGGCCTGGCGCGGTTGCAGGATTGGGTCGGCGGGCTGAAGCCGCCGCCCTATCCGTTCCCGATCGACCGCGCGCTGGCGGCGCAAGGCGAGCCGATCTTCGGCGCCCAATGCGCCGCCTGCCATGCCTTCGGCGGTGAGAAGACCGGCGAGCCGATCCCGATCGCCTGGCTCGGGACGGACAGGCATCGGTTCGAATTCCTGGACCACCCAGGCGCGCGACGGCTTCAATGGGCTGGATCAGTACGACTGGCACTATTCGCATTTCCGCAAGACCAGCGGCTACATGGCACAGGCCTTGGACGGGCTCTGGGCACGCGCGCCCTATCTGCACAACGGCTCGGTGCCGACGCTCGCCGATCTGCTGCTGACGCCGGCAGAGCGGCCGAAGACGTTCTATGTCGGGTATGACGTCTATGACCAGTCGCACCTCGGCTTCGTCAGCGACGGGCCGGATGCCGCCGTGGGCGGGCGGCTGTTTGATACCTCGCTGCCCGGCAACGCCAATGTCGGGCATCTCTACGGCACCGGTCTGTCGGATGCGGACAAGCGGGCGCTGTTGGAATACCTGAAGATGTTGTAGCTCCGAGTGCACGGGCGGCCGACCGGTGCATCTGAGCCCGAGGAGTTCCAGCATGCGCATCGCCGAGCTCGAGATCGTCCCGGTCCGCGTCCCTTACACCCACGCTGAGGTCAGCTCGCTGGTCGCCCGCGACGGCGTGACCGACGTGATCGTCAAGCTCACGACGGACAATGGCCTGATCGGCTGGGGCGAGTGCACGCGCGCGGCCGATGCCGCCGGGATCGCCGCGGCAGTCGGCGCCATGCGCCCGATCCTGCTCGGCCGCGATCCGTTCGACATGGAGAGGATCGCGCGCGACGTGTTCATCGACGGCGCCTGGCAGTTCCAGCCGATGACCGGCAATTTCGCCTTCGCCGGCATCGACATGGCGCTCTGGGACCTGTGCGCCAAAGCCTGCGGTCAGCCGCTCTACCGCCTGTTCGGCGGCGCCGTCCGCGACACCGTCGACTACTTCTACTACTTGAGCTGGGGCACGCCGGAGGCGGTGGCGGCGCAGTGCCGCGACGGCGTCGAACGCGGCTACACGGTCTTTTATCTGAAAGTCGGCGTCGATGCTGCGGCCGAGGAAGCAATGCTGGCGGCGGTCCGCCAGGCGATCGGTCCGCACCGAAAAATCCGGATCGATGCCAACCAGGCGTGGACCGTCCCGGAAGCGACCCGATTGCTCACCGTCTGGCATCAAAGTTACAAAATAGACTTCGTTGAGGCGCCGGTGCCGATCGATCCGGTCGAGCTGATGCAGGACTTGAAGCGCCGGGTGCCGGTGCCGCTCTGCGTTAACGAGGGCCTCTGGCGCGAGGCGGACGCGTACCGGATCATCGACAGCCGCTGCGGCGATTTCTTGTGTTTCAGCTCCTACTGGGTCGGGACCCTCCGCCGCTTCCAATCGCTCTGCCACGCCGCGCAGGCCAAGGGCTGGCAGGTCTGCAAGCACACCCATGGCGAGCTCGGCCTCGCCGCCGCCGCGGGCCAGCACCTGATGCTGACGCTCACGAACGCCACCGACGGCCACCAGCAGACCGCGCAGCTGATGGCCGACGACATCCTCACAGAGCCGCTCCCGATCGCGACCGGCCCGACCTGGGGCCGGATCGACTTTCCCGGACTGGGCGTCGAGGTCGACGAGCAAAAGCTCGCCCGCTACCATCAGGATTTTCTCGACCACGGCGAGTTCCCGCCCTACGGCGCGAAGTTCGAAAAGCCCGACTGATCTGCTACCATGCGGACTTTGACGACGCGCACGGAGCCAGGATGAGCACGACCATCCTCGATGTGCTGCTCACGGACGAGACGCGCGAGCGCCGCAAGGAAGTGGCGGCACGCAATCGCAAGAGCGAGGCGAAGATCGCGGCGACCCTGATCGAGGGCGCCCTCGCGGCCGACGAGCTCGAGGTCCAAATCATCCGCGAGCGCCTCGCCCAGGCCGACGCCGGGGGCCCTTCGTCCGCCACGAGGACGTGCTCGCCTGGTTGAAGGCGCTGTCCGAGGGCAAGCGCCTTCCGGCACCGAAGGCTATCGTCACCCCGTGACAGTATGAAGGTCCTCTGGCTCGAGGGAGCCTTTGACGACCTCAACGAGATCGCTGAATACGTCGCAGCGCCGAATCCTATTGCTGCCCCGAAGGTCGCGGCCGCGGACGGAAGGGAAGGGTCGCCGGCACGCGCAAACTCGTCGTGTCGCGGTTTCCCTCCGTCATCGCCGATCGCGTCGGGCCGAATCGAGTCGAGGTCGTGCGCGTCATCCATTCCGACCGGGACCGGCGTGCGGCCTTTCGCGAGCGAGGATGACGGGCATCACGATCCGGCTACTGCCCGGGTCTGGGGCAGAGGCCGGTCGTGTCGAGGTCGGGGTCGCGGCCTGTGAGGAGGGCGGCGACGATTTTGGCGGAGCCGTGGGCGAGGGTCCAGCCGAGGTGGCCCTGGCCGACGTTGTAGTGGAGGTTCGAAAAACGGGAGCGGCCTAGGATCGGAGGGCCGTGCGGGGTGACTGGGCGGAGGCAGCAGAACGGCTGCAGTGGGCCCGCCGCATCGAGACATTTTTGCAACTGGGGAAAAAGGCCTGTGAAGCCGGCGACGAAGGCCTGGAAGCGGCGCGGCTCGGGGGTCGTGTCGTAGCCCGCGATCTCGGCGAGGCCGCTCATGCGCAGGCGGTCGGGCAGCGGCATCATGCCGAATTTACGCAGCTCGTCGAGCACCGGGATCGTGGGCGGCTCCGGAAAGGGCGCCTTGGGCACGGTGATGCTGTAGCCCTTGACCGGGATGATCGGCAGCCGGACGCCGAGCGGGCGCATCAGCAGCGGGCTGTCGGCGCCGAGCGCCAGGACGTAGGCATCGGCGCTGAGGTGCCCCCGATCGGCGCGGATGCCGGTGATCCGGGCGCCATCTGTCTCGAGGGCTTCGACCTTGGTGTCGAACCGGAATTCGGCGCCCCGCTCCGCACACCAGGCCGCGAGGTTCTCGGAAAACTTGAAGCAGTCGCCGCCTTCCTCGTCGACGTAGTGGATGCCGCCGGCGAGCGAGTTCGATCCGGGGGCCGAGCGCCGGCACCAGCGCCAGGCAGGCCTTGCGGTCGAGGACCCGGAATTGGAGCCCGAACGGCCGCTGGCGCTCGGAGACCGCCACGGCCTCGTCCAGGCTCTTCTGGTCCGAGTAGACCTTGAGGGCGCCGCCGGTGACGCGGTCGTAGTCGATGCCGGTCGCCGCCCGGATCTCCTTGAGCGCCTCGAAGCTGTAGAGCGCAAGCCGGAGCACGGCTTCTGTGTTCGCCCAGGACGGCCCGGCCCGGGACGTGCGCAGGAAGTCGAGGCCCCAGCGCCAGATCCGCGGCAGCTGCCGGACATGGATCAGGATCGGGGCGTCCGGCTGGGCCATGGTCTTCAGCGTCTTGGTCGGCACGCCCGGCGCCGACCAGGGCACCGCCTGGCTGATCGCGACGAAGCCGCCATTGGCGTGGCTGCACTCGCGCGCGACCCCCGGCTGGCGATCGACCAGCGTCACCTCGTGGCCGTCCCGTAGGAGATAGTAGGCGGTGGTGACGCCGATCACGCCGCCGCCCAGCACGATGACTTTCATGGGCAGGCGCTCCAACTCCTAAGGGCGCGGCTCAGCGCGGTCGTGGATCCGGCGCGCCTCGCGCCGGTCGTGCACCACGCCGGCCCGCTTCCGATCGGCGAGGCGCTTTGAGATCGCTGGCCGCGAGCCTCCGGCCCGGTCGGTCAGGGCCCGCACCGTCGCGGGATCGCGCTCGACCGGAGACGCCGCGTCGGTCCGGACCGTGACCGGGGGATGCGCGCCGCTGGATAGTGGCCGGGCATCAGTAGCTGCCGGCGTGGTCGATGTGGAAGTTGTACAGCCGGCGCGCCGAGCCGTAGCGGCGAAAGCCCGCGGGATCGAGCTCGAAGCCGGCACGCTCCAGCAACGCCTCGAGGGTGGCGAGGTCGGCCGCGGTCAGGGGCTGCTCGATGCAGTCCGAACCCAGGCTCGCGACCTTGCCCCGGACATAGAGCACGGCCTCGTAGATCGAATCGCCGAGGTCCGGGCCGGCATCGCCGCAGACCACCAGATGCCCGGCCTGGGCCATGAACGCGCTCATGTGGCCGACCGAGCCCCTGACCACGATGTCGACGCCTTTCATCGAGATGCCGCAGCGGGAGCTGGCATCGCCCTCGATCACCAAGAGGCCGCCGTGGCCCGAGGCGCCGGCGGCTTGCGAGGCGTTGCCGGTCACCCGGACCATGCCCGACATGATGTTTTCCGCGAGGCCCTGGCCGGCGTGGCCGTGAATGGTGACGCGGGCTTCCTGGTTCATGCCGGCGCAATAGTAGCCGACGTGGCCATCGACCCGGACCTCGACCGGCTGGGTCAGGCCGACCGCGAGCGCATGCGCGCCGCGCGGATGGACCACCCGCCAGGCCCGCTCATTGGTGTCGGCAGGCAGACTGTGGAGCGTCCGGTTGAGCTCGCGGACCGTGGTCTGCTGCAGGTCGACCGTGATCACCTGTTAGCGCCGCCTGGCTGCAGACGGTCGCCGGGGCCGGTCTCGAAGGCGTGCCGCTGCACGCGCCCGGGCAAGGGCGCGACCCCGCGGTCTTCGGACGCCATCTCGCACATGACAGCCTCTGCTCTCCTCCGCGGTCCAGTCGCCTGCACGAGTTCGCGGGCTGCGACCGGTGGACATCGGCAGGACAGTACCGCGACTCGGTCCGAGGCGCAATTTGCCACGATCCGACCGTCATTCGGGCCAAGACCCGGCGCGCCAGTTCCGCGCCCCGTGGACCACCCGCGGGACGGCGAGAGCCTGATCGCCAGCTGCCGTCGCCTCGAGGGCATAGACGACTCCTCCGACCAGATCAGCCGCCTCGCTGCTGAGCTTTCTCGGCGTCCTCGATGATCGAGCGGACCTCTGCCATCACCTGGTCATGCTCGATGACCCGGCCGGCGCGCAGATCATCGAGGCCTTCGTGGATGCCCTCGATGATCGCAAGGTCGTGGGCGACATAGCCGGCGGTCGCCTCCCCGGCGAGGAGCGAACGGATCCGCCGGGTGCGTTCGGCCAGCAGGTCGAGCCGGTCCTTGACCTCGGGAGGCAGCCGGACGGTCACGGTCGTGGTGCTCGAGGCGATGATCCTCGTGCAACGCGTATCTGCGAGCGGCTCGCACAGATTAGCGCAGGTGACGCCCGGCGTCGATGTCACCGACATCGCCGCCGCCGGGATGCGAGCTACACGAGGCGCGCTACTCCAGATGCTGCTCGCGCATCGCGCGCTCGATCTTGTCCGGGCTGTTCAGGCGCTGGAGCTCGGCCTCGTAGGTGCGGTTCTCGAACCGTAGCTGCCAGACCTGCCAACCGATCCAGATCGCCATGCCGATCACCCAGAGCCAGACCTCGCTGCCGACCCAGGGGTAGATCGGACCGATCGTCGCCAGATCGACCGACCAGCTCTCGACCATCGTCGTCGCCATCGCTTCAGTCTCCTCCAGCAGGTTGACGGATCATCCCGGCGGCCGCAGCTTCCTTCAGCTCGGCCTGGCGCACGTCCTCCTCGTCGAGATAGCGCCCGTGGTATTCGGTGATGTCGAGCCCGACCAGCTCGATCTCACGCGGGATGCGCAGCACGCCGGCGGCCTTGAAGATCGCCCCGAGCACCCAGCCCGGAAGGAAGCCCAGCACCCAGAACATGATGATCGCGCCGATGAGCTGACCGAGCGGGTTGATCCTGGCGTAGCCTTCGAAGCCCGAGGACGGCGTGCCCCAGAGCACGAAGCCCGCGATCACGACGCCATAGAAGCCGGCGTAGCCGTGGACCGCGACCGCGCCGACCGCATCGTCGATCTTGAACCGCCGCTCGACCCAGAAATGCATCTTGTAGATGATGACCACGCCGACCGCGGCGATGATCAGGGCCTGGATCGGATGGTAGAGATCGTTGCCGGCGGACGCCGCGATGATCCCGGCGAGGCCAGCGGAATAGGTCCAGTAGGCATCGCCCTTGGAGATGATGTAGCCGGCGAGCAGACCGCCCGAGAGCGACATCAGGAAGTTGACCGTGATCGCCGAGAGCGTGGTCGGGGTCAGGTAGATCGTGGTCGCCGTGAAGCTCATGCCCTGGGCGCCGATGTCGGCGGCCCTCATGATCGGCACGTTGCAGGCGACGTAGAAGCCCCAGAAGCCCGTGTAGATCAGGAACAGGCCGATGGTCACCAGCCAGGGGTTGTGCGGCACGATGTTGCGGGGCGTGCCGTCGGCCCGGAACTTGCCGATCCGAGGCCCGAGGTGCAGCAGGAGGCCCAGCGCCGTGCCGCCCGCGATCGCGTGGATCACGCCCGACGCATAGGCGTCGTGGTAGCCGAGCAGCTTGACCATCCAGCCATTCGGGTGCCAGCCCCAGGCGGCGTCGATGATCCAGGTCACCGAGCCGATCACGACCGCGACCATCCAGAACGCGAACGAGCGGATGCGCTCGATCGCGGCCCCGGAGACGATCGAGGCGGCGGTCCAGGAGAACAGGAGGAAAGCGGCCCAGAACACTCCGTTGATGCGCGCCCAGTAGGCGGTATCGGCGGCGGTGACCCCGGCGCTCGCCGGCGGGCCGCCGAGATGCGGGCCCATCAGCTCGCTCCAGGGCACCGCGTTCGGCGCCGCGACCAGCCCCTCGCCGTGGTAGATCCACGGTCCATTCGGAAACGCGAAGTAAATCCACCAGCCGAAAAAGAAGAACGTGATGGTGACCAGCGGGATCAGCATCGTGTTCTTCATAAGCGTATGCATCATGTTCTTGGTACGTGAAGCGCCGACCTCGTACATGCAGAAGCCGACGTGGATCAAGAACATCAGAACGACGGTCAGCCAGTAATAGAACTCGGTGAAGATGATGGTCAACGCGCCGATGTCGCTGTCCATGAGCGTCCCTGCCCCTCCTCGATCGGCGCCGCCGCCGGCTCCGATCCCCGTGTCCCCGTGGCGTTCGAAATCGTTGCCCGAAAAACTACACCGCGTCGCGGGATTGGACAACGACCTTTCAGCCCGCCGCGTGTTCGCGGTGTTGCGATTTGCTCCATCCACCCCAAAAGCTCACGCCGGATCACGAGGTGGCGCCGAACGCTTGGAAAATAGGTAAAGCGATGACCAATCCGCACATCGGCTTGACGTTCGACGACCTCCTGGCGGAGGAGGACCTCCTCAAGGAGGTCGAGGCGATCGCCATCAAACGCATCCTGATGCGCCAAGTCCGCGGCGGCGACGCAGGACCAGCGGCTAACCAAGAAGGCGACAGCCGCGCGAATGGGCATCAGCAAAGAGCGACGGTCTAAGAGCTGAGCGTCCTGGCAATTCGGAACCCGATATAGTCGTATGAGTAGTCCGTGATGAACTTGAACCGATTGGCGACGCGGAGAACCATCGGATGGGAATTCCAGGAGCCGCCGCGCACGACCCGACGGGGATTGTTGCCGGCGCGACACGCGTATTCCCATTCGGCTTCGGAGAGCAGTCGATATGGCCGACGCGTTTGCGCAGCGAGCCAGTCGATATAAGCCTTGGCATCGTCCCACGACATGTCCATCACTGGCAGCCGACCTCGGCCCCAGCCTTGATCCCTCGGTCTGTTACGCCCCGTCTCATCGCAAAATTGGTCGTATTGCTCGAAGGTCACTGGATACTGGCCGACCGCGAGCAGACGGCTGATCCGAACCAGATGCTGCGGCGTTTCCAAATCGACGAACTCGCGCTCGGCGCCCTGAGCCACGGTCCATTCTCGCTCAGCCTCGGTCGAGCCCATCATGAACTCGCCCGGTGGGATGACCACCAGCTCCGGGCACCAGACCGCGTGGATGTCGCGGAAGACCGTGCCGGGCCTTGGAAGGATCAGGTCATCCCGGCGGCTTTCCGCCTCGAACTGCAAGAAGGTCTCCAGTTCGTCCCGGCAGGCCTGGCTCTCGAAATAGTTGGGCGTGAGGATCGGGATGAAGAAGCGCGCCTCGCCGAGCGCGATGTGGAGCCGCTTGCGCCAGTTCTCGCCGAGACTGATGCCGTCCACGTCCTGAAAGATCTCGAACGATTTTGCCGTGACGGCGCACCGCCATGCTCAGCTGCTCGCGAAAAGCGCTGATCGCGCCGCCATGATACTGGTCGTCGAAGCGCGTGTAGCTCAGGAAGGCATCCGGCGGCTTGGACATGCACTCGCCTCGGGAACACCGTCAACCACAATGGCGCGGCGCCAGAATGCGGAAACAACCGCGGGCATGCAAGCCGTCGGCCGCATGGCTTGTGCCGGCGCGCCTCGTGCCGCAAGCTGCGGCGTCTGGAGAGAAGTGGAGAAAAAGAATGGCGACGGCGTTGTTCATGGTGCGGGCGTCGGTTCCGAAGGAGCGGGAGGCGGAGTTCAATCGGTGGTACAATGAGGAGCATTGTCCGCAAGTGCTGCAGTATCGAGGGGCGGTCAGTGCCCGGCGCTATCGGGCGCTGCTCGGCGAGGACAGGTATCATTACATGGCCGTGTACGAGTTCCAGGATGAGCCGACCTTGGAGCGGTTTCTGGAGTCGGAGCATTTCGCCGAGCTGAGGCGGGAGTTCGACGCCCATTTCGGCGGTGTCTCGGAACGCGCGCGCTCGACCTACGTCCAGGTCTGGCCGTAGCCGCGGCAACGCCTTCGATCAGTCGCCGGCGACCCCTTGGGGCGACATCCGGGCCAGCGTGGCGGCGCGGCCGTATCCCTGGCGTAGCGCGAAGAAGGCGAGAAACGCCATGACGTAGGCCCCGACACCGATCCACAGCGTGATCCGGAAGCCGAACTTCATCGAGATGACGATGCTGAGGTAACCGCCGAGCACGGTGAACACCGCATTGAGAGCCCAGGCCCACGCGACCGCACCCGCAGGCTTGTCCAACAACGCCAGGATGCCAAGCGGGAAGGGCATGCCGAGGCAAAATGCAAGCGGGAACACCAGCAGCATCGCCAGCACGATCCGTCCTGCCAGCGGCAGCGCCAGACCGAGCTCAAAGACCATCGGGTGGAAATACAGCAACGCCACGGCGGTGATCAGCGCGCCAAGGAACGGCCACTCCCATCGGCGCCCCGGGGTGATGCCCAGGCGCGCCGAGAACAGGCTGCCCAAGCCGGCCGCCGCCAGCATCGAGAAAATCACGGTCGAGTAAGTATACAGAGGGAATCCGATCAGCAACATAAAGATTTGAATAAACACAAGTTCGAACAAAATAAAACCGAATCCAAGACAGCTAAAGTAGACAATAAAGGCCTTTTTGTAGGGCCAACGCGCGCGTCCGACTTGAGAAAACATCATCGGAATCAAAACAAACGTGACCGCAAAAAAGATCCCGCCAATACCGGTGACGATCAAATGGATCAAATCGAGCGGGACTCCGCCCGGCATCGCTTTGTTAAGATAATTAGCAATCGACCTGTTCAAGAATGTCGCTGGATCCGGGCTAAGAACCGCAAGATTGCGACGAATTTGCCCGAAGTAAGGGCGATCATCGGTGGTTGGACTCGAATCATAAATCATTCGCGCATCGAGTTCCTTCGGGAATTCGCCAGTGAAGAAGTCGCGGCTGAGAAAGCTCGCCGCGCGATTCCGTGGATCGACAACCATTACGACCGGCTCACCTCCGGGCAGCGCATTCTGCTCGTTTTGGAGGTCCTCGAGCTCCGCGTCTGTCCAGGGCGACATTTTGATCAGCATCGTGGGCAGCATCTCGATGGCGTGTCGCGCGCGCTCGAGAACGACGACATGGTCCTGGAAGTCCGATCCGAAGCCCATGCGTTTCCACGCCAGCGCCGCCGTCGCCACCATCCGCGGATAAAAATGATGGTTGATGTGCAGGATCCCATCATTCTTGAGGTGGCTGAAATATTCCTCGTAGGCCTCGGCCGTCTGGAGATAAATCGTGCCCAACATGCCGCCCGCGGCTGCCGCCGAGCTCGTGTGGTTGCTGAAAATCTGAATAATGTCGTATTTATGGTCAGTCGAGCGCAAATAACTCCGGCCTTCGCTCTCGATCGTAGTGACGCGCGGATCCTCGAAGATGCGCCCGATGTAGTCGCTGTAGGTATGCTTTGCCAGCTCGATGACCGTGCCGACCATCTCCACGGCGTCGATATGGCCGGCGCCATACATCAGCGCGGCCTTGACCTCTTGTCCGCCGGCGCTGCCGAGAATCAGCACGTCTGAGTTCCGGTCGCGCTTGAGATAATGGGAGGCGAGGACGCCGCCGAACCAAAAATTAGCATTGATATCGCCGTCACCGGCCTCGAGGCGAGCGCGCAGCTCCGCCGGGGTCCCGGTCAGTTTGATCAGACGGGAGCTCTGATTGCCGCCGTCATACGCCACGTGCTTGTAGCAGCACGCCTCGATGCGCTTGCCGTCGGCATCCGGATGCGCGTAATCCGGATGGTCGGAGGTGCCGATATCGATCACGTCGATCTTGGCAACCTTGTCCCACCGCGAGAACTCGCGCAGCCCCTCCTCGACATCTTCGGCGACGGCGCGCTTGTCCCACAACATCTTGAACTCGAGATACTTCGGGAGCAGCGTGAACGGATAGGCCAGAAGGAGCAGGCCGACCACGGGAGCACCGAGCCGCACGACCTTGAAGGGCGTGAACAGCGCGGCCACGGCCATCATCAGACCGGCTGCGCAGACGAGCAAGCCGCCGGGCGCGATCGAGCCCAGGAACGGAAGAAATACGATGCATCCGATGCCGGCCCCCAACAAATCCCAGAAATAGATCGTCTGAACATGGGCCGACGCTGCCGAAAATATTGACACAAAGATCAAGCCCAAGAAGAAAAACGGCAATAGCACTGTAATATACAGTAGGAAAAAGGCGGCAAGCTGCCTCAACGGTGATTTGAAAAGTTGGGACGGGTCGAACCATGACGCCCAGGTCATCGGTAAGATCGCGACGATCGCAATAGCAGCGACTATCGCGTAGAGTGCGATCAACGAGCGAGCCCGCTCGGACTCGCCGGAAGGGAACAAAGACCCGTAGACGCCCGCCCCACCGATCGCGAACAGCGCGTTGGTGATGATCATGTAAGAGATATTGGGCGCCAGAATCACGTCAAAAATTCTGGTTAAAAGGATCTCGAGCATGAGCGTAACCAGCGCGGTAACGAATATGCCTATCGAGTACTGGCGTCAACTCAAGGCGTGTCTCCATTTCCGGTGGCCAGATCTTTGGCCAAGGGGATTTCCGTTGGTTCCGCGTGGGGCGCTGGCGTGACGGTCGGCAAGTTAGTATGGTATCATGAGGCATGCAAGTTGCGACCGTCGAGCCTGAATACCGCGCGAGGTGGCGCGGCGAAAGATCCCGGGAGGCGATCGGCACCGAGCTTCCCCGTCTCGACGTCGTCGATCTGGTCGCGCCGTTCTCCGAGGCCCGAGGCCGGCACCAGCTGTCGACCCCCGGGTCCGACCACCCGGAGCCGCGACCCGGTGATCGAGCCGCTCTTTGAGCGGCCGACGGCGAGCGATCACCGCGCCGCCTCGCGAAGACCTGATGTGAGAGCTGAGATGGTTCTGCCAGTTTGCCCGGTCCAGGTTCGCGATCGTGGTCGGGCCCGGTGAGCGACGATCAGACCTTTCGCGCGATCTGGCTGGTCAGCCTGCTGCTGATGGTGGTTGCGGCCGCGGTGCCGCTCGCGCGCAGCCAGCGCCAGGGGCTGCGGCAGGCGGCGGTTTGGGTGCTGGCTTTCGGCTTTCTGTTCGCGGGCTATCGGATCGTCGAGTGGCTGATGAGCCGCTGACCCCCACCCCCGGGGAGGGCGGGCTCGACGGCGGGTGGTCGGGCCTGATAGCCTCCGGCAGAGTCCCAGGAGGAGGCTGCATCATGCTCTCGCGTCGCACTTTGACGAGCGCGGCCGGGCTCGGCGCCCTGGCCGCGCTGGCGCTGGCCTTTGGCGCCCCGGTCGCGCCGGCCCAGGAGCTCAAGACCGTCGCGGTCACCCAGATCGTCGAGCACCCGGCGCTCGATGCCGCGCGCAAGGGGATCAAGGACGAGCTCGCCGACGAAGGCTATGTCGAGGGGCACAATCTCGACTTCGTGTTCGAGAGCGCCCAGGGCAATCCCGGCGACCGCGGCCCAGATCGCGCAGAAGTTCGTCGGCGACAAGCCGGACGTGATCGTGCCGATCTCGACGCCCTCGGCGCAGGCGGTGGTCGGCGCCACCAAGGACATCCCCGTGGTGTTCACGGCCGTAACCGATCCGGTCGGCGCCAAGCTGGTCCCGGACCTTGAGCATCCGGGCGGCAACGTCACCGGCATGTCGGACCTGTCGCCGATCGGCCTGCATCTCGACCTGATCAAGGAGATCATGCCCGACGCCAAGGACCTGGGCGTCATCTACAATCCGGGCGAGGCCAACTCGGTGACGCTGCTCGAGCTGTTGAAGAAGGAGGCGCCGGCCCGCGGCCTGGTGATCGCCGAGGCGGTGGCGCCGCGCTCGTCCGATGTGCTGGCGGCGGCGCAGAGCCTGATCGGCGAGGTCGATGCGATCTATGTGCCGACCGACAATACCGTGGTCACGGCACTCGAGGCGATCGTCAAGGTCGGCACCGACAACCAGCTGCCGGTGTTCGCCGGCGACACCAATTCGGTGCCGCGCGGCGCGATCGCGGCCCTCGGCTTCAACTACTATGACGTCGGCCGGCAGACCGGCAAGATGGTCGCCCGCGTGCTCAAGGGCGAGAACCCGGGCGACATGCCGGTCGAGAGCGTCCAGACCACCCAGCTGTTCGTCAACCCGGGCGCCGCCGAAGCGATGGGCATCGCGATCCCGGATGCGGTCATCAAGCGCGCCAAGGTCGTGGTCGACTAGCTTTGGGGCCGGCCACGCGCTGGCGGACGGTCGCGGGCGCGAGCTGACGCCCGGGCGGCAGGCGGAGGACAGGGCGGCCCTTGAACCAGGTGGCGTTGTTCGGCGCGCTCGAGCTCGGTCTGGTCTACGGTCTGGTCGCGCTCGGCGTGTTTTTGTCGTTTCGGGTTTTGAATTTTCCCGATCTCACGGTCGACGGCAGCTTTCCGCTCGGCGCCGCGGTCGCGGCGAGCGCGATCGTGGCCGGCATCGATCCCTATCTCGCGACGCTGCTCGCGATCCTCGCGGGCGCGCTCGCGGGCCTGGTCACGGCCGTGCTCAACGTCCGCTTCCGGATCCTGCACCTGCTGGCGAGCATCCTGACCATGATCGCGCTGTTCTCGCTCAACCTTCGGATCATGGGCCGGCCGAACATAGCACTGCTCGGCGAGCCGACGGTGCTGACGCCGTTCGAGGGCCTGGGCGTGCGAGACATGCTCTTGACGCCGGCCCTGGTCGGCATCGCCCTGGTGGTGGTCATGGTCCTCTTGACCCGCTTCCTCGCCAGCGACTACGGCCTCGCGATGCGCGCGACCGGCGCCAATCCGCGCATGGCGCGCGCCCAGGGGATCGCGACCGGCCGTGCGATCTGCGTCGGCATGGCGCTCAGCAATGCCCTGGTCGCGCTTGCCGGCGCCCTGTTCGCGCAGACCAACGGCTTTGCCGACATCACGATCGGCACCGGCACGATCGTGGTCGGGCTGGCGGCGGTGATCATCGGCGAGTCCCTGCTGCCGACGCGCCGGATCGGCGTCGTGGTCGTGGCCGCCGTGCTCGGCTCGATCCTCTATCGGCTCGCGGTAGCACTGGCGCTGAATGCCCATGTGCTGGGCCTCCAGGCCTCCGACCTCAACCTGGTCACGGCCGTGCTGGTCGGCCTCGCGCTGATTCTGCCGGGCGCCCGTAACCCGCTCCGGACGCTGCTCTCCCGCCAGGCGCGGGCATGATCCGGATCACCGGGCTCGAGGTCACCTTCGGCCGCGGCACGGTGCTCGAGACCCGGGCGCTCGCCGGCATCGACCTCGCCATCGCCGAGGCCGAGTTCGTGACCGTGATCGGCTCCAACGGGGCCGGCAAATCGACCCTTCTGAACGCCTTGACCGGCGATGCGGCGCCTGAGCGCGGCCGGATCGAGATCGCCGGCCAGGATGTCACCGGCTGGTCCGCGACCACCCGCGCGCGGCTGATCGCGCGGGTGTTCCAGGACCCGCTCGCCGGCAGCTGCGAGGCACTGACGATCGAGGAGAACCTGGCGCTCGCCGCCGCCCGCGGCCGCCGCCGCGGTCTCGGCCTCGCGGTCCACCGGGACCTGCGCGAGCGGCTGCGCGCCCGGCTCGCCCGCCTTGGCCTCGGTCTGGAAAACCGCCTCGGTGACCCCATGGGGCTCTTATCCGGCGGCCAGCGTCAGGCGGTCAGCCTCCTGATGGCGACGCTTGCGCCGATGCAGATCCTGCTGCTCGACGAGCACACCGCAGCCCTCGACCCCAAGACCGCCGAGTTCGTGCTCGAGCTGACGCGCGAGATCGTCGCTGAGCAGCGCCTGACCACGCTCATGGTCACCCACAGCATGCGCCAGGCGCTCGACTGCGGCACCCGCACGATCATGCTCCACGAGGGCAAAATCTGCCTCGACGTCGCGGGCCTCACGCGCGCCGGCCTCGAGGTCGTCGACCTGATCGCAAGGTTCTCCGAAGTCCGCGGCCAGCTCGAGGACGACAGCTTGCTGCTCGGCTGAGGCTTGGCCGATTGTTGCTGTCGCCGCCCAGCCGCGGTGGTAGTCATTCGCAGAGATTGTGATGATCGCGAGAGCCGGCCTGGACATTGCGGCGTGGCTGCAGGACTTGGGGCTGGAGCGCTACCTGGAGGTGTTCCGCGCCAGCGACGTCGACGCCGACGTCCTTCGGACCCTGGGCGCTGACGATCTGACGGAGCTGGGGGTCGCCTCGCTCGGCCATCGCAAGAAGCTGCTGGAGGCGATCGCGGCGCTGGCGGAGCCGGCCGCCGGGTCGGGGCCGGTCGACGGGGCGGTAGCGGGGATATCGACGCGCCAGCGGCGGCGCCGCGCGAGGCTGAGCGTCGCCAGCTGACGGTGCTGTTCTGCGACTTGGTCGGGTCGACCGCGCTCTCGGGCGAGCTCGATCCCGAGGAGATGGGCGCGGTCATTCGCGCCTATCAGAATGCGGGCGCGGGCGCGAGACCCTGCGCTTCGAGGGCCATGTCGCCAAGTTCATGGGCGACGGCGTGCTCGCCTGTTTCGGCTGGCCGCAGGCGCATGAGGACGATGCCGAGCGGGCAGTCCGGGCAGGCCCCGCTCTGGTCCGGGCGGTCGTCGGGCTCGCGGCCGCCGGCCGTCACCATCACGCTTTGGGCGCTCGGCATGCTGCATATTTTGCGGCGCGAGACCAATGCCACCCTCGAGACCGGGGAGGGCGATGATCGCCCGTTGCCGCGTGAAGGGCCTTCCGCCCTTCATCCCCATCGGGCGGATCTTTCGCGGCGGGGCGCTTGCCGAGCGGGGTGAGCTGACCACCGGGATCGCCGAGTTGGCCGAGGGGATCGCCGGCGTCCGCGGCTCCGGAACCGAGCATGCTCGGTCTCTTCCGACATGGCCCGCCCTGGTTCAGCGCCGCCAGCCCCTCCTCGAGGCGGCCGCCCTTGCCACAGATCTCGGCGAGCCGAGCGAAAAACAAAGGCAGCGTGCAACTGGCACGCGCCCAGGACGCCAAGTCCCTGGAGCTGCGCGCCGTCACCAGCCTGGCTCGCCTGTGGGCCGATTCGAGGTGACGGGTCGAGGCCCAGGACCTCCTGGCGCCGGTGTATGGCTGGTTCACCGAGGGCTTCGAGATCGCCGATCTGAAGGACGCCAAGGGCCTGCTCGACCAGCTGGCCAGTTGACCCAGGCGTCGCGCTCGTCGCGGGCAAGCTTGAACACCTGCGCCACCGCCCTGGCCCGGTCGACCAGCTCGCCCTTCATCCGTTGCAGGCGGACCCGGCGCTCCAGAGCCTTAAGCACCTCGTTGGCGGTTCGCGCCTGCATGATGGTCATGCCGCCCGCCGAGACCGGCTCGCCATTCTCCCGGAGCGTGTTCCGCAAGCCCACCAAGCGCAAGGGCAAGCCGAAGGCCACCAGGGCCGCGCCGGCGGCCACCGAGCCCGAGGCAGCGACCGGCGCGACACCGACCGCCAAGCCCACGCCGCGCGCCGGCACCAAGCAGGCGCTGATGATCGACATGCTCAAGCGCCCCGAGGGTGCCACGGTCGAGCAGATCGCCGCCGCCACCGGCTGGCAGCATCACACAATTCGCGGCGCCATCTCCGGCGCACTCAACAAGAAGCTCGGCCTCACGATCGAGGCCACCCGCACCCGCGAGGTCGGCCCCAACAAGACCGGCGCCAAGGGCAGCACCACCGTCAGGATCGTCAGCTGACGCCGACACAGGGCAAGCACTACGCCGCCGCGGCCTCGCGCCCGGCGGCGATCTCTTCGTAGCGCCGACCGTCGCCCTCCAGGGCCGCGGCGCCTCTACTGAACCCCTGCCAGCGCAGGATGATCTCGGCCATGGAGCTGCAGCGGCAGATGGGCTTTGGCAGCTATGGGACCGCCTGGGCGTGTCTGCACAAGATCCGGCGCGCCATGGTCGTGTCGGGCCGCCAGCCGCTCAGCGAGCGGGTCGAGGCCGACGAGACCCTGGTCGGCGGCCCGCGGCCCGGCTGCCGGCAAGACCGTGGTCGCCGGCGCGGTCGAGAGCCGGCGCGGCAAGACCCGCGGTCGCCGGCTCGGCCGGCTGCGGCTGCAGGCGGTGCGCGACGCCTCGGCCAGCAGCCTGGTCGGCTTTCTCGGCCAGAACGTCCTGCGCCCCGCCCTTGTCGCCACCGACGGCTGGTCCGGCGATCGCGGCCTCGAGGCCGAGGGCTACGCCCACGAACCGATCCCTCTCGCCCGCTCCTGGGGCGACGCGACGCTCCGCCTGCCGGCGATCCACCTCGTCTTCGGGCTCGCAAAACGCTGGCTGCTCGGCACCCACCATGGGGCGGTCAGCGCCAAGCACCTGCAAGCCTATCTCGACGGGTACGTCTTCCGCCTCAACCGCCGCACCGCCAGAAGCATCGCCCACCGTTTCGCCCGCCTGATCGAGCAGGCCGTCCTCACCCAACCGACCACCTACCGGGCCATCAGCCATGGCAAGCCCTGAGTGTTACGGATAGCTAATTTCCGCAGATACCATTGGATTGCGACTTTAGCCTCGTTAGCAACGTAGTGCGCGACCTTTGGAGTGATGCGCCCCGCGAGTTCACGTCCCACGATAAATCAGGCAACCTGGTGAAGCCGATGTTTCGCAACTTGCTGGGATTGGCAAGTCTCATTGTCATAGCGTTCAGCCTCTTGTCGCTTGGCAGTCTTCGCCGCGAAGGGGCCACTGGATCGTTTGCATCAGCGCCAAGATAGGGCTGGTTGCAGAGGTCGTCTCGGGCGTCGCTGTGGTGAATGGCCTTACCCCGAAGTTAGGTCCATGGCGAAGGTGAGCCATTGACGTCGTAGCACGGGCCTGGCGCCGGGGCGAGCGCCGACGAGCAGCGCGGATCTTCGTCGAGTCCGGGGGCCGAGCCAGAGCGCGAACGGCTCCGGCGGTTGGCAGCCGAGCGCACCTGTGCGGTCGCTCGCGGTTGTTGTGTTGGCGCCAAATCTCGATGACCCGGGCGGCCTCAGCAAGCGAACCGAACCAGTGTTGGTTCAGGAACTCGTACCGCAACCGGCCGATGAAGCTCCCCACGAACGCGTTCTGGATCGGCTTGCCGGGTCGGATGGAACGCAGCTGCACTCCGGTCCGCCGACCAAGCGAACAGCGCGCGGCCGGTGAACTCCGGACCGTTGTCCAAGACGATCTCCGCCGGCAGACCGTGACGTCAGGCGAGTCTCGTCGAGCAGGCGCACGACCCGCGTGCCGGCAATTGAGAGGCGTGGGCGCTGCCGATCGCGGTCGTGACCGACGCCGGTACGGGGCCGAGCATTTCTACCCTGCAGCGATGACGAGCACCGGCCGCCGCACTGCGGTCGGCGGCCCCCCACCCGACATCATGAAAGCCGTGTCCATCTCCGGCCAGAGCATGCCGAGGGGATTGGCGCTCCATCGGGCGACCATGGCATCATCCCAGGCGGCTCCGAAAGCGCCGAAGAACGGCACGTAGGCCTCGTCGAGCGCCTCGCGGCCGGTAAACTGATAGCCGAACCGATAGAGTGGCCAGCTGCCGGTGGCGGTGACGGCCGTGATGCTGGTGCGCAGGCCGTCGACGTACTGCCGGACCTCATGGCCGTCCCAGACCCGGGCGCTCCGGGCTCGAGGTCGCCGACGGGGAACAGGCCGAACTCCTGCGGCCGGAGCACGACCGGGGCGCCGGGGCGCAGGTGGAGCGCGTCGAAGCGGCTCTTGGTCAGCTCGACCTCGACCGGGTGCCCCGCCTGGCCGACCCGGCAGACCAGCCGATAGGCGGGTCCGGTCGTCACCACCGACTCGAGCCGCGCCGGGATGCCGTCGGTGAAGCCGCGCGCCACCGCCAGATCCTGCGGCCGGACGAACAGGAGCGCCTCGCCCTCGCCGGCGGCGTGCCCGGCGGCGGCCGGCCAGCGCGCGCCCTCGAGCTCGATCCAGCCGCCCCGGACCCGGCACGGGATGCGGTTGGCGTTGCCCAGGAACTCGTAGACGAACGGCGTCTGCGGATGATCGTAGATCGCGCGCGGCGAGCCCACCTGCTCGATCCGGCCGTCGCGCATGACAACGACCCGGTCGGCGAGCTCGAGCGCCTCCTCCTGGTCGTGGGTGACGAACACGCTGGTGAGCCCGAGCCGCTGGTGCAGCTCGCGCAGCCAGCGGCGGAGATCCTTGCGCACCTTGGCGTCGAGGGCGCCGAACGGCTCGTCGAGCAGCAAAATCCGGGGCTCGATCGCGAGCGCGCGGGCGAGCGCCACCCGCTGGCGCTGGCCGCCGGAGAGCTGGTTCGGGTAGCGGAAGGCGAGCCCGTCGAGCTGGACCAGGCGCAGGAGTTCTATGACGCGCGCGTCGATCAGGACCTCTGGCGGCCGCAGGCGGCGCGGCCGCACGCGCAGCCCGAAGGCGACGTTCTCGAACACGCTCATGTGCCGGAACAGCGCGTAGTGCTGGAAGACGAAGCCGACCTGGCGCTCGCGGGCGTCGCGCCCGACCACGTTCTCGCCCGCGAACCGGACCTCGCCGCCGTCGGGGAACTCGAGCCCGGCGATGATCCGCAGCAACGTCGTCTTGCCCGAGCCCGACGGGCCGAGCAGGGCGCAGAACTCGCCCTCGAGGACATCGAGGGTGACGCCATGCAGCGCGGCGCAGGTGCCGAAGGTCTTGGTCAGATCACGGATCTCGACGCGCATGATGATCTCCTCGGCTAGCCTTCGAACGCGCACGCGCGCTCCGCCCGCCACTCGAGGGCGAGCTTGAGCGCGGGCGTCAGCAGAGCCAGCAGGGTGAGCAGGGAGGCGACCGCGAAGGCGGCGACGAAGTCGTATTCGTTGTAGAGGATCTCGACGTGCAGCGGCAGGGTGTCGGTGAGGCCCCGGATGTGACCGGAGACCACCGAGACCGCACCGAATTCGCCCATCGCCCGGGCGTTGCAGAGCAGCACGCCGTAGAGCAGGCCCCATTTCACGTTCGGCAGGGTCACCCGCCAGAGGATCTGCAGGCCGCCGGCCCCCAGCATGCGCGCGGCCTCCTCCTCCTCGGTGCCCTGCTCCTGCATGAGCGGGATCAGCTCTCTGGCGACGAACGGGACGGTCACGAAGATGGTCGCGAGCACGATCCCTGGCAGGGCGAAGATGATCTTGATGCCGTGGCCGTCGAGCCAGGGGCCGAACAGGCCCTGCGCGCCGAACAGCAGCACGTAGATCAGGCCCGAGATCACCGGCGAGACCGAGAACGGCAGATCGATGAGCGTGGTCAGCAGGCTCTTGCCGCGGAACTCGAACTTGGCGATCGCCCAGGCGGCGGCGATGCCGAAGACCAGGTTGAGGGGCACGGCTGTGGCCGCGACCAGGAGCGTGAGCCGGATCGCGGCCACCGCATCGGGCTCGGTGATGCCGGCGAGATAGGCGCCGAACCCCTGGCGGAGCGCCTCGACGAACACCGCGAGCAGCGGCAACAGGAGGAAAACCCCAAGGAAGGCGAGCGCGCCCCCGATCAGCAGACCGCGCACGCCGGGCCGGTCGACCGTGACGATTCGTGCCGGAGAGAGGCTGGCCGAAGCGAGCATGAGGCGTCCTCCGAACTCAGGCGCTTCGTGCGCGCGCCCAGCGCTGCAGCAGGTTGATCGCGAGCAGCAGGAGGAAGGCGGCGACGAGCATGGCGGTCCCCACCACGGTCGCGCCGACGTAATCGTATTGCTCGAGCTTGATCACGATCAGCAGCGGCACGATCTCGGAGACCATCGGCATGTTGCCGGCGATGAAGATCACCGAGCCGTACTCGCCGAGCCCCCTTGCAAAGGCGAGCGCGAAGCCGGTCAGCAGGGCCGGCAGGATCGCCGGCAGGATCACCCGCCGGAACGCCTGCCAGCGGCGGGCGCCGAGCGTCGCGGCCGCCTCCTCGACCTCGGGGTCGAGGTCCTGCAGCACCGGCTCGACCGTGCGCACGACGAACGGCAGGCCGACGAAGATCAGGGCGACCACGATCCCGAGCGGGGTGAACGCGACCTTGAGGCCGAGCGGCTCCAGCAACGGGCCGAGCCAGCCGTTGCCGGCGTAGATCGCGGAGAGCGCGATGCCGGCGACCGCGGTCGGCAGCGCGAACGGCAGGTCGATCAACGAGTCGGCGATCCGCTGGCCGGCAAAGCGGTAGCGGACCATGACCCAGGCGACGATCAGGCCGAACGCGGCGTTGACCGCGGCCGCGGCGAGCGCGGTCGTGAAGCTGACCCGGAAGGCCGCGAGCACCCGCGGCGAGGCGAGGATCGGCCAGATCCCGGCGCCGGCGCCCGCGGCTTTGAGCACCAGGGCGGCGAGCGGGATCAGCACGATCAGCCCGAGCCAGGTCAGCGTGAAGCCGAGCGTCAGCCCGAACCCGGGCAGGACGCTCGGCTGCTTCAAACGCAGCGCGTGCACGGGGCAGGCCTATTGTGTGGCGATCTGGTCGAACACGCCGCCGTCGGCGAAGTGACGCTTCTGCGCCTGCTGCCAGCCGCCGAACACCTGGTCGACGGTGATCAGCTCGATTTTGGGGAAGCGCGCGAGGTCGGCGGGCTCGGCGGCCTCCGGATGGATCGGCCGGTAGTAGTGCCTGGCGGCCACGCGCTGGCCGGCCGGCGAATAGAGATACTCGAGATAGGCCTCCGCGACCTTGCGGGTGCCGTACTTGTCGACCACGTGATCGACCAGTGCCACCGGCGGCTCGGCCCGGATGCTCTGCGAGGGCACGACAATCTCGAACTCGCCCTGGCCGAGCTCCTGGAGCGCGAGGAAGGCTTCATTTTCCCAGGCCAGGAGCACGTCGCCGATGCGGCGCTGGCCGAAGGTCGTGGTCGCGCCGCGGGCGCCCGTGTCGAGCACCGGCACGTGCTTGTAGAGCTCGGCGACGAACTTTTGCGCCTGGGGGTCGCTTGCGCCCGGCTGGCGGAGCGCCCAGCCCCAGGCGGCGAGGTAGTTCCAGCGGGCGCCGCCCGAGGTCTTGGGGTTGGGGGTGACCACCTGAACGCCGTCGTGGGTGAGGTCGCCCCAGTCCTTGATGCCCTTGGGGTTGCCCTTGCGCACCAGGAACACGATCGTCGAGGTGTAGGGCGCGCTGTTGTTCGGCAGGCGCGACTGCCAGCCCTTGGGCAGCCAGCCGGTGCGCTCGGCGATCGCGTCGATGTCGTAGGCCAGCGCCAGGCTCAGGACGTGGGCCTCGAGGCCATCGATCACCGCGCGCGCCTGCTTGCCGGAGCCGCCATGGGACATCTGCACGGTCACGCCCTCGCCGCCCTGCTGCTGCCAGTGCTCGGCGAAGGCGGCGTTGAAGTCCTTGTAGAGTTCGCGGGTCGGATCGTAGGACACGTTGAGCAGCGTCGTGTCGGCGCGCGCGCGGTGCGACCGCAGGGCGCCCACGGCCAGTGACGTGCCCCCGATCAGGGCCAGGGCGTCGCGTCGTCGCATTGGAGCCTCCGGCTGGTTGTCGACGGAGCAGCGTTAGCCTACTTAACCGACATTGTCTACCCACTTAGTAGACTATCAATGCCAACGCCACCCAGACGGTTCCATCCAAGGCTTGCCAGGAGAGCGGGGGGGTCGGGATCCGCGGGCGGGGGGCGCTCGCCAGGCGGGCGGCGCCGAACGGTATCGCTCGCGCCTCAGGCGACCTCCTGCCGGCCGGTCGCGGCCGCCGGTCGCGTGCTGCCGGGCGCATCGAGAGACCTGCCGGCGAGCGCATCGGCGAGGGTCGTCCGATCGAGGATCTCACTCGTCAGCTGATGGGTGCGCGCGAACACCCGGCGGATCGCGCAGCTCGCCTCGCCCGGGCAATCGTCGCACCGCCGATACGCCATCTTGCTGAGGCAGGGCAGCGGCGCGAGCGGACCGTCGATGATCCGCACCACCTGCCCGAACGAGATCTCGTTGGCCGGCTTGAGCAGGCCGTAGCCCCCATGCCGGCCGCGCCAGCTCTGCACCAGGCCGTGGTGCTTGAGATCGAGCAGGATCTGCTCCAGGAACTTCTTGGGCAGGTTGTGACGCTCGGCGACCTCCGAGATCAGCAGCGCCCGATCGTCGCCCGCCTCGGCCAGGGCCAGAAGGGCGCGGAGCGCGTATTTCGCTTTTTGCGAGAGCATGTGGGAAAGCCGTCCTTCAGGCCGCGCGCACGGCAGATGGTCCGCGCACTTGCGGGCAGCATAATCTCTACCGATGGAATAGGAAATCGGTGGATTGCCAGAAACTGTAGCGCTGGCGCAACAAGGCGCGAGCAACCGACGCAACCTGCACCTGCCTTGAGGCCGAAGCAGACCCGGGAAAACCCGAAGTCCGGCCATGTGACCTTGATGCAACCGCGTGCGGCCTGAGCCGGTCAGAACCGCCAGACCAGCGGAATCATCAGCAGCGCTACCGCGACCACGATCACCTCGAGCCCCAGCCCGACCCGCCAGTAATCGCCGAAGCGATAGCCGCCGGGCCCCAGGACGATCGTGTTGTTGTGGTGGCCGAACGGGGTCAGGAAGTCGCACGAGGCGCCGATGGCGACCGCGATCAGGAAGGCGTCCGGCGAGATCTGCATGCGTGTGGCGATGCCGATCACGATCGGCGCCATGATCACGACGGTCGCGGCGTTGTTGAGCACGGGCGTGATCGCCATGGTCATCAGCAGGACGGCGCCGAGCATGACGAGCGGGCCCACATCCCCTGAGATCATCAGGATGCTGCCGGCCAGCAGCTGGGCGGCGCCCGTGTCCTGAAGGGCATCGCCGAGCGGGATCATCGCCCCCAGCAGCACGATCACCGGCCAGTCGATGCTCTCGTAGACCTGAGCCGGGCGGATCACGCGCAGCAGCACCATGGCGACGACCACCAGCGTGAAGGCGGCCGCCGCCGGCAGGATGCCCGAGGCGGCGGCGGCGACCCCGGCCGCGAACAGGCCGACCGGCAGGGCGACCCGCCTGGGCTCCAACGCCAGCGGCCGCCTTTCCAGCGGCAGGCAGCCGAGATCGGCGAGCGCGGCGCGCACCCGGGCCGGCTCGCCCTCCAGCAGGAGAACATCGCCGGTGCCGAGAGTGGCGTCGCGAAGGCGTCCTTCGAACCGGCGGCCCTGACGCGCTGCGGCCACCAGGCTGACGCCGTAACGTCGCCTCAGATCGAGCGAAAGCGGGCTGCTCCCCTGCACCATGGCGTTCGGCAGCACCACGGCCTCGACCAGATCGAGCCCGGCGGCGGCCGGCTGCGCCGCGGGCTTGTCGCGCTCGACGAGTTCCAGCTGATCGGCTTCGACCGTGCTCGCCAGAGCCGCCGTATCGGCCTGCAGCAGCAGGATGTCACCGGCCTGCAGGACGGCGGCCCCGGTTTGGCCGAACAGGCGGCGGCCCGCGCGGACGACGCCAAGCACGTCGGCGTTTCGGCTCGACTGGTAGTGCGCGACCTCAAGACCGATGACCGGCGACGACGGGGCGACGCGCGCCTCGGTGACGTAGTCCCGGATTTCGAACGCGTCCTCCTCCCCGGTCGGTCCGATCCGTGCCGGCAGCAGGCGCCAGCCGATCAGCAGGAGATAGGCAAGGCCCGCCGTCGCGACGGCGAGACCCGTGGGCGCGAAGTCGAACAGCAGAAAGCGGTGGCCGGTTGCTTCGCCTCGGAACGCCGAGATGAGAAGGTTCGGCGGCGTTCCGATCAGGGTCGTCATGCCGCCGAGCAGGGTCGCGAACGACAGCGGCATGAGCAGCCGGCCCGGCGCATATCGGTGGCGGCGCGCCGTCGACAGAGCCGCGGGCATCAGAAGTGCCAGCGCCCCGACGTTGTTCATGAAGCCGGACAGCAAGGCACCTAGCACGCAGAACGTGGCGAGGTGCAACGACTGCGCGCTGCTGGCCCCGATCAGCTTGCCGGCGAGGGCGTCGATCGCACCGGAGCGCGTCAGCGTACGACTGATCACGAGCACCGCGGCGACGGTGATCACCGCCGGGTTGCTGAACCCGGCAAAGGCCGCCTCCGGCTCGATCAGCCCGAGCAGGACGCAGACCATCAGGCTGGTCATCGCGACCACGTCGTAGCGCCAGCGGTCCCACACGAAGACCGCCAGGGCACCCGCCAGCACGGCCAGGATCGCGGCTTGTTCCCAGGTCATCACGCATCGCACAAGTAGCCTCGGTCAGCGGTATGGTGCCACGGGCGCCCGCGCAGGGGCAGACGGCTCGCGGCCTGCCCGCCAGGCTCGCCCGAAATGGCGGTATGATCACGGCACAACCGGCACCGAGCCGAGCCCGATGGACTGGCGCGAGCGCATCAGCGCCGACCCGGCCGTCTGCCACGCCAGGCGTGCATCAAGGGCCCGCGAATGCGGTCGCGCCGCGGCGACCCGCGCGTCGTCATTGCGGCAGACGGAACGTCGTGATCACGTTGCGGCCGTCGCGCTGCTCGTAGACATTAGGTGACCTGCTGACCGACCTTGGGGGACGGGATCTCGCTGTTGAGCGCCATGTAGATCGTCTGGCCATTGATCTTGATGACGCCGGTGCCCTCGTGGACCAACTCCACGTTACCGGTGATCACGTGCTCCGGTGCGGGGCTGGCGCTCTGTGCCGGGCTCGCCTGATCCGCTCCGGCAGCGGTCGCGGCCGGTGTGCTCCTTCGGTATCGCCCGCCGGCCCCGCCGGCGGGCGTCTCGCAGGGGGTCCCGGTCGAGCCCCGCCGGCCGGGCCGGGGGCTATGGTGCGGGCCGGAAGATCCAGACGGCTGCGCCCTCGCTGCTGCTGGCCCGGGCCGCGAGGTAGAGGCGGTCGCGCTCGGGAACGAACAGCGCAGTGCGGGCGCCCGCGAGGGTCGGGATGCGCGCGAGCTCCTCGTAGGCGTCGCCGCGCTGCTGGATGACCTCGAGGAAGCCCGCGCCGCAGCTGAGATAGACGCGCTGGCGGCGGGCGTCGACAAAGACGTCGTCGGTGTCGCCGCAGGCCGGCAGGCGGGCGAGCGGCGCGCCCGAGCGCGTGTCGAACACGGCAAGCAGCGCGGGTCGTCGGTAGACGGTCAGAAGCCGCCCGGAGGCCTCGTCGAGCGCCATCGGGAAATTGGCGCCCGCGTCGGCGATGCCCCAGCTCGCCACCTGCCGGCCCGTGGTCCGGTCCACCACGATGATGCCTTGCGCGTCCGGTACATTGACGAAGATCCGCGGGCCATCGCGCTCGAGCTGGAAGGACTCGGGGTGGCCGGGGAGAGGGATCTTCGCTTCGAGCTTGCCGGAGGCGGCGGAGATCAGGGCAAGCGCCCCCTCGCCGTAGCCGACCACCACCTTCCCGTCCTTGGGCGCGAGGCGGACATTGTCGGCATCGTCACCGAGCCGGATGGGGTCGAGGGAGGTGAGCTCGGCGCCGGCGAAGCGGTGAACTACTCCGTCGCCCGCATCAGCCACGAAAACCGTGTCGGAGACGGGGTCGTAGGCAACGCCCTGCGGCTCGGCGAGCCCGCCGATCCGGCGCAGGAGTTTGCCCGCGGCAAGATCCACAACACTCAGGCTGTTGTTGCCGAGCTCGGCCACGAACAGCCGTTGCCGGGGGAGATCGACCGTGAGATGGTCGATCCGGCCGCTGACCTTGCCAAGGGGAATTTTCTGCTCGAGGACGAGCGGCTGCGGCGTGCCCGCCCCGGCGGGCAACGCCGAGCTCATGAGCCCCGCGAGCATGACGGTTGCGGCGAGCAGCCGGCGTGGCAGTCCGTTCACTTTCACCTCCTGCGCGGTTCCCCCTGACGACGCGCGATCCCGAGCGCGCCTACGAAGGACAGGACCGAGGCCGCCGACGCGCCACTTCGATGCCGTCCTATCAGCTCTTCTTGAGGTTCATCTGATCGAGCGCGGCGCGCAGACCCCGAGCAAGGGCTTGCGCGTCGGCGTTGGCCCAAAAGTGCATGAAGAAGAGGCGCGGCTCGTCGTTCAGCATGTGATTATGGAGGGCCGTCACCTCGATCCCGTGCTCGCGCAGAGCCAGCAGGACCGGATTGACCTCACTCGCTATGAGCACGAAATCGCCAGTGATCGCCGCCTTGCCGCCCCCCGTGGGCTGAAAGTTGATCGCGATGCCAGTGCCCATCGAACGCGGCACGGCCATCCCGGCGTCGCTGATCGGCTCGGCGCGCGCCACGGTGAACTGATAGACACCGCCGTTGGCCTTGCCTTTCTGGCCGATGACCTCGTCCAATTGGGCGGTATCGAGGTCGATGGTCGGGGGCGAGCCCGACGCGTTCGGCGTGGCGAACGGCGTCCCGCTCAGCGCCAGGGCGGTGTGCAGGGTGGTCGCAAGCTTCACCGGATCGCCGTGGCCCTCGACGTGCATGTACATGGTGGCCGGTGAGGACCGGAGTAGATGATTGTGCAGCGCCGTGATCTCGATCCCGCCCTCGACCAGGCTCTTCATCACGGGGTTGACCTCGTCCTGCGTGAGCACGAGGTCGCCCATGACCATGGCGCTGTCGCCCGCGGGCTCGAAGGCGAGCCATGAGCCGAGCGCGAGCGCCGGCCGGATCTCCACCCCGTCGAGCGTGACCTTCAGGTCCGAGCGCGGCAGGCCCACGCGGTAGACCCCATCCGGTTGCGCGGCGCCCGCCTTGCCCAAGGCGTCCTCAACCTTCTTCCAGTCGATGTCGGCGGCGAACACGGGGCTCGAGAGCCCAAGAGCAACGATCGCCGCTGCCAGGTGCAGGCCCCTCGACATGGGCATCTCCTCTCACGGTTTGGTTTCAAGCCTCTGCCGATAGATGTCGCGGACGGCTCGTGGCCTACAACTAGTCGAGCTTCTCCGACACTTTCTTGAACTGCTGGCCGTGCAGCAAGGTCACCTCTGTGGCTGGGTGACTGGACGTCATCCCTGGAAAGCTGCTGACTGCTCGAGACCCGGCGTTGGCTTTGACCGCTTTTTCGGTCGCAGCGAGCAGGGAAACCTCGGCATTGTCCACGGTCGCTCTCTGCTTCGTGGCGGCTTCGAGATCCTCGCTGTCCGTGATCTTCTCGGCCTCCGCGATCTCGCCGGTCTTGGGGTCAACGACGACCTCGCTGAACCCGCCGCTCTTCGCCGTATAGGCCGAGAGCTGGAGCTTGCCGTCCGCGACCTCGAATTTGGCCGAGATCGGCGTCCCTTCGCGCTCGCTCGCTTTCAGCCCCTCCTCCAGTGTCACTTTCGCGTCGTTGAGCGCGGCGGCAAGCGCGGCCTGGTCCACATTCTCATCAGCACGCGTCATGCCCGGCAAGACGACCGGGATCAGGGCAAGGGCGGCTAGCGTGACGACGAAGCGGTTCATGGCAGCCTCCTGGTTCGACCGACGACGGGCCACGGGAGGGCTGCTGTTCCTTGCTCCTCGTGACCGTGATCGCCGAAACCGTATCGAGGGCCGTTCGACCGCGCGCGCGTCCCCCGATACGGTTCGATGTGCCTGATTGAAGCAGAGCTTTTTTAAGGCAGTTTTATGGGGCGGAGCTCCAAGCGGCGACCGGTGGCCGCGACGGCGCGGAGCGAAGTAGCGAGTTGCCATGCGCCTCTTGGTCGTCGAAGACGAGCTGCGGATTGTGGAAATCCTGACCTCCGCCTTACGTAAGGCAGGCTTCACGGTCGATGCTGCGACCACGTCGGCGGATGCCGGGGAGGCCCTTTCGACGACCTCCTACGATGCCGCGATCCTCGATCTCGGCCTGCCGGACGGCGACGGCCTTGCGGTGCTCGCCGAGGCGCGCGTCAGCGGCAACAAGACGCCGATCCTGCTCCTGACCGCCCGGGATGCCGTCGAAGACCGCGTCGGTGGCCTCGATGCAGGAGCGGACGACTATCTGGTCAAGCCCTTCGCGACCTCAGAGCTCGTTGCCCGCATCAAGGCCCTCCTGCGGCGGCCGGGTGGCGCACTCGGCACCATTCTGAAGGCGGGCAACGTCACCTTTGACACGCTCGGCCGCGACGCGAAGGTGGGTGATGCTGCGATTGCCTTGCCGCGGCGGGAGATCGCCACATTGGAGCATCTCATGCGCCGGCTTGGCCGGGTGGTGCCGAAGGCCGTCCTGGAGGAAAAGCTCTACGGTCATGAGGAGGAGCTCGGGTCCAACGCGATCCCGGTGCATGTCCATCATCTTCGGCGCAAGCTCCTGGAGGCGAGTGCGAGCGTCGAGATCCATACCGTGCGTGGCATCGGCTACCTGCTCGCCGAGAAGAAATGACCAGCTTGCTTCGGCCTCGATCCCTCCAAGCGTATCTCGCCCTGCGCCTGGCCGCCCTGTTCCTGGCCGCCACCGCGGTGGCCGCGGCGGCCCTCGTGTACCAGACCTACACGACCGCCAACTCGTTGAGCGACCAGGACCTTACGCAACGGGCGCATGACCTGGCTCGCTCGGTCACCACCTCGGCAACCGGTCTTCCGGCCTTGGAGCTGCCGCCGGAGCCGGCCGCGGCTTACCGCTCGCCATCCGAGACAGCGGTATTCGTCGTCCGCGATGCCGAAGGTCGGGTGATCGCCGCTTCGCATCCGGAGTTCCGAAGCCTTGTGTCAACTTGGCCGCTGGCCGGCGACGAACCGAGGTTCTTTCGGTTGGAGGCAGTGGGCGCCGCGCAAAGGGACTACTATGGGCTGAGCACGAGATTGGACAGCAGGGCCGGGCCGGTGTCCGTCATCGTGGCGCGGGTCACCGATACGGACGCGCTCATCCACACGATGCTGCGCGAGTTTGCGATCGACGTTGCGTGGATCATCCCGCTGTTCGTCGGCGCGACCCTTCTCGTGGGCATCCTTGCAATTCGCAAGGGCCTCGAGCCACTACGCCAGGCCTCTGAGAAGGCAGCCGCGATCGAGCCGGGCACGCTGTCGGTCCGTCTCCCTGAGGAAGATCTTCCGGATGAAGTCCTCCCGCTGGTCGCCGCCGTGAACCGCGCGCTCGACCGGTTGGAGCGAGGCTTCGCCACCCAACGGCAGTTCACCGCCAATGCGGCGCATGAGCTTCGTACGCCGCTTGCGATCGTCACCGGAGCGCTCGACGGCATCGAGGGCAACCACGAGCTCGACAAGCTCCGAGACGACGTTGCACGGATGAACCAACTCGTGGATCAGTTGCTGCGCGTCGCGCGGCTGGACGCGATTGCGCTGGACGTATCCTCGGAGGTCGACCTCAGCGCCGTCGCGGCTGAGGAGGTCGCCCTGATGGCTCCTTTGGCGATCACCCAGGGACGCACGATCGCCGTTGTTGGTGCCGAGCGGCCGACCCTCATCAAGGGTAACCGGCACTCGATCCAGGATGCGATCCGAAATCTGATTCAAAACGCGATCCGCCATACACCGCCAAACACCGAGGTTGTCGTCGAAATCGGCGCCGAAGGAAGTGTGAGCGTCTCCGATCACGGCACCGGGGTCCGCCCGGAAGAGCGGGATCACATCTTTGATCGCTTCTGGCGCGGTAAGGAGTCCCGTGGGGCGGGCGCTGGGCTCGGGCTCGCGATCGTGAAGGAGATCATGAGGGCCCACGGCGGCGACGTGATGGTATCGGACCATCCAGACGGTGGTGGTCAATTCACACTGTCGTTTCAGTGTCCGGATGGCCGTTCTGCCTGCCGCCGTGGACCCAGCGGGCCCTAAGGGAGATTCGCTGCTCAGGAGTTCATCTTGGCTGGCGAGGTCTGCGTCTCGCTTTTGAGCTCGCGGCACCATCGGTAGAGCGCGTCGTATAGGACGAAGCCGTGGCGCAGCAACTCGTGGTCATCTCCAAAGCTCGAACGCAAGCCCCGCGAGATGGCGAGCAGCCCCGCCGATTGCGGAGTGAGATCGAGGCGCTGGGTATCGGCGCCCCGCACGATGCGCGCGAGGTCATGGAGCGCCGGTTCGTCCAGCCGGTATTTGGCGAGGAAGGCATCGAAGCTGCAGCGCTCGCCGGCATGGCCCAGCTCGACGCCGGGTACATCGTAAGGGATGGCGCCGGTCTCGTCGGCCACGGCTTGCACTCGGTCCGGCGCCACGAACAGGAACACTGCTTCCTTGTCGATGAAGCGCGCGATCAGCCAGGGACAGGCGATCCGGTCGATGACCGGGCGCGCGCGGGTCACCCACTTCATGGTTCGCCTCCCTCGTGCGGCTGAACGACAGGACCGCCGGCAGCGCGCCACGCCTCGATGCCGCCCTCGATGATGCCCGCCGTGACACCACGTCGGCGCAACGCGTCACGCACGCCCCGGCTCACCTCGTGGCCGTGCACGCAGTAGACGACGATAGAACAGCCAGGTGGCAGCTCGGCGGCCCATTGCTCGACGGCGTACGGGTCGCGCCATGCCGCGCCGGGCACCATCGCCGGATCGGCCTCGAACGCCGGCCGCTTGCGGACGTCGACCACCACAGGCGGCCGCGGCGTCTTCAAGAGGCTCATCAGGGTCTCGGGAAACAGGCTAGGGTCCATGGTCTACCTCCAGGCAGGACACCCGTACCATAGCGTCATCTATGATACAAGTGTTGCATTTGATATGGCATAGTGATACATGGCCACCATGGACGATCGCTCAAACACCCAGGCTTCGGCCAATCGATGGCTGCTGCTGATCCACCAGCTGCCAGCCAAGCCCGCCTACTTCCGCGTCAAAATATGGCGGCGGCTGCAGGCCCTGGGCGCGGTCGCCGTGAAGAACGCGGTCTACGCGTTGCCAGCGAACGAGCAGACTCAGGAGGATTTCGAGTGGCTCCTGCGGGAGATCTCGGAGGGGGGCGGCGAGGCCATGCTGTGCGAGGCGCGGCTGATCGAAGGCCTCTCGGATCAGGAGGTACGCGCACTGTTCAATCGGGCGCGCGATGAGGACTACGACGCCGTCGCCAAAGACGCGCGATCGATCGGCGCCGAGCTTGGGGAGGAGCCGCCGCCGGAGAAGCGAGCTGAGGTGAAGGGGCAGCTTACGCGGCTCAAGAACCGCCTCACCCAAGTCGTGGGGATTGATTTCTTCGGCGCAGACCGGCGCGTGCCCCTCGAAGGGCTGCTCTCGGAGCTCGAGGATCGTGTCGCCGAGCCGGTCAGCGGAGGACCGGTCGAAGCAGCCTCGAGTGAGGCTGACGCCCTTCAGAACATGCGCGGGCGCACTTGGGTGACGCGACAGGGCGTGTATGTCGACCGTATCGCCTCGGCCTGGCTGATCCGCCGGTTCATCGACCCGCAAGCCCGGTTCAAGTTTGTCCAGGCCAAAGGGTACAGGCCGGCACCGGGGGAGCTTCGCTTCGACATGTTCGAGGCCGAATTCACGCACCAGGGTGATCGATGCACGTTCGAGGTCCTGCTGGAGGGGGCCGGGCTTGATGATCCCGCTCTGCGGGCAATCGCCGAGATCGTGCACGACATCGACCTCAAGGACGCGAAGTTCGGCCGCGACGAGGCAGCCGGCATTGCAAGCCTGGTTGCCGGGATCGCACGGGCTCATCCGCACGATGAGGAACGGCTCGCGCAGGGCACCGCGGTGTTCGAGAACCTGTACGCCTCTTTCCGCAACCGCCGGCGCGTCCCGCGCTGACCGCGCAAGATCACGAGTTTGCGAATGAACCAGATCAGGGCTGTTCAAGGGCAGAGCGTTGGCCCTCCCTTGCACGGGATTCCGTTCAGCGAGGCGGTGCGCGTCTGGGCCAGGATCGCTGCGCTGAGCTTTGGCGGCCCCGCCGGCCAGATCGCGGTGATGCACCGCATCCTGGTCGAGGAGAAGCGCTGGATTGGCGAGGCGCGTTTCCTGCACGCGCTCAACTACTGCATGCTGCTGCCCGGTCCCGAGGCGCAGCAACTCGCCGTGTATGTCGGCTGGCTGCTGCACAAGACCAAAGGTGGGCTGGTGGCGGGCACGCTCTTCGTGCTGCCCGGCGCCCTCGCCATCATGGTCCTGAGCTGGATCTACGCCGCCTTCGGCAACGTCGGAGTCGTGGAGGCGCTGTTCTTCGGGCTCAAGGCGGCGGTGCTGGCGATCGTTCTGGAAGCCGTGATGCGGATCGGCCGCCGCGCGCTCAAGAACAACGTCATGCTCGGTCTCGCGGCCGCGGCGTTCGTCGCGATCTTTGCCTTCGGCGTGCCGTTCCCCTTGATCATCCTCGCCGCGGCGCTGATCGGCTTCTTTGGCGGCCGCGCCGGTCTGCCCGCGTTCCTGACCGGCGGCAACGGCCATGGCAAGCACGGCAAGGCGGTTCCCGATACCGAGACCGCGCTCGGTGAGAACGTGCCGGAGCACGCACGTCCCTCTATCTCCTGGTCGCTGCGGGTCGCGACGGTCTGTCTCGTGCTCTGGCTGGGACCGGTCGCCGGGCTGCTGCTGGCACTCGGGCCGCACCACGTCTTCACGAACATCGCTGTGTTCTTCTCGAAGATGGCGATGGTCACCTTCGGCGGCGCCTACGCCGTGCTCGCGTACGTCGCGCAGCAGGCGGTCGAAACCTATGGCTGGCTGCGACCCGGCGAAATGCTGGACGGGCTGGGCCTTGCCGAGACCACGCCCGGTCCGCTGATCATGGTCGTGCAGTTCGTTGGATTCCTCGCGGCCTTTCGCGACCCGGGCCGGCTGAGCCCCTTCGTCGCCGGCACCGTCGGCGGCCTGCTCACCACGTGGGTGACCTTCGTGCCGTGCTTTCTTTGGATCTTCCTGGGCGCGCCGTTCGTCGAGGCGATCCGCGGCAACCGGGCGCTCGGGGCGGCGCTCGCCGTGATTACGGCCGCTGTCGTCGGCGTCGTCCTCAACCTCGCCGTGTGGTTTTGCCTGCACGTGCTGTTCGGCGAGGTGCGTCAGGTCGAAGGCTTTGGCATGTCACTCGACATGCCCGTGCTCGCCACGATCGATCCAGCCGCGGTGGTCCTGACGCTGGCGGCGCTCGTGGCCGTGTTCCGCTTCAAGATCGGCATGATCCCTGTGCTGGCCGCCTGCTCGACCGCGGGCGTCCTCTACTTCCTGGCGCTCAGGGCACTCGCATGATCCCGCGCATCTCGGGCGGCGCCGTGGGGGCATCGTTCGCGATCCTGCCCCTCGGCGCCACGTCGGAGACGCGCCTGCTCCTCGCGGCGCGCGGCGTGCGGGCGGTCGGCGATGGCTTTGTGAGCCTGCTGTTGCCGGTCTACCTGCTCGAGCTCGGCTACGGCCCCTTCGAGACCGGCGTGATCGCGACCGCCACTCTCGCCGGCTCCGCGCTTCTCACCCTCCTCGTCGGCCTCTACGGGCAGCGCGCCTCGGCACGCGGCCTGCTGATCGGCGCCGCCCTTCTAATGGTGATGACCGGCGTCGCGTTCGCCGCGCTCGAGGACTTCTGGCCGCTCCTCCTCGTCGCTTTCGTCGGCACGTTGAATCCGTCCTCGGGCGACGTCAGCGTCTTCCTGCCGCTCGAGCAGGCGCAGCTCGCTCGGATGGTTAGCGACCGCGACCGCACCCGTCTCTTTGCCCGCTACAGCTTCATCGGCTCGATCATGGCGGCGGTCGGCGCGCTCAGTGCCGCCTTGCCCGAGGCGGGCGCGGATCTCATGGGTACTGGGATCAGGCCGGCGCTTCAGGCAGCTTTCCTCGTCTACGCTGCCTTGGGCGGGCTCGCGCTGCTGCTCTACCGCCGCCTGCCACGCGCCCTCGAGACCACCGATCGCGATCCGGCGCCGATGAAGCCGCTCGGCCGCTCGCGCGCCATCGTGCTCACGCTCGCGGCCCTGTTCAGTCTCGATGCCTTCGCCGGCGGCCTGGTCGTCAACTCGCTCCTGGCCCTCTGGCTGTTCGAGCGCTTCGGCCTCTCGCTCGCCACCACCGGCGCGATCTTCTTCTGGACCGGCGCGCTTTCGGCTCTGTCCTACTTCGCCGCCGCCTGGATCGCGGACCGGATCGGGCTCATCAACACCATGGTGTTCACGCACCTCCCGTCCAATCTGTGCCTCGCCCTCGTGCCCTTTGCCCCGAACCTTCCGCTCGCGATCGCGCTGCTGCTCGTGCGCAGCGCGCTCTCGCAGATGGACGTGCCGACACGGACCTCGTACGTCATGGCGATCGTCGCGCCGGAGGAGCGGCCTGCGGCCGCCAGCATCACATCGGTGCCGCGCAGCCTGGCCGCCGCGGCGAGCCCCGCGCTCGCCGGCGCGCTGCTGGCGGCCTCGGGGTTCGGCTGGCCGCTGGTCCTGGCCGGCGGGCTGAAGGCCGTCTACGATCTGCTCCTCCTGGTCATGTTCCGCAATGTGCGCCCGCCGGAGGAGATGCCCTGATACTTCCCTCAATAGTGTTCACCCAGAGCGGTCGCTTCGGGGCCGTGATGCTGGACGGCTCACCTGGAAATCAGGCGCTGTCCCATGATAATGGACGGAATTGCGCCCGAAGAACTTGTCCTGTTTTCAGCTGCAACTTTCGGCGCGTCGCTGATAGCGGGCGTCGCCGGGTTTGCCTTTGGCCTGGTCGCCGCGGCGATCTGGCTGCATGTCCTGACCCCGCTCCAGACGACGACGCTAATCGTCGCCTTCGGGCTGGTGGTTCAGGGCCTCTCGGTCTGGCGGCTGCGACGGAGCATGCGCTTCGATCGCTGGTGGCCGTTCCTCGTCGGCGGAGTGCTCGGGGTGCCGATCGGCGCCGAGCTCTTGCGCTGGGCCGACCCGCGGCACATGCGCATCGGTGTCGGTGCGCTGCTGATCCTCTTCAGCCTCTACAGCTGGTTCCGCCCGAAGCTTGCCGTCCCCACGGCAAGCGGCCGCGCTGCGGACGGTAGAGCCTCGGGTTTCTCGGCGGCGTGCTCGGCGGGACAATCGGCTTGGGCGGTATTCTCCCCACCGGCTGGTGCAACCTGCGCAACTGGCCCAAGGATGAGCAGCGCGCCGTCTTCCAGCCCGTCGCAGTCGCGATTTTCGCGGTGACGGTGTTTTGGCTCGGCGGCACGGGTTCTTTATCCGCCGTCACCATGCAGCTGTTCCTGATCGGACTGCCGTGGGTGCTGGTCGGAACCTGGGCCAGGCTACGGCTCTATGGGCGTCTCGACGATGCCAGGTTCCGCCAAGCGGTGCTGATTTTGCTGCTGGTCTCGGGAGTTGTCCTGCTGTTGTAAGCCCGGAACCGGAGGCGGAGGTGAGCTTATCCCAGCCGTTCAGAGCAGCGGGTGTTGAGCCGTGACGAGCGAAGCCTGCAGAAGGCCCACGCCGAAAAGTACAATCAGGATCCCGCCGAGCATGCCGATCCCGTCGAGCACCTCTGCCAAACGGCGGCTATCTTGAGAGAGGTAACCGCCCAGGGCGACCGCCGACTTACGCGCGTACACCGAAAGCACGGCCAGCGCCGACACCGTCAGCGCCGTTCCGGCCGACATGGCCATGACCGCCGCCGCGCCAGCCCAGACGATGTTCATCGCGTACGCCAGCGCCAGGACGAGGATCGCGCCGCTGCACGGCCTCAACCCTACCGACAGTACGGACGCCACGGAATGACGGAGTGATGGCGGCGCGGCAGGCCGCGGGAGCGAAGGTCGATCCAGGCATGGGGGTGGGCAAGCGCGTGACTACCGCCGACCAAGACGCCCGCCAAGCCCGCAACAACCCTCAGCCACCTCGACATCGCACCCCCCTCTGCGCGAGCAGGGGTCGGGCTCCGCCCCTCTTCAAGAGATCGCCGCACCGCGCCCAGAAAAAAGCAAACCCGCGCGTGGAAAGGAGTCGAACAAGAGGTGCGCACACGACCGGCGCGCCGCGGCTGGCCGCGATGCCGGACAGGTCGCCCACTCCGCTTAGCTTCCTGATGCCGGGGGGCAGCTGTGATAGGAGAGCCCGGAAGTGACCGTGGCCCCACCGGGGACGGTAAGCTTTGTTGCTACGGGTCCGAGGGGGAGCGCGATGTTCGAAGCGCCGCAGCCCTGGGCCGGTGTCTCTCTCGACCTGCTGGGTTCCGGGCTGATCAAGCTTCTGCATCTCCAACGCGAGATCCAGCGGAGCCTCGCCAGCGAGTTCATGGCAGCGCACGAAAGCGCCGGCCTGCTTCGACCGACTTTGCTCATGGCGATGGCGTTCGCGTTCGGCGCGGTGCACGCCGCCACGCCGGGCCACGGCAAGTCGATCGTGATGTCCTACTTTCTGGGGCAAGGCGGTGCCGCGCATCGCGGCCTCGCGATGAGCGCCAAGGTCATCGCCACCCACGTGCTGTCGGCGATCGCGCTCGCAACGGTCACGACGTTTCTGATCGATACGAGCCTCGGTATGCGGCCGGCGGATTTCCCGGCAGTCCGGCTCATCAGCTACGCCGGCGTCACGATTGTCGGCAGCTGGCTCCTCTGGCGCGCCTTGTACCGGCACGACGCCACGCTTGTGGCCGCGCCCGCGACCAGAGAACGCGCCTTGCCCTATTTCGCCGGGATGTCGCCCTGTCCCTTGACCACCATCATCATGGCTGTCGCGCTCGCCAACGGCATGGTGACGCTGGGGTTGTTGGTTACCCTGAGCATGGCGATCGGCATGATCGCGACGGTCTCACTCTTCGCTCTGGTCGTCATCCTGGGTCGCCGCCTCTCGAGAGCACGGGCGATGCGCTCGACGTGAACGGCGTTGGCGCACCAGAAAGTCGAGCAGCAGGTCCTGGGCGCCGCGGCGGTCACTGTCATCGGCCTGCTCCTGTTGTCCGCTGAGATCGTCCAGCACGCAATGAACGCTACCTCCTGCGCTCTCGCCGCTCGCGAACCGAACCTACCGGCACGGCGACGTCCAGGTCGTCAGTGGGTTTGCAGGGCGCTCGACGGTCGCGCCGGGTCCGGCCCGGCCGCGTTGCCGCGGGTCGCTTTGATCTCGACCCGGAGCCGCGCCAGAGCCGGCAAGTGATGCTGCGCTTCGGCGCGCAGTCTCTCGCCCAACAGCGCAGCCTCGGCGACCGGCAGCGCGGCATCGACCACGATGTCCGCTTCGGCGTGCAGCCGGTGACCGACCCATCGGGCGCGGGCGCCGTCGATCGTGGCAATGCCCGGCACGTGCTCGGCGGCGTGACGTAGCTCGGCCGTGATATGCGGGTCCACACCATCCAGGAGCCGCGTGAACACCGCCTTCGCCGACTGCCAGACGATCCCAAAGATCATGGCGGTGATGGCGAGTCCCACGATCGGGTCGGCGAGCGGGAAGCCGAGCCACACGCCGAGCGCGCCCAGCACCACGGCGAGGCTGGTTAGCCCGTCGACGCGCGCATGGTAGCCGTCAGCAACCAGCGCCGCGCTCTCGATCGCGCGCCCCACTCGGATGCGGAACACGGCGACCGCCTCGTTGCCGAGGAAGCCGAGGACCCCGGCGACCGCGACCCAGCCCAGAAGCGCGATCGGCTGCGGCTCGAGCAGCCGATGGACTGCTTGCCAGCCGGCGACGATCGCGCTGAACAGGATGATGCCGACGATGACGACCCCGGCCAGGTCCTCGACCCGGCCGTAGCCGTAGGTGAAGCGCGGGCTCGGCGGGCGCCGCGCCAGCGCAAACGCGATCCAGAGCGGGATCGCGGTACCGGCGTCGCCAATGTTGTGGATCGTGTCGGCCAGGAGCGCGACGCTGCCCGAGAGAGCCACGACGAGCAGCTGCACCGCGGCGGTGATCGCCAGGATCACGAACGACCATTTGATCGCCCAGATACCGCGTGTGGTCGTGGTGATCGAGGGATCGATCACGCCGTGGGTGTGGCCGTGGCCATGATCGTGAGCCTCGCCCTGGTGATGGTTGTGATCCGCGGGCTCGGCGAAACCGAGCCAGGATAGCGCGGCGCGCAGCATGGTGGCGGGTCTCCGGCAGTCGTCAGAGGTAGCGCGCAATCGCCTTGAACTCCTCGAGGGTCGTCCGCTGCTCGCGACCGCCCTGACCGACGGCCGCCTCGAGGCAATGGTCGACGTGGTCGTTGATGAGGGCGCGCTTGGCTTCCGCGATCGCCTTCTCGACGGCGTGCAGCTGCTGCGCGAGCTCCAGGCAGGGCCGCCCCGTTTCGATCATGCTGATCGTGCTACGGAGATGGCCCTCAGCGCGCCTGAGCCGCTTGACAATTCCCGTATGGGTTCGGTGGAGGAGATCTGCACTCATTCCGCCATCCTATCCTCCTGGAGGGGATAGGCAAGCTGCTTCTTTGCATGTGTTCGAGCGGCGGTGGGCCGCTGAGAAACGGGGCCCGGACGAATTCGGTCCGTAATTCTTTAGCCTGCGGCGACAATGACCACCGGGCGGCGCGCGGTGACCGGTGGCCCGTCTCCGTTACCGTTCGACGTCAGAAGCGCCGCATCCATTTCCGGCCAGAGCATGCCGAGCGGATTGGCGCTCCAGCGGGCGACCATGGCGTCGTCCCAGGCGGCGCCGAACGCCCCGAAGAACGGCACGCAGGCCTCGTCGAGCGCCTCGGCGCCGGTGAACTGATAGCCGAAGCGGTAGAGCGGCCAGCTGCCTGTAGCGGTCACGGCGGTGGTGTTGGTGCGCAGGCCATCGACATACTGACGCCGGCATCGAAGATGGCGCCGGCATCGAGCTCGGCGGCGCTGAAGCCCTGGGCCAGCAAATCGACGGTCTGCTCCAGGACCGCCGGGTCCGTGCCGCCGGTCGCGCTGAAATAGAAGCTGCCGGCATGGGGCGCTGCGATCGTGCCCTCAGCGGTGCCGGCGTCCCAGGTGCCGGTGGTTGTCCAGCCGGAGGTGTCGCCGGTCTCGGCGTCGGGGTTGACGAGCGCCACGGCGATGCTGCGGAGCGCGATGTCGGTGTCGCCGAGCTCGATCAGCGCGCTGGCGCCGCCTGCCGCCCGCAGTTCCGGCGCTGATCGCGATCACGTCAGTGCCGTCGCAGTAGACGACCGCGGTGTTGTCGGGACTGGCGCCAACAATCACGCCGGCGCCGGCCGCGGTCCTGACCGTGACCGCAAAGCCGCCGGCGGTCGCGTTCTGCACGAAGTAGGGCTTGCGATTGTCGGGAACGACCACCTCGGCGTCGGCGGCGAGCGTGCCGGTCAGCCGCAGCATCTTGCACTGGAGCGCGGCCGCGGGATCGGCGGTGATCGTGCCGCCAGCGGAAACGTTCACCTCGAGCAGCCCGGTGATCGCCTGGTCGAGGGCATCGAACGCGGCGTTGGCGGTGACCTCCTTCTGCGCCTGGCTTTGGAGGATGTGCTCGATGGCGAGGTTCGGGGTCGCACTCACAGCATCACCCTCCCGGCGAAGCCCCGGCCCACAGCTGCGCTGAGCTGGTAAGCCGCGACGTCCACGGCGCCCTGGGGTGCGCCGAAGTCTATGGTCTGGTCAGATGCGGTGTAGACGACGGACGGGGCTGCGCTGCTCAGGGTCCGCACCACCTGTCCGGTGCCGTCGAGCACATCGGCCTCGTAGGCCTCGCTCGTCTCGTTGAGGGGAACATCGACCAGGTCGCGCCACTCGCCGCTGTAGCGGGTGCGACGGACCCAGGTGATGGTGAGGTCGCCCCCGCCGCTGCGGCTGCCCTGGACGTGCACCGGCGCATAGGGCTTGAGGCTTGCAGCCTCATTTGTGAAGGCGACCACTGCCGGGAGGCTTGGGTCGCCGCCGATGGAGACGGCCCGGTAGAAACGGGCGAGCCCAACCTCGTCCAGGCTGGACGTGCGGGTGAGCGCTGCCGGATCGAGCACCAGCACAACCTCACCGACCTGGTGCGCATCCATGGCCCACTCGGTGCCGCGCCGGCCGCGCAGCAGCTTCGAGAGGCGCCGAGCCGAGGGTCTGAGCTGGTCGGCATCGGCGAACTGGAGAATCTCCTGCCCGACCAGGAGCAGGTTGGCGCCATCCAGCACCTCGAGCTCGGTCCGGCTCTCGAACTCGAGGCCCGGGCTCTGCACCAGCACGTCGAGGACGTTGGCCTCGTCCCAGACGCCCCAGCGGTCGAAGACCGGCAGGACGGTCGTGGCCTTGGCCCATAGAGCGGCGGTGGTGACGGCCGTGTAGTCGGTGAGGCTGACGCCGTCGCTCGAGCGGTAGATCACAGCGCCCCGCCACTTGGTGTTGTCCAGCGACCAGGCGGGCGCAGCGCCGAGCCAGAAGGCGCCGGTCTGCCCGTCCTCGGCCGAGAGCGCCGGCAGGTTCAAGAAGAAGCCCTGGGACGGCACCTCGAACGGGATGCCGGTCTGCTCCGAGACGGGCGTCGGCGCGCCCGTGAGGTGATTGGTCTGCCAGACGACCGGGTCGTCGGTGACACCCTTCAGCTTGAGCAGCCAGCCGCCGGAGAGGTCGATCTCCGTCAGGCGCAGGCGGATGGTGGCGGTGAGCGCGTCCGTGATTTTGATGGCGTCGACCACGTCGCCCGGGTCGAGCGTCAGGAACGAGGGCGGCAGGTACAGCTCGAAGCCGTCGCGCTCGACCCAGGCCGAGGCCAGGATCGCCCAGGCGGCGCGTTTGGCCTCGTCGTCGGTCATCACGACCGGCAATTCCAGCACCAGCTCGTTCTTCGTCTCGTAGAGGTCCTGGATCAGCTGCGCCTGCTGAGCCGCGGCCTGATAGTCGTTCTCGCGGGCGAGATAGCGGACCGTGACCCGGCGCGGGAGCTCAGCTTCCTGGGTGCGGGTCTCGAGCAGCTTCGGCGGCCGCTGGCTGCCCGGCTCGTGCGCCGCCAGGCTGTCGTCGCTGGTCAGGACCGGCTCGCGCTCGCGCTTGCGGAACGCGAGCGTCCAGTCGCTCTCGACCACGTCGAACAGATAGGCCTGCTGGAGCTTCTCCAGCGCTTCCCGCACCGCGACCGGCCGCGGCACCATGTAGCCCAGGACCTCCTGGTCGAGCTCCGAGACATCCAGGTCCGCGGGCTCCAGCCCTGCCCGGCCGCAGAGCTCGCTGACGATGCCGCCGAGGGTGACGGTCCCGTGCCCCGCACGGTCGAACCAGAGCTTCCAGACCCCGCCATCGCTGGTCCAGAGCGCTTCCGTCAGCGGGTCTTGCACCGCGGCATCGAGCCCGAGCCCGAAGAGGCTGGTCACGCTCCAGCTCGCGATCGGGGTCATGGTGACGGTGTCGATCCGCCAGATCGTGCTGGCGTGCGGCAGCCAGAGCTCGCCGTCGATCGTCGGCTGGTTCTCCCAGGCGTCGACGAAGCCCCCGCCGCTGTAGCTGCCGAGGAGGCTCTGCTCGACCTCCAGCGTCTCGGGATCGCAGGCGAAGAGGCCGCTCGAGGCGCCGACGATCACCCGCCCCGAGGCGCGGTCGTAGGCGATCCCGGCGGGCGACGAGCCCGCGGGGAGACCGAGATCATCGACCAGGTGCCAGGGCCCGTGCTGCTCGAACGAGGGATCGAACCAGGAGACCCAGCCCTGGCAGCCGGTGTTGCTCTCGCTGATCACGTAGAGGCGATTCCGGTCCGGATCGAGGCCGAACCCGGTGCTCTGGTGGCCGTCGGACACCGAGCCGATCTCGACCGGCCCGCCGACCGGGTTCCCGAAGTCGATGATCACCACAGGCCCGCCGAGCGCCGACTTGCAGGCGAGGTAGCGGCCCGCGTAGACGAGCATGACTCCGGGGCTGAACAGCCCCTGCCGGTACCAGCTCTTGAGCTGCAGCGTGTCGCCATCGAGGCGGACGAAGGTCGTGCGGCTGGAGCCATTCTCGGCGACGTACACGTCGCCCGAGACCGGATCGATGGCATAGGCGAAGGCACCGGGCGTACCCTGCCAGCCCTGCTCGACCCAGAGCGCTGCGACCTCGGGATGGGCACCGCCGACCGGCTCGCGGTAGACGACCTGGCCGGTGACCCGGTTGACCTTGAGCAGCCAGCCGGACCAGAGATTATAGATGTAGGGCCACTCGGTATCGAGCCGCCACTCGGCCTTGTGTTGGTAGCACGTGGTATGTCCGGGTTTCGTAGCTCACGATCTGTCCGGTTCGGGAGAATCGGGGAGGTCGCGTGCTGGCGGAGGTTCGGGTGGGTCGGATCGTCGAGGCGATAGGTCGGTGGCGGCGCGGGGCGTTGAGTTGTGGCAAGGCAGCGGAGGTGCTGGGGATGAGCGAACGGCACTTCCGGCGGCTCAGGGATCGCTACGAGGCACAAGGTGCGGAGGGGCTGATCGATCGGCGGCGCGGCCGGGTCTCGGGCCGGCGGGTGCCGGTCGACCGGATCGAGTGGCTGCTGGAGGAGTACCGGACGCGCTATTTGGACTTCACCGTCAAGCACTTCCACGAGCGGCTGCGGGCCGAGCACAGGTTCGAGCTGGGCTACAGCTGGACCAAGCGCATGTTGCAGAATGCCGGCCTGGTCAAGCGGGCGGCGAAGCGCTCGGCGCACCGCAAAAGGCGGCCGCGCCGGCCGTTGCCGGGCATGATGCTGTTTCAGGACGGCTCGACCCACTTGTGGCTCGCCGGTCGGCCGCCGCTCGATCTGATCGTCACCCTCGATGATGCCACCAGCGAGCTCTACTCGGCCTTTCTGGTCGAGGAGGAAGGCACGTTCTCGAGCTTGCGCGGCCTCGCCGAGGTGATCGGCCGGCACGGGCTGTTCTGCTCGCTCTAGACCGACCGCGGCAGCCATTATTTCGTGACCCCCAAGGCCGGCGGGAAGGTTGCGTGGGGTCAGCCGACCCAGGTCGGGCGCGCCCTCGAGCAGCTTGGCATCGAGCACATTCCGTCGTACTCGCCGGAGGCGCGCGGCCGCATGGAGCGGGTTTTCGGCACGCTGCAGAACCGGCTGCCGCAGGAGCTGCGCCTGGCCGGAATCAGGTCGATCGAAGCCGCCAATCGCTTCCTCGCCGAGGCTTTCGTGACCGCCCCAACGCGCGCTTCGCGGTCGCCGCGGCCGAGCCCGGCAGCGCGTTCGTGCCCTACGCCGGCGACCTCGCCGAGGTCCGGTGCGTGCAGGTCGAGCGCGTGGTCGGCAACGACAACTGCGTACGCTACGGCGGCCTTGGCCTGCAAATCCCACCGCAACGGCACCGCCACCACTTCGTCAAGGTCAAGGTCCGCGTGCACGCCTACGAGGACGGCCGGCTCGCGGTCTTCCACGGCCCGCGCTGCCCGGCGCGCTACCAGTCCGACGGTCGCCTCGCGGACGCTGAGGCGACGATCAAACCCGCCGCCTAAGCCCGCTCGGCGGCGCGCCCGGTGGATTTGCTGGACAACGCTCCGCGTTGCCCACAACCCCACCGGCCAAACAGCAGCAGCGGACATTTGATGAGCTACGAAAACCGGACATCTTTACGTGCCATTGACACTCTTCGTCGAGGTCGGCCGAAGCCCCTCGTCGGACGCTTGAGGGCGTCGCAATCTCAGCCGGTGGCGCCGGGGGCGACCCGCTTGCCCATGCGGCCGAGGAAGGCGTCGGCGGCACCGCGCAGCGCGAGGCGGCAGGCGCCGAAGTTGCCGCGGCGGGATTCCATCAAGAGGCGCTTGCCGAGGCCCATCAGGATCCGGGCCTCGCAGGCGAGACGCTTGAGCAGCCCGAGGCGGGCGCCGTACATGCGCACGAGCGTGAGCTGGTTGCGGTACATGTAGTAGTAGCGCCAGTTGGCCGAGACCGGCAGCAGCGCCGGCGCCATGAAGCCGCCGCCCGCGTGCTCGACCACGCAGCGCGGCACGATATAGCTCTTGAAGCCCTGGTCGGCCAGCCGGAAGGCGTAATCGGTGTCCTCGCCGTAGTAGAAGAAGTCCTGGTTCGGAAAGCCGCAGGCGGTCATGACCGCGCGCGTGAACAGCGTGCTGATGAAGGGATAGAGGTCGATCTCCTTGGGCTCGCCCTTGCCCCGCTCGATGCCGACCTCGGGGCTGAGGTAGCGGTAGCGGAACGCGCGCGCGAGCGTGGTCGGCAGGCGCCACGGCAGCCAGGTGGTGCCGCCCTCGTCCCACTGCGCCTGATAGGCGGTGAGGCCGCCAACCTTGATCCCCCGCGCCTGCAGCTCGGCCGCGGTCTCGAGCAGGATTTTGAGCGAGCCGGGCTCCGGGAAGACGTCGTCGTCCATCGCCCAGGCGAAGTCGTGGCCGCGCTCGTAGGCGGCCTCGAGCACGGTGCGGAAGCTGCAGGCGCAGCCGAAATTGCCGGGCTGATGGATCGCGACCAGATCGGGTTGGCTGTCCAGCCACTCCCGCGTCCCATCGGTGCTCAGATCGTTGACCACGATGATCTCGTCGACCGGGTGGTCCTGGGCGCGGATCGCGGCGATCACGCGCTTGAGCGACTCCAGCCGGTTGAAGGTGGTCACGGCGGCGGCGACGGTCATGCTTGGTGATCCCAGGATGCGCGTGGCGCCCAGATCTATACCGGGATCAGGCGGCCCGAAAGACCTAGTCGATCCCGGTTAACAATCGGGAAACTCCGACGCTTCTTGTGCGCTCGAGGGCGGCCGGATCAGACCGCGAACTCGGCCAGATCGAGGGTCGACTCGCGGCCGAGCTGCTGCCGGTGCTGCTCGAGCCAGCGTCCGGCCGCCGCCTGGCCGGCATCGCGCAGGTAGGTCAGGAACGGCCAGGCGGTGTTGTTCTTGCTGCGCATGCCGAGCCCGGCCATGACCTCGGGATCGGTGATCCGGTGCAGATGGATCAGTTCGTAGCGCGGATGCTCGAGCTGGCCGGCCGCGAGCAGCCGGTTGATCGTGGCGATGCCGTCCAGCTCGCGCATCAGGGCGGCGTTCATCGTCACCTCGTTCAGCCGGTCGAGGATGTCGCGGGCGCTGATCGGCAATTCGGCCCGGTCGGTCGGATTGAGCTGGACCAGCACGATGTCCTGCGCATCGCATTGGCGCAGCAGCGGTTTGAGCACCGGATTGCCGATGAAGCCGCCGTCCCAGTAGAACTCGCCCGCGACCTGGACCGCCCGGTTGAGCTGCGGCAGGCAGGCCGAGGCGAGCAGCGCCTCGACCGACAGCTCGGCGTTGCCGAACAGCTTCATCTGGTTGGTCTTGAGGTTGGTCGCGCAGATGAACAGCTTGATCGCCGACGAGCCGCGCAGGCGCTCGAAATCGAGGCGCTCGCGGAGCAGCTCGCGGAGCGGATTGTGGTCGAGCGGGTTGAGCTGATAGGGCGAGACGAACAGTGCCAGCGTGTCGAGCCAGAGCCCGACCGGCGACCAGTCGAGGTTCCAGGCCCGGGTCAGGCTCTGATAGGGCGTCGTCTGGTAGGGATTGAAGCCGATCGCGCCGAGCTCGCTGACCCGCCGCCAGAAGGCCGCGAGCTCGGCCTTGGCGCCGGCCGCGCCGTCCTCGAGCAGACCCTGCGCCAGCACGCAGGCATTGATCGCGCCGGCGCTGGTGCCGCTGACGCCGTCGATCGCGAGGTCGGGCTCATCGAGCAGACGGTCGAGCACGCCCCAGGTGAAGGCGCCGTGCGCGCCGCCGCCCTGCAGGGCGAGCGAGATCGGCGTCACGGCCATGACCGCGCACTCAGGCCGCCAGATGGCCGGTCTTGACGTAGAGCGTGCAGCCGTCCTCCGAGACGAGGCCGTGCTCGCCGCCGGGCGGCGTGCGCAGCCAGGCGCCCTTGGGATAGCGGCCCTGCTCGTCCGCGAAGGCGCCCTCGATCACGAAAATCTCCTCGCCGCCCGGATGGGCGCGGCGCGCGAGCCGGGTGCCGGGCGCGAGGCGCAGCGAGCTGCACGCGCTCGGGGCCGTGCCGGTAGAGCGGCATGACCTGCACGCCCTCGACCTCGCCCGGCTGCCAGGGCGCGCTCACGGTGTCGATTCGCACGTACTCCTGGTCGTCCGGCGCCATCTGCCGGAGCTTGACGAAGATCGTGCAGCCGGGGGCGCTGCTCGGCGTGTGCCTCGAGCCCGGCGGGTTGCGCACATACATGCCGGGGCCGAAGTCGCCGTGCTCGTCGGAGAACACGCCCTCCAGCACCAGGAACTCCTCGCCGGCGCCATGGCTGTGGGCCGAGAAGGCGCTGTTCGGCGCATAGCGGACGATGCTGGTCGCGCGCGCGACCTCGTCGCCGTCGCGCTCCAGCATCCGCCGCTGGACGCCCTTGAGCGGCGAATTGACCCACGGCAGCTGGTCGCTGTAGACCACGGCGCGCTGGCTGAGATCGGCGTTGATGTTCATGGCTGGCACTCGCGCTCGCTGCGACAGAAGGTGGGCAGACAACAAGCAAAAACCAAGCCTCCGCGGCAAGGGGCCGCCTGGCCCGGCCTGCGCTCGCAAGGCCGCCAACGGATGAACAGCGGCTGACACGGCGTCTCAGACCGGGTTCAGGCCGGGATGGTTACATGCCGGCAATGGTACCGACGGTTCGCGTACCGGCCGCGGGCGATGCCCGCTCCAGAGGAGACCACCATGCGACTGCGTTCCTTCACTACGCACTTCGTGCGCACCACGGCGATCGCCCTGCCGCTCCTGGGCGCGCCATTCACGGTCAAGATCGTCAACCAGGGACTGCAGGTTGCGCCCGGCCCAGGCCTGGGCCGAGAGTGATCACGGCGGCGACCATGGCGGCAGCAGCGACGGCGGCAGCGATCATGGTGGCGGCAGCAGCGGCAACGACGGCGGCAGCGATCATGGCAGCAGCGGCGGCAGCGGCAGCAATGACGGTGGCAGCGATCATGGCAGCGGTAGCGGCGGGGGCGACGACCACGGCGGCAGCAGTGACGGCAGCCGTGATGGAAGTCAGGATCAATCCCAGGATCAGGACCGGTCGCAGGACCAGGACCGGCTCGAGCAGGACCGGGATGCGTGGCTCGGCGTGCCCGACCGGAACCAGAGCGGCAGCACGAGGGCGAGCGATGGCGGCAGCCTGACGCCGGTGCCGGAGGATCAGGAGCGTCAGCTGATCGACCGCGGCTGGGCCAGCGACGACGCGCAGGGAGACCACCAATGAGGCAGCCCTGGCCCGCGCTGGTCGCGGCGGGCTTGCTGTTCGGCTGCGCCACGGTCCAGGCGGGCCCCCCCAATCCCTTCGATCGGCTGACCGACGCCGATCGGAGTCTCGCCCGGCAGACCCGCACCAAGGCGCTGGAGACCAACCCGAGCGGGACTGCGGTCGCGTGGTCAGGCGACCAGTCTGGGGCCGGCGGGACGATCGCCGTGCTGGCGACCATGCGGCGCGCCGACGGCAGCTACTGCCGGCGCTTCCTGGAGACGGTCCACGCCGATACCGCGAGCGACAGCTTCGAGGCGGTGTTCTGCCGAACGGCGGCGGGTGAGTGGTCGCCGGAGGTCGATGCGGGTGGCGTCGTGGCGATCGAGCAGCGTTAGCTGACGCGCGTGGCCGGACCGGGTGTCGGCAGCTCGAGCTGCACCCGGAGGCCACCCTCGGGCGAGTCCTCGACGCCGACGCGGCCGCCATAGATCTCAGCGAGATCGCGGACGATCGCGAGCCCGAGACCGCTGCCCGGCACCGACTGATCCAGGCGCCGACCTCGCTCGAACACCTCCTCGCGCCGCTCCGCCGGCAGGCCGGGCCCGTCGTCGTCGACCAGGATCGCGACCCGGCCGCCGACGGTCTGGCTGGTAACGATGACGCGCCGCCGGGCCCATTTGCAGGCGTTGTCGAGCAGATTGCCGACCATCTCCTCGAGGTCCTGAGCCTCGCCGGCGAATACATGCTCCGCGGCAATCTCGACGACCAGCTCGACCTCGGGGTTGCGACCGACCCGCCGGAGCACCCGGACCAGACGCTCGACCACCGGGCCGATCGGCGTGACGACACCCGGCACCCGGCTCGAGCTCGCGGCGCGCGCCCGGGCGAGCTGATAGTCGATCTGGCGCCGCATCGCCTCGATCTGCTGGCCGAGCACCTCGGCGGCCGTGGAATCGCCTTGGCCCGCCAGCTTCCGACCCTCGGCGGCGAGCACCGTCAGCGGCGTCTTGAGCCCGTGGGCGAGATTGCCAGCCTGGGTACGGGCACGCTCGACCGCCGCCATCTGCTGCTCGAGCAGGCTATTGAGGTCGTCGACCAGCGGCTGGACCTCACTCGGGAAGCTCGCTTCGAGCCGCCGCGACCTGCCCGCATGTACCTTGGCGAGCTCGGCGCGCAAGCCTTGCAGCGGCTTCAGGCCGACCGACACCTGCGCCGCCGCGGCCCCAAGCAGGACCACGGCCAGGATGGCGAGCGATAGCGTCGTGTCCCAGCCGAAATCACGCACGTTGGCGTCGATCTCGCGCCGGTCGATGCCAACGGCGAGGCGGAACGCCCGCTCGTCCAGACGCAGTCCGCGCTCGATCACCAGCAGCTGGCTGCCCGCGGGTCCGGCCAGGAGGTGGCGGTGCAGCGCGCCCGAGGACAGCGGGTCGGGCGGCAGATCGAGGGAGAAGTCCCAGAGCGAACGCGAGCGGATCGCATGGCCGTCGGCATCCTCGATCTGCCAGTAGAGGCCGCCGTAAGGCTTGACGAAACGGGGATCGCTGAGTGGCCCGGCGACCTGCGGGGTTCCCGTTTTGGTCAGCTCGAAGGCGGCGGTCAGCTGGTTCAGGTGGTTGACCAGCTCGCGCTCGAAGCTGCGCTCGACGTGCTGCTGGAACAACAGGGTCAGGCCGAGGCCGGCAAGCACCAGCGCCGCCACCACCGAGCAGGTGGCGGCCAGCAGCAGGCGTACGCGCAGCGACCTGCGCGTCTCCATCAGGCCGCTTCGAGGGTGTAGCCGAGGCCGCGCCTGGTCTTGATGACGTCGACCCCGAGCTTGCGCCGCAGCCGGCCGACCAGGACCTCGATGGTGTTGCTCTCGCGCTCGAAATCCTGCTCGTAGATGTGCTCGATCAGCTCGAGGCGCGGCACCACCCGGCCCCGGTTGAGCATCAGATAGGCGAGCAGGCGGTACTCGAGCGCGGTCAGCTGCAGCGGCGCGCCGTCGACGCTCGCCCGCGCGGCGCGCGTGTCCAGGGTCACCGGCCCGGCAGTCAGCAGCGCGGACGCATGGCCGCGATCCCGGCGGATCAGGGCGCGCAGCCGGGCCAGCAGCTCCTCCATCTGGAACGGCTTGGCCAGGTAGTCGTCGGCGCCGGCGTCGATGCCTTCGACCTTGTCGTGCCAGCTGCCGCGCGCGGTCAGGATCAGGACCGGCATGTTGCGGCCGTCGGCGCGCCAGCGCTTGAGCACCGTGACCCCGTCCATCACCGGCAGGCCGAGGTCGAGAACCACGGCGTCGTAGTCCTCGGTGTCGCCCAGGAAATGGGCCTCCTCGCCCTCGGCCGCGAGCTCGACCACGTAGTTGGCGGCGCGCAGGACCCGCGCCAGATCGTCCGCGATCCGCGGGTCGTCCTCGGCGACCAGGACGCGCATCAGTCGCCCTCCTCCGGCAGCAGCTGCTTGCTCTTGGCGTCGATCCGAAGCCGGAGCAGACGGCCGTCGGCAGCCAGCAGCTCGAGCTCGTACACCCAGCGGCCGCCCTCGGAGGTCAGCTCGAGCTCGACCACGGTACCAGGATAGCGCTGCTGCACTTCCTGGAGAATCTCGTCCAGCGGCAGGATCTCGCCGGCCTCGAGCGCGCGCCGCGCCTGCTCCTGATCATGATCGCGGTCATCGGCCCAGGTCCCCGCGGGATAGATCAGAATCGAGGCCAGGATGGCCAGACACATCAGTCGCTGCATGAGCCGATCTTAACGCGAGCCAACTGAACCCGAGCTGACAGGCGCCATCAGCGGCGCTTCAGCTGGCGTCCTCTACAAACGGCGCCAACCGATGCAAGGGGCGTCGGCAACAGGATCGGAGATCCCTGATGATCAAGCAAGCGACGATGGCCAGCGTCCTTCTCGGCGGGCTGGTGCTCGCTGGACCGGTGCTCGCCGAAGAGTCGGCGAGCATGTGCCCGCGATCCGCAAACGACCAGTTGATGACCAAGGACCAGCTCGCCACCAAGGCCAAGGCGATGGGCTACGACGTCCGCGGCATCAAGGCCCAGGATGGCTGCTGGGAGGTCAAGGGGTTCGACAAGGCCGGCAATCGGGTCGAGTTCCACATGGATCCGGTCACCGCCGAGATCAAGCAGGACGAGGAGTGACCGATGGCCGGGGCGGTCTCGCCCTTGGCGGCAACGGTGGCCGGCCGCACTGAGCGGCCGGCCACGGTCCGGGTCTGGGACCCGCTGGTGCGGCTGTTCCACTGGGGCCTCGTGATCAGCTTCTCGATCGCCTGGCTCGGCGAGGGGAGCAAGGGTCTGCATCGAGCCGCGGGCTACGTCGTGCTGGCGCTGGTCGCCGTGCGTCTGATCTGGGGCTTCGTCGGCAGCCGGCATGCCCGCTTTCGGGATTTCGTGCCGCGCCCGCAGGATCTCCTCGCCTACCTGAAGAGCCTGCCGGGCGGGCACCCCCGGCGCTACCTCGGGCACAATCCTGCCGGTGGTGCCATGATCGTGCTGCTGCTCGCCATGCTGATCCTGACCGGCGGCAGCGGCTGGCTGATGACCACGGACACGTTCTGGGGGCTCGTGTGGCTCGAAGACCTGCATAAGGTGGCCGCCAACCTCATCGTCGTCCTGGTCTTCGCGCATCTCGCAGGCGTGGTGTTCAGCAGCCTTGCGCATCGCGAGAACCTGGTGCTGGCGATGTTCACCGGGCGCAAGCGAGCGGAATCTGCGTGACCCGTCATGGCTCTGGCGTGCATGTGCGCCTTGAGCGCCTTGGTCGGGCCGCGGGAGCGGACCGATCGGGGCGAGGCGAGAACCTCGCCCGATCGGTCCTCGTCTGGGATCTGCCGACGCGGCTGTTTCATTGGTTCCTCGTCGCCGCGGTGGCGGTCGGCCTGGGCACGGGATTCCTTGCCCCGGAGGCATGGCTGGGCGTTCACATGGCGGCGGGTTACGTTGTCCTCGGCCTGCTGTCGTTCCGGGTGATCTGGGGATTCTTCGGCTCGGAATACAGTCGGCTCGCCAGCTTCGCCTACCCGGCGCGCCGGGTGATCGAGCATCTGCGGGGGCTGATGCTGCTCCGGCCACCCCCCTATCTCGGCCACAATCCGAGCGGGGCGGTGATGATCTTCGCTCTGTTCGCGGTGCTGGCCGCGCTCGTCGTCACCGGCCTGATCGAACTGGCCGGCGAGGAGAAGCAGGGCCCGCTCGCCGCTGTGGTCGGCTACGCGCTCGGCAACGGCGCCAAGCCCGTGCACCGGGTTCTGGCCGCGATCCTGCTGGCCATGATCGCCCTGCATCTTGCCGGCGTTCTGGTCGGAACGTGGCTGCTCAAGGAGCCGCTGATCCGTGCGATGGTCACGGGATCCAAGCCGATGCCGGCCAACGCTCCGCTGCCGCGGCCGCGCCCCGCCAGGCCCGTGACGGCGACATCGTGGCTGGTGCTGACGGCAACGTCAGCCGCCGCCCTGATCGCGCTGCTGTCGCGGCTGCCGCCGGTCGGAATTCCCGTCCTGCCGGCCAACCAGGCGATGCTGACGGAATGCGGCGACTGCCATCATCCCTTCCATCCGAGCCTCTTGCCGCGCGCCTCCTGGGCTCGGTTGATGGCCACTTTGGACAATCATTTCGGTGAGGATGCCAGCCTGCCCGCCGCCAAGCGCGACGAGATCGCCGCCTATCTGGAGCGCTACGCCGCCGAAGCCTGGGATACCGAGGCCGCCCGCCGGTTCGCCGTGGTCGCGCCGGCCGATCCGTTGCGGATCACGGCGACGCCGTATTGGCGCCGGAAGCACGCCAGGATCGATCCCGCCGTGTTCGCGGCCAAGCCCGTGATGGCGCCGAGCAACTGCATCGCCTGCCACAAGGACGCCGACAGTGGCCGCTTCGACGACGAAGCGATCGCCATCCCTAAGGAGACCTCGCCATGAGATGCTGCCCGGTGCAACAGCTGTACCCGCTTGCCGTCTTCTGCGCGGTTCTCCTCGCCGGTGCTGCCGGCGTCGCCCGGGCCAACTCGGCGCGCGATGCCATTCTGGCGCAGCTTGCGGCGGCAGCGAAGCAGGCCGACCCCGGCTTCTCCGGCTTCTCGGCGCAGCGCGGCGACGCGTTCTGGCACGCAAACCACGGCGGCGGCAAGCCGGAGACGCCCGCCTGCATCACCTGTCACACCCGCGATCCGCGGGCAGAGGGCCAGACCCGCGCCGGCAAGATGATCCAGCCCATGGCGGTGTCGAAGACGCCCGACCGCTTCACCGATCCGGCCAAGGTCGAGAAGTGGTTCAGGCGCAACTGCAAGACCGTCCTGGGGCGCCTGTGCACCGCGGTCGAGAAGGGCGACGTCATCACCTATTTGTCCGGACAGTGAGGCTGCATCATGAAACGTCTTGTCTTGTCGATCGGTATCGTCATGGGCCTCGGCGCCGCAACGGGCCAGGCCATCGCCCAGGATCACGCCACCGCCACCACCGAGAAGGAATGCGGCGCCTGCCACATGGCGTACCCGCCGCAGTTGCTGCCGGCACGCTCGTGGCAGAAGATCATGTCCGGCCTATCGGACCATTTCGGCGAGGATGCCGAGCTGGCCGACGCGACCCGCGCCGAGATCACCGCCTACCTGGTCGCACACGCGGCCGATGCCCCCGGCACGGCCAACGGCTGGGTGTTCCTGCGCGGCGTCGATGCCAGCGCGGTGCCGCTGCGGATCACGCAGCTGCCCTTCTGGAAGGCCGCGCACAGCGAAATCCCCGCCAGCGAGTTCAAGAGCGTGAGGATCAAGTCGGCGGCGAACTGTCTGGCCTGTCATCGGAGCGGCGGTCAGGGGGAGTCCGGCGAGAGCGAATAGCGGCGCCTGCGCTCGGCGCAGCTGCGCCAGGCGGGCGGACGGCGCGTGACCGGTCATGGCTTGCGCCGGCGGGTGATCACCTTGCCGTGGACATGCGGCGCCAGCGCCTCGGTCGGACCGCCGGAGCGGACCGGCCGGGGCGCGAACCGGCCGAGGCAGAGCAACCGGTCGTACATCAGGATCGCGCCGGCGGCGGCGAGATTGATGCAAAAGCGGGTCGGGATCTTCACCACATGGTCGCAGCGCGCGACCATCGCTCCCGACAGCGAGCTGCGCTCGGGGCCGAACACGTAGGCGGCATTGAGCGGATGGCGAAAGCTCGGGAGCAGGGTCGCCTCGTCCAAAAGCTCGACCCCGATCAGCCGGCAGCGGCCCGGCAGGACCAGCTCCTCGACATTTTTGAAGCGGTAGAGCGGCAGCTGGGCTTCCGCCTGCGAGGTGTCCGAGGGCACGCTGGTCACGGTGTAGTGGGCGTCCACGAGGAACACGAAGCTGGCGCCGAAGGCGTGCGCCGAGCGGATCAGGTTGCCGAGGTTCATCGGCTTGCTGATGCCCTCGGCGCCGATCCCGAAATAGCCGCGCATGGTTTTTCCTAACCTCTCCGGCCGGCGCCGGCCAGCGCCTTGGCGAGGCTTCCAGCTGCGTGCCCGGCCGGCTAGACTGGTATCCGGAGGAAAACCGATGCGCGCGATCGTCTGCCGGGAGCTCACGGGCCTGGACGGGCTCGCGCTCGAGGACTGGCCGGTACCCGAGCCGGGGCCGGGCGAGGTCCGGATCCGGGTGCGCGCGGCCGGCCTGAACTTCGCCGACACGCTGATCATCAAAGGCCAATATCAGGACAAGCCGGCGCTGCCGTTCGTGCCGGGGATGGAGGTCGCCGGCCAGATCGAGCGCTGCGGCGAGGGTGTCGCGGGCTTCGTGCCGGGCGATCGGGTGATGGCGACCCCGGATCACGGCGGCTTCGCCGAGGAGGTGGTGACCGCGGCCAGCAACGTCGTCCGCCTGCCCGACTCGATCGACTATGTCACCGCCGCCGGCTTCGCGATCGCCTACGGCACCGCCTATGGCGCGCTGGTCTGGGCCGGCCGGTTGCGGCCAAGCGAGACCTTGCTGGTCCATGGCGCCGCGGGCGGCGTCGGTCTCGCCGCGGTCGAATGCGGCCGGGCGCTCGGCGCCCGGGTGATCGCGACCGCGCGCGGCGCGGAGCATCTCGAGGTTGCGAGTGCGCATGGTGCCGACGCGCTGATCGATACCGCGAGCGAGGACGTGCGCGCCCGGGTCAGGGAGCTGACCGAGGGCCGGGGCGCGGATGTGGTCTTCGACCCGGTCGGCGGCGAGCTGTTCACGGCGTCCTTGCGCAGCATCGCCTGGGAGGGGCGGCTGCTGGTGATCGGCTTTGCGAGCGGCCAGATCCCTCAGATCCCGGCCAATCTGCTCCTGGTCAAGAATGCCGCCGCGATCGGCTTCTACTGGGGCAGCTATCGCCGGCACGACCCGGCCCGGGTGCGCGCTGCCTTCGAGGAGCTGCTTGGCTGGCAGGCCGACCAGAGGATCCGGCCGCATGTCTCGGAGGTGCGCCCGCTCGGCCAGGCGAAGAGCGCGCTCGAGCGGCTGCTCGGGCGCCAGAGCACCGGCAAGGTCGTATTGACCATGGACGAGAGGGCGTGAGGAGGCAGCGATGACCCTGCGCATGGTCGTGGTCCAGGGCGACATCACCAGGCAGGCGGTCGATGCGATCGTCAATGCGGCCAACGAGCGCCTGCAGGGCGGCGGCGGTGTCGACGGCGCGATCCACCGCGCCGCCGGACCGGAGCTCCTGGAAGAGTGCCGCAAGATCGGCGGCTGCCCGACCGGCGAGGCCCGGATCACCAAGGGCTACCGACTGCCGGCGCGCCATGTGATCCACACCGTGGGCCCGGTCTGGCACGGCGGCGCCAAGGGCGAGCCGGACCTGCTGGCTGCCTGCTATAGCAACGCGCTCCAGCTTGCGGTCGCCAACGGCGTCAGGACGATCGCCTTCCCTGGCATCAGCACCGGCATCTATGGCTACCCGGTCGAGGCGGCCACCCGGCTCGCGATGGCCACGGTCAAGGCTTGCCTGGCCGAGATGCCGTCGATCGACGAGGTCCGCTTCGTGACCTTCGGCGACGAGGCGACCAAGGTCGCAGAGCAGCTGCTGGCCGCGCTCGGCCGGGCCTGATCAGCGCGCCGCCGTGCGCCGGGGCGGCGGGGCTTCGGTCGCGTCGGCGGGCTCCGCGGGCGCGGGCGGCTCGGCCGAGGACGGCGGGGCCGCGAGGTCGCTGGTCGCCTTGGCGGCCGGCGCGGGGCGGTCGTCCTCGTCCTCCTGCTGGGCGCGCCGCTCGACCCGCTTGAGGCGCGAGCGGTAGAGCTGGCCGGCCTCGTCGAGCAGCGGGTAGGCGATCGCGCAGATGTGCGAGTGGATCCGCTTGAGGTCGCGCAGGATGTCGAGGTGCAGCGCGCTCGAAATCGATGCTCTCCGGGCGCCCCGCGCGCAGGCGCGCCAGGTGGTTCTCGGCCGCCTGGCGCTCGGCGTCGCGGACCGCGACCTTCTCGTCGATCAGCTTGCGCGCGATCGCGACGTCGCCCGACATGAACACGCCGAGCGCCATCTGCAGGTTGTCGAGGACGTGGGCGTGCAGCGCCTCGATCTCGCTCCAGCCCTCGTGCGAGAAGCGCAGCTGCAGGCGCATCTTCTTGTCGGCGAGCTCGAGCAGGCTCTTGTCGATGATGTCGCCGATGTGCTCGAGGTTGGTCGTGAACGTCAGGATCTCGGCCGAGCGCCGGCTCTCGCCCCGGTCCAGCGCCTCGCGGCTGACGTCGGTGACGAACAACTTGATCGCCTCGTGCAGCTTGTCGACCGAGTTCTCCAAGCGCTGCAGCTCGGCGAGCTTCTGGCGATCGTCGCCGCGGAACACCTCGAAGCAGTCGCGCAGCATGGTCTCGACCAGATCGCCCATGCGCAGCGCCTCGCGCGCCGCGCAGGCGAGCGCCAGGCTCGGGCTGTCCAGGGTCGAGCGGTCGAGATGGCGCGGCCGCTCGGGATCGGTCTCGACCGGCAGGTCGGGCAGGAGCCGCGCGCAGAGCCTGGCGACCGGCTCGGTGAACATGATGAAGCCGAGGCCGAGCACGAGGTTGAAGCCGGTGTGAAAATCGACCACGACCCGGCTCGGATCCGGCTCCAGCCACTGCAGCCAGGGGACGACGAGGCCGACGAACGGCGCAACGACGACGCAGCCGGTGAGGCGGAACAGGAGATTGCCCAACGCGACCCGGCGGGCGGCCGGCCGGTCGGCGTAGGTGGCGGCGACCGCCGGCATCGCGGCACCGAGATTGGCCCCCAGCACGAGCGCGCAGGCGCTGCTCAGCGGCAGTACGCCGACGCCGGCGAGCGACATGATCAGGATCACGATCGCCAGGCTGGAATGGGCGAGCCAGGTGAGCAGCGCCCCGACCAGGATCAGGATCAGCGCCTCGTGGGCGAGCGCGCCGAACACCTCCTCGAGGATGATCGCCTCGCGCATCGGCGCCGAGGCGGCGAGGATCAGGCGCAGCGCCAGCAGCATCAGGCCGAGGCCGATCGCGACCCGGCCGAGGCCGTGGTGGCTCCACGCCTGGGCGCTCAGGTGGGTGACCACGCCCGCCAGGATCAGGATCGGCGCCAGCCAGTGGACGTCGAGCGAGAGGACCTGCGCGACCAGGCTGCTGCCGAGATCGGCGCCGAGCATGACCGCGAGCGCCGGGGCGGTCGCGACCACGCCGCGGCCGGCGAAGGCGGCGACCACGAGCGCGGTCGCGGTGCTGCTCTGCAGGACGCTGGTGACGCCGAGACCGGCCAGGAACGCGGTCAAGCGGTGGCGCAGAGAGACGCGCAGGACGTGCCGGAGATCGGCGCCGAAGGTGCGCATGATCCCGGTGCGGACCATGCGGGTGCCCCACAGCAGGAGCGCCACCGCGCCGAGCAGCTCGATCAGGACGCCGGTCGCGGAGGGCGGGACCATGCCGCCGGCCCCGGTCACGTCCGCGACTCCGAGGCGCGGCGGTCAGGCGCGGACACTTGCCGGGGCCAGGCGATCCGGCCGGTCGGCGGCGCCGACCCGGCGGCTGCCGGCCGCCCGAGGGGTGCGATGACGAAGATGCTCCAACTCACGAGGTCCAAAGCGGCGAGCCGACCCGGGCACCGTCCGGCGGAGGCGCCGCGTCGTCAGGTCGACCCTGTCCGCTCCGCTCAGACCAATGCCGCCGTCGCGCCTCGGGTCGGGCGGGCTGCGAGGGGATCGTCTGGCGCGCGCGATCGACCGTTGGCGATGGCGGGTCGGCCGGTCCCTGCGCCGGCCTGCGGCCAGGCTAGTCCTCGGAATCCTCGTCCGGCCCGGTCGCCTCGCCGAACAGAGCCGCGCGCCCATGGGCGTGAGCCTGGCCATGCTCGCTCGCGCGTGCCGCGCCAACGCTACCGCCGGTATCGCTGAGCACGCTGATGTTGCCGGCGATCTGCCCGCCCCGCTCCAGCTCGAGCTCGCCGTAGCGAACCGTACCGGTCAACTTGCCGCTGCCGCGCACGAACAGCCGCTTGCGGACCGTGAGATCGCCTTCGTAGACGCCGCTGATGTCGGCCTCCTCGACCTCGCAGCCGCCGGTGAAGCGGCCCGAGCTCGCGATCTCGAGGGCCAGGGTGTCGTTCAGGGTCACCTCGACCTCGCCCTCGACCACCAGGCGATCGCAGGAGCTGATCTCGCCCGACAGTCGGATGCCCTCGCCGACGATCAGGCGCTTGCCGCCATAGCGGTCCGGCTCGGCCTGTTGCGACGGCGGATTGCCGATCGCCTCGGCGCTCGGCGACCCGGCGGCCGGCGCCGACGCGCTCGAGCCACCTGGCCCGGTCGGCAGGTCGACCTTGCGGCGCGGTAGCTCGGGTTGCGCGGTGGTCTTGGCGGCGGTGTCGGCAACGGGCCGCCGAAAGGCCCCTTCTCCGCTCGCCGGCAGTTCGGTCTCGGTGTCTTTCTTGCGGAACATGGCGACGCAACCCCTAGCTTGCAGGATTCTTCAGTGATCTGTTAACGAGGAACCCTAAGTAGCCTCCAACAGACACGAAAATCCACCTCAGCAACGATTAAACACAGCCTCGGGCGGAGTCAAACACTTCTATCGCCCAGCGGCCGCGCCGCGGCCACACCACGCGCCGGCGCCCGACCGGCGACCGACGGCGCCCCGGCGCCCCGGCGCAGACCCTCAAACAGATGGACCATGAACGCGATCGCGACCACCGGCGCAACCAGATTGAGCACCGGCACCGTCGACAACGCGGCGATCACGACCCCCGCCAGCCACAGGCGCGGCCGCGACCGCTGGCGCAGGGCCGCGACCTTCGACCATGGCAGGCGGCGCCCCGCCACCAGCTCGAAGTACTCGCGTCCCAAAAGGTAGCCGTTCAGGGCCAGATAGAGCATGACGTTGGGGCCGGGCAGCAGGTACAGCGGCAAGGCGAGCAGGTTGAGTAGCAGTGCGATCGCCGTGAAGCGCACCGTCGCCCAGACGCTCTCGCCGACCCCCATCCCGACCGGCGCCGGCAGGTCGGGATAGTAGCGCCGCTCGACCGCCAGAGCGACGTCCTCGGCGAACCAGCCGAGCGCCGCCGCCATGACCACGGGGAACAGCAGCCAGGCGAGCACCAGCGCAGCGGTGGAGCCGACGATGGTCAACAGCGTGTCGAGCCAGACCAGGCCGGTCGCGTCGAGCCTGCCGAGGACCGTCGTCACCGCCACGAGCAGCAGCGTGAAGGTGCCGATCGCCGCCAGCACGCTCCGCAGCACCAGCCGCCGGGCGCTGGGCTCGGCAAGCTGCCGGAGGCCGAGAATCAACGCATCGAACACGAGCTCACCTCGGCCAGAGTCTCGGGCAGATATGGGGATCGTGACGATGATGTGAAGCCACCCGGCGGCCGATTTCACGATTCGCGCCTGCCCATAAGCAAACGGGTGGTTTGCTCGGATATTCCGCGTCTCTATAGTCGGCCGGCGGAATTCGAGGAGCGATGCCCGATGAGTGCAAGCGAGCGGCCGGCGCGGCTGGATGTGATTGGTTTCGGCAATGCGATCGTCGACGTGATCGCGCCGGCGGACGACGGGCTGCTCGAACGTCTCGAGCTGGCCAAGGGGACGATGACCCTGATCGAGCAGGACCGCATGGCCGCGGTGTACGAGCACATGGGGCCGGCGGTCGAGATGTCCGGGGGCTCCTGCGCCAACACCATGGCCGCGCTCGCCGCGCTCGGCGCCAGGGCGGCCTACGTCGGCAAGGTGCAGAGCGATCAGCTGGGGCAGGTGTTCGCGCACGACATCCGTGCGACCGGGGTCGAGTTCGCGACCCGGCCGCTCGAGGTGGGGCCGCCGACCGCGCGCTGCCTGGTCCTGGTGACGCCGGATGCGCAGCGGACCATGGCGACCTATCTCGGCGCCTGCGTCGAGCTCGGCCCCGACGACGTCGACGAGGACCAGGTCGCCGCCGCCCAGGCCATCTATCTCGAGGGCTATCTCTGGGATCGACCGAACGCCAAGGCGGCCTGCCTGAAGGCGGCGGCGATCGCGCACCGGCATGGCCGGCAGGTGGCGCTCAGCCTCTCGGATCCGTTCTGCGTCGGCCGCTGGCGGGCGGAGTTCGCCGACCTGATCGCGCGCCACGTCGACATCCTGATCGCCAACGAGGCCGAGATCTGCAGCCTCTATGGCGTCGACGACCTCGAGCCGGCGATCGATCTGGTGCGCGGCCAGGTCCGCCTCGCCGCCCTGACCCGCAGCGCCGACGGCTCGGTGCTGGTCGCCGGCTCCGAGACCGAGTGGGTGCCCGCCGCCCCGGTCGCGCGGGTGGTCGACAGCACGGGCGCCGGCGACCTTTACGCCGCCGGCCTGCTCTACGGTCTGACCCACGGCCTGCCGCTTGCTGCCTGCGGGCGCCTCGGCGGCCTGGCTGCGGCCGAGGTGCTGGGCCAGTTCGGCGCCCGCCCCGAGCGGCCGCTGGCGCCGCTGGTCGACCAGTCGCCGACTCCCTGACCCGCGGGTTCCGCGGCGCCGTTAGTCAAGCGTCAAGCTTCCCGCACTAACCTACGTCAGGCTGGCGGTCGGGCCGCCCGTGCCTGTGGCCGCGAAGTCCGTCGCCGGCCGGGTTGCGATGCGGAAGGGGGTGACCCGTGTTCGGTGACGCAATCGAAGGGCTCGCGCGCCTCGGCCGGCAGGCCATGGTCGCCTTGGTCTGGGTCCTTCTGCTGATCGCCCTCGCCCTGGCGACCTGGGCGAACATCGCCACGGGCCGGGCGAAGGAATTCGAGGTCGCCCGGCCCGAGGCCGCGGGCGCTGCGACCGGAGAGAGCCGGGTCGGGGTCGACCGGGTCGAGTGATTCCTGGCGCCCGGGCGGTGCGGCCGGCTTGGTCGAACCAGCCCGGGCGGGCTCAGTCCGCCTTGTCGAACCAGCCCGGGCGGGCTCAGCCCGCCTTGTCGAACCAGCTCGGGCGGGCTCAGCCCGCCTTGTCGAACCAGCCCGGGCGGGCTCAGCCCGCCTTGTCGAACCAGCTCGGGCGGGCTCAGCCCGCCTTGTCGAACCAGAACGTGTCGGGCCGATAGATCCCGAACTGGGCCCCGGGCTCCCAGTTGTAGACCGCCTCGGCAGGTAGGTTGCGCAGGTTCTGGCGCGCCGCGACCGGCTGCAGGATGCCGGCGATCAGGCCGATCGAGTACACCTGGCCGCTGTAGATCGGCAGTATGCGATCCCAGATCGCACGGCGCTCCTCGGTGGTCCGCGCGCCCCGCCACTGCTCGAAAAGATCGAGCAGTTCAACGGCGTCCGGCAGGTCCGGGGGCTCGCCCGCCTGCCCCTTGGTCTGATAGTACTGCCCCCACATCGGCCACTGTAGCTGATTCTGGTCGGTGGGCGCGAATTCGCCCGGGCTCATGTCGGCGCTCGGGATGCCGTTCTCGAGACCGTACCAGATCGACATCAGCGCCTCGCCGGAGAAGATCCGATTGCGGAACATCTCGCGCTGCAAGGGCTTGCTGTGGATCTTGAGGCCGATCTTGAGCCAGGTTTCCTCGACCAGCTCGAGAACGTCGGTCTGCTCGGTCTCCTCGCCGGCGGTCTCGACCACCAGCTCCATCGGCCGTCCGTCCGGCAGCAGGCGGAGGCCGTCCGACGAGCGCTTGGTGAGCCCGATCTCATCGAGCAGCGCGTTGGCCTTGGCCAGGTCGAAGTCGGCCCATTCCTCGCGGTATTCGGGCTTGTACAGCGGGCTTTGCGGCAGCACGGTGTTGTTGCCGCCGTGACCGAGGCCGAAGAACATGATCTGATTGATCTCGTCGCGATCGACCGCGAGCGACAGCGCCCGGCGGAAGCGGACGTCCCGGAACAGCGCCCGCCATACCTGATCGGTGGTGTTGAGGTTGGGATAGATCGCGAGGTGCGCGCCCTGCGCCGTCTGCCACAGATAGGTGACCAGGTGGCTGCGCTCCTCGCTCTCCTTCAAGAAGGTGTAGTGCTTGAAGAACAGGCCGCGTGACTGCAGGTCGGTCTCGCCGGCGCCGGTCTTGATCGGGATCAGCTTCTCGTCGACGACGTCGAGCACGACCCGGTCGATGTACGGCAGCTGCTGCCCGGTGCTGTCGACCCGGTGGAAGTAGGGATTGCGCTCGAAGACGAAGCGCTCGGCCGGCGGCGGCGTGGTCAGACGCCAGGGCTGCAGGGTCGGCAGGTCCGGATTGTCGAACTTGTACATGTCGTCGTGGCGACCGTGCAGCTGGGCCCAGTCGCGCGCCTGGGTCTCCTCGACCATCGCCGCCAGCTTCTTGGGATCGGCGTAGCGCTCGTGGAACTGCTTCAGGTAGTGGGCCGGCATGTAGATGAACAGCGGCGTCGCCTGCGCCAGCGCCGGCAGAAAGAACGGGTTCGGCTTCGACCAGCTGTAGCGGACGGTGAGCGGGTCGGGGAACTCGACCTTGGGCGGCTCGCCGTCGACGAACAGCTCGGGCGCTGGCCCGGTCGGGCTTAGCGCCTTGTTGTTGGCCACGTCCTCCCACCAGTAGCGGAAATCCTCGCTGGTGAACGGCTCGCCGTCGGACCAGCGGTGGCCCTTGCGCAGATGCAACGTGAAGCTGCGCCCGTCCTCGACCTCGACGTCCTTGAGGATGTCCGGCACCAGCTCGAGCTTCTCGTTGTAGCCGACCAGCCGGGCATAGCCGTAGACGACCATCAAACGGGTGTCCTTGGCGCGGCCGACGAGCGTGTGCAGCTCGCCACCCGGCTTGCCGATGGTCTTGCCCGAGGCGGGATCGAGCGCCACCACCGACGGCTCGTCGGGCGGGCCCGGGGGTGGGGCGGCGCGGGCCGCGGGCGCCGCCAGCCCGAGGCCGGCGGCGAGCAGGACGATGGCGCAGAGATGGGCGTCAGGCAGCGCTGTGAATGGCTTGGACATTGGCTTCGGGGCTCATCCGGACGAAGTGATGGTTGTTGAGATCGATCAGGCGGGTTGGGCCGTTGCCCAAGGTGAACGGTGCTGGCCAGGCGCTCGGCTCCGAGGTCTTGCCGGCCATCAGGGCCGAGAAATCGAGCGGCTGCGAGAGGTCGGGCTCGGGCACCGCGGCGAGCAGCGCCTTGGTGTAGGGATGGACCGGGCGGGCGAACAGCTGCTCGGTCGGCGCGATCTCGACGATCCGCCCGGCGCACATCACGGCGATCCGCTGGCAGACGTATTTGACCACGGCCAGGTTGTGCGAGATGAACAGATAGGTGAGCCCGAGCCCGGCCTGCAGATCCTTGAGCAGATTGAGGATCTGGGCCTGGACCGAGACGTCGAGCGCGGACACCGGCTCGTCGCAGATCAGCATCTCGGGGCCAAGGGCGAGAGCTCGCGCGATACCGATCCGCTGCCGCTGACCGCCCGAGAAGCTGTGCGGATAGCGGCGGAGATGGCGGACGTCCAACCCGACCACCGCGAGCAGCGCCTTGACCCGCTCGACGCGCTCCCGCTGGCTGCAGACGCCGTGGATGACCAAGGGCTCCGCCACGATGTCGTAGACGGTCATGCGCGGGTTCAAGGAGTGGAACGGGTCCTGGAAGATGTACTGCAGGCGCCGGCGGAAGCGCCCGAGGTCCTGGCCGGCGAGCGCCAGGACATCGATCGGGCCGTCGGCGGCATTGAAGACAATGCGGCCGGCGTCGGGCCGGACCGCGCGCATCAGGACCTTGGAGACCGTGGTCTTGCCGCAGCCGCTCTCGCCGACCAGCCCGAAGGATTCGCCGCGCGCGATCGTGAAGCCGACGTCGTCGACCGCCAGCACCTCCTTGCGGTGGGCGCCGAACCAGCTGCCCTTGCGGGTGCGGAAGGTCTTGCTGACGCCGTCCACCTCGAGCAGCGGACCGGTCCCGCTGGCACGGCCGTTGCCAGCGCCGTCGGCGCCGCCCCCGAGACGGCCATCGAGCAGCAGGGCGCGGCCGGCCGGCGAGACCTCGCGCAGCGGCGTCAGGCGCTCGCCGTGCGCCATGTGCAAGCGCGGCACGGCGTGCAGCAGGGCCCGCAGATAGGGGTGCTGCGGCCGGGTCAGCAAGGCGGTGCAGCTGCCGCTCTCCATGATCCGGCCGCGATACAGCACGACCACGTCGTCGGCCATGTTGGCGACCACGCCGAGGTCGTGGGTGATGAACAGGATCGCCATGCGGAACTCGTTCTGGAGCTCCTGCATCAGTTGTAGAATCTGAGCCTGGATCGTGACGTCCAGGGCCGTGGTCGGCTCGTCGGCGATCAACAGCGCCGGGTCGCAGACCAGCGCCATCGCGATCATCGCGCGCTGGCGCAGGCCGCCCGAGAGCTCGAACGGATAGGTCCGGAACGCCTGCTCGGGATCGGGGAAGCCGACCCGCGCCAGCATCTCGACGGTGCGCCGCTTGCCCTCGGCGCCGTTCGCCTCCGAGTGCAGCAGCACGGCTTCGCGGATCTGGTCGCCGATCGTGTGCAGCGGCGAGAGCGAGCTCATCGGCTCCTGGAAGATGATCGAGATCCGGCCGCCGCGGATCGAGCGCCGGACGGGGTCGTCGTCGGCGTAGCTCGCGAGGTCGAGCGCCTCGTGAGCGCGGCGCGGATCGCGGAGGATAATCTTGCCGCGGGTGATCCGGGCGCTCTGCGGCAGGATGCCGAGGATCGCCTGTGAGATCACGGTCTTGCCGGAGCCGCTCTCGCCGACCAGCGCGACCGTCTGGCCGGTCTCGACCGCGAAGCTGACGCCGCGCACCGCCTCGACCACGCCCTCGTCGGCGAGGAAGTCGACCGCCAGGTCCTCGATCTCCAGAAGCGGCGCGCTCATCGGGCCACCTCGCCGGGCGGGACCGCCTCGAACAGCTCGCCCGCGGCGCACAGCCGGGCCGCCGGATGGCCGCCGAGGACCTCGAGCAACCGCTCGAGGAAGCCCCAGCCGGGCTCGTCCATGACCAGGTGATGGCTCAGGATGCCGATCGGCTCCTCGGGGTCGAGCACCGCGCACAGGCGCTCCAGCGCCGCTTGCTCGCCGACGAACAGCCGGTTGCCCCGCCAGTCGATCGGGTCGAGGTGGGCGTTGACCCGGGTGAGCCCCGGTGCGGCTTCGCTGCCCTGCCGGCGACCAAAGGTCGAGAGGCCGATGAAGCCGCAGGCGGTCAGCCGCTCGGTCAGCCCCGGGTCGAGCCGGTTCCAGGGCGGCACCAGCACGGCGAGGCAGGTCGCGCCGAAGGCGTCGATCAGCGCCGCCCGACCCTCGTTCAGCTCAGCGGTGATGGTCGCAAGGTCACGACCGCCGAGCTCGATCGCCTTGGCCCCCGGCGGCGCGTGATTGGCGTGGGCGAAGCCGTGCTGCAGGACCGTGGCCTTGGTGCTGGCCGCGATCAGCGCCTGGACCGGCGCTTCCAGCCAGAGCGGCACCACGGCCAGCGCCAGCGGCAGGTCGCGACGCTCGGCGAGCTCGAGCAGGCGCTCGAGCGCCCTGTGGTCGCGGCCGGCGTCGTCGTCCCGCCACCACAGCCGGATCGCCTCGCCGCGGGCGGCGCAGGCATCGAGGGTCGCCTCAAGCTCGCGCCAGCTGGTCATCCGGCCGGCTCCACGGGCGCCGGGCGGCCAGCGAGCGCCGCGATCAGGCGGGCGGTTGTGGCCGCGCCCTCGAGGTCGAGCGCCGGCCGCCGCTCCGACGGCTGGCTCAGCACCCGGTCGATCGCCCGGGCCAGGCTGCTCGGCGTCAACTCTGCCCCCCAGACGGTCTCGGCGAGGCCAAGACCCGTTAGCCGCTCCGCTCGGATCCGTTGTTCGGTCTCGGTAGCCGTTTCGAACGGTACGAGAACCATCGGCTTACCGAGCCGTAGCACCTCCATCACCGTGTTGTAGCCTGCTTGCGAGACCGAGAGAAGGCACTTCGCCAACAGCTGCTGGAAATCGTCGCGCTGGCGCTCCAGGATCAGGCCGGCGCGCTGGTTCGCCCGGAGTCGGGCCAGGCTGGCAGGCTCGATCTCGCCGCCTCCGATCAGCCGCCAAGGTCGCGCGCGTTGCCGGGACAAGGCCCGGGCCTCGATCGCCGCTGCCAGCAGGTCGCGCCCGACCCGCCCGCCGCCGGCCGAGACCAGCACCTCGTCGCCGGCACTCGCCGGGGGCCCGGTCTCGACGACGTAGCCGGTGCTCACCAGCCGCGACCCGAGCGCGTCGGCGTAGGGGAACGTGAGGCCGAAGGGGATCAGCGCCGGATCGGTATGAACCAGCACCCGGTCGTAGTGGGCGAGCGCCAGATCGCGCATCCAGGTGTAGCGCCCGGCGGCGCCTTTGTGGACCAGGATGTCGCGGACCGAGCAGACCAGCCAGGGACGCGGGCGGGCGCTCGCCACCGCCTCGAGCAGCGGCAGCAGCTCGAAGCGGAAGGCGCGCCTGCCGAACGGGAACATTTCGGTGATCACGACCCGCGGCGCCCGGGCCGCGAACAGCTCCAGGAGCTGCGCCCGCCGCGCGGCTCTCTGCACGTCGTCGAGCGGCCGGTCCTGCGCATCGACCAGCGCCGAGAAGGCCAGGTCGCGGGCCCGCAGCGAGGGCAGCTGGACCAGCTCGACCCCGGCCGGGACCAGCCAGGGGGCGGGCGGCCCGCCGCTCACCAGCGTCACCTCGAGGCCGCGCTCGACCAGGGCGCGCGCCACGGTCGCCGCGCGCTTCAGATGCCCGGTGCCGAGCAGATGCTGGACCCAGAACAGCACGCGCATGGCTCAGGCCGCCAGGTGGAGCGGTGCCGGGCCGGGCTCGAGGCGGCCGTCCGGGTGCCCGAGGAGCGCCAGCGCCTGATCGCGCGTGAGATGGAGCGGCGGCCGCCGGCGCATGTCCCAGCCGGTCGCGAGCGCCAGCGCCGCCCGGATGACCCCTTTGTGGCAGACGGCGACGACCGGGGTTGGGTCAGCAGCCAGTTCGGCGACCAGCGTCTGGAGGCGGTTTCCGACCTCGCGCGGACTCTCGCCGCCGGGCGGCCGGAAATCGAGGCCCAGCGCCTCGTTGGCGGCGAACGCGGCGGGCGCCTCGGCGCGCAGCTCCCGGCCTCGGCGGCCCTCGAAGGCGCCCCAGTCCATCTCGATCAGGCGCGGCTCGACGACGACCGGACGATCGGTCAGCAGCGCCGCCGTTTCCCGCGCCCGACGGAGCGGGCTGCTGAGCCAGCGGGCGCCGGCCCAGGCGGCCGGCAGGCGCCAGCGGCCGACCTCGGCGCGGCCTCTGGCCGAGAGGCCGACGTCGGCCCGCCCCTGGATCCGACCGGCCGCGTTCCACTCGGTCGGGCCATGGCGGATCAGGAGCAGCGGCGTCATCGCCGGAGCGCCCGGATCGCCGGCGCCGCCGCGAGGGCTGCTTCGAGGGTCGCGGACGCCCGCGCGAGGCTGCGCTCGCCGGCGACGAACCGCGCCGCCGCCTTGGCCATCGCCAGGCGCCGTTCCGGCTCGGCGAGCAGCCGGTCGATCGCGGCCGCGAACGCCACCGGGTCGCGCGGCGCGGTCAGCACGCCGGTGAGGCCATCCTGGACCACCTCCGCGACGCCGCCCTCGCGCCCGGCGACCACCGGCAGGCCGGCCGCCGCCGCCTCGAGCATGGCGAGCCCGTAGGCCTCGCGCACCGCCGGCCAGACGTAGAGGTCGGCGGCCGCGTAGCACGCCGGCAGCGCCGCTTCCGGCAGCGCCCCGGTGTACGCGATGCGGCTCGGCCCGAGCTGGTCGAGGGCGGCCTCGATCTCGGCGCGCGCCGGGCCGTCGCCGACCACCAGCAGCTGCCAGGCGCAGGACCGCAGCCGCGCGAGCGCGTCTGCGAGCAGCAGGTAGGAGTCGCGTTTGACGTCGGTGCGCATCATCGCGACCACGAGCAGCCAGGGCGCCGCAGGATCGAGGCCGAAACGCGCCGCGAGCTCGGCCCGGTGGCGCGCGCGCGCGCGGCCCGCCGCCTGGTAGGGAGCGGGGTCGAGGAAAGGCGGCAGACGGTGGAGCTGGGCCGGCGGCGCGATCAGCGGTGCCAGGCATTCGGCATCCAGCGCGGTCAGCACCAGCACGACCTCCGCCTGACGGATCGCCCGCTCGGTCGCGGCGTGGCCGCGGGCCCAGCGGCCGCTCGCCTGCTTGGGGGCGAACGAGGCCTCGGCAAGCAGATAGGGGATCTCGAGCGCACCCGCGACCGCGGGCCCGAGCCAGTCTGGCGACTTGTGGTAGGCGTGATAGGTCAGCCAGGCCTGCGGTCGCCGGCCCGCCGGGCGGTCCCGGTAGCGGTGCAGCAGGCGCGCCGCCAGGCGGCCGCCCAGCGTCTCGATCCGCCGCTGCCGGGCCGGATCGCCGCTGCGATCGTAGCTCCGCAGCCGGCTCGCCAGCTCGACCGGCCCGGCGGCGGCGAGCGCGCCAAGGAGTGCTCGCGCCATCCGCCGGTCGCCCGAGGGGGTCGGGTGATCGGGCGGCTTCATCGGCGCATAGAAGGCGACCGGCCGGGTCATGCGGCGGCCCGGCGGCCCGGCCCGAGGGTGGCGCCAAGACGCGCCGCCAGGCGATCGAGGCCGTCCGCCATCTTGAACCGCTCCAGCACCCGGACCCGGGCGCTGCCTCCGAGGCGACGCCGGAGCGCCGGATCGGCGATCAGCCCGGCCAGAGCTTCGGCCAGCGCCTGCGGCTGGTCCGGCGGCACCAGCCGGCCGTTGATCCCGTCCTCGATCAGCTCCGGGATCGCCGCGACCCGGCTCGCGACCGAAGCCACCTCCAGAGCGCCTGCCTCGAGCAGCACGTTCGGCAGGCCGTCGCGATCGCCATCGGCGGCGATCCGGCTGGCGAGCACGAACAGGTCGGCGGCCCGATAGGCGTCGAGCACCTGATCCTGCGCCAGCGGCCCGCGCCATTCGACCCGCGCCGTCAGACCGAGCGCCGCTGCCCTCGCCTCGAGATCCGCGCGCAGCGGGCCGCCGCCGACGTGGGAATAGCGCCAGTGCAGCGTCGGCGGCAGGGCCGCGAGCGCCTCGAGCAGGACCTCGAGGCCCTTCTTCGGCACCAGCCGGGCGACCCCCAGGAGCTGGACCGGTCGGGCCGGATCGCTGCCATCGGGACCCGCGGCCCGACCCGGCGCCGGAAAGCGCTCGGCATCCAGGCCGTGATAGGTCAGCAGGATCTCGGCCGCCGGCGCCAGCGCCCGCAGATGCGCGGCGTTGCTGGCGCTGCACACGGTCAGCCAGCGACAGTCGGCAAGCTTCTCGCGCGTCTCCCACTCGGGCGTGATCCAGACGTCCTTGGCGTGCGCCGAGGCCGACCAGTCGAGCCCCCGGAGCCTCGCCGCGTAGCGGGTCACGGATGCGGGCGTATGCAGGTAGTGGGCATGCAGCAGCCCGACGTCGGCCGGCAGCTCGGCCGCCAGCACGAGCGCCTGGCCGAAGCGGCGGACCCGGTTCGCGGTCCGGTCGCGGCGCAGATCCCGAAGCCAGAGACGGCGCGCCGCGGGGTACGTCGGCCAGCGCCGCACCCGGCGCCAGGCGGCGAGCACGCGCGCGGGCTCCTGGTAGAGATATTCCGGCAGGTAGAGCACCGGTGCCGCGATCTGCCGATGCAGCTCGTGCACGGTCGGATCGGTCGGGTGGCGAAGCGAGACGATCAGGAGCGGCAGGCCGCGCTGCTCGAGGCCCAGGATCTCCTGCGCGATGAAGGTCTCGGACAGGCGCGGGTAGCCCTTGACGACCACCGCGATCCCTGGCCGGGCGCCGGTCATCAAGGGTCCAGGCCGGCGCTCAGGCGAAGCGCGAGAGGGCAGGCACGGTCCGAGGCTCGTTCAGCCAGGACGCCGCCCGCTCGGCGATCCGATCGAGCCCGGCCAGGAGCTCCGGATAGCGCCCGACCGCCGGTGCCGGCCAGCCGGGCAGCGCTCGCAGGCGCTCGGCCATCGCCGCCGGCGAGCGCACGCCGTCGTCGGCGAGGACGTGCACCAGGCCGAGCTGGGCCGCGCGCTCGGCCCGCAGCGACTGTTCCTGCCGGGGCTCGGTGCGCGGCACGAGCAGGGCCGGCTTGCCGAACGAGAGGATCTCGCAGAAGGTGTTGTAGCCGCCCATCGCGACCACGCCGACGGCGCGCTCCAGCAGGCGCTCGAAGCGGCTCTCGAAGGTCAGCGCGTAGACCTTGCCGAGCCGCGCCGCCCGCTCCTGGAACTCGAGCCGGCGCTCGAGGTGCATGAACGGCCCGAACACCACCAGCGCGGGATGGGGGATCCCGGGATCGGTCTCGTAGGCTCGGAGCACCCAGTCGATCAGCGCCTCGCCGTCGCCGCCGCCGCCGGTGGTCACCAGGATGTACGGCTCGGCCGGCAGCTCGTGCTCGCCGGCGTTCGGCGCCGCGCTCGGCAGCGAGCGCCGGAGATAGCCGGTGAAGGTCACTTTGTGGGCGAGCGGCAGCATCCCGGGCAGCTCGGTCAGCGGATTGAAGATCTGCGGCAGGCCATACACCCAGATCTCGTCGTACAGCTCGTAGAGCGCCGGGAAGACGTTCTTGCGCCGCCATTCGTCGAGCAGGCTGGCGGGCTCGTCCATCACGTCGCGCAGGCCGAGCACGAGGCGCGTGCCCCGCTCCTTGAGCATGACCAGCGTGTCGCGCGCCTCGCCGCGCAGGCCCAGCGGCTCCTTGTCGACCAGGAACAGGTGCGGATCGAAGATGTCGGCGGTGTGCTGGATGATCGACGAGCGCATCGCCAGCGTCTGCTCGATGTCGATGTGCAGCTGCAGCGAGGTGTACTCGCCGTTGCGCAACTTGATCACGCCCGGCACGCGCACGAAGTCGACCCTGGACTTGAAGTCGAAGCTGCCGATGATCGGCGAGCCCGACAAGATCAGCACCGACAGATGCCGGTAGGTCTCGACCAGGTGATGGGCGATCGCGCGGCAACGGCGCAGATGTCCGAGGCCAAAACTATCGTGGCTGTAGATCAGAAGGCGCGTCGCCGGCTCCATGGCCTCGAACATCTTCCGCGTTTCCCCCGAGCATACTATGACAGGCCCCAGCGCCTCGGACAACTGGCGATCGCGCCAGCCCCCTGGCCGGCTCCGCGGGCCCGTCAAGGGTCGTGGATCGGCGAGCGCCTTGCTCCGTAGCCTCTGCCCTTCTGAGCCACCCCAGCCACGAGCCCGCCGCTTGCCGCCCATGAGTTCTCGGCCCCGCGATTCCGATCGGCGCCCGCGCGCTGGCCGCCTTCACCTGGCTCGGGCGGCGCTGGCCGAGCGTGTTCCTGGCGATCGTGCTGGCGAGCTTTGCGATCGGGCCGCAGTGGGTGCTGGCTCGCGAGCTGCCCAACCGCCTCCTCGTCCTCGCGATCCCGGCCCAGCAGCTGCTGCTGATCGCCGCGCTCGCCGCCAACGCCGTCCGCTACGGGATCAGGCCCAAAGTCGCGAGCTGGCCGCTAATCGCGGTGCTGCTGCTGCTGGTCCAGAGCGCGCTGGTGGCCGATCTCGACCCGCGGCTGACCTTGGCCCGGATGGCGATCGCGGCGCTCGGGCTGGCGCTCCCCTGGAGCCTCGCCGGGGTCGTCGTCGAGCCCGGCACGCGGGCGCGCTACGCGCTGCTGATCGCCCTGCTGCCGAGCCTGTGCGTCGCGCTCGGCCTGGCGCTGCAGGCGGCCGGCCTGCATGCCGCTTACACCGGTGCCGGGCACCGGGTCCTGCGCCTGCACGGCGCGAGCAACGCCGGCTGGCTCGCCTGTCTCGCGCTGGCCGGGTTCGCGATCGCGCTCCACGAGGCGATCCGCGCGCGCCGGGCGGACTTCGCCTGCCTGGCCGGGATCAACGTCGTGGTCGGCGTGCTGACCGGCGGGCGCATGGGGGTCGCCGCCGGCGCCGTGTTCACGCTCGCTTACTGCCTGCTCGACGACGGCTTGCGCGCCCGCCTCGGACGCGCCCGCTGGCGGTCGGTGGCCCTCGGCGCGGCGGCGGCGCTTCTGCTGCTCGGCTGGCTGATCATGCAGAGCTACCAGGAGCCCGAGGACAGCCTCGACATGTCCGGCCGGGACACCATCTGGGCGGGCTATTTCGAGCAGGTCCGCGAGAGCCCGGTCTTCGGGCATGGGGTCGGCGCGGCCGCGCTGGTCACCAACTACTTCAAGTTGCCGCACAACGTCTATCTGCGCCTTATGGTCGAGGGCGGCGCGGTCGGCTGTCTGCTCTACGGCGGCGCGATTCTGCTTTGGGGCCGGCGGGTCGTCGCTCGAGCCGATCCGAGCGAGCGCGCCTTCGTCTACGCTCTGCTGCTGGCGCTCGCGGTCTATGCGCTGACCGACAACCTGTTGACGATGCCGTCGGCCCTGATGCCGTTTTTCTACCTCGCGCTGATGCTGGGGCAACCCTACCCCGCCGGCCACGATGCCTGCCGACATGGCCCGCAACTCCCTCCGTCGGGTCCTGAGGCCACGGCTCGCAAGTCCTCGGCCGAGGATCATTGACCCGGCGCCAAATCGTGCCGACCGGGCGCCGACGGTAAGGGCTATGCACAATCGGCGAAATTTGGCACGCTTGGGGCCGCTGCCGATGGAGACCGGCGGCGCACCGGATCGATCATGGACCGCAACATCTTTCGCTACATCCTGCGCCACAGCCTCAGGTCGCAGATCCTGATCCTGGCGATGACCGTCGGCTCGTTCCCGTTCCTCTACGTGACCCTCGAGCTGCCCAAGATCATCATCAACGACGCGCTCGCCGGCAGCGGCGCGCGGACCCTGTTCGGTATGACGCTGACCCAGGTCCACTACCTGTTCACGCTGTGCGGGCTGTTCCTGGCCCTGGTCCTGGTCAACGGCGGCTTCAAATACGTGATCAACGTCTACGAGGGCATCATCGGCGAGCGCATGCTGCGGCGGCTGCGTTTCGAGCTCTACTCCCGGGTGCTGCGCTTTCCCTTACCCTACTTCAGGCGGATCTCGGCCGGCGAGATCGTCCAGATGATCAACGCCGAGGTCGAGCCGCTCGGTGGCTTCATCGCCGCGGCCTTCGCGCTGCCGGCGTTCCAGGGTGGCACCCTGCTCACCATCCTGATCTTCATGTTCATGCAGGACCCGATCATGGGCCTGGCTGCGGTCATGCTCTACCCCTTCCAGATCTATGTGATCCCGAAGCTGCAGCGGCAGGTCAACCTGCTCGGCAAGACCCGGGTCCGCCAGGTGCGCCGCCTCGCCGAGCGGATCTCCGAGACGGTTGGCGGCGTGCGCGACATCCGCGCCAACGACCGCACCCAGTACGAGCGCGCGCACTTCACGCGCGAGCTCGGCATCGTCTACAACATCCGTTATCAGATCTACAGGAAGAAGTTCTTCATCAAGTTTCTCAACAACTTCCTGGCACAGCTCGGCCCGTTCTTCTTTTACTCGATTGGCGGCTATCTGGTGATCAAGGGCAGTCTCACGCTCGGCGCGCTGGTCGCGGTGATCGGCGCGCACAAGGAGCTGTACTCGCCGTGGAAGGAGCTGCTCAACCACTACCAGCTGACCTGGGATTCGCAGATCAAGTTCGAGCAGGTCGTGGCCCAGTTCGATCCGCCGGGCCTGCGTGACGAGGCGCTGCAGAACGCCGACCCCGAACCGGTCGAGCTCAGGGGACCGCTGCGGGCGGTCAACCTCAGCCTCGCGACCGAGGACGGCGAGCCGATCCTGGATGGCGCCAACTTCGCGGTCGAGCTACCGACCCGGATCGCGATCGTCGGCCCCGCCGGCAGCGGCAAGGAGGAGCTGAGCCTGATGCTCGCCAACCTGCTCGACCCCGACGCCGGCCGCATCCTGATCGCCGACCACGAGGTCCAGAAGCTGGCGGAGGCGATCACCGGCCGGAGCATGACCTACATCGGCTATCCCGCCCAGATCTTCGCCGGCACGATCGCCGACAACCTGTTCTTCGGGCTCAAATACCGGCCGCAGCGGCCGCCGCCGCTCGAGGGACCGGCGCTGGAGCAGCGCGAGCGCGAGCTCGCGGAGGCCGCACGCGCCGGCAACCTGCCGCTCGACCCGGAAGCGGACTGGCTCGACTATCCCGCGGCCGGCCTCGAAGGCCCCGAGGCGGTCGCCCGGGCGGCGGTGCGCGCCCTGACCATGGTCTGCCTGGACTGGGACGTCTACCAGATGGGCCTTCGCGGGACGGTCGATCCCGAGACCCAGTCGGAGCTGGCCGAGCAGGTTCTCCAGGCCCGCCGGGCGATGCACGAGCGGCTGCAGGATCCGCGCCTCGGCCGGCTGGTCGAAGGCTTCGACCCCGAGCGCTACAACACCAACGCCAGCCTGGCCGAGAATCTGCTGTTCGGGACGCCGATCGGCGAACAGCTCGACCTCGAGAACCTCGCCGCCAGCGCTTATGTCCAGCACATCATCACCGAAGCCGGGCTCGCCGACACCCTGCTCGAGGTCGGCCACAAGCTGGCCAGCACGATGGTCGAGCTGTTCGCCGATCTGCCGCCCGACCACGAGTACTTCCGCCAGTTCAGCTTCATCAGCGCCGACGACCTGCCCGACTATCGGACGCTGATCGCCCGGGTCGATCCCGCCAAGCTCGACGCGCTCAGCCCGACCGACCGCGAGCGCCTGATCGCGCTCACCTTCAAGCTGATCCCGGCGCGCCACCGCCTGGGCCTGGTCGAGCAACCGCTGCAGGCGCAGATCCTCCGGGCGCGCCACCTGTTCCGCGAGCAGCTGCCGGCCGAGCTGCAGGGCAAGGTGGCGTTCTTCGACGCCGAGCGCTACACCCCCGCCGCCAGCCTCCAGGACAACATCCTGTTCGGCAAGATCGCCTACGGCCATGCCCAGGCCGCCGAGAGGATCAGCGAGCTGATCGGCGAGGTCCTCGACGATCTCGGCCTGCATGAGCGGGTGATCGAGGTCGGTCTGCAAGCCCAGACCGGGGTCGGCGGCACCCGCCTGTCGCTGCCCCAGCGGCAGAAGCTGGCGATCGCCCGGGCGCTGCTCAAGCGCCCCGAGGTGCTGATCATGTACGATGTTACCGGGCCGCTCGATCCGGCCGAGCAGGCGGCGACTCTGGACACGCTGCTCGAGGAGTGCGCCGATCGGACCCTGATCTGGGCCCTCAATCGCAGCGACTGGGCCCGCAAATTCGATCACGTGCTAGTGATGCGCAAAGGCCGGGTGGTCGAGCAGGGACCCTTCGCCGAGCTCGACCGCGACGGCAGCGCGCTGCAGGAGTTGGTGGCCGCCGAATGACCCGGAGCGCCGGATGACCCGGAGCGCCGGATGACCCGGAGCGCCGGATGACAATGAGCGAGGAGGGTTCGTCGTATGAGCCTTAGCCAAGACGTCGAGGTCCTGCGCACGATTCCGCTGTTCGCCAAGATCGAGCCGACCAAGCTCAAGCTGCTCGCGTTCACCAGCGAACGGCTCGAGTTCGTGGCCGGCGACGAGCTGTTCCACCAGGGCGATGTCGGCGACGCGGCCTACATCATCCTGGACGGCGGCGCCGACATCATGGTCGACACGCCGCGGGGCGCGGTCAAGGTGGCCCACCTCGGCAAGAACGACATCATCGGCGAGATCGCGATCCTATGCGACGTGCCGCGCACGGCGACCGTGATCGCCGCGACCGATCTCGCCACCCTACGGGTGTCGAAGGACGGCTTTTTCCACCTGGTCAACCAGTTCCCGCAGATCGGGGTCGAGGTGATGCACGAGCTCGCCTCGCGCCTGCATCACACGACCCAGGCGCTGACCTCGGCGCGCGCCCGGCTGAACGAGCTGGACCGTGCGGCGGGCAACGGCGGCACCTGAGGTGGCGAGCGTGCCGGCGGCCCTCGCGGCCGCGACGCCATGGCCGCGGCGGCCGGGGCCGGTGCTCGACTGGCTGATCGCCGACGCCCGGCGGCTGCCCGATGGCCCGACCTTCCTCGCCGAGCTCTGCAACCGGCTGGTCGAAGCCGGCGTGCCGCTCGCGCGCGCCTCGATCAACGTCCGCACGCTCCACCCGCAGCTGTTCGGGACCGGCTTCTACTGGACCCGGGGCGCCAACGAGATCCGCGTGTTTCGCGCCGAGCGCGGGATCGAGCTGACCGATCAGTTCCTGAAGAGCCCGATGCGGCTGCTGTTCGAGGGTGCGGGTGCGGTCCGCCAGCGCCTCGATCTGCAGGACGTCGAGTTCGCTTTCCCGCTGTTCGAGGAGCTGCGCCGGCAGGGCCTGACCGACTACGTGGCGCTGCCGATCACCTTCAGCGACGGCAAGATCCACGGCACCACCTGGTCCTCCGACCGGCCGGGCGGCTTCTCGAGCGAGGATCTGGTGCAGATCGAGGACCTGCTGCCGCTGTTCGGCCTGCTGATCGAGATCCGCTACAGCCAGCGGCTCGCGATCACGCTGCTGGACACTTACGTCGGCCATCGCGCCGGCGAGCATATCCTCGAGGGCCAGATCACCCGCGGCAGCGGCGCCACCGTCCAGGCAGCGATCTGGTACTGCGATCTGCGCGGGTTCACGGCCTTGTCCGAGCGGCTCGGGCGCGATGCGCTGCTCGCCTGCCTGAACGACTACTTCGACGCGATGGCCGGCGCGGTCGAGGCCAACGGCGGCGAGATCCTGAAGTTCATCGGCGACGCGATGCTGGCGATCTTCCCGCTCGAGGGCGAGCAGGCCTGCCGGCGCGCGCTGAAGGCCGCGCTCAACGCCCGCGCCACGATGGCCGCGCAGAATGCCAGGCGGCGCGCGCGCGGCGAGGAGACGCTGGGCTTCGGCATCGCCCTGCACACGGGCGAGGTCATGTACGGCAACATCGGCAGCGCCAAGCGGCTCGACTTCACGATCATCGGACCCGCGGTCAACCTCGTGACCCGGCTCGAGCGTCTGTGCCGGACGCTCGGCCGTGACCTCCTGATCTCCGACCGCTTCGCCTGCGACTGCACCGGCTGGAGCCTGCACTCGCTCGGCCGCCACGGTCTGGCCGGGATCGCGCAGCCGGTCGAGGTCTTCACCTTGCCCGAAGCCGCATGACGCCCCCACCATGACGCCCATGCAGCGTCTGGTGCGCCGCTTCGGCTACGACCTGACCCCACGCAAGAAGGCCAAGCCGCTCGAGGCGCAGCTGGTCGCCGTGCTCGAGCGCTTCGAGATCGCCTGCGTGCTCGACGTCGGCGCCAACGCCGGCCAGTACGGCAGCGTGCTGCGCAGCTGGGGCTACCTCGGTCGGATCGTCTCGTTCGAGCCGCTCGCGGAGGCGCACGCGCGCCTCGGGCGCCGCGCCGCCGGCGACCCCGGCTGGTGCGTGGCGCCGCGGATGGCGATCGGGACGCAGGATGGCGAGGTGACCATCGAGGTCTCGGCCGAATCCGACATGAGCTCGATCCTGCCCCAGACCGAGCTCTTGCGCCGGACCTCACCGAGCTCCCGGGTGATCGGGCGCGAGACCGTGCCGATCCGATCCCTGGACGGGCTGGTGCAGAAATATCTCGCGCCGGACGAGGCGGTCTTCCTGAAGCTCGACACCCAGGGGTTCGAAGCCCAGGTCCTGGCGGGCGCCCGCCAGCTGCTGCAGCGGCTCCAGGGGATCCAGCTGGAGATGTCGCTGGTGCGCTGCTACGAAGGCGAGCGCGACTTTCGGGAGCTGATCGATGAGCTCGCGGCCGCCGGCTTTCGCCCGTACCTCTTCTTTCCGGGCTACTTCGAGCACAAGCTCGCCCGGCAGCTGCAGATCGACGGCGTGTTCATGCGCGAACGGAGCTGAGGGTTGGCCATGGCCAGGATCGCGATCGTCGGGCTGGGCTACGTCGGGCTGCCGCTCGGGGTGGCGTTGGCCAGGCACGGACCGACCACCGGCTACGACCGCGACGCGGCGCGGATCCGGGAGCTTCGCGCCGGCCGCGACCGGACCGGTGAGATCACGGCCGAGACCCTGACCACGAGCTCGCTGGCGCTGACCGACGACCCGGCCGACCTCGCCGGCCACGAGGTCTTCATCATCACCGTGCCGACCCCGGTCGATGCTCAGAACGTGCCCGATCTCTCGGCCGTCCGCGCGGCCTGCCGGACCATCGGGCCGGCGCTCGGGAAGGGTGCGCTGGTCGTGCTCGAGAGCACCGTCTACCCGGGGGCGACCGAGGAGGTGGTCGGGCCGACCTTGGCCGAGAGCTCGGGCCTCGCTGCCGGCGTCGACTTCTTCCTCGGCTACTCACCCGAGCGCATCAACCCCGGCGACCGCGAGCATACGCTGGAGCGGATCACCAAGGTGGTGGCGGGCCAGACCCCGGAGGTCGCCCTGCGTCTGGCCGCGATCTATGGGCAGGTCACCGACGGCCGGGTGTTCCTCGCGCGCGACATCCGCACGGCCGAGGCGGCCAAGGCGATCGAGAATGCCCAGCGCGACATCAACATCGCCTTCGTCAACGAGATCGCGATGATCTGCGAGCGCCTCGGCCTCTCGGTCCACGACGTGCTCGATGCGGCTCGGACCAAATGGAATTTTCTCGATTTCCAACCTGGACTGGTCGGCGGTCACTGCATCGGGGTCGACCCGTTCTATCTGGCGCACAAGGCGGCCGTGGTCGGCCACCACCCGCAGATCATCCTGGCCGGGCGCAGGGTCAACGACGCCATGCCGGCGTTCATCGCCGACTGTCTGGCCAGGCGCCTGCCGCAGGGGGCGAGGATTCTGGCGCTCGGCCTGACCTTCAAGGAGAACGTGCCGGACCTGCGCAACTCCAAGGCGGCCGAGCTGATCCTGGCGCTCACCGATCGCGGCTTCGCGCTCAGCGTCCACGATCCGCTCGCCGACCCCGCCGAGGCGCTGGCGCTGTACGGGCTGCGACTGCTCGACCGCCTGCCGGCCGAGGGCGCCTTCGACGCCGTGCTGGGCGGGGTGCCGCACCGTGCCTACGCGGCCCTCGACGGCCTGGCGCTCGCCCGGCTGCTCCGCCCGGCCGGCCTGGTCGCCGACCTCAAGGGGCTGTGGCGCCGGCTGGAGCTGCCCGAAGGTCTCCAGCGCTGGACTCTCTAAGTCGGCGCAGCGGCGGCGCGCGCGGAAAACCGGTGGACGCGCAGCGGCGTCGCCGCCAGGATCGCGGGCGCTGACCGGCCGCACTGGCCGGCGACGCGAGCGATCACGCCTTGGAGCTGCTGTTCGATCTCGGCTGGCGGGCGAGCGCCACAGCACTCGCGATCGTGCTGGTGGCCAAGCTCGGCGAGCGCGGCGGCGCCCTGATCGCGAGCGTGGTCATGACCTTCCCGATGAACGCCGGGCCGGGGTTTCTGTTTGTCGCGCTGGAGCAGAACGCCGCCTTCGTCAGCCGGGGCGCCCTGGTCGGCTTCGCCGGCACCGGGGCCGTGTTGGCGTTCGTCGCGGTGTTCGTTCGTGTCGCACGCATTCGGAGCTTCGTCGCCGGCCTCGCTGCGGCCGTGCTCGCCTGGCTGGCGCTGGCGCTCGCGACGATCGCGCTGCCGCTCTCGCTGCTCAGCGCTACCGGGGCGATCGGGCTCGGCGCGGCTCTGGTCGCCCTGCTGCACACCGGGCGGGTCGCAGCACTCCCGACCACGGCGATCCGGGCCGGCTGGCATCTGGTGCTCGCCCGCGGCCTGATCGCCGGCGTGGTGGTCGCGAGCGTCGCCGAGGCGGCCGGGAGGCTCGGGCCGACGATCGCCGGCCTCGCCTATGCCTTCCCGACCACGATCCTGGCCTCGCTCTGGCTGCTGGAGCGCCACTACGGACACCGGTTCACGCTCGCCACCATGGCCCGGGTGCCGGCGGGCATCGCGACCTATGCGGGCTTCTGCCTGACGCTCCATCTCGCCGCCGGGCCGCTCGCGCCGGTCGCGGCGTGGGCGCTCGCTGTGCTCGCCGCCGTCGTGATCGCGGTCCTGCGGGCGCTGACCGGCCAGTCCCTGCGGCCGCCGCGCCGCGGCGCGTCCAAAGTGGCGGGGCCGCCGGCCCGGCCCCCCTGGTCCCGGCACCCGGCATCGGATCGATGACCCTGCGGCCGCGGCCAGCTCGTGCTGGGCTTTGACGCTGTCCCCGCCAAGCCCTACATGATCGGTTCGGGCAACCGGCGAGGGTGGTCGACGTGCCGGACTATCTACAGCGTCTGATCGTACCGGTGCACCCGGCCGGCTGGCCGTTCATCGCCGGCGGGCTGGCGGTGACGGTCCTGCTCGCCTGGCTCGCCGGGCCGCTACTTTGGCTCGGCCTGCTGGCGACCGCCTGGATGACCTACTTCTTCCGCGATCCGCCGCGGGTCACGCCCCAGGGCGAGGAGCTCGTGGTCAGCCCGGCCGACGGCGTGGTGCAGGCGATCGCGGCGCGCCGGCCGCCGCCCGAGCTCGAGCTCGGCGACACGCCGCGCACCTGCATCAGCGTGTTCCTCAACATCTTCGACGTCCACGTCAACCGGGCGCCGGTCGGCGGCCGGATCACGCGCCTCGCCCATCATCCCGGCAAGTTCCTGAACGCCGCCGACGACAAGGCCTCGGACCTCAACGAGCGGCAGTCGTTCCGGATCGAGACCGCGGCCGGCGACGTGTTCGGGCTGGTCCAGATCGCAGGCCTGGTGGCGCGCCGGATCGTCCGCTCGGTCGAGCCGGGTGCTAGGGTCCAGGCCGGCGAGCGGGTCGGCCTGATCCGCTTCGGCAGCCGCTGCGACGTCTACCTGCCCGATGGCTTCGCCCCGCTGGTCGCGGTCGGCCAGCGCGCGGTCGGGGGGAGACCGTGCTCGCCGATGGTCGGCGCAACCGCCCCCCCAGCAGCTGGAAACAGAGCTGATGCTTCCACACCGGCGCCGGCACCGGCGGCTTCGCGCCCAGCCCCTGATCCACCTGGTGCCGAACATCTTCACGGTCCTGAGCCTGTGCGCCGGCCTGACCTCGATCCGCTACGCCCTCGACCACCGCTTCGAGCTGGCGGTCATCCTGATCGTGGTCGCGGGCGTGTTCGACGGCCTCGACGGCCGCTCGGCGAGGCTCCTCAAGATCACCTCCAAGCTCGGCGCCCAGCTCGATTCCCTGGCCGATTTCCTCAGCTTCGGCGTGGCGCCGGCGATCCTGGTCTACCTCTGGTCGCTCAACCAGGTGAAGGCGATCGGCTGGGCGCTGACGCTCTTGTTCGCGACCTGCTGCGCGCTCCGCCTGGCACGCTTCAACACCGAGCTCGAGAATGCCGACCGGCCGCCCTGGATGTCGCGCTTCTTCACCGGCATGCCGGCGCCGGCCGCCGCCGGTTGCGCGATCATCCCGCTGCTGATGGCCTTCGCCTTCGAGGCCGACTGGCCGCAGTCCTGGATCCTGAACGCGGTCGTCCTGGTGTTCGTGGCGCTGATGATGGTCAGCCGCGTGCCGACCTTCTCGATCAAGACCGTCGTGGTCCGGGTCAAGCCGGAATGGGTGCTGCCGACCCTGATCTTCGTCGGCATGTTCGTGGCCGCGCTGTCCAGCGAGCCCTGGTACACGCTGCTCGCGGTCGGCGTGGTCTACCTCGCGAGCCTGCCGGTCGGCTGGTGGTCCGCCTACCGGCTGCGCCGCCGCCACCAGCGGGCCGTCATGGCGACGTCTGACGAGGCCGGGCCCGGTGACGAGGCCGGCCCCGGCCGGGTGGTCAGCCTCGGCTGGTCGCGAAAGGACGGGCAACCCTCCAAGCCCGGCCAGGGCTGAGCCGGCGCGAGCCGCCGTGGCCGAAGGGCGATGCTCGACGCCCGCCTGCGCCGGCTGATCGACCCGCCGCTCGAGCGCCTGAGCCGGCCGCTCGCCGCGCTTGGCCTTTCGGCCAACGCCGCGACCTGGATCGGCTTTGCCCTCGGCCTCGGCGCCATGGCCCTGATCGCGCGCCAGGCCTACGCTTTGGGCTTGGGCCTCCTGCTGCTCAACCGCCTGCTGGACGGCCTGGATGGCGCGATCGCCCGCCAGCGCGGCCTCTCCGACCTCGGCGGCTTCCTCGACATCGTCCTCGACTTCATCGTCTACTCGGGCATCCCCTTCGCCTTCGCGCTCGCCGACCCGGCGGCCAACGGCCTGTCCGCAGCCTTCCTCATCTTCAGCTTCGTCGGCACCGGCACCTCCTTCCTCGCGTTTGCGACCATGGCCGCCAAGCGCGGCCTCTCGACCGAGCTGCGCGGCCGCAAGTCGCTCTACTACCTCGGCGGCCTGACCGAGGGCACCGAGACCATTTTCGCCTTCGTCCTCGCCTGCTTTTTTCCGACGTTGTTCCCGCTGATCGCCTGGACCTTCGGTGGCCTCTGCTGGCTGACCACCGCGACCCGGATCACGGTCGCCTGGCAGACCCTTCGTTGATCCTCTGCCTCCATCGACGATCAATCGCCGCCCCCGAGCCCTTGCATTTCGGCCTCGCAAGGCCGCCCGCTCGATCAGTCCTGAGCAAGAACAAAGCCCTCACACGCTTCTTTACCGCCCGCCAACCTGCCAATGATGCCAAGACATCCCGTCTCCAGGACACGCGGCATTCGCCACGCAAAGAAAACCACCATGTACTTTCGATCACTAACTACTGGAAATGCGCAGCGACTGTCGCATGAACGTAGCATCATGTTCTGGGCATGCGTCGAAAGTGTAGCTTGCTGTTATTGGTACCGGCAAGCTGAAACAAATCTGGAGGGAAGCTTGATGGCCGATGGAGGCTGTGGCCGCTGAGCGAATTCGCGGAAATCCGCCATTTCCTCCCTTCGTGGACACCAGATCTCGGGCGTTGACTCCAGCCAGCCTCAATCGATCGCATTTTCCGAAAATTGCAGGAGGCCGCGATTCCGACGCATATCTGCGCCATCGCCTGCGCCATCGCGCGTGCCGGACGAGACCAAGCCCTCTCGCCATCGGGCACAGATAGCGTCACTCTTTGTTAAGTATCAGGCAGGCGGCAAGGACCGATGTCTCGTGTGTTTCAGTGGCACAAAGCTCCATCGAATCTGGACCCAGGAGCTGAGCGCTGAAATATGTGTCTTCGTCGGTAAACAAGACCGTCTCGTTATCCAGCCGCACCACCCCCACGATCCGCTCGGTCCGCTGTGACGATGACCAGGTGCCGATCACGCCACGGCCGTCTTGCTTTTCAATTTTGAGGGTGAACCTGAGGCTAGGCTTCAGAAATGTCGGATCGGCCCGGTCAGGCGAGTGCCCCGGCGAACCGAAATAGGCGCCGCCCGTATGCAGGCCAGACCAGGTCCCCACCAGACTTGGCGCGCTCTCCTCGGCAACGCTGTGATGAGACATCGTCAGCGCCGGGAGCGCAACGAAGCAAACGACAGCCAGGTCGCGAAATCGTCGCAAAGTCATCTTCCCCCCTCTCATGCTTCCGGGTTAACTTCTGCCGAAAGCATTCTATCCACTGGTGGCGCTGCCTGTTTCTCTGAGAGTAGCCTCTACCAAAGATCCGGCTGCCGAGGCCGCCTTCAAGAGCTGGCCGGACTTCCACACCAGCCCTTCTGGCCCGCTGGCGTAGCGGGCTCTATTGGCTCGCAGGACGGCTTCGTGATCCTCCGGGCTGATCCACGGCCTTGCCTCGAACTGGCCGAAGGGCACGCTCAGGCGGATCGGCCTGGGGGGCACGTTTCGCACGAAGCGGCAAATTCGGTGTGATCCTGTCGGTTTCGCATGTCCTGCAGAAACTCAGGCTCGACCTGCATCCCGCGGGCAAACGCTCCCGCATCCCCAGCCGACAGACTGCCGACCTTCTTAACGGGGATTCCCAGGTTACCGGCTCCTGGAGGGCGATCATGCGTCGGTTCGCCCACAGGAAGCAAGCCTCCGAAGGCCCGTGCCCGCCCGTCACGCTGCCCAAAGCCGCGATCTGAGGTTCGCGCCCGCTGTTGTCGGCGTGTTTGAGCGGATTTCGGTCGATCATGGTCGCACCTCGCCTGCTGGGGTTGTCGGCGTTTGTCCCTCCTGATCCTCACGTCGGAAGCGGCGGCGGCCGGGGCCGCAGGTGATCGATCCGGCGCAGGATCTCGGCGAACAGCGCTCGCGGCACCGCGACCTCGGCCAACTGGAACATCACGTAGCGGCCGTAACGCACGATCTGGGCGCCGATCTTCACCAGCTTGTCGCGCAGGGTGGTGAGCGACCAATGTTCGACCTCCTCGGGCAGGGCCAAGGTGCGCAGGAAGTCGGCCAGGTTGTAGGCCAGCGCGTGCAGCTGGAACCGCACCGCGTTGTGGCGGAAGGCGTGGCAGGACAGCCGCGTCCGGCGGAGCGCGTTCTTGCCCTCGCGGATCCACTGCTCGGCTGTGCTACGGCCGTTGTAGAACTTGACCACCCGCCGGTGGGCCGGGTCAGGTGGGTCACGATGGACCCGACGCGGGGACAGAACTCGCCCTGATGCTACTCGACTTTGGCCACCACCAATTGGTTCCTGACACCTTTTTCGCCAATTGGTTCCTGACACCTTTTTCGCCGGCTCCTGGAGGGCGATCCTGCGTCGGTTCGCCACACGAAGCAAGCCTTCCGAATCGCCTGGGTCCTTTACGCGGCGTTAACCAAGTCCGCCGACTATCCGACCCATGCCGTGTGCTACGGTAGGAATCCGCCGCCGCTCCTTGGGCCTGAACGGTACACCGGCTCTTTGGCAGCTGCCGGCCCGGGGTGGTATGATCGCCATCGATGATCGCAGCGGTCGGATGGAGGATCGCAAGTGGCTCAGCCGGCACGGCGACCCTGGACGCTCGACGAGTTCCTGGCGTTCGACGACGGCACGGACACGCACTACGAGCTGTTCGATGGCCAGGTCGTCGCCATGGCCCCGACTTCGGATGTGCACGGCGCGCTGGTCATGCGTCTCGGCCGCCGGATCGGCAATGCTCTTCGAACGGGATGCGAGGTGATTGGCGAGGCCGGCATCGTGCCCCCCGGACGAGCTGACAGCTACTACGAGGCCGACCTCGCGGTCACCTGCGGCGGGCTGACGGGCCACCCGTTCATCGCCGAGCCGATCCTGATCGCCCTTGTCCTCTCACCTTCGACCGCGGCCACCGATCGCGATCGCAAGCTCCCCGACTACCGCACGATCGCCTCGCTCCAGGACATCCTGGTGGTCTCGAGCAGCGAGCCACGGATCGAGCACTTCCGCCGCGAACCGGACGGCTGGAAGGTCCACGACCTGCGTGTCGCGGGCACCCCCGCCTGCAGGCGCTCGACCTCACCCTCGACCTGGCCGAGCTGTACCAAGGCCTGACGCTCGGACCCGCCCAGGCCCGGCGACCGTAGAGGCCCTGAGCAAACCGACCGGAGTTCGCGAAATGACCCATCGGTCATGGGTGTCGATGCATCATTGTGCTTGCGCCCGGAATAGCCACACCGGCTTGTCCGCGGGCGGGGCGAGGCGTAGGGCTCTGCGATCTGCGGTTGGATGGCGGCCTGCGCCATGAACGTGAAGTACCAGATCTTCGTCAGCTCGACCTACGAGGACCTCAAGGCCGAACGCGCCGAGGTCATCAAGGCCTGCCTCAACATGGGCCACATCCCGGTCGGCATGGAGATGTTCAACGCCGCCGACGAGGAGCAGTGGGCGGTCATCACCCGCACGATCGACCAGTGTGACTACTACGTCGTGATCGTCGCCCACCGCTATGGTTCGACGGTGGAGGGTATCAGCTTCACCGAGAAGGAGTACGACTACGCCATCGCGCAGGGCGTGCCGGTGCTTGGGTTTGTGATCGCTGACAAGGACGTAACGCGAGACCCAGAGTGGATCGATAAGGATTCCAAAACTATTAAGGCTCTCAGGCGCTTTAAGTCGAAGGTTAAAAAGAAAATGATCAGCCCGTGGCGCAACGCCTCAGAGCTGCGTGCTCTATTTGTTGAGTCTCTGACTACCGCTATCAACCTCAAACCTCGCCCTGGATGGGTGCGCGCTCCCGACGAAGGAAGCGCAGATATCGCACAAGCACTTTCTAATCTTACAGAAGAAAATGCCCGCTTGCGGACGGCACATGACTTCAATTCAATGAGGCCACACAGTTCAGCAAGAGGAAACGGGGGCTGGACTTTTTCTACTCCGAACGACCACAAACGTAAAAGTGGACAATCCGGCCCCTCGGGGTCGGGCCATCCCGCAATAGGCCTCGAACGCTGGTATGCTGCATGGCTCGATGCTAGATTGCGACCTACGATCGGTGGGAGTAGGCAGAGAAATGGCGGAGGAGACGGTCAGCGTCTGGATCGGTAGCGAGCAGTAAGCGGCCCTTGCTGCGATCGCGGCTGAGAGTGGTCGCGACCTCGGGGTCGTGATCGAGGAGGCCCTGGCTGGCTACCTCGAGCTACACGCGTGGCAGGTTGCGCACATCAAAGAGGCCCTGCGTCAGGCTGATGCCGGGGAGTTCGCGTCGGAAGCCGAGGTCGCTGATGCGTTCGCCCGATGGCGGCGTTGACGATCAAGTGGGCTAAGCAGGTGCCTTTGCGTCGCCGCCGTTGAAATGACGAAGCCCCGCCGGGGCGGGGCTTCGGACGAAACGCTAGCTTGTAGACTCCCCACGGCTTGTCATCGCCTTCCGGAGAGCCTGCCCGAACCCGCGAGAGGTTCAAGGGTCTTAAAGCCCGATGACCGGGGTACATCGATCTATATAGCACCTTCGCCCGCCGGAATCAAGTGACCAAATCCCAGCCCCCAAAGAACAGCGCGCTTGACGCCTTGTAAATCGATATTGGTTAGCGTTGGGTAAAAGTACTTTCTTCGACCAATCTTGAAACCGTTCAGCCGGTAAATGCCCAAGTTCATCAGCATGTCGGCTTTTGCCCAAACCGGTATGTCATCGGGTTCTTGCGGATGATAGTTCTTGGACAGGCGGTAACGGAACGGGAACTCTCGCAAAGGCGCAGTCGTGCTTGTGGGGACCACGGCGACGATGTCCGACCAATTTGGCAACCTGGGAGAAACGACGATGACCGGCCGCGGCTTGACCATCTCAGGAACCCTGAACCCCGAGAAATCACAAACGAACATCTGGCCGGCACGTGGATAGAAGCTCAATGGCATGGCCGCTCGTCTTCATGGCTCGAGCGAACCGCCGATCCGCTCGATCACTGACACACCACGCATCGACAGCGCCGGTGCGCTCAAACGTCCAGGTTCACCACCTTAAGCGCGTTGTCCTGGATGAAGTCGCGGCGGGGTTCGACCACGTCGCCCATCAGGGTCGAAAAAATCTCGTCGGCTTCGTCCGCGTGGTCGACCTTGACCTGGTAGAGGCTGCGGACCTCGGGGTCGAGGGTGGTCTGCCAGAGCTGCTCGGGGTTCATCTCGCCGAGGCCCTTGTAGCGCTGGATCGCGAGGCCCTTGCGGCCCTGGGCGAGCAGGGTCTCGACCAGGGCGAGCGGGCCGGTGAGCCGGGTTTCCGTACTCTTACGCTCGAGGGTGGCGGGCTCGGCGAAGGCTTTTCGGAGTTCGGCCATCGCGGCGTTCAGGCGGCGCGCCTCGGGGCTGCGGGCGATCTGCGGGTCGAGCCGGTAGCGGTCGCGGCGCTCGCCGCGGCGGCGGGTGAACAAGAGGGCGCCCTCCTCGGCGCGGCTGCCGCCCCAGGTCTCGCGGCCGTCGCCCGAGAGGCGGGCCGCGATCCGCTGGGCGAAGCCCTGGCCGGCCGCCTGCTCGCTCAGCGCCTCTTCGGCGAGCGCACCCTCCAGCACCGCCGCCTCGACCAGCTCCGCCGGCAGGCGCCGCTCGAGGGCGTGGATCAGGCCCACGGCGCGACGCGCCTCCTCGACCAACTTGCGGAGCGCGTCACCTTCGTAGGCGGCGCCGCCGGCGCCTTGCAGGCGCGCGTCCTCGAGGCCGGCCGCGATCAGGAAGTCCTCGAGCTGGGCATCGTTCTTGAGGTAGCGCTCGGCATTGCCGCGCTTGACCCGGTAGAGCGGCGGCTGGGCGATGTAGAGGTGGCCGGCCTCGATGATCTCCGGCATCTGCCGGTAGAAGAAGGTCAGCAAGAGCGTCCGGATGTGGGCGCCGTCGACGTCGGCGTCGGTCATGATGATGATGCGGTGATAGCGGAGCTTGGCGAGGTCGAAGTCGTCCCGGATGCCGGTGCCGAGGGCGGTGATCATGGTCCCGATCTCGCCCGAGCCCAGGATCTTGTCGAGCCGCGCCCGCTCGACGTTCAGGATCTTGCCGCGAAGTGGGAGAATCGCCTGGAAGACGCGGTTGCGGCCTTGCTTCGCGGAGCCGCCGGCGCTGTCGCCCTCGACCAGGAACAGCTCGGCCTCGGCGGGATCGCGCGCCTGGCAGTCGGCGAGCTTGCCGGGCAGGTTGGCGACATCGAGCACGCCCTTGCGCCTGGTCAGCTCGCGCGCCTTCCTCGCCGCCTCGCGCGCGGCCGCCGCCTCGACGGTTTTCGCGACGATGATTTTCGCGGCCGCCGGGTTCTCCTCGAGCCAGCGGTTCAGGCCCTCGCCGATCACGCTCATGACCACCGGCCCGACCTCGGAGCTGACCAGCTTCTCCTTGGTCTGGGACGAGAACTTGGGGTCCGGCATCTTGATCGAGAGGACGCAGGTCAGGCCTTCGCGCGCGTCCTCGCCCGAGAGCACGACCTTCTCGCGCTTGGCGATGCCGCTCTCCTGGGCATAGGCCTGGATCGAGCGGGTGAGCGCTGAGCGCAAACCGGCGAGGTGGGCGCCGCCGTCGCGTTGCGGGATGTTGTTGGTGAAGCACAAGGTGGTCTCGTGGTAGCCGTCGTTCCACTCGAGCGCGGCCTGGACCTCGATCGAGTCGCGCTCGCCCACGAGCAGGATCGGCGGTTGGTGAATCGGCGTCTTGGCGCGATCGAGGTAGGCGACGAAGGCCGCGAGACCGCCGTCGTAGTGGAGGACGTCCTGGGCGGGCTCGGCGTTGCGCTCGTCGCGCAACAGGATCGTGACGCCGGCGTTCAGGAACGCGAGCTCGCGCAGGCGGTGCTCGAGGGTCGGGTAGCTGAACTCGGTCTTGGTGAACACCTCCATCGAGGGCATGAAGGTAATCTCGGTGCCGCGCCGGTCGACCACGGCACTCGTGAGCGCGAGCGGCGCCACGGGCTCGCCGCCGTCGCGAAAGCGCATCATGTGCTCCTGGCGGTTGCGCCAGATGCGCAGCTCGAGCCATTCCGAGAGCGCGTTGACCACCGACACGCCGACGCCGTGCAGCCCGCCCGAGACCTTGTAGGAGTTGTGGTTGAACTTGCCGCCCGCGTGCAGCACGGTCATGATCACCTCGGCGGCCGAGACCCCCTCGCCCTCATGGATGTCGATCGGGATGCCGCGGCCGTTGTCGCGCACCGTGACCGAGCCCTCGGCGTTCAGGATCACCTCGATGCGGTCGCAGTAGCCGGCGAGCGCCTCGTCGATCGCGTTGTCGACGACCTCGAACACCATGTGGTGGAGGCCGGAGCCGTCGTCGGTGTCGCCGATGTACATGCCCGGCCGGCGGCGCACCGCCTCCAGGCCCTCGAGCACCTGGATCGAGGTCGAATTGTAGATCTCGTCCGGGACGGGCTCGAGCTGCGCGGCGGCGGTTTCGGCGGCGGCGGGGATCGCTGGGTTGGGCTCAGTCATGGGGCTCGAGCGTCGATTCCTGAACGGTGAAGAACTGGGCGTGGCCGCAAAGCGGCGCGAACGGGGCGGCCTCGGTGCCGGTCAGCCAGGCCTGGGCGCCCAAGGCGGTGAGCTCGGCGAACACAGCCCTCCGGCGCTCGGGGTCGAGGTGGGCCAGGACCTCGTCGAGCAGCAGCACCGGCTGCTGCTCGCCGGCGGCGGCGCGCAGGCGCGCCTCGGCCAGGACCACGGCGATCAGGCAGGCCTTCTGCTGGCCGGTCGAGGCCTCGCGCGCGAGCCGCCCGGTGACCCGGTCCCGGACCAAAAGGTCGCTCCGGTGCGGCCCGATCGCGGTCACACCGGCGTCCGCGTCCGCCCGCCGGCCGGCGGCGAGCGCCTCGGCGAAGCGGCCTTCGGCATCGAGCGCCGAGAGCTCGTCGAGCCAGCTCTCGAGCTCGCCTTCGAGGCCGAGCTCGGGCTGCGGCAGCCAGCCGGGCGCCGCCGCCAGCGCGCCGCTGAGGTTACGCGTCGCCTGCCGCCTCGCGGCCGCGATCGCGATCCCGGCGGCGGCCGCCCGGCGCTCGAGGGCGCCGAGCCAGGCGGGCTCCAGGCGCCCCGTCCGCAGCAGGCGCAGGCGCTCCCGGAGCGCCTGGTCGTAGCTCGCGCAGGCGGCCGCGTGGCCCGGATCGCCGACCAGGACCAGGCGATCGAGGAACCGCCGCCTGGCGCCGGCGCCCTCGCAGAGCAGCCGGTCCATCGCCGGGGTCAGCCAGACCACGCTCAGGACCTCGGCGAGCGCCGCCTGGCTCGGCGCATGGCTGCCGTCGATCCGGGTCGCGCGCCGCTCGCGCTCGCCGTCCTGGACCCTTGCGGTCACCAGATCGACCGCGCCGCCGGGGCCTTCGACGCGCGCGCCGACCGTCCAGGCCCCGCCACCGATCCGGTCGAGCTCGGCCAGGCGCGCCCGCCGGAGGCCGCGGCCCGGGCTCAGGAACGAGATCGCCTCGAGCAGGTTGGTCTTGCCGGCGCCGTTGGCCCCGGTCAGCACGACCGGTCGCGGATCGGTCTCGAGATGCAACCGCGCGTAGGAGCGGAAATCGTTCAAGGTCAACCGGCGCAGCGAGATCGCAGGGGCCCGCATGGCCGGGTTCGCCCCGCCTTGCGGACCGTGCACCGGGTCCAGCGCGAGCGCCATCACACGCGCATGGGCATCAGCACGTAGAGCGTGCTGCTGTCCTTGGGATCGCGGACCAGGGTCGGCGAGCCGGCGTCGGCCATCGCGAACTCGACTTCGTCGCCCTCGATCTGGCTGTTCATGTCCAGGATATAGCGAGCGTTGAAGCCAATCTCCAGCGCCTCGCCGGCATATTGGACGTCGAGCTCCTCGACCGCGCGGCCGGCGTCGGGGCTGATCGCCGACAGGGTCAGTCGGCCGTCGGCCAGGCTGAGCTTGATCGCCCGGCCCTTCTCGGTCGCGATCGTGCCGACCCGGTCGACCGCCTCGCTGAGCTCCCTGGTCGGCGCCACCAGGAGCTTGTCGTTGCCGCTCGGGATCACCCGCTGGTAGTCGGGGAAGGTGCCGTCGATCAGGCGCGAGCGCAGCACCGCCGCGCCGACCTTGAAGCGGATCCGCGCGGTCGAGAGGGCCACCTCGATCTCCTGCCCGGCATCGACCTCATCGATCAGCTTGCGCACCTCGCCGACCGTCTTGCGCGGCACGATCACCGGCGGCATGCCCTCGGCGCCGGCCGGCAGCGCGGTCTCGAACCGGGCCAGGCGATGGCCGTCGGTGGCGACGCTGCGCAGACAGCTGGCCGCACCTTCCTGGATCGCATGCAGGAAGATGCCGTTCAGGTAATAGCGCGTCTCCTCGGTCGAGATCGCGAACCGGGTGCGATCGATCAGGCGCCTGAGGTCGCCGGCCGGGACGCCGAAGCTGTGGTCCAGGCCCTCGTCGGTCATTGCCGGGAAGTCGGCGGCCGGCAGGCACGGCAGATCGAAGGTGCTGCGGCCGGCGCGGAGCGTGATCTCAGCACCGCTCTCGGACCGCTCGAGCGTGATCCGGCAGCCCTCCGGCAGCTTGCGCACGACATCGTAGAGGGTATGCGCGGGCGCGCTGGTGGCGCCCGCCTGGCTGACCTCGGCCTCGGCCCGCTCGACCACCGACAGATCCATGTCGGTCGCGGTCAGGGCCAGCCCGCCGCCTTCCGCCTCGAGCTTGACGTTGGACAGGATCGGGATGGTCGTGCGGCGTTCGACGACGCTCTGGACATGGGTAAGCGACCTCAGCAAGGCGGCCCGCTCGATGGCTAGCTTCATGATCGCGCCAAAATTCCCACTGTTGCCGGGCATCCGCAGCCCGCGTAGCGCTCCGGGCCGACCAGCGGCCGGCCCCGGGAGCCGGGCGTGCCGATCTCACCCTCCGCCGGGACCCCGAACCTACCATCAATCACTTGAGAAGGCAGCAAGAAAGTCCGGCGCGCCGGCCGGGCGGCGGGCGTCAGCCGGTCAAGAGGCGGCGCAGCTGCTCGATGTCCTCGTTGAGGACGCCATCGACCGCCCGCAGCTCCTCGATCCGGCGGATCGCATGCATGACCGTGGTGTGGTCGCGGCCGCCGAACTTGCGCCCGATCTCGGGCAGCGAGCGCGGGGTGAGCTGCTTGGCGAGGTACATCGCGACCTGGCGCGGGCGGGCGACGGCGCGGGCGCGGCGCGCCGACAGCATGTCGGCCATCCTCAGGCTATAGTGCTCGGCGACCTTCTTTTGGATGTCCTCGATCGTGATCCGCCGCTCGTGGGCGCGCAACAGGTCCTGGAGGACCTCCTGGGCGATCTCGAGGGTGATCGCGCGGCCGACCAGGGTCGCCTGGGCGACCACCCGGTTGAGCGCGCCCTCGAGCTCGCGGACGTTGGCCGTGATCCGATGGGCCAGGAACTCGAGCACCCGGTCCGGCACCTCGGCCTCGCGCGCGAGCAGGGCCCCCTTGCGGCGCAGGATGTCGAGGCGGAGCTCGTAGGTGGTCGGATGGATGTCGACCACCAGGCCCCAGCCGAGGCGCGAGCGGATCCGCTCCTCCAGCCCCATCAGCTCGGACGGGCTGCGGTCGGCCGAGACCACGATCTGCCGGCCGCGGTCGACCAGGGTGTTGAAGGTATGGAAGAACTCCTCCTGGGTGCTGCCCTTGCCGCCCATGAACTGGACGTCGTCGACCATCAGGACGTCGGCACGAGCGGAACAGCTCCTTGAAGCTCATGGTGTCCTTGAAGCGAAGTGCTTTGATGAACTGGTACATGAACTTCTCGGCCGACAGGTAGACGACCTTGCGGCCCGGGTTCTGGCGCCGGATCTGCCAGGCGATGGCGTGCATCAGATGGGTCTTGCCGAGGCCGACCCCGCCGTACAGGAACAAGGGATTGAAGGGCGGCGCCTCGAGCTCGGCGACCCGTCTGGCGGCGGCGAAGGCGAGCTCGTTGGGCGGGCCGACGACGAAGTTCTCGAAGGTTGAGCGCGGATCGACCGGAGCGCCGATCTCGCTGTCGGGAGCTGGTGGCGCCTCGAGCGGCGGCGTGGTCGTGCCGAGCGCGGGCGCGGGCCTCGAGGGCAGGGCGGGCGGTGGCGCGGCGGCGGTGGTCGTGGTCGCGGACTCGACGATCAGGGCGACGCCCTCGATCGCCGGATTGAGCCGGTGCCAGAGCGCCCGGATGCGATCGGCGTAGTGGGCCGCGATCCAGTCGCGCAGAAAGCGGGTCGGCACGGCGAGTCGCACCCGGTCGCCCTCGATCCCGGTCAGCTGCAGCGGGCCGAGCCAGGTCCGGTAGGTCGTCTCCCCGAATTCGGCGCGCAGCATGCCCTGCACCTGCGACCACTGCTGGTCCAGGCCGAGGGTGGCGCTCTCGGGTCGGAGGTTCATGGGGACCCCAGGCTCGCTTACCAACAGCCAGCTGCTCATGCCGGAGGACGCTGGCATGGGCATTGAGACGCCGAAATATTCATGCTCTGGACACGATGATCCCCGTCTGATCGACAAGTATCGACTCGTGATCGCTAAGACGCCCGGTTTTCACGGCGGAACGCTAGAGGCTCAGCTCTTGCCAGCCAGGATAATCCGGACGTCCGCCGATGGCAAGGTGATCGAAAGGAGAACGTTAAATATCGCCCGTCAGTTGAGAAGTAGAGTTGAATGACCAGGGCGTATTGATCGCCCGCGCTACAGTCATTTCGCTCAATTACAGGCAAAATTATCCATCGATTGACAGTCGTACTGGGTCAAATCAAAGTCTTGACGGGAAACTCAGGTCGCGAACCGGTTTTTCGCCTCTAAGGAGACGGGGAACTCAGGCTATTCACCTTTTTCGCAAGGCGTGAGATCCTCCGCGACGCCGTGTTCAGCTTCAGCACGCGTTTTGTGACCGCGCGACGGATTTCCGGCTCGGCAACCAGTAGTGCCGTCCGCGCCGCCTCCGAGTCGCCCGCAGCGACGGCCTGCTCAACCCTTTTGATGAACGTCCGGACCCGGCTGGTGCGGGCACGATTGATCACGGTCCGCTTGACCGTCTGCCGGATCCGCTTCTTCGCGGAACGATGATGCGCCATCAGTGATGCCCTGTCCGCCCCGTGGTCGAAGCGAGCCCTATAACGCCGCGCCGGCCCGCCGTCAACGCCGCCCGGACCGTCCGGCTCCGCGGCTCAGCGATTGTTGAAATCCGGCGTCCGCTTCTCGACGAACGCCTGCATGCCCTCCTTGCGATCCTCGGTCGCAAAGGTGGCATAGAACACCCGCCGCTCGAAGCGGATGCCCTCCTGCAGGCTGGTCTCGTAGGCGACGTTGACCGCTTCCTTGGCGAGCGCCACGATCGGCTGTGATTTCTCGGCGATGGTCTGAGCGAGCTTCATGCGCCTCGTCGAGCAGATCGGCGAGCGGCACGACCCGCGCCACCAGATTGGCGCGCTCGGCCTCCTCGGCGTCCATCATGCGGCCGGTGAGCACCATCTCCATGGCCTTGGACTTGCCGACCGCGCGGGTCAGCCGCTGGGTGCCGCCGGCACCGGGCAGGGTGCCGAGATTGATCTCCGGCTGGCCGAACCTGGCGTTGTCGGCGGCGATGATCACGTCGCACATCATCGCGAGCTCGCAGCCGCCGCCGAGCGCGTAGCCGGCGACCGCGGCGATGATCGGCTTGCGCTGCGCCCCGACCCGCTGCCACGGGCCGATGAAGTCGCTCTGATAGGCGCTGATGAAATTCTTGTCTTGCATCTCCTTGACGTCGGCGCCAGCGGCGAAGGCGCGGTCCGAGCCGGTGATCACCAGGACCGCGATCTCGGGATCGGCATCATAGGCGTCGAGGGCCTGGTTGAGCTCGGCGATCACCTCGGCATTCAAGGCGTTGAGCGCCTGCGGTCGGTTCAGGGTGATCAGCCCGATCGGCCCGCGGCTCTCGACCAGGATGGTCCCATAGGCCATGCTAGCTCCCCGTGCTCGACGCTGTCCCAGCCCGAGAGGCACCCGCCACGGCCGAGCGCCGGCGGCCGGAAAGAAGCGAGCGGTATGGACCAACCGCCGGCCGGCGTCCAGCCCCGAATTTGGCGGGCGCGCACGCCCCGAGCGGGCGGGTCAGCGCTGGCAGCGGCGGCACCAGAAGGTCGCGCGATTGGCCTGGGCCAGCTTCTCGATCGGCCGCCCGCAGACCCTGCAGGGCTGGCCCACGCGGCCGTAGACCGCGAAGTGGTCCTGGAAGAAGCCGAGCTCGCCGTCGGTCTGGACGTAGTCCCGCAAGCTCGAGCCGCCGGCGGCGATCGCCTCGTTCAGCACGCTCCGGATCGCCAGCGCCAGGCGCTTGGCCTCTGCCGGGCGGAGGAAGCCTGCGGTCCGGCGCGGCGACAGCCGGGCCCGATGGAGGCTCTCGCAGACGTAGATGTTGCCGACGCCGACCACCAGGCGCTGGTCCATGAGCGCGCTCTTGAGCGGGCTCCTGCGGCCGGCGAGGACGGCGCCGAGAGCCGCGCCGGTGAAGCTCGGGGCGAGCGGCTCGAGGCCGAGACCCGCGAGCCGCGGGTGCTCCTCGAGGCCGCCGGTCGGGGTCAGATCGAGCATGCCGAAGCGGCGCGGGTCGACGAAGCGCAGCCGCGTGCCGTCGTCGAAGTCGAAGGTCAGATGCTCGTGCGGGCCGGCCGGCGGGCCGTCGAACAGCAGCCGCCCGGACATGCCGAGATGGAGCAGCAGGGTCTGATCGTCGTCGAGGTCCGCGAGGATGTATTTGGCCCGCCGCCGGATGTCCTGCAGGCGCCGCCCGACCAGGCGTCCGGCGAGCTGGTCCGGCAGCGGGAAGCGCAGGTCCGGGCGCCGCTGCTCGAGCGCGGTGATCCGCCGGCCGGTCAGGCGCGCGGCCAGCGCCCGGACGATGGTCTCGACTTCCGGCAGCTCGGGCATCGCCTCCCCGCGCGCGGCCGCGCTTGTCCCGGCGTCCGCGCTCCCCTAAAAGGCGAGCCTGTTCAGCCGCGCCGCGGCTTCTGAGGCGCCGTCCCGATGACCGATCCCGTCGACCACGCCAAGGAGCGGCTCGCCGCCTCGTTCGGCTACCAGGAGGTGCCCCCCGAGCACAAGTCCCGCCTGGTCGGCGAGCTGTTCGCACGGGTCGCCGGCCGCTACGACCTGATGAACGACCTGATGAGCGTGGGCGTGCACCGGCTCTGGAAGGCGGCGCTGATCGACTGGCTGGCGCCGCGGCCGGGCATGCGGCTGTTGGACGTCGCCGGCGGCACCGGCGACATCGCGTTCCGGGTGCTCGACCGGGCGGCGCGGCACGCCGGCCCGGCGCCGGAGGTGATCGTCTGCGACATCAACGGCGCCATGCTCGAGGCCGGCCGCGACCGGGCGCTCGATCAGAACCGGCTGGCGGGCTTGTGGTTCGTCTGCGCCGACGCCGAGGCGCTGCCCTTGCCGGCGCGCTCGGTCGACGCCTACACGATCGCCTTCGGCATCCGCAACGTCACCCGGATCGAGCGCGCGCTGGCCGAGGCCCATCGCGTGCTGAGGCCCGGCGGCCGCTTCCTCTGCCTCGAGTTCTCTCGTTTCCAGCTGGCTCCGCTCGAGCGCCTGTACGACGCCTACTCGTTCGCGGTCGTGCCCTGGCTCGGCGAGCAGGTCGCGGGCGACCGCGCGGCCTATCAGTATCTGGTCGAGAGCATCCGCCGCTTTCCCGACCAGGCGACCTTCGCGCAGCTGATCGAGCGGGCGGGCCTCGGTCAGGTCCGCTTTCGCAACCTGTCCGGCGGGATCGCGGCGCTGCACTCGGCCTGGCGCCTGTAGGCCGGACGATGCTGCGCGCGAGCCGCCACCTCTGGCGCCTGATCGGCATCGGACGCTGCCTGGCGCGCTCACAACGCCCTGTTCCCGCTCGAGCTGCTGCCGCTGCCCGAGGCGGCGCTGCGGCTCGCCCGCCGGCTGTCCCACCAGGACGCGCCGGGCCGGCCCGGCCAGCGTCTGGCCCGCGCCCTTCAGCAGTTGGGCCCGAGCTTCATCAAGCTCGGCCAGAGCCTCGCCACGCGCGCCGACCTGCTCGGCGAGAAGCTGGCCGCGGACCTTTCCCAGCTGCAGGACGATCTGCCGCCGTTCGACGGCCGCGCTGGCCCGGCAGCTGATCGAGCGCGAGCTCGGCCGGCCGCTCGGCGAGCTGTTTTCGAACTTCGACGACCGGCCGGTCGCCGCCGCCTCGATCGCCCAGGTCCATTTCGGGGTCACCGCCGAGGGCGAGGAGGTCGCGATCAAGGTCCTGCGGCCCGGCATCGAGCGCCAGATGGCGCGCGACATCGACTTCTTCACCTGGATCGCGACCTGGGTCGAGCGCCTGCAACCGGGCTACCGGCGGCTCAAGCCGATCAAGGTGGTCGAGACCTTCGCGCTCTGGACCCGGCTCGAGATGGACCTCCGCCTCGAGGCTGCGGCCGCCTCCGAGCTCGCCGAGAACTTCGCCGGCGACCAGGGCTTCCGGGTGCCGCGGGTCGACTGGCAGCGGACCGCGCGCCGGGTGCTGACGCTCGAGCGGGTGAGCGGGATCGCGTCCGACGAGCGCGAGGCCCTGATCGCCGCGGGCTTCGATCCCGACCAGATCCTCGCCAAGGCGGCCGAGGCCTTCTTCAAGCAGGTGTTCCGCGACGGCTTCTTCCACGCCGACATGCACCCCGGCAACATCTTCATCGATGCCGAGGGCGATCTGGTGCCGGTCGACTTCGGCATCATGGGCCGGCTCGACCGGCCGACCCGGCGCTACCTCGGCGAGATGCTGCTGGGCTTCCTCAGCGCCGACTACCAGCGGGTCGCCGACGTCCACTTCACCGCCGGCTACGTCCCCGCCGATCAGGACAAGGCGGCCTTCATGCAGGCCTGCCGGGCGATCGCCGAGCCGATCCGCGGCCGGCCGCTGGCCGAGATCTCGATCGCCCGCCTGCTCGGCCAGCTGTTCGAGGTCAGCGAGACCTTCGCCATGGAGACCCAGCCGCAGCTGCTGCTGCTCCAAAAGACCATGGTGGTCGCCGAAGGCGTCGGGCGCGCGCTCAACCCCGCGCTCAACATGTGGCAGCTCGCCCAGCCCCTGATCGAGAGCTGGATCGCCGAGAATCTCGGGCCGCAGGCGCAGCTGAAGAGCGCGGTCGAGGACGGCATCGAGGCCGCCAGGCGGCTGCCCCAGCTGATCGAGCGCGCCGAGCGCACGCTGGACGCCTTCGCCAACGGCGGCATCCGGCTCCATCCGCAGTCCTTGACGGCGCTCGCCGGCCGCGCCAGCCGATCCTCGGGCCGCCTGCTGCCCTGGGCGCTCTGCCTGCTCCTGGGCGGGCTCCTGCTCGGCATCCTGCTGCACTGAGGGGCGCGCAGCGCGGCCGCGGGCACGGGTCTGGTCCGAGCCTGCCGGACGGGAATTCACAGTCGGCCGCGGCGCGATTTCGGGTTGAGCCCATCTTGCCGAACCGGCCGGCGTTACTCATTTCAGAGGGTGTGATCTGAGCCAGTGCGTGGACCCGGGGCAGTGCAAGGACGCGGCATTCTGCTGATCATCGCGGGCGGCATCGCGGCCTACAAGAGCCTCGAGCTGATCCGGCGCCTGCGCGAGCGCGACGTCAGGGTGCGCTGCATCCTGACCCGGGCCGGGGCGGAATTCATCACCCCGCTCGCGGTCGCGAGTCTCGCGGGCGAGAAGGTGTTCAGCGACCTGTTCTCGCTCACCGACGAGGCCGAGATGGGCCACATCCGGCTGTCGCGGGAGGCGGATCTGGTGGTCGTGGCGCCGGCGACCGCGGACCTGATCGCCAAGATGGCAAACGGGCTCGCCGACGATCTGGCCTCGACCGCGCTGCTCGCGACCGACAAGCCGGTGCTGATCGCGCCGGCCATGAACCCGCAGATGTGGCAGCATCCGGCGACCCAACGCAACCTCGCGCTGCTCGGCGCCGACGGCATCCGGTTGGTCGGCCCCAACCCGGGCGACATGGCGTGCGGCGAGATCGGGGTCGGCCGCATGGCCGAGCCCGCCGAGATCCTGGCCGCGATCGAGGCGCTGCTGACGCCCGCCGCCGGAACCCTCGCGGGCCTCCGCGCGCTGGTGACCAGCGGTCCGACGGTCGAGGCGATCGATCCGGTGCGCTTCATCGCCAATCGCTCGTCGGGCAAGCAGGGCCATGCGATCGCGGCGGCGCTGCGGGCCGCCGGCGCCGAGGTCACCCTGGTCAGCGGCCCGGTGCAGGAGCCGGATCCCGAAGGCGTGGCGGTGGTCCGGGTGGAATTGGCCGCGGCCATGCTCGCCGCCTGTCAGGCGGCGCTGCCGGTCGAGCGTCGCGGTCTGCGCGGCGGCGGTCGCCGACTGGCGGGTGGCCGAGCCGTTCGCCCAGAAGCTCAAGCGCCGGCCGGGCCAGCCGCCGACCCTGGTCCTGGCCGAGAACCCGGACATCCTGAAGACGCTCGCGCGGGCCGGCCCGTCGCGACCGGCGCTGGTGGTGGGCTTCGCCGCCGAGACCGAGAACGTCGAGGCCAACGCGCGCCGCAAGTTGGCAGCCAAGGGTTGCGACTGGATCGTCGCGAATGGCGTTTCGATGGATGAAGGGACCTTCGGCAGCGTTTACAACACTGTGAAACTGATTCGTGCGGACGCCGAGCCTGAGGCTTGGCCGAGGATGTCGAAAGCCGAAGTCGCTTCGCGGCTGGTGGCATGCATTGCGGCGCATCTGCGGAACACCTCAGCGGTCGCGGCGTGAGCCGGGCGCGGGCAGGCCGGCGCGTACGGTTTGGCGGGGCTGGAGCTGAGGTCGGGCACACCGAAACGCGGGACGTGTTGTCATGTTGAGGCCATCGAAAAAGCTGGTTCTCGCGCTCGAGGCGGTCGCCGACATCGCCTATCATGGCGGCGCCGAGCCGGTGCAGAGTCAGGACATCGCGCGGCGCCTGTGCCTGCCGCGACGCTACCTCGAGCAGGTCATGCAGCAGCTGGTCCGGGCGGGCATCCTGCGCGGCGTCCGTGGCCCGCGCGGGGGCTATCGCCTGGCCCGCGAGCGGCGCCGGGTCAGCGTCGGCGACGTGGTCCGGGTGGTCCGCGGCATCGAGGACCTGCCGGCGCAGGAGGACCTCGCCTCGGCGTCCCGGCTCGGGCGCCGGGTGATCGGGCCGTTCTGGGGGACCACCGAGCAGGAGCTGATGTCCCGGCTCGACCGGGTCACGATCGAGGACCTGTGCCGGCGCGCCGAGGAGCAGGGCGTGGCGAGCGAGGCCCTGCGCGCCGTCGACTACGCCGTCTAGACGGGACGGGCCGGCCGGCCGGAGCCCGAGGTTCCGGAATCGGCGCGACGCCGGCGCGGGGACCTACCGGCCCCGCGAGGTCGTCACCTTCGCCGGCGCACCGACCGAGCGCGAGATCGGGGCCAGCTGCGCCTTGCGGGTGCGCGCCGCCGACGGCGCGGGTCGCCTAGAGCTGCGGGCGCAGCGAGTTGGCGCGCGCCTCCAGCTGGTCGGCCTCGTCGTACTTGCGCAGCTCGCGCAGCACCTGGGCGAGGTTGCGGATCGTGGTGACCAGATCGGCGTCGTCGGCGCCGAGCGCCTTCTCCTCGATTGCCAGTGCCCGGCGCAGCAGCGGCTCGGCCTTGACGTAGACGCCGCGATCGTATTGCAGCAGGGCCAGGTTGTTGAGGCCGAGCGCCAGGCTCGGGTGATCGGGGCCGAGGCTCTTCTCGTCGATCGCCAGCGCCCGGGTGTAGAGCGGCTCGGCCTCGTCGAAGCGGCGCTGGGTGCGGTAGAGCTCGGCCAGGTTGTTGAGGGTCAGCGCCAGCTCCGGATGGTCGGGACCGAGGGCTGCCTCCTTGATCGCGATGCTCCGCTTGTAGAGGTCCTCGGCGGTCGCGTAGTCGGCCTTGGCGAAATAGGCGACCGCAAGGTTGTTCAGGCTCTGCGCGGTCTCCGGATGGTTAGGCCCGAGGCTCTTCTCGCGGATCGCGAGCGCGCGGCGGTGCAGCTTGATCGCATCGTCGACCCGCCCCTGGATGCGATCCAGCTCGGCGAGGTTGGAGAGGGTCGTGGCGAGCGAGGGGTGATCCGGGCCGAGCGCCTTCTCCTCGACCTTGAGCGCCTCCTCGTAGAGGGGCGCCGCCTCGTCGTAGCGGCCCTCGGCATAGTAGAGGGTGGCGAGATTCTGGCGGGTCTCGGCGGTCGTCAGATGGTCGGCGCCATAGGACGCGGTGCGGATCTCGAGCGCCCGCTTGTAGAGCGGCTCGGCGTCTGCGAAGCGGCCTTCGTTGGCGTACAGCACGCCCAGGTTGTTGAGGGTCTGGGCGACCTCGGGATGGTTGGGGCCGAAGGCCTTCTCGCGGATCGCGAGCGCGCGCTTGTGCAGCGGCTCGGCCTCGGCATAGCGCCCGAGGACCCGGTAGAGCTCGGCCAGATTGTTGCAGCTCTGCGCCACGTCGGGGTGATCCGGGCCGAGCGCCTTCTCGCGCATCGCGAGCGATTCGCGGTAGTGCGGCTCGGCCGCCAGATAGCGGCCCTGGGCGTGCAGGATGTAGGCCAGATTGTTGACGCTGGTCGCCCGCCGCGGGTCGGTCTCGGTGTACTGGTCGCTGAGCCGCAGCGCGTCGCGGAACAGGCCTTCGGCGTCCTGCAAGCGGCCTTCGTCGGCGGCGCGCAGGCCGGCCTTGCTGACCTCGTACCATTCGTCGTTCTGCGCCCAGCCTGGCGCCGACGCGACCGCGAGCAGGGCTACGAGCAGGCCAGCGGCCAGGCGACGAGGTGCGATCGCCATGCTCCCTCCGATCTCGATCACTGCTAGGTAACCATGAAACGATCCGTGAACCTATCCACAATTTGGTTAACACCTGGTGGAGATTTTTCGCCTTACGGGACAGGATCGACCACCGCCCGACCAACCCCGGCCGGGAATGGTGTCAGTCGATCAGGCTGAGCAGGAAGCGGAGGCCGACGGTCAAGAGGAACAGCGCGAACGCGAGCTCGAGCTTGCGGCGCGAGATGCCATGCGCCAGGCGCACCCCGAGCGGCGCCGCGGCGACGCTGGTCGGGATGATCAGCAGCGCGCCGAGCAGGCTGACGTAGCCGAGCGAGCCCGGCGGCAGGCCGGCGGCACCCCAGCCCGCCCAGACGAAGCCGAGCGTGCCCGGGATCGAGATCAGCGGCCCGAAGCCGGACGAGGTTGCGACCGCGCGCTGGATCGACTGGCCGTAGAAGGTCATCAGCGCGGTGATGAACACGCCGCCGCCGACGCTCATCAGGGTCGAGACCAGGCCGACGAAGCCACCGTAGAGCGCCCGGAAGGGCTGGCCCGGGACCGCATCGCCGAGCCGCCAGTCGGGTCCGAAGGCGAGCTTCAGCGCCATCAGCGTCGCCGCGCCGACCCAGACGAGCTTGAGGACGTCGTCGCTGGCGTAGCGCGCCAGCAGGGCGCCGAGCCCGACCCCGACCACGACCGCCGGCGCCATCGAGCGCAACAGGTCCATGTCGACCGCGCCCTTCGCCCGATGGGCCGTGAACGACCGGATCGAGGTCGGCACGATCACCGCGAGCGAGGTGCCGACCGCGAGATGCAGCCGCACCGCGTCGTCGACCCCGAGCGCGCCGAACAGCTCGAACAGGAGCGGCAGCAGGATGCCGCCGCCGCCGATCCCGAGCAGCCCCGCGAGCAGGCCGGTCACGAAGCCCGCGACCAGCAGCGCGCCGACCAGCAGCGCGAGCTCGCCCCAAGGCATCCCCAGGTCCATCTCGTCAGCATCTCCCGTCCGCGGTCCGATGGCCGGCGCCGCGACCTTTGCCCTCGTCGCCGCGGCCGGCCTAGATTCGGACGCAGCCGATCGCTGGTCACGATAACGACGGAACACCGCGATGAACATCGCCCATCTGTTCATCCGCGCGGGCCGGGGGCATGCCGGCCGCCCGGCCGTGGCGCGCGGGCCCGATATGCTCATGACCTACGGCCAGCTGGCGCGGCGCGCCGCGGTCATGGCCGGGCAGCTGCGCGCGGTCCATCGGCTGCGACCGGGCGATCGGGTCGCGCTGGTGATGACCAACTGCGCCGACTACGTCGAGCTGCTGCTCGCCGGCTGGCACGCCGGCCTGACCCTGGTGCCGGTCAACGCCAGGCTGCACCCGCGCGAGCTCGCCTACATCCTGGACCACGCCGGCGCCAGGGTTTGCTTCGCGACCCCGGACCTGATCGACGCGCTCGGCGCGCTCGAGGCCGGGCTCGAGGGCCTGCGGGTGATCGAGGTCGGCAGCCGCGACCATCGGGCCCTGCAGTCGGGCGATCCGGCGCCGATCGTCGAGACCGCGGCCGAGGACGTCGCCTGGCTGTTCTACACCAGCGGCACCACCGGCCGGCCCAAGGGCGCGATGCTGACGCACCGGAACCTCCTGGCCATGACGCTCAGCTACTTCGCCGACGTCGACCAGATCGGGCCGGGCGATGCCATTCTCCACGCCGCGCCGATGTCGCACGGCTCGGGCCTCTACGTCCTGCCGCACGCCGCCCAGGGCGCCTGCCAGGTCGTGCCGGCGAGCGGCGGCTTCGATCCCGCCGAGGTGCTCGACCTGCTCGAGCGCCACCGGGGCGTCACGCTCTTCGGCGCGCCGACGATGGTCAAGCGCCTGGCCGAGCACCCGCGCGCGGGCCGGACCGGTCATCCCGGCCTCAAGACCATCGTCTACGGCGGCGGCCCGATGTATCAGGCCGATCTGGAGCGGGCGCAGGCGACCTTCGGCCACCGGCTGGCCCAGATCTACGGCCAGGGCGAGAGCCCGATGTGCATCACCGCGCTGAGCAGGGCCCGCCACGCCGAGCTCGCCGAGGCGCGAGACCGGGCGCGCCTGGCCTCGGTCGGCACCGCCCAGCTGGTGGTCGAGGTCCGGGTCGCGGACGCCGACGACCGGCCGCTGCCGGCGGGCGCGCCCGGCGAGGTCCTGGTCCGGGGCGACAGCGTGATGCGCGGCTACTGGCGGGACCCCGAGGCGAGCGCCGCGACGCTGCGCGGCGGCTGGCTGCATACCGGCGATGTCGGGGTCATGGACGCGGGCGGTTTCCTCACGCTCCGCGATCGCGCCAAGGACCTGATCATCTCGGGCGGCGCCAACATCTACCCGCGCGAGGTCGAGGAGGTCCTGCTCGAGCACTCCGCGGTCCAAGAGGTCGCGGTGATCGGCACGCCCGACCCCGAGTGGGGCGAGAGCGTGGTCGCCTTCGTGGTGATGGCGGCCGGCGAGCCGGTCGCAGCCGCCGACCTCGATCGCCATTGCCTGGCCCGGATCGCCCGCTTCAAGCGGCCGCGCGCCTACCGCTTCGTCGAAGGTTTGCCCAAGAACGCCTACGGCAAGGTGCTCAAGACCGAGCTCCGGGACGCGCTCCGGCCGGCCGCGGGCTAGGTCTGGCGGCGCGCCGCCGCCACGTCGTTCGGCACGCAGCGGCTCCATTGAAAGCTCTTGGCGAGCAGCGGCCACTGGAACTCCTCGCGCGGCATGCCCGCGTAGGCGCCGACGTTGCGGGTCTGCTCGCTGGTCACCTTGACCAGCTCGGCCCGGGTCGATTCGCACTCGTCGGCCGACCTGAACCCGCGCACCTGCCGCCATTGCTCGAGCGGCGCCTCGGTCACGGCCGAGAGATCGGTCAGGATCTGGAGGCGCGCCTGCGCCGAGGGCGCCGCCTGGACCTGCTTGAACAGGTCCTGCAGCGAGCGCCGGTCCGGCTCGCTCATGCCGTCGGTGGTCGCGGGGAACCGATCCTTACCGTCCGGCAGGAATTCGAAGGTGTCGAGGAAGGCGACGGTCAGCGTGTTGTCCGGGGGTGCGATCAGGATCCAATCCTGCGGCAGCGGCCGGCTCGCCTGGCCTTGGAGGGCGGGATCGGGGCCGGTAGAGCAGCCGCTGAGCAGCGCCGCCGCGCCGGCGGCGAGGGCGACGAGGGCGACGAGAGTGCGCATCGCATCTCCAACTGCTGGAGGGATCGGAGGGACGGGGAACCAGAATGGCCAAGGCCTGTGACGACGATCCGACCGACGCCGGGTTCTCCGCGCTGAGACGCTCCGTCATCAACCTTGATGACGGCGGTAACAAGCTCGACCGATCGTTTATTCTTCCTTGCCGAGGCCGTGTGTCAAGCGCGCTCGCTTGACGCCGTGACGCGGGCATCCTCAGAGTTCGCCCGACAATTGACGCGGGAGGCTAGGGCTATGACCGGACGGCTCGAGGACAAGGTGGCCCTGATCACCGGCGCGGGCTCGATCGGGCCGGGCTGGGGCAACGGCAAGGCGGCATCGGTCCTGTTCGCGCGCGAAGGCGCCAAGGTGTTCGGGGTCGATCTCAATCTGGACGCCGCCGGCGAGACCCGCGCGATCATCGAGCAGGAGGGCGGCGCCTGCGTCGCCCACGCCGCCGACGTCTCGAAGGCGGCGAGCGTCGAGGCCATGGTGGCGGCCTGCCTGCGCGCGTTCGGTCGGATCGACGTCCTGGTCAACAACGTCGGCATCGCCCGCACCGGCGGCATCGCGACGACCACCGAGGCCGACTGGGACCAGGTCTCGGACGTCAACCTGAAGAGCGTTTTTCTCACCTGCAGGCAGGTGGTGCCGGTCATGGAGCGCGAGCGCAAGGGCGCGATCGTCAACATCGCCTCGATCGCCGCCCACCGCTGGACCGGCATCAGCTACGCCAGCTACTACGCGACCAAGGGCGGCGTCGTGGCGCTCTCGCGGGCGATCGCGCTCGAGCTCGCGGCCAAGGGCATCCGCTGCAACTCGGTCTCGCCCGGGCTGATGAACACGCCCATGGTCCACCACGGCCTGACCGCGGCCTATGGCAAGGACGGCGATGTCGAGAACCTGATCCGGGTGCGCGACGCCCAATGCCCGATGGGCCACATGGGCACCGGCTGGGACACCGCCTACGCCTGCCTCTTCCTCGCCTCCGACGAAGCGAAATACGTCACCGCCCACGACCTCGTGGTCGACGGCGGCCTGATCGCCAAGTTCGCCTGAGGCTTCGAGTCGTCGTCACAGGCGGTCGATCATTGCTTTGCCGGCTCCCGTCCGCTATTTTGGCGCCGAAATGGCGCATTTTTGGAGCCGAACATGCCGGTCAGCCTGTCGATCAAGAATGCCCCCGACGAGGTGGTGAAGCGCCTCAAGGAGCGCGCGGAGCGTCATCACCGGTCGTTGCAGGGTGAGCTGATGGCGATCCTCGAGGAGGCGGCGGGGACCTCGCGGCGACTGACGCCCGCCGAGGTCCTTGCCAGGGTGCGGCAGATCGGGCTGTCGACACCATCCGAGGCTGCCGCCATGATCCGCGAGGATCGGGATGCCCGCTAAGGTCGTCGATGCGTCCGCTTTGGCCGCCCTGCTGTTCGGCGAGGCGGAAGGCGCGGCGGTCGCCGAGCGTCTGGGAGCCGCAGACCTGATCGCTCCGGCGCTCTTGCCCTTTGAGATCGCCAATGCCTGCATCAAGAAGATACGCCGCGATCCAGATCGGCGCGACGCCTTCATGGCGGCGTTCGGGATGCTCGACCGGCTGGAGGTGACCCTTGTCGAGGTCGACCACGACGAGGTCCTCGGCCTGGCCGAACGATCCGGCCTGACCGCCTATGACGCCAGCTATCTCTGGGTGGCGCGCCGGATGAGTTTTGAGCTGATCACGCTCGACCGCCAGTTGGGGGCAGCCAGTGCGACCGATCGGCTGGCATAGCGCTTTGGCTGGGAGGGCGGCATGACGGATTATCTCAAGATGCTGCGGCTGGACGGGCGGGTGGCGCTGGTCACCGGCGGCGGCAATGGCATCGGGCGAGCGACCTGTCAGGCGCTGGCCGAGGCGGGCGCCGAGGTGGCGGTCACCGACCTCGACCTCGAGGCGGCCGAGCGGGTCGCAATCGAGATCGGGCGCGGCGCGGCGTATCGGCTGGATGTCACGGACGAGGCCGCGGTCGCGGCGGTGATCGGCGCGGTCGCCGGCGGCCACGGCCGGCTCGACATCCTGGTCAACAACGCCGGGCTCGGCGCCCGCGTGCCGGCGGTCGAGATGCCGACCGAGCGCTGGCGCCAGGTGCACGCGGTCAACCTCGACGGCAGCTTCTTCTGCGTGCGCGCGGCCGGCGGCCACATGCTCGAGGCCGGGCGGGGCGCGATCGTCAACGTCGCCTCGATCATGGGCCTGGTCGGCGGCGGCCACTACCCGAACGTCGCCTATCACAGCGCCAAGGGCGCGCTCGTCAACTTCACCCGCGCGCTCGCCTGCGAATGGGCGGCGCACGGCATCCGGGTCAACGCGGTCGCCCCGACCTTCGCCCGCACCCGGCTGACCGACCCGCTGCTGAGCGATCTGGCGATGGTCGAGGCGCTGCTCGCCGAGACGCCGATGGGCCGCTTCGTCGAACCCGAGGAGGTCGCCGCGGCGATCCTGTTCCTGGCGAGCGATGCTGCCAGCATGATCACCGGGGTCACGCTGCCGGTCGACGGCGGCTGGACCGCCCGCTGAACCGGACGCTGCTCGCCGAGACCCGCGGAGGCCGTGTGGCACAGGTCAAGATCTATGGCGAGCGGGCGCATCTCGGCCGTGTGCGCGCCGCCCTTTCGGACGTCGTGCACGGTTGCCTTTGCGAAGCGCTCGGCCTGCCGGCCGAAAAACGCTTCCAGCGCTTCATCGCGCTCGATCCGGTCGACTTCATCCATCCGTCCGACCGCAGCGCCGCCTATACGATCATCGAGATCAGCATGTTCGAGGGGCGGACGGCGGACACCAGGCGGACGCTGCTCGAATTGCTGATGGCGCGAATCCAGACGCTCGGCATCACAGCCCAGGACCTCGAGATCACGATCTTCGAGACCCCGCCCGCCAACTGGGGGATCCGCGGCCGGACCGGGGACCAGCTGGCGCTCAGCTATCGGATCGAGGTGTGAGCGGGCCGCTGCCGCTGCTCCTGGTCGCCGCCTGTGCGCTGGTCGACGTCGACCACCGGGTGCTGCTCACGCGCCGGCCCGAGGGCAAGCCGATGGCGGGCTTGTGGGAGTTCCCGGGCGGCAAGGTTTTGCCGGACGAGACGCCGGAGGCCTGCCTGATCCGGGAGCTCGAGGAGGAGCTGGGGCTCGACGTCGCGGCCAACTGCCTGGCGCCGCTGACCTTCGCCTCGCACCGCTACGCCGGGTTCCACCTGCTGATGCCGCTCTACGTCTGCCGTATCTGGACCGGTTTTCCGGAAGCCCGCGAAGGCCAGGCGCTGCGCTGGCTCAGGCCGCGGGATATGGAGGGTCTGGCCATGCCGCCCGCCGACCGGCCGCTGGTCGCGTTCCTGCGCGATTTTCTCTGACGGTCTGCCGATGGACCAGGGCGGGCGCAGCGTGATAGACCGCCCGCGGAGCACCGCTGCCGGGGGAGCCTGCGATGCGGTTTAAGGGTCAGGTTGCGATCGTCACGGGCGGTGGCAACGGTATCGGCCGCGCCTGTGCCGAGGCGTTCGCGGCCGAGGGGGCGGCGGTGGTGGTCGCCGATATCGATGGCGAGCACGGAGCCGCGGTCGTGCGGGCGATCGAGGCCGCGGGCGGCCGGGCGATCTTCGTCGCGACCGATGTCGGCGATGCTGGCCATGCCAGCCGGTTGGTCGAGCGGACGCTCGCCGCCTTCGGCCGGCTGGACGTGCTGATCAACAACGCCGGCATCATCAAGACCGCCGACTTCCTCGAGATCAGCGAGGCCGACTTCGACGCCGTGCTCAGGGTCAACCTCAAGGGCGTGTTTCTGGTCGGCCAGGCCGCCGCGCGCGCCATGGTCGCCCGCGGCAAAGGCGCGATCGTCAACATGTCCTCGGCCAATGCCGTCCTCGCGATCGCCAATCAGGTGCCCTATGTCACGAGCAAGGGCGCGGTCAATCAGCTGACCAAGGTCATGGCGCTGGCGCTCGCCGACAAGGGGGTGCGGGTCAACGCGATCGGCCCGGGCTCGATCCTGACCGATCTCTTGCAGGTCGTGATGAGCGACGAGGCGGCGCGCCGGCGGATTCTGTCGCGGACGCCGATGGGCCGCTGCGGCGAGCCGGCCGAGATCGCCAAGGTGGCCCTGTTCCTCGCGAGCGACGAGGCGAGCTACATCACCGGCCAGACCATCTATCCCGACGGCGGCCGCCTGGCGCTCAACTATACGGTGCCCGTAGCCGAGAGCTGACCGTTCGGCTTGTTGCCAATCGGCAACAGCCTTCCCATCTGCTTGGCAGGGCCCTAGAAAGCAGCTTGGCGCGTCGCGCCGGCGATGCAGGAGGGCGCGTTCGCGCCGGCGACCGTAGGAGCAGGTTATGGATCGACCGTTGATGCCGAAAGCCACGGCCGTGTGGCTCGTGGACACCACCAGCTTGACCTTCGAGCAGATCGCCGACTTCTGCGGCCTGCATCCGCTCGAGGTCAAGGGCATCGCGGATGGCGAGGTCGGTGCCGGCATCCGCGGCCTGGACCCGGTGGCGAGCGGCCAGATGGAGCGCGGCGAGATCGAGCGCTGCCAGAAGGATCCCAACTCGCGCCTCAAGCTCGCCCGCCCGGCCTCGGCCGACATCAAGGTGCCGAAACGCCGCGAGCCCCGCTACACGCCCTTGTCCAAGCGCCAGGACCGCCCGGACGCGATCGCCTGGCTGCTGCGCCACCACCCGGAGGTCACCGACCAGCAGATCTGCAAGCTGCTCGGCACGACCAAGACCACGGTCAACGCGGTCCGCGATCGCACGCACTGGAAGAGCAGCGAGATCCGGCCGCGCGACCCGGTCCTGCTCGGGCTCTGCAACCAGGTCGATCTCGACGCGGCGGTGATCGGCGCCCGGGCCGCGCAGCGGCAGCATGACCAGATCGACTTCGCGGCCGCCGAGCGTGCCCTGCTCGAGATCGAGACGGACTGACCGGGCTCAATCGCCCCGATTGGGGGCTGACCCGGTCGCGCGCGCGGCGTGCCGGGCCGCTTCAGAAGCCCGCGCTACCGCCGATGCCGAAGTTGAGCCAGCGCGGCAGGATGCCGAAGCCATAGGTGTTGGCGTAGTCATCGGGGAACAGGTCCGCCGACGTGCGCCAGAGCAGGCGTTGGAAACTGCGGTCGGTCGGTCCCGCGACCCGGGCCTCCTGATGGACCGCGTTGAGCGGCTGATCGCCTTGGCAGAACAGGGCGAAGACGTTGAGCGTCTCGGCCGCGGGCGTCGTCGCGACGGTCTCCGGGGCACCGCAGGCGGCGGCCGCGGGCGGCTCGCGCGCCGGGTTCAGGATCACCACCAGATGCGGCTCGGGCGCCGTCTGGTCCGGATAGGTCGTGAAGCTGACCTTGAGGCCGGCAACGCCGGCGGCCATCGCCTGGCTGACCAGACCGTCGAGGCGGGTCTCGTCCATGCCGAAGGGATTGCCGCGGACGACCGCCCGAATCGGGCCCTCGCCATGGTGCTCGACGAGCGCGCGCCGGGCGTCCTCGCCGGGCGCGCCGGTGCGTGGGGCTTCCTGCGCGCAGCCGGCCAGCAGGACGGCGCCGGCGAGCGGCACCGGCAGCCAGCCGCCGCGACCCGCGTGCTGGGGGCGGGCGCGCCCGGCGCCGGCGGGCGTGGGTCGATCAGGCCTGGTCGGCACTGTTGCCCTGATCGTCGTCCGCCCCGGCCCGCGGGCGCTCGGCCTCGAGCGGCTCCTGCGCCTGGGCCATTCCCTGCCAGTGGCGGACCGACAGCAGCCGGCGATCGCGCTCGATCCAGGCGGCGATCTGGCGCAGCGCCTCGGCCGCGCTCGACGGCAGCGTGCCGGGGCTGACCAGAACCCGGACCGGGACGTCGTCGGACAGCTCGTGATCGAGCTCGACCGACAGCCCGACGTCCTCGGAGGTCGCCGCCGGATAGGCGTCGAAGCGGACGAACGGCTCCGGCTCGCGCTGGGTGTAGCGCTCGAGCAGATGGCTCTTGCTCGGCTTGGCCGCCGGCGCCTCGAAGATGCCGCGCATCAGCCGGCGCTTGAGATCCTCGGGCTGGTTGTGGAACATCTCGCGCGCTTTGCGCAGGGCTGCGAGATCGCCCGAGTTCAGGCCGCGGTCGATCCGATAGCGCAGCACCGCGTCCTCGCCCAGGATGGCGACCACCAGCGGGCGCAGCTCTTGCAGGAAGTGCCGTAGCGCGCGCCGTTCTCCGACGTAGCGTTCACCGTCCATGGGCGTCCCATGATCCCTTCGAGTGCCAATTAACCGGATGTTAAGGCTTCGCGCCCGCTTCGACAATCAGCAATACCCTTAAAATGCCGTCCTATGGGGCGCGCCCGGTGGCGGATCAGGGTTAGCGGGCCGGACGCCGGGGCCGGGCGGGGGTGCGGGAGCAGCGCGAGAGTTGCCGTGCTGCGGTCGGGCTCAGCGTCCGGTTGACAACGAGGCCCGCCGCCGCGGCGCGCGGGGTTTTCCCTGGATGCGGCGCCGCGAAGATGAGATACTCGGCCGGCAAAAAAAAGAGGCACAGCAAAAGGGCTTGGTGACATGCGACAACTCAAGGACATCAGGAAGCTGGCCACCGTGGTCATCGCAGCGGCGGCGCTCGTCGGGCTTGCGAGCAGCGCCGATGCGGGCGAGAAGCGCCATGTCAAGGTCGGCACCGAGGGTGCCTATCCGCCCTTCAACGGGATCGACAGCAACGGCCAGCTGGTCGGCTTCGACGTCGACATCGCCAAGGCCCTGTGCGACGCGGCCAACTTCGAGTGCGAGTTCGTCGTCCAGGATTGGGATGGCATCATCCCGGGCCTGATCGCCAAGAAATACGATGCGATCATCGCGTCGATGTCGATCACCGACAAGCGCAAGGAGGTCGTCGACTTCACCGAGAAGTACTACCAGACACCGGCCAAGTTCGTCGCCGCCAAGGATGCCGGCTTCGACATCTCGCCGGAAGGGCTCAAGGGCAAGGTGGTCGGCGTACAGCGGGCCACGACCCATGAGAGGTTCTTGCGCGCCAAGTTTCCCGAAGCTGACGTCCGGACCTACGCGACCCAGGACGAGGCCAATGCCGATCTGGTGTCCGGCCGGCTTGACCTGGTGATGGCGGATTCGGTCGCCCTGCTCGACGGCTTCCTCAAGACCGACGCCGGCCAGGGCTTCGAGTTCGTCGGTCCGGGTTACAGCGATCCGAAGTACCATGGCGAGGGCGCCGGCATCGCGATCCGCAAGGGCGAGGACGACCTGCTCCAGGCCTTCAACGCCGCGATCGACAAGATCCGCGCCGACGGCACCTATCAGAAGATCAACGCCAAATACTTCGACTTCGACGTCTATGGACCGACCTCCTAGGCGGCTGGCGGGCGGACGACCGGCGATCTGATCGCCGCGGAGGCCGGCGTGCTCGACTTCAAGGGCTACGAGTGGGTCTTCTGGGAGGGTGCCAAGATCACCCTCCTGGTCGGCCTGTCGGCGGTCCCGGTCGCCCTGACGCTCGGGCTGCTGGGCGCCTGGGGCAAGCTCGCCGGCAATCCGATCGCGAAGAGCCTCGCCGGAATCTACACGACGATCGTGCGCGGCGTGCCCGAGCTGGTGCTGATCCTGCTCGTCTACTACGGCGTCACGATCCTGCTCCAGCAGCTGCTCACGTTCGTGACCGGCGGCGACGTGGTCGTCGACATCGACCCGTTCACGGCCGGCACGCTGACGCTCGGCGTGATCTACGGCGCGTTCACCACCGAGGTGTTCCGCGGCGCCTTCCTGGCGCTCGATCGCGGCCAGATCGAGGCCGCGCGCGCGATCGGCATGAGCCGGGTGCTCGCGTTTCGCCGGGTCATCCTGCCGCAGGTCTGGCGCTTCGCGCTCCCGGGCCTGGGCAACGTCTGGCTGGTCCTGATCAAGGCGACCGCGCTGATGTCGGTGGTCCAGCTGCCGGAGCTGATGCGGATGGCCGACGTCGCGGCGCGCGCGGTGCGGATGCCGTTCACCTTCTACTTCGGCGCCTCGATCATCTATCTCTTGATCACGGTCGCCTCGCTCCAGGTCCTGCATCGGCTCGAGGCCAGGGCCAACCGTGGCATCCGGCGAGCCTGAGCGATGGACCTCGGGATCATCGTCGACAGCCTGCCGCGGCTCCTGAGCGGCGCCTGGGTCACCGTGCAGCTGACCGCGATCAGCGTGCTGATCGGTCTGTTGCTGGCGGTGCCGGTGGCGCTCGCCCGGTTGTCCGACAACCCGCTGCTGCGCTGGCCGGCGTTCGGCTACATGTTCTATTTCCGCGGCACGCCGCTCCTGGTCCAGATCTTCCTGATCTACTACGGCAGCGGGCAGTTCGTGCCCGAGCTCCGGGCGGCCGGCCTCTGGCAGTTCTTCCGCGAGCCCTACTTCTGCGCGATCCTGACGCTCACCTTGAACACCGCCGCCTACACCGCGGAGATCCTGCGCGGCGCGATCCGGGCGGTGTCCTACGGCGAGATCGAGGCGGCGCGCGCGCTCGGCATGTCGAAGGGCCTCCGGCTGCGGCGGATCATCCTGCCCAAGGCCTTCCGTCTGGCGCTCCCGGCCTACACCAACGAGGTCATCTTCCTGTTCCAGGCGACCTCGCTGGTGTCGATCATCACGATCATGGATCTGACCGGGGTCGGCCGGGTGCTGATCGCCGAGACCTTCCGGACCTTCGAGATCTGGATCATGGTCGGCCTCTGCTACCTCGCGATGTCCTACGCCATCCTCTACGGCTTCAAGCGCCTGGAGTACCGCCTGTCCGGCCATCTGCGGGCCGGCCCGACGGTCGCCGCCGTCCCGGCCCAGGAGGCGCTCGCGATCCGCTGACCGGCGCGCCGATGCGCGGAGCGGTGGTGTCGACAGGCGTCAACGTTCGCGCGACGGCCGCCGCCGGGTGACCACCGGGCCGTGGTCGAACAGGCCCTCCTGGTTGCCGAAGCCATCCCAGCCGGGCCGGCTCTGGCGGGCAAACAGCTCGAGATAGGGGCCGGGGAGCAGGCGCTCGATCAGCCCGTAGGTCTCGTCCGGCTTGCGCGAGTGCTCGCGGCGCGGCGCGATCAGGAGCTTCTTGACGTCGCCGGCGCTGCGCTTGGGGTGGCCGCGGGTGGCGAGCAGGCAGGGTTCCGGATTGGCCCGGGTCCAAAAGCCGAGGCCGGTGAAGAAGTCGCCCTCGGCGAGCAGCGGCCATTCGCGCGACAGCCGGGCGGCGGCCGACTTGTTCAGCTTGACCCAATAGAAGCCGACCGTCTTGTAGGTGAAGCCCCAGGCCGCGATCACCTCGAGCGCGCGCGGCAGGAGCGGGTCGGTCGCCCAGAGCAGGAGCACCGCGTCGCGCGCCGCCCACTCCGCCACGGGCAGGGCCTTGATCTCGTCGAGGCTCATGCTGTCGTAGTGCGCCTCGGCGCTGCGGCCCTTGCCCTTGTCGGAGTAGGTCGCGAAGCGCCAGGGCGGGTCGGCGTAGACGACGCGGTAAGCGCCGGCCCGGGGCGGTGCGGCCATCGTCGGCGGTTCGGCTTAGTGCGGCCCGCGCCTCAGCGGGCGGGTAGGAGGCGCTCAGCCAGGCGCGCCCAGTAGCTGGCGCCGTAGGGGAGCGCCTCGTCGTTGAAGTTGTAGTCCGGGTTGTGCACCATCGGCGCGTCCGGACCACCGCCGTTGCCGATGAAGATGTAGCTGCCCGGCCGCCGCTCGAGCATGAAGGCGAAGTCCTCCGCCCCCATGACCGGGGCAGGCGCGCGGTCGACCTGGTCGGCGCCGACGATCTCGGTCGCGGCGAGCGCGGCCTCTTCGGTCTCGGCCTCGCTGTTGACGGTCGCCGGATAGCCGCGGTGGTAGCTGCAGGCGACCTCGACTCCCAGCGCCTGGCCGATGCCGCGTGCGATCTCGCCGACCCGGCGCTCGATCAGGTCCTGCATCTCGGGGCTGAACGAGCGCGCCGTGCCGCCGAGGAACGCCGACCCGGGGATCACGTTGTCGGTGGTGCCGGCGTGGAACTGGGTGATCGAGACCACGGCGCGGTCGATCGGATCGGCGTTGCGCGCGACGATCGTCTGCAGGGCGCTGACGATCTGGGCGCCGGCGATCAGGGGATCACGGGCGAGGTGCGGCATCGCGCCGTGGCCGCCGTTGCCGGTCAGGCGGATGTCGATCCGGTCGGCGGCCGCCATCACCGGCCCCGGCCGCATCGCGAACTGGCCGAGCGGCAGGCGCGGCCAGTTGTGCATGCCGAACACCTGCTCCGCCGGGAAGCGCTCGAACAGGCCCTCTTCGACCATGACCCGGCCGCCGGACAGCGTCTCCTCGGCCGGCTGGAAGATGAAGTAGATCGTGCCGTCGAAGTTGCGGGTCTCGGCGAGGTAGCGGGCGGCGCCGAGCAGCATCGTGGTATGACCGTCATGGCCGCAGGCGTGCATGCGCCCGGGGTGCCGGGAGGCGTAGGGCAGGCCGGTCGCCTCGTCGATCGGCAGGGCGTCCATGTCGGCGCGGAGCGCGATCCTGCGGCCGCCGGCGCCGGCCCGCAGCACGCCCACGACCCCGGTCTTGGCGAGCCCGGTGTGGACCTCGTCGAGACCGAAGGCGCGCAGCTTGTCGGCGATCAGGCCCGCGGTCCGGACCTCCTCGAAGCCGAGCTCCGGATGGGCGTGCAGGTCGCGCCGCCAGGCGGTCATCTCGTCCTGAAAGTCGCCGATCCGGTTGATGATCGCCATGCCCCTGAATCCTCCCGCGCTCGACCCGCCATCAGCATAGGCAGCCGGCGGCGCTTTGTCAGCCGGTCGCTCCTTCGAAGGCTCCAGCTCTAGCCGCCGCTGCCCTCGTATGTCTCGTCCAGCGTGAGCTCGACGCCGATCGCACGCAGCGGCACGGTCTGCAACGGTGGCGCATGGAGGGTCAGCGACCAGCTGACGCCATCCCGGCTGTAGACTTCCACGAAGCGGCGATATTGATTGATCAGCACATAGTGCTGCAGCGACGGCACCTCGCGATATGCAACCCATTTGGCACCGCGATCCCGGTCACCGGTTGTCCGCGAGAGCACCTCGACGATCACCGCCGGCTCGCGGATCTGATCATCGGCCGGCTGGATCGGGGTGCAGATGACCGCCACGTCCGGATAGTGGACATTGATCGAGGTCACGACCTTGAGGCCTTCGGTGAGGGCGCGACAGGGTCCGCCCCGCAAGCGAGCGGCAAGGGCCGCGTACAGGTTGCCTTTGATGATCGTGTGCGCGGCCGAGCCGCCGACCATGCCGACGATCATGCCGTCGATGAACTCGTAACGCTCCGGCTGCTGCGCCTCCCACTCGAGAAAGTCGTCAATCGTCCAGGGGGTTGGCAGATGTGACGCCATGGCCAGCTCCTCTTCCCCAGCCAATCTAGGCGTGCCGTCCGATCCTGCCAACCGAGCGGCGACGGCGGCCGGAAACGAAAACCGGGCCCGAAGGCCCGGTTCCGCCGACGCCCGTTGGCGCCGCTCAGCCGTTGACCTCGACGTATTTGCCGTTGTCCCACTTGTACATGACGTAGCTGGCGCCCTTGACGTCGCCCTTGTCGTCGAAGCCGATCGGGCCGAGCACGGTCTCGAACTGGTTGGCGTGCAGGGCGTCTTCGACCGGCTGGAGGTCGGTGGTGCCGGCCTTCTCGACCGCCTGCGCCCAGGCCTGGATCGCGGCGTAGGTGTAGAGGGTGTAGCCCTCGGGGTCGTAGCCCTGAGCCTGGAACTCGGCGACCACGGGCTGCGCCACGTCGTTCTTGCGCGGGTCCGGGCTGAAGGTCATCAGCGTGCCCTGGCCGGTCTCGCCGGTGATCGCCCAGTACTCGTCGGTGACCAGCGCGTCGCCCGACATCATCTGCGCCTTCAGGCCCTGCTCGCTCGCCTGACGCGCGATCAGGCCGGCCTCGGTGTGGTAGCCGCCGAGATAGATCAGGTCGATGCCGGCTTCCTTCATCTTGGTGATCAGCGCGGTGAAGTCCTTGTCGCCGGCGGTGATCGCCTCGTACATCGTCTCCTTGAGGCCGCGCTCGTTGATCTGGCGCTTGAACTCGTCGGCGAGGCCCTTGCCGTAGGCGGTCTTGTCGTGGAGCACCGCGACCTTGGTGCCGACGTGGTTGTCGACGACGTAGTTGCCGGCGAAGGTCCCTTGCTGGTCGTCGCGGCCGCAGGTGCGGAAGACGTTGTCGAAGCCCTGCTCGGTCAGCTTGGGATTGGTCGAGGCGGGCGAGATCTGCAGGATGCCCTCCTCGTGGTAGACCGCGGATGCCGGGATCGAGGAGCCGGAGCAGAAGTGCCCGGCCATGAACACCACGCCGTCGTTGACCATCTTGTTGGCGACCGCGACCGCCTGCTTGGGATCGCAGGCGTCGTCGCCGACCTCGAGCTTGAGCTGCTCGCCGAGCACGCCGCCCTTGGCGTTGAGGTCCTTGACCGCCATTTCGGCGCCGCGCTTCATTTGATCGCCGAAGACCGCGTATTGGCCGGTCATCGGCCCGGCGGTCGCGATCGTGATGTCGGCATGGGCCACGCCGGCGGTCAGCGCCAGCAACGCGCTGGTCGCGAGCAGAGGTTTGATGAAGCCAGGCATGTCGCCTTTCTCCCTGTTGGCATGAGCGGTCGTGGCCGCGGCCACGAACCTGCGTTGCAACGGTCTAGAGTTGCGCCATTTGTCCTGGAGGGCGAGCGCTTTGGCAAGGGTCTTGATTGTCCGCCCGGCATCCCGGAATGCGCGGTCGCGCGGCGCCGGGCTCGGCTACGCCCCAGGTTTCTCGCGATAGGCGAATAGCGATGCCCGCTCGTAGCGCCAGGGGTATTGGTTGACCACCTTGCGCACCGCGGTGATCCGATGGCCGACCAGCGCCAGGGCGACGATCACGACGAAACCGATCAGGAAGCCGGACAGGCTGAGCAGCTCGCCGCCGAACAGGGCGTAGACCAGGAAGCGGTTGGCGAGGTCGAGGCCGAGGCAGGCGAGCACCACCTGCCAGGGCGGCTTCCAGCCGTCGGCCAGCGCGCGCCCGGTCATGATCGCGGCGCCGCCGGTGATGATCACCGTCAGCCCGATGAAGACGCCGGGCGAGGTGCCGAGGATCGCTTCCATGCGCCAGCTCCTTCAGGCGGTGCGCTGCCCGGGTCGGTCGCGGACCTCGGGCGTCGGCCGATAGAGATCCTCGCGGGTCGACGGCAGCGCGGTGACGGCCGTGCCCTGCCTGGTCGCGACCGTCTGGAACACGTGCAGCGGGCCGTGCTCGAAGCCCACGGTGACGCCGGCCAGATAGGCCATCCACATGCGGTAGCGTTCGGCTCCGACCAGCGCGATCGCCGCCTCGCGCCGGACCGCGAGCCGGTCGTGCCAGAGCCGGCAGGTGCGGGCGTAGTGCCGGCGCCAGGCCTCGACGTCCTGGATCTCGAAGCCCGAGGAACTCCATCACCTGCACGGTATGGCCGATGTGATCGAGCTCCGCCCCGGGAAAGATGTATTTGAGGATCACGCGCTTGCTGGCGCTGATCTTGCCGAAGTTGTTGATATTGCGCTTGGCCCGGCGGGTGATGCCGTGGTTGAGGAAGATGCCGCCGGCGCCGAGCAGGCCGTGGATCTTACCGAAATAGGCAGGATAGTTGGCGATGCCGACGTGCTCGTACATGCCGATGCTGGCAATCTTGTCGTAGGGGCCGTCGAGCGTCAGGTAGTCGGTGAGCGACACGGTCACCCGGTCGGCCAGGCCGAGCCGCCGGATCTTGGCCTGGCTATAGTCGTATTGCGCCTGCGACAGGGTCACGCCATGGGCGGCGACGCCGTAGTGCTGGGCGGCGTGGCACAACAGCGCGCCCCAGCCGCTGCCGATGTCGAGGAACAACTCCCCCGGCTGCAGCCGCAGCTTGCGGCAGATGATGTCGAGCTTGTCCCGTTGCGCCTGCTCCAACGGGTTGGTCCAGTCGCGGAAATAGGCGCAGGAATAGACCATCTCCGGGTCGAGGAAGAGCTCGTAGAATTCGTTGCTGGCATCGTAGTGGAACTGGATGAAATCCCGGTCCCGATCTTTTGCGCCCCGCCGCGGCGCGTCGCCGCCGTGGAATTCGTGGCGGATCGCCGGCCGGCGGTCGCGGGTCAGCAGCAGGCGCAGCGCCCTGGTCCAGGGAAAGCCCTTGCGCAGCTCGCCGAGGCCGATTCTGGCGGCCTTCCGGCGCCGGCGCGCCGCCTCGACGAAGCCGATCAGATCGCCGCCCTGGATCTCGATGTCGCCGCTGACGTAGCGCCGGAACAAATGATCGAGCGACGGCCGGCGCAACAGCGCCCCCAGGACCCCCGGTCCGCGGATCGCGATCACGGGCGCGTCGTTGGCCATGTCGCGGCCGAGGGGGATCACGGTGCCGTCCCAGAGCCGGATCGAGAACGGGGCATCGACCTTGCTCGCGAGATGGCCGAAGACGTGCCGTGCCGCTTCGACGCTGCTTTGGCTCAAACAGGGCTCCTCAGAGGTTGGCGCTCAGCCGGTCATGATCGCGGAATGCCTGCACTCTGGCCCATCATCGGTCGCAGTGGTGCCGATCGTCAACCGCGATCCCGACCCGGGCCCGCTGCCGTGACGGACGCGCCGCCGCGACGGCCGAAGCGCCCGAAGCCGCACCGCCGCCAGCCGGCCTAAGGGCGCCAGAACGGCTTCGCCACCTCGCGCTCGGCATGCGCTCGCAACAGGCCGATGTCGTCGATCAGGTGCGGGCCGCTGCGCATCAGGCGTGCCAGCTCACGACGATAGCGGGAGCGGCGCCGCCAGACCCTGAGGACCTCGAGCGTGCGGCCGAGGCGGGTGACGGGCCGCGGAGTGACGGCCGGCGGAGCGGTCGCGACGGTCCCCCTCGCGATCCTTCGGCGCAGAGCCGCCATCGTGGTTGCCGATGGCTGGCGGTCCGCGAGCATCGAGCGCACGGCGTCAGGCCCCGGCCGCGCTCGCCCATCGCTGTTCGTGATCGAGCAGCCAGCGCTTGCGCGCGAGGCCGCCGCCATAGCCGCCGAGGGCGCCGTCGGCGTTGATGACGCGATGGCAGGGGACGACGATCGCGAACGGATTGGCGCCGTTGGCCCGGGCGGCCGCGCGCACGGCCTGAGGCCGGCCGATCGCGCCCGCGATCCCGGCGTAGCTCTGCGTCCGCCCCGGCGGAATCAGGCGCAGCGCGTCCCAGACCGCGCTCTGAAAGGGCGATCCGAGGCGCGCGAGCGGCGTCTCGAAGCGCATCGAGCGGCCGTCGAAATAGGCGGCGAGCTCAGCCTCGATCTTCGCGATCGGGCCGGTGCGGCCGGGCACGATCCCGGCTCGGGCGCGCTTGCGCAGGCGCTCGACCTGGCGCTCCAGGCCGCGGCGATCGGCATATTCGAGCAGATAGAGGGCTTCCTCGTCGCCAATCACCGTCATGGCGCCGAGCGGCGTCTCGAGCCAGGCGGCGAACAACGCGCGCGCGGCACGGCTCGCGGGCGCTGCGCCCATGATCTTCGCGAACGCGTCGCGAAAGCCGCTGCCGGATTCGTAGCCCGCGTCGAGTTGCGCCATGATCACCCGCTCTCCCGCTCGGATCGCCTTGAACGCGACGCCCAGCCGACGCGCGCGGGCATAGGCGACGAAGGTCATCCCGAAGCGCTTGCGAAACTGCCGGCGCGCCGTCGAGGCATGCACGTCGAGGGCATCGAAGTCGGCGTCCCGCCAGCGCTTCTCGGGCATCTGCTCGATCGCGTCCACGAGCCGGCGCACGACCTCCGAGGTCGCGTCGGGAGGCGACAGCGGCCGACACCGTTTGCACGGGCGGTAGGACGCCAGCAGCGCCTGCTGGGCATCCGGGAAGAACTCGCAGTTCTCGCGCTTGGGCGGGCGCGCCGGGCAGGTCGGCCGGCAGAACACGCCCGTGGTCCGCACCCCGACATAGAACACGCCCTCATAGTCCGGGTCGCGCCCGGCGAGCGCGGCGTAGCAGGTCTCTTCATCGAGCGGCATGGCGGTCGCTTTCGGTTCGCGCCATGAGCTTAGGGCCGCGCGCGACCCCGGCCGCCGAAATTCGGACAACGAATTTTTTTGAGGTTGCGCGCCGTCCGAGCGGGTGACCGAGAGCTGCCGTGGCCAGCCAGGAATCGGGCCGGAGAATGAGCCTCATCCTGTGGACGAGCCCCGGTGACGTGAGCAGCGCAGCGCGGTGATCCCGACCAGATCGCGATCAGGGCAGATCAACCACAAGCTGAGCGCCGGTCACGGAACAGCGGGCGTCGATCAGAGAGCGGTTGGCGAGATCGAGGCCAAACCGGGCCGAACACCGGCGCAGCCGTTGGCTGGCGCCGGAACCCCGGTCATGCCCTCGGCGCCACCGGGACCGCTGATCACCGGTCGGTCCGAGGAACGCGCTGAACTCGTGCCGGACGAGAGCATTCGCGATACCGTGATCATAACGTGGCTCCTGCGTGGCATGCCGCTCCTCGAGTCAAAGAACTCAGTCGGCTGGATGGGGTAATCCCCGGCTTGGGCGGGACACCTGAACGCCCTGCGGCGGATTGTTGGGTGCGGCAAGGCCGTGCGTCGGCGTGTATTGTAGGTGCGCGACTCTCAAGCGACGCTGTCATCGGCCGGATAGGACGAAGCCTGCGAACCCCGGGCATAGCGCCCACCGATGCGTCTGCCATCGGAGGTGTGAATAATAATCGAACATGTTCACCAAGATCTCGGAAGACAACATCCCACGGCTTATGGAACAGGGTCTGACGAACAACGTTCGCAAACCGAGGTCGGATGACAAGCACGAAGAACATAGGGCCAAACGAGTGGGGCAGTCAGCAGAATGACGATAGGCGACGCAGCGAGCTGCGCCCACATGCGACTGCAAGCATCCCATAGCCATAGATGGTCGGCGACAATCGGCAAGAGAGACGGCGAAATTGACTGCGCTGTAACCGATCGCTTCAGCGAGTGTGCTTTGGAAGTCGCGGCGCTCAGAGGGCCCAGGAGGTCGTAGATCTTGATCGAAATGAACCCCGGGACAAAGAAGAGCGAGGAAGAGAAGGAGCCTGATCTTGTGTCCAGTCAGGCATTGAGGGTCTCGAGACTCGTGATGATCAATGCCCGCCTTCGAGGTAGGCGCTGCGGATCTCGGGGTTGGCGAGCAGCTCGCGGCCGCTGCCTTCGAGGACCACGCGGCCGGTGGCGAGGACGTAGCCGCGATGGGCGATCTTGAGCGCCTGATAGGCGTTCTGCTCGACCAGCAGGATGGTCAGCCCCTGCTCGCGATTGATCTCGACGATCGAGTGGAAGATCTGCTTGACCAGGATCGGCGCGAGGCCGAGCGAGGGCTCGTCGAGCAGCAGCAGGCGGGGCCGCGCCATCAGGGCCCGACCGATGCAGAGCATCTGCTGCTCGCCGCCGGACAGCGTGCCGCCGCGCTGGTGCTGGCGCTCCTCGAGGCGCGGGAACAGGGCGAAGACCTTGCGGACGTCCTCGTCGAAGTACTGGCCCCCGGTCGGCACCGCGCCCATCTGCAGGTTCTCGAGCACCGACATCGAGGGGAAGATCCGCCGGCCCTCGGGCGCCTGGGCGATGCCGCGGTTGACGATGTCGTAGGGCTCGAGGCCGTTCAACAGGCCGCCCTCGAACCGGATCGCGCCGGAAGACGGCTTGGGCCGGCCGCAGGTGGTCATCAAGAGCGTGGTCTTGCCGGCGCCGTTGGCGCCGATGATGGTCACGATCTCGCCGCGCTCGACCCGGATGCTGACCCCGTGCAGGGCCTCGATGTTGCCGTAGTGGGCGTGGACGCCCTCGAGCTCGAGCATCACATCTGGCCGGCGGCGGCGCCGCCGACGAGGTCGGCCGCGACCTCGGGCGGCAGCTCCTCCTCCTCGGTCTCGCCGAGATAGGCCTTGATCACGTTGGCGTCCCGGCGCACCGCCTCGGGCGGGCCGTCGGCGATCTTGCGGCCGTAGTCGAGCACCACGATGTGGTCGGAGATGCCCATGACCACGCTCATGTCGTGCTCGATCAAGAGGATGCCGATGCCGAACTCGTCGCGGATCGCGCGCAGCAGCTGACCGAGCTCGGTGGTCTCGCGCGGATTGAGCCCGGCGGCCGGCTCGTCGAGGCAGAGCAGCTTGGGCTTGGTGCACATCGCGCGCGCGATCTCGAGCTTGCGCTGCTCGCCGTAGGGCAGATTGGCGGCGTTCCAGTCGGCGTGCCGGGTCAGGCCGATGCGCGCGAGCCAGTCGCGCGCGAGCGCCACCGCCTGCGCCTCGGCATGCCGGTAGGAGGCAAAGCCGAGCACGCCCAGCACGGTATAGCCGGACGCGCGCATCAGCGTGTTGTGCTGGGCGACGATCAGGTTCTCGAGCACGCTCATCTGGCCGAACAGGCGGATGTTCTGGAAGGTCCGGGCGAGGCCGCGGCGCGCGATCCGGAAGCCCTCCATCTGCTCGAGCAGGAGGCGCTCGGCGTCGACGTGCAGGGCGAGCTCGCCGACGGTCGGCTTGTAGAAGCCGGTCAGGCAGTTGAAGACCGTGGTCTTGCCGGCGCCGTTCGGGCCGATGATCGCGGTGATCTCGCGCTGATAGGCCGTGAACGAGAGGTCGTCGATCGCCACCAGACCGCCGAAGCGCATGGTCAGATGGCGGACGTCGAGCAGGGGCGCCTGGGCCGCGCTCATGGTCGGGCGGCGTCGCCGGCCTCGGCCGGCGTCTCGCCGTGGAGGCGGATCGTCGGCTCGCGATGGGCGAGCAGGCCACGCGGCCGCCAGACCATGATCGCGACCATGGCGGCGCCGAACAGCAGCATCCGGTAGTGCGCGAACTCGCGCCCGAACTCGGGTAGCAGGACCAGCACCATGGCCGCCAGCACGACGCCGATCTGGCTGCCCATGCCGCCGAGCACGACGATCGCGAGCACCAGCGCCAACTCGATGAACGTGAAGCTCTCGGGGCTGATGAAGCCCTGGCGGGTGGCGAAGAACGAGCCCGCGAAGCCGGCGAACATGGCGCCGAGCGCGAAGGCGGTGAGCTTGGTGCTGGTCGGGTTGATGCCGAGCGCCCGGCAGGCGATCTCGTCCTCGCGCAGCGCCTCCCAGGCGCGGCCGATCGGCAGCTTGCGGATGCGGGTCACGAAGGCGTTGGTGACCAGCGCCAGGATCAGGATCAGGAAATAGAGGAAGGTCACCCGCTGCAGGCTGGAGTAGGAGATGCCGAAGACCTCGTGGAAGGCGGTCACGCCTTCGGGCGGCGTGCGCTCGAACACGATGCCGAACAAGGTCGGGCGCGGGATGTTGGACAGGCCATCGGGGCCGCGGGTCACGGTCCACCAGTTGAGCAGGATGATGCGCACGATCTCGCCGAAGCCGAGGGTCACGATCGCGAGGTAGTCGCCGCGCAACCTCAGCACCGGGAAGCCCAGCAGAATGCCGAACGAGGCGGCGAGCGCGCCGGCCAGCGGCAGGCACTCCCAAAAGCCGAGATTGAACCAATGGGCGGACAGGGCGAAGGAATAGGCGCCGACCGCATAGAAGGCGACGTAACCGAGATCGAGCAGGCCGGCCAGGCCGACCACGATGTTCAAACCCCAGCCGAGCATCACGTAGATCAGCACGGTCGTGCCGATGTCGACGACGTAGCGGTTGGCGAACGGCATGAACGGCAGCAGGAAGGCGAACAGGACGCCGGCGAAGGCGAAGTGGCGCCGATAGGGCGACAGCAGGCCTGGGATCTGCCGGAGCGGTGCGGTCGCGACCGTGAGGGTCGAGGTCGGCACGGTGCGCGCGCCGACCAGCAGGAGGCGGCCTGCGAACACCGCCACGGTTCCGATCGCGACCCAGTCGAAGCGGAAGTTGAGGCCGAGCCCGCCCTCGACGTTGACGGTCTCCATCCCGACCAGGGGCAGGAACAGGACGAACGCGACCAAGGCGGCGAGTCCGGCTTCCTTGAGCGCGGCCGGCCAGTCGATCCGGGCGGGCGCGGCGACGGTCTCGGCGAGCACGCGCCCGGCCATCAGACCTTCTCGATCTCGGGCTTGCCGAGCAGGCCGGTCGGCAGGAACACCAGCACCAGGATCAGGACCACGAACGCCGCGACGTCTTTGTACGCGATGCTGAAGTAGCCGGACCAGAAGGCCTCGACCAGGCCAAGCGTCAGGCCGCCCAGCATGGCGCCCGGGATCGAGCCGATGCCACCCAGCACGGCGGCGGTGAACGCCTTGACCCCGGCCAGGAAGCCGATGAAGAAGTCGATCACGCCGTAGTAGAGGGTGGCCATCAGGCCGGCGACCGCGGCGAGGGCTGCGCCCATGACGAAGGTCTGCGAGATCGTGCGGTCGACGTTGACGCCGCACAAGGCCGCCATCACCAGGTCCTGCTGGCAGGCGCGCTGGGCGCGGCCGAGCGGGGTGCGGCCGATCAGGTAGGAGAACGCGATCATCAACACGACCGTGAGCAGCATCATCAGGATCTGGACGTAGCTGATGGTCACCGTGAAGCCGCTGGGGTCGCCGAACACGAAGCCGCCCGTGATCACCGGCGGCAGCGGCTTGACGTTGGCGCCCTGGGTCAGCTGGACGTAGTTCTGGAGGAAGATCGACATGCCGATCGCCGAGATCAGCGGCGCCAGGCGGAAGGAGCCGCGCAGCGGCCGGTAGGCGAGGCGCTCGACCGTCCAGCCGTAGGCCGAGGTGAAGGCCATCGCGATCAGCAGCACCACCAGGAGGGCGAGCGGCACCCAGGTGATGCCGAGAATCCCGAGCAGCGTGAACGAGATGATCGAGAGGAAGGCGCCGATCATATAGATCTCGCCGTGGGCGAAATTGATCATGCCGATGATGCCGTAGACCATGCTGTAGCCGATCGCGATCAGGCCGTACATGGCGCCCAGCGTGACGCCGTTGATCAGCTGCTGCAGGAAGTACGCCATCCTTGCCGTTGCGCTCTCGGGCCCGACCGTTCGGCCTGAAAAAGCTCTAGAGCAAGGCCACGCGCAGGGCAACCTGCTTTCACGCGACCGCCGGGCCGCCGGACACCAATCGCTCGGCCGGCGGCGCGCGTGACTGTCAATTGCGCGCGAATACCAGGCGGTCACTCGACCAGTAGTTCCAGGCGAAGGTGATCGGGATCGCGCCGAGCTTGGCGAGCCACGCCGGCAGCGCCAGGGCCAGCGTCCCGACGGCGAGATTGCCGAGCAGCAGCCCCATGCCGTTGAGGCCGGCGTACAGCAAAGGGCGCGTCGGCGACGGTCGGCCGGCCCGATCGCCGAAGGTCCAGCGGCTGTTGAGCAGATAGCTGCTCGTCAGACCGGCGAGGTAGCTGATGCTGTTGGCGACCAGGAGCGGCCAGCCGAGGCCGTAGAACAGGCTCACGAAGATCAGCACGTCGAGGCCGGTATTGAGCAGGCCGACCAGACCGAAGCGGACCATCCGGCGACCGCGATCATCGACGACCTCGCTCAGCCGGCGCACGGCTTCGCCGCTGGACAGACGGCGCGATCGCGGCCGCGTCCGGACCCTGGCCGGCGGTCCGCAACGTCCGCCGGCGGTCGATCGATCGGCCCGGCGCCGGTCGGGCGCGCCGGCGACCGACGCGGCCTCGGCATCACTTGACCTTGTAGAGCTGGAAGCGCGGGTTCGCGAACACCGGTTGCAATAGCGCCGGCGCGGGATTGGCGCCATCGTCGGCATAGAGGACCAGCGCATAGTCGAAGCTCTGCAACAGCGGCCGGCCATCGTCCCCCGGCGGCAGCAGCAGATCCAGCGGTGGGGTGTGCGCCCAGCGCCGGGTGTCGGTCAGCGGCTCGAGCCGCGCGTCGAGCTCGTCGACCAGATGCTGGTACTCGGGCTTGAGCTGGACCGGCTGCTTGCCCGGATCGGCGAAGATCGCGAAGCTCGGATCGAAGAACGATTTCTCGATGATCGCCAGCGCGCTCAAATAGAACAGATGCGGCATGTGGTACTCGTAGTGATAGTCGGGCATGCGGGTCGCGATGGTGACCATGGTGCTGCCGTCGGGCAGGTCCCGGATCGCCTCCTGGAAGCTTCGGTAGATGCCGTTGAACCCGATCCAGCGCTCGGCCACGAGTCCGGTGCGGACCAGGAACAGGGCGAGCAGGGCGGCGGCGATCAGCTTCGGATGGGCGAAGGCCCCGGGCCTGGCTTCGGTGCCGGCGATCAGGATGAAGGTGAGGCCGACCGGCAGCCGGTAGTCGGCGAGGCCGGTGCCGAAGAAGGTCTCCGGCATCACGAGGTAGGCCACGAGCAGCAGGACCAGCGTCCAGCGCACCTGCGGATGGATCGAGATCCGTCGGGTGAGCAGGCCGAGCAGAAGGGCGCCGGCCACGACCACGAAGGTCAGGCGATCGAACCAGACGTTGTAGTTGAGGAAGAGATGATGGAAGCCGCGGAGCTTGTGGTGCACGAGATCGGCCGGATAGACGAAGGCGTCGGCATAGCCGCTGGTCGGGCTCTGGAGCAGGAACAGCGCCGCGGGCAGGACGAACTGACTGCCGGTCACCAGCCAGGAGGCGAGCGGGCGGGTCCGGCCATGGGTCGACCAGCCGGTGCGCGCGAGCTCGTAGCCGAACACCCCGAGCGCGTAGATCCCGAAGGCGAACAGGTGGAAGATGAACAGCGTGAACGCGATCGCCGCGAACAGCGGCACGCGCAGCCAGGCCGGCCGCTCGCGCCAGTGGATCCAGGCAGCGAGCGCCCAGAGACTGAGCCCCAAGGTGAACAGATAGTTGACAACGCCGTAGAGAAAGACGCGGCTCCAGAGCACCAGGAAGACCAGGAGAGGCCACCAGGAGAGCCGGCGGTGCAAGGCCGCGTGGAGCGCGATCGTGCCGCTCGCCATCAGCAAAAGCGACAGGCCGACGAACAGCCGTCCGGCATTCTGGATCGGCATCAGGCCCGTGAGCGGCGGCACGATCAGATCCATGGCCAGGTTCGGCAACAGGCGCCAATCGATGGTATAGAACTGAGCGAGCGCGCCGCTCGCATTCCGACTGAGAATCGCCATCCTGGAAAGATGATGGAAGTAATCCTCCAGGTCGGGATACTGGGCCAGCCAGAGGGGGAAGAGTGCCACGGCGGCGAGACCGGCGAACGCGAGGGCGAACCGGCTAAGATCAGCCGGTCGCAGCGCACGTTCCTCGAGCGAGCTGGTCTTTACCGCGGGTGAGGCCATCGGTGAGTGCATCCTGGTGAGAATTCACCGCTCCGACCATCGAGTGCTGCGATTTGGCGGGTCTCGGCGCGCAGCTATTCACGGTTCCGAATATCCGTGCAAGACTAAAGATGTCACGCCCGTGCTCGAGATCGCTGGAGGCAAACTGTCATGGCCCTGGCTGGCGCTGCGCCAACCGTGGGGCAAGGATCGGCCGACCTGCCCCCGCCGCGGCTGTCGGTCGTCGCACCCTGCTTCAACGAGGCCGACGGGCTCATGGAGCTGCATCGGCGGGTGACCGCCGTCTGCGCCGACGTGGTGGGCGACGCCTATGAGATCGTGCTGGTGGACGACGGCTCGGTCGATGCGACGGCGGCGATGTTCGCCGAGCTGGCGCGGGTCGACCGGCACTTCGTCGGCGTCAAACTGTCGCGCAACTATGGCCACCAGCTGGCGCTCACCGCCGGGCTCTGGGTCTGCCGGGGCCAGCGGGTGTTGATCATCGACGCCGATCTGCAGGATCCGCCCGAGCTGCTCGGCGCCATGATGGCGCTCATGGATCAGGGCGCCGACATCGTCTATGGCCAGCGGATCGCACGCGCGGGCGAGAGCTGGGCGAAGCGGGCGACCGCCGGGCTGTTCTATCGTGCGCTGCACCGTCTCAGCGACGTCGAGATCCCCCTCGACAGCGGCGACTTCCGGCTGATGAACCGGCACAGCCTGGCGGCTTTGCTGGCCATGCCCGAGGCGCACCGGTTCGTGCGCGGCATGGTGAGCTGGATCGGCTTCCGGCAGGTGGCGCTCCCCTACCAGCGGGCCGAACGCTTCCGCGGCAAGACCAAATATCCGTGGCGCAAGATGTTCGGGCTCGCATCGGACGCGATCACCGGGTTCTCGGTCCGGCCGCTCCGGCTGGCCAAATATTTCAGCGTGCTGCTTGCCGTCTGCAGTCTGCTCACGCTCGGCTATGCCCTCTACCAATGGGCCGCCGGGGCGACGGTTCCGGGCTGGACCAGCGTCATGACCGTGGTGTTGCTGCTCGGCAGCTTTCAGATGCTGGTGCTCGCGATCATGTGCGGGTATCTCGGTCGTCTGTTCATGGAGGCCAAGCGGCGTCCGTTGTTCGTGATCGATCGGGTCATTCGCGGCGATGCGGTCGCGCTGAGCGCGACCGAACCCTTCCCGGGATACGAGGCCTTTCTCAGGGGTACTCAGAGGCCGGACGACGGCCAACCGCATGCGCCCTAGCGCGGACCTGCGGAGGGCCGGCGGCGGAGGACATAGGCGAGCTTGCGCAGGACGGCGCGGCGGAGCGCGGCCTCGCCCGCCGCGGCCGGCCCCTGGAGCACGACCTCGGTCAGGCTGTCGGGCTCCATGGCGCTGACCCGGATCAAAGGCCCGAGCCGGACGAACTCGACAATCACGCCGCTTGGCTCGATCTCTCTGCGCATGCGCGAGCGTCCCGTGGCAGCAGCCCATCCAAGCGCGCAAACGTGAAATTCCTGCTATCGAGACAGCGTCTCGCGGTCCGCGACTGGCACATCAGCGCCCGTGCGCCCTTCGTCGTTAGTGAATCGTTGCCTCCCGTGTGGCATGCTCCAAGTCCACGGGACGGAATGGATCGTTGCTGCGCGGTCGAGTTGTCATGCAGTGGCTCGGCGCCGCAATCCTCGGCGGCGTGTTGACGGCGGTTCAACTTCAACCATTAATAGATATATTCTCTATAGAAGAGCAATCTTTTAGCGATACTAACGGTTCTTCCGACGAGCTTTGGGCGGCCGAGCCCGCGATCGCCGACAGCTATGCGGTCGTCAGGCGGCAGCTGTTCGAGGAGGTGTTCGCCGATCACCGGCGGACGCTCTATTGCGGCTGCGCCTTCGATCGCGCCAAGCGGCCGGATCTCGCCGCCTGCGGCTATCGCAGCCCGGGCGGTGGCGCGCGTGCGCACCGGGTCGAGGTCGAGCATGTCGTGCCGGCGTCCTGGCTCGGCCGCGGCCACGCCTGTTGGAGCGAGCCGCTCTGCCGCAGCGCCTCGGGCCGGCGTTACAAGGGGCGCCAGTGCTGCCTGGCGATCGACCCGGCGTTCACCCGCGCCCACAACGACCTGCACAACCTCTGGCCGGCGATCGGCGAGGTCAACGAGCAGCGCGGCAACGAACCGTTCGGCATCGTTGCCGGCGAGCCGCGAACGTTCGGCCGCTGCGACTTCGAGGTCGACCGCGCCGCCGGGCGGGTCGAGCCGCGGCCGGAGGTGCGCGGCGACATCGCGCGCATCCAGCTCTACATGTCCGAGACCTACGCCATCACCCTCGACCCCGATCAGCGCCGGCTGCTCGAGGCCTGGGATCGGGCCGACCCGCCGGACGATTTCGAGCGCACCCGCGACGCGCGGATCAAACGCCTCCAGGGCCAGGGCAACCGGTTCGTCGAGCGGCCCGACCACCTGACCGACCTGACCCCGGCTCTGCGCCCGGACCCCAACTCGCGGCCGGACTAGCCGGCCACCGGCACGCGGGCGCGAGCCGGAGCGCGGGTCAGTTGCCGCTCGCGAAGCGTGATGTAGAGGACGCTCGCGAACACCACCGCGCCGCCGAGCCAGGTGAACTGGTCGGGCACCTCGCCGAAGGCGAGATAGGCGAGGATCGTGATCCAGAGCAGCTTGCAGAAGTCAAAGGGCATGACGAGCGCGGTGTCGGCCTGATGGAGCGCCTCGGCGACGCACAGCTGACCGGTGCCGCCGAGCACGCCGATCAGGATCAGCCAGAGCAGCTGCCCGCCGTCCGGCCACTGCCAGACGAAGGCCGCCGGCACCAGGATCAGGGGCATCATCAGCAGCGCCATGTAGGCGGTGATGGTGACGCTGGAATCGGTCCGGCTCAGGGTCTTGATGACCAGGAGCGCGCAGGCCCAGATCAAGGACGAGAACAGGACCAGCAGCTGGCCCAGGCCGATCTGCTCGAAGCCCGGTCGCAGGATGATCAGGACGCCGATGAAGCCCGCCCCGATCGCGGTCCAGCGGCGCAGGCGCACGACCTCGCGGAACACCAGCGCCGCGAGCAGGGTCGCGAAGATCGGCGCGGTGAAGCCCAGCGCCGTGACCTCGGACAGCGGTGCGATGCTGAGGGCGTAAAAGAACGCCAGCATGGCGAACACGTTGAACGCGGCGCGCGCCGCATGCAGGCCGAGGCGGCGGGTGCGCAGCGGCTCGAGGCCCAGGCGGACGAACCACGGCAGGACCACCACCAGCGCGAACAGGCTGCGGAAGAACGCGATCTCGAACGGGTGGATGGTGGCCGAAACGTGGCGAATCGACGCATGCATCGAGGCGAAGAAGAAGGTCGAGACGAACATCAACAGGGCGCCCTTGAGCGCGTTGCCGGCCGCGACCGTCGGGGCTGTGGCGACCGGCTCGAGCGCGGGCGATGGCACCTCCGCGGTCATCCGAAGGCGGGCGGCGTTCAGGCGGCCGCGGCCGGCGGGCCGGCGCTCACGGCCGCCGGCGCGGGGTGTGCGATAGCACCTTGGGCGAGCGTTGCGCCTTGCGGCTCGCCATCCGGGTCTGACGCAGCACCCGGCTCACCCGGGTCAACGTGGCGCTCGCCGCTTCGGCCTCGGCGCCGGCCATCAGCTGCGGGTCGACCGGCACCTGATAGCCGTCGGCCAGCCGGTTGGTCCGGTTGAAGGTGCCGACCACTGCCATCAGCTCGCCGAGCATCGCGTCGTCCATGCCGAGCTTGCGCGCCGCCGCGCTATGCGACCGGATGCAATAGGTGCAGCCGTTGGTCGCGCTCACGGCGAGCGCGACCATCTCCTTGGTCAGGGCATCGAGGCGCCCGGGCGCCATCGCCCGGCTCAGGCCGCGCCAGACCTCCTCGAGGAGCGGCGGGTACGACGCCAGCGTCTTCCAGAAGTTGGGGACGAAGTCGATCCCCTTGACCGCCATGATGTCGTCGTAGATGGCCCGGACCTCGGGCGCTGCCTGGTCGTACTCGACCATCGCAACAGTCGGCATCGGATCACTCCTCGCCTGCGGGGCACGCCTCGTTCTCTAGCATTGCCGGCGCGTGCGGTCGATCTACCTGAAGCTCGAAGGAGCGCGGAGGGCAGGACATGATCCGATCATTGCTGGCGCGCGGCCTGACGTTGCTGGTCCTGGCGGCCGCGACCGGCGCCCGCGCCGATGACGCGACGCCGTTGACCCCGGCCGACCGGAGCGCGATCCGCGGTGTGATCGAGGCTCAGATCGCGGCCTTTCGCGCCGACGACGGGGTCGCCGCGTTCGGCTTCGCCTCGCCCTCGATCCAGCGCCAGTTCGGCGACCCGGTCACCTTCCTGACCATGGTCAAGACCGGCTACCTGCCGGTCTACCGGCCGCGCGAGGTCCAGTTCCGCGACCTGATCGAGGACCGGAGCGAGCCGGTCCAGCGGGTCCTGCTGGTCGGACCCGAGCTCGATGTCGTGACCGCCTACTACGTCATGCAAAGGCAGGCCGACGGCACCTGGCGGATCGACGGCTGCGTCTTGCGCCAGGTGCCCGAGCGCGCCCTCTGATCGAGCCCGTCGACCGATCGGCGGCGCGCGTCGGGCGCGGTTGACGGGCGGTCACGGCCGGGTGATCGGTCGCCGGGGCCGGGTGACACCCGGGCCTGCCCTCCTATAATACACGATGTTGGCCGGCCGCCTGGCCGGGCCGGCCGGGACGGTTGCCGGCGACCCGGCCACCCGAGGAGGTTGACCATGCTGCGCGGTCTGTTCGCCCTCGCGCTCGCGGCCCTGCCAGCGGGCCAGGCTGCGGCCGATTCGTGGCCCGACATCCTGGCCGAGGCGCAGGGCCAGACGGTCTACTGGAATGCCTGGGGCGGCGATGAGCAGATCAACGCCTACATCGCCTGGGTCGGTGACGAGATGCGGCGGCGGCACCAGATCGAGCTGGTCCACGTCAAGCTCACCGACACCGCCGAGGCGGTCACCCGGGTGGTCGCCGAGAAGGCGGCCGGGCGGACCGACGACGGCTCGGTCGACCTGATCTGGCTGAACGGCGAGAACTTCGCCGCGATGAAGTCCCAAAAGCTGCTGTTCGGGCCGTTCGTCCGGCAGCTGCCGAACTTCCAGTACGTCGACGCCATCGGCAAGCCCACGACGCTGGTCGACTTCACGATCCCGACCGATGGCCTCGAGGCGCCCTGGGGCATGGCGCAGTTCGTGTTCCTCTACGACACGGCGGTGGTCGCCGAGCCGCCCCGCTCGATCCCGGCCCTGCTCGATTGGGCCAAGGCCCATCCCGGCCGGTTCACCTATCCGGCACCACCCGACTTCATCGGCTCGACCTTCCTCAAGCAGGTGCTGATCGAGCTCACGCCCGACCCGGACGTCCTCCAGCGGCCGGTCGCGACGGCCGATTTCGCCGCCGTCACCGCCCCGCTCTGGGGCTGGCTGGAAGAGATCAGGCCCTATCTCTGGCGCAAGGGCGAGACCTTCCCCGCCTCGGGCCCGGCACTCCACCAGCTGCTCGACGACGGCGAGGTCGATTTTTCGATGGCGTTCAATCCAGCCGAGGCCTCGAGCCTGATCGACGCCGGCCGCCTGCCCGAGAGCGTGCGCAGCTTCATCCTCGCGGCCGGTACGATCGGCAACACCCATTTCGTCGCGATTCCGTTCAACGCCACCCACAAGGCCGGGGCGATGGTGGTCGCCGACTTCCTGATGTCGCCCGAGGCCCAGGCGCACAAGCAGGATCCGAGGGTCTGGGGCGATGGCACGGTGCTCGACCTCGCCGCGCTCGACCGCGCGGACCGGGTGCGCTTCGATGGCCTGCCGCGCGGCGTCGCGACGCTGTCGCCGGACCAGCTGGTGCCGGTCCGGCCCGAGCCCCACCCCTCCTGGATGGTCGCGATCGAGGCCGAGTGGCTGCGTCGCTTCAGCAGCTAGCCCCGGCAGCCGGCCGGGGCAGTCGGCCCTCCTTGCTCCGCTGTCTGCCCGCGGTCACCTTGCTGGTGTTCCTTGCGCCGGTGGTCGCGGGCCTGCTCGGCACCGTCCTGCCCGCCTTCGGCTATCTCCCGGTGCTCGGCGGCGAGCGGCTGTCGCTCGAGCCCTGGCGCCAGCTGGCGGCGGCGCCGGGGATCGGCAGCGCGCTGCGGGTGACGCTGATCAGCGGCGTTCTGTCGACGCTGCTGGCGCTCGCGCTGACGGTGCTGGTGTTCGCCGCCGGCCACGGCACGGCGGGGCTGATCCGGGTCAAGCGCGCCATGACGCCGCTGCTCGCGGTGCCCCACCTGGCGACCGCGGTCGGCCTCGCCTTCCTGATCGCGCCTTCGGGCTGGCTCGCGCGCCTGGCGGCACCCTGGGCCGGCTGGCCGACGCCGCCCGACGTGGCGCTGGTGCAGGACCGTCTGGGCCTGGCCCTGACCCTGGGCCTGACCCTGAAGGAGACGCCGTTCCTGGTGTTGATGACCTTCGGTGCGCTCGGCCAGGTGCGCGCCGACGACCAGCTGCGCCTGGCGCGCACCCTCGGCTACGGCCCGGTCCAGGCCTGGCTCAAGGTGGTGCTGCCCCTGGTCTATCCGCAGATCCGTCTGCCGGTCTATGCGGTGCTCGCCTATTCCCTGTCGGTGGTCGACATGGCGATCGTGCTCGGGCCGACGACACCGCCGACGCTGGCGCCGCTGGTCCTGCGCTGGTTCGACGATCCCGACCTCGGCATGCGCTTTCAGGCGGCCGCCGGAGCCTGCCTGCAGCTCGCTCTGGTGGTCCTGGCGATCGGGCTCTGGCGGGTCGCCGAGAGCGCGCTCGGCCGGCTCGCCAGGCCCTGGCTGATCGGCGGCGGCCGCGGCGGACCGGGGACCCTGGCCCGGGCGGCCGCCTGGGGTGGTCTCGCCCTGCTGTTCGGCCTGTCGCTCGGCAGCCTGCTCAGCCTCGCCGTCTGGTCGCTGGCCGGCCGCTGGCGTTTCCCGGACGCCTGGCCGGAGCGCCTGTCGCTCGATCGTTGGGTCCTGCATGCCGGACGGCTGCTCGAGCCCGCCTGGACCACGCTCGTGGTCGGGGTGATTGCCGCGCTGCTCGCGCTCGCCCTGGTCGCCGGCTGCCTGGAGAACGAGAGCCGCCGCCAGCGGCAACCGGGGCTCGGCGCGCTCACCCTGGTCTATCTGCCGTTGCTGGTGCCACAGATCGGCTTCCTGTTCGGGGTGCAGGTGCTGCTGATCTGGACCCGCCTCGACGGCGGTTGGCTGGGGCTGATCTGGAGCCATCTGCTGTTCGTGCTGCCCTATGTGTTCCTGGCGCTGGCCGACCCCTACCGCAGTCTCGATCCGCGCTATGAGCGGAGCGCGCTGGCGCTCGGCAAGTCGCCCTGGCTGGTCTGGACCCGGATCAAGCTGATGCTGCTGCTGCGCCCGCTGCTGGTCGCGCTCGCGGTCGGCTTCGCGGTCAGCGTCGGCCAGTATCTGCCGACCCTGTTCGCGGGCGGCGGGCGGTTCGCGACGCTGACCACCGAGGCGCTCGGCCTGAGCGCCGGCGGCGACCGGCGCCTGATCGGACAGCTGGCGCTGACCCTCGCGGCGCTGCCGCTGCTCGGTTTCGGCCTGGCGCTCGCGCTGCCCGCCTGGCGCTTCCGGCAGCGCCGGGCGATGCGCGTCGGGACCTGACCATGCTCGGGCTGCGGATCGAGAACCTCTCTTTGAGCGTGGCCGGGCGCGTGCTGCTGGCCGACTTCTCGCTGGTCGTCGGTCCCGGGGAGGTGACCACGGTGATGGGGCCGAGCGGCTGCGGCAAGTCGAGCCTTTTGAGCCATCTCTGCGGCACGCTCGAGCCGGCGTTCCAGGCGAGCGGGCAGATCTGGCTGGACGGCGTGGCGATCGCCGGGCTGCCGCCGGAGCGGCGCCGGATCGGGATCCTTTTCCAGGACGATCTGTTGTTTCCCCATCTCTCGGTCGGCGAGAATCTGGCGTTCGCGCTGCCGCCGTCGGCGCGCGGGCGGCGCGAGCGCTGGGCGCGGGTCGAGGCGGCGCTCGGCGAGGCCGATCTGGCGGGCTTCACCCGGCGCGATCCGGCGACCTTGTCCGGGGGGCAGCGCGCCCGGGTCGCGCTGATGCGCACGCTGCTCGCCGAGCCGCGGGCCCTGTTGCTGGACGAGCCGTTCGGCAAGCTCGATCGCGAGCTCGGGCAGCGCGTGCGACGTTTCGTCTTGGATCACGCCCGTCGGGCCGGTCTGCCGACCCTCCTCGTGACCCATGATCCGGCCGACGCCGAGGCTGCTGGCGGGGCCGTGGTCGACTTTCCGAACTTTGGCGGCAAACTGTTGCATTTGCGCAACAGCGGCCGGCGCCAAGCGTGACCAAATGGTTACCGCGCATCAATGAATGGTTAACGCACATTAAGGTATGTCGCTACCTTAACGCGGTACCTTGTGCAATTTTCTTAGACAGTGCATGAATGCATCACTAAGAGTTGGAAGGCAACGGTCGGGCCCGACGGCCGTCTATTCCGGTGTTGGGAATGCGATGGCGGCGAGCCGCGTCAATGGTGGCGGGACGCCCCAGACAGGCGAAGTGATCTTCAAGCCAAGCCGATGAACCAGACAGCGCTCTCAGACAAACCGATGGCCCGCGAACCACGCGTTCGCGGCGGCAGCGTTCCGGCCGCGGCCCGCGCTCGGACCCGGCAGTTGCGCCACCAAGGCTCGGACTGGCTGTCACCCACGGTCGTGGTCGGCCTGCTGCGGGTCGCCGACGCGGTGATCGTGCTGGTGGCCGCGAGCGCCGCCTGGATCACCCGTTTCTACGACGACCCGACCAAGGATCTGGGCATCGAGGCCTACGCCACGGTGCTGGCGGTGCTCCTGACGATCCACATCCTGCAGGCGGCGGGGCTCTACAACTTCAGCCAGCTGACCAATCTGTTCGGCCAGGTCGGCCGGTTGCTGCTGGCCTGGGCCGCGGTGATGCTGAGCCTCTTGGCGCTCGGCTTCATCACCAAGATGAACCGGGAGATCGCCGAGACCTCGCGTCTGTGGGTCGGTCTCTGGTTCGTGTACGGCTTCTTCGGCCTGTTCACGGCGCGCCTCGTGCTCAAGCATCAGATCCAGAGCTGGCAGGCCGGCGGCCGGTTGACCCGCAACCTCGTGGTGGTCGGCGCCGGCGAGCATGGCCAGCGCCTGATCGAGCATCTGTCGCGCCATGGCACCAGCGCCGAGCGGATCATCGGCGTGTTCGACGACCGCCATGGCCGGGTGCCCGACTACGTGAGCGGCTTCCCGGTGCTCGGCAGCGTCAACGACCTGATGGCGTTCGCGCGCTGCAACCCGATCGACCAGGTCATCGTCGCCCTGCCGTGGGATGCCGAGAACCGCCTGCTCGCCTGGATGAAGAAGCTGCGCAACCTGCCGGTCGACGTCCGTCTCTGCCCCGACATGATCGGCTTCCATCTGCCGCACCGTCAGGTCACCCACGTCGGCGGCGTGCCGATGCTGAACGTGTTCGAGAAGCCGCTTGCGGGCTGGAACTACATCGTCAAGAGCATGGAGGATCGGCTGCTCGCGGCCGCGATCCTGGTCGTGATCCTGCCCGTGCTGGTGGCGTTGTGCGCCCTGATCAAGCTTGACAGCCGGGGCCCGATCCTGTTCCGGCAGAAGCGCTACGGCTTCAACAACGAGGTGATCGAGGTCTTCAAGTTCCGCAGCATGTACATCGACCGCTGCGAGGACCAGGCGGTGACCCAGGCGACCCGGCACGACCCGCGCGTCACCCGGATCGGCCGGATCCTGCGCCGGACCTCGCTCGACGAGCTGCCGCAGTTCCTGAACGTCCTGGGCGGCACGATGTCGATCGTGGGCCCGAGGCCGCACGCGATCGCCCACAACGAGCAGTACTCGCGCCTGATCGACGAGTATCTGGCCCGCCACCGGGTCAAGCCCGGCATCACCGGCTGGGCGCAGGTCAACGGCCTGCGTGGCGAGACCGAGACGCTCGAGAAGATGGAGCAGCGGGTGCGCTACGACCTGTACTACATCGAGAACTGGTCGTTGCTGTTCGACATCCGGATCATCCTGCGCACGCTGTTCGTCGGCTTCAGCCACCCGAACGCCTACTGAGGCGCTCCGGACGACGAGCACGGGGCTCCGGCCCCGACCCGACCGTCATCACCATCATGCCGATTGCCGGTTCGCGCCGGGATTGCGGCCCGCGGCCGGGACCACTACGATCGGTCGCGGTCGGGGCGGGCGTAGCGGGAGGAGGCCTCGCGTGGCCCTGGTGATTCCGTTCGAGGCGATCGAGGAGCGCGCGCGTGAGCGGGTCGGCGGCGCCCAGGCGCTGGCCCAGCGCCTGCCGGTGCCCAAGTCGCCGGATCAGCTGCGTGCGGTCGGCGACGATCGCTATCTGTCGCTGATGTCGCTCCGGATCTTTCGCGCCGGCCTCAAGCATAGCGTGGTCGACGCCAAATGGCCGGCCTTCGAGGAGGTCTTTGCCGGCTTCGACCCCGCGCGCGTGGTCGCGATGCCGGACGAGGAGCTCGAGGGCCTGCTCAACGACCGGCGCCTGATCCGCCACTGGGGCAAGCTCAAGTCGGTATCCGCCAACGCCGCCGCCCTGACCCGGCTCGCCCGCGAAACGGGCGGCATGGGCGCTCACCTTGCCGCCTGGCCGCGCGACGACGTGGTCGGGCTGTGGCAGGATCTCGGCAAGCGCTTCACCCAGCTCGGCGGCAACTCCGGCCCCTATTTCCTGCGCATGGCCGGCAAGGACACCTTTCTTTTGACCGAGGCCGTGATCAAGGCGCTCGGCCACTGGGACGCATTCGCAGGCGTGCCCAAATCGAAGGCCGACCGGCTGCACGTCCAGCAGGTGTTCAACGCCTGGCATCAGGCCACCTCGCGCCCGCTCTGCCAGCTCAGCATGATCCTCGCGGCCTCGGTCGATTGAGCGGCACGACGTAGTTCCGCTTCCTTTCCGGCTCGGGTTGTGCTAGGTATATTATCCTAGTACGACAACCGGGGGTGACCGCATGCCGGTCTCGGTCGAGGCGCTGATCGAGGACGTGATCCGACGCGAAGGCGGCTTCGGCGACCACCAGGCCGATCGCGGCGGGCCGACCAAGTTCGGCATCACCCAGGCGACCCTGTCGCAGCACCTCGGCCACGCCGCCAGCGCGGCCGAGGTCGAGCAGCTGAGCCTGGATCAGGCCAGGCAGATCTATCGGCGCGACTACTATCAGGGCCCGCGGATCGACCAGCTGCCGGAAGGCATTCAGCCCTTCGTGTTCGACAGCGGCGTCAATCATGGCCCGAAGCGGGCGATCGGGTTCGTCCAGCAGGTCTGCAATCTCGCCGGCTTCGGGTCGTTGGTCGTCGACGGCGTCTGTGGTCCCGAGACCATCCGCGCGACCGATGACGCGGCGCGGGCGATGGCGGACTGGCTGCTCGCGGCCCTGGTCGAGGAGCGGCGCAGCTTCTATCAGGCGATCGTCCGGGACGACCCGAGCCAGGCCGTGTTCCTCAACGGCTGGCTGAACCGCCTGGCCGCGTTCGACGTTCCCAGGGAAAGGTTGGTGGCATGGGCTGGTTGAGCCTGGTGACCGGACTGTTCCGTCCGGCCAAGGAGCTGATCGAGGTCTTCAAGCCGAACGCCGAGCAGGCGGCCGAGCGCGACCACGTCGAGAGCATGGCCCTGAACCAGCAGGATCTCGCCTCGCTCCAGCAGTTCACGGCCGAGTTTCACGACCGCGCGGGGCGAACCTGGTGGGACTCGGTGATCGATGGCCTGAACCGTCTGCCGCGGCCGCTGATCACGCTCGGCATTCTCGCCCTGTTCGTGCTGGCGCCGGTCGCGCCGGTCCGATTCCTCGAGATCGCCCAGGCCTACCAGATGATGCCGGACGGCTTCTGGGCGCTCTTGAGCGTCATCATCGCCTTCTATTTCGGCGGCCGCATGCAGCTCAAAGGGCAGGACATGGCGGTCAAGGGCGGCGCACTCCAGGTCGCGCGCCAGATTCTGGCGATCCGACGCGCCGAACAGCAGCTCGACCAGCCGGCGCCATCGCCCGCCGCCGTGCCTGAGACCGTCCCAGCCGAGACCGATCCCGGGCGCGGCAATCGGGTGGTCGAGGAGTGGCGCCGCCGCCAGGCGGCAAGCGGCTGAGGTCTGCCTGCCCTATTTCTTCACCTCGCCCACCGGCTGGCTATCGGTGGCCACCTCGAGCTTCCAGCCGGCGGCCTCGGACTGGTCGAGGTTGAGATGACCGGCCAGGAAATAGAGCCGCTGCGTGTCGGCGCTCTTCGAGGTGCAGAAGCGGTCCTGGAGGAAGAACGGTGGGGTCGCCTGATAGTAGAGCGTGGCCGTGACGCGGTAGGGCGGACTGCCGAAGCCTGACGTGTCGACGCTGTAGACGAGCGAGTCACCGCCGCCCGTCTGGTAGTCCGGGTCATTGCCGACCTCGGTCGGACCTACCTCCTGGGCGAGCTCGGGTCCGGCGCCGAGCGCTTTCGAGATCTCGATGCGGGCGTCCTCGTCGAGGAAGCCGTGCGGCAGGATCCGGTTGTCCTTCACCTTGGCGCAGATCGAGAGGAAGCTCGTGGTCAGCTCGCCTGCGGGCGGGGCGCCGTGCCCGCACCTGGGCTCGCCCGTATCGGGTGGCGCGCTGACCAGCTCCTGATAGACCTGCGCCTCGTCCTGGCGGTCGATCGTCTCGAAGTGCGGCTGATGCCGCCTGGCGCCCGGCCGGAGCCGGGCGGAGCAGTCGTCGGTCCACCAGAGCTCCCCGGCGATCGGAGCGTCGTGCTCGTCGACGATCACGCCGCCGCCGTTCGTGCGGCCGGACGCCCAGAGAACCTCGCCCTGGGCATCGAGCACCTCGAACTCAACGAAGGCGCGCCGGAAGCCGACGCCCGAGGGGAACTTGTGGCCGGTCCGGCTCGACACCGTCACCGTCGCGGTCAGGATATGTCCGTCCAGCTTGGGCGAACCGATGGTGATGTCGGCGGTGCGGTTGGCCGCCTGGTCGAGCATCGCCTGCTCGGTCAACAGCAGCGGATCCAGTCCTTGGTCGTTCAGCATCGGGTCCTGGGTGCGGATGCCCAGCACTGCCGGGAACTGCTGCGCCATCTTGGTGAGGAAGACATTCAGCCCAACCAACGTATGCCGGGCAAAGCCGCCGCGCTCCGGCAGGTCGATGTCGTCGGGTCCGAGATTGTACTCCGCTTCGGGGAAGTTGCTGAATTCCTGGATGCTCGCGATCTTGCTGACGTACTGTCTTCCCCGTGCGTCGGCGCTCGGCATGTGGCAGTCCTGGCAGGTCTTCGGCGTCGCGCCGGCACCATGCGGCAGCTCGCCATCCGGCCCCTTGCCATCGCGGTAGGCGCTGAACGCCCACTCCGGGTAGGTCGTCTGCTCGTAGACGTGGCTTATGGTCTGGTCGCCGCGGAAAACCGGCAGATGCACCGTGTGGCAGCTGCCGCAGACCTCCGAGGTCCGGATCGCCGCATAGGGCTCCGGTCTGGACGCCCATGGCGTGGTCCATGGGCTTGGTCTTCGGGGTCTCGAAGGGGCCGTTGAGCTGGTCCGGCGGGCCGACCAGAAAGCTGCCGGTGAAGGTCCTGGCAAAGCCGGACTCGTTTGGGTTCAGCAGTTCCTGCCGCGCCACGACGCAGCGGTTCTGCGGCTCGCCCTCATATTTCCCGGTGTTCTCAGCGCCGAGGACCATGTGATGGCAGGCGGTGCAGGAGATGCCGTCGCGCGCCAGCGCGCCATACTTTGCCAGCGACGCTGAGGGATCGTCGGCCGGATAGGGGACGGCGTCGACGGTCGTGCGCAGGAACCCGTCGCATTCATTGTCGATGGCGTGCTGGCGCTGACCGAGAACGCCGTGGCAGCCGAGGCAGACGTCCTGAGTGAGGCCGGACTGGTCCCGGTGGAACGTGTCCGTTTCGCTGGCGAGTTGGGCGAAGAAGATGGGGTCGCGGCCGCCAAGGCCCATCGGTGAGGTCCGCCAGGTCGCGTAGGGCGAAAGGTTGAGCAGCTCGGCTCCAGGTTCTGGTTCGGGCTGACTGGCTTGGGCGCCGTCCTTGGCGGCCTGCTTGGCGCGTTTCGAGATGGGCTCGGTCATGTCGTACTGCAGCCCGGTGCTACCGGCGTCGTGGCAGCCGAGGCATTGATCCGAGGTTACGAACTGGCTGCCGGCGGTCGGTTTCCCCTCGGCGACCCAGACGCTGTCGTAGGTCTCGGATGGCATGTTCTTGACCATCTGGAGGTTCGGCGGCGGCTGGAACCCGGTCTTGATCGCGTCGGTGAATGCCTGGTTGTAGGTGGCGTGCGGATCGCCGAAGCGAACCGGGTCGTCAGTCGCTTCCAAGACCATTTTATGGTGGCTCTCGGCCGGCTCGCCAGCCAGGAAGAAATGCTGGCTCAGGAACGCCAGCGGCTCGCCCGGCTCACCCTCGATGTTGCGGAGGCTGGCGAAGGTCAGGTTGTCCAGCGCCGAGGCATGGCAGTTCATGCAGTATTGCGCAAAGCCCATATTCGGCAGGGTATTCTTCGGACCGGGCGGCCAGTCCACGTCCCAGCCGCTCCAGCCGAACCAGCCCCAGAACCAACCGTCATGAGAAGCATCGTTGGCCCGAACCATGACCGCGGCGCCGTTCTCGGCCGGCATGAGATGAGTTCGGATCGACTCCGGCGCACCGGGCGGCGGGCGCCGGGTACATCTCCTTGACCATGATCGCGCCGTCAGGGATCGGATCGGGCGCGTCCGGCGCGGCGCTCTCGTCGAGCGGCCGGTTCTGCTCGAGCCAAGCGATCATCTCCGGCGAGTACCAGATCAGGGCCGGCTCATGGGTGCCGTAATATGCGCCGACCCACGCGCCGTCCTTCAGAGTCGCGGTGTAGGGGCCGGTGTCGCGAATCCGCTTGTCGCGCCGCCAGCCCGCGTCCGCGTTGCGGTAACAGAAGTTCCTGAGGTAGCTGCCGAGCTTCTCCTCGTACTGATCGAGATGCAGGCTGCTCGGCTGGCGCACGTCCGCCTCGAGCCGCTCGCAAAGGGGCAGGTCCACGGGCAGCTGCGGCTGCCCTCGGTCGTCCGGACAGCTGGCAGCGTGCTCCTGCGGGTGCTGCTGCTGGCTGGATCGCTCCCCCGACTCCCCTCGGCAGGCACCGAACAGCACGCCGAGAACCACACCAAACCGGCCGATAACCAAAACGCCGGCGACGAGCCCTTCACAAGGGCGACGCCGCGGCTCGCGAAATTGGTTCATCGTTGTCCCCCCGCGATCGTCCGACATTGGCGGTGATGATCGCTGGTCGCGCTTGACGCGAACTGGAGTTTCGCTCATGCGCGATCAGGTTTCTAGAGGGAACGGTCGGTCCCGATCGGAGCCAGTGCGGCCGTGGAGGCGCGCCGCTCCGACGCTCGGCGGGAAGTGATGGCGCAGGGTTGGCGAAGCCCGTCGCAATCGGCATATAGAGACGGACCAACGGGAGGGCTCGTGATGGCCGAGGTCGCTGACCTCAATCCTGCCGAGCAGATCGAGGCGGCGGAGCCGGTGCTGCTGCGCAGCGATGCCGAGGGCGTGGCCGGGCTGGCGCTGAACCGGCCGGATGCCTACAACGCCCTCTCGCACGAGCTGCTCGACGCGCTCGAGCGCGAGCTCGGGCAGATCCGGTCCGATCCGAAGGTCCGGGTGGTCGTGATCACCGGCAACGGCCGCGCCTTCTGCGCCGGTCACGACCTCAAGGAGCTGCGCGGCGAGCGCGCCGACCCGGCCAAGGTCCGGGCGCTGTTCGACCAGTGCTCGGCGGTCATGCTCGCGCTGACCCGCCTGCCCCAGCCGGTGATCGCGCTGGTCGACGGCATCGCGACCGCGGCCGGCTGCCAGCTGGTCGCGGCCTGTGATCTGGCGCTGGCCACGACCCATGCCCGGTTCGCGACCTCGGGCGTCCGCTACGGCCTGTTCTGCTCGACGCCGATGGTGCCGCTGTCGCGCAACCTCGCGCGCAAGCCCGCGCTCGAGATGCTGCTGACCGGCGATTTCATCGAGGCGGACGAGGCCCTTCGGCTCGGCCTGGTCAACCAGGTGGTCTCGCCCGAGAAGCTCGAGGAGGCCTTCGATGGCCTGCTCGCGCGCCTGCTGAGCAAGCCCGCCGACGTCCTGGCGCTCGGCAAGCGCGCCTTCTACCGCCAGCTCGAGATGGGCCTCGAGGCGGCGTACGCCTTCACCACCGACGTCATGGTCGAGAACGCGGCCTACCGGAATTTCGAGGAGGGCCTCGCCGCCTTCGTCGAGAAGCGCGTGCCCGAATGGGCTGAGGCTGCGCCACCTCCGAGCGCGATCGAATGACCGACGTGGCCGAGACCAGGGTTTTGGGGCGTGGGGAGAACGCGCCGGCGAAGCTGAGCTACGGCGACGCCTACATCCGGGGCATTCTCGAGCGGGTCAAGACGATCGCCGCGGTCGGGATCAGCGCCAACGACATGCGCCCGTCCTACTTCGCCATGCTCTATCTGCAGACCAAGGGCTACCGGGTGATCCCGATCAACCCGCGCTACGTCGGCCAGCGGATCCTGGGCGAGACCGTGCTCGCCAGCCTCGGCGATCTGACGACGCCGCCGGACATGGTGCAGATCTTCCGGAAATCGGCCGATGCGCCGCCGATCGTCGACGACGCGATCCGGATCGGCGCCAAGGTGCTCTGGCTGCAGCTCGGCGTACGCCATGACGAGGCCGCCGCCAAGGCCGCGGCCGCTGGCCTGACGGTGGTCCAGGACCGTTGCCCGAAGATCGAGTACGGCCGGCTGTTCGGCGAGATCGGCTGGGCCGGCGTCAACCGTCGGGTCATCTCCTCCAAGAAGGGCCAGGCTGTCCAGCTGTCGCGCTCGAAGGGCACCTTTGGCAGGAGGCCTGCGCCGCGATGATCGCCCGGACCAGGCGCGGCTAGCTCCGTCCCAGGATCAGGTCGGCTGCCCGCTCCGCGATCGCGATGGTCGCGGCGTTGACCATCGCCTGCGGCAAGGACGGCATGACCGAGGCATCGACCACCCGAAGGCGCTCGATGCCGCGTACCCGCAGCGTCGGATCGACCACCGCACCCTCGTCCGTGCCCATCCGGCAGGTACCGACCGGGTGATGGAACGAGTTGGCGGCGCGCCGGGCGAAGTCGCGCAGGCCCTTGCGGTCCATGACGCCGGGGCCGGGGAAAGCCTCGCGCGCGCGCCAGCCGGCGAGCTCGGGCGCGGCGCCGAGCTCGCGGGCGAGCTCCACGGCTCCGGCCATCAGGTCGAGATCGCCAGGCTCGGTCAGGAAGCCCGGGTCGATCAGCGGCGGCTCGCGCGGGTCGGCCGAGGCGAGGCGGACGCTGCCGCGGCTCCGTGGCCGCATCAGGCAGGGGGTGAGCACATAGGCCGGGCTCGGCGCCTGGCCGACGCTCGGCAGGACGAAAGGCAGCGTGACGCTCATGATCAGGATCTCGGGGCCCGCCTCACGCGGGACATAGAGCAGCCCCTCGCCGTGATTGTAGCGCGAGAGCGGGACCGGGCGCCGTGCCTGATAGGCGACGCCGGCGCCGAGGATGTGATCCTGGAGGCCCTCACCGACGGCCGCGAGATCGATCGCGGCCGGGATGCCGAGCGCGCGCAGATGATCGGCCGCGCCAATCCCGGAGAGCTGGAGGAGCTTCGGCGAGTTGACCGCGCCGGCAGCGAGGATCACCTCGCGCTCGACGCGCACCCGGCGCGTGCCGTCACGGTGGCGGAAGACGAGCCCGGTGCAGCGCCCGCCCTCGAGCGTCAGATGGAGGACCTCGGCACCGGTCAGGACCCTCAGGTTCGGGCGCCCTGCGATCGGGTCCAGATAGGCGGTGGCGGTGCTGTCCCGCCGGGCGCCTGCGATGCTGAGCTGATTCCAGGCGGCACCGGTCGTCCGCTCGCCACCAATGTCGGTGCTGAATGGAAAGCCCTGGCCGACCGCAGCCGCCAGGAACGCCTCGGCGACCGGATGACGGTCGGGGGCGTGCTCGAGCGCCAGCACGTGCTGCGGGCCGTCGCCGCCGTGCCAGTCGTCGGCCCCGCCCGAGAAGGTCTCGGCGCGCCGGAAGTAGGGGAGCAGGTCGGCAAAGCCCCAGCCGGGGCAGCCGGCCGCGGCCCAGCGGTCATAGCCGGAGGGGTGGCCGTGCTGGTAGGCGAGCGCGTTGATCGCGCTCGACCCACCGAGCACCTTGCCGCGCGGATAGGGCACGATCCGGCCGTCGAGGCCGGACTGCGCGGTCGTCGTGTAGCGCCAGTCGACCGCGCTGCCGGAGAGCTCGGGCCAGTCCGCGGGCACGGCGATCTCGGGCAGGGTCGCCGGTCCCCCGGCCTCGAGCAGGAGCACGCGGAGATCGCGATCGGCCGACAGGCGGTGCGCGAGCACGCAGCCGGCGGAGCCGGCGCCGACGATGACGTAGTCGACCTTCGCCGGCAGCGCGTCGGGGTCGGCATTGGGACCGGGCGCAGCGCCTGGTACGCTCGCGGCGAGCGCGCTCAGCGACGCCACCGAGAGGCCGGCGGCGATCCCGGCCGTCAGGGCGCCGCGCCGGTCGATCCGCTCGCGCGCCAGGTCATCGACGATCGCCCGGGCCGCCTCCCGGCCGCGGCCGATGCCGGTCAGCCCGATCGTCGAGGGAGCCTGCATTCAGTCTTTCCCCCCTCCACGCACGCCGTTCGGCGAGGCGTCCATGTCGGTGTCGCTGGGCCGCGATCACGTCGCCTTCGGCCCCCCGGCCGTCGGCCGCTCCTTCGCGACCGATGTGGTTCATCATCCTACCGCCGTTGAGCCGCTACGGGCAAACGCGCCGGACCGCCCCGGACACCCGGCGTTTGCCAGCGGCGCGGGCACGGGGTACCGTTTCGGTCGAGCGGTACGCTACCAGCTGGGATTCGAGAGCATGAGCGACGAGCAGCAAGACTATGGCTTCGAGACCCTGGCGATCCATGCCGGTGCGGCGCCCGATCCGACCACCGGCGCGCGTGCGACCCCGATCTACCAGACGACGTCCTTCGTGTTCGACGACGTCGACCACGCGGCCTCCTTGTTCAACCTGCAACGCTTCGGCAACATCTACTCGCGGATCACCAATCCCACGGTTTCGGTGCTCGAGGAGCGGGTCGCGGCGCTCGAGGGCGGCACCGCCGCCTGCGCCGTCGCGAGCGGCCATGCGGCGCAGTTCGTCGCCTTCCTGAACCTGATGACCCCCGGCGACGAGATCGTCTCCTCGACCAAGCTCTACGGCGGCTCGATCACCCAGTTCAGCGAGACCTTCCCCAAGTTCGACTGGCACGTGCGCTTCGTCGACCCGACCAAGCCCAAGCAGTTCAAGAAGGCGTTGAGGAAGCGGACCAAGGCGATCTTCATCGAGAGCGCCTCGAACCCGGACGGCGTGATCGCCGACCTCGATGCGATCGCCGAGATCGCCCATGGCGCGGGCGTGCCGCTGATCGTCGACAACACGATGCCGACGCCTTATCTCTGCCAGCCGATCCGGCACGGCGCCGATGTCGTCGTCCACTCGATGACCAAGTACATCGGCGGCCATGGCAACTCGATGGGCGGGATCATCGTCGACGGCGGCCGCTTCGACTGGTTCCAAAACGCCAAATTCCCGGCGCTGACCGAGCCGACCAAGGCCTATCACGGCATCAGGTTCGCCGAGACGTTTGGCGATTTCGGCTTCGCGATGCGCTGCAAGGCGGTCGGCCTGCGCGACATGGGCCCGTGTCTGTCGCCGTTCAACGCCTTCTTGCTGCTCACCGGCTGCGAGACGCTGCCGCTGCGCATGCAGCGCCACGTCGAGAACGCCATCAGCGTGGCCGAATTCCTCGCTGGGCATCCGGCGGTCGCCTGGGTGTCCTACCCGGGCCTGCCGAGCAGCCCTTACCACGAGCTCGCGCGCCGCTACATGCCGCGCGGCACCGGTGCGGTCTTCACTTTCGGGGTCAAGGGCGGCTACCAGACGGGCATCAAGGTGGTCGAGGGCTGCGAGCTGCTTTCGCACCTCGCCAACATCGGCGACACGCGTTCCCTGATCATCCATCCGGCCTCGACGACCCATCGCCAGCTGGATGAGGCGCAGTTGCGCGCGGCCGGCGCCGGGCCCGAGGTGATCCGGCTCTCGATCGGCCTCGAGACCGCAAGCGACATCATCGCCGACCTGGGCCAGGCGCTCGCGGCGGCCGAGCGCCAGACCCGGGCGAGCGCGGCCTGATCGGCCTAGCAGCCGTGCGGGGAGCGGCCGAGCGGGGCCGACTGACGACTACGCGGCACTGCGCGGCGCGCCCGAGCAAGCCGGCGTGGCGATGCCGGCATCCGCGGGATCGATAGCTTCCGTCGGGCTCTGGAACAGCGCCTTGACCCGGGCGACCGCGCGCGCGACGTCGCCGAGGGGTGGCGGCGGTGGGCCCGCCGGAAACTCATGCCCGAGCCAGACGGCGCGGCCGGCAGCGATCAGCTGGCGCTGGATGATCCGGACGTCCCGGGTGAGGCGCACCGGTCCGGTCATCATCGCGGTCCGATAGAGCACCGGCTGGAAGCGCAGCCAGCGCGGCCGGCGCGCCCATGAGCGGGTCGGGGCCTCGCCGATCAAGGGCTCGAGCAGCGGCCATTTGAGCTCGGGTCCGGTATCCAGATCGAACATGTAGACCGGTTTGCGGGTCGAGCAGGCCTCGGTCAGCATCGACATGCTCTCGCAGGTCACGATGAAGGCGTCGGCGGTCGCCAGATAGCCGAAATACGGGTTCTCGGCCGCGCGATCCGGCATCCAGCGGAAGACCTCGGCCGGGCAGTCGAGCCTGGCCTCCAGGGCGTCGATCGCCGGCTTGGGTGTGCGTGCGCTGCTCGTGACCAGGAGCGCGCCGGCCTGCTTCCCGGCGAGCGCGCTCGCCGCCTGCCCGAGCAGCGCCGCGGCCTCGCGGTCGAGCACATAGGGCCCCGCATTGCCGCCAACCATGACCGCGATGCGCGGGTGCGGCAGCCGCGCGAGCCTGGGCTCCCAAATCGCGCGCGCCGCCTCGAGCCGCTGCTCGGACACGCGTTGCAGGGTCGTTTCATTGTGCAGCACGTTCGGCCGCTGTGGCAGCCGGTACTGCGGCGTCGTGACCACCAGATCGAAACACTCGAGCCGCGCCCACGGCCGGCCACAATGGACCAGGTGCACCCGGCGATCGGCGCGCGCCTGAATCCACCGGCAGGCCGGCTCGTTGCGCCGACCGGCAGAGATGATCAGATCCGGCCAGGGCGGGACCAGCGGACTCGACCGGCGCCGGACGATCCCGAGCAGGGTGCGCGGCGCCAGCAGATTCGTGAGCAGCTCGGTCGGACGATAGACCAGATGCTTGATCTCGAACGGCCAGCCCAACCCTTCCGCGAGCGCCAGGATCTGGGAATTATCACCGGCCTTGTGGCCCATCATCACCCAGACCCGCGGCGCCGGCGCCAGACTCCCGGCCGGTCTCGCGTTAGCCGCCATGGTCGCCGACATCCCACTGGCCCGATGACAAGATTGCCCCGCTGGACATCCGAGCTCGGCCTCGAGCAGCGCCCGCCGCGAGCTGCGTGCGGCCGGTCGCGTCACGGATGCATGTTGTCCATCATCTTGCCGGTGGTTTCAACCGCAACGGCCGGACTCGCTGCTGATCGCGAGCGACGCTCCTTGCGGCCGAGGGCGGCGTGAGACCCCGATCATCGGTGGCGCCGAACCCGATGCTGCCGGCAAGATCCGCTCGCGCGGCAGGCCCGATGGCTGGCGATCACTGCAGCAGGCCCGCGAACTCGGCCAGCACCGCCTGATAGACCGGGCGTTTCAAGGTCACGATCAGGTCCAGCACCTGGTCCGCGGTCGCCCAACGCCAGCGAGCAAACTCCGCGTGATGGGCGTGCAGGTCGATGTCCGCATCGCTGCCGGTGAAGCGGAAAGCGAACCATTTCTGGCTCTGACCGCGATAGCGCCTGCCCCAATGCCCCGGGATCAATTTGCGTGGCAGGTCGTAAGCGTACCAATGGCGACTTTCGGCCAACAGCTCGACCTGGTCGGTGCCGATCTCCTCCAAGAGCTCGCGGCGCGCTGCCTCGAGGGGGCTTTCCCCCGGGTCGATGCCGCCCTGCGGCATCTGCCAGGCATCGCGCAACGGGCCGAGCCGCTCGCCGAGGAGCACGCGCTGGTCCGGACCGATCACCATCAACCCGACGCAGGGCCGATAACCGTCCGGCGGTCCGGCGTCGCTAACCTTGGGCGCGACCACGGCCTTCGGCATCGCCTCGCACCTCGGCCGACAATCCGGACTGCTCGATCACCACGGCGCTGACCGGTGCCAGGACCAAGCCCTTGTCGCCGAGGGTCGCCGACCACAGCCGCAGACGCTCCAGCGACACCGGGTAGCCCTGTGCGACGCCCAAGGCGCTGCCGTTCTGCAGAGCTTCCACCTCGAGGCCGGCCAAGGCGTAGTCGATCGACAGCATCGACGGATCGGCGTCGATGGCGGTCGGCGCGCTCGCGTAGGGTAGGCCGACGGCGGCCGCGGTCGCCGCAAGGTCGGTCCGGCCGACCTCGACCACCGCCAGGCCGCGCATTGCCAGCACGTCCAGGACCGGCGACGCGCGTTCGCTGGTGGCGAACCGGGCGCCGCTGCCGGCGACGGCGATGTAGCCCGTCGCCCGTGCCAGCAACCAGTCGAGGCGTTTCAGATTCTCGTCCGTCGAGTTGCTGGCCAACAGGGTGTGCGGTCCCGGGTCACTGGCGGGATAGTCGGTCGGCTCCATCGGCAGATCGAGCAGAACCTCGTGACCCGCGCGCCGCGCCCGCTCGAACCAGCTCGGCAGATCCGCGGCATAGGCCGAGAAATGCAAGCTGATCTCGCCCGGCAGAGCGATGGCGGCCTCGGTCAGATCGGTTTGCAGGCCCAACCCGACCACCAGGAGCGCGATTCTCGGTCGCCGGTCGTCAAGGTCGAACGGGCGGGCATAGGCGAGGAACGGGCGCCGACCATCGGGCGCTATGCGCGGCAACGGCCCGAAGGGGCCATCCTCGATCAGCGCCGGGAGTACCGGCACGGACGCCGTCGAATTCGGCCGCGGCCCCGCGATCAGTCTCCGGCAGGAACGCGGGTGCGCCAGCCGAGGCGGTCGGCAACGGCAGCTGCAGTCGGGGCACGCCGGTGAAATGGACCCGGCCCTCGCCGCCGAGCAGCAGGGCGGTGGCCGCACCACCGAGCACGAAAAGACCAGCGAACAACAGCCACACCGGTCGCGGCAACCGCAAGGGTCGGCCCGTCAGCATGCCCGCTCCCCACGACGACCACCGAGCGCAGGTGGCCCGTCGGAGGTCGGCGGCCCCGAGCTACTGGATATTGCGTGCCCCAAACATGGCCACACCCCGGAGCAGGTCCACCGCCCGCGCGAGTTGGTAGTCCTCGGCGTCCGGTTGCTGCGCCTGCTCCGGCTGGCTTCCGGCGTTGGCGTCGCTGACGGTGCCCTGGCCCTCGGTCTGATCGTTCTCGAGGCGGCCGCGCAGGTCGGCCTCTCGCCGTGATACGCCCTCGTCGATCACCTCGACGTGCGACTGCTGGACGTCGATGTCAGGCACGATCCCCTTGGCCTGGATCGACGTACCGGCCGGGGTGTAGTACCGGGCCGTGGTCAACCGGATGGCGCCATGCCCCGGCAGCGGCATGATGGTCTGGACGGAGCCCTTGCCGAAGGACCGCGTGCCCATGACAATCGCCCGGCCGTGGTCCTGGAGGGCGCCCGCGACGATCTCCGACGCCGAGGCCGAGCCGCCGTTGATCAGCACCACCATCGGCCGGCCGTCGATCTCGTCGCCGCGCCGCGCATTGAACCGCTGGATGCTGTCGGGACGGCGACCCCGGGTCGACACGATCTCACCGCGATCGAGAAAGACGTCGGCGACTGCGACCGCCTGCTCGAGCAGGCCGCCCGGATTGTTGCGCAGGTCCAGGACCACGCCCTTGAGGCTCGCGCCGAGCTGACCTTTCAACTCCTCGATGGCACTGTGCAGGTTGGTCTCGGTCTGCTCGTTGAACGAGCTGACCCGGATATAGCCGATATCGCCCACGGCGTGCCAACGCACGGGCGATATCGTGATCACCGCCCGCGCCATGCTGACATCGATCGGCTCCTCGTGGCCGGCCCGGCGCAGGGTCAACTCGATCGAGGTATCAACCGGCCCGCGCATCCGCTCGACGGCTTCCGACAGGCTCATGCCCAGGACCGGCTCGTTATTGATATGGGTGATCACGTCCCCGGCCTGAATCCCCGCCCGATGGGCCGGGGTATCGTCGATCGGCGACACGACTTTGACCAAGCCGTTCTCCATCGTGACCTCGATGCCCAGGCCCCCGAACTCGCCCTTGGTCTGGACCTGCATGTCCCGGTATTTCTTGGCATCGAGGTAGCCGGAGTGGGGATCGAGGGAGGTCAACATGCCGTTGATCGCCGATTCGATCAGGGCCTCGTCCGACACTTCTTCGACGTACTCGGCGCGTACCCGCTCAAAGACGTCGCCGAACAACTTCAACTGGCGGAAGGTGTCAGAGGAGCCGGCCTGCGGCATGCTGGCCGCCGCCACGCATGCGATCAACACGACGAGGCCCACGGTGAAAACGCTGACCAGACTTTTCCGCATCAACCTCTGACCTTGTTGCTACTGGCCGCCAGCCAGGGCAGGGGATTGACCGGCCGGCCATTCCGCCTCAGCTCGACGTGGAGCTCGGCACGCCGGTCCAGATCGCCCGCCATCACGCCGACGATCTGACCGGCCCGGACCTGATCGCCGACCTCGACGTCGAGGTCGGCCAAGCCCCAGAGTAAGGTATGATATTCCGGTTGATGTTCAATGATCAAGAGCAAGCCATAACTCCGGAACGGCGCCGCGAACACGACCCGGCCGTCCTCGGGTGCCGCCACCGCTTGACCGGGCGTGGCCACGATCGTGATCCCGGGCTTGTGGGGGTCGCTGCCCTGGTCGCCGAACGGGTTCACCACTTCGCCCGGAACCGGCATGATCGGAGCCGGCCGCCGCGGCAGACGAGCCACCGGGACTTGCGAGCCAACGTCGGCGAGCGGCGCGGGGTCGAGGAACACGACGTCGAGCGGCGTGGCGCCATCCGCGCTGCCGTAGGCGGCCGCGGTCAGCTTGCCCTGGAGCGCCGCACCGACCGGCTTCGCGGGTGGCGGCGGCAGCGCCGCAAGCTCGGCGTGCGCCGTCAAGGCCGGTTGAGTCAGCACCAGGGACTGGGGCGCCGACGCCACGAGCTGCGGCGAGCTCGGCTGGACCACATGCACGCCGAACGCCAATCGAGAGGGCTCGGACAGCGAGCCCTGCACCGCCGCATCCGGCCTGATATCGCCGGTCGCCTGCATCGGCAGATCGGCACGCAAGGCCGGCTGGTCGGGTTTCGGCCCGGCGCGAACCACGCGGGCGACCTCGCTGCTGAGCACGGTCTGAGCGAGGCGTTGTTGCTCACTGCTCAGCTGCTGGACGTCTGCGTTCAGCCGCTCCAGCCGGGCCACGACGACGCCTCGCCGCTGCTGCTGCTGTTCCCTCTGCCGCTGCAGGCGCTGCGCCTCCGCCATCAGCAGCGGCGCCTGCTGCTCGATCTCGCGTTGGCGGGCAATGACCGGCTCGGGCCGCCGCTCCAGCGGGCCGAGACCGGCTTCGGCGCTCCGCAACCGCTGCAGCATCAGAGGGCTGATCGCCAGCATCCGCGCCCGGATGGTCGGATCGAGCTCGACCTGACGGCTCGTGCTCGCCAGATCGGCGAGCAACCGCGCCGCCTGCGCGCGGCGCTCGCGGACCGCCGCGCTCCGTGCCAGAATCCGTGGTACCAGCCGATCGAGCTGGCGTTCCAGCGTCACCGCCTGGTCGCGCTCGCTCCGCAGGGTCGCCCAGGTTTGCTCGCGACGCTCCTGCAAGGTATCGATCTCGCGCGCCAGACTGTCCGCGCGCTGCTCCAGGGCCTGTTGCAGGGCATGCCGCCGAACCAGCTGCTCGCGCACGTCGGCGAGCTGCGACAGCTCGTTGTCGAGGCCGTAGCTGATGTTGTCTTCCGAAGGCGCCAGGGTCGCCAGCAACAACTCGGGGACGGCCGCGACCGCCATCACGAGGGCGCCGCCCAGGAGGCCGCCACGCAGCCTACGCCCGATCATGGTGCAATGCGGTCTTGACCACCACCCGCCCTCCGAAGCCGAAGGATTAGCGCGCCCAGGTCGGCGTTGGGCTGTGGCCGTAAGGACACAGATATTGCAGGGGCTCGCCACCCTCGCTCCGCCCACCGATCCCCAGGGGGCGACCGATCGTCGATCGCACCCCGCGATTGTAAATTCCAAGGCACACCCAGCGCTCTTTACCAGTGTTCCGCGACCATAACAAATCGCCTGACATCGGGAAAGCGCGATCTCTCGGGAATAGAAATCTGCTTGCCACAGAGGATGTTAGCAGTTTCTCAGATTTTAGATTAAAAACCTCCCCTAGTCGCTTCACGAGTGGTGCATTTGAGCCACGCCCGCGCGCCGAGAGGTTGAGCGTCCGATGCTACCCCATCCCGTTCTGCCAACGTTTTCTGGTCGGGCCGTTACCGGGATGCAACGTCGACGCGGGCCATCGGTTCCGGATCTTGCCGGCGGCGCGACGGCCTGCACGGCTCGCCCGACCGGCACGACCGGCACGACCGGCCGCCGGGCGCTGGGCGCCCCCTCGGGCTCGGTCTCGTGCTCGTCCGATCGCATCGTGGAGAATTAACCATGCATTGGTTAACTGATCGTTAACGTCGCGGGTCATGGCTGGCTAGGAATCAGATTGTCTGGCTAGGCCCGGCGGGCCGAACCGGACATGGGGCCCTACCGCGACGGCGAACGGACGCCGACGCTTTGCGTCTTTGGTTCGTCTTCCGGTTGGCCCGGGATGGCTTGCCGTCCGCGCGCCGCTCAGCCGGCTTTGCCGTCGGTCGCCGGCACCGTCTCGTGAACCGGCTCCGTACGCTCGCGGTAGATGTCGATTGACTGCTTGGGTCGATCGATGTTGAGGGTGATCAGCAGATCGCCGGTCACGGCCAGCACGCGATAGACGCCGAACATCTCGGTGAACTGCGCCGTGGTGAGGTTGGTGCGGGCCACGAACAGCTCGTTCTCCGCATCCAGGAGGTCGAGCAGACTGCGCTGACCGAGATCGAACTGCTGCGCATAGACGTCGCGGGTCGCGCGCTGCGCCTCGACCGCCGCCCGCAGCAATTCGATCCGAGCCTGCGCCGTGGTCAGGGCGTTGTCCGCGATCCTGGCCTCCTTCTCGGCGTCGCGTTGGGCCTGAGCCAACTTTTGGCGCGCTTCACTGACCCGCGAGAAGGCCTCGCGCTCGCGGGCGATGTCGGCGCCGCCGCGAAACAGGTTGTAACGGAGCACGAGCAGAGCCTGGGCGTCGACGTCGCCGCCGCGGACACCATCGAGGTTGTCGTTGGCGGCGGCGCCAAGCTGCAGATCGAGCCGCGGATAGTAGCCGGAACGCGAGCCGTTGAGCTCGGCCTTGGCGACGTCGATGTCGGCGTTCGCGATCTGGACCGTCGGGTTGTCGACGGCCGCCTTGGCGGCAGCGGCTTCCTGGCTCTCGGGCAGGGCCGCGACCGGCACCACCGGAGTCTCGAGGTTCGCCGCCGGCATTCCGACCACGCTGATGTAGCGGGCCTCGGCGTCGCGCAGATTACCAACCGCGGTCGCGACCGCCGTCTGTGCGGCGGCGACCCGGGCATTGCTCTGATCGATGTCGGCGACCGAGCTGGCACCCTGGGCCTCGAGTTGCCGGACCTTGGCGCCGAGGCGCTGGTGCTCGGCAAGGTTCTCGCGCGCCAACTCGACCAGCACCTGGTTGCGCAGGATGTCGAGGTGAGCCTCGACCGCATCCAGGGCGACGAACTCGGCGGCTTCCTGAACCCGGTGCGCCGCGGAATCGACCCGCGACGTCTGCTTTGCGACCTCGCTCTGGGTCGCGAAGCCGTCGAACAGCATCTGCGACAGGGTGATCTGGAACTCGTAGCGCATCAGCGTGGTCGAGGCATCGCCATTCTGCGGGCGGGTCGAGCGGTTGCGGGTTCCCGGGCTGTTGGTGTACTCGGGTCCGGCTGCGCCGCGCAGGTCGATCGACGGCAGATATCCGGCGCGTGCCTGCCGCAGCTCCTGGTCAATCGCCTCCCGATCCGCCGCCACCACACCGACGTCGGGGTTGGTCGCGAGGGTCGCCCGCACGCTGTCCTCGAGCGAGGCGGCGCCAGCAACGCCGATCGCCGTCAGTGAGACGAGCGGCACCACGGCGGCGCTCAGGACGCGTACGATGATCGACAATGAGACGCTCCCACTGATTCGCATTCTGCTGACCCACCTGGTTTGAAGGAGGACCCCACAAAGCCGCAGGTTGATTGGGTTATTGTTAAGCTTGATAGATCTTGCCTCGGATTGCGTCAATTGCCTAGGCTGTGATCGGGCCTCGATCCTTGGCGCCGCCTTGGCAGCGGGCGGTGGCCGGGCCATTGGTTTTCCACAAAGGCCATGTGACTCGAGCGGGCAAAGGTCTCGGCGTCTCCGGTCGGGGCTGGTCGTCGGGATGCCGCCATGCCATTGTCTGCGGCGGCCGCATTGTGTACTGCAACGCGGTGCGCGCCGGCGCGCGCACGATCCGGTTCGCTCGGAAGTAGATCGGTCAACCGATGTATGCGCATTGAATGATCCATGAGTGGCGTGGCCGCGAAGGACTCGAGTGACGTGGCGCAGGCGATCCGACGGGGGTCCGGTGATCTGGCGGTTCCCGAGCCATCGGCTGCGCTCGCCGGCCAGCGACCCGTGCCGCTCTCGACGGACGAAGCGCTCGGCGCGCCGCCGTCCGGCGGATTGCCGGGCAGTCAGCCCGCCACCGGTCCGGCGCTGCCGTCGCCCTTGGACACGCCGCGGCCGGCCCCGACCGACGAGTCGTCGGCGGACGGCGTCCCGGCCCGCGCGCCCGGCTGGAACGTCGCGCCCAAGGCGGCGACGTTCGACGATCCCCTGTTGACCTGCCTGGTCGCACTCACCCAGTTGCTCGAGCGGCCGACCTCGGCCGAGGTGCTCAAGGCGGGCCTGCCCCTCGAGGAGGGCCGTCTGACCCCGGATCTGGCGATCCGGGCCGCCGAACGCGCCGGTCTCAGCGCCCGTCTGGTGCGCCGCGCGCTGGCTCAGATCAGCGACTTCACCTTGCCCTGCGTCCTGCTTTTGGAGGGGCGTGGCGCCTGCCTGCTGGTCGAGCTGCTGGCTGGCGAACGGGCCCGGGTCCTGATCCCGGAAACCGGTCGCGGCGCGGTCGAGCTGCCGCTCGCCGAGCTGGCCGGGCGCTACACCGGCTATGCGTTGTTCGCGCGGCCGGAGGTGCGCTTCGATCGGCGCGCCGAGCAGGTCGAGAGCCCCCACGTCGGCAGCTGGTTCTGGGGCACGCTGGCGCAGGCCTGGCCGATCTATGCCGAGGTCATGCTGGCGGCGGTGTTGATCAACATGTTCGCGCTCGCGAGCCCGCTGTTCATCATGAACGTCTACGACCGGGTGGTCCCCAACAACGCGCTCGAGACCCTCTGGGTGCTGGCCGCGGGCGCGCTGACCGTGTTCCTGTTCGATTTCCTTTTGCGCAACCTGCGCGGCTACTTCGTCGACAGTGCCGGCAAGATGGCCGACGTCAAGCTGGCCAGCCGGATCTTCGAGCAGGTGCTGGGCATCCGCATGGCGGCGCGGCCGGCGTCAGCGGGCGCCTTCGCCAACAATCTGCGCGAGTTCGAGAGCCTGCGCGACTTCTTCACCTCGGCCAGCCTCGTGACCCTGGTCGATCTGCCGTTCGTGCTGTTCTTCATCTTGATCGTGTGGTGGCTCGGCGGCCCGATCGCGATCGTGCCGGCGGTCGCGGTGCCGCTGGTGATCGGGGTGGGCTTGTGCCTGCAGGTGCCGCTCAACCACGTGGTCCGCAAGACCTTCAAGGAGGCGGCCCAGAAGCATGGCGTGCTGGTCGAGAGCATCAGCGGCCTGGAGACGATCAAGAGCATCGGCGCCGAGGGCCGCATGCAGCGCAACTGGGAGCAGTTTGTGAGCGCCACCGCCCGCTCGGCGACGCGCGCCCGCTTCCTGTCGGCGTTCGGCGTCAATTTCTCGGCGTTCGCGCAGAATCTGGTCACGGTCGGTGTGGTCATGTTCGGGGTCTATCGCATCGGCGAGGGCCTGATGACGGTCGGCGCGCTGGTCGCCTGCACCATCATCACCGGCCGCGGTATGGCGCCGCTCGCGCAGGTCGCCGGCATCCTGACCCGCTACCATCAGGCCCGGGCGGCCTACGACGCTCTCAACCAGGTCATGGCGCTGCCGGTCGAGCGGCCGCGCCAGGCCCGCTTCCTGCACCGGCCCGAGCTGCGCGGCGAGATCGAGTTCAAGAACGTCACGTTCAATTATCCGGGCCAGAAGTTCCCGGCCCTCGACGGCGTCTCGTTCGTGATCAAGCCCGGCGAGCGGGTCGGCCTGATCGGCCGGATCGGCTCTGGCAAGACGACCATCGAGAAGCTGGTGCTCGGGCTGTACGAGCCCGACCAGGGCGCCGTGCTGATCGACGGCACCGATCTCCGGCAGATCGATCCCGCGGACCTGCGCCGCAACATCGGCTGCGTGCTGCAGGACGTGTTCCTGTTCCATGGCAGCGTGCGCGACAACATCGCGCTCGGCGCGCCGTTCGCCGACGATCAGGCGGTGCTGCGGGCGGCGCAGATCGCCGGCGTCGAGGACTTCGTCGGCCGCCACCCGCAGGGCTTCGACCTCCCCGTCGGCGAGCGCGGCGAGAGCCTGTCCGGAGGCCAGCGCCAGGCGGTCGCGATCGCCCGGGCGCTGCTCCTCGACCCGCCGATCCTGGTCCTCGACGAGCCGACCAGCGCCATGGACAACGGCGCCGAGAACCGGTTCAAGCAGCGCCTCGGCGAGGTCCTGGCCGGCAAGAGCCTGGTGCTGGTGACCCATCGGGCATCGGTGCTCTCGCTGGTCGAGCGGCTGATCGTGCTCGATGGCGGCCGGGTGGTCGCCGACGGTCCGCGCGACGGCGTGCTCAAGGCGCTCGCCGCCGGGCGGATCCGGGCGCAGACCTGACGGAGGCGGCCATGGCGAGCCGGGAGGTCGCGCTGCGCCCGAGCAAGACCGTGGTCTCGACCCGCGTTCGACCCCGGCTGCGCAAGGCCGACGCCGATTTCATTGTCGGCCGGGCCGGCGCCAAGCTGATGGGGCCACGCGGCTTCACCCATCTGCTGTTGCTGATCATCGTCGCCTTCTTCGTCCTGTTTTTCACCTGGGCGAGCTGGGCCAAGCTCGACGAGGTCACGCGGGGCGAGGGCAAGGTGATCCCGTCCAGCCAGGTGCAGGTGGTGCAAAACCTCGAAGGTGGCATCGTCGCCGCGATCGACGTGCACGAAGGCAATGTCGTCGACCAGGGACAGGTGCTGCTGCGGATCGACAATGTGCGCGCAGCGAGCGATCTTCGCGAGAATCACAAGCGCTACCTCGCCCTGGTCGGCGCGCTCGCCCGGCTCCGGGCCGAGGTCGACCAGACGCCGATCGCGTTTCCGCCGGAGGTTCTGGCGGACGCGCCGGAGGTCGCGACCAACGAGCGCGCGCTCTACGACGCGCGCCAGGCGGACCTGCAGTCGGAGCTGGCGATCCTGCGCAGCCAGGCGGAGCAGCGCGAGCAGGAGCTGACCGAGCTCAGGACCCGCATCGACCAGCTCACCCGCTCACACGCGCTGGCGCAGCAGGAGCTCGACATCACCGCGCCCCTGGCCGCGAACCGGGTGATCTCCAAGATCGACTACCTGCGCCTCCAGCGCCAGATCAACGATCTGACCGGCGAGCTGGACGCGGCGCGGCTGTCGGTGCCGCGGGTCGAGGCGGCGGTGCGCGAGTCCCATCGGCGGATCGAGGAACGCCAGCTCAACTTCCGCTCCGAGGCGCAGCGCGAGCTCGCCACCGACCAACCCCAGGCAACCGCGCTCGCCGAGGTGATCACCGCTGCCGCCGATCGGGTCAAGCGCACCGACGTCCGTTCGCCCGTGCGCGGCACGATCAAGCGCCTGCTGGTCACCACGGTCGGCGGCGTCATCCAGCCGGGCCAGAACCTGGTCGAGATCGTGCCGCTCGACGACAGCCTGCTGATCGAGGCCAAGGTCCGGCCGGCCGACATCGGCTTCCTGCACCCGGGTCAGTCGGCGCTGGTCAAGGTAACCGCCTACGACTTCTCGATCTATGGCGGCCTCAAGGGCGTGGTCGAGGACATCAGCGCGGACACGATCACCGACGAGCGCGGCGAGAGCTTCTACCGGGTCCGCGTGCGCACCCACGACAACGCCCTCGAGAAGGCGGGCGAGCCCTTGCCGATCACCCCCGGGATGACCGCTCAGATCGATATCCTGACCGGTCAGAAGACGGTCATGGACTACCTCCTGAAGCCGATCCTGAAGGCCAAGGAACGGGCCCTGCGCGAACGTTAGTCCAGGTTCCGCTTGGAGCTCCCGGCGGGTCAGCGCTTGCCGACGCCCGGCGAGGACACTCCGGCCGAGGTCGACGAGACCAGGGTATCGGCCGGCGCGACGTGGGCCCACCGCGTCGTCTCGTTGACCGAGTAGTAGGGGATGTACTGGCTCACCTGCTCCTGCGGCAGCACCGCCGTGGTGAGATTGTCGAGGATGTAGACCTCGTCGTCGAGATAGACCGCGAGCACCGCGTGCGGCAGGTCGCGGACGGCATCACGCAGCACCACCAGGCGCAGATCCTCGGCGCCGAAGCCGAGCTGGCGCAGGCTGACGTACTTGGCGATCGCATAGTCCTCGCAGTCGCCCGAGCGGCTGAGGAACTCGAGCGGGGTCGCCCAGTAGTCGCGCTGACCGTAGTTCTGCTTGTCGGTCTTGTACTGCCACTGGTTGAGGAACTGGTTGATCGCCTGGATCTGCTCGAACCGCGGGTGGCCGACCTCGCTCTTGAGCAGGGCCTGCCAGGCGATCGCGCTGCGGGTCGGGCAGGCGTCGGTGGCGTCGGCGCAGGCCCGATAGAGCCGGCGCTCGCGGGCGATCTGGCGCAGCACGTGCTGCCACTGCGGCAAGGCGGCCAGCGAGTCGACCCGGAACTCGACGGTGCCGAACAGCTGCGGGGCGGTGGCCGCGGCCGCCGGGGTCATGCCGAGCAGTCCGCCCAGCACGGCCAATGCCTTGATGGCACTTTTCACGGATTCCCACTCCCTACCTGAATTCTGGTGGTTGGACCTGAGGCGTTTGGTTGGTCCGGAGGGTAGGGAAGCGCGATGAATGAACCGTTGCCCCGGCGCGGTCGCCGCCCGGCAACGTACTCGGGTAGGGATCTCAGGCCTGCTGATGACCGGCCCGCAGGCGCAGCACGTAGCCGATCACCTCGGCGACCGCGCGATAGTGGGCCGGCGGCACCTCGGCGCCGAGCTCGACGCCGGCGTGCAGCGCCCGCGCCAGCGGCGGGTTCTGGATCACCGGCACGGCATGGGCGCGGGCGACCGTGCGGATGCGCTCGGCGAGCGAGCCGAGCCCCTTGGCGACGACCTTGGGCGCCGCCATGGCGTCGCCGTCGTAGCGCAGCGCGACCGCGACATGGGTCGGGTTGGTCACGACCACGGTCGCCTTCGGCACCTCGGCCATCATCCGCCGGCGCGCCCGCTCCATGCGCAGGTTGCGCAGCCGTGCCTTGATGAACGGATCGCCCTCGGTCTGCTTGAACTCGTCCTGGAGGTCGCGGCGCGACATGCGCAGCTGCTTGCGATGCTCGAAGCGCTGATAGAGGACGTCGAACAGGGCGATCAGCCCGACCAGCAGGGCGATTCCGGCCAGCAGGCGGAGTGCCAGGTCGCGGAGCAGGCCGAGCAGCGCGGCGGCGTCGAGGCCGGCGGCGGTCAGGATCCGGGGTGCGGCCGGCCAGAGCAGGGCGACGCCGGCGGCGCCGACCACGGCGATCTTGACCACCCCTTTGCCGAACTCGATCAACGAGCGGAGCGAGAACAGGCGCTTGGCGCCGGCCATCGGCGACACCCGCTCGAGCTTGGGGACCAGCGGCTCGGCGCTGATGATCAGCCCGTTCTGGATCAGGCCGCTGGCGAGGGCGGCGCCGACCAGCAGCAGCGCGCCGAGCATCAGCGCGCCGCCGACCTCGCCGAGCAGCGTCGCCGCGACCCGCTGGAGCTCGGCGGGCCCGAGCCCGATCTCCTGCGGCCGTTCGAGCAACCGGCGGAGCGCCGCGCCGAGATCGCCGGCGACGCTCGGGGCCAGGATCCCGACCAGGAGGGCGCCGGCGCCGAGCATCAGCGTGTGATTGACCTCGCGCGAGCTCGCGACCTGGCCCTTGGTCCGGGCCTCGTCGAGGCGCCGCTGGCTCGGCTCCTCGGTCTTCTGGCCTTGATCCTGGTCTTCCGCCATCGGCGCTCAGCCGCCCGGCAGGCCGCTGCCCAGGACGTCCTCGAACAGGCCGAAGAACGCCAGCAGGCCGGTCGTGAACGACAGCATGATGGTCGCGAACGCGAGCAGGATCTGGAGCGGCAGGGCGATGAAGAACACCTGAAAGGTGGGCATCAACCGATTGAGGACGCCCATGCCGAGATACATCAGCAGGCTGACCAGCAGCAGCGGCGCCGCGATCCGGACGCCGAGCGCGAAGGCCTGACCGAGCAGCCGGGTCAACAGGTCCGCCATGTCGCCGAGCGGCGGCGCCATGCCGGCCGGCAGGCGGGCATAGCTCGCGGCGAGCGCCTGCAGCAGCATGTGATGGCCGTCGGTGACGAACAGCAGGACCAGCGCCGTGGTGGTCAGGAAGTTGCCCGGCAGCGTGCCCTGGGTGGCCTCGTTGGGGTCGAAGATCGCCGCCGCGGCCAGGCCGGACTGGAAGGCGATCGTGGTACCGGCGACGTGCAGCGCGGCGAAGGCCACGCGCGCGGTCGCGCCGAGGAACAGGCCGATCAGCACCTCGCCCGCGATCAGCCGCGCGAGCTCGAGCGGCTCCGCCGGCAGGGGCGGCAGGCTCGGCGCCAGAGGGCCGGCCAGCACGACGCTCACCGCCAGCGCGAGCAGCAGGCGGATACGGGCGCCGACATAGGCCTCGGCGAACCCCGGCATGATCATCAGCGCGCTGCCGGCACGCAGGAAGATCAGCAGAAACGCGAACAGGTCGCCGGGGATCAGCTCGGATACCATCACCGGTCCCAGCGGGCGACCGGCGTCAGCCGATTCCGGCGATCCGCCGGAACAGATCCTCGCCGAAGCCGACCAGGGTCTGGATCATGAACGGCAGGGTCAGCACGATGGTCAGGAAGATCGCCAGGATCTTGGGCACGAAGGACAGGGTCATCTCCTGCATCTGCGTCAGCGCCTGGAGCAGGGCGACCAGCACGCCGACCACCAGCGCCACGCCCATGATCGGCGCGCCGAGCTTGATCAGGACGAGGATCGCCTCGCGGGCGACGTCGAGGACCTGCTCCGGGGTCACGTGGCGGCGGCCGGGCTTGGCGTCGGGCGCGATCTGGCGGCCGCGCCCCTCACATCGGCATGCGCATGATTTCCTGATAGGCGGTGATGATCCGGTCGCGCACCGCCACCACGGTCTGGAGCGTGATCTCGGCGGCGTTGACCGCCTCGACCACCTCCTGGAGGTTGGCGCCGCCGGCGACGCCCTGGATCGCCTGCGCCTCGCTCTTGCGCCCGGCGTCGACCGCATCGGTCATGACCTGCTCGAGCAGGCTGCCGAAGCTGGTCGCCGGCGGCGCGCCGCCGGCTCCCGGACGCGGCGCCGGAGCGGACGCCTGGGCGAAGCCCGCCGGGGCGGGGCGGAGGCTGGCGGTCGGATCGGCCACGGGCGGGCTCCTTGGCGACGCGCGAGCGCGCGCGGACGGGGCGAGGGGGGTCAGCGCAGCAGGTCGAGCGTCCGCTGAATCATCGTGCGGGCGAGCGTCATGGCGTTGAGATTGGCCTCGAACGACCGCTGGGCCTCGCGCAGATCCATCATCTCGAGCAGCGGGTTGACGTTCGGCATCAGCACGTAGCCATCGGCGTTGGCCGCCGGGTGGCCGGGGTCGTGGCGGAGCGGAAACGGCGAGCCGTCGACGCCGGTGCGCGCGACCCGGACCACCTCGACCCCGAGCTCGCGATCGAGCACGTTCTCGAAGGTCACGGTCTGGCGGCGATAGGGCTCGCCGCCCGGCACGCTCGCGGTCGAACTCGGCGTTGGCCAGGTTCTGCGCCAGCATCCGCATGCGCACGCCCTGCACCTTCATGCCGGCGGCCGCGACCTCGATCGCCTGGGTGAGATCCATCTCGATCCTCCTGGTCGGCCGCTAGGGCTGGCTGCCCAAGGCGATCCGCATCATGCCGAGATACTTGCGGTAGAGATTGCTGGTCAGCTGGTAGTCGAGCGCGGTCTGGCTGGCCTTGGCCATCTGCTCCTCGAGGACCACGGCATTGCCGTTGGGCGCGGTCTCGTAGACGTGGTCCGCCGGGTGGCTGGCCAGGCCGATCCGGACGCTCGGCCCGCCCCCGAGATGGGCCGGATCGGTGCGGGTCATCTCCACGCGGCCGGCCTGCGTCGTCCCGTCCTTTGCCAGGCGGGCGAAGTCCGCCGGGCGCAGATCGCGCGGCCGGTAGCTCGGGGTGTCGGCATTGGCCAGGTTCTGGCCGAGGACCACCTGGCGCTGGCTGAGCCAGGCGAGGCGCGCCGACATCAGCTCGAACAGGGGCGCTTGGGTGAGCGGCATCCGACGACTTTCGCTGGCGGTCGCGGGCGCTGGCGGCGGTTGAGCCGGCCGCACCGCCACCGCGAATCGTTGCAGGCTAGAGTTTGCGGGGTTAACAACCCCTTAAGCAGCGGCACCTAGGTTCGCCGCCGTGCCGCCCGCCGGCGGACGGCCGCAGGCCGCGGGAGACCACCGATGCTCTATCTGATCCGCAAGCCGGGCGAGGCGGTGATCGTCAACCACTCGATCGAGATCCGCGTGGTCGAGGTGCGCGGCAGGACGGTCAAGCTCGGGTTCACCTTCCCGCCCGAGGCGACGGTCCTGCGCGAGGAGGTGTTCGAGGCGATCAAGCAGGCCAACCGGGCGGCGCTCGAGACCGCGCGCGCGCTCCCGGCGGTCGGCGCCCGCGAGCCGGAATGAGATGACCGCGCCTGCGCCCGCCCGGGTCGGCCTGATCATGGGCAGCCAGTCGGACTGGTCGACCCTCGGGCACGCCGCCCGGGTGCTGGACGAGCTCGGCGTCGCCCACGACGACCGGATCGTGTCCGCCCACCGCACGCCCGAGCGTCTGGTCGCCTACGCCACCGGCGCCCGCGCGCGCGGCCTCCAGGTGATCATCGCGGGCGCCGGCGGCGCCGCCCATCTGCCGGGCATGGTCGCCTCGATGACGCCCTTGCCGGTGCTCGGCGTACCGATCCAGAGCCAGGCGCTGCAAGGCCTCGACAGCCTGCTCTCGATCGTCCAGATGCCCGCGGGCGTGCCGGTCGGCACGCTCGCGATCGGCCGCGCCGGGGCGGTCAACGCGGCCCTGCTGGCGGCCGCGATCCTGGCGCTGCAGGACGAGCGCCTGGCCGCCGCGCTGGCCGCGTGGCGCGCCCGCCAGACCACGGCGGTGGCCGAGCGGCCGGGCGATCCCGAGGCCGGGGGCGGCGACACATGAGGCTGTCGCCCGGCGCCTGGATCGGCGTGGTCGGCGGCGGCCAGCTCGGCCGCATGGCGGCGCTGGCGGCGGCGCGCCTCGGCTATCGCTGCCACGTGTTCACGCCCGAGGCGGACAGCCCGGCGGCGCAGGTCACCAACCGGGTGACCGTCGCTGCCTATGACGACCAGGACGCGCTCGAGCGGTTCGGCCAAGCGGTCGACGTGGTCACGATCGAGTTCGAGAACCTGCCGGTCGAGCCGCTGGCCAGGCTCGCCGAGCGGGTGCCGGTGCACCCATCACCGGCGGTGCTCGCGATCTGTCAGGATCGCCGCCTCGAGAAGGGCTTTCTCGACCGGATCGGGGTCGCGACCGCGCCCTGGCGCGCGGTGGTGGACGCTGAGGAGCTGGGCGCGGCGCAGGCTGCGCTGGACGGGCCGATCGTCCTCAAGACCGCGCGCTTCGGCTACGACGGCAAGGGTCAGCTCGCCCTCGCCCCTGGCGACGATCCCGCCGCCGCCTGGACGCGCTTCGGCGGCGCGCCGGCGGTGGCCGAGGCGCGGATCGAGTTCGCCTGCGAGATCTCGGTGATCACCGCGCGCGGCCAGGACGGCAGCGAGGCCGGCTACCCGCCGGTCGAGAACCGGCACGAGCGCCACGTCCTGGCGCGGACCATCGCCCCGGCGGCGCTGCCGGCGGCGCTGGCCGACGAGGCCCGGGCGCTGGCGGCCCGGATTGCCCGCGAGCTCGAGGTGACGGGCCTGCTCGCGGTCGAGATGTTCGTCACCCGCGACCGGCGGCTCTTGGTCAACGAGCTGGCGCCGCGGCCGCACAATTCCGGCCACTGGACCATCGACGCCTGCGCGGTCAGCCAGTTCGAGCTGCTGGTGCGCGCGATCTGCGGGCTGCCGCTGATCGATCCCGGGCGGTTTGCCGATGCGGTCATGGACAATCTGCTGGGCTCCGCGGTCGAGGGCTGGCCCGAGCTGCTGGCGGAGCCGGGCGCCCGCCTGCATCTCTACGGCAAGCACGAGATCCGCGCCGGGCGCAAGCTCGGCCACGTCACCCGCCTGACGCGCCTGGTCTGACCCGCAGGGTCGACCCGGCCGGGGCCGGCCGCAAATCCGGATTTGCGTCCGCTTCGAATTCCGATCACTTTCGAGCGGGCTCGGACTCTGGTCGCAACCATGGCGCAGTCGATCGAGGTCACCCGGCACCGCCGGCACGGCGGATGAAGATCCGCGACACGGAGCTGCTCGCCCGGCTGCGGGCACTGGGCGGCAAGGTCCGCGCCAGCGCCCCGGCGCCATCGGGCACGGGGCCGCCGACCGAGGATGCGGTCGGCCTCCTGGGCCTGCCCGAGCGGGAGCTCACCCCGGGCGTGCGCTCGGCGCTGGGCCGGCTGATCGAGGAGACCGTCGGCCTGCGCCGGCAGCTCGCCGACATGCAGAGCCGGGTCGCCGAGCTCGAGCGCCTCGCGGACGAGGATGCGCTCGTGCCGATCCGCAATCGGCGGGCCTTCCTGCGCGATCTCGCCCGGACCATCGGCCACGTCGAGCGCTATGGCACGCCCTATGGCCTGTTGTATTTCGACGTCGACGGTCTGAAGGCGATCAACGACCGGATCGGTCATGGCGCCGGCGACGCGGCCCTGATCCACGTCGCCGGGGTGCTGACCGCGAACACCCGCCGCTCCGACGTCGTCGGGCGCCTGGGCGGCGACGAGTTCGGTGTCCTGCTGGCGCGCGCGGACCCGGCGGTGACCTTGCACAAGGCGCGCTGCCTGGCCGAGGCGATCGCCGGCAGCGTGTTCCGTTGGGAGGGGGACACGATTCCGCTCAGCGTCGCCTACGGCACCTACCGCCTGCCGGCCCGGCAGGATGCGCAGGCCGCGCTCGCGGCCGCCGATCTGGCGATGTACGAGCACAAGCGCAACCGCGCGCGGCGCGGGTGACGGTGCCGCCGCCCTCAGGCGATGATGTCGGGCAGGCGATCGCTCTCGAGACGCATGATCCGATCGCGCAGCGCCAGCTTCTGCTTCTTCAGGCGCTGCAGCTCGAGCTGATTGCGGTAACCGTCCCGGACCAGCTCGTTGATCCGCTCGTCCAGGCCCCGATGCGCTGCCCGCAGCTCGGCCAACCGTAGCTCGATTTCCGGCAACTGCAAGGAATCGGTCATGGTGACCTGGCGCAAGTTCGGCGACACTTCGGCTCTGATTGTGCTCGGCGAGCGTTACGTATAGTAACAGACGAGCGGTCGACGCGCCAGAATTCTCGAGCGCTCGCCACGGCGGAGTGACGTGATCCAGGAGGTCCGATGCGCGTCGGGCTGTTGACGAGCGGCGGCGACTGCGCCGGCTTGAACGCCGTGATCCGGGCGGTGGTCAAGCGGGCGGTGCTCGGTCACGGCTGGCAGGTTCTGGGGGTTCGCCAGGCCACCCACGGCCTGCTCAAGCGCCCGGTCGACGCGGTCGAGCTGACCCCCGACAACACGGCCGGGATCCTGCATCTCGGCGGCACTGTGCTCGGGACCACCAACCGGGGCGATCCGTTCGCCTATCCGGCGCCGGGGGGCGGCACGGTCGATCGCTCGGACGAGATCGTCGCCGGCTATCACGAGCTCGGTCTCGGGGCTCTGATCGGGATCGGCGGCGACGGCAGCCTCGCGATCCTGCGCCGCCTCGCGGAGCAGGGCGACTGGCGCCTGATCGGCATCCCCAAGACCATCGACAACGATCTCGGCCACACCGAGAGCGCGGTCGGCTTCAGCTCGGCGGTCGAGGTCGCGACCGAGGCGGTCGATCGCCTGCACGTCACCGCCGCCAGCCACTCGCGCGTCATGGTGCTCGAGGTGATGGGCCGCGACGCCGGCCACATCGCGCTGGCGGCGGGCATCGCCGGCGGCGCCGACGTGATCCTGATCCCCGAGATCGCCTACACGCTCGAGGCGGTGTGCGCCAAGATCGAGGAGCGCCGCCGGCGCGGCCGCAACTTCAGCATCGTCGTGGTCGCGGAATCGACCCGCGGGCCGGCCGGCGAGACGATCAAGTACAAAGACGCCCACGGCCAGTCGCGCTACGGCGGGGTCGGCGCGATGATTGCCCACGAGATCGGTCTGCGCACCCAGGCCGAGACCCGGGTCACGGTCCTCGGCCACGTCCAGCGGGGCGGTTCGCCGACCCCGCTCGATCGCGTGCTCGCCTCGGCGTTCGGGGTCTACGCAGTCGATCTGGTGGCAGCTGGCCGGTTCGATCGGATGGTTGCCTGGCAGAACCGGCGCGTGGTCGACGTTGCCATCGCCGAGGCCTGCGCCCAGTATCAGGCGGTCGATACCGACGACGCCCTGGTCCACACGGCGCGTGGCCTCGGCATCGCTTTCGGCGACGAGTAGAAGGGGGGCCCTGCGATCGCGACCGCTCGCCTGATCGCCGACATCGGCGGCACCAACGCCCGCTTCGCCCTGACCGGCGCCGACGGCCGGCCGACCGCGGTGCGGAAGCTGACGGTCGCCGACTATCCGGGCCCGGTCGAGGCAGCGCGCGCCTATCTCGCGGGGCGGTTGGTGCAGGATGCGGTGTTCGCGGTCGCGACGCCGGTGACGTCCGACTGGGTCGCGCTGACCAACTCGCACTGGGCGTTCTCGATCCGGGACAGCCAGGCCGCCCTGGAGCTCGAGCGCCTCGAGGTGATCAACGACTTCACCGCGCAGGCGCTGGCGGTGCCCTGGCTGACCGCCGACGACCGCCGCCAGATCGGCGGTGGCGCGCCGGTGCCGGGGCAGGTGGTCGGCATCATCGGTCCGGGCACCGGCTTAGGCGTCGGCGGCCTGGTCCCGGTCGGCGATCGCTGGCAACCGCTCCCCGGCGAGGGCGGCCACGTGTCCTTCGCCGCCCACGACGAGGTCGAGGCGGCGGTCCTGGCGCAGCTCCACAAGCGCTTCGGGCAGGTGTCCAACGAGCGTGTGCTGTCGGGGCCGGGTCTGGTCAATCTGGCCGTGGCGCTGGCCGCGGTCGAGGGCGAGACCCTTGCCATCGACGATCCGCACGAGGTCGTCGAGCGCGCCCGGACCGGCGGTTGCCGCTTCTGCCGCGCGGCGCTGGAACGGTTCTCGACGCTGCTCGGGGCGGCGGCGGGCGATCTCGCGCTCACTCTTGGCGCGCGCGGCGGCATCTACATCGGCGGCGGCCTCGTAAAGCGGCTCGGCACGCTGTTCGACGAGGCGGGCTTCCGCGCCGGCTTCGTCGCCAAGGGCCGGCTGGCCTACTTTCTCGAGCCGATCCCGACCTATCTGATCACGCGCAGCGATCCGGGCCTGCTCGGCGCGGCCGCCCTGACGCTGGCGCTCTGAGCTTTTGGATGGACTGGCCGGCCAACCCGTTCTGGGACTACTCGGTCGAGCTGTACCGGCGCCCGGGGGTCGAGGCCGCCTGCCTCGAGCTCCAGCGCCGGCACGGTCTGGACGTCAATCTGGTGCTGCTCTGCTGCTGGCAGGCGAGCCTCGGCGGCCGCCTCGACCGGGCGCTGCTGGCCTGCGCCGGCGAGGTCGTGGCGAGCTGGCAGTCCGAGGTCGTGCGGCCGCTCCGGGCGCTGCGCCGCCGGCTCAAGGCCCGGCTCGCCGATCCCGAGCCCGGCAGCGCCGTCGAGCTCTGGCCCGGGCTCGCCTCGGCGATCCGCGAGCAGGCGCTGGCCCTGGAGGTCGCCGGCGAGCACCTCACCCAGCTGGGCCTGAGCCGGGCGGTGGCCGGGCTGCCGGCGAGCGCGCCGCCGGGCGTCGCCCTGGCCGGCGCCAATCTGCGCGTCTGCTGGTCGTTCGACGGTCGCGATCGCCACGCCTTGCGGGCGCTGCTGACGAATGGTTTTCCGGAGGCCGCTCCGGCCGAGGTCGCAGCGAGCCTCGCCTGGCTCGAGACCTGAGCCCGCGCCCGAGCGGCCGCAGCATCTCTCTAATGTCATGAAAATGCCACGCTTTTCCGGTATCAATGAAAGATTTATCGGAATTTCACTGGCGCCGCGGCAGCCGGAACTCTACTATCATAGCATCAGGGGAACTCAGCCGGAGGATGGCTAAGGATGTCCATGCACGACTACGTGGAGAGCCTCCGCAGCAAGCATGCCCATCTGGAGCAGGAGATCGATGACGAGCTGCATCGACCGCTCCCGGATCAGTCGGTCCTGACGCGCCTGAAGCGCGAGAAACTCCGAATCAAGGACGAGATCGCCCGCTTGGGCCGCAACAGTAGCACCTATGTTGAGTCTGCCAACGCCGGGGTGCATTGACCGGCACCGGGTTGGCCCGCGGCGGGCCTGAAGTGGCGCCGCGATGATCACGCCGCTCCTTGGTCCAGACCAGGAGCGGCGTTTGCTTCAGGAACAGGGCGATGGTCAGCGGCGGGCTACAGCAGACCGCGCGCCGCCAGATTGCGCAGCAAGGCGCCGGTGCCGAAGGTCCAGGGCGCGATCTGGTCGCAATGGCTGACCCGGTTGACCAGCGTGCCGAGCTCGGGACAGGCGATCAGCACGACATCGCCGACCTTGTGGGTGAAGCCGCCGCCCGGCCGGTCGCGGTCCTGGATCGGCGCGAACATGGTGCCGCAGTACAGCATCAGGCCATCCGGGTACTGGTGGTTGGCGCCCAGGGTCTGCGCGACCAGATCGGTGACGTCGCGGCTGATCTGGCTCATCGAGCTCGCGCCCTCGAGCTCGAAACCGTCCTTGCCGCCGACCCTGAGGCTGATCGTCGCGGCGCGCAGCTGCTCGAGCCCGAAGCTGTCGTCGAGCAGGCGGACGAACGGCCCGATCGCCGCCGACGCGTTGTTGTCCTTGGCCTTGCCGAGCAGCAAGGCACTCCGGCCTTCGAGGTCTCGAAGGTTGACGTCGTTGCCGAGCGTCGCGCCGACGATTTCTCCACGGGCGCTGACCGCGACCACGAGTTCGGGCTCGGGGTTGTTCCAGGACGAATCGGCGCGGATCCCGATCTCGCTGCCGGTGCCGACCGCGGCCATGGGCGGGCATTTGGTGAAGATCTCGGCGTCCTTGCCGATCCCGACCTCGAGATACTGCGACCAGGCGCGCTCGGCGATCAGGTGGTCCTTGAGGCGCAAGGCGGCGTCCGAGCCCGGTCGGATGTTCGAAAGGTCGGTGCCGATCACGTCTGCGATCGTGCGCCGGATAGCTTCGGCCCGGCCGGCATCGCCGCGCGCCTGCTCCTCGATCACCCGCTCGAGCAGGCTGGTCGCGAAGGTGACGCCAGAGGCCTTGATCGCCTGCAGGTCAGCGGGCGCCAGGAAATGCGGCAGCGCCGGGTCGCGCCGGTCACAGGCGCTGTTCGCCAGGATCTCCGCGAGATCGCCGAGCCGCTCGCCGGGCGCCCGGGCGACGGCCACCGGATCATCGGCGTTGAGCAGCTCGCTCAGGGTCGGTGTGGCCCGACTCAGATCGTACACCGCATCCTCACGGATCGCGACCGGGGAGGGTCCCGGCACGGTGCCCGGGACCCACGCCCGACCGACCAGCGTGCCCACCATCCCATCGGCCGGCAGACTCGCCGCCGGCGTCAGATAGTCCTGCATTGCCTTGCCTCCCTTGCCGGCGCGGCCCGCCGCAGTCCGGTTCATTGCGCGCGCGGCGCGATCAGATCGACGGTCGGAAAATAGCTCCGATAGCGCCTGGCGTCGCGTGTCAACAGTCGGTAGCCGCAGACCGCGGCATGCGCACCGATGTAGAAGTCCGGCAGGGGTGAGCGGCGGACGCCGCCCCGTCTGCGATAGGCGAGGAACGCCTTGCCGGCGGCAAAGGCGGCCTCATAGGGAAGAGGCTCGCGGCGGTAGCCGTCGGTAGGCAGCACCGCCTCGACGTCCTCAGGGCCATCGAAACCGATCGCGACCTCGGCATAGATGATCGGATTGATCACGAGAACGGTCTCATTGGCGAGCCGTGCGAGGGCGGCCACCGACCAGCTGAGCCAGCGCGGATCATGCTCGACGAGATCGAGGATGACGTTGCTGTCGACCAGCACCGGCGTCACCTGATGTCCTCGTTCAGATCCTCCCAGTCGCCGCGCGTCAGGGCCATGATCTCATCGGTCGTCATCTTGCCGCTGCCGCTTCCGAGCAGGAGGCGAACCAGGCGCTCGCCCCGAGTCTCACCCTTGGGCGCCTTCGAGCGGACGATCCGGACCGTGTCGCCGTCGCATTCGAACTCGACCTCGGTGCCCGGCAGCAGTCCCGCCCGCTCGCGCACCGCGACCGGAATCGTGACCTGGCCTTTCGATGTGATCCGCATGGCTTCGCTCCGGAATTCTTACTTCGAAAAGTAGGACTTCACCCTGCGACCGTCAACGTCCCCTCGCTCTGGATCAGAGGGCCCGCGCCTGGGTGCGCAGCACGTGCTTTTGGATCTTGCCGGTCGAGGTCTTGGGCAGGTCGGCGAAGACGATGGTCTTCGGGCATTTGAAGTGGGCGAGGATGCCGCGGCAGTGGGCGATCAGCTCCTCGGCCGTGGTTTCGGCGCCGTCCTTGAGCGTGACGAAGGCGAGCGGGCTTTCGCCCCATTTCGGATCGGGTTTGGCCACGACCGCCGCCTCGAGCACGGCGGGATGTCGGTAGAGCGCGCCCTCGACCTCGATCGAGGAGATGTTCTCGCCGCCCGAGATGATGATGTCCTTGGCGCGGTCCTTGACCTCGCAATAGCCGTCGGCGTGCATCACTGCGAGATCGCCCGTGTGGTACCAGCCGCCGCGGAACGCGTCGTCGGTTGCCGCCGGGTTCTTGAGATAGCCTTTCATGACCGTGTTGCCGGCGAGCATGATCTCGCCGATCGTGGCGCCATCGCGCGGGACCGGCTGCATGGTCAGGGGATCGATCACCTCCAGCGCCTCGAGGTTCGGATAACGGACGCCCTGGCGGGCCTGCAGAACGGCCTGCTCCGGTACGGGCAAGGCGTCCCACGCCTCCTGCCAGGCGCAGACCGAGGCGGGGCCGTAGCATTCGGTCAGGCCGTAGAGGTGGACCATGTCGATGCCAAGCGCCGCCATCTTCTGCAGCACCGCGGCCGGCGGGGCGGCGCCCCCGGTCATCGCCTGGACCCGGTGCGCGAACGGCCGGCGCACGCTCTCCGGGGCGTTGGCGATCAGGTTCATCACGACCGGCGCGCCGCAGAGGTGGCTCACTTCGTGCGCCGCGATCGCCGCATAGACGGCGCCGGCATCGACGTGCCGCAGGCACACGTGCGTGCCCGCCTGCAGCGTCGCACCCCAGGTGAAGGTCCAGCCGTTGCAGTGGAACATCGGCAGCGTCCAGAGGAAGACCGGATGCAGGCCGATGTCGTTGGCCAGCGCCTGACCGATCGCGGCCAGATAGGCGCCCCGGTGGTGGACCACGACGCCCTTGGGCTGACCGGTCGTGCCCGAGGTGTAGTTGAGCCCGATCGCCTGCCACTCATCGGCCGGCCAGAGCGGCTCGAACCCTTCGTCCCCCTCCGAGAGCAGCTCCTCGTAGGTGATCTCGCCCAGCCGCTCACCCTCACCCCGATACTGCCGGTCCACCACATCAATCACCAGCGGTGGTTGCCGGACTTTTTCGAGCGCGGCTTTGACTGTGGGCGCGAGCTCGGGGTCGGTCAGCAGGACCTTGGCCTGCCCGTGCTCGAGGATGTAGGCGACGGTCGAGGCCTCGAGCCGGATGTTGATGCTGTTCAAGACCGCACCCGCCATCGGCACGCCGAAATGCGCCTCCAGCATCGCCGGCACGTTGGGCAGCATCACCGCGACCGTATCGCCAGGCTGAACGCCGCGCCCGGCGAGCGCCGCGGCGAGTTTCCGCGCGCGCGCCCGGAAAGCCGAATAACTCGCGCGCATGTCGCCATGGACCCAGGCGGTCCGCCCCGGCCAGACGTCGGCCGCGCGCTCGAGGAAGCTGATCGGCGTCAGCGGCGCATAGTTCGCGCCATTGCGCTCCAGCCCCTGCTCATAGGCGGAGCCCTTGGGATGCCCGGCCCGTCTCACTTTTTTCTCCACTTTTCCCGGATTCAAGGTAGCCCGAGGCGGGCGCCGGCGCGAACGCTCAGCCTCGTCCCATGGTCTGGTACTTGCTGGCGTAGTGCTTGCCGAGCCGCTTCCTGGTCTGGTCCGCGAGCTTCGGGTTCGCGCTCGCGGCCTTCGCCTTGCGGCCATCCGGCAGGTCCGGCGCGCCACCCTTCGGCGGCCGGTGGCGGGGCTTTTGCGCCTTCACGACGATCGCTCTGGCCCCGTCTTCGGCCGCACCCGCCGGAGAAACTCCCAGACCGGCAGCGCGCTCAGCCCGCCGATCATGCCGGCGACATAGCTCGGCAGGGCAAACCCCAACAGGTTCGACCAGATCAGCCCGACCACGAAGCTCGCCGCCAGCATGGCGACCACGGTGATCACCAGCCTCTGCCAGAACGGCATTTTTTCCACTCCCCGCTCGCTTCCCGCCCTTCCCTTTACCACCGCCAGGCCCGGCGCGTCACGAGGTCCCGGCGACACCCCGGCTTCCCCGCCGCGGATCAATCCGATCCAGATACCCCCCGCACGCGGGCCCGCCGCCGGCCCGGGCGCGATCCGATCCGGCAACAAGAGGTCAAGACGAGAGCCTTCCGGTGATCTGCGCTGCGCGCCGATCGACCTATCAGACGCCGCCCGTCAACCCCGCTTCGCCCAACGATCCGTCCCACCAAAAGACCAGGCTCAAATGCAAAGCGCTCATTCGACTGGAAAGCGCACGAAAGTGGCGCATCGGGTGGCGCATGTTGGTCTTGAAGTGACGCATCTTTTTTTTGAAACTGCGGCAGGCCCCCAAAGCTGAAACAAAGCTGGAGGCAGGTTGATTTCCCGTTGATGTCGGCTGATTTTAACTAAACGCTTGAAATTGCTCACTTCGGCGGACAACAGTGCAATTAGTGTACAGAGTCGCCGGATTCGCCTGTTCGAGAAATCGGTGCGCGATCAGCGAGTTAGAAAAAGCTACAGATGTGACGCATGGCCGTGCCAAATCCGTCCGATTGATCGCTTCCGATCCGCAAAAAGTTCCTGGCCGCGTTTTGCACTCGGATCGCCCACGGCACCGCCTGATGATTCTCTGGCGGTTCCCGCACCGCGGTCGTGTCCCTGGACGTGGTGTAGGAGTTGGGCGGCCGCGATCTCCGTGACGGGTCGGGCCGCTCTGGTTCATGCGGCCACGGCGGGCAGCATGAGGCTGAGATCATCGCGCAAGGGCGCGATCGTTTCCAGGGTCATGTAGCGGGCCCGCTGCACCGACCACTCGTCGTTCTGCTCGAGCAGGATCGCACCGACGAGCCGGGTGATCGCGGCCTCGTTGGGGAAGATGCCGACCACCTCGGTGCGCCGCTTGACCTCGCCGTTGAGACGTTCCAGCGGATTGGTCGAGTGGAGCTTGGCCCGGTGCTCCTTAGGGAAGGTCATGTAGGCGAGAACGTCCTCCTCGGCCTCGTCGAGCAGGGCGGCGAGCTTGGGCAGCTTGGGGCGGACCTGGTCGGCGACCTGGCGCCACTGGGCCTTGGCGGCGCCGGCGTCGTCCTGGGCGAAGGCGGTGGCGATGAACGCCGACACCACGCGCCGGCCGCTCTTGCCGGCGTGGGCGAGCGCGTTGCGCATGAAGTGCACGCGGCAGCGCTGCCAAGTGGCGCGGAACACGCGCGCGACCGCGGCCTTGATGCCCTCGTGCGCATCCGAGATCACCAGCTTGACCCCGGCCAGGCCGCGGCGCTTCAGCTGGCGCAGGAAGTCGACCCAGAAGGTCTCGGCCTCCGAGGCGCCGATCGCCAAGCCCAGAACCTCGCGCCGGCCGTCGGTGTTGACCGCGACCGCGAGGGTGACGGCGACCGAGACAATGCGGCCGGCGTCGCGGACCTTCACGTAGGTGGCGTCGATCCACAGATAGGGCCAGTCGCCTTCGATCGGCCGCTCGAGGAAGGTGCGCACGCGCTCATCGATCTCCGCGCACAGGCGGCTGACCTGGCTTTTGGAGATGCCGGCCATGCCCAGCGCCTTGACCAGCTCGTCGACGCTGCGGGTCGAGATGCCCTGCACGTAGGCCTCCTGGATCACTGCCGTCAGCGCCTTCTCCGCGACCCGGCGCGGCTCCAGGAAGCCCGGGAAATAGCTGCCCTTCCTGAGCTTGGGGATGTGCAGCTCCACGGTCCCGGCGCGGGTCTCCCAGATCCTGTCGCGGTACCCATTGCGCTGTGCCAGCCGGTCCGGCGCGCGCTCGCCATAGCCGGCGCCGGTCAGGCCCTGCACCTCGAGCGCCATCAGCCGCTCGGCGGCAAACCCGATCATCTCGCGCAAGAGGTCAGCGTCGGCGCTCTTCTCCAGAAGCTCGCGAAGGGCGATGCTGTCGTCGGTCATCGTGGTGGTCTCCGGTCTGGGGTTGCTGGTCGCAACCCAACCCTACCGGAGATCCTGCGATGGCCACCCGCTGTGGATAGCTGGCCTGCCTACGCCAGACTCGTGGCGGTCGCTGCGGCAGGCCACCTACCCACAGCTCCTACACCACCACCGGGGACGTGACCCGCACCGCCCGCACCGGCGCGGGCCCCCGGTGACCTTGCCAGATGCTCGATTGCAAGCCCTGACCCTGCCGACCTGGCCCGCCGACCCGGAGCCCTGCCGACCCAAGACGCTCAAACTCCATCGGCAGCATGCTCAGGAGAGCCCCCCGAGTGAAAAGGTTCCTGACACCTTTTCTCCTCGACCTCAGCGCTTGCCGCCCGCCGCCCGATCGACCTCCTCGACAGCGAAGCCGGCGCGCGGGCGGTCCAGGACCTCCTCCACCCGATCGCCCACGGCGTCGCCGCCTGATGCTTCTCTGGCGGCCTTACTCCAGAAGGTCCTGACACCTTTTTCCTCTAAGTTGAAAAGGGTTGTCGTTAAGAAACCAAGGCGCGGTTGCCGTTGGAAAAGCTCACGTTGTGAGCTGAGGTACGTCAAACGCCAACACGGTAAGGGTCATCTCGCGGTTGGGGTCGTCGCGATGAGCGAAGGCATATCGAAAGCTCGTCTCCGACGGTTGGCCCAGATTCCGCTTGAAGTTCGGATGCTCGGTCATGGCGCTGGGGATGGTTTCCAGGATCTTTGAAAAGTTCCGGTTGCGATTGAAGATAACGATTGCCACCTTTGTGTCGCGCCAGCTCGCGTAGCCCAGAAGCTGATCGATAGTATCCTCAAGCTTCTTTGGACCGCCCCAATACTTGCATTCCCCGATAAAGATGTTTTTGCCATTGATTCGGATCAAGATGTCGGTCTTTCCCCCGTAGTTGAACGTCTCGCCCGTCGCCTGTCCCTCGTATTGACCATTGAGTTGCACCAGGAAATGCGATCGTAGCGCTTCCTCGTCCATGGTGGCGAAGGCCGAGGGGCTGCGCTCCATGACCAATGCCATATTCGTCATCACAGACAAAATGTGCTCATAGTCGTCCATACCGAGCACCGGCTCAGGCCGGTAGGGAGCGGTGCTCGCGCTCGGCATGGTAGGAATGATGCGCCGGCGAACTTCAGGCGCGGTGAAGGTCTTGGGCGCGTCGGTTCGCTCCTTCAACGGGAAACCAAGGTCGGCCACCAGATGCTGGTCTGCAAGAAGTTTCTCGCGGCGCCGCTCAATCCGTTTATGGGCAAGCTGGCGAATGCCCTTGTTAAAACCGCCCGCGTCGCCAGAAAGCCATCCGAGGTACTGACGGATGTCAGCTAGCGTGCGATCAATTTCGCTCCGAACCAGCGTCGGATCGAGATTTGTGCCGGTGACCGTCAGGAGCAAGGCGCCGTTGCGAACCTCGCCGCGCGGCGGGCTCATATATAGTAAGTCGATGGCCGAATTCTAAGGCTTCCGCGTCCCCCGTGAACGGCACCATGATTTCGACGGCTGTGCCCGTAACGTGCTGCGGACGGCTTCGGTCCCGGATGGACCGGTACGGATCCTGAACTCACATCAATTCGAGTCTCCCGCTGATCCGCAACGATCTCACCCTCGTCGAGCACCGGCACGTCGATCCGGTATTTCTGCTCGAAGTGGTCACAAAGGTCGTCGGTGGACGTGTTCAGCAGCCGGTTACCTTCCAGGCTATCGATCTCGTCTTTCAGTGAATTGCCCCGGCTCTGCTGTACCGACAACCAGTCCGTTTGGTTGAAAAGGTGGCCTCCTCTTGCCATACGAATACCAGCTTCCGCGTCCTACCCTTCCCGTGCTCACGCCTGGAGGCATCTAGCCTGCGATGTCACGAGCGTCAAGGCGTCTGTCGGCGGGGGAAGTTGTGCTCGGCTTCCGCTATTGTGAGCTAGTGCACTGATGCAATCATAGGATTTACAAGACAGGGCGAATGTGCGATCCTGGGCCCATGGCTCAGATCGTGTGTCCCGTGGTCTCGGCTGAGGATCGTGCTCGTTTGGAGGCGATCGTCGCCGATCGTAACCGCGCCCAGAAGCATGTGGCGCGGGCTCGGATCATCCTGGCGTCGGCCGAGCGGCTGAGCGTCGCGGAGGTTGCCAAACGCGCCCGGATCGGTCGCCCGGCGGTCTGGCGCTGGCAGCGGCGGTTCGCCGAGGCCGGGGTCGACGGGCTGCTGCGGGATGCCACCCGCAAGCCGGGCAAGCCGCGCCTGGACGACGCGACGGTGCAGCGGGTGGTCGCCCTGACCTGCGCCGAGGCGCCCGGCGAGGCGACCCACTGGACCGGCCGTGCCATGGCCAGGACCGCCGGGATCTCCTTGCGCTCGGTGCAGCGGATCTGGGGCGCCCACCGGCTGCAGCCCCACCGCATCCGGACCTTCAAGCGCTCCAACGATCCCGAATTTGCCACCAAGCTCGAGGACATCGTCGGCCTGTACGTCGAGCCGCCGGCCCACAGCCTGGTGCTCTCGATCGATGAGAAAAGCCAGATCCAGGCCCTGGACCGGACCCAGCCCGGTCTGCCGATCAAGCCGGGCAAGGCCGGCACCATGACCCACGACTATATCCGCAACGGCATCACCACCCTGTTCGCCGCGCTCAATGTCCTCGACGGCACGGTGCTCGGCCGTTGCATGCAGCGCCACCGGCACCAGGAGTTCCTGCGCTTCCTCAACGCCATCGAGGCCGCCGTGCCGGCCGGCAAGGTGATCCACGTGATCCTCGACAACTACGGCAGCCACAAACACCCCAAGGTCATGGCCTGGCTGGCACGGCATCCGCGCTGGACCTTCCACTTCACGCCGACCTCGGGCTCCTGGCTGAACGCGGTCGAGACCTTCTTCTCGGCTCTTACCCGGCGCCGCCTCAAGCGGGGCACCTTCCACTCCGTGATCGACTTGCAGGCCGCGATCCACCGCTACATCGCCGAGCACAACGCCGCGCCCAAGCCCTTCACCTGGACCAAGACCTCCCCGCAAATCCTCGCTAAGCTGAATCCTCTGAACGCGTCGGTGCACTAGGCTTCGGCGTCGAGGGAGGGTTGCGAGATCGCCAGGGGTATGTTGCTGAGCGAGATCGTCGAGACTTCGGCGCGGGTTGCCGAGGCGAGCGGGCGGTTGGTCAAGATCAGCCATCTGGCGGCGTGTCTGCGGCACTTCGGGGCGCAGGAGGCGCGAGTAGAGGTCGGGTTGTTGAGCGCCGTGCCGCGGCAGGGGCGGATCTGGATCGGTTTTTTCCCAGTTGCGCGAGGCGCGTGCATCACCTGCAGCGGCCGCAATGTCAGCGAAGTCGAGGTCGAACGTCAAAACCACTCGCTTTTCCGCTACCGCTTTCGCCAAGACCGCCTCGTCGGCCAACGCCTGAAGCCCGAGTTCGCGAAGGTGCACCGCATCATGACCCTGCGCGCGCAACCATACCGCGACATCGGTCGCAAGGTTCATGTCGACCAGGAAGCGCATCGATCAGGCCGGCATCACGTCCTCGCGGGTGAGCCAGGCCGCGTAGGCGAGGGCCTGTCGGATGTCTTCCGGCTCGAGGCCGGGATAGGCCCCGAGGATCGTCTCGGTCGTCTCGCCCTCGGCGACCAGGCCCACGATCGTACCGACCGTGATCCGCATGCCGCGGATGCAGGCGCGTCCACCCATCTTGCTGGGCTCGAAGGTGATGCGGTCGAAAGGTCCGGTATCCTTCATCACAGGTCACTCCCGCTTCTGCATTCATCCCTCGACCGCCGCGAGCTTAGCGGCCGGGCGCCGGCAGAAAGACGATGTCCCAGAAGCTGACATCGGTCGTGTCGGAACCGCGGTTGTTCTCGCTCGGTCGCAAGAACGACGTCCCACACTCTCACGGCAGCATAGCGGAGGTCTTGCCCGGGCGCGACGCCGCAGGATTTTCCGGGCGCGCGCGAATTTCCGAGCGGGTGCGCGAATTTCCGAGCGGGTGCCATGCGCAACTTCTGTAGGTGAGCCACGAACATGCAGCTGAACGAGATCGTCCTGACCTCAGCCCGTGTGGCCGAAGCGAGCGGGCGGCTGGTCAAGATCGGGCATCTGGCGGACTGCCTGCGGCATGCCGGGCCCGAGGCTTAACCCCGCGGCGAGTTGACCGAGGGTTTCGTCGTTCACGTCCCGGAGGAGTTCGACGTGAAGGCGCTGCGGCGCAGCTCGGCATGTCGCAGTCCCGGTTTGCCGCGAGCTTCGGCTTCGGGCTCGACGCGGTGCAGAGTTGGGAGCAGGGCCGGCGGCGGCCGGAGGGGGCTGCGCGCGTTCTGCTCAAGGTCATCGAGCATGACCCGGACGCGGTAAGGCGCGCTTTGGCGGCGTAGCGCAGGCGCCCTCGACGATCCTGCTTGTTTCTGCCGGTTTCCCGGACAGGGGATGGCCGCAAGGTGAGCGTTGCGTTCGGCGGCAGGCTGTCGTCGGACGGCCCGTGGCGTCAGGAATTCTCGGGCGCCAGCACGCGCGCCATGCTACGCTCGCCACCGTCTGATGGGTCGTTGAGCCGGGAAAAATCGAGGGAATCCCTGTGGGCGGGACGTGATCGGACCCCGGAAGGCGGCCTTCGGGCGTTTGCGCAAAAGTCCAGAAAATCGAATGAAGGAGCAGGGCGATGTCAGCGCTTGGGACGGAGCTTGAGACGGGGCATGGGCCTGGTTCGTGCGGCCTCGGCGGCTGCCTCTGTGGTGGCCGCCGGTCCGATGCCGCTGGCCTGGCGGTCCGGGAGCGGGGCGCGATGCCGACGCTCTCGCGCCGGCGGCTGCTCGGGGCGACGCTCGGTGGGGCCGCGGCGGCCGTGCTTGCGGGCGTCGGGACGGAGCTGGCGGTTCCGGGGGCGGCTGCGGCGCAGAGCCCGCTCAGCCCGGATGACGCGCTCAAATCCTTGATGGACGGCAACCGGCGCTTCGTCGAGAGACGGCTGACCTCCTTTCAGGAGGACATCGACATGCTGATGCAGCATACCGAGGAGAAGCAGGAGCCGTTTGCCTCGGTGCTCGCCTGCGCCGACTCGCGGGTGCCGGTCGAGCTCGTGTTCGATCAGAGCATCGGCCATGTCTTCGTCAACCGCGTCGCCGGCAACATCGCGACCGCGGAGATCATCGCCAGCATCGAATATGGTGCTGCCGTCCTCGGCACCCGGGTGTTGATGGTGCTGGGCCACGGCAATTGCGGCGCACTCAAGGCCGCGATCGCCGCCAAGGCGGTGCCGGGACAGATCAGCTCGCTTTACAGCTATCTCCGGCCGGCGGTGAACCAGGCGAACGGCGGCCTCGACGCGGCGATCGCGGCCAATGCGCAGATCCAGGCGCAGCTCATCCGGGAATCCTCGACAGTGGTCGCGGGCCTGCTCAAGGAAGGCAAGATCAAGGTCGTGGCCGCCGTCTACGACCTCGACAGCGGCAAGGTAAACCTGCTGGGCTGAGGGCCTTCGGCCGGCGTGGCGTTGGATGGGTCGGGCCGGGGGCTTGGCGCTCGGCCTGGAGGGGCGCGCTGCACGATGGCCATGGGCATGGGCCTGATCGAGATCGTGGCGACCTCGGCGCGGGTCGCCCAAGCGAGCGGGCGGCTGGTCAAGATCGGCCATCTGGCCGAGTGTCTGCGGCGGGCGGGGCCGGAGGCGGCGCGGGTCGCGGTCGGGCTGTTGACGGGCGTGCCACGGCAGGGGCGGATCGGGGTCGGTTTTTCCCAGCTGCGCGAGGCGCGGGCGGAGCCGGCGGCGGCCGAGGCGGGGTTGGCGCTCGCGGAGGTCGACGCGGCGTTCGAGCGGCTGCTGGCGATCCGGGGGAAAGGGGCGGCGGCGGAACGTCTGCACTTGTTGAAGAAAATATTCGGGCGGGCGACTGTGGGGGAACAGGATTTTCTGGCGCGGCTGTTGGTCGGCGAGTTGCGGCAGGGGGCGCTCGAGGGGGTGATGGTCGAAGGCGTCGCCAAGGCGGCGGGGTTGCCGGCTGCCGATGTCCGCCGGGCGGCGATGCTGGCGGGTGATCTCGGGGTCGTGGCCGAGGCGGCGCTCGGGGAGGGGGCGGCCGGGCTTTCCCGATTCGCCGTGGAGCTGTTCCGGCCGGTGCAGCCGATGTTGGCGCAGCCCGCTGAGGATGCGGGCGACGCGCTGGCGAGGCTCGGCGAGGCGGCGTTCGAGTGGAAGCTCGATGGCGCGCGGGTGCAGGTGCACAAACGGGGCGACGAGGTCCGGGTGTTCACGCGCAAGCTCAACGAGGTGACCAGCGCGGTGCCGGAGATCGTCGAGGTCATGCGCGCGTTGCCGGCCCGGGAGCTGATTCTCGATGGCGAGGCGATCGCGTTGCGCGCGGGTGGGCGGCCGCAGCCGTTCCAGGTGACGATGCGGCGGTTCGGGCGCAAGCTCGACGTCGAGGCGATGCGGGCGGTGCTGCCGCTGCGCTGTTTTTTCTTCGACGCGCTGGCGCTGGCTGGCGAGACGCTGATCGACCGGCCCGGGCGCGAGCGGGTGGCGGCGCTCGAGGCGGCGCTGCCGGGCGAGCTGCGCGTGCCGCGGATCGTCACGAGCCGGCTCGAGGTCGCGGAAAAATTCGTCGAGGCGGCGCTCGAGCGGGGTCACGAGGGGGCGATGGCCAAGGCGCTCGATGCGCCCTACGAGGCCGGAAGGCGGGGGGCCGGCTGGCTCAAGGTCAAGCAGGCGCAAACGCTCGATCTGGTGATCCTGGCGGCGGAATGGGGCCACGGCCGGCGGCATGGTTTTCTTTCCAACCTGCACCTTGGTGCTTATGACCCGGCCGCGGGCGGCTTCGTGATGCTGGGAAAGACCTTCAAGGGGCTGACCGACCAGATGCTCGCCTGGCAGACCGAGAAGCTGCTCGCGCTCGAGATCGGGCGCGACGACTACACGGTCCATGTGCGACCGGAGGTCGTGGTCGAGATCGCCTACAGCGACCTGCAGGCGAGCCCGCACTACCCGGGCGGTCTGGCGCTCCGGTTCGCGAGGGTCAAGGCGTATCGGCCGGACAAGCGCGCCCAGGAGGCCGATACCATCGAGACCGTCCGCGCCCGGTTCGCAAGCCAGGGCGAACCCGGCTGAGCCGGAGTCATGCCCGCTGCCAGTCGCGCGTCAATCCCCGGCGGCGGCGGCGAAGATCTTCTGGTACAGATCTTCGCCGAAGCTGGTATCCAGGGGCTGGCCTTGCTTCAGCTTGAACGTCCGGACGCCGTCCGCTCGCCGGTCGGCCCGCAGGAGAAGGATGTTGTCCAGGTTCTTCGCATGCCAGCCATGGGCGAACTCGTAGAGATGGGTGACGAAGAAGATCCGGATGCGCTCTGCCATCAAGGCCGTGACGATCTGGTTGGCGATCTCCGAGCCCTCTCTGACGTTGGTGGCCGCGAAGGATTCGTTGAAGAGGACCATCGAGCGCGGGGTGAGCTGGTCGACGATCGTGCTCATGCGGCTCAGCTCCTCGTCGAGTTTGCCGCTCCGCATCGTCTCGTCTTCCTCCCGCTTGTAGTGCGTGAACAGACCGTCGCAGAGGGTCGAGGAGAACGCCAGGGCGGCGACCGGCAGGCCGCACATCATCATCAGCTGGGCGAGGCCGACGCTGCGCAGGAAGGTCGATTTGCCGCCCTGGTTGGCGCCGGTGATGATCACGAGGTCTTTGTGGTCGGCGTCGACCTCGTTGCCGACGACCGGTCTGTCCATGGTCAGGGCCAGACAGACGTCGTACAGGCCGGTGCAGCGGAACCGGCGCTCGCCGGACGCGACCGGCACTGGGAAGGCGCTCGGCGCCCCGATCTGCGCGAGCTTTTCCTCGAGGTTCACGCCGCCGATGTAGAACGCGAGCTCGGTCTGCAGCATGCGGAAGAAGCTCAGGATGTGATCGGCCGACTGGGCGAGCGCGTTCGCGACCAGGTTGACGCCGCGGTCCCTGAGCTCGCCAAGAGCCCGGCCGCCGGCCTGGTCGCGCGGATGGATCTGGAGGGTGTAGCTCGGCGCCTTCGGCGCCAGAAGCCACGCCAACCAGTTGCGGTCGCGGGCGCGCGGCTCGCGCAGCACGTAGCTCCGGCCGACCCCGCCTTGGCCCAGTTCCGCGCTCATTAACACGCCCTGGCGAAATTTCAGTTCCTTCAACTGCCCCTCGATCACCGCGAAATAGTCGTCGCCGAGCTCGCGCTCCAGCATCGCAAAAAACCGCACGAAGCCCGCGGCGGTGAATTTGCCGCTCTGGGCCCTCCCCAGGCTCCGCAAGCGCTTCAGCATCTCGACGAACATCTGCAAGACGTCGACCGCGCGGTGGAGCGTCGTGCCCGGCGAGTTGCCAAACACGCTGAAGTATTGCTTTCGTTCGCGCGCCACCGCCTCCAGCGCGAGCGCGTACATCTCACGGACGGTCGCACTGTTTTTCGAGCAATCTTTCAGAATGTCCTGCCGATACAGGATCGTGTCGACGTCGTCCCCGGCACCCAACAGGACTGCGCTCTTCGCCACCTCGAACAAGAATCCGTCACCGCCGGCCATCGCGTCGAACAAGGTCGTCAATTCGAGATCCTGCACCAGGACCGCTTGATTGGCGGGCAATGTGCGCCCCCGCGCGAACTCGAAGTCACGACCGCGGGACAATCCGAGATATCGCAGCTCGAAATCGCGATCAGGGTACATCAGAAAGCACTTCATGGCCGGATGCGCTCCCGGACCCGGGCATAGGTCAGCCCGTATTTGGCCGCGATCGACATCGCGTAGGCGAGGCCGTCGGCCGGCCGCCGCACGATCTTGAAGGTCCGGACGGCCGGATTTTCCGGCACGACCGTGCTCACCATGCTCACGGTCTTGTCGCCGAGCGACGCCAGCTCGTCGATGAAGGTCACGCAGACCGCCAGAGCATCCAGGTCCATGATGCTCTCGAGCACCCGCGTGCCCAGAAAGATCGCGTCGCGCAGCGTCGTCGAATTGAAGATCTCATTCATGATGATGATGCTGTTCGGGGTCGCCTCGGCCAGAATGTTGTGAATTCGGAACAGGTCGTCCTCGAGCTTGCCGCGCAACGTCGTGATGTCCTCGGGCCGCTCGAAATGGGCGAACAGCCGGTCGAACAGGAAAAGCGTGGCCTCTGTCCCCGGCACTGGACAGCCCAGGCTCGCGAGATAGTGCAGCTGGCCGAAGGTGCGCGCGAACGTCGTCTTGCCACCCTGGTTCGGCCCCGACACGACCAGGATCCGTTCGCTGCCCTCGAGGTGGAAATCGTTGCAGACCACCGTCGACTTCTCGGCAGCGAGTTGCTGGGCAAGCGCCAGATCGAAGCCGTCGCGGCTTGCCACCGTCTTGCTCGAGCCCGACAGCTTGGGATAGCAGAAGTGGAGGCCATGGCCTTTCAGGGTTGCAATGTGTTCCAGATAGGACACATAGAATTGGATCTCTCTGTCGAACCTGGCGATGGTCGGTTCCATGAAGCATTGGTTGCGTTCCACGTAATCGTCCAGATATGAAAAGATCTCCGGGTGCAGGTTCGCCACGAACCCCAGCACACCCGCCTCGACATGGTTCATGTCGAGGCCATCGGCAAATTTCACCAGATAATCCTTGACGGCGCCTTGCTGGAACCGGTCGAACGTGCGCTCGACCAGCATACTGTAATCGGGAGTGTCCTCATATTTCGCCACGGTGATCTTGTCGCCCTTGATGAGCATGGAATATCTTACGGTTGCCAGATCGGTCTTAAGCTTGTCGGTCTCGGCAACCAGGGTCGTGAAGCCCGCAGAGTTCAGGTAGTCGATCAGATAGCGACCGAAAGCGACCAAGCCCTGGGAGTGCACATTCACGCCGTCAAAGTCCTGCGCAAGCGCAGCGACCGTGCGGCAGTAGGTGGCAACCGCGTCGAGAAACCACAGTTTCTTCTGATACGGGTAATGGAGCTTGTCCGACAGGGCCAGATGCTGGCGGGCGCTGCGCATACCGGCGGCGAAGGCGCGAAACATCAGCAAGATGCCATCGTGCTCGAGATCTCGCATGACGTCGTGGCGGTATGCGAGCGTCGCGAGATCGCCGATCGGGCGGTACAGGAACGGCTGGAGGTTGTAGTCGTCCTTGCCGGCGGTCAGGGCGGCGACGATCTTGTCGAGGTTCAGATCCCGAAAGAACTCCGGCTCGTCAGCGGTTTCCACTTGCAGCCCCTCGGCGCCCGGCGGGAACAGGATGCTGCGAAAGGTGATGGCGGCGTCCGGCTCGCAACCGAGACGCCGGTGGGGCGTGGCGAGCACGCCGGCATCCGCCGACATGATGGCGCCGTCAGCGGCGTGCCGCTCCGGGGTGCGAATGTCGTGTGGAGGGCGGGGCCGGTGCTCGGCCGACGGATGGTCCGCCGCTCGTACCAGCTCCAACCTCGCGGGTCCACGAGGCGTGTGGCAGGCCTTCATGTCAACTCCTCCTCATCCCCGTCACGCGGGTCGCAGAGGAGTCATCAGCCCCGAGGGCGGTCAGAGGCGAACTCCATCGCCTGTTGGTTCTTTAGCCGACATTTCCCAGATGCCGGCTCATCAACGGCGATCATGCATCGGTTCGCCGCATGAGGCAAGCTTCCGACAGCCGGGGCCAGCCACCATGCAGCGGAGTGATCCACGTATATATATTGGGAGATTTTGCCATCAGTTCTGCCCGCCGTCGCCTCTGGACGGCGGCTGCCTGCCACGGATGCGCTCGACCGCCTGCTTGAACGCCGGCTGCTCGACGATCACGTCGGCGTAGGCCTGGCCAAGTTTCTGGCCTGCAAGCACGTCCATGGGAAAATGCACCCCGCCGATCACACGGCCGTAGCCAATCTGTTGGGCGAGCTCCATCAGCGGGTCTTTCTGGTCAGGAAAGATCTCGGCCAGGACCCGCGCGTAGACCGTCGCACGAATGGCATGCCCGCTCGGGTAGGCGGCGACCGGTCGCGCGTCCGCGACCGGATGGACCGCGTCGTTCAGCTCGAAGGGCCGCTTCAGATCGAACTCGCCCTTGAGCGCATCGTAGTCGGCCCGGACCTCGGCGATGATGTCGTCGAGGGTCCGCTTCAGCTCAATGCCGTCGACATCGACCAGCGCGCGAGAGAATCGGAGCGAAGCGCTCGAGGTCGAGCGCCTGCTTGACAAAAGCGACCTGGGCCGGCGTGCGGGTCCGCTGCAGCCAGAGCACGATCGCCATCTGCTCCCGGAAGGCGGCGGAACTCGAGCGCAGGCGGGGGCTCGATCAGCGCCTTGATGTCGACGCTGCCGGCGGGCAGATACTGGCGCGCCACCGGCTCCTCGGCGCGCACCGGGCCGGCCAACGCAACAATGAAAAGAACCAGCCAGGGGCTCGCCAGACCAAATCGTTTCATGATGATGGCTCCTTGTGCGCTTGATCAACGGTCATGCCATCCACGTATAGATCGAACCCCGCGGCGGCGGCCGAGCCTTTCTTCTTGGAGTTATTCAGAACCTTGGGCACCACCGATGCTTTGTCAATGAGCCGGGCACGGTGCCTAGTCGGCGACGGCCATGGCGGCGGTGGCGGCGCGCTGGCGGCGCGGGCTGCGCAGCAGCAGCAGCATCGGGATCGCCAGCAGCATGACGTACATCATGAGCCGGAAATCGTCGACGTAGGCGATCGCCGCCGCCTGGCGGGTGATCTCGCCGTTGAGCGCCATCATGCCGGCCTGGCTGTTGAGGCTCCAGAAATGGGCGATGCTGGGGACCTGGAACATCGGATTGAAGGGCGTCGCGTGCTCGGCCAGCGTCGCGTGGTTGATCTGGGTGTTCTGGGCGAGCAGGCTGACCACGATCGAGATGCCGATCGAGCTGCCGATGTTGCGCATCAGGCTGAACATCGCGGTCCCCTCGGTGCGCAGCTCAGGCGCCAGGGTCGCGAACGCGACCGTGCTGAGCGGCACGAACATGAAGCCGAGGCCGAGACCCTGGATCAGGCCGCTCTCGACGATCGCCCGGGCGCTCACCTCGGCGGTGAAGCCCGTCATCTGCCAGAGCGAGAGCGCGGTCAGGCTGAGCCCGATCAGGATCAGCAGGCGGACGTCGAGGCGGCCGCTGAGGAAGCCGACCAGGAACATCGCGCACATCGTGCCCATCCCGCGCGGCGCCAGCAGATAGCCCGTGGTCAGGACCGGATAGCCCATCAGATTCTGGAGGAAGGGCGGCAAGAGGCTGAGCGTTGCGAGCAGGATGATCCCGACCACGAAGATGAACAGCAGGCCGGTCGCGAAATTGCGGTCCTTGAACAGCCCGGGCTCGATGAACGGGCGCTTGGCGGTGAACATGTGGACCAGGAACAAATAGAAGCAGAGGCCGGCGATGACCGCCTCGACGATGATCTCGGGCGAGGAGAACCAGTCCTTGGTCTCGCCGCGGTCGAGCATCAGCTGGAGGGCGCCCAGCGCCAGGCTGAGGAGCGCAAATCCGAAGAAGTCGAACGGGCGTGAGCTGTCCCGACGGGTCTCCGGAACGAAGGCGAGCAGGCCGAGCAGGGCGAGGATGCCGAACGGCAGGTTGATGTAGAACACCCAGCGCCAGTTGTAGTACTCGGTCAGCCAGCCGCCGAGCGTGGGGCCGAGGATCGGGCCGACCATGACGCCCACCCCCCACATCGCCATCGCGCGGCCGTGGCTTTCGCGCGGGTAGCTGTCGAGCAGGACCGCTTGTGAGAGCGGCACGAGGCCGGCGCCGAAGGCCCCCTGGAGCAGGCGGAACAGTACGAGCTCGGTGAGCGAGGTCGCAGCACCACAGAGCATCGAGACCAGCGTGAAGCCGATGACCGTGACCAGGAACAGGCGCTTGCGGCCGAAGCGCGCCGCCAGCCAGCCGGTCGGCGGGGTCATGATCGCGGCCGCGACGATGTAGGAGGTCAGCACCCACGAGATCTGGTCCTGGGTTGCCGACATGCTGCCCTGCATGTGCGGCAGCGCGACGTTGGCGATCGTCATGTCGAGCGCCTGCATGATCGTCGCCAGCATCACCGAGACGGTGATCAGCGCCCGGTTGACGGGCGCGCCGGCGCCGTCCGGCGGGCTCATCAGCGGCTCCGGGCCAGGGCTCCGGCCGGCTCGGCGACGTAGCCCGCCCAGGCGAGCGCGGTTTCGACGATGCCCGGCAGCTCGCGGTGATGGCCGGTGTCGATCTCGGCGGTGACGCTCATGCCGGCGCGCAGCGGCGGATCGTCGGGCCCGGCCTGGATCGCGATCCGGACCGGAATCCGCTGCACCACCTTGACCCAGTTGCCGCTCGAGTTCTGGGCCGGCAGCACCGAGAACTGGGCCCCGGTCGCCTGGCTGATGCTCTCGACCGTGGCCGGCCATTCGCGGTCGGGATAGGTGTCGATCTGGACGGTCGCCGGCTGCCCGGGCCGGACGTGGGTCAGATCGGTCTCCTTGAAGTTGGCCTCGACCCAGACCTCCTGGTCGGCGACGACGCTCATCACCGGCGTCCCGGCGGTGACGTAGTCGCCGAGATAGGGCTTCTGGCTGGCGATGCCCGCGAACGGGGCGAGCACGCTCGCGTGCCGGAGGTCGAGCGCGGCCTGGTCGCGCTCCGCCTTGGCTTCGAGGTAGGTCGGGTGCTGCTCGACCGGGATGTTGGGATCGCCGGCCAGACCGGCGAGCAGGCTGCGCAGCTCCTGCTCGGTGACCGCGACCTGCTGGTGCGCCACGTCCAGATTGTGCTGCGCCTCGTCGTACTTGGCCTGGGACGCGAAGTCGCGCTTCACGAGCTTCGCCTGGCGCTGGAACTCCTGCTCGGCATAGGCGACGTTCCGGTTCGCGAGCTCCAGCTCCTGCTGCTTCTGCCGGTAGCTCGCCTTGAGCGCGCGGACGTCGTTGTCCGCCTTGTTGAGGCGCGCCTCGGCCTGGGCGAGCGCGATCTCGAACGGCTGGCGGTCGATCCGGAACAGCACCTGACCCGGGTCGACGTGCTGGTTCTCGCGCACGTCGACCTCGACGATCGGGCCCGAGACCTCGGCGCTGATCGCCACCATGTCGGCCCGGACGTAGGCGTCGTCGGTGTCGACGTAGCGGCCCCCGGTCACATAGAAGTAGCCGCCGACGATCAGGACCAGCGCCGGTCCGAGCAGCAGCAGCACCCGGCGCAGCCAGCGCCGCCGGCGCTCCGGCGACCGCCCTGAAGCCCTCGGGCGGGGCCCGGCGACCGTGGTCGTGGCGCCTCCGACCGGAGCCGGCGGGGCCGGACGGCGCGACCAGAGGCGCTTAGGCACGGGCCACCTCCACCCGCACCAGGTTGCCCTTGATCGTCTGCAGGGTCTGGATCAGCTGCCGGCGCTCGCGCTCGCCGAGCCCCTGCATCGCGTCCTCGCGGGTCTCGGTCGCGAGCGCCCGCATGTCGTCGAGCAGCGGCTCGGCCTTGACGGTCAGATAGAGGCGCTGGACCCGCCGGTCGGCGGGATCGGGCCGCCGCTCGACCCAGCCGGCCGCCTCGAGCCGGTCGATCAGGCGGGTGAGCGTGATCGGCTGGACCTCGAGCAGATCGGCGAGGCAGGCCTGGTTCATGCCCTGATTCTGGGACAGACGCGCGAGCGCCTGCCACTGCGGCTGGGTCAGGCCGAGCGCCTGGGCGCGCCGGTTGAAGTTGCGGCGCAGCAGGCGGGCAACGTCGACCAGCAGCACGCCGACACCTTGATGGGGATCGTCCATGGGGCCCTACATGCTCATAGTAAGCATGCTTATTATAAGCATCACACGCCCTCCCCGCAAGGCCCTTTTCCTCGCGCGCGATCTGGCCAACCAGCGCTCAGTTCTGGATGAGACCGCAGACCCGCCACGATCCCGCCACCACCCGGCGCGACCACGGCGCCCGCGCCGCGTGAAGGGGTTCCTGTCGGGAAAAGGCTCCTCCTTTTCCTTCCCCAGACCCCGTTTTGCCCTTTACCAGATTTTGCTGATGAGGCGATCTACCCGCGTGCCTTCCCAGTAGAGTCCACGGACCGCTGCGGCAGCGAGGATTCCCGTGGCAGCTCCCCCGAGCACGTCGGTGACGTAATGGGTTCCGATATAAACACGCGACACGCACACCACCATGGCGCCGACAAGCAAGGCGAGTCCACGCCGCCTCACGCCGTGCAGCAGGAAACTTGCCGCGATGGCGAAAGTCGCGGTGGCATGATCTGAGGGGAACGACCAGTCACCGCTGCGGCTGATGATCAGATGGGACACGCCTGCGTCGTATGGGCGAATCCGGTGCACGAACAGGAGAATGATCTGATTGAGCCCGAGTCCGATGAGAAAGGAAAGCCCTGCGGCCACGCAGGTGTGCCTGACATGAAGCCGCTGATGTCTGCTCCACCATTGAAGCACGACCAGCAGCACAAGAAGAGGAACGCCAAATTGCGTCGTCATGACCATGATCGAATCCAGCAGAACGTTGCTGCCGGCCGGCGCATTGATCGAGTGTGTGATGACTTGATCCATCGGGCTCGTTGGCTCCCGGCTTGTTGGGATCGAGGCGGGTTCTATTTCGTCGGCAGATGATGCCGAATGAGATTGTATTCGTGCCAAATCAGGCCCATCACGAAGATGTCAAACACGGTCAGGACGATCAGTCCGGCACCATGGGTGTAAGAGAATCGGTAGAGCTGGTAGACGATAAAGAACCCCAACACGATCAGAGAAACAGGGTATGACCACAGTTTGTGCCTAAGCAGGCCGACGACAAGGAAAATTTTGACAGCGCCATGGCTTAGTAGGTAGAAGGCATAGAAAGTCTTTGTCTCGACAGAAAAATCCTGCGCCCAAGCCAGCAAATGCGTCGCGACCAAATCCTTGGTATCCTCGAGCAGCTCTTCCTGAGTCAACGTATTGACGAGGGCGGTGATCGTGCTTGTGCTGACCAGAGCGAGAACGACACCGCCCACGCATTCAATCAGCGCGTGCGCGCCCTTGAGCAGCACGCTGATCTGAAAAATCTGATGAATTCGATGTTCGTTCATGTGGGCGCTTCGGTAGGTGATTCGCGCAACCACCGGTAGCCGCCGTGGTCAGGTCTAGCCGCCGGGGTCGGATGCGGGCGACTCGCGCTGGCTCAAGCCGCGTTTGCGGATGACCGCGTCGATGCGGCTGACCAGCCTCGCCTTGATCAGCTGCGGTCGGCACCGGGCAGACCGACATCGGCAAAGACGTTGCGCTGTTGCGGGTGATGGTGCGGTCGCCGCTCATGATCTTCCTCATCCGCGCCTCTCGCCAGACCTCCTACTCCGGTCCTGACAACGTAATCTTTGCGCGCGCTGGGATTGCTAAGGCAAAGATGTCGCTCAACGCAGGGTGTTCCAGGCGGGGCCGTGATTCGAAGTCGCGGTGGTCGACCAATAGAGACCGCCGAACACGCAGGCGATCAACGGGAAAGTGGGGAAAGGCAGCGACGACGAAGGCGAGGATGGTCTCGGTGCCCTCGCTCAGACCGCCGAGGCAGAGCGACTTGCGGCGGCGGAACTCGGTCGAGAGGCTGCGTTTGGCGGCGAAGATCGCGAAGGCGAAGGTGCGGGCTACAGGGTCTTGGCCGGGTAGTCGCAGAGCTCGCGGACCACGCAGTCCGGGCACTTGGGCTTGCGCGCGATGCAGACGTAGCGGCCGTGCAGGATCAGCCAGTGATGGGCGTGGTGGGCGTATTTTCTCGGCACGCTGGCCTCGAGCCCGCGCTCGACCTCGATCGGCGTCTTGCCGGGCGCGAGGCCGGTCCGGTTGGCGACCCGGAAGACGTGGGTGTCGACCGCGATCGTCGGCTGGCCGAAGGCCGAGTTGAGGACCACGTTCGCGGTCTTGCGGCCGACGCCGGGCAGCTTCTCCAGCGCCTCGCGATCGCCCGGCACGCTCCCGCCGTGGTGCTCGATCAGCGCCCGGCTCATCGCGATGATCGCCTTGGTTTTGCTGTTGAACAGGCCGATCGTCTTGATGTACTGGCGGAGCCCGTCCTCGTCGAGCGCCATCATCTTCGCCGGGGTGTCGGCGACCTTGAACAGCGCCCCGGTCGCCTTGTTGACGCCGACGTCGGTCGCCTGCGCCGAGAGGATCACCGCGACCAGGAGCGTGTACGGATCGCCGTAGGTGAGCTCGGTCGCGGGCGCCGGATTGGCGGCCGCGAGCCGTGCGAAGAATTGGCCGACCTTGCGCGGCGTCATCGCTGGCGCCGCCATCGGCTCGCTGGCACAGCTCTGCTTGGCGCTCTATAGTCTCGGCCCATGACCGACGCCCCTCTCGCCACCGCCGCCCCCCTGACGACCGCGGCTTCGCCGGATCGGCCGGTGCCGGACCTGGCGGCCGCGCCCCGGTTCGATGCCATCCTCTACCCGCATCGCTCGCTGCCGCCGCTCGGCTTTGCGGTCCTGATGAGTGCCGTGGTCGCGGTCAGCGCCGCGGTCGGCGCCGGTTTCGTGCTGATCGGCGCCTGGCCGGTGACCGGCTTCTTCGGCCTCGACGTCCTGCTGCTGTTCCTGGCTTTCCGCTGGAACTACCGGCAGGGGCGGCGCGCCGAGCTGATCCGGCTCGACCGGGAGGGGCTCAGCGTGCGCCGGATCGAGCCGGACGGCCGCCAGCGCGAATGGCGCTTCGAGCCCTACTGGGTGCGGGTCGGGTTCGACGATCCGCCGCGCTACGACAGCCAGCTGGTGCTGAGCTCGCATGGCGACCATCTGGTGCTCGGCGCGTTCCTGACCGTGGCCGAGCGCCTGGAGGTCGCCAAGGCGCTCAAGGGTGCGCTGCGGGCGCATCGGGGCGACTGAGCCCGCTACTTCAGCCGGTCCTTGAGCGCGTCGAGCCCGGCCTGATAGATGCCGGTGATCACCTCGACCGCTTTGTCGTCGGGGGCGCCTTTGGCCGCGAAGTCGCCGCTCCAGGTGATCATCGAGCCGCCGCCCATGCCCATGACCGCGAGCGTCGACGTGTAGTCGGTGACCGGCAGCGGGCTGTCGACGATGACATAGGTATAGGACATGCCCTCGTCGGAATATTGGACGCGCTTCTCGACCAGGACGCCGCCGTCGACCGTGGTCAGCTTGCGCATCTCGGCGCCGTCCTGCTGGCTCTCGGTGCATTTCCCGACCACCGGGTGCCAGTCGGCGATCGAGCAGAAGCCGGAGATCGTCTGCCAGACCTTCTCGGGCGGGGCCGCGACCTCGACCGACTGGCTGACCTCGAGCGCCGCGGCCGGGGTCGCCAGAAGCGCCGTGGCCAACAGGAGAATGGTCGATCGGATGGTCGGCATGAGGCCTCCCCCTGGGGCTGGAGCGGGCGACGGTCCGGATGCGCCGCCGCCCTGTTCGTTGGGTTCGGCCGAGTATGCCCGAGCTGGCGCCAGGATCAATCGCGCTAGTGATTGCGCCGCGGCTCGCCCAGGTCCCAGAACAGGCCGGTCATGATCAAGAGGCCCTCGCGCAGGATCGCCGGCAGCGCGTGCTCGTTCGGGGCATGCTGGCCGCAGCCGCGGTAGGAATGCGGGACCCAGACCGTCGGCAGGCCCAGGACCTCGGCGAAGCAGTCGTTGGGTAGCGAGCCGCCGAGGTTCGGCAGCACCACCGGCAGCCGACCGGTGGTCCGCTCGATCGAGCGCCGGGCGAAGGCGACCCAGCGGTGCTCGGGATCGGTGCGGGTCGCGCGCATCGTCAGGGACTCGGCCGGCCGGACCTCGACCGCCGCCAGCCCGGCCGCATCGAGCGCCGCGCGGATCGCCGGCAGGAACGCCTCGGGCGCGGTGTCGACGGTGAAGCGGATCTGGCAGTGGGCCGACGCCCGCGGCGGGATCGCGTTGACCGGGTTGTCCGGGTTGCCGGCGGTCCAGGCCAGGACCTCGAAGCTGCTCCAGCCGAACAGCTTCTCGGCCGCCGTCAGCCCGGGCTCGCCCCATTCGGGATCGACCGCGGGCTCGCCCTGGGTGGCGGTCAGGGGCAGATCGGCCAACGCCCGCCTGACCGCGGCCGGCAGCGCGCGCGGCTTGAGTTCGGGCAGCCGGATCGCGCCGGTCCCGGTGACGATGGTCGCGACCGCATGGGCGAGCAGGATCGCCGGATTGGCCAGGACGCCGCCCCAATTGCCCGAATGCTGGCCCGACGCCCTGAGATCGGCTACCAGATCGAAGTTGAGCGCGCCGCGGCTGCCGAGGAACAGGGTCGGCTGGTCGGGCGCGAGGCGCGGGCCGTCGGAGGCGAGCAGCAGATCGGCGGCCAGCTGAGCCTGATGGCTCTCGCAGATCTCGCGCAGCCCCGGCGAGCCGATCTCCTCGCTGGTCTCGATCAAAACCTTGGCGTTGAAGCCGAGGTGCTGGCGCTCGGCGATGACCATGCTCAGAGCGGCCAAGTTGATCGCGTGCTGGCCCTTGTTGTCGGCGACCCCGCGGCCATAGATCCGCCCGGCGCGCTCGGCGAGCTCCCAGGGCGAGAGGTTATCCTCCCAGGCGTCCTCGAGGCCGCGGATCACGTCGCCATGGCCATAGATCAGGACGGTCGGCAGATCCGGGTCCTCGATCCGCTCGGCCAGCAGCAACGGACCGCCGGGCGCGGGATTGACCAGCACCTGGCAGACGAAGCCCATGTGCTCGAGCGCCGGCCGCAGGTGGTCGGTCAGATAGGCCAAGAGATAGGGGGCGCCCTGCGCCGTCTGGCTCTCGCTCGGCACGCCCACCAGGCGCGCGAGGTCGGCGAGGAAAGCGCCGCCGTCGTAGTGGCGGCCGGCGCGGTCGAGGGCGGCTTGACGGCTCATCGCTGGGCTCGACAGCTCATCATTGGCGAGGTGGCGCCGCCAAAGGCAGCGCGGAGGTATAGGATCGAAGCAGTCAACAGATATTCTAGGGCGGCGGGATGACAAGCGCATTACGCGATCGTGACATCGCGTCCACGAAAGCGCGCGGGCGGCGCTATCGGATCGCCGCGGACGCGCCAGGCGAGCGCTCAGACGCGGAATTGCACCCAGAGCGGGTAGTGATCGGAGATCCGCCAGGAGATCGACGTCTTCGAGAGGCCGGCACCGCGATAGAAGAAGGGCAAAAAATCGAAGCCGCCGGCGCTCTCGAAGGTCAGATCGATCAAGGCTCGCCCGCCGTCCACGAACCAGGCGATCTGATCATAGAACTTGTCGGTGTCGGCGGCCTTGGAATCGGAGAACAGGGTCCGCGGCACGTGATGCAGGACCTCGGGGACGCTCAGACCGGTCGAGGTGAAGGCCTGCCACAGCTCGCTGCCGCTGCGATCGACGTTGAAGTCGCCGAGGACCAGCAGATTGTGGTGCCAGCGGGTGGTCTGCGCCGCCCAGGACGCCATCCATTGGGCGATACCGGCGAGCTCCGGAGCCCGATCGGCGGGCGCGCCGAAGTCGATGTGGGCGGTGAGCAGGATGAAGGTCGCGCCCGAGGCGGTGGCAAAGCTGACCGCGTAGGGCGTGCGGACGAACTGCCGGCGCAGCGCCGCATCGGTGTCCTCGCCCGAAACCGCTTCCGGCGGCACGACGACCTCGGCGGCGAGACCTGAGGGCTTGAGCCGGCGGCGATCGAACAGGAAGGCGAGGCGCTCGTCGTTGCCGGCGCTGCCCCGGGTGACGTCGGTCATCAAAAAGCCCCAGTCGTCGCCGAGAAAGCGGATCATGTCGCGCAGCGCCCGGAGATCGCCCTTGACCTCCTGCACGGCGATCACGTCGAACCGCTGGATGATCTCGATGATCGCGCGCAGGCCGTGCAGGTCGCGCTTGGGGCTGTCGTCGTCGGCGGCGGTCCATTTGCGGGTCAGCGAGCCGAACGCCCGCAGATTCCAGGTCGCGATCAGCAGGTTGGCGTCGCCCTTGGCCGGGATTTGCTGGTCGAGGGCGGCGGCCGCCGCCTGCAGCTCGGCGGCGATCGCTGGAGGAGGATCATCGGTGATGCTATCCATGATCAGGGTCCTCGGGCTCCGAAATCGCCGGTAGCGTAGTCGACTGCTTCGTTCTGCACTATAGGCGATTCCGGCCGGCCGGCGGCCCCGGGAAGCATGCGGGGAGGCGAGCGTGGCGATATTCGAGGTGCGGGGTTTCAACCATACCGGCGTGATCGTGACCGACCTCGATCGCGCGATCGGCTTCTTTCGCGATCTCCTGGGTTTCGAGGTGCTCGCGCGCGGCCCGCGCGACCCGGCCCTGATCGGCCGGATGACCAGGTTGCCCCGGCCCGAGGTCGAGATCGCCTATCTCGAGGGGCCAGGGCATCGGGTCGAGCTGATCCGCTATGCGACCAACGGCATCCGCAACTTCGAGCAGCCGAAGGTCTATGACGACGGTGCTGCCCACATCGCGCTCGACGTCGACGACGTCCCGGCCGCGGTCGAGGGCGCGGCCGCCCACGGCCTGCAGCCGGTCGGCGAGATCATCACGATCGACGCCGGGCCGAACCGCGGCCGGAAGGTGGTTTATCTGGAGAGCGCCTACGGCCTGCTGATCGAGTTCATCGAGACGGGCTCTTGAGGGAAGTCGAGATGCCCCGATCTCTCGATGCCAATCGCGGACCACGTCGGCTGGCGGGGTCGCTTGAGGTGCGGTTTGGGCGAGGCGTGGTCAGGGCGGCGGCAGTAACCGCCGGTCATTCCAGCCCGGCCTTGCGCAGGGCCGCAACAAAGTGCTCGCGGTGGCCGGGACCCTGGAGGTGTTGACCGTAGTGTGCGACATCGAAGAACGGCTGGAGGCGGCGGACCTCGGCCGCGGCCGCGACGGCTCTGTCCGGACGGCCCATCTCGGCATAGGCGGCCGCCATCACCACCTGCGCGAGGAAATAGGCGCCGTCGTTCTTGCCGATCCCGCTCACGGTCCGGACCGCCTCGTCATAGCGACCTTGCAAAAACAAGGCCTGGCCGAGCTCGGTGATCGAGAAATCGGGGAGCTGCGGATCGAAGCGCATCGCAGTCTCGAGGTCGTCCACGCTTTCGTCGAGTCGCCCGGCGGACAGCATGAGGCTGCCGCGGTTGGCGTGGGCAGCGGCATCGTTGGGATTGAGCTCGATCGCGCGGTTAAGCACGTCCTCGGCGCGCCCGAGGTCCTGCCTGGTCGTCAAGACCTGGCCGAGCAGACCGTAGGCTCCCGCGCTGGCCGGGTCGAGGTCGATCGCCGTCTCGGCCAGCTCCTCGGCCCGCGCCAGCGCCCGCGCCGGCCACTCGGTCCAACCCCACCAGACCTCATGCATGAAGGTCCAGCCGAGGCTGGCCTGCGCGGCGGCGTAATTCGGATCGAGCGCCGTCGCCCGCTCGAACAGGCGGCGTGCCTCGAGGTTCGATGACCGATTGGCGGCGCGCAGGAGATCGCGCCCGCGCAGCACGTAGTCGTATGCCTGAAGGTTCTCGGTCGGCTTGGCGAACGTGCGCTGGCGCTCGAGGTCGGTGACCCGGACCGCGAGCCTTCCGACCACGTTGCTCGTGATCGCGTCCTGAAGCGCGAAGATGTCGTCCAGACCTCCTTCGTATTGTTGGGACCAGAGCAGGGCGCCGCGTTCCGCATCGGCAAGACGCACCGTGACCCGTATTTGATCCCCGGCCCGGCGGATGCTGCCATCGACCAGGTAGCGGACGTCGAGATCGTGACCGATCTCCGCGGGTGCCACGGTCTTGTCTTTGTACGGCAGGACCGCGTGCCACGACATCACCAGGAGATTGGAGAAGCGACCCAGCGCGGCGATGATGTCCTCGGTGACACCATCGGCGAAGTAGTCTTTTTCGGAATCGCCGCCCTGGTTCTCGAACGGGAGGACTGCGATCGCCGGCCTCGCAGCGACCTTGGCCCGGGTCTCGACGGCCGGCCGCGTCGCTTCATGGTCGAGCCACGTCGGCGAGACGACCCAGAAAGCAACGCCCGCTGCCGCCAACAGCGCCAGGGCGGCGCCGGCGCTCAGCCAGACGAGCCGGGGACGGGCGCTCCCAGCCAGGGCAACCCGTCCCGCAGCTCGTTCGCGGGCCACGCTGTACACCCGCACCGGCGCGGCGATGTTCTTGACCGTATGGCTGCCGCGATCCCGGAACTCCAAATCAAGCTTGTTGTTGACCTGATCGTAGACCGGGCCCGAGATGGCGACGCCGCCGGGTTCAGCCAGCGCCTGCACGCGCGCCGCGACGTTGACGCCATCGCCGAAGATGTCGTGACCATCGACGATCACGTCGCCCAGGTTGATCCCGATCCGAAATTCCAGACGCTGCTCCGCGGGTAAACGCTCGTTGCGCTGCCGCAGCGCCTCTTGGATGTCCACCGCAGCCTTGAGGGCTTCGACGACGCTTGGGAAGTCGGCAAGCACGCTGTCGCCGGCGGTGCCGACGGTGCGTCCGTCGTGCCGCACGATCAGCTCATCGACCACCTCCCGACACGCCATCAGCCGCTCGTGCGTGCCGGTCTCGTCGGCGCCCATGAGACGGCTGTAACCGGCGACGTCGGCGCTCAGAATCGCCGCGAGCTTGCGCTTGGCCCCGTGGCCGTCGTCAGGCTCTAAGCGGTGTTCGGGCGACGGCATCGGTGAATGGTTTGCTCGAATTGAGGGAGTTTACGTGTCGTTGAGTTGACAATGCTACCGGGTTTTGGGAATGCTCACCATACGCGCGTTAAAGCGGTCGGCATGGCCGGCCGTCCCCCGCCTGCAATGGCGGTGAGTGTGGAGGCCCAGCATGGCCCGATATTTCAGGACGATGGTGAGCGCGTTCGCTGGCGCGCTGCTGGTCGCATTGCCGGCACTGGCCGGAGAGCAGATGAACAAGGATGGCGACGACGTAGCGATCAAAGGCTACGACCCCGTCGCCTACTTCACGGAAGGCCAGCCGATCCTGGGCAGGGCAGACTTCGAGCACGAGTGGCAGAGCGCCATATGGCGCTTCTCGAGCGCCGAGCATCGCGAGCTTTTTGCCAGCGCACCCGACAAGTATGCCCCTCGCTACGGGGGCTACTGCGCCGGTGCCATGGCGCTCGGCTGGAAATCGCCGATCGACCCCGAGGCCTGGGTGATCGTCGACGGCAAGCTCTACCTCAATTATAGTAAAGACGGCCGGGACGAGTTCGCCGCCGATCCAGCGCCGGAGATCGTCAAGGCTGACGCCAACTGGGAACGCCTCGGCAAGGTCGAATGATCGCGCCCTCCGGGCGCGCGCGGGTGCGTCGGCCGCCAACGCTGATGGGATGAGCACCAATCAGCTGGAGCCTGAGTGACGCCGCGATGCCGCGGATCATCGATCTCTCGATGCCGATCGCTGACCACTTCCGCTGGCCGGTCGAGCGCCGCCTCAAGAGCGATCACGCGAAGGGCGATCTGTTCCAGGTGACCTGGGTCGGTTGGGCCGTTCACGGCTTCACCCACATGGACAGCCCGCGCCATTTTTTCGCGGACGGCAGGACGACGAGCGAGATCCCGCTCGAGGCGACCGTCGGCGTTGCGGCGGTCGTCGACCTCACGCCGATCCAGCCCAACGAGGCGATCACGGCTGAGCGCCTGGCGGCCGCGGCCGGCCATCTTGAGCCGGGCGACATCGTTTTGATGAAGAGCTGCTGGGAGCAACAGAGGTCGCCCGAGACGCCGGAATTCTGGACCGATGCGCCCTACCTCGTCCGGGACGCGGCCGAATGGCTGCTGGCGCGCAAGCCCCGGGCGGTCGCCTTCGACTTCCCGCAGGACTACACGATCCGGCTCCTGCTTCGTGGAGACATCCGGCCGGTCGCGGAGCACGTGACGCATGATGTGCTGCTCCGGAACGGCGTGATCCTGATCGAATATCTCTCGAACACGGCGGCGCTGACCCGGCCCCGGACCTTCCTCTGCTGCCTGCCGCTCAAAATCCCGAACGCCGACGGTGCGCCGGCCCGTGTCGTCGCGCTGGAGGATTGAGCGTGGTCAATCGAGGGTCTCGCGGTAGCGGTTGAGGGCGATAGCACCTGCTGCCAGCATGAACAATGCGATCGGCCAGAGTTCGGGCGTGATCTCGCTCCAGCCGCTGCCTTTGAGCAGGATGCCGCGCACGATCCGCAGGAAATGGGTCAGCGGGAAGATCGAGCCCAGGATCTGCGCCCATTCCGGCATGCCGCGGAACGGGAACAGGAAGCCCGACAACAGCAAGGACGGCAAAAAGAAAAAGAAGGTCATCTGCATCGCTTGCAGCTGGTTCTCGGCCAGGGTCGAGAACGTGAAGCCCACGGCCAGATTGGCGGCGATGAACAGGATCAGGGCGAGCGACAGGAGCCAGAGCGAGCCCAAGACCGGCACCCCGAACAGAAGCCGGCCGGCGACCAGAATGACCACGACCTGGAAGTAGCCGACGACGACGAACGGCACGATCTTGCCGAGCATCACCTCGAACGGCCGGACCGGCATCGAGAGCAGGTTTTCCATGGTCCCGCGCTCGCGCTCGCGGGTGACCGCGATCGCGGTCATCATGACCATGGTCATGGTGAGGATGGTGCCGATCAGGCCCGGGACGATGTTGTATTCGGTGGCGCCTTCGGGGTTGTAGCGGCGATGGACGCGCAGATCGAACGCGGGTTCTCCGGCCTCAAGAGGGGCGAGCGGGCCTTTGAGGTCGTGCATCAGCGCGGTCCGGTTCAGCGCGGCGAGCGCTGCGAGCGCGTTGCCGGTCGCGACCGGGTCGGTCGCATCCGCCTCGACCAGGACCGCCGGTCGGTGGCCGCGCAACAGCTCGCGCCCGAAGTCCTCAGGGATGCTGAGCACGAACTGGACCTCGCCACGCGCCAGCAGCTCGGCCGCCTCGGCCTCGCTCGCGACCTGCCGGGTGACCTCGAAATAGCCCGAGTTCTCGAGCGCCTGCACCAGGCTGCGGGCGAACACGCCGCGGTCGGCGATCAGGAGCGCGGTCGGCAGATGCTTGGGATCGGTGTTGATCGCGTAGCCGAACAGGGTCAGCTGGAGCAGCGGCACGCCGATCAGCATCGCGAAGGTCAGGCGGTCGCGCCGCATCTGGATGAATTCCTTGATCAGCATCGCCCCGAAGCGACGCCAGGATGCGCGCGCGCCGCTCATGACGCCGTCACCCCGGCGCCCATCAGCGTGTGGATGAACACGTCCTCGAGGCTCGGCTGGGCCTCGCTCCAGCGGAGCCTCGGGTCGGCGCGGAAGGGCGCGATGCTCTGCTCGAGCAGGTCCCGATCGGTGCCGCTGACGTGCAGCGAAGCACCGAACGCCGCGGTCATCTCGACCCCGGGCCTGGCGTGCAGCTCGGCCGCGAGCGCCTCCAGATCGGGGCCCGCGACTTCGAAGGTGGTGAGCCCCGATTCGGCCACCACCTGGTCGACGCGGCCGTGCACCAGGAGCTTGCCGGCGGCCAGATAGCCGACCTCGTGGCAGCGCTCGGCCTCGTCCATGTAGTGGGTGCTGACCAGCACGGTCATGCCGTGCCGTGCGAGCTCGTGGATCTGGTCCCAGAACTCGCGCCTGGCCTTGGGATCGACGCCGGCGGTCGGCTCGTCGAGCAGCAGCAGGTGGGGCGTGTGCAAGAGGCACGCGGCGAGCGCCAGGCGCTGCTTCCAGCCGCCCGAGAGCTGGCCCGCGAGCTGGTGCTGGCGCAGGGCGAGGCCCAGTTGCTCGAGGGTCGCCTCGACCGTCCGCCCGGGCGCCGGGACGCCGTACAGCCGCGCGACGAAGTCCAGGTTCTCGCGAATGCTGAGGTCCTCGTAGAGACCGAAGCGCTGGGGCATGTAGCCGACCTCGCGCTTGATTTTCCCACTTTCGCCGATGATGTCGAAGCCCAGGCAGCGGCCGCTGCCGGCATCCGGCGTCAGGAGGCCGCAGAGCATGCGGATGGTCGTGGTCTTGCCGCTGCCGTTGGGTCCGAGAAAGCCGAAGATGTGGCCCGCGGGCACGTCGATCGAGAAGTCCTTGATGACCTCCCGGCCGCCCAGCGACTTCGAGAGGCCCTGGACGCTGATCGCGAGCTCCGCCTGGTCCATGGCGCCCGGCCTCAGCTCGAGGGGGCGGGCGTGAGCGTCACGTCGACCGGCTGGCCCGGGCGGAGCGCCTCCGGCTGGCTGGGCTTCGCCTCGACCAGGTAGACGAGCTTGGCCCGCATCTCGCGGCTGTAGATGACCGGCGGCGTGTATTCGGCGTCCGGCGAGATGTAGCTGATCACAGCGGTGAGGTTGGGGGCGCAGGCGTCGCAGCGCACGCTCACCTGGTCGCCGACCGCGATCGCGCCGAGCCGGGGCTCCGGTACGAAAAAACGGATCTTGACGTTCGCGGGCGGCAGCAGCTGGACCACCGGCGCGCCGGCCGTCACCCACTCGCCCGGCCGGTAGAGGGTATCGACCACGAGGCCCGCCTGGGGTGCCGCCTGAGCCAGCTGGTCGAGGCGCCAGTCGGCCTGGGCGAGCTGCGCTTTGGCCGCCGTCACGGCCGCCTCTGCGGCCTGGATCTCATCGGCGCGCGCGCCGAGCTGCGCGGTATCGAGCTCGGCCTGGAGCTCGGCGACGCGTGCGGTATCGCGCTCGTGCGTGGCGCTGGCCGTATCCAGGCTCTCGCGGCTCGCGACATGGGTCGCGATCAGGTGCTCCTGACGCCTGAGCTCGGCGGCGGACAGCTGGAGCATGGCGTTCGCCTGGGCGAGCTGCGCCCGGATCGCTTCGAGCTCGGACGGGCGTTTGCCTTTCCTGAGATTGGCGAGAGAGGCCTCGGCCTGCGCGAGGCGGGCGGCGGCATCGTCGCGCGCCGGCTGCTCGCTGGAGATGTCCAACCGGAACAGGGGCGCGCCGGCTTCGACCGCTGCGCCGCGCGCGACCTGCAGGGCCGCGAGCCGGCCTGCGACCGGCGAGGCGACGTAGACATACTCGCCCTCGACGTAGCCCTGGACCTGGAGCGGGCCGCCGCCGCCGAGCCCCATGGCGGCGGCGAGCGCGATCAAGGCGCCGCCCAGCCAGTCGATCAGGCTCTGGAGCCAGGTCATCGCGGCGCCTCGAGGCCGCGCAGCAGGAGATCGAGATGAGCGCGGACCAGCGCCTGCACGTCCAGCGGCCCGGCATCGTCGTGGGGCTCCAGCGAGCTCTTCCAGAGGGCGGCGATCAGCATCGGCGCGATCACGCAGAAGACCGCGTGGTCGACGTCGATTTTTCGGAACTCGCCGCGCGCGATCCCGCGTCTGAGAATACTGGCGATCAGGCCGAGGCCGCGATGGACCACCTCGGCGAGGTAAAATCGGGCAAGGTCCGGAAAATTGCCGGCCTCGGCGATGACCAGCTTCGGGATCGCGCCGACCCTCGAATCGATCACGCCCGCGACCGTCAGCAGCAGCCGCTCGAGCAGCACCGCACTCGGGCCCGCGAACGTGGCGGCGAGGGCCTCGATCCGGGCGAGGTTTGGCAGCAGCGCCTGGCGGACGACCGCCTTGAACAGCTCCTCCTTGCCGGCGAAGTAGAGGTAGAGCGTGCCCTTGCTGATCCCGGCCCGCGCCGCGACGTCCTCGATCCGGGTCGCGGCGAAGCCACGCGCGGCGAAACTCTCGAGCGCCGCCGCCAGGATCTCCTCGGGCCGCGCCTCCTTGCGGCGCCGGCGGGACGGAGATTTCTCGTCCATGACGCTGCGTCATTACTGACTGACCGGACGGTCATTTGATATCGACGAACCGATCCTGCAAGGGGTCGGCCCTGTCCCGAGCTAGAGAATCTGCGGGCCGTAGAGGAGGTCGGGGAGCAAGGTCGAGATGAACGGGACGTAGGTCACCAGGATCAGGAACAGCAGCAGAATCCCGAGCCAGGGCAGGGCCGCCTTGACCACTTCCAGGATCGACATGCCGGTGATGCCCGAGGTCACGAACAGGTTGAGCCCGACCGGCGGCGTGATCATGCCGATCTCCATGTTCACGACCATGATGATGCCGAGGTGGATCGGGTCGATGTGGAGCTGGAGCGCGATCGGGAACAGGATCGGCGCCATGATCAGAAGGATCGCCGACGGCTCCATGAAGTTGCCGGCGATCAGCAGCAGGATGTTGACGACGATCAGGAACGCCCAGGACGGCAGGCCGGCGTTCACGATCGCCTCGGTGATCGCGTGCGGGATGCGCTCGGTGGTCAGCACATGGGCGAACAGCATCGCGTTGGCGATGATGAACATCAGCATGATGGTGGTCCGCCCGGCCTCGACCATGACGTGGCGGGTATCCTTGTGGACCAGCGCGTAGGGCAGATAGATCAGCCCCCGGACCAGACCCTGGATCAGGCTGTCGCCGGTCTTGCCCTTGAGCGGGCCCATGTCGCGGTAGACGAACAGCGCGATCAGGAAGGCGTAGACCGCGGCGACCGCGGCCGCCTCGGTCGGCGTGAACACGCCGCCGTAGATCCCGCCCATGATCAGGACGATCAGCAGCAGCCCCCAGATCGCCTCGCGCCCGGCCGCCAGGATCTCGCGCCAGCTCGAGCGCGGCTGGCGGGGCAGGTCGGTGACCCTGGCGGCGATGTAGATGCCGAGCATCAGCATCAGGCCGGCGACGATCCCCGGGATCACGCCGGCGAGGAACAGGCGGCCGACCGAGCTGTCGGTCGCGGCGGCGTAGACCACCATCACGATCGAGGGCGGGATCAGGATGCCGAGCGTGCCGGCGTTGCAGATCACGCCGGCGGCGAAGGCTTTGGAGTAGCCGGCGCCGACCATGCCGGCGATCACGATCGAGCCGATCGCGACCACCGTTGCGGGCGAGGAGCCGGAGACGGCGGCGAACAGCATGCAGGCGAGCACGCTCGCCATCGCGAGCCCGCCGCGCAGATGGCCGACGCAGGCGAGCGCGAAGCGGATCAGCCGCCTCGCGACCCCGCCGGTCGAGAGGAACGCCGAGGACAGGATGAAGAACGGGATCGCGAGCAGCGTGTAGTGCTGCATGGTCTCGAACAGCTTGAGCGCCATCGAGGCCAGCGAATCGTGCGAGAACAACAGGATCGTGGTGACGCTCGAGAGGCCGAGCGCGATCGCGATCGGCGCGCCGATCAGGAGCAGGCCGAACAGCATCACGAACAGGAAAGCGATCGTCATCGCGGGACGAACAGGAAAGCGATGGTCATCGCGGGACGAACAGGAAAGCGATCGTCATCGCGGGCGACGGGCAGGGTCCGGCGGCGGCGCCGCCGTCATGCTGTCGAGGTGCTGGCGCATGCTGTCGGCCGCCTCGTCGCCGAGCAGAAGGCCGCTCTGCTGCCCGGTCCAGATCCGCCAGCCGACCTGGGCGAGGCGGAAAAACAGGAGGGCGACGCCGATCGGCAGGATGATCATCGGCACCCACTGCGGGATCGGCAGGTCCTCCGAGGCGATGCCGATCTTGTGCAGCTTGGCGACGTATTGCCAGGAGCCGATGAACAAAAGGATCGCGTAGATCAGGCCGGCCGCGACCGCCACCAGGCCCATGATCCGCCGCGCGCGCTCAGCGAACAGCCGGACGAAGGCGTCGACGCCGAGATGGGCGTGCACCTTGACGCCGTAGGACATGCCGAACAGGACCAGCCAGGCGAACAGATAGGCGGTCAGCTCGACCGCCCAGACGACGCCGCTGTTGAAGACGTAGCGGGCGACGACCTGGGAGAAGGTCACGAGCGTCATGGCGGCAAAGAGGAGGGCGATGATGCCCTCCTCCAGCGCATTCACGATCCGGCCAAGAAACCCCGCCGAAGTCGACATGGGCGGCCCGGGTCGTCCGGGCGGCGGCCCGGCGGCCCTAGCTCGCGGTGTTGGCGGCGACCGCGGCGTCGATCAGGTCCTGACCGATGTCGTCCTGGAACTTGGTCCAGACCGGCTTCATGGCCTCGACCCACTGCGCGCGCTGGTCGGGCGTCAGCTCACGGATCGTGACCCCGGCGTCGAGGATCTTCTGGCGCGACTGGGCGTTGATGTCGTTGGCCTGGGCATTGTACTTCTCGGTCACCTCGGCCAGGATCTGCTCGAGCTTGGCGCGGATGTCGTCGGGCAGACCTTCCCAGAACTCGGTGTTGGTGACCACCAGGTAGTCGATCACGCCGTGGTTGGTCTCGGTGATGCCGTCCTGGACCTCGTGGAACTTCTTGGTGAAGATGTTCGACCAGGTGTTCTCCTGGCCGTCGACCACGCCCTGCTGCAAAGCGCCATAGACCTCGGAGAACGCCATCTTCTGCGGATTGGCGCCGAGCGCCTGGAACTGGGCCTGGAGGACATCGGATTCCTGGATCCGGAACTTGAGGCCCTTGGCGTCCGCGGGCACCAGCAGGGGCTTGTCGGCCGACAGCTGCTTCATGCCGTTGTGCCAGTAGGCGAGCCCGGTCAGGCCCTTGTCAGTCATCGCGCCGAGCAGCTTCTGGCCCGCGTCGCTGTGCTGGAAGCGGTCGACCGCCTCGATGTCGTTGAACAGGAACGGCAGATCGAAGATCCGGTACTTGAGCGTGTACTGCTCGAACTTGGACAGCGACGGCGCCGCCATCTGGACGTCGCCGAGCAGCATCGCCTGCAGCACCTTGTCGTCGTCGTAGAGCTGCGAGTTCGGATAGACCTCGACCTTGACCTCGCCGGCCAACTCCTTGTTGACCCGGGCCGCGAACTCGGCGGCCGCCTCGCCCTTGGGCTGGCCCTTCTCGGCGACCACATGGCTGAATTTGATCAGAATTTCGGCGCCGGCGGGCGCGCTGGCCAAGCCGAGCCCGGCCGCCAGGCCGAAAACGGCGGCGCTCGTGATCCACGATCGCATGGTCTGCTCCCTGATTAGGGCGCCATCACCGCCGGCGCGGCATGCCACCTCTATGATTCCATTGGCGTCCAACCAACACCGATGCGGCCCGCCGGTCAAGGCGCCGTTCGGTCGCATCCTGCCGGGCGTGCGCCCGGTGTAAGGTCGGGCGGCGGTGTGATCGGAGTGATCGACCTGTTGTTCTCCCAGTCCCGCCACGAGGCCATGGTCCGGGTCCCGGCGAGCGGCCCGGCCCGCCGGCGGCTGGCGAGCCTGGTCGCGCCGCTGGGCCGGCTGCTGGCCGGCAGCGGCGAGCGCCGGGTGCGCCTGCGTACCCTGACCCTGATCCGCTGGATCGCGATCACCGGCCAGGCGTTCACGATCGCGCTGGTGCACTTCTCGCTCGAGTTCCGCCTGCCGCTCTGGCCGCTGCTCGGCGCGATCGGGCTGTCGGCGCTGATCAACCTGGTGCTGACCGCAGGCTTCACCGCGACCACCCGCCTGACCGAGCGCAGCGTCGCCCTGCTGCTCGGCTACGACGTCCTGCAGCTGGCGTTCCTGCTGGGCCTGACCGGCGGCCTGCAGAACCCGTTCTCGGTGCTGCTGATCGTGCCGGTCACGCTGTCCGCGACCACGCTCTCGCTGCGCACGACCGTCGTGCTCTGCCTGTTCGTGAGTCGTGGCCGCGACCCTGCTCGGTCTGTACCCGACCGATCTGCCGTGGTACGAGGGCACGTTCCGGCTGCCGGCGCTGTACATCGGCGGATCGTGGCTCGCGCTGGTGCTGGGCAGCGCGCTGATCGCCGGCTACGCCTGGCGGGTCGCCGACGAGGCGAGGCGCCTGTCGGACGCGCTCGCCGCGACCCAGATGGCGCTCGCGCGCGAGCAGCAGCTGTCGGCGCTCGGCGGCCTCGCGGCGGCCGCCGCCCACGAGCTGGGCACCCCGCTCGCGACCATCGCGGTGACCGCGCGCGAGCTCGCCAACAGCGTGCCCGCCCGACAGCCCGCTCGCCGAGGACATCGCCGAGCTGGTCAGCGAGGGCCAGCGCTGCCGCGAGATCCTGCGCTCGCTGAGCCAGAAGGGCGAGAGCGAGGAGCACGCGCCGTTCACCCGCATGCCGCTCTCGAACCTGCTCGAGACGATCGCCGATACCTGCCGCCGGCGGCCCGGGATCACGCGTCACCGGCTCGCTCGAGCGGGCGGCGCCGGCAGCCGGGAGCCGCAGCTGGTGCCGACGCCCGAGCTCCGGCACGCGCTCGTCAATCTGATCGACAACGCGATCCAGTTCGCCGAGCGCGAGGTGCAGGATCGTGGTCAGCCTCGGCACCGGAGCGGGTCGAGGTCCGGATCGAGGACGACGGCGCCGGCTTCCCGGCCGAGGTGCTGGAGCTGGTCGGCGAGCCCTATCTTTCGACCCGCAACGAGGCCGGCGGCCTCGGCCTCGGCATCTTCATCGCCCAGACGCTGCTTGCACGAACCGGCGCGACGCTGCAATTTGGCAATCGCGAGCAAGGAGCGCGCGTGACGATCACCTGGGATCGCGCCAGGCTCGAGGGGAGCGCGCCGGAGATTTGACGATGACCCAGTCCGCAGACGGCGGTACGAGCGCGCCTCTGTGCGGTCCCGAGGCGATTGCCAGTCCAGGCGCCGGCCGCAGCGCTGCTGCTGGTCGACGACGATGCGCCGCTCAGGCGCTCGATGGCGCGGGCGCTCGAGCGGCGCGGCTTTCAGGTGCTGGCGGCCGAGGGCCTGGCCGAGGCGCGCGATCACGCCCATGCCCACAAGCCCGAGTTCGCCGTGCTCGACATGCGGCTGACCGAGGGCAGCGGGCTCGATCTGGTGCGCACGCTGCGCGAGCTCAGGCCCGAGGTCCGGATCGTGATCGTGACCGGCTACGGCAACATCGCGACCGCGGTCGCGGCGATCAAGGCGGGTGCGGTCGACTATCTGGCGAAGCCCGTCGATGCCGACGACGTGGTCGACGCGCTGTTGCGCAGCGGCCAGGGCCTGCCGCCGCCGCGCGACAACCCGATGTCGGCCGACCGGGTGCGCTGGGAGCACATCCAGCGGGTGTTCGAGCAGTGCAACCGGAACGTCTCGGAGACCGCGCGCCGGCTCAACATGCACCGCCGCACCCTGCAGCGGATCCTGAACAAGCGCGCACCGCGCGAGTGAGCCGGGGCCTCTGCCGGCGCTCGCGACGCAACGGCTACGCGGGCGCCGCCGGCGACCGGGTGTTTCCTCATCGATTGTCACTCCCAAGGCGCTCCAGCATCCGCCGCACAGCGGCCTCAAGCGCCGGCAGGTGCTGATGGACGACGTTCCAGACCACCGGGTCGGAGACGATCTCGTAGTCGTGGCGCAAGACGTTGCCGATCCCCGCGATCTCATGCCTTGGAATGGCGGATTCCGCCGTCTTCAGCTTCCGGGAGATGCGCCGGCTGGCTTCGGAGATGATCTCGATCTCGCGCTCCACCGCGCGCTTCATGGGCCGCCGCTTCTGATAGGCGGCAAAGTCTGCATCAGCGATCGCCTCACGCGCCCCGGCGATCGCGTTCAGGATGTCATGCAGATAGACACGCGGGTCGGCGGCCTTCAGAAGACGCGGATGGCCGAGGCCTCGATCCGCTCCCTGAGGAGCGGGTGGAGGCTGTCGCGGGTCATGACGTCGGCGCGAACGCCGAGGATCGTTCTGACCCGATCCTGGACCCGCACCAGCTCGATCAGGCTGAAGTTCGGATCATCGTACTCGAAGAACAGGTCGACGTCGCTGTCGCGCCGCGCTTCGCCACGGGCCGTCGAGCCGAAAAGATAGAGCGCCCCCACCCCCTCCGCGCGCAGCTCCTGGGCGTGGCGACGCAGCGTCGTGACGGCTGTTTCCCGGTCCATCTCCGGGTCCCGGGAGCCGCGCTTACCCGATCTCGAGGCGACGGTCCCGCGTCAACTGCTGCCGTCGCTGGCCGTGCGCCGAAGACCGCTCCTCGGATCGGTCGGGTCAGGCGCGGCCGGCCAGGGTCTCGAACATGATCAGGCAGGCGCGGCCGGGGTTGGCGCCGCCGGCCGCCGACAGGCCGATCGCGAGCGCCTGCGCGGTGCGCACCTTGCCGGGCGAGACGTAGGTGGCGTTGAACTGGCCCTTGGCGCCGGCGTCGCCGAACACCCGCTGCCAGAGCTGCGGCATGCCCGGGCCGCGCAGGATCATCAGATTGTCGAGCCGCTGGCCGACGATGCCGCGCGCGTCGACGTGCAGCCAGGCGAGGAACGCCTGGTTCTGGCGCTTGACCATCCGGTCGTCGCTGAGCAGCAGGCACGGCAGCGGGCAGGCGTCGAGCACCCGCGGCAGATCCTGGGTGTTGCCGGCGAGCGTCAGCTTCTCGAGCTCGCGCTCGAGCCCCTGCCAGCGCAGCCGGGCGTGGATCAGGCAGAAGGTCCGCAGCGTCGAGGCGAGATTGGTCCGATCGGGGGTCGCGCTGGCGACGTCGTTGACCAGACGCGACAGCCGGATCGAGCGGCCGTCGGCGACCTCCTTCAGGTAGCCCCAGAACTCGGGCTCCAGCTTGATCGAGGTGCGCACCGCACCGATGCGCATGGTCTTGCGGATCATCGCCTGCCCTGACGGTCTCGAGCTTGCCCGATTCGCACGTGACACTACCCTTGCCGGGTCGAGTGGAATTATTCCACATAATGAGACGCATCGCAGGTTAGCTTACGGTAAACATCGCGGCGAAATTGCCGTAAGGCTCGAGCGAGCTCGGGCGCGCAACGGAGAGCTCGATGGCTGATCCGCAAGTGGGCGATCTGGCGCAGGTCGAGGCGGCGACCCCGGCCGAAGGCGGCGCGGCGGCCTCGACCAAGGCGGCCAACCGGCCCCCGGAGGCGGCGGACGTCTGCGCGACCACCGCCGAGGGGGCGGCGCTCGGCATCCCGGTCCTCCAGAACGATCACGATCCGGACGGCGACCCGCTCCACCTGCTCGCGGCCAGCCAGCCGGCGAGCGGCGGCGTCGCCGCTCAACCCCGACGGCACGGTGACCTTCACGCCGGTCGAGCCGGGCCTGCAGAGCTTTCGCTACGAGATCGGCGACGGCCAGGGCGGCCAGGACGGCGCCAACGTCTCGGTGTTCGTCAATCCCCGCGGCGGCGAGCTCGCGCAGCCGGTCCTGACCGGGATCGGCAATCAGCAGCTGGCCGAGATCGCGCGCGCCTGCGCCGCCGGGCGTGGCGCTCCACGAGGTGCCGCTGAGCGGGTCGGAGATCCTGGTCCGGCCGCCCCAGCCCGGCACCCGGATCGACGTCCATACCGAGCCGGGCCAGAGCGATCCAGCTCGCGGGCGCCGACTTCGCCAACGCGTCCTATCTGGTGGTCGAGGGCGGCCTGCTGGTGCTCACCGAGGACGGCCGCCAGGTGTTCCTCTCGAACTTCGTCGACAGCGCCGAGAGCGGCACGCCGCCGACCCTGTCGGTCGCGGGCGGGCCCGCGGTCGGGACCGATCAGCTGCTGGCCAACCTGCAGCCGATCAGCGAGCCCGCGGAGGGGCCCGTGGTCGGCCGCCTGCCGCCGCCCGAGGCCGGCCAGCTGCACGGCGGCGGCGCCGGCTTCAGCCCCTACGATCCGGGCGACATCGGCCCGGGCTCGTGCCGATCGGGCCGCAGCCGCCGAACGAGTTGGGCCGCGGCGGCGAGTTCCTGCTCCGCGGCACGGGCGCGTTCGGGACCGGCGAGAACGGGGGTGAGTCGGTCAATCCGCCACCACCGCCGCCGCCGCCACCCGACAACACCGGCCCGGAGCTGACCATCACCGGCACGGTGACGGCCGCAGGTCGGCGAGATCACCCAGCCGATCGATTTCCACTCGGCGCCGCCCTTCCCGACGCTCACCGAGCAGCACGCGGTCGACCTCGGCCTGATCAACGGCGTCGATCCGCAGAACCTGGTGCTCGGCCCGAACGCCGACGCCATCATCACCTTCCGTGACGAGGTCGCGGCCTTCAAGAACACGCTCGGCGTCGTCCTGGTCGGCGACGACGGCACGCTCGGTCAGGCGCACATCGTGTTCCCGCTGGTCGAGGACGCCAACGCCGACCCTCAGCATCCCCTCGCCCGGCCGGGCGGCGGCCCGCTGCATCCGGGCGACGAGATCCGGCTCAGCGATCTGTTCGCCCCGGGTCAGCTGCACGAGGGCCAGCATTTCGCCTTCTTCACGATCCAAGACGGCTATCGGTTGAACGGCGACCTCGACCACGCCGCGCTGCTGTTCCAGAGCGATGGCCACGCCGCCCACCTGACCGATCCGACCCCCGATCTGTTCGTGGTCGGCGCCGACGGCGGCCTGCACCCGGTCGCCGGCAACGATCTTCCACACCGCCACGCCGTCTTTCGATACGCCGCTCAGCGACAGCCTGAACGACGGCGGTCGCGGCCAGGTGATCTCGGGGCTCGTGCCCGACGCCGCCGGCCTCACGATCTCGCTTCGAGGACAAGGTCCTGAGCTTTGGCGACACCCAGAGCGACAACGACTTCAACGACGTGACCTATCGATGTGCTGCTCCAAGCCGTCGACCGGCAGCAGCGAGCCGTTGACCCATCTGCACGTCGCGCTCGACGCGGCGGTCGTCGACGAGGGCGACACGAACCTCAGCGGCGCGACCGCCGAGATCACCCACGGTGAGCAGCCGGGCGATGCGCTGGCGGTCGGCATCCCGCTCGCCGGGACCGGGATCACCGTGGTCGAGGACGGCTCGCACGGCCGGCTCGTGCTCGCCGGCGACGCGCCGATCTCGACCTATGTCGACGTGCTGCACAGCCTCCAGCTCAACACCGAGACGCAGGGGCTGCGCAATCTCACCTTCACGGTCACGGACACGCTCGGCCACCAGAGCGACCCGGCGGTGGTCCACGCCAATCTGATCAGCGCCGGCCCCGGCGCGGGCACCGACGGCAACAACATCCTGACCGGCACCAGCGGCAACGATGCATCGCCGGCCGCGGCGGCAACGACCAGCTGTTCGGCCTGTCGGGCGACGACGTGCTCGACGGCGGCCTCGGCAACGACCTCCTGAGCGGCGGCGCCGGCAACGACGTCCTGATCGGCGGCCCGGGCCAGGACACGCTGAACGGCGGCCCCGGGGCGGACCAGCACGTGTTCCTCGACGCTGACCGAGCGCGGCGACACGATCCAGGGCTTCAACGCCAACGAGGGCGACACCCTCGACTTCAGCGGCATCTTCCAGGGCCAGGCCGACCCGCATGCGGTCGACCCGTTCGTGCGCTTCGACACCTCCGGGCAGCAACGTCGTGGTCAGCGTCGACAAGGACGGCGGCGGCCACAGCTTCGGCTTCACCGCGATGGCGACGCTGGTCGATCCGACCGGCATCACGACCGCCCAGGCCGCGGTCGACCACGGCACCGTCGTGGTGAGCCGTGGCCGGGCCGTCGCGGAGCGGCAGACCGGCCGGCGCTTGCCGTCGGCGCGCCGCTCCGCTACAAGGGCGGCCCGGGCTCGACCTGGACGTGGGTCCACCATCAGACGCCGGGTTGATCATGTCTCGCAGAAAGCTCGCGCTCATCGGTGCCGGCCAGATCGGCGGCACGCTCGCCCTGCTGGCCGCCCAGAAGGAGCTCGGCGACGTCGTCCTGTTCGACGTCGTCGAGGGCATGCCCGCCGGCAAGGCGCTCGATCTGGTCGAGGCGACCCCGGTCCTCGGGGTCAACGCCGAGATCACCGGCACCAACGACTATGGCGCAGCGCTCGACGGCGCCGACGTCGTGATCGTCACCGCCGGCATCCCGCGCAAGCCGGGCATGAGCCGCGACGACCTGATCGCGACCAACGCCGGGCGTCATCAAGACGGTGGCGGCCAACGTCCGCGAGCAGTGCCCGGGCGCCTTCGTGATCGTGATCACCAACCCGCTCGATGCGATGGTCTGGGTGATGCAGAAGGTCAGCGGCCTGCCCGCGAACCAGGTGGTCGGCATGGCGGGCGTGCTCGATTCCGCCCGCTTCCGCTATTTTCTCGCGGCCGAGCTCGGGGTCTCGGTCGAGGACGTCACCGCCTTCGTGCTCGGCGGCCACGGCGACAGCATGGTGCCGCTGGTGCGCTACTCGACGGTCGCCGGCATCCCTTTGCCCGACCTGGTCAAGATGGGCTGGACGACCGAGGAGCGGATCGCCGCGATCGTCCAGCGCACCCGCGACGGCGGCGGCGAGATCGTCAAGCTCCTGAAGACCGGCTCGGCGTTCTACGCGCCCGCGGCGTCGGCGATCCAGATGGCCGAGGCCTATCTTCGCGACCAGAAGCGCGTGCTGCCCTGCGCCGCCCATCTGGACGGCGCCTATGGCGTGCGCGGCTACTACGTCGGCGTGCCGGCGGTGATCGGGGCGGGCGGCGTCGAGCGGATCGTCGAGATCGAGCTCGAGCACCGACGAGCGGGCGGCGTTCGAGGCCTCGGTCGCGGCGGTCAAGAGCCTGTGCGCGGCGGTCGAGCTCTGAGCATGGCGCGCGCGCGGCGACCCCGGCGACGGCAACCGAACGCCAGGGGAAGCGAGCCCGGCATGAACATCCACGAATATCAGGCCAAGGCCTTGCTCAAGGACTACGGCGTCGCCGTGCTGCGCGGCCAGGTCGCCTACACGCCCGAGGACGCCGAGGCGGCGGCGCGCGAGCTCGGCGGCCCGGTCTGGGTGGTCAAGGCGCAGATCCACGCCGGCGGCCGCGGCAAGGGCGGCGGCGTCAAGCTCGCGCGCTCGGTCGAGGAGGTCCGCCAGCTCGCCGGGTCAGATGCTCGGCATGACGCTGGTCACCCACCAGACCGGGCCCGCGGGCCGCCAGGTCCGCCGGGTGTACGTCGAGGACGGCTGCGAGATCGCCCGCGAGCTCTATCTCGGCGCGGTGATCGACCGGGCGGCCTCGCGGGTGACCTTCATGGCCTCGACCGAGGGCGGGGTCGAGATCGAGGAGGTCGCGGCCCAGCGCCTGAGAAGATCATCCGGGTCGCGATCGACCCGGCGACCGGCTTCCAGCCGTTCCACGGCCGCCAGATCGCCTTCGGGCTCGGCCTCGAGGGCAAGCAGGTGAGCGAGCGCGGTCGGCTTCATGCGCGGCGTCTGGCGGGCGTTCACCGAGCTCGACGCCAGCCTGCTCGAGATCAATCCGCTGGTCGTGACCGCGGCCGGTCGAGCTGGTCGCTCTCGATGCCAAGATGAACTTCGACAGCAACGCCCTCTATCGCCAGCCGCGGGTGGTCGAGCTGCGCGACCTCGACGAGGAGGACCCGCACGAGATCGAGGCCAGCCGGCACGAGCTCAACTACATCAAGCTCGACGGCAACATCGGCTGCATGGTCAACGGCGCCGGCCTGGCGATGGCGACCATGGACATCATCAAGCTGTACGGTGGTGCGCCCGCCAACTTCCTCGACGTCGGCGGTGGCGCCACCAAGGAGCGGGTGACCGCGGCGTTCAAGCTGCTGCTCTCGGACCCCAAGGTCGAGGGCGTGCTGGTCAACATCTTCGGCGGCATCATGCGCTGCGACGTGATCGCCGAGGGCGTCGTGGCGGCCGCCCGCGAGGTCAATCTGGGGGTGCCGCTGGTGGTCCGCCTCGAGGGCACCAACGTCGATCTCGGCAAGCAGATCCTCGGCAACTCCGGGCTCGCGATCACGGCCGCGAGCGACCTCGCCGATGCCGCCGACAAGGTCGTCGCCGCGGTCCGAAAGGCCGCCTGATGTCGGTCCTGGTCGACAGCACCACCAAGGTCATCTGCCAGGGCTTCACCGGCGCCCAGGGCACCTTCCACTCCGAGCAGGCGATCGCCTACGGCACGGCCATGGTCGGCGGCGTGACCCCCGGCAAGGGCGGCTCGAAGCATCTCGGCCTGCCGGTGTTCGACACGGTCGCGGGCGCCATCGAGGCGACCGGCGCCGATGCCTCGGTGATCTACGTGCCGGCGGCGTTCGCGGCCGATGCGATCCTCGAGGCGGTCGACGCCGAGGTGCCGCTGATCGTCTGCATCACCGAAGGCATCCCGGTGCTCGACATGGTCCGGGTCAAGCGCGCCCTGCTCGGCTCCGGCTCGCGCCTGATCGGCCCCAACTGCCCGGGCATCATCACGCCCGAGGCCTGCAAGATCGGGATCATGCCGGGCCACATCCATCAGGCGGGCAAGATCGGGATCGTGTCGCGCTCGGGCACGCTGACCTATGAGGCGGTCGCCCAGACCACGGCGGTCGGCCTCGGCCAGAGCACCTGCATCGGGATCGGCGGCGACCCGGTCAACGGCACCAGCTTCACCGACTGCCTCGAGCTGTTGCTCGGCGATCCCGAGACGGCGGGCATCGTGATGATCGGCGAGATCGGCGGCAGCGCCGAGGAGGAGGCGGCGGCGCTGATCAAGGCGGCGGCGACCGAGAAGCCGGTGGTCGGGTTCATCGCCGGGCGGACCGCACCACCGGGGCGGCGCATGGGCCATGCCGGCGCGATCATCGCCGGCGGCAAGGGCGGCGCCGAGGAGAAGATCGCCGCGATGCGGGACGCCGGCATTCGCGTTGCCGACAGCCCGGCGGCGATCGGCCAGACGATGCTTGAGGCGATGGGCGGCTGAGGCCATTTGTTAATCCACCCGACCGCATTTTTTGCGCCCGGCGGGCTGTCCTTTGTCGGCGATCGGGGTGGGGCAGCGGAAACGGTAGATCTGGAGCCATGGCCAAGCGACTCGAGCTCGAGCAGACCGCCTTCCTGTACGGCGGCAACGGGGCGTTCATCGAGGACCTCTACGCCCGTTATCTGACCGACCCCAGCGCGATCGACCCGAGCTGGCGGGTCTACTTCGACGAGCTGGAACCGGAGACCCGGAGCCTGTTCGAGCGCAGCCGCAGCGCGCTCCAGCCGCATCCGGGCGATGGCTGGCGGCCGGCCCTGCCCCGGCCGCTCGACGGCGCCGAGGTCGTCGACCTCGGCAGCGAGCGCACCCGCCGCCTGATCATCGATCATCTGCGCGTGGTGATGCTGATCCGGGCGTATCGGGTGCGCGGCCACCTGCTGGCCGACCTCGACCCGCTCGGCCTCGGCGGCGACAAGCAGCATCCGGAACTCGACCCCAGGTCCTACGGCTTCACCGACGCCGACCTCGAGCGCGAGTTCTTCCTCGACAACGTGCTCGGCCTCGAGAAGGCGAAGCTCGGCCGGATCGTCGAGATCCTGCGCCAGACCTACAGCGCCAAGGTCGGCGTCGAGTTCATGCACATCCAGTATCCGGAGCAGAAGGCCTGGATCCAGGCGCGCATGGAGGGCTCGCACAACCTGCTCCGCCCGAGCGCCGAGGTGAAGCGGGAGATCCTCGAGCAGCTGGTGATCGCCGAGGGCTTCGAGCGCTTCTTGCATGTCAAGTTCCCGGGCACCAAGCGCTTCGGCCTCGACGGCGGCGAGAGCGCGTTGCCGGCGCTCGAGGCGATCATCCGGTGCTCGGCCGCGCTCGGGGTCGACGAGATCGTGATCGGCATGCCCCATCGCGGCCGCCTCAACGTGCTCGCCAACGTCATGGGCAAGCCCTACACGGCGATCTTCGCCGAGTTCCAGGGTGCGGCCCCGACCGACGACGTCCTGGGCTCCGGCGACGTCAAATACCATCTCGGGACCTCGACCGACCGCGAGCTGCCGGACGGCCGGCGCGTCCATCTCAGCCTGACCGCCAACCCGTCCCATCTCGAGGCGGTCAATCCGGTGGTGTTCGGCAAGGTGCGCGCCAAGCAGACCCAAAAGGGCGACAGCGAGCGCTCGCGCGTGATGGGGCTCCTGCTCCATGGCGACGCCGCCTTCGCCGGCCAGGGCGTGGTCCACGAGGGCCTCGAGATGTCGGAGCTGCGGGGCTTTCGCACCGGCGGCACGATCCATCTGATCGTCAACAACCAGATCGGCTTCACGACCAGCCCCGCCTATGCCCGCTCCTCGCCCTATCCCTCGGACATCGCGCGCAGCGTCCAGGCGCCGATCTTCCACGTCAACGCCGACGATCCGGAAGCGGTCGTGCACGTCGCTCAGCTCGCCGCCGAGTTCCGGCAGCGGTTCAAGAAGGACGTCGTGATCGACCTCTGGTGCTATCGGCGCCACGGCCACAACGAGGCCGACGAGCCGAGCTTCACCCAGCCGTTGATGTACCGCCGGATCGCCCAGCACCCGACCACGCGCCAGATCTATGCCCGCCGCCTGGTCGCCGAGGGCGTGCTCAGCGAGGACCAGGCGCAGGCCGTCTACGACGACTTCCAGCAGCAGCTGGCGGCCGCCCACGAGGCCTCGACCGGCTACAAGATGAACAAGGTCGACTGGCTCGAGGGCGCCTGGACCGGTCTGGTCAAGGCGCCGGAGGAATACGAGCGCGGCGCCACCGCGGTGCCGATCGAGCGGCTGCGCGCGATCGGCACGCGCGATGACCGAGATCCCGCAAAGGCCTGCACATCCACCGCAAGCTCGAGCGGATCATCGGCCAGCGCCGCGAGGCGATCGAGGCCGGCGACACCTCGACGCGGCCGCCGTCCGCTTCGCGCCAGTCACCTTGACGATCGCCACGGTCGAGACCGGCGGATGGGCCCACGCCGTCGTGACCAGGGCCAGGAGTGCGGCCGTGGCGAGTGCCGGAAACCCGATCGGCGCGCGCCTCATCCCGGACCGGTTGCCAGCAGCGCCCGGATCGACTCGGCGCTCGAGGCGCTGCCCCAGATGGTCAGACCGGCCAGGTCGCCGTCGAAGAGGTAGCGCTTGTCCCAGGGGTCGATCGGCGCGATCCGCACCGCGTTCTCGTCGTCGTCGAGCGTCAACGGCCGCTCACCGATCTTCTGGCCGTCCTTGTACAGGCGCACTGTCCGGCCGTCGTATGTCGCCGTGATCATCTGCCAGCGGTTCAGGTCGAAGGGAGTGCGGCTATCCACGTCGTGGTTGTGGCTCCAGAAGTGCACACCGCCGGCGAACTTGCACAGGTAACGGCCCTGCCCCTGAGTCTGCGCGTCGCAGCGGCCGAAGCCCGCGAGCATCGTGTGGTTGGACGGCTGCTTGCTCATCCGAACGAAGAGGTTGAGCGTCCACGGATCACCGCCCTTGACCGGCAGGCCCGGCACGCCGGAGATCGTCTTCCCCATCTGCTCGGGGCCGATCCGCTCGAGTGCGTACACGGGGCCGGTCACCGAGAAGTCGATCGACGCCGGCGCCATCGCGTTGGCGGCGGGCGAGACGTCGCGCACCCCGCTGACGTGCAGCGAATAGGAGTGACCGACCTGCGGCGGACCGGCGAGCGTGAGCGTGCTGCTCCGCCCGTCGGCGCTCAGCTCGACGCCCTTCACGGCGATCGCCGGCTCGATCGAGTAGCTCGACGCCCTCGCCGCCGCGCCGTCCACGGGCTCCGACCAGTCCACGCGCAGCCTCGGGCTCTCGTACATCGCCACCGCACCGCTCACCGTCGGAGGTGTGCGGTCGTTCACGACGAGCTTCCGGGTCGCCACCGGGCCGAGCGTGCCGTCCGGCCGAAGCCACCGCCTTCACCGTCGTCGTCCTGGAGAGTGAGATCGGTGTGCCGTACACGGCCGACTGCGCCGAGGGCTCGGATCCGTCGGTCGTGTAGTGGAACGACCCCTCGCGCCAATACAGGCCGGGCTCGATGGTCACGGCGACGGCGTCGTTGAAGAGACCGTCGGGACCCGCGGTCCCGGTCTCGATGCGCGGCGCATCCTGGACGTGGTCAGCCAGCGTATCGAAGAGCGGACGCGCCGCCTTGGCGCGGGCCGTCGCCCTCCTGGCCACGCGATCGCGAAGATCTTCACACGCGGATCGTCGGGCAGGCGCAGCACGCGCACATCCGGCGGCAGGTCGAAGCCGTGCTCGAACACGTAGCAGTACTGGTAGAACGCGTCACCCGCATCCTTGCCCGAGCGATGATGATGCGAGCAGCACCACGCGATCTCGGCGGGCCTGACGTAGCCGGGCTCGAGGCCGACGATGTCGCTGCTCCCCCAGGGATAGTCGGGGTCCGACGTGTTGCCCGGCCACTCGCGATGGTCCCACTGGCCGACGTATCCCAGCCAGGGCTGCACGACGAACGGCTGCTCCGCCCCGTCGATGCGCAGCGTCGTGCGGACGTCGCCGCCCGCCGTGTCGCTCGCGGCCGCCAGCACGTAGAGCCGGCCGTAGTTGCCCTGCGGAAGCTTCACCTGCTGGCCGCGGCAGGCGAGGGCGTTCGTCTTCCCGTCCGACGTCGGGCCGAGGTTGAAGGTCACGCCTTCGGCGGTGAGCGTCTCGGGGAATTGCTCGGCGGGAAGGCTCCGGCCCTCCCGATCCATGGCGCCGTCCAAGCGATCGGCATTCGTGCTGACGGCGTAGGTGTCGTAGTCGAGCGGCACGGGCACCGACGTGACGCTCTCGACGCGGGCGGGTGGATCGCCAGGCGGAGCGCGAAGGCGCGCAGCTCGTAGCCGCCGACGTCGGTCACCAGGTCGCCGTTGATCACCGCGCGGCGGCCGATCTGGCGCTCCTGACCGTCGATCTCGCGGCCGACAGGATCGCCTGCCCGGGGCCCAGCGAGACGCGGACGCCCGGCCGCTTCTCACCGGTCTGCTCGCGCAGGCGCACGACGACCTCGTCGCCGTCCTCGGCCTTCTTCAGCGCCTGGATGCTCACGACCGGATCGCTCACCTGCGCCAGCGAGAAGCTCCGGCCCGAGATCGCCCGCGATGCGCGCGTGGCGCGGAACGGGATGAGCGGCTGGTTGAGGCGGGCGGCCTGCCGGACGCTCCGGCCGCGGCGCCAGTCGCCGGCGTGACCCTTCGAACGCGTAGAGGACGTGGTGGCGGCCGATGTCCTGGCGTGCCCTGGTCGGGGTAGCCGCCGCGCGTGCCGGGCGTGTACAGCAGCGTGAGCCGCACGGTGTGATCGTCGGGCTTGTCGCATCCGTACTTGCTGTCGCACATCACCGTCGCCGCCGAAGTCGCCGCTCGCGTCGCGTCAGGTCGAACCACTGGTGGAAGCAGTACTCGTACTGCGCCTCGTGGCTGTTGCCGCGCTCGATCGTGCCGACCTGGAGGTCATAGGTCGCCGTGGGGTTGCTCGCGGTGAGCGGGAACGACGGCCCGCAGGCTGCGCTTCGCGCTGCGCCAGTCGATGTCGGTGTCGAACTCGATCGCGGTCCGCGGCACCGCCCGCGGCGAGGCGGATGCGCTGGGTGAACGTCGAGCCCTCGGCCTGGCGGGTGACCTCGACCGCCACGCGCACCGGGCCGCGCTCGACGACGTCGAACGTCACCGGACCCTCGCCGCCGGCGAACGACGCGCGCGGGCTTGCTGCCGGTCGGCCCAGTCCTGGTTCCACGCCGGCCACTGGCGCGGGTTCTCGTAGTGGAGGCCGAGCGGGCCGGCGCCGAGAGCAGCTCCCGGCGCGAGTCGCTTGTCGAAGATCGACGCGACGTCGCCGTGCTCGTCGAGCTTCACGACGTACGTCGCGTTCTCGAGACGACGGCCTTCGTCGCTGCGACGGTCAGCGTCGACGCCGCCGGTGCCGGCAGCGGCTGCCGCGGTCTGAGCTCGACGTCGACCAGGCCGCGAAGCCGACCGGCGGGACCTCGGCCAGGAACGCGACGCGGCGACGTGCCGCCGGCTCGCGATCCAGGACTGGGCCGGGAACGGCGCTGCCGTCGGGACCGGTCACACGGATGCCGGCGCGGGCCTGCCGTCCACGGGCACGTCGGCCTCGACCACGTCCTGGCGTTCCACGACAAGCGGGTTGTACACGACGACGCAGGTCGCGCCCGGCATGCCGTCGCGCGCGTGTCGAGCGCCGGAGATCACCGATGCCGCGGCGTCCGTCGAGCACGGCGCTGAACGCGTTGGCGGCGAGGATCTCGTCGTTCCAGGCGAAGTCGTAGGCGTGGGGAAGGCTCGTCCCGGGCAGGATGTCGTGCATCTGCGAGCCGAGCACCAGCTCCCAGGCGTCCTCGGAGCTTCGCGCCGGGATACGGCCGGCCGCCCAGCCACCGGCGGCCACCGAGGCGCTTCTCGGCGGCGTCGGCGAGCAGCTCGTTCTTGCGGTTCCAGCGCTTCATGTACGCCTCGGACGTGATCGATCCGGCCGAGTGCTCGCGTCAGCTCGCAGCTCGCCCTTGTAGCGCGGCAGCTTGGTCGCGCATCGGCGCGCGAGATCGCGTTGAACAGCGCGTCGGCAGGGCCGGAGATCGACGTGATCCTGGCGTCGGCCGTGGCCGTGTCTCGACGCTCTCCTCGACCTTGGCGACCGAGCGCTCCTTGGGCGCGCCGCCCTGGTCGCCGGTGCCGTAGTAGTGGTAGTCCACGTACACGCCCGACTGCCTGCCGTTGTTCATCGATGCGCTGGTACCAGCCGTCGTCGTTGGCGAGGTTGTCGCGCACCTCGCCGACGTACGACGCCCGGGTCGAGCGCGGCGACGACCGCAGCGGCCGTCCGGCCCCACCCACACGCCGACCTTGAAGGGGATGGGCACGACCGCGTTCCAGGTCAGCTTCTGCGTCGAGAAGCCCTGGATGCCGCAGTGCGCCAGGACGCTGGGCAGCGCTGGCGGGGAAGCCGAAGCAGTCGGGCAGCATGAACTCGTCGCTGGCCACGCCGAACTCGGCCCGGAAGAAGCGGTTGCCGTAGAGCACGTGGCGGATCTGCGACTCGGCCGAGGGCACGTTGGCGTCGTTCTCGTCGACGCTCGAGCCGCAGGGGAACCAGCGCCCGGCCTTGACGTAGTTCTTCAGCTTCTCGAAGTCGTCGGGGTAGTACTCCCGCATCATCTCGTAGCGACGCGAGCCGCCGAAGTTGAAGACGTAGTCGGGGTACTTCTCGAAGAGCGCGAAGTTGCGCTTCAGCGTCGCGGGGATGAACTCGCGGATCGTGTCGGCGTAGGTCCAGCGCCACTGGGTGTCGAGGTGGGCGTAGCCGACGACGAAGAGCGTGGGCCGGGTGAGATCGAGGGGCGGTGCGTCGGCGGGATCGGGCACGGGCGCCGGCACGGGGGCCGGCTCCGGCGCGGAACCCGCCGCGGCCGCCGGGACCTGTCCCGGCGCCTGCGCCACCACCAGGGCCAATGCCAACGCCCACGCCGCCTTCATCACGCTGCTCATCACGCTCTCCACTGTTTGCTGGATGAGGTGGCGATGGTACCAGCCCGCGGCCGGCGGCGCCCGACGAAACAGGAATCCCGGGGGGGAGGGAACGCCCTCCGAGTCCGGCCCCTCCGTCGCTTCGTCGCTACGTCGCTTCGTCGCTTCGTCGCTTCCTCGGGTCGCTCCGTCGCGTCCCGACTTCCGCAAGCTTAGACTGGGGCCCCCGACTCTCGAACGAGGCCCGTCAATGGAACCACTCAAGCGACTGCGCCAGCATCTT
>CAVWRK010000010.1:0-650619 GCA_963757395.1 uncultured Alphaproteobacteria bacterium
ACCGGCGACCAGCGCGCCTCGACGTGAATTTCCTTGTGGGAGCCGATCAGCTCCTCGGGGATGCCGCTCTCGCGGCGCAAGAGCTCCCATCCCCGTCGTGTCAGAAAGTAGGCCTTGGGCGTCTTGCCCTGCCCGCCAAGGCCGGTGTTGCCGAAGTGGCCGAGGAAGCCTGCCAGCTCGAGCGAGCGCAGCTGGTTGGAAGCGGTTGGCCGCTTCATCATCGCGGCGCGGGCAAACTGGTCGATCGTCAGGAAGCGGTAGCGCTGGATGAAGAACAGGCCATAGGCCAGCGGCCGGCTGAGGCTGATTCCTGCTCCTCTGGGCATGATGGTTCGCCGGTGGATAGGCGTGCGTTGAGGGTTGGCTGACTGAAGAAGGAAAAGGCGTCCGGCGTCAATTCCTTAGTGCCCGCCTTCGGCCTCGACATAACGCTTATAAAAGCGTTAGCCTTACGAAGCCTCACGCCACCCATTCCAGCTTCCCCCTCGCGGCCAGCCGCGAGCGAAGCGTCCCGCTCCTCGCTGCCGAGCAGGGCATTACGTCCCCTGCGCACCTGCCCCCGGTCTCAAGCTCAAGCTCCGTTGGGGCGCCGGCTGGCGCGCTCGCCATGTCCCCTGCATGCGCCGCCTGCTGATCAAGCATCCCTTCCCCGGCTGCCGACCGGTGCTCCGATCTCAGCCCAGCGCGATCGCTATCCCAGACGCCTCGATCTCCCCGAGACCCACCGCCGGTCCGTGCCAAAGCGTGCTGCCTGGCTCGACGCCGGACGTCGTCCCGGACCTGGCCGGCCTTTGCAGACGGCAGGCACTCCGGTACCCTCACGAGGGTTCCCAAGCTAGAGCTCGACCGAGCGAGCATCCATCACAGGCGCGGTCATATCGATTTGTATTCCGTCCTTTGCGTATGAAATAATTTGATCGCCGCCGGCATAAGTGTCCAAGCCGACAAATTTAAATCTTAACCTGTTTAATACGCTAATAATTTCCGACAATTCTCGCATATGTTGGTATTCATAATCTAAATTATATCATAAACCCATGGCATTTATCAAATTTTGCGATACCGGCCCAGCCGACGTGAGGGGTTTATCTGGTACAAATCTCGAGCAAAGTGTCTTTCCCCCGCCAAGCGAGAGAGCGCTCTGGGCGTTTCCCAGGGATAAATGCTTTCTGCGAGGTCGCACTATCGAAGCTCCTTCCGGGGCCTGACCCTATGCTCACATGGCGGTTTGCAAAGGCCGTCGTTCCAGCTTTGCCCGAGGCCCTTGGAGCGACATGCTCGCGCAAGCCCTTCCAGGGCTCGTACAGCGGCAGGGAGGGCCAGGTGACCAATTCACCTCCCCGGCCCTGTGGCGGCCTCTAGCGCGGCTCCTGCGGGCGTTGCAGGCCTTCGAGCGAGCCTGGGGGTTACGGGATGGGAATAGACGGCAGCCGATCTGATCAGAAGGACGAGCAGCTCCTCGAGGAGCTCCTGCTGGAGGGGCTGAAGACACCGGCCGAGGAGCTCTCAGCCGAGGTACCTCGAGCAGCTGCGCCGCGACGTCCGGGCGGTCATCGCCCGAAAGCGCGCCTCCAGCGGCAATGTCGGAAAGTTGACAAATAGCGTCGGATAAACTACACTCTCTCCCATGACAACGGGCACTTCCAGCATGAGCACGACCTCGATCCACGTCACGCTGCCGCAGGCGCTCAAAGACCACATCGAAAAGCGCGTGGCCGAGGGCGAATTCACCAGCCCGAGCGACTACGTGCGGGCGCTGGTTCGCGCCGAGCGGGCCTACCAGGAGAAGCGGGCCGCACTCCTTGGGGACATTGACGCGGGCCTGGCCGACCTCGAGGCGGGCCGGGTCCATGATGGCGAGGCGGTCTTTGCCGAGCTCCTGGGCGAGGAGGAGCCTCAGCCCTAGGGTATGGCGCGGCTCACCATCACCGAGAGCGCCCGGGCGGATCTGCGGAGATCCGCGCCTACATCGCCAAGGACAACCCCGCGGCGGCGCGCCGCGTCGTCGAGCGCTTGCGCGCCCAGGCCCGCAAGCTGGCGGCAACGCCCGGCATGGGCCGGAGCCGCAAGGATCTGCGGCCCGATCTGTTCTCCTTTCCGGTCGGCGGCATGTCCTCTTCTACCACCCGCAGGCGGGCGGGTCGTGCTCGTGCGGGTCATTCACGGCGCGCGCGACCTGCCGGCGGTCTTCAGCGCCAGCGAGCCCTAGGTCTTGTGGATCCCAGCGTCCTGGCGTAAAATCTGGTACCGAAAGCTGGGGCCTGCTAACCTCCGGACATGGCGGACGACGATCAGCAGAGCCTTTTCGGCGAGCTCCCGGCCCTGACGCCCCCGAGCCGCATTCAGCGGCGGCTGATCCGCTCGGCGGCCGAAATCGAGGCCGACGATCCGGACGCGATCCTCTTCAGCATACGGTGTTCTGCCAGACCGGCCTGCATACCGGGATCCCGGCGACGCCGTGCGTGTCTGGGAGCGTGAGACAGGGGAAGGTCAGGGTTGCTGTCGAGGCCGGCCGCGGCGAATGACCCAGACTGAAAAGTTCGTCGAGCTGGGTTTGCCGTTCGGGCACGAAACCCCGGCTGATCTGATGCATCTCAACAGTGAGGCACCCTGCACGGGTGACCGGAGATCGAGGTCGAAAACAGCCTTACGGCCTTCGTGAGCCGCTCGGGTTGGCTCCGAGACGGGCAAAATCCGCATGATCAAAGATCAGCTCTCCTGTCTCGCCGCCGGCACGGTCGGCTGGCCGGAGCTAATTCAGAGGCGGGGCCTTCCAGGTGGACACCAAGATCGTCCAGCCTTCGATCTGTGGTTTCCGAAGGATGAACGTCAGCGGGTCCTCTGGCCTTCGATCGTCGCACCTGTCCCTTGACTACTTCGATAGCCTGCCCCACCATGCGGTGCCCCTCGACGAGCGGGCGGTGGCCGCTCTATCCCCAGGGCCATGGCGCGAATATCTACTGCCTGGCTCGCACAGCGCTTGCACCGCGTCGATCGCGACAAAGCTTCCAGTTCATCCCTTGGCCGGCGCTCAAGGAGCAATTCGGCTGGCACTATGGCCGGATGGACCACTTCAAGGCTGATCTTCCACAAGACCCTCGGCATGGTACTCACCCAGTACCGGGGCGCCAAGAGTCGATCAACAAACGGGGCATGATCCTGCGCAATGGCACGCCCGCCGCCCTGTCGCCAAACGCCTTTCTCCTCGTCAACCGCACTTAAGTCCAGCGCTGGGGATAACCCTTTGTAAGCTCGGGGCTTGTCCACGGGTCAGTTTGTGGGAACACCCACGGTCAGTTTGTGGGGGATGGCCCGGCCTAACCACGGGTCAGTTTGAGGGAGAAACCTATAATAAAACCTATAAATCTAACCGATAGTTGACCCGGCTTCGCCGGGGATAAGGCCAGCCGTGCGGGCTGAACTCTCATCACCAAGGGGCCTTCGGCCCTAACCTGCCCACAGAATACCGGCCAGCTCGCTCCCTCAAGGCCGCTCGCTGCGCTCGCGCCGCCTCCGGCGATGGCCTTCGGCCAGCCTTGACCTCGCTTCGCCACACCCGGTGCTGCCATAGGCAGGTTGGCTCCGAAGGGACGGCCGTTCTTCCGGTCTCACCAAAGGGACGGCAGGCAGGTAGTAAGAGTTGGCGGCTATTCACTCTCGCTTCGTTCAACCCGTGTTCAAAGTGGTCCACTCCCCTACAGTACGAACAGGAGCTGGCTGGAGGAGCGGACAATGGAACGGCCTGATGGCAACACGCTTCGGATCAGCGAAAGCGAGAAAGCGAGGGCAAATTATCCTCCTCTATTCCTTCCCTGAATAGTCGTAGAGACAGACCGGCTGAGCGTGCGCTCGAGATCCTCGGCAACCGGCATGAGCTCAAGGCGTGGTTGGAAGCGGCAACCAGGGCGATGGAGCTACCTTGGGCTGCCTCGGCGTCGGAATGAGCGGGCCAAACCGGAGCATTCTGGTTTGCTGTGGAGGACTGTGTATAAGACCGTGTATAACACTGTGGATAAATATCTCAACAGACTGTAAAAACTGGATTTTAGCGTGCTCATCCGGAAGTTGCTAAAAGGCGCGCGCTTCGACATAGGATCGGCGATCGGGGAGCCCCGACGTGTTCGATCCCGTTCTACGTCGGGGTCCCCTCGATTAGGATTGCAGGGCAGGCTCTACTGAGAGCCTCCAGCCGGTGCGGCCGCCTTCGCTTTTTCCCCTTCATGCTTTCGGGCGGTGTGCAGCTTCAATCCGAGCTCGGTGAGGCCACTCTTGCCACAGAGGGAGCAGACCCGATCCCCGCCACTCTTGGCTGGCCGCTCCCCTGCCCGCCCCGATCCGGGCGGCTCGAGGCCGAACAGGATGCGCTCTCTCCCGCATGACAATCCGGTGGCGCTGGCCATCCTCACGGCCGGACCGCGAAGCGAGCAGCCCCGTGATCCAGAATGCAGCCACGAGGTATCCCGCGATCACATCGGTTGGGTAGTGGACACCGAGATAAACGCGCGAGAGCCCGATGGCGGCAATCAGCACCAGCGATGCTGTCCAGGTGGCGGCGCGCGCCCCAACATTTTAAGTCCTTGCGGCAAAGATCCAAGCGAGGACACCGTAGAAGCACGCCGAAAAAAGCGTGTGGCCGCTGGGGAAACTGTAGCTTTCGGGCGCCGTCCCGAAGAACGGTTCAGGGCGGGCACGATGAAGGGCATATTTAAGGGCGTTCTCCAGCACGACCGCGCCGGCCATCACCACCGCCAGCGCGAGGGCGGCTCGTCGGCGTCCGCTGGCGTAGAAGCCGACGAACGCGACGCCGAAGAGTGTTGCGATCACCGCAACCGAGCCGAGCCGGGTGACCGCGCTCGCGAGGAGCGTGAGATCGGCGGAGGCGAATTGATGGATGCCCGATCGAACCCACTCATCGAAACTCCCGACGGCCCCGGAGCAGGTAGCGACCGCCAGCCCGACGAACAGGCTCAGGCAAGCGGCGGCACAGGCCAGCAATGCCCTTTGGCCCGTCCTTCGCGGATCATCATGCAACCCGTTGCCGTCCGTCTGGCATGCGCGACCAGCCTTCGGATCCCCGTTCGAAGTGATCCGTCTCCGAAGGGACGAAGTCGTCCCGTTCGCCGTCCCATATCAGCGTGTCGACCGCGATTCCCGGCCGCTCGATCCGGATGATGTTACAGGAATTGAGTTCCCCGCGGCGGCGCGACGAGGTGGCGGTGCCCGCCTGGACCATCAGGGCCGAGTAGCCGGGAATCCTATACCTCACGGCGCTGGCACTGCGGCGACTGACATGCAGATGGCCCGACAAGATCATATCGACGCCGCAGCGCGCGAAGGCCGCCATCGCCATGTCGGCGCGCCCGACCAGGCCGCGGCGGTCCTCGCCTTCCGGCAGATCGAACGGATGATGGATCACGATGATCCGCGTGACGTCTTTGCCCGAGCGGTCCAGCCAGGCGCAGCTGCGCGCGACCTGCAGCCGGTTGATGCGTCCGTTCTTGATCACGAACGACCGGGCGGTATTGATGCCGAGGATCGCGATCTCATCGTCGGCGTAGAAGGGCTCCAGATCCGCGGTGATATAGTGTCGATAGCTCGCAAGTGGGCGCAACCACCGCGAAGCGACATCGTACAGCGGCACATCGTGATTGCCGGGCACCACGATCTGGGGCGACGGCAGGCTGTCGAGGAAGTCGCGCGCCTCGGCAAATTCCCGTCGGCGGGCGCGTTGCGTCAGATCGCCCGAGACGACGACGACATCGGGTCTGGCATCGCGGATTGCCCGCGCCAGGGCTGGCAGCACGGCGCGGTCCAGCCGGCCGAAATGCAAATCCGAGAGATGGGCGATGGTGCGCAGGCCGGCTATCCTTCCGCTAGACCGGAGATGCGCTGGTCGCGGGGGCCGGAACGATGACGCCGACGGCGCCGGGGCGGCTGCGCTAATGGAGAGGGGTCTCCAACAACGTCACTTCCCCGTCCCTGGCCACGCGCAAGCGCTTCGCCTTGGTCCGCACCCAACATTCCTTGGCATCGTACATCGTGAACTCGCCGGCCGGGACGCGCCCGAACAGGGCTTGCAGTGCCAGGCGCAGAAGCGTCGCGCGGCCGGCAGGCGGAGCGGAGCAGATCCATAACCGGCCGCCGTCCAGGCGGGCGCGCTCGCCGATGCGCGCCCCCGCCATCTCGTAACGGTTGTTGCCGATGAAGACAAAGGCCGTCGCATCCACCGGTTCCTCCCGCAAATCCACCCGCAACTGGACAAGCATCGGCGCGTAGCGCCCCAAGATGGACAGAGAAGCCCGCGCGAACGCCAGCCATTTACCGGTACCCTGGGTCTGCAGCTCCTCCCGCTCGCGCACCATGGCGGGATAGATTCCCAGGCTCGATGGAGTGCGCCCCTGGGGCCGGACAGGTCGGGCCTTGGGAATTGACCGGGATGCCGGGTTTTCGGAAGAAGGCCCATGGCAAGACAGCATCGATCCCACAGCGTCGCGTTCAAGCGCCAGGTCGCCGAGGAGTTCCTCGCTGGCGAGACCCTGCATGGTCTGGCAAAGCGGCATGACCTGTGCCGCAATCTGATCCGCGTCTGGGTCGCGAAGTATGAGGCTGGCGTCTTCGATGACGACGCCGGCGCCGCCGACCTGATGCAGGCCTACGAAGCGCGGATCGCCGCACTCGAGAGGCTGGTCGGCAAGCAGGCGCTCGAGCTCGAGTTCCTAAGGGGGGCATCGGCAAGCGCGGCGCGCACGAGAAGCGCACCTACATCCGTGATCACCGGCCCGGTGGTCTCTCCATCGCCCAAGGATGCCGGCTGATGGGCCTGCCTCGCACCACGTTCTACGATGTACCGGCCATCCCGACCGACGAGGCCGAGATCGTCGCCCGCATGCGCGCGATCTGCGACGAGTTCGAAGCCTACGGTTATCGTCGCGTCGGCGCCGCGCTGCGCCACCAAGGGATCGTCGTCAACAGCAAGAGGGTTCGGCGGCTGATGCGTGCGCACGACCTGCAGCCGAAGCGTCGCCGGCGGTTCGTCGCCACCACCGACAGCGATCACGATCGTCCGATCTTCCCCGACCGCGCCAAGGGCATGGTCGTCGACGCTCCGAACCAGCTGTGGGTCGCCGACATCACCTACATCAGGGTCGCGGCCGGCTTCGTCTATCTGGCCGCCATCCTCGATGCCTGGTCGCGCCGGGTGGTCGGCTATGCCATCAGCCGCTCAGTAGACGCCCGACTGGCGTTGGCGGCCCTCAAGGCCGCGCTCCGTAGTCGCCGCCCGCCTTCGGGCTGCGTACATCACTCGGATCGCGGCTCGCAATACGCCTCCGAGATCTACCGCCAACTGCTCGCCGAGCATGGTCTGGTCGGCTCGATGGGCCGGCGCGGCAACCCCTACGACAACGCGAAGGCGGAGAGTTTCATGAAGACGCTCAAGGTCGAGGCGGTGTACCTGATGGACCACGAGACCTTCGAGGACGTCACCGCCGATCTTCCGTGCTTCATCGATGACGTGTACAACACGCGGCGGCTTCACTCAGCCCTCGGCTATCTGAGCCCCGCCCAGTTCGAGGACAACCACGCCCGGCAGACGGTCAAAACAGCCGCCTGAACCTGTCCGGCCCCAGGGGCGCACTCCACGAATTGTTCAAAAATGGGTGGCCATTGACCTCGCCGACATCGATGCGGGCGAGTTTTCCGGTGAACAGGTTGGCGATCGCTCCATCGAGCTCCAGGGGGATCTTGAGGTCGGTAGCAAAATGGTTGAGCGTCCCGAGCGGCAGGATGCCGAGCGCGTGCTCGGTGCCGACCAGCGCAGCGGCGACCGCACTCAGAGTGCCGTCGCCGCCGCCGGCGACGACGGGCTGGCTGCCCTCCGCCACGGCGCGGCGTGCGAGCTCCGGGATCTCGCTGCCATTCCGGGCAAGGATGATGTGCGCTTGCGCGCCGTTCCGGGCGAACAGGGCGGCAATCTGGTCGCGCGCCTGCCCGGCCCGGTCAGAGCCGGCCGCGGCATTGAGGATGCAGGTGACGACGGTTGAACGGACGAGCGGATGGTCTGCCATCGGTCCCACTTGGAATTATGGCTTAAAATACCACCCGTTCGACCTCATCCAAGCTCACCGCATCGTTCGTCCGATCATAGAGCTTGGTGGTGCGCGGGCTCGAATGTGCTGCCATCATTTGAGCCTTCTCGAGGGTGCCGCCGATGGTCAGATAGATAGATGGTGATTCCGGTGGCCCGGAAGGTGTGGCAGCCGATCCTGGTCGTGAGCTCGGCCTGCCTGACCCACCGGCGGATCATCTCGAAGGCGTTCCGGCGCTCGAGCGGCCGCTCCGACAGCCGCCCGGTTTTCCCCGAGCGCCGCCCGGAACAGCTGGCCTTTTTTGTCGTTGGCGATCCCGGCCGCCTGGAGGTCGGCCTCGAGGCTGTGGTGGACGGGCATCTCGTGGTGCTTGCCGCCCTTCTCGTGCAGCCGCAGCCACCAGCGCTTGCCTTGCGGGAAATAGTCCTCGACCCGCATGGCGAGCGCCGCGCTGATCCGGGCAAAGCCGTCGTGGGGTTCGCCCGGCCCGAAAGGTTGCCGTGCCAGAGAAATCCCCGGTGATATAGCTCTTCAAAAGCGCTATGGCCTTGAGGAAGGCCGTGACTATGAGTTGCAGGCGTGCCTACCAGCGTAGACGGCGCGCGCGAGCTGGGGGTGGCGCCCGCCGGCGCGCAGCGTGACCTCCACCCCGGCAACCGGGCTATCGGAGTCGTCCTGGATCTCGATCACCAGGCTGCTCGGTGCCGCTGGGACTGAAGGCGGTCGCTCGGTCTCGATCTCGCCAAGTCCTGGTCCGTCTCGAATTGCCGACCCCGACCAACGGACGTCGCTGTCCGACGCGCCCGGCGACCCGGCCGGGTGGACCCTCGGCGCACCGGTAGAGGCCGAATTCAACACTTCGTTCGATCGTCGGCAGGGCAGGGCTTCCGCCCATGAAGTGCTCGACGGCACCCACGACCGCCACCCCGAGGAGAACCGCGAAAACGGCTATCGGATCGCGGCGCCCGGCCGGCCGCCGCTGGTCGCGGCAGCGCCGATTCGCCTCGCTGCGGGCGAGATGCGGCGGCTCGAGGTGCGCCTCGGCGACCGCAATCGCGTCCTCGCAGGGACCGTGGTCGATCAGGGCGGCGCGCCGGTTGCCGGTTTGACGGTCAAGGCGCGGCTCTACCGTCCGCCGGTGGATGCCGGACTCCTGGTGCCGGAGACCCGGTCTGCGCAGTCCGTCACGACCGCCGCCGACGGCACCTTCGAGATCGCCGGCCTGACCGACAGCCTCTACCGGGTCGGCGTTGTCGCGAGCGAGCGTTACCTCTCGGCCGAGACCATCGTGCGTCCTGACAGCCAGGATCTGCGGCTGGTGGTTTTGGAGGGCCGGGAACTGACGATCGTGGGCGAGGTCACCAGCACCAACGGCGAGGCGCTCGTGGACGCCCGCGTGGTCGATCTCGATCAGCCGAGCCGACGGGCGCGCACAGACGAGCGCGCACAGTACAAGCTGGTGGCGGAAGCCGGCACCGACGCGTGGAACCATCGCTTGCGCTTCGACGCCGAGGGCTATCGCAGCGCCCGCTTGGATGTGGCCGCCGAGGCGGTGCGTGATCTCGACGAGACCCGCCTCGATGCCGTACTGGAGCCGGTCGCCAACACCGTCGCCGTCGCGGCGCATTTGACTGACGGGGCAGGCGGGCCGGTGGCCGGGGAGCGGGTGTACCTCTCGTCGTCGGCGCTCGGCGCCCGCTATCAAGCGACGAGCGACGCGGACGGCAGAGCATCGTTCCCGGCGGTGGCGGCGCGCGGTGACTACACGTTCGGGTCCTGCCGCGAGGGCCGTACCAGGACTACGCGGAGGCGGTGGCCGACCTGGGCGCGCCAATCGAGATCAAGCTGAAGGCGCTTCCGCTGGCCACGCTTGGCGGCCGCATGATCGATGCCGCCGGCGATCCGGTGCCCCACTTCAGGCTGCGCGGTGGAGAGCTCGAATGCGCGCGGCAAGGTCCGACAGGTCACCGGTGACGCCGCCGGCTATTTCGACGTCGATGAGGTGCCTGCCGGACCGTTGACCTTCGGCACGCTGGCGCCGGTGCAGCGGATTAGCGGCGTCAATCTGGAAGCTGGCGCCGAGCCCTACGTCGTGTTGGTGCTGGACTGGGGCGACGCGGCCGTAGCGGGACACGGAACCGATCGGAAAGGCGGAAATTGTCGCCGGGACCTGACCTGGTAGGGTGACGGGAACGGAACGTCGGCTCGCCATCGACGAAGCGAATGCCGCGGTCCACTGCGGCGCGCCGGTCCGGCCGCTTTCGCTTTAACCCCCGTTGTGGACTTCATCCACAGATCCCAATTGCTGAACAGAGGGGAGGGCTTTGATGCAAAGCATACAGTCTCGCCGCCATTTCCTGGCTAGCCTGTCAGCGGCCGGCGCCGCGAGCGTCCTTGGCGCCCGGCGCTCGCTCGCCGGCGACGGGCCACCAGAAGTCACCACGATCCGGCTAGCCAAGATCCCCGGCATCTGCATAGCACCCCAGTACGCGGTCGAGGATCTGCTGCGCACCGAGGGCTTCACCGAGGTTCGCTACGTCGCCGACGAAGCCGGCCGACACGCCGAGAGCATGGCCCGCGGCGAGCTGGATTTCAGCCTCAACTTCGCAGCACCCTGGTCTCTCGATCGATGCCGGCGATCCGGTCACGGTCGTGGCCGGGGTGCACTCCGGCTGCTTCGAGCTGTTCGCGCATCAGTCGATCCGCAGCGTCCTCGAACTCAAGGGCAAGAGCGTCGGCGTCCAGGGCCTGGGCTCGATCCCGCACGTCTTCCTTGCGGTCATGGCGACCTACGTCGGCCTCGACCCGGTCAACGACGTCAAGTGGATCAGCAGCCCCTCGGTCAGGCCCAAGGAGCTGTTCGCCGCCGGCCAGATCGATGCCTTCCTCGGCTTCCCGCCCGAGCCCCAGGAGCTGCGCGCCCGCAACATCGGCCACGTGATCCTCAACAGCGCGTCGATCGGCCATGGTCGCAGTACTTTTGCTGCTCTGCGACGGCAACCGCGACTTCATCCAAGAGCATCGATCGCGACCAAAGCGTGACCCGCGCGATCCTCAAGGCGGCCGACCTCTGCGTCGCTGAGCCGGAGCGGGTCGCCCGACTGCTGGTCGATGGCGGGTTCACGCAGCGCTACGACTACGCGCTCCAGGCGCTGACCGAAGTGCCCTACGACCGCTGGCGCGAGTACGACCCCGAGGACACGCTGCGCTTCTATGCGCTGCGCCTGCACGAGGCAGGCATGATCCGGACCAGCCCGAACCAGATCCTTGCCGACGGCGCCGACTGGCGCTTCCTGAACGAGATCAAGCGTGAGCTGAAGGCGTAGGCCTGGGACGGCGGCCTGCCGGCTCACGGAATGAACGGGGACGCTTCGACATGCAGATCATCCAGAGTCGCCGCGATTTCCTGGCTTGCCTGTCATGGCGGCGGGCGCCGCAGGGGTCCTTGGGGCCCGAGGGGCGCTGGCCGACGAGGCGCCGCTGGAAACGACCACCATCCGTTTCTCTCAGGAATCCGTCGATCTGCTTCGCCCCGCTGGACGTAGCCGAGGAGCTGCTACGCGCCGAAGGCTTCACGGATGTCCAATATGTGAAAGCGGCCGGAGGCTTCAGCGACGCCGCAAATGATACGGCAGCGGCGAGGTGGACTTTGGCGCCAGCTTCGCCGGCACGATCGTCTACCAACTGGATGCCGGTCTGCCGATCACCGCGGGCGCGGGGGTGCACAGCGGCTGCTATGAGCTGTTCGCACACGAGCCGATCCGCAACATCAGCGATCTGAAAGGCCGGCGCGTGGGCGTTCGGGGGGAGACCGGCGAAGCGGAGCGGCTCATCTCTTTCGATCATCGCCAAGCACGTCGGGCTCGAGCCACCCAATGAGGACATCGAGTGGGTCGTGCCGCCGTCCAGGGCAACAGCCATGGAGCTGTTCAAGCCGAAGGCAAGACCGACGCGATCTATCCCCCGGAGCCGCAGGAGCTGCGCAGCCCGCAACGGGTTAGGCCGCGTGATCCTCAGCACCGCAACGGACAACCCGTGGTCGCAGTACTACTGCTGTATGGTCTACGGCAACGGCGGCCTGGATAACCCGCGATCATCCGGTGGCCACCAAGCGTTTCCTGCGCGCAACCTTCAAGGCGGCCGACTTCTGCACAGCCGAGCCGGAGACGGCCGCCCGGCGCCTCGTGGATGGTGGCTTCACGGAGCGCTATGATTACGCGCTCCAGACGCGGGTCCAGGACGTGCCCTACGACCGCTGGCACGACTACGACTCGGAGGACTCGCTGCGGTTCTATGCCCTTCGGCTCCACGAGGTCGGCATGATCAACGCCAATCCAAACACGATTCCTCGCCGAAGGCACTGATTGGCGCTTCGTCACGAGCTCAAGCGCGAGCTGAAAGCCTGAGCCATGCGGGCGGTGTTGGTTTTAGCCCTTGCGCTCCTGACCGGCCCGACGCTGGTCCAGGCGCATGAGGCCACCCATGAGGCGGAACAGCGGCTGCCGATGATCGGGGCGGCTCCGTCTTTGCCCAGACCTCGCCGGACGGCGCGGAGGTGACGCTCGCGGCACTGCGCGGCAAGGTCGTCGCGGTGACGTTCATCTACGCCTCGTGTCCCGACGTCTGCCCGCTGCTGACCGACAAGATGGCGCGGGTGCAGGACGAGCTGGGAGCGGATTTCGGGACCAAGGTCGCCTTCGTCTCGATCACCACCGGTCCGGAGCGGGACACGCCTGGGGTGTTGAAAGAGTACGCGGCGGCCTTTAATGCGGAGCTCGCCGGCTGGAGTTTCCTCACCGGCGAGCCGGTGATGGTGCTCGAGGTGGCGCATCGCTACGGCGTGGCGGTGGTCAAGGGAGCGGACGGCTAGGTCGACCACACCCTGTTGACCACGCTCATCGACCGGCAGGGCCCATGCGCATGCAGTATCTGGGCTACCGGTTCGATGAGGAGGAGTTCCAACACGACCTCCTCAGCCTCGCGAACGAGCCGTGACGCGCCTGCATCCAGTACTTGAGGCCACCGCGCGAGCTGAAGGCGTGACCCCTTGCTGGCGGGCGCTCAGGCTGGCAATGCTGGCCTGACGGCCTAACTAACCAGACCTTATAGGATGGGAAAGCGCCAGGAGACGGGACAGTGATCAGCGTCCGTCGCCCACGCCCCGATCGCATCGCAGGATCCAGACGGTCCACGGAGTTCGCACCCGCCATGGGGATGCATCGAGGACCGCGGGCGCCGGATCGGGTCGAGCACGGGCTCGCCGAGATGATCCGCTTCCGGGCGCTGCTGATCGCTGCCGGCTACGAAGACGGCAACGACTGCGACGCGCTGCGGGCCGATCCGGCGTTCAAGATGGCGATCGGCCGTCTGCCGGAGAGCGGCGCCGATCCGTGCTCCAGCCGACCATCAGCCGGCTCGAGAACCTGCCGGGCCCCGTGGCCCTCAAGCGCATGATGGCGGCGATGGTCGAGCTGTTCTGCGACAGCTTCGCCGAGGTGCCGCACCGGATCGTGCTCGACATCGACGACACCGAGAACCGCGTCCACGGCCGGCAACAGCTCTCGCTGTTCCATGCCCACTACGACAGCCCGGTGCTTTCTGCCGATCCACGTCTACGAGGTCACGACCGGCAAGCCGGTGGCGGTGATCCTGCGGCCCGGCAAGACGCCCGACGGCGCCGAGGTGGCGCTCGTGCTGCGCCATGTCGTCAAGGCCATCCGCCGCCGCTGGCAACCGGCAACACGCAGCGGGTATACACTCTGGGCAGCCGTGGACTAAAAGGTTCGTGAAATCTCTTCCCCTCACATCTTCTCCGCGAAACAGATATGGCACCAAACCCGCCTCGCAATACGTGTCCTGGTGCGGTCAGCGAGGAGCATTGTCGCGTGGCGATTGCGCGGTGCGCTGGGTCAGCAGCAGGCTTGCGCCGGGTTGGCGAATGTCTGGTCCAGGAAGCGATAGACCTGGTGCTCCAGATCGTAGCCGCCGAGAGGGGTCATCGCGAGGAAGGTCATCCGGTGATCGTACTGGTAGGTGATCCGTTCCGGGCGCCCGAACGCCTGCCAGAATCGCTCGCGCGCGCTCTTCGGCACACAGGTATCCTTGCCCGCTTCGATGATCAGGAGCCGGCGCGGGTCCGCCATGCCGGCGAAGCGGGCCGGGTTGATCGGGGCCAGCGCCGGCTCAAGCGCGCGCTTGAACTGATCGAGCGACCAGCCGAGGTGCTTAAGGATGCGCTCGCGCGCGGCCTGGATCTCATCGTCGCAGGCGGCCAGGATCTCATGCAGATCGGCGCCGCCCATCACCCGGACGCCAGCCGCGAGCCGCGGCTCTTTGGCGATCGCGACGCTGGCCACCAGAGCGCTCATGCTGAAGCCGATCAGCGCGATCCGGTCCGGATCGACGTCGGGCTGGTCGTCTGCCCAGTCGATCACACGCCGGATGTCGATCACGGTGTCGACGAAACGGTCGACCATCTGGCGCAGCATCGGAAGAACTCCGCCTCGTCGCGGGCCGCCCCGATCGCCTGCAGATCGAACAACGGCCGCTCGCCCAAAATCTGGAGCACGTTGACCGCGCCCGCGCTGTGCGCCCGCAGGCCGGCGGACATCGTGTCCGAGGGGTAGTCATGGATGCCCCAGATCGGCAGCACGATGACCGCGGCTTGGTCCCTGCGCGCTCGCTTTGGTAGTAGCGGGCGGTGACCAGATTGCCGGGCTGGCCGTTCTCGCCGAACGAAGGAAAGGCCAGAGACTTGATCCAGTAGTCTAAGTCCTCGCCGATGCTCGGGTAACTCGGATGGGGCCGGTGGCCGACGTAGTCGAACTCGTCGCGGCCAATTCCGAGCAGCGCAGGCCGGGCGGCCTCGCTACCCGGCAGGAACGGCGTGCGCACGTGCGTGGCGCAGCCAGCGAGCGACCCGGCCCCCAGTAGCGCGGCGCATAGCAAAGCGGTCGGCCTCATGCCGACACGCGCTTAGGCGGCCGGCGACCGGGCCATCGGCGGGGCCGGACCGCGTTCCGAAAGCTGTGGACCAGAATTCCGCGCTCCGCTCGCGCCCGCCGCGAGATGCGCCCGCGCCCCGATGATCCCGACCCGTTGAGATAACCCGGGATTCCCCAGATACCGGTCCCCACAGGATGTTTTTGATCATGTCTCCCTGACTGTCGATAACCCTACGGAGTATGCTCTTTCCCTCTTCCCCTTGAAGCGCGATTTGAACACACCCACATTGTGGGAGGCTCAGGGCACGGCAAAACGCAACTTATGCGAGACCAAGATGAAACCTTCGGGATATGCATGCGCTTGTGCAGGGCAAAGGCTTGATTCGTGGCTATGTGAAGCCGCCAAGCTTATACCGATGATAGCCAAGCGTTATGAGATACACCAGAACGTCAAAGGTAAAACGCAGGAGTTTCCCGATGAAGAAAGAAGATACCATAGAAAACAAGGTAGGAAAAGGCGGTCAATCAGCTTGTCCATTGTCAGCGCTCCCTACCAGCACCCGCCTTCAGGCGGGTCGTGCCGCCGGCTCGCGGACCAGCGGATAGACGCTGTGTATCCAGCAACCGACCGGCTTTTCCAGATGGGGCCCAGAAAATCACCCACGGCGCGATCAAAGACCGTGAAACCCTAGTACTGGGCGAGCTTGTCGGAAGACCTCCCATCTGGGTGCGGACGTTCTCGACCGCGGCCCTCGCCGAGAGATCACAAAAAGAAGATGTGAAAAAGTGGCAGTTGCCTCTTCGCGGCCAGCCTGAGCGAAGCGTCCCGCTCCACGCTGCCGAGCCGGGCGTAGCGTCCCCTGCAGGCTGACCAGCGCGCCCGAATGCTGCAAGGAGCATTATTCTCGCCGGTCCGCGGGTGACCTAAAAGGAACGAACGGGAGGTCTCACGAGCGCTCTCGAGGCTCACAAGACAGTAGGGTAGAGCGCTCCTGGGAGCGCCGCCGAGCCCGAGGGTCCTCGGAGCCGATTTGCGGCCGGCACAACGTCGGGTGCAGCAGAGGTCAAGAGCGGCGGCGGCCGCCTGGGCCAGGTGCAGCCGGAGCCACCAGCGCTTGCCTTGGGGGAAGCTTTGATAATGCGAGCGTTCCTGCTGCTGGCCGCGATCGGCGCGCTGCTCTATGCGCTGGGCGCGCTCTGGAGCCTGGGCCGGTATTTCTGGCGGGCCGGCAGCCTGCCATGACCGCGCTGGTCACCGGCGCCACCGGCTTCGTCGGCTCGGCGGTGGCGCGCGCGCTGCTGGCGGCCGGCGAGCCGGTCCGGGTCCTGATCCGGCGGGCCGGCGACCTCGGCCAAGTCGCCGGTCTGCCGGTCGAGGCGGCGGTCGGCGACCTGTGCGAGCCGGCGAGCCTCGCCCCGGCGGTCGCCGGCTGCCGGGCGCTGTTCCACGTCGCCGCCGACTACCGCCTGTTCGCACCCGATCCGGCCGCGCTCTATCGGACCAACGTCGATGGCACGCGCGCCATGATGGCCGCGGCCGCCAAGGCCGGCGTCGGCCGGGTCGTGTATACCAGCAGCGTCGGAACCCTCGGCCATCACGCCGACGGCAGCCCCGCTGACAAGTCGACGCCCGTAACGCTGGGCGACATGATCGGCCACTACAAGCGCTCGAAATACCTGGCCGAGGGGGTCGTCCGGGAGTTCGTCGAGGCGCGGGGCCTGCCAGCGGTGATCGTCAATCCTTCGGCGCCGATCGGGCCGCGGGACGCGCGCCCGACCCCGACCGGGCGCATGATCCTGGCGGCCGCGCGCGGCCGCATGCCGGCCTATGTCGACACCGGTCTGAACCTGGTCCACGTCGACGACGTCGCAAGCGGCCATGTGCTCGCGTACGAGCACGGCCAGATCGGTGAGCGCTACATCCTGGGCGGCCAGAACTGCGCGTTGCGCGAGATCTTGACCATGATCGCGCAGCTGGTCGGGCGGCCGGTGCCGAGGTGGCGGCTGCCGCCGGCCGCGGTCCTGCCGGTCGCGATCCTGGCCGAGGCGGCGGCACGCCTCTGCCGCACCGGCGAGCCGTTGGTGACCGTCGAGGGCGTGCGCATGGCCAAAAAATCCATGTATTTCAGCTCGGCCAAGGCCGAACGCGAGCTCGGCTACCGCGCGCGGCCTGTCGAGGTGGCGCTCGGCGATGCGCTCGCCTGGTACCGCAGCCGCGGCGATCTCCGCTGACTCGCATGCGACCGCTGATCCTGCTCGCCTGGCTGCTCGGCCTCGGCCTGACCGTCATGCTGGTCCTGACCCGCGACTACGGGCGTTGGGAGGCCCTTTGAGCGAACCGGGGGGTTCGCGGGATGGGAATGGACGGCGATCGATCTGATCAGAAGGACGAGCAACTCCTCCGAGAGGCTCCTGCTTGAGGGGCTGGCAACACCGGCCGAGGAGCTCTCAGCTGAGGCCCTCCGAGCAGTTGCGCCGCGACGTCCGGGGAGATCATTGCATCCAAGCACGTGCAATGTCGGAAACTTGACAAATGACGTCCGATAAAACTACACTCATCGCATGACAACGGGCACCACCATGAGCACGACCTCGATCCACGTCACGCTGCCGCAGGCGCTCAAAGATGGCGAGCCGGATCGGCAAGGGTTTGTGACCCGTCTGTGACCCCGGAGCCAGCAGCGGGTGTCGGAACCCAGACATAACGCCGCTCATGCGGCCAAGAGCCGTTGTCTTCCAAACAAGCGACCCGACGATTTGCGCGGCGTTCGGAGGAGATGGTGAAGGCCGAAATCCCCCACCTGGGGGGCGGCTGCCACGGATCGGACAGCGCTCGCCGTCGCCGCACAGACTTAATTAGGGCCAACGTGTGCAACCGGCGACGCCGTCGCAAGGCTGGAACCTCGGCGCCACACCCGAGACGGGGAAGAAGCATCCGGGGCCCCGCAACAGGACGGCGGTGTTGCTTGCGCTTCCTTAGGTCCAACCCTCTGCGTGCAAGTCAGAAAGACAGGCGCGCCAGGAGCCTCGGAGGATCGGCCGGCCAGTTCGATTGGCGGCGGGGACATGCTCCGGGATCGCCAACCGTGGCGCGCATCACAATCAGCTTGAACTTCCGACGCAGTCGCTGAGCCGTTTTCTTGTTGGAGTTTAGATTAATATCTTGTCCTTGTCCCAGTCCAGGCCGATCATCGACTTACCATCGAAGCGACCCATTCCAAAGCAATTATAATCATCAGGAACAGTCGTCTTAAAGAACGAAATGCGCTCACCTAATCCATGCTGGATCAGGTACAACTCGGCCTCGTCTCGGATCATTTTCAAATAGACGTGTACATTTTTCGGCCTCGCCAGGTAGGCCTTGAAGAAGCCGCATAGGAACATGCGGAACGAAAACGGGTGGTGTTGCATGTAGTTGAACACGGCTGCCGACACCTGTGGGTAGCGGGGTGACAGAAAGTCATCGACCACCAACACGCCCCGTTCGTCCACGAGCTGATCGGCCAAGGCCAAGTCGTGCCAGCAAGCGGAACCGGTGTGTTCGCCGTCGATGTGGACCCACCGACAGCGACCGACCAAAGCCAGCAAGTCTGCCTGCGGCGCCTTGCTCGAGAGATACGGGTAGCAGATCACGTGGTGCGCCTTGATCGAGGCTAGCGTGGTTGCCACGGAATCGAGCCGGTAGGGATCGACGAGAACCATCTTCTCGTCGCCGCGCAGATGGAGACAGATCATGGCCGCCGACTTGCCATGGTAAGACACCGATTTCGAAGGCATCGCCCTTTATGCGCTGGGCCGTCTGGAAGGTGAGCAGGCAGTCCCACATCGCCGCGGATTCATCGGTGGAACCAAGGTCGTGTCCCTGGACGTGGTGTAGGAGTCGGGCGGCCGCGATCTCCGTGACGGGTCGGGCCGCTCTGGTTCATGCGGCCACGGCGGGCAGCATGAGGCTGAGATCATCGCGCAAGGGCGCGATCGTTTCCAGGGTCATGTAGCGGGCCCGCTGCACCGACCACTCGTCGTTCTGCTCGAGCAGGATCGCACCGACGAGCCGGGTGATCGCGGCCTCGTTGGGGAAGATGCCGACCACCTCGGTGCGCCGCTTGACCTCGCCGTTGAGACGTTCCAGCGGATTGGTCGAGTGGAGCTTGGCCCGGTGCTCCTTAGGGAAGGTCATGTAGGCGAGAACGTCCTCCTCGGCCTCGTCGAGCAGGGCGGCGAGCTTGGGCAGCTTGGGGCGGACCTGGTCGGCGACCTGGCGCCACTGGGCCTTGGCGGCGCCGGCGTCGTCCTGGGCGAAGGCGGTGGCGATGAACGCCGACACCACGCGCCGGCCGCTCTTGCCGGCGTGGGCGAGCGCGTTGCGCATGAAGTGCACGCGGCAGCGCTGCCAAGTGGCGCGGAACACGCGCGCGACCGCGGCCTTGATGCCCTCGTGCGCATCCGAGATCACCAGCTTGACCCCGGCCAGGCCGCGGCGCTTCAGCTGGCGCAGGAAGTCGACCCAGAAGGTCTCGGCCTCCGAGGCGCCGATCGCCAAGCCCAGAACCTCGCGCCGGCCGTCGGTGTTGACCGCGACCGCGAGGGTGACGGCGACCGAGACAATGCGGCCGGCGTCGCGGACCTTCACGTAGGTGGCGTCGATCCACAGATAGGGCCAGTCGCCTTCGATCGGCCGCTCGAGGAAGGTGCGCACGCGCCCCTCATCGATCTCCGCCTAGACAGGCGTGGCCCTGAAACCTGGCTTTTGGATGATGGTCGCGTCGAGCTTGTGGAAGATCGGCCGGGTGGCGAGCAGGTGCTTGGCCGTACGGAAGGCCGCCTCCACGGTCCACAGCTGCTTGTAGCGCAGCATGGCGGCGAGCGGATCGAGGTCGGTGTTGGTGCGCAGCACGAAGACGCCGTCGAACTTGGCGTCCTCCTCCGCCTTGGTGGGGTCGATGGCGAAGTGGCCGTGGCCTTCGGTCTTGAGGAAGCGGCGGAAGCCGGTATTGCCGACCAGCGCCTTGTCGCCCCTGGCCAGCTGACGTTCGAGGTTGGCCAGGATGGCGTCCCGCGCGGCGGCGTCCGCTTCGGCCTCCTGATGGTTGCGGCACAGGATGTAGTGTCGAGCGCCCACGGTCACCGCCTTGGCCTCGTAGTCGATCTCATGGCCGCGCTTGGTGATCGTCAGCGGCACGCAGGGCGCGGGGTCGGCGAGCACGACATCGCGCACCACCTTGTCGGTGCGCTCGCGGGTGCCGAGCAGATACAGCAGCCTACGCTCCTCGAGCGCCGCCACGGTCTCGGCGCTGATCATGCCGCGGTCGGCGACCACGCAGATCCGGCCGATCGCGAAGCGCCGGCGCAGCCGGTCGATCACCGGGATCAGCGTGGTGACGTCGGCGACATTGCCGGGCCAGATCTCGGAGCACACCGGCCGCCCGTCGCCATCGATCAGGACTGCCAGGATCATCTGAGGGAGGTCCGGGCGATGGTCCTTGCTGTGCCCGTGGCGGCCGAGGGTCTGCCCGCCCGCGCCTGGCTCCCAGCACCGACCTCGGTGGTCGGCGCGGAGCGGCGCGCCTTCGAAGTAGAGGCTGGTGGTGTCCATGAACACGAGATCGAGCCGACTGAACAGATCGCGCCGGTGAGCGAACAGCCGCTCCTCGACCAGGTCCTTGGTGCAGCGCGGGGCGAACGGCGTGCGCGCGTCCTGCTCGATCTCTGGCAATTCCTCGCCGAGCCATGCCATCGCCCGGTAGAGATGATGGAGCTCCAGCGCCTCGGCGCCGGCGATCCGGTAGTCCTCGCGCCAGCGATCGGCCGCCAGGTCGGAGCCGCCGCCCATCAGCCGGTGCAGCACGGTGAGGAAGATCGCCCGCTCCAGCGCGAACCCGTGCTTACGCTCCTTGGCCACGTCCTCGATCACCGCCCGGCAGCCGGTCTCGGCCCACAAGCGCTCGAACACCAGGGCGGGCCCGATCCGCCGGACCGCCGCCGTCGCGGCGTCCTGCGCCGCGCTCAGCACCATCGCCTGGGTCGCGAACCGCGCGCCTGAGCGCACCAGCCGGTCCAACTGACCGCTCGCCGCGAGCACGTCCAGACGCCCGAGGGTGGCGATCACCCGCTGGCGGACCTGGCCCCCGACCCGATGGCTTTGCGCGATCTGGAGATAGGCCCGCCCGCCCGAGGTCTTCTTGCGGAAATACATCGCCGCTCCCACGTAGGAGCCTACAACATCTCCAGAACAATTAGATAAATCAACAACAATCTACCGTGCACGTGGCACTACACTTTTACCTCGGACCACTCCTTACCCTAGGAAAGCCGCAGCTTTCAGACCCCCTCGCCAACCCCAACTGTCGAAGATGGGTCAAGGCCCCGCTCCGGCAATCCGTTCCTGATCGTAGGCGCCGGCCAGGTACTTGCGCGGCAGGCCCTCGAGGTAGGCGTCGACCTCGTCCTCGAACCAACCGACGGAATTCGGGCCGGTCTGGACCCGGCGGGGGAACTGCCCGGCCAGCTCCTTGCGGCGGATCGTGGATTTGCTGTCGCCAGTCCTGGCGAGGACCGCCGGCAGGCGAAGGATGCGACGGGACATTGATTGATTTCCCCGGTTCTGAGTACTACCGGGCGAACCATCTACAGCATGTTTTCGGCCCTGCAAGTGTCGTTTTATGGCCGGGGATTTTCAGACACTACTTCCCAAGGTCGCTGTTTGGAGTTTCGTTGTCGAGCAGGTCGATGTTCGGGGTCCCGTCGGCGAACATCGGCAAAAATCTCGAATTCCCGCGATCGCGGCGGACCCAGTTCTTCAGCGTACCGGCCGGGGGCGCGCCAGCCTCTCTGGCCACGATCTCCAACGCGCCCTCAAAATGCCGCTTAACGCGTTTGCGCTTGAGCCCCTGCTGCTCGGCCAGCACCCGCCAATCCATACGATCCGCTCCTGGCGGCGCTGGTAACGCGCCACCGCTGTCTCCTTCCGCCGACGTCCGGCACCCTGCTTGATCAGCGCCTCAAGAAACCGCGCTAGGTCGGCCCGGACCGGGATGCCCGGCGCGAGGTCGCGGTCAGACCGCAGCCAATCGATGTAGATCGCCGCCTCGGCGCGCTGGTTCGGGGTCATTCAGCCGGACCTCAGCGCCACGACCTCGGCGCCCTTGCCGGCCACGACCCGGTCGACCTCGGCCGCCCACAGCTCGAGCGCCTGGCGCATCTCGGCCTGGTAGCTGTGGTGTTGTAGGTCCTGGCGATCACGCTCATGGTCGAGCCGCCGTATGGTTCAGGATGCGCTCGACCACGTGCGGCGCAGTGCCGAGGCGGGCCAAGTGCGAGGCGGCCGTGCGCCGCAGATCATGATATGTCCAATCCGTGGTCCCGCTCAGCCGATGCACGGTCGCGAGCGCCTTGCTGAAGCCGCTGACCGGGTTCGTGCTGCCGATCCGGCCCGCCGGGAACACAAGCTCGCTGTCGCCGATCCGCGGCAGGGCGCGCAGGATCTCGACCGCGGCGCCGCTAAGCGGCAGCATGTGCTGGCGCCGGTTTTGGTCGCGGCCCCCGTCAGCCGTAGGACGCCGGCTCAGGTCGAGGTCGATCCAGCGCAGCCCGGCAATTTCGCCGCGGCGCTGGCAGGTCAGAAGCAACAGCTTGCCTAGCGGTCCGAACGGCCAGCCCTGTTGCTGGAAGGCGGGCCATACCGCTTTGATCTCGCCCTCGTTCAAGCTGCGTTCACGCGGTTTCTCCTTGTGCACATGCTTGAGTTCGGCGGCGACGTTGGTCTCGATGATCCGGCGCCCGACCGCCCACTCGAAGAAGCGCTTGATCAGGGTCAAGGGCCCGGTTCGCGCTGACCGGGCTGCCGCGATCGGCGATGCCGTCGATCAGCTCGAGCATGTCGCGGGTGGTGATCGTCCTCAGCGGCTGGTCGAGATACTGGCGCAGCTCGCGCCGGAGCATCTGCTCGGCGTCGCGCGGCCGCTTGGTGTTCCGCTGCAGGTAGCGGGCGGCGTACTGCTCGATCACGGCTTCGACACTGTCCCGGTCAGGCTCGGGGCCCGAAGCTGCCTTGGCCGCCCGTGCGGCCTCGGCCGGATCGATGCCCTGCTCGACCTGGGCCAGCGCCTCGCGTGCCTTCATCCGCGCGTCGCCCAACGACAGCATCGGGTGCTGGCCAAGCGTGAGCCGGCCCATCTTCTTGCCGTTCACACGATAGCGTAGCGAGAAAGTCTTCACCCCGCGCTCGGACACTCGGAGCGCCAGGCCGGGGATGCCGCCAGGGCCATCCGGCAGGTCGTAGCGACGGTCGGGCCGGGCCTTCGACTTCTCGACCATCAGTGCGGTGAGGATACGATTCTGCGCCATGGCAAGAGGTCTCCCAGGGTCACAGTCGGGTCGCAAGATTACCCGGTCAACGGTGGAACGTCATGAACCCGGATGATACACTAAACGGCTGGCGTAGCAACAGAAATCGACAGGATGTGACCCGAGATGAACCCGTTTGAAACCTGCTTTCCCTTGCCTCCGGAGCAAGAGGTCGTGGGTTCGAGTCCCGCCGTGCGCACCAGCCCCTCCTCTCACGATCCTCAGAGCGGCTACGCGTTGCACGAGCGCCGATACGTCCGCTTTTGACGCGCTGATGGCAAATATGTCATCGTTCGGAGATGGCCAGGGATACCCGCGCTATCTCATGGGTGAAGGCCGCCCGGAAGGAGTTCGAGACGTTTCCGGAACGCGCGCGCACCGATCTCCAGACCGCGCTCACGATCGCCGCCGAGGGGCGCATGGCGGACACCGCGAAACCCATGAAAGGCCTTGGCGCCGGGATCTTCGAGATCGCTCTGCGCTACCGGACCGATGCCTACCGCATGGTGTACGCGGTCCGGATCGATGCGGATATCTGGGTGATCCACGCCTTCCAGAAGAAATCGACAACGGGGATCAGGACGCCAAAACACGAGATCAATCTAATCCGGCAACGGCTGCCCGCCTACGCGAGGAACTGAGATGACCAAAGCGGAAGACGACTTCGTGATCGTACGAGGCAGCGGCAACGTCTTTCGCGATCTCGGTGAGCCAGATGCCGACGTCAAGCAGGCCAAAGCGATGCTGGCTGCCCGCATCATAGGTATTCTGGACGACCGCAAGCTGTCGACCCGCCAGGCGGGAGACCTGGTCGGCATCGACCAGAGCGAGTTCGTGCGCATCCGCAACGCCAACCTCGACAGGTTCACCATCGACCGGCTGATGCGCATCGTGAACCGCCTGGACCCGCAGGTGCGCATGGTGGTCAGTGAAGCATCACCGCAGCCGGCCGCCACGCGCGGTTAATCCAACAAGCAGCTCTCTTGATTACGCTTGACGTAACCATGGTTACGTGCCATATAACCTCATGATCAGATCCTTTCGGGATCGGCGCACGGTTGCGATCTTCGAGGGGCATTTCGTGAGGGGCGTCGACCCGAGGATCACAAAGCCGGCGCGGCGCAAGCTCCGCATGCTCCACGCGGCGCAGAACCTTGCGGAGCTCGCAGCGGTGCCAGGCAACCGGCTCGAGGCGCTGCATCGGGACCGAAAGGGACAGCACAGTATCCGGGTCAACGACCAGTGGCGGCTCTGCTTCGTCTGGCGCGACGGCGACGCCTACGAAGTCGAGTTCGCCGACTATCACTGAGGGGTAGGGCAATGAGCATTGCGATCGAGGACGTGACGGCAGGTCGGGTCGAGTTCGGCGACGTCATCGATGCGCGCGCGGGGCGGTTACCACCGCTGCATCCCGGCGAAGTCCTGCGCGAGGAGTTCCTCGACCCCTTGGGCATGTCCGCCTATGCGCTCGCCAAGGCGCTCTGCGTCCCGCTCAACCGGATCACGGCGATCCTGGCCGGCGAGCGGGCGATCAGCGCCGACACCGCGCTGCGTCTGGCCCGGTTCTTCGGCACGACGCCGGAATTCTGGATCAACCTGCAAGGTCTCTACGACCTCGAGGTGACGAGGCTCGAGCGGGGCAGCGAGATCGCCGCCGAAGTCGAAGCAGATCCTCAGATGCTCGCACATGTCGGGCTGGAAGTCCGTTGAAAGGCGCGTGCCGCCCACCCGACGAAGTCCCTTTCTGACCGTCTCCACCAATTCGGTTCAAGCTCAAGCGGATCGGGTGCGGAAAAAAGAATCCTGACCATTCTGACCCCATTTCCTCAGGGAGCCGGCGGGGCGAAAAGAGTCCTGACCTCATTTTTTCCCATTTTTCAGCTGGCGCCATGCCCGATTAGCACACGGGTAAACTATCGTAGATATTCCGTTCACGATATGACAATCGCTAAGAATGAGAGTGCTTCCGATCTCTAAGCCCTTATGAATAGTCCCATCGAACAAAACGTATTGAGAATTGTCGATGGTCATTAGCTTTCTCGTCCAGTCTCTATCAAAAATACAGAGTATAGAGGATGAGCTATTATCGTTGTCTGCAATAAGCGCAAGCGATGATCCATCCATCAGCGGATTTACGGTTCTAATCACGCCGCAGTCTCTACTTACGAACCGATCGGCTTTATCGAGATCCGTCAATCTCTCTCGGAGCCCAAAGACAGATTGGCCTAGAACATTCTTTTCACCGCGGTCAATATTTACAGACGTAAGCGCTGTTGTCAGGCCACCCGGTTGGTCGGGGCGTAGGCCCAGGGCATGAGTTGGTCGATCTGGCGGGCGGGGTGGCGGTTGACGAGGCGGGTCAGGACGTCGGCGAGATAGGCCTGGGGATCGACGCCGTTGAGTTTGCAGGTCTCGACCAGCGAGGCGATCACGCCCCAGTGGACGCCGCCCTGATCGGAGCCGGCGAACAGGGCGTTCTTGCGGGAGAGGGCGATCGGGCGGATCGAGCGCTCGACCACGTTGGAATCGATCTCGACCCGACCGTCGTCGAGGAAGACGGTGAGGCCGCGCCATAGTTTCAGGGCATAGCGGATGGCCTCGGCCATGCGGGAACGGCCCGGGACCCTGGCGAGCTGGGCATCGAGCCAGGCCCGCAGCTGATCGACGAGCGGCCGGCTCTGCTCATCGCGGAAGGTGCGGCGCCGCTCGGGCGCCTGGCCGCGGATCGTGCTCTCGATGCGATAGAGCGCGGCGATACGTTGCAAGGCGCCCTCGGCGACCGGGGCGTTGCCGCCCTGGGCGATCTCGTAGAACCGCCGCCGGACGTGCGACCAGCAATAGGCCAGCGTCGCCGGACCGCCGGCACGGGCAGGATCGGCCAAGGCCTTGTAGGCGGCGTACGCGTCCACCTGGAGGATGCCGCTGAACCCGGCCAACGGCCTGATGGCGTGCTCGGCGCCACGACCAGGCGCGTAGAGATAGGCGACCGCCGGTGGATCGCCACCGCCCCACGGACGGTCGTCGCGGGCGAGCGCCCAGAGGTAGCCGGTCTTGGTCCGCCTGCGCCCCGGATCGAGCACCGGCGCGCGAGTCTCGTCCATGAACAGCTTGGGCGAGCGCTTGAGGTGCTCGAACAGCCGCTCATGCAAGGGGCGGAGCTCGGCGGCAGCCCGGCCGACCCAATCCGCGAGCGTCGAGCGATCGAGCTCGATCCCTTGCCGGGCGTAGATCTGGGACTGGCGATAGAGCGGGAGATGGTCGGCATATTTGCTGACCAGGACATGGGCCACCAGTCTCTCGCTGGGCAGCCCGCCCTCGATCAGCCGCGCTGGTGCTGGCGCCTGGACCACGGCGCTCTCGCAGGCGCGGCAGCCATACTTCGGGCGGCGGGTGACGATCACCCGGAACTGCGTCGGGATCACATCGAGCCGCTCGGCAACCTCCTCGCCGATCCGGTGCAGGGCGCCGCCACAGCAGGGACAGGTCTGCTCGGCGGGCTCGATGACGATCTCTTCGCGCGGCAGGTGCTTGGGCAGCGCGCCGCGATTGACACGGCGCTGCTGCCTGCGCGACGCTTCCAGCGTCGCGTCGGTCTTCTCGTCGTGCACCTCGGCTTCGGCGAGCGCCTGCTCGATGTCCTCGAGGGCCAGCTGGAGCTGATCGGGAAGGACCGCCTTCTCGGAGCGCCGGCCGAACAGGGCCCGCTGCAGCTCCTTGATCAGCGCCCGCAGCTGCTCGTTGTGCCCGGCCAGCTTGGCCGCGCTCGCGCGTTCGGCCAGGAGCAGAGCTTGGAGCGTCGCCACGTCGTCGGGCAACGGGGCGGCTTCGGCGGCCTCCGGAGAAGGGCTCATGAGGGCAGTGGATCACACCGCCGGCGTCTTGTAATCCACTGACAAGACTAGTGATTTAATCTGTCGCAGGTCACTGCGCGAGCTGCGGCCGGGCCACCCGTCGGCTGTGCATGCGCTTCCAGTCGAGCCCCTCGAACAGCGCGCCCAGCTGGCCCGGCGACAGCCGCATCACCCCGTCCTCGAGCCGCGGCCAGACGAACCTCGCCTGGTCGAGCCGCTTGTAGATCAGGGTCAGCCCGCTGCCGTCCCAGACCAAAAGCTTGATGCGGTCGGCGCGCTTGGCGCGGAACACGAACACCGCGCCGTTGAAGGGGTCGAGCCGCAGCTGCTGCTGCACCACCGCGGCCAGACCGTCCATGCCCTTGCGGAAGTCGACCGGCCTGGTCGCCACGAACACGGCGAACCGTCCGCCCGACAGAATCACACCACCGCCTTCACGACGCGCAGCACCTTGCCCAGCAGCCTGTCATCGGCGTCAGGCGGCACTCGCACGACCGCATCACCGAGCACGACCTCGATCAGCCCGCCGGCCGTGGTCGATGCGGGCGGCGCAGCGGCGGCGTCTGTGACCACCGGCACGAACGCCAGCCCCTCGGCCGGCAGCACCATGCGCCCCTGCCGGGCCTGGTGGCGCCACGCGAACAGCTGCTGCGGCCGCAGATCGTGCCGCCGCGCCACCTCCGAGATCACCACACCCGGCCCGAGGCTCTCGGCCACGATCCGCGCCTTCGCCTCGGTGCTCCACCGCCGTCGCCCGAGCGCGCCAGTGATCACCTCGAGCCGCCGGACCTCTCGGACCTCAGGGTCAACCCTACGGTCAAAAGCTGACATCAAACGATCCCCCACACAGGACCGTCACTCTCGCCAATCAGGCCGCCCTTGGGCAGGTGCCGCCGCAACAGCGCTTACCACAGACCGCAGCAGGATCTTTATAGCTGGGAAAAAATATGCATGGATGTAGCCGCCGATGATCGGCGGCTGCCCCGATACCGAATAACGCCTTTAGGATCTTTAGCAACCATGGCAGAAGCTTCGTCGACCAACTCCGGACCCTTTCGAAAATGCCCTTCAACTTACCCTTCCTGTGCCGGCCGCCCCTCTCGCAATTCCCACTATGGTTCCCCTACGGCTACCTGCAAGTGGCTACGGTGGAGGCTTGACCACAGCCACCGAGGGGAAAAGGGGTCAGGGGGGACAAGGGGGCAGGACTCTTTTTTTGACGGAGTTCATCCTCACGTTGTCAAGGAGGTCAAGTCGGGGAAACGCGTCGTCTCGGGTGCTGAAGCGCCTCCCAGATTTTTTCCGGGGTTGCGGGCATGTCAATGTGGGTGACGCCACGGGCGGCAAGCGCGTCGACGACCGCGTTCATGACTGCGGGCAGGGCGCCGGTGACGCCGGCTTCGCCGCAGCCTTTGACGCCGAGCGGGTTGCTGGTCGCGGGGACCGGGTGGAAGCCTACGTCGATCGGCGGGACGCGGTCGGCGCGGGGGAGCGCGTAGTCCATGAAGGAGCCGGTCAGGAGTTGGCCGGCGGGGTCGTAAACCGCCTGCTCCATCAGCGCCTGGCCGATGCCCTGGGCGACGCCGCCCTGGACCTGGCCCTCGGCCAGCATCGGGTTGACCAGCGTGCCGAAGTCGTCGAGGGCCGTGTAGCGCTGTAGTTCGAGAACACCGGTCTCGGGATCGATCTCGACCTCGGCGATGTGGCAGCCGTTCGGGAAGGCGGACGGCGGGCCTTCGGCCACGAGCGCGGTATCGAGAGTCTCGGGGAGGTCTTCCGGCAGGCTGTTCGCGGCCCGGACCTTGGTCGCGAGGTCAAGGAGGGAAATCGAGCGGTCGGTGCCGGCGATCCGGAACTCTCCGGTTTCGAAGACGATGTCGGCGGCGGCGGCTTCGAGAAAATGGCCGGCGAGTTCCCGACCCTTCTCGATGACGGCGGCGGAGGCCTCGACGATCGCCTTGCCGCTCGACATGATCGAGCGCGAGCCGCCGGTGCCGCCGCCCGCCAGCAGCTCGTCGCTGTCACCCTGGAGTAGGTCGATGCGCTCGAACGGCAGGCCGAGCCGATCGGCCAAAACCTGGGCGAAGGCCGAGGCGTGGCCCTGACCGTAGTCGAGCGTGCCCGTGATCAGGGTCACCCGGCCATCCTCCTCGAAGCGGATGCCGCCCATCTCGGGGTTGGCGGGTGCGGTCACCTCGAGGTAGCAGGCGAGGCCGCGCCCGCGCAGCCGGCCGCGTGCTTTGGAGTCCTGGAGGCGATCGGAAAAACCGGCCCAGTCGGCCTTGGCGAGGCCGTCCTCGAGCACCGCGGCGAAGTCGCCGCTGTCGTATTCGAGGCCGGAGGCCGCGGTCCAGGGGATGGCGGCCGCCGGGATCAGGTTCTGGCGCCGGAGCGCCGCCGGATCGCGACCGGTCGCGCGTGCGGCGGTGTCGACCAGCCGCTCCATGACGTAGTTCGCCTCCGGCCGCCCGGCGCCGCGATAGGGGCCGATCGGCACGGTGTTGGTGAAGACGCACCGGGTCCGGATCGCGACCACCGGCGTCCGGTAGAGGCTCGGCAGGTTCTTTTGCATGTTGACGCAGGGCATCGCCGGGCCGAACGCGGTCAGGTAGGCGCCCATGTCGGCGACCGTCTCGACCCGGACGGCCAGGAAATTACCTTCGGCATCGAGGGCGAGCTCGGCCTCGACGACCGTGGCGCGGCCCTGCTGATCTGACAGAAAGCTGCCGCTGCGCGGGTCGCACCACTTGACCGGGCGGCCGAGCCGGCGCGCCGCGTGCAGGATGCCGACGTATTCCGGATAGGCGGCCGACTTCATGCCGAACGAGCCGCCGACGTTGCCCGTCAGCACCCGCAGCCGCTCTGGCTCGATCTTCAGGTGGTCCTCGGCGAGCGCGCGGCGCAGGCCGAACACGCCCTGGCAGCCGGCGTGCAGGGTGAAGCGCCCGCTCTCGGGATCGTAGTCGGCGAGCGCGGCGCGCGGCTCCATGGGGGCGACCACGACCCGGTTGTTGACGAGCCGCAGGCGGGTCACGTGCGCCGCCTCGGCAAAGGCCCGCTCGACGGCGGCACTATCGCCGAAGCGCCAGTCGAGACAGAGGTTGGCGTGGTCGCCGTGCAGCCTCGGGGCGTCGGCGGCGAGCGCGTCCTGCGCGTCGGCGACCGCCGGCAGCGGTTCGATGTCGAGCTCGATCAGCTCGGCCGCGTCCTGCGCTGCCTGAAGGGTCTCGGCGACCACCAGCGCCAGCGGCTCGCCGACGTAGCGCACCCGGTCGGTCGCGAACGCCGGCCGCGGCGGCGCGAACAGCGGGCTGCCGTCCTGGTTCTTGAGCGGCAGCTTGCAGAGGATCGGGCCATAGTCGGCGAGATCGGCAGCGGTATAGACCGCGAGCACGGCGGGCGCGGCGCGCGCCCGAGCGCTGTCGATCGCGCGCAGGATGCCGTGGGCGTGGGGCGAGCGCAGGACGACCGCGAACGCCTGGCCGGGCAGGTCGACGTCGTCGGTGTAGCGGCCGTGGCCCGCGACCAGGTACGGGTCCTCCTTGCGCGCGACCGGCTGGCCGACGCCGAACTTCAGATGGGGCAGGGGGTCGTGGTCCATGCGCGCGGGGTTCCTCGATGCGAAGATAGCCGAACCCTAGTGCGATTGTCGGCGAGGGCAACCCGTTGACGCCCGACACCCGGGATTTCGATCCGTAAAGCCGATTGCTGCCGGGTGTGCTCCTGTGCCAGAAAGCACGCCATCGGGAAGTGGGGGGACTGCGGTTCGCGGCCGCGCGCGGCGTGGCCGAGAGCGGCGTCGGTGTGCCCGCTGAGCCGGGCCCGTCGAGCCGGGAGCAAGCGGTGAGCTCGAACGAGCCTGTCGATCTGCTGGTCGTCGGCGGCGGCGTCAACGGCACCGGCATCGCCCGCGATGCCGCCGGCCGCGGGCTCAAGGTGATGCTCTGCGAGCAGGACGACCTTGCGCGCCACACCTCCTCGGCGAGCAGCAAGCTGATCCATGGCGGGCTGCGCTACCTGGAGCACTACGAGTTCCGGCTGGTGCGCGAGGCGCTGATCGAGCGCGAGGTGCTGCTGCGCGCCGCCCCGCACATCATCTGGCCGCTGCGCTTCATCCTGCCCCACGACCGCCAGCAGCGTCCGGCCTGGCTGCTCCGGCTCGGCCTGTTCCTCTACGATCACCTCGGCGGGCGCCAGCTGCTGCCGGCCTCGGAGGCGATCGATCTCGGCAGCGATCCGGCCGGCCGGCCACTCAAGCCCGAGCTCGAGAAGGGCTTCGCCTACGCCGACTGCTTCGTCGACGACGCGAGGCTCGTGGTGCTCAATGCGCTCGACGCCCATGAGCGCGGCGCCGAGATCCTGACCCGGACCCGCTGCACGGCGGCCAGGCGGGCGAATGGCCTCTGGTATGCGGCGCTCGATGCGGGTGGCGGCGGCCCGCCGCGGCAGGTGCGCGCGCGCGCGCTCGTCAACGCGACCGGTCCCTGGGTCTCGGGCTTCCTCAAGGGTCAGCTGCAGATGGCGGCGCCGAGCGATCTGCGCCTGGTCAAGGGCGGCCACATCGTCGTGCCCAGGCTCTACGATCACCCCTACCCCTACATCCTGCAGAACAGCGATCGCCGGGTGGTGTTCGTGATCCCCTACGAGCAGAAGTTCTCGCTGATCGGCACCACCGACGTCGACTACCAGGGCGAGCCGGGCGTGCTCGACATCGGCGACGACGAGATCGACTATCTGTGCCAGGCGGTCAGCCGCTATTTCCGCCGGCCGCTGACGCCGGGCCAGGTCGAATGGACCTATGCCGGCGTGCGGCCGCTGTACGACGATGCCCGCAGCGAGGTCTCGGCGATCACCCGCGATTACGTCTTCGACCTCGACGAGGCCGAGGACGAGGCGCCGCTGCTCTCGGTGTTCGGCGGCAAGATCACGACCTACCGCAAGCTCGCCGAGCATGCCCTCGAGCAGCTGCGGCCGGCGATGCGGTTCGAGGGCGGCACCTGGACGGCAAGCGCGGCCTTGCCGGGTGGCGACCTGCCGGACGCGGACTTCGACGCCTTCCTGGCCGCGCTGCAGCTCGAGCGGGCCTGGCTGCCGCCGGAGCTCGCGCGCCGCTACGCCCGCGCCTACGGCACCCGGGTCGCAGCGCTCCTGGACGGCGCCCGAGGCCTGCGCGATCTGGGCGAGCCGCTCGGGGATGGCCTGTACGAGGCCGAGGTCGACTATCTGGTCCGCAAGGAGTGGGCGCGGACCGCGGAGGACATCCTGTTCCGCCGCTCCAAGCTGGGCCTGCACGTCAGCGCCGCGACCGCCACGCGCCTGCGCGCCTGGCTCGGGCACAATCTTGGCGGCGCCGGCGCCGCCTGAGGCTGTGGGCCGGGTGCCGGGCCGAGCAGGCTTGCCCAACGATGCCCGAACGGGTTAGTCCAGGCGGCAGCCTGCCGTGTGCGCCCGTAGCTCAGCAGGATAGAGCATCGGATTCCTAATCCGGGGGTCGGGGGTTCGAAATCCCTCCGGGCGCGCCACGCTCACGGCTCCAGGCTGGCGGCGGCAGGTGGCGCGGCGCGCACGCCGGCCGGCGCCGGCGCTCCGTCAGGCAAACTCGCCGGCAGCGATCAAACGTTATGAATCAGTATGTTGCAGAGTAGACCTGATCGCCCACATTAGGGGTGATCAGCGGCACCGTGCAGGATCTCGGCGGCGATCCCGGTCTCGTAGCCGAGGCCTTCGGCGGTCAGGATCGGCGGGCCGGGGATGCCGCCGAGCACCAGGCCCTTGCGGACCAGCGCAGTCATGACGTTGGGGTTGCCAAGACCGGTCGCGTCGCGCGCCCGCACGACCGTCGAGCCGACGTGGAGATGGTCGCCGTGGGCGTGGGGCAGGGAGTGGATCAGCACCGTACCATCCGCATCCGGCGGGTTGGCCAGCCACTGATCCTGCGCCATCGCCTGCAGGATCGCCAAAGTCTTGAGCTGGAGCCGGTTGAGCTTCTTGGGATTGGGCCGCATCGGAGCGCCGGTCTCGGGCTAGAAGAAGGCGCCGCTGCCCGAGGACAGCGGCGCCGAAAACGCACGCGGTGGTTACGCGGGTTGGTTGATTGGCTGCTTTCCCCGCGGCGTCAGCCGATCCTGGCGGACGTGACCAAAGCCTCGTTCGCCAGCAAGTCCTGACGCGCCACCCTTGCGTGAGACATTGGATCACCTCCTTTCCGTTGTTGCACCTGGCAGCGGTCATGCCATCGCCGGGGCCGCCTGTCAAAGGCTTCTCGCGGTCGCCGGGCGCCGGGAGAGCATGAGGCCGGCGGCGGCGGCGATCCGTGCGCCCCGAAGACGGTTTTGACGGTGGCCCGTTAATCCTTTGTTAACCGCCATGGCCTAACCCTGAGGTGTCAGCGAGAGTTCGCGATAAAGCACAGGTTGTGAGTCGCGCCATGTCCCACGCCAAGGTCGGGCCAGCACCCGGGGCCGCTCGTCGGCCGGTCAGCCGGCCGGAGCTGCCGAACGCCACCAACCGCCAGCAGATCCTGCTGGCCGGCCTGTTGCTGGCGATCGGGGGCATCTGGACCGTGGTTCCTCTGCTCGCGCTCCTGGCCGGCGCGCGCCCACCCTTGCCGGACCTCGGTCCCGTCGGCGTCGGCGTCCTGCTCGCGATCGGGGTCGGGCAGGTGCTCTGGGGCCTGGATCTGCTGGTCCGGCGCAAGACCCTGGTCATCGACCAGACCAATTTGCACGTCTCGGTCCGCGGTCTCCTGGGCGTGCGCCGTTGGAGCGAGCCGCTCGCCAACTACCGCGGCCTGCGCCATCGCCGCGAGCGGGTTCACCATCGCTACGGCTGGCGGATCGTGCACCGGCTGCAGCTGGCGCATCCAGACCCGGCGAAGGAGATCGACCTGATCCAGACCTCGGGCGAGCGTCGGATCGCAGCCGCCCGGCGGCAATGGGCGGAGTGGCTGGGCATGCCGGTCTGGTCCGCGGATCGCGCCGCACCCCGGCGGCCGGCACCCGAACCCGAGCGCCGGCCCATCGCGCCAAAGGGCGTGCCAACCCATTGAGGCCTGGCCGCGGCGCGGCGGGCGCAGCGGCCAACCGCAAGCAACCCGCCAACCGCAAGCAACCCGCCAACCGCAAGCAACCCGCCAACCGGAAGGAGCCCGTCAACCGGAAGGAGCCCGTCAACCGGAAGGAGCCCGTCAACCGGTCGCATCCGTCAGCCGGTCGCGGCCCGTCAACCGGTCGCGCAGCCAGTCGCCGCCACTCGCAGCTGCCAACCGGTCGCGCGACCCGCGGAGCGGCTGCCGGCGTCCGAGAACTTGTGGGCCGCGACCGGCCAGGGAGACGGCGCCCTCTCGCCCCGGCGCGGCCATCGGGGTCGGTTCGCCTCGGGTCGCGCATGGTCAGCGCGGTGACCTGGACCCTGCCGGAATCGATCGAGCGGTCGAAGCCATCCCCATTGGGGGACGGGGCGAGGCTACGCCTACCGCGCGACCGGCAGCCTGGTGTTCGGTGTCACCGTCACCTGGAGCCCGGCCGACGACACCAGGAATCCGCATTCGGGATCGGTGACCTCGAGATCATTGGCGCTCTGCCGACGCGCGCCCGCGTTTCGGGTCTGCCTTCTCAGGCGTCGTTGCGCCTGGCGGGCGGTCACACCTGCTCCCAGCGGCCGCTCGCGCCGGAGCGATAGATGGCATCGAGCACGCGCATGTTCCTGACCGCGTCCTCGAGCGGGAACTCGAGCGGGGCGCCGGTGCGAACCGCGCGTGCGAAGGCGTCACCCTGAAGCGTGTACTGGTTGACGGTCTCGAAGCTCTCCATCTGCGCCGAGCCGCCGCCCGCCTGGCTGCCGTCGTCGACGAAGATCCGACACGGCCGGTCGGGGGGCGCATTGAACGGGATCTCGATCTCGATCCGCGCCTTGGTGCCGAAGATCTGCATCCGCTGATAGGGCACCAGCTGGGTCGAGCAGACGAACAGCGCCTGGCCGGTCGGAAACTCCAGTAGCACCGAGGCCAGGCGGTCGGTCTCGAAGTTGGGATCGTACTCGATCTGGCTGACGACGCGCCGCGGCTCGGTGCCGAACAGGAAGCGGGCGGTGACGGTCGGATAGCAGCCGATGTCGTACAGGCCGCCGCCGCCGATCCCGGCCCGGTTGCGCACGTTGTCGGGGTCGAGGTTCATGTAGCTGAAGCTGCCCTGGACCACCCGGAGGTCGCCGATCAGGCCGGTGCGCACCAGCTCCCGCGCGCGCAGCCATTGCGGGTGGTGGCGCACCATGAAGGCTTCCTGGATCAGCACGCCGGCGTGGTCGCGCGCCTCGATCAGCTTTTCCGCCTCCTCGGCGGTGAGCGCGACCGGTTTCTCGCAGAGCACGTGCTTGCCGGCGGCCGCCGCCTGGATCGAGATCGGCACGTGCAGATGATTGGGCAGCGGATTGTAGACCGCCTCGATCTCCGGGTCCTCGAGCAGCTCGGCGTAGGACCCGTAGGCCTTGGCGATGCCGAGCGCGCCGGCCGCCGCCTCGGCGCTCGAGCGACGGCGCGACGCGATCGCGACGATCCGGCAGAGCTGAGATTGCTGCATCGCCGGGATCACCTTCTCGATCCCGATCTTGGCGGTGCTGATGACGCCGAAGCGCACCGGTTCCATGGCCCGTTTCCTTCCGTGCTGAGTGATCGTCCCACGCCTGCGCGGTTATCACGCCTGCCCTGCGCGGTTATAGCGCGCCCGCCGCGTCAGACCACAACCGGATCGAGCCGGGGCGGTGCCCGAGCCGGAGCTGGGGGCCGCGCCCGGCCACCGTCGGATCTGCGCTGGCGGCGAGTTGAATCCGGAAAAATGCTAACGAAATAGTAGGGGCGCTTCGGGCCCCGGCGCCGCCCGCCCCGGCGGTCCGGTGCTCCCTATGGCCGAGCCTGCCGGCCGCCGGGTGACGCTGTCTGCCGGTTCGCGCTCTCGACCGATTGGCGCTTTCGACCGATTGGCGCTTTCGAAAGGTCCCCGATGCCATCACGTGATCCTGGAGTCTGGATGTGGGCCGAGGCGTGCGAGCTCCTGGAACGGGCGGAACGGCTGCAGCGTCAGTTCTTCCAGCCACGTCCGACCGAGGGCGGCCGGCCGAGCTGGGAGCCGCCGGTCGACATCCTCGAGACCGAGGCCGAGCTCTGGATTCTGGTCGCCTTGCCGGGGGTCGGCGCCGACCAGCTCAAGGTTCTGGTCGACGGCTCGACGCTCGCGGTGGTCGGCGAGCGGCCGATGCCCGGCCGCGCCCGCGCCGGGGTCATCCGCCGGCTCGAGATTCCCTACGGCCAGTTCGAGCGGCGGATCGAGCTGCCGCCGGGTCGTTTCGAGATCGCGCGCCGCGAGCTGGTGGACGGCTGCCTGGTGCTCGGTCTGCGCAAGGTGTGAGGGTGGTCCAATGACGACAGAGCAGCAGCCACAGGACGTCCGCTCCGAGGAGCAACCGGTCGGCGCCGCGACCACGGCGCCGGCGGCCACTGGCCCGGGCGAGGGCGCGACTTTGCCCAAGGACGCCATGATCATACTGCCGGTGCGCAACGTCGTGCTGTACCCGGGCGTCATGCTGCCGCTGTCGCTCGGCCGGCCGCGATCGATCGCCGCCGCCCAGGAGGCGGCCCGGAGCGAGCAGCCGCTCGGCGTGATCCTGCAGCGCGACGCCGAGGCCGACGACCCGAACGGCGAGCAGCTGCATGCGGTCGGCACGCTGGCGCGGATTCTGCGCTACGTCACCGCGCCCGACGGCTCGCATCACATCGTCTGTCAGGGCCTGCAGCGCTTTCGGGTGCGCGAGTTCCTGTCCGGCTACCCGTTCATGGCCGCCCGGGTCGAGCCGATCGAGGAGTTCGAGGTCGAGAACGCCGAGCTGCAGGCGCGCCTGGTCTACCTCAAGCAGCAGTCGCTGGAGGCCTTGCAGCTTCTGCCGCAGGTGCCGCCCGAGCTGTTCAACGCGGTCCAGGCGGTGACCTCGCCCTCGGCCGGCGCCGACCTGGTCGCGAGCTTCATGGACCTGACGCCCGCGGAGAAGCAGCAGGTCCTGGAGATCTTCGAGGTCCGCGCCCGGCTCGACAAGGTGATCGAGCTGCTCGGGCACCGGATCGAGGTGCTCAAGATCTCGCGCGACATCGGCCAGCAGACCCGCGAGGCGGTCGAGGGCCGGCAGCGCGAGTACATCCTGCGCGAGCAGCTGAAGGCGATCCAAAAGGAGCTCGGCGAGACCGAGGGCAGCGGCGCCGAGATCGAGGAGCTGGCCAAGGCGATCACCGAGGCCAGGATGCCCGAGGAGGTCGAGCAGCACGCCCGCAAGGAGCTCAAGCGCCTCGAGCGCATGCCCGAGGCGGCGGCCGAGTACTCGATGATCCGCACCTACCTCGACTGGCTGATCGAGCTGCCCTGGTCGACGCTCTCCGAGAGCGCGATCGACATCGCCGAGGCGCGCAAGATCCTGGACGAGGACCACTTTGGCCTCGACAAGATCAAGCGGCGGATCCTGGAATATCTCGCGGTCCGCAAGCTCAACCCGTCGGGCAAGAGCCCGATCCTCTGCTTCGTCGGGCCGCCCGGGGTGGGGAAAACCTCGCTCGGCCAGAGTATCGCGCGGGCCACCGGGCGCAAGTTCGTGCGCGCGAGCCTCGGCGGCGTCCATGACGAGGCCGAGATCCGCGGTCACCGCCGGACCTACATCGGGGCGCTGCCAGGCAGCGTCATCCAGAGCATCCGCAAGGCGGGCACGCGCAATCCGGTGTTCATGCTCGACGAGATGGACAAGCTCGGGGCGAGCTTCCACGGCGATCCGAGCTCGGCCCTGCTCGAGGTGCTGGACCCCGAGCAGAACAACAGCTTCCGCGACAACTACCTGGCGGTGCCATTCGACCTCAGCCAGGTGATGTTCATCGGCACCGCGAACGTCCTCGACGGCATCCCGGGCCCGTTGCGCGATCGCATGGAGGTGATCGAGCTGCCGAGCTACACCGAGGACGAGAAGGTCGAGATCGCGAGACGCTACCTGGTCAAGCGTCAGCTCGAGGCGAACGGGCTGCGGCCGGAGCAGGCCGAGCTCGGTGAGGCGACGATCCGGGCGGTCGTGCGCGACTACACCCGTGAGGCCGGGGTGCGCAATCTCGAGCGCCTGCTCGGCGGCGTGCTGCGCCATGTCGCGGTCCGGATCGCCGAAGGCCTGGCCCAGCAGGTCCGGGTCGAGCCCGAGGACCTGCGCCTGATCCTCGGCCCCGAGCGGGTCGAGAGCGAGGTCGCGATGCGGACCAGCGTGCCAGGGGTCGCGACCGGGCTCGCCTGGACCCCGGTCGGCGGCGACATCCTGTTCGTCGAGGCGACCCGCATGGCCGGCCACGGCAAGCTGATCCTGACCGGCCAGCTCGGCGAGGTCATGAAGGAGAGCGCGCAGGCGGCGCTCAGCCTGATCAAGTCGCGCGCGGCCGAGCTCGGCATCGAGGAGGGCCTGTTCGAGAGGAGCGACATCCACGTCCACGTGCCGGCCGGTGCCGTGCCCAAGGACGGGCCGTCCGCAGGCGTCGCGATGTTCACGGCCCTGGTCTCGCTGCTGACCGAGCGGACCGTGCGCAATGACACCGCGATGACCGGCGAGATCAGCCTGCGCGGCCTGGTCCTGCCGGTCGGCGGGATCAAGGAGAAGGTGCTCGCGGCGCATCGCGCCGGGCTCACCCGCGTCCTGCTGCCGGCACGCAATCGGAAGGACTTCGAGGACATTCCGGAAAGCGCCCGCGACCACCTCGAGTTCGTCTGGCTCGAGCGGGTCGACGACGCGATCGCGGCCGTGCTCGAGACCGCGCCGGCGGCGGCCGAGCCGGTGCCCGCCGAGTGATCCGGGCGGTCGGCGCCGCGTCGCCCTGCACCGGCGGCAGCTCGCCTTACCGCTGACCCTGCCGGCCGGCCTGGCGCTCGAGCGCGGCGGTCGCCACGCCCGATCGTCGAGCGGCCGGAGCGCTCGCGGTTGACAAATCGATTGCATTTTATGCATATTGTCGCGGATTGGACCAGCGAGAGGTGCGGCCATGGCGGCGATCCGGGGCATTTTCTGCGACGAGCGCAGCACCATCAGGCTGAGGCACGCCGCGATCGCATCGGTGATCGCCGTGGTCGGCGTCGGGGCCGGCATGTTCCTGATCTTCGTCGGCAGCCAGCTGTACGAGCAGACCAGCCACCGGGTGATCTGGGCGCTCGCCGAGGGCGTGGGCAGCCTCTGCGCCTGACCGCCGGACGGCCACCGATGGCGGGCACCTTGGCCCTCAGGCCCGCCGCAGGCGCTCGCGCGCTCGGCTTCGCAGGGTTCTCGGCAGCCCTGCTGAGCGTGGCGCCGGCCTGGGGCGAGACCCCCGCCTGCCAGGCCGCGATCGCCGGCCAGCTGAGCGTCCAGGCCGATGTCCAGTGCGAGTGCCGCTGGTTCACCGAGAGCCGCCTCGCAGACACGCCCGCCGGCTATCGCTGGGACTGCGGCATCCTCCGCCCGCGGCTGAACTACGCGGTCCCGGTCGACCTCAATCCCTATCCCTACGCCCTGCCGGAGGGGCTCTCCCTGGAGCCGCCGACCGGCCAGCAGCCGGGCGCCGTCCCGCCGCGCCACCGCTGAGCCGGGTTTTCAACTCGACAGGCGCCCGGACGCCGTGGTTGGCTCGGGCTCGGGTCCACTTGCCTGAAGACGATCGGATATGATGAGCAACCGCGCGCCGACCCCGGCCGCGCCCCTCTTGCGCATCGAAGGCCTGGGCAAGCGCTTCGGGCCGGTCGTGGCGCTCGACCAGGTGAGCTTCGAGGTCCGCGCCGGCGAGGTTTTGGGACTCCTCGGCGACAACGGTGCCGGCAAGTCGACCCTGATCAAGATCCTGTCCGGCTCGCTGCCGCCGTCCGCCGGCCAGATCTGGTTCGACGGCCAAAGCGTGACCTTCGAGAGCCCGGCCGAGGCCAAGGCGCAGGGCATCGAGACGGTCTACCAGGATCTCTCGCTCTGCCCGAACGTCGACACGGTCGCCAACTTCTTCATGGGCCGCGAGCTCACCCGCAACATCGCCGGGTTCCGGTTCCTGCGCGAGGGCGCGATGCAGGCGGAGACCGAGCAGGCGCTGGCCGACATCGGCACCGAGATTCCCTCGGTTCGGTCCGAGGTCGAGCACCTCTCGGGCGGCCAGCGCCAGGCGATCGAGCTCTGCCGCTTCGTCCACTGGGGCGGGCGTCTGGTTCTCCTGGATGAACCGTTCGCGGCACTCGGCGTCGCTCAGACCCGCCGTGGCCTCGAGCTGATCGACCAGATCAAGCGCCGGGGCGTCGCGATCGTCGTGATCACCCACAACATCCTGCACGCCTTCCAGGTCGCCGACCGGATCGTCGTGCTGCGCCACGGCCGGGTCGCCGGCGAGCGCGTGGTCGCCAGAACGACGCACGAAGAGATCGTCAGCCTGGTCACCGGCGACCTCATCGATTCCCCTCACCCGAACGCCGATGCCCCTCCGGCCCGACCGCAGCACTGATGCCCGGGAGCGGGTGAACCACTCCGCAGGCTCCGGTCACGCCGGCTCAATGTCGGTTTGCGGGAAGTCGTCGCCTTTGTAGAGCAGGGGCAGCCCGGTGGTCCGGGCGAGCGCGTAGGCGAAGCAGTCGCCGAAGTTGAGGGCCGCCGCGTGGTAGCCTTTGCCCCAGAGGCGGTAGGCGCGGCGGGCGACCTCGACCTGGCCCCGCGTCACCGGCTCAACCTCCAGGCCGACATCGGCAATGAACTGGTCGAGCTCGGCGCTCGCGTCGGCTTGAACCCTGGCGTCGAGGACGATGCTCGTCTCGAGCAAATTCGCGGCCGAGATCAGCGGCCGCGGTGCCGCACGCATCGCGGCGACGAAGCGCCCGGCCTCGGGCTCGAGGAAGAAGACGGCGAGCAGCGCCGAGCTGTCGACGACCATCAGCGGGGCAGTCCGCGCTCGTCGTAGCCCAGAATCTCGTCCGGCGGCCGGTCGTCCTTGACCGGGCGGGCGGCGTAGCGCCGCGCAATTGCAAGCAGTTGCTCAGCCGAGGCCCGCCCGCGGCGCCGCTCCTCGCGCTCGAGCCGGTCGCGGACCGCGGCCTGGACCGCTGCCGTCAGGCTCTCGCCGGTCAGCTCCGCCAAGCGGCGAACGAGTTCGTCGGTCTCCGGATCTTTGATGTTCAAGGCCACGGCGCCGCTCCGCTTGTAGAAAACAGCCCGCATTCTTCCTTATGGGGCGTCACGCGAGGCGAGGCAAGATGCGTGGCGACCCGGCCGAACCACCGGCTCCAGATCCTCCGGCGTTCGAGGAGGGTGGGGCCACCTGATCGCGTTCCCGGACCCGCCCGGCTGCCTGCCGGATGGCGAGACGGTCGAGGAAGCGATCGCCAACGGCGCCGACGCGCTCCGCACCCTGGCTCGCCATCGCGCGCGAGTTCGGCGACCCGATCCGGCCCCCTCGTGCCCTCCGACGGTAGCTACAGCCGCTGCGGCGACTTGCCGATTGCACCTCTAATGTGCATTATCCGAAATCTTCATTCCTGGGACCGCGAACCCAACCGCTACGAGTAAGCCCTGATGCCCTACGACAGCCGCGCTTACCGAATTCTCATCTTCTCATCGGCATTTTTTGGACTCGCATTGGGACTCCCACCGGCGAAGCCGATAGCGGTACGCTAGAGGAAATTGCACGAGCAGCGGAGGCCGGGAAACCAGTTATGCTTTACTTTTCTAAAGCAGGCGTTGATCCCGACATACTCGATCTCAATCAGGTTGCCAAACTAAAGTCGTTCAAGGATCAGATACGCGAGAACTATCTGTGCCGATAGCGCTTGCGATTAGTAATACGGGAGCATCCGGTAGTAGGAATCTATGCGTCGAGATGACGATCGTTTCATCATCCGACAATATCCAAATTTCGGAATCAGCCGGAAACCGTGCATCAAAATTTCTGATGCATTTTGAAGAATTTCTTATCCATGATTGGCCTGTTCAAACCGATCAAAAACTTCCCGCGTTCCAAAATCAAGGTCTGACGAAGACGAAAAATGGGTGGACATTTAACTTTGAATGGGATGCTCTTCAACCACAACGATCACGAAGCCCCTCAGCCAGGGCGGAGGGAACTCTTGAGCGGAAGTAAGCGGCAGCGCGATGGATCGTCTCGTGCGCGATCTCCGGCTAGCGCGTCGTGAGCGTAAAGGCACCGCTGGCGGCAAAAAGTGAAGCGGGATGTAGTGACAATGGCCATGCAAGCTGCGCTTCTGGGGGGCATGCGGAAAAGCGATTGATCCGGCGGACGGGCGGCCGTCTAATCGCCCGGTCGCCAACAGGTCCAAATAGGGAGGCAGGAACCGTGGGTAAGATGACGCGGCGGACCGCGCTGCTGGCGGGCGTGGCGGTGGTCGGGCTGGCTATCTGGCAGCCGGCCGTGGCCCAGGAGAAGGGCACAATCTACTACATGATCCCGACGCTGCTCGACGAGTTCCAGACCGAGACCCAGAAGGCGGTCGAGGCGGTGTTCGACAGGATGGGCTACAAGGTCGTCTCGCTCGATGCCCAGAACCAGCCCGACCGCCAGCTCAACCAGCTCGAGGACGTGATCCAGCTGAAGCCGGACGCGATCATCATGAACGCGGTCGACTTCGATTCGATCGTGCCCGGAATCGAGAAGGCGCGCGCCGCCGGCATCAAGGTTTTGAACTATGACCGCCAGATTCGCTCGACGCCGTTCGAGCTGACCTCGGTCGCCGGTACGGTCGAGATCGGCACGATCGCCGCCGGCGAGGCGATCCGCCTGCTGACCGAGCGCTACGGCGAAGCGAAGGGCACCGTCCTCCAGATCCTGGGCGATCCCGGCGACAACTACACCCTCGACATCCAAAAGGGCTTCGAGGACCGGATGAAGGCCGAGGCCCCGAACGCCCTGATCATCACCAAGGCGGCGATGCAGTGGGAGGCCTCCAACGCCGCCAACATCGTCCAGGACCAGCTGCTGGTGAACCCGAACATCGACCTGATCTTCGGCCACGCGGCGCACCTCACCGTGCCGATCGTCTCGATCCTCGAGGCGGCGGGCAAGAAGCCGGGCGAGATCATGATGATGGCGTCCAACGGCGCCCCGGTCGGGCTCGACAACATCCGCTCCGGCTGGCAGCAGGTCGAGGTCGAGCAGCCGCTCTACGCCCAGGTCTACGGCCTTGCGATGTTCACGCCGATGATCCTCGCCGGCAAGACGCCCAAGGCCGGGACCTACGACGTGGTCGGGCTCAAGTCCGAGCTGACGCTCGAGGACTGGGGGCCGAACCTCAAGATCCCGGGTGCGGCGATCACCAAGGCGAACGTCGACGACACCCGCTTCTGGGGCAACCTCACCCCGCCGGACCAACCGGTCCAGGTGGTCGAGTAGGTCTCGTTGGATCGGGCGTCTGCAGGCCCCGATCCGCATCCCGCGCCACGGTTCGCCGGCGGACGCTGTCCGGCCTGCGCGGCCGCCTGGTGATCGGAGTCGGTAACAGATCCAAAAGGGAGGCAGGAACCATGGGTAAGATGACCAGACGGAGCGCTCTACTGGCGGGCGCGGCGGTGCTCGGGGTCGCGGCCTGGCGGCCGGCGGTGGCGCAGCAGAAGGGGACGATCTACTACATGATCCCGACCCTGATCGACGAGTTCCAGACCGAGACCCGGAAGACGATCGAGAGCGTCTTCGGCGGCATGGGCTACACGGTGGTCTCGGTCGACGCGGAGAACCAGGCCGATCGCCAGTTCAACCAGATGGAGGACGTGATCGCGCTCAAGCCGGACGCCATCATCATCGCCGCGGTCGACTTCGACTCGATCATTCCGGCGGTCGAGAAGGCGCGCGCCGCCGGCATCAAGGTCATGGCCTACGACCGGACCATCAAGGGCACCGAGGTCGATCTGACCTCGGTCGCCGGTACCGTGGAGATCGGGCGTCTGTCCGCCGAGCAGGCGATCCGTCTGCTCACCGAGCGCTATGGCTCGGCCAAGGGCAAGCTGCTCCAGATCCTGGGCGATCCCGGCGACAACTACACCCTCGACATCCAGAAGGGCTTCGAGGAGGTGATGGCGGCCAAGGCGCCGGACGTCCAGCTGATCACCCATGCGGCCTTGCAATGGGAGCCGACCAACGCGGCCAAGATCGCCGACGATCAACTCCTGGTGAACCCCGACATCGATTTGATCTACACTCACGCCGGGCATCTCATGGTGCCGATCATCTCGATCCTCGAAGGCAAGGGCAAGAAGCCCGGCGACATGATCCTCATGGCTTCGACCGGGATGCCGGTCAGCCTCGACTTCGTGCGCAGCGGCTGGCAGCAGGTCGAGGTCGAGCAACCGCTGTACGCCCAGATCTACGGCCTTGCGATGTTCACCCCGAAGATCTTGGCCGGCGAGAAGCTGGAGCCCGGCACCTACGATGTCATCGGGCTCAAGTCCGAGCTGACGATCGAGGACTGGGGGCCGAACCTCAAGATCCCGGGGGCGGCGATCACCAAGGCGAGCGTCGACGACACCCGCTTCTGGGGCAATCTCACCCCACCCGACCAGCCGGTCCAGGTGGTCGAGTAGCTTCCGCACAAGACCGGGCGCCTGCGGGCGCCCGGCCCGACTTCAGCGGTCGGGAACTGCGCGAGCGCGGTCTCGCAGGCCTTGCGCAGCGAGCCCAGGTCGTTCCGTGCAATCCGCCAGATAACGCCGAGGTCGACCTCGTCATAGCCGTGCCGCAACAGATTTCCGAGCGAACGGATCTTGCTCCAGGGTTGTTCCGGCGCCAGCACTGGGCCCGATCCCGGAGTTTGGCGGCCGCCTCGGTGATCCGAAGCAGGCAATACATGACTGCGCCTGAATTCGCCGATCGGCGAGAAATTGCGCTTCCGTCAAACCTCGCATATCGGAGTTGATCCAAGCGATATTGTCGAGGATATCCTGGAACCGGTCTTGCGGCTTCTTAGAAGGCAAGAAGCCGATCCTCTTCAATATTCCGGCGTAAACGATCCTTGCGGATCGGCTCGGCGACGAGGTCGACATCGCGGCCGACGATCTGCCTAGGCGTTCGCGGAGGTCTTCCAGGCGGCCGACGACTCGAAGCCGCCTTGGGCGAAGTCCGCGCTCAGCCGGACCACGACGTCGACGTCGGAGTCCGGCCGCGTCGCCGCGCGCGGCCGAGCCGAACAGCGACAGGCTCTGCACGCCCGCGCGCCGGAGCTCGGCCTCGTGCGCCGCAAGGTCTGGATGAGGGTCTGCCGGTCCATGGCTCGACTATGCGCGCGGCCGACGGGCAAACCAAGCCTCCCCACCAGGGCTCGGACAGCTGCGCGAGTGCGGGACTCGCAAGCCTTGCGCAAAACGGGGAGGTCGTTGGTCACGATGTTCCAGATCCGATCGGTCCGCACCCGGTCATATCCATGACGCAGGCGATGCCGAGCGCGCGGATCTCGTGCCAGGGCTGGTCGGGAAGCAGCTTGAGGTCCGTGCGGACCGCAAGCCGTCTGGCCGCCTCGCTGATCCGCTCGAGGCATCGTTGCCGACGCGAAGCTGGATCCCGGCGTCTTCCGGTCAGCGGGCATCAATCCGGCCGATGTCGAGCCCCGAGAGGATACTGCTCAGATCCGGCGCACGCGTTCTCAGACGATGTCGACGAGGCCGGCGACGGGACCTTGCCTCACGAACGGCAAGCACCCGATAGCCTCCGTCAGATGTTGCGCCGTAGGCGCTCCCGTTCGGGACGGGTTCCTGCGACGAGGTCGACATCGCGGCCGACGATCTGTCCCAGGTCGTTCGCGGAGGTCTTCCAGGCGGCCGACGTACTTGAAGCCGCCTTGGGTGAAGTCCGCGCTCAGCCGGACTCCGACGTCGACGTCGGAGTCCGGCCCCGCGTCGCCGCGCGCCGCCGAGCCGAACAGCGACAGGCTCTGCACGCCCGCGCGCCGGAGCTCGGCCTCGTGCGCCCGCAAGGTCTGGATGAGGGTCTGCCGGTCCATGGCTCGACTATGCGCGCGGCCGACGGGCAAACCAAGCCTCCCCACTCAGTCCCGGGCACCCAGTTGGTCGATCAGCTTCTGGAGCTGGGGGCGCTGCGGCGCGTCCGCCGGCATCCGGGTCAGGAGGCGCTGCCAGTAGGTGCGGGCGCGCTCGGGCTCGCCCTGCTCGACCGCGGCCCGGCCGAGGAAATACAGCACCTCGGGGTTGTCGGCGTCGAGCTCGGCCACCCGCTTCAGCTGGTCGACCGCCGCCGCCGAGAGCGGCGCGTCGTCGCGCTCGAGCGCCAGCAGCGCCTCGGCATAGTCGAGCTGGGCGGTCGGATCGTCGGGCCGGCGGCTCGCGACCTGCTTGGCCGCGCCGGCCGCCTTGGCGTTCTCGCCGAGCACGCGGTAGGAGCGCGCGAGCATGCGCCAGCCCTCGACGTCGTCCGGCTGATCCGCGAGCCGCGCCGCCAGGCCCTCGACCATGCCGCGGATCATCTGGGTCCGCTGCTCGGGCGCCATGTCCTTGGCCGCTTGCATCTGCTCGGCACTCGGTCCGCGGGCCTCGGCGGTGGCGCCGGCGGCGGCCCCGGGGGCTGCAATCCCGAGCTCGCTCGCCGCCGCGGCAAACTGCTGCTGGACGAACGGCGCCCCGCCATAGACCCCGGCGCCGCGGGCGAGCGCCGCCTCGGCGTCGGCGGTCTGGCCGAGCGCCGCCCGGGCGCGGGCGAGCCGGATCCAGCCCTGCCAGTCCTTGGGCTTCGCGGCCGAGCGCGGTCTCGAGCCGCGCGGCCTCGGCGCGCAGCGCCTCCGGATCGCCCGGCAGCTGGTCCGCGGGTGGTTGCGCCGCCATCGCCGGCGACGCTGGTTCCGGCACGACCTTGGCGGGATCGAGACCGAGGTCCTGCGCCAGCGCGGTGACCCGGTCGCGCAGCACCGGCAGATACGGCGCATCGGCCGGCGTGTCCCTGATCAGGCCGGCCCAGAGATCGAGCGCCTTTTGCCGCTCGCCGCGCTGGACCAGGGCCAGGCCCTGATAGAACCGGGCGCGTGGGTTGGCCGGCTCGAGCTCGAGCGCGCGGTCCAGCGCCTTGCCGGCGGCCTCGGTGACGATCCCGGCCGCGGCCTCGATCGAGGCTTCGGCGAAGCCTGCCTGCAGCTCGGCGCTGCGGGCGTCGAGCGCCAAGGCATGCTGATAGGCCAGAACCGCTTTCGCCGGCTGGTCGATCAGCTGATAGGCGCGCGCCAACCGGCGCCAGCCCTCGAGGTCGGTCGGTGCGGCCTGGACCCGCTGCTCGAGGTCTGCGACCAGCTTCTCGACCGCGGCCAGGCCCGGCTCGGCGCCGGCGGTCTGGGCGTGATCGCTACGCTCGGCAAACGGCAGGCCGGGCAGCTCGGGACGCCCGAGGCGCTCATAGATTGCCAGCGACAGCGCCGGCAGCGCCAGCAGCAGGACCAGCGCGGTCGCCAGGCGCCGCCGGCCGCCGGGACCGCTCGGAGCGGCCCCGGCGTGATCGACGGCGTCGGTGGCGAGCATCCGCCGCTCGACCTCGAGGCGGGCCGCCCGGGCTTCGTCCGGGCCAAGCAGACCGCGCTCCTGGTCCCGCTCGAGCTCCCGGAGCTGGGCGCGATAGACGCTGAGGTCGTACTCGCGCCGGGCCGCGACCGCGCCCGGCCGGCGCAGCAGCGGCCACAAGGCCAGCGCCAGCACCAAGCCGGTCAGCGTGATCAGGATCGCCCAGAGGCTCATCCGGCACTCCTCGAGCGTCGGCCGCGACGGCGGGCGACGTGCCCGACCGTGAGATAGTGCGCCCGAGGCCGGGCCGGCAACCGGCCGGTTGCCCGGACGCTCGGCGCTGCAGGCGGACGCTCCTCGAGCGTCGGACGCGCCGACCGCCTTGGGGTCGTCGATCCGCCGCTCGACGTCGATGCCGAAATCCGGGGCCCGTTGGCGCAGCCTAGCGGATGCGGGCGATTGGCGCGACCGGCCTGGGGCCGTTTCGGACTTGTTGTCGCACCGCTGCAACCAACCAGCCTGCCGGCTCGTTTGTCTCGCAACCGGACCACATCTATCCCGAACGCGGACAACAGAGGATGCAACGGTTCACCGGGACGGTGGACGGAGCTTGAGCCATGACGATCCAGACTTCGGCCGAGTGGTGGCGCCTGATCGAGCAGAACTGGGACGAGCTGATGGCGTTGCTCGAGCGCTGCGGCCTGGCCAACGATCGCGCCGGCATGGAGCGCCTGAAGGCCAGGCGCGATGCCCGGATCACCCGCCGCCTGCAGGCCGCCAGGCAGCGCGCGCCGGGTCGGCGCCCGAACCGGCTCGGCCACGACTGGCGGGTCCTGTTCGACCTCTGCGCCGAGCAGTGGGTGCTGTACCAGGCTCAGGCGTGACGCCCGCGGCGCCAGCCGCACAAGACCTCAGCTCAGGCTCAAGGTGAACTCGAACGGCGAGCCTTTGCCGCCGGCGACCACCGAGTTCGTACCGATCTGGAGAGCGACGCCATCGATCGGGAAGTCGCGCCCGAGCGGCGTGCCGTTGACGATCGTGCCGAGCTCGCTGCCCAGGTCGCGCAGCCAGACCTCATCGTTCTCCGCCAGCAGGCCGAAGTGCAGCCGTGACAGCCGGTAGGGCTCGGGCTCGGCGATCGCGAGGTCGGCCGATCCGCCGGCCGCCAGCTCATCGGGGGTCGACTTGCGGCCGACCGTGAACGGCAGCCGCTCGATCGCGATCGGCTTCAGGCCGATATAGAACTTGGCGGCGTAGGTCGTGGCGCGCAGCTCAATCTGCGGCCTCGCGCCCGAGGCCGTCGGGCTGGCCGGCACGGCGTGGCTGCGGGCGTGGAGCCCGGCCAGCAGATCCTCGACCTGGCGCAGACGGCGGCTCATCCGGGTCAACAGCTTGTGGGCGAGCGCCGGGTCGCGGCTGACCTGCTCGAGGAACACGGCCCGGGCGATCAGCTCGACCTCGAGATCGGTCGCCGCGCGCACGGTCGCGCTGCGCGAGCGCGCCTCGAGCACGCCCATCTCGCCGACGAACTCGCCCTCGCCCGCGGTCCCGAGCAGGATCACGTCCGCGCCCGTCTCGCGCAGCACCTCGACCCGACCGGAGCGCACCAGCAGCACCCATTCGCTGGCGTCCCCCTGCCGGAACAGAATCTCGCCGGCCGCGACCTGTCTGGGCATCGACCGCACCCCCCCGCCCGTTCGCTCGGAGTGTGCCCCGCGCGCGCCCGCGCTTCAACGGTCATCGACGCCGGCTAGCCAGTGGCGCCGCCCGCGGCTATAGGTGGCGCCAAGCGCCAAGCCGATCGCGGGAGGCACCCATGGCAACGCATACCGTCTTCGACAAGTCCAAGCTGCCGAGCCGGCATTCCACGGTCGGGCCCGACCGGGCGCCGCACCGCTCCTACTACTACGCCATGGGCCTGACCCAGTCCGACATCGCGCAGCCGTTCGTGGGCGTGGTCACGACCTGGAACGAGGCCGCCCCCTGCAACATCTCGCTCGGCCGTCAGGCGCAGGCCGCCAAGCGCGGGGTCGCCAAGGCCGGCGGCACGCCGCGCGAGTTCACCACGATCACCGTGACCGACGGCATCGCGATGGGTCACCAGGGCATGAAGAGCTCGCTGGTCTCGCGCGAGGTGATCGCGGATTCGGTCGAGCTCACCGTGCGCGGCCACTCCTACGACGCGCTGGTCGGGCTCGCCGGCTGCGACAAGTCGCTGCCCGGGCTGATGATGGCGATGGTCCGGCTCAACGTGCCCGCGGTCTTCATGTACGGCGGCACCATCCTGCCCGGGCGCTTCCACAACCGTGACGTGACCGTGGTCGACGTGTTCGAGGCGGTCGGCCAGCACGCGGTCGGCACCATCGACGATGCCGAGCTCGAGGCGCTCGAGAAGGTCGCCTGCCCCTCGGCCGGCTCCTGCGGCGGCCAGTTCACCGCCAACACGATGGCCTGCGTGTCCGAGGCGATCGGCCTCGCTCTACCCGGCTCGGCCGGCACGCCCGCCCCCTACGAGACCCGCGATCAGTGGGCCGAGGCCTCGGGTGAGGCGGTCATGGCGCTGCTCGCCAACGGCATCCGGCCGCGCGACATCGTGACCCGCAGATCGCTCGAGAACGCGGCCCGCGTGGTCGCGGCCTCGGGCGGCTCGACCAACGGCGGCCTGCATCTGCCGGCGATCGCCCACGAGGCCGGGATCGACTTCGATCTCCACGACGTCTGCGAGATCTTCCGCAGCACGCCCTACATCGCCAGCCTCAAGCCCGCCGGGAAGTACGTGATGCGCGACCTGCACGATGCGGGCGGCGTGCCGATGCTGATGAAGGCGCTGCTCGATGGCGGTTTTCTCCACGGCGACTGCCTGACCGTCTCCGGCAAGACGATCGCCGAGAACCTCGCCGACGTGACCTTCAACCCGGACCAACCGGTGATCCGGCCGGTCGCCGACCCGATCACCAGCTGGGGCGGCGTGGTCGGCCTCTGGGGCTCGCTCGCGCCCGAGGGCGCGATCGTCAAGGTTGCCGGCCTCAAGAGCCTGAAGTTCCGGGGCAAGGCGCGCTGCTTCGATACCGAGGAGGACGCCATGGCGGCGGTCCAGGGGCGCCGCTACCAGGAGGGCGACGTCCTGATCATCCGCTACGAGGGGCCGCGCGGCGGGCCCGGCATGCGCGAGATGCTGAGCGTGACCTCGGCGATCTATGGCCAGGGCATGGGCGACAAGGTGGCGCTGATCACCGACGGCCGGTTCTCGGGCGGCACCCATGGCTTCTGCGTCGGCCACGTCGGCCCGGAAGCGGCGGTCGGCGGCCCGATCGCGCTGCTCAGGGACGGCGACATGATCGCCATCGATGCCGAGGCGGGTACGCTCGACGTCGAGCTGTCCAAAAGCGAGCTCGACGCCCGCCGCCAGGCCTGGCAGCCGCGCGCGACCATGTACCCTTCGGGCGCGCTCTGGCGCTACGCCCAGACCGTCGGCCCGGCCGAAAAAGGCGCGGTCACCCATCCCGGCGCCAAGGCCGAGATACGGAGCTACGCGGAGATTTGAGCGCGCTCGGTCGCCCGGCATTGCGACTGGCGCCGCCCGGCAGCTGTCGATCGAGTGCGGGAAACGAAGGGAAGTCCGCGCAGACGGCCAAACGTGCCCGGACGGAGCAGATTCTCGTGAGCCATGATCGGGCCGGGCCGATGAGCTGGGGCATCACGGCCTGCAGACGATGCTGCCTGCGTTCGCGTTAACCCTCCGTTAACCACCCTGGCGTTAACGTTTTCCTCGGGTGGTCCGTGGGACCGTGGGAGTCCGCCGCCGCGCTTGGCCGCCCCGCGCGGCCCTTGCCACCGTCCGCAAGCCCGCCGAACAGTAGTGAAGGATTCGTCAACGCAGTGCTATCTTTAGGGGAATGGTCGTCGGGTGGGGACGGGCGTGGCGGACCGGGCGGGGATGGCGCTGACGCGCGAGGAGCTGGGGCGGCGGCTGGCCGCGGTCGGCTACGTTGCCGATCCGCAGCTCTTGATGGCGATCGTGCTCATGGGTCGGCTCGAGCGGCCGCTGCTGCTCGAGGGCGATGCCGGGGTCGGTAAGACCGAAGTCGGGAAAAGCCTGGCCAAGGCGCTGCAGCGACCGCTGATCCGGCTCCAGTGCTACGAGGGCCTGGACGCCAACGCCGCCGTGTACGAGTGGAACTACCAGCGCCAGCTGCTGGCGATCAAGGTCCGGGAGCGGGAAGGCGAGTCGGCGGCGGCGACCGAGGCGCACATCTTCGAGCGCGACTTCCTGCTCGAGCGGCCGCTGCTCAAGGCGATCACCCAACCTCTGCCGCCGGTCCTGCTGATCGACGAGATCGATCGCGCCGACGAGGAGTTCGAGGCCTATCTGCTGGAGGTGCTGTCCGATTTTCAGATCAGCGTGCCCGAGCTCGGCACCATCACCGCGAGCTCGATCCCCTGGGTGGTGCTGACCTCGAACCGGACGCGCGAGCTCTCGGACGCGCTCCGGCGCCGCTGCCTCTATCACTTCGTCGACTATCCGAGCGAGGACAAGGAGCTTCGCATCGTGCTCGCGCGGATCCCCGGCATTCAGCCGGCGCTCGCGCAGCAGGTGGTGCGCGTGGTCCAGGCGATCCGGCGCGAGGACCTGCGCAAGGTCCCGGGCGTCGCCGAGGCCCTGGACTGGGCCGCAGCCCTGCTCGGCCTCGAGGTCCGGGACCTGAGCACCGCGCCCGAGGCGGTCCACGAGAGCCTGCTCTGCCTCTTGAAGACCCACGCGGACCAGCAGGCGCTGGCGCCCGAGGTGATCTCGCGCCTGATCGCGAGGGTCGCCTGATGGCGGCGCCGCCCGTCGATCCCGGCAGCCGGCTCGCCGCGCGCGCGACCGGCTTCGTCCGCCTGCTGCGGGACAACGGCTTTCCGGTCGGGCTCGGCGAGACCGGAGACACGCTCAAACTGTTGCGCGCGATCGACCTTCGGCGGCCGCACGAGCTGCGCTTTGCCTTGCGCACCCTGCTCTGCTGCTCCAAGGCCGACTGGGATCGGTTCGACCAGCTGTTCGACGTCTGGTGGCTGCGTCGCGGCATGCGCCGCGCGGTCAAGGCGAGCGGCAAGCCCGGGCCCGGCGGCGCCCGGCCGCGCCGCACCGGGCCGCTGATCGACGACCGCTTCGGGCCGCCCGAGCGCCTCGACCCGGCCGCCGATCCGGGCGCGGCAGCGACGAGCGACCGGCCGCGCCGCGTCGGGGCCAGTCGGGCAGAAGCGCTCGGCGAGACCGATCTCCGCCACATCGCCGACCCGGACGAGCTTGCGAAGGTGCAGGACCTCTGCGAACGCCTCGCCGCCCGCATGCGCCATCGCCTGGCCCGGCGCCGCCGGGTGCGGGCGCGCGGCCGTCAGCTCGATCTCCGGCGCGTCATCCACCGCAGCATCCAGAGCGGCGGCACCCCGCTTCGGCTCGCGTTCCGGCGCCGCCACCCGAAGCCGATCCGCCTGGTCCTGATCCTGGACGCCTCCGGCTCGATGAGCCCCTACAGCGCCTTCTTCCTGCGTTTCCTGCGCGGCGTGCTGCTGAGCTTCCGGCAGGCCGACGGCTTCGTCTTTCACACCCGTCTGGTCCACCTCGCGCCGGCGCTGCGCGAGCGCAACGCCGAGCGTGCGATCGAGCGCCTGGCGCTGCTGGCGGCGGGCTGGGCCGGCGGTACCCGGATCGGCGAGTGTCTGGCGGCCTTCAACCGCCACCACGCCGCCCGGGTGCTGAACGGCCGGACGGTGGTCGTGATCGTCAGCGACGGCTACGACACCGGGCCGCCCGCAGCGCTCGCGGCGGAGATGGCCGAGCTCAAGCGCCGCGCGCGCCGGATCGTCTGGTTGAACCCGCTGCTTGGCTGGCCCGGCTACGAGCCCGAGGCCGGCGGCATGGCGGCGGCGTTGCCGTTCGTGGACCTGTTCGCGCCGGCGCACAACCTTCAGAGCCTGGCCGCGCTCGAGCCGGCGCTGATGCGGCTTTGATCATGACGACCGATTCGGAGCTCCTCGAGCTGATCGCGACGCTCCGTGCCAAGGGCCGGCCGTTCGTGCTCGCGACCGTGGTCCGGACGGTCGCCGCGACTTCGGCCAAGGCCGGCGCCAAGGCGGTGGTCACGGAGGACGGCCGCATCGAGGGCTGGATCGGCGGCGGCTGCACCGAGGGTGCGCTCAGGCGGGCGGCGCGCGCAGCGCTCGCCGACGGCCGCGCGCGGCTGATCAGCGTCCAGCCCGAGGCGGCGCTCGCCACCGCGAGCGCAACCGGAAACGGGGTCGAGCTCCACAAGAGCCATTGTCCGAGCGGCGGCACCACGGACCTGTTCATCGAGCCGATGCTGCCGCGCCCGCTGTTGATCGTCTGCGGCGCTTCGCCGGTCGCGCGCGCGATCGCCGATCTCGGCCGCCGGATCGGCTTCGCGCTCGCGGTCGCGGGCCCGCCCGCGGATCAGGAGCATTTTCCCGCTGCCGACGACCGGATCGAGGGCTACGACCTGCCGCTGGCCTCGAGCGGCGAGCGGTTCGTCGTGGTCGCGACCCAGGGCCGGGGCGATTTCGCCGCGCTCCAAGGGGCGCTCGCGAGTGATGCCGCCTTGGTCGCCTTCGTCGGCAGCCGGCGCAAGATCGAGGCCCTGCGCGCGCGCCTGGTCGCGAACGGGGTCGCGCCCGCGCGGGCGACCGCGGTGCGTTCGCCCGCCGGCCTCGAGATCGGCGCGATCACGCCCGAGGAGATCGCGCTCTCGGTGCTCGCCGAGATCGTCCGCGAGCGCCGCCTCGGCGCCCGGGCGGCGGCGCCGAAAGAGGTCGAGCATGCCGGCTGAGGATGTCCGCGTCGCGGCCGTGCTGCTCGCGGCCGGCAGCTCGAGGCGCATGGGCAGCGCCAACAAGCTGCTGCTGCCGGTCGGCGGCGAGCCGATGATCCGGCGCGTGGCGCGGGCGCTGCTCGCGAGCCGTGCCACCTCGGTCACCGTGGTCACCGGCCACGAGGCCTTCCGGATCGCGGCGGCGCTCGCGGGCCTGCCGGTCGGCCTCGTGCACAACGACCGCCATGCGGAGGGCCAGATGACCTCGGTCCGCACCGGCCTGCTCGTGGCCGCGACGGCGGCTGGCTATCTGATCTGTCCCGGCGATCAGCCGGCGCTGACGGCGGCCGATATCGACCATCTGATCGCCGCTTTCGGCAACGCGCCGCCCGGCCGCATCCTGGTGCCGCTCTGGCGGGGCGAGCGCGGCAACCCGATCGTCCTGCCGGCCTCGGCACGCGCCGAGGTCGAGGCCGGCGGGGCCAATTTCGGCTGCCGCCACCTGATCCAACGCCACCCCGAGCGGGTCCACACGGTCGAGGCGCGCAGCCCCGCCGTGCTCGCCGACGTCGACACGCCGGCGGCGTACGACGCCCTGCCGGCCCAGGCGCTCGGCTGACCGAAGCGCGCCCTGACCCAGTCTGGCCGCGATGCGCGCACGCGCTTGACGGCGGCGCCGGCTTGGGCCGTGGCGCATGCAGCGGCCATGCCCAAGCCCAGGGCCCCGCAGCGTCGCCCCAGGTCGAGGAAGCTGATCGAGATCGCTTGGCGTCCCCTAGGGGACTCGAACCCCTGTTTTCGCCGTGAGAGGGCGACGTCCTGGACCGCTAGACGAAGGGGACGCGGGCGGCTGGAACCGCTCCTATGTAGAAGGCGGTAGCGGACAAATCAAGCGCGCGGGGGCGCCCGATCGATGCGCGCGAAGGCGCCGACCAGCTCGATCCGGGCCGACCAGAGGAAAGCATCGATCGGCTGCACGAAGAGCAGGCGATAGCCGCCGTCGACCAGGGTGCGGGCATCGCGCGCGAAGGTCGCGGGGTTGCAGGAGGCCATGGCGATCCGCGCGACCCGGGAGGCCGCCAGCGCCGTCGCCTGGGCGCGGGCGCCGGCGCGCGGCGGATCGAGGATCACGGCATCCAGACCCTCGAGGGCGGGGCCGGCGAGCGGAGCGCGCTCGAGATCCCGGCACTCGATCCGCAGCCGGTCGCCGAACCCCGCTCGCCGCGCCGCGCCCGTGGCTGCGGCCAGCATCGAAGGATCGGCGTCGAGCGCCAGGACCCGATGGCCCGCGGCCGCGAGCGGCAACCCGAGGGTGCCACAACCCGCGAACAGGTCGGCGACCCGGCGGGCATCGCCGATCGCCAGGGCGACGGCGCCTCGGATCGCGTCCTCGGCGAAGCCGGTCGCCTGCAGGAAGGCGCCGGGCGGCAATTCGACGCGCACGCCCGCGAAGTCGACCCACACCGGGCGGCGGGCGGCGATCGGCTCCGCCGGGCTGCTTGCCGCCGGACGCCAGGCGAGGCGCGCGACGTCCTCTCGAGCTGCGAACTCGGCCAGCGCTTCGCGCTCGGCGAGGCCAGGGGGGAGCGCGGACGTCAGCAGCAGGTCGAGGCCGGAGGCGCTCGCCGTGATCTGGACCTCGCCGCCGCGGCGCGCGATCGCGAGCCTTGCCAGCAGCGGCCGCAGCGCCGGCAGCAAGGCCAGGATCTCGGGGCGTGCGACCGGGCACTCTCTGATCTCGATCAGGGTGTGGGCCGAGCGCATCCGAAATCCCAGCTGGACCCGGCCGCGAGCGATCGCAAAGGCCAGCCGGACCCGCCGCCGGCTGGCGGGGGGCGTGATCTGCGGCGGCGCCACCTCGATCCCGTGCAGGCCCCGGCGGGCGAGCGCCTGAGCCACGATCTCGCGCTGCCAGAGGGCGTAGACGGGGGCCGGCAGGTGCTGCAGCTGGCAGCCGCCGCAACTGCCGAAATGCGGGCAGGGCGCCCGGGCGCGGACCGCTTGATCGAGCGCCGCGATCGGGGCCGCGACGAAACCGTCGCCGCGCCTGGCCGCAAGCCGCACACGCCAGCGCTCGCCGGGCAAAGCGAGCGGCAGGAACACGCGCGCGTCGCCGTACCGACCGATGCCGTCGCCCTGCGCTCCGAGCTGCTCGATCGTCACCAGGACGAGGTCGCCGACCTCCGGCCCCATCGTCAGTCTTCGGGCTGCAGCCAGAGCAGGCTCGCGGGCTCGCCGGTGCGCGGATCGACCACGGCGAGGAACTGCCGGCCGCCGGCGGCGGTGCCGAGCAGCAGCCAGCGGCTGCCGTCGACCGCCACCTGCTCGACGCGGGCGCCCTTGGGCAGGCTGATCGCGACCGGCAATTCCCGGACGACCTTGTGGTCGCCACGGCCATGGAGAAGGATCAGCACCACCAAGAGGCCGGTGCCGGCGATCAGCGCGACCCCGCCGGCGATCACAAAGGCCTTGAGCAGGTTCGGAATGGTGTCCACCTTAGTCGCCGATGACCCGCCGGACCCTGACCCTGACCGCCGCCGCGGCCGATGCCGGCCAGCGCCTGGACAAGTTCCTCGCCGGCCGCCTGCCGGAATTTTCGCGCGCGCGGCTCCAGGCGCTGCTCGAGGCGGGTGAGGTCGCCCGCGACGGGGTCGTGATAGCCGAGGGCGCGAGCCGGGTCAAACCGGGCCAGCGGTTCGCGGTCGGCGTGCCCGAGCCGAAGCCCGCAACCCCCGAGCCTGAGGCGATCCCGTTCGAGGTGCTGTACGAGGACGCCCATCTGCTGGTGCTCGACAAACCGGCCGGCCTCGTGGTCCATCCGGCGCCGGGCCACGCCCGCGGCACCCTGGTCAACGCGCTCCTGGCCCATTGCGCCGGCAGCCTGTCGGGCATCGGCGGGGTGCTGCGGCCGGGCATCGTCCATCGTCTCGACAAGGACGCGAGCGGTCTGATGGTGGTCGCCAAGGACGACCAGGCCCATGTCCGTCTGGCGGCCCAGTTCAGCGTCCACCGGATCGAGCGTGGCTACACCGCGATCGTCTGGGGGCGGCCGCCGCGCCCGGCCGGCTCGATCGAGCGGCCGATCGGCCGCCATCCGAGGGACCGCAAGCGCATGGCCGTGGTCGAGGGCGGCAAGCGCGCGCTCACCCACTACCGGCTCGAGGCGACCGCGGGCGAGCTCGCCGCGCGCCTCGGTCTGACGCTCGCGACCGGGCGGACCCACCAGATCCGGGTCCATCTCGGCGTCCTCGGCCTCGGCATCGTCGGCGATCCGATCTATCGGCCCAGGCGCCGGCCGGCACCGAGCCCGGCGCTGGCCGAGCATCTGGCGGCCTTCGGCCGTCTCGCCCTCCACGCTCGACGCCTCGGTTTCGAGCATCCGATCACGGGCGCGAAGGTCCTTCTCGAACGCCCGCCGCCGCCCAGTTTCGATCGTCTGTTCGAATCTTTGCAGGCGGAACCGACAAATTTACCGAACGTTAACCATAGGTGCGGTACACTTCGCGCCTAGGAGCGAACCCGCCGGCGCACTGGATTTCCGATGCCCGTCGACTATGATGGGCCGACGTTCAGCCTCCGGAGTGCGACCACTTTGGCGAACTTTCTGACGGTCCCGGCAACGGGCTCGAGTTTCGCCCGTTATCTCGAGGAGATCCGCCGGTTTCCGATGCTGGAGCCGGACCAGGAGTTCGTGCTCGCCAAGCAGTGGCAGGAGCATGGCGACGTCGAGGCGGCGCACAAGCTGGTCACCAGCCACCTGCGCCTGGTCGCCAAGATCGCGATGGGCTACCGCGGCTATGGCCTGCCCCTCAACGAGATCATCTCCGAGGGCAACGTCGGGCTGATGCAGGCGGTCAAGCGGTTCGATCCGGACCGCGGCTTCCGGCTCGCGACCTACGCCATGTGGTGGATCCGGGCCGCGATCCAGGAATACATCCTGCACAGCTGGTCGCTGGTCAAGATGGGCACCACGGCGGCGCAGAAGAAGCTCTTTTTCAACTTGCGCAAGCTCAAGGGCCAGATGCAGGCGATCGACGAGGGCGATCTGCATCCCGAGACGGTCAAGGCGATCGCCGAGCGGCTGGACGTGACCGAGACCGAGGTGATCGAGATGAACCGTCGGCTCGCGGGCGCCGACCATTCGCTGAACGTGCCGCTGCGCGTCGACAGCGACATGGAATGGCAGGACTGGCTGGTCGACGACAGCGCCAGCCAGGAGACCGCGGTGGTCGAGGCCGACGAGTACGATCACCGGCGCTCGCTGCTGCATCGGGCGATGGCGGTCCTGAACGAGCGCGAGCGGCACATCCTGACCGAGCGCCGCCTGAAGGAAGAGCCGACCACCCTCGAGGAGCTGAGCGCCAGCTACGGCATCTCGCGCGAGCGCGTGCGCCAGATCGAGGTGCGCGCGTTCGAGAAGCTGCAGCGCGCGATCCGGTCGCTGGAGGCGGAGCAGGCCGCGAGCCTCGCGGCGCTGCCGCCAGCGGCCCGCCAAGGAGAACCCCGCCGGCCGACGATGTGAGCTTCGGCCGGCGCCCGCGGACGGACCAGAGGTCGGGCGCAACCGCTGGCGTCCGGCTTGGCACCAGAGCTTGGCGACCTGGCCTTGGCGACCTGGCCTTGGCGACCTGGCTTTGGCGACCTGGCTTTGGCGACCTGGCTTTGGCGACCTGGCCTTGGGGACCAGGGCTTGGGCACCGGGGCTTGGGGACCGGAGCCCAGGTCATGGGCGGGCGCCGGACGGTGTGTCGGCCGGGCGGGCGCGGGAGGGCGTTGCCGTCCTGGCGCCGCGTGAGGCGGGACGCTCGGGCGCCTGGCGATAGACCAGGAGCGCCGCGAGCAGCATGCAAGCGAGCAGGGCGAACACCAGGCGATAGCCCGCGGCCGAGCCGAGCGCCCCGCCGCCCCCGGTCAGGCCGACCACGAAGCCCGAGAGCCACTGCGCGCCAAAGGCCGACCCGAGCGCCGAGAGGTTGATGGTCGTGACCAGGCGGCCGGCGCGCTCGATCGGCACGAAGCTCCGGCCATGGGCCGTGAGCGTGACGTAGAACGGGCTCGCGAGGCCGAGGCCCAGGAACAGCACGACCACCAGCCAGAGCGGCGGTTCGGGCAGGCTCGCGAGCGTCCCGAGGATCAGCATGCTGGCGCCGGCGCCGGCCAGGACCACGCCCCGCCGGGTCCCGAACCAGCGATCGAGCGGGCCATAGGCGAGCGTGCCGAGGTTGAGCATCAGGACCATGCCGAGCAGGACGTAGCTGGTCTGGTCCTGGCCGAGGCCGTAGACGTCCCGGAGATAGGGCCCGGCCCAGAGGCCGCCGGTGCTCATGAAGGGTGCGATCGTGCAGGCGGCCATCGCGAAGATCCGGCGCAGATCGGGATCGCCCGGCAGGGCCCAGAGGCCGCGGAGGCTTTCGCCCAGGCTCTCGCGGGCAGCGCCCCGGACGGTCGCGGCGCCGGGCGAGTCCTGGATCAGGGCCGCGGCCGCGATCACGGCGAGCGCGCACAGCAGGTCGATCGTGAGGTAGGTCGGCGTCCAGCCGAAGACGTGGAGGGCGAGCGCCAGCGGTGTGGTCGCGAGCAGGCCGCCGATCAGGCTGCCGAGAGCCAGCACGGTCGCCGCGACCGTGGCAAAGCGCTCCGGCGGCGCCCAGCGCATGGTCAGCAGCATGATGCTGGTGACCACGCCCGCGAAGCCGGCGCCGATCAGGAAACGGCCGGCCGCGAGGCCCATGAAGCCGGTGGCGACCGCGAACAGCAGCGTGCCGAGCAGGGCGAGCCCGGCCATCGCCGAGACGGTCCGGCGCGCGCCGAAGCGATCGAACGCGAGCCCGGCCGGCAGCTGCACCACCGCCGAGGCGAGCAGCATGGCGCCGATCACCAGGCCGATCTGGCCGGCGCCCAGGCCGAAGCTGCGATCGAGCTCGAGCGCGACCACGCCGCCCGAGGCGCGATGCAGCTGGGCGATCACGAGCAACCCGCCGGCGACGGTGAGCACACGAAGCATCGGATCAGGATAACCGCGCGCCGGCGCCGGCGTCGATCGCCGCGGCGCCTCGGGAGTGCGCGCCTACCGGCTCGCCGATGCGGCCGCCGGCCGATCCTGGCGGGCGCCGACGAAGACCACGATCAGGGTCAGCAGGCTGAGCCCGGCGATCACCCAGAACAGATTGCCGGGATTGCCGAGGTCGAGCACCAGGCCGAACAGCAGCGGCCCGGCGATGCCGCCGATGCTGAAGCCGGTGGTCACGAAGCCGAACACCTTGCCGCTCGAGCCCGGCGGCGTGACCGCGCTCACCATCATGTCGCGCGACGGCGCGACCACGCCCGAGAACAGCCCGGCGCAGCCGAACAGCACGCTGACCAGCAGGACCGGCGGCCGCAGCAGCGGGATCGCGGCCGAGAACAGCGCGACCAGCAGGAAGCAGCCGGCGACCACCTGGTGATGCTGCCGGGTCCGATCGGCGATCCAGCCGCCGAGCAGCACGCCGAAGGTGCTGGCCACGAGATAGACGGTGAGCGGCAGGGTCGCCGCCGCCAGATCGACCTGGTACAGGGACTGGATGGCGGCCACGCTGAAGCTCGTGTAGCCACCGAGGCTGAACGCCAGCATCACGAAGAACACCAGCGCCATCAGGATCGGCCCGCTGAGCAGCAGGCGCCAGCCGGGCGCCGCCGCGCCGCTCCCGGTCGCCCGGTGCCTGGCGTCGGCGTCGGCGCGCAGAATGGCGCTGTTGGCGAGCATCACCGCGGTCACGACCAGACCGGCGACGCCCGCGAGCAGCAACGCGAGCCGCCAGCCGAACACCGCCGCCAGCGAGACGATCACCGGCGGCGCCGCCGCGAAGCCGGCATAGCCGCCGAAGGTGTGGATCGAGAACGCGCGGCCCTTCCGCCCGGTGTCGACGGCCGCCGACAGGATCGCGTAGTCGGCCGGGTGGAAGACGCTGTTGCCGAGCCCGGCGACCACCATCAGCAGGAGCAGCATCGGATAGCTCGGCCAGACCCCGACCAGGCCGATCGCCAGGCTGAACAGGGCCAGGCCGGTCATCAGGATGCCGCGCGCGCCGAACCGGTCGACCAAAAAGCCGACCGGCGCCTGGGTCAGCGCGGTGACCCCGTTGAGCACCGCGATCGCGAAGCCGAGCTGCACGTAGTCGACCCCGAGCGCGTCCTTGAGCAGCGGGAACAGGGGCGGCAGCAGCAGGATATAGAAGTGGCTGAGAAAATGCCCGGTGCCGATCAGGCTCATCACCTTGAGATCGTGGCGGGCGGGCAGGGCGGCGGTCTGGATCGCGGTCATGGCGCCAGATTGGCAGATTCCCGGGGGTCGGGAAAGCGGCTGCGGCCTTCGACCTCACCCGTCGCCGCCTCGAAGCCGGGGGGCTCAGCCGCCCGGCAGCACCAGGACCTGGTGATAGGGCAGGGTGGCGCGCGAGAGCGTCACGGTCGGCGTCTCGCTGATCACGACGTCGTAGCGATCGCGCACCAGCTTCAGAAAACGGGCGAGCGTGAACGGGCTGAAGTAGTGCATCGGGATGACCAGCGCCGGCCGGATCTGCTCGATCACCTCGACCATCAGCTCCTGGGCCATCGTGTAGCTGCCGTCGACCGGGACCAGGAGCACGTCGATCTGGCCGAGCTCGCCCAGGTGGACGTCGGTCAGCAGGTGATGCAGGTGGCCGAGATGGGCGATGCAGAGGCCGGCGGTCTCGAACACGAAGATCGAGTTGCCGTTGATCCGGACGCCACCCGCCTCGCGGACGTTGGTCGGGACGTTGCGGACGTGCAGGTCGAGATAGGTGAGGTCGTGGCGGGCGACGCCGCCGCCCGGGTCCCAACCGCGCAGCACGTGCTCGATCCTGGGATCGGGATGGTCGGTGTAGTGGGTCGTGTGCGCGTTGTTCATGGTCGCGATCGCGGGCGGTTCGAAGCCCCCGAGGAAGCCGTTGTAGTCGGTGACGGCACTCGCCCCGGCCGGGGTCTCGATCAGGAAGCTGGAATGGCCGAGGAAGGTCAGGCGGACGCTCGCGGCCGGCACCGCCGCCGGCCCGCCGGCTGCCGGCAGCACGCGCGCCGGGCCCTCGGCGATCGGGAAGCATTGCGCGAGCGCGGGCACGGCGGCGAGCGCCGGCCAGAGCGCCGCGAGGCAGGCGAGCAGCCAGCGCCGGGCGCGCGGGCGCGGATCGTCGGCGACGCGGCTCGTCATGCCCCCTCCTTCGGCCCGGCCGGACCGGGCAGCCTGCGCGGGACTCGACAATCCCGGCCCGCTGTTGAAACCTAGCCGCTCCGCCACGTAGAGCAAGCCGGCCTGAAAGGATCCCGTCGATGCCCGAGCTGAACCCGCAGATGGCCGCCATCCTCGCCCTGGTTGCCGAGGCGATGAAGGACCGCCCGGAGCGCACCGCGCTTTCCCCGGTCGACGCGCGGGCGCAGACCAACGCCACCACCGAGGCGTTCTGGAACGCCGACCGGCCGGTGATTTGGGCGGTCTACAACCACGAGATCCCGGGTCCGGGCGGAGGCATCCGTGTCCGTCTGTACGATCCGGGCATCCCGCGGCCGGCGCCCTGCCTGATCTACATCCATGGCGGCGGCTGGGTGATCTGCAGCCTCGATACCCACGACGGCGTCTGCCGGCGCCTGGCCCAGGCGGGCGGGTTCCTGGTCGCGAGCGTCGACTACCGCCTGGCGCCGGAGGACAAGTTTCCGGCCCCGCTCGAGGACTGCGTCGCGGCGGTCCGCTGGCTCGCCAAGCATGGTGGCGACTGGGGAATCGACACCCAGCGGCTCGCGATCGGCGGCGACAGCGCCGGCGCCAATCTCTCGCTCGCGACCCTGCTGAGCCTCCGTGACTCGGGCGCGAATCCGCTGCGTGCGGGCCTCCTGATCTACGGCGCCTACGCGGCCTACAGGGAGGGCTCGGAGACCGCCTCGCAACGGGCGTTCGGCGACGGCAGCTACATCCTCTCGGTCGCCGAAATGCGCTGGTTCTGGGACCACTACGTCAAGGACGGGTCCGACGACCGCAACCCGCTCGCGGTACCGCTGCTGGCCGATCTCGGGGATCTGCCGCCGCTGATGCTGACGGCGGCCGAGCTCGACCCGCTGCTCGACGACACGACCGCGCTGGTGGCAAAGCTCGAGGCGGCGGGCGTCCCGCATCGGTACGTGCTTTGGCCGGGGGTCACCCACGCTTGCATCCAGATGACGCGCATGCTCGACGTTGCCAAGAACCACACCGAGGACATGGCTGGCTGGATGCGCGCGCAACTCGACGCCTGAATCCTGCGCTCGACGCCTATGGCCCGAAAGGCGGCGCGCGCCGCCACGGCGGCGCCGCGGGCGGGCGCGTCTGGATCTCGCAAAAGCGGAGCCTGGGCGCTATGCTCCCCGGCTGAGCTTTGTAGCGGATGTGGCCGAGACGCGCTATGCGAGGGACGTGGCAACAAACCTGCGGGATCGCTTGCCTCTGCTGGATGCTGCTGTCCGGCTACGCTCCGTTGCCTATGCTCCCGGCCCAGGCGCAGACCATCCAAACCTCTCGCGACCCGGTCCCGAGCACGAGCGAGAAGGCCTCGGAACTGCAGAACCGAAAGCTGGGTGCCGAGGTCAGTAAGCTCCAGGCGGAGACCGCAGCGCTGCGGGCCGTCGATGACCGCACCAAATGGTGGACGACGGTCTTCGCGGCGGCCGGCTCGATCATCGTTGCCCTGGTCGGCGGCGCCTTCACCTACGTCATCACGCGCATGGGGCGGCGGTTCGACCAGCTGCAGAAGGAGCTCGAGGAGAAGCGCTCCGAGCGCGAGCGGGCCCGGCGCGAGCAGGACGAGCGGCTGGACCGCCTCAAGCTGCGCCAGGAGCGCGAGCATGCGCGCGAGCTCCACAACCTCCGCCTGTTCCAGGACCTCGGCCACAGCAGTCATCGCGCGCGCTTGGCGGCTGCGGCCGTCCTGCTCGACCGTCTGCAGAGGCTCTCGGTTCCGCTGCCGGACGACGAGCCCAGCCCGCTCGAGATGGCCGAGACGCCGCTGATCAGGAAGGTTCTGGTGGCCGTGCTCAAGCGCCAGGACCGGCTCGCGGACCCGCAGGCGGGCACTGCCGCACGCGAGAAGGGCGAAGCCGGTCCTGCGGACAGCGCCGAGGCGGCGACCAGCGAGGCCGCGCTCCGCAAGTACATCGCGGACGAGCTGGTCGTCACGCTGGGCGCCCGGTTCCAACCCGACCGCCGACCGCGCGACTTTGGCCCGTCGCCGCTCGGCGAAGGCCGGGAGTTCCAGAAATGTGACCTTGCCGATGCCTACTGGGCGTTCGTCGACGCCCGCAGGATCGATTTCTTCGCCGCCGACCTGACCAAGGCCAGCCTGCGCGGCGCCGCGTTGCAGGAGGCCGTGCTCTACGAGGCGAGGCTCGTCAGCGCGGTGATGCGCGACGCCGATCTGCGCAACGCCAACCTCATGGGGGCCGACCTGCGCGGCGCCGATCTGAGGAACGCCGATCTCCGGGGCGCCAATCTCCAAGGGGCCGACTTGGATGGCGCCAATCTGACCGGCGCCAACCTCGAGGGCGCTGTCATCAACACCGAGATCATCCAGCGCTTCAGGCCGACCGTCTGGCCCAAGCCCTTTGCCGATCCGGCGAAGGTCGGCGCGCGGGCGATGGAGGACGTCTACCGTCCGGCCTCGTGAACCCAGCTGATGGTGCGCCGCGCGCGCAGGCGGAGCCCGAGGCGGCTCGGTCACGGTCCGGTCGGCGCCGACCCGACGGGTCAGGCGACGGCGGCGGGCTCGAGGCGCGCGAGGCGGCCGGCCTCGATGCTCAGCAAGGGCTCGGAGAAGTAGTAGCCCTGGGCGGTGGTGCAGCCGATCCGGCGCAGGAACTCGGCGTCGCGCGCGGTCTCGACCCCCTCGGCGATGGTCGGCACGCCGAGGCTTTTGCCGAGGCCGACGATCGCGGTCACGATCTTGGCGCTCTGCTGGCGGTCGTGCAAAGTCTTGATGAACGAGCGGTCGATCTTGATCTTGTCGAACGGCAGCTCGGAGAGGTGCCAGAGACTGGAATAGCCGGTGCCGAAGTCGTCCAGCGAGATGCTGATGCCGGCTGCCTTGAGCAGCGTGATCACCCGTTTGGCGGCGCCGAGGTCGCTGATCAGGGCGTTCTCGGTCAGCTCGATCTCCAGGCGCGTGGGCGAGAACCCGGTCTCCGCCAGCACCGCCAGGATCATGTCCGCCAGCCGCTCGTCCTGGATCTGCTGGGGGGCGACATTGACGGCGAGCGTCATCGCAGCCGGCAGGCTCCGCGCCTCCAGGCAGGCGGCGCGCAACACCGCCATGGTCAGATCGTCGATCAGGCCTGCGGCCTCGGCGAGCGGAATGAAGTCGGCAGGCTGCAGCAGGCCGCGGGTCGGATGGCGCCAGCGACACAACACCTCGAAGCCGCGGGTCGCACCGCTCCTGAGATCGACCAGCGGCTGGAAGTAAGGCACCAGCTCGCCCGCCCTGATCCCGGCGCGAAGCTCATCCTCGAGCGTGCTCTGCGCGTCGATGTCGACGTCCATGTCCGGATCGTACCGTCGAACCGTGCCGCGCCCGTCCCGCTTGGCGCGGTAGAGGGCGACGTCCGCCTTGCGCAGCAGCTCGTCGTCATCGATCGCGTCGGTCGGATAGACCGCGATCCCGACGCTCGCGCCGATCTGAACGGTGATGCCATCGAAGGTCATCGGGGCCGACAGGCACTCGATCAGGCGCCGGCCGATGCGCACGCCGATCTGGTCGCCGTTCCGGTACTCGACGACCGCGACGAACTCGTCGCCGCCATAGCGTGCCCGCAGCTCGCCGGCGCGCAGGACGTGGCTCAGCCGCTGCGCCACCTCCTTGAGCACCAGATCGCCGATCACGTGGCCATGGCGATCGTTGACCGGCTTGAAGCGGTCGAGGTCGATCATCAGCAGGGCGACCCGGCTGCCGGCGCGCCCGGCGCCGACGAGCGCCGCCTTGAGGGTGTCGCACAGCGCCCGTCGGTTGGAGATGCCGGTCAACACGTCGTTCAGCGCCAGATCACGGATCGTGCGCTCGGCCTCGAGGAAGGCGGCTTCCGACCTCGCCAGGCTGACGTTGAGCTGGCGCCAGAGCAGGGTCGCGCCGACCCCGGAGGCCAGCAGCACCAGGCACATGAAGCCCAGGGCGTGGCTGCCGACCGCGTCGAGTTCGGCGCGAACGGCGCCGATCACGCTGTCGATGAAGCGGCTCGTGCCGTCGCTGAGGGTGCTCTTGTGCTCGGCGTAGGCGGCGCCGTCGAGGATCGCACGCGCGCTCCGGATGCGCCCGGCGTGGACCGCGTCGAGCGACGAGCGCTCGAGCTCGACCAGGCGATCGTTGGCGACCCGCGTCTCGGCGTCGAACTGGGCGGCCACGCTGGCCGGCGCCAGCTCGCGCGCGCGCCGGATCGCCTCGTCGATCATCGGGATATTGGCGTCGTAGCGATCGATCCAACGTTGCTCGCCGGTCGCCGCCGCCATGTTGGCAGACATCGTCAGGCGCTCGTCGGCGAGCAGGATCCGGTCCGCGGCCTGCTGCGCCTCGATCAGCCGCTCGGTGGCCGAGCTCTGCTCGCGCTGGTAGCCGACCCGCTCCACGAGCATGCCGCCAACGATCAGCGCGGCGCCGACCAGCGCCAACCCGACCGTGCGGCGGGCTTTCGCGGTCGCCTGCTTGACAATCGATCCGGACGGCATTCCGGAAGCCTCGCGCGCCATGTCCCGAGCAAGGGTAGGAAGCCGAGTTTAAGGTGGCGTGAAGGCCACCAGATCCGACGCCGGTCGGCTGCTCGACCTCCCGGGCGCGGGGCGACGAGCCTCCGATCCTAGGGCGTCGGCAGCGGGCGGCTGGGCACCGCCGCGGCGGTGCGGGCGCGGGCGAGGCGCGCCTCGCGCTCGGCGATGTAGATGGTCGTGCCGAAGATCAGCCCGCCGCCGAGCCAGGTCCAGACGCTCGGCACTTCGCCGAACCAGAGGAAGGCGACCAGCGCCGCGAACGGCAGGCGGAGGAACTCGAAGGGCACCACCGCAGACGCATCGGCGAGGTAGACCGAGCGGGTCAGCGTGAGCCAGCTGAGCGTGCCGAAGCCGCCGATCGCGATCAGCAGCAGCCAGCCCGTCAGATCCGGCGTCCGCCAGTGCAACAGGCAGAGCGGCAGCGAGAGCAGGGTCGCGAACAGCGCCTGATACCAGACGATGGTCGGTACCCGCTCGGTCGCGGTCAGGTGCTTGATCATCAGCGTGACCGCGGCCGCGAGCAGGGCGCCGAGCAGCACCAGCGCGGCGAACGGCGAGATCGCCTGGGCGCCCGGCCGGAGCACGATCAGGACCCCGACCAGGCCGAGCCCGACCGCGGTCCAGCGCCGGGCGCGCACGACCTCGTGCAGCACCAGGGCCGCGCCGACCGTCGCGAACAGCGGCTTGGAGAAGGCGAGCGCCACCACCTCGGCCAGCGGCAGCCAGGCGATCGCCGCGAAGTAGCAGATCATGCCAGCGACATGGGCGATGCTCATCAACAGCAGCCGGCCCGGCCTCTGCGCCCGGAACGTCCCGAGACTGGGGCCGCCCATGAAGGGGAGCATCGCGAGCAGGCCGAACACGTTGCGGAAGAACACCACCTCGAACGCGTGCACCTCGCCCGAGATCACCCGGATCATGCCGTTCTGGATCGCGACGCAGATCGCGCCGAAGATCATCAGCAAGGCCGCCTGGACGATCGGCGACAGACCCCGGAACGCGGTGCCGAGCGCGCGCATGAGCGGCTCAGCCGCCCGACCTCGCGAGGCCGCCGGACAGCAGCGGGGGCAGGCGCATCGGATCTTTTCCCAAACCGCAGCCTCGGCACGACGGTCTTCGCACAATGCACGTGGCTTTGCGGATGACAAGCGAAGCGGGCTCGGCTTTGCTACCAGGGACCAGAAGCGGGGGAACGAGATGAGCAAGCGGATCGGCTTCATCGGCGCCGGCCTGATGGGCCACGGCATGGCCAAGAACATCGCCCTGAAGGGCTTTCAGCTGACCGTGCTCGGGCACCGCAACCGGCAGCCGGTCGAGGACCTGCTCGGCCGTGGTGCGACCGAGGCGAAGAGCCCGGCAGCGCTGGCGCGGACGAGTGACGTCCTGATCCTCTGCGTGCCGTCCTCGGCCGAGGTCGAGGCCTGCGTGTTTGGCGACCACGGCATCCTTGCCGGCGCCCACGACGGCCTGATCGTGATCGACGCGACGACTGCCGAGCCCGCCTCGACCGAGCGCGTGGCGAACGGCGCTCGCGGCCAGGAACGTCGGCTTCGCGGACGCGCCCCTGACCCGCTCGCCCAAGGACGCCGAGGCCGGCCGGCTGAACACGCTGGTCGGGGCCGACGACGCGACGCTGGCCGCGATCCGGCCCGTGCTCGAGGCGTACTGCGAGAATATTTTCCACGTCGGTCCAATAGGTTCTGGGCACAAGATGAAGCTGATCAACAACTTCTTGAGCCAGGGCACGGCGGCGCTGATCGCCGAGGCGGTGACCACCGCGACCAAGGCCGGCGTCGATCTGGCGAAGCTGTTCGAGGTGGTGAGCGAAGGCGGCGCCAACTCGTCGGTGTTCCAGCGCTTCATGCCCTGGGTGCTGAGCGGCGAGGGCGGCATGATCTTCAAGCTCAAGAACGGCCAGAAGGACGTCCGCTACTACACCCATCTGGCCGAGAGCGTGGGCGCCACGGCGTTCCTCGGCGAGGCGATCCATCAGGTCTTCACGCTCGCGGCCGCCCAGGGCGAGGGCGAGAGCTACGTGCCGGCCCTCGCGCGCGCCCTCGGCAAGGTCAACGGCGTCAAGATCGGTCCGGACAGGTAGGAAGGAGGCGGCGATGGCGCTGTTGGGCAAAGGAGCGCTGGTCATCTGGCACGATCCGGCGCCGGCGATCGAGAGCGACTACAACGAATGGCACTCCAAGGAGCACATGTTCGAGCGGGTCGGCGTGCCGGGCTTTCGCCGCGGCCAGCGCGCGGTCGCGATCACGCGGCGCGCCCAAATATTTCAACTTCTACGAGGTCGACGAGCTGGCGACGCTGACCTCCAAGCCCTACCTGGACCGGCTCAACGATCCGACCCCCTGGACCCGGCGGATCGTCCCCCACATGCACAACAACAGCCGGACGCTCTGCCGGGTGGTGGCGAGCTTCGGGGCGGGCGGCGTACCCGCGTTCTGGACGATGATTCTCCTGTCGCCCGCGCCCGATCGGGAGGACGCGCTGCGCGCCTGGCTCACCGATGAGGCGCTGCCGAAGCTGGTCCTCCGAGCCGGCATCCTCGGCGCCCATCTGGTCGAGGGCGAGCCGACCACGAGCGGCCAGGAGACTGCGGAGAAGCGGCTGCGCGCCGACAGGAACGAGTTCGTCGACTGGGTGATCCTGGTCGGCGGCTACGACAACGAAGTGCTGGCGGCGGTCCGCGCCGACCCGTTCTCGGAAACCGACCTCGCCGGGCGCGGCGCATCCTCCAGCCAGCTGCGCGGCATCTATCGCCTGCGTGCACTGCGTCACCGAGGCGGATCTCAGGATCCTGAACGCCTCAGGCGTCGACCAGCGGGTTGACGACCTTCAGCTCCTTGAACCGACGGAAATCCCGATCTGCGGTCCAAAGCTCGCTCACGCCATGGTGCAGACAGAGCGCGGCAATGTGCGCATCATGGATGCGCGGGCCCGTCACCTGGCTTTGCTCCAGGACCGCGCGCAGGAGGGGCCAGTAACCTGCCGCCACGCCGAGCAACACGAGGGCTGGCGCTTCCAGCCAAAGCTCGACTTGCCCGACCGCGAGGTGAAGAGGCGTCGGCGGCATGTAGACCCTGCTGTGGGTCACGATGCCGAGGAATTCGTGAATGCACGGCCAGGGGATCGCCCAGGGGAGGCCAGTTGGAGCAGCCGCGCAAGGCAACTGGCGGCGGGCTGATGCCACGACGATTCCTCCCGGTGCCCATAGACGAGAATGTTGGTGTCGACCGCGATCACTCGCCTTGGCCTTCATAGGCCATGGCACGGATCGTCGCGAAGTCGTTCTCGTCGAGGCCGGGCTGCAATCCGCAGCCGCGAAAGCTACCCTTGCGGGGCTCGGGCGCGGGCTGCGGTGGTTGCTCGATCTCTTCTACAAACCTGCGCAAAGCCGCATCGATGACAGCCTTCAGGGTAAGCTTGCGCTCGACCGCCAGCTGCTTGGCGCGCTGCAGCAGGACATCGTTGATCTCGATCGTGGTTTTCATCGGCGGCTCCGGAGGCGTTGACCCATATTTATGGGTCGGCGGGCAGCGCGTCAAGGCGGGGTTGTCGTGGGTGGTCGGTTCTGTGAGTTAGCTTGGGGCCATCCCCGCAACCGAGCGCCCCGAGAGGACCGATGGCCGCCGCCGAAACCCGAGACAACCGCCCGAACGTGCTCCTGGTGATGGTCGATCAGTGGCCCGGGCGGCTGCTCGGCGCCGCCGGCCATCCGGTGATCCAGACCCCGACCATCGACCAGCTGGCCCGCAACGGCGTCCGTTTCGCGCGCGCCTATTCCGAATGCCCGATCTGCATCCCGGCGCGGCGGACGCTGATGACCGGCACCACGACCCGCACCCACGGCGATCGCGTGTTCGGCACGGTCAACCGGATGCCGGCGCTGCCGACGCTCGCGCAGTGCTTCCGCAACGCCGGCTACCAGGCCTTCGCGGTCGGCAAGCTGCACGTCTACCCGCAGCGCGACCGGATCGGCTTCGACGACGTGCTGCTCGCCGAGGAGGGCCGGCCGCATCTTGGCGCGGTCGACGACCACGACCTCTACCTCGCCGAGCGCGGCTTCGCCGGCCAGCAGTTCCTGCACGGCATGAACAACAACAATTACATGTCCCGCGCCTGGCATCTGCCCGAGGACTGCCACGTCACCAACTGGTGCACGGTGCAGATGGCGCGCACGATCAAGCGGCGCGATCCGTTGCGGCCGGCCTTCTGGTGCCTGTCCTACACGCCATCCGCACCCGCCGCTGGTGCCGCTCGAGACCTACCTTGCCTACTACCGCCAGCTCGAGATCGATCCGCCGCTGGCCGGCGCCTGGTCCGAGGACGAGGCGAGCCTGCCGCAAGCCCTGCGCATGAACCGCGGCTTCTACGGCCGCTACGGCGCCGAGGCGCTGGCCGAGATCCGGCGCGCCTTCTACGCGCTCTGCACCCAGATCGACCATCAGCTCCGGGTCGTGATCGGGACGCTGCGCGAGGAGGGCCTGCTCGACGACACGGTGGTCCTGGTCGCGGGCGATCACGGCGACATGCTGGGCGACTTCGGCCTGTTCGCCAAGCGCGCCTACTACGAGAGCTCGGCCAACATCCCGATGGTGCTGATGGGCCGGACGGGCGACCCGAGGGTCGGCCAGCAGCGGGTCGACGACCGCCTGGTCGGCCTCCAGGACCTGATGCCGACCCTGCTCGATCTCGCCGGCATCCCGGTGCCCCAGAGCTGCGACGGCTTCTCGATGCTGGGCGAGCGCCGGCGGAGCACGCTCTATGGCGACTGCCTGGAGAACGTCAGCGCCACCCGCATGCTGCACGACGGCCGCCACAAGCTGATCTGGTACCCGGCCGGCAACCGGGTGCAGCTGTTCGACCTCGAGGACGACCCGGCCGAGCTCGACGACCGCGCCGGCCATCCGGACTACGCCGAGGTCCGCGCCCGGCTGGAGCACGGCCTGATCGACGAGCTCTACGGCATCGATCTCGAGCAGGGCTGGGTCCGGGACGGCCGGCTGACCGGTTTCGCGCCGCCGCCCTATGCGCCCAGGCCCGACCGCTCGTTCAGCGGCCAGCGCGGCCTGCACTATCCCGCAGCCGCCCGAGGCCGCCAAGGACGTGACGGTCGGCTTCCCGCAATAGGCCGCGCCGACGCGCGCGGTAGGCGTCCTGCACGGCAAAGCGAGCGGTTCATTATGTCGTTAGGGTCAACGGTCGATGTGGGGAAGGTGCGTGCAGCGATGACCATCCAGCTCGATAGCGTCGAGACCGCGATCGCCGAGATCGCCGCCGGCCGGGTCGTGGTCGTGGTCGACGATGCCGACCGCGAGAACGAGGGCGATCTGATCATGGCCGCCGCCAAGGCCGAGACCGGGGCGGTCGCGTTCATGATCCGACACACCAGCGGCATCCTGTGCACGCCGCTGCCGCCGGAGACCGCGCACCGGCTGCGCCTCGATCCGATGGTGGCGCTCAACGACGCGCCGATGGGCACGGCGTTCACGGTCTCGGTCGACTACCGCTTCGGCCTGACCACCGGCATCTCGGCCGAGGAGCGCAGCAACAGCATACGCGCGCTCGCCAACGCCAACGCGGCCGCCGACGACTTCGTGCGGCCCGGCCACATCTTCCCGCTGATCGGCCGCAACGGCGGCGTGCTGGTGCGCTCGGGCCACACCGAGGCGGCGATCGACCTCGCCCGGCTCGCCGGTCTGCCGCCGGTCGGCCTGCTGGCCGAGCTGGTCAACGACGACGGCACGGTCAAGCGGCTGCCGCAGCTGGCCGAGTTCGCCGCCGAGCACGGCCTCAAGATGATCTCGGTCGCGGACCTGATCGCGTACCGGCAGCGGCGCGAGCAGCTGATCGAGCGGATCGGGGAGTACGAGGTCGCGACCGAGGTCGGGCCGGCGCGCGCGGTCGCCTACGCCACGCCGTTCGATGCCGTCCACCATCTGGCGCTGATCTTCGGCGAGCTCGCGAGCGGCGTCGACGTCCTGGTCCGGATTCATCGCGAGCAGGTGATCGGCGACGTGTTCGCGCGCCGGGACGGTCCCCCAGGTCATCTGATCCCGAAGGCGCTGCAGCGGCTCGCCGCCCAGGGCAGCGGCGTCCTGATCTACCTGCGCGAAGGCAGCGCCGGCGCGCCGGCTGGCGGTCCTGGCGAGCCGGCCGAGGCCGGCCCCGAGGCCGCGGGCACGACCACCGAGCTGGTCCGCACCCAGCAGTGGCGCGATGTCGGGATCGGCGCCCAGATCCTGCGCGATCTCGGGGTCAGCTCGATCCGCCTGCTCGCCACCCGGCACCGGCATTACGTCGGCCTTGCAGGCTTCGGGATCGACATTGTCGCGACCGAGCTGATCGACGGCTGAGCGCTGCGAAAAAGTTTCTTATTTGGGCTTGAAGTTTAACCTGGGGTTGATAAAACCAGATCGAGCCGAGGAATTGCAACCGTCCAGGGAGCCCAACCGTGCAGCCTGCCGCGCTTCCAGCCTCCGCCCCCGCCCCGTCCTCCTCCAAACCGTCGCCCCAGGTGGACGACCAGCCGCTCCGCTTTCTGCTGATCCGGACCAAGGCGGGCGAGCTGCCCTGGCTGGCGCGGACCATGGCCCAGGTCATGGCGCCGGTCGAGATCGTGCAGGTGGTCGGCATGGCCAACGCGCTCTGGCGGCTCGGTCACGAGCGCTTCGATTCGGTCCTGCTGGACGTCGACCTGACCGATCGCTGGGTGGTCCGCCGCTGTCGCGAGCAGATCGCCGACATCGCGGCGGTGCCGGTGCTCGATCTCGCCGACCGGCCCGAGACCAAGGCCGCGCCGGCCGTGGTCGAACGCCCGAGCCGGCGGCGCGAGGCGAGCGCCGCCGCCGCTATCGAACAAGACATGGGGCGCCAGACGCTGCGTCTGCCCTGGCAGCGCCGCCCCAGGCGGACCGCGGACCCGGCCCAGGCGGAAGTCGCCTAGCGCGCTGTCGCTTCGGACCGGCCTGGCGCGCCGGCCGGCGCTCAGCTCTCGGGCCGGCGGGCGACCAGGTTGCCGTCCTGGAGGACGTAGGCTTCGCGCCGGCGGCCGGACGGGCAGCACTCCAGGTCGCCCTGCTGGCGCACCTCCAGCAGCACCTCGATCGCGCCATCCTCGATGCGCTCGATGCTGCTCGCGACCACGTCCGTGTCGGCGCCGCCAATATGGGTCTTGGCGATCGGATAATACGCGCCGCCGTCGAACCGATACGCCATCAGGAACTGGGCGCTGCCGGCCGGGCTGGGTTGGTCGGGTTGGCCGGTCTGGAAGTTCAGCAGCACCGCGGCGTCGGGCTTGCCATCCTGGTCGAGGTCGCCGAGCTCGGTGCTCTCGATCTCGAAGCGGGTGCCGGACGGCGTCAGCTGCGCCAGGCGCTGCAGATCGCGCGCCAGCGCCTCACCGAGCTTGCCCCGATCGTCACCGGCCATGATCGGCAGCTTGCTCGGCGCGAGGGCCGGGATCGTCTGCATCTGGACATGCGCCGCGTCGGCCTTCTGGCAGGTCCAGCCGCCCTGCTGCAGGCGCTGCACCAGATCCCGGGTCTGCTCGATGCAGAAGCCGAAGTCGTGCGTCGCTTCCCAGATCGGCAGGCCACCGTCGGACCGGGTGGCGTCGCGCCAGTACACGACCTGGCAGGGCAGGCGATCGGGGGCGTCGGCATGCTGCAGCTCGACCCGCCGCTCGCGCTCCCGGTTGCGGCACATGTAGGCCTCGTCCGTGGCGGCCCACGCGAAGGGCGGCGCCGCCGCCAGCAGCGCCAAGGCCGAGAGGATCGCGCGCCGGTACCTCGTCCGCCCATACATGAAGTGTCTGACCTCCCTCAACTCGACGCTTAGCTTAGCGGATCGCGCGGCGCGCTCAACAGCGATTCCATGCCGATTCGAATCGGATCACGCGCCGAGTTTGCCCCGCCTCTCCTTAACCGAGGTTTACCGCGGGTGACCGAGGTCAGACAGGCGCCGACACCCGGCGCCCGCCGTCAGACAGGCAGCGCACGCGGGCGCCGTCAGGTCAGACCTGCACGCCGGTCCCGGGCGAGCGCGTCCGGGTCGCGCTCGCCCGGCGGGCCATAACCGCCGCCGCCCGGCGTCTGCACGATCAGCCGGCGGCCGGCCGGGATCTCCTGATAACCCTTGCCGGCGAGGCGGGTTCCGTCGTCGAGCAGGATCCGCCCGGCGGCGCCCGGCTCGCCGCCCGCCCGGCCCCGTGGCGGGTGCTCGAGGCGGTCGAGCGCCGCCCAGATCCCAAAGGGCGCGCCATCCAGCGCCTCGAGCTCGATGATCTGGCCGTCGCCGCCCCGCTGGCGGCCGCCGCCACCCGAGCCCGGCCGCAGCTCGCGCCGCCGGTAGACGAGCGGCGAGATCTGCTCGGTGATCTCGACCGGCGTGCCGCGCACGCCCGAGGGATAGGCGGTGGCCGAGAGGCCATCGGCCTGCGGCCTGGCGCCGGTGCCGCCGTTGTGCACCGCGTTCAGCATGAACCGGCGCGCGTTGCCCTGGGCCGCGGTCGCGCCGCGCCCGAGCGTGAGCGTCCAGAGGCAGGACGTGCCCTCGGCCGGCACCCGGCCCGGGAGCGCCTGATGGAGGCAGCCGAACACGACGTCCGGCAGCATCTGGCCGATCACGTGCCGGGTTGCGACCGGGCTGGGGTAGGGGGCGTTCAGGATGCAGCCTTCGGGGGCGCTGACCCGAAAGACGCTGAGCGAGCCCGCGTTGTTGGGCACCTCGGGCGCGACCGCGCAGGCGAGCCCGAAGCCAGTATAGGCCTCGCAGTAGGTTTTTGGGACATTGATCCCGAAGCGCGAGGCCGGCGAGGTCCCGGCATAGTCGACCTCGATGCCGTCCGGCCCGATGGTCAGCGCCGCCACCAGCTCGATCGGCTGGTCGTAGCCGTCGAGGGTCATCCGGTAGCGCCAGGTGCCCTTCGGCAGCAGCCGGACCTGCTCGAGCACCGAGGCGCGCGACCGTTCGACGATGTGATCGGCGAGCTCGGAAAGTTCGAAAAGCCCGAACTCGGTCATCATCGCGGCCAGGCGCCGGCAGCCGGTATCGTTGCAGTTGGCGAGCGAATAGACGTCGCCCTCGGCCTCGACCGGCGCCCGGCTGTTGGCGCGCACCAGGGCGAGCAGGGTTTCGTTGATGCGACCGCCTTCGGCGAGCTTCAGCATCGGGATCGAGAGGCCCTCGGCGAACACGTCCTTGCCGTCCGGGCCGAAGCCGATGCCGCCGATGTCGACCAGATGGCTGGTGCAGGCGAACAGCGCCACCAGACGGTTGCGGTGGAAGGCCGGCGTGACCAGCACGAAGTCGTGCAGATGGCCGGTGCCGAGCCAGGGGTCGTTGGTGATGTAGACGTCGCCCGGCAGCATCGTCGCGAGCGGGAAGGCGGCGATGAAATGGCCGACCGACTTCGCCATGGAGTTGACATGGCCTGGGGTGCCGGTCACGGCCTGGGCGAGCATCCGGCCCCGAAGATCGAACACCCCGGCCGAGAGATCGCCGCATTCACGGACGATCGGGCTGAACGCGGTCCTGAGCAGCGTCATCGCCTGCTCCTCGACCACCGCGATCAGCCGCTGCCACATCACCTGCCGCCGGAGCCCGGCGAGCGCCCCCGCCCGGTTGATCGCCGCCTGGTTCATGGGGATACCTCCGATGACTGCCGCTCGAGCCAGACATGGCCCTGGCCATCGACCCGGGCGCCGCAGGCCGCGGGCACCAGGATGGTGGTGTCGTCCTCGGCGACCAGCGCCGGGCCGTCGAAGGCGGCGCCGGGGGCCAGGTCCGCGCGCCGGTAGACCGGCACCTCGAGCGCCGTCCCCGTCGCCGGATCGAGCAGCTTGCGCCGGCCGGCCGGGGTCGGCTCGAGCGCCGCCGGTGCCCGCTCTGCCCGCCGGACCGGCGGGGCGGTGCTCGCGAGGTTCAGCCCGAAGCTCAGCACCTCGACGTCGAGCCCCGGGATCAGGCGGCCGTAGAGCTTGCGATAGGCGTCGTCGAAGGCCGCCTGCAGGACCGCGCGATCGGCGGCGCCAAGCGGCCGGACCGGCAGCGGCGCCACGATCTCATGGCCCTGGCCGAGGTAGCGCATGTAGGCGATCCTGGTCTGCTCGAGCGCGGCGCCGGGTGCTGCGGCGCTCACCACCGCCTGCGCCTCGCGCTCGAGCGCCGCGAACACGGCGTTGACCCTGCCCGGATCGAACGCCGACAGGCGGAGCGGCAGCGAGCGCACCACCTGATAGGCCGCGGGCGCCCGGAGAAAGCCCACCGCCGAGCCGACGCCGGCCGCGGTCGGCACCAGGATCCGCCGGATGCCGAGCTTCGCGGCGAGCCTCGCGGCGTGGATCGGGGCAGCACCGCCGAACGCGATCAGGGTCCGCTCGGCGACGTCGGCGCCGCGCTCGACCGCGTGCACCCGCGCGGCATTGGCCATCGCCTCGTCGACCACCTCGGCGACCCCGACGGCGGCCAGGGCCGGATCGAGGCCGAGCGGCACCCCGATCGCGGAAAGCAGCGCCTGCTCTGCCCGATCGGGCTCGAGCACCAGCCGGCCAGCCGCGAAGCCCGTCGGATCGATCCGGCCGAGCACGACGTCGGCATCGGTCACGGTCGGTGCCTCGCCGCCCCGGCCGTAGCAGGCGGGGCCCGGCTCCGAGCCGGCGCTGGCCGGCCCGACCTGGATCCTTCGGGTCGCGTCGAGGCGCGCGATCGAGCCGCCGCCGGCGCCGATCTCGACCATCTCGATCACCGGAATGCGGAGCGGCAGGCCGCTGCCTTTGACGAACCGCGCCTGGCGGTCGATCTCGAAATGGCGGGCGGTGTCCGGCTTGAAATCGTCGATCAGGCAGATCTTGGCGGTGGTCCCGCCCATGTCGAACGAGAGCACGCGCTTAAGGTCGCATTCGGCGGCGATCCGCGCCGCCAGGATGGCGCCGCCCGCTGGCCCGGACTCGATCAGGCGGATCGGCTCGCGGCGCGCGTGCGCGACCGTCATCAGGCCGCCGCCGGAGGTCATCAGGAACAGCGGGCAGGCGAGGCCGGCCGCGGCGAGGCCCCGCTCGAGCTGCTCCAGGTAGCCCGCGATGCGCGGCTGGACGTAGGCGTTGGCGGCGGCGGTCGTGAAGCGCTCGTACTCGCGGATCTCCGGGCAGACCTCAGAGGACAGCGTGAGCCAGAGCGCCGGCAGCGCGGCGCGCAGGATCTCGGCGCAGCGCCGCTCGTGCCCCGGCTCGACATAGGAGTGGAGAAAACCGATCGCCGCGCTCTCGACCTCGAGCGCCTGCAGCGCCGGCACCAGGGCGCTGACCGCGGCCTCGTCGAGCGGCACCAGCACGCGGCCGTCCGCGACGATCCGCTCGGGCACGGTGAAGCGCAGCTCGCGCGGGATCAAGGGCGCGGTCTTGACCAGATGGATGTCGTACTGATCGAACCGGCTCTCGTCGGCGATCGCGAGCACGTCGCGAAAGCCTTCGGTCGTGATCAAGGCGGTGACCGCGCCTTTGCGTTCGATCACGGCGTTGGTGGCGAGCGTCGTGCCGTGAATCACCAACCCGACCTCGCCCGGCCGCAGCCCGGCTGCCTGGAGCACCTGCTCGACCCCCTGCAGGACGGCACGCGCGGGGGCGGCCGGGGTGGTCAGCAGCTTGGCGGTGGTCCGGTGGCCTCCGGCCTCGACGACGACGTCGGTGAACGTGCCACCGATGTCGACGGCGAGTCGCGCCGATGGCCCTTCCTGGTGCAGCAACCGGACGCTCCCGACGATGGCGACGCGGCCGGTCGGCACCGGCCGGGCGGACCATAGCCGCCCGCCGGCGCGCCCGGCAAGCGGTCAAGCCCGTCCGCAGAGCGCGCCCTGCCGATAGCTAGGGCAGGGCCGGGCTCGACGCTATGTCCGGATGGCGACTGGCTGGCTCCGGCCCCACACGCTGGCCGTCGGCGCAGGCCGCCCCGAGGCCAGCCCCGCCAGGCCGGCGTCCGAAGAAGCCCGCGCCCGGCAGCGGCGCAGGCGGCGGGCGAAAGGCCCGGGAGCTCAGCCGGCGTCGAGCCGCGTCCGTTGCAGCACGCTGCTCAGGTCCTCCTGCGCGCGCTCGAGCAGAGCCAGGAAGCGTGCCTCGCCATGGTCGTAGAAGACATCGTCGGGGTCACTGACGATGATCTCGCGAAAGCGATCGACCGTCAGGCGGATCACCGCCTCGATTTCGTCGAGGCTGGCCGACGGCATCGCCACCAGCACGTTCTCGAGATCCTCGATCTGGCGGTCGAGATCCTCGAGATCGGCATCGATCTGGCTGAGGCCGGCCTCCGCCTCGGTGGTCGACAGGTTGGCGACCAGGCTGCGGATCTCGTCATTGGTGAGACCGACCAGGCGCAGGGGCTCGACCGCCCAGTCCGGAAGCTGCGCCCGCACCTGTTCTTGCCGACCGACCAGAGCCAGACGCCGGCGCTGCAGCTCCCGGATCCGCCGCGTCAACAGAATTGAATTGGTGATCACGCTCGTTCGATCCCCTGTTGGGAACATCCGGGACCGACCTTCGGCAATAGTCATGGTCACATCCTCCCTACGATGCTGACCCGCTTGGCGCTCCGACGGCCTTGATGACAATTTGCACCTGCCGCCGTCGGTTCCGGGCATCGCCGATCAGCTCTGCCGCTCTCGCCGCGATCGAAGACCTGATCGCGAGCCGAGCCTGGCTAGACATCCGGAACTCACAGTATCCTTAATCAAATCCAATGAAACGACTTGTCAAGAAAATTTTTTATCGGTGGTTTTATTGTTTAAAACTTCCAAAAAATTTGATACAAATCCGCCTTGAACACGTTATGACATGGACGACTAAATTCTATGAAAAACAATAGATTGCTGGCCGTTTTTGCGAATGGTGGTTGTCGCCGCTGGGCCCGGTCGAGGCCGAAACCCGGCCGCCGGCGTGCTGTTCAACTATTGATTGGTGAGCACACCAGCTGTCATTCGCTTGTCTGAACAATCGAGGCCGGCCGCCGTCGTCCCGGGCACGGCGGCGGGTCGCCGCTGGACGAAGCCTGGGGCGCTGCCTATTGTTCTTGCGTCATCGACGATGGCTGCAGCAGCCATTGTCGGCCGGGATCCGGCGTGACTGCTGGCCATGATCGATAGGTCGTTGAATGCCGCCGCAGCGGGGACCTGCACAGCCCGAGCCTGACCCGCCCGAAGCCGCCGCGAGCGGCTTTCGCGTAGGCGAACGAGCCCTGCCGGCCGGTGGCATCGCCCGTCTGCGCGCCTATTTCCTGACCGGTGTGATCGTCACCGCCCCGATCAGTATTACGTTCTTTTTGGTCTGGCAGTTTCTGACCTTCCTCGACACCCAGGTCGAGGGGCTGCTGCCGGCGCGCTACAATCCCGAGACTTATCTGCCGTTCAGCTTGCCGGGGGTCGGCCTGCTGATCATGCTCGCTTTTCTGACCATCATCGGCATGCTGACCGCGGGCCTGGCCGGACGCACCCTGGTCCGCCTGGGCGAGCGCCTGCTCGCGCGGATGCCGGTGGTGCGCAGCGTCTACGCCACCCTCAAGCAGATCTTCGAGACCGTGCTGGCGCAGTCGTCGCGCTCGTTCCGCGAGGTCGTCCTGATCGAGTATCCGCGCCGCGGTCTCGGCGCGATCGGCTTCGTGACCGGACCGACCCGGGGCGAGATCCAGGCGCGCTCCGACGACGAGCTGGTCAACGTGTTCCTGCCAACCACGCCCAACCCGACCTCGGGTTTCCTGTTGTTCGTGCCCAGGAAGGACCTGGTCCACCTCGACATGTCGATCGAGGACGGCATCAAGCTGGTGATCTCGGGCGGCATCGTCGGGCCGCCGCACAGGCCCGAGCCTCGCCCCGAGGCAGCGGTCGTCGACGCGCCGCAGCCGCAGCCCAACGCGGCTGCCAGGCCGGCGCGCACCCGGGTCGCCGCCCGCTAGCCCGAGCCGAGATAGGCGGTCGCGGCCGGCCGCTCGAACAGGCGCAGCAGCTGGCGCAGCGCTTGGCCGCGCGCGCTCTCCAGGCGCGGGTCGCGGTGCAGGTAGAGGCGCATGTCGTCCCGGGCCGGCGCGAGCAGCCGGGCGTGGGCGCCGAGATCGGCGAGACGCAACGCCGGCAGGCCGCTCTGGCGCGCGCCCAACACCTCGCCCGGGCCGCGCAGACGGAGGTCCTCCTCGGCAATCGCGAAGCCGTCGTCGGTCGCCCGCATCACCTGCAGGCGCGCGCGGGCGACCGCGCCAAGCGGCTCACCGTAGAGCAGCAGGCAGGTGGAAGGTCGGGCGCCGCGGCCGACCCGGCCGCGCAGCTGGTGCAGCTGGGCAAGGCCGAAGCGCTCCGCCTGCTCGATCACGATCACCGTCGCCTCGGGCACGTCGACCCCGACCTCGATCACCGTGGTCGCGACCAGGAGGCGGATCTCGCCCGCGGCGAAGCCGGCCATCACCCGGTCCTTGTCCCGGCCCGACAGGCGGCCGTGCACGAGCCCGACCGCAGTCCCGAATCTGGCCCGGAGCGCCTGATGGCGCTGCTCGGCGGCCGCCTGATCGTCGGTCCCCTCCGCCTCGCCGATCAGCGGGCAGACCCAGTACAGGCGCTCGCCCCGTCCGAGCGCCCGCTCCACCGCCGCCAGGGTCCGGTCCAGGCGGGCGAGCGGCAGAGCGCGCGTGCGGATCGCCTGGCGACCCGGCGGCTTTTGCCGAAGTTCGGAAACCGCCATGTCGCCATAGAGCGCCAGCACCAGCGTGCGCGGGATCGGGGTCGCGGTCATCACCAGCAGGTCCGGGCACTGGCCCTTGGCGGCGAGGCCGAGACGCTGATGGACGCCGAAGCGGTGCTGCTCGTCGATCACCGCGAGGGCCAGGTCCGCGAACGCGACGCCCTCCTGGAACAGGGCGTGGGTACCGACCACGACCCGGCTCCGGCCTTCGGCCAGCTCGGCCAGCCGGCGGGCGCGCCCGGCGCCGCGCTCGCGGCCGGTCAGCAGCGCCGGTTGCAGCCCGGCCGGCGCCAGCAGCCGGGTCAGGGTCGCCTGATGCTGGCGCGCCAGGACCTCGGTCGGCGCCATGATCGCCGCCTGGCCGCCGGCCTCGACCGCGCTCAGCATGGCGAGCAAAGCGACCAGGGTCTTGCCGCTGCCGACGTCGCCCTGGAGCAGGCGGAGCATGCGGACCGGGCGCGCCATGTCGCTCTGGATCGCCGCCAGCACCTGGCGCTGGCCGGCGGTCAGGCGAAAGGGCAGGGCGCTCAGCACGGCCTCGCGGAGCCGGCCATCGCCCGCGAGCGCGCGCCCGGCCTGCCCGGTGGCGCTCTGCCGGACCAGGGCGAGCGCCAGCTGATTGGCGAGCAGCTCGTCGAAGGCGAGACGCTGGCGCGCCGGCGCGTCGAGCGCGACCTCGTCGGCGCTGGCCGGCCGGTGCAGGCGCTCGAGCGCGACCTTGAAGCTCGGCCAGCGGCGCTGCTCGAGGAAGGCCCGGTCCTGCCACTCCGGCAGCTCCGGCAGGTCCGCGAGCGCCTGCCGGATCAGCCTGCCCAGCACGCGCGTGCTCAAGCCCTGGGTCAGCGGGTAGACCGGCTCCAGCGGCCCGGCGCTCTCGAACTCGGAGGGCGTCAGGATCAGCTCCGGGTGGACGATCTGCCACGCGCACCCGAAGCGCGTGAGCGGACCGCTCACCACCCGCCGCTCACCCTCGGGCAGGGCGTCGCGCAGATACGCCGGCCGGGCGCGGAAGAACACGAGCTGGACCCCGCCTGCCTCGGTCCGGCAGCGCACCCGGTAGGGCTGTTGCAGCGGGGCGCCCCGCCGATATCTGGACTGCGGCGCTGGCCGGTGCCGTTCGATCACGACCTCGAGGGTCACCCGCTCGCCCTCGCGCGCGCCGACATGGCTCGCGCGCAGCTGCCGGTCGACGACCGCGTAAGGCAGATGCCAGAGCAGGTCGAGACGGCGCGGACCAACGCCCGGCTGCAGGCCGAACAGACGAGCGAGCACGCCATCGAGGCGCGGTCCGACGCCCTTCAGCCCGCGCGCGGGCGCCAGCCAGGCCGCCAGCGGATCGGGCGGCATCGGGACGTCCGGCCGCGCCCGCTCACCCTTTGCATCCGGGCCTGGGCCCGCTACATCAGTGACCATCGATCGCTTGGCAACCCCGGCCAGCCTCGCAACCCGCTGGGAATTCCGATGACTGAGCCGCTCCCGATTCGCCGCAAGCGGCTTTTGCATCAGAGCCGATATCGCGGCCGCCTGGAAGGCGATCTCCTGCTCGGCCGCTTCGCCGCTCGCCACCTGGCCGCGCTTGACCGGGCCGGCCTCGATCGCTACGAGGCGCTGCTAGGCGAGACCGATCAAGACCTGCTCGACTGGATCTCCGGTCGGGCGCCGGTGCCAGCCCGCCACGACCACGACCTGTTCCAACGCTTGCGGACCTTCCGGTTCGCGGGCGCTCAGGACTGATCGCCGACCGCCCCGATGCCATCTGCTCCGCTCCTCGTCGAGTCTGCCCCGGATACTCAAGCCGAGGCGTTGCCCGTGCGCCCCGGGCAGCGCCTGGTGGCGGCCGCGGCCCCGGGGCTGGACGCGCTCTGGCTCGCACGTCACGCCGCCCGGGCCCAGCTGCTGCACGTCGCGCGCGACGGTGGGCGGGCGACCCTGCTCGCCGAGCTCGTGCGCTTCTTTGCGCCGGCGCTCGAGGTCGTGACCCTGCCCGCCTGGGACTGCCTGCCCTACGACCGGGTCTCGCCCAATACCGACGTCATGGCAAGGCGCCTGGATGCGCTCGCCCGCCTCCTCGACGAGGACGCGCCGCGGCCGCAGCTGGTGATCACCACCGTCAACGCCTTCCTCCAGAAGCTGCCGCCACCCGAGCTGATCGTCTCCGGCCGGTTCGCGGCCGAGGCGGGCGGCCGGATCGATCGCGCAGCCCTGCTCGCCTGCCTCGCGCGCAACGGCTACCGGCGCAGCGGCACGGTGGTCGAGCCCGGCGAATACGCGGTCCGCGGCGGCATCGTCGACATCTTCCCGACCGGCAGCGCGCAGCCGCTCCGGCTCGATCTGTTCGGCGACGTCCTGGAGGCGATCCGGGCCTTCGATCCCCTGACCCAGCGCTCGCTCGGCAAGGTTCCCGGGATCGAGCTCGGGCCGGTCAGCGAGGTCATGCTCGACGATGCGGCCGTCGAGCGCTTTCGCACCGGCTACCTCCGGCGTTTTGGCGCCGTCACCGGCGATCCCTTGTTCGAATCGATCTCCGCCGGCCGGCCGTTCCCGGGCATGGAGCACTGGCTGCCGCTGTTCCACGAGCGCCTGGTCGACCTCTTCGACTACCTCGAGCCGGGCTGCAGCGTCAGCCTCGACCCGCTCGCGGACGAGGCGATCGCCGCCCGCCATGCGACCATCGGCGAGCACTATGGTGCCAGGCGCGAGCCGCCGGAAGCCGCGCGCGCGATGGGCGCCGCTCCCTACCGGCCGCTCGCTCCCGATGAGCTCTACCTGAGCGAGCCCCGGCTGGACGCGCTGCTCGCAGCCCGCGAGCGGACCGATTTTTCAGTTTTTGCGCCGCCGCCGGACGCAGCCGCAGGCCTCGTGGTGGTCGACCTCGGCGGCCGCCAGGCGCGCGATTTCGCGGCCGAGCGCGCCCGCCAGGACGTCAATCTGTTCGACGCGGTCGCGCTCCACATCCGTGCCGAGCGGGCGGCCGGCAGGCGGCTGGTGATCGCCGGTGCGAGCGAAGGCTCGCTCGAGCGTCTGCGCATGGTGCTGGCCGATCACGGCGTCCTGGGCCTGCACCGGATCGAGCGCTGGGACGACCCGGATGCGGCGAGCGGGCCGGCGCTCGCGGTGCTGCCGCTCGAGCACGGCTTCGCGACCGCCGAGATCTCGGTCCTGGCCGAGGCCGACATCGTCGGCGACCGGCTCAGCCGGCCCGCGCGAAAAACCCGGCGCAGCGATCAGTTCATCCCCGACGTCGGCGCGCTCGGCGAGGGCGATCTCGTCGTCCACAACGACCACGGCATCGGCCGCTACGATGGCCTTATCACCCTCGAGCTCGGCGGTGCGCCGCACGATTGCCTGCGCCTGATCTACCAGGGCGGCGACAAGCTGTTCGTGCCGGTCGAGAACCTCGATGTCCTCTCCCGCTACGGCGCTGCCGAAGGCGAGGTGCCCCTCGACAAGCTCGGCGGCCTCGGCTGGCAGACCCGGAAGGCCAGGGTTAAGAAAAGAATCCGCGAGATTGCGGGCGAGCTGATCGAGATCGCCGCCCGGCGCGCGATGCGCCGAGGCACCCGCCTCGCGGCGCCGCCCGGCCTGTACGAGGAATTCGCCGCCCGCTTCCCGTACGACGAGACCGAGGATCAGGCGCGCGCGATCGAGGCGGTGCTCGACGACCTCGCCTCCGGCCAGCCGATGGATCGCCTGGTCTGCGGCGACGTCGGCTTCGGCAAGACCGAGGTCGCGCTCCGCGCCGCCTTCGTGGTCGCGATGGCAGGCAAGCAGGTCGCGATCCTCGCGCCGACGACGCTGCTCGTCCGCCAGCACTTCCAGGTCATGCGCGAGCGGTTCCAGGGCCTGCCGCTCCGGATCGAGCAGGTTTCCCGATTTGTGCCGGGAAAGCAGCTGGCCGAGATTCGCGAGCGCCTGGCCGCGGGCGAGGTCGACATCGTGGTCGGGACCCACGCGCTGCTCGGCAAGACCATCGCGCTTCAAGGACCTCGGCCTCGTCGTGATCGACGAGGAGCAGCATTTCGGGGTCGTGCACAAGGAGCGCCTCAAGCAGATGCGCGCCGAGGTCCACGTGCTGACCATGACCGCGACCCCGATCCCGCGCACCCTCCAGATGGCGCTCGGCGGCCTGAAGGAATTGAGCCTGATCGCGACCCCGCCGGTCGACCGCCTGGCGGTCCGCGCCTTCGTGCTGCCGACCGATCCCGTGGTCCTGCGCGAGGCGATCCTGCGCGAGCACTACCGAGGCGGCCAGACCTTCTACGTCTGCCCGCGGATCGAGGACCAGGCGAAGCTCACCGAGCAGCTCCGCCACCTGGTGCCCGAGGTCAAGCTCGGGGTCGCCAACGGCCGCCTGCCGGCCAGGCAGCTCGAAGACGTCATGTCAGCCTTCTACGAGCGCCGGATCGACCTGCTGGTGACCACCAACATCATCGAATCCGGCCTCGACATCCCGACCGCGAACACGCTGATCGTGCACCGCGCCGACCGCTTCGGTCTTTCCCAACTTTACCAGCTGCGCGGCCGGATCGGGCGCGGCAAGGTCCGCGGCTACGCCTACTTCACCCTGCCGCCCAAGCGCATCCTGCGCGAGGCCGCCGAGCGCCGCCTGCAGGTGATCCAGAGCCTGGACGAGCTGGGCGCGGGCTTCCAGCTCGCCTCCCACGACCTCGACATCCGGGGTGCGGGCAACCTGCTCGGCGACGAGCAGTCCGGGCACATCAAGGAGGTGGGCTTCGAGCTCTACAACCACCTGCTCGAGGAGGCGGTCCTGCTCGCCCGCCAGGCGGGCGAGGAGGGTGCGGCCGAGGCCCAGGACTGGACGCCGCAGATCACGATCGATGCCGCCGCCCTGATCCCGGACACCTACATCGAGGACCTCGACCTGCGCCTTGCCATGTACCGCCGCCTCGCGGCGCTGACCGAGCCCGACGACGTCGAGGCGTTCGCGGCCGAGCTGATCGACCGCTTCGGGCCGGTGCCGGAGGCGACCGAGCAGCTCCTGCAGCTGGTCCGGATCAAGCAGCTCTGCCGCAAGGCGGGCGTCGCCAAGGTCGAGGCCGGCCCCAAGGGCGTGCTGCTCGCCTTCCACGACAACCGCTTCGCCCGCCCCGAGCGCCTGGTCGGCTACATCGCCGAGCACAGCAAAAACATGCGCGTCCGCTCCGACCACCGCCTGGTGGTCAGCGGCGAGACCAAGACCCCGATCGAACGCCTGAAGCGCGTCCAATCCCTGGTCCAGGACCTCGGCCGCCTCGCGGCGTGACGAAGCTTGGCTTTGGTCCCCGGATGCGCGAAATTCGAGGGCTGGAGAATGACATGGCCGAGGTGCTCGAACGCCAGGAGACGCTCTACGACCTGGATCTGCTGGCGTGGGTTGAACGAGAGACGGCGCATCTGCGCGCCGGACAGCTCGACCGGCTCGACGTCGAGCATCTGATCGACGAGCTCGAGGCCATGGCGGGCAACCTGCGGCGCGAGCTGAAGAGCCGCTTGCGCATCCTGCTGGCACATCTGCTGAAATGGCAGTTTCAGCCCAGACGGCGCTCACGCGGCTGGGCGGCGACGATCGCCGAACAGCGTGTTCAGATCGAGGACCTGTTGGAGGAAAACCCAAGCCTCAGGCGCGAGCTCGATGCGACGGCGCGAGCGGCGTATCCGCAAGCGCTGCGACTCGCATCGATCGAGGCGGGCCTGCCGCGCGAGACTTTTCCTGCCGATCTGCCTTACGATCTGAGCCAGGTTCTGGGCGACAAGGGCGAGGTCCTCCGTGAGGTGAGTGCGCGCTCGCCGGGTCGCGCTTGCGGATCAGCCGCTGCACACAGGGCGCGCGCCGGGTTGGCTGTCCGGCGCATGGTCAAGCTCGCGCGCGAATTCTCGGCCATGTGATCGCCACTGGCGCGCTATCTCGCGATCTGGGCTTCTCGGAATCGGGTGTAGATGACCCGGACGAGCTCGTACTCGAACGGCGACCCGCTCTGGAAGTACCGGAACGGAATGCTGTTGCGCTTGTCGATCGGCCGCAATCCGTAGAAGGTGGCCATGTAGGCCGGGCTGCTACTGACGTCGCCGGGGACGAGGAAGAAAGCGGGGGCAGCGTCGACGATGAGGCCGGTGGTGTCGCGGACATTCGAAGGGCCCAGGATCGGCAGGACCAGATAGGGGCCCGGGCCCGCGCCCCAATAGCCGAGCGTCTGACCGAAGTCCTCCTTGACCTGGCCGATCCCGTTGGCCGCGGTGATGTCGTAGAGGCCGCCGAAGCCGAACATGACGTTGTTGACGAAGCGGACCGCGGCGCGCCCGGCGGTCTCCCCCTTCAGCTGCAGCGCAGCGTTGGCGAAGGTGGTGATCTCGGTGAGGTTGGAGAAGAAATCGTGGATGCGATTGCGTACGAACTCCGGCGTGACGAAGCGGTAGGCGTCGACCACCGGCAAGAACACGTAGCGGTCGAACTGGGCATTGAAATTGTAGACGCCGCGGTTCCAACCTGCGATCGGGTCGAAGACTTCGTCGCGCAGCTCGCCCGGATCGGCCACATCGCTCAGCTGACGCTTCGGCGGCACCGGCGGCACCGGCGGCGTGCCTGCGCAGGCGCTGCATCCCAGGACCGTCAACAGCGCGGCCGCGACCCAGCGGCGAGAAATCATCGCCGGCGCTCCTTGCTCATCAATTTCTGAAGAAATCGATCATGTGCGCCACATTGTCTCGATAATCCATGTTGCCGCAGTGCCCTCCTCGGGGATAAATCGTCGCACGATTGCCAAACACCTGTTTCAGATACTCGATCTCGCCAGGCGCCATGATTATGTCGTCCTGGTTGTGCATCAAGCCAATTTTTTGACTTGTGCGCAGGTAGGGTTCGATGCTGCGCAAGCTGGTTATCTCGATCAGATCATCCAGAGTTATATCTGGATCGCGTGCCTTGAAGTACGGATAAAACAGATCATCGATGTAGTGTTTGAAGGTGCTGCGCATCGCTACCGCGGCGAACTCGGTCAACGAGGTCGTCGGCGTCAGCGGGGGCCGCTTCGGCGCAATGTAGCCGGCCTTGGTCATCACGTCGGAGGTAAATGCCAGATTGGCCGATGGCAGGCGGAACGAGATGCCGATCGTCGCCTGCAAATTCTCGGCGGTCGGCTGGCGTCGCCGGTACACCGTATACAGGAAGTCGCCGTTGAGACTGACGGTGTCCTCTTCCTGTACGAAAGCCTCGGCGAACGTCGCCAGCACGCGATTGAAGAACACCCCGACGCCATCGGGGGTGTTGTCGTCCAGCATGCGATCGAGGATCAGCGCCGAATTGTAGAGGCTGACCGGTGGGTTGATCATCAGGACGCGCTCGAAATTGAACGCGTGCTCGGTCTCGTCGAGCTTGGCGACGAAGGCGGCCTGCGCCGCGCCCAGGCTGTAGCCGGTCAGGTCAAACCCGGTGACCTCGATCTCATCCTTGACCTGGTCGTAGGCGAGCCGCATCACCCGATAGAGATCGGCGGCGTCGTCCGTGATCAGGCCCGGGACGCTGGTGGTCGAGGCGTGACGATGAAATTCTGGAACGTGGGCGAAGGCAGGGTGATGACGTGAAAGCCGATCTTGTCGAACATCCTGACCAGAATTCTCACCTTCTCAGCATCATGACCGGCGCCGGTTCCGGCGATGACGAAGGCGAGCGGGGCCTTCTTGTTCTGGGCCAGGAAGCCGAAGTGCAGGCGCTTCGCGTACCAGAACGCGTCAGGAACTTTGCGATCCGGAAAGACCACCATCTCGCGGGTTTGCAGCGCGACCTGCTCCGGCAGATCGGCCCGGTAGGCGGGGGGCGTGCCGACGATCGTTGCCGCAAACGGGTCCTCGATCGGAAAATCGTAACCCTGGGCGCCGGCTTCGCCGGCACGGCGAACGACAGCGCCAGCAGCATGAGTAACCGGCTTCTCATTGCCCATTCCTTCATGGTACCGGGAGCCGCTGTACTGGCAACCATGCGCCAAGTCAAGAGTGCCGTCACTCCCGCCATGAGCACCGAGGGTAAAGACAGCCGGCAACCGACCCGCGGGGTACGGCGATAATGAATCACGCCGGTCTTCAGGCGGTCAAGCTGGCGGCGATCGGAGCGGGTCTGCCGCGCCGGATCTTCCCGGCCGATCGGCCTATGGTCCGGAGCCGCATTCTGGACGAAGAGCGCGAGCCGGCCACACGGGGCTACCCCGACACAGGGTCACCCCCTGAGGTGAGTGCGCGCTCGGGACGGGTCGGGCTTGCGGATCTGCCGCTGCACAGCGGCCGGGCGCCGGCCTGGTTGTTCGGGCGCATGGTCAAGCTGGCGCGCGAGATTCTGGGTCACGTTGTCGCCGACTACGGGCCGATCGATGTGCTGGCGCGGCTTTCGGACCCGTTCTGGTTCCAGGCGTTCGGCTGCGTGCTCGGCTTCGACTGGCACTCCAGCGGCGTCACGACGACCACCTGCGGGGCGGTCAAGGAGGCGGTGAGGGGGCTCGAGCACGACTTCGGCCTGTTCGTCGCCGGCGGCAAGGGCGCCGCCTCGCGCAAGACACCGGCCGAGATCGAGCGCGCCTGCGAGCATCTGGGAAAAGACCCGGCGGCGCTGGTGCGCGCGAGCCGGATGTCGGCCAAGGTCGACAACACCGCCGTCCAGGACGGCCATCAGCTCTATCACCACGTGTTCCTGTTCACCGCCGACGGCAGCTGGTGCGTGGTGCAGCAGGGCATGTCGGATGCGAGCAGGACCGCGCGCCGCTATCATTGGCTGGGCGATCGGGTCACCAGCTTCGTCGACGAGCCGCACGCCGCGGTCTGCGCCGAACGAAGCACCCCGACCCTGAACCTGGTCGCTTCCGAAAGCGCCGCCTCGCGCCTCGCCACGACCGAGATCGCCGCCCGTCCGCCCGCCGAGCTTCTGGCCGAGCTCGACCAGCTGCCGCTGCTGCGGATGCCCGCCCGCCATCCGCTGCTGGCGACCGCCGACGTCGACCCCAAGCGGCTGCACCAGACCCTGCTCAAGACCTACGAGCGAGCGCCCGCCGACTTCGAGAGCCTGCTCGGGATTCCGGGCCTCGGCCCCAAAAGCCTGCGCGCGCTGACCCTGGTCGCCGAGCTGATCCACGGCGCCCGCGCCAGCACCCGCGATCCGGCGCGCTTTGCCTTCGCTCACGGCGGCAAGGACGGCACACCGTTCCCGGTCGACCGCGCCACCTACGACCAGACCATCGAGCTGCTACGCGGCGCGCTGGGCCGGGCGAAGCTCGACCACTCCGACCGCTCACGCGCGCTGAAACGCCTCGCCGCCTTCGCCGACGACGCCCGCCCGCGCCCCGGCGAGCTCGGTCCGCCTAGGGCAGGAGCTTGACATCAGCCATATCCGACGCGTGGGTCTCGCCGATGACGTCGGTCAGCGTCTCGGCCTGGGAATCGGTGAAGCCCGCATCCTTCAGGCGCTTGACGATCCGGTCGGTATCCATGGTCAGCGCCGACATGGCACGCATGCGCTTCCTCCCGTCCGCAGCAAGCGTGCGCGCATTCGCTCTTAACGGCACAATCATTCGGATGCTAGAGCTGGCGGCGGAGGCGCGCCGCATGACCACGCTGCTCTACAGCCATCCGTCGTCGATCCAGCACGATCCGGGACCCGGCCATCCGGAATCGCCGGCCCGAATCCGAGCCATCCTCGCCCTGTTCGAGCGCGAGGAGCGCAAGGGGGGCCTGGTGGGCGTTCATCACGAGGAGGCACCGCGGGCGACTCGCGCTCAACTCGAGCGGGCGCACAGCAGCCGCTACGTCGACGCAATCCTCGCCGCCGAGCCCACCTCCGGCTATCGGCGGCTCGATCCCGACACGGCGATGTCGCCGGGCTCGGCCGAGGCGGCGCTCCGCGGCGCTGGCGCTGCCTGTGCCGCGGTCGGCGCGGTGGTCGCAGGCAAGGCACGGAACGCTTTCTGCGCGCTGCGGCCGCCCGGCCATCACGCCGAGCCCGAGCGCGCCATGGGTTTTTGTCTGTTCAACAACGTTGCGATCGGCGCGCTCGAGGCGCTCGCGGTGCACGGCATCGGCAAAGTCTCGATCTTCGATTTCGACGTCCATCATGGCAACGGCACCCAGGCGATTTTTTCGGGCGAGCCACGCGTTCAGTACCTCTCGACCCACCAGTGGCCGCTCTATCCGGGCACCGGGGCCCGCCAGGAGACCGGCGTTGGCAACCTCGTCAACCGGCCGCTGCCGGCCGGCACCGGCTCGAAGGACTGGCAGCGGGTGGTCGAGGCCGACATCCTGCCGGCGATCGATCGCTTCGCGCCCGAGCTGATCATGATCTCGGCCGGCTTCGATGCCCACAAGGCCGATCCGCTCGCGATGCTCGAGCTCGAGGAGGCCGACTACGCCTGGGTGACCCGCGAGCTGATGGCGCAGGCCGACCGGCACGCTGCGGGCCGGGTAGTCTCGGTGCTCGAAGGCGGCTATGATCTGAACGCGCTCGGGCAGAGCTGCCTTGCCCATCTGAACGCGTTGCGCGCGCCCTGACCTCGATTCTCGGACCTCGATGACCGGATTTGCGAGCGAAGACCCCCCGAGCTGGACCACTTCGCAGGAACTCGCCGGAAGCTGTCTCCGACGCCCCGGCTGGCCGCTGCGCGCCGGCACCGGACGTCTCGACCATGAGCTTCGAGCAGGCGCTGGCCGAGCTCGAGAAGATTGTCCAGGACCTGGAACGTGGCCAGCTCGACCTCGAGGCCGCGATCCAGGCCTACGAGCGCGGCACCGCGCTCAAGGCGCATTGCCAGCGCAAGCTCCAGGAGGCGCAGCTCCGGGTCGAGAAAATCACCCTCGGCCCGGACGGCAGCGTCCGCGCCGAGCCCATGGACCCGGCTTGAGCACCCGCATGACCTCGCTCGCGGAGCGGATGGCGGCGGTCGCCGAGGCGATCGAGGGCGAGCTCGACCGCCTGCTGCCGGAGCCTGCAGGCGGCCAGGCGCGGCTGCTGGCGGCGATGCGCTATGCGGCGCTCGGCGGCGGCAAGCGGCTGCGGCCGTTCCTGGTCGCGGCCGGCGCCGAGCTGTTCGACGTGCCCGAGGCGCGGGCGCGCCGGGTCGGCGCCGCGGTCGAGCTGATCCACGCCTATTCGCTGATCCACGACGACCTGCCGGCGATGGACGACGCCTTGACCCGTCGGGGACGGCCGAGCTGTCACCTGCAGTTCGACGAGGCGACCGCGATCCTCGCCGGCGACGCGCTCCAGAGCCTGGCCTTCGAGGTGCTCGCGGAACCGGCGACCCACCCCGATCCGGCGGTCCGCGGCACGCTGGTCCTGAAACTCGCGCGGGCGGCCGGGGCCGCGGGCATGTGCGGCGGCCAGATGATCGACCTCGAGGCCGAGGGTCGGGCGCTGGCGATGGCCCAGGTGGTCGAGCTGCAGCGCCTCAAGACCGGCGCCCTGCTCGAGTTCGCCTGCGAGGCCGGCGCGATCCTGGGCCAGGCGCCGGCAGCGACCCGCGCCGTGCTGGCCGCCTATGCCGCCGATCTCGGCCTCGCGTTTCAGATCCAGGACGACCTGCTCGACGTCACCGGCGATGCCAGCGCTCACCGGCAAGGACCTCGGGCGCGACCAGGCCGCCGGCAAGGCGACCGTGGTCGGCCTGCTCGGCATCGAAGGCGCCCGCGAGCGGCTCAAAGAGCTCAGCGCGAGCGCCAATCGACACCTGGATGGGCTGGATCGCGAGGTCACCGTGTTGCGTGCGGTGTTCGAGTTTGTCATAAGCCGGGTAAGTTAGGGTCGCATTGCCATCGTCGATGGTCTCCTCACGGGTGAGATCAGACGTTTCGAGGGAAGGGAACATCGGGTCCCATGGTTGAAACCCCGCTGCTCGACACCATCGGCGAGCCGGCCGCGCTGCGCCGTCTGGCACCGGACAGCCTGCGCCAGCTGGCGGACGAGCTACGCGCCGAGACGATCGACGCGGTCTCGGTCACCGGCGGCCACCTCGGCGCGGGCCTGGGCGTGGTCGAGCTGACCGTGGCGCTGCACTACGTGTTCGACACGCCGCGCGACCGGCTGGTCTGGGACGTTGGCCACCAGGCCTATCCGCACAAGATCCTGACCGGGCGGCGCGGCCGCATCCGCACGCTCCGCCAGCCGGGCGGCCTGTCCGGCTTCACCAGGCGCGCCGAGAGCCACTACGACGCGTTCGGCGCCGCCCACAGCTCGACCTCGATCTCGGCGGCGCTCGGGATGGCGACCGCGCGCGATCTGGCGGGCGAGGACTTCCACGTGGTCGCGGTGATCGGCGATGGCGCGATGAGCGCCGGCATGGCCTACGAGGCGATGAACAACGCCGGCGCCATGCATGCTCGCCTGATCGTGATCCTGAACGACAACGACATGTCGATAGCACCTGCGACCGGCGCCATGCACGACTATCTCTCGCGCGTGATCTCCTCGCAGTCCTACCTGACCTTCCGCCACGTCGCGAAGCAACTCGCGGGCTTTGTGCCGAGGCCGCTCGCCGAGGCGGCCGAGAAGGCCGAGGAATACGCCCGCGGCATGATGACCGGCGGCACGCTGTTCGAGGAGCTCGGCTTCTACTACATCGGCCCGCTCGACGGTCACAACATCGACCATCTGCTGCCGGTGCTGAAGAACGTCCGCGACGCCAGGCGCAACGGGCCGGTCCTGATCCACGTCCGCACCCAGAAGGGCAAGGGCTACCCGCCGGCCGAGAGCTCGGCCGACAAGTACCACGGCGTGGTCAAGTTCGACACCGCGACCGGCGCCCAGTTCAAGAAGAAGAGCAACGCGCCGTCCTATACGTCGGTGTTCGCGAAGGCCCTGATCAAGGAGGCCGAGACCGACGAGCGGATCATCGCGATCACCGCGGCCATGCCGGCCGGGACCGGGGTCGACGCGTTTGCCAGGCACTTCCCCGAGCGCGCCTTCGACGTCGGCATCGCCGAGCAGCACGGCGTGACCTTCGCCGCCGGCCTCGCGACCCAGGGCTACCGGCCGTTCTGCGCGATCTACTCGACCTTCCTGCAGCGCGCCTACGACCAGGTCGTGCACGACGTCGCGATCCAGGGCCTGCCGGTCCGCTTCGCGATGGACCGGGCGGGGCTGGTCGGCGCCGACGGGCCGACCCATGCCGGCGCCTTCGATGTCGCCTACCTCGGCTGCCTGCCGGGCTTCGTGATCATGGCCGCGGCGGATGAGGCCGAGCTGATGCACATGGTCGCGACCATGGCCCGGATCGACGACCGGCCGTCGGCGGTCCGCTACCCGCGCGGCGAGGGGATCGGCATCGACCTGCCCGAGCGCGGCACGCCGCTCGAGATCGGCAGGGGTCGGATCGTGCGCGAAGGCGGCGGCCCGATCGCGCTGCTGTCGTTCGGCGCCCGCCTGCAGGAATGCCTCAAGGCGGCGGACGAATTGACCGCGCGCGGCCTGTCGACCACGGTCGCCGACGCCCGCTTCGCGAAGCCCCTCGACCACGACCTGATTTCCCGACTCGCGACCGAGCACGAGGTCCTGGTGACGATCGAGGAGGGCGCGATCGGCGGCTTCGGCGCCCATGTCCAGCAGTTCATGCTCGACGCCGGCCTGCTCGACCATGGTCGGGTGCGCCTGCGCTCGATGATCCTGCCCGACCGCTTCATCGATCACGGCACGCCCGCCGGCATGTACGAGGAAGCTGGCCTCAACGCCACCCAGATCGCGACGCTCGCCCGCCTCACCCTCAGCCCCGGCGAACCCACGGTCCACCAGGCCAAGGCCAGCGCGTGATCTTCCCCCCGCATCGTGGTATCCTGCGACGCAGGTGACGTTGGGGCATCCGATGGGCAAAGAGACGATCTCGTTCCAGATCGAATCGGAAAAAAAGGCGGCGTTGGACGAGGTCGCCGCGGCGCTAGAGCGCGACCGGAGCGCGGTCATCAACGAGGCGTTGGACGCCTATCTCGATCTCCAGGACTGGCAGGTCGAGCACATCAGGCGCGCGCTCGCGGAGGCTGAGAGCGGCGTCGAAGGCGTCCCCCACGAAGATGTGTTCGCGCGCTTGCGCGCCCGAATCGAGGAACGGCTCGCGTCGGCCAAAGGATGATCATTGTCTGGCGACGCCGGGCCGAACGGGATCTTCAGCACATCTTCGAACTCCATCCTCGATCATGACCCAGCGGCGGCGCACCGGATTTGCACCCGCATCGAACGGCGGGTAGCGCAGTTGCGCGATCATCCGCACATCGGCCGGCCCGGACGCGTTGCGGGTACGCGCGAGCTCGTGGTGACGGGCACGTCTTACATCGTCGCCTATCGCGTCGCCGCTATCCGAGCCGATGTTCTGGCGGTACTGCACTCGGCCCGCCGTTGGCCGGTTGCTTTCGACTAGAAGGAGGGGGTTCGTGGCTAGGTTGCGTCTCGATCAGCTGCTGGTCGAGCGGGGACTGGCCGAGAGCCGGGCCAAGGCGCAGGCGCTGGTCCTCGCTGGTCAGGTGTTTTCCGGTGAGCGGCGACTCGACAAGCCCGGGCAGGGCATTGCGGCCGAGATCGCGCTGGAGGTGCGCGGGCCGGCGTCACCCTATGTCTCGCGAGGCGGGCTCAAGCTCGTGCACGGGCTCGAGCATTTCGGCATCGATCCTCAGGCCATGGTGGCGGCAGACATCGGCGCCTCGACCGGGGGGTTTTCCGACGTGCTGCTGCAGCGCGGCGTGCGCAAAGTCTACGCCGTCGACGTCGGCCATGGCCAGCTCGACTGGCGACTCCGGAATGATCCGAAAGTCGTTGTCCTGGAACGGACCAACGCCCGCTACCTCAACCGCGATCTGATCCCCGAACCGGTCGACCTCGTGGTCTGCGACACCAGCTTCATCTCGCTCCGGCTCGTCCTTCCGGCAGCACTTCAACTGACGCAAGCAGGCGCCTGGCTGCTCGCGCTGATCAAGCCGCAGTTCGAGGTCGGCAAGGGCCAGGTGGGCAAGGGCGGCGTGGTCCGCGATCCGGTCCTGCACGCGCAGGTCTGCACCGACATCGCGTGCTGGCTGGCCGAGGACCGGGGCTGGCACGTGCTCGGGATCACGGAAAGCCCGATCACCGGCCCCAAGGGCAACCGCGAGTTCCTGATCGGCGCGCGGCGCCACGCCTGATCGCACGGGAGTGTAGCGAGCGCGTTGCCCACCAAATCCACCGGGTTGGCCCGCGTCGCGGTGGTCACGCGGCCAGGTCCTCGGCGGTCGCAGGCGCCACCGGCGGGAAGCTGGCCAAGCGCTGCGGACCCTTGAAGATGGCGACCGTGCCGTTTGGATATTCGTGCACGCGGACAGTCGCCCGGACCAGGTGAGGGCGCAGCGGCGCCGGCGGGATCTGGAGGCTGCGACCATGCCAGCGCACGCAATTGTCGTTGCCGACCCGGCGTTCTTCCTGAATGCAAAGGACGTCGCGCCAGAGCACATCGGGCACCTCGACGAAGACCGCGGCCGGGTCGTCAGCGGGCTCCGCGCAACGGCCGTTGTGGTCGGGCAGGTGGACCTCGCGCAGGAACCGGTCGGCGGCCTCGACGGTGGTGATCCCGGCCAGCGCCAGCAAGGTGCGGAAGGCACGGTCGCAGCGGCCTCTGGCCTCGGGTGAGTAGGTTGGGATATGGCCGAACCCGAGCTGCTTCAGAGCCCGGCCGACCTGGGTCAGCTGGGTCTTGGAGACTTTGCCGCCAGCTTCCGGCGTGAAGAAGTAGTGGCTGTAGAGCTCCATGAACAGGCCGTGCCGCTCGATCACCTCGACCATGCCGCGAAAGCTGCTCGACGTGCCTTCCTCCTCGACCAGGAACGCCAAATGTGACTGCCCGTTACGCGCGCTGGCGCGGTTACACGAGCTTGCGCACGTCCGTGAGCTGGCCGGTGATGGCGGCGGCGGCCGCCATGGCGGGGGACACCAGGTGGGTGCGGCCGCCCTTGCCCTGGCGGCCCTCGAAGTTGCGATTGGACGTGCTGGCGCAGCGCTCGCCGGGCTTGAGCTGATCCGGGTTCATGCCCAGGCACATCGAGCAGCCGGGCTCGCGCCATTCGAAGCCCGCCTCGACGAACACGCGATCCAGCCCTTCCTCCTCGGCCTGGTGCTTGACCAGGCCCGAGCCCGGCACGACCATGGCGTGCACGCTCGATGCGACCTTCCTGCCCGCCACCACCTGGGCGGCGGCGCGCAGATCCTCGATCCGGCCGTTGGTGCAGGAGCCGAAGAAGACGGCGTCGACCCGGATCTCGGACATCGGCGTGTTCGGCTCGAGGCCCATATACTGGAGCGCCCGCTCCATGTGAGCGCGCCGCCCCGGATCCTTCTCCTGTTGGGGATCGGGGACCTTGCCCGTGATCGGCTGGACGTCCTGGGGGCTGGTGCCCCAGGTGACCTGCGGCTCGATCGCGGCGGCATCGAGCGTCACCTCCTTGTCGTAGCGGGCGCCCTGGTCCGAGAGCAGGGTCCGCCAGTGAGCCGTCGCCTGCTCGAAGGCGCCCGCCTTGGGCGCCATCGGCCGGCCCTGGAGGTAGCGGAAGGTGGTCTCGTCGGGTGCGATCAGGCCGGCGCGGGCACCCGCCTCGATCGACATGTTGCAGACGGTCATGCGGCCGGCCATCGACAGGCCGCGCACCAGCTCGCCGGCATACTCGATCACGTGGCCGGTGCCGCCCGCGGTGCCGATCTGGCCGATGATCGCGAGGATCACGTCCTTGGCGGTGACCCCGAAGGGCAGGGCACCGGCGACGCTGACCCGCATGTTGAGGGGCCGCTTCTGGAGCAGGGTCTGGGTCGCCAGCACATGCTCGACCTCGGAGGTGCCGATGCCGAAGGCGAGCGCGCCGAAGGCGCCATGGGTCGAGGTGTGGCTGTCGCCGCAGACGATCGTCATGCCGGGCAGCGTGAAGCCTTGCTCCGGGCCGATGATGTGCACGATCCCCTGGCGGATGTCGTCGACGTCGAACAGCTCGACGCCGAAGTCGCGGCAGTTCTGCTGCAGGGTCTCGACCTGGAGGCGGGACTGCGGCTCGGCGATGCCGAGCGAGCGGTCGGTGGTCGGGACGTTGTGGTCGGGGACCGCAAGCGTAGCCTCGGGCCGACGCACCTTGCGACCGGTCTCGCGCAGCCCTTCGAACGCCTGCGGGCTGGTCACCTCGTGGACCAGGTGGCGGTCGATGTAGAGCAGGCAGGTGCCGTCCTCCTGCTGCTCGACCACATGCGCTTCCCAGATCTTGTCGAACAGCGTCCTGGCTTCGGCCATGACCCTCGCTCCCGAAAAGGCTACCGGCGGTCCCTGCCGCCGTTCATTCGTCGGCGCTGCCGTTGCCGCCGGCATCCGCGGCGGCGGCGCCATTGGCGCTCTCGGCGCGGCCACGGCCACGCTCGTCGCGCCGCTCGGTGATCCTGGCCGCCTTGCCGGTCCGCCCACGCAGATAGTAGAGCTTGGCGCGTCGCACGCGACCCCGGCGCAGCACCTCGATGCCGGCGATCTGCGGGCTGTACAGCGGGAAGATCCGCTCGACCCCCTCGCCATAGCTGATCTTGCGCACCGTGAAGGCGGAGTTGATGCCCCGGTTCTTACGCGCGATGCACACGCCCTCGAAAGCCTGGACGCGCTCGCGCGAGCCCTCGACCACCTTGACGCTGACCCGGATCGTATCGCCCGGGGCGAACTCGGGGATCGGGCGTTCGGCGGTGAGCTCTGCGATCTGTTCCTGCTCGAGCTGTTGGATCACGTTCATGGCAAACCTCAACTGTCATCGGCCCGATGGGTCGGCTCGCCGGCGCGGCCGCGCGCGCCGGCGGCGAGATGGCGTGCCCAGAGGTCCGGCCGGCGCATCCGGGTCGCAAGCTCCGCCTGCTGCCGGCGCCACGCCCGGATCAGGGCGTGGTGCCCCGACAGCAGCACCTCGGGCACCGGACGCCCTTCCCAGACCTGGGGCCGGGTATAGTGCGGGTACTCGAGCAGGTCGCCGGCGAAGCTTTCCTCGTCGAGCGAGGCCCTGGCGCCGATCACCCCCGGCAGCAGACGCACGCAGGCGTCGACCAGGGCGAGCACCGCCGGCTCGCCGCCGGACAGGACCACGTCGCCGAGACTGACCTCCTCCAGCGCCCGGGCCTCGATGACCCGCTGATCCACGCCCTCGAAGCGGCCGCATAAGACCACGACTCCGGGACCGTCGGCAAGCTCTTGCACCCGCGCCTGGCTGAGCGGGGTGCCGCGCGCGCTGAGATAGAGCAGGGGCCGCGTCGCTTCCGTGGCCAGGGCGTGGTCGAGCGCGCGCGCGATCACGTCCGGGCGCATGACCATGCCGGCGCCGCCGCCGAACGGCAGGTCGTCGACGGTTCGGTGCCGATCGCCCGCGAACGCGCGCAGATTGACCGCCGCCAACGACCAGATCCCCTGCTGCAGCGCGCGGCCGGCGAGCGAATGCGCGAGCGGGCCGGGAAACATTTCCGGAAACAGCGTCAGGACGGTCGCGGCCCAGGGCGGAGAGTGCGCGTTCATGACGGCTCCCCGCCCGGCTCGTCAGAAGCCGGCGGGTCCGGCACCAGCTCGGCCGGCGGCTCGACCACCAGCCGGCCATGCGCCAGATCGACCACCGGCACGGTCCGGCGATCGAACGGCAGGCTCAGCATGCGGCCATCGTCGGCCGCGACCTCGATCAGGTCGCCGGCACCGAAGTTGTCCAGGCTCCGGACGATGCCGAGGCGCGCGCCATCGACCCGCAGCGCCACCAGGCCTTCGAGGTCGGCGTGATAGAACTCGTCCGCTCCGGGCTCCGGCAGGGCCGCGCGCGGGACGAACAGCTCGGTGCCCCTGAGCGCCTCGGCCGCGTTCCGATCGCCGATGCCGTCGACCCGCGCCAGCACGCCGCCTCGCGCCAGGCCGATGACCTTCAGCTCGAACCGGCGCCGCCCGTGCTGGTCATGGACCGGACCGTAGGCCCCGACGTCGGCCGGCCGCTCGGTGAAGCAGCGGAGCTTGAGGGCGCCGCGCAGGCCATGGGCGGCCACGACCTTGGCCACGCAGACCCACTCCGAAGCTGCTCGCCGATCGGCCATGAGCGCTGGTTCCGCACGACGCTTGCCGCACCGGGGCCGTCAGGCGTTCGCGGCCGCCGCGGCCTCGGCCTTCTTGGCCTCGATCTCCCTGGCCCGCTTACCCGTGCCGCGATGCTTGACGGTGTTCGAGGTGATGCCGGCGCCATCCAGGAAGCGCGCGACCCGATCGCTGGGCTTGGCGCCGCTCGCGAGCCAGTAGCGGATGCGGTCCTCGCGCAGCACGATCCGCGCCGGATGCTCGCTCGGCAGCAGCGGGTCGTAGCTGCCGACCTTCTCGAGAAAGCGGCCGTCACGCGGGCTGCGCGAATCGGTCGCGACGATCCGATAGACCGGCCGCTTCTTGGTGCCGCCGCGGGCCAGGCGAAGGCGAACGCTCATCGATCCAAATCCTCGTCCGACCGCTCCGCGGGCGGGATCGCGCAACGGGTCGGCCGCGTCAGGGTGCATGACAGGGGCCCGGCCCAAGGCCGGGTTCACGGCGGGCGAACAAGTAGTCGCAGGATCCCGACGGGTCAAGCCTGGACTTGCTTTCCCGCAAAGGGCTGAGGCGGAGTCGGGAATGCGCTATCCTCGTCGCGACCGAATGGGAGCCCCCGACCATGCAGCGAATCACGATCAGCATCGACGACGATCTGCTCGCCGAGGGCGGGCGGATCAGCCCGATCGCCCGGCCGGCTCCGCCGCCTCGGCCGGCGCGAAGGTGACCCGCGCGAAGATCCCGGCGAGGCCGACCTCGACGCCGAGCGCATCCAGACGTAGGCGAGCGTCGAGCCCGCGATGGATCAGGCTCCGCCAGCTGCCGTCGTCAGCGCGCGAGGCGACCTCGAGCGCCGGCTCGTTCTGGTCGACCAGCAGATAGTGCTGGAGCGATGGAATCGTCTGGTACGCCCAGCGCTTGCGGCCGTGATCCCGCCCGGCGGTGCTCTCCGAGAGCACCTCGACCACGACGATCGGCGTCTCGACCCAGGTCGCCTTGCCCGGGATCTCGCCGCAGACGACGACCACGTCGGGGTCCATGACGTCCTCTTCCGGCGAGACGATCTTGACGTCGCTGACGAACGCCTCGCAATTGCTCCCTCGCAGTTGCTGCCGAAGCGCGTCCGCCACATTGACCGCAATCCGATTGTGATCGATCGTGCCGCCGGTCATCATCCGGACGACGCCGTCGACGCGCTCGTAGCGCTCGGGCTGCTGCTGCTCCCAGGCGAGGAATTCAGCCAGCGATCGGGGTCGAACGTCGAGTACCGTCGCCATCTACGGTCTCCTGCTTGGCGACATCGTAGACCATTGCCGCACCGACCGGAACTCCGCTCGGATCTACCGCGACAGGAGACCGGGCGGCAGGCCGCGGCCGAGGAAGGGCTTGTTGCCCATCTTCTTGACCCGCTTCATCATGGTCTGCATCTGCAGATGCTGCTTCAGCAGCTTGTTGACCTCCTGCACGCTCGAGCCCGCGCCGGCCGCGATCCGCCGCTTGCGCGAGGCGTGGATGACCTTGGGATTGCGCCGCTCGTAGGGCGTCATCGAGCCGACGATCGCGATCTGGCGGCTGATCATGCGGTCGTCGAGCTTGGCGTCGGCCAGCTGCTGCTTGACCTTCTGGGCGCCGGGCAGGAGGCCCAGGATGCCGCTCATGCCGCCCATCTTGCGCATCTGCTGCAGCTGGCCCGCGAGATCGTTGAGGTCGAAGCTGCCCTTTTGCATCTTGGCCGCGAGCCTCTCGGCCTCGGCCTGATCGACCGCCTCGCTGACCTTCTCGACCAGCGACACGACGTCGCCCATGCCGAGGATGCGGGACGCCATGCGGTCGGGATGGAACGGCTCGAGCGCCTCCAGCTTCTCGCCGGTGCCGACCAGCTTGATCGGCTGGCCGGTGACGGCGCGCATGCTGAGCGCCGCCCCGCCGCGGGCATCGCCGTCGATCCGGGTGAGCACGATGCCCGAGATCCCGATCCGCTCGTGGAAGGCGCGCGCGAGGTTGACCGCGTCCTGGCCGGTCAGCGCGTCGGCGACCAGCAGCGTCTCCTGCGGCCGCACCCGATCGCGCACTGCCTCGAGCTCGGTCATCAAGGCGTCGTCGATGTGCAGCCGGCCGGCGGTATCCAGGATCACCACATCGTAGCCCTGGCGTTCGGCGGTCTGGACCGCGCGCGCGGCGATCGCGAGTGGCGCTTCGCCCGCGACGACCGGCAGGCTCTCGACGCCCGCCTGGCGGGCGAGCACGGCCAGCTGCTCCTGGGCCGCCGGCCGCTGGACGTCGAGCGAGGCGAGCAGCACCTTCTGGCGCGCGCGGGTGCGCAGCCGAAGTCCGATCTTGGCGCTGGTCGTGGTCTTGCCCGAGCCCTGCAGGCCGACCATCAGCACGACCCTGGGCGGCGCGCCGGCGAGCGCCAGGTCCTGCGCCTCGCCGCCCAGGAGCTCGACCAGGCGGTCGCTGACCACCTTGACCACCATCTGGCCGGGGGTGACGCTGCGGAGCACCTCCTGGCCGACCGCGCGCTCGCGGATAGCGGCGATGAAGTCCTTGACCACCGGCAACGCGACGTCGGCTTCCAGCAGGGCGACCCGGATGTCGCGCAGCGCCGCCTCGACGTCGGCCTGGCGTGAGCGCGCCGCGCCGGGTCAGACGATCGAAGACGCCGCCAAGACGGCCGGAGAGAGTTTCGAACATGGAACCACCGATCCGAGGTGCTGGCGCTTGCGGGTGGCCAGGCGGCCCGGGCCCTGGACAGCGCGCGAAATGTCGTGGCCGGCGCCGCCCAAGTCAAGCCGGACCCAAGCCTGGCGCCGATTTGCCGGTTGCGCCGGCAGTTCCGATCGCCATATTGGCAGCGCCATGGACGAGCTCGACTTCCACAAGATGCAGGGCCTCGGCAACGACTTCGTGATCCTCGATCGACGGAGCGGCAAGCTGTCGCTGTCGGCCGCCCAGATCCAAAGGGTCGCCGACCGGCGCTTGGGCGTCGGCTGCGATCAGCTCCTGTGCCTCGAGGTTTCCGAGCGGGCGGACGTGTTCATGCGCGTCTACAATGCCGACGGCTCCGAGGTCGGCGCCTGCGGCAACGGCACCCGCGCGGTCGCGCGTCTGATCATGGAGGAGCAGGGCAGGAGCCGCGCCGTGATCGAGACCGCGGCCGGCGTGCTGACCGTGACCGTGAGCGTCCAGGGCTATACCGTCGACATGGGCCGGCCGCGCTTCGGCTGGGACGAGATTCCCCTGACAAGGCCGATGGACACGCTCGCCCTCGACCTCGAGCTCGGGCCGCTGGTGCAGCCAGTCGGCGTCAACCTCGGCAACCCGCACGCGGTCTTTTTCGTGGACGACGCCGAGGCGGTGCCGCTGGCCGAGCTGGGGCCTGTGCTCGAGACCGATCCCCTGTTCCCCGAGCGCGCCAACATCGGGGTCGCCGAGGTCTGCAACCGGCGCTCGATCCGGCTCCGGGTCTGGGAGCGCGGTGCGGGCCTGACCATGGCCTGCGGCAGCGGCGCCTGCGCCGCGTTGGTGGCGGCGGCGCGCCGCGGTCTGACCGAGCGCGCGGCCGAGGTCCGGCTCGACGGCGGCACGCTCAAGATCGCCTGGAACGACGCCGACCGGGTCCTGATGACCGGGCCGGCCGGGCACAGCTTCAAGGGGCGCTTCGATCCCGAGATGCTGGCGGTGACCTCATGAGCGGGCCGGAAGTGATCACCTTCGGCTGCCGGCTGAACACGCTCGAATCCGAGGTCATGCGGCGAGCGGCGCAGGCGCAGGGCCTGGACGACCTGGTCATCGTGCACACCTGCGCGGTCACCGCCGAGGCCGAGCGCCAGGCCCGCCAGGCGATCCGGCGCGCCCGCCGCGAGCGGCCCGGCGCGCGCATCCTGGTCACCGGCTGCAGCGCCCAGATCCAGCCCGAGCGTTATGCCGCGATGGCCGAGGTCGACCAGGTGGTCGGCAACGCCGCCAAACTTCGCCCCGAGCTCTGGCGAGCTCTGGCGGAGCCTGGCGCCGAGCCCGCCCGCGTGATCGTCGACGACGTCATGGCGGTGCGCGAGACCGCGGGCCACCTGGTCGACGGCCTGGACGGCCGGGCGCGCGCCTTCGTCCAGGTCCAGAACGGCTGCGACCACCGCTGCACCTTCTGCATCATCCCCTACGGCCGCGGCCCGAGCCGGAGCGTCGCTGCGGGCGAGGTCGTGGCGCAGGCGCGCCGGCTGGTCGAGGCGGGCTACCGGGAGCTGGTGCTGACCGGGGTCGACCTCACCTCCTATGGCAAGGACCTGCCCGGCCAGCCCAGCCTCGGCCAGCTGGTCCGCCGCCTGCTGCGCCTGGTGCCTGAGCTTTCCCGGCTTCGCCTGTCCTCGCTCGACCCGGCCGAGCTCGACCCCGACCTCGCCCTGCTGATCGCGGACGAGCCGCGCCTGATGCCGCATCTGCATCTCAGCATCCAGGCGGGCGACGATCTGACCCTGAAGCGCATGAAGCGGCGTCACTCGCGCGCCGACGTCCTGCGCCTGTGCGCCGAGCTGCGCCGATTGCGCCCCGGGCTCGCGTTCGGCGCCGATCTGATCGCGGGCTTCCCGACCGAGACCGAGGCGATGTTTTCGAACACGCTCGCGCTGATCGAGGACGCGGATCTGACCTATCTGCACGTTTTTCCGTACTCCGCGCGGGAAGGAACGCCGGCCGCGCGCATGCCGCAGGTCGCAAAGCCGGTGCGCAAGGAGCGCGCCGCCCGCCTGCGGGCCGCGGGCGAGCGTCAGCTCCGCCGTTATCTGCGCGGCGAGGTCGGCCGGCCGGCCCGGGTCCTGGTCGAGGCGGGGGGGCGCGGCCACACCGAGGCGTTCGCGCCGTTCCGTTTTTCCGACCCCGCGCCGCCGGCGGGCGGCGTGGTCGCCGTCGTCGCTCGGCGGGTCGAGGACAACGTCCTGGTCGGGCAGTCGGTCGTGTGAGCGATCCGGGCAAGGATCGCTGGTGGCGACGCTTCGGGCGCCCGACCGACGCGGCGCCGGCGCCTGAAGCCGAGGCGTCGACAGAGGTCGCCGCCGAGGCGCCGCGCGCGGGCTGGTTGCAGCGGTTGCGGGCGGGCCTCAGCCGTTCCTCCAGTCGCTTACGCGACAACATCGCCGCGGTCCTGCGCAAGCGCAAGCTCGATGCCGAGACGCTGGACGAGCTGGAGGAAGCCCTGATCGGCGCCGACCTCGGGGTCGAGACCGCCGCCCAGCTGGTCCAGGAGCTGGCCAAGACGCGGTTCGGCAAGGAGGTGACCGACGAGGAGGTGCGGACCGCGCTCGCGGGCTCGATCGCAGCGATCCTCGAGCCGGTCGCGCGGCCGTTCCAGCTCGATCCCGGCCACGGGCCCGCGGTGATCCTGGTCTGCGGGGTCAACGGCACCGGCAAGACCACGACGATCGGCAAGCTCGCCCATCAGTTCAAGGCGGGCGGCGAGCGGGTGCTGCTGGCGGCCGGCGACACCTTCCGGGCGGCCGCGATCGAGCAGCTCGAGATCTGGGGCGAGCGCACCGGCTGCGAGGTGATCAAGCGGCCGCCCGGCGCCGATTCTGCGGGTCTCGCCTTCGATGCCCTGAAGCAGGCCCAAGCCCAGGGCGCGGACCTGCTGCTGATCGACACCGCCGGCCGGCTGCATAACAAGCAGGCGCTGATGGACGAGCTGGCGAAGGTGGTCCGGGTGTTGAAGAAGGTCGACCCCGCGGCGCCGCACGAGATCCTTTTGGTCCTCGACGCGACCACCGGCCAGAACGCCCGCGCCCAGGTCGAGACTTTTCGCGCCATGGTGCCGGTCAGCGGCCTCGTGGTGACCAAGCTCGACGGCACCGCGCGCGGCGGCGTCGTAGTGGCGCTCGCCAAGCAGTTCGGGCTGCCGGTGCGTGCGCTCGGGGTTGGCGAGCGGGTCGACGACCTGCGGCCCTTCGAGGCGCAGGCTTTCGCCGACGCCCTGCTCGGCCTGGAGCCGGGCTAAGCGTTCCCGAACGACGCCGGGCCGGGGCGCGTAGCCCTTGATCTGGCGGGTTGCGGCGCGGCGACACGAGCTATCCGCTTGCGCCAGGGTGGCAAAGTCACGATGTTAGGCGCGCTGTCGTTGTGAGCGATCCGGGACCGACCATGACTCGTAATCTGCTCGAGACCCTGCTTGGCGCGATCGTTCTGGTGGTCGCGATCGGCTTCATGACCTTTGCCTACCGGAGCAGTCAGATCAACGAGTCCGACGGCTACGAGCTGACCGCGAAGTTCAACCGGGTGGACGGTCTGGAGCGGGGCGCCGACGTGCGGATCAGCGGCATCAAGGTCGGCACCGTGGTCGATCAGAGCCTCAACCCCGAGACCTACCAGGCCGAGGTCCGGTTCAGCCTGCCCGACAGCATCCATTTGCCGCTCGACAGCTCGGCGGCGGTGGCCAGCAACGGCCTTTTGGGTAGCAAATATCTATCGCTGGTGCCGGGCGGCGACGTCGACATGCTGAAGCCCGGCGGCGAGGTCACCCTGACCCAGTCCTCGATCAATCTCGAGGATCTGATCGGCCATTTCATCTTCAGCCAGGGCGCCGGTGGCCAGAAGGGTGCCGATGGCGAGACGCCCGCTAGTCCCGCTGGCCAGGGCGCGGACGGCCTGGGCACGGGCAGTCAGTGATCCTTCGCCTGGCCGCGGCCGCGGCCCTGACGCTGGCGCTTGCGAGCCTTAGCGCCCGGGCCGAGGGCCCGGTGATCGAGTACCGGACCGCGGTGCTCCAGGGGCTCGACAAGGTCACCGCCCGGGTCTCGCCGCTGCGGGCGCCGATCGGCGTCCCGACCTATTTCGGCACCCTCGAGATCGTCGCCCGCGCCTGCCGCGAGACGCCGCCGACCGAGCCGCCGGAGAGCGCCGCCTTCCTCGAGATCCGCGAGCTGCCGCCGGCCTCGGAGCCGGATGCGCCGCCGACCGACCTGTTCAGCGGCTGGATGTTCGCCTCGAGCCCGGCGGTCTCGGCACTCGAGCACCCGGTCTACGACGTCTGGGTGACCGGTTGCGAGGACCCGGTCGTGCCGCCGCCCGAGGGCGCCCCGGGGGTCGAGCAGAACCCGCTGCCGCCGCCCGAGGCCCCGGGCAGCGGCCAGGGCGACCAGGAGACGCCGCCTCAGGACGACCAGGGGGTCGACGACGGCACGGCGCCGCCGTCGGAATAGAACACTGCCTCAGTCTCGAGCGCCTGCCGCAGCTGGCGCTGGTAGCTCTCGCGCGCGATCTCGATCGCGCCGAAGCGGCGCAGGTGATCGGTCACGAACTGGGTGTCGAGCAACAGATAGCCGCCCGCCTGCAGGCGCTCGACCAGGGCGACCAGTGCCACCTTGCTGGCGTCGGGCACCCGCGAGAACATGCTCTCGCCGAAGAACGCGGCGCCGAGCGACACGCCGTACAGGCCGCCGACCAGGCGCTCGTCCGCCCAGCTCTCGATGCTGTGCGCGTAGCCTTGGCGGTGGAGCGTGCAGTAGAGCTCGATCAGGTCGTCGTTCAGCCAGGTGCGCGGCCGTTCCGGACGCGGCTCGGCGCAGGCCAGGATGACCCGCTCGAAGGCCTGGTCGACGCGGATCTCGAACGGCTGCCGGCGGATCAGCTTTCTGAGGCTCCGCGGCTCATGGAAGCGATCGAGCGGCAGGACCCCGCGCCGCCTGGGCTCGATCCAGTGGATCGTCGGATCGTGCCGGTCGTTGGCCATCGGGAACAGGCCGCTCGCATAGGCGCAGAGCAGCAGATCCGGCGTCAGCGCAAGCATGCTCCTGGCATAGCGACGGCGGCAGCACCGGACAAGGGGCGCGGTCGCCCTCAGCGGCTGCGGCTCTGCCAGACCTCGAGGAATTCCGCGAGCCAGCCGATGTGATAGTCGCCTTCCGCGAACACCGGATCGTCGGCGACCGCCTGGAGCAGGGGGATGCTGGTCGGCAGGCCGACGATCACATATTCGGCGAGCGCGCGCCTGAGGCGCTCCAGGCAGGTGCCGCGCGACTGGTCGTGGACGATCAGCTTGGCGATCAGATTGTCGTAGTAGGGCGGCACGACGGCACCGGCGTAGAGCGCGCTGTCGACCCGCACGCCCGGGCCGCCGGGGGGATGATAGGTCGCGACCGTGCCGGGCGAGGGCAAAAGGCTCACCGGGTCCTCGGCATTGATCCGGCACTCGATCGCATGGCCCTCGAAGCGCACCTCGGCCTGGCCGAAGCCGAGCGGCTCGCCGGCGGCGACCCGGATCTGGGCGCGCACCAGATCGATGCCGGTGACGAACTCGGTCACCGGATGCTCGACCTGGAGGCGGGTGTTGACCTCGATGAAGTGGAACTCGCCGTCCTGGTAGAGGAACTCGGCGGTCCCGAGGCCGCGATAGCCGAGGCGCTCGAAGGCCGCGGCGACGCGCTCGCCGAAGGCGTTGCGGGTGTCCGGGTCGAGGACGGTCGAGGGTGCCTCCTCGATCACCTTCTGGTGTCGGCGTTGGACCGAGCATTCGCGCTCGCCGAGATGGAGGCAGCGGCCGGCGGCATCCGCCAGGATCTGGATCTCGATATGCCGCGGCCGGGCCAGATATTTCTCCAGGTAGAGCCGGTCGTCGCCGAAGCCGGCCGCGGCCTCGCGGCGCGCGAGGCGCAGCCCGTCGAGCAGCGCCGCCTCGTCCTCGGCGACCACCATGCCGCGGCCGCCGCCGCCGGCGACCGCCTTGATCAGCACCGGGTAGCCGATCGCCTCGGCGGCATCGCGCGCCATCACCTCGTGGGTCACCGGACCGTCGGTGCCCGGCACCACCGGGATGCCGAGCCGGCGCATCGCCGCCTTGGCCGCGACCTTGTCGCCCATCAGCCGGATGTGCTCGGCCTTGGGGCCGATGAACGCGAAGCCGTGCTCGGTCACCATCTGGGCGAAGTCGGCGTTCTCCGAGAGGAAGCCGTAGCCTGGATGGATCGCATCGGCGCCGGTGATCTCGGCGGCGGCCAGGATCGCGACCTTGTTGAGGTAGGACTCGGCGGCCGCGGGCGGCCCGATGCATACGCTCGCATCGGCGAGCCGGACGTGCATCGCCTCGGCATCCGCGGTCGAATGGACCGCGACCGTCTCGATCCCCATCTCGCGGCAGGCGCGCAGGATCCGGAGCGCGACCTCGCCGCGGTTAGCGATCAGGATCTTGTCGAACATCGGATGCGGGGCCGCAGGCCTACTCGATGATCAGCAGCAGCTCGCCGTACTCGACCGGATCGCCGTTGCTGACCAGCACGTTGGCGATCCGTCCGCTGCGCGCCGCCCGGATCGGGTTCATGACCTTCATCGCCTCGATGATCAGCAGGGTCTGACCCTCACGGACCTCGGTGCCGATGTCGGCGAACGGCGGCGCTCCTGGCTCCGGGGTCAGATAGACGGTGCCGACCATCGGCGCGCGGACGGCGCCCGGATGCCGGTCGGTCGCGGCGGCCGCGGGCGACCCGGTGGTCGCGACCAGGCTCCCGCTGCCGGCGGCCGGCGGCGCCGCGGGTGTCGCCACCGGCGCGATCAGAGGCTGCGGCGCGCGCGCGACCCGAACCTTGGCGTCGCCTTCGGCGAGCTCGATCTCGGTCAGGCCGGTCCGCTGCAGGAGCTCGGCCAGCCTCTCGATCAGCGCGGAGTTGACGTTCAGCTTGCCCATGGATTCCCTGCGAATGGGCGTCGGCTTGCGCTCAGCCGGCATCGTTCGGCGGCGCCGCAGGCGCCCCGACGGCCATCAGATCACCGCGCGATCCGAAACCACAGATCACGCCGCGCGCCGCCAAGGAGGCATAGGAATATTGCCGAAAAGTTTCCCGTTGGTAGATATTCGACAAATGCGCCTCAATCAAGAGCTGGTTTGGCGCGCGCCAGCCGGCGGGCCAGGCCAACGGCCGGGGACCGGCGGTGCCGGCATTCGGGATCAAAGTGCAGTGCAGCATCGGGGTCAGATAGGGGTTCGGAGGGCGGGTTTTTAGACCCCGGGCCCGGGATTTGGCAATCCAAGCCGCCGACGGCCATGGTCGGGCGCGGCCGGTGGGCTAAGATCGGCGCCCGGGTCGCCCATGCCGGGACGGTCCGACGGCGATGGGAGCGGGCGCGCATGGACCTGCTGGCGGCGCTGGTGCAAAGGATCGACCGGCTCAACGAGAGGGTCGGGCGGACCGTCTCCTGGCTCTCGCTCGCGATCGTCGTGATCGCCGGCTTCGTGGTCGTCGCCCGCTACGGCTTCGCCTGGGGCCGGGTCTGGCTCCAGGAATCCTATGTCTGGCTGCACGGCACCCTGTTCATGCTCGGGGCCGCTTACACGCTCCGCCACGACGCCCATGTCCGGGTCGACATCTTCTACCGGCCGGCGGGCGCGCGCTTCAAGGCCTGGGTCGACCTCCTGGGATCGCTGTTCCTGCTGGCGCCGCTGGTCGTCTTCGTCTCGGTCGTGAGCTTCCCCTACGTCATCCGGTCCTGGCTCGGGCTCGAGGCCTCGCGCGAGGCGGGCGGCCTGCCCGGGCTGTTCCTGCTCAAGACCGTGATCCTGTTGTTCTGCGGCCTGATTCTCGCCCAGGGTCTGGCACTCGCCGGGCGCAGCTTTCTGGTGCTGCGGGGCCATCCGGAGTTCGCGCCCATGCGTGAGGATCAGGCGGCGGTCTGATCGTGCCAGGTGACCTCCTGAGCCTGGCGCTGTTCGCGACCACCTGTGGCGTCTTGCTGCTCGGCTTCCCGGTCGCGTTCTCGCTCGCCGGCACGGCATTCGCGTTCGCGCTGCTCGGCGCCGCGCTCGGCGTCTTCGATCTGCAGCTGCTCTTGAGCCTGCCGTCGCGCTGGTTCGGGGTCATGGTCAACGAGGTGCTGGTGGCGGTGCCATTGTTCGTGTTCATGGGCGTGATGCTCGAGCGCTCGCGGCTGTCGGAGCAGCTGCTCGAGACCATGGGGTTGCTGTTCGGCCGCCTGCCCGGCGGGCTCGGCCTGTCGGTGACGATCGTCGGCATGTTGCTCGCGGCCTCGACCGGGATCGTCGGCGCGACCGTCGTCACGATGGGCCTGCTGGCGTTGCCGACCATGCTCAAGGCGGGCTACGACCCCAGGCTCGCCTGCGGCACGATCTGCGCCGCCGGCACGCTCGGCCAGATCATCCCGCCCTCGATTGTGCTGGTGATCCTCGGCGACATCCTGCAGGGCGCCAACACCGAGGCTCAGCTCGCGCAAGGCAACTTCGCGCCCGAGCCGGTCTCGGTGGTCGACCTGTTCGCGGGCGCCCTGCTGCCGGGCCTGCTCCTGGTCGGCCTCTACCTGACCTGGCAGATCGTCCTTGCCATGGTGCGTCCGGACCTGAGCCCGGCCCTGGTCGCGGCCGGCGCGCGCCCGGAAAACCTGCCACGCCGGGTCCTGGTCGCCCTGCTGCCGCCGGCATTCCTGATCCTGGCCGTGCTCGGCTCGATCCTCGGCGGGATCGCGACCCCGACCGAATTGGCGGCACTCGGCGCGCTCGGCGCGATCCTGCTCGCGGGTCTGCGTGGCCGGCTCGGCCTCGAGGTGCTGCGGGACGTCATGCGCCGGACCACCATGATCAGCTCGATGGTGTTCCTGATCCTGCTCGGCGCCTCGGTTTTTTCCCTGGTTTTCCGCGGTCTGGGCGGCGCTCGCATGGTCGAGGACGCGCTGCTGGCGCTGCCGGGTGGGTCGTTTGGTGCCATGCTCGCGGTCATGGCCGTGATGTTCGGGCTCGGCTTCTTCCTCGACTTCATCGAGATCGTGTTCGTGGTCGTGCCGATCGTGGGCCCGGTGCTGCTCGGCATGGGCGTCGACCCGGTCTGGCTCGGGGTGATGATGGCGGTCAACCTCCAGACCAGCTTCCTCACACCCCCCTTCGGCTTTGCCCTGTTCTACCTGCGCGGCGTCGCACCACCGTCCGTCACCACCCTCGACATCTACCGCGGCATCATCCCCTTCGTCTTCATCCAACTCCTCGGCCTCGGCCTGCTCGCCCTCTTCCCGGCGCTTGCGACCTGGCTGCCCGGCGTCATTTTCCGATGAGGGCTTGAGCTGCCACGCGAGCGTGCTACATTTCGTGCTACAAATCGGAGCCCGCCCCATGGACAAAGAAGTCGCGTTGCGCGAGGCCAACCAGCAGTTCGCCCGCTACGTGCGCGCAGTCGAGGCGGGCGAGACCTTCGTCATCACCCGCCGCGGCAGACCCGTCGCGCGCCTCGTGCCGGTCGAGCCCGGCAAGCGCGTGCTGACGCCCGAGCAGCAGGCGGCGCGCGAGCGTGCGCTCGAGCGCATGCGTCAGGGTTGGGATCTCGCCGGCTACAAGTTCAACCGCGATGAGCTTTACGAAGACTGAGCGTTACACGCTCGACACCAACATCCTCGTCTATGCGATGGATCGTACGGCCGGCCACAAGCACGTTCGCGCGCTCGCCATCGTCGACCGTTCGATCGAGCGTCATTGCGTGCTCACGCTCCAAGCCCTGGCCGAGTTCGTCCATGCGGTCACGCGAAAGGGCCTGGTACCCAGGCGGGATGCGGTCGCGCAGGCCCGCGACTGGCTGACGGCGTTCCAGGTCGTGGCCGCCGACACCGAGGCGCTCGAGGACGCGTATGCCGCGATGCTGGCGGGAGCCTTCGGCCTCTTCGACGCCTTGCTTCTGGCCACCGCTCGCCGGGCCGGCTGCACGGTCGCCTTGAGCGAAGACATGGGCGATGGCGCCGCGCTCGACGGCATCACAGTGCGCAATCCGCTGACTGGCACCGCGCTGCCCGACGATCTGCGTGCGTTCCTCGGGATGCCGTAGGCGGGATCAGGGCGTCAGATCGAGCTCCAGCATGACCACGCCCTCGAACGGATTGTGGTAGTAGGGCGGAATCTCGTGAAAACCGAGCGCGCGGTAGAGGTGCTGCGCCGCCTGCATGCGCGCCGGGAAGGTGTCGAGCCGCATCCTGGTGTAGCCGGCCGCGCGCGCGTCATCGATGATCCGCTCGGCGAGCGCGCGCCCGAGGCCGTGGCCGCCGAAGCCGGGCTCGACCCAGAGCCGCTTCATCTCGCAGATCCCGGGCTCGAGCGGGCGCAGCCCGACGCAACCGATCGCCTCATTGCCCAACTTCGCGAGCAGCAGACGACCGGCGGGCGGTGCGTAGCGGCCGGGCAGCGAGGCCAGCTCCTGCTCGAACCCCTGGAAGCAGAGGTCGACCTCGAGCCAGTCGGCATAGGCCCGGAACAGCCGTCGGACCTGCTCGACGTCAGCCGCCGTCCGCGCCTCGACCAGCCCAACGTCGGACAGCAGGCAGACGCTCACCGGCTCCTACCCGTCATCGCGCCTCGCCGGCCCGGCGCAGGTAGTAGATGAGATCGAGCGGCGGCGGTGCCACCTCGGTCTGCGACAACTGGTCGTGCGCCTGGCCGCGATGGTGGGTCTGGTGATTGAACAGGTGCAGCCAGCAAATGTGCAGCGGGGTCTCGGCCGCCTCGGGCCGGGTGATCATGCTGTAGCGCAGCGTCCGGTCGAGCTCGTCCTCGCGATAGCCGTCGACCAGCCGGATCATGCGCTCGTCCTCGGCTGCCCGCTCGACCTCGAGAGCCTCGAGGCTGGCGCAGGGCTGGTCGTCCAGTTGCACTTTCGGGTTCGGCCGCCCCTCGATCCGGGCGAGCCAGACCCGGTCGCCGACCAGCAGGTGGTTGAGCGTGCCGTGGATCGAGCCGAAGAACGCCGGCCGCGGCTTGTGGTACTCGGCGCTCGAAAGCGCCGCACAAGCCGCGTACAGGCGTTGATTGGCCCAGCGATTGTAGCGCGCCATGCGGCGCAGATGCTCGAGCATCATCGGCGGTGTCACCCTGCATCCGGACGACCGGTCCGGAAAGCAAAGATCACTCCCGCCCGGCGGTCAAGCGCTCCGCGTCGAGCCGCGCCAGCAGTCGCCGGCGTCCGGCCGGCCGCCGAGACTGAGACTCGTGCAGCGCATGAAGGCCACAAATCTGAGGACGGCGCGGCCCAGCGCTTGCAGCCCGGCCCGGCCGCCCCGTCGGATCGCCTCGCTGCGCAGCTGGTGCCCGCGCTCGACGTAGCGCCGGACGAGCTCGCGGTCGATCCCCTGCGACGGCACCGCCTGCCATCGGACGGCTGGGAACTCGTGCTCGAGATGGTTGGCCATGATGATCTCCTTGGCGTCGCCGCGGCGAGCGCCGCTCAGGCGCGCCAGAAGGGCTTGGCGGCCTCGGCGAGCGCATCGGCGCGCGTGACGCCGATGTCGCGCAGCAGGTGGTCGTCGAACTCCATGAGCTGACGCCGCTGGCGGACCCGCTCGGACCAGGTCAGCAGCACATCGACCGCCTGCGCGATGACAGGCCACTGCCGCGGCCGGGTCACGGCCCCGTGCAGGGGTCGGCCCAGTCCGCCCTGGACCGGCAAGGTCAAGCTCGCGAGGGCCCCGAACAGCGTATCGAAGCCCGAATGGCTGTCCGTCCTGGTCATGGGTCAACACTCCATCCTCGGCGCCACATCCGGGATCGATGGCGGCGCCCCCATTCAGTTGTGCCCGCGCTCGCGGCCACTCGTGTGTGGCCGCTTGCGAGCAACCTCACAGATGCCAGAGGCCGTGCCTCACCGAGCCGAAGGCCGGCGGGTGTCCGGAGTCGCGATCGCGCGGCAACATCTCCCCAAGGCCCACGAAGGGCGGCAGCGGCTCGGGCCCGACGTCGGCCCGGCTCAGCCCGATGTCGCGCAGCAGCCGGTCGTCGAGGCGCGCGAGAGTCCGTTGGACGCGGGCCCGCTCGCGGTGCTGCTCGAATGCGTGCAGCAAAGCCCGCAGCCCGCGGCCGAGGCCCCCCCGGATCCTGAGCCCGGACGGCGCCCGGTAGGCGGGCTCCCAGGTCAGGAACTCCTGCGCCGGGCCGGTCAGGGCCGCGAGCGTCGGGAACAGCGTCCCGAAGCCTGCCATACGATTAGCCTGGTTCATCTTTCCATCCTCCGATCGAGGCCCCGCTCGCCGGCGCCTCATCGATCGATTTTCTGATAGGTTATCTGGGGTAAATAAGGCTTGACGACAAACGATCGTTGTTCATGATCTGCATAAGTTTGGCTCATGCGAGATCGGGGTCATGGTGAACCGTCTGCCGGCGCTCTCGGCGCTCCGCACCTTCGAGGCCGCGGCGCGCCATCTGAGCTTCACCCGGGCCGCCGACGAGCTGCACGTCACCCAGGCCGCGGTCAGTCACCAGATCAAGGGGCTCGAGGCCGACCTCGGGGTCTGCCTGTTCCGCCGGCTCAACCGGCGCCTGCTGCTGACCGACGAGGGCCAGCTGCTGGTACCTTCGGTGCGCCGCGCCTTCGACGAGCTGGTCGCCGGGGTCGAGCGGGTGCGCCAGCGTTGCCTGGGCGGCACGCTCACGATCAGCACCACCCCCTCGATCGCCGCCAACTGGCTCGCGAGCCGGCTCGGCCGCTTCCAGGCGCTGCGGCCGGAGTTCGAGATCCGGCTGATGGCGACCCCGCGCCTGATCGACTTCGCCCGCGAGGGCGTCGACTGTGGCATCCGCTACGGCTTCGGCGACTGGCCAGGGCTGCTCACGGAGCGCCTGTTCCACGCCGCGCTGACCCCGGTCTGCAGCCCCCGCCTGCTCAGGGGGCCCGAGCCGCTCAGGGAGCCCGCCGATCTCGCCCGCCACACGCTGCTGCACGCGCTCGACGACATGGACGATTGGCGGCTCTGGCTGCGCGCGGCCGGCGTCCCGGGCATCGACCCGCAGCGCGGACCCAAGTTCGAATCGATGCCACTCTCGCTGCAAGCGGCGATCAGCGGCACCGGGGTCGCGATCACCCGCGGCCCGCTCGCCGACGAGGCGCTCGCTGCGGGCGTCCTGGTCCAGCCCTTCGACCTCGAGCTGCCGAGCGAATGCGCCTATTACTTCGTGGTCCCCGAGACCAGCGCCGACCAGCCCAAGCTCCAGGCTTTCCGGGCCTGGCTGCTCGACGAGGTCGCCGGGGTCGCGACCGAGCCGCGGGCGGTCGCGAGGCTGACTGCCGCCGACTGAGCTGCCGATGCGGCGGCTAGGCGGCCCTTGCGGGGCAACCGAACGCATGAAATTGGAGGCTCAGATATGATCACGCGGTCCATTCTAGTGCTGGCGCTCGGGGTGGCGATTGGCGGCTGCAGCATTCGACATGAGGTGTCTGCCGATTACCCGCAGTATCTTGCCAACAACCGCGGCGCGGCTGAGTTCCCACGCATCGGTCAAGCGGCGGTCTACTTTCTGGACCCAGAAACAACAAATCATCATCTTGAGTTTCGCGCTGTAACGGCTGGTTATGGCAATCTATGGATCGTCGAATTTGGCAAGATGCTCGACGACACTTTGCAGGAACCGGAAATTCAGTCACAGTTCACCAGTTTCGGCCGCGTATACGATCTCGCTGCAACCTCCGATCTCTTGATTATCTTCCGTCTCGACGAGTATCGCTTTGAGGACTTCGGTGCCCATGTGACGCTCGCCATCAAGGCGACGCGCGGCGCGCAGACGCTGGTCGCTCGCGACTACCAGGCCGATGGCAGGACTCAGGGGGGCAAGGTGTTCTGGGGCGGCGTGTTCGCGATGAAGAACGCCATTCAGCAATCGACCAAGAATGCGCTCGACACCATTCTCCGCCAGTTCTTGACTGATCTGCAGGCCGCGGTTTCGACCTGAAGACCACTGACCACTTGATGCGGCGGCGGGCGTGAGCGTCCGGGCTTACAGCGCGCTGCGGCGGATGGCGGCGTCGGGGCGGCGGCGGAGGTCGGGGAGGAGGGCGGTACCGAGGCCGGGGGTGGTGAGGGGGTAGGCGTAGCCCTGCTCGATGCGGGGCAGCGTGGTGACCAGGTCCCGGTAAAAGCCGCGGGTGTAGGCGCGGACGGTCTCGAGGATCAGGGCGTTCGGGGCGGCGAGCGTCAGGTGCAGGTTAGCGCAGAGCGTGACCGGGCCGGTGCAGTCGTGGGGGGCGATCGGCCGGTCGAAGGCTTCGGCCAGCGCTGCGACCTTGCGGCCCTCGGTCAGGCCGCCGATCCAGGCCATGTCGAAGTGGACGACGTCGATCGCACCCCGGGTCAGGGCTTCCCGGAACCAGGTCTTGGTGCCGAGGTTCTCGCTGCCGGCAACTCGGCCGCGGACCCGGGCCTTGTAGCGGGCGAGGTCGTCGAGCTGGTGCATCGCGATCGGGTCCTCGTGCCAGTAGACCCCGAGCCCGTCGAGCGCGTCCGCGATCTGGAGCGCCGCCGGCAGCTGCCAGAGGCCGTGGTACTCGAGCATGATGTCGATCCGATCGCCGACCGCCTTGCGGATCGCCTCGATCAACCCGCGCGCGCGGGCAAGATCCGCAGCCTCGATGTGCTGGCCGCCGGTCGGCAGGGCATAGGCATCGAACGGCCAGATCTTCATCGCCCCGATACCGTCCTCGAGCAGGGAGTGCGCGAGCTCGGCCGGGCGCTGGTGCTGGGCGGCGAGATCGTCCAGCGGATCGGCGCTGCCGCCGGCGTCGTCGGGGCGCACCAGCAGCGTGTTGTAATCGCCGCGCGCGACCCGGTTGTAAGCGGCGCTGGCACAGGTGTTGTAGATCCGGATCTTGTCCCGGCTGAGGCCGCCGAGCAGCTGATGGAGCGGCAGACCGGCGGCCTTACCGAACAGGTCCCAGAGAGCGAGATCGACCGCGGAATTGCCGCGCACCTCGACGCTGCGACTGGGAAAACCGGAAAAATGGTTGCCGACCTCCGACATCAGCGCCTTGGCGTGACGCTCGATCTGGAGCGGGTCCTTGCCCAAAAGGTAGGGCGCGCAGGTCTCGTGCAGGTAGGCGACCGTCGCTTCCGGATTGCGAAAGGTCTCGCCGAGGCCCGTGAGGCCCGCATCGGTCTGCAGCTCGACCCAGACCAGGTTGCTGAACTCGGCGAGCTGGACGGTCTCGAGCGCGGTGATCTTCATGGAACATCCTCACCTCGGGGACCCGGTCCTCGGCGGTGAGCCGCGTGGCGCGGACAATCATGCCGTCTGGGATCGAGCGACCGGGAAACGCCTCACGCTCGGGACCGCGAACGCGACATGTTTGGCTCCTACGCCCCGGCGGGTCGCAGCTGTGGGAACAGCTGGCTGAGGCCGTCCGCCACCATCTCGACGGCGATGGCCGCGAGGATCATGCCCATCAGACGGGTCAAGACGTTCATTCCGGTCGGCCCGAGCAGGCTCGAGAGCCGATTGGCCGCGCCCAGCACGAGCACGAGGACGACGCACAGGAAGACGATCACGGCGCCAACCATGACCGCGCCGCCGACCCCATGCGCGTGCTGGCTGTTGATGATCACGGTGGCCATCGCGCCGGGCCCCGCGATCACCGGTATGGCCAGCGGGAAGATCGCCGGGTTGTCCTTCTCCTTGCCATGCGCTTCCTCCTCCGGCGAATGATGCACCCCGCTTGGCCGGGCGTGCAGCATCGAGAGCGCGAGCAGCAGGATGATGATTCCGCCCGCGACCCGAAACGAGCCGACCGAGATGCCGAACAAATCGAGGATCTGCTGGCCGATGGCCGCCGTGACCAGCAGCGTGATCAGCACCGCCACCGAGGTCATCAGCGCGATTCTCTGGCGCTCGGCGCCGCTGCGCTCGGAGGTCACCGAGAGGAAGATCGCGGTGTTCCCGATCGGGTTCAGGATCGCGAACAGCGCGGCCGCAAACTTCACGAACTCGCCCGACATCTGCATGATTCCGTCCGTCGACTTCCGCTTGCTGCTGGGCCGCGGGCATGATTGCCTGCCCGAGGCAACGAGAGACAGAGGGGAACCATGGCCGGATTGTCGGAGGAAACCAAGCGGCTTTTGCGTGCGACCACGACCGCGACGCTGACCACGCAACTGTTCAAGCGGGGGCTGCGCAACACCTTCATCCAGGGCGTGCATCGGATCACGCCCGAGGCGCCGATGCTGATCGGCGAGGCGTATACGTTGCGCATGATCCCGGCGCGCGAGGACCTGGATCACCCGGGCATGTTTACCGGCCGCGACCATCCGCAGCGGCGCGCGATCGAGGAGTGTCCGGCCGGGGCGGTCCTGGTGATCGACTGCCGCGGCAAGGCGGGCGGCGGCTCGCTCGGCGACATCCTGATCGCCCGGCTGATCCAGCGCGGGGTCGCGGGCGTGGTGACCGACGGGGCGATCCGGGACACGCCCCAGATCACGCCGCTCGCCTGGCCGGTCTACGCCGCGGGCGCGGCGGCGCCGGCGAGCTTTGCCTATCACCACGCGGTCGACCTGCAGCAGCCGGTCGGCTGCGGCGAGGTGCCGGTGTTTCCCGGCGACGTCCTGGTCGGCGACGGCGAGGGGGTGGTGGTGATTCCCCGGCACCTGGCCGACGAGGTTGCACGCGACGCCGCCGCCCAGGAGCAGGTCGAGGCCTGGATCCTCGAGGAGGTCAAGGCCGGCAAGGGCATCTTCGGCCTCTACCCGCCGGACGACGCGACCCGCGCGCGCTACGAGGTCTGGCGCAAGGACCGGGGCCGGTGACGAGGCCCGCGGCTCGGCTACATGCTGCCGTTTGAGTTCGTCGTCGAAGGCCCGCCGGTCTCCCAGCAGACCCGCCGGCGGGCCCGGCGTCAGGCTTGGGTTGACGAGCTCAGACGGAGGGCCATGTCACGCTGGCCTGCCGGTGCGCCGCCGGTCCCCGGGGCGATCCAAGTGGGCATCACGGTCGCGACCTCAGGACCCACGTTGATGGCCACTGTGCCTCCAGGTCTTGACCCACCACCAGGGGGGCCTAGCGCAATGCAGACGTCGACACTTGGGGCGGCAGCGCAGCGCGCACAGGAGCTAGCGCGAGAGTATCGCGAGAGAGGGTATCAGGTTACGGTCGGGCCGGAGTCCGGCCAGTTGCCGCAACTACTGGCCAGCTTCCGGCCCGACTTGCTGGCGCGCGAGCGCGCCGCCCATCCAGGCGAAGGCCCTTGAGCAAACCTCGGTCTCAGGGGTCGCCGAGGCAGACGCCGATGTCGCGGGCGCAGCGGAGCCAGGGGTGGTCGAGCGGCACGGACTTGCGTTTTTCGACGACCTCGGCGAGCGGGACCGGCTCGGCACCGTCGCCGCGGGCCGCGACCATGACCCCGAACACGCCCTCGTTGACCAGCGCCGCGCAGGCGGTCCCGAGCCGGGTCGCGAGCAGGCGGTCGGCGGCCGAGGGCGTGCCGCCCCGCTGCAGATGACCGAGGATCGTGATCCGGCCCTCGAGGCCGGTCAGGCTCTCCAGCTGCTGCGCCAGCTCGAGCGTGCGGCTGCCAAGCTGGGCCTTGATCTCGGCGACCGTGGTCTTGGCCCTGGTCTTGCGGGTGGCGGCGCGCTTGTCCTTGGCCTTGCCTTTGACCTTGGCGAGGAAGGTCTCGGCTTTCTGCAGGGCCTGGGCGTGCTCCCTGGGCATGGCGCCCTCGGAGACCGCGACGATGCTGAAGCGGCTGCCGGTCCGGCTGCGCTGCCGGATCGCCTCGGCGATCACCTCGACGTCATAGGGGATCTCGGGGATCAGGATCACGTCGGCGCCGCCCGCGATCCCGGCGCCGAGCGCCAGCCAGCCGGCGTTGTGGCCCATGACCTCGACCACGACGATCCGGTGGTGGCTATGGGCGGTGCTGTGCAGCCGGTCGATCGCATCGGTCGCGATCCCGAGGGCGGTGTCGAAGCCGAAGCTGACGTCGGTCAGCGCGACGTCGTTGTCGATGGTCTTGGGCAGGGTGATGACGTTCAGGCCCTTCTGCAGGAGCCCGAACGCGTTGCGGGCGGTGCCGCCGCCGCCGAGGCAGACCAGGCCGTCGAGGTGGTGCTTACGGTAGGTCTCGACGATGACGTCGGTCATGTCCATGGTCTTGCCGCCGATCGGCATGCTCTTCGGCTTGTCGCGCGAGGTGCCGAGGATGGTGCCGCCGATGGTCAGGATGCCGGACAGCTCGGAGCGGGTCAGCGTCGTGGTCCGGTTCTCCATCAGGCCGCGAAAGCCGTCGCGGAAGCCGACCACGTGCATGCCGTAGGCGCCGAGCGCCGCCTTGCCGACCCCGCGGATCGCCGCGTTCAGCCCCGGGCTGTCGCCGCCCGCGGTCAGGATGCCAATCGTCTTCGCCATCTGCGCTCTTGCCTCCTGCATGCCGAACCCTTCTTACAACAGCGACTCGGATCAACAAATCGTCAATGTCGGTCGATCCCCTTGTCGTGCCACGGTTGCCTGGCCTATCAGCGCAAAGTCCCGGCGGCCCCATGGTGGCGTGCCGAGGTTGGCCTGGAGGTCCCATGACGCGGCCGCGCTATCGCTCCAAGATCGTCGATGCCGCCGCCAGGCGGGCGGGCCTCGGGTCGTTCGGCGACCTCGGACCCGGTGAGCTCGCGCTTGCCGAGTGGCAGGCGCTGGGGTTCGAGCTACCCGACCTGCAGGCGCTCCGGGCGGGCCGCCTCGCCCGGCTGCGGGCCGAGCTCGCCAGGCGCGACTATGCCGGCATCGTGGTCAGCGATCCGATCAATATCCGCTACGCCACCGACAGCGCCAACATGCAGATCTGGTGCCTGCACAACCCGGTCCGCTACGCCTTCGTCGCGACCGAAGGGCCGGTGATCGTCTTCGACTTCCACGGCTGCGCCCATCTCTCCGATCCCCTCGATCTGGTCGACGAGGTCCGGCCGGCGCGCGCCTGGTATTTTTTTAACAGCGGCACGCGGGTGACCGAGCATGCGAGGCTCTGGGCGGCCGAGATCGCCGATCTGGTGCGGGCGCATGGCGGCGGCAACCGCCGGCTCGCGGTCGACAAGGCCGACCGGGCGGGCACGCTCGCCCTCGAGGCGCTCGGGCTCGAGCTGCACGACGGCCAGGAGGTCATGGAACTCGCGCGCGCCCTCAAGACGGCGGACGAGGTCAAGGCCATGCGCTGCGCGATCGCGACCTGCGAGGCGGCGATGCGGGTGATGCAGCAGCATCTGCAGCCGGGCATCACCGAGCAACGGCTCTGGGCGCATCTGCATGCCGAGAACGTCGCCCGCGGCGGCGAGTGGATCGAGACCCGCCTGCTGGCATCCGGCCCGCGCACCAACCCCTGGTTCCAGGAGTGCAGCAGCCGGGTGGTCGAGGCGGGCGACCTGGTCGCCTTCGACACCGACCTGATCGGCCCCTACGGCTACTGCGCCGATGTTTCCCGGACGTGGCTCTGCGGCGAAGGCCGGGCGAGCGTCGCCCAGCGCGATCTCTACCGCCTCGCGCGCGAGCAGATCGCCCACAATCTGGACCTCATCCGCCCCGGCCTTGGCCTGCGCGAGCTGTCGGAGAAATCCTTCGAATTGCCGGAGCGCTTCCGCGCCAACCGCTACTCGGTGGTCGCCCACGGCGTCGGTCTGAGCGACGAGTACCCGGCGGTCTACTACCCCGAGGACGCCGGGGCGAGCGGCTACGACGACGTCCTCCAGGCCGGCATGACCATTTGCCTCGAGAGCTATGTCGGCGAACCGGGCGGCCCGGACGGCGTCAAGCTCGAGCAGCAGCTCCTGATCACGCCCTCCGGCGCCGAAGTCCTCTCACGCTACCCGCTTGAGAACGAAGCCTTCGGCTGAAGATTGCCTCCCGGCCGCACACTCAAGCCGACGTCTTCCGGCGGAAGACAAGCGCACCGGCGTGGCCCCGGTCGACATCCGCGGGCCGGGCTTGCGACGACGCGTCCTTCGGTGAATGATCGGCGCGTCAGAAATGGCCCGACCGGGGGGAGGGACAGCGTTGCGACTGCACTACTCTTATGCGTCGCCCTATGTGCGCAAGGTCATGGCGGTGGCGATCGAGACCGGGCAGGAGAAAAAGCTCGAGCTGACCGCGCGCAAGGTGAGCCCGGTCGCGCCGGTCGCCGAGGTCAACCGGGACAATCCGCTCGGCAAGGTCCCCTGCCTGGTGACCGACGATGGCCTCGTGCTGTTCGATTCGCGGGTGGTCTGCGAATACCTCGACAGCCTGCACGGCGGTCCGAAGATGTTCCCCGCGGCGGGGCCGGCGCGCTGGGTCGCCCTGCGCAGACAGGCGGAGGCCGACGGTATCCTCGATGCTGGCATCCTTGTCCGCTACGAGACCTTGCTGCGGCCCGAGGAGCGGCGGTGGCCGGACTGGATCGAGGGTCAGAAGGCCAAGATCGGCCGTGCGCTCGATGCCCTCGAGGGCGAGGCCGGAAGCTTCGGCGCCACCGTCGACATCGGCACGCTGGCCATCGGCTGTGCGCTCGGCTGGCTCGATTTCCGCTACGCCGCCGACGACTGGCGGGCCGGCCGGCCCAAGCTCGCTGCCTGGTTCGAGGAGTTCGAGAAGCGGTCGTCGATGTCGACGACGATGCCCAAGGAGGTCTGAGCACGGCGCTGGCCGGAGTGCTCGCGATGACGTGGATCGAGACCGTCCCCTACGAGGGCGCGCGCGGCCGGCTCCTCGAGCTCTACGACCGGATCAAGGGCCCGGACGGCCGGATCGACAACATCATGCGCGCCCACAGCCTGCGGCCGCATTCGATGGCCGGCCACATGGCGCTCTACAAGAGTGTCCTCCACAACCCTGGCAATACGCTCGAGAGCTGGCTGCTCGAGGCGCTCGGGGTCTACGTCAGCCTGCTCAATGGCTGCGCCTATTGCGTCGAGCATCATTTCGCGGGGCTCGCCCGCCGGTTGCGGGACCAGAATCGGGCGGCCGCGATCCGGGCGGCCCTCGAGGCCGATGCGCCGGAGCGGGCGTTCGATGGCCGGGAGCTCGCCCTGATGCGCTACGCCGAGCGCCTGACCAACGAGCCCGCGGCGCTTGGCGAGGCGGACGTCGAGACCTTGCGCGCGGCCGGTCTCGGCGATGGCCAGATCCTCGAGGCGAACCAGGTGATCGCCTATTTCGCCTACGCCAACCGCACAGCACTCGGTCTCGGGGTCACGACCGAGGGCGACATTCTCGGGCTGTCGCCGGCCAACGCCGACGACCCCGACGACTGGCGGCATCGGTAGGCGCGAGCGCGCCGCTCAGTCGTAGGCGAACATCTCGACCAGCACGGCCGCGACCTGTCGGGCGGTGCGCTTCGGCAACACTCCGGCGCGCCGCACCAGGCGCGCCTTGTCGATGGTCCGGACCTGCTCGAGAGCGATCTGGCCGTCCTTACCCTCGAAACGCACCATCACGCGGGTCGGATAGCTCTGCGCCGCGGTCGTCATCGGGGCCACGATCACCGACCGGATGTGGCGGTTCATCTCGTCGGGTGAGACGATCACGGCCGGCCGCGGCTCGCTGATGGCGGCGCCGGGGGGCGGGTCGAGGGCGACCAGCCAGATCTCGTAGCGCTGCGGCGTCTCTACCACCGCCACTCGGCGCCGCCGCCGAGATCGTCCGCCAGAAGCAGGCGATCGTCGCCGGCCGCCGCCATCAGGGCGAAGGCCTCAGCCCAACCCGACCGGGGCACCGCGGCCGGGCCGATGATCAGACGGTCGCCCTCGACCTCGAAACTGACCCGGTCGCGGAAGCCGCACTGCTCGATGATCGGCTTGGGGATGCGGATGCCCCGCGAGTTGCCGATGCGCACGAGATCCACGTCCATGCCGGAGTCTCCGTCGGTGGGGCTCACAATGTAACTACCGCAACCTAGGGGCTGCAACGCCCCCTGTCCAGCGGCGCGGCGCCAGATTGCCAAGGCTGGGATCGTCGCCTAGGGTTGTCCCAGCTGAGCGCAGGGGTCGCTCCGGAGCAACCAAACCAAGATCAGGAGGCTTAGAAAATGAATCGATGGATGCGAACGTCGGTGGCTGGCGCGCTGGCGGTGGTCGCGGGCATCGGCATGCTGGGTACGGCGGCGCCGGCCAGGGCGGCGATCGATCTCAAGCTGAACGGCGTGCAACCGCCCGAGCATCCGGTCTCGATGACCCACAAGTTCTTCGCCGAGCGGGTCGGCGAGCTGACCGGCGGCGACATCCAGATCGAGGTCTACGACGCCCGTGGCCTCGGCGACGCGGTCGAGAGCGTGCAGAGCCTGCGCAACGGCACGATCGCCTTCGCCACCGTCTCGGCCTCGAACCTGTCGCAGGTCATGCCGCAGATGGACATGTTCTCGCTGCCCTATCTGTTCAAGAGCGCCGACCACTACTGGGCCTATCTGAACTCCGACCGGGCGCAGGCGTTCGTCAAGCCGCTCGAGGACAAGGGCATCGTCGTCCTCGGCTTCATCGAACTCGGGCTCACGCAACTTCTTCAGCGACGAGCCGATCCGCTCGGTCAGCGACGTCGCCGGCAAGAAGATCCGGGTCATGGCCTCACCGGTCCAGGTCAAGACGATCGAGGCGATGGGCGGCACCGGCGTGCCGATCGCCTGGGGCGAGCTCTACAACGCGCTCCAGACCGGCGTGGTCGACGGCGCCGAGAACAACGATCCCTCGATCCTGGCCATGAAGTTCTACGAGGTCAGCAAATACTACACGCTCGACGAGCACGCCCGCATCCCCGACATGCTGCTGATGTCGAAGGCGGTCTACGACAAGCTCTCGCCGGAGCAGCAGCAGGCGGTCAAGCAGGCGGGCAAGGAGGCCGAGGCCTACATGCGCGGCGCCTGGGCGATGGCCGAGCAGGACGCGCGCACCGCGCTCAAGGAGCGCTTCACCGAGATCATCGACGTCGACAAGCAGCCGTTCATCGACGCCGTCCACGACCTGGTCCAGAGCGAGGCCCAGCGCCTCGACGTGGTCGACGAGGTCAATTACATCCTCGAGTTCGGGCAAGAACTACTGATCCCGACGGCGTTGCGCGACGTCCGCGGGCCGGCCCGCCCGGGTCGGCCCGCGCCGCGTCCGGGCAGGCTGCCATGAGGCTGCCATGACCGCCTTCAACCGCATCGTCGACGCCATCGCGGCGTTCGTGCGCGTCGTCATCCTCCTCCAGGCGGCGGCGATCTTCGCGATCATCATCGTGACCGTGGTCACCCGCTACGGCTTCAGCTTCGTTCTGTCCTGGTCCGAGGAGGTGCCGCGCTATCTCCTGATCTGGGTGTCGTTCCTGGGGGCGGCCGCCTGCGTCGATCTGCGCGACCACATCGCGTTCGACTATCTCCTGAAGCGCTTTCCTGCGCCGCTGCGCCGTCTGGTCCAGCTGCTGATCAACGCCGCGATCTTCGGCTTCGGCTGGATCATGCTGCTCTACGGCGTCCGCTTCGTCGAGGCGTTCGGCAGCGACTTCATGGAATCGATCCCGTTCACCAACGTCTGGTACTACACCGCGCTGCCGGTCTCGGGTGCCTTGATGATGCTCTACAGCCTGCGCGACCAGCTCAACGTCTGGTGCCACCACGAGCGCGCGCTGGAGCACGATCCGAGCCACTCGGCCGCCTGAGCGGCGGCTGACCGGATGCCCGTCCCCCGGATGCCCGCTGCCTGGATGTCTGGCCCCCGGATGCCTGCCCCCCGGATGCCCGCCGGATGACCATCCTGATCCTGTTCGGCGTGTTCGCGGTCCTGCTGCTGATCGGCATGCCGATCGCGTTCGCGATCGGGATCGCCTCGGCCGCCGCCGCGATCAACATCTTCGTGATCGACAACGTCACGATCGTCCAGCGCATGCTGGTCGGGATCAACTCGTTCCCGCTGCTGGCGGTGATTTTTTTCGTATTTACCGGGGTTCTGATGGCCAAAGGCGGCGTCGCGATGCGCCTCGTGCGCCTGTCCGAGGTCGTGGTCGGCCGCCTGCCGGGCGGGCTCGCCCAGATCACCGTCTTGTCCTCGATGCTGTTCGGCGGCGTCTCGGGCTCGGCGGTGGCCGAAGTGTCCTCGATCGGCGCGACCCTGATCCCGGCCATGGAGAAGGCAGGCTACACCAAGCGCTACGCGACCGCCGTGGTCCTGACCTCGGCGACGATGGGCCCGATCATCCCGCCCTCGATCCCGATGATCCTCTACGCCTATGTGGTGGGCTCGGTGTCGGTCGCCGGCCTGTTCCTTGCAGGCGTCGTGCCGGGCGTCTTGATCGGCGTCGGCCTCCTGATCGCCTGCTACGTCCACGGCCGGCGCCACCACCACCAGCCGGTGCCGGCGATGTCCGGGCGCGACAAGCTGCTGCGCGTGGTCGACGGCCTGGCCGGCATGATGACGCTCGTGATCATCCTGGGCGGCATCATCAGCGGCATCTTCACCGCGACCGAGGCGGGCGCGGTCGGCACGGTCTACGCGCTGTTCCTGACCGTGGTGATCTACAAGGAGATCAAGGTCGCCGATCTGCCGGGGGTCCTGTGGGAGTGCTGCCTGACCAACGCGGTCGTCTTGTTCCTGATCGCCACGACCTCGGTCTTCTCGTTCATCATGACTTACGAGGACGTGCCGCAGTGGCTGGCCAATCACCTGTTCGCGGTGATCCACAACCGCTATCTTTTGCTCCTGGTCATCAACATCGTGCTGCTGGTGATCGGCCTGTTCGTCGATCTGACGCCGGCCCTGATCATGATGGTGCCGATCCTGTTGCCGATCGCGCACCAGCTCGACATGGATCTGATCCACCTCGGCATCATCGTCGTCGTCAACCTGACCTTCGGCCTGATCACGCCGCCGGTCGGCACCTCTTTGTTCGTCGGCTGCCGGATCGCCGGCATCTCGATGACCGAGCTGATCCCGCCGCTGCTGCCGCTGCTCGCGATCATGTTCGGCGTGCTGCTGTTCGTGACTTACGTCCCCGAGACCTTCATGTGGCTGCCCCGCATGTTCGGCTTCGCGCGGTGACTTGCAGGCGCGTTTAGACCCAAGCACGTGAGGCCTTTCAGGAGTCGCCGCTTGATAAGCGCCAATTGACGCGATACAAGGGCAGCCGATGATTGTCAGCTTCCGCCACCGCGGGCTCAGGCGTCTCTTAAAACAACTATCAAATCGCCGACCCGTGTTGATTTCATGCGACTGGCGGGTGGTAGGGCTCGACGTTGATCTCGGCCTCGCGTCGGCGCACCTTGAGCGAGGTCGTAGCCCGCCTGCAGCCGCAGCCAGATCTCCGCCGTAACGCCGAGAATGCGGGCCGCCTCGGTCACGCTGAGACCAAGCGGTTCCAAATACTCGAGCCGGATGTGCCGTCCGGGATGCGGGGGCTTTTCATGGCATGGGTTGCTGCCTCAATGATAGTCGACGAGGTCGACCTCGATACGCCTTGCCATCGTCGAAGCGGAAGATGGCCCGCCAGTTGGCGGTGACCGTCACCGACCAGAAGCCTTTGAGATTCCCGGCCAAGCGATGCGGCCTGAGGCCAGGCCCGTTCATGTCTCCGATCTGCTCGGCCACGTCGAGGCGCGCGAGGATGACTGCGATCTTCTCAACCTGCTCCGGCGCCCCGCCTTGGATCATCGTCTTCGAATCGCCGAACGCCTTGGCGAGCCGCACCGCCATCTCTGGAGAGATACCCGATTTGCCATTCACGATGTTGGAGAGATTGGCGCGCGTCTAGAAGTCATTGAATCTCCAGGAGTAGCCGCCGACATCGCCGGCCAAAGGAGGAAAGTAACGCTGCGACAGGCTGAGAGAAAGACATTCAGCTCGAAGCCCACATGGTTCGAATCACTATGCCGTCCCAGTCGCTTGAGGAAATAATCGGCCTCAGGCAGACGCTCCTACGTGCCGCCGGGCAACCGGTTCGAAGGGTTGGGCGGCAGGACGTTTAGCCCTCAGGGATGCTTCAGGAAGCTGCTGCCGACGCCGCCGCGCAGCAGCGCCTCGCCCTTGCCGCCCTTGCCCGCCCAGGTGACCTGGTCGCCGTCGACGGTCACTTGATAACAGTTCTGGTGCTCGGGATTGCGCTCGTGCCACGTGATGCAGACGTCGCCGTCGGCGTCCGTGAGCCAGCGGCCGTGATCGTGCTCGCCCGAGGAATCCTCGTAGGTCACGTCGCCGCCGTCGACGAAATACATGTTGAACTCGGCACCCGACGCGGTGGTGCCGGAGACCGTGTTGCCGCTCATCACGTCGATAAAGCGCATGCCCTTCAACAGCTCGGGCGCGGCGAGCAAGGGCGTCGCAAGGCCGAGCGCGACCAAGGCCACGAGAATTCCGAGCCGTTCTGCCTGGCGCATCATCGGTGCCCTGTTGCTTCGATTGCCCACGCCATCCTGGCCGAAGGCGGCGCGCTCTGCAACTGCCGCCGGCGGAGGGTGACCCCGCCAGCCGCCTTTTGCCGGAGAGCTTAACATGGTTGCCGCCCGACCTGGCCCGACGAGCCTGGACGGCGGGCGTGATTGCGGCTATCGGCTGGCTGACCGGCGCCGGCGGTGTCACTGGTCGAGCGGCCGGATCGGTCCAATGGATCCCGGGGAGAAGCATCGTGGTCAGAAGGTTGATTGCGACCGCCCTGGCGGCGGTTGTGACGCTCGGTGCCGCCGCCGCCGAGGCGCAGACGCTCGAGCGGGTGCGCTCGAGCGGCACTTTCACGATCGGTTACCGGGAGGACGCGGCGCCGTTCGCCTACCAAGACGCGCTCGGCGAGGCCGCCGGCTACTCGGTCGACCTCTGCCGCGCCATCGCGACCAACGTCAAGGACGCGCTTGGCCTCGCCCAGATCAACGTGGTTTATGTGCCGGTCACCACCGAGGATCGCTTCCAGGCGGTCCGGGATGGGCGGATCGACATCCTCTGCGGCGCGACCACGGTGACTCTGACCCGGCGCGAGCAGGTCGACTTCTCGCTGTTCACCTTCATCGACGGCGCGAGTGTGCTGCTGCGCGCCGACAGCCCGCAGGACCTCAAGGGCCTGGCCGGCAAGAAGATCGGGGTGCGCGGCGCCACGACGACCGAGGATGCGCTCCGCAATACTCTCGACCAGGCCTCGATCGCGGCCGAGGTGGTCACCGTCGAGAGCCACGACGACGGCTTGCAGCGGCTCGAGGCGGGTGAGATCGCAGCCTACTTCGCCGACCGCGCGATCCTCGTGTTCCTGGCCGCCAGGAGCCACACCAAGGGCTTGCGGGTGTCGGAGCGCTTCTTCACCTTCGAGCCCTACGCGCTCGCGCTGGCTCCGGGCGACCACGCGTTCCGGCTGCTGGTCGACCGGACGCTGAGCGCGCTCTATCGCTCCGGCCAGATCCACCAGATCTTCACCCACGCCTTCGGCGCGAACGCCAACGAGAGCGATCTCCTGAAGGCGCTCTACGTGATCGACGGCCTGCCCAAGTAGGCTTGCCGAGGCGGCCGCGAGGCGGGCTTCCTGGTGCGGGCGGGAGCTGCTAAGCAGGGCGTTCAGGCGAGCGGAGGCGGCAGATGGCGGCGGCGATCTTCTGGCACGACGGCAGGTGGTACGAGGATCAGCAGCCGAAGCTGCTCGGTCCGATGGACCACGCCATGTGGATGTCGACGCTCGCCTTCGATGGCGCCCGCGCCTTCGACGGCCTGGCCCCGGATCTCGACCGGCATTGCGCGCGCCTGATCGATTTCGACCCGCAAGATGCTGCTCGAGCCGACCCTCGCCGCAGGCGAGGTCGAGGACCTCTGCCGCCAGGCGGTGCGCCGGCTGCCGCGGGACGTGCCGGTCTACGTCCGGCCGATGTTCTATGCCATGCGCGGCTTCGTTGTGCCCGAGGCGGCCTCGACCGAGTTCGCGCTCGCGGTCTACGCCTCGCCGATGCCCGAGCCCGGGGGCATGAGCGTCTGCTTCTCGAGCTACCGGCGGCCGGCGCGCGATGCCGCCCCGACCGACGCCAAGGCGGGCTGCCTCTATCCGAACATGCAGCGCGCTTTGGTCGAGGCGACCGGCCGCGGCTTCGACAACGGCATCACGCTCGACGCCTCGGCCAACGTCGCCGAGCTCGCGACCGCCAATCTCTGGATCGCCAGGGACGGCATCGCCATGACCCCTGCGAGCAACGGCACCTTCCTCGCCGGCATCACGCGGCGGCGGGTCGCCCAGCTGCTGCGCGACGCCGGCACCGAGGTCCAGGAGACCACGCTCACCCGCCAGGACATCCTGGACGCCGACGAGGTTTTCTCCACCGGCAACTTCGGCAAGGTGCTGCCGATCACCAAGGTCGAGGACCGCCACTACCAGACCGGCCACGTCTACCAACGCGCCCGCGACCTCTATTTCGAATTCGCCCGCACCCAGCCGGTCGGCTAAGTCACGAGGCATGTCAGAGGAACTCATGCGTGCCGCCAAGCCAGTCGCCGACGAGAGGGACGATCTCTTCGAGATGGCCAACCTGTCGCTGGCGCTGACCGGGCTGCCGATGATCGCCTGGATCTCGGAGCGCGGGCGTGCCCGGCACGACGCTCGCGTGAAGGTCTCCTTGGTGCACGGCCGTCGGGCCCGGCCGGACCGGACGGCATCCGTCTCGGTGCGCCCGACGGTCGAGATCGTAGCCGGGCCCGAACTCGACCGTGGCGATCTCGATCTCCTGCGCCAGTGCGTCGAGCTGAACCGCGAAGCGATCATCGCTTATTGGGACGGCGATCTGCTGACCGACGAGGTGATCGTGCAGCTCAAACCGGTTGCCGCGCCGGGTGGGTGACCTCAGGCGCCGTCGCGCTCGAAATACTGGCCGGGCGTGGTGCCCAGCGCGCGCCGGAAGGCGTGGATGAAGGCGCTCGGGCTGTCGTAGCCGAGATCGAGCGCTACGGACGTCACGGGCTCGCGCTGGGCGAGGCGCACCAGGGCGGCCAACAGCCGCGCCTGGCGCTGCCACTGGCGGAAGGTCATGCCGGTCTCGGCGAGGAAGCGGCGGCTCAGGGTTCGCACGCTGGCGCCGACCTCCTTGCCCCAGGCCGCGAGCGTGCGCGGATCGCCGGGGTCGGCGCCGAGTGCTGCCGTGATCCGTTTCAGGCGCGGGTCCTCGGGCTCGGGCAGGTGCAAGGGCGCCAGCGCCGCCGCCCGGATCTCCTCGAGCAGCAGCCCGACGAGCAGCGCCCGCCGCGGGCCATCGCCCGGCGCCTCGACGCCCGCCAGGACCAGCTCGCGCAGCAGCGGCGAGACGTTGACGACGCCACAGGCGACGGGCAGCCCGTCGCGCGCCTGCGTGTCGACGTAGAGCGTGCGCATCTCGAGCCGGGTCGCGCAGCGGATCGCGTGCTCCATGCCGGCCGGCATCCAGACCGCCCGCTGCGGCGGCACCACCCAGGCGCCGGCCACGGTCACCACGGTCATCACGCCGGCGCGGGCGTAAATCAGCTGCGCCCAGTCGTGGTGGTGCGGCTGGATCAGATGGCCCTTGGTGTAGTCAGTCGCGAGCGAGCGGACCGTGGCCGTTAGCGATTCTGACCGTTCGTCGATACCAAATGGCCTCATGTCGCGAGAGCGTAAGCGTGCGCTCTGTTAGATTCAATCGCGGACCCACTTCCTGGGGAAAAACCGATGAGCCGGGCGCTCTGGTTCCTGAACCTCGCGCACGCGTACGACCACTTTTTTCTCCTGATCTTCCCAACCGCGGTGCTGGCACTCGCGCCGGCCTGGGGCATGTCGTACGGCGAGGCGCTGGCGTTCGGGACCGCGGCCTTCGTCACCTTCGGCCTCGGCACGCTGCCGGCCGGCTGGCTCGGCGACCGCTGGAGTCGCGGCCATCTGATGTCGGTCTTCTTCATCGGGATCGGGTTTTCCTCGGTTCTGACCGGCCTCGCGGCGGGCCCGGTCACGCTCGCGATCGGCCTCGGCCTGCTCGGCCTGTTCGCGTCGATCTACCACCCGGTCGGCACAGCACTGGTGATCCAGAACGCCAAGGCGACCGGCCAGTCGCTCGGCGTCAACGGCGTGTTCGGCAATCTGGGGGTCGCCGGCGCCGCGCTGATCACCGGCCTGATCACCGAGTGGCTGGGCTGGCGCGCGGCCTTCATCCTCCCGGGCCTGATCGCGGTCGCAACCGGCATCCTGTTCGCCCGCGCCATCGCGCCGCAGATGACCGGCGACCTCGCCACGCGCCCCGCTGCCAAAACGGTGCCGGCAGCGCGGGGCGCGCTGATCCGGGTGTTCGTGGTGGTCGGCGTCAGCGCCCTGTTCGGAGGCATCATCTTCCATGGCACGACGATTGCGCTGCCCAAGATCTTCCAGGAGCGGCTCGCGGACCTGGTCGGCGACATCGGCACGATCGGCGTCCTGGTGGCCGCGGTGTTCACGCTCGCGGCCTTCGCCCAGATCGCGGTCGGCCGCCTGCTCGATCGCTATGGCGCCCGCCTGATCCTACCGCTGATCGTGGCGCCGCAAACTGTCCTGCTCCTGCTCGCGGTCCAGCTCTCGGGGTTCGGCATGTTGCTGCTGGCGGCCGCCCTGATGCTGCTGGTGTTCGGCGAGATCCCGATCACGGCCTGGCTGGTCGGCCAATACACGCCTAGTCACTGGCAGTCGCGGATCTTCGCCCTGCAATACGTGCTCTCGCTCGGCGTCAGCGCGATCGTGGTGCCGATGATCGCGGTGCTGCACGAACGGACCGGCGGCTTCGGCAGCTTCTTCGTCGTGCTCGCCGGTGCGGCGGCGCTGGTCGCCCTGGTGGCACTGCTGCTCCCGGGTGCCTCCAGGGTGCGGTCGCCCGCAGGCATGGGCGGTCCCGCTCGCGCGGCGTCCTGACGATCAGCGCGAGCGTGGTGCAGCCAGCGCCGGCGAGGCCACGCAGATCGCCTGGAGAGCCGTCGGCGACGAGGGCAGCGGGCTGGACCCTGGCGTCGGGACCAGCTGCAGCAGCGTCGCGGCGATCTCGTCCGGGGCCAGCACGTGGGTTGCCCCTCGAGCGCGATCGCGACCCCCGGCATGCCGTGCACGACCGAGCTTTCCTTGTTCTGGGCGATGGTGATCGCGCCGCCGTCCTTGAGCTGCCTGAGCTCGACCGCGCCATCCGCGCCCATGCCGGAGAGCAGGACGCCGACGACGTTGGCGCCGAGCGTCTCGGCCAGTGACCGAAACAGATAGGCGACCGCCGGCCGCTGACCATGCTCGGCAGGGGCGCGCTCGAGGACGATGTTGCCGGACCGGCCGAGGCCCATATGGGCGCCATCGGGAGCGATGTAGACGTGCCCCGGCAGCGGATGGTCGCCGCCGCCGGCGAGATGAACCGGCAAGGCGGACGACGCCGCGAGCCAGTCCACGAAACCGTGCACGAAGCCCGGTGAGATGTGCTGAACGGCGAGCACTGGCACCGGGAAGTCCGGCGGCAGCCCGGCCAGAATGGTTTGCAGCGCAACGGGGCCGCCGGTCGAGCCGTCTCCAAGGCGCGAGCTCGGCCTGGCCGGAATCCCCGGTGCCGGCTGCCGCTCGAGCTGCTCCGGCCGGCACCAGCGCCGTACGACCCGGACCTCGGCCATCAATCTGACCATTTGCGCCAGCTCGCCGGCGCTCGCCGGGTGGCCCTGATGGCCGAGGCCCAGCGGTCGCGGCACGAAGGCGACCGCGCCCGCCTCGACCGCGCGAAACGTGGTCGCCACATGGTCGGTCGCCGTGCCGCTGACAATGACGATCGCCACCGGATGGCCTTCCATGATCCGCCGGGTCGCCTCGAGGCCATCCATCCGCGGCATGTGGATGTCCATCGTGACGACGTCGGGCTTGCGCCGCCGGACCGCCTCGACCGCATGCAGGCCGTCGGCGGCAGTCGCGATCACCCGGATGTCCGCGTCCGCGCTCAGGATGTTCACCAGGAAGTCCCGCAGCGTTGGCGAGTACCCGGCCACCAGTACCTTGATGTCGGGAGAATGAAGGTCGCGTTGCCAACCTCGACCACGACCCCGCGAAAGGAGGCGAGCGTGATCGGCAGCACGAGGCGGAACGTGGTCCCGACATCCGGGCGCGGGTCGAGGGTGATCGTGCCGCCGCCTCGAAGCTCTGCGGTTCGCGCAGGAAATAGGTCTCGCCGATCGTCAGATGGCTGGCGTGCGCCTCGATCTGCCCGCGGTTTAACTCGGCCGACAGCAGCCAGCGGATGCATTCGGCCGGATCGCCGAAGCCGCGGCCGCACGGCCTGCCGCCCACCGTCGCCCGAGAATGCCACGCTGCGACGATCGCGTGGTCGCCCCTCCTCCAGCTTGACCACACCCTCGACATAGACCGCCCCCGGGAGGAGGTCCGCGGCCGGCGTCACCGCCGCATGCCCGCTTTCGACGACGCCCTCGACCGCATCCACGAGGAGCGCCACCGGTTGCCGCGCCGTGTGCGCGACGATCAGGTGATCGGCGAGCCTCCGGCTCCGGTCGGGCAGGTGAAACCGCTTGCGGACGTCGACCACCGGCACGATCCGCCCGCGCAGGTCGATGACGCCCCGGACGATGTCGGGCGCCGTGGGCAACGGCATGATCGCGACCGGCCGGACCACCTGCTCGACCGCGTCAGACAGACGGAGCCCGAAGCGCTGCTCGTCGAGGACGAAGACCACGAGCCGATGCCAGCCAGCGGCCGACCCCTGCGGCCGCGGCCGGGCCGGCGGGTCCGGCCGATCGGCCGGACCCGGGCGAGACGCCTCCGATCCGCCCGACCGGTCGTACGCTCGACCGGTCGTCTGCCATGCCTGGCCTCTTCTATTGTTGAGCGGAAAAGCGCAGGGTGAACCGCGTCGGCTGCGCGCGCTCGACCGTCATGGTCGCGCCCAGCTGCTCGACGAGCAGCCCGATCAGCTGCAACCCGAGCGTCCCGGTCTGCTCCGGATCCGTGCCCTCGGGCAGGCCGACGCCGTCGTCGCTCACCGAGAGCCTCACCTGGTCGGCCTCCTTGGCGAGCTCGACCCGGATCTCGCCCGCCCGGCCGTCCGGAAACGCGTGCTTGAGGGCGTTCGCGATCAGCTCGTTGACCAGCAGGCCGCAAGGGGTCGCCATCTTGATCGGCAACTGGACGCCGGTCGCATCGATCGCGAGCGTGATCCGGCTCGGATCGGCGCTGTAGGACTCGAACAGGGTCGGCACCAGGGTGTCGAGGAACCCGGCGAAGTCGATCTCGGCGAAGCCGCCGGAACTCGTACAGCGCCTGATGGATCATGGCCATGGACCTGACCCGGTTGCGGCTGTCCCGCAGCAGCTCGACGGCGGCCGGATTGTCGATCCCGTCGGACTGCATGTCGAGCAAGCTGGACACGACCTGCAGGTTGTTCTTGACCCGGTGGTGGATCTCGCCGAGCAGGACTTCCTTCTCGCGCAGGGACTCCTCGATGCGCCGCTCGTTGCGCCGGCGCTCGGTGATGTCCCGGATTGACGCCAGGAACCCCGGCCTGCCCCCCCAATCGATCTGGACGACTCTCATCTCCGCGACCCGATCGCGACGGATGTCGATCTCGGAGACCTGCCCGTCGGCGACCGAAAAGCCGAGCAGTTGCCCGACCAGATCCTCCCGGCGGACGCCGAACAGCTCGAGGGCGGCATCGTTCACGAGCAGGACGGTGCCCTTCTCGTCGGTAACGATGACCGCGTCCGGATTGGCGGCGACGATCTTCTCGAACCGCCGGTGCCCCTCATCGGCGTGGGCACGCGTCGCGGCGTAAAGGACGCTGCGCGCCAGCAGCTGCGATTTCGGCTCGTCCTTGCCGATGAAGTCCTGCGCGCCCTCGTCCAGGGCGGCGCGCCGGAGGTCGGGGTCGGCGCGTCCCGAGCAGACCACGATGGCACCGGCGCCGCCCGTCCGACGGACCCCGCGCAAGGTGTCGATGCCGCTCGAATCCGGCAGGTTCAGGTCGAGGATCGTGGCGTCGTAGCTACCCCGCTCGAGGACCGCCCGCGCGGCGGCCAAGCTGCCGACGACCGAGACCTCGAACTCGTAACCGTGGACGTCGCTCAAGCCTTCGGTCGCGAGCTCGGCGTCACCCGGGTTGTCCTCGACCAGGAGCAGTCGAAAGCGCGGAAGATCCGCCATGACGCCGAAGCTAGCTAGCGGCCCCGAACATGTCGCCCAGGTGCTCGCGCTCGCTCACGAAGGAGTAGATCGGCTGCCCGCTCAGGATGCCGTGCACGCCGCGGAACGGTTCCCTGAGATGCATGCCGGTGCTGTCGATGACGTATTCGCGGATGTCCTTCTCGTGCCAGGTCCCGCGCATCTTGAGGACGGTCAGGCCGCGCCGCATCTCGCCGTGCAGCTCGACATAGCGCAACAGGATGATCGTGTCGGTGATCGTCGAGATGTGGGTCTCGGTAATCAACTCGCCGCCGATCAGCATCGAGGTCGTGTTGGTGAACAGCCCCGTGACCTCGAGATGCTTGATGTGGCTGGTCAGACCGATGACGAACTCGCGGAACGACTTGCCGGTCGAGACCCGCTCGAAGGCGGACATGCTGTCGACGGCGACCCGGTGCGGCTTGAAATCGCGGATGTCGCGCTTGATCTGGATCAGGTGATCCTCGAGCCCCATCACCTCCGGATAGCGGCAGATGATGTGCAAGAGGCCGTCCTTCATGGCCTGGTCGAAGTCGACGCCCCAGGAGGCGGCATTGCGGGACAGCTGCTGGCTGCTCTCCTCGGCGCCGAACAGCAGGACCCGCTCCCCGGCATTGATCGCCGCCTTGACGTACTGGGTGACCGTCAGGGTCTTGCCGGTCCCGGTCGCACCGCTGACCAGGATGATCGAATCCCGGTACATGCCGCCGCCGCACATCTTGTCGAGCTCCTCGACCCCCGAGGAGACGCGGATGTTGGACGACCTCTGCTTGAGCTCGGTGGCCGACAGCGGCATGATGGTCACGCCATCCTCCGGATCGATCGTGTAGGGGTACTCGCCTTTCTGATGCAAAGCGCCCCGGAACTTCAGGATCTCGATGGTCCGGCGGCGCTTCTCGTGCTCGAGTCGGTTACGCAGCAGAATGACATTGTCGGCGACGAACTCCTCGACCCCGAAACGGCCGACGCCACCGTCCTCCTCGGTGCGCTCCAGCGTGACCAGCGTGGTCACCCCGAGCTGCCGGAGGCCGGCCAGGATCCGATGCAGCTCCCGGCGCACGACGCCGGCGTCGCTGAGCTGCGGGAACAGCGCCCCGACCGCATCCAGGATCACCCGCTTGGCGTTCACCCTGCGCACGGCCGACTCGATGCGCGCGAGCAGCGCCGTCAGGTCGTACATCCCGATCGCGACCGTCTCGAGGCCCGGCTCCGGGGTCGCGTCGACCACCGCGATCTTGCCGCACTTGACCAGACCTTCCAGGTCCCAGCCGAAGGAACTCACGTTGTGCATCAGATCCTGGGGCGTTTCCTCGAAAGTGACGAACACCCCAGGCTGCTCGAACCCGCGCACGCCGGCCAGGAGGAACTGCAGGGCCAGAACCGTCTTACCGCTGCCGGCGGTGCCGGCGACCAAGGTGCTCCGGTTCTCGGGCAGGCCGCCGTCGGCGATCTGGTCGAACCCGGCGATGCCGGTGGTAAGCCTACTCAGGCCGACGTGGCTCGAGATGTTCATCACCCTCTACTCCTTATGCACGGTCAGCGCTGCGGGCGAGCTTGGCATGACATCGAGACTGATCAGCACCCGCTCACGATCACTAAGATCGCCTAGGATCATGCGCACCGGCTGGGGCAGCTGCTTCACCAGGGTTGGCGTCGCCAGGATCTTCGCTTTCTCGGCGAGCCCCGGGTTTTCCAGGACGTCGATCACCTCGAGATCATAGACACCGGCGAGCTCCGTCCGGCAGATCTGCTCGAGATTCTCGATCGCCCGCTGCGAGTGCGCCGTGCGGCCGGTAATGTAGAGGCGGAGACGATACATCAAACGGTCTCCCCGGCAGAGGGTCGCCGCCGTGCGCCGGTGCGATAGTAGTCGACCAGGAGCCCCATCATCTCGAGCGCCAGGAGGCGGCCTTCGAGCATCATCCGGCGGCTGCGTTCCTCGGTCTCGCCCTTCAGCACTTCGTCCAGCGCGGCGATGTGAACGTCGACCAGATCGCGCGCCCCGGCGCCGGCGTCGCCGAGCCGGGTGATCAGCCACTCCATCGTCTCGCGTGGCTTCGCCGCCTTGCTCAGGAGCTGCTCGTGATAGCCTTTGAGCAGTTCGGCATAGCTCGTGATCAACCCCCGGAAGATGTCGGGGACCCGCTCGCGCAACGCGCCCAGGCCGCTCAGCGTGGCGGTCACCGAGGTCCGGGTCGAGGTCGACGACAGCGTCCGATACCGGACCAAAGTCTCCTGTAGATCGCGCAGCTGCGCCTCGCGCAGCCGGGTGATGGCGTAGCCGATCGCGCGCCTGAGCGTCGCCGCCCGGATCTCGCTCTTGCAGAGATAATCCTGGGCACCGTAGTGGATGCAGGAGAGGGCCACGTCCTCGTCGTCGGTCCCGGTCAGAACCACGATCGGCGTGTCGCCGGCCGCATCCCGGACCTTCTGAACGCTCTCGAACCCCGCGCTGTCCGGCAGGCGGAGATCGAGCAGGATGATATCCACCTCCACGTTGCCGAGACGCTGCACCGCCTCGGCCAGGTGCGTCTCGTGGTAGACCTCGTAGTCGTAGGGGCCCGGCTGGTCCTGCAGGTACTCCTGCACCAGGTCGGCATCGGCCGGATTGTCCTCGACGAGCAGCAGAACCCGGGTCGACGGCCTAGTCGTGTCCATGAGGCACCCCGTCACTGGAGCCCAGCTCACCGGGCGGCAGCCGCACGATGGTGAACCAGAATCCCTCCAGCGCCTTAACAATCCGTTGGAAGGCGCCCAGATCGACCGGCTTGGTGACGTAGCAATTGGCGCGGAGGTGGTAGCTCCGGACAATGTCCGCCTCGGCGTCGGAGGACGTCAGCACGACCACAGGAATCATGCGCAGGCCGGGATCTTCCTTAATCTCGATCAGCACCTCCCGGCCATCCTTGCGGGGCAGGTTGAGATCGAGCAGGATCAGGTCGGGGCGGGTTGCCGAGGCGAACCTGTGGCGTCGATGCAGATAGTCCAAGGCCTCGACGCCATCCGCGACCACCTCGAGCGTGACGCGGACGCGGCCCGTCTCGAGAGTCTCACGGGTGAGATCGGCATCGGCGTGATTGTCCTCGACCAGCAGGACCGAGATCGGCTTCAACATCAAACATCCCTTTCGCTCGCCGGCATCGAGAAATGGAAGGTGGTGCCGCGCCCCGGCTCCGATGCCAACCAGATCTCGCCGCCGTGCCGCTCCACGATCTTCTTCGCGATCGCCAGCCCGATCCCACTGCCTTCGTACTTGCCACGCTCGTGCAGCCGCTGGAACATCTGGAAGATGCGCTCGGAATACTGCGTCTCGATGCCGATGCCGTTGTCCTCGACCGAGAAGATCCACATGTCGTCCTGGGCGGCCGCGGCGATCCGGACCCGCGGGACCCGGTCATCCGCCCGGAACTTGAGCGCATTGCTGATCAGGTTCTGGAACACCTGTCCGAGCTGGGCCTCGTCGGCGATGACCTGGGGAAGATCGGCGCACCGGACTTCGGCGCCACTGTCCACGATGGCCGCCTGCATCGCCTCGACGACCCGTCGCGCGACGACACCCGCATCGACCGGCCGCAGCGGCTTGCCCTGGGTCCCGACCCGCGAATAGGCGAGCAGGTCGTCGACCAGCTGCTGCATCCGCTTGGCGCCGTCGACGGCGTAGTTGATGTATTTGTCGGCCCGCTCGTCGAGGCGGCCGCGGTAGCGGTCGGCCAGGAGCTCGGTGTAGCTCGCGACCATGCGCAGCGGCTCGCGCAGGTCATGCGAGGCGACGTAGGCGAACTGCTCGAGCTCGGCGTTCGAGCGCTGCAGCTCCTCGGTCTGGCAGGCGAGCGCTTCTTCGGCCTCGCGCCGTTCGGTGATGTCGATGACCGCGGCCAGGACCAGGGACCCGCCCGGGGCATCGATCGGGTTGAGCCCGATCTCGATCGGGAAGTGGCTGCCGTCCTTGCGCCGCCCGAACAGGTCGCGCCCGCCCCCCATGCAGCGTCGTTCGGGCAGCCGGGTGAACCCCTCGCGATGGCGCGCGTGCGCGGTACGCAGCGCTTCCGGCACGAGCTGCTCGACCGACTGCTCGAGCAGCTCCGAGCGGCTGTAGCCGAACAGCCGCTCGGCCTCCTGGTTGGCCAGGACCACGTTGCCATCCCGGTCGACCATGATCATGCCGCTCGGCGACGCCTCGACCGCCATGCGGAACTTCTCCTCGGCGGCATGCTTCTCGGTGACGTCACGGGCGATCTTGGCGGCCCCGACGATCTCGCCCGCAGCCGATCGGATCGGCGAGATGCTGAGCGAGACCGCGATCTCCCGGCCACTCTTGTGCAGGCGCACGGTCTCGTAGTGCCGGAGCCGCTCGCCGCGGCGCAGCTCGCTCAGGATCTGCCGCTCCTCGTCGCGCCGCCGCTCGGGCACGATGATCTCGATGCTCCTGCCCATCGCCTCCTCGGCGGCGTAGCCGAACAGGCGCTCGGCACCGGGATTCCAGGCGGTGATCGTGCCGTCGAGACCCTTGGTCACGATCGCATCGTCGGACGACTCGACGACCGCCAGGAACAGACGCTCGGTCGCGGCGACGCGCTCGAGCTCGGCCTGGTCCCGGCGCCGCTCGTCGATTTCGTGCTCCAGGGCAGTGGTCCGGTCGCGAACCTCGCCCGCCATGCGCGTGAAGGCGCGTGCCAGTGCCCCGATCTCGCCGCCGACCGCGGGCGGCATCGCGACCGGCTCGGCGCCCGTGAAGCGCTCCACAGCCACGAGCATCCGCGCCAGGGGCCGGGTCAGCGAGCGCGCGACCAGCGCCGCCAGCAGCACCGCACACGCCACCGCGGCCAGCGCGACGGACAAGGTCGACCGCCGGATCGGACCCGCCGAGGCGGTCAGGATCGTCTCGGGCAGGGTGGCGGCCACGCCGACCCACGGCCCGCCCGCCAGCTGCACCCAAGCGAGCGCTGCGCCCTGCCGGTCACCGGCGGCGTCGCGCACCAGCTGCGCCGTCTCCGCGTGGGTCGCCAGCGCGTCGGCGAGCTCCGGAAAGTCGTCCTGGACCCGGGCGGGGTGGCCGAGCGCGAACCCGAACTCGCGCGCCGGGTCCGGGTGGACCAGGTAGTCGCCGCGGTCGTCGAACACGTAGATCTGTCCGCCCCGGGGCGCCTGGCGCCGCAGGCGCGCGAACGCCTGACTCAGGTCCGCGTTGATGATCAGCGCACCGAACGGCCGGCCGTCGCCAATGTAGACCGGGGTCGCGGCCCGCAGCACCGGGACGTGCGGCGTCTCGATGACCCCGTGCTCCTGGTTGAGCTCGATCGGCGACAGGTAGGTTTCGCCCGCGGCGCGCGCCAGGGTCTCCCTCATGTACGGCCGGTCACCCTTGGCCTGCAGCTCGGCCTCGGTCGCGACGCGGACCTCGCCGCCGCCGCTCACGCGGTCGACCCGCACGATCTCGCGGCCGTCGTCGTCGACGCCGACGTAGCGGAGCTGCACGTAGGCGGGCTTGGCCGCGAGGGTGGCGACGAACAGGCGCGTCAGCTGATCGCGCCACACCGCCTCCGGTTGGCCGGTCGCGGGGTCGACGCCACCGGCCAGCCGGGCCCGCGCGATGCCATCGACCGAGGCGGCACCGCGCAGCGCCAGCACGTCGCCCCGGACCCCCTGGACGTGCGCGTTCAGCTCGGCCGCCAGCCACCGGGCGTCACTCTCGAGGCGCTCGAGCTGCTGCGGTAAGATCGTCACCGACACCGCGCGGTCGGTCAGGAACCCGACCGCGATCGCCGTGAGCAGCACCAGGGCGACCATGGCGACCATCAGCCTGGTCGACAGCCTGAGGTCGTTCTGCCACGCCAGCAGCGCGGCGCCTCGCGTCAGCAGCGCGGCGCCCTGAGCGCGACCGCCACCCGCCCTATGAATTGCCATACCCGGCGTCCGCCGTTCGAGAGCGGGGAAAGTGCGGCACGAAGCGTGTCGGTTGCGTGCGGTCGATCGTCTTGGTCACCCCCGGCTGATCGGCGAGCAGGTCGACCAGCATCTGCCCCGCGCACTCGGTCAAGAGCCATGCGCTGGCGTTGCACAGCAAGGCGTTGGCACGGGACAGCAGGATCTCGGTGTCGGCCGACTTGGAGACATAGGCGTCGGCGCCGCTGTCGAACCCGCACCGCTCAGTCATGCTGGTGTCGCTGTCGGTGAGCATCAGGATCCACAGCTCGCGGGTCCGGAGGTCCAGACTCGCCCGCCGCACGAACCGGTCGCCGTCGCGGCTCCGAGGTGCCGCCGGTCACGGGGTTCCAGCTGTGCGAGCGGGCGAGAACCCGCAGACGCGTTCGGCAATCCCACTGTCCGTCAGCCTGGTTAACAATCAGTTACCGCCGCTCGACAAACCCAGTGGAGGTCTCCCCAAATCCAACCCCGCTGGCGCCCGGACAACGCTGTCCGGACCGACGGCGGCCAGCGCCTCGGCGATCGCTAAAACGCGGTCGGGCTGGACGATCGATGCGAACGGCGTGGCGACGCGAATCGCGTACTACCAAAAAGAGAATATATCCAAACATTTTCTCTTTTAGGTTAATGACGGCCGAGATGCGGCGTCGATCGAAGGTGAGAGGCGGTCCCGACGATCGGCGCGACCTCGTGCCGACCTGCGGCTGCTTGGAGCGGCTGCCTGGAGCGGTTGACAGCGGCGATCCCGCAAAAATAGGCTGGGCCGGGCAGCGGGGTGCTCGCGATGACGGCCGGGGTCCGGTTCGGGAAGGTGGCGATCACCGGCGGCAGCGGTCGGCTCGGCCGGTACGTGACCGCGCGGCTCGAGGGCGCCTGCGAGCGGCTGATCATCGATCGCGTGCCGCCGCCGGTGTCGGCCGCGTTTGCGGCGTTGGATGTCACCGACTACGGCGCGCTCGCGGCCGCCTTCGCCGGCTGCGACGCGGTGATCCACCTCGCGGCGATCCCCAATCCGCGCACCGCGCCCGCGGACGTGACCTTCCGGACCAACGTTCAGGGCACCTTCGCCGTGTTCCAGGCGGCCGAGGACGCGGGCGTCCGCCGGGTGGTCCTGGCGTCGAGCGATTCGGTGGTCGGCTTCCACTACGACCCGCCCGACTGGCGGCCGCTCTATCTGCCGATCGACGAGGCGCACCCGCTGCGGCCGACCGAGTTCTATTCGTTGAGCAAGCGGGTCGGCGAGACCATCGCCGCGAGCTTCGCCGCCCGCGGCCGCCTCGAGATCGTGGTCATCCGGCCGGCCCACATCGTCTTTCCGCCCGAATATCCCGAGCTCGAGGCACGCGGCGGCGATCTCCAGAACTACCACCTCTGGACCTACGTCGCGCCTGAGGACGTCGCCGAGGCCTTCCGCCTCGCGCTGGCGCTGCCGGCGGTCGGTTTCGATACGTTCTTCATTGCCGCCGCCGACGGCCTCAACCGGCGGCCGACGCTCGACCTTGTGCGCGAGCGCTACCGCGTGCTGCCCGAGATCCGCAAGCCCGAGGTCTATCGCCGCCTGCCGACCGCTTCGATCCTCGATACGAGCCATGCCCGCGAGGTCCTGGGCTTCGCGCCGACCAGCGACTGGCGGCGCCTGCGAGTGCCGTCATCGAGCTGACTGGAGAGCTTGCCATGCCGCGCGAGATCTTGCCGTTCGCCATCAACTCCTACGCCTACACCAGCTCGCATTCGGCCGCGGACTGTCTTTCCCACCTTGCGGACCAGGGCTATGCCGCCTTCGAGCTGATGATGGTCCCGGGCCATCTCTGGCCGGCGGCCGCCGACGCGTCGTCCCGGCGTGCGCTCCGCCGGCTGGCCGAGACCCGGGGGCTCCGGCTGGTCAGCCTCAACATGCCCAACATCGATCTCAACATCGCCGCGGTCGCCGAGGAGATGCGCCGCCACAGCCTCGGCATCCTGCACGCCATCGTCGGGCTCGCGGGCGATCTCGGCGTCCCGGGCGTGGTGATCGGGCCGGGCAAGGCCAATCCCTTGATGCCGGCGCCCGAGGAGATGCTGCTCGGCCACTTCTTCCGCGCGCTCGACGAGCTCGCACCGCACGCCGAGCGGGTCGGGACCCGGCTCTACGTCGAGAACATGCCGTTCGCTTTTCTCCCCCGCGCCGACCAGCTGATGGCGGCGCTCGAGCGCTACGGCGACGAGCGGATCGCGGTCATCTACGATGTCGCCAACGGCCACTTCACCGGCGAGGACCCGGCCGAAGGCCTGCGCCGGGTCGCCTCGCGGCTCGCCCTCGTCCACCTCTCGGACACGCCCCGCGAGGTCTACCGGCACAGCGCCGTCGGGGAGGGCAGCGTGCCGTTTGCCGAGCTGCCGCCGGCGCTCGAGGAGGTCGGCTACCGCGCCCCGCCGATGCTCGAGATCATCGCCGCCGATCCCGACCGGGCGATCGCCGACAGCGTTCGCCGGCTGCTCGAACTGGGCTGGCCATGACCTGGCTCGAGGTCGTCGGCTTATCACAAGGGATGAGCTCCGATGGTCCCGATCCACCCCGGTCGCATCCTGCGGCGCGAACTCGCGGTCCGCGGCATTAAGCTGTCTCGCGGCTCCATAGATTTCGAGACAAGCCGCAGAGCTTGCCCGGCCGGAGTGCCATCTCGGGGGTGACCGCCTGCTCGCCGCGCAAGAGGCGGTGCAGGGTCATCCGGCTGACGCCGAGCTGACGCGCGGCCTCGGCCACCGACCGCTTCAGGCCGTGGCCGAGGATCTCGCGGAGCAGCTCGCCCGGATGGCTCGGGCAGCGCGCAGGGGGCGCGTCCACCGGGTCGTCCTGCGGCTCGGTCGTCGTGCTTCAGGTCGAGCGTGCGGCCATCGCCATCCCTCATTCACTCGAACGTGATCTGCCAGGGGCCGTTGCCGTCGATCGCCCAGCACCCGGCCGGTAGCGGAGGAGCGGCTGCGCGTCGAGCTGTCCGGCGGTGCGGTGGCGGTGTCCGCGGCCAAAACGGGCTTTCGGCATCGGGCCAAATCCCATACGATGGGCACGGGAGGCGGCCATGCGGGCTGCTCGGCGATATCAGGGAGAAAGAAACATGAGCAGCCAGTCTCGGCGCGATTTCCTGAAGGTGGCGGCCGCCGGTGCGGCCGGCGCGGCCCTCCTGCCGACGGCGGGCCGGGCCGCCGGCAAGACGGTGACGATGATCCACGAGAGCTCGTTCATCCCGCCCTTCGACGAATACATCAAGACGACGCTGGCGCAGGAATACGAGAAGGCAACCGGCGTCAAGGTGGTCTACGAGACGACCGCCGTCGGGGGCCTCGCGACCCGGATCAGCACGGTGATCGAGACCGGCGCCGGCGCCGACGTCTCGATGATGCAGCTGCTGCAACCGTTCCTCTACGCCGACAAGCTGATGGACGTCAGCGACCTCGCGCAGGAGATGGGCCAGGCGCAGGGCGGCTGGTACCCCTCGGCCCAGGAGGCCGGCGTCCGCGACGGCAAATGGATTGATATCCCGTTTGCCAACATCGGCCAGCTGATGGTCTGGCGGACCGACTGGTTCGGCGAGGTCGGGGTCAAGAAGTTCCCGGAGACCTGGGACGAGTTCTACGAGGTCGGCAAGAAGCTGAAGGCCAAAGGGTATCCCTATGGCCTCGAGCTCGGCCACGGCTTCGGCGACAATCACGGCTGGATCTATCCCTTGCTGTGGTCGTTCGGCGGCCACGAGGTCGAGGCCGACGGCAAGACCGTGGTGATCGATTCGGACGAGACCGCCCGCGCCCTCGATTATGCCCGCAAGCTGTTCACCGATTGCGTGCTCGAGGACTGCCTCGGCTGGACCGACGTCAGCAACAACAAGGCCTGGATGGCCGAGCAGATCTCGTGCACCAACAATGCCGAGAGCATCCTCTGGTTCGCCAAGGAGCACTTCCCCGACATCGCCCAGGTCACCGATCACGCGCAGAATCCGGAAGGGCCGAAGGGTCGCTTCCATCTACTGAACTTCATCAGTCATGGCGTCTTCAACTTCAGCCCGGTGAAACCGGAGGCGTACGATTTCCTGAAATGGCTGATGGACGAAAAGCAGCTGGGGCGGTGGTACGGCGTTGCCGACAGCTACTACCAGCCGTTCCTGCACGCCTACGACGAGGCGCCGATGTGGGAGGTCGAGCCGCGCAACATTCCCTACCGCGACGCGATGGCGAGCGCGCACCTGCCGGGCTGGCCGGCACCACCCGATCGCCGGCTCGCCGAGAACGTCGCCAAATATGTCGTCGTCGACATGTTCGCCTCGGTGTGCAGCGGCACCTCGACCAAGGACGCGATCACGAACGCGGAGAACCAGCTGAAGCAGATTTACAACTCCGCCTGAGCTTTTTGGCGGGCCCCGGCATGTCGGTCCGCAGCGAGTCGTTGAGGGCCACGGGGCGGCCGGCGCGCCGCCCCGTGTCACTGGCCGGCTGGCTCGATCGCGAGGACGTGTTCAGCTGGTTGATGATGGCGCTGCCGCTGTTGTTCCTCGCGGCCCTGGTCGGCTATCCCCTGGTCTATGGCGTCTTGCTGAGCCTGCAGGACCGCGTGATCGGCAAGCCCGGTCATTTCGTCGGGCTCAAGAATTTCGTCACCGATTTCCACGACCCGATCTTCTGGAAGGTCGCCGTCAACACCTTCGTCTACACGATTGCCGCGACCATCTTGAAGATGATCGGCGGACTCGGCCTCGCGCTGGCGATGAACCAGCACTTCCGGATGAAGAAGCTGGTGCGGGCGGTCCTGCTGCTGCCGTTCATCGTGCCGACCGTGCTCAGCACGGTCGCCTGGCTCTGGATGCTCGACCCCGCGTTCAGCGTCGTCAACCGGCTGTGGGTCGAGTTCGGCGGGACGCGGCCGGGCCCGTCCTGGCTCGGGAACGCGAAGCTCGCGATGTTCTCGGTCATCATGATCAACACCTGGCGCGGCCTGCCGTTCTACGGGATCACGCTGCTCGCCGGCCTGCAGACGATACCGCCCGAGCTCTACGAGGCGGCGACCATCGACGGCAGCACCGGCTGGCAGCGCTTTCGCTTCGTGACCCTGCCGCTCTTGAAGCCGGTCATTCTGATCGTCACGCTGTTCTCGGTGATCTTCACCTTCGCCGATTTTCAGCTCGTGTACGTCCTGACCCATGGTGGTCCGAACAATGCGACCAACCTGTTCGCGACCTATGCCTTCGATATCGGCATGACCGCGGGGCAGCTCGGTCTCGGCGCCTCGATCGCGCTGACGATGCTGCCGGCGCTGGCGCTGCTGATCGTCGCACTCAGTCTCTACATTCGGAAACCGTGATGGTCACCGGGCGCGGGCAGGCCAATCAGGCGATCCGGGTCTGGCTCCCGATCGGCTTTTTTCTGCTGGTGGCGCTGTTTCCGTTCTATTGGATGGCGATCACCTCGATCAAGCCGGATTCCGAGCTGTACAACCGGCATCTGATGCCGCTTCTGATCCGCAATCCGACTCTCCAGCACTATGTCGACCTCTTGACCAAGACGCATTTTTTGCGCTGGACCTGGAACACGATGCTGGTCGCCGTGATCTCGACGGCGATCTCGCTGGTGTTCGGCACGATGCTCGCCTACCCGCTCGCGCGCATGCGCTTCGCCGGCGCCAGCCTGCTGGCGATGACGGTCGCGGCGACCTATCTCGTGCCCCAGCCGTTGCTGTTCCTGCCGCTCGCGGACGTGATCAACCGGCTCGGCCTCGGCAACACGCTGACCTCGGTGATCCTGACCTATCCGACGATGCTGGTGCCGTTCTGCGCCTGGCTGCTGCTCGGCTATTTCAAGACGGTGCCGCGGGACCTCGAAGAGGCGGCACGCATCGACGGCGCCAGCCGGCTGCAGACCATGCGGCAGATCTTCCTGCCGCTGTGCACGCCAGGCTTCATATCCGCCGGCATCTTCGCCTTCACGCTGTCCCAGAACGAGTTTCTCTATGCTCTGATTTTCCTGACCAAGAGCTCGGTGCGCACCGTCCCGGTCGGGGTCATCACCGAACTGATCCGTGGCGACGTGTTCTACTGGGGCCAGCTGATGGCAGGCGCGCTGCTGGGCTCGATCCCGGTCGCGTTGATCTACTCGTTCTTCGTCGACCACTACGTGGCCGGCCTGACCTCGGGCTCGGTCAGGGGTTGATCGCCCGCCACTCGGCAACGCCAGCATCTCAAAAGATTCCTGACACGTTCCTGACACTGTTCCTCGTATCTCTCGACACGTGTGGTTGGGGCGGGTGACTGTCGGGGCGAGATGGCCTGGTCCCGGCCGCGGCCGGGACCAGGCCGGCGAGCGGCACGCCGGAGGTTCCTGGGTCCCGACAGACCGTGTGTCAGCTCGGCGCCCGCCAAGCCAGGAACGCAAAGGGCGATCTCACGCTCGGACCGGTCGCCAGCAGGGAGCCGGGGCGCGGTCGTTTGGTCACCCGAGACTGCTTCCATGCTAGTCGGGTCGGTCGTCCTGGCGCCGGCTTCGCTCGAGGAAGCCGAGCACGGTCAGCACGAACAGCGCCAGCAGCGTGACCACGACCGCCTGGAGGTAGAAGCCGAAGCCGCAGGCCATGCCGATCCCGCCGACCACCCAGATGCCGGCGCCCGTGGTCGCCCCGAACACCCGGGCGCGATTCTGGATGATCGCCCCGGCGCCGAGGAAGCCGATGCCGCCGATGATCCCCTCGAGCACCCGCCCGGCATCGATCGGGCGCGCGTTGGGGCCTGGCGCGGTCATGTGCAAAAGCTCGACCATGATCACGCAGAAGCAGGCCGCGCCGAGCGCCACCAGCATGTTGGTGCGCAGCCCGAGCGGCTTGTCCTTGAGCTCGCGGTCGAGCCCGATCAGGCAGCTGAGCGCGATCGCCGCGCCGAGCCGCAGCGCCGTCTCGCCCGGCCCGAGCCAGGCGCCTCCGCCGAGCCATGCCGGCCAGTGATCGATCATGGTCATCGCATCCTCCGCGCTCCCGCCCCCCTCGGGAACCCGAGTCGATCGGGCAACGTTCCCAGCAGGTGGCCCGGAGCGGCGATTCGGGCGCGCACGACCCTTGCGGCTGAGGAAAGGCAGGCCCGAAATGACCGAGACCACGATGATCCGCGAGGTGCTGACGGCGTTCGAGAGCCGCGAAGCGCTCGAGAACGCGATCGAGGACCTGCAGAGTCACGGCTTCGACCGCTCGCAGCTCAGCCTGCTCGCGAGCCGGACCACGGTTGAGGAGGAACTGCAGCACCCGCTCGCCGATGTCCACGAGCTCGAGGATGATCCGGCCGCGCCGCGCAGCGAGCCGCTCGACCGGGCCGACGTCGGCAACGTCGCGGGCGTCGCGGTCGGCTCACCGGCGGCGCTCGCCGCGCTCGGTGCGGCCGGCGTCACGGCGGCGCTCACCGGCGGTGCCGCTGCCGGGATCGCGATCGCGGCGCTCGCGGCGGGCGGCGGAGTTGGCGCGCTCGGCGCGCTGTTCGCGAAGCGCTACGAGGATCACGTCGCCGCCGACCTGCAGGCCCAGGTCGAGCACGGCGGCATCCTGCTCTGGGTCTCGCTGCGCGACCCCGCGCAGGAAGCCCAGGCGCGCGCGGTGCTCGCACGCCACGTCAGGGGCGAGATCCGGGCCCACGACATCGTGCCGTGAACCGCCCGCCCGCGGCTCAGCGTCCGGATGGCCGCCGCTCCCTCTCGAGAGCCGCGAGCGCCGCGCTCACCCGCTCGAGCAGGGACGGCTCGCCGCCGCCCATGCCTTCCTCCTCGGCCACCGAAAGCTCGCGCGCATCGTCACGCCAGCGCCGCAGCAGCCGCAGCTTCTGGGCCGGGTCGAGGTCGGCGCGCGCCAGAAGCTCCTCGGGCGAGGCGAAGACCGCGGCCGGACTGACCACCGCTTTCTCATAGTCGCTGCTGTTCAAGGGCTGTACTCCAGCGTTCAGGCCGACGCCTTGGTGATCGAGCGGTCGTACTCGGGGCTGATCTCGACCGCGCGCCGGGACAGGTCGAGCAGGATGTATCGTTCGGCCCAGTCGACCGAGCGCAGCCGGTCGGGGGCGATCAGCACCTTGCGGCCCGGCAGCCGGTTGCCGGTGTCGACGACCAGATGGCGGATCGTCCAGCTCGCGTCGTCGATCAGCAGGTCCACGACGTGGCCGATGTCGCCGTCGGCCGCGGCAACGTCGTAGCCGACCACTTCGCGGGCGCTGCGCAGCAGCGGCTCGCCCCGCTCCTGCTCGGCGGCTGCAAGCTCGCGCTCGATCGGGTCGTCGTGCGCCGGGGCCGGCGGCAGCCCGAGCAGACCCCACTGGGGCGCCAGCCCCGCTGCGGTCGTGCTCTGCCAGTAGGGCGCCCAGTCGTAGTGGCGATGGAGCAGCTCCTCGTGGGCGCGCGAGACCGCCTCCTGGTCGCCGAGCGTCGGACTGTCCTTGACCTGGGACGTGGTCAGCGCGGTCGTGATCGCCCGCGCGTGCGGCTCGGTCGCTCCGACCGCGGCAGGTGCGAGCAGCACCTCGCGGCCGAACAGCCAGCCGCCGGTCTCGACCACCAGGTAGCGGACCGCGGACCCCGCGTCCTCGAACAGGACGTCGCGGAGCGCGCCGATGTCACCGTCGAGCGCGCGGATGTGATAGTCGCGAAGGTCCTCGAAGCCGATCAGCATGCGGCGCACCTCCCCTGGAACCCGCCCTCGACAGGATCGGCGGGCATGCCCGAGCAACGGTTCGTCGGGGCTAAGGTTCCGCTGGAACCGGGGCGGGCCCAGGCCTGTTGGACTTGCGCCGGGGCGAGCGCCGGGCACGCGAGCGATCGCGGGGCCGATCCAGCGCAAAGGACTCGAGCATGAACGTGAACCAGCACGCACGGCCACGCGTCGGCGACCTGATGGTCCGGACGGTGGAGGTCGCCCATGTCCACGAGACGCCCGCGGCAGCGGCCGATCGGATGGCGGTCACGGGCATCGGCGCCTTGCCGGTGGTCGACGGCGACGAGCTGCTTGGCATGATCAGCGCGCACCGGCGCCCGGCCGCCCCAGATCGTGCGCCGGCCCTTCATCAGGCCGCTGTCGCGGGCGAACGGCGCGACCCCGACCAGGGCGGCGACGGCGCGGCGGTCGAGCTGGCCGAGTTCGGGCAGCAGACCCAAGAGGGTGGCCAGGGTGACCTTGCCGACGCCGGGCACGGACGCCAGCAGGGCGGTCCGCTCGCGCCACACCGGGCTGGCCCTCGAGGCGGGCCTCGATCTGGCCTTCGAGCTCGGCGATGGCCGTCTGCAGCCAGCCGAGCAGGGCCGCGATCGAGGCCAGGACCGCGGGCTCCTCAGCACGCCTGGCGCGATTGTGCTCGGCCTCGACCAGCTGCGCGAGCTGTCGCCTTCGCACCACCAGCGCCGCCAGCGCCTGGTCGGCCGCCGAGCGTGGCGGGCGCGCCACCGGCCGCAGCCGCTCGCCGTACAGCGCCAGCGCATAGGCATCGAGCCGGTCGGTCTTGGCGAGCAGGCCCGGCGGCGCGGGCGAAGTCGCGGACCTGGCGCGGGTTGACCACCGCGACCGCGATTCCGGCCTGCGCGAGCATCAGCGTCAGCGCCCACTCCAAGCCGCCGGTCGCCTCGACCACGACCTGATGGGCGTCGCCATCATCACTCGTCGTCGGGCGGCGAGGTGATGACCAGGAAAACGAGGTCGGTGAGGCCCGAATTGTAGATCGCGTGCTCGACGCCGGGCGGCAGGAAGATCACGTCGTGGCGGCGGACGATGCGGCGCTCGCCCGCGATCTCCATCAACCCCTCGCCGTCGAGCACGTGATAGACCTGCTCCTGGACCTTGTGCGCGTGCGGCGCGACGTAGGCCATCGGCTGATAGCAGGAGATCCGGTGGTCGATCCGCCTGGAGCCCGTCGTCTCCGGGCGGACCAGCATCTTCGAAAGGGCGCCGCCGTGATGCGCGGGCGGTTCTTCCCAGGGCACCTCGGCGATGTTGCGGATCGACGCACGCGGTTCGGTTGCCATGGCATGTCCTCAGTCGCCGGGCGCGGGCTCGGGCACGTGCGGAAAACCGAACACCGGCTCCTTGTGCGGGATCGGCGGCAGCGCCCAGGTGCCGGTCGCGGGCGGCCGGACCTCGGCGTCGACGTGGACGTCCAGAAGGCACGGCCGCTCGGAGCGGATCGCGTGGTCGAGCGCCTCGGCGAAGTCCTCCGAGCGGGTGACGGTGGTGGCATCGACCCCGGCGGCGCGCGCCCAGGCGGCGAAATCCGGGTTGTAGGGCTCGCGGTTGGCGCCGGCGTAGAAGCCGGTGCCGATCTCGCGGCCGTCGAACAGGCCGTACTGGAGGTCGCGGATCGCCGCCCAGGAGAAATTGTTCCAGACCACCCAGACCGCCGGGATGTCGTACTCGACCGCGGTGCAGAGGACATGGGGGACCATCGTGAAGCCGCCGTCGCCGCAGATCGCGACGCACGGCCGGTCGGGGGCGGCGAGCTTGGCCCCCAGAATGCCCGCGGGTCCGAAGCCCATCCCGGAAAACCCCCAGGTGTTGAGCATGGTCTGCGGCTGGCGCGCCTGCCAGAACTGCATGAACCAGTTGTGGTGGACGCCCGAGATCGAGCGAGATGATGGCGTCGTCCGGCAGCACGCGGCGGCAGTCGGCGACGATCCGCTCCGGGCGCAGCGGCGAGGTGTGGAGCTCGAAGTTCGGGCGGACGTGCGCCTCCCAGGCCGTGTCCCAGGCGGCGATCTCGGCCTGCCATTCGGCCCGCTCGGCCTTCAGCTGCCGGCGCTCGACCCCGGCGAGCAATTGGCGCAGGAAGGTGCGGGCGTCGGCCAGGATGCCCAGCGTCGGCGGATAGTTGCGGCCGATCTCGGCGTGGTCGACGTCGACCTGGATCAGCTTGGTGTGCGGAAAATTCCAGGAATAGCCGGGCAGCCAGGACGAGGACGAGCGGTCGTCGAAGCGCGCGCCGATGGCCAGCACGAGGTCGGCGTGGCGGCCGGCCTGGTTGGCGGGATAGGCGCCGTTGCGGCCGATGAAGCCGAGCGAGAGCGGATGCGCCATATCCAGGCAGCCCATGCCGTTGGGTGAGCTGATCACCGGCATTTCGAGGCGCTCGGCGAGCGCGGTCAGCTCCGGGCCGGCCTCAGAGAGCGTGACGCCGTGGCCGATGAAGATCACCGGCCGCCTGGCCGCGGCGATCAGATCGAGGGCGCGCTCGATGTCGTCCGGGGAAGCGCCGCTGCGCTGCGCCAGATAGCCAGGCGAGCACGGCTCGAGCGCGACCTCGGCGGTCTCCTGGAACAGGTTGAAAGGCACATCGAGCTGGACCGGCCCGGGCCGCCCGGCGAGCATGGTGGTGGTCGCCTGGCGCAGGAACAGCGGCAGCATCTCGACCCGGCTCGGCTGAAAGCTGCGCTTGACCACGGGCCGGAGCACGTTCGGGAAGTCGGCCTGGTAGTGCCGGTTGAGCTCCTGGAACGGGCCCCGGTTGAACTGCTCGGTCGGGACGTTGGCGGTGATCGCGAGCAGCGCCGAGGAGTTGGAGAGCGCCACCGCGAGCGCCATCACGAGGTTGCAGGAGCCGGGGCCGCAGGAGGTCAGCGTCGCGGCCGGCTGGTGGCGCACCCGGAAGAAGGCGTCGGCCATGTGGCCCGCGACCTGCTCGTGGCGCGGCGAAACCAGTCGGATCCGGTCGCGGGCGTCGTAGAGGGCATCCAGCAGGCCGACGTTGCCATGGCCGCAGATGCCGAAAACGTAAGGAATACGTTCCCGGATCAGGAACTCGGTGATGAGCTCAGCACCCTTCGCGTTCGCCATCTCGCCCACCCACCGTCCTGAACCACCGGCAGCCTAGCTCTGGCCTCCCGGCTGTCAACCGACGCGGTCGAGGGCGGACAGCAGCCGGTCGATTCCGACCTCGGGCAGGGTGCTGCGGTTGACCGCGGGCGCGCCGGCGTCGAGATGTGAGCGCTCCCCCCGATGGACAGGTGGAAGCGGGCCTAGAAGACGGGTTCGAGCAGGGATGCGAAGTTGGCGTAGATCTGCCGGGCCGCGTGGTTGAGCCCAGGCATGTGGGCATCGGCGGCGGCCGTGAAGCGGGCGGCGCCGTCCGCGCCCAGGCGCAGGATCAGGGCTTCGGTCGTCGAGGGGTCGGCGAACCAGTCGGCGAGCGTCGGAGCGTCGACCTCGGCGTGGAACTGCAGGCCAAAGGCCCGCTCACCGACCGCCAGCGCCTGGACCGCGCAGGTGCTCGAGCTGGCGAGCACGGTCGCGCCCGCGGGCGGCGTCATGACCTCGGCCGCGTGCCATTGCAGAAAACGGGTCGTGGGCGCCAGCCCTGCGAACAGCGGGTGCGCGCGCCCGGCCTCGGTCAGCCCGACCTCGAACACGCCGACCTCGGGGGTCGCCGCCGGCCGCACCTCGCCGCCGAGCGCTGCCGCCAGCAGCTGATGGCCGAGGCAGATGCCGAGATAAGGCATCCGGAGCTCCAGGACCGCGGTCCGGATCGCCTGCTTCTCAGGCCGGAGCCAGGGGTGCTGGGCCTCCTGCCAGACGTCCTGCGCGCCGCCCATGACCAGGAGCGCGTCATAGTCCTCGAGCGCCGGGATCGCTTCGCCCGCCTCGAGCGCGACCACGTCCCATGTGATGCCGTCGGCTCGCAGGCAGTCGCGGAAGATGCCCGGGTGTGCGAGCTCCATGTGCTGGAACACGAGGACGCGAGGGCGGCGTCGGGCCATGCAGGTCATCCTTGTCGCGCGCGAGCGCAAAGGGAGGGCGTCACCACTTGATAGCGCCTGCGGCAGCCGAAGACGAGAGCCCGATGATCGGACTCCGGCGCGACCAAGGGGCTACCCGCGGCGACGCGCGCCGGCTAAGAAAGCCCGGGCCGAACAATGGGAGGGAGCCATGAACCGCGTGTTGATCACCGGTGCCGCGGGCGGCATCGGGCGCCGGATCCGGCCGCTGCTGCGTGGCGTCTATCCGATCCTGCGCCTGTCCGACGTCGTCGACATCCAGACCGAGGCGGGCGAGGAGTTCGTCAAGGCCGATCTTGCCGATCTCGCGGCGGTCGAGCGGCTGTGCGCCGGCGTCGACGGCATCATCCACCTCGGCGCCAGCTCGGTCGAGGATGCCTGGGAGCCGATCCTCAAGAACAACCTCATCGGTGGCTACAACGTCTTCGAGGCGGCGCGCCGGCAAGGTGTCAAGCGGATCGTGTTCGCGACCACCAACCACGTCGTCGGCTTCTACCGGCGCCAGCGGACCATCGACCACAACGTGATGGTGCGGCCCGACTCCCGCTACGGGGTCAGCAAGGCGTTCGGCGAGGCGCTCGGGCGCATGTACGCCGACAAATACGGCCTTGCCGTGTTCAACATCCGGATCGGCAATTTGTGGGAAAAGCCGGTCGACCGGCGGCGCCTGTCGATCTGGATCAGCCCGCGCGATCTGGTCCAGCTGATGCGGATCGGCCTCGACCACCCGGGAATCCACTTTGAGGTCGTCTACGGCGTCTCCGACAACGCCCGTGCCTGGTATGACAACTCGAACGCCTTCCGGCTCGGCTACCGGCCCGACGACCAGGCCGAGGACTATGCGGCGAGCGCGACCGAGGCCGACCTCGAGCTGCCGCCCGACCCGATTGGTGACCAGTTCCAGGGCGGCGGCTTCTGCGCCATGGAGTTCTCAGGCGACGTGAAGAAGATTTCTTAACTCGCTGACAAAGAAATGGAATTCGAAACATTCGATCGTCGGCACTACCCGACTCTCGGGGTGCAGGACGGCTATCGCGAATGGGCGCCGAGCTACGAGCGCGTGGTTCAGGACGAGATGGACCTGCGCCTGCTCGAGCGGCTGACCACGGTCGACTGGGGCCGCCGGCGGCGGGCGATCGATCTGGCCTGCGGCACCGGGCGGATCGGCGCCTGGCTGAGAGCGCGCGGTGTCCAGCACCTGGATGGCATCGACCTGACCCCGGAAATGCTGGTCAAGGCGCGGGGGCGGCAGCTCTACGACCGACTGCTGGAGGGCGATCTGCGCGCGACCGGCCTGCCGCCAGCAGCCTATGATCTTGCAACCATCGTGCTGGCCGACGAGCATCTGCCCGAGATCCGGCCGCTCTACCTCGAAGCCGCGCGGCTGATCGCCGCCGGCGGCCGGCTCGTGATCGTCGGCTATCACCCGTTTTTCCTGATCAGCGGGATCCCGACCCACTTCGATCGCGCCGATGGCTCGCCGGCGGCGATCGAGAGCCACGTCCATCTGTTCAGCGATCACGTCGAGGCGGCGCTGGCCAGCGGCTTTGCCCTGCTCGAGATGCAAGAGGGCGTTATCGACGACGCCTGGCTCGCGAAGAAGCCCAAGTGGCAGAAGTACGCGAACCATCCGGTCAGCTTCGCCATGGTCTGGGGCCGGGCAGGGCAGCCGAACCGCGCGATGTTGCCGTAGGGCGCTCCATGCAATACACTGTGGTGCATGAAGAGCGAAGTCTACAGCTGGCGGCTGTCGCCGGACCTCAAGGGCGAGATCGAGGAGGCGGCGCGGCGCGAACGCGTAAGCGTTGCCCGGCTCCTCGAGCGCATCGCGCGCGAATGGTTGAAGACGCGGCCGATCGCGGGCGAGGACGACGAGGCCGAGCAGGCGCGGTTGCGCGCGGTCGCGATGCGATTCGCCGGGACGATTCGGGGCGGCGATCCCGACCGGGCGGCAGAGGCCGGCAAGCGGGTACGCGAGTTGCTTGCGCGCAAGTATGGACGCTAACGGCCTGATCGACACGGGCGCGATCCTCGCGTTCCTGGATCAGGATGACCGCTGGCATCGGCGTTGCGTCGATGCGCTGTCGACCTTGCGTCTGCCGCTTGCCACGTCCGCGGCAGTACTCACGGAGGTGTTCCATCTCGTTCGCAACCAGCCATTGCAGAGGTCGATGGCCTGGACCTTCGTGCGCTCGGCTGCCGTGACCTTGCTCGCGATCGACGATGAGGACCTGCCAGCGCTGGACCAACTGATGCGCAAGTACGCCGATCGGCCGATGGACTTTGCCGACGCCACGCTCGTGCATCTGGCGCGCCGCGAATCCCTCAGCACTGTGTTTACGATCGACCACGACGATTTCGAGACCTACCGGATCGAGGGCAGACGGCGCTTTCGCATCGTGCCCGACCGCTGATTCTGCCGAAAGCCTTGCCCCAAGCTCCTGACGGTGGCAGCGGTAGGGGCGAGACGTGCGGGGAGAGAGCCGTGAGCAGAGCGCCGGTCGACAAGTTGTTCAGCGAAGCCGAGATCGCCGACCGGGTCGAGGCGCTCGCGGCCGAGATCGTGGCGGCGATGGGCCCGGATCTCGTGGTCGTCGGCGTGCTGAAAGGCAGCTTCGTGTTCCTGGCAGATCTGGCGCGGGCGCTGAGCCGGGCAGGGGCCGCGCCCCGGATCGAGTTCATGCGCCTTGCGAGCTACGGCCAGGGCAAGGAGAGCTCGGGCGAGGTCCTGCTGCTCGCCGACGCGCCGCGCGACTTCGAAGGCAGGCCCGTGCTGCTGGTCGACGACATCGTCGATACCGGCCTCTCGATGGCCTACGGCCGGCGTCTGCTGCTCGGCCGCAACGCGTCCGCGGTCTGGACCTGCGCGCTGCTCGACAAGCCCTCCCGGCGCAAGGTCGAGAGCCCGGTCGACTTCATCGGCTTCGAGATCGAGGACGTGTTCGTGGTCGGCTACGGCATCGACTACGCCGAGCGCTACCGGGAGCTGCCCTACATCGGCAAGGTGACCTGAGGGCATCGTCCACGAACGGACGCGGCACGGCGTGCGGTCGTGATAGATGCTCCTCGAGGGCCAACAGCGATGGCGCCCGAGGCCAACGCCAAGAAGAGCGCCGTGCTCGACAACGCGCGCGTGATCGTCGAACACCTGCTGAAGCTGCAGCACAATCCGGCGCAGGGCGCCCGGCGCTTTCCGACGACCGCCGCCGGCGGCTACGGCGCGCGTCGCCTTCGGCTGGCCGGCATCAGTGCCGATGCCGAGCCCTCGAAAGTGCCAGGTTCTGCCTTGGCCCGCGCGCCCGGTGGGGCGCGCCCGGCTCCCGAGCTCCGATGTCCGCTTTGACGTTCGCGCTCCGGCTCGACTAGACTCGCCGCCCCTTTGGGAGGGCGTCGTATGGCGATCGATCGGTTCAAAGCGGCCAACCGGACCTATTGGGACGGCGAGGTCGACTTCAACCTGGTGCGCTGGGACATCGAGGGCTTTTTCGCCGATCCGGCGCGGCTGACCCGGGAGGTCGCCGCTGACCGGGAAGCGCTCGGCGTTGTGCAGGGCAAGTCGCTGATTCATCTCCAATGCCATTTCGGTCTGGACACGCTCGCCTGGTCCCGGCTGGGTGCGGACGCGACCGGGGTGGATTTCTCGCCGCGGGCGATCGCGGCCGCGATCGATCTGGCGAAGCGCGACGGCGCGAGCACCCGGTTCGTCGAGGCTGACCTGTACGAGATCCCCCAGGTGGTCCCCGAGCGCTTCGACTTCGTCTACACCGGCGGCGGCGCGCTCTGCTGGCTTGCGGACATCAGGGGCTGGGCCGATGTGGTCAGCCGTCTGCTGAAGCCGGGTGGCGTCTTCTACATCCGCGAGGCCCATCCGGTGCTGTGGTCGCTGGAGGACGAGCGCGACGACCAGCACCTGGTCATCGGTCTGCCCTACTTCAAAACGCCCGAGCCGAAGCAATGGGATGCCGCCCCGGTCTGGGAGGCGCGGACGGTCGCCGGGCCGCACTACGTCTGGCAGCACGGTCTGGGCGAGATCGTCAGTTCCCTGATCGACGCCGGCCTCGTCATCCAGTTCCTGAAGGAGCATAGAACCTGCCTCTGGCAGGCCCTGCCGTTCATGGTCCAGGACCAGGACGGATGGTGGCGGCTGCCGGACCGGCCGGAGCGCCTCCCGCTGATGTACTCGATCCGGGCCTCGAAGGCATAGTCCGCGGCCGCGGCACGAGCAACCGCGGGCCCCGAGGGACCCGCCAGGACATGCCCGATGAAGGGGCGCGGACCACGAGGAGGCGAGACGAGCCTCCAGGCGCCCCAACGCCTCGGACGCCCTGTGAGCATGCGCCTGTCGCCGGCCAGTCGGCATTTTGGCGGCTGGCACCGTAGGCAACCGGCGCCAAAGCGGTTATGGAAGGGGCGCCAAGCAGCAAGGGAGGGTGGTCGCATGGCTAAGGTCGCTCTGGTCACGGGCGCGGGCTCGGGGATCGGCAAGGCGTCGGCGCTGGCGCTGGCCAGGGATGGCTTCGACGTGGTCCTCGGCGGGCGGCGCAAGGAGCCTCTGGAGGCGGTCGCCGGGCAGGCGCGGGACCTCGGCCGCCAGGCGCTGGCGGTGCCGACCGACGTCACCGATCCGGCCTCGGTCAAGGCGCTGTTCGCGAAGGCGAAAGAGACCTTCGGCCGGCTCGATGTGCTGTTCAACAACGCCGGCGTCGGCGCGCCGGCGATCCCGCTCGAGGACTTGCCGTTCGAGAAGTGGAAGGCGGTGATCGACACGATCCTGACCGGCTCGTTCCTGTGCACGCAGGAAGCGATCAGGATCATGAAGAGCCAGACCCCGATGGGCGGCCGGATCATCAACAACGGCTCGATCTCGGCCTATGCGCCCCGGCCCAACTCGGCGCCCTACACCTCGGCCAAGCACGCGATCGGCGGCCTGACCAAGTCGACCTCGCTCGATGGCCGCAAATACGACATCGCCTGCGGCCAGATCGACGTCGGCAACGCCTTTACCGAGATGGCGGCGCGGATGAAGGACGGCGTGCCGCAGGCGGACGGCTCGATCAAGGTCGAGCCCCTGATGGACGTCGAGCACGTGGCGCGCGCGGTCGCCCACATGGCGAGCCTGCCGCCGGATGCCAACATCCAGTTCCTGACCGTGATGGCGACCAAGATGCCGTTCGTCGGCCGCGGCTGACCTCAGCGCCGGCGCTGCTCGAGGACCACCCCCGCCGCGACCAGCCCGGCGATCTCGGCCTCGCTGAAGCCGAACTGCTCGAGGATCTCGCGGCCATGGGCGCCGAAGCGGGGCGGGGTGCGGGCGACCCGCCCGGGCGTTCGGGACAGCTTGATCGGCAGGCCGAAATTCCGGTAGCCCGGCTCCTCGACCGCCATGCCGCGATGGCGGGTGTGGGCGTCCGACCAGACCTCGGCGACATCGCGCACCGGGCCCGCGGGCACGCCGGCCGCAAGCAGCCGTTGGCAGAGGGCCTCGCCGTCCTGGTCGGCGAGCAGCGCCTTCAGCCGCGCGGTCAGGGCAGGGCGATTGGCGGTCCGGTCGCGGTTGCTGCGAAAGCGCGGGTCCAGGGCCAGATCCGGCGCGCCGAGCTCGGCGCCGAGTCGCCCGAACGCCCGGTCGTTGCCGATCGCGAGGAACACGTCGACCGTGCGGGTCGGGAACTTGTCGTAGGGGCTGATGTTCGGGTGCGCGTTGCCGGTCAGCCCCGGCAGTTTTCCCGACAGCAGGTAGTTCGGAAGGTGCGGGTGCATCAGCGCGACGCCGGCATCGTAGAGGGTCATGTCGAGGAACTGGCCCTGGCCCGAGCGCGCCCGCTCGAGCAGCGCCATCAAAACCCCGATCGCCGCGTAGAGGCCGGCGCCGAGGTCGACCAGCGGGATGCCGATCCGGGTCGGATCGGCGACGCCATTGATCGAGAACATGCCGACCATCGCCTGGATCACCGCGTCGTAGCCGGGCAGGCCGCCCATCGGGCCGTCGGCGCCAAAGCCGCTGATCCGGCAATGGATCAGGCGCGGGAAGTGCTTCTGCAGCACCTCCTGATAGCCGAGGCCCCACTTCTCCATGGCGCCGGGCTTGTAGTTCTCGATCAGGACGTCGGCGCGCTCGAGCAGGCGGAGCAGCACGTCCCGGCCCTCCGGCCGGGCCAGATCGAGCCCGAGCGAGCGCTTGTTGCGGTTGACCCCGATGAAGTAGGAGGCATCGTGCGCCTCGTCGAACGGCGGCCCCCAGTCGCGCACCTCATCGCCCTGGGGCGGCTCGATCTTGATGACCTCGGCGCCATGGTCGCCCAGGATCTGGGTACAATACGGCCCGCCCAGCACCCGGGTGAGATCGAGCACGAGCAGCCCGTCGAGGGCGCCTGCGGTCATTCTTCGTCTTCCGAGGCTGATCGAAGTATCACGGCCATCTCGTTGATGGATCGTGTCTATATCGTTGCATCGGGCAGGTAACGCTCAGCCAGGACATCATCGGGCGCGTAGGGGCATTCGACCGGGAAGCGATCCGGCGCCAGGCCCGTTTCGTCGACCGCGTCCTCGACAGCGTCGGGGTAGGCGTCGCGCATCAGCTCCGGCACCTGCCGGCGCAGGCTCGGGCTCTGCTTGAGCAGCTTGCGGACCTCGCGCCGCTGGGTGCGCAGGGTCTTGCGCCAGCTGGCGCCGCGCAGCGGCGGCTGCGCCTGCCACTTCAGGAGATGGAGGAGGATCACGCAAAGTCGGCTTTCGAGCTTGCGTCGGTCGCGCCCCCCCATCGCCAGGATCTCCTCCGCCAGATTCTCCCAGTCCAGCCCCGCCGACCGGCGCGCGCGCAGCAGCGCTGCCTGCTCCAGGCTCCAGGCGTAGAGGTCCTCCTCGTAGCTGACGCGGTTCTTGACGCTGGCGGCCATGAGTCTTCCCTCTGTCCGCGACCGGCGATGCTCATCCTAGCATGGGGTCGTCGCCGGTCCACGGGCTTCGGGCGGGTTCAGCCCGAGAGCGCCCGCGCGGCTGCCCGGGCGAGGTCGACGACGTCGAAAATCCGCGCGACGTAGTGGTCGCGGACCTGGAACGCGACCGCGCTCTCGCCGCGCAGCTCGCGGCCGAGAGCGTCGATCAGCCGGTGCAGGCGGCGGCCGTGCAGGCCGAGGGCGCGTTGGAGCGGATCGCCGATCACGCCCGCGAAGCCCGCGGTGACCGCACTCAGCAGCAGCAGCCCGCCGGTCGCGCCGAGCAGCAGGCCGGCCGAGGGCTGGACCGGGAACCACGCATACCAGAGGCTGCCGAGGCCGGCGCCAAGCGGAAAGCTCGCGACCGCGGCCTGATGCGCGAGCGCGCTCGCCAGCACCGGGCCGAGGCTGAAGGTGCCAGGCGTGAGCTTCTGGAACAGGGCGGCGCCGGTGCTCGCCAGCAGCGCGTTGTTGAACAGATCGGCCGCGGCATGGCGGGCGCCCGCATAGGTCCGGAGCATCGCCCGAACCCGCGCTCGCGCCTCGGGACTGCCCGACGGGGCCCGGAGGCGATCCAACAGTGCCGCCAGGGGCTCGGCGAGGCTTGGGTCCTCGAGGATCGCCTCGGCAAGCGCGTCGCCCTCGGTCCGCCGGCGGCCGTCGTCGTAGGGCAGCTGCAAGAGATCACGATGCAGACGAAAGGTCAGCTCGCGCGCGACGTCGGTCTCGATGAACGGGTTCAATCCCGCGAGCCAGCGCGCCGCGCGGCGGGCGCGGAGGCGCTTGAGCCCGGCGGCGCCGAGCTGCATGGCGAGATAAGGCGGCAGCAGCGCGACGTTGGCCGGCGCCCGCAGCAGGTCCGGGCCGAGCGCCAGGCGGTGCAGGCGGAGCGACCCGAGCAGGCTGTAGTTGGCATCGACGAAGGTTTGCACGCGGGCGCGGCGGCCGGTGATGTAACGGTCGATCGCGCGCGCGACGATCGCTCGCGCCGCAGCGTCGTCGATCTTCGAAGCGCCCTGCGCTTCGGCTTCGGCCAGGGTCATCACCCGGCCGGGATCCCGAGCACGCGCCCGGCGAAGCCCGGATAGGTGTCCGCGATCGCGCGCCCGACCGGACCGCGGATCAGGGCGAGCGTCGCGGACGTGGGCGCCGGGGTTTCGGCGACCTCGCCAGGGAGATCGAACGCGAAGCCGGTGTTGTCCAGGACGTCGGTGACGGTCTGGCCCGGGTGGACGCTCTGCAGGCGAAAGCGCGCGGGCGCGCGCTCGAAACGGAACACCGCGCGGCCGGTCACCAGCGCGTAGGGGCCGCCCGGGCGATAGACGTTGGCGGGGCTGGTGCCGGGCGCGCTCACGAACTCGACCCTTGGCACCAGCACGCGCCGGGTGTGCTCCTCCCGGAACAGGATCACCCGCGGCACCAGAAAATACAGATAGGCCGAGCCGAACGAGCCGGGCCAGCGCACTTTGCTGTTGGGGTAGCCGCCGACCCCCACCAGGTTGATGTTGGCCTCGCCGTCGATCTGGCCGCCGCCCAGGAAGAAGGCGTCGATCCGGCCCTGGGCGGCGCAGTCGAACAGCTCGCGGGCGCCGTCGGTGAAGGGATTGTGGCGCTCGCTGCCGAGCACCGAGACCCGGAGCCGGCCGGCCGAGCGCTCGCGGGCGAGCAGCGCCGCCGCCCCCGGGATCGGCGAGGCGGCGCCGACGGCGACGTGCGCGAGCCCGTCCAGCATGCCGGCGAGCGCGTCGATCAGCAGCTCCTCCCGGCGCCAGTCCATCACTCGGCGGCGGCGGGCTGGAGCACGAAGCGCTCGAGATAGCGCTCGAACCCGCGCTCGCTCGCCGCCAGCTCGGCATAGAGCCGGAGATGCTCGAGGTCGGGCGGATAGGCGCCGCGCAGGCCGACCGGCCAGGCACCTTCGCGCGCCTCGGCAAGCGCGCTGACGTAGAGCGCGGGGATCGTGCCGGCGGCGCTCAGGTCATCGGCGAGCAGATCATCGACCGTGATCGCCTCGACCGTGATCAGCGTGGTCCTGGCCGCATGCGCCATGGTCATCAGCTCGCGCCGGACGCCGATCCAGACGTTGCCGGCGTGATCCGCGTGCGCGGCGTGGAACAGCGCGACGTCGGGCCGGATCGCCGGCGCCAGCAGGATCGGATCGTCAGCGCCCCCGGGATCGCGGAAGGGATTGTCGATCACCCGCCACTCGGTCCGGTGGCGCACCAGATCGGAGCCGAGGATGCCGCGCAGCGGCAGGAAGGGCACGCCCTTCTCGGCCGCCTGCAGGCCCGCATGGAGCACCGGGCAGGTCGAATCCCGAAGCGCGATCCGGCCGGACTTGACGGCGGCCACAAAGCGCGGCGCCGGCCCCTGCTCGCCGAGCGTCACGGCCGCCGTCTCGACACTCGCCACACAGCCCGCGCCGACCAGCAGATCGGCCTGGAAGCCGAGCTGCGGCACGCCGATCAGATGCAGCCCGCGGGCACGCCTGCGGATCAAGGCGCGCACCACGGCGAGCGCGCAGCCGGAATAGTCCGGCGCGAGCGCCAGGCTGGCGCCGTCCGGGATGCGCGCCGCCAGCTCGTCGATCGTGGCAACCGGCGTCACGACGGGTTCAGCAGCTTGATCAGGGCACCGATCAGAACCAACTGGCAGCTCGCCATTCCGAGCAGGCGCCAAGTCGTCGCCATGGATTGCTCGGCCAGGCGCCGCTCCATCCACGCCTGAGAGTCCGCAAAGCGGCGGCCAATCTGACCCTGCAGCTCGGCGATTTGCATATCCAGGTGATCCCGACTGACCAGCCCGGTTGCCGGATCAGTGATCTCGTCGGCCAGCACCTCGGCCGTCAGGGTGGGATCACCCTGGGCATCGGTCTCTTTGCGGGTCAGGCGCGCAGCGTTCATCTCGGCTCCTCGACCAGTTTAACATGTCGGTCCTGAAGGTCGTTCGTCAATCTGGCGCCTGTCCCCGTCGTGGGCCGGATCGACCCCGATGCGCCTGCCCCGTACAAGCAGTCCGCTATCGTTCTGGCGGCGATCGATGCGCTGCTCGGCTTGGCGATCACCTCTCTGGCGCCGCCGTTCGCACTGCTCGCGGCCTTGGCGAGCAGCGATCCTTGGCTCGCGGGGCTCGGCCTGCTGGCGCTCGCCAGCATCGGGGCCGCGTTCTTGCCAACGCTTCGGTTGTATGGTCTCGGGCCCGGCCGGGCCCTGGCCCTGCCGCTCGCGACCATGCTGTTCGCCGCGATGACCGTCGATTTGGCGATCCGATACCGGCGCGGCGCCGGCGGCCGCTGGCAGGGCCGTGTGCTGACGCCCGAGGCGTGAGCGCCACAGTCGCGACCGGCGCGACACAGTGTGACATCGAGTTGCCTTGTTTGCCGGCCGCTTTTGTGCCTGATTGCGCCGGCAAGTCGGTCGTTCGCCAAGGTGAAGAATGGTGGAGACGCCTCAGGAGACCGGCCTGAGCGAAGCGGTCGCCGAGGTCTGGCCTCCGGCGGACCTGTCGACTGCGGTCGATTGGGTCGAGCTGCGGGGCCAGGATCTGGACGCCGTGATCGCGCAGGCCAGGCACGGTCTTGTGCAACTGCAGCGTGCCGATGGCCACTGGGTGTTCGAGCTCGAGGCCGATGCGTGCATTCCGGCGGAATACGTCCTGTTCGAGCATTTCCTGGACGAGATCGACCAGCCGCTCGAGCAGAAGATCGGCGTCTACCTGCGCGCCCGCCAGGCCGACCACGGCGGCTGGCCGCTCTATGCCGGCGGCGATCTCAATCTCAGCTCCAGCGTCAAGGCCTACTACGCGCTCAAGCTGCTCGGTGACGACCCCGAGGCGCCGCACATGCGGCGTGCTCGTGCGGCAATCCTGGCGCATGGCGGGGCCGCGGGCTGCAACGTGTTCACCCGAATCACGCTCGCGCTGTTCGGTCAGGTGCCCTGGCGAGCGGTGCCGGTGATGCCGGTCGAGATCATGCTGCTGCCGCGCTGGTTCCCGTTTCACCTCGACAAGGTGTCCTACTGGTCGCGGACCGTGATCGTGCCGCTGCTGATCCTGATGGCCCTCAAGCCCCAGGCGAAGAACCCGCGCCAGGTCGGGATCGGGGAGCTGTTCGTGACGTCGCCCGCCGCCGAGCGGCACTACATCGCCAACTCGACCAACTCGGGCTGGGGCCGCTTCTTCCTCGCGGTCGACCACGGCCTGCGCCTGGCCGAGCCGCGTCTCTCGAGGCGGCGGCGCGCGCGCGCGATCCGGCGCGCCGTCGACTTCATCACCCCGCGACTGAACGGCGAGGACGGGCTCGGCGCGATCTTTCCGGCCATGGCCAATACCGTGATGGCGTTCGCGACCCTGGGCTACGCCAGGGACCATCCGGACCTGGTGATCGCCAAGCGGGCGGTCCGGAAGCTCCTGGTCGAGCGCCGCGAGCTCGCTTATTGCCAACCCTGCCTGTCGCCGCTCTGGGACACGGCGCTCGCCTGCCACGCCCTGATGGAGGCGGGCGCAGCCGAAGCGGAAGGCGCCGTCGACGCCGCGAGCCTGCGCCAGGCGCTCGACTGGGTCGCCGAGCAGCAGATCCTGGACGTGGTCGGCGACTGGGCCAGCACCCGTCCGAACGTCCGGCCGGGTGGCTGGCCGTTCGAGTATCGGAACGACCACTACCCGGATATCGACGACACGGCGGTGATCATCTGCGCGCTGCACCGGGCCGATCCCGAGCGCTACCGGAGCGCGATCGCGCGCGGCACCGAATGGGTCCTGGGTCTGCAGAGCCGGAACGGCGGCTGGGGCTCGTTCGATGCCGACAACACGCATGGCCACCTGAACAACATCCCGTTCGCCGACCACGGCGCGCTGCTCGATCCGCCGACCGCGGACCTGACCGCGCGCTGCATCAGCATGCTCGCCCAGCAGCGCTACGACCGGAGCCATCCGGCGATGGCGCGAGCGCTCGCCTACCTCAGGCGCGAGCAGGAGCCGGACGGCTCCTGGTTCGGCCGCTGGGGCACCAACTACATCTATGGCACCTGGTCGGTGCTGGTCGCGCTCAACGCCGCGGGCGAGGACATGAGCGCCGCCTATGTGCGCCGCGCGACCGGCTGGCTGAAGGCACGCCAGCAGGCGGACGGCGGCTGGGGCGAGAGCTGCGCCAGCTACTGGCCGGAGCGCCGGACCGAGGCGGTCGCGAGCACGCCCTCCCAGACCGCCTGGGCGCTGCTCGGCCTGATGGCTGCCGGCGAGGTCGAAAGCGAGGCGGTCGCCCGCGGCATCGCCTATCTGAAGGGTGCGCCGCGCCGGGGGGCGAAGTGGGACGAGGAGCTGTACAACGCGGTCGGCTTCCCGCGCGTCTTTTATCTCCACTACCACGGCTACAGCACGTACTTCCCGCTCTGGGCGCTGGCCCGCTACCGCAACCTGTTGCGCCAGAACGACCGCCGGGTCGCCTGGGGCATGTGATCGAGGGCTCAGGCGGGAGCAGGCGCTTCCTTGGGGCGGAGCGGGGCGCTCGCGACCAGCTCGGCGAGGAAGCTCACGTCGTCGCCCGAAACCGCATCGATCAGCCCGGCCGCGAGCCACTCGCGCAGCGTCGGCAGGGGGTCGATGCCGTAGCGCTGGGCGAGCTCGATCTCGGCCGGCGTCGGCAGGTGGCAGCGGATCGCGATCCCGCCGCCGTGCAGGGCGCGGGCGTCGTCGGGGTGGAAGCGCTCGAGCTCGATCGAGAGCGAATCCAGGCGCGCGGCGCGCGCGACCGCGACCGGATCGGCGTGCCGGCAGTGGGTGATGCCCTCGGTCCGCAGCCGCGGAATCCGCTCCTTGGCGCGCCGCAGATCGACGTGGTCGAAGGAGATCAGCAGGACCTCGTCGCGGGCGCCGGTGGCCTCGAGCAGCTCCGCCAGGCGCTCGATCAGGCGCTCGACCCGAAAGCGCTCCTTGATCTCGATCACGAGACCGAGGTTTTCGGACTTGGCGAAGTCGAGCACCTCGGGCAAGCTCGGCATGCGCTCGCCCGCGAACTCGGGGCCGAACCAGCTGCCGGCGTCGAGCGCCGCGATCTCGGCCGTGGTCATGGCGCCGATCAGGCCCCGGCCGTTGGTCGTGCGGTCGAGGGTGAGATCGTGGGCGACCATGATCTGGTCGTCCTGGGTGAGCACGAGGTCGATCTCGGCGGTCGTGGCACCCGCGGCCTTGGCGGCCCGGAGCGCGGCCAGCGTGTTCTCGGGGGCGCCGCTGCTGTGGCCGCGGTGGCCGCAGACGTGGACGGAACCGTTCTCGGACGCGAGCAGGCGCATGGTCGGGCCTTCCTCTGGAGCGCGCATGGGCCCGCGGAAGCTAGCAATCTTGCAGCGCCGGCGCCAGACATCCGCACGCCCGGGACCGTAGCGTGATCGGGGTGATCACCGGCCTGCGGGCGGAAGCGCGCTGCCTGAGCGGGCTCGACCTGGCGGTCGCTTGCAGCGGCGCGCGCCCCGGGCGGGCCCGGATGGCGGCGGCGCGCCTGCTCGCCGAAGGTGCGACGGGTCTGGTGAGCTTCGGTCTCGCGGCCGGCCTCGGCCCCGAGCTCCAGCCCGGCGATCTGGTCCTGGCCGCAGCCGTGGTCCTGCCGGACGGCCGCTCCCTCCCGACCGATCCGCCGTGGCGCTCCCGCTGCGCTGCGGCCCTGGACGGGGCCGGGATCGCGGTGCATGCCGGGGCGATCGCTGGCACGCGTCACCTGCTGGCGACGCCCGCGCAGAAGCAGGCGCTGTTCAAAGCGACCGGCGCGCTCGCGGCCGACATGGAGAGCCACGCCGTCGCCGAGCTGGCGAGTGCCGCCGCGATCCCCTTCATCGTGGTCCGGGCGATCAGCGACCCTGCTGAACAAGCGCTCCCCGAGGTCGCGATCCGGTGCCTCGGGCCGGGCGGCCAGATCCGCCCCGCGGCGCTGATCGGGGTCATCGCCCGACCGGGGGAGCTCGCCGCACTGATACGACTGGGCCTCCAAGCCCGTCGCGCCCTCGCTGCACTATCCCAGGTGGCGCGCCGCGCCGGCGGCAGCCTGGAGCGCCTTCAAGCGACCGCGATCGGCGAGCGATGACGGATCCTTCGAGCCGGCCGCTCCAACCACCGGCCGGCTAGGCGGCGTCGCTCTCCCTGTCGGAGCGGCGCTCGCCCTTGCGCGGGGCTTTGTCGACCTCGGACCTGACGATGTGCTCGAACACGTATTCGGCCGGCCGCTGATCCGCGAGCGGGATCTCGGGCGCCATCGGCCCCTCGGTCTCGATCGGCCGGAGCGCTGTGGCGAGCGCCTTCAGCGGGTGCGTGATCGCATCGGTGACCGCGGTCGCCTCGTAGCCGCAATGCGCCATGCAGTTGGCGCATTTCTCGTAGTTGCCGGTGCCGTAGCGGTCCCACTCGGTCGAGGCCATCAGTTCCTCGAAGGAGCTGGCGTAGCCTTCGCCGAGCAGATAGCAGGGCCGCTGCCAGCCGAAGATGTTGCGGGTCGGGTTGCCCCAGGGCGTGCAGCGGTACTCCTGGTTGCCGGCCAGGAAGTCGAGATAGAGCGAGGAGTGGCTGAGCCGCCAGCCCCGGCCGCGGCCGCGGCGGAAGATGTCGCGGAACAGCTGCTTGGTCTTCTGCCGGTTGAGGAAGTGCTGCTGATCCGGCGCTCGCTCGTAGGCGTAGCCGGGCGAGACCGTGATCCCCTCGACGTCGAGCTCACCGGTCACGTAGTCGAAGAAGGCCGCGACCTGGTCCGGCGCCACGCCATCGAACAGGGTGGCGTTGACGTTGACCCGAAAGCCGCGGCCGCGCAGCAGCCGGATCGCCGCTACCGCGCGGTCGAACACGCCCGGCTGGCAGACCGAACGGTCGTGATCGGCCTGCAGGCCGTCGAGGTGGATCGAGAAGGTGAGATAGGCGCTCGGCCGGAACAGGTCGATTTTTTTCTCCACAAGGAGCGCGTTGGTACAGAGGTAGACGAACTTCCGGCGCTCGACCAAACCCTGAACAATCTTGCCTATGTCTTTGTGAATCAGCGGTTCCCCGCCCGGGATCGAGACGATCGGGGCGCCGCATTCATCGGCCGCCGCCAGGCACTCCTCGACCGACAGCCGGCGGTTCAGGATCGGCGCCGGGTAATCGATCTTGCCGCAGCCGGCGCAGGCCAGATTGCACCGGAACAGCGGCTCGAGCATCAGCACCAGGGGGTATTTGTCGCGCCCGAGCAGGCGCTGCTTCAGGATATAGGCCCCGACCCGGATCTGCTGGCGTAGCGGAATTCCCATGATCGCTCCGCGTGGTTATTCGGCAGGCGCGCGGCCTGCCGGCTCGGCGAGCTCCGACGGCAAACGGAAATGGACGTTCTCCTCGATCCCGGCAAGGGTCTCGACGCTCACGTCGTAGTGCGCGGCCAGTCGGTCGACCAACTGTTGCACCAAAAGCTCAGGGGCCGAGGCGCCGGCGGTGATCCCGACCGCGCGCGCGCCGCCCAGCCACGCGAGATCCAGGCTCTCGGCGCTGTCGATCAGGTAGCTTGGGCGACCGGCGGCGACCCCGATCTCGCGCAGGCGGTTGGAGTTCGAGCTGTTCTGGGCGCCGACCACCAGGATCAGGTCGACCGCGCGGGCGAGCGCCCGTACGGCGGTCTGGCGGTTCTGGGTGGCATAGCAGATGTCGCGAGTATCCGGCCCGACGATCGCCGGGAAGCGAACCCGCAAGGCGTTGATGACGTCCCGGGTGTCGTCGACGCTGAGCGTGGTCTGGGTGACGAAGGCGAGCTTCTCGGGGTCGGCGGGCTCGAGCCTGGCGACCTCGTCGGCCTCGGAGATCAGATGCACGCGACCCTTGATCCGACCCATCGTGCCCTCGACCTCAGGGTGGCCGGCGTGGCCGATCAGGATCACCTCGTAGCCCTTGGCGGCGTAGCGCTGACCCTCCTTGTGGACCTTGGTCACGAGCGGGCAGGCGGCGTCGATCACCTCGAGGTGGCGGCCGCGCGCCGCCAGCTCGACCGCCTCGGCGACGCCGTGGGCGCTGAACACGGCGACCGCGCCTTCCGGGATCTCGTCGACCTCGTCGACGAACCGCGCCCCCTTGCTCTTGAGCGTCGCGACCACGTGCTGGTTGTGCACGATCTCGTGGCGGACGTAGACCGGGGGGCCGAAGCGGCGCAGTGCCCGCTCAACGATCTCGATCGCCCGCTCGACGCCGGCACAAAAGCCTCGAGGCTGGGCAAGAATGACACGCAGCGCGGGGCCGGACATGCGCCGTCTCCTCCCCGGGGCATTGCTGAGCCCCGATGATTCCAGTCCGTTCACTGTAAGCGGTTGGCCACACGGTGAAAGAGCAATCTACAGTCCGCCGAAGTCGCGCGCAGCCAACTGTGGCGCTGATGCCACAGGTCGTTGAACTCATCAAGTCAATCTGAACCGATCGGAGCGATTCAATTGCGACAATCAATAGTCTTGATCAGAAACACGACTGTGGCCAGCCGTGTCGATCAGGTCGAGGCAGCGCTGTCAACCCCCCGGTCACAGTCGCGAACGGCGAACGCAGACCGCCGCCGGGCCGATGCGGCCAACTCGGTGGCCCGGGCGGCGACCTCGATCGGCGCGAGACGCATCGTGTCGACCTGAGCGGCGTGCCCGTGTGAGGCCTTCGGCGTTCAGGCTATGATGCCAAGCCGGGATCGCCCAACCTGCCGGCAATGTGGGCGCCGCTGATGGCGTTCAAGCCGGCGCAACGACCCCTTTTTTGAGCACGAAACAGCCGTAGAACCGGGATTCACCGGTCGCTACCACGCAATAGGCCTGCCTGGCCCGCTCGTAGAAGGCAAAGCGTTCGATCGACCCCATAGGCCAGGGCTTGCCCTCGGCCCGATCGATCTCGCGCTGAACCTCGGCTTGGACGGGCGGGATCTCGTCGGGTTCGCCGACAACCTCCATTCTGAGCGCCGCATGGTCGACGAAGGTGTCCAGCGGCAACACCGAGAGAATCGCGCTTGCCGCTCGGGCGGCGCTGACCCCGTCGATCCTGAGCAGCCTGCCGAGCACCGTCTGGCGGGCGACCGAATCGGCCGGAAAGTTGGTGTCGCACAGGATCAGCTCGTCGCCATGGCCCATCGCCCGCAGGGCGTAGAGCACATCCGCATTGAGCAGCGGATCGATGTTCTTGAGCATGAGCCCCCCCAATCTCTGCCGACGTAGCGCCGCTCTCGATCGGCCTCGCGGCCGATACAATCCGTGACCACATCCGAAGTCAAGCAGGCCCGGATCGGCGGGGGCCGCGGCCCCTCTGGCGGCTATTTGACGGCGCCCGCGGTCATGCCTTTGATGATGAAGCGCTCGAGGAAGATGCCGACCAGCACGAGCGGCGCGATCGCGGCCGTCGAGAGCGCCGCCATCGACCACCAGTTGATCCCCTGGGAGCCGGTCTGACTCGCCACCATCACCGGCAGCGTCTTGGCGTCGGTGCTCGTGAGCAGGGCCGCAAAGAAGTACTCGTTCCAGCACAGCACGAGCGAAAGGATGAAGGCCGCGACCATCCCCGGCAGGGCGAGCGGGACCACGATGCGCAGGAACGCGCCCCACACCGACAGACCGTCGACCAGTGCCGCCTCCTCGAGCTCGATCGGGATCGCGCCGAACTGGTCGCGCATGATCCAGATCACGATCGGCAGCACCATCAGCGTATAGAGCAGGATCAGCCCCAGGCGCGTGTCGAGCAGCGCCAGCTCCTTGTAGAGAACCAGGAACGGCAGGGCCAGAACGACCGGCGGCAGGATCAGCTGCGACAGGAAGAAGAACGAGATGTCCTTGTTGCGCATCGGCCCGAACCGGTACGAGAAGCGGGTCAGCCCGTAGGCGGCCAGCGAGCCGATCACGACCGCCAGAGACGAGGCGCCGACCGAGGCGACGATGCTGTTGGTGAACCGCTTCAGGAACTCGTCGCGCACCGTCGAGATCTCGCCGATCGTGTCCGGCGACAGGCCGAGCGAGCGCCAGCCCTTCCAGTCAGGCTGAAAGTCCCACCACGGCAAAAGCTGCCCATGCATCACGTTGGCGGCGGTCTTGAACGACGTCGACACGGTCCAGTAAATCGGAAACAGACAGACGAACGCCCAGAAGATCAGCGCGCCGTAAATCAGAATGCGGCTGGCATGGTGACGGCGACGCAGCCCGATCCCGCGCGCGGCGGCCGTTTTGAGAGGAAGCGCAACGGTTTTCAATCGAGCAACTCCGGGTAACACCCGTCAGGTGGTCCTGCGCAGCCAGCGATCGGCCAGCTTGAGCAACGCCGTCACGAACACGATGATCAGGACCAGGTAGACCATCGCGAGCAGCGTGCCGTAGCCGACGTTCGAGCGGTCGCGATACTCGCGGAAGATGAAGCTGGTCACCGAGTTCGGTGGCGCCGCCGGGGCCGCCGGCGGTGACGTTGATGATGATGTCGGCGAGCTTGAGCTTGAAGATGATCCGGATCACGATCGCGGTGATGCTGACTGGCAGCATCAGCGGAAAGACCACCCGCCAGAACCTCTGCCACTGGTTGGCGCCGTCGACCTCGGCCGCCTCCATCACCTCCTTGGGCAGCGCCTGCAGGCCCGCCAGCAGCATGACCATCATGAACGGGATGAACGTCCAGGCGTCCATGACCATGATGCTGAGGCGCGCGATCCCGGGCGTCGCGAAGAAGGCCGGGCTGTCCCAGCCGAGATGACGCGCCAGCGTCGCCGCCGGGCCGAAGCGGAATTCCATCAGCGACTTGCCGATCATCCAGCTGACCGCGACCGGGCTGAGCATGAGCGGCAGCAGGAAGACCACCCGGAAGAACTTGCGCGCCCGGATCTGGGCGTTGAGGAGCAGGGCGAGGCCGAACGCCAGCGCGTATTCGACCAGCACCGCCAGCACGTAATAGATCATGTTGAGCAGCGCGTTCCAATAGAACGGGTCCTGGATCATCTGGCGGAAGTTGTCGAGGCCGTTGAACCGCCGGCCGGCGAACGCGCTCAGATTCCAGTCGCTGAAGGCAATGGAGAGACCGAACAGCATCGGGAAGATCACCATCGCGACCGTGAACAGGACCGCCGGCAGGACGAACAGGGCGCGCCGACCCATCTCGCCGCGTACCAGCACCTGGCCGACCCCGAGGGCGACCGCCCAGACCAGAAAGGCGTAGAGCAGAGGCCGCCAGGTCTCGAAGCCGAGCGTGATCGTCCCGGTCTGGTCGAGGACCTGGAGCACCAGCACGGCCGCGAGCGCCAGCGAGGCGAGCCCCATGACCGCCCGCCCGGCCGCCTGCCGACCGGGCGACAGATGACCGGCCTCGACCACGTGCAGTCGGTCGGCTTCGAGAGATGACGCGGCCATCTTCGGGTTCACAAACCTCGCCGATCCGGTCCTCACACCAGCGCTCGAGGGGCCGATCGGCTGGCGGCGGGAGCGCCGCCAGCCGGGCGCAGTCGGTTCGCCGCGCTGCAAGGCGCGGCGGCGGTGCTAGGCGCCGAGCGATGCCTTGTAGAGCTCGATCTGCCGTTCGCGGCCGATCTGATCGGTGAGCTTCTCCCAGGCCGCTGCGATGTTGTCGGCGCCGGTCTGGGCGTCGAACTGACCGGCATAGATCTTGGCGAGCTCGTCCTCGGCAATGCTGTAGTACTGGAAGATGCCGGGGATCCGCGGCTCGATCGCGGCATTGGGGTGATTGTAGGAGTTGGACTCGGACGCGAGATAGTTCGAGATGAACGCCTCGTCGTAGCCGGCCGCCACCCATTCCGGGATGTTGAAGTGGCTGTTGCGATAGGGCTGGAAACCGGACGGATAGGCAGCGCACCAGAGCGAGAGGTCGCGGCCGCCGAGATGGGCGGCAGCACTCCAGGCCGCCTTGTGCTTGACCGCATCGCCGTCGACCCGCGCCATCACGTACACGCCCCAGCCGAGATAGGCCATGTTCGGGGCATAGTTGGGGCCGCTCGGCAGCGTGTCCCACTGACCGGTCGCCTGGTTGTAGACGTCGTCCGAGCCCGGCAGGATGTCGAAGGCGACCTCGTCGCCGATCACCGAGCTGTCGCTGGTCTTGGCGTTCGAGCCGATGTCGCCCCACCAGGCCAGCATCGAGCCGGTGCCGGCGAGGAACTGCTGGAAGCCGGTGGTGCCGGGATCGGCGTTGAGCTGGTCCGGCGGCTGCGACGGGATCACGTCGAGCACGTCCTGGATCGCGCGCACCCAGGCCGGGTTGTTGACCCGCGGCTTCATGGTGTCGATGTCGAACAGCCAGGCCCGATCGTCCGGGTGCTTGGCGTAGGCGGTCGCCCGGCTGCCGAGGAAATAGAAGCCGAAACCGCCCCAACCCTTGAGCGGATCGAGGTAGCCGTAAGCATCGAAGCCGCCGATCTTCTTGCCCTTGAGGAACTTGGTCACGGCCTGGACCTGCTGCCAGGTCCTCGGCACCGCCCACTCGCCCTCATGGCCCTCGTCCTTCCAGGCCTTGGCGAGGTCCGGATCGGCGAAATAGTCGGTGCGGTAGTTGAAGTTGTGGCAGTCGCCGTCGATCGAGATCCGGTAGGTCTTGCCGTCCCAGGTCCCGACCGGCGCCTTGAGGTAGCCGACATAGTCGTCCATGTCGATCTGGGCCGCGACCCAGTCGGGCATCACGGAGGCGAGCCCCTTGCCGCAGACGTCGCCCTCGAACGGTGCCCCCATCTCGATCACGTCGAAATCGACCGTGCCGGTCGCGATCGACTGCTGCAGGCGGGCGTTGTAGTCGGCCTGGGCGAGGTCGATCCAGCTGATCTTGGCGCCGGTATACTCCTCCCAGGGCTTGAGGAAGCCGCGGAACAGCAGGTTGTGCAGATTCTGGTTGTTGAGCCCCATGAAGGTCAGCTCGACGCCTTGGAACTCGCCGGCCTTGACGTTCGCCTTGGTCGGCTCGAGGCAGAGCGCCCCGACCTTCTGCCAGTCGGCGTCGGTCGGCGACCCGACGCCGACGCCTGGGATCTGCAAGAGCTGCGTCCGCAGATCGCTCTGCGCCAGCACCCGCGTCGGCCACGCGCCGAGCGCGCCCAACGCGGCCGCTGCGCCGATGCCGGCGGTTCCCTTGAGAACGCTGCGCCGCGCCGTCTGCAGCTTGAGCAGCCGATCATACACGTCGATCTTCATTGCATGGCCTCCCAACGGTGTTTGTCGACGCCGCCTGTGCGCTGTCGTCACCCTCGTGTAGCTCAATCTCGACATGTAACCCAGGCAGATTCGGAATATCCGGCGGGTTTGGCAAGTGTCAACCGACCCCGGTCTCGGACGGGCCCGCTCAGCTTTGGAGCACCCGAAGATTCGGATAGAGCGGCTTCAGGCGCTGGTAGGCGTCCCGGAAAACGCCGAAGGCATGAGCGTAGGCGGCCGCCGTCGAAGGCTCGGGCTCCACGGTTGCCGCGGGTCGCACGAAGTGCCTGATCTGGTCCCAGTCGCCCAGCGCGCCGACCCCGACCGCTGCGACATAAGCGGCGCCGAGACAGGAGCCCGGGTGGCCCTCGAGCAGCTCGATCGGCTGGCCGAGGGCATCGGCAGCGATCTGCATCCAGATCCGGCTCCTGGCGCCGCCATCCGAGGCGATCAGCCGGCGGGCGGGCGTGCCGAGCTCCTCGAACACCTCCAGGTGGTGCTTGAAGCCGAACACCACCGCCTCGAGCGCCGCCCGCCAGATGTGGGGAAGTGTGTGATGCAGGCCGAGGCCGACCAGCGTGCCGCGGGCGTAGGGATCATGGATCGGGGTTTTTTCGCCGAGAAAGTACGGCAGAAGGACCAGGCCGTCGGCGCCGGGCGGCAGGGTTGACGCGAGCCGGTCGAGGCGCTGGTGGGGCGTCTCGCCGGCCAGAGCCGCGGCTTCGGCTTCGGCGCCGGCGAGCGTGCGCACGATCCAGTTGAGCAGAGCCCCCGAAGCAGGCCATGCAGCCGTTCGGCATGAAGAGGCCCGGCACGATGTGATGGTCGAGGAACAGACGCGGGTCCGGCCTTGGGCCGGGCGGTCGCGAGCAGGATGTCGCCGGCGCCGCCGAACTTGAGCAGCACGTCGCCCTCCTCGCGGATGCCGGCGACGTAGGCCGAGACCACGTGATCGGCGCAGCCGGCGACGACCGGCGTCCGGCCGCAAGGCCGGTTGCGGCCGCAGCCTCGGCCGAGATCGCTCCGATCACCTCGTGCGAGCGTCGGACCGGCGGCAGCACCCGTTCCTCGATATGGCCGAGCGCCAGAAGTTCGGGATCGAGCGCCCCGCTCGCGAGTCCGAAAAAACCGGATTCGAGGGCCCAGTTGTGCTCGAGCGCGCGGACGCCCGTGAGCCGCCAGTTGACGTAGTCGTAGGAGCCGAACACGGTGGAGATACGCCCGAACACGTCCGGCTCGTGGCGCTCGAGCCAGCGCAGCTTGGCCGCGACCAGCTGCTGATTGATGCCGTTGCCGGTGCGCTCGACGAAGGCGGCGGGGTCGGTCTCGGCCGCGAGCTCGGCGACCTCGCGGCCGGTGCGGCCATCGCTCTGCTGGATGCTGCGCCGGAGCAGGCGACCTCGAGCGTCGAGCAAGACGACCGCAGGTAGCATGCCCGTGACGCCGACCGCCGCAATTTCTCGGCCTTTTCCTCCCGAGCCGGCCAGGAGCTCGCCGATCACGGCGCAGGTGTTGGTCCACCATTGCTCCGGGTCCTCTTCGGCCCAGCCCTGGTGCTCCGAGATCAGCTCGGTCGGTCGCTCGGCGAGGGCCAGCGTCCGGCCCTCGGTGTCGATCAGGATGCCGATCGTCGAGGTTGTGCCGATGTCGATCCCGATCGTCAGCGCCATCGCTTCAGCGCAGCTTTGCGACCCGGTCCATGAAACGCTGGACCCGATCGCGATCGACCGGGTTCCAGGTGTTTCCCCCGACTTTGAAGTGGGTGCCGATGACGCAGCCGTCGGCGACCTCGAGGATGCCCGCGACATTGTCGATGTTGACCCCGGTATTCGCGAGCACAGGCGTTCCGGGAACCGCAGCCTTGACCCGTTTCAGCTCGGACTCGTCGACCGGCTGGCCGGTGAGCGGCCCGGAGACGCAGATCGCATCCGCGAGCGACGAGAACACCGCACTCTGCGCCCGGAGCTCGATCGGCCGTGTGTCGAGCGGTGCCGCGAACTCGGCGTTGACGTTGAACAGGAGCTGCAAATCCTTGCACCCGAGCCGGGCACGCAGGCGCAAGGCACCCGCGCCGTCCGGCTGCCATACCCCCATGTCGGCAGCGTAGACGCCCGTGAACACCTCGCGCGCAAAGCTCGCGCCGGTCGCGACCGCGAGGGCCACCGTGGCATACGGGTCCCAGAGATAGTTGACGCCGAACGGCACCTTCAACATGGCTTTCAGCGTGGCGACGATCGCGGCCATCGCGGCCAGGCCCTCGGCCGGCGCCTGCAGCACGTAGGGCCGGTCGCCCTCGTTGCCGAACATGATCGCATCGACCCCGCCGTTTTGCAGGCACTCGATATCGCGCGCCACGGCCTCGACCAGACCCTCGATACCGCGGCCGGCATCGTAGCCCGGCGCGCCGGGCAGGGGCCCCAGGTGAGCCATGGAGATGACCGGCTTAGGCCTGCTGAAAAGGTCGGACATGGCGCGGGTCGCGCTCCTCGGGCGAAGCCTCCGGGCAGGCGATCGCCTTGGTGGTTTCGGGGTCGAACAGATGAATCGCATCCGGATCGATCGACACGCGCTGCGAGCTGCCGATTCGGGCGCTGAAATCGCGGCCCATGCGGGCGGCGATCTCGGGCGCGTCCGGACCCGGCAGGCTGCCGACCAGGATCACCTCGGGCCCGAGCGCCTCGACCGCGACGACCTGGAGATCGACCGCCGCGCCTGTTGCTCGACTTCCGGACAGACCGATGTCCTCGGGCCGGATGCCGAGGATCACCTTGCGACCGCGCCAGCCGTCCGGCGCCTGCGTCAGCGGCAGGCGCAGGCCGGCGCAGACGACAGCAAGGCCGCTGCCGGTCGCGGCCTCGATCCGCGCGTCGAGCAGGTTCATCGGCGGGCTGGCGAGAAAACCCGCGACGAAGGTGTCGGCCGGGTTGCGGTAGACCTCCATCGGCGGGCCCACCTGGATGATCCGGCCGGCGTTCATGATGCAGATCCGCTCGCCCATGGTCATGGCCTCGACCTGATCGTGGGTGACGTGGATCACGGTGCGGCCGAGCTGGCGGTGCAGCTTGATCAGCTCGGTGCGCATGCTGGCGCGCAGCTTGGCATCGAGATTGGAGAGCGGCTCGTCGAGCAGGAACGCGACCGGGTCGCGGATCAGCGCCCGGCCGAGCGCCACCCGCTGGCGCTGGCCGCCGGACAGTTCTCCGGGTTTACGCGCGAGCAGCTCGCCGATCCCGAGCATGGCGGCGACCTCGCGCACCCGCCCCTCGATCTCGGCCCTGGCGTGGCCGCGGATGCGCATGCCGAACGACAGGTTGCCCTCGACCGTCATGTGCGGGAAAGAGCGCATAGTTCTGGAACACGAAGGCGAGGTTGCGATCGCGCGGGTCGACCTCGTTGACGCGCTCGGCGCCGATGTGGAGATCACCCGCGGTGATCGTCTCGAGGCCCGCGATCATCCGCAGCGTGGTCGACTTGCCGCAGCCGGACGGCCCCAGGAGGATCATGAACTCGCCGGCCTTGACCTCGAGGTCGATCGCGTCGACCGCGCGCACGTCGCCCGGGTAGATCTTGGTGATGCCCTCGAGCCGGATGTCGCTCAACCTCCGAGCTCCCTCACACCAAGGATCGCATGTAGCGATGCAGATAGGCGGTCAGCGTCAGGACGATCAGCATGAGGATCACCGCCATCGCCGCCGCCTCGGCGATGTTGAGGGTGACGAACGCCTCCCGGAAGATGAAGTAGCTGATCAGATCGGTCGCCTCACCCGGCCCGCCTCGGGTCATGATGTAGATCAGATCGTAAGTGCGGACCGCGAAGATCAGGCGGATCAGCAGGGTCACCATGATCACCGGCCGCATCAGCGGCAGGGTGACGTGGATGAAGGTCTGGAGCGTCGAGGCCCCCTCCATGCGCGCCGCCTCGTAGGGCTCGCGCGGCAGGGCCGAGAGGCCGGCGAGCAGGAGCACGATCATGAACGACACCTGATGCCAGATGTCGACCAGCACGATCGTCCAAAAGGCGTTGTGCGGGTCGCCCAGCCAGTCGACCGCACCGATGCCGATCCTGCTCAGCAAATAATTCACGATGCCCAGCACCGGGTGCAGGAACATCCGCCAGATCAGCCCGACGACCACCGGGTTCATCAGCAGGGGGAACAAGAGGATCAGGTAGTAGATGTTCTTGCCGCGCTCGACGGTGTTCAGCATCAGGGCGACGGTGAAGCCGACCAGGAACTCGAGGATCACGACCGCGGCGACGAACCGCAGCGTGGTCCACAAGGACAGCCGGAACTCCTGGTCGCCGAGCGCGCTGCCGTAGTGATCGAGCCCGACGAAGTCGTCGAAGACCGGGTGGATCAGGGTAAAGTCGAAGACGCTGGTATAGAGCGCGAACAGGATCGGGAACAGGATGACCAGCAGCAGGGCAAACAACGCCGGCGCGGCCATGACATAGCCGAACTGGCGGTCACGCCGGGCGATCGCGCCGGTCGCCGCCACCGCGCTGGCCATCCCGTTCCTTTCAGTCGGTCGGCGTCAGGATCAGTCCTTCAGCTTGTCATCCTTGCGCAGCAGGTCGCCGAACTCCTTATCGGCGGTGGCGAGCGCCGCCTCCGGCTTTTCCTCGCCGGTCACCGCCAGCGACAGCTCGCGGCCGAGCACCTCGACAAATTCCGGCGTGTAGGTGAACACCGGGAAGTTGCGCGAGGTCTCGAGCACCTGGCGCAGTGCTGGATAGTATTCGAACTTGGCCAGCAGCTCCTTGTCCTCGAACACGTCGGTGCGGGTCGGTGAGCCGCCGAGCAGCGCGCGTTTCTTGGCGATCTCCGGGCTCTCGATCCACTTGATGAAGGTCCAGGCGGCCTCCGGATCCGGGCTCGACTTCGGGATCGCCCAGCCCCAGGCACCGTTCAGGCCGCCGTTCGGTACGGGCGCAATCTCCATCTTGCCGACCACCGACGACTGCGTCGGGTCGTCGTAGGCGGTGCGGAACATGTTGTAGGTGATGTAGCTGTACGCCTTGCCCTGAGCCGCGACGTTGAACGCCTCGTCGAAGCCGAAGCTCGCCGCCCCGGGCGGGCCGTACTTGCTGAGGTTGGTGCGGTAGTCCTCGAGGGCCTTGGCCGCCGCCGGCGTCTCGAGCATCGGCTGCCAGTCGCCCTCTTGGTAGTACTGGCCGCCGTTGGCGTAGAGATAGTTGGACCACTCCATCGCGATCGGATCCGGCCGCAGGCCCTGGTTGACCACGCCGTAGAAGTCGATCTGGCCGTCACCGTTCGTATCGCGCGTGAAGAACTCGACCTGCTTCATGTACTCGTCCCAGGTCTGGGGGACGCGGAGCTCGATGCCGTACTTATCTTTGAAAGCCTGCTGCTCTTTGGGATCATTGAGCAGGTCTTTGCGATAGGTGAGGCCCATGGCGTAGTTGTAGAACGGCAGCATGTAGGTGACGCCGTCGACCTTACCGACCAGGTTCATCAGCGAATCGAAGTAGACCGAGGTATCGAAGCCGTCCGCCTTGATCCGCTCGTCGAGCGGCTGCAGCCAGCCCGCCTTGGTGAACTCGCCGACCCAATAGAAATCGACGACGATGACGTCGTAGCTGCCGGTCGGCGCCACCAGCTGCGGCACCAGCTTGGTGTGCATCTCGGCGTAGTTGACGACCTCGATCTCGACCTTGATCCCGGTCTTTTGCTCGAACTCGGGCACGACCTCCTGGACGAAGCGGGTGTCGGGGACGCCCTCCATCAGGATGTTGATGGTCTGGGCGTGCAGCGGCCCGGCCAGCAGCCAGATCGCGGTGCCGAGCAAAATTGGTTTCATGCCCCTCTCCCTTGGTGCCGTGGTTGGCTCGGAGCCTGCCCTCATTTGAGAGCCCCGAGCGACAGACCCTTGATCAGGTATTTGCGCAGGAACGGCAAGAGCACGAATACCGGCAGCACCGCGAGCAGGGTCGCGGCGGCGAGCAGCGCGATCTCGACCCCGCGATGGGTCTCGAGCGTCGACAGCCCGACCGGCAGCGTCTGGGTCTGCTTGCCGGACAGGATCAGCGCGAACAGGAACTCGTTCCAGCTCAGGATGAAGCCGAGCAGGCCGGCGGCGAGGATGCCGGGCGCGGCGACCGGCACCGCGATCCACAAGAACGCCTGGAACCGCGATGCGCCTTCGATCCGGCCCGCCTCCTCGAGTTGCCGGACTTCGCCCTCGAAGAACGCGACCAGCATCCAGGCGAGGAAGGGCACGTTCAGGGTCAGATGGGCGGTGATCAGAGCGGTCCGGCTGTTGAGCAGCCCGACGCCCAGGAACAAGGCGAACAGCGGCAGCACCAGGACCACTGGCGGCAGCATCTGGCTCGCGAGCACCCCGAGGCGAAGGGATGCGCCGCCGGTGTTGCAGCGGGCGAAGGCATAGGCGAGCGCCACCGCCAGCGGCAGCGCGATCGCGGTCGAGCCGATCGCCACCATCAGGCTGTTCAGGAACCAGGTCGCGAACGGGTAGGCGGTGAAGATCTCGACGTAGTTGGCGAGCGTGGGCGTGGTCCACTCGGGCGGGATCTTATAGGCGGTGAGCTTGTCGGCGAGGCTGACCCGCAGCACCCAGAGCAGCGGCAGCGCGATCGCCGCCGAGAACAGGATCAGGATCGCATGCGGCAGGGCCACAGCCAGCATCCGGCGGACGGCCGCTCCCCGGCGCGCCCGGGGCGCCCCGAGCCTGCGGTCCGCGCGGGTCGCCATCTAGTCCATCCGCACGCCGCCGGTCACGTTCAGGGCCTCGCCGGTGATGAAGCGGGCGGCGTCGCTCGCCAGGAACACGACCGCGTCGGCGACGTCCTCGGGCTCCTCGAGGCGACCGAGCGGGGTCATCGCGACGTATTCGTCGAGCACGGCCTTCGGGCTGGTCGCGCGCAGCCCGGCCTCCCAGGCCACCTCGCGCGCCTGCATGCTGGTGCGCACCAGCCCCGGGCAGACGCAGTTGACCCGGATGCCATGCGCCGCGACCTCGCGGGCGAGTGCCTGGGTGAAGCCCACGACCGCGAACTTGCTCGCCGAGTAGTGGGCCAACAGCGGCGTCCCGACCTTGCCGGCGAGCGAGGCGGTGTTGACGATCACGCCCGGCACGCCCGCCTGCAGCCAGTAGCGGACCGCCGCCTGGTTGGTCAGGAACACGCCCTTCGCGTTGACCGCGAAGTTATGGTCCCACTCGGCCTCGGTCAGGTCGACCACCGCGTTCATGGTCGAGACCCCGGCGTTGGCGCAGACGATCTCGAGCCCGCCCAGCCGGTCGGCGACCTCGCGGACCACGGCGCCGATCGCGGCCGCGTCGGTCACATCGAGGCGAAGCGCGATCGCGGGCCTGCCGAGCCCGGCGGCGACGGCCTCGGCAGCCGGCAGGTCGAGATCGGTGACCGCGAGCTTCGCACCCGCGCCACCCAGGGCCCGGACGATCGCCCGGCCGATGCCCGTGCCGGCGCCGGTCACCAGCGCGCGTCGGCCCCGGAGAGAGAAGCTTGCCACCACCCCCGAACCCTCGCAGCAGCTCTGCCACACCCGGACTAAAGCACGGCCAGCCGGCTCGACCAAGCGTGCAGCGCCGCCCGCAGCGGGTGGCCCGCTATCTGATTCTGCCGCGCGCGGCGACGCGCCACACGGCCTCGACCCGTCCGTCACGCAGGCCGGCGATCTCCTCGTGCAGATGCACCGTCGTGTCGGAATAGCCGACGACCAGCTCGAGCAGGTCGCCGACCTCCGGCGTCTCGCAGGGCGCTTCGAGCTCGATCGTCGTGTGCTCCGCGGACAGCCGCAGCGAGCGCACAGGCGGCAGCCCCAACGGCTCCGGCAGCGCGGCATCGCCGCTCATCGCCTTCTTGCCGGCATCGAGCACGATGCGGGTCGGGGTCGGCCGGCTGGTCACCGTGGTCAAGAGCGTCAGCGCGCACGGATGGTCGAGGTGATAGTGGCTGCGGTAGTGCATGTCGCTGAAGATGGCGCCGCCCACCTGCACCTCCGTGACGCCCGGCTGGCGCACGCACCAGGGAAAGGTGCCGGTGCCGCCGCAGCTGACGATCCGGGCGTCGTGGCCGGCGCGCCGGCAGTCCTCGGCGCTGGCGACCAGCCGGGCGATCGCCGCGGCCACGACCCGTTCCTTCTCGCCCGGGTCGGCGATCGCGACCGCGTGGCTCTCCCAGCCGATCACCCCGGCCAGGCGCAGGCCCGGCCGCTGCGCGATCGCCGCCGCCAGGGCGACGACCGGCGGTCCCGGAGCGACGCCCGCCCGGTTCATGCCGATGTTGACCTCGATCACGACGCCAAGCTCCCGGCCGCCGCCCTGCGCCGCCTCAGCCAGCTCGGCCACGTTGGCAAAGCTGTCGACCGAGACGATCACCGGAGCCCGCTCCAAGAGCCGGATCAGGCGGCCAACCTTGCTCGCGCCGACGATCTGGTTGGCGATCACGATCTCGGTGATGCCCGCCTCCGCCATCACCTCGGCCTCACCCAGCTTGGCGCAGGTGATCCCGATGGCTCCGGCGGCGAGCTGCCGGCGCGCGATCTCGGGCGTCTTGTGACCCTTGATGTGGGGCCGCCAGCCGACGCCGTGGCGGCGGCAGGTCTCGGCGATCCGGGCGATGTTGGCTTCCATCACGTCGAGATCGACCAGCAGCGCCGGTGTCTCCAGCGCGGCCTTCGGCAGACCGACGAGGCTCGCGGAGGCTGTCATCCGTCCGTCCTCGCGGCTTGATGAAGACCGGCGGCCCAGTAGGCATGCTCGACCAGCCGGAGCGTCTCGAGGTTGTCGACCGCATCGGTCTCGAACACGGCACCCGAGGCCAGGCAGTCGACGAAGTGGCGGATCGTGTTGTCGAAGCTCGCCTGATAGCCGGCGTCGAGATCGAAAGCCTCGCTTTGCGGCCGTGGCCCCTCGAGGTGCAGGGTGCCGCCCTCGAAGGCGGCGCAGGCCTTGCTGCCGACGATCTCCAGCCGATCACCGGTGCGCGAGCCGAGGCCCGGCGCCGCCATCGTTCCGCTCACCACGACCGGCGCGCCGGCGGCGGTCTCGAGGAACATCGCGGCGAGCGTCTCGCCCCGGACCTCGGGCAGCGTGCGCGCCGCGCGCGCGCTGACCACGCGCAGCGGTCCGCACAGGAAGCGCATCACGTCGAGATGGTGGATCAGCACCTCGGCGATCATCAGCCGTCGTTCCTCCGCCATGAAGGGCTGACGCACCAGGGCGGGCGCCCGGCCGCTCGCGTCCGGCAGCAGGCCCGACGACATCATGGTCATCTGGGCGTGCAGGAGCTCGCCGAGCTCGCCTTCGGCGATCCAGCGTCCGAGCGTGCGGTACCAGGGTCGAAAGCGCCAGTTCTCGTGCACCATGAGGCGGACGCGTGCCCCAAGGCGGGCGAGCAGCGCCTCGCCCTCGGCGAGCGTCGGCGTCAGCGGCTTCTGGCACAGCACATCGATCCCGCGCGCCGCCGCGGCCTCGACCCAGCCGGCATGCTCCGCCCGCGGAGCAGCGACGTCGAGCGCGGCGACCCCGGCCTTCTCGAGCATCGCCGCGCCGTCCGTGAAGACCGCATCGATCCCGAACTCGGCGGCCCGGCTGCGGGCGCGTTCGACGTCGGGATCATAGACGGCGACCACGCGGGCGGCCGGCGCGACGGCGCGCCAGGCGATCAGGTGGTGCCGGCTGATCATGCCGGCCCCGGCAAGAGCGACGTTGAGGACCTTGGGGCTCGGTTGCGGGTCGGCCATCAGGCTGTCCTCCGAAGTGGGAAATCAGCGCGCGCCGGCGAGCGCCGCGCCGGTCGTGGGGTCGAACAGGTGGATCGCGCCGACATCGAGGGCGAGGGCGACGCTGTCGCCGCTGCGGAGGCTCGTGTCGCGGCCGATGCGCGCGATCAGCTCCTCGCTCTCGAAGGCGAGCACCAGGAGCGTCTCGGCGCCGAGCGGCTCGACCGCGTCGACGCGCATGCGCAGGGCGACGGTCTGGCCCTCGAGGCCGGGCGGCGGCACTTCGTAGAGGTCCTCGGGGCGCACGCCCATGGTCACCTTGCCGGCGTGGCGGGCAAGCGGCGCCGACAGCGCGGCCGGCAGCGCGAACGTCGCCTCGCCGAGCCGCAACCGCAGCCGCCCGTCATCGGCCTCCAGCCGGGCCGCGAGCAGGTTCATCGGCGGGCTCCCGAGAAAGCGGGCGACGAAGGTGTCGGCCGGATGGCGGTAGACCTCGAGCGGGCTGCCGATCTGGACGACCTCGCCCTGGTTCATGATGCAGATCCGGTCGCCCATGGTCATCGCCTCGATCTGGTCATGGGTGACGTAGATGGCGGTGGTGCCGAGCTCCTTCTGCTGCCGGATCAGCTCGTTGCGGGTGGTGACGCGGAGTGCGGCGTCGAGGTTCGAGAGCGGCTCGTCGAACAGGAAGACCTTGGGGTCGCGGACGATGGCACGGCCGAGGGCGACGCGCTGCCGCTGGCCGCCCGAGAGCGCGTGCGGCTTGCGCCGGAGAAAGGGGGTGAGGCCGAGCTTGTCCGCGGCCTGCCGGACCCGGCGATCGATCTCGTCGCGCGCGACGCCGCGTCGCCGGAGGCCGAACGCCAGGTTCGCCTCGACGTCCATGTGCGGGTAGAGCGCATAGGACTGGAAGACCATCGCGATGTCACGGTCCTTGGCCGGCACGTGATTGATGATCGCGCCGTCGACCGAGACGGTGCCCGAGCTGATCGGCTCCAGCCCGGCGATCATCCTGAGGATCGAGGACTTGCCGCAGCCGGACGGTCCGAGCAGGACCATGAACTCGCCGTCCGCGACCGTCAGGCTCACCTCCTTGACCGCGAGCTCGCCGCCAGCACCGTAGCGCTTGCTCAATCGGTCGATCGCGATGACGGCCACGTTTTTCCCTACTGTCAGCGCACGGCGCCGGCCGTCATGCCCTTGACCAGCGCCTCGGAGAACAGGGCGTAGAGCAGGATGATCGGCGCGATCGCGATCATCAGGCCGGTCGCGACCATGCCGACGTCGAGCTGGTGGCCGCCCATGAAGTGCATGATCCCGAGCGGCAGGGTCCGCCTGCTGTCCTCGGTCAGCAGCACGACGGCATAGAGAAACTCGTTCCACAGGATGATGCCGTTCAGGATCACCGTCGTGACCACCGCCGGCAAGCCCACCGGCAGCGTGATCCGCCAGAAGATCTCGAGGTCGGAGTAGCCGTCCATCCGCGCGGCGTCGAACAGATCCTGCGGGATCTGGGCGAAGAAGCCCTCGAGGATGTAGACCGTCATCGCCAGCTGGGTCGCGACATAGACGATGATGAGGCCTTGGAGCGTGTTGTACAGCCCGAAGTCGACCATGATCTGGAACAGCGACAGGATCAGAAGCTGCGGCGGCAGGATCATGCCGGAGAGGATGATGAAGCGGACGGCGCGGCTGCCGCGGAAGCGGTAGCGCGCGAGGCAATGCGCCGCCATCGCGCCGATCACGGTCAGAAGTGCCACGGCGCTGACGACGACGATCAGGCTGTTCCAGAAATAGGTGCCGTAGTTCGAGTTGACCCAGGCCTCGGCGAATTTCTCGAAGTGGAGCGTCACCGGCAGGGCATAGGGGTTGTCGAAGATCTCCGGCGTCGTGCGCAGCGACATCACCGCGACCCATACGAACGGCCCGCCGGTCGCCAGCGTGTAGAGCACGAGAAAGAGCAGCAACGGCGTCCGCCGGAGATGGGCGAGCCAGAGCGTTGAGCGCCGCGCCATCTAGAACTCCAGCCGGTCGCGCTGGCGCAACAGGCGCGTCATCATGGCGACGAAGATCAGGATCATGACGAACCACAGGACCGCGATCGCCGACGGATAGCCGAGATCGAACGTGTTCCAGTTGAAGGCGCGCTTGTAGACGTAGGTCGACACCGTCTCGGTCGACCAGAGCGGGCCCGCCGCCGGTCATGATCCAGATCAGGTCGAACACCATCATCTTGCCGATGAACGACAGCACGAGCAGGTTGACCAGCGTCGGCCGCAGCATCGGCATGATGATGTAGACGAGCTTGGCCCACCAGCCGCAATAGTCGAGCTCGGCGGCGCCGAGCACCTCGTCCGGCAGCGCGTAGAGCGCGGCCAGGCAGATGATCATGTTGAAGCCGAGCCACTTCCACAGATGGGTGACCAGCACGGCCCAGAGCGCCGTGTTCGGATCGCCGAGCCAGGAATGCTCGAGCTGACCGAGACCCAGCCAGCGCAGGGCGAGGTTGAGGGCGCCCCAGTCGTAATCGTAGATCCACACCCAGATGATCCCGACCACGACATAGGACATCAGCACCGGCGTGAACCAGACGATCCGCCACAGCCGCGCAAGCGGCGCCTTCGAGAACAGGCAGAGCGCCAGCAGCAGGCCGCCCGCGACATCGGCGACCGTGCCGACCAGCGCGAACAGCGCGGTGTTGCCGACCGCCTTCCAGATGACGTGGTCGCGCGTCAGCAGATCGGTGAAGTTCTGCAAGCCGACGAAGTCCGTGGCGCCGCGCGGTCCGATCGTATGCACGCTGTTGTAGAAGGTGCGCAGCACCGGATAGATCGTGAAGGTCGCATAGACCAGCAGCGCCGGCGCCAGGAAGACGACCAGCACCTGCCACGAGGTCTGACGCGCGTCGACGATCTCGCCGGCGGCGCTGCGGCCGGTCCGCCACAACGTCATGACATCATCGATCTGGCCGGCGTGGCGTGCCTGCAGCAAGGCGGGCGGGGAACGCGGTGGCCTCCAACACGGCCTCGTTCCCCGCCTTCGGCCTCAGCCCTGGTAGCAGCCCTCGTTCATCATGCTGATCGCGTCGTCGACCGACAGCAGGCCGCCCGGGAACGCCGAGTTCATCACCTGGCTGAAGGTGTCCTTGCACTGGCCCTGCATGTGATCGAGCGGCATGCCCACGAAGTACTTGGCGCCCTCCTGGCGCGCCATCAGCTCGGTGAAGTAGGCGGCGTAGGGGCCGGTGAAGGAGCCCGCGTCGGTCTTGACCGCCGTCTGCAGATAGATGGTCTCGAGCCACATCTTGCCCATCTCGGGCGTCGACATGGCATTGAGGAACTCCGCCGCTTCCTGCGGATGCTTGCTCGCGGCATTGATCGCGAAGCTCGAGCCGATCGCCAGCGTCTCGCATTCGTTGCAGGCGCCGCCGTCCATGGCGGCAAAGCGCATGATGCCGAGCGGGAAATCGGCCGGCTGGCCGCCGTTCTCGACCGGCACGAAGGCGCGGCCGGTGTACCAGCTGCCCATCGGCAGCATCAGCGCCCCCGGCTTCTGGTAGAAGTAGTAGTGGGATTCGCCGAGCTTCACGGTCATGAAGTTCTTCGGGTAGGCGCCGGCATCGACCAGCTCCTTGACCCAGGTGAAGACCTCGACCACCCGCGGGTCCTCGAACGACAGCTTGCCGTCGAGCAGCTTGCCGTAGTCGTCGGGGCCGAGCTTGTGCAGCAGGGCCTCCTGCAGGATGTAGGCGCCGGGATAGGGCCGGTCGCCGACGCCCTGGGCGATCGGCGTGATGCCGGCGGCCGCGGCCTTCTTGATCAGGTCGAGGAACTCCGCCTGGCTGAGCTGCCCGTTTTCCGGCAGCGTCACGCCGAGCTTCTTCATGATGTCCTTGTTGTAGTAGATCTCGTTGGTATAGGCCTCCTGCGGCAGAGCCCAGGTCTTGCCGTCATGGGTCCACACCGCGCGCGCCCAGTCGTGGATCGTGCTCCAGTCCACGAGATCGTCGAGCGGCACGATGTAGCCGTTGGTGATGTACTCGGTCTGATCGGGCTCGAGGTAGAGGACGTCGGGGCCCTGGCCGGCCGGCAGCGCGGTCTTGAGCGCCGCGTAGAGCGCATTCTTCTCGTACCAGGTGATCTTCACCTGCAGGCCGGGATGGGCCTTGGCGAGGTTGGCCGCAGCGGTCTCGCGAAACGCCACCTTGGCCGGCTCATCGGCCTCGTGGCTCCAGACCGTGATGGTCACGTCCTCGGCGTGCGCGGCGCCGCCACCCCATGCTGCCGCCGCGCCGGCGGCCAGCGCCGCCACCAGACAAGCTCTCGTGAACCCCGTCGTCATCTCCCGGCATCCCCTTGGTTGGCCGCGCCCGGTCCTTGGGCCGGCTCTGGGCGCAACGCTCGTCGAACGCGCCCTTGCCGGTCACGGTAGGTCACGCTCGAAATCGAAGTCAATCAATTCGCTGGCAGTGCGTGCCGGTCTGGGACGCGCCGGTCGGTCTTTGTCGTTGCTTCGCCCCGAGCGGCCGTGGCAAGCTCGGCCGCTATGATCCGGCCGTGGGCCGTCCTGGCCTTTTCGCTGGCCTATGTCGGCTTCCTGTTCGCGATCGCGTACTGGGGCGATCAGCGTGCGCACCGGCGCGGCCGCTCGCGCGGCAAGCCGATCGTCTACGCCCTCTCGCTCGCGGTCTACTGCACGTCCTGGACCTTCTATGGCAGCGTCGGCCTGGCCTCGAAGGCGGGCTACAGCTTCCTGCCGATCTACCTCGGCCCGATCCTGGTGTTCGCGCTCGGCTGGCCGCTGCTGCGTCGTATCGTCCGCATCTCCAAGGCCCAGAACATCACCTCGATCGCCGACTTCGTCGCCGCGCGCTACGGCAAGAGCCAGATCGTGGCCGCGACCGTCACCGTGATCGCGGTGCTCGGCACGCTGCCCTACATCGCACTCCAGCTGAAGGCGGTCTCGACCAGCTTCCGGGTTCTGCTCCAGTATCCGGACATCGTCATGCCCTCGCCGACCGCGAGCCTGCCCCTTTGGAGCGACACGGCGCTGATCGCGTCCCTGATCCTCGCCCTGTTCGCGATCCTGTTCGGCACCCGGCACATCGACGCGACCGAGCACCACGAGGGCATGATCCTTGCGATCGCCTTCGAATCGGTGGTCAAGCTGATCGCGTTCCTGGCGGTCGGCGCGTTCGTCACCTGGGGCGCCTTCGGCGGGATTGGCGAGCTCGCCGCCAAGGTCGCCGCGGCTCCGGAGCTGCATCGTCTGTTCGCGAGCGGGGTCGACGGCACCAGCTGGGTCACGATGACCCTCCTGGCGCTGCTCGCGATCCTCTGCCTGCCCCGTCAGTTCCATGTGGCGGTCGTCGAGAACGCCGATGAGGCGGACATCCACAAAGCCGCCTGGCTGTTCCCGGCCTATCTCGTGACCATCAACCTGTTCGTTGTGCCGATCGCGATCGCGGGCCTCGTGACGTTCCCGGGCGGTGCCATCGACGGCGACATGTTCGTGCTCGCCCTGCCGATGGCCGGCGGCCAGGAGCTGCTGACCCTGCTCGCCTTCATCGGCGGCCTGTCGGCCGCCACCGGCATGGTGATCGTCGCCTCGGTCGCGGTCAGCAATATGGTCAGCAACGACCTCATCATGCCGATCCTGTTGCGCGGGCGCCGGCTCGGCCTGTCGGATCTCACCGACATGGCGAGCTTGATCCTGCAGATCCGCCGGCTCGCGATCGTCGCCTTCATGCTGCTCGCCTACCTCTACTACCGCATGATCGGCGACGCCTTCGCGCTGGCCTCGATCGGTCTCTTGAGCTTCGCCGCGGTGGCGCAGTTCGCCCCGGCCTTCCTGGGCGGCCTGGTCTGGCGCAACGCCACCCAAAAAGGCGCGCTCGCGGGCGTCACGCTTGGCTTCCTGGTCTGGGCCTACACGCTCCTGCTGCCGTCGTTCGTGCAGTCCGGCTGGCTGCCGATGGCGCTCCTCGAGGCCGGCCCGTTCGGGATCTTCTGGCTGCGCCCGCAGCATCTGTTCGGGTTGCACTTCGACCCGCTGACCCACGGCGTGTTCTGGAGCCTGCTCGCCAACCTGCTCGCCTATGTCGCGGTCTCGCTGACCAGCGTCCCGAAGCCGATCGAGCGGCTGCAGGCGAGCGCCTTCATCGATCCCGACCGGCGCGAGAGCCACGCCGCCTCGGGTCTGTGGGGCGGCTCGGTCGAGGTCGGCGAGCTGCAGGCGGTCGCCGCGCGCTACCTCGGCGCCGAGCGGGCGCAGCGCTCGTTCGAGGATTTCGCGGCCGAGCGGACCGGCGCGCTGGCGTCCGCGGCCGATGCCGATCTGTACCTGGTCCGCCACACCGAGCGCCTGCTGGCGAGTGCCATCGGCGCCGCGTCGGCGCGCCTGGTGCTGGCGCTGGCACTTGAGCGGCGCAGCGTCGGCGCCGGCAGCGCGCTCCGACTGCTCGACGATGCCACCGCCGCGATCCAGTACAACCGCGACCTGCTCGAGGCGACCGTCGAGAACGTCGCCCAGGGCATCAGCGTGTTCGACAAGGACCTGCGCCTGGTCTGCTGGAACCGGCGCTTTCTCGACCTGCTCGATCTGCCGGTCGACTTCGGCCAGGCCGGCGTGCCGCTGCAGACGATCCTCCGCTTCAGCGCCCAGCGCGGCGAGTACGGCCCGGGCAAGGTCGAGGATCTGGTCGCGCAGGAGCTCGACCGCTTCATCCGCAGCCTGGACGGCGTGATCGAGCGGCGGCGGAGCCACGGCGCCGTGCTCGAGATCCGCACCAGCGCGATGCCCGGCGGCGGCTACGTCACGACCTACTCCGACATCACCGAGCGGGTCCGCAGCGCCGCCGCGCTCGCCGCGGCCAACGAGACCCTCGAGCAGCGGGTGCGCGAGCGCACCGCCGAGCTGGCGCGCGCCAAGGCGGCGGCGGAGGAGGCCAATCTCGACAAGACGCGCTTCCTGGCCGCCGCCAGCCACGACCTGCTGCAGCCGCTCAACGCCGCCCGGCTCTACGTCGCGAGCCTGCTCGAACGGCGGGCGCGTGCGGTCCGCCAGGCCCCGGTCGAGGGCGAGCTGGTCCGCAAGGTCGACGCCTCGCTGGCCTCGGTCGAGGAGCTGCTCGGCGCCCTGCTCGACATCTCCAAGCTCGACGCCGGCGCGCTGACGCCCGAGCGCCGCAGCTTCCGGCTCGACGAGCTGTTCGCAGCACTCGGGGTCGAGTTCGCGCCGGTCGCCGAGCGGCGCGGACTGCGCCTGCGCATCGTGCCCTGCACGCTGACCGTCGAGAGCGACTGGCGCCTCTTGCGCCGGGTGCTGCAGAACCTGCTCGCCAACGCCATCCGCTACACCCACCGCGGCACGGTGCTGATGGGCGCGCGCCGGGCGGGCGACCACGTCCGCATCCAGGTGGTCGACACCGGGACCGGCATTCCCAAGGAGCAGCAGGCGCTCGCGTTCAAGGAATTTCAGCGGTTCGCGGTCGGCCCCGACGCCGAGCACGGGCTGGGCCTCGGCCTGTCGATCGTGCAGCGGATCAGCCGGATCCTCGACCACCCGGTGGGCCTGCGCTCCGAGCCGGGCCGCGGCACGGCGTTCACCGTGCAGGTGCCGCTCAGCCGCTCGCCGGTGACCGCGGTGACACCGCCGGTCGCGGTTCAACCGACGCTTACGCCGGAGCGCGCCGCCGTGCTCTGCATCGACAACCAGACGACCATCCTGGACGGCATGCGGGCGTTGCTGGTCAACTGGTCCTGCAGCGTGCGCACGGCGACCGGGCTCGCGGACATGCAGGGGCTGCTCGAGCGCGACCCGCGCCCGCCGGACCTGATCATCGCCGACTATCATCTGGACGACGGCGCCGACGGGATCGCCTGCATCGAGGCGGTGCGCCGCCGCTTCGGCGCCGACCTGCCGGCGATCCTGATCACCGCCGATCGATCGGAAGAGCTGAAGGCGCGGGCACAAGCGAGCGGCCTGCCGGTGCTGAACAAGCCGATCAAGCCCGCGGCCCTGCGCGCGCTGATGCGCCGCGCCCTCGCGACCCGGCAGGCGGCGGAGTAGCCGGCTCAGCCGGGCAGCTTCGCCTCGGCCGCGGCGCGCAGGATCTGCTCCTGCGGCGCATTCGCATCTGCCGCCAGACGCGCCGCCAGGATCACGGCCTGCGTGCGGCTGTCCACCTGCAGCTTCTGCAGGATCGCCGAGACATGCGCCTTGACCGTGCCCTCGGAGACCCCGAGCGCGTGCGCGATCTGCTTGTTGGGCCACCCCTCGTTCACCATCATCAGCACGCGCACCTGCTGCGGTGTGAGGCTGGCCAGCCGGACCGCGAACGCCGCGTCGGCGTCGGCCGCCCGGCCGCCCAGCTCGATCCCGGGCGGCAGCCACATCTCACCCGCCAGCATCGCGAGCAGGGCGGCGCGGATCTCCTCGGGCGAGGCCGACTTGGCGATGTAGCCCGCGGCGCCGAACTCGATCGCGCGCTGCACCACCGCTGGCTCCTCATTGGCGGAGATGACCGCCACCGGCGTGCTCGGGAATTGCGCGCGCAGCAGGACGAGCCCGGAAAGCCCCTGCATGCCGGGCATGTTGAGATCGAGCATCACGAGATCGGTCTCCGGGGCCGCCGCCAGGGCCGCCTCGACAGCGGCGAGCGAGCCCGCCTCGACCACCTGGGCCGCCGGCAAGGCTTCGACGATCGCGAGGCGCAAGGCGTCGCGGAACAGCGGGTGGTCGTCCGCGACGACGATACGCTGGCGCTCCATCGACTCTCCGCCACCCCTGGGGAAGGCTCTTTCCTGGCCGCCCCGGACCCGCATTATGCGGAACCGCCGTTGCTGCGCGCAAGCGCCGCCTAAACGAAAGTCAAATTCCGACTTTGCCCCGGTGCTGCTAGCATTTTGCGCTGAGCTGAAAAATCAGCGAGCACTCTGGGAGATCGTAGGATGTCGAAGAACGATTCCGATCATGCCAACGATAAGTTCTGGATCAGCCGCCGCCGGTTCGTCCAGACCGCGGCCGGCGCCACCGCCGGGGTCGGCGCGCTGGGGCTCGGCGGGCGGGCGCCATGGCACTTCGTGCGCGGGGCCTACGCCGATGACATGAAGCCGATCGGCAACTTCCCGATCAAGGGCGAGGAGGTGGTGTTCGGCTTCAATGTGCCGCAGACCGGCTCCTATGCCGACGAGGGCGCCGACGAGCTGCGCGCGTTCAAGCTCGCGGTCAAGCATCTGAACGAGGGCGGCGGCATGCTCGAGACGCTGCAGCCGAGCGCGCTCAAAGGCAACGGCCTGCTCGGCAAGAAGGTGACCTTCGTCACCGGCGACACCGAGACCAAACCGGATCCCGCCCGCGCCAGCGCGCGCCGGATGATCGAGCGCGACGGCGTGATCATGTTCAGCGGCGGCTCGAGCAGCGCCACCGCGGTCGCCCAGCAGTATCTCGCCCAGGAGAAGGGCGTGATCTTCATGTGCGCGCTCACCCACTCCAACGACACCACCGGCAAGGACCGGCGGCGCTACGGCTTTCGCCACTTCTTCAACGCCTACATGTCGGGGCAGGCGCTGTCGCCGATCCTCGCCAAGCAGTACGGCAAGGATCGCCACGCCTACCATCTCACCGCCGACTACACCTGGGGTCACACCCAATACGAGTCGATGAAGGAGTTCACCGAGAAGGAAGGCTGGACCACGGTCGACAACATCATGACGCCGCTCGGCACAACCGACTACAGCCAGTTCCTGACCGCGGTGCTGAACAGCGACGCCGACGTGCTGGTCCTGAACCACTATGGCCAGGACATGGTCAACTCGCTGACCCAGGCGGTGCGCTTCGGCATGCGCGACCGCCAGGTGAACGGCAAGCAGATGGAGATCGTCGTCCCGCTCTACAGCCGCCTGATGGCCCAGGGCGCCGGCGCCGAGAACATCGAGGGCATTCTCGGCACCACCAACTGGCACCCGGACCTGGATGACGCGGGCTCGAAGGTGTTCGTCAAGGCGTTCCAGGACGCGTACCAGGCCCCGCCCTCGCAGGCGGCGCAGACCGCCTACGTCCAGACCCTGCTCTACGGCAACGCCGTCGAGCGCGCCGGCACGTTCTACCCACCCGAGGTGATCAAGTCGCTCGAGGACTTCGACATCGAGGGCATCGGTCCGGGCAAGACCGTCTACCGCGGCTGCGATCACCAGGCGTTCCACGAGATCCTGGTGGTGCGCGGCAACGGCCCGAGCCAGATGAAGGACAAGTACGACCTGCTCGAGATCGTCGAGCGGGTGCCGCGCGAGAAGGTCGGCTACGAGTGCGACCACTTCCCGGGCGAGCTCGGGCCGTATATCCCTGAGGCGTGAGCGGGGACTGACCCCGCCCACGCGCGAGCACCGCCCGCCACGGTTCCCTCGAGCCGTGGCGGGCTGCCGTCGGAGACACGGATTGCGATCGGCTCTGGGATGACCATCGGCAGTCTGGCGCTGCAGGTTCTGACGGGTCTGCAGATCGGCGCCATCTACGTCCTGATCGCGCTCGGCCTGACCTTGATCTTCGGCACCCTCGGCGTCGCCAACTTCGCCCATGGCGCGCTGTTCATGATCGGCGCCTACCTCGGCTGGCTGATCTCCGAGACGACCGGCTACTGGCTTGCCTTCATCCTCGTGCCGCTCGCGCTGTTCGTGCTCGGCGTCGTGCTCGAGCGCGGGCTGATCCAGTTCTTCTACCAGCGGCCGGTGACCGATCAGATCCTGGTCACCTTCGGCCTCGCACTCGTGCTTCAGGAGTTCCATGCGCTGGGCGTTCGGCGGCACCACCAAGCCGTTCCCGCCGCCGACCTGGGCGCTGATCCCGATGAACATCGGCATCGGCTACTACCCGCCCTGGCGGCTGATCATCATCGGGCTCACGCTCGCGATCGTCGTCCTGCTCTACCTGTTCCTGCGTTTCACGCGCTTTGGCCTCGTGATCCGCGCCGGCATGCGCGACCCTGAGATGCTGCGCTTCCTCGGCATCAACGTGACCAACCGCTTCACCTTCGTGTTCGGCTTCGGCGCTCTGCTCGCGGGCTTTGCGGGCGTGATCGGCGGGCCCACGACCGCGGTCAACCCCGAGGTCGGCATGGCCATGCTGGTGCCCTCCTTCCTGGTCGTCGTGATCGGCGGCATGGGCAGCCTGCCCGGCGCGATCCTGGCCGGCCTGCTGATGGGCGAGGCCGTGAGCCTCTCGGTGCTGGTCTACCCGCCGATCGCGCAGGTGATCGTCTACATCGTCGCCGCGGTGATCCTGCTCTGGCGCCCGCGCGGCCTGCTCGGCATCCGCGGAGTGATGGAATGAGGCGGCTGCTCGGCACCGACTTCGCCCGGGCGAGAGGCGGCGCTGATGGTCCTCGTGGCGGTCGTGCTGCTGGGGCTGCCCTGGATCCTGGACGCGATCGGCGGCTATCGGGAGCTCGCGTCCCGGATGATCATCTGGGGCATCTTCGCGCTTGGCTTCGACCTGCTGGTCGGCTTCACCGGCTATCTGTCGTTCGGCCACGCGGCGTTCTGGGGCATCGGCGCCTATGGCGCCGGCTACACGCTGCTGCACGCGACCAACAACGCGCTGGTCGCGATGGTCGTCGGCACGCTTGCGGCCTCGGTCGTCGCGGTCGTGCTCGGCTACCTGACGCTGCGCCGCCATGGCATCTATTTCGCGGTCCTGACGCTCGCGTTCGCCGAGATGTTCTACTACGCGGCCCTCGCGCCCTTGCAGGACTGGACCGGCGGCGACAACGGCCTGACCGCGATCCCCACGCCCGTGCTTGCCGGGGTGCCGCTCAAGGGTGCTGCGATCCACTACCTGGTCAGCGTCTGCGCGCTGATCGCCGTCTACGCGGCCAGGCGGATCGCCCGCTCGCCGTTCGGCCTGATGCTGCGCGCGATCAAGTCCAACGAGATCCGGCTGCGCTCGACCGGCATCGACGTCTACCGCTACAAGGTGACGGCGTTCGCGATCAGCGGCGTCTACGCCGGCGTCGCCGGCACGCTCTACGCCCTCTACGAGACCTACGTGCCGACCGAGAGCCTGCACTGGTCGACCTCGGGCGAGGTCGTGATGATGGCGGTGATCGGCGGGCTCGGCACGCTGTTCGGGCCGATGATCGGCGCCGGCATCGTGCTCTATCTGGAGAACGTGCTGTCCGCCTCGACCGAGCAATGGCTCTTGATCGAGGGCCTGATCTTCATGGGCTTCGTGATCTTCCTGCCCGGCGGCATCATGGAGGGCCTGCGCCGCATCCTGTCCTGGCTGTTCGGCGCCCGCCGCGAGCCGCCGGGGCTGCAGCCGGCGCGCGAGGGCGTGCCCGCACCGACGCTCGCCGAAGAGCGCCCGCGCTAAGCCCGCCGGCGGCAAGGATCAGCTCATGGCCCTGCTCGAGGTCTCGGGAGTCAGCAAGCGCTTCGCCGGGCTGCTCGCCCTCGATCACGTCGACCTCGCGGTCGAGGAGGGCAGCATCCATAGCATCATCGGCCCCAACGGCGCCGGCAAGAGCACCCTGCTCAACGTGCTCACCGGCAACCTCCTGCCGGACGAGGGCGCGGTCGTGTTCGATGGCACCTCGCTGCTCGGCCGGCCGCCGTTCGAGATCAATCAGCTCGGCATCGCGCGGGTTTTCCAGACGCCTGAGATCTTCCCCGACCTCAGCCTGCTCGACAACGTGATGATCGCAGCGCTCGCCGCCCGCGACGGCAGCTTTCGCCTGAACCTGCTCGAGCACCCGCGCCGGCGGAGCCGGGTGCAGGACCTGGCCGCCGACGCGCTCGCGAACGTCGGCCTCGACCGGCTGCGGCAGACCCAGGCCCGGCATCTCTCGCGCGGCGACAAGCGGCGCCTCGAGCTCGCGGTCTGCCTCGCGCACCGTCCCCGGCTCCTGCTCCTCGACGAGCCGACCGCCGGCATGTCGCAGAGCGAGACCCACTCGACGGTCGAGCTGTTGCGCGAGATCTCGACCACCGGGATGACCAAGCTGATCATCGAGCACGACATGGACGTCGTGTTCGCGCTTTCCTCGCGGATCACCGTGCTCCACCAGGGTCGGGTGATCGCCGATGGCCGGCCCGAGGCGATCCGTGCCGATGCCGCGGTCCAGGAAGCTTACCTCGGCGGAGTGCAGGCATGACGACCGTCGGCAACGGTGCCCTGCTCGACTGCCGTGACCTGCATGCCTACTACGGCGAAAGCTACGTCGTGCACGGCGTCTCGCTGACCGTCGCGCCGAACCAGATCCTGGCGCTGCTCGGCCGCAACGGTGCCGGCAAGACCTCGACGCTGCGCACGATCGCGCGCGCCGGGCAGCCGCAGCTGCGGCGTGGCGAGATCTATCTGAAGGGCCAGCCGCTGCATACGGTTGCGACCCATCAGGCGGCGCGCATGGGCGTCTCCTTGGTGCCCGAGGACCGCCGCATCATCCCCGGCCTCACGGTCGAGGAGAACCTCGTGCTCGCCCAGATCGCCAAGGAGTCCGGCTGGACGCTCGAGCGCATCTACGACCACTTCCCGCGGCTCGCCGAGCGCCGGCGGCAGGAAGGCGTGACGCTGTCCGGCGGCGAGCAGCAGATGCTGGCGATCGCCCGGGCGCTCGCGCGCCACCTCGAGCTCCTGCTCCTCGACGAGCCCTACGAGGGCCTGGCGCCGCAGATCGTGCGCGAGATCGAAAGCATCCTGATCGAGGTCAAGAAGACCGGCATCACGGTGATCCTGGTCGAGCAGAATGCGATCGCGGCGCTGCGCATCGCCGACCGCTGCGCGATCCTCGACGACGGCGCCATCGTGTTCACCGGCAAGCCGGACGAGGTGCTCGCCAACGACGAGATCCGGCACGAGTATCTGGCGCTCTGAGCCGGCATCAGCGACGCCTCGAGGCGGCCGGGTCAGGACTGCCCGGTCCCCAACCGCCGCCGCAGATCCATCGCCGCCCCTCTTGCCGAACGCAAAGATCAGACGGGTCGAAACGGGTCGACCCGGTGCGGCCGCGGGTTGCCAGCCCTTGTCGGGCCGCATTCTTCGCGTCAGAAAGGCGGATGCTCCAGCGCACCCTCGCGGTCATGCCAGCACTGGCGGGATCAAGAACCTCGATCGCAATCCTGAGCGAAACTTATGGCCAGGGAGGAAGGTAGATGGATCTGGACGTCGTCCTCCTGTCGCGGATCCAGTTCGCATTCGTCGTCACGTTTCATATCATCTTTCCGGCCTTTACGATTGGACTGGCAGCCTGGCTCGCGACCATCGAGGGCATGGCCCTGGCCAGCGGCAATCCGGTCTACCGGCGGCTGTTCGATTTCTGGCTCAAGGTGTTCGCGGTTTCGTTCGGAATGGGGGTCGTCTCCGGCATCGTCATGGCCTTCCAGTTCGGCACCAACTGGAGCGTGATGGCCGAAAAGACCGGCTCGATCCAAGGACCGCTGCTCGGCTACGAGGCCTTCACGGCGTTCCTGCTGGAAGCCACGTTTTTCGGGATCGTCATGCTGGGCCGCAGCCGGGTATCGCCGTGGTTCTACTGCTTCTCCTGCGCCATGGTCGCGCTCGGCACCATGGCGTCGTCGTTTTGGATCCTCGCCAACAACAGCTGGATGCAGGTGCCGGTCGGCCACCAGATCGTCGACGGCAAGATCGTGCCGAGCGACTGGCTGGCGATCATCTGGGGGCCCATTTTCCTCATTCGCTGGCTGCACATGCTGTTGGCCGCCTTCCTGACCACGGCGATGTGCGTCGCCGCCACCGGCGCGTGGTACCACCTGCGCAAGGTCCACATCGGCGAAGGCCGCGTCATGCTGCATTGGGGGCTCGGCCTCGCCGCCCTGCTGATCCCGTTCCAGCTCGCTCTCGGCCATCTGAACGGCCGCTACACCGAAAAGTACCAGCCCTCCAAGTTCACCGCGATCGAGGGCCGCTGGCAGACCGAGCAGCCCGCCCGGCTGATCCTGTTCGCCTGGCCCGATCCGGACAGCGAGCGCAACCTGCTCGAGATCTCCGTCCCCTGGCTGGGCAGCCTGGTCGACGACGGCAATTTCAGCGCAGAGGAGCCGGGGATCGTGACGATCCCGAAGGACCAGCGGCCACCGCTTGCGATCCCCTTTTTCGGGTTTCGGATCATGGTCGGCATGGGCCTCTTGATGCTGGGGGTCAGCTGGTTCGGCAACTGGCTGCGCTGGCAGGGTCGGCTCGGGGCGACGCGCTGGTTCCTGTGGGCGACGTTTCTCGCCTTTCCCTCCGGTTTCGTCGCCGTCATCAGCGGTTGGTACACGGCCGAGGTCGGCCGTCAGCCCTGGGTGGTCTATGGCCTGCTGCGCACCGCCGACGCCCACACGCCGACGCTCACGACCAGCGATGTGCTGACCTCGCTGGTCGGCTACATCGTGGTCTACGCGGTGATCTATTCCTTTGGCCTCTACTACATCTACCGTCTGCTCCGCGAGGGGCCGACCGGCGGGGAGCCCGGGATCACCGGCGCCACCGCCCTGCGCCCGATGGCCGCCGCGGGTTCGGCTGGCACCGCGACCGGCGGCACGCTCGAGGCCGGGAGCTGACCCGATGGAGGCTTCCTGGCTGCCGCTCTTCTGGGCCGCGCTGATCGGCTTCGCGATCCTGGTGTACGTCTTGCTCGACGGCTTCGACCTCGGCGTCGGCATCCTGTTCGGCACCACCCGCGACCAGAACTTTCGCGGCCACATGTTGACCGCGATCGCGCCGTTCTGGGATGGCAACGAGACCTGGCTGGTGCTGATCGGGGCCAGCCTGTTTGGCGCCTTCCCGATGGTCTACGCGATCTTCCTGCCCGCGTTCTACCTCCCCGTCGCGTTGTTGTTGTTCGGGCTGATCTTCCGCGGGGTGGCGTTCGAGTTCCGCTATCGTGCTGAGCGCATGCGCTGGCTGTGGGATTGGGGGTTCTGCCTCGGCTCGCTGATCGCCGCCTTCGTGCAGGGTGCTGCGATCGGCACGATGGTCCAGGAGCTGCCGGTCGCGGATGGCCGGTTTGCCGGCGCCTCCTTCGTCTGGCTGACGCCGTTCTCGGTCCTGTGCGGCGTCGGCTTGGTGCTGGGTTATGCCCTGCTCGGGGCGACCTGGCTGGTGCTCAAGACCGGGGGCGCGCTGCGCGACTGGGCCTCTGGCCGGGTCAGGTGGCTGCTCGCGGGCGTGCTCGCGTTCCTTGCCGTGGCGTTCGTCTTCGCCCTCGCCAAGCACCTCCGGGTCATGGACCGCTGGCTCGAAGCCCCGTGGTTGCTCGCGTTCCCGGCGATCGGTGCGCTCGCGGCCTACGGCCTCTGGCAGGGGGTGCAACGGCCGCGGGACTGGCTCCCGTACGCGATGACCGTCGTCATCTTCCTCGCCGCCTACCTGACCTTGGTCGGCAGCTTCTGGCCCTACATGATCCCGTTCTCGGTGACGATTTGGGACGCCGCCGCGCCGCCGCAATCGCTCAGCTTCATGTTTTACGGCGCCGGCATCGTGGTCTTTCCGGTCGTGTTGATTTACACTGTCGTCGTCTATTGGATCTTTCGCGGCAAGGTGCGTGACGATATCGACTATCGCTGATCTCGGGCTCAGCCGAGACGACGACGGCAGTTCCAATGGCTCCCATGGCGCGGGCGTCAGCTTCGCCACGGCGCGCCGGCAGGTGATCGGCCGCCGACGAGGCTCGAAGCGAGCAGCCATCCCTTTGACAGGGCCCATCCCGGCGGCCATAGTCGTGTGAATACCCATGCCGTGTCCAAGGGGCGCTCGAACGGTCCGTTGGACAGAGGAATGCACTGGGTCGCACCGGAGATGGCCAGGATGCCGCAGGCGCTAGGTCCGCAAGCCCGTCAGCGCTCCATGTGTCCATGAGCCAGGAGGCGGGGACCGCCACCGTGGCAGACGGGCAGGGCGGCGGGGGGTCGTCATCCCTGCGGCCGCGCCTGGCCATGCACCATGTGATCAAGACCTTCCCGGGCGTCCGGGCGGTCGATGACGTCTCTCTCGAGGTCCGGCGCGGCGAGGTGCACGCGTTGATCGGCGAGAACGGCGCCGGCAAGTCGACCCTCATGCACCTGGTCGCGGGCGTCTACCAGCCGGACAGCGGCGCCATCGAGCTCGATGGCACCTCGATCGTCGGCCTCAACGAGCAGGGCGCCGCCGACGCCGGGATCGCCATGGTCTACCAGGAGCGCAGCCTCGTCGGCGCGCTCAGCGTGGCCGAGAACGTCTACGCCGGCCGCCAGCCGGTCAACGCGCTGGGCGTCATCCGGCGGGCGCCGATGTACGACGGCACGCGCCGGATCCTGGCCGATCTGGAGGTCGACATCGACCCGCGCACCGCCGTGGCCCTGCTGTCGCCGGGCCAGCAGCAGATGGTCGAGATCGCCAAGGGCCTCTCGCACGAGCTCAAGCTCCTGATCCTCGACGAGCCGACCTCGTCCTTGACCATCAGCGAAGGCCGCCATCTGTTCCGGGTCATCAAACGCCTCGCGGCTCAGGGCGTCGCGGTCGTCTATGTCTCGCACCGCATGGCCGAGATCTTCGAGATCTCCGACCGCGTCACGGTCATGAAGGATGGCCGCGTCACGGGCGTGCGCGAGACGGCAACGGTGGCGCAAAGCGAGCTCATCTCGCTGATGGTCGGGCGCGAGCTCTCCTTCGAGCCCGATGCCCGGCGCGCCGCGACCGGTGCGGCCGTCGCTCTCGAGGTCCGGGACCTGGTCGCGGACCCGGTGGTCTCGGCATCGTTCTCGTTGCGCTACGGCGAGATCCTGTGCCTTGCGGGCCTCGTCGGCGCCGGGCGCACGGAGGTCTGCCAGGCGATCTTCGGCGCCCGACCCATCCAGTCGGGCAGCGTGCTCGTGGAAGGCCGCGAATTGCGCCCGCGCAGTCCTGCGGACTCGATGGCTGCGGGCATCTCCATGCTCCCGGAGGACCGCAAGGAAGGCGGACTGTTCACCGACTTCACGATCACCGCCAACGTGGTCGCCGCCAACCTCGCGACCTACACGCACGCCGGTCTGTTATCCAAGGCCGAGATGCGCGAGGTCAGCCAGCAGTACGTCGACGAGCTGCGCATCGTCACGCCCAGCGTCGAGCGCGAGGTCCGCTATCTGTCGGGTGGCAACCAGCAGAAGGTGCTGCTCGCCAAATGGCTGGCGCGCGAGCCGCGCATCCTGATCGTGGACGAGCCGACCCGCGGCGTCGACGTCGGCTCCAAGGCCGACCTCTACCGCATCCTGCGTGACCTCGCCGCCGGCGGCATCGCGCTCCTGGTGGTGTCCTCCGACCTGCCGGAAGTTTTGGCACTGGCGCACCGCATCGTGGTCATGTCGGAGGGCCGGGTGGCCGGCGAGCTGGACGCCGCGAGCGCGACCGAGATCGCCATCCTGGAGCTCGCCGCTCCGAGAGCCCCTCATGACGTGGAGCAGGGTACAGCATGAGCAGTGACCTCCCGACCTCCGGCAGCAGCGCCGCGGTCGCCCCCAGCGAGCCGATCGAGACCCCGACCATTGCGCGGTCGCGGGGCAAGGACCTGCTGATCCGCATCGCGACGGACCGGCAGCTGTTGCTGATCGTTCTCATCCTGACGCTGATCGCGCTGATGACGATCCTCGAGCCGACCACCTTCACGCGCGGCCCGAACGCGGCCGTCGTCCTCCTGGACACCGCCCAGACCGGCATTCTGGCGTGCGGCATGATGGTCCTGTTGATCGCCGGCATGTTCGACCTCTCGATCGGCGGCATCCTCGGCTTCTCCGGCATCATGGCCGGTCTCGCCGCCAAATACATGGCCCTGCCTCCGGTCCTGGCGTTCCTGATCGGTTGCGCATGGGGCGTGCTGCTCGGCGCTGTCAACGGCGTCCTGGTCACCAAGTTCAAGATCAATGCCCTGATCGCCACCCTCGCGACGCTCTCGATCTACCGCGGCCTGCTCCAGCTCGTCTCCGGCGCCGGCGTCACCAACATCGGCCACGGCTACACGGTCTTCGGCCAGACGCAGATCCTGGGCATCTACTCGCCGTTCTGGTTCATGGCCGTCATCGTCCTCTTGTTCGCGTTCCTGGTCGGCCGCACCCGGTACTTCCGTCAGGCCTACTACATCGGCGGCAACGCCAGGGCGGCGAAGCTGTCGGGCATCAACGTCGATCGGACCGTGTTCAGCTTCTTCGTGATCATGGGGCTGCTCGCCGGCCTCGCCGGCGCGTTGCTGGCGTCACGCCTGAACACCGCGGTGGTGCTCGCCGGGCAGGGCGTCGAGCTGAAGGTCATCACCGCGGTGGTGCTGGGTGGCGCCAGCCTGTCCGGCGGCGTCGGCACCATCTTCGGCGCCTTCCTGGGGGTGCTCCTGATGGCGCTGCTGCAGAACGCCATGATCATCGCCGGCATCAACCCCTTCTGGCAGCTGATCGTGGTCGGCGTGGTGCTGCTGATCAGCGTCGGGCTGGACCAGTTCGCGCGAGCGCGCGGCCGCGCCTGACGGCCGGGCATTCCATCGAAGAGCTGAGATAAGAGCAACGGGAGGAAATCATGAGACCAACAGCACTCGCGCTGGTCGCGCTGATGGCGATCGCGATCGGCACACCGGCCCGCGGCCAGGCGCCCACCGGGCTGGACGTGCCGATCGGCGACCCCAGCCGCAGCGACCAGGAATACGTCTGGATCAGCAACGCCTCGAACCTGCCGTTGTTCGTGGAGCGCGTTTATCCGGGCCTCGAGTCGGCGCGCAAGGCGCTCAACGTCAAGGTGCGCATCTCCGGCCCGACCTCGGTCGATCTCGCCGCCTTCATCACGACCGTCGATGCCGAGTGCACCGCCAACCCGGCGGGTGTGATCGTCGTCGGCGGCTGGGACGACGCGCTCGCCTCCGAGGTCGACAAGTGCATCGACAAGCAGGTCCCGACGGTCGTTACCGACGGCGACCTGTCGATGTCCAAGCGCCTCACCTATCTCGGCACCAACTGGTACAACCTCGGCTACCAGCACGGTCAGTACCAGTGCCGCTACCACGCCGAGGCCGGCCTCGACAAAGGCGAGATCGGCACGATCTCGTTCCTTGCCGCCAGCAACTTCATCCAGGCCCGCCAGGGCCTGCGCGACGCGCTCGCCGCGGAGTGCCCGGGCGTCGTCGTGGTCGCCGACGAGGAGTCCGGCACCAACGTCGAGCAGGTGGCGGCCAATACCGCGGCGATCATCCAGGGCCACCCCGACCTCACCGGCATGGTGGGCTTCGACTCGGAGGCCGGCCCGGGCATCGTCCGCGCCGTCACCGAGTCCGGCCAGGCCGGCAAGATCATCATCACCTCGAACGAGGCCGGTCGTGACTTCCTCAACTCGATCAAGGACGGCACGGTCAAGATGATCAATATGGAGAAGTACGAGACGATGGACTTCTTCGCCGTCTTGTACCTCTATACCTTCCACAACGACATCATTCGCAACCTGGGCATGGATCACTGGCTGCAGAACCCGCTGCCGGCGATCGGCGATTCGGGCCTGATCTTCGTGACCGCGGACAATGTCGACACGATCCTCGCGGCGACCGATCCCAACTCGCCCAAGGCGGCGCCCACCGGGCTGGACGTGCCGATCGGCGACCCCAGCCGCAGCGACCAGGAGTACGTCTGGATCAGCAACGCCTCGAACCTGCCGTTGTTCGTGGAGCGCGTTTATCCGGGCCTCGAGTCGGCGCGCAAGGCGCTCAACGTCAAGGTGCGCATCTCCGGCCCGACCTCGGTCGACCTCGCCGCCTTCATCACCACCGTCGACGCCGAGTGCACCGCCAACCCGGCGGGTGTGATCGTCGTCGGCGGCTGGGACGACGCGCTCGCCTCCGAGGTCGACAAGTGCATCGACAAGAAGGTCCCGACGATCGTCACCGACGGTGACCTGTCGATGTCCAAGCGGCTCACCTACCTCGGCACCAACTGGTACAACCTCGGCTACCAGCACGGCCAGTACCAGTGCCGCTACCACGCCGAGGCCGGGCTCGAGAAAGGCGAGATCGGCACGATCTCCTTCCTCGCCGCCAGCAACTTCATCCAGGCCCGCCAGGGCCTGCGCGATGCGCTCGCCGCCGAGTGCCCGGGCGTCGTCGTGGTCGCCGACGAGGAGTCCGGCACCAACGTCGAGCAGGTGGCGGCCAATACCGCGGCGATCATCCAGGGGCACCCCGATCTCACCGGCATGGTGGGCTTCGACTCGGAGGCCGGCCCGGGCATCGTCCGCGCCGTCACCGAGTTCGGCCAGGCCGGCAAGATCATCATCACCTCGAACGAGGCCGGCCGTGACTTCCTCAACTCGATCAAGGACGGCACGGTCAAGATGATCAACATGGAGAAATACGAGACCATGGACTTCTTCGGCGTCTCGTATCTGTACACCTTCCACAACGACATCATCCGCAATCTGAACATGGATCACTGGCTGCAGAACCCGCTGCCGGCGATCGGTGATTCGGGTCTGATCTTCGTGACCGCGGACAATGTCGACACGATCCTCGAGGCGACCAAAGGTGCCGAGTAGTGGAGGCGACCATGACCCGAACCCTGACCCCGCCGGCGCCGGTCACGCTCGCGGATTTCGACGCGCTGTTCGAGTCCGTCAAGAACTGGGGGCGCTGGGGCCCCGATGACGAGCTCGGCACCCTCAACTACATCACGCCCGACAAGGTCGCGGCGGCGGCCGCGCTCGTGAGGAGCGGGCGCACCGTCTCGATGGCGATCCCGATCAACAAGACGGCCGGACCCGATAACCCGAATCCTGCCGTGCACCTGATGTCGCTGATGCACGACATCCCGATCAGTGCCAGCGGCCTGTCATTCGGCATGTGCTTCCTCGGCATGGCGAGCCACGGCGACTGCCACACCCACGTCGATGCGCTGAACCACGTCGCCTACAAGGGCCAGCTCTACAACGGCAAGTCCGCCGCGCTGCTGACCTCGCGCGGCTCGGACTGGGGCAGCATCGCGGCCTACGCGAACGGCATCGTCGGCCGCGGCGTCCTCCTGGACGCGGCGCGCCACCGCGGCGTCGACTGGCTCGAGCCCGGCGAGGCCGTCGGCCGCGCCGAGCTCGAGGCGATCGAGGCGGCCCAGGGCGTGCGGCTCGGCGAGGGCGATATCTTCGTCTTTCGCACCGGCCACCACGCAAGGCGTCTCGCGCTTGGCGCCTGGAACAACGAGTACCCGCCCGCTGGCGAGGGCAAGGCCGGGCTGCATGTCGACACCGTTCCCTGGATGCACGAGCGGAAGATCGCGGCCTTCCTCCCCGACGGCGATGGCGAGACCGTGCCGAGCAACGTCGAGGCCATGCCCTATCCGATCCACCCCTTGCAGCTCACGGCCATGGGCATGCTGATCTCGGACAGCCTGCAGCTCGAGGACCTGGCCAGGGCCTGCGAACAGGAAGGCCGCTTCGAGTTCATGGTCGTGGGGCTGCCGCTCCGGCTCCCCGGCGCCACCGGCTCGCCCTGGAACCCGATCGCCATGTTCTGAGTCGCACCGACGCCAAGTGGAGAAAATCATGGAACGGCGATTTGTGGGCAAGGTCGCCCTGGTCACGGGCGCCACCAACGGCATCGGGCGGGCGACCGCGGTGCGTCTTGCCGCCGAGGGCGCGCTCGTCGGCGTCAACCAGCGGCCGACCGGCGATCCCAGTGAGACCTTGCGCCTGATTAAGGAGGCAGGCGGCGAGGGCTTCCCCGTGGTCGCCGACATGCGCGACCCCGAGGCGGTCACGGCCATGGTACACGAGGTCGCAAGGCGCGGCGGGCGCCTCGACTACGTGGTCTCGAACGCCGCGATCAACCCCTTCATGACCTGGGACGCCACCGCCATCGAGGACTTCGACCGCCTGTTCGAGACCAACGTGCGCGGCACCTGGGTGGTGTGCACCGAGGCGGCGAAGCAAATGGTCGCCGAGGGCCACGGCGGTGCCATCGTCATGGTGAGCTCGATCTCGGCGCACGTGGGCGCGCCCGAGCAGGTCGCCTACTGCGGCACCAAGGGCGCGATCAGCATGCTCGGCAAGGCGCTGGGTGCGGTGCTCGGCAAGCAGGGCATCCGCGTCAACGTCGTCGAGCCTGGTGCCGTCAAGACCAACATGAGCGCGCCGATGTTCGACATGCCCGAGGTCATGAAATACTACCTCGAGCGGATCGCGCTGCAGCGGATCGCCGACCCGTCCGAGCTCGCCGCGACGATCGCCTTCCTGCTCTCGGACGACGCGAGCTACGTGACCTCGGCAACGCTGCTCGTGGATGCCGGCTTCATCGTCAACGCCGAGCTGTGATCATTCGAGCAGCTTGGCCATGGCCTCCGTGGCGAGCGCGCGCTCGGGGGTCTGCACGAACAGCAGCGTGTCGCCGCGCACGATGACGTAGAGCGGTCCCTGGGTCAGCTGACCCGGATCGCCGATCCGGGTGACCGCGCGTCCGGCGAGGGTCTCCTCGGCCCGAGTGAGCGGCGTCGTGCTGGAGGCCTGCACGGCGGTCTTGAAGCCCGGCAGCAGCAGCGCCGGGTCGGCGCCCTTGACGCGCCAGGCCCCGACCTCGGCCTCGAGGCCGCCCTGCGCATAGGCGCTGGCGAGCGAGAAGTCGGCCCGGGTCCTGCCGAGACTGGCGAGGAACGCATCGAAGGCCGCGCTCTCTGTCGCGAGGTCCGTGCCGGCCTGGCTCTCGATGATCAGCGCCACCCCGCCGAGCGTGGTCGGCAGCAACGCCTCGAGCTCCGGGTCGGCATGGCGACCGCCGGCGACCGCTGCCGCGGTCAGGTGGGCGGGACTGACGGCGAGGACCAGGGCGACGAGCAGGATGCCAGCGATCGTGAGCCGGCGTGGGTCCGAGCCTCGGCTCCCGGGATCGACAGCCGCGGCCGTCTGGAGAAGGCCCTGCATGACGGGCGTCTCCCCTCAGCCTGCGAACCGGTGCGAGGGCGTGCCGGCGACCCCCGGGTGCAGGGCGAGGAGTGCTCCCTCCTGCGGGTTCCGCCTGAGCTGCTCCTCGCTCAGCGTGAACCGTGCCGAGGTGACGTAGAGGGTCTTAAGGTCCGGGCCGCCGAAGCAGCAGGAGGTCGGGTTGGTGACCGGCAGCTCGATGAGCCTCTCGACCCGGCCGTCGGGCGCGAAGCGGACCAAGGCGCCGCCGGCAAAGCGCGCATTCCACAGATACCCTTCGACGTCGATCGCCGAGCCGTCGCAGAAGCCCGGCAGTTTTTCGTCGTTGAACACCCGCCGGTTGGCGAGCTGTCCGGTCTCGGGATCGCAGTCGAACGCAGAGATCACGTTGGCGAGCGTGTCGCCGAAGTAGAAGGTGCCGCCGTCGGCCGTCCAGGCAAGCGTATTGGAGAGGCCGACCCCGTCGAGCGCACGCGTGCTGCTGCCGTCGGCGCGCACGCAGTAGAGCGCGCCCGTGCTCGCCGTCATCGGCAACTCCGAGCCGTCGGGCCGCAGGTTGTTCTGCATCGTGCCGACCCAGAAGCGGCCTTTGGCATCGCATTTGCCCTCGTTGGCGCGATTGTCCGGCCGCTCGGGCTCGGGGCGACAGAGGCAGTCGAGCCGCCCGCCGTCGAGATCCATGACGTAGAGCCCGTCGCGCAGCGCCACCAGAGCGCCCGAGCCACGGCGCAACACCACGGCCGCCGGGAAATCCGGCATCGGCCAGCGCTTCGGCGCCTCGGTCCCGGGTCGCCAACGCAGGACGTCCTTGCCCGTGATGTCGACCCACCAGAGCGCGCCCTCGCCCACGTCCCAGAAGGGGCCCTCGGCGACGCCGCTGCGCGCCTCCAGAGCGATCTCGATCTGCATCTCGCGAAGCCTCCCGTCCGTCTGCGGCCTCGTCTTATACCGGATCGGTGACGGCTTCACCCGCGCCGAGCGCGCCTTCGATCGGTCTCTTGCGCGCCCTGATCTCTTCCGCCTATCGTCGGGCCATCGACGCCCTTGAACGGGCGCTCGCCAAATCGAGGGAGGCCGATGATGCGCATGAGCTGGTTGCCCGCCGCGGCGGCGGTGGCCCTGCTGATTTCCGGTACCGCCACGGTCGGGGCGCAGGAGCGTTACACCTATCTCCACCACTCGACGCCGACCAACGTCTTCTGGCAGGCGGTGAAAAAAGGCATGGACGAGGCCTGCGACCAGATCCAGGCCGACTGCCAGATGGTGTTCCTGCAGCAGGACGGCAACTTTCAGGAGCAGCTCAACAACCTCGAGGCGGCGATCGCGCAGAAGCCCGACGGCATCATCATGACCTTCGCGGGCGGCGAGATCTTCGACGAGGCGATCGATCGCGCGATGGCCGCCGGCATCCCGGTGATCGCCTCGAACGTCGACCATCCGAAGCAGACGCATCGCCTGGCCTTCGTCGGCCAGGACCTCGAGCAGGCGGGCTACGACCTCGCCGCCGGGCTCGCCCCGCAGTTCCCCGAGGAAGGCCCGATCCATGTCCTGATCGGCATCTCCGGCCCCGGCCAGGTCTGGGCCGAGAGCCGGGGCGCCGGCATCGCCCGCTTCATGGACGACTACAAGAAGAAGAATCCCGGCCGCGAGATCACCTACGAGAAGATCGACAGCGGTCTCGACCTTTCGGTCACCGGCCAGCGCGTCGCCGCCTACGTCCAGACCAAGCCGACCACCGCCTATTTCGACGTCGGCTACTGGGCGGCCGGGGCCGCCGTCAGCCTGCGCGACCTCGGCAAGAAGCCCGGCGAGATCCTGCTCGCCTGCTTCGACCTGGTGCCGGTCGTGATGGACGAGATGAAATCCGGCTACATCCAGCTCACGATCGACCAGCAGCCGTTCCTGCAGGGCTACGTGCCGATCCACGAGCTGCACCTGATCAACAAGTACAAGCTCGGCGCCTATGACGTGAACACCGGCAAGGCGCTGGTCACGCCCGACCAGGTCGACGACCTGATCAAGCTCTCCGCGCAAGGCGTGCGCTGACAGGCATCGGGCAGGGGCCGTCCCACCTTACGGGGCGGACCCCGCTCGACCGTTGCCATTTTCCCGCCGGCGCCGGCCCCATGCAGAAACTGACCAAGACCCTCCTGTCGCGGCCGGAGATCAGCGCGCTGGTCATGCTGCTGGTCGTGATGGCGGGCTTCGCGCTCTATGCGCCGCAGTTCGCGAGCAGCGGCAACACACGCGTGATCCTGTTCGCGGTGCCGGAGCTCGGCATCGTGGCGCTCGGCGTCGGCATTCTCATGATCGCGGGCGAGTTCGATCTCTCGGTCGGCTCGGTCTTCGCCCTGGTGCCGATGGTGATCGTGGTCGTGATGGGCCGCCTCGGGCTCGATCCAGTGCCGGCAATCGCACTCGGTCTCGCGAGCGCGCTCGTGGTCGGCTACATCAACGGCTGGATCACACTCGCCTTCGGCATCCCGAGCTTCGTCACCACGCTCGGCATGCTCTTCATCATCCGCTCGCTCGCGACCGTGCTCTCGGGCGGCTTCCCGCCGCCGTTCCCCGCCTCGACGCCGACCGGGCTGTTCGTCGCCGACCTCGGCCTGTTCCGCAGCTCGATGCTGTGGTTCGCCGGGCTCATCCTGATCCTTGCGGTCATGCTGCAGGCGACCAACCTCGGCAACTGGATCTATGCGACCGGCGGCCAGCGCCAGGCGGCCGACGACATGGGCATCGACACCAGGCGCGTGAAGCTGTTCTGCTTCATGCTGTGTTCGCTGCTCGCGGGCTTCGCCGGCATGATCACGACCTTCCGCCTGCATTCGGCGCTGCCCTCGCTCGGCGAAGGCCTCGAGCTGCAGGCGATCGCGGCCGCCGTGATCGGCGGCACGGCGCTGACCGGCGGCATCGGTTCGGTGGTCGGTTTCGTGATCGGCACGCTCCTGATCCGGGTCATCGACAACGGCCTGGTGATGGCGCGGATCGACGCCAACTGGTTCCGCTTCGCGATCGGCGCGCTCACGATCCTGGCCGTGATCCTGAACACGACGCTCCGGGCGCGCGCCCGAAAAATGAAGATCTAGACCATGGTCGAAGCGATCGAAGCCCACCAAGCCAGAGCCGCTTTCGTCACGCCGAGCCCGGACGCGCTGATCCGCTGCGAGGGGCTCGAGAAATGGTATGGCGGCGTGCATGCCCTGAAGGGCGTCGATTTCCACGCCGAGCGCGCCGAGGTCGTGGGCCTGGTCGGCGACAACGGCGCCGGCAAGTCGACCCTGATCAAGCTGCTCTCGGGCGCCCACCGGCCGGACGCCGGCCGCATCTTCATCGAAGGCAAGGAGGTCCGGCTCGCATCGCCGAGCGTCGCCATGAGCCTCGGCATCGAGACCATCTACCAGTCGGCCGCCATGGTGCCGCAGATGACGGTCGCGCGGAACATCTTCATCGGTCGCGAGCCGCTTCGCTTCAGCATCGCCGGCATCGGGCTCATGGACCGGCGCCGGATGGCCGAGCAGGCGATCTCCTCGATGACCAACGTCGACCTCCGGACCCGCTCCCCGGATACCACGGTCGAAGAACTCTCCGGCGGCCAGCGCCAGGGGGTCGCGATCGCGCGCGCCCTCTTCTTCAAATCCAAGGTTCTGATCCTCGACGAGCCGACCAATCATCTCTCGGTCAAGGAGACCAACAAGGTCCTCGATCACGTCGCGTCGCTGCGCGAGCAGGGCATCACCAGCATCTTCATCAGCCACAACCTCCACCACATCCACCCGATCGCGGATCGGATCGTGGCCATGGCGCGCGGCGAGAAGATCGCCGACCTCAGGAAGGCCGACACCAGCATCGACGAGCTCACGGATCTGATCGTCTGAGCGGAGAAAAACCGATGGAGCTGCGCGGCAAGAACGCCCTGATCACCGGTGCTACCGGCGGCCTCGGCGTGGCGGAGAGCGAAGCGCTCGCGCGCGCGGGTGCCGCCGTTCTCATGCTCGACGTCAAGGGCGGCGAGGCGGCCGAAGCGATCAATGCCGGGCTGCCGGCCGACGCCCCGAAGGTCCGCTTCGTCCACTGCGATCTCGCCGACCCCAAGGCCGCGCAGGCGCTCGTCCGCGATCTCGATCGGGAGGCAGGCGGCATCGACGTCCTGATCAACAACGCCGCGATCAACCCCTTGAAGCCGATCGACGGCTACCCGCTCGAGGAATACGAGCGCGTCCAGGCGGTCAACGCGACCGCGGCGGTCGCGCTCGCGCAGGCGGTCGTACCCTCGATGAAGCGCAAGGGATGGGGCCAGATCGTCAACATCTGCTCGGTGACGCTCAACGGCGGCTGGTCCGACTTCACCGCCTACGTCGCCTCCAAGGGAACGCTGCTCGGGCTGACGCGCGCCATGGCGCGCGAGCTCGGCAAGTTCGGCATCCGCGTCAACGCGGTCAGCCCGGGCGCGATCCCGACCGCGCTCGAGAAGGAGGTCTGGGCCGACCAGCTCGAGACTTACGAGAAATTCCTGCTCGAGCACCAGGCGCTCAAGTACCGCGGCAGTCCTTTGGACATCGCCGAGGCGATCTTGTTCCTCGTCTCCGATCGGGCGCGCTTCATCACCGGCCAGAACCTCACCGTCGACGGCGGCTGGTGGATGCATTGAGACCGGAAGCGATCGAGCTCGAGGCGGGCGACCTCCGCCTCGTCGTGCTGCCCGAGCTGGGCGGCGGCATCGCCCGCTTCGACCTCGCCCGCTCGAACGGCGTTGTCCCCCTTTTCCGGCCCTGGGATGGCAGCGCAACCGATCCGAACCGGCTCGGCTGCTACGTGCTCTGCCCGTTCTCGAACCGGATCTCCGGCGGCGGGATCGAGGCGGGCAACCGGTTCTGGGCGCTCGCCGCCAATCTCGCCGGCGAGCCCTACCCGATCCACGGCGACGCCTGGCAGCAACCCTGGACCGTCGAGGAGACCAGCCGGACCGCGCTTGCCCTCGTCCTGGAGAGCGGCAGGGTGCCGCCGTTCGCCTATCGTGCGCAGCTCCGCTATGAGCTCGCCGGGCATGGGCTCCGAGCCCGGCTGACGGTTCAGCATCGGGGCGAGGTGGCGGTCCCTTACGGCCTCGGCTTCCACCCATGGCTGCCGCGCACGCCGGCGACCACGCTGCAAGCCGCCTGCGAAGCCGTCTGGCTCGAGCGCCCCGACCACCTGCCGGATCGATGTCAGCCGGTCGCGGAGCGCCCCGAATGGGACTTCCGGTCGCCGCGGCCGCTGCCCCGCTCCTGGATCAACAACGGCTTCGTCGGCTGGCCTGGCCGGGCGCGGATCCACTGGCAGGAGCGCGGGCTCGGGCTCGAGATCGAGGCGAGCGACGCGCTCGGGACCTACGTCCTGTTCTCGCCGGGCGCCGAGGCCGTTTTTTTCTGCTTTGAGCCGGTGTCGCACGCGGTCGATGCGTTTCATCTGCCGGGCGGACCCGAGGCGCACGGTCTGAAGCTCCTGCAACCCGGCGACGGGTTCGGGATCGAGTGTCGCTTCCGGGTGACCGAGGACGGAGGATCATGACAATGGCCAAGGATCGGATCGTCAGGGTCTATCAGGAGGACTGGTGGCCGTTCCAGAACCTGCCGGCCGCGTTGCGGCGTTTTTCCGAGCGGACCGGAATCGCGACCGAGCTGTCCTGGGATCGGGTCGGGGTCGGCTCGATCGAGAAGATGTTCGAGGAGATGCTGCACTCGTTCACCGACGACGACCCGCCCTTCGATCTCGTCTGCACCGACGAGGTGATGTTGCGCAAGTTTGCGGCTGAAGGCCGGGTGCTGGTCCTGAACGAGCTGATGGACCGGGATGGGATCGTTCTCGACGACGTCACCGCGGCCACGCGCGAGGCCGTGACCCTCGACGGCCAGGTGCTGGGCCTGCCCTGCGTCAACGTCTCGAACATGCTGCTCTACCGGCGCGACCTCCTGGAGCGGTACGGGCTGCCGGTGCCGCAGAGCTGGGACGAGCTCAAGGAGGTCGCCGGCCGGCTGCAGGACGCGGTGCGCCGGGACGGTTGTTCGGACTTTTATGGCTTCGCGACCCGGGGCGCGCCCGGCGGCGGCCACGCGGTCTGGACGGTCTCGAGCTTCGTTGCCTCCTTTGGCGCCGCCTGGTTCGATGCCGCCGGCAGGGCGACGACGCTGAGCGAGGCGCACGCGGCGGCGCTTGCCACCTACGTCGACCTGCTGCGCGCCGTGGCGCCGCCCGATCAGGCCGGGATCAGCTTCGTCGAGCTGCTGCGCGATTTCCGGGCCGGGCGGGTCGGCATGATCCTCGAGGTCGGCATGGAGTACGCCCACCTGCTCCAAGACGGACCCGGAGCTCGCCGCGAGGTCGGGCGTGGCGCTGGTCCCGGCGGGACCGGCCGGCCGCTTTGCCAACCTCTACTGCCCGCCCTACGCGATCCCGAACAACTCCAAACTGCGGGCCGAAGCCTTCGAGCTGCTGAAGTTCCTCACCTCCCCGGCGCAGCTCGTGGAGGACGGGCAAAAGGCAGAGGCGCTCGAGACCTCGTCGCTCTCCGTCCTCTACAGCCCGGAGTTCGACCGGCATTTCCGCGCCGATCTGCTCGCGGTCGCGCGCGCCACGCGGGCGATCGCCTTCGAGGAGCGGCCGTTTTCGACGCTCGGCATCGAGGCCTGCACCATCGTCGGCGACCACACGACCAAGGCGCTCACCGGTGAGCTCGGGATTCGCGCCGCGCTGGAGAAGATGCAGCGTGCCCTCGACCAACTACCGCCACCGCGTTGATGCTTGCATGGGTGCCCGCGGCCGATTTACGATCCTTGCCAATCAATAAGGGGGGTAACAACGATGCTCAGATGGTACGCGATCGCTGCGTTGGGAGGCTTGGCGGGCCTCGCCGTTGGCGTGACGCCGGCCGTCGCCGAGGACAACGCCGCCACCAAGGCGGTCGAGGCGGCCAAGCAATACGCCGGCACGACCATCAACACGGAAGAGGAAGCGGGGCTGATGGCGATGCTCGGCATCAACATCACCGGCCCCGAATGGCAGGACCTGACCGGCATCGGGGTGCGGGTCAGCGAGGTCCCCTACGAGGAGCTGTTCCCGAAGGCGATGCTCGAGCATCGGGCCGGCACCGGCGCTTACGACATGCTGACGGTCGCCCCGTCCTGGATCGCTGATATGGTCCGCGCCGGCGCGCTCGAGCCGCTCGACCCCTACATCGAGAAGTACGGCGTCAAGAGCGAGCTCGACGACATCGCACCGGCCTTTCGCGACTGGATGACCTTCGAGGGCAAGACCTACGGCCTCGTGGTCGATGGCGACGTCCACATCCTCTACTACCGCAAGGACCTGTTCGAGGACCCGGACAACATGGCCGCCTTCAAGGAGAAGTTTGGCTATGATCTGGCTCCGCCTGACAATTGGCAGAAATTCGGCGAGATCTGCCAGTTCCTGACCGACAAATATGCGCCGGAGCTGTATGGCGCCGGCCTGATCAATGTCGGCTATACCTATTACTTCTTCTTCGAGCGGTTCCGCAGCTACGGCGGCCGGTTCTTCGATGCCGACACGATGAAGGCGACCGTCAACAGCGAGGCGGGCCTCAAAGCGCTGACCGACATGGTCGAGCAGAACAAGTGCCAGCCGCCGGGCGTGCAGCAATGGGGCTTCGGCGAGTCGCTCTCGGCGCTCAACTCGGGCGAGATCGCGATGACCATCAGCTGGCCGCCGATCGCGCGCTGGGCGCAGGGCATCAACGCCGACGAGCAGGCGCTGTCCTGGGTGCCGCCGACCACGGTCAAGGACAAGATCGGCTACGCGATCAGCCCGAGCGGGCATTCCGAGATGGCCGCTGGCATCCTCCTGGCGCTGTCCCCGAACAGCAAGAACAAGGACGCCACTTACCTCTACATGCAGTGGCTGCACAGCGAGCAGGAGAGCCTCAAGAACGTGATGCGGCCGCTCGGCTTGCGCGATCCGTTCCGGATCTCGCAGTACGAGAGCCCGGAGTTCCAGTCGCTGTGGCCGACCGCCAAGGACTACCTCGCGACCCACAAGAAGGCGGTCGAGACCGGTTACGCCGACCTCGCGATCCTCGACACCTACAAATACTGGGAAGTGGCGGGGCGCGCCGTGAGTGCCGCGATCGGCGGCAAGGACCCCAAGCAGGCGCTCGACGAGCTCGCGGCCGAGTGGGACGATCTCACCGAGCAGGTCGGCGTCGACCGGCAGCGCGAGGCCTACACCGCCTGGGCGGCCAAGCCCGCGGCCTACCGAGCCGAATAACCCGGGCCGGTCGCGAGCGTCACCGGGGCGGACAGCCGCCATCGGGACGCTCGCGACTGCGCCGGCCGGCCGGCCGGTCGAGCCGGAATGCCACGAAGGAGCAGCCCTCTGCCGTGATGGCGACGCGCGCAGCAGAGATCACCACGGCAACCCCGGCGGCCCGTCGTCTGGATGCGCTCGGCGCCGGCGGCTTCAAATACGCGCTGGTCGCGCCGGCCGTCTTCATCCTCTTGGCCTTCGGCCTGTTTCCGTTCCTCTACGCCGTGGTCGTCAGCTTCCAGAAGCTGAGCCTGCTCGATCAGTACACCAGCTTCCAGGGTGCTTTGAACTACGCCCGCCTGCTCCACGATCAGCGGCTGTGGCGCGCTGTGCTGCATACCGTGGCGATCACGGCGGCGGCCCTGCCGCTGCAGCTCGTGCTCGGGCTGCTGCTGGCCCATCACTTCCTCGCCGAGCGCCGCTTCAAGCGCCTGTTCATAGCCCTGTTGATCATCCCGGCGGTGATCTCGCCGATGGTCGCGGGCAGCATGTGGCGGCTGATGTTCGACGATCGTTACGGCCCGATCAACCAGATGATCGGCTGGCTTTTGGGCCATCACGTCTCGATCCTCTGGACCATTCAGGCGGCCTGGGCCTATCCTGCGATCATCGTCTGCGACGTCTGGGAGTGGACGCCCTTCATGTTCATCATCCTGCTCGCCGCCTTGTCGAACGTCGACGGCGAGCAGCTCGATGCCGCCTCGCTCGATGGTGCCGGCGCCTGGCAGAGCTTCCGCTACGTCAGCCTGCCGGCGATCTGGCCGGTCATGATGATCGCGCTGCTGATTCGCGGCCTCGACCTGATCCGGCTGTTCGACATCGTCTGGCAGCTGACCCGAGGCGGCCCTGGCAGCGACACCGAGACGATCTCGATCTACATGTTCGTGCGCGGCTTCCAGGAGTTCGAGACCAGCTACGCCGGCGCCATGGTGGTCGCCCTGCTGATCCTGTTCACCGCGGCGCTGGTCGCGGCCCTCCGGCGCATGGAGATCGCACGGTGAGGCGTTGGCGCGGCGCCGGCTGGTATCTCGGCTCGATCGCCATCGTGATCGTTTTTCTGTTTCCAGTCTATTGGATGTTCGCGGTATCGCTGAAAACGCCGCAGGAGATCTTCAAGTATCCGCCGGCCTGGTACCCGGGCACTCCTCAGCTCATGAACTTCTGGGTGCTGTTCCGCGACGGCGACGTCTGGTCGGTCTGGAACAGCTTCGTGATCGCCTCGACCAGCACCGTGATCGCGATGGTGCTCGGGACGCTGTGCGCCTACAGCATCGTCCGCTTCAGGACCGGCGGCGAGAACCTCGCGGTCTGGATCCTCTCGCAACGCATGCTGCCGCCGATCGCCGTGGTCTTTCCGATTTTCTTGCTGTACGCGAAGGTGGGCTGGGCCGACACCTATCACGGGTTGATCCTGCTCTATACCGCGTTCGCGCTGCCCTACGTGATCTGGATGATGCGCGGCTACCTGCAGGAGATCCCGATCGAGCTCGAGGAGTCGGCGCTGGTCGACGGCTGCTCGCGCTGGCAGGTGCTGCGCCACGTGGTCGTTCCGGTCGCCCGCAGCGGCCTGTTCGCGACCGCGGTGTTCGCGTTCATCTTCTCCTGGAACGAGTTCCTGTTCGCGCTCGTGCTGACCCGGACCCAGGTGCTGACCTATCCGGTCCAGATCAGCCAGTACTTCGGCGCCCAGTCGACCTTCTGGGCCAAGATCTCCGCGATGTCGGTGCTCGGCACGCTGCCGGTGTTCTTCGCCGTGGCGGCATTCCAGCGCTACCTGGTGCGCGGCATCTCGCTCGGTGCCGTCAAAGGATGAGGCAGCCAATGGCACGTCCAGCAAACGCAGCTCTGATCGGCGCCCCGGATGCCCGCGCGCGGCTCGCGACCCCCTGCCTGCTGCTCGAGGCCGACGCCTTCGAGCACAATGTCGGCGCGATGATGGCGCTCGTCCGCCGCTACGGATGCCAGCTTCGCCCGCACGTCAAGGCGCACAAGTGCACGACGATCGCCAGGCGCCAGCTCGAGGCCGGTGCGCTCGGCCTCTGCTGCGCCACCGTGCGCGAGGCCGAGGTCATGGCGGCGGCCGGCCTTTCAGGCATCCTGGTCAGCTCGCCGATCGTCGCGCCCACGATGGTCGAGCGGCTCGTGCGGGCGCATGCCGCGGTCGGCGACCTCGCGGTCGTGGTCGACAGCGACCTCGGTCTCGACGTGCTCGCGGCGGCGGCATCGCCCGCGCAGCCGCTTGGCGTCCTGGTCGAGATCGACGTCGGGCAGGGGCGGACCGGCGTGACCCGGCCCGAGGACGCGCTCCGTCTCGCGCGCAAGATCGCGGACCTGCCGCAGCTCCGCTACCAGGGCGTCCAGGCCTACTACGGCCACCTGCAACACGTGCCGGCCTACGCCGACCGCAAGGCCAAGGCGGCCGAGCAGTGGGCGCGGCTGCAGCCGTTCCTCGATGCGCTTCGCGCTGAAGGCCTTGCGCCCGGGATCGTGACCGGCGGTGGCACCGGCACCCACCAGCTCGACCTCGAGGACGGACCGTTCACCGAGATCCAGCCGGGCTCGTATCTGTTCATGGACAAGCAGTATGGCGCCATCGAGCTGGCACCCGATGGCTCGCCGTTCGAGACGGCACTCTCGGTCGCGGCGCGCGTGGTCAGCGTCAACCAGCCGGGCCTGGCCGTGATCGACGCCGGCTTCAAAGCCATGGCCACCGATGCCGGCCCGGCGCTGTTGCAGAGCGACGCGGCCGCGAGCTATCAGTTCATGGGCGACGAGCACGGCGGCCTGCGCTACGGCGAGGGCACCCCGCGCGCGAGCGTCAACGAGCTGGTCCGCCTGGTCGCGCCGCACTGCGACCCAACCGTCAACCTCCACGACCATTTCCACGTCATGCAGGGCGATCGCCTGGTCGAGATCTGGCCGATCGACGCCCGCGGCTACGAGCCTGTGGGAGCGCCATGAAGACGATCGTCCTCGGCGGCGGCGTGATCGGCACGTCGACCGCCTACTACCTCGCCAAGCTCGGCCACGAGGTCGACCTGATCGAGCGCCGCGACGGTGCGGCGCTGGAGACCAGCTTCGGCAACGGCGGCGTGCTCCATACCAGCGAGGCCGAGCCCTGGTCGCGCCCCGGCATGCCCGCCAACATCTGGAAGTGGCTGGGGAAAGAAGACGCCCCGATGCTGCTGCGCTACAGTGCGCTGCCCCAGATGTGGCGCTGGGGACTGGCCTTTGTGCGCAATTGCACGCCGGAGCTCTACCGCCGCCACACCCAGATCAATTTGCGGCTTTCGTTCTATACGTTGAAATGCATCGAAGAGATCCGGGCGGAAACCGGGATCGACTACGATCTGATGCAAAAGGGCACGCTCAAGATCTATACCAGGGCCGAGGCGCTCGAGCAGAACCGGACCGAATGCGAGGCCATGCGGCCGCACGGCATGGTCTTCGAGGTCGCCGACCCCGCGCGCTGCGTCGCAATCGAGCCGGCCCTCGCCCCGATCCAGGACAGCCTCGTCGGTGGCCTGTTCTTCCCGCCCGACGAGCACGGCGACTGCCACAAGTTCACGACCGGCCTCGGCCAGTACTGCGAGACGAAGCTCGGCGTGCGCCGCCACTACGGCACCGAGATCAAGGCGCTGCGCCGCAACGGCGATCGGATCGCGGCGGTCGAGACCTCCAAGGGCCCGATGACCGCCGACCATTACGTCGCGGCGCTCGGCAGCTTCACGCCGCTCCTGCTCGGCCCGCTCGGCATCCGGCTTTCGATCTATCCGGCCAAGGGCGTCAGCGTGACCGTGCCGGCGGCGGGCTGGCCCGACGGCCCGACGGTCCCGATCATCGACGACACGCGCCTCTTCGGCCTGATTCGCCTCGGCGACCGCTACCGCTGCTCGGGCTCGGTCGAGATCGGCGGCTACGATGCGACCCCGAACCGGGCGCGCTGCCAGGCGATCGTCGACAACGTAATCGGCGTCTTCCCGGAGTTCGCGAAGTGCTACGACCCGCAGACCGCGTTCTTCTGGGGGGGCTTGCGGCCGATGGCGCCGTCGGGCAACCCCTATCTTGGGCCGACGTCGCTCGAGAATCTGTTCGTCAACGCGGGCCATGGCCATCTCGGGTGGACCATGTCCTGCGGCTCGAGCCGGGCGGTCGTCGATCTGATCACCGGCCGCCAGCCCGCGATCGACATGACGGGCCTCACCCTCGACACCCACGACTGAGCTTGCCGGGAGGCCACGATGGCGGACACCGAGGCCAAGGCCGTCTTCTTTGGCGGCGCGCCGCCGTTCCCGATCTCGCGCGCGGTGCGCGCCGGCGATTTCGTCATCACCTGCGCCGTGGGCGACCGCGTCTTCACCCCCGAGGAGGCGCTCTACGACGAGCACGGCCGCGTCGTCTCGACCGGCGCGCGCCTGCAGGCGCTCACCTTCGCCGACGAGGTCCACGCCACCTTCAAGGTGCTGGGGGAGTCCCTGGCCCTTGCCGGCTGCACGCTTGCCGACGTGATCGACTGCCAGGTCTGGCTGCGCGACCCGCGCGACTTTCACGAGCTGAATCGCATCTACGCCGGGTACTTCGAGACCAATCGGCCGGTGCGGTCGGTCTTTCGTACCGACTTCATGTTCGACTTTCGCATCGAGATGAAGGTGGTCGCGTACAAGCCTCTTTGAGGGGGCGAACGGCCAGGATCGCGGCCGCAGTCAGCGCGCGCCCCGCCCCGCGAGCACCGCTCCCAGCGTCCGGGACAGGATGTAGAAGTCGATCCAGATCGACCAGTTGCGGATGTAATAGGTGTCGAGCGCCTGCTGCACCTCGAGATCGCCGTCGCTGCGCGCCGAGACCTGCCAGAGACCCGTGATGCCGGGGACCACACTCGAGCGCAAGGACTGAAAGCTCTGGTCAAACCGATCGAGGTGATACTTCGGGAATGGCCGCGGCCCGACCAGGCTCATCTCGCCGCGAATGACGTTGACGATCTGCGGCAGCTCGTCAAGGCTGGTCCGCCGCAGGAAGTGGCCAATGCCGGGCAGGATGCGGGGGTCATTGCTGAGCTTGAAGTAGCGATTCCACTCCTGGCGCGCGATCGGATGCTCTGCCAGATGGTGCTCGAGGCGCGCCTCCGCATCGGCATACATGGTCCTGAGCTTCCAGACCCTGATGGGGCGGCCGTCCTTGCCGGCACGCAGCTGGGCGTAGAACGGCGAACCGCGGCTCGCGGCCATGATCCAGAGCGCCAGGATCGCGATGATCGGCGCGCTGAGGAGCGCCAGCGGGAGCGCGATCAGATGGTCGGTGGTCTGTTTGAGCAGGCGGTTCCGTCTGAGCAGCAGGTTGCGGCGCATCTGCAGGCCGATCAGGCCGTTGAGGTCGCGGGTTCGCACCCACAGCGTCGGCAGCTCGCCGAGGTCGGGCACGACGATGATGTCGCGAAAGCCGAGCTGCATCGCGACCGCGTCGACCGTTTCCTGCGCCTCGATCGGGGTGGTGACGATTGCGGTCTCGATGCGACCGCTGTACTCGGCGCTGTCGGCGATCGAGCCGAGGACAGGCAGGCCTTGAACCTCCGCCGGCGGCTCGTCGTCATCTACGCGGCGGTCGTCGAAGAAGCCGACCGGTCGGAGCCCGAGCTCCGGTGCCTCCTGCAGGATGCGAACCACCTGCTGCCCGATCGGGCCAGCACCGATCACGACGGTCGGGACGCCCCAAAGCCCCAGCCGGATCAGCACGGTCCGGACGATGCGCTCGCCGACCAGCGGCAGCACCACGGCGAGCACGAACATCGGCGCGGCGGCGCCGAGCGGCCAGAGCATGCCGCAAGTGGCATAGTACCAGCCGAACAACAGCATGAAGAGCACGCAGGTCGCCTTGATGCGCAACGGAAACCGCTCGATCGGCGCCTGGCCGTGGACCCGGTACACGTCCAGGAGCCAGTAGCAAATCGGTAGCGAGAGGGCCACCGCGGACAGGTGGGGGCGGATGGCCAGGCCTTCGGGTCCCTGGCCGGTGACCGCCAGATAGGCCTCGGTCCCGAGATCGAAGGCGGCCAGGGCCGCGAGGCAGTCGATCATGACCAGCGAAAGCAACATGGTGACCCGGCCGGACAGACGCGGGCGGCCGGGCGCCGCCTCGAACTCGCGAGCGCGCTCGAACCGTGGCAGGCCTTGGCGGTCCGCCGGAATCGTTGCCTGTTTGTAAGCGAACGCCATCGGGGTGCACGATCAGCCAGGTCGGGGGCCACGGCGGGACGGCGCGACGTCGGGTGCGATCGGATGGCTGCGCGGCGATCGACGCCGACCGGACGGTGCGCGCCAGCTGGCGGCTCGGCGCTGCTCGCGGCTGGACACCGGATCGGGGAGGCTGCCGGCCTTGGGCCGTTCGTCCGCGGGCAGCCCGAGGCCGAAGGCTCGGGCGACAGGCTCACCGGCCGCGACCCACGCGACCAGGCGGCGATCGATACAGCCACCCGCGCCGGTCATGCCCAATCGCCTCGTCACTCCAACCCCTCCTCGAGAGAATGCATCTGTGCACATGGCCGGACGACGGCACGGTAATATGGACCGGTGGTCGCCGGGCCGTTGCAGACGTGGGGGGACGGCGGGAACAACGGACGGTCTCCAGCTATCCCGAACGGCCAGGCGGTGCTGTGTGGGTCACCCGTTCGGTTGCCGCTCGAGCCGGGCATGACCTTTCGGGGTGAAGAGACCGATCGGGCGCAGCCGCGATCCTCTGTATCGGGCTATTCCGGCTATCTGTGCTGGTCCATCCGAGTGTCTCGGAGCCTTCGCAAAGGCATGTCGCCGGCAATTCCCGGGCGGAATGTCTGCGGCATGGACGGTGCCAGCCCGTCACCGACGACGTTGCGCGTTCAGCGCGCCCTCCTTGACGGCGACCCGCAAACCCGGCTCGCTCGCCAAGCCGGTAACCGCCATGGCTGCCACCGGTGAGCGCGGGCCGTCATGCGCCGTCCTTCCGGCGACTGCTTGGCCGATAGCGCATAGGCCTTTCGCTACCGGGCCCTCTCCAATCGAGGCAGGGTCGACATCACCCTATGAACCAAATCACGCCATACTCACTTAGAATTGCGTGCTGCACGGAGCAGGACTAAGTCAAATTTCGCTAAGACTAATACCAACTCGGGGGTATCCCAATCGGCCGCGTCACGCCACCATGCGCGACAGCGGCAAGGGAACGTGATCACCACAACGGGTCGTTGGCAGTCGCGTTTGGACAACAGCCGATCGACAGTGGTCGGCACGCCGGCCTGCACCCGGCCAGATGGTGCGCGCGCTCTGAGGATCTGGGGCTGACCGCCGACCCACTAGAACTGGGAGCGCCGGCGCACCGAACGTGGAGAGTCGTTTGTGAACATGATCAAGGTCGTCCTGGTCGGCATGAACAATCTATTCTTGCAGGGATTGCGCCACTTGCTCGATCCATCCCAATTCACGATTGTGGGTGAGGCGCGCGACCTCGCCAGCTGGCACGCCTTCTTGGGGGAGGGCCCCGCCCCGGACCTGGTGCCGGACCTGCTGGTGGCCGATCTGAACGGCTGTGATGAGAGCGATCTCGACGGCCTGCAGGCCGTCCGCGCGATTGTCGACGACATCCGAATCGTGGTGCTCGCGAACGAGCTCTGCCTGGTGGACATGGCACGCCTGCTGAGGGCCGGCGTCGACGGTTACCTGCTCAAGGACCTGTCGGCAGAAGCCCTGTCGCTGTCCCTTCTCCTGGTCATGAAGGGCGAGAAGGCGCTGCCGAGCACGCTCGCGAGCGTGCTCGCCGACGACCCCCGGACGGGGGCCGCCCATGGCGCTTCGATCAGGGCCCAAAAGCACCTTACCGAACGCGAGGAGCAAATTCTCCGGTGCCTGCTGAGCGCCTACAGCAACAAGCACATCGCGCGCGCGCTCAATATCTCGGAAGGCACCGTCAAGGTGCATTTGAAGAGCGTGATGAAGAAGATCGCGGCCGGGAACCGCACCCAGGCGGCGTTGTGGGCCCGGAACAATGGGATCGCCAATGGCGAGCTGATGTCGGAGCGGCCTTAGCGGGATCGCCGCCGGCTTCGACGTGACGAAGCTGCGGCACGAGAGGCGGGAGAGGATTTGAGATGAACAGGAACATTCCCGTCCGGAGCGGCTGGGAGATCGGCGACGCGCGGTTCCGCGAGGTCGGACACCCCGCCGTGCCGACGATGGCCGATACCGGCGAGATCGATCTCCGTGGCTTCTTTCGGACGATCTACCGGCGAAAATGGATGCTGATCCTGACCATGGCCGCGACCATGGGCGCGACCATGTTTTGGCTCTCCGAGGCCACGCCTTACTACGACGCCGACGTCCTGATCGTCATCGAGACCCGTCCGTCGAGCATCGTGAGGGTCGACGAGAAGGTCCAGGATGTCATCAGCGATAGCGCGAAGGTCAATACCGAGGTCGCGGTTCTCGAGTCGCGCAGCCTGGCGACCAGAGTCATTCGCGATCTCGAGCTCGACCGCGATCCCGAATTCGCCGACGAGGCGGCGGCCGGCGATGACCTGGCCGCAGGCGGGGAAACATCGAGCGGCAGTTTCCAGACCAGGATCGTCGCCGCCGTCGCGACCGAAGTTCTGAACGGCGTCCGGTCGTTTCTCACCGGCGCCTGGGCCGGCAACCACCGTGACGATGCGCTGACGCCCGACGAGGCGACGCGCGAGCAACAGGAGAGCGCCCATCTGGCCGAAATCAACGAAGGCCGCGAAGCCGCCGCCCTGCTCGATCGGTTTCACAAGCGTCTCACGGTCGAGCCCGAGCAGGGATCGCGCCTGATCCGCATCACCTTCAGCTCGACCGACCCGACCAAGGCGGCGCTGATCGCGAACACGCTCGTCGACGAGTATATGAAGAGCCAGCTCGAGACCAAGACCGAAGGTGCACGCCACGCCGCGGAATGGCTCGACGCCCGCCTGGCCGAACTGGGCAAGACGGTACGATCGCTTGAACAGAGCGTTCAGCAGCAGCGCACCGAGTCCGGCAGCAACAGCATGGACATCGTCTCCCAACGACTGGCGCAGATCAACTTGCAGCTGATTGCCGCCCACGCCGCGTCCGCCGCGTCGCGGGCGCGCTATGAGCAGGTGCGATCGGTCGTCGACAGCGGCGGCAACCTGGACGCGCTTCCCGAGATCTTGAACTCCTCGATCATCCAGACCCTCCGAGGCAAGCACACCGAGTTGCTCGCAACTCTTTCGGAGCGCCAGACGATCTACGGAGCAAATCATCCCCAGATTGTCTCGCTGCGTGCCGAGATTGCGGAGATCGAGCAGCGGCTGAGCGGCGACATCAGCAACATTCTGGCCGGACTGCGCAACGAAATGAACTCCGACAAGATCCATGAGGCAGCGTTGCGCCGCGACCTCGAGGCCGCGAGCGAGGACATGATCCATCTGAAAGGGTCGGAAGCGGTGATCGCGCAGGCGGCGCAGAAACTGCAGGTCAACCAGGGCCTCTATCGAAGCCTGCTCGAGCGCTTCACCGAGGCCGTGGCCCTGCGGGACAACCAGCAGCCGGACGCCCGGGTCATCTCGCCGGCGCAGATGCCGCTGCGCCCGTCCTTCCCGAACTTCCCGCGGGTGATTGCCCTGGCCTTCGTCGGCTCGACATCGCTCGCGGTGTTCTTCCTGGTGATCGCCGAGCGTCTGCGCCAGAAGCTCGACACGGTCGAGAGCGTCGAGCGCCACATCGGGCTGCCGATCATTGGCGCCATCCCGGAACTGCCACGGTTGCGGCGTCTGGCGTCGAGCCCCGCCGGCTACTTGCGGCGCCGGCCGCTGTCCGAGTTCGGCGGGGCGTTCCAACGGCTGCGCGCGCTGCTCAACCTCGGCCAGCATCGTGAGATGCCACGCACGGTGCTGGTCACGTCCGGCTCCGCCGGCGAGGGCAAGACGACCGTCGCCATGTGCCTCGGCATCGCCAGCGCGTTGTCGGGACAGAACGTTCTCCTCGTCGACTGCAACTTCGCCCGGCCGCAGGTGCATCGCATGGTCAACGTCCGCAACGACCGCGGGCTGACCGACGTCCTCAGAGGCGTGGCGACCCTCGAGGACACGATCACGCGTGCCGCCGACTATCACCTGTCGATCCTGACCATCGGCCGCTCGCGCGAGGGCGCGCTCGATCTGCTGAATTCGGGGAGGATGCAAGAGCTCCTGGACGACCTCAAGAGGATCTTCGACGTGATCATCCTCGACTCGGCTCCGGTTCACGAGGTGTCGAACGCCCTGACCCTCGGATGTCTTGCAGAAAAGACGATCCTCGTGACCCGCCGCGAATGGACGCGGCGCCGCGAAGCTTCCTACGCGGCCAAACAGCTGCAGCTGTCTGGTGCCGACGTCGCGGGGGTGGTGTTCAACCGGGCCGAACCGTGAGGTCCCGAGCGACGCCGGTCGCGGCCAGGCGCCGACTGCCGCGACCGCCGTCGAGCTACGTCGGCTGACGACCGACGTCGGCCCCGTGTGCCCGAATATAAGTCGAAGTGCTGACTGTCACTGTCTTGGTTATCGAAGTTACCATCGCACGATGCGATGTTCCGGATCCCGGAAAAACTGATCAGACTGGCAACTTGCAGCGGAGCCTCACTATGGGGACAAGATCGAAGTTCACGAGTCCCGAGCGGACGCTGATAACGGGCGGCGCCGGATTTCTCGGTTCGCATCTTTGTGAACGCCTGCTTCACGACGGTCACGAGATTCTCTGCGTCGACAACTTCTATACGAGTCGACGCAGCAATATCGCGCAACTGCTCGATCGGCCGCACTTCGAGTTCATGCGGCACGACATAACGTTCCCACTCTATGTCGAAATCGGGCAGATCTACAATCTCGCTTGTCCGGCGTCACCGATTCACTACCAGCGCGACCCGGTCCAGACCACCAAGACCAGCGTGATGGGCGCGATCAACATGCTCGGGCTGGCGAAGCGCACCGGCGCCAAGGTCCTCCAAGCCTCCACCAGCGAGGTCTACGGTGACCCGACCGAGCACCCGCAGCGGGAAAGCTATCGGGGCAACGTCAACCCTCTCGGGCCACGCGCATGCTACGACGAAGGCAAGCGCTGCGCCGAAACTCTGTTCTTCGACTATCGGCGGCAGCTCAATCTCAGGATCAAGGTCGCGCGCATCTTCAACACCTACGGGCCGCGCATGCACCCCGACGATGGCCGCGTGGTCTCAAACTTCATCGTGCAGGCGCTGAAGAACGAGCCCCTCGTCATCTCTGGGGACGGCAGTCAGACGCGCTCGTTCTGTTACGTCGACGACCTGATCGAAGGCCTGATCCGATTGATGGCGACGGCGGACGACACGACCGGACCGATCAACCTCGGCAACACGGAAGAGGTCCCGATCCGCGAACTCGCCGAAATGATCGTCCGGCTGACCGGCTCGCGGTCCCAGATCGTGTACCAGCCGCTGCCGATCGACGATCCCCTGCAGCGCTGTCCCGACCTCTCACGGGCGCGGGAGCTGCTCGACTACACGCCCAAGGTGCCGCTCACCGAGGGCCTGCGACGGACCATCGAGGACTTCAAGGAGCGTTTTCGGTAGGTCGCCGCCACCGCGAGCGTCGCCGACCGGCGCGCGGCAGAGAGGCTCACCGAGGCTCACCCTCGCCGAGCGTGGGCGCTCTCTGCGGCGGGATCCAACGCTGTCCGCCTCATCAGCCGGCCAGGCCCAGACCGAACTCGACGATCCGGGCCTGGTCGCAGAGGTGTTGGAGCTCGAGCAACGCCAGGCGCAGCTCCTCGATGGTATCGAGGCAGCGGACCCAAAGCAGGTCTTCCTTCACCGTCCGGATGACGCCCTCGAGGTCGCCATGGCCTCGCAAAAGCTCGCGCACGAAGGCGCGCGGGCCCATCGATGCCGAGGTAGGCGAACCCGCGCTGCGTCGCCGGCGACCAACCGGCTGCCGCGATCCTGGCGGAGCCTGCCCGAGACTTTCGACGAAGGTTCCGAGGCCCGCGCGCACACGCCGGCGGAGCACCTTCGAGCGCTCGAACCGAGTCGCCCGGTGGGGCTCCCTCCGATCGCGGCGCCGGCCGGTGTCACGCCTCGGGCCCGGTCGCCGGCCGAGGCGTTGGTCCCCGCGTTCGCGACCGACAGGTTCTGAGCGGCCGATGACCGCGGTCGCCGAGCCGCCGCCGCCGGGGTCGGGTCGGCGCGGGCTCGGGAATCGTCGGGGCGTCGAGCCGCCCCGGGACGCACCGATGCGATCAGATCAGGTGGCGGGATCGCGCGCGTCCAGGGGCCGGGTGCGTCGCACCGTGCTCGCTTCGCTGAAGATCAAGGACGCGAGCAAGTCTTCCTGGTCGCGCAGGCTGCGTTGGAAGCGCGCGCCCGCCTGACGGATCCGGTCTTCGAGGGCGGACCGCTCCGAGATCAATCGCAGGGTCTGCGTCTCGAGCAGCCCGACGTCCAGGCGCTCGATGCTCTGGCAGTACTCGGCCAGGCCCATCTCGGCCAGGAGGGCGTCGTTCTTCTCGGCGTAGCCGATCGAGATCGTCGGCTTTCCGACCCGCAACGCACACACGACGTTGTGATACCTGGTCGCCACGACGAGGTCGGTGTCGGCCATCTGCTGCATGACGTCATGGAGCGTCTGCGCCGGCGCGAACATCACGGCATCCTCGACGCGACCGGGCCTTCTGGAGCGGACGGCTCGAACGAGATCATCGACCGCGCGTCGGTCCACCTCGTCTCCCATCAGGATGCGCACGGCGTGGCCGCGATCGAGCAGCCAGACCACGAAACGGGTCATCTTTTCCAGATAGGCGGCATAGATCTCGGCGCCGCGGTTGGTGTCGTTGCGCCAACCGCGATAGGTCATGACGCCGACGCCAATGATCAGCGGCTGGTTTTCGTCCGCGTGCGGCCGGGTCGCCGCCGGCGCCGGCAGCCGAAACGCGATGTCCGGACAGATCGGATCGGAGCGCGTGTCGAATCCGATACTCTCCATGAACGCCTTCGAGACGGTATCGCGATAGGATCGGTAATGGGCGGCTCGAGCGGCCGCCTTCATCAGGCAGCGGCTGATCGGATGTCGGATCGGTCCGGCGCCGACACTGGCACAGATGACCTTCACGCCCATCACCCGCGCCAAGACGAACCAGCTCGCCAGATCGTAGGGCCAAGAGAGCGGCCAGGCTCCGAAATCATCCAGGATGCCGGTGCCGGGAACGATCAGCACCCGAAGCCGCCTGAGGTGGCGGATGACGTGGAACCACAAGATCGCCTTGTTGGTTGCCTTGCGCAGACGCAGCCACGTCTGTTGGCCACTCGACGGTCGAGGCCGGTAGTAGATCGGGACCGCATCGAGGCCGAAGGTCCGCTGCACCACTTCGGGATTGCCGCAGACGCAAAGAGGGCGTTCGTGCGGCGCAATGGTCTCCAGAAAGCGCAGCGCCGCTTCGAGGGAGCCGTCGTTTCCGAGATTGCCGACGCCGAACAGACCGAACAGACCGACGCGTTTTGGCTCGGTTTTCATGACTCATTCCACACTAAAGAATCGGAGGGCCGTCGCGCCGGGCGCCGCATCACTTGCCGCCGAAGGATAGCCCAAGGTAATTGCCCGGTCCGGGTACCAGGAGCCGCCGCCACAGCCCCTCACGCCTGGTCATGCCCAGCATGGTGACCAGACAATGCAAGCGCTGGCCGACGTCGAGGTCTGCGGCTGCGATCATCCTGATATAGTCGCGCAGCATGTTGAGTTGCGGCAGGCCCCGCCGTTCGAGCGAATCGTGCTCCGCCTTCGCCCGTGTACTCTTGTAATATGTGCAGTCGCGGTGGATGCGTTTGGAAAAGAGTTCCTCGGAAATCTGATGAAAGCGGCCTTTGAGAGCCAGCTCTGCCAGAAAGACTTTGTCGGCGCCAAAATAATTGCCGTGGAGCCCGGTCTGCGAGACCACCGAGCGGCGCATGACGCCAAAGATCGGCATGCACCAGGTGACCCACCACAGCACCTCTCTGAAGCGGGCCTCGGGCTCGGTCGGGGCGCCGATGTGGGCGCGCTCGGGGCCCATGACCAGAGCACCATGGCTGTCAATGAAACGATTTTGCTCGCGATGGCACTGCAAGGGCTCACCATTATCGCCGATCACGCGCGCACTGGTATAGCAAAGCACAACCCGCGGGTCATTGGCGAGCACCTCGACGCAACGCTCCAAGAAGAGCGGCTCGTAGAGGTCGTCGTGAGCGACGGACAGGAACAAAGGCGCCGAGGACAGCTCGAATGTGCGGTTGAAGTTCGGTGCGGCACCGATGTTCTTCGCATTGCGAAAGTACCGGATTCGTGCATCCCCGGCTCGATAGAATTGACAAATCTCGGCCGTCCGGTCGGTCGAAGCGTTGTCGCAGATGACGATTTCGAAATCCTCGAAGCTCTGCGCCATCAAGGAGTCCAGGGCCGCGGCAAGATATTTCTCGCCGTTGTACACGGGAACCCCGATCGAGATCTGAGGCATGCAGCAATCAACCTTCCTAGATGAGGGCGCGCAGCCCCTGGCACGCTCGACCCTTAAGGCCGCGCGCCAACCAGCGCCCGGTGGTGGAGACAGGTTAGCTTGGATCGATGGCTGCCACAAAGGCGCGCAAGGGTGAGGCGGGGCGGGAGCAGGGTCGTCTGAACGGTTCTACAGCACCGCGCCCTGGCCGATCGGGGTAGGCAATGTGGCGGTCGCCTAGCCCGGACGGGTGAGGACTCTGCCCACATGCGCCACCGGGTTGGCGGAGCGAACGCCGCATAATGCCGATCCGACGGCCGTAGGATTTGGGTCGTCGGGCATCGGTCGCGCCGGAGGCTTGAGACGCGACGGTGCGCCCGATTGATCCGAGTCGATCTGCCGAGGTGTTGGGGAGTCTGACCACATGCGACCCACCGCTCACGGATCCCGCTACAGCAGCAAGATGACGCAAAATGTTTGAAGCGCAACTTGAAGACACCGCGACCGAGACGGGCGCAAATCCGCTCCAGCGCGCCGCTGCGGGTCGCCGACTGCGACTGCTCTTGCTGGCCCATACCTGTAGCCCGTTTCACGGTTCGGAGAAGTCGATGGGCTGGAACCGCGCCGTGCAATCGGCGCGGTTCTGCGATACCTGGGTGATCTGCGAGGAACGCGACTTCGCGCCGGATATTGCACGCTATATCGAGCAACATGGGGCGATCGCCGGCCTGAAGTTTTGTTTCGTAGCCAAGACCAGATTTGAGGCAGCCTTGGCCCGCGTCCCCGGCCTGTACTATCTGTCATACAACCTCTGGCACCGGCGGGCTTACCGGGCCGCGGTCCGCTTGCATGCCGAGGTCGGTTTCGACGTCGTCCACCAGGCCACCCGCTCCGGCTACCGTGAGCCGGGTTACCTGTGGCGGCTGGATGCGCCGTTCATCTGGGGGCCGCTCGGGGGCACCCAGAGCTATCCGTGGCGATTCTTGGGCGAAGCGGGGCTGAAGGGTGCGCGCCGGGAGATCTTCCGCAATGTGTTCAACACGCTCCAGTTGCACCTGAGCCTGCGGGTGCGGCGCGCGGCCCAACGGGCGGACGCCGTCCTGGCTGGCAACTCGACCATTCGGCGCGACCTCGAAGGCGCGTTCGGCATCAAGACGACGACGCTGCTGGACACCGGGCTCCCGGGGCGGGCGCGCCGCGGACCGCGCGCCGCCACCGCCGACCGGCCGCTCAGGCTCCTTTGGTCGGGCATCGTCGAGCCGCGCAAAGCGTTGACCCTGCTGATCAAGGCGCTCGCCCGCCTGCCCGCCGAGGCCCGCTACGAGCTGCGGATTCTCGGCCAGGGATCCCAGCGGCGACGGTGTGAACGGCTCGCCCGGGAACTGGGGGTCGAGCCGCACTGCCGGTGGCTGGGCTGGGTACCGCTCGCGCAGGTGACGGAACAATACGATTGGGCCGACGTGTTCGTGTTCACCAGCCTTCAGGACACCACCGGCACCGTCGTCTGCGAGGCCCTGGGCGCAGGCTTGCCGGTCGTCTGTCTCGACCATCAGGGGGTCGGTGACCTCGTCGACGACTCCTGCGGCGTCAAGATCTCGGTCACCACGCCCCGAGAGGTCGTCGCCGGCCTCGGCGCCGCGATCTCGAAGCTCGCCCGCGACCGGGACCTTTGTCGGCAGCTCGGTGACGGGGCGGTGCGTCGCGCCCGGCGATGCGAGTGGTCCTATCTCGCCGAGCGCACCGTCGACGTCTACCGCGAGGTCCTGTCGGCCCGCGAGCGGCATGCGAGCGCGCAGCGCCTCGACCAGCATCGGCCGGCACTGATCGGGCGAGGTGCGCATGTCGATCCGGCGTGACCGGCCCCGGTCGAGCCTCGCTCTGGGCGTGGCCGGCTTGGCGATCGGGGCGCGGGTGACGCGCCGCGGTTGCGACCGCTGGGCACTCTCGGCCGCTGTGGCGAGCGCATAGTCATGGTCATCTGGCAGTGGGTCGCAGGCTTCCTGGTCGTCGGCTATCTGAGCATGACGCGATCGTTCGCCTATTTCGGGATTCCGCCGCTCCAGATCTTCCTCGGCGAAATCGCGCTCGCCGCGTTCCTGTTCTGCAAGCCGCGCGTGGCCCTGGGCACCTGGACCGTCTCGCTCCTGCGCCCATCGCCGTTGAACGAGCTCGGCCTCGCCATGTTCGTCTTCATGCTGTATGGCATCTGGCAGTTCATGCGGGGCGTCCTCGCCGGCAGCACGGTATTTCACACCCTCAAATATTTCATCTTCAATTATTATACGATATATCTGTTCTTCGGCATGTGGGTCAGTCTGCGTGTGCCGGATTTCCTGCCTAAACTGGTTCGAGCCGCGGCTTGGGTCAATGGGGGCTATGGCCTGGTGTGGGTCGTGGTGCTGAGACACTACGACACCTCCCTTTTGATACCGGGTACCGATGTGCCGTTGTTCGGAGAGCCGGTCGGTAGTGCCATCGCCATCTTGGGATTGTGCTGCTTCGAGCGCGACTTCCGCAAGGTCTGGCTCCTGCTGCTGCTCAACGTCACGGTCCTGCTTGCGTTGCAGTGGCGCATCGAGTGGCTCGCCCTGGCGCTGGGCATGGGCGTCTGGGGGCTCCTGACGCGGCGCTTTGGCCGGGTGGTCGTGATGGGCCTGGTCGGTCTCGCGGTGCTTGGAATGATCGACCTTGCCGGCATCAACTTGAGCGGGCGTAACACCCGGGTCTCGCTCAACGAGACCCTGGCCCGCGTGATCGCCCCGATCGACAAGCAGTTGGCAGAGGAACTGAGCCCGCACGCCCAGATGGCCGCCCAGACCGTGGAGTGGCGGGAGAAATGGTGGGCGGGCATCTGGCGCTCTTCGGTCTCGACGCCGATGCTGGCGGCGTTCGGGCATGGCTACGGCTTCAACATGCTCAGCCTGGCGCCGGAGGACATCCGCTACGGCGATGTCGAGCACCGGATACCGCACAGCGTGTTCTACGCCGCGCTCGGCTACACCGGGTGGGTCGGCGTGGTCCTGTTCGGCTTTGTGCAGCTCGCCATCTTCCGCCTCCTCTGGCGAGCCTACCGCCTGACCGGACAGCCGATCGGGATGGTGTGGTGGGTGGCGGGCATGGCGATGTGCAGCTTCGAAGCCGGGTTCGACACGCCCTACCGGGCGATCCCCTTGTACCTGCTCTGGGGTATGGCCATGGCGCCGGCGTTGCAGACGCTGGGCGGGTGGGATGCCGGTCGTGAACCCGCACGACTTCCATCGGCCGTCGGCCGGTGACCCGACGTCGCCAGCGGCCTCGGCACCGCGATCTCTCACCGTCACATCACTTCAGTCCGATCCGATCAGCTAAACACATAGTTGGGTTCATCATCGGGCGCATCATGATTGGCTATTTGAGAGGATAGATTACGACGAAATCGGTAACCACCGATGTCTTGGTATTCATACAATTTGCGGGCCTGTGCCGAGCTGGATTTGCTGATCTGATAGAACGGCAGAAAAGAGGAAAGACATGGACATTGCAGTCTTTGGCCTTGGCTATGTGGGGACGGTCTCAGCGGCCTGCCTCGCGCAGGCGGGGCACGCCGTCGTCGGTGTCGATTCGAACGCGGCCAAGGCGGAGCTGATCAACGCCGGCCGCAGCCCGGTCGTGGAGAAGGGCGTCGACGAGATGATCGCATCAGCGGTCGCCGAAGGCCGGTTGCGGGCGACGACGGATCACCGCGCCGCCATCGGCGCGAGCGAGCTCGCGATCGTCTGCGTCGGCACACCGAGCCGCGCCAACGGCGACCTCGACCTCACCCACGTCATGCGCGTCTGTGAGGACATCGGCCTGGTCCTGCGCGACAAGGCCGGGTTCACCGCGATCGTCATCCGCAGCACCGTCCTGCCCGGAACGCTCCGCAGCATGGTCATCCCGACCCTCGAGGGCGCGTCCGGCAAGCGTGCCGGCGTCGATTTCGGCGTCGGCTTCTTCCCCGAATTCCTGAGGGAGAGCACGGCGATCTCCGACTTCAACCATCCGCCGAAGATCGTGATCGCGGCCAGCGATGGCCGCACCCACGCCATGCTCGAATCCCTGAACGCGAGGTTCGCCGTGCCGGTCACCGGCACCGAATTCGAAATCGCCGAGATGGTCAAATACGCCGACAACACCTGGCACGCGCTCAAAGTCATCTTCGCCAACGAGATCGGCAGCATCAGCAAGGCGCTCAAGATCGACGGCGGCGCCGTCATGGACATCTTCTGCGAGGACACCAAGCTCAACATCTCGTCCAAATACCTGCGGCCGGGCTTCGCCTTCGGCGGCTCCTGCCTGCCGAAGGACGTGCGCGCCCTGACCTACAAGGGGCGAAGCCTGGATCTGGAGCTGCCGCTCATCAACGCGATCATGGCGAGCAACCGCAGCCACATCGACCGCGCGATGCAGATGGTCCTCGACCTGAAGGAGCGCAACGTCGGCGTGCTCGGGCTGAGCTTCAAGGCCGGCACCGACGACCTCCGGGAAAGCCCGGTGGTCGAGCTGGTCGAACGGCTGCTCGGCAAGGGCCATGAGATCCGCATCTTCGATCGGAACGTCAACCTCAGCCGCCTGGTCGGCGCCAACCGCGCCTACATCTACCAGCACCTGCCGCACATCGCGAAGCTCATGGTCGACCACGTCGACGAGGTCGTGTGCCACGCCGGCACGATCGTGATCGGCAACCGGGACCCCTATTTCCCCGACGTCATCGGCCGTCTCAACAACTCGCAACGGGTCGTCGATCTGGTGCGGCTCGACGCCGACGGTGCGTACAATGGCATCTGCTGGTAACGGCCGCCGCGTCCTCGTCATCGTTCAGAACCTGCCGGTCCCGTTCGACCGCCGGGTCTGGCTCGAGGCAACCTCGCTGACCCGGGCGGGTTACGCGGTCAGCGTGATCTGCCCGAAGGCCAAGGGCTACACGGCGGGCTTCGAGACCCTCGAAGGCGTCGACATCTATCGCTACGACCTGCCGATCGACGCCCGGGGCGCCGCGGGCTTCGCCCTGGAATTCGCCTGGTGCTTCCTTTGCAGCTTCATGACATCCGTGCGGGTCGCGCTCGCCGGGCGCGGCTTCGACGTCATCCATGCCTGCAATCCGCCGGAGACCTACTGGCTGCTGGCCTGGTTCTGGCGTCTGTTCGGCAAGCGCTTCCTGTTCGACCATCACGACCTGTCGCCGGAGATGTACGCCGCCAAGTTCGGGCGCGACTCCGGGCTGATGTACCGGGGACTGCTGTTCCTCGAGCGCATGACCTTCCGGTCCGCCGACGTCGTGATCACCACCAACGAGAGCCACAAGCGGATCGCGCAGGCGCGCGGCGGGCTGGCGGCCAAGGACGTGTTCGTCGTCCGCTCCGGCCCGGACGTCGCCCGGTTCCGGGCCTTCGATCCCGACCTGGCGTGGAAGAAGGGCAAGCCTCTGCTGCTCGTCTATCTGGGCGAGATGTGCAAGCAGGACGGCGTCGATCACCTGGTCCGGGCCGTCCGGATCCTGCGCCAGGATCTGAAGCGCGACGACCTCCATGCGGTCTTCGTGGGCGGCGGTCCGGAGCAGCCGATGATCAAGGCCTACGCCGACGAGCAGGGTGTCGGCGACATCTGCACCTTCACCGGCCGGGTCAGCGACGACGATCTCTGCCGCATCCTGTCCTCGGCCGACGTCGCGGTCGACCCGGACCCGAAGACCGCCTGGTCCGACCAGAGCACCATGAACAAGATCATGGAGTACATGTTCTTCGGCCTGCCGATCGTCTGCTACGATCTGACCGAGCACAAGGTCTCCGCGCGCGACGCCGCCCTCTATGCGGCGGCGAACTCGGAACGGGCGCTCGCCGATGGCATCGTCGCCCTGCTGGACGACCCCGGCCGGCGCGCGCGCATGTCGCGGTACGGCGCCGAGCGGGTGCGCGAAAAGCTCGCCTGGCAGCACTCGGTCGCGCCGCTGCTCGCCGCCTACGACGCGATCTTCGTGCCGGCGCGGCTCCTGGCGAGGACGACCGCGTGGAGGCGTTCCCAAGGTGCGCCCGCCGCCCCCGAGGGTGGGCCGGGCGACTGATCGGGCGATCCCTCGGCGCTGCCGTGATCAGCTCGCGGTGTCGGCGACCATCATCGGACCGGACGCCGCACTTTCGACACGCCCGGCGCTGAGCTCGATCCGAAGATCCGTGATCAGACGCTCGCCGCCCGCGACGACGCCCTGACCGACCAGCGTCACGATCGGCAGCCGCGCGCCGAAGCACGGCGAGTACCATCCGAGCGGCGGCTCCGCCTGGCCGCGAACCGACGACCACTCGAGCCCCTCGGGCAAGCGCATGACCGCCCGCCATCGGCCGTGGCCGGTCTGCCAGCCGAGCTCCGCCACATGGCCCTCGAGGCGGCAGTCGACCTCCGGCCCGAGGTGGAACGCCAGCCGGCAGTCGTGGCGGCCGCTGCTCTCGACGGCATCCTCGACGACCAGGCGTCGAGGCGCACGATCAAGGGTGACCGTGCGCTCATGGCGGGCACCGGGGGAGAGCCGCCGATAGCCGTCATGGGCCGCGCGCCAGACCGCCTGCGGCCCGTCGCCGAGCCCGCTCGCGGCAAGCTCGGTGGCTTCCGCCGACCTGGTCCACATGAACGGGCCGCCCGGGACCGACTGGTCCTGACCGGCGAGCTCCAGGCAGTTGTGGCCGATGGTCGAGCGGAAGTACGACCGCCACGCCGCTTCCCCCTGGTAGGTGTAGGTTCCGGGATCGACCAGGACGTCGACGCCGCCGCAGCGCAGCTCGATCGACAGCGCGTCCGCATGGGCATGGGCGGCGATCGAGAGGAACCCATGCGGTCCGTGATCGCAGCGGCACCAGATCTCGTCCTCCTGGTGCGGCGCGGCGCGCAACAGGACCATGCCGGCGTCCGCGAACCGATGGGGCAACGTATCGGGGCGGCGCCCCTGGGGCATCGCGCCGCCGGCCAGCCGGCGCCAGAGCAGCGTCCGGAGATCGGTCGCGCCCGGGTCCGGCCACCAGTCGCGGGCGCCGAACAGGGCGGCACCGGTGGCGAGCAGCGAGGCGCATGGATTGGCGTCCGGGTGGTCGAGCAGCGGGCCGCGGCCATGGTCGCCGTCGCCCTGCCGCGGCGGCCTGCCGCGGACGTCGACGGTCGCGGCGAGCGCATCGGTCATGGCGCAGATGCGGTGCCAGAAGGCGGCGCCGAGCGGCCAGCCGCCGGCTTCGCCTTCGACCGCCGCGGCGAGCAGCAGCTCGAGCACGAAGACATGGTAGCTGGTCGCCAGCTCCCGGTTCAGGCCGCTCTCGAAGGTCTGCAGCTGCGCTTCGCGACCGAGCGCGCGGGCTGCCTGCTCACGCCAGCGCGGGGTCTCGGCAAAATAGGGGAAGGCGCAGCAGGCCGCGAACTGGCCGGCTTCCTCGGCGATCAGGTGGTTGTTCGCCGAGGAGCCGTGGCTGCTCAGCCGGGCGAGGTACTCCTGATGATGATGCAGCTGACGCAAGAACGCGGGGTTGTCGTCGAACAACGCTTTGACGCCGGTCCAACCGGCCAGCAGGCGCCGGACCCAGACCCAGGACAGCAGTCGGACGCCGAGCTCGATGCCGCTGGTCCAATGGACGCCGGAAAGGAACGGGTTGCGGCGCCACCAGGACCGGAGCTGGCCGTCGAGGAAGACCGCGTAGCGGGCGTCCGACGTCAGGAACCAGGCGGCGGCGAGCACGGTCAGCTGGTGGTGGCGCGACGGCTCCCAGACATATTTGATCGTCCCGACCTCCTGGACGTCGCGACAGTCGATGTCGAACGCGTAGGTCCGGTCGGGCGCGCGCCGGCCGGTCCTCGGGTCGAGGAACCAGTCGGGATCGCGCAAAAGGTCCTCGCGCTCGCGGTCGAACAAGGGAAACCGGCCGGCGAGCGCGGCATCCGCGGTCCGCAACAGCCGCGCTCTTGCCGCTTCGGGGAGAGCGTTGGCGAGGGCCGGGTCGAGCGCGCTCGCGAAGGCCGGGATCGAAGCCGGCAGCGGCAGCCGATCGAGGTCCGAGGCCCGCAGCTGCCGCGCGCGCCAGCGTTGCTTGAGCCAGGCGTCGGCCAGACGCCCCTTGATCTCCGCCGACGACATCCGGGCGAGACGGCGGGCGTACCAGGTCGGGTTCATTGCACGGCTCGCAGTTCGTAGCAGCTGCCGCCGTCGGTCGTTTCGGGGTCCGCCGCGCGCTCCCAACCGGCGACCGGCTCGGGTCTCCCGCTCGCGATGCTGCGGCCGACCGCAAGCGTGCAGGCGGTGGTCGCGATCAGCGAGGCCAGCGTGACCGGCATCTCGGCGCCCGTCTTCACCGCCTGGACGAACGCCTCGAGGGCGTGCTTTTGGCCCTTGTCCAGACCGGCGCGCGTCCGCTTGCGCCGGCCGCCGCGCCAGAGCTCGGTGCGCCGGAAATTGTCCAGGCGCGCGACCTTGCCGTCGCCGAACGCCTCGAGGACCTCTTTCGGGTATTTCGGGTCGCCCTTGGTGACATAGCCGATCTTGGCCACCGAGCCGTCCTGATAGGTCAACAGCGCCAGCAGGTTGTCCGGATCGCCCGGGGTCGCGACGGCGTGCGCGGTCACCGGATCGGCGCCGAGCCACCAGGAGATGGTATCGATGAAATGGCCGCCTTCGCCGGCAAAGCGGGTCCCTTGGGACTCGGTCTGAGCGTACCAGCTGCCGGCGTCGAGCGGCCCGGCGTTGACCGTGTAGTTCAGGACCTGCGGCCCGCCGCAGCCGCCCCAGGCGTCGTGCAGCCCGGTCAGGACCGGCGCGAAGCGGCGGTTGAAGCCGACCATCAGCCGGTCGTTGCCGGTCTCGGCGACCGCGTCCCGAACCGCGGCCAGCTGGTCCGCCGTCACCGCGAGCGGCTTCTCGACGAACACCGCCTTGCCGGCCCGGAGCGCCTCGCCCACCAGATGGGCATGGCTGTCGTGCCGGGTCGCGATCAGGACCGCGTCGATCTCCGGATCGGCGAGCAGGCTCTGGTAGTCGGTCGAGACCCGCGTGAAGCCGAACTTGGCGCGCGCATTGGCGGCGGACAGCGAGGTTGCGGTCGCCACCTCGACCAGCTCGACATCCGGCCGCTGCTTGAGGTGGGGCAGCAGCATCGTGGTCGCGTAGTTGCCACAGCCGATCACGCCGAGGCGAACCCGGTCGGTCGGTGAACGGCCACGGCGAGGCAACCGGGCGGGTGCCTGCGCCGTCCTGGTGACGGCTTCGATCGCGCTGCCGTTCTGCGGATACTCGAACACCACGCCGAGGCCCCGGAGCTCGCCGCGCTCGATCTTCTCGTAGACGGCGACCGCATCATCGAACCCGACCACGTCGCTCGTGAGCGCGTCGAAATCGAGCTCGCCCTTCGCCAGCAGGTCGAGAATGCACTCCATGTTGCGGCGCTCGGTCCAGCGGACGTAGCCGATCGGGTAGTCGATGCCGCGCTCCTCGTAGTTCGGATCGTAGCGGCCGGGCCCGTAGGAGCGGGAGAAGCGGAGGTCGAGCTCCTTGCCGTAGTAGGCGTTCCAGGGCAGGTCGAGCCGGCATTTGCCGATGTCGACGATGCGGGCGCGATCGCGCGCCAGCTCGGCGGCGACCTCCACGGGCTGGTTGGTGTTGCCGCCGGCGGTCAGGAAGATGCAATCCGCGCCGGCACCGCCGGTCAGCGCCGACAGCCTGGCTTTCAGGGCATCGAAGGACGGATCGCCGGGCATGCCGCAGGCGAGCGGCACCGCTCGCCGCGGCGAGCTCGCAGCGTTCCTTCGCGACGTCGATGCCCAAAACCTGCAGGCCGGCCGCGCGCAGGATCTGCACCAGGATCTGACCGACCAGCCCGAGCCCGATCACGCAGGCGGTCTCGCCGAGCCTGGCATCCGACTGGCGGAAGCCCTGCATCGCGATCGAGCCGACGGTCGTGAAGGCGGCGTGCAACGGCGACACGCCGTCCGGCACCGCCACGCACATGTTCTTGGGCACCCAGTTGTATTCGGCGTGCAGCGCGAACTGGTTGCCGCCGCAGGCGACCCGCTGGCCGACCTTGAGCTCGCCGGCGCCGTCGCCGACCGCGACCACGACGCCTGCGAGCGAATAGCCGAGCGGCGTGTAGCTATCGAGCCGGTTCATCACCTTCTGGTAGGTGGCGACCGGCCCCAGCTGCGCCATCGTCGCCATCACCTTCTTGACCTGGTCCGGTCGCGCCCGCGCCTTGCCGATCAGCGAGAGCTTGCTCTCGTGGATCTTCATGGCCTCGGTGCCCATCGAGATCAGCGAGAAGTCGCTGCGCACCAGCACGCCGCCCGACCTGCAGGCCGGCACCGGCACCTCGAGCAGCTTGATCTCGCCGGTCTTGTAGTTCTGTGCGATCTGTTTCATGATACTGGGTCCAGCATGAATTCCGAATGTCATCGGTCGCAGGAGAGTTGCGTCGGCACCGGTGGCTCGACGATGAGCTTGCCGTGTTCCTCGTAGCCGAGCTCTTTGATCTCGGGCCACGCCAGGAGATGATCGTTGAAGCGCCAATATTCGCAGGTTCCATCAACGACCATGTAGCTGTTCCAATCGAAGCGGTTGTCGGCGCCTCGCCAAAATCGATCATCGTCGGTGTCCGTCACCACACCACTCTGACCTTGGTGGCCGAGATGGACGATTCGATTGTGGTGGATCGAGTTGTTGACCGGCTTGGTTGGGCCATAGGCGCCGCGACCGCGATCCTGATAGATGACACTGACGCCATTGCCGAAGGTGTCGGTGACCTCGACCAGGTTGTCATAGACATCGACATTACTGCTGTTCTGGATCAGGATCTGCGATCCCCACAACCAGTTGTCGCGGCCGCTCGTGCCATTGCCAGTCACAATGTTATTGTGAATAGTAGCGGCGTAGGAAATCTCGTGCTTGATGCCTTCATAGGCGTTCATGAAGACCTTATTGCCATCATAGACCGTGCCGATATTGTCATGATCGGTCCAGAGCCCGGGGCCGGCATTGTGATGGATGCATGAGTCTTGGACGACGAGGCCGGTCGTTTCCCAGAACTTGGTGCCGCCGGCTTCCCAGCGTGGATTGTAGCCGGCGTAGTTGTTGAAGGCGATCTCGACCCCTTGGATCCGGGAGCCGGCGCCCTTGCCGGCAATGCCCAGCTGGCCGTTGTGGCTGAAGGACCCGCCGGTGACCCGCGTGTTGGCGCCGAAGGAGAGGCCGGCGCCGTGGTTCCAGCGCGCGGTCACGTCGGCAATTCGCCAGCCGCGGCCATCGTCGGCGTAGATGGCCCCGCGTTGGGCGTCCGACGCATACTTCTCGACGATCAGGCCCTCGAGCACGACATCTTCGGCATCGCCGTCGAATGCGCGCGCCGTGACGCCCAGCTCGACCGAATGCCGGGTCGGATCGTCCGCCAGATAGGCCCGGCGGCTGGCGTAGTACCATCGCCCCGGGCCGAGCTCGGCCAACGATCCGACCCGCTCATAGAGGCGATCGTCGACGAACAGATCCTCCCGGAGGCTGCAGAGGTCGCGACCGTCGCTGCAGTCGCCATGGAAGGGTAGCGGGCGAGGCAGCCGCTCCGACCGCCAGAAGCCTGAATCCCTGGTCCAGGTCGTCAGTTGCATGGCGCCGCTCAGGATCACGCCGTCCTGTCCGATGAACTGCTGCCGGTCGTTCGGATAGATCGTCTGCTGGCGGTAGATCCCGGGCATGAAGCGGAAGCGCGTCCCGTCGGGAGCGCGGGCCACGATGGCCTGGATGTCCTGCCCGGGCGTCAGGACGACGGTGCCGTCATCTGCCGTCGACAGCGCGCAGCCGCCGCCAGCGAGGACCGCGGCGGCGGCGAGCCAGAACGTTGTTCGTCGCGACGCCGTTCGGATCATCGTCCTACGCCTTGCGAGGTCACCGGCCGGAAGCAGGATGGGCGCCGGCCCGGGTCGGAAGCGGACGCCGAGGCCGCCGCTACCCGAGCCTGGCCTTGCGCACGAAGAAGGCCTCGGCGTAGCGCTCGGGGGCGCGACATTCCATGCCCCGCAGGCGAGCCAGGCCACGGAAGGTTTCCGCATCGAACCATTGCTTGGAGCGCTGGGTCCCGAAATGGGCGTGCAGAAGCTCGATCTTCCGCTCCAGCACCGCGGCGGTGAGCGGCACGTAGAGGTTCGGCCGGCCCAGATCGCCGTCCCATTTGGGGATCTCGTACTCGAGGATCAGGTGATCGCGAAACAGGTTCCAGGTGAGCTTGGACAGCTCGCGATGGTCCTGGTGCGCATCGTCGCCGCGATGGGTCAGGACCACGTCCGGAGCGAGCCGGGTCCGCACGTCTTCGAGCCAGGCCTTGATCTGGTCGCCCTGGTAGGGAAACAGGCCGTCGTCGAACTGTCCGAGCTCGACCCTGGTCGTGGCGGCGCCGGCGAGGAAGGCCGCCGCCGATGCTTTCGCCTCCGCGGCCCGTGGGCCGGTGGCGCTCAGCACGCACCAGTCGACCTCGAGCCGAATCCCCGCCGCGATCCAACCGAGCAGCGTGCCGCCCGCGCCGATCTCGATATCGTCGGAATGGGCCCCGAGGCACAGGACCGAAAGCGTCTCGTCCGGCCGTGCGAGCTGCAAGGCGATCATAGCGCAGCGATCGACAGCGTTCGGCCCCGCTTGGTGACGTCGGCGGCGCGCCACGGCATCTTGCCCTGCTCGACCATCTCCTCGAGGACCTGGCGGTCCTTCAGGTTGTCCATGCAGCGCCAGAAGCCCTCGTGCTTGTAGGCCATCAGCTGGTTCGCCGCGATCAGCCTGGTGAAGGGCTCGAGCACCAGCTCCTCGCCCTCGTTCATGTAGTCGAAGATCTCGGGCCGCAGGATGAAGTAGCCGGCGTTGATCCAGATGTCCGAGCGATCCGACGAGCGGAACTCGCGCACCCGGCCATCGGCCTCGATGTCCGCCAGGTGATAGGTCAAGGGCGGCCGCACCGCGAGGAAGCAGGCGAGCTTGCCGCTCCTCTTGAAGCGCGCGACCATGTCGTCGAGGTCGACGTCGGTCAGGCCGTCGCTGTAGTTGGCGAGGAAGATCTCCTCGTTCTTGACGTGGTCGCGCACCGCCCACAGCCGCTGGCCGATATTGCGCCAGATGCCGGTATCGATCAGCGTGACCCGCCAGTTCTCCTCGGGCTCCTGCAGCAGCTCGACGTTGGCGCCAAAGCCCGAGACAACGCAGTCGGCGTAAGCCTGCGGGCGATAGCTCAAAAAGAACTCTTTGATGATGTTGGCCTTGTAGCCGAGCGTCAGGATGAAATCCGAATGTCCGTATTCGGTGTAGTATTGCATCAGATGCCAGAGAATCGGCTGATGGCCGACCGGGATCATCGGCTTCGGGATGTTCTCGGAATACTCGCGAATGCGAGTGCCGAGGCCGCCGCAGAACAGCACGACCTTCATGATCTCGGTTCCTTCGGATCGATGACCGTCATGTCGGGGATCGGGACGATGAACTTGCCGCCCCAGGCGGCCACATGACGCATTTGCTGGATGATCTCGTTCTTCAGATTCCACGGCAGGATCAGGACGTAGTCGGGTCGGAGCCGGTCGAGCGCGGCGACCGGATGGATCGGGATGTGCATGCCGGGCGTGAACCGGCCGTGCTTGTAGGGGTTGCGATCGACCGTGAACTCGAGGAAGTCGGTGCCGATCCCGCAATAGTTCAAAAGGGTATTGCCCTTGCCCGGCGCGCCATAGCCGCAGATGACCTTGCCGGCGTCCTTGGCCGCGACCAGGAACGACAGCAGCCGACGTTTGGTTTGCGCCACCCGCGCGGCGAACGATGCGTAGGTCGCAAGGTCGCCAAAGCCCTGGCCGCGCTCGCGGGCGAGCAGATCCGAGACGCTCCTGGCCGTCGGCCGCGCCGAGCCGGCATGGGCGAGATAGACCCGGAGCGAGCCGCCGTGGGTCGAAAGCTCGTCGACATCGATCAGCCTCAGGCCGTGACCGGCCGCCAGGCGCTCGATCGCGATCAGCGAGAAGTAGGAGAAGTGCTCGTGATAGATGGTGTCGAACTGGTTCTCCGCCATCAGCCGCTCGAGGTGCGGGAACTCCAGCGTGATGACGCCCTCGGGCGCCAGCAGCCGGGCCATGCCGGCTGTGAAGTCGTTGAGGTCGGGAACCTGCGCCAGCACGTTGTTGCCGATGATCAGGTCCGCCTGCCGGCCTTCGGCGACCAGCGCCTTGGCGAGCTCGACCCCGAAGAAATCGACGCGCGTCCTGATGCCATTGTCGATCGCGACCTTGGCGACGTTGGCCGCCGGCTCGATCCCGAGCACCGGGATCCCGAGCGGCAGCAGGTGCTGGAGCAGATAGCCGTCGTTGCTCGCCAGCTCGACCACCAGGCTGTCCGGCCCGAGCCCGAGCCGTGGCCCGATCATCTCGCAATAGGCCTTGGCGTGGGCGACCCAGGTCGTCGAATAGGAAGAGAAGTACGCGTATTCCCGGAAGATCGATTCCGGGCTGACATACTCTTTCAACTGAACGAGAAAGCAGGTCCCGCAAACGAGCGCGTGCAGGGGAAAGAAGGGCTCCATCGCATCGAGCTGGCCGGCCGCGAGGAAGCTCTCGCAGAGCGGCGACATGCCGAGATCGACGAAGCTGTGCGCGAGCTCGGCGCCGCACAGCCGACACGGCGCGGCGGTGCGACTCCGGGTAACGAGTGGGGCCTCGAGAACGTGAGTGGTCATGCTGGATCCCGGCCGGCTTCGCGCCCGCCTCCTGGCATGTCGGCGACGCCCAAGAAGATCATGGCGATCCGCATGGACTTCCCCCGATCATGGCTTGTTCCACGCCAGCCCGCGAAACAGGGCCGGCGGCTCGATGGCGAGGATAGCGACATCGCGGGTTCCCGAGATCCTACCTTTACGACGGAGCGCCATCGACCGATCGAACGGCTCGGGCAGGCGTGGCCGGGCGCTGCCTCCTCCGGCTGATCCCATCCGGTCGAAGGGCTACGACCTTGTGAGTAGGCAAGCCGAGTCCATTGCCCATGTTGGCGCGCTCCTCTTGGGGACGGGCCGGCGATGGTTCACCGTCCGCGTCTTGCGCACAGGACCCGAAGTCTTGCTCGGGCCGGAGTGCGACCTCATCGAGATGAAGCGTCCGGGAATCGAGGTCAGCGCGATCGAAGGCCTGCCGACTTTGCCTTTGGGGGAGAGATAGCGATCATCGGAGGGGGTACCATCACCACCTTTTAGCCAAAGTGCCTCGGTGACGTGCCCAGGTTATGTTGAATTGGAATGGTTCACCGTTTCTGAGGCACAGTCGGATGGCTTGTTGCGCGATGGCCCTCGTGCAAGGCGTCGGGATCACGAAGAAACCGTCCCGGCGCGGGCGCTGATTCAGCCAGCGTACAGAGATCCGACGGACGCCTGGCGTAGGTTAACACCGACTTGGCTGATCGGGCTATCGCATCGCATCGCTCGGCAAGTTTGGCAACTGAGAGATCCAAAGGAGCTTTGCTATGGTGAGTAAATCAGTCAAGATGCTGGCACGGGGAGTCAATCTGGCCATCGAACCATTGGGCGCGCGAATTGTCGGCATGCATGACTGGACCAATCCGGAGCAGTATATCAGTTTTCAAGACACCATTAGCTCTGCCAAGAAAGCCGGCCTGTCGGTTTCCGATTATATCGACGTGACCTACAATGTCGCAGGCGCCACGCAAGAGACGATCGATCGAATGGTGGCCGCCGGCATCTTTTCGGATCGGGTCGCGACCGTGGCTGAGATCGGACCGGGATCGGGCCGATATCTCGAAAGAGTGCTCCGGATCTGTTCACCGACGCGCTACGAGTTCTACGAAACGGCGGCGTCATGGGCCAACTACCTGGTCCACGCCCATGATGCCGTCTGGCAACCCACGAACGGCCGATCGATGGCCCCGACCAAGACCGGCTCGATCGATCTGGTTCATGCCCACAAGGTCTTTGTCGTGACCCCGTTCCTGACGACCTGCGCCTATTGGCTGGAGATGATCCGGGTTGCGCGTCAAAGGGCCCATATCGTCTTTGACGTCGTCACGGAAGCCTGCATGGACCAGGCCACTCTCGAATGCTGGCTCGAGCGCGGAACCGATCATGGGTCGTATCCAGCGATTATGCCGCGGGCCTTCATGATCGACTTCTTCAAGGCCCGGGGAGTGCAGTTCGTCGATAGCTTTTCAATACCGATGAAGCCTGGCAGAACCGAGACCTTCGTGTTCCGAAAGGGGTAGGCGGGCCGGTCGCCAGAGCGCCAGGCTGGTAGGGCGTTTGGCATGTCGAGCCGTGCCCGAAGCTCGCCGTCCGCCACACTGCCAGCCCGGTGCCAGAGTAACGGGGCGTCGCGGCCAGCCGATCGCGGTCAGAAGTCGGGCCCGGCGCGGGCGCCATTTTGGGCGTAGCGCCGGCCGCGAACCGGTCCGGGTCGGCCGCATGATGTGGCCGTCCTGAGGCTGCGTTGAAGAAGGGCTCAAAGGCGTGGTCAGACGTGCGCTCGCGATGGCCGCCGGAGGACAGTATTTCCGGCTGGCTCTTCAATTCGCCTTGATCGCGGTGGTCTCGCGCCTGCTCAGCCCGACCGAGATCGGCGTCTCCGTGATCGGCACCGGAATCGTGACGATTGCGCTCGGCCTGCGCGAGTTTGCGACCTCAGACTTCCTGATCCAACTGCAAGAGGTCGCTCAGGACGACATCCGCACCTCGTTCACGGTCGTCTTCCTGCTGACGTCTGTGATTACCGCCATGATGTTCGTGGTCGCGCCATGGTTCGGGAGCTTTTACGGCGAGGCGGGGCTGACGCAATTTATTCGGGTCGCAGCCGTCGCCGGACTGATCGAGGCGGTGTCGAAGCCGATCACAGGATTGTTGCGGCGCGACATGGCGTTCGGAAGACTGACTTTGATCAATACGACGAGCGCCACCGTCAGCGCGATCACGGCGGTCCTGCTGGCCGTGGCCGGCTTCAGTTACATGAGCCTGGCGTGGGCGATGCTGGCCGCCGCCAGCGCGACCACCGCCCTCTCGCTGTGCGTCCGGCCAAATCTGGCGATGTTCCGGCCGACCTTCAGATCCTGGGGCAACATCCTGGCCTTCGGTGCCTACAACGGTACCAGCTTCGTGATCAACCGGACTTACGAAGCGCTTCCCCAACTCATTTTGGGTCAGTTGCTCCCGCATTCGGCCGTCGGTTTGTATAATCGGGCGAATGTCATGGCCGGGATTCCGGACCAGCTCGTCACGTCGAACGTCCTTTCGGTAGCATTTCCCGCTCTCGCCGCCGAGATTCGTCAAGGGCGTAGCTTGAAAGAGCCCTATCTGCGCGCTCTCGGCTTGATCACGGTGTTCTATTGGCCGGGCCAGGTCCTGCTCGTGCTGTTCGCCTACCCGGTCGTCGCGCTTCTTCTGGGTCAACAGTGGCTCGCGGTGGTCCCACTGCTGCAGTTGATTGCGATTGCCAGCTTGGCCTGGTTCCCGGTGACTCTGACAACGCCGGTCCTTCTTGCCGCAGGCGCCCGCAGAGACCGCGTGCTGGCAGACCTGGTCGGACGCTCGGCGGCCGCGGTCGTCCTGTGCTGCGCGGCCTATTTCGGCATCATCTACTTCGGCATCATGGCCATGGCGGCAAGCCAGCTGGCGAGCCTGCCCCTGCAAATGGTGGTCGCGCTGCACTTCGTGCGGCGGTCGGTGCCGTTCCGGTGGCGCGAGCTCTGGGCCGCCTTGTGGAAGAGCGCGGTCGTGACGGCGGGCAGCGCTGCCGGGCCGGCCTGTGTCATGGTGCTTTCCGGCTCGGGCTTCGACCTTTCGATTGCGGCGACCGCGCTCGCAGCGTTGCTGGCGATGACGGGCTGGCTGGCCACGGCGCTCGCGCTGCAGCACACCGTCGTGCTCGAGTTGAAGACGGTCGCGGCCGTGTTCGCCCGGACGTCATTCGGCCGACGCTGCCGGGGTCCGCGCGCGCGCATCGCCGCGCTTGGCCCGCGGGCCAGGGAGCCCGGCTGACCCGTCGAGCGGCCGGGTCCATCGATCCCTGGCTTCGGAACGGAGAGCACGGCGAGCGGCTCAGCCCGGTGGCCGGAACGGCGCCGGCCGGCAGACGCGGCCATCGGGCAGCCGCGTCTGCTGGCGGCAGCAATACGGCGCCAGGCGCGCCTCACGGCGGCCTCTGGACGTGGCTGGGCAGGGATGGAGAAGCTCGACCCGGGCGCCGGGCTCAAGTGGATGGCGGGCCGGTCTCGCCCGGCTCGGTCAAGCCCCCACTCAAGCCCTCCATGGCCGCCTTGGGTCGCGGCTGGAGGCGAAGACGGGCTCGCAGAAATCGGGCCAGGTCCGGTCCTTCTCCGAGATCTCAGTCAAGGGCAGGGGCCAGTCGATCGCGAACGCCGGGTCGTCGTAGCGGACCCCGCTCGCCGCCCGGGGGGCGTAGAACGCGGAAATCAGATAACCCACCTGAGTGTCGTCGCAGAGGGTTTGGAAGCCGTGGGCGAAGCCCTCGGGGACGTAGAGCTGACGCTGATTGTCTGCTGTGAGCTCGAACCCCTGCCAACGCCGATAGGTCGGCGAATCCGGTCGAAGATCGATGATGACGTCCCAAATGGCGCCTTGCAGGCAACGCACCACCTTGATCTCGCTGTGCGGCGCCCGCTGGAAATGCATGCCACGCAGGGTGCCCCGCGCGACGGACTGGGAGGTGCTGTGCTGAACGAAGCCCGTCGCCAGCCCGTGGTCCGCATAGGCCTGGACACAGAACGTGCGGGTGAAAAAGCCCCGATGGTCGCGTGCCGGCGCGAGGTCGATCAGCCAGGCACCGCAGAGATCGGTTTCCTCAAAGCCCATGGGGAGGTTCCTCAATAGCGAGTGCAAAAGCTCGAGAAGTCGGTATGCAGGCGCGCCCATGCGATCCAATCATTCGTCCGACCCGGGCTCACCCGGCGGCAGTGCGCGGCGATCAAGACCGCCCCGATCCCTCAGGAGATGGTCCGACGAACCGTGTCATCTTTCCGACTCGGCCTTGTGCCGGTCGCTTGCAATCGTAGATACCGCTGCTGCAGGCTTGCTAACAAGTCGGGCAAACGAGGTAGTGACCGGGACAAAAGATGCCCCAGGTCTGATATCAGGAGAGGACAAGGTCTTCGGTGCGGGCGATTGGGCGGCCATGCGCAGCGGTCCTCGACGAGCAAGCCACTCTCCTTGAGCAGGCGGGCGGCGTCGGCGACGACGGCGAACGGCAGCTTGGCCCGCTCGGCGATGTCGAGCAGCGAGTGGCGGCCGTCGGCCAGATTGAGGATCCACAGGAAGGCCATGCTCTTCGCCGCCCCCTCAGGGTCGCCGCCGAGCGCGCCATAGAGACCGCGCCGACCGAGCTGCGCTTCGCATTTGGGCGACGTGCTCCGCGGCCGCCAGTCGTGCTCGACGACCTCGATCAGGGCCGCGATCATCCGATACGACGAGGCGAGATGCTGCGGCCGGATGAAGTCGAGGTTGTCTGCGGACGTATGATACTCCGGGAACGTGGCAAACTGACTGCGCTGGAACAGGCCGACCGGCAGATTGAAACCCGGCGAGCAGTACTGCCGCTCGTCGTATCCATAAGGAAAGAAGTCGAGGATGGTGGGCGCCGGTCCGGCCTGCTGCAGGACGTGCGCCATCGCCCGATCGATGAAGGCATCGCCGCGACGGCTCTTCTTGTAGGTGGGCCCACCGGGATCGCCGACGCAGGACACGACGAGGCCGTGCTTGATGCGAGCCACCCGATCCTCGTTGCGCGCGAGCCAGGCGATCGCGCCGATCGTGCCCGGAGCGAACACGAAACGGTAGCTGTAGCGGGTCTTCAATCGAGCGAGACGGGCGGCCAGATGCGTCAGCAGCGCCAGACCCGAACAATTGTCGTTGGCGAGCGAGGGATGGCAGATATGCGCGGAGAACAGAAACTCCTCGTCGGTCTCGCCGCGGTGCAAGTATTCGCCATAGGTCAGGCTGCCGTCTTCGAGGCTGGCGTCGATCACCACCTCGTAGAGGCCGTCGGGCAGCGCCGCCAGTCGACTGTGGGCCATGCAGAAGCCCCAGCGCTCGGCGTAGTAGGAAGTCCGATAGGGGATCAGGTCGGGCTGGTCGGGCAGCGTGAAGACGTGCTTCTTCAACTCGTCGAGCGAAAGCATTGCCCGCACCGGCCGGCTGTAGTTCAAGACGTGCAGATTCGAGCTCTGGAAGTCGACGATCCGCTCACCCGCCGGATTCTTGATGTAAGCGTCCCGAATGGTCCATTCGGGCGGCACCGACCAGTCGAACAGCTGGGTGCCGGTCGGCACGTCGTGGACCTCGAGGTCGATGTGGCGGGCGAGATGGCTGAGCGTCTGGCGGACGCCGTCGCCGGTGATGCTGCGACAGATCGGAAAGATCTCGGCGGCCAGGGCAAAGATCTGATCACCGATGCCGACCTCATCGAGGAGATCCTTCACGGGCGCAACTCCTGACATCGACCGCTCCACCGGACAAATACCGCCAGATCCGGGATCACGCCGTCGCGGCCGCCGCCACGGCGGCCTTCGGAGCGGCGAGGTCGAGGCGGCGGAGGTCGTCGCCGAGCCTGCCCTCGCGGATCGACATCTTGATGTGGCTGATCCGCTGATAGCGGCGCTCGATCTCGTCGAGCGTGAGACCCGCGGCGCGGTAGGCGGCGTGGAGCTGCTCGGCGCCCTTGCGGACGTCCCATCGCGGCTCGAACCCGGGCAGGACGCGGGCGATCTTGGCAAAGCTCACCCGATAGGAGCGCGTGTCGGGACCCGCGTCGGGCGCGATCTCGAGCCGGCAGCCCGGCACGACCGCGGCCACGACTTCGGCGATCTCGCGGATCCGATAGTTGTGCTCGGTCCGGCCGACGTTGAACGCTTCGTTGAAGACCTTGTCGACTGGCGCCTGCAGGCCGGCGATGAAGGCGCGCGCGATGTCCTCGATGTGTACGATCGGGCGCCAGGGCGAGCCGTCGGACTTCAGGTAGATCAAGCCCGTGGTCACCGCCGAGGCGACCAGGTTGTTGAGCACGATGTCGACCCGCAGGCGGGGCGAGAGACCATAGGCCGTGGCCGGCCGGAAGTAGGTCGGGCAGAAGCCGTCGCCGGCCAGACGGGCGATGTCGCGCTCCGAGCGCACCTTCGATTGGCCGTAGGCCGTCACCGGGTTGAGCGGCGCGGTCTCGTCGACCATCTGGTCGCCGGCGAAGCCATAGTTGCTGCAGGATGACGCGAACAGGAAGCGCCCGACCCCGGCGCGTTTCGCCAGCACCGCCAGCCGGACGCTCGCCCGATGATTGATGTCGTAGGTGATCTTGGGATCGAGATCGCTGAGCGGATCGTTCGAGAGCGCGGCCAGGTGGATGACGGCATCGAAGCCCGCGAGATCGCTCAGCGTGGCATCGCGAACGTCCTTGCGAAGGCTGGGCACCGCGGCGATCGAGCCGCCGATCGCGAGGCTGCAGCGCTCGTAGAGGTCGCTGTCGTAGCCGGTGACTTCGTGACCCGCTTCGAGCAGCATCGGCACCATCACCGTACCGATGTACCCGCGATGGCCGGTTACCAGAACTCGCATCCGTGGCGCTCCTTCCGTCTTGGTCGAGATTGGCCGGTCGCCCGAGGTGGACCGCTGTTCCGGCTCGGATCGCGAAACACTATGGCCTCAGGGGACCGTTTCGCCAGCGAGCCGATCGGGGACATCACTGCGACAATCGGGGTAGCCCACCTTCCGATGGTGGCATGCACGTGTGCTCTCGCGCCCTCTTTCGGGTGAGGAGGGAGCAGATCCGGGCGCAAGCCCGTGGCTCGGAGCGGCGCCGCATCCCCGGGGTCCTCGTGTCCATCAGGTCCCGCCGGCGGACTGCAGGATCAGAGCCCAGTCATCGAAACCGGAAGCATTGCTGGCGCGCTCCGGCTTCAGCCGTCGTGACCCGGTCGCCGGAAACGGCGAGCCGCTGACCGGGAGGAACCGGCCATCGGCCGGATCGTACCAGCGCGCGACGACCTTCGGACCGGCGAGCTGCCCGAGATCGACGGTGATCTCGCGACTGGTGGGCAGGTAGGCGATCGCGAACGATCGATCGGAGGCGCGCGCAGCCACCGCATGCGCATCCTCGGGTCCGCGGCCGCCGGTCAGGAAGGTGTCGTCGATGTCCGGCTCCAGCAGCCACCAGGGGAGCGCCGCCATCAGCTCGTGCAGATGGGTCATGCTCCGCGTACCGGGGCTGTCCAGCGCCTGCTGCCAGGTCACCGGTGCGGGATAGAGGCCCGGACCGTCGAAATGCCAGATCGGGTTGTTGCCGAAGATCTGGCCGGCGGCACCGGAGAGCACGGCCTGGTAGGCCTGGGTCCGGAGGCCCCGCTCGGTGATCTCGTGCTCGTTCTCGTAGGCGCTCTCGATCAAAAAGAAGGGCATGCGCCCGGGCCGGGCATACTGCTTGAGCGCGGCGGCGTAGACGGGCCCGTAGGTGTAGACGTCGTTGACCTGGAGCCAGGGCTCCCCCTGCCAGTAGTCGGCCGCCGAGGTCCCCGGGGCGGCATGGGCGGTGTGCAGAGCGCGGGGGTCGAACTCGCGGATGCCGTCGGCGATCGCGCGCACCAGGTCCTTGTCCGGAGGGTCGTAGTCGCCGCCTTCGACCCAGAGAATGTTCGTGAAGTTGCGATAGCGCCGCCCGAGATACTCGCCGTACTGGCGCAGCCGATCCGGCCCGTTGGCGACCATCGCCGTGTACCAGCCCTGGGTGCCTCCGTGCCAGCCGGCATAGGACGGGGCGAGCATGACCAGAAAGCCTTTCGCCGCCGCCCGGCGCAACACCCAGTCGGCGTGGGCGAAATACGCTTCGTTGGGCGCGGCGTAGTCCGCGAACGCGCTTGCGATGCTCGTTCCATAGTGCGGCAGCCACGCCGTGAGCGAGGTGGCGACCTCGAACGCCCGACCGAGAAACGGCTGGTCTCCATAGGCGTTGGCCGGCGCGTTGGTGGAGAAGCGATGCTCGAGGAGGTTGATCAGGAGCGTGTTGAAGCCGCGGGCGCGGCGGTCGTCGAGATAGAGATCGACCTCCTCGCGGGTGAGGTCCGCGATCAGCGACCAGGCGGCGTCGCCGTGAATGAGAAACGGCTTGCCGGCGGCATCGACCAGATAGCGCTTGCCGGGCACGACGGCGAGCGGGAAGGCGGGCGCACCCTCTGCCCCGGCCGGCGCGGCGGTCGGCGCCGTGTCGGCTTCGGTTGCGGCGGCCCGCGCCGCCGGCGCGCCGCCTCCGAGGACGGCGGCGACGACGAGGGTGGTGCTCGCCAGCACCGGGAGGGCGCGCAGCGCCGACCTCCAGCCGGAGCGGCATCGACCCGTCGTAGCCACGACCGCCGCCGTCATCGCCGCGCCGCCATCTCGTCCGGCGCCGCGGGCGCCATCTCGGGCAGCCCTTCAAGGCGATTGTAGCGCCGGTAGACGGTCTGCGACGGTCGGCCGACGAGGTACCGTTCGACACCCTGGTCGAGGGCCTGCCGATAGACCTCGAGCGCGCCGTCGATCGCCGCCGCCGTGAGGTCGATGTCGTCGTCGGTATGGGAGTAGCTCACGACCAGCGAGGGCATCAGCACGCCGCGCCGGACCGTCTCTTGCAGGAACAGGGTCCGGAACGCCTGCGATGGCCGGCCGTCCGGGCCGAGCGTGGCGTAGGACAGGCAGCAGGGCTTGCCCAGGATCTTGACGAACTCGGTCAGGCCGTGCCGGCGGATGGCCGCCTCGGCCTGCTGCCGCAGACGCGCGCCTTGCCGGTACAGGTGCTCGATCACGCCCTCGCGCCGGTAGACCTGCATGGTCGCGATCGCCGCGGCCAGCGCGTGCGTCTCGGCGCCGTGCGTGGTCGAGAGCAGGAAGACGCGCGGCCGGTCGTCGTGGTCGAGCCCGCCGAGGCGCATGAGCTCGCGCCGGCCGGCGAGCGCGGAGACCGAGAAGCCGTTCGCGAGCGCCTTGCCGAAGGTGGCGAGGTCGGGGACGATGCCATAGAGCTTCTGGGCGCCGCCGTTGTGCCAGCGGAAGCCCGTGATCATCTCGTCGAGGATCAAGAGCGCCCCGTTGGCATGGCACAGCCGCTGCAGCGCCTGCAGATAGCCGGCCGGCGGATCCTCGGTGCGCGCGGGCTCGAGGATCAGCGCGGCGATCTTGCCGGGATACTGGTCGAACAGCGCCTCGGTGCCAGCCAGGTCGTGGTAGCGGAAGGTCAGGGTCAGCTGCCGAATCGCCTCCGGAATGCCCGCATTCATCGCCGTGGTGCCGATGAACCAGTCGTCGACGGAGAAAAAGGGGTGGTCGGCGCAGCAGGCGATCAGGTCGCGGCCGGTGTAGGCGCGGGCGAGCCGGACCGCACCGGAGGTCGCGTCCGACCCGTCACTGCAGAACTTCACCATCTCGGCGCCGTCGATCAGATCCAGGAAGGTCTCCGCGCACGCCACCTCGATCGGCGACGGGCGGGTAAAGTTGCTGCCGCGAAGCAGCTCGCGCTGCACGGCCTCGACCACCTCGGGATAGGCATGGCCGAGACCGACCGACCGGTTGCCCATGCCGTACTCGATGTACTGACGGCCATTGGCGTCCCAAACCCGACATCCGGAGCCGCGCGCGATGAACTCCGGCGCCAGGACCGGATATTGGTCATCGCCCTTGGCATAGGTGTGGCAGCCGCCCGGGATCAGCTGATGCGCGCGCGTCTGCAGCGATGGCGACGTCTGCGATCGCTGCCCGCCGGCGTGGCGAAATGGATGACCGTTCAGCTGCATGCCGCCGTCCTCGAGGCTTCGCGACGCGCTCGCGGGCCGCCGCTGGGAATCGTCACGAGCGTCACCAGGCACCCGCGCGCGACTGGGACCGCGGGCGCGGCTGGAGCCCTTGTTGCGGTGGTCCGGCGCTTCGCCGCCAGACCTGCCGATGACGCGCCGGTTCCAAGAGGCTACCCCAAGTCCCCGGCCGTGCCCTGTCTGCAAAACGGTCTAGCGCCCCGCAACAAAGGCGTAGCCATTGCCGACCGACCGATGCCAGCGATCTCGACGTCATCCGAAAGCCGGAAAGGCCAAACGGCGACGGCGCACCGACCGCGTCGGCTGCACCGTGCGCGCCGCGCTCCCGCGGCCGCGCCTGGCCGAGTTTCCGACCCGGATCGATGCTCGGCCACGCCAGGCCACAGCTAGTCCGCGCGGCGATACTGGCTGCCGGCTTCGAACAGGCCGTTGGTCAGGTACACGACCTGCGTGCGATTGGTCGCCTTCAACTTCTTCATGATGTTGCGGATGTGAACCTTGACGGTGCTCTCACACATGTTCAGCTCGTAGGCGATCAGCTTGTTGGCCATGCCACGGCGCAGGCATTCCAAGATCTGCGCCTGCCGCTGCGTGAAGCCCTCGATCAAAGGCGCGCCATCGGCGCCGTTGCGAGCGCTCGACGACGACAACAAGGCCGCCGCCGGCGCGAACGTGCCGCCGGCACAGACCAGATGGACCGCCTGGACGGCCACCCGCGATGCCAGGCTGGTGGGAATGTAGCCGCGCACGCCGAGGTCGAACGCCGCGCGAATGTTCTCGGAATCCTCGTAGTCGGACAGGACCGCCACCGGCACCGAGGGCATCAGTTCGCCGAGCCGTGACATCAGGCTCGCGACCCCGGCCGAAGACATGCGCTCAGGACCGGAATTGATGATCACCGCCCGGGTTTTCTCACCGGCGGCCGGCGCCGTCATGATCTGCTCCGGATCGGGCAGGGCGCAGACGCTGAACCCGCTCAGGTGGCTCTGCAGCCAACGTCCGATGCAGTCACGGGTGAAGGTCCGGGGGTCGAGGTAGATCAGCGTCGCGGTCGGGTCCGTGCCGTTGCTCGCCCTGGAGAACGCTGCATCCGTCGCCGGTCGCCCCGCGTCGAGGTCGGCCGCCGTCAGCTCGAAGTCGTCCAGGGAGGACCCGGGGGCCTCGCCGCCGGGGCGCGACCCGACGTCACTCCAGGCGACGGCTCGGCTCATGAGTTCACTCGTTTCCATGTCTTGACGCTCTCTGATGTGCCTGTTTCAGGCTTGCCATGTGCGTAAATTTCGTCATGCCTGCTCGCTAGTCGAGCCTGCCTTCTACTCATGCGTTCCTAATTCCGCTATCCTCCGATTGGGGGTGTGATGCACGCAAGTACCATGCCCTGCAGAAAGGAGAAGCGGATACCCCCAGATGGGGGTGATTCGACGCAAATTTGTGCTATAAACAGGTATCAAGATGAAGAGCGAAGCCGTCGATGCGGCGCATCGATGACCTGGAGCGCAAATGTCGGTTGAAATTGAGTTACATAAGGTAATACCGCTAATCTATGATACCGTCAGCTCCGCCGCTGCTTTGCCAGAACTTAACGATGCGCTGCAGCGGATGTTTGGCGCGCGTGCCTGCGGCGTGGCCATGTTTAATTTCCAACTGCGAGAAGGTGTCATGGAGTCGAGCGGTGGTTACTGTTCGGAATTCCTGAATTCGTACCGCGATTACTATTCTCGCCACGACCCTTGGTTGCGTCATGAAGAGCCCTACCGCGTGCCCGATACCGTCCACGTGGGTCAAGACCTCGTGCCCGACGCCGAACTGATGGAGAGCCGGTTTTACCAAGAATGGCTAAAACCGCAGGGTTTGTTCCAGCGCCTGAGCACAGTCCTGATGCGAGAAGAGGCGAACCTGTGCTACTTCGCGACCTTGCGTGGACGCCAGGACGCGCCGTTTGGTGCCGATGAGATACGACTGTGCCGGACTTTGGCGCCCCATCTGCGCAGTGCGGCTCAGATGCGCCGGCAGCTCGCGATGCTGGAGGTCGAGCGCAACGCCGTCGTCGAGGCTCTCGACCGGCTGCCGACGGCGGTCGTGCTCTGCGACCAGAGCGGCGCGCCCGTCATCGTCAATGGCGCCGCCCGCGAGATTCTGGCCAGCGGCGACGGGCTCTTGGTGCGCGGCGGCAAGCTTGTGGCGCGCCGGCAGCTCGAAACCAATGCCCTCGAGACGCTGATCGCCGACGCGGCCAGTGCGGCCCGCGGCGAAGGCGACAGTTCCGGCGGCACATTGTCGGTCTCACGCGCCTCCGAGTCGCGCCCGCTCTCGGTGCTCGTCTTGCCGATGCGGGCGCCGAGCGCGGTCCCCGGGCACCGCCGGATCGCCGCGGCGCTGTTCATCAGCGATCCGGAATCGGTCGTCCACACCAACGAGGCCCGGTTGCTGGATCTGTACGGACTGACGCGGGCCGAAAGTCGGCTGGCGGCCAAGATCGCCCAGGGCCGGTCGCTGGAGGAGGCGGCGGCCATGCTCAACATCACGCGCCAGACCGCACGCAGCTACGTCAAGCGCATCCTCGGCAAGACCGGGACCAAACGGCAGGTCGAGCTGGTTCGGCTGCTGCTCCTGAGCCCCGCCCATTTGAGCTGAGCAGGCGGTCTCGCCGACCCCCGGCAGGACGCCGGCCCGTCGACCCGTTGGTCCGGAGCTGGCCAAGAATCGACTTCATCGACAGTTTGTTGCTTTGGTCGCGACATCGTGCTACCGCGACGATGGGGACCAAACACGGGGGAGGGCGTCGTGCTTCTCGCAGACTTGATCGAAGGCGTCGCGAGCGACACCAAGCAGCCGAAGTCGACGGTCGAGGCCGTCGTGCGCGGCGTGCTCGCTCGGATCGAGGGGACTGTCGGCAAGGGCGAGACCGTGAACCTGGTCGGCTTCGGCCGGTTCGAGGTCTATGAGCGCAGTGCCCGGCGCGGCCGCAACCTGCGGACCGGCGAAAGCTTGAAGATCCCGGCCACCAAGGCGGTCCGCTTCAGGATCGGCAAGCACCTGCGCGAAGCCGCTGCCGGCTCGAAGCGCAAGCGCGCCGCGAAGGGCGCGAAGTAGCGACCGCAGACGGGCGCTCGACCGTCACGGCCGGTCTCCGGTCGACCTGGAGGTCGTCTCGGAGCGCCGGGCAGAGCGCAGCGCAGCCGACGCGCGCCCGGCCGATGACGTCATGCGCGCCTGGCCGCGGTCGGGCTTCGACCGCGGCCGCAGGACCGTGCTCAGCTGATCGGCGCCGCCGACATACGAAAGTCCGCGCACTGCGTTCCCGAGCTGGTATAGGATAGCGCAACTCCGCGTCCGGCTTCGACCCGACGGAGGCCAACAGGTGGGGCGGCTCGGCGAACGGCAGATCAGGTGGCTCCTGGCCGGGGTCGGCATCGGCTGCTTCGCCCTGCTGCTGACCCTCGAGATCGTGACCGATCCGGACCAGGTCACGTTCCTCGACGGGTTCTTCGATGCCGTGGAGATGCTGCTGACGATCGCGTCCGCGGTCGGCGTCGCCCTGCTCTTCCAGCGCGTGCAGTCCCAGCATGAGGAGCGCATGGCGCTGATCCAGGACCTGAAGATCGCCCGCGCCGAAGGCGAGGCCTGGCGCGCGAAGGTCCAGGCGAGCCTGAACGGCATCCGGGTCGAGATGGAAAACCAGTTCCGGGCATGGGGCATGACCGGGGCCGAGCGGGAGGTCGGCCTGCTCATCCTCAAAGGCTTGAACCACAAGCAGATCGCCGCGCTGCGCGGGACCAGCGAGGCGACCGTGCGGCAGCAGGCGCAGGCGATCTATCGCAAGGCGGCGCTGCCCGGCAAGACCGCCTTCTCGGCCTATTTCCTGGAGGACCTGTTCGCGCCCGAGCGGCGTCGGTCGCGGTGGTCGCACGGTCCGGCTCGCTGCCCCGTACCCGGGACCGCGGCCGCTGGCACGCCGCGAACCCGCGCCCTCGCCGCCGAGCCGCAGCCTGTCCGGGCCGGATCTCGACCGCGACGCCCGGATCTCTCCGACAAACGTCGGAGACAGGCGCCGTCTACGCCTCTGCCTGACAAAAGGCGGATGGACCGGTCGCAAGCCCCGTGCCCAGGGTCTGCGCTCCACCGCAAGCGAGACCTCAGGGGAGAACGGCGATGGGACGCGGATGCAGGCACCTACGGTCGGTGGCCGACCGGGCCATGACCGGCTCGCGGCCGGCGGCGTGGTCGCTGCTCGGCGCGGCCGCGGCTTTGGTCCTGGCGGCGCCCGACGCCGCGGCCGGGTCATGCACGAATACCGCGGTGGTCGCTTTCAGGGCGTGCTTCGCGGACGCGCGTCGACAATTTCCTGGTTGCCAAGGGCGTCTGCCTCAACCTCGGCCGATGCCGCGGAATTCAATGACTGCCTGGCCGAGGCCAGGAGCACCCGGCAGGAGGACAGGACCCTCTGCCGGGACCAGCGCAGCGCGCGCGGCGAGCTGTGCCAGGCGCTCGGCGAGGACGCCTACGACCCGGATTTCACTGCCGCCAACTTCGTCGACCCGCTCAAGATCGGCACGGCGGTCACGCCCAATCCCTACTTCCCGTTGGTCGCGGGTTACAAGTGGGTCTACGACGATCCGGCGAGCACCAGACGACACGATGACCGTGACCAAGCAGGACCAAGCTGATCGAGGGCGTGACCTGCGTGGTCGTGACCGACCAGGTCGCGGAGGACGGCGTGGTCGTCGAGGACACCCAGGACTGGTATGCCCAGGACAACGACGGCAACGTCTGGTACTGCGGGGAGATCTCCTAGACCCTCGAGATCTTCGAGGGCGACAGCCCGCCAAGGCCCCGAGCTCGTGGACATCGAAGGCTCCTGGAAGACCGGGCGGGAGGGCGCCAAGCCCGGGATCCTCATCGAGGCCAAACCGAAGGTCGGCGACGTCTATCGCCAGGAGTTCGCTGCTCGGCACCGCCGAGGATGCGGCCGAGGTGATCAGCACGACCGGCTCGGAGTCGGCGCCCGCGGCGTCCTGCGCCGGCGACTGCCTCGTGACCCGCGAGTTCTCGCCGCTCGAGCCCGACACCGAAGAGTTCAAGTACTACAAGCCCGGGGTCGGGCAGATCGTCGGGGTGGAGGACGGCACCCGCACCGAGCTGGTCGAGTTCGACACCCAGCCGCGCCGGCTCCTGATCCGGCGGCGCCTGAGCGCATCGGGAGCGGACGCTGGCGCGCAGCGCGCCCTTGACGCTGCGGGTCGCCCGCCCACTTTGGAAGGGTTCTAAAACGCGTCAGCGGAGCCCCCGATGAAAGGCAATTCCGAGGTCGTCCAGCACCTCAACCAGCTGCTCGAGAACGAGCAGTCCGCGTACAACCAATATCTGTTGCACAGCCAGCTCCTCAAGAACTGGGGCATCGAGAAGCTGGCCGCGTCCGAGCGCGCCGAGGTCAACGACGAGATGGGCCACGCCGAGCTGCTGCTCGACCGCATCCTCTACCTCGAGGGCACGCCCAAGATGGCGGGCGGCGAGCCGGCTGAGGTCAGCGCCGACGTCGTCGAGGTCCTGAAGCGCGATCTCGCGCTCGAGGTCAAGGGGATCGCCGATCTGCGCGAGGGCATCGCGGTCGCGATGCGGGTCGGCGATTCGGTCAGCCGCGAGCTGATGGTCAAGATCCTGACCGACGAGGAGCACCACGAGGACCATCTGCTGACCCAGCTCGAGCTGATCGAGCAGATCGGGATCGCCAACTACATCACCGCCCACCTGTAGTCGCCGGGCCCGCCCCCCGCGCGGGCGCGGCTCGAGGGAGCGCGCTCGCGACGCGCTCCGACCCTGCGCCCAGCTGCACGCCGCCAGCCGATGCGTCCGCGCCCGCCGATGTCGTGCTTCGGCGGGCGGCGGCCGCCCGGTCGCCGGCCCCTCGCCGCCGTAACCCGTCCCTGTTCTTGCGCCGGCAATCCAGTTTTGATTTAGAATGATTCTGATCTTAGACCTGGTTGCATAGCACTAGGGAGGGTGAATTGCGGAGTCGACAACAACTCTGGAGCCGGCTAGATAGTTCTTGGATACGCCGCGAGATCTACTTCTGCAGGAAGCCAAGGACCGGGTTCATACCCAGGCACGACCATGCGCATGTCGTTACCGACGATCGACGCCGGCCCCAGGCCGGGGTGGCACCTGCCCGAGTGGCTCGACCGCTGGAGCCTGTTCACAATCGGGCTCGCGCTGCTGATCGCGCTGCCGGTGCTGGTGGTGTTCGCGAGCGTGCTGGTGCCGACCCAGGGCGTGTGGTCGCATCTCGCCCACACGGTGCTCTTGGGCTACGTGTCGAACACCGCGCTGCTGGCGCTCGGGGTCGGGCTCGGGGTGATCGCGCTCGGGGTCGGCGCCGCCTGGCTGGTCAGCATGTGCCAGTTCCCCGGCCGCAGCCTGTTCGAGTGGGCGCTGCTGCTGCCGTTCGCGGTCCCGACCTACATCATCGGCTATACCTACACCGATCTGCTCCAGTATGCCGGCCCGGTCCAGACCGCGCTCCGCGAGATCACCGGCTGGAGCCATGCCGACTACTGGTTCCCGCCGATCCGCTCGCTGGGCGGCGCGATCGTGGTCATGACGCTGGTGCTCTACCCCTACGTCTATCTGCTCGCCCGCGCCGCCTTTCTCGAGCAGTGCACCTGCATGCTCGACGTCAGCCGGACCCTCGGCCGCGGCCCCTGGAGCAGCTTCCTCGAGGTCGCGGTGCCGCTCGCCCGGCCGGCGATCGCCGGCGGGGTCGCGCTCGCGCTGATGGAGGCGCTGGCCGATTTCGGCACGGTCCAGTACTTCGGCGTCAATACCTTCACGACCGGCATCTATCGCACCTGGTTCGCGCTCGGCGAGCCGGTCGCGGCGGCGCAGCTGGCGGCCGCCCTGATGCTGGTGGTGCTGCTGGTGCTCGCGGCCGAGCGCTGGTCGCGCGGCCTGGCCCGCTATCAGCACACCGCCCAGTCGCGCCTGCGCCCCTGCTACGATCTGCGCGGCGCCCGGGCGGCGCTCGCGTTCGGCGGCTGCGCGGCGCCGGTGGTCCTCGGCTTCGGCGTGCCGGTCGCGGTCCTCCTCGGCATGGCGCTCAAGCGGGGCGATCCGCTGTTCGGCAGCATGTTCCTCGGCCTCGCCTGGCACAGCCTGGCGCTCGCCGTGATCGCCGCGGCGCTGACCGCGACGCTCGCGATCGTGGTCGGCTATGGCCTGCGCCTTCGACCGACGCCGGTGATGCGCGTCTCGGCGCGGGTCGCGGGCCTCGGCTATGCGATCCCGGGGGCGGTGATCGCGATCGGCGTGCTGATCCCGTTCGCGCGCTTCGACAACGCGCTCGACGCCTGGCTGCGCGCGAGCTTCGGCATCTCCTCCGGCCTGCTCCTGACCGGCACCATCGCCGGCCTGGTGTTCGCCTACATGGTGCGCTTCCTGGCGCTCGCGCTGAGCACGGTCGAGGCCGGCCTCGGCAAGATCAACCGCCATCTCGACGACGCCGCCCGCACCCTCGGCCGCAGCCCCGGCGGCACCTTGCTCAGGGTGCACGTGCCGCTGATGTGGGGCAGTGTGCTGACCGCGGTCATCCTGGTGTTCGTCGACGTCTTGAAGGAGCTGCCGGCGACCCTGATCCTGCGGCCGTTCAACTTCGAGACGCTCGCGGTCCGGGTCTACCGCTTCGCCTCCGACGAGCGCCTGGCCGAGGCCTCGACCGCGGCGCTGGCGATCGTCGTGGTCGGGCTGATCCCGGTGATCCTCCTGAGCCGCGCGATCACGCGCGCCCGCCCGCAGCAGCAGGCCGTCCAGTCTCTCCCCGAGCGTCAGCGCCTGTAACTGCAGCCTACGCTGGCCGTTCCGGCAACGCCGCGATCGCCAGGTGGTTGTCCCAAGGCGTCACCAGCCGGTCGGCGATCGGGATCGGCGCCTGGCGGCCGGCGCGCGGCTCGACCCGTAGCACCTCGCCGCGGCCGTCGCTGACGATGAAGGCGCCGGGCGCCTCGGCCGGCGTCAGGCCGCAGCCGTCGGCGAGCTCGACATGGTGCACCAGGCTCCCGGTCCCGGCGTCCCAGAACGTGAAGAGGTTGCCGCGCGGGCTGGAGACCGCGAGCAGCTCGCCGCTCTGGTCGAACGCGATCGCCCCGGTGTACTGGCGCATCCGGCGCTGGATTGCCGGTGGCGCCTCGAGCAGCCGGATCTCGCCGCGGCCGTGGTCGAGGCCGATCAGCGGCACCTGGTCGCGCCGGCTGCCCTCGTACTGCATCGCGACCGCGACCAGGCCCGCGGCGTTGACCGCGACGTGCCGGATGCTGAGCTGGTGCAGGCCCTGTGCCAGGCGCACCTCGCCCAGAGCCCGCCCGCTCGCGACCTCCAGATAGGCGAGCGAGGGCGTCATGCTGTCGAGGTTGAGCTCGAGGCGGTCGTAGTCGGGATGGGTGCGGACGCCGCCGTTGGCGATCGCGAGCGTCTTGCCGTCCGGCATCAGCGTCGCCTCGTGCGGGCCGATGCCGCCGGACGGCAGCTCGCCGACCTGGCGGTAGCCGTCGAGCGCGTCGCGGACCCCGATCACGCCGCGGCCGGCCTCATAGTCGTTCTCGGTGGTCAGCAGATGGCGGCCGTCCGGCGAGAACGCGCCATGGCCGTAAAAGTGCCGGCCCGGCGCGGCGTCGATCCGCTCGAGGGCGGCACCCTCGGCGGCGTCGAGGACTACGGCGAAGCGGCCCGGACGGCGGGCGTAGACGACGCACTGCGCACTCCCGGGCCGGAAGCTGATGGCGTGGCCGCGGCCCGGCAGCTCGAGGTCGAACACGGTCCGGCCGTCGGCCCGGAAGCCGCTCGTGAAGTAGCGGCCGTCGGCGTCGATCCGGCAGCCGACGTAGAGCGGCCCGGCGCTGCCGCGCGCCGCCGCCGCCCTGAGGCCGAAGCCGACCAGCGCGCTGCCCGCAAGGCTGAGCAGGAAGCCGCGGCGTCCGAATGCCATGACGGGCCGATCCTGTTGCATCTCAATCGCCATCCAGGGCGTTGAAGCCGACCGCGAGGTCGAGCGCCGGCGCCAGCTCCTGGGCGATCAGGTGGCGGAGCGCCTTGACCTCGGTCACCAGCGCCTCGACCTTGGGGCGCTCGGCCGGGTCCGCGACCGCCCTGTGCAGGGGCGCGCCGATCGCCTCCAGCTTGGTGAACGCCCGCTCGAAGCCCTGCCGGATGGCGCTGTCGAGCTGGTCCTCGTCGGTCAGCGCCCGGAGCGCGTCGCTGAAGCCGCCGGGGCTGACGTAGAGCGCCTGCGCGGTCTCGAGGTTGGCCCGGATGTCGGCGAGCGAGCGCTCGCTGCGCCAGCTCTCGGCGCGCATCGGCTTGGCGCCGTCCAGGGATTTGCCGAGCGGCCCCTCGAGCTTGACCGCGATGATCGCCTGGAGTGCTGTGTGCAGGCTCTTCAGATAGTCGCCGGTCGCCTCGTCGCTGCCTTGATAGATGTCGTTGCCGGCGGCCGCGGTCAGGACGGCGTCGCGAAAGCCGCCCGGCCGCTGCCAGTCGTCGAGCAGCGCTGCCGCCTGGCCGGCGAGGTTGCGGCCGATCGCCGCCGCCAGCGCGCAGGCGTAGTCGGCGGCCGCCGAGGTCGCTGCGGGCGCCGGCAGCCGGGCGTCATCGTAGAGGATCTGCTCGAGCGCCGGAAAGCCGGTCAGCGCCACACTTTTGCCGTCGAGCCCGCCGGTCGCGACCAGCGCCGGGTCCATAGCGGCAAGCGCCTTGGCGAGCTGCCTCGAGACCGCGCTGCGCGCATCCGGAAACAGCTGGATGATCATCGTCCGGCCGCCGGCGCGCGCCGGCCCGAACACGATCGGCTGGACGCGTTCCCAGGCGTCCAGCGCGACCTCGAAGCCGTGGCGGGCGGCGGCCAGACGGGCCGGGTCCGGGACCGCGCAGAAGCTGGCGACCACGGTCCCGAGCCCGGCCGTGGCTTCGGCGAAGTGTTGGTAGCCGGGGATCAGGACCAGATCGGCGAGCTGCCGGTTCAGGTTCTCCAGCACGTCCTCGGCGCGCGCGGGCGAGCTCAGCGCGAACGCCGCGCCGAGGACGGGGAGCAGCCAGGCGCGCATGGCCCGGGTCCTCAAAGCGAGTTCAGGAACGCGAGCAGGGCGTCGCGCTCCGCCTTGGGCAGCTTCGCGAAGGCCTCGCGCGCGGCGTCTGCCTCGCCGCCGTGCCAGAGGATCGCCTCGGTGAGGTTGCGCGCCCGGCCGTCGTGCAGGAGGAACGTGTGCCCGCTCACTTCCTTGGTGAGGCCGATGCCCCACAGCGGCGGCGTCCGCCACTCCCGGCCGGTCGCATCGCCTTCGGGCCGATGGTCGGCGAGCCCCTCGCCCATGTCGTGCAGGAGCAGGTCGGTGTACGGAAAAATCAGCTGGCCGCCGAGCGCCTTGACCTCCCAGTCCCGCCGGGTCGCGAACTTGGGCCGGTGACAGCCGATGCAGCCCGACTGGTAGAACAGCCGCTTGCCCTCGAGCACGGTCGGATCGCCCTCGCCCCGGCGCGCGGGAACCGCGAGGTTGCGGGCGTAGAACAGGATCTGGGCCATGATCTTGGGCGGCGCCTCGAGGTCCCCGTACTGCGGGCTGTTGCCGTCGGGCGCGCTCCGGCAGTCGGCTTCGGCGGCGGTGCAGTCGCCCCAGGCGGCGGGCTGGATCGGGTTGCCGACGCCGATGTCGCCGGCGAGCGCATGGCCGCCCTGCTGATCGATCGAGGGCTCGCCCGCCTTCCAGCCGAAGCGCCCGAGCTCGACCTTCTGGTCGGCCTCGCTCCAGACCCGGTTCGGCCGGCCCGAGATGCCATCGTGATCGGCATCGTCGGGGTCGGCGTTGGCCAGGATGTCCTCGGGCGCGATCGCCTCGAGCAGGCCGAGCCCGATCATCGGCGGCGCGACCCGGGGGCTGATCATGACCCCGGGATGCAAGGGGCCGTAGGCGAGATCGGCGATCCGATAGCTGGGCTTGCGCAGCCGCACCGTCTCGCCGCCGGCGAGCTCGACCGGGATTTCCTGGTAGTCGATCACCATGCGGCCTTCGGGCAGGTGCCCTGGGATCGCGAGGTCCTGGAGCTGGCCGCCATAGGTGGGCTCCAGGATCACGTTCGCCCGGTGGCTCGCGATCAGCTCGCGCTCGGCCTCGGTCTCGGGCGGGATCGAGAGCCGCAGGAACATCGAGATCGCGCTGTCGTCCGGGCTCGCCGGCGGGTGGCCGCGGCCGTCCTTGAGGTGACAGCGCTGGCAGGCGCGGGCGTTGTAGAGCGGCCCCAGGCCATCGGCGGCCTGGGTCGAGGACGGCGCGATCACCCAGTTGCGCCGGAAGATGCCGTTGCCAATCGAGAAATCGGCGCGCTCCTCGAACGACAGGTTGGAGGACGGCATCGAGAAGGCGTCGCGGGTGAAGGTCGTGCGATTGGTCGCGGTGCCGCCCGAGAGCGCCTCCCAGCGCTCGGCCTTGGTGAAGTCCGTGGTCGGGGCGAGGATCGCTGCCCGCTGCTTAGCGCTCATCGCCGCCCCCGCCGGCACCGCCGGGAGCAGGGCCCAGGGCAGCGCCGCCAACGCGATCACCGCGAGCCGCATGCGCCCTTGCCGATCACTGGAACACCGCCTCCGGATCGTCGAGGCTGTCGGAGCCTTCCAGCTCGAGCGGGCCGAGATCGAGCGCTGCCACGATCTTCTCGATCGTCCTGGTCTGGTCGAGCAGGCCGTCGATCGCCGCCTGGACCAGGGCGTTGCCCTCGGGATTGTCCTCGCCGATCATTTGATCGTAGGCCATGGCGCCGCTGTCGCCTTCTTGCTTCATGCTGGTCATCGCCCTCTGGGTCGCGTCGAGCTTGGCCTGCATCTCGTCGTCGAGCGCCGGGTCCTTGGCCCGCACCAGGTCCGACAGGCTGGGCCCTTCGACGGTCGAGCCGTCGACCCGGAGGTAGCGGCCGCGATAGACATTGGCGATGCCCTGCGCATCGTAATAGTGCGAGTTGTAGGTGTTGTCGGAGAAGCAGTCCTGCTCCTCCTCCGGGTCGTGGAGCATCAGGCCGAGCTTCATCCGCTCGCCCGCGAGCTCGCCGTAGGAGAGGCTGCCGAGCCCGAGCACGATGCTGGTCAGGCCGTGCCTGGGCGGGTCGGCCATCACCGCCTGGCGGGCCGCGCCATTCTGGCCCCAGTTGCCGACCATCTCCTCGAGGTCGGCGACCAGAAGATCGGTCGCCGCCTTCAGATAGGCGCGCCGGCGGTCGCAGTGGCCACCGGTGCACGCCTCGCCCTGGGCATAGTCGGTCCACGGCCGCTCGCCGGCGCCGGGCCCGGTGCCGTGCAGGTCCTGGCCCCAGAGCAGGAACTCGATCGCGTGATAGCCGGTCGCGACGTTGGCCTCGACGTCGTCGATCTCTTGCAGCGAGCGCAGCAGCTCGGCGTCGATCGTCGAGGCATCGAGCGTCCTGCCGCCCGAGGTCAGCCTCGCATTGGCGATCACATTGGCGACGTAATACTGGTTCTCGGCGGATTCGCTGCCGTAGGACGCCGCGACGTAGTCGATCAGGCCCTCGTCCAACGGCCATGAGTTGACCCGGCCCTCCCAGTCGTCGACGATCGGGTTGCCGAACCGGTAGGCCTCGCTCTGCTGATAGGGCACGCGCGCCGCCTTCCACGCGTCCTTGGCCGCCTGCTGGCTCGCCGCGCCCGGCTCGGCGAGCAGCCGGTCGACCGCCGTCTGCAGGTCGCGCGCCGTGGTCAGGGAATCGCCGTAGGTGGCCTCGGCGATGTCGGCATAGGTCGCGAGCACGGCGCCCGGGTCGAGCGCGTTCCCGGCCGAGGCGTTGGCAGCCGCACAAGCGCTCACCGCGAGCACCACGGGGGCGAGTAGCAGGCAGGCTCGGCCGGTCATGATGCTGGCTCCCGCTTTCTTGTGGACGGGGGCTCGGGGGTCGATCATTTCCAGCCGACGCGGTCCATCAGCTTGACCGCGTCGGCATTGTTCTGGCCGTACTGCGACGCGTTGACCTGATCGGTCTTGAAGTCGCCGAGACTGGCCAACGCCGGCTCGAGCGGCACGCCTGGCACCGCCGGGAACTCGTAGTTGCCCTCGGTGAAGTAGATCTGGGCCTGATCGGTCGTCAGATACTCGAGGAACTTGATCGCGTTGGCCTTGTCCGGGGCGTTGACGGTGACCCCGGCGCCGCTGATGTTGGCCTCGGCGCCACGGCCGGCCTGGTTGGGGAACACGATGCCGATCTTGGCGGCGACCGCGCGGTCGTCCGGGTCGTCCAACTCGATCAGCCGGACCAGGTAGTAGTGGTTGACCACCGAGATGTCGCACTCGCCGGCCGCCACCGCCTTGATCTGGTCGGTGTCGGCGCCCTGGGGCGAGCGGGCGAAGTTCGCGACCAGCCCCTTGCCCCACTGCTCGGTCCGCTCGAGCCCGTCGGCCGCGATCATCGAGGCGACCAGCGACTGGTTGTAGACGTTGGTCGAGGAGCGCATGCAGATCCGGCCCTGCCACTGCGGATCGGCGAGCTCCTCGTAGGTCTTGATCGCGTCCGGCTGGACCCGGTCCTTGGCGTAAATGATGATCCGCACACGCTTGCTGACCCCGAACCAGAGGCCATCGGGATGGCGCAGGCTGGCCGGAATGCGCTCGTCCAGGACCGCCGACGACACCGGCTGCAGGACCCCCGCCTGCTCGGCGCGCCAGAGCCGCCCGGCATCGACCGTGATCAGGATGTCGGCGGGGCTGTTGCGGCCCTCGGCCTTGATCCGCTCGATCAGCTGGTCGGCATCGCCCTCGATCCGGTTGACCTCGATGCCGGTCGCCTTGGTGAAGCCGTCATAGAGCTGGTCGTCGGTGTCGTAGTGGCGCGACGAGTAGATGTTGACCTCTTCGGCCGACGCGGGCGGCGCGGCCAACAGGGTCGCCATCAGGGCGGCGATGAGCATGGCGGGGGCAGCCCGGCGGGTCAGCTGACTGATCATCTCGGTGTCCCTCGGCGCCCGCAGCCCATTAACGCGACCGCGTGCGCCTCCTTGTCGACAATCGGTACCGGGCAAAATAATCGATGCGATAAGTCATGACAAGTCAAAATAAAGTAGAACGATTCCAATCTTGCCGTAGTTTTTGAATTGTTCTAATTATCGGCTTAGGCTCGGTCTGATCTATTAAAAAGGCCCAGCGGGGGAACTCAGGGACGAGGCCAACGTCCAGGAGATTTAGTTCGGGGTCAGCGAGCGCGCGGCGGACCGATCCTCTCCGCCGATGCGCTCGATCCCGCTGAAGGAAAACGCGGTGAGGGCGAAAGGCGGAGACCGCCGCGACGCGCCCGCCTGACCCCACAGCCGCTTGCTCGCGATGTCGGCACGACGAGGCCCGGCGAGACAGGTCAGCGCTCCAGGAGCAGCGTCGGCGCCCGGCCCGGATCGCGTAGCTCGGCAGCACCTTCGCGCGAGTGGAAGGCCAAGCCCGGCCGCCCCCTACGGTGCAGCGTCCGGATGAGCCAGGCGTGGACTCCGCTCCGGAGATCCTCGCTCACATCCCAGCTCACCTGATGCTTTCGCCAGTCGTAGTGCGCGGTCCGATCCGCCTGCCACCGACCGCTTGGCCCGGTATCGAAGGTCGACCGCGACCAGCGCTGCAGGCAATCCTCGCCATGGTCGCTGATGTCGGCGTCCTCGGCACAGTTCCAGGTCGCGCCAGTGCCCATGCCGCGATCCAGCTCGGCCGGATTGCCATTACCCTCGACGAACGGGCCGGTGAGCGGCCGGATCGCCAGGCGGGTACGGCCATGCTTGCCGACCTGGCTGAGACGCAGGGTCGCTGCGATCAGCTCGCCGTCCCCCAGCAGCTGCCGGATGCGGTCTTCGCTGAACCGAAGCACGATCTCCCGGGCGTTACGACCACCGCCCAGTCCGAGCACGGGATTGGCGCCGTCGTTGGTGTTGGGCCGGCCGCGATGCGGCGTGGTGTCGGCGCTCGCCGTGAGCGCGATCTGCCCCGTGTCCGGTGGCGGCATGATGGCGTCGATGTAGGCCTGCAGATCGCTGCCGCACATGGTGTACTCGCCGCCGGGGTTGGTATCCCCCTGGCTCCGGACCGAGCAGTTGAGCTCGGTGACGTCGAGCACCGGATAGTGGAATTGCCAGAAGATTGTCTGCTCGTCGGCATCGGTGGTCTCCTGCGAAGTCCACCGTCCAGCCTGGCATTGTCTGCCACCGGCCGTCCTCGTTGTTAGCCGTATAGAAAGCAGACTGCGAGAACAGATCTTCCGTAAACTTTGCCTGGACGTAGGTAAGAGGCACTGTCGTCGTCAACTGCAGCAGAGCGTCGGTCGAACTTGACCTCACCTTCAATGTCATCGCAAAACGGCTGCGCCGCATCCGCTCTGGCGATTGACGTGTCCATGAAGCATATCGACGGGCTGTCCGTGGACTTGTTCTTCCCCGTATCGGCGGTGGTGATGATCAAACCGTTGCCAATGCCGCCTCCGCCGAAACCTATGGACTTCAGGTAGTCGGAGAGACTGCCGCTGGTATCGATGTTGCCGGCAGTGCTGTTCTCGTTGTAGGGTCCGAGCAATTCGAGCAATTGCTCCGCGACCGCCGGCTTCCATACCGAGCTCTCACCATCCCCGGGATAGCCCGCGTAAGTCAGGTTTTTGTTGAACGTAAGATCGTATGAACCCACCAGGAAACCGCACGGAGCCCCAGACGAGATCTCGGAGCAGTCGCTCACGGTGTTGCCATCGACGGTCGCTTCGTTGGTGAAGTCCTTGAGGTCCTTGGGAAAGAGATCGCTCGTGCCCCACAAGAGCCCGACATCGTGGTTGCTGTAGGGAGCGCCCGCATAGATCATCTCAGCCAGCACCTGCTGGTACAGGGCACCGTTGGGGTCCTGCGGATCGGTGATCGCCTCCTGGGCCTCCTGGCAGGTGGTCGCGACGTCGCCCGTCGGGTCGTTGCAAATCTCGTAGGCCTCCGACGCCGGGGTGCTGGTCGACACCGTGGTAAAGTCGCAGTTCAGGTCCGGATCGGACAGCGCTGCCTGCTGACACGCCTGCAGATGCAGGGCCTCCACCAGCAGGGCCGCGCCCGTGACCTGTATGGCATAGTAGTAGTTGACAGTATTCAAAATCGTCGTGTAGTAAGGTCGGTCGTCGAATATGTTCTCGCTCGGGCCGGCGCCCGAGTTGTAGCTCTGGGTGATGGATGTGATGCACTCCAAGAGCACACTAGAATTGACGGAGCCATACACGGCGTCGTAGATTGATGTGAGATCAGCTCCTACCCCGTTTTGGATATTGAGCACGTAATTCATCCAGTTATCGACGTCATTCGGAGCGACGGGATTGCCTGCTGCCGCCACCGCGATGAATTTCTGCTGGTATATGTTGTACAGATGGTTGATGTTGTTGATGGCAGTCTGCAGCGCGCTCGCCGTCGACGCGTCCACGCAGGTCAGGTTGTCGACGGCGTTGAGAATCTGACCCAGCGTCGTATTGATATCACTCAGCTCCGTGTCGATCGCCTGGAGCTCGGATACGATCTCGTTGAGGTCGTTGACCTCGACGCCGCCGCCGGCGAGGCCGATCGCCGACATCGCCCAGCCGATGCCGGCCGAGGTGGCCTCGCCGGTGACGCTCTCCAGAACGCTCTGGTAGACGGTGGTGATGGTGCTGCTGTCCTCCTGCGCCCTGGCGTCACCCGCGCCCGCCCCTATCAGCCAGAGGGTGACGAACAGGGCCACCGCGCTCGAAATTTTCCTCATGACTTCGCTCCCAGAATCTGCAAAATGACGCTGATCGTCCAACCTACCTCATGTGCACGCGAACTCACGAGGCCGTCTGTGCTACCGGTGCGCCTACCGCGAGTAAATCCGGCTTATGAGCCCGTTTGGTCCCGGGGCTTCACTGCTGATGATATAAACATCGTCGTTCATGCCCAAGAAAATCGCCCCTATAGTTGGCAAGGACGCATCGAGCGGGACCCTGGCCAGCTCTTCCCCTGTCGAGAGCTTCAAGATCACGAACTCGTCGTGGTCACCGACGTAATCGTCGATATAGAGAAGATCGCGGTCTGGCGAAATGGCGGGCGATGCGCTGGCCTTGTAGGTATCGTGTTCCCACCTGCGAGTGAGCGTCCCATCCGCAGCGACGTGATGCGCGGACAGCAGATCGTTGATGGGATCGTAATACACGGCGAGCTGTTGGAGGAACGGATCGGAGGCGATCATTTGGAAGTTGTACCCAGGCGCGTCACTATCGAACGCCGGAAATTTTTCGAGCTGCCCTGGTGGGGTGGCCACGGGCTGCGTGAAGAGGCTGTACCCTTCTGATGGGCTGGGAAGGGTGTTGTTGGCAAATACTGTCTGCCCGATCTCACCGAACAATGCCTGAGAGCTCGCCGTGCTGCTGCCGTCACCATCAACTCGGTACTCCTGCGTCCAATTTTCATCGATCTGGAAATCATCCTCGGTGATCTTGAATTGCAACGTATCGTTCGTATTGCTGTGATACAGCCACGTTTCTCCATTCGAATTCTTGACCGATCGTCAAGCGCGGCGAGGATAGGGGTTCCTGCTTCATGACATCGAACGAAAGATCATCGGGATCGATGAGGAGCAACCAGCCATTTTTGACGGCGGGGTTTACCAAGTCATAGCCTTTGGCAACGATCTGTCCCGACGCAATGACCTGTATCCCGTTGTACGCCGTCCAGAAGGGAACGATCAGTTCCACCAGCGGCAGTTGAACGCTGTCGACGATCTTCATGGAGCGCGGGTCAATCTTGTAGAGCACGGAGGAAGCAACCGCGTAGATGTATCCGTTCTGGTGCATCAACAAGCCGCCGTTGTAGTTGACCGTCGTTCCCTCGGTGAGAAACACCTGCCTCGCGATCGTCATGGAGTTCGGCCGAATCTTGGCGACGTATGGGACCGAGGGGTCAAACGAACCCAAGACTACAGCCCCAAGAAATTCTGCGACGGTCGGGACCACTCCGAATTTGTAAGACTCCGTAAACGCGTCGAGGGAGACGAGACTGCCGCCGAGGACGAAGACCTCGTCGCGGTCGCGTGTGTAGCCCCACATCGGGAGGTTGAGTCTCGACCTTCGAGACCGTCAGACGCTCGGGATCGAAATCGGCGGGAAGGCCCGCGCGGAACGCCGCGTGGGATCGCCAGAGATCAGAATGTTCACTGGGCCACGTGGTGTCGTAGTAGCCGGCGCGCGAATCCGCCAGTGCAGCACAGAGGTGTTCAGAAGATTTGCCCATTTTGGCCCGCTGGCATCGCCGGAACTGACGAAGCGCGGCGTGTCTGCCCCTGTGTACGCGCCATTTGGGAGTGCCTGACCCATTGAACCCAGTGGCGTCAGCGAACTGAGCGTTTTCCAACCGGGTGTCTGGCTCGACCGCATGCGCATGGCCCACCAGCAGGACAAACGCACCTACTACGGCGAGAGACGTGTTTCAGGTTGGTCATGACGCCGGTCCCCTCCTGATCGGGACAACCCCGATTCTCGATCCTCAGAGGGATCGTTGCATTGCGCCAGCCGGGATTCCACAGCTCTCGGCTGCTCAACGCCGATCATGAGTTGGCTCGCCACACGATGCAAATCAAAAATTCCATTACGATATGTGAATTTCGTGACAACAGCAGGCAAGCGACCGCGAGCAACCCGCTCGCCGAGGCGCTTGTCGAGTGGCGGCGGCGCCGCTCGCAGCCGACGCCTTGGCGGCGCGTGCGTCAGCCGTGCTTGACCGGCAGCTGGTGGATGTGAACGTCGTGCGCGGAATGCCGGGTCAGGATCTCGACCGCGCGGCGCTGGGTCTTCGGATCGGCCGTCCGCACCCAGAGCAGGAGGCCGCCGCGGTCCAGCTGCTCGTGCAGCTGCTCGGCGTGGCGCTTGTCGAGCCAGCGGGTCAACACGGTGCCGAGCAGGGCGCCGGTGATCGCGGTGCCGGTGATCGCGGCCGCGACCACGCCTTCCGAGGCGACCACCGTGCCGGCCGCGACCACGGCCGGGAGGTAGGTCAGCGTGCCGATGATCACGTCGTCGCCATCGCCGATCGAGGCCCGGGTCCGATAGGTGATCCGCGGCGCGTCCGGCTCGTCCTCGAGCTCCTCGACCCGCTCGTAACGGTGGCCGAGCTTCTTGGTGACCGCGTCCTCGCTCGCCAGCAGGCTGATGTCGGACTTCTTGAAGCCGGCCGCGAGCAGGTCCTCGACCGCGGCGTCGAGCTCACTGACCTCGTCGAATACGGCGACGGCCTCGCGAATGGTCGTCCTGCTGGGCTCTCCGGACATCTCACTCACCTGCTCGATCTGGCAACCCCACGGCCCAGGCGGACCGCGCCCGCGATTGACTACCGGCAGCGGCGCGGCTCGACAATATCCCTGGTGACATCCGACCGGAGGTTACGCCCGCCGGCCCGGCCTGTCGACCATCAAGTCCGCCAGCAGCGAGCCGCTGGCGCTGCGCTCGATGAAGGCCTCGACCTCGGCAACCGGCATCGGCCGGCAGAACAGATAGCCCTGGACCTCGTCGCAGCCGTCGCTGGCCAGCCGCGCCAGTTGATCGACGCGCTCGACCCCCTCGGCGCAGGTCTCGATGCCAAGCCCGTTGCCGAGCGTGACCACCGCCTTGATGATCGCCCCGGCATCGCGATCCTGGTCGAGGTCGCGCACGAAGGACGGATCGATCTTGATCTTGTCGAACGGAAAGGTGCGCAGATGGCCGAGGCTCGAATGGCCGGTGCCGAAGTCGTCGATCGCGATCCGCACGCCGAGGTCCTTGAGCCGGAGCAGCGTGAGCAGGGATTCCTGCGGCTCCTCCAGCAGGACCGATTCGGTGACCTCGAGCTCCAGCCGGCCCGGCGCCAGGCCCGAGCGTTCGAGCGCCGACGCGACCGCGCTGACCAGATCGGCGTGCCGGAACTGGACCGCCGACAGGTTGACCGCCATCCGGAGGCCCTGCCAGGCGGCCGCCTGCGTGCAGGCGGTCTGCAGGACCCATTCGCCGATCGGCATGATCAGGCCGGTCTGCTCGGCGAGCTCGATGAACGTCGGCGGCTCGATCAGGCCGCGATTGGGGTGGTGCCAGCGCACCAGCGCCTCGATGCCGGTGAGCCGGCCGTCGTGCAGATTGATCAGCGGCTGGTAGTAGAGCTCGAGCTCGCCGCCCTGCAGCGCGCGGCGCAGATCGGCCTCGAGCGCCTTGCGCTCCTGCAGCCGGGCATCCATGCCGGCCTCGAAGAAGCGGCAGCGGTTGCCGCCTTCGGACTTGGCGCGGTAGAGCGCGGTATCGGCGTTCTGCAGCAGCGGCTCCGGCTCGTCGCCGTCGGCCGGAACCAGGGCGACGCCGATGCTCGCGCTCACCAGGGCCTCCTGGCCGTTGAGCTCGAACGGTCGGGCCAGCTCGGCCAGCAGGCGATCGCCCAGGACCTGCACGTCGGCGAGGTCCTCGATCCCGACCTGCAGGACGGCGAACTCGTCGCCGCCGAACCGGGCGACGGTGTCGATCTCGCGCACGCAGGCCGCGAGCCGGCCGGCACAGGTCTTGATCAGCAGATCGCCGGCGGCGTGGCCGAGGCGGTCGTTGACCTCCTTGAAACGATCGAGGTCGAGGCACAAGACCGCCGCGGTGCCGTGCCGGCGTCGACAGTCGGCCAGCGCCTGCTGCAGCCGCTCCTGCAGCAGCAGGCGATTGGGCAGGCCGGTGAACGGATCGTGCCGGGCCAGGTGCTGGGCCTGGGTCTGGGCGTGGAGCTCGGCGGTGATGTCGGTTGCCGCCCCCCGATAGCCGCAGAACTGCCCGTCGGCATCGACGATCGGCTTGCCGGCGACACGCAAGGTGTGCGCCCGACCGGCGACCTCGTCCAGGCGGCAGAGCAGCCCGCGAAACGGCTCTCGCGCGGCTAGATCGGCCAGATGACGGTCCCAGCGCTCGCGGTCCTCGGCCGGATGTAAGAGCTCGCTCAGAGGGCGGCCCAGAATCGTCTGCGGGCTGATCCCGACGATGGTCGCGAAGCGCTCCGAGACGAACACCACGCGAAGGTCGGCGTCGGTCTCCCAGAGCCAGTCGGAGCTGGCCTCGGCGATGTCGCGAAAGCGGGTCTCGCCGTCGCGGATCACGGCGGCCGCGCGCCGGACGTTGCGCAGCGCGGCGCCGGCGAAGCCGAGGAAGACCATCAGAGCCCCGAACAACGCCGGGGCCAGCCAGACCAGGAGCTTGCGTCCCGGCTGGTGCGGGATCCAGGTGAGCGTCGCGAGCTCGCGGCCGGCCGGTGAGACCAGCGGGATCCGAGCCGCCCCGGCGGGCGCCGCCGGCCCGGCGATCCGCACCTGCTGCAAGCTGAAGTCGGCCTCGATCTGGTGCACGAAATCGGGCCCCAGACGCTTGACGAACACCAGGACCGAGCGCGGCCCCGGCGGCAGCTGCAGATTGGAGCCGGCCTGCGGCAGCATCGCGCTGACCGCCGCGACCACGACGTCGCTTCCGGTCTCGAGAAATCCGACCGCGGGCTCCGGCGTCTGGTCGGCAGCGACGGGGGCCGCGCGCGCCTCCGCGATCAGGCGACCGAGCGCAGCGCCGAGCACGGCAAAGGCGTCGGCAGCGGAGCGCGCGCCGTCGATCTGGCCATAGATCGTCCGGTCGTCGCCATCGATCACGAACGAATATTCGAAGCCGAAGGTCTCGTAGATGTAGGCGCCGACGTTGCCGTCGGCCCACTCCGGATCGAGCCCGAGCACCAGATGCGCCACGGCGTCGTCCCAGTAGGCGTAGTCCTTGACCTCGAGCGCCGTCTGGCGGCGCACCGTGGCGACCGCGTGCTCGATCAGCAAGCGCTCGTGGTCGCGGGCGAGCTCGTCCTGGCTCGCGCTCGCGAACCAGAGCGCGCCTGCCAGCAGCCCGAGCGCCGCGACCACCAGCGCCGCGATCGGCAGCAGGATGCGGGCATCGGCGTGCTTCGGCGTCGGTTCGGCGTTCGGTCGCTCGACGGCCATCGATCCGGTTCGCTGCAGATCGCGTAAACACCGCCACTATCCGCGCAACCGGTGTGCCTTCTCTTAAGGCCGCAATCGCGCGTGCTCCGACAAAGCCGTTGGTCGCCGGTCACCCGGCGGCTAAGCTGGCGCCGATCCGGCGCGCGCCAGGAACCGAGAAGGAGGCCAAGCCCGCCATGCACCTCGCCCGCTTCCCCCGCGTCCACTTCGCGCATCTGCCGACCCCGCTCGAGCCGATGCCCAACCTCACGAGGCGGCTCGGCGGCCCGCGCCTCTACGTCAAGCGCGACGACTGCACCGGCCTCGCGACCGGCGGCAACAAGACGCGCAAGCTCGAGTTCCTCCTCGCCGACGCGCTGCAACGGGGCGCCGACACGCTGATCACCCATGGTGCCGTGCAGTCCAACCACGTCCGCCAGACCGCAGCCGCGGCCTGCAGGTACGGGCTGAAATGCGAGGGGCTGCTCGAGCGCCGCGTGCCGGGCCACGGACCCGCCTACGAGGCGACCGGCAACGTCCTCTTCGATCGGCTGTTCGGGGCGCGGCTGCGCTTGGTCGCCGCCGATACCGACATGGAAGCGGCCTGCGCCGAGGTTGCCGAGGAGGTGCGCGCCCAGGGCGGCCGCCCCTACTACATCCCGGGCGGTGGCTCGAACCCGGTCGGCGCGCTCGGCTACGTCAACGCCGCGCTCGAGCTCCTGCAGCAGGCGAACGACCGCGATCTCAGGATCGACTGCGTCGTGGTCGGCACCGGCAGCACCGGGACCCAGTCCGGCCTGGTCGTCGGGCTCGAGGGCGCCAACTCCGGCATCGACGTGCTCGGCATCTGCGTTCGCCGCCCGGCGGACGTGCAGATCGAGGCCGTCCTGCGGACCGCCAACGCCACCGCCTCACACCTCGGCCTCCAAGCCGGCATCGAGCGGGCGCGCGTTCTGGCGAACGGCGACTACGTCGGCGACGGGCTACGGCATGCCCACGGCCGGCACGATCGAGGCGATCCGCCTGGCCGCGGAGACCGAGGGCCTGCTGCTCGATCCGGTCTACACCGGCAAGGCCATGGCCGGCCTGATCGATCTCTGCCGCGAGGGTTTTTGCCGGGCCGACCAGAACGTGGTCTTCCTCCACACCGGCGGCGCCGCCGCCTTGTTCGCCTATGAAACGGACTTCGCGGCGCCACGGTGACGAGCGCCTTGCCTTGCCCCGGACTACATGTGGCCCACGGTTCATGCTACTTTCAGACCCTGGCGAGGCTCGGGGGAAGCGAGTGAATGGCGAAACCCGCCGAAAAGGCTGCGGCAGGCGCCCCGGGGCGCTCGGATGAGCATCGATCGCGAGCGTTGGACCTCGACATCGACCGACACGTAGGCCTTCGCATTCGCCGACGAAGGATCATGCTCAACCTCACCACCGGAATGATGGCTGAACTGATAGCGATGAGCCCGTCGCAGGCGGAGAGATATGAGACCGGCGTCACTCGAATCCCGGCCGGGCGGCTCTATTGGATCGCCCAGGCGCTCGGGGTCGACGTTGGCTATTTTTACGAGGGCGTCGACCCGGAGATGCGCGCGCATCGTGACACCCAACCGCAGGCGCGCACGCCAACGGGACCCGCGAAGTTCGTGGCGAAGTTGGAGGAGATCTGGCAACTCGATCGAAAGGAGCTGAGCAACCTGCTCGGCTTCGAGGATGAGGAGTATGTCCACGATCTGATGTCGGGTGCGCGGAAGCTCGATAGGCGGGATGTTAAGGACCGGGTCCGGCATCTGATGCGGATACGAGAGGCGCTGCATTCCTTGTTTCAGAGCCTCGACGCTGAGCGTGAATGGCTTCGGGAACCCAGGCCTGAATTGCGCGGCGAGAGCCCGCTCGCCCTGATGTTGGAAGGATCGATGGAGAACCTCTTGACCGTGAGCCAGTTCGTGCAATGGATGGTCGGCCGTTGAAACATGCTGGAAGAGCTTAGACGCCTCCACGTCGATGACCGTGTCTATCGCTTTGCCAACCTGGTCGATTTCAGCGGCATGCTTCGACAAATGGACTTCCAGGCTGGAGAAATTGAAGAGATTCTGGAGTTCTTGGGCGAAGCGCGTGACCGCGCGGATGCGCGGCGCTTGTTGGACGCGCCGTTCGCTCCCAAACCGCAGCTGGCGGCACGGCGCATCACGCCGACCCGGTTCTCCGATGGTAGTCTTCGCGTTTTCTACAGCTCGCTGGAGCCGGAGACCGCAGAGATCGAAGTTCTCCACTGGTACGTGGGCGCCGCATTGGGAAGCGCGCCACGGATCGCCTACTACGACCGCCTCATATGTCGTTTTCGCGGCCAGGTTTTGGACCTTCGGCCGAAGATCGGCCAATGGCCCTTTCTGACCGGCGACGGCGAGGAGGCTTATGCCAGCTGTCAGGCGCTGGGCAGGGAAGCCGCGGCGCTAGAGCTGAGCGGCCTCCTGGCGCCGTCCGCGCGGCGAGCTTCGGGCACCAATGTGCCGGTGTTTCGTCGCGGAGCCGTCTCAGAGCCGAGAATTCTTGGCATCACCGCATTCTCACGCGACGCGAGCGGCGGGGTCGCGGTCAGACGCGCCTGAGAGGTGTGGCGTTAGCACGACTTCAAGACTATTCGCGCTAGGTGTAGCTCTACCGGCAGCATGCGCGGGCCGGGGGAGAGTGCGATGACCGCCCCGTTCGCCACCCACGAGGTCCGAAACCAGCCGCCGCCGCTCGAGAATTTCAACCTGTTCGAGCAGGACGCGGCGTTGCGCGAGGCGGTCGCGCGCGAGGGCGGTGGCTGGGGCGAGGCCCGGCTCGGCCGGTTCGGCGGCTGGCTCGGCCAGGCGGCGACGCTGGAGTTGGGTGAGCAGGCCAATCGGAATCCGCCGGTGCTGCACAGCCACGACCGCTTCGGCCATCGGATCGACGAGGTCGCGTTCCACCCCGCCTGGCACGAGCTGATGCGCCGGGGGGTCGCCGAGCAGATCCACGCGCTGCCCTGGGTCGATTCCCGCTCCGGCGCGCACGTCGTCCGCGCCGCCTCGGCGTTTCTGCTCAATCAGGTCGAGAGCGGCGTCTGCTGCCCGCTGGCCATGACCTTCGCGGCGCTGCCCGCGCTGCGCGAGGCGCCCCAGATCGCCGAGGCCTGGGCGCCCAAGATCCTGGCGGCCGACTACGACCCCGCCTCGCGACCGGTCGCGGCCAAGCGGGGCGCCCTGATCGGCATGGCGATGACCGAGAAGCAGGGTGGCTCGGACCTGCGCGCCAGCAGCACCCGGGCCGAGTTCGACCGACGACGGCGGCCACGTCCTGATCGGCCACAAGTGGTTCTGCTCGGCGCCGATGTCGGATGCCTTCCTGACGCTCGCCCAGACCGCAGCCGGCCTGACCTGCTTCCTGGTGCCGCGCTGGCGCGCCGACGGCACGCGCAACAGGGTCCACATCCAACGCCTGAAGGACAAGCTCGGCAATCGCGCCAACGCCTCGGCCGAGATCGAGTACGCCGGCGCCGAGGCCCTGCTGATCGGCGAGCCGGGCCACGGCGTGCGCACGATCATCAAGATGGTCCACCACACCCGGCTCGACGCCGCGCTCAGCTCGGCCGCGCTGATGCGCCAGGCGCTCGCGCAGGCGCTCCACCACGCCGCCCACCGCAGCGCCTTCCAAAAGCGCCTGATCGACCAGCCCCTGATGAAGAGCGTGCTCGCCGATCTCGCGCTCGAGGCCGAGGCGGCGCTGGTCATGGCGATGCGTCTTGCTGGCGCCTTCGATGCCGCGCCGAGCGATCCGGCGGCGGCGAGCTTTGCCCGCCTCGCGACCGCGGTCGCCAAGTTCTGGATCTGCAAGCGCACGCCCGCGATGGTCGGCGAGGCGCTCGAATGCCTCGGCGGCAACGGCTATGTCGAGACCTCGATCCTGCCGCGGCTGTACCGCGAAGCGCCGGTCAACTCGGTCTGGGAAGGCTCCGGCAACGTCGTCTGCCTGGACGCGCTGCGCACCCTGACCCGGGATCCGGGCGCCCAGGACGCCTTCATCGCCGAGCTCGAGCGGGCACGCGGCGCCGACCTCCGGCTCGACGCCTGGCTGGTCCGGCTCAAGAACTGCCTGCGCGACCAGGACGATCTCGAGGCGCAGGCGCGCCGCCTGGTCGAGCAGCTGGCGCTCGCGCTCCAGGGGGCCCTCCTGGTTCAGCACGCGCCCGCGGCGGTCGCGGATGCCTTCTGCGCATCCCGCCTGGCCGACGGTGGCGCCCGGCAATTCGGAACCTTGCCGCGGGGCCTCGACCTGGCGGCAATCTGCGAGCGGGCACGGCCGAAGCTCACCTGAGAGGCACTGCCGCCGACGACTTGCGGCACCGTCGCACTCCATCACGCCCGAGACGCCGGTGACCGACGCCGTGCCAGCAATGGAATCTTAAGCTCTTAACCAATTCTTAACCATGTCGATGCCAAATTCCGCGCCGTGCATCGGCCCGCTAGTGCCGAAGGTCTGGCCACCGGTGCTCTCGGGTCGGGTTTTTGAGGAATTTGGATGTCTGACAGCTCTAGGTGCCGACTGGCGCTTCTTGTCGTCGGACTCGCCGCCCTGACCCCGGCCGATGCGGCCGCGGCGGAGGCCACCGACAGCTTCCAGGTCAGCGCCACCGTGGATGCGGTCTGTCAGGTGTCCGCCTCCGACCTCGACTTTGGCACCTATGATCCGACGGCCGGCTCTCCGCACACGAGCACGACCACCATCGAGGTCACCTGCACGCCGGACGCCGCCTACGACGTCGGCCTCGACGCGGGCCTCGGCGCGGGCGCCACGGTTGCCAACCGCATCATGACCAAGACGACCGACGAGCTCACCTACAGCCTGTTTCGGGAATCCACGCACACCGATGTCTGGGGCGAGACGATCGACACCGATACCGTCCCCGGAATCGGTGACGGCTCTGCCCAGAGCCTGACCGTCTACGGCCAGATTCCGGCCGGCCAGTTCGTCCCCACGGGCACCTACACCGACACGATCGGCGTCACCGTGACGTATTGAGGAGAGCGACGTGCGCGGTCTCGCCCTGACGATCCTGATTGCGGCCGCGGTCGCCGAGCTTGGCTGCAGCACCGGGCATGCCGGGGCGCTTCAAGTCAGCCCGCTCGGCGTGACCCTGTCCGAGAACCGGCCGATCGCGACCCTTCGGGTCCGCAACGTCGGCGATCGGCCAGCGCTCTTCGAGGCCGATACCTTCGCCTGGACGCAGTCGACCGGCGACGATGTCTATGCGCCGACCGGCGAGGTGATCGTGATCCCGCCGATCTTCAAACTCGCCCCGGGCGCGCAGCAGCTCCTGCGGATCGGCCTGCCCGAACGACTACCACCCTCCGACATCGAACGGGCTTATCGTGTGTTCCTGCGCGAAGTGCAGCCGGCCGAAGCGCCGGTCAACGGCCGCCTCCGCCTGCCGCTGCGGCTCGGCCTGCCGATCTTCGTTCGGCCGACCGTGGCGCGCCGGGGTCAACTGGCCTGGGATCTCGCCGGTCCGACCCGGAGCGGTCCGGTTCTTCGCGTCACCAATCGAAGCGGCCAACACGCCAAGATCACGTCGCTGCATCTGCTCACCGCGGCCGGTGAGGTCCTTAAGCAGATGCAGCTCTTGCAGTACTCGTTACCCGGTATGCAAGTCGATATCGGCCTGCCGCAGCTTGCTCAGGCGGAGGTCGTCAAAACCATTCGGGTGACCTTCGAGTTCGACGACAGCGTCCAGACGAGGGATCTCCCGGTGGCGAATGCGCCGGTTTCTGACTAGTCTGGTCATGTGCGGCTGGTTGTCCGGAACCGCGCACGGCAACGAGCCGGCCCCCCTGTTTCTGGCCGTCAGGCTCAATGGCATCGAGGCCGGGGCCATCTATCGCTTCGTCGAGCAGGACGGCGGGCTGTTCATCCGGGCCGAGGATCTCGGACGCCTCGGGATCAGGGCGGGCAGCGCTGCCGCCATCAGGTTCGATAGTGAAGACTACCTCGCCCTGGATGAGCTGCCCGGCCTGAACTATGCGGTCGACTGGCAGGCGACCACCGTCGACATCGACTGTGCGGCCGAGTGTTTTCGGCTGACCGTGCTGAGCGGCCGCCAGCGGCAGGCGGTCGCGCCGACCAGCGGCTCGAGCGGCTGGGTGGTCAACTATGACCTGTTGGCGGAAGTGATCGAGGGCGAAGCGCGACTTGCCGGCCTCGGCGAGGTCAACCTGTACACCCCGGACGGCACCGGCTTCACATCATTCCTCGCCCGCGATGGCGAGCGCCGCGAGGTGGTCCGGCTCGAAAGCGGCTGGACGGTGGATCAGCCGGACGCGCGGCGCAGCCTGCGGGTCGGCGATGCCGTGACGCGACCCGCGCGGTGGCAGTTGCCGTTTCGCTTCGGCGGCGCGCAGTTGGCGAGCGATCTGTCCCTCGAGCCGGGCTTCCTCGGGTTCGCGCTGCCCGAGGTCGCCGGCGCGACCGGGCTGCCATCGACGGTCGAGGTCTACGTCGACGGCGCCCGGCGTCTGCAGGAGCGGCTGCCCGGGGGCCCCTTCCGAATCACGGAGGTTCCGGTTTTCACCGGCCACGGCGAAGCGGAAGTGGTGGTCACCGATCTGCTCGGGCGCGAGCAGGTCATCACGGTGCCCTACTACGTCAGCCCGAAGCTGCTCACGCCGGGGCTGTCGACCTTCGCGCTCGCGGCGGGGGCGCTCCGCGACGATTACGGCATCCAAAGCAATCACTACGACGAAGCCTTCGCAAGCTCGGCCTACCGCCTCGGGATCACGCCGTCGCTGACCGGCGAGGTCGGCGCCGAGGCCTCGGAGGACCGCCAGACCGCCGGTATGAACGCGACCTGGTTGCAGCCGTCGCTGGGCGTGTTCGACCTGTCGTTCGCCGGTAGCAGCTCGGGGCGCGGCACCGGCGGGCTGATCCAATACGGCTACGAATGGGCGGCGCGCGGCCTCAGCCTGAGCTTCGAGCAGCGCCTTGCGAGTCCCGACTTCACGCAGCTCGGCCTCAATCTCGACCGGCGGCCGCCCCGGCAGGTCACGCGCGTCGCGGTCGGCACGCAGGTCGGAAGCTGGGGCAGCGTCGCCGCCAACTATGCGATCTCGACCGAGCGCGACCGCAGCGATCGCGAGATCGTCGGTGCCAGCTACTCGATGCCGATCCGCGGCTTCGCCACGCTCAGCCTGAGCGGATTTCACGCGTTGCGCCCCCAGTCGGACACGACCATCGGGCTGCGCCTGACGGTGCCCCTCGGATCTCGGACCACCGGCTCGAGCTCGGTCAGCCTCAGCGACGGTGAGCTTGGGGCCTCGGCCGAGGTCCAGCGTCATCCCCCGTTCGCAGGCGGGTTCGGCTATCGCGCTCAAGTGGCTCGCGGACCCGTAGAGCGCACCGAGGCCGATCTTCTCTACAACTCGAGGTTCGCCGAGCTGCAGGCCGGCGTCGCCCGGCTGGGCGAGACCGAGGCCGCGCGCGTCGGGGTCAAGGGTGCTGCCGTGATGACCGATCAAGGCGCTTTCCTCAGCCGTCCCATTCAGGACAGCTTCGCGATCGTCGATACCGGCGGCCATGCCGACGTCGAGGTGCTGCATGACCATCGGCCGGTGGGTCGGACCGATTCGTCGGGCCGGCTGCTGGTGCCGGGCCTGCGCGCCTACGAGACCAACCGTCTCGAGATTCGCCCGGAGGATCTGCCGCTGGACAGCGCCTTTGCGCGCCAGACGATCGAGGTCGTGCCGGCGCGGCGCAGCGGGGTCGCGGTCGATTTCGGCGTGACCCCGGCGCGGGCCGCGCTCCTCACGGTGCTCGGCGAGGATGGCGCGCCCTTGCCGGCGGGCAGCTCGCTCTGGATCGAAGGCCAGGCAGACGGCCGCTTCCCGGTCGCCCGACAGGGCCGCGCCTACGTCACCGGACTGCGTTCCGGCAGCCGGATCCAGGCTCGGTCCGGCGAGCGCAGCTGCACCTTCGTGATCGACCGGGAGCCGCCCGCTGGGCCACTGCCGGCCATGGGGCCCTTCCGCTGCACGAGCGCGTCGCCGTGACCGGCCGCCTGATCGGCATCATCGGCCTCGGCCTGGGCCTCGTCTGCGCGGTCGTCGGCCGGGCCGAGGCCACCTGCGTTGGTCTCAATTGCAGCTGTTCGGTCGCGACCGGCGACCACAGCTTCGGCGTCTACGATCCGCTCTCGGGGCTGGCGAGCGACAGCACCAGCCTCGTCCAGGTGACCTGCAGCGCATTCATCCTGAGCGGCTCGGTCGCCTACGAGATCACGCTCGGCACCGGACAGAGCGGGACCTACGGCGCGCGGCGTCTGAGCCAGGGGAGCGCCGAGCTCGGCTACAACCTGTACACCGGCGCCGATCGCAGCGCCGTCTGGGGTGACGGCACCGGCGGCAGCTCGTCGGTGAGCGACAGCTATTCGCTGGCGCAGAGCCCGAGCACCCGGCAATACACCATCTACGGCCGGGTTCCGGGCGACCAGATCGTCCCGGCCGGCACCTACACCGACATGATCGTGGTGACGGTGATCTACTAGCGGGCGCCGGAGAAGGTCGTGTTCCGGCGCCGGCCGGGCGCGGCCGCCAGCGACGCCGCCGGGCCGAGGCTCGTCGCTTCAGGCCGCCGACGAGGCTTCGTAGGCGCTCACCGGCAGCTCGGCCGCGACCGTGCCCCGGATGAACGCGTCGAGCTCGGCGGCCTCGAGCGGCCGGCTGAACAGGAAGCCCTGGAGCTCGGTACAACCCTGCTCCCGCAGCCAGTCGCACTGCTCGGCGGTCTCAATGCCCTCGGCGCAGACCTCCATGCCGAGCACGCGGCCGAGACCCATGATCGCGTGGACCATGGCGTCGGCCTGGTCGTGACGGCCGAGCGCCTTGGTCGACGAGCGCGCGATCTTGATCCGGTCGAACTTCTGCAGATAGCTGAGGCTCGAATAGCCGGTGCCGAAGTCGTCGATCGCGATCATGACCCCCAGCTGCTTGAGCCGGTCGAGGGTCTCGCAGGCCATGTGGGTATCGCTCAAAAGCGCGCTCTCGGTGATCTCGAGCTCGAGGCGCTCGGGCGCGAGGCCGGTGTGCTCGAGCGTCTGCTGGATCAGGTCGACCAGATCGCGATGACGGAACTGCGCGGGCGACAGATTGACCGAGACCCGGATCCGGGGCCAGGCGGTCGCGCGCGCGCAGGCCTCGCGCAACACCCAGGCGCCGAGCGGCGCCATCAGGCCGATCTCCTCGGCGATCGGCAGGAACTCCCGCGGCTGGACCACGCCCTGGGTCGGATGCCGCCAGCGCAGCAGGGCCTCGAGGCCGACCACCGCCTGGGTCTCGGCCGCGATCTGCGGTTGATAATGGATCTCGAACTGGCCGGCGGCGAAGCCGCGCCAGAGGTCCGCTTCGAAGGCGGTACGCTCGCGCAGCTCGGCGCCCATGTCCGGATCGAACCGGCGACAGCTGCCGGAGCCTTCGCCCTTGGCCCAGCGCAGCGCGATGTCGGCGTGCTTCAACAGATCGTCGGCCGTGGCGCCGTCCTCGGGGATCAGGACGATCCCGATCCCGGCGGTTACGTTCAAGGTACGGCCCTCGATCTCGAGCGGCTCGGCGAGGGTGCTCAGCAGCTCCCGGCCGAGCGCCTCGGCGCCGCCGGCGTCGAGGCGCTGGCCGAGGATCGCGAACTCGTCGCCGCCGATCCGGGCGACCAGGTCGGCCCGGCCGACGGCGGCGCGCAGCCGTTCGCCGCAGGCCCGGATCAGCTGATCGCCGACCACCGGGCCGATCGTGTCGTTGACCTCGCTGAACCGATCCAGGTTGAGGCACAGCAAGGCCGCCCGCTCGCCATGTCGAGCGCGCGCCAGCGCCTGGCTGAGACGCTCGTGGAGCTCGCCCCGATGCGGCAGGCCGGTCATCGGATCGTGCGCCGCCAGATGGCGGGCCTGCGCCTCCGCAACCGCCGCGCGGGTGACGTCGGTGCCGATGCCGCGGAAGCCGGTCAGCCGGCCCGCCCGGTCGTGGACCGGCCAGCCGCTGATCTGCAGGTGTCGCTGCTCGCCGCTGCCATCGGTGATCCGGAATTCGAACGCCTGGAAGGCGCGGCCGCGGACCAGATCGGCACGGTGGCGCACCCAGGCCTCGTCATCGACCAGCGGGCCGCCCGACCGCCAGGGCGCCCGCGCCCGCGCCAGCTCGAGGAGCGCCTCCGGCGCCTGCTCCGACACCATCGTCAGCTGCTGATCGGCATCGATCTCCCAGGACCATTCCGACGACGACCTGCCGGCCTGGCCGTCCGGCGCCGGTTCGGCGACCTTCGTTGCGGCCGGGCTGGCGCTCTCGGCCAGCCGGTCTTCGGCCGCCCGCCGGCGGGCCACCTCGGCGCCGAGCTCGTGCATGCGCCGGATCGCGAGGATGCCGAACGCGATCGACATCACCACCGGCAGCGCCCAGAGCTCACCGAGCAGCCAACCCCACGTATGCGTCGACCAGCGGGCGAGCGGCCCGGGGATGTCGACGAGAGCCGCGATCACCGCCGTGCCGGCGACCAGCATGAGCACGGTCAGGAACTCGCTCCGTGCCGCCGGGCTGCCGAAGAGCCTGAGCGCGCGCGGGCTGAGAGGGGGCCGCCGCCGAGAGCTGTGCATGATGACGTGCCGCCCGTGCCAGGATGATGTCCGAGAGGCCAAGTGTCCGCCCCCCGCGCTTAACAAAGCCTGTATGGCGGCTCCGCCCTGGAGCGATCGGCGCGCGTACCCGTTCCGGCGCGGGGCGGTGGTTGCTGGCAGAGACGACGCGCGCTAACATAGCTAGCAGGATACCAACTTCGAAGACGCGTGGAATGGCCGCTACCCAGATCGCGTTTCGCAGCTCGGCCGAAGTGCGCGAGGCGCTGCGCCAGCTGGCGCGCCGGCAGGGCCGCAGCATGCAGGCGGTGCTGGACGACATCTGCCGCCGCGCGCTCGCGAGCGACGGCGGGGTGCCGACCCTCGCCGGCGTCATCCGGTGTCTTCGCCAGCACGAGGACGAGCTCGGGCGACTGGGCATCAAGCAGCTCTACGTCTATGGCTCGGTGGCGCGTGGCGAGGCACGCCCCTGGAGCGACGTCGACCTGTTCGCGGACCTGGCGGACGAGGCACGCTGGAACATCGTTCGCTGGGGGCACGTGCTCGACCGTCTGCAGGAGATCCTCGCCCGCCGGGTCGATTTCACCGCCCGCCGCTCGCTGCCGGACGACGTGCGGCGTCGCGCCGACGGCGAAGCCGTGGCGGTGTTCGCGTGAGGCCGGAGGACCAGCTCGTCGCCGACATCGCAAGGCATGGCCGTCTCATCCTCGATGTCGTCCGGGACCTGGACGAGGCGGCCTTCGTCCAGCGCTTCGATGACGGCATCAACCCGTTCGCCGCGGCCATCTCGTTCGCGCTGGTCGCCATCGGTGAGGCGTGCCGACAGCTCGTTGGCGGTGGCGCTGACGCGAGCGGGCCGCCGCCGGCAACGATCGTCGCGGCGCATCCCGAGGTCGACTGGCGCGGCTGGATCGGCCTGCGCAACGTCCTGACCCACGGCTATCATCGTCGCGACCCGCCGCTGATCTGGCGCGCGAGCGCCGAGCTCGCGGCCCTGGTTCAGGTCTGCGAGACATGGACGACACCGCGGACCGCAGCTGCACCGTGATCTGTCCGAGTCGGGGGGCCATGTCCGAGGATCTACGGGACTCCGTCCGGACGGGCGACAGGTCAGCCAGCGCTGAGCACCTTCGAAGAACTCGAGCGTGCCATCCCTAGAAGCCGATGAAGAGGTAGTCGAGGGCGGCCATGATACGGTCGCGATCGCCCGCCAGGTTGACGAGCGCGTGGCGCAGATCGGCGACCGGCATGGTGGTCAGGGACGGGACGAGCAGGGCGTAGCCGTTCCCCACCACGGTGACGACCGGCAGGAGTCGGCCGGCGAAGGGCGGCATGGCGGCTTTCGGGGCGAGCGGCGCCACCACCCGATCATGCGCGGTGTCGGCAAGATCCGATTGCAGGATCATGACGAACGGCAGAGCGCGCCGGGCTCTTGCGACCGGGTTGTCGAAAACGTCAAACTGACGGTTCGTCATCGGCGGCGTAGTGCTCGCGGACCATCTGGGCGAACGAGCCGTGCTGCTCGACGAACGCGTCGTGGGCGGCGAGGTCGCGCTGGATCTCGGTCCTCATCCGTTCGGCCATGCGCAGCCGCAACGCCGCCGCCAGCGCCTCCTCGGCGATCCTCGACAGGTTGATCCCGGCGTCCTTGGCTTTGGCGCAAAGATCGGCATTCAGGGTCAGGCTCACGGTGCGTCGCCGCGCGCCGGCATCATAGAGGTCGGGCCTCATTACGCTCCTCCGGGTCTTTGACATGGGTAATTTACCCCTGCTGGAGGATTTGAGCAATCGCTCCGTCTTCCGGCGCCGGCATCAGGGAAAGTGCCGCTACTCCAGCGCCAGGCGGAGCGCGGCGGCGGAGGCGATCGGGGCGAGCGCGAGGGCGGCGAGCAGCATGGCGCCCTGGATCAGGAGCTGCGGCCGGCCGCCGAGACCCATGACCTCGCCCTCGACCGCGCTGACCCCGAAGATCAGCACCGGGATGTAGAGCGGCAGCACCAGCAGCGCCAGCAGCACGCTGCCCCGCCTGGCACCGATCAGGAGCGCCGCGCCGATGCTGCCGACCAGCGTCAGGGTCGGGGTGCCGAGCAGAAGGGCGAGCGCGAGCACGCCTTGGGCCTTGCCCGGCAGCTGCATCAGGACCGCGAGCAGCGGCGAGACCAGGACCAGCACGAGGCCGCTGGTCAGCCAGTGGGCCAGGCATTTGGCCAGCGCCACCAGCTCCAGCGGCAGCGTGCCGAGCGCCAGCAGGTCGAGCGAGCCGTCCTCGGCATCGGCCTGGTAGAGCCGATCCAGGCTCAGCATGACCGCGAGCAGCGCCAGCACCCAGATCACCCCGACCCCGATCCGCGCCAGGATCTCGGGGGCCGGCCCGACCCCGAGGGGGAACAGGGCCAGCGCCAGCACGAAGAACAGGGCCGGCTGCAAACTGTCGGCGCCACGCCGGAGCCCGAGCCGGAGATCGCGCCGGACCAGGGCGGCGAACGCCCGGATCACGGCTCGAGCTCGAGCAGCAGCGCGTCCTCGACCGCGACGTCGCCATGGGTCGCGAGCACCGCGAGACCGCCCGCGGCCCGGTGCGCGGCCAGCGCCTGCTCGAGGCGTGCCCGGTTGGCGGCATCCAGCCCGACCCCCGGCTCGTCCAACAGCCAGAGCGGCCGCGCGCCCGCGAGCAGGCGCGCGAGCGCCAGGCGCCGCTTCTGCCCGGCCGAGAGATGACGGGCCGGGACGTCGGCCAGAGCTTCGAGATCGAAGCCCCCAAGCGCGACCCCGAGCCCGTCCGCCGGCGCGCCGCCGAGCGCGGCCGCAAACGCCAGATTCTCGCGCACGGTCAGCAGGCTCTTCACGGCGTCAACATGGCCGACGTAGTGCAGCCGCGCGCGATGGGCCGCGAGGTCGTCCGCGACCCCGGCCCCGGCCCACGCGAGCCGGCCGGCGGCCGGGGCCAGGAAGCCCGCGAGCACGCGCAGCAGGCTCGACTTGCCGCTGCCGTTCGGGCCGCGCAGCACCAGGACGTCACCCGGAGCCAGCGCGAACGACAGGCCGGCGAACACGCGCCGGCCGCCACGCACGCACGCCAGCTCCTCGGCGGTGAACGAGCCAGCGGTCAAGGTGGGGGCGGGGAACAAGGCGGCGGATCGACGGCGGCGGCCCGGGCGGCGCCTCAGCTCAGCTCGCGGCGATCGTCGATCACCTTGCCGTCGTTGGCGAGCGTGCCCGCGGCGACCAGCTCGATTTCGCCGCGCAGGCCGGTGACCGCGCGCAGGCTGGTCTCGATCGCCGCCGCCAGACCCTCGGCCGGCGCCGCCACCTCGCACTTCAGGGTCATTCGATCGAGGCTCTTTGGCCGCTCGACCACCAGCCGCGCCCGCCCGACCTCCGGATGGCGCCGGGTGACCTCGGCGATCTGGCTCGGGTAGACGAACAGGCCCTTGACCTTGGTCGTCTGGTCGGCGCGGCCGAGCCAGCCGCGCAGGCGGCGGTTGGTCCGGCCGCAGGGGCTCGGGCCGGGCATCAACGCCGAGAGATCGCCGGTGGCGAACCGGATCAGCGGATAGTCGGCGTTGAAGGTGGTCACCAGGAGCTCGCCGACCTCCCCCGCCGGCACCGGATCGCCGGTCCCCGGGCGCACGATCTCGACCAGCACGCCCTCGTCCACGACCAGCCCCTCGCGGGCCGGGGTCTCGTAGGCGACCAGACCGAGATCGGCGGTGCCGTAGCTCTGGTAGGCATCGATCCCGGCCCGATCGCGAAGCTCCTCGGCAAGCGCCCTCGTCAGGGCCTCACCGGAGACCACGGCCTTGCTCAGGCAGCTCAGATCGATGCCGTCGGCGCGGCCGCGCTCGAGCAGAACCTTGAGGAACGACGGCGTGCCGGCGTAGGCCACCGGGCGCAGCTGCTGGATCACCTTGAGCTGCTGCTCGGTCTGGCCGGTACCCGCCGGGATCACCGGGCAGCCGAGCGCACGGGCCGCGCTCTCGATGATCGAGCCGGCCGGGGTCAGGTGATAGGCGAAGGTGTTGTGGACCAGATCGCCCCGGCGCAAGCCGGCCGCGTGCAGCGCGCGGGCGAAGCGCCAGTAATCGGGCCGGGCGCCCTCGGGTTCGAAAATCGGCCCCGGCGACATGAACACCTTGGCCAGCTGCTCGAGCGGCGTGGCATTCAGGCCGCCGAACGGCGAGCCCGCGCGCTGCAGGCGGCGGAGCTCGTCCTTGCGCAGCGGCGGCAGCGCGGCGAGCGCGCCGAAGCTGGTGATCCGGTCCGGATCAATGCCGGCGAGATGGGCGGCGAGCCCGGGCGCGCTCTCGAGGGCATGACGCAGGAGGCCGGTCAGCGCCAACAGCATCTCGGCATCGCGTTGCGCCGGGTCGCGCGTCTCGAGCGGATCGTAATAGACCCCACCAGTCTCGATCATGTCTCCACCTCTCTAATGCCGGCCGTGGCCGGTTGGGCTCAAAATACTCTGCTGGTCGCGATCGTGACGCCATAGCGGGCGCGCAGGCGCGCCACGTGGCCGGCCAGCCAGGCCGGCTGGCGACGCTCGGCCCATTCGCGACAGAGGGCCTCGAAGCTCTTGGCCTGAAGCACCACGCGCGCGCCCTGCACCGCCTCGCCGAGCGCCGCGAGCTCGGCGCGATGCCGGCGAAACTCGTCGAACTGATCGGCATTCAAGGGCTCCCAGAACAGATAGAGCAGCGTGGTCAACCGGTCCGGGAAGGTCCGACCGAGGGCCAGCGCGTATTTGATCAGACCGCCGAGGTCGACGTACCGGTACATGGTCGGCTTGGCGCGCAGCTCCTGCAGCAGCCGCTGCCAGAGCTCGAGAGCGGGCGTCGCCGCCAGCAGCCGGTCGTAGGACGGCGCGACCGCGGACTTGCGCCGGCTGAGATATTCGATGCAGCGGACCGTGACCGCGACCGCCACGCCCTCGCGCAGCGCCAGCAGGTCGAGATGCGGCGGCGTGCCGCGCAGGCCGGTCGGGCAGCGAACCTCGAACTGCACGGCGTCGAACCCGACCCAGCCCGCGAGCGGCAGCTGGTCGGTCGCCCGCCGCCAGGGCAAGAAGCTGTTGATCGCCAGCGCGGCTGCCGAATGAGCCGACTTCAGCCGGGTCCGATCGATCGAATCCGGCAGCTGATGGTCGGCGATGCCATCGATCAAAAGGTCGCTGATCCGGCGGATCCGACCGTCGTCGAGCAGGGGCTCGCTCGGGCTGTCGTGGCGCAGCGCCTCGGTGAGCGCCAGGCCGGTACGCTGGGCCAGACTGGCCTGGGGATGGCTGCCGATCATCGTCAACGTCCTAAAGCCATCGCTTGCGGCGCTTGTAGCTCTTGATGTCGCGGAAGCTCTTGCGCCCGCCCGAGGACAGGCCGAGGTAGAATTCTTTGACGTCCTCGTTGCTGCGCAGAGCCGCCGCGTCGCCGTCGAGCACCACCCGCCCGCTCTCCAGAATGTAGCCGTAGCGGGCGTAGCGCAACGCGACGTTGGTGTTCTGCTCGGCCAGCAGGAAAGTGACCCCGGCCTCGGCGTTGAGCCGGGCCACGATCTCGAAGATCTCCTCGACCAGCTGCGGCGCCAGGCCCATCGACGGCTCGTCGAGCAGGATCATCTTGGGCCGGGCCAGCAGCGCCCGGCCGATCGCGATCATCTGCTGCTCGCCGCCCGAGGTATAGCCGGCCTGCGCGTGCCGGCGCTCCCTGAGGGCCGGGAAATAGCCGTAGACCAGCTCGAGATCGCTGGCGACCCTGGCCCGGCCGTCGGTCCGGGTGTAGGCGCCGGTCAACAGGTTGTCCTCGACCGTCAGATGCTCGAAGCAGTGGCGGCCCTCCATCACCTGGACCACGCCGCGGCGCACCAGCTCGGTCGGCGACAGCGCCGCGACGTTCTGGCCGGCGAGCTCGATCGTGCCCTTGGTGACCTCGCCGCGCTCGACCCGGAGCAGGTTGGAGATCGCCTTCAGGGTCGTGGTCTTGCCGGCGCCGTTGGCGCCGAGCAGGGCGACCACGCCACCCTCGGGAACGGTCAGCGAGACGCCCCGCAGCACCAGGATCACGTGGTCGTAGACGACCTCGATGTTGTTGACGACGAGCAGGGCCCGGGCCGCTTCCGGCCCGGGCCGCAGGGCCGTCTCCGCCAGCGCGGTCGCGCTCACGATCGGCGCACGCGCCGCGCTCAGCTCGAGCAGTCGCGCGGCGTGATGCCGTGCTCCTTGGCGTAGGCCTCCGCGCTCGCCTCGATCATCGGCCGGACCACGTCCCGCATCGGCTTGATCCAGTCGCTGACGAACGACCACTTCTCGCCGTCCCACTGCTGGATGCGGACCGCGTGGTCGCCCTCGTGGTCGGCACAGCTGTCCTCGATCGGCGGGGTGAGGCCGGTCATGCCGAGCTCGGCGAGACGGTCCGCGGTGATGTTGAGGTGCTCGAGGCCGTCGCGCACCTCCTCGCCGGTCAACGGCTTTTGGCCATGGATGCCCTGGGCGGTGCGGATCGCCTCGACCACGATCATCGCGTTGATGACGCCGCGGTTGTACAGGACCTCGCCGACCTTGTCGCGCTCACCCTTGCCGAGGCCCTTGTCGTAGACGTATTTGAAGATGTCGTCGAACACCGGGAAGTCGGTGCCCGAGGCGTTGAAGGTGGCGCTCTTGTAGCCCTTGGCCGCCTCGCCCGCGGGCTCGACGTCGGGCTCGGCGCCCGACCACCAGACGCCGATGAAGTGGTCCATCGGATAGCCGACCGCGGCCGCTTCCTTGATCGCGGTCGAGTTCATCACCCCCCAGCCCCACATCAAGACCCAGTCCGGGTGCAGCTGGCGGCCGATCTTCAGCCAGGTCGCCTTCTGCTCGAGCCCGGGATGGGCGACCGGAAACTCGCTGAACTCGTAGCCGTACTTGTCGGCCAGGACCTTGAGGGTCGGGATCGGCTCCTTGCCGTAGGCGCTGTCATGGTAGACCAGCGCGATCTTCTTGCCCTTGAGCTTGTCCATGCCGCCTTCCTGGGCGCCGATGTACTCGATCAGCGCAGACGCCTGGCTCCAGTAGGTCATGGGCAGGTTGAAGACGTAGGGGAAGATCCGGCCGTCGGCGGCGTCGGTGCGGCCATAGCCCATCGACAGGATCGGGATCTTGTCGGCGGTGGCGCGCTCGATCAGCGCATAGGTGATGCCGGTGCTGTACGGGTTGATCACGGACGCACCGGTCGGCGGGTGGTCCTTGAGACGCTCGTAGCACTCGACGCCGCGGTCGTTGTTGTAGGCGGTCTCGCATTCCTCCCAGGTGAGCTTGACGCCACCGACACCGCCGTCGCGCTGGTTGACCAGATTGAAGTAGTCGTTCATGCCGTTGGCGATCGGGATGCCGTTCGGCGCATAGGGTCCGGTGCGGTAGATCAGCAGCGGGATGAACTGCTCGCCGCCGGCCAGCGCCGCGGTCGCCAGCCCGCCCGACAGTCCGATCGACGCGACCAAGCCAGCCAGCACGGTTGTCCTGAGGTCCATCGTCAGCCCCCTTGGTTTGTGATTCGGCATTGTTCGACCGGCGAGCGCCCTCTCGCCCGCTCCCTTGGCCACGACACTATCACGTTCGGCGGCGTTCAGCCAACTCTGACGCTCGCGCTCGTCGGCGGGTCAGGACGCGGCGCTCGCCAGTTTGACCCCAGGTGGCGGCTCGAGGAACGGCGTCGCCTCGACGACCACCTGCACCCCGTGCCAGGTCGAGACCGTCGTGCCCTCTCACCGAAGGCCGGGTGTAGGAACTGGTCCGCCGGCCGGACGCGCCCGAGCTCAGCGACCGCTTGAGGCGCGCCTTCCCGAAACCGCGGGCGATCAGATTCTCGGCCTCGCGCAGGTCCTCGCGGGTCGTGACCGGGATCCGGGCGAAGTCGTCGGCCGAGCGGATGTCCGCGGGCGTGATGCCGAGGTCGCGAAAGCGGCGGCGATAGAATGGCGAGTTCGCGAACGCGTGCGCGAGCATGATCTGCAGCCGCTGCCAGCGGCGGCGCCGGATCGTCTCGGCCGGCAGCCATTGCTCCCGGGCCAGCCGCGGATAGCGCATCAGACCTTGCAGGGACATTCAGTTTGGTCGGCAATCCTAATAGGGAAACGGCCAGCGGCGCAGCTTCTCCTTGGCGATCTGCCAGAGCCGGGCGAGGCCGTGGGGCTCGACGATCAGGAAGAAGATGATCAGGCCGCCGAAGATCATGAACTCGAGATTGGTGATCAGATCGGTCGGCATCCGAATGCCGAGCAGGCGGGGCGTGTTGCTGAGCAGGATCGGCAGCAGGACGATGAAGGCGGCGCCGAGGAACGAGCCGAGGATGCTGCCCAGCCCGCCGATGATGATCATGAACAGGATCTGGAACGAGCGGTCGATCTGGAACGCCAGCGCCTCGACCGCGCTGGTGTAGATGAACGCCCACATGGCACCCGCGATGCCGATGTAGAACGAGCTGATCGCGAACGCCGACAGCTTGGCGGTCAGCGGCCGGATGCCGATGATCTCGGCGGCGATGTCCATATCGCGGATCGCCATCCAGGAGCGCCCGATCTTGCACCGGGTCAGGTTCTTGGCGGCGAGCGCCAGCAGGCTGACGGTCGTCAGCGTGAACAGATACTTGGCCTCGGTGCTGGATTCGGCGCCGGTCACGAAGACCTGGCCGAAGACCGCGCGCGGCGGCGCGCTGATCACGCCCGAAGCGCTGTAGTTGGTGAACCAGGGCAGCTTGTTGAACAGCCAGACCAGGAAGAACTGGGCGGCGAGCGTCGCGACCGCGAGATAGAAGCCCTTGATGCGCAGGCTCGGCAGGCCGAACAGCAGGCCGACGCCGGCGGTGATCAGCCCGGCCAGCGCGAACACCAGGACGATGTTGAGACCCGGAAAGGCGGTCGCGAGCTTGAAGGCGGCGAACGCGCCGCAGGCCATGAAGCCGCCGGTGCCGAGCGACAATTGGCCCGCGTAGCCGGTCAGGATGTTGAGCCCGAGCGCTGCGATCGAGAACACCAGGAACGGCAGCATGATCGTGTCGAGCCAGTAGCGGTCGGCGACCAGCGGCACGACCACGAAGGCGAGCAAGAGGATCGCCGCGAGCCCGATCCGGTCCTGGCGGATCGGCAGGATCGCCCGATCGGCGGCGTAGCTGGTCCTGAACTGGCCGGTCTCACGGTAGAGCATGGCTTTGACCTCGCGCTCCTTCCTCAGACGCGCTCGATGATCCGCTCGCCGAACAGGCCCTGCGGCCGGAACAGGAGGAACATCATCGCCAGCATGTAGGCGAACCAGTCCTCGATCGCGCCGCCGAAGGCATCGCCCCAGAAGACCTCGGCGATCTTCTCGCCGGCGCCGATGATCAGGCCGCCGACGATGGCGCCCGGCACCGAGGTGAAGCCGCCCAGGATCAGGACCGGCAACGCCTTGAGCGCGACCAGCGCGATCGAGGGCTGCACGCCGAGCTTGGTGCCCCACATGATGCCGGCGACCAGGGCCACGATGCCGGCGACCGACCAGACGATGGTCCAGATCACCTTGAGCGGGATGCCGACGCTCATCGCCGCCTGGTGGTCGTCGGCGACCGCGCGCAGCGCCCGCCCGATCGCGGTGTACTGGAAGAACAGCGCGAGGCCTGCGACCAGGGCGCCGCAGGTGACCGCGGCGAACACGTCGAACTGGTTGATGTAGATGCCGCCGACGATCCAGGGCTGCTGGGGGATGCCGAGGTCGAGCACGCGCACCTGGCTGCCCCAGATCGCCTGGCTGAAGCCTTCCAGGAAGAAGGTGATGCCGATGGTCGCCATGAACAGGCTGATCGGCGCCTGGTTGACCAGGGGCCGCAGCACGATCCGCTCGATCAGGCCGGCGGTCCCGATCATGATGGCGATGGTGAGGGCGAAGGCGAGCCAGGGGTTGAGGCCGACGTCGTCGATCAGGCCGGCAAAGCACAGCGCCGCGAACAGCACCATGGCGCCCTGGGCGAAGTTGAACACGCCCGACGCCTTGAAGATCAAAACGAAACCGAGCGCCACCAGCGAGTACATGACGCCGGCCATCAGGCCGCCGATCACCACCTCGACGAAGAACAGAGGCGCGCTCGCGATGCTCACGAACGGATCGACGAAGACCGCGCTCAAGGTGCTCACGACGCCGCCTCCCGCTCCACGAGCCAGCGCTCGAAGTCGACTCTTCAAGGCATTCACCTCGTCGGCCCAGGCGCGCGCTTCGACCACGGAAGGTTCGGGCGGTGGGCGGCCGGCTCGAGATGCCTCCTCGGGGTAGCGATGCGCCCACACGTCGTCGGAGAACCTGTCCAGTTCGAGGAACCGTGCTCGAGGCCGACGAACGCCTCTGGCAACGCGTGTCGCCGATGCCTTGATCACGTGGCCCTTGCGTGGACGGATCTCATGGGCGACCAGGGCCGCCTTGGTCAGCTTCTCGGCCGCCTGCTGAACATGGTAGGCAGCCTGGTCCGGCATGGGATCGTCGGTTCACAAGCAAGGCGAGCCATTCTGAGATCCCGCTCGACCGTTCCTTAGCCAGCTGGCGACGACCTGCTGGTTCATGGACGCATGATCGACTGGCGCGGGCGAAGTTCGATCCAGATGTGTCGCCGGCCACTCGGGTATAGCCTGACACCATCATTGCTCACCTCGAAGGAAAGCGTTCCAACCTCGTGCCGCCGTCGGCAAAGCCGCCGGCCCGGCCGGAATCAGCTCGGCAGTCAGATCGGTGTCGCGCCTCGCCTCCCGCAGGTCGTCCCAAATCTGCCGGGTCATCCGCTCGTCGGGAATTACGATCATGAGATCGTAGTCGCTGTCCTCGTCGGCATCGCCGCGGGCGCGCGAGCCGAACAGGTAGATCGCGACCGGATCGACCTTGGCGACGATCTGCTTGACCAACCGGTCGAGCCCCTCCGGATCGTCGATCTGCGGCTTAGCCCGGGTCAGCGCCTCAGTCATGGGTGACCCCGAGATAGGCCTCGATCACCGCCGGGTCGTTGCGCACCTGGTCGGGAGTGCCGTCGGCGAGCAGCTTGCCGTAGTCGAGCACCACGACCCGGTCCGAGATGTCCATGACCACGCTCATGTCGTGCTCGATCAGCGCGATCGTCGTGCCGAACTCCTCGTTGACGTCGAGCACGAAGCGGCACATGTCCTCCTTCTCCTCGAGGTTCATGCCGGCCATCGGCTCGTCCAGCAGCAACAGCTCCGGCTGCATCGCCAGCGCCCGGCCGAGCTCGACCCGCTTCTGCAGGCCATAGGGCAGCTGGCCGACCGGCGTGTTGCGGATCGCCTGGATCTCGAGGAAGTCGATGATCTGCTCGACGAATGCGCGATGCTCCAGCTCCTCGCGCTTGGCGCGGCCGAGGTAGATCGCCTGCTCGAGGAAGGTCGCGCGCATCTTCAGGATGCGGCCGGTCATCAGGTTGTCGAGCGTGCTCATGCCCCGGAACAGCGCGATGTTCTGGAAGGTCCGGCCGATGCCCTGGACCGCCGCCTCGTGCGGGCGCATGTGCCGATACGTCCGGCCCTTATAGGTGATCGTGCCCTCCTGGGCCTGGTAGAAGCCGTTGATCACGTTCAGCATCGACGACTTGCCGGCGCCGTTCGGGCCGATGATCGCGCGGATCTCGCGCTCGCGGATATCGAAGCTGACGTCGGTCAGCGCCGTGACCCCGCCGAAGCGAAGCGTGATGCCGCTGACCTCGAGCAGGACCCGATCGAGCTGACGCGCCCTGCCGGCGCGCGCGGTCGGCTCGACGAGCGCGGCCATGGCGCCCGCTTACTCGGCGGCCTGCTGGATCAGGAGGGCCTCGGGCGCCGCGTCGTGGATCGCCATCTCGGCGGCGATCCTGCCGGTCCGGCCGTCCTCGAAGGTCACCTCGGTCTCGACCGCGACCTTGCGCTGGCCCGAATAGAGGGCGTCGATCAGCGTCCGGTAGCGCTGATCGATCACGCCGCGGCGCAGCTTGCGCGTCCGGGTGAGCTCGCCATCGTCCGCGTCCAGCTCCTTGTAGAGCATCAGAAACCGGCTGATCCGCTGGGCCGGCGGCAGGCTGGCGTTGACCTTCTCGACCTCCCTGGCGATCAGCTGGTAGACCTCGGGCCGGGCCGCGAGATGGGTGTAGGTCGTGAACGCCAGCCCCTGGCCCTCGGCCCATCTCGCGACCATCGCATAGCGCATGCACAAGATCGCGGTCACCGCCGGCCGGTCGTTGCCGAGGACCACGCACTCGCCGATGTAGGGCGAGAACTTGAGCTTGTTCTCGATGAACTGGGGCGAGAAGCGGACGCCCGGCCGCGGTGGTCGCGATGTCGCGCAGCCGGTCGACCACCACCAGCCGGCCCTGGTCGTCGAGATAGCCGGCATCGCCGGTCGCGAGCCAGCCGTCCTCGGTCATCGTCTGCGTGGTCTCGTCGGGCTGCTTGAAATAGCCCTTGAACATGCCGAGGTGGCGCACCCGGACCTCGCCGAGCCCGGTCGCATCGGGCTCGTGAATCTGGATCTCGGTCTCGTCGAAGGGCAGCCCCGAGCTGTCGAAGTCGAGCTCGCCGCCGGTCTGGATCGTGTAGGCGCCGGCCGCCTCGGTCTGGCCGTAGAGCTGGCGCAGCGGCACCCCCATCGCGAGGAAAAATCGGAAAGTATCGGGGCCGAGCGCCGAGCCGCCGGTCGCCGCCGACTTGACCCGCGAGAGGCCGAGCCGGTCGCGCAGCGTGTCGAACAGCACCCGGTCCGCGAGCCAGGAGCGGCGGCCGCCATCGAGCGCCTTCAGGCCGGCCTTGACGGCCCACCGGAAGACCGCCTGGTTCAGCCGGTTGGCATCGAGCAGGCGGGCGTGCACGTCGGCCGAGATCTGCTCCCAGACCCGCGGCGCGAACAGCACATGCGTGGGCCCGATCTCGCGCAGATCGCTGATCACCGTGCTGTCGTCCTCCGGGAAGTTGACCCGGATGCGCGACAGGAGCGGCATCAGCGCGACATAGACCTGCTCGACGATCCAGGGCAGCGGCAGGATCGACACGTACTCGTCGGTCGGCTCGCGCGGCTCGGCGCGCAGATAGGCGCAGACATGGTCGAGCAACGGCCGGTGCTGGAGCATCGCGAGCTTGGGGTGCGCGGTCGTGCCCGAGGTCGTGCACAAGACCGCGACCTCGTCGCCCCGACCTGCGGCCACCACCTGCTCGAAGCGGCCGGCGCCCTGGCCCTTGCCGCGCTCGATCAGCTGCGCCCGCGAGAGCAGCCGGGGGTCGGCGTATTTGCGCAGGCCGCGGCCGTCGTTGTAGACGATCCACCGCAGCTCGGGCAGCTCGCCCGCGATCTCCAGGAGCTTGTCGACCTGCTCCTCGTCCTCGGCAAAGGCGACCTTGGCCTCGGCGTAGTCGAGCAGATACTGGACCTCCTTGCCGAGCGCGTCCTCGTAGATGCCGAGCGACATCGCGCCCACGCTCTGCGCCGCGAGCTCGGCCCAGAGCCAGTGCGGCCGGTTGCGGCCGATGATCCCGACCACGTCGCCGCGCGCGACCCCGAGCGCCAGCAGCCCGAGCGCCAGCTCCTCGACCTTCTGTTTGGAATCGGCCCAGCTGTAGACGTGCCAGATGCCGAATTCCTTCTCGCGCAACGCGACCTCGCCACCGAAGCGGGCGGCATTGTGCAGCAGCAGCTTGGCGGTGGTGTCGGCCTGCGCCACATCGGGTAGCTGCATGGTCAAGACGCGACCCTCGCTCGGTCCGACCCAAGCTCGACCGCAGCACGCCCAAGCGCTCCGGCGCCCCCGATGGGGCCCGGCCCTGAACGCCATGCGGTGCGCGCGACCGCGTCGGACACCGAATTCGCCTCCCGGGCGCCGCCTGCTCCCACTAGCTATAGCCGGCGTCGCCTGGCAAGGCTAGTGCCGGCCCGACCGTGTCTCAGTTTGAAATCTATCGCCCTTGACGCCGGGTTCGCACCCGGCGGCCGATTCCCATATGCTAAGCGCCAAGCATGGGTCAAGGTCGTGAGGTATCCGGGGCTCGCCTTGTGTACCCAGCGCTTCCGTTTAACCCACGAGGTGGTATGCCTGCAACGCGCGTTGCTCAGCGCTCGGCTTCCGTGGTAGAAAGCCCTGCGTGGGTCGCGGACGCGGACGCGAGGGTGTGAAGTGGCAAGCGAAATGGCGATTGCGAGGCAGTGGCATAAGGACGGCCACGCGATCGTGCAGGCGTCCTTTGCCGTTGAGTTCGCCGCGCCCCCGCCACCCGCGACGGTCAGAGAATTGCTTGCGTTACACCCCAAGCTCAAGGACAGATACCCACGACGGCAAGAGAGCCGGGCGCTACGCATCCCGGTTGATGCTCTAGAAACCGAGCACGAACGTACCGTGGTTGGCCAGCCGGTTGTGGGGGATTTAACTTCGACAGTTTGATGCCTGATGGCACGGTTGAACGCTCGATCGTCCTAAATGACAAAACACTAACCATTACGCGTTCAGAATATGAACTCTGGCACAAGACTTGGGTCGAAGTGCGCTTCATATTCGCGTTTATGTTGCCGATCCTGATGCAACGAGGGATCGCGACTACATTTCACCTCCAATACCAAAATCGGTTCGTGTGGGAAGGGGATCTGAGCGCGTTTCGAGCAGACACGATCTTTCGCTCGGGGAGTGAATTCCTCGCCCCTAACGTGTTCGATGCTCCAGAACTATGGCACAGCAACCATGGGTATTTCGAGTACCCAAACGGCAACCATCAGCTATTGAGTACCGCTGATGTGCAAGCCGTCCTTCCTGAGAGGCTGGGGGTGGACGCAGATGCCGGTTGGGGGGTGGTCGTCGAGGTGCGGCTAGGCCATAGGGCTATCCACGGCGTGGAACGGGCAGGGAGCCAGGGCACCCCTATCACAACGGAGGAGGAGATGCTCGGCGCCGGGGAAGATGGCGAAGGGCTCCTCGATCGCTACATGAATGAGATGCATGCGCGGAACAACTGGCTGATGGCGCGCTTGATCAATGACGAGATGTGCGAGAGGATCGCGTTGCCCAGGCCTGAGTGAGGGCTAGATGTTGCAGGCTGAGACCGCATCGACACAGTCTGGCGATTGGCGTCGCTCCGAATGGGCACCTACGCGGGCGGCGCGCCTAGACAAGGGCGTCGGCAAAGTAGCGGAGCCCAGTCGGGCGCGATCCGGTGAAACGGCAACAATTGTGCCGTTCCCCTGCTCGCTGCCTCCGACAGATCCGGCATCCAAGATCGAGCCGGAACAGAGGCCTTCTCCCAGGGACAAGTTGCAGGCAGAGCTGCAGTCGTACATGGCTCTGCCACACGGTTGGGACGGCTATGACGGCGTCCCAGCGTCTCTGGACGCGATAACGGATGTCTTCCTCTTTCTCGACAAGCGGCCGGACGACGTTCGCCTTCCCTACCCTCAACTCGGGCCGGATGGTGAAGTCGGGCTGTACTGGCACCCCAGCGAGGGGCTTGCCGAAGTCAGCTTCTATGGAGACGGCGGGTACTCATACCACGCTGAATGCACTCCTGCCGCAGGCCAGCCGGTCACGGTAGGAAAAGACGGGTGCCCCATTGCGGAAGACTGGGACCCGGAATTGTTGCTTGTGTTGGGTAAGATCGTTCCCTAGTGCACCGACGCGTTCAGAGGATTTAGCTTAGCGAGGATTTGCGGGGAGGTCTTGGTCCAGGTGAAGGGCTTGGGTGCGGCGTTGTGCTCGGCGATGTAGCGGTGGATCGCGGCCTGCAAGTCGATCACGGAGTGGAAGGTGCCCCGCTTGAGGCGGCGCCGGGTAAGAGCCGAGAAGAAGGTCTCGACCGCGTTCAGCCAGGAGCCCGAGGTCGGCGTGAAGTGGAAGGTCCAGCGCGGATGCCGTGCCAGCCAGGCCATGACCTTGGGGTGTTTGTGGCTGCCGTAGTTGTCGAGGATCACGTGGATCACCTTGCCGGCCGGCACGGCGGCCTCGATGGCGTTGAGGAAGCGCAGGAACTCCTGGTGCCGGTGGCGCTGCATGCAACGGCCGAGCACCGTGCCGTCGAGGACATTGAGCGCGGCGAACAGGGTGGTGATGCCGTTGCGGATATAGTCGTGGGTCATGGTGCCGGCCTTGCCCGGTTGATCGGCAGACCGGGCTGGGTCCGGTCCAGGGCCTGGATCTGGCTTTTCTCATCGATCGAGAGCACCAGGCTGTGGGCCGGCGGCTCGACGTACAGGCCGACGATGTCCTCGAGCTTGGTGGCAAATTCGGGATCGTTGGAGCGCTTGAAGGTCCGGATGCGGTGGGGCTGCAGCCGGTGGGCGCCCCAGATCCGCTGCACCGAGCGCAAGGAGATCCCGGCGGTCCTGGCCATGGCACGGCCGGTCCAGTGGGTCGCCTCGCCGGGCGCCTCGGCGCAGGTCAGGGCGACCACCGCTGCACCGTCGCGTCGTCCAGGCGCGGCTTGCCGGCTTGCGGGTGGCATCCCGCAGCAGCCGTCGACCCCGGCCTCGGCGAACCGCCGCTGCCAGCGCCAGACCGCCGGGCGACCGATCCGGGCGCGTTTGGCAACCTCCGCGACGCTCAGCCGCTCGGCCGACGCCAGGATGATCTGAGCCCGCGCACATGCTTCTGGGCGCGGTTACGATCGGCGACGATCGCCTCCAAACGAGCACGATCCTCAGCCAGACCACGGCACACGATCTGAGCCATGGGCCAGGATCGCACATTCGCCTGTCTTGTATCATGATTGCATCAGTGCACTAGCAGCCCCGATTGCGCAGATGTCGTGTGGCTGCAAGAAACTTGAGCGTGAGCACGGAGAGGGCTCATGCAAGTGTGTACATTATCGCGAGCAGTACCCCGCGGGGCAATGTGAGGCTTGTTCAGTAAGCGACTTCTCACCGGGATAGTCGAGGATGACGAAATTCTTATTAGAACGCTTTATTCACCGGTCCAGATCAACATAAGAACTAAAGAGGTTGATCCTGTACATTTTCGGCAAGATGCCTTAAAACGAGGAATGTCAGTCAATCGCAAAAAACACATCGACGAGACCAAGCTTCGAGAGCAGATTGAAACTAAGATAGCTAAAGACAAAGAAGAAAAGAAGCGAAGTGACGGTTTTTATAAGGTAGTTGCGGCGAAATGTGGAGATATTAGGCAAATCCTCGGCGAGGATGCGCGGCGCTGCTTTAGTGTATACGACACAGCCAATAGCAATGACAAGTCGCACGCTGATGTATGTCAAGCAGTGGACCCCCCGCCAGGCACTCCAAACCGCACAAGCACTCGGAACGCGATCGGGAGTACGCTGCGCAAGGCATTCTCAGCTGAAGCGACTGATCTCGCGGCAGTCTTTGGGAAGGAATAAGGTGCGACCCACCACCCTCCTGCCCGGGCAGGGGGGTGCGAACCCCGACGTCAATGGCGTAGCCAGGCATCAAATTTCAAACTGAGACACTACCGCCAGGCCGGCCGTCCGGGCACCCGCCGCGACCAATTCTTGCAGCCCGCGCCTCGTCCGTTGGCGCTGGCCTCCATATATCTTCGGTATGACGATGCACCGCCTGGCCAATCCCCTCCGCTATCAGCGGATCGCGGACGCCGTCCTGCCGTGGGCCGGTGGTGCCGCGGTCGTCCTGATGCTGCTTGGCCTCTACCTTGCTCTGATCGAGGCGCCGCCCGACTACCAGCAGGGCGAGGCCTATCGGATCATGTACGTGCACGTGCCGGCCGCCTGGATGGCGCTGATGGTCTACGCGCTGATGGCGGTCGCCAGCGTGATCGGCATCGTCTGGCGCCATCCGCTCGCCGAGACCGCCGCGCGGGCGGCGGCGCCGATCGGAGCGGCCTTCACCGCGATCGCGCTCGTCACCGGCAGCCTCTGGGGCAAGCCGATGTGGGGCACCTATTGGGTCTGGGACGCGCGGTTGACCTCGGTGCTGATCCTCTTTTTCCTCTATCTCGGCTACATCGCGCTGTATGAGGCCTTCGACGACCCGGGCCGGGGCGCCCGCGCGGCCGCGATCTTGTGCCTGGTCGGCTCGGTCAACCTGCCGATCATCAAGTTTTCCGTAGATTGGTGGAACACGCTCCATCAGTCGTCCAGCATCCTGCGGCCCGGAGGCCCGGCGATCGACCCGAGCATGCTGGTGCCGCTGCTGGTGATGTGGGCCGCCTTCTTGTGCTACTTCACGGCCGTGCATATCTTGCGCACGCGCGCGGAGCTGACCACGCGCAAGATCCGCAACCTGCGCCTGTCCGCCGATCCGGCGGAGTAGAGCCCGCCGCTCGGCGCGGCACCATCTGGCGATCGAGGAGAGCCACCATGCCCGCATCCGGCTCCGTATCTGGTCGCGACAGCCTGGGCGTCCGGCGCCAGCTCCAGGTCGGCGGCGCTGCTTACGACTACTTCTCGCTCGAGGCGGCCGGTGCCGCGCTCGGCGAGATCGCGCGGCTGCCTTATTCGCTGAAGGTGCTGTTCGAGAACCTGCTCCGCTTCGAGGACGGCCGCACCGTCACGCCCGAGCAGCTGCAGGCGCTGGTCGCCTGGCAGGGCCTGCGCCGCTCGGACCAGGAGATCGCGTTCCGCCCGGCGCGCGTCCTGATGCAGGACTTCACCGGCGTGCCGGCGGTGGTCGACCTCGCGGCGATGCGCCAGGCCATGCATGAGCTCGGCGGTGACCCGCAAAAGATCAACCCGCTGACCCCGGTCGACCTCGTGATCGACCACTCGGTCCAGGTCGACGCCTTCGCCCGCGCCGGCGCCTTCGAGCGCAACGTCGAGCTCGAGTACCAGCGCAACGGCGAGCGCTACGCGTTCCTGCGCTGGGGGGCATCCGCCTTCGACAACTTCAAGGTCGTGCCGCCCGGCACCGGCATCTGCCACCAGGTCAACCTCGAGTACCTCGCCCAGGTGGTCTGGACCTCGCCCGAGGGCAACCGCCAGCTCGCCTATCCCGACACCCTGGTCGGCACCGACAGCCACACCACCATGGTCAACGGCCTGGGCGTGCTCGGCTGGGGGGTGGGCGGCATCGAGGCCGAGGCCGCGATGCTCGGCCAGCCGATCTCGATGGTCATCCCCGAGGTGGTGGGCTTCAAGCTCACCGGCCGGCTGCCCGAGGGCGCCACCGCGACCGACCTCGTGCTGACCGTGACCCAGACCCTGCGCGCGAAAGGCGTAGTGGGAAAATTCGTCGAGTTCTGCGGTTCCGGGCTCGACCATCTGCCGCTCGCCGACCGCGCCACGATCGGCAACATGTCGCCCGAGTACGGCGCCACCTGCGGCATCTTCCCGATCGACGCCCAGACGCTCGAGTATCTCCGCCTGACCGGCCGCCCACCCGAGCGGATCGCGCTGGTCGAGGCCTACGCCAAGGCGCAGGGGTTCTGGCGCGCGAGCGACAGCGTGGAGCCCTGGTTCACCGAGATGCTGGAGCTCGATCTCGCGACCGTGGTGCCCTCGCTCGCCGGTCCCAAGCGGCCCCAGGACCGGGTCGCGCTGACCGGCGCCAAGGCGGCCTTCGAGGCGGCCCTGCCGGCACTGATGGGCGCCGGCGGCGACCCCGCCAAGCGCGTGCCGCTCGCGGGCATGGACGGGCGACCTCGGCCACGGCGACGTGGTGATCAGCGCGATCACCAGCTGCACCAACACCTCCAACCCGGGCGTCATGCTCGGCGCCGGCCTGCTCGCGCGCAACGCCAGGCGGCGCGGCCTGATGCCCAAGCCCTACGTCAAGACCTCACTCGCCCCCGGTTCCCGGGTGGTCACCGACTATCTGGAAAAAACCGGGCTGATGGAGGATCTGCGCGCGATCGGCTTCGATCTGGTCGGCTACGGCTGCACCACCTGCATCGGCAACTCGGGCCCGCTCCCGGAACCGGTCGCGCGCGCGGTCGACGAGCACCAGCTGGTCGCGGCGGCGGTGCTCTCCGGCAACCGCAACTTCGAGGGCCGCGTGCATCCGCAGGTCAAGGCGAACTACCTGGCCTCGCCGCCGCTGGTGGTCGCCTATGCGCTGGCCGGCAGCCTGCGGGTCGATCTCACCACGGAGCCGCTCGGCACCGGCAGCGACGGCAAGCCGGTCTATCTGCGCGAGATCTGGCCGACCTCGGCCGACGTCCAGCGCACGATCCAGGCCGGGGTCGATGCCGGCATGTTCCAGAACGCCTACGCCGACGTCTTCAAGGGCGACGAGCACTGGGCCAAGATCGGCGGCGCCGGCGGCGAGGTCTACGGCTGGGAGGACGCCAGCACCTATGTGCGGCTGCCGCCCTATTTCGAGAACATCGCGCCCGAGCCCGGCCCGATCCACGACATCGCCGGCGCCCGCGTGCTGGCCCTGCTCGGCGACAGCATCACCACGGACCACATCTCGCCGGCCGGCAGCATCGCGCGCAAAGGGCCCGCCGCCGACTACTTCATGGAACGCCAGATCCGGCCGCAGGACTTCAACTCCTACGGCTCGCGCCGCGGCAACCACGAGGTCATGATGCGCGGCACCTTCGCCAACATCCGCCTGCGCAACGAGGTCGCCCCCGGCACCGAGGGCGGCTGGACAAAGCTGATGCCGGATGGCGAAGTCATGTCGATCTTCGATGCCGCGATGGTCTATCAGGAGCGCGGCGTGCCGCTGGTCGTGATCGGCGGCAAGGAGTACGGCTCGGGCTCATCCCGCGACTGGGCAGCCAAGGGCACGCTGCTGCTCGGCGTCAAGGCGGTGATCGCCGAGAGCTTCGAGCGCATCCACCGCTCCAACCTGGTCGGCATGGGCGTCCTGCCGCTGACCTTCAAGGACGGCATGACCCGCAAGACGCTGGCACTCGACGGCAGCGAGCTGTTCGACATTGCCGGCCTCGAAGGCGGCATCAAACCGCGCCAGGACGTCTCGGTCACGATCACCCGCGCCGACGGCCGAACTGAGAAAATCAGCCTGCTCTGCCGGATCGACACGCTGGATGAGGTCGACTACTACCGCCACGGCGGGATTCTCCACTACGTGCTGCGCCAGCTGCTGGCGCAGAGCCGACCCGCCGGCCGCCCGAACTGAGCGGCATGCTCGCGCGCAAACCGACCATGAGCGCGACCCGGCCCGAGCAGCTCTACGAGACCGACTTCTTCGCCTGGACGCAGGCGCAGGCGAAGGAGCTGCGCCGGTTCGCGAAGACGCGCCCGAACCTGCCGCTCGACCTCGGGCACCTCGCCGAGGCGATCCAGGATCTGGGCAAGAGCGAGCGCGACGCCGTCTTCAGCTTCGTGCGGCTGATCATCCAGCACTTCCTGCTCGCGACCTGGTCGCCGGCCGCGGAAGCAGCGCCAGCACTGGCTCGACGAGGTCGACGAGTTCAGGAGCCAGATCGAGGACAAGCTGACCCCGACGATCCGACGCGACCTCGAAGCCGAGCTGGCCGCGATCTACGGCCGCGCGCGACGAAACGTGGCCCGCAAGATGGGCCGGTACGGTGAGGCGGCCGCCGCCGCCGCGCTGCCCGAGGCGTGCCCGTACTCCCTCGAGCAGATCCTCGGCGACTGGGAGCCGGGCGCGAACCCTGGGCCACGGTGACGGCGTGCGCTTGGGCCGCGGGTGCGGGCTTCAGACGCCCTTGCCGGCGTCGGAGCCGTGGCGGGCGCGGCGGCGCTGGATCAACAGGACGCTGAGCAGGCAGAGCGTGATCACGGCGAACGAGAGGCCGGTGGTCAGCGTGCCGAGCGCGTAGATCACCGGCGTCGTGGCGTTGGTCTGCATCGCCTGCAGCTCGAGCGGCAGCGTGTTGAGGGCGCCTGCGGCCTGGGAGGTGCGAGCGAGCTCGTCGTAGGACAGGGTAAAACCGAACAGCGCGACCCCGACCAGGCTCGGCAGCACGATCGGCAGCACGACGTGGTTGACCGTCTGCAGGCCCGACGCGCCGAGGTCGCGGGCCGCCTCCTCGTAGGCCGGGTTGAAGCGGTTGAAGACCGCGAACATGATCAGCAGGCCGAACGGCAGGGTCCAGCTGAGGTGGGCGCCGAGCGCCGAGGAGTACCAGTTGCGCTCGATGCCGAGCAATTCGAAGCCAGCACCAATGCCGAGGCTGACCACCACCGACGGCATGATCAGGCTCGCGACCGCGATGTAGAAGAGCAGCGTCGCGCCCTTGAAACGGCGCCGGAACGCGAGCCCGGCCAGGAACGAGAAGACGACGGTCAGCACCAGGACGATCAGGCCGAGCTTGAGCGAGCGCTCGAACGAGCCCCAGATGTCGCCGATCGACTGCGGCCGGAACAGGTCCGCAAACCAGTGCACCGAGACGCCGCGCATCGGGAACACGAGGCCGCCCTCGGGTCCCTGGAACGACAGCACGACGATGGTCGCGATCGGACCATAGAGGAACAGCACGAACAGCCCGAAGACCGCGGCCAGCGCATAGAAGCTCTTGGGCCGCGGCTCGCCCCATGGCTAGAGCTCCTTCCTGATGTCGACGATCCGCATCAGGCCCACGATCATCAGGATGACCACGGCCAGCAGCACGATCGAATCGGCCGCCGCCGGCGGGAACTGCAGGTAGGAGAGCTCGGTGAAGATCGCCTTGCCGATCGAGGCCAGCTGGCCGCCACCCAGGACGTTCACGGTCACGAAGTCGCCCATCACGATCGTCAGCACGAAGATCGAGCCGATCGCGATCCCGGGTTTCGTGAGCGGGATGATCACGTTGGTGAGCGTCTGCCAGCCGGACGCGCCGAAATCGTAGGCCGCCTCGATCACCGCCCGATCGATCCGCATCATCGAGTTGAAGATCGGCACGATCATGAACAGCGTATAGAGATGGACATAGCCCAGGATCACCGAGAACTCGGAATAGAGCAGCCACTCCTGCGGCTGCTGGATCATTCCGAGCTTGAGCAGCGCCGAGTTGACCAGGCCGTTGCGGCCGAGCAGCGGGATCCAGGAGATCATGCGGATCACGTTCGAGGTCCAAAATGGAATGGTGCACAGCATGAACAAGGTGATCTGCATGGTCAGGCTACGGACGTGGAACGCCAGGAAATACGCGATCGCAAAGCCGAGCACCAACGTAATCAGCCAGACGATCACGCAAAACTTGAGCGTCATCCAATAGGTGCGATAAGTGACGTTGGACGAGAACACGTCCTGGTAGTTCTGAAAGGTAAAGTCGGGGATCAGGATCTGATAGCTCTCATAGTCGAAAAAACTGACGACCACCACCAGGCCGATCGGCAGGATGAAGAACAGCAGGAACACCAGCGCCAGCGGCGCGGCCTGAAGATAGGGAGCGAGTCGGTTCATCCTGGCTCAGCTCCAAAACCTGCGCACATCGTAGGCCGCGAGCTTGTCGTCGCCGGTGACCAGGGTGAGATCCTCGACGCGCGCCTGGGCGACGAGCATCCGGTCGAACGGATCGCGGTGATGGAACGGAAGGGCCGCCATCTCCTCGACGTGGTCGAGCGTCAGCGGCAGGAAGCCAAACCCCGAAGCTTCGATCGTTGCCCCAAAAGGCGCCGCGAGTCGAAGCCTGCCCGAGGAAATCTTGATCGCGACCTCCCAGGCACTCGCGAGGCTGACATAAGCGAACCCGCGGCGGCGCACGGCGCGGTAGCATTTCGTTGGCAACCTGGTGCTGTCCTCCATCCACCAGATGGCGGCGTGCGTGTCGAGCAGGAAGTCGCGGCCGTTCAAGGGTCTTGATCCTCCGGGGGAAAGATCACGCTGTCCTCGAAATCGCGGATGATTTCCTCCGACGTATCGTCAAAATCGTCCGCCATCCAGACTTTGCCCTTGAGCAAGCCGGAGCGGAGCGGCTGGCGCCCCAGAGCGACGAGCTTGGCCATCGGCTTGCCGGCCTTGGCGATCACGATCTCCTCGCCGGCGGCGGCGCGCTCGACCAGTTTCGAGAGCTGGGTCTTGGCCTCGTACAGGTTCAGGGTCGTGGTCATGGCCGTCCACCGGGTTGCCTGTTCAGAAACCCCAATGTCGGCCACAGCGACCACTTGGTCAAGGTTGGTCAAATCCGGAAGGGGAGGGCCGGCGGACCGGCTCTCCGGGCCCTCAGGCGGCGATGAACTCGTTCCACTTGCGGACCATGTAGCGGTCCTCGTCCATCACCGTGTTCCAGACCGCGATGTGGCTCATCCGGTCCCAATAGGAGCCGCCGTCCCGGATCTCGCCGACCTCGGCGATCTTCTCGCCGGTCGGGCTGACCACGGGCTTGGCGGCCGGCTTGCCCTCCATCCAGTAGTCCCACTCCCAGGGCTCCATCTGGGCCTGGGCGGTCTCGAGCACCGCGGTGTAGTAGCCCTGGCGGTTGAGGAACGCGCCGGCCCAGCCCGACAGGTACCAGTTGACGAACTCGTAGCAGGCATCGAGCATCTTGCCGTCGACGTGGGTCGGAATGCCGAGCCCGGCGCCCCAGGCCCGATAGCCTTCCTTGAGCGGCTGGTAGATGCAGGGGATGCCCCCCTGGCGGACCTTGGTGACCGCGGGCGACCACATCGACTGGATCACGACCTCGCCCGAGGCCATCAGGTTGACGCTCTCGTTGAACTCCTTCCAGAACGCCCGGAACTGACCGGCCCGCTTGGCCTCGGTCATGACCGCCATGGTCTTGTCGATCTCGTCCTTGGTCATGTTGCCCATGTCGCCGTATTTGATCTCGCCGAGCGCCTGGGAGACCATGGCGGCGTCCATGATCCCGATCGAGGGGATGTTGAGGATCGCCGACTTGCCCTTGAACTCCGGGTTCAAGAGCTCGGCCCAGCTCTCGATCGGCCGCTTGATCAGGTCGGGCCGGATGCCCAGCGTGTCGGCATTGTAGACGGTCGGGATCAGGGTCATGAAGCCGGTCGGCTCCTCGGCGAACGTGTCCGAGGTGGCGCCGGTCAGATAGCTGACCTTGATCGGCGCGATCCCGATCCGCGAGATCTCGGTGCCGTCGGGCAGCGCGCCCTTGGTGAAGATCGGCACGATCTGGTCGTAATACTTGACCTTGGTGACGTCCATGCCGCGCAGATTGCCGGACGGCACGATCTTCTTGAGCATCCAGTACTCGGAATCCAAAAGATCGAACGAGGTCGGCTGGGTGACCGCCCGCTTGACCACGTCGTCCGAGGTCAGCGTCGTGTACTGGATCTCGATGCCAAGATCCGCCTTGGCCTTCTCCGACAGCTCGCGAAACGCGTTGACGCCGGTGCCGGCGTAGCGGATCACGATCGGATCGGCGCTGTGGACCGCCGGAAAACCGTCGATCAGGCCGCTGCCGAGGGCGAGGCCCGCGGTCGCCGCCGTGCCTTTGAGCACCTGGCGCCGGGACAGGCCGCCCGTATCCTTGCCGGTGGTCACCGTTTCCTTCAAATCTTTGACTGTCATGCGTGCCTCCATTCTGGCTGTTGCTCTCTTGAGTGGCCGGGGGGTCAGCCCAGCGGGTGGACGTCGTCGACCGTCCAGATCGCCTCGACGCGGTCGCCGATCGCGACCGGTCGGGCAAAAAATCTGGCTTCGCCGAGGCTGATCGCGAACTCGTCGCAGCCCTCGGCGTGCAGCCTGAGCTGGACCAAAGCACCCTGGTATTCGACCGCGGCGACCGTGGCACTCAGCCGGTTGACCGATGGCGCCGCGCTGAGCTCGGCGCCGACCGCCTTCAACTGCTCGACCCGCTCGCCGAGCCCGACCTTGTCGGCGCGCAGCGCGAACGCCACCGTGTCGCCGGGGCGCGCGGCCCGCTTGGGGACGAGGAACCTGGCGCCCGCGGGCCCGCGCAGCAGCGCGTGCTGGCCCTCGAGCGCGGCGACCTCGCCGGTCAGCACGTTGTGGCCGCCGATGAAGCGGGCGACGAAGGCGGTGCTCGGCTGATTGTAGACTTCCCGGGGTGCACCTTGCTGCTCGATCCGGCCGTCGTTCATGACCACGACCAGGTCGGCCAGCGCCATCGCCTCCTCCTGGCTGTGAGTAACGTGGACGAAGCTGATCCCGAGCTCGATCTGCAGGCGCTTCAGCTCCTCGCGCATGCGGATGCGCAGGAACGGGTCGAGCGCCGAGAGCGGCTCGTCCAGCAGCAGGACGCTCGGGTCGGTGACCAGCGCGCGGGCGAGCGCCACGCGCTGCTGCTGGCCGCCCGAGAGCTGGGCCGGGCGGCGCAGGGCGAACCCCGCCATCTGCACCAGCTCCAAGAGCTCCATGGCCTTGGCCCGGCGCGCATCCTTGGCGACGTGGCGCATCTTGAGGCTGAACGCGACGTTGTCGACGCAGGAGAGGTGCGGGAACAGGGCGTAGTTCTGGAACATCATCGCGGTGCGCCGGCGCGCCGGCGGCAGGTCACTGATCACCGTGTCGCCGATCAGGATGTCGCCGCCGCTCAGCCGCTCGTGGCCGGCGATCAGCCGCAGCGTCGTGGTCTTGCCGCAGCCGGACGGCCCGAGCAGGCAGCAGTAGGTGCGGCCGGGGATCTTGAGCGCGATGCCGTCGACCGCAGCGGCCGCGCCATAGCGCTTGACCACCCCGATCAGCTCGACATCGGCCGTTTCGGCCATTCTTGTTACCCGCTCGCTGCCCTTCTCGGAGGAGCATCAGCAATCGACATGCCAGCTCCAAATCCGGGGATCGGTGGGTGGCTGCCGGCCCTGGCTCGGGCGTCCTGCCCGATTTCGAGCATCAGCTGCTCAAACGGCGGTCAGCGCCGCCAAGCTGCGCCGGTCTCGTCGATGGGCTCAGCCGGCGAGCCCGGCGGCCACCAGCCCCTGCCGGAAGCGGTCGTCGGCCTCGGCATTGCCCCAGCAGGGAAGCCTGACGGTGCTCAGGTCCAGGTCCGGCGCGTCCGTCAGCAGGGCACCGATATGCCGGCGTGCCGCATCGGTCTGCCCGACCGTCGCGAGCAGCGCGGCGAGCACCAGCCGGTTGCGCCTGAGCTCGGGCGCCTGCTCGACCAGTCGCCCGGCAACTCGCGCCGCCTCGGCGCCGTTGCCGAGCACGAAGTGGCCGATCGCCAGCTCCCGCTGGTGGCGGTAGCGGTGCGGATCGTCCTTGTTCGCTTCGAGCACCTTTTGCAGAGCGCGCAATCCGTCCTCGGCTTCTCCGAGATGGATCTTCGCGATCGCGACCATCGCCTGGGCCTGCGTGAAGTTGGGATTGAACGCCACGGCGGCTTCCGCCTGGGCGAGCGCGCTCTCGAAGTCACCGTCCACGTCCTGGCGCGCCAACGCCTTGATCAGCCGCGCGAAATAGCTGGATGGGTCGAGCACGACCGCCTCATCGGCACGCGCGACGATCTCCTCGCGGACCTCCGCCGGCAGGTTTCGGGCGCTGAACTCCCACTGCCGGTGCAGGCACATGGCCAGCATCGCCTTGGCCATCGAGTTGGCGGGCGCGCGGTCGACCGCCAGCCGCAGCGCCGCCTCGGCCTCGCTGTTGTTGCCGTAGGAACGGACGAAGTAGCCGGCCGCCTTGTCCAGCAGCTCCGGGACCGTCAGCGTGGCGTCGTCGGCCGAGCGCAGCCGCTCGAAGACCTGCGCCTTGACCCGCACGCGGACCGTCGACACCACGCTGCGGGCGATCTCGTCCTGCAGCTCGAACAGGTCGTCGGCCGTGCGGTCGTAGCGCTCCGACCAGACCTGGCTGTGCTTGTGCAGATCCACCAAAGTAAAGGACAGGCGCAGCCGCTCGCCCGCGGCGCGGACGCTGCCCTCGAGGGCGAAGGCGACCGGGGCCTTGTCCTCCGCCGCCTGGTCGAGCGCGGCGTCCCCCGAGCGCGGCGCGAGCACCGTGATCGCCGTCAGCTTGGTGAGCCCGCCCAGGATGTCCTCGACCAGCCCGTCGGCGAGGGCGCCGACCTCGTCGCCACCGCCGATCACCTTGAGCGGATGCACGACCACGGTCGGATTCTCGGTCCCGGGCGCGGCGCCAGCCCTCGATTGCGGGGCGGATTGCACGGGCCCGGCGGGGTCCTTGCCCAAGGTGCCCGCCGGGCGGACGTGATAGATGCCGATCGGATCCTCGATGTTCTTGAGGCGCTGCACGCCGCCATTGGCGAACGCGATGTCCAGCTTGCGCCTGACCTCGTCGTAGACCTTCGTGGAGACGCAAATCCCGCCGGGTTCGGCGGCCGCTTCAAGACGTGCGGCAATGTTGACGCCATCGCCGTACAGATTGTCGCCCTCGATCATGACGTCGCCGAGATTGATGCCGACGCGAAACTGCATCGGTTTTGCGGTCGTCGGATGGGCGTTGCGCTCGGCGATCAGCTTTTGAAACTCGTTCGCGCACCACACCGCCTCGACCGGGCTCGAAAACTCGGCCAGCACGGAATCTCCGGCCGAGCCGAAGATCCGGCCCCGGTGCTCGGCGATGACGGCGTCGATGATCGACCGGCAGGCGCTCAGCGTTTCCAGGGTTCCGGCCTCGTCCGCACCCATCAGCTTCGAGAAGCCGACGACGTCGGCGGCAACGATCGTCGTGAGCTTGCGTTCGATCCTCGCCATGGCACCATCCAGCTCCGCCCGACTTGCCCCACACCCCGCCCCTCGAGCGGTCGAGCTCGCGCCGCTCCGGCGGACCATCGAGGCGCCCCGACCCCCGCCGCCGGCCACGGCGGATGGTCGGGATCTCGAGGGTCGGGAAGCCGGAGGCAGCATGATGCGCGCGACTGGCCCGCGTTGACCAGCCGCTCATCCGCTGATCAACATGTCGCGCATGAACCCGGCGAAGCGGTCCAGGGCGCGCTCGAGGGTCGGCAGGCTGGCTGCGAAGCAGAGGCGCAGATGGCCCTCGCCGCCGGCACCGAACGCGACCCCGGGCGCGAGCCCGACCCCGGTCGCGCTCAGCAGCGCCTTGGCGAACGCCAGGCTGTCGGAGAGGTCATCGATCCGCATGAAGGCGTAAAAGGCCGCAGCCGGGGTCGGCAGGCTGAGGCGCGGGATCGCGCCGAGGCGCTCGATCACCAGATCGCGCGCCGCACCGTAGCGCGCCACGATCTCCCGGACGAAGGGCTCGCCGTCCTGGACCGCGACCACGCCCGCGCGCTGGATGAAGCCCGCGGGCCCGGCGATGTTGTACTCGGTCAGCATCTCGAAGGTCGGGCCGAGCTCGGCCGGCAACGTGATCCAGCCGAGCCGCCAGCCGGTCATCGCCCAGCTCTTGGAGAAGCTGTTGACCACGATCACCCGGTCCTCCGGCAGGGCCTGCTCGAGGAAGGAGGGCGCGACCGGCCGGTCGTACACGACCCGGGCGTAGACCTCGTCGCTGACGATCCACAAGCCGCGCGCGCGGGCGAACGTCAGCACCTCCGCCTGCTCCGCGGCCGACATCATCCAGCCGGTCGGGTTGTTGGGCGAGTTCAGGAAGATCAGCCGCGTGCGCCGGTCGCAGGCATCGAACAGCTGGTCGAGATCGAGCCGCCAGCCGGCGTTGCCCGGACGGAGCGGCACGTTCCGGATGCGCCCGGACAGGATCTCCGGCACCGCCGGCAGGTTGGGCCAGGCGGGCGTCGTGGTGACGACCGAATCCTCGGGGTCGACCAGCGCCTGCATGACCAGCATCAGCGCGTTCATGGCCGAGGCCGAGACGATCACGTTGGCGGCGGCGAGCGAGGTGCCGTAGAGGCGGTTCATGTAGCCGGCGAGGGCCGCCCGCAGCTCCGGGATGCCGGCGTTCGGCTGGTAGTAGGTGTCGCCGGCCGCGAGCGCGCGGCTCGCAGCCTCGCAGATGAAGGTGGGCGTCGGCAGGTCGGGCTCGCCGAACCAGAGCGGGATCAGATCGGCCCGGCCGATGCCGGCATCCGCGACCTCGCGGATCTTGGACGCAGGCAGGCCGGCGATCCGCGGCCGGAGTGCCTGGATCAGGCCGGCCGGTGCCGGTATCGATTCGAGCATGCGTGCCTCCGCGGTCAAGCCGCGATCTCAGCCGATCCGGGCGCGGCGCGCAAGCACATCAGGACGTTCGCGGCCTCAGCAGGCGATCGCCTGGAGGTATCCTTGCGCGGCGTAGGCGAGGATGCGCTGGTCGCGGGTCACGAGCGGCACGTCGAGCTCTCGCGCGGTCGCGATCAACAGCCGGTCGGCGGGGTCGCGATGCAATTGCCCGGGCAGATAGGAGGAGGCATTGAGCGCAACCTGTGGCGTCAGGGGGGCGAGCCGGACCCCTGGCCGGGTGAGCAGGTCAGCAAGCCACGCCTGCGCGCTCGGGAGCAGGATGAGTGGGTTGCCGCGATGTCGGGTCGCGAGGCCGATCTCCCAACCGGTGATCGGTGAGACCAGCAGCTCGGCGCGCGCGGCCGCGTTACGGATCGCCTGGAGTGCGGCCGGGGCGAGGACATCGCGGTTGCCAACCCAGATGGCCGCACAGGTGTCGAGCAGCACCACGGCTTGCGGCTCAGAAGGAGGGCCCTTCGCCCGATTCCGCTTCCGGGATGTCCTCGAGGATCGGTGCCGTCAGATCGAGATCGGGCGGGATGATCGCTCGCCCCTCAAGGGCGCCGTAGATGTCCGGGACCTCACCCGGACTGGGCTTGAGCTCCGCGATCGGCTTGCCGCGGCGGGTCACCACGACCTTGTCGTAGCGGCGCGCCTCGAGCTGCTTGAACAGCATGAGGCACTTGGCCTTGAACGCGGTGACGTTGATCTCGAGCACGGCTTCGGTCATGGCGTATTCCAATGGTCATTATGAATGACCATATCGGTGGTTGCGCCGCCCGGTCAAGCGATCCATCATGCCGCCGTCGCAACATCGAGGCCGTACACCATGATCGAACCGCTGGGCGGACCGGTCTACTGGCTGCCGTTTGTGGCCGGCTTCGTCGTCGCCTATCTGATCGGCTCGATCCCGTTCGGCCTGCTCCTGGCCAAGGCGGGCGGCGCCGGCGACATCCGCGCGATCGGCTCGGGCAACATCGGCGCGACCAACGTCCTGCGCACCGGCCGCAAGGGCCTGGCGCTGGCCACCCTCGTGCTGGATGCGCTCAAGGGCGCGCTGCCGGTCTGGCTCGCCTGGCGCTGGTTCGGCCCCGACATGGCGGTGGTCGCCGGCCTCGGCGCGGTGCTCGGCCACTGCTTCCCGGTCTGGCTCAAGTTCCAGGGCGGCAAGGGGGTCGCGACCGCGGCCGGCGTGGTGTTGACACTGACCCCGCTCACCGGCCTGATCGTGCTCGCGCTGTTCATCCTGATCGCGTTTTTGACCCGCTACGTCTCGCTCGCCTCGATCCTCGCGGCGCTTGCGGCCGGTCCGGTCGCGTTCTGGCTCGGCGACGTCCAGCCCGGCCAGCTCTATCTCGCGCTCGCCCTCCTGATCGCCCTCAAGCACGCCGCCAACATCCGCCGCTTGCTTTCCGGCACCGAAGCGAAGTTGAAATTGAGCTAGGACGACGCCGCCGCAGGCGCGGCGTCCATGACGTAAACGCAAGCCTCCTCGAAATCCTTGCCGAGATACGTGCCGCCCCCAATCCGACTGACCGTCTGATCGCCTCGTCCGGACCCACGAACGAGGCTGCGAATCTGAGGGTCCTTGGTGTTGGTGCCGGCGATGTCCCACATGGAGATCGGAATGCCTTGATCGCGGAGGGTGTCTTCCACGGTCTGGTAGAACTTGAGCGGCCCCTCGGCCTCGACGTAGCGGGACGCGAGATAGAGGCGCCACACCCTGAGCTCGCGCAGCAGCAACCAGAACGCCGCGGCGACCTCAATGCCCCGCGCGCCCAAGGCGTCGATCAGCCTTCGTCCGGCCTCCAGGTCGGCCTCCGACAGCAACGTCTTGTCGGTGGTTCTCACCAGTGTTTCCGGATCCACCTCAGCACTCCATGCCTCGCATGCGCGATGGCTTCGTACATATTTAGGGTCTCCTCGCGCTCCGACGAGCGATATCGGCTGCCGCTCTCCCATTGCCGTACGATGTCCCAACGGGCGCGAAAGTGCCGATCCTCACGAAACGCCTCTTCCAATCGGGGCCGTAGCCCTGCGAGCACGACCAATCGTTCGAGATCGTGGGTGTGAATATCCTGCACGAACCGCCGGTCTGGCCAGGTGTGGCGCAGGAAGGCGTGCGCTATGCAGGCTTTCAGGGCGCATTCGACTGCACAGCCCGCGAGATAATACGCCCCATCGGCCTCGCCCGCCATGAGCAACGTCCTGGCTTCCCGTAGGCGGCTGCGTGCCAAGCTCTGCCAACGCCGTCGATGCATTCTGCCTCGTGCCGTCGAACACCGGAGTCGATGGCCTTGCCATCGCCGATCTTGACATCGATCCGAAGGCAGGCGAGGAAACATAACCTATAGTTGAAAGAACGCCATGTCTTTGATCCTGTCGTCGACCGAGAAGCTCGACTGGCTGCAGCTCGCCCGCTCGGGCGGGGTCGGGCCGCGGACCTTCTTCAAGCTGTTGGATCGGTTCGGCAGCGCGCGCCGCGCGTTCGAGGAGCTGCCGCGGCTGGCGCGCGAGGCAGGCTCCGAGGAGCAGTGGCGCCGCTGCCCGCGCGCCGAGGCCGAGGCCGAGCTCGAGGCGCTGGACAAGCTCGGCTGCGAGCTGATCGCGCGCTGCGAGCCCGGCTATCCGGAGCGCCTCGCCGAGATCGCCGACCCGCCGCCCTTGCTGATCCTGCTGGGCCGCATCGAGTTGCTGGCGGCCCCCGGCGTCGCGATCGTCGGCGCCCGCAACGCCAGCGCGAATGGGAGAATGTTCGCCAAGGGCCTGGCCAGCGAGCTCGCCGCCGGCGGCCTGGTCGTCATCTCCGGGCTCGCGCGCGGGATCGACACCGCGGCCCACGAAGGTGCCCTCGCGGCCGGCGGCGCCACGATCGCGGTGATCGCATCCGGCATCGACGTGCCCTATCCCGAGGACAACGCGGAGCTGATGGCGCGGATCGCCGAGACCGGTGCCGTGGTCACCGAGCGGCCGCCCGGCAGCGTCCCCCAGGCGCGCCATTTTCCGAGGCGCAACCGCCTGATCGCCGGCCTCTCCCAGGGCGTTGTCGTGGTCGAGGCGGCGCCGCAGTCGGGCTCGCTGATCACCGCGCGCCTGGCCGCCGAGCAGGGCCGCGAGGTCATGGCGGTGCCAGGCTCCCCGCTCGACCCGCGCCACCGCGGCACCAACCAGCTGTTGCGCGATGGCGCCACGCTCATTGAGACCGCGGCCGACGTCCGCGCCGCGCTCGGTCCTTTCCGGGTCGCACCGACCGCGCCCCCGCAGCCGCGGCCGGCGGCGTCCCAGCGCCGCCCGCCACCGCCCCGGCCAGCACCACGCGCCGCACCGGCGGCCGCTCCCGCGAGCAACGGCGACCTCGCGAGCCGCGTCCGCGAGCGTCTCGGGCCCGAGCCGCTGCTGGTTGACGAACTGATCCGGCAGTGTCATGCGTCGACCGCCGAGGTGCAGCGCGCGCTGCTCGAGCTGGAGCTCGACGGGCGGATCGAACGTCACCCCGGCAACCGGGTCTCTCTTGCATTGGCCTGACCCGGGCTCATATCAGGGGCGCCGCGCCGATCCCTGCCGCTCGGGGACGCGGCGCGTGCCATCTCAGGGAAAGGCCGTCTTCGCCGCATGGACGTCGTCGTCGTCGAATCCCCGACCAAAGCCAAGACCATCAACAAGTACCTGGGCTCCGGCTACCGTGTGCTGTCCAGCTACGGCCATGTGCGCGACCTGCCGGAGAAGGACGGCTCGGTCCTGCCCGAAGAGGATTTCCGGATCATCTACGAGCTGCTGGCCGACCGACGGCCGCGGATCAAGGAGATCGCGAGCGCGGTCAAGGGTGCCAGCCACCTCTATCTCGCGACCGACCCGGACCGCGAGGGCGAGGCGATCTCGTGGCACCTGGTGGCGGCGCTCAAGGAGCTCGGCGCGATCAACGGCGTCGACGTCAAGCGGGTCGTGTTCCACGAGATCACCAAAGGCGCGGTGCTCGAGGCGATGCGCCATCCGCGCGAGCTCGACGTCGACCTGATCGACGCCTACCAGGCGCGCCGCGCGCTCGATTACCTGGTCGGTTTTACCCTCTCGCCGGTGCTCTGGCGCAAGCTCCAGGGGTCCCGGTCCGCCGGCCGGGTGCAATCGGTGGCGCTGCGGCTGATCTGCGAGCGCGAGAACGAGATCGAGGCCTTCCTGCCGCGCGAATACTGGACGATCGACAGCCAGTTCACGACCCCCGCGGGCGCCACGTTCACAGCCGGCCTGACCCGCCTCGACGGCAAGAGACTGGGAAAATTCGATCTGGCGAGCGAGGCGGACGCGAAGCGCGCGCTCGGCCTGATCGAGGCCCGGAGCTTTGCGGTCGAGAATGTCGAGAAAAAGCAGGTCCAGCGCCACCCGGCACCACCGTTCGTGACCTCGACCCTGCAGCAGGAGGCATCCCGAAAACTCGGCTTCGGCGCCGATCGCACGATGCGCACCGCCCAGCGCCTGTTCGAGGGCATAGCGCTGGAGGGCGAGACGGTCGGCCTGATCACCTACATGCGCACCGACAGCGTCCAGATCTCGCGCGAGGCGCTGACCGCCTGCCGCCAGCAGATTGCCAAACTCTACGGCGAGCGCTATGTGCCCGAGCAGCCGCGCGCCTATAAGACCCGCACCAAGAACGCCCAGGAGGCCCACGAGGCGATCCGGCCGACCGAGCTCAGCCGCAGCCCGGACCAGGTCGCGCGCTTCCTCGATCACGACCAGCGCCGGCTGTACGAGCTGATCTGGAAGCGCACGATGGCGAGCCAGATGGCGAGCGCCTTGCTCGATCGCGTGATCGCCGATCTCGCCTCCCCCGACGGCGCCATCGGCTTTCGGGCGACCGGCTCGACCATCGCCTTCGACGGCTTTTTCCGGCTCTACCAGGAAGGCCGTGACGACCCGGCCCAGGACGACGACGAGGCGGGCGGCATCCTGCCACCGATGGCGCCGGGCGATCCGCTTCGCCGCGGCGAGGTCCTGCCCAAGCAGCACTTCACCGAGCCACCGCCCCGCTACACCGAGGCGAGCCTGGTGAAAAAGCTCGAGGAGCTCGGCATCGGCCGGCCCTCGACCTACGCCAGCATCATCTCGGTGCTCCAGCAGCGCGACTACGTGCGCCTGGAGCAGAAGCGCTTCCGGCCCGAGGACCGCGGCCGGCTGGTCACCGCGTTCCTGGTCGCGTTCTTCGACCAGTACGTGCAGCCGGGCTTCACCGCCGATCTCGAGGGCCAGCTCGACGACGTCGCCGCCGGCGCAAGGCACTGGAAGCAGGTGCTGCGCGCGTTCTGGGACCCGTTCAACGGCCAGGTGGGCGAGGTCAAGGAGCGCCGCGTCGCCGAGGTCATCGATGCGCTCAACGAGCTGCTGGCGCCGCTGCTCTTCCCGCCCCGCGAGGGCGGCGGCGACCCGCGCGTCTGCCCGCTCTGCGGCAACGGCAGCCTCAGCCTGAAGCTCGGCCGCTTCGGCGCCTTCGTCGGCTGCTCGAACTATCCCGAATGCCGGTTCACCCGCAAGCTCGGGGTCAAGGCCGAGGCGGATGAGGCCGACGGCGAGCCGAAGCAGCGCCTGATCGGGGTCGACCCCTCGACCGACGAGGAGGTGCTGCTGAAACGCGGGCCGTACGGGCTCTACGTCCAGCGCGGCCATGGCGAGACCCTCAAGCGCTCCTCGCTGCCGCCCAATCTCGAGCCGGCCGAGCTCGACCTCGAGACCGCGCAGGCCCTGCTCGCCCTGCCGCGCGAGCTCGGCCGCCACCCCGAGACCGGCCAGCCGATCGAGGTCGGCATCAACCGCTACGGCCCCTACATCAAGCACGACCGCTTCGTCCGCCTCGGCCCCGAGGACGACGTCCTGACCATCGGCATGAACCGGGCGATTGCGCTGCTCGCCGAGGCGGGCGGCAAGCAGCGGCCGGCGCCGAAGACGCTCAAGGAGCTGGGCGGCCATCCCAAGGACGGCAAGCCGGTCACGCTGTATGAGGGCCGCTTCGGCCCCTACCTCAAGCACGGCCGCCAGAATGCCAGCCTGCGCAAGGGCGAGAGCGTCGACGCGCTGACGCTGGAGCGGGCGCTCCAGCTGCTCGCCGAGCGCGCGGCCAAGGACAAGGCCGCCGGCAAGTCGAAGACCGCCAGGGCCGAGACCAAGCCCGTGCGCAAGGCCGCGAGCAAGGGCCCGGCCAAAGCTGGCAAGGGCCGCGGCCGGGTCGCAGCGAAGAAAGCGGCCGCCGAGTGATTGCTGGCGCGGTCTCGAGCGCCGGGCCCGCCGGCCGCAACCGGGCCTGATCCGATGGTCAAGGCGGCGGCTCGCCGGCCACGATCGCCATCGGCCGGGCGGCTGCCGAGCCGGGACGAGCTGCAGCGCTACCTCGAGGACAACCCCGACGCGGCGACCTTGCGCGACCTCGCGCGCGCCTTCCAGCTCAAGGGGCAGGATCGGACCGAGCTCAAGCGTCTGGTGCGCGAGCTGCAGCCCGCCGCCACCCGCGGCGGACGACGGACGGGCAGGGCAGGGCCGCTGCCGTCGGTCGCGGTGCTCGAGGTCACCGGGATCGATCCGGATGGCGAGCCGATCGCCCATCCGGCCGGCCACGCCCGGGACGGCGCGGCGGCCGAGCCGATCCTGCTGCTCCAGGGCGGCGCGAGATCGAAGGCGCCGGCCATCGGCGATCGCGTCCTGGCGCGGCTCAGCCGGCGGGGCGGCGCGTGGCAGGGCCAGATCATCCGCGTCCTGCCGCGCGCGCCCACCCGGGTCATCGGCACGGTCGAGGGCGCCGGCGAGCGCCTCGTCATCCGGCCGATCGGTGCCCATGTCCGCGAGCTCGAGCTGCATGCAGCCGATGCCGCCGGCGCCGAGCCCGGCGAGCTGGTGGTCGCCGCCCGGACCAGCGCGCAGGCGCTCGGGCCGGATCGCGCCCGCGTGCTCGAGCGGCTGGGACGGCCGGGCGATCCGCGCACGATCTCGCTGCTCGCCGCCCATAGCCTGGAGCTCAGGATCGCCTTTCCACCCGAGGTCGAGGGCCTGACGGCGGCCGATCTGGCGCCCTGGTCGGCCGCGGGCCGGGCCGACCTTTGCGAACTCCCCCTGGTCACGATCGATGGTGCGGACGCGCGCGACTTCGACGATGCGGTCGCGGCCACCCCCGACGACGACCCGGCCAACCCCGGCGGCTGGCAGGTGGTGGTCGCGATCGCCGACGTCGCCCACTACGTCCGCCCGGACGACCCGGTCGATCGCGAGGCACGCCAACGCGGCAACTCGGTCTACTTCCCGGACCGGGTCCTGCCGATGCTGCCGGAGGTGCTGTCCAACGACCTCTGCTCGCTCCGCCCGGACGCCGAGCGCGCCTGCGTGGCCGTGCGCATGGCGTTCGACCGTCAGGGCCGGAAGCTCCGCCACCGCTTCGTCCGGGGCGTCATGCGCTCGCGCGCGAGGCTCACCTACAAAGAGGTGCAGGCGGCGGCCGACGGCGCCCCCGATGCGCTCACGGCACCCTTGCTCGACCCGATCATCCGGCCGCTCTACGGGGCTTTCGGGGCCCTTCTCGAGGCGCGCCGCCGGCGCGGCACGCTCGACCTCGATCTGCCCGAGACCACGATCCGGCTCGACGCCGAGGGCCGGCCGGTCGCGGTGGAACGTCAGGATCGGCTGGATTCGCATCGCCTGATCGAGGAGTTCATGATCGCCGCCAACGTCGCCGCGGCCGAGGCTCTGGAGCAGGCCGGCTGGCCCTGCATGTACCGGGTCCACGACCGGCCCGATGCGGTCAAGCTCGAAGGTCTCGCCCAGCTTCTGCAGCAGCTCGGCCTGACGCGCGGGGGCGATCTCGCGAGGCCCAGGGACGTCGCCCGGCTGCTCGAGCGCCTCCGTGAGCATGCGCTGGCACCGCTGATCTCCAACCTGCTGCTCAGGGCGCAGAGCCAGGCGGTCTACAGCCCGAGCAACATCGGCCACTACGGCCTCAACCTCGGGCGCTACGCCCACTTCACCTCGCCGATCCGGCGCTACGCCGACCTCCAGGTCCATCGCGCGCTGATCCGGGCCCTCGGGCTCGGCGAGGGCGGGCTTGCCGATGCCAGCGTCGACTGGCAGGAGCTCGGCGCCTGGCTGTCGCGCACCGAGCGCGCGGCGATGGAGGCCGAGCGCAGCGCCCGCGCGCGCTTCACAGCGTGGCTGCTCGCCGAACGGGTCGGCAGCGCGTTCGATGCGACCATCGTCAGCGTCCAGCGGTTCGGGCTGTTCGTGCAGCTGGCCGAGACGCTGGCCGACGGACTGGTGCCGATCGGCACGCTCGGCGCGGAGTTCTTCGCCCACGACCCCGGCCGGCACGCCCTGATCGGCCAGGAGAGTGGCCAAACTTTCGCGCTCGGCGACCGGGTCCGGGTCGAGCTCACCGAGGTCGACCCGCTCGTCGGCCAGCTGGCCTTCCGCCTGCTCGAGCACACGGCTGGACCGGCCGCCCTGGCCGCCGCCGCGGCCTGGCGCCGGCGGCCGCGGCACCCGGGCCGCGCTCGCGGTCGCCCCCATCGGCGCTAGCCCGGTCCTTGGGGCATGGGTGGGGCATGGGTGGGGCATGGGGCCTTGCTTGACAGGGTCCGGCCGGTGCCTATCTTCGAGCCGAGCCACGAACCAGCCGCAAGGGGCATGTCACCATGGCCAAACCCGCCACCGTGCTGATCAAGCTGGTCAGCAGCGCCGGCACCGGCACCTTCTACACCACCAAGAAGAACCCGCGCAAAACCACCGAGAAGATGAACCTGCGCAAATACGACCCGAAGATCCGCAAGCACGTCGAGTTCAAGGAGGCCAAGATCAAATAGGCCGGGCGCGGTCGGACGCCGATCGGGGACCCCCGGGCCGCGCCGACGCGGCCCGGTGCCGTTTTGAGCGGCTTGCAGCCGAATTCGTTAACGTATATTTAAATCTATGGGCGAGAGAGTGTCGCCCGAGATCGCCTGAAGGTGGGTGACCAATTGGTTCTGAAGGGGTCGCTGCCGCGATGACACCGCGCCGCACCATCGAGATCGGGACGCCGGCTCGAGCCCTGCTGATCGCCTCCGGCGTGAGCGCTGCGCTGGCCCTCGGCACGCCGGCAGCGGCCGCAGCGGCCGACGACACCTTGCTGCAGCCGACCCCGCTGGTCCTCAAGGACGGCCGGATCGCCAACGTCTCGGTGCATGTCCTGACCTTTCCTCCGGGCCAGTCCGTGCTTGGCGCGGCCAACGTCCAGCGCCTCGGCAGCCTGAGCGCCGAGTTGGCGACCGACTGCTTTCTGACCGCCCAGGTGATCGGTCACGTCGGCTCGACCGAGGTCGGCAACGACACGCTGGGTGCGCATCGGCTGGCGCGCGCCCGCGCGGATGCGGTCCAGGCCTCGCTGATCGCGGACGGCTTGCCGGCCAAGGCGATCGCCAGCGTCTGGGACTGGCAGTTCATGGTCCGCGAGCCGCGCGCGACCCTTTGGGTGTTCCGCCTGACCCCGGGCGAGGATTGCGAGGGCAAGCCGCTCGAGTCGGCGGCACCGGCGCTGGTGGCCGCGGCCGAGCCGGCGTCGGCGGCGACCGCCGCGAGCGAGCCGCGACCGGCCGCGACGGCCGCCAGCCAGCCTCGGCCCGTCGCGTCGCCGAGCGGCGGGGCGCGCGCCGAGCAGATGGCATCGGCGCCCCCGGGTGGCGGCGCGGAGCGGGCGGCGCCGGCCGCACCCGATCGTCCACCGGCGTCGGCTGCGGTCGTCCGGCCGGCCGAAGCGCCACGGGCCGCAGTCGCCGTGCCGGCCGGGCCGTCGTGGTCGCCAGCGGCGGTGCCGAGCGTCACCCAGGCCCTGCCGGCGGTGAGCCCGAGCCCGGCCCAGGCGGTCGCCGACCGCTCGGCGGCCAACCGGCCCGAAACCAAGCCGGTCGCCAGCCGGCCGAGGCCAGGCCGGCCGCGATCGCCGGGGGTGAGCCGGCGGCGCGCCCGGTCCCGGAAGTCGTCGCCGCCCTGCCCGAGCGCGCTGCCGAGCCGCCGGCCGAGCCTGCCGCTGCCGCCGGCCCTGAGGAGCTGGTGATCATCTTCCCGACCAACAGCAGCTACTTTCCGCCCGGCATGGGCACGCAGCTGCACGCGCTCCTGAAGCAGCTGGCCGACGACCGGCGCTATGACGTGGTCCTGCAGGCGAGCGTCAGCGGCTCCCAGAAGGTGGTCGGGCGCCGAGACCCCTGAGGAGGCCGCTCAGTACAACCAGTGGCTGGCCGAGCGCCGGGTCGACCGGGTGCGCAGCTGGCTCGATGAGAACGCCGACGGCAACGCTCTGGTGATCAAGCCCGAGTATCGCGCCAACGACGAGTTCGCGCCGGGTCGTGGTGCGGGTCGCACCGACCGGGTAGGATCGGGCGCCGGGCCGCCGCGGCTTCGACGCGTCCGCGGCCGACCGATCGACAGCCGCCGTGCGCATGCCGGCAGCTCGCGCCCCTGGCATCCGGGTGCGGCGACGCTATGCTGGTCGCCGTGACGCCGCTCCCGGTGACCTCGCACGCGTGACGCTGGCCCCTGTGACAGTCGCCCGATGACCCTCGCTCCCGATGACCCTCGCTCCGTCAGCCTCGCGTTGGGAATCGACCTCGGGGGCACCAAGATCGAGATCATCGCTCTGGCCGCCTCCGGCCAGGTGCTGCTGCGGCGTCGGCGCCAGAGCCCGCGGGGTAGCTACGCGCTGACCCTGGACGCCATCCGCGACCTGGTGCTCGAGACCGAGGCCGAGCTCGGGGCGCGCGGTACGGTCGGTCTCGGGACGCCCGGCGCGATCTCGCCGGCGACCGGGCTGATGAAGAACTCGAACTCGACCTCGCTGAACGGCCGGCCGCTGGACCGCGACCTCGCCGAGCTCCTCGAGCGGCCGATCGCGCTCGCCAACGATGCCGATTGCCTCGCTCTGTCCGAGGCGACCGATGGCGCCGCCGCCGGTGCCTCGAGCGTGTTCGCGGTGATCCTCGGCACCGGCGTCGGCGGCGGCCTTGCGATCCATGGCCGCGTGCTGGCCGGGCCGAACGCGATTGCCGGCGAGTGGGGGCACAACCCCTTGCCCTGGCCGGCGCCGTCCGAGTTGCCCGGGCCGCCCTGCTACTGCGGGCTCGCGGGGTGCATCGAGACCTGGCTGTCCGGGCCGGGTCTCGCCCGGGACTACTGCGTCGCGACCGGCATCGCCCGCGAGTCGCCGGCGATCGTGGCCGCGGCCGCGGCCGGCGACGCCGACGCCGAGGCCGCGCTCGGCCGCTATGAGGACCGCCTGGCGCGCGGCCTCGCGACCGTGATCAACATCCTGGATCCCTCGACCATCGTGCTCGGCGGCGGCGTCTCCAACCTCGAGCGCCTGTACGCGCGGGTGCCGGCGATCTGGCAGCGCTACGTCTTCTCCGATACCGTCCGGACCCGCCTGCTGCCGCCGATGCACGGCGATTCCTCAGGCGTCCGCGGCGCCGCCTGGCTCGGCCGCAACCGCGCCATCCCGGCCTGACGCCACCTCGGCCCCGCCTGGCGCTAGCACTTCGGGCGGTCGAGGAACTCGAGCTTCTCGAGCTTGGCGTCGAGGCTGAAGTCGCCATAGTCGAGGATCACATCGCGCAGCACGCCGTTCTCGCCCAGCAGGAAGCTCGCTTCGAACTCGGGCGTGTCGGTCGGGTGCTCGACGTTGTAGTACGCCATGCTGACCGGCCAGGCGCGTTTGCCAAGGCCGTCGACGGCAGTGTCCGCGCTCGCCTCGATCTTGCGCGGCGCGCCGATCGCCGAGGTGATCTGGGTCAGCGCGTCGAACCCCCAGCCGTCGAACACGTCGTGGCTGAGGAGCTGCACGCCCGCGCCCGCACCCGCCAGCAGCCGGCGCAGGTGGTCGGTCGGAAAGACCGTTCCGGGCGGCAGCTTCACCTCCTTCTCCTCGGGCGTCGAGAAGCTGGCGAGCCCGCCGGCGCCACCCGGCTCGAGCCGGGCATCGCCCCGATACTCCTGCTCGACGCCGTCGGCGCTGTAGCTTCGGATCGTGTACTGCAGGCGCGAGCCGTCGATCAACTCCCAGCTGCTGAAGCGCACGTCGTGGCTGAAGCCCGGACCGTCGTCGGTGGTCGCGACGAAGCTCAGCCGCTGGCGGGACAGCCAGCCATCGCAGGCGAGGCGCCACTCGATCACCAGACCGCCCTCGACGTCGATCAGCGCGCTCGTGCTCTGCTTGTTGTGCAGGGCCAAGCGATAGGCGGCGAGATGCGGCTCGAGCCCGGTCCCGGCCCGCGCCGGCACCACCCCGACCAGCACCACGATCGCCGTCCAGACCCAGGCCTTGGCCATTGCTGTCAAGTCGAAGACCTCCTTGCTGCTACGCATGGTGGCACGATGCGCCGGGATCGGGTAGGAAAAATCGAGCCCAGAGCCCGGTCGGAGGACTCCCGATGACCGCCAGCAAGCCCGTCGTGTTCGTCACCCGCAAGCTGCCCGAAGCGGTCGAGGAGCGCCTGCGCCGCGACTACGAGCCGCGCCTCAATCCGGATGATCGGGTCTACCGCCCGGACGAGCTGATCGAGGGGGCTGCCGACGCGAGCCTGATCCTGACCTGCGCGACCGATCCCTGGCCGGCGCCGCAGATCGGGCGCCTGCCGGAGAGCGTGCGCGCGATCGCCACCTTCTCGGTCGGCGTCGAGCACATCGATCTCGCCGCGGCCAGGGCGCGCGGCATCACCGTGACCAATACCCCGGACGTGCTGACCGAAGCGACCGCCGACATCGCCATGCTCTGCCTGCTGGGCGCGGCGCGCCGGGCGTTCGAGGCCGAAGCCCTGATCCGAACCGGCCGCTGGGCGGGCTGGACGCCGACCCAGCTGCTCGGCCTGGAGCTCTCCGGCGCCGTGCTCGGGATCGTCGGCATGGGCCGGATCGGCCAGGCGGTCGCAAGGCGCGCGCGCGGCTTCGGCATGCAGATCCACTACTACAGCCGGCAGCGGCTGCCGCCGGAGCTCGAGCAGGGCGCCTGGTTCCATCACACGCTCTCGTCGCTCCTGCCGCAAGCGCGCTGCCTCAGCCTGCACTGCCCGGCCAGCCCCGAGACCCACCACCTGATCAATCGCGAGACCCTCGAGCTGCTGCCGCGGGGGGCGGTGCTGATCAACACCGCGCGCGGCTCGCTGGTCGACGACGAGGCGGTGCTCGAGGCCCTCGCGAGCGGCCAGCTGTTCGCCGCCGGCTTCGACGTCTACGCCGGCGAGCCCGCGCTCCACCCCGGCTACCGCACCCGGCGCAACTGTTTTCTCCTGCCCCATCTCGGCAGCGCCACGGTCGAGACCCGCAACGCCATGGGCTTCCGCTGCCTCGACAATCTCGACGCCCTGGTCGCCGGCCGCCCGGCGCCCGACGCCCTCAACTAGATCCGGACCTTGTGTCCCCGAGAGAAGGACCCCCTGACACGTCGCTCAAGGAGACCGTGCAGTCCTGGTGTGACCGTTACGCCACCGTCCTCAGCGGTCCCGGCGCCCGCGGCTCTGGGGCATTCTTCACCGACGATGCGGATCTCCTGCCGCCCGGCCCCGACAACGTAAAGGGCGCGGCCGCGATCGAGGCATTCTGGGCCGCCGTGTCGGAGCACTACCACAACGTTCGCCTGACCACGCTCGATGCGGCCCAACTCGGACCCGACCACATTCGCGAGATCGGCACCTACTACGCCGAGCCGAAGGCCGCGGGCGGCGCGAACCTCAGTGGCAAATACGTCTTCATCTGGCGCAAGGTCGGCAGCGAGTGGAAAATCTGGACCGACATCTGGGCATCACACTCCGGTCAGACCTGATCCAGGACGGTGGCCCCGGCACCGCACGAAGCCAGCCCGCCGGCGAGCTACGCAACTCTCAGAGCCTGCCCGCTTCGATGATGCTCTTGAGGAACGCGCGCGTGCGCTCCTCCTTGGGGTTGTCGAAGATCTGCTCGGGCGGGCCCTCCTCGTGCACGACGCCGCCGAACAGGAAGCACACCTTGCTCGCGACCTCGCGCGCGAAGCCCATCTCGTGCGTGGCCAGCAGCATGGTCATGCCTTCGCGGGCGAGCTCGCGCACGATGCTCAGCACCTCGGCCACGAGCTCGGGGTCGAGCGCTGAGGTGATCTCGTCGAGCAGCAAGAGCATCGGCTCCATCGCCAGCGCGCGCACGATCGCGACCCGCTGCTGCTGGCCGCCCGAGAGCCGGTCCGGATAGTCGTTGGCCTTGTGCTCGAGCCCGATCCGCGTCAGCAGGGCCATGGCCCGCGCCTCGGCCTCCGCGCGGGACAGGCGCAGCACCTGGACCGGCGCCAGCGTCACGTTCGCGATCACCGTCATGTGCGGAAAAAGGTTGAAGCTCTGGAACACGATGCCGACGTCGCGCCGGAGCGCGTTGAGGTCGACGCCTGGCCCGGTCACCCGGTCGCCGTGCAGGCGGATCTCGCCGCCCTGGATCTCCTCGAGCCCGTTGATGCAGCGCAGCAAGGTCGATTTGCCGCAGCCCGAGGGGCCGATCAGACACACCGCCTGATGCTCGTCGACGCTGAGGTCGAGCCCCTTCAGCACCTCGATGCTGGCAAAGCGCTTGACCACCTCGCGGATCTCGACCAGCGCCATGCCCGTCTTTCCCGGTGCCTTCAGCCGCTCGCGCGCATGCGCCGGCGGTCGCGCTCAAGCAGGTAGTCGACGAAGCGCGCCTGCGGGATCGTGATCACCACGAACAGGAACGCGACCGTGGTCACCGGCGACAGGCTGAAATAGTTGCTGGCGACGATCTTCGCCTGATTGAAGGCGTCGATCACGCCGATCACGGCGACCAGCGCGGTATCCTTCTGCAGGCCGATGAAGTCGTTCAGAAGCGGCGGGATGATGCGCCTGACCGCCTGCGGCACGATCACGAAGCGCATGGTCTGGAAGAAGGACAGGCCGAGCGAGCGGGCGGCCGCCGTCTGGCTCCAGTGGATGCTGTCGATGCCGGCGCGGTAGACCTCGGCGACATAGGCGCCGTAGGTCAGCGTCAGCGCCAGGATCGCATACCACTCGGGCGGAAAGTTCTTGACCACCGGCAGGCCCGCGAGCGGCAGGCCGAAGCCCACGAGATAGATCGTCACGATCGCGGGCAGGCCGCGGAAGACGTCGGTGTAGACCGTGGCGATCAGGCGCACGGGCTGGCCCGGCGCGCCCGGGATCAGCCGCGCGATCGCGACCACGAGCCCCCAGACCAGCACCAGGACCTCGGCCGCGCAGAAGATGAAGACGTTGGTGCCGAAGGCCCTGAGCACCAGGCCGAAGGTCTTGCCGATCAGCGGCAGCAGGAAGAAGGTCCGGCCGACCGAGACGTTGTTGGCGATGATGAACAGCGCCGCGCCGAGCACGATCCCGATCGCCGCGCCATAGCCGCAGGTGTACCAGCACCAGGTGCGCGCCGCCGAACCCTGCACGCGCGCCGCGACGATGTCGCCGGCCGCGATCGCCTGCCGCGCGTGCAACGAGGCGTTGACGCTGAGCAGCGCAGGCACCAGCAGCGCTATGCTGAGCGCGCCGAACCCATAGAGCACGAGCTCGACCAGCGTGCTCGCGAACTGGTTCGCGGCCATCGCCGACCGGACGCCATGGACCACCCACCAGGTCGAGGTGATGGCGAGCACCGCGACGACCACCGCGCTGGTCGAGAAGCCGGTCGCGTCGGTGGGCGGCGAGGGGGCACGCCAGCGGTCGCCGCGTGCCCCTTGAGCTTCGCCGTCGCGTTCCACCCTTGCGCGGCCTCGGGCGACCGGCGCCGCCGCCTCACGGCGTGAAGTAGGGCACCTTCGTGGGATCGGCGCCCCAGGTCGCCGCCAGGTACTTGGCCGCGAGCTTGTCGAGCGTGCCGTCGGCCTTCAGAGCCTCGATGATCTTGTCGAGGACCTGCTCGTTGGACGAGCCCTTGGGATAGATCGCGCCATAGGTCTCGCCGGTCGAATACTGGCCGACCACCTCGAACCCGCCGTTCGAGACCGCGGCCTGACCGAGCACGATCGCGGTGTCGGTCATGGCCGCGTCGATCTGGCCGGCCTGGAGGGCCGTGAACATCGAGGGCGTGTCCGGGAACACCTTGGCCGCCGTCTTGGGCTTGAGGACGTTGGCGACGAAATCGGCCCCGGTCGTGGCCTGCTGGACGCCGATGCGCTGGTCCCTCATCGTGGCGGAGCTGACCTCGGTTCCCGCCTTCACCATCACGCCGATGTCGGAGGAGAAGTAGGGCACCGAGAAGTCGACCACCTTCTTGCGCTGATCCGTGATCGAGATCTGCGAGAGCGCGAGGTCGAAGTCCTGGGTCTGGCCGGCGACCAGCGCATCCCAGGCGACGTTGACGACCTTGACCTGATCGAAGCCGGCGCGATGGGCGATGTTGGCCGCCATGCAGTACTCGTAGCCATCCTTGATCGTGTCGGGCGTGTCGCCATTCCACCAGCCGGGCGCCGGCAGGTTGACCTCGGCGGTCAGCTGTCCCGCCTGCGCCGGCGTCAACGGGAACTCGCCCTTCGTGCCGTAGAGCTCGCAATTGCCGATCATCTCGGCGGCCTGCACCCCGCCGGCCGCCAGCGTCGCGATCGCGAACGCCAAGGCCGGGATGCCGCGTCGCCCAAGTCGCATCAGTCCGGTCCTGCTCACGGTGAACCTCCTTTTTTGGTTCTCTCCTTTTAGCCTTGCGGCGGCATGGCCGGTCAAGAAGGTGAACGCAGCCAGCGCCCCATCGTACGCTTCCTCGTCAGACCTGGTCCGGCACCGGCGTCGCGGGCTGCTGCTGCGTGATGGCATGGATGCCGCCGCCGCCGTGGACGAGGTCGCTGGCGTCGATCTGGACGATCCGGCGGTCCGGAAAGGCGGCGGTGATCGCCCGGTAGGCCGGGTTGTCCGTCGCCGTATCAAACATCGGCATCAGCACGGCGCCGTTGGCCAGGTAGAAATTGATGTAGGAAACCGGAATCCGGCTGCCGTCGGTCCGGAACTGTGCGGGCGGCTGCTCGATCTCGATCACCTCGAGGGTGCGGCCCTGAGCGTCGCTCTCGGCCCGCAGACGCGCAAGGTTGTCCTGCAGGACGGCGTGGTTGGCGTCCTCGGTGTCGCGACAGGCAAGCGCCAGGACCACGCCCGGGCGCGCGAAGCAGGCGAGATTGTCGACGTGGCCGCCGTTCCGGTCGCCGATCAGGCCCTGCTCGAGCCAGATCACCTTGGCGACGCCCAGATGGTCGACGAGCACCGCCTCGACCTCGGCGCGGCCGAGGCCGGGGTTGCGCTTGGGATCGAGCACCGAGCCCGCGCAGACCAGGCAGGTGCCCTCGCCATCGACGTGCAGAGCACCGCCCTCGAGCACGATCGGGGCGGCGAACCGGGGCACCTTCAGGCGCTCGCAGATCGCCTCCGCCAGGCGCGCATCCTTGGCGTAGTTCGGCGCCTGCTCGCCGTAGCCGTTGAACCGCCAGTCGACGCCGGCGAGCTGGCCCTGCCGATCGATGACGAAGGTCGGCGCGGTGTCGCGGGTCCAGGAATCGTCGTGGTCGAGCGGCAGCACCGAGATCCCCTGACCGCAATGCAGCGACGCCTCGGCGGTCAGGTCGGGCCGGGCGATCATGGTCACCGGCTCGAACTGCGCGATCGCCTGGGCGACCTCGGCATAGGTCTGGCGCGCCGCCGCCATGCGCTCGCCCCAGAGCTCTCCCCGGCATGGCCAGGCCATCCAGCAGCGGTCGTGCCGCGCGCTTTCGGGCGGCATCGCGAAGCCCTGTTCGCGGGGTGTGCTCACGCGTGCCCTCGATCTCCGTTGACCCGGCCGCCAGAGTACCGGTGCCGGACCGTCCAGCGCAACCTTGCGCGCGACCGGTCGGTCAGGTGCGGCGGGCGGGCGCGCCGCCCCGGCGCCTGATGCCTGCGGAAAATCCCGCCCGCCCCCTTCTCGATACCGGCCGCAGGGGCTATCGTCGGCGCCAGGTCTGGCCGGCAATCGAGGAGAGCGAGGTGACCAGCAGGGTCGAGCAACGGCTGGCGCAGCAAGGGCTCGAGCTGCCCGACGCGCCGGCGCCCGCAGCCAACTACGTGCCGTACACGGTCAGCGGCAAGCTCGTGTTCGTGGCCGGTCAGCTGCCGTTTCGCCGCGGCCAGGTGGCGATCAAGGGCCAGCTCGGCGCCGACGTCGACGTCGCGCAGGGGCAGGAGGCGGCGAAGCTCTGCGCGCTCAACCTTCTGGCCCAGGCCAAGGCCGCCTGCGGCGGCGACCTCGACAAGCTCGGCCGCTGCCTCAAGCTCGGCGGCTTCGTCGCCTGCACGCCAGAGTTCGGCGATCATCCCGAGGTCGTCAACGGGGCTTCCGATCTGATCGTTCAGGCGATGGGCGAGGCCGGGCGTCATGCACGCTTTGCAGTCGGTTGCTCGAGCCTGCCGCGCGGTGCTGCGGTCGAGGTCGAGGCGATCTTTGAGCTCGCCTGAGCGGCTCGCGACGGCTGCGGCGGTCCTGCTCGAGGTCAAGCTCGTCCAGGGCATCGAGGAGCTCGACGCCGCCGACTGGGACGCCTGCGCCGGCGCCGATCAGCCGTTCCTCAGCCACGCCTTCCTCCGCGCCCTGGAGGCGAGCGGCTCGGCCTGCCGGGAGACCGGCTGGCTGCCGCTGCACGTCGTGGTCGAGGCCGGCGGCCGGCTGCTCGGCTGCGCGCCGATGTACATGAAGAGCCATTCCTACGGCGAGTACGTGTTCGACTGGGGCTGGGCCAACGCCTACGAGCGCGCCGGCGGCCGCTACTACCCGAAGCTGCAGGTCGCGGTGCCGTTCACGCCGGTGCCGGGGCCGCGCCTGCTGCTGGCGCCGGGCGCCGGCCCCGAGGTCCGCTCGGCGCTGGCCAAAGGCCTGGTCGGCGCCGCCGAGCAGCTCGACGTGTCGTCGCTGCACGTCACCTTCTGCGAGCGGCCCGAGTGGGATGCGCTCGCGGCCGAAGGCCTGCTCAAGCGCCAGGGCGTCCAGTACCACTGGCACAACCGCGGCTACCGGACCTTCGACGACTTCCTCGCGACCCTCAAGAGCAGCAAGCGCAAGACCATCCGCAAGGAGCGCGCCCGGATCGCCGAGCAGGGCCTCTCGCTCGAGATCCTGACCGGCGCGACGCTGACGCCGGCGATCTGGGACATCTTCTACCCCTTCTACCGCTCGACGGTCGACAAGCGCTGGGGCGGCGCCTATCTCCGCAAGGCGTTCTTCCGCCGGCTCGGCGCGACGCTCGCCGATCGGGTCGTGCTGGTCATGGCGCGCCACGGCGGCCGCTACGTCGGCGGCGCCCTCAACCTGCTCGGCGCCGACACCCTCTACGGCCGCATCTGGGGCTGCCGGCAACAGTTCGAGTTTCTCCACTTCGAGGCCTGCTACTACCAGGCGATCGACTTCGCGATCGCACACGGCCTCGCCCGGGTCGAAGCCGGCGCCCAAGGCCCCCACAAGCTCCAGCGCGGCTACGAGCCGGTCCCGACCTACAGCGCGCATTGGATCCGCGACCCGGGCTTCCGCGACGCGGTCGAGCACTTCCTGGCCCAGGAACGCCTCGAGATGACCTGCGAGCTCGACCAGCTGCGCGAGCTGCTGCCGTACCGGCAGGAGCACGAAAGCGCGGTCCGGTGATTGCTGGAGGACTCGTGAGGGGCTTTGTTCTGCAAGGCTTCGATCGGACGACGGAGGAGCTGAAGGTCGAATTGCATCTGGAGCCCGGTGCCAATCGACCGGCTCCGCTCGTTGTTCGCCGTCGGCGACGACCCCGAGATGTGCGACGCTTACCCCGTGGACGCCGTCAAAGCGGGCGTCCTCGCGCCGCTGGTGACCGGACCGATCGACCTGGACAGGTACGACTTCTTCCTGCAACGCTACGCGTAGGTAGGCGAGCGCGGAGGGTTGCGTCGGCTCAGGCTGGCACCTGTGGCTTCGCCCCCGGCGCCTTGGCGCCGCGCAGCATGCCTTCGAGCCTCGGATCCTCGTCCACCTCCGGCCAGTGGATGCCGCGTCTGCGCCCTGCGACCTCCCAGCGGCGACGCTGCTCTGGCGTGGCATTGTACAATCGCGGGTACCACCACAGCGGGGTTACGATCCTCCGACCATCCTTGAGCGCGACGACCAGATCCTGGTCGCTGCACTGAACGTCGGCGAGGTCGTGGGTTTGTGCTGTCACGCCAGGACACGACGGAGTGTCGCGAGCGCGGTGTCGATGTCGGCGCGGGTGACGTCGAGGTGGGTGACCGCGCGCATGCGGTGCTGGCCGTAGCCGCCGATCAGGATGCCCTGCTCGCGGAGCGCGGTCGAGACGTCGGCGGCGCTCATCGGGCCCGGGGCGTCGAACCAGACGATGTTGGTCTCGACGGTCGTGGGATCGATCCCGACGCCCGGGATGTCGGCCAGGCCTTCGGCGAGGTGGCGGGCGTTGGCGTGGTCCTCGGCCAGGCGCTCGACGTGGTGGTCCAGCGCGTAGACGCAGGCCGCGGCGATGATCCCGGCCTGGCGCATGGCGCCGCCGATCTGCTGCTTGACCCGCCAGGCCTCGTGGATGAAATCCCGGGAACCCGCGAGCACGGCGCCGACCGGCGCGCCGAGGCCCTTGGAAAAGTCGATCCACAGGGAATCGAACGGCGCCGCATAGTCGGCGGCCGAGGTCCCACTCGCAACGACCGCGTTCATCAGCCGCGCGCCATCCATGTGGCAGGCGAGGCCGTGCTCCCTGGCGACCCCGGTCACCGCCTCGATCTGGTGAAGTGGCCAGACCGCGCCGCCGCCGACGTTGGTCGTGTTCTCGACCTCGAGCAGGCGGGAGCGCGGCGCATGCCGCCAGGAGGGCGAGCTGATCGCGCCGCGCACCTGGTCGGCCGTGAACATGCCGCGCTCGCCTTCGAGGCCGCGCAGCATCACGCCCGCGAGCGCCGCCGGCCCGCCGGACTCGGCAAAGATCGGATGCGCGGTCGCCGACAGGATCACCTCGTCGCCCTGCCGGCAATGGACCCGGGCGGCGATCTGATTGCACATCGTGCCCGACGGCAGATAGACCGCGGCCTCCTTGCCGAGAAGTTCGGCAACCCGTTCGCACAAGGCGTTGACCGTGGGATCGAGCATCGCCTGCTCGTCGCCGACCTCGGCCTCGGCCATCGCCCGACGCATCCCGGGCGTCGGCCTGGTGCGCGTGTCGCTGTACAGGTCGATCATGCCGGCACCAGCTCCTTTTCCCGGACCAGGTCTGCGGCGGCGACCGGCTCGGGCCGGAGCCAGACCGCGGTGTCGTGGAACACCGCACCACCGCCGGGCGGCGCCGCCTCGGCGCTGATCAGCGCGTTGATCCCGATGCCCTCCTCGAAGGCGGCGTTCGGCCAGATGCTCTCGACCACCAGCACGCCCGGCTGCTGGCCGTCCTTGAGCTCCGCGTGCACGACCACGGAGCCCCGCTCGTTGCCGAGCCGGACCCGCTCGCCAGCACCAATCCCGAGCTTGGCGGCATCCTCGGGATGGACCAGCACGGTCGGCCGGCCTTCCCGCCGCTTCGAGGTCGGCATCTCGGTGAAGCTCGTGTTCAGGTAGTTGCGCGCCGGCGCCGCCACCAGCCGGAACGGCCGCGCCGCCTCAATCTCGTCGATGATCGCGAAGTGGTCCGGCAGCTTCGGCATGCGCGCGTGGTCCGGGCCCTGGCGCGACCAGTCGGGCTTGAACTGGAATTTTCCGGACGAGGTGGGAAAACCGTTCAGGTGATGCGCGGTCGCATAGTCGGGCATCACATCGTAGCCGCCGGCGGCATCGACGGTCGCGGCATCCGGCCAGCCCGAGCGCTTGAGCAGATCGTCGATCAGCTGCCACTCGGTCATCTCGAAGCCCGGATGGGCGGGCGCGCCGAGCCTGCGCGCCAGCTCGCAGATGACGAAGTGGTTGGGCCGGCACTCGGCATAGGGCTCGAAAATCTTGCGCGCGATCTGGAGCCGGGTATGGCCGGATGCCTGATAGATGTCGTCGTGCTCCAGGAACATGGTCGCCGGCAGCACGATGTCGGCCATCTCCGCGGTCTCGGTCAGGAACTGCTCGTGGACGCAGACGAACAGGTCCTCGCGGGCAAAGCCCCGGTGCACCTTCCCGAGCTCGGGGGCGACGCACATCGGGTTGGTGTTCTGGATCAGCAGCGCCGTGACCGGCGGGCCGTCGCCGAGGTCCTGCCGGTCGCCGACCAGGATCGGGCCGATCCGCGACTGATCGAGCAGCCGGACCGCCGGATCGATCAGGTCCCAGCCCTCGATCAGGGTCTTGTCCCAATGGTAGAGATCGCCCTGATTGTAGAGGGCACCGCCGCCCTCGTACTGGAACGCGCCGGTCACGATCGGCAGGCAGGACGCCGCGTGCATGTTGGCAGCACCATTGCGCGAGCGCGTGAAGCCGAAGCCGAGCCGCAGATAGGAGCGCCTGGTCGAGCCATAGAGCTTTGCGAAGTCCTCGATCGCGGCGACCGGCAGGCCGGTGATCGCTGCCGCCCACTCGGGCGTCCGGGTCGCGAGATGCGCCTCCGCCTCCCGCCAGTCGTCGGCGTAGTTTCCGAGATAGTCGCGATCCGCGTAGCCGTCGCGGAACAGCACGTGCATCACCGCGCAGGCGAGCGCGCCATCGGTGCCGGGGCGAAGTGCCAGATGCACGTCCGCCTGCTCGGCGGTGCCGGTCCGGTAAGGATCGACCACCACCAGCTTCGCGCCCCGCGCCTTGCGCGCCCGGGCGACGTGGGTCATCACGTTGACCTGCGTGTTGGTCGGGTTGGTGCCCCAGATCACGATCAGGTCGGAATGCGCCATCTCCTCGCCGGTCACGCCCCAGCGCTTGCCGTAGCCCGCGCGCCAGCCGGCGTCCGAGAGCGTGACGCAGATCGTGGTGTGCCAGCCGGAATAGCGCATCGCATGGCGCAGGCGGTTGATGCCGTCGCGCTGCACGAGGCCCATCGTGCCGGCGTAGAAGTACGGCCAGACGGTCTCGGGCCCATGGCGCTGGACGGCGCGCGTCAGCTGATCGGCGACCTCGTCGAGGGCCTCGTCCCAGCCGATCGGCGCGAATTTTCCCGAACCCTTCGGCCCGACCCGCCGCAGCGGGCGCGCGAGGCGGTCCGGATGATGGAAGCGCTCGTGATAGCGCGCGACCTTGGCGCAGATCACGCCCGCGGTGTAGGGGTTGCGCCTCGAGCCCCGCACCTTGCCGAGCCGGCCGCCGTCCAACCGCTCGACCTCGAGCGCGCAGACGCTCGGGCAATCATGCGGGCAGACGGAGGGCAGGAATTCGCTGGCCATGACGGCTCCTTCGACGGCGGCGGCCTCGGCGGGCATCATACCGCGGCCGGCGCGCGTGACCAGAGCCCGCGCTCAGTGCTATCCAGGGCCGCCGGAAGACGTCCGCGCCACCGGGTTGTGCATTGCTGGCTCACAGCTTCCCACCGATCGCGAGCGCGACGGCGCGCGTCCTGATCCTCGGCTCGATGCCGGGCAAGGCGTCGTTACGCGAGCGCCAGTACTACGCCCATCCGCGCAACCAGTTCTGGCCGATCGTCGGAGCGTTGCTCGGGTTCGACCCGGCCAGCGCCTACGAGGCGCGCACCGCTTCGCTGCGCTCGGCCCGGGTCGCGCTCTGGGACGTGCTGAAGTCCTGCATCCGCGAGACCAGCCTCGATTCCGCGATCGTCGCGAGCTCGGTGGTGCCCAACGACCTCGCGGATTTCCTCGCGGCGCATCGGCAGATCCGGCGGATCTGCTTCAACGGCGGCGCTGCCGAGAAGCTGTACATCAGACACGTCCGGCCGCGCCTTGCCGCCGATCCCGAGATCGAGCATCTGCGGCTGCCGTCCACGAGCCCGGCTCATGCCGCGCTGCCGCTGTCCGCGAAGCTGTCGGCCTGGCGGGCGATCGTGCCGTGAGCCCGGAAGGGTTGAACCGGGTTCGGCAAAGGGCGATCGTCGTCGTGCTGACCTTGGGGCTGGCCAGGGTAGTGACGGCCGTCGGTGACCGGCCGTCCATGACATGGCGTCCTGGCGGCGCTATGATTGGCCGCTCACCAGATGGCTGCCGTTGAGCAGGAGGGTCGCGTGGCGCAGCGAAGGCCCAAGCCCGAAGAAGAGGATCTCCTGGCCAAGATCCGCGGTCTGCCGCCGGAACGGGTAGCGGAAGTCGAAGATTTCGTCGACTTTCTCTGCCAACGCGAGCAGGAGCGGGTTCTGAGCCAAGCTACGACCAAGCTGTCCGAGGCAGCATTCGCGAAGATCTGGGACAACCCGGACGACGCCGAGTATGATCGGCTTTGAGTTCGGCGACGTCGTTCTCGTCCCGTTTCCGTTCACCGATCAGAGCGCGCTCAAGCAACGGCCAGCGGTCGTGATCAGCTCGGTGGCCTATCATCGCAGCGTCCCGACCTCATCATCATGGCGATACGGTCGAGCGTCGCCGCTTCGGCGAGGTTCGCATCACAGACTGGCGAGCCGCCGGGCTGCTCAAGCCATCGGTCCTCAAGCCGTTGCTCGCGACGGTCGAACAGCGATTGGTCCGGCGCAAGCTCGGTCGACTGGCCAAGGCTCGATCTGACTGCCCTGCTTCAGGTGCTGGCGCAACATCCTCGGCCCGTAGCCTCACCGCGCCACACAGCCGGCGACCGGTTGCCAGGGATCGGTCATGCCCAAGGCCTCGCCGGTCGCGGGATCGCGCAGCACCGCGGACGGGCAGGCGAACAGGTTCGGGTAGACGCCCGCCTGGACCTCGCGGACAGTGAAGCGTGCGGCGAGCGCTTCCAGGATCGCGGGCTCCAGGCGGGCGTCGGCGGTGATGTGCGGCTCGCCCGAGACGTCGATCCGGGGCGTATGAAATGCAGCCTCGAGGTCGAGGCCGCCGTCGATCAGCATCGAAGCGAGCTGCAGCACCGCCGGCATGATCTTGCGCCCGCCCGAGGCGCCGAGCGCAAACCAGGGAGTACCGTCGCGGGTCGCGATCACCGGGCACATGTTGGCGAGCGGCCGCTTGCCCGGCGCCATCGAGTTCGGCCGGCCGGGGCGCGGATCGAACCACATGATGCCGTTGTTGAGCAGGATGCCGGTCTGCGGTGAGACGATCTTGCTGCCGAACACGGAAAGCAGCGTCTGGGTCAGGCTGACCATCGTGCCGGCGCGATCGACCACCGCGAGATGGGTGGTACAGGCCGGGATCGCGGCGCGTCGGTCACGTCCCCCATGGTCGCGAGCCGGCGCTCGTAGGCGGCAAGCAGCGCCGCGGCGAAGGCAGAATAGGCTTCGGCCGCCGGCGGGCCGGCCGGCACCTTGCCCTCGATCAAAGAGACGGCATGGGCGAGCGTCGGTCCGGCGCTGAGGCCGGGCGGCGCCTGCAGGACCCCCGCGCCGTGCGCGATCGCGAGCGGGGCGACCCGGCGCGCCCGGTAGCGGCGAAGATCGTCCGTCGTCAGCACGCCGCCCGCCTGCCGCACGTCATCGACCAGGAGCGCCGCCAGCTCGCCGGTCAGGAGATCCAGCGGCCCGACCTCGGCGATCCGCTCCAAGGTCGCCTCGAGCCGGCCGAGCGGCAGGTGGCCGAGGCTGCCGTCCGGGTTCGGCGCGGGCGGCAGGCCATCCGGCAGATAGACCGCGCGCGCCGCATCGAACGGCGCAAAGATCCCGCGCCGCGAACGCGATCCTGAGCCCGGTGTGCCAGTCGACCGGCAGGCCCACCCTGGCGAGCGCGATCGCGGGCGCCGCGAGCTCTGCCCAGGACAGGCTCGCATGCCGCTCGAACGCGAGCGCGAGGCCGGCGGCCTGGCCCGGAACCGCGATCGCGAGCGGCCCGGAGACGTTGCGATCGTCCACCACCGCGGGCCAGCCGAACAGGTCCTGATCGCGGGCGCCGGCCGCCAGCGGATAGCCCGCGGGGTCGAGGCCGGCGGGCGCGATCATGCCGAACTCGATCACCTCCGGCGGCCGGCCGCCCGCGGGCGCGATCACCATCAGGCCACCGCCGCCGAGACCGCTCATCCAGGGCTCGAGAACGGCCAGCGCCAGCGAGGTCGCGAGCGCCGCATCGACGGCATTGCCGCCGCCGTCGAGGATCCCGGCGCCGACCTCGGCGGCGGCCCGATGCTGCGCGGCGACAATTCCGCCGGTCGCGCGCAGCGCGGGCTTGCTGCACAACCCACGGATGCCACCATTTCTCTCGTCATGCACGACCTCGCTTAACCAATTGCTGATCCGGCCACCGGTAGGTTCGAAGGATGGGCCAGATCATCGTCAGCGGCAACCTCAAGGGCGGCACCGGCAAGACCACGATCGCCGTGAATCTGGCCTGCGCGCTCGCCGAGCGCGGGTCCAAGGTGGCTTTGCTGGACGTCGATCCCGCAGGCCAGCGCCCGCGCCTGGGGCCGGGCTGGCGGCTTGCCGATCCGGATCGAGGCGGTGCCGCCGAGCGACGGCACCGCTGGCGGCCGGTGGCTGGCCCGGGCCGCCGAGCTGGCGAGCTTCGGTCGACGTCCTGGTGATCGACCTGCCGCCGGTGATCGTGCCGGCGATCGCCTCGGCGATGATGATCGCCGACCTGGTCCTGGTGCCGATCACGCCGTCTGCCGTCGACGTCGGCCCGACCGAGCGGGTCCTGCAGATGATCCGGGTCACCCGCGAGACGCGGCCCGGGCACAAGCCTCTGGCGATGCTGGTGCCGAACAAGGTCGACTTCCGTGGCTACTACCACGAGGCGACCGAAGCGGCGGTCGAGAGCCTGCACGAACGCTGGGCGCCGCCGATCCGCCAGCTCACCGACCACGTCAATGCGTTCGCGCTCGGCAGATGGACCGGCGGCTACGCCCCCAACTCCAAGGCCGCCCAGGACATCTGGGCGCTCGCCGACGAGGTCGAGGCCGCGCTCGGCATCGCCCGGCGCCGGCAGCCGGCCGCGGCCCAGCCAGCCCGGCTGCCGGACGGGGCCCAGCTCAGCGCGTGAGCTGACGGCGCCGCAACCGGGCCCTCAGGCCGCCCTCAGCTCCGGCGCCAGGTTGGCGTGGAAATCGCTGCCCGCCGTGGTCGCCGCAACGTGGCCCTGCCGGATGACGAAGTCGCCGAACCGCTCGCCGGTGAAGCGCTCCTTGGCATAGCTCAGGATCAGCGGCGTCAGCGCGGCGACGATCTCGTCGTGGCCGACGTCCTTGCGGTAGAGCTTGTTCAGCCGCGAGCCATCGAAGGCGGCGCCGAGATAGAGGTGGTATCTGCCGGGCGCCCGCCCGACCAGGCCGATCTCGGCGAGATAGGGCCGGGCACAGCCGTTCGGGCAGCCGGTCATGCGGATCACGATCTCGTCGTCGCGCAGACCCGCCTGCTCGATCACCCCCTCGAGCGCCCGCACCAGATCCGGCAGATAGCGCTCGCTCTCGGCCAGCGCCAGGCCGCAGGTCGGCAGCGCGACGCAGGCCATCGAGTTGAGCCTGAGGCCGGAAAGCTCGTTGGTCAGGCCGAACTGGCGGATGCAGCCGGTCGATCCGCGCCTTCTGCCGCTTGGACACGCGCGCGATCACCAGGTTCTGGTTGGCGGTCAGGCGGAAGTCGCCCTGATGGACGCCGGCGATCGTGCGCAGGCCGGTCTTCATCAGCTGCGCCGGACCGTCCTTGACCCGGCCGTTCTCGATGAAACAGGGTATAGTGCCAGTTGCCCTCGTGATCCTCGACCCAGCCGTAGCGGTCGCCGGTATGGTCGAAGCGGAACGGACGCGCCGCCTCGAGCGCGAAGCCCAGCCGGCGCTCGACCTCGGCGCGGAACCAGTCGAGCCCCCGGTCCTCGATCGTGTACTTGAGCCGCGCGTGCTTGCGGTTGGCGCGATCGCCGAAGTCGCGCTGCACGGTCACCACCTGCAGGGCGACCGCGACCGCCTGCTCGGGCCGGCAGAAGCCCATGACGTCGGCGGTCCGCGGATAGGTCTCCGGCTCGCCATGGGTCATGCCCATGCCACCGCCGACGGTGACGTTGTAGCCGACCACGGCGCCCGCCTCGTCGGTGATCGCGATGAAGCCCAGATCGTGGGCGAACACGTCGACGTCGTTCTCGGGCGGCACCGCGACCACGGTCTTGAACTTGCGCGGCAGGTAGTGGCGGCCGTAGATCGGCTCCTCCGGGGCCTCGGTGTCGATCACCTTCTCGCCGTCGAGCCAGATCTCGTGATAGGCGCCGGTGCGCGGCGTCAGGTGATCGCTGATCGCGCGCGCGAGCTCGAGCGCCGCCGCATGCGCCTTCGACTGATAGGGATTGGGGTTGCACATGACGTTCCGGTTGACGTCGCCACAGGCCGCGACCGTGTCCATGAGCGCCCCGTTGATCGCCTGCATGGTCCGCTTGAGGTTGCTCTTGATCACGCCGTGCAGCTGGAAAGCCTGGCGGGTCGTGAGCCGGAGCGTGCCGTTGCCGAAATCGTCGGCGATCCGGTCCATCGCCAGCCACTGCGCGGGCGTGCAGACGCCGCCCGGCACGCGCACCCGGACCATGAAGGCGTAGGCCTGCTCGAGTTTTTTCCGACGGCGCTCGGGCCTGAGGTCGCGGTCGTCCTGCAGATAGGTGCCGTGGAACTTGGTGAGCTGGGCGTCGTCCTCATCGATCGCGCCGGTCACCGCCTGGCCGAGGCCATCCTCGATCGTGCCGCGCAGAAAGCGGCTCGCCTCCTTGATGTCCTCGTTCTTGCTGCGCGCGGTGGTCATCGGTGTCACTCCTTGGCGGCTCAATAGACGTCGCGCTGATAGCGCCGCTGCTTCCTGAGGTCGCCGAGATAGGCTTCCGCCGCCTCGGCCGAGCGACCGCTCTGATCGGCGACGATCGCGCTCAGCATGGCGTGCACGTCCTTGGCCATCGCCTTCTCGTCGCCGCAGACGTAGAGATGGCGCGCCGTCCTCGAGCCAGGCCCAGATCTCGGCGCGACGCTCCCACAGGCGATGCTGGACGTAGACCTTCTCCGGCTGATCGCGCGAGAAGGCGACGTCGATCCGGCTCAGCACGCCCTCCTTCAGAAAATCCTGCCAGTCGAGCTGGTAGAGGAAGTCGTGGGTGTAGTTGCGATCGCCGAAGACCAGCCAGTTGCGGCCCCTGGCGCCCGCCGCCTGGCGCTCCTGCAGAAAGGCGCGATAGGGCGCGACACCCGGTGCCGGGCCCGATCATGATCACCGGCCGGTCCGGGATCCTCGGGCAGGCGGAAATTCTTGTTCGGCTTGACGTAGACGCCAAGCGTATCGCCGGTGCGCAGCCGCTCGGCGACGAAGCCCGGACGCGACGCCCGTGCGCTCCCGGCCATGGCTTTGATAGCGCACGAGGCCGAGCAGCAGATGGGCCTCCTCGGGCGTCGCCCTGAGCGACGAGGCGACCGAGTAGAGCCGGGGCGGCAGCTTGCGCAGCAGGCCAGCCAGCTGCTCCGGTGCCAGCTTGGCGGGAAAATCCTCGAGCAGGTCGACGATCTGGCGGCCCTCGAGATAGTCGCGCCAGCCGTCGCCCGCGAGCAGCTGCTGGAGGGGCTGGGCCGGGTTGACCTTGGCCAGCGCCTCCATCACCGGCCGCGAGAGCGCCGTGATGTCGAGCTCGCTCGCCAGCCGCTCGGCAAGCTCGCCCTGGCCCTCGAGCCCGGCCGCGCGCAGCACCGCCTCGACCATCGCCGGGTCGTTCCGGGCGACGATGCCGAGCGAATCGCCGGGCTCGAAGGTCAGGCCCGAGCCTGCGAGCGAGAGCTCGAGATGGATCGTCTGCTTGGTCGAGCGGCTGCCGTTCAGATTGACCAGCTCGGTGATCTCGGCCGGGAACGGGTGCGCCTTGCCGTAGGCGGGCGCCGCCGCCGGGCTGGCGAAGTCGAGGATGACGGCGCCGCGGCGTGACGCCGCCGTTTCCGGCTCGGGCTCGGCGATCCTGGCCAGCTCGTCGAGCGCGCCTTGCGTCCAGTCCGCGGCCGGCGTCTCGTAGTCGAGATCGCACTCGACGCGCGCCGCGATGCGCAGGCCGCCGAGCTCCTCGAGGCGGGCATCGAGCCTTCGCCCGACCTCGCAGAAGTTGACGTAGCTGGAATCGCCGAGCGCCAGCACGCTGAAGCGAACGCCCTCGAGGCGCGGCGCGTCCGCGGCCATCAGGGCCTTGTAGAACTCGACCGCGCGCTCGGGCGGATCGCCCTCGCCCCAGGTGCTGGCGATCACCAGCAGATGGCGCGCCCCGGCCAGCGCGGCCGGGCTGGTCTCGGCCATGTCGACCAGCTTCGCCGAGAACCCCTGCTTGGCCGCGGCCTTCTTGGCCTCGGCCGCGACCCCCTCGGAATTGCCGGATTCGGTCCCGAACAGGATCGTGAGCGGGATCTTTGCCCGCGGCTCCGCGTGGGGTGCCGCCAGCGGCAGCGCGGTCGCGGCGTGGTAGCCCGCAAGAAAGCCCGCGAGCCAGTGGCGCTGCTCGAGGTTGGTCTCGGCCATCACGGCATTCAGCGCCCGGATGTGCTCGCTCGGAAAGGGCGCGCTCTCGGGCAGGACGGGCAGGGGGGAGCCGGACATGTTTTTTCTCTTCACAAAAAGGTCGGGTCAGAGCTCGGCCGCGAAACGGTCGTCGGTCACGCCGGCGACAGCCGCCGGCTGAATCTGCTGCCAAGGCGACAGGATCTCGCCGAGGCTCACCACCGGACCGATCACGATCAGCGTCGCGCCCCGGCTCTCGGAGGCCGCGGCTGCCGCCACTTGGGCGAGCGTCGTGATCTCGCGCTCGGCGCGCGGCGTGGTCGCTTCGCTCAGGATCGCGACCGGCTCCTCTGGCGCACGCCCCGCCGCCAGAAGCTCGGCGGCGATCTCGGGCAGGCGCTTAAGGGCCATGTACAGGACGAGGGTCTCGGCCCCCTTGGCGAGCGCCGGCCAGTCGACCGCGCGCGACGCGCCGCCACCCGCGCTGTGACCGGTGACGAAGGCGACCGAGCGGGCGCGCATGCGATGGGTCGCCGGGATGCCGGCATAGGCGGGGGCCGCGATCCCCGCAGTGATCCCCGGCACGATCCGGAACGGCACACCGGCGGCTGCGAGCGCCAGCGCCTCCTCGCCGCCGCGCCCGAACACGAACGGATCGCCGCCCTTGAGTCGGACCACCCGCAGCCCGGCGCGCGCGAGGTCGATCAGGCGCTGATTGATCTTGAGCTGCCTGGCGCTCGGCCGGCCGGCCCGCTTGCCGACCGCCTCGAGGCGCGCCGTCGCGCCCGCAAGCGCCAGAATCTCGCGCGCGATCAGCGCGTCGTGCAGGATCACGTCCGCCTGCTCGAGCGCGTGCACCGCGTGCAGCGTCAGGAGCCCCGGATCGCCCGGCCCGGCGCCGACCAGCCAGACCGAGCCGGGCGTGAACTCAGGCGCAACGACTCGCCCCGGCATGATCAGAGCCCCGGCCGATGGATGCCGCATTCCGCCTTGTCCAGCCCCCACCAGCGGCCCGCGCGCGCCGGCTCGCCCGGCGCCACCCGCCGGGTGCAGGGGATGCAGCCGATCGAGGCGAAGCCGTCGGCGACCAAGGGATGCGCCGGCAGGTTGCGCAGGAGCCGGTAGCGCTCGACGTCCTCGGCCGACCACGGGGCCAGCGGGTTGATCTTGATCCGGCCGCTCGAGGGCTCGCCTTCGAGGGTCGGCAGCGTGCTGCGCAGCCCGCCCTGAAAGCGCTTGCGGCCGGTGATCCAGGCGGCGAAGCCTTCGAGCGCCCGGTCCAGCACCTCGGTCTTGCGGATATGGCAGCACAGATCCGGGTCCCGGCTCCAGAGCGTGCCCTTGGGATCATGGCGGGCGAGGCCAGCGGGCTCGGGCCGCGCCACGCGGACGTCCTCGAGCCCGAGCAGCGCCGTCAGCTCCTGGCGATAGTCCTGGGTCTCCTCGAACAGCTTGCCGGTGTCGAGAAAGATCACCGGCGTGGTCGGATCGACGGTCGCGACCATGTCGAGCAGCACGGCACTCTCGGCGCCGAACGACGACACCAGCGCGGTCCGGCCCTTGAGCGGCCCCTCGCGCAGCACGGCGCGCAGCAGGGCGAGGCCGTCGAGCCGATCGTAGGCGCGGCGCAGATCGTCCAGATGCTCGAGCAGGCTCATCGCCCGATCTCCCGGGATGCCGGCCGCGCCAGCCAGCCATGCCGGTCGATCAGCGCGTCGGTCAGCCGGGCGAGCTCGGCGAGCGGCCGCCGCTGACGTCGCCAGACCGCGCGCCGGCTGCCCATCTGGTCGACGCGGCGCGCCCACTCGGGGCCGAAGCTCTGCGCCAGCTGGCGCCGGATGCGCGCGGCCAGGCCCGGGCTCTTGCCGCCGGTCGAGACCGTCAGCAGCAGATCGCCGCGGCGCACGATCGAGGGATTGTGGAAGTCGCACCAAGCCTTGACGTCCTCGACGTTGACCAGCACGCCGAGGGCTCGCGCGAGCGCGGCCAGCGGCGCCGCCTCGCCGAGCGGCAGATCGGCGATCCAGAGGACCCGGATCCGGGCGAGCTCGTCCGCGCTCGGCAGATGACGGCGCAACCGCTCGCCGGCGAGCTCCACGAGCTCGGCCGAAGGCCGATCCGAGAACACCGCGGCCCTCTCGGCGCCGCCGGCGAGCAGCCCCTCGAGGCGTCGGCACGCAACCTCACCGCGCCCGACCAGCCCGATCGCCGTCGTCGCCGGGTCGACGATGATCGGGATCATCGGTCGATTCCTGCTGGGTGGGGCGAGATCAGGCGCGTCATGGGATCGACTCTCCTCCAGCTTGGCGTTGCGACCCGACGGCAACCCTGCCCGGCAGCGCCCTCGGCCACATCGGGAGCGGTGCCCTATCTTTCGGCGGCCGCTTCCCCAGATTGGCTGGCGACCCCGGGTGCTGCGTCAGGCCACCTCGCCAAGAGCTAGGCGGGCGCGGCGCTGTAGGCAATCGCGTCGAATCGGCCAGAATAGAAAAATATTTCTCCGATTGTTTTTTTTCACGACATTCTTAGAATGGCGACGTGCTCATGTCGCTGCTTTGGGGAATGAAATTCCAATGTCGAACGAACCGCTGGATCAGACCGATCGCCGGATCCTGGCCTGCCTGCAGGAGGACGCGACCATGCCGGTCGCCGAGATCGCGCGCCGCGTCGGCCTGTCCTCGACGCCTTGCTGGCGCCGCATCCAGAAGCTCGAGGAGGCGAAGGTCATCCGCGCCCGCGTGGCGCTCCTCGACGGCAAGAAGCTGAACGTCGGCGCGACCGTGTTCGTCTTCGTCCGCACCAACCAGCACAGCGTCGAATGGCTGGAACGGTTCGCCGCCGCGGTCCGCGACCTGCCGGAGGTGGTAGAGTTCTACCGCATGAGCGGCCAGGTCGACTATCTGCTGCGGGTCGTGGTCCCCGACATCGACGCCTACGACCGCTTCTACAAGAAGCTGATCGCCCGGATCGAGCTCTCCGACGTCAGCTCCAGCTTCGCCATGGAGCAGATCAAATACACGACCGCCCTGCCGCTCGACTATGCGTGCACTCAATCATCAGGTTGCCCCTAACCTACCGATCGGCCGCCGCGTTCATCCGTGCGTCCGTCCTCCCTGCCGGGGCTAGTGCATGAAATAACTCCTTTCATGCGGAACGCCCCGACTTCCGCCAGCTTAGCCAGCATAGGCGGCTTTATGTTCTTGATCTCGAAGTGACCTTTCTGAACCAACTGCCATGAATTTGACGACCGTTCCGGTGTCATCGAGATCGGGGCGGTTAGCACCATTTCCCCTGCCAATCGAATTGCTTCGACATTGGTCCTAACATGGACGCCGCGATGCATCTTGCCGAACGTCTTATCTGGTCCGGTTCCCGACTGCCTAGCATCAACTACAATTCCCAGGTCCTTGACCTTCTCTTCATCAACGAACCTAATCTCCACCGCATCTAGTGCTTTCCGTTGCGGCTCGCATGCCCAATTGGCCACCATTCGGCGTACGTCCTCGCTCTCTCGGTCCTGAACCAACCAGACCGAATAGGGGCCCGCCCCCTCGCGAGTTAGACAGATCGGCAATAATGCTCGCGGGAAACTCCGTCACTCGGGACGTTCTCACCAACTCTGTCCATTTCCGCACTTCTGAAATCAGTCTAGCCAGGAGTGCCATACTTTCTGCTCCGAAGAGCAGCCTCCATGAGGCTCCTCACGCTCGCATTGGTTTCGCGATCCACGAAGTTCCCTCAAGAATGCGCTTAGTCTCAGCAGACCCTATCTGGACCAGCCCCGCGGCGGCGGAATATCTCATCCTAGCATCTGGTCTCGTAGATACTCAGATAATAACTCGGTGACCGCGCTCACAGACTCCGGGTTGGCGGATCGGGCGATTGATCGAATAAGCGTCCCGCTATCGTCATCTTCTGCAGGCACCCGTTCCACCGCTCGCGCCGCGCCGCAGAGCCCAGGCCCTCCGAGAAAGCTAATCAAAAATGCAAGGCGTTGCTCGACGTCGTAGCAGGCCTCCTCGTCATCATGTCGGATACTCGCTAGGCATCGGTCAATCTCATTGCCCAACCGCTGAACCTGCTTAACAACCACTGTAGCAAACATCGTAAGCAATTCTGTCTGCGAAGGCGAACGCCTCTCAGGTGCAGTCGCGGCTTGCGCTCGATACATTTCAACGGGGTCGTCACCAGTTGGTGAAAGAACTTTTGGAAAATTTGAAGAATGACTTGGAAACACGAATGCTAGATATCGATCATCGACCAATGTGGCCGCCCGGTGCTGAAGCGAGGCCGCAATGAAAGGGTGCCAAGGTTAACAGGATATAGCTCCGCGTCATTTGAAGTGGCGAAAATTGTGTCGCCTGACGGCGCGGAACCGTGCACACGGGGATGCAGGTCAAAGTCGAAAATCGCCACGCTTAGTAAATGGAACTAAATTTGACGATGTGCTGGATTGCGTCATGGAAGGTCACCTTGTTCGATTATCTCCTGCGCCAACGAAACGAACTCCTCAGTCATGGATATCAGATCGACGCCTTCAAGCGCGCGCGGGTCATCGGCCGGCGTGTTGACGTCAATCTCCACGCGCGAAGCCGCCGCATCATGGCTCTGGACGCGAGCGATTGGCATCAACTGCAGGAGCTCAACGATGAATGAATGCCACTTTGAAACGCGGTTAAGTCGTAGTTGGAAATTCTTGCTCTGCCTTGGTCGGTTTATTTGCCACAGAACGTCGGTGTCCACGTCTGGATCAAAGCTTACGTGCGGTAACTTTGCGGCGAGGGCACGGTTGACCTCCTGTGGCGTTCGCGCAGAGCAAAAAAGGTCGGAGCATACGCAATGCGTATCGGGTTGTGCAGAAGGCGCACACATTTTAGAATAAGAGGGTACACCAAAGAAAATATATCGTTGTATTCGCCAATCTCGAGAAACGGCTTGTAATCCTGCCGCGTCGGATCATACGTGTTCGCTCCAGGGAGATCGGCGAAGACAACATCAGACGACCCGGGACGCGAGTGACGATAATTCGGAAGCGACCGTGACGAGCCGACTTTTGCCTGAACTACTGGGTCGGCCGTTCATTGACGTCCTCCGCTTGCACCCCGAATAGATCGAGGAGCAAAGAATTCCCCTGCAGGATGGCTCCTCCGAACGCGGAGAAGCGGATCGTCTCGGTTACCCAGGAGGGGGATGCCATCGTATCACCAGCGCCACGCAGAAGGCACGTCGCGCCACGTTGCCGCTAGAGTTCCCTCGGGTGCTCCGCAGACACCAGATCTGAGCATGGCCAGCAGCTACCTTCCGCTCTCGACGATGCCCTGATAGGCTACCAGGATATAGGCACGGAGTTCACGCCCTGCAAAGCAAAGCAGGCGCGTTGCCTGCCTGGTGCGGAGCCTGGTGAGGGGGCCGGAACTCCTGCCGTTTAGGTTCACACCTATCAGGTGGTAAAGATCGCAATCCGTTGGAAGGCCGTACGCTAACCTCGCTAAAGTGCGTGCAGGGCCGCCAACAGGTTCGTTGGCGCCAGGTGCGCGTAGCGCATGAGTGGAGAGAAGATGTCAATTGAGGGGGAAAGGTGTCAGCGACTGTCTTGGATAGGTCAAGCAGTTTGTGGTTGGCGCCATGGCTGGCGGTCCCTGAGGATGGCGTTGAGGATGACCAGGAGCTTGCGCATGGCGGCGGTCAGCGCGAGCTTCTTGGCTTTGCCGGTGGCGATCAGGCGCTGATAGAAGGTCTCGCAGCGCGGGGTTGTGGCGGACCGCGACCAGGGCCGCCATGTAGAGCACCGCGCGGACCGGCGCGCGGCCGCCCCAGATCGTGCGCCGGCCCTTCATCAGGCCGCTGTCGCGGGCGAACGGCGCGACCCCGACCAGGGCGGCGGCCGCTCTGCGGTCGAGCTCGCCGAGCTCGGGCAGCAGACCCAAGAGAGTGGCCACGGTGACCTTGCCGACACCGGGCACGGACGCCAGCAGAGCGGCGCGATCCCGCCGATGCGGGGTTGCTTCTCGAGGCGTAGGCCTCGATCTGGCCTTCGAGCTCGCTTTGCGCCGCTTGCAGCCAGCCGAGATGGGCCTCGATCGAGGCCAGGACCACCGGCTCGTCGGTGCGCCGGGCCCGGTTGCGTTCCGCCTCGATCTCCTGCGCGAGCTGGCGCCGGCGCAGCACCAGCGCCGCCAACGCCTGGTCGGCCGCCGAACGCGGCGCACGGGGCACCGGCCGCAGCCGCTCGCCGTACAGCGCCAGCGCATAGGCATCGAGCCGGTCGGTCTTGGCCAGGAGCCCGGCGGCGCGCGCGAAGTCGCGGATCTGGCGCGGATTGACCACCGCGACCGCGATCGCGGCCAGAGCTCGAGCGCCGCCGTCAGCGTCCGCTCCAAGCCGCCGGTCGCTTCGACCACCACCAGCAAGCGTTGCCGACTGGCAAGCCAGGCGACCAAGCGTGCCATGCCGCGCCGGTCGCGGCTGAAGCCGACCTGCTCGCCGCTCGGCAACAGGCACACGTCGAGCCGATCCTGGCTGACATCGACGCCCACAAACTCTTTGATCTGTCCGAGGCTGTTGGTCATGACCGTCCTCGTATGCGGGCTTGCAGCCCGATCGACTGTTCGGCTTGAATGGCAGCGCGAGCGGGCGCCGAGCTGACACACGGTCTGTCGGGACCCGGGAACCTCCGGCGTCCCGCTCGCCGGCCTGGTCCCGGCCGCGGCCGGGACCAGGCCATCTCGCCCAAAACAGTCACCCGCCCCAACCGAACATGTCGAGAGATACGAGGAACTCTCTTTTCCAAGGGGACTCACGCGGCGCGCTCGGGGGCGATGCGGGCGCCGTGGTGGCGCTGCGTGCCGGTGGGGTGGTCGGGTCGGCGGGTTCATCCGGAGCCGGGCCTGGTGGCGGGGTGACACGCGTGGCGAAGCACGGTGTCCGCCATTCGGATTCAACGCAAGCCCATGTGGTGCGTCACATCTGTCGCATGGCGTGCATCGCTTCGAGATTGATCCATCCAGTGAGTTGATCCTTCGGGTCCGCGGCGCGAGTTCGGGAATCCAGGGTTCCTGCCGGGATCGGCGTGAAATCAGCTCCCCAAGTCAATCACGTTTATCCTGATTCCGTTGATCGCCCTCCGCCCGCCTGCCGGCGAGCCCGTCGGAGCGCACGAATCTGGCGCATGCGATGAAATCTATGCGCCACCCATGCGTCACTTCTGAATCAAAGCTGCGTCACCCGAAGACAAGGTCAATCATCAATAGTGCCTCGGAATCTTTCTGTAATTTTATGTGATCACGAGGTTACAATAGCATGTTGGCGACCGTGGGATCGGTGAGGCGACGATGTTGGGCGGTCGGCAAGCATGAACAGGAGGTTTCCGGACGAGAACTGTGGCCGTCGGGGCCGGGTCTCGATCAACCGCCACCGCGTTTCGGATCAAGAAGGATCAACCTTGAGCCGATTGATCGTCCGCCGATCAGGGATGGAGGCCCAACCCCGGGCGGCTCGCGCACGTGTGGCGCACCTGGTGCCGGGCCACTTGTGTGCGCCCCGTAGCTGTCTGGTGCCCCCGGCCGGACTCGAACCAGCACGGCCTTGCGGCCAACAGATTTTGAGTTTGCCGCGTCTACCAATTCCGCCACGGGGGCCAGCCGCGGCGATCTTAGGCCGGTCGCGAGTCCGGTCAAGCGCGACCTGAGCGCCAAACCTCCGGCCGACGGCGCTGAGGCCGCGGTTTCCTCCGGCCGCGATGCCGCACCCGCCAGCGGCGGCGGCCCCGGCGGCGACGTGGCACCTGCCAGGGGCGGCGGCTCCGGATCGGAACGCGCCGCCGCCACGGGCTGGACCCTAGGCTTAGGAGCGCCGGCCGACCTGGGCGCACTCGACCGGCCGTCTGGCGCTCAGGCCGCGGTTCCCTCCGGCCGCGATGCCGCACCCGCCAGCGGCGGCGGCCCCGGCGGCGACGTGGCACCTGCCAGGGGCGGCGGCTCCGGATCGGAACGCGCCGCCACCACGGGCTGGACCTTAGGCTTAGGAGCGCGCCGGCGGCACCGGCCGACCTGGGGCGCGCTCGACCGGCCGTCTGGCGCTCAGGCCGCGGTTTCCTCCGGCCGCGATGCCGCACCCGCCAGCGGCGGCGGCCCCGGCGGCGACGTGGCACCTGCCAGGGGCGGCGGCTCCGGATCGGAACGCGCCGCCACGGGCTGGACCTGCAGGAGCGTGCCGTCGGCACCGGTCACCTCGACGGTCGCGCCCGCGGGCAGGTCGGGGCCCGTCACCGGCCAGCTGCTGTCGCCGAGCCTGAGCCGGCCGCGGCCGTTGACGATCGGCAGGGCCAGCGTGCCGCGCTGGCCGACATATTGCGCGCCACGGCGGTTGAGATTTGGTTGATCGGTCAGGACCGGGCGCGCCAGCTGGACCCGCCGCCAGGCGATCACGCTGGCCACCGACAGGGCGGCAAAAGCCAGGATCTGGCCCGGCAGGCTCAAGCCCGTCCAGACCAGCAGCAGGCAGCCGACCAGCCCGGCCGCGATCCCGACCCAAAGGAACATAAAGCCGGGCGCGAACACCTCGACGATCGCCAACAGGCCGCCGAGCGCCCACCAGTGCCAGAACTGGACCACCTCGAGCGTCTGCATCATGGGCGCCCGGCGGCGCCGTTCGCGGCGCCATTCGGGGCGCCGAAGGCCTCACGCGCGATCTCGCCGATGCCGCCGAGCGAGCTCAGCAGCGAGGTCGCCTCCATCGGCAGGAACACCACCTTCTGATTCGGTGAGGTCGCGAATTTGCCGAACGCCTCGACGTATTTCTGGGCGACGAAATAGTTGATCGCCTGACGGTCGCCGTGGGCCAGCGCCTGCGAGAGCATCGCGGTCGCCTTGGCCTCGGCCTCGGCCGCGCGCTCGCGCGCCTCGGCATCGCGGAACGCCGCCTCCTTGCGGCCCTCGGCCTGGAGGATGGCCGCCCGCTTCTCGCCCTCGGCCTCAAGGATCGCCGCCTGGCGCAGGCCCTCGGCCTCCAGTATCGAAGCCCGCTTGTCGCGCTCGGCCTTCATCTGCCGCGCCATCGAATCGACCAGATCGGTGGGTGGCGCTATGTCCTTGATCTCGATCCGGGTGACCTTGACGCCCCAGGGGGTGGTCGCCTCGTCGACCGTGTGCAGCAGCTGCGCATTGATCCGGTCGCGCTGCGAGAGCAGCTCGTCGAGGTCCATCGAGCCCATCACGGTGCGCAGGTTGGTCATGGTCAGGTTGAGGATCGCGATCTCCAGCCCGCTGACCTCGTAAGCGGCCTTGGCGGCGTCCAGAATCTGGTAGAAGACGACGCCGTCGACCCTGACCATGGCGTTGTCCTTGGTGATCACCTCCTGCGAGGGCACGTCCAGGACCTGTTCCATCATGTTGAGCCTGGCGCCGATCCCCTCGACGAACGGCGTGATGAACTGGAGCCCGGGCCCCAGCGTGCGCATGTAGCGGCCGAAGCGCTCGACCGTGTACTCCCGGCCCTGGGGCACCGCCTTGACGCCCATGAACACGGTCACCAACGCGAGCCCGAGCACGACCAGGGCCACCAGCCCGAACCCGCCGATCTCCATCGCCTGCACGCTCCATCCGATCCAACCCACCGCCTTTGTCGCCGGCCGTGGTTAACAATTGGTTAACGGCGGCGGCAGTCCCTGCGCGCGATCGGTTCCCGCGCCGGACCGAGCCGGGTGCGCCGGCCGGGTGGTTCGCGGCCGGCGCGCCGTCGTGACGCGCTCGCCGGGCCTGCCCTGGGCTTCGCGGCCAAGTTGGCTTATTTTTCGTCCATTAAAAACACTCCGATATCAATATATTACCTGCTCTTCATGACAAACAACAGGAGCTGGCGGCTTGGTCGGACTAGCCTCCGCGCCGGCGCAGGTAGATGCGCATCAGGATGTCCTGATCGTAGTTGCCGAAGCCGCGACCGAAGATGTTGACCCCGCCCGGATGCCTGGCCTCTTCGGCGATCCCGACCCGCAGCCGGATCGAGTGGTGGCTGGCGAGGTCGAGCGCCGCAAGCGTGACCTCGGACAGCCGGACGCCGTCGACGAAGCAGCCGTGGTCGGTGATCCGCCAGGTCGTGAGCTTGCCGTATTGCGAACCCTCGAGCTTCCACCACCGTGGCGTATAGATGCCGCGCTGATCGCCGAAGTCGCCGGGCGACGTCCAGGTCCCGATCGGCACGTCGTTGACCCAGAGGCTGATGTCCGACGGCCAGTCGCTGTTGGTCCCCGGCACCTCCGAGGACAGCTCCATGCTGTATTCGATGGCCTCGATCGCGGCGTCCAAAATCTTGGCATTGTTCGGGAACTTGTACTCGAGATAGCCGCGGCCGAACCAGACCAGCGAGGCCTGCATCCGACTGGGATCGAGGAAATGGTCGGGGACGTCCAACAGGCCGATGATGCCTTCGGTCGAGCACAGGCCGCAGGGTGCGGTCACCTGGTAGGCGGTGTACAGCCCGAGCGGCATCGCGACCTCGACGAGGTTGTCCTGCCGGCTGGCGGGCGCGCCGTCGAGGCGGATCACGATCTCGTCGAAGCGCGCCGAGCAGACCTTCTGCTGCCCCTTGGCCGCCTTGAGCAGCTCGGTCCGGATCAGGCCGGCGGCCTCGAGGACCTGGATGTTGGTGGCGACGGTCGACTGCGGCAGCCCGAGATGGGCGCTGATCTCGTTGACGTTGGCGGGCCCGCGCCGACGCAGGAGATGCAGAATCCGCAGCCGGACCGGCGACGACAAACCCTTGATGACCTCGACGTTGTCGTCCGGGCTGATCGTCAGGAACTTGCGCTGCGTGCCGCTCGAGGTCAAAGCATCCGGTCCGATCGAAGGCGCTCGCGGCATCTGTATCGGATTTTTGGGTTTTGTCCAACTGGCCGGCGCCCCTGCTCATCGCACAACGTCGCCGGCGCCCCGGGGTCCGTTCGAGCGCAATGTCTGGGCCTGGTCGCGCCGCCGAGATTGTATCGGCACACATAATTATAGACAAACTTGTTCGCGATGTGTGACAAGACCACTCTCCCAAGTCCAAGAGGTGTCAAGATGACCGAACGTTCCGACCAAGCCGCTTTGGCGGAGATGACCGCCGAGATAGTGTCGGCCTTTGTGTCCCACAATCAAGTTCGGCCGGTCGATGTCGGCCATCTGGTTGGTGTCGTGGGTGGCCGTTTGGCAAGCCTCGCGGCTGAAGACGCTAATGCGGTTCCGGCGCCGCCGGAGCCGGCGGTCCCGATTCGTCGATCGATCGGCAAGGATCAGATGACCTGCCTGATCTGTGGCCAGAAGCAGAAGCTGCTCAAACGTCATCTGACGACTGCGCATGAACTGACGCCGGATCAGTACCGGCAGCGGTTCGGCCTCAAGAGCGACTACCCGATGGTGGCGCCCAGCTACGCCAAGGCGCGCTCCGAGATGGCGCTCAAGATCGGCCTCGGCCGGCCGAAGAAGGCGCTGCCGGCCAGGCGCGGCCGGCCGCCCAAGGCGGCCACCGCCAAGGCGGCGGCCGCCAAAGCCGCCACGGCCTGAGCGGGTCCGCCCGCAGGCGGCGCGTCACAGCCGGCCCAAGGGAGCGGCCAGCGGCCGTTCCTCGGGCCGGAGCCGGATCAGCCGGCGCGCCGCCAGCGGGTGCCGCCGGGGCCGTCCTCGAGGATGACCCCTGCGGCCACCAGCTGGTCGCGGATCCGATCCGCCTCGGCGAAGTCCTTGGCGCGACGCGCGGCTACGCGCAGCTCGACCAGGCGCTCGATCTCGGCGCGACCGATACCCGATACAGTCGCTTCCCCAGCCGCCCCGGCAACCGCGGCAGCGTCGCTCGCTCTGACATCCGCAACAGTCGCCCTGCCAGCCGCAGCACCGATGCTCTTCAGGAAGGTATCCGGGTCCTGCTGCAGGAGACCGAGCAAATGACCGCCAGCCAGGAGCTGGCCTTTGAGCACCCGCCGCCGGTCCGGATCGGCGCTTGCATTGGCCGTGCGGGCGAGCGTGCGCAGCTTCGCAAAGGCCTTGGGCGTGTTCAGGTCGTCCTCGAGTGCGGCCAGGACGCCTTCCGGCATGACCTCCGCTTGGTTAGGGTCGGGCGGGTCGTCCAGAAGCGTCAGGTAGAGCCGGATGAGCGCCTGTGTGGCGCTGTCGAGCGTCGCGGTCGACCAATTGAGCGGCTTGCGGTAGTGGGCACCGAGCAGGGCATAGCGGATTACCTCGCCCGACGCTTTGCGCGAATCTTGATCAAACTCAGGCAGCAGATCGCGGACCAGCAGCACGTTGCCGAGCGACTTCGACATCTTTTCCTGCGCGATGTCGAGAAAACCGTTGTGCAGCCAGAAGCGGGCGAGCGGCGCGCCACCGTGGGCGCAGACGCTCTGGGCGAGCTCGTTCTCGTGGTGCGGGAACTTGAGGTCCTGGCCACCGCCGTGAATGTCGATCGTGATCCCGAGATGCGCCTCGACCATCGCCGAGCACTCGATGTGCCAGCCGGGCCGGCCGCGCCCGAACGGGCTGTCCCAGCCGGGCTGCTCGGGCAAAGACGGCTTCCAGAGCACGAAGTCGGCGGGATCGCGCTTGTACGGCGCGACCTCGACCCTGGCACCGTCGATCATCTCGTCGCGCGAGCGCCGCGACAGGCGGCCATAGTCCGGAAACGAGGGCACGTGGAACAGCACGTGGCCCTCGGCCTGGTAGGCGTGGCCCTTTTCGATCAAGGCCGCGATCATCTTCAGCATGCCCGGGATGTGCCCGGTCGCGAACGGCTCGACGGTCGGCCGCAGCACGTTCAGCGCGTCCATGTCCTCGTGATAGGCGCGGGTGAACTCGGCCGCGACCGCCTCGGTCGAAAGGCCGCGCTCGGCTGCCGCCTTGATGATCTTGTCCTCGACGTCGGTGACGTTGCGGGCGTAGAGCGCATCGCCAAAGCGCTGCTTCAGCAGCCGGAACAGGACGTCGAACACGACCGCCGCGCGGGCGTTGCCGATGTGGGCGTAGTTGTAGACGGTCGGGCCGCAGACATAGATCGTCGGCCGCCCGAGATCGGCCGGGACGAAGGCCTCCTTGCGGCCGGTCAGCGAGTTGTGGAGCTTCATCGGTCGAGCCTCGGGGCTGGCGGCGCTACAAGGCGATCCGACCGCCATCGACGAGGAGTCCACAAACCCAGGTGTCCAGGCACGCGTGCAGCCGGCGCCACGCCACTATAGCACGTCAGGCCGGCGGCTCCAGACCTTGGGATCGGCGCGCACGCGGACCGGTCGGCCGCCGATCCGGTGGCAGAACCAGCGCTAGCGCTGGGCCAGATGCGGCCCGTGGTCGCGGCAGGGGAAGGCCGCGCGCAGACCGAGCAGGAGCACGGCACTCGCCGGCTTGTCGTTGTAGCGGTCGAGCGCCCCGTTGACCTCCTCGGTGAGCGCGAACAGCTCCGAGGTGACGTAGTCGGCGAGCCGGGCGATGTCGCCGTCCTTGCGGAAATGGAAAGCCGCCTCCGGCGCACAAAACAACGGATGGTTGATCAAGGCCGCCGCCTGATTGGCGACCTCGAGGGTCTCGAACACGGTGTAGGCGTAGAGCTCGAAGTTCTGGTAGAGGATGACCTCCTCCTCGCTCAGCGTGCGCTTGGCCGATTCCAGCGGCAGCCCTTGCAGGTGCTGCATCTCGGCGAAGGTGAACAGGACCTCGTCGGCGCGCGCCGGCGCGACGCCGAGCAGCACCCCGAACACGATCGCGGGCAGCAGGTGGAGACGGTGGATCAGCATTGTCGCCATGACATTGCCTGTGACGTAGCTCAACCGCAACGGGAGAATCTATTTTCTATCTGGCGTTGATTGTCAAACAATTTTTTGTCGCATAGGGCGGTTCGGCCCTCTCTTGTCCGGCGCCGCCCGATCCTTGGACCAAGGTGCTTGCCGGCGCGCCGTCGATCGACGACTCTGAGCGGAGCGATCAGTTGACCTCGGGGGCATCGTGGACGAACCCCGGTACCAGAGCGTCGAGCTGCGTCTTGCCGAATCCGGCCAGGAGCTCGCCGCCGCCATCGAGGCGGCGCAGTTCGCGCGCCTGGTCGATCACGAGCCGCCCGGAGACCCGGCCGCGGCGGCGGCGATCGAGGGCTTCATCGAGCTGTTCGCGACCGCGGCGGAGGGGTGGGAGCAGCTGGGAACGGTGGCGCGGGCGGGCCTTCTGGCCCGGCTCGGCGACCATCTGGACGCGCTCGAGCGCAGCGGCTGGTTCGTCCATTGGGGCACCCTCGGATTCGGGATCGCCCGCCCGGGCGGCGGCACCCTGCCGCTGCCGCTCGCGATCGTGAGCCTCAGCCGGTCGGCGGAGCCGACCATCCGCGCCCGGATCCCCGGTGCGCTGGCCGTCGACCCGGGCTCGGGCCGGCTGCACTGACGCTCGCGTTCGCTCGCGTTCGGAGGCTGGGCGGCCGCGCTCAGACCGCGTCGGGCCCCCAGGTGTCGGCGAGCGTATAGCCCAAGGGGTAGGGGTCGCTCGGATCGAGCCCCAGCTGATAGATGCCATGGATCCAGGCCCGCCCGGAGATCCGCGGCACGATCGCCGCCCGTTCACCGACCGTGGTCGTCCTGACGATCTCGGCGCGGAAGCTGCTGTCGATCACCGAGCGCAGCTCGATGGTCTGGCCGGCGCCGAGCTCGCCTTTGGCATGCATCACCGCGAGCCGGGCCGCGGTGCCGGTGCCGCAGGGTGACCGGTCCAGGCGCCCGGGATGGATCACGGTGCCGTTCCTCGCCGGCTCCTTAGCGCCGACCGCCCCGGCGCAGAACATCACGAAGCTGATCTCGCGCAGATCCGGAATCTCCGGGTGGCGCACTTGCAGCTGGCGGCGGGCGGCGCGCCGGATCTGGCGGGCGAGCGCGACCATCTCGCGCGCCTCGTCCGGGGTCACCCGGAAGCCGCAGGCGGCGGCGTCGACCAGACAGAAGTAATCGCCACCATAGGCGACATCGACCCGGAGCGTCCCGAAGCCCTCGACCTCGAGCGGCTGGCCCAGATGCTCGACGAAGCTCGGCACGAGCTCGAGCGTGACCCGCTCGCAGCGGCCGCCCTGGCAGGCGGCTTCGGCGGTCACCAGCCCGGCCGGGGTGTCGAGCACGACCCGGGTCATCGGCTCGACCATCGCCAGCATGCCGGTCTCGAGCAGGACCGTGGTCACGCACATCGCGTTCGAGCCCGACATGGCGTGACAGCCGTCCGCCTGCATGACCAGGAAGCCGGCATCGGCGCCGGCCCGGCCCGGCGGCAGCAGGAGGTTGACCGACATCTGCGCGCTGCCGCGCGGCTCGAACAGCGCGAACCGGCGGAGCCGGTCGTCGGTGCCGTTCAGGTGGCGCATCTTGTCGAGCATGGTCTTGCCTGGCACGTCGACCACGCCCCCGGTGATCACCCGGCCGACCTCGCCCTCGGCATGGGCCCCCACGACCGTGATCATTCGCGACCAGCGCATGGCGCCCTCCGGGCACTACGACCGATGTTGTGTACGCTTCGAGCCGCGTTCCATGAAGCAGGAATTTGCGGCCGCCGCTCGCCCCCGGGCGCGCTCGGGGCGGCCAGCGGCTCGTCCCGGCCAATGGGAACCGAACTCGCGACCAATCGTTGTCCAAGCAGCCGGCGGCCGGTCGGCTCAATCCAGGCGCTCGATCACCGGCCGGGACGTCGGCGGTTCCCCGTCGGGCAAATCTCCGGCGGTCGGAAGCGGGTGACCTTGCGCAACCAGTTGGCAAAAGATGTCCATTGACATCAATCTTAGCGCGATTCCTGCAGACGGGATTGCTGATTTGACGCGACCGACTGGACTCGGTTAATTTTGCACTTAAGGAGTCGGAAAGGACCGATCTGTCGTCTCATAGCCGCGGGGTCCGGAGGTCGCCATGTTGTTTGGGGAGATCGCCAAGAGGTTCGTGCGCTGGGGCCGGCTGTCGATCATCGACGCCCACGGCCGGCGCCACGAGGTCGGTGAGCAGGACGGTCCGCAGGCAACCATCCGCCTGCACGACAAGGCCCTGCATCATCGCCTCGCGCTCAATCCGTATCTGCATCTCGGCGAGGCCTACATGGCCGGCACGCTGACGATCGAGCAGGGGTCCCTGTTCGAGTTCATGGACATCTGCGCGGCCAACAGCCTGCACGCCTACGACAGCCCGCTCGGCCGGGCGATCAGCGCCGGCCAGAGCCTGCTGCGCCACCTGCATCAGTACAATCCGGTCCGCCGGGCGCAGGCCAACGTCGCCCACCACTACGACCTGTCGGACCGCCTGTACGACCTGTTCCTGGACCGCGACCGGCAATACAGCTGCGCCTATTTCAGCCACCCGCACACCGACCTCGAGCAGGCGCAGGCGGACAAGAAGCGCCATCTCGCGGCCAAGCTGCTGCTCGAGCCGGGCATGCGGGTGCTCGACATCGGCTCCGGCTGGGGCGGGCTCGCGCTCTCGCTGGCCGAGGCCGGCGCCGCTCAGGTGGTCGGCATCACGCTCTCGCAGCATCAGCTCGAGGTCAGCCGCGAGCGCGCAAGGCGCCAGGGCCTCGCCGACCGGGTCCGGTTCGAGCTGCGCGACTACCGCGAGCAGACCGGGACCTTCGACCGGATCGTCTCGGTCGGCATGTTCGAGCACGTCGGCGTCAGGCACTACCGGCAGTTCTTCCGGGCGGTGCACGACCTTCTGACCGAGGACGGGATCGCGGTGCTGCATTCGATCGGCCGCATGGACGGCCCGGGCGCGACCAACCCCTGGATCCGCAAGTACATCTTCCCGGGCGGCTATTCGCCGGCGCTCTCGGAGGTCCTGCCGGTGGTCGAGCGCCAGGGCCTGTGGGTCACCGACATCGAGATCCTGCGCCTGCATTACGCCGAGACCCTGCGCGCCTGGCGCCAGCGCTTCACCGCCCAGCGGGCCCAGATCGCCGCCCTCTACGACGAGCGCTTCTGCCGGATGTGGGAATTCTATCTGATCGGCTCCGAGCTCGCCTTCCGGCGCATGGGCCACATGGTGTTCCAGATGCAGCTGGCCAGGCGCCAGGACGCGGTGCCGCTCACCCGCGACTACATCACCGACTGGGAGCGCGGCCGGCTCGACGCCGCGATCGCCGCCGAGTGAGCCTGCCCGCCCGGGGGACTGGACGGCGGTTCAGCCGGGGTTTACTGGGTCGGACGTAGTCTTCCTGGCGAACGCGGCCGCAGGTCCGGCTGGCGGACCGCCGCACGAGCAACGCCCGATGGCCGATGCCGTTTGTCTTGGCGAGCTGCTGATCGACTTCGTGCCGACCGTCAGCGGCACCAGCCTGGTCGATGCGCCCGCGTTCCAGAAGGCGCCGGGCGGCGCGCCGGCCAACGTCGCGGTCGGCCTCGCCCGCCTCGGCACGCCCAGCGCCTTCATGGGCAAGGTCGGCGACGATCCGTTCGGCCATTTCCTGGCCCAGACGCTCGCGGCCGCCGGGGTCGACGTCGGCCCGCTCCGGTTCGCGACCGAGGCCCGGACCGCGCTCGCCTTCGTCTCGCTCACCGCCGACGGCGAGCGCGAGTTCATGTTCTACCGCCACCCGAGCGCCGACATGCTGTGGACGCCCGCCGAGGTCGACGAGGCCGCGATCCGGCGCGCCCGGCTGCTCCACTACGGCTCGATCAGCCTGATCGTCGAGCCCGCGCGCAGCGCCACGCTGCACGCGATCGAGGTCGCCCGGGCGGCCGGCCTGCTGATCTCGGCCGACCCCAATCTGCGCCTGGCACTCTGGCCGGACGCCGAGGCGGCGCGCGCGGGGCTGCGCCTGGCCATCGAGCACGCCCGGATCGTCAAGCTCAGCGACGACGAGCTGCGCTTCCTGACCGGCGCCGACGACCCGGCCGCGGCGCGCGCCGAGCTCTGGCACGACCGGCTCGAGCTGATGGTGATCACCCGCGGCGCCCGGGGCTGCGTCTATCTGACGCGGGATCTGGCCGGCACGGTCCCAGGCTTCAAGGTCGACGCCATCGACGCGACCGGCGCCGGCGACGGCTTCGTGGCCGGCATGTTGCATGGTTTGCTCGCGGACCCGACCACACTCGGCGACCCGACGCGGCTGCGGGCGCTGTGCCGGTTCGCGAGCGCGGTCGGCGCGCTGACCACGACCGCGCGCGGCGCGATCCCGGCGCTGCCGACCCGCGACCAGGTCCGCGCCTTCCTCGACCGGCAGCCCCCAGGAGCCTGAGATGCAGCCCGACATGCAGCGAGGACCGGCAGGATGAGCGCGCAGATCATGGCGGTGCCGGCCTTCGATCTGGTGGTCTTCGGCGGTACCGGCGACCTCGCCCGGCGCAAGCTGATGCCGGCCCTCTACTATCGCGACCGGGACGAGCAGATCCCGCCCGAGAGCCGGATCATCGGCGTCTCGCGCGGCGATCTGGGGCGGGACGACTACGCGGCCCTGATCGAGGCGGCGCTCCGGGAGCATCTGCCCGAGGCGGCACTCGACCCGGACTGCCTCGCCCGCTTCCTCGGCCGGCTCGATCACATCACCCTCGATGCGGTCGGCGCGCACGGCTGGCCCGAGCTCGCGGCCAGGCTCGCCGACGCCAGCGAGCGGGTGCGGGTGTTCTATCTGGCGACCGCGCCCGGCCTGTTCGGCCGCATCTGTCGCAACATCGGCGCGGCCGGGCTCAACAGCAGCGCCGCCCGGGTCGTGCTCGAGAAACCGATCGGTCACGACCTCGCCTCGGCGCGGGCGATCAACGATGAGGTCGGCGCGGTGTTCGCCGAGGAGGCGATCTTCCGGATCGACCACTACCTCGGCAAGGAGGCGGTCCAGAACCTGATGGCGCTGCGCTTCGCCAACTCGCTGTTCGAGCCCTTGTGGAACAGCAGCGCGATCGATCACGTGCAGATCACGGTCGCCGAGACGATCGGGGTCGAGGGGCGGGGCGCCTACTACGACACCGCGGGCGCGCTCCGCGACATGGTCCAGAACCACATCCTCCAGCTGCTCTGCCTGGTCGCCCTCGAGCCGCCGACCTGCCTCGAGGCCGACCCGGTGCGCGACGAGAAGCTGAAGGTGCTGCGCGCGCTGCGCCGGGTCCAGGGCGCCGACGTCGCGCTCAAGACCGTCCGCGGCCAGTACCGGGCGGGCGCCAGCGAGGGGGGTGCGGTGCCGGCCTACGCCGAGGAGATCGATGCCAGCGCCGGCAGCAGCACCGAGACCTTCGTCGTGATCAAGGCCGAGATCGCGAACTGGCGCTGGGCCGGCGTGCCGTTCTATCTGCGCACCGGCAAGCGCCTGCCGGTCCGGACGTCGGAAATCGTGATCCAGTTCCAGAGCATCCCGCACTCGATCTTCGGCGCCGGCGCCAGCGCCATCCGGCCCAACCAGCTGGTGGTCCGCCTGCAGCCGAACGAGGGCGTGCAGCTGATCCTGATGAGCAAGGACCCCGGGCCCGGCGGCATGCGGCTGCGCGCGACGCCCTTGAACCTGAGCTTCGCCGAGACCTTCCAGGTCCGCTACGCCGACGCCTACGAGCGGCTGCTGATGGACGTGGTGCGCGGCAACCCGACCCTGTTCATGCGCCGCGACGAGGTCGAGGCCGCCTGGACCTGGATCGAGCCGATCCTGGAGACCTGGCAGGAGAGCCGGGAGCCGCCCAAGTCCTACACCGCCGGCAGCTGGGGACCGTCGGCGGCGATCGCGCTGATCGAGCGCGACGGCCGCACCTGGTACGAGGACACCGGATGACGCCGCCTGCGGCAGCCGATCGACAGGCGGGCCTGCACGGCCTCCTGACCCTGGCGCCGGTCGTGCCGGTGCTGGTGATCGAGAGCGTCGGGGTCGCGCTGCCACTGGCGCGCGCCCTGCTCGCGGGCGGCCTGCCGGTGCTCGAGATCACGCTTCGCACTCCGGCCGCGCTCGAGGTGATCCGGGCCCTCGTGGGCGAGCTCGAGGGCGCGGTGGTCGGCGCCGGCACCGTCTTGACGCCCGCCCAGTACCGGGACGCCGAGCGCGCCGGCGCGCGCTTCGTGGTCAGCCCCGGCGCCACGCCTTTGCTGCTCGAGGCGGCGGCCGCGAGCCCGGTGCCGTTCCTGCCGGGGGCCGCGACCGCGGGCGAGGTCATGCGCCTGCTCGAGCACGGCTGCCGCTGCCTCAAGTTCTTTCCGGCCGAGCCCGCGGGCGGCATCGCCTATCTGAAGGCGCTCGCCTCGCCCTTGCCCGAGGCGCGCTTTTGCCCCACCGGCGGGATCGACGCCGGCGCGCGCGCTGAGCTATCTCAGTCTACCCAACGTGCTTTGCGTCGGCGGCTCCTGGGTCGCGCCCGGCGATGCCGTGGCGGCCGGCGACTGGCCGAGAATCACCGGACTCGCGCGCGCCGCCGCGGCGCTGAAGGGTCCGGCCGCGTAAGGGAGGCGACATGTCGGCCCTGACCAGCTCTGCCGCCTGGCGGGCGCTCGCGCGTCACGCCGAGGCGATGGCCGAGGTCCATCTGCGCGACCTGTTCGCAGCCGACCCCGGCCGGTTCGACAGCTTCTCGCTGCGCCTGGACGACCTCTTGCTCGACTATTCCAAGAACCGGATCACCGGAGAGACGATCGGGCTCCTGCTCGACCTCGCCCGCCAGGCCGATCTCGAGGGTTGGCGGCAGCGGATGTTCGCGGCCGAGCGGATCAACGTCACCGAGCACCGCGCGGTCCTCCATATCGCGCTCCGCAACCGCTCCAACCGGCCGATCCTGGTCGACGGCCAGGACGTCATGCCGGCGGTGAACGGCGTGCTCGCGCGCATGCGCGCCTTCAGCGAGCGGGTGCGGACCGGCGCCTGGCGGGGCCATGGCGGCCAGACCATCACCGATCTCGTCAACATCGGGATCGGCGGCTCCGACCTCGGCCCGCTGATGGTCTGCGAGGCGCTCAAGCCCTATCAGAGGCCCGATCTCAGGCCTCATTTCGTGTCCAACGTCGACGGCGCCCATCTGGTCCACACGCTCGAGGGCCTCGACCCGGCGCGCACGCTGTTCATCGTCGCCTCCAAGACCTTCACCACCCAGGAGACGATGACCAACGCCGCCTCGGCGCGGCAGTGGCTGCTCGAGAGGCTCGGCCCCGATGCCGACGTCGCCAAGCACTTCGTCGCGGTCTCGACCAACGCCAAGGCGGTCGCCGCCTTCGGCATCGATCCCGCCAACATGTTCGAGTTCTGGGACTGGGTCGGCGGCCGCTACTCCTTGTGGTCGGCGATCGGCCTGCCGATCGTGCTCGCGGTCGGCTTCGAGCGCTTCGAGGAGCTGCTCGCGGGCGGCCACGCCATGGACGAGCATTTCCGGACCGCGCCGCTGGAGCGCAATCTGCCGGTCGTCCTCGGCCTGGTCGGCGTCTGGTACCGCAACTTCATGGGCGCCTGCAGCCACGCCGTGCTGCCCTACGACCAGCACCTCCACCGCCTGCCGGCCTACCTGCAGCAGGCCGACATGGAGAGCAACGGCAAGTCGACCGGGCGCGACGGCCGCCCGGTCGACTATTCGACCGGGCCGATCCTCTGGGGCGAGGCCGGCACCAACGGCCAGCACGCCTTCTACCAGCTGATCCACCAGGGCACCGAGCTGATCCCGGCCGACTTCCTGGCCGCGGCGATCAGCCAGACCCCGCTCGGCGACCATCAGGAGAAGCTGCTCGCCAACTTCTTCGCCCAGCCCGAGGCGCTGGCCTTCGGCAAGACCGCGGCCCAGGCGCGCGCCGAGCTCGAGCGGGCGGGGCTCACGGGCGCGGCCCTCGAGGATCTCTTGCCGCACAAGCTGTTCGCGGGCAACCGGCCCAGCAACTCGATCCTCTACCGGCGTCTCGATCCGGCCACACTCGGCAGGCTGATCGCGCTCTATGAGCACAAAATCTTCACCCAGGGTGTGCTCTGGAATGTCAACTCGTTCGATCAATGGGGCGTCGAGCTGGGCAAGCAGCTGGCGAGCGCGATCCTGCCCGAGCTCGAGGGCGCCCGGCCAACGCTCGGCCACGACGCCTCGACGAACGGCTTGATCAATCACATGAAGGCGCTCCGCGCCGGCGCCTGAGACAGACCAAGTATGACGATCATCACCCCGGAAGTGCTGCGCGCCGCGATCCTGGCCAAGCTGACCTACGCGGTCGGCAAGGACGTCGAGCACGCGCAGGATCACGACTGGTACGTCGCGACCGCGCTCGCGATCCGCGACCAGGCGGTCGAGGGCTGGATCAGGACCACCCGCGAGGTCTATGCGCGCAGCCAGAAGCGGGTCTACTACCTCTCGCTCGAGTTCCTGATCGGCCGCCTGCTCAGCGAGTATCTGTGCAATCTGCAGCTCCAGGACACCTGCCGGGCCGCGCTCGCCGGCCTCGACGTCGACCTCGACCGGATCAAGGAGATCGAGCCCGACGCCGCCCTCGGCAATGGCGGCCTCGGCCGGCTCGCCGCCTGCTTCATGGAGAGCATGGCGACCGTCGGGGTCGCCGGCTTCGGCTACGGCATCCGCTATCAGCACGGCCTGTTCCGGCAGCTGTTCCACGACGGCTGGCAGGTCGAGCAGCCGGAGGACTGGCTGGCGTTCGGCAATCCCTGGGAGTTCGAGCGCCCCGAGGTCGCCTACGAGGTCGGCTTCGGCGGCACGGTCGAGCGCACCTTTGGCGGCGGCGACCGCGAGCACTGCGTCTGGCACCCGGGCGAGCGGGTCCTGGCGGTCGCCTACGACACGCCGATCGTCGGCTGGCCCGGCCGCCAGGTCAACACGCTCCGGCTGTGGTCGGCGCAGTCGGCCAATCCGATGCGCCTCGATCAGTTCAACCGCGGCGACTATCTGGGCGCGGTCGCCGAGCAGGTGACCTCGGAGAGCATCGTCCGGGTGCTGTACCCGAACGACGACACGTCGGCCGGCCAGGAGCTGCGCCTGAAGCAGGAATACTTCTTCACCGCGGCCTCGCTCCGCGACCTGCTGCGCCGCCATCTCCAGCAGCACGGCACGGTCGGCACGCTGCCCGAGCAGGTGGCGATCCAGCTCAACGACACCCATCCGGCGATCGCGGTCGCCGAGCTGATGCGCCTGCTGGTCGATGATCACAAGGTCGACTGGGCCGCGGCCTGGCCGATCACCCAGGGCTGCATCGCCTACACCAATCACACGCTGCTGCCCGAGGCGCTCGAGAGCTGGCCGGTGGCGCTGCTCGAGCGTCTGCTGCCGCGTCACATGCAGATCATCCATCGCCTGAACGCGGACCTGCTCCACGGCCTCGACGGCGCCGACATCGACCCGGGCGCGGTCGCGCTGATCGACCACGGCCACGACCACCGGGTGCGCATGGGCCACCTGGCGTTCTTCGGCGCCCACAAGGTCAACGGCGTCTCGGCGCTCCATACCGAGCTGATGAAGCGTACCGTGTTCCGCGACCTCAACCGCGCCTTTCCCGGCCGGATCACCAACAAGACCAACGGCATCACCGCCAGACGCTGGCTGCGCCAGTGCAACCCCGCGCTCTCGGAGCTGATCACGACCGCGATCGGCCCGGACTGGGTCGGCGATCTCGAGCGGCTCGGGGCGCTCAGCCCGCTCGCCGAGGACGCCGCCTTCCGCGAGCGGTTCGCCGCCGCCAAGCGCCACAACAAGGAGCGTCTCGCGGCCCTGATCGCGGAGCGGACCGGGATCCGGGTCGACCCGGGCGCGCTGTTCGACGTCCACATCAAGCGGATCCACGAGTACAAGCGCCAGCTGCTCAACATCCTCGAGACGATCGCCGCCTGGCAGACGCTGCGCGCCGAGCCCGGCCGCGACGGGCCGGCCCGGGTCAAGATCTTCGGCGGCAAGGCCGCCGCCTCCTACCTGCAGGCGAAGCTGATCATCAAGCTGATCAACGACGTCGCCCGGGTGATCAACCACGACCCGCTGGTCGGCGACCGCCTCAAGGTGGTGTTCCTGCCCAACTACAACGTCAGCCTGACCGAGCGGATCATCCCGGCGGCCGACCTGTCGGAGCAGATCTCGACCGCCGGCATGGAGGCGTCCGGCACCGGCAACATGAAGCTCGCGCTCAACGGCGCCTTGACCATCGGCACGCTCGATGGCGCCAACATCGAGATCCGCGAGCTCGTCGGCCACGACAACATGTTCATCTTCGGCCTGACCGCCGAGCAGGTGCACGCCGAGCGGGCCAACGGCTACGACCCGCGCGCCGCGGCCGCCGCGAGCCCGGCGCTCGCAAGCGTGCTCGAGGCGATCGCCGCCGGCGAGTTCTCGGCCGACGACCCCGGTCGCTTCCGGCCGCTGGTCGAGCGCCTGCTCGGCGACGACTACTTCATGGTGCTCGCCGACTTCGCGGCCTATGCTGAGGCCCAGAAGCGGGTCGACCGGGCCTATCTGGAGCCGGAGACCTGGTGGCGGCAGGCGCTCCTCAATACCGCCAAGGTCGGCTGGTTCTCGTCCGACCGGACGATCCGTGACTACGCCAGCGAGATCTGGCAGGCTCTGCCGGGTCCGGGCTGACCGGAAGGCGCGCCGGGTCGAGCGGGCGACGACGGGGAGACCATCAGGGCAGGGAGGACGAGGCCATGAGCACCAAGAACGCCGACGTCCACGGCCTCGCGCGCAGCGCCATGGCCTACGTGCTCGCCGGCGGCCGCGGCTCGCGGCTCCAGGAGCTGACCGACAAGCGGGCCAAGCCCGCGGTGTTCTTCGGCGGCAAGTCCCGGATCATCGACTTCGCGCTCTCCAACGCCATCAACTCCGGCATCCGGCGGATCGGGGTCGCGACCCAGTACAAGGCGCACAGCCTGATCCGGCACCTGCAACGCGGCTGGACGTTCTTCCGTCCCGAGCGCAACGAGAGCTTCGACATCCTGCCGGCATCCCAGATGGTGTCCGAGAGCCAGTGGTATCTCGGCACCGCCGACGCGGTGACCCAGAACATCCAGATCATCGACAGCTACCGCCCGGACTACATGGTCATCCTGGCCGGCGACCACGTCTACAAGATGGACTACGCGCTGATGCTCGGGCAGCACGTCAACGAGGGCGCCGACGTCACGGTCGGCTGCCTCGAGGTGGCGCGCATGGACGCGACCGGCTTTGGCGTCATGCACGTCGACGCGAGCGACCGGATCGTCGACTTCCTCGAGAAGCCGGCCGACCCGCCGGGCATCCCCGACCGGCCCGACCTGGCGCTCGCCAGCATGGGCATCTACGTGTTCGAGACCAGGTTCCTGTTCGAGCAGCTGCAGCGCGACGCCGACGACCCGCACTCGAGCCACGACTTCGGCAAGGACATCATTCCGTACCTGGTCAAGCACGGCAAAGCGGTCGCGCATCGCTTTCCCCGGTCCTGCGTGCGCAGCGCGTCCGAGCCCGAGGCCTACTGGCGCGACGTCGGCACGGTCGACGCCTATTGGGAGGCCAACATCGACCTCACCGACTTCGTGCCGGCGCTCGATCTGTACGATCAGACCTGGCCGATCTGGACCTATTCGGAGCTGACCCCGCCGGCCAAGTTCGTCCACGACGAGGACGGCAGGCGCGGCATGGCGACCAGCTCGATGGTCTCGGGCGGCTGCGTGATCTCGGGCGCGCGGATCGACAAATCCCTGCTGTTCACGGGCGTGCACGCGCATTCCTACAGCGAGCTGGCCCACGTCGTGGCGCTGCCCTACGTCCACATCCACCGCGGCGCCCGCCTGCGCAAGGTCGTGATCGACCGCGGCGTCGAGATCCCAAAGGGCCTCGTGGTCGGCGAGGACCCCGACCTGGACGCCAAACGCTTCCGCCGCACCGACAAAGGCGTCTGCCTGATCACCGAGGCGATGATCGCTCAGCTGCAGAGTTGAGGCCGTCACGTTCATCGGCACGCACGCCGAGCACGACCGGATTGATGCTGGCGCTGTCAGCCGCTTCCGAGCGAGGCCGCGATCACCCTTGCGATCAAGCCGATCCGGAACGACCAGGACCACGCCGCGGCGCTCGCTGCCATCGAACGCCTGTGGCCGGCCGAGCCGGGCGCACCCGAGCACGACCGCCTCGAGGTCCTGGCGATGCTGGTCGACGACTACGAGAGCCGCCGCTGGCCGCTCGAGCCTGCCGACCCGGTTGACCTGATCAGGTACATGATGGAGCAGCGCGGCCTGACCCGGAAGGATCTGGAGGCGGCGCTCGGCTCGCGCGCCCGCGTCTCGGAGATCCTGAACCGCCGCCGCCCGCTGACCATGAAGATGGCCTGGCGGCTGCACCAGGCCTTCGGCATCCCGGCCGACGCCCTGATCAAGCCCTACGCGCTCGCCCGCTGAGCGCGGGGCGGTCGGGATAGAGGCGCTCAACGCCCGCCACTTCGGCCCTCACCGACAAAGGCACCTGCCTGATCACCCAGCCAATGATCGACCGCCTGCAGACCGGAGCCTGCTGTCGGCTCGTCTGCGTCAGCGGTTCTCGCTGTGGCTCCCTGCGCGGCCTGTGCTAATTTGGGCACAGCTCTCAAAGCTGGAGCGTCGTGATGGCGACCAAGGTCGAACCCGCACCCGGGCAGCTCTACGAGCAGGACTTCTACGCCTGGACCCGGCAGCAGGCGGCGCTCCTGCGTTCCCGGCGCTTCGGCGCGCTCGATCTCGAGCACCTGATCGAGGCCACCCTGGAGGCTGGCGACATGCAGCGCGAGGCGGTGCTCAGCAACGCGCGGGTCGTGCTCGAGCATCTCCTGAAGCTCACGCACAGCCCCGCCCAAGATCCGCGCAACGGCTGGCGCGCCACGGTCCGCGAGCACCGCGCCCGGCTCGAGCTCGGACTCACGCCCCGCCTCCGCCAGGCCCTCCAGGACGAGCTGCCGCGCGTCTACGAAATCGCGCGCCGCAACGCCGAGGGCGTGCTCCGCGACCACGGCGAACAGACCGCCGCCGACGCTCTTCCCCTCGCCTGTCCCTACGCCCTCGACCAGATCATGACGGACTGGTGGCCATGAGCCCGCACGCCGATCCGGCCTCGCTGCCGCGGGACCGTAGGCGTGGTGTTCGAAATGCAAGATTAAAACACTCCTGCTAAAATGGTGTCTCCAATAATCTCTCATGCTCTAAGATTTCTTTCCAAATCGAAGTGGGCCAAACCGTAAACCACCGAAGGTTCCCGTCGCCACATTGTAAGTTAACTCCAAGCCAAACATTCCAAATTCGATGCGCTTCCCGGATCAGCCCGCTCGGATCGCGGTAGAGGCCCGATTCGGCCTTGCGGCGGACCAGTTGCTCGATCTTCGGGATGATCGATACGTGCATGCTGGGACCTCCTGGATGCCATCATCTTGCGGTTCGAGCCCATGCTTGTCAAAGACCGCCGCGATACCGGACAAGGCCGATCGAGGGCGGCTGGTACCGGAAGGATCGGCATGGCGGAGCGCTACTGGATCGGGGTGGTGTCGCGCGAGCATGTGCGGCGCGGCGTGGCCGGCGGCTTCGCCCAGCTCGGGCACGGCAAGGCGAGCCCGCTGCGGCGGCTGCAGCCCGGCGACTGGCTGATCTACTATTCGCCGCGGACCGCGCTCGAGGCGGGCGAGCCGCTGCAGGCGTTCACGGCGATCGGGCGGGTCGGGGACGACGAGGTCTTTCAGGTCGACATGGGCGGCGGCTTCCGGCCCTGGCGTCGGCGGGTCGATTATCGCCCGTGCACCGAGGCGCCGATCCGGCCGCTGCTGCCCGAGCTCGCCTTCGTCCCCGACCAGACCCGCTGGGGCTACGTCTTTCGCCGCGGCCTGATCGAGATCGCGGCCGGGGACTTCAACCGGATCGCTCGGGCCATGGGCGCCGGTGCTGTCGTTGACGGCAGCAGGCGGCATGACTAACTTTTGTCGCTCCGCTGAGCCCGAGGATGGAGGCCCCGATGGGCGTGCTGACGGTGCGCAAGGTCGATGACGAATTGATCCGGGAGCTCAAGCTGCGGGCGGCCAAGCACGGCCGCTCGGCCGAGGCCGAGCATCGGCTGATCCTGGAGCAGGCACTGCGGGCGGACCGGCAGGCCCTGGTCGGGGAGCTGCGGGAGCACCGTCGCTCGCTCGAAGGGCGCGACTTCTCCGACGTGACCGATCTCATCCGTCGATCCCGGGATTCGGGGTGGCAGGAATGAATGGCCGCTTGGTTGTGGACGCGAGCGTCGCGACCAAGTGGGTCGTTCCGGAGGACGACAGCGACTTGGCAGATGCGTTGCTGACGAGCACCGCGCGACTGCATGCTCCGGCCTTTATTGCGATGGAAGTCGCGAACGCTCTGTGGCTGAAGATGCGGCGGGGTGAGCTGGACGAGGTGAAAGCGCGCGCCAGCGTCGAATACTTGCGCAAGATTCCGTTGGCGGCATGGCAAGGTGAGGAGCCGTTGCCGGCGACACTCAGCCTCGCGAAGGAGCTCGACCACGCCGTCTACGACTGCGCCTATCTGGCGCTGGCACTGCACCTCGATGCGGTCTACGTGACCGCCGACCAACGCTTCTGGCGCAAGGCCAAGGCCAAGCCCGAGATCGCCGGTCGCGTGGTGCTGCTTCGGGATCTGGCGGAGCCGAGCTGAGCGCGGTCAAAAGCGGGACGACGCCTCAGCAGGCCCCGTCGGGGCAATCGCCGGGCTCGATCTGGATCGTGGCGTGGCCGATGCCGTGGCTTTGATCGAGGACCTTCTGGATCGCGCGCAGGACCTGGTCGTGGTCGGAGCCGCTCTGGACGCGGGCGTGCATCGTGAGCAGCGGCCGCTCGGTTGTCAGCATCCAGGCGTGGACGTGGTGGACGTCCTCGACCGCCGGAACCGCGGCCACCAGCTCGGTCTTGAGCGCCTCGACGTCGAGCCAGTCGGGGGTGCCCTCGAGCAGGATGTGGGCGGACTTTCGGACCAGCAGCCAGGCGCTGCGCAGGATCAGCAGCGCCACCAGCAGCGACAGCAGGGGATCGATCGGGGTCCAGCCGGTGGCGTAGATGACGGCGCCTGCTGCGATCGCCGCGACCGAGCCCAGCAGGTCGCCGATGACGTGGAGGGCAGCACCCCGGATGTTGAGGTTGTCGCGGTCGCCGCCGTGCAGGATCGCAAACGCCAGAATGTTGACCAGCAGACCCAGGCCGGCGATCACCAGCATCAGGCCGCCCGCGACCGGGGCCGGCGCCAGCAGCCGGCGCCCGGCCTCGATCGCGATCCAGCCGACCACCGCGATCAGGGTCACGCCGTTGACGAACGCGGCCAGCACCTGGAAGCGGTGGTAGCCGTAGGTGCGCCTGGCGTCCTGCGGCCGGCGGCCGATCCGGAAGGCCATCCAGGCGAGCGTCAAGGAGGCGGTATCGGTCAGCATGTGGCCGGCATCGGCGAGCAGCGCCAGCGAGCCCGCGGCGATCCCGCCGACAACCTCGGCGACCATGAAGGCCGCGGTCAGCAGCAGGGTCCAGAACACCCGGCGCTCGTTGTCCGCCGAAGCGTCCTGGCCGTGGCCGTGAGCGTGGTCGTGAGCGTGGCCGAGGCCGTGGTCGTGGCTATGCGCGTGCATCTGGCTTCCGTCGTGGTTGCAACCGATCAGATCAGACTGTCATAGATCAGCTTCAAGCCGGTGAGCGCCACGAACAGGTAGCAGAGCCGATAAAAGCTCGTGGGATCGATCCGGTGGTGGAGGCGCATGCCGATCACCATGCTGCACGGGGCCAGCGGGGTCAGCACGAGCGCGGTCGCGAGGTTCGCGCCGCTGAGCTCGCCGAGCACGCCGTAGGGCACGAGCTTCATCAGGTTGACCGCGGCGAACAGGACGACGTTGGTCGCGACGAAGCGGGTCTTGTCGAGCTTGAGCGGCAAAAGGTAGATCGCGGCCGGCGGGCTGCCGGCATGCGCGATCGTGCTCGTGAAGCCGCCGAGCCCGCCGCAGAAAGCGCCGAGCCAGGCGTTCGGCGGCCGCGCCGGAGCGAGCCCGCCGCCGCCCAGGTAGTACTGGGCGACGAAGGCGAGCGCGATCCCGCCCACGATCAGGCGGGTCGTGCGGGCATCGAGCACCCCGAAGGCGACGCCGCCGAGCGCGATCCCGACCGCCGCCCCCGGCAGCATGACCGCGAGCGCATGCGGATCGAAGCGGCGCCAGTAGGCGCGCACGCCGATCAGGTCCATCAGGATCAGGAGCGGCAGCAGGATCGCCGCCGCCTGCGCCGGGCTCACGACCAGCGCCAGCATCGGCACGGCGAGGATACCGAGCCCGCCGCCAAAGCCGCCCTTGGAGACCCCGGTGATCATCAGCGCCGGCACGGCCATCAGGTAGAACCAGGGATCGGCGATCGGCACCGGCTCAGCCGGCCCGGGCCGTCAGGGGTCGCAGGGTCGGGCGCAAGTCGGTCAGGGCCGGGCCATCAGGCCGCCGTCGACGATCAGCTCGGTGCCGGTGATGTAGGCCGCCTGCTCGGACAAGCAGGAAAAGACAGGCGGCCGCCATGTCCGCGGTCGTGCCGACCCGGCCGAGCGGCACCGCGGCCGCGGTCCGGTGCTTCATCGTCGGATCGGCCTGCCAGCGCGCCTGCATCGGGCTCTCGGTCGGCCCCGGCAGGATCACGTTGGACCGGATCTTTCGCGGGTGCGAACTGGATCGCGATCGACTTGGAAAGCGCCAGAATACCAGCCTTGGCGACCTGGTACGCATCCTGCGGCCGATCGTCGCCGCGCAGGCACTGGATCGACGAGACATGCACCATGGCGCCGCCGCCGCTTTTCTCCATGCACGGGATCGCGTGGCGGGCGGTCAGCATGCAGCCGGTGAGGTTGATCGCCAGCACCCGGTTCCAGGTCGCGAGCTCGATCTCGACCAGCGATCTGTCCTCACTGAACAGGAGAATCCCGGCGGCGTTGACCAGGTAGTCGAGGCGGCCGGTCGCGGCGAAGGCGCGCCCGATCGCCTCGCCGACGAAGCCGTCGTCGCTGACGTCGCCCTGTGCGTAGAGCGCCGCATCGAGCGCGCCGGGCCGCTCCTTGACGTCGATGCCGGCGACCCTGGCACCGGCGGCCATCAGATCGCGGGCGATCTCGAGGCCCATGCCGCCGCCGGCACCGGTCACGACCGCCGTCCTGCCGGCGAAATCCGTCTCGGCCATCAGGCGCGCTCGAAGCCGCGGATCAGCTCGTGGTCGGTGATCCGGCGGTCGTACTCGAACTGCTCCCAGCGGGCCGCGTGCAGATAGTGCTCGACCACGGCGTCGCCGAACTCCGCCCGCAGCGCCGCCGACTTTTCCAGACAGTCGATCGCTTCGCGCAGCGTCTTCGGGATCTCCCGGATGTCGCGGCCGTGGTAGGCATCGCCGGTGAAGGCGGGCTCGAGCTCGAGCTGCTGCTCGATGCCGTGCAGCCCGGCCGCGAGCAGGGCCGCGTAGGCGAGGTAGGGGTTGGCATCGGCGCCCGGGATCCGGCATTCGACCCGGAGCGAGGGCCCGCCGCCGATCACCCGGAAGCCCGCGGTGCGATTATCGGTGCTCCAGATCGCCTTGGTCGGCGCGAACGAGCCCGCCTGGAAGCGCTTGTAGGAGTTGATGTAGGGGGCGAGGAACAGGGTCAGGTCGCGCGCGAGCGCCAGCTGTCCGGCGATGTAGTTCTTGAAGATGGGCGCATAATCACCTGATGATGTGGAAAAAACCGGCTTGCCGTCCTCGGCGCTCACGAGCGAGCTGTGGATGTGGCAGCTGCTGCCGGCGAGCCCGAAATCCCACTTGGCCATGAAGGTCACGGCCTTGTTCTGGAGAAAAGCGATCTCCTTGACGCCGTTCTTGTAGATCGAATGGCGGTCGGCCATCTCCAGCGCTTCGGCATATCTGAGGTTGAGCTCGGCCTGCCCCGGACCCCACTCGCCCTTGGAGAACTCGACCGGGATGCCGGCCGCGTCCATGCCGTTCCTGATCGCCCGGATCAGGCTCTCTTCCTTGGTGGTCTGGAAGATGTGGTAGTCCTCAATGTACCAGCCGGCGGTTTTCATTTCCTTATAGGCTTTGCGCCGGGCGACGTCGTAGGGCTCGTCGAACACATAGAACTCGAGCTCGGACGCCATGTTGACCTTGAACCCGAGCTTTTGCGCGCGCGCGACCTGGCGTTTGAGGATCGCGCGCGGGCTGTGCGGGACGTCGTGCCCATGGTGGTCGACCACATCGCCCAGCACCAGCGCCGTGCCCGGGAGCCAGGGTATCCGCCGCAGCGTCGCAAGATCCGGCCGGATCGCGAAATCGCCATAGCCCAGGTCCCAGGACGCGGCCGCGTAGCCCGGCACCGGCTCCATGTCCATATCCAGCGCCAGCAGGTAGTCGCAGGCGTGCATCTCGTGCACCACCTGCTCGAGGAAGTAGTGCCCGGTGACCCGCTTGCCGATCAGCCGGCCCTGCATGTCGACGAAGCAGGCGAGCACGGTGTCGACCGCACCGGCCTTCACTTCCTGCTTCAGGGTCTTGAGATCCAGATTGCCAGCCATGGCGCGTTGTCCTGACGGGGTTCGTGAAACCGCCTTTCTGCCATGCCCGCTGCCGGGGATCAAAGGCTTGTGCTCAGCCAATCCTTGCGATCGACCGACGCTCGGATTACCATGGTAATGCACATGTCATCATCGGGGGCGCCATGAAATCCGATCGCTTGGTGGTGCTGGTCGCCCCAGAGGAGAAGGCTCGACTGGTCGCGCTCGCCGAGGCCAGGCACTCGAGCGTGGGCGAACTCGTCCGTGAGGCGCTTGCAGGATTGGACGCACCACGGAAGACGACGACCGACGAGCGGGCCAACTCACCCGAGCCACCGATGCTGCGGCCCGATCAGGCCGCCATGCTGGAGCGGCTGGCAGACGTGGCGCTCCAGACCATGGCAAGGGCCAATGCTGCCCTCGATCAAGCCTTCGAGGAAGTCGAGGCGACCAAGGCCTACTTCGCAGCTCGTCGAAGCGAGGCGGGAATTCAGGAATGAGCTGGTTCGACAAGATCGTCGAGGCCGTTCGGACCGCGGCGGTGATCGGCGAGCGGGTCGAGCGTCTGGGCAGATCCGTCGCAGACCTCGCGATCGAGCTCCGCGACCTCGACCGCCGCGTCTCCCGGTTGGAAGGAGCGGTCGCCGCGCGGGCGACGATCGCCTCCACGCCGACCTCGCTCCCGCCTCCTCGCGAGGTATAAGTGCGTCGCCCGCTCGGCAAGATCGAGAATACCCGATCCGCTGCCGAGGGACGATGGGTAGCGTCTTCGGCGATGGTCGGGGAGATGGCTCGTATCTCTTGATCGGTTCAATTGAGGCGGGCAACGGTCGGGCGAGATCGCCGGACGCGGCCGTGGCCGCAAACTCGCCGCGCACCCGTCCAGATCGGCCTCGATGGCGGGCGCGCTCTCCGCGCTGGTGGAGAAGCGCTCGGGGAGCATTTCCCCATAGCCGCGCGTGTCTTGCAGCGCCAGCCGTGCCATTCTGAACCGCCGGCCGCAGCAGCGCAGAGGAGACGCTGCGACCGAACGGGAGGAGAATTATGGACCCGAAGATCGACGAGCGGGCGCTGGACGAGCGCCTGGCCGCGCTCGAGGCCGCCCGCCCCTGGAGCCCACGCACCATCTCTCGCCTCGAGACCTTCGTGCGCGCCGGCGACGACGAGGCGGTCTTTCGGGTCAACCCGGTGCAATTCGCGGCCGAGCGCGGCATGTCGGAGGCGGAAGCGATCGACCTCTTCCTCCATGCGACCGCGGCCGGCCTGTTCGCCATGGACTGGCTGCTGCTCTGCCCCTTGTGCTCCTGCGTCGTCGGCAGCTTCGCCAGCCTGCGGACGGTCGACAACCACTACCACTGCTCGATGTGCCAGACCGACTACGAGGCGCAGCTGGACGACTATATCGCGGTCACGTTCACGGTGGCGCCGACGATTTGCACGATTGCCTTCCACGATCCGGCCGGGCTGCCGGCGCGCGACTACCTGGTGAAGTACCGGGTCACGGGGCCGCACCTCGCCGGGCGGACCCCGGACGGCCTGATCTGGGGCGAACTGGTCGACCAGCTCACCCGCGCGGTGAGCTACCTGCCCCCGGGCGAGACGGTGCGGCTCGAGGTCACCGCGACCGCCGGCTTTCTGCTCGGCTACGATACCGACAGCGATGCGGGCTTCCTGATCGCGATCGGGGGGAGCGCACGGCCGAGCCCCAGACCGTGCGGCTCGACTATGGCGACGGGCGTTGCGAGCCCAAGGGCGGCAAGGTACGGCCGGGCCCGGTCGCGATCGAGGTCACCAACCTCGCGGCGCGCCGCGGATTGATCGGCGTGGCCGAACTGCCGGTCGATTTCGCGCGCTGTCAGCTCACCTACGAAGCCTTCCTCACCGCGGCTCGGCTGCTGACCACGCAGACCTTCCGCGACCTGTTCCGGGCCGAGGTGATCCGGGCGACCGAGGGGATCGGGGTCAAGGACATCACGCTCTTGTTCACCGACCTCAAAGGTTCGACGGCGATGTACGAGCGAACCGGGGATCTCAACGCCCTGGTCCTCGTGCAACGGCACTTCGAGCGGCTGCGCGACGTCACCGTCCGGCACGGCGGCACCATCATCAAGACCATCGGCGATGCGGTCATGGCAGCCTTCCAGGACTCGGCCGCCGCGGTCGGGGCCGCGCTCGACATGCTGGCCGGGGTCGAGGCGCTGAACCGCGACCTCGGCGAACGCCACCTGACCCTCAAGATCGGGCTCCACAGCGGCGCCGCGATCGCGGTGACGCTCAACGACCAGCTCGACTATTTCGGGCAGACCGTCAACGTCGCGGCGCGCGTGCAGGCCTTGGCCGATGCCGGCGAGATCTACCTCACGCGCGAGGTGCACGATGCGCCCGGGGTGGCGGCCCTGCTGGCACCGCTCGCCGTCGAGACGAAGGCCGCCCGGCTCAAAGGGGTGGGCCAGCAGGTGCCGGTGTTCCGGGTGACACCAAGGGCGGCGACCGTGGCCGCATGAGGCCGATCCAGCCCGAGAGGCCCGAGGAAACTGGCCGCAGATGGTGTCGTCAGAGGTAAAAAGGTGTCAAGAGAGGTAAAAAGGTGTCAGGAACCTTTTTCAACGGCAGCCGATTCCAACTCGTTGCGAGCACGGTGTCGATCGCCTCCTGCTGCAGCGTCTCGAGATCCAGATTGCCAGCCGTAGCGCTCTGTCCCGACGGAGGTCGTGAAACCGCCTTGGTGCCATGCCTGCCGCTGGGATCGAAGGCTCGTGTTCAGCCAATCCTTGCGGTCAACCGACGCGTCGATTGCCATGATGATGCACATGTCATCATCGGAGGCCGCCATGAAGTCCGATCGCTTGGTGGTGCTTGTTGCGCCCGAGGAGAAGGCGCGCCTCGTCGCACTCGCCCGGGCCCGGCACTCGAGCGTTGGAGAACTTGTCCGAGAGGCGGTCGCGAGACTGGACGCACCACAGACGACGACTGACGAGCGGACGAGCTCACCCGAGGCGCTGACGCTGCACCCCGATCAAGCCGCCATGTTGGAGCGGCTGGCAGACGTGGCGCTCAGCAGCATGAAAAGGGCTAATGCTGCCCTCGATCAGGCCTTCGAGGAAGTCGAGGCGACCAAGGCCTACTTCGCAGCCAAGCGGAGCGACCAGCAGTGAGCTGGTTCGACAAGATCGTTGCCGCCGTTCAGACCGCGGCGGTGACCGGCGAGCGGGTCGAGCGTCTGGGCAGATCTGTCGCCGACCTGGCCATCGAGGTCCGCGACCTCGACCGCCGCGTCGCCCGGTTGGAAGGTGCGCTCGCCGCCCGCGCGATGATGCGCTCCACAGCGGCCTCGCTTCCCCCTCCCGGCGAGGAATAGCCGAGTCACGAGGCCGGACGGTGCTGCCGCGGGTCAGGCGGCGGCTCAGCGCCGGCCGCGGCGACGTTCGGCCTCCTTGCGCAGCTCCTCGAGCGCGAACTCCTCCTCGGGCGAGCGGACCATGTATTTGCGGGCGTAGACCCCGAAGTAGATCACCGCGAGGCCGTACCAGATGGCGCAGCCGACCACGCCCACCCGGTAGTCGGGGTTCAGGAACAGGAACAGGAGCGTGACCAGCGCGATGATCAGGGCCGCCCAGGCGCCCTTGGTCCCCATCGCGCTGACGTAGGGCCGCTCGATGTTGGGCAGGTCGCGGCGCAAGAGGATGAACGAGAGCATCTGCATCGCGTAGGAGATGACCGCGCCGAACACCGCCATGTTGAGCAGCACGGCGCCGACCGGGACGCCGCCGAACAGCTCGCCCGAATACTGGATCAGGCACGCGACCACGAAGCCGATCACGGCGCCGACGATCAGGGCCACGTGCGGCGTGCGGCGCTCGCCGTGGGTGATCGAGAGCCAGTGCGGCAGATAGCCCGCGCGCGAGAGCGAGTAGATGTTGCGGCCATAGGCGTAGATGATCGTGTGGAAGCTCGCGATCAGCCCGGCGACCGCGATCAGCGCGAGCACGCTGCTGCCGATGCCCTCGCCGAAGATGGTCTTGAAGCCGAGGAACAGGGGCTCGTTGGAGGCGCCGACCTCGAACGAGCCGGGCGCGATGCCGGCGTTCAGGAACAGCGTCAGGAAGGCCGCGATGATCAGGGTCAGGATGCCGTAAAGGATGCCCTTGGGCATGTCGCGCTGGGGGGCGTGCAACTCCTCGGCGGCGAGCGGCAGCTCCTCGATCGCGAGATAGAACCAGATCGCGAACGGCAGGGCCGCGGCGATCCCGAACAGCCCGCGCGGCAGCCAGGGGCCGCCACCCTGCTCGAGCGCCACCGGCGCGCCCTGCGGATCGGTCCCGATGTTGAGCGCGAACAGCGACAGATCGAAGTGCGGCAGCGCGCCGATGTAGAACACCAAAAGGATCGCCAGCGCCACGAAGGTGATCAGGATCGTGAACCGGAACGACACCTCGACGCCCCAGATGTTGAGGCCGACGAAGACCACGTAGGACAGCGCCCACCAGACCGGGGCAAAGCCGTCCGGGGTGCCGAAGATGGCGCCGAGATAGCCGCCGATGCCGACCACGATCACCGCCGGCGTGAGCACGTACTCGATGTTCTCGCCGAGGCCGGTGAGGAAGCCGCCCCACGGGCCCATCGCCGAGCGCCCAAAGGAGTAGGCGCCGCCGGTGTGCGGCAAGGCCGGCGACATCTCGGCGATCGAATAGCAGAGGCCCGAGATACATCACCGTGATGATCAGGGTCGCGATCAAGAGGCCGCCGAAGCCGCCCGATGTCAGCCCGAAGTTCCAGCCGAAGAAGTCGCCCGAGATGACCGCGCCGACGCCCAGTGCCCAGAGCGACCAGACGCCGGCGTAGCGGCGCAGGCCGCGCTTTTCGAAATAGTCGGCGCCGACCTCGACGTAGCGAACGCCACCCTGCTGGTCCTGACTGGCCATCGCCCTCTCCCGACTGAGGAGTTTTCCTCCCCGTTCCCGCCTTCATCGAGCGCCCTGGTCGGAAAGGCACGCCAGACGAGCCGCTCGCAGGCCGACATTCAACAGGTAACATAGTTGGTATTGCCGGGAAAGCGGCCCGTCGCGCCAAGGGCGGACGTGCCGGCGGGCGCGAACCGGAGGCATCCGGCAGGCCACCGCCGCGCGGCTTTGCGGGTTCCGTTCGCGCGCGAGCCGTGGCAAAATACACTGACCGGTGCCGGCTGCGCGGCCCCCGAGGTGGGTTGCCGGCGGGGGCTTCGCCGTCAGAGCGCGGCGCCGGTCGGAAAAAAGACCAGGGAGGTGCCAAAATGCCCGTCCGTCGGACCCACCACGTGTCCTTGGATCGCCGCTGCATGCTCGGTCTGACGCTCGCCGCAGGCGGTGGCCTGATCTTCGGGGTCGCGCGCCCGGCCGCCGCGGCCGGCGTCATGCGCAAGCTGAGCTTCGACAACATCCACACCGGCGAGAAGCTGACCACGGTGTACTGGCAGAACGGCCGCTATCTGGCCGAGAAGCTGCACGAGATCAATTACGAGTTGCGCGATTTCCGCACCGGGGACATCTACGCGATCGATCCCGAGCTGCTCGACCTGCTGACCCGGCTGCGCCACGAGCTCGCCTACGACGAGCCGATCGAGGTCATCTCCGGCTACCGCTGCCCGGCGACCAACGCCATGCTCGCGGCGCGCAGCAAGCAGGTGTCGAAGACCAGCTACCACATGCGCGGCATGGCGATCGACATCCGCATGCCGGGCCGGCCGCTCGAGGAGCTGCGCGACGCCGCCATCGTGCTCGGGGTCGGCGGGGTCGGCTACTACCCGGAGTCCGACTTCGTCCACGTCGACACCGGACCGGTGCGCTTCTGGTAGGCGCGCGCCCGGTCGCGAAACCGGGCGTTCGGCCGGCGCCGGCGACTGGCAACAACCAGCACGGGAATATCGGCCAGATTGTCATTTCCTTTACCACTGCTCTTGCTTAACATGCGTGGGCTCAACCGATGATGATCAGAAAGAGGGTTCTATGAGCAATCTCGCACGGAGTTTTCGCATCGGTACGATGATCGTGGGCATGGCCGTGATGATGTCGGCCTGTGCGCAGCTGGGCGAATCGGACAAGGCGGCGCTGGATCAGGCGCGGACCGATGCCACCAACGCGCAGGCCGCGGCCGATCGTGCCACGCAGGCGGCCGAGCGGGCCGAAAAGGCCGCCACCGATGCCGCCGACGCCGCCTCGAACGCCCAGATGGCGATGGAGCGGCAGGACCGCATGATGCAGCAGTCGCTGCGCAAATAGCCTGGCCGATGCCCGGTGGTCCGGCCACTCCCGGCCGGACCGAAGCGGCCAGGGTTGGCCCGGAATCGCTACCGCGTCGTGATTGGTACGGGCGCCCCGTGGTCGACGCGGGGCGCCCGTTGCGCCAAGCGCGGCGAGTTTTCGCCCGCGCCCGCGCTCAGGACGTCGGGGTTGGCACGCTGCAGCGCGCCGGCGGCCCCGGTCGCGAGCCGCCCGAGTGCGGACCGGACCGACCTTGGTGGCGCGCCGGTGATCGGGTCAGCGGGTCACCCGCACCGGGTAGCCGCGGCGCTCGACCGTCGCCTGGCGGATCCGGCTCCAGTCCAGTTGCGCCGCCTCGGTGCCGGCGGCCGCCAGGACCTGATCGACGACACTGCTCGGCAGGACCGGGTCGAAGCGACCCAGCGCCTCGAGCTCGTCGCTCTGCGCCTGGGTCGGATGCGCCTCCATGAACAGCTCGCCGTCGATCCAGCCGAGCTTGATCGGCTGATCGACCACCGTCACCTTGGTGCCGATCTGGACCAGGTCGTAGAGCTGCTCGGCGTCCTCGGGATACATCCGGATGCAGCCGCTGCTGACCCGGCGGCCGACCCCCCAGGGTTTGTTGGTGCCGTGGATCGCGTATTGCGGCCAGCCGAGATACATGGCGCGGTCGCCCATCGGATTGTCGGGACCGGGCGGCACCGCCTCGGGCAGCTCCGGATGCTCGGCGCGCATCCGCGCGGTCGGCCGCCAGGTCGGGTCCTTGGTCTTGCGCACGACCTCGGTCGCGCCGATCGGCGTGGTCAGGCCGTCGCGGCCGATCCCGATCGGGTAGGACCGGGGCGGCCCATCCGGCGTCTCGAAGTAGTAGAGGCGCATGTCGGCGAGGTTGATGACGATGCCGTCCGGCTTGACGTCCGGCATCAGATGCACCGTCGGCAGCACCAGGTTGGCGCCTTCGCCGGGCAGCCAGGGATCGGTGCCGGGATTGGCGGCGACCATCTCGACGTAGCCGAGCCCGAACTTCCGGGCGACGTCGAGCAGCGTATCCTGGTACGAGGCCCGGTAGGCCGTGGTCTCGCGCAGATTGCCATCCCGGTCTAACATGGCGCCGAGATCGCAGCCGCTGGAGAACCAGACCCCGACCAGGCAAAGCGCGATGACGTCGTGGCGGCGCATGGGTGGCAACTCTTCGTTAGGTCTGGTCATGGAGATTCGCCATCGAGGATCGCCCGCTCCGCAGTCAAGCGTTTACACGAGCGGCCGTTTCGATTGAACTAAGAGCCATGCCCCCAGTCGAGCGAATCCTCCGTCGGATGGCCACACGGCCCTGGGTCGCCCCCAGTCTCGCCGCCACCCTCGTCCTGGCGCTGGCGATCACCCAAGGCGAGCCGGCGCGCGCCCAGATTCCCCACTTCGCGCCCGCCAAAGCCGATCTCGTGGTCGTCCACAAGGCAGCCCGCAGCCTGCAGCTGCTCGAGGCGGGGCGGGTGATCGCGAGCTACCGGATCGCGCTCGGCCGCGCTCCCGACGGCCCCAAGCGTCAGGAAGGCGACGGTCGCACCCCGGAAGGGGTGTACACCCTCGACTGGCGCAATGTGAACAGCAATTTCCACCGCTCGCTCCACGTCTCCTATCCGCGCGCCTGGGACGATCTGCGCGCCATGCGCTGGGGCGTGTCGCCGGGCGGCGAGATCATGCTGCACGGCCTGCCCAACGGCGTCTCTGCCCTGCGCGTCGGCCACCCCTACGTCGACTGGACCGACGGCTGCATCGCGCTGACCAACGACGAGATCGACGAGATCTGGGCGCGGGTCGACGACGGCACCACGATCATCATCTACCCCTGACCCCGGACACACACCGGGCCCGTGCGGCTCGCCGGGGTCGCGGGACCGGCAATGGCGTCGCGGTCAAGGGCAGACGACCGGCCGGCGAGTGCTTTGTCGTTTGATCCCGCCCCACGACTCCCTACTACCTCGATGATTCCCGGGAGTTTGGCCGACGGACGGTCGTTGACATATATTGGCGTCGGAGGAGCTGAGCCATGGCAACCCTCAACATTTCACTGCCGGGTGCGATGCGGGAGTGGATCGATGCCCAGGTCCGAGGCGGCGAATATGCCAACGCCAGCGACTACGTCCGCGACCTGATCCGCCACGATCAACGCCAGCGCGAGGCGCTGCAGCTGGCCCTGATCGAGGGCGAGCAAAGTGGCGTCAGCAGCCGCAAGGTGGGCGATATCGTCACCGCCGCCAAAGCCCGCCTCGGCCATGGCTGAGTACGAGCTGTCCAGGAAGGCGGATGAAGACCTGATCGACTGACTGCGAAGGGAATCCTCGTGATGCGGGTGCTGCATCAGCGCATGGAGGTCGGGCGTCACATCGGGTAACCGCCGAGCGGGCAACAGAGCCTCAACGCCGCAGGCGATCGTGAGGGTCCACCGCCCGCCGTTAGCAACGGCGCCGCCGGAGCCGCAGCACCGACAACCCCGCTCACAACCTTCGCCAGACCCATCGATTGCCACCTCCCCAGACCTGGTCGCGCCGTCTATAAGGGACCACGCCCGCCGGCGGGCGACGCCAACCGGAAGAGGGAGACGGGGTGACGATCCGCAACCTGATGCTCGGCCTCGGAGCGGCGCTCGCGCCTGGCGCCGGCGCCACGCTGGTGCGCGCTTGACCAGCGCGCCTCGAGGGCCTGCCTCCGGCCCGGTCGGCGAGGTCTGGCTGGTCGGCGCCGGACCGGGGGCGGCGGACCTGTTGACCCTGCGCGCGCTCCGCCTGCTCCAAAAGGCCGACGTCGTGGTCTACGATCGCCTGGTCGGCCCGGACATCCTCGACCTGGTGCCCGGGCCGGTCGAGCGCATCTTCGTCGGCAAGACGCGCGAGCGCCACATCTGCCCGCAGACCGGCATCAATGAGCTGCTGATCGAGCTGGCGCGGGCCGGCAAGCGGGTGCTGCGCCTCAAGGGCGGCGACCCGTTCGTGTTCGGCCGCGGCGGCGAGGAGCTGGAAGCGCTGGTCGCGGCCGGCATTCCGTTCCAGGTGGTCCCCGGCGTGACCGCGGCGATCGGCTGCGCCGCCGCCGCCGGCATCCCGCTCACCCACCGCGCCCACGCCCAGACCCTGATCTTCGTCACCGGCCACAGCAAGGACGGCGAGCTCGAGCTCGACTGGCCGGCGCTCGCCAAGCCCGGCCAGACGCTCGTCGTCTACATGGGCATCAAGGCGCTCGGCAGCCTTTGCGACCAGCTGATCGAGCACGGCCTCGCCGCCGCCACGCCGGCGGCGCTGATCGAGAACGGCACCTTGGAGCACCAGCGGGTGGTCACCGGGACGCTCGCGACCTTGCCGGCTCTGGCCCCCGATCCGCGCCTCGCCGGCCCGACCCTGATCGTCGTCGGCGAGGTCGTGGCCCTCGGTCCGAGGCTCGCCTGGCTCACCGCCGGGCTGGTCGGGGAGGCCGCCGCCGCCAGCGACGCCGACTGACGCGCTTGACGGCCCGAGCACCGGCGCGTCAGGTTGAGCCCCGACTTCAAGCGCACGCCCAGGAAAGTGCACATCACGATCGGCTGGGGAGGCCGCGCAAGATGCGTCTGGTGCAGTTCGTTTCGCCGACCGGCCTGCGCCGGGTCGGCCGGGTCGGAGGCGACGGCCGCAAGGTCGAGACGCTGGCCGGCGTCGGCAGCGTCTACGAGCTGGCCAGGCACGCCATCGCGAGCGGGCAGGGGCTTTGCGACCTCGCCGCCGGGGCCGCGGCCGATGGCCAGGAGGAGCTTTCGCGCCTGCTCGCCGAGGGCCGCCTGCTGGCGCCGCTCGACCATCCCGACCCGGCCCATTGCCTGATCACCGGCACCGGGCTCACCCACATCGGCAGCGCCCAGGCGCGCGATTCGATGCATCAGGTGCAGGCCGCCGACGAGGCTAAGCTCAGCGACTCGATGAAGATGTTCCGGCTCGGGATCGAGGGCGGCAAGCCCGCGCCCGGACAGGCAGGCGTGGCACCCGAGTGGTTCTACAAGGGCGACGGCAGCATCGTCGCCGCCCCCGGCCAGCCGCTCGCGATGCCGGGCTTTGCGCTCGACGGCGGCGAGGAGGCCGAGATCGCGGTGCTCTACCTGATCGACGATCGCGGCCGGCCGCGCCGGGTCGGCTATGCGCTCGGCAACGAGTTCGCGGACCACGTGCTCGAGCGCCAGAACTACCTCTACCTCGCCCACTCCAAGCTCCGCCCGTGCGCGTTCGGCCCGGAGCTGCTGCTCGGCGAGCTGCCGGCGGACGTCCGCGGCACGGTCCGCGTGCTCCGGGGCGAGCAGCCGCTGTTCGAGGCCGAGTGGCTGTCCGGCGAGGCCAACATGAGCCATTCGCTCGCCAATCTCGAGCATCACCACTTCAAATACCGGCAGTTCCGCCGGCCGGGCGACGTCCACGTCCACTTCATCGGCGCCGCCGTCTTGAGCTTCACCGCCGGCATCCGGCCCGAGCCGGCGACGTGTTCGAGATTTCTTCCCCGACCTTCGGCGCGCCGCTCCGCAACCCGCTCGCGCGCGCCGCCGACGAGGGCATGGTGCGGGTCGCCGCACTGTAGGCAACGGCATCGGGCGAATCACGCTTGATTTCAAAGCTATAGCGTGGATCACTACGAATTGACCAACCGCTTTCGCTTATCATAACCGGATCGGCGGTTCTCAGCGTCGGGCGCGCCGTTCTGGTGGTACCACGCTACGGCGTATTGGGGATGGCGTCGGTGGTTGTCGCGGTCGAGATGGTCGTGTTGGGGTGCTTGTTGTTCGCGCTGCTTCGTCGCGACGACAAGCGCGGGAAATCCTGACCCTCATCGCGGCTCGGACTGCCGGCTCAACTTCAAGCATCCTGGCGAACCAGCAATCAGATGAGTCAAGTCAAGCGTAAGCCGGCGGGTCGCCTTTGACGCGGGTCAAACGAGTCCGTGCCACGGAAGCGCAGTGCGAGCGTTCGAGCCAACCCGGAAGGCGCCAGGACGGCCCGATCAGCCGATCAGCAGGCCGACGATGATGCCGATCGCGAAGAACAGCCAGTGCTCCGGCGACCGGGTCCGCAGATAGGTCAAAAGACCGCCGGCGAAGCTGCTGGCCTGCTGGCCGAGATCGCCATCGGAGCCGCCGCGTCTCTGATAGGGGTCCATGGCACCACCTCCTCGACTGATCGTCCGCGCGCCCTCAAAGCAGCGCCTTTGTAGCAGCTGAGCGGCCGGCCGCAATTCGGCCGGTCATCGGGACAGCCGGCCGAGCACCTCGTCGGCGAGCGCCGCGATCTCGACGCCGGCCAAACTCCTGGGCGCGCTCTCGGCGACCCCTTGCCCGGCCGCGATCGAGGCCGCGAACGCCTGCCGGTTGCCGAGGCTGGCGGCGGCCAGCGGCCAGCGCTGCTGCTCGATCTCGGCCCGGATCGCGTCCGCCGCGAGGCCGCGCGCCGGCACCCGGTTGAGCACCAGCAGCGCCTCGGTCCCGGCCGCCTCGGCGAGCTCGAGCGTGGTCCTCGACGCCCAGAGGTCGAGCGCGTGCGGCTGCAAGGGCAAGAGCGCCAGATCGGCCGCGCGCAAAGCGCTCCGCGCATCGGTCTCGGCGTGCGGCGGGTTGTCGATCAGCACCAGGTCGAACTCGCGGCGCAGCCGCCCGACCTCGCCGCCCAGCCGCCAGCCCGAAAGCCCCTGCACCATCAGGCCGCCTTCGTCGTCGCCCAGCCGCCGCCTGCGTATCGAAAACCAGGTGAACAGGCTCGCCTGCGGATCGATGTCGAGCATCGCGACCCGCTTGCCCATGACCAGCCAGGCGACGCCCAGCTGGATCGCGAGCGTGGTCTTGCCGGCACCGCCCTTCTGCTGCGCGATGCTCACGACGGCGCCGGTCATCGGCACGCGCTCCCGTCACCCAACCCTCCCTCGAATGGTTAGCGGCCAAGCCAAACCTGCGCAAGCCATAGCGACCGCCGCCGGCCCCGACGACCTCAACTCCGACGGCGGCGGCCCGCCCGCAGCCGCGCCTGAACCAGCTGATCCGCGACCTCGAGCGGCGTCCGGCCGGTGCGCTCGGCCGCCGCCAGCACCGCGGCCGTGATCGCCTCGATCCGCCCAACCGCCGCCAGCACCGCGGCGCGGCTGTCGTCGATCCGCTCCTGATGGAAATCGATCACGCCGCCCGCGTTGGCCAGATAGTCGGGCACGTAGAGGATGCCGCGCCCGGCGAGCATGGCGCCATGGCGGGGCAGGGCCAGCTGGTTGTTGGCGCCGCCGCAGACGATTTTCGCCGCAAGGCGCGGGATGGTCCGATCGTCGAGCACGGCGCCGAGCGCGCAGGGCGCGAACAGGTCGACCGCCTGGTCATAAATCGCTTCCGGCTCAGCCGCCTCTGCCCCGAGCTCGTCGACCGCCCGGGCGACGCGCGCGGGGTCGAGGTCGGCGACCACCAGCTCAGCACCGGCCGCGTGCAGATCCTCGGCGAGCGGCCGGCCGACGTTGCCGAGCCCCTGGACCCCGACCCGCAGGCCCTCGAGCCGGTCGCGGCCGGTCGCCTGGCGCACGGCCGCCCGGATCGCCATCAGGACGCCATAGGCGGTGGCCGCGAGCGGTGCCTGCGCCGCTGCGGTCGCGGCCGCGGTGTGGCTCGTGACCTCGCGCATCAGGACCAGGTCCTCGAGCGTCGTCCCGATGTCGTCGGCGACGATGTAGCGGCCGCCCAGCGCCTCGACCGCCCGGCCCATCGCGCGCAGCAGGGCAGGCGTCTTGGCGCGCTTCGGATCGCCAATGATCACCGACTTGCCGCCGCCATAGGGCAGTTCACAGATCGCCGCCTTGTAGGTCATGCCGCGCGCCAGGCGCAGCGCATCGGTCAGCGCGTCCGCCCCATTCGGATACGGCCACATCCGGCAGCCGCCGAAGGCGGGCCCGAGCGCCGTCGAGTGCACCGCGATGATCGCCCGCAGCCCGGCCGCGGCATCGCAGACGAACTCCACCTGCTCGTGATCGTCGAAATCCGGGTGCTCGAACATGCCCGCCTCTTTGCCAAAGAGCCTGCGCTCTCGACTGTCGGCCGCGCGCTGTCAAGAATTGGTTGCCGCACCCCTTGCAGCGATCTCGACCGCACGCCTCCGACATGCCACCATCGCCACCGCAGCCGGCCCCGGCGATCGGGGTGGGCCAAGAGCGCCGCACGCAGAGGGAGACAACCGGAAATGGGCATCATCTGGACCCTGATCATCGGCCTGCTGGCCGGCATCGTCGCCAAATTCCTGATGCCGGGGCGCGACCCCGGCGGCTTCATCATCACGATGCTGCTGGGCGTCGCCGGCGCCTTCGTCGCGACCTACCTCGGCCAGGCGATCGGCTGGTACCAGGCGGGCCAGGGGGCCGGCTTCATCGGCGCCGTGGTCGGCGCGATCATCCTCCTGGTCGTCTATCGCCTCGTGAAACGCTGACCCGGAGGCGGCGATCGCCAGGCATCTCGCGCCCGGCGATCGCCATGAGGTCGTCGCGTACGCTCGCGAAGATTATCGCGCTGCCCATGGGAACGGCGGGGCTTTCCTCGGGGTGGGCGGCTACCATCATCATGTCGGGCTGAATACGGTCAAGAGTCAGGGCGGTGTTGCTCCGCCTGAAGAATATACGGGCCTCCATCACGTCGGATTCGCCCGAACCGCAAGAGTTTGGCGATCGCTGTTCGGCGGGTGCTCGACGCCGGGATCACATTGGTGCACAAGGCGCATCACGGCGTAAGTGAAGCCGTTTACTTTCGTGACCCGGATGGGAACGTCATTGAGATTTATTGGGACCTACCCCAAGAGGAATGGCCAGTCGGCGGAAATGAGAGGCTCGCCATGGTGGGATGAACCGCTTGACCTCGACGGCCTTCTTGCAGAGCTTGACTAAAGAGACCTAAGCCCAGCCGAACTGACCGCTGCTCGCCCTGCACTCGAAAATCGGCCGGCGACAGGGGTAAAAATCGGGAGGATGACGCCAGGTCTCCTCGGATCCGTCCTCCAGCAACGGTATCGCCTTCGGCACAGCTCGGCCGCCGGCACGATCCGTAGAACGCGATGGACCGTTCAAGATCCGAAACCTTGAGATTCACGTGCCCCACCCGTGCCGCAGGATCGATTTCGGACGCCATGATCTCTCCGCCCAGCCTGTGCCTGGCTATGCCCTTAGTAAAACAGAGCCAGAACGCCGCCGGCCGTGCGGGGCCGCTCAGGCGCGCTTGACCAGGCCCACTATGAACAGCAGCACGCAGGCACCGACCACGGCCGTGATCAGCGACCCGATCAAGCCGCCGGCGGTGATGCCGAGCAGACCGAACACGAAGCCGCCGATCAGCGCGCCGACGATCCCGACGATGATGTTGCCGATCAGGCCGAACCCGCCCCCTTTCATGATGTTGCCGGCTATCCAACCGGCGATGGCGCCGATGACCAACCAGAGAACGATGCCGATCGGGTCCATGATCCGTTTCCTCGTTTACCCGACATTTCTCACATGCCGGCTCCTCGATACCGACTATGCGCCGCGCCAGCGCCGCAGACAACGCTGCCGAGACCGGAACGCCGGCAAACCGGGTAAAATCGTCACCAGACATTCGACCGATCCGGGGACCATGATCGCTATCCCGCAGCTACGTCGGCTCGTTGCCCTGGCACTCGCCGCGCCGATGTCCCTGATCGCCGGCTCCATCGGTGCCGCGCGCGCCGCCCTGGTCACCACCGAGCAGGCGCTCGAGGTGCTCGTAAGGGCGGCCCGCCGGCGACCAGTCTCATGACCCATGGGGCTCGACGAACATGCAGTCGGCGCCGCCGCGCTTCAATTCGGCGCATGTCGTTCTAGCCTCGTCGGCGGTGTCGAACGGGCCGACTTGCAAGAGATGCAGTTTGCCACTCTGCTCGATCAACGGGCCTTTCGACCCCAAAATCTGACCATACCGTACGCGAAGTTCCTGCCACATCTGCTCAGCCGTGCCCTCGGCGCTCAGTGCAGCGAGTTGAACTCGATAGTCCGCCCGACCGTGGCGAGGTGCGCTCTGTCGGATGGCCTGGATCGTGGTCGGCCGGCGCGACTCGACGGAAGCCGCAGCCTTGTCATCGGTCCTCGGTTGGACCTGAAATACGGTATCAAGCGCTGCAGAAGGTCCAGAGAGAGGGTCGGGGGCATGCGCGGATGTGACCTCGACCGGATCGCCCGTTCGCGCTCTGGTATTCGGTCCAAATGTAGCTGGGCGGTACTGAACCAGATGCGGGCCATCGTCGATAGCTAGCTTCCGGTCGTCACCAGGCGAAACGGAGTGATTGTCCGGCAAAATTGTGGATTTCGAATCTTTCGGCCTCGTCAATCCAATCGGGTGAACCATGGGTTTTGGGAGATTCTGGTCGGTTGTCGGGCCTTCGACTTGGGTCCCTTGGGAGACGCCATCTCCTGATAGATAGGATTTGACGGAGGCAAGAATGTAAGGACTTACAGCTACTGCGCCCGACAACGCCACTCCGAGGCAGAAGAGTCCAAAAAACATCCTCGGCCGAAGGTCTTTAGTCGGCAGCATGACCGTCGTTGGTGGAGTGATATTCAGTGGCAAAGAATGACTCGGGTCATCAGATGGCATCAAGTGATGCCGCCTGCCGGTTTGATGTGCTGCCGATATTGCAGCCAGAAATCTCGGAAACTTGGGTTCAAGAGCAGCTGTACCACGCCGTATCTTGGGCTCACAGTTGGCGACGGTTCTTGCTCGCAGGCCGAGCTTGTGCACGGACGACATGATCTATCCCCCTGTCGTTGCGTGAAGGCCTCTTTGGTTACTGTGATCAGGCTAACATCATGGTGTCTCTGTAAACCTGACATTGTGGAGTACTTCCAAAGGAGGAGACGGGAATCGTCGATGGCAGCGGTGTCGGGCTGGTCGCTACAGGGGCGCTGTAGCTTTGAATTGCTTTAACCCTGCGCGATTTAGAACGCGGCGCGCACCTGGTGCGCCTGGAGTCGAGGATCCAGCCAACCGCCGTCTGGGGAATGCACTCGCCATGATCGCTATCCCGCAGCTACGTCGGCTCGTCGCCCCGGCTCTCGCCGCGATGATGTTCCTGACCGCCGGGCCGATCGATGCCGCGCGCGCCGCGCTGGTCACCCCCTGGCAGGTGATCAAGCGGTCGGCGCAGGTCGATGCGCGCGGAAAAGGTGAGGGCGGTCCTCGCGCGAAATCAGAGCGGGCGTGATGCCAGCGCCCATCGGAGACGACCCCGGTTGCCAGTGCGTTGGCTACAAGTGCCGGAGATCGTCATTTCGAACGCGGTCGGACAGGCGCTCGTGAGGGTGGCCCTCCGGCGGCCAGCTTCATGAGCCATGAGGCTCCACTAACAGGCAGTCGGTGCCGCCACGCTTCAATTCGGCGCACGCAGTTTTAGCCTCGTCCGCCGTGTCGAACGGGCCGACTTGCAAAAGATGCAGTTGGCCACGCTGCTCGATCAACGGGCTTTTAGATCCCAAAATCGGACCATACTGTGCGCGAAGTTCTTGCCACATCTGCTCAGCCGCGCCCTTGGCGCTGAGTGCAGCCAGTTGAACTCGATAGTCCGCCCCGCCATGGCGAGATGCGCTCGGTCGGATGGCCCGGATCATGGTCGGCCGGGGCGACTGCCCGGAAGCCGCGGCCCTGTCATCGGTCCTCGCCTGGACCTGATATACGGTATCAAGCGCTGCAGAAGGTCCAGAGAGAGCGTCGGGGGCATGCGCGGACGTGACCTCGACCGGATCACCCGTTGGTTCGCTGGCATTCAGCCCGAACGCAGCTGGGCGGTACTGAACTGCATGTGCGCCGTCGTCGACCGCTAGATGTCGGTCGTCATCTGGCGAAACCGAGTGATCGTCCGGCACAACCGGAGATTTCGAATCTTTCGGGCTCGTCGATCCAATGGGATGAACGATGGGTTTCGGGAGATCCTTGTCGGGTATTGGGCCTTCCACTTGCGTTCCTTGCGAGGTTCCGACTCCTGATAGATAGGTTTTGACGGAGCCAACAATGTAAGGGCTCACGGCGACCGCGCCCGACAACGCCGCTCCAAGGCAGAAGAGCCCAAAAAGCACCCTCGGCCCAAAATCCTTCGTCGGGAATATGACTGTCGTTGGCGGGGGAGTATTCAGTGGCAAAGAATGACTCGCGTCATCGGATGGCATCAAGTGATGCTCTCTGCCGGTTTGCTGTGCCGTCGATACCGCAACGAGGAACCTTGGGAAATTAGGTCCAGGAGTAGCTGTGCCACGCTGTGGCTTGGCCTCACCTCTGGTGCCGACCTTTGTCTGCAGGGCGAGTTTGTGCATGGACGACATGATCTATTCTCCTGCCGTTGCGTGAAGGCCCCTTTGGTTATCGTGATAAGACTAGCACCACGGTGTCTCTGTAAACCTGGCATTGCGGATTACTTCCAAAGGAGGAGACCGGATCGTCGATGGCACGGTGCGAGGCTGGTCGCTACAGGGGCACTGCAGCTTTGAAATCTTTTAACCCTGGGCGGGTTAGATGGCGGCGCGCACCTGGTGCGCCTGGATGCGAGGATCCAGCTCACCGCCGCCTGGGGAATGTTTTCGCCATGATCGCTCTCCCGCCGCTACGTCGGTTCGTGGCTCTCGCGCTCGCCGCGGTGATGTTCGTGCTCACCGGGCCGATCGATGCCGCGCGCGCCGCCCTCGTCACCACCGAGCAGGCGCTCGAGCCGGCGGCGCAGGTGGATGCGCGCGCGCGCGTGAGCGCCTTCCTCGCCCGTGACGACGTCCGCCAGCAGATGGTGGCGCTCGGCGTCGATCCGGTCGCGGCCGCCACGCGGGTTGCCAGCCTGTCGGATGCCGAGGTCCAGAAGATCGCCGGCCAGCTCGACCGGCTGCCAGCGGGTGGCGACGGCGCGATCGCGGCGGTGCTCGGCGCCGCCCTGTTCATCTTCCTGGTGCTGCTGATCACGGACATTCTCGGTTTGACCCACGTCTTCCCGTTCATCAACCACCACTAGTCGAGACGATGCCGCTTTGGCGTCCGGGCCTGGTGGCTCTGGCCGCAGCCGGGCTCGCCGCCTGCGCGACCCCGGCCGCGGTCGAGCGGGCTGAGCTGCGCCCCGCCCTGCCGGAGCGGGCCGAGGTCGCGGGCGTGCCGTTCGAGCCGCAGGACGCGTTCCATTGCGGGCCGGCGGCGCTCGCGATGGCGCTCACCTGGTCGGGTCCCGCGGTCACCCAGGCCGAGCTGGTGCCGGCGGTCTATACGCCCGGGCGCGAAGGCACGCTTGAGGCCGACCTGCTGGCCGCCGCGAGGAGCCATGGCCGGCTCGCGGTCCCGGTCGCCGACCTCGGCGATCTGCTGGCCGAGCTCGCGGCCGGCCACCCGGTCCTGGTGCTCCAGAACCTCGGCCTCGACTGGTGGCCGGTCTGGCACTACGCGGTCGCCGTCGGCTACGACCGGGCGGCGGGCGATCTGGTGCTGCGTTCCGGCCCGGAGGCCCGGCAGCAGCTCGCGCTCGCGACCTTCGAGTACACCTGGGCGCGGTCCGGGCATTGGGGGCTCGTGATCCTGCCGCCCGACCTGCTGCCGGCGACCGCCGACGAGGCAGCCGTCGTGCGCGCCGCCGCCGCGCTCGAGCGGACCGGCCATCTCGCGGCCGCGAGGGTCGCCTACGACGCCATCCTCGAGCGCTGGCCACACAGCCGCGGCGCGCTCCTCGGCCGCGGCAACGCCCGCTACGCCGAGCGCGACCTCGCGGGCGCCGAGAGCGCGTTCCGCCGGGCCGTCGCGGCCGATCCCGAAAGCGGCGCCGCCTGGAACAACCTCGCCGAGGTCCTGCTCGCGCAGGGCCAGCCCGATGCCGCGCTCGGAGCGGCCAGGCGGGCGGTCGAGCTCGGCGGCCCGCTGGCCGCGACCTACCGGACGACGCTCGACCAGGTCCGGGCCGCGACCCCGGCACTGCCGCCGTCCCCACTTCCGGGCGCGGCTCGCGACCGGTCCCGAGCCAGCCGCCCGCATCGCCGCCCGCTGAGCGCCTCTGCCGCCGCCCTCCCATGGGGGCTGGTCAAGCCCCGCTTCGCCCGCCAGGATGCGCCTCCACACAAATCCGACCTCGCTCCGGTCGGACCCGGCTTGGGGAGGTGCCACGTGGCCCTGCTGTTTCTCAGCCCCGACGATCCGGCCGAGGCCTGGCGCGACGAGCTCCTTGCCCGCATGCCCGAGCTCGAGGTCCGGATCTGGCCCGCGCTCGGCGAGCCCGCCGCGATCGAGACCGCCCTGGTCTGGCGGCCGCCGCAAGGCGCGCTCGCCCGCTTGCCGAACCTCAAGGCGATCCTCTCGCTCGGCGCCGGCATCGAGGGCCTGATCGCCGACCCGACCCTCCCGGACGTGCCGATCGCGCGCATGGTCGACCCCTCGCTCGCCCGCACGATGACCGAGTACGTCCTGCTCGCCGTGCTCCGCCACCACCGCGAGTTCGACGCCTTCGAGCGCGCCCAGCGCGCGCGGACCTGGGCCTACCGCTTCCCGCCGCAGGCCGCCGATCGCCGCATCGGCATCATGGGCCTGGGCGAGCTCGGCGCCGCCGTCGCCCGCGAGCTCGCGGCGCACGGCTTCCCCATCCTCGGCTGGAGCCGCACCCCCAAAGCCATCGCCGGCGTCACCAGCTACGCCGGCCGCAGCGAGCTGCACGCCTTCCTGCACCAGGCCGACATCCTGGTCTGCCTCCTACCCCTCACGGCCGAGACCCGCGGCATCCTGGACGCCGAAACCTTCGCGGCCCTCCCCCACGGCGCTTACCTGATCAACGTCGCCCGCGGCGCCCACCTCGTCGAGCCCGACCTCCTCGCAGCCCTCGACTGCGACCACCTCGCCGGCGCCACGCTCGATGTCTTCCACACCGAGCCGCTGCCGCCCGAAAACCCGCTCTGGGCCCATCCCAAAGTCCTGATCACGCCCCACATCGCGAGCTACTCGCTGCCCGCGACCGCCGCCGACGGCGTCGTCGAGAACATCCGCCGCGCGCTCGCCGGCCAGCCGCTTCGCCACCAGGTCGACCGCGCGCGCGGCTATTGACCAGCTTTCCCACCAGGCGCGCGCCCGGCAGCCGCGCCCGCTCCCCGACCTATCCCGAATTTCCCGGTACGGAGAAACCCGACCGCTGGAGACGGCCCGCCATGCGCATCCCCGCCCTGCTTGCCCTCGCCCTCACGCTCACCGCCTGCGCCAACGAGCGCGCGAGCGACGTCCTCCCCGGCGAGCGCTCCGCGACCGGCACCGCGCGCCAGCTGATCAACGCCGCCGGCACGCCCGTCTACGCGGTCGTCAAGGGCGCCAGCTGCGTCGCAACCGGCGTGATCGCGATCCCCGCCGCGACCGTCTTCCAGGTCACCGGCCTGCCCCAGGACCGGGGCCTCGCCGACGACACCTACCGGGTCGTCGGCCGCACCTGCGGCGGCTCCTACATCCTCGGCGCGCCACCCGAGGACGTCCCCCCGAGCGAGTGATCAACCCGCCCCGGGATCGGCTGATTTCCCACCCGCTCCAGTCGCACCGCCCGGCGTGCCACCGTCCGCCTCACCGCGATCCGGCCGCCCGCCGCCGGCCCGGCTCTGCCAGTAGATCTGCTGCTCCTCGGCGATGATCTGCTCGATCGCCTCGACGAACCGCAGATAGGCCTGGTCCTCGTCTGCAACCTCCCGATAGGGGCCGGCGCCATTGATATACAAACGATACTCGCGCTTCATCCGCTCCGACGCCTTGCGATAGCCCTGCCAGGTCTCCTCGAAATTCCAGATCCGCTCGGCCCCCTTGGCCAGGACCACGATCAGGCCGAGCGCGGCGGTGCCAAGCTTCACCCAAAAATTGCCCGGGACGACCTGGACGACGGTCGTCAGCCCGCCGGCCGCCAGCACGGTGACCGCGAGCGCCTGCGACCACCATTTGTAGCGGCTCGCCCTCTTGCTGTACCAGCCGCGCTGGTTTTCCAGATGTTTGCCGAGATACTGCTCGGCGCGCCCGATCCGCCCGGCCGTGCGCTCGTCGACCGCCGCCCCAGGCACTGTCCCTTCGGTCCCCATGGCGGTCATCCCAGCTCCCCGACCTTGCCTTCCAGCTCCTCGACCTCCGGCCGCCGCCGGCCGTAGCCGGTTTCCTCCACGAGCCGCCTGGCCTCGGCGACGTGCTCGCGCGCTGTTTCCCGATCGCCCTCCGCGAGCGCGAGCCGGGCGTATTCGAGATGGGCATCGCACTGGAAGAGCCGCATTTCGCCGCGCTTTGCGGTCCACATAGCCTCGTCCAGATCGCGCTTGGTCCCGCGGAATTCGTTGGTCTCCCGGATATAAAGCCGCCCGCGCTAGCAGGCCGCTCGCGAGAAAGTCCTGCTGCCCTGCCTGACGCAGGCCATCGACCGCTTGGTCGAGCTGCGTCTCCGCCTCGCCGTAGTGCTGGAGCGACAGCGCCACTCGGCCGAGGCAGAGGTGATCAAGGGCGATGTCTAGCAGCGCATCGGAAGGGCCGCGCCACTTGAGGAATTCCTGCAGCCCGCTCGCGCACATCGATTGCGCGGCCCTGAGCGAGCAGCAGATCGCAATACTTGTAGCCCTGGAGCGAATACAACTGCGGGTAGCGGGGCTCCTGTCCCTCCTGCACCGCCTCGGCCTCTTCGAACAAGGCTCGCGCGCGCTCTGCCTCTCCCGCCTGGTGCAGCGCATCGGCCCAGGTGGTGCGGTTGCACCGTGCGCAAGGAGACATCTTCGCTTCGGTCGGCAGAGCGACGCACGCCTCACCCATCGCCACCGCCTCGTCGACATCGCCGAGCGCCAGATGCAGCTCGGAGAGATTGCTGGCGCCTCTTGCGGCGTTCTGGCCAATCCTCTTGCGCGACTCCTGCGTTCAGCCCCGCCCGTATTGGCGCCACCGCCTCGCGGAGCCGCCCGAGCGCGCGGAGATCGGATGCCGGCTTGGTTCAGAAGCCAACGCTTGATTACCTTCTTTCAAGCTCTGCGACGGGCCTGCTCCACAGGGCGGATCGAAAAAGTTCGCAATCGCCGCCAGATCGGCACCGAACGCGCCAAGCTTCCTTAGGATGGTAGAAAACATTGATGCGGCGAATCCGCGCCCTATAGACTTCGTCGTAGCACCTCCTGATGCCGACCCGCTTGGCAGCCGTGATTGATCGCCTGGAACAGCGGCGCCATCTCGGGCAAGCGTGTCGGGCAGCGGCTCGGCGCTGTCCCGCAGATGCTCGTACAGCCGCCCGTGCCCCGCCCGCCACGCCTCCGGTTTTTCCGTCTTCAGCCGCTCCCCGAAATGCTCCCGCACCAACGGATGCGCGTCGATCTCGTCGGCGCGTGGTGGCTTTCAGGCGCGACGAGACCGATGTCCCGCAACTGGTCGAGAAGACGCAGCCAGTCCGCGTCCGACAGCTTGACCAGATGCTCGGTCAGCCGGCGAATCGCCGGGGGTCGACCTGAGCGCGTTAATGCAATCGCCGGTCGCGGGGCGGTCGAACAGTCGACGAGCAGACCCAGCAGCTCCAGGCGGGGCCTTCGCCAAGGCGACGGCGAAGGCCTCCATCACCCGGCGGGGATGGCGGCCCTGATCGACGGGAACGTCGAGGATCCGGGACCTCACTGGCGTGGCCGAATGTGATGGCCCGGGATGCCACGCAGCTAGCTCCGAGCAGGTTGATCGCGAGCGCGTGGTTGCCGAAATCGCGTGTCGCCTGCTCCAGCTCGGCATCGGTACCGCGCACGCCCGAGCGATCCGAGCAAGGCACGGCCGGCCTCGGCGGAAAGTTGCGCCAGGTATCTGCGCCAGCGTCGTCTCGGGAAAGTCGGCCAGCTCCTTGACCGGCTCGCGCGTGGTGATGACGAAAAGCCCGGCGTTGTCGCCGCGCGAGCTCCTCGACGCAGCCTCTGCAGCGCTCGGGTCCTTGATGCCCTGGTGGCGGTCCTGGAGCGGCTCCAGCCCATCGAGGATCAGGAGCGCTCTTCTCCTGCCGCATCGAGATCGGCCAGCCGCTCGCCCTTGGCCCAAGCCGAACCCGGCCGTCGGGTCTTCGATCGCCGAACCAGCGTCAGCGCTTCGGCGACGAACTCGATCGGCCGAGGTCACGCGCTCGTTGGTGCCCTGGCTGTAGAACGACCAGGCGAAGACCCGCCGTGGCGCCGCGAAAATTGTCCTGCGCGAAGGCACTCGCACCACTTGCTTGACCAGCGTCGATTTGCCGACCCCGCCCCAGGCGACCAGCGAGATGACATTGATCTTGCCGTTGCTCCCACGTGTCGCTCGAGCAGGTTGAGCTCGTCATCGCGGCCGAACAGGTGCGTAGCCGACTGGCGGCAGGCGAGTGATGTCGACCGCCACGGGCTCGGGCCGAGCCGTATGCTTGGGTGCCAGGGCTCTGGGGTCGCGGGTTTCGAGGTACTTGCAGATCTCCTCGTTGACCTCGGCGAAGACCGCATCCTGTTGTCATTGCGGCAGTGCCGAACGATCGGCCGTCATCGCTCGGGCGCATCTGCAGCGCCGTCAGCCAGTGGAACCGCGCTCCCAGTCGCATGGCCGGATAGGACGGGCACAGCATCAAGCCGTCGCGTCGCGGCGCTCCAGCAGCGGAGTGACCTCCTCGCGCAGTGCAGAACTCGAACGTAAGGAAATTCGGGCGAGATCAGGCAAGATCGCGACCGCGCAACCATCCAGGCGTTCGACGATCTCGGCGAACCAGTCCTGCCGGCGCCGATATAGCGATCGTGCCACTGCTCAGCAGGCTGGCCGGCTCCGCAATCTCGAGATGCGGCAGGAAATCGATCCTTCCACGCTTCGTCGCGATGGCTGTAGCTGACGAAGACCTCGGGCAGCTCGGCGGAAGGTCGCTGGTCGGGCCATGGCTCAAATCCGGCCCGGTTGCGATCGGAAGTTGATCGACCACGTCAGAGAGCCATATCTGAGGGGGTAGGGCAAGCGGTCCGAGCCAGGCCATGGCGCGCATGCGCCAGAAGTGACGCATCAAGGCGACGGCACGAGGGTGGAGGCTAGGTGGAGACGGTCTTGAGATTGATCCATTTTCTGGATTCAAAGGATGAGAAGTACATGCAGATAGTTACTATAACACGTTGTCAATAAATAGTAATATATATTGACACCATATTAAATGTATAAACGGACTCAACCTAAACGTTGGCTCCAGAGCTTGATCGCTTGGCGGTGATGGCTAGCCGGAAGACGATTATGCTCCACATCTCTGTTTTGAATGCGTCACCCATGCGCCAGTGTATAATGAATCATGCCGCATTTCTGACGCATGCCACGTTGAGTGGCACGATCAATTCAGAACGTCTGGGCGCTTTCATCTGAGGTTGTCTTTCAGGAGAAAATCAAAAACATGAATCTACAGGAGAATTGTGGCGGTTGCACTTATAGAGCTCAAGCGTACTAGGTGATAATCGCTCGATTCTCTGGCATCGTCGATCTTGATCCATCATCAATCGTGGAGCCTGTGTGATTGACCTGGAGGACGTTTGCGAGACCGCCAGGCGCGGCGAGGGGACTTGACCCAGGTCAATGACCGGCGGCTGTGTCGAGCCGAGGTTGCCGCCGCGATCCAAAAAGTGGGAAAGGGTAAGTCATGGCCGAGCCCGCCTATGTCCGTTGGTTCTCCGACATCTCGTATGCCGACGTGCCGCTGGTGGGCGGCAAGAACGCCTCGCTCGGCGAGATGTACCGGGAGCTCGTGCCGCTCGGCGTGCGCCAGGCCAACGGCTTTGCGATCACGGCGCAGGCGTTTCGCGACGCGCTCACCCAGGCGAATGCATGGGAAAAGCTGCATGCGGAGCTGGACCGGCTCGACAAGACCGACACCAAGGCCCTCTCCCGCGCCGGCGCCCGCTGCCGCGAGATCGTCTACGCCGCGGGCCTGCCCGAGGGGGCGCGCGAGCAGGTGTTGAGCGCCTGGCGCCAGCTGGTCGAGACCTATGGCGAGGACCTGTCGGTCGCGGTGCGCAGCTCGGCCACGGCCGAGGATCTGCCGACCGCGAGCTTTGCCGGCCAGCACGACACCTACCTGAACGTCCGCGGCGAGGAGATGGTGCTGGAGGCGATCCGGCGCTGCAACGCGTCCTTGTTCACCGACCGGGCGATCTCGTACCGGATCGACAAGGGGTTCGACCATTTTCAGGTGGCGCTCTCGGCCTGCGTCCAGAAGATGGTGCGCTCCGACCTGGCCGCCGCCGGGGTAATCTTCTCGATCGATACCGAGACCGGGTTCCAGGATGCGGTCTTCATCACCGGCGCCTGGGGCTTGGGCGAGAACGTCGTCCAGGGGGCGGTCGACGTCGACGAGTTCTATGTCCACAAGCCCACCTTCCGGCAGGGTTTCCGGGCGGTGCTGAGGCGCACGCTCGGCGCCAAGAAGATCAAGATGGTCTATGCCGAAGGCCGCACGCGCGAGCCGACCCTGAACAAGCCGACCTCGAAGGAGGAGCGCGAGCGTTTCTGCCTGAGTGACGCCCAGGTGCTGACGCTTGCCGACTACGCGCTCAAGATCGAGGACCACTACAGCGGGCGCAGCGGGCACTTCACGCCGATGGACATCGAATGGGCGCTCGATGGCCTCGACCACGAGCTGTACATCGTCCAGGCGCGGCCCGAGACGGTCGCCTCGCAGCGGAAGGGGACGGTGCTCGAGGAATATCACGTCACGGGCGGGGGCAAGGTGCTGGTCGAGGGTCGCGCGGTCGGCACCAAATGCGCGCAGGGGAGGGTCCGGATCGTCAAGGACGGCCGCCATCTGTCTGAGTTCCGCCCGGGCGAGGTGCTGGTCGCCGACACCACGACGCCCGACTGGGAGCCGGTGATGAAGACCGCGGCCGCGATCGTCACCAACCGCGGCGGCCGGACCTGCCATGCCGCGATCGTCGCCCGCGAGCTCGGGATCCCGGCGGTGGTCGGCACCGACCACGGCACCCGGTCCCTCGAGACCGGCCAGCAGGTCACGGTCGCCTGCGCCGAGGGCGACATCGGCCGGGTCTATGAGGGCAGCGTCCCGTTCGAGATCGAGACCACCGACCTGCGCACGGTCGAAAAACCCAAGACCCACATCATGGTCAACCTCGGCAATCCCGAGCTCGCGTTCCAGACCAGCTTCCTCCCCAACGACGGCGTCGGCCTCGCCAGGCTCGAGTTCATCATCAACGAGTACATCAAGGCGCACCCGCTGGCACTGCTCCATCCGGACCGGATCGCGGAAGAGACGGAGCGTGCGCAGGTTCTCGACATGATCAAGACTTACCCGAGCGGGCGCGAGTTCTTCATCGAGCGGCTGTCGGAAGGGGTCGGGACGATTGCCGCGGCGTTCTGGCCCAAGCCCGTGATCGTGCGTCTGTCCGACTTCAAGACCAACGAATACGCCGCGCTGATCGGCGGCCGCGCGTTCGAGCCGCACGAGGAGAACCCGATGCTCGGCTTCCGCGGCGCCTCGCGCTATGCCCATCCGGCCTACCGCGAGGCCTTCGCGCTCGAATGCGCCGCGATGCGCCGGGTGCGGACCGAGATGGGGCTCAAGAACCTCAAGATCATGATCCCGTTCTGCCGCCGTCTCGACGAAGCCGACAAAGTTCTTGCAGTCATGGCCGAGGAGAATCTCCGACGTGGCGACGACGGGCTCGAGGTCTATGTAATGTGCGAGATCCCGAACAACGTCATTTTGATCGACGAGTTCTCGAAGCGCTTCGATGGCTTCTCGATCGGCTCGAATGACCTGACCCAGCTGACGCTCGGCGTCGACCGCGACAGTGAGATGGTCGCCTTCGACTTCGACGAGCGCGATCCCGGCGTGCTCGCGTTGCTCAAGCAGGCGGTCGAAGGCGCCAGGCGCAACGGCCGCCATTCCGGGATCTGTGGCCAGGCGCCCTCGGACTATCTCGAGATCGCGAAATACCTGGTCGAGCTCGGCATCGACTCGATGAGCCTGACCCCGGACAGCGTGCTCAAGACCATGCGCGCGGTGGTCGAGCTGGAAAGGCAGCTCGGCCGCGAGGTCCGGGCGCCCGAGGCCGCGGCCGCGGCGTAGCCCTCAATCGAGCCAGGGCGGCGCTGCGTCCGAGCTCGCGAAGCAGACGATCGCCGCGATGCCTTCGGGGACCGCGACGACGACCACGCCCGGTGCGGCGTCGCGGGCCTCGAGGCCGCCCGCCCGCAGCGCCGAGCGGGTCGCCGCCAGATCGTCGCTGGTCACCGCGAATGCCGCCATGAATGGCGGCAAGGGCAGGGTGGTCCCTGGAAACAAGCGGGCGAGGCGTCCCTGATCGACGAAGGCAATCCGACCCCGGTCCAGCTCCAGGAGCCAGCCGCGGGTCGCCGCCCGACCGACGAACCGGCCGAAGCGTTCGGCCGCCTCGGCGGGATCCTCGACACAGATCAGGACGTCGGTGAGCGCCCGGGCGCGGTTCGGCTGCTCCAGCCAGCGCTGTTGCCAGACCAGCTCGGGCGTGCGCTGCCGGCAGAACTGGATGCGGCCTTCGGGCATGGTGCCGGGTGGCACGCGCACCACGGAGAACTGCGCCAGGCCATGGCTTGCCGGCGTCTCGACGGTGCGCTCGAGCCCGATCACCGGCTGTGGCGCGAAGCCGGAGCGGGCGAGATGATCATGGCTCGCTTCGGCATCGCTGGTCCCGAAGGCGATCAGATGCAGGCCGGCATACCGACGAATTGCCTGGCGGAGCTGGCTGGCGACCGGCGTGTCGGCGATCGGGGCCAGGATCTCGACGTAGCCCTCGGCCAGCATCGCCAGGCGATTGGCGGTGCCGGCCGGGACCAGCGGCTCTCCCGGCGCCAGTCGGTGGCGCTGCGGCGAGAAGGGCGTGAGGCGAAAGCCGAGACGCTCGAACGCCCGCGCCGCCCGCGCCATCTCGGGCACGAACAGGCCGACATGGTCGAGCACGACCTCGCCCAGGCCCGGGACGTTGGCGCCGGCAGTGGCCATCAGCCGAGCCGCAGCGTCGTGTACCTGGCGAGCCGGTCCTCGTCGACCTCGACGCCAAGGCCCGGGCCGGAGGGTACCTGGACCTTGCCGTTCGCGATCGGAAACGGCTCGCTCAGCAGATCTTCAGTCAGGAAAAACCGCGCCTGGTAGAACTCGCAGCCGAGCGCGATGTTGGGGGTCGCCGCGATCAGCTGGGCGCCCGCGGCGTGGCCGAGGCCGCTCTCGAACATGTCGCCGCCGTAGCAGACGATGCCGGCCGCCTGCGCGATCGCCGCGACGGCGCGGGCGCGAAGGGCGCCGCCGTGCTTCATGACCTTGATGCTGACCAGATCGGCCGCCCGCGCCGCCACCACGCGGAGCGCATCGGCCGGCGTGAACACGCTCTCGTCCGCCATGATCGGGGTGTCGAGCGCCTGCGTGATCGCCGCCATCGCCGCGATCTGATCGGCCGGTACAGGCTGCTCGATGAACGTCGGGAAAAACGCCTCGACCTCCTTCAGCCGCCGGATCGCGTCCCAGGGCTCGAGGCCCTGATTGTAGTCGACCCGGAGGTCGACGTCGTCCGGCAGCTCGTTGCGAAACCGCTCCAGGCGCGCAAGGTCGGCCCGGTGGCCGGCGAAGCCGGTCTTGACCTTGAACAGGCGGATGCCCTCGGCATAGAGCGCCTTGGCGATCGCGACGTCCTCGGCGAGGTCGGGCTGGGCGAGCGAGAAGCTGAGCGGGATCTCTTCGCGGACGCGGCCGCCCAGAAGATCCGCGACCGAGACGCCGAGCGCCTTGCCCTTGATGTCGAAGAGCGCCGCCTCGAGCGCCGCCTTGGCCTCGGGATGGCCGACGACCAGCCGGTCGGCCTGTCCGAGCAGGGCCTCGATCCGGAACGGGTCGGCGCCGATCAGCAGCGGGCGCAGATGGACGTGGAGCGCCGCCGCGGTTGCCTCGGCGGTGCCGGTGAAGACCGGCCAGGGTGCCGCCTCGCCGAAGCCCGTGATGCCGGCATCGGTCTCGAGCCGCAAGACGACGTTGGTGACCGCATCCTGGACGTCGCCGACCCCATGCCGGCGCTTCATCCGGACCGGCAGACGGACGGTCGAGACCGTGAGCGCGCTGATCCGGAGGCCGCTCACGAGCCGACCTGCACCGGTGCGACCAGCGCCCGCAGCGCCGCCATGATGCTTGGTGCCACCGCGCGCGAGGTGCGTGGATTGGTCGCCGACGGCCGGTTGCGGCTGGTCAGGCTGAGCTGGATGTCGGCCGCGTCGACCTCGACCTGGTGCACCGCGCCCGCCACGTCCGGGTCGGCAACCACCAGAACCTCGGTCCGGTCCAGACCGATGCCGGCGAGGCTCAAGGTGACCGCGACGTTGAAGTGCTTGGGAAAGGCGAGCGCCGCCTCGCGCGCCGTGCCGGCAAAGACTTGCACGGGCCTGCTGATCGGCTGCGTGAAGTCGAAGCCACGCTCGCGAACATAGGCTTCGCGGACCAGCGAGTCCGGCCGGATGCGCGAGGTGAGCTTCAGGCTCCTGATCTCGCCCTCGGCGGCGGCGCGGATCGCGTCCAGCCCCGGCAAGGCGCCGGTCGCGACCTTGATGCGGCCGCCGTGGACGCCCGCCCAGTCCAGGACCTCCGGATGGGCCGCGAGCCCGCCGACGCTGACCGGCACCAGGACCTTGCCGGCGGCCAGCGCGGCCCGCGCGATCTCGGGCAAGGCGTCGCCGGTCGCGCACTCCACGATCACGTCGGCATGGGCCGGCAGCTCGGCGACCGGCAGGACCAGGGGCGGCGGCTCGAGGCCGGCGGCGTTGCGCCTTGCCTTGTCGAGATCGCGCGCCGAGACCGCCGTAAGCCTTGCCGCCGGGATTACCCCCGCAGTCAGCCGGCGGGCCAGCTCCTGCCCGACCGTACCGAAGCCCGCGAGCGCCACCCGCATCGGTTTTTCCACCGAGAAAGACGTCATCGGCCGCCCTCAGCGCCTTCGACCGGCGCCCGGAGCAAATCCGCGTAGCTCCGGAGCTCGGCCGCCGCGGGCAGCGCCCGGATGGCGCCCTTCAGCGCCGCAGCGCGCGCCGCCGATCCGATGCCCGCGAGCAGCGCGTCGGACTTCGCCTCGACCTCGGCGGCGCTCATCGGCGCCTCGGGATAGCCGCGCGCGATGTCGTTCCGCCGCCGGAAGGTCTGTCCGGAGCGCGTGCGCAGCTCGAGCTCGGTCGCATAAGCCTCGGGAAACGCGGCCTCGAGCGCGCCGTCGTCAGCCTCGACCCGGACGCGCAGGGCGAGATCCCGGACCAGCGGATCGGTCTCACGCCGGTCGACGAACAGATCGGCGACCTCGATGCGGCCGCTCACGAGCGCGACCGCGAGCACATATTGGGCGCAATGGCTCTTCAGCGGGTTGGCATCGATGCAGTGCACGCCCGAGCGGGCAAAACGCATCACGATTTCTTCCACGTCCTCGGCCCGCAAGTCCCGGTCCCGGACCAGCTCGAACAGCGCATCGAGCGCCGGATGCAGGAAGGAAACACAAGGATAAGGCTTGATCGCGAGCTCGGTGATCCCGTCAAAGCGGCGCCCGAGATCCCGGGTCAAGAGGTCCGGGCGCGGGCTGCGGCTGAAGGCCTTGAAGACGCTGTGACCATGGTCGAAGACCGCCCGCGGCCCGCCGAAGCCCTCGGCCGCGAGCAGGGCCGCGGTGACCCCGTTGCGCGCCGCCATGCCCATCTGGAACGGCCGCGAGTTCTCGCTCGGATCGCTCTCCCAGGCCATCAGGCCCGAGGCCTGGCAGGCGGCAAGCCCGAGCGCCCGGATCACCGCCTCCGCGTCCAGGCCTTGCAGATGGCAGGCGGCGGCCGCGGCCCCGAAGCCGCCGCAGACCGCCGACGGATGAAAGCCGAGCGCATATTGCGCGGCCGGCCCGAGCGCCATCGAGACCCGGTACTCGACCTCGCAGCCGAGCGCCACCGCCGCCAGAAAATCGCGCCCGCTCGCGCGGGCCCGCTCGCCGGCCGCGAGCGCCGCCGGGATCATCACCGCGATCGGATGCAAGATCGCCTCGGGGTGATGGGGCTCGAAATCGCAGGCGTAGCCCATCGTGCCATTGGCGAGCGCCGCGTGCACCGCGCCGGTTTTGAAATTCTGGCCGACCACGCTCGCTTCGGGCGCGCCGCCTTGCGCCCGGACGAACGCCGCGATCCGCCGCCCGGTCGACCAGGCCGGATTGGCGGCCGCCAGCAGGCAGGCGCTGCCGTCCAGCACCAGCTCGAGCATTCGCGCCGCGACGGCGGCCGGCAGGTCGTCCGCCCGGAAGGCCGCGACGAAGTCGGCGAGCGCCTCGGTCAGGGGGGCTTTGCTGATCGCTCTCGGAGACCGAGGCCGTGCCTCTCCGGGCTCAGTCAAGCGGGCTCTCCGCCCCGGCCGGCTTGACCGCCACCGCCTTCCGGCCGAACGCGAACAGACCCGGCAGATAGTAGAGGGCGGCCAGGGCCATGAGCGCGATCAGCACCCGCGGCCAGACCGGATAGATCTCGAGCAGCGCGATCGCGAGCCCGGCCGCGAACAGCAAGGGCCGCAGCGGTAGCGCGATCGGGCCGTTGAGATAGCCGGTGAGCCCCGCGGCGAGGATCGTCAGGCCGGTGAGGTTGACCAGGATCTGGCCCAAGACCTCGAAAAACGGCGCGTCCATCATCAACGCCGGCGTGTACAGATAGCTGTAGCCGACCACGAAGCCCGCGATCGAGAGCCGGAGCGCCTGCAGGCCGGTCATGATCGGGTGCGCGCGTGCGATCGAGGCGGCGGCATAGGACGCGATCGAGACCGGCGGCGTGGCATCGGCCAGGATCGCGAAATAGAACACGAACAGATGCGCGCCCAGGACCGGCACCCCGAACTCCGAGATCAGGGTCGGGGCGCCGATCGCCGCGGTGATGACGTAGGCGGCGGTGGTCGGCACGCCCATGCCGAGCGCGATCGTCGTCAGCATCAAAAGGATCGCCGCGAGCCAGAGCTCGCCGCCGGCCGCCTGGGTGATGATCGTGCCGAGCGAGATCACGAGGCCCGTGACCGTGAGGCCGGCGATGATCATGCCGGCGCCGACGCAGGCGACCGCGATCGAGGTGATGTTGCGCCCGGCATTGGCCAGGATCCGGAACAGCTGGCGCGGCCCGAGCCGCGTGTGCGGCCGCAGCCAGGTGGCCGCGATGGTCGCGAGGATCGAGTAGAAGGCCGCGAAATGCGGCGAGTAGCGGAACGCCAGCAGGCCCATCAGGACCACGATCGGGATCAGCAGATGGAGATCGTCGAGGACCGCCCGCCAGGTCGGCAGCTCGTCCTCGCTCATGCCGCGCAGACCGAGCTTCTTGGCCTCCAGATGGACGCTGATCAGGACCATGAAGAAGTAGCAGCAGGCGCCGAGCAGCGCGGCTGCGATGATGCTCCGATAGGGGATGTTGGTGATCTCGGCCATGATGAAGGCGCCGGCACCCATGATCGGCGGCATGATCTGGCCGCCGACGCTGGCCGAGGCCTCGACCCCGCCGGCGAACGCCGGGCGGTAGCCGAGCTTCTTCATCATCGGGATCGTGAACGAGCCGGTCGCGAACACGTTCGAGGACGACGAGCCGCTCATCGTGCCGAACATCGCCGAGGTCAGGACCGCGACCTTGGCCGGCCCGCCCGAATAGCGGCCCGCGACCCGCGAGCCCAGGTTGCTGAACAGGCGCCCGACGCCCGAGCCCTCGACGAACGCGCCGAACGCGATGAAGACCGCGACCATGGTCGCCGAGATGCCGGTGATCGTGCCGTAGATGCCCTCGCCGTTGACCAGATACATGTCCTCGACGATCTCGTTGAAGCCGAGGTCGCGGTAGCTCCACATGCCCGGCATGTGCTCGGTGTTGAACAGATAAACCAGCGCGATCACGAGCAGGCCGGCGAGGATCGGGGTCACCGCCCGGCGCAGCGCCTCGATGAACAAGAGGATCGCAAGCGTGCCGAGGACGAGCTCCGCGGGCAGCAGCGGGGTCACGTTCTCGAGGCGCATGTTGATCCGATACGCCTCGAAGTAGGAATAGGCGTTGGGCAGAATCGCCAGTCCCGCGAGCAGCCAGTCGAGCGCCGAGGGCCGGTCCTGGGGCGAGCGCGTCGGGTGCGCCGGATACAGGAGAAAAGCGAGCGGCAGGAACAGCAAGAGATGCAGCGAGCGCTGCTCGCGCGGCTCGAGATAGCCGATGTAGGCGGTGTAGAGCTGGAACAGCGCCGCCGCCGCCGCCCAGATCGCGACCGCCCAGCCGACGTGGCCCTCGAGCTTGCGCATCGACGCGCGCGCGGTCCCGCTCGCCGGCGGGACCGGCGCAGTCCGAGCTACATGTAGCCCTTTTCCTTATAGTACCTGGCCGCGCCCGGGTGGATCGGCGCCGGCGGATCCTTGGCCGCGGTCGCGCAGTCGAACACGGTCATGCTCTGGTGGATGTCCGGCAGCTTGTCGGTATTCTCGCAGAGCGTCTTGGTGATCTCGTAGACCGCGTCGTCGCTGACGTCGGCGTTGACCATCAGCGTCGTGCCCATGATCACGGTCGCGACGTCGGCCTCCTGACCCGCGTAGGTGCCGGCCGGAATCGCGCCGATCTTGTAGCCGTACTTCTCGTGCAGCCCTTCCTGCAGGTCGGCGGGCCAGGGCACGAGCTCGGCATCGCGGCCCTCGAGCATCTCGATCGCGGCCGCGCCGGGAATCCCGAGGGTGAAGAACACGTAGTCGACCTGGCCGTCCTTGAACTGCGACGCCATCTCACTGTAGTTGCCGTGATTGATCTTGAAGTCGCGGTTGTCGCGCAGGTCGTCGTACCCGGTGCCGTAGTAATCCATCACGTATTGGAAAGTCTGCTCGTCCGAGGAGCCGGCTTTGGTCACGGCGAGATGGACGTCCTTGCCGTCCTTGAACAGGCCGGCGAAGTCGAGCGGGGCGTCCTTGGCGCGCAGGAGGTGCATGTAGTTGTCGGAGAAGCTCATGCCGATCATCATCAGCTTGTCGTGCGGCACGCCGTCATAGATGCCGGTGCCGTTGCGGGCGGCAAAGGTGAAGATGTCGAGGCCCATGCCGAGCTGGCTCTGACCCTTCTGGACCTTGGACGGATTGGCGGTGCCGCCGCCCGGCACGACCTTGATGGTGAGGTCGGGATTGTTGTCCATGATCAATTTGGCCATGCCGGAGGCCATCGTGTACCAGCCGCCGCCGATCTGGCCCGCGGTCCATTCCAGCGTCTCGGCCGCCGCCGCGCTCGTGATGCCGATCGCGAGCGCACTCGCCGCCGCGACCATCTGCCATTGTCTGGACATGTTGTGCTCCCTGTTGCCATGCGCGGTCCCGGACCGATTGTCCACGCACAGCGCCGGCGGGTCAAGCTTCGCCCTGCAGGCGCGCTGTTGCACCGATCCAAACTAGGCTACCCTTGGCCCGCAGGCCCCACTTCCAGCGGTAGAGAGCATCCGTTGCAACTTTCCAGCCAACGCTCGATCACGTTCCACGGCAGCACGTTCGACGTCGCCCCGTTCCTCGACGTCCCCGCGATCGCTCCCCAACCGGTCTACGTCACGGACCTCGGGGCCCTGTTCAGCGGCGATTGTCTCGAGCTTCTCCCAGCCATGCGCGACGGATGCATCGATACCGTCTTCGCCGACCCGCCGTTCAACCTCGGTAAGCAATACGGATCGAACGGTACCGATGATCTGGCCGAGACCGAGTATCTCTCTTGGTGTCGGCGCTGGGTCGGCGAGTGTGTCCGGGTTCTCAAACCCGGCGGCGCCATTTTCATATACAATTTGCCAAAATGGAATATGATTCTCGGCAGCCATCTCATGGAGCTCGGGTTGCTGTTCAGGCATTGGATCACGATCGACATGAAAAACTGCCTGCCGATTCCGGGCCGACTTTACCCAAGTCATTACAGTCTGCTGTACTTTACGAAGGGGAAGCCGAAGACATTCCGGCGGATACGCACGCCGATCGAGACGTGTCGCCACTGTGGCGGCGAGATCCGCGACTATGGCGGCCACCGAGGCGCCATGAACCCGAAGGGTGTCAATCTCAAGGACGTGTGGACCGACATCCCACCGGTGCGACATTGGAAGTTCAAATCACAGAAGAGAAGAGCCAATGCGCTGTCCACGAAAATCCTCGATCGGGTCGTAGAAATGTCGACCATGCCTGGCGATGTCGTCCTCGATCCGTTCGGCGGCAGCGGTACCACCTACGCGGTTTGCGAGAGCAAGAATCGACGGTGGATCGGCGTCGAGCTCGACTTCTGCGACGTGATCATCGACCGACTCGAGAACAAATCAATTCGACATCACAAGAGCCATGACGTGGTGGACGATTGACGCCTAGCGGCGCGCTCGACCCTCGGTTCCTTTGGGGATTGGGGCGACGTTGGTGCTGATTGCATCATGTTCGACGACGATGATCTCGAGCACGCCCTGATCACAGGGCGTGCTCGCCCACAAGGGAAAGTACCGTTCGATCTCACCGATGTTTCCGATCCGGTCAGTGAGATAGGGGTAGAGCTTGTTTGACGCCAGAGCCAGAATGCCACCGACAATCGCGCCAATGTGGAGGCCTAAGCAGATCTTGTTGATCGATCTGTGGCTTGAGGCGATGTTCCCGGTTTCCCACTCGAAGGCGACGAGGCCCTGGGTCGAAACGTAGGCTGCATCCATCTTGCCGGGCCGATTGCGATCGGCGATTGGCCAGAGGTATTGGGCCTGCCAGCCATGGTCGTTCAACAATTGGGCCGCTCTCTGCTGAATCGGCTTGACGCCGTTGCCGTGCCGAGCCGGATTGATCGTGAACTTGCCGGAACCGGTTGGCCAATCAACGGTCTGGATAGCTTCAACTACGCTCGCGCGGATCGCCTGCCATTCTGGAGACGGAGCAAGTGCTCCTTTCCGAGGATACGCTTGACCTCGACGACCTTCACCCTCGGGCCTCCGCACCGTCCAGCTTGGCGATGATCGCCTGCGGACTGGCTCCCGGGGCTCGCGCGATCACGATGGTCCGAAGGAACACCGAGTAGCTGCCGGTGAACGGCGACTTCATGTAGCCTGCTCAGAAATTGTCCACTCGTGCGTTCTAATAAACCGAAGATCGAACAATGCCAAGTTGGGTTACCAAAAGCCAGCTGTGCCTGCGGTCGCCTCAGCGCCCGCCAGACGCGCTCCGGGGTCAGCGGCATGTCGAGCGTCGGTCACGCCGTCGGCGGCGAGCGCATCGAGCACGGCGTTGACCACCGCCGGCGGCGAGCCGGTGGTCGGGCCTTCGCCCGCGCCCTTGACGCCGAGCGGGTTGTCGTCCGCGACCAGCGCGTTGAAGCGCGTGGTCAGCATCGGCAGGTCGTCGGCGCGCGGCAGCGCGAAGTCCATGAAGCTGCCGCTCAGCAGCTGGCCGCTCGCCGGGTCGTAGACCACCCGCTCGAGCAGCGCCTGGCCGACCCCCTGGGCGATGCCGCCGTGCAGCTGGCCCTCGACGATCAGCGGGTTGAGCACCCGGCCCGGGTCGGCGACCATGACGTGGCGGATCAGCGTCACCTTGCCGGTCGCCGGGTCGACCTCGACCTCGGCGAGCTGGCAGCCGTTGGGATAGCTCGGGCCCTGGCTCTGATAGGTCTCGGCCGCGGCGAGCGGCTCGCCCCGCGCCTCGGCGGCGCTGGCCACCTCGAACAGGCCGAGCCGCCGGTCGGTGCCGCGGATGCCGTAGTACCCGGCCGCGAACTCGACGTCGGCCGCGGCCGCCTCCATCAGCTCGGCGGCGAGGCTCTTGCCCTGCTCGACGACCGCCTGCACCCCCTGGAGAACGGCGCTGCCGCCGATCCGGGCGCAGCGCGAGCCGTGGGCGCCAAAGCCGATCTCGATCAGATCGGTGTCGCCGTCGACGACCTCGACCGCGGCGGGCTCGACCCCGAGCGCGTCGGCCGCCACCTGGGCGAACACCGTGGCGTGGCCCATGCCGAAGTCCTGGGTGCCGACGTGCACCTCGACGCGGCCGTCGCCGCCGACCCGGACCTTGGCGAACTCCGAGGGCGCGCCACCGGCGTTCTCGATGTACACCGAGACCCCGATGCCACGCCGCCGACCGCGGGCCGCCGCTTCCGCGCGACGCTTCTGAAATCCAGCGAAATCAATCGCTTCGATACCGAGATCGAGATTGCGCTCGAACTCGGTCCGCGGGTACAGCGCACCGGTCGGCGAGCGCCAGGGCATCTCTCCAGGCGCGATCAGATTGCGCCGGCGCAGCTCGATCCGGTCGATCCCGCTCTGGCGGGCGGCGGCATCGACCAGCCGCTCCAAAAGATAGGTGAGCTCGGCGCGCGCGATCCCGCGGTACGCCGAGATCGGCGTCGTATTGGTGAACACGCCGTCGAGCGTGAAGTGGTGCACCGGAATCCGATAGGGCCCGCAGATCATCGGCGCCATCCAGTGCACCAGGACGAAGGCGGAGCGGCTGGCGAGATAGCCGCCGTGGCGCCAGGTCGCCGCCACCCGGATCGCGACGAAGCGCCCCTCGGCGTCGAGCCCGAGCGTGGCGCCAAGGCGCTGGCTGCGGGCCTGGGCGTCGCTCGTGAAGCTCTCGCTGCGCTCCGCCACCCACTTGACCGGCCGGGCGACCGCCTTGGCGGCGAACAGGGTCAGCACGAACTCCGGATAGACCATGTTGCGGGCGCCGAAGCCGCCGCCGACCTCGGGCACGATCACCCGCAGCGCCGGCTCGCCGACCCCCATGATCCCGGCCAGCACCGCCCGGATCGCATGCCCCGACTGGCAGCCGGCCTGGAGCGTATAGCGGCCCTCATCCGGATCGTAGCTCGCGAGCGCCGCCCGCGGCTCCATGAACGCCACGATCTCGCGCGGATAGTCGACCTCGAGCTCGACCACCATTGCGGCCGCCTGCAGGCGCTCCTCGACCGCCGCCCGATCACCCGCCTGCCAGTGCAGGGAGCGATTGGACGCGAGCTCCGGCCAGATCCTGGGTGCCCCGTCCGCGAGCGCTGCCTCGACCTCGACCACCGCCGGCAGGACCCGGTAATCGACCGCGACCCGCTCGGCGGCATCCAGCGCCTTTGCCACCGTCTCGGCGACGACCAGTGCCACCGGCTCGCCGACGTAGCGCACGCGATCGGTCGCCAGCGGATACTGCGAGCCGTCCGGCAGCTCGCTGCCGTCGGCGTTCTCGAGCCGATAGGGTGGCGTCCGGGTCAGCGACGGGATCGGCCCGATGCCGGCCGCCTGCAGGTCGGCGGCGGTATACGCCCCGAGCACGCCGGGCGCCGCGCGCGCCGCGGCAAGCTCGATGCCGGCGATCTCGGCATGGGCGTGCGGCGAGCGCAGCACGACCGCATGCGCCTGGCCGGGCAGATCGAGATCGGCCGTGTAGCGCGCCCGGCCGGTGAGAAAGCGCTCGTCCTCGAGGCGCACAAGCGGCTGGCCGACGTAGCTTGGCATCACATCTCCTCGGGTGGGGTCACCAGCGGCGCGGCAGGAGCCCGCCCTGGAACCAGGTAACGAAACTCACCATGTCGAACACCGGCAGGCCCGTCCGGTCGCGGAGCGCGCGGGCGTGCGGGCACATGTTGGTGCACTCGAGCAGGATCGCCGCGACCTCGGGGTGGCGGCGGATCAGCTCGGCGCCGGCATCGAGGATGTCCTGCTCGCAGGCGGCGACGTTCATTGCCACTTCGTCATCGAGAATCACGCGCGAGAACTCGCGCCCGCCCTCGGTGCCGGCGACCGGCGCGTCCGCTGCCACGCCCGCCGCCTCGAGATGCTCTGCGGTGAGGCTGGCGCTCGAGATCGTGAGGATGCCGACCCGCCGGCCGGGCGGCAGCAGCTGCTCGATCAGCGGCGCCTGCATCAACGCTGAGGTCGCGACCGGCACGCCGACTGCCGCGGCCAGCTCGCGCTGGAAGAGTGCCAGAAAACCGCAGTTGGTGGTGATGCCGTCGGCGCCGATCGCGATGAGCTCGCGCGCACCCTGGATGAAGGCGTCGAGCAGGCCCTCGGCGCGCCGGCGCACGACCCGGTCCGGCGAGGCGCCCTTGACCACCTTGTAGTGGACCGGGAACGGCCAGGTCAGCGCGTTGCCGACATCGCCCGCAATCCGGGGAAAACGCGCCTCGAGCATCAAGATGCCGACCGCGGCGCCATAGACCGCCTTGCCGCCGCGGACGGTCATGCTCAGGCGACCCACTCCGAGACCGGGGCGCGCGCCTCGTGCAGCGGCTGGGTGACCACGTCGACCAGCGTCGGGCCGTCGCTGGCGAGCGCCTTGGCGAGCGCCGGCTGCAGATCGGCCGGGTCCTCGACCCGCCAGCTCTTGATGCCGTAGGCCTCGGCGATCCGGGCGTGCTGGCCCGGCGAGAAGTCGACCGAGAAGTAGCGGCCCTGGAACCCGGTCCGCTGGCCGGCCTTGATCCAGCCGAAGGTGGCGTTGGCGATCACCACCATCGTGATCGGCAGGCCGAGCCGGGCGACCGTCTCGAGCTCGCCGGAGGCAAAGCCGAAGCTGCCGTCGCCCATGACCGCGACGCAAGGCGCCTCCGGCCGGCCGATCTTGGCCCCGACCGCCGCCGGCAGGGCGTAACCAAGCGCGCCATGCGCCCGGTTGCTGATGAACTGGCGGCCGGTCTTGCGCTGCTGGTAGTAGGCCGAGAAATAGGGACATGGGGTGCCGGCATCGGCCACGATCACTGCCTCTGCCGGCAACAGCGCCTGCAGCGTCGCGACGATCCGCTCCGGGCGGATCGGCACCTCGTCCGAGCGCGCGAGCTCCTCGAAGGCCGCGAACTTTTCCGACCTGGCCAGCGTCACCGCCCTACGGTCGAGACTGCGGCGGGGCGGAGCGTCGATCCGCCCGGCAATCTCGTCGCGAAGCGCTGCCAGTGCCAGGCGGGCATCGCCGGCCACGGCGGCCTCGGTCGGATAGTTGGCGCCGATCACGGCCGGGTCGACGTCGATGTGCACGACCCGGACCCGGCCGGGCGCCGGATGACGCCAGCGCTCGGTCGTGACCGAGCCCGCCCGGCAGCCGACGAACACCACCAGATCCGCCCGATCGACCAGCGCCCGGGTCGGCTTGGTGCCGCCGTTGCTGCCGACCACGCCGACCGCCAGCGGATGGTCCTCGGCAATACAGCCCTGGCCGCTGATCGTGGTCGCGACCGGCGCTTCCAGCAGCTCCGCGAGCGCTTCGAGCTCGGCCTCGGCGCCGGCGATCACCGGCCCGCCGCCGCAGATGAAGAGCGGCCTTTCGGCATCGAGGATCGCATCGGCCGCGGCCGCGATCGCGGCTGGCTCGGCGGCGGTCCGCCGCGCCGGGAACACGCCGAGCGCCGGATCGGCGTGCACGTCCGCCTCGTCGACCGGCGCCCGCTGGACGTCGAACGGCAGGCCGATGTGCGCCGCCCCCGGCCGGCCGGTGGTCATGTGACGAAAGGCGGCGCGCAGCGACCTCCGGAACCTTGGCCGCCTGGTCGATCACCCGGTTCCACTTGGTCAGCGGCCGGAACAGCGCCTCCTGGTCGAGCTCGGTCAGCACGTAGCGGCCGCGCGAGCCGACCGCGATGTCGGTGGTCACCGCGAGCACCGGGATCGAGGATTCGTTGGCCTCGACCACGCCCGGCAGGATGTAGGTGGCACCACCCCCGCTCGGCCCCTCGCAGACCCCGACCCGGCCGGTGACCCGGGCATAGGCATCCGCCATGTAGGCGGCCGAGCGCTCGTCGCGCGCCAGGATGTGCGTGATGCCATGGTCGAGGCGGTAGAGCGCGTCGTAGAGCGGCAGGCTGGTGTCGCCGCAGAGGCCGAAGACGTGGGTGACGCCGTGCAGCTGCAGCATGCGCACGAACGCCTCGGCGCCCGAGAGCTGGTTCATCAGGGGTCTCCCTCGCTCACCCTTGGAAAGCTAGCGCGCCACGCCGGTCTGGCGCAAACTCCCTTGTCAGCGGGAGGCTCTTCATGAAGCTTTCGTCCTACGAGCAGGCGATGCTGGACGGCGAGCACGGCGAGGCGAGGCGGATCGCGATCGCCGGCCTCGTCCAGCTCGGCGATGCGTTCGGCGCTGTGGACATGGTCGAGATCGGCTACGCCCACATCCATGCCGGCATGGCGCTCTATCTGCACGACGTCGAGCTGATGGAGGAGCTCGCGGACATCGGCGCCCGCATGGCGGTGCCGGCGTCCGCCAACATCGCCAATGCCGACATGGCCAACTGGCGCCAGACCGGCGCGCCCGAGACGCTGGTCCGCCTGCAGCGGCGTGCCGAGGTCGCGCACCAAAAGCTCGGCAGCGCCTGCAGCTTCACCTGCACGCCCTACTGGGCGGGCCACTGGCCGACCTGGAACACCCACATGACCTCGATCGAATCGACGGTCACGGTTTTTTGTAACTCGGTCCTGGGGGCGAGGTCGAACCGGGATGGCTTCTTCGCGGTCTACGCCGGCATCACCGGGCGTTATCCCCGGTTTGGCTACCATCTGGACGCCAACCGGCGCGGCACGCACCGGGTGCGGGTCGAGACCCCGCTCGAGACGGTCAGCGACTTCAGCGCGCTCGGCTTCCACGTCGGCCGCCTGGTCGGCGACGGCGTGCCGGTGTTCGAAGGTTTTCCGCATCGCCCGAGCCTGGACGAGCTGGACGCGCTCGGCGCCACGCTCGCGACCGGGGGCGGGGTCGCGCTGTTCATCGTCCCGGGCGTCACGCCGCCGTTCGCCGACCTCGGCCACGCGTTCGCGGGCGCCGTGCCGGCCGAGGCGATCGTCGCGAGGCGGACCGACCTCGAAGCCATCTACGATCACTTCACGACCGGCGATGGCGGCTTCGATCTGGTCCACGTCGGCTGCCCGCACGCGTCGTTCGAGGAGATGAAGGGCTACGCCCGGCTGCTGGAGGGCAAGCGCGTCAAGGACGGCGTCGAGCTCTGGGTCACGACCAGCCGGCAGGTCCGCCAGATGGCGGCGGACGCCGGCATCGTCGGGACGATCGAGCGCGCGGGCGGCAAGGTGATCTCCGATACCTGCCCGATGTCCTGCCATTTCGCGCGCACGACCTCGCCCGACCCGGCCCTCGGGGTCGAGCCGCCGACCTTGCGCGCGATCGTGGTCGACAGCGCCAAGCAGGCGAAGTACGTGCGCGACATGATCCGCTGCGACACGCTTCTGACCAGCACCGAGCGGGCGATCGAGACCGCGCTCGAGGGCGCGTTCCGGCCGCGCTTCGGGGATCAGCGGTGAGCGCGCCGCGGACCATCCGCGGCCGCGGCATCGTTCAGGGCCGGGCAGCCGGCCCGGCGCTGGTCGCCAAGGAGCCGATCTCGTTCCTCGGCGACGTCGACATCCGGACCGGCACGATCGTCGGCGATCTGCCGAGCGTCCGCGGCCAGAGCCTGGCCGGCAAGGTTTTGCTGTTTCCGGCCAGCATGGGCTCGGCCGGCGCCTGGCGGTTCCTGCACCAGCTCTACCAGCACGGCACCCACCCGGTCGCGCTGGTCTGCCGCGACCTGCCCGATCCCTCGGTCGTCCAGGGCGCGATCCTGGCCGGGATTCCGATCGTCTGCGCGCCCGAGGAGGACGTGCTGAGCACGATCGAGGGCGGCACCAGGCTCGAGGTCGACGGCAGCGGGCTGATCCTGGTCGGCGCCTGATCAAGGCCCCGGAGATGGGTCGCCGAGGTCCAGGCCGGCGAAGGCCTTGAGCGGCACCGGGCGGAGCGGCACGCGCACGGTCGGCAGGGGCAGCGTCTCGACCGGCCGGCCGGCGGCGGCTGCGGCCAGATGCAGGACCGCAGGCGCGCAGGTCCGGCCCTGGCAGAGACCCATGCCGGCGCGGGTCCCGAGCTTGAGCGCGCGCGGCAGCGTGAGCCCGGCGGCGAACGCCCCCTCGAGCTCGCTCCGCAAGACGTCCTCGCAGCGGCAGACGACCGTGTCGCTGTTTGCGAGCTCGAAGATCGCCGGCCGCAGCGCCGACCAGGCGGCGAGCGCGTCGCGGAACGGCTGCAGGCGCCGGATCTGCCGTTCGGCCTCGGTGCGCTGTCGCGCCAGCCGGCCGCGGGCGCCGATGCCGAGGCGGGTCGCGACCGCATGGGCGACGATCCGGCCCTCGGCGAGCGCCACCAGGGCCCCGCGCACGCCGCCGGCATCGCCCGCGACGAACAGGTTTGGAACGCTGCTCTCGAGATCGCCTGAGCGCTCCGGATGCCAGCCGCCGAGCGCCGGCGCGTAGCGCTCGGCGCCGCCGGCCAGCTGCGTGAGCTCGAGGTTGGGCCGCAACCCGAAACTGAGGCCGACGACATCGGCCGTGATCTGCCAGCTCCGGCCGTCGGTCCGCCGCCAGTCGCGGTCCAGGGGCGCCACGGTGACCGCCTCGACCTCGTCGGTCCCGGCGATCGCGACGACCGCGTGCCGATGCAGCACGGGAATCCCGCGCCGCCCGAGCGCGAGGCGCCAGCCGAGGCCGCGCATCAACTGTCCGGGGGCGCTGGCGAGACCCCGGAGCTGCGCCGGCGTCGGCCGGCCGGCGGCATCGATCACGGCGGCGATCTCGACGCCGGTGGCCGCGAGCTGGGCCGCGACCAGGTAGAGCAGCGGCCCGGCGCCGCCGAGCACGACCCGCCCGCCCGGGACCACGCCGCCGGCTTTGAGGAGGACCTGCAGCCCGCCAAGGGTGAAGACCCCGGGCAGCGTCCAGCCGGGGACCGGCACCGCCACCTCGAGCGCGCCGGTGGCGACGATCAGGGCCGCGGCCGTCTGCTCCTCGATGACGCCGCTCGCCTCGTCGAACAGCCAGAGCCGCCGGCCCTCGTGCACCGCGACCACCTGCACGCCCGGCCGATGCCTGATCAGGTCAGGATGCGCCGCCAGGCCCGTCCGCAGGCGATCCCCGCGCGGATCTTTTGCCGGATAGGCGGGCGGTACGTTGCCGGGCGGAGTGCGAAAAATCTGGCCGCCGGCCGCCGGCTGGTCGTCGAGCAGCGTCGATGGGATCTCGGCCTCGGCGAGCGCCTGCGCGGCCGCGGCCCCCGCAGGACCGGCGCCGACGATCACGACGCCGGCCGGGCTCACGCGGTCCGCTCCGGCCGAGCGGCCGGCGCCGAGCGCGATCCGCATGCCGGCGCGCACGACCAGCCGGCAGGTACGCTGCGGCCGCCCGTCGACCTCGGCGACGCACTCGAAGCAGCTGCCCATCAGGCAGAACGGCCCGCGCGGCGCGCTGAGATGGAGCGAGCGGCCGGTCGCCGCGCGCCCGCGCGCGAGCAGGGCCGCGGCCAGCATCATCCCCGCCGGCAGATCGATCGCGGCGCCGTCGAGCACCACCGTTACGGTCACCGGCGGTACGCTCGCGGGCGCTGCTGGCAGCGGGCGGAACAAAACACTCATCTTGACTGTTCATAAATCCGCGAGGTTGGTCACGGGCGCCGTCGAGCCGATCAACTCCGGCCGCCGATTGCGGTATGGCGCTCGACTCCGACCTGTACCACGACGACAGCTCGAAGGATGCTAGCGCCGTATGGCGTTCCGGCAAATGGGTTGGTGCTCTGGTCTCTGCGCGCTGGCGCTGCTGCCGGCGCTGGCGGTCGGCGCGCAGGCCGAGCCGGTCCAGCTCGCGGCCTTGACGCTTTGGGGCGATAACGATCGCGACGGCGCGCCGCTCGACAACGCGCTCGACTGCCTGGCGCTGAATGTCTACTGGGAGGCGCGCGCGGAGCCCCGCCTCGGGCAGATCGCGGTCGCCGCCGTGACCCTGAACCGGGTCGCCGATCCGGCCTTCCCGGACACGGTCTGCGCCGTGGTCCGGCAGGGCGAGGAGCGCGGCCGCAATCTCTGCCAGTTCTCGTGGCACTGCGACGGGCTCGACGACCGGCCGCGCAACCCCGCGGCCTGGCTCCGCTCGCTTGGAATCGCGGGCCTCGCGCTCAACGGGCGGCTGCCCGATCCCACCAACGGCGCGCTCTGGTTCCACTCCGACCAGGTCCACCCCAACTGGCCCGAGCTGACCCCGGTCGCCAAGATCGGCAGCCATATCTTCTTCCGGACAGCATCGCACACCGAGCGGGCGGCGGCGGTGGCCGAGCGCCGCGATCGACCGGCGCCGACCATCGATCCCGTCGCGACGGTCGAGCGTCCGCGCGCCGAACCGCTTGTGCCGGTGGATGCTGCCGGCGAGGATGGCCGGATGGCGACCATCGAGACGGATCTGGCGGTGCTCGGCTGCGGCGTGATCGGCTCGTCCTGCGCCTATCAGGCGGCGCGGCGCGGGCTCAAGGTCGCGATGATCGACGCCCAGATGCCGACCGCCGGCACGTCGGGCGCCTGCGACGGCTATGTCGCGGTGTCGTCCAAGAAGCCCGGGCTGATGATGGCGTTGGCGGCCGCCAGCCAGGGCGTCTTCCAGTCGCTGACCAAGGAGCTCAAGGTCGGCTTCGAGTACGACCCGGCGGGGGGTCTTTTGCTGTGCGAGGACGAGGCGCTGCGCGACCAGGTCCTGCCCCAGGTCGAGGCGGTGCGCGCGGCCGGCGTCGAGATGCCGTTCCTCGAGCGCAGGCAGATGCTCGCGCTCGAGCCCGAGCTCAGCCCCGGGCTGTTCGGCGCCTACCACATCCCGTCCGAGGCGGTCGTCAATCCCTATCGTTTGAACCTCGCCCTGGTCGACGGCGCGATCGCCGAGGGCGCGCGGCCGCTCTGGCAGACCCGACCGCTCGGCTTCGAGGTCGCGGGTGGCCAGATCCGATCGATGGCGACCACCGCCGGCAGCCTGCGCGCCGAGCAGTATCTGATCAGCGCCGGCGTCTGGAGCGGCGAGCTCGGGGCCAAGCTCGGGCTCGAGATCCCGGTGGTGCCGCGGCGCGGCGAGATCGTGGTCACCGAGCGCGGCGCCGCGCTCGCCCGGCACTATCTGCAGTCGGCCAAATACATCGCCGCCAAGGCCGCGCCGATTGCGAGCGGGGCCGCCCTCGACCTGCCGACCCGGCTCGGCCACGGCTTCGTGCTCGAGGTCAACGCCGAAGGCCAGTGCATCATCGGCAGCACCCGCGCCTTTGCCGGCTTCGATCGCCGGACCACGGCAGAGGGCGTCGCAGTGATCATCCAGGAGGCGCTCGCGCGCGTGCCGGCGCTCGCCAACGCCCGGATGCTGCGCGCCTTCGCCGGCCTTCGCCCCTACGTGCCCGACGGCAGACCGATCATCGGCCGCAGCGGCACGATCGACAATCTGCTGGTCGCGACCGGCACCGAGGGCGACGGCATCTGCCTGTCGGCGATCACCGGCCAGCTGATCGCGGACCTCGCCACCGGCCGCAAGCCCGCCTTCGACATCGCACCGCTCACCCCCGACCGCTTCGCCCCGGCCATCCCCGGCATCGCCGCCAAGGCAAGCTGATCCGGCGCGCAGCCACGCCCCGCCTCGAGCAGACGCGCCACCTCCTCGGGGCTCAAGACGACTGGGGGGAGGGCGGACCCAGAGCCGCCGCCAGACGCCAGCTCCTCACTGACGCACTCACCTCACGCGCTCACTGACGCTCACTGACGCACTCACTGACGCGCTCACTCGACGCGCTCGCTCATTCACCCACGTACACTTCTGTCCTTCAGGACTTCGATCGTCGGCGCGCGCCCTGAACGTCCGCGGTCAGCCGGTTCAACCGGACAAGGAGTCCCACGGTCGCATGGACCACCCGGCCCAAGGGTTAACGGCCGACGGTTAACGTTCGGTTAACGGGCGCGGGCGCGAACCCCGCGGTTTTGCCGATCGTGACGGAGCGTTGACCATTGCCCTTTTGGGCTTGATTCGGGCGCGTCCGTGCGACCGTGGGAACTCCGTTCGCCGAAGCCGACCGGCCGCACCAGCCGGCCCGCGCGCTCGGGCCGGGCCGCGCGCTCGCCTACGCCACCTGGGCCGGCTCGATGAACGGCTTGCCGCCGGCGGCCCGGATCGTCTCGTCCATGGCATCGCCAAGGGTCGGGCGCGGGTTGCGGTAGAGCACGCCGAGTGCTGGCGTGTTGGTGTCCATGGCCTCGGCCATCGCCGCCATCAGGTTGCTCGAATCGTGCTCTGCGGGCAGATGGCGGACCTGCATGCCGAGGTTCTGATAGGTCTTGCTGGTCTTGTCGAAGGTGACGCAGGGCGAGAGGATGTGCAGGTACGAAAAGCCGCGATGACCGAGCGAGAGCGCGATCATGTCGGTCAGATGATGGGGCTCGCCGGCATACGCCTGGCCGACCCAGCTGGCGCCGTAGGCGAGCAGCATCATCAAGGGGTTGAGCGGCATGTCGCGGTTCTCATACGGGCTCGACTTGGTCTTGAAGCCCATGACCGAGGTCGGCGAGACCTGGCCCTTGGTCAGGCCGTAGATGCCGTTGTCGAACAGCAGATAGGTGATGTCGACGTTGCGTCTGGCGGCATGCGGGATGTGGCCGCCGCCGATCGCGAAGCCGTCGCCGTCGCCGCCGATCGCGATCACCGTGAGCTTGTCGTTGGCGAGCTTGATGCCGGTCGCGACCGGCAGCGTCCGCCCGTGCAGGGTGTGGAAGCCGTAGGTGTCCATGAAGAACGGGAAGCGCGAGGCGCAGCCGATCCCGGACACGATCACCGCGTCCTTGTGGGCGACCTCGAGCCGGTTGAGGGCGAGCGCCAGGCCCTCGGTCATGCTGAAGTAGCCGCAGCCCGGACACCAGGTCGGCAGCGACTTCGAGCGGTAGGCCAGGCGGCCGGTACCCTCGATCTCCTTGAGCTTTTCCTCGAGATAGATGGGCTCGCGCAGCTCGGCCATGGGAGCGGTTCCTCTCGTGGGAAAATTCAGGCGGCGGCGAAGCGCCGCTTGGCGTCGACCTTCGCCAGACGCCGGATCTCGTTCAAGATGTCGTCGACCGGCATCGGCCGGCCGGTGACCCGGTCGAAGCGGTGCACGAGGCAGCCGGTGGCGCCGGTCATCAGATGGGCGAACTGGCCCTCGTAGTTGAGCTCGGGCACCAGCACCTCGGTGCAGTCGGCGCAAAACCGGGAAATCGCCTCGACCGGCAGCGGCGACAGCATGACCACCTTCATCGCGGCGCAACGGATACCCTCGGCGCGCGCTTTGAACATCGCCTCGAGCGCCTCGCCGAAGGTCGAGCCCCAGGCGATGATGCCGACCTCGACCCGGCCCTCGTCGCCGAACCGCTTCCAGGTCGTGAGGTCAGGATGGCCGACCGCCGAGGCGAGCTTGGCGTGCCGCTTCGCGGTCATCCGGGCATGCACCTCGGGCGTGTCCTTGGGCCGCCCGGCCTCGTTGTGCTCGAGCCCGGTGACGGTGTGGATGCCCCCCTCCTGGCCCGGGACGGCGCGCGGGCTGATCCCGTCGCCGGTCAGTGCGAAGCGCTGGTAGGCGACCCCTGGCTCGCGGGCGTCCAGCCCCTTGATCAGGCTCGGCGCGAACGGCGGCCTGGCCGGCAGGGAGACGCTCTCGAGCCGGTTGGAGAGATAGAGGTCGAGCAGGACGATGACCGGCGTCTGATACTTCTCGGCCAGCTCGAACGCCTTGCCGGCGCAGCGATAGCAGCCTTCGACGTTGGTCGGCGCGAGCACGATCCGCTGGGCATCGCCCGAGGCGCCATAGACCGCGAGGTTGAGGTCCGACTGCTCGGTCTTGGTCGGCATGCCGGTCGAGGGGCCGCCGCGCTGCGAGACGAAGATCACCGACGGCACCTCGGCCATCACGCCGAGCCCCAGCATCTCGACCATCAGCGCCAGACCCGGGCCCGAGGTCGCGGTCGCGGCGCGGACGCCGGCGTAGCCCGCGCCGATGGTGGCAGAAATCGCCGAGATCTCGTCCTCGGTCTGGAGCACCCGGCCGCCCTGCTTGGGCAGGCGCGCGGCCAGCATCTCGAGGATCGTGGTCGCGGGCGTGATCGGATAGCCGAAGAAGGTTTCCACATGCGCATCCAGGCAGCCGCGCACGACCGCCTGATTGCCGCTCATCATGACCGCACCGGGCTCGGGCTTGCCGGTCGGGCCGAGGTCGATGAAGTCGAGCTTGAAGGTCCGCAGCGCCTCCTCGTAGCCGGCATCGAAGGCCTTGATGTTGCCCTCGGTGATGGTATCCGCCTTGCCCTTGAACTTGGCCGCGATGGTCTCGTGAAAGGCCTGGCGCGGCATGCCGTAGAGGCCGGCGACAAAGCCCAGCGCCACCATGTTGCGCGACTTGCCGGCGTTGGTCGCGCGCTCCGAGATCTCGCGCATCGACAGGCCGTAGGGCAGCTGCGCCGGCTGGATGTGGCCGGAGATGTGCTGGCCCTCCTTGAGGGTCGCGATCGGCGCGTCGTCGTAGATCACGGCACCGAAGTCGCAGACCTCCGGCACGTGCGCGATCGCGTGGCCATCGTTGAGCGAGACCAGCACGTCGGAGCGCGCCTTCAACGAATAGACCTGATCGGCGGTGATCCGGGAGCAGGCGATGCACTCGCCAAAGCCCCGGATCTCGGCCGGATAGACGTCGAAGGCGATGACCCGGTAGCCGGCGCGCGCCATCGCCTGGTTGAGGATCCCGCCGGCGGCGATCGTGCCGTCGCCGGCCGAGCCGCAGATCGCGATCTGGATGTCGGTCTCGCTCATCGGGCGCTCACCTAATCGTAGTCCCAAAAGGACGAGTGGAGCCGGCCCTGGCCATCGACCGCCAGGGTCTCGTCGACGAAGGTCCGGAACGACTGCTCGGCGCCGGCGATGTTGCGGGCCGCGATCTCGCCCATCGCCTTGACGTTCTTCCAGCCGTAGTAAAAGCGGTAGGCGTTGTCCTCGGCACTCCAGATCTGGCAGACGTCGCCGGCCGCCCAGATGTGCGGATCGGTGGTCCGGAGCTCGGGGTTGACCAGGAGGCCGCGCTCGATGTCGACGCCCGAGCCGACCATGAACTCGAGCGACGGCACGAGGCCGTAGAACGCCATCACCACGTCGGCCGCGAGCTTTTGCCCGTCGGCCAGCACTACCCGGCGCGCCGGGCCGCCATCCTCGACCGCCTCGATGCGCTCGACCGGGCGGCTGTCCTGGACCTCGATCCCGGCGCGCCCGAGCGCCTCGAACAGCCGCGGCCGGTCGGCCGGGTCGACCCGGTGCGGCCAGAACGTCTGCTCGCTCGGGATCAGGATCACGCGGTGGCCGGTCGCCACCATGGCCTGGGCGACGTCGAGGCCGAGGATGTCGCCGCCGAGCATGATCACCGTGCCGCCGGCCGGCAACGCGTCGGCGGTCGAAATCGCCGTCCGATAGGTGCCAAAGCCCTGCAGCAGCGGCCGAAAATCGGCGAGCGCCGGCGGCAGATAGCCGCCGCCGCCGCTCGCGATCAGCAGGTGGTCGTAGCCGACCTCCTCGCGGTGGGCGAGCACGAGCATGCGCCGGCGCGGGTCGACCTGGACGACCCGACACTTGCGCCGGACCGCGATCCGGTGGTCGTCGTAGTAGGATGGCGGATAGACCAGATAGTCGCGCCAGTCGCGTTTGCCCCGGAAGATCTGCGGCAGCTGGTAACGGTCATAGAACAGGAGCGCGCCGATCGAGATGATCGTGATCCGGTTGTCCGGGTCGAGCTCGCGCAAGACCGCGGCCGCGCGGTTGCCGGCGACGCCGTTGCCGATGATCACGTGGTGGGCTGGGCTCGCCATGGCTGACCGGTTCCGATCTGCTCAGACGTCCTGGTAGAAGATCTCGTTCTTGGTGATCGAGATGCAGCGGGTCGGGCAGACCATGTAGCAGGCGCCGCAGCGGATGCACTCGTTGTTGTCGATCCAGATCGCGCCCACCCGGTCCCACTCGGCGGTCTCCTCGAGCTCGCCGTAGCTGCCGTCCTCCTTGATGTCGATGCCGCTCACCAGCTTGATGCAGTTGCGCGGGGCGACCTCGATGCAGGCGCGGCAATAGATGCAGTTGTCGGGGTCGATCTCGTATTTGTGGTGGCAGAGATAGCAGCGCTTGGCCTCCTCGACCGCGAGCTCCTGGTCGTAGCCCTTCTCGGCCTCGAGGGTGAGCGTGTCGAAGCGCGACTTCATCGGCTCCATCGGGATGTGCTGGCCCGGGATGAAGTCCCAGGAGCGGTCGCGCCTGGGCTCCTCGACCGGCTCGATCTTGACCACGAGCTTGCGCCGCTCGCGGCCCATCAGCCAATTGTCCATCTTGAGCGCGGTCTTGCGCCCGAGGCCGACCGCCTCGACCACGGTCGAGGCGCCGATCACGAAGTCGCCGGCCGCGAACAGCCCGTCGACCGACGTCATCCCCCGCTCGTCGATCCTGACGTTACCCCAGCGGTCGAGCTCGACCGGCAGATCGAGATAATCGTTGACGGTCTTCTGGCCGATCGCGATCAGGAGCGTGTCGCAGGGCTCGACGAACTCCGAGCCCTCGATCGGGATCGCCTGCCGGCGGCCGCCCGCGCGCCAGCCGCCGAGCCGGTTCTGGGCGAACTGCACGCCGGTGAGCTTGCCACTCTCGTCGGTGATCAGCGCGACCGGGGTCCGGAGTCCGAGAATCTTGGTGCCCTCGCGCTTGGCCTCGAGGATCTCCTCCTTGGTGACCGGGATGTATTCCTCGGTCGTGCGGATGTGGATCGTCACGTCCTCGGCGCCGAGCCGCAGCGAGACCCTTGCGCAATCGAGTGCCGTGAAGCCCGCGCCGACCACCGCGACCCGCTTGCCGACGGTCTTGGTCTCGCCGCGGTGCAGTTCCATCAGGAAATCGAGGCCGTATTCGGCGTTCGGGAGTTTTCGAGCCGGGTCCTCGGCGCCGTCCTCGACCCCGCGCAGCGGCAGGCGGATCGCCGCCATGCAGCCGGTCGCCAGCAGCACCGAGTCATAGTCCGCGAGCAGCTTCGACAGCCGGACGTCGTTCGGGCCGCTGCCGACGGCCGTGCCCGCCTTGAGCTCGACGCCCAGGCGGAGCGCGTTTCGGACCTCGACCGAGAGCACGTCGCGCGGCAGGCGGAACGCGGGGATGCCGTAGTACAGCATGCCGCCCGCGACCTCCTCCGCCTCGAAGATCGTCACGTCGTGGCCGAGCATCGAGAGGTCGTGGGCGGCCGCGATCCCGGCCGAGCCGGCACCGACGATCGCGATCCGCTTGCCCGACGGCGTGAACAGGTTTTCCGTGATCCGGTGGCCCGAGGGCTTGTGGTCGGCGGCCGCGCGCTTGAGATGGCAGATGTTGACCGGGGTGCCGTTGCCGGGCCAGCCGTGGCGGCAGGCGTCCTCGCACGGCCGCGAGCAGATCCGCCCGAGCGTGCCCGGCAGCACGTTGGCGATCCGGTTCAGTTCGTACGAGCGGCCGTAGCGGTTCTCGAGGATCATCTGGATGTAGGCCGGCACGTTGGTGTCGGCCGGGCAGGCGGTCTGGCAGGGGATGTTCTGGCGCACCCAGCCGACGTCGCGCGGATCGGTCGAGTAGCGCACCGGGGTCACGACGCGGCGGCCATAGGACTGGCGCTCGGAAAAGTCCTCGTCCTCGTCGAGATAGACCTTGCGGATCTGCTCTCCGGTCATCGCGTCCTCGCGCCCCCCCAAGCCAGGCTTGCTCCAGCTCCCCGGTCCAGCCGCCGCGCCTTAGCGTGCGCGTTACGGATGAACCAGCCCCGAACGCACATCTAGGCCGATCGGGGCGACTTGACCACCGCCTTGGCGGTCTTGTGGGAAAGCCCAGTGTTCCATATCGTGTATCGGTTGAGTTCCGCAATGGTCGGGAGCGCGCGCGATGGAGCGGGAGCAGCGCCGGCGGCTGCGCGAGATCCAGCGCCGGCGCGGCCAGAACGTCAACGAGGCGCCCGAGATGCGGGCCGCCTGGGAGCGCTGCCGCGAGCTCAGCCTCGACTATCTGGACGCCGTGATCGCGCTCCACGCGGCGGGCGCCCCGGGCGCGGTCCCGGGCTTCGGCAAATACGCCCATCTCGGCCCCGACGAGCAGGTCGCCCGCCAGGACCTCGATTACCGGGACTGGGTGAAGCACATGGAGGACACGCCCTGGTTCCCGGGCCGCACTCTGGGCGACGCTCGGCTCGAGGCGCTCGAGGCCGAGATCTTCGCCGCCTGGGGCGAATACGCCTTCCACGGCCGCCTTCAGGGCGAGGCGACCAACTGCGCCGGCTTCGACGTCGAGCGCGCGCGCCTGTTCAAGGCGGGCGCCACGGCGGTCGGCTTCGACGACGAGGACGAGCTGGTCCAGCTCACCGACGGCGGCCTTGACCTCTCGGGTCGCGAGGTCGAGGTCCAGATCCCGCCCGAGGCGCTGCGCGTCCTCGGCCCCGACTGGGGCCTCAGGAACAAGGTCCCGAAGATCCGCCTTCTGACCCGGCAGATCCCGGACTGGGAGTACCCGGGCTACTGGCTGCTCAAGGACAACCGCGACCTCGCAGCCGCCGCGCTCGCCGACCTCCTCGCGGGCCAACCCGGGGTCACCGAACGGCAACTCCAGGCGCTACGCGGCGAGCTGCCGCCGAGCGCGCTCGCGCCGCCCGGCCGCCCGTCGCCGCGCTAGTCGGGCGCTTGGTCTCGGATCGGCAGCAGGTGGGACCCGACACTGGCCTCCCCTGAAAATCTCTCGATACTTTCAGTCATATCTCAAAAGTATGGTGCAAGACGTTGCTTTATCCCAAATTTTCCGAGCACATCATCCCCTGATGCCCTCCTTCCCCCCAATATCGTTTCCGGCCTTTCGGCGGCGGCACGGATTCCCACGGTCGCATGGACCATCCAAAGAATGGGTTAACGGGCAATGGTTAACCTTCCGTTAACAGCCGCGTCCTTGGCCAGGCACGCAGCTGGCAGGTTCGGGCGAGCAAACTCGGCAGCGCTGCGGCCGGAACCATGATGTCTGCAGCCGGCGTCGGAAGAACGCGGCCGCGAGCGGCGTCCGCGGCGAGGCGACGGGCGTACATCGGTCCGGCGGGCGCCGGCCGAGGCGCCGGAGCTCAGTACGGGTCTTTCGGCGATCGGTCCTCCGACAGGCTCGGGCGGCGCGCGCAAAGACGCTCGATCGCGTCGGCCAGGTGGATCTCGGCGATGCTCGGATCGCCCCGCTCGGTCCGGATCTTGTGGCTCTCCATCAGGACCTCGGCGTGGGTGCAGCCGGCCGGTGGCTCGAACCGGTAGGACGCGAGCTCGATCAGCAGACCCAGCGGATCGGTGAAGTAGATCGAATCCATGAAGCCCCGGTCCTTGACCCCGCTGTGGTGGATGCCGCGCTCGTCGAGGCGCGCCACCGCCTGCTGGAAGGTCGCGCGCGAGAGCGCGAACGCGAGGTGGTGGACGGTGCCGGGCTCGGTCGAGGTCCGTCTCGGATCGGGCTTGCGCCCGTCGTCGGTGAACACCGTGATCAGCCGGCCGTCGCCGGGGTCGAAGTAGAGATGGCTCTCGCCCGGGTTGTCGAGGTTCGGCTGCTCGAACACGAACGGCATGCCGAGCACGCCCTCCCAGAAGTCGATCGAGGTCCGGCGGTCGGCGCCGACCAGCGTGATGTGATGAACCCCCTGGGCCTGCAGCTTGCGCATCGGTGGTCTCCCTCAGAACCGGCCATCGCGCGGCCGCGATCCCTTTAGAATGTATCCGCTCCACACGCGCGCGCCAGCCAATGGCATCCGTCGGGTCGCCGGCGAGGGGCGAGAGCCGCGCTTGATCGCCGGCGCTGCAAGCTCCATATGCTGTGCTGGAGGTGGTGATGGGCCTCACTCACAAGACGACGATTCTGCTGTCCGACGCCCTGCACCGCCAGTTGACGCAGCTGGCGGAGGAGCGCGGGCAAAGCCTGGGGGAGTTGGTGCGCCAAGCGTGTGAGCGGCAGTACGGGATCGCCGACCGGCAGGCGCGGTTGGCCGCGGTCGAGGCGCTTGCGGCGATGCGGCTGCCGGTCGGGCCGGTCGAGCAGATGATCGCCGAGAGCCTGCCCGAGCCGCAGGATCTGCCGGATTGATCCTGATCGATGCCAACCTTTTCATGTATGCGGCCGGCGCCGAGCATCCGCACAAGGCGCCGAGCGTGGCTCTCCTGCGCCGCATCGGGCTCGGCGAGATCGAGGCGGCGGTCGATGCCGAGGTGTTGCAGGAGATCCTGCACCGCTATCGAGCCATCCGGCGCTGGCCGGAAGGCCGGGAGGTCTATGCGCTGGCGCGCCGGATCGTGCCGCTGGTCGTAGCGATCACCGATCAGGTCGTGGACCGGGCGCGGGACCTGCTCGACGCCGACGCGCAGCTCGGCGCCCGCGACGCGCTGCACGCGGCGGTCGTCCTCGAGCGCGGCATGGAAGGCGTCTACAGCTACGATCGGGATCTCGACCGGATCGCCGGGCTGCGCCGGCTCGAGCCGCCCCTGCCGTGACAATCCTCGTCAGGCGGCGCCCACCTGGTCACCGCCGATCACGAGATCGGCCAGGGCAGGGATCGGCGCGATGCCATTGTCCGAGGCGCCGCCACTCTCGCTCGCAGCCGCCGGGCCAGCCTCGGCCGCGGCTCCGGAATCGGTCGCCAGCAGTGTCGGCAGCGCATCAGCGCTCGCCAGCAGCGCGTTGCCCGGTAGTCGGATGACGTCGACGTCCCCGAAGGTGACGTCGATGAAATGGGCATTCAGGTAGAACGCGCCGAACGGCTCCTGATCGAGCATGGTCTGCTGGATCAGCCAGCCCGCCGGCTCGGGCGTGCCGGCCTCCCAGACCTTGAGGCTGTAGGTGCGGTCGAGGCCGTCGCTGAGATCATGGTCGGTCGCGACGTGCTCATTGCGGATCAGCACGTTGTAGCTGTGCTCCTCGGCGATCGGCAGCGCCCGCCCGACGGCGGGGTTGAGAACGATGCCGTCGCCATCGGCGTCGGGGAAGAACTCGGACGGCCGCAGCAGGACGCCCGGGCCGTTGAGCATGAAGGTCGCGCCCGGGACGTAGCCGACGTGGGGCGAGCCGCCGAAGGGGTTGTCGGTGTGGCCGCCCCATTGCATGCCGAACCAGATCGCGCCGCCGGTGGCGACGTTCGACAGATCGTGCGGCGTGAACGAGAACCGGACCGCATAGTTGTCCCAGGCGGTATCGCCGAACGTCAGCACCCGGTCGTAGCCCTCCACGGCCGGCCGTGCGCCGCTGGCATCGAACGACCAGAGCCCGTCGACCACCTGCACCACGTCCTGGAGATCGGTGACCTTGGCCCAGTCGATGCTGTAGCTGGTCGGCCACTGATGGCCGCCCTCGTAGTCGATGGCGATATCCCGGGTGAAGATCTCGCCGTTGCCGTAGGTCGCCTTCAGGGTCACGACATCGTCGACCGCCGAGGGGTCCAATTGGCGGTAGTCGAGCTCGACGTTGAAGTCGCCGGGCCCCTGCAGGCGGTTGCCATTGGGCCCGACCGCAAGCGCGTGCTCCGGGCCGCCGTCCAACGTGTAGCTGAGCGAGCCGAGGCCGGCGGTCGCGACCGTGCCGAGGACGTTGACCCAGCGCTGGGCCGCGCCCGGGTCGCCGAACGACTGGTGGTCGCCGTACCAGACGTCGATCGGCTCGCGGTGGCCCTCGAGGACCGCGAGATCGGTGAACGCGTTGGCGGCGGCGGTGTGCACCTTGACCGTGGTGCTGGTGCCGTCGTCGACCATCCGCACCGAGGCGCCGGCCAGCGCCCCGGTCAGGCGAAGCGTGTCGCCCTGCTCGGGGTGGAAGTCGGTGATCCGATCCAGGCCTTGGCCGGCCGCGGTGAAGACGAAACGATCGGCGCCGGCGCCGCCGGTCAGGACGTCGCTCCCGGGGCCGCCGAGCAGCCAGTCGGCGCCCGGGCCGCCATTCAGATGGTCTGCGCCCGCCCCGCCGCGGAGCTGGTCGGCGCCGGCATTGCCGAGCAGCGTGTCGTTGCCGCTGCCGCCGAGCAGCGAGTCGTTGCCGGCGCCGCCCCGAATCTCGTCGGCGCCGCCGCCGCCGTAGAGGACGTCGGCGCCAGCGAGCCCGAACAGCTGATCGTCGCCGACGCCACCGCGCAGCGTGTCGTGACCCGGGGTCCCCCGAAGCGTCGCCATGGCCCGCCCGTCCGCCCTTGCGGCAGGCGAGCCTGAGCTGCCTGCCTGGCATGTCTCGACCAAAACGTCACGAGGGGGAGGCGCGGCGCGGCGGCGACCACGCGGGCGATGCCCACGCCAAGCCTTCCTCTCGACGCCTTGCCCAGGCGCTTTGCCAATTGTTGGCGACCGTCCCGGTCGCGGATTATGCCGGCGATGTTGCGCGCAAAGCAGGAGCTTTGCAACTTCGGCGTGACAACCTTGCGCTTGCGCGCCGGCCGCGTCGGCGATCGGGGGCGCCGGAACGAGGAAGGGCCGGTCTCGCTGGAGACCGGCCCGCCATGGGAGAGAGTTCCGTGCCCGCGTCGGCGCGTCTTTCGGCTCGACCGGAGTCCCGGTCAGGCCGTCGATCGCGCCGGGTAGGCCGTCCGATCCCGACTGGTGGCCGCTGGACGGCCCGGCCGCGAGCCCTCGCTTCAGAGCCGCCCGGTCGGGCCGATCGGACCGCCCTCGGACTGTGCCACGATTTGGGTAAATTCTGGGTGAAAACCGGCGGCGTTTTTCGCTTCGCGACGGCGCCGGGGCCTCGCTCGAGGAGGCCTCAGATCTGGCCGCCGCCCGGGCCGTCCAGGATGTGCACGTGGAAGCCCGCGGCCCGCAACGTGGTCACGACCTCGGTCGCGTGCGCGGCGTTGCGGGTCTCGATGATGAAATCGACCCCGGTCGACTTGATCGACAGCGGCGAGAACGCCCGCTGGTGCTCGACCTCGAGGATGTTGCCGCCGGCCTCGCCGATCAGCGCCGCCACCTTGGCGAGATTGCCGGGCGCGTCCGGCATGTCGACCTGGATCCAGATCAGGCGTCGGGAGTGGACCAGGCCGCGCAGGATGACCACCGACAACAGGCGAAGATCGATGTTGCCGCCGCACAGGATCAGGCCGACCCGGCGGCCGGCGAACCGTTCGGGCATGCTCATGACCGCGGCGAGGCCGGCGGCGCCGGCGCCCTCGACCACGAGCTTCTCGACCTCGAGCAGACAGAGGATCGCGGCCTCGATCGCGTCCTCCTCGACCAGCAGGATGTCGTCGACCAGGGCCTTGACGATCGGCAGCGTGAGCCGGCCCGGCCGCTTGACCGCGATGCCCTCGGCAATGGTCGGGCGCAGCGGCGCCTCGGGCAGGCCGGCCCGGCTTCGGTGCATCGAGGGGCAGGCCGCCGCCTGGACGCCGACGATCTCGATCCCGGGCTTGATCGCCTTGGCCGCGGTCGCGACGCCCGAGATCAGGCCGCCGCCGCCGATCGGCACCACCAGGACCTCGAGCTCGGGCACGTCTGCCAGCATCTCGAGGCCGACCGTGCCCTGGCCCGCGATGATCGCCGGATCGTCGTAGGGGTGGATGAAGACCAGGTCGCGCCCGGCGGCGAGCTTCTTGGCATAGTCGGCGGCGTCGTCGACCGTCTCGCCCTCGAGCACGACCTTGGCGCCGAACTGGGCGGTCTTCTCGATTTTCACGAACGGCGTCAGCTTCGGCATCACGATGGTCGCCGGGATGCCGAGCCGGGTCGCGTGATAGGCGACGCCCTGGGCGTGGTTGCCGGCCGACATCGCGATCACGCCGCGGCCGCGCTCCTCGTCGGTCAGGCTCGCGAGCTTGGCGAGCGCGCCCCGGTCCTTGAACGAGGAGCTGTGCTGCAGGGTCTCGAGCTTGAGGGTGATCTCGGCGCCGAGCACCTCGGACAGGCGCGCCGAGCGCAGGCAGGGCGTGCGCACGACGTGGCCATCGAGGAGCTGGGCCGCGGCCTCGATCTCGGCGAGCGTGATCGCCATCGCGCCCCGAAGCCCGCTTTTAGGGGAACAACGGCGCCTGGCCGAGGCCCAGCGTCTCGGGCAGGCCGAGCATCAGGTTCATGTTCTGGAGCGCCTGGCCGGAGGCGCCCTTGACCAGGTTGTCGGTGACCGCCAGCAGGATCGCCCGCCCCGGCATCCGGTCGGGATGGACCGCGATCAGGCAGAGATTGGTGCCGCGCACATGGCGGGTCGCGGGCAGGCTCTTGAACGGCAGCACGCGGACGAAGGGCTCGCCCTGATAGCGCCGCTCGAGCTCGGCCTGGAGATCGGCGGCGGCGACGCCGGGCTCGAGGCGGACGTAGATGGTCGCGAGGATGCCGCGGTTCATCGGCACCAGATGCGGCGTGAAGCTCACCACGACCGGCCGGCCCGCGGCCTCGGTGAGGCCCTGCTCGATCTCCGGCGCATGGCGGTGGTTGGCGACCCCGTAGGCGTGCAGGCCCTCGCTCACCTCGCTGTGCAGCGAGGCCTCCTTGGCGGCGCGGCCGGCGCCGGTGACCCCCGACTTGGCATCGATGATGATCGGGTCGAGCGCGATCAGCCCGGCCTCGAGCAGCGGCCGCAGCGGCAATTGCGCCGTGGTCGGATAGCAGCCGGGATTGGCGACCAGATCGGTTTTCCCGATGGCCTCGCGCGCGAGCTCGGTCAGGCCGTAGACGGCATCCGCCTGGCGTGCCACGGCGCGGTGCGGCTGGCCGTAGGTCCGCTCGTACTGGCCAGGATCGCGCAGCCGGAAATCGGCCGAGAGATCGATCACCTTGGGCCCGCGCGGAAGGTCGCGAATCACGTCCTGGGTGGTGCCGTGCGGCAGGCAGCCGAAGACGACGTCGAGATCGCCCGGATCAGCATCCTCGATCTTCGCAAGCGTTGGCAGCGCGCGGCCGGCGAGGTGGGGAAAAACCGCGGCGATCGGCTGGCCGGCGTAGCGGTCCGAGGTCATGCAGGCGACGCGCACCGACGGATGGTCCTGGACCAGGCGGAGCAGCTCGACGCCCGGTGTAGCCGGTCGCACCCAGAATCCCGATGCTCACGCTGTTGGCCGTCATCGCCCCGTCCTCGAACCCAGTCGCCCGCCCGCGCTTATGTACAGTTTCGATCGCCGATCGCAAGGCCTCTTGCCGGCAGATCGCCGGCCGCTACAACGGACCGCAGCGAGGAGGGACCGCGGGTGAAGGTTCTGGTGATCGGCGCGGGCGGCCGCGAGCATGCGCTCTGCTGGTCGCTCGCCGCCTCGCCCCTGGTGAGCGAGCTCCTGTGCGCGCCGGGCAGCGATGCGATCGCGCGCGAGGCGCGCTGCGTGCCGATCGCGGTCGACGATCTGGCCGGCCTCGTCGCCTTCTGCCGCGAGGAGCGGGTCGAGCTGGTCGTGCCCGGCCCCGAGCTGCCGCTGGTGCTCGGTCTGATCGACCGGCTGGAGGCGGCCGGGATCAAGGCGTTCGGACCGAGCGCTGCGGCCGCAAGGCTCGAGGGCTCCAAGGCGTTCGCCAAGGATTTCTGCGCCCGCCACGCCATCCCGACCGCCCGCCACCGGACGTTTCGGAGCGCCGAGGCGGAGGCGGCGAAGGCCTACGTCCGCGCCGAGGGCGCGCCGATCGTGGTCAAGGCCGACGGGCTCGCGGCCGGCAAAGGCGTGACCGTCGCGGCCACGGTCGACGACGCGCTGGCAGCCCTCGATGACGCCTTCGGCGGCGCGTTCGGCGCGGCCGGCGGGACGGTCGTGGTCGAGCAGTGTCTCGCGGGCGAGGAGGCGAGCCTGTTCGCCCTGGTCGACGGCCAACATCTGCTGGCCTTCGGGACCGCCCAGGACCACAAGCGGGTGGGGAAGGGGGATACCGGCCCGAACACCGGCGGCATGGGCGCCTATGCCCCGGCGCCCTGCATGACGCCTGTGCTCACCGAGCGGGCGCTGGCCGAGATCATCCGCCCGACGGTCGCCGGCATGGCCGCCGAAGGCGTGCCCTATCGGGGCGTGCTCTACGCCGGGCTGATGCTGACCGACACCGGCCCGCAGCTGCTCGAGTACAACGTCCGCTTCGGCGACCCGGAATGCCAGGTGCTGCTGCCCCGGTTGATGTCCGATCTCGGCCAGCTGCTGCTCGGCGGTGCCGAGGGCGCGCTCGGCTACATGGACCTGCGCTGGTACCCGGAGCACGTCCTGACCGTGGTCATGGCGGCCGCGGGCTATCCCGGCGCCTACGCGAGCGGCAGCGAGATCCGCGGCCTCGAGGCGGCCGCCGCGGTCGAGGGCGTCACGATCTTCCACGCCGGCACCCGGATCGAGGACGGCCGCGTGCTGGCCAACGGCGGCCGCGTCCTGAACGTGACCGGCCGGGGCGCGACGCTCGCTCAAGCGCGCGAGCGCGCCTACGCCGCGATCGATCGGATCGACTGGCCGGACGGCTTCTGCCGGCGCGACATCGGCTGGCGCGCGCTGGGCGGCAGGACCTGAGCGGCGATGCGGCCGTGAGCGAGCGTCTCGGTTGCGCCGCGGCCGACATCGAGCGGGCGGCGCGGGCGCTGCGCGCCGGCCGGCTGGTCGCCTTTCCGACCGAGACCGTCTACGGCCTGGGCGCGATCGCGACCGACGAGCGCGCGGTCGCCGCGATCTTCGCGGCCAAGGGCCGGCCGCGCTTCAATCCGCTGATCGTCCACGTCGAGAGCCGCGCCGCCGCCAGCGCGCTCGCCGACTGGAACGAGCTCGCCGAGCGTCTGGCGGCCCGGTTCTGGCCGGGCGCCCTGACCCTGATCCTGCCGCGGGCGCGGGATTGCCCGCTGGCGCCGCTGGTCAGCGCCGGCGGCCCGACGGTCGGCCTGCGAATGCCCGCGCATCCGGTGGCGATCGCGCTGCTGAGGGCGACCGCGCTGCCGGTCGCGGCGCCGAGCGCCAACCCGGCCGGAGGGATCAGCCCGACCACCGCGGGCGACGTCGCCCTGGGCCTTGGCGACCGGGTCGACCTGATCCTGGACGGTGGCCGTTGCAGGCTCGGCATCGAATTGACGGTGCTCGACCTGAGCGCAGACCAGCCTCGCCTGCTGCGCCCGGGCGGCGTCACCCGGGCGGCGCTCGAGGCCGAGCTCGGACCGCTCGCCGCGGGGCCTGGCGAGCCGGGTCGCGCGCCGCGGAGCCCGGGCCAGCTCGCCAGCCACTACGCGCCCGCACGGCCGCTGCGGCTGGACGCCCGCGCGGTCGCCGCCGACGAGGCGCTACTGGCCTTTGGCCCGGAACCGCTTCCCCAGCCGCTCCAGGGCGCCGCCGCGACCCTCAACCTCAGCCGGGCGGGCGACCTCGGGGAGGCGGCGGCCAATCTCTTCTCGATGCTGCGCCGGCTGGACCAGCCCGACTATCGCGCCATCGCGGTGATGCCGGTCCCGGGCCTGGGGCTCGGCGAGGCGATCCGCGACCGCCTGGCGCGGGCCGCGGCACCGCGGTCGTCCGATCCCGCCGGCGACGGTGCGATCGAGGGCCGATGAGGGCGGGTGGCCGATGTTTTGCAACAATCTGGGCAAAATTGGCCGCGATCCCTCTGGACCCGGCGCCCGGATCGGGCTAGGCGACAGTATAAGAGCCGGAATCGTCCCGACGATCGGACCTCGGGATGACAAAGCCAAAAATGGGGGTCAAGGTTCGTGCAGCGGATCTCAGCGCGGCGGAAACCCGCGATCGAGGGCGAGGATGAGGTAGAGCGCAGCAGCCGCCGGTTCGGGCGGCTGCGGTCGGCGACGGAGGCCGTGCCGCCCGAGGCCGGGCTCGATGGTCACGCCACGCTGGCGCCGCCGACCCCGCTGCCGATGTCGGAAGCGCCGGAGCCCCTGGTGCTGCCGCTCAATTCGACCAAGACCTTCGTCGGTCCGAACGGCACCTACTACGATGAGCGCTGGCGCCTGATGGAGTGGCAGGGCAGCGATCGCAGCTGGAACTGGTCCGCCGCGCTGACCTTCGGCGGCTGGCTGGCGTATCGGCGCCTGTACGGGCTGGCGACCGTCTACCTGGGTTGGGTCGCCGGGCTGCTGCTGCTGCTCCTGCACGACGCTCCCCTGCGCCTCGTGGCGCTGGCGCAGCTGGGCGTCGCCATCACCGTCGGCCTCTACGGCAACCGGCTGTACATGGCGCAGTTCCGGCGCGCCGCCTGGCGGGTGGCACGGCGGCACGACGAGCATGCCGCGCGGCTCCATGCCCTCGCCAGCCAGGGCGGCGTCGACCGGCGCGCGGTCTGGGTCATGGCGCTCGCCGGGATCGGCCTCGCGGGTCTGCTGATCGGGCTGGACAGCTAGCCCTCGGGCGCGCCGGTCGAGCGCGCTCGCCCGGCGGCCGAGGTGGTCCGCGCTCCGCCGCGGTTGACAGTCGGCAAATCGCGGCTAATATCCGGCCTCTCTCGATCCGACCGGTGGGCCGGCTGCGCAGGCGGTGGCGGCACCGGTAGGGATGTGTTCAGCGCGAGCCTGGCAGCCAGATGTACGCAGTCATCAAGACCGGCGGCAAGCAGTATCGCGTCGCTCATGGCGATGTGATCAAGGTCGAGCGCCTCGCCGGCGAGGTCGGCCAGACGATCGCCTTCGAGCACGTCTTGATGGTCGGCGGTGACGGCGACGACGCCCGGATCGGCGCGCCGCTGCTCGACGGCGCGCGCGTGACCGCCGAGGTGCTGGAGCAGGCCAAGGCGCCCAAGATCATCGTGTTCAAGAAGAAGCGCCGCAAGAACTACCGGCGCAAGCACGGTCACCGGCAGTTCCAGACGGTGCTGCGCATCCAGGACATCGCGGTCGCCTGAGGCGCGCGCGTAGAGGAGAGCGGAGATGGCGCACAAGAAGGCCGGCGGCAGCTCGCGCAACGGTCGCGACTCCCCAGGCCAGCGCCTCGGCGTCAAGAAGTTCGGCGGCGAGCGGGTGGTGCCCGGCAACATCATCATCCGTCAGCGCGGCACCCGCTGGCACCCCGGCCGCAACGTCGGCATGGGCCGCGATCACACGCTGTTCGCGCTGACGCCGGGCCAGGTGCAGTTCGGCTCGGGGCCGGGCGGCCGCGCCTACGTCTCGGTGGTGGCGGGCGAGCCGGCCGCCGAATAGCCCGGCGCGCCCACCATCCTGCGAGGGGAATGGCGCGCCATTCCCCTTTTTTGTCGGTCGCTTGCTGGGTGGACAGAAGCGCGATGCGCTTCCTCGATCAGGCCAAGATCTACGTCAAGGGTGGCGATGGCGGCGATGGCTGCATCAGCTTCCGGCGCGAGAAATACATCCCGTACGGCGGCCCGAACGGCGGTGACGGCGGCCGCGGCGGCACCGTGATCGGCCGCGCCGACCCGGCGCTCAACACGCTGATCGACTACCGCTACCGCCAGCATTTCCGGGCCCCGCGCGGCCACCATGGCATGGGCAAGGACCGCACCGGCGCGAGCGGTGCCGATATCGAGCTCGCGCTGCCGCCCGGGACCGAGATCCTGGACGAGGACCGCCGGACCGTGCTCGCCGACCTTTTGACCCCCGGCCAGACCGTGGTGCTGGCGGCGGGCGGGGCCGGCGGCCTCGGCAACAGCCGCTTCAAGTCGTCGACCAACCAGGCGCCGCGCCGCGCCACCCCGGGCCAGCCCGGCGAGGAGCGCTGGCTCTGGCTGCGGCTCAAGCTGCTTGCCGACGCCGGCCTGATCGGGCTGCCGAACGCCGGCAAGTCGACCTTCCTCGCCGCGCTCTCGCGCGCCCGCCCCAAGATCGCCGACTATCCCTTCACGACGCTCGCGCCCATGCTCGGCACCGTCCAGCAGGGCGACGACAGCTTCGTGCTCGCCGACCTCCCGGGCCTGATCGAGGGCGCCCACGACGGCGCCGGGCTCGGCGACCGCTTCCTCGGCCACGTCGAGCGCTGCCGGGTGCTGATCCATCTGGTCGACGGCACCGGCGAGGACGTCGCCCGCGCCTGGCGCACGGTCCGCCACGAGCTCGCGAGCTACGACCCTCGCCTGCTCGAGCGCCCCGAGCTGGTCTGCCTGAACAAGGCGGACGCGCTGACCGACGAGCTTGCGCGCGAGCGCGCCAGCAGGCTCGCCGAGGCGGTCGGAGAGCCCGTCTTCATCACCTCCGGGCTGTCGCGCCGGGGCCACCAGGCGGTGCTGCGCGCGGCCGTGCGCGCGATCCGGACCGCGCGGGCGGAGGTCCCGGCATGACGCCCGGTCGGCGCCGGGCCCCTGTCAGGCTGCGCGGCTGCGCGGGGCCGTGATAACAGTGAGGGAGCGCCGCACCCTGACGTCCGCCGGCGAGGTGACGGGTCGAGACGGCGCGGGCGGGATGGGTCGAGACGACGCCAGTTGGACGGGCCGAGACGGCGCGGGTAGGGCGGGTCGAGACGGCGCCGGCGGGACGGGTCGAGACGGCGCCGCGGGGACGGGCCGGGACGACGCCAGGTTGGATGGGCCGAGACGGCGCGGGCAGGGCGGGTCGAGACGGCGCCGCGGGGACGGGCCGAGACGACGCCAGTTGGACGGGCCGAGACGGCGCGGGTCGGGCGGGTCGAGACGGCGCCGCGGGGACGGGCCGAGACGACGCCAGTTGGACGGGCCGAGACGGCGCGGGTCGGGCGGGTCGAGACGGCGCCGCGGGGACGGGCCGAGACGACGCCAGTTGGACGGGCCGAGACGGCGCGGGTAGGGCGGGTCGAGACGGCGCCGGGGGACGGGTCGAGACGGCGCCGGCGGGACGGATCGAGACGGCGTCGGCGGGACGGATCGAGACGGCGTCGGCGGGGACCGGCCGAGACGGCGCCGGTGGGGACGGGTCGAGACGGCCCCGGTGGGACGGCGAGGCATCAACCGAATGTTAACCCTTGGACGTCACCTCTTCCTTGGGGTGGTCCATGCGACCGTGGCAATCCGTTCCGCCAGTTGTTGCGCGGGCGGTCGGAGTCCCACGGTCGCATGGACCATCCCGGACAGGCTAGGCGCCAATGGTTGACGAACGGTTAACCGCAAAGTCGGGCACCGGCGCCCGTCGGCGCCGGGTGGTCAAGATCGGCTCCTCGCTGCTGGTCGACGGCGACGGCCGCATCCGCCTCGCCTGGCTCGCCTCGCTCGCCGAGGACCTGGCCGCCTGCCGGGCGCGCGCCGAGGACCTGATCGTGGTCACCTCGGGCGCGATCGCGCTCGGCCGGGCGATGCTCAACCTCTCGGCCGGCGCGCTCCGCCTGGAAGAAAAACAGGCCGCGGCCGCGGTCGGCCAGATCAACCTCGCGCATGCCTATCAGGCGAGCCTCGCCCGTCACGGGCTGGCGACCGCCCAGCTGCTGCTGACGCTTGGCGACACCGAGAACCGGCGCCGCTACCTCAACGCCCGCTCGACCGTCGAGGCCCTGCTCAAGCTCGGCGTCATCCCGGTGGTCAACGAGAACGACACCGTCGCGACCAACGAGATCCGCTTCGGCGACAACGACCGGCTGTCGGCGCGGGTCGCGGTCATGGCCAGCGCCGAGGAGCTGGTTCTCCTGTCCGACGTCGACGGGCTCTATACCCGCGACCCGAGCCAGGACAAGAGCGCGATCCGGATCGAGCTGGTGACCACGATCACGCCCGAGATCGAGGCCATGGCCGGGGGTGCGGGCAGCGCCGCCGGCACCGGCGGCATGGTCAGCAAGCTCGCGGCCGCGAAGATCGCGACCCGGGCCGGCTGCAGCGTCGTGCTCGCCCGCGGCGTCGAGCCCCATCCGCTCGCGCGCCTCGAGAGCGTCGGCGCCTGCACCCGCTTTCCGGCCCGCGCCAACCCCGGGCGCGCCCGCAAGGAGTGGCTCGCGGCCACGCTCGGCGTCATGGGCGTGATCCGGATCGACGCCGGCGCGGCGCGCGCGCTCAAGCGCGGCAGCAGCCTGCTGCCGGCCGGCGTGGTCGAGGTCGAAGGCGGCTTCGAGCGCGGCGACCCGGTCCTGGTCCGAGGCCCCGACGGCCAGGACCTGGCCAAGGGCCTCTCGGCCTACGACGCCGCCGATGCCCGCCGCCTGCGCGGCCAGAGGACCGAGCAGATCGCGGTGCTGCTCGGCTATCGGGGGCGCGACGAGCTGATCCACCGCGACGATCTGGTGCTGCTCTGAGCGGGAGCGGACGGATGCTGAAGGACTGGCGACAGACCCCGATCACCCGCCGGGTCCTGGCCGAGGGGCCGCGGGCGAGCTCGCACCTCGAGTTTCTGGTCGAGCTCTGCGACTGGCTCCGCCAGCGCGGCCTGCCGCTCTACCAGGTCAACCAGTACACGCCGACCCTGCACCCGCTCATGCAGGGCGTGGAATGCATCTGGCATCGCGCCGGCCGCGCGCCCGAGGAGGTCCAGCTGCACTGGCGGGGCGGCGAGGACCTGCACGCCTGGCAGGCCAACCCGTTGCGCAAGATCATGCTCGGCACCGACGAGCTGCGGGTCGACCTCGAGGCCGCCGAGCCTACGTTCGCGGCCCCGATCCTCGATCGGCTGCGCGCCGAAGGCGCGAGCGAATATCTGGTCATGGCGGTGCCGCTGGCCGACGGCCGGCGCAACGCGATCAGCTGGGCGACCGATGCGCCGGGCGGCTTCTCGCTCGCGGCGCGCACCGAGCTTCGCAACCTCGCCGGCCCGCTCGGCCTGGTCCTCGATCTGCTCGAGTGGCGGCGGACCGCGCGCACGCTCCTCGACACCTATCTCGGCCGCGGGCCCGGCCGCGAGGTCCTGAGCGGCGCCATCCGGCGCGGCGACCGGCGCGATCTGGAGGCGGTGATCCTGTTCGCCGATCTGCGCGACTTCACCGCCAAGGCCGCGAGCTGGACCATCGATCAGCTGCTCGCCGCCCTCGACAGCTACTATCAGGCGCTGGTCGACGCGATCACGGTCGCCGGCGGCGAGGTCCTGAAGTTCATGGGCGACGGCCTGCTCGCGGTGTTCCCGGTCAACCAGCCGCAGGCGCTGGCGCGCACCTGCCAGCACGCGTTAGCGGCGGCGCTCGCGGCGCGCAACGCGCTCGCGGTGGCGAACCGGGCGCGCGCCGACGCCGGCGCCGAGGCGCTCGAGTTCGGGGTCGCCCTGCACGTCGGGCCGGTGGCCTACGGCAACATCGGCGGCCAGGGGCGCCTCGACTTCACGGTGATCGGCCCGGCGGTCAACCTGGTCAGCCGGGTCGAGGGCCTGTGCAAGGTACTCCGTCAGCCGGTGCTGGCGACCGCGGCGTTCGCGCGCCCGCTCGGCGGCGAGCTGGCATCGGCGGGCGTGCACCCGATCCGCGGCCTCGCCGAGCCGGTCGAGCTGTTCGGCCTGCCCGAAGCGGTGGCATCGCCATGCCGATCGGCCTAGGTTGAGAGCGCAGAGACGGGAGGGCCGCAATGGCAACCGCGTTACGCCACGACCTCGAAGCCGAGATGCAGGCGCTCGGCGCCCGCGCCCGGAGTGCGGCCCAGCTCCTGGCCACGACCCCGCGCGCAGCCAAGGATCGTGCGCTGCTGGCGGCAGCCGCGAGCCTGCGGGCGCGGGCGGACGAGATCCTCGCGGCCAACGCCAAGGACCTGGCGGCGGCCCGCGCGCGGGGCGTTAGAGCGGCGCTGCTCGACCGGCTGGCGCTCGATGGCGGGCGCATCGAGGCGATGGCGACCGGGCTCGAGCTGGTCGCAGCGCTCGCCGATCCGGTCGGCCTCGAGATCGCCCGCTGGTCGCGCCCGAATGGTCTCGACATCGCCCGCGTGCGCGTGCCGCTCGGCGTGATCGGGATCATCTACGAATCCCGCCCCAACGTCACCGCCGATGCCGGCGCGCTCTGCCTCAAGGCCGGCAATGCCGCGATCCTGCGCGGCGGCTCCGAGAGCTTCCATTCCTCGCGCGCGATCCTCGCCTGCCTGCACGACGGGCTGCATGCGGCCGGCCTGCCCGCGGCCGCGATCTCGAGCCCGCCGACCACCGATCGGGCCGCGGTCGGGATCATGCTGACCATGAGCGAAGAGATCGACGTGATCGTGCCGCGCGGCGGCCCGTCGCTGATCGAGCGGGTGCAGAAGGAGAGCCGGATCCCGGTGCTCGCGCATCGCGACGGCATCTGCCACGTCTATCTGCACGCCGCCGCCGACCCTGCGATGGCGCGCGCGATCGCCTTGAACGCCAAGATGCGCAGGACCTCGGTCTGCGGCGCCGCCGAGACCCTCTTGGTCGATCGCGACGCGGCCGCGCGGCTGCTGCCGGGCGTGCTCGAGGACCTGCTCAGGGCCGGCTGCGAAGTCCGCGCCGAGCCCGAGGTCCAGGCCATGGACCCGCGGATCGGGCCGGCCCGCGAGGCCGACTGGTCGACCGAGTATCTGGACGCGATCCTGGCGGTCAGGCTGGTCGACGGCGTCGGCGCGGCGATCGCGCACGTCAACCGCTACGGCTCGCATCACACCGACAGCATCGTGACCGACGACGCCCTGGCCGCCGAGCGCTTCCTTGCCGAGGTCGACAGCGCGATCGTACTGCACAACGCCTCGACCCAGTTCGCCGACGGCGGCGAGTTCGGCATGGGCGCCGAGATCGGCATCTCGACCGGCCGGCTGCACGCGCGCGGGCCGGTCGGCGTCGAGCAGCTGACCAGCTTCAAATACGTCGTCCGCGGCAGCGGTCAGATCCGGCCGGTATGAACCACCGCCGGCCGGTCGCGCGGATCCATCGGCCGCGGCCCGCCGCGGTGCCGCCGCGGCCGGTGCCGCGGCGCCGGATCGGGCTGCTCGGCGGCTCGTTCAACCCGGCCCACGAGGGCCATCTCGCGATCAGCCAGGAGGCGCTCAGGCGGCTGCGCCTGGATCGGGTCTGGTGGCTGGTGTCGCCCCAGAACCCGTTGAAGCCGGTCGCCGGCATGGCGAGCTTCGCCGACCGCTTCGCCTCGGCCAAGGCACTCGCCGCCAGGGATCGGCGCATCCTGGTCAGTGACCTCGAGCAACGTCTCGGTACCCGCTACACTGTCGATACCATCTCATGGTTGAAACGTCATCGGCACGACTACATCGTATGGTTGATCGGGGCCGACAATCTGCTGCAATTGCCGCATTGGCGCCATTGGCGACGTCTTCTGGCGCTGGTTGCCATTGCTGTTTTCGACCGCGAACCTTATTCTTACCCGGCATCGACTGGTCGGGTCGCGCGCACCTACGCCGCGTCGCGCCTTGAGCAACGCGCCGCGCCGGCTCTGGCGCAGCAGCGCCCGCCAGCCTGGGTGTATTTGCGGCTGCGCCGGCACGAGGCGTCGAGTACGGCAATTCGTGGGGAGCAGGGTTCGGGTCGGCGCGCCAGGACCAAGGAGTGACCGTCATAGGCACGGAGACGCCCACGCGGCCAGGCAGCCCTGACCTGCTGAAGCTCATCCTCTCCTCGCTCGCCGACGACAAGGCGATCGAGGCCGTCACCATCGATCTCACCGGCAAGACCAGCATCGCGGACGCCATGGTGATCGCGACCGGCACCTCCCAGCGCCACCTCGCATCCATGGCCGAGCACCTGATGACGCGCCTCAAGCGCGCCGGGCTGCAGGGGCTCGGCTCGGAGGGCGGCGGCCAGTCGGATTGGCTGCTGATCGACGCCGGCGACGTCATCGTCCATCTGTTCAAGGACGAGGTCCGCCGCTTCTACGACCTGGAGAAGCTCTGGGGCGCGGCCCTGCCGGAGCAGCTCGCCATGGCCCGGCTGCACGCCTGAGCGCGCGGCGCCGCGGGCGTGGCTGCGGGCGGCGGCTTGCGGGTCACGATCGTCGCGGTCGGTCGCGAGCGCGCGTCTTCGACCCGGGAGCTGTTCGAGGACTATTGCCGCCGCTCGACCTGGTCGATCCGGCTGGTCGAGATCGCGACCCGCAGCCGCCTGCCGACCGAGCGCCGGCTCGCCGACGAGGCCGAGCGGCTGCTCGGCGCGGTCCCGGACCAGGCGCGGGCCGTAGCCCTCGACGAGCACGGCCGGCAGCTCGACAGCCTGGCGTTCGCCCGCGAGCTCGGCCGCTGGCGCGACCGGGGCGAGAGCGAGCTCGCCTTCCTGATCGGCGGCCCCGACGGGCTCGCCCCGCGCGTCCTGGAACGGGCAGCGGCGGTGATCGCGCTCGGCCAAATGACCTGGCCGCACCGGCTGGTCCGGGTCATGCTGGCAGAGCAGCTGTACCGCGCCGAGACCATCCTCGCCGGCCATCCCTACCATCGCGCCGGCGTAAAGGATTGACGCGGTTTCGCAGGATCGCCGATACCAGCCGGCAGGCGAGGCGCCTGGCGTTGGGGTGACCAGCACCAGCCGGCACGGCCGATGGGATCGAACCCGCGATGCGGCTGGGAAAGGCTTGCGCGATCGGCGTGATGGCCGGCGGGCTCGGGGCCCTGCTCGCGATGACGCCGTTCGGCGCGGCGGTCGAGGAGCGGTTCGGGCTGAGCTGGCTGTTCGCGGTCCGCGGCCCCCTCGAGGCGCCGGCCGAGACCGCGGTGATCAGCCTGGACCGGGAGTCGGCGGAACAACTCGGCATGCCCGAGACGATCAGCAGCTGGCCGCGCTCGGTCTACGCCCGTCTGATCGACCGCCTGGTCGCCGCCGGCGCCTCGGTGATCGTGTTCGACGTGAACTTCGACCGGCCGCGCGCGCCGGCCGACGATCGCGCCCTGGCGCAGGCGATCGCGGCCGCCGGGCGGGTCGTCCTGTTCGAGTATCTGCACGAGGACTTTCGTTGGCTGCCGGGCCCCGATGGCAAGACCGCGGGTCTGCTCGCCGGCAAGCAGCTGCGCCCGCCGCTGCCTGCCTTTGTCCAGGGCGCCGTCGGGACGGCGCCGTTCCCGCTGCCGCGGATGACCGAGCGGGTCAGCCGGTTCTTCGCCTTCGCATCGGAGCTCGAGGCGCGACCGACCCTGCCGGCGGCCGCCTTGCAGCGCTATGCGCTGCCGGCGCTCGCGGAGTGGTCGCGTCTCTTGTCCGAGGCGGGCCTCCCGGCCGGCCCGAACGAGCTGGCGGTCGTGCCCGCGAGCCTGGCGACCGCAGACGCGCTGACCGCCTACATGCAGACGGTGCGCAGGGCGTTCGTCGACGACCCGGGCCTCGGGGCGCGGCTGCGCGCGGCGCTGGCGCAGGCGCGGCTGGAGCCCCGGACGCGCCGCCTGCTGGCGGCCCTGATCGCGCTCTACGACGGGCCCGACAGCCGCTACCTCAATTTCTACGGTCCGCCCGGACAGGTCCTGACGCTGCCCTTGCATCAGCTCGTGCAAGGGGAGGCCGGCTCGACCCAGCCGCCCGATCTGGCGGGCAAGGTGGTGTTCGTCGGCCAGTCGGAGCTGATCAACGCCAACCAGGACGGCTTCACGACCGTGTTCGAGGGGCCGAAGAGCGCGCGCATGGGCGGGGTCGAGATTGCCGCCACGGCGCTCGCCAATCTGCTCGACGACCGCCTGCTCGAGCCGGCCGGGCTGCCGCTGACCCTGGCCTGGATCTCTCGGCTTCGGCGTGCTGGTCGGCCTGATCGCCGGGTTGCTGCCGGCATCGCTCGCGGTCCCCCTCACGCTGGCCTTCGCCGGGTTGGCTTACTTCGGCGCCCAGATGGCGTTCGCCCGCGCCCATCTCTGGCTGCCGGTGGCCGTGCCGCTGCTGGTCGAGCTGCCGCTCGGCCTGGTCACCGGGCTGCTGTTGCAATATCGGGACGCCCAGCGGGCCCGCGCCAACATCAGCCATGGCCTGCGCTACTACCTGCCGGCCAAGATCGCGGCCGGGCTGGCCGATGCCCGGGTCGACCCGAGCGCGCTCAAGGAGCAGCTGTTCGCGACCTGCATGGTGACCGACGCCCAGCGCTTCACGGCCTTGGCCGAAGGCATGGCGCCGGATCGCCTGAGCGCGTTCCTGGACCGCTACTTCGAGACCCTGTTCGGGGTCGTCGAGCGCCATGGCGGCCTGGTGACCGACGTCATCGGCGATGGCATGACCTGCGTCTGGACGGCGGCGCCGCCCGAATGCCGCCGGCAGGCTTGCCTGGCGGCGCTCGAGATCGAGCGCGAGGTGACCGCCTTCAACCGCCGGTTCCAGCCGCTGGCGCTGCCGACCCGGATCGGCATCAACGCCGGCGAGGTCATGGTCGGCAACGTCGGCGGCAGCGGCCACTTCGCCTACAGCGTGGTCGGCGATTGCGTCAACACCGCGGCGCGGCTCGAGGGGCTGAACAAGCAGCTCGGCACGCGTGTCCTGGCGAGCGAGATCGTGGTCGGCGACCTGCCCGAGCTGCGGTTGCGGCCGCTCGGCCGCTTCCTGGCGGTCGGCAAGAGCCAGCCGCTGCGTCTGGCGGAGATCGTCGGCCGGGCCGGCGAGCCGCACGATGCCCGCCTGCTCGACAGCTTCGCCGCGGGCCTCGCCCGCTTCGAGCTCGAGTGCTGGAGCGAGGCCGCCGACGCCTTCGCGGCGATCCTGGCCGAGCATCCGGACGACGGCCCGGCGCGGTTCTATCTCGACTGTTGCCGACGCTATCAGGCGGGCACGCCGCTGCCGCCGGATCCGAGCCTGATCCGCCTCGAGCACAAATAGATGCGCGCGGTGGTCGTGACGCCGCCCGCTGGAATGAAGCGTATTGTTGTAAAATTCGATCCGTATTAGTGTGGGCTCAATAGGAGAGTCAAATTTACAGTTAGGGCCCCCCTGAATGCGTCCTAGCAAAGCCTTGCCGGTCGCCATCGGCTCGACGGCAGCGGGGTGGCTGATTGCACTCTCGGCCGCGGCGGCGATCCTGCTGTCGGTCGCTAGCGGCCATGCGGCCGAGACCTGCGCGCCGGCGGCCGCGCAGATCGTGTCCTTGCAGGGTCGGGTCGAGGTGCAGCGGGGCGAGGCCGGTGCATGGACGGCGGCCACGCTCGACGAGCAGCTCTGCATCGGCGACAGCATCCGGGTCGGAACCCTGGCGCGGGCCGCGCTGGCGCTCGCCAACGAGTCCGTGCTCAGCATCGACCAGCTCACCACGATGCGCCTCGCCGGCGAGCCCGAGAGCGGGCGCTCGCTGCTCGACCTCTTGTTCGGCGACGTGCATTTCTTCAGCCATCGGCCGCGCGCGCTCGAGATCGTGACCCCGATCGCCAATGCCGGCGCCGAGGGCACCGAGTTCGCGATGCGGGCGCGGCCGGACCGGACCGAGGTCATCATGTTCGCGGGCCAGGTCAGGCTGCGGACGCCGGAGGGCGAGCTACTGCTGGCAAGCGGCGATGCCGCGGTCGCGACCGCGGGCGCGGCGCCCCGGGCCGAGATCATCGCCCGGCCGCGCGATGCGGTCACCTGGACGCTCTACTACCCGCCGATCCTGGCCTCCCTGGCCGAGCGCCGGGCGGCGCCGAGCACGCTGCCGCCGGCGCTGCAGCAGGCGATCGATCGGGTCGCGGCCAACGACTATGCCGGCGCGATCGCAGCACTCGACGCGGTGCCGGAGGCGGCCCGCGATGCCCGCTACTACACCTACCGCGCGGGCGTGCTGCTCAACGTCGGCCAGGCCGAGGCGGCCGCACAGGCCATCGACCGGGCGCTGGCGCTGGATCCCAATGCCGCCGACGCGCTCGCCGAGCGGGCCGTGATCGCGGTGGTCCAGAACCGGCGCGAGGACGCGCTCGCGGACGCGAGGCGGGCGGTCGAGCTTGCCCCGGATTCGGCGCCCGCCCGAATCGCGCTCTCCTATGCGCTGCAGGCAAGCTTCGATCTCGAGGCGGCGCGCGCGACGCTGCGCGAGGCGGCGGTGCGCACCCCGGACAATGCGCTGGTGCAGGCGCGGCTCGCCGAGCTCGAGCTCTCGTTCGGCAATCTGAACGCCGCCGAGGCGGCGGCCGCGCGGGCGGTGGCGCTGGCCCCGGACCTCGCCCGCACCCAGATGGTGTTGGGCTTTGCCGCGTTGACCCGGATCGACCTCGCCCAGGCCAAGGCGGCGTTCGAGCGCGCGATCGAGCTGGATTCGGCCGAGCCGCTCGCCCGCCTCGGCCTCGGCCTCGCCAAGATCCGCGCCGGCGAGCTCGCCGACGGCCGCCGCGAGCTCGAGATCGCGGCCGCGCTCGACCCGAACAACTCGCTGATCCGCAGCTACCTCGGCAAGGCGTACTTCGACGAGCGGCGCGATCCGCAGGATGCCGAGCAGTTCCAGATCGCCAAGGAGCTCGATCCCAACGACCCCACGCCCTGGTTCTACGACGCCATCCGCCTGCAGCTGGCCAATCGCCCGGTCGAGGCGTTACGCAATCTCGAGACGTCGATCGAGCTGAACGACAACCGCGCGGTCTACCGCTCGCGCCTGCTGCTCGACGAGGACATCGCGGTCCGGCAGACCAGCCTCGCCCGCATCTACGACAACCTCGGCTTCGAGCAGCTCGGCCTCAACGAGGCGACCAAGTCCCTGAGCTTGGATCCGAGCAGCTACTCCGCGCACCGCTTTCTGTCCGACACCTATGCCGGGATGCCCCAGCACGAGATTGCGCGCGCCTCCGAGCTCCTGCAGTCGCAGCTGTTGCAGCCGATCAACATCAATCCGGTGCAGCCGAGCCAGCCGCTCACCGACCTCAGCGTGGTCGCCGGCGCCGGTCCTGCCCAGGCGGCGTTCAACGAGTTCACCCCGCTGTTCGCGCGCAATGGCCTTCAGGTCACGGCGTCGGGCGTGGCCGGCAACAACAACACGTTCGGCAACGAGGTCGCGGTCTCCGCGATCCACGACCGTCTATCCTACTCGGTCGGCCAGTTCTACTCCACTACTGATGGCTTCCGCTCCAATAACGATCTGGACAACCAAGTTTACAATGGTTACATCCAATATGCCTTCAGCCCGCAGCTCAACCTTCAGGCCGAATATCGTCAGCGGGCGACCGACTACGGCGACATCACTCAGAACTTCGATCCCAACGACTTCTCCAGCAGCCAGAAAAACGACGTGGACGAACAGACCGGGCGAATCGGGCTGCACTATGCGCCGGCACCACATTCGGATATTCTGGCATCGCTGTTCTACGCCGACCGGCGCAACGAGTTCCAAGTGGACGACCCCTTCAGCGTCGATGCACGCGCCAAAGATCGGGGTTATCAAGCGGAGACAGAGTATCTGTACCACGTCGATAAGGTCAACCTGGTGGCGGGTGGCGGCCTTTATAACATCGACGTCGATCAGAGGACCAAGCTGGACTTTGGGTTTGGACCGATTGTCGACCCGGAAGACAGTCAGCGTAAGCAGGAGAAAGGATTCCTCTACGGTAATCTGCGCCTGCCCGACAGTATTCAATGGACTCTCGGCCTGAGCGTGGACCACTTCGAGGAAGGCGATTTCGATCGCAACGAGGTCAACCCGAAGGTCGGCCTGCGCTGGGATGCCACCGACTGGCTGCAGTTGCGCCTGGCTTACTTCGAGACGTTGAAGCCGGCGCTGGTTGCCCAGCAGACGCTGGAACCGACCCAGGTTGCCGGCTTCAACCAATTCTTCGACGATTTCAACGGCACTGAAGCCAAGACCTACGCGGCCGCGATCGACGTCCGGCCCCTCCGCGACGTCTATGGCGGCGTCGAGTACCGACATCGTGACGTCAATGCTCCGACCACGACCGGGTCGACGACCGATACCTTCAAGTACCATGAGGACGGCTACGGCGCCTATCTCTACTGGGTAGTTGACGAGCAATGGGCGACGAATCTCCAGTTACGATACCAGGAGGTCGACAGCAGCTTCCCCGACGAGCCCAAGGTCAAGACCTTTACGGTGCCGGTGGCCGTGCGGTACTTCAATCCCAACGGGCTGTTCGCTGAACTGGGCGCCAGCTACGTCCACCAGGACGTCGATCGGCCGCCGAGCTCCGACGCCAACGACGGCCACGAGGACGTCGTGCTGTTGGATGCGGCGGTCGGTTACCGGTTACCCAAGCGCTACGGCATCGTCAGCCTGGAAGGGCGAAATCTGCTCGACCAGAAGTTCAACTACCAGGATCTCAACTTCCTGACATCGCAGGACCGGGCTTCGCCGCTGCTACCGGAGCGCACGATCCTGGCCCGGGTCACGTTCAGCTTCTGACGGATTCGTGCCCAGACACTGCCCGTCGAGAGACCCCGCCCCGGTGTTCTCGCCATCGACCTCGGCGCAGCGACCCCAACCACCGGTCGCCGGACCAGTCAGGCTTCGAAGGCAGTAGCAGTTCAGTTGTTGCAAACGGTTATGCGTTGACCATTGAGCTTATACGTGACGCAGTCACTGCCCTTATAAATGCTAATGTCAGTGATCTCACCGTACCCGTAGAGCGAAGGCCCGGAAGTCGGAGGGGCAGGGGGAGGAGGAGGGGCAGGCGGAGGACCTTGGTAGACGCCATCGATCCAGACATGAACAGTTGAGCTTGGGGGCTGGATGGCATACGCGTTAATTTCGCCATCGGTTTTAAGCACGAACACGGTCGCTCCAGCTTTCAGGTCACGTACGAGATCAGCTATCGCGTGACCGGTCGCCGGACCGTGGTACTCTGGTGTATGTGCGGCAAGCGCTTCCACCGACGACTTTGCGTCCGCAGCCCGAGATGCAGGGGACGATAGAGAGCAAGCGGTGGAGAAAATGACAATTGCCGTCGCTGTAAGTTTTGCGTTCAACCTGTCGGTGCAAATCATCATTGTACCTCCCGCAGTTGGTTCATTGCAAAATCCCCATACGCGATAAGTTGAAAATACCCAGCCACAGCACTGCATGCAAGCGCTTTGTACGCGCCATGCACGTTCGTCATGCACGCCAGCCACCAACCGAGCGGGGCGTCGGCGGCCGCCCGCCAAGCACCCGCTACGGGGCAGGGCACCCGCGCTCCTGCGGGTGCCGCCTGGTCAGGCGGCCGTTCTGTCCGCAATCCGGCTTGCGCCCGCGTCCTCGAAGCGCCACGCGCAAACGCGAAGTCGGATGCCTGGGTCCATTGACGACCGGGCGACCGCGCGCTCTCGTCGCTATCCCGACGGGGAAGGTGCCTCTCGCCGCCGCGCTCGCGTAACGCGGCGCTCGGACGCCCGCGCGCGCCTCAGTGCAGGCGCATCAGGGCGCGGGCGTAGCGGAAGCGGCTCGGCTGGATCAGCTCGGCGCTCGCGACCTTGACGCTGTGCAGGCGGCCGTCGAGCGAGCTCTCCCAGAACGCCAGGAACTTGTGCAGGATCGGAAACTTCGGCGCGAGGTCGAGATTCTGCCAGATGTAGGTCTGCAGAAGGCTCGGATGGTCCGGCAGGTGGTAGAGGATTTCCGCGGTCGTCAGGCGGTAGTCTTTGACCATCAGCTCGAGATCGCGCATCGGCTGTCTCCTCGGGGTCTCGCTGTTGCCTTCGCTCCTCAGATGATCCCGCGGATCGGCGCCGATCGGTGGCGGCCGGCGGCCAATCGCAAACGCTCTCTTCGGGATAGTAGTTCCTGGGCGGGCCCTGCAAAGCCCGAAATCGAGGGGTTTTGCCCAAATCCTGCCGGTGCGGTACAAGGATGCACGACTTTCTCTCGAGATTAAGGAGACCTGGGCATGCGTGACTTCGCGTTGCCGGGACGATCGCTCGCCTATGGCGAGCGCGGCATGGCGGCGACCTCGCACCCGCTGGCGACGCTCGCCGCGCTCGACGTGCTGCGCGCCGGCGGCAACGCCGTCGACGCCGCGGTCGCCGCGGTCGCCGTGCAAGGCGTGGTCGAGCCGGCGATGACCGGCATCGGCGGCGACTGCTTCGTGCTCCTGGCGCCGGCCGCGGGCGGCGTGGTGGCGTTCAACGGCTCGGGCCGGGCGCCGCAGGCGGCCACGGTCGAGCGCCTGCTGGAGCAGGGCGTCGCCGAGCTCGAGGGCAGCGTCCACGCGGTCACCGTGCCGGGTGCGGTCGATGCCTGGGCCCGGCTGCTCGAGGCCCATGGCAGCAAGGGCCTGGACGAGCTCCTGCAGCCCGCGATCGACCATGCCGAGCAGGGCTTCCTGGTGACGCCGCGGGTCGCCTACGACTGGGCGCGCAGCGGCCAGCGCCTGCTGCGCAGCGCCGCCGGCCGGGTCTTCTATCTGCCCGACGACCATGCCCCGGTCGCCGGCCAGAAGGTCCGCCTGCCGGCACTCGCGGGCACGCTGAAGCGGATCGCGGCCGAGGGGCCCGATGCCTTTTATCGGGGCGAGCTCGCGGAGCGCATGGTCGCCTTCCTCAATCAGGAAGGCGGCCTGCACAGCCTCGGCGATTTCAGGGCCGCGGCCGGGGAGTTCGTGCAGCCGATCAGCACGTGCTACCGCGACCTCGAGATCTACGAGTGCCCGCCCAACGGCCAGGGCGTGATCGCGCTGCTGCTGCTCAACATCCTCAAAGGCTTCGCGCTCGGCGGGCTCGACCCGAACGGGCCCGAGCGCCTGCACCTGCAGGCCGAGGCGACCCGGCTCGCCTTTCGCGACCGCGACGCCTGGCTCGCCGACCCGCGCCAGGCCGAGGTCCCGGTCGGCCGCCTGCTCGACGAGGACTACGCCGCCGGGCTCAGGCGGCTGATCGATCCCGAGCGGGCGCAGACAGCGCTGCCGCCGCGGCCTGTGGTCGCCCACGCCGACACGGTCTACCTGACCGTGGTCGACCGCGACCGCAACGTCGTCTCCTTCATCAACTCGGTGTTCGACAGCTTCGGCAGCGGCCTGGTCTGCCCCGAGACCGGCGTCCTGTTCCACGATCGCGGCAAGTCGTTCGCGCTCGATCCGGACCATCCGAACGCGATCGCGCCGGGCAAGCGGCCGCTGCACACGATCATCCCCGGCCTCGCGATGCGGGCCGGCCGGCCGGCGCTCGCCTTCGGGGTCATGGGCGGCCACTACCAGCCGGTCGGCCACGTCCAGATCCTGACCAGCCTGATGGAATACGGGCAGGATCCGCAGACCGCGCTCGACGGGCCGCGCAGCTTCGCCTATGGCGGCGAGCTGCAGGTCGAGACCGGGGTGCCGGCGGCGACCGCCCAGGCGCTGGCCAGGCGCGGCCACAAGGTCGTGGCCAGCGGCAAGGCGCTCGGCGGCGGCCAGATCATCATGATCGACCACGAGCGCGGCGTGCTGCTCGGCGGCTCCGATCCGCGCAAGGACGGCCTCGCGCTCGGCTACTGAGGCGGTCCGGGATCGGTCGGGAAGGGGAGAATCGGCGCCATGGCCAGGAAAACCACGCGCAAGCCGCCAGCGACGCGCTCGGTGGTCGACCGGCTGCTGAGCCCGGCGCAGGCGCTGATCAGGACCGAGAGCGCCAGCGGCGTGCTCCTGATCGCTGCGGCGCTGCTCGCGTTCGCCTGGGCCAACTCGCCCTGGGCCAGCAGCTACTTCGCGCTGCTCGAGGTCAAGCTCGGGGTCGGGCTCGCCGGCTGGCACCTCGACGAGTCGGTCGGCCACTGGGTCAACGACCTGCTGATGGCGATCTTCTTCTTCCTGATCGGGCTCGAGATCAAGCGCGAGGTCCTGATCGGCGAGCTGGCCGGCTGGCGGCGGGCGGCGCTGCCGATCGCCGGCGCGCTCGGCGGCATGGTCGTGCCGGCCCTGATCTATGTCGCCTTCAATCTCGGCCAGCCGGGCCTGCGCGGCTGGGGCGTGCCGATGGCGACCGACATCGCGTTCGCGCTCGGCGTGCTGGCGCTGCTCGGCGACCGCGTCAGCCCGGCGCTCAAGGTCTTCCTTCTGGCGCTGGCGATCGTCGACGACCTGGGCGCGGTGCTGGTGATCGCGCTGTTCTACACCGATCAGCTGAGCGGCGGCGCGCTGCTGCTCGCGTTCCTGGTGTTCGGCGCGGCGCTCGCCTATGGCAGCTTCGGCGGTGCCAGACCGCTCGGCTTCGCGCTGCTCGGCCTGGTGCTCTGGTACTGCATGCTGCAATCCGGCATCCACGCGACCATCGCGGGCGTCCTTTTGGCGCTCGCGGTGCCGCTCCGGCATCGGCTGTCCACCGAGCAGTTGCAGCAGGAGCTCCGGCCGCTGACCGGGCAGGGCGTGGCCTTCGAGCAGGTCGAGGTCGTGATCGAGCATCTGGAAGGCGTGCTCGCCCGGGCGCACAGCCCGCTGCACAGCATCGAGCACATGCTCGCCCCGTTCGTCGCCTTCGTGGTCATGCCGGTCTTCGCCTTCTGCAACGCCGGCGTCCCGCTCGGCGGCAACCCCGCCGGGCTGATCGGCATGGTCTCGGTCGGCGCCGGTCTCGGCCTGCTGCTCGGCAAGCCGATCGGGGTCGCGGGCTGCGCCTGGCTCGCGGTCAGGAGCGGGCTCACCCGGCTGCCCGACGGCGTCAGCTGGCCGGGCGTGGTCGGGATCGGCCTGCTCGCCGGGATCGGCTTCACGATGTCGCTGTTCATCGCCAATCTGGCGTTCGGCCTGAGCCCGGAGCTGGACCAGGCCAAGATCGGCGTGCTCGCGGCCTCGGTGGTCGCAGCCCTGCTCGGCCTCGGATTCCTGGCCCGCGCGCTGCCGAGCGGCAGCCGGACGCCGGCGCGCGCCGCCAAGACGCCGCCGCACGCGGCTTGACGATCAGACCCGGAGATCGATGGCGGCGACCGGGCCGGAATAGTGGATGCGGTGCGCCAGCTGCGCCTGATAGGCGGCGAGCGTCCGCGGCCGGCTGGGCGTCGCCGCGGCCAGCTCCGGCGCCTCGGCGAGCAGCTGGTGGATCAGGAAGTGGGCGCGCGCCAGGCTCGGCAGCGCGAGGTCATCGGTCGCCGGCTTGGTCGCCGTCGTCCCGGGTCGTGACCGGGCGGGTTCCGGCTGTGGCCGCTCGGGGCGGAGCGCGCCTGGACGGCCGAGGCGCTCGCTCGCGGCGCGGCTGCCGGCAAGGCCGATCATCATCGCGATCGGGGCGATCGCGCGCCCGCTCGGGCGCTCAGCGATCAGGGGCACCCGAGGCCGGCTGCCAGGACCGGGACAAAGGGGTCGGGCGGGTGCGGGGGTCAGGCCGTGAGGTCGACCAGCCGGCCGCGCAGCGGGTCGGGCTTGCGCCGCGGCTGCCGGCGCCGCTCCTGGCGGGCCGCGAGACGCAGGGTCTCAGGCGTCGCCGGCCCCGGCTGGGTGCGGCCATAGCCCTCGATCTCGACCTGACGCCGCGGCAGGGTCAGCCGCTCGATCAAGCCGTTGGGACGGATCAGGTTCATCGCATCGCCCCTGTCTGCCGTTGCGGCGGCTGCTCGCCGACCTCGCCGATCGGCGCTAACCCTAAGATCGATCTGGTTAAGATCGGCTTACCTTACCCAACCACTAAGCGGCCGGCGGGCCGGTCGGCGCAAGCGCGCAACGCATGCACCCCGGTGCGCACGGTCTCAAAGCCCGGCCGCGACCCGGCGCTCGAGCCGCGCCAGCAGCTGGTCGAGCTCGGCCAGGTCCTGGCCATCGAGCCGGGCGCCCGGCGGCCGCAGCAGCGGGCTCGCGATCACGCCGCGGCGGTGCAGGATCGCCTTGCGGATCGCGAGCCCGATGCCGGGTTGCTGCTCGTAGCGGATCAGTGGGAGATACGCGTCGTAGAGGTCGAAGGCGTCGTCGATGCGGCCGGCCGCGAAACGCTCGAAAACCTCGACCAGCAGCTCGGGGTAGGCAAAGCCGGTCATCGCGCCGTCGGCGCCGCGCGCGAGCTCGAGCGGGTAGTAGAGCGCGCCGTTGCCGATCAGGATCGCGATCCGGCGGCGGCCGTCGCGCTCGGCGTCGGCGCGGATCCGCGAGAGCTTGCCGAGCCCCGGGCAGTCCTCGTGCTTGAGGACCTTGATCTGGCGCAGATCGTCGATCAGGCGGCCGAGCAGGCCGACCGAGAGATGGACCCCGGTCGCCTGCGGATAGTCCTGGAGCACCAGCGGCACGTCCTCGCCGATCGCCTGGCAGAGCTGGTGCAGGTAGCCCTCGATCTGCTCGTCGGTCGCGAGCCCGGCGGGCGGCGCCGCCATGACCGCGGCAGCCCCCAGCGACATGGCATCGCTGGCCAGCGCCGCGAGGGTCGCGAGCCCGGGGCTGCTGACGCCGACCACCACCGGCACCTCGCCCGCGACCTGGCGGAGCGTCGCCTGGATCACCAGGCGGGCCTCGTCGTAGGTGAGCTTTGGCGCCTCGCCCATCATGCCGAGGATCGTGATGCCGTGGACGCCGGCGTCGATGTAGAAGCCGATCAGCCGCTCCAGGCTTTTCAGATCGAGCGCGCCCTGGTCGGTAAACGGTGTCGCGGCGATCACGAACACGCCCCTGGCGCTTTCGTCGAGCAGATGTCCAGGCATGGCTGCGCTCATCCCGCCAAGATCGTCACTCGTGCATCCGAGCATCTGTCGGCGTCGACGGCAAGCCGGATCGTGGCCCGCGAAATAAGAACTGTAAATAGAACTCCCTCGCTAATTAAAATCTACCTGTTGGATTATTCAGCCGGTTCATCCAACTTAGGAGTTGACGGACGCGCGGTTCCTCTGCAATCGGTGGGCAAATAAGGCCAACCAAGGCCACGGCGGTGTCGTCTACGGCATCCACCAAGCGCCGTCTGACAAGCAACCCGCCCGGGGGCGCAGCGCCCTCAGGTGCAACCACGCTGGTCGCCGGAGCCCGCTCATGCCTCAGGGTCGTCGTTCCACGCCGGTGCTGCAGGAGCTGTTTGCCGCCCGTCAGGTCTACGTCCGCAGCGGCCTCAGCAGTCGCTACGTCGCGCTCTCGCGCTCGTTGCAGATCTCGGTCGCGATCGGCCTCGGGGTGATCGTGCTGTGGCTCGGCCTCGCCTCCTACGCCACCGTCGCCAAGCATCTGGAGGTCATCGAGCAGGGCCGCGAGCTGGCCCGGCTGGAGAGCATCACCAAGACCTTGCGGACCACGGTCGAGGAAGCCCAGCCCACGCCGGGGGCCGGTCGGCAGGCCGAGGCGGCGCCCGACCTGGTGGCCGAGCTCGCGGACGCCAAAGCCGCCCGCGACCGCGCCCACACCCTCGCCCAGGTGCGCGCCGACGAGGCCACCGAGCTCCGCCACGAGCTTACCCTCGCCCAGGACCAGATCCGGGAGCTCAAGTGCGACCTGGTCGAGGCCAAGGCCGATCGTCCGGCCACGGCCGATCGGGTCGCCAAGTTCGAGGGCACCGACGGCCAGCCGCCGACGGCCGGCGCCAACGGCGGCGCCGAAATCACGCTCGCCGGCCAGCTGATGCTCGCCGACCCGGCCTGTCCGCCACGCTGAGCGCCCGCAGGCGCTAGCTTGCCGCCGCCGCGACCGGGGCGCCGTGGACGAAGCCGGTCGCCAGCTGGCGGATGCGCGCGAGCATCGCGTGCAGGCCATTGGCCCGGGTCGGGCTGAGATGGGCGCCGAGCCCGATCCGCTCGAACAGCTCGGGCGGGTTGTCCAGGATCTCCTGCGGCGCGCGGTTGGCATAGAGCCGCAGCAGGAGCGCGATCAGGCCTTTGACGATGAAGGCATCGGAGTCGGCGCCGATGCGCATGCGCCCGCTCGCCGGATCGAGCTCGGCCACCATCCAGACCTGCGACTGGCAGCCCCTGACCTTGTTGCGCTCGGCATAGTCCGCAGCCGGTAACGGCTCGAGCTTGCGGCCGAGATCGAGGATGTACTCGATCTTGTCCCGCCAGTCGTCGAACAGCTCGAAGTCGTCCGCGATCAGCGCCTGCTCATCGGCAATGGTCGCTGCCTGCTCCATCATGCTCCCGCCGGTTCTGGTGCCTGCCTGGCCGATCATATGGCGGCGGCCGGCCCGAGATCAACGCCCGGACCGGCCCTGGACCGGCCCCCGGACCGGCAAGCAAGTGTCGAGAGCGGCAGCGCCTGGCGCTAGGCGGCGAGCGCGCTGCTCCGGTTGGCCGCGACCTCGAGCATCGCGTGGCGCAGCTTCTCGAACGCGCGCGCCTCGATCTGGCGGACGCGCTCGCGCGACACGCCGTAGATCTGGCTCAGGTCCTCGAGCGTCTTGGGCTGGTCCTTGAGCCGGCGCTCGGCCAGGATGTGGCGCTCGCGCGCGTTCAGCACCTGCATGCCCTCGGCGAGCAGGCCGCGCCGCCAGGCGAGCTCGCTCGCCTCCGCGATCAGGCTCTCCTGGCCCTCGTCCTCGGACACCAGCGTGTCCTGCCACTCGCGGTCGCCCTCGCTCGACACCGGCGTCGCCAGCGAATGGTCGCTCGCCGCGAGCCGCCGGTTCATCTGGACCACGTCGTCCTCGGTGACCCCGAGCTCCTTCGCGATCTTGACCACCGCATCCGGCGGCAGATCGCCGTCGCCGACCTCGCCCAGCCGGCTCTTCAAACGGCGCAAATTGAAAAAGAGCTTCTTCTGGGCCGCCGTGGTGCCCATCTTGACCAGCGAGCGATTGTGCAGGACGTACTCCTGGATCGCCGCCCGGATCCACCACATAGCGTAGGTCGCGAACCGGAAGCCGCGGTCCGGATCATATTTGGCGAGCGCCTGCACCAGGCCGACGTTGCCCTCGGCGATCAGGTCGTTGAACGGCAGGCCGTAGCCCCGGAAGCCGCGGGCGATCTTGACCACCAGGCGGAGATGGCTGCCGACCAGCTGGCGCGCGGCGTCGTCGTCGCGCCGGTCGCGCCAGCGCTCGGCGAGGTCGCGCTCGGCGTCGACGTCGAGCAGCGGATGGCGCGCCACCTCCTTGAGGTAGCGCTCGAGATCGGTGCCCGGAAAGGCGGTAAGCAGATTAGAGCTCATGGTGTTGCTGATTCCGAAAACATCTTGGCAACGCCCCCGACACAGCGCAAACCCCCGACCGAGCGCCGTTCCCGGCATCTCGGCATTCCCTTGAGGTCCACTTGGATTGGTTTGCTATTGCTGGGGACGTAACCGCATATGGGGTCCCAAGACGCCTTCCGCAATAGCCGGCGCCGCGTTTTTCCGCAGCTCCCCGGATCTTCGCCGCATCGGCTGTTGCGTCTCATAGGCGGCTTCGCTTCTCTCTCCTCCTGGCCCCTCCGGCGTCGACCGCGATCGCAAGGGAGGCTGTCAGCCCAAGCCGCAAGGAGCTGTGTCGCCTTGCCCGAACGGGACGAGACCCCGGCTCACTGGGCGGCAATCCGGCCGATTCGCGAGCGCCGCTCGCCTTCAGGGATTCCGTCCGGAAGGATGGCGTGCCAGTGGGGTGTCCGCGCTGCATGTAGTCCCGGAAGACGTGCAATGCCTGACGCCGGCGACGGCCGTCGGCATAGAGTCCGAACACCGCGTCGTCAGGAAGAGCTCCGCCCGCTCGGTCGGGCTCACACCGAGCTTGAGACAGACAGTCCGCCCACGTCCTCGCATTATGTCGGCGGCTTTGTCCAGTAGCTCTTCGCTGCTCACGGAATGTCCAAGATTGCGGGACATGGGAAGGTCGGGAACCGAGCTTCGACATTTGAACACGCGTGCCGGCAACGCCGAGCGTGATAAGGCGTCAGCCCCCGCGTTCCCGGGCGCGGGCAAGGAGCGTGGCAGGGGTGCCGCTCGGCGAGCTATCGAGAACCGCTTTCATGCTCGCTGCGCATGGCGTGGATGTCCTCAACCACCTCGTCCATCAGCTCATCCTCGCCGGGTTCCGCGCCGGCGCCTCGCCATTTGGGCCGCTCGATGATGTGCATGAGCCGCTCCCAGGCCTGCCCCCGATCGACGGGGGTCTTGGGCGACGGCGCCAGCCACCACCTCGGCCTCGAGGTAGTCGCCCTCACCGAGCTCGAGCGCCCTGCGGATCTCGGCCGGCAGCGTGATCTGGCCGGCGCGCAGCAGCTTCACGACCGACATGGCGTCGTTACCCTCCTCGATTTCAAACAATCATCTGGTCATGCAGAAAGACAAATTCACATCGCGTCGGAACATGCCCGCCCTTGGATTGGCCCTCAGGTGATGACCGAGGGCGCAGGGCGGCCGGTGCGGGTCGCGATGCCGGCGAGCTGGTCGGCGAGCTCGATCAGCGGGCGGAGCGCTGTCTGCGGGTCTTGGTCGTGGCGGGTCGGATCGGGCTCGAAGCGCTCGAGATAGATCCGCAGAGTGGCGCCCGCCGTGCCGGTGCCGGACAGGCGATAGACGATCCGGGCGCCGCCCGCGAACAGCAGCCGGATGCCCTGTTTCGTGCTCACCGAGCCGTCGACGGGATCGGTGTAGCTGAAGTCGTCGGCACGCTGGACCACGAGGTCGCCGAGGCGCTGCCCGGGCAATTCCGGCAGGCGCGCGCGCAGGTCGTCCATCAGACCGGCGGCGGCGGCCGCGTCGACCTCTTCGTAGTCGTGGCGCGAGTAGTAGTTGCGGCCGTAGCGCGCCCAGTGCTCGCGGACGATCTCGGCCACGGATTGGCGCCGGGCAGCCAGGATGTCGAGCCACAGCAGGACCGCCCAGAGGCCGTCCTTCTCGCGCACGTGGTTGGAGCCGGTGCCGAAGCTTTCTTCCCCGCAAAGGGTCGCGAGCCCGGCATCGAGCAGGTTGCCGAAGAACTTCCAGCCCGTGGGGGTCTCGTAGCAGGGGATGCCCAACGCCTCCGCGACCCGGTCGGCCGCCTGCGAGGTCGGCATCGAGCGCGCGATGCCGGCAAGGCCGCTGGCATAGCCCGGTGCCAGATGGGCGTTGGCGGCGAGGATCGCGAGGCTGTCCGAAGGGGTGACGTAGATGCCGCGGCCCACGATCAGGTTGCGATCGCCATCGCCGTCCGAGGCGGCGCCGAAGTCCGGCGCGCCCGCGCCCATCATCAGCCCGATCAGCTCCTTGGCGTGCGCCGGGTTCGGATCGGGATGGTGGCCGCCGAAGTCGGGCAGCGGCTCGCCGTTGATCACCGAGCCTGCGGCGCGGCGCCGAGCGTCTCTTCCAGGATCGCCTTGGCATAGGGGCCGGTGATCGCGCGACATGCGCATCGAAGCAGATCCGAAAGCCGCTCTCGGAACAGCGCCCGGATGCGCTCGAAGTCGAACAGGCTCGCCATCAGCTCCTGGTAATCGGCGACCGGATCGATCACCTCGACCAGGCTCTCGCCAAGCCCCGTTTTTCCCACCTGATCCAACGCCAGGTCGGGCAGATCGAGCGTGCGATATTCATGGATGTCGAGGGTGCGCCGGTAGATCGCCTCGGTCACCGCCTCAGGCGCCGGGCCGCCGTTGGTGACATTGTATTTGATGCCGAAATCGCCGTCCGGGCCGCCGGGATTGTGGCTGGCCGAGAGGATGATGCCGCCGAACGCCTTGTGCTTGCGGATCACGGCCGAGGCCGCCGGCGTCGAGAGCAGCCCGCCGCGACCGACCAGCATCCGCCCGAAGCCGTTGGCCGCGGCCATCTTGAGGATGGTCTGGACGGCTTCCCGGTTGTGGAAGCGGCCATCGCCCCCGACCACCAGCGTCTGCCCCCGAAAACCCTCGAGGCTGGCAAACACCGCCTGGACGAAGTTTTCCAGATAATGCGGCTCCTGGAACACCGACACCTTCTTGCGCAGGCCGGAGGTGCCGGGGCGCTGGCCCGAGATGGGCGCCGTGGCGACGATGCGAACGGGCATGAAGCGGTCCTTTGCGGCGGGCGCCAAGGCGGCGCGGATCAGCGGCCGGTCATCGGAGCGTATTGTAGAGGCTGAGGGTGGTCTCGGCGATCGCATCCCAGCTGAAGTGGTCGAGCACCCGCTGGCGCCCCTTCTTGCCCATCGCCGTGCGCTGCCCGGGGTCGCGGGCGAGCTGGTTGATCGCGGCCGCGAGACCGGCGGAGAAGGCCGCGGGGTCGGCCGGCTCGAAGGTCCCGGGCCTGAGCGCCAGATCGACCAGGAGGCCGGTCTCGCCCGGCACCACGACCTCCGGGATGCCGCCGACCCGCGAGGCGACCACCGCGGTCTCGCAGGCCATGGCCTCGAGGTTGATGATCCCGAACGGCTCATACACGGACGGGCAGCAGAAGACCGCCGCGTGCTCGTAGAGCTGGATCACATCGGCGCGCGGCAGCATCTCGCGGATCCAGATCACGCCCGGCCGCAGAGCGCTGACCTCGGCGACCCGGGCTGCCATCTCGCGGCCGATCTCGGGCGTATCGGGGGCGCCGGCCGCGAGCACGACCTGCAGGCCCGGGTCGATCGCGGGCAGCGCATCGACCAGGTGGATGATCCCCTTCTGGCGCGTGATCCGGCCGACGAACAGGACGTAGGGCCGGGCCGGGTCGATCCCCTGGCGGACGAGCGCATCGCTCGCCCCGGTCGGCCGGTACTCCTGCGGATCGATGCCGTTGTGGATCACGTGCACCTTCTCCGGCTCGACCTCGAACAGCCGCAGCACGTCGTCCCGCGTCTCCTTCGAGACCGCGATGATCGCATCGGCCTGCTCGATCGCGGTCCGCTCCATCCAGCTGCTGAGATGATAGCCGTTGCCGAGCTGCTCGACCTTCCAGGGCCGGAGCGGCTCCAGCGAATGGATGCTGAGCACATAGGGCACGCCCCAGAGCTTGCCGGCGAGCAGCCCGCCCATGTCGGTGTACCAGGTGTGGCAGTGGACGACGTCGGCATCGAGCCGGTCCTTGGCCATCGCGAGCGACCGGTGCAACGCATCGAGCGCGCCGCCAAACCGCGGGTCGGTGTTTTCCCGACTGTCCGACCAAGCGGGGTAGCCGCGCACCACAAGGTTCGGAGCATCGCTCCGCTGCTCGCCGAAGCAGCGCACCTCGACCGCGACCCGCCTGGCCAGCGCCCGGCTCAGATACTCGACATGCACCCCCGCCCCGCCATAGACGTTCGGCGGGTACTCGTTGGTGAACAGCGCCACCTTGGCAACCTCGGCCACGGCCGCTCTCCCTTAAGCTCAGCGGACCCCGACCTCGTCCAGATGGACCAGGAGATCGGCCGGGTCCTCATACACCCGGTAGGCGCCGGCCCGCTCCAGCTCGTCCTTGCCATAGCCGCCCGAGAGCACCCCGATCCCGAGCGTCCGCGCGCGCCTGGCCGCGAGCAGGTCCCAGACGCTGTCGCCGACCACCACCGCCTGCTCGACCGGACACCCGAGCTGCCGGACCGCCTCCAGGAACAGATCCGGATCGGGCTTGGCGTGCGGCACCAGATCGCGGGTCACGATCGGCACGCCTTCCGGCACCCCCAGCATCGCGATCGCCGGCCCGGCGCTCTCGATCCGGCCGCTGGTCGCGATCGCCCAGGCGCAGCCGAGCTCGGTCAGCCGCGCCAGCAGCCGCCGCGCCCCCGGCAGCGGCCGGACATCGCCGATCCGCGCCTTGTAGGCCACCGTATGCCGCTCCTGCAGGCGCGCGAGCAACGCCTGGTCGAGCTCCCGCCCGGTCTCGCGCAACAGCGCGCGCGTGAACAGCCCGCCGCTCATCCCGATCCGCCGGTGAATCCGCCAGACCGAAAGCTCGACGCCTGCCTCCAGCAGCGCCTCGTGCCAGGCCAGCACATGCTGATAGACGCTGTCGACCAGCGTGCCATCGAGATCGAAGATCAGCGCCGGCGCACCCATTTTTTTCTCCACATTCCCTGCAGGCCTGCGATGCACTAAAGCCCCATTCCGCTGCCACCTCAAGCGATCCGCAATACCGTCCGAACCCTCCTTGCCCAGACGCGTCAGGCCTGCGGCTTGCAGGACTCGGCAGAGTTCGATATCATGATATCGAAAGCGAGGCGTGATGGCTCAGCTCGTGGTTCGCAATCTCGAGGACGAGGTCAAGGCACGGCTCCAGCGGCGGGCGCGGCGTCACGGCCGCAGCACCGAGGCGGAAGTCAGGGAAATCCTCCGCAGCGCTGTAAGCGACGAGCACGTCCCCGGGCAACCGCTCGGCAGCCGGCTGCGGGCGCGCTTCGCCGCCGTCGGGCTTGCGGACGAGCTGCCGGAGCTGCGCGGCGAGCCCGCCCGGCCGGCGACCTTCGAGACCTGATCGTTTTCCCCACTCCCCGATGATCGTTTTCCCCGACGTCCCCGATGATCGTCCTCGACACCAATGTCATCTCGGCCCTGATGCGCCAGGAGGTCGACCCGGTCGTGGTCGGCTGGCTCGACCGCCAGCCGCCAGAGGAGGTCTGGACCACTGCCATCACCGTGTTCGAGGTCCACTTCGGCCTCGAGCTCCTGGCTCCCGGCCGCCGCCGGCGACGGCTCGAGGACGCCTTCACGCAGGCACTCGAGGAGGACTTCGAGGGCCGGGTCCTGCCGTTCGAGCCGAGCGCCGCGCGCCAGGCGGCGCTGATCGCCGCCCGCCAGCGCCGGAGCGGCCGGCCGGTCGAGATCCGCGACGTCCAGATCGCCGGCGTCGTCGCCACCCGGCGCGCCACCCTCGCAACCCGCAACACCCGCCATTTCGCCGGTCTCGGGATCGCGCTTGTCGATCCCTGGGTCGGGATCTGAGCACTCCTGCGACCAAAGCGGGCTTGCCGAAGACTTCTCGATGGACCAGCTGATGGCTCAGCTCGACGAGGAAGCGCGGGCCGAAGCCCTCCTGGATGGCTAGCCAGACCTCGGGGCTTCCTCCACGGCGGCCTGGCGCGGGTGCACGGTGACCTCGACCTCGACGTCGTGGTCGAGCCGGTTGATGATCGTCATCAGGCGGTCGATCGTGAACCGGTCGAGCTTCACCCGGCGGATGCGTGCGAACTCGCTGTGGTCGACGCCGCTCAGAGCTTCGGCCTTGCGGGTCGAGAGGCCGCGGTCGTCCAGAATGCCGATGATCCTGGCCGCCAGGATCGACTTCGCCTGCTCCACGTCGGCATTCGCAAGTCCCAGATCACGGAACACGTTGCCGCTGCCGCGGACAATCTCGAATTCGTCCGTCATCTCAGCATCTCCTTCAGCCACGTCATGCGTTGCCTGATCAGGGCGACGTCCGCTTTGGCGGTCTTGACACCCGTCTTCGACTTCTTCTGGAAGGCATGGACGACCCAGATGTCGTCGCCGAGCTGGACCGCGTAGACCGCCCGATAGGCATCGGTCCGAAAGCGAAGCGCGATCTCGTAGACGCCGGAACCCAGGCCCTTCATCGGCTTGGCGATATCGGCCTTGCGGCCCTCGGCGGCAACCGTCAGCGCGCGTTCGATTTCGAGCTTGGCGCCGTCCGGAAACCCATCGAACGCCTTTCTGGCCGCCCTCACCCATGAGATCGGTCGGGTATCCCGGCTCACGGACTGTCCAGTGACATATTTGTCACCACCTCGTCAAGCACGGCCTTCATGGCTCCACAAATCACCGATCTCGTAGCGGCCATGGCCCGACACCGGGCGCGGTCGAAGTCTCGCCACTTGGCATGGGCCCGCGGAAACCGCAATATGCTCCACGAGGCTGATTGAAACCTATCGTGGCGCGATGGCATCGGTTCGGGTCCTGCGAATTTTCCTGTCCTCGCCGGGCGACGTCGTCGAGGAGCGGCATTGCGCCCGCGACGCGATCGCCGAGCTGCAGCGCGAGCCCCAGTTCGAAGCGGTCAAGCTCGAAGCGGTGAGCTGGGACGATCCCCACGGCCGCACGCCCCTGGTCGCGCAGTTCGATCCGCAAACCGCGGTCGAGCGCGGCTTGCCGAAGCCGTCGCAATGCGACGCGGTGGTCGGCATCTTCTGGGCGCGCATGGGATCGCCGCTGCCGGCCGACAAATACCAGAAAACCGACGGCAGCCCTTACCTTTCCGGAACCGAATATGAGCTGGAGGACGCATTCGGCCCGAACCCCGGCCCGGACGTGCTGCTCTACCGGCGCAGCGAGGTACCCCTTTGGTCTGCTCGTGATCCCGAGTGGTCGGCGAAGCTGGAGCAGCTTGCGCGGCTGGACGCTTTTCTCGAAATCCTCAAGGCCGCGCCGCGGTATGTCGACGCCTATCCGACGCCGGCCGAGCTGAAGGAGCGCCTGAAGAACGACCTGCGGAAGATCCTCGCGCGCAAGCTGCCATCCACAGCGATGGCTGAAGGCTTCCAGCAGGCGCCGCCGGCGCCGGTCGCCGACGACCGGCTGGCCCAGGCCGAGGCGCGCCTCGCGGCCATGCCGCTGGACGTTGTCCCCGCACCGGCGGCCTTACCCGCGGGCTCGCACATGCCGCTTGCCCGCAATGCGCTCTTCGTCGGCCGCGAAGCGGATCTGAAGGCGCTCGCCCTGGCGCTCAAGGCCGGCGAGACCGCCGCCGTCGGCCAGATCGCTGCCGCGACCGGCCTCGGCGGCATCGGCAAGACCCAGCTCGCGAGCGAGTTCGTCCATCGCTACGGACAGTATTTCCAGGGCGGGGTCTTCTGGCTGAGCTTCGCCGATCCCGAGGCGGTCCCGGCTGAGATCGCCACCTGCGGCGGTCCCGGCGCCATGAAGCTCAGGGACGACTTCGGCGCCCTGTCTCTGAACGACCAGGTCCAGCTGGTCGCGGCCGAATGGCAAAATCCGCTGCCGCGCCTGCTCGTGTTCGACAACTGCGAGGACGAGGCGCTGCTCGCGAGCTGGCGCCCGCGCGCGGGCGGCTGCCGCGTCCTGGTCACCAGCCGCCGCGAAATCTGGAGCCTGCACCTCGGCGTCCACGCGCTGTCGCTCGGCGTCCTGCAGCGACCGGAAAGCCTGGCGCTGCTGCGCAGCCACCGGCCGGACCTGGCCCCGGACGATCCTCCTCAACAACGTCGTCGTCGAGCTCGGCGATCTGCCGCTCGCGCTGCATCTCGCGGGCAGTTATCTCGCGCGCTACCGGCACGCGCCCTTCGGCCAGCCGGCGGCCTATCTCGAAGCCCTGCGTCGCCCCGACCTGCTCGAGCATCACTCGCTCACCCTTCCAGGCACCTCCCCGACCGGCCACGAGCACCACGTCGCGCGCACCTTCGCGCTGAGCTACGACCGGCTGCAGCCGGCCGACCCGATCGACGCCATGGCGCTCCTGACCCTCGCGCGGGCGGCCTGGTTCGCGCCCGGCGAAGCCGATCCCGCGCGAACTGCTTCGGGACAGCGCCGGGGTCGCTGCGACGGACGAGCCCGCGGTCCTGCGCTTCGAGGACGGACTCGCGCGGCTGCGCGAGCTGGGGCTGATCTCGGAGCAGGAAGCCGGCGCCCTGGTGCTGCACCGGCTGCTGGCGGCGTTCGTGCGCAGCGAGGCCGGCGATGCCGAGACCCATCGTGGCGAGGTCGAGGCAGCAGTGCAGGCCGCAGCGGAAAGAGCTGAATCAGGCCGGCTATCCGGCGCCGCTGCTCGCCTGGCAGCCGCAGCTGCGGTTCGTGGCGGAACAGGCGGCGAGACGGGCAGCGAGCACGCCGGCGGGCTCTTTAACGAGCCTCGGCTATCACTTGCGTATGGTGGCCGACTTCGCAGGCGCCGGGGCGTCCTACGAGCGAGCGCTGGCCATTTTCGAGAAGCAGCTAGGGCCTGAGCACCCCAACGTGGCGCTCCTCGTCAACAACCTGGGCTCGGTGCTGAAGACCCTGGGCGATCTGGCGGGCGCCAGGGCGGCCTTCGAGCGGGCGCTCCGGATCGACGAGGCGAGCTTCGGGCAGGGCCACCCCAGCGTCGCCCGCGACGTCAACAACCTGGGCTCGGTGCTGCGAGACCTGGGCGATCTGGCGGGCGCCAGGGCGGCCTACGAGCGGGCGCTCCGGATCGACGAGGCGAGCTTCGGGCCCGACCACCCCAACGTCGCCATCCGCGTCAACAACCTGGGCAATGTGCTGCAGGACCTGGGCGATCTGGCGGGCGCCGGGGCGGCCTTCGAGCGGGCGCTCCGGATCGACGAGGCGAGCTTCGGGCCCGACCACCCCAAGGTCGCCATCAGACGTCAACAACCTGGGCTCTGTGCTGCGGGCCCTGGGCGATCTGGCGGGCGCCAGGGCGGCCTGCGAGCGGGCGTTTTCGACCTTCGAGCGCTTCCTCGGGCCGGATCATCCGAACACGCGCATCGCGCGCGGCCACCTGGAGAGCCTCGGCGGCGGTTGAAGCTCTCCGGCGTCCGCCGGCCCGGCGCGAGGATGCGTCAGAATGTGGCGCATGTGACGCATGGAGGCGCGCCTCCATCGGCGCCGGCGGCCCTCTCGCGAATTCTTCTGATTGGGCCGCCGGGCGATCCAGGTCATTTGGATTAGACTTGGCCATGACTGCAGCCTGTTCCCGATCAGTGTGGGTATGCTTTCGTAGCGAGATTGATGCTCGGATCAAGCGGATAAATGGTCGGTTGATGCTCCGTTTGACTTGCCCCAGGAGTCCTCACTTTGAATAAATCATGCGTCACCGATGCGCCACTCATGCGCCAGTCGAAAGTGAAAAATGCGCCACCCGAAAGATCATCTGCAGACACTGAGCCGGCGTTTTTCCACCTCTCCGGCGCCGGCAACTTTCCTTGCGTCCATCGAGTTTTGTCGCCGGCGAGGCATCAACTCTGCAGCCGAGCGACCGTTGGGCAGGCCATTTGGCGCTGGCATAGTCTAACGGAGGCGCCAGCGTTGGGTGCGGGCGAGCACGCCGCGGGTGGCGAGCATGTGGATCAGCCGCGCGGCGACGTTGGTGTAGAAAATCATCATGCCCATCGCCGCGGCGGGCGCGATGTCGCCGGCATCGTCCATGTTCAAGACCGCAACCGAGGCGAGCGTCGTGTCCGGACCATAGAGAAAGACGACGGCGGAAACCGTGGTCATCGCGTTGACGAACAGGTAGATCGAGATGTCGAGGATCGGCACCAGGCAGACCGGCACCGTCACCCGCCAGAATGTTCGGTAAAACGGCTGCTTCAGGGACGCCGAGACCGCCTCGAACTCCGGGTCGAGCTGCTTGAGCGCAGTGACCGCGGTCAGGTGGGCGACCGTATAAAAGTGGGTAATGGTCGCGATCACCAGGATCGGCATCGTGTGATAGATCACGTTCAAAGGATTGTGTCTTGCATTGAAGAAGAAAATATAGGCGAGACCGAGCACGAGGCCCGGGACCGCCATCGGCAACATGGCGAACAGTTGGAAGAGGGTGCGGCCGGCGCGGAAGCCTTTGGCCTTCTCGACCAGATAGGCGCCGATGAAGATCACGATGGTGCCGAACAGGGCGGTCCAGAGGCCGAGCTGGATCGAGTTGTGGTAGGAGGTCCAGCCGCCGCCGTCCATCACGTCGAAGCGGTAGTTCTTGAGGCCGAGCTCGAGGTTGTAGGGATAAAACTTGACCAGCGCAGCGTATTGGCAGGTGCCGAGGATGCCGAGGATGAAGAGGCTCACCAACAGAAGATAACCCAGCATCACGAGGTCGAAGCGGCGGCTGGGCAGGGGCGTGAGCGGCACGGCGCGGGCGGAAAGGAGTGCCACCTGGCGTTTTTGGATCATCCGGTCGACCAGGAAGGCGAAGGCGGCCGGGATCAAGAGGACCACGCTCACGACCGCGCCCATCTCGAAATTCTGCTGGCCGATCACCTGCTTGTAGACGTCGGTTGCGAGCACGTCGTAGCCGCCGCCGATCACCTTGGGGGCGCCGAAGTCGGTGAAGGCGAGCGTGAACACGACGAAAGCGGCGCTGATCAGGCCGTAGCGCACGCCCGGGAGCGTCACCGAGAGGAAGATCCGGGGCTTGGTCGCGCGCAGCGACAGCGCCGCCTCGTAGAGCCTGGCGTCGGCGATCGAGAGCGCGGTCAGCACGATGATCAGCGCGTGCGGCAGCGTGAAGAAGACCTCGGCGATCACGATCCCGATCGGGCCGTAGATGTCGTGGCCGAGCATCGCCCACTTGATCATGCCCTGGTTGCCGAACAGGTAGACGAGCGCGATCCCGGGCAATAACGACGGCACCAGGATTGGCACCAGCGCAATGGTCTTGAAGAGACCCTTGGCCGGCACGCAGCTGCGGGTGAGCGCATAGGCGAAGACGAACGCCATCGGCACCGTAATGCCCGTGGTGATCAAGGCGACATGCAGGCTGTTCCAGATCGAATACGACAGCGCCGGCGTCGCGAAGTAACGGGCATAGTTGGCAAGGCCGATGAAGCTGCCGTCATGGGCCCGAAAGCTCTTCGAGAGCATGGCATAAAGCGGCAGCACGAGAGTGATGACCAAGTAGAGACCAATCACCGCCATCAGGAGGCGCATCAACAGCGCATCGCGCCCGAGCCTCGGCCGTATGACTGTCCCAAGCGTTGCCGGTACTATGGTCGCGGCCCTAGCCATCCGGGCCGCCTTCGAACACGCGCAGCCGCGCCGCCGGCAGGGTCACGTTCAGGCTCTGGCCGACCTCGATCGCCTCACTCCGCACCAGGTTGATCGAGAAGTCGGCGCAGCAGCGATGCTCGGCCAGGCCCTCGAGCGCGAGATCGGCGCGCACGAACGAGCCCAGGAACTCGAGCTCGCGGACCTCGGCCCGGAAGGTGTTCGGCCGGTCGGAGGGCGCGACCTGGACCATCAGATCCTCGGGCCGCACCGCGAGCGTCACCGGTGCGCCCGGCGCCAGGCGCTCGAGGTGCTCGGGCAGGCTGACCTCGAGCGCGGCGATGCCAACCCGCCGCGGGCCCGTGACCCGGCCGGGCAGGAAATTCATCGTGCCGATGAAGTCGGCGACGAAGCGGGTCGCCGGCTCGCGGTAGATCTCGAGCGGTGTGCCGACCTGGTCGATCACCCCCTGGTTCATGACCACGATCCGGTCGGCCATGGTCAGCGCCTCCTCCTGGTCGTGGGTGACCATGATCGTGGTCACCCCGAGGCGGCGCTGGAGGCCCCGGACCTCGTGTCGGAGCCGCGCGCGGACCTTGGCATCGAGCGCCGAGAGCGGCTCGTCGAGCAGCAGCAGGCCGGGCGAAGGTGCCAGCGCCCGGGCGAGCGCCACCCGCTGCTGCTGGCCGCCCGAGAGCTGGGCCGGATATTTGTCGCCCTGGTCGGCGAGCCCGACCAGATCGAGCAGCTCGGCGACCCGGGCATCGATCTCGGCCCGCCGCGCCCGCCGGCTCTCGAGGCCATAGGCGATGTTCCTGGCGACCGTGAGGTTGGGAAACAGCGCGTAGGACTGGAACACGATGCCGAAGTCGCGCTCGGCCGGCGGCAGGGCCGAGATCTCGCGGCCCGCCTGCAGGATGCGGCCGCTGGACTGGACGTCGAGCCCGGCGATGGCGCGCAAGAGCGTGGTCTTGCCGCAGCCCGACGGCCCGAGGAAGCAGACGAACTCGCGCTCGAAGATCTCGAGCGAGATGTCGGCGAGCGCGGTGAAGCCGCCGAACCGCTTGGTCAGGCCCTCGATTCGCAGATAAGGGGCACCTGCCTCGGTTGTCGCCACCACGTCTGGTACCTCCCTGCCCATCGCCGGCTACCTGCAGGGCGCGGCGGACGGCCCGCCCCGATCGGCGGCGCGTCGCGCCAAGGGTGATGCCGCAACCGGTGGACGCACTACATGATTGAGCGCCACGACGCAGCCCGCGTCGTTCATGGAGGCACCAAGATGCCGCTCGGGGAGGAAAGCCTGGCCACGGTCCGGCACGGGATCGGCCAGGTCTTGTTTGATGTCTACATCGCCCAGGCGATCGTCAACGTCGAGGTCGAGCGCGGCGCGACCGCGGCGCGGTTCCGCTTCGAGACCGTGTGGCCGAGCTTCGCCACGGTCGAGATCTTCCGCATGGTGCATGGCGAGCTGTCGCTCGACATGGAGAAGGAGAACCTGGTGCGGACCGAGATCGAGCTGTTCGGCGATGCCCGGTCCCTGCACGATATGCTGGTCGGCGGTCTCGAGCAGGAGCACCGCTTCTGGTACCGGATCTCGGTGCCGCGGCGCTCGCCGCCCGAGCCCGCCGCGACCGGCAAGCTGCGCGCCCGCGGCGAGTTCGCGACCAAGCGGCGCAACACCGTCGGCAACGTCGAGACCATCCACGTCATCGACGACAGCGACACCTCGGGGGCCGGCGAGCTCCGCTTCAGCGCCGCGGTCTACGACGCCACCATCGCGCAGGGCCCGCGCCTCGGCCCGCCGCAGGTCACCGGCGAGCGCGACATCGACAGCGGCGGCGACTTCGATTCGATCCCTTCGACAACCTGCTGACGATCAGCCGCGCGCCGGATCGGCTCGGCATCCTGGTCGCCGGTCAGGACGACGACGTCGACGCTCGAAGACTTTCTCACCCTCCAAGGCTTCGCCGGGATCGGCCTGCTGCCACCCGACCGGATGCCCGCGCAGGCCGGCACGTTCAGCAACAGCGCGGTCGACGCCAGCGACGCGCTCGGGTTCGTCGACCTGCCCAATTTCGTCGAACGATCGGCGCAGCCGTTCAGCTTCAAGAGCGCCCGCGGCGCGCTGTGGTACTCGTGCAGCGGTCACATCATCACCAACCTGCTCGACACCCTGGGCCAGCGTCCGCTGTCGCCCTGGAAGGCGCTCCAGCGGAGCAAGATGAAGCTCGTGCGCGACGAGCGGGCGGCCGGCGTCGTCGGCCTGCGCACGGGCCGGGTCGCGCTCGCGATCGCGGCCGAGGGCGGGCTCGCCCGGCAGGTGTCCGGCGGCGGCGGCAGGTGGCAGGAGCTGGCCGGGCCGCCGCTCGAGCAACTGCTCGTGCAGATGCTGAGCGACGGCAGCCAGCTGCTCGCGGGCCTCGACGAGGGCGGCCGGCTGCACCTCGCGCGGCTCGCCGACCTGCGCTGCGAGACGCCGCGCTGGCACAGGCTCGATCTGACCACAGACACGCTGCCGGTGACCGTCGAAGGCCGGCAAGGCTGAGGTCCATCTGCTCGCGAGCGACCCGCAAGGCGGCCTCTGGCACGCGCGGCTCGACGCCGCCGGGACGCTCGCGCGGGCACGCTGAGCGCGTCGCCGAGCGGACCCGCGGGCGCGCCGTCGCCGCCGTCGACGGCGATGGGCGTCTGGTGGTCGCGCTGAGCGATGGCGAGGGGATGCTGCATCTTTTGACCCTCCACCGCGAGGGCAGGACGGCCGTCGGCGAGCGCCTCGACGGGGACTTCACGACGCCGCTCGCAATCGTCGCCGACCCGGCGGCGGGCCTGCTGCTCGCAGCCCTCGATCGCGCGGGTCGCGTGGCGGTCCGGAGCCTGCGCGATCTGGCGGCCGGGTGGCAGCTGCTGGGGCCGCTGGACGAGGTGCTGGAGGGGCCGATCGACCGGGTGGTGCTGACCCCGCCGGACGCCTGCAAGGCCCCCGCGACCGCGAGCTGAGGGTCGGGAGGGGGCGGCAACGCGAGCGCACCCGGCGCGGCGCCTGCCGGCCCCCTCGTCGGCACGACCTAGCTCTTCGGCTCGGACTTGGAATCGTAGCGCTTTTGCCACTCGGCGAGGATGCGCTCGCGATTCGATGCCGCCCAGTCAAAGTCGTTGGCGATCATCTTGATCGCGATGTCCTCCGGAAAGTTCTTGACCGGCTGCGCCAGCTCCGGGATCGCGATCACCGCGTAGCCCTCGTTGTACATCCGGTTGGCCTTCTCGGAGACCGACCAGTCGACCAGGGTCTTGGCCGCGTCGAGCTTCTTGGTGCCCTTGACGATCGCGGTCGCCTCCATGTCCCAGCCGATGCCCTCCTCCGGGATGATGATGTCGATCGGCGCGCCCTCCTCCTTGAGGCGGGCGGCGCGGAAGGCGAACGAGACGCCGATCGGGACCTCGCCCTGGGCGGCCTGCTTGCAGGGCTTGGAGCCGGAATGGGTGTAGGCGGCGATGTTCTCGTGCAGCCCGTCCATGTACTGCCAGCCCTCGTCCTCGCCGAACAGCTGCAGCCAGCTCGAGACGTCGAGGAAGCCGGTGCCCGAGGAGTTCGGGTTGGGCATCGCGATGTAGCCCTTGTAGACCGGCTTGAGCAGGTCCTTCCAGCCGGCGGGCTTGGGCAGGCCGAGCTCTCGGCCTCGACGGTGTTGAAGCAGAGCGCCGCGACCCAGGCGTCCATGCCGACCCAGGCGGGCGGCTCGGCGGTGTCGTGGAACTTCGAGTCGAGCCGGTCCAGGCCCGCGGGCGCGTAAGGCTCGAGCATGCCCTCGTTCTTGAGCAGCATCAGCGAAGTCGCGGCCAGCCCCCAGATCACGTCGGCCTGCGGGTTGTCCTTCTCGGCCAGCAGCTTGGCGGTCACGATGCCGGTCGAATCGCGCACCCACTTGACCGTGATGTCCGGATGGTCCTCGTTGAAGCGTTCGGCGTACTTCTTGAGGTCCTCCGCCTCGACCGCGGTGTAGACGGTCAGATCCTCGGCCGCCGCCGGTACCGATCCGGCCGACCACGCGACCATCGCGGCCGCGGCCAGGTTGACTGCGGTTGCCCGCACAAGGGCCGTGCTCATCTCGATGTCCCCTCGCAGCGCTGTTGGTCGGAGCTGCCCGGCCCACCGCGGCGGCGGGCCCAGGAGTCCGTGAACGGGGACTATACGACAGTTCGGTGACGGTAAGAAGGCAGCGGTCGTCCGCTCAGCGCACCGGATGGCCGCCGCGCATCAGCCGGACGCGGCTGGCCTGCGGACCCATCGGGCCCTCCGCCTCGGCGAGCGAGTAGAGCACCTCGCTGCCGACCTCGAGCTGGTCGAAGGCGTCGTCCTCCACCACCACGCGGTGGAAATAGACGTCGACCCCGCCCGGGGTCTCGATCAGGCCGTAGCTCTGCGCGGGGTAGAGCCGGACCACCCGCGCGTAGATCGGCCCCTCATGGCTCTTGACCTCGCGCCGGATCACCTGCGCGTGCTGCTCGAGCTGGCGTTCCGCGGCATCGAAGGCGACCCCGATCACCAGATAGGCGTCGTCGCGCAACTCGTGATGCCGTTCTTCGCGCTTGACCACGATTTCTTTACCCGCAACGCCGATGTCGATGGTGATCCCGACGGTGCTGCGGTGGGGTTGCTTGTGGGGCGCCTCGATCGTCACCCGACAGGAGATGATGCCGTCGAAGAAGCGCTCCAGCCGGGCCGCCCGATCGCGCACCCGGGCCTCGATCGCCTCGGAGGTGGCGAGGTTGTGAAAGCGGATCTGGAGAGGCACCTGCATGCTCGAACCTCTGGCCTGGGTTGATACGCGCGGCCAGCATCGCGCCGGGGAGTGTGCGGCTCGCAATCGCGTCTCGCGCGATCCCGAGCCGACCCGGATCGCCTGGCCATGGACCAACGCTCAACAACCGTTGTAGGGTCCACGGGCGCGCGCCGCCAGCAAACAGTGGTCGACGGTCCAGGGTATCATACCGCCTGGATCGGCTTTTGCGGAGTTAGCGATCGATGCCGAGCACCACCTGGGTACTCATTGCCGATGGGGCCAGGGCCCGCCTCCTGGCGCAGGCGAAGCCCTTCGAGCCCCTCAAGCCCGCCCTGGAGCAGGAGGAGTTTACGGGCAGCATGGCCCAGAGCAAAGAGATCGGGAGCGACCGACCGGGACGCAGCTTCGATAGCAGCGGATTGGGCGGCCGCCACGCGATGGCGCCGCCGACCGACCCCCAGCGCTACGCCAAGTTCGCATTCGCGCGCGAGCTCGCCGAGCGGCTCGAGGAGGCGGCGTACGGCGGCCGCTTCGACCGGCTGATCCTGGTGGCGGCGCCCAAGACCCTCGGCGATCTGCGCGAGCTGCTGCCCGGCCTGGTCAAGGCCAAGGTGGTGGCCGAGATCGACAAGGACCTGACCCACGTGCCGGTGCGCGACCTGCCCAGGCACCTGGCGTCGGTGCTCAAGCTCTAGCGGGACCGGCGCTCACGCGGCGGGCCGCCGCAAACCCGCCGGTCGGATCACGATTCCGAAGATTGCGCGCGCGCCCGGAGCTCCGCCAGCAGGCCGTCCATGCTGCTGCGCTCGATCACCGCCGCGAACTCGGACCGCTGCGCGACCAGCAGACTGACGCCGGCGACGATCATGTCGATGATCACCGGCTGGCCGTCGCGGTAGCGCAGCCGCCAGTCGACGTCCAGGGAATCGCCCGAATCGGTCAGCACCTTGGTGCGGACCAGGACGTCGTCGTTGCCCGCCGGCAGCTCGCCCAGGATGCGAAAATGCTGGTCGAGCGGACCGTTGGTAGCGTTGGCGTACTGGTCGAGACGGCGGGCGAGGTTGCGCATCACGACGGTGCTGAACAGCTCCTCGTAGCCGGCCCGCTGAGCGTCGCTCAACTGCTGCCAATGGCGGCCGAGCACCAGGCGGCTGAGCAACGGCACGTCGGTCTTGGACGTGATCAGCTGGGTCAGCTGGTCGAGCCGCTGGCGCTGATCGAGGTCGTCGCGATGCAGCAGCTGCCAGGAACGCTCGGCCAGATCCCTGACCACCGCTTCGGCGCCGGCGTCCGGGGTCGCGGCGAAAACGGATCGAGGAGACAGGGAGAGCAGGGCTAGGCCGGCGGTCACGAAGAGCAGCCGCCGGCGGCCGAGACGCGGCCGCAAGAAGGTCATTGTTGGTCTCCAGAACGGTGCCGTTTATGCTTCTAAAGTGGCCATTGTTCGTTGATATTTAAGCGCTGATCGGGCGCAGGCCAAGATCCTCGGCCGCCGTCCGGCCGCGACCGGCGCGCGCGCCCGGGCCCGACGTGGATCGCACAGCCTGGTCGGCGCGTCCAATGCCGAATAGCTATCGTCGGGGCAACCGGCCGGCATCGACGATCGGCGGCTCAGGAGACCTCGTCGATCTCCTCCGGGGTCAACTGGCCCGGCACCAGCGTCACCGGCACGCGCATCTGGCTGCCCATCTGGCTGACCAGGTAGGTGACCAGGGGCCCCGGGCCCTCGCGGCCGATCGCGGTGCCCAGCACCAGCAGCTGGATGCTCGGGTCCTCCTCGATCAGGGCCAGCAGCTCCTCGTTGCGCCGGCCCTCGCGGACGTGCAGGATCGGCAGCTTGCCGGTCTCGGCCTGGACCTTGGCGGCGAGCGCCTGCAGGGTCTGCTCGGCCTGCTGGCGCGCTTCCTCCTGCATCACCCGCTCGACCCCCAGCCAGTGCTGGAACTCGGCCGGCTCGATCACGTAGAGCAGCGCCACCCGGCCGTCGGTGCTGCGGGCGCGGCGGATCGCGAAATGGAGCGCGTTCTTCATCTCGGCGGTCTCGTCGACGACCACCAGGAAGACCCGCTCGCGCGCGGCCGCGGGCATCGCTGGGGGCGCCGGCTCCGGTTGCGCCGACGGTGGCTCCAAAGGGTCCTCAGCCATGGCTCACCCTCTTCGAAAGATCACCCCGGCCAGCCAGCCCATGGTTGCGGACAAAGCGACGGCCATCAAGCCGTAAAGCACCGATTGCTGATGCGCGAAATCGAACACGTCGGCCTCGACCCCGACCTTGCTGATCACCAGCGCGCTGCGCTGGGCGTCGGTCACCTGGCCGTCCTGGAGCTCGAACACCTGGACCTGGTAGATGCCGGGCGGCACGTTGGCCGGGAAGTGCAGGGTGGTGCGAAACAGCCGCGGGCCGACGAAGTTGACCGGCGCCGGCTTGACGCTGTAGAGGCCCTCGCGCTGCTTGTTGCGCACCAGCGCGTCCTGAAAGGTCGCGATCTCGCCGATGTCGAGGCCGGCGGCATCGATCGGCTTGAGCTTCAGCTCGTCGGTGCCGAGCTCGAGCCGGGCCTGGACGTCGGGGAGCGCGATCTTGTCGAGCGGGCCGGAGCTGGCGACCGCGTAGTAGCTCGGCACCTCGTCGAAGGCGAGGCGCTCGCGGTTGATCCAGATACCGGCGACCCGCGACTTGCGCCGCACGTTCTGGCTGACGCGCGGACCCTGCACCGTGACCGCGATGTCGTGGTCGCCGTCGCTGGTGCCGAACAGGACCACGTCGGTGCCGGTGAACGCGGTGGTGATCGCGATCAGCCGCTGGGACAGGTCGGCGACCAGCTCGTTGTCGGCCGCCTGGGCATCGGTCCGCAGCGCCGCCAGCATCAGGACGATGATCAGAGCCGGCGCCAGGCGACGCATCAGTCGCGCCCGAGCGCGCCGAGCGAGTACAGATCCTCGGGCCTGACGATCAGGTCGTAGCCGAGCTTGGCGCAGACCAGGAGCACGATCGCCGCCAGCAGGATGCGCAGCTGCTCGCCGCGCAGACGGGCGCCGGCGCTCGAGCCGAGCTGGGCGCCGATCACGCCGCCGACGATCAGGGCCAGCGCCAGGATCACGTCGACCGTCTGGTTGTCGACCGCGTGCAGGAAGGTGGTCACCGCGGTGACGAAGGTGATCTGGAACAAGGACGTGCCGACCACGACCTGGGTCGGCATGCCGATCAGATAGATCATCGCCGGCACCATCAAAAAGCCGCCGCCGACGCCCATGATCGCGACCAGGATGCCGGCGACGACGCCGATGCCGAGCGGCATCAGCGCGCTGATGTAGAGCCGCGAGCGATGGAACCGGACCTTGAACGGCAGGCCGTGCAGCCAGACATGGCGGTGCCGGCGCGTGAACCCGGTGCCGCCGCGCCGGCGCAGCTGCAGCCAGGCGCGCAGCGATTCGGCCAGCATCAGGATGCCGACCGTGCCGAGGAACAGGACGTAGGCGAGCGAGATCGACAGGTCGATCTGGCCGAGGCGGCGCAGCAGCCCGAACAGCCAGACGCCGACCACCGCGCCGACCAGGCCGCCGGCGACCAGCACCGAGCCCATGCGCAGGTCGACGTTGCCGCGGCGCAGGTGCGCCATCACCCCGGACAACGACGAGGCCAGGATCTGGCTGCCCTGGGTTCCGACCGCGACCGCCGGCGGAATGCCGAGAAAAATCAGGAACGGCGTCATCAGAAAGCCGCCGCCGACGCCGAACACACCCGACAGGAAACCGACCACGCCGCCGAGGCCGAGCAACACGAACAGGTTGACCGAGATCTCGGCGATCGGGAGGTAGATGACCATGCTCGTCTCAGGGCGCGCCAGCCGCGCACGCGCGCGCAACATTGCCGAGCCGTTCACTGTAGTCAAGGCACGCGCTCGCTACAGGCACGCCTGGGACAGCCAGCTCTTGACCGATCGGCAGCAGCCTCAGGGCGTAGTGCCGCCGAGGCCTCTTCGCAGATCCTCGATCGTGAGAACCGGCATGACCTCGATGGCGGCATCGAGCTTGGCGAACATGGGTTCATTGATCGTCGCCAGCCGTGCCTGGTCGCTCTCCTCGAAGATGACCATGCCCGCGCGCTTCCCCTGCTCGAGCGTGAAGTAGGCGGCCTCGGGCGCGACCTGCTCGATCAGCGCCTCGATCGCCGCCCCGAGCGAGCCGTCCGCGGCCGCCGCGTTGCCCTTCTTGACCGGAATCGTGAACTTCAGCATCAACCGCATCTCATCCTCCTTTGCGTCTCATCCATGGTGGGCTCTTGGTTGACGGCATATGGTCGAGCCCGAAGATCGGCATGCCCAACCTTCGAAGACTTGCCCGTCATTCATTCGTGATCGGCCTCGCCGACGCTGAGCTTCTCGATCCAGGCCTCGACCTCCGGCTTGTCCCACTCCAGCGCGCCATACAGGCGACCGATCTGGCGTCCGGTCGGGTCGATCAGGATCGTTGTCGGCAGGCCCACGATCCCGAGCGCGTCGGCGGCCTTGCGGCGCGGATCGAAGTAGCGGTCAAGGTGCTTGAGCGCGAGTTCGCGATAGAAACGGTCGACGGGCAGCTTGCCGGTGCGGTCGACGGACACCGCGACGACCGCGAACCGCTCGCCCCCGAGCGCCGCCTGCAGGCGGTCGAGCGCCGGCATTTCGACGCGACATGGACCACACCACGTCGCCCAAAAGTTGAGCAGGATCACCCGGTGGCCGAACGCCTCCGGCCCGACCCTGCGGCCGTCGTCGGTGATCACTGCGAACTCGGGCAGCGGCACCGGCTCGCTGGCCTGCGCGCCGGCGAGCGCGGCGTCGGTCTCGCTCTGCACCTGAGCCAGGACGGCCGCACCGGGTCGAGACGCCGCCGACGCAAGGATGGCCACCCATAGGATGAGCGGCGCGAGGCGGATCCGACGGCAGGCGACGACAGGCGCTCGGAGCTGGTCCGGAACCGCCCGGGCGGTCGCACCGATCGATGCTGCCAGATCGGCACGTCCGACGGGAGGGCTCATGGCGCCTCGCGCTCTCCCATCATGCTCCGCAAGATCACGAACGTCGTGCGGAACGCCTCCTGTTGCTGATCGGTCGGGTTGTCGTAAAAGCGGTTGCCGAGCGCGGCGCGGCTCACCGCGGCCCCCTCGGCGAGCACGCCCACCCGCCCCGCGCCGAACTCGACCTCCGAGTAGATCGGATTGCCATCCTGGTCGGTGAGCACCGGGAAGCCCCCGACGACGTACTGCAAGGGACGGTAGAAGACGAGCGCGGCGCCGTTTGCTGCCGGGGTGACGCGCTCTGCCGGGACAGGCAGGGCGGTCTGCCCGATCGACAGACCGAACGGCTCGAGGATCGAGGTCGTGCCGGCACCCTTGTCGGCCAGCCCGTCGACCACCAGCAGCCCGCCGCCGGCCGCGACGAAGCGCAGCACCGCCTGACGTTCTGCCGCCGTGAAGCTCCGCCCCGGGTCGACGAGGACAAGGACGTCCGCGGTCTCGAGCGAGCGCTTGAGGTCGTCGGACATCACCGGCATGTAGCCGAGCCGCTGGCTGGCGACGAAGAACGTGTCGTAGCCGGCGAGCTGGTACTTCGGATCGAGAGCCAGCGCCGGCGGGAATTCGGCCTTGGACAGCTCGAGGTCGAACACCACCGTGCGCACGTCGTGGATCGGCTGCGGCAGCGTCAGGGCGTGGGCGACACGGATCAGGATGAGGCTGCCGATCCCGAGGCCGGCGATCAGCGCCGCCACCACCGATGCCGCATCGCGCCGGCGGTGCGCAAAGAGCAGCTGGATCAGGCAGAGCACGGCGACCACGCCGGCCACCAGCGGCAGGTGGCGCCAGATCGTCGCCTCGTGGTTCAGCCATTCGACCGTGGCCAGGGCCAGCTCGCGCCGGCCCGGAAAGAAGATCGAGAAGTTCGAGAACGGCGTGCTGTCGCTCAAGGCGGCCACGCGCCCACGGCCGTGGTCGAGCACGACGTGCTGCAGGAAGAACCCGAAGTCCTCGCGCTGATCGATGTGGATATTGCCGAAGAAGCCGGGGTTGTTGAAGTCCGCGGGCTCGGCGCCCATGCCGTAGCCGACCATCACCGCGCGGGCGTCGAGCGGCGCCACGATGGTCGCCGAGGTCTCGAACTGAAACGACGGCACCAGGGCGGCAATCGGGTGCGGCAGCCACAGCGGGCGCTGCCACCGGGTCAAGCTTTCGGTGCCGAGATCGAAGGTGTCGTCGGCGCGGAAGGCGAGGCCGAAACGCCCGGCCAGCGCGTTGATGAAGGTCGTCATGCCGAACAGGTTGGTGTGGTCGCCGATCAGGAACAGGCCGCCGCCGTCGCTGACGAACCGCTCGATCGCCTGGATCTCTTCCGGCAGGATCGGCTTGACCGGGGTCTTGACGATCAGCACGTCGGCATCCTTCAGCACCGCTGCGGTGATCGGCCCCTCCCGGTGCCGCCGGACGTCGTAGTGCCAGCTCAAGAGGTCGTAGAAATTGCCGTAGGTGTAGGAGTAGCGCCGGCCGAACCCCTTGGTGTCGAACGCGACGTCGGTCGGCTCCCAGGCCCCGTGGCTGTCGTCGAACACGATCCGCCCGGATTTCGCCGCTCCGGGGTCGTCCCACCCGATCCAGAATGTGAGCGCGATCCCGGCGACCGCCGCCGCCAGCGGGCGCGCCCAGCGGCGCTCCGCGGGGTCTTCGGCCGGCAGCAGCGCCACCCCACGGCGCGGGAGCACGAGGGCGGCGGGCAGGAGCGTCAGGAGCAGCCACCAGGGGCTGATGTCCAGGCCCTGGTCCGGCAGCAACGGCCGCGCCAGCAGGATGACGAGCCCGCGCAGCAGAGCAACGCCGATCAGCCCGGTGCCGAGCCCGCCGAGGACCAGCCACGGCCGCCGTACCGGCAGCAAAGCGACGGCGGCCGCGGCCCCGGCGAACACCAGCGCCAACGGAAACGCTCCCAGGCGCGCGAGGCTCGGCCGGTAGTCGATCAGCAGTTGCCCCGAATGGAAAACGACCCGGCCATCGAGGGCGGCGGCGTCGAATCCCGTGAGGTCGACCAGGCCTGCGAGCAGCGTCGCCAGACCCGGGACCTCCTTCCAGCGCGCCAGCAGATCCGAAAATCCGTGACCGGCGACGAACTGAAGGACGATCACGCCGATGATCGCCGCCAGCCGTTGCCCATGGGTCATGTCGCGCACCGCGAGCGCGCAGACCAGGGCGCCCAGCAGCACCAGCAGGAAACCGGAGGTGGTGGCGTCGAGGATGGTCTCGGCGAACACCATCTGCCAGCCGATCGCGGCGGTGAGCAGGCCGACGTAGAAAGTTCGAGCGCCGATCATGGCGCGGCTGCGCGCGCGAGCAGGGCGTCGACGAACGCCACGTTCACGGGCTGGAACTGGCGCTCGCCCTCGAAGTTCTGGTCGTGAAAGAAGCGCGGATCGCCCACGGCGAGGCACCTGCCCCTGCCGGGTCGGGTCTCCGCGATCAGGCCGTAGCCTTTCCAGGCGGCGTGGATGGTCACGGCATGGTCCCCGATCGCCCGGATCGGCCAGGCGTCGACCATTTCGATCTCCTTGTCGTGCCAGGGCGCGGTCGCTGGCCCGAGCGGCAACGGGTCGATCGCCATGCCACAAAGCCCGAGCGGCGCCGCGACCAGCTCGGGGTGGCGCCCGTCGGCGACGATCAGGAGCGTGCCACCGCGTTCGAGGAACCGCGCGAGGCCATCCCGATCGGCCGCCGAGTACGCCTTGGAGGGTGCGAACAGCACGACCATCCCGACCTGATCGAGATCCTCGTTCAGCTCACCGGTAACGGGCAGATATCCGGCTCGATAGAGCGACGCGAACAAGCCGCCGATCGAGCCCTCGACGAAGAACTCGTAGGGAGCGTACGGCACGTGCCCGGTGTCGATCAGCGCCACGGCCTCGGGCGGCCGCAACGGCGTCGGTGCGGGCGGGGGCCGGAGATCACGCGCGGCTTCAGCAGCCAGAAGCGCGAGCGCGAGCGGCACGATCAGAGCGCCCGGCCGCCGGGTCCAGCCTCGCCGCTGGACCCAGATCAGGCCCACGACCCCGACGCCAAGGAGGACCCACAACGTCGCGCTCAGAGCCGCGGGTCGGCGTTCGGACCCGCCGGCGAGGTAAGCGAACACCCGATCGACGAAGGCGCGGGCCTGGGGGACCGACAGGATCTGGATGGACGAGGTGTCACCGAACACGACCACCCGACCGTCGCCGACCTCGGCGGTCGCCACCAGGACGACGTCGCCGAGGCGTTCGCCGACCTGGTAGCGGTAGTCGCCAAGCAGCCCGCCCTGGCCGTCGTTGAGCCGGTTGCCGAGATCGCTGAACGCGTAGCGGCCGACCACCACCGGGCGCGCGCGCAGATCGTCCAGCACCAGCGAGCCACCGGTGCCGATCTGGAGATCGCGCGGATCGACCACGCCCGAGGTGATCGGATGCGGCCGCACCTCGATCGCGTCCTGCCAGTGGCTTCTCAACGGGAACGCGGAATCGAAGATGAAGCGCGTGCCGATCGGCTCCAGCAGCTGATTGAGCGGTTCCATGAGGCCGAACAGGTCGGTGTGATCGCCCATCACGAGCAGCCCGCCCCCCTTGCGGACGAAGCTCCAGATCGCCTCGCGCTCGCGATCGTCGAAGGACTGGCGAAGGTTGATCACGACCAGGACGTCGACCGCCTCCAGGGCCTCCGGCAGGTCGGCGCGCGAGACCTTGCCGATCTGGTAGCCCGCGAGCTCCAGGAGGCGCGACGCGCTGCCGAACATGCCGACCTGGTTCAGGCCGTACCGGCCGCGTTCCGGGCGGGAGAAGTCGAGCGTGCCCTCGTCGTAGAACGCGATGGTCGCACCCGCCGGGGCCACGAGCGCCGACCGCGTCCCGAGCCCGCCGGCCCCGACCACGATCGCCAGCACGGCCAGGGCAGCGACCAGGGGTCGGCCACCACCTGCCGCCGGCGCCGGCGGCGCCGGTCGGAGCAGAAAGCGCGCCGGCAGCCACAGAGCCAGCACCAGCAGGACATTGCCGATCGACGCGAGGGTGCCCGGGCGCAGCTGGCGAGGCTGGTCGGGATCGAAGACATGGGCCGTCGGCGGCATGACGAGAGCCTGTGCGGTGGTGCGCAGGCCGGCCTCGATCCAGGGCAACGCCGCGGCATAGATGACCACGAGCGCAAGGGTCACGACCAGCAACGCGCCGGCGCGAAGCGCGGGCGCCAGGGTCCGCCGGCCACCGGCAGCGACGAAGACGGCGCCGAGCGCCGCGTAGAGGACCACGACCCACACGCCGGCAAAGGTCGGCCCCAGCTCGACCGGCGTGCCGCTGAGGCTGCCCGCGCCCCGGGAGATGGCGAGGGCGACGGCGTCGAGCCCGCTCCACACGAGCGGCAGTTGCGCATCCCGACGACCACCAGCGCCGCGAGCGCGACCGCGTCGACGCCGAGCGCGAGAGTCCCACCCAGCGCGGTCGCGCGCCCCAGCCACGCCGCTCCGGCCAGACCGCCGACGACCGCCAGGAGATCGATCGCGGTCGCGTCGCCGTAGGTCACGTGGGCGGCCAGGAGCGGCCATGCGGGCACGGACAGCAGCGCAGCGCGGGCCCACGACGGTGCCTTGCGCGCCCGCCGCGCCACCGGGACGACCACGGCGCCGAGCGCGACCGCGAGGAGCACCTTGGTCAGCGCCGGGCTGAGCGGACCGGCCAGTCCCGCCGCCAGCAGAAAAGCCAGGAATCCCAGGACGATCGGGGTCCAGGCCGGGCCCCGCTCTGCCTCCGCATTCCGGTCCAGGTCCGCGGCGCGCGCGGCGCGGCGCCGGAGCGCCTCGAGGGCAGCGTACCCGGCAAGGCGGAGTCGCCCTGGCGTGCGCTCGCGATCGCTCCGATCGAGGTCAGACGAAGGGACGCTCGCCGTCATGCGCTCGCGCGCCGACGAATCCGCGCGCCGGAAGACGCCACCCGGTCCGGAACGTCACACAGCCGCAGCAGGCCTGCCGACACCACGGCAGCCCCGCGCAACGGCACCCTCAGCCGATCGGCGGACACCGCCATTCCCGCCGGTCGGGCTTGACCGCGGGCGCTGGCAGGGCTTCCACGGATTTCGGCAGCTTCCCCTGCCACTCGAGCTTGTCGCGGATCTTTCGGCTGACGACCGCCGTGATGTCCTCGGCGCGCTTGCCGATCTCGATCTGGAAGGCCGAGTCGGGGATCTCGACCCCGAACTCGTAGGTGATGTCGTACTCGCCCTCGACGTAGGCCTCGATCCCGGGCGAAGGATGCCAGGCGTCGTCGTTCTCCATGCGCAAGACCAGGTAGCTCTTTGGATCGACCCACAAGGTCACGCCCATCGAGCTGTCCGGGCTCAAGGGAATCCGGCCGTCCGAGCGCAGGACGTAGACCGGCTTGCCCTCCAGAACCTGCTGGCTCAGCACGAAGTCGTGGCCGAGGAACTCCTCAGGCAACTCGGCCGCCATCATCGGCTGGGTCCACTTGGGGCCATACTCCTTGGGCATCCGGCTGAAATCGACGTAGTCCTCGCGCACGCCGCAGCCGCGATCCGGGTCCGACGCCGGGCTCCTGGTAGCGCCACCACAGCAACCGGCCGTCATTGATCCAGAGGAGATCCCCGCCCTGCCGACCTGCCTCGGCCTCACCCTTCGCCCGCACCGTCGTCCGGTAAGCGCCCTCGGCCTGCTCGAACCGGATCTTGCGGTCCCTCTGGAGGGCGACCGCCGTCCCGGACAGGTACACATCAGGTTTGCCCGGCGCGCGGGTGGTCCTGCGGTACTCCATCGTCACCCGCCTGGCCTGGGCGTTGAGCGCCTCGTACGCCTGGTTGATGCGCTCCATCACGGTCCGCGCGTCGATCGTTCGGCGCGTCCTCTGCGCAAGCTTGCCCGCTGACGAGCACAGCCGCAACCAGCCACAATGCCGGACCTGCCAGACGCGGCGCGACCAAACCGGCACCCTTGCGGGTCGATCTCCGTCTCAAAGCTCGCTCCAGGGCGTTTAGAACAAAGGCTTCGATGGCGCACGCAGCGCGGCGCTCTGGATCGAGCCGGCGGGTGCCGTCACCTCGGCGACCCGGCCGGCGGTGTCGGTCGTCTGCACGGTGTAGCTGGCGTCACTGCCGGCCGGCAGCGGGTCGATCACCCGCATCAGCCGATCGCTCGAGGCGGGCCCCTCCGCCACCAGCACGAGGCCCTGGTCCCCGCCTGCGTTTCGGTACACCCGGTAGCCCGCGACCTCGCCCCCGCTCACTTCAAAGCGGATCTCGGTGCCGTTCGCGACCGGGGCCACGTCGAATCCGGTGACCCGCACGGTCCCGAGCGCGTTCTGGTCCTGTAGCGGGCAGTACGCCCCCGACTTCTGGCCAGGCGCCTTCTGGTCGGGCGCCGCCGGGCGGTTATTCTCCGGCGCATTCTCCGGCTCACCCTGCCGGCACGAGCTGCAGGAGCTCAATGTGCACTCACTACCGACGCAAGTCGAACCAACGCAGCCGGAGCCAACACATTCCGAGCCAACGCACGCACTCCCGACGCAGCCGCTCAGAGCGCATCCGCTGACGGCTTCGCTCGGCCATAGCAAAGCCTGCTGGGGCGCCGGCGCCATGTGACGCTGACGCTCCGACCCTGCGGGCAGCGCATCCGCGACGGCTGCGGGTGCCATCCCGAACTGCACCGCCATCTCATCCAGCCGCCGCGCGAACAAGGGCGTCACCGGAGGCGAGACCGTGGCTTCTCGTCCAACCCCGCCCAGTTCGGCGAGGCTCACGCCCGTAAGGGTCAGCACCCCGACCAGCACCGTCAACGCGACCTTCCACAGGTTCCCCATGCGCCGTCCCTCCTATGGATGCTTCCGCCCGCTCGGCTGTCCGTCAGCTCTGTTGGTCCGCCACTGCGGTCGCTCCGTCGCCAGAGCAGGCAGCGACGCGATCCGCGCGGCTAGTCAACTGGCCCCAGCACCTCGTTGTCGAACTGCTTCTGCGCCTCGATCCCCGCCAGAAACTCGGGATTGTCGGTCAGATCGACGGCATCGGGAGGCAGCCGCAGGAAGAACGCGCCGGGCCGCACGAGAACCCCGGGGGTGTAGGCGAAGTCACCCTCGAGTTCGAGGTAGTGGCCGGTCGCGATCTGCTTGGACTGCTGTTCCATGCGCACCACCAGACAGGTCTCCGGCTCGACGAAGAACGTCGCGAATTCCACATCGTCCGCATCCGAGATCTGGGCGCCCCCCTGGGTGCGCAGCGCGAACACCGGGTCGCCCTGGTAGATCTCGTTCTCGACCTCGAGCTCTGTTCCGGCGTTCAGCAGGTCGAACTCGACCAGCGTCGCGAACGGGCCGGTGATCCGCTCCTGAACTTCCGGGCTGAAACCCGAGAGGTCGATCTTGAACGCGTTCGTGACGAACTCGGCGCGCGCCACCTGCACACCCGTTTCCAACGAGCGTATTTGGTTGCCCCGCCGGACGAAGACGAACCTGCTTTCCGCCCTGCCGAAAAACGGGGGAATTGTGCCCTTGCCCGGACGGCGCGCGACGACGTTGTGATCCGCCTGGAAGCGCAGGTCGGTTCCCTGATGCAGGACGAACGCGCTGCCGCTGCTGGTGACGTCCGGCTGCCCCGGGACCCGGGTGATCATCCGAAACTGCATGTCGGTCCGGAACGTCCCCTCGGCCAGGCCGTGGTAGGCGTCGTCGATACACTCGATCAAGGTGTTGGCGCTCGGCGTGCTGCCGCTCTCGAAACGCCGACAACACGTCCTCCTGCGGCGTGCCGGCCACTGCGGTGCCGCCGACGGCGCCGGGCAGCGCGAGTCCGGCGACAATCCCGGCGAGCGAGCAAAATCTCGTCATCTGCACCTCCCGTCCCCCGCTTGCCAATTGCTGAAGCGGGCTTGCTTGTCTGCAGCGGAGCCGGCCCCAATGCGCGCAGGTCGCAGAATAGAGCACCCCGACTCCCAGAGCCAATTTACCATACAACCGTAGATGCGACCAAGCCGATTTCCAGCTCAGTTGTACGTTTTCCACCAACGGATGCGCGGGAATCGCGTTGACGGCACGGGTATGCCATCACGGGTGAGGCAGCCGAGCCGAACGGCGGGACTGCCGTCCTAGCTCCCAACTCGAGCGCGGCACGCGAGTTGGGCAAGCGACCGGATCGACCGCGGTGATGACAGGCGGCGGCGGTGGCGCTATAGCAGCGCTACGCTACGAACCGGCCGTCGGCGAGCATGCCATGCTCAAAAACCGGCCGCGAGGGGGACCGTTCTGCTCACACGCTCGCTCGATCTGTCGCCGCCGGTCGCGGACGAGGTCAAGACCACCACCTGCTACATGTGCGCCTGCCGCTGCGGCATCAAGGTGCACCTGAAGGACGGCCGGATCCGCTACATCGAGGGCAACCGCGACCACCCGGTCAACCGCGGCGTGCTCTGCGCCAAGGGCTCGGCCGGGATCATGCAGCACTATTCGCCGGCCCGCCTGACCAAGCCGCTGAAGCGGGTCGGCGAGCGCGGCGCCGTGCGAGTTCCGCGAGATCGAGTGGGACGAGGCGCTGGCCACCGCGGCCGACTGGCTGGCCGGCATCCGCGCCGACGACCCGCGAGAAGCTCGCCTTCTTCACCGGGCGCGACCAGAGCCAGGCGCTGACCGGCTGGTGGGCGAGCCAGTTCGGCACCCCCAACTACGCCGCCCACGGCGGCTTCTGCTCGGTCAACATGGCGGCCGCCGGGCTCTACACGATCGGCGGCTCGTTCTGGGAGTTCGGCGAGCCCGACTGGGAGCACACCCGCTACTTCATGCTGTTCGGCTTCGCCGAGGACCACGACAGCAACCCGATCAAGATCGGGCTCGGCAAGCTCAAGGCGCAAGGGCGCCAAGGTCGTCTCGGTCAATCCGGTGCGCACCGGCTACTCGGCGATCGCCGACGAGTGGCTCGGCATCACGCCCGGCACCGACGGCCTGTTCGTGCTCGCGCTGGTCCACGAGCTGCTGCGCGCCGGCAGGGTCGATCTCGACTTCTCTGACCCGCTACACCAACGCGCCCTGGCTGGTGATCGACGACCCGGGCGCCGCCGACCACGGCCTGTTCGCGCGCGACGCCGACGGCCGGCCCGCTGGTCTGGGACCGCGACCGGCAAGGCGCCGCGCCCCGCCGATGACCCGGACGCGAGGCCGGCCCTGAAGGGCGAGGTCGACGCTGCCCGACGGCCGGCGCGCGCGGCCGGTCTTCCAGCTGCTGGCCGAGCGCTATCTCGACCCGGCCTACGCGCCCGATGCGGTGCGCCGCGCGGACCGGCATCCCCGCCGCCACCATCCGCCGCATCGCCGCCGAGCTCGCCCAGGCCGCCTTCGCCGATCCGCCGGTGCTCGACCAGCCCTGGACCGACGCCTGCGGCCGGCGCCACGCAGCAGATGATCGGCCGGCCGGTCAGCATGCACGCGATGCGCGGCATCTCGGCCCACTCCAACGGCTTCCACACCTGCCGCGCGCTGCATCTCTTGCAGATGCTGCTCGGCAGCGATCGATGCGCCGGGCGGCTTCCGCTACAAGCCGCCCTTCCCGAAGCCGATCCCGCCGGCGCCGAAGCCCGCCGGCAAGCCCGGACCAGGTCGCGCCCGGCAAGCCGCATGCCGGGGCCGCCGCTCGGCTTTCCCGCAGGGCCCGAGGACCTGCTGGTCGAGGCGGACGGCACGCCGCGGCGGATCGACAAGGCGTTCTCCTGGGAGGCGCCGCTCGCCGCCCACGGCCTGATGCACCTGGTGATCACCAACGCCCACAACGGCGATCCCTACCCGATCGACACGCTGTTCATGTACATGGCGAACATGGCCTGGAACTCGGCCATGAACATCGGCGGCACGATCGAGATGCTGACCGCCAAGCGACCCGGCGACCGGCGAGTACCGGATCCCGCGCATCATCTATTCCGACGCCTACTTCTCCGAGATGGTCGCCTACGCCGACCTGGTCCTGCCCGACACCACCTATCTCGAGCGCTGGGACTGCATCTCGCTGCTCGACCGGCCGATCTGCGTCGGCCGACGGCGCCGGCCGACGCGATCCGCCAGCCGGTGCTGGCGCCCGACCGCGACGTCCGGCCGTTCCAGGACGTGCTGCTCGAGCTCGGCCATCGCCTGGGCCTGCCCGGCATGACCAACGACGACGGCAGCCCCAGCTATCCAGGCGGTTATGCCGACTACCTGGTCCACCACGAGCGCCAGCCCGGGATCGGCTCGCTGGCCGGCTGGCGCGGCGCCGACGGGACCAAGGAGGGCAGGGGCGCGCCCAATCCCGGCCAGCTCGAGCGCTACATCGAGAACGGCTGCTTCTGGCAGGGCGAGATCCCGCCGCGAGGCCCGCTTCTTCAAGCACGCCAACCGCGCCTATCTCGACTACGCGGTGCAGCATGGGCTTCATCGCCGAAGGCCGAGCCGATCACGCTGCAGCTCTACAGCGAGGCGCTGCAGAAGTTCCGCCTCGCCGCCGAGGGCCACGGGCAGGTGCAGCCGCCCGAGCGCCAGCGCGCGCGCATCCGGACCTATTTCGACCCGCTGCCGTTCTGGTACCCGCCGTTCGAGGACGACGCCAACGACGGCGAAAGCTTCCCGCTCCACGCGATCACCCAGCGGCCGATGGCGATGTACCATTCCTGGGGCGGGATGAACGCCTGGCTGCGCCAGATCCACGGCAGCAACCGGCTCTATCTCCACCACGCGCGCGCCGCGGCCCTCGGGCTCGAGGACGATGCCTGGGTCTGGGTCACCAGCCGGCACGGCCGCATCAAGGCCCAGATCCGGCTGGTCGACGGCGTCAATCCCGACACCTGCTGGACCTGGAACGCGATCGGCAAGCGGGCCGGCGCCTGGAACCTCGCCGCCAGACGCGCCCGAGGCGCAAAAAGGCTTTCTGCTCAATCACCTGATCGACGAGCTGCTGCCGGAGCGCGAGGGCGGCTACCGCTACGCCAACGCCGATCCGGTGACCGGCCAGGCCGCCTGGTACGACCTGCGCGTCCGGATCGAGCCCGCGACCGCGGCCGAGGCCGGCACCTGCGCGCCGCAGCTCGCCGCGCTCTGCCCGCCGCCCGGCCTGCCGCCGGCGCCGAAGGTGTCCGCGCTTCGGCATCGAGTTCCGCAGGCGCCGATGACCAGCCTGCCGCGACAGCCGACCGGAGCGGCGCCTCGGCCTGGTCATCGACCTCGACACCTGCGTCGGCTGCCAGGCCTGCGTCGTCCACTGCAAGGAGTGGAACACCGGCGGCCATCCGGCGCCGCTCACCGACCAGGACCCCTACGGCGCGAGCGCGCGCGGCGCCTGGCTGAACCGGGTGCACGGCTACGAGGTGGGCGAGGGCGCGGCCGGCCGGACCGTGCATTTCCCGAAATCCTGCCTGCATTGCGAGGACGCCGCCTGCGTCACGGTCTGCCCGACCGGGGCCTCCTACAAGCGGGCCGAGGACGGCATCGTGCTGGTCGACGAGGAGCTCTGCATCGGCTGCGGCCTGTGCGCCTGGGCCTGTCCCTACGGCGCGCGCGAGCTCGACGCCGATCAGGGCGTGATGAAGAAATGCACGCTCTGCATCGACCGGATCTACAACGAGAACCTCGAAGAGATCGACCGCGTGCCGGCCTGCGTGCGCACCTGTCCCGCGAGCGCCCGCCATTTCGGCGATCTCGCCGATCCCGAGTTCGGGGGTCTCGCGCCTGGTCGCCGAGCGCGGCGGCTACGACCTGATGCCGGAGCTGGGCTACCTGCCGACCAACAAATACCTGCCGCCGCGGCCGCGCAGGACCGAGCCGGGCTATCTCGGCGCGCCTGCCGCGCTCGAGCCGGCGGCGCCCGGCGGCGGCTTCCTCGCCTGGCTGGACCGGGTGCTCTCGGACTGAGCCTCGCCCGTGCATCCAGCACCCTCGATCATCTTCTTCACCACGGCGTCGGGCGCGGGCTACGGCCTGTTGTTCCTGCTCGGCGTCGGGGCCGGGCTTGGCCTGCTGCCGGCGGACCCCTGGTTCGGCTTGAGCGCGCTGCTGCTGGCCCTCGGGCTGATCACGCTTGGCCTGCTGTCCTCGACGCTGCATCTCGGCCATCCCGAGCGCGCCTGGCGCGCGGTCAGCCAGTGGCGCTCGTCCTGGCTGTCGCGCGAGGGGGCGCTGGCGCTCCTCACCTACCTGCCGGCGCTGGTCCTCGGCCTCGGCTGGCTGTTTTCCGAACCGGACGCCGGCTGGTTCGTGGTCCCGGGCTGGCTCGCAGCGCTCGGCGCCGCGCTGACCGTCTGGTGCACCGGCATGATCTACGGCTCGCTGAAGCCGATCCGCGAGTGGCACCAGCCGCTGACCGCGCCGGTCTATCTCGGGTTCGCGCTGATGAGCGGGACGCTGCTGCTGCAGCTGCTGCTCGCCCTGTTCGGCCTGCCGCGGCTGGCGGCGGGCGGCCTCGCTCTGCTCGCGACGCTCCTGGCTTTCGGGCTCAAGGCGGCCTCGTGGCGCAAGATCGCGGAGGCCGAGTCGCAGAGCACACCCGAGAGCGCGACCGGCCTCGGCCATCTCGGGCTAGTGCGGATGGTCGAGCCGCCGCACACCCAGACCAACTATCTGCTCAGCGAGATGGGGTTCGTGGTCGCGCGCAAGCACGCCGAGAAGCTCCGCCGGCTCGCCCTGGCGCTCGGGCTCGGCGGCGGGCTCGGCTTCACGCTCCTGGCGCTACTGGCCTCCGGCATCGTCGGAGGCACGCTGGCACTGCTCGCCGCGCTTTGCGGGATCGCCGGCATCGCGCTCGAGCGCTGGCTGTTCTTCGCCGAGGCGACCCACACGGTCATGCTGTACTACGGCCGGCGGCCGGAGACGCCGCCCGCCGCCGCCTAGCGAAGGCGGGCGCTACAACGACAGGCGGGGCGGCTCCGCGGTCGCGACCGCGGGCTCGCCCAGCTCGCGCGCGCAATAGAGCCCGTGCAGGGCCTTGAGCAGGGTGCGCGCCTCGGCGCCGGCGATCGCATAGTAGATGGTCTGGGCCGAGCGCCGGGTGCTGACCAGGCGATCCCGGCGCAGCCGGGCCAGATGCTGGGAGAGCGCCGACTGGCTGAGGCCGATCAGCCGGACCAGCTCACCGACCGACTTCTCGCCTTCCAGCAGCTGGCAGAGAATCATCAGCCGGCGCGCATTGCCGAGCGCCTTCAAGAGCAGGGAAGCCTCCTCTGCCCGCCGCTGCAGCTGCTTCGGATCCATCCCCAGCATCCCCGTCCCAGCATCCCCGTCGTTGATGCGCCCAGCGCCGGCAGCCCCGACGTCTGGTCGCTTGGCGGCGCCGATGCCGCGCCGCCGTTGGCCGCTCGGGCCGGCCCGCCGCGAAGCGCGGCGAACCGCCGGCCTCTGCGGCGGCCCTCTGACATAGTCGCGGGCGGCGGCGCTTTCCAGAGCCGCACCCGGATTCGGTCTCAGCCGCTCGACGGCGTGGCGGCGACCTCCTCGACCGGACTGCCGCCGCTGTTGGCGAAGATCCCGACCAGGAAACGGCCCGCATTGAGGAAGCGGGCGGGGTCGTAGGCGACGTCGTCGACCCGGATCTCATAGTGCAGATGGAGAGCCGTGCTGCGGCCGGTGTTGCCGATCACGCCGACCGACTGGCGGAAGCGGACGTCGTCGCCGACCGCGACGCTGATCGACTTCAGATGGCCGTAGCGGGTGACGATGCCCATGCCGTGGTCGATCTCGACCATGTTGCCGTAGGGACCGGCGGGCCCGGCGTGGATCACCTGCCCGGGCGCGGTCGCCAAAACCTTGGAGCCGACCGCGGCGCCGAAGTCGAGCCCGGCGTGGAACGCCCACTGGTTGGTGAACGGATCGCGCCGCTTGCCGTAGGGGCTGGTCAGATAGAAGTGGTCGAGCGGTGACGACAGCGGCAGCGTGCGCGCGAGCTTCTGCAGCGCGGCGAGGCGCTGGAGGTTGGTCTGCATCGGATCGCTCGGGGTCAGCTGGGCCAGCTTGTCGCCGGGCGAATCCGGACCCGGGCCCGCCACCTGGAGCGGCCCGCCCTGACCCATCTCGCTGCCGTCGGCGCGGGCGATCAGCGCCTCGACGTCGACCCCGGTCTCGCCGAACAGCTGCTCGAGCGCCTCGGTGCTGCCGAGCACCCAGTCCTTGAGCCAGACCTGGGCGGTCTCGCGCTGGCTGCGCAGGTCCTTGACCTCGTCCTCGAGGCGCGCGACGTGCCAGCGCAGGCCGACCTCGACCTGGCGCTCGGCGTCGCGCTCCTGGCTGGCCGCGGCGAGCCGCTGCTCGGCGCCGTCGAGATGCTCCTGCAAAGCGGTCCGCGCCGCCAGCACGGCCTGCAGCCGGTCTCCCACTCCCGCCGTCGAGCGCTTGAGATCGCCGAGCCGGTCGCGGGCGCGGTCGCGCTCCTCGGCGAGGGTCGTGAGCTGACGCTCGCGCGAGTTGAGCTGACGCTCCACGGTCTGGCGGATCTCGGTCAGCTCGCCAATCGCGTCCTCCTGGCGCTGCCTGGCGGTCTCGAGCTGGTTGATCTGCTCCATGAAGCTCTTGGTCGACAGCTGCAACTCGGAGCGCAGGTCGGTATAGGCCTGCTCGATGTTCCGGATATGCTGGGCGGTGTCGTTCATCAGCTGCCGGCTGCCGATGTAGCTGACCGAGGTGACGGTCACCCAGGCCGAGAGCGCGAAGATGACGGCACCGGTAGCGAGCTGCCCCTTGACCGACACGCCGGGGCCGCAGGCGCAGAACCGCCCGACCACAGTACGGGTGGCGAGCCATCGAATTCGACTGCGGCCTCACATCGGCCATGATCCGACCCTGAGCATTTGGCGACCCCGCTCGTGAACAAGAACAACACCACCTCGGGCGAGGGACAGTCCCTCACCCGCTCGCCGTCATTGCTTGATTGAGTCGCTCGTCTCCCAGTGGTTATTCAACGCAACCGATTATGTGAAGGTTCTTTGTTTTGGGCAAGACCGAAAGCGGCCCGCCGCCCAGAACAGCCAGCCAACATGCGCCTTTTTTTCGCGACGTGACCGGAGGCGTACCCGCGGGCAGCCGGAAGTCCGCGCGCCCCAGCCCGGACGCAGGGACCAGGCGCCCGAGCACAAGACGTCCTGCGCCCGCCACCATGTCATGCCGGACACGCGACCCGGCCGTGATCGTGCTCAGGCCGGCGACAGCACGTGGATCACCCGGCTCGCGATCATCTCCCCGGTTCTCTCCGCGTAAGCCTTCATGTGCGGCGCCGCCGCATGCGCCTTGAGCGCCTCCAGGCTCGCCCACTTCTCGACCACGACGAACGCATCCTCGCCGAACCGGGTCTGGACGCTTGCCGCCCCCTCGGCATCGATGGTCGCGACATACTCGATGCACCCGTCCTCGGCATGCACCGCGGGCACATTGGCCTTGAACGCCGCCAGCAGCTCGGCCCGCCTGCCGGGCTTCGCGGTGAGTATCGCCAGCACATGAACGATCGCCATCGGGCAGCTCCTCGTGGTCGTTTGCACATGACAGGGCGCCCACGACCTTACATGCCGGCGGGCGCTCGGCAACCTCGTTGAGAGGAAACCGCAACCGCCGCGATCGCTTGCGACAGCGGCGCTTCGACCGAAACGCCCGTTTCGCCGAGAACCGCTCCATGACCAGGGACCGCGGGAACGGTCGCGGACGCGGGCAAAACCACGCACACCTGCCGTGTGGCGGTCGAGCCTCCCTGATCACGAACGTTGCCCTCAGAAATATCAGAATCCGGTATGGTGTACGCTTCGGACGGGGGAACGGTGATGCCGAAGACGACCGCGCACGACGATGAGACCTTCCTTCGCCGCGCCATCGCCGTCGCGGCCCGTGCCCGCGCCCACGGCAACCATCCGTTCGGCGCGCTCCTGGTCGGGCCGGATGGCGCCGTTCTGCTCGAGGCCGAGAACACCGTCGTCACCGAGCACGACGCCACCGGCCACGCCGAGCGCAACCTGATGACCCTCGCCTCGCGCCGGTTCCCGCGCGAACTCCTCGCCCGGTGCACCATGTACACCAGCACCGAGCCCTGCGCGATGTGCGCCGGCAGCGTCTACTGGGTCGGCGTGGGGCGCGTCGTTTACGGACTGGCCGAGCGCGATCTTCTCACGCTGACCGGCACGTACGCCGACAACCCGACCTTCGATTTGCCCTGCCGCACCGTGTTCGCCGGCGGCCAGCGACCGACCGACGTGGCCGGTCCTCTGCTCACCGAGGAGGCCAAGGCGGTCCATGCCGGTTTCTGGGTCTGAGCGAAGGAAAACGGGGTCAATCAGCGTGACTTAGGAAGACGCATGCCGCGGCGCGCGGGCCTTGAACGCCCTCAGCAGCTCGGCCCGCTCGCCGGGCTTCGCGGTGAGAATCGCCAGGTCGTGAGCAGTCGGCAACCTCGTCGTTCACCAAGAGGAAATGCGAATTCGCCGCGATCTCTTGCGATACGGTGCTTTGACGAGACGCCCGCTCCGCTTAGGATCGCCTGATGACCAAGACCAAGACCACGATCGCGGACACGGGCAAAACCACCTACACCTACCGTGTGGTGGTCGAGCCGGACGAGGATGCCTGGCACGCCGGTGCCCCGCGCTGCAGGGCTACGGTGCCGCGACCTGGGGCAGGACGCGCGCCGAGGCGCTCCGGCACATCCGGGAAGTCGTCGCGATGGTCGCCGCCGAGCTCATCGAAGATGGCGAGACTTCTCTCGGGCGAGCGCCCGGATACCATCACGTTCCGCGTTCGCGGAACGCAGGGCACCATTCACGCGGATCTGTTCACCAATCTGGTCGTTTGGCAGCACCCGTTTGCGGGCCCCCGGGCACCGGCGCGCGGCCTGTCCGGCCCCGACCTGACCTGGCCGCACCTGAGCAAGGTGTCGGCCGCGGGCCTCATTACAAGAAATTCTATGAATTTACGCGGCCAATTTGCACCACAAAGTGGGGGAAAGACGAGCGGGCTGAACGAGGCGATCTCCCGCCCGGCGTGAAACCGGTGGAATGGTGGAAGAAGGAAATACGGTAATGCCGCACTCTGACAAGCAGTGGGAGACATTCGGACAGTCTGACCCCTATTACGGAGTGATAACCTTAGACCGTTGTCGGAAAAACAACCTGACGGCTAGCTCTTTGATCGACTTTTTCCGCAGTGGAGAAGATCACATTCACTACATGCTCGATCAAGTTCGCCTTCATGTAGCGCCAGATTTCCATCCCTCGCGTGCCTTAGACTTCGGTGTGGGGTAGGGCGCTGCACCATCCCCCTCGCTAGACTTTGCGCAAGCGTTACGGGAGTTGATGTGTCAAATTCGATGCTCAGGGAAGCGGAGCGGAACAGTGTCAACCAATCGATCACCAACATTACGTTCGCGCTATCGGACGACAATCTGTCACGTGTGAGTGGAACGTTTGACTTGATTCATTCATTCATCGTGTTTCAGCATATCAAAGAATCCCGTGGGCTACGTATTCTCCAGGAGCTCATCAACAGGATGGATCCGAACGGAGTAGGCATAGTCCAGTTTCTCTATTCGCGCGACGTTCCTGCATTCGTTAAGTGGATCGGCGCGTTCAGGAAGCATGCCAACTTCTTGAATTCATTAGTTAATCTGCTTTACGGCAAATCTCTTTCCGCGCCTTTGATGGAAAAAAATGCATACAGCCTGAATCGGATCCTGCGACTGTTTCAGATCAACGAATGCGGCAATATCCACATCCTTCTGGAAGGCCCTCCTGTGTTTCGAAGCGCTGTCGTACTTTTTCAAAAACGGAAGGATGACGTACCGTACGAAAAATTCTACGGCAACGGATAGCGTCCCGCGGTCTACAGTTAGCATGAGATGTAGATCGGCGTGGAATGTTGACCCCTGAGCGCGGGATCGGCGTGCAAATTTGCCTTACGAGTTGTCTGATCATCGCCAAAGGCTAGCGTTCGGGGTGGTGGTCAGGCGCAGGCGGTGACGCCGCGGCGAGGTCCAGCGCGCCTGTGATCGCCGCGCGGCAGGCCAGCGCCCGACCAATTCAGAGAGGAACCCATGCCGACCGCGCGCGACGACGAGACCTTTCTTCGCCGCGCCATCGCCGTCGCGGCCCGTGCCCGCGCCCACGGCAACCATCCGTTCGGCGCGCTCCTGGTGGGGCCGGATGGCGCCGTCCTGCTCGAGGCCGAGAACACCGTCGTCACCGAGCACGACGCCACCGGCCACGCCGAGCGCAACCTGATGACCCTCGCCTCGCGCCGGTTTCCGCGCGAACTCCTCGCCCGGTGCACCATGTACACCAGCACCGAGCCCTGCGCGATGTGCGCCGGCAGCGTCTACTGGGTCGGCGTGGGGCGCGTCGTTTACGGACTGGCCGAGCGCGATCTTCTCACGCTGACCGGCACGCACGCCGAGAACCCGACCTTCGATTTGCCCTGCCGCACCGTGTTCGCCGGCGGCCAGCGCCCGACCGACGTGGTCGGTCCTCTGCTCACCGAGGAGGCCAAGGCGGTCCATGCCGGCTTCTGGGTCTTTAAGAACGAGGGTAAATTCTCAAAACCACTGTGTTTCCTAGTTTGACAAAAAATCATCATCTGGTAGTTTCAAGAATGGGTCAGAGTGGCGTATAACTCTGCTCTTTTGTAGGAAGAAGCAAGCAGTACCGCCACTTCCGTCTGTCATCGGCGTAATTATCATTGTACGCCAGGTTATCAGAGCGGCAGTCACGGCTCTATTGTATGTATGCATGGCGTTTTTCAGGAGTACAGCAACACGATCAACATCGGCTGGATCAGGTGCTTCCAGTTTGTTGAGCGGTGATATTTTATCGCATGGCGATATTCTGTCAGTAACATCAACAACAAGCAATCCAGGGCACGGCGCCAGTTTTTTGATCTGCTTGTTCGATTTATTCACAAGCTTGCTAAATCTGTTTTCTGATGTGCCAAGCTGCACGCGCTTACAATCTGTGGCGAGGCGGATTTTTGCAGACGGAACAATAATCTCGAAATCAGGATACCCCTCGGCCTCGAATGCCCGCACCTGATTGCCGCGGGAGAGATGCCAAGCGGCATAATTGAGTTCAAATAAAAGATCTTTGAACTGCCTTGCGTCGTGAATCACAGAACGTATACGGTTCTGCATTCGCACATCTCCATAATTAGCGAGATCGCCAAGAATAAATCGCCCAAGCTGCCCCTCGGTAACCTGGACAAGTGAGCAGTTGTCTAAAACCAGTTCGAGCAACCGGAAGAGTTGATCTGTGTCTCTTCGGTCTATTAGCTCGTTTTTCCGCAACAGCTCGTTGCACAACATCCACCTGTGATATGCAGGATGTGGGTGCGGTGAAGAAAACCATTCGCGCCCGAACAGACCCTCAAGGAGTCGCATTTGCATTTGTGCAAACTGACCTGCATGATTCAATCGTGTGACTTTGGACTTGTCAGTTCCGGGGTGTGTCAACAACCGTATCCCATTGCCGCAGGGCGGCCCAACTTTCAGCGTCGCGGCCGCGCGCACCGCATCGGTAACAGTCTATGCTGGCCAGCCTTGTCGATCAACAACTCACCAAAAGCACAACGCACAGAGGAGTAGGTGTCAAGAGAGGGGAAACGGTGTCAGGAACCTTTTCGCTCGAAAAGTCAAGCGCCATGCCGTGAGGGAAACGGGGCCAAGGGGAACGGGGCCAGAACGTTTGGAAGGTCGGCGTCGCCGATTTTACGTCAGGGGGCTGTGCCATATGCCCTCGCCCCAGGGCTGATGGCGCAGAAGTGACGCATGCGTCGCCATCAAGCGGCGCACGAACTTGCCTGTTTGCGACATCTGGAGTTCGGGCGGTGAGGGTGAGTTTCATGGGCATCAGCAATGGGTTGGCGGATCAGAGTCGGGATTGATCCGGTCTCCATCCGGTGGAGATTTGGATTGACTTGGATGTCGCAATCGAAGGTGCGTCACTATCGGCGCATCGATGCGACACTCATGCGACAGGCCAGCGCCAGGCCAATGTAGCGCAAACGGAGAGTGCAGACCAGGGCGGATCAAGCCGCGTGAGGTCTGGCGCCGGTGGTGGTCGCGGGCGCGATCGACTGCGCACGACCTGGAGCCCGCGTAGACGAAAGTCGACCCGTCATGATTTGTGTTGGGAAGGGATTGGCGGGGTTGACGACCGGTCGCCGGGGCGGTTCGACCTGTGCGGGGGTGCGCTCCGGGTTTCGGAACCGCGGCAGACGGCGTATAGGGATTTGACACCAAGGATTGGGCGAAAGCAGGCGCAGGCATGGACGAGACCCCGCTCGGCGACATCGTCGAGATCGAGAACGTGTGGATCCCGATGTCGGACGGCTGCCGGATCGCGGCCCGCATCTGGCTGCCGAAGGATGCGATGGCGGCGCCGGTGCCGGCGATCCTCGAGTACATTCCGTACCGCAAGCGGGACTTCATGCGGGCGCGGGACGAGCCGATTCACCGGTATTTCGCCCAAGCCGGCTATGCCGCGGTGCGGGTCGATCTGAGGGGATCGGGGGATTCCGACGGCATCCTGCTGGACGAGTACACCCAGCAGGAGCAGGACGACGCGCTCGAGATCATCGCCTGGATCGCCGCGCAGGCCTGGTGCAGCGGGTCGGTCGGCATGATGGGGATCTCCTGGGGCGGCTTCAACGCGCTCCAGGTCGCGGCCCTGCAGCCGCCGGCGCTGAAGGCGATCATCACGCTCTGCTCGACCGACGACCGCTATGCCGACGACGCCCACTACATGGGCGGCTGCCTGCTCAACGAGAACCTGCAGTGGGGCTCGATCCTGCTGACCTACGGCGCCTATCCGCCCGATCCGCTGATCGTCGGGGAGCGCTGGCGCGAGATGTGGCGGGCGCGGATCGAGAACCTGGTGGCGTTCCCGGCGCTCTGGCTGCAGCACCAGTGGCGGGACGCGTTCTGGCGGCATGGCTCGGTCTGCGAGGACTATGCCGCGATCCAATGCCCGGTCTACGCGATCGGCGGCTGGGCGGATGGCTATTCCAACGCCGTGCCGCGCCTGCTCGCGGGGCTCACCTGTCCGAAAAAGGGCCTGATCGGGCCCTGGGCGCACCGCTTTCCCCAGAACGGCGTGCCCGGGCCGGCGATCGGGTTTCTCCAGGAGGCGGTGCGCTGGTGGGATCACTGGCTGAAGGGCATCGATGCCGGGATCATGGCCGAGCCCGCCTACCGGGTCTGGATGCAGGAGAGCGTCGATCCGCAGCCTTACTACGAGGAGCGGCCGGGACGCTGGGTCGCGGAGGCCAGCTGGCCCTCGCCCCGGATCGTGAAGCAGCGCCTGTTCCTGAACCCCGGCCGGCTCGAGCCGGCGCCGACCCAGGCGGCCAGGCTCGCGTTCTCCTCGCCCCAGACCACCGGCCTGTCGGCCGGCGAATGGTGCGGCTTCGGCGCCGAGGGCGAGATGCCGCTCGAGCAGCGCCCGGACGATGGCCGGTCGCTGACCTTCGACACCGGGCCTCTGCCCGAGCGGATCGAGATCCTGGGCGCGCCGGTGGTCGAGCTCGACCTCGCCGCCGACGAAGTCAACGCGCTGCTCGCGGTCCGCCTCAACGACGTCCAGCCGGATGGCACCTCGACGCTGGTCACCTACGGCCTGCTCAACCTCACCCACCGGGACGGCCACGACCAGCCAGCGCCGCTCGAGCCCGGGACCTTGCAGCGCATCCGCCTCCAGCTCAACGACATCGCGCACGCGTTTCCGGCCGGCCACCGGCTGCGCCTCGCGCTGTCCTCGAGCTACTGGCCGATCGCCTGGCCGTCGCCCGCGGCGGTGGTCCTGACCGTGCGCACCGGCCAGAGTGCCCTCTACCTGCCGGTCCGGCCGCCGTCACCCGACGATCAGGCGCTGCGCCCGTTCGAGCCGCCGACAGCGGCGCCGGGCGTCCGTCATCAACGCCTGCGCGAGATGCCGCTGCGGCGCACGATCGAGCTCGATCTCGCGACCAACGAGACCGTCTACACCTTCCAGACCGGCGAGTTCGGCGCCGCGCTTGCCCGCCTCGAGCCGATCGAGATGGACCTCGGTTATACCTTCCTCAAGCGCCATAGGATCTCCGAATACGACCCCCTCTCGGCCCAGACCGAGGTCGTCCAGCGGACCGTCATGCGCCGGACCGACTGGTCGGTCCGGATCGAATGCCGGACCCATCTGACCGCGACCCAGACCACGTTCCAGTTCGGCGCCGACCTCGAGGCCTTCGAGGGCGACGAGCCGTTCGCGCACCGCGAATGGCAGGTCGCGATTCCCCGAGCGCTGGTCTGATGCCCGCCTAAGTCAGGCCGACCCGTCGGAGCGCGGCGTCGAGGATCAGCTTGAGGAGGTCGGGGTAGGCGATGCCGGCAAACCCCGCCATGAAGGCGAGCTTGCCGTCGTTGGCCCAGGCCGGGTTGGGGTTGACCTCCATCAGCTTCGGCTCGCCGTCCGCCGCGCAGCGAAAGTCGAAGCGGGCATAGTCGCGGCAACCCAGGCGCGCGAACAGGCGCCGCGCGTGATTGGCCATGCCCGCCAGCAGCGCGGCATCGGCCTCGGCGCGCTTGAACTTGATCTCGGTCCAATACGGAGACTCCGGCAGCGCCTTGGATTCGTACGAGAGAATCGGGTTGAGCCCGGCCGGCAGGCGCGAATAGTCGACCTCGAGCGCTGGCAGCGCGATCAGCTCGGTCTCCGGATTGCCGACCAGGCCGATCCCGTACTCCGGCCCGGGTAGATATTCCTGCACCAGCATCGCCCGCCCGGGCAGCTCGCGCCGCACCCAGACGACGTAGGCCTCCGCCTCAGCGCGCGAGCGGACCACGGCGTCCTGTCGGATGCCGACGCTGCCGTCGGCCTGGTTGGGCTTGATCAGGGCCGGCCAGAGGTCGGGCAGGGCGTCCAGCGCCTGGTCGGGTCGGAGAAAAACCTCGCGCGGCACCGGCACGCCCTGCGCTTCGGCGAGCAGGCGCACGAGCTGCTTGTCGTAGCAGAGCACCATGCCGGCGGGCGCGGCGCCGCTGTAGGGGACGCCCAGCATCTCGAGCAGCGCCGGGACGTGCAGCTCCTGGGTCGCGACGTTGCGAAAGCCGGTGTCGCAGAAATTGATCACCAGGTCGGGCGGGTCGTGGCCGAAGCGCTCGAACAGGCGGGCGTGGTCGTCTTCGAACTCGAAACGATATCCCTGGAACGACTCGAACGCCGCCCGCATCGCCCGATGGGTGAGCGAGATCTTCCTCGTTGTAGCGATGGTCGCGCTTGGTCAGATCGGGCAGGCGGGGATCGCCGGTCAGGACGCAGACGCGAAGCCGCCCCGTCATCGCCTGCCTGCACCTCCAGCTCGATCGCCGCGCAAAGGGCGAAGCCCGATCGCCTCTAGATGGCGTCGCGACCGCGCGGTGCAAGGCGCAGCTAGCGTCCCGCCGTGGCCTCGAGGATGCCCTCGATATCCTTGCCGAGGCTGGTCCGCACCAGGGCCGCGATCAGGCGGGGAAACTCATTCCGGGAGACGCGCCTGGCGAGTTTGGCGGCCTCGTCCTCGAGGCCGAGGCGCCGGGCGGCGTCGAGCGCCCGGCGGTCGGCGAACGGGTAGAGCTCCTCCCAGGCGATTTGGACCTCGCGGCAGAAGATGTCGGCACCGACCTCGCCGATGCCCTTGCATTCCTTGAGCAGCGCCCGCTCGTGCTCGGGCGCGCGGCCCGCCGCTTCGCGCAACTTGCGCAGGTCACCGCCGTATTTCTCCAGCAGCATCGAGGCGGTATCGCCGAGCATGCGCGAGGTGCTCTCGTCATAGCGGGCATAGCCTGCCTGGTTCAGCGTCTGGGTCCGGTGTTCCCAGGTGGCGGCCGCCATCTTCTCGGCCGTGGTCCAGCCCTGCGCCGCCAGCGCCTTGGCGGCGACGATGGCGATCCGGGCGTTGATCCGGGCGCTGAGCAGGGTCGAAGCGCAGAGCCAGCGGAACAGGGGCGAGGGCGTGCCCTTGGCGAGATCGATGCCGAGCTCCGCCGCATAGGTGCGCCCATGGCGTTCGAGCAGCACCTCGGTAATCCGGTCCTTCGATGGTTTCGCTATCATCGCCTCCCGCCGCCCTCGCGAGCTCACCTCGGGCGGAGCAACAGCTGGGCCGCACAAACCGTTCCGCCGGGCGAGGAATTCGGGCGACGCTCAGCGGTCGGCGAGGGTGCACCAGACCGGGACGTGGTCGGAAGGCGCTTTGGCGGCCCGCTCCTCGGCGTCGATGCCGCAGCCCTCCAGGCGGTCGACCGCCTGCGGCGAGAGCAGCAGATGGTCGATCCGAAGGCCCTGGTTGGCCCGGAACGAGCGACCCTGGTAGTCCCACCAGCTGTAGGCCCGGGCGCGCGGCTCGACGATCCGAAAGGCGTCATACAGGCCGAGGTGGAGGAGCGCGCGCAGCTTCGCCCGTTCTGCCGGGTGGTAGCAGATGGTGCCATCGAGGGCCTGGGGATCGTAGACGTCGATCGGGTAGGGGGCGACGTTGTAGTCGCCGCCGATCACGATCGATTCCTCATATTCCAGAATAGTTTCCGCATGCGCTTTCAGGCGATCGTAGAACGCGAGCTTGAACGGGAACCGGGGCGAGTCGAGGGCGGTGCCGTTGGGCACGTAGACCGAGGCGACCCGGACGTCGCGCACCACCGCCTCGATGTAACGCGCCTCCTGGTCCTGATCGTCGCCCGGCAAGCTGGTGCGCAGGTCCTCGAGCGGGCTGCTGGCGAGGATCGCGACGCCGTTGCGGCCGCCCGGCTCGCCGATCATCGCCAGATTGTAGCCCAGCTCCTCGATCGCCTCGCTCGGGAACTGCTCGGCCGTGACCTTGGTCTCCTGGAGCAGGGCCACGTCCGGCTTCGCGGCCGCGAGCCAGGCCAGCACGCGCGGCAGCCGGGCGCGGACCGAGTTGACGTTCCAGGTCGCGATCTTCAAGGGTCACGGGCCAGCCGGACGCGCGCGCCGGCGCGCTCGACGCCGGCCTCAGACGGCGAACGAGTTGCCGCAGCCGCAGGACGAGCTGGCGTTGGGATTGGTCACCCGGAAATACGAGCCGGTCAGGTCCTCGACGTAGTCGACCTCGCAGCCCATCATGTAGAGCAGCGACATGCCGTCGATCACGACCCGGGCGCCGTCGCGCTCGACCGCGATGTCGCCGTCCTCGTCGCGGCCGTCGAGCGCGAAGCCGTACTGGAAGCCGGAGCAGCCGCCGCCGGAGACGCTGATCCGGAGCTTCAGCCCGGGCTCCGTCTCCTTGGCCAGGATCGCGCCGATCCGTCGGGCAGCGTTCTCGGTGACGTTGAACGGTCCCGGCCGGGCCTTGATTTCCGCCATCGACGACACCTATTGTTAGCGATCGGAACGGGGTCCCGCTTGTCGCTCCCCGCCTCTTGCCCAATGTAGGCAGAGCGATCGCCTTGTCAAACCGCCGCCTCGGCCTCGAGGGCCACGCCCGCCGGGCGCTGGCGCCCTACGCGTGCGATCCGGCCCGCAGCCGCGGCCGCCGGCACCCCGAGCCCGAGAGCGCGCTGCGCAGCCCCTTTCAGCGCGATCGCGACCGGATCGTCCACAGCACCGCCTTCCGCCGGCTGGAGTACAAGACCCAGGTGTTCGTCAACTACGAGGGCGATCATTTCCGCACCCGCCTGACCCATACCCTGGAGGTGGCCCAGATCGCCCGCACCGCGGCGCGCGCGCTGGCCCTCGACGAGGACCTGGCGGAGGCGGTGGCGCTCGCGCACGATCTGGGCCACAGCCCTTTCGGCCACGCCGGCGAGGAGGCGCTCGATGCGGCGCTCGCACCCTATGGCGGCTTCGACCACAACGCCCAGACGCTGCGCGTGATCACCCGGCTCGAGTCGCCGCTACGCCGAGTTCGACGGCCTCAACCTGACCTGGGAGACCCTCGAGGGCGTGGTCAAGCACAACGGTCCCTTCGGGAGGCCGTTCGAGGGCCCGCGGGCCGGGCGGGCGCCCGCCTATGTCGCCGCCTACGTTGCCGAGTACGATCTCGAGCTCGCCAGCCATCCGAGCGCTGAGGCGCAGGTCGCAGCGCTTGCCGACGACATCGCCTACACCAACCACGACCTCGACGATGGCCTGCGCGCCGGCCTGTTCGAGCCCGGGGACCTGGCGGCGCTGCCGCTGGTCGGCCCGATTCTGCGAGCAGGTGATGGCGCGCTACCCCGGGCTCGAGACGCCACGGCTGATCCACGAGACGCTCCGGCGCCTGATCGATGTCATGGTCACCGATCTGGTCGAGGAGACCAGGGGCCGGCTCGACGCCCTGCGGCCGGCCGCGGTCGACCGGATTCGGGCGGCGGCCGGGCCGGTGGTCGGATTTTCACCGAAAGTTGGTACCGCTCTGCAAGACTTGCGCCGGTTCTTGCAAGCGCACATGTACAGCCACTACAAGGTCAAGCGGATGGCTCGCAAGGCGCGCCGGGTGGTTCGGGAGCTGTTCGACGGCCTCCACGATCAGCCGGACTGCCTGCCGCCGGACTGGCAGGCGCGGGCAGGGGTCGGTGACGACGCCCGCACCGCCGAGGCGATCGCCGATTACATCGCCGGCATGACCGACCGTTATGCGCTCGACGAGCACGACCGCCTGTTCAACCTGACGAGCCGCGCGCAATGAACCCGTTCCGGGAGCTCCTGAGCGACGTCCAGGCCGCGATCGCGGCCTGCCAGGCGGCCGGCGAGCTGCCCGCGGGCCTGGCCACGGACCGGGTCACGGTCGAGCCGCCGCGCGATCTCGCGCACGGCGATGCCGCGACCAACGCCGCCCTGCTGCTCGCCAAGCCGGCCGGCCGGCCGCCGCTCGCGATCGCCGAGGCGCTGGCCGCCCGCCTGCTCGAGCTGCCCAAGGTGGCGACCGTCGAGATCGCCAAGCCGGGCTTCGTCAATCTGCGCCTGACCGACGAGTTCTGGCGGGCGCAGATCCCGATCATCCTGCGCGCCGGCAGCGCCTACGGTGCGCGCCGACCTGGGGGGCGGTCGGAGCGTCAATGTCGAGTTCTGCTCGGCCAACCCGACCGGGCCGCTGCACGTCGGCCACGGCCGCGGCACGGTGTTCGGCGATGCGCTCGCCAACCTGCTCGCGAGGCTCGGCTGGCGGGTGACCCGCGAGTACTACATCAACGACGGCGGCGCCCAGGTCGACCAGCTGGCGCGCTCGGTCCACCACCGCTATCTCGAGGCCCTCGGCCTTGCGCCCGCGGCGCCGCCCGCCGGCTGGTATCCGGGCGACTACCTGATCCCGCTCGGCCGCGAGATCGCCCTGCGCGACGGCGAGCGCTGGCGCTTTGCGTCCGAGAGCGACTGGTTGCCGGAGTTCCGCCCGCTCGCGGTCGAGGCCATGCTGGCGCTGATCAGGGACGACCTCGCCGCGCTCGGGGTCGAGCACGACGTCTTCACCTCCGAGGCGGCGCTGATCGAGGCCGGCCGGATCGAGCAGACGCTCGACCAGCTCGCGCGCGCCGGGCTGGTCTATACCGGCACGCTGCCGCCGCCCAAGGGCAAGCCCAGCGAGGACTGGGAGCCGGTGCCGCTGCTGCTGTTCCGCGCGACCGCTTTCGGCGACGACAGCGACCGTCCGCTCAAGAATTCGAAGGGCGAGTGGACCTATCTCGCCGCCGACCTCGCCTATCACCTGGACAAGATCGAGCGCGGCGCCGAAGAGCTGATCGACGTCTGGGGCGCCGATCACGGCGGCTACGTCAAGCGGCTGCAGGCCGGCGTGCGGGCGCTCAGCGCCGGCCGGGTCGAGCTCGACGTCAAGCTCTGCCAGCTGGTCAACCTTCTGGACGGCGGCCAGCCGCTCCGGATGTCCAAGCGCGCCGGCCGGATCGTCACGCTCCGCGACGTGGTCGAGGAGGTCGGCAAGGACGTCGTCCGCTTCATCATGCTGACCCGCAGGAACGATGCGCCCCTCGACTTCGACCTCGCCAAGGTGACCGAGCAGTCGCGCGACAATCCCGTATGGTACGTGCAGTACGCGCATGCCCGGATCTGCTCGGTCCAGCGCCATGCCCAGGGCGCCGGTCTGGCGACCGGGCGCGAGGATCTGGCCGGGGTCGCGCTGGCGCCGCTGACCGAGGCCGGCGAGCTCGGTCTGCTCCGGCAGGCGGCGGCCTGGCCGCGCGTGCTGGAGGCAGCGGCGCTGCACCATGAGCCGCACCGGATCGCGTTTTACCTGACCGATCTGGCCGCGACCTTCCATGCCCTGTGGAATCAGGGTAATGAGCGTCCGGAGCTGCGCTTCCTGCGCCCCGACGCGCCGGCCCTGACCCGGGCTCGCCTGGCGCTGGTCGCCGCGGTCCAGGTGGTCCTGGCCGCTGGTCTCGAGGTGATCGGGGTCCGCCCGATCGAGGAGCTGATTTGATCCTTCGCTTGCTGCCGTAGGTGCTGCCGTGCCCGATCAGACAACCTTCGCCGCCGCCGCGGCTCGTGCCCGCCGGCCGGCGTTCGAGACGCCGCCCGTATCGCGGCCGCGTCGCCCGCGCATGCTGCTGGTCGGGCTGCCGGTGTTCGCGGTGTTCGCTGCCTTCGGCGCGATCGTCTGGCTCGCTTACGAGCGTGGCGCCGACATATCGCCGGTCGGCGAGCCGCCCCTGATCAAAGCGCCGGCGATGGCGCTCAAGCTGCCGCCCGACGAAGCCGGCGCGCCGGCGGTCGCGGATCAGGGCGAGGTGCGCGATCTGCTGACCGACACGGCGCCGAGCGACCAGCTGGAGCAGCTCCTGCCGCCGCCCGAGGAGCCGCTGGCGCCGACGGTCGCAACGCCGGACGCCACCGCCGGCGGCGCGGCCGCGGTGCCGCCACCGGCGCCGGCCGACACCGAGACCGACACCGCCGCCGCCGATCAGGCGCCATCGCCCCAGGTCACGCCGCCGCCGGCGGTGACTCCGCCGCTACCTCAGGTCGCCACGACCGCGCCCGAGCCGCCGCGCCAGGCGCCGCTGGCGGTCGAGCGGCAATCGGCCGCGACGGCAGCGAATCCGGCCGCGACCGTGCCGCAACCGTCGCCGAAGGAGGCCGAGGCGGCGTTGGATGCGCTGCTTGCGGAGGTCACCAAGCGGACCAACTCGCCACCAACGGCGCCGGCGCCGCGCGCCGACTACCGTCCAGCCGGCTCCAACCGCGCCCGTCCAGCCGCGGCCACCGGCCGCGACCGCCGCGGCCAACCCTGCGCTCACGCCGCGCCCGGCCCAACCCGCGCCGCCGCCGGTGACGTCGGCGACCGCCAACCCGTTCACCCGGCCAGGCGGCGAGGTCACGGCGATTGCGCCGGACCGGCCCAGCTCACGACCGTCGGCTGGCGCGACGACGGCGCCGATCGCGCCGGCGACGAACGGCAGCGTCGCCGCCCTGGACGGCGCCTACCGCATCCAGCTCGCGGCGGTCCGCGACGAGGCCGACGCCCGGCGCGCCTGGGATCTGTTCCTGGTCGACCTCGGCTCGGTATTGCAGGGGGTGCAGCCGTTCATCGAGCGGGCCGAGACCGCCAACGGCGTGTTCTACCGGGTCCAGATCGGGCCGTTCGCCAATCTGCAGGACGCCGAGTCGTTGTGCGACGAGCTCAAGCGGCGCAATGCCAGCTGCTTCGTCATCCGTCGCTGAACCGGCCGGCGACCTCCCGGCAGCGGCGATCGTCGGCGTCGCGGGGGCGGAGCTTGGCGTCGCCGAGCGGGCGCTGTTCCGGGCGCACCCGCCCTTCGGCTTCATCCTGTTCGCCCGCAACTGCGTCGATCCGGCGCAGGTACGGCGGCTGACCCTCGACCTGCGCGCCGCGGTCGGCCGCGCCGACGCCCCGGTCCTGATCGATCAGGAAGGCGGCCGGGTGGCGCGTCTCGGGCCGCCGCATTGGCCGGCGCGGGGGGCGGCCCGGCCGATCGGCCGCCTGGCCGAGCGCGACCCCGGGGCCGGGCGGGAGGCGGCCTGGCTGCATGCCCGCCTGATCGCCGCCGACCTCGAGCCCCTCGGCATCACGGTCGACTGCGTGCCGGTGCTCGATCTGGCGCTCGCCGACCGGACCGCGGCGATCGGGGATCGGGCGCTGTCGGCCGACCCGGCCCTGGTCGGCGAGCTCGGCCGCGCGATGATCGAAGGCCTGCTCGCCGGCGGCGTGCTGCCGGTGATCAAGCATCTGCCGGGCCACGGCCGCGCCCGGGTCGACAGTCACGAGGCGCTGCCCGTGGTCGATGCCAGGGTCGAGCAGCTGCGCGCCACCGACTGGCAGCCGTTCCGGACCTGTCGCTCGGCACCCTTCGCGATGACCGCGCACGTGCTCTATCCGGCGCTCGATCCGGATCGCCCGGCGACGCTTTCGCCGCGGATCATCGCCGACGTGATCCGCGGCGAGCTCGGCATCGACCGGCGCCTTGCTCAGCGACGATCTGAGCATGGGCGCGCTCGCCGGCAGCATCGGCGAGCGGACCGCGGCGGCGCGGGCGGCGGGCTGCGATCTGGCCCTCCACTGCAACGGCCGCTACTGCCGAGACGGTCGACGTCCTGGCCGCGGCCGGCCCCCTCGCGGGGCTGGCGCAGCGACCGCGCCGAGCGCGCGCTCCGCCAGCGCCACCTCCCAGAACCGCTCGATCGCAGCGCCGCAGAGGCCCGCCTCCTGGCCCTGCTCGCCGGGGTCGAGCCCGCACTCCAGCCGGGCGCCTGAGCCATGGACATCGCCTCGATCGGCCAAACGCTCTCGGTCTGGCTGCTGCCGGTCGTGATCGCGATCACGCTGCACGAGGCGGCGCACGGCTGGATGGCCGAGCGCTGCGGCGACAACACCGCCCGCCTGCTCGGCCGGGTCACCTTCAATCCGATCAAGCACATCGATCCGTTCGGGACCTTGATCCTGCCGGGCCTGCTGCTGCTGCTCAAGGCGCCATTCCTGTTCGGCTATGCGAAGCCGGTGCCGGTCAACTTCGGCCGTCTCAACCATCCCAAGCGCGACATGGTCTGGGTCGCGCTCGCCGGCCCCGGGATCAACGTCATCCTGGCCTTCATCGCGGCCCTGCTGCTCCATCCCGCCGCCTATCTGCCGGCCTCGCTCGCCGCCTGGGTCGGCGAGAACCTGGCGAACGCGATCATCATCAACGTCGTGCTGGCGGTGTTCAACATGCTGCCGCTGCCACCGCTCGACGGCGGCCGGGTGGTGACCGGCCTGCTGCCGAATCCCTATGCCTGGAAGTTCGCCCAGCTCGAGCGCTACGGCCTCGCGATCCTGATCGGGCTGCTGTTCCTGCTGCCGATGGCGGCCGAGGCGATGGGCCTCCCGTTCAATCCGCTGGCGAGCGTGCTCTGGCCGCCGGTCCAGGCGCTCTACCAGCTGATCCTGCTGCTCGCCGGCCTGTCCTGAGCGCCGGTCCGGCGGATGAGCGCGCAGCCCGAGTTGACCGCGCCCAGGCCAGCCCCGCCGGCCGCCGACTTCGTGGTCGACCTCGAGGGCTTCGAGGGACCGATCGATCTGCTGCTGGCGCTCGCCCGCGAGCAGAAGGTCGACCTCGCGAAAATCTCGATCCTGGCGCTCGCCGACCAGTATCTCGCCTACATCCAGGAGGCGCGCGACCTGAAGCTCGAGATCGCCGCCGACTATCTGGTGACCGCGGCATGGCTCACCTACCTCAAGTCGCGCCTGCTGCTGCCGCAGCCGCCGGCCGACGCCGAGCCGAGCGCTGCCGAGCTGGCCGAGGCCCTGGCCTGGCGGCTGAGGCGGCTGGACGCGATCCGGCGCGCGGCCGAGGAGCTGCTCGGACGCCCGCGTCTCGGCGCCCTGCGCTTCGGCCCCGGCCACCCGACCGGCCTCCGGGTCCGACGCAAGAGCCGCTTTCGCCTGGCGCTGCACGAGCTGCTCCAGGCCTACGTCGACCAGCGCCTGCGCACCCGGGAGCAGCGGTTGACCCTGATGGCGCCGGCGGTGTTCCGGGTCGAGGACGCGCTCAAGCGCCTGACCCGGGCGCTCGGCGGCCCCGACTGGCGCAACCTGCTCGCCTATCTGCCCGCGGACCTGGTCGACGAGCGTCTGCGCCGCTCGGCGCTCGCGGCCCATCTCGCCGCCAGCCTCGAGCTCGTCCGCGACGGCGTGATCGAGCTCAGCCAGGCGAGCCCGTTCGGCCCGATCTTCGTCCGGCGCAAGCGATGACCGGCCACGACGCGCCGGACGGCATCAGCCGGGAGCTCGGCAAGCGGATCGTCGAGGCGCTGCTGTTCGCGGCCGAGGCACCGCTCGATGCCGCGACCATCCAGGCGCATCTGCCGGGCGGCCTGCACGCCGGCGAGCTGCTCGACGAGCTGGTTCAGGACTACGCCGGCCGCGGCGTCCGCCTGGAAAACCGGGGCGGCCGCTTCGCGCTGCGCACCGCACCCGACCTCGCACCCTATCTCGAGCGCGAGCAGGTGCAGAGCCGGCGCCTGTCGCGCGCGGCGCTCGAGACGCTCGCGATCATCGCCTACCATCAGCCGATCACGCGCGCCGAGCTCGAGGAGATGCGGGGCGTCAGCGTCAGCAAGGGCACGCTCGATCTGCTGCTCGAGACCGGCTGGGTGCAGCCCAAGGGCCGGCGCGAGAGCCCGGGCCGGCCGGTCACCTGGGTGACCACGGCGGCCTTTCTCGACCATTTCGACCTCGGCTCGCTCGACGATCTGCCGCGGATCGAGGAGCTGCTCCAGCTGGGCCTGCTCGGCGCCGCGGGCGAGCCGGCCCTGAGCATGACCGACGACCTGCCCGACGACGACGACGACCCGGACGAAGACGCGGACGCCGAAGCCCTGGACGATCCGGACGGCTGACGCGGCCGGCGAGCGCGCGGGTTGACCGCGGGCCGGCGCGACCGTACCTGCTCTTGGGATGCTCGACGACGCGGGAGCCGAAATCGCCGCCATGGCCCATGCACGTGCCGATCTCCGACCTGCCGCCGGCCTCGAGGTCGAGGGGCTGCGCCATGCCTATGGCGAGCGGACGGTCGTGCGCGAGGTCGGCCTCAGCCTCGGCGCCGGCGAGGTGCATTGCCTGGTCGGCCCCTCGGGCTGCGGCAAGACCACGATCCTGCGCCTGATCGCGGGCCTCGAGCCGGTCCAGAGCGGCCGGATCGCGATCGACGGCGAGGTGGTCGCCGAGCCGGGGTACGTCTGCGCCCCCGAGGCGCGGCGGGTCGGGCTGATGTTCCAGGACTTCGCCCTGTTCCCGCATCTGCGCGTGCTCGACAACGTCGCCTTCGGCCTGCGCGGCCTCGACGGCCGGGCGCGCCGGCGCCGCGCCCGGGAGCTGCTCGCCCAGGTCGACCTCGATGGCCATGCCGACAGCTACCCGCACATGCTCTCGGGCGGCGAGCAGCAGCGCGTGGCGCTGGCCCGGGCGCTCGCCCCGAAGCCCCGCCTGATGCTGCTCGACGAGCCGTTCTCGAGCCTCGATGCGACCCTCCGCACCCACGTCCGCGAGGATGCGATCGCGATCCTGCGCGCCGCCGGCACGCCGGTTCTGATGGTCACCCACGACGCCGACGAGGCGGTCCTGATCGCCGATCGGATCCACGTCATGCAGGACGGCCGGATCCTGCAGCACGGCACGCCGGCCGAGCTCTACGCGCGCCCGGCCAACCCGTTCGTCGCCGGCTTCTTCGGCCCGCTGAACCGCTACAAGGGCTGGGTGGTCGGCGGCGTGGTCAGCACGCCGCTCGGTCCCCTCGAGGTCGCCGATCTGGCCGACGGCACCCCGGTCGACGTGCTGATCCGGCCCGAGGGCCTGCGGCTGCTGCGCGACGGCGGCGCGGCGTCCTGTCGCTACCGGGTGCGGCGCGTTCGCGATCTCGGCACCAACCGCGTGCTGGAGCTGGAGCTGCCCGACGGGCCGCCGCTGATCGTGCGGATGACCAGCATCGCCGAGTTCGTCGCCGGCGACGTGGTTGCCGTGGCGGTCGACCCGCGCCAAATCTATGTCTACCCTGCACCGTCGAGGCGCTAGCGCTGCGTTGCGTGGGGTTCGGTTTTCTGCGACACTTCGTGCAAGCTCGAGACCCCGAAGGCCGGCGCGGTGAACTCCGTGGCATGGCGGGGTGGGCACGAGAAGGAGTCGTTGATGAGTATCGGTATCTGGCAGGTCGTCCTGATCCTGATGATCGTCCTGATCCTGTTCGGCGCGGGCAAGCTGCCGAAGGTCATGGGCGACGTGGCGAAGGGCGTGAAGAGCTTCAAGGCCGGCATGAAGGACGACGATGAGGACGACAAGCGCGTGCTCACGTCCGACGGCAGCGAGCCGCAGGCGACGGTCGCCGAGCCGGGTCTGAAGCGGGACGAGGTGGTCAAGAGCTGAGGCCTCGGTCGCCCGGGCGGAGGAGGACCGGCAGTGTTCGACGTCGGCTGGTCGGAGATGGCGGTCATCCTGCTGGTTGCGCTCGTGGTGATCGGGCCGCGGGATCTGCCGAAGGTCGCGCGCACCATGGGCAAATGGGTCGCCAAGGGTCGGGCGATGGCGCGCGAGTTCCAGACCGCGATCGAGGACATGGCCCGCGAGGCCGAGCTCGACAAGGTCAAGGGCGAGATCGAGAAGGCGGGTCGGACCAACCTTAGCAAGACCATCGAGAACACCATCGATCCGACCGGCGAGCTCGGCCGGGCGTTCGATCCGACCGCCAAGAGCCAGGCCAAACCCAAGGACAAGGCTGGCGCGAGCGCCAAAGCGAGCGCCGAGCCGGCCGAGCCGGCGCCGAGCGCTGCACCACCGGCGGAGGCTGCCGTCGCCCCGCCGGCAAGCCCCAACCCTGGCAATGGCCAGGCTGCCGACCTCGGGCCGGAGGCGCCGGCGGCCGGCAACGGCTCCGGGAGCAAGGCGCCCGAACGCGAGACCGCGCCGGCCGATCCGAGCTAAATGGCGCTCATCAAGGACCTCGACGACCGGCAGATGCCGCTGCTCGACCACCTGATCGAGCTGCGCAACCGGCTGATGTACGCCTCGGCCGCGCTCCTGGTCGGCTTCATGATCTGCTATTTCTTCAAGGAGCAGATCTACGCCTTTCTGGTCAAACCGCTCGCCGACATCTATGCCGGGCAGACCGGCCGACGGATGATCTACACCGGCCTGACCGAGGCGTTCTTCACCTACGTCAAGGTCGCGTTCTGGGCCGGCACCTTCCTCACCTTCCCGTTCATCGCGGCCCAGCTCTGGCTGTTCATCGCGCCCGGGCTGTACCGCGACGAGAAGCGGGCCTTCCTGCCGTTCCTGGTGGCGACCCCGATCCTGTTCTTCATCGGCGGGGCGATGGCCTATTACGTGGTCTTCCCGCTCGCCTGGCGGTTCTTCGTGAGCTTCGAGACCCACGGCGGCCCGGGCACGCTGCCGATCGAGCTCGAGGCCCGGGTCGGCGAGTATCTGTCGCTGGTGATGAAGCTGATCTTCGCCTTCGGGCTTGCCTTCCAGCTGCCGGTGGCGCTGACCCTGATGGGGCGGGTCGGCCTGGTCACCGCCGAGCAGCTGTCCAAGAACCGCCGGTTCGCGATCGTCGGCGTGTTCGTGGTCGCGGCGGTCATCACCCCGCCCGACATCATCAGCCAGGTCACGCTCGCGATTCCGATCCTCGCTCTTTACGAGATCTCAATCATCATGGTGCGAATGGTCGAGCGCCGGCGGGCCGCGGCCGAGGCGGCCGAACAAGCTGCGGAAAGCAGCGGCGGCAGTGAACTCGACCCGGGGAGTTGAACCCGTTGCGATCGTCGCCGCCGAAGCATTGCCCTCTTTGCGTATGTGATGTGACGTGATCGACCTGAAGTGGCTGCGTGATCAGCCCGCCGCCTTCGACCGGGCGCTCGCGCGCCGGGGTCTCGCGCCCGTGGCGGCGGTGCTGCTCGAGCGGGATGCCGCGATCCGGGGGCTGCAGACCGAGCTGCAGGAGCGCCAGGCGCGCCGCAACGCCCTGTCCCGCGAGATCGGCCGGCTGCGTGCCCGGGGCGGCGAGGCCGACGCGGCGATCGCCGAGGTCGCAGCCCTCAAGCACCAGATCCAGGCCGACGAGGAGTTGGCGCGCGCGCGGATCGCCGCCCTCGACGCCGAGCTCGCCGGCCTGCCCAACAGGCTCGCCGACGACGTGCCCGACGGCATCGACGAGAGCGCCAATGTCGAGCTGCGGCGCTGCGGCGAGCCGCGCGCGTTCGACTTCGCGCCCAAAGAGCATGACGAGATCGGCGCTCCGCTCGGCATGGATTTCGGCCGCGCCGCCAAGCTCGCCGGCGCCCGCTTCGTCGCCCTGTTCGGTCAGCTCGCCAGGCTCGAGCGCGCACTCGCCGCCTTCATGCTCGATCTGCAGACCGGGGAGCACGGTTACACCGAGGTCAACCCGCCGCTCCTGGTGCGCGATCACGTCCTGTTCGGCACCGGCCAGCTGCCGAAGTTCGCGGAGGACCAGTTCCGGACCACGACCGGGCATTGGCTGATTCCGACTGCCGAGGTGGCGCTGACCAACCTGGTCGCCGACGACATCCTGGACGCCGATCAGCTGCCGCTCCGCTACACCGCCTGGACGCCCTGCTTTCGCTCCGAGGCCGGGGCCGCCGGCAAGGACACTAAGGGCATGATCCGCCAGCACCAGTTCAGCAAGGTCGAGCTGGTCAGCATCACCCGGCCCGAGGAGTCGGCGGCCGAGCACGAGCGCATGACCGACTGCGCCGAGGCGGTGCTGCAGCGCCTCGAACTGCCCTACCGGGTGATCGTCCTGTGCAGCGGCGACACCGGCTTTCAGTCACAGAAGACCTACGACCTCGAGGTCTGGCTGCCGGGGCAGGGCCGCTATCGGGAGATCTCGAGCTGCTCCAACTGCGGCGATTTCCAGGCGCGCCGCATGCGCGCCCGCTTCCGGCCCAAGGGCGAGCGGCAGACCGAGTTCGTCCATACGCTGAACGGCTCGGGGCTCGCGGTCGGCCGCACCTTGATCGCGGTGCTCGAGAATTTTCAGGAGGCCGACGGCAGCGTGCGCGTGCCGGCGGCCCTGAGACCCTACATGGATGGCCGGGAGCGGCTCTGCGCCGATGGCTGAGGCCGCCCCGCGTGCACGGCGCGAGCCGCCGGCCAAGGGGCCGCGCATCCTGGTGACCAACGACGACGGCATCAACGCCTCGGGGCTCAGGGTTCTGGAGCGGATCGCCCGGCGGCTGAGCAGCGACGTCTGGGTGGTGGCGCCGGAGACCAATCAGAGCGGCGCTTCGCACTCGTTGACCATGCGGCGGCCGCTGCGTGTCCGGAAGCTGTCCCGGCGCCGCTTCGCGGTCGATGGCACGCCGACCGACTGCGTGCTGCTGGCGCTCCAGATCGTGATCAAGGGCGGGCAGGCCGACCTGGTGCTGTCCGGGGTCAATCACGGCAGCAATCTCGGCGAGGACGTCACCTATTCCGGCACGATCGCCGCGGCCATGGAAGCGACCCTGTTCAACGTCCCGGCGTTCGCCTTGAGCCAGTGCTGCCGCAACGGCCAGCCGGTCAAGTGGGGGACTGCCGAGCAGCATGCGCCCGAGATCATTGCGCGATTGTTTACAAAAGATTGGCCGCAAGATCTCCTGATCAACATCAATTTTCCGGATTGCCCGGCCGGCGCGGTGGCCGGCTATCGGGTCACCAGCCAGGGCAAGCGCAAGCTCGGCGACGAGCTGCTCGAGCGGATCGACCCGCGCGGCCAACCTTATGTCTGGATTGGCAGTTTGCGGTCCGACGACGTCCAGCAGGCGGGCACCGATCTGCAGGCGGTGGCGCAGAGCTACATCTCGATCACGCCGGTCCACATGGACATGACGCACCGGCCGAGCTTCGATCGGCTCCGCCACGCGCTCAAGTAGAATCTACATCGGCTCAGCCCAGGGCCATAACTTCATGTAAAGTAGTCGCCAATTCTCCGTTATCTAAGGTTCTAATCTTAACAGTTAACTTTAACAACTCCCCGGCCGCACTGTCGTAGCTGGCAGAGGGCATACTAAAGGGCGCAAGATTTCCTGCGAAATCGCTTGCTTTGGCGGTCGAGGATTTATTAACCTTGCGGCATGCAAGGAATTATTCACCATAGCGGCCGGTGGCGACTGGCGCTGATCGTGGTCGCGGGCGGGTTGACCGCAGCCTGCTCGACCTATCATCCGCTCGATCGCGGCAGCAAGGTGCCTTGGGCCAAGGCCGGCGCGGTGCCGGAGGCCACGCTGGCGGCCGCCAGCGCCGAGCGCACCGATGCGGCGCCGCCAACGGCATCGCTGCCGACGAATCGCTATGTGGTGCAGACGGGCGATCGGCTCGCCAGCCTTGCCACCAGCTATGGCATCAGCGTGCGCGCGCTGGCCGAGGCCAATCAGCTCGAGGCGCCCTACGTGCTCAACGTCGGTCAGGTCCTACGTATCCCTGAGGATGGGCAGCCCGCCGAGCCCGAGGATCAGCAGGTCGCCGATGAGCGACCCGAGGTGAAGCCGGTAGCCGTCGCGCCCGCGCCGACGGCCGGCGGTCGCTATGTGGTGCGCCGCGGCGAGACGCTCTGGGCGATCTCGAGGCGGATCGACGTGCCTATGATCCAGTTGGCGGCGGCCAATCAGATTGCGTCACCCTACGACGTCAATGCTGGCCAGAGGCTGCGGATTCCCGGTCCGGATAACAGGCCGGCCGAGACGGCCGCGCCTAAGAAGGTGGTAATGCTCCAGCACGGTACCGGCGCGCCGCCGCTCAGTGGGCAGGGCTTCCTCTGGCCGGTCAACGGCAAGGTGATCGGCGAATTTGGGCGCACCCGGCAAGGACAGCGGCGCGACGGGATCGACATCGCCGCCCGCGAGGGCGCCCCGGTGCTGGCCGCCGAGGACGGCATCGTTGCCTACGCCGACGACGGCGTCCACGGCTACGGTCGCCTGATCCTGCTGCGCCACGGCGACGGCTACATCACGACCTACGCCCACAACGCCGCCCTGCTGGTCGAGGCCGGCGACCTGGTCGAGCGCGGCCAGGTGATCGCCCGGGTCGGCGCGACCGGGGACGTGACGCGCAGCCTGCTGCATTTCGAGCTGCGCAAGGGCCGCAAGCCGATCGATCCGGAATCCGTCCTGGTGCACGAGCCGACTGCGGTCGCGAGCACCGAATAGCGGACCCTGCCAACCGCCGCTGGACAGACCTTGGCGGAGCTGATCTGTTACCGCCGGCTCGATCGGGGTCGGAATCGGCGCTGAAGCTCATGACGGTTCGCTCGAAGATCAGGCAACCCTCACGGGGCGCGGGCAGCCATCCCGCGATCGTGGCCATGGTCGAGCAGATCCGCCGGGTGCCGTCGGTCGAGCGGATCCTGCTATTCGGTTCCCGGGCGCGCGGCGATCACGGGGAGCGCTCGGACATCGATCTGGCGGTCGCGTGCCCCGGGGCCGATGACGAGGACTGGGCCAAAATCTGGCTGATCGTCGACGATGCCCCGACCCTGTACCTTCAACGAAGCGACCGCGCTCCGGGTCTATGAGGATGTCAAGCGCTATCTGCCGGAGTTCCGCCAGCTCTATCGATATTTGAGCGATCGGTTCGGCCGCCCGACGTGATCGGGCGGGTGCAGGACTGGAGCGTCTAGCTCTAGCCGCCAGCCTCGCGGCCGAGCAGGTCTTGGACGAACTGCCAGGCGACCCGGCCGGAGCGGGCGCCCCGGGTCTGGGCCCATTCGAGCGCCTCGCGCCGCAGCCGGCCGGCCTCGATCTCGATCCCGAAATGAGCGACGTAGCCCTGCACCATCGCGAGATAATCGTCCTGGGAGCAGGGGTGGAAGCCGAGCCAGAGGCCGAAGCGGTCGGATAGCGAGACCTTCTCCTCGACCGCCTCACCGGGATGGATAGCGCTCGAGCGCTCGTTCTCGATCATGTCGCGGGGCATCAGGTGGCGGCGGTTCGAGGTCGCGTAGAAGAGCACATTGTCCGGCCGGCCCTCGATCCCGCCCTCGAGCACGGCTTTGAGCGACTTGTAGGTGGTATCGCCGCTGTCGAAGCTCAGGTCGTCGCAGAACAGCAGGCAACGGCGCGGGCTCCCGGTCAGGCGCTGGAGCAGCCGCGGCAGGCTGTCGACGTCCTCGCGGTGGATCTCGATCAGGGCCAAGGCACCCGGCCGCTCGGCATCGATCTGGCCATGGATCGCCTTGATCAGCGAGCTCTTACCCATGCCGCGGGCGCCCCAGAGGAGCGCGTTGTTGGCCGGCCGGCCGGCAGCGAAGCGCCGGGTGTTGGCGAGCAGGATGTCGCGCACGCGGTCGATGCCGACCAGGAGCGGCAGCGGCACATGGGCGACCGTGGCGACCGGGCGCAGCTGTTGCGCCGACGCCTCCCAGACGAAGGCATCGGCGGCTTCGAGGTCGACCTCCGGCAGGGTCGGTGGCGCCAGGCGCTCGACCGCGGTCACGAGACGGAGGAGGAGCCCGGTCAGGTCGGATGACATGCAGATCTCACGCGGTGACTGTCACACGCTGCCCGGCAGGCTAGGGGCTGTCTCGTGGTCGATCAAGCCGCGCGCTCGGCGGCCTCGGCCTGCTCCTTGGCCTCGGCCAGGACCCAGGCGCGAAACGCCCGGATCTTCGGCTGCTCGGCGGTCGCCTCGGGGCTGACCAGGTAGTAGGCGAGGTCGTGCGGCAGGCTGACCTCGAACGGCCGTACCAGACGCCCGGCCGCGAGGTCGCCCGCCGCCAGCACGCTTCGGGCCAGCGCCACGCCCTGGCCGTCGGCCGCCGCCTGCACGACCATCGCCGAATCGGTCAGGATCGGGCCCCGCCGGGCGTCCACCCCCTCGACCCCCGCGAGCTCCAGCCAGAGCTGCCAGCCGGTATGATCGTCGTCGTGGAGCAGCACGTGGTGGCGGAGGTCCACCGGCCGGCGCAGCGGGTGCGGGCCGCTCAACAGCTCCGGACTGCAAACCGGCACCACGCTCTCGCCGAACAGCCGGTCGACCCGCAGTCCCGGATAGTTGCCGCGCCCCATCCGGATGCCGACGTCGACGTCGTCGCGAGCGAAATCAACTAGTTGTGAGGACGAGCTGATCCGCAGATCGAGGTCCGGGTGGGCCGCCCGGAAGCGACCGAGCCTGGGCACCAGCCATTTGGCGGCGAACGACGGCAGGACGCTGACCGTCAGGCTGCCGCTCGAGCTGCCGGCAGCGAGTTGCGCGGTCGCGGCCGCGATCCGATCAAAGGCATCGCGCACCGGCGGCAGGTAGCGCTGCGCCTCCTCGGTCAGTAGCAGCCCGCGCGGCAGCCGCCGGAACAACCGCACCCCCAGGCGCTCCTCGAGGCCTTTGATCTGATGGCTGATCGCGGTCTGGGTCACGTGCAGCTCGTCCGCCGCACGGGTGAAGCTCAAATGGCGCGCGGCGGCCTCGAAAGCGCGCAGCGCATTGAGCGGCGGCAGGCGCCGGCTCATCGGCCGACCGGATGAGGATCTCTCATACCCGACATGAAAAGGTATCGTTGGTCAGATGGCAAGAGGGTGCGTATCTCCAGGGGATCGGCGCCTCCAGACATGAAGGGGACTCATATGTCGACCGCCAGCCTTCGCTCCTCCCACGCAACCCTCGCGGGCCTCCGGTCGCCCCCGGCGAGCGGCCGGTCGCCCTGGCAGACCTGGCTCACCGCGGCGGTCGACCTCGTGCTGAGCTGGCAAGAGCGGATGCGCGAGCGGCGCCAGCTGCAGAGCCTGAGCGATGCCATGCTCCACGACATCGGGCTCGGCCGCGCCGACGTCGAGGCCGAGACCTCGAAGCCGTTCTGGCGGCCATGAGCGGCGTCCTCCTCCACTCGGTCCACGGTCCTGCCGCTGCTCCTCGGCGTGATCCGCGTCCTCGAGGCGATCGGTAAGAGCGCCCCGCCCGGCATGTTTTGTTGATCGTCCGACGACCCCGCGGACGGCGCGTGCGCGCACGCCGGGCTTGAACGGCGCAACCGGCGAAACTACTTCCACCGCAGACGCTTCGCCGGCTGCGTGCTGTTGGCTTTTCGCCGGCGTGCGGCTATAGTCCGCGGCCAATTCGGCGCCCGATCTCGACGAGGAACGTGATGCTCTTCTCCCCGGCCTACGCCCAGGCGGCAGGCGGTGCCCCGGCGGGTTTCGATTTCATCTCGCTGATGCCGCTGGTGCTGATCTTCGTCGTGTTCTACTTCCTGCTGATCCGGCCGCAGCAGAAGAAGATGAAGACCCACCGTGACATGATCGGCGCGGTCAAGCGCGGCGACAAGGTGCTGACTGGCGGCGGCATCATCGGCAGCGTGATCAAGGTCGAGGAAGGCGACGACGTCGTCCTGGTCGAGATCGCCAAGGACATCCGGGTGCGGGTCGCGCGCGGCACGATCTCCGACGTTCTGAACAACAAGCCGCAGGCCGCTCGGGGAGCCGCCCAGGCCAAGGCCGAAGGCGGCGCCGAGACGGTCGCCCCCAAGGCCGGCCTGATGGCGCAGCTGTTCGGCAAGAAATAGCCGCCGCCGATGCTCCGCTTTCCCGCCTGGAAAGTCGCCGTGATCCTCGGGGTCTGCGTGATCGGCGCCCTGCTCGGCTTACCCAATCTGTTCAGCCGCGACGAGATGCAGCGGCTGCCCGACTGGCTGCCCCACGAGCAGATCAACCTCGGGCTCGATCTCCAGGGCGGCTCGCATCTGCTGCTCGAGGTCGATCTGCATGCGGTCGTCGAGGAGCGGGTCAACACGCTGGTCGACGATATCCGCGGCATCCTGCGGCCAGCGCGGATCGGCTACCGCGGCCTCGGCCTGCGCGGCGACGCCGCGACCCTGACGCTCACCGATCCGGCGGACAGCGCGCGGGCGGTCGAGCTCCTGAAGGCGCTCAATCCCAATCCGCTGTCCAAGGAGGTCGAGGTCGTCACCGGCGACGGCGGCCGGATCGACGTCCGCCCGAGCGAGAAGACGATCCGCGATCTTGAGGATTCCGCCGTTCGCCAGTCGCTCGAGATCGTGCGCCGGCGGATCGACGAGATCGGCACCCGGGAGCCCACCATCCAGCGCCAGGGTGACGATCGGATCCTGGTCCAGGTGCCGGGCGAGAAGGACCCGGAGAGCATCAAGCGCCTGCTCGGCCAGACCGCGAAGCTGACCTTCCATCTGGTCGATCTGGATACACCGCTGCAGCAGGCGCTGGCCGGCAACCTGCCGCCTGGCTCCGAGCTGCTGCCGAGTAGCGAGCGCGCCGGCGGCGCTCAGGTCGTCGTCCGCAAGCGGATCGAGGTCAGCGGCGAGAGCCTGACCGACGCCCAGGCGACCTACCAGCAGAATCAGCCGGTGGTGAGCTTCCGCTTCGATTCGGCCGGCGCCCGCAAGTTCGGCGCGGTCACCCGTGACCACGTCGGCGAGCTGCTGGCGATCGTGCTCGACGGCAAGGTGATCAGCTCGCCGCGCATCCGCGAGCCGATCCTGGGCGGCAGCGGGGTCATCTCGGGCAGCTTCACCGCCCAATCGGCCAACGAGCTCGCGATCCTCTTGCGCGCGGGCGCCCTGCCGGCGCCGCTCCAGATCGTCGAGGAGCGCTCGGTCGGGCCCGATCTCGGCGCCGAACTCGATCCGCGAGGGCGAGATCGCGGGCGTGGTCGCCCTGGTCCTCGTGATGGGGTTGATGGTCGTCTACTATGGTCTGTTCGGCGTCGCCGCATGCGTTGCGCTCCTGGTGAACCTGGTTCTGATCATCGGCGTGCTCTCGGCGCTGCAGGCGACGCTCACACTGCCAGGCATTGCCGGCATCGTGCTCACGATCGGCATGGCGGTCGACGCCAACGTCCTGATCTTCGAGCGGATCCGCGAGGAGGTCCGCGGCGGCCGGTCGCCGCTGAGCGCGATCGATTCGGGCTATCGCGAGGCGATGCGCACGATCATCGACGCCAACCTCACCACGCTGATCGCCGCGGTGCTGCTCTACGCCTTCGGCTCCGGGCCGGTGCGCGGCTTTGCAGTGACGCTCGGGATCGGCATCATCACCTCGATGTTCACCGCGATCAGCCTGACCCGGCTGATGGTCGTGAGCTGGCTGCGCCGCATGCGCCCTGCCGTGCTGCCGGTGTGAGGGTCACAGCATGCGCAGCTTCCGCCTGATCCCCGACGACACCAAGATCCATTTCATGCGCTACCAGTACTGGGCGTACGCCTTCTCGGGCGCTCTGGTGCTGCTGACGGCAATCCTGTTGCCGCTCAAGGGGCTGAACCTCGGGATCGACTTCCAGGGCGGCATCCTGATGGAGGTCCGGGTGCCGGGCGAGGCCGCAGATCTCTCGAGCATGCGCGCGACCCTCGGCGGCCTTGGCCTCGGCGAGGTCGCTCTCCAGACCTTTGGCGAGCCCAACGACGTGCTGCTCCGGGTCGAGCGCCAGGAAGGCGACGAGCAGGCGCAGCAGGCGGCGGTCGCCAAGGTCAAAGAGGCGCTCAGCCAAAGCTTCGGCCAGGACGTCTCCTACCGGCGGGTCGAGTTCGTCGGACCGAAGGTCAGCGAGGAGCTGTTCCGTGCCGGTGCCGAGGCGCTCGGCTATTCGCTGCTCGCGATCCTGGCCTACATCTGGTTCCGGTTCGAGTGGCAATACGGGTTGGGCGCGGTCATTGCGCTCGCCCACGACGCGTTCACCACGATCGGGGTCTTCGCGCTGTTCGGGCTCGAGTTCAATCTCGCCTCGGTGGCCGCGCTGCTGACGATCGTCGGCTACTCTTTGAACGACACCGTGGTCATCTACGACCGGGTGCGCGAGAACCTGCGTAAATACAAGGCGATGGCGCTCGGCGCGCTGCTCGATCGCTCGATCAACGAGACCCTCGCGCGCACGGTCATGACCTCGGGGACCACGCTGCTGGCCCTGCTCGCGCTGGTGATCTTCGGCGGCCCGGTGATCCGCGGCTTCACCGTCGCGATGATCTGGGGCGTGATGATCGGCACCTACTCCTCGGTTTACGTCGCGAGCCCGATCCTGGAGCATTTCAATCTGCGCCGGGCGAGCGAGGCGGTACCCGCGACCCAGACCCCCTGAGGCTCCGACGTTGCCATGGACGTGACGCCGATCGTCCCGGCCGGCCGGCAGCTGATCCAGGGCTACGATGCCGGCGGCTTCCGGATCGCCGGCATTCGTCATACGGGCTCGGTGCTGGTGCTGCCGGAGCGGACGCTCGCCTGGCCGGTCGCCGCCCCGGAGCACATCACGGCCGAGAGCCTGGCGCCGATCCGTGCCGCCGGGCCGGCGGTCGAGATCCTGGTGCTCGGCTGCGGCCCGCGCTTCGTGATGATCCCGGCCGAGCTGCGCGCCGCCCTGAAAGCGGAGGGCATCGTCGTCGAGGCGATGGACACCGGCGCCGCCTGCCGGACCTTCAACCTGCTCCTGGTCGAGGATCGGAGGGTCGCCGCGGCCCTGATCGCGCTCTGATACCGCACCGCTATCGGCGCGCGGGCGCGCGGCCCGTGTGCTACGGTTCGGTGGGTTCGGGGTCGCTGCGGAGGGTTCGATGCGCGTCTGTGTGCTGCATGCGGCCGAGGATCTGCGCCTCGAAGAGCGGCCGGTGGCGAGCCTCGCGCCGGATCAGGTGCGGGTCCGGTTCGGCGCCGGCGGGATCTGCGGCTCGGACCTGCATTACTACTACGAGGGCCGGGTCGGCGATTTTGCGCTCCGCGAGCCCCTGATCCTCGGCCACGAGGTCGCGGGCGAGGTGGTCGAGATCGGGCGCGCCGTCGCGCGCGTCCGGGTCGGCGACCGGGTCGCGGTCAACCCGAGCCAGCCCTGCTGGCAATGCCGCGCCTGCCAGGCCGGCCGGACCAACCTCTGCCGGCGCATGACCTTTTACGGCAGCGCCGCCGTTTTTCCCCACGTCCAGGGCGCGTTCCAGGAGCAGCTGGTCTGCTTCGAGCACCAGTGCCACGTGGTCCCGGCAACCCTTCCTTACGGCATCGCGGCGCTGGCCGAGCCGCTCGCGGTCTGCCTGCACGCGGTCCGGCGCGCGGGTGACCTGCTCGGCCGGAACGTGCTGATCACCGGCTGCGGCCCGATCGGCGCGCTCACCTGCATGGCCGCGAAGCTCGCGGGCGCCGCCCAGATCACGGTCACCGACATCGCCTCGGAGCCGCTCGCGGTCGCAAGGGCGATCGGCGCCGACGAGACCATCGACGCCGCGGCGGAGCCCGACCGGATCGAGGCCTATTCCACCGACAAGGGCTGGTTCGACGTCGCCATCGAGGCATCCGGCAACCCGAAGGCGCTGTTTACCTGCCTGGACTGCGTGCACCCGGGCGGCCGGATCGTGCAGCTCGGCATGCTGCCAAGCGGCGATCTCGCCCTGCCGCTGACCAGGATCACGCCCAAGGAGATCGACCTTGTCGGCACTTTCCGCTTCCACGAGGAGTTCGGGCAAGCGGTCGAAGCGCTGATCAGCGGCAGAATCGACGCGGCACCGATCCTGACCGGGACCTTCAGCGCCCGCGAGCGCGATGCCGCCTTCGCCGCCGCCCTCGATCGCCGGCGGCACATGAAGGTTCAGCTGGTGTTCGAGCCGGCCTAGCAAAGCTGCGACCCCCGGGGCGTCGTTGCCGCGGGCCCGCCGCAGGCCTGATCGGGTTTGCGCGCCTCCGGTTCGCCGCGTTAGTCTCCGGGGACGCCGTCGGGACGGGAAGCTGGCATGGAGGATCTGTTCGACGTCGGCAGCGAGCCCGGGGCGGCCGCAACCTTGCCGGTCGCGACCGGTGCCACCGACATCCAGGTGTTCGACATCAGGATCACGGGCACGCGCGAGGTCGCCTGGCGCACGCTGTTCGAAGGCTTCCAGTGCCTCAAGGTGATCACCTTCTCGGCGAGCGTGCCGGCGATCCTCGACGTCGCGCAGATGTTCGACGATGTGGAGATCACCTTCGGCTCGGAGCGGGTCCTCTCGCGCGAGCTCGCCGCCCTCGAGCAGGCGAGCAGCGCCGCCGGCTACCGGTTCACCGATGCGCTCGCCGACCAGAAGGCCTTCATCGAGCGCCTCGTGCGTCCGGCGCTGTCGGCGCGCGGCGCGCGGCTGCTCGAGCGCGTGCACGACGGCACGCTCCGGTTCCGTCTGCTGCGGCAGGTGCCGAGCCACGCCAAGCTCTATCTGATGGCGGGCGAGGGCCGCTTTCGCGTGGTCACGGGTTCCGCCAACCTCAGCTTCGCCGCGCTCACCGGCCGCCAGCGGGAGACCTTCTTCGTCTCCGATGCGGAGGCGGACCACCTGCGGTTCATGGCGTACTACGCACAGAACGAGGAGCGATCCGATCCGCTTGCCGCCGACCTTCTGGTCGTCACATCGAGCCAGCCGGATCGGCCGGGCCTCGCCGTGCCCGACGATCCGGTCGACGTCCAGAAGGTCCCCTGCTTTCGGTTCCTGCGTGCAGAGGGCGCCATCGTCGAGAGCCCGAGGCCACCGGCCATGCCGGAGCTCTCCGCGGCCGCCATGCGGCAGGCGAGCGAGCTTGGCGCCGAGCTCCGCCAGCTCTCGCTCGATCGCAACCGGAGCGGCGCGACGGTCGTCACCGCGCAGGGCTTTGCCCGGGCCTATCGGGCCCACGCCTCGCGCCCGATCACCGACCGGTCCGATCGGGTGCAGGCGGCCCGGATCGACCTCGAGGCGGGCCTGATCACGCTCGATGACCGACCGTGGCACCGGATCGACGCGCCGGTGCCCTGGCCCGAGGTGCAGGGGGACGCTCAGCTTTTCGCGCCCTATTTCGAGGGCTTTGCTGAATTCTATGGTGATGCCGCCGCGGTCTCGCGCAGCTATTGGGCGCTGACCTGCTGGCTGTACTCGGCGCCGTTCGCGCCGTTGCTGCGCTCGGCTGCGCTCCGCCACGACGGCTCGCCGCTCGCCTTCCCGGTGCATGCCGTGCTCTATGGCCGTTCCGACGGCGGCAAGACGATCTTCTCGCGCGTGATCAGCCGCTCGATGTTCGGCATCGAGCAGATGATCCGCGGACAGCACTTCACGACCGCGCGGGCGCTCGGTCTGCGGGAGCAGCTGGGTGCGATCCCGCTCTTGATCGACGACGTCAATCGCGACCGCTTTGCTCAATACGTGCCGGATCTCGTGAAGTTCGACCATGAGAGCGGCGAGGGCTATGCGCCGATTCTGATCAGCACCAACCGCGACGTCACCGCCGTGACGCCGGACCTCAGGAAGCGCATGATCGTCTGCCACATCGACGGGGCGAGGCCGCGCAGCATGCCCGAGGCGCCGGCGCGGGCGGCGCTGTCCAGGATCGGCACGGCGCTCTATCGAACCTATCTGGACCGACTCGCGCCCCGGGTACCACCTCTGATCGAGGCGCTGGCCGCGGAGCCGCACAGCCCTCCGGACCTCCTGCTGCTGTCCTCCGAGATCCTGGGTGATCTACTGGGCGAGGCGCTGGACGGATTGCCGCGGTGGGCGACGCCGATCAGCCTCGACGAGATCGAGCGGCTGAAGGACAAGCCGCTGCTCGACCTGCTGGGCGAGCTCGTCGAGCAGGACAGCGAGCGGGTGAGCGTCAACCGGGGCGCGGGCGAGCTGATCGTCCACTTCGGCGGCGATCACCATCAGGCGGCGCGCTTCGAGAAGCTTGTGCCCTCGCAGGCGCTCAAGGGGCGTCTTGCGGATGCGGTCAAGCTGGACCTCGCCGCCCTCGAGCAGGAATACGGCTTCGACATCGCGCCACGGCGGCCGCGCTCGTGGCTCGCGCGCCTGTTGCGCCGTTGATCTTTGCGGGATGGTGGCGGAGCGGCGAATGACGATGCCGATGCCCCGAGAGGTCGAGGACGCGCAGCTCGATCTCTTCGCCGACGGCGGTCTCCAGCCGGCACCCCCGCCACCGGCGGCCGGGCAGCGTCGGGCGCTGCCGCCGGAGGCGCTCGACGACGCCGCCCTGATCGCCGCGATCCCGTGGGCTGGAGCCGCTGACGGCCCGGCCCTGACGCTCGAAGCGGGACGGCGCGGCTTGGTCCTGGCGGTCCCCGCCCTGGCAGATCTGTGCCGGCGCTTCACCGGCTTCGGCCTCGAGCGCGCGGTCCCGGAGCAGATCGCGGCGCTCGAGGCGCTTTGCATGATCGGCGGGCGCGAGGCGGCGCGCGCGGTGGCGTCGTTGGTCGCCAGGCATGCGGTCCAGGGACCGGCGCTGAAGCTCGCCGTGGCGGCCGCCGCCCAGCTGCGCTCGGAGCTGCCGGCCGAAGTTGTGCTCGGGCTCCTGCGCCACCCGCATCCAGACGTGCGTGCCGACGCCTGCCGATGCGTCCGGGTGTGGCCGCCGGCGGTCCCGATCCTTCTCGATCTTCATCGCGACCCAGAGGCCGAGGTGCGCGTGGCCGCCACCTGTGCGCTCGGGCGGCTGGGCCGTCGTGAGGCGCTGCCCACGCTTGCGGGCCTGCTCCAGCGTGCTCCCTCGCCCGAGGTGATCGACGCGGTCACACCGATCGCCGACGAGGACTGCATCGTCCTGCTGGCCAGGATCGCCAGGACCATGCCCGATCTCGCCGCTGCGGCGCTCGATGCGCTCGAGCTGGTCGATCACCCGCGCGCCGGGGAACTACTTGCCAGCTTCGTCGAGCATCGGCGGCAGTAGTGCCGCTGGCGCCGGGCCTGCCGAACGGGCGTGGGGCGCGGCCACTCGGACAGAGGCGCGCGAGAAGGCAGCCGGTTGTCGGCGCGCTCAGTCGAGCTCGAAGGCGTCCTTGTAGTTCTGCTTGAGGGCCGGGTCCTGGCGCTCCTTGGCGAGCACGCAGTTGCCGGCGACCAGAACCTCGATCTCGGTGCCCATGAAGCAGTGGAAGGCGTCCTCCGGCGTGCAGACGATCGGCTCGCCGCGCACGTTGAAGCTGGTGTTGACCAGCACCGGACAGCCGGTCCGCTCGTTGAAGGCGCCGAGCAGGCGATGATAGCGGGGATTGGTGTCGGCGTGCACGGTCTGGATCCGGGCCGAATAGTCGACATGGGTGACCGCCGGGATCTGCGAGCGCGGCACGTTCAGCTTGTCGATGCCGAACAGCGCCTCCTCGTCCTCGTTCATCAGCCGGCGCTTGCCGGCGACGACGTCGGCGACCAGGAGCATGTAGGGGCTGTCGTCGTCGAGCTCGAACCAGTCGGCGACCTGCTCGCGCTGCACCGAGGGCGCGAAGGGGCGGAAGGATTCCCGGTATTTGACCTTGAGGTTCAGGAGCTTCTGCATGGTCGGCGAGCGCGCGTCGCCGAGAATCGAGCGGGCGCCGAGCGCGCGCGGGCCGAACTCCATGCGGCCCTGGAACCAGCCGACCGCCTTGCCGTCGACCAGGGCATCGGCGGCGCCGGCGATCATCTGGTCCTCGCCCAGCACCTCGAACACGGCGCCGGCGGCCTGGAGGCGGCGCTCGATCTCGCCCTGCTCGAAAGCCGGCCCGAGATAAGCGCCGCTCATGCCGTCCCGGGCGCCGTTCAGCTGGCGCGGCTGCCCCTTGAACAGGTGGTGGGCGGCGAGCGCTGCGCCGAGCGAGCCGCCGGCATCACCGGCCGCCGGCTGGATCCAGATCCGCTCGAACTTGCCATCGCGCAGGATCTTGCCGTTGGCGACGCAATTGAGCGCCACGCCGCCGGCCATGCAGAGGTTCTTCTGCCCGGTCTCACGCGCGAGCGCCCGGGTCAGGCGCAGCATCACCTCCTCGGTCACCGCCTGGATCGAGGCTGCGAGGTCCATCTCGCGCTGGGTCACCCGGTCCTCCGGCCGGCGCGCCGGCCCGCCGAACAGCTGATCGAACCTGGCGTTGGTCATCGTCAGGCCGGTGCAATAGTCGAAATATTCCTGATTGAGGCGGAACGAGCCGTCCTCTTTCAGATCGATCAGGTGGTCGAGGATCATCTGGGCGTATCTGGGCTGGCCATAGGGGGCGAGGCCCATGACCTTGTATTCGCCGGAGTTGACCTTGAAGCCGGTGTAGTAGGTCAAGGCCGAATACAGCAGGCCGAGCGAGTGCGGGAAGTGCAGCTCCTTCAGCATCTTGAGGTCGTGGCCGCGGCCGACGCCGACGCTGGTGGTCGCCCACTCGCCGACCCCGTCGATGGTCAGGACCGCCGCCTCCTCGAACGGCGACGGGAAGAACGCGCTGGCGGCATGGCTCTGGTGGTGCTCGGCGAACAAGCAGCCGCGACTCGAGGTCGCGCTCGCCGCCGAGCGCCCGCAGCTTCTCGGCCAGCAGGCGCTTTTGAAACAGCTTCTCCTTGAGCCAGACCGGCATCGCCATGCGAAAGGAGGTGAAGCCCTTCGGCGCGAAGGCGAGATAGGTCTCGAGCAGGCGCTCGAACTTGATGAACGGCTTGTCGTAGAAGGCGATGTGGTCGACCTGGTCGAGCCCGATGCCCGCCGGCGCCAGGCAGTACTCGACGGCGTGCCTGGGGAACCCGGCATCGTGCTTCTTGCGGGTGAAGCGCTCCTCCTGGGCGGCGGCGACGATCCTGCCGTCGTCGAGCAGCGCGGCCGCGCTGTCGTGATAGAACGCGGACAGACCGAGAATGCGCATCAGCAGCTCACTCAGAAGATGGTGTAGATGAATGGCGCCACCGCACTACCCTGGGTCAGCACGATGAGGCCGCCGAACAGCGCCATCATCAGGACGACCGGCAGCAGCCAGTACTTCTTGCGGACGCGCATGAACCGCCAGAGCTCGGCGAGGAATGACATCGCAACACCTCTGAGCTGATTGCTGTTGGTCAGAACTGATTGGTCATGGAGTTGGGCGCAGGGCCGGGCGGGTCGCGCACCACCCAGTAGCTGTCCGCCTTGGCGTCGAACCTGAGGTGGAGCGGATCGCGGCCGGTCAGGCGCATCAGGAGGCCGACCGGCACGATCACCACGACATAGATCAGGGCGAGCACGATCGGGTTCATCACCCGGAACATGATCAGCCCGAGCTTGACCCAGGCGTGATGGAGCCCGCTGAGGCTCTTCGGTGCGGCCAGGCCGAGCAGGATCAGGGAGACGCCGATCCCGGCCAGTCCATATTGGACCCAGCCGATGCCGTGGAAGTAGCTGCGGGCCGCCGCGATCAGCAGCAGAATGCCCCCGACCGTCAGGCCGAAGCCCCGGTCGGTGCCGCTCTTGATGTCGTCGCCGCGGCTGAAGTCCTCGTGAAACGACGGTCTCATCCCAATTCGATCCCCGCGACCGGGCGCAATTCAATGGTATCAGGTTGCGCCCCGGCAAACCACCCGTTCTGACCCTCGCGGGCCGCGTCGCCCCGGGTCATATCACGCCAGGCATCAACAAGTCGTTTGTGATCCACTGCCGCGCACAGAAATCCTGCCCGGGCCCGGCCCGGCCTCAATCCCGGGCGACCTTGACGGCCGGCAGCGCCGCCACCGGGCTCTGCTCGCTCTGCAGCAGATAGAACTCCCAGCGCGGCGTGGTGTCGGTGATCACGACACTGACCGCCACGGTCTCGCCGGGCTCGACCGCGCCGCCGAAGAACTGGACGCCGTCGAAGGGCTCGGTCGTCTCGAGGGCCTCGGTGAAGCGGTCGGAGCGAAACGGCCGGCCGGCCGTGCTCGCCTGGCCGAACGACAGGCCGTCGCCGAACGGGCTCGCCCGGTCCAGGAATTCGCGCAGCTCCAGATTGAACAGCGACCAGGGCTGCTTGGTCTGGTTACGCACGACCTTGGTCAGCGCGAAGCCGACGTCGTGGTGCGACCTGATGCGGTTGCCGAAGCCGTGGGTCATGCCGCGGATCACCAGGATCGCCGGGCCCTCGCCGGTGAAATCCTCGGTCAACACGAACGGGTCCTCGAGCGAGCCGCTGCCCGACGCCTTGACGATGTCGAACCCGCCCAATTCGTCGCTGAAGGTGAGGCCGCCCAGGCTCACCGGCGCGGCCAGGGCGGGCAGGCTGCAGCCGACGCCGACCGCGAGCGCCAAAGCGCAGCGCCAGACGCTCACGACCGCTCCGCCCGATGCCTCATCGCTCGGTGATGACTGCCGATGTCCGCGAGGTCAAGATACGCCAGCCGGCCAGGCGGCAGCGGAGAGGGAGGACCGGACGATGCCCATGGCGACCATCGCCCGTTACGAGCCCGTCAACACCCTCAAGCGGGTTGCCGACGAGGTCTGGATCGTCGACGGGCCGGTCATCGGCTTCCGCTATCTGGGCATGCGCCTGCCGTTCCCGACCCGGATGACGATCGTCCGGCTGGCGGGCGGCGAGCTCTGGGTGCATTCGCCGACCGAGCTGACGCCGGCGCTGCGCGCGGACGTCGAGCAGCTCGGCCCGGTCCGTCACCTGATCGCGCCGAACCGGATTCACTACTGGTGGATCGGGGACTGGCAGCGCGCTTTCCCCGACGCGCTGGCCCACGGTGCGCCTGGGGTTCGCGCGCGGGCGGCGGAGCGCGGCATCGCCTTCGACCGTGACCTCGGCGACCAGCCGGACCCCGGCTGGGCGGGTCAGATCGACCAGCTCCTGGTTCGCGGCAGCTACCTGACCGAGGCGGTGTTCTTTCACCGCGCCTCGCACACCCTGATCCTCACCGACCTGATCGAGAGCTTCGAGGCCGGCAAGGTTCGGAACCCCTGGCTGCGGCTGATCATGCGCCTCTCCGGTTGCATGCATCCCGACGGCAAGATGCCGATCGACCTCCGCATGACGTTCCTTGGCCATGGCTCCGAGTTTCGCGAAGCCGTGGCGACCATGCTCGGATGGCGCCCCGAGCGGGTCATCATCGCGCACGGCCATTGGTATGCCGAGCATGCGGTTGCCGAGCTCCGGCGCGCCTTTCGCTGGCTCGGCCCGCTCGACTGAGTCCTTCAGGTCGCCTCGAGAACCGCCGAGAGGAACTGCCGTGTGCGCTCGTTCTGGGGCTCGGCGAACAGCCGGTCGGGCGCGCCCTGCTCGGCGATCTTGCCCCGATAGAAGAAGCAGACGCGGTCGGCGAACTCCTTGGCGAAGCCCATCTGGTGGGTGACCATCAGCATCGTGAGGTTGTGCTCGGAGCCGAGCGCCCGGATCACGTTCAGGACTTCGCCGACCAGCTCCGGATCGAGTGCTGACGTGACCTCGTCGAACAGCATGACCTTGGGCCGCATCGCCAGCGCCCGGGCGATCGCGACCCGCTGCTGCTGGCCGCCCGAGAGCTGGCTCGGATAGTGGGCGGTCTTGTCGCCGAGGCCGACCATGGCGAGCAGCTCGAGCGCGCGCTCGCGGGCCGCCTTCTTCGACAGGCCGAGCACGTAGACCGGCGCCTCCATGCAGTTCTCGAGCGCGCTCATGTGCGGGAACAGGTTGAAGTGCTGGAACACCATGCCGATCTTGCCGCGCACCCGGCGCAGATGACGCTCGTCGGCCTCCACCAGCTCGCCGTTCTTCTGCATGTGGGTGAGCGGCTCGCCGTCGACCTCGATCACGCCGCCGTCGATCCGCTCGAGCGTCATCAGCATGCGCAAAACCGTGGTCTTGCCCGAGCCCGACGGGCCGATGATCGCGACCTTCTCGTTGGCCGCGACGTCGAGGTCGAGCTGATCGAGCACCACGAGGTCGCCGTAGCGCTTGGTCACCTCCTTGAAGCGGACGATGGGCGGTTCCGCGGATGCTTGCATCCTCAACCCCTCCGGGTCTTCAGCCAGGCCTCGACCCGGCGCACGCCGGCCGCCGAGACCAGGCTCATGATCAGGAAGAAGACGCCGACCATCGTGATCGGCTCGAGGTAACGGAAGGTCTCGGAGCCGATGATCTTGGCGGTCTGCATCAGCTCCAGGACCGCGATCGCCGAGAGCAGCGGCGTCTCCTTGAACATGCCGATCAGATAGTTGCCGAGTGCCGGTACGACCGGCGGGATCGCCTGCGGGATGATCACGTCCTTGTAGGTGCGGTACGGGCTGAGGTTGAGAGCGATCGCGGCTTCCCACTGGCCGCGCGGGATGCCCTCCAGGCCGGCCCGGTAAACCTCGGAGCAGTAGCAGGCGTAGTGCACGCCGAGCGCCAGCACGCCCGCGGTCAAGGCCGGGATCACGATGCCAAAGCGCGGGAAGACAAAATACAGAAAAAAGATCTGGATCAGGACCGGGGTCGAGCGGATGAACTCGATGAAGCCGCCGGTCGCGGCGCTGGTCCAGGGGTTCGGGGAGCGGCGCAGCAGCGCCAGCACGAGCCCGAGCACGGCCGCGACGATGAAGCCGAGGAAAGTCGCCTCGATGGTCACCACGGCCGCGCGCGCCAGCTGCGGCAGGATCTCGAGCGCGAACTTCCAGTCGAACAACATCAGCGTCGCCCCACGCCGAAGCGCTTGCGGGTGTAGCGCTCGAGCGCGCGCATGCAGAAGGTGATGACCAGCGCGATGCCGAGGTACATCACCAGCACGAGGAGGAAGATCGTGACCGTGCGCAGGGTCGCCTGGTTGAGCTGGTACGCCTTGAAGGTGAGATCCGAGACCGTGATCAACGAGACGATGGCGGTCGCCTTGAGCAGCTCGATGAACAGATTGCCCCAGGGCGGGATCATCGCGACCATGGCCTGCGGCAGGATGATCCGGCGCATGCGCACAAACGGCGTCATGTTGAGCGCGATCGCCGCCTCGTACTGGCCGCGCGGCACCGCCAGCACGGCACCGCGCACGACCTCGGCCCCGTAGGCGCCGACGTTCAGCCCGAGCGCCAGGATCGCGACCGGGATCGGGTCGAGCGTGATGCCGAAATTGGGCAGCACGTAGAACAGCCAGAACAGCTGGACCAGAGCCGAGGTGCCGCGAAACAGCTCGATATAGGAGATCGCGAACCAGCGCAGCGGCCGCAGCGGCGACAGCTTGGCGAGACCGGCGAGCAGGCCGCAGACCACCGCGAGCGCGCAGGCCGCGACCGTGATCTGGATGGTGACCCAGGCGCCCGCGAGCAGACCCGGCAGGAAGTCGCGAAAGCCCGCGTAGCTGGCCACCACGAGCCCGGCCGCGAAGCTGAGCAGGGCGCAGATGAACAGGTGGCGGTAGCTCAGCCACCCCTGCCTGGTCAGCCCGGCTGCCTCGGCCATGATCCTCCCGCGAAGGCCCTAGGGTAGAGCGCCGGCCGGCGGGCCCGACCGGCGCCTGCGACTACTTGCCCGCGCAGAGCTCCTCGGTGGTCTTCTGCGGCAGCTCGTCCTTGGTGAAGCCGAACGGCTCGACCAGGGCCAGATGCTCGGGCGTGCCGATGAACGCTGCGAGCTTCTCGTTGAACGCGTCGAGGAACGCCTGGTCCTCCGGGCGGAAGGCGAAGGCGCCGTGGCCGACCACGCTCTGGCCGGCGACCTCGCCGAACGGCTTCGCGATCTCGACGCCCTGCGCCTCGCCGGCGAGCCGGCGGATCGACAGGCTGGTGAGCGCGAAGGCGTCGGCCCGCCCGGCCTGCACGGCCGCGGTCCCGGCGGCGGTGTCGGGGACCACCATGACCTGGTCGTCGGGGACCCCGGCGTCGCGCGCATAGGTCCGCTCGATCGCCCCGGCCATGACCGCCACGCTCGCGTCCGGATTGTCCTTCACGTCGGTGTAGTCGTTCAGGCCCTTGGGGTTGCCCTCCTTGACCAGAAACGCCTGACCGATGCCGTAGGTCGGCTCGGAGAACGCGACCTGCTCGCAGCGCGGGGGCGTGACGAACATGCCGGCGGCGACCATGTCGAAGCGGCCGGCCTTGAGGCCTGGGATCAGCGAGCCGAACTCGGTGATCACCGCCTCGACGTCCTTGATGCCCATCTCGCCCAGGATGTACTTGGCGATCTCGGGCGCCTCGCCGGTCAGCTTGCCGTCGGGCGTCTGATAGCCGTAGGGCGCTTCGTTGGCGATGCCGACCGTGATCTTGCCGGACGCCGTGGCGTCTTCCAGCAGGTCCGCCCGGGCGCCGGCGCTCGCCAGCGCGAGCGCGGCGAGGCCGAGAAGCCAACCCGAAACATGTCGCATGATGCTCTCCCAAATTCGTTGACCCAACGGCGCCGGTGGGCCCCGCATTAGAGCCAGCCTAAAGCCGGATGCCGCCCGGATCAAGGCAAGGGCCATGAATTGCTGCCGCTGGTGATGGTCGTGGTCGCTGGTCCTGGCGAAAAATCCCCGACCGATTCAATCGCGCATGGAATAGACGGGCCGCTCGCCACGTTGGCGGAATGATCTCGAATTCCCCCCGTCCGGAAAGGATCTCCCGTGACTTCCATCCTGCGGCGCGCCACCGGCGCCATGATCCTGGCCTTGTCGCTCGTTTTGCTGCCGACCGGCGCGCCACGGGCAGACGAGCAGTACGACCAAGCCAAGCTGGAGTCGTTCGTGACCGCTGCTCTCGCGGTCAACCAGCTGGTCGAGCAGTGGACGCCGCGCATCCAGAGTGCGCAGAACGAGACCGAGGCCGCCCAGCTGCGTGAGCAGGCCAACGGCGAGCTGGTCGCCGCCATCAGCACTCCAACGGCATCTCGATCGACGAGTACCGCCAGATCAGCGAGGCGGCGCAGAACGATCCCGCCCTGATGACCCGGATCACGGAGATCTTCGACAACCTGCAGCCGCAGATGGACCCGGCGGCGCCGGGACAGGCGCAACCCGCAATAGCGGCGTCGCCGTCAGTTGGCGATCATGGTCCCGAAACCGGCGGCCACCGCCTTGCGATAGGCGAGCAGCGCGATCGCGGTGTCCTGGACGCCGGTGCCGGTGAGGTCGCAGACCGTGATCTCGTCGGCGCTCTGGCGTCCGGGACTGGCGGCCGGCGGTGATCTCGCCGAGCTCGGTCACCTCGAGGTCGGGATGCGCGGCCAGCGCGTGGTGCAGCTCGCCCTGGCGGGCGCACTGGGCGCGGCTGTCGCAGACCAGGCGGTCGGCGCGCGCCAGGAGCCTCGGGGTGGAGCTCGTTCTTGTCCGGCGCATCGGCGCCGATCGCGGTGATGTGCAGGCCGGGATGCAGCCAGTCGGCGACCAGCAGCGGTGAGCGCGAAGGCGTCGCGGTGACCACGACGTCGGCCTCCAGCACCAGCCGCTCGGGGCTCGCGACCGGCAGCACGTCGAGGCCGAGCCGATCGGCCATCTCATCGGCATAGGCCTCGGCCCTGGCGCCATCGCGCGCCAAACACGAGGACCCGCTCGATCGGCCGGACCAGGGTCAGCGCCTCGATCTGGAAGCGCGCCTGGGTGCCGGCGCCGAGCACGCCCGCGACCCTGGCATCGGCGGGCGCCAGATGGCGGGCGGCGACCGCGCCGGCGGCCGCGGTCCGAAGGTCGGTGAGCCAGCCGTTGTCGAGATGCAGCGCCTCGAGCCGGCCGGTCTCGGCCGACAGCAGCATCATCATGCCGGACAGGCTCGGCAGGCCGCGCTTGGGGTTGTCGAAGAAGCCGGGGCTGACCTTGATGCGCGAAGCTCGGCAGCCCCGGCAGCCAGGCGGTCTTGACGTCGACCTCGCCGTTCGCGTCCGGCAGCGCCATGTGCAGGACCGGCGGCATGACCACCTGGCCGGACGCGAGCGCCGTGAACGCGTCCGCGATCGCATCGACCAGCTCGAGATCGAGGCGCAGGCATTGGCGAAGCTCGGCCTCGGTCAGGACCCTGATCGCCACGGGCGCTGCCTTCAGTCCGCGGCGGTGACGATCTCGGTGAAGCGCTCGCATGTCGACGTTGCCGCCGCTCAGGACGCACCACGAGATTGTCGCCCGGCGGCGTGATCTTGCCGGCGAGCAGGGCCGCGACCCCGACCGCGGCGCCGCCCTCGACGATCTGCCGCTCCTGCCAGTAGCAATGGCGCATCGCGGCCGCGATCTCGGCCTCGCTGACCAGGACCGTCTCGTCGACCAGGTCGCTGCACGAGGGCGAAGGTGTAGCGGTTGTCGAGGCCGATGCCGCCGCCCAGGGAATCGGCGAGGCTCGCCTCCTCCTCGACCGCGACCGGCCGGCCGGCGGCGAGGCTCAGGGCCATCGCCGGCCCGCGCTCCATCGAGACGCCGATCACCCGGATTTCCGGATCGGCGCACTTCAGGGCAAGCGCGATGCCGCCGATCAGCCCGCCGCCCGAGAGCGGCACCAGCACACAATCGAGCGCCGGCAAGTCCTCGAGCAGCTCGAGCCCGATCGTGCCCTGGCCCGCGATCACGAACGGATCGTCGAACGGCGAGACGAAGGTCAGGCCGCGCTCGGCCGCGAGTTGCCTGGCGACCACCTCGGCCTCATCCTGGTTGCGTCCGACGATCTGCACTTCGGCGCCGAGCGCCTGCACCGCCTCGACTTTGTTCCGCGGCACCAGCGGTGACATGCAGACCACCGCCGACACCTCCTGGACGCGCGCTGCATGGGCGACCGCGCGGGCGTGGTTGCCGGTCGAGACCGCGACCACGCCGCGCTCCCGCTCGGCGTCGCTCAGCTGCAAAATCCGGTTGGTGGCACCACGCAGCTTGAAGGCGCCGGTCGTCTGAAGGGTCTCGAGCTTCAGATGGACGTTTCGGCCGAGACGGGCGCTCAGCGCCTCGGAGCGGACCAGGGGCGTCCGCCGGATGAAAGGCGCGATCGCCTGGCGCGCCCGCCAGATCGTGCCCTGGGTGATCTCGGCCATCAGCCGGGACCGTAGTCGGTCGCGAGCACGGCGAGACAATCGCCGGGCTTGATCAGACCGGGCGCGTGGCGGCCGATCAGGACGCCGGTCTGGCCCGCAGAATAGACGGCGGGCGGCCGCGCCGGTTGCTCGACATTATGGATCTGCGCGATCGGCCGGCCGGCTTCGATCTCGGCGCCGAGATCGACCAGCAGCTCGAGGATGCCGCGATCGTCGGCGATCACGAACCATGACGCATCCGGGCTGTGCATCAGGCGGGTCGGTCCGCGCGTCGACCTGCCCTTCGATCAGGCCGAAATGGCGGAGCAGGTTCTGGATGCCGCGCTCGGCGATCGCGACGGTCGCCGCGGTCGCGGTGCCGCCGCCGCCGAGCTCGGTGAACAGGAACGGCTTGCCCAGCTCCTCGACCGCGGTGTCGAGCATGCCGACCACGTCGAACTCCTGGATCACCAGGCTGAGCGGCGCGCCGCAAACGCCAGCAGCGCCGCCTGGGTCGCCGCCATCTGGGCCGGATCGGCCAGAAGATGCATGCCGCAGAACGGCACGAAGTTGAGCGTCTTGCCGCCCGAGTGCAGGTCGATCACGGCATCGCACATCGGCAAGAGTCGGCGCCGGACATAGTCCGCGATCATCAGCGTCGGCGTGCCACGCGGATCGCCCGGAAAGGCCCGGTTCATGTTGATCTGGTCGACCGGCGAGACCCGGGTCCCGGCGAGCACGGCCGGCAGGTTGAGCGCGGGCAACAGGATCAGACGGCCGCGCATCGTCGTCGGGCTCGAGCGAGCGGGCGAGCTTCATGAGCGCGATCGGGCCTTCGTACTCGTCGCCGTGATTGCCGCCGGTGAGCAGCAACGTCGGACCGCGGCCGTGCTTGATCACGACCATCGGCACGCGCAAGGCGCCCCAGGCCGACTCGTTCGACGAATGCGGCACGTCGAAAGTGCCGAACTGCTTGCCGTCGGCCTCGAGATCGAGCCGGGTCGTGATCCGGAAAGGCTCGCTCAAGCGTCCCTCGCCGATTGGGGATGGACCTCGAGCCATCATCTGGCAAACTGGCCCGCTTGTCGACCGGCCGCGGTGCGCGCGCTGGTGCGGAGAGGGCGGCTCGTGAATCTCGAGCACTATCTGGCGTTCGTGCTGGCGACCACGGTGATGATCCTGCTGCCGGGGCCGAGCGTGATGTTGACCGTGTCCCACAGCTTGGCGTTCGGGACCGGACGCGCGCTGCTCACGGTCACCGGGGCGGTGCTCGCGATCGCCGTGCAGCTGACCCTCACCATCGTCGGCATGACCTCGCTGATGCTGCTGCTGGCCGACGGGTTCGAGATCCTGCGTTGGGCGGGCGTCGCCTATCTGGTCTGGCTCGGCATCCAGCAATGGCGGGCGCCGGCGGAGCCGATCGGGATCCGGACCGCGGACGGCAAAAGCCTGCTGGCGCAGGGCTTTCTGGTCACGATCGCCAATCCGAAGAGCCTGGTCTTCCTGGCCGCGTTCTTTCCGCAGTTCGTCGATCCCGGGCGGCCTCTCGGGCCGCAGCTCGTGATCCTTGGGATCACTTTCCTCGTGATCGGCTTCGTGTTTACAGCACTCTGGGCGGTCGCAGCCGGTTGGACCCGAGGTTGGTTCCGGAACCGGCGCCGGCTGCTGCTGCGCAACCGGATCTCGGGTTCGCTCCTGATCGGCGCCGGGATCGGGCTCGCCATGGTGCGCCGGACGTAAGGGAGATGACCATGGCGATCTCGACCGTTGCGATCATGGCGCCGGGCGACATGGGCCACAGCGTCGGCGCCGTGCTCGGGGCCAGGGGCCTGCGGGTCGTGACTTGCCTCGCCGGGCGGAGCGAGCGGACCCGGGCGCTCGCTGGGCAGGCGGGGATCGAGGACCTCGCAGACGACGCGACCCTCGTGCGCACGGCCGATGCGCTCCTGTCGATCCTGGTGCCGGCGCAGGCGGAGACGCTGGCACAGCGCATCGCGGCCGCGTTGCGCGCGACCTCCAGCGATCTCCTCTACGTCGACTGCAACGCGGTCGCGCCTGAGACCGCGCGCCGGGTCGGCGGCATCGTGCAGGCTGCCGGCGCGCGCTTCGTCGACGCCGGCATCATCGGCCCGCCGCCCAAGCCGGACGCCGCCGGCACGCGCTTCTACGCCTCGGGCGCCGCGTCCGGCGACTTTGCCGAGCTTCGGGACTATGGTCTGGACGTGCGGATCGTCGGCGAGCGGGCCGGCGACGCGTCCGCGGTCAAGATGTGCTACGCGGCGCTGACCAAAGGCACGACGGCGATCATGACCGAGCTGCTGGTCGCCGCCTCGCGGCTGGGCGTGAGCGAGGCTCTGCATGCGGAGCTGGCGCTGAGCCAGGCCGCCATGCTCGAGCGCATGCAGCGCAGCATCCCGGCCATGGTGCCGAAGGCGCATCGCTGGGTCGGCGAGATGGAGGAGATCGCCAGGACCTTCGGGGATGTCGGCCTGACACCCTTGACCTTCGAGGGCGCAGCCGCGCTCTACGCGCTGGTCGCCGCCACGCCGCTCGGGCGGACCTCGCCGGAGCAATGGGCCAGCGCCCGCCCGTCGCTCGACGATGTGATCGCCGATCTGGCCGGCCGACGCTAGCCGCGCTCGATCGGCAGGTCGGGGTCGCGCGCCCACTCGGCCATCGAGGCGTCGTAGAGGGCGAGGTTGGCGTAGCCCAGGCGGTGCATGAGGAAGAGCCCCATGGTCGCCGAGATGCCGCCGCCGCAATAGCAGACGATCCGCTGGGCGGCGGGCGCGCCGGTCGCTTCGATCTGCTGCGCGGCGCTCTCGAGCGAGACGAAGCGTTGGGTCTCGGGGTCGGTGAGCGCAGGCCAGGGCAGGTTGACGCTGCCCGGAATACGGCCCGGGCGGCCGTAGCGGGACGGCTCCTCGCCCTTGAAGTCCGCCTCGCTCAGCGTGTTGATCAGGCGGATGCCAGGCTCGTGGATGGCCGCGAGGACGGCGGCCCGGTCGACAAATAGACCCGGGCGCGGACGCGGTTTGAAGGTTGCGGGCGGATAGGCAGAGGGCTCGGTGCTGACCGGGCGGCCTTCGGCCAGCCACTTGTCGAAGCCGCCATCGAGCACGGCGGCATCGTCGAACCCCATCGCGTGCAGCATCCACCAGACGCGGGTCGCCCACATCGCGCGCTCGCGGCTGTAGAGCACGACGCGGGTGCCCTCGCCGATGCCGTGGCGGGACATCACCGCGGCGAACTCTGCCGCCGGCAGCATCATGAAGTTGACCGCCGCGTCCCGACGCGACAGCTCGCCCGGCAGGTCGAGGAAGCCGGCGCCCGGGATGTGGCCGGCTTCGTAGTCGGCGCGCCCGGCTTCGGGATGATAGGGCACGTCCTCGTCCGGCGCCGCCGGCCGCAGGTGCGTGGTGCAGTCGAAGATCCGCAGCTCCGGGTCGCCCAGATGCGCCGCCAGCCACTCGGTCTGGATCAGGCAGCCGGGATCCTGGTCGTCGGTCATGGCACCGCCCCTCCATCGCCGCCACCGGGTCGACGCCGACTTAGCCCGGTTGCGCTTGCAAGGGAATGGCTTTGGCTGCGACAATGCTAAGACGGAAGGCGAGGAGTGCTGGGGCAAACGCATGGAACTCAAAGGCAAGCGGCTGCTGGTCTGCAACTGCGAGGTCAGCATGGCGCTCGACGGCAAGGCGCTGGCACGCGCCTGCGCGGCCAAGGGCGATGCCCCCGAGGTGCACACCCAGCTCTGCCGGGCCCAGCTCGCGCGCTTTCAGGAGGCGGTCGCGACCGGCGAGCCGCTGCTGATCGGCTGCACCCAGGAGGCGCCGCGGTTTGAGGAGACGCGCGCCGAGTTCGGCCCCGAGACAGAGGTCGCCTACGTCAACATCCGCGAGCGTGCGGGGTGGTCCGAGCAAGGCCCCGCAGCGCTGCCCAAGATCGCGGCACTGCTCGCCGAGGCCGCGCTCGAGATCCCGCCGACCGCGAGCGTGACCCTCAGGTCGGATGGCGAATGCCTGGTCTACGGCCGCGACGAGCAGGCGCTCGAGGCGGCCAAGCAGCTGGCGTCCCGGCTCTCGGTCACCGTGATCCTGACCGGACCGGCCGAGGTCATACCACCGCGCACGATGGACCTGCCGATTTTCGGGGGCAGGGTCACCCACGCGACCGGCCATCTCGGCGCCTTCGAGCTGAAGCTCGACGACTTCGCCCAGATGGTGGTGTCGTCGCGCGAGGCGCTCGCCTTCGAGCGCCCGAGAGATGGCGTCGCCACGCGCTTCGACCTGATCCTGGACCTCAGCGGCGCGGCGCCCTTGTTCCCGGCCCATGCCAAGCGCGACGGCTATCTTCGGCCCGACCTCGGCAATCCCGCGGCGGTCCAGCGCGCGCTCTTCGATCTCACCGACCTGGTCGGCGAGTTCGAGAAGCCCCGCTACGTCCAGTTCGAGGCCGAGCTTTGCGCCCATTCGCGCAGCCAGCGCACGGGCTGCACCCGCTGCCTCGAGGTCTGCCCGGCGGCTGCGATCCAGCCAGCCGGCGATGTGGTCGGGATCGACCCGTTCATCTGCGGCGGTTGCGGCGCCTGCCACAGCGTCTGTCCGACCGGTGCGGCGGCCTACGCCTATCCGCCGGCGGGCACGATCCTGGAGCGCCTGCGCACGCTCTTGACAACCTACCGGCAAAGCGGGGGGGAGCGCCCTGCGCTCCTGGTCCACGACGATGGGCACGGCAGTGAGCTGATCTCGTTGCTGAGCCGCTTCGGCCGCGGCCTGCCGGCCAACGTCATCCCGTTCGCGCTCAACGAGGTGACCCAGCTCGGCCTGGACGCGATCCTGGGCGCCCTGGCCTACGGCGCCGAGCGGCTGCTGGTGCTGGTGCCACCCAAGCGGCGGGACGAGCTCGCCGGCCTCGAGGCCCAGCTCGGCTATGCCGAGGCGGTGCTCGGCGGGCTCGGCTACGGTCAGGGTCGGCTCGAGCTGGTGCTGGACGACGATCCGGACGCGGTCGAGGCGCGCCTGTTCGAGCCGCGACCGACCGGCCGGATGCCCGCCGCGAGCTTCCTGCCGATGGGCGGCAAGCGCACGTTGCTGCGCCTCGCCCTGCAGGAGCTGCATGCGGCGGCGCCGGCACCCGTCGACCAGCTGCCGCTGCCGGCGGGCGCACCGTTTGGCCGGGTCGTGGTCGACACCCTGGGCTGCACCCTTTGCCTCGCCTGCGTCGGCGCCTGTCCGACCGGCGCGCTCCAGGACAACCCCGAACGGCCAGCACTCCGTTTTCTGGAGGATGCCTGCGTCCAGTGCGGGCTCTGCGCCAACACCTGCCCCGAGCACGTGATCAAGCTCGAGCCGCGCCTCAACTTCACCGACGAAGCGCGCCAGCCGATCGTGGTCAAGCAGGAGGAGCCGTTCGAGTGCATCCGCTGCGGCAAGCCTTTCGGGACCAAGGCCTCAATTGAGATGATCATCGAGAAACTCGGCGCAAAGAATTGGATGTACATGGATTCGGCGGCGGTCGACCGGATCCGGATGTGCGACGACTGCCGGGTCATCGTGCAGTTCGAGGCGCCCGACAACCCGTTCGCGGGGGCGCCGTCGCCGCGGCCGCGCACGACCGATGACTACCTGCGCGAGCGCGCCGAGATCGAAGCCGCCCGCGCCAAGGTCAAAGCGGAGCGGGAAACGGAGGAGTAGCCGCGGCCCGCGACGGCCCCCACCAGGGGTGTGCCCGTCACCGGAAGCGCGTTCGTCTGTGGTTGCCCTTGCGTCGTCACCGATAGACTCTAAGCTCCGTCTTCCACTGGGCGCTGCGCCACACAAACCAACCAAGATTTGGGAGCAAGGCATGACTCCGACAACGCACCTGGCGGCCAGCGGGCTGGCGCTCGGCCTCGCGATGGTGGGATGGTCCTTGCCCATCAGGGCGGCGGACTGTGGCGATTCCGCGGGACCGGGAGGCACGCGCGTCGCATGCATGTGCGGCGACAGCGTGGTCACGGATACGCGTCTCGATCCGACTGATGGGGCCGTCAACGAGCCATGCGGTGACGTTGGTCTGACGATCTCGCGCAATTCGATCACACTGGATTGCAACGGGCTCGAGTTGGTGGGTAGCGATGCCAGCAAGACCGGGGTGGCGATCGAAACCAACGGCGCCGTCGTGCAAAGGTGTCACATTTCCGGTTTCGACATTGGCATCCGCGGCCACCCGGGCGCGTGGCGGAACCGCATCCTCAGCAATACGCTCGAGGGCAATCGCCTCGTCGGCATTGTTGTGGGCTCGTCGTCCCGACGCAACGACGTGGTCGACAATGTGGCCAACGACAACGGCGACGTCGGCATCCAGATCAATTCCTCCTCCCATGACATCCACGTCATTGGCAACCAGGCGTCCGGCCATTCGGTTGCGGGTATCCAATTCAATTCCGGTTCGGCGCAAAACCGGGTCATCCTCAACCACGTCGCCGGTGAGGGGGACCGCGGGATCCAATTCAATTCCTCGGCAGAGCGCAACCTTGTGGCGTCCAATACCGTGGCGGGGGGCGATCTCGGTATCAACTTCAACAGCAACTCGCTGCAAAACAGGGTGAGCGGCAACGTGATCAGCAGCACCCAGATCGCCGGTCTCCGCTTCAGCGAAGGCGGCGAGAGGAACCGGATCAGCCAGAATCTGATCTCGGACAATCGCGGCGAAGGCATCCGGCTCGAGGAGCAGGGGACGCGCAATCTGCTGAGGAGCAATTTCGTCCTCCGCAACGCCGAAAACGGGATCAAGGTCTGCGGCGTGAGCAACGTCGTGGCGAGGAACGAGGCCCGGTTCAACGGCGAATGGGATATCTGCGCCGTGGCCGGCAACTTCGACATCCGCAACGCCGCCGGTGAGGTGACGTTCGACTGCCCGGTGCGACCGGACTGCGAGCCGCTGCAGGTCGAGTAAGGGGCCGACGCGGCGGCAACGACACCGGGCGGATCAGCGGATCAGCGGGCCGCGCGGGACGGTGGTCAGGACTTCGGGCCCGTGCGCGGTCAGGAGCACGGTGTCGGAGACGAAGTGGTCGCCGTGGCCAGTGCCCATCAGCCAGGACAGGATGTGGAAGGTCATGCCGGTTCGGATCACGAGGTCGCTGTCGTGGCGCAGCCCGGTGACCCGATTGCCGCCGGTCCAGCTCGGCGGGAAGCCGATCCCGACCAGGTAGCCGCAGTGATGGCGACGATAGTGGGAAAGCCCGGCGGCATCGACCACCCGCTGCCAGGCGGCGTAGACGTCGCGGGCGAGCGCACCCGGGCGCAAGGCCTCGAGCACTGCCTCGAACGCTTCGAGGCAGACCTTGGCCATGCGTTCGGCGCCTGGCGGCGCTGACTGGAGAAACACCAGGCGACCCATGGGCGCATGATAGCGCCGGACGCAGCCGGAGAGTTCGAGAAAGACCGCATCATCCGCGGCGAGCACGCCATCGCCCCAGGTGGTGTGCTCCTCGCCGAGCCGGGCAGCGGGTCGGATGAACGGGCCGAAGCCCGGGTAAGTGCCGCCCGCCAGGATCATCGCCCGCTGGCATTCGGCCGCTACGGAGCGCTCGCTGGCGCCCGCCCGGCTGGCCTCGATCGCGGCGGTCATCGCGGCATCGGAGACGCGGGCGGCCGAACGCATGCAGGCCTGCTCGGCCGGACTCTTGACCATCCGGAGCGAATCGACGAGGCCAGTGATGTCCCGCCAGTCCGCATCCGACAAGGCCCGCATCAGCGTCTCGGCGAGACCGAACGGCAGGCCGCCGGACCATCTCTCGATCCCGATCCGGCCGGCGCCTCCGCCGCGTTCCTGGAGCCGGCGCGAGACGACATCGGCCGCGGTCTCGTGGTCGGCGTGGCCCTCGAAGCGGGCGTTGCGCACCTGATGCGCGATGGTCACGCTTTCCATCGCCCTGGTGACCAGCACCAGCTCGCCCTCGGCCGGGACCAAAAGGACATGGGGCGCGAAATAACCCCAGTGCTCGAGCCCGGTCAGATAGAAAATATTCTCGGGCGTCGAGATCAGGCAGACCTCGAGGCCCTGCGCCGCCATGCGCGCGCGGACGGCCGCGAGGCGGCCCTGATATTCGACGTCGTCGAAGCTCAGAGAGGCCGGCATCGGGGGCGTGTGGCACCGATCCGCCGTCCTCGGCGGCCAGCCCGCGCAGGCCGTCGCCGTCGAGCCGGTAGGGCAGCCAGTCCTGAGTGTGCGCGAAGCCCAGACGCCGATAAAAGTCGCGCGCCGGGTTCCAGTGCAGCACCGACAGCGCCAGATGCGGCCAGCCGCGCTCGAGCGCCAGCGCGGCGAGCCGGGCCATGAGCCTGCGGCCGACGCCCTGGCCGCGCACCGCCTCGACCACGAAGAAATCCTCGACCCAGAGCTCGGGCCGGCCGGCGAAGGTCGAGTAGGTGGGATAGAAAAGCGCGAGGCCGACCGCCTGATCGGCTTGCTCGGCGAGCAGGCACTCGAAGCAGGGCCGCTCACCGAAGCCGTCGCGCAGCACGTCGGCCTCGCTGATCCGAACCTCGCCGCTCAGCTTCTCGTACTCGGCGAGCGCCCGGATCAGCCGGACGATGGTCGCGGCATCGGCGGCGGTCGCGGCGCGGATCGTGACCTCGGGCATCGACGCCGCTCAGCGCGGTGGCAGGCCCGCGGGCGCGGTCCCGCACAGTTCCCGGACCCGGGACTTGAACAGGTCGGCCTGGCCGGCCTGGATCCGGCCGCTCGCCGCGAGGTCGTCGATCTGCGCCGAGCGCTCGGCGATGCAGAGCGCGACCGGGTCGTCGGCCGCGATCTCCGGCGGGAACAGCCGCGCCCGCTCCAGCCAGGCGAGCGCGCCGGCGCAGCCGAGGAAGACCAGGAACGCCAGCAAGCGTGCGACCGGGCGGTCGAGAAAGGCCGAGCCGGCCATCGAGATGTCTCCCTATTGCTTGCCCGACTACGCGAGCTCGATCCGGCCGTCGATGGTCTCGGTGAGCTCGATGCCGCCGATCTTGATCGTGACCTCTGCCGCCAAGGTTTCGTCGCCCCTGATCTCGCCCTTGTCGAGCGCGTCCCGGACCGCCTTCTCGATCTCGCGCTGCGAGGTCACGCCGACCTTCTTCAGAAACTTGCGCAGGCTCATGTTGAAAACTTCCTCGTTCATCGTCGTCGCCTCCGTGGAGCTCAGGTGAGACCGGCGAGCGGCAGGTTGACCAGCAGGTTCTGCGGCTTGAGCTTGAGCCGCTGCGCGCCGGTCATGGCGAGGCCGAGATAGACCGGGCGGCCCCGTACTCTCGGCAACATGTCGTCGAGGTCGCGGAATTCCAGCCGGAACAGCGACAACAGCTGCGCCCGCCTGGCGTCGTCGACCGTCTGGCCCTCCCAGAGATCGTTCAACAGCGCGCTCGCCTCGGCGTCCAGCCCGACATGCCAGACCCAGCGCTCGTCCCGGATCTGCTGGACCGGCTGGATCGCGACCGATATGGCGGTGAAGTGGACAACCCAGGCCTCGAGGACCCGGCAGAGCGCGTCCAGCCCCGGCCGGGTGAAACCGAGGTCGAGCACGCAATCGAAGCGGTCGGAGCGCGCCCAATAGAGCCCGGCATTCGCCTCGTCGAGCACGTCCAGCTCGACGCTCCGGAGCGGCGCCTGGCCAGGCTCCAGGAGACGCACGAGCGAGACCTCCGGGGCGAGCCCCAGGCGGCCCGCGGCCGCCGCCTGCATCTCGACCGTCTCTTCGTCGGCCAGCATGACGGCGCCGTCCCGGACCGTGACCTTCTGCTCGCGAAACAGGAGTTCGGCCGCGCGCAGCCGGATCGGATCGGTGCAATCCCCGAGCAGATGGCGGAGGATGACGTGGACCAGCTGATCGAGGAATAGCCCGGAAATGCCGGCGGCAGCGTGGCGGACGAGATCGAGATAGGTGGCCTCCAGGCTCGGATGGGCCAGCAGGCGATCGCGAAAGGCGAGCAGCGTCCGGTAGTTGTCCTGCGCGTCCGGGTCGGCCAGCGCCGCCAGCCGCGCCGCGGCGACCGGCAGGCGCGGATCGGCGAGCAGCCCTTCGTGGAGGGCGAGCTCCGCCGGGCAGGAGTCCGCGACCGGCAGGATCTCCGGCCGGAGCAGGAACGCGCGCAGGAAATCGTCGGTCGGCCGCAGGCGGCCCTCGTCGTCGACCTCGACCAGGCGATAGCCCGACGAGCGCCAGAACTCAGGCACCGCTCTTCGACCTCTCGGGCGCGGCATCGCCATCCCTGTGGTCGCGATCGTCATCGGGGTCGATCGACCAGATCCTGGCATGGCGGCCGCCGGCGAGCGGCTCGATGGTCCGAAAGCGCTCGACGATGCCGTCCGGACCGAGCGCGCGCTCGACCGCGACCAGGGTGTTGACCGGCTGCTCGCAGAGGCTCTGGGCGAACGCCGCCTCGGCGCGCGCCGCCCGCCGGGCCACCTCGAGCGAGGGCGCGCCATAATGCTCAACGAAGTGGCGCGCCAGCGCCTCGGTCACCGCCTCGAGGTCGGCGGGCGTGATCCTGGCGACCGCCACGAGGGTCGACCAGGCGAAGCTGTCCATGCCGAGGAAGCCATGGGCGAAGGCCTGGCCCCTCTTGGCGCGCAGCTCTTCTGGCGGCGTGTGGGCGAACGCGAAGGCGCCCGGCACCGCCCATTCGCCGGCGGCGGCGGCGCGCTCGAACACCTGCTCGTCCGAGGCGTCCAGGCGGATGGTCCTGAGGAAGCGCATCTTGTCCGCACCGATCGCGCCCGGCCGGATCGGCGGCCGCCCGCGGCGCCGCCCTACACCGACCAGCTCGGGACGCGCATCGCCTCCTCGAGCGAGATCGTCTGGGTCACGCCCTCCTTGACCAGCCGCATGGCACCACTGTCGGTCAGGCCGGCGAAGGTGCCCTGGCGCTGGTGGCCGCCGACCTCGATCTCGATCGGCTTGCCGAGGCCGGTCGCGCGGCTCATCCAGGCTTGCTGGACCGGGCCGACGCCGTCTTCCTGCCAACGATTGATCCAGGCCAGGAAATGGCGCCCGAAGGCCTCCAGCAGGTCGACCGTCTCGACCTCGCCGCAGCCCTCGTCGGCGAGCGTGGTCCGGTGCACGTCGTCGCCCGGCTCGCCGTCGCCCCAGGGGCCGCGCAGCGCCACCCCGAAGCCGATCACCAGCCAGTCCGGCGCCGCGCTCGAAGTCTCGACCGGCGCGCTCGCCATGCGCACCCCGCCGACCACGCCGCCGTTGACTTCCAGCCGGTCCGGCCAGCCGAACGTCACGGCCACCAGCGGCGGCACCAGGCTGCCGAGCGCATCGCCGAGCGCCAGCATGGCGACCAGAACGACCGGCAGCGACGCGTCGAGCGACTGCTCCGGAGCCAGGACCACGGCGCATTCGCAGGCCTCCTGGCCGATGCTCCAGAGCAGCGTGCCGGCTTCCGCGCCGTCGGCGGCGATGTTGATGCAGCGCTCGAACGGGTCCAGCTCGGGCGTGACCGCGAACGGCCGGTAGAGCGGCGGGAACTCCGGTCGCTCGTTCATGATGGTCCAGCCTGGCGCGGACCAGCGCTCCCCGGGACCGTCGCCCCCGACCTCAACCCTCGCTGCATAGCCTTCGGATGCTCATACCGCCTCATTGCGGCCGTAGCTTGCCGTAAGCGCGAGCGAAGCGGAAGGGATTTAACCGCCGCCGCGGCGTGAGAATCCGATTGCGGCCTGCGGATCAGGCCCGCCGTCGTCGGCGCTGCGGGCGATCGCCGGGCGTCGGGGAGCTGGCCGGGCCGGCCTGCGGCAGGTCGACGACCGTGGCGAGGTGGGGGAAGGGGGCGCTCGCGTGCGGGATCGCCATGGCGCCGACGAAGTGCTCCTGAAAGCGCGGCTCGACCGCGGTCTCGATCTTCTCGATCCGCTTGACCAGGCGCTCGATCTCGGTCCGGGCGGCCCGGTTGAGCAGCGCGATCCGGGCGCCGGTACCGGCCGCGTTGCCGGCCGAGCTGACCTTGGCGAGATCGCAGTCGGGGATCAGGCCGAGCACCATGGCGTACTTGACGTCGATGTGGCTCCCGAAGGCGCCGGCGAGCGTGATCCGCTCGACCCGCTCGATGCCCAGATGGTCCATCAGCAGCCGGGCGCCGGCGTAGAGCGCGGCCTTGGCCAGCTGGATCGCGCGCACGTCGGTCTGCAGGATGCGAAGCTCCGGCTCGCCCGCGCGCAGCAGATAGGAGAAGGTCCGGCCATCGGCCTGGATCCTGGGGCTGCGGGCGGCGAGCGCGCCATCGATGATGCCGTCGCGGCGCAGGATGCCGGCAAGGAACATCTCGGCCAGGGCCTCGATGATTCCGGAGCCGCAGATGCCGGTGACGCCGATGCTGCGCGTTGCCGCAGCAAAGCCCGGGTCATCGGACCAGAGATCGGAGCCGATCACCTTGAAGCGTGGCTCAAGGGTCAGGGGATCGATCCGCAGCCGCTCGATCGCGCCCGGCGCTGCCCGCTGGCCGCAGGAGATCTGGGCGCCCTCGAACGCCGGCCCGGTCGGCGAGGAGGCCGCGAGCAGCCGATCGCGGTTACCGAGCACGATCTCGGCGTTGGTGCCGACGTCGACGATCAGCGTCATCTCGTCGGCCAGATGCGGCGTCTCGGATAAGAGCACGCCCGCGGTATCGGCGCCGACGTGGCCGGCGATGCAGGGCAGCACGTAGACCCGCGCGTTGGGGTGCACACCGAGCAGGTCGAGCTCGGTCGCCCAGAGCGTGATCGCCTCGTTGGTGGCGAGCGCGAACGGCGCGCCGCCGAGCTCGGTCGGGTCGATCCCGAGCAGCAGGTGGTGCATGATCGGATTGCCGACGAAGGTCAGCTCCAGGATCTCGCGGGGGTCGATCTTGGCCTCGGCCGCGACCTGCTCGGCGAGCACGGCGATCGCCTGGCGGACCGCGCGGGTCATCTCGCGCTCGCCGCCCGGGTTCATCATGACGTAGGAGACCCGGCTCATCAGGTCCTCGCCGAAGCGGATCTGCGGGTTCATGAACCCGGCCGAGGCGATCACCTCACCGGTCGCGAGCTCGCACAGATGGCCGGCGATCGTGGTCGAGCCGACATCGATGGCAAGACCGTAGGCGCGATCGCGAAAGCCCGGCCACACCCCGATGATCCGGTTGGCCGAGTGGACCGCGACCGTGACCTGCCAGCCGCCCTTGCGCAGCGCCTGCTGCAGGCCCTGGAGCACGCGCAGATCGCAGGTCAGCTCACCCAGCTGCCACTGCTCGGCAAGCGCCTGCTGCAGGCGCTGCAGGTCCCCGCTCGGATGCTCCATGTCGGGCTCGGCGACCTCGACGTAGTGCAGGCGGACCACCGGATCGAGCTCGATCGCCCGGACCTCGGCGCGCTTCCTGACCACCTGCTTGTGGACCTGGCTCTCGGCCGGCACGTCGACCACGACGTCGCCCAGGAGCTGCGCCTGGCAGCTGAGCCGGCCTTCGGCCCCGAGCCGCCGCCGCCCGCGATAGTTCTTCTCCACTTCACCGAACGGCGAGACGTGATCGCGGGCCGAGCGGATGCCATGCTTGGCGAACTCGCCCTCGGCGATCGTCACCTGGCAGCGCCCACACAGGCCGCGCCCGCCACAGACCGAATCGACGTCGACCCCCAGCGCCCGCGCGACCTCGAGCAACGGCGTGCCCAGCGCGTATCGGCCGCGCTTGCCCGAGGGCGTGAAGACGACCAGCGCGGTGTCGGCCAAGCTTGTGGCTATCCCCGCCGGCGGCGGCGCTCGCGACCGCTGCCTTCGCCCTCGGCCTGGGGCTCGCGGAACGCCTTGAGCCAGCGCCGGCAGTCGCGGTCGTGGCCCATCAGCACGTCGGCGCCGAGAATCGCCGCGGTCTCCTCGGCGTGCAGCGGGTTCAAGATCGCAGACGTCATGCCGGCGCCGATCGCCATCGCCAGGAAATTCGCGTTCAGCCCGTGCCGGTTGGGCAGGCCGAAGGCGATGTTGGAGGCGCCGCAGGTGGTGTTGACCTTGAGCTCCTCGCGCAGGCGGCGGATCAGGTGGAACACCGAGCGGCCGGCCTGGCCGAGCGCCCCGACCGGCATGACCAGCGGATCGACCACGATGTCGCTGTGCTTGATGCCGTAATCGGCGGCGCGCTCGACGATTCGTTTGGCGACCCCGAAGCGGACGTCCGGATCCTCGGAGATGCCGGTCTCGTCGTTGGAGATCGCGACCACCGCGGCGCCGTATTTCTTGATCAGCGGCAGCACCGCCTCGAGGCGCTCGTCCTCGCCGGTCACCGAGTTGACCAAGGGCTTGCCCTGATAGGCCGCGAGCCCGGCCTCGAGGGCGGCCACGATCGAAGAGTCGATCGAGAGCGGCGCATCGGTCAGCGACTGCACCAGCTTGATCGTTTCGGCCAGGATCCTGGGCTCGTCGGCGAGCGGGATGCCGGCATTGACGTCCAGCATGTGGGCGCCGGCCGCGACCTGGGCCAGCGTATCCGCCTCGACCGTGGAAAAATCGCCGGCCGCCATCTCGGCTGCGAGCTTCTTGCGCCCGGTCGGGTTGATCCGCTCGCCGATGATGCAGAACGGCCGCTCGAAGCCGATCACCACCTCGCGCGTGGCCGAGCTGACGACGGTATCGGTCATGCGGAGCTTCCTTCGGCTGCCGGCTCGAGGCCGCCGTTGGCGACCAGCGCGCGCAGACGCTCGGGCGGGTAGTCGGCATCGATGCGGGCGGCCGCGGCGTCGGCCTCGGCCTCGAGCTCCTCGCCCGCGGCAGGCGCGACGGCGCGCCGCCACTCGCCGAGATAGGCGTCGGTGTCGCGCAGACCCGCGCGCATCGCCGCCCGGTCGACCGCCTCCTGGAAGCGGTCGCCCAGTACCCGCTTGGCGCTCCGGCGGCCGGCCTTGACGATCACCTGGGCAGGGATGTCGCGCCAGCAGACGAGGATCAGCTCGGCCATGGCCGGGGTCAGCTGGCCTGGCCGAGGAAGCTCGCGAGCCCGCCGTAACCGGTCGTGCGTTGCTCATAGGCGAGGCCGAGCCGGAGCGCGGCAGCCTTGGCCTTGCCCTCGAGGCCGGGATCGGCGGTCTGGGCGAGGTAGACCAGCCGGGTGTAATTGCCGAAATAGAGCGGCAGCAGCTCCGGGTGGCGGTCGAGTCCCAGGCCCTTGATCACCAGGGTCTGGAAATGGCGCGCGAGGTAGTCCGTCAGGTAGAAGCAGCCGGGCTCGGCGTCATGCTCGGCGAGGAACTGGTCGAGCCCCCGGTAGAAGGCGTAGCAGTGCGGACCCGGGAGGCGCTCGACACCCTCCTCTGTGAGTATGCGATCGAGCTCGCCACCGGTGCCGCAGTCGCCGTACAGCACCAGGATTCGGTCGTACTGTCGCCGCCCGGCCCGGATCTTGGCGCGCACCGCGCCAGGTATCCGCTCGGGCCGGTTGTGCAGCTTCGCCGGCAGGCAGGTGAGCTCCAGATGGCTCCAGCCGTTGAGCTCGATCAGCGCCAGCACCTCGCGGGCGAGCGCTCCGCAGGCGATCAGCAGCGTCTTCGGTGGCACCTGGGGCGGCACCTGGGGCGATATCTGGGGCGGCGCCATGGCATGCGCCCGCTCAGGCGTTCGCCAGCGCCGGCTGGCGGTTATGCCGCCTGGCGACGAACGCCTTGGCGGTCTCGACCGCGACCGCCGCGTCCCGGCAGTAGGCGTCGGCGCCGACCGCCTGCGCGAACGCCTCGTTGAGCGGCGCGCCGCCGACCAGAACGACGTAGTCGTCGCGCAGGCCCTTCTCCTTCAGCGTGTCGATCACGACCTTCATATAGGGCATGGTCGTGGTCAGCAGCGCCGACATGCCGAGGATGTCCGGTTTGTGCTGCTCCAGCGCATCCAGATACTTCTCGACCGCGCAGTTGATGCCGAGGTCGATGACCTCGAAGCCGGCGCCCTCGAGCATCATCGAGACCAGGTTCTTGCCGATGTCGTGGATGTCACCCTTGACCGTGCCGATCACCATCTTGCCGACGCTCGGGGCGCCGGTCTCGGCCAGCAGCGGGCGCAGGATCGCCATGCCGCCCTTCATGGCGTTGGCGGCCAGCAGGACCTCGGGCACGAACAGGATGCCGTCGCGGAAGTCGATGCCGACGATGGTCATGCCGCCGACCAGCGCCTCGGTCAGGACGTCGTAGGGCTGCCAGCCGCGCTCGAGCAGGATGTTCACACCCTCCACGACCTCCTCCCTGAGGCCGTCGTAGAGGTCATCCTGCATCTGCTTGACGAGCTCTGCGTCGTCGAGCGAGCGGAGGTCGAGATCGTCATTGTCGGACATGGCGGCTTCCTACCAACGCCTGATCGCCTGCTTTTAGCAAACGCCTGACGGCCTGATGGCGGTCAAGTAGTTATCGCACGGTCCACGAGCTTGTGCCCCGACGACCAGCATTAGCTCAAATACGACACGTTGCCAATCCGCCGCAGGCCTTGCGGTTCAGGCGATTAGACCACGCCCCTCGCGCGGCGGTGGAGGCCACCAGCGATCAGTCGAGCCCGCGCATCAGGCGCGCTACCGCCAGACCCTCCGGCTCGCCGCTCGCCTCGAGCGCCCGGACCACGCCGGCCCGGTCCGCGGCCGTGCGGTTCTGGTTGAGCTTGCGCTTACCTTGGAGGCGCAAGATCTCGATCTCGAAGGCGACGATGCCGCGCTTGAGCGCGGAGAGGCTCGGCGCCGCGATCTCGGCCGGGCTCCAGGGCGGCTTGGGCGCCAGGCCCTCTTCCATGGTCCGGGTCAGGCGGGCCAGGACCTCGGTCACCGCCGCCTCGTCATCGAGAATACGCGGCACGCCATAGGCATGGACCGCCAGATAATTCCAGGTCGGCACCAGCCCGCGGGCGGCGTACCAGTCGGGTGAGACGTAGATATGGGGGCCCTGGAACACCGCCAGGACCTCCGCCTCCGGCGCGAACCTCCGCCAGATCGGATTGGCGCGCGCGACGTGGGCGATCAGCGTGCCGAGCGGCCCGCGCGTGCGGTCGAGGACGAACGGCAGGTGGGTTGCCTCGAGCGGTCCGCCGGCGGCGACCAGGATGCCGAAGTTGTAAGCCTCGATCAGATCCTGCAGCTCGGCCGCGGCGCCCTCGGCGAACGCGAAATCCTTCGGGACGTACATGGCTTGGTCGGGCCCGCGCAGCCTGAGACGCGCTTTCAGAAATCGAGCGCCTGCCAGCCGACCGACGCGAGCTCGCTCTCCAGCGCCTCGGCCTCGACGTGCGGCAGCGACAGGAACGGCGGCCGGACCCGGCGCCAGGCGGGATCGCCTTTGCGATCGGCGAGCAGGTGCTTCATCACCGGGATCAGCGGTCGGAGTTGCAGGACCTTGCGGACCGTGGTCAGGTCCTCCTGCTGGGCCTCGAGCCCCGGCGCGCCGGCGTGGAAGTCGTCGTAGAGCTTGCGGATGGCACCCGGGTTGACGTTGCAGGACGCGCTGATGCAGCCGCTGCCGCCCGCCTTGAGCCCGGGCAGGAGCAGGGTCTCGGCGCCCGGGAAGATCGCGAGCTCGGGGAAACGCTCGATCAGGAGCTTGGTGTTGTGCCAGTCGCCCGAGCTGTCCTTGACGCCCTTCAGCATGCCCGGATGGCGGTGGATCAGGAGCTCGATCAGGCCCGGCGTGATCGGTACGCCCGAGAGGCGCGGGAAGTGGTAGAGGTAGAGGTTCAGCCGGTCGGTGCCAAGCCGTTGAATGACCTGATCGAAACTCGCGAACAGGGCCTCGTCCGAAAGGTCCTTGTAATAGAACGGCGGCAACATCAGCACGCCTGCGACCCCGAGCTCGAGGGCATGGCGGGTCAGGCGGACGCTGTCGGAGAGCGCGCAGCAGCCGGTGCCGACCAGGATGCGATCCTGCGGCAGACCGGCGTCCAGCGCGGCCTCCAGCAGTTCGCTCCGCTCCTCGACCGAGAACGAGTTGGCCTCGCCCGTGGTGCCGAACAGCACCAGGCCATGGCAGCCGGCGCGCAGCAGCCAACGGGCGTGGTCAACCAGGCGCTCCGCATCCGGTCTGAGATCCGCATCGACCGGGGTCAGCGCCGGGCACCACACCCCGCTGAGCTCGTTCACGCCGGCGCCGGTCCGCTCCGCCAATCCTGTCGCCGTCATGGTCTTGCCTCCGTTCTCCCCAAGCTGCCTTCGCATGCCGGCTCCCCTGGCGCAAGCTTTGCACGTTCGAGGCCGCTCGCGCAGCGGATCAGATGAAGAGGCTGGCAGCGAACATCGCCGTCGTTGTGGCCGCCGTGCTGTCGGCGCTTGCGATCCTCGAGATCGTCTTGCGGCTGTGGCCCGGCGTCATTTCCGAGGCGGTCCTGGTGAACTTCGAGAAGCCCTTGCGGCGTCAGCTCGCGGCGCGGCTCGATCTTCCGCTCAAGCAGGCTCGCCGTTGCCTCTCACCGGCCGAGCGCAGCGATCATGGCCCGGAGCTGTGCCTGATCGCACCCGGAATGCAGTATCGTCTGCCGGTCGACCCGGCCGACTTGGCCGAAGGTGCGCAGGCGGTCTTGCCCCACGATGCGCGAGGCTTCTGCAATCCGCCCGGGAAGGCCGAACGGCCGCGGGCAGCGATCGTGAGTGTCGGCAATTCCTTCACATGGTGCACCCTCGTGCCGCCCGCGGCGACCTTCACGGCGCTTCTGGAGACGATGCTCGGCGACACCACCTACAATCTCGGCGTGCCAGGGATCGGGCCCTACGAATACCTCGAGATCCTACGCCGCTTCGGGCTCGCGCTGGCGCCGCGCCTCGTGGTGTTCAACATCTACGAAGGCAATGACTTGCGCGATGCGGTCCGCTTCGCCGAGCAGCTCGCGCGTGAACCCTCGGCTGCCGAGCGCCGCCAGAGCGGGAGCGACGTCACAGGTCGGCGCTCACCCGGCAAAGTCCTGTTCCGGCACAGCTACGCCCTCAACTTCGTCGCCGGCGCGATCGAGCATCTGGTCAAGCAATGGCGTCCCGGCCAGATCGACTTCCGCTACCAGATCGGCAGCCGTCGCGGCAAAGTTCTCATGAATGCGGGCCAATCGGATCGGGACGAAGTCAAATACGCGCGCCGGCTGCTTCGCGGCGAGATCAGCCTGGCCCTGTGGGACCGGGCGCTCGAGGACTTCGCGACGCTGGCCAGGGAGGATGACTTCACGGCCGTGGTCACTTACATACCGGCCGCCTACACGGCCAACGCCGCGACCATCGCCTTCATGGACCCGGCCATCGGTCCGGACATGGCGGCGATGAGCCGGGCGCAGCGCGCCTATCTTCGACGACGGTGCGAGGCCCTCCACCTCACCTTCATCGACCTCACGGAGTCGCTTCAGGCGGCGATGGCGACCTCCGATCTCGCCTACTATCCCTCCAACCTCCATCTGACCAAGGCGGGGCACGAGATCGTCGCCGCCGCGCTCGCGCCCAGACTTCGGGCGCTGCTGGCGTCAAGCGAGCCATCGCAGCCGTCGCGGTGAGGGGCGCCGAAGCCAGCTCGGTTGCGTTGTCGTCGCGACCGGTCGGCAATCCTCGTCGGCGTGGCCGGCGGCGCGTTAACGCATTGCTATCGGCCGCCGTGCTAGCGCTAGGGAACGCGCCCATGCGCGGCGCCACGGCGGGCAGCAGACACGCCGACAACACGCCTCGCGGAACGTCGGAGTGGCCGGTTCATGGACCTCGCGACCTTGATCGGGTTGGGCAGCGGGACCGCGATCGTCCTGCTGGCAATCTTGATGGGCGGGGACTTCATGACGTTCGTGAACGTCCCCAGCCTGCTGCTCGTGGTCGGCGGTGCTGCCGCCGCGACGGTGTTGCGCTTCACCCTCAGCGACGTCGTGATCGCGCTCCGGACCGGGATCTCGGCGGCGCTCGCCCAGGTCAAGACCACGCCACGCCTCTTGATCGACGAGATCGCCGAGCTCGCCCACAAGGCGCGCAAGGAAGGCCTGATCGGTCTCGACGGCATCGAGATCGGCGACGAGTTCCTGAAGAAGGGCGTCCAGCTGTGCGTCGACGGCATGAGCTTCGAGTTCATCAAGGATGCCCTGACCCGGGAGCGCGACCTCTACATCGAGCGCCACGAGGAGGGCGAGAAGATCTTCCGCGCGATGGGCGACGCCGCCCCTGCCTTCGGCATGATCGGCACGCTCGTCGGCCTGGTCCAGATGCTGAGCAACATGGAGGACCCCAAGACCATCGGCCCGGCCATGGCGGTGGCGCTGCTCACCACCCTCTATGGCGCCATGATCTCGAACCTCGTCTGCCTGCCGATCGCCGACAAGCTCGCCTCCAAGGCGCAGGCTGCCTACGTGCACCGGACCCTGGCGATCGAAGGCACCCTGCACATCCAGAACAAGACCAATCCGGACGTGATGACCGAGTTCCTGAGCGCCTACCTGCCCGAGCATCTGCGCGAGGCTGCGGAATGACCCATCCTCTGTTGACGTCTGGACGTCGGGCGGGGCAGCGGGCCGCGGCGAGCGGAGCCTGATGCGCCATGGCCAAGATCGCGCCCGCCGGCGCGCCCGCCTGGATCGTCACCTTTGCCGATCTGATGTCGCTGCTCGTCTGCTTCTTCGTGCTCCTGATCTCGTTCTCGGTGCCGGACACCAAGAAACTCAAGATCGTCGCCGGCTCGATGCGCGACGCCTTCGGCTTTCAGCGCGATGTCATCGTGACCGGGATGGTCGAGATCGATGGCAATCCGTATTTCGAGTTCGCCCGGGACCTGGTGCCCTTGCCGATCAAGGACCGGATCGGGCCGATGCCGGAGGACGGCGACGTCATGAGCGCCCCGAGCCCGCGGGCGGCCGAGGGCGAGAGCCTGCTCGAGCTGCTCGATCCCTACATCGTCGACCCAAAGGACGAAGTGAAGCCCGAGGCGCCTGCGCCGAAGCCGAGCGAGGAGCAGAAGTTCGAGCAGATCGAGCAGGATCTGCGCCAGGCGATGCAGTCGGTGCCGGGTCTGGCGCGTCTGGCCGAGAATCTCCAGTTCGAGCGCGCGCCGGAGGGCCTTCGCATCCAGATCGTCGACCAGGCCAAGACCTCGATGTTCCCGCTCGGCCGCGCCGAGATGTACGAGCCGACCAGGGCCCTGCTCGGACAGGTCGCGCGCGCGATCGCCGAGTTGCCGAACAAGGTCTCGATCGTCGGCCACACCGACGGCGTGCCGTTTCGGGGAACCGACGGCTACGACAACTGGTCGCTGTCGCTCGATCGCGCCGACGCCACCCGGCGGACCCTGATCGCCGCGGGTCTGGACGAGAGCCGGATCGCGACCGTGATCGGCAAGGCCGATACCGATCCCATGTTTCCGGCCGACCCTCTGGATCCGCGCAATCGCCGGATCAGCATCACCTTGCTGCGCGAGGCGCCGCCGCCGGCCGCGGCGACACCGGCCGGGGCGACCCCGGCTGAGGCGGCACCGGCTCCGGCGAGGCCAGCCGCCGCGGGGTGATGGCCGCCGGCCGTGCTCTGGGGTAAGCCATGGGCCATGGCAGCCGACGACGAGACGACCCCGGGCGACCGCCTCCGGGCCCGCTATCAGGCCGCGCACGCCGAAGGCGGGCTGCACCCCGATCCGGCGCAGCGCCACGTGGTCGAGCGCCTGGCAGCGCTGGCCGATGCGCTGGTCGACTACGCGCCGGCCGCGCCGCGGACGGCCTGGCTCGGTCGCCTGCGCGAACGGGCCGGCCGGCGGCCCGAGCCGCCCCGGGGGCGCTACATCCACGGCCCGGTCGGGCGGGGCAAGTCGATGCTGATGGACCTGTTCTTCGCGCTCGCGCCGGTCGCAGACAAGCGCCGCGTCCATTTCCATGCCTTCATGCTCGAGGTCCACGCGCGCCTCAATGAGGAGCGCCGGCAGGCCGGCCCCCACCAGGATCCCCTGGCGCGGCTCGCCGATGCGCTGGTCGAGCGCGCCTGGCTGCTCTGCTTCGACGAGTTCCACGTCCAGAACATCGCCGACGCGATGATCCTCGGTCGTCTGTTCGAGGCGCTGCTCGAACGCGGCACGGTGGTCGTCCTGACCTCGAACTTCGCGCCGGACCGACTCTACGAAGACGGCCTCAACCGCGATCGATTCCTGCCCTTCATCGCGCTGCTTAAGGAGCGGCTCGAGGTGATCGGCCTCGATGGCGCCAGAGACTACCGTCTGGACGGGCCGGACGACGCCGTCGGCTATCATCACCCGCTCGGTCCGGCGACCGATGCCAGGCTCGCCGAGGCGTTCGCCCGCTTGACCGCGGATGCCGCCGCCGGGACCGAGGTGATCGAGGTCGGCAGCCGCCGGCTCGAGGTGCCGAAGGCGGCCTCGGGGGTCGCCTGGTTCGACTTCGAATCGCTCTGCGAGCAGCCGCTCGGTGCCGCCGACTATCTGGCGCTGACCGAGCGCTATCACACCGTGCTGCTGTCCGGCGTGCCCCGCCTCACGCCCGACCGGCGCAACCAGGCGCGGCGCTTCGTCACGCTGGTCGACGCGCTTTATGACCGCCGGGTCAATCTGATCATCGGCGCCGAGGCCGCGCCCGCCGAGCTCTACCCCGCGGGCGACGGCGCCTTCGAGTTCCAACGCACGGTCAGCCGGCTCGCGGAGATGCAGAGCCGGGCCTATCTCGAGAGCCCGCCGCTGACCGGCGAGCACAGGGGCTTCACGCCCTTTGCCCTGACCACGGACATCATCTGAGCCGCAAGGCCGGCGCGCTCGATCCGGGCCACGGCAGCGGGGCTCAGCAGGCCAACTGGTCCGCCAGATCGAGGAAGTCGGTGGCGATCACGTCGAACGCGTGCTCGGCGCGCAGATCGCGGGTCTGGCCCGGGCCGTGCTCGCTCGGTCGGGCGACGAAGGCGGTCCGGAAGCCGCAGGCGCGCGCCGCCAGCAGATCGCCGTTGTGGGCCGCGACCATCAGGCATCGGGCGGGCGCCAGCCCCAGGTAGTCGGCGGTGCAAAGATAGCACTCGGGCATGGGCTTGTAGGCCCGCGCGACCTCGGCGCCCAGGATCGCGTCCCAGGGCAGGCCCGCGCGCCTGGCCATGTTGACCATCAGCGCGACGTTGCCGTTGGAGAGCGTGGCGAGGATGAAGCGCCGCTTCAGCCGGGTCAGCCCCGCGACCACGTCCGGCCAGGGGTCGAGCCGGTGCCAGGCCCGGTTGAGCTGCTCGATCTCGGCCTCCGAGGGCACGACCAGGCCGAGCTCGTCGAGCAGCGCCCGCAGGTTCTCGCGGTGCAGATCGTCGAGCCTGGTCCAGGGCCGGCGGCCGCTGCGCACCGCCTCCATGGCCGGCTGGTAGCGCGCCCGCCAGCGGTCGGCAAACGTCTGCCAGTCGCGCTCCGGCCCGCCTTCGCGGAGGATCGCCCGCGCCTCGCGCGCGATCCCGGTGCGCCAGTCGACGACCGTCCCGAACACATCGAACGTCAGCGCTTCGACCTCGTCCAGGCTCATCAGCCGATCTCCGATGCGGGCTTGCAGCAATCGGTCGTTCGTGGGCACGCCCGCGGGCGGACCGCCTGCGGTCGGGGGCCCCGGGGTCAGTCCGGCCGGGGATCGGGCCGGCGCTGGAACATCACGTTGCCAATGAAGCTCAGAACCTCTTCCTGGTGCTGATTGGCCATCACGGAACGGAGCCGGACGATGCCCCGGTCCGGCTTGGAGCGCGACGGCCTGACCTCGAGGATCTCGAGCCGGGCCTCGAGGGTGTCGCCCGGGCGCACCGGCTTCAGCCAGCGCAGCTCGTCGATCCCGGGCGAGCCCAGGGCGGCGGCGCGGCCGAGCAGGCCGTCGACGAACAGGCGCATGAAGACGCACACCGTGTGCCAGCCGCTCGCGATCAGGCCGCCATAGATCGAGGCGCCGGCGGCCGCCTCGTCGAGGTGGAACGGCTGCGGGTCCCAGTCGCGGGCGAAGGCGACGATCTCGTCGCGCCCGAGCGTGCGCTGCCCCAGATGGTGGATCTGACCCGGTGCCAGATCGTCGAGATAAATCTCGGCCATGGATGATGATCCAAAGGCGAAGGTTGGCAGTGGCGTGCGGGCGTGGGCCCGCGATGCGCGCTCCTCGCATAGCGGCTGCGCCCTGCCGCGGCAAGGCCCGGCCGATGGCCGCCGACGGCCGGGCTTTGTCGCCGAGGTCAACCAGTAACCACTGCGATCACGACTGGTTCATTTCATGGTTACTGTATCTCGACTTTAACGTTAAGAGCCGGACGACTTCAAATTCACGCCCTGTTAATTTAGACATGTCAGCTTGACTGATCGTTTGGCCCGATCGTCGGACGGAAACGGGGCCAGCATGCGTTTTGCGGCCGCGCGAGCGGCCTCGCCACGGAGAGGGTGTGCCGGGATGAGCAAGCAATGGGGCAGCTGGCGTGCCAGGCTGCGGCACCTGGTCGAGGACCAGCGCGGCGGCGTGATGATGATCATGGGCCTGGCGATCATCCCTCTGTTCGCGGTCATCGGCCTCGCGATCGACGGCGGCCGGGGCTACATGCTCAAGTCCAAGCTGTCCTACGCCATCGACGCCGCCGGTCTGGCCGGTGGTCGGGCCTTCGATACCGACCTGCGCGAACAAGACATCATGATGTATTTCAACGCCAACTTTCCGCCCGGCTACATGGGGGCCGAGATGGCGCCGGGCAGCCCGGTGATCACCTTCAATGACGACGAGAAGACGATCACGATCGTGGCCACGGCGACCATCCCGACCCGGTTCATGCGGGTGGCCGGCGTCCAGGACATGACGGTCACGGCGCGCACGGTGGTCAAGCGCGAGCTCGAGGGCATGGAGCTGATCCTGGTCATGGACAACACCGGCTCGATGCGTTCGGGCGGCAAGATCGACGCGATGAAGAATGCCGCGAGCACCCTGATCAACATCCTTTACGGCGGTCGCGACGAGGTCGAGAACTTCTACGTCGGTCTGGTGCCCTATGTCGCGGCCGTCAACATCGGCACCAGTCACGAAGACTGGCTGACCGGCTACAACGCCGCCGACTTCGCGCCGACCAGCTGGAAGGGTTGCGTCGAGGGACGCAGCTACCCGAACGACAGCAACGACGCGCCGCCGGCGACCGAGGATTGGGTGCCCTATCACTGGGGCACCACGCTCAACCAGTATCTGAACCCGTACTACAATCACAGCGCGGGATCCTACAACCAGAACACCCCGGCGACCTGGGGCCACTACCTGAACGGCGACAACGAGTGGAATCCGGCCGGGCCGGAGTCGGCGCTCAAGCTGGACAACGATCTGTATCAGAACGAAGGCACCGGTCCCAACCTCGGCTGCGGCCCGGCGATCACCCCTCTGGTCACCAGCAAGGCGACGGTGCTGGCCGCGATCGACGGGATGGCGCCGTGGCACCGTGGCGGCACCATGGCCAACCTCGGTCTCGCCTGGGGCTGGCGGACCCTGTCGCCGCAGTGGCGCGGCCTTTGGGGCGGCGACACGCCCGACGAGCTGCCGCTCGACTACCACACCGCCAACATGCACAAGGTGGCGATCCTGCTGACCGACGGCAAGAACCAGTGGTACGACTATCCGGGCACCACCTGGAACTGGCGGCCAGCAGCATCGCAGTGGCCTGCCCGGTGACAACCAGTATCCGACCTCGCCGAGCAACTATAGGAACCAATTCAAGAGCGACTATTCCGGCGCCGACTACACCGCCTACGGCCGTCTCAGCGAGGGTCGCCTGGGCACCACCAGCAACAGCGCCGCCAACACCATCATCAACGACCGGATGCTGGAGCTGTGCGCGGCGATGAAGGCGCAGGACATCATCCTGTACACGATCACCTTTCAGCTCAGCGACACCACGACGCAGGACCTGTACCGGAGCTGCGCCACCGATGCCGACCACTATTTCAATTCGCCGAGCAACAGCCAGCTGCAGGAGGCGTTCGAGCAGATCGCGGACGAGCTGAGCAGTCTGCGGATCGCCGAATAGGCGGCTGGCCGCGAGCGCGGAGATCAGACCATGTGCGGATATCATCCGACTCGTCTTCTGCCGCAGGCAGCCGGTCCGACCCCGGTGCTGGCGCGCGGCGCTCGGCGAGCGCGGCACCGCGGCGATGGAGTTCGCGTTCATCGCCCCGATCTTCCTCGCCATGCTCGGCGCGATCATGGAGTTCTCCGGGATCATGTTCGTCCAGACCCTGCTCGAGGGCAGCGCCCGCGAGGCCTCGCGCTACGGGATCACCGGCTTCACCGCGCCGGGCGTCTCGCGCGACGACCAGATCATGGACATCGTCAGGAAGAACACCTACGGCATCATCGATCTGGACAAGCTCGACATGGAGACGCTGGTCTACGAGAACTTCGCCGACATCGGCCAGCCGGAGCCCTTCACCGACAACAACGACAATGGCGTCTACGACGCCGGCGAGCCGTTCAACGACGTCAATGGCAACGGCAGCCTGGGATGCGGACATGGGCGCGGCCGGGCTCGGCGGCCCGGGTGACGTCGTGGTCTACCGGATGAGCTACGACTGGCACATCATGATTCCGATCTTCCGGCCGTTCTTCGGCGACGCGATCACGCTGCAGGCCAACATCGCCGTCCGCAACGAGCCGTTCGACGTAGGCCTGCGGCAGCGGGGTCATCGTCGATGCGCATTGATCTCGGAGTACCGGCACGGCGGCGCCCGAGCGGCGGGCCCGGCACGGGGCCCGGAGGCGGCGGTGGTCGGGGGGCGCGCGCGGCGCTGCTGCGCTGCCGGCCGGCAACGTCGCGGTCGAGTTCGCCCTGCGGTGCCGGTGCTGCTCTTCCTGATGCTGGGCAGCGCCGAGATGGGCCGCTTCGTGCTCCTGCATCAGAAGATGGACCGGGTCGCGACCACCGTCTCCGATCTGGTCTCGCGCGCGGAGACCATCAGCGAGAGCCAGATCGACGACATCTTCACCGCTGTCGACCAGGTCGCCCAGCCCTTCGATCTCGCCGATCTCGGCGTCGTGATCGTGTCGTCGATCACCAACAGCGACGGCACCGGGCCGACCATCGCCTGGCAGCGCAGCGGCGGCGGCGCCTATGCGGCCACGAGCGAGCTCGGCGCCGAGGGCGACACGCCGGTCCTGCCGCCCGATTTCGTGGTGCGCGAGGGCGAGACCGCGATCATCTCCGAGGTCTACTACGATTTCACGCCGTTCCTGAGCGAGATGATCGTCGAGCCGCAGGTGATCTATCGGACCGCCCGCAATCGGCCGCGCCTTGGCACGCTCGACACGATCGAGCCCGGCTGAGCCGGCCGGCCTCGAGCTCCTCTTGGCCGCCGCTGCCCGAGCGGCCGGACATTGCGCCGTGCTCGACATCACGCCTTGTCGCTCACCGTCCGCGAGTCGACGCGGATGGCGCGCCGGCGTTTCAGGCGTTCCCGGAGCCGGGCGCGCGCGGCGCTTCCGGCAGCGGCCAGGGGCGGGCGGTCTCGAATGCGCGCGCCGCCCGCAGCACCAGGTGGTCGGCATGCATCGGGCCGACGATCTGCAGGCCGACCGGCAGGCCCTCGGCGGTCAGGCCGCACGGCACCGACGCCGCCGGCTGCTGGGTGAGATTGAACGGATTGCTGAACGGCGCCCAGTTGATCCAGCGCGGCTGCCGGTCCGGATCGGGACGCTCCGTGCCGGCCGCGAAGGCCGCGAGCGGCAGGGTCGGGGTCAGCAGCAGATCGAAGCTCTCGTGGAAGTGGCGCATCCGGGCGCCGAGCTCGGCGCGCTGCTTGGACCGCGCTCAGATAGTCCATCAGCGCCACGGCCTCCCCTTCGGCGGCGATCTCCTGCAGTCCCGGGTCCATCCGCGCCCGCTGCTCGGTCGTGAAGTTGCCGCAAGCAGATTGGCGGCGCCGACCTGCCAGTGGCGCGAGAACACCTCGGTCGTGATCGGCGAAGCCCGGATCGACCAGCTCGACCCGGGCGCCGAGCTCCTCGAACGCCGGGACCGCCTTGGCGACCAGGTCGGCGATCTCCGGCTCGACCTCGGCGAAGCCGAGCGTCGGGCTGAACGCGATCCTGAGGCCGCGCACGCCGTCCTCGAGCCCGATCCGGTAGTCCCGGCGGTCGTAGGGCAGCGCGAACCAGTCGCGGCTGTCCGGTCAGGGCGAGCACGTTCAGCATCAGCGCCGCATCGGCGACGCACCGGGTCATCGGCCCGAGATGGGCGAGCGTGCCGAACGGGCTGAGCGGCCAGGCCGGCGACCCGCCCGAAGCTCGGCTTGAGCCCGAAAATGCCGGTGAAGCCCGCCGGGATCCGGATCGAGCCGCCGCCGTCGGTGCCGATGTGCAAAGCGCCCATGCCGAGGGCGCAGGCGGCGGCGGCGCCGCCGCTCGAGCCGCCGGGCGTCTTGCCGGTATTCCAGGGATTGCGGGTGATGCCGGTGAGCGCGCTGTCGGTGACCGCCTTCCAGCCGAACTCCGGCGTGGTCGTCTTGCCGATCAGCACCGCACCCTGCTCGCGCAGCCGCGCGGTCGCCGGCGCGTCCTCGTCCCAGGCTGCTCGCGCGCGATCGTCAGGCTGCCGCGCAGGGTCGGCCAGCCCCTGGTCAGGACCAGGTCCTTGATCGTGGCCGGGACGCCGTCGACCAGGCCACAGGGCTCGCCCCGCTGCCAGCGCGCCTCGGACGCCCGCGCCGCCTGCAGCGCCCGGTCCGGATCGACCAGGCAGAACGCGTTGACGGCCGGATCGAAGCGCTCGATCCGATCGAGCACGGCGCGCGTCGACCTCGACCGGCGACAGCTGCCGCGTGCGGTAGAGGTGGAGCAGCTCGGTCGCGCTGAGCGTGGCGGGATCGGTCGCCACGGCAGCTTCAGCGACGGCGGCGCGGGCCCATCTCCGGCCTCTCTGTCCCGGCTCGGCTGCGCCAGAGGACGATCGCCAGACCGAGCGCGAGGCCACCGAGACCGACCAGGGCCGTGACGTGGTCGGGGTTGGTCAGGACGTGGCGCAGCTGGCTCGAGAGATCGTCCGGGACGCCCGGATGGGCGAGCGCCGGCGACGACAGGACCAGAAGAGGCGCGAGCGTGAGCGGCAAGCCGGAGGGCAGGGACATCGACGACCTCCATCGTATGGGTGCGATGTCCCGGCATAGCCGTCCGCTCCGCGCACATCAAGCCTCGGCGAGCCTCGCCAGAGCCTCGCCGGCCTTGCGAACCGTTTTCGATGCTGCGGGTCCAGATCGGCCGTCGCTCTGGAGCAACGGCGGCGCGACGGTCCGACCGTCCGAGCCCTCGCGCCGATGCGACGGCGCATGGTCGAACTCGATAGCGGGGTGTGCCGGTTCCAAACGAGTGCCGTGCGTGCAAGCCGGCGACCGATGTGGGCCGGGCCGGCGGTCGCTGCTCGCGAGCCGTTGCGATCGAACGGCCCCGCCGGACCACATGGGCGATTGGCAGCGCAGCCGTCACGCTGGGACATCGCGCCGCCCGGGGCGAAAGCGGGCAAGGTTCGCATGGCGCATAGCGCGCGGCGGACGGGGCGGACACGGTCGAAGGCCCCATCCGGTCGCCCGGGCTCTCCGGATCCGCCTGCCTGGTCCCGGCAGCCAGGGTGTCGCGTGGCCGTGGCCGTTGGACGCAACTCCCGGCCGATCTTGGGACCCCGGGCGTGCCCACCCTGACGCCCGCACCTCGACCCTCGCACGCCGATGCACGCACCCCGATGCACGCACCCCGATGCACGCACCCCGACGCTCACACCCCGACGCTCACACCCCGACGCTCACACCCCGACGCTCGCACCCCGACGCTCCCGCGCGGAGGCCGGCCCGGTGCGCCTACGGCCGCCGTCGGCGTCGCCGAGCTGGTGCCTCGGCCTGGAGCCGGCCCGAGGGTGCTTCCTGCGCGAACGCGTCCAGTAGCGCTGGGAGGGTCGCCGCCCGGCGACTTGACCCCGCCGGCCCTGTCGCGCTCAGGCCATCGGGTCGGTCTTGATCAGGGGCAGGCTCTCCCAGCTCTTGCCGGCGGCGACGATGCAGCTCAGGCCGTTCGGCGTCGTGCTGACCACGGTCCAGGTGTTCTTCTCCTCGGAGGCATAGACCTGGAGCAGATTGCCGTTCGACTGCAGGCCGAAGGCGACCGGCGCCTCGTCGTACTTGCTGCTCAGCTGCTTGGCGATCTCGGTCGCGTTGTGGCACGGCATGCGCATGCCCGCCGGCGGCATCTGCTGCGCGGCGATCGGACTAGCGAACGCGCCGCTGGCGCACACCAAGCCGGTTAGGAAGAGGCGCAGACGACGCATCGCACAGTCTCCTCTGAATGAGCGCGGCCAGGCTGGCCCGCGTCGACATTGGGCGCCTCAATTGGTTACCTTTTGGTTAACAGATCCACAATTGTGATACCAGAGGTGGAACGAGCCGATCCCCGAGCGCCTGATCGCGCGCGCCCGTGTGAAGCGCCCTTCCAGCGCGGCTCAGGTCAGGCCGAGCCGGCCGACGAACGGCAGCTTGAGGGCGAGGCCGAGCGGATCGATGCCGAAGGTCAGGCCGAGCAGATTGACCTCCAGGCCCTCGTCGCGCCCGATCGACAGCCCGAGCAGGCCGAGCAGCGACAGCTGGAAGCCGGTGCCGCTCGGGGTCCGGGCGAGCAGGCTGCCGTTGTCCAGATAGTCCTTGCCGATCGCGGTCGGCGGCATGCTCAGGCCGAGCTCGGGCACCTGCCGGCCGAGGTAGGCGATGAAGGTGTTCGAGTTGGGCCCGGGCCAGGTCCGGTACTCGTCCTGGTACGGATAGCGCGCGATCGCCGCCTCGAGCCGGTCGATCAGCGCCTCGACCTCCGGCCCGCGCCGGTCGACCAGCACCCACGGCCGGCTGCCGGCCCAGTAGCCGTCGATCGTGCGCATGTCCTTGCGGACCGCGGGGGCGCCGCGGCCGACCCCCCAGCCGACCACCTCGTAGCGCTCGAAGGCCGGCGCGTTGGCGCGCTTCATGATGATCCAGCTGTGCACGGCGAAGATGCCCTTCCAGCCCCAGGCGCGCGCGGCGTAGACCTGGACCACGGGCTCGGGCGTGGTCGCCGGGTCGGGCGCCAGCCCGGCACTGTCCCAGCGCGCCTGGCTCCAGTGCCTGGGCGCGCCGCCCTGGACCACGCCGGCGCTCCAGACGAGCGGCACGACCACCAGAACCAGCAAACTGCCAAGCCAGAGCATCCTTCCCGACCCCATGTCACCTCCAGGCGATTGTCGCCACTACGCACCAAGTGACGCCGCCAAGCTCGGGCATTTCCTGTGCCAAGGCAAGCCGAGCGGCTCAGCCGTCGTCGCTGACCAGGCCCAGGCGCTCGTGCCACTCGCTGATCGCCTCGTCGGGGTAGTCCTCGAACTGCTGGTCCCGGGGCCCGATCGCCGGCACCACCCAGGGGGTCTTGGAGCCGAGCATCAGATGGGTGCGCTCGGGCGGGATCGGGAGCGCCGTGTCGATCGCCGAGGCGAAGGGGTGGATCAGCTCCGGCCAGCGCGGGTCGAAGAGCCAGAGACAACTCGCGCAGAGCCCGCAGAAGTGGCGCTCGGCCGGGCTCTCGTAGGGCTCCTCGCCCGGCTCGTCCCGGATCTTGGCGTGATAGATCCGGACGTGTTCGCGACCCTCGACCTCGAGGCTCGCGGCGTCGCCGCCGAGATTGATGGCGTAGCCGCCGCCGCCCGCGGTCTTGCGGCAGATCGAGCAATAGCAGAGGTTGAACGGATAGGGATGGCGCGAGCGCAGCCGGAACCGGACCGCGCCGCAGTGGCATGAGCCCTCGAGCAGCATCGATGCATCTCCTTGTCATGCGCCAGGATTGGTGGTCCCGGGGGACGTCGACCAGGCTACGCGTTGGCGCATCCGCGTGCTTGATCTGGCGCATGTCGGGGCGGAGACTGGACGGAGCTGATGCTGCGTGCGTCCGGCGGGCGTTGCGCGAAGCGGGGAGCCAAACCGCCAATGACCGAGCCAGCCCGACCGCCCAGGGCCAACCCGAGCCGGCCCGCAGCCAGGGTGCCGGACGGCGCCTGCGACACCCATGCGCATGTGTTCGCCCCCGCCGGCATCTATCCCTACGCGGCGCGCCGACCGTACACCCCGGCGCCCGAGACCGGCCTCGAGGCCTATCGGCGGATGCTGGCCGCGATCGGCTTCGCACGCGGCGTGCTGGTTCACTCCAACATATACGGGCCGGACAACCGCGCGACCACCGACGCGCTCGCCGCGATGGCCGGCGCGTTCCGGGGGATCGCGCTGGTCGGGCCGGAGGTCGATGACAGCACGCTGGCGGCGCTGGCCGCGGTCGGCATGCGCGGCATCCGGATCAATCTGGAGTTTCCGGGCGAGACCAGCCTCGACGACGTCGAAGCCATGGCGCCCCGACTGGCCGGGTTCGGCTGGCACGTGCAGATGCTGACCAAGGCCGCGCGGCTGCCGGCGGTCGCGGCGCGTCTGAAGGCGTTGCCGATCGATGTCGTGATCGACCACATGGGGCTGCCGCGCAGCGACGACGATCTCGCCGGTCCGGGCTTTCGGGCGTTGCTCCGGCTGCTCGAGACCGGCAAGGCCTGGGTCAAGCTCTCGGCACCTTACTACGCCGATCGGGACGGGCCCGGCTATCCCTTCGCCAGCCGCGCGGCAAGACGGCTCTGGCAGGCGTGCCCCGAGCGTATGCTGTTCGGCACCAACTGGCCGCATCCGCACGCCGACCCGGTGCCCGATGACGGCGCGCTGGTCGACTGGATCGCCGCCATCGCCGGCAGCGAGGCCGGGCTGCGCCAGATCCTGGTCGACAACCCGGGTCGCCTGTACGGTTTTGCCGCGGCCTGACCGGAAGCCGTTCGCGACCCATGCGCCGCACCCGCATCAAGATCTGCTGCATCCAGTCCGCGGCCGAGGCGCGCCTCGCGATCGAGCAGGGCGCGGATGCGCTCGGCCTGGTCGGCGCCATGCCGAGCGGGCCGGGCCCGATCGACGATGCAAAGATCGCGGCGATCGCCGCCATCGTGCCGCCACCGCTCGCGACCTTCCTGCTGACCTCCGAGACGACGGCCGCGGCGATCGTCGCCCACGCACGGCGCTGCCGCACCAATACGCTGCAGCTGGTCGACCGGGTGGCACCCGCGACCTATGCCGAGCTACGGGCGGCGCTCCCGGGGATCAAGCTGGTCCAGGTGATCCACGTCGGCGGCGAGGAGCAGGTCGCGGAGGCACGCGAGCTGGCGCCCCTGGTCGATGCGCTCCTGCTCAACTCCGGCCGCCCCAACGAAGCGGTCCGGGTGCTGGGCGGTACCGGCCGCACCCACGACTGGGCGATCAGCCGCCGGATCGTCGAGGCCGCCCACTGCCCGGTCTTTCTCGCGGGCGGCCTGCGCCCGGACAACGTCGGTGCCGCGATCCGGGCGGTGCGCCCGTTCGGGGTCGACCTCTGCACGGGCGTGCGCACCGACTACCGCTTGGACGCGGCCAAGCTCGAAGCCTTCGTCGCCGCAGTCGGGGCCAGTTAGAGGGCGACGATCTTGCCCGGGTTCATCAGGTTGTGCGGGTCGAGGGCCAGCTTGATCGCGCGCATCACGCTCAGTGCCCCGGCGCCGTGCTCGGCCTCGAGATAGCCGATCTTGCCATGGCCGACGCCGTGCTCGCCGGTGCAGGTGCCGCCCAGCGCCAACGCGTGCTCGACCATCCGGCGATTGACCGCCTCGGCGCGCGCCACCTCGCCCTCGTCCGCGAGGTCGACCAGGAAGATCAGGTGAAAGTTGCCATCGCCGACATGGCCGACCAACGGTGCCAGCAGGCCCGCCTCGGCGATCTCCGCCTTGACCCGGGTGATGCACTCGGCAAGGCGCGAGATCGGCACGCAGACGTCGGCGACGATGCCTTTGGCGCCCGGGCGCAGCGCGAGCGTCGCGTAGAACGCGTCATGGCGCGCCTGCCAGAGGCGGTTGCGGTCCTCCGCCGCGGTCGCCCACTGGAAATCGGCGCCGCCGAGGTCGCGGGCGATCGTCCTCACGGTCTCGGCCTGCTCCGCGACCCCGGCCACGGAGCCGTGGAACTCGAAGAACAGCGCGGGTGCTGTCCGGTACCCCTCGAGCTTGGAGTAGCGGATGCAGGCTTCCATGGTCAGCTCGTCCAGCAGCTCGATGCGCGCCACCGGCACGCCCGACTGAATCGTCAGGATCACCGTGTTGACCGCGTCCTCGATGGTCTCGAAGCTGCACACGGCCGACGAGATCGCCTCGGGAATGCCGTGCAGGCGGAGCCGGATCTCGGTGATCACGCCGAGCGTGCCCTCGGAGCCGACGAACAGCCGGGTGAGGTCGTAGCCGGCCGACGACTTGCGCGCCCGGCCGCCGGTCCGGATCACCCGGCCGTCGGCGAGCACGACCGTGAGGCCGAGCACGTTCTCGCGCATCGTGCCGTAGCGGACCGCGTTGGTCCCCGACGCCCGGGTCGCGGTCATGCCGCCGAGGCTGGCATCAGCGCCCGGGTCGATCGGGAAAAACAGCCCGGTGTCGCGCAGATGCGCGTTCAGCTGCTTCCTGGTCACGCCGGGCTGGACCAGGCAGTCGAGGTCGTCGGCATTGACCTCGAGGACCTGGTTCATCTCCGACAGGTCGATCGTGACGCCACCGCGCAAGGCTGCGATGTGGCCCTCGAGCGAGGTGCCGGTGCCGAAGGGGATGATCGGCAGCCCTCGGGCGGCGCAGATCTCGACGATCCGGCCGACCTCGGCGGTCGAGCGGGCGAAGGCGACCGCATCGGGCGGCGCGCCCGGATGATAGGTCTCGTCCTGGCCATGGCGCTCGCGCACCGCCTGGGCCGTGGTCAGCCGCTCGCCGAGCAGGCTGCGGAGCTCGTCGAGGGCGGTCGTCAGCAGGGTCGGGGCAAGATCGTTCATGGCTCTGGCGTCCAGGTGGAGCCTCGGGACGATGCCTGCAGTCATAACAGCTGGCGGCGCGGCCGTCATAGTCCCTTGGCCAGGCTCGGGGCGGCCGGTCGCGGACAACCAAACCTTAAGCATCCGGGGCTACCGTGGCAGTTGCCGCCCTCTGCCGCGGCCCTCGATGCGCGGCCAGCAGGCGACGACCAGCAGAGGAATCCGTGATGGCGCCATTGCCGCCGCTCAAGCAGGATCACCAGGGCACGCTCCGGAGCCGGGCTGCGATGCTGGCCTCGACGGCCATGGCGCGCATCGGCTTCGGGCTGTCGGAGCCCGCCGCGGGCGGTGATCATCCGAGCGCGGCCGGCGCGCCTGCGATCTCGTTGACGACCGCCTCGCTTAGGATCGAGGATGGCCTGTTGATGGCCTTCGGACCGGAAGGCGATCCGATCCCGCCAGCGGCCTTCGCGGCAATGGCGACCGAGCAGCCCGATGCCGAGGTCGCGCTGGCCGACGGCACCACGGCGCCAGCGCAGCGGGTCGCCGCCGTGCTCGACGCGCAGGCCAAGGGAAGGCTCGCCGGGCAGCAAGCAGAGCGGGCCGGTGGCGAGGCCTGGATCAAGGCGATGCTCGGCCTCGGGCCGGAACCGGTGCTCGCGGCCGCGGCCGAGCTGCGCGGTGAGGAGCGGACCTGCGAGCTCACCGTCTTTGGCCGTGAGCTGATGCTCGCCGTGCCTGGCGGCCCAAGCTTTCTGATCGCCGACGCCGCGCCCGCAGACCAGGCGGCGGCGACCGTCGGTTTGGCGGCGGCGGATGGCCAGGCGCTGTCGGTCAAGGACCTGGTCGAACGCCTGCGGGCGCAGGTCGGGCATCGGCCGCCCGCGGGCGCCGAAGCTGGCGCCGTGCATCCGTTCGCCGAGGTCGTGCTGCCCGGCTGCGCGATCGAGCGCACGGACGGCGGCCTCCTGTTGGAGCTGCCGGTGATCGGCGCGGTACGCTTGACGAGCCTCGGCAAGGAGGCGCCGGCCGGACCCAGGGTCAGCATCGTGCTGCGCGACGGCCAGGCTGCCGACCTCGCGGAGGTGACCGCGGCGCTCGGAGGGATGGCGGCCGTGGAGGCTCACCTGGAAGGATCGTCGGCGGGCTCGGACGAGCCCTCGATTGAGGCGCGCCTTGCCGCGCCGAGCCCGGCCGTCGCGGCGCACGCGCTGCCGGTGAGCTTCGGCATCCCCCGCGGCGACGGCGTCGATCCGGATCGGGTCGCGGTCGTGATCATCGGCGGGATGCCGCCGGGCGGGATCCTCTCCGCCGGGATCGACGACGGCGATGGCTGCTGGCTGCTGAGCCCGCGGCAGCTGGCCGGTCTGACCCTGACCCCGCCACCCGGCCGGAGCGAGGCTCTGGCCCTCCAGGTGACCGCGGTCGCGGTCCGCAACCGGGCGGGCGAGTACGCCACCGCGGCCGAGAGCGTGGTCGTGGCGCTCGATGCGCCCGCCGAGGCGGTCGTCCGTCTGGCGGTCGACCCGGCGGTGATCCGGGACGGCGGCCCCACGCTCAACGCGCTGATGATCCGCGGCGTTCCACCCGGCGCGCGCCTGTCCGCCGGGACCTACGATCCCGCGACCGACGGCTGGGTGCTACGCCCCGATCAGCTCGCGGGCCTCACTGTCGCAGCGCCGGTCGGCCAGGGCGACTTCACGCTCACGGTGCTCGGCATCTCGCTGGCCGCCGGCGGACGTGCCGAGGCCAGGATACTGACCCGGCTGCCGGTCGCGACCCGCTGATCCGAGCCGCGGCGCGGCCGGACGGCAGCTGCCCGAGGCTGGCGGTGGCGAACGTCAAGTCGATGGACAGACGCTCGCGCCAAGTTTAATTCTGACCCTCAGTCGAGCCGCGAAACCAGCGGCCGCGACCGTCCCCAGGGCGGCCGTTGCGGACATCACTGAGGGAGGCGCGCCCATGACAGTTCGACATGCGGCATGGCGTCGTCCGGCGCTGGCGGCGTTGAGCGCGCCCGTCGCCCGGGCGGGTCGTACGCACCGTCGATCTGATTGAGCGGCCCCCCAAAGACCGTCAATGAACAACTCCATCAGAGGAGGATGAGAGCATGGAAGTCAGGGTTCGGACGCTGAAATGGGCCGCGGCCGGCGTCGCCGCTTTGTTCGCGCTGGGCGTCGCGCCCGCGATGTCGGACGATGTCCTGGTCGGCCTGATCACCAAGACCGAGGGCAACCCGTTCTTCGTCAAGATGCGCGAGGGCGCGCAGGAGAAGGCCAACGAGCTCGGCCTCAAACTGCAGACCTACGCCGGCAAGTACGATGGCGACAATGAGGGCCAGGTGGCTGCGATCGAGGGCTTGATCGCGGCGGGCGCCAAGGGCTTCGCCATCGTGCCCAGCGATTCTTCGGCCATCGTGCCGACCGTGCAGACGGCACGTGACGCCGGGCTTCTCGTCATCGTGCTCGACACGCCGCTCGATCCGATCGACGCTGCCGACTACACCTTCGCGACCGACAATTTCAAAGCCGGCGAGCTGATCGGCAGCTGGGCGGCAAAGACACTCGGCGACAAGGCGGCAAGCGCGAAGATCGCCATGCTCGACCTCGCCGTCAACCAGCCGACCGTCGACTACCTCCGCGACCAGGGCTTCATGAAGGGCTTCGGCATCGACATCAAGGATCCGAAGCACTACGGCGACGAGGACGATGCACGCATCTGCGGCCATGAAATGACCGGCGGCAACGAGGACGGTGGTCGCACGGCCATGGAGACCCTTCTCCAGAAGTGCCCCGACACCAATCTCGTCTACACGATCAACGAGCCGGCCGCGGCCGGTGCCTGGGAAGCGCTGAAGGCGGCCGGCAAGGCCGACGGCAGCGTCCTCGTCGTCTCGATCGACGGCGGCTGCCCGGGCGTCAAGAACGTCGAAGCGGGCGTCATCGGCGCGACCTCGCAGCAATATCCGCACAAGATGGCGGCGATGGCGCTCGAGACCATCGCCAAATATGCAAAGACCGGAGAGAAGCCCAAGATGGTGACCGACGGTCTCGATTTCTACGACACCGGCGCGCAGCTGATCACCGCGCATCCGGTCGAGGGCGTACCCTCGATCAGCGTCAAGGAAGGCCTCGACCTCTGCTGGGGTTGATCCCCTTCGGGTCAAGGACGGCCTGAACTGCGACCAAGACGGGGAAGAGCGACCGGCGCGAGGGTTGCTCTTCCCGTCATGGGCGGCCACAACGAGCGGGACGGAACATGAGCGGCGCCAGCGAGGGCACTGCCCAAGAACGATCCGATTTCGAGAGCGTGCTGCCGGCCTCCGGCGACGTCGCCGTCTTCGAAGAGGAGGAGATGTCGCCGCTCCGGCGGGTGCAGCATTTCCTCCACGCCTATCCGACCATGGTGCCGTTCATCGTCCTTTTGATCGGCGTCGTGATCTTCGCCGCGCTGGTCGGCAGTCGGTTCTTTCAGCCGTTCAACCTCTCGCTCGTGCTCCAGCAGGTCACGATCATCGGCACGCTCGGCATCGCCCAGACGCTGATCATCCTCACTGCCGGCATCGACCTCTCGGTCGGCGCCATCATGGTCTTGTCCTCGATCGTGATGGGAAGACTTGCGGTCGTCAGCGGGTTTCCGGTCGAGATCTCGTTCCCGCTCGGTCTGCTCGCCGGCATGGCCTGCGGCCTCCTCAACGGCACGCTCGTGACGCGCTTCAAGCTACCGCCGTTCATCGTCACGCTCGGCACCTGGAGCATCATCGGCGCGCTTGTCCTCTTCTATTCGCGCAGCGAGACGCTCCGGCAGCAGGAGGTCGAGGCGGTCGCGTCGTTCCTGCAGCTCACCGGCACCGCGATCCCGATCGGCGGCGCGCGCATAACGCTGGGCTCGATCCTGATGATCCTGCTCGCGGTGCTGGTCTGGTACGTGCTGAACCGGACCGCCTTCGGCCGCCACGTCTATGCCACCGGTGATGATCCCAACGCGGCGCGGCTCGCCGGCATCAACACCACGCGCACGCTGCTCGCGGTCTACACCGCGGCCGGCCTGATCTGCTCGCTCGCCGGCTGGGTGCTGATCGGCCGGATCGGCGCCGTCAGCCCGCTCGCCGGCCAGACCGCCAACCTCAATTCGATCACCGCGGTCGTGATCGGCGGCACGAGCCTGTTCGGCGGCCGCGGCTCGATCGTCGGCACGCTGATCGGGGCGCTGATCGTCGGCGTGTTCCGCAACGGCCTGGCGCTCGCCGGCCTGGATGCCCTCTGGCAGGAGTTCACCGTCGGCGTTCTGATCATCGTCGCGGTGGCGCTCGACCAGTGGATCAGGAGGATATCGTCATGAGCGCCGAGAGCCCTCAGCCGGTGCTCCAGGCGCGCGGCCTGGTCAAGCGCTACGGCCGGGTCACAGCGCTCGACCATGCCGATTTCGATCTTTTGCCGAACGAGATCCTGGCCGTGATCGGCGACAACGGCGCTGGCAAGTCGACGCTGATCAAAGCGCTGGTCGGCGCCGTCATCCCGGACCACGGCGAGGTCCGGCTCGACGGCCAGCCTGTGCACTTCCGCTCGCCGATCGAGGCCCGCGCCGCCGGCATCGAGACCGTCTACCAGGACCTGGCGCTGGCCACCGCGCTCTCGATCGCCGACAATCTCTTCCTGGGCCGCGAGCGCCGCAAGCCGGGCCCGGCCGGCACCCTGTTCCGCCTGCTGGATCGCGCCGGCATGCAGAAGGAAGCCCGCGAGCACCTGAACGCGCTCGGCCTGCTGACGATCCAGAACATCCGCCAGAAAGTGGAAACCCTCTCGGGCGGCCAGCGCCAGGGCGTGGCCGTCGTCCGCGCCACCGCCTTCGGCAGCCGCGTGGTCATCATGGACGAGCCGACCGCCGCCCTCGGCGTCAAGGAATCCCGCAAGGTCCTGGAGCTGATCCTGGACGTGAAGAAGCGCGGCCTGCCAATCGTCCTGATCAGCCACAACATGCCGCATGTCTTCGAGGTCGCCGACCGCATCCACATCCACCGCCTCGGTCGCCGCATCGCGGTCATCAACCCCGCCGAATACTCGATGTCCGACGCGGTCGCGATCATGACCGGCGCGATGCAGCCGCGCGCGGCGGCGTGACGGGGGGCACGGTCGCGGGCTCAGCTCGTGGCGGCGATCGCTGGGCGCCGACCGGGTCCGATCGTCAGCTGCTCGTGCCGCTCGAACTCGCTCCACGGCGGCCAAGGCGGCGTGCGACGAGCGGACAGTCGCGATGGACTACCGACCCCTCGCGGAGGGGGAGGCATCACCTTCGCCTACATCCGCTGAGGTCCGGGAACACGCCACGCCTATTGGGCATCAGGGCCAGCCCGGTTGTTTTCGGTGGAATTGCCGTGCGCCCATGGCTGTCCGGCGAAGTGCACTTGTCCCGTGCGCACGGAGGAGGCCACGCACGGCCTTCAGCGTCACGTGGTCCGGCTTGTCGGGCAGATCAAAAGACGAGTAAGTTGCGAGCCTGATAGCGATGATATGATTTACGTGAACCGATGTCGGCTGTCCTCGAACGAACACCAGACGCGGAGCCCTGTCCGGCCGCCGACGGCTTCAAGGCGTATCGGCGTGGCACGCACCGCACGGTCGATCCCGCCGCGACGCTCGCCCGGGTGCGGCCACACCTGCAGCCCATGGGCATCACCCGGATCGCTAACGTCACGGGTCTCGACCCGATCGGGATCCCGGTGGTCATGGTCTGCCGGCCCAACGCGCGGTCCTCGCGGTCTCTCAAGGCAAGGGGCTGACCTCGACGCCGCCAAGGCGTCGGGGGTGATGGAGACGATCGAGCTGTATCACGCCGAGCGGATCAGCGGCCGCTCAAGCTGGGCAGCAGCCGCGATCTCGCGGGAGTCCACCATCTGGCCGATCTCGACGCCCTGCCGCGCATGAGCGGCAGCCAGTACCATCCTGATCTGCCGCTGCTTTGGATCGAGGCCCGCGATCTGCTGGCGGGCGGAGCTGACTTGGCTCCCCTTCGAGCTGGTCCACGCCAACTATACCTTGCCGCGGCCACACGGCAGCGGCTGCTTCCGCCAGCAGCAACGGCCTGGCGTCCGGCAATTACCTTGTCGAAGCGATCAATCACGCCCTCGCCGAGGTGATCGAGCGCGACTCGGCCACCGTGTGGAATCGCCTCGCCCCGGCCAGCCGCGGGCGCACCGGTCGGACCTGGCCACGGTCGACGACGACGCCTGCGCCGACATGCTCGCGAGGCTCGAGCTTGCGGGGTTCGCGTCGCCGCGTGGGACACGACTCCGACGTCGGCATCCCGTCCTTCTACTGCCTGATCACCGACCAGCGGCACCGGGACGCTCATCCGGCGCCGGCGCCGGCGCCCACCCGTCACGCGCGGTGGCGCTGTTGCGCGCGCTGACCGAGGCGGTTCAGGTGCGCGACGACTACATCTCCGGCTCCCGTGACGATCTGCGACCCGAGAGTCCACACCGCGGGAGATCGAGCCGAAGCTGCGCCAGGCGCGCGCGCTCATGCGGGGGCTCGCGCAGCGGCGAGACTTTCGCGCAGTGCGGACCTACGAAGCCGAGTCCTGCGGCGAGGATCTCAGTGGATGCTGGAGCGGCTTCGGTCGGTCGGCATCGTCGAGGTCCTGGCGATCGACCTGACCCAGCCCCGAGTTCGGCATGCCAGTCACGCGGATGGTGATCCCCGGGCTCGAGGGCCCCGCGACCATGAGGATTACGTCCCCGGGCGCGCGGGCTCCGCGGCGCGCGCGAGGGGCGCATGAAGGCCTGCGTGTTCATCGGTCCGACGCCTGGCCCGGAGGGATCGCGCCGGCGCTGACGACATCGTGGTTCTCCCGCCAGTGGCACAAGGGCGACGTCTTCCGGGTCGCCCGCGCCGAGCCGCAGGCGATCGGGATCATCGACGGCTACTTCGAAGGTGGCTCGCGGTCTGGCACAAGGAGATCCTCTGGGCGATGGCCAAGGGCATCCACGTGTTCGGCAGCGCCAGCATGGGCGCGCTGCGCGCCGCGGAGCTGCATCCGTTCGGCATGCGCGGGGTCGGCCGGATCTTCGGAGACTATCGCGACGGCGAGCTCGAGGACGACGACGAGGTCGCGGTCATGCACGGGCCCGGCCGAGACCGGCTATCTCGCGCTGTCCGAGGCGATGGTCAACATTCGCGGCACCTTGGCCGAGGCCGAAGCGGCCGGCATCATTGGCTCCACCAGCCGCACCGCTTTGGTCGACATCGCCAAGGGCCTGTTCTACCGCGATCGCACCTACCGGCAACTGCTTGGCCGCGCGGCCGGGCAGTCGGTGCCCCATGACGAGATCGACGCGCTGCGCGCCTGGCTCCCGGGGGGGCGGGTCGACCACAAGCGCGCCGACGCGCTGGCCATGCTGGAGGCGATGCGGGCGCTGCTGGCCGCCGACGCCGGGCGCATGCGGGTCGACTACGTTCTCGAGTGGACCGAGATGTGGGACGCCGCGGTTGCAACCTCGGCAGCGTCCCGCCTGACCAGCGTTGACGAAGCGGCGGCGTGGATCACCGAGGAGCGGGTGCTCGAGGAGCTGTGCCTCGAGGTCGACACCTATCGGCGCCTGCGCGATCGGGCGCTCCTGGGTCTGCTCGCCGAGCGCGAAGCGGAGCGGCGGCGCCAAAGGGTCGAACCGGCGGTGCTGCGGCGCGCGCTTGGCCGACTGCGCGCCCGGCACGGGCTGCTCGCGCGCGCCGACCTCGAGCGCTGGCTGGCCGCCAACGGCATCGGCGCCGAACGGCTCGAGCGCCTGCTCGAGAACCAGGAGCGGCTCGAGGCGATCCGCTCGCTGGCCGAGCCCGTCCTACGCGACCGCCTGCTCGACGAGTTGCGACTGCAGGGCGCCTATGCGCGGCTCGCGGCGCGCGGCCGGGACAAGCAAGAGCGGCTCGGTGCGCAGGGCCTTGGCCATCCTCGGTCCGAGGACCTGGGCGCGGGCGCGGCGCAGGTCGTGGCCTGGTATTTCGAGCGGCGGCTGGGTCGAGCGTTGCCCGACGACCTCGAAGCCGCCGCGCGTGAGCTCGGCTTCGTGGACCGCGCAGAATTTCATCGCGCTCTCCTGCGCGAGTACCTATACTGCTCGGGTTGGGAGCATGTGGTCGAAGGTCATCGCGAGAATTGAGCGGGGGCCCGCCCCCTGGTGGTATAGAGGAGGATCGGCATTTCGATGAGGTGGTCGCGTCCATCGCCCGAGCGTCGCCGAAGCGGGACCCGGTTTCGGTTGTACCCGCAGGCGCCCTACGGCAGTGCCGAGCACGAGCCCGAGACGATCTGGCTGTCGCCGCCCGCAGGCAGCGTCGGCCCGGGGCCACAGGATGATCACATGTACGTCGCCGACCCGGTGGGTAAGCGAGGTCCTTACGGCATCGCCTTCACCGGTTACGGCAGGCCCTACCTCGATTTGCCGCCCTGGAATGGGCCCACCTATCCGCCGGCCCGGCCCGGTCCGGATGGGCACTTCGACCACCTCGAGGTCGGCACACGCGAGTTCGAAATGGCGCACGTCTATGGCTGCGTCCGCTTCGGGCTCGATGTCTGGGAGCGCTATCTCGGCCGGTCGGTCGAATGGCACTTCAGCTCGCAGTACGAGCGTCTGGAGATGTCTTCTCCTGCCGGTATGGGACAACGCGCATGCCGGCTGGGGCTTCATGGAGGTGGGCGCCGACCGGGCCGCGGACGGCGATGTCCACTCCTTCGGCATCAACTTCGATACCATCGCTCACGAACTCGGCCACCTGATCATCTATGCCGAGGTCGGCCTGCCGGTCGCCGATGCGATCGATGGCGAGTACTTCGGCTTCCAAGAGGCGGCCGCCGACCTCACGGCGCTGGTGGCGGCAATGCATTTTGACGCCGTCCTCGATCATCTGCTCGAGACGACGCATGGCAATCTCTACACCTTCAACGAGCTCAACCGCTTCGCCGAGCTGTCGCCGTACACGCAGATCCGGCTGGCCAGCAACGATCGCAAACTGTCGGACTTCTCGATCGGGTGGCGCGACGAGCACGACCTGTCGGAGCCGCTCACGGGCGCGATCTTCGACATCCTGGTCGATGTCTTCGATGAGAACCTGCTCGATCGCGGCCTGATCAGTCCGGAGGTGGAAGATCTCCTCGACCAGTTCGAGCGGTTCCCGGAATACGAGGGCGCCATCCAGTCGCTGTTCGACGAAGCGTACCCGGGCAGGGAGGCAAATTCCGAGAAGCGCTCGTGCAGGCGCGCGACTACCTCGGGGTCGCCCTGGGGGAGACGTGGAAGCGACTGTCGCCGGATCATCTGCGCTACGAGCACGTGGGCGAGATTCTGCTCGAGGTGGATCACATGTTGAGTGGCGGCCGCTACCAGCAAGCGATTCTCAACAGCCTGCTCTGGCGCGGGATTGGCCGTGCGCGCGTCGGCCCGCGGCTTTCACCGCCGGGCCTGGCTAGCCACGCTCTTTCGGCGCGAACCGTCACGCCAGCTAGCCTGCCCCCGGCTTGCCGCCTCAGCTACCGTGAGCGGTGGCAGGTGGCGCGGCGAGGGTGACGCAAGGCACTCTCGATGCACCTACGGCGCGAAAAATGACTTGCCGCCATTCCTCAATTGCACGTAAACTTAAGCTCGAAAATCCGGCTGTCGGCTCAAACCTAGGGGTCGCGCTGAACCGAGGAAATTAACCGAGGAGTAACTACCATGCCTGAGACGTTACTCAGCCTTTCGAATATTTTATTGTACGGCCGAGTCATGGTGGATCTCCAGTATGTAGGTCCCACGCCTGTCAAAGACCCGATTGACGACGTCCACCCTCCGGAGCCGCAGCAGTGCACGCTGTTCCCTGTCCCGGAGTCGCCACCGCGCCTCGGGGGCAACACCTTTCTGCAAGAGCAGCTGGACGCAGATCGAGGGCTAGCCGCAAAGGAGGCCAAGTTGGCCCGAATATACGGGTTCAGTTATGAGGGCCACTACTACGACCTCGCCAAGCCCGCCTCTTCTTGGTCCATGGGCCGGGGAACGACCCAGAGGCATGGCGCCCCGAAACGATGCTGCCTGGCGCGCGGTACGACCGCGCGCCCTCCGATGCCGATCGCTCCGGCATCGCTCGCACGGGCACATCGTTCGCTGAGGACATGCGCGTCTGGTCCTACGACAAGGGCGACTTCTCGATCAGGCTGGATCCGGAGACCGGTCCCCTGGCGCAAATCCTTCTCGATGTCGAGCTGCAAGCGGAGCGCGTTCAGACACACTACAGCGGTCAAAAGTCACGTCTGCGCGGGAACCGCGGTGCAGGATGGCCCGATTGACCCGGCCTTAAGGGGCTGGCAGGGCGGCCGCATGCGCCTCCCCAGGTCATTTGAGGCCGGCTTTACGCAGGCCCTCTATGAACCGCTCGATGGTTGTGGAGTCCCGATCCGGAGGCACTGTTCGCCAGTGTTCCAACGAGAATTCCGGGTGGGCCGCCAGCAGCTGCTTTGCGTGGTACCGGGCCTCCTTCATCTGTCCGAGTAAGGAATAACTAGCCGCCAGGAGGCGGTGCGCCTCTGACTTGTCGCGCATCTTATGCAACATGCGGATCGCTTCCTGATAGTTTTGGAGATCGAAATACACCTCGCCCAGATTCCAAAGATAATAGTCTGGATGGTAGGGATTGAGGCGCATGGCACGCTTCAAGAGATCGACTGCATGTTCAGCGTTGCCAGCGCAGGATACCGCATTCGCCATTTCCGCCAGTAGATCGGCGTCGTTCGGGTTTAGCTCGATTGCTCGCTGGTATGCGGCGAGGGAATCATCGTGTTGTTTTTTGTACAATTGCGCGAAGCCAAGCTCGCCATAGCCACGCGCGTCGAGGGCATCGTGAGCGATCGCCGCGACGGCGAGCTCAACGGCTTTATCAAGCGCGGCCTTCGGTGACCTGATCCAACGATAGCGCCAGGCGAGATTGAAGGTGCGTGACATGCCAGCATAGCAGCGGCCATAGGCGGGGTCGATCTCGGCCGCGTGCTCGAACAGGCGGCGGGCGTGGAGATTGGCTTCCTTGCGATAGCGCAGGCTCAGGTCCTGGCCGCGCAGGATGAGCCCGTAGGCGCGCAGATCCGGGGCATTCTCGGCCAAGGCTCGGCGCCGCTCGGCGGCACTGATCATGATCGCGAGCCGCGCCGCGATCATGCTCGTGACGTCATCCTGGAACGCAAACACGTCTTCGAGGTCGCCGTCATAGCGCTCGGACCAGACGACCCGCTCGGTGCTCGCCTCGGTGAGCAGGACCCGAAGCCGGAGTTTGCGCCCGGATCGCTGCAGGCCGCCGCCGAGGAGGTAGCGCACCCCGAGCTGAGCGGCGATGTCGCCCAGCGGGAGGTGGCGGTCCTTGAACAGGAACGCAGAGTGTCGGGCTATCACCGAGAGGTCGCGAAACCGACTGAGGTTGGTGATCACATCGCCGGTGATGCCATCACACAGGTGATTGTCCCGCGGATCGCCAGACAGATTGTCGAGGGGCAGGACCGCGATCGAGGCCTCGGTGAACGGCTGAATCAGCTCGCTCTGCAGCGGCGGCAGCTCGGTCGGGACCGGCACCGATGACCCGTTGACCTCGATCGCGAACACCTCGACCGGCTCGGTGATGTTCTTGAGGCTTTGCGGTCCGAGTCGCTGCATCGCGATGCCCAGCGTGTCGCGCACCGCGCGCTGAACGGCATCGGTAATGCAGATCCCGCCCGGCCGGGCGAGCGCCTGAATGCGCGCCGCGACGTTGACGCTGTGCCCCTGGACGTTGGCTTGGTCGCCGATCAGCACTTCGCCGACATTGATGCCGATTCGAAAGGCGATCGGCTCCGCATCGCCGGCCCACACGGCCTCGTTGCGGAATTCGCGCTGAATTGTGACCGCGAACTGCAGGGCCCGCGATGCGCTCTCGAACAAGGCGAGCACGCCGTCGCCCGCGACCTGCTCGACGCGGCCGCCGTAATCGCCCACCAGCGATGTGATCAACCGGATCGCCTGGCTCACGCGCTGGTAGGTGCGCTCCTCGTTCCGGCTCATCAGGCCGCTGTAGCCGTGCACGTCGGCGAACAGGATCGCCGACAGCAGCCGGCGGGGCGCGGTGGCGGGTTTGACGAGCATGGTCAAAGGATGTTCGAGCCCCTGAATGCGTCATTGACTACATGCACTATATCGCTTTTGACAGAAATGACACATGTTCGTCGACCCGGGAGGTGGCGTGTAGGAGTTTGCGTCAGAGGCGCGAGGGAGGACTCCCCCGGCGGCGTTGCTGAGAACCGCAAGCTGGAGCCCCCCGATGCCGCAGACTGCGACGATCACGGGCTCGCCAGCAGCGTTCCGCATGATGAAGGCCATGCAGGCGGAGGATGTCGAACGGGGCGAGGACTACCGGCTGGCGGCGCGCCAGGCGCTGGCCCGGCTGCTCGAGGGCCGCATGGCCGAGACGGTCGACCGGCATCTCGAGCGCATCGCCGAACGCGGCCAGGCCGACCGGCGCAACGGCTGCTACCGGCGCGGGTTGCTCACCGAGCTCGGTGCGATCGAGCGGGCGGTACCGCACCCGTACGTTCAGCGCGCTTCGGGTGGAAGGCCCACCTGCACCGGATCATGAACGCCAGCACCCTGCCGGCCGACTGGTCCGCCGCCCGCCGCTTCGCCGATCGCTGGCAAGACCTCTACCCCAAGGCGGTCGCCTGCCTGCGCGCCGACCTTGCTCACCTGCCTGCGCCACCCTACCCTTGCTGAGCGCAAGGCGGTACCACCAACGCGATCGAGCGCCGCTTCCGCGAGGTGCGCCACCGCACCGACCCGGTCATGTCCCGGGAAGTGGTGTAGGAGCCCGGGCCTCGGGTCTCCGTGGCGGGCTGGGCCGCCCTTGTCATGCGGCCACGGTTGGCAGCATGATGGCGAGATCATCGCGCAGGGGCGCGATGGTTTCCAGGGTCATGTAGCGAGCCCGCTGGACGGCCCACTCGTCGTTCTGCTCGAGCAGGATGGCGCCGATCAGGCGAGTGATGGCGGCCTCGTTTGGAAAGATGCCGACGACTTCGGTGCGGCGCTTGATTTCGCCGTTCAACCGCTCCAGCGGATTGGTGGAGTGGATCTTCGCCCTGTGCTCCTTCGGGAAGGTCATGTAGGCGAGGACGTCCGCCTCGGCGGCATCGAGCAGCGCCGCCAGTTTCGGCAGCTTGGGCCGGACCTGGTCGGCGATCTGCCGCCACTGGGCCCTGGCGGCGCCGGCGTCGTCCTGGGCGAAGGCGGTGGCGATGAAAGCCGCCACGACGCGCCGGCCGCTCTTGCCGGCATGGGCGAGCGCATTGCGCATGAAGTGCACGCGGCAGCGTTGCCAGCTGGCTCGAAAGACCTTGGCGACGGCGGCCTTGATGCCCTCGTGGGCGTCGGAGATCACCAGCTTGACCCCGGCCAGGCCGCGGCGCTTGAGCTGGCGCAGGAACTCGAGCCAGAAGGTCTCGGCCTCCGAGGTGCCGATGTCCATGCCCAGCACCTCACGCCGGCCGTCGCTGTTCACCGCCACCGCGATCGTCACGGCGACCGAGACGATGCGGCCGTTCTGGCGCACCTTGACGTAGGTGGCGTCGATCCAGAGATAGGGCCAGTCGCCTTCGATCGGCCGTTCCAGGAAGGTCTTGACCCGATCGTCGATCTCCTCGCACAGCCGGCTTACCTGGCTCTTGGAGATGCCGCCCATGCCCAGCGCCTTGACCAGCTCGTCGACCGAGCGGGTCGAGATGCCCTGGATGTAGGCTTCCTGGATCACCGCGGTCAGCGCCTTCTCCGCCATCCGCCGCGGCTCCAGGAAGCCGGGCAAGTAGCTGCCCTTGCGCAGCTTGGGGATGCGCAGCTCGACCGTGCCGGCACGCGTCTCCCAGTCCCGTCGCGGTAGCCGTTGCGCTGCGCCAGCCGCTGCGCCGAGCGCTCGCCGTAACCGGCCCCGGTCAGCGCCCCGACCTCCAGTTCCATCAGCCGCTCGGCTGCAAAGCCGATCATCTCACGCAGCAGGTCCGTGTCGGCGCTCTTCTCCAGTAGCCCGCGAAGGGCCATCCTCTCGTCGGTCATCGTGGCGGTCTCCGCTCAGTGGTTGCTGGTTGCAACCCAACCCTAACGGAGATCCCGCGATGGCCGCCTGCTGGGGATAACTGGCCTGCCTACGCCTAACTCGTGGCGGTCGCTTCGGCAGGCCAGTTATCCCCAGCTCCTACACCACCACTCGGGACGTGACCGATGGGCACCTTCCAGAACAAGACCTCCATGGATGTTCCCGTCTTCACCCATGAAAACCTCAACCAGGGAATCGCTACCCCCTTCCCACTGACACACAGCTCTTGACGTTACCAATCTGCCCAGACGACAGCCAACTGAACTGGCGCATCGGAGCGCTGGGGCTGCGCCGACCCCGGATCAGCAGGTCTCCGGCGCGGCAACCAACGCCGGGAAAAGACTGTCCCGAATGCGGGAAACTGGCGGAAAGGAGGGGATTGCAGCGCCCGGTATTTGCGAGACGGCGAGCTCCGGGAGCCTCGCTCAGGCTCGCGCATAGTGGGGGAATTCGGGTGAAAATGCGGGATGCAGGAAATGATCGACCAGCGGGGCGATGCGCCACGTGACCCTATGCGTCACTTTCGTGCCCGAAATCAGCGGTTTTGCGCTCGAAATCAATGGTCAAGTGGAAAGCATCACGGCCCCCGGAAATTCGCAGGAAAATCTGAAAACCGTTGAGTTTGACGAAAATCCACTGATGCGCCACAAGTGACGCATCCGTGCGTCACTTTTGCGCCCAAAAGCAGTGGTTTTTGCGGCCGAAATCAGCAGTTTTGGGGCCGGAATCAGCGGCTAAGTTGCCAGTTGGGCGAAAAGCCCTTTCTTCACAAAGACTTGCGCGCAGCGCACACTTGGCGCATGATGCTACAAAGTGACGCATGGTGACGCATCCGGAAATTCGCGACGCGGCTGAAAAATGATCGGAAATTCGCCGGAATTCCCGAATTTCCTGCCGATCAGCCTGCGGCGTGTGGGCGAGCCGGCATTGGACAGCTTTTCTCCGTCGTCCCGGAGGATACTTGCCGCCTTGGGGACTCAACGCTTCCTGCAGAATCGGCCGGCAAAAACCCATCCAGCCCCGAATATATCGGGAAAGAATTCCTGACATCAAGGATTGTCTGGGGCCGACATGTCGGGGAAGACGGCCAGAGCAGCGCGTGATGCCGCATCTCGGCCAACCCTGAGGCCGTACTTGACGCTAGTATTCTTGCATAAAGTCCTATAATCTGGTAGGATTCTTGGTCGCTTCCGATCCGCGCACCCTGGGTCGTTCCGGATGACTTGGTCGAGCTTGGGGTGCACACCCAGCCCCGCTTCCAGCAGGGAGACGACACCATGACCAGGTCCACAGCGCAGCCAGAGGCCAGGCGGCGCCACCGCGCCTGCCCGCGCGGCCCCGCGAGCGTCGCCGGCAAGGCGCGCTCGGCGCGCCACGCTCTCAAGCATGGTCTCCGTGCGTGGAAGCGCTGCTGGTCGAGGATGGGGACGCATCCGAGTTCGGGGCGTTGGCCGCCGCGACGCGGGCGGAGCTGGCGCCCGAAGGCACGCTTTCGGCCGACTTGGTCAGCCGAGTTGTCATGGAGACCTGGCGGGCGAGGCGTGCTGACCGCCTCGAGGCGGCCCTGCCCGGCCATCACGTCTTGCCGCCGACGACGACGCCGGCCTTGGCGCCGGCTGATCCGGGATGGCAATGGCCAACATAGGATGAAGATTTTCGCGCGCGATTGGGGCTCGGTGCCGGGCGAATTGTTCCGCTCGCTCGGCGCGCTCAGAACGCTCCGAGTTGAAGCGGCGCGGCTGGTCGCCGCGGGCCTGCCGCTAGCTGCCCGGATCGCGCCCGGCGCCACAGCCAAACGAACCTGAAAAAGCCCGCTGGAACAATGAGTCAGCCCCCGATGATCGCGTTGAAAACGCGCTTCTCGGACTCCCGGGAGATTGATTCGCGGTTCTTCCGGTGCCGGCGTGGCCTCCCCCCTCCCGCGCTCTAGCCGATGGACAGACGCTCGCACGGACGCTAATCCTGGTCACCAACCGCGAATGAGCGGCCGCGGCGGCTGACGGGGCAGCAGCGCGGGAACAACCAGAGGGGGCATCGCAAATGAGACTTCGGCATGCGGCACTGCTTGGCGCGGCGCTGGTGGCGCTGAGCGCACCGGTCGCCTGGGCCGGCGAGTACGTCGACTGGCATGACGACGGCAGCGTCGACCTCAAGCTCGGGCCGGACTACGACAACGTCGTGATCCACACCACCCGCGACGAGCTCGGCACGCTGTTCGGGCCGGACGAGAAGCCGTTCGACGGCGTCAACATCACCGTTCTGACTTTGGATTCCGGACCGAAGGGTGGCATTTCCGGCCCAATCAACGCCTTCCGGCCGGTCTGGGAAGAGCTCTCCGGCGGCAAGCTCGACATCGCACTGGTGCCAATCACCGACTTGTTCGCCAAGATGATGCTCGACCTGCGCCAGGGCACCGGGCTTTACGATGCGATGGTGGTCGGCGCGTTCTTCTACGGCGATCTGATCGCCGGCAACTACATGATCCCGATCGACGACTACATGAAGAGCGACGAGTATCCGCAGTGGTCCTATGATGCCATGCCGCCGTCGCTCCGCAACCTCTATACCTGGAAAGGTGTTGGCTATGGCGTCCTCAACGACGCCGACGGCCAGGTCCTCTATTATCGCCGCGACGTCCTCAACGACCCCAAGTGGCAGGCCGAGTTCAAACAGGCGACCGGTCACGACATGGTCGTGCCGCCCAAGACCTGGCAGCAGCTGCTCGAGATCTCGCAGTTCTTCAACGGCAAGAACTGGGACAGCAATGATCCCGACCCGGACAGCGGCACCGTCCTCCACCTCAAGGTGGGCGAGCAGGGCCACTATCACTTCCAGTCGCTGTCAGCGCCGTTCGCGATTACGCCGGGCGACAAGGTCGACGAGTACCACAACGTCTACTGGTTCGACCCGACCAACATGAAGCCGCTGATCAACAGCCCGGGGCACGTCAAGGCGCTCGAGTTCCTCCAGGAGCTCCATAAGACCGGGCCGGCGGCGCAGGTCGGCTGGAGCCTGGGCGAGGCCTGGGACTACTTCCTGCGCGGCAAGTCGGTGTTCGTGTTCAGCTGGGGCGACGTCGGCTCGCTCTGCCAGGACGAGTCGCGCTCGAAGATCAAGGGGGTGTGCGCCTCGGCGGTATTGCCGAGCTCCGACGTCTATTGGGATCAGCAGAACCAGAAGTGGGTGCAAAACGACAACCCGCAGCTGGTCGGCAACACCACCGGCGGCTCCTGGCACGGCGTGGTCTCGGCGTTCTCCGCCAACCCCGACGCTGCCTACTCCTTCCTGGCGCTGATGGCGATCAAGCCGGTCTCGATCTGGAATGCGCAGAACGGCTGGACCGGCGTCGACCCCGGCTATTCCTACCAGTTCCTGCCGCCGCACGGCGAGGCCAAGCTCGACGACTATCTGAAGGCGGGCTGGAACGAGGCCGACCTGAAGGACTACCTCGAGGCCTACTATCAGAACTACAATGCACCGACCATGCTGACCTACCTCCGGATCGAGGGCGCGCCGGAGTATTGGGACATCATGGACAAGAACCTGTCGGCGGCGATGAGCGGCGGCAAGACCGCTCAGCAGGCGCTCGACGACACGGCCAAGACCTGGGAGGAGATCACCGACCGGATCGGCCGTGACAAGCTCCTGAAGCAGTATCAGGAAGCGATCGGCTTCCAGCAGTAAGCCCGCACCAGGTCAGCGCGTCCGGGCCGATCCAGAAAACCCAGGGTCGGCCCGGACGCCGGGGCGCCGCCGCATGATCCGCTGGACCCACAGAGTCAAGTTCCTGTTCCTGCTGCCCGCGGTGGTGTGGGTGCTGGCGTTCACCATCTTTCCGCTCGGCTATTCCCTGTTCCTCGCTTTTCACCACGTCGACCGGCAGGTGGTGATCACGGGTCGCGAGGAGGTGCCGGTGCTTGGGCCTGACGGCCAGCCGGTGCTCAAAAAGGACGGCACGCCGCGCACCCGGATGAACGTGGTCCGCGAGCTGCAGACCACCTTCACTTGGAGCGGGCTCACCAACTTCGCCCGCGCCTTCGGCGACGAAGAGGTGCAAAGCGCGGTCCGGGTGACCGCGATCTTCGTGGTCGCCGCGGTCACGGTCGAGCTCGGGCTGGGCTTAGCACTCGCCTGGCTATTCAACCGCCAGATCTATGGCCGGCCGGTGCTCCGATCGGTCATGATCCTGCCGATCTTTGCGACCCCGATCGCGGTCGGCTATCTGTTCTTCACGATCTTCTACGAGATCGGCGGGCCGCTCGAGTTCACCGGTATCCCCTGGCTCTCGAACCCGAGATGGGCGCTGGTCTCGGTGATCCTGGTCGACATCTGGCAATGGACGCCGTTCTGTTTTCTCGTGTTTCTCGCAGCCTTGCAGGGCATCCCGGATGAGCTACTGGAATTGGCGGCGCTCGAGACCAACTCGCAAGTTGACCTCTGGCGCTACGTGATCCTGCCGATCCTCCAGCCGGTGATCATCATCGTGCTGCTGCTGCGCCTCGCCGAGGCGATGAAGCTGTTTGACATCATCGCGACGCTGACCAAGGGCGGCCCTGGCATCGCCACCCAGTCCTACAGCTACCTGGCGTTCACCCGCGGCTTCAAGCTCAATGACTTCGGTTACGCGTCGGCGATGGCTTTCATGCTGCTGATCGTGGTGATGGTGGTCGTCACCCTGTTCTTCCGGAGGCTCCGGCAGACCTATGAATGACGCCGCCCAGGTCGCAACCGGTGCCCGGCGCCCCGCCGCCGCCGGCGCCCGCTCGCACCGTAAGCCGCACTCGCTCGCCGACGCGCTCTGGTCGCTGGTCGCGCTGGTGATCGCGCTCATCTTCTTCTTTCCAATCTACTGGGCGGTCTCGAACTCGCTGCGGCGCCCGGCCGAGACCTTCACGGTCGCGGGCCTCGGCATCCCGTTCGTCGACTTCACGCCGACCTTGCAGAACTGGACCCAGCAGCTCGCGGTGCCGGAGGCCTACAACGCCTTCATCAACAGCAACATCATCGCCTTCACGGCCATGGTGCTGGCGCTGTGCCTCGGCCTGCCGGCCGCCTACGCGCTCGCCCGCTTCCGTTTTTTCCTGATTCCGAACAAGGACTTGACGGTCTGGTTCCTCTCGCAGCGCGTGCTGCCGCCGGTCGCGACCGCGGTGCCGTTCTTCATCGTGTTTTCGGCGCTCGATCTTTTGGACACGCGGATCGCGCTCGCCCTGGTCAACGCGACCTTCATCCTGCCGTTCGTGGTGGTGATCTGCCGCCAGACTTTCTATGACCTGCCGATCGAGCTCGAGGAGGCGGCGCTGGTCGATGGGGCCAGCCACTTCGACGCCTTCCTCCGGGTCGCCCTGCCACTCGCGGTGCCGGCGATCGCGGCCGCCGCGCTGATCATGTTCGCGTTTGCCTGGAACGAGTACCTGTTCGCGGTCATCCTGACGATCAAGAATGCCGCGACCATGCCGGTGCACATCGCGGGCGGGGTCGACACCCGCGGCGTGCAGTTCTGGTTCGTCGCCGTCCGCTCGCTGATCGCCATGATCCCCCCGGTCCTGCTCGCGCTTCTCGCCCAGCGCTACATCGTCCGCGGCCTGACCCTCGGCGCGGTCAAGGGCTAGCGCGATCCCCTCGTTCGCGCCGCGCGATCGAGTTACCCCGCAGCTCACCAGCGGCTTGCTCATACGCGAAGCCGGGAGTAGGGAAAGGGATAGGCCCCTGAACGATCCGGTGGGGTCTCGGGCAGCCGCAAACCAAACCAGGTCAGGGGGACAACCGTGCAACTGAGTCGCGACGAGTTGCTTAAGGCCTATCGGCAGATGCGCACCATCCGCGCCTTCGAGGACGCGGTGCACGAGGAGTTCTCGGCCGGCAACATCCCGGGCTTCGTCCATCTCTATGCCGGCGAGGAGGCTTCGGGCGTGGGCTTTTGCCTGCACCTGAACGATCAGGACCGGATCGCCTCGACGCATCGCGGGCACGGTCACTGCATCGCCAAGGGCTGCGACGTCAAGGGCATGATGAAGGAGATCTTCGGCCGCAAGGACGGCCTGTGCGGCGGCAAGGGCGGCTCGATGCACATCGCCGATCTGTCCAAGGGCATGCTCGGCGCCAACGGCATCGTCGGCGGCGGCCCGCCCTTGATCTGCGGCGCCGCGCTGACCGCCAAGACGCTCAAGACCGGCGGCGTCGCGATCGCCTTCGTCGGCGACGGTGGCTCTAATCAGGGCACCACGGCCGAGAGCATGAACCTCGCCAAGGCCTGGAACCTGCCGGCGATCTTTGTCTTCGAGGACAACGGCTACGCCGAATCGACCGCCAGCGCCTGGTCGGTCTCGGGCGATCTGGTCGAGCGCGGCAAGGCCTACGGGATCCCGTCGCGGCGGGTCGACGGCCACGACTTCTTCGAGGTCTGGGAGGCCGCCCGCGAGGCGATCGAGCGCGCCCGCGCCGGCGACGGCCCGAGCGTCATCCACGTCAAGCTCGCCCGCTACTACGGTCATTTCGAGGGCGATGCCATGACCTACCGGCAGGTCGGCGAGATCGAGAAGATCAAGGCCGAGAAGGACTGCCTGATGATGTTCCGCCAGCGCGTCACCGAGGCCGGGCTGCTCGAGGGCGGCCAGCTCGACACGATCGACCGCGAGATCAAGAGCCTGATCGAGCAGACCGTGACCGAGGCCAAGGCGGCGAAGCCGCCGACCGAGGCCGATCTGATGACCGACGTCTACGCCTCGTATTGAGGGGGAGCAGCCATGTCCAAGAAATCGTACCGGCAGGCGATCCAGGAGGCGCTCCGCCAGGAGATGGAGCGCGACCCGCGGGTGATCCTCATGGGCGAGGACGTCGCCGGCGGCATGGGCGCGCCGGGCGAGGACGACGCCTGGGGCGGGCCGCTCGGCGTCACCAAGGGCCTGGAGCCGATCTTCGGGCGCGAGCGGGTGCTCGACACGCCGATCACCGAGAGCGCCTTCATCGGCGCCGCGGCGGGTGCCGCCGCGACCGGCCTGCGGCCGGTGGCCGAGCTGATGTTCGTCGACTTCTTCGGGGTCTGCTTCGACCAGATCTACAACCAGGCGGCCAAGTTCCGCTACATGTTCGGCGGCAAGGCCACGACCCCTCTGGTCGTACGCACGATGTATGGGGCCGGTTTTCGCGCGGCCTCGCAGCACAGCCAGTGCCTCTATCCGGTATTCACCCACATCCCGGGCCTCAAGGTCGTGCTGCCGAGTTCGCCCTACGAGGCCAAGGGCCTTTTGATCCAGTCGATCCGGGACGACGACCCGGTGATCTTCTTCGAGCACAAGGCGATGTACGACGAGGAGGAGGAGGTCCCGGACGAGCCCTACACGATCCCGTTCGGCGAGGCGAATCTCACCCGCGAGGGCGACGACGTCACGATCGTGGCCTTCGGCCGCATGGTCGGTTTTTCCAACCAAGTGGCCGACAAGCTCGAGAAGGAGGGCATCAGCTGCACGGTCGTCGATCCGCGCACGACCTCGCCCTTGGATACCGAGACCATCCTCGAGTGCGTCAGGGAGACCGGGCGTCTGGTCGTGGTCGACGAGGCGCATCCGCGCTGCAACATGGCGACCGACATTTCGGCGCTGGTGGCGCAGCACGCGTTCAAGGCGCTCAAGGGTCCGATCCAGATGGTGACGGCACCCCACTCGCCGGTGCCGTTCTCGCCGCAGCTCGAGGACCTCTACATCCCGAGCCTGGACAAGATCGAGGCGGCGGTGCGCAGGACCATGGCCAGCTGATGGGTTGAGCAAGCCAAGGATGATCCAATGACCGATGCGATCAAGCAGATCGTCATGCCCAAATGGGGCTTGGCGATGCAGGAGGGCATGGTCGCCAAATGGCTGGTCGAGGAGGGCGCCGACATCGGGAGCGGCCAAGAAATTCTCGACATCGAGACCTCGAAGATCGCCAACGTCTTCGAGAGCCCGGTCGCGGGCCCGTTGCGCCGGCGGCTGGTGGCTGAGGGTGATACGGTGCCGGTCGGCGCGTTGCTGGGCGTGGTCGCGGATGCCTCGGTCTCGGATGCCGATCTCGACGCCTACGTGGCCAAATTCCAGGAAGAGTTCGCCGCCTATGCAGCCGAGGCGGGCGCGACCGCCCCCGAGCCTGAGACGATCGAGGCGGGTGGGCGCCGCTTGCGCTACCTGGCGCTGGGCGATGGCGAGGGCGCGCCGATCGTCTTCCTCCATGGCTTTGGCGGCGATCTCAATAACTGGCAGTTCAATCAAGAGGCGCTGGCCGAGAGCCACGCCACCTACGCGATCGATCTGCCGGGACATGGTGGCTCGAGCAAGGACCTGGGTGCCGGCCACGTCCATATCGGCGCGTTCGCGGCCGCCGTGGTCGATTTTCTCGACGCCAAGGGGATCACACGCGCGCATCTGGTCGGTCATTCGCTGGGCGGGGCGATCGCCCTCAATCTGGCGCTGAACCACGCCGAGCGGGTCGCCTCGGCAACCCTGATCTGCTCGGCCGGCCTTGGGCCCGAGATCAACATGGCCTACATCGATGGCTTCATGCAGGCCAAGCGGCGCAAGCAACTGCAGCCGGTGCTCGAGATGCTGGTCGCGGACCCAGCGATGATCTCGCGCGAGATGATCGAGGATGTGCTCAAGTTCAGGCGCCTGGACGGGGTCGAGGCGGCGCTCAACCGGATCATCGACGACACCTTCGCGGGTGGCCAGCAGGCGCTCGAGTTCGAGCCGCGGCTCGGCGAGCTGACCCTGCCGGTGCAGGTGATCTGGGGGCGCCAGGACCAGATCATCCCGTCGAGCCATGCCGAGGGCCTGCCCGTGACCATCCCGGTGCACGTCTTCGACGATGCCGGCCACATGGTGCACATGGAGAAGGCGCCCGAGGTCAGCCAGCTGATCAAGGCGTTGGTCGCCGGCTGCTGAATCCGACGGGCACGGCCCGCTGCCGCAGGACTTCATCGGCGCCAGCTCTTGAGACGTGGCGATTTCGCTCCAGCATCAGGTAGACGAAGCCAGAGCGCGCTCGAACCTGGAGAGAGAGCCATGAGCAAGAGCGTGAGGCCGATTCCCGAGGGCTACCACAGCGTGACACCGTATCTGATCGTGAGCGATGCGGCCGGCGCGATCGCGTTCTACAAGCAGGCGTTCGGCGCCACCGAGGTGATGCGTATGCCGGCGCCGGGCGGGCGGGTCGGCCACGCCGAGCTCAAGATCGGCGATTCGCGGATGATGCTGGCGGACGAGTTCCCGGAGATGGAGGCGCGGGGGCCGAAGGCGTTCGGCGGCTCGCCGGTCAGCCTGCATCTCTACGTCGAGGACGTGGATGCCGTGACCAAGCGCGCGCTCGCGACCGGCGCGAGGGAGGTCCGGCCGGTCAAGGACCAGTTCTACGGTGACCGCATGGGCAGCATCGAGGACCCCTTCGGCCATATCTGGCACATCTCGACCCACAAGGAGGACGTGCCGGTCGACGAGCTGAAGCGCCGCGCCGAAAAGGCGATGGGGCCGGGCGGCTGAGATGCCCGCTACAGCGACGTCCGCAGGTGGAAGGACTTGGGCCGGGTCAGGACCTCGTACTGGAGGCGTGACAGAGAGCAGCCGCGGCCGGAGTCCTTGACCCCAGTCCAAGCGAGCGCCGGGTCGAGGTAGTCGCAGCGGTTCATGAACCAGGTGCCGGTCTCGACCTGGTCGCCGATCCGGATCGCCGCCTCTTGGTCGGACGTCCAGATCGCGGCGGTCAGGCCATAGCGGCTGTCGTTCATCAGGCGCACCGCCTCGTCGTCGTCGCGGACTCTCATCACGCCGACCGCGGGGCCGAAGGTCTCCTCGGTCATGATCCGCATCGAATGGTCGACCCCGGTCAGGGCCTGTGGCGCCATGTAGGCGGAGCCCGGCGCATCTTTGGCGAACGCCTTGGGGTCCAGGTGCGCCTTCGCACCTGCAGCAATCGCATCTCTGATCTGGCCGCGCACGAAATCGGCCGCGGCCGGCCGGACGAGGGGACCGAGCGTGGTCAGGGGATCGGTCGGATCGTCGAGCTTGTAGCCACGGGCGAACTCGACCAGACCCTCGACGAAGCGATCGTAGACGTCCTCGTGGACGTAGATCCGCTCGATCGCGCAGCAGGACTGACCGCTGTTGAAGAAGGCGCCGTCGGCCAGGTTCTCGATCGCATGCGCGAGGTTGGCATCGGGGCGGACATAGGCCGGGTCCTTGCCGCCGAGCTCGAGACCGCTACCGAGGAAGCCATGTGATGCGGCCTCCTGGACGCTGTGGCCGCCTTTGACCGAGCCGGTGAAGCTCACGAAGTCCACCGCCCCGCTCGCGATGATCCGGCTGGTCGCGGCGTGGCTCAGGTTCAGGTGCTGGAACACGCCCGCGGGCAGGCCGGCGGCGGCGAAGGCCTTGGCGAAGCGCTCGGCCGTGAGCGGGGTCTGGGCGGACGGCTTGAGGAGGACGGCGTTGCCCGCCATGAGCGCCGGGATGACCCCGTTGACCGCGGTCAGATAGGGGTAGTTCCAGGGCGCGATGACGAACACGACCCCGAGCGGCGTGCGCCGGATGAAGCGCGTGAAGCCCGCCTTCTCGCCGACCTCGACGTCGGCCAGCATCTGCGGCGCGACCTCGATCATGTAGCGGGCGCGCTCCTCGAAGCCGCCGACCTCGCCGGGCGTGTAGCGGATCGGCCGGCCCATCTGCCAGGTGATCTCGGTCGCGATCTCGGCCTTGTCGGCGACCAGGGCGTCGACCGCGCGGGTCAGCAGCGCCGCCCGCTCGGCGATCGGAACGTTGCGCCACGCCGCCTGGGCCCGCCGAGCCCGCGCGAGCCCTCCCTCGATCTCGGCATCCCCGGCCAGCGCCCGTTCGACATAGACCTCGCCGTTCACCGGAGATATCACGCGAATGCGATCGTTCATCTCTTTCTTCCAAGCGGCAAAAGGGCCACGCCCTCAGCCTGGACATCAACGCCCTGCGGCGATGCTCCAACGGGAAGCGGAAGCGATGATACGGAGCCTCGGCCCGTCTGACAAACCGATTGCCGAGGCTCGGCCTGCGCGCCGGCCAATCCGGTCGACGAGGCCGGCGAGCGCGGGCAGGAGGACGAGGGCGTCGACCAGGTTGGCCAGAAAGGGCGAAGGCCAGGAGCGGGCCCATGTCGGCCTCGAACCGGAGTCGCCGACAATTCCCAGGAGCCGACCCCGAGCGCGAGCGTCACTCCGGTCAGCAGCACCAGCCGGCCGGTCACGCAGAGGCCTGGCGCCAGGCTTCGGCGAGCTCCGGGCCCAGCCGCCGGCGGCTCTCGATGCGGGCGTAGCGATAGATGCCATGGTCGACCCCGATCCCGACCGCGAGCGCGGCCACGGGCAAGCTCGTGACCGTGAGGCCGATGCCCAAAAGCGCCATCGGCGCATCGATCAGGACCCAGGTGGAGCGGCAGCACGATGCCTCCCCGGGCGGGCGACCGCTTGCCTTCGCCCAGCCGGCTTCGCCGACGGCATTTGTGGATCATCGACCCGCAGCGCGGTCTGCGGCGGCGGGGACCGGCTCACTCGGGGGTCGGCAACTGGTAGAACAGGAACGAGCCGAAGGTCGCGACCGGCAGCAGGTCGTGGGCCCAGGCCGGATCGCCCTCGAGGCGATGGAACCCGGTCGCGCCCAGCGTCGGGTCGGTCAGGCTGCCGCGCAGCGCCCGCCGGGCGATACGCCGGCAGAGCGGTAGCTTGCTGCCGAGCGCGCTCGCGGTGGCGGCGTCGCGGAAGCCGGTGGGCAGGGGCTCGCGCAAGGCAAGCTCGAGGTCGCGCCGAGGTTGGCGGGCGCGATTGACGATCGCCGCCGCCAGCGCCTCCAGGACCCGCACGCTTTGATCGGCCCCGAGCGTGAGCAGGGTCAGCGCGAGCCGTTCGACGCTGCTCGGGTGCTCCCGGTCCCCGACCTCGAGGGGCTCAGGCCGCATCGGCGTCACCTTTGGGCTCGGGGCATTCGAGCTCTCCATCGAGCCGCCACGATCGGCGCTGGGCCGCGCGGTGCTCCGTCTGGAAGGCGTAGGTGAGACGTGCCTCGAGCCGCAGCAGATGGTCGGTGAGGCGCTTCTCGACGTCCTTGAGATCGGCAAGGGTGGCGTAGAGCCGCGCGACCTCGAGCTTGGATTGCGCCAGATTCTCGAGCACGACGTTCAGATTGGCCTGAATCTCGCGATACACCTTGAGCAGCGAGCGCTCGGCCTCGCGCCGGCCCTGCTGCATCATCCAGAACAGGCAGCCGAACGCCGGAACCTCGATCGCAGTGATCCACCACATCCAGCTGATCGTCCATTCCTGGTTCATGAGCTTTCCTCCCAAAGGCAGGGTCAGCAGCTGAAACCGGGCGCCCGCTCGATCCGAGCGCCACCAAGATCAGAGTCGGAAATCGGTCGCCGCCGCCTGGACGCTGCGGCCCGGCCGCCAATCCGGTCGCCGACCGGGGGCGTGGCGGCGCAGGCGCACGGGCTCGGCCAAAAGGCAGCCGCTGACCGCATCGAGACCGTCGTCGCGGCAACGGCGGCCGGGGCGCCACTCACGCATCTCCTCGATGAATCGAGTGGCCCAGACCCCCGCGTGCGCCCGCAACATGCCCGCCGCCAGCAGGGGATCGAAGGCGTCGAGGATCCGCTGGTCCTTGCTGCGGTGCGAGACGTGCTCGACCACCGGGCAGGCCAGACCCAAGCCATGCAGCTCACGGCGCAGGAGCGCCGGCAGGAAGCGACCCAAGCCATTGGTCTCGAGCGTGATCGAGGGCAGCTGCATCTGCTCGGCGAAGCGGGCGACCTGGCGGCAGAGCTGGGTCGCCTCGTCGACCTCTCCGACCAGGGCCGGATCGTGGTTGAGATAGCGGATGCCGTGCAGCCAGTAGCCGCCGTCGCCGTCGACGAACACCGCGGCGACCACGCTCGCGTCGCCGGTTCCGGGCGCGCCGTATGCCGGGTCCCACCAGCCGGTCGCCGAGACCATGCGCCGGCCCGCGATCGAGAGAGTGGCCTCGCCATTACGTTGCTGGTAGTCGAGGGCTTCGTCGTAACGGGCCAGCCGGTCGGGATCGAGACGCACCTCCTCCACGCTCCGCGGCCGGAGCATCATCTGGCTCTCGAATTTGGCCGGGCCGGACTGGCGCCTGATCCCCTCGATCTGCGCCAGCGGAAAGCGTTCGGGCCAGCGGCTCTCGCCGCCGGCGTCGAGCAGCGGAATGCACAGGCGTTGAAAGCCGCCGAGGAACGGGGTCTGCTCGCCGATCTCGGCGCGCGCCTGATCGACGTAGATGGAATAGTAGCTGTGCGGCGTACCGACGTAGAGCTGCAGGCCGCCGGGGATCAGGACATAGTCGATCTCGCGCAGGCGCTGACGCAGCTCCGCCCGCTTGTTGGGCGTCGCGCAGGTGTTGGGCACCTCGACATCGTCGCAGATCACGAGATCGGCGCGTGACCCGGTGATGTTGGCGCCGATGCCCCGGGCGAGCAGCGAGGGATCACGCTGGGTGAGCCGGCGGCAGACCGTGAACTGATCGGCGGCCCACTGATCGGCGCGCCGGGGCACCAGCGGCCGGGTCAGCGGGTGCCGCTCGATGATGCGCTTGACGTTGCGGACCATCTTTCTTGCCAGATCGTGCTCGGCGGCGAGCACCAGGATGCGAAGGTCGGGGTCGTTCAGCAGCAGCCAGGCGCAGAAGACCCCGACCAGGGTCGACTTGCCGGCGTTACGGAACACCAGGAGGACCAGCCGGCGATCGCCCTGCTCCCAACGCTGGCCGAGCCACTCGGCGATCTCCAGATGCAGCGCCGGGGTCGTCTGGCCCTGGCCCCGATTCCAGAGCCAGACGAACTGGCGAAAGCCGATCCGGGTCGACGGTGCCTCATCCTCCATGCGCTCGAGACGGCTGTTCACCGCGGCTCAGGCGGGTGCGCCGACGATATGGACGGCGACCGTGTGCGGGGGACCGGAGCGCCGGTTCTCGATGTAGATCTTGCCGTCGGTGTGGGCCGAATAGGTGAACTTGCCAGCTGTGCCGGTGGTCCCGGTGAGGGCCGTGAGCTGAGCCACCTGGACATCGCTTGGGGTCGTAGTCCCCTTCGCGAGCAGCTCGGTATAGCCGAGCGCGTCCGCCCGATAGGCGAAGATCGCCGTGATCGGATCGCCGGTGACCAGGCTCTGCGCGAACACCTGGACCATGCCGACGGTCGAGGGTGGCGTGAAGCTGACCGCAGCGTTCTGCGCGATCGTGAACGAGAGCAGCTGGATCAAGGCGCCGTTGACCGCCCCCTGATCAAGCGTGACGCCGGAGATCTCGGCGGTCTCGCCGCCGAGCCCCGGCAGGTAGCGCAGCTCGGTGTCGGCGCCGGCCAGCTCGATCTGGTCGACCGGCATCGGGTTGTGGGCGGCGAACACCCGGCAGTGATCGTCGGCCCGCAGCCAGGTGAACTCGCCGGCGGGCGCGCTCGCACCGACGCTGGCGGCCATCGCCGTGCCGAACCGGCCGACCACGCGGACCTCGTCGCCGGCCTCGACCAGGGGCAGGATGGCGGCACTCGCGAGCTCGACCTCGGCGGTGCTCGTGGTCTGGGTCACGACCTTGTGGACCACGCCGCCCCGGGTCGCCTTGAGCGCGGTCCAGTGGTCGTCGAAATCGTCGGCATCGCCCGAGAGCACGATCAGGTCGCCCGCCTGCAGCAGGTTGAGATTGGTGCCGCCGCTGAGTTGCAGGGTGGCGACGTCGGTGACCTCGGCGCGGGTATTCTCGACGACCAGATTGGGCGCTTCCACGGTCTCGCTCGCGGCCTGGAGGTCGACCGCCGTGCCGCTGCGCTTGCCGCTCGCGTCAAGATGGCAGCCCCGGAGCCCGATCGATTGCCGTGGGCCGGCCTCGACGTCGGTTTCCAGATTGTCGGCGAAGGTCAGGTCGGAGATCTCGATGCCGCGCCAGCCACTGGCGGTGCCGTCCAGCTCGAGCCCGCGCCCGCAGGCGGAAAGCGTGCCGCCGCGGAGCGCCAGCTGCTGGAAGCCGGCATCGTCGTCGGCCAGAATGCCGCTGGTGCAGGCGTGGACCTGCGCCTGCGACACGAAGACGGTCCCTCGGGCACCGGCCAGGAGCTCAATCCCGGTGCGGTTGAAGGCGAGGCGGCAGCCGACAATCGCGGCCACCTCGCCTTCGATCACCAGGCCGCTGTGACAGCCGATCACCTCGAGGCCGTGGAGGATCGCATCCTCGGCGCTACCGGCGACCGTGATCCCGTCCAGGCTCACAGCGCTCAGATCGACGTCGGCCGGGCCGCTCGGCACGCCGTTGACGCCGGGTCCGAGCAGGCGCAGCCCGCCAAGGCGCGGAGCGGTGCCGGTGAGCTCGAGGGCGGAGCCGCTCGACGCGGCGAGCTTGAGCGTCGAGCCCGCCCCTTCGCCGATCATGACCACGCCGTCGAGCGTCAGGGTCGCGCCCAGCACATAAGCCGTCGAGCTGGCCGGCACGTAGACCGGGCTCGAGCGGGTCGCCGCGGCCAGGATGGCGGCCTCGAAGGCGGCGGCGTCGTCGGTGACGCCGTCGCCCATGGCGCCGAAGTCGCGGACGTTGACCAGGGCCGCGAGATGCTCGCCGAGCGCCCGGGCCGTGGTCGCACCGCTCGGGGTCACGACCAGGCCGCTGGCATCGCCGCTCTCGGGCAGGTCGGCCAGGCCGAAGGCCATCGGCCGGCCGGCGCTGTCAAACCCGAGCAACGCATTGGCGCGCTCGGGGCCCGCCGGCAGGGAGAAGTCGAGCTCGCCTTCGGCCGGACCACCGCGCAGGGCGCGGCCGACCTCGTCCCGGGTCTCCTGGGCGAGGAGCATGATCCGGTCGAGCTCGGCGTTGATCGCGGCCGCACGGAAGGGGCTGCCGTCGGCGAACTCGGTCTCGCGGATGCTCTCGGTCCGCCGGAGCAGGGTCACGCTGGTCCCGGCGCCCGGTGGCTCGAGGAAGGTGATCTCGCCGCCGTCCGGGTCGGTCAGGCCGGCGATCGCAAAGCCCGTCGCCGGTGCGTCGTTCACGAACACCAGCAGGTCGTCGCTGGCCAGCACCGGAAACGGGAAGGGGAAGGTCGTCTCGCTGCCATCACCGCTGTATTGGATACGCGGGCTGGGATCGCGGGCGAAGGTGTTCGACATGGGCCAAGAGCCTCTTCGATCGGGGTGCGTTCAGCGCGACCACATCAAAGGTCGAGCAGCGAGATCTGGCGGCCCGCGCTGCCGCCGAGGGAGGAGAGGCTGCTGCCGGTCGCACCGCCGACCAGATTGAGGAGGTTGCGATTGCGCGAGCTGCTGGCGCTGCGCCGGATGTCGGCGATGCGGCTGCTCGATTGCGCGGCGCGAGCCTGCTCGGCCGCCCGCGCCTCCTCGGTCAGGCCGCGCAGCACCGCGTCGGCCGAGCCGCCGCCGCTGACGCCGGCCGCGCCGGCCCGGGCGCGCTGTGCCGCCAGGCGCTTCCGCAGCGTCTCCTCCTGTTGCCGTTGCTGCTCCTGGTCGCGCTGCCGGATCGCCTGGATCTGACGGTTCCGGTCGGCGTTGATGTTCTGGGCTTGACGCTCGGAAGCCTGTTGGGCGAGGGCCAGGTTGAGGCCGACCGAAGCCAGACTGCTGAGAGCACCCATCAGCTGTTCACCTTCACTTCCGTGGTTGCAGAGAGAAGCGCGCAGGGCAAAGGCCTGTCCTGCTCGATGCGCCAGGGCGGTTGTTCGGCGCCGCGCCGCCAGCCGAGCGCGCGCAGCGAGAGGTCACCGCTGAAGGGACTGGGCTCCCGATCCGTGGGGCCGCCGCCCACCGTGTGCCGAATGACCTCCCGCAGTCCGTCGCCGGTATCGATCCGCAGGCTCTGGGTCTCGAACAGGCGGAGCGTGATCCGGACCGGCCGATAGGCCGGCGCCTGCCCGACCCGCCCCGATCCGAACGTTGCCGGGAGCGGCTCGATCACATGCGCAAAGGGCAGCCCGACGATCAGGCTGCGCGCGGGATCGGTCAGCGTGACCGCACCGCCCGACACCACCGCCGGCTCGACCACGAGGTCATCGGCGATCAGCGCCACCGTCTGGCCTTCCAGATGGTCGAGGCCGTCCCAGACCAGGGTCGGGTCGGGCTGGCTCAGCCGCAGGCCGGAATCGACCATCAACTGGTCGTCGAGCTGCTCGATGAGGACGCCGTTGGCGCGCTCGACCATCAGGAAAGCTTCGCCGCCGGCCAGCGCCACCGACAGCACCCGGCCGTCGGTCTCGTGCAGGCTCCAGGCGGCGATGTCGGCGATCCGATAGATCGCGATGCTGGCGAGCGAGCCGTCGGTCATCACGATCAGGAACAGCCGCCGCGCCTGGTCGAAGTCCTGGTCGACCGGGTCCTGGACCAGATGGCGGGCCAGCAGCGCCAGATCGCCTGCCTGGTAGGCCTGCTCGGTGTCGACGAACAGGAACTCGCGGATCTCGCGGCCGCTGCGCGCGGCGAACAGGGTGGCGCCGTCGACGTCGCGCGGCGGCACCTGCCGGTCGCGGGGCGAGCCGATCGTGCTTTGCTGCTCAGCCTGGATTTCGGTCGGCGTCAGCGGCGAGCCGGTGATGACCCACTCGCCGACGCTGGTGAAGACCTGCAGATGCCGGCTCGAAACCAGGCTGCGAATCGCCGGATCATTGTTGGCGGCCAGGCGAAAAGCGATCGCGTTGTCGGCCAAGTCACCGAGCTCGAAGTTGAAGTGGTCGCTGGTCTTCGACATCCAGATCGAGCTCGGCAGATCGCGCGAGCCGCCGATCACCATCCGGTCCTGGTGGAAGGAGACCGCGACCGGCCAGCCGCGCGCGTCGCTGAAGGCCAGCTCGTCCCAATCCTTGGTCGGATCGGTATTGTCGAGATCCTGGAGAACCAGGCCGACCGCCTGGGTCGGCGTCTGGATGTTGGTGAGCTCGACCTGCTTGCCGTTCAGGCGCACGATCCCGCCCAGGTGCTCGGCGATGAAGACCGCTGCCGAGGTGTTCAGGGTCACCGTGCCGGTGGTCGCGTTGGACTGCATCTGGACGTCCGGATCGGCGAAGCGGGCGAAGGGCTGGCTGGTCACCGCCGGCGACGCCGATCTCGACGAACTGCCACCCGCCAAGGGTCCAGACCGTGTCGCTGACGCGGGCCAGCTGCTGCGGCGGCACGTCCGGATGGGTGATCAGCAGGCTCTGGCCACGCTGCGCCCAGGCGATCTGGGCGACCTGCGCCTCGTCCCAGGGGGTCGCGACCGTCGCCTGCAGCACGCCGTCCAGGTAGATGTCGACCTGGAAGTCCGAGAACGCGAGCAGGAAGGCCCGCTCCGGACCGGTCTCCAACGCGACCAGGCGACCCGGGCCCTCGGCGGTCGCCACATAGGCCATGCCGGGTCGGCGCCGGACGCCGCCGGTGGTCTCGACCACGACGTTGCGCAGCCTGGCGGCGCCGCTCTGATAGGACCGGAGATCGGTCCGGCCGAGCAGCTTCGGGTCGAGCTCGCCGGCGGTGAAGTCGGTCTGGGTGAGGAACGCCCGGGTCATCCGAGGCGGGCCTCGATCAGGGTGAAGTCCTCGACCTTGGGCGGCGTGTCCTGCTGGCTGTCGACCAGCTTGGCGAGCCTGAGCTCGTCGTCCGCGAGACGGGTGAAGCGATCGGCGCGGCTCGTGTCCTCGGTCAGCGGCAGGCAGAACTCGGCGGCCAGGCGGGTCACCAGCGCCGGGACGAAATAGGCGGGGAAGTCGCCCTCGCTCGGCCGGAAGATGTAGGTCAGCACGACCGAGGCGGCGTTGGTATGCAGCTGCCGGTTGACGATCTGATAGACGAGGCCGCGGCCGCGGCCATGACCGCCGGCGGACAGCGCGTTCAGGAAGTCGTTCGGCAGCTGGTAGGCGTAGGCGAAATCGGTGATCGGCGCGCTCGCGAGGCGGGCGAGCTCGACCTGCTTGGTGGCGAACGACCAGGGGTGCGCGGACAGCATGGCGTCCCGGACGAGGGGATACAGGCGCACGGCCACCCTCGCCTCGGCGGTGCCGTCCTCGAATGAGCTGATGGCGTCGGCGCCGAGCTTGATCAGGGCGCTCGAGCAGAGCTCGATGCTGTTGAGGGCCATGACGGGTGGTCCTTACGACGGAGTTCGGAGGGGCGGCTCGGGCTCAGATGGACCAGCCGAGCCGCGGCCGCAGCCACTGCAGGAGGCGCTGGCGGTCGACCGCGAGGAACGCGATCATGCAATCGCCGTTCTCATAGCCGACCAGAAAGGGGTGTCCCGGGACGGCGTAGACCGTGACCCGCTCGGGGCGCACCGGCAGATCGGGGCGCTGGGCCGCATGCCAGAGCTGGACGAACGGCTCGAGCATCGCGTGGTCGAACTCGTAGCGCTGGACCTGGTCCGGGATCCGCTGCTCGAACATCGAGATCGCGATCCCGGGACAGGCGGGCGCCACGCTGGCCGGTTGCGCGACCGCGGGGTCGACGCGGGCAGAGAAGCGCCAGGAGCACGAGGGCGCTCGCGAGCAGTATGGGCATGGCCGTCTCCTCGGGAAGGCGGCCGCGTCGGGCCAAGCGGTGGTCTGGGCCGACGCGGCCGAAGGGGTACAGCCGGCCGGGAAGCGACTCAGGCGATCGCCTCCGCCGGAGTGAGGGCCGCGCCGCTCGAGGCGTGGCCCCCGGCTCGAGCTCAGTCGGTGTCGGTGCCGCCGAAGCTGGTGATGTCGGCGATGTCGACCACGCCGCGCGGCGTTCTGGTTGACGATGAACACGCCGCTCTGGACGGTGCCGCTGGTGCTGGCGTTGGCGAAGATGAAGTCGCCGACGCGCAGCATCCCGAGCGCCTCGTTGAAGTAGCCGGCGGTGTCGACCGTGGCGGCCAGTCTCGGCGGTCTTGTAGTGCCAGAGCGTGAAGCCGTTGGCGTAGGTCAGCGCGCTCAGGTTGTGGGGATCATAGGCCATGCTTAGCTCTCCAGGCAGGGCATCTCGATGACGCCGTCGCCGTCGATCAGGCAGGCGCCCTGGCTCATCGAGTTGGACACGAAATGCGCCGCACGGTCGCCGTGCCAGGTCACGTCGGTGATGACCTCCTGGCCGATCGCATGGCCGATCGCGCTGCGGTGGTACCAGAAGCAGCTGCGGACGCTGGTGCTCAGCTCGAGCCCCGAATGCGGCAGCCAGAGCGTGCCCAGCCAGCGCTTGGCCTGGGTGCCGCGCCAGGGCAGCTCGTCCGAACCGACGAAGTCGGCGTCGGCGAACTCCGGCAGGTCGAGCAGGTCGGACCACTGCTTCCAGCCGATCACCGCATAGCGCTGGCCATCGTCCGGAACGTCCATCTCGCCGAGCATCTCGAACGCCTCGAGCACCTTGGCCTTGGTCAGGCCGTCGGTGCCGGCGCCAGCCACGTTGGTGGTCTGGCTGAGCCCCGTGATGATCAGCTCGTCGGTCTTGCGGCCGAGCGCGAAGGCACCGGCGTTGGCCAGGACCTGGCGCTCGTCGATGTTGATCTTGAGCTCGTCCAGCCGATCGACCCAGTCGCCGGCATAGAAGTCGAGCAGCTGGCACTCGATCGGGGTGTGGTCGACGTTCATGACCGGCACCTTGCCGTGCCGGGCCTTGGTCGAGGCACTGCCCTTGCCGACCTTCTGGAACACCGTCGAGCTGCCCTGGACACCGCTCTTGATCCGAACCGTGTTGCGCAGCTTGGAGCCCATCCGCTGATAGGCCTGGTGGACCTCTTCCTCGAACTGCTTGATGAAGGCTTGATCAATGCTGGTGGACAACGTTCGTCCCTCCTTGGTGGTGGCGAGAGACGACGCGCGGTTGGTCTGAGCAGCCGGCAGATCGCAGCCGGCAGATCGCAGCTTGCGTCTGCCGTCTGCCAACTCACTGCTGCCTGCTGATCAGGCCGCGGTCTCGGCGGGTCCGCCCCGCCTGGGCGGGCGATCGGTCGGCGGGCCTCCGCCCTGGTCGTCGACCAGGGCCGAGGTTGTTCCGCAACCGGGCGCCGGGGAAAAGTCTAGGAGCGGGGCGCTCCGCTGACCGTTGCGGTCGGGCTCAAGCCGCTTCGGCCCAGCCCGTGCCGTCGGTCCAGAGCGTGCCATCCGACCAGGGTTGGCCGCCGCTCACACCGTCGATGATCACGTTGGTGCTCTCGGGGCGGATCACGATCTCACCGAGCGGCGTGGTAGCGCCGCTCAGTAGGATCACGTTGCCGGCGCCCACGCCGTCCATGTTCTCGAGGGTCGTACCGCCCTGCCGGCCAATGCGGATCGCGGCGTACAGGCCCGGGTTGCCGTTCGAGGGATCGCGCACCCGGTTGCGGTCGATCCGGAAATTCTCCTGCGCGGTCATGTGGATGCCGTCGCGCCGCGTGGTGTCGACCGTGCAGCGCTCGATGATCCCATTGAGCCGCCGGGTCGGACTGTTCTGACCGGACAGCGCGATCCCGTGATAGCCGCAATTCTTGGCCAGCATGAGGACGATGGTGATGTCGTCGCTGTCGTAGGCGATCAGCCCGGAGCCGTTGCCGCCTGCCGGGTTCGGAGTGCCGACATCACGAGCGGTCAGGTCGGCGCACAGCCAGCGGTTCGAGGCCCGCTCAAGATGGAAGCCGTCACCCTCGCAACCGAGCACCGAGCAGCCAATCAGCCGGCCGTCGGTGACCCCCGAGAAGCCAAAGCCCATGCCCATGGCGCTGGCTTCGCCGATGTAGTCGCGGGCGGTGCAGCCGAGCACGTCGACGAAGCTCGCGCCGAAGGTCTGGCAGTTGATCTGGACGCCGTCGCCCCCCGAGCCGCTGCCGACGTGCTGGAACCTGGAATCGCGCACCGTCAGGCGCGCGAGCCCGGGCGGATCCGGCGCGAGCACACCGTAGCCCTTGCCCAGATGGTCGCAACCCACAAGCAGCAGGTCGGTCGTGTCGGTCTCGATCGAAAGGAACGCGCACTGGGTGCCTCTGGAGACCATGCCGAGGATCTGCAGGCCGACCGCACCGAGGGCTCGGATGCTCTTGCCGTTGACCATGACGTCCGCCTGGTCGAGGGTCAGACCGTCGGTGTCGAACAGGACCCCGATCCCAGTGACCTCGATCAGGGACGAATTGGCCGGAAACGTGGACCGCGCCCGGATTTGGCCGTCGCCCTTGAGCAACAGGCCGTTCTGGCTGATCGCCAGCTGGTTGCTGGTCCGAAAAGTGCCGCCCGAAATCACCACCTGGTCGCCCGGCAGCCACGCGTCGATCGCCGCCTGGATCGCGACCGTGTTGTCGGTGGTCCCGTCGGGGATGCCGTTCGGGAAGTCGAAGTCTTGCGGGCGCCGGTCAACCACCTAGAGGCTCCACTTCGCATTGGCCCAAGCGACCAGCCGCTGCTGATCGGTGGCCGACAACTCGCGGGTGGCTCCGATCGTCGCCAGGACGTCGATCGCCGCGTAGCCGAACGGTGCGCCGTCGTACCGGCCGGCGAGGGCGATCTCCGAGGGGGCGCCGAAACTGCCGCCGTACGTGCCGATCGTTGAGCCGGCACCGTCACGCAGCACGGCCGTTGCGCTGCCGGACGACCAGACGGCGATCTGTGCGGCGCCACTGTCGGCACGACTGAGGTTCAACTGACTGGTCTCCGCCGAGCGGCCGAACAGTTGCATCTGAAGCGACCCCGAGGAGGCTTCGCGGAACGTCCAGAAGTCGGCGTGGTCGGGGCCGGCCGGCGGTGCCGCCGAAAGGATGCCATTGAAGTCGCCACGCTCCCGGACCCGATACACCACGGCGGCCGAAAACGGCTCGAGAGTCGGTAAGGCGCCGGCAAGCGCCATGAGGTCGTCGACCCCGTCGAACCGGACGACGCTGCGACCGTTGCCATCCGCGGTCCTGAGCGGCCGCAGGGAGCCGGTCTGGGTCCAGTGACGGCCGTTGCTGGTCAGATCCGTCCACTGGTCGACCAGGCCGCCGTCCAAGACGAAGCTGCTGGCGTCGACGTCGTGGAACCAGGCGAGATCCTTGCCGATGAACCGTGGCTCCCAAACCAGTCCATGGCGAGACTGCACATAGGCTTCGAGCTGGTCACGCTCGGCCGGGTCGAGCGCGCGGGTGAACAGGCCGACCTCATAGAGATCGACCGCGCCGAACCGAAAGGTCGCTCCATCATTGTAGCGCGCCCCCAGGACGATCGCGCCCGGCGTGCCGAACGGAGCGAACGACGAGCTGTCGCCGGCGATGCCGTTCAGATCGCGCAGCTCAATCGTGACGCCGTCACTGGCGAGGGTCCCGAGGGCGTACTGCTTGAGTGTCGAATCCGCGCTCAGGACATAGAGCTGGTTCGACTGGATCGACCGGCCGAACAGCTGAACGCGTTGGTTGCTCGCCTCCTCGTACTGGAGCGTGAAAAACTGCTGGTGGTCGGTGCCGGTCGCCGCCGACGCGGTGAAGATGCCGTGGAAGTCGAGCGCCGTGCGCATCCGGTAGACGACGAAAAGCGTCAGGCCGTTGGACAGATCGGGCGGATTGGCGACCAGCAGGGCATCGTTGATCCCGTCGAACTGAAGCAGGCCACGGCCCGCGCCATCGGTGGTCCTGGCCGGTCGTGCGGACATGCTCGGCTGGATTGCGTGGTTGTTGTTGCCACTCAGATCGTGCCAGGCTCCACCTGCATAGCTGCTGGCTTCGGCGTCGTACCAGAAGGCGAGGCCCGGGAGTCGGGTCGGCAGGAACGGCGGCGGCAGCCGCTGCCCCGACGAGCTCAGACCCAGGCGTCCGCCCAGTCTCAGCCGAAGAGCCGTCATGCGCCGCACGCCCGACTTGGCGCTAGCCCGGTCGACCGGCTCAGCCGATCGCCAATGGCTAGAACGCCGGTTGCGCCGATCATCGCGATCACGTCATGGCGGTCGTCGCTCGAGAGGTCGTAAGGGGTCTCGAGCCTGCTCCCGGCCGCCGCGGCGCGGCTGCCGGTGGCGACGCCCGGCGCGCGGCGCGGCGCCACCTGCCGTGCTTCCAGCTGCATCAGGCTGAGGCTGAGCCCGCTGTCGGAGACGATGCCCGGCCTGCTCATGGCAGGGCGTATCTGAGCGTGAGCGTGGCGGGCGCCAGAGTTCGCGTGATCGCGGGCGGCCGCCTGTCGCGCGCCCAGCCCACCGTCGGTCTGGTGCAAAACGATCACGAGACCATTGCCCGACGCCCAGCCTGCCCGGTCGAGGACCTCCTGAACCAGGTGCCGGAGATCCGGCGTCCGTTGGTTCAGGCCCCGGTTGCCGATCAGCCAGGCATCCGCGCCGACGCTCGACGGCAGGTTCCAGCTGACCGACTGGCTGGTCGTTGGCCGATTGCTGACATTCTTGCTCGCGGTCGTGAACGCCGCCGCGTTGTCGGCGCTCTGGCACCAGATCGTGACCGCGCAGGCCGCGACTCCGCCCCCGCCGGTCGTGGCAGAGCTGGTGAATTGGATGTAGGCGCGAAGAACACGAGCCCCCTGGGGAACGCCGGGTGTGAAGCGGAACCCGCTCACCCGGTCGGTCTGGAAGCCGATCACCGTGCCGTTGGTCGACACGACGCCATCGGACGCGCCGCCGATCACCTCGTTGGCATCATCGGCGCTCACGGCAACCGATTGCTGCGCCAGCCGCCCCGACGGGCCCTGCTGCGTCGGGCTGACGCGTAGGCGGTCCTGAAGCCCTAGCCGCATACGGGTCATGGCAGCGTCGCCTCAAGGTCAGGCTCAGCGATCGGCCCTTCGCCCACGATAGTCGGCCGCCCATTTCGGCCCGGGGTCGTCGACGCGGCGTTGAACGACCGGATCCCGGTCGACCGACCGTGCTGGTCGCCGCGAGCCTGGGTGGCGTTGCGGCCGGACGGGGCTATGCCGCTGCCGCCGGCTGACGCCGTCGGACCGACCGCGCTGGTCACGGCAGGACGTTCGCGCGCGGCGCCATTCATGCAAGGGATGACCATTTCCAATCCCCAGGAACTGCATCGAGGACCAGAACCTCTGGCCACGCGGCGAGGTATGCCTCGAGCCAGTCCCGATCGACTGAGGACCATGGGTGGGCGATCATGCACCGCCCGTCGGCGCCCTCGGCATAGCCGACGATGTTCAGAGCGGCGTCCGGGTCGTACCAGACCCACACCGGGCCTATGCCGCCCTCCAGGTCCGGCACAGCCGCGATCTCCAGCAGCACGGTGTCGGCCGATTTCCGATCCGGGAAGACGCAATAGACGCTCACCTGACGCGCCCCTTCGTGACGGCCGCCAGTTGCAGCTTTTGGCGCTCGGCCTCGAGAGCCATTGCCGCGCGGGCGGCGGCCACGCGCTCACCGCGGAGCTGATCCCTGGTCCGCTGATCGGCCGGACGCTGCCACGAGGCGAGACGGACCTTGCGGGCCGCCTCGCGGTCCGTAGCGTCCTTGCTGGGATCGGCGAGACGGCTCATGACCATGTTACTCCGCGCCCGGCCATCGGATGCTGCGTCAACGCCTTGGTTCGAGAGCCTTGGCCCTCGTCGACACCCAGGCGAAACCAGACCATCAGTTGCGCTCGACGATCTGTGCCGCGATCGTCCCGGCACCGGTGGCCGAGATCATCGACACGTAGCTCCATGAGCTACCTTCGAAGAGCGGCAACTCGTGCCACACCCCTTCCGGCAGGTACTTGTCGTTGACGGTCGCCGTGACGCTCGAATCGCCCTGCTTGAAGTGGGCCGGGCCACCGATCGCGACGATGCTGACCACACCGCTGTCGGCCGAGATCGCAGTCGTATTGCGCGCCGCGGCTGTCTCCGTGGGCACCAGATTGTGCACCGTGCCCCAGGGCATGATCGGCAGGGGCACGCTGTCGTCGTCGCGAACGAGCCTGGTCGCGCTCGACCCCTTGCTCCGGAGTTTGGCCATCATCGTCTCCTTCGATCCGGCACCGAACGGCGCCGTACTGGTGGGGTTCACCCGAAGATCGGGCATGCGTCCGGCAGGCGTGGTGACAATGCCGAGCATGAGCTCAAGCGACTCACACCGGCGCACCGACCGCCAGCGGGAGTACCCTAGATCTGGCTCGGGTAGAGGCGCTCGAAGCCGGCGGTGACCTGGGCCACGAAGGCTGGATCGCGCTCGCGCCAATAGCGCGGATCACGCATCATCCGGGCGAGCGCCGCCTCGTCGAGACCGGGCCCCGGCCCACTCGCTTCGTTCAAGACTGCGGGCTCGCGCCCCTGCATCATCTGGTGGATGGCGAGCACCCCATCGTAACTCGACGCCAAGGTCTGAAAGACCTCCGGCGCCAGGTTGGTCTGGCCCCACGCCTTGATCTGGGGCGCCATGGTGCGCCATGTCGCCTCGCCACCGAGACGCGCCGCGAGCCGCTCGACCTCGCGGGTCGCCTGCAGCTCGCCGAGCGCATCGTCGAGCAAGGGGACGAGGTGATCCGCGGCCAGGTCGTAGACCAGCTGGGCTTGGCGTTCGGTGAACCCCGCCTCGTGGAGCTTGGCATTGATCTGCGGATCCGGCTCGATCAGCTCATGGCGCGGCTCGATCCGATACTGCTCGGGGGCTTCAGGGACGCCAAGAGCGCGCAGCAGGCGCATCTGACCGTCCTGGTCGGAATCGTCGGCCGGGAGCGGCACCATCGACCCGAGCTTGCGCTCGAGCTCGAGATAGGACTTGAGCAGCGCCTCGGTGCGCACGGTGCCGTGGTCGGGATTCCAGAACTTCTCGGGTACCCCGGACGGGCGTGACGGTCTGTCATCATCGGTGGCGGCCGCCACGCTCGCCGCCGGGCCGGCCAGATCATCGCCCGGATCGACCTCGGCGACCGCCGGCGTGGTCTGCAGTTGCTGTTCGCTCATGCCTGGATCCTGATCTTCACCTTGGGGGGACATCGTCAGTCAAACGCGGCCGCGCTCGATCATCGCGAGTAGGCCGGCGATCGCGTACCGCTGACCTTCGAGGTGGCGAAGCTCGGCGTCGCTGGCGCTGGGCGGCAACCGGCGATCGAGGACCGATCGGGTGAGGTGCGCCATCACCGCTTGGCCGTCGGGTCCGGCAAAGCAGCGGGCGTATGCCCGGCAGAGGTCCGATTCGGATGGCTCGCCGACGGGCGCCGCTGCGGCCTCGAACCAGCTCCAGCCGATGGTGCGCTCAGCCACCATTGCGACCGTCCGCCACCCGGTCGGCTGCGGCGCCCTCGATCACCTGTTCGAGGTTGTCGAGCAGGGCCTGCGGCGACGGGAGATCGCGCACCAACTGGCCCGGTACGCCAAGCCGGTCGGCTAACCATCGGGCGGTGGCCGGAACGTCGACCACGGCGGTCGCCTCGGCGCCCATCTGCGCGGTCGCCTCCAGCCACATCAACGTCTCGCGCACGTCCTGACGAGCCTGGCTGCGGGCGAGCGGCGACTTGTACTGCAGGTCGACCTCGCGCCCGTCGATGGCAATCGGGGGAATCTCCCCCCGGCGCCTCAAAATGGCGATTGCCCGGGTCAGCAGCGGGGTCATGAGTTCGGCCTGCAGTCGGCCGTAAGTGGCGCCGAGCAGACGGGTTGTCTCGGCGCTGCGCTCGGCCACCTCGGTCGCGGTCATCCTGGAGCCGCCGACCGGCCCGAGGCGATCGACCAGCAGCGCGTGGCGAATGCGCGCGCGCAGGTCGTCGAGCACTAGGTTGGAAACGTCGAACCGTCCGGGCGCCTGGAGCGGCGTCAGACCGGCCGAGCCGACCGCCTTGGGAATGATGCTGCCGGGCACCAGGCGGATGTTGGCCGGATTGAGCACTCCGTCGTCGTCCGCCAGCCAGATCCCGGTGACCGCGATCGACGCGTTCTTCAGGATCAGCTCGACCACCTTGTTGACGGTCTTGATGTCGGGCAGCGTGGCCATCACGGGTGAGCGGCCGTAAATCTCGCCGGCGCCCTTGAGCCAGCGGAAGCTGATGAACGGCGAGCAGATGAAGTGGCCGGTCGCCAGCAACATCGGGGACGAGGGCTGGTCGGCCAGCAGCGCGAAATAGGCAAAGCCGCCGTTGCTCGGCAGGACCGCCTCGACCACCGTGACCGAGCGTTCGGGTTGAGCCTCGCAGCTGGCGACGAACGCCGGCGGCAGCTCGGCGCTCGGGAAACGGGCGCGAAGCACGTCGAGGGGCAGGCTGCGCTCGCGGAAATGGCCATCGATGTGCCCGTCCGGGCCGGCCTCGAAGGCGATCTCGCTCAGCGGCACGGCGGTCAGCCGGTATGCGCTCGGAGCGCCGACCGGGGCCTCCTCGAACAGCAGGGTGGCGTTGCCCGCGGTGACCAGATCGAGGAACGCCTGGTGCATCTCGACCGCGAAGTTCGAACGGTCGAAGTGGGCCTGGACGGTTTGAGTCACCCGATCCAGGCCTTCGGCGACCAGGCCGCGTTCGAGCGGGCCGACCTCATGGCCGGGGACGAAGCCGAACCATTGCGACCAAGGCGGCGTCAGCTCGGCGAGCAGGGAGGCGCCGAGCTGGTCAACGGCGTCGAGCGCGGTGCCGTCGAACAGACGCTCGGCGGGATTGGCTCCCGGCCGGAAGGCCGAATCGAAGCCGGTGCCACGCTGGGGCAGCGCATAGGTGTAGCAGTCCCGCCAGAGGCTCTCCCAGCAGCGACGGCGCGCCTTGGCGCGCTGATAGCGCGACCAGACGGCCTCGAGCGAAAGCTCTCCCATGAACGCTACTCCGCAAGCTGGCTTCGAGGACTTCGACCCGCAGGGGCGGTCGTCAGATGTGCGGTCGGGCGGGGTTCGGCCGACGGTGATAGGGATTATAATCCTAGTTTGATTGCCTGTCAACCACCGAGTTGCTACGCGCTGACCGGCCTCGCGGCCTGGGGTCGGATATCGACGAAGCCGCACGCATCGGCCCTCAGATGCCGACAGAGCTGCCAGGGCGTCAGCACCCAGGGTGCCCGCACGCCCAGCAGGCGCTTTGCGACCGTGACACAGGTCAGCGGTGCGACGGCGAGCCGGCGGCGCGGCAGGCCCGGCCTGGTCTGGCCGAGTAAGACGGTATGCCCGCGGTCGGCATAGAGGCCGGCCAGATCGAATTCCGCCGGAACCGGCAGCGCCGACAGCTCGATCCGATCCTTGAGGGGATCGCAAGTCAGCCACGTGCGGTCAGCGTGCAAGGCGACGAAGCAATGCCGAAAGCCGGCCCGCAGGCCGCCCAGCCAATGGCAGTCGGTGTGGTCGACGAACACCACGAGGGCAGGCTGCGGCGGGCACGTGTCCGGGCAACTCAGATGATGACACGCCCTGATCGTCACGGCGGTCTCCAAGTCGATGATGGTCGATGCGAGGCTGGGTCGGCGGGCGGCGCGACATGTCCGTGGCTACGGCGTCGAGACACGGCAGAGCGCAGGGACGTTTGCCACTTGTTAAGAAAGTGAGCCGATATAGGATCATACTCTGACACACATGTCAAGAAAACGGACCATGTTCCTACTGACAGTCGAGGGCGCAATCCCTAGGCTAACCCGGAGCATATCGGTAATGCGGAGCTGATTCCTATGTTTACCCACAAGGAGGTGTGGGATGGCATCGACCGGCTGGCCAAACAAAATGGCCTGACGGCGTCCGGCCTGGCCCGTCGGGCCGGCCTCGATCCCACGACCTTCAATCCCAGCAAACGCATCACCAAGCAGAACAAGACCCGCTGGCCGAGCACCGAGAGCCTGGCCAAGATCTTGAACGCCACCTCGACGCCGTTCGACAGCTTCGTAGCCCTGATGGGCGATCGTCCCGGTCAGCCCGCGCCGCCGGTTTCGGAGCGGCTGCGCTGCCTCGCCATGGATCAGGCCGAGCGCGGGCGCTGCTTCGACGAGGCCGGCTTTCCGATCGGTGACGATTGGGACGAGATCGACTTTCCCAACCTCGAGGACAGCCATCCCTACGCGCTCGAGGTGCGGGGCGACGGCATGCTGCCGACCTATCGCGACGGCGATCTCCTGGTGGTGTCACCCGTAGCAAGCATCCGGCGCCACGACCGCGTCGTGCTGAGGACTATCCCCGGCGCGCTGGTGGCCGGCGTGCTGCTGCGCCGGACTGCGCAGCGGATCGAGCTTGTGACCTTCGCCGAAGGCGGCGGCACCCGCGTCTTACCGATCAAGGACGTGGCCTGGCTGGCCCGCATCCTTTGGGTCAGCCAGTAGGCTCCCGGGTCAGCGAGCAGGCGGGCGCCGTCGCGCTCCGCCGCTCGGGGCGCGGGCTGCTCGAGCGACAGGTCGACCCGAGCCAAGAAAAATGGCCGCCGGCGAACCGGCGGCCAAAGCAACAGGGAGGCATCACAACGTCAGGGAGGACATCGGCTCGGCGGTGCCGGAGGTCGCTGCGAGACGACCGTCGCGACATCACGTCCAAGCCGAGGGTCTTGTAACACGCCAACCCTTAACAATGTCTTAACCCCGGGGCCCGCGCGGTCGCGCGGGGGGCAGCGGAAAACAGCGTCGGCGCGGTCGGTCGGGGACCGTCCGACGGGTTAAGAATGCGCTCGGCACCGTTTTGCTGCGTGGGATCGGGATCCTTCTCATCAAGTGCTTTGGCATCCCCATGTAACAATCTGCCACATAAAGTGATTAGAGTTCGGCCCTGGCGCTGGCTAGCATCCATCGGCTAGAGGTGACGGTTCGCGTCTCGGTAGGCTTGGACTATGTGGATCGTGCAACCGTCCATAGGAGCGCTTGAGCTGGTGTCCCGGATCCCGGCGGGGTCGGGTCAAAAGCTGGGCGTGGCGGGAACGTGGTAACTGCCGAAGCGGATCGCTCAGTGGTTGCGTTGCTACCGGGTCAGCTCGTCCGAGCGTGTGGCATGTGCTGCATGCGCGCCCTGCCGTGACCAGCAGAATCGTTCCCGACATCGCGTTGTCGTCGCCCGCCTGGAACGATCCGGGCTCGTGGTTGCGACATTTCTTGACGCTGTCGCTTTGCCGACGGGACGGAGGCGCTGGTATGGCAGCTAGTTCGGTGGGTAGAGGCACGGCTGGCAGGCGACAAAGAGGAAGCAGGCGATGAGTCCCACGCCGAGCACCAATTCGATACTGCCCTATCGTACCGGCGGCTTCGAGAGCCTGACGGCCGGGCTGGACTACGCGGCCCGGGGGCAGACCGGCTGCAATTTCTTTTCGGCTCGGGGCGAGCTCGAGCGGACACTGTCCTATCGGGAACTGCGCGAGCGCGCCGTCGATCAGGGGCTCCGCTTCCGAGGTCTGGGGTTGCCCCGGGGCACTCGGATCGCGATCGTTGCGGACACCACGCCCGACTTCCTCATCTCCTTCTTTGCTTGCCAGTATGCCGGGCTGGTCCCGGTGCCTCTGCCGCTGAGCGTCAATTTCGGCGGCCGTGCGGCCTACGAGGAGCGTCTGGAGGGCATGATCCAAACGGCGCGCGTGCGGGTGGCGATCGCGCCCGCCGAGCTGATCGAATCCCTGCGCAATGCCGCTGCCGGCTCGAGCGCGAGCCTGGTCGGAACCCACGAGGAGATCCGCGAGTTGCCGTCGAACGGCGCTGACCTCCGACCCTTGAGCGCCGATGAGCCGTGCTACATCCAGTATTCGTCGGGTAGCACGAGCTTTCCGCGTGGCGTCCTGGTCAGCCAGCGGGCCCTCGCGAGCAACGCCAGCGCAATCGCCCGCCACGGCCTCCGCTTGGCGCCGGGCGACCGCTGCGTCTCCTGGTTGCCGCTGTACCACGACATGGGCCTGGTCGGCTGCTGCCTGACGCCGGTGATGACCCAGACCTCGATCGACTACATCCCGACCACGGGCTTCGCGCGGCGGCCGCTGACCTGGCTTAAGGTCTTGTCCGAGCACGGCGGGACCATCTCGTTCAGCCCGACCTTCGGCTACGAGCTGTGCGTTCGCCGCTCGGCCAACGAACCGCATCCAACCTTCGATCTGTCGAGATGGCGGGTCGCGGGCATCGGCGGCGAGATGATCCGGACGCGCGTGCTCGAACAGTTCGCCGAGCGGTTCGCGGCGTCGGGGTTCAGCGCCGAGGCGTTCGTGCCGAGCTATGGTCTGGCCGAGGCAACGCTGGCGGTGACATTCTCGGAGCTGGGTCGGGGCGTGCCCGTCGACTGGGTCGACTGCGGGCCGGCGTTCGAGCGCGGTCGGAAGGCGCTTGCGGTGGTGCCGAAATCCGATCGGCGCGTCGCCAGGGTGCGGCCGTTCGCGGTCTGTGGCCGACCCATGCCGGGCTATCGGATCGAGATCCGCAACGACGGTGGCGATGCCCTTCCGGAGCGGACCGTCGGTCGGGTTTGCTTACAGGGTCCGAGCCTGATGAGCGGCTATTTCCGCGACCTGTCGGCGACTCGCACGGTGACCACGGCGGACGGTTGGCTCGACACCGGCGACATGGGCTACATGGTCGATGGCGAGCTGGTCATTACCGGCCGTAGCAAGGACCTGATCATCTTCAACGGCCGCAATATCTGGCCCCAGGATCTGGAGTGGGCGGTCGAGAAGTTGGATGGGGTGCGGCCGGGCGAGGTCGCAGCCTTCGCGGTCCATGTCGACGACGAGCGGGAACGCGTGGTCGTGGTGGTCGAGTGCCGGATCGCCGATCCGGCTGGCCAGCAAGCGCTGCGGCGCGCCGTCAAGGCGACCGTGCAGAAGGTCGCAAGCGTCGAGTCCGAGGTCGTTCTGGCGGCGCCTCGCTCGCTGACATTCACGACCTCAGGCAAGCTCAGTCGCGCCGCGGCCAAGGCGAACTACCTCGCGGGCACGATCCCGGACGTCGCCTCGCCGGTTGGTGAGCGCGCCGACGCCCGCGACCTGGAAGTCTACGCCGTCGCGAGCTAGGCCGGGTGTGATCCGGCGCGACCGCCGCCGGGAGCTGCCGCTGGGGGCGCGATGATAGGCCCGGTCGCCGTGACCGGTGGTACTGGCTTCATCGGGCGGGAGATCATCCGACGACTGGTCGAGCGCGGTTGGCCGGTGCGGGCGCTGACCCGGCGCAACGATCCGGGCCTCGAAGAAGCAGGTGTGGTCACGGTCCGGGGCGCGCTCGAGGACGAGGCGGCTCTGGCGCGGTTGGTCGAGGACGTCACGGCCGTGGTCCACTGCGCTGGCGCGATTGCCGCGCCACGCCCTGCGGCGTTTCGGCTCGTCAATGCGGTCGGAGCCGCAGCAGCGATGGTAGCGGCCGCTGCCGCGGCCTCGCGACCGCGCTTCCTCCTGCTCTCCTCATTGGCGGCGCGCGAGCCGGTGTTGTCGCCCTACGCCGACAGCAAGCGCCTGGGCGAGGAGCATGTCAGACGCTTGGCCGGCGAGCGGATCGAGCTATGCATCCTGCGGCCGCCTGCGGTCTACGGCCCGCGCGACCGTGCGACGCTGCCGATCTTCCGGCAGCTCAAGCACGGCCTGCTGTTCGTGCCAGCCATGCCGAATGCGCGGTTCTCGCTGATCTATGTCGACGATCTCGCCGAGCTCGTGATCCAGCTGCTGGTGACTGCCGAATGGGACGGGCGCGTGCTCGAACCCGATGACGGCCGGGCCGGCGGCTATCGGTGGCGGGATTTGGCCGAGATTGCCGGCCGGCAGCTGGGTCGGCGGGTGCGCACGATCGCGCTTCCCCGATCGATGCTCTGGCCGGCCGCCGCGATCGGTCAGACTGCGGGTGCGACGTTGGGTCGCTCACCGCGCCTTTCGCTCGGCAAGCTGCGCGAGTTGTTCCATCCGGATTGGGTATGCCGCGCCGCGCCGCACCCGCTCTTGCCGGACTGGTCCGCGCGCACGACGTTCGAGAATGGCTTTGCGCGCACCATGGCGTGGTACGAACGTCATCGATGGCTCTGATGCTTGCTGGTGCGAGTGCTCGCCTGCAGGCGGGGCGTCGCGCCAGCGCTGGTCTGGCTGGCAGGCGCGCCAAGGTTGAGCGAGATCGGATCGAGATGTCATGACCGCTGAAGGCAACGCCCTCTATCGCGACATCTGCACGATCTTGGAGAGGCACGCGCCCCCCCAGGCCGAGCTCGCTCCGACCTCGGAGCTCAGCGGGGATCTCAATATCGATTCGGTCGCCGCTATGGATCTGATAATGGAGATCGAGGACAAGTTCGGAATCGACATCCCCATGAACCTCGTCTCGGACTTGAGAAACCTTCAGGATCTGGTAGACGTGGTCCAGCAACAGATCGAAGGCCGCTGAGTTCAATGGATCTCTTCGACAAATACGCTCTGGTCGCGGGTCGCCACGATAAGGTGCTGCAAGCGGGCGCCGATCCCTTCGGGGTTTGCCTCGATGAGGTGCTGTCGGGTACCGAGGCGCGCATCAACGGTCGCGCCACGATCCTGGTCGGGACCAACAACTACCTTGGTCTGACGTTCGACCCGGAATGCATGGCGGCGGCCGTGGGCGCGATTCGCGATCACGGCACCGGGACCACCGGCTCGCGGATCGCCAACGGCACCTATGGCATCCATCGCGAGCTCGAGGCGGAGATCGCCCGCTTCCTCAACCGGCGCTCGGCGCTGATCTTTCCGACCGGCTATCAGGCCAACCTCGGCATGCTGGTGGGTCTCGCCGGTCCGCGCGACATCATCCTGATGGACGCCGACTCGCACTCGAGCATCTACGATGGCTGCCGGCTCAGCGGCGCGACCGTGGTCCGCTTCCGACACAACGATCCGGAGGATCTCGACCGGCGCCTGCGGCGACTCGACGAACAGGGCGACTGCCGCCTGATCGTCGTCGAGGGCATCTACAGCATGCTCGGCGACCGCGCGCCGCTCGCCGAGTTCGCCGAGATCAAACGGCGGCACGGGGCCCATCTCCTGGTCGATGAGGCCCATTCGCTCGGCGTCTTGGGCGCCCATGGCCGAGGTGCTGCCGAGGAGCAGGGGATCGAGGCCGACGTCGACTGCGTGGTCGGCACCTTCAGCAAGAGCCTGGGCGCGGTCGGCGGCTTCGGGGCGTCGGACCATCCGAAGTTCGACGTACTGCGCTATTGCAGCCGGCCGTACATGTACACGGCATCGTCCTGCCCATCGAGCGTCGCCTCGGTACTGTGCGCGTTCCGGCAGATGCAGCGCCGACCGGACCTGCGGGCGCGCCTCTGGGACAACGCGAAGGCTCTGTACGATGGCCTGAGTGCTGCCGGCTTCGACATCTGCTCGGCCATGAGCCCGATCATCGCCGTCCGGCTGCCGGACGAGAAGAGCGCTGTCCGGGCCTGGAACCGGCTGCTCGAGCACGGGGTCTATGTCAATCTGGCGCTGCCGCCCGGCACCCCCAATGCCGCCTGCCTGCTCCGCTGCAGCGTGTCGGCGGCGCATACGCGGGTGCAGATCGACGAGGTCTGTGCGCGTTTCGCCAGGGTGGCGGCCGAACTCGCTGACGAGGTGCCGGCCCAGATCGTGCGCGCCGCGCGCGCTTGACGCCTTGGTCAGCGAAAGCCGCCGGCGCGGTAGAGGCGCCAGGCGAGCACGCTCGAGGCCAGGATCGGGTGCCGGTGCTGCCAGGGGGTGAGTTCGAGCTCGACGCCCGAGTGACGGCGGATCTTCCAGACCAGATAGGCGGCGCCACCCTGAAAGGTGAAGCTGGCCTTGATCAGGCGCAGTACGGAGAGGAGCTTGCCCAGGACGCGCCGGCGTCGCCAGCGGCGGAGGCACTGTCCTTTGGCCGCCTCCGAGTTCGATCCCGCCAGCGTCGGCAGCAGGATCTGCGTCACCCGATCGTAGCGGGCGGCGAATGCGCGATGGAGCTGCGTCGGCCGGTCACCACGCTCGGCACGAAGCTCGGTGCGATAGGTCTCGGCGAACGCGCGTGGCCACAGCTCGCCCGGAGCTCGGCCCCCGGACATGAGTGGCAAAGTCTCGGCGAGCATGGTCATGGTGGCCTGACCGAGGACGGCCTCGGCGCGCGCACGCACCGCCTCGTTCCGCGCCCAGAGGATTACTGTAGGCTGCGCGAAGCGGGCCCAAAAGTAGGGCTGCAGCGTACGGCGGGAGACCAGCCGCTCAAGCTGGCCGAGGGTGACGAGCGCGTATTTGGCCCGCACGAGGCGGCCCTCGAAGGGCGTCTCGAGATAGTAGACGTTGGGTGGCAAGAGCGCATTCAGTGCCCGTGCGAGCCGGCTCCGATGGAGGGCCGCGTAGCGGTCGGCGAGCAGGTAGAGGTCGACGATCCCGCCGTCATCGCCCGGCTGCCGCAGACAGCTGCCGTAGAACAACACCGCGACGATCGCTGGCCCATAACGCCGCCTGGCTGCCTCGGCGACTGCCATCACTGGCGCCGGACGCGGCTCCGCACTCTCCAGGGCGATCAGGCGGCGCAGACTTTCCGGCAGGTCCGACACCCTTCACAGCCTCACGAAGCCGACGCGGTCCGGCGCGGTCACCAGAAGCGGCCGTTGCGCCTCCGGCTCGAACAGCTCGCCATCCAGGGTGAACGCGGAGTCGAGGCCGAGCGTGAGGCGCTCGGCGCCGCCGCTGACGTAGGCGTCCCGGGGCAGCGTCGCCCGTCGCCACCCGTATAGCACCTTCGGCGCCGAGCGGACCAGCTGCACGGGCGGGTGGGCGATGCTGGTGAAGCGAATGCGCCTCGAGTCCTCGCCCCAGAACGGCCGCGCGCCCAGCACCAGACGGTCGAGCGTGGTCGCCAGCACGAGGAGACGTCGGGCCTGACTGACCGGCCGATCGTCGACCGCGATCGCAATGTCATGACCGCGGATCGGACCCTGGCCATGGCGGTCGAACAGCGCGCGTAAGAGAAACCTCCCTAACGTCAGACCCATGCCGAGATTGCCCTTGAGGCCCAGAGTATAGACCTTGTTGCAACAGAACTCGATCGCATCGTAGATCGCGCCAGCGCCGAGAAACATGCAACGCTGCGGCGGAAGGCCTCGAATGTTCTCGACCCGCAGCACGTGCCGGTGCTCGAGGTGGCCGGCCAGATCTCCGCCCCGCGCGACCTCGATCAGGCGGGGCAGGGCGCGGGCGGGTCGGCCGCGCAGGCCGACGTCGCCAGCGGTTGTGTTGGCCATGCCGCGGGCGAGAATTGCAATCGGCGGCGATCGCTCAAAGGGCCTGGTCTCGAGCAGTTCGGTCAGCACGCGCAGGACGGTGCCGTCGCCGCCGTTGACCACGAGGAGCCCCACCTCCTGCCGGGCGAACTCCGCCAGGATCTCGCCAAGGCTCTGAGCGCCGTCGGCCACGACGTGCACCAGATCCCGAACCCCTTCGCTCGCGGCCTGGACCTCGTCGAGGCCGCGCCGGTTGCGCTGGCTGCTCGGATTGCTGATCAGGCCGACCTTCAGCACGGTCGCCCGGCCTCCGTCGCGAGCGGACCGAAGGTCTCGGCCGTGTGATCGTAGGCTCGGATCTGGCTGCTCAGGAACCAGCCGCCAGCGGTTCTCTCGATGTCGTAGACCTGGTATCGAGCCCGGCGCTCAGGCCGCGGGTCGAGCGACGAGGCCGAGGGCACGCCGGCGACCGGGATCGGACCGTCGGGCCCCTGAATCTCGCCGTTGATCGGTACGTGCTCATGGCCGTGCAGGATCAACTCCGCGCCGTGGTGGTGCATGATCTGACGAAACGCCGCGGCGTCGATCAGCCGCCGTCGCCACCCGCCGGCGACGGCGAGCGGCGGATGATGCAGCAAGACGACCCGGCAGCGACCTTCGTGCGCAAGCCCCGCGAGCAGGCGATCCAGCGCCTCGAGCTGTGGCCGGCCGAGCTGGCCCGTGGCGAACCCGGGCGGCGTCGCGATCGCGGTCGAGAGGCCGATCAGCGCGAGCGGCCCCCGCCGGCGGAAATAAGGAAAACCGCAATCGCCATCCGAGCCGGCGGACGACCCGGGATCGGAGGTCATGTAGTCGGTCCAGCGTGCCAGGGACTCGCCGTAGTCGATTCGGGCATAGGCGTCGTGATTGCCCGGGATCACGGAGATCCGCTCCGGCGCGCCCAGCGCGCGGAGCCACGCCGCAGCTTGGTCGAATTCGGCCGGTAGGGCGATGTTGACCAGATCGCCGGTGATCGCGATGTGATCGGGCCCGATCGCCTGCAAGTCGCGGCGAAGCGCCGCCAGGACCTCCTGCCGATGGATCCGATGCCGGCGCAAGCGCCAGGAGAGATACCCAAACAGGCGCTTGCCCAGCAGATCGCGCGGCGCGACCGGGGGCAGGGGCCCGATGTGCAGGTCCGAGATATGCGCCAGTCGGAACACGCAGCGTCAGCCAGCCTCTGCCATGAAACGAACCGCAGCCATCCGACCACGGCGGCCCGCAACCTAGGCCGGGTCGGTCGGTTCGTCGAGGCGCGACTGCGTTCGCACCGCTGGAGGGCGAGCGGCGAGCGCGAGATCGATCACGAATGCTAGCGCCAGGGAAGCACCGCCGAGCTCGAATAGGAGCGTATGGCTGCCGGTCTCTGCGTACAGGGAGGAAAGGGCGTAGGCGCCGCCGGCCTGGCCGAGGGCGAAAGCGGTGGTGGCTAGGCTCCAGGCCTGGGCCCGCTGCTCGGGATCGTGGTCCGGGATCAACTCGTGGATGCGGCCCAGCACGAGCGGCACGACCCCGGGCACGAGGGCACCGACGACCACGCTCGAGACGATCAACGCCACCGTGCCGGTGGTCAGGGCGAGCAGCGTCACGGCCACTGCCTGGACCAGAAATGCCGCCCGGAGCGCTCGCCCGAAGCCGATGCGGTCGGCAAGTGGGCCGGCGAGCACCGGACCGACCAACGCACCGAGCCCGAACAGCACCCAATAGCCCCCACCCGCGTCGACGCCCCGACCAAGCCCACGGACGACGAAGTCGACCAGAAACACCATGTGGGGCACGAGCCCGGCGGCATTCAGCGCATATTCGACGTAGAGAGCCCTGAGGGCCGCGTTCCTCAGTGCGAGCGAGCGATGGACCACCAGGCGGCCGGCCGACGCGATCGGTCGTGCCTTCGGCCAAGCATTCCATGTGACGAGGGTCAGCAGCAGGGCAACGGCGCCAAGCCCGCACCAGGTGGCGGTCAGACCCAAGCGCAGGAGCAGCGGCACCAGCGTCCCGGAGGCGGCGATGCCGAGCCCGACCCCGGTGAAGATGATGCCGCCCGCGAGCCCGCGCCGGCGGGCCGGCACCTCTGGTAGCACAGCGGGCGCAGCGAGCGCCATCAGAAGGCCGCCCGCCAGGCCGGCAGCGAAGCGCCATACGAAAAACCAAAGGAATGAGAGGGGCAGGGCGCAGGCGAAGAAGGCTGCGGTCGCGAGCACCATCATCCTGGGCAGCACACGCGTGGCCGGGATCCGGGCCGCCACGGGTCGGGCGAGCAGCGCGCCGGCCAGATAGCCTGCGAGATTGGCGGCGCCGAGGTAGACGGCCTGCGCCGGCGTGAACCAATCCGCAGCTATCAGGGCCGGGATCAGCGGCGTGTAGGCGAAGCGCGCGAGGCCGATCCCGACCAAGGTCGCAGACAACCCGGCGAGGGTCGTCCGCCAGAAGTGCTGAGGTGGTGAACCGGCGCTCAGCCCCGTCTCGCGAGGATCGCGTTGACCAGCTCGAGGTCGGCCGGCTTGTCGACATCGATCGCGGCCTCGGCGAACGGCAGGCGGACCGCCGCGACGCGGGCACCAATGATCGCCGACGCCCGCGCCAGGGCGTCATCCAAGGTCAGGCGCCCGAGAAGATAGGCGAGCAACGGACCGACGCCGAAGGCGCGGATCATACGCCAGGGGCGCTTGCGATCCTGCTCGACCCGACGCCAGAAGGCGGCCGCCTTGGGCGCCTCGGGGGTCATGAGGGCGAATAGATTGGCGCCCGAATAGTGCGCATCGCGGAAGCGCAGATAGGTCCGTTGCGTGTCTGGATAAGCCTTCTGGATGACCTGGGCCGCGGTCAGGCCGGCAACCACGTCAGCGCCGGTCGCGCGTGCGGCCGTGCCGAAGTGCCCGACGATCGCTGCCGACAGAAGAGCATGGTCGGCGGTGGTGACCAGCATCGGCAGACCCGCCTCGACCTCGTCGAGCGCCCGCAGGACGCTCAAGCTCGGCGTCGCCATGCTCGGCAGTGCGATGCAGGGCGGGATATCCGGCAGGCGGTCGAGGATCGCAGGGTCTTCCAGGGCGACGAAAATCCGGTCGACACCCGGGCTCGCCGCGAGGGTGTCGAGCACGCGCGCCAGCATCGGCACGCCGCCCACCCTAGCCAGACATTTGTGCTCAACGCCGCAATGTCTTGCAACCGGGTCCTCGCCGCCGCGCCGGCCGGCCAACACCAACGCCGTGAACGGCCTCGCGTTCACGCCAGGGATTTCTCGTAGACGCGGTAGGTCTTGTAGGCCCGGCCGCCGAGCAGCTCGATCATGTCTCGGACCGGGCGATTGTCCTCGAGCACCCAGGAGAGCTCGGCCTCCTTGGCGCCGTGCACGGCGTTCCAGCTGCGCACTGCCTCGGTGACGCCAAGCGCCAACGCAGCGCCGCGCGCCGTGCCATGATAGCGCTTGCGCACGCCCATCAGCACCATGCGGGCGCTCCGGGTGCCGCGGACTTTGAGGCGCCAGAGCAGCTTCGCCCAGCCGAACGGCAGCAGCCGCCCCCGAAGGTCTGCGATCGCCTCGTTGAGATTGGGGAGCGTCACCGCCATGCCCGCGGGCCGGCCCTCGACCTCACCGATCCAGGCGTATTCGGCGCGGAGGATCGGCTTCAGGTTCTTGCCCATGTAGTCGACCTCGGCGGGCGTCATGGGCACAAAGCTCCAATTGTCCGACCAGGCGTCGTTGAAGATATCGACGATGATCCGGAGCTCCTCGTCGAAGCGGCGCATGGCGATCGGCCGGAAGCTGAGCCCGGCGTCCTGGCTCAGGCGATCGAGCATGCGCTTGGCGCGCGGCGAAGGTGCCGAGAGTTTGTAGATGTAGGCGATCAGGTTCTTCGCGGTCCGGTAGCCCCGCGCCTCGACCCGTGGGCCGTAGTAGCGCGGAGCGTGGCCCATCATCATGTAGGGCGGCGTCTCGAAGCCCTCGACCAGGAGACCGCTCTCGTCGTTGACCGAGAGGCTGAACGGCCCGGTCACCCGGCGCATGCCACGGGCCTTGAGCCACTCCTCGGCGGCCTCGAACAGAGCTTTGAACACCTCGGCATCGTCCTCCGCGTCGAGAAAGCCGAAGTGGCCCGTGGCGTCGCCGTAGCGCTCCAGATGCAGGTGATCGACCTGGGCGCTGATCCGCCCGACCGGGCGCTCGCCCCGGAAGGCCAGCCAATAGCCGACCTCGGCGTGGTCAAACCAGGGGTTCTTCTTGAGGATTCAAGTGCTCGAGGCGCTCGAACATGAGCGGCTGCACCCAGTTCCGGTCGCCTGCATGGAGCGCTGCCGGCAGCAGCAGGAACTGCTTCAAGGCGGGGCGATCCTCGACCCGCTGGATGCGTAGCCCGGAGGGCACGGGACCGGTCTTCTGGACGGGCGCGATCAGACGCTGGCGGAGCCGCAGTCAGGAGCGCCCTGGCGGCTCGCCCCCCGGCGGCGGGCTGCGGCGTAGGTTGCATCATCGGCCGACAGCTCGGCGACCCAGGGATAGGCCTCGCGCTCGGGTCCGGCGTAGCCCAGATTGTGCACGGTCGCGCTCCGCGGCACCTCCTGCGGCCGGCGGTAGAGGCTTCCGAAGACCCGGTCCCAGATCAAGCTGGTGATGCCGAAATTGCCCTGCTCGCTATGGAAATGGTGGGCGAGGTGATGCTTCTTCAGGGTTCTCAGCCACTCGTGGCGGGGCGTCAGCGGCAGATGCTGGACGCAGTGACAGAACTCGTAAAGGGCGAACAGGGCGAGCGCGGCGGCGAAGGCGGCGGCGCCGCCGGCCAGGCCGCCGATCAGCCAGCCGATCGGGGTCGCGATCACGAAGATGGTCGGCAGCGTGGTGTAGAGCGCGCCGAACAGCACGGCGAGATCGTTCGGGTTCTGATGATGGTCGAAGTGGATGCGCTTCCAGAGCGCCGCGGTCGCCTTGTGCCGGTAGAGCAAGCGGGAATGCAGGACGTAACGGTGCATCAGATATTCGACCAGCGGGTAGACCAGGACGATCACCAGCGCCGCGAGCAGCGGCGGCCAGGGGGATACGGCAAAGGAGACCGCAAACCCGATGCCAAGCGCGGTCAACGTCAGGTAGATCAAGATCGAGTGGTGGGTGAAATAGGCGACCAGCAGCTCACGGAACGTCATCCTGTTTAGCTGGTACCTATGCCCGGCCCAAAGGCTCAGCCCGATCGCCATGCTCTGCTCCAGTGTGCCACGCTGCCGCTCCGCCAACTCTAAGTTAAGAAAGCGCTCGCCCGCCGGCAAGCCGCGCCGCGACGGTCCTGGCTTGGCCTCGCGTGCCCCCCGGGCCACAGGGTGGCGTGGTGGGCGCTGCTGGGATTGAACCAGCGACCCCTATGATGTCAACGGCCCGCCTTCGTCGACATTCCAAGGGCTTGAACCGGCAAAAGTAGGCACCGCCGGGCACGTAGAGTCAAGTAGTTAGCAGCCGCTGCGTGTCAGTTGCGTGTTAGTTGCGTGTTAGCGGGCACGCGACGAAAGGCCGCCCTCGGGGCCGAAGGCCGAGGCCGAATGGCTCCGCGAAATCCTCGGCGAAGCCCTCGAGCACCTCGACTCCGCGCTGCCGCCACCAGCGGCCTGACGCTATCCAACGCCTGCCGACCGCCCTCGGAAGGGGCGGTCGGGCCGATTCAGCGATGATTGAGCATGTGATCACCCGGGCGGTGGGGCCGCCCAAGCGAAGGAAACAGGTAATGACCAACGGTTCAGTAGAGAGCACGCCCGGCCCTGGCCAGCAAGGCGCTCCCACGCCCGGCGCACCCACCGCCACACCGCTCGAGGCGCAAGCCCCGCTGCCGCCGCCCGGCGCGATCCGCACGGCCGACGGCAAGGTGCTACAGCTGAGGACATCGACCCCGACCGCCTTCTATACAAGATGGCGCCCGACGGTGCGGTTCACCACACCACGCGCAAGAACGGCAGACAGCTTGATTCCGTAGAGGTCCAGCTCACCAACTTCGCCGCTACGATCGCCGCCGAGACCACCATCGACAATGGCGCCGAGACCCGGAAAGAACTCACGATCGAGACCCAATTCCACGGTCGACAGAAGACCCTCCGCGTCCGAGCGCCCAATTCGGCGCCATGAGCTGGATACACGAGGTCCACCCCAAGGCCCTCATCTACCCTGGGCAGCGCGAGCAGGCAGCCGTAGCGATCAAGATTTGCAGCCCTGAGCCTCGGCACAAGCACGTCTATGCTCACACTGGTTGGCGAGAGATCGACGGCAGTTGGCTCGATCTCCATGGTGGGGGCGCGATCGGCGCCTCGGGCCTTGTGGTCTCGGTCGAGACCCACCTCCCGAACCTCGGCGGCTATGTTCTGCCTGCACCGTCTGAAGGCGACGCCGCCCGTCAGGCACTCGCCGCGAGCCTCACGCTGCTCGAGGTGGCCCCTCCCAAGATCACGGCGCCGCTCCTTGCCTCAACGTTCCTATCGTCCCTCGGCGAGCCTATACGGAGGCCGACTACGTGTTCCGCTCGCAGGGCAACCGCCGGGCCGGGGCCGGTCCCGCCCCGACGGCAGTCAGCGCCCGGCGCGCCCGCCCCGGTGCCTCCTGGTCTCAACCGGCGAGGAGCTGCCGCGCGGCGCGTCAATCATGGCGCGCCTGATCGCCATCGAAGTCGCCCATAGTGACGTCGACCTCGCCCGCCTCACGAGCGCCCAGTCAAACGCCAGCTCCGGCCTCTACGCGCAGAGCATGGCCTTCTGGGTGCAGTGCCTGGCCCGGGATCCGGCAAATGCCCGAGCGACCCCTCCGATCCCGACGCAACCACCTGCTCCCGCTCGCCACCGGCGAGCACCGCCGGACCCCCGGGATCATCGCCGGCTTGGGTGCGGCGATGTGGATGTTCATTGAGTTCGCCGAGTCCCATGAGTGCCAGGTGCCGACCATGGACCTCCTCTGGCAGGCCTTGCGCGGGGCCGGCAGCGCCCAATCCGCCATCGGCGAAGGCGAGGACCCGACCCGGCGCTACCTAGATCTGGTCGGCGCCGTGATCAGGAGCGACCGCAGCAGGGGTCTGGTAGCCGTGGCGCTCGACGATCCAGGTTCGGTTGTAGCTGTCCTTGAAGGCGTGGAGGGCCAAGCGCAGGTCTTCGATGGTCGCAAAGCGCCTCACCCAGAGCAGGTTCTCCTTGAGCGTGCGGATGAAGCGCTCGACGCAGCCGTTACCCTCGGGCTCGCGCACGAAGGCGGGCGAGCTTGCGATGCCGAGGAAGGCGAGCTCGCGCTGGAAGTCGTCGGCGACGAACTGGCTGCCGTGATCGTGGCGCAGCTTCAGGCCATCCGCGACGCCCTCGCCGAAGGCGCTGAAACAGGTGCGCACGGCTTGGCGCAGGGCCTCGAGCGCCTCGAAACGCGTCGCGCGGCGGGCAGCGTGGATGCCCAGGCACTCGGTCGAGGCGTGATCGACGGTGACGAAGATCGCGGCCTGGACCTCGCCGGTCAGGGTCGCGGTCAGATCGGTGCCCCACATCAGGTCGACCCGCTCGGTGCGGATGGTGCCGTCGTGGGCCTTCGGGCCATGCGGTCGCCCGACCCGGCCTGGCGCCAGCAAGCCATGCTCGCGCATCAGCCGCAGGACGCGGCGTCTGGACGTCCGGATGCCGGCGAAGCGCAGCCGCGCCCAGAGTTTCCGGTAGCCCTCACCGTGGAACAAACTCGCGGCCAGCAGCGCGCGGATCGCTTCGATCAACGCCGCGTCCGGCATGGGCCCGAGCGGGCCTGGTCGACGGCCGGTGCCTGGTTCGTCGCCTCGACGATGACGATACAGCGTGGCCCGCGAGGTGCCCCAGACCCGGGTCACCCGCTGCACGCCGTAGGACCGGTTGGCGGAGGGCGAGACCACCATGCTCATCGCCTCGACCTCCGCCGTGCCAAAGGGCGGCCGACCTCCAGCTGCTCGATCTTCACCTCCAGCAACTCGTTGGCCATGGTCAGATCCCCCACCTTGGGCCTTGAGCAGGCCGATCTCGAAGTCCCGGCCGTCGGCGGGCCAGGTCTTGAGCGACGCCTCGCCGGCGGCCAGGAAGGCGTCACGCCAGGCGCTCAACTCGGCCGCCGTCACCCCGAGGTCGTCTCCGCCAGCGTGCTGGGCGCGCTCCGCCGGGCCAACGCCCTGTGCCGTCGTGTCCGTCATCCTCACCTCCTTGCGCTGCCCTCTTCAAGCCCAAGGCGCTGTCTCAACTAACTGTAGACCGCAGGACCGGCGGCCAGAGCCGCGCGATGCCGGTTAATGATCTGCACCAACTCGTCCTCGCCGGTCGGCAAGGAGATGACACTGATGGTCTGCGCGAAATAGGCATTGGTGGCCGAGCGGCTCAAAAGCCGCAGCTGAACAGGCCTGCCATCGATCGCGCAGTCTTCGCGGGCATGGGCCGAGATCCACGGCATGTGCCCGTCGCAGAGGCCGAGCCGGCCGGGCTTGGTCGCGGCTCGGAGGCTCAGCTTCGCCCCGCAGCCGCAGACGATCTCGAGATCGCCCAGAAGGCCGCCGGTGCCGCGATCCGTCAGCCACATCGCTTCGAGGCAGCGCCCGCCGGGGTGCAAAAGGCGCTGCCAGTCGATGTCCTGGAGATGGCCGTTGGGGCATGCGCCCACGAACCGGAGCGGCGTCACCTCGTCCTTCCTGGCGTCGTCGTGGATGAACCGACGCCTGCCGCTCGCCGGATCGAGATCCTGCCAGCGCACCAGCCGCCGGCCGAGCTTCTGCTCGTCGTCGATGGTCGGTGTTTCGATCCGCTCGCAGACGAACCAGGTCGGGAAGATCGTGACCTCGACGCCCGGCGGGTTTCCGTGCCGATCACCTTCCGCGACCGGTGGCGTCAGCAGCCGGATGGCTTCGCCTTGGTCCAGCCGGCCGTGCTCGCGCAGCCATCGCTCGAGCAGCCGGGCCAGCGTCGGCTCGTCGATCTCGTCATAGCTGCCAGTCGGCATCCGCCAGCGATCGAGCCCGCCGATCAGCACGACCGGGTCGGCAGATCGACCATGGCGCCGGGATCGAAGGTGGTGATCAGCTGGCTGCGGCGCTGGACGGTCTTCTTGCTCGCGCCACGTCCTCCGCCTTGAACGTGGCGCCATAGGGATCACGGACCCGGAGCATGACGTTGGCCTCGACCCATCGCGCATCGAGCGGGCGGCGACGAAGGCGCGATGCGCGGGTCTCAGATTGGGCAGCGCCGGGTCGAGCGGCACGTGGAGGAGCTGATCCGCTTGGCGCCGATCGCCATAGGTGAGCCGAGCCAGATCATCGACCGTCGTCTGCCAATTTTGTAATAGCGCTCGAGCTCGAAGAGGCGCTCGATGCTGCGCTCGAAGCGCCGCGGTAGCCCGGGATCGTTCGCAGCTGCCGGACCGCGCGCTCGGGCGTCAGCTCGGGGCGCAGGTGCCGCGCCACCGCGACCACCACCGCCGCGAGCGAGCGATCGAGCGCCCGCGCCGTCCAGGGCGTGACGCTGGTCGCCTCGACCGCGCGGTAGAAGGGGCGGTGGAACAGGGAAAATAGTGGGCGCGGTCGCGCGGTTGTGAGATGAGCACCGTCACGACCAGGCCCGGCTTGTCGATCCGGCGGCCGACCCGGCTGGTGGCTGGATGTACTCGGCGGCGTCTTGGGTTGCCCCTGCACGAGCATCAGGCCGAGGCGGGTGATGTCGAGGGCGACCGAGATCATGTTGGTCGCCTGCGCCACATCGACCGGGTCACCGCCGGCGGCGTCGAATGGCTTCTCGAGCCGCGACTTGGCCGCCGCCACCTCGTCGGTCGAGACCCGCGAGGTCAGCTCCAGCGGCTCGCCGATGTCGCGATCGCCGAACACCTGATCGGGCGGGATCTGCCGACGTCGGTCGTCGCCGTAGCTGCGCAAGCGAGCGTTGACCTCGTCCTCGACGATCCGGCGGGCGCCACCCAGCTCGCGCAGCGCGTTGAAATAGCAGAGCGCGGTCATGTACGGATCGGCGGGGTTGTCCTCCGCCGCGGAGCCGCCGGCCTGCTGGTACACCGCGGCCGCAGCCGCCATCAGGCTCAGGAGCCCGCGCAGGAACACGAGCTTGGGTCCGCGTCCCTGAGCGGCGAGGCCCAGATAGAGCCGCGCCGGCTCCTGGTCCGATCGGCGCGTGATCGCGAACCAGCTGTCGGTGCGCTCGATGCCTGGCGGCGGAAAGACTTCCGTCTCCGCGCGATCGAACAGCGCCTTGATCTGCGTCTTGGCCCGGCGCACCGTCGCGGTCGACGCGACGATCTTGGGCCGCACGCGCTGGGTGCCCACCATGCGGGTCGCCAGGCGATCGATCGCGGTCTTGTACAAGCCCGCCACGGTGCCGAGCGGGCCGCTGATCAGGTGCAGCTCGTCCTGGATGATCAGATCGGGCGGATCGAGCACCTGGTCGTTGAACAGCGGCCGCCCCTCGCCCGGTCGCGCCGCGCCGTAGAAGCCGTTGTCGTCATGCCGGTCGACGTGGCCGAAGAAGGCGCCCGCTTCGCCGACCCAGGGCAGGCCCGCGAACTTGTCGACGGTCGCGATCAGGAACGCCGGCAGGCGCCGGTAGATCGCCTCGTCGACCGTGAGCAGCGGCAGCGGCCGATCGCGGCTGAAGTCGCAGGCCGGGTTGGTACAGGTGATGGTCATGTTGACCGGCGAGTCAGCACCATCGCGCGCCAGGTTACTCCAGGGATCGTCGTCGACCAGGCGCGCGCCAACCTCGGCTTCCCAGATGACCCGTAGCTCGTCGCCCTGCGCATCATCATCGATGCGTGAAAGCGAGACGATCGAAGGCTGGCCGGCGCGGCTTTCGACCTCCTCGACGAGCCAGCGACGAGCTCGAACCTCGACGAAGTCACCAGGCTGCGGCAGTGCCTGGCGAGATCTCGATCTTGCCTCGTCCAGCCGGGATCAACGCTCCGCGCTCCGCGCTCCGCCCTCGGCCATACCGCAGGTAGAGCAATCTGCCCAATCGCCCTCCAAAGGACAACAGGGATCGAATGATGGAGCCCCAAGCATGCAATCTGTCGGGGTAGAGCAGGAGGCCCAACCGCAGTCCTCAACAGCGGCTGTCCCCGGAGTTTGATGCCAACTCTTGGTTGCCTAAAGAGATTATGCAAACTCAGGCCGACCTAGTGGAGGCGCAACTCATTGATTTGCCGACGTTTCATCAGCTGTTGACCGAGATGGCCCGGTCAACACCTGGCAGAGAAAGACCCCGCATGGAGTGCGCCCCTGGGGCCGGACAGGTTCAGGCGGCTGTTTTGACCGTCTGCCGGGCGTGGTTGTCCTCGAACTGGGCGGGGCTCAGATAGCCGAGGGCTGAGTGAAGCCGCCGCGTGTTGTACACGTCATCGATGAAGCACGGAAGATCGGCGGTGACGTCCTCGAAGGTCTCGTGGTCCATCAGGTACACCGCCTCGACCTTGAGCGTCTTCATGAAACTCTCCGCCTTCGCGTTGTCGTAGGGGTTGCCGCGCCGGCCCATCGAGCCGACCAGACCATGCTCGGCGAGCAGTTGGCGGTAGATCTCGGAGGCGTATTGCGAGCCGCGATCCGAGTGATGCACGCAGCCCGAAGGCGGGCGGCGACTACGGAGCGCGGCCTTGAGGGCCGCCAACGCCAGTCGGGCGTCTACTGAGCGGCTGATGGCATAGCCGACCACCCGGCGCGACCAGGCATCGAGGATGGCGGCCAGATAGACGAAGCCGGCCGCGACCCTGATGTAGGTGATGTCGGCGACCCACAGCTGGTTCGGAGCGTCGACGACCATGCCCTTGGCGCGGTCGGGGAAGATCGGACGATCGTGATCGCTGTCGGTGGTGGCGACGAACCGCCGGCGACGCTTCGGCTGCAGGTCGTGCGCACGCATCAGCCGCCGAACCCTCTTGCTGTTGACGACGATCCCTTGGTGGCGCAGCGCGGCGCCGACGCGACGATAACCGTAGGCTTCGAACTCGTCGCAGATCGCGCGCATGCGGGCGACGATCTCGGCCTCGTCGGTCGGGATGGCCGATACATCGTAGAACGTGGTGCGAGGCAGGCCCATCAGCCGGCATCCTTGGGCGATGGAGAGACCACCGGGCCGGTGATCACGGATGTAGGTGCGCTTCTCGTGCGCGCCGCGCTTGCCGATGCCCCCCTTAGGAACTCGAGCTCGAGCGCCTGCTTGCCGACCAGCCTCTCGAGCGCGGCGATCCGCGCTTCGTAGGCCTGCATCAGGTCGGCGGCGCCGGCGTCGTCATCGAAGACGCCAGCCTCATACTTCGCGACCCAGATGCGGATCAGATTGCGGCACAGGTCATGCCGCTTTGCCAGACCATGCAGGGTCTCGCCAGCGAGGAACTCCTCGGCGACCTGGCGCTTGAACGCGACGCTGTGGGATCGATGCTGTCTTGCCATGGGCCTTCTTCCGAAAACCCGGCATCCCGGTCAATTCCCAAGGCCCGACCTGTCCGGCCCCAGGGGCGCACTCCACAAGAGGGGGGCTCTCTGGCCCACGCCTATCTCACGCGGTCAACGAGCCTATTCACCGAAATGGAGAATTCCTGGGCTTCAGCGGACCGATCGAAGGGCGGAGAGCGGGTTCGCTCAAGGCATCTTGGCGGAGCGAGAGATCCTGTGGTCGAACCCTCTCTGTGTGGAATTTCAATGAGTTAGAATAACACATATTCACATCAACACGTGGAGACCCACTGATTCTCCAGGGTACCCAGGCGGCGCTTGCAAAGCGGTCTTCGATCCGGACTCGATCGTTGGCGCGGGCGGTTCAGCGCTGGATCAGCCGCAGGCTGGCGAGCGCCTGGTCGCGGCCGTCGGGCATGTCGATCTGGCCGAGCTTCTTGAAGGTCTTGGTGTCGTAGACCCCGATGTCGTTCATCGTGCCGCCGACATAGAGTTCGTTGCCGTCCGAGGCGATGTTGATCGCATAGTAGGTGTGGTCGAGATCGATGCGGTCGAGCACCTTTCCCTGCTTGCGGTCGATCTTCGACAGCGTGGTGTAGACCCCGTAGGCCTCGTCCGGCCGCTTCGGGTTGATCACCGACGAGAAGATCAGCGCCGAGGTGTCCTCGAAGTCGAGCAGTTTGAACTCGTCGGTCTCGAGGTCGAGGGTCGCGAGCCCGGTCTTGTAGGCGGCCGGATCGTCGGCGCTGAGATCGGTACGGACTGTGTAGTAGAGCGTGGAGAAGACGCCCGTCGCCTCCCATTGCGGCCAGACGTCGAGCACGTCCGGCTCGCTGAAGTTCGGCCGGTTCCAGGTGCGCAGCGCATGGCGGCCGATCTCGTGGCCGTCCTTGGGGTCGAGCACGTAGATGTCCCAGCTGACCGCGTACAGCTTCGAGCCGTCCTTGGACAGCATCAGGAGCGCCGTGCGCCTGGGCGCCTCGAAGCTCCGGACCGGCGGGGCGCCGATGCCGGCGGCGGTATCGAAGACCGCGATCCGGGTCGGCTGCACCTGCATCTCGCCGAGCAGCAGCTTGACCGGCGATTCGAACACGAACAATTCCTTGCCGTCCGGGCTGATGTCCATGCCGAAGGTCGCCTTGACCCGCTCCTCGCCGCTCGACAGATCGGCGCGGAACACCTGCTTGCAGCTGTCGATGTCGATGCCAGTCACGCTCTCCCAGCGGTTAACGATCACATAGGCGATCTTGCCGTCGGGCGAGGGCGTGATGGTCAGAGCCCCGGTCCCGGCCTCGGGCATGGTGCAGGCCTTTGCCACTTTGCGCGCGGCCGGGTCGGCCAGCACCAGAAGGTCCGGCTTGACCGCGCTCAGGAGATAGTCCTTGGCCTGCGTCGGGACGGCGCCGAGCACCAGCGCCAGACCCGCGAGTGTCAGCAGCTGATGGATCGCCGGACGGGACATCTCGGAGCCTCGCTATTTCTTGGGGAACACGGCCTGGAGCATGCGCCAGTCGCGCTGCGCCGACGGCGCGCCCGCGTTGAAGTCGGGATAGGTGTTGAGCGTGTCGGCGACCTGCGCCGGCCACCAGCAGGGGTCGGTGCAGCCGTAGAGGTCGGCCTCCATCGGCTGGCACAAGCCCGCGACGCCGCCGAACGGGTCGACCTCCCAGCCCGGATCGAGGGTCGAGGAGCAGCCGGCGACCGTCGTCATCAGCTGGACCTCCAGGGCCTTGCCGTCGGCGGCCGCCTGCTCGAGCAGGGCTGCCTTCTGGTTGAGCGGCTTCAGATGCTTCATGCCATCGCCCTCCGCATGCCCTCGTCACGCGCCCGCCTTGGCGCCACGTGGCGCTCGAAGAAGCCGGGATTGCCGGCCTGGATTTCCGAATAGACCTGGATGCCGAATTCGACCCAGTCGCGCATCAGCTCGCAGTAGTGCGCGACCGGGTGCATCGGATCGCCGTAGCGCGCGTAGCGCTCGTGATAGCAGCCGCCGGAGCAGATGTTGCGGATCCGGCAGGTGGCGCAGGGCCGCTGGCTGCGGTCCTGCGCTTCCTCCAGGAAAGCGCCAAGCCGCGGCTTGTCGATGCCGGCATCCACATCGCCGAAGGTCGGCAGCTTCGATG
>CAVWRK010000011.1:0-467572 GCA_963757395.1 uncultured Alphaproteobacteria bacterium
GCCCTCGCCTGGTACCGCGAAGGCCGCTGATCGCGGCCATCCTGGCCCCGGACGTACGCACCAAAAGCGGGTGCCGCATTCGGCTGTGACCCGTCGCGGGCCCGGTGGCGGGAAGCGTAGGATAAGGTCAACCAAAAGGTTGCGCCGATCGGAAAAGCTATTCCGCGGCGGCGGCGCGGATCAGGGCGCGGCGGCGGACAGGCGTGACCGTGAGGGCCTCGATTTCGATGCCGAGCGGACGGACAGAATGGCGAGGGTGGCCGAGCTGTCGATGACCATCAGCGTGGCAGACCCCGTTCGTCGTCGAGGAACTCACCATGCGGCCGCGTGTCCTGCCTGACGTGGGCGGCGCAGCGCCGGCCGATCTCAAGGAGCTCTGCGGACAGGGTCTTCGCCTTGCGCCGTCGCCGCTCGCGCTCGAGGCGCTCGCGGATGGCTTCCGTGACGGCCTGGGTCAAAGTCTCGCCGGTCAGCCGCGCGAGCTCGCCCGCGAGCCGATGGGCGTCCGGATGCTTGATGTTGAGGCTCATGAAACGGTCCCATGGTAGACCGACACTGTAATCATCTCCCACACGCCACCAGGATTCGCCAGCCCGGCGCGAGGGCTTGGCCGCGCTCAGGCGCTGCCGATCAGAATGCCGGTCAGGAACACCAGAAAGCCGCCGACGACCACCTGGAACGCAGCGGACAGAAAAGGCGTGTCCATGAAGCGATTGCGGATCCAGGCGATCACGCCGAGCTCGACCACCACCACGGCGACCGCGATCGTGGTGGCGACATGGAAATTCGGGATCAGGTAAGGCAGTGTGTGCCCGAGCCCGCCAATGGCCGTCATGAGGCCGCAGACCAGGCCCCGCAACCACGGCTTGCCGCGGCCGGTAAGGCTGCCGTCGTCGGACAACGCCTCGGCGAAGCCCATGCTGATCCCGGCACCGATCGCGGCGGCGAGGCCGACCACGAAGGCATCCCGGCTGTCGCGGGTGGCAAAGGCGGCTGCGAACAGCGGCGCCAGCGTCGAGACCGAACCGTCCATGAGGCCGGCCAAGCCCGGCTGGACCACCTGGAGCACGAACAGGCGCCGCCGCGTCTCTTCCTCCTGCGCGCGCACGTCGGTGGGCAGGCGCTCGGCGGCGAACTGCTCGGCCATCAGCTCGTGATGCCGCTCCGCTTCGGCGAGGTCGCCGAGCAGCTGCCGGATGCCGGCATCGGTGCACCGCTGTGCGGCGCGCAGATAGAAGCCCTGGACCTCGAGCTCCATCACCTCGGCCTGCCGGCGCACCGCCTCCAGGCCGAGCGGACGCACCAGCCACAAGGGCTTGCGGCTGACGAAGCCACGCACGTCCTCGCGCCGGATCAACGGTATGTGCTCGCCGAACTGTGCGCGGTGCAGATCGATCAGACGGCGCCGGTGCGCGCTCTCCTCGGCCGCCATGTCGCGGAACATCTGCGCCGAGGCCGGATAATCGTCGCGCAGGCCGTGCGCGTAGCTCTCGTAAATGCGCTGATCCTCCTCCTCGAGGGTGATCGCGAGCGCCAGGATCTCCTGCTCCGACAAATCCGAGAAATTCTTCACCGACACATTCTCCAGCGAGTGCAGCGCGCCTCGCGCCAGGATGGAGCGCCCGCCCGGGCGCGACGGCGCGCTCTCATCTTAATGCCTATTCGCCTATTCGGCAGGCCGAGGACCAGCCGATAGCCATCGCGCGGCGGCATCGGCGCTGTCCTCAGGCCGAGTATTGAAGGCAATCGCCGCGCGTGGGGCAGCCTTGTGAACAGCGTTGATGACGGCTTCAAATAATGCAAGGCGCTGAGGCGGCAGGCGGACGCCGGCTCCGATGACAATACAATCATAGCTCGTCGAAGCTAACTGACGCTCCACTGTCGGCCCAGCGGTCTCATCGGGTCGGATGAGGCCAACGTCGGCCTCCCATCCGCGTTCAGCGAAGCGCTTCAGCGCCACCCCAATGCCGGCGCGAATCTTCTCAGCGGTCATACCTGGCGGCAAAGCAGGATCGGAAAAGTCCACAGTTTCCGGATCGTAGCCAACCAGCAGAATCCGCGTCATGGGCCCTCCTCTGATGTCGTCGCGAGCGAGTTACCTGCGCGTGCGGAACTCCAGCTTTTTCCGCGCCGTCTTGCCACGCGGCGCTGCCGACCCTCCCCAGATGGGGTCGGCTGCATGAGCAGGATGCGCCTGTCGGGAGCATCAGGCAACCCGAGTAGGCCCGGACTACCGTGGGTGGGGCGCCGCAGCGCCTCGACAAGGCCACCGCACTCCGCGCCTGGTCAGCCCGGGCGTGACGTTCAGGTCGGCGCGCGAACCACCGCTAGGAGCTGACGCGCTCGCGCGCCCGCAGCGCCCGGATGTCCGTCGCCGTCAGCTGCCGTACCGCTGTGAGGCAGAGCTCGTCGAATTCGCGCAGCGTCCGCTTGTCCATGACACCTGCGTCGTGCAGATCGGACGCTGTCTCGTGGATCGCTGCGAGAGCATCACTGCGATACGTCTTTGTCATGTGAACCCACTTCCTCGAGGGCGCCGCTCGCGATTGCCCCGGCAAGAGCGGCATCGTCATAGCCCAACATCTCGACCGCCAGGCGTTTGAAGCCCACCAAGGTCGTCCGGACGGATCGTGGCGCGGGCACTCTTCGCGAAGCGCCCCGTAGACGGAAAATCGCCCGGTCGCCCGCCCGGAAGATCACGATCGAGCGGAACCCGCCGCTCCTTCCTGCGTGCCGGCGTGCGATCCTCTGCTTGATTACCCCGGCACCGAGAATTCAAGCCCGCCGGCCCGCGGATCTCCTTATTGAGGCCGAGTTACTCCGCCGCGGCGGGTGGGGCGGCGGCTCCGGATCAGGGCGCGCAGGCGCGCGGGCGTGACCGGGAGGGCGTCGATCTTGATGCTGAGGGGGCGGAGCGCGTCTTCGATCGCGGCGGCAAGCGCTGGCGGGGCGCCCATGCGGCCGCCTTCGCCGCCGCCCTTGATGCCGAACTCGGTGTAGGGGGACGGGGTCTCGACATGGCCGACCCGGACGTCGGCCGGCAGCTCGTGCACGGTCGGGATCAGATAGTCCATGAAGCTCGCGGTCAGCAGCTGGCCGTTCTGGTCGTAGTGGAAGCGTTCATAGAGGGCCGTGCCGATGCCCTGGGCGGTGCCGCCGCGGACGTGGCCCGCGAGCGTCATCGGGTTCACCATCGTGCCGCAGTCGTGGACCGCGACGTAGTCGAGGAAGCTGATTTTTCCGGTTTCGGCGTCGACCTCAATGACCGGGAGATGACACATGTGGCCCATGATCGGGTAGAAGATGCCGAGGTCCTTGCGGTCGGCCGAGGGCAGCGTGGTCAGCGGGTGGTCGTAGACCGCGGTCGCGTCCAGGCCGGAGGTGAGGTCGACCTCGTCCGGCATCGACAGTCGGAAATAGTGCGCGTGGAGCGCGATCTCGGCGATCGACTTCGCCATGCCGGGGGCGCCCTTGACGTTGACCTTGCCGTCCTTGAGCTCGAGGTCGGCTGTGTCCGCCTCGAGCATGTGGCCCGCGACCCGGATCATTTTTTCCTTGATCTTGTTGGCGGCGCCGACCAGCGCGCCGGTCACCATGACCGTGTAGCGGCTGCCGCCCGGTCCCGTGCCGTTCAGGCCGTGGTCGGTATCGGCGTAGGCGACCGAGATGTCGGCCGGGTCCATCGTCAGGTGCTCGGCCAGCACCATGGTCGCGACCGTCTCGGGGCTGTTGCCCCAGAACGGCGCCTGCAGCGAGATGACCGCCTTGCCGGTCGGGTCGAGCTTGACGCTGACCCCTTCGGGCGAGCTCGTCAGCGCAAAGCCCGGCTCCTCGTTCAGCATCCAGAACTCGGTCGCGCTGAACACGCTCCGCTCCTGGCAGGTCGCGATGCCGATGCCGATGTAGCGGCCCTTCTGGCGCGCCTCCGCCTGCTTCTTGCGCCAGCCCTGGTAGTCGAGCATCGCCAACGCCTTGTCGAGCACGGCTGGATAGTTGCCGCTGTCGTAGAGGTTGCCGGTCGGGATGAAGTACGGAAAGTCCTCGGGCTGGATGAAGTTCGCCCGCCGGAACTCGACCGGATCGAGCCCGAGCTGGTCGACGGCGGCATCGACCAGGCGCTCGACCACGAAGTTCGCGACCTCGGAGCCGAAGCCGCGATAGGCGCCCTGCTGGCACTTGTTGGTGAGCACGGCGGTGATGTCGACCTCGACGCTCCGGATCTTGTAGGGGCCCACGATCTGCGAGAGCGCGTTGCCGTGATGGCCGATGCCGAACTGGAAATAGGCACCGTAGTCGTCGATCACCTTGCAGCGCAGGCCGGTCATCCGGCGGTCTTTGTCGAGCGCCAGCTCCGCCTCGTAGACCCGGTCGGAGCCGTGATTGTCGCAGGCGGTGATGTTGTCGATCCGGTCCTCGAGATACTTGACCGGGCGGCCGGTCGCGCGCGCCAGCGTCGCCGCGATCACAGGCACCTTGTGGAGAAAAAGCTTGCTGCCGAAGCTGCCGCCGGCGAGCGTCGGGATGATGTTGAGCTTGTGCGCCGGGACCCCGAGCGTGGCGCCGATCAGCCAGCCGACGTAGTTGTACATCGAGCTGTTGACGTGCACGGTGAACTTGCCGGCGCCGCGATCGAACGCCGCGACCGCGCCGCAGGTCTCGAGCGGCTGCGCACCCGAGCGCGGCCAGCGCAACCTGCGCCGGATCACGACGTCGGCGTTCGCGAAGTCCTGGTCGAGCGGGCCGAACGAGAAATTTCGGTGCAGTGCTACGTTGGTGGGTCCCCGCTCCGGATGGAGCACGGCGTCGCCGGTCGCCGTGAGCGCCGCTTCCGGATCGACCACCGCCGGCAGCGCCTCGTATTCGACCTCGATCAGCTCGAGCGCGTCCTCGGCGATGTAGCGGCTCTCGGCGGCGACGATCGCGACCGGCTCGCCGACGTGGCGCACACGATCGAGCGCGACGCAGCGCTGCTCGACCGGCGGGTTGGCAAAGCAGGGCAAGGGCCCGGTGACCTTGGCGACGTCGGCGCCGCTCATGACCAGGGCCACGCCCGGCAGCGCCTGCGCCCGGCTGACGTCGACCGACTTGATCCGCGCATGCGCGTGCGGGCTGCGCAGGACGGCCGCGTGCAGCATGTTCGGCAGCACGACGTCGTCGATGTAGCGGCCTTGCCCTGCGAGCAGGCGCGGATCCTCGACCCGCTTCATGCTCTGGCCGATCCAACGGAAGTCCCCGCGCGCCTTCTCGCGCTGACGGCTCGGCGGGATGCGGGCTTGAGTGGTCATTCGGCGGCCTCCCTGGCGGGCGTCATCAGCTCGGCCGCGCGCTCGACCGCGGCGATGATGGTCTGATAGCCGGTGCAGCGGCAGAGATTGCCGCCGATCGCCTCGACGATGTTTTCCCGGGTCGGATGCGGGTTCGCCTCGAGCAGCTCCAGGGCGCTGAGCAGCATCGCGGGCGTGCAAAAGCCGCACTGAAGCCCATGCTTCTCCCAGAACGCCTGCTGGATCGGATGCAGCGCCTCGGCGGACCCCAGCGACTCGACGGTCCGGATCTCGGCGCCGTCGGCCTGGACCGCAAGCGTCAGGCAGGAGCGTGCCGTCCTGCCGTCGAGCAGCACCGTGCAGGTGCCGCAGACGCCATGCTCGCAGCCGACGTGGGTGCCGGTCAGGCGCAACTCCTCGCGCAGGAAGTCGGACAGCAGGAGGCGCGGCTCGACCGCGCGCTCATAAGCCGTGCCGTTGACGACGACCCGGACGGTTTCCTTGCTCATGATGTTCCTCCCTGCCTCAGCCGCAGCGCGCGAGCGCCGCCCCGAGCACGCGCGCGGTCAGCGCCCGCACCAGGTCGCGCCGATAGGCTGCATCGGCGTGGACGTCGCTGGTCGGCTGAACCGCGCGCGCCGCGGCCGCGGCCGCCTTGGCGAAGTTTTCCGGGGTCGCCGGCTGGCCCGCGAGCGCGGCTTCGGCGGCCGAGACCCTTGCCGCATGCCCGCCGACCCCGGCCAGGCCGAGCCGGACGTCCCGGCAGACGCCGCCCGCGACCGTGAGCGTGCAGCCGGCCGCGACGATCGCGAAGTCGCCGTGGCGCTGGCTCACCTCGTCGAAGCCGTAGCCCTGGCCCTTGGGCTGCTGCGAAAAACGAACCTCGGTCAAGAGCTCGTCGGCGCGTGCCGCGGTCTCGAACGGGCCCTTGAAGAAGTCGGCGGCCGCAACCCGCCGCTCGCCCGCGCTGCTCCTCAGCACCATGGTCGCGTCGAGCAGGAGTGCTACCACCGGCAGCTCCGAAGCCGGATCGGCATGGCAGAGGTTGCCGCCGATCGTGCCGCGGTTGCGGATCGCGTGATGCGAGATGAAGCGGTAGGCGTCGGTGATCAGCGGGCACTGCCGCGCCACCTCGGCCGAATGCATGACCGTGTTGTGGCGGGTCAGCGCGCCGACCCTGAGCTCGCTGCCCTCGGTGCGGATGAAGTCGAGCTCGCGCAGGCGCCCCGCATCGACGACCGTTTTGGGTGCTATCAGCCGCAGGTTGAGCATCGCGATCAGGCTCTGGCCGCCGGCCAGCAGCTTGGCGTCCTCGCCATGACGCGCAAGCGCCGCAACCGCCGCGGCGACGGAGTCCGGACGCTCGTAGGCAAACGCTGGCGGCTTCATGCCTTGCTCCCCGATGGTCAGGGAGAAGCCCGGCCCCTGAACACGACCCTGCGTCGTGCCGGCATCGAAACGGCGGCCCTCGACGGGCCGAAAATCACCAAGGATCGGAACGAGTCGACGCGGCAGAACGCCAGGGCCGGAGCGCGGAGCCTCCCCGCAGTGTTCGAGCCCCTACTTAGAACCGCATCGAATCCCCGGTCAAGCCCGGCCGACGGCTCGATCCGAGCCAGCGACGCTTTGGCCTCTATGAAGACCCGTCGCCCGCCCGCAGATTGATCGCGGTCCCTGTCGATCACGGGGCGAAAGGATTGCGCCCGGGTCGCGAGCAACGCCGAAGGAAGCCATCACAGTGATCATGCCCAATAGCCTCCGCCAGAAGCTCTCTGCGGATCGCCCGACCATCGGCACCCACTATCTCTCGGCCGATCCGGACATCCCCGAGATCATCGGCGACACCGGCCTGTTCGATTACGCCGAGTATTGCGCGGAGTACTCCGCCTTCGACATGCCGCTCCTGTTCCACATGGCGCGCGCCGGCCAATGCGCCAATCTGCCGCTGATGATCAAGCTCGACCAGGAAGCCCAGGGGTTCTGGGCGCAGGCGGCGCTCGGCGCCGGCTTCAAGGCGGTCCTGTTCACCGACATCCGCTCAGCGGCGGACGTGGCGGCCTGCCATCGCTGCATCAGGGCCGATACCCCCGCGACCGGCGGCCTGATGGGCGTCAAGCTCCGGCGCTCGGCGATGACCGGCTACGAGCCGGAGGGCTATCTGGATGACCTCGCTTCGATCGTGCTGGTGATCATGATCGAGAAGAACCTGGCGGTCGACAACCTCGATCGGGTGCTCGGCGCAGCGCAGGAGCTGGGCGTCGACATGACCCAATGGGGGCCCGCCGATTTCAGCCTCTCGCGGGGCCAACCTCACCTCAGGGCCAGCCCCGAGATCCGGCCGTTCGAGGAGCTCGTGATCCGGAAGTCGATCGACTACGGGGTCCAGCCACGGATCGAGATCGCCGAGGTCGAGCAGGCGGATCGCTACGTCCAGCTGGGCGTGCGCCACTTCTGCATCGGCTGGGACCGTTTCATCTACAAGTCCGGCCTGCTCAGGGTCGGCGAAGGGATGCGCAAGCTGGTCGAGACCCTCTAGTAACCAGGCTACCCAAGCTCGGCCGCGACCTCGGCGCGGAGCGTCTCGACCAGCCAGCGCGCGGTGCGCAGCAGCCGGGCGTCGTCGCCCCGCTGCCCGACCAGCTGGACGCCGAGCGGCAGGCCGTTGCCCGCCTGCAGCAGCGGCAGCGTCACCGCGGGCATGCCGCAGAGCGTCCAGATCGTGCAGAACACCGGGCTGCCGGTCGAGCCCAGCCCATGCGGCGCCGGGCCGGTGGTCGCGGGCGTCAGCAGCGCATCGTAGCGCTCGAACAGCGGCTCGAGGGCCTGCACCAGCCACGGGATCGCAGCGACCGCCCGGTTGTAGTCGACCGCCAGGCACCGCTGGCCGCGCTCGATCATCTCGCACAGCCGGGCGGTCAGCCGGTCCCGCCCGCGCTGGTATTCGGCGGCGAAACTGCGGGCGAGATCGGCCTCCATGATCGTGCCGTGCAGCGCGATCGCGTTGTCGAAGGCCGCCGGCAGCTCGGCCGCGCTCGCCCGCTCGCCGAGCATCGCCAGCAGCTCGTCGAAGGCCGCCTTGGTCTCGGGCTCGGCCTGATCCCAGACCGGGCCGCGCACGAAACCGAGGTCGGGCACGACCGGCGGCGGCTGCAGCGCGACCTCGAGCAGGTGCGGATGCGCGCTCGGTCGCAGCGCCGGGTCCTGGGGGTCGTAGCCCATCAGGACCTCGGCCAGCAGTGCCAGGTCCGGCAGCGCGCGGGCCATCACGCCGACCGTGTCGAGGGGCGGCGACTGAGCGAGGATGCCGGCGCGCGAGATCAGGCCGTGGCTCGGCTTGAAGCCGTAGACGCCGCAGTAGGCGGCGGGCCGGATCACCGAGCCGTTGGTCTGGGTCCCGAGCGCGAGCGGCACCATGTGGGCCGCGACCGCCGCCGCCGAGCCCGACGACGAGCCGCCCGGCGTATGCTCGAGATGGTGCGGGTTGTGGGTCTTGCCGGGCCCGTAGACGGCGAGCTCGGTGGTCACGGTCTTGCCGATCACCACGGCACCCGCGGCGCGCAGCCGGCCGACCACGGTCGCGTCGGCGCGCGGCCGGCGCCCGGCGTGCAGCACGGTGCCGTTCTCGGTCGGCATGTCCTGGGTGTCGATGATGTCCTTGACGCCGACCGGCAGGCCGTGCAGCGGCCCGAGCGGGCGACCACGCCGGCGCATCTCGTCGAGGGCCCCGGCCTGCCCGAGCGCATGCTCCGGGTCGAGGCAAGCGAACGCCTGGACCTCGGGCTCCACGGCCTCGATCTGCTCCAGGCAGGCGCGGGTCAGCTCCAGCGCGCTGAGCTGGTGCTCGCGGATCAGCCCGGCCGCCGCGACGGCGGTCAGGCTCAGGAGCTCACTACGGGGTTCGATCATCGCCAGGATTTGGGGCTCAGCTGCTGTAGAGATAGCGCGGCAGCCACTCGACCAGCCCGCTGAAGTTGTAGACCAGGACCATGGCCAGCAGGACCATGGCCAGGAACGGCATCACGCCCCGGAAAATGTCCATCAGCTGGACGTTGGGGGGCGCGATGCCCTTGAGGTAGTAGGCCGACATCGCCATCGGCGGGGTCAGGAACGAGGTCTGGAGATTGAGCGCCACCAGCACGCCGAAGAAGATCGGGTCGACGTTGAAATGGTGCAGCAGCGGCAGGAAGATCGGCACGAAGATGATGATGATCTCGGTCCACTCGAGCGGCCAGCCGAGCAGGAAGATGATGAACTGGGTGAGCATCAGGAAGGTGACCGTGCCGAGATTGAGGCTGAGCACCAGGTGCTCGACGACGTGATGGCCGCCGAGATAGGAAAAGACCGAGGAGAAGGTCCAGGAGCCGACGAACAGATAGCAGACCATGGCGGTGGTGCGGGCGGTCAGGAAGACCGCCTCCTTGAGCCGGGTCCAGGTCAGCGCGTGGTAGGCGACCGCCAGGACGAGGCCGCCGAGCGCCCCGACCGCGGCCGCTTCGGACGGCGTCGCGAGGCCGAACAGGATCGCGCCGAGCACGCACGAGATCAGGATCGCGAGCGGGAAGAACGAGGTCAGCAGCTGGTAGACGACCTGGGCAATCGGGACGTTGGCCTCCTCCTCCGGCAGCTTGGGCGCGAGCTTGGGATTGATCACCACGCGGCCGACCACGTACACGACGTAGAGGCCGGCGAGCAGCATGCCGGGCAGCATCGCTGCGGCGTACAGCTTGACCACCGAGACCCCGGCGGTGGCGGCGTAGACGATCAGCATGATCGAGGGCGGGATCAGGATCCCGAGCGTGCCGCCGGCGCAGATCACGCCCGCCGACAGCTTGGTGTCGTAGCCGGCCTTGAGCATCGCCGGGAAGGCGAGCAGCCCCATCAGCGTGACGACCGCGCCGACGATCCCGGTCGCGGTCGCGAACACCGCGCAGGTGATCAGCGCGGCGACCGCCATCGACCCGGGCACGTGCCGGGCGGCCAGTTGGATGCTGTAGAACAGCCGGTCGATGATGTTGGCGCGCTCGACGATGTAGCCCATGAACAGGAACAGCGGCACCGCCACCAGCACGTCGTTCGACATGATGTCGAAGGTGTTCTGGACCAGCAGCTGGAAGATGTGGTCGCCCATCGCGTAGTAGCCGAAGAACACGCCCATCGCGACCAGCGTGAACGCGATCGGGAACCCCAGCATGATGATCAGGATGAAGAACAGCAGCATCCCGACGCCGATTTGGGGATCGGTCATCGGGGCGTCTCCCGCGCCGGCGCGCCGTGACCGAGCGCGATCTCGTCCTCCTGGTGATGGAGGATCGCCGACTCGAGCTCCTCGACGTCGTGGTAACGGGCCGGCCAGTAGCCGTCCCGGATACAGTGGATGCAGCGGACGAGCTCCGAGATCCCCTGCAGGAACAGGACGACGCCGGCGATCGGGATCAGCGCCTTGAGCTGGTAGACCGGGATGCTCGCCGGGCTGTAGACGCTGGTCTCGCCGTAGCGCCAGGACATCTTGGCGAAGGTGAAGCCGGAATAGATCAGGGCGGTCACGCCCGGGAAGTAGAACAGCAGGTAGAGAACGAGGTCGATCACCGCCTGCACCCGCTGCGGCCACAGGCGGTAGATGACGTCGCCGCGGACGTGGCCGTCGCGCGACACGGTGTAGGCGCCCGCCATCAGGAACAGAGCGCCATACATGATGTAGCTGACGTCATAGGCCCACGAGGTCGGGTCGCGCAGGACGTAGCGCACGAAGACCTCGTAGGTCACGGCGAAGGTCAGGATGAGGATGCACCAGGCGAACACCTTGCCCATCCACATGCTGAGCCGATCGATGAACATCAGGTAGCGGTCCACGATCCCTATCTCCCCGAACGAAGTCTCCTGAACGATCGGAACGGGGGCCGCCCGTCTGCTCATGACGCGGGGCGGTGCCCGCCGGCACCGCCCCGCCGCCAGGTCGCTGAGGCGGTTCGCCTACAGGCTCAGCGTGCCGAAGTAGTGCTCATAGGCGAGCCTGGTGTCGACGTTGTTGAACAGGACATAGTAGCAGACCCGCTTCGCCCAGTCCCGCTGCGAGGCGATCACCCGCGCGAAGAACTCGTCGGCGGACAGTTGCTCGACCACCTTGTCCCAGGCTTCGAGCTCGGCGGCAAAGACGTCCTGCGGCGTGCGGTGGACCGTGACCCCGTCGGCGGTCTGGAGCTCGCTCAGGTCCTTCGAGTAGCGGTCGAACGCCTTCCAGAGAGTGGCCGAGGACGCCGCCTCGCTGGAATATTTGAGGATCGCCTGCTGCTCCGGGGCGAGCTTGTCGTAGACCCCCTTGTTGAAGATGATCTCGAAGAACTCGTTGGCCTGGTGGTAGCTGCCCAGCATGTAGTGCTTGGCCACGTCCGGCGCGCCGAGCAGACGGTCCGAGGTCGGGTTGTTGAACTCGAACGCGTCGATCACGCCGCGCTCCATCGCCGGGATGATCTCGCCGCCCGGGATCTGGGTGACCGCGAGGCCCATGGCCTGCATGACCTCGGTGGCGAGGCCGACCGTGCGGTACTTGATGCCCTGGAGGTCGGCCATCGACTTGACCTCCTTCTTGAACCAGCCGAGCGGTTGCGGCGGCATCGGGGTCGAGAAGAAGCTGACGATGTTGAAGCCGAGGATGTCCTGCATCAGCTCGGTGTGCAGCTGGTCGCCGCCGCCGAAGTAGATCCAGGCGATCGCCTGGTGGGCATCCCAGCCCAGGCACGGGCCGGTGCCGAACAAGGAGGCCGCCTTGTTCTTGCCGTAGACGTAGGCGGGCACGGTGTGGCCGGCGTCGAGCACGCCGTCGTTGACCGCGTCGTAGACGCTGAACGCCTTCACGACCGAGCCGGAGACCAGATACTCGATCTTGAGGCGGCCGCCGCCCATCGCGTTGACCCGATCGACGTAGTCGACCGCGAACTCGTTCAGGATGTCCTGGGGCGCCCAGGCGCCCTGCATCTTCAAAGACACGGTCTGCGCGCGCGAGATGTTGGGCGCGGCGAGCGCCGTGGTGGCACCGGCGGCAGCGACCGCAGCACCCTTGAGGAACTTGCGCCGCGACGACGCCGGTGCGGGCTCGGCCGGCGCGGCCGAGGTTTGCGGGTTGGTCATGTCGTTACTCACTGTTGAACCTCCCTTGCGCGCGGGTCGCACAATTCCGCTTCCGGATCGCCATCCCAGCGCCTGTCTCAAGATGCGCGCTAAGTTGGTCCAGAACCCGAGCCCTGTCAAACCGTTGCGGCGCGCGCCGCCTGGCGGAGCGATCACGCGGACGTGATCGCGGCGCCGGCGCAGGGCGGTGGCGTCCTGGAGCAGGCGCACCGACAGATTGACCACGACCGCCAGACCGCGGCCGGCCTGCCCGGCCAGGCGCACCAACTGGTCGGGCGCGACCAGGCCATGCTCGGGTGCCGCCAGCGGACCAACGCCTCGAGCCCGGTCGGGCGGCCGGTTGCGGTCGCCACCTCGGGCCGATCGTGGAACGTGCCGGCGCTCGGCGCTGGCCTTCGGCGGGCGGGCGCTCTATCTAAGCCGCCAGCCCGTCCGACCCCGCCGATCGGACCATGGAGACGACGATGCGCCGGCTGCTCGCGGTCCTGCTCCTGACGCTCTCCCTCGGCCTGCCGGGGAGCGCCCGCGCCGCCAAGGACGAGCTGGTGATCGGGATCACCCAGTTCCCCTCGACCTTCAACCCCGACATCGATGCCATGGCCGCCAAGAGCTACATCCTGAGCATGGCCCAGCGGCCGTTCACCGCCTACGACGCCCGCTGGCAGCTGGTCTGCATGCTCTGCACCGAGCTGCCGACCCTCGAGAACGGCAAGGCGGTGATCGAGAAGCAGGACGACGGCAGCGACGGCATCGCGCTGACCTACACGATCCAGCCGGATGCGAGCTGGGGCGACGGCACCCCGGTCACCACCGACGACGTGCTCTTCACCTATGCGGTCGGCCGCCATCCGGACAGCGGCATCAGCAACGCCGAGCTCTACCGGCGGATCACCGCGATCGACGTGGTCGACACCAAGACCTTCGTGATGCACGTCGACCGGGTGACCTTCGACTACAACGGCATCAACGACTTCCGGCTGCTGCCGGCGCATCTCGAGCGGCCGGTGTTCGAGGCCGACCCGGCCGCCTATCGGATGCGCACCACCTTCGATACCGACACCGCCAACCCCGGCCTCTACTTCGGGCCCTATCGGATCACCCAGGTCTCGACCGGCGCCTTCGTCGTCCTCGAGCCCAACCCGACCTGGTGGGGCGACAAGCCGTACTTCCGGCGGATCGTGGTCAAGGTGATCGAGAACACCGCCGCCCTCGAGGCCAACCTGTTGTCCGGCGGCATCGACATGATCCCGGGCGAGCTCGGTTTGACCATCGACCAGGCGCTCGCCTTCGAGAAACGCCACGGCCGGGACTTCCAGATCGCCTACAAGCCGGGCCTGGTCTACGAGCACGTCGACCTCAACCTCGACAACCCGGTCCTGGCCGACCGGCGGGTGCGCCAGGCGCTGCTGATGGGGCTCGACCGGGAAGCGCTCTGCCAGCAGCTGTTCGAGGGCCGCCAGGCGGTCGCCGATACCAGCGTCAACCCGCTCGACTGGGTCTATAGCAAGGACGTGCCGAAGTACCACGAGGACCTCGCGGCCGCCGGCGCGCTGCTCGATGCCGCCGGCTGGAGCGACCTGCGCGGCGGCGTGCGCTACAACGCCGCGGGCGAGCCGCTGAGGCTCGAGCTGATGACCACCGCCGGCGACCGCACCCGCGAGCTGGTCGAGCAGGTGCTGCAGAGCCAGTGGAAGAGACTCGGCATCGACATCCGGATCCGCAACCAGCCCGCGCGGGTGTTCTTCGGCGAGACCGTCAGCCAGCGCAAATACAGCGCCATGGCGATGTTCGCCTGGATCAGCACGCCCGAGAACGTGCCGCGCACGGTCCTGCACTCCGACCAGATCCCGACCGCGGCCAACGGCTGGGCCGGGCAGAACGACACCGGCTTCAAGAACCCCGAGATGGACCAGCTGCTGGAGGCCATCGAGCGCGAGCTCGATCGCGACAAGCGCAAGGCGATGTGGCGGCGCCTGCAAGAGATCTATGCCGAGGAATTGCCGGCGCTGCCGCTCTATTTCCGGTCCGAGACGCACATCTGGCCGCTCTGGCTGGACGGCGTGGTGCCGACCGGCCACCAGGACGCCAGCACGCTCTGGGTCGAGCACTGGCGGGCCAAGGCCGCCTGAGGCCGGCCGGCGCCGGCCCTTGCTGCGCTACCTGATCCACCGCCTGGTCGAGGCGGCGCTCGTCCTGCTCCTGATGTCGTTCGTGATCTATGGCCTGATCGGCCTGATGCCGGGCGATCCGATCGACCTGATGGCGAGCGGCAATCCCAACATCACCTCGGCCGACGTCGCGAGGCTCAAGGCCGTGTACGGCCTCGACCGGCCGCTGCTCGAGCGCTACGGCCACTGGCTCGGGGACGCGATGCGGGGCGATCTCGGCTACTCCCGGCTCCACGCGCGGCCGGTGCTCGAGGTCCTGCCGCCCCGGCTCGCCAATACCTGCCTGCTGATGGGGGTGAGCTTCGTGCTCGCCCTGGTGATCGCGCTGCCGGCCGGGATCGTCGCCGCGCTCCGGCCGCGCTCTTGGCTCGACTACGGCCTCAACCTGTTCGCCTTCGCCGGCATCTCGATGCCGTCCTTCTGGCTCGCCCTGCTCCTGATCCTGCTGTTCTCGGTCGAGCTCGGCTGGCTGCCGGCCGGTGGCGTGCAGAGCGTCGGCATCGACAGCTTCGGCGACCGGCTCGCGCATCTGGTGCTGCCGGTAGTGACGCTGACCGCGCTGACCGCCGGCAGCGTGCTCCGCTTCACCCGCAGCGCCATGCTCGAGACGCTCCGCCAGGACTACATCCGGACCGCCCGCGCCAAGGGTCTGGGGCCGCTCGGCGTGGTCCTCGGGCATGCGCTCCGCAACGCCATGATCCCGGTCGTGACCGTGCTCGCCCTGCATTTCGGCGCGCTGTTCTCCGGCGCCCTGATCGTCGAGACCATGTTCGCCTACCTGGGTATGGGCAAGCTGATCTACGATTCGATCATGGGCAACGACTTCAACCTCGCCTTGACCGGTCTGTTGTTCGCGACGCTGTTCAGACTCTGGTGAGCAATCTCGGCGCCGACTTGATCTACGCCTGGCTCGACCCGCGGATCTCGTATGCAGACTGAGGCGGGTGCCATGCTCAGGACCGCCCGGCGCGGCCCCGAGCGGCCGAGCGGCACGCCCGGCCGGCTGGTGCTGCGCCGCTTCCGCCGCCACCGCCTGGCGCTCGCGAGCGGCCTGCTGCTGGCGGCGCTCGCGCTGGCCAGCCTGTCGGCGCCGCTCTGCGCCGCCTGGCTCGGCCACGACCCGAACGCGGTCGATCTGTTCGGCCGGTTCGCGCCGCCGTCGGCGGAGCACCCGCTCGGCACCGACGAGCTCGGCCGCGATCTGTTGCTGCGCCTGCTGTATGGTGGCCGGATCTCGCTGTTCGTCGGCCTGGTGGGAGCGCTCGCCGCAGCCGGGCTCGGCACCCTGATCGGCCTGGTGGCCGGCTATGTCGGCGGCCGCACCGATGCGCTCCTGATGCGGCTCACCGACGCCGTGATCGCGCTGCCGCTGCTGCCGCTCCTGATCGTGCTCGCCGCGGTCGATCTGACCAAGCTCGGACTGCCTGCCGCGTTGGCGCAGTCGCAGGCCGCAAGCCTCTATCGCATCCTCCTGATCGTCGCCCTGGCCGGCTGGACCACGGTCGCCCGGCTGGTCCGCGGCACGACCCTGACGGTGCGGGCGCGCGACTTCATCCGCGCCGCGGTCGCGCAAGGCGCCGGCCCGATCCGGGTCATGCTGCGCCACGTCCTGCCGAACGTGGTCTCGCCGATCATCGTCGCCACCACGCTCTCGGTCGGCAACGTGATCCTGACCGAGTCGGTGCTGAGCTTCCTCGGGCTCGGCATCCAGCCGCCACTGCCGAGCTGGGGCAACATGCTGACCAACGCGCAGGAGTTGATCTGGCAGGCGCCGGCGCTTGCGATCGAGCCGGGCCTCCTGATCTTCGTGACGGTGATCGCGTTCAACTTTATGGGCGACGGTCTGCAGGACGCCATGGATCCGCGGGCGAGCGAGCCGTGAGCTGGCCAGCGCCGCCGAGCCCCGGCCGGCGGCGGGCGACCGATCGACCAGGTCGGGGCGCGCCCTTGCTCGCCGCTTTGACGCGGTGACAGTCTCACCGGGTCAACGCTGCCATCAGCGCCGACGAGTGGGTGGACGCCGATCGAGGTGACCCGAACGATCCCTCGACATTTTCGTCATATTTGTGGTAGCGTGGCCAATTGTATACTATAGATAGTAGTCAGGCAGTGCTAAAGGCATTCGGTGGTGCGCTGGCGTCGGGCGGACGCAAGGGAGCGGCGGTTGGCGAAGAGTTCTGCGAGGAGGCAGTGCGGCGGTCGCGCGGTCAGATCGCAACCTGCGGTGCAGTCGATTTGGGCGTCTGGCCTCGATCCGGCTCTTGACGGCACGAGTTAGTGGTTGTCATTCTAGCAAGTCGGATACTTCCGTTGCTTGGCACGGCCGACGGTGGCCACCGCCTTCGAGCGCCGGGGCGCGTCACCGTCGATTGGCATGCCTGGGCCCGCGCCCGGTTGCGGCGAGCGCGGCTGAGGCGTCGCCCCGACGCGGGCGCGGAAGCCGGTTCTGGTCAGGTTCTCAGGTGAAGGTCCAATAGGATGGCGAACGAGGCTCTACGACTGATCGGCGCCGGTTCGGAGCCCAGCGCTGGCCGGCGCCAGCGAGGAGCTGAACCTGCGCGAGCTGTGGCGTGCATTTATCGCGCCGCAAGCTCCTGCTCCTGGCGACCATCCTGGTGATCACGGGCGGGGCGTTCGCGCTACGTCGTCGGCAGACGCCGATGTATACCGCCGAGGCCTTGATCCACATCCAGAACCGCGATGCTCAGGTGCTCAAGATCGACGGCGTGGTCGACGAGATGGTGGCCGATCCGGCGACCATCGAGAGCGAGATCCAGTATCTGACCTCGCCCGCCTTCCTGCGCCGGAACGTCGAGGAGCTCAATCTGGTCGACGATCCGGAGTTCAATCCGGCCTTGCTCAAGGACGAGACCGAACCCTCGTTTCTGGAGACCATCAACCCGCTGCAATACATGCCGGAGGAATGGCTGGCGGCGTTCCGCGGGTCGCAGACCACCGATCCCGACGCCATGGCGGCGAAACTCGATCCGGCGGCCGCCGAGTTGAACGGCGTGATCAATCGGTTCGCGGGTCAGAGTCGATGTCGCCCAGGTCGGCCGCTCCTACGTGATCTCGCTCTCCTTCCTGTCCGAGGACCCGACCAAGGCCGCCGACATCGCCAACAAGATGGCCGAAGAGTACCTGGTGACCCAGCTGGAGGCGAAGTACGACGCCGCCCAGCGGGCCACCGAGTGGCTCTCGAAGCGGATCGACGAGCTGCGCGGCCAGGTGCTCGAGGCAGAAGCCAAGATCGTCGAGTACCGGACCAAGAACAACCTGGTCGACACCAGCAACCAGAACAACCCGATCACCCTGCAGTTCTTCCAGCTCAACACCCAGCTGGCGCTGGCCCAGGCGCAGCGGGCCGAGGCGGAGGCGCGCCTCAGCCAGGCCAAGAGCCTGCTCAACACCCAGGGGGGCGTCGACGCCGCCGCGCTGGTCCTGAACTCGCCGCTGATGGACAGCCTGCAGGGACCAGGAGACCGAGCTGATGCGGCAAGCTGGCGGAGATGTCGACCAACTTCGGCGAGAACCACCCGCAGATGGTCAACACCCGGGCCGAGATCCAGAGCGTCCGCGACAAGATGCAGGACGAGGTGCAGCGCATCATCCAGGACCACGTCAACGAGGTCGCGGTCGCCAGGGCGCGCGAGCAGGAGCTGACCAACAGCATGGCGCGGCTGCAGGGCGACGCCGCCAGGGTCGATCTGGCCGGGGTCGAGCTGCGGCGACCTGACCCGCGAGGCCGACACCAATCGTGAGCTGTTCCAGACCTTCTTGCCCCGCTTCCGCGAGATCGTCGAGCAGCAGGGGCTGGCGGAGGCCGACGCCAAGATCCTGTCGGCCGCCGACATGCCGATCTTGCCGTCGCATCCCAAGACCGCGCTGTTCACGCTGATCGCGTTCGCCGCCTCGGTGGTGCTCGGCGTGCTGCTGGTGTTCGTGGTCGAGCGCTGGGATACTGACTACGGCTTCCGCAGCGCCGACGAGATCCAGTCGGCGCTCGGGGTGCGCGCGCTCGCCCTGGTGCCCGACCTCAGCCGGCGCGAGACCCAGGGCGTCCCGGCCGAGGACTACATCCTGCAGAAGCCCAACTCGGCCTACGCCGAGGCCCTGCAGCGCATCCGCACCAGCCTGTTCCTGACCGACGGCGAGCATCCGCCGAAGACCATCCTGATGACCTCGTCGGTGCCGCTCGAGGGCAAGTCGACGATCGCCGCCTCGCTCGCGCGGCAGTCGGCGCGCTCCGGCCTCAAGGTGATCCTGATCGACGCCGACCTGCGCCGCCCGCGCCTGCACGAGGTGATCGGCCTGCGCCAATCAGAACGGCCTGTGCGAGGTCCTGACCGGCCGCGCCAATCCGGAGGCTGCGATCAAGCGCGACGAGAAGTCCGGCCTCGACTTCCTGCCGGCCGGCGTCGGCGTGGTCAGCCCGCCCGATCTGTTCCGGTCCTCGACCATGAAGATCCTGCTCGAGGAGATGGCCGCCTACTACGACTGGTGATCATCGACACGCCGCCGGTGGCCGCGGTGTCCGACAGCTTCACGCTGTCCGGCATCGTCGACAAGTCGATCTACGTGATCCGCTGGGAGCAGACCCCGCGCAACGTCGCGCTCGCCGGCATCCGCCAGATGATCGAGGCCGGCGCCGACATCGCCGGCATCGTGCTGTCGCGGGTCGACGTCAAGAAGCACGCCCGCTACGGCTATGCCGACTCCGGCTACTATCACGGCTACTACCGCAAGTACTACGTCAACTGACGCCGGTCCGCCGGCCCGCGCACAGCGCCCGAGGTCGCCGCGGCCCGAAGCGTGGCGCCCTCGACCGGTTTGGCGGCCCTGACGGCTTGGCGGCCCTGATCGGCTTGGCGGCCATGCGAGCCGGTCGCGCCGCCGGATGAGCGCCTACGCGAGGCCTGGCGTCTTGCCTGGCCGCTGATCCTCTCGAACCTCAGCGTGCCGCTGCTCGGCATCGCCGACACCGCGGTGGTCGGCCACCTGCCGGCGCCGCACTATCTGGGCGCGGTCGCGCTCGGCGCGCTGGTCTTCAGCGTCCTCTACTTCGTCTTCGGCTTCCTGCGCATGGGCACGACCGGGCTGACCGCGCAGGCCTTCGGCCGCGGCGACGGCGCGGAGCTGCGCGCCGGTCTCGGGCGCGCGCTGCTGCTGGCCGGCCTGATCGCCGCGCTGCTGCTGCTCGCCGGCACCGGCATCCGGTCGGCGGCGCAGATCGTGTTCGAGCCGGAGCGCGCGGGTCGCGGCCGAGCTCGACACCTATCTCCGCGTCCGGCTGCTCGGCGCCCCGGCCGGCCTCGCCAATCTGGTCCTGCTCGGCTGGCTGCTCGGCATGCAGAACGCGCGCGGCCCGATGGCGCTGCTGATCGCGACCAACGGCGTCAACATCGCCCTCGATCTGTTGTTCGTGCTGGGCTTCGGCTGGGGGGTCGAAGGCGTCGCCGCGGCCACCGTCGTGCGCCGAATACGGCGGCGCCGGCCTCGGCCTCTGGCTGGCGCTGCAGGCGTCTGCGCGGGCTCGCCGGCGCCTGGCGCTGGCGGACGCTGCGCGCGGGCGCCGCGTTTCGCCGGCTGCTCGCGGTCAACCGCGACATCCTGCTGCGCAGCCTCTGCCTGGAGGCGGCGTTCCTGACCTTCACCGCGCTCAGCTCGCGCCAGGGCGAGATCGATGCTCGCCGCCAACGCGGTCCTGTTCAACTTTCTGACCTTCGCGGCCTTCGGCCTCGACGGCTTCGCCCACGCCGCCGAGGCGATGGTCGGCCGCTACGTCGGCGCCGGCGGCCGGGCCGGCCTGCGCGCCGCGATCGCCGCCAACCTCGTGCTCGCGCTTGGCCTCGCCGTCCTGTTGACGCTCGGCGTTCGTGCTCGGCGGCCGCGCGGCGATCGATCTGATGACCGGGCTCGCGGCGGTCCGCGCGAGCGCGCTCACCTATCTGCCCTACGTCACCCTGCTGCCGCTGGTCGCGGTCTGGGCGTTCCTGTTCGACGGCGTCTTCATCGGCGCCACCCGGACGCCCGAGATGCGCAACGGCATGGCGCTGGCGCTCGCCGTCTTCCTGCTCGCCGCCTGGGCGCTGATGCCGCGCTCGGCAACCACGGCCTGTGGCTGGCAATGCTCCTGCTGATGGCGACGCGCGGCCTCTGGCTCGGCCTGGTCTACCGGCAGCTCGAGCGCGGCGCGGGCTTTGCGACCGCGGCCCCCTCGACCAGCCCCTGCCCGACCGCCCCACCGGGGTCTGATTCTTCGACCGTTTCAACCGACAATAGAAAAGATGTCAGAAAAAAAGTTGTGCGAGAGAAACGGTGTCAGGAAACTTTTTGAGCCGCAGAGGAAAAAGGTGTCAGGAACCTTTTCAAGCGAGCGCGGATGAGCTATGATCCCGCCCATGCCTAGGCCGCTGCGGGTCGATGTCGGGGGTTACGTCTACCACACGCTCAACCGGGCGAGCACGCGCGCGATCCTGTTCGAGGGCCCCGACGACTACCAACGCTTCGAGCAGGTCCTGCACGAGGCGCAGGCGCGCACCGGCATGCGCATCCTCGCCTACTGCCTGATGCCCAACCACTGGCACCTGGTGCTGTGGCCGGGGGCCGACGGCACCCTCAGCCGCTTCATGACCTGGCTGACGCTGACCCACACCCAACGCTGGCACGCGGGCCGCGGCAGCGCCGGCGTCGGCCACCTCTACCAGGGGCGCTACAAGTCGTTCCTGGTCCAGGCCGACCAGCACCTGCTGACCGTGTGCCGCTACGTCGAGCGCAATCCGCGGCGCGCAGGTCTCGTCCGCCGCGCCGAGGCGTGGCGCTGGGGCAGCCTCTGGCGACGCGAGCGCGGCCGCGGGCTGGACCTGCTCTCGGACTGGCCGCTCGCGCGCCCGGACGACTGGCGCCAGTTCGTCAACCGCGCCGAGACCGCGGCGGACCTCGAGACGCTGCGCGCGTCGAGCCAGCGCGGCCGACCGTTCGGGGCCGCGCCATGGCTCGACGACACCGTGCGCCGGTTCGCTCTCGGCTCGACCCTGCGTCCCCGCGGCCGCCCGAAGCAGGTAATTGATTCCTGACACCTTTGCACCTGACAGACACCTTTTCACCCGCCGTCAGGGAAGCCTTTTCTATGCCATCTCGGCGCTATTGGCTGCCGCCGAGCAGGCCGACCCCAACCCGTTGCGCCGCCGTCCGCAGCTTGCGGTCGCCGGTCGCGAGCGGCAGGCCGAGCCGCATGGCCAGCTCGAGATAGGCGGCGTCATAGGCCGTGAGCTCGTGCTCGCGTGCGAGGCTCATCGTCTCGTGCAGCGCGCGGGCGCCGGTCCCGTGGTCGGCGACGATCGGCAGCTCCTCGATCATGGCGACAAAGGCGGCGCTCTCGGCCCGGCTGATCCGACCACGCCGCTCGCCCGTCACCAGGCCATTGGCAACCTCGAGGGACCAGAGGCCAGGCACCGAAGCCCCGTCCGCGGCCACCTGCTCGATCAGCGCATCCGCCTCCGGGCCGCCCTCGTCCTCGAAGCACCAGGCGAGCACCGCCGAGGCGTCGATGACCAACCCCGTCACCGGCGCCCTTCCTCGATCAGCGTCTTGGCGGACAGATCGCCCAGCCGGCGCCCCCTCCGGAAGCTCTTCAGCCGCGCCACGGTATCTTCCAACCGGTCGCGGCTGACCGCGCCGACCGGCACCAGCCGGGCCACCGCCCTGCCATGCCTGGTGATCGTGATCTCCTCGCCCCGCTCGACCTGCTCCAGCAAGGTCGAGAGGTGCGTCTTGGCCTCGAACGTCCCAACCGTCCTCATCCTCGCGCCCTTTCTAACCAGATCCGAACTAGTTTAGTCCTGGTTAGAAAATCCGGTCAAGGACCGTACTTGACCTTCGCGGGCGGAAAGTTCGCTGACACACCTTCTCCTGACATCCTTCACCCTTGATGTCACTTCTTGGCTATCTTCAGTATCATATTGACTCTCAACGAAGTATCGTGCTTGATCATGATGACGCGGCCCGGGCTTCCCAGTGAGACCGGGCGTCCAGCCTCCGAGATACGGTCGGAGCGCCGAAAAATGGGCTTGTCCGCCGATCAACCGAGGCCGAGTGAGGCCAAGTCGAGCGTACGACGGCGGTCCCCACGTCCGGTCGCCGGGAAGGTCCCGATGTCGCACATGAAGTGGGCCAGATCATGACTGCAGAGACTTCGAAGATCACGGCTGAGCTTCCTAACGGCTACTTGGACAGCGAGCGTCCTCGGGCCAAGACTATGTCGCCTATGGCCGAACAAGTGGGGGGCGGGGACTACCGTGTTCAGCTTGTCACGCCGCGAGGGGCCGGCTGGCGAAGGCATGTCGGAGTCGGGTTCTTCGCGATCTTAGTCTTGATGGTCGTGCTCCGGGTGGCGAGCCTCAGCCCCCTGATCGCCTTCGGGCTGGTGTGCCTCGCGGCCGCGCTGTATGTCATCGGTCAGCTAGCGTTCGGCGAGTATGGACCGGACCGCAAGCTGTAGAGGACCTGGCTCGAGAAAAGCGCGCGGGGAACGGGTGAGGCCGCCGCGGCGCTCGACTCCTGCCTGTACGGCTACCATCACCAACCGCCCCGCACCGGCTCCCGGCACGAGCGCTCGTGCGTAAAGAGTTTCAAGGATCATACTTGACTTCGCGGGCAAAAAGGTTCCTGACACCTTTCGCCTCCCGATCGTCCCGACAGTCACCCACTTCAACCACACATGTCGAGAGATACGAGGAACTTTTCTGCCGACCGCTAGGAGGGAAACGGAGGAGAAAGGGTTGGGTCACGTCCCCGGTGGTGGTGTAGGAGCTGTGGGTAGGTGGCCTGCCGCAGCGACCGCCACGAGTCTGGCGTAGGCAGGCCAGCTATCCACAGCGGGTGGCCATCGCAGGATCTCCGGTAGGGTTGGGTTGCGACCAGCAACCCCAGACCGGAGACCACCACGATGACCGACGACAGCATCGCCCTTCGCGAGCTTCTGGAGAAGAGCGCCGACGCTGACCTCTTGCGCGAGATGATCGGGTTTGCCGCCGAGCGGCTGATGGCGCTCGAGGTGCAGGGCCTGACCGGCGCCGGCTATGGCGAGCGCGCGCCGGACCGGCTGGCACAGCGCAATGGGTACCGCGACAGGATCTGGGAGACCCGCGCCGGGACCGTGGAGCTGCACATCCCCAAGCTCAGGAAGGGCAGCTATTTCCCGGGCTTCCTGGAGCCGCGCCGGGTCGCGGAGAAGGCGCTGACGGCAGTGATCCAGGAGGCCTACGTGCAGGGCATCTCGACCCGCAGCGTCGACGAGCTGGTCAAGGCGCTGGGCATGGCCGGCATCTCCAAAAGCCAGGTCAGCCGCCTGTGCGCGGAGATCGATGAGCGCGTGCGCACCTTCCTCGAGCGGCCGATCGAAGGCGACTGGCCCTATCTGTGGATCGACGCCACCTACGTGAAGGTCCGCGACGCCGGCCGCATTGTCTCGGTCGCCGTCACCCTCGCGGTCGCGGTCAACACCGACGGCCGGCGCGAGGTTCTGGGCTTGGCGATCGGCGCCTCGGAGGCCGAGACCTTCTGGGTCGACTTCCTGCGCCAGCTGAAGCGCCGCGGCCTGGCCGGGGTCAAGCTGGTGATCTCGGATGCGCACGAGGGCATCAAGGCCGCGGTCGCGCGCGTGTTCCGCGCCACTTGGCAGCGCTGCCGCGTGCACTTCATGCGCAACGCGCTCGCCCACGCCGGCAAGAGCGGCCGGCGCGTGGTGTCGGCGTTCATCGCCACCGCCTTCGCCCAGGACGACGCCGGCGCCGCCAAGGCCCAGTGGCGCCAGGTCGCCGACCAGGTCCGCCCCAAGCTGCCCAAGCTCGCCGCCCTGCTCGACGAGGCCGAGGAGGACGTTCTCGCCTACATGACCTTCCCTAAGGAGCACCGGGCCAAGCTCCACTCGACCAATCCGCTGGAACGTCTCAACGGCGAGGTCAAGCGGCGCACCGAGGTGGTCGGCATCTTCCCCAACGAGGCCGCGATCACCCGGCTCGTCGGTGCGATCCTGCTCGAGCAGAACGACGAGTGGTCGGTGCAGCGGGCCCGCTACATGACCCTGGAAACGATCGCGCCCTTGCGCGATGATCTCAGCCTCATGCTGCCCGCCGTGGCCGCATGAACCAGAGCGGCCCGACCCGTCACGGAGATCGCGGCCGCCCGACTCCTACACCACGTCCAGGGACACGACCAAGGGTTGTCAGGAACCAATTGGTGCTTGATGCTCGCTTAGGTAGGGTCGGCCGCGGTTTGCGGCGTCAGCTTTTGTCCTCTATCCAAATGCGGAGAAGGCGCCAAACGAAGTCCCCGGCTTGGCCCAGAGTGAATCGGGTTCGCGACTTGCCTCGGGCTGCCGTGTCTCAACTCGTGAAGCCTATCACGGCAGTGTTTCAGATCATTGTTGAGCTGTGCCTCCTGCACACCCATCAAGCAAGCCATCCTTCGCGCCATCTTCTCCCACGCCGCCTTTGCCTTCTTCGGTTTGGGAGGTCCGCCCCAGATATCGTCCCTAATGATCTCCAGGATGTTATTCAGCGAAGTGGGGGTCTTCGGCAAATTCCATTGTGCCCGCGCGCGCGACACCTGGCTATTCGGCTTCTCTTGCTCTAAAAGGCGGACGATGCTCTCGGCGAGTAGCGGGTTACGCTCCACTACGCCACTGGCAAACGCATTACCCACCCCCGAAAAGGCTGTAAAAGAGCTGTGAAAGGTTCCGTCCGGATCGGTGTGCTCCAAGTTACCGAGCTCCACGGCTGCATATCTTGGCTCCAGGACCTTGGCGGCGGAGTTGATAAGGTTAACGGCACGCAATACGACCTGCCACGCTTCATCTTCGGTGTCGCAGGCGGTCAGGTCGGGCGAGGTAAGGCAGTAGCTTCCGTCGTTACGCCGGGTCACCTTCCACTGCTGTCCGGTGAACCATTCCGCGAGCACTTGGAGGCTATGGCTGTCGCCCACGAGGCAGCCGGTCCAGTCAGCAGGCAATTCTGGTGCTCCCTAAAGATGGATGTCGCGCTGCCCGACGCGCGTCGAGGAAAAAGATGTCAGCGAGGAAAAAGGTGTCAGGAACCAATAGCCCCGAGTAAAGAACCTCTCCCCGTAAAGACACAGCGCAAGGACGGCTCAGAACCAATAATCCCCGACACATCGCCCATCTCGTGGCAGGTCTTCGAAGCTTTCGAGCCCGTCAAAATGGTCGATGACAATCTGCGCCACAGCCTTCGGTTCCGTCAGCCGCAGGTTGACCGCGATGCGGCGGCGCCCCTCTTCGTTAGGTTCCAGCGCTCGCCAATAGGCCACGCAGCCACATGCGGGGCAGAAATGAAACCCGATCGACTTGCCCCGGATGTAGGCCTGGGTCGGACCTGAGACTTGGATGCCTTCGCCTTCAAAGTCATAGGCCCAGAGCACGCCGTAGCGGCGACATATGGTGCAATTGCACGCCGTGGCCGACTCGGGCATCCCCTCGAACCGCCATTGGACGGCACCGCAGTGGCAGGAACCTTGGATCATTTCAGCCTCCGTTTCGATTGTCGCGCCCCGCTCGGCCAGTGCGTTAACAGGTGGGTTGTGCGGGGGGGCACCCTTTCAGACCGCACACCACGTTGGCTGGTCCGGTAGAAACTGAAAGTGGCAAAAAGGTGTCAGCGACGGTCTTGGGGAGTCAAGCCGGTTGTGGTCCCGCGCGAGGAGCGTGCGGGCTGTGCCGGCGAACGTTGCCGGCCGGCAAACCGTATCAAGGACAGAGGTGCCGGGAAGCTTTTGACGTGCCGGATCATTGCGCCCGTCGAAACCAAAGTGGCGCATCGATGCGCCAGTTGTGCGCGATTTATACAGTTGATTTTGCATCAACCGGGCCGATTTTCTTGCCTGAAAGCGACATGGTTCCGGTTGCCATCGGGCGGCCGGGGCGAGCGATTCCGCCAATTCTGAGCCTCGTCGGCCAGGTGGATCGGGGCTGGAGGCAGCCTCCATCTCGCGAGATCTTGAGCGGGAATGGTGCACGTCAAGTCTAACCTGCCGCACTTATGCGTCAGCCATGCGCCACCCGTCAGTCGCTGATGCGCCACCCGCGGCCACTCGAGCGTCGGAGTCCCGCGCATCATTTGGCCTGGTTGGCGGTGCCAACTGGAAACGGGGCGGTCGGGATTGGGCGTTCTCAATGCCCGATCGGACATTTGGTCTTGGCTCGACTGCCGGTCTTCTGAGGCTTCTCGCCCGTCAACAGCGTCACGACATGGAGAGGTGGCGCCGCCTCAGCGGTCGCGTTCGAACGGCGTGACCAGCAGGCGGAGCAGCGGCCGCTCGCGCCGGCCTTCGACCCCGATCGGCATGGTCAGCCAGCGCCGCGTCCGGCTCTTGGAGCGGAACAGCGGGTCCCAGAAGCTGAAGACGGTGCCGTAGTTGCTGTCCGTGTCGGCGCGCACCGCGTGGTGGTGCACCCAGTGGATCGAGGGCGTGATGATCACCCGCGCGAGTGCCGCCTCGAAGTGGGGCGGCAGGCGGGCATCGCTGTGGTGGAAGAGGGTCCCGATCAGAAGAAGCGCCTCGAACAGCAGCACCGAGGTGAGCGGGACGGCGAGCAGGATGATCAGGGCCGCGCGCACCAGGGCGGAGAGCAGCACCTCGCCGAAGTGGAAGCGGACCGCGCTCGTCGTGTCGAGCAGCTCGTCCAGGTGATGGACCTGATGGAAGCGCCAGAGCCAGGGGAGCTCGTGGTTCGCCCGGTGCCACCAGTAGATCCAGAAATCGAGCAGCACGAGGTCGGCCAGGAGCCCTGGCCAGCCGGACCACCAGGCGGGCCGCCAGCCGAGGCCCAGGCTCGCGGCCCAGACGGTGATCGGCAGGACCACCAGCGGCGACAGCAGCAAGTTGATGCCGAACAGGCTGATGTTGCGGGCGAGCCGGTGCCAGGCCGCCCTGCTCGCACGCCCGAAGCGCACCAGCAGCGGGCTTTCGGCCGCCGGCCACAGGCGCTCGTAGGCCAGGAAAAAAACGAACGCGCCGCCGACCAAGAGGGCCTTGAGGGACAGGAGGGTCTCGAGGGTCATGGGCGAGAGGATAGGGCGCGTCCGGCCTGCGGCCAAGACGTTCACGGCGAAGCCCGACCACAGTCCAATTTTGGCGACCCGCTCTCTTGAACTCTTGGCCGCCTTGACCACATAGGGTTCGTCGGTCGCCGAACCGGGACCGACAAGTCGGCAGGGTCCGGTCTTAAGACGGGCCCGCAGTCAATCGCTCCAAGGAGGATGTGACGATGCGTAGCTTTGACCTCACCCCCCTGTTCCGTTACTCGGTCGGCTTCGATCGACTGGATGATCTGTTCGAGACGGCGTTCCGCGGGACGCAGGAGCCGTCGTATCCGCCGTACAACATCGTCAAGACCGGTCAGGACGCCTATCGGATCACCCTTGCGGTCGCCGGCTTCGGCGAGGACGAGCTCGACCTCGTCGCCCAGGAGAACGTCCTGACCGTGCGCGGCAAGGCCAATGACGCCGAGGCCGAGAAGAACGCCGCCTATCTGCACCGGGGCATCGCCCGGCGGGCGTTCGAGCACCGCTTCCAGCTGGCCGACCACGTCAAGGTGACGGGTGCCAGGCTCTCCAACGGCCTGCTCGACATCGAGCTGGTGCGCGAGGTGCCCGAGGCGATGAAGCCGCAGAAGATCGCGATCGGTCAGGCCGAGGCCGGACCCAAGGTGATCGAGGGCAAGCGGACCGCCGCGTAAGCCGTTCGCGAACGAGCGCGCGGAACCTGGGGTGCCGGGCCCGACGAGGCCCGGCACCGTGGGTCTTTCCAGTCGGCCCCGGGTCCCACGCCGGGGCCGTTTGGCCGCCCTTGTTTCGGACCGGGCGCTCCGCTACAACCTGACCATGACCCCCTGCGAGCGTCCGCCCATTGTCGGCATCCCGGCGTGCCTGGTGGCTCGTGACGGTTTCAGCTTCCATCAGGTCGGCGCCAAATACGTCGAGAGCGTGATCGATGGCGCCGGCGGCCTGCCGCTGCTGGTCCCGGCGATCGGTGGCCGGGTCGATCCGGATGACCTCTTGGACGGGCTCGATGGCCTGCTGCTGAGCGGCAGCCCGTCCAATGTCGAGCCGCATCACTATGGCGGGCCGCCGGCCCCGGCCGCCAGTGCTGCGGACCCCGCGCGCGATGCGACCACGCTGCCGCTGATCCGGCGCGCGATCGCGCGCGCGGTGCCGCTGCTGGCGATCTGCCGGGGCGTGCAGGAGCTGAACGTGGCCCTCGGCGGCTCGCTGCATCAGGAGGTGCACGGGCTGTCGGGCCGGCTCGATCATCGCTCCGACAAGACGGTGTCGGCGCAGGAGCGCTACGCCCCGGCGCACGAGGTGATCCTGACCCCGGGGGGGACCCTGCAGGCGTTGTTGGGCGGGGTCGAGCGGATCAGCGTGAACTCGCTGCACGGCCAGGCGATCGACCGGCTGGCGCCGGGTCTGGCGGTCGAGGCGAGCGCGCCCGATGGCACGATCGAGGCGGTCCGCGTGGCGGGCGCGCCGGGCTTCGTGCTCGGCGTCCAATGGCATCCCGAATGGCGGGTGCTCGAGCATCCGATCTCCAGGCGCCTGTTCGCGGCGTTTGGCGCCGCCTGCCGCGCGCGCGCCGAGGCGAGACTTAAGCATGATCGACATGGAGCGCTGGCTTCGGGAACGTGAGATCACCGAAGTCGAATGCCTGGTCGCCGACCTGAACGGGATCGCGCGGGGTAAGATCCTGCCCGCGGCTAAGTTTATCCGCTCGCTCGCCGAGGACACGTTGCGCCTGCCCGAGGCGGTGTTCGTCCAGACCGTCACCGGCGACTACCCGTCGGAGGACCGGGTCACCGACCCGGCTTTGCGCGATGTCCGGATGCGCCCCGACCCGCGTTCGCTGCGCCTGGTGCCCTGGTACGAGGAAGCCACGGCGCAGGTGATCAGCGACTGCTATCATCACGACGGCGCGCCGGTGGCGATCGCGCCGCGCCAGGTCCTGCAGCGCGTGTTGCAGGCCTACGAGGACCGCGGCTGGCGGGCCGTGGTCGCACCCGAGCTGGAGTTCTTCCTGACCAAGATCAACGAGGATCCGGACTATCCGCTGGAGCCGCCGATCGGCCGCTCCCGCCGTCCCGAATCGGCCCGCCAGAGCTATGGCATCGAAGCGGTCAACGAGTTCGACCCGGTGTTCGAGGACGTCTATGACTGGTGTGAGGCGCAGGCGATCGACGTCGACACGCTGACCCACGAGAGCGGCGCCGCGCAGATGGAGATCAACTTCAACCACGGTGATCCGCTCGAGCTGGCCGACCAGGCGTTCCTGTTCAAGCGCACGCTCCGCCAGGCCGCGCTCAAGCACGGCATCTACGCCACCTTCATGGCCAAGCCCATGGAGCGCGAGCCCGGCAGCGCCATGCACATCCACCAGAGCGTGGTCGACCTCACCACCGGCGCCAACCTGTTCGCGGCCGGCGAGGACGGCTTCAGCGACCTGTTCCTCCAGCACATCGCCGGGCTGCAGAAGTATCTGCCGGCGGCGATGCCGCTGCTCGCCCCAAACGTCAACTCCTACCGCCGGCTGCGGCGCCATTCGGATGCCCCGATCAATCTTCACTGGGGCTGGGAGAACCGGACCGTCGGCCTGCGCGTGCCCGATTCCGCCGGCAGCGCGCGCCGGGTCGAGAACCGGGTCGCCGGCGCCGACGCCAACCCCTATCTGGCGATCGCCGCCTCGCTCGCCTGCGGCCTGCTCGGCATGACCGACGAGCTCGAGCCGACCAAGCCGATCGAGGGCAGCGCCTACCGCCTGGCCCAGACCCTGCCGCGGCACATCTCCGACGCCCTCGACCAGCTCCGGCGCGCCCGACCGCTGCGCCAGATCCTCGGCGAGGAGTTCGTCGAGGCGCTGATCATGGTCAAGGAGGTCGAGCAAGAGGCCTACCAGCGCGTGATCAGCTCCTGGGAACGCGAGCACCTGCTGCTCAATGTCTAGCGGGCTGCGGACGATCTTGCGCCGGCCGCGACGCGGTCGTCGCCCGGCGCTGGCCCGGAGGGCGCCGGGGCGCGCCGGGTGCCGTCCATGAACGCCACCGCCGAGGCCGACGCCTATCAACGGCGGACGCGCCGCCGGCGGGCCACGCTGGACGGCGACGCGCTGCGCGCGCTCACGATCTGGGTCGGCGCGGCAACCCTGCTCGCGCTCCTGACCATCGTCACCTTCGGCTATCTGCCGCGCTACCAGCCGGACGGCCGGCCGGTCCTCGACAACGCGGACTTTCGCGAGGGCTTTCGAGGCTGGCAGATCGACGGCCTGGTGACCCTCGACGAGACCGAGCTCGGCCACGCCATCCTCCAGAACCTGGACCCGGAGCGCGAGGTCTACCTGCGCCGCACGATCCGGTTGCCGGACGGCCCGACCAGCCTGCGCCTGAGCGCCGACGTCGAGACCAGCCGGGTCGAGCACGGCCGCGAGCGCTGGCAGACGGCGCGCGTCTACCTGGTCCAGCAGACCGCCGACGGCACCCAGCTCTGGAATCAGCCCTACCAGCTGGTCAACCTCGTCGGGACCACGCCGCGCCAGCATTTCGAGGCGGTCTTCGACGTCTCCGGGACGGTACCCGAGGTGACGCTCGGCATCGAGCTGCCGTTCACCACCGGGCGGATGGAGATCGCCGATCTGGGCCTTGCGATCGTCGACGAGCGGACCCCGTTCCGCCTGGCCGCCGCCCTTCTGGTGTGCGCCTGGAGCCTGCTCGCCTTTCGCGTGACGAGCGGCCTCTATCGCAGCATCCACATCCCGCTGGTGCGCCACTGGCTGCTCGGGACCCTGGTGGTGCTGGTGATCGGCCTGTTCATGCCGGCGCTGCTGCGCCAGCAGTTGATCGACGGTCTGGCGACCGGGTTCGGGCTGCGCCTGTCCGATCCGGACGCGTTCGGCCACGCCGTGCTGTTTGGCCTGCTGGCGCTGCTGGTGCGGATCGGCCGGCCGCGCGATCCGCTCCTGGTCCATTTCTCGTGCTGGCTGCTGGTCGGGGCGGTGGCCGAAGTGCTGCAGCTGCTGACGCCCGACCGCTCGCCCGCGGCCGGCGACTGGCTGATCGCCGCGATCGGCAGCACGCTCGGCCTCGCGCTCGCCGAGATCGGTCTTTGGCTCCAGTACCGCCTGGAGCGGGCCAGGAAGGCGGAGCGCCCGCCGCCGCCGGGGCAAGAGCCCTGGGATTGAGCCCGCCTCTGGACATGAGGGGCTTGGCTGAGAGACGCTGCCAATATGTGACTGCGTGATCCACAGCTCGAAGCCCGCGTCTTGAGGTGTTGAGCCATTGGCAAGGCCGAGGTCTAAGTCAGCAGATCGTGATCGGCCTCGGCGCATGCGGGAAGCAGGTGTCGAGAGGAGTGGGCTTGGTGACGATCCAATCGGTGGTTCTGGTCCGGGAGAATACCCAGTTCAACGGTCCGACCAGGTTCTCGGACGCTTTGGTCCTGACGCTTATGCACGAAACAAGACAGATTGGCGACCGCCGCGCTTTTGGCCGGCTTGGGGCCTGTCGCCAGTAGGCTTGGGCGGTGGCGCGAGGTTCCTGTCCCCCTGGATGTGAGGACGAGGCGACATGCTTCAGCTTTCCCGCCGTGACCTCTTGACGACCGCCGGCGCGGTGCCGGTCGCGACAGGGTTGTTGCCGGCGGCAGACGCCCGGCAAGCCCAGGCGGCGGCGCAGCCTGCTGCTGATGTTTGGGCGGTTGGCGCCGAGCCGGACTACGTGCTCTCGATCGACCGGCATGGGATGGCGCCGTTCGGCACATCGATCCAGACGCTGCTGGTCGGCGGTACCTGGCCGGGGCCGGCCATCCGCTACCGGAGGGGTGACCAATTCCGGGTGCTGGTCGAGAACCGGCTCGATGATCCCACCAGCATCCACTGGCACGGACTGATCGTGCCGGTCTTGGAGGATGGCGTGCCGGTGGTGAGCCAGGCGCCAATCCCGCCCGGCGCCGCCTTCTTTTATTCGTTCCCGCTGCTGCAGGCGGGCACCTACTGGTATCACTCGCATTCGGCCTGCAGGAGCAGCAAGGCCTGGCGGGGCCGCTGATCATCGACGATCCCGAGGAGGCGCACGACTACGACGAGGACTTGCTCGTCTTTCTGAGCGACGTCGTCGATCGACCGGTGGGCGACGTCATTCCGGCGATCCGGGCCGGGACGCTGGAGGTGGACGTCGACGACCCGTACCGGCTGCCCGATGGCTCACCCTTTCCGACCGACGTGCCCTACGGCGGCTACCTGTTGAACGGCAAACCGCCGGCCGCACCCTGGACGCAGGCGTTGCGGCCCGGTTCACGCACCCGGCTGCGCCTGATCAACGGTTCCGGCTCGACCTACTTCCGGATCGCGGTCGACGGCGTGCCGCTCGAGGTGATCGCGCGCGATGGCGAAGCGGTGGTGCCGGTCACGGTCGATGATCTGGTGCTCGGCACGGCCGAGCGCGCCGACGTCATCCTGAGCCTCCCGGAGAGCGGCAGCTACGCGCTGCGGGCCGCCGCACTCGGCGACGACAAGCAGGCGCTGGGCGTGCTGCACACGTCGGACGTGGGGCCGAAGGTCGCGGACCGGCGGGCGACGTTCTCCGGCCGGACGCTCCGCCTCACCGACCTGCGTGCGCCTTCGAGCACGGCATTGCCGGACGCGCCGCGCCAGACGTTCGAGGTCAAGCTGTCCGGCGACATGAAGGCCTACCGCTGGCTGATGAACGGCAACGCGTGGCCCGAGCCCTTTGCCGCCCGCGCTGGGGAAGACGCCAAGGAGAGCTGGTACCGGGTGCGGCCCGGCGACGGGGTGCGGTTCGACCTGATCAACGAGACCCCGATGGCCCATCCGATGCACCTCCACGGCCACGTGTTCCGGGTGCTGGCGGACGGTCAGCGCAGCGATGATGCGCCGATCATGGACACCGTCACGGTCTGGCCCAACAGCCGGCTCTCGATCGAGTTCGTCGCCAACAACCCCGGCCAGTGGTTCTTCCATTGCCACAACATCTGGCATCTCGCGGTCGGCATGGCCCAGGCGGTGCGCTATGAGGTCTCGGCCTGAACGTCTCAGCACGGCCGGATCGGAATTCGGCCGCGCCGGGGCAGCAGAGCAGCCGCCTACCACGTGGTGCGCCCGACTTGACCAGCGCTCGATCATCGATGGCGGCGCCCCGCATCAAGGAAAGCGATACGTTGCTTCAGCGTTGGTTCTTGCCTATGTGACGGCGGGCGCATATCTTCCGGCTCGAGGAATGTGGGACGGAATGACCCTCAAGAATGCTCTTTTGGTGGCCTCGGTGGTGCTGCTGGCGCTGCCGGCGGGAGCCGTGCGCGCCGACGATGTCGGCGGCTACACGTTCACCGTGCTCAAGGACGGGAATCCGGTCGGCCACCACCGCTTCGTGTTCGATCGCGACGGCGATCGCATCGAGATCCGGGAGGCGACCGAGATCGAGATCAAGCTCGCCATGATCCCGATCTACACCTTCGAGCACCAGGCCCGCGAGCTGTGGCAGGACGGCCGCGTGATCCAGGTCGACGCGACCACCAACGACAACGGCGAGAAGCTGGACATCAGCGTCCGTCCGGACGGCCAGGGCTACGTCCGCACGGTCAACGGCCGGGTCGACCGGTTCGACGCCTCGAAGCGCATGCTCGCCGTCTGGAACAAGGACACCCTCAAGCACCACGACTTTTTCTCGGTGGTCGAGGACCAGACCTTGAAGGTCTCGTTCCAGCTGATCGGCCGGGAGAAGCTCACGCTGGACGGCCAGGTGCTCGACGTCGACCACTACCGCATGGTCGGTGACGAGGAGCGCGATCTCTGGTTCGACAGCGCCGGCCAGATCGTCAAGGTCGAGTTCCAGCGCCACGGCGCGGACATCGCCTACATCCGCGACCAGCTCACCCCGCTCAAGCCGGAAGCGGTCTGCGCCACCAGCTGCTGACCGGGCCCGCGGCCTCGACGCCGAACCTCCAGCGCCTCCAGCGCGGCTGGAGATTGATGCCAGCGATCAAGCTGGATGCGGCCATGGGCGTTGCGCCAGTCGCTATATTGGTCTGACCGCATCTTCATCGGGCGAAGATGCGGTCACAAGTAGAAGCAAATCGCTCAACTACCGGTGGCCGCGAAATCTGATGGTGATGTCGAGGCCAAGACCACGGCGGCGTCAGTGCAAGCTCGAGAGCACACCGAATATTTGCGGTGGCGCATCGCTGCGGCGAATCGGGGCGGCAATGGCGCACTTTCGGAGCGTCGAGGACTGACGGTCTTGGAAGGATCGGCGGTCATCAAGGATTGATCCTGACATCAATCTCAACCTCCTAACGGCGGGCGGACGCCAGTCCCCAATTCTCGGGCATTTCAGGCGGGCACCCAGGGCTGGGCGGCCGATCGGCGATTGATCTTGAGATCCAGGGGGTGCGGCATCGGCCTGCGCCGATGGCGCAGATCTGACGCATCTGAGGTGCCCTCCGGGCGTCGTGGCGGGTGGCGAGGAGCAAGGGAGGTTTTGGATGGCGCGGGTCAAAGCCGCCCGCGATCGAGCGGGGGTCGCGTTTTTGGACATCGTCCGCGCCGAGAGCGTGCGGGCACCGCTCGAGGACGGCGTCCGGATCGGCGCCGCCACCCCCGAGGCCGCGGCGCTGGGCCGCAAGCACAGCCGGCAGACCCTGCCCTGGTGACGGCGCTGCGCTGCGCTCGGCGTCGCTCGCGCGGCCCTGGCCTTCGACACGAATGTTGCTTGATCGCCCGCTCGATCGGGCGCCAGTATGGTGGTCTCACGTCGACCGATGCAGCGAAGCGGGCAGCAGCCCACCAACGTCGGTGACGCGCCCAGGGGAGATGGAGGAAATGACCACCAACCGGCTCGACGACCTCAGGGTCGATCGCCGCACCGCCCTCAAGATCACCGCCGGCGCCGGACTGGCGGCCGCGGGCAGCTTCGGGTTTTCGGCCATGCCGGCGCGCGCGGCCGCGGAGACGACGCTCGCGATCTGGACCGGGTTTCCCGAGCTCGTGCCGTTCTACCAGGCGGTTGCCGATGCCTACGGCAAGCTGCATCCGGAGGTCGGCTTCACCTTCTTCAGCACCTCGTTGCGCGAGGCCGAGCAGAAGCTGTCGGCCGCCGTGCCAACCGGCACCGGCCCCGACATCTATGACATCGGCACCAACATCAGCGTCAACTTCATCGCGGCCGACCTGATCAAGCCCAACGAGGCCGACATCGATCAGTATCTGAAAGCGGGCGGCTGGAACGACTTCGTCGTCGATTTCTTCACCCTCGACGGCAAGAGCTATGGCCTGCCGCTGATGGAAGGCAGCCGGGCCTCGATGTACTACAACAAGACGATGTTCGCCGAGGCGGGCTTGGCCGGGCCGCCAGCGACCTTTCCGGAGCTGGTCGAGGCCGCGCGCAAGCTGACCAAGATCGACGCTTCCGGCCGGATGACCCGGAGCGGCATCAGCCTGCGCCTGTCGGGCCAGGGCAGCGGCATCACCGAGAAGTTCCGGTTCATCCTCGAGCCGGCCGGCGGCTCGCTGCTCGTCAAGACCACGGATGGCAAATATCACAACGGCTTCGACAACGATGCCGGCCGTGCGGCGCTCCAGTTCTATGTCGATGCGGTCCAGAAGGACAAGATCGACGATCCCAAGATCCCGCACGACGCCGATGCCTTCGTCGCCGGCGCCACCGCGATGCTGTTCCGCGAGGCCTGGGTGATCGGCGAGATCCAGCAGAAGAGCCCGTCGCTCGACTACGGGGTGGCGCCGATCCCGACGTGGCAGGCGGGCAGCCCGCACAAGATGCTGCTCCAGCCCTGGGGCATCTACGTCAACGGCCAGAGCGCCAACCAGGCGCCCGCCTGGGATTTTCTCAAGTTCCTGACGAGCGCCGACAACGGGCTGCGGCTGACGACCATGACCGGGTGGCTGTCCGGGCGGCAGGATGTCGACTGGGCGCCGTTGCTGGAACAGACGCCGCAGTTCGAGACCTTCGTCTCGCCGCCCAAGGATGTCGAGTACTACGTCGAGCCGATCCTGCCGGTGTGGGACGAGATCCAGAGCCGGATGGCCGATCAGCTGACCGCGGCCTACGTCGATCCGGCTCTGAATGGCGATCCGGCCAAGGTCGCGGCCGCGATCCAGCAGATGGCGACGCAGACCGACGACCTGCTGAAAGAGGCGGACCTGTACAGCGCTTCTTGAGCTCCGGGCGCCGACCGCCGCGCCAGGCGATCGGGACCAGGCGCCGGCATGCCGGCCCAGGCCGTCGCGGTGCTTGCCCGGGCGCCGGCTTGGCGTCGGTTCTGGCTCGGGCGCTGGCGCCTGGTCCTGTTCTGTTACCTGGTCCTGGTGCCGGTGCTGGCGCTGTTCGCTTATGTCCGGGTTTGGCCAATCGCCTGGGGCGTGGTCCTGAGCTTCCACAAGTGGAACCTGATCAGCCCGATCAAGCCCTTCGTCGGCTGGGCCAACTATGCCCAGCTGATCGGCGACCCGAATTTTCTCCTGGCGCTGAAGAACACCACGATCTACTCGCTGGCGACGGTCGTCTTCAGCGCCCTGCTGGCGCTGCCGCTCGCTCTCCTGCTCGCCGGCAAGCGCCGCCTCTCGGTCTTCTATCAGACCGTCTATTTCCTGCCGGTGATCACGCCCATGGTGCCGATGGCGATCGCCTGGAAGTGGATCTACGACTACAATTACGGCGTCCTGAATTATTTGCTCTCCCTGGTCGGGATCGCCCCGATCGCCTGGCTGACGGATCCGGCGATTGCGCTCTGGGCCTTGATCATCATGGGGATCTGGAAGGTCCTCGGCTACAACCTGATCCTGTTCCTGGTCGGGCTGCGCAACATTCCTTCGGTCTATCTGGAAGCGGCGAGCCTCGATGGCGCCTCGCCCTGGCAGCGCTTCCGGTTCGTCACGCTGCCGCTCCTGAAGCCGATCCTGCTCTATGTGCTGGTGACCGCGACGATCAACGCCTTCAACGTCTTCACCCAGGTCTACGTGATGACGCTCGGCTCGCAGGCGGCGCCCGGCCAGGCGGTGCGGGTGCTGGTGTTCGACATCTATCAGAACGCGTTCCAGTATTTCCACATGGGCTACGCCTCGGCCGAGGCGGTCACGCTGACGCTGATCGTGCTCGGCTTCACGCTCGTCCAGTTCAGCCTCGTGCGCGAGCGGGAGGTTTAGGATGCGGCGGCGCAGCGGCCGGCCGGCAGGGGCCTCGATGGCTGTGCGGCTGCGCGCCACGCTGATCCACACCGTCCTGATGGCGGGCGCGATCTTCATGGTGTTGCCGATGCTCTGGATGGTCACGACCTCGTTCAAGCCGCCGACCGAGATCGCGATCTGGCCGCCCGAGCTGCTGCCGCAGGCGCCGACGCTTGCCAACTACACCGGGATCTTCGAGGTCGCACCCTTCGGCCGGTTCTTCCTCAACAGCGTCGGCCTGTCGCTGGTCGCGACGCTCAGCGTCGCGGTCACCTCGCTGATGGCCGGTGCGGTCTTCGCCAAGTATCGGTTCCCCGGCCGCACTTTCCTCTTCATGCTGATCATCGCGACCGCGATCGTGCCGTTCGAGAGCTATATGATTCCCTTGTATCTGCAGCTCGTGAAGATCCACTGGATCAATACCTATCAGGGGATCATTCTGCCCTATCTGTTCATGAGCTTCGGCATCTTTCTTTTGCGCCAGCACATCGCATCGGCGATCCCGACCGAGCTGCTCGAGGCGGCGCGGGTTGATGGTGCCTCCGAGTGGTGGATCCTGGTCCGGGTCCTTGCCCCCTTGTCGGCGCCGGCGCTCGGCGCCATCGGGATCTTCGCCTTCATCCAGACCTGGGCGGCGTTCATCTGGCCGCTGCTGGTCGCCAACGATCAGCTGCTGTTCAACATGGAGGTCGGCCTGACCGCCTTCCAGTTCCGCTTCAGCAGCGACTACGGCAAGCTGATGGCGGGCTCGGTGATCAGCGTCCTGCCGATGCTGATCGCGTTCCTGATTCTGCGCCGGCGGATCATCGAAAGCGTCGCGCTCACCGGGCTGAAGGGTTGAGGGTCCGGGCTGGCGGCGGGCGCGCCGGCGAAGGTGGAAACGGCGCGGGGACGGTAGGAGGCGACCTGGTCGGCCGCCGGACCTCGAGCTGGTTGGGCAAGTGGGCCGGTGACCGCTCTGGCCGCGGCGGCGGCGGCGACCGGGACCGGCTCCGGGCGCGGTGATGCACGGGCTCGATCGCCGATGCGCGCGATCTTGGGCCACTGCCGGTCTCGTTAACCCTTCGTCAACCCTTGAGCCCCAGGCTGCCCGACGGTCCATGCGATCCTGGGAATCCGTCGGCGGCTCGAAAAAGCGGCGGCTGGGAGTCCCAGGGTCGCATGGACCGTCCAAAGAAAGGGTTGACGACCGAGGGGTAAAGATTCGGTTAATGGCGAGCGAGGAAGGTTCGGGCTTGTGTGGCTGGGCCTGTCCGCCCGAAGGGGCGGGCGCGTTTGGCTCCCAGGCTCGGCGGACCGGGCCGGCCCGGCCGCGGTGGTCGGTTGGTCGGAGCGCGCCGACCACGAGGTGGGCCCCGCTTGCCCCGTCACGACGACCGTTGAGGTCGGTGCCGGAAGGGGCAAGCGGCCGACGGGTGCCAAGCCGGACCGCCGGGGTCGGCCCCGAGCCTGGCTCCCAGCGAGGCCGCCTCTGGTCCTTGGTGGAGCGGCGAGCGGCGCGGGGTGCGGAGAACGAGGAAGATGGCCAGGACAGCCTTGATCGTCGGAGTCGGCGATGGCATCAGCGCCTCGTTCGCGAGGCTGCTGGCGAAGGACGGCGTCAAGGTCGGGCTCGCCGCCCGCCGGCCGGAGAAGCTCGAAGCGCTGCGGGCGGAGATCGGCGGCGTGGCGTTCGGCTGCGATGTGACCGAGGCGGGTCAGGTCGAGCGGCTGTTCGCCGAGGCGGACGAGAAGCTCGGCGCGCTCGAGGTTGTGCACTACAACCCGAGCTACCGGACCCGCGGCGCCTTCGTCGATCTCGACCCGGACGAGGTCAAAAAGACGCTGATGGTCAGCGCCTATGGCGGCTTTCTGGTCGCCCAGCAGGCGGCACGGCGCATGCTCGCCAAGGGGAGTGGCGCCATCCTGTTCACCGGCGCGTCGGCGAGCGTCAAGGGTTACGCGGGCTCGGCGCCGTTCGCGATGGGCAAGTTCGCGCTCCGGGGCCTTGCCCAGAGCCTGGCGCGCGAGCTGGCACCCAGGAACATCCACGTCGCCCATTTCGTGATCGATGGCGGGGTGCGGAGCGCAAGCCGGCCGGTGCCCGCCGAGCGGCCCGACAGCCTGCTCGACCCGGACGCGATCGCCCTGAGCTATCTCGCGATCCTGAAGCAGCCGCGCAGCGCCTGGAGCTGGGAGGTCGAGCTGCGGCCCTGGGTCGAGACCTTCTGAGCGCGGCCGGTGCTGAGGATTCCCACGGGAATGAGGAGCCGGCGTCGAAGGCGGATGGCGCCGGAATGGCTTGACCACCGCGCCGCCCGGTCGGGAGACGGTCATCATGCCTGCGTATCTGGTCTCCGATGTGTCCGTCCTGGACGCCGAAGCCTTTCAGACCTATCGAACCCGCGCGGCCGCTGCGATCGCGAAATTCGGCGGTCGGTATCTGGCGCGGGTCGGCGCGATCGAGCCCCTGGAAGGCAGCTGGCGGCCGGAGCGGATCATCATCGTCGAGTTCCCGAGCCTCGAGCAGGCGCGCGCCTGGTATCGCTCGCCCGAGTACGCGTCAGCGCTCGCCGTGCGCGACCAGGCGTTGAGCCGCGACCTCATCCTGGTCGACGGCGTCGTCGATACGGCTTGAGGTTGGCCGGTGAGGAGGGGGTGCGATGCCGACGCTGACGATGATGGGTGAGGCGGTGGGCTCTCTTTTGAAGGCGCGCGGCGAGACGGTCGCGGTCGCGGAATCCTCGACCGGCGGGCTGATCGCGGCGGCGCTGCTGGCGGCGCCGGGGGCGTCGGCCTATTTCGTCGGCGGCGGCGTGATCTACACCCACAAAGCGCGGGAAGTGCTGCTCGAGGAGGACCTCGCCCGCCATCCCGGCATGCGCCCGAGCACCGAGGCCTACGCGCTGCTCGAGGCGAGCGCGATCCGGCGGCGCCTTGGCACGACCTGGGGCGCTCGGCGAGACCGGCGCCACCGGCTCCTGCCGGCAACCGCTACGGCGATGCTCCGGGCCACAGCTGCATCGCGGTGGCCGGCCCGCAAAGCCGGAGCCTCACCCTGGAGACTGGCCAGTCGGACCGCGAGGCCAACATGTGGCGCTTCGCCCAGGAGGCGCTCGCCCTGCTCGAGACGGTCCTCCGCGACGGTTAGCGCCATGCCTTGGCCGCGGTTCTTTGGGCTTTCGCGCTGTCTGTGCTATAGGAGGTCTGTGAACTGCAAAGGTACTGTCGTGACGCGCTACAGTTTTGAGGTCGTCGTAGAGCCGGACGAGGACGCCTGGTATGCCTACTGTCCCGCGCTTGTTGAACAGGGCGGGGCCACTTGGGGTGCCAGTCGTGAGGAAGCGCTCGCCAACCTCGATGACGTGATCAGGATGGTCGTCGCGAGCATGATCGAGCATGGCGAGCCGATCCCGGAAGAACCTGCCGACCGCGGGCGCCGATCCGAAGAGCAGCCCGTCGACGTGACCGTCTGACGACGGATGGCGATTGACTACCGGGCGCTACGCGGTCTCACGGCGCGTAAGATCATCAATGCTTTGCTGCGCGACGGCTTCGTGCTGGACCGCCAAGCAGGTGCCCACCAGCACTACTATCATTCCGGCGACCACCGACGGGTGACGGTTTCGTTTCACCATTCGAGCCAAACCTTCGCGCCGAAGATACTGAAAGCGATGATCGAGCTACAGGCTCATTGGAGCGAAGCCGACCTGCGTCGCCTCAAGCTCCTGAGATAGGCCAAGGCCTCAGGGCTTGCGCGTATCGATGATGCGAAGGAGGTGACTTGCGAGCATGATCATCTCACGCGCCTCCGCCGCCTCGGTCAGACCTACGTGCCTGTGGGACTGCGGATTCTTGTAGTAGCCAATGGCGCCAGCGAACAGGTGAGCAAGCGCTTCGCGTTCGGAGTCAGGCGCTGCCTTATCGGCAAGTGTTCCTTTGGAGGAATGGAAGGCTTTCCGCATCAGGTCCACACCATAGTCGGTCTCGGGCAATCCCGCGGCGCCTCGAACCGCTACTTCCACCTCCTTGAGGGCTTGAAATACAGCTGTGTCATAGTCACCGCCGAGAAATAACAGCCAAACCTTCTGAACGATCTGCGGGTGCAAAAACTCTCTGGGAAGGGCTGCTCCCTTCAAGTACCGCGCAAAGGAATCCGCGTTGACCATTTTCTCACCGCGCCGGCTGGGTACTCGCCAACCGCCCCGCCCGTTGGCCTCATCCGGTTGAACGATCAGCCCCTGCACTTCAAGCCAGTTCCAAGCCTCTGCCAGAGCGCGGAAAACGGCGTGATGATGCTGGCTGGCGAACGGGGGATTGGGACCCTCAAACAGCTCGTACAACCGGTGGCCAACAGTCACCATGCGCTCGCGTCCAGGACGGCTATTCATGATTTGGAGAAGGCAGCCCGCAAGCTGTTCTGGCTCCATCGCCAGTAACACCTCCGGATCGGGAATAAGCTCGCCCAACTTTGGCACCGCCAATACCTCCGCTCCTTCACAGCCGTAGAGAAGGGCTGAGCATGATCCGCCAGCTCACTGAACGCAATACGCGACCTTGCCTCCTGCTCGCCCGACCTACGCGAGTTTCGGCTCACACCCGGGTCAGCAGCTCGCCCTCGGCGGAGAACTGGAGCGGGCTGGGGTTGGAGAGGCGGTGGGCGTCGGGGCGGCCTTCGAGGTCGGTGTAGAGAGAGGGGGAAACCAGGATCTCGTGGAGAAAAAGGGTCGAGCGGATCTGGCAGAGGCGGGCGTTCTCCGGGTCGGCCCGCCAGCAGGTCGCGACCATGGCCTGCAGTAGCGCGCGGTCGTCCTTGAGCACCACCGGCATGCGGGCGCCCTCGGGGACGGTGGCGGTGATCGCGTTCATGTACATCGGCAGCAGGTCGATGGTGTTGGCGACCTTGCGGGTGGTGTAGTCGGCATTGCCGAGGCCGACCGCGTTGCCGTAGGAATCCTCGCTCACCCCCAGGATGCCGAGCTTGTTGACGAAGGGCTTCTTCGGTCCCGGCACAGCCCGGAGGCCGATCCGGCCGACCACCGCCGGGTCCATGCCGGAGCCGCTGATCTCCTTGCCGATCCACTCGACGATCAGGCCGTCGATCTGGTCGAACGGCAGGCGCGCGATCAGGGATTTGGCGAGCTTGAGGAGGCGCTCGTCGGTGGCGGCGAAATCGTCCGGCTCGACGCCCTCGACGACCACGAGCTGCTTGTCGGCGTTCTCGACCAGCGCGATGCCGTAGGCGATCGGCGCATGCTCGATCGCGATCCTGGCCAGCGCCGGCAGGACCTCGGTGTAGCCGCGCGGGCCCAGGCGATGGACGTTCGAGGCACCCGCCTGCTTGCCGAGGCCGACCGCGACCAGCTTGGTGAGCCCGCTCTCGATCGGGCGGTCGAAGCTCGTGTGCGACTTGACCCGGTTGATGCAGAGGACGGCCTCGGCGGAGGCGGCGTTTCTGTCGAACCGGCAGGGGATGCCGTGCAGCGTGGCGCCGTACTCGACGGTCTCCATGGTCGCGCGGACCGGCGCGCCGACGGTGGCCTCGGTCACGCCGAGGTGGGCCAGCACGCCCGCCTGGCCCTCGGCGGTGGCGCCGCCGTGGCTGCCCATCGCGGGCACGATGAAGGGCTCGAAGCCGCGCAGCTTCAGATGCCGGACGGCGGCCGCCACGACCTTCGGGATGTGCGCGATGCCGCGGCTGCCGACCGCGACGGCGACGCTCGCACCACGGCGCAGCTCGTCGAGCCGGCGCGAGCGGGCGAGCGCCTCGTCGACCGCCGCGGCGAGGTCGGCGACCGGCTCCTTCTTGGGATGATCGAGGCGGACCCGCAGCATCGGCGGCAGCGGCACGTTCGCGAGATGGGGCAGGTCGACCACCGGAAAGGTCGGGCTCAGCATCCCTCAGGCCTCCCAAGGCTAAGCCGGCATTTGGCAATTCCTAGCACTGGTGTAGGCTCTCCGACAGCCTAGATGTGGGGGGCGCGCCGGATGTGGCGTCGGCAGCGGCGAGGTCGGAGACGATGCAGCGGGTGGAGCTGAACTACGATCGCGGGCGGCTCGCGGTCGACCTGCCGGCGGAGCTCGATCTGAGGATGATCCGCAAGCGGCCGATGCCGGTGCTCGCGGACCCGGAGGACGCGATCTCGGCGGCGCTGGCGCGGCCGGTCGGGGCGCCGCCGCTCGCCGAGCTCGCCCGCGGCAAGGAGAGCGCCTGCATCCTGATCTGCGACATCACCCGGCCGGTGCCGAACGGCCTTTTTCTCCCGACTCTGATCCGGGAGCTGCTGGCGGCCGGCATCAAAGCCGACGCGATCACCGTCCTGGTCGCGACCGGCCTGCACCGGCCGAACGAGGGCGCCGAGCTCGAGGAGCTGATCGGCTCCCGCTGGGTCATGGACCGCGTCCGGGTGGAAAACCACTTCGCCCGCGATGATGAGGCCCACGTCGATCTCGGCACGACGCGCGGCGGGGTGCCGGTCAAGCTCGACCGGCGTCTGGTCCTGGCCGACCTCAAGATCGCGACCGGCCTGGTCGAGCCGCATTTCATGGCCGGCTACTCCGGCGGCCGCAAGGTGATCGCGCCAGGGGTCGCACACAAGGACACGATCACGACCTTCCACAGCGCCCGCTTCATGGAGCACCCGCTGGCCGCGAACTGCGTGCTCGACGGCAATCCCTTGCACCAGGCACAGCTCGAGATCGTCCTGATGCTGGGCGGTGCGCTCGCGCTCAACACCGTGATCGACGAGGAGCGCCGCCTGTCGTTCGTCAACTTCGGCGAGATCAGAGCCAGCCACCTCGCGGCCGTCGACCATATCCAAGGGTTCGCCGAGGTGCCGGTCGCCGAGACCTTTCAGACCGTGGTCACCAGCGCCGCCGGCTATCCGCTCGACAAGACATACTACCAGACCGTCAAGGGCATGGTCGCGCCGCTCGACATCCTGGCGCCGGGCGGTGATCTGATCATCGCGTCCGCCTGCTCCGAGGGCATGGGCTCGGCCGAGTTCGTCGACGCCCAGCGCCGGCTGGTCGAGCACGGGCCCGAGCGGTTTCTCGAGGAGATCAGCGCCAAGCGCTTCGCCGACGTCGACGAGTGGCAGACCGAGATGCAGCTGAAGCCGATGCGCCAGGGCAGGGTCCAGCTCTATTCCGACCGCCTGGCCGAGGCCGACTGGCCGCTGACCGGGGTCGAGCGGGCGAGCTCGGTCGCGGTTGCGGTCGCCCGCAGCGTCGCCCGGACCCGCGATCTGCGGGTCGCGGTGATCCCGGAGGGGCCCTACGTGGTCCCGGTCCACCGGCCGGGCGCCTGAGCGCGGACCGGCGGATGGCGACCCTGCACCTCCATCTGGACCCCTTGGGCGGGGTCGCCGGCGACATGTTCCTGGCGGCGCTGCTCGATGCCTGGCCGGAGCACGCGGCTGGGACTTTCGAGGCGATGCGCGCGGCCGGCCTGCCCGACGACTGGCGGGCGGAGCTGGTGGCGCATGACGATGGCGTGCTCGCCGGCCGTCGGGTCGTGATCGAGGGCCCGGCCGAGGGTGACCACGGCGGTCCCGGCCGGTTTCGCGCGATCCGGGCGAGCCTGGCCGAGGCGGTGCTGCCGGGGCCGGTGCGTGCGCGGGCGGTCGCGATCTTCACGCTGCTCGCCGAGGCCGAGGCCAAGGTGCATGGCATCGCGCTCGACGAGGTCCACTTCCACGAGCTCGCCGACTGGGATTCGATCGCGGACGTGGTCGGCAGCGCCTGGCTGCTCGAGGCGCTGGGACCGCTCAGCGTCTCCTGCGCGCCGCTGCCGCTCGGCAGCGGCCGGATCGCGACCGCCCATGGCTCCCTCCCGGTGCCGGCGCCGGCGGCGGCCCTGCTGCTCGAGGGCTTGGCGATGGTCGACGATGGCGTCCCGGGCGAGCGGGTGACGCCGACCGGTGCTGCCATCCTCCGGCATCTGCGGGTGCGCGTGGGCCTGCCCGAAGGCTCCTGGCGGATCGCCGGGACCGGCATCGGCTTTGGCATGCGGCGTCTGCCCGGGCTCAGCAACGTGCTGCGCGTGCTCGCCTGGGAGCCGGCGGCAGCCGGGGGCCGGGCCGACGATCGGGTCGCCGTGCTGGCCTTCGAGGTCGACGACCAGAGCCCGGAGGAGCTGGCGCTCGGCCTGGATGCGCTGCGCAGGGCCGAGGGCGTGCTCGACGTGATCCAGCTGGCGGCGCTCGGCAAGAAGGGCCGGCTCGCGAGCCAGGTCCAGCTGCTGGCGCGCCCGGAGCGGCTGGACGCGGTGATCGAGCGCTGTTTTGCCGAGACCACCACGATCGGCCTGCGCTGGCGGCTCGAGGCGCGCGCCGTGCTGGCCAGGGAGACCGTGAGCGTGGGGGACCTGGGCGTCAAGCTGGTCACCCGGCCGGGTGGCGAGCGCACCGCCAAGGCCGAGATCGAGCCGTTTCGGGAGAGGCCGGACGGGCACGCGGCGCGGGCCGGCAGGCGGCGGCAGGCCGAGGCGGATGCCTTGAGGAGCGGGCGGGATGATCGGCTCGATTGAGCGCCAGGCGGCCGCTCTGGATGCGATCGTGGGGACAATCGGCGAGGTCGCGATCGCGGTCAGCGGCGGGGTCGACAGCATGACGCTGGCCGTGGTCGCCGGGCGGCGGCTCGGGTCGGCGGCCGAAATGCTGCACGCGGTTTCGCCTGCGGTGCCGCCGGAAGCGAGCGCGCGCGTGCGCGCCTATGCGGTCCGTGAAGGCTGGCGGCTCGAGGTGATCGATGCCGGCGAGTTTTCCGACCCGGAGTATCTGAAGAACCCGGCCAATCGCTGCTTCTTCTGCAAGACCAACCTCTATGGGACGATCGCCCTGCGCACGCGCGCGACGATCTGCTCGGGCACCAATCTCGACGATCTCGCCGACTGGCGCCCGGGGCTCGAGGCGGCCAAGAGCCATGGCGTCCGCCACCCTTACGTCGAGGCCGAAATCGACAAGGCGGGCGTGCGGGCGCTCGCCCGGAGCCTCGGCCTCGACGACCTGGCCGAGCTGCCGGCGGCCCCCTGTCTCTCGAGCCGGCTCGAGACCGGGATCGGGGTCACCGCCGAGCGCCTCCGGCTGGTGCACGCGGTCGAGCGCCTGATCCAGCAGGAGCTTGTGCCCCGGACGGTCCGCTGCCGGCTGCTCCAGGACGGCATCGCGATCCAGCTCGATGCCGAGGGTCTGGCCCGGATCCTGAGCGCGCAGGGCGCCCCGGTCCGGCGCACGGTCGAGCAGCTGCTCGGCCGGCATGGCCATACCGCGCCCGTGCGCTACCAGCCCTACCGGATGGGCAGCGCCTTCCACCGACCGGCGGCCCATGGCTGACGTCACCTTCGACTGGCAGCGGCGGGAGCGGATCGGCCTCGGCGAGGCGGTGCTGTGCGCGGGCAAGACCGCGGTGCAGATCGGCGAGACGATAGCACTCGCCCGCGCGCGCCGCGCGGCGCTGCTCCTGACCCGGCTGACGCCGGAGCTGCTCGCGGAGCTGGCGCCGGCGGAGCTGGCTGCGCTCAACTATGATCCGCGCTCGCGGACCGCGATCCTGGGCACGGTGCCTGCGCCTGTGGGCGCGCCGCCGGTCGCGGTGGTGACCGCCGGGACCAGCGATCTGCCGGTCGCGCGCGAGGCGATCCGGACGCTCGCGTTCTACGGCGTCGGCGCGCGCGAGATCGCCGACGTCGGCGTCGCCGGCCTCTGGCGTATTCTCCAGCATGAGGAGGAGCTCCGGCGCTATCCGGTGGTGATCGTCGTCGCCGGCATGGAGGGGGCGCTGTTCAGTGTGGTCGCGGGCCTGGTCGGCGGCGTCGTGATCGCGGTCCCGACATCGACCGGCTACGGCATCGCGCGCGCCGGCGAGACCGCGCTGCATGCAGCACTCGCGAGCTGCGCGCCGGGCCTGGTCACGGTCAACATCGACAACGGCTACGGCGCCGCCAGTGCGGCGCTGCGCGTGCTCGCGAGCCACGGCCATCGGGCCGGGGCAGCCGCCGAATCCGGGCAGGCATCCGGCGCCGGCGATTAGGCTAGCTATTGTCCAGTCGTCAGGACCATCCGGAACCGGGCGGCGCCGCTCATCATCCGTTCATAGGCTTCAGCTGCACGTTCGAGCGGCATCGTTTCAATCATCGGCCGAACGTCGGAAAGAACACTGAAGGCCATGGTTTCCTCGGAATCGCTCGAGGTTCCGGACGGCCATCCCTGAATTGAGCGACGCGCCGCGATCAGTACCAGAGGCGAGACTTCGATGGCGTCGGGCGATGCACCGATCACCATCAGTTTGCCGTCCACGCCAAGTCCGCCGATGGCCGCACTCATCGCCTTGGCACTAGTCACGGTGGACAGGATCACGCGCGCACCACCCAGCTTGTTGAGCTCACCTGCGACATCTTGATCTACGTTGTCGAGGTAGTGATGGGCGCCAAGCTTTCGGGCCAATGGCTCCTTGTCGGCTCCGCGCGCGATCGCGACCGTGCGACAGCCCATCTTGGCCGCGAACTGGACGCCGAGGTGGCCCAGTCCGCCGATGCCGAGCACCGCAACGAGGTCACCTGGCCGGACGCCGCTGTTGCGCAGGGCGTTGTAGGTGGTGATGCCGGCGCACAGGAGCGGCGCCGCCTCCGCGGCCGCCAGTTCGTCCGGTATCGAAGCCAACGCCTCGAATGGGGCAATCATGTAGTCGGCATAGCCACCATCATAGGATATGCCGGGAACCTGCAAGTTGACGCAGGTAATGAAGTCGCCGCGTCGGCAAGAGTGGCAGTGGCCACAGTGACCGCCGTGCCAGCCGACGCCGACGCGTTGCCCCGTCCGCCATTCAGGCACATTTGCTCCGACTCGGTCGACGATCCCCACGACTTCATGGCCCGGGACCCGTGGATACTGGATTCCGGGGAACAAGCCCAATTTGGTGAAGGAATCACTGTGACAGACACCGCAAGCCTGGACTTTGATTCGGACCTGGCCCGCCGCTGGATCTGGAACATCGCGCTCGACCACCTCGAACGGCCCGTCGGCGTTCTTCACCTGCACCGCACGCATGCGCAACATCGCGACCTCCTTCGGAGCCCACCGCTTCGTCGCTCGATGAAACGGCTTGCTGAAAGGGGGGGCTCTGGAAACGCACGTCCAGAGTCCTCACAAACTCGTGACCCGCGTAGATGTAAATCGGTGAGCCGGGCGCTCTTCAGGATGATCTCCGCCACCCTCACCGAGGCCAGGCGAAGCGACCGCGTTCCAGCCACCTGGCAAACAGGCACAGTCCGCTGCCATCCAGGGCCAGGGCGCGATTGATCCCGTTCTCGCTAGCTGGACGAGCCGGCCTTGGCCCGGCATTCGGCGAGCAGCCAGGCGCGAAAGTGGGTGATCTTCCGGCGATCGGCCTTGGCCCGCGCGGCGACCAGGAAAAAATCGCCGTCGCCGCCAAGCTGGAGCGCGAGCGGCGCCACCAGACGCCCGGCGGCGAGGCCGTCGATCACGAAGGGCGTGTGGCCGATCGCGACGCCCAGGCCCGCAATCGCCGCCTCGAGGGCGTGGCTCGAGCTCGCGAAGGTCAGCCAGCCGCGCGGCTCGAGCGCCGGCACGCCGGCGGCCACGAGCCAGCGCTGCCAGTCCCGATCGCGCGGCTCGGTCTCGACCCGGAGCAGGATCTGGCCGGCGAGATCGGCGGGTCGATGCACCGGCCGGCGGGCCAGCAGCGCCGGGCTCGCAACCGGAAAAATCTGGTTTTCGATCAGGAAATCGGCGCGGCAGCCGGGCCAGCGGCCGGAGCCGGCGCGGATCGAGAGATCGACGTCCTCGCGCCCGAGGTCGACCAGCCGGGACGTGGTCAGGAGCCGCACCTCGAGGTCCGGATGCGCCCGCTGAAAGCCGGTGAGGCGCGGGATCAGCCAGCGCTGGGCGAAGGTCGCGAGCAGCGAGAGGGTCAGCACGCGGGCATCGGCGCCGGTCGCCAGCAGCTCGTCGGTCGCCGCCTGCAGCTCCTCGAACGCCCGCCGCAGACGAGCGGCATAGAGCTCGCCGGCTGCGGTCAGAACCATGCTGCCGCCGACCCGGCGCAGGAGCGGCCGTTCGAGAAACGCTTCCAACTGGCGCAGCTGCTGGCTGATCGCGGGCTGGCTGACGCCGAGCTCGGCCGCGGCCCGGGTCACGCTGCCGAGGCGCGCGGTCGCCTCGAAGGCGCGCAGGCTCGGAAAGGTTGGCAGCCGGCCGGGCATGCGCCAAGCATAAGCCATGCTTATGAGGCTCGCGACATTCTAATTTGCGCCCAGCCGAAACCAGGGCATGAATCCGCGGGCTGCATAAGCAGCAGGTGGAGGAGGCCCAGCCTTGGAGCTCTGGATCCCGATCACGCTCGGCGCGGCGTTCTGCCAGAACCTGCGCTCGGCGCTGCAGAAGCACCTGAAGGCGCGCCTTAGCACGACCGGGGCGACCTTCGCGCGCTTTGCCTATGCCGCCCCGCTCGCCACGCTCTACGCCGTCGGCCTTGCCCGGCTCGCGGGCTTCGAGGTGCCGAGCCCGAACCCGACCTTTCTCGGCTATGCCCTGGTTGGCGGGCTCGCCCAGATCACCGCGACCGCGCTCCTGGTGCATCTGTTCTCGTTCCGCAACTTCGCGGTCGGCACCACCTATTCCAAGACCGAGACCGTGCAGACCGCGATCTTCGGCCTCGTGCTGCTGGGCGATCCGCTGCGCCTGGGCGCGGCGCTCGCGATCCTGATCAGCCTCGCGGGCGTGATGGCGATCGCGGTCGCCAAGACCCGGATCAGCTTTGCGGGCCTGCTGCGCAGCCTGACCGACAAGACCGCGCTGATCGGGATCGCGTCCGGCACGTTCTTCGGCATCTCGGCGGTCTCTTACCGCGGCGCCTCGCTCGCCTTGGGCGATGTCGGCTTCCTGATGCGCGCGGCCTTCACGCTCGCCTGCGTCACCTGGTTCCAGACGCTCGTCATGGCGATCTACATGCGCCTGCGCGAGCCGGGGCAGCTCGGCGCGGTGTTCCGCTCCTGGCGGGTCTCGGGCTGGGTCGGCCTTTCCGGGATGCTCGCGTCCGCCGGCTGGTTCACGGCGATGACCATCCAGAACGCCGCCTACGTGCGCGCCCTCGGCCAGATCGAGCTGGTCTTCACCTTCATCGCCTCGACCCTGTTCTTCCGCGAGCGCACCAGCCCGATCGAGCTGCTCGGCATCCTCCTGGTGATCTCCGGCATCCTGGTCCTGGTGCTGGTCTGAAGGCCGGAGTCTGGCGGGCGCGCCGCGCGGCCGGCTGTCACTCGGGGTCCACTTCGTCGCCCGCCCGTGGCGGCAGGCTGCCGAGGCGAGCGAGGAGTTGATCGAACCGGGCACGATCGGCCCGGGCGGCGCGCGAGCGCAAGTAGGTCGCCGTGTTGAGCGCACTCACCTTCTCGGCGGCCGCCGTGGCGATGAACTGATTGAGGCCGGCTGGCCGCCGCCGGGCTGAGCACGCCCGCAACCACGACATCGGTGTCCAGGACCACGCGCATGACATCACATACGGCATCACATGACCCCGACAAGAACCCGCCGGCCAGCTCTGCGATCTGGTTGACCCCCGACCGTGAGGCGTCGCTGATCGGTCCGCGGCAGGGAATTGTCGCGAGCAGATTGAGTTGACCGGCGTCGGCAGCCCGTGGTTGGCTCGCGCCACGAGACCCACAGATCCAGGGCGAGCGTCGCCGAGCGGCGTCGGCTGAAGGGAACGAGGATGACCCGAGACATTGCTTCGAGCGCGGGCTGGCGGGCGCCGGTCCGCTATCCCGACCCGGCGGTCGAGGTTCTGGACGAGCGGTTCGCGAAGTACCGGATCTTCAGCGCCGCCGTCGAGCGCCTCTATACCGGCTGCCGCTGGGCGGAGGGGCCGGTCTGGTTCGGCGACGGCCGTTTTCTGCTGTGGAGCGACATCCCGAACGACCGCATTCTGAAGTGGGAGGAGGAGACCGGCCGGGTTTTCGCGTATCGCCGGCCCTCGAACTTCGCCAACGGCAACACCCGCGACCGCCAGGGGCGGCTGATCACCTGCGAGCACGGGCGCCGGGTCACGCGCACCGAGCACGACGGCAGCCTGACCGTGCTGATCGACCGCTGGCAGGGCAAGCGGCTGAACTCGCCCAACGACGTGGTCGCGAAGTCGGACGGCTCGATCTGGTTCACCGACCCGCCGTTCGGCATCCTCGGCCACTACGAGGGCCACAAGGCGGAATCCGAGGTGGCACAGGCGATCTACCGGATCGACGGCGAGAGCGGCGAGGCCGCCGTGGTCACGGACGATGTGCTCGGGCCCAACGGGCTCTGTTTTTCCCCCGACGAGCGGCTTTTGTACGTGGTCGAGTTGCGCGGCGTGCCGAACCGCAAGATCCTGGCGTTCGACGTCGCGGCCGACGGCCGGGCGATCACCGGCAAGCGGGTGCTGATTGACGCCGAGGGCGGCACGCCTGATGGCATGCGCTGCGACGTCGACGGCAATCTCTGGTGCGGCTGGGGGATGGGCAGCGAGGCGCTCGACGGCGTCCTGATCTTCGCGCCCGACGGCACCAGGATCGGCCGGATCGCGCTGCCCGAGCGCTGCGCCAACGTCTGTTTCGGCGGCCTCAAGCGCAATCGCCTGTTCATGGCCGCGAGCCAGTCGGTCTACGCGCTCTACGTCAACACCCAAGGCGCCCTTGGCGGCTGAGGCGGCAAACCTTGGAGGCCTGGCCATGACGATCGCGATTCGCCAGCTCCACCCGCTGTTCGTGGGCGAGGTCGAGGGGGTCGATCTGCGCCGGCCGCTCGGGGGCGACGATGTCCGGGCGATCGAGGCGGGGATGGATCGGTACGCGGTGCTGGTCTTTCACGACCAGCCGGTGAGCGACGAGCAGCAGGTCGCGTTCAGCCGGAACTTCGGGGAGATCGAGCTCGCGGTCGGCAGCAACGTCACCAGGCCCGAGGACCGGCGGCTGTCGGTCGAGCTCGCGGACATCTCCAACCTCGATCGGGACAACAAGGTGCTCGCGCGCGATGACCGGCGCCGGATGTTCAATCTCGGCAACGAGCTCTGGCATTCGGACAGCTCGTTCCGCGCCGTCCCGGCTAAGTATTCGCTGCTCTCGGCGCGCGCCGTGCCCAAGGCCGGCGGCAATACCGAGTTCGCCGACATGCGCGCCGCCTACGACGCCCTCGACAAGGGCACCAAGGCCGAGATCGAGGACCTGGTGTGCGAGCACTCGCTGATCTATTCGCGGAGCCTGCTGGGCTTTGCCGACTTCACGCCGGAGGAAAAGAAGACCTTCGCGCCGGTGCGTCAGCGTCTGGTACGCAGCCGTCCGGCGACCGGCCGCAAGTCGCTGTTCCTCGCCTCGCACGCCGGCACGATCGTCGGTTGGCCGATGCCCGAGGCGCGCGCGCTGCTACGCGATCTGGTCGAGCACAGCACCCAGCGCGAGTTCGTCCACGCCCATCGCTGGCGGCAGCATGACCTCGTGATCTGGGACAACCGCCAGACCATGCACCGGGCGCGCCGCTATAAGGCGGAGGAAGTGCGCGACATGCGCCGGACCACGATCGCGGGCGACGGGCCGACGGCCGCCCAGGTCGAGGGCGCGCTGGCCGCGAGCGCCTGAAGATCAGGGGACGAGGCGCTCCGCCTGCAGGCGCTGGTAGACGTCCCCGAACGAGCTCAGGCTCGCCTGATAGTCGGCAAACCCGAGCAGACGGCTCCGGGTCATGTCGGTGAAGCACTCGATCGGGCGGCCGAGGTCGGCGTCCGAGTGCCACCAGGAGGCGAGGCGCTCGACCGGGCTCGGCTGGAGGCCGTGGCGCTCGACGATCCGCTGCCAGACCGGCGCCGCGTCCTGCATCTGCTCCACGAGCGAGGTCGCCTCGCCGGGATAGGGGGCGGCCTCGATACCGTAGAGGTCGGCGAGCCGCGGCCAGAGCCAGCGCCACCGAAAGACCTCGCCGTTGACGACGTTGAAGGCGAGGTTTTGGGCAGCGGGCGTGGTCGCCGCCCAGGTGAGATGGCGCGCGAGCAGGCGGGCGTCGGTCACGTCGCTGACGCCCTCATATTGCTGCGGCGAGCCCGGGAACACGAACGGCCGGCCGGTCTCCTTGCAGATCGCGGCGTAGACCGCGAGCGTCGAGCCCATGTTCATGGCGTTGCCGAGCGCGTAGCCGATCAGCGTGTGCGGCCGGTGCACGCTCCAGGAGAAGCCGCGTTGGCGCGCCGCCGCCAGCACCAGATCCTCCTGAACGTAATAAAAATTCTCGAGCGGCACCCGGGGCTGCTCCTCGCGCAGCGGGGTCTCGGGCCGGTTGCGGGCGAAATGCTCGAAGGGGCCGAGATAGTGCTTGAGCCCGGTGACCAGGGCGACGTGGGCGAGATCCCGGGCGTCCGCGAGGCCGTCGAGCAGATTTTTGACCATGGCGCCGTTGACCGCGCAGTTTTCGGTCTCGGTCGGCTGGCGGAGCCAGGTGGTGATGAACAGATGGCTGGGCGTGGCGCCGGCGAGCGCCGCGCGCACCGCGGCGGCATCCCGGAGATCGAGGGCGATCGTCTGAACGCCCGCGGGCGCCAGCTCCGGATGGCGGGCGATCCCCTGCACGGTCCAGCCGCCGGCGGCCAGCAGATGCTCGGCCAGATTGCGCCCGGCCATGCCGGTGACGCCGACGATCAGCGCTCGCGCTGCCATGGTCTCTCCCCTGGTGATGTTCAGGTTTCGCGGGCGGCGCCGCCGGTGACCCGGGCGAGGATCAGCGCGATCAGGATGATGAGGCCATAGGCGGCATCGATCCAGAAGGCCGCGATCTGCGAGAGGGTCAGCACGTTCTGCAGGATGCCGAGCAAGCAGGACCCCGGTCAGCGCGCCCAGCAGGCGGCCGCGGCCGCCGTTCAGGCTGATGCCGCCGATCACCGCGGCGGCGAACACGTAGAAGATCATGTTCTGGCCCTGGCTCGCGACCACCGAGGCGATCCGGCCGGTCAGCATCAGCCCGGCGAGCGCGGCGAGCAGGCCGCCCGCGACGTAGAGGCCGAAGGTGATGCGCTCGACCCGGATGCCGGCGGCGCGCGCCGCCTCGGGATTGCCGCCGATCGCGTAGATCGCGCGGCCGATGCGGTGGTAGCGCAGGAACAGGCCGACCAGCGAGGTAGAGGATGGCCGCGATCCAGATCGAGACCGGCACGCCCACCCACTTGCCATGGCCGAGATAGAGGAACGCCCGCGGCAGGTCGAACAGGGTCTTGCCGTTGGTGATGCCAAGCGTGACGCCGCGCAGAAGGATCAGCATCGCCAGCGTCACGATGAAGGCGTTGAGCCGCAGCCGGACCACGAGGAAGCCGTTGATCGCGCCGATCAGCGCGCCGCTCGCGAACAGTACCAGGATCGCGAGCCAGACGTTCAGCCCGATGCCGGAGCCGCCGAAGGTCGTGTCGCTGACGATCAGCCAGGCGGCCAGCATCGGCGGCAGGCCGACCGTCGATTCCAGCGACAGGTCGAACTTGCCGGCGATCAGGATCAGCGATTCCGCGATCACCAGGACCGAAAGCTCCGACGACTGCTGGAGGATGTTGAGGAAATTGTTGGTGGTGAGGAAAGCATCGCTGACCAGCGCGCCGGCGATGATCGCGAGCCCGATCGCGGGCAGGAGGGTGAGCTCGCGAAAGCGGAATGCGGACGCGCGCTTGCGCAGCTCGGCACCCATGCCCGCTCCTGGTCTTGATGCCCGCTGCCTCAGCCGTCACGTTCCACTCCCTCGATTGCCGCCACCAGCTCGTGGTCCTGCCAGTCGGCGCCGAACTCGGCCACCAGCTTGCCGCGGAAGATCACCAGAACCCGGTCGCAGCCGACCAGTTCGTCGAGATCGTCGGAGACGATCAGCACGCCGGCGCCGGCCGCGCGCGCCTGCTCGAGGATCCCGAACAGCGCCTCCTTGGAGGCGATGTCGACGCCCTGGGTCGGATGCTCGACCACCAGCACCTTGGGCGCGGAGGCGAGCGCCCGGCCCATCACCGCCTTTTGCTGATTGCCGCCGCTGAGCTCGGCGACCTCCTGCTCGGTCGAGGCGGCCACGATCTCGAGCGAGCGCACCAGGCGGGCCGCCTCGCGATCGCGCACCGCCGGCCGGACGAGGCCTGCCGGGCCCGAGCCGCTCGGGGATGGTCAGCGTCAGGTTCTCGGCGAGCGACAGCTGGGGCACGATGCCGCGCCGGTGGCGGTCGCGCGGCACGTAGCCGACGCCCTTGCGGCGCGCATCGGCGACCAGGCCCGGACGCAGCGGCGTGCCGGCGACGCGGATCTCGCCGGCAGACGGGCGTCACGAGGCCGGCGATGGCATCGCCGACCTCCTCCTTGCCGGAGCCCGCGAGCCCGGCGAGGCCGACGCTCTCGCCCGCGGCGACCGCGAAGCTCAAGTCGCAGGGCAGCGCCCTCGATGCAGAGCCCGCGCACCTCGAGGCAGGCGGCACGTTGCGCCGCTGCCGGCGCTTGCCGGCGGCTCCGTCCGGCAGCACCCCGCGACCGCATCGCCGACCATGGCGGCGACCACGCGCTCCTTGGGCATCGTCGTCGAGCGGCGCGTTGGCGACCACCTTGCCGTCGCGCAGCACGGTGACGCTGCGGCAGACCTCGTAGATCTCCTCGAGATGGTGCGAGATGTAGAGGAAGGTGACGCCGCCCTCCTGCAGGCGGACGATGCGCTCGAACAGGCGGGCGACCTCGCGGCCCTCGAGCTGGGCGGTCGGCTCGTCGAGGATGATGAAGCGGGTGCCCTGGAGCAGCGCGCGGGCGATCTCGACGATCTGCCGCTGCTCGACCGTGAGACGCTCGGCGTCGAGGTCGACATCGACCTCGAGCCCCCAGTCCTCGAGCACGCTGCTCGGCCCGGCGGCGCAGCGCCGGCCAGGCGACCAGGCCGCCCGCGAAGGTCGGATGCGCGTTGAGGAACAGGTTCTCGGCGACCGTGAGCGCCGGGATCACGGTCGACTTCTGGTAGACGCAGGCAACCCGCTCGCGCCATCGCTGGCGGTCGGCGAGACCGGGCGCCGGCTCGCCGGCGAGGCGCACCTGGCCGGCATCCGCCGCCAAGAGGCCGGTCAGCACGCCGACCAGCGTCGACTTGCCGGCGCCGTTGCGGCCGACCAGGGCGCGCGAATCGCCGGCCGGGACGACCATCGAGACGGCGTCCAGCGCCTGGCTCGCGCCGAAGCGCTTGGACACCGCGATCGCCTCGGCGACCGGCGGCGCGGCCATGGCCGCGCCGCCGGTCTCAGAGGTCGCCGCTGCCGGCGCTCCGGCGCCGCTCGGCCCCGCTGCCATCGTTGCTATTTGACCTGATTGCCCCAGAGCGCGTCGTCATCGACGTTCGCCTTGGTGACCACCGGCGCCGGCAGCAGGTCCATCGGGTTGCCGTTGAGCGCCTCGATCCGGCTGTCGTGATCGGTCGGTCCGGGCGGGAAGGACTTGCCGGCGACCGCGTCCTGCAGATAGGCGAGGCCATACTTCACGTAGAGGTTGAGCGGCTGCGAGATCGCCGCATCCAGCCAGCCTTCGCGGATCTTCTTGAGCGCGAACGGCGTGCCGTCGATGGTGATCAGGAAGAGGTGCCCGGGCTCGCCGACCGCCTTCAGCTCGCCGGCGCTCTCGAGCACGCTGAGCACGCCCGCCAGCATCACCGCGTCGCTCTGCATGTAGATGCCGCCGAGATCCGGAGTCGAGGTCACGACGGTCTGCGCGACCGAGGTGGCGCGGTCGGTCTTCCAGTAGGTCGGCTGCTCGATCACCTTGATGTCCGGGAAGCTCTCCTTCATGCAGGCGTCGAAGCCGCTGGTGCGGTCGCGGCCGTTGGTGGTCGCCTGGTCGCCCATCATCGACAGCACAGTGCCCTTGCCGCCGAGCGCCTTGCCCATCTCCTGGCAGGCGTCGGCGCCCATGCGGATGTTGTCGGCGCGCACGATCATCGCCGCCTTGCCGCCCGCCGGCCCGATGTCGATCGCGACCACCGGGACGTTCTGATCGGCGGCGTAGTTCAGCGCCGGCACGATCGCGTCGCTGTCGGTCGGCACCACGATGATGCCCTGGGCGCCCTGGGCGATCAGGTTGTGGAAGTCGGTGATCTGCTTGCCGGCATCGCCGTTGGCGTTGGCCACCGGCAGGGTCTGGAGCCCCGCCGCCTTGGCCGCGGCCATGGTCAGGTCGACCTGGATCGCCTGGAACGGGTCGGTCAGGAAACCGACCGAATAGCCCATCGTGAAGCTGTCCGCCCGGGCCGCCGAGGCGCCCAGTGCTGCTGCGGCCCCGAGGATCAGCGCCAGCCGCGGCGCATGACGGCCCTGTCGAGGATGGTTGCCCATCACGTGACCTCCCTTGTGCTTGGTGATTCGACCGACCGCGGATCGTCGCCCACGGTCGCCGCGGACTGTAGCCCAAGCGCGCCGGCATCGCGAGGGGAGAACCGCTGGCATCGCGGGTGGGCCTGGGTCACTGTGGCGTGCGGGTCAGCTCCTTGGCGAGCGCGTGCAGCGGCCCGTCGAGGATGCCCAGCTCCTCGAGGTGGGCGACGGTGCTGACCAGGTAGTCGGGGCAGGTTCCGGACTGGCCGATGCCGTGCCGGACCAGCTCGAGCACGCGCGCGGTATCGAGCTTGCCGGCATATTGCTCGTGCTCGCGGCGGACGATGTAGCACCAGGCGGGCAGGCGGCCTGCGGCGGTGGTCACCTGCAAGCGCTTGCGCCGATAGACGTTGGTCACCAGCTCGCGGGCGTCGAGGTAGCGGAGCACGTCCGTCTCCCGGTCCGGCGCGATCGCCAGCGCGCGGCCGCGGCAGGAGCCGCCGAGGTCCAGCCCGAGCACGAGGCCCGGCCGCTCGCGCGTGCCCCGGTGCACCCAGGAATAGACGCAGAGGCTCCGGTGATAGCCGTGCAGCCAGGCGTCGCAGATCTCCTCATGCTCGAAACCGGGCCGCCACATCAGCGAGCCGTAGGCGAAGATCCAGACCCTGGTCGTGGGCACGGCACTCAGACGCTGAAATTGAAGGCGACCGAGATCCGCGTGCGATCGCCCTGGTAGGGCCGGACCGCATGCTGGAGCCAGGACGGGAACAGGACGAGCTGGCCGCTCTTGGGGACGATCAGCTCGCTGGCGCCGGCCGACTGGCCGCCGGGCATCGCGAACCCGAGGTGCGGCGCGTACATCGCCGGCGCAACGCCGCGCGGGTCCTGGATCTCGAACTCTCCGCCGAGGGCATGATCATCGGCGATGCCGCCGTCGTCGACGTAGTAGGTGCCCGACCAATAGGCGCCTGGATGGGTGTGGAACTCGTTGCCGTGGCCCTTGCGATTGACGTTCGCCCAGGCGTTGCTCTTCCAGGCGATCCGCACCGGCCGGCCGGCCCGATCCGAGGTCATCCGCGTGGCGAGCTCGCGGGCGCCGTCGAGCAGCCGCCGGGCCGGGGCACCGCCCCAGGCCTCGAAGTCCCAGCTCGACTGCCAGCCGCCGAGGTTGCTGTGGTGGACACTCTCTGCCTGGCGCTCGTGCTCGAGAATGATGCGCTCGAGCTCGAGGTTGAGCGCCTCGGCGTCGGGCAGCGTCGCGACCACCACCGGGGTCGCGAAATAGCTACGGATCTCGGCGTTGATCCGGGTCATCGGCGCCTCCCTCGCGCATCGCCTCGGTCAACACCTGGCGGTCGTAGGCCTGGCCGGCCGCGATCACGCCCCGACGGATCGCGCGGGTGCGCGCGAACAGGTCGTGGAGCTTGTCGCCCTCGCCCCAGCGGATCGCCCGCTGCAGCGCCGCCAGGTCCTCGGTGAAGCGGCCGAGCATCTCGAGCACGGCCTCGCGGTTGTGCAAAAAAACGTCCCGCCACATCACCGGGTCCGAGGCCGCGATCCGGGTGAAGTCGGTGAAGCCGCCGGCGGCGTAGCGCAGCACCTCCGACTGCAGGTGGTCCTCGAGGTCGGCGACCGTGCCGACGATCGTGTAGGCGATCAGATGCGGCAGATGCGAGGTGATCGCCAGCACCCGGTCGTGGTGCTCGGGCGTCATGGTCTCGATCATGCAGCCGGCGGCGCGCCACATGCCGGCGACCGCGCGCACCGCCTCAGGGTCGGTATCCTCGATCGGGGTCAGGATGCAGTGGCGGTTGCGGAACAGGCTGAGGAACGCGGCCTCGGGGCCGGAATGCTCGGTGCCGGCGACCGGATGGGCGCCGACGAAGCGCTCGGGCTCGGGCAGATGCGGGACCACGGTGCGGATCACCTCGGCCTTGAGCGAGCTGACGTCGGTCACGATCGCACCCGGCGCCAGACCGGGCGCCATCGCCTTGGCGACCGGCCCGGCGGCGCCGGGCGGCGTGCCGAGCACGACCAGCTCACAGCCCGCGACCGCTTCTTCCGGCGCGGTCGTGGTGCGGTCGGCCAGACCGAGTGCGCGCGCCTTCTCGAGGGTCGCCTCGGTGCGCGCGCAGGCGACGATCTCGCCGGCGATCCCGGCCGCGCGCAAATTCAGCGCGAGCGAGCCGTTGATCAGCCCGATGCCGATCAGCGCGACCCGCTCGAACCGGGGCGGCTTGCCGGCCGCGGTCACGTCACGAACTCGCGGAGCGCGAGGGCCACGGCCCGGTTCTCCGCCTCGAGCCCGACCGAGAGGCGGAGGCACTGAGGCAGGCCGTAGGCGCCCATCGGGCGAGCGATGATGCCCTGCTGCTCGAGCCAGGCGCTGGCGGCGGCAGCGCTTCTCGGACCGTCGGAAGCGAACTCGACCAGGACGAAGTTGGCGATGCTCGGGTGCACCTTGAGGCCGAGCCCGGCCAGGGCGTCGGCGAGCCAGGGCAGCCAGCGGTCGTTGTGGGCGCGCGAGCGCTCCTGATGGTCCTGGTCCTCGAGCGCGGCGACGCCCGCGGCCTGGGCCGGCGTGTTGACGTTGAACGGCCCGCGCAGGCGCTGCAGGACGTCGATCACCTGCGGCGGCGCGTACAGCCACCCGAGCCGAAGTGCCGCCAGACCGAACAGCTTGGAGAAGGTCCGGGTCATCACGACGTTGGCGCTCCGATCGACCAACTCGATGCCGGCCGTGTAGTCGTTGCGCCGGACGTATTCGGCGTAGGCGGCATCGATCACCAGCAGCACGTCCTCGGGCAGGCCGGCGTGCAGCCGGGCGAGCTCGTCGGCCGGGAGATAGCTGCCGGTCGGGTTGTTCGGGTTGGCGATGAAGACCATCCGGGTGCGGCTGGTGAGACCGGCGAGCAGCGCGTCGACGTCGGTCGTGAGCTCGCGCTCGGGCGCTGCGACCGGTGCCGCGCCGACGCCAAGCGCGCTGAGCTTGTACATCAGGAAGCCGTGCGCGCTGTACAGCACCTCGTCGCCCGGCCCGGCGTAGGCGCGCATCAAGAGCTGGATCAGCTCGTCCGAGCCGGCGCCGCACAGGATCTGCGCCGGGTCGAGCTGGAAGCGCCGGCCGATCGCCGCGCGCAACGCCGCGACATCGCCGTCCGGGTAGCGGTGGATGGTCTGGGCGACCGCCTGACAGGCGGCGATCGCCTTCGGGCTCGGCCCGATCGCCAACTCGTTGGCGGACAGCTTGACCACCCGGGCCAGGCCCGCGATCTCGGAGCGGCCACCGACGTAGGGCTCGATTTCCAGGATGCCGGGGCGTGGCCGGAGGCTGGCCATCTGTCGGGTTCCGCGCTGACGGTTGGAGGAGGCGCTCACGGGTTGCAGCGGCGCCGCGGCCGGCGCGTCGCTCAAGCGGGCGGCAGCGGTCGAGGGTAGCCGCCGACCGGCACGATCCGCAAGACCTCGCCGCGGGCCGCGCCCAGGACCTCGGCGACCTGCTCGTCGCCGACGCTGATGAAGCCGCCGACCTCGACCAGATGCACCGTCTGGGGCGGCTCGGGGCAGCGCCAGGCGGCGAGCCAGACCGGCGGCAGCCCGGCCGCCAGCAGCAGATCCTTGAGCCGGCCGCGCGAGACGCCGGCCTCCGCCTCGATCGCGAGCAGGGTCAGGTCGTCGCCGCTCGGCTCCGGCTCGAGCCGGCCGAGGGCCAGCGCGCGCGTCTCCTCCCCGTCGCTGGCGCTGCCGGCGACGAACGGCAGGCGGGCGAACACCCGCAGGCGGTCGTGGTGATCGGAAATCAGCCCCAGCCACCAGGGCTCGTCGTCGTTCGGCAGCGGCAGGACCGCGACCGTGGCGCTGCCGTCGCCGACCGAGCGCAGCGCCTGGCTCGCGCTCTCGACCCGGACCATCGGGGTCACCGAGCCGAAGTGGCCGCGCGCCAGATCCCAGATGGCGAAGCCCTGCTGCGCCCCGAACACCGACACCGACATCGGGGTCTGCAGGCGGGTGGTCGCCGCCAGCAGCTCGCGCCACATGCGCACCAGGACCGCGCGCGGAAAGCGCTCGCCCGCCAGCGCCACCAGGCGGCGCAGGATCACCGCCTCGCGCGCCGGCCGGACCGCGAGCCGGTCGTTCAGGCGGTCCGCCTTGACCCTGCCGATCTCGCGCACGACGTCGGTACGCTCGACCAGCAGCTCGAGGATGGCCTGATCGATCCGGTCGACTTCGGCCCGAAGGTCGTCGAGAGGAGGAGCCACCGCTTCCATCGAAGCCCAGAGAACTTGCGCCCAATTCGGCCAGAGAGTAGTCCGGCGGCGGCTGAGAAGTAAAGCCGCATTGACTTTGCCGCCGCTCGCCCGCCAACTATCCCCTGATGGACTGTTCGCGATGTGCTTCTCACCCCAGCCGATGAACCGCCGCCGATGGTGCAGCCGCTCTCGGTCCTCGAGCTGAACACGGGCCACCTGCCCGGGTTTCGGGTCCAGCTGGCGACGACCGAGCCGTTCCGGCTCGAACTCGGGGGCGACGCTCGGCCCGATCACGGTCGCCTATCAGACCTACGGCCGCCTGAACCCGGCGCGCACCAACGCGATTCTGGTCTGCCACGCGCTCACCGGCGATCAGTTCGCGGCCGAGCCGCACCCGATCACCGGCAAGGACGGCTGGTGGCAGCTGATGATCGGGCCTGGCCGGCCGCTCGACACCGAGCGCTACTTCGTGATCTGCGCCAATGTCCTCGGTGGCTGCATGGGCACGACCGGACCGGTCGAGATCGACCCGGCGACCGGCCGGCCCTACGGCCTGAGCTTCCCGGTGATCACGGTCGGCGACATGGTCCGGGTCCAGGCCCGGTTGCTGGACGAGCTCGGCATCGAGCGGCTGTTCTGCGTGCTCGGCGGCTCGATGGGCGGCATGCAGGTGCTGGAATGGGCCGCGCGCTACCCGAAGCGCGTGTTCAGCGCGGTGCCGATCGCGTCGGCGGCGCGCCACTCGGCGCAGAACATCGCCTTCCACGAGGTCGGCCGGCAGGCGATCATGGCCGATCCCGACTGGCAGGGCGGCAACTATCTGCGCACCGGCAAGCGGCCGACCCGCGGCCTGTCGGTCGCGCGCATGGCCGCCCACATCACCTACCTCAGCGAGGCGGCGCTGCATCGCAAGTTCGGCCGCCAGCTGCAGGACCGGGCCGGGATCAGCTACGGCTTCGAGGCCGACTTCCAGGTCGAGAGCTACCTCCGGCATCAGGGCATCACCTTCGTCGACCGGTTCGATGCCAACTCCTACCTCTACATCACCCGCGCGATGGACTATTTCGACCTCGCGGCGTCCTACGACGGTGTGCTGGCCAATGCCTTCCGCGGCTGTGCGACCCGTTTTTGCGTGATCTCGTTCAGCTCCGACTGGCTGTTCCCGACGCCCGAGAGCCGGGAGCTGGTGCGGGCGCTGACCGCGGTCGCGGCCAACGTCTCGTTCTGCGAGATCGAGACCGATCGCGGCCACGACTCCTTCCTGCTCGACGAGCCCGAGTTTCACCGGGTGCTCTCGGGATTCCTCGATGGCGCCGCGGCGCAATGCGGCCTGCGCTGAGATGGCAGTCTCGAGTACGGAGCGGGTCGCGACCAGCACAGCGCCGAGAAGCGCCGCGATTCCGGTCAACGGACTGCGTCAGGATCTGCGCCTGATCGCGGATCTGATCGAGCCGCATACACGGGTGCTCGACGTCGGCTGCGCCGACGGTGCGCTGCTCGCCTATCTCGCCCGCACCAAACAGGTCGACGCGCGCGGCATCGAGCTCAGCCAGGAGGGCGTGCACGACTGCGTCAGCCAGGGGCTGGCCGTGGTCCAGGGCGACGGCGATACCGATCTCGCGATCTACCCCGACGGCTCGTTCGACTACGTGATCCTGTCGCAGACCGTTCAGGCGATGCGCCATCCACGCCAGGTCCTGGAGAACCTGCTGCGGATCGGCCGCTACGGCATCGTCTCGTTCACCAACTATGCCCACTGGCGGGCGCGCTGGTATCTGTTGCGCCACGGCCGGATGCCGATGGCCCGCTGCCTGCCGGAGCCCTGGCACAGCACCGCCAACATTCATCCCTGCACGCTGGCGGACTTCGAGCGCTTGTGCGCCGAGCTGGGCTTGCGGATCGAGCAGCGCAGCTGCCTCGCGGCCGACGGCCGGCCGAGCCGGCTGGCGAGCAGCCGCTGGCTCGGCAACCTGCTCAGCGAGCAGGCGCTGTTCGTGCTGAGCCGACCGGGGCCGTCGGGCGCCCGGCCGGCGCGCGCGGCGTTGCGGCGACCCGTTCGGCGGCCGCCAGAACCCGCGGCACCGGCACATAGGCGGGCACCCGGGCGCGCTTGAAGGCCGGCTCCGCCGGCACCGCGTAGATCTGCTTCTCGGCGGCCATCAGGAGGACGCCGGCGAAGGTCTTGGCCCAGCGCAAGCCGATCCGCTCCCAGACGATGGCGGTGCGCAGCAGCACGCGCGACCGGCTGGGCGGCACGAACAGGGCGCGCCCGGTGCGTCTGGGGGTGAACAGGTTGCCGCGCAGCGCCTGCTTGAGCTGGGCGACGCTGAACGGCCGGCCATGGCCGAACGGCGTCGTGTCGCTCAGGCACCAGAGGCCGCGCCGGTTGGGCACCACGATCAGCGCCTGGCCGCCGTCGGCGAGCACGCGCCAGACCTCGCGCAACAGCCGCTGCGACTGCTCGGTGGCCTCGAGGGCATGGACCATGAGCACGCGATCGATGCTCCGGTCGGCGAGCGGCAGCTCGTCGTCGGCGGCGAGCACCACCTGATTGGGCCGGTCCAGCGGCCAGCGGACCACCCCCTGGGCCGGCGGCATGACCACGCAGACCCGCTCCGCGGCCTCGGTGAGCGGGGCGAGAAACGGCACCGCATAGCCGATCCCGAGCAGGCGCGCACCGGTCAGGTCCGGCCAGATCAAGCGGACTTGGCGCCCGACCAGGCGGCGCACGAGCTGGCCCTGGCGGGAACCGTAAAATGCTTGCAGGTCGTCGATGTCCGGGCGCATGCTCTGGCCGATCCGTTTGGGCAGTCCGCTTCGGCCGGGTGGTGCACTGCACCTACACGGCCCGGGCTGCCCTACTCACATAAGGCCTGGGCCCGCGTTTGTGAACCGACGGCGGCGCGAAAGGTGGGGGCAACGCGGCGATGACGCAACTCCAAATTGAGCAGATTCCAGTCCTCAGCGATAACTACGTCTATCTGGTCCACGAGCCGGCGGCCGGGGTCACGGGCGTGGTCGACCCGGCGGTGGCGGCGCCCGTGCTCGAGCGGCTGCAGCGGAGGGATTGGACTCTGGACTGGATCCTGATCACCCATCATCACGCCGACCACACCGGCGGCAATCTGGAGATCAAAGAAGCGACCGGCTGCCAGATCGTGGGCGCGAAGAAGGACGCAGCTCGGATCCCCGGCATCGATCTCGGCTTGGTCGAGGGCGACCGCTTCCAGCTCGGCGAGGCCGAGGCGGAGGTCTTCGAGACGCCGGGCCACACCTCCCAGCACATCAGCTACTGGTTCGCCGGCGCCAAGGCGTTGTTCTGCGCCGACACGCTGTTCTCGCTCGGCTGCGGGCGGGTGATCGAGGGCCAGTTCGACCAGATGTGGAACTCGCTTTCCAAGTTCGGAAAACTGCCGGACGACGCTCTGGTCTACTGCGCCCATGAGTACACCCAGGCGAACGCGCGCTTTGCCCTCACGGTCGACCCGGACAATCCGGCCCTCAAGGCGCGCGCCGCGGAGGCCGATCGCCAGCGGGCGGCGGGCCAGCCGACCGTGCCGACCCGGCTCGGCGCCGAGCGCGCGGCCAACCCCTTTCTCCGCCCCCACGACCCGGCGATCCGCGCCCGGCTCGGCATGCCGAACGCCAGCGACGCCGAGGTCTTCGCCGAGATCCGCAAGCGCAAGGACCGGTTCTGACGGGGCTTCGTGGGTCGTGCCTAGGGAGAAGGTGCGCCTGCGCCCCCCCTCGACGGCGGCAGGCCCGCGAGCTCCAGTCCCTCGCGGAGGTGCGCTTCGTCCGCCTCGCGCCGCAGGTAGGAGATGTCGACCAGCCAGTCGACGTACTCGGCCGGACCGGCCGCAGGGTCGCCGCGCCAAAGGGCGCGGACTGCCTCGAGGAACCAGCCGGCGCATCGTCGGGCGTCCGCCGTCCGTCCCAGGTGGCCGCAGGCCGCGGCTCGCCAGCCAACATCCCGCGGATGCTGGGTGGGTGCCTCGGCGGTGATCTGCTCGAGAAGTGCCGCCGCCTCGTCATGGCGCCGGGCGAGGAACAGGATCCGCGACAGGTAGTGCTGGTAGTAGCGTGGGTGCCGGGGGTTCAGGCGCATGGCCAATTCGGCTGCCGGCAGCCCGCGCTCGGGCGCGCCCAGACAGGCCTGGGCCCACGCCCAGGAGATCTGGATCGTCGCGTCGTTCGGATTCATGCTGTGTGCCAGGTCGAGGTGGCGCCCGGCGCGGTCGAAGTCACGCCACGTCATGTACATGTAACCCAGGGTCTCGTGGACCCGCGGATCGTTTGGATCCAAAGCCAGGGCGCGCTCGGCCAAGCGCAGCGCCTCGATGCGGTCGGCATCCTCGCCACGTGGCACCCCGATCCCGTCATCAGCGGCACGGTTGAGGTGGTTGAAGGCAAGACCCGTGTAGGCACGGGCAAGGGTCGGATCAAGCTCTCGCGCACGCTCGAAGAACGCTCTTGCTTGTGCCTGCGCGCCCGGCGTGTACATGTCCGACAGGCGCCGGCCCTGCAGTAACAGGTCGTAGGCGCGCAGATCGCGTGGCGGCCTGCGCCGCGCGGCGGCCTCGCTGTCCTCCAGCACGCGGGCGGCGACGGTCGCGACGATCCCGCGCGCGATCTCGTCCTGAATGGCGAATACGTCCTCGAGAGGGCGGTCGTAACGGTCCGCCCAGAGGTGCGTGCCGGTCCTCGTGTCGACCAGCTGGGCGGTGATCCGGATCCGGTTCGCGGCCCGGCGCACGCTGCCTTCGACGACGTAGCCGGCGCCGAGGGCGCGACCCACCTCGCGCACGTCCACGCCCTTCCCGCGGAAGGCGAAGGACGAGTTGCGGGCGATGACGAGCAGCTCGCGGAAACGGGCGAGCTCGGTGATGATGTCCTCGGTGATGCCGTCGCTGAAATAGGCCTGCTCAGCGTCGCCGCTCATGTTATCGAGCGGCAGCACTGCCACGACCGGCCGGGCTGGCGCAGGCGCCGCTGCCGGCTCGGTCGCCGAGGCCGCGCCGCCGGCAGCCACCCGGTACACCCGTACCGGACGCTCGATGTTCTTCAGCTGCTGCTCGCCCGAGTCCTCGAAGCTGCACTCGAGCTTGCCTTGCAGATGGTCGTGCACGGTGCCGGACACCACCACCCCACCTGGCTCGCAGAGCTGCTCCAGGCGGGCCGCGACGTTGACGCCATCGCCCAGCAGGTCGTCGCCCTCGACCACGACGTCGCCGAGGTTGACCCCGATGCGGAAGACGATCTGGCGCTCCGGCGGCACCTCGGTCTGCCGGGCCGCGACGGCCTTCTGCACCGCGACCGCGCAGGCGACCGCATCGACAACCGAGGCGAACTCGACGATCGCGCCGTCGCCCATGAGCTTGACGATCCGACCGTTGTGCTCGGCCAGCAGCGGATCGATGGTCGCACGGCGCAATTCCTTGATCGCGGCCAAAGTCCCGCGCTCGTCCGCTTCGATGAGGCGCGAATAGCCGACGATGTCCGCTGCCATGAGGGCCGCGAGCCGTCGCTCCACCCGCATCGTCACCATGCAGTTGCACCCCAAGCGTGACGGACCGGGGCTCTTACCGATCAGGTATCCGCCGACCCACGCCACCGCATGATAACGAGATCGGCAGCCGTCGACGAGGGTGTCCGTGACGGCAGCCGAGGTGCTCGCCGAGATCCGCAAGCGCGAGGACCGCTTTTAGGGCCTGGACAAGGGAGCCGGGCGCTGCCCGGCCGGTCCTTCGATCACGTTGACCCTGCAACGGAAACTGGCTATGGCTGAGCCGGGCCACGCGGCTCGTCGCGAAAGAAGGAGGCATGACCTCCCATGGCGTTCATCGAGGGAAGCTGATCCAATGAAAACCATCTGCTGGCTCGGAGCTGGGCTGGTCTTTGCTATGGCGGGGGCGGTTCCGGGATTCGCCGCGGACAAACCCACCCTGGTGTTCGTGGTGAACGGCGCTTCCGACTTCTGGAAGATCGCCGAAGCCGGCGTCAAGAAGGCGCAGGAGGAGCTGCCGAACTACGACATGGAGCTCAAATATCCGGAGCAGGCCGCGGCCGCGATCCAGCAGCGGTTGATGGACGATCTGGTCGCCGCCGGCGCCGACGCGATCATGGTCAGCGCGGTCGATCCCAAGACCTCGACCGAGGCGCTCAACCGGATCGCCGCGCAGGTGCCGCTGTTCACGACCGACAGCGACGCGCCGAAGTCGAACCGGATCGCCTACATCGGCAGCTCGAACACCGAGCTCGGCAAAAATGCCGGCCAGCTGATGCTCAAGGCGCTGCCGGACGGCGGCCAGTGCATCGGCTTCGTCGGGCTGCCCGGCGCCGACAACGCCCGCGAGCGCATCGAGGGGATCAAGGAGGCGATCTCCGGCTCCAAGGTCGACCTGATCGACGTCCGCGGCGACGACATCGATCAGACCCGCGCCAAGCGCAACGTCGAGGACGCGCTCGCCGCCAATCCCGACATCGACTGCATGGTCGGCATCTACTCGTACAACACGCCGCGCATCTACGAGGTGCTGAAGGAATCCGGCAAGCTCGGCGAAATCAAGGTGATCGGCTTCGACGAGGACCCGATCACGCTCGGCGGCGTGCGCGAGGGCTCGATCGTCGGCACGGTCGTCCAGAACCCCTACGAGTGGGGTCATCAGGGCATGAAGCTGATGGCTCAATACCTCGAAGGCGACAAGTCCGGCATTCCAGCCGATGGCCTGATCATCATCCCTGGCCAGGTCATCGACCAGTCCAATGTCGACGCCTTCGAGAAAGAGCTGAAGGCTCGTATCGCCGGCTGAGATCGATCCGCGAGGAGCCGGCCCGGCCGGCTCCTCCATCGGTCTGCCGGGATCGCCCTAGGCCCGCCCGCTGCGGATGATCCCTGGATGGCCGACGCGCTGCTCGAACTGATCGAGATCACCAAGACCTATCCAGGGGTGGTGGCACTCGACCGCGTGAGCCTCACCGTCCGTCGTGGCGAGGTGGTCGGCCTGATCGGCGAGAACGGCGCCGGCAAGTCGACCTTGATGAAGGTCCTGGGCGGTGTGGTCGAGCCGACCGCTGGCGTGATCCGGATCGAAGGGCGGGAACGGCGCTCCTTCAGCGTCGCCGACGCGATCGCGGCGGGGATCGCCTTCGTCCACCAGGAGCTCAACCTCTTCGACAATCTCGACGTCGCCGCCAACGTCTTCATCGGCCGCGAGCCGCTCCGCGGCGGCCCGCTCAAGCTGATCGACCGCCGGGTCCTGGTCGCCAAGGTGCAGCCGTTGCTCGACCGGCTGGGCGTCGAGTTCGGCCCCGATACTCCGGTCTCCGAGCTGTCGCTCGCCCAAAGGCAGCTCCTGGAGATCGCCAAGGCGCTCTCGCTCGATGCCCGCCTGGTCATCATGGACGAGCCGACCTCGAGCCTGACCATCACCGAGACCGGGCGGCTGCTGCGGGTGATCCAGGACCTCAAGGCCCAAGGCGTCAGCGTGATCTTCATCTCGCATCGCCTGAACGAGGTCGAAGGCTGTGTCGACCGCGTGGTCGTCCTGCGCGACGGCCAGGTCGTCGGCGAGCTCGACGGCGCCGGGATCGTTCCGGAGGCGATGATCCGCTTGATGATCGGCCGCGATCTGAGGTCGCTCTACATCGAGCCGGCCGCCGCCGCCGGCGCGAGCACGCTCGAGATCGTCGATCTGCGCACCCCCAGCTACCCTGATCGGGCGGTCAGCCTGGAAATACGGAGCGGCGAGATCCTCGGTCTCGCCGGCCTGGTAGGGTCCGGCCGGACCGAGCTGGCGCGGGCGGTCTTCGGGATCGATGCTCCGCTGGGCGGCGGGTTACGCCTCGCGGGCGAGCCGATCGTGATCCGCTCTCCCCGCGCGGCGATCGACAGCGGCATCTATCTGGTGCCGGAGGACAGGAAGCGCTCCAGCCTTCTGCTCGACGTCTCGCTGACCGAGAACATCTCCCTGCCCGACCTCGCCTCATACGCGCGGGCGACGATCACTCGCCCCGGGGCGGAGGCCGAAAACGCCGAACGACAAAAGCTGAAACTGAACATCAAGGCCACCTCGGTCGCCGCCGAGGTCGGCACGCTCTCCGGCGGCAATCAACAAAAGGTCGTGCTGGCGCGCTGGCTGTCGATGAAGCCGCGCGTGATCATCTTCGACGAGCCGACCCGGGGCATCGACGTCGGCGCCAAGAACGAGATCTACGAGCTGATGCGCGAGCTGGCCGATCGTGGCGTCGCGATCCTGATGATCTCGAGCGACATGGAGGAGGTGATCGGGGTGAGTGACCGGATCGCGGTGATGCACGAGGGCGCGATCAGCGGCTTTCTGGAGCGCGTCGAGTTCAGCGAGCGCAACGTGCTGCAGCTCGCGGTTGGCAACCGGCTGCACTGAGGCCCTGGGCCATGTTCAAGAAGGATCTTGGCCTCCTCGTCCTCATCCTGGTGGTCGGCGCCGCCGTCGCGCTGATCAACCCGCGCTTCCTCTCGCCGATCAACATCTCCAATACCGCCAATCTGGTCGGGCTGTTCGGGCTGTTCTCGATCGCCGAGGCGTTCGTGATCATCACCGGCGGGATCGAGCTGTCGGTGGGCTCGGTGATCGCGCTGCTCGGCGTGATCTTCGTCGATCTGATCGGCAATCAGGGCGTCTACTGGGGCCTCGCGCTGCCGCTCGTGATCGGCCTCGGCGTCGTGATGGGCGCGGTGCATGGTTTCCTCGTTACCAGGATGCGCCTGCAGCCCTTCGTCGTGACGCTCTGCGGCCTGCTCATCTACCGCGGCATTGCCCGCTACTACACCCGCGACGCCACCGCGGGCTTCGCCTTTGGCGTGAAATTTCCGACGCTGGAATGGCTGACGACGGGGCGGACCTATGACGTGCCCCACAGCCTCGTCGCCTTTGTCGCCGTCGCGCTGGTCATGGCCCTGGTGCTGCACCGCACCGTCTTCGGACGCTATCTGTTCGCGGTCGGCAAGAACGAGGAGGCGGCGCGCTATTCCGGCATCCGCACGCAACGGATCATCGTCGCCGCCTATGTGATCTGCATCGCGCTGACCGCCTTGGCGGCGGTGTTCATCGCGATGTACACGCGCTCGATCTCGCCGGCCTCGCACGGCAATTTCTATGAGCTCTACGCCATTGCGGCGGCGGTGCTGGGCGGCTGCAGCCTGCGCGGCGGCGAGGGCTCGGTGCTCGGCGTGGTGCTCGGCACGATCCTGCTCCAGGTGCTGCAGAACCTGGTCAACCTGCTCGGCATCCCGAGCTCCTTGAACTTCGCGGTGATCGGCGGCGTGATCCTGATCGGCGTGCTCGCCGACCAGCAGTTCATGCGCTATCGGCAACGGCGGGCGGGGCTGCGCACGAGCCGATCGGCGAGCGCGCTGAGCGAGCCCGACAGCGCCGCCGTCCGGAGCTAGCGAGCAAGCTCGACCGCGTAGGTGTCGACCGGCGGTGGCGGCTTGATCAGCCCCTGGTCGGCGAGGAAGGCCGCGAAGCGCGCGTAGCGGGCGCGGTCGAGCGCCGCCGGGCGGAGCGCGAAGCGGGCCACGGTGTCCGCCCAGGCGCGCCGGTTGAGCTCGTCGTCGAGCTCCGGGCGGCCCTTGATGAACAACTGAAAACTCTCGTCCGGGTGGTTGACCAGATACTGCACGCCCTGCTCGACCGCATCCAGGAAACGGCCGAGGCGCGGATCGTCGAGCTTGGCGCGATTGGCGATGAAGATCAGCTCGTCGTAGGCCGGCACACCTTCTTCTTCGGGAAAAAAGGCGCGCCCCGGCTTGCCCTCGAGGGCGAGCTGGTTCATCTCGAAATTGCGATAGGCGCCGATCACGCCGTCGACTTGGCCGGACAAGAGGGCGGGCGAGAGCGCGAAGTTGACGTTGACCAGCTCGACCGCATCGAGGGCCAGGCCGTGCTTTGCCAGCATCGCCTGCAGCAGCGTGTCCTCGAAGCCGCCGACCGAGAAGCCGACCTTGCGGCCCTTGAGGTCCTCGATCTTGTGGATCGGGCCGTCCGCCAGTACCAGCAGCGAGTTGAGGGGCGTCGCGACCAGCGTGCCGATCCGGACCAGCGGCAGCCCCTGATCGACCTGGATGTGCAGCTGCGGCTGGTAGCTGACCCCGATGTCGGCCTGGCCGGCCGCGACCAGCTTCGGCGGGTCGTTGGGGTCGGCGGGCGCCACGATCTCGACCTCGAGGCCGGCGGCCTTGAAGTAGCCGCGCTGCTCGGCGACCAGGATCGGGCCGTGATCGGGGTTGACGAACCAGTCGAGGAGCAGCGTGAGATGATCGGCGGCCACCGCCGGGCCCGGGAGGCTCAGCCCGAGCAGGAGCAGGGCGATCAGACGCATGGACGTACTCCCGATCTCAGTTGGCGGTCCGGGACAGGGTCTCCGGGGCCCAGGGCATCAGGCGAGCGAGCAGCCGGTCGACCAACAGGTAGAGCACGAGCGCCATCGCCATCAGCACGATCAGGGCCGCGAACATGAGCTCGATCTGGAGGCGCGCATTGGCGTGCAGCATCAGATAGCCGAGGCCGGCCGAGGAGCCGACCCATTCGCCGACCACGGCCCCGATCGGGGCGACCGCGGTCGCGACCCGCAGGCCCGAGCCGAACGCCGGCAGCGCCGCCGGCAGGCGCAGCAGAAAGAGCATCCGCAACCGGGTGGCTCCCATGGTCCGGGCGAGGTCCAGCCAGCCGGGCTCGGTCCGGCGCAGGCCGTCGAACAGCGCCGCCGCGACCGGGAAGTAGATGATCAGGATGGCCATCACGACCTTGCTCGCCAGGCCATAGCCGAACCAGAGCACGAGCAGAGGCGCGAGCGCGAAGACCGGGATCGTCTGGCCGAGCACCAAGAGCGGCAGCAGCCAGGGCTGGAGCGGGGGGAGGAGCGCCATGGACAGCGCGCTGATGCCGCCGATCAGGATGCCGCCCGCGAGCCCGAGCAGGATCTCGAGCAGCGTGATCGCGCCGTGGTGGGCGAGCAGTGGGGCGTCGCCCACGAGCGTCTGGCCGACCAGCCAGGGCGGCGGCAGCAGGTAGCGCGGGACGCCGGTGGCCCAGACCAGCCCCTGCCAGAGCAGCAGCAGGCCGGCCAGCACCAGGAGCGGGCGCGGGTTGCTCAAGCGGCGGCTTCTTGAGCATCGGCGAGGCCGGCCAGAAGCTCGCCCTGGCGGGCCAGGAGCGCGGGGTCGTGCAGGTCCCGGGGCGGCGTGCCAGCCGGGCAGATCGGCGGCTCGAGGCGCGCCGGCTGGCCGGCCATGACGTGGATCCGATCGCCGAGCCGGAGCGCTTCCAGCGGGTCGTGGGTGACCAGGAGCACGGTGCGCCCGGCCAGCAACCGCGCGGCCAGCGCCTGCAGCCGGGTGCGCGTGATCGCATCGAGGGCCGAGAACGGCTCGTCCATCAGCACGACCGGGCGGTCTTCCATCAGCGTCCGGGCGAGTGCCGCCCGCTGGCGCTGGCCGCCGGAGAGCGTCGCCGGCCGCTGGTCCCGCTGGCCGGTCAGGCCGACGCGGGCGAGCAGCGCATCCGCTGCGGCGAGGTCGGGGGCCTCGCCGCGCAGGCGGGCGCCGAGCATGACGTTGCCCAGCACGGTGAGCCAGGGCAGCAGGTTATCCTGCTGGCCCATCCAGGCGAGCCGCGGCGCCAGAGGCTGCCCGTCGCCGCAAAGGACCTCGCCCTCATCGGGCGTCACCAGACCCGCGATCAGGCGTAGAAGGCTGCTCTTGCCGACCCCGCTCGGGCCCAGGAGGCAGGTCCACTGGCCGGCCGGCAATGTGAAGTCGAGCCGGTCGAACAGCAGCGCGCCCGCATAGCGGAGCGAGGCCGTTCGGACTTCGACGTCGAAGGAGGTTCGAGGCGCTCTGGCCAAGCTGCACGATCCCTACGCCGCTGCTAATCGGATCAGGTTCCAAGGGTCGTCCGCGGGCGCGGACCTCTCAGCCGTCTCCAGCTCCCCTCGTGCGCCGGCCACCATAGAGAGCGGCCCCTGGCCGTGCAAGCCTCAGCGCCGGCTTGGTCCTGGCCGCCGCGACGAGGTAGAATGCGCTGCTCGACCACAGGATCGGAGAATGCGCATGGCGACGAGCAGGGCCGAGCTTGGCCGCCGGATCGATCAGGCGCTGGGGCGGGAGCCGGCCGACCTGGTGATCAAGGGTGCGCGCATCCTGAACGTCGCGACCGGCACTCTGGATGAGGGCGACATCGCGATCTGCGGCGAGACGATCATCGGCACCTACGAGGGCTACCGGGGCCGCCAGGAGATCGATGGCCGCGGCCGGATCGCCGCGCCCGGCTTCATCGACAGCCACGTCCACGTCGAGAGCAGCCTGGTCACGCCCGCCGAGTTCGAGCGCAGCGTCCTTGCGCGCGGGACGACGACAGCGATCTGCGACCCCCATGAGATCGCGAACGTGCTCGGGCTCGCCGGCATCCGCTACTTCCTCGAGGCCGCCCAGGCGCTGCGCATGACCCTCAAAGTGCAGCTCAGCTCCTGCGTGCCGGCGACCGAGCTCGAGACCTCGGGCGCCAGGCTCGGCGCGGCCGATCTCGTGGCCATCCGCGACCATCCGGCGGTCCTCGGCCTCGCCGAGCTGATGAACTTTCCGGGCGTGCTGGCCAAGGACGGTGCGGTTCTGGAAAAGCTCATCGCGTTCGACGGCTGGCACGTCGACGGTCATGCGCCGCTGGTCCGGGGCTACGCGCTGAACGCCTATCTCGCCGCCGCGATCCGGACCGATCATGAAAGCACCAGCCTCGAGGAGGGCCTCGAGAAGTTGAAAAAAGGCATGCAGGTGCTGGCGCGCGAGGGCAGCATCGCCAAGGACGTGGCGGCGCTGGCACCGCTGCTGACCGATCAGACCTGGCCCTCGTTCGCCTTCTGCACCGACGATCGCAATCCGCTCGAGATCGCCGAGGAGGGGCATATCGACTTTGCGATCCGCAAGGCGATCCGCACCGGCGCGCCGCCGATCGCGGCCTATCGGGCGGCGAGCTTCGCGGCCGCTCGCGCCTTTCGCCTGTTCGATCGCGGCCAGGTCGCCCCCGGGCAGCGCGCCGACATCGTGCTGCTCGACGATCTCGAGAGCTGCGCGGTGGCAGCCGTGATCTGCGGCGGCGTCAGGGTCGACGAGGCGGCCTTCGCGGATCGCGCGCATCCGGCCCCGGTCGGCTACGGCTCGATCAAGCGGGCGCCGGTCGCCCCCGACCTCTTTCAGGTTCGGGCCAGCGGGCCCTCCGGCCCGGTGATCGGCGCCATCGAGAACTCTTTGCTGACCGAGCACCTGACCATGGCGCTGCCCTGGCGGGACGGCGTCCGCCAGCCCGATCCCGGCGCGGGCGTGCTAAAGCTCGTGGTGCTCGAGCGCCACGGCAGGAACGGCAACGTCGGGCGCGCTTTCGTTGCGGGCTTCGGTGCCATGCACGGCGCGCTCGCCTCGAGCATCGGCCATGATTGCCACAACATCATCGTGGTCGGTGACGACGACGGCGACATGGCGCTCGCCGTCAACCGGCTGATCGAGCTGCAGGGTGGCGCGGTCGCGGTTGCCGGCGGGACGGTCAGGGCGGAGCTTGCGCTGCCGATCGCAGGCCTGATGAGCGATCGCCCGTTCGAGGAGGTGCAAAGGGCGCTCCGCACCCTCCGGAGCGCCAGCCGTGCGATGGGCTGCGCGCTCAAAGAACCGTTCCTGCAGCTCGCCTTCCTGCCACTACCGGTGATCCCGCATCTGAAGCTCACCGACAGAGGCCTGGTCGACGTCGACCGCTTCGAGCTGATCGCCGCCTGAGCCGGTGGCCTCGGGCTCGCTTCCCCTTTCGGCCAGCTTCTCCTAGGTTCGATGGGTCGAAGAAAAACGTTCTGGGAGGCAAGCCATGCTGTTCGTCGTGACCGCGTTCGACCGGCCGGGAGCTGGCCAGCTCCGGGTCGAGAAACGGCCGGCGCATCTCGAGTATCTCAAGGGAAAGTTGGAAAAAATCAGGGCGGGCGGCGCCTTCCTCAATTCGGGCGGGCAGCCGATGGGCAGCATGCTGATCATCGAAGCCGACGATCAGGCGGCCGCCGAAGCTTTTGCGGCGGGCGACCCGTTCAACCGGGACGGCGTGTTCGAACGAGTCGAGGTCCGGCCCTGGCGGGCCGCGCTCGGCAGCTGGATCAGCTGAGCCGGGAGGTTCTGCCATGGCCTACTGGTTGATGAAGACCGAGCCCGGCGACTACAGCTGGTCGCAGCTGGTCGAGGACGGCATCGCGACCTGGGACGGGGTGCACAACCATCAGGCGGCGCGCAACATGCGGGCGATGCAGAAGGCCGACCGCGTCTTCTTCTACCGCTCGATGCAGGATCCGGCGGTGGTCGGCGTGATGGAGATCGCGCGCCCGGCCTACGAGGACCCGGCCGACCCGAAGAAGAGCTTCGTCCTGGTCGACGTCAAGCCGGTCAGGCCGGTCACGCGCGAGGTGAGCCTGCAGCAGATCAAGGCCGAGCCCAAGCTCCAGCACCTGGCCCTGGTCCGCCAGTCACGGCTCTCGGTCAGCCCGGTCGACGAGGCCGCCTGGCGCCTGATCTGCCAGATGGCCGGGATCGAGGCGTAGCCGTCGCGCGGCCGTCGCGCTTCGCTCAGAGAAGGCCCGCGACCGCGCCCCTGATGGCGCCCTGCACCGTCGAGGCGACGGCGTTCCAGGCCTTTTCTACAGTGATCAGGGCCAGACCGCGGAGCGTATTGATGGTATTCTTGACCAGATTGGGGATGCGATTGATCAGGATCTCGAACTCCTGTTCGCTCAGCTTGCCGGCCAGGCGGTCGGCGGTGATGTCGGCCGCCGACTGCGCGATCGCTTCGAACTGACTGCGCGCGAACCCCTCCGGCTCGGTGATGTCATCGCCGATCGCGGTGTTGGCGGCGGTGATGCTGTCGTCGACCAGCTTGCCCAAATCGATCCCGGCCATGTTCCACCCTCCTGCCTGTCCATCTGATCACCATCGAGCTAGCGCTTGAGCGCCAGCTCGTAAGTAATGGCATTGTTCAGCGCGATCTGAATCTGTTTGCCCGTGTTGCGCGCGAAGGCAGCGCTGAGGCCGGAAGCCCCTTGATTGGAGGTGCGCAGGTCTTGGATGGATTGGGCGACGAGGTCGAGGGATTCGACCGTCGGGATCTGATCGCCGAGCACCGCCTTCTTCTCTTCGCTGCTAACGCCGTGCCAGCCGACGATCAGCGGTTCGGGAACGGGCCGGGCTGCGGCGCGGGCCTTGAGCGCTTCGATCTCGCCGAGGGTGTCGGCGTAGAATTGCGCGTGCTCGGGATAGGTCCGCGCCGGATAGCCTGTCTCGGGCACGCCGGCAACAAACGCCGCGATCGACTGGTTGAGGTCGGTCAGCCGCTGATTGATGAGTTCGTCATAGCTGGGCGCCAGCTGCACCGCGCAGCCGCCCACGAGGAGCAAGAGCAGCAGGAACGACCGGCCCTGGATCGCGCCGATCCATTCTCGAAACCGCTCTCCGTGAATTCTTGCTACGGTGCGTCCCATGGCTGATTCCTTGGCAGCCTGTGCAATGATCGCCGAGACAATGAGCAGCGCCCAGGGCGGCAGGCACTGTCGATGTCGACCTCCCGGTCCCAACTTCCTGGGCCACATGAGCCAGGATATCGTAGCTGAAATTGATTGGGGTCCAAAGTTGAATATATTCTTAGTTGATGATCGTTGTTGCCAGCTCCATCAACCGCAGGGCCAGTTTGGGGGCAGCGCCCTCGTCCTCGTGCTTGAAGAAGACGTAGGCGTCCGACCAGGATTGGGCGGCGATCCGCCCGGCCCAGCTGCAAAGATCGGCATCGGTGTAGTCGTCGCGCCGGAGGCGGAGATAGCCCCAAGAGGCGGTCGCGATCAGCGGCACGGGTTCGCTGCCGTCGTCCTTGTCGTTGCCGGTCTCGGCGACGCAGAGCGCGGCGTCATGGGCATGCAGGAGCTCGAGCACGTCGTCCTCGAACCAGCTGGCGTTGCGAAACTCGAGCGCCACCCGTCTCTGCTGCGGCACGAGTTCGAGGAAAACGCGCAGCCGGTCGAGGTCCTTCTTCATGTGCGGCGGCAGCTGGAACAGCAGCGGCCCGAGCTTGTCGCCGAGGCTTGCCGCGGTCGTAAACAGATAATCGACCAGCTCGCCCACGTCTTTCAGGCGCTGGATATGGGTGATCCGGCGCGAGGCCTTGAGGACGAAGTGGAAGCTTTCCGGGGTCTGCTCGGCCCACCCGGTCAGCACGTCCGCCTTGGGCAGGCGGTAGAAGGTGTTGTTGATCTCGACCGTGGGCAGGCGGGCGGCATAGAAGGCGAGCATCTGGCTGTCGGACAGGTCGGCCGGGTAGAAGGGGCCTTTCCAGGGCTTGTAGGCAAAGCCGCTGGCGCCGGCGCGCAGGCGGACGGGCATGGCGTTTCTCCACTCAGCTGCCGTGGAACGTCCAGGCGCCATAGCCGACCACCGATTCCCTGGAGCCGGCGGTGTCGCCTGAGTTGCGCAGATCCACGCGCTCGGCCCGGAGGCCCTGCCGCCTGGCCTGGATCAGCAGGCCGGCGATCGGCAGATGGCCGCAGGCGGCCTCCGGCCCGAGGCCGGTCTCGTCCATGGCCTCGATCGCGCGCGCGGTCGCCGCGTCGAGGCGCAGCGCGGCCGCGTAGGGGTGAAAATGGGAAAGGTCGGAGCTGACCACGATCAGGGTTTCCGGACCACCCCAGAGCCGCGCCAGGACTTGGGCGACCTCGTCCGGGCGGGCGTCGCCCACCAGCAGCGGCACCAGCGCGAAGTCATGGAGCGCGATCTGGAGAAAAGGCAGCTCGACCTCGAGCGCGTGGTCGGGCGCATGGGGCGCATCGGTGAGCTGAACCTCGGGCAGATCCTGGATCGCCGCGAGCGCGGTGCGATCGAGAGGCACATCGCCAAGCGGCGTCCGGAAAGCATCGACGGTAGCCAGGGCGATGCCGCGGATCGGGACGAAATGCGCCGGGCCGATCACGACCGCGCGGCAGATCTGCGTCACCTCGGCGCCGAGGGTCGCAAAGGCGGCGCCGGCGACCGCGCCCGAATCGACGTAGCCGGCATGCGGCGCGATGATCGCCTTGGGCCGAGGCCGGGCGGCCGTGCCGGCCGCGGCGAGGAAGCCTTCGATCATCGCGCGCAGCCGGCCCGGATCGGCAGGATAGAAGGTGCCGGCCACGGCGGGCGCCCGGACCCTGCTCATCACCCGCCTCCCCGGTTGCGCGCATTTGGCCCAAGTCCCACCTAATGTGGCATGCAGACCGAGCGGATTGAAGGCGTGCCGGCGCGCCACTGGCACCGGCTGGAGGATGGCCGCATCCAGTGCGACGTCTGCCCACGCGCCTGTCGGCTGCACGACGGCCAGCGCGGCCTGTGCTTCGTGCGCGGGCGCCGGGGCGAGCAGCTGCTGCTCACGACCTGGGGGCGCTCGTCCGGCTTTTGCGTCGACCCGATCGAGAAGAAGCCGCTCAACCACTTCCTGCCGGGGTCGCCGGTGCTTTCGTTCGGGACCGCCGGCTGCAACCTGACCTGCAAGTTCTACCAGAACTGGGATATTTCCAAGGCGCGGGCGTTCGACCGCCTGCAGGAGACCGCCTCGCCCGCGGCGATCGCCGAGGCGGCGGTGCAGGCCGGCTGCCGCTCGGTCGCCTACACCTACAACGATCCGGTGATTTTTTTGGAGTATGCGATCGACGTGGCGCGCGCCTGCCGGGATCGCGGGCTCAAGAACGTCGCGGTCACGGCCGGCTACGTCTGCGCCGAGGCGTGCGCCGACCTGTTTGCGCCGATGGCTGCCGCCAACGTCGACCTGAAGGCGTTCACCGAGGGCTTCTACAGGAAGCTCTGCACGGGCGCCCTCCAGCCGGTGCTCGACACGCTCCTCTATCTCAAGCGCGAGACCGACGTCTGGCTCGAGGTGACGACGCTGCTGATCCCGGGCGAGAACGATTCTGAGGCCGAGATCGAGGCGCTCTGCGCCTGGTTCGCGGACAACCTCGGGCCGGACGTGCCGCTCCACTTCACCGCCTTCCACCCCGACTGGAAGATGCTGGACAAGCCGCGGACGCCCGCTGGCACGCTCGCGCGGGCGCGCTCGATCGCCATGCGCGAGGGCCTGCGCTACGTCTACACCGGCAACGTCCACGACGAGCCGGGCCAGAGCACGTATTGCCACGCCTGCGGCACGACGCTGATCGGGCGCGAGGGGTACGACCTCACCGCCTGGGCCCTGACGCCGGACGGCCGCTGCGCGATCTGTGGCGCGCCCTGCGCCGGCGTGTTCGAGCCCCGGCCCGGCAGCTGGGGCGGCCGGCGCATGCCGCTCGGCATTCGGACCAAGGGATTGCCGGCCGCAGCTGAGGTGACCATGTTCTGACGTCAAAGAGCGCCACCTGGACGAGCCGAGCCTCACCAACCGCGCAGGAGAAGCCGATGCGTTGGGTCATAGGGATCGTGGTGGTCGCGGTGCTCGCCTTCCTCGGTTACCAGCACTTCCGCCCGGAGAGCAGGCCGCCGGTCGCTGCCGGGACGGTGCAGCCGGCGGCACCGGGGGCCGAGAGCGCCACCGGCGCGACCGTGCGGCCGGCGGCACCCGCGGCCGACGGTGCCGCCGAGGCGGTCCCGTCGGCCACCGACGAGCGGACCCAGGCGATCATGAAGGCAGCCGAGAGCGAGGCACTGCAGGCCGCACGCGAGGCCGCCAAGAAGATGCAGGCAACCGCAGAGCAGGTGGCCAAGGCCGCCCAGGACGTCGCGAGCTCGAGCGCCACCTTGGAGGTCGGCGACACTGACATCGGCAAGGGGCTCACCGACGTCGTCAACGGCGTCACCGCCACGCTTGGCGGCATCACCGACCAGGCGTCGGCCAAGGCGGCCGTGACCAAGCTGGTCGCGATCGACGCCCGGCTCTACGAGCTCGAACCCAAGATCGCGCAGTTGCCCGACGACGCCAGGAAAACGCTCGCGGCCCTGGTGACCGGCATGCTGCCGCAGGTGCAGAGCGCGATCGCTCGGGTGGAGGCGATCGCGGGCGCAGGCGACGTGGTGAAACCGGCGCTCGACCCGATCATGGCCAAGCTCGACGGCTGGTCCCGTCAGCCGACCTAGGCTTGCCGCAGGACGTCGCCTCGAACATCTTTCTCGGGCGCGAGCCGACCCGGAGCGTGCTCGGGCTGCCCTTCGGCACAATCGACCGCGCCCGGATCGAGGCCGAGGCCCAGCGCAGGATCGAGCGGCTGGGCGCGCGCATTCCAGGCGTCCGTCAGCTCGTCGGGACGCTCTCGGGCGGCCAGCAGCAGTCGGTCGCGATCGCCCGCGCGCTGACCTTCGAGCCCAAGCTCGTGATCATGGACGAGCCGACCGCAGCACTTGCAGTGCGCGAGGTCGACCACGTGCTCGACCTGATCCGCGAGCTCAAGCGCCAGGGCATCGCGGTGATCCTGATCAGCCACCGCCTGACCGACGTGTTCACGATCTCCGACCGCATCGTGGCGCTGCGCCAGGGCCGGGTGATCGCCGACGAGCCGACCGCCGCCACCTCGATGAGCACCGTGGTCGCGCACATCGTCGGTGCCGGCTGAGCGCCGCTGGCGCAGTCCGGTTTCGGACATGATCCGCTAGACGGGCATGGTGTTCATCCGAAGCCGGACAGATCGCCGATACGTGGGCGCGAAGCATCCAAGGGTAGCCAAGTTATCTCAACAACAAGCTTCAGCTTTTTTATATCACGGCGCCCATCTACCGTGTTCATGTAAAATGAACCCTCCGCAAACTCAATGGGGAATGATGTAGTAAAGGTACTTCCTTCTGGTTTCCGCTCGTGCCCTGGAATGTAATCTTCCATATTTTTCGTTTGGTTATCCAGATACCACTTCATCAAGTGGGCTGCGCCGAACCCAACGTCGTCACGGTCTTGAAAAAATATCGGCGCCGTATCTTTGGCTGCTTCATAAGTAGAAATTGTGTGTTCTGGCAGCTTTATGTCCTCCTCATTGTCGCCGAAAAATTCAACATCAAAGCCCATGTGACGGATGTCGAAACAAGGATGCTGGTAGTTCATGTAGAACAACATAGCACCAAGCATAGCATCTGGGTGATCTGACATCTGGGCATAAGTAGCCCCCAAGAGAGAAAAGAGGGTCGGCCCGATCGACATGGGCATATGCCCCTTGCCTTCAGCGGACGGCGGCAACAAAGGATGCAATACGATCTCGCGGTGCTCGGAGCGTCGACCCATTTCGATAACAGCGACGACCGGTATCTTGGTGTTCAGACAGACTAGATACTCGAACTGCAACTCCCGAAGCGCGACCAGGCACTGTTGATCGACCTCCTCTGCGCGTTTCAGTAATGTCTCGCGAGGGTCGCCAAGGGAGTTTATGAAGATGCGCGGCGGTCCGTCCGCGAGAAGCGATCTTACGACGAGAACATCATCACGAACGAAGGGAAATACCGCATCATGTTCGGAGAAGTCCGGTTCGTCAGGAGTGAACAAAAGGTATGCGATGTCAGGCTGCCAGTGGAAACCTGATGTGTCCACAAAGCCACCGACGAAAGCACCTCCGACACCGTGTGCCAGCAGTGGGTTGTGGATTCCATAGCTTTGGCACAAACCCAAAGCACACGCGAGGAGCGATGAGCCTTCAAGAATTGGCGTTTTCAACCGACCAATGAATGCGTCCGAGATCTGACATTGGACGTTGGCCTTCCCTACCAACGAGCCAAGCTGAACCAGGTCACCGGGAGCGTGCTCTATGAGCCGTTGATCATTATCGCGGTTGAAAGACAGAAGGTGGGGTTCGCCATGCTCTACAAACGCACTGAGTACGTTCAAGTCGACCCGATCGCCGCGGCTGATGTTGCTCCCAATGGCGCTTTGCAATGCCGGCCAAGGGGCCAGCCCCGCGGACAATGCCATCCGAAAGGTATCAGCGACCGCGCGACCCAGGGCGGCGTTTCCAGCGAAGGTGATGCCGGCGCCTCGCGCGGATATGATCTTTAGCGCTCCTTCCTGGACGTTCTCGGTGGCCCCCGATACGTGTTGCTCTCCGAAGCTGGACCGCAGTGTGTTCGGCGCGCGACCCGAGGTCACCGCCGTATCTGCCACCAGATAAGCGCAGGTCGGCGTCTTCCAGCCAAGGCAGTACGTCATCGCCCGTCCTTCGCTTCGTTGCGGGACGCCATGTGGTAGTGCCGATGGTAACAGACAAGCAATCGTAACGGCCCGCGCCTACGATCATCACGAAACGGCGCCGGTGGCGGCGGTCAGTTCAGCCGGGTGACCCGGCCCTCGAGCTTGGGCGCGATCTTCCCCTGCTTGGCGATGTAGTCCATGACCACGTTCGCCATCAGGGTCGCGGCCGAGGCGTCGATCAGCGGCTTGCCGCGGCTAAGCGCGGCGTACCCGTCGCCGCCGCCGAAGATGTACTCGTTGGTCGCGACCTTGTAGGTCCGGCCGGGGTCGAGCGGCGCACCGCCGATCTCGACCTCGACGATCCGGTGACCCGCGGGCTTGGCGGGATCGTAGCTGAAGGTCATGCCGGAGACCTGGGGGAAGCGGCCGGCCGCGTCCTCGACCTGCGAGACGCCGTTCTCGAGCGCGGCCAGGAGATCGGCGCCGCTGAGCTCGATCAGCATGGTGACGTTGCCGAACGGCAGCTCGGTCAGGATGTCCTTGCGGGTGAGGACCGTGCCCGGGTCGTAGGTGCGATCGCCGCGGATGCCGCCGCCGTTGGTCAGCGCCACCTCGGCGCCGACGCCGGTGCGGATCGCATCGGCGATCAGATCGCCGACGTTGCTCTCGGCGACCCGGACCGCCGAGCGCCGACTGTCAAGAAGCACGGTGGTGGTGCCGACCGGCTGGCCAAGCTCCTGGTCGAGCTCGGCCTGGTAGTGGTCGACCACCACCTGGATCTCGGGGTCGGGCGCGACGCCCGCGGTCGACAGATAGCGCCAGGACGGCAACCATTCGACGACCTGCTTGCCGCGCTTCTCGACCCGGTCGACCTGCAGGTCGATCGCCGCCAGATAGTAGGCGTCGTGGCCGGCTTTGACGATCAGCGTGCCGCCCTCGTAGATCGTCATCGGATCGTGGTCGTGGCCGCCGAGGATCATGTCGATGCCGTGGACGCGGCGGACCAGTTCGCGGTCGTCGGCGAGATCCTCATGGGTCAGCGCCACGATCAGATCGGCGCCGGCCGCGCGCAGCTCCTCGACTGCGGCCGCGGCGGTCTCGACGACCGGCGCGAAGGTGACCTCGGGCCCGGGCGACGACAGCACGTCGGTCTCGGGCGTCAGGAGGCCGAAGAAGCCGATCTTGTAGCCGGCGACCTCGATCATCCGCGTCCGGACCGTGCCGGCCGCAGGCTGGCCGTCCGGCCCCAGCACGTTGGTGCCGAGCCAGGGGAAGCTCGAGGCCTTGACCCGCTCGGCCAGGAGCTCGGGGCCGAAGTCGAACTCGTGGTTGCCGAGCACGGCGACGTCGACCCCGAGCCGGCTCATCAGGTCGATCATCTGGGTGCCCTTGGTGAGGCCGGACAGCACCGAGGGCGAGATCAAATCGCCACCGAAGGTCGTGATGCTGTGCGCGCTCCGGGCGCGCTCCTGCTTCAGCAGCGTGCCGAGTTCGGCGAGGCCGCCCTGGTCGCCGATCGGGGCGATCTCGTAGACGTCGTTGGTATGGAGGAGGGTGATCCGCGTCGTGTCTGCGAGGGCGGTACCGGCCCAGGCAAGCGTCAGCAGCAGCGCCAGCGCGACCCCCGCGGCCGGCGTAGTCAGACTGCGTCGTCGAATGGTCATGATGCCCTCTTCGCTTCGCCCGCGCCGCGATCGACGCCGACGCGATCCGCCCTCGATGCCCGGCCGGTGCCCCTCTCGGCGCGTGGCCGCCGACACCCGATCTCTACCCGATTGATCGCCGGGGGCAAGCCCAACCGCCGGGCGCGCCCCGGCATCGGCATCGCCGCTGCCCGATCATGCCGGCCCGAGCCGATTTCCGTCTTGCGCCCGGCGGGCAGGTTCCTAGACTTAATCGACCTTCCTCCCCCCGGGCTTCTAGCGTCGACCGACCAGGAGAGTGGCTGGTGACCCTGCGTGACGCGCGCGACCTCGAGGAGGGCACGGTGCTCGAGGGCGACCTCTGCATCGTTGGCGCGGGCGCCGCCGGGATCAGCATCGCGCGCGCGTTCGCCGGCGCCAAGGCCCGCGTGTGCCTCCTGGAGAGCGGCGGGCTCGAGATCGAGGAGGCGACCCAGGGCCTGTACCAGGGTCAGAGCGTCGGCGTGAGCTATTTCGATCTGGATGTCTGCCGGCTGCGCTTCTTCGGCGGCACCACCAACCATTGGGAGGGCCGCTGCCGGCCCTTCGACGAGATCGACTTCGAGGCCCGCGACTGGGTGCCCCACAGCGGCTGGCCGATCACCCGCGCCGACCTCGAGCCGTTCTACCGCCAGGCTCAGGAGCTCTGCCAGCTCGGGCCGTTGGACTACGAGGCCAAGGACTGGCTCGGCGAGGGCGAGACCCTGATCCCGTTCGCGCCCGACCGGTTCCAGAACCTTATCTGGCAATACAGCCCGCCGACCCGGTTCGGCGAGGTCTATCGCGCCGAGCTCGAGCGCGCGGACAACCTCGACATGGTGCTGCACGCCAACCTCGTCGACATCGAGGTGAACGAGGCCGGCTCCGAGGTCCGGGCGTTGCGGCTCGCGACTTTGGACGGCAAGCGCTTCGAGGCGCGCGCCAAGGCCTTCGTCCTGGCCTGCGGCGGGCTCGAGAACCCGCGCCTGCTGTTGGCCGCCAACCGTCAGGCGAGCGCCGGGCTCGGCAACGCCCACGACAACGTCGGCCGCTACTTCATGGACCATCCGCATGTGGTCGCGGCGCGGGCGCTGGTGGTCGATCCGGCCAAGATCCAGTTCTACAACTACGATCACAGACTGACGCCGAGCCGGGGTCATGGCGTGGTCGGCTGCATGCATCTCAGCCCGCAAGCCCAGCGCTCCGAACGAACTCTTGAACTATGACGCCAACCTGACCTTCGACGTGGTCGGCGTCTCGGGCTACGCCGCCCTTCGCCGCATCTGGAGTTCGCTGCAACGTCACGAGATGCCCGACGACCTGCTCGGCGACCTCAAGACCGCGTTGCTCGACATCGAGGACACGGTCGGCGGCGTGCTGGAGCGATTTGGCCTGCACAGCTACGACACGACCGCCGGCACCTACCGGCTGTGGAGCTTCTGCGAGCAGGCGCCCAACCCGGACAGCCGGGTCATGCTCGACACCGAGCGCGACGCTCTGGGCATGCCGCGGATTCGCTTGGACTGGCGCCTGAGCGAGCACGACAAGGACTCGGTGCGCGCAGCGCACGAGGTCCTGGCCCAGGAGTTCGGCCGCACCGGGTTCGGTCGTATCCAGTTGCGGGAATGGCTGCAGGACCCCTCGAACACCTGGTGGGACGAGCTCGAGGGCGGCTTCCATCCTATGGGCGCGACCCGCATGGCGGACGATCCGACCCAGGGCGTGGTCGATCGCGACTGCCGGATCCATGGCATCGCCAACTTCTACATCGCCGGGGGCTCGGTGTTTGCGACCGCAGGCACCGCCAACCCGACCCTGACCATCGTCGCGCTGGCGCTGCGCCTGGCCGAGCACCTCAAGGCCACACTCGCCGCCTGAGCGGGTTGTCGGCGCAGCGCTGGTCAAGCTGGCTGGCGGTAGCGGCCGGCGCGACACCGAGGCGGCGGCCGTTCACGACCTCGTCCGTGTTCAGCCGGGCAGAAGGAGCTGATTGGCTATCCGGACCGCGACGTAGCTCGGGCTGGATGCGCCCGCGATCAGCAGGTGGCCAAGGGCGCGCCCCCAACGGCGGCTGGCCATGTCGGAGCCGGCGACCCGATAGTTCACGCGCGCGAGCAGCTGCCGTTCTTGCTTCAGCCGGCGCCACCACGGCTGGGCGCGCAGGTCGGCGAGGTGCTCTTCCCTGGTCGGCTCGGGACGCCCGGCGCGGCGCGCCGTCATGCAGGCGATGGCAAAATCGCATTGCTGCCAGTTGTGCCGGGTGCGTCTGGTCGAGACCGAGTTGCCGTGGATGCGATACTTCATCAGCACCTCCTCCTGCTGCAGGATGAGGTGACCGCGCTCCACGACCCGGTTCCAGAGGTCGAAGTCCTCCGCGCCTTCGAAGTTGGGTCGATAGCCGCCGACCGCGACGATCGTCGGCCGGTGCATCGCCGCTGCCGGGTGATTGATGCCGATCGGCCGATTGGCGGCGACGTGGCGCTCGAACGCCTCGCGCGTCGTGATCGGCTCGCACCGGGTCTTGCCGAAGATTTTGCCCTCGGCGCTCACGTAGAAGGCGCGGCAGGAGAACACCTTGACCCCGGGATGCGCGGCGATGAAGGCGAGTTGGCGCTCGATCCGGTTCGGCAGCATGATGTCGTCGTGGTCGAGATTGACGATCCAGTCGGCTCGCGCCGCCTGCAACGCGCGATTGCGCGCCCGCGCGCCGCCGCCGTTGGCCTGGGTGATCACCCGGACCCGCGGATCGGCCGCGGCCGCCTCTTTCAGGATCGCCGGCGTCTCGTCGGTCGAGCCGTCGTCGATTGCCACCAGCTCGAAATCGGCGTGCGTCTGCGCCAGCACGCTGCCGATCGCCTCGCGCAGGAAGCCCTGGCCATTATAGACCGGCATGACGACCGAGACGAACATCGCCGGCTTCCTCGGCTCAGACGGGCGCTCCGGGGGCCACGTCGAGGCTCTCCCAATTCCCTTCACCGAACCTGGAGTTTGCGCCCATCGCGCGCGGCAGGCAACCGCTGTCAGCGTCGTGGCCGAGCGCCTGCCCGGTTCGGCGGTGCTGGCCCGGCGGCGCGGGCTAGGCTGAATAGTAAAGCTGGAACTCGACCGGGTGGGGGACGCCTTCGATCGCCTCGATCTCGGCCCGCTTGAGCGCGATGTAGGCGTCGATCAGGTCGTCGGTGAAGACCTCGCCCTCGGTCAGGAACGCCCGGTCGCGGTCGAGGGCGTCGAGCGCCTCGGCGAGCGTCGTGCACACGGTCGGCAATTCGTCGACCTCCTCGGGCGGCAGGTCGTAGAGGTTGCGGTCCATCGCCTCGCCCGGGTCGATCCGGCGCTCGACGCCGTCGAGGCCGGCCATCAGCAGCGCGGCGAACGCGAGATAGGGGTTGGCGGCCGGATCGGCGAACCGGACCTCGACCCGCTTGTCCTCGGGCCTTGCGGCGAACGGCAGCCGGACCGCGGCCGAGCGGTTGAGCGCGGCGTAGGCCAGCTGGCGCGGCGCGCCGCCACCCCGGACCAGGCGCCGGTAGCTGTTGGTGGTCGGGTTGGTGAACGCGTTCAGCGCGCGCGCGTGCTGCAGGATGCCGCCGATGTAGCGCAGGCACAATTCGGACAGATCGGCGTAGCCCTGGCCCGCGAACACCGGCCGCTCGCCCTGCCAGAGCGCCTGCTGCACCTGCAGCCCCGAGCCCGGCTGAAAGGCCATCGGCTTGGGCATGAAGGTGGCGCTCTTGCCGTAGGAGCTGGCGACGTTGTGGACCACGTATTTGTAGATCTGGAGGCGGTCGGCGCTGGTCCGCAGGTGCGCGAAGCCGAGGCCGAGCCGGTGCTGGCAAGGCGCCAGGTCGTGGTGGTGGCGGAGCGTCTCGAGGCCCATGGTCTCGAGCATCGCCGCCATCTCGGCGCGCAGATCGGCCATCTGATCGACCGGCGGCACGGCGAGCGGCGCGCCCGGCTGCGGCCGGTGACCGCGGTTGCCGACCTCGTAGCGGGTGCCGGAGTTGTCCGGCCCCTCCTCGGCGTCGACCCGCCAGTAGCCCTCCTGCACCCGGACGTCGAAGCGGACGTCGTCGAACAGGAAGAACTCGGCCTGGGGCGCGATCAGGACCCGGTCGGCGACCCCGCTCGCGGCGAGCAGCAGCCTCGGCGCGCAGCGCGACCGAGCGCGGGCAGCGCTCGTAGCCGAGGCCGGTCGTCGGCTCGGCGACGTCGGCGATCAGGATCAGGCTCGGCTGGGCGCTGAACGGGTCGAGCACAGCACTCTCGAGGTCGGGCTTGAGCAGCATGTCGGACTGGCTGACGTCGCGCCAGCCGGCGATCGCCGAGCCGTCGAACAGCATCCCCTGCTCGAGCAGCGCCGCCGTCACGCTCGCGGCCGTCAGGCCGATGTGCTGCCAGCGGCCGCGCAGGTCGGTGAAGCGGACATCGACGGTCTGGACGCCCTCGCGCTCGATCCGCTCGAGCACGGCTTCGGCGTCCGTTGGGGCGTCGGTTGGGGCATCGGTTGGGGCATCGGCCATGGTCGCACCCGCGTCGCTCTGGCTCATTCCGGCCCCTGGGCGCCCGCCGCGCGGCCGCCCGGAGAGGGTCCGGCCCCCTCTTTACGCGACCTCGCGCCCGGCGCAAGGCCTGTGCGACCTCCCGCGCCCGACCGGGGTCATCCCCGAGATCCACCTGCGCGCCCCACCGCGGGCCACGGCCTGATCCGCTCGCCATCGCAATTTTGTCTGACGCCCGTCGCCGCCCGCCCGGGCCTCACTCCACGTCTTGACCAACCGTAGGTGTACCGCGATTCTCGATGAATTAGGATAGTCCTGACCCCGGCCACCCAAACCTGGCGCCGGTGCAACCTTGTCCGGGAAAAATATCGCTGCCGTCGCGATCTCTCGATACGACTTCGATTTGGCGGATCTGACGCACGACATGCGTCACATCTGGCGCAAGTTTCACTTATCCGACATGTTTCTGCCCAAGTAGCGCCGGCCCTTGAGTCGGATGGAGGCTCGCATCAATCGGTCTCAATCTTGCCCGGATTCCTCGGGATTCCGGGGCACACACGCCCGTCTGCCGAAAGTCTGACAGCTTCCGCCACGCTGTCGTTTCTCCTGGTCGAGGACGTAGTACAAACTGAAAAACGCATGCACGTCAAGGAGTTACTGCAATACCTGGGAATGCGCCAGGAATGCTACAGGTCTGCGCCACTCAATGCGTCATGATGCACGCTTGGCGCTATACGTTTGCGCCGTTTTATCCACCATGGCTTGATGCATCGAGCGGTATATCGCAGTCTGACTGTGGAAATCGGTTGTCCCCGATCGCCCAGATGATCCCCGAGCAGTCCATCGCCAAGTGGCATCGGTCGGGTTCGCCTCGTCGAGCAACTCGCAGAGGTCGTTGAAGTGCGACTGCGCCGCCGCCCGCTCCTTGGCCGCCTGCGCTGACCGCAAGGGCGAACGGTATTGCTTCGAACGAGGCGCCACCAAGCCACCGCGGCAAAGCTGGAACCTCGGGCTCCCGGCACCGTCCAGACGGTCGAAAAGGTTCCTGACACCTTTTTCTCTGACACCTTTTTCTCGGGCACCTTTTTCTCGGGCTGACACCTTTTTCTCGGGCGCGCGAGCGGCCAGTCCGAGAGCAGGTCCAGCCCGCGACCGCGCTCGCGTCGCCAGAGGCTGCCCCAGCGCCAGGCCTCGGCCCGGCGGACGAGACCTGCGCGCCGCGGATTGCGCTCGACGTAGCGGCACACGGTCAGCAGGTGCTGGTCGGCCTGGACCAGGAACGACTTGTAGCGCCCCTGGTAGAGGTGGCCGACGCCGGCGCTGCCGCGGCCCGCGTGCCAGCGTTGGGTGTGGGTCAGCGTCAGCCAGGTCATGAAGCGGCTGAGGGTGCCGTCGGCCCCTGGCCACAGCACCAGCACCAGGTGCCAGTGGTTGGGCATCAGGCAGTAGGCGAGGATGCGCATGCCGGTGCGCGCCTGCGCCTCGTGCAGGACCTGCTCGAAGTGTTGGTAGTCGTCGGGGCCCTCGAACAGGATCGCGCGCGTGCTCGCCCGGTTGAGCGTGTGGTAGACGTAACCCCCGACATCGACCCGCAGCGGCCTGCCCATGGGGGGGGACCCTACCTCATGGGCGCTCGCTTGAAAAGGTTCCTGACACCTTTTCTCGACATCGACCCGCAGCGGCCTGCCCATGGGGGGGGACCCTACCTCATGGGCGCTCGCTGAAAAGGTTCCTGACACCTTTTCTGGCTCTCTGACACCTTTTCTGGCTCTGACACCTTTTCTAGCTCGCCGACGGGCGAGGTGCGTCCATGATCGACCGAGAACCGCTCAAACGCGCCCAGAAAGCCTGGCGCAAGCGTCAGAATGAGGCCGCGGGCGGCCGCGCGGGTTGGTTCGAGCCCTCGGAGGCTTGCCTTATGCGGCGAATGGACGCATGATCGGTGTTCGGGAGCGGGGTAAGCGGAAAATCCCAGTTTAACCCCCTGGAGGCAGGGCCATGATACGTCGACCTAGTTGGCCGCTACTCCGCTTGACTGCCCTCGTAGGGATGATGATGTGCATCATATCGGGATGCACCGTACCATTCCCAGTATACAGCGTATCAGGTAGAAATGTGGCCACGATTCGATCAATCCCGAATACGATCAGGATCGGTCAGTTTACCGGCGAACAGAAGAGCGTCTCTTGCCGCCTCCAACCCATTGGCCCAGAGGGCGGCGGAACATTCGCATCGTATATCAGGAATGCCCTTAATGACGAGATGATAATTGCAGGTGTTACGCCACGTGAAGGAGCGATGCCATTGAATGGTATCCTAAAGGATATTGACGTTGATTGCGGCATCGTTTCTGCCTCGTGGATGATCGAAATGGAAATGACTGTCGGCGCTCAGCCTCCTTTCATCGTAAAGACGGTTCGCGAGTTCGACGGCAACTATTTTGGCGGCGTCGTTGTTACTCGCGCCTATACCGCATTTGTCCCGACCGTGCAGGATTTCGTGAACGATCTGCTGATAAATCCGTCGTTTCAGGCGGCAGCGAAGGCACAACAATAGCGGCGCCCGGAGAGCATCACGCCACACGCGGCGCCGGCCAGCTCGTCGGATTGTCGTTGCTTGCCCAAAAACCCACCTCAGCCCTCAGCCATCAATCTCGACCCGGAACGCTCTGGCCGCGTCACCGCGACTCCAAGCCGCCAAGCTGCTGGACCCGGCGAGTTCCAGTTAACATCGAAAGAGCCGATGAGCGATGCCGCCTGACACCGGTTCACGTTCCGCTACGCGTCGCCATGGCCTGCTCAACGGGGCCGTCTGGCGCACCCAGTCGACCGATTGGTGGGTGACCTTCGAAACGTTCGGCCGGCCCGGCCTGACCTTCCTGTTCGTCGTCGCTCAGATGCCGTTCCTGATGCGACACCGGCTGCCCGAGGAAGGCCGGTTTGATCTCTCCGGTCAAGCAGCGGCGCCGCCCCCTAAATTAGCCGGGCGTCAGCGGTTTGGGAGTTAAGGGGACACAACATGCATCTCTGCGGTGCGTTTGCTGCCCGGCTTGGGGCTGGGCTTCTGGCGGTGGATGCGGCGCCGGAGCGCGGTCTCGAGCCGGTGGATCAGACCGCGCCGGGGGGGAGCGCCGCACGCGCGTACCGGCTGGTTCTCTGCCGCCAATGGCGCTAGCTTACGGGCTCGTTCACATCCCGGTGCCAAGGGGAGCGCTAGGCGTGGCCGCACTTTCGTACGACAAGAACCCCAACGTCCTGATCGTGGGCGTTGGCCTCATGGGCCAATACCTCGCCAACCACGTCGGCGCGTGGCTGGGCGCTGCCAAGCTCGTTCTCGTCGACGGCGGGGATGCGATCAACGTCGGCGGCGAACGTACGGCCCTGACCGATTTCGCCCGGTCGATCGCCGCCGCCCATCCAGCCCTCGAGGTCGTTGCGGAAACCGTCGATGTCACCAGTGAAGAGGCCGTCGCCGCCCTCTTCGCGCGCCACCACGACATCCGCTATCTCCAACACACCGCTGGCATCTCACCGAGGCCGCTGACCCCGCCCGAGGAGCTCACCAAGGAGGACATCCTCGGCGCCTGCGAGGTCAACCTCTGGGGCGCCCACAACGTGCTGAAGCAAGGCATCCGCGCCCGCGCCTTCGCGCCCCGCGCCCACGGTGTCATCCTCCTCTCGACATCGGCGACCGTGGGCTCCGAGGGCCGCGCGAGCGCCGCCTACGAGACGTCCAAAGGCGGGCTCCTCAACCTCCTGATCCTTCAGGCCCGCTACTTCCTCGAAGCGCATGGCCTGGTCCTGAACGGCCTCGCACCCTCACCGCTGCGCGGCCCCATGGCCGCGCAGAACGAGATCGGCGCGGGACGCCTGCAAGCGGTCGAGGACAGCATGCCGATCGGCGGCCTGACCGACCCCTCGCATATTGCCGCGGCCACCATGTACTTCTGGTCGAACGAATGCTGGTGCGTGGGCGAAGTCCTGACCATCGATGGCGGCTATACCAAGCACAAGCCGGTTTATGGGGCGCTCTGAGGTCGTCTGTCAGGTTGTTACCCCTGCAGAACCTGAGCGCCTCCTGTGCCGTGATGCCATCAGAGGAGTCACAAAAGGCGTTGTGGGATGGGCGATCCCGGGTCCATCGAGGAGGCGGTGGTCTGCCGGTGTTCCCGATATCGCGATGGAGCGGTCTCAGCTTGGTGATCGCTGGGGCTCCGGTGGGTCGGGCGGCGGGTCGAAGGTGAGGCGGATGTCGACGCCGTGGTCGCCGTCGATGTCGAGGCGGGCGTCGAGCTGGCGGGCGAGGGCTTGCATCACGTCGAGCCCGATGGTGCGCCGGCCGCGGGCGTGCTCGTCGACGTCCATGCCGACGCCGTCGTCGGCGATCCGGAGCACCGGGCGGTCGTCGGCCTGCCAGGCCTCGAGCCGGATCGTGCCGGTCCGGCCGGACGGAAAGGCGTGCTTGAGCGCGTTGGTCATGGCCTCGGTCACGAGCAGGGCCAGGGGCGAGGCCCGGACCACCGGCAGCGGCCAGGCCTCGAGCGCGCTCGAAAGCGTGACGCGGTCGGCCGCGCCATAGAGCTTGATCACGTTCTGGCCGAGGCTCGGAGCAGGCGGGCGAGGTCGATCCGGTCGAGGTTGCTCTCGCGGTAGAGCTGGTTGTGGACCATGGCCAGCGCCTGGATCCGGGCCTGGGCGTCGCGCAGCGCATCGCGGGTCGGGCCGGCGGCGTGCTTGCTCATCTGCAGGTTCAAAAAGCTGGTCATCACCTGCAGCGTGTTGCGCACCCGGTGGTGGACCTCGGCGAGCAGGGTGTCGCGCTCGCCGAGCGCCTGCTGCAGGTCCAACTGCAGGCGGCGCTCGCGATGCAATTCGGAGCGCAGCCGGGCAAGGCGGAGCTCGAGCGCCCGGAAGACGCGCGAGACCGCGGGCCGCTCGACGCAGCGGAGCACGATCAGCCGCTCGCCCTCGGCCGGCACGGCAGCGGCGTAGGCATGGACGCTGAGCGGGCCCGTGGGCGTGACCAGGGTCAGCCGCCCGGGGACCGGCGAACCGCTCGCCGAGGCCCGCTTCAGGAAGCCGATCGCGACGTCCGGCTCGCCGTCCAGGACCTCGAGCAGCGAGCGCCCGACCAGATCACCGGCGCGTTGCCCGAGCAGGCGCCCGGCCCGGTCGTTGGCGAGCCTGATGGTCGTCCGCTGGTCGAGCAAAAGGAGAATGTCTGGCGACAGGTCGAGGACCGCCCGGAGCACGCTGTCCGCGAGCGGCATCGGTCGCCTGTCGCCGCCGCCGGCCGGCATCAGCCGGTGGCCGCGGGCTCGACCTCGGCCTCCGGGAAGTACTCGCGGCCGTCAGCGGCGAGCGCCGCCTCGGTCTGCTGCAGGTAGACGACGACGCGGCAGCCGGGCTGGCCGCGGGCGATCGTCTCCTGGAGCTCGACCTTGGCATAGCCGAGATGGCTGGCGGCGATGTTGCCGAACACGTTCGAGGTCATCATGCACATCGAGGGCCGGCCTGCGACCAGGGCGCCGAACGGGCAGGCGCGGTTGCCGAGCACGATCTTCTCTGCGTCCTCGGAGATGATGTAGAAGTCGCCCTCGATCCGGCGCTTGAGGTCGACCAGGACGGCTGCGACCTGGGCCCGGTCGAGGCGGCGCAGCCCGAGCGCGGCCCGGTAGTCGCGATCGATCGCGGCGCCGATCGCGGCGCCGACCACGCTCATGTAGCCCTGGGTCTCCTCGAGCCCGATCACGTCCTCGAGGGTGCCGGCGAGCTCGCGGATCAGGGCGCGCAGGAACCAGTCGCGGTCGAGCGGCACCGCCGCCTGCTCGACCTCGGTTTCGCCGTTGTTTGTCATGACCACCTCACGGACGCACGCCACCACAACAGCAACGCGCCGGCGCCGTTTTGGTTCCCAAGAAGCTCACGCGAGTTGGGAAAGGGTCTTGCCGGTGATCTCCTTCAGCTTGGCGAGCAGCTCGTCGCGATGGCGGTTGGCGTCGTCGGGCGAGGCGTAGGTGGTCAGCGCGTGGGCGATCGTGACCTTGAGCGCCTCGTCGTCGAAGGGCTTGGCGACCACGAAGGCGGGCTCGAGGCCGCTGCCGGTCAAGAGGCGCTCGGGATAGCCGGTCACGAACACGATCGGCACGCTGTAGGTCTCGAGGATCGTCTGCGCCGCCGCGATCCCGTCGCCGCCGTCCTCGAGCCGGATGTCGGCCAGCACCAGGCCGGGCTTGAGCTGCTCGGCGAGCGCCACCGAGCGCGCCTGGCTGCCGGCCATGCCGGCGACCCGATGGCCCATGTCCTCGACGATGCGCGCGATGTCGCTGGCGACGATCTGCTCGTCCTCGATGATCAGGACCGGGACCGAGACCTTGCTCAAGAGGTCGCCCCGCGCCTTGGTCACCGACCGGCGGACCTCGCCCAGGGTCATGCCGAGGATCCAGGCGGTCTCTTCGTAAGTGAACTCCTCGACCACGACCAGCGCGATGGTCCGGCGCTCGGTCCCCGGCAGGCTGGCGAGGCCCTGCTTGACCCGCTCGGTCAACTCGACCGCGGACGGCGCGTCGGTCTCGGCGATGGTTTCCTGGACCTTGGTCCAGGCGGCGTGGAAGGCGCGGAACAACTCGACCCGCAGCTTGTCGCCGATCAGCCATTCGGGCTCGGCGACGACCAGCTCGAGGCACAGGCGGACGAACTCGTCGCCGATGGCCTGGGACCCCGTCAGCAGCCGCGCGTGGCGGCGCAGATAGGGAATGTGCCGGATGATCGCGTCTTCTGTCCCGCCCATGTCTGCTGCCTTTGTGCGAACCGGCCTCGTGGCGGGCCAAGCTCGATGGCCCGCCCGTGGGGCCCGTCAGAGCGCCGGATCGACAGACCCAATGCAACTCGGTTCCCGGATCGGGAAGAATCTGCCGGCGGTCGCGCACCACCGGCTTGATCCAGATACGGTGGAAGCTTATGGCTACGCAAGCGGTTCCTTAGTGGATCACGTGGATGGTGGGGGGCAGGAGAGAGCACGAGCGCGCAAGGCTCGAGAGTGTCGCGCCCATCCGGCTGCCCATCACATGTCCGATCGCATGTCCAAGCGGAAACCGACCCCAAAGCGCACGAAAGCCCCGGCCGACGACCTTCTGTTGCGCGCGCTGCGCCAGGTGGCCGACGAGGCGCTCGAGGAGACGGTGCCCGAGCGGTTGCTGCAGGCGATCCGGGCGGCGCGGCGTCAGCCAAGCGCCGACGGCGAGCCGCCCGCCGAGCCCGCTACCCGACCGGACGAGCCGTCCTAAGCGCGCGGCCGGCCGGTGCTCAGGAACTCGACCTCGAAGGTGACGCTGAAGTTCCGCGCCTGCTCCGCCGGATTGACCAGCCGGCCGGTGAAGCTGGTCTTGGCGCCGGCCTCGAGCTTGGTGTCCCTGGCCTTGAACAGCTCCTGCTGCAGCCGGCGCCCGCCGCTGTCGAGCAGGGTCACGCGGATCGGCGGCACCGGGCGGCTCTGATCGGTGACGTTGACGATCGCGCCCTCGACCACCAGGACCGCGACGCCGCCCTCCTCGAGCCGTTTCGAGGTGACCCCCTCGAACTGCAGGCCGAGCTGCAGGTCGATCGGCAGCCCCAACTTTTGGTAGATCGTGGCGCTCGCCGGAAAGCCAGCGACAATTTCGTTGCGACCGATGACCGCACTCGCCACGATCAGGACGATCAGCACCCCGACCAGCCAGCCGACCAGGCTCGCCGAGCCGCCGGCCCGCGCCTTGTCGGGCGGCGCCACCGGCCACATCCGCGGGGTCTCGGGCGCGTTCGCCGGGTTCAGCTCGATCACCTTGGGTGCGTCGGCCGCCGGCTTGGCCAGCCAGCGATGGCCGCAGTTGGCGCAGCGCACCGTGCGACCGCCCGCACCGACCGAGGTCGGATCGACGTGGTACCGGGTCGAGCACTGTGGACAGGTCAGGATCATGACAGGCTAGTCTTACAACCTTGTTCTCGCGCTAGTTGAGCAATCACTGGACTAAAATGCGTGGCTGTGCAATCTTTAAAATTTGATAGAATTGCCCCGAAGGACCACTGCACAGCATCATGCTCCGACTCGACCAGCTTGCCATGCGCTACGGTGACGGCCCCGAGGTTCTGCACGATCTGAACCTCGCGCTGCCGCGTGGCGACTTCGTGTTCCTGATGGGCCCGACCGGCGCCGGCAAGACCTCTCTGCTGCGCCTGCTCGGGCTGGCGCAGATGCCCTGTCGGGGCCGGTTCACGCTGTTCGGGCGCGACGTCCTGAGCCTGCAGCGGGATGAGCTGACCGCGCTGCGCCGCCGCATCGGCATGGTGTTCCAGGACGTTCGACTGCTCGACCATCTGTCGGCGTTTGACAATGTCGCCCTGCCGCTTCGGATCAACGGCGGTCAGGATGATCAGATTGGCGGTTTCGTGTCCGAGATGCTCGCCTGGCTCGGACTTTCGGCCGCCATTGACGCCAAACCGCCGACCCTGTCAATGGGCCAGCGCCAGTTGGTCGCGGTCGCCCGCGCGGTCATCATTCGCCCCAACCTGTTGCTTTGCGACGAGCCGACGAGCAACCTCGACAGCAAGCTCGCGCGCCGGCTCATGCACCTGTTCACGCAGCTGCGCAAGCTCGGCACGACCGTCGTACTGTCGACCCACAGCGAGGACCTGGTCGACCGCTATCCGCATCCGGTGCTGCGCCTGGCCGAAGGTCGGCTCAAGGGGCCGATGCCGGCGCCGGCGACGATGGCCGCGGCTGACTGAGCAGGACCGGTGCCATGAACTTCCGCCGCCTCGATCTGCCGCTCGACCAGACCTCGGTCGGCCGTTTCCTGCCCTGGGCGATCGCCAGCCTCGTCTATCTCGCGGTCTTGTCCCTGGCGGTGGCCGCGGTCGCCGACGGCGCGCTGCGCGTCTACAACCTGCGCGCCAAGCTGGTCACCGTGACCTTGCCCTCGGTCGAGGATGCCGGCCAGAGCGCCGAGCAGATCAAGGCCGCGCTCGACGTCCTGCAGCAGACCCGCGGCGTGACCTCGGCGACCCCGGTGCCGCCCGAGGAGCTGGAGAAGCTGATCGAGCCCTGGCTCGGCAGCATCAAGGAGGCCACCGACCTGCCGCTGCCCCGGCTGATCGACGTCACCCTGGACCCGCTCGCCAAGCCCGACCTGCCGGCGCTGCAGGACAAGCTCCAGCAGATCGTGGCCGGGGCGACGATCGGGGTCGAGGCCCTCTCGCGCGATCGCGCCGAGCGGATGGCGGCGTTCTTCCGCATCTGGGCCAGCGGCGCCGGGGTCCTGACCCTGGTGGGCGTCCTCATGGCGGTCGGCGTGGTCATCCAGATCAGCCTCCGGGCGCAGACCCCGATCGTCGAGCTGCTGCGCAGCATGGGCGCGCCCGACAGCTACCTCGCGCGCCAGTTCGAGCGCTACGCCCTGCTGTGCGGTCTGCGCGGCGGCCTGTTCGGCTTCGCTCTGGCGACGATCACCATCCTCGGGATGCTCTACAGCAGCCAGCAGATGGAGCTCGCCGGGTCGGTCCAGCTGGGCCTGCGCCCGCTCGACTGGCTGCTGCTCGCCTGCGTGCCGGTGATCTGCGCCCTGCTGATCACGGCGATCGCCCGGATGACGGCGATGCGGGGCCTGGCGCAGATGCCGTAAGCCGGACCATCCGGGCGCGACGGTGCTTGCCATGGCCGGCGCGCTCGGCTTTACCTCTTGGCGCGATGTCCGAGCCGGTTCCGTTCAGCGTCACCGCCGGGTCAGCGGGCTCGAGCCCGGCCCTGGTCGTGCGCTCGCTGCTGTTCAATGTCGCGTTCTGGCTCTGGACCGGGGTGATGGTGGTCCTGGTGCTGCCGCTGCTGCTCGGGCCGCGGGGAACGATGGTCGCGGCTGCCCGGCTCTGGGAGCGGGGAATCCAGGCCCTGCTGGCGGCGCTCGCGGGCCTGACCTACGAGGTTCGCGGGCGGGAGCGGGTCCCGGCTGAGCCGGCGCTGTTCGCGGTCAAGCATCAGTCGACCTGGGAAACCCTGACGATCCATCTCCTGCTCGCCGATCCGGCGATCGTGCTCAAGCAGGAGCTGACGCAGGTCCCGCTGTTCGGTCGCTATCTGCTGCAAGCCGGCATGATCCGGATCGACCGCGGCGGCGGGGCAAAGGCGTTGCGATCGCTGATCGAAGGCGCCCGGACGGCGCTCGCGAGGGGCTCCGAGGTGGTGGTCTTCCCCGAGGGCACGCGCGCCCCGCCGGGCGGCCGCAACCCCTATCATCCGGGAATCGCTGCGCTCTATCTCCAGCTCGGCTGCAAGGTGGTGCCGGTCGCGCTCAATTCCGGCCTGTACTGGGGCCGGCGCAGCTTCGTCAAGCGGCCCGGTCGGATCGTGATCGAGTTCCTGGCGCCGATCGAGCCGGGGCTGGACCGCAAGGGCTTCATGGCCGAGCTCGAGCGGCGGATCGAAGGGGCGAGCACCGAGCTGATCGCCGAGGCCCGGCGGCCGCCGCGAGCTGCCTCGGATTAGGGCCGCGCGGGCTGGACCCGGGCGCGCTCGATGCGCATCTTGCTGGGCGTGCCTCGGCGCCAACCACCGGCCGGCTCGGATGCGGAGGGCCTGCGATGCTCGAGTTCACGTATGAGACGCTGCCTGGGCGCGTGGTGTTCGGCGCCGGCAGCTTCGAGCGGCTGCCGGACGAGGTTGCCGGACTTGGCGTGGAGCGGGCGCTGGTGCTCTCGACCCCCGGCAAGCGGGCGCTGGCGGAGGACGCGGCGCGGCGGCTCGGGGCGCGGGCGGCCGGCGTCTACGACCAGGCGGTGATGCACACTCCGATCGAGGTTGCCGAAGCGGGCCGGACCGCAGCCGAGCGTTTTGGCGCCGACGGCTACGTCGCGATCGGCGGCGGCACCACCATCGGCCTCGCCAAGGCGATCGCGCTCGAGACCGGGCGCCCGATCGTCGCTCTGCCGACCACTTATTCGGGCTCGGAGATGACCCCGATCCAGGGGATCACGGCCGATGGCGTCAAGCGCACGCGGCGCGACCCGCGGATGCTGCCCAAGGTCGTGATCTACGACCCGGAGCTGACCATCGGCCTGCCGGCCAGGGTCTCGGGGCCCTCGGGCATCAATGCGATCGCGCACTGCGTCGAGGCGCTCTATGCGCAGAATGCCAACCCGATCACCTCGCTGATGGCCGAGGAGGGCATCCGGGCGCTCGGCGCGAGCCTGCCCGTGGTGGTCCGGGCACCCGCCGATCTCGAGGCGCGGTCGGAGGCGCTCTATGGCGCCTGGCTGGCCGGGGCGGCGCTCGGCGCGGTCGGCATGGCGCTGCACCACAAGCTCGCGCATGTGCTGGGCGGCAGCTTCAGCCTGCCGCACGCCGAGACCCACACGCTGATCCTGCCGCAGGCGGCGGCCTACAACCGCGAGGCGGCGCCCGCGGCGATGGCGCGGATCGCGCGCGCGCTCGGAGCGGACGATGCGCCGGCGGCGCTGTTCGATCTGGCGAGGGCGCTCGGCGCCGAGATGCGGCTCGCGGCTTTCGGCCTTGGCGAAGCCGATCTCGACCGGGCGGCCGACCTCGCGACCCAGGACCCCTACTACAATCCGCGCGAGGTGACCCGCGCGGCCGTCCGGGCGCTGCTCCAGGACGCCTACGACGGCCGCCGGCCCGCGGCCTGAGGGAGCGAGCATGGCCGAGGCCTTCATCTGCGCGGCGCTGCGCACGCCGATCGGGCGCTATGGCGGGGCGCTCGCGGCGGTGCGCGCCGACGATCTGGCGGCGGTGCCGATCCGGGCGCTGCTCGCCCGCCATCCGGGGCTCGATCCGGCGGCGATCGACGACGTCATCTCTCGGCTGCGCCAACCAGGCGGGCGAGGACAACCGCAACGTCGCGCGCATGGCGGCGCTGCTGGCGGGTCTGCCGGCGGCTGTGCCGGGGGCGACGGTCAACCGCCTCTGCGGCTCGGGCATGGAGGCGGTGGGCGCTGCCGCGCGCGCGATCCGGGCGGGCGAGGCGGAGCTGGTGATCGCGGGCGGGATCGAGAGCATGAGCCGGGCGCCCTTCGTCCTCGGCAAGGCGGAGAGCGCGTTCTCGCGCGCGGCGGAGCTGCACGACACGACGCTCGGCTGGCGCTTCGTCAACCCGCTGATCGAGGCGCAGTACGGCGTCGAGTCGATGCCCGAGACCGCCGAGAACGTCGCTGCCGAGCACCGGATCGGGCGCGCCGATCAGGACGCCTTCGCGCTGCGCTCGCAGCAGCGGGCGGCGGCAGCGATCGCAGCCGGGCGGCTCGCGGTCGAGATCGTGCCGGTCGCGGTGCCGGGCAAGCGCGGCGAGGTGCTGCTGGTCGACCGGGACGAGCATCCGCGGCCGGAGACGACGCTCGAGAAGCTCGCAGCGCTGCCGACGCCGTTCCGCAACGGCGGCACGGTCACCGCCGGCAATGCGTCCGGGATCAACGATGGCGCCTGCGCGCTGATCGTCGCCTCGGAGGCGGCCGCGCGGGCGCAGGGGCTCGAGCCGATGGCGCGGATCGTCGGCATGACGAGCGCCGGCGTCGCGCCCCGGGTCATGGGCATCGGCCCGGTGCCGGCGACCCGCAAGCTGCTCGAGCGGACCGGGCTCGGGCTCCTGGACATGGGCGTGATCGAGCTCAACGAGGCGTTCGCGAGCCAGGCGCTGGCCGTGCTCCGGGAGCTCGGGCTTGCCGATGACGCCGAGCAGGTCAACCCGAACGGCGGTGCCATCGCGCTCGGCCACCCGCTCGGCATGAGCGGCGCCCGCCTGGTCACGACCGCGACCCACGAGCTTGGCCGCCGCCAGGGGCGCTACGGGCTTTGCACGATGTGCATCGGCGTCGGCCAGGGCATCGCGATCGCGATCGAGCGGGTGTGAGCGCAGGATCAGGCACCGAGGAGACAGCGGCCATGACGCCGACCATCAACGGCCTCCACCACATCACCGCGATCAGCGGTGCGGCCCAGCGCAATCTGGACTTCTATGCCGGCGTGCTCGGTCTCCGGTTCGTCAAGAGGACGGTCAACTTCGACGATCCCGGTACCTACCACCTCTACTACGGCAACGAAGTGGGGACGCCCGGCACGGTTTTGACGTTCTTTCCCTGGGAGGGCATGGGGCGCGGCCGGCCGGGGGTCGGCGAGGCCTCGCTCACCCAGTTCGCGGTCCCGCCGGGCAGCCTGCCGTTCTGGCGCCAGCGCCTCGAGGCGACGGGGGCGCCGGTGGTTGGGCCGCGGACGCGCTTCGGCGAGGACCTCGCTGCTCGGCCGCGACCCGGATGGCCTCGAGTTCGCGCTCGTGGTGCCGGCCGAGGGCGACGATCGCGACCCTTGGACCACCGCCGAGATCGGCAAGGACGTCGCGATCCGCGGTTTCCATGGCGTCACGCTGACGCTCGCCGAGGCGGCCCCGAGCGCGGCGCTGCTGGCGGGGGTCCTCGGCTACCAGCCGATCGGCCAGGAGGATGGCACCCAGCGCTTTGCCAGCCCGCATGCGCGCCAGGCACGGTTCGTCGACATCGAGGTGCGCGTGGGCGGCGAGCCCGCGCTCCAGGGCGCCGGCAGCGTCCATCACGTCGCGTTCGCCGTGGTCGATCGGGCGGCGCAGATGGCGGTCCGCGCGCGCCTGGTGGCGGCCGGCTACGCGGTGACGCCGCAGATCGACCGCAACTACTTCTACTCGATCTATTTCCGCTCGCCGGGCGGCGTGTTGTTCGAGGTCGCGACCGAGGAGCCGGGCTTTGCGGTCGACGAGCCGACAGCCGAGCTCGGGCGCCATCTGAAGCTGCCGCGGCAGCACGAGCATCTGCGCGCCGAGCTGGAACGCCGCCTGCCGCCGCTGTCTGTCCGGGTTTAGAAGGCGCTCAGGTCTCCACCTTGCCCGGCCGGATGTGGAGAAAGCAGCAGCCCTCGAGGCCCGGCCGCCAGGTCTCGGCCGAGAAGGCGAAGCCCGCGGCCTCGAAGGTGCCGTTGTCGACCACGCCCGCGATCCGGCAAAGGGTCGCGATCCGCTCGTCGGACAGCCCGGCCGCCTGCCAGGCCTCCTTGAGCGGGCAGGCCTGGAACTTGATGTCGAGCGCCTGATCGTCGGCGCGCCGGACCTCGGGCTCGAACAGGCGGCCGCGGTCGGGCACGAACTCGAGGAAGGCGGCGCACAGGCCCTCGAGGTCGGCCGGACCGTAGGCGGCGAAGCGCTTGCCGATCTCGAGCCCGCGCCGGTAGATCGCCCGCTTCATCACCTCTTCTGCGGTCTCGGCGCCGAAGCGCTCGGCGAGCGCCTCGTAGAACGCGGCATAGACCAGGGCGCGGCTCATGTGCGCCTCCTTGAGCTGGCGCCGCAGCTCCTGCTCCTCGCTCGTCATCCGATCGTCCTTCTGACCCGGTGGTGCCGGGATCAGTCTTGCAGATCGCATGCCGCGATGCCATGCCGATGACAACCACGAGGGCAGGCGATGCGGTTGGGGGTGATCGGCCTGGGTGCGATCGGCGGCGCGGTCGTGGCCGCGGCGCGCCGCGGCGGGCTCGGCCCCGGGGTCGAGGTCGTGGCCGTGCTCGTGCGCCGGCCGCGCGCCGCCGGGGATGGCCTGCTGCCGACCCACGAGCCGGCGCGCTTTTTCGGCGCGCGCCCGGAGGTGGTGCTCGAGTGCGCCGGCCATCAGGCGGTGCGCGATCACGCTGCGCGCTGCCTCGAGAGCGGCGCCGATCTGGTGCTGACCTCGATCGGCGCGCTGGTCGACGACGCTCTGCGTGACCGGCTCGAGGCGGCGGCGGCCGCCAACGGGCGTCGCCTGATCATCGCGTCCGCCGGCATCGGCGCGCTCGACATCCTGGCCGGCGCCGCGGCCGGGGGCCTGGAGCGGGTCGCGATGATCGTGCGCAAGGACCCGTCCGCCTGGTACGGCACCGAGGCCGAGCGGCTCTGCGATCTCGGCAGGCTGGCGGCACCCTTCACGCTGTATGAGGGCAGCGTGCGCGGGGGCGCCGCACGCTATCCCCAGAACGTCAACATCAGCGCGGCGGTAGCCCTCGCCGGCATCGGCCTCGACCGCACCGAGCTCAAGATCGTCGCCGACCCGACCATCCGCCGCCACGTGATCGAGATCGAGGCGACCGGCGCCTTCGGCCGTTTTTTCTTCTCCGAGGAAATCGAGCCGACGCCGGAGAATCCCAAAACCGGCAAGCTGGTCGCGATGGCGGTGATCAAGACGATTCGCCAGCTCGGATCGCCGGTCGTGATCGGCGGCTGAGACAACGGCAACCGGTTTTTTTGGGTGGCGGCAACGGGATCAGGAGGGTTCTCTGAGCAGGCTCCAGATCCACCCGAGGAAGGTCAGGACCAGGACGGGGTAGGCGAAGAACGGCAAGGGCGATGTCGTCGGCATATTTGCTCGCCCCGGAAGATGCTGAGCGACGTGATGATGAACAGGACCGCGGCGACGAGGCCGACCGCCCGCACCGCGATCGGGAATTCCCGGGGGAGGCTGACCAGCAGCAGTGCTGTGGCCCAGAGCGCGGTGCCGGCTGCGAACGCGGGCATGCTGCCCACGGCACCGGCCGCGGTCCCCGACAGGATGACGCTCTCGCCGAGCGCGAAAACGAGAAAGCCCGCAGCGACCAGATCGTTGCCCTTCCTGAAGAATTTCAAGCTGAGCAGGCTCGTCGCCATCACCAGCCCGGCAGCGTCGATCGCCCAGAAGATCTGCTGCAGGTGCGGCTGGCTCACCACGGTCCCGGCCAACCCGAACACGGCCCCCAAGGCAAGGCCGATGGCCGCGAGGAGATTCAACTTGCGGGTCATCATGAAGCTCTACGCCATCACGCCAGCCGGTCACCGATCGTGCCGCCAGATTGGCAGGCCCGGGCCTCGAGTTCCAGCGGAGAAGTCGCTACCCAAACGCCGCCGAAGCTTCCCGGCGCCGCGACGCGCGACTAGGATCGAGGCGCACTGCCGGGGCGGCCACCTGGTCCCGGATCAACACTGTCAACCGATGTGGGGTCAGCGATGATTTCGAGACGCGACGTGCTGGCGGCAACGGCCGCGGGCGCGGTGGTGACGACGGCGCGCGCGGCTACGTTCGGAAACCCGGACGAGCCGCCGCAGGGCGCGGTCAACGCGACCAACCCCGCCAGCCTGACGGATCCCGGGCCGCAGAATCCGGCGCTCGGCAGCCAGTTTCCCTCAGCCCTGTCGCCACCTTCGACCGATGTCGGGTCTTTGCCGATGTTCTGGGCATCGTTCAACAACGCGCCCAAGCGCATCCAGGACGGCGGCTGGGCGCGGCAGGTGACCCAGGCCGACTTCGCGATCTCGGAGACCATCGCCGGCGTCAACATGCGGCTGACCGCCGGCGGTATCCGCGAGCTGCACTGGCACCTCGCCGCCGAGTGGGCGTACATGACCTATGGCAACTGCCGGGTCACGGTGCTCACCGACCAGGGCCAGGCCTACGTCGCCGATGTGAAGGAGGGCGACGTCTGGTACTTCCCGCCCGGCTTTCCGCATTCGCTGCAGGGGCTGGGTCCCGATGGCTGCGAATTCATCATCTGTTTCGATGACGGCGCCGCCGGCGAGTTCAACACCCTGCTGTTGACCGAGTGGCTGGCGCACACGCCGCCGGAGATCCTGGCCGAGAACTTCGGGGTTGCGGCCGACACGTTCGCCAAGGTGCCGCTGCACAGCCTCTACATCTTTCAGGGCGAGCTTCCCGGCGAGCTGGCCGCGGAGCGGGCCGCGGTCAAGGGAGCCAAAGGCTTCCCGGCGCAGCCGTTCACGTTCTCCCTCGCCGACATGGCGCCGGCCCGGCAGACCAGGGGCGGCGAGGTGCGGATCGCCGACGGCCGGACTTTCACCGTGTCCAAGACGATCGCGGCGGCGCTGGTGACCCTGCGGCCCGGTGCCTTGCGCGACCTGCATTGGCACCCAAACGCCGACGAATGGCAATATTGGATCAAGGGCAAGGGCCGCATGACCGTGTTCAATACCGGCCCGAAGGCGGTGACGATGGACTTCAACCCGGGCGACGTCGGTTACGTCAAGCGCCAGCACGGCCACTACATCAGCAACACTGGCGATACCGATCTGCAGTATCTGGCGGTGTTCAGGAGCTCCTACTATGCGGGCATCTCGCTGTCGGACTGGCTGAGCCACACGCCGGCGGCGCTGGTCGCCCAGCACCTGGGCGTCGACGCGGCAACGATCGCCCGGTTCCCGAGCGATGAGCCGGAGATCATGCCGGAGTGATCGCCTGCAGCCGCTGACCGGGCTATTTGAAGCGGCTCGCCCACCTTTGATACATGGGATCGGCGCGCTCCCTGAGGACGCCGCCGACGATTCTGCCGCTGTAGAAGGGGGCCGCGGCCGCGAGCGTGGTGCTGTCCAGACGAAACTGGTTGATTCCGAGCCTGATCAGCTCCTCGACCGAGGTGCCGTAGATGACCTCGGGAATTCTGGTCCAGATGATCGCGCTCATGCACATCGGGCAGGGTTCGGCGGTCGTATAGAGCGCGAGATCGCGCCATTCCACTTTCGGCGTCAGCTTGGCGCAGGTGTTGATGGCGACGATCTCGCCGTGCAAGATCGGGTTCTGGCGATATTGGTTGATCCCCTGGCAGACGATGTCGCCGGTGTGCCGGTTGACGATCAGGGCCGCGAACGGCCCCGGCGGGCTTTCGGCGGGGCCGAACTCGAGCTTGTCGAGGGCGAGCTTCATGTAGCGCTCGTGACGCGTGCGTTCCTCCGCGCCGAGCTCGTCAGCCGGGGTGAAGGTGACGCTCCTGGCGCCGGTCTCGCGGGCGTCGCCCGTTCGCGAAAATGTCAAAGCCGCCATTCCGGCGAGTGCGGGCAAGTCAACCAATAGGGCTCTGCGGCGCGAATTCATGGGCTGGCTCCTTGGCGCAGGCGCTCAGGGATTGAAGATGAGCACGACGAAAGCGGCGAACAGCACGATGTGGACGGCGCCTTGCAGGACGTTGGTCCGACCGCCGGTGAAGGTGAGCGTGCTGACCGCAAGGGTCAAAAGCAGCAGCACCATCTCGACCGGGTCGAGGCCGAGGTCGACCTCGCGATCGATGGTGACGCTGATCAACAGTACGGCGGGAACGGTGAGGCTGATGGTCGCGAGCGCCGAGCCGAGGAGAATGTTGATCGCGCGTTGCAGCCGGTTGGCGAGCGTGGCGCGGAATGCGCCGAGGCCTTCTGGAGCCAGCACCAGCGTGGCGACGATGAGGCCGCCCAGAGCAGCTGGCGCCCCCATCGTCTCGGTCCCGTAGTCGACGAAGACCGCCAGCTTCTTCGACAGCAGCACTACGGGCAGCACGGTCAGGAACAACAGGAGGGCATGGAAGGGGATCGGGCCGAGCTGGTAATGGCCATGCTCGTGCGCCGTCTCATCGAGCGCGAGCGAATCGGGCGTCGTAGTTGCCGCGCGGGGGCCGCCCGGCTGCATGAACTGATCCCTGTGGCGCACGGTCTGGATGAGCAGGAAGACGCCATAGAGAACGACCGTGACGGCGGCGAAGAAAACGGCCTGCGGCGGCGTGAACGTTGGCAGCTTCGTCGACACCGTGAAGATGGGCAGCACGAGGGTCAACACGGACAGGGGGACGATCACGGCGAGAAACGCCTGGGCGCCCTGCAGGTTGTACTGTTGCTCGCGATGGCGTAGCCCGCCGAGCAGGAGCGCCAGGCCGACCAGCGCGTTGAGGATGATCATCAACACGGCGAACATGGTATCGCGGGCCAGGGTCGGCTGGTTGGCGCCGTGCAGCATGATCGAGGCGATCAAGGAGACCTCGATGACGATCACCGACAGGGTCAGGATCAGCGTGCCGTAGGGCTCGCCCAGAAGTTCTGCCAGGCAATCGGCGTGGCGAACCACCCCGAAGGCGCACCACAGCATGGCCCAAAAGAGCCAGAGGAACAGCGCGATGGTCCGCAGATCGAGAGCGAGATCGGACAGGAGAGCGTCTGCGAACCCGTAGAAAAGGGCGACCGTGATCGCGCCGAACACGAAGGCAGCCTCGGATCCTACGACCGTCCTGAGCGTGTGCCACGGACGCGATCGCTGCTCGGCTGGGGTCTGCGGCGGTGATCCAGTATTCCTTCTGATCTCCTCGACCATCCGCTCCGTCCGCAGCCCTCGCCGGACCCGGGCATCAGCTGCGCCTGGCCGCCCAGCGCGGCCGGCCAGGCACGACTGGCATTGGTTGTGACCTTGCGTGAAAAACGGCCGATCGACAAGGTCGTCAATCGCGTGCGCCGCGACGACTCACGCTGACGGGACCGCCTCGGGCCGCCTGGCCGGACCCGCCCGGCCTTGACAGCCCCGGAGGCATCCGGGACAGTTCGAGACAATGATACGAGCAACGCGGCAATCACCGCAGGAGGCTGACATCATGGGCTGGACATCGAGCTTGCGCGGGCCCGTGCTCGCCGTGACGGCGGTTTTGCTTTGCGGCGGCCAGGCGCTGGCGCAGGACAAGGAAATCAAGATCGGCGTGATTTACGACTTCACCGGGCCGTTTGCGGCCGGTGGCTCGGAGGCGGCGGCGCGCGGGACCCAGATCGCGATCGACATGGTCAACGAGCAGGGCGGCGTCGAGGGCTACAAGATCACCCCGACCGTGGCCGATGCCCAGTCCAAGGCCGAGGTCGCGATCAGCGAGGCCGAGCGCCTCTTGAACCAGGAGCACGTCGATCTGATCATGGGCGTCTACTCGAGCGCCCACTGCGTGCCGCTCGCCCAGAAGGTCGACGCCGAGAAGAAGTTCATGTGGGCGAACGTCTGCGTCGCCTCGGCGGTCTTCAAGGACAAGAACCTGAAGTACGTGTTCCGGCCGCAGGTCCACAGCGACCAGTTCGGCTGGGCGTCCTGCAGCTTCCTGAACGAGAACAGCGAGAAGAAGATGGGGATCGCGCCCGCCGACCTGAAGGTCGCGATCATCCACGAGGACGGTCCCTACGGGTCGGGGGTGGCCGCGGGCAACGAGGAGAACTGCGCCGGGTTCGGCATGCAGATCGTGCTCAACGAGGGCTACGCGGCGACCGCGCCCGACCTCTCGAGCCTGGTCACCAAGCTGCGCCGGGCGCGCCCGGACGTGATCCTGCACACCGGCTACAACCCGGACATCACGCTGTTCCTGCGCCAGGCCAAGGAGCAGGGGCTCAAGTTCAAGGCGCTGATCGGCCACGGCGCCGGCTACGGCCAGATCGACAAGCTGATCGATACCTTCGGCGAGGACGTCAACTATTTCTACAACGTCGATCCGGTGGCGGCGCAGCTGCTCGATCCCAAGACCCTGGCGCCCGGCCTCGGCGACCTGACCGCCGAGATGGTCAAGCGCTACAAGGAGCAGACCGGGGCCGCCGAGGTGCCGCCGCACGTCAGCATGGGCTTCAATCAGACCTGGATCTTTTTGACCGACGTGCTGCCGCGGGCGATCAAGGACCATGGCGGCTACGATCCGGAGGCGCTGCGCCAGGCGGCGCTCGAGACCGACATCCCCGATGGCGGCACGATCCAGGGCTACGGCGTCAAGTTCTATCCGCCGGGCGATCCGATGGCCGGCCAGAACGAGCGCTCCTCGCCGGTGGTCATGCAGTACATCGACGGCGTGACCAAGATCGCCTGGCCGACGGCGATCCAGACGGTCGACCCGGTGCTGCCGCTGCCCGAGGGCCACACCTTCGCGCCCTGAGGCCCGTGCGTGCTCGAGGTCCGGGGGCTGACCAAGCGGTTCGGGGGCTTCACGGCGGTCAGGGAGGTCGACTTCGAGGTCGGCGAGGGGGAGCTGCTGGGCCTGATCGGGCCCAACGGCTCGGGCAAGAGCACGATCTTCAACCTGATCGCCGGCGCGCTGCGGCCGAATGCGGGCTCGATCCGCTTTGGCGGGCGCGAGATCGCAGGCCTGGTGCCGGCCCGGATCTGCCACCTCGGGATCGCGCGGACCTTCCAGATCCCGCGCCCGTTCCGCAGGCTCTCGATCTTCGACAACGTGCTGGTCGCCGCCTACTACGGCCACGGCGGCGATCTTTCGCGCGCGGATGCCGAGCGCTTGGCGGTGGACGCGCTCGCGACCGTGCAGCTGCCGACCGAGCCGGGCGTGCCGGTCGAGGGCCTGGGAGCGGCCGGGCTCAAGAAGCTGGAGCTCGCCCGCGCGCTCGCGACCCGGCCGAAGCTGCTGCTGGCGGATGAGAGCCTGGGCGGCCTCGACGATAGCGAGATCGAGCAGGCGGCCGACATGCTGAGCCGGGTGCGCCGCGACCAGGGCATCTCGATCATCTGGGTCGAGCACATCATGGGCGTGTTGATGCGGGTGGTCGACCGCTGCATCGTCCTCGACCACGGCGAAAAGATCGCCGAAGGCGAGCCGCACGAGGTCGCCCACGACCCGCGCGTGATCGAGGTCTACCTCGGCACCGACGCCGGCGCGCTTCAGGAGCGGATCGCGGCCCGTGCCTGAGCCGGGCGCAGGGCCGGGCGGCGCACCCATGCTGAGCCTGGCCGGCGTCGGCGCCGGCTACGGCAGCTTTCAGGCGCTGTTCGAGGTCTCGCTCGAGGTCGAGGCGGGCGAGGCGGTGGCGGTGATCGGGCCGAACGGCGCCGGCAAGACCACGCTGCTCCGCGTCATCTCCAGGCTGATCGAGGTCGGCCGCGGCGAGATCTTAATGAACGGGCAGCGCTTGAACGACGTGCCGGCGCACCGGGTGATCGAGCAGGGGATCGCGCATGTGCCGGAGAACCGGCGGCTGTTCCCGCGCCTGACGGTCGAGGAGAACCTGCAGATCGGCGCCTTTCTGCCGGCGGCGCGCGCCCGCTTCGCCGAGCGCCTGGGCTTCGTCTATGAGCTTTTTCCGAGGCTCGAGGAGCGGCGCGGTCAGCTCGCGGGCACCCTTTCCGGTGGCGAGCAGCAGATGTGCGCGATCGGCCGCGGCCTGATGTCGGGGCCCAAGCTCCTGCTGCTCGACGAGCCCTCGGCGGGCCTCGCCCCGGTGATCGTGCAGCAGGTGTTCGACCTGGTGCGCCGGCTGCGCGCCGAGGGCTTCACCGTGCTGATCGTCGAGCAGAACGTCCAGCAGGTGCTCAAGGTGGTCGACCGCGCCTACCTGCTCGAGACCGGCCGGATCAAATCCTCCGGCGCCGCCGCCGACCTGCTGGCCAGCGACGACCTCCGCCGCGCATATATCGGGCTATAGTGGTGCGGCAGGACCACCGGTCTTCGGTTGACGATGGCTGACGGAGGAAGGGCCGTGAGACGGGAAGAAGCGATTAGCTTGCTGCAGCGGCACCGGGCGGAAATCGCCGCGTACGGCGTCCGCGCGCCCTATCTGTTCAGCTCGACCCGGCGCGATGAGGCCAGGCCCGACAGTGACGTCGATCTTTTCATCGACTACGCTGAAGGTTTCTCGCTGCTCGATCTGGTGGCGCTCCAGGCGGAGGTTGACCAACGGCTCGGCGCGCGCGCGGACCTGACGACCCGCGGCGGCCTGTATCCCCTGCTGCGCGACGACATCCTGCGTGAGGCCGAGCAGGTTTTCTGATGGACAAGACGATCCTCGCGCGGATTGGCGACATGATCGAGGCCATCGACGAGCTCAAACGCGTGCCCGCCGGCAAGAGCTACGAGGAGTTCCAGCGGGACTGGGTGCTCAGAAAAGCGACGGAGCGCGGTATCGAGATCATCTCCGAAGCAAGCCGCCCCTTTCCCGACGAGCTGAAGGCGCGGCATCTCTATCCACGCTGGCGTCACGTCGCCGGCATTGGCAATGTGCCCGCCACGAGCGACCGGGAGTGAGCGGCAAAAAATCATGGAAATCTTCGACAGCTTCTTGCTCGAGGCGATCTTGAACGGACTGTTGTTCGGCGGCGTGCTGGCGTTGCTGGCGCTCGGGCTCAATCTGGTGTTCGGGGTGATCGACGTCGTCTGGATCTGCTATGCCGAGCTGATCATGATCGGGATGTACACGGTCTATTTTTTGTATTCGGACTACGGGGTACCGTTGTTCCTCGCCTTTGCGGCCTGCGTCCTGCTGGTGGCGCTCCTTGGCGCTCTGTTGCACTACCTGGTGATCCGGCCGATCCTGGGCAGCGAGCCGATCAACCAGCTCCTGGTCACCGGTGGCGTCCTGTTCTTCCTGCAGGCGTTCGCGACGCTCGTGTTCGGTATCGACTTCCGCAATCTCGGCCTGTCGCTGCCGAGCGTGATGCTGGGCGACATCTTCCTGCCGATGTCGCGGATCTACGCCGCCAGCACCGCCCTGGTCGCGATGCTGGCCGTGTGGCTGTTCCTCAAGAAGACCTATCTCGGCACTGCGATCCGGGCGATCAGCCAGGACCGGACGATCATGCCGCTGATGGGGGTCGACGCGAACCGGATCTACCTGATCACCTCGGCGATCGGCGGCGGGCTCGCCGGGCTCAGCGCCTGCCTCCTGGTCCTGCAGTACGACGTCCACCCCGCGATCGGCCTGACCTTCGGCCCGATCACCTTCATGGTCTGCGTCATGGGCGGCCTCGGCAACCTGATCGGCGGCTTCGTCGCGGCGTTCATCTTCGCCCAGTTCATCTCGGTCGGCGGCTACCTGTTCGACCTGGAGTGGGGCTACGTGATGGCCTTCGTGTTCTTCATCGGGATGATGTTCCTCCGCCCCCAGGGCCTGCTCGGCGCGCGTGGCTGAGGTGCTGCCGGTGACCAGAGCGCTCCCCGCGATCGGCGTCGGCCTGCTCGCCCTGATCCCGCTCGCGGGCCTCGGCGACTACTATCTGCACGTGCTGATCCTGATCCTGCTCTGGGCCTTCATCTACACCGGCTGGTCGATCATGGGCCGGTTCGGCCTGGTCTCGCTCGGCCACGGCGCCTTCCTCGGGATCGGCGCCTACACCGTGACGATGCTCTGGAACCATTTCGGCATCACCCCCTGGCTCGGCATCCCGGCCGCGCTGCTGCTCGCCGGCCTGACCGGCCTGGTGATCGGCTATCCGTGCTTTCGGTTCAAGATCACGGGCCACTATTTCGCGCTCGTGACGCTCGCGCTGTCCGAAGTGGTCCGCCTGCTGATCGTGGCCCTTCGCGACTATACCGGCGGCTCGCTCGGCGTGACCCCCAGGACGGCGCTCGCCGACAGCTCGTATTCGCTCTACGCGCTCCAGTTCGCGCACAAGGAGGTCTGGTTCTACGTCATGCTCGGGTTCTGGCTGTTGGGGCTCTGGATCTGGCGCCTGGTCGACCGCAGCATGGCCCGCTACGCGATGCAGGCGATCAGCCAGGAGGAGGACGCGGCCGCTTCGGTCGGCATCGACGTGACAAGGACCAAGCTCAAGATGACCCTGATCAGCGCCGCCATGACCGCGATGGGCGGCGCCCTCTACGGCCAGTACCAGGTCTACATCAACCCGGAGACCGTTTCCGGGATCGCGATCTCGCTGCAGATCGTGTTCGCGGTGATCGCAGGCGGCATGTTCGTCCAGCTCGGGCCCACGGTCGGCGCGTTCTTCACCCTCCTGCTCGCGGAATCCTTACGCGTCACCGTCGGCCACGAGGTCCACGGCCTCGATGGCACGATCTACGGCCTGCTGCTGGTGGTCTTCATCATCTACATGCCCAAGGGCATCCTCGGCAAACTGCTCGAGCTGCGCGACCGCCGCGCCGGGGCACCGCCGCCCGGCCGCCTTCAGCCAGCGTCGGGGATCGCCAAGTAGAGCCTTGCCAGCTGCCACCCGGCCCACTGGCTCCCCGGGCCGGGGCCGGCGTCGCTCAAGCTCTTGTCATCCGGCCAGGACCGGGCCAACCTGCCAAAGGACCCTCGCATCCGGGGGGCCTCCAAGCCAAGCTCCGGGCGACGGTCCAAGCTCGTGGCCACGGCGCCTTCAAGCCGGCAGGACGACATGGCTGAGCCGATCCGAGCGAGCACCGCGGCCGAGCTGCGGGAGGTGGTCGCCGCGGCGCTCGCGGCCGGGACGCCGCTCGAGGTCCTGGGGCGCGGCTCCAAGCGCGCCCTCGGCCGGCCGCTCGAGCTCGAGGCGGCGGTCCAGGTCGACGGCCTGGCCGGGATCGGTCTGTATGAGCCCGAGGAGCTGGTGATGGCGGCCGCCTGCGGCACGCCGCTCGCCGAGATCGAGGCGCGCCTCGCGGACAACCAGCAGCAGCTCGCCTTCGAGCCGCCGGACTACGGCCTGCTGCTCGGGGGTGCCGGGGGCCAGGCGACGATCGGCGGCGTGTTCGCCTGCAATCTCGCGGGGCCGAGGCGGATCAAGGCGGGCGCGGCGCGCGACCATCTGCTGGGCGTCCAGGCGGTGACCGGGCGGGGCGACCTGATCAAGTCCGGCGGCCGCGTGGTCAAGAACGTCACCGGCTACGACCTTTCCAAACTTTTGACCGGCAGCTACGGCACGCTCGGGATCATGACCGAGCTGACCTTCAAGGTGCTGCCGGCGGCGGCCGAGACCTGGACGCTGCTGCTGGCGGGGCTCGGGCATGAGCGCGCGTTCGGGGCCCTCCGCCAGGCGCTGGGCAGCGCCCATGACGTCGCCGGCGCCGCCTACCTGCCGGCCGCGGCCGCGGCGCGCTCGGCGGTCGCTCCGGTCGCGGCCGCGGCCGCCGGTGTCGCAGCACTCCGGCTCGAGGGGCCCGCCCCCTCGGTCCACTATCGCGCCGAGGCCCTTGGCGAGCTGCTGACCGCGGCGGGCGGCGAGCTCGACCGGCTCGACGCCGGCGCATCGGCCACGCTCTGGCGCGAGATCCGGGACGTCGTGCTGCTGCCCGGCGAAGCGCCGGCGCTCTGGCGGGTCTCGCTCGCGCCGACCGCCGGCGGCTCCCTGATCGACCGGCTCGCGCGCGCGCTCGACCTCGCCTGGCTCGCCGACTGGGCGGGCGGCCTGCTCTGGCTCGCGGTCCAGGGTGCCGAAGACGGCGGTGCGGCCGCGATCCGGACGGCGCTCGCCGGCGCGGACGGGCACGCGACCCTGATCCGCGGCAGCCGGGCGTTGCGCAGTGCTGTGCCGGTCTTCCAGCCGCAGGCGCCGGCGCTCGCCCGCCTGACCGCGAGGGTCAAGGACAGCTTCGACCCGCAGCGGATTCTCAATCCGGGCCGGATGTATGCCGATCTTTGAGCCCTTCGCCGGGAGGAACCGATGAGCCCTCGGGTCCGGGCCCTGCTGCTGGCGGTCCTGCTCGCCGCCTGCCAGAGCCCGCCGCCGGTCTACCACGTCGAGCAGGCGCGGAGCTACGCCAAGGCGAGGCCGGTCGTCTGGGACGAGATCCTGGTGGTCCTGGAGCGCCAACGGATCGTCCCGACCCGGTCCGACCCCGGGGCCGGCACGCTCGAGGCCGAGCGGCACGCGTTCGAGGACATGGGCTGGGCCGATTGCGAGCGCGCCCGGGTGACCGACAGCAACGGCCACAGGCCGACCCGGGCGCGCCCGGTCGCCCGCGATCTGAGCCTCCGGATCACGCTGCAGGAGGCCGGCGCCGCGACCGAGGTGCGGCTCGAGGCGCGCTTCACCGAACAGCAGATCAACCCCTATCGCAACCTGCCGTTCACCCAGGCCTGCCGGTCCAAAGGCGTGCTCGAGAGGGCCTTGCTGGACGCGCTTTGAGGCGGGCGGCCGGCGCGGTTGCCGACCGATACGAATTCGACGCTCAAGCCTCGTCTAAATACTTGCCTGCAACCACAAGATTTAGCTAACTAATCGTCCATGCTGCGCTTGCATCACTTCCCGCTGTGCCCGTTTTCCCGCAAGGTCCGGGTCGTGCTCCACGAGAAAGAGGAGCAGCCGGACCTGGAGACGGTCGAGCCCTGGCACCAGCAGCGCGAGCTGGTGGCGCTCAACCCGGCCGCCGAGGTGCCGGTGCTCGAGGACCGCGGCCGCGTGATCAGCGACAGCTGGGCGATCTGCGAGTATCTCGACGAGACCCGGCCCGAGCCCGGCCTGCTCGGCAAGAGCCTGATGGAGCGGGCCGAGATCCGCCGCCTGGTGGCCTGGTTCGACATCAAGTTCAGCCGCGAGGTCACCGAACTGGTCTGGCGCGAGAAGCTGATCAAGCGGATGAAGGGCAACGGCACCCCGAACTCGAGCGCGGTCCGGGCCGGGCTCGCCAACATCCACGCCCACCTCGAGTACATCGGCTTCTTATTCGACCGGCGCAACTGGCTCGCAGGCGAGGCATTGAGCCTGGCCGACGTCGCCGCCGCGGCCCAGCTCTCGGTGCTCGACTACCTGGGCGACGTACCCTGGGAGCGCCATGCCGGCGCCAAGCTCTGGTACGCCCGGATCAAGTCGCGACCGAGCTTCCGGCCGCTGCTCCAGGACCGCGTCCCCGGCCTCAAGCCCGCCCCGCAATACGACGACCTGGATTTTTGAAAACGCGCGTGGTAAGGAGAGTCTGCAGTCTGTAAGGAAATGCGATGACCCGAACCACGCTGACCAGCAAGGGCCAGATCACGCTTCCGAAGGCGATCAGGGAGCAGCTGGGTCTCAAGGCTGGCGTCAAGTTCGACTGCTACGTCGACCGCGACGGCCAAATCGTGCTCGTGCCCCTGACCGTGAAGCTCGAGGACCTCGCCGGCATCCTGCGCTATTCGGGACCACCCAAGACCGTCGAGGAGATCAACCAGGCGATCGTCCAGGCTGCCGTCGAGCGGGCGAAGCGCGGCCTTGAAGGGGCTTGATACCAACGTTCTGCTCAGGCTGATCACGGCCGATGATCCGGATCAGATCGAGCGGGCGCGGCGCTATCTCGAGGAACAGCGTCGGCACGCGCCGTTCTGGATCAACACGATCGTTCTCTGCGAGCTGATCTGGGCGCTCACTGCCTCGTATAAGTTTGATCGACCAAGGGTCGTCGCGGTGATGCTGCTGCTGCTCCGCTCGGATGAGGTGGCGCTCGAAAGCAAGCAGGTGATCGCGGACGCGCTCTATCTGTTCCGGACCAGCAGAGCCGACTTCGCCGACTGCCTGATCGGACTGTCGAACGGCTTGGCTGGCTGTGAGCGGACAGCGACGTTTGATCGCCAGGCGGCCCGGCTCGATGAGTTCGAGCTGATCTGAGCGCGCGCGTCGGCTCGTCTTTTGGCCCGGGCGGCGCTACCTTAGATGCCATGGCGGCGATCCTGCAGCGAAGTCCGGGCGGAGCCGACCGATCAGGGTCGGATCAAAGCAGCACTCCGCGATCGGGCGAGGGCGCTCGGTTTCGACGCCGTGGGCTTTGCCGCGCCCGATCTGCCGCGAACGATCCAGAGCGCCTATCGCCACTACGTTGCAGAGGGTCGCCAGGGCGACATGGGCTGGCTCGCGCGCGATCCCGAGCGGCGCCAGAGCCCGAAGGCGCTCTGGCCCGATGCGGCGAGCGCGATCGTGCTCGGCGTGAACTACGGGCCCGACGAGGCGCCGCTCGCGATTCTGGCGCGACGCGAGCGCGGCGCGATCTCGGTCTACGCGCGGCATCAGGACTACCACGAGCTGATCAAGGGCCGGCTCAAGCAGCTCGCGGGCTGGCTGCATGGCCGCGTCGGGGCAGAGGTCAAGGTGTTCGTCGACACCGCGCCGGTCCTGGAAAAACCGCTTGCGCAGGCGGCCGGGCTCGGCTGGCAGGGCAAGCACAGCAACCTCGTTTCCCGGACCTTCGGCTCCTGGCTCTTTCTGGGGGAAATCCTGACCGACCTCGAGCTCGAGCCGGACCCGCCGGAGGTCGATCACTGCGGCTCCTGCCGGGCTTGTCTCGACGTCTGCCCGACCGCCGCGTTCCCGGCTCCCTATCAGCTGGATGCGCGCCGCTGTATTTCGTACCTGACGATCGAGCACCGGGGCCACATCGCGCGGGAGTTCCGACGCCCGATCGGCAACCGGATCTATGGCTGCGACGACTGCCTCGCGGTCTGCCCCTGGAACAAGTTCGCCAGGACCGCGACCGAGGTGAAGCTGCGAGCAAGAGACGATCTGCGGGCGCCAGCGCTGGCCGAGCTCGCGCGCCTCGACGAGGCGGGCTTCCGTGAGCGCTTCGCCGGCTCGCCGATCAAGCGTACCGGGCGCGACCGCTTCGTGCGCAACGTTCTGATCGCGATCGGCAACAGCGGCGAGCCGGCGCTGGCCGCGGTCGCCCTGGAGCGGCTCGGCGATCCTTCGCCGCTGGTCCGCGCCATGGCGGTCTGGGCGCTGGCCCAGCTGGCGCCGCCCGCAGCCCTCGCCGAGCTCGCCCGGCGCCACCGGGCGGCCGAGCAGGACCCGGACGTGCTCGCCGAATGGCGTGAGGCGTCGTCATGACCCGGCCCCGCCTGTTCGTCTTCGGTCTCGGCTACTCGGCGCTGGCGCTGGCGCGCACGCTGCAGTCCGCTGGGCTGGCGGGTGGCCGGCACGACGCGGAGCGCAGAAAAGCAGGCGCGGCTCGTGGCCGAGGGCATCGAGGCGGAGCTGTTCGCGCGCGACCGGCCGCTCGCGGCTGGCGCGGCCGCGCTCGCCGGCACGACCCATCTCTTGAGCTCGATCGCGCCCGATGAGGCGGGCGATCCGGTGCTCGACCTGCATCTGGCCGAGCTCGGGCGCTGCCGGACGCTCGCCTGGGCCGGCTACCTCGGCACCACCGGCGTCTACGGCGATCAGGGCGGCGCCTGGGTCGACGAGACGACCCCGGTCGCGCCGACCATGGCGCGCACCCGCCGCCGGGCCGCGGCCGAGGGCCATTGGCTGGCGAGCGGCCTGCCGGTCCACGTCTTCCGCCTCGCCGGCATCTACGGCCCCGGCCGCAGCGCGCTCGATGCGGTCCGGGACGGCAGCGCGCGCCGGATCGTCAAGCCTGGCCAGACCTTCGGCCGCATCCACGTCGAGGACATCGTGCAGGTGCTGCGCGCCTCGATCGCGAGACCCAATCCCGGCGCGATCTACAACCTCGCCGACGACCAGCCGGCACCGCCCGCCGACGTGGTCGCGTATGCCGCCCGGCTGCTCGGCGTGTCGCCGCCGCCCGCGATCCCGTTCGAGCAGGCCGAGCTCTCGCCGATGGCGCGGAGCTTCTACGGCGACCACCGCCGGGTCGCGAATGCCCGGATCAAGGAGGAGCTCGGCGTCGTGCTGCGTTTTCCCGACTATCGTGACGGCCTGCGAGGCATCCTGGAGCATGAGGCGGCCGCAGGCGCCCGGGAGGCGGCCCTATGATCTTGAAGCTTCGCTCCGCCCTCGCCACGCTGCTCGCGGCCGGCGCGCTCGCCGCCTGCGGGCCGCCGCAGACCGCCGCGCCCGCCGCGGTGCCCGGGTTTGCCACGCTCACGGTCGGCACCGAGCCGCAGCAGACCTTCGCGGGCTTCGGCTTCAGCATCGAGCAGGACAACCCCTACATCGAGCTCAGCGAGCGCCGCAAGGCCGAGGTCGACAAGCTGATGTTCGACGATCTGAACACGCGGATTCTCCGGCTCTGGTACGGCCCCGGCGATCCGAAGCCGATCCGCGACTACTACAAGGCGAGCGGGATCATCAGCCACGCGCTCCAGCACGGGGTCACCGAGCTGCTGCTGGCACCCTGGACCTACCTCGACGACCCGGACCTGCAGGCGAAGACGATCGCCGCCGACATCGCCACGATGCGCGACGACTACGGCATCAGGATCACCACCACCGGGGTGGTCAACGAGCCCGGCGCCGGCGACCGCAAGGTCGTGCCGCCGAAGGACTTCGTGCCGCTCGCGATCGCGATGCGGCGCGAGCTCGACGCGCGCGGCCTCCAGGACGTCAAGGTGATCGGCCTGGAGTGGTCGAGCGCCGACGACAACCCGCGGCAGTGGTTCGATGCGATCGCGGCCAATCCGCAGGCGCTGGCCGCGACCGCCGGTCTCGCGACCCACTCCTACGGCATGGCCGCCAACCCCGAGCTTGCCCAGCGCGTGCTCGCCCACAAGAAACAGTACTGGATGACCGAGGCGGGCGGCGGCGACTTCGACGGCTCGGCCGAGTTCGCCTTTGCCTTCGGGGCGCTGGTGTCGTCGCGTTTCCTGAACGACCTCAACGAGGGCGTCGACCATTGGGTGTGGTTCATCGGGCTCAGCCACGGCACCCGCGACGTCTACCAGAAGCTCGTGATGTGCGAGGGCCGCTGCGCCAACACCGGCCGTATCTACAAGAACTACAGCTACCACCACGTCCAGCAGGTCACGACCAGCTTCCTGCCCGGCACGGTCCTGCGCCACGTGACCAGCAACCTGCCCCACTTTCCGGACATGGTTTATACCTACGGCCCCAAGCCGCCGCTCGAGGCCGCGGCCGGCGTGCGCCCCGACGGCCGCTGGGTGCTCGCGGTGGTCAACGACACCCAGGCCCTCGCCGATCCGCCGCGCGCCACCTGGGAGCCGCCGGGCAAATTCACGGTCACTTTCGATGTGCCCGAGCTCGCCAACGTGCCGAGCCTGACCTTCGATCTCTGCCGCACCAATACCGAGGTCGCGGTCAAGTGCGGCGAGACCCTCGAGCTCGAGCACGGCAAGGCGACCTTCGAGGTCCAGAGCCTGGAGCTGATCACGCTGATCGCGCGCCAGCCCGTGCCCTGAGCGCGCAGGGCGCTCAGGCGCCGGCCAGGCGCTCGATCGCCGCGGTGATCCGGGCGAGGTCGGCAGGCGTCGACAGGCGGTGGTCGCCGGCCTTGATCAGCTCGACCGTGACGTCATCGGAGTCGAGCCGCTCGGCGAGCTTGAGCGCGGTCGGCCAGGGTACGTCCGGGTCGCGCTGGCCGTGCAAGAGGTGAACCGGGCAGCGGACCCTGATCGGCGCCCGCAGCAGCAGGCGCTGCCGGCCGTCCTCGATCAGCGCCCGGGTGACCGGATAGGGCGGGCCGCCATAGGCCGAGGGCTGGAGCCAGTAGCCCTGCTGGTCGAGCTGGCGGCGCTGCGCCGGGCTCGCCTGCGGCAGGAGCAGGTCCTCGGTGAAGTCCGGGGCCGCCGCGATCCCGACCAGCGCCCGCACCCGCTCGGGCCGGGCGAGCGCCAGCAGCAGCATGATCCAGCCGCCCATGCTCGAGCCGACCACCACCAGCGGGCCCGTCGTGACCCGGTCGACGAGCGCGAGCGCGTCCGCGCACCAGCCGCCGATGGTGCCGTCGGCGAAGCGACCCGTCGATGCCCCATGGCCACGGTAGTCGAATCTGGTGTAGGCTCGACCCCGGCTCCGACAGTGCCGCTCCAGGGCGCGTGCCTTGGTACCGCCCATGTCGGAGGTATAGCCGCCACAAAAGAGCACCACCGGAGGGTCGCCGGGCGTCTGGCGATAGGCCAGACGCTCGCTCATCGGCAGGGGCAAAAAACTTGGCTTCGTCAAGGGGTAAATCCGGTTTGCTCGACCCGCAATTCATGCTAGCACCGGAACAAGGGGTGACAAGGCATGCCGGCGCGGGCGCGCGTCCGGCCACCGCTGATCGGCAGGCATGAACGACATTGCCAATCAAGTCCGGGTCGAGCAGGCGGTGAGCGAGCGCACGGGCCCCACAATTCTCCAGATCCTGCCGGAGCTCGACGAGGGCGGCGCCGAGCGCGGCACGATCGATCTCGCGCGCTATATGATCGGCGAGGGCTGGCGGGCCCTGGTGGCGTCCGCGGGCGGCGCCGGCGAGGCCAAGCTCGAGCAGCTGGGGGCGGTCAGCGTCAAACTGCCGCTGCAGTCGAAGAATCCCTTCACGATCCGGGCCAACATCCGCCGTCTGCAGCGCGTGATCCGCCAGCACGGCGTCCAGCTGGTGCACGCCCGCTCGCGCGCGCCGGCCTGGAGCGCCTACTACGCCGCCAGGCGCTGCAAGGTGCCGTTCGTGACCACCTGTCATGGCGTCTATCAGGGCAGCGAGGGGATCTTCAAGAAGCGCTACAACGGGATCATGGCGCGCGGCGAGCGGGTGATCGCGATCTCGGATTTCGTCGCCGAGTATCTGCGCGAGCGCTATCAGGTGCCGCCCGAGCGCCTGCGTGTGATCCCCCGCGGCGTCGATACCGTCGAGTTCGATCCGGCCGCGGTTTCCGAGGAGCGGCGCCAGGCGCTGGTCGAGCGCTGGCGGCTCAAGCCCGGGACCAAGGTCGTGATGCTGCCGGGGCGCGTGGTCCGGCGCAAGGGCCACACGCTGCTGCTGCACGCGATCGAGCGGATGCGCCGGCGCAACTTCGTCTGCCTGATGGTCGGCGACCTCGAGCCCAGCTCCAGCTATCCGGGCGAGATCGAGGGTCTGATCGGCGCGATCGGGCTGCGCGACGTGGTCCGGCTGGTGGGCAGCTGCGACGACATGCCGGCCGCCCTGATGCTGGCCGACGTCGTGGTCGCGCCCTCGACCCACTCGCCGGAGCCGTTCGGCCGGGTCTCGGTCGAGGCGCAGGCGATGGGCAAGCCGGTGATCGTGACCGACATCGGCGGCCTCGGCGAGACCCTGATGCCGGCGGCCACCGGCTGGCTGGTGCATGCCGGCGACGTCGACGAGCTGGCGCGCGCGCTGCAGCTGGCGCTCGCGATGCCGGACGACGCCCGCGCCCGGCTCGCGACCCGCGCCCGTCGCTTCGTCACCCGCCGCTTCACCCTCGAGCAGATGGGCAAGAGCACGCTCGCGGTCTATCGCGAGCTTCTTGAAGGCGTCGAGCCCGATGCCGATCTGATGGACGTGACCAGTCTGGCCGCCTGAGCTTCAGCCCGGGCGGGCCCGGGCGTGGGCTTGACAGCTTGCGGGCGGCGCCGCAACAGCTTATCCGATCAGATCCGTGCCGCCAGCCGAAACGAGGCCATGCGATGAACCCCGCCATGCCCGAGCATGCGGTCGACGAGCCGACCTGCGCGATCCGCATCAGCCTGCCCGACGGCAGCGAGCGGGGCTTCGCGCGGCCGGTGACCGGCGCCGAGCTGGCGGCCGCGATCGGGCCCGGTCTCGCCAAGGCGGCGGCGGTCATGGAGGTAAGCCACGGGGAGGCGGGCGGCGAGCTCTGGGATCTCGCCCGTGAGCTGCCGGACGGCGCCAAGGTCCGGTTCATCCGTTATCAGGACGAGGCGGCGCTGCCGGTCATCCGCCACGACTGCGCCCACGTCATGGCCGAGGCGGTGCAGGACCTCTACCCGGGGACCCAGGTCACGATCGGGCCGCCGATCGCGGACGGCTTTTATTACGACTTTGCGCGCAACGAGCCGTTCACGCCCGGGGACCTGGGGCGGATCGAGGCGCGCATGGCGGAGATCGTCGCCGCAAACAAGCCCTTCGAGCGCGAGGTCGTGAGCCGGGACGACGCCCGGCGGCGCTTCGAGGCGATGGGCGAGAGCTACAAGCTGGAGCTGCTCGACGACATCCCCGAAGGCCAGCCGATCACGCTCTACCATCAGGGCGACTGGTTCGACCTCTGCCGCGGGCCGCACGGGCCCTCGACCGGCCGGATCGGCGCCTTCAAGCTGACCAAGCTGGCCGGCGCCTACTGGCGGGGCGACAGCCGCAACGCGATGTTGCAGCGGATCTACGGCACCGCGTTTGCCAGTCGGAAGGAGCTCGACGAGCATCTGCACCGGCTCGAGGAGGCCGAGCGCCGCGACCACCGCCGGCTGGGCAGGGAGCTGGACCTGTTCCACTTCCAGGAGGAGGCCGCGGGCTCGGTCTTCTGGCATCCCAAGGGCTGGACCCTCTATCGCCAGATCGAGGCCTATCTGCGCCGCCGGCTCGAGGCCGCGGGCTATCTCGAGGTCAGGAGCCCGCAGCTGGTCGACCGCACGCTCTGGGAGCTGTCGGGGCACTGGGAAAAATTCGGCGAGCACATGTTCGCCCTCGAGGCCGAGCACAAGACACTTGCCCTCAAGCCGATGAACTGCCCCTGCCACGTGCAGATCTTCAACCAGCGCATGCACAGCTATCGGGACCTGCCGTTGCGCATGGCCGAGTTCGGCTCCTGCCATCGTAACGAGCCGTCGGGCGCCTTGCACGGCCTGATGCGGGTGCGCGCGTTCACCCAGGACGACGCCCACATCTTCTGCACCGAAGACCAGATCACCGCCGAATCGACGCGCTTTTGCGCGCTGCTGCAGACCGTCTACCGCGACTTCGGGTTCGAGGACGTGCGGGTCAACTTCGCCGACCGGCCGCCGGTCCGGGCCGGCGAGGACGCGGTCTGGGACCGGGCCGAGCGGGCGCTTTGGGACGCGGTCGCGGCGGCCGGGATCGAGACCAAGCTGAACCCTGGCGAGGGCGCCTTCTACGGGCCCAAGCTCGAGTTCATCCTGCGCGACGCGATCGGGCGCGACTGGCAGTGCGGCACGCTGCAGGTCGATTTCGTGCTGCCCGAGCGGCTGAGCGCCAACTACATCGCCGAGGACGGCCAAAAGCACCGGCCGGTGATGCTGCACCGGGCGATCTTCGGCTCGATGGAGCGCTTCATCGGCATCCTGATCGAGGAGCACGCCGGCCGCCTGCCGCTGTGGCTCGCCCCGGTGCAGGTGGTGGTCGCGACGATCACCAACGATTCCGACGACTATGCGCGCAAGGTCGGCCTGGCGCTGGGCGAGGCCGGCATCCGCCACGAGCTCGACCTCGGCAGCGACAAGATCGGCTACAAAGTCCGCGAGCATTCGCTCGCCAAGGTGCCGCTGATCGTCGCGGTCGGCAAGCGCGAGGCCGAGCTTGGCACGGTCTCGGTCCGTCGGCTCGGCGAGCAAAAGCAAGAATCCCTTGCTCTTGAGGAAGCGGTGGCGATATTTGTTGTCGAAGCGCGACCACCGGATCTCGCCTGATGGTCGTTGCCCCCGTGATTGGGGCGACGATTTTGGCTGAGGGGCGCGTTCAGGGATTCGCAAGAAGAGGAGGGTAGAACGGCTCGAATGGCAGGTCCAACTCGTGAAGAATACCAAATCAACGATCGTATAGAGGTCCCGGAAGTCCGTCTGATCGACGATGCCGGCGAGATGGTCGGTGTAGTGTCGACGACGGACGCGTTGCGTCGGGCCGAGGATCTCGGCCTCGACCTGGTCGAGGTGTCGCCGTCGGCGGACCCGCCGGTCTGCAAGATCCTCGACTATGGCAAGTTCAAATACGAGGCGCAGAAGAAGGCCAACGCCGCCCGCAAGAAACAGCGGGTGATCGAGGTCAAAGAGATCAAGATGCGCCCGAACATCGACGACAACGACTATAACATCAAGATGCGCAAGATCCATCAGTTCCTGGAGGAAGGCGACAAGGTCAAGGTGACGTTGCGGTTCCGCGGGCGGGAGCTGGCGCATCAGGATTTGGCCATGACGCTGCTGGAGCGGCTGCGCGACGAGGTCGGCGAGCTCGCCAAGGTCGAGCAGTTCCCACGCATGGAAGGGCGCCAGATGGTCATGGTCATGGCGCCGACCCGCTAGCCGCGACCCTGATGTATCGCTGTTGCTCGCCGGGCCGGCGAGGCTGGCAATGAGCGACCGCGGGGACGCGGCCGCGGAGCTCGCGAGGCTGTTGCGGGCGAGTGGCGTCGAGCGGCCGGCGGCCGAGGTTCTGGCCCTGCTCGAAGGCGTGGCGGCGGCGCCCGCGGGCTTCCAGCCGGATGCCTGGCTCGATCTGATCGCACCCCCGGACGCGACCGAGCTTCGCGACCATCTGCGCGGGCTCGAGGCCGGGCTCGTCGCGACCAGACCGCCCGAGCCGCCGGTCGCGGAGCGCCTTGCGGGTTTGCGTGAGGTGCTGGCCGGGCAGCGCCTCGACGGTCTGATCCTGCCGCTGACCGATGAGCATCGAAGCGAATATCTGCCGGCGGCCGCTCAGCGCCTCACCTGGCTGACCGGCTTCACCGGCTCCGCCGGCCTCTTGATCGTGCTGGCCGGGCAGGCGGCGCTGTTCGTCGACGGCCGCTACACGCTGCAGGCCGCGGCCGAGCTGGATCCGGCGCTGTTCGAGCGCCGCCACGTCACCGACCAGCCGCCGGCGAAATGGCTGGCTGAGCAGCTCGAGAGCGGCCAGCGGCTCGGCTTCGATCCGAAGCTCCACACCAAGGCCGAGGTCGAGCGCTATCGCCGCGCCTGCGCCAAGGTTGGCGCCGAGCTGGTCGCCTGCGGGGCGAACCCGGTCGATGCGATCTGGACGACCCGCCCGCCGGCGCCGATCGCGCCGGTCGCGGTCCTGGACGACCTCCATGCCGGCGAGTCGAGCGCGTCCAAACGGGCGCGCATCGGTGCCGAACTGGCCGGCGCCGGGGCCGAGGTCGCGGTCGTGAGCGCGACCAATTCGATCGCCTGGCTGCTGAATTTGCGCGGCGGCGACGTCCCCTACAATCCGCTGGTCATGAGCTTTGCCCTGGTACACGCCGACGGTGCGGTCGAGCTGTTTCTCGACCCGCGCAAGCTCAAGCCTGGCCAGAGCCTCGGCAACGGCGTCTCGGTCCAGCCGATCGCGGCCTTCGAGGCGGCGCTCGAGCATCTGGGCGAAGCGCGGCGGGCGGTGCTGGTCGACCCGGGCGCCACCAGCCAGCACGTGCTCGAGCGGCTCGAGACGGCCGGCGCCCGCGTGATCGAGGCGGACGAGCCCTGCATCCTGGCCAAGGCGTGCAAGAACCCGGTCGAGATCGCGGGTGCGGTCAACGCCCAGCGCCGCGACGGCGCCGCGGTCTGCCGTTTCCTGTGCTGGCTGGAGGGCGAGCTCGGCCGGCGGCCGGTGACCGAGCGCGCGGCCGCGACCCGGCTCGAGGCGGAGCGCCGGCAGGACCCGCTGTTCCGCGGCCCGAGCTTCGAGACCATCTCGGCGGCCGGCCCGAACGCCGCGCTGCCCCATTACCGGGTGACCGAGGCGAGCAACCGCGTCATCGAGCCGGGCTCGCTCTATCTGGTCGATTCCGGCGGCCAGTACCTGGACGCGACCACCGACATCACGCGCACGATCGCGGTCGGCGAACCGAGCGCCGAGATGCGCCGCCACTTCACGCTGGTCCTCAAGGGGCACGTCGCGATCGCCCGCGCGGCGTTCCCGGCCGGCACCAGCGGCGCCCAGCTCGACACCCTGGCGAGGCAGGCGCTCTGGCGGGCGGGCCTCGACTTCGACCACGGCACCGGCCATGGCATCGGCGCCTATCTCTGCGTCCACGAAGGCCCGCAGCGGATCGCCAAGACCGGCACCGTCGCCCTCAAGCCGGGCATGATCGTCTCGAACGAGCCCGGCTACTACCGGAGCGGCGCCTATGGCATCCGGATCGAAAACCTGGTGGTCGTGGTCACGCGCGCCATGCCGCCCGGCGGCGAGCGCGAGCTGCTCGAGTTCAAGACCCTGACCCTTGCCCCGATCGACCGGCGGCTGATCCTGGCCGAGTTGCTCGACGCCGGGGAGCGCACCTGGCTCGACAACTACCACGCCAGGGTGCGCGCCGATCTGATCGACCTGCTCGAGGGCGCGACCCGCAGCTGGCTGATCGCCGCGACCGCGCCGCTCTAGCTCGAGGAGACCGCAGCATGCCGATGAACCCGATCGAGGCCGCGCAAGGCGTGGTCGACGGCGCCGGGCGGCTCAGGGAGGCGATCCCCGAGACCATGCGAGGCTTCGCCGCGCTCGGCGCCGGGACCTCGAAGGCCGGCGCCCTCGAGCCCAAATTCAAGGAGCTGGTGGCGCTTGCGATCTCGATCGCGGTGCGCTGCGAGGGCTGCATCGCTTATCACGCCAAGGCGGCGCGCGACCGGGGCGCCAGCCGGGCCGAGGTCGCCGAGGTGATCGGGGTCGCGATCCACATGGGCGGCGGTCCCTCGATGACCTATGGCGCCGAGGCGCTCAAGGCCTACGACGCGTTCGCCGGCGGCGCCGGCTGAGATGACATGAAGACGTCGCCATGATCACCCGATTGCGTGCGAGCCGGCGCCAGGTCCGGCTCGATCATTTCGCGGCCACGCCGATCCGCCGCTTCGCCTGGCGATAGCCCAGCCCTTCCGCGAGCAGCGTGGCCGCAAGCGTGTTCAAGCTCACGCCTTCGGCTTTCGCCTGCTCGGCAAGGCGCTGGTGCAACCCCTTCGGCACGCGCATCAGCCAGCGCCCGCTGAAGCGTTGAGCCTCGGGCGTGGACGGCGCGGGAATCGGGCGATCGAGGTCGCGCAGGGCCTCGATGCACGACCACAGCGCGGCGCGGCCGTCCCGGATGGCGTCCTCGATCGTCTCGGCGTCGCCCATGCAGCCCGGCACGTCGGGAAACTCGCACAGATATCCGCCCCCGTCCGCCGCGGCCAGCGGCCGAACCGTGAAGGGAAAGTCTTCGAGCTTCGTCATCTTCGGTGCCCTTCCGCTTGGCCTCGATCATCGCCACGAATCTGCGGATGTAGAGCGGCTTGACGGGTCTGGCGGCGGGCACCGACAGCACTGGCCGCCCCGGTGGCGCAAAGACGACGTGGCTGGTTCCCGGCTGTCGATAGGGGCTTCCGAAGCGGTCGGCGAGCGCTTTGAGATCCTCAATTCGCCAGTCGCCGCGGGGATTACGCTGCATCGCCGTCAGCAGCTTGTCGACCCGCGCCATATATATTAGATACTATCCATGATACTGGAATGCAAGTCGTGCCCCGGCGACCGTCAGCGCCGGACGAAGCCGACCAGCCAGCGCCACCAGCCGGCGGCCTTGGCTTCGGCGCCGTCGATCAGCGCGCCTGCCTTGGGGTAGCGCTCGCGCAGCCGGTCCAGCAGACGCTGCGCCCAGGGTGCGTACTCGGCCAGGATGATCAGGCCGATCAGCAGGAACAGTATGCCCTGCAGGAATGGCAGCACCAGCCCCAACACGCCCAGCGCCAGGAAGGCGTAGCCCAGGACCTGCATCAGGATCGGCTTCAGGAAGCGCCAATCAACTCTTGCCATTCGGCCTCGCTCAGGACTGTGACACCGAGCTCCGCCGCCTTGCGGGCCTTGGAGCCGGCGTCGGCGCCGACCACGACGTAGTCGGTCTTGGCCGAGACCGAGCCCGCGACCTTGGCGCCCCTGGCCTCGGCGGTCGCTTTGGCCTCCGCCCGGGTCATGGTCTCGAGCGAGCCGGTGAACACCACCGTCTTGCCGGCGAGCGGCGAGGCCGGACCCGCCGGCGGTGCCAGCTCGAGCGCCTCGACCTCGGCCGCGAGCTCCTCGAGCACGGCCTGGTTGTGCGCCTCGGCGAAGAACTGGTAGATCGCCTCGGCGACTTTGGGGCCGACGCCATCGATGTTGTCGAGCTCGGCGCGCGCCTCGGCGTCGCCGGCGGCCGCCCTGGTCATGGCATCGCGCCAGGCTTGCAGGCTCTGGTAGTGGCGGGCGAGCAGCCGGGCATTGGTCTCGCCGATGAACCTGATCCCGAGCGCATTGATGAAGCGATCGAGCGGGATCTGCCGGCGGACCTCGACGGCTTGCTTCAGGTTCTCGACTTTTTTCTCACCCCACCCCGGCAGCCCGGCCAGGCGGGCGAGGCGCTCCGGATCTTTCACCAGCCGGAAGACGTCGGCGGGCTTCGCGATCAGCCCGGCCGCCAGCAGCTGTGGCACCTGCTTGCGGCCGAGACCCTCGATGTCGAACGCCTCGCGGCCGACGAAATGGCGCAGGCGCTCGGTGATCTGGGCGGCGCAGATCAGGCCGCCGGTGCAGCGGCGCACCGCCTCACCCTCCGGGCGCACGGCCTGGCTGTTGCAGACCGGGCAGTGATCGGGGAAGCGGTAGGGCAGGGTACCCTCGGGCCGCCGGTCGAGGCGGACCTCGACGACCTGCGGGATGACGTCGCCCGCGCGCTGCACGACCACGGTGTCGCCGACCCGGATGTCCTTGGTCTCGATGTAGTCCTGATTGTGCAGGGTGGCGCGCGCGACCACGACGCCGCCGACGGTCACCGGCTCGAGCTCGGCGACCGGGGTCAGCGCGCCGGTGCGGCCGACCTGGACCCCGATGTTGCGCACGACCGTGTCCGCCTGCTCGGCCGCGAACTTGTACGCGATCGCCCAGCGCGGCGCCCGGCCGACGAAGCCGAGCCGGCGCTGGTAGTCGAGCCGGTCGACCTTGATGACGACGCCGTCGATGTCGTAGGGCAGCTCGAACCGTTTTTCCGCGATTTTGGCGTGATAGGCGAGCAGCGCCGCTTCGTCGTCGACCTGCTCGATCAGCGGGTTGACCCGGAAGCCGTAGCCTGTCAGCCGTTCGAGAAAGCCGCTGTGGGTGCCCTCGATCGGCGGCTCCGCCGCGCCCCAGGCGTAGGCGAAGAAGCGGAGCTTGCGCTTGGCGGTGATCGCGGAATCGAGCTGGCGCAGCGAGCCCGCGGCCGAGTTGCGCGGGTTGGCGAACACCGGCTCGCCGGCCGCGGCGCGGGCCTCGTTCAGGGCCGCGAAGTCCGCCCGCTCCATGTAGACCTCGCCCCTCACCTCGAGCACCGGCGGCGGCTCGCTGGTGTTCAGCTGCAGGGGAACGTCGCGGACCGTGCGCAGGTTCCGGGTGACGTCCTCGCCTACGGCGCCGTCACCGCGGGTCGCGCCGAGGCGGAATTCGCCGCCCTCGTAGCGGAGCGTGCTCGAGAGGCCATCGATCTTGGGCTCGGCGACCAGGGCCAGCGGCGCGCTCTCGGGCAGGTTCAAAAACCGGCGCACCCGGCGCAGGAACTCGACCACCTCGGCGCCATCCATGGCGTTGTCGAGGGACAGCATCGGCACAGGGTGCCGGACCTTGCCGAAGTCCGCGACCGGGGCGGCGCCGACCCGGTGCGACGGGCTGTCCGGGCGGATCAGGTCGGGAAAACGCGCCTCGATCGCCTGGTTGCGCCGGCGCAGGCGATCGTAGTCGGCATCCGAGATCTCGGGCGCGTCGTTCTGGTAGTAGAAACGGTCGTGACGGCTGATCTCGGCCGCCAGCGCCGCCAGCTCCTCGCCGGCCTGCTGGCGCGTGAGCTCCTCGACCGGAACCGGCTTGGATGCCGCCACCGAAGTCAGGCCGACTGGGCGATCAGGCTGGCGGCAGCGGCGCGCGCCGCCTCGGTGATCACAGCACCCGCCAGCATGCGTGCGATCTCCTCGCGCCGCTCGGTGCCGCCCAGGCGGTGGGCCGCGACCGTCGCCCGGCCGCCGCGGACGGTCTTCTCGACCCGAAAGTGATGATCGGCGCGGGCTGCGACCTGCGGCGCATGGGTCACGACCAGCACCTGGACGGCCTGGCCGAGGCGCGCCAGGCGCTCGCCGACCGCATCGGCGGTGGCGCCGCCGATCCCGGTATCGACCTCGTCGAACACGAGGCTTGGCGTCGAGCCGACCTTGGCGAGCACGACCTTGAGCGCCAGCATCAGGCGGGCGAGCTCGCCGCCCGAGGCGATTTTCGCCAGCGGACCCGGCTCCTGGCCGGGGTTGGTCGCGATCTCGAAGCCGACCCGCTCGGCGCCGTCGGCCGACCACTCGGCTTCGGCGAGCGGGCTGAGCCGCGCCAGAAAGCGCGCCTTGTCGAGCTTGAGCGGTGCGAGCTCAGCCAGGACCGCGCGCGCCAGCTGGCCGGCGGTCGCCCGCCGGCCCTCGGACAGGCGCAAGGCGGCGGCGCCGAACGCCGCCCGCGCCTCGGCCGCCGCCCGGGTCGCCAGGGTCAGGCGTTGGCCGCTCGCCTCGATGCCCAGGACCCTGCTGGCGATCTGGTCACGGAGCGCCGCCAGCTCGTCGACCGGCACGCGGTGCTTGCGCGCCGCCGCCCGGAGCGCGAACAGCCGCTCCTCGACCGCGTCCAGGCGATCGCTGCCCTGCTCGAGCGCGCGGCCGGCCTGCTCGAGCAGCAGGCCCGCCTCCTCGAGCTCGACCCGGGTGCGCTCGAGCGCGGCCGCGGCGGGCTCGAGCATGGTCGAAGCGCGCGCCGCGACGCGCTCGATCAGCCGCTGGGCGCCGGCCAGGCGCGCCGCGATGCCGCCGCCCTCGCCGCCGAGGACCGCGAGCGCCTCGTCGATTGCCTGGCCGAGCTTCTCGCGGTTCATCAGCCGGGTCCGGGTCTCGGCGAGCGTCGCCTCCTCGCCCGACGCCGGCGCCAGCTCGTCGAGCTCGGCCAGCATGTGCCGCCAATAGTCCTCCTCGCGCGCCGCCTGCTCGACCTCGGCGGCGATCGCGAGCCGCGTCTCTTCCGCCCGGCGCCAGCTCTCGTAGGCGGCGCGGGCGGCGGCCGCCGGGGCATCGAGCCGGCCATAGGCATCGAGCAGGCGGCGCTGGCTCGCGGGGTCGAGCAGCGCCTGCTGCTCGTGCTGGCCGTGAACCTCGACCAAGAGCTCGGCGAGCCGGCGGAGCAGACCGCCGCTCACCGGCTGATCGTTGACGAACGCCCGCGAGCGGCCATCGGCCGCGAGCACCCGGCGCAGCACCAGCTCGTCCTCGGCGTCGATGCCGTGCTCGGCGAGCAATTCCGCCACGGGCACCTCGCCCGAGTGGGAAAAAACCGCACTGACCGAGGCCTGGGCGGCGCCTTGTCGGACCAGCAGCCGATCGGCGCGGCCGCCGAGCGCCAGGCCGAGCGCGTCGAGCAGGATCGACTTGCCGGCGCCGGTCTCGCCGGTCAGCACGCAGAGCCCACCCTCGAGCTCGAGGTCGAGGCGCTCGATCAGGACGATGTCGCGGATCGCGAGGCTGGTCAGCATGGCGCCGGCCGCAGGGTCAGAGGCGGGCGCCCGCGCGCTCCGAGCCGCTCCGGCCCGTTTTTCCCCAGTCGACCTTGCTGCAGCCGGCCCTCATGGTTCCACCCCGCCGTTGATCAGGGCGTAGCTGTCCTGGTACCAGGTGCTGCCCGGGAAGTTGTAGCCGAGCACCGCCGCGGTCCGGCGCGCCTCGTCGGTCACGCCGAGCGACAGATAGGCCTCGGTCAGCCGGAGCAGGGCCTCGGGCACGTGGGTCGTGGTCTGATAGTTCTCGATCACGTTGCGAAAGCGGTTGATCGCCGCGACATAGATGCCCTGCCGCAGGTAGTAGCGGCCGATCGCCATCTCTTTGCCGGCCAGGTGATCGCGCGCCAGCTGGACCTTGAGCTCGGCATCGCGGGCGTATTTGCTGTTGGGGAAGCGGCGGATCAGCTCCTCGAAGGCGTTGAGCGCGTCTTCGGTCATCTTCTGATCACGGCCGACGTCCGAGATCTGCTCGTAGTTGCAGACGCCGATCAGATAGTAGGCGTAGGCGACATCCTTGTGACCGGGATGCAGGTCGATGAAGCGGCGCGCCGCATCGACCGCCGCGTCGTACTCGTCGGCCTGGTAGTAGGCATAGGCAGCCATCAGCTGGGCGCGGGTCGCCCACTCCGAATAGGGGTGCTGGCGATCGACCTCCTCGAATGCCTGCGCGGCCTTCTTCGGGTCGTCGGCTTTCAAGAGGTCGAGGGCCTGATTGTAGAGCTCGTCGACCGGCCGCTCGACGTACGGCTCCTCGCCCTTGCCGGCACAGCCGGCGACCGCCAGCGCGACCAGAGCCAGCGAGAGCAGCGCGTGCCGGAACCGGCCGGGACCGGATCGCCTGGTGTCCATGATGGCGCCCAACATTGGCGGGCGGACGGCGCCTGTCAAGCGCCACCAGCGCGCGCTCGACCGTGCGTTCCGGCCACCCGCGATGGTAGCGGAGGTCGTGGTTCTTGCGCCCGCCCGCGGCAAAATCTAGACTTCGCTGCGCGCAACGCGCGATGGCCCACGAGAGCATGCCGCAGGCGGCCCGACGGATGGCATGGCGCCGTCGCAACAAGGGACGGTATGGGCACGCGGACACGGCGCATCGATCAACACGTCGGCGAGCGAATCCGGCTGCGCCGCACTGAGCGCGGCCTCACTCAGGAACAGCTGGCCGGAGCGCTCGACGTCTCCTATCAGCAGATCCAGAAATACGAGACCGGGGCGAATTGGATCAGCGCCGGGCGGATCTACGAGATTTCGCGCAGGCTGGGCGTCGAGGTCGGCTACTTCTTCGAAGGCCTCGACAGCGACCAGGAACCGATGACGACACCGCTCGAGCACGGCGGCCGCCAGCGCGCGGCGATCGAGCTGGTGCGCAAGTTCGCCCAGATTCGCAACCCCGAGGTTCGCGCGGCGATCACCGGCCTGGTCAAGACGATCGTCGGGCGCGAGGACTGAGCCCAAGCGCCCGAAGCCTCGACGCTCGCGCCCGGTCTGCGCGCTCAGGTGGCGCGGCGGTACTCAGGCCCGCGCCGCCTGCCGGGTCGGCGGGTCGAGATCGACCGGCCCGAAGGCGTCGACCATCTGCCAGGCGGTCGGGTCGGCGAACAGCGCTCGCAGCAGCTTGTTGTGCATGGTGTGGCCGGCGCAGCGGGCACTGAACCGACCGATCAGCTGGCCGCCCGCCAGGTACAGATCGCCGATGCTGTCCAGAACCTTGTGGCGCACGAACTCGTCGGGGAAGCGCAAACCCTCCTCGTTGAGCACCCGGTCCTGGCTGACCACGACCGCGTTCTTGAGCGAGCCGCCGAGCGCCAGGCCGCGCGACCACAGCTCCTCGACCCGCTCGGCGAAGCCGAACGTCCGCGCCCGGGCGATCTCGGTCTTGAACTCGTCGGCGCCGAAGCGCACGCGCATGGCCTGGCTGTCGATCAACGGATGGTCGAACTGGATCTCGCAGGCGACCTCGAAGCCGTCCGCGGGCTCGAGCCGGGCGTACTTGCCATGGGCGGTCACACTCACCGGCTTCAGCACCTCGATCCTGAGGCGCGGCCGGTCCTGATCGATCACGCCGGCGCATTCGATCAGGAAGACGAACGGCTCCGCGCTGCCGTCCATGATCGGCAGCTCCGGTCCGCCGACCTCGACCAGGACGTTGTCGATCTCGCAGATCGCGAGCGACGCCATCAGATGCTCGACGGTCGCGACCATGACCCCGCCGGGTTCCCCGAGCGTCGTGCACATGGTGGTGTCGCACACCTGATCGAAGCGGGCGGGCAGCGGCCGGGAGCCGGAACGGTCGTAGCGGAGGAAGCGGATGCCGCTGTCGGGCTCGGCCGGATGCAAGGTGAGCGAGACGCGCGCGCCGGTGTGCAGACCGGTCCCGACGCAGCCGATCGGGCTTCGAAGAGTGCGCTGAGTGCAGCTGCTCTGGTGGGCCTCGCGCAGGCCAGATCTCACCAAACCCCTCCTCCCGTTCGTTGCGGGTAGTGCCCTTGTTGCGCTGGCGTCCCCAATCTCTGGCCCGTGGAGCGCCGGATCGAGAGCCGAAAAAAAGGAGGCCGCCAGCCCAGGTCTAGCAACCCGGTCTGGAGGCCTCCAATCACACTTCGTTACAGTTTGTTACAGCCGATCTTTGAGGGATCGACTAACCTCACCCGGTCACCGCCGCAGAAACGCCGGAATGTCGTAGCTCGGGTCCTCGTCCGGCACCGACAGGCGCGGCGCGCCGGCCTCGGCGCCCGCGAGCGCCGGTTCCTGCTCACCCGACCGTTCCGGGCGTTGCCGGCCAAAGCTCGCGGTCACCCGCTCGAACAGGCTCGGCGGGCGCTCGAGCTCGCGCACCGGCGCGCGCAACCGCCCCCATTCCTGAAAGCGCTCCTGCGGCGGCAGGGGCGGATGCAGGAAGGGCCGGCCAGGCTCGGCGTTGCGGGCCTTGACGTCGGGTGCCTCGGGCTCGGCCGAGGGCGCCGTCTCGCCAGGCCTGTCCGGGGCTGCCGTGGTGGCGCCCTCGCCGCCGCCGTTCCGGCCGCTCTCGGCCGGCGCCTCGATCCGGGCCGGCGCGTCCTTGCGCAGGCTGGCCTCGGCGTGGGCGGTCTTGAGCGGGAACAGGGCTGCCGCCGGCGGCTTGGGCATCTGCGGCCGCAAACGGAAGCTCGGCGCGCTGACCGCCGGCCTGGTCTCGGGCAGCTCGACCGCCGCCGGCTCGCTCCTGGCCTCGCGGACCTCGATGCCAGTCGCCACCACCGAGACCCGCATGTCGCCCTCGACCGTCTCGTCGAGGGTCGAGCCGACGATGATGTTGGCCTCCGGATCGACCTCCTCCTTGATCCGGTTGGCGGCCTCGTCGACCTCGAACAGGGTCATGTCGGGGCCGCCGGTGATGTTGATCAGCACCCCGCGCGCGCCCCGCATCGAGACCTCGTCGAGCAGCGGGTTGGAGATCGCGGCCTCGGCGGCCTCGATCGCCCGGCGCTCGCCCGAGCCCTCGCCAGTGCCCATCATCGCCTTGCCCATCTCGCTCATCACGGTCCGGATGTCGGCGAAGTCGAGGTTGATCAGGCCGGGCATGACCATCAGGTCGGTGACCCCGCGGACGCCCATGTGGAGGACGTTGTCGGCGAGCTTGAACGCCTCCGCGAAGGTGGTCCGCTCGTTGGCGATCCGGAACAGGTTCTGGTTCGGGATCACGATCAGGGTATCGACGTACTGCTGGAGCTCGGTCAGCCCGGCCTCGGCCACCCGCATCCGGTGCGCGCCCTCGAAGTGGAAGGGCTTGGTGACCACCCCCACGGTCAGGATGCCTTGCTCGCGCACCGAGCGGGCGATCACCGGTGCTGCCCCGGTGCCGGTGCCACCCCCCATGCCGGCGGTGATGAACACCATGTGGCTGCCCTGCAGCTGGTCGAGCAGCTCCTCGATCGCCTCTTCTGCCGCCGCCCGGCCGATCTCCGGCCGCGCGCCCGCCCCGAGCCCCTGGGTGATCGACGTACCGAGCTGGATCCGACGCTCAGTCAAGGAATGTGCGAGCGACTGGGCGTCGGTATTGCAGGCGACGAACTCGACCCCTTCAAGATGAGCGGTGATCATATTGTTCACCGCATTGGTACCGGCTCCACCAACCCCGACCACGGTAATCCGTGGTCGAAGCTCATGGGTCACGGGCATACTCAGGTTGATTGTCATTGTAACACATCCTCCTCCGTTGCGGTCCCAAGCCTGGAACCGGACCTTCTGAGCCGGCCTTTGATGGCTCTGTGCTCAAAAGTTTTCTCGCAACCATTGGCTGATCTTTGCCAGCCGAACGGTCCTGATACGGTTGGGGCGGAGCGACCAAAAGGTCAAGCCGCCATCGTCCTCGTTAGCCCAGCGCAGCAGCCCCGCGGCGGTCGTGCCGCCGGGCAGGCCGGCGATCTCGAGCCGGCCGCCGAGCGGCAAGGCGCGGCCGAGGCGGGCCGGCATGCCGAACACCTCCTCGGCGAGCTCGACCATGCCCTCGAGCATGCTGCCGCCGCCGGTCAGCACCAGCCGGCGGCCGAGCACCGGCAGCTCGCTCTCGGCGAGCCGGGCGCGCACCATCTGAAAGATCTCCTCGACCCGCGGGCGCATGATCTCGGTCAGCCGCGCGCGCGACACGATCTGGCGGGGCGGGTCCTCGGGGTCGCCGAAGACCGGGACGTCGATCTGCTGCCGGGCGTCGCCGGAGCGCGACAGCACGCTGCCGTAGAGGGTCTTGAGGCGCTCGGCCTGCGGCCAGCCGGTCGACAGGCCGAAGGCCAGGTCGCGGGTCACGTGGCGGCTGCCGAGGGGCACGGTGTGGATGTCCTGGAGGCGGCCATCGGCGAAGCGGGCGACCCCGGTGACGCCGCCGCCGAGATCGAGCGCCAGCGCGCCGAGCGTGACCTCGTCCTCGCTCAGGCTGCCGAGGCCGGCGGCGTAGGGTGCGGCGACCACCGCCTGGACCTCGAGGTGGCAGCGCTCGACCGCGGCGACCAGGTTGTGCAGCGGCGCCGCCGCGACCTGGACCAGATGCGCCTCGACGCTCAGCTGGCGGCCGATCATGCCGCGTGGGTCGCGCAGCGGCTGGCCGCCGTCGAGGGTGATCCTGAGCGGCAGAGCGTGCAGGGTCTCGCGACCGTCGGTGCGCGCCTCGGCGCGGGCGTGGGCGAGCGCCCGGGCGAGGTCGTCGCCGGCGACCGCGCGGCCCTCGAGCTCGAGCTCGACCACGGCGCGCACCGAGCGCGGCCGCCCGGCCGAGATGCCGAGGACGACCTCGCGCAGCGTCTCCTTGGCCTGCTGCTCGGCCTCGTGGACCACGGCCAGAATCGAGGCCTCGGCCGCCTCGGCATCGACGATCTCGCCGGCGCGCAGGCCCTCGGCCAGCTGATAGCCGGCGCCCCGGACCTCGAGGCGGCCGTCCGGGCGTCGGCGGGCGATCAGGCAGCACATCTTGGTGGTGCCGACATCGAGCACACCGATCGGGTCGTGGCGGCCGATCGGCCGGGGTTCGGGGCGCTGCAGGCGGACGATCTCGGCGCCGGTCATGCGCGGTGATCCACGAGCACGCTCGGATCGAGCCCGAGTCGGATCCGCTCTGGCAGGAGGCGGAGGTCGACCACCTTGACCGCCCGGTCGAGCAGGGCCTGGTCGCGCGCCTTGACGGCCAGCAGATGCCAGGCGCCGAACGGATTCTGCTCGGGCAGCATGACGTCGACCTGATTGTCGAGATGCAGGTCCCAGCGGCGATCGCCGACCCAGGTCGCGGCGACCACCCGCTCGGACAGCGCCGGCTCGGTCGACAGCAGGGCGAACAGGTCCTCGGCGTGGCGCGGGGCGTCGTCGCCGACCAGGACGCGCAGATGGCTGTACGCCTCGGGCAGCCTGGCGCCATCCAGGCCGCTCTCGATGACCGCCCCGGCCCGGTCGATCACGTCGAACCGACCGCCCTGCTGCCAGAGCGCCAGCGGCTGGCGCTCGATCAGGCGGACGTAGAGGCTGTCGGGCAGCATGCGCACGACGCTCGCCTGATCGACCCAGGTCAGCTGCTTGAGGCGCTCGCGCGCGGCCTCGGTGTCGATCCCGAGCAGCGGTTGGCCGACCTTGACGCCGAGGCGCTCGCGCAGCTCCTCGAGCCCGGTCCGCACCCGGCCGTCGACATAGACCTGGCGGACCGCGAGCCCGGCGTCGGCGGTCAGCGCGAGCGCCCGCCCGACCAGTGCGGCCTCGGCCGCGGCGAGCCGGCCCGAGGTCGTCGCCCAGATGCCGAAGCCGCCGCCGAGCAACAGCCCGAGCGCGCCGCCGGCTGCGTACAGCGCTGGCCGGAACCAGCGCGGCCGCGGCGGCCGCCGGAAGAACTGGCGCGCACGGCGGGTCGCGAGCGTCACGCGTCGCATCGCGCGTCCTCGACCAGCTGCTCGACCAGATCGGCAAAGCCGATCCCGGCATACGCCGCCTGCTCCGGCACCAGCGAGATCGGGGTCATGCCGGGCTGGGTGTTGACCTCGAGCAGGTAGAGGCCGTCCGGATCGGCGTCGTCGAGCCGGAAGTCCGCCCGCGAGACGCCGCGGCAGCCGAGCAGGCGATGGGCGGCAAGCGCCTGATCGAGCGTCCGCTGGTAGAGCTCGGGCGCGAGCGGCGCCGGGATCAGATGCTGCGCCTCGTTGGCGGTGTATTTGGCGTGGTAGTCGAAGAAGCCGTGCCGGTGGCGGATCTCGGTGACCGCGAGCGGCCGCTCGCCGAGCACGCCGACGGTCAGCTCGCGGCCGGGGATGTAGCGCTCGACCAGGATGTCCGGGCCGTAGGGCCATTGGTTGCGGTCGATCGCGCGGTCGGCCGGATCGCGCACGATCTTGACCCCGACGCTCGAGCCTTCCTGGTTGGGCTTGACCACGTAGGGCGGCTCGAGCGGCGGGGCGCCATCGCGGAGCGCGTCGACGGTCGTGAGATGGCCGTCGGGACAGCGCAGACCGGCGGTCGCGAACAGGCGCTTGGCCATCGCCTTGTTCATCGCCAGGCTCGAGGCGAGCACGCCCGAGTGGCTGTAGGGAATGCCCATGATCTCGAGCAGACCCTGGACCGTGCCGTCCTCGCCGAAGCGGCCGTGGAGGGCGTTGTAGACCACCTCCGGGCGGAGCTCGGCGAGCCGGCCAGGAAGATCGCGACCGACGTCGATCGCGCTGACCCGCCAGCCGCGCTCCTCGAGGGCTTCGACCGCCGCCTGGCCGCTGACCAGCGACACCTCGCGCTCGGCCGACCAGCCGCCCATCAGCACCGCGACATGCCGGCTCACGCTGCCGCCTCCCAGTCGTTGCTCGAGGCATCGGCGGCCGGCCGGCCGATCCGGTGGATCTCCCATTCGAGGCGAGCGCCGCTCTGCTGCTCGACCCGCGCGCGCACCTGCTCGCCCAGCTCCTCGAGCTCGGCCGCGCGCGCGTGGCCGGTGTTGATCAGGAAGTTGCAGTGCTTGTCCGAGACCATCGCCCGGCCGTGGCGCAGCCCGCGGCAGCCGGCCGCGTCGATCAGCTGCCAGGCCTTGGGTCCGGCCGGATCCTTGCCGCCCGGGTTCTTGAAGGTGCTGCCGCCGGTCGCGACGTGGAGCGGCTGGTTGGCCTCGCGCTCGGCCTTGACCCTCCGCATGCGCGCCTCGATCGCCTGCGGCTCGCCGGGCACGGCCCGCAGCACCGCGCCGACCACGATCCAGCCCGCCGGCAGCTCCGAGTGGCGGTAGGCAAAGCCGAGCTCGGCGGGACCGAGCGCGTGGCGCCCGCCGTCGGGATCGAGCGCCACGACCCGCTCGACGATCTCCGCGGTCTCGCCGCCGAAGGCGCCGGCGTTCATGCGCACGGCACCGCCGAGCGTGCCGGGGATGCCGATCAGGAACTCGAGCCCGGAAAGGCCCGCCTTCATCGCCTGGATCGCGATCATCCGATCGGTGGCGCCGGCGCCGACCCAGAGGTGATCGTCGTCGATGTCGACCTCGGCGAGCGGCCCGGCGAAGCGCAGCACGACGCCCTCGATGCCGCCGTCCCGGACCAGGACGTTGGAGGCGACCCCGATCGGCGTGACCGGCACCTCGGCCGGTTTTTTCCGGAGAAAGGTTCGGAGGTCGGCCGCGTCGGCCGGCTGGAACACGACCTCGGCCGGGCCGCCGACCCGGAGCCAGGTGCGGGGCGCCATCGGCACGCCGGCGCGATAGCGGCCGCGCACCGGCGGCAGGGCGGACAAGAGATCGCCGCTCACGCCGCGTGCTCCTCGCCGAGCAGGCGCTTCAGCTCACCGGGCAGCGCGTTCGCCCAGGCGGTGATGCTGCCGGCGCCGAGACAGACCAGCAGATCGCCCGGGCCGGCGATGCTCGCGACCAGCGGTGCCAGCTGCTCCGGGCGGTCGAACGGGCGCACGTCGCGGTGGCCGTGGCGGCGCAGGCCGTCGACCAGAGCGTCGCGGTCGACGCCCGTGATCGGCGCTTCGCCCGCGGCGTAGACCGGCGCCACCAGCACGCAGTCGGCGTCGTTGAAGGCGGTGCAGAATTCCTCGAACAGATCCCGCAGGCGCGTGTACCGGTGCGGTTGGACGACCGCGATCACGCGTCCGTCCGAGGTCTGGCGCGCGGTCTCGAGCACGGCTCGGATCTCGACCGGGTGGTGGCCGTAGTCGTCGATCACGGTGATGCCGCCGGCGCTGCCGGTGCGGGTGAAGCGCCGTTTGACCCCGCCGAAGCCCGCCAGCGCCTGGCGCAGCACGTCGTCGGCGATGCCGAGCTCGCGCGCGATCGCGATCGCGGCGAGCGCATTCTGGACGTTGTGGCGGCCGGCCATCGCGAGCCGCAGGCGCTCGATCCGATGGTTGACGAGGCCGCTCATCCGGTCGCGCAGCTCGACGTCGAACTCGGCGCCGCGACGATCGAAGGCAGGCTCCAGCGCGCGCACGTCCGCCTGCGGGGAAAAACCGTAGGAGATCAGCCGGCGGTCGGTGATCCGGCCGAACAGCGCCTGGACCTCGGGATGATCGATGCAGAGCACGGCGGCGCCATAGAACGGGATGTTCTCGAGGAAGCTCTGGAACGCCCGGCGCACGGCCTCGAACTCGCCGTAGAAGTCCATGTGCTCGGGGTCGATGTTGGTGACCACGGCGAGGCTCGCCGGCAGGCGGACGAAGCTGCCATCGGACTCGTCGGCCTCGACCACCATCCAGTCGCCCTCGCCCGAGCGGGCGTTGGTGCCGTAGGCGTTGATGATGCCGCCGTTGATCACGGTCGGATCGAGCCTGGCGGCATCGAGCAGGGCTGCGATCAGCGAGGTGGTGGTGGTCTTGCCGTGGGTGCCGGCGACCGCGATCGCCCACTTGAGGCGCATCAGCTCGCCCAGCATCTCGGCGCGGCGCACGACCGGCACGCGGGCGCCGCGGGCGGCCTCGACCTCGGGGTTGTCGGCCTTGACCGCCGACGACACCACGACCACGCCGCAGTCGCCGAGATTGGCCGCCCGATGGCCGATCGCGACCTTGATGCCGAGCCCGCGCAGGCGCTCGATGTTGGCGTTCTCGGCGATGTCCGAGCCCTGTACCCGATGGCCGAGGTTGTGCAGGACCTCGGCGATGCCGCTCATGCCGATACCGCCGATGCCGACGAAGTGGATGCCGCCCGCGTCGATCGGCAGGGTCCTCATGCCAGCGCCTCGAGGTGGAGATTGGCAGCCGAGGGCGAGAGCAGCGACAGGGCCGCATCGGCCAGCGCCTGCGCCGCATCCGGCCGGCCGAGGGCATGGGCGCGGCGCGCCATCAGGGCGAGCTGGTCGGGCCGGTCGAGGCAAAGCTTAAGCTTAGCCGCGAGGCTCAGGGCGTCGAAGTCGGCCTCCTCGAGCAGCCAGGCGGCGCCGGCCTCGGTCAGCGCCGCGGCGTTGGCGCGCTGGTGATCGTCGGCGGCCAGGCGATAGGGCACCAGCAGCGACGGCCGGCCGAGCACCAGCAGCTCGGCGACGCTGGACGCGCCGGAGCGGGAGATCACCAGATGGGCGTCCGCCAGGCGCTCCGGCAGGTCGTCGAAGAAGCTCTTGAGCTCGGCGGTGAAGCCGAGCGCCGCGTAGGCGCCGGCGACCCGCTCCAGATCCTCGGGCCGGCACTGCTGGGTCAGGCGGATCCGGGCGCGCGCCGCCGGCGGCAGGGCCCGGAGCGCTGCCGGCAGGACATCGCTCAGGATGCGCGCGCCCTGGCTGCCGCCGACCACCAGCAGGTCGAGCGGGCCGCCCGGCTCGGGCGGAATGTAGGCCTGGTCGCGCCAGGCCACGACCTCGGCGCGGACCGGATTGCCGGTGATCACGCGGCGCGCCTTGGCCGCATCGGTGGCGCCCTGGGTCTCGGCGAAGCTCAGCGCGAGCACCCTCGCCCGGCGCGCGATCAGGCGGTTGGCACGGCCGAGCACCGCGTTCTGCTCGTGGACCAGGATCGGAATGCCGAGCAGCCGGGCGGCGAGACCGATCGGCACCGCCGCATAGCCGCCGAAGGCGGCGACCGCGGCCGGCCGCAGCCGGCGGAGCAGAGCCAGTGCCTGGGCCAGCCCGAGGCCGAGGCGGGCGAGGCCTTGGAGGCGCCGCAGCGGGCGGCCGGACGGGCTGCCCGCCTGGATCACGTGGTACGCGAGATCGGGCCCGACGTAGCGGGCGCCACGGGCGTCGCACAGCAGGACGACCTCCTGGCCGCGCGCCTGGAGCTCGCGGCCCAGCGCCAGCGCCGGGAACATGTGGCCGCCGGTGCCGCCGGTGCCGACCACGATCGGGCGGCTCATGGCATCACCACTCGGCTCGGCCGGCGCCGCGCCGGAGCCTCCCTGCGCGGCCGCGCCGGCGTCGGCACCTCGGTGCCCGGCCGCCGCCGGGTCAGGGCCAGGAACATGCCCATGCCGAGGGCCAGCGCGCAGAGCGAGGAGCCGCCGTAGCTGATGAACGGCAGGGTCATGCCGGTCGCCGGCACCAGGCTGAGGTTGACGCCGAGATTGACCACCGTCTGGAGGCCGAAATGGGCGAGCAGGCCGGCCGCCGCCAGCAGGGCGAAGCGGTCGCCGACCAGCTCGGTCCGATACAGGCCGCGCAGCAGGACGAAGGCGAACAGGCCGAGCAGCGCCAGGCAGGCGATCAGCCCGTATTCCTCGGCGATCACGGCGAACACGAAGTCGCTGTGAGCATCGGGCAAGGCGTATTTGACCGTGCCCTCGCCCGGGCCGCTGCCGAACCAGGCCGCGCCCTGGACCGCCTCGAGCGCGAGGCCGACCTGGAAATGGTCGCCCGCGGCCGGGTCGAGGAAGCTGTCGAAGCGGGCGCTGACGTGCGGGAAGAACAGATAGGCCTGCCACAGGCCGAGGCCGCCGGCCGCGGTCAGGCCGATCACCAGCAGCCAGGGCAGGCCGGCGAGGAACAGCTGGAGCCCGGCCAGGCAGGCGACCATCAGCGCCATGCTGACGTCCGGCTGGCTGAGCAGCAGGATCAGCGCGAGCGCGGTCAGCAGCAGGCTCGGCAGAGCGTTGCGCAGGCCGTCCGCCTGGGCGAGCATGCCCGCGACCACGATCACCAGCGCCGGCTTCATGAACTCGCCCGGCTGCACGACCAGGCTGCCGACCGGCAGCCAGCGCCTTGCCCCCTTGATCTCGGGCCCGAACAAGAGGGTCAGCACCAGCAGCACCAGGGTCAGGGCCAAAAGCCCGACCGCCAGGCGATGGACGCCCTTGGGCGAGAGCAGCGAGCTGCCGAGCAGCAGGACCGTCGCGGGCAGCAGATACATCGCGTGGTGGCCGACGAAATACAGCGGCGGCAGGCCGAGGCGGGCGGCGACCGGCGGGCTGGACGCGAGCACGAACACGAGGCCGCTGATGGCGAGCAGGCCGAGCCCGGCGAGCAGCGGCCGATCGACGGTCCACCACCAGCGGCCGAGCAGCCCGCGCTGGGTGCGGCTGAACGGCGTCATCGCCCGGCCTCCAGCGCTACCGGCTCGGTGAGCCCGGCGACCAGCGCCTTGAAGGCATCGCCCCGGGCCTCGAAATCGGCGAACTGATCGAACGAGGCGCAGGCCGGGGCGAGCAGCACCACGGCGCCGTTCTTGCGATCCCGGCCGGCGGCGGCCGCCGCCTCGGCGACCGCGGTCGCGAGATCGCCGCTCCGGGTGCAGGGCACCCGTGCCGAAAACGCCTGCTCGAAGGCGGCCGCCGCCTCGCCGATCAGATAGGCGTGGCGCACCCGCTCCAGCCAGGGCAGCAGCGGCTCGAGGCTCGACTGCTTGGGTCGGCCGCCGGCGATCCAGTAGATCTGCTCGAAGCAGGCGAGCGCGCGCGCCGCGGCCTCCGGGTTGGTTGCCTTGCTGTCGTTGACGAACTGCACGCCGGCTACGGTTGCGACCGTCTCCATCCGGTGCGCCAGGCCCTGGAACCGGCGCAGGCCCGCGGCCGCGCTGGCGGGCTCGACCCCGAGCACGCGCGCCGTGGCATAGGCTGCGGCCGCGTTCTGCCAGTTGTGCGCGCCGCGCAGGCTCTCGATCGGCCGCAGATCGACGATCGGACGGGCGACCGGGTCGAGCGCGTCGTACAGCCGGCCATCGACGACGAACACGCCGTGCTCGAGGCTGCGTCCGACCGCGACCGGCAGGAGACGGCGCTGCCGTTCGGCGTGGAGCTGGTCGAACAGGGTCTGGCCGTGGCCGTCGTCGACGCCGATCACCGCCCAATCGGTCGCCCGCTGGTTGTGCAGGATCCGGGACTTGGCGCGCACGTAGCCGCTCATGCCGCCGTGCCGGTCGAGATGGTCCGGGCTCAGGTTCAGGATCACCGCCACAGTGCAGCTCAGATGCTCGGTCAGATCCAGCTGGTACGACGAGAGCTCCAACACATAGATGTCTTCTGAGGGTTTAGGCAATAGATCTAGTACCGGCAAGCCAATATTGCCGCCAATTTGCGCGCCGATGCCGGCCTGGCGCAGGAGCGCGCCGACCAGGGTGGTCGTGGTCGACTTGCCGTTGGTGCCGGTGATCCCGACGATCCGCCGCTCAGGCTCGCTCTCAACCAGCAGCTCGAGGTCGCCGACGACGCTCACCCCGGCGTCCCTGGCCTGTCTGACCAGCCGATGGGGGCGCGGATGATGCAGGGGAATCCCGGGGCTCAGCACCAGGCGATCGACGCGTTGCCAGTTGCAGAGCTCGAGATCGACGATCGGCAGGCCGAGGGCGGCAGCCTCGATGCGCCGCGCCGGCGCGTCGTCCCAGGCCCAGACCCGGGCGCCGCTCTCGAGCAGGGCGCGGCAGGCCGAGCGACCCGAACGGCCGAGCCCGAGCACGGCCAGGGTCTTGTCTCGCAGGGAAGGCAGCGGGATCATCGTCGATCAGCGCAGCTTGAGGGTCGAGAGGCCGATCAGCGCCAGGACCATGGCGATGATCCAGAAGCGGATCACGATGGTCGGCTCCTGCCAGCCCTTCTGCTCGAAGTGGTGATGGAGCGGCGCCATCCGGAACACCCGCTTGCCGGTCAGCTTGAACGAGACGACCTGGACGATCACCGAGATGGTCTCGAGCACGAACAGGCCGCCGACCAGCGCGAACACCAGCTCGTGCTTGGTGATCACCGCGACCGCGCCGAGAGCACCGCCCGAGGCGAGCGAGCCGGTGTCGCCCATGAACACCATCGCCGGCGGCGCGTTGAACCAGAGGAAGCCCAGCGAGGCGCCGACCATGGCGCCGCAGAACACCGCGAGCTCGCCCGCACCCGGCACGAACGGGATGCCGAGGTAGTTGGCGAAGATCGCGTTGCCGACCAGATAGGCGATCAGCGCGAAGCAGGCGGCGACGATCATCGTCGGCACGATCGCCAGGCCATCGAGGCCGTCGGTCAGGTTGACCGCGTTCGAGGCGCCGACCATGACCAGCATCGCGAACGGGAAGAACAGCAGGCCGAGCGGCACCAGCAGGTCCTTGAAGAACGGCAGGGCGAGGCCGGTGGCGAGCGGCTGGCGGGTGATCCAGGTGATCAGCACCGCCGCGATCAGCGCGACCAGGCACTGGCCGAGGAACTTGGTGCGGGGCGCGAGGCCGCCGCTCGAGCGTTTGGTGAGCTTGAGGTAGTCGTCGGCCAGGCCGATGCTGCCGAAGCCGAGCGTGATCATCAGGACGACCCAGACGTAGCCGTTGCTGAGGTCGGCCCAGAGCAGGGTGGCGAGCGTCAGCGCGAGCAGGATCAGGGTGCCGCCCATGGTCGGCGTGCCCTGCTTGGTCAGGATGTGCGAGGCCGGGCCGTCCGGGCGGATCGGCTGGCCCTGGCCCTGGCGGATCCGGAGCCAGCGGATCAGGCCGGGGCCGACCACGAAGCTGATCACCAGCGCGGTCAGCACCGCCCCGCCGGTCCTGAACGTCAGATAACGGAACAGGTTGAACAGGCCGAACTGGTCGGCGAGCGGGAACAGGAGGTTGAACAGCATGGCTCAGCCCGCGACCGGCGCCGGTTCGGCGAGCAGCGCCTCGACCAGCCGGCCCATGCCGATCCCGAGCGAGCCCTTGATCAGCAGGGTGTCGCCAGGCTGCAGCTCGGCGTCCAGGACCTCCAGCAGCTCCGCCGCGCTTTCGGCGTGCGGGCCGCGCACGGCCGGCGCCAGAACGTCGTGCAGGTGGCGCATCGCGGCGCCGACCGTGAACACCCGATCGACGCCCGCGGCTGCGACCGGCTCCGCCAGCGCCGCGTGCAAGGATGGCGCCTGCGCGCCCAGCTCGAGCATGTCGCCGAGTGCTGCGAGTCTCCGTCCCGGCGCGGTCTCGAGCAGGGCGAGCGCCGCCTGCATCGAGGCCGGATTGGCGTTGTAGCTCTCGTCGATCAGCGTGATCTCGCCGCCCGGCCGCTTGAGGAGGTGACGCTGACCGCGGCCCTTGGGCGGCCGGACGTCGGCGAGCGCGCGCGCCGCCGCCGCGGGGTCGGCGCCGAGCGCCAGCACGCAGGCGAGCACGCCCAGACTGTTGCTGACCCAATGCCGCCCGGGGGCGCCAACCCGGAAAGCGAGCTCGGCGCCGGCGAGGGTCACGACCAGGTCGCTGCCAGTCGCGTCGAGCCTTGCGTCCTCGAGGCGGACGGCGGCGCCGGCGGCGCTGCCGAAGCCGATCACCTGCTCGCAGCCGGCCGCCTTCGCCATCCCGATCAGCTGTGGCGTGTAGGCGTTGTCGAGGTTCAGGACCGCCGCCCCGCCCGGCTCCAGGCCCGCGAAGATTTCTCCTTTTGCCACCGCGATCGCCTCGACCGATGGGAAGAAGCCGAGATGGGCGGGCTCGACGGTGGTGATCATCGCGACCTGCGGCCGGACCAGGCGGGCAAGTTCGAAAATCTCGCCGGGCGCGTTCATGCCGAGCTCGTAGATGCCGTAGACCGTGGCCCGCGGCTCGCGCGCGAGCGACAGCGGCACGCCCCAGTGATTGTTGTAGCTGGCGGCGCTCGCATGGGTCGGCGCCTGGCGTGCGAGGGCGAGCCGGAGCGCCTCCTTGGTGCCGGTCTTGCCGACGCTGCCGGTGATCGCCGCGTGCCGGGCGCGGCTTCTCGCCCGCGCGGCGCGGCCGAGCGCGGTCAGCGCGGTCATGGTGTCCTCAACTCGAAGCAGCCTGGCATCGGCCGCGATTCCATCGGGGAGGTCGTCGACCAGCGCGGCTGCCCCCCGGGCTAGGGCGGCGGCGACGAAGTCGTGACCATCGTGGTTGGGGCCGCGGAGGGCGATGAACAGCTCGCCCGGCTGCACGGTCCGGGAATCGATCGCGACGCCTGTGACCGACCAGTCGCCCATCGCCCGGCCACCGGTCGCGGCGGCGAGATCGGCCGCGGTCCAGAGCGTCTCGCTCATGCCGCCGCCCCACTCAGCTCGGCCAGTGCCGCCCGCACCTCGAGCGTGTCCTCGAACGCCAGCACGCGGTCGCCGACGATCTGTCCGGTCTCGTGGCCCTTGCCGGCGACCACGAGAAGGTCGCCCGCCTCGAGCGCTGCGATCGCGGCCCGGATCGCGGCCCGTCGGTCGCCGATCTCGACAGCACCAGGGCAGGCGTCCAGGATCGCGCGCCGGATCGCCGCCGGGTTTTCGCTGCGCGGGTTGTCGTCGGTGACGTAGACGAGGTCGGCGCGCGCGGCCGCGATCGCACCCATCTCCGCCCGCTTGCCCGGGTCGCGATCGCCGCCGCAGCCGAACACCACCACCAGGCGCTTCTCGGTGTGCGGACGGAGCGCGTCCAGCATCTTGGCGAGCGCATCCGGCTTGTGGGCATAGTCGACGAACACCGGCGCCCCGCTCGGATGAACGCCGATCCGCTGCATCCGGCCGGGGGCGCCCTCGAGCTCGCCGAGCAGGCCGGCGGCGGCCGTGGGATCGGCGCCGGTCGCGATCACGAGGCCGAGCGCGGCCAGGAGGTTGGCCGCCTGGAAGGCGCCGACCAGCGGGGTGCGGACCCGGTGCCTGCGGCCGTCGACGGTGAAGCTCATGATCTGGCCGTCGGCCTCCGGGCGGCGCTCGAGCAGGCGCAGGCGCGCGGCCGCCGCGCCGTAGTCGAGGACGGCGATGGCACGCGCCCGGCAGACCGTCGCGAGCGGCTCGAACTCGGGCTGGTCGGCGTTGAGCACGGCGGTCCCCCCGGGTGGCAGGAGCTCGCTGAACAAGCGCCGCTTGGCCGCGAGATAGCCATCCTGGCTGCCGTGATAATCGAAGTGGTCTCGTGAGAGATTGGTAAACGCCGCTGCCGCCAGATGAACGCCGTCGAGCCGGCGCTGATCGAGACCGTGGCTCGAGGCCTCGAGCGCCAGATGCTCGATCCCGTTCGCCGCCAGCTCGGCCAGCAGGGCGTGCAGCCGGACCGGGTCCGGGGTGGTCAGTCCCGGGGCGCCGCGGCCGCCCGGTGCGATCAGCCCGAGCGTCCCGAGCGACGCCGCCGGCTGACCGAGCCCGGTCCAGAGCTGCATCGCGAAGCAGGCGATCGAGGTCTTGCCGCTGGTGCCGGTCACCGCGACGATCGAGCGCGGCTGGCGGCCGTAGAAGCGGGCCGCGATCAGCGCCAGGCGGCGGCGCGGGTCGGGGTCGAGCACCAGCGGCACAGCGATCTCGATCCCGGCCGGATCGGTGCCGGTCAGGACCGCGGCGGCGCCGCGCGCGATCGCGTCGGCGATGAACCGGCGGCCGTCGGTCCGGCTGCCGGGCAGCGCCGCGAACAGCCAGCCCGGCTGCACGCTGCGCGAGTTGGCGCTGAGGCCGGCGATCTCGACCGCGCCGCCGGCCGCATCCCCGAGGGCGGCTTGCACCGTCACCCCAGGACCGAGCAGGGCGCGCAGCCGCATCCGGGCTCTCCCTGGTGGTCGTCGACCCACTTGCGCCGGCCGCCGCCTTGAAGCTGGGCTCGATCCGGTCGGTGCGACCGTTGTAGGCCTGGCCCTCGACCAGCCGGTCGCGGAACCACTGCTCGGCGTCCGGGTCGACCGGGGACAGGCCGAGCAGCGGGCCGACCCGGCTGATGATCCGCCCGACCGTGGGTGCCGCGGTCCAGCCGCCTTCGGCCAGTCCGAAGGTGTCGGCGTCGCCCTTCGGGTCGTCGAGCGTGACCAGGACGACGAAGCGCGGCTGGTCGATCGGGAAGGCGGCGATGAACGACGAGATCAGCCCGCCGCCGCGATAGCCGCCGCGGATGGGCTTGTCGGCGCTGCCGGTCTTACCGCCGATCAGGTAGCCCGGCACCTTGGCGAGCTTGCCGGTGCCCTCGGTGACCGTCAGCCACATCAGCCAGCGCAGCTTGGCGGCGGTCGCGGCCGAGACCAGCGGCCGGTCCCAGACCGGCGGCACGCCTTCGGCGACCAGATGGGCGCGCGGCCGCGGCGTGGTGCAGACGATCCCCGCGACCCCGTCGGCCATCTGCAGCGGCGAGATCGCGATGCCGTGGCCATAGGCGGCGGTGACCGTGTTGATCGGCCGCCAGCGCGCCGGGACCTGCGGCAATGCGACCTCGGGCAGGCGGATCGGATGCCGGTCGAGCAGGCCGAAGCGCCGGAAATAGCTGAGCTGGCCTTCGGTCCCGAGCGCCATGGCCATGCGGGCGGCGCCGATGTTGGACGAGAAGGCGATCACCTCGGGCACGCTCAGCCAGCGTCGCCTCGCGTGGTCGTCGCCGATCCGGAAGCGGCCGAACTGCAACGGCGCGCTCGCGTCCAGGCTGGTGGTCATGTCGACCGCGCCGGCATCGAGCGCCATGGCGGCGGTGAACAGCTTGAACAGCGAGCCGAGCTCGTAGGTGCCGAGCGTCGCACGGTTGAACAGCGCGTCGCTCGACGCATCCTGGTAGCGGTTGGGATCGAAGTCCGGCAGGCTGACGCCGGCCAGCAGCTCACCGCTCGCGACGTCGAGCACGATCGCGGCAGCCCCCTTGGCGGCAAAGCGCGCCCGTGCCGCCCCGAGCTCGCTGCGCACGACCTCCTGAACCCGGAGATCGAGGGTCAGGACGAGCGGTGTCTGGCGCAGGTCCGGGTCGGTCAGGCGCGCATCGTAGCTGCTCTCGATGCCCGCGAGGCCCTGGTTCTCGATGCCGACGTAGCCGACCAGATGCGCCGCCAGCGCGCTTTGCGGATAGATCCGGTGGCGCTCGGTGCGGAAGTCGATGCCCGGCAGCCCGAGGCGGATCACCGCCCGCTGCTCGGCGTCGGTGATGTGGCGTTTGAGCCAGACGAAGCGCCGCGGCTCCCGGAGCCTGGCGAGCAGATCCGCGGCGTCGCCGCCCTCGAGGGCGCCGGCGAGCGCGGTTGCTGCCGCCTTCGGGTCGAGCACCAGGGCAGGATCGGCATAGACCGACGGCATCGGGTAGTCGGTCGCGAGCAGGGTGCCGTTGCGGTCGACGATGTCGGCGCGCTGGCGAAGCTCGATCGCGCCGGCGTGGGCCGGGCTGGCGATCGCGGTGTCGCCCCGCCAGAGCGCCAGATCGACCAGCCGCAGCGCGAGCGCCAGCAGGGCCAGGGCGAACAGGCCGCCGACCAGGCGCAGCCGGCGCTGGCCGAGCCGCAGGCCGGGGTCGATCTCGGGCCGCATCACGGCCGGCTGCCCGCTGCTTGCCGGTCTTTGCCGGGCACCTGCTGCCACGGTCCGGGCAACGCCAGGCGCTCGGGCGGCTTGAGCCGGAGCGGGATCTCGCCTCCGGACGGCAGCAGGGCGGTCAGCGGCCGCTGCTCGAGCTCGAGGTCGGCGCGCAGCGGGATGTCGGTGATCCGGACGATCTGACCGGGTTGGGCCGGCTGCAAGTCGAGATAGGCGGATGCCAGGCGCGCGAGGCGCCCCGGCTGATTGAGCAGCGCCCACTCGGCGCGCAGCCGGTTGAGCTTGGCCTTCTCGGCCGAGATCGCGACCTGCAGCCCGCGCAGCTCGCCCTCGCGATGGCGCACCCGGTCCTTCAGGACATAGAGCCCGGACGCGGCGAGCAGCGCGACCAGGAGGCTGACCAGCCCGAGCTTCATGGTCATGCCGACGGCTCCGGCTCGGGCAACCGCTCGGCGGCGCGCAGACGCGCCGAGCGGGCGCGCGGATTGGCGGCCAGCTCCGCCGGGCCGGGCCGGATCGGGTGGCGCATCAGCGCCCGGAAGCGGGCAGGGGCGGCGCCGTCCGCCGGTTCGGGCAGGTGGCGCGACGGCCGCGGTCGCACGCCGCTGCGGGCGGCGAGGAACTGCTTGACCAGCCGGTCCTCGAGCGAGTGGAACGCGACCACCACCAGGCGGCCGCCGGGCGCAAGCAGCTGCTCGGCCGCGGCCAGCGCCCGCTCCAGCTCGGCCAGCTCGTCGTTGACCTGGATGCGCAACGCCTGGAAGGTGCGGGTCGCGGGATCGATCCGGCCGGCCGGCCGACCGGCGGACCGGCCGACCACGGTAGCGACCAGCCGGGCGAGCTCCCGGGTCCGCTCGATCGGGGCCCGCCGCCGCCGCTCGACGATCGCCCGGGCGATCCGGCGCGCGGCCCGCTCCTCGCCATAGCGGTAGAGAACGTCCGCGAGCGTCGCCTCGTCGGCTTGGTCGATCAACTCGGCGGCGCTGACGCCGGTTCCGGACATGCGCATGTCGAGCGGGCCGTCGGCGCTGAACGAGAAGCCGCGGTCGGGATCGTCGAGCTGCGCCGACGACAGTCCGAGATCGAGCACGATGCCGTCCAGGCGCTCGATGTCGGCGGCCGCGAGCAGCTCGGCGAGGTCGCCGAAGCAGCCCTCGAGCATGTCGAACCGGCGTTGCCCGTCGGCCAGGCGCCGGCCCCGGGCGACCGCGGCCGGATCACGGTCGAGACCGAGCACGCGTCCGGCACCGGCGGCCAGGATCGCCCGGCTGTAGCCGCCGGCGCCGAAGGTCGCGTCCAGATAGACGCCGCCCGGGCGCACGGCGAGCGCCGCCAGCATCTCGGCCAGAAGCACCGGCACATGACGGCCGGCCTCGGAATCGGCGATTCTGGTCGTGACCAGCGCAGTCAAAGTCAATCGACCTCACGCCCAAGATCCCGTGACGTCTTGACGCTTGTCGTCCCGGGGCAGTTGCGCTCGCCGTGGCTGGCCGGATCACCGCGGCGGCACCAATATTCGCCGGGCCAGCGCCGCAGGATCACTGGGTCGACAAACATTGATCGCAGCGTCGACTGCGAAAGTCGCAATGCGTCAGGACGACGTCGCGGCAAATTGGCAGTCCGATCGGTAGTGGGTCGCCGCACGACTTGCCCTTGACCATGGTTGCACTTTAGCGGGCGGGAACTTTCACCCTATAGTTAAGCGCGCTCGCAGTCAAGGCCCATTTCCAAGAAACCTTCATAACGCACTAAATCGACGTTGGAAATTGATCCGGCCGCCGGCCGCCACCCGGGCCGCGCCGAGAACCTCCTACAAGAAGAGGCCGAGACAAGTCCAGTCCCCAGGCTGGTGTTCCATTTTTGTTCCTCTACCCGTGCGGGAAATTCGGATCAGGCGGCCTGTAAGCCGGGTTCTGTCCGCGGCACCCGGCGGGCGCCGCGGGATGGCCATTCCTCTGGGACGCCTGTTGCCAGGCGCCTCGCGCGACCGACCCGGACGAAGGGCCCGGAAACCGGCCTGCCCCGCGCCGGAGCGCGGCGCCATCGTCCCTACTTGGTCTTGCTCCCGGTGGGGTTTGCCATGCCGCCACCGTCGCCGGCAGCGCGGTGCGCTCTTACCGCACCCTTTCACCCTCACCCGCAGGCCGCGCCGATCGACGCGGCCCCGGCGGGCGGACTGCTCTCTGTGGCACTTTCCCTGGGGTCGCCCCCGCCGGGCGTTACCCGGCACCGTGTTTCCGTGGAGCCCGGACTTTCCTCCCCCGAGTTGCCCCGAGAGCGGCCATCCGGCCGCCTGATCCACGCTCAGATGTCGCGCACGAGCGCCCGGAGTTCAAGGCTGCTCCGTCTCCTCGCCGATCGGAATCGCCTCCCGATCGAGCGACAGGCACATGGACCGCATCCGCTCATGGATCGGCGACGGCGCCGGCGGCTCCGCCCAGGTGGCATTGCGCAGCACGCCGTCGTTGGGCGAGCGGGTGCGGTCCGGCGCCTGGTTGCCGGCGGCGTCGTTGAGCGGCCATAGCCCGACCAGACCCTCCTCGTCGCCGGTCATCCGCGTGTACATCCCGCCCTGGATCTGGTCGGTCGTCCGCGCCGTATTCCAGATCCGGACCTCCTCCATGTGGCCGTGGAAGTTCTGCTCGCCCTCGGTGCGGGCGCCGAAGCGCAGCTTCGCCTCGGTCGGCCAGATCGAGCCTTTGACCTTCACCGGCCGCCCCGGATTGCCATCGAGGTAGGTACGCACCTCACCGGCCACCTTATCATAAGCGACGGCGACGTGGCTCCAGCGCTGCGTCGGGATCTTCAGACCGGGGTCGTTGTAGCCCCAGGTGGCGGGGCTGTTCTTGAAGGCCCATAGCAGGCGGCCGTCCTCGAAGCGCGCGATCTCGTAGGAGCGCTCCTTGTTGAGGATCATGCCGCCGGCGCCCTTGGGGTTGGAACCGGCGCCGGTCGGAAAGACCCAGGCTTCGAAGGTCGCGGCATCGAAGCTCTGCAGTCGGCTCTGCGTCTTGATGTCGACGTAAGAGCCCCGGCCTTGGAACGAGACGGTGTAGATGCTGTTGCGATAGGAGTAGTCGACGAAGGCTGCCTGGACATCCGCGCGCCGCTCTTCGGGGAACAGCTCCCAGATGCCCTTCAGCGTGAAGCGGATCACGCCCGGCCGCTGCTTGACGCTCTCGGTCCACTCCTGGAACTTGCCGTCGCCGCTCTGCAGCTGGCCGGCGAGGGTCGGATCACCGCCGAACACGCGTTCCTGGTGCCGGCGGTTTTCCCGATAGGTGCTGTCCAGATGCGAATAGTCGACCTTGCCGGAGGCCTTGACGAACGCGCCGTACTCGACATCGAGCTGAGCGCCGATCTTCTCCTGGCTCAGGCTTGCGGTCTTCAGGACCGAAACGCAGAGCTGGCAGCGTCCGCCGACGCCGACGGCGGCGATGAAATGGGTGCCGTAGTCGGTGAAGATGCGATCGTACCAGTCGCGTGACTGGCGGAAGTTCGACGGGCTCGATGCGATCACCGCGAGCAGGTCGCCCGCCAGAGGCACCTTGTCCTTCGGGATGTCGGTGAGCGACAGGGTCCAGAGCTGGCTGGTGAACTTCTTCGAGGCGAAGGCATAGGCCTGGCTACGCGACTGATCGAAGGAATATGAGGAACTGAAGGCGGCGCTGAACTGCCCGAAGCCCCCGCTCACGCTCGCCTCGGCAGCGAGCTTCTGCTCGACCTCGTGCCGCGTCGTCGAGACGTCGGCGGCGCTGGTACCCTCCTGGAACTCGTCGGAGAAGAGGATCCCTCTCGGGATCGAATATCTTGCGCCATGGTCGGTGTAATAGCCCGCGTTCGCCGGGGACACGTAGGGCTCATCATCGCCTCGGAAATCGAACTCCCACAACCGGCGCTTGTGCTGAAGGAGCGCGTTCTCAAGCGGATTGAAGCCGCAGCCCAAAGTCTGAATTCCCGGGATGGGCGTGCTCGTCGGCATGGCCGTTCTCCCGCTCGCCGCAGGCGGGACGTTCCAACCTCAGAGCAAATCCCCGCGACGAAGACCTCAAGGGGTAGGTTAGAAAATATAGCTGGGCCGGAACCAGTCACAAGAGCGTCAGGAGGCCGTCCAGTCGCGCCCGCGTGGCCTGATCCGGATCGCCGTCGACCCGCTCCGGCCGGAAGTGGCGCTGGAAGGCCGCGATCACGAGCCGGGTCGCCGGGTCGGGCCGGCCGTGGCGGGGCACCGGGTAGCCGACCTCGGCGAGCTCGGCCTGGAGGCGCGCGACGCCGCGCGGCCGCCCTTCGCCAGGCTTGGGCCAGAGGCCGATGCCGGCTGCCGCGAGCCGCGCCCAGTCGAACCGCTCGCCCGGATCCTGCTTGCGCTCCGGGGCGACGTCGCTGTGGCCGAGCACGCGCCGCGCCGGGATCGGCCAGCGCCCGAGGATCGCCCGGCAGAGCTCGATACAGGCGGCGTACTGGGTCTCGGGGAAGGCGCGGTAGCCCCATTCGTGGCCGGGATTGACCAGCTCGATCCCGATCGAGCGGTCGTTCAGCTGGCTCTGGCCCTGCCAGGCGCTGACGCCGGCGTGCCAGGCGCGCGCGGTCTCCGGCACCAGGGCCGTGACCGTGCCGTCCTCGTCGATCAGATAGTGAGCGCTGACCTTGGCGGCCGGATCGGCGAGCCGTGCCAGCGCCGCCGCCGCGCTCGGCATGCCGGTATAGTGCAGGAGCAGCAGGTCGACCGGGCAGCCCGGCGGCCGGGCATCGGCATTCGGCGACGGCTGCAGGCGCACCCGGTCCGGGCCGCGCCGGGCTCAGAAGCGGCGCAGCAGGCGCTGCAGATAGTCGAGCTCCTCGGTCGGGCGCTGGCGATCGCTGGCGCGCCGCTGCAGCTCCTCGAGGACCGCCCGCGCCTTGCCCAGGTCGAGCTCGGTCGGCACCTTCTCGCCCCAGAGATCGACGCCGCCCTGGTTGTAGGTCGAGCGGCCGAGCGGATCCCGGTTGTTGGGCGCCTGGCCATATTGCTGGCCGGGCATCCGACCCTGGCCCTGGCCGTACATGCGCTGCATCTCCTGCATCATCGCCTGGCCGCCCTGGCGCAGCTGGTCGAGCGCCTGGGCCTGCGGGTCGAGGGCGTTGTCGGGGGCGCCCTGCTGGAGGGCATCGCGGGCGGCGCGCATCGCGAGCTCGGCCTCGCCGAGCGAGCGTGGGATCTCCGCGCCGGCCTCGCCGATCGCCTGCATCAGCTCGCCGAGCGCGCGCCGCAGCGCCTCCTGGTCCTGGGTCATCTGGCCGAGCTGGCCGCCCGGCTGCATCTGGCCCTGCTCGCCCGGCTGCATCTGGCCCATCTGCCCCTGTTGCCCGGGCTGCCCCTGGTCGCCCTGCTCACCGAACGGGTCCCGCTGCCCCTGCTGGGGGCCGCGCCGGGTCATGCTGAAGGTCTGATCGAGCAGATTCTGCTGGCGCTGGATCATCTGCTGCAGCTGGCTCATCATCTGCTGGCCCTGCTGCATCTGGCCGTTGTGCGCGACCTGGAGGTTCTCGAGGAGCTCCTGCAGCTGCGCGAGCATCTGCTGGGCGGCGTCGCGCGCGCCGGTCTTGATCATCTCCCGGATCTTGTCGAGCATCTGCTGCAGATCCTCGCGCTCGACCTGGATCGCGTTCGGATCGGGCGCCTGCGCCTGCTGCTGCTCGGCCGACTGGGACTGGGCCTGCCTCGCGAGCGCGTCGAGATACTCGTTCATGGCGCGCTGCAGCTCGGACATCAGCCGATCGAGCTCCTGGTCGCTGGCGCCCTTGGCCAAGGCATCCTTGAGCGCCTGCTGGAGCTCGCGCAGATCGCGCTCGGCGAGCGACACGCTGCCGTCCTCGAGGTGGAGCGCTGTGTCCCAGAGCAGTGCCAGCACGTCGTCGAGCGCCTTGTGGTCCTGATCGTACAACAGGCGCAAGGCGGCCGAGCGCAGCGCCATGTAGACCGCGGTGTCGTTCTGGAACGCCGCCGGCGAGCGGCTCAGCTGGTCGAGGGCCGCGACGACGTCGTCGGTCTGGTCCGGTTCGGCCGCCAGGCGCCGCCGCTGCTCGATGATCGCGCGCGCGACCGGGTGCTGGAACGGGCGCGTCGGCAGGACCAGCTCCTGCGGCTCGCTCTGACCGTGCTGATCGATGCCGTCGACCGCCTCGAGCCGGACCACGACCGGCAGCCCGGCCCAGGGGTGCGGGGTCAGATCGACGTAGGCGGAATCGTCGATCTTGGTCGTGCCGCCGGCCGGCCGCATCACCTCGATCCGCTCGACCTGATCCTCGTGGCCGACGCGGCTCATCAGCAAGGCGATGCTGGTGACCCCGTAGTCGTCGTTGGCCAGGAACTGGGACCGCAGCACGCCGCGGTGGGTGGCACTCGGCGGTTCGGCGAACTCGATCGTCGGCGCCTGATCGGGGACCGCCTCGATCTGCCAGAGGCCGAGCGCCTTGTCGGCGGTGCCGATCCGCAGCTGGCCCGAACGATCGATCACCAGGCTGGCCTCGGCGCTTTCCTCGGCGATCGCGACGAACGGTTTGGTCTGCTGGTCGAGGCCGATCGCGTAGCTCGGCGCCGGCCCGCGGATGTGGTGCAGCTGGGCGAGCGCCTCGCTGCCGGCCGGCAGGGCGACGCTGGCCGGGGCCCGGACGACGACCGGCGCATCCGGCGCCGGCCGCTCGGCCTCGAGCCGCACCGGCGGCCGGCCGGTGTACAGGGGCGGCGTGACCCAGAGGGTGAGCTCGACCGGGGCCGCGGCCACCGGCGCGGCCCGGCGCAGCTCGAAGGCCTGCAGCAGGCGCTGGGGCGCCATGCCGCCGGCCTCGACCAGGGCCACGACCAGCACCAGCAGCAGGCCGGCGCGCAGCGCCCAGGGGTCGCGCCGCGGCAGGTCCGAACGCGGCGGCCCGACCCTGAGCTGGCGGAGTGCCCGCGCCAGCCGCTCCTGGTGACGCCGCCAGAGCGACCGGGTCGCCAGGTCGTCGTCGCCGCCGGACAGCCGGTCGCCGAGCGAGCGAAGCGGCTGGTGCGCGAGGGCGTTGACGTGCTCCAGGCGGCGCAGGCCAGCGGCGTGGTCCGGCCAGCGCAAGCCGGCGCGCGCCTGCCCGAGCGTCCAGAGCAGGCCGCCCGCCAGCAGCGTCAGCCCGAGCCCGTGCAGCCACCCCGGCAGCAGGGCCCAGAGCCCGAGCAGGCTGATGATCAGGAAGACGCCGACCAGCGCGAGGCTCGGCCACAGCGCCACCCATGCCGTTTCGAAGGCAGCCGCGGCGCGCGCGAGAATCACTCGCCGGCGGAATCCGAAGCTGCGTCTCGGATCGGCATCGCTCATGCCCGCTCTCCTCGCTCACCAGCCGCACCGCGCTCCACCGCGGGCGATGCCAACCATGGCGGCAAACGCTCGTCGGCAAAGCGCGCGGCCGGCTCGATGCGCGGCTTGACCACAGCATGACGCGCCCCATCGACCAACACCTCGGCCGCCACCGGCCGTGAGTTGTAATCGGACGCCATGACCGCGCCATAAGCACCGACGCCAGTTAACACTATCAGATCTTCGGCCGCGAGTGGGGGCAAATCGCGCCGGCGGGCAAAAACATCGGCGCTCTCGCAGATCGGCCCGGCCAGGTCGACCGGCTGCAGCGCGGCGCCGGCCGCCGGCTCCGCGACCGGCAGGATCGCGTGCCAGGCGTCGTAGAGGGCCGGTCGCAAAAGGTTGTTCATGCCGGCGTCGACCACGATGCAGGGGCGCTCGGCGCCCGGCTTGACGTACAAGACCCTGGTCAGGAGCACGCCCGCCTCGGCGACCAGCCAGCGCCCGGGCTCGAACACCAGCTCGACCTCGAGCCCGGCGGTGAGCCTCTGGACCAGCATCGCGTAGCCCTCCAGATCGAGCTCCGTCTCGGCCTGGTAGCGGACCCCGAGGCCGCCGCCCAGGTCGAGGCGTCGGATACCGATCCCAGCCCCCTGCAACTCTCGGGCCAAGTCGATCCCGCGCCGGAAGGCCGCCTCGAAGGGCGAGAGGCTCAGGATCTGCGAGCCGATGTGCAGGTGCAGGCCGACGATCTCGATCCCGGCCAGCCGGCTCGCGAGATCGTAGACCCCGAGCGCCTGGTCGTAGGCGATGCCGAACTTGTCCTGGCGCCGGCCGGTGCTGATCTTGTCGTGGGTGTCGGCGGCGACGTCCGGGTTGATCCGAAGCGCCACCGGCGCCCGCAGCCGGCGCGCCGCGGCGACCTCGCCGAGCGCGATCAGCTCGGGCACCGATTCGACGTTGAACTGCGCGATCTGCGCCTCCAGCGCCAGCACCATCTCGTCGCGGCTCTTGCCGACGCCCGAGAACACGATCCGCCCGGCCGGCACCCCGGCCGCCAGCGCCCGCTGCAGTTCGCCGCCCGAGACCACCTCGGCGCCGGCGCCCTCGGCCGCGAGCGTCCGGATCACCGCAAGGTTGCTGTTCGCCTTCAAGGCGTAGCAGAGCAGCACCGGCTGGCCGGCGAAGGCCTTGAAGAAGCGCCGCACCCGCGCCCGCATGCCGACCGAGACGTAGACGTAGGCCGGCGTGCCGACCGCGGCCGCGATCTCGGCGAGCGGCACCTCCTCGGCGCACAGCTGGCCATCTCGATAGCCGAACTCGCTCATGGTTGGGTCTCGGGTTGGGTCTCGGGTTGGGTCTCGGGCTGGGTCTCGGGTTGGGTCCCGGGCTGGGTCTCGGGCTGGGTCTCGGGCTGGGTCCCGGGCTGGGTCTCGGGCTGGGTCCCGGGTTGGGTCTCGGGTTGGGTCTTGGACTGAGTCTTGGACTTGGTTTTGGGCTTGGCCGGCGGACCCTCGTAGCCGGGCTCGCCCGGATTCGGCAGGCGGAGCGAGCCTTTTTTGCCGCAGGCCGCGAGCATCCCGAGCGTCAGCAGCGCGAGCGCGGTCCGCCGCCCCGCTGCCGGCCGGTCCGGACGTTCAGTGGAGAAAAATGCCGACATGGCTGCCCATGGTCGCAAAGCCGTTCTGGAGACCGAGCGTGACATCGCCGGCATGCAGGCTACCCATGACCGAGCAGCCGCCGAGCAGGAGGCTCAACAGCATCATCTGCCAAAGGCGCGCGAGGGTTCCCCATGAGGTCACAGAAAACGCTCCCGCGCCGCGGCAATCGCTGCCCGCACCCGGATCGGTGCCGTGCCGCCGAAGCTGGTCCGCGACGCGACCGATGCGCTCACGCTCAGGACCTCGAGCGCCGCGGCCGTGATCCTGGGCTCGATCGCCTGCAGCTCGGCGAGGTCGAGGCCGCCGAGCTCGACCCCGAGCGCCTCGGCGCGGCGCACCGCCTGGGCGGCGATCCCGTGGGCGGCGCGAAACGGCAGGCCCAGTGCCCGTACCAGCCAGTCCGCGAGATCGGTCGCGGTCGTCGAGCCGAGAGCGGCCGCGGCCGCGAGCCGCGCCGTGTCGACGGTCATGCCGGCGATCATCGCGGCCATGGCGGCCAGGCAAAGGGTCAAGCTGTCGGCGGCGTCGAACACCGGCTCCTTGTCCTCCTGCAGATCCTTGGCGTAGGCGAGCGGCAGGCCCTTGAGGACGATCAGCAAGGCGTTCAGGCCGCCGATCACCCGGCCGGTCTTGGCGCGCACCAGCTCGGCGGCATCGGGATTGCGCTTTTGCGGCATGATCGAGCTGCCGCTCGAGAACTCCTCGGCCATGCGCACGAAGGCGAACTGCGGCGTCGACCAGAGCACCAGCTCCTCGGCGAGCCGCGACAGATGGACCGCGGTGATCGCCGCCGCGGCCAGGAACTCGAGCGCGAAGTCGCGATCCGAGACCGCATCGATCGAATTCGCGGACGGGCGCGCGAAGCCGAGTTCCTTCGCGGTCTGGTCGCGATCGATCGGGAAGCTGGTGCCGGCCAGCGCCGCCGCTCCGAGCGGGCATTCGTTGAGGCGTGCGCGGGCGTCGGCGAAGCGGCCGCGGTCGCGCCCGAGCATCTCGACATAGGCCAGCAGGTGATGGCCGAGGGTAACCGGCTGGGCAGCCTGGAGATGGGTGAAGCCCGGCATCACCGAGCTGCTGTGCTCCTCGGCGCGCGTCAGCAGCGCCGCCTGCAGGTCGCGGAGCAGGCCGTCGGTGCGCTCGATCGCGGCGCGCACCCAGAGCCGGAAATCGGTCGCGACCTGGTCGTTGCGCGAGCGCGCCGTGTGCAGCTTCTGGCCGGGCTCGCCGATCAGCTCGGTGAGCCGGGCCTCGATGTTGAGGTGGATGTCCTCCAGCTCGGCGCTGAACGGGAAGCCGCCCTTCTCGATCTCGCCCTCGATCTGCTCGAGGCCGGCTGTGATCGCGTCGCGCTCGGCGGCGCTCAAAAGGCCGACCGCGGCCAGCATCCGGGCGTGCGCCCTGGAGCCCACGAGATCTTGAGCGTAGAGGCGCTTGTCGAAGCCGATCGAGGCGTTTATCTGCTCCATCAACGGCGCCGGACCGCGGTCGAAATGACCGCCCCACAGATCGACCCCGCGGGGCCGCGGGTTCCGCCGTCCGGCGCCGCTCACGGCCCGGCCCGCGAGCGAAGGCAGAGGGTCGCTCGCGACCCGGCCTGGAAGGGACTGGAAGACCGCATGAGGTATTCCTTGCGTGCTGCGCTGGCGCTGCTGGCGCTGATCATCCCATTCCCCGCGGCCGCGTTCAACCTCGCGCCGACCGCGCCCAAGCCGGTGCCCGCGCTGGCGTTCGAGGACGCGGCCGGCAACCCGCTGACGCTCGCGGACTTTCGTGGCCAGGTGGTGGTGCTCAATCTTTGGGCCACCTGGTGCGGCCCCTGTCGCAAGGAGATGCCGTCGCTCGATCGTCTGCAGGCGGAGCATGGCCCGGAGGGCATCCACGTCCTGGCGCTTTCGCTCGATCGCGGCGATGAGGACCAGATTCAGGCCTTTTACGACGAGGTCGGCATCCAGACCCTGAAGATCTATCGCGACCCCAGCTCGGCGGCAAGCCGGGCGCTCGGCGCCTTCGGCCTGCCGACCACCCTGGTGCTCGATCCGGAGGGCCAAGAGGTCGGCCGCGTGCTCGGCCCCGCCGAGTGGGACAGCGACGAGGCGGTCGCGGCGCTCCGGGCGCTGCTCGATCCCCAGCGCACCGAGCGCGCCAGCAACTGATCGGCTGGCGAGACGGGATTGACGCCGTCAGCTAACCGCGGCCGGAGCCGGCCAGCAGGTCGAGGAACTGCCGCGGCGTCACCATCCGGATGCCCCCCATAGGCGCCGAGCGAGAGCAGGTGGTGATCGCCGGTGACCAGGAAGTCGGCCCCGGCCTTCGCGGCAGTCGCCACGATCACGTCGTCCTTCTGGTCCAGTGGGACAGCCCGAAGCTCGGGCAGATCGGTGACCGCCTCAGCGAGCGCGGCGAGGTCAGCGATGTCCGCCTCAACGTTTTCATCGGAATAGGCGTAGTAGCGGCGCGCATGGGATGTCCCTCCGGCAGTGAGAAAGGCGCTGATCAAGACTGAGCTGTCGAGCACCGCCCTAATCAGCTCGTGGCGGGAGGCTTCCACGGCCTCGAAAATCATCTCCTCCTCTTGGTCGGGACGGGACCGTGGCTCGGGGCCGATGTAGCGGACTGATTTGGGCGCATCGAGCACCCGCTGCCACGTTTTCTCCCGCTCGTCCGAGATGGGCTTGAGCAGCACACCGTTGTCAACCAGCTCGGCCTCGAGATAGTCGCCCTCGGCGAGCTTGAGCTTCCGCCGAGCCGCGGCCGGCAGGGTGACCTGCCCGCCGCGCAGCAGGCGCACGCGTGTCATCGCCTTCTCCTTGCGCCGGCGCTCATCCTCCTCGAACCGTACCTCGGCTCCGAGCGGTTTCGCCAAATGACATGGCCGGGCGCAAGGCCCGGCCATGCCAGTGACGTCGAGGACGAGGTCGCGAGCGACCCTTTTTGGGTCAGGAAATCCCGCCGAGGTTGACGTATTTGATCTCGAGGTACTCGTCGATGCCGTACTTCGAGCCCTCGCGGCCGATGCCCGAGTGCTTGTAGCCGCCGAACGGCGCCACCTCGGTCGAGAAGATGCCGTCGTTGACCGAGACGATGCCGGCTTCGAGCGCCTCCGCGACCTTGAACACCCGGCCGACGTCGCGGGCGTAAAAGTAGCTGGCGAGGCCGTACTCGGTCTTGTTGGCGAGCCCGATCACCTCGTCCTCATCCTTGAACTTGAAGAGTGGTGCCACCGGCCCGAAGGTCTCCTCGTGGCTGATCAGCATCTCGGGCGTGCAGTTCGAGAGCACGGTCGGCTCGTAGAACAGGCCGCCCAGGGCATGAGGCTTACCGCCGGTCAGGACCTTGGCGCCGCGCGACTTGGCATCCGACACGTGGCGCTCGACCTTGGCGATCGCCGCGGGCTCGATCAGCGGGCCCTGCTCGGTGCCGGCATCGAGACCGGAGCCGACCTTGAGGCGCGCGACCGCCGCGGAAAACTTCTGCGCGAACTCGTCGTAGACGCTCTCCTGGACGTAGATCCGGTTGGTGCAGACGCAGGTCTGGCCCGAGTTTCTGAATTTGCACGCGATCGCACCCTTGACCGCGGCGTCGATGTCGGCGTCGTCGAAGATGATCAGCGGCGCATGGCCGCCCAGCTCCATGCTCACCTTCTTGACCGTGTCGGCGCACTGCTTGAGCAGGATCTTTCCGACTTCGGTCGAGCCGGTGAACGACAGTTTCCGGACGAGGTCGTTGCCGGTCAGCTCGCCGCCGACCTCCTTGGCGCTGCCGGTGATGACGTTGAACACGCCCTTGGGGATGCCGGCACGCTCCCCAAGCTCGGCCAGCGCGAGGGCCGAATACGGGGTAAAGCTCGCGGGCTTGACCACGACCGTGCAGCCCGCGGCCAGCGCCGGCGCGCATTTGCGCGTGATCATCGCGTTCGGAAAATTCCAGGGCGTGATCGCGGCGCAGACGCCGACCGGCTGCTTGAACACCATCAACCGCCGGCTCTCGGCGACGGTCGGGATGATGTCGCCGTAGACCCGCTTGGCCTCCTCCGCGTACCACTCGACGAAGGCGGCGCCATAGGCGATCTCGCCGCGCGCTTCGGCGAGCGGCTTGCCCTGCTCGCGGGTCATCAGAATCGCGAGGTCTTCCTGATTTGCCATCATCAGGTCGAACCATTTGCGCAGGATTTTCGCGCGCTCCTTGGCGGTGGTCTTGCTCCAGCTCCTGAACGCGCGATCGGCCGCCTCGATCGCCCGCCTGGTCTCGGCGACGCCGAGCTTCGGCACGCTGCCGATGACGTCGCCCGAGGCCGGGTCGCTGACTTCGCTGGTGGCGCGGTTATCGGCGTCGACCCAGGCCCCATCGACGTAGCACTGCTCGCGGAACAGGCTCGGATCGGACAGTTGGATGCGAAAGTCCTTGAGCGCGGTCGCCATGCTGTACCCTCCACTGTTCGGTGCCGCACGCCCGCGCCCCCCGACGCCCGTGCCGCTGCCGTGATGTTGCGAAAATGGCCGGGAGAGCAACTTCGGGTCGCGGGTCGTTCGCCGACCCGTCCTCCCGAAGGCTCTCGAGGCCCGCCCCTTGCAGCTCTGCACGTAAGGTCGCGGCCTCGAGATTCAACCCTCTACGGGCCCTGGCAAGCCGTTCCTCAGAGGCGGATGCGGAAGTCGTTCTGGCCGGACTGGTCGCTGCCGCGCATCAGGTAGAGCGTGCGCACCGAATGGTCGGTGATGCCGAGCCGATGGTAGAGCTCGGTCGCGAGCCCGCGGTCGAACACCGAGCTGGTCGGCATGAAGCGGAGCGTCATGCCCCGGCGCGACTTGTCGGACGTGTTGGCCTCCGAGCCATGTAGCAGAAAGACGTCGTGCAGCGAGACCTGGCCCGGGGCGAGCTCGAGATCGACCGCCCGGGTCTCGTCGAATTCGTCGGGTTGGAGCTCCTGATTGAGCGTCACGTCGGTCGCCTCGACCGTCCGATGCCGGCGCAGTTTTCTGTCCTTGTGCGAGCCCTTGATGACCCGAAGACAACCGTTTTCCGGGGTTGCGGCGTCGACCGCGATCCAGACCGTGCAGGTCGCGAGCGGCCGGATCGGCCAGTATTCGCCGTCCTGATGCCAGGGCGTGCGCTTGCCGTCGCGCGCGGGCTTGGCGAAGAAGCTCGAGTTCCAGAGCGCGAAATCGGGCCCCAGGACCTGCTCCACCATGTCGAGGATCGCGGGCTCGCGGGCGAAGTTCAGGAAGCCCGTATCGTAGCGCAGCAGACAGGAGCAGTAGTCCCGAAACTCGGGATGCCCGGCCAGCAAGCGGTCGTGCGCCGCGCGGATCTCTTCCAGAGTCACCGCCGGCAGCCGGAAATCGGGAATGACGTAGCCCAACTCGTCGTAGTGCTCGATCTCGGACTGGCTGAGCATGCCGCGGTTCCTCTATGCCTCCTTGGGGGCCGCGAGCTTAGCGCAGGGCCTCCGGCTCCGGAAGGCGGCCTTGCATTTCCGCGGTACTCGGGCGAGCTTGCCCGCTCCATGGTCAGGGCAGCTCGCGGACCGGACCCAAGCATCGGGTCCAGGCGAAGGCGAAGGCGAAAGCGAATGAGCGAAGAGTCCCGCCGCTGCCCTTCGCCCGGGACGGAGCAGCTTTCGCCCTGCCAGAGCGGCGGCACCGCCTCGTCGAACGCCGCGAGGCAGTCGCGCGCGATCGGCGGCGCCGGCAGGCCGTGCCCGAGCAGCAGCGCCAGCGCCGCATCTTCGCGCAACGCCGTCAGATCGTCACAGCGCTCGCCGCCGGCGGCCCACAGGCTGAACAGCCCTTCCACCAGCTGCGAGGCTGTGAGCCCATGCCTGCGGCGCTTGATCGAGACCTGCTCGTCGACCACCGCCGCCGCCCCGCTCACCCGGAACGCCTCGATCACCAGCGGCACGCCGCCATGGGCGGTCAACGCCCCGCTCTCCGCTCGTTGATCCAGCTGGAACGGCAACCGCGTCTGGCTCATCGCCCTGGTTCCACCCGTCGCACCCGACCGGTGAAACCCTGGCGCATCGCCAACCCCAGGCCTCGCCTGCCCAATCCCCCAGACAGACAAACCTACGCGGGGATCAGGGGAGCTCCTGCCGTCTTGCCTTCCCCGTTGGCTGTGTCAAACTCGAGGCGATCTGCGTTCGCGCTGTGACCACGTCGGAGGCCGCCATGACCAACGATCCTCGAGCCCCGACCTTGGACCCCGCGACCTTGCCGGGGCAGAGCGGCTCGGGCTATCCGGCGCCGTTTTGCGATGCGGTCGCGGGCCGGATCAAGCGGGCGCTGGGCGACGCCTTCGGCCTCACGCAGTTCGGCATCAACCTGGTCGAGATGCCGCCCGGCTGCTGGTCGTCGCAGCGCCACTGGCACTCGCACGAGGACGAATTCGTGTACGTGGTGAGCGGCGAGCTCACGCTGGTGACCGACGCCGGCGAGCAAGCGATGCGCCCGGGCATGGTCGCGGGATTCCCGGCCGGCCCGGCCGACGGCCATCACCTGATCAACCGCTCGAACTCACCCGCGACCTACCTCGAGATCGGCAGCCGCATCGCCGAGGACGAGGCGGTTTATTCCGACATCGACATGGAGCTCCGCGTCCGCCCCGAGGGCCAGGTCTTCGTGCACAAGAATGGTGCGTCTTACTGAGCGGCCGGCCGGACTTCCTCCAAAAGCCTGCGGAGGTCTTCGGGCGGACGCCGACTGGCTCGCGCCGCGACCCACCGCCACCTGCTGATCAGCGCCGGCGCGTGCCCGGCGTTCACGGACGATCTTGAACAGATGCTCGCCACACAGGTTGCCCAATGAGCGTCGTCGGCCAGGTCGAGAGCCTCTGGCGCTACCCGGTCAAGAGCATGCGCGGGGAGGCGTTGGCGGAAGCGTTCATCGGCTTCGCCGGGGTCTACGGCGACCGCCTGTTCGCCTTCAAGAGCTCGACCCGGCCCAAAGGCTTTCCGTACTTCACCGGCCGGGAGCACGCCGAGCTGCTCCTCTACCGGCCGCGCTTCCGGCATCCGGACAAAGCTGCCAGGCCGCCCAATCTGACCGAGGCCGAGGCGATCGGCCCCGGCATCAACCCCGTGGTCGCCGAGCCCGCAGAGCTCGCCGTCGAGGTCGAGACGCCGGCCGGCGAGGTCCTCGCGATCGACGATCCGGCTCTCGCGCGCCAGCTGAGTGGCGGCAACGGCGACGGGCGGACGCTCGCCCTGCTGCGCTCGGAGCGGGCGCTGACCGATTGCCGCCCGGTCTCGCTGTTCTCGATTCAGACCGTGCGCCAGCTCGCGGACGAGATCGGCATCGCGCTCGACCAGCGGCGCTTTCGCGCCAACGTCTACATGGATCTCGGCACCGGCGCGGGTTTTGCCGAGGACGGCTTCGTCGGCCGCAGCCTGCGGCTCGGATCGAAGGCGGTGATCGCGATCCTCGAACGCGATCCGCGCTGCAAGATGATCACGCTCGATCCCGAGACCGCCAGACCAAGCCCCGAGGTCCTGCGCAAGGTCACGCGTGCCCACGAGGGCATGGCGGGGGTCTACGGCGCCGTTCTGGTGGAAGGAATGGTGCGCACTGGCGATGCCATCGAGCTGCTCGGCTAACCACTCCGGCCGAGGATCGAACGAGGACGGGAGGCGAGCGCATGTCGGCTGCAGGTGGGGGCATCAACCCTTTGAAGGCGCGGCTCGCAGCGGGCAAGCCCGCGGTCGGGCTGCTGGTGTCGATGCCGAGCGTGCACGTCACCCAGGTGCTGGTGGCGGCCGGCTTCGACTGGCTGTTCTTCGACATGGAGCACGGCCCGATCGGCATCGAATCCGCCCATGCCATGATCACCGCGACCAGCGGCAGCGCTTGCGCGCCGGTCGTGCGCGTGCCCTGGAACGTGCACTGGCTGGCCAAGCCCGTGCTGGATGCCGGGGCGATGGGGATCATCTTCCCGATGATCCGGAGCGCTGCCGATGCCGAGGCGGCGGTCCGCGCGGTCCGCTATCCGCCTGCGGGCGAGCGCGGCTTCGGGCCCTTCTATGCGCCCGCCCGCTTCGGCCTGACCATGCAGACCTACGCCGACCCGGCCGACCGCGAGATCCTCTGCATCCTGCTGATCGAGCACAAGGACGCGATCGACGACATCGATGCCATCCTCGCGGTGCCGGGGGTCGACGCCTGCCTGATCGCGCCGTTCGACCTCGCGATGAGCTACGGCTATCGCGACGGGCCGGCGCACGACGAGGTCCAGGCCGCGATCGGGCGCGCCGAGCGGGCGATCGCCGCCAGCCCGGTGCATCTCGGTGGCCTGGCGCTCACCGGCGAGATCGCCAATGCCATGATCGGCCGCGGCTACCGGCTGATCCTGACCGGCTTCGACACCATGCTTCTGCAGCGCGCGGCGGGCGACGTTCTGGGCGCGATCGACCGGGACGACTAGGCCGAAGAGGCTTTTGGCAAGGAAGCCGCGCTCAGGGTCGGCCTTCTGTCCGGGAGGGGAAAGCCCGATGTCGAGCGGGAGAGGTCGCAGGCGGTGGTGGCTCGCAAGCCTGGTCGTGCTGGTCGGCGGCGTGGCCGCGGCGGCAACCCAACCGCTCGACCTGGCGGGCGCTTTCATCCAGGGCGGCCTGGTGCGCGGCCAGGTGCCGCCCGGCAGCGAGGTGAAGTTCGCCGGCCGCCGGCTGCACCTGGACCCGGCGGGCCGCTTCCTGTTCGGCTTCGGTCGTGACGAGGCGACCGGCGAGCCGCTGATCGTGCGCTATCCGGACGGTAGCCGGATCGCGCGACGGCTCGAGATCGCCCGGCACGACTACCAGATCGAGCGCGTCGACGGCCTGCCGCCGCGCGAGGTCTCGCCGAGTGCTGCGGACCTGGCCAGGATCCGGGCCGACGCCAAGCTGATCGCGGCGGCCGAGGCGCGCGATTCGGCCGAGCCCGGGATCGCGCCGGCGTTCGTCTGGCCGGTCGTGGGGCGGATCAGCGGGGTCTACGGCAGTCAGCGCATCCTGAACGGCGAGCCGCGCGCGCCGCATCGAGGCGTCGACATCGCAGCGCGCGCGGGCACCCCGGTCGACGCCATGGCGGCGGGCGTGGTCACGATCGCCGCGCCGGACATGTATTTCACCGGCAACACGGTGATGATCGACCACGGCTACGGCCTGCACAGCATCTACGCCCATCTGAGCGAGCTCAAGGTCGCGGTCGGGCAGGCGGTCCGCCAGGGCGAGCCGATCGGCCGGGTCGGCGCCACCGGCCGGGCGACCGGGCCGCACCTGCACTGGGGCGTCTACTGGTTCGACCAGGCGCTCGACCCGGCCCTGCTGGTCGGGCCGATGCCGCCGCGCTGAGCCTCCGCCCGCCCGGGTCGCGAGCGCGTGCGGGTTCGGTTGGTTAAGGGATCGTTGATGATTCGCCGATTATGCTCGCGGTCGTCCAGCCTGAGCTGACCCCGAAGCAACCCAGGACGTTCGAGGCGACCATGCAGGCATCGTCGGAACGCGGCCAAATCGGACCCGAGCTGCTCGCTTACGTGAAGCGCCTGGAGCGCAACTACTACGACTGGCGGGCGGTCCACCTGCATCTCTCGGGGCTGAAGGCGCACAACCGCCGCGACTACCAGCTGCGGGTTGCGGCGAGCGAGTTCGATCGGCTGCTGCGCCAGTTCAATGGCGAGCTGTTCCAGCTGCGCAACGGCGACGTCGTCTATCTCTGGAACGGCGGCTCGTTCGCGGAGGTCGATCCGGTCGTCCTGCGCCTGCGTTATCTGTTCAGCGACGACCCGCTCGCCAACCCGACCACCCCCGACCCCGAGGACGAGCCGGATCTGTTGATCGAGGCCGGCCGGCGGCCGGCCGAGCCGGGCAAGTTCTGCAGCTGGTTCGAGCTCGAGCGTGAGTACGACGCGTTCTGCTTCCACATCGAGGAGCTGCTGGAATCGCTCGAGAAGGACGATGGTCAAAGCGGCGTGCGCCCCGACGCTCCCCTCGACCCGGGCAAGCTCGCGGGCCTCGAAGCGGGCCTGATCAACATGAACCTGGCCGGCTTGACGCGCCGGCAACCGGTCTGCGCGGTCCTGCCCCAGGTCAGCCCGCAGCCGCTGTTCAGCGAGATCTACGTCGCGATCCGCGAGCTCGCCAACGCGCTGGTGCCGGGCGTCGATCTGACCGCCGACCCCTGGCTGTTCCAGCACCTCGCCAAATCGCTCGATCGTCGGCTCCTGACCTGTCTCGGCCAGCACGAGCTCGGCGTGCCGGACGGCGCCATCAGCGTCAATCTGCGCCTCGCCACCCTCTTGTCGCCCGAGTTCCTGAAGTTCGATCACGATTTCCGGCGCAAGGTCACCTCGCCGGTGATCATCGAGCTGCAGCTGATCGACATCTTCGCCGAGCTCGGCGCCTATCTGTTCATCCGCGAGTTCGTGCGCGACCGCGGCTATCTGGTCTGCATCGACGGCCTGCACTACCTGCATCTGCCGCTGATCGACCGCAAGCGCCTGGGCGCCGACCTGGTCAAGGTGATCTGGACCCCGGATCTGCTCGACGGGCTCAACGACGAGCGGCGGGTCGAGCTCAAGGCCTCGATCAAGCGCGCCGGCCTCGACCGGGTGATCCTCTGCCGCTGCGATACCGCCGAGGCGATCCGTTGGGGCCAGTCGTTCGGCATCCGGCTGTTCCAGGGGCACTATGTCGATTCGCGGCTGCGCGCCGCGCGGCCGCCGGCGATCGCCGCCGCCCGCGAGGCGATGCGCGCGGCGCCCGGGCGCAAATAGCCGCGCCGTTTCGCCCGGTGCCGCCGGTGCTGCGGCGACAGGCCGGGTCTACGCCAGGCAGGCGTGGCCGGCAGGCGCCAGCGGATCGGGCAGCGGGAGCAGCTCGGCGGCCCGAAACTCGGCCTTGCCGGCGACCCCGGCGATCGCGCACGCCGCTCCGTGCAGGGCACGGATGTCGTCCTGCAAGGCCGTCTCGAGCGGCCGGTCGGTGCGCACCGCCAGATCGAAGCGCCGGACCTGGCAGAGCACGTCCAGCTGGCAGCGGCCGAGCTGGCTGAGCTCGACTTCGAAGATCGCCCGCTGGGCGGCTGAGCGCCGATCCCGCCTCGCGCCGCGCTCGGAGTCCGGCGGCACGTCGCGCAGATAGAGCCGGAGCGCGCTCGGATCCTCGAGCCCGAACGGCATCACCAGGACCCGCCAGCCGCCTGCCTGGGGCTCGCGGGCGTGCTGGCCGAGGGCGCTCAGAGCGCTGCGCAGCCCGCCGGCCGCGGGCTCAAGGTCGGTCCCGCCGGCGTCGGCGTCCGGCTCGGAGCCCGGCGACCCGGTGCTCGCCCGGAGCGTCTCGATCCAACGCAGCAGCCGGCCGGCGAGGGCATGATCGGCCGCCGGCAGGCGAAGCCCGGCCGGCCCGGCCGGGTCCCCGCCCGGCTGCTGCATCAAGGCGCCGAGCAGCTGGTGGAAGGCATCCTCGCCGGATGCTGGTGCGCCGGATCGGCTCGCGAAGCCCTCCGGCAGGACCAGCTGCAGTCTTGCCCCGGCTGGCACGTCGACCGCGGTCTCGAGGCGGAAGGTGAGGCCGGCCGCGCGTAGCAACAGATGTCCCGAAGGGTCGGGAGCGCCGACCTCGGCCGCGAGTGGGCTGCTCGCAGGGGTCGTCTGGGCCGGGCGGGGTCGGCGCTTGCTGGCCGATGACGGCCAGCCGGATCGGGATCGGTGGGCCGGCCGGACGGCCGTCCGGCCCGAGCAGGCGGGCCTCGACCTGGACCCCGGCGGCAGGCGGCGGCGGGCTTGCGGCCGGCACGCGCGCGCCGGCGGTTGGCGGCATCGCCTGCAGGCGGACCATGACGGCGGGCTCGAGCGCCCGTCCGGCGATCGCCAGGAGGCGGCCGGAGCCGGCCCGACGCCCGCCCCCGGCGAGATCCAGGCTGAGCGTCGCGCCCTCCGGCAGGGGCGGGACGCCGCGCAGCAGGAAGCGCTGGCCGGCCACCTCGATCAGCGGACCCTCGCGCGTGATCCCCACGACCGTCGCGCTGGTCGGCTGACCGGCGACGGGGTTCGCGCCCGGGCCCAGCGAGCCCTCCGCCAACGGTTGATGGCCGACCGGCGCGATCGGGACCGGTGACGGCACCGGGCCGGTCATCGGCGCTCGAGCTGGCGATCGGGGTCCTCGAGCAGGTGGGCGGCGAGCGCCTCGACGTCGCGGGCCGCGGGGCTGTTCGGATGTCGCACCAGGAACGGCGTCTGATGGCAGATCGCGTCGGGCACCCCCGGATCCCGCCGGAGGGCGCCGGCGAGCGGCGGCCGCAGCTTCAGAAAATGCTCGCAGACCTTGAGCAGACCCTGATAGGTCGCACGCGCGGCCTCGTGACTCTGCGCGAGGTTGATCACCAGCTCGAGCGGCGCCCGGTCGCCGTCGCGTTGCCCGACCTTGATCAGGGCATAGGCGTCGGTGAGCGCGGTCGGCTCGTCGGTGCTGACCACCAGGCGGAGGTCGGCGGCGCGCAGCAGGCGGCGGACCGCCGCATCGATCCCTGCCGGCAGGTCGAGCACGGTCCAGTCGTAGTGGCGGCCGAGGTCGGCGAGGTCGGCGAGCAGCCGCTCCAAGCAGGGCGGGCTCGACCTCGCCGATATGGCCGGAGCCCGAGCGGCCGGGCAGCAGGTCGAAGCCGCAGGCATCGACCCGGCGGACCGCCTGGCCGAGCGCGCAACGGCCGAGCAGGACGCTCGCCAGGTCGAGCCCCGGGCCGAGGCCGAGCTGGACGTCGACGTTGGCGAGGCCGAAGTCGCCGTCGAACAGCAGGACGCGCTGGCCGCGCCGGGCGAGTGCCTGGGCGAGGCTGATCGCGAGCCAGGTCTTGCCGACCCCGCCCTTGCCGGAGGCGATCGCGAGGCTCCGGCTCATTTCGACCGACCCGCCGCGAGCGCCTGCGCGGGGGGCAACGAGCCGGCGTCGGATGCCTTGGCGAGCTCTTGATGGCGGAGCAGCAGGCGCGCGAGGCCGCCGGCGCTGAGCGGGCTCAGCCCCTGGCCGATGGTCGGGCCGATCCCGGCCTCGGCGAAAGCGAGGCCGGCGTCGGCGGCCGCGAGCAGACCACCGAGGCGGCGGGCGGCGTCGAGCTTGGTCGCGAGCATGCGGCGCGCGCCGAGCGCGACGTAGGTCTGGCCGATCTCGGCGCAGTCGGCAACGCCGAGGCCGGCGGGCAGGACCAGGACGGGCTCGGCGCAGCTCGCCTCGATCAGGCTCGACAGAAGACCGAGATCGGCCGGTCGGAACGGGTTCAAGCCCGGGCTGTCGATCAGCAGGGTGGTGCCGTCGGCGGCGGCCGCGAGGCGGCGCAGGTCGGCTGGCTCGGGCGCGGGCTCGGGGCGCAGCTCGAGGGGGGCGAGCAGGGCGGCGAGCTGCTCGGTCCCACCCGCCCGGGTGGTGTCGGCCGTGACCACGCTGACCGGCCGGCCGTCGAGCACGGCGGCGGCGGCCAGCTTGGCGACCGAGGCGGTCTTGCCGGCACCCGGCGGTCCGGTCAGGAGCAAGGCGGCGGCAGGCCTTCCCTGGCTCCTGGGACCGACGTCGGTGGCCGCCAGGGGCTCGAAGTGGAAAATCTCGCTCAGGGCCTGGGCGAGCGCGACCGCCGGCTGACTGGCGCTCGCCCGGCTCGCCGCGTCGACCAGCCGCTGACGCAGCTCCTCGGGCAGCTCGTGATGCGCCGCGACCGCCTGCAGGCGCTCGCGGCAGGGCGAAGCGGCGACCGGCGCCAGCAGCTCGGCGAGGTCGAGGTCCGGGCTCTCGATCGCGCCGGTGATCCGGACCTCGCCGGCCGCCAGCTCCTGGGTCGCGACGATGATCGCATCCTCGCCGAGCTCGGCGCGCAGCCTGGCCATGGCCTGGCGGGCGTCGGCGGCGACGAAGGTCCTAAGACGCATGGCGAGGCCTTTGGCTCATATCTGGCCGAGGGTCCGGATCCGCGCCTTGGGGTGGATCTCGTTCTGCGACAGGACGACGGTCGCCGGCCGGAAGCGCTCGATGATCGAGCGGACGTAGGGGCGGACCACCGGGCTCGTGACCAGGACCGGCAGCTCGCCGCGCATCGCGTGCTGCTCGAACGCCTCCCGCAGGCGGGCGATGAAGGCTTGCAGCCGGGACGGCGCCATGGCCAGCTGCCGGTTGTCGCCCTGACCGATCAGGGCCTCGGCGAACGCCTGCTCCCAGTCCGGCGAGAGCGTCAGGATCGGGATGTAGCCGGCCTCGGCGGTGTTGGCGTTGCTGATCTGGCGGGCGAGGCGGGCGCGCACGTGCTCGGTGATCACGATCGTGTTCTGGCTGGCGCCCGCCGCCTCGCCGATCGCCTCGACGATCAGGGCCAGATCGCGGATCGAGATGCGCTCGCCGAGCAGGGCCTGGAGCACCCGTTGGATGCCGCCAATGCTGATCCGGCCCGGCACCAGATCGTCGATCAGCTTCTGATAGTCCCTGGCCAGCTCGTCGAGCAGCTTCTGGGTCAGGGTGTAGGTCAGGAGCTCGGCCAGGTTGTCCTTGATGATCTCGGTCAGATGGGTGGTCAGCACGGTCGCCGGATCGACCACGGTCAGGCCGCGGAAGCTCGCCTCCTCGCGCAGGCTGTCGGCGACCCACATCGCCGGCAGGCCGAAGGTCGGCTCGGTGGTCTCCTCGCCCGCGAGCGTGATCTTGTCGCCCTTCGGGTTCATGACCAGGAGCTGGTTGGGGCGCAGCTCGCCGCGCCCGGTCTCGATCTCCTTGAGCTTGACCACGTAGGTGTTGGCCGGCAGCTGGATGTTGTCCTGGATGCGCACCGGCGGCATCACGAAGCCGAGCTCGCCGGCGAGCTGGCGCCGTAGCGCCTTGATCTGGTCGGTCAGCCTGGGCCCGCCCGCCTCGCCGATCAGGGGCAACAGGCCGTAGCCGAGCTCGAGCCGGAGCGGGTCCATGGCGAGCGCGGCGGCGATCGGCTCCTCGGCGGGTGCTGCGACCGCGGCGGCCTCCTCCTCGGCGGCGGTCACCTGCTCCTGGGCGCGTCGGCCGAGATGCCAGGCGAGGCCGCCGCTCGCCCCCGACAGCAGCAGAAACGGCAGCACCGGCAGGCCCGGCAGGACCGCGAGCAGGGCGAGCAGGCCGCTGGTCGTGGCGAGGGCGCGCGGATGGGCGCTCAGCTGGCCGAACAGGGCGCGGTCGGTGCGGTCGTTGACGCCCGCCTTGGCGACCAGCAGGCCGGCCGCGGTCGACACCACCAGCGCCGGGATCTGCGACACCAGGCCATCGCCGACCGTGAGCAACGTGTAGCTGTGGGCCGCCTCGGTGAAGCTCACGCCCATCTGGCCGACGCCGATGATCAGCCCGCCGATCAGGTTGATGAAGGTGATCAAGAGGCCGGCGATCGCATCGCCGCGGACGAACTTGGCGGCACCGTCCATGGCGCCGTAGAAGCTGCTCTCCTCCTCCAGCTGGCGACGCCGGCGGCGCGCCTCCTGCTCGTCGATCAGGCCGGCCGAGAGGTCGGCGTCGATCGCCATCTGCTTGCCCGGCATGGCGTCCAGGGAGAAGCGCGCCGAGACCTCGGCGATCCGGCCCGAGCCCTTGGTGATGACCACGAAATTCACGATCACCAGGATCGCGAACACGATCAGGCCGATCACGAAGTTGCCTTGCATGATGAAGCCGCCGAACGCCTGGATCACGCGCCCGGCGGCGGCGGTGCCCTCGTGGCCGTTGGCGAGGATCAGCCGGGTCGAGGCGAGGTTGAGCGCGAGCCGGAGCATGGTCGCGATCAGCAGCACCGCCGGAAAGGAGCTGAACTCCAGCGGTTTGGAGATGAACAGCGAGGTCAGCAGCACCAGGACCGAGAAGGTGATCGAGAGCGCCAGCAGCAGGTCGAGCAGGAGGCGCGGGACCGGCAGGATCAGCACCACCAGGATGCCGATCATGCCGAGCGCGAGCGCGAGATCGCCCTGGCGCAGCGTGTGGCCGAGGCGGCCGAGCAGATCGGCCGGAGCGAGACTCAGGTTGTAGGCCATCCGCGGGTTTGGGCCTTGCGTCAGGCCCGGTCGGCGGCGGCATCGCCGAAGCCGCCGGCGGGCGGCGGGATCGGCAGGCCCTCGCCGCCGTACTGGCGGAGCTTGTTGCGCAGCGTGCGGATCGAGATGCCGAGGATGGTCGCGGCGTGGGTGCGGTTGCCGAGCGTGTGCTGCAGGGTCTCGAGGATCAGGTCGCGCTCGACGTCGGCCACGGTCCGCCCGACCAGCGCGAGCGCGCCTGCGGGCTCCCGTGCCCGTCCGGCGGCGCCGCCGTGGAGCAGGATGGCCTCGGGCCCGATCACATCGCCGGTCGCCAGCAGCACGGCCCGGTGGACGCAGTTCTCGAGCTCGCGGACGTTGCCTCGCCAGGGATGCTGGCGCAGGCGGGCGAGCGCCGCCTCGCTCAACGGCCGCGCCGCAACGCCGTTGGCATGGGCATATTTCAGCGCGAAATGCTCGCCGAGCGGGCGCAGGTCCTCCGGGCGCTCGCGCAACGGCGGCAGATGCAAATTGACCACGTTGAGGCGGAACAGCAGGTCTTCGCGGAACCGGCCGGTCGCGACCTCGGCCTCCAGGTCGCGGTTGCTGGTCGCGATCAGGCGGAGGTCGATCTTGATCGGCCGGCCGCCGCCGACCCGGTCGATCTCGCGCTCCTGGATCGCGCGCAACAGCTTGGCCTGCAGGCGCGGGTCCATCTCGCTGACCTCGTCCAGCAGCAGCGTGCCGCCGCTCGCTTCCTCGAACTTGCCGATCCGGCGTCCGGTGGCACCGGTGAAGGCGCCCTTCTCGTGGCCGAACAGCTCGGATTCCAGCAGGTTCTCGGGGATCGCGGCGCAGTTCACCGAGACGAACTCGCGCTCGGCCCGGCGGCTGTGCCGATGGACGTAGCGGGCGAGCATCTCCTTGCCGGTGCCGCTCTCGCCGGTGATCAGGACGCTCGCCTCGGACGGCGCGATCTGACGCGCGAGGCCGAGCACCTCGTGCATCGCCGGGTCCTCGAACACGAGCTCGCGGCGATCGTCGCCGACCGCCGCCAGGATCGCGGCGATCAGCTCGGGGTCGGGTGGCAGCGGCAGGAACTCCCGGGCGCCGGCCCGGACCGCGGCGACCGCGGCGCGCGCATCGGTGCGCACCCCGTAGGCGACCACGGGCACAAAGATCCGCTCCGTGGCCAGGGCCCGGATCAGGCCACCGATATCGGCCGCGACGTCCATCAGGATCAGGTCGGCGCCCCGCCCGGCGCGCAGCTCGTCCAGCCCGATCGACGGCGACAGCACGTGGCGGAGCGTGGCGCCCCGCTCCACGGCCATGGCAATGGCGGTCGCGATCTCGTGGTTGTGGCCGCCGACGATCAGCACCCGCATGACGACTGTTCCCAGGGTTGCCAGCGGCGACTTCGAACCGGGCTGGTGAGTTGCTCGAGCATCACGTGTCGGACTTGATGATCTCGGTCATGGTCACGCCGAGCCGGTCGTCGAGGATCACGACCTCACCGCGCGCGACCAGGCGGTTGTTGACCAGGATGTCGATCGGCTCGCCGACCTTGCGGTCGAGCTCGACCACGGCGCCGCGGCCGAGTCGCAGGAGCTGGCTGACCGGCAGCGTGGTCTTGCCGAGCACCGCCGACAGCTGCACCGGGATGTCGTAGACCGCGCCGAGGTCGTCGCCCTTGCCGGCGCCCGGCGGGTGGTGCGCGGGGTCGTCCGGCGAGGTCGCGTCGTCCTGGTCGGCCGGTGGCGTCTCGGTTGCGGCCAGCTCGTCCAGATCGGGCTTCTTGGTCTCGTCGCCCATCACTCGAATCCATCCGTGCGCGTGTCGTCGAGGTCGGCCGACGGCGATGCCGGCTCGGCAGTGGCCGGCGCTTTGGGTGCGTGGGCCTCCGGTCCGAGCTCCGGTGGTTGAGTGTCGATCCCGGCCCCGGCCACCAGGGCCGGAGCGGACCGGGCAGCCTGGCCGCCCGCGGTCGGCAGCCAGGCCTCGACCAGGGCCGTGGCCTGGGCTTCCAGGCGACCGAGATCGCGCTCGGCGGCCCCGTCCTGCCAGGTCAGGCGGGCGTCCCCCGGGCCGAGCTTGGCATCCGGGATCACCCGTAGCTCGCCGCGGTAGTCGGCGTCCTCGGCGGCGCCGGCGAGCGCCGCCTGGCCGGCCTCTGCCAGGCTGGGGTGCAGGCGCAGCTCGAGCCAGGGCATCCCTTCGAGCCGGACCACGACCTCGCGGAACATGGCCTCGATGTCGGCCAGCGGCTGGCGCGCCATGGCCTTGGCGACCAGCGCGCGCGCCACCGCCAGCGCGAGATCGCGGCTGGCGCCGGCGCGGGTTGCGAGGACGCGGTCGAGAGCGTCCTGGCTGGCCGCCAGGTGCTCGCTGATCGCCGCCAGCGCTTCGGCCTGCCGGTGCTCCAGGCTGGCGAGCATCGCGGCCCGGACGTCGGCTTCGGCGGCGGCGTGGCCCTGCTGGCGCGCCGCCTCGACGGCGCTCGCGAGCTCCTCCTCGCTGAAGGTCGGCGGCGGCGGCGTGGGCGCGGCCTCCGGCGGCGGCGGCGACTCGGCCGTGGCCAGCGCCTCGAGCGGCGGATAGTCGAACCGGATCGCGGCCTTGTCGCGGATCGGGCGCGGCCGGCGATGGCCGACGCCGCCGACGATCGGGCTGGTGCCGTCGTCGAGCCGCAGGCCGAACGGGATCCGCGCCGACATGGCTCAGGCCACCATCTCGTCGTCCTTGCCGTCGGCGATGAAAATGTCGCCGGCGGCCGCCAGGTCCTTGGCGCTATGGACGAGCATGAGCTGGGCTTCCTCGACGTCGCGCAGCCGCACGGGCCCCATGCTCTCCATGTCGTCGCGCATGATCTTGGCGGCGCGCTCCGACATGTTGGCGAAGAACAGCTCGCGCAGCTTCTCGCTCGCGCCCTTGAGGGCGAGGCCGACCTTGCTGGTGTCGACGCTGCGCAGCAGGGTCTGGACGCCGGCGCCCTCGAGCTTGGCCAGATCCTCGAAGGTGAACATCAGCGCCCGGATGCGGTCGGCGGCTTCCTTGTTGCGCTCCTCGAGCAGCTGCAGGAACCGCGTCTCGGTTGAGCGGTCGAGCGAGTTGAAGATCTCGGCCATGACTTCGTGGTTGTCCCGACGGTGAGTGCGCCCGAGATTGGACATGAACTCGGCCCGCAGGGTCTCCTCGACGTCACTAAGAATGTCTTTCTGGACCACCTCCATGCGCAGCATGCGCAGCACGGTCTCGATCGCGGCCTCCTGGGGCAGGCTGGCGAGCACCCGGGCGGCGTGCTCGGAACGGATCTTGGACAGCACGACCGCGATGGTCTGGGGGTACTCGTTCTTGAGGTACGTCGCGAGCACGCTCTCGTCGACGTTGCCGAGCTTGTCCCAGACGGTGCGTCCGGCGGGGCCGCGGACGTCCTCCATGATCGCGGTCACCTGGCTCGCGTCGAGAACCTGACCGAGCAGGCGTTCGGCGGTGTCGTAACTGCCGATCAGACCGCCGGCGCCGCCGAGACGCTCGACGAAGTCGCGGAACAGGGCGTCGATCGCCTCGTCCGGGACCACCCCGAGCCGCGACATCGCCTGGGTGACCTCCTTCATCTCCTCCATCTCGAGCTTGGCGAACAGCTTGCGCGCGTGCTCCTCGCCGCTGGCGAGCAGGAACATCGCGGCCTTCTCGGTACCGTTCAGCGTCTTGAGCACGGCAGGGGGTGGGGCCATGGCGGTGTCCTAGGACTCGTGCAGCCAGGCGCGGATGATCGCGACCGCCTTGTCCGGGGCGTCGTCGATCACCTCGCGGGCGCGCTTGATCAGCTCGTGCCGTAACCGGGCCTGGGGATCCATCTGGATGTCGATCTCGACGCCGGTTTTGCCGCCCGGCTCGCCGGCCGCGGCGCCGGCTGAAGCGCCGGCTGAAGCGCCGGCTTGGGCCGCCGCCGGCGCCGCCAGGGCGCGGGTTAAATCGCCGCCAGCCAAGGCCGCGGCCAGGGCCGGCGCCGGCGGCGGCAACAGGCGCCGGAGCGTCGGGCGGACGACCAGCAGGATCAGCATCAGCGCGACCAGCGCCAGCGCCGCCAGCTCGGCCAGGCGCATCAGATCGTAGCTGGTGAGCTGCGGCCAGCTGGACTCGGCCTCGGGCGGCGGCGGCATGCTGAATGGCAGGTTCTTGACCTCGACCACGTCGCCGCGCGAGGCGTCGAAGCCGATCGCCGAGTGCACCAGGCTCTCGATCTGGGCCAGCTCGGCGGCGTCGCGCGGCGCGTAGACCAGCTCACCGGCCGCGTTCGGCGTCATCTTGCCGTCGACCAGGACCGCCACCGACAGCCGCCGCACCCGGCCGCCGACCTGGGTCTGATTGCGCACCTTGTGCGAGATCTCGTAGTTGACCGTCTCTTCGGTGCGCGTGTTGTTCTCGTTGCTGGTGCGGCCGCTGGGCGGGGTGTTGGCGCCCGCATTGGGTAGGTTGTTGCCGACCGAGACGGCAGTGTTGTTGTCCTGCTCGGTATTCTGCTTCTTGTCCTCGACCGTCTGGGTGCTGCGCACCACCTGGCCATTCGGATCGTAGGTCTCCTCGGTCGTCGTGATCTGGTCGAAGTCGAGCTCGGCGTTGACCTGGGCCTGGACCCGCCCGGGACCGAGCGAGCGCTCGAGGAGTTGCTCGATGGCGTGCTCGAGACGCGTCTCGTAGGCTTCGCGGAAGTCCTCGGCCTGGGAGGGCAGGGCGTTCTCCGACGCGCCGTCGTCGCCGCGCGCGAGCAGGGTGCCCTGGTCGTCGACGATGGCGATCCGCTCGGGCACGAGGCCGGGCACCGCGGCCGCGACCAGGTGCTGGACAGCCAGCACCTGCGGGCGGCTGAGGCGGCGGCCGCCCTGCATCCGGAGCGTGATCGACGCGCTCGATTCGATCTGCTCGCGGCGGAACAGCTCGTGCCGGGGCAGGACCAGATGCACGCGCGCCGAGCGGACGTCGGCGAGCGAGCTGATGGTGCGCGCGAGCTCGCCTTCGAGCGCCCGGCGCAAATTGACGTTGTCGAGGAAGTTGGTGGTGCCGAGCGCGCTCGACTGATCGAAGATCTCGTCGCCGACGGTCCCGCCCCGGGGCAGGTTCTCCTCGGCCAGGGTCATGCGCAGGCGCAGCGTCTGGTCGGCCGGCACCAGGATGGCGCTGCCGTCGCCCTGCAGGCGGAAGGGGACGCCCATGGCCTCGAGCCGGCTGACGATCTGGGCGCTGTCGTCCAGCTCCAGCCCGCCGTAGAGCAGCGTGTAGGGGGGCTCGATCGCGCGCAGGACCAGGTAGGCGAAGACGGCGAGCAGCGTCAGGCCGGTCACGCTCAGGACCAGGAGGCGGGCCGGACCGAGACGGCGCAGGGCGCTCAGCACCCCCGCAGTGGCCGCGGGCGGATCTTGATCGGCGGTCGCGTGAGCGTCGCGCGCCGGAAGCGGGCTGAGCGGTTGATCCATCGGCTCGTCAGCGTCGGGTCGGGGTGCCCTACGGCTCGAGCCGGATACCTAGGCGCTCGGCATTGAAGAAGTGCTTAAGCCAGGCAACTCCTGCCTAGTGAACCGGCCGCGGCGGCGGCGCGCCTGCTCGCGCCGGCCCCCGGCGGCCCGGGTCGCATCAACGAAAGTCTTGAATCCGCGTAACCCGCAGGCCCCCGAGCCCGTGCTTGTCGATCGCCGCCTCCCAGCCCAGGAATTCCTCGGTCGACAGGCTGTAGCGGCGGCAGGCGTCCTCGAGCGACAGCAGCCCGGCCCGCACCGCGGCGACCACCTCGGCCTTGCGGCGGGCGACCCAGCGCTGGGTATTGGGCGGCGGCAGGTCGTTCAGGGTCAAGGCTTTACCGTCCGGACCGACGACGCTCTTCGGCTTCTGAGCGGTCCTTTGACTGTTGACATCCGACATCGGCGTTTCTCCAACTGCCTCGGCGCGGGCATTGTCCCCAGTATCCGAATCGGTTTTTAATAAATCACTAAGCAGGATAGTAAAAAATTTCCTGGAGCCGAAGTTAATCTACACCGATTTGGCAATATTTCGCGCCTGGGTATTACCTGCTGATGTGGACCAGCTCGTCGAGCATTTGATCAGTCGTTGTGATCACGCGCGCATTGGCTGAGTAGGCGCGCTGGGTGACAATCATTTTGGTGAACTCGTCGGCCAGATCGACATTGGCGCCTTCGAGCGCCGAGGGGACGATCGTGCCGGCGCCGCCCTCGCCGGCGTTGCGCAGATTGAACTCGCCCGAGCCCGAGGTCTGGGCATAGACGTTGCCGGTGCGGGGATCGAGCGCCAGCGGATTGGCGAAGGTCGCGAGCGGCAGGCGGTAGATCCTCTGGGTGGCGCCATTGGTGAAGGTGGCGACCACGAAGCCTTCGTCGTCGATGGTGACGCCGTTCAGATCGCCGACCTCGGAACCGTTCTGGTTCACGAAGGCGATATTGTAGTCGCTGGCGAACTGGCTGATACCGTCGGCGGTGTCGACGGTGCCGAGATCGAAGGTGATCGAGCTGTCGTCGGGGCCGCTGCTATCGAGCCAGTTGATGCCGACCGGCGCTCCCGCCGTGGCGGTCGGATAGGTCGGCGTCAGGGTCGACGACGCGAGCGTGCCGTCGCCGTTGAAGACCAGCGTGCCGGTGGCGAGCAGGCCGTCTGGATGGTCGGCGGCCTCGACCTCGGCGGTGTCGGCATAGAGCTCGACGTTCCAGGTGTTCGCCGCCGGATCCCGGAGAAAGGCGATCTGGACGTTGTGGGCGCCGCCCAGCGGGTCGAACACCTGGAGCGCCCGGAGCAGGTGCGGCGCCACGCCACTGACGCCGTCGGTCGCGGCATAGGTCGCCATGTCGCCGGCGGTGTAGGCGCCGGCGAAGGCGGTCTGGGTGGCGTCGAGATTGGCGCCGAGGTCGACATTGGTGGTAGCGGCGGCCAGGCCGTTGATCACCCGCGTGTTGACCGTGGCCAGCTGGTTGACGTTGACGATCTGCTGGTTGGCATCGAGCAGCCAGCCCTGCAGATAGAAGCCGGCGTTGTTGCGAAGATTGCCCAGGAAGTCCTGCTGGAAGCTGCCGGCGCGGGTATAGAGCTGCTCGCCGCTGCCGTCCGACCGGGAATTGACGACCATGAAGCCGTTGCCGTCGATCGCCATGTCGGTCGGCGAGGTGGTCGCCTGGATCAGGCCCTGCTGGTCGATCCGGTAGACCGTGCTCGCCTGGGCGCCGCCCGAGCTGTAGGCGCCGCTTGTGCCCGAACGAGTGACCAGGGTCGAGAACTGCGCCTGGGCGGCTTTGTAGGACACGGTGTTGACGTTGGCGACGTTGTCCGAGATCATCGCCATCGCTTGGCTCTGCGCGTTCAAGCCTGAGACCGCAGAGAACAGGGATCCGAACAGGCTCATGGGCGTTTCCTCTGCTCGCGGCGTTGGGCGCCGCATTGCTCTTGAGTGATGAGGTTGCGGGGCTCTTGAGTGATGAGGTTGCGGGTCGATCAGGCGCTGGTCTGCGGGCGGCGGATTGAGGTCACCGAGTTCGAGGGGCAGCAACACGCCGTCGACCGACAGGAAGATCTGGTCGTCCATCATCTCGACGCCGTCGACCAGGCCGCGCACCGAGGTCCCGACCGTGACCGGCGCGCCGGCGGCGTCCTTGGCCGCGACCTCGACCCGATAGAGGCCTTGCGGCAGGAGCTGGCCGCTCTGGTCGCGACCGTCCCAGGCGATGCTGTGGTTGCCGACGCCGCCCTCGCCCGGGCGGGTCGCGACCAAGTTGCCGGCCTGGTTGTAGATGCTGATCGCCACCTCGCTCGCGGACTGGTTCAGCTGATAGTTGACTTGCGCCGGTGTCGTGCCGTCGAGGCGTACGGTCTGGCCCGGCGCCTCGACCTCGGCGCCGAGATAGTCGAGGCTGCGGCCGATCTGGTCGCTGCGGATCAGGGACAGCAGCTGGCCGAGCGTGTCGTTGGTCTTGATCGCCTGCTCGACCCCGCTGAACTGGACGAGCTGCTGGGTGAACTCGTTGGCGTCCATGGGCGAGAGCGGGTCCTGATGCTGCAGCTGGGTGGTCAGCAGCTGCAGAAAGCTGTTGAAATCGTCCGCCAGGCCGAGCTGGCTCTTGGCGCTGCTCGAGGTGGCGGCGGCCGCGGCGGAGGCGGAGGCGGTCGAAGCGGGGGTCTGCATGGCCGGCACTCCTCGGTTGAGGGCGTTCAGATGCGAATGTCGAGGACGCGGTGCACGCCGAGCCAGCGCACCGGGTGGACCGGGTCCGATGTCGGCGCCGCGTCGGCCGGGGCGGCAGCCGGGTCGAGGCGCAACGGCATGTAGGGCGCCCCGGCGCCGCGCCCCTGCTGCCGCTGCTCCTGGCGCAGCGAGAAGCTCAGCCCGTTGTCGTTGAGGCGCAGGCCGGCATCCTGCAGGGCGCGCTCGAGCGCCCGGCTGTCCCGCTGCAGGACGTCCAGCGTGTCGTGCCGGTCGGCGGCGATCATGGCGCTGACCCGATTGTCGCGACTGAACTCGAGTTCGAACCTCGACCCGGCCGAGGGCCGGGGGCTCGAGTTGGAGGAACAGACGCTCGATCCGGCGTGGCACCGCGGCGGCGATCTGGACCACGAGCTGGACGGCCGGCTGGGCGGGCGGCGCCGACGGGCTCGCCTGGTGTGGCGCGGCGGACGGCGTGCCCGGAGTCGGCTCGGTCCGGATCGGTGCCGCCGGCGCGAGGTCGGTGGTGGGCTGGAATGGCGGATCGGTCGGCGCTTGGCTCTCCGGTCCCGGCGCGGCGGCCGGATGCGCTGCGGCCACGACCGGCGCATGGGGGCCCGGCTGGGCCTGGGCCGCGACCACGGCCGCCGGCTGGGCGCCGGGTCCATGGCTCGAGCCCGGGGCGCCGGGGGCGGCCTCCGGCGGCAGGGCCTCGGCGGCATCGCCCGCGACCGGGTCCGGAGCGGGGGGCGTGGTCAACCCGCCGCCGCCGGCCTGACCCGGGGGCCGCGCCGATCCGGGGCCCCGTGACGGGGCGACCCCGCCGGCCGCGGTCTGCGCACCGGTGAGCGCGTCGGCCAGGGCCGCTGCGGTCGGTGCCGCGCTCGGCGGCGCGGCCGGTGCGGCCGCCAGCGGTGGCTCGGCCGCCGGCATCAGCGCCTGAGGCAGGCTCGCGCGCTCGGGCAGGTCGGCTGATGGCGCCGGTTGCGGTGGCGGCGCGGTCCCGACCGGCAGGCCGGCCAACGCCGATCGCCTCTGGACGGTGGCTGCGACCGGCTCGCCCGGGGGGACGCCGGCCGCGGCGGGCGCCGCCGTCTGGAGCGCCTGAGCGGCGACTACCGGCCCATCCGCCACGCCGGTTGGAGCCGGAGCGGCGGATGCCTGGGGCGTCGGCGACGCGATCCCGGCGATCGGCGCGCTCGCTGCGCCCGCGTCGGCATTGGCACTGGTCTTGGCATCGGCGGCATCGGCATCGGGAGCATCGGAGGCATCGGCGTTGGTGGACGGCGACGGCGCCCGTGCGGCCGAGATCGGTGGTGTCGGGAGGAGGCCTGCGAGCAGGATCGCGAAGCCGCTCGTCGCCTGGCTCGCGTCGTCGCCGGCGGTGGCGGGCTGCGGCTTGGCCGGGGCCGGGGTGGCGGGCGACTGAGCGGGTGAGGAGAGCATGGCGAGTGGCTCTGGAGCAAGCCGCGTGCCAGGCGCGAAAGCCGCCGCCAGCCTGGACTGTTCGTGATCGGACCGGCCCGATGGCGGCCGCGGTCCCGGCAAAATCTGCCGCGCGCGCACCGGCGCTGCCGGGTCGGGCGAGGCGCGATCGAGAGCGAATGGGGTGAGCGGGCGTCGATCAGCCGTGTTGCCGCAGGGCGAGCTTCGAGCTCCGGCCCGCGGCCTCAGTCGTCGCGATAGGCCTTCTCGCGGCGCTCGTGCCGCTCCTGCGCCTCGATGCTGAGGGTCGCGATCGGACGGGCCTCGAGGCGCCTGAGGCCGATCGGCTCCTGGGTCTCCTCGCAGTAGCCGTAGCTGCCGTCGTCGATCCGGCGCAGCGCCTCGTCGATCTTGGACAGGAGCTTGCGCTCGCGATCGCGTGCCCGCAACTGGAAGTTGCGCTCGGTCTCGTGGGACGCCCAATCGCTCATGTCGGCGACCCGGTTGTCCTCTTCCTTCAGCTGACGCAGGGTCTCGTTCGAGCCGCGCAAGATCTCCTCGCGCCAGCTCGAGAGCCTACGGCGGAAATACTCCCGCTGGGTGTCGTTCATGTAGGGTTCGTCCTCAGTTGGACGATAGCTATTCGGGATGACGTCTGACATGCGTCCTCCGACCACCAGCGCTCATAGCGGACAAGGTTCGGCTCGACACGGGTCCTGCGGCCACCTCCTCCCGGACAGACCCGCTCCGAAAGCGGACCTCCCCTAGCCCAGCCGCGCCGTCCGCGCAAGGTGATCGTGCATAAGTCGAATGTATGAAGATCTGGTAGCCGGATTTGGCTCAGAGAACGACGATCTGGCCAGCGCGTGCCAGCAGGGTCGCGAGGCCGGCGCGCTGGATCGGCAGATCCGGCCGCAGCGCCGTGGCGGCGAGACCGAGCGCGCGCAGGCCCATCTCGCAGACGATGATCTCGACCCCGAGACCGGCGCAGGCCTCGAGGAGCTCCTCGAAGCCGGCGACCCCGCGCGCCCGGTTGCGGGCGTCGAGCGCGCCGCCGTCGGCAAGTTCCGGGGTGGCAAGATCCGGCCCGAGCGGCAGCCCGGCCCAGCCGGGTCGGCCATCGGCGCCGGGCGCGAGGAAGGCCCGGGTCGCCGCCAGCGTCACGAACAGGGTCGCCGGGCGCGCCAGCGCGGCGGCCGCGCTCGCCATCGCCAGGCCGTAGTGGACCCGCTCGAAGCTGCCGCTCAGCAGGATCAGGCTCAGGCGCCCGGCATCAGCCAAGGCCGGCTCCGTTGCTCCCGCTGCCGCCGCAGACCGGGCAATCGGCGCGGCGGGCGAACCGGACCCGGCGCAGCTCCGTGCTGAGCGCGTCGTAGAGCACCAGCGTCCCCGACAGGCTGGCGCCGACGCCGAGGATCTCCTTGACCACCTCGACCGCCTGCAGGCAGCCGAGCACGCCCGCGGCCGGCCCGAGCACGCCGCCCTCGGCGCAGGTCGGGATCAGGCCCGCCGGCGGCTCCTTCGGGAACAGGCAGCGGTAGCAGGGATGGGGCGGGCCGAGATGGGCCTTGTAGGTCGTGAGCTGGCCCTCGAGGCCCTGGACCGCGGCGCTCACCAGGGTCTTGCCGAGACGCAGGCAGGCGGCGTGCACGACCGCGCGGGTGGCGAAGTTGTCGCTGCCGTCGGCGACCAGGTCGTAGCCCTCGATGACCTGGTCGGCATTGTCGGGGCCGAGCCGCAGGGCATGGCCGACGAAGGCGATGTCCGGGTTGAGCGCGTGGACCGCCTGGGCCGCGCTCTCGGTCTTGGCGCTCCCGATCCGGACGGTCGGATGCGCGATCTGGCGCTGCAGATTGGCAAGCTCGACCCGGTCGGAATCGACCACCCCGAGCGTGCCGACGCCGGCCGCCGCGAGATAGAGCAAAGCCGGCGAGCCCAGACCGCCGGCGCCGATCAGCAGGACCTTGGCCTCGAGCAGCCGTGCCTGGCCGATGCCGCCGATCTCCGGCAGCACGATGTGCCGGGCGTAGCGCAGCATCTGCTGCTCGGTGAAGGTCATCGCCATGCCCGCACGCCTCCGCCCGGGCCACGCCGCCGTCGCGGCCGGCGGTGGCCCGTCGTTAACCCTCCCTTAAGGTTACCACGATATCGCGCTCTGACGATGCCCGAAGCGCCGTCAGGCGCCGGGGCCGCGCCAGGACTGGACCGCCCATGGAGGACCCGGATCTCGCGGTCGCGCTCAGCTACGATCCCGAGCGGGCGGAGGCCCCGCGGGTCGTGGCCAAGGGCCGCGGCGCGATCGCCGCGCAGATCGTGGCGCTCGCCCGCGAGCACCGGGTGGCGATCCGCCGCGATCGGGACCTCGCGGCGCTGCTCGCCACGCTCCAGATCGACTGCCCGATCCCGGTCGCCGCGTTCGCCGCGGTCGCCGAGATCCTGGCCCACCTCTATCGCGCCAATCGCCAGCTGCAGGACGCCCGCCGATGACGGAAGCCGTGGAGGGGGCCTTCCCCGGGCTGGAGGCGAGCTCCGATCTGGAGGCGCGTTTGGCGGCGGTGCAGGATCAGCTCGAGCGTGCCCGACGGCTCCTGGCCGAGGGCGAGCTGTCGGCGCTCGACCGGTTGGCGCTGCTGCTCGAGGGCTTGCCGGGCGAGCTCGGGCGCTTTCCCCGAGCCGACGAGCGCCTCCGGGGGCGCCTTCTGGCGTTGCTCGACGAAGCCGGCTCGCTGACCGAGACGCTGCGCACGGAGCAGGCGCGCCTGGCGGTCCAGTTGCGGGCGGCCGGCGCCTATCGGCGCGTCGGCGCTGCCTACCGGCGCGCGAGCAAGCTCTAGCGGGCGGGCATGGGGGCCATCGACTATCTTCGATTCCTCGCGGCGCTGGGCTTCGTCCTCGGGCTGATCGGGCTGCTGGCGTGGCTGGCCGCGCGTTACCGCCTGGGCAGCGTGCCGGCCAAGGCTGCCCGACGCCTCGCGGTGGTCGAGGCGCTGCCGATCGACCCGCGGCGCAAGCTGGTGCTGATCCGCTGCGACGACCGGGAATACCTGCTCCTGCTCGGACAGGACGGCAACCGGCTGCTCGCACCCGGCCACGGCCCGGCCGCCGCAGCGCCGGCGGCGCGGCCGATCGAGGGCGCATGAGCTGCCCCGGATCAGCAGCACGAGGTCGACCGCCAGGCTGGTCGCAGACAGCGGCCGCTGGACGAAGATGCCGTAGTGGTCCGCCAAAATCACCAGCGAGCGGCGGAAGTTGGCAATCGGGCCAGGCGCGCGTCTGGCTGGTCGGCGCCGCGCTCTGGCTGGCGAGCGGTCCGGCGGCGGCCCAGAGCCTGAGCGTCGACCTCGGCCAGGGCGGCACGGTGACCGGCCAGCTGGTCCGCCTGGTGCTCATGATCACGGTCCTGAGCCTGGCGCCCTCGATCCTGATCATGGTGACCTCGTTCACCCGGATCGTGGTCGTGCTCGCCTTCCTGCGCTCGGCGCTCGGTCTGCAGCAGACGCCGCCCAACGCGGTCTTGATCTCGCTCGCGCTGTTCCTCACCGCCTTCGTGATGGCGCCGACCCTGGAGCAGGCCTATCGCGACGGGCTGGCGCCGCTGCTCAAGGAGGAGATCGACGCGCCGGTGGCGTTCGAGCGGGCGACCGCGCCGCTCCAGACCTTCATGCTCGGCCAGGTGCGGCCGAAGGACCTCGAGCTGTTCCTCGACATCAGCCGGACGCCGGCGCTCGCGCGCCCCGAGGACACGCCGCTGCGCGCCCTGATCCCGGCCTTCATGATCAGCGAGCTCAGACGCGCCTTCGAGATCGGCTTCCTGATCTTCGTGCCGTTCCTGGTCATCGACATGGTGGTCGCCTCGGTGCTGATGTCGATGGGCATGATGATGCTGCCGCCGGTTTTGATCTCCTTGCCCTTCAAGCTGATCTTCTTCGTGCTGGTCGACGGCTGGTACCTGGTGGTCGGCAGCCTGGTCGAGAGCTTCGCCAGCTGAGCGGATTGCGGCCGCGCGGAGCGATCCGGCGACCGCGCACGATCACTTGGCCGTGCGGCCGGCGTCCAGATAGGCCCGGACCCGATCGAGATGCTCGTCCGCCGCGGCGAGCTCGGCTTCCGGCGGTGCCGACGGACCGGGCGTCAGGGTCGCCATCAGGAAGGCGGGCTCGCCCGGCTGGCCGTGCATGGCCTCGCCAAAGCGCATCCGCAAGGCCTCGAGCGCCCGCGCCTGCCCCTGCCGGGCATAGGCGACGGCGAGCCTGATCACCAGGTCCTGCTCCGCGTCGGCGAGGCGGCGCGCCCGGATTCGCGCGCGTCGGCAGCAGGTCCTCGAGCGCGCCGATCAGACGGGGCCAGTCCCGGGTCTGCCAGAGGATCTCGGCCCGGAGTCGCCGCTCGGCCAGATCGGTGGTGCCGGCCGCCAGCAGCGCCAGGGCCGCATCCGGCCGGTCCTGCGCCGCCAGCGCCCGGGCCCGCAGCATCCGTCGCCGCACGCTCAGCGCCGCCGGCAGATCGCCCCCGACCTGGCTGCGATCGAGTGCCGCCAGCGCCGCGGCCGGATCCGGGGCGCGCAGCCAGAGCTCTGCGAGATCGGCGCCGGTCTCGGCCCTGGCGGGCCCTTTCAGCGGGTCGATCAGGGGGTCGAGCAGGGCCGCTGCCGGCGCGATCAGATCGAGGCCGGCGAGCTGGGCGGCCAGGCGCCGGTGCAGCCGGTCGCCAAGCGCGCCATCGGGGACCAGCTCCGGGAATTCCCGATAGAGCGCGTAGGCCCTCAGCGCCCCGATGCCGGTGCCGTCCGCCGGCAGGAGGGTCGCGACGAAGCTGTCACGCATCGCCTTGGTGATCCGCGGGCCGTCCGGCGCGTCGGGGAAATGGTTCAGCAGCTCCTGCCAGGTGTGCAGCGCGCGCGACGGCTCGCCGTTGCGCAGATACAGCCGGGCGAGCCCGTCCAGCATTGCGAGCTCCTGCGGATCGGGGCGCCAGAGCGGCCGCGCCGCCACCAGCTTGGCGAGCGCCTCGGCGGCCGTCAGCCGGCCGGCGCCGAGCAACATCTGCACGCGCGCGTAGCCGGCCTCGATCCGGGTCTGGGTGTCCTCGCTCCGCTCGAGCGCGCCCCAGATCCGATCGGCGTCGTCGATCGCGCCGCGCCGGGCCTGCGCCAGGCCGTGGGCGAACGCGACCCGGTCACGCTCGCGCGGCCCCAGGTCGAGCGCATCGAGCCGGCCGAGCAGCCGGGTGGCCTCGTCCTGGTTGCCGGCCTCGATCGCGATCCGCACCGCGGGCAGTCCCAGCCTGAGCTGGAGCGGCCCAGGGTAGCCGTCCAGGGTCCGCTCGGAGCGGTCGAGCTCCTGGGCGGCGCGCGGCCAGTCGGCGCGGGCGCCGGCCAGGACCGCCCGCCAGAGCGCAGCTTCGGGATCGCCATCCAGGGCCGGCGCCTCGAGGCCGACCGCCGCATCGGCGAGCCGGCCCATGAGCAGCTGCGCGGCGCCGGTCAGGCTCTGGCGCGCCAGCGCGAGCGGACCGTCGGCGGGTGCGTCGTCCGGCCGGGCGGTGGCCCCGAGCACGCTCAGCGACTTGGCCGCCAGCGCATGCGCCAGGAAGAAGCGGGCGAGGTCGAGCCGGGCGGCCGGCCGGTCCGCGGCCGTGGCGTCGAGCACCCGCTCTTGCCAGAACACCCGTCGGTCGGCCAGGGATGCCCTGGTCGCCGGCGCGAAGCGGGCGAGGCCGAGGGGTGCCGAAACCACGGCGGACACCGGGGTCACCGCGGCCGCCCGGTCATCCAGGGGTGGCGTCGCCTGGTCTTCGGCGACCGGCGCCGGTTGATCGATGGTTGGTGGTGGCGCCGGCTCCGGGGTCGTCGGCGGCGCGGCGTGAGCGGCGAGGTCGCCTCGAGGCTCCGCCTGCTCGGTCGCGGGCAGCTCGGCCGGCGGCGCCGCGGCCAAATCGGTCACGCCCGGCTCGCCGGCTGGCTTGGCGGGCAGCTCGGGGGTCGGTTCGGCGGCGTCAGCGGGCGCGCCCGGTGGGGTGACCGAGCTCGCCGACAGGCGGAGCCCGTCGGGTGCCACCAGTTCGACGGCGCCGTCGATGGCCTCGGCGCGCAGGCCGTCGGCCGTCGCCCGCCAGGCCAGCCCCTGGGCGGTGGCCAGGAGCTCCAGATCGACCAGCCGTTGCGGCCGCGGCTGACCGAGTCCCGGCGTCAGCAAGGGCCAGAAATCGAGCCGGTCGCCGACCCCGGGGTCGGTCGTCCGGACCAGGCGGGCGGGCTCGCCGGTGACGATCCGCAGACGCGGCGGGGCGTCCAGACGCTCGAGCCTGGCGGCCTCGGGCGGCTCCGCCTTGGCGCCGAGCACGACCCGCCAGCGGTTCTCGGCGCGCTCGACCCGGGCCGCGAGCGGGCGGCGCAGCGCGAAGCGGAGCGCCGTGCCGCCCGCCGCCGCGACCAGCTCGCCCGGCCCGAGCCAGGTCGGCGCCGGCGACGCCAGCGAGGGCAGCAGCGCGGGCGCGGTCGCGGTCGCGACCGGCGCGAAGACGCTCCACAGATAGTCCGCGCGCAGCAGAAATGCGGCGGCGGTCGGACGGCTCCAGATGAAATCGAGCGCGACCCCGCCCTCGACCTCGGCGGCCGCGATCTCGAGCGCGAGCGGGGACGCGTCGGCCGCCGGCGGCGGCGCCGCCGGCTCGGGCAGCTCCGGCGCCGCGGGCCGGGCGGCCGGCAGCGCCGGGCCCGGCGGCGCGGCTTTTGCCGCCGCCTTCGGCGGGGCGGCGTCCGGCGCCGCGGGCTCCGGCGGGCGCGGCGCCGAAGCCGGAAGGATCGCGGGCGTGGCCCCCGCTGCCGGCGTGCGCGACGGCTCGTAGAGGTCGATCACCACCTGCCGGTCCTCGACCTTGAAGACCTGCGCATGCACCCCGGCCTTGACGGTGAGCCGGAGCTCGCTCCGGCCGTCGCCCTGGCTGGCGTTGGCAGCAGCGAGCAGCGTCCGGCAGCGGTCGCCGATGGTGGCTGCGTCGATCCGGGCGGCGCGATCAAAGCGGATCCGCAGCCGCCGGCCGTCCGCCTCGGCGGTGAAGTCGATCGGCCGCGACCAGTCGAGGACGATCCGGAGGAAGCCGTCGTGCACACCAGTGCGCACCGCGACCGGGCCACGTGCTGCGGCGGTGCGCGTCAGATCGACGACCACGATGCGGTCGTCGTCGATGTCGAGCCTGGCGGTGACCTCGGGCGCCAGCCGGAGCACGACCTCGCGCGCGTCGGCGCCAGGCTCCAGCCCGATCAGATAGTCGCCGAGGGCGTCCTGGACGGCGCCGAGGTCAGCGACCAGCGGCCGGGCGAAGCGGAGCGTCAGCCGCTCGCCGCTGCGCCGGCTGTCGACCGCGATCGGCGCCGGCCACTCGAACACCAGCCGACCGAAGCCCTGATGCGCGGCCGCCCGCACCTTGACCGACTCGGGCGCGGCTACGGCCGCGCTCCCGAGGCTGGCGACGAACGCCAGGATCGCGCCCGCCAGCGCCGCCCTGCGCACGGCGCGCATGCACCGCGCCGCGATCAACCGCCGATCACGCTCGCGATCCGCTCGCCCAGGATATCGGCGTTGAACGGCTTGACGACGTAGCCGCTGACCCCCGCCTGGCGCGCCATCGCGATGCGATCGTCGCGATTCTCGGCGGTGACCATGATGAACGGCAGATCCTCGAGGTCGGGCTGGGCACGGACCTGCTGCAGGAGCTCGAAGCCGCTCATCGGCTCCATGTTCCAGTCGGAGATCACCAGGCCGTAGGCGCGCTCCTTCATCTTGGCGAGGGCCGCCCGGCCGTCGTGCGCCTCATCGATCTGCTCGAAGCCGAGCTCTTGGAGAAGATTGCGAATGATCCGCACCATCGTCTGGTAGTCGTCGACGATCAGGATCGGGGTGGTCGGGTCCACGGCCATGGCAGGACGCGCTCCTCGAGGCAGATGCTGGTCGGCGGATGCTGTTGGCACACGCATTCGGGCGCCGGCCGATGCTCGCCGCGAACGACCGGCGAAGACCGGCAGCCGCCTCGGCCCGACGCTAGGAGCCGATGGTTAAGCTTTGGTTAACCACGGTTCGACGGCGGCCCGGCGGCGGCGCTCGTGGCCCCGCCGCCCGGCGTCCCGAGCAGCTTGGTCCGCTTGGCCAGCTCGATCGTGACCTGCCGGGCCTTGACCGGATCCATGCGCGCCAGCACGTCGGCGGACTTGGCCTCGCGCATGCGTTCGACGACCCGGAGCAGGACCGGCATCTCGAGCCGGTTGAAGATCTCCGCCGCCGCCTTGGCTTTCATGGTCTCGTAGATCTTGACCAGGCTCTTGAGCCTGGCCTCCTCGGCGGCGTCGTGCTGCTCGACCGCGCTCGTGATCTGGTCCCGCAGCCCGCTCAGCTGAGCGATCTGGCTCACGAGCGCGGCCTGGGCGGTCTCGAGCAGGGCCTCGCGCCGATCGAGCTCGCGGGCGCGCTGATCGAGCGCCGTCCGGCGCGCGGCAAGCTGTTGCAGGACCGCGATCTCGTTGGCGGTCAGCCGGCTCGGGTCGAAGTCCTGTGCCGCCGATGGTGGAACTTCGGGGGCCGTGGAGGCCGCTCCCGTCGGCTCCGGGGCCTGCGCTTCGGGACCGGCCGCGGGCATCGGCGCCGGCGGCGGGGTCTCATCCTCGGCCACGGAGACCGGTGCCGAACGCGCTGCGGCCGGGGTGCCTTCGACCGCGGCCGCCGACCCGGCCGGGCCGAAGCCGACGATCTCCTCCACCAGGACGCCGAGCTTCGCCAAGGTCAAGATGCCGAGCGCGGCCAGCAGGACCACCGGGAGCGACTGTCGCCAGCGGGCCTGCGGCAGCGACCAGGGCGCGGCTACCCCGGGCCGCGGCGGCATCAGCGCAGCGTCCTGAGGGTGCGCTCGAGGTCGGCCGCCGGCACCGCCCGGTGGGGCCGGCCCGGCGGCCGCGCCCGCTCGAGGTCGGCCGCCATCGTCGGCTTGGGCTGGGCAGCAGGTCGTTCCTTCCGGATCTGCTCCACCAGACGGTCCGCCGCCTGCTCGCCGCGGCTGGTCAGGAAGTGCAGGTCGTCGACCAGCCGCTGGGTGCTCGCCAGCTGGCCTGCCAGGCGCTCGCCGGTGGCCTCGGCGGTCTGCCTCAGACCGTCGAGAGCCGCCTGGGCGCGCGCGGTCGCGCGGTCGAGGGCCGCGATCAGCCGGTCGATCTCGCCGTCGTCGTGCCGCAGCTGGCGGAGGCTGCGCTGCAGCCGGAGGCCGCGCCCGAGCACGACCAGCAGGAGGACCACGATCAAGCCGTCGACCAGCAGCGGGAGCATCACTCGGATCCCTTGTCACGATAGATCTTGCCTTCGATCCGGATCGCGACGTGGTCGGCGACCCGGCCGACCCGGCCCCGCAGCAGCGGGATGTGGCCGCAGCGAAGAATCACCGGTGTGTCGGGCTCGGCGCCGAGCGACAGCGTCGTGCCCACCTCGAGGGCCATGACCTCGCCGAGGGGCACCGTCTGCTCCTCCAGCAAGGCCTCGAGCTCGACCGTGGTCACCAGCATCTGGCGCGCGAGATGCGTCTCCCAGATCGAATCGCGGCCAAACTTCTCGCCCATGAACATCTGCAGCAAAAGATCGCGCACCGGCTCGAGGGTGGCGTAGGGAATCAGGATCTCGAGCGGGCCGCCCCGGTCATCGATCTCGATGCGCAGCCTGAACAGCACGGCGCCATTGGTCGGGCGCGCGATGGCGGCGAAGCGGGGATTGGTCTCGAGCCGCTCGTAGCGAAACTCGATCGCGCTCAGAGGCGCGAAGGCGGCCGCCATGTCGGTCAGCACCAGGCGGACCAGCCGCTCGACCAGGGCGCGCTCGATGCTGGTGAACGCGCGGCCCTCGGGCGAGCTCGCCGGACCGCTGCGCCGGCCCCCGAGGAGCACGTCGACGATCGAATAGATCAGCGGGTTGCTGACCGTCAGGATGCCGTAGTTGTCCCATTCGACCGCACGGAAGACCGCGATCACCACCGGCAGCGGCACGCTGTGCAGGTAGTCGCCGAAGCGCAACGAGGTGATGCTCTCCAGGTTGAGCTCGACGTTCTCGGAGGTGAAGTTGCGCAGGCTCGAGGTCAGGATCCGAACCAGGCGGTCGAACACCACCTCGAGCATCGGCAGCCGCTCGTAGCTGATGTTGTTGTTGTCGACCAGCGCCTGGAGACCGGAGCGGCGGCTGCCACCGCCTCGCGAGACGCCGAGCAGGCTGTCGATCTCGTCCTGCTCGAGCAGGCCCTCGGGTGCGGCGGGCTCGTCGGCCTTGGCGGCACCCTCCTGCCACTCGACCCCTTCGGGTGCGGGACCGGCGTCCGGGAGGTCGCTGGGATCGGCCATGACTGGGCTCGGCAGCCCGCCCCGGTTATTGGACGAGCAGTTCCCGGATCAGCACGTCGCGCACTTTGGCGGGGTGGACCGCGTCGTTGACCCGCGCGAGCAGCTCTTCCTTGACCCGATAGACCCCTTCGGCGCCCTCCAGCTCCTCCGGCCGGATCGATCGCAGATACAATTGGAAGCTGTCCTGAATGCGCGGCACGAACTGTTTCACCAGGTCGGCCTGATCCTCGCCCCGGACCTCGAGCGCGGCGGCGATCTTGAGGTAACGCAGCCGGCGGCCACCGGCGTTGAGATTGACCAGCATGTCCGGCAGATCGACGAACACGACGTTGCCGGGGTCCTCGGGCGGCGGCGCGGCATCGGCGCTTTCGCCGGCGCCGTTCAGACCCGGCACCATACCCATGACGTAGGCGGCGCCGCCGCCGCCGAGGAGCAGCAGGAGCGGCAGGCCGATGATCAGGATCAGCTTCAGCTTGCCGCCGGACTTCTTGGTTTCGGCTTCGGTCTCGGTGTCTTCGCTCATGCCCGTCTACCGGCTTGCGTGGTTGAGCGACCCCCTGGATCGCGAGAGCTTGGGGCCGCAACGGCGCCGGTCGCGAGCGCTGGTTCCGATCGTCGCTTCGGTACCGCTCACTTGCCGGGCCGCCAAGCTAGGGATGGCGCGGTTAAGAACGGGTTGATCCGGCCGCCGCCGGCAGATCTTGCCCGGCAAGGCCTGCCGTGGCCGGCGCGCCGGTCGGCGCCGACGGCAGCGAATCCCGGCCGCGCCCGGGTGGCACGGAAGCTGCATCGCTGTGGCCGGCAAGCCAGGGCTGCAAGCAATGGAATCGACTGCCTACATCGCGCTCTCCCGCCAGATGGTGCTCGACCGCCAGATGGACGTGGTCGCGCACAACATCGCCAACGTCACGACCACCGGCTTCAAGGCCTCGGCCATGCTCCTCGAGCCGGTCCCGGTCGACGCCGGCGACCGCCAGCGGCTGGCGTTCGTCCAGGACTTCGGCATGATCCGCGACCTCAGCCCCGGCCCGGTCACGACCACCGGCAACCCGTTCGATCTGGCGATCGAGGGCGCCGGCTATCTGGCGGTCCAGACCGCGGCCGGGGTGCGCTACAGCCGCAGCGGTCAGCTCCACGTCAGCGATCTCGGCGAGCTCGCGAGCGCGGACGGCGACCCGGTGCTCGACGACGGCGGCACGCCGCTCGCGATCCCGCTCGACAGCGGCCCGATCACGATCGCCGCCGACGGCACGGTCTCGACCCCGGCCGCCGTGATCGGCCGGCTCGATCTGGTGGCCTTCGCCGACGAGCAGCGGCTCGTGCCGGTCGGCGGCAGCCTCTATCGCAGCGATCAGGCGCCGCTGCCGGCGACCGGGGCGCGCCTGGTGCAAGGCGCGCTCGAGGGGTCGAACGTGCGCCCGATCATCGAGATGATCGAGATGATGGCGACGTTGCGTGCCTACCAAGGCACCCAGCGCCTGCTCGACACCGATCACGATCTGCACCGGCGGGCGATCGAGCGCATGCTCGAGACCACCGGCTAAAGCGGACCGGGCGCCAAGCGGGCCGGCCGCGGGAGGGATTCGCCATGAGATCGTTGAGCATCGCTGCCACGGGCATGATGGCCCAGCAGCTCAATGTCGAGGTGATCTCCAACAACATCGCCAACCTGACGACCTCCGGCTTCAAGCGCCGGCGGGCGGAGTTCCAGGACCTGCTCTATCAGAGCCAGCGGCGGATCGGCGCCACCAGCTCCGATGCCGGCACGATCGTGCCGGCGGGCGTGCAGATCGGCCTCGGGGTCAAGCCGGCCGCGGTCTATCCGATCAACTCGCAGGGCAACATGACGGCCACCGAGAACCCGCTCGACCTGGCGATTCAGGGCGAGGGCTATTTCGTCGTCGAGCGGCCGAGCGGCGAGCTCGCCTACACGCGCGACGGCAGCTTTCAGCTGGGCCCCGACGGCCTGCTGGTGACCGCCGACGGCTACACGGTGAGCCCGGGCATCACGGTGCCCGCGGACGCGGTCCAGGTGACCGTCAATGCCAGCGGTCAGGTCCAGGCCAAGCTGCAATCGCAGATCGCGCCGGTCGACCTCGGCCAGCTCGAGCTCGCGATCTTCGCCAACGAGGCGGGCCTCGAGGCGGTCGGCAACAACCTTATGGTCGAGACGCCGGCCTCGGGCCCGGCGACCGTCAACACCCCCGGCGCGGCCGGCTATGGCGAGTTGCAGCAGGGTTTCCTCGAGAGCTCGAACGTCAATCCCGTGCAGGAGATGACCGCGCTGATCGCGGCGCAGCGGGCGTATGATCTGAACTCCAAGGTGATCTCGGCGAGCGACGAGATGATGGCCACCGTGACCCAGATGCGCTGAGGCCGGCATGGATCGGACGTGGCTCCTCGTTCTGCTGCTCGGCCTCGCCGGGCAGGCCGCCGCCGGGACCGGCGCCGGCGCCGCGACCCTGCCGGCCGGCGCGCCGCTCACCCAAAGCTTCACCGAGGAGCTGCTCAGCGCGGCGCTGGCCGCCGAGGGGGCTGGCGGAGCGCTGGATCTGCGCCTCGAGCAGCCACGCCTGCCGCTCGCCAACCAGAGCGCGGAGGCGACCGAGATCACGGTCGAGGCGCTGCGCTACGCGCCCGGCAGCGGGCGCTTCAGCGCGCTCCTGGTAGGCACGGTCGGCGACCAGATCCGCTTTCGCCTGCCGGCCGAGGGCCGCGTCCAGGAGCTGATCGAGCTGCCGGTGCTGGCCCGGCCGGTCGCCGCCGGCGAGGTCATCACCGCGGCCGATCTCGACTGGATCACGGCCGCCCCCAACCGGCTGCGCCCGACCAGCGTCACGGCCGCCGAGCAGGTGATCGGCAGCGAGGCGCGGCGGCCGCTGCAACCCGGCCGGGTGCTGAGCGAGCGCGACCTGCAGGCGCCCCGGCTGGTGCTCCGCGGCCACACCGTGCAGCTGGTCTACGCCAAGCCCGGCCTCCAGCTCCGCGCGCTCGGCATCGCCCAGGCCGACGGCGCCCTCGGCGATCTGGTGCGGGTGGTCAACCTGGACAGCCGGCGCCAGCTCCAGGGCGTGGTGGTCGGCCCGGACCGGGTCGCCCTCGGCGGCACCGGCCAGCCGCCCGCCAGCGGCCGCTGACGGAGGCCACCGCCATGATCCCGCATCGCCAGCCGCTCGTCGCCCTGCTCGCGCTGCTCGCGCTCGGCGGCTGCGCCGATACCTTCGAGCGCCTGTCCCAGGTCGGCAAGACCCCGGCGCTCAACCCGATCGAGAACCCGGTCGAGCAGCCGGCCTACCGTCCGGTGTCCCTGCCGATGCCGGCCCAGGAGCCCGAGGTCTATCCGCCCAACTCGCTCTGGCGCCAGGGCGCCCGCTCGTTCTTCAAGGACCAGCGGGCGCGCACCCTCGGCGACGTGCTGACCGTGCAGGTGACGATCGCCGACGAGGCCAAGCTCAAGAACGAGACCAAGCGCACGCGCTCGAACTCGGACAACCTCGCAGCCAGCCATTTCTTCGGCTACGAGAGCAAGCTGCAGGACTTTCTGCCGAACGCGGTCGACCCGAACAGCCTGGTCGATCTGAACAGCGCGCTCGAGAACGGCGGCAAGGGCGACGTGACCCGCAACGAGGACATCAAGCTCAACGTCGCCGCGGTCGTGGTCCAGGTCCTGCCGAACGGCAATCTGGTGATCCAGGGGCGCCAGGAGGTGCGGGTCAACTTCGAGGTGCGCGAGCTCTACGTCGCGGGCGTGGTCCGGCCCGAGGACATCAGCCCGGACAACACCATCGCGCACGACAAGATCGCCGAGCTCCGGGTCGCCTACGGCGGCCGCGGCCAGCTCACCGATGTCCAGCAGCCGCGGGTCGGCGCTCAGGTGCTCGACATCATCCTGCCGTATTGAGCCCTTCATTCCAGACCCTGCGCCGGCGGCTCACGCCCGGGCGAGCCGCAGGCGCGGCTGCGGGCCGCAGGCGTCGAGCAGGCTGCCGGCGGTCGCTGCCGCCAGCCCTCGAGCCAGCCGGGCACGTGCACCATCGCCATCGGGGCGGCGAACAGATAGCCCTGGGCCTGGTCGCAGCCCAGGTCGATGACCGCGCGCAGCTGATCGATGGTCTCCACGCCTTCCGCGACCGTCGCCATGCCGAGGCTGGTCGCCAGGCGGACGATCGAATCGGCAATCGCCCGGTCGGCGTTGCCCTGCGGCAGGTTGGCGATGAACGAGCGGTCGATCTTGAGCAGGTCGAGCGGCAGGTCCTTGAGCCGCGCGAGGGAGGAATAGCCGATACCGAAGTCGTCGATCGCGATCCGGACGCCGAGCTGCCGGAGCACGCCCAGGACGTCGATCGTACGCTGGTGCTCGGTCAACGCGCCTTCGGTGATCTCGAGGATCAGCTGCGACCCGAACCCGGGCGCCCGATCGCAGATCCCCGCGATGCTCTCGACCAGGCCCTCCTGGTCGACGATCTGGGTCGAGATGTTGATCGACATCGGCAGCGCCTCGAGCGTCCGGAGCGTCGCGATCTCATCGACGGCGCGGTCGAGCACCCACTGGGTGATCGGCTGGATCAGCCGGTTACGCTCCGCGAACGGCACGAACTCCTCCGGCCGGAGCATGCCGCGGTGCGGATGGTTCCAGCGCAGCAGTGCCTCGAGGCCGCAGACCTCGAAATCGCCAATCCGGATCAGCGGCTGATAGACGAGCTCGAGCTGGCCCTCGCGCAACGCGGCCCGGAGCTCGTTCTCGAGCAGGCGGCGCTCGGCCGCGATCTTCTGCATCAGCGGGTCGAACAGCCGCCACGTGCCCCGGCCCGAGGCCTTGGCGGCGTAGAGCGCCAGGTCGGCGCGCGCGAGCAGTTGGTCGCCTTCACGGGCGTCTTCGGGAAAGGTCGAGATGCCGATGCTGGTGCCGATATGGGCCTCGACCCCGGCGATATGGAACGGCCGCGCCAGCGCCTCGGTGAGCCGCTCGGCAAGGGCGATGCTGTCGGTCGGTGCGGCGGCCTGGTCGGAGATCACGGCGAACTCGTCGCCGCCCAGGCGCGCGAGGACATCGCTCCGCCGGACCTGCTCGCGCAGCCGGCGTGCGGTCTGGCGCAGCAGCAGATCACCGGCCTGATGCCCGACGCTATCGTTGATCTCCTTGAAATGGTCGAGATCGAGCAGCAGCAGCGCGAAGCCAATCGCCGGTCCGCTTGCCGCGCTCGATCATGGTGCGCAGCTCGTCGGCGAAGGCGACCCGGTTGAACAGCCGGGTCAGCGGATCGCGCAGCGCCGCCCGCTGCAAGGCCCGCTCAGCGCGCCGGCGGGCTGCCGACGTCGTGCAGCACCACGACGTAGCGTACCAGGTCGTCGGCGACGTAGCGCCCGATCCGGCCTTCGAAGACGATGCGTGCGGCCGTCATGATGGCGGCCGAGCAGGATGCCTGTCCAGACGGTCTGGCGGGTGGCCTTCGGGCCGAAGGTGCTTCGGATCGAGTCCAGGACCTTGCGCTCGGCGCGCGGCACGAACAGGTTGGTCACCGGCCGGGCGATCAGCTGGTGCTGCGCGATAGCCGAAGCGCGCGGCGCTGGCGGCGTTCAGATTGAGGATGCGCCATTTTCCATCGACGATCACGATCGCATCGTCGACCGTATCGAGAATGCCACGAAGCTCGGCGCGCGCGTCATAAAGCATCATTGGTCCCCCTCCCGAAGAGGGGGCTACTCCATCCAGTTTTCAACCGAAGTTTGTTGATGTTTGGAGATTATCCAATCATAAGGTGCTGCGCTTGTCGAGCGTGGTTTTTGGGAAACGTGCCGGTGTGGTGACCGCGGCGCGCTCCACGTGAGGACAGATCATGGCTGACAACGACGACCGACCGGCGACGAAGCCGAGCCGGACACTCGAGACCCTGGCGGAGCGCCGCTGCTGATCGTCGGCATCGGCGCCTCGGCGGGCGGGCTCGAGGCCTACCAGACCTTCCTCAAGCACCTGCCGCCGGACAGCGGCATGGCCTTCATCCTGGTCCAGCACCTGATGCCCAAGCGCCCGAGCATGCTCGCGGAGCTGCTCGGCCGCCACACCAAGATGCCGGTGCTGGAGGCCACGGACGGGGTGCCGATCGAGCGCGACCACCTCTACGTCATCCCGCCCAACGCCTCGCTCACGGTCGAGGGCGGCCGGCTGCGCGTGCGGGTGCCGATGGCGGCGGAGGAGCGGCAGACCGTGATCGACCGGTTCTTCATCTCGCTCGCCGAGGACCAGGGCGAGAACGCGGTCTGCATCATCCTGTCCGGCGCCGGCCACGAGGGCACGGTCGGGGTCAAGGCGGTCAAGGAGCACGGCGGCCTGACCATGGCGCAGGACGTCGCGTCGGCGGCCCATCCGAGCATGCCCGGGAGTGCTGCGGCCGCCGGCTTCGTCGACCTGGTCCTCGAGGTCGCCAAGATGCCGCCGGCCCTGATCAGCTACGCGGCCAACCTCCGCCGGATCAACGGTCGGGGCCAGCGTCGCGCCGATCGAGGCGAGCGCCGCGACCCATCTCGGCCGCATCCACGAGCTCCTGCGCCGGCACAAGAAGCACAACTTCAGCGAGTACAAGGAGAACACCGTCCTGCGCCGGATCCAGCGGCGCATGCAGGTCCTGCAGCTCGCCGACGTCGCCGCCTACGTCGAGCGTCTCGAGGCCGACCCGGGCGAGCTCGATCAGCTGTTCCGCGACCTGCTGATCGGCGTCACCCGCTTCTTCCGCGATCCCGAGGCCTTCCAGGTGCTGGCGCGCAAGGTGATCCCGGAGATCATGGAGCGCAAGGGACCGGGCGACCGGATCCGGGTCTGGGTGCCGGGCTGCGCCTCGGGCGAGGAGGCGTACTCGATCGGCATCCTGCTGCTCGACCAGCTGCCGCAGCAGCGGCCGCACCGCCGCAGGTGCAGATCTTCGCGACCGACATCGACGAGACGGCGCTCGCGGTCGCGCGCGCGGGCGTGTACCCGGCGGCGGCGCTGGCCGAGATGCCGCGCCGGCTGGTCGAGCGTTTCTTCGTGCAGGAGAAGGGCTTCTACCGGGTCTCCAAGCGGCTGCGCGAGATCTGCATGTTCGCGGTCCAGAACGTGATCGCCGATCCGCCGTTCTCGCGCCTCGATCTGATCTCCTGCCGCAACGTTCTGATCTACCTGGCGCCGCAGCTGCAGAACCGGGTCGTGCCGCTGTTCCACTATGCCTTGCGCGACGATGGCTTCCTGTTCCTCGGCTCGGCCGAGAACATCGGCCGGCACAGCCGCCTGTTCGCACCGGTCGACCGCAAGCAGCGCATCTACCGCTCGCGGATCGCGCGGGCCGTGCCCCGCCCGACCTTCCCGGCCGACACCTCCGCGCGCCGCGCCGGCCGGGCCGCATCAGCTGCGGCGAATCCCGGTGCCGGAGCCGTCACCCGGGCCAATGGGCCCACGAGGTCGTGCTCCAGCGCCACGCGCCGCCCTATCTGGTGGTCGACGAGCAGTTCGACGTGATCGAGTTCTCGACCGGGCTGGCGCCGTTCCTCGATCCGGCCGGCGGGGCCGCGAGCCTGAACGTGTTCGGTCTGATCCACGAGCAGCTGCGCATCGGATCTGCGCACGGCGCTGCAGAAGGCGAAGACGGCCGCGCCGCGGCCACCCAGCCGGCGGTCCGGGTCGACCGCAATGGCCACCGCCACATGGTCGATCTCGTGGTCGAGCCGCGGGTGCTCGACGAGCGGGAGATCGGCCAGTTCGTCGTCATCCTCAAGGATCACCCGGTCGCGACCGACGCCGGCCGAGCCGCCGCGCGACGGCAGCGGCCGAGGATGCGGCGGCGGTCGAGCGGCTCGAGGACGAGCTCAGGGCGACCCGCGAGCGGCTGGAGACGACCATCGAGCAGCTCGAGACCTCGAACGAGGAGCTCGCCTCCTCGAACGAGGAGCTGCTGTCGATGAACGAGGAGCTGCAGTCGAGCAACGAGGAGCTCGAGGCCTCGCAGGAGGAGCTGCAATCGCTCAACGAGGAGCTCGAGACGATCAATAGCCAGCTCGCCGAGAAGGTCGAGGAGCTCGACCGGGCTCAGGAGGATCTGGTCAACCTGCTCGACGCGACCCTGTTCCTCGACTGCCGAGCTCCGGATCAAGCGCTTCACGCCCGGCCTCGCCGACGTGATCGCGCTGCAGCCGGGCGACGAGGGCCGCTTCCTCGGCGACTTCGCGCTCAAGTTCGAGCATCCGGGCCTGCTGGGCGAGGTGCGCCGGCGTGATCCGCGATGGCGTCCGTCAGCAGGTCGAGGTCACCCGGCGCGAGGACGGCCACGTGTTCCTGCTGCGCATCACGCCCTATCGCACCGCCATGACCTGATCGACGGCGCCGTGCCTGAGCTTCGTCGACATCTCGCAGCATCAAGGTGGTCGAGCGCCAGCTGCGGACCTACCAGCGGCGCGCCGAGGTCGCGATCGCCGCGAGCGGCGCCGGGCTGTACGAGCACAGCGTGCCGCCCGGCGCCGACACCTACTACAACGACCGCTGGACCGAGATCCTCGGGTTGGCTCGCGGCGGACCTGCCGGAGCCGCCGGACTTCCTCGACTGGTTGTTCGAGCGCATCCACCCCGAGGATCGCGCGTTCATGGAGCAAGCCTACGACGCCTATCAACCGCGGCGAGACCGACCGCTATGACGTCCAAGTCCGGCTGCGCCACCAGGACGGCCGCTGGATCTGGGTGCGCGGCGTCGCGCAGCTCCTGGAGCGCGACCAGACGGGACGGGTCGCCCGGATCGCCGGGCTGATCCTCGACGTGAGCAAGGAACGCGAGGCCAGCGACGCGCTGGAGCGCACGGCGGAGCGGTTGCGCATGGCCCTCGATGCCGGCGGCATGGGCATCTGGGACTCCGACCCGGAGCATGGGACGGTCGCCTGGGACGAGCGCACCCATGAGCTCCTCGGCCTCGACCGGGCCGAGACCCAGCCCGGCCTGGAGCGGTTCTTCGCCGCCGTCCATCCGGAGGACCGGGACGAGCTGCAGCAGTGATCGACGCCGCGATCGCGAGCGGCGAGCGGTACAGCGCCGAGTTCCGGGTCGTGCTGCCGGGCGGCCGCATCCGGCGGCTCGGTCTCCACGGCCGGGTGCAGCGGGACCGGGACGGCCGCGCGGTGGGCATAATCGGGGTCAGCTTCCTGAGGCCCAACGAGCCGCGCGCGGCGAACGGTGCCGCGCGGGCGGGGATCATCCTACCCGGCGCGACGGTCAGGCCATCCGGCGACGGCTCGGCGTCCTAGGCTCAGCGGCGCGCGGCCAGCGGGTTGAGCCGGCCGAGGCCCGAAAGGGCGTCCTCGAGCTGGCCGCGGACCTTGCCGAACAGCATGACGTTGTCGAGCCGGCGGGCGAGGAAGCCCCAGGTCTCGGCCAGCCCCTCGGAGCGGTCGTCGAGCCAGAACAGGAAGGTGCTGGTCCAGACCGCGGCGAGCAGCGCGCGCTTGGTGTAGTAGCTGGCATCGCCCGCGCGGTCGCCCGCGAGCTCCCAGATCAGGTCGACGGTGCGCCAGAGGCTGCCGGTCGCGGCGACCGCGTTGCTCGGCAGCCAGCGCGCCGCGGTCGCCCGGCGGAACGCCTCGCGGTGGGGGGTCAGGACCTCGAGGCGGGCGCGCACCAGCCGGGCGATGCGCTCGTGCACGCGCAGGCTCGCGATCTCGGCCAGGTCGATCCGGGCCAGCATCCGGCGGTCCGCCCAGTCCTCGAGATGGACCAGGAGGTCGTCGCCGGCCTGCGGGAACAGACGCCGGGCGAGGCCGCCGTCGATGCCGATGTCGGCCGCGCCGGCGCGCAGCGAGCGGCGGCTCCAGCCGTCGAACGGGACGTGCACCAGGGCCGCCTCGAGCAGGCGGTCGCGCTGCGCCTGGCGGCTCGGCCGGGCGGTCATGAAGCGACCGCCTCGGGGTCGCCCGCCTGGGGCCCGGCCGCCTGGGGCGCGGCCTCGGGCTCACTCGCGGCGACCGCGAAATGGCGGAGCTCGCTCTCGAAGGCGAGCTGGCGCAGATCGGGCATGCGCATCGGGAACAGGATGCCGTCGAGGTGGTCGACCTCGTGCTGGACCACGCGGGCGTGCAGCCCGTGCGCCTCGCGCTCGATCGTCCGGCCGTCGGGCGACAGGCCCCGATAGCCGATCTTTGCGTGGCGCGGCACGACCCCGCGGATGCCGGGAATCGAGAGGCAGCCTTCGAGGTCGAGCTCCAGGGCGTCGTCGAGCGGCTCGATCTCGGGGTTGATCAGGACGATCGGGGCGCGGCCCGGCGCGTCGTCCCGCGCCTCGGCGTCGAGGAACAGGATCAGCCGCAGCGGCTGGTAGACCTGGGGTGCCGCCAGCCCGATGCCCTCGGCATCGCGCATGGTCTCCTGCATATGGCCGATCAGGCGCCGGACCGGCAGGGCGGTCGGATCCTCGATCGCCACGGCCGGGCGGAGCAGCACCGGGTGTCCCATCCGGGCAATCTTGAGCAACGCCATGGTTACGATGTAGGCCGGATCGGCGGCCCGGGGAAGATGCGATCGGTAAGGGCTTCCCTAACCGCGGCCGGTCATGCTAGGAAGCGCGCGCGGGTCGGTCCCGATGGGATGCGGCCGCTTTGTGCTGACCGCAACCATAGGAGACGATGGCCGGTGGAAGTTCAGGTTCGCGACAACAACGTCGATCAGGCGTTGCGCGCGCTCAAGAAGAAGATGCAGCGCGAAGGCCTGTATCGCGAAATGAGGATGCGCCGTCACTACGAGAAGCCCTCCGAGAAGAGGGCCCGCGAAAAGGCCGAGGCGATCCGCCGGTTCCGCAAGCTGCAGCGCAAGCGCCGCGAACGCGACGAGATCTGATCGTTCTGGGGCTGCCGCGCGCTGCCGCGGACCCTATCGCCGTCAAAGCCAACATCACCCGGAAGCCGGTCGCGGCATTGGTGACGCGCGGGAGACCAGCGATGCCTGGATCTCCAATCCGGTAGATTGGTGAACCAAACCGGCACCAATCGATGAATGGTTGCATTCGCCGATCAGATCGGATACAATTAAGAATTGGCCGATTGAAGTCAGGAGTTTTGGCCATGAGAACGCTTATGATGGTATTGCTCGGAACTGTCCTGCTGATCGCGGCGAGCGTCGAGCCGCCGGCTTGGGTGACCTCGGACGAATTGGGTCCGAGAACCTGTCCGGAAGGCGATTCGAGCTGCCGTTGATCGCTTGAAGTCGCCGCCGCGGGCGGCGGCGTGGATTTGAGCCGGCGGGCCGTGTCCTCGGGACGCGGCCGCGGAGATGATCATGAATCGCATTGGCGGCCGGATTGCGGCCGGCTTGGCCCTGTGGCTCGGCGCCCTGGGCAGCGCGCACGCGGTCGAAAGCACGGTCCCTTCGAGTGACGATCCGGTAGTGGCCGTCGTCGACCCCGGCTTTCAGAAGCCGTTTCGATCGGTCGACGCCTGTCTGACATTTGCCAGCGGTGGCGCCCACCGGACCGAGGACGGCCCGGCGGCGAACCGGATCTGCACCAAGATCGATCAGCTGTGGCAGGCTCCGAACAGCGCTGGCGCGGCGGACGACAATCCGCTGCAGCTCGATCTTCGACAGAACCTGGCCAGTAAGTATCCGGTCAGGGGGAGCATCTCGGGCGACCTGCTGGCTCGATTTCTGACGCTCCCGAACCTGCTGCCGCCGCGGATCACCGGCGGGCTGGTGCTCGAGAACCTCGAAATCAAGGGCACACTGGAGCTGGACGATGCCACGGTCGGCTTTCCGGTCGCCATTCGCGAGGCCGGGTTCCGCCCCGACAAGGAGACGATCCTCGAGGACCACTTGGCGTTCGTCGCGATTCGGCTCGATCGGACCCGCTTTGTGGCCGGGCTCGAGATCGCGCAGAGCGATATTCAAGGTCACGTGCTGATCGACGGCAGCCGGTTTCCGGGCGGCCTCGCCCTGTCCGAGGTGGTCATCAGCACCCGCTCGACCGCGCCCCTCGGCCCGGTGGCGGCGCAGAACCTCGGCAGAGCGGCTGCTCTACGCATGCGCAACACGACGGTCGACTCCGGGCTCCTGATCCACGACGTGTTGATCTTCAATCCGAGGGGCTCGTCCGGCCGCTCCGCAGAACTGCAGACAAACATGATCGCGCCGCGCCTCGACATCGGCGGGCTGTACGCCGAGGGTGGGTTCGCCATCAGCAGATCCAACCTGGGTCAGTTCTCGTTGTCCGATTTCCAATTCGGCGGCAATTTCATGCTCGGGCACAACCGGATATCCAGGTTGCGGATCGCCGAAGGCCGCTTCTCCGATACCCTCTCCATCAGCAACAATCAGGCCATCGACAGTTTCGATATGCTCAGATTCGATATCTATTTGAAGGATGGCGATGTCGATCCGGAAATCGCGGTCAACCAGGTGGAGGGTCGATTTCTGTTTCTGCCGGCCCATTTCAACGACAAGGTCGAGCGGATCGACTTGACCTACAATCACGTCGCCGGTCTGGCGAGCGTCGTGCCGCCGGCGGAGTTGTCGGCCGAATTGGACCTCTCGAACGTCAAGATGGCAACGCGCCTGGAAGTCGGCAAATCCTACTGGGAGCGTCCCGGGCCGGATGCCGATCTCCTGTTCCAGCCGAAGGCCGCGGTCGACGCCGAGTGCCCGGAAACGGACGGCAGCTCGACCCAACTGATCAATCTGACCAACGCGTCGCTCGACATCTTCGTCTGGAATTTCCCGATCCGCTGCGATGTCCGATGGGATGGCGCCGGCCTCGCCTATCGCTACTGGGGTGATCCCGATCTCAAAGGCGGTCAGGCGCAGAAGACCGATGGCGACTTCGTCGAGTTGCTCAAGCGATGGCGTTTCACGGCCGAGAAGCCCAACTCGGAAGCGTTGGGCTTCATGGCCAACTACCTCAATTCACGCGGCCAGTTCAGCGACAGTCGCGATCTGCGGCAGGAGGCCAAGGAGGTCAACTATCGGCCCCATGCCGACGACCTCGACACGGTCTGGGGCTGGGTGGCGTACGCTTGGTCCTGGGTCGTGTATGGCCTCTTGTGGCCGACGGGCTTCGGCGTCAAGCCCGAGCTGGCTCTGTTGTGGCTGTTCGTCGGCTGGGTGATCTGTGCCCTCGCCTATCATTCCTATAGCCGGAGGCAGCGCGGTTGGGCCCCCAACAGACGCCAGCCGGGTGGCCTGAGCGACGAAGGGGCCGCCTTCGCTGGCGCAGGCTTCGAGGTCGACGAGCAGCCGAGCCGGGTGCCAGGTTTCATGCAGTACGACCGCGACCGACGCCCGGCGGATTTCTCGCTCTGGGCGTTCAGCGCCGACGCGATGCTCCCGGTCGTGAACCTTCACGCCTATACCGAGTACTATCCCAAGCACCCGGGCGTGCGTTTTCTGACCTTCGCCCAGCACATCGTCGGCTGGTGGATGCTGTCGATCTTCCTGGCGTCAGCCACGGTGCTCTGAGTTCTGGTGCTCGACGCGGTCATCCGGGCGTGCTTGCCGGGAGGACCGTCGGCCGGTTGTGCACCGGGAAATTCACCGAGTTGGCGATGAAGCAGTCGGCGTGCGCCTGGGCGTGCAAGGCCTCTGCCCGGTCGAGGTCGCCAGCGGCGATCGCGACCCGCGGCGCAAGCGTCACCTCGACGAAGCGCATCCTGCCGTCCTTGATCGCCATGGTGCCGCTCGCCTGGTCCTCGTAGGCCGCGACCTCGATGCCGGCGCGCGCGCACAGCGTGAGGTAGCTCAGCATGTGGCAGCTGGCGAGCGCCACCACCAGCAGGTCTTCCGGGTTGTACCTGGCCGGGTCGCCCCGAAACACCGGGTCGGCCGAGCCGTCGAGCGGCGGCTTGCCGGCGACCTCGGCCTGCCAGGCGCGGACATAGTCCTGGTAGCTCCGGGTCGGGCCCGCGGCAGCGCCGGTCCAGACCAGACGGGCGGCGAAGTGGTGCTCTCTGGCCATACCCGAATCCCCCCGCTGGACGGCCGGCTCAGTGCAGCTTGAGCTGCGGCCGGGCGCGCCGGTGCACGAGGCTCGCGAGCGCGGCGAGCGTCACCCAGCGCAGGCCATGCAGCGCCAGCTGGTGCTTCTTGTACAGCGAAAGATAGGCAAGGCGCGCGATCCGGCCCTCGATCATGACGCTCTTGAGCAGCTTGCCCATCAGGTTGCCGAGTGTCGAGGAACTCAGCGAGATCAGCGAGCCGTAGTCGCGGTAGACGAACGCCAGGGGCTCGCGGCCGTCGAGCCGGCGGGCGAGCGAGCGCGCCAGCAGCTGGGCCTGCTGATAGGCGGCCTGGGCGCGCGGCGGCACCGGCCGCTCGGCGCCCGGCAGGCGGCAGGCGCAGCAATCGCCGAGCGCGAAGATGTTCGGATCGCGGCTCGTCCTCAGGGTCGGGTCGACCACCAGCTGATTGGCGCGGTCGACCTCGAGGCCGTCGAGCTCGGCGAGCCAGGCGGCGCCCTTGACGCCCGCGGTCCAGACGATCAGGTCGGCCGGGATCAGCTGACCGCTCCGGGTGTGGACGCCTTCGGCGGTGACCCGCTCGACCTGCTCGGCAGTGTGCACCTCGACGCCAAGCGCGCCCAGCTGCCGCTCGGTCGCGACCTGGAGCCGCTCCGGCAGAGCCGGCAGCACGGATGGTGCCGCCTCGATCAGCCGGACCTCGACGTCGCGGTCGGGATCGAAGCCGCGCAGGCCATGGCGGACCAGCTCGCGGGCGGCATGGCGAAGCTCGGCCGCGAGCTCGACGCCGGTGGCGCCGGCGCCGACGATCGCGAAACGCAGCCGGCGCTCGGTCCCAAAGGACGCCTCGGCGTGGCCGCGCAGGAAACGGCCGAGGATCAGCCGATGGATGCGCTCGGCCTCGGCCGGGCTGTCCAGGAACAGGCAGTGCTCGCGCACGCCCGGGACGCCGAAGTCGTTGATGCTGCTGCCGACCGCGAGCACCAGGGTGTCGTAGCCGAGCCGCCGGCGCGGCCCGCTCGCGGCGCCGCCCGGGTCGGCGACCGGGTCGAGCACGATTTCCCGACCTGCCCGGTCGAGGCCGCTCATGCGTCCGGGCTCGAAGCTGAAATGGTGGCGGCGGGCGTGCGCGAAGTAGTCCAGCCCGTCGCCCTCGGCGGCCAGCGTGCCGGCGGCGACCTCGTGCAGCAGCGGCTTCCAGATGTGGGTCAGCGCGCAGTCGACCAGCGTGACCCGCGCCCGACCGCGTCGGCCGAGGCGGTCGCCGAGCCGGGTCGCGAGCACCAGGCCACCGGCGCCGCCGCCCACGATCACGATCTGATGGGCGAGCGCGGCCGGCGCGGCGGCGGCCGCGGCGACCGGCCGCGGGGCAGGCGCCAGCTCCGGCGGCCGGACCAGACCCTCCGGCAAGGGCTCCCGGGCAAGCTTGCTCACATGCCGAACCATCGGCTTCCTCCTCGTGACCGCAGCGAGCGGGTAGCCGGCGCAGCCGCACTATAGTCGGCTCTGGCCGGCGCGTCAGCGGGCGTGGCCGCCGACGACCGCAGTCGTCTCAAGCGTGCGTCCTTGTAACACGCATGCTGCAGTGCAGCAATACCATTTGAGCATGGCTCACCCGCTGATCTGGTCATGCGCCGCCTGCTCATCAAGTGTGCACCGCCAGTCAGATCTTGAGCAGACTGGTCGGTTTCGCGATCCATTGCAATGTCTGTCAAGGTGTCATGCTTCGATGTCTATGCTGCGTTGCAAAAATCGCCGATCAAATCGGGCGCCGGGGCGACATATGGAGTTGGGAGCATTGATGGTGTCGACCCCGGTGGCGACGCCATCGTTGCGACGGAGGTTGTATCATGGACTTCGAACTCTGACCTTGAGACCAGAGGGGCCGAGTGGCCCCAGACCGTGGCGAACCTGGCCGAGCTGAATCGTCACATCGAGTACGCCCGGATGCTGCGCTCCGAGGTGAGCGCGGCGATGCTGGCCGCCGGCTTTCGGGCCTTGGCCCGCCCGCTGCGGGCACTGGCGGCCGGAGCCGCCCGCTGGCAGCAGCGGCGCGCGACCGAGGCCGCGCTGATGCGCTGCAGCGATCGCGTCCTGGCCGATGCCGGCATCGCGCGCGAGGACATCCCGCTGATCGCCAGAGGCATCGACCCGCACCAGGACGGGCATGCCGGTCGCCTCGGGCGGCGGTGGCCGGCGATGCTGGCCCATGTCGACGTGCTGGCGATGATCCGGCAAGGGGCAAGCCATGGTTGGGCCCGGCGTCATCCGCAGACTGTGGCCGATCGAGCGTGATCGGGTCACGCGCCACCTGCTGCGGCTCGACCCCGACAGCCGCCGGCTCCGGTTCGGCGGGCTGGTCGGGCCGGGGCAGATCGAGGCGCACGGCGCCGGACTCGACTGGCAGCGCGCGGTCATCGTCGGCTATCTGGAGGCTGGCGAGCTGCGCGGGTTGGGCGAGCTCCTGCCGATCGGCGGCGACGGCGGACGCGCGGCCGAGCTCGCCGTCTCGGTTGAGCCGGCCTGGCAGAACCGGGGAATCGGCACCGAGCTGCTGCGCCGGCTGATCGTCGCCGCCCGCAACCGGCTGGTCGGCAGGCTCTACATGGTCTGCCTGATGGACAACCGCCGGGTGTTGCGCATGGCGCGGCGCTTCGAGGGCAGGCTGAAGTTCGATCGCGGCGAGGCGCTCGCCCGGATCGAGCCGCCCTGGCCGACCTGGTGGACCCTCTTGGAGGAGACGCTCGATGCCGCACCGGCGATGTCGCGGCGCCGGGTCGCGGTCGGGCGGGCGAAAAAAAGGCGGCGCCCCGTCTCGGCTCGAGAAGGGAGCGCCGCATCCAAGTAGGGAGGAAACGCCTCAAGTCACGAAATGTCTCGTGGCGGCGACCGTCCTAACGGGCTTGGGTAAATGCAAGGTTAACCATGGCGGCAGGGCAGCGCTTGCTGCTCACGCCGCCGGCGCCGGCCGCGCCTGGAACTCGTCGACCGCCTCGGCCATGGTCCGGAACAGCGCCCCCTGCTGCAGCAGCCTCTGGATCAGACGCTCGAGCATCAGCATCCGGTGGCCGCGGCCGATCACGAACGGGTGGCAGGTGTAGGTCAGCACGCCCCACTGGAGCGTGCGCGTCAAATAGCGGAAGTCGTCCAGCCAGTTCTGGAGCACGCCCTCGGTCGGCATCAGCCCCTGCAGCACCGCGTCCTTGGTGCGCACGAACTCGAAATGGGGGTAGTCGTCGAGGGTCCAGCTGATCGGCATCTCGACCAGCCGGGTCGGCTCGCCGAACTGGAACGGCTGGTCGGCGGGCGCGACGTCGCCCCGGCGCGCCAGGTAGGGCGTGTAGTCGTCGCCCATCATGCTGGAGTCGTAGTCGAAGCCCTGCTCGAGCAGCAGGTCGATGGTGTGCGGGCTGAGGTCCCAGGCCGGCGAGCGATAGCCGCGCGCCGGCCGGCCGCACAAGCGCTCGATCGCCTGATTGCCCCGGATCAGCCCCTCCTTCTCCTGCTCACGCGAGAGCGCTGCCGGCGGCACGTGGGTCCAGCCGTGATGGCCGACCTCGTGGCCGGCCGCGACCAGCTGACGGCAGACTTCGGGGTAGGTCTCGACGATCACGCCGGGCACGAACCAGGTCGAGCAAATCTTGTATTTCGCGAGCAGGGCCAGGATGCGCCGGGCGCCGACGATGCCGAACTCGCCACGTGAGATCGGCGTCGGGGTGGTCATGCCGCGCGCCACCCAGCCCGACATCACGTCGAAATCGAAGGTCAGACAGGCGATGTATCTGGTCACGGTATATCTCCCGCCAGCGCCCTTTTAAGGTCGAGCCGTGCCGGTGCCCGAGGCCGCGGTTGTTGTTGTCCGGCTCGACGGTCGCGTTGGTTCAATCATACGCGCAGGCCCCCAGCGTGAGCAATCAACCAGAGAGACAGAGCAAAATGGCCGCAGCCCAGGCCGGCGAGCACGGCCTACGCGGTGCCCGAGCGCGTGCTACGCAACCTGCGCGCGCTTGGCCTGGCGCCGGCGCTCGCCGGCGTCGAGCTGGCGCTTGCGCAGCCGGATCGAGAGCGGCGTGACCTCGACCAGCTCGTCGTCGGCGATGTAGGCGAGCGCCTCCTCGAGCGTCAGCACCCGGGGCGGGGTCAAAAGGACGGCGTCATCCTTGCCGGCGGCGCGGATGTTGGTCAGCTGCTTGGACTTGAGCGGGTTGACGTCGAGGTCGGTGGTCCGGCTGTGCTCGCCGATGATCATGCCGCCATAGACCGCCTCGCCCGGGCTGATGAACAGGACCCCGCGGTCCTCGAGGTTCCAGAGCGCGTAGCCGACTGCCGGGCCCTGCTCGAGCGAGACCAGCACGCCCGCACGCCGGCCCTCGATCTCGCCCTTGAAGGGGGCGTAGCCATGGAACAGCCGGTTGATCACGCCGGTGCCGCGGGTGTCGGTCAGGAACTCGCCATGGTAGCCGATCAGCGCCCGCGACGGGGCGTGGAACACAAGCCGCTGCTTGCCGCTGCCGGCCGGGCGCATCTCGACCAGCTCGGCCTTGCGCCGGCCGAGCTTCTCGAGCACCGGGCCCGCGAACTCCTCGTCGAGGTCGATCACGACCTCCTCGATCGGCTCGAGCGTCCGGCCGCTCTCGGGATCGGTTCGGAGCAGCACCCGCGGCCGGCCGACCGCGAGCTCGTAGCCCTCGCGCCGCATGGTCTCGATCAGGACCGCGAGCTGCAGTTCGCCACGGCCGGCGACCTCGAAGGCATCGCGCCCCGCGGCCGGGCTGACGTGGATCGCGACGTTGCCCTCGGCCTCGCGCTTCAGGCGCTCGGCGATCAGGCGCGAGCTGACCTTACTGCCCTCCTGGCCGGCGAGCGGCGAATCGTTGATGCCGAAGGTCATGGCGAGCGTCGGCGGGTCGATCGGCTGCGCCGGTAACGGGCTCAGGACCTCGAGATCGCAGAGCGTGTCGGCGACCGTGGCCCGATCGAAGCCGGCCAGCGCCACGATGTCGCCAGCGCTCGCCTCCTCGAGCCCGACCCGCTCGAGGCCGCGGAACGCGAGAATCTTGGTCACCCGCGTCTGCTCGATCGGCGCGCCGTCGCGGGTCATGGCCTGGATGGTCGCGTTCGGCCAGATGCGGCCCGATTCGATCCGGCCGGTCAGCAGGCGGCCGAGATGCGGGTCGCGCTCGAGCGTGGTCGCGAGCATCACGAACGGCCCGTCCGGATCGACCTTGGGCGCTGCCACATGGCGGCGGATCAGCTCGAACAAGGGCGCCATGCCGGCGTCGCGCGGGTCCTTCGGGTCGGCCGTCGCCCAGCCCTCGCGGGCGGACGCGAACAGGGTGGGAAAATCGAGCTGCGGGTAGCTGGCGTCGAGCGCCGCGAACAGGTCGAACACCTCGTCGTGGACCGCGTGCGCCCGCTGGTCCGCCCGGTCGACCTTGTTGATCACGACGATCGGACGGAGCCCGAGGCGGAGTGCCTTGCCGAGCACGAACTTGGTCTGCGGCATCGGCCCCTCGGCGGCGTCGACCAGCAGCAGGACGCCGTCGACCATCGACAGGATGCGCTCGACCTCGCCGCCGAAGTCGGCGTGGCCCGGCGTGTCGACGATGTTGATCCGGGTGCCCTGCCAGACCACGGAGGTGCATTTGGCGAGGATGGTGATGCCACGCTCGCGCTCGATGTCGTTGGAATCGAGCGCCCGCTCGACCAGCTTCTGGCCGGCGCGGAAGGTGCCGCTCTGCTGCATCAGGCGGTCGACCAGCGTGGTCTTGCCGTGGTCGACGTGGGCGATGATCGCGATGTTGCGGAGATCCATGGCCGGTGCCAAGAAAAAGGCGGCCCGATCACCCGGGCCGCGATGCCCTGCATATAGGCGCTTGCGCAACCGGCACAAGCCATGCGACGCACGCTCGCCGGCGCGTGCTGACAACGCGTCGCTCGAAGCAACGGGGAGAGTCGGGAAAAATGCGCTGCGAAGTGGTCGCCATCGGCACCGAGCTGCTGCTCGGCCAGATCGTCGACAGCAACTCGGCCTGGATCGGCGAGCAGCTGGCGCTCGCCGGCATCGATTCGCACTTCCAGACCAAGGTCGGCGACAACCTCGCGCGCATCGTCGCCTGCATCCGCCTGGCGCTCGAGCGCAGCGACGCGGTGATCCTGTGCGGCGGCCTCGGGCCGACCCAGGACGACATCACCCGCGAGGCGATCGCAGACGTGATGGGCGTGCCGCTGGTGCGCAGCGACGAGCTGGTCCAGAAGATCACGGCGCTGTTCGCCGCGCGCGGGCGAGTGATGGCGGCCAACAATCTCCGTCAGGCGGACGTGCCCGGTCGGAGCCGTCGCCGATTCCGGAAATGCCCGGCACCGCCCCGGGCCTGATCTGCCCGATCGGCGCCAAGGTGATCTACGCGGTACCCGGTGTCCCGCACGAGATGCGGACCATGGTCGGGGCGACCGCGCTGCCCGATCTGCAGCGGCGCGCCGGTGTCCGGGCGGTGATCCGGAGCCGGGTGCTGCGGACCTGGGGGCACAGTGAATCCGGCCTTGCCGAGCTGCTCGCGCCGCGCATCGAGGAGCTCGATGTGCTCGGCAATCCGACCCTTGCCTTTCAGGCGAGCGGGATCGAGGGGATCAAGGTCCGGATCACCGCCAAGGCCGTCGACGATGCCGCCGCGGCGGCGGTGCTGGCGACGGAGGAAGCGCTGCTCCGCCCGCTGCTCGGCGACTACGTGTTCGGGGTCGACGATCAGACCATGGAGTCGGTTGTGCTCGATCTGCTGCGCGCGCGTGGTTTGAGCCTGGCGGTCGCGGAATCGGTGACCGGCGGGCTGGTCGGCGCCCGGCTGACCGCGATCCCGGGTGCCAGCGACGTGCTCCGCGGCGGGCTCGTGGCCTATGCCAGCGACCTCAAGTTCAAGCTCTTGGGCGTGCCCGAGGGGCCGGTCGTGAGCCTGGCGGCGGCGGCGGCGATGGCGGCAGGCGTCCGCAAGCTGCTGCAGGCCGACGTCGGCCTTGCTACCACCGGGGTCGCCGGCCCGGCCGAGCAGGAGGGCCAGCCGGTCGGCACCGTCTTTCTCGGGCTGGCCCTCGGCGATCAGGTCACCTCGACGGTCGTGAAGCTGCCCGGCGATCGCAACCGCGTCCGCCAGTACGGGGTGATCAGCCTGCTCAACGCGCTGCGTCTGCGCCTGCTCGTCCCAGCCGCCGACTGATCGAGGCCCACGGCGCGCGGCCGCGAGCCCGTCGCGCCGGCCGCCTCAGTCGACGTTCTCGCGCAGCACGAGCTTCGGCGGCTGCTGCACGAAGAGCTTGGGATCGAGGGCGCCGGCGCGGGCTCGTTGCAGCTGCTCGAAGCACCAGCGCATCTCGCCGACGGTATCGTGGTCGATGACCGCGTGCATGCGATCCTCGAGCAGGAGCTGGCGCGAGTTCCGGTTGAGCTCGTGACCGATGAACACCGGCGGCCGGTCCGGCTTCAGCTCGGCGAGCGCGCGTGCGATCCCGAGATTGCCGCCGCTGACCGCATAGATGCCGAGCGGCTGCGGCCCGGTCGCGAACACCGTCTTGATGGCGTGGAACGCGACCTCCGGGTCGTTGCGCACGTCGACGATCTCGCGCACCGTCAGACCCGGGCAGCGCTCGCGCAGGTACCAGCGAAAGCCCATCTCGCGCTCGGCCTGGCAGCGGAAGGTGTTGCCGACCGAGACGATCACGTCGCCTTCGGGGTGGCCGAGGATCATCGCCATCAGATGGGCGGCGGTGCGGCCGGCCTGCAGCTGGTTGATGCCGATGTAGCCGAGCCGCTGGGTCGCCGGCAGGTCGGTGGCGACGCAGACGACCGGGACGCCGCTCGCGACCACGTCGTCGATGGTACGATGGATCAGCGGATCCTCGAAGCTGATCACGACCAGGCCCTCGGCGGTCGCCGCGGCCTCGAGAATGCTGTCGGCGATCAGCTGCGGGTCGGGCTCTGCGACCGCGCGCAGCTCCGCCTGCAGACCGCTGCCGGCCAAATCCTTGGCCGCGGTCTCGGCCGAGTCGAGCATGGTCTGCAGGAACGAGCGCCCGGAGTGGGCGACCAGCGCGACGCGCAGGCTGCCCGGATGGCCGTTGACCATGCGCCGGTCGCGCTCGCCGTTCAGGTGCGAGATCGCCTTGAGGACGCGCTCGACCTTTTCCGGCCGGACGTTGGGGCGGCTGTGGATGACCCGATCCACGGTCGCGACCCCGACGCCGGCGAGACGGGCGATCTCCTTGATCGTGGCTTCTCGTTTGATCGTCACGCGTTCCACCTTCTTGATGCGGTCGTGAGGTCGAGCGGAGCCCGAGGCGCAAGCGTCAGACAGGCAGTCTAGAGATGGTGACGAGATTTGCCAACCGCGCGGTCAACCTCAATGCCATCAAATTCCATCAATTGCTAAAAAAATATTGATGCGTTTGAGGTGCGGGCCTATTCCAGAGCGGAGAGGCTGGGAGACGGCGCAACCACCAGATCACCGGCTCCGCGAGCCGCCAAACGTGTGAATCCGTCGGGAGGCCGACATGAAACGTTGGAAGACCGCGCTCGCGGTCGGCACCATTCATCGCCTGCTCCGGCCTGGCGATCACTCATGCCGATGCGCAGGACAAGACCTACCGCTTCGTCATGGTCTCGCACACGTCGGCGGCTGCCTGCTCGCCGGCGGCCGGATCAGCGTGATCGGCGCGCTCGCCGGCGCCTTCATCCTGTCCGGCATCCAGAGCTACCTCGTGGTCATGAGCGTCAGCCCGCAGTTCTATCTGATGGTGCTCGCCGGTCTGGTCATCGCGGCGCTGCTCGGCGACAATCAGTTCCGCGCCTGGGCGCTGCGCCGCCGCTAACGATCAATCAAGGAGGCAAGACCATGGCAGAGGCGTCCCGGCCGCTGATCGAGATGAAGAACATCGATCTCTATTTCGGCACCTTCCACGCGCTCAAGGACGTCAGCGTCAATTTCGATGCCAGTCGGTCAAGATCGGGCGGGCGGTCGAGTTCAAGAACCGGGTGATCATCATGGACGAGCCGACCAACCATCTGTCGGTGCGCGAGCACGTCAACGAGATCGCCCAGCAGCTGCGCGAGCAGGGCCTGCTGGTGATCTACATCACCCACGACATCTTCCAGGTCCACCGGATTGCCGATCGCGTCGTGATCATGGAGAACGGCGAGAAGGTCGCCGACGTCCGCAAGGACGAGATGACCGCCGACGAGCTCGAGCACATCATCCGCGACGGCGGCCGCGAGGTGGCCGCGGCTTAGTCAGACCTCTGGAGCAAGCCCGTGAGCCATTTGCTGCCCTTCGCCGTCAACCACATGGTGGCCCCGCGCAAGACGGTCGCCGAGCTGGTCGCGCTGACCACCGCGCTCGGGCTCGACCAGATCGAGGTCCGGAACGACCTCCCGGGGGTTGCGATCAGCGACGGCACGCCGCCAGCTCAGGTCCGCGCGGCCGCCGAGGCGGGTGGCGTGCACATCCTCTCGATCAACGCGCTCCAGCGCTTCAACGACTGGAACCCGGCGCGCGCCGGGGAGGCGAGCGCGCTCGCCCGCTATGCAAAGGGCTGCGGCGCCGCGGCGCTCGTCCTCTGCCCGGTCAACGATCCGACCTACCGGCCGTCGGAGAGCGAGCGGCAGGCGAAGCTGCGCGAGGCGTTGCGCGGGCTGGCGCCGATCCTCGCCGAGGCCGGCATCATCGGCCTGGTCGAGCCGCTCGGCTTCGAGGAATGCTCGCTGCGCCTGAAGGGGGATGCCATCGAGGCGATCGACGAATTGGATCTGGGCGACCGCTTCCGGCTCGTCCACGACACCTTCCACCACTACCTCTCCGGCGAGCCCCGCATGTTCCCTGAGCGCACCGGGCTCGTGCACATCTCGGGCATCGACGACGCCAGCCTGCCGCTCGACCGGATCCGGGACGAGCACAGGGTCCTGGTCGGGGCGGACGACCTGCTCGGCAACATCGGCCAGATCGTGGCCCTGATGGAGGGCTACAGCGGGCCTTACTCGTTTGAGCCGTTCGCCGCGAGCGTGCATGCTCTGGACGACATCGCGGGCGCGCTCGAGCGCAGCATGCATTGGATCGATCGCGAGATCGCCATGCTGCCCGCCTGACTTTGTGAGAACCGAAATGGCAAAAACCCTGGATGTGATCTGCATCGGCCGCTCGTCGGTCGATCTCTATGGCGAGCAGGTCGGCGGGCGGCTCGAGGACATGGCGAGCTTCGCCAAATACGTCGGCGGCTGCCCGACCAACATCTCGGTCGGGACCGCCCGGCTCGGCCTCAGGCCGGGCCTGATCACCGGCGTCGGCGACGAGCACATGGGCCGCTTCATCAAGGAGACGGTTGCGGCCGAAGGGGTCGACATCCAGGGCGTCAAGACCGATCCCGAGCGCCTGACCGCGCTGGTCATCCTCGGCATCCGCGACGAGCATACTTTCCCACTCATCTTCGTCCGCGAGAACTGCGCCGATGCGGCGCTGACCGAGGCCGACGTCGACGAGGCCTATATCGCGAGTGCCGGCGCCGTGGTGGTCTCGGGCACCCACTTCTCCAAGCCCAACCTCGATGCCATGAGCAAGAAGGCGATCCGGCTCGCGAAGAAGCACGGCGGCCGGGTGATCTTCGACATCGATTACCGCCCGGTGCTCTGGGGCCTGACCGGGCTTGGCCTCGGCGAGGAGCGCTTCGTCGCCAACGAGAGCGTCTCGGCCCATCTCCAGACCATCCTGCCCGACTGCGACGTGGTCGTCGGCACCGAGGAGGAGATCCACATCGCCGGCGGCTCGACCGACACGCTGGGCGGCCTGCCGCAGGATCCGGGAGCTGGCGCCGGCAGCGCTGATCGTCGTCAAGCGCGGGCCGATGGGCTGCACCGTGTTCGATCGCGCGATCCCCGACGACATCGAGCTGGGAATCAAGGGGCAGGGCTTTCCGATCGAGGTGTTCAACATTCTGGGCGCCGGCGACGCCTTCATGAGCGGCTTTCTGCGCGGCTACCTGCGGGATGCGCCGATCGAGGACTGCTGCAAGTACGCCAATGCCTGCGGCGCGTTTGCGGTCTCGCGCCATGGCTGCGCGCCGGCGGTCCCGAGCTGGACCGAGCTTGCGGACTTTCTCGAGCATGGCTCCCCCGAGCGGGCGTTGCGCAAGGATGCGAGGCTCGAGCAGCTGCACTGGTCGACCACCCGGACCCGGCCATGGCCGCAGGTGCTGGCGATGGCCTTCGACCATCGCGCCCAGCTCGAGGCGATGGCGGACGCGGCCGGCGTCACCCACGAGCATGTTTCCCACTTCAAGAAGCTCTGCCTTCAGGCGGCGCGGCGGGCCGCGGGCGGGCGCCCGGACTTCGGCATCCTGCTCGACGGCCGGCTCGGCCAGGCAGCGCTCGATGACGCGACCGGAGACGGCATCTGGATCGGCCGGCCGATCGAGCTGCCTGGTGCTGTCCCGATCCACTTCGAGGGCGGCGCCGATGTCGGCTGCACGCTCCGGGAATGGCCGGTCGGGCATTGCGTCAAATGCCTGATCTTCTATCACCCGGACGATCCGGAAGCCCTGAGGCAGGAGCAGGAAGCCCAGGCGCTCCGTCTGTTCGACGCCTGCCGCAAGACCTTCCACGAGCTGCTGCTGGAGATCATCCCGAGCAAGTCGGCCGCACCGGTCGACGAGCGGACGCTCGCGCGCGCGCTCGAGCGTTTCTATGCGCTCGGCATCTACCCCGACTGGTGGAAGCTGCCCGATCCCGGCAGCGCCGCCGCCTGGCAGCGGATCGCCGAGGTCATCGAGCGCCACGACCCGCATTGCCGGGGCGTCCTGCTGCTCGGCCTGGATGCGCCGATGGCCGAGCTCGAAGCGAGCTTCGCGCAAGCCGCGCGTCAGCCGGTCTGCAAGGGCTTCGCGATCGGGCGCACGGTCTTCGGCCAACCCGCCAAGGCCTGGCTCGCCGGCGAGATCGACGACGCCACGGCGATCACCCGCATGGCCGAGAGCTACGCCCGCCTGATCCAGGCCTGGGACCGGCTGCGGCCGCCGCTTGCCCCCTCATCCCGCCCCCAACCGACCGCCGACGCGGTCTCCTTGTGAGAGCCAACAATGGTCAAATTCGCCGTTCTCGGTTGTGGCCGCATCGGCCGCATGCACGCCCTCAACCTCGCCCGCCATCCGCGCGCCGAGCTCGCTTGGGTCTATGACGTCGCCGATGCCGCCGCGGCCGGTGCGGCCGAGGCGACCGGCGCCCAGAAGGCGCGCGCGGTCGACCAGATCCTGGGCGACCCTGCGCTCCAGGCGGTGCTGATCGCGTCCTCGACCGACACCCATCTCGACCTGCTCGAGCGCGCGGTCGAAGCCGGCAAGGCCGTGCTCTGCGAGAAGCCGATCGACCTCGACCTCGCCAAGGTCGACGCCTGCTGGGCGCGGATCAAGGACAAGGGCGCCACGATCATGGTCGGCTTCAACCGCCGCTTCGACCCGTCCTTCAAGGCGCTGCGCGAGCGCATTCAGGCCGGCGACGTGGGAAAACTCGAGCAGGTGGTGATCACCTCGCGCGATCCGGGGCCGCCGCCGATCGCCTACATCCAGGTCTCTGGCGGCCTGTTCCGCGACATGGCGATCCACGACTTCGACATGGCCCGCTACCTGATGGGCGACATCGCGGCGGTCCAGGCGATCGGCGCCAACCTGGTCGAGCCCGCGATCGAGCAGGCGGGCGACATCGATGCCGCGATGATCACGCTCGTCGCCAAGAGCGGGGCGATCTGCCAGATCAACAACAGCAGGCGCGCGGCCTACGGCTACGACCAGCGGGTCGAGGCGCTGGGCGAAAAGGGCATGCTTCAGGTCGGCAATCAGCGGCCGACCACGGTCTCGCTCTGGGGGGCCGCCGCGACCGAGGCGCAAGATCCGGTCCTCAACTTCTTCATCGAGCGCTACACGCCCGCCTACAATGCCGAGATTTCCCACTTCGTCGACTGCGTGGAGCAGGGCAGGACGCCGCTGGTCACGTACCGCGACGGCCGCGAGGCGCTGCGTCTCGCCGATGCCGCGCTCGAGAGCATGCAGACCGGCCGCCTGGTCCGGCTCGACTGATGAACCGCAAGCTCGGTGTCTGCACCTGGACCTTCGGGCCGCGACCGCTCCCGGAGACCCTGACCCGGATCGCGGCCCTCGGCTACGACGGGGTCGAGCTGCACGGCGACCTCCAGGCCTTCCGGCCGAAAGCGGTCGCCTCGCTCTTGCGCGACCACGGTCTCGAGGTCTTTTCCTTGACACCGGACAACGTCGATCCCGCGACCCCGGACACCGAGGCGCGCGCGGCGGCGCTCGACTACTACCGCGAGCTGGTCGACTTCGCCGCCGAGGTCGGCGGCGCGGTCGTCTCGTTCCACGGCTTGGTCGGCCGGATCGCGCCGCTCGCCTCGATGGCCGAGGAGGAGGAGTTGCTGGTCGCGGGCTTGCGGACCGTCTGCGCGCACGCGCGCCCGGCGGGCGTCCGGATCGTGTACGAGGTCCTGAACCGCTACGAGAGCCACCTGGTCAATACCGGCAAGGCGGCGCTCGCGCTGCTCGAGCGGGTCGGCGCCGACAACTTCGGCGTCCTGCTCGACGCCTATCACATGAACATCGAGGAGGCGGCACCGGCCGGGGCGATCCGCGCGGTCGGGGGTCGGCTCGGTCTGTTCCACGTGGCCGATTCCAACCGCGAGGGCATCGGTCGCGGCCATACCGACTTCGCCGCCATCGCCCGCGCGCTCGACGAGGTTGGTTACGCAGGCCCGGTGATCGTCGAGTGCACCGCCGCCGGCGCCAATCCGTTCACCCCGGTCAAGCCCGGCGACTATCTGGATGTGCTCGAGGGCTACCTCGCGACCAGCCGCGACTGGCTGCGCGCCGCATGAGATCAGGAGAAAAACCATGGCCGAACTGCTCTTGAAGAATCATGCGCCGGACCCGCGGGGGCTGGTCCATCGGGTGACGCCGGCGAGCGCCGGCTGGGGCCATGTGGGCTTCGAGCTGTACCGGCTGAAGCCGGGCCAGAGCCTCCAGGCGGAGACCGGCGGACGCGAGGCGTGCCTGGTGCTGGTCGGCGGCAAGGCGAAGATCCGCGCGGGCGGAGAGGATTTCGGCGAGGTCGGCGAGCGCATGGGGCCGTTCGAGGGTAAGAAGCCGACCGCCGTCTACGTGCCCTGGCACAGCGAATACCGGGTCGATGCTACGACCGACCTCGAGCTCGGGATCTGCTCGGCGCCGGGCGGCGGCACCCACGAGGCGCGACTGATCGGCCCGGACCAGGTCGCCTATTCGAAGCGCGGCCAGGGCAGCAACACCCGCCATGTCTACGACATCCTGCCCGAGAGCGAGCCCGCCTTTTCCCTGCTTGTGGTCGAGGTGATCACGCCGTCCGGCTGCTGGTCGTCCTACCCTTCGCACAAGCACGATACCCTGGACCTGCCGCACGAGAGCGAGCTGCAGGAGACCTACTACCACCGGCTCAACCCCTCCCAGGGCTTTGCCTTGCAGCGGGTCTATACCGACGATCGCTCGCTCGATGCGACCATGGCCGTCGAGGACGGCGACGTCGTGCTGGTGCCGAAAGGCTACCACCCCTGCGGCACGGCGCATGGCTACGACCTCTACTACCTGAACGTGATGGCCGGGCCGCAGCGGATCTGGCGGTTCAACACCGAGCCGGCGCACCGCTGGCTGCTCGAGGGAGCGAGGACATGAGCACGGTTCGCCTGACAGCCGCCCAGGCCGTCGTCCGTTATCTCGCCGCCCAGCGGACCACCCTCGATGGCGCCGAGCTTCCGCTGTTTGCAGGCGTGTTCGCGATCTTCGGCCACGGCAACGTCGCCGGCATCGGCGAGGCGCTCTACCAGGTCCGGGACGTTCTCCCCACCTATCGCGCGCACAACGAGCAGGGCATGGCGCATGCCGCGATCGCGTTCGCCAAGGCGAAGTTCCGCCGCCAGATGATGGCGTGCACGACCTCGATCGGGCCGGGGGCGCTCAACATGGTGACCGCGGCCGCACTCGCGCATGTGAACCGGCTGCCGGTGCTGCTCCTCCCGGGTGACACCTTCGCCAATCGCCGCCCCGATCCGGTGCTGCAGCAGGTCGAGGCCTTCGGCGACGGGACCTTGACCGCCAACGATTGTTTCAAGCCGGTTTCCCGGTTTTTCGACCGGATCACCCGGCCGGAGCAGCTCTTGTCCGCGCTGCCGCGCGCGATCCAGGTGCTGACCGACCCGGCCGAGTGCGGCCCGGTGACGCTCGGCATGAGCCAGGACGTCCAGGCCGAGGCCTACGATTTTCCGGACGCCTTCTTCGCGCCGCGCACGGCCCGCTTCCGCCGGCCGGCTCCTGATGAGGCGGAGCTGGCGGCTGCCGTCGAATTGCTCGGGCATGCCGAGCGGCCGCTGATCGTGGCCGGCGGCGGGGTGCTCTATTCGGGCGCCGCGGAGACCCTGCAGGCGTTCGCCGCCCGGCACAAGATCCCAGTCGCCGAGACCCAGGCTGGCAAGGGTTCGCTCGCCTTCGATCATCCGCAAAACATCGGCTCGATCGGGGTCACCGGCTCCTCAGCGGCCAACGCGCTCGCCGCCGAAGCCGACGTGCTGCTCGCGATCGGCACGAGGCTGCAGGACTTCACCACCGGCTCGCGGGCGCTCCTGCCCGGAGCGGCGACCCTGATCCAGCTGAACGTCGCCGCCTTCGATGCCGGCAAGCATGGGGCGCTACCCCTGGTCGGCGATGCCAGGCGGACCCTCGAGATGCTGGATAGGGCGCTCGGCGATGGCGCGACCGGGGCCGCCTGGCAGGCGCGTGTCCGGAGCCTGCGCCAGGACTGGGATGCGATCGTCGACCGGGTGACCGCGCCGACCAATGCCGAGCGGCCTTCGGATGCCCAGGTCCTGGGTGCTGTCAACCGCAGCGCCGCGCGCGATGCGATCGTGGTCTGCGCCGCGGGCGGGCTGCCGGGCGAGCTGCACAAGCTCTGGCGGACCGGTGCTCCCGGCGGCTACCACCTGGAATACGGCTTTTCCTGCATGGGCTACGAGATCGCGGGCGGGCTCGGGGTCAAGCTCGCCGAGCCCGGGCGCGAGGTTTTCGTACTCGTCGGCGACGGCAGCTATCTGATGCTCAACTCCGAGCTCGCGACCGCGGTCATGCTCGGCCAGAAGCTCACCGTGGTCGTGCTCGACAACCGCGGCTACGGCTGCATCAACCGGCTGCAGCGGGCGACCGGCGGCGCCTCGTTCAACAATCTGTTCGACCATGTCGACCACATGGCCGATCCCGCGCAGGTCGACTTTGCGGGCCACGCGCGCGCGCTCGGCGCCGAGGCCGAGAAGGTCACGAGCATCGCCGATCTGGATTCTGCTCTCGAGCGGGCCAAGGGGTCGGACCGGAGCTACGTGATCGTGATCGACACCGACCCGCTGGTGACCACCCAGGAGGGCGGCGCCTGGTGGGACGTGGCCGTGCCCGAGACCTCGGCACGCGGCGAGGTGCGCGCCGCCCGCCAGGCCTACGAGCAGGCATTGACGCGACAGAAGCTCGCCTGACGCGGGCCGTTCGAAAAAACCGGGAGGGCGGCATGCCAACCGAGATCAAGCATTTCATCAATGGCCGGTTGGTGGCCGGCAAGAGCGGGCGCACGGCACCGGTGTTCAATCCGGCAACCGGCGAGGAGACCGGCCGGGTGCCGCTGGCCGGCGCCGAGGAGATGGCCGACGCGGTCGCGGCCGCGCGAGCGGCGTTCCCGAAGTGGGCGGCGACCACGCCGCTCCGCCGCGCCCGCGTCCTCAACCGTTTTTTGCGACTTCTCGAGGAGAGCGAGGAGCGGATTGCGGCCGTGATCACCGCCGAGCACGGCAAGGTGCTCTCGGACGCCAAGGGCGAGGTTGCGCGCGGCATCGAGGTGGTCGAGTTCGCGACCGGCGCGCCGCATCTGCTCAAAGGGGAAATCACCGAGAACGTCGGCACGCGGGTGGACAGCCACGCGTTCCGGCAGCCGCTGGGCGTGGTCGCCGGGATCACGCCGTTCAACTTCCCGGCCATGGTGCCGATGTGGATGTTCCCGGTGGCACTCGCCTGCGGCAACTGCTTCATCCTCAAGCCCTCCGAGCGCGATCCCTCGGCGTCCCTGGTGCTGGCCGAGCTGCTCAAGGAGGCTGGTCTTCCAGACGGCGTCTTCAGCGTGGTCCACGGCGACAAGCAGGCGGTCGACGCGATCCTCGAGGAGCCCCGGATCGCCGCGGTGAGCTTCGTCGGCTCGACCCCGATCGCCCGCTACATCTACGAGACCGCGGCCAAGACCGGAAAACGCTGCCAGGCTTTGGGTGGCGCCAAGAACCACATGATCGTGATGCCGGATGCCGATCTCGACCTCGCGGTCGATGCGCTGATGGGGGCGGCCTACGGTGCTGCCGGCGAGCGCTGCATGGCGATCTCGGTCGCGGTCCCGGTCGGCGACCAGATCGCCGATGCTCTGATCGAGCGCCTCGAGCCCAGGGTGCGGGGGCTTCGAATCGGCCCCGGCACCGATCCCGAGGCCGACATGGGCCCCCTGGTCACCGCCCAGCATCTGGCGAAAGTTCAAAACTACATCGACATCGGCGAGCGCGAGGGCGCCAAGCTCGTGGTCGACGGCCGCGGGCTCAGGCTCCAGGGCTACGAGGACGGTTTTTTCCTTGGCGGCACCCTGTTCGACCGGGTCACGACCGACATGACGATCTACCGGGAAGAAATCTTCGGGCCGGTGCTGGCGGTGGTCCGCGCGCCGGACTACGCCGCCGCCGCGACCATGATCAACGAGCACGAGTTCGGCAACGGCACCGCGATCTTCACCCGCGACGGCGATGCCGCGCGCGAGTTCGCGCATCAGATCCAGGTCGGGATGGTCGGGATCAACGTGCCGATCCCGGTGCCGATGGCGTTCCACAGCTTCGGCGGCTGGAAGTCGTCCCTGTTCGGCGACCACCACATGCACGGGCCCGAGGGCGTGCGCTTCTACACCAAGCTCAAGACGATCACCTCGCGCTGGCCGACCGGCATCCGCGCCGGCGCCGACTTCGTGATGCCGACCATGCGCTGACCCGACCGAGCAACCTTCAGACGACCGGGGTCAGGAGCGGCTGGCCGGCGAAGTGCGCCTTCAGGTTGTCGAGCACCAGCTGGCCCATGGCATCGCGGGTCTCCCAGGTGGCGCTCGCCTGATGCGGCTGCAGGACGACGTTGTCGAGCGCCAGCAGCGCCTCCGGCACGTTCGGCTCGGTTGCGAAGACGTCGAGGCCGGCGGCGCCCAGCTTGCCCTGGACCAGCGCCTCGACCAAAGCCGGCTCCTCGATCACCGAGCCGCGCGCGACGTTGATCAGCCACCCCTCGGGCCCGAGCGCCTCGATCACCGCGCGGCTGACCAGCCCCGCCGTGGTCGGGCCGCCGAGACAGGTCACCATCAGGCAATCGACGGCCGCGGCCATCTCGACGAGGTCGGGATAATACGCGTAGGCCACCTCTGGCTTGCGGTGCGGCCCATGGTAGCTGAGCACCATGTCGAAGGCTTCGGCGCGCCTGGCGACCGCCCGGCCGATCCGGCCAAGCCCGAGAATGCCCATGCGCTTGCCGGCGAGCGAGTTGGCGAGCACCGGATCGCCGTCGGTCGGCCAGCGCCCGGCGCGCAGGTAGCGGTCGTTGTAGGCGACCCGGCGCGCGACATCGAGCAGGAGCGCCATGCCGAACTCGGCGACGCCCATGGTCAGCACGTCCGGCGTGTTGGTGACCCGGATGCCGCGAGCGCGCGCGGTCGCGAGGTCGACCGCATCGGTCCCGACCCCGTAGACGCCGACGATCTCGACCTTGGGCAGATTGTCGAGCAGCGCCTTGCCGGCGCCGATGATGCCGTTGGTGAAGATGCCCCGCACCCAGGGCGCCACCTCCCGAACATAGGCCGCGGCATCCGGCGCGCCCCAGAGCTTGCGCAGCGTGAACGCCTCGTCCGCCTGCGCCTGCACCTTGGGCGTGATCGGCATCATCTGCAGAACTTCCGGCTTGTCCATGTCCGCCCCTTTTCCCACTCGTCGCCCGATCATCCCCGCCCCGCGCGCCGCGTCAACCAGCCGTGCTACAGATGGCCGCTCGCGAGCTTGAGCGCCGCGGCGAGCCCGGCGGTCGGAAAGACGACCTCGTGGGCCTTGGCCTCTTGGTCGGCAAAGCGCACGCGGATCGCATCGGCGCTTGCGAGGCCGGAAAGCTCCGAGCTCGGCAGCATGAAGCGCGCCGCGAGGCGGCCATGGCGGCCGACGCCCTCGACCGTGAGCTTGCGGTCGCCGAACCCGATCTCGACGTCGAGCCGCGGCGCGAGCTCGAGATCGGCGATCCGGACCAGGCCCTCGGCCTGGTTGCCGCCGGCGTGCAGCGTCAGGGACAACAGCGTCGACTGCTCAAGCGCGGGCTTGCCGACTTCGTCGTTGCGCACTTCACAAGCGCTGCCGCCCGCCTCGGTCTGCTCGCAGGCGACAATCCACTTGCCGACCGTGCGCGTCAGATCCTCGGCCGAGACGCCGGCCGCGCCAAGCGCGGACGCGAGCAGGGGCAGCAGCCAGCGCTTCGCCATCAGACGTTCGCGCCGCTCAGAAGGTCGCAGACCCGCGCGGTGACCTCCGCAGTCGTAGCGCTGCCGCCGAGGTCGGGCGTCAGCAGGTCGCCGGCCGCAAGCGTGCGCTCGATCGCGCTCATGAGGAGGGTCGCGGCCGCGGGCTCGCCCAGGTGGTCGAGCATGAGGGCAGCGCTCCAGAAGGTCGCGATCGGGTTGGCGACGCCTTTGCCGGTGATGTCGAAGGCCGAGCCGTGGATCGGCTCGAACATCGAGGGGTATTTCCGGGTCGGGTTGAGGTTGGCGGTCGGGCCGAGGCCGAGCGAGCCGGTGAGCGCCGAGGCGAGGTCGGAGAGGATGTCGGCGTGCAGGTTGGTCGCGACGATCACGTCCAAGGTCCCGGGCTTCAGGACCATGCGCGTGGTCATCGCGTCGACCAGCTCCTTGTCGGTCGCGACGTCCTGAAACTCCTGCTCGAGCTCGGAAAAAATCTCGTCCCACAGGACCATGCCGTGGCGCTGGGCGTTCGACTTGGTGACCAGGGTCAGGAGCTTCTTCGGGCGGGTGCGGGCGAGCTCGAAGGCAAAGCGCATGATCCGCTCGCAGCCGGTGCGCGTGAAGATCGCGACCTCGGTCCCGACCTCCTCGGGCAAGCCTCGGTGCACCCGGCCGCCGGCGCCGGCGTATTCGCCCTCCGTGTTTTCCCGAACGACGATCCAGTCGAGGTCGCCAGGGGCGATGTCCCGAAGTGGCCCGACAACGCCCGGTAAAAGCCGCGCCGGGCGGACGTTGGCATATTGGTCGAAGCCCTGGCAGATCGCGAGCCGCAGGCCCCAGAGGGTGATGTCGTCCGGGATGTCGGGGGCGCCGACCGCGCCGAAGTAGAGCGCATCGAAAGGCTTCAGCCGCGCGAGGCCGTCCTCGGGCATCATCCGGCCATGGGCGCGGTAGTAGGCCGAGCCCCAGTCGAACGCCTCGACCTCGAGCTCGAGCCCCGGCGCGCGCGTCTGCAGCGCCCGCAGCACCTCGAGCCCGGCGGCGATCACCTCCTGCCCGATGCCGTCGCCCGGAATCGCGGCAATCCTATGCTTGGCCACGGCGTTCCCTCATCTGCACCGGCGCCACGGATCGCGCCGGCCCCAGACTGCGAGCCTCCGGACCGGCCGTCAACGTCGCTCAGCGCGTGTGTAGGGAGCGCGTGAGTTGGCCGGTTTAGGTAGCGCGTGATCTGTCCGGTTCTGGAACCGTTCCAAGGGACTTGGAACGGGGGTGGGCTGGGTGGAGAGGCTGACGAGGATCGGGATCATGCGTTTTGAGGAGCTGTTGGACCGCTGGGAGAAGGGGAGCTTGAGCCATGCCGAGGCGGCATCGGCGCTCGGGGTCAGCGAGCGGACCTTGCGGCGCTGGCGGGAACGCTACCAGGAGGAGGGGGCCGACGGCCTGGGCGATCGCCGGGTTGGCCAGCCGTCGCCCAGGCGGGCGCCGAAGGATGAGCTCGAGCGCATGCGGGCCCTGTATCAGGAGACCTATCAGGGCTTCACCATCAAGCACTTCCACGAGAAGCTGGCGCAGCGCCACAATTACAAGCTCGGCTACACCACCACCCGGCTCTACCTCCACAAGACCGGAACGGTGCCGCCGGCGCCGAGGCGCGGCGCCCATCGCCGCAAGCGGCCGCGCCGGCCGATGCCCGGCATGATGCTGCATCAGGACGGCTCGAAGCATGCCTGGCTCAAAGGCCAGCCGGCACTCGACCTGATCATCACCATGGATGACGCCACCAGCGAGCTCTACTCGGCCTTTCTGGTCGCCGAGGAAGGCACGATGAGCAGTTTTCGTGGGCTCATCGAGGTGATCGAGCGCCACGGCCTGTTCATGGAGCTCTACACCGATCGCGGCAGCCTTACTTCGTCACCCCCGAGGCCGGCGGCAAGGTCTCCAAGACCCAGCTGACCCAGGTCGGCCGGGCGCTCAAGCAGCTCGGCATCGGCCACATCCCGGCCTATTCGCCCGAGGCCCGAGGCCGGTGCGAGCGCGCCTTCCGAACCTTGCAAGATCGGCTGCCCAAGGAGCTGGCGCTGGCCGGGATCACCACCGTCGCGGCCGCCAACCGGTTCCTGCGCGAGACCTACCTGCTCGAGCACAACGCCCGTTTTGCCGAGCCCGCCGAGGAGCCGACCGCGGTCTTCGTCATGGTGCCCGAGGCGCTCTGGCGCGACGTGCTGTGCATCCAGGAAGAGCGCCGGGTTGGCAACGACAACTGCGTCCGCTGGCAGGGCCGCAGCCTGCAGATCCCGCCAACCCCGCTGCGTCCCCACCTGGTGCGGGCGACCGTCCGGGTGCACGACTATCCCGACGGCACGCTCGCCATCTTCAAAGGCCCGCAGCGGCTCGCGAGCTTTCCGCCGGCGGCACCTGTGAGCGTCGAGGACCTGGCCGCGTGACCACCGCGACGCGGCCAGCCCTGTGGACTTGGTGGACAACGCTGCGCGTTGCCCACAATCCCACAGGGCCCACAACAGCGGTCAATTCATGCGCTACCTATTGCGGACAAAACTACGCGCTCGCTACACGTCGCTCAGCGCCCGCCCCGAGTGATAGCGCCTCTTCAGATCGCCTTGAGCTTCCACCAGGCAAATACGACCATACGCAGCAGCAGCCAGCCGTGCCGAAACCGAGAGATCTGCGTCTCGCCAAACGTCCGAGCCATATAGCGAATCGGTACTTCCACAAACTTGAGGTTCGATTTGGTTGCCCCGAAGATCAGATCGAAGTCGCCGAATGGATCGAAATCCCCGAAATAGGCCCGTTCCTCCGCAATTCGCTGATAGTGCCGCTTGCTTAGCACCTTGGTCCCGCACAGGGTATCGGTCAGACGTTGGTTCAACAGATAGCTGAACGCGTAGGCGAAGAGCCGATTGGCGGTCAGATTCAAAAAGCGCATCGCCTGATCCTCCATTGGATAGACCAGGCGTGAGCCATTGACGAACTCGCCTCGGCCGGAGGCTATCAGCTCGTAAAACTTGGGCAGCTCTTCAGGTGGCACGGTGAGGTCGGCGTCGAGGATGATCAGAACGTCACCGCGCGCCAACTCGAATCCTTTGCGGACGGCGTCACCCTTGCCCCTGCCATCCTGGACTGTAGCCTTGATATCAAGATCCGGGTATCTGGCCATGATGCGGTAAATCTCGTCCAGGGTGCCGTCTTTACTGTGTCCCTCGACAAAGATGATCTCTTGGTCAGCGGCAAAATTGGGGATGCGACGGACCGCCGGCTCGATGTTGCCGCGCTCGTTGCGGCAAGGAATGACGATCGTCGCCGATGGACGGGAGGGGGCGATCGCCCGCACCGAGCGCAACACCATGTAATTGCGCAGGCACAAACGGCGCACCAGGGGCAGCGTGGCGACAAAGCGGTTCACCAGAGGCCCGAGTCCCAACCACCGTTTGGGCAGCAGTTGCCGCCACTCGCGCTTGACTTCCTCGAAACCGGCCAGCGCCAGGATCGCGCTGATATCGTCGGTCGACAGCGAATTCTCCGAAAGAGCGGGCATTTTGAGGCCGCACAGCTCGGCCAAGCGGAGAACCGGGTACCAAAGTCCCGAGTGATAGGCCACGATGATCCTGGTATCCGGCGAGCACAGATGGTGTAGCTGCGCGAAGGTGTTTTGAATATCCTCGAGCGTGCCGATCGTATCCGATAAGATGATCGCATCGAACGGTGGTCCGTCCAAGCGATCGATGGGATGCTCGACGTCGCCAACCCTGAAATCGAGGTGGGGGTGACGGGTGCGGGCAATTTCGATCATCGCGGGGCTGAAATCGACCCCGACGCCCTCGCTCGGCCGAAGCCGATCGAGCAAGGACCCTGTGCCGCAGCCGAGCTCCAGGACGCGGAGCCCCGGCGGCACCAGAAACCGCATGTAGCGCGCGTCCTCCTCATGGAAATACCGGTTGCGCCGGCGCCATTTGTCTGCTTGGCCGGCGACCCGCTCGGCCGTGGCCAGCAGAACCGCCTTGCGGCGGCTTGCCGGGGGTGCGGCGACGTTCATGATGATTTAATTGTCATACCGTTCGATGGCGGACGCCCGATGGCGGACGCCCGATGGCGGGCGCATCGGCAGCATCGCACCGACTTAGCCTAGTCAACCTTTTCCATGACGGCCAGCAGTCGAAAGGCCATCACCGATTGAAGCACGGGCTCCAACCACCGCTCCAGCCGGAGCAGGGGGCCGACGGCCCGGGTTGGCAGCAGGCTCCAGGCCTTGAAACCGCCAGACAGCGGGTAAGCAAAGTAAGCGATCCGGCGCCGTTCGATCAGCCGCAGCCGCGGGATCGCGCCGGCGAGCTGATCGCGATAGCGGCCGAAAAACAGCAGAGTTGGAATCGCCTGGTTGGCCGCGAATGGGTCCCGCGTCGGATCGAGGCCGCCTTCCGCCAGGGGATCGTCGCTCATACGCACCGGCTCGTCGTGCAGCAACTTGTAGAGCAGCCAGCTGAGCGGCGTGATCGCCGGCTCGACCAGGACGAGGCGGCCTTTGGGACGCAAGGTGCGCTCGGCCTCGAGCAGAAACAGGCGGGGTCGCTGAAGATGATGCAAGACGTCAAACAGCACGATGTTGTCAAAGCTACCTGCCCCGAACGGCAGACGATGGGCATCGGCAACCACGTCCAACCAAAGCACCGGTTGAATGTCCGACGTGACCACCTCGGCCACGTATGACTTCAGATTGCCCGAACCGCCGCCGACCTCGAGGGTGCGGCCGGCGCGGCAGCGAGCGACGATCTCGCGATAGTAATGGCTGTAGACCGCCCGCAGGACCGGCTTAGTTTGCCAGACGTGGCGGTAGTCCGCCAATCCCTCCATACTACGCTGGCGCCTCCAGCCGCGCGGTCCTGCTTTTCCACAACCAGAGCACCCCGCCTGGCAGGCTTGCTGCCAGGCAGGCGAGGCCGAAGCCGATCGAGATCGCCAGCGCGTCCGGCGCGGCCACGCCCGCCTGAGCCAGCGCCACAACCAAGGCGCTCTCGCGGACCCCCCAGCCGGCCAGCGATATCGGGATCATCATGATCAGGATGACCGGCGGAACCAGGACGAGCGCGCTCAGGGGGGCGAGTCGGAGCCCCATGGCGGCCGCCAGGAGCATGACGAGGCCGACCGAGGCGAGATGAACGGCCAACGAAAGGGCGGTCGTAAGAATCGCGTCCGGCCTGGCGAAGACGCTGCGGAGGTCATCGGCGAGACTGCCGAACGGACGCAGTAGGCGCCAGCGTCCCAAAAGCTTGGCGAAGTGCCCGCCGCCCAACAGCACCACGCCGAGCGCGAGCATGCCCGCGATCGCGATCGTGGTCACGCTGGCCCGCAGCCGCGGGTCGTGCACGATCTCGTAGAAGGCGGGCAAGGTTGCAGCGACCAATCCCACGAGCGCAAACACGCCGACGAACCGGTCGATCAGGACCCCGGCGATGGCGCGTCGCGCTGGAACCCCCTCACGGTTCGCCAGATACGCGCGCATGATGTCGCCGCCGACGGTTGCCGGCAGGGTTTGATTGAAGAACATGCTGATGAAGGCGATCCGGATCGCCGACCAAAATCGGAGCTCCGCCGCACACGCCCGTCCGACCAGCCACCAGCGCACACCGAACAGAAGGATCTGGGCGACCGCCAAGCCGAGGATTACGGCGAGGTCAAGCCCCTGCAGCGCGCGCATTCGGGTGACCATCGGTGCGAAACTGACCGTGTGAAGCAACCACCAGACCAAGACCGCCGACACGAGCATTTTGGCGATCCAGGCAAGCCTGCTCACATTCCGTCCCCGCGCGCCGCGTGTGTCGATTCTACAAACTTCCAGCGGCTTTCCGAAGTGAGAGTTGACTGAATTAGGGGCTTATTCTAAGAAGATTGCAAGCGGATTATCCCTTTCTCGCACCTGGATGCTGGCGGTGCCACGGACACTGAGCGCACTGGATCGGGGTTCAGCCATCAAAGAGAACCAAGTGTTTCAAGGCATGGGAAGCCCGCCCGGCCGAACGGTTGTCAGCACGCCGGGACCGTGACCGCAGGCGAGGGGTGAGCGACGCGGGCCCCCGGCCCAGCTGCGGGGTCGTCGGCCATTGGGATGGCCAATGAGCGGTTCGCCGCGCCCGCTTGATGCGAGCCGGCCTCTCGCTGGGCACGCAGCGGCTGCAAATCAGCGAAGCATCGACAGGAGGAATCCCATCGTGCGGTTCTCCAGTATTCGACGGCCCGCCGTCATTGGCATCGCGTTGCTCGCTCTCATCCTTACCGGCGACCTTGCCAGATCCTACCAAAGCTGGACCCAGGCCCAAGGCTGGGAATACGAATGGATTGCCCGCGCTTGGGCCGACGGCAAAGGTTACAGCTACCCGGGGGGCAAAGCCGGCGCCCTCGCTTATTCGAAAGACCAGAAGGACCCGAACGCTTACTACGCGACCGCGTGGGAAGAACCGGTGCCGGTGCTTCTGCTCGGGACATTCTTCCGGCTGTTCGGCGACTATGGGCGCTTGGCCATGACCCTGGCCAACGCCCTGTTTTTCGGGGCCACCCTCGTCCTGGTCTACCATCTGGGGCGGTGGATCGCGGGTCCCTGGCTCGGGCTGATTTCGGCCGCGCTTCTGGCACTGATTCCGGGCATCCACAGCCTCATCAAGGTCTACATCGGCGGCTCGATGCTCGCTGGGCTGCTGGTCAGCGTCTGCGCCCTGCTCCTGCTCTGGTTCCAGGAGCGCCCCTCCGTCCGGCGAGGCTTACTTCTCGGCGGGGTTATCGGCTTCACCGTGCTCACCCAGGCGGCGACCATTGCGTTCATCCCGGCTGCGGGAATCGTGGCCTTGTTGTCGTCGGGCCCGCTCACTTGGCGAGGATGGGGAGGCGCCGGCGTGATCGTTGGCGCGGCGTTGTTGTTGCTCTCTCCCTGGGCAGTGCGCAACTACATCACTTTTGACGAGTTTGTCCCCGTGCGAAATGGAGCGGGCTACGTCGCCTATGTCGGCAACCGCGCTCTCGCTGAGACCTTCAAACCGAGCCTGGTTCATGATGACGCGCAATTCAAGCCGCCTTGGACCGCGGAGAACCTGCTGGATGCGGTGCGGCTGATCGGCATGATCCCAAATCGCCGCGATCTCGAAACCTACGCCCAGAACACGGTCGGGGCGACGGCGCCGGACCAGTACGCAGACTTTAATGAAGCGCAACGCGACAAGGCGCTCATGGCTGGTGCGCTCGACTTCATGTTCCGGCATCCCTTGGTGACCCTGCAGCTCGCGACCGCCAAAGCGATATTCTTTTTCTACCAGCGCGAGCTCCGGTGGCAGCACCTGATTCCCGTGAGCATCGTAGGCCTGCTGGCTATCCTCGGTCTCGCCTTGAGCCTCAAGGATCGCCGGGCGATGGCTCTTGGGCTCATGGCGCTGGCCTACGTGGGCGTTTATTCCATAACTTTCCCTTTCTACTATCGCTATCGCTATCCGATCGAGCCGGTGCTTGCCGTACTGGGTGGCATATCGGCGATTTGGCTGGCACAGCTCGGCTGGCAGCTTCGGGAGCGCTTCTTCGGCGCCCCGGGGGCCGATGCTCCCCAAGTGCGCGCCGGCCCAAGCGGATGATGCCAGCAACGGGGCCGCGGGCTGTCGCGGACGGACTGACGGCACGGGTACGCTCGTTCGCGAAGCGTCCGCAAGGGATCGCACCGCTCCACGCTGTCGGCCAGCGCTCTATTCTGCGGCCCGCAGCGCCCCCGGATCGGTCGGGGCGTAGGCCGCAAACGCGCCGGCATAGGGCTTGGGCAACGGTTGGGCGAGGCCGCCGGCCTTGCTCGTGCGCAGGCCCAGCGCCACCAGCCCTTCCACCAGCTTGACCGCCGCCGCCACGCCGTCGACCACCGGGATGCCGAGCTCGTCGGCGATCGAGCGCTGCAGATCGGCCATGCCGGCGCAGCCCAGCAGCACGCAGTCGGCCTGGTCGAGCGTCATGGCCTTGCGGCATTCGGCGAGGATCGCGCCTCGGGCATCGCTCTCCGGCTTGTCGAGGTCGAGGACCGCGATGTCGGTCGTGCGCACGCTCCGACAGGCCTTCTGCATGCCGTAGGCCTCGACCAGGTGTTCCAGGATCGGGCGCGAGCGGGCGAGCGTCGAGACCACGGCAAAGCCGGTCGAGATCAGGCTCGCCAGGTGCATCGCCGCCTCGGCGATCCCGACCACTGGCCCCTTGGCGAGCTCGCGCGCCGCGAGCAGGCCCGGGTCGCCGAAGCAGGCGATGACGTAGCCGTCGATGCCCTCGGCCTCGCCCTTGCGGACCTCGTCGAGGACGCCGATCGCGGCGAACGCCTCGTCGTAGTGACCCTCGATCGAGACCGGGCCCATTGTCGGGCTGACCGCCGTGATCTCGGTGCCGGGCGCGGCGGCGGCGCGCGCTGCCGCCCCGATGCTCTCGGTCATGGACTGGGTCGTGTTCGGGTTGATCACCCTGATCCGCATCGCGTCCTCTCCCTCGATGGCCGAGGCTCCATGGATAGCGCAGGCCACCGGCCGAGAAAATCGTCACCGGCGCACACCCGCGCGGTTGTTGGGCTCCGGGCGCGTGCTATGGTGACCAATCTCGGGCAACTCCGCGAGTCCTGGCCGATGAGCCGCGCCTTCGTCAAGGAGAGCGACGAGGCCGGCGCCCTGCCGTTGCCCGATCGCACGATCAGCAGCGCCCGCAACCTCGTGACCGGGCGTGGCCTGCGGCTGATCGAGCGCGCGATCGCGCAGCATCGGAGCGAGCTTGCGGCCGCGACCGCCGCCGCCGACCGCGAGGCGCTCGGCCGGGCGTCCCGGGAGCTCCGCTATTGGTCGGCGCGGCTCGCCAGCGCCGAGCTCGCAGAGCCGGGCGACGAGCCCGATCACGTGGTGTTTGGCGCCACCGTCATCCTGCGGCGCGCCGACGACAGCCTGGTGACCTTTCGCATCGTCGGCGAGGACGAGGCCGACCCGGCGGCCGGCCGGATCGCCTGGACGACGCCGGTGGCTCGGGCGCTCTTGGGCAGCCAGCCGGGCGATCTCTGCATGCTGCCGACCGGCGAGGTCGAGATCCTGGCGCTCGATCCGACCGTCGAACCCCTCGAGTAGCGTCGCTGCGGCAAGTTCAGTCGACGTCCGTCGGCGCGCTGGCTTGGCCGCGGCGGGCCGCGGTTGCAGCTCGGGCAACCCTCGGGCGCCGTTTTTTTTGCCGAGGATCCGCTTTTGATGGATTAGCGGTTGCCGGTGAAACGTTGATCTACGCGACAAGGTTGAAGTCGAAGGCGGATGATGATGGCCATTGAGAACTTGCCGCGGCCCTGGCTCCTGGCCGCGTTGACCGGCCTGAAAGTGGCCGAGCTGCTCGCTTTGGAGCAGCCCACGCCAACGGCGGCGCAGCCCCAGCGGCCGTTGCCGCGCCCGGAGCGGAGACGCCGCCAGTTGCCCGACGCGCCTGGGCGGCGGAGCACGCCGGCCGGGGCGGACAGTCGCCTCAACTGATCGGGCAGTCGGCGCCGACGGCCGTGCCGATCGCCGTGTAACCATCGTCTACCAGCAGGCGCTCGAGCCCGCCGAGCACCCGCGGGATCACCTTGGGGCCTTGGTAGACCAGGGCCGTATAGAGCTGAAGTGCGGATGCGCCGGCGCGGATCTTGGCGTAGGCGTCGGCGGCGCTCGCGATGCCGCCGACCCCGACAAGCGGCAGCCGGCCCGCGGTCAGGCGCGAGAGGCGGCCGAGCTGCGCGGTCGCCCGCGGGAACAGGGGCGAGCCGCTGAGGCCGCCGGCCTCATCGGGCTCGGGGCCGGCGACGCCGGCCGGCCGGTCGACCGTCGTGTTGCTGATGATCAACCCATCGATGCCACGCGCGAGTGCGACCTCGGCGATCGCGGCCTCGTCCTCGGGCGCGAGGTCGGGCGCAATCTTGAGCAGCAGTGGACTGACCGCGCCGCCGAGCGCGCCGCGCGCCTCGAGCAGCGCGCCGAGCAAGGCGTCCAACCGCTCCCGGCGTTGCAGGTCGCGCAACCCTGGCGTGTTCGGCGAGGAGACGTTGACGGTCACGTAGTCGACCAGCGGATGGAGCGCGCGCAGGCAGGCGACGTAGTCCGCGACCGGATCGGCGCTGTCGCGGTTGGCGCCGATGTTGGCGCCGAGCGGCCCGGGCAGCGGACCCAGCTCTGCCAACCGGGCGCAGACCACCTCCAGGCCATGGTTGTTGAAGCCCAGGCGGTTGATCAGCGCCTGCTGGCGCGCCAGCCGGAACAGCCGCGGCCTTGGATTGCCAGCCTGCGGCCGGGGCGTCACGGTGCCGATCTCGACGAAGCTGAAGCCGAGGGCGAACAGGCCCGCGACCGCCTCGGCGTTCTTGTCGAAACCGGCGGCGAGCCCGAGCGGGTGCGCCAGATCGAAGCCGCAGAACGACGTCCTGAGCCGCGGCGAGGATGGTGGTGTGACGGTCGGACCGAGCCCGCGCCCGAGCGCCCACAGCGCCAGCCCGTGCGCGGTCTCGGGCGGCAGCAGATGCAGGGCGCGCGTCAGCATTGGCGAGCGGGATCCGGCGAACGGCGGAGTGTCATCAACTTATACCGGGCCCGCGAAGTCTTCACCTTCTCGGGGCGCGCCCGCCGCCCGCCAACCCGGGCGCGCAGGCCAAGCGCGAACGTCGAGACCTTCTGCGCGTGGTATTACGGTCAAGTTCCGGCTTCATCTCAGGGGTGAAAGAGGCCTGGCCACGGCTCAGCCGGTCGATCGTGTCTCGGCGCTCGGTGTGACACAGGACATGCACCGTCGCGTTGTCCGGGATCGCGGTCAAGGACCTCGATCTTCAGGTGCAGATCACCGCCAGTCTGCGGGCATATCGCATCGACGGCCAAAGGCGATCACCGCGCGCGGGTGTGCAACGGGCTCGGTGGCCCTCAGTCTCTCCGCGCCGGCCGGATCGGGCCAGACAGCGCCGCCGCTTCGGTCTGCCGAACGCGTAGCGCCCATGGTCAGCAAGGGCGCCATCGACAGTCTATCCAAAAATGCGCTCATCCCGGGCGCGCGGGTTCGCCGCGGAAGCAACCTTCACCGGTCCGGCCCCGTTGCCATTGGCGTCGGCGACCTCCGGACCTCGGAGGAGCGGCGCCGCTTGATTTGGAATGCGCCTGCGAGGTGATTCAACTATAAATATAAATTTCACTGTTTGGTCAGACTCGCTCCAAATGCCAGGATGAGGCTGGGGCAAGCCGAACCGCGGCTCAACTCACTACGATGACGACCCGCCGGCGTTCGGTGTTCGAGGGCATGCGCTGGCTGAAATTCAACTATGGATAGATTTTTGCTTTACCGAATTCCCGCTTCATGCGAGGATCGTCGTGGATGTGCGGCGTGGGCGGGACCGGACCAGGGCGATGACGACCGATCGGCCATCGGCGCTGGGCGTGGCCCGGCTGCGGACCGTCGCGTTCGCCGGCATCGACGTCAAGGACGTCGACGTCCAGGTTCAGATCAGTGCCGGTTTGCCCGCCTTCACCGTCGTAGGTTTGCCCGACAAGGCGGTCGCGGAGTTGCGTGAGCGGGTGCGGAGCGCGCTCGGCGCCATGGGGCTCGGTCTGCCGCCCAAGCGGATCACGGTCAACCTGGCACCCGCCGACCTCGCCAAGGAGGGCAGCCATTTCGATCTGCCGATCGCGCTCGGCCTGCTGGTCAGCCTCGGTGCCCTGCCCTCGGACGCGGTCCAGGGCTACCTGGCGCTCGGCGAGCTGGCGCTGGATGGTGGAATCCGGCCGGTCAGCGGCGTGCTCCCGGCCGCGGTCGCGGCGGCTTCGCGCGAGCTCGGCCTGATCTGCCCCGGCCAATGCGGCGGCGAGGCGGCCTGGCTCGGCAGCGACATCGAGATCCTGGCGACCACTTCGCTGCTCGGCCTGATCAACCACTTCAACGGCACCCAGGTGCTCTCGCCGCCCAGCCCCCGGATCGCCGAGCAGCCGGCGCGCTACCCCGAGCTCACCGACATCAAGGGCCAGGAGACCGCCAAGCGCGCGCTCGAGATCGCCGCCGCCGGCGGTCATAATCTTTTGTTCATCGGCCCGCCGGGCGCCGGCAAGTCGATGTTGGCGGCGCGCCTGCCGGGGTTGCTCCCGCCGCTCGATCCGGCCGAGATCCTGGAAGTGAGCATGGTCGCCTCGGTCGCCGGGCTGCTCCACGACGGCCGCCTGACCGAGCGCCGGCCGTTCCGTAATCCCCACCATGCGACCTCCGTAGCCGCGATGGTCGGCGGCGGGCAGTACGCGCGCCCGGGCGAGGTCTCGCTCGCCCACAAGGGTGTTTTGTTCCTCGACGAATTGCCGGAGTTCGGCCGCGCCGTGCTCGAATCGCTGCGCGCCCCGCTCGAGCTGGGCAAGATCACGGTCGCGCGCGCCAACCACCACGTGACCTATCCCGCCCGCTTCCAGATGGTCGCGGCCATGAACCCCTGCCGCTGCGGCTTTCTCGACAATCCGGTGCTCGCCTGCGCCCGGGCGCCGCGCTGCGCGCGCGACTACCAGGCGCGGATCTCGGGCCCCTTGTTCGACCGCATCGACCTGCACGTCGAGGTCCCGGCGCTGGCGCCTGCCGAGATGAGCCTGCCGAGCCCGGGCGAGCCGCGCGCCACGGTCGCTGGCCGGGTCGCGCGCGTGCGCGAACTCCAGGCCGATCGGTTTTCCCAGTTGCGCGAGCCCGGGCTGCGGACCAATGCCGAGGCCGAGGGCGAGCTGCTCGACAAGATCGCGACCCCGGACGCTCCCGGCCGCGAGCTGTTGCTGCGCGCGACCGAGCGCATGCACCTGACCGCCCGTGGCTACCACCGGGTGCTCCGGGTCGCGCGCACGATCGCCGACCTCGACGGCATGGTCCACGTCACCCGCGGCCACATCGCCGAAGCCCTCTCCTTCCGCCGCATCCAGCCCGACCGGCGGTGACGAGCAGGGGATGCGCTTGGCGGCGTCCCCGTTGCCATGCTAAGCGAGTGTGGCGGCGGCAGGGAGCCTCAGTATGGCCGTTCAAGTCAAGGCAAGGTCGAGCGAACTATACGAGCAGGACCTCTACGCCTGGGCCGAGGCACAGGCGGATCTGCTGCGCAGGCGGCGTTGCTCCGAGCTGGACCTGGAGCACGTTGCCGAGGAGATCGAGGACGTGGGCGGGAGCCTGTACCGCGAGGTCCGTTCACGGGTCAGAACGATCATCGAACACCTGTTGAAGCTGGAGCACTCGGCGGTCAGCGAGCCGCGCCCCGGCTGGGAGCGGACGATCCGCAGCCAGCGCGCCGACCTCGTCGAGGATCTGACGCCGTCGCTGCGACCGCGCATCGAACGCGGCCTTGCCCGTTTCTACGAAGCGGCGCGGATCGAGGCCGCGGCGGCCCTGCGCGCCCACGCCGAGCACGCGGCCGCCGACGCCCTCCCACCGACCTCCCCCTACACGCTCGACCAGATCACCGGAGACTGGCTGCCGAACCAAGCTCGCGGCGAGGAAGCGAGCAAAGGTTTCTGACCACTGCTGTCCCAACGTTGGTTATTGGGGAGCGGGCAACTGATTGTGGTCATTGAGAGTTTTCTGGTTTTGGAGGTGTCACCGACTTGAACGACCTGGCACCGTTCCGCGATCCTTGCCGGCCCGGCTCTGGCAGGAGGGACGCATGGACGGCGGCAAGCTCATCTTTTCCCAGGTCATGGACATCTCCCGCAGCATACCTTCCGCCGCTGCGTGGCGCGCTATCGCGGCGATCGCAAGGTCAAGCGGTTCAAATGCAACGAGCAGTACCGCTGCATGGCCTTCGGCCAGCTGACCTTCCGCGACAGCCTGCGCGACGTCGAGACCTGCCTTCGAGCTCAGAGCGCCAAGCTCTACCTTCTCTCCGAGATGCCGTCGTGCGGCCAAGGCTTCTTTTCACCATGCGGAGCACAACAGCGCGACCGCACGGCATGTTTCGCGTACCGTCGGCCTTGCGACGCCGAGAGAGGTGATCAGCGTTCCTCGCTCACTCAGGTCGCGAATCCTGCGCGGCGGCAGGTTCCTTGCGTCGGCGCAACAGCTTGAGCCAGCCGGAGTGGCGCTTAAATCGATCGTCGGTGTCACGCGGCGGCGGGCTCGGCTCTGGGCTCGGCTGAAAGCCGGGCGAGCCTTCGGGCGGGAAAGGGAGAGTGTCGGTCATCTCGGCGCGCTCGGCGAAATCGAATTCCGGAAATGGCAACCGCTTCTCCTCGCGCCATCGACGGACTTCACCCTCGGCTTCCTCGGTGCGCGCACCGTCGACCCCGGTATCGCGGCTGAAATAGACCGTGCGCGACGGGAACGCGAAGCCAGTTCCGGACTCGCGGACGATCTCCGCGATCCGCAGGTTCAGATCCTCTTTGATGGCGAGGAACTCGTCCCAGTCGGTGGCGCGGACGAAGGCGAAGACGTCCAGCACGAAGGCCGAATCGCCGAACGCGCTGAGGCGCACCCGTGCCGGGTCTGGCAGCACCTTGTTGTGCTGGATGAGAAGCTTGCGAATCCTGGCCGCGACATAACGCAGCTGGTCCGGCGTGGTCTCGTAGCGCAGGCCGATCGAGGATTGGAACAGGTTCATGTCGCGGCGGGTATAATTGACGATCTGGAGCTGGACGAAATCGGCGTTCGGTACCGTGATCACGGTGCGGTCGAGCCCCCGGATGCGCGTCGAACGCAGTCCGATCTCCTCGACTGTGCCCGTCTTGTCGCCAAAGCCGCAGAACTCTCCGACCCTGACGGGTCGGTCGAGGAAGAGCACGAAGCCGCCGATGATGTTCTCGAGGGTGGGTCTGATCGCCAGCGCCACGGCGAGGCCGCCGATGCCGAGGCCGGCGATGATCGGCGTGATGCTGAGGCCGAGTTCGCTGGCGGCGTGGACTATGACAAGCAGGGCGCCGATGATGCTCAAGATGCGGAAGCAGAGGCGGATGAGTGCCGCGTCCAGGCTCCCCTTGCCGGATGAGAATCGGCCCATGACGGCGTTGCCGATGCCGCCGATCAGGACGGCCACCAGCCACGCGAGCAGGACGTAACGGACGGCCGTGATCGCCGCGGACGTTACGACGCCGGGCTGCTCGCGAAACAGCACCGCTTGTTCCACGAAGACCTGCAGGCCGGTCACCGCCGCGATCGCGCACAGCGCCGCCGCAGGCCGACCTACCCGCCAGTCGATGCCCACCGTTTGGGCGCGCTTGTCCAACCTCCGCCCGAGCCACCAAGCCAGCCAGGCGATGCCGACGGCCGCGACACCGCCCAGCAGTACGGCGAGCCACTTCCAGACGGGCTGTCCGAAAATCGGAGAGAACGCCCATCGCGGCAGACGCCAAATCTGCGCCGCCAGCACGTCCGGCATGGCATCGCCGGGGGCAGCTCGCCAAGTCTCGACCACGTTGGCCGGCTCGCGTTGCACGGGGCGGTCCTTGACCAGGTCGTAGAACTCGTGCGCCCTCGCTACGGTTTCCGAGGTGAACAGGAACTCACCGGCTCGTTCCCCGTCCACCACCTTGGCGATCGTGATCTCGGTGCCCGGTATCGACCAGCGTGTCAGGTGCTGAGCCGCAACCGCCGTTGCGTCGGGGATCGAACTCGAGCGGCGGCAGATCAATCCGGCTCAGCGTTTCGTAAAGATAAAGGGCATCGGCAATCCCAATTCCATAGGACAGCGCCTCGCCGACTTGGCCAAGGTCGAGTGTGCGCAAGACCCGTCTCACCTGCGCGTCCGTCTGAGCGACGTCCTCGCGCAACAGCCAGGAGCGATACGCCGTCTCCGTATTGTCACGAAAGGCAACAAACGTCGCACGAGGACTGGACGTGTCGACGGGCTCCAAAGGGTTTCGATTGGAGTCCGCGGCGAGGCTGGCCGTGATCGAGCCGAAGATAATGACCAGCGCCGCAAGGAGAGTCATGCACCGCGCTGCGGTCGCTGGCGGTTGAAGAGCGCGATCCTCGGCCATGCTGGCCCCCGTTCCACGACCTTTCCGGCGAACCCGACGACTCGAACTCGCTCGGAGACACTCTGCAGCAACTGGTTCACCATATCGCCCGGCGGCGGGTGGACAAGATCGCTGGCGCGCGGCATGCTTCGCGTACCGTCGGCATCAGGCGTCGAGACAGGCGATGACCGCTCGCAGGCTCGCTCGACTACTTGCCTCGATCGCGATCGTGGTCGCCGTCGGCGCGGCGCTCTGGTTCGCAACCCGGCCGCCGCCCCTGACGGTCCAGGGCGAGGTCGACGCCACCCGCGCCGACGTCAGCGCCAGGGTCTCCGGTCGCGTCCACGAGCTGATGGCGGACGTCGGCGACACGGTCGAGCGTGGCGCGGTGATTGCCCGGCTCGAGAGCCCGCAGCTCGAGGCGGCGCTTGCGGTCGCGCAAGCGGCGCTGGTGACCGCGCAGGCCGATCTGGACAGGATCAACAACACCCAGCCCCAGGTCATCGCCGCGCGCAAGGCCGAGCTCGCGCAGGCCGACGCCGAGGTCACGCTCGCCGGCGAGACCCACGAGCGTCAGGTCCAGCTCGTGCGCTCCCACGACACGCCTCAGTCCCGCCTCGACGAGGCGACCCGCGATCTGCAAACCGCGCTGCGCCAGCGCGACTTCGCGGACGCCGAGCTGCAGCTCGCGATCCGCGAACTCGACCGCCCAGACCGCGGTCGCCACCGCCAGCGTCAAGCAGGCCGAGGCGACCGTGGCGCAGTGGCGGACCGATCAGGCCGAGCTCACGATCCACGCGCCGATCCACGGCCAGGTGACCACCAGGATCGCGGAGCTCGGCGAGAACTTCGGCGTCGGCGCGCCGCTGTTCTCGGTCGTCGACCTCGAAGATGAATGGTTCACCTTCAACCTGCGCGAAGACCTTCTGGGCGGGCTCAAGGTCGGCGACCAGTTCACGGTGACCGTGCCGGCGATGCGGACCGCCGAGATCCCGCTGCGGGTCACGGTGATCAACGCCCAGGGCCAGTTCGCGACCTGGCGGGCGACGCGCGCGACCGGAGATTTCGACCTGCGGACCTTCGAGGTGCGCGCCAGGCCGATCACGCCGCAGGACGGCCTGCGTCCGGGCATGAGCGGCATCGCTGCCTGGGACCGCCGTGGCGCCGGCTCCCGCTGAGCGCCGCCGGCGCGCGCTCCGGCCCGGCTTCGCGCTCGTGTTCCGGCGCGAGCTGCGCTGGCTGCGGCGCCGGCCGCTCCTCCTGCTCTTCACCACCGCCCTGCCGTTCTTCCTGATGTCGCTGCTGACCGTGGTCTTCAGCGCCGGCCTGCCGACCGAGCTGCCGGTCGCCGTGCTCGACCGCGACACGACCGACCTGTCGCGCGCCGTGATCAGGGCGGTCGATGCGACCTCGGAGATCGCGATCGTCGAGCAGGTCGACGATCTGGCGCAAGGCCGGCACCTGATCCTCTCCGGCAGAGTCTACGGTCTTTTGATGCTGCCGCTCAATCTGCAGCGCGACGCCTTTGCCGGTCGGCGGCCCGAGGTCGTGTTCTTCTTCGACAACCAGCACATGACCGTCGGCGGCATCCTCGCGCGCGGGGCCGCCGCGGCGGTCGGCGCCGCTGGTGCTGCCGTACAGGTGGCCTTGCGCAGCTCCAAGGGAGAGCCGGTCGAGATTGCACAAGGCGCGATCGCGCCCATCCCGATCCAGCTCAACGCCCTGTTCAATCCGGCCCTCAACTACGCCCATTTCCTGCTGGCAGCCCTCCTGCCCGCCGTGCTGCAGATCATCGTCGTCACGACCTCAGCCTATTCCGTGGGTCTCGACATCGAGGGCCGTTATCGTCTGGCCACCCTGCGCCGGCTCGGCGGCGGACTGTGGCCGGCGCTGTTCGGCAAGCTGCTGCCGCACACGCTCGTCTACCTGGTGATCTACGTGCTCGGCGAGAGCGTGCTGTTCGACTATCTGGAGATGCCGCTGCGCGGCCACGCGTGGCTTCTGGTGCTGGCAGCCATCCTCTTCATCTTCGCCTGCCAGCTGCTCGGCACGTTGCTGGTCGTGGTCACGCTGCGCATCTCGACCGCGCTCAGCATGGCGGGGCTGCTCACCGCGCCGGCCTTCGGCTTCATGGGCATCAGCTTTCCGCGCCTCGGCATGAACGCGTTTCCCCATACCTGGGGGGCGCTGTTGCCCGGCACCTGGTATTTGCAGGCGCGCGTCGACCAGACCCTCCGCGGCACGCCGCTCGATCTGAGCCTGCCGCCGGTCGTGGTCCTGGCGGCGTTCGTGGTCGTTCTCGCGTGCCTCTGCGCGCTGCGGCTCGACACCCTGCGCCGCCATCGGCTGCACCGTCTCGAGCGTCCGGAGCCGGCGCTGGCGGCCGGCGCATGAGTGCGACCTTGGCGGTCTACCGGCGCGAGCTCGTGCGGATCTTCACCGTGCGGCCGGCGTTCGCGGTGCTGGTCCTGGCGCTCTTCCTCTATGCCGCGCTCTATCCGCAGCCCTATCTGACCGAGACGCTGCGGGATGTGCCGATCGCCGTCGTCGACCGCGACGGCAGCACCAGCAGCCGCGAGCTCGTGCGCCGCATCGATGCCACGGACTCGGTCCTGGTCGCACAGGTCCTTCCGGACATGGTGACCGCCGAGCGCGCGGTCTACGCGCGCCAGGTCAACGGCATCGTGCTGATCCCGACCGATTTCGAGCGCGACCTCCTGCATGGGAGGCCCTCGCCGGTGGCGCTGTACAGCGATGCCAGCTACTTCCTGATGAACTCGCGGATCTCCGGCGCGGTCGCGGCCACCGTGCACGACTTCGGCACCAGGATCGAGGCGGCCCGCCTGGTCCGCGCCGGCGTCGATCCGGGCGTGGCCGCCGCCGCCGCCGATCCGCTGCCGCTGACCGCGGTGACGCTGTTCAACCCGCAGGCCGGCTATGCGACCTACGTCCTGCCGGCCGCCTTCGTCCTGATTCTGCAGCAGACGCTGCTGATGGGGATCGGCCTGCTGGTCACGTTGAAGGACGAGGGCACCGCGCTCGAACGGGAGCTGCCGGCCGGCGCTGCCGCGACCATCCTTGGCAAGTCGCTGGCCTATCTGACGCTGCACGCGGTCCTGCTGCCCTCCTTCCTGATCTCCCTGCCCTATCTCTACGGCCTGCCGCGGGTCGGGGACGTGACCACGATCCTTGTCTTCGCGATGCCCTTCGTGCTCGCGGTGAGCCTTTTGGCGCTGACCGTGACCACGCTGATGCGCACGCCCGAGACCGTGCAGCTCACCTTCGTGGCCCTCGGGCTGCCGCTGTTCTTCCTCTCGGGCGCCTCCTGGCCGACCGTCGCGATCCCCAGGCCGATCGCGCTGGTTGCGAATTTCGTGCCCAGCACCGCGGCGATCGACGGTTTCGTGCGCATCACCCAGATGGGCGCCACGCTCGCCGACGTGCGCACCCAGTTTCTGACGCTCTGGGCGCTCGTGCTCGTCTACGGCACCGCCGCGATCTATCTGGAATGGTCCCGAGGGCTCCGACATCCGAGCGCGCAGCGATCGTAGACCTCATCCGACGAGCAGAGAGCACCTCTCGCGGCCTACTGGTTTCGCCGCCTCGAACATCCGCAGGAGACGACGATGGCCGAGCCGATGGTTCGAGCTTGGACCGTTGCGCGTGGTCAGCGCTCGCGCTCGCGAACCCTCGCGAAGCTCGCCGAGAGTCGCTCGCCGCTATTCTCCTTGAGACCGCCGCGGGCATCGCTCGACGTCGCGATCGCTCGACCCTATACCGGAGACGCGAAGTCTTCACCTTTGCAAAGGTGCGACTGGGCGGCCGAATGGGACAGAAATGATCAAGAACAACACGCGCAGTTCGCATGCCGTGTTCATTCTCGCGCTTGGGTCGGTTCTCGAAGGCGGCTGTTCGTCCGGAGAGCCGGCGCCGGTTCTGGACCGGATTGGCCAGCAGCTGGACCAAGTGGTCGCTCTGCACGGTTGGCAGTGCGGCGGGGTCACAAGCTACCAGGCGCTGGAGGCGCATCGATATCAAGTCGCGTGTCGCGATGGCCAGACCTACGAGGTGTACCTGCGCGAGGACTGGAACTGGCGAGCCGCCGATCGCCAGACCGGACTTCACCAGATGCTGGATATCGGGCAGCAGACGCAAGAGTTGAAGGCGGCGACCGACCCCGCCGAGCGACGCAAAGCGGCCGAATCGCTGGGCCAGTTGGGCGCGAGCGCCTATCCGGCCGTGCCGGTGCTGATCGAGGCGTTGGCCGATACGGACGCCGGGGTGCGTCGGTCTGCCGCGGAGGCGCTCGGACGCATAGGATCACAGGCAGACGCGGCCATACCGGCTTTGACCGCTGCGCTCGCCGACCCGGATCCCGGCGTCCGCAAAAACGCGGCGCAGGCCCTGGCAGCGTTGAGCAAGACATGAGCTGTTTGCGGTAGGCGCTGCAGGTGACCAGGAAGCACAGGCCGCCGCTTGGTTACCGTCGCACATCGCCAAGCACCTCGGCGACTATGCGACCTGCCGCTGGATCGGATGCGCTCAGGCGGTCGAGGGCTTCGGGCTGATCGCGCGCCAGCTGGCGGATCTGACCCGCGAAGGCGGGGCGATCTTCGGCTGCCGTGGTGTTCCACAGCTCGAGGATCAAACCCACCCGCCAGGCAACCAGCGTGGGCTCATAGTCTCCGACCTGGATCGAGGCCCGGAGAGCAGCGACGGCCGTGCGCGCATCGCGATCACGGAGCCAGGCGATATGTGCAAGCCGTGCCCAGGCGTAGGGATCGACCGGCCCCAGCGCGAGGCTCCGACTGACGACACGCTCCGCCTCGTCGTACTCCGCCTCGCCCCCGCCACGGCGCTGGATCAGCTCCAGCTCCGCCGCCGCGATGTCGCGATCCCCTTGCGCGGTCTCGTGCCAGCCGGCGGCCGAACGACGTGCCACGATCAGCCCCCGCAACGCCTCATCAGTGACGGTCGCGCCGCGCCGGAGGTAGAACATGACACGATCCGCCGGGCCATCCAGGACCGCCGCCACCAGGCGCGGCCCGGCCATGGCCATGAGCAGCACGCCCAGCGCCAGGCCCAGCACAAGGGTCGCCCATTGCGCTGCGGTGCGCCTCGCGCCGGAGTTCACGACACCAGCCTGTCCTCGTTGGCATGGGCCGCTCGATACGAGTTCATAGTAATAGCCATAGCCTTGGTTCGTCTTGTCCTTGACTTGGCTCAGAACTATCCCCAGCCGCTTGCCGCCGGCCTCGCTCAGCTGCTCGAAAGCGCGCTGCGCGGACTTGCGGTCCGTGGTCCGCCAGCGGACCACGAGGACGCAGCAATCGACGACCGCACCGAGCAGGCGCGTGTCGGCGATCGGCAGGAGCGGAGGTGAGTCGAGTAGGATCGCGTCGTAGCGCGTTCGCAGATCGCCTAGCAGCGGGGTGAGCTTACTGGAGTGCAGCAACTGAATGGGGCTCTCCGCCACTTCTCCCGCCGCGATCAGTTCGACCCCCGAAGCGCCGTCCTTCTGAACGATGTCCTCGACGCGCGCCCGGTCGGACAGATAGGAGCTCAGACCCGGGGCCCGGTTGAGACGAAGGGCAGTGTGACAATTCGGATGCCGCAAGTCGCAATCCACGACCAGGACACGGCGCCCGGTCGCAACCATGGTTCGGGCGAGGCACGTGACCAGGCTCGTCTTGCCTTCCTTCGGTAGACTGGAGGTGATCAGAACTATCTTACGCCGATCCGGTGGGCCTCCAAAGAGCTCGAGTGAAGTGGCGACGGTGCGCAAGGCTTCGGCATAGGCGCCCGCAGGCTCGGTCAGAACCAGCTCGGCCAGCGCTTCGCTCTGGGCGCGTCGACCCACCCAGGGGATTTCGCCGAGGACTCGTGCAGGCATGTCACGCGTGAGTTGGCTGCCGCTCCGGTACCCACTCTCCAACCCCTCGGCGACGCCGACCAGCGTACCACTGAGCGCGATCGACCCCACGAGCGCGACGCCAATCAGCAGGAGCCGGTTCGGGAAGGACGGACGAGGCGGCACGCTCGCGTGCGAGATGATCCTGGCATCGGGCTGCTCGAGGCCCGTCTGCGCCGTCTCCTTGGACCTCGTGAGCAGTGTCTCATAGAGTTCGGTGGTCGCCTTCGCCTCGCGCTCGGCCGCACGCAAGTTCACCTGAGACCGTCGGATCGCGATCGATTGCTCGACCAACCGCCTGAGCTCGCGCTCGAGGGCCCGGACCTTGGCGCCGGACACTTCGACTCGATTGCGCACACCCGCAATCAGGTGCGCCGAGGTGTCCACGGTCAGTCGGCGGATGGCCTCGCGCACTTCGGCGACCACGGGGTGATCGGCGCCATATTGGGCCTTGAGCTCGGCCTCGCTCCGACGCAGCCACATCAGCTGCTCATTCGTCGAGATCAGAAGCTGCGGGTCGACCACTTCGAAGACCGCTTCAGCGCCTTTGGCTGCCACGAGGCCGTCGATCTGACGCAATTCTGCCTGCGCCTGCTCCTGATCGGCTCGAGCTTAAATCAGCTGGCTGTTCACCTGCGAAATCTGCTGTTGGAAGAGCTCCGGATCCCAGCCGCCCGCGGCCACGTCAGCGGCACGCAGGTCCTCGATGGCTTGCTCTGAGGTGGTAACCTCTCCACCGAGACCGGCCAGCCGCTCTTTCAGCCACTCGGCCGCCTTCTCGGTCGCGGCGAGCTTGCGCTCCACCTGCAGCCCGACATACGTCTCGGCGATCGTGTTCGCCACGCTCGCTGCCAACTCCGGCCTCTCCGACGAGAACGAGATCCCGATGACGCGCGAGTTCCGCCCGAGGGCTTCAACGTGAAGCCGCTCGAAATACTTCTCGACGACTTCCGCTCGAACGCGCTGATTCGGTTCGGCATCATCCGCACCCGCGAGGATTTCCCCAAAGGCGGCATTCAGCCATGGCCAGTCCAAGCTTCCAAGGACGCCGCCGACGAGCGACCCCGCGAGGACCGGGTTGAACTCCCGCGACTGGTCGAGGTCGGTCTGTGCGATCACGCGTCGAGCCAAATCCTCGGAGCGAAGGACTTCGATCTCGCTTTGGATCGCTGGGTCGTCCGCGGTCAGCCTCGCCAGCACCGCTTCGATGTTGACCACGTTCTCCTCCCGAGGGTCGACCATCACCCGGGCCTCCGCCGTGTAACGCGGCGTAATCGCGAAGACAGCTACGACCGCCGCCACCAGCAGAGTCGTCATCGTGCCGACAAACAGCACGCGCCGGCGCCGAACGGTCTCGAGGAAAGCCAGAATGCTGGTCTCGATCGGCTCGACGATCGCCTGGCCCGCTCGTGCCCCGGCCTTTGCCGGCGCTTCTCGTTCGCGATCATTCATCCACGGACCGCCGGAACTCGATCGGGACCGGTGCGGCCCAACGCGTGCGCTCGCGTCGCGTTGCATCGGCCCTTCTTGCCCGTCACGTTCGAACCGATCAAACGAAGAACCTCCTCATCGATGGACCCAGGCGGAGAGTGCACAAGGCCTCGGGCAAGTTCAAGCCTCGCAACTCGGCTGTCGTTCTAGTTGTTTTTGCTTGTATAGAGATGATACCGTTCGTTGATTGCGGGAAATCCAGTGCACGGCCCGTGTCGCCGTGCTAAGAGCTGTGAACGCCGCATTCAGAGATCGGGTCGTCCAGTGATCGCGCGCAATCAACGCCTCCGTCAGGCTCGCGAGAGTATAAAGTATCTTGGGCGACGAGTCCCTGATTGCGAATGCCCAGCCAACTCTTCGTTCCACCCGACGCTGCGCGGCGCCAGGCGCCACCCGGTTCGGGCGGGCAGCGGGCGTCGAGCGGCGCTTCTGCTGCTGCTGTTGCCGGCCGTGGGATGCAGCGCAACCTCGTCAGTCCAGCACGAACCGGCGCAGTTCGCACCCATCGATTCGGCCGTGCAGATCGACGCCGGAGCCGATGTGGTATGGGAACGGCTCAAGAACCGGCCGCCACCGCCGGGCGTCACGGTGGTCGACATTGATGACGCCCAGAAGCTCCTGCGGCTGTCTCTGACCAGCGATCGACCGGAAGCTTATGTCGACTGCGGGCGCACGCGGCGCACGTTCGAGGGGGCGCTGGGTGGGGTGGAGGCGTTTGACTACCAGCCCGCGGCGCGCGCGACCTACAAGCTCACGAGCTATCAGGGAGCGCCACTCGAGGCGGTCCGCGACACGGTGCTCGATGCCACCGCGGTCGTGCAGGCGAGGCCGGGCGAGTCCATGACGGCGGTCAATGTCGACGTGTCCTATGTTCTGAGAACCATGATCACGTACAGCAAGCTTGGGGTGTTCGGATCCCCGTCCGGCCAACTCGAACTCGGTGACGCGGGAGATCCGTTTTCAGACCGACAAGCCCGGCATCGGCGACGAGGAGGTCGCCTCCTGCCTGTCCAATGGGAAACTGGAGCGCCAGCTCCTGGAGTGGGCGACCTAGGCGGTGCGCGGGCCGGGGTGAGGGAGTTCGAAGGTGGCGGTCAAGCGAGAGATGCGGCTGATGGCCGCGTGCGGGCGAGCGGCGATCGTTGCGGTCGCGTTGTTGGCAGGTCCCGGCATAACGAAGGCGGCAACGCCTGACGCTCCGCAGGTGGGCCAAGCCGAACTCGTCGTAAGCGAGGTGCGCGGTCGGCTTGGTGAGACCACCCGCGAGCTGGCCATCAAGGACAACGTCTTCTCGGAAGAGGTGATCGAGACCGAAGCCGACGCTGCCACGCGGATCGTCTTTCTCGACGGCACCGAGCTGTCGATGGGGCCATCGTCACGCATGGTGCTCGATCGCTACGTGTACGATCCGAACGCCGGGGTTGGCGAGATGGCCCTCCAGGTCGTGACCGGCGTGTTCGAGTTCGCTTCGGGTGCCATCCCCTCCTCCGGCTATGACATTCGCACACCTTTTGGCACTCTCGCAGTCCGCGGCACCCGCTGCCTGATGGTCCTTGTAGCCGGGGAGAAGCTGGTGCTCAAATGCAAGCCGGAAGATGAAGTCGCGATCGCGGGGCTGACCCTCACCGGCTTGAACAACTGCGGGGTGATTCCGATGCCCGGCACCGGCGACCCGGTGCCTCTCTCGCCTGGCGAGTGCGAGCAACAAATCGAGCCGGCCACGGCGATGCTGGCGTCGCTGGGCGTCGCAGATGTCGCGCCGGGGGCGGGACCGCAGGGAGGAGGCGTGCCGCAGGGACCGGGTGCCGGCGACGCTGGCGCGGGCGTAAGCCCGCAGTGAGGCCGCCGCGGCGGATCCGGCTCGGATAAGTGCTCGCGCGAGCCATCTGGCGCCGGAGACCGGTAGCGCGGCCCGGCGGGCGGCGGCATGGGCGCTCCTGGTCGTTCGACTGGCCGACGACGACGGCCGGCTGCGCGATGATCCTCTTGCTGCTCGGGCTGCACGTCTGGAACCCGGCGCTGATCGAAGCCGCCCGTCTCAAAGTTTTCGATCAGTACATGAAACTGAAACCGAGGCAGGCCCTGCAGCCGTCGCCCGTGGTCATCGTCGACATCGACGAGCCGAGTCTCAAGCAGGTCGGCCAGTGGCCCTGGCCGCGCACCGTCTTCGCCGACCTGATCGATGATTTGGCCTCGCTCGGCGCGGTAGCGATCGTGTTCGATGTCATTTTCGCCGAGCCGGATCGGTTCTCGCCGGCCGAATTCGCGGCCACCGTCAAGGGCATCGACCCCGCGGTGGCTGAGAGCCTGCGCCGGCTTCCCAACAACGACGAGGTGATGGCGGCGGCGATGCGCCGGCATCCGGTGGTTCTGGGCCAGCCGGCGAGCACGCGGCCTCTTGCGCAGAAAGCCGCCGCGAAGACGCCCCCCATGACGGTCGCCGAGATCAACGGCGACCCGCGGCCGTACCTGATCCAATTTCCCGATCTCGTGCGCAGTGTGCCGGTGCTCGAGGAGGCCGCTCAAGGCGTTGGACTGCTGACCTTCGACGCCGATCTGGACGGCGTCGTGCGCCGCGTACCTGCTGTGGTCGATGTCGCCGGACGGATCGTGCCGACCCTGTCGATCGAGGCGCTGCGCGTCGCCACCGGGCAGCCGACGATCGCGGTCCGCTCCGGCAAGGGTGGGATCGAAAGCGTCCTGCTGAAGGGCGTGGCGATCCCGACCGACGGCGAAGGACAGATCTGGGTCCACTACGCGCTGCCCGACCCGGACCGCTATGTCTCGGCGGGCGACGTGCTGGCCGGACGGATCGACCCCGGGCGGATCGCGAACCGCATCGTGATCGTGGGGACATCGGCCGCCGGCCTGGGGGACATCAAGCCCACGCCGGTGGCCGCGCGAATGCCGGGTGTCGCCGTCCATGCCCAGCTGCTGGAGACGATCTACACCGACGATCACTTGCGGCGCCCCTCCTATGCTCCGGGTGCGGAGCGTACCTTCTTCGTTACCATCGGTTTGGTGCTCGCCGTGGTCGGACCGCTCATTCCCGCCGGGCTTCTGCCGCCTCTGCTGCTAGCCGGGACGGCGCTGGCCTTGGGCGTCAGCTGGTACGCCTTCGCCAGCCACAATCTGCTCATCGACGGCGCTTATCCGGCCTTCGTCGTGGTCGTTCTGGTGCTCTGGCTCGCGCTTGCGAAGTACATCCGCGAGCAGGCGATGCGTCGCTCGATCCGCGGCGCCTTCAGCCAGTATCTCTCGCCGGTCATGGTCGATCAGCTGGTCGGCAATCCCGATCGGCTGAAGCTGACCGGCGAGATCCGCGAGCTGTCGATCATGTTTTGCGACATCCGCGGTTTCACCACGTTGTCGGAGGCTTATGCCAACGCGCCCGAAGACCTCACCCGGTTGATGAACCGCTTCCTGACCGTGATGACCGAGAAGATCATGGAGCAGAGCGGGACCATCGACAAATACATCGGTGACGCGATCATGGCGTTCTGGAACGCGCCGCTCGACGTCCCGGACCACGCTCGCCAAGCGTCTCTCGCGGCCCTCGCGATGACCAAACGTGTGCGCGAGTTCAACGAGGAAATGCAGGCCGAGGCCGCCGGCACCGGTCAGCCCGCGATGCCGATCGCGATTGGCATCGGGGTCAACTCCGGCGAGGGTTACGTCGGCAACCTCGGCTCCGACCAGCGCTTCAACTACTCGGTGCTCGGCGATCCGGTCAACGTTGCCTCACGCCTGGAAGGACAGAGCAAGACTTACGGCGTCGAAATCGTCATTGGCGACACCACCCAGGCCGCGGCGCCCGATCTGGCGAGCCTGCGGCTGGACCTCATTCGTCTCAAGGGGAAGACGCGACCGGTCTGGCTGTTCGGGCTGCTCGGCGATGCCGAGCTGGCCCGTTCGGACGGGTTCGTCGCTCTCACCCGCGCCCATGAGGCCATGCTCGAGGCCTACCGCAGGCAAGACTGGGACGGCGCGGAGCAGCAGCTGACCGAGTGCCGGGCACGCGGCGAGCCGTTCGGGCTCGGTGCGCTCTATTGGCTCTACGGCGAGCGAACCGCCGCCATGCGGCTCAATCCGCCCGGACCGGACTGGGACGGCGTCTATGTCGCACTCTCGAAGTAAGCTCCTGGAGCGATCCCGGCGCGTGAGCGGTCGATTCTCTGGCCGAGCCAGATCAGGTCCGTGCAAGAGCGGGCGGTCGGCGCAGGCCGACCGGCGGAGCGGTTTCGGCCCGATGGCTCCAGGACTGGCTGCAGCCGATCCCGAGGATGACCGCATAGGCAACCGCGACCGCGGGGATCTGCAGACTGAAGTCGAAGGCGGCATGGACACCGACGAGTAAAGTCGCACAGGCCGCCGCCCAACTGTAGATCCATGCCGGGTGGCGCCGCCGGAAGGCGCCAAGGCAGATCAGGGCCACCCAACCGATCGACGACCAGAGCGCGAGGGCCGCCGGCAGACCCAGCTCGATCGCGTTCTCTAGGTACGTGCTGTGGGCGGTGTCGAAGTAGACGACGATCGGCGGCGCACGATAGATCTTGAAAGCATCCTCGAACGCCCCATACCCGACCCCGAGCCAGGGGAAGTCCGCGACTGCGCCCAGCATGAGCCGATAGGCCGGGAAGCGATACTGTACCACTTCGGGATCGAACAGAAGCGCCAGACGGCCGACGAGACCCTCGCCCGCCGAAGCGAGGTAGAGGCTTGCCAACGTGAAAAAGGCGACCGGCAAGGCAACCCAAATCATGCGCTGACCGCGTCCCCGCCCCACCAGCCCGACCAAGAACACGGCGCAGGCCAGCAGTGTGCTGACCACGCCGGCCCGCGACAGCGACAGCACCAAGCCCGCGAGGCCGACCGGCAGGACAGCAAGGATCGCGAACAGCCGCGGCTGCGGGTGCAGGAGAAGCTCGGCCAGCCCGTCCCTCAGGTTCCCGCCAGCGCTCAACTGTCGGGCGAGATAGGCGAGCGCGCACAGCAGCCCGAGCCCGGTGAAGGTCGCGAAATGGTTGCGGTTGGGGAAGGTCCCGGTCACGCTGTCGAGATGGTCCCATTTCGGATACCAAAGGATCAAGTCGGCGCCGGAGAGCTGCATCAGCAGGCCGTAGGCGCTGTAGCCGGCGGCCGCGAGAGCGATTGCGAAGATCGCACGATCCGCGTGCTCGATCGGGCGAAAGCTCTGCAGCGCCAGCCAGAAGATGCTGCCGTAGGTGAGCAGGCGCATTAGAGCGGTCAGGGTCCCGGCGGGGTCGATGCTGATGCTGTTGCGGGGCGCTGTGTCCAGCACCTCCGCGGGCAGCTGCCAATACGGGTTGGCGAGCCACTCGGGCAGGCCGGACACGGCCTGGAAGCCCGCGTACAGGCAAACCAGAAGAAACAGCAGCATGGGGCCGCTGACCCGCCCCGGGGCCACCGCCAGTGGCGTCCCCGAGCGCCACGAGCGCCAGGCCCAGGACACCAGCAGCGCGCCCGCCACCAGGGCAAGCAGGCTCCACGCCCAGGGCCGGTTGCTACCGAAGGGCAGGGGCGCAAGGGCGACGATCAGGACGAGGGCTCGAACCATCTGGCGATTGACGACACGCAAGGAGCCCATGGCCTCCGGGCAAGCTTCTGCGGCCATGTTGGAGTCTACCCGAACTCGGCCAAGCCACGGAAGCTCTCCCATGCTCGGGGTGGAGCCGGCATTGAGGCGGAAGCGCGGCGAAGCGCGCCGGAGGCACGCGCGCCTCTGGCAGGGCCGGGTAGCGATTTCCCGGCGCGGTCTTGCGCGTCGAGGCGCGGGCGAATTGTGTCGCCCAGATTGCAAGTCGTTGTTTTAGTGTCATTTCTAGGGTTTGCTTGGTCATGGGACCGTCGACCGGAGAAGCGTCCGGCCCGTGTCGGCTGCGCCGCCGCCCTCGAAGACCTCGGCCTGGAGCAGCGTCGGCGCGGCAGCGGCGCGGGTCGAGGGTCTCGCGCGCGGGCCATGACCGTGCCGCATTGTGATGCAAAATGCGCCACCTGTCGCATTCGCCATCGGTCGACCCTGCCCGGCAGCTTTGGCTCGCTCCGGAAATTCCGCCGAATTCTCTGCCAAGGGCGGCAAGCCCGTGCGACAGCCGGGCGAACGGACGTTATCCGGATATTAACTCTTTGATGGTTAACGATATCTTTGGCGGGTCCATGAGACCGTGGGAATCCATGTGCGCGAATCGCCGGGCTGGTGGAGGGGAGGAGGTGAGCGGGAAGGGAAGGCTGGCGGGGGCAGCGCGGTGGCCAGCCACTCGGCCGCTACCGGACGCCAGTTTGGGCAGGATGGCCGCCTCGAGCTCTGAAGCGGCCAAGCGCTTGGCTCCGAGACCCATGCTCCGGGCTGCCGATCGCGCCGCCAGCTGGCGCGTTCGGAGCGCCGGAGAGCGTCTTTGCCGCATCAAGCGGGATTAGACGAACTCACGGGCCTGAGCGAGACCGTTTCGATGTACAGGTCCCGATCGTACTCGTTCTCTTTGTAAGCGTCGTTGGTGAACTGGATTGCAAGCTTGTGTTCGCCGGCCTTGATGGGCGTCACGAGCCGGTAGCTCCTGCTGGCTTCGGTGGTCAGGCTGGTCTGGCCGACCGGCGAGCCGTCGAGCAGGATCACGAACTGCGGGTATTCACCGAGCGCGGCGGTACCGGAGGCGGAAACAACGATCTCGTAGTCGCCGTCGGCCGAAACTCTGACCACGCCTTCGGCCGTCCCGTCAGTGTAGAACGCCAGCCGGTTGGCGGGGCGATCATACGTGTTGTACCGGCCGTCCTTGACCAACCAGCCCGCGAGGTCGACGCTGATCGCCTCGGCGCTCGGTGTTACGGGACCCGCTGCCGGAGCCGGCGCTTCGATCCGTTCGCTTGGCCCCGCGATCGTGCAACCGGCCAGGAGCAGACATGCGGTCAGTCGACGGGCAAGCGTGCCCCACGAAGCCATGCCCTCCTCCTCCAGATAGCGTGTGACCCCAGAGACCACGACCGTAGATGGATCTCGCTCGAATGCCAAGGACCGATGCGCATCTCACGTGGTCTCCGGTTGCCACTTCGCCTTCGCGGAGGCCGCGCAGCCGTCTCGCGATCGACCGCGCAAGTCTCTCAGAGACAGGTGCCCAAGCCGGCGATCGCGTCCGAAATGGTGACTGGGAGCTGAGGGCATGGTGCGGGCGCGGGCCACGGCGCGGCGGGTGCTCGGCAAGGCCCGTCAGCATCTGCAGGGCTTTCTGCTGCGCCATGGCCGGATCTATCCCGGCGTGCGCGGCTGGACCCGGGCGTATCGGCGCTGGCTGACCACGGTCCGCTTCGATCACCCCGCCCAGCAGATCGTGATGCGATCGCGCGGGAGATGGTGGGCTTCATCTGGGCGATCGCCAGGATGGTCCAGGCACAACCAGCGATCAGATAACCGGACTCGCAAGCGAAGGAGACCGCCGCGTAAGCGCACACCTCTTGTCCCGAAGCGCCTGGCGGGCGGCGGGGTCGGTTGGGGAATCCTCGTCGCCTGTTATGAGCCGGCCGCTGGCCGACGCTCGTCCCTTCAGACGGATGCCTGCGCCGGCGATGGGTCCGAACTGGTGACAGGAAGCCCTGAGTGAACTTTCCGCTCCGGACGCAGAAGATCCGGTAGTTTTTCGCGATTTCCGACCCGCCTGGCGAATTTCCGGCCCGAGTGGGCCAATTTCCAGAGTTTCTAGCGAGCTTTCGGATGCGGGCGCGAATTTCCAGACGGCCGGCGAGCGGACACCATGCGGCACTTCTGCGCACCCTGTGCGCTCCGCATGAAGCATATCTGCGCCACTCGGCGCATCGACGGACTGGTCGACCTGTCCGTAGCCTGCCGCTTATTCTCGGAGATTGGCTATCCATGAGAGATTGAGCTGGCTGCGTTTGGCCAGATCGCGTAGGTGGCGCACTCAATCTCGCGCATGGCTCGTGCCTGATCATGGCGACGCGGCCCGGCACTACTGGCACCACCACCTGCCCAAACGACTTGGACCGGGCGGCGCCGGCGCCACCAAGCGGCGCCAGCAGAACGCTTGCCGATCGCATTCGGGGCGCCCGTCGGTCACGACGGCAGCCCGCGCGTCGTGGCAGTCAGGACCTTCCCCAGAACTCGGCGGCCGTGGAGGCGAGGTGGTTGATGTGGCTGGGGGAATCGGGATGGGGAAGTGAATTGGGGGATTTTGGGGAGACTTTTTGCAGTTGGAGGGAGGGCCGTCCGCGGATCGGATCGGGGTTGCCAAACCCAATGGGACCAACCCATCCGACGGAGGCCCGAGGCGATGATAGCGCGGACCGCGGCCAAGATGCGCGCCCATCTGGAGCATTTTTCGGGAAGTTTTTCGGCGGGATTGTGCCGGCCCGCGCGCCGCTTCGTCGCCGAGGCGGTCTATGGTATTGCCGCTCGCCAGAGTGTGCGGCTGACCGAGATCGGTCGCGCGCTCGAGGAGCCGATCGCGCTGGCCAAGACCGAGACGCGCCTGCCACGCAACCTGGGCCGGCCGGAGCTCGGCGCTCACGTTGGCCAAGCGATCCTGGGCGCCGGCAGTCGTAAGGTCGGGGCGCGCCCCTTTTGATCCTCGACGTCTCCGACATCGCCAAGCCCTACGCCGAGAAGATGCAATACCTGGCGCGGGTGCGCGACGGCAGCACCGGCGCGATCGCCGACGGCTACTGGCTGTGCCAGGTGGTCGCCGTCGAGAATGAGGACACCGCGATCGTGCCGTTGGTGAGTACCCTCTACTCGCAGGCGGCGCCGGACTTCGTCAGCGAGAACGCCGAGTTGAAGACCGCGATGGCGGCGGTCTCGGAGGCCTGCAATGGCCGCGGCGTCTGGGTGGTCGACCGGGGTGGCGATCGTGGCGAGCTCTATGCCGACCTCCTGGCCGCCAGGCGCTCCTTCGTGATCCGTCAGAAGGGCGATCGCCACCCGCATTGGGGCTTGCGCACCATCGAGACCGCGCGGCTCGCCGCCGATTGCCCGCTGTCCCATGCCACCCGCATCGTCCGCCAGGAGAACGGCCAGGAGGTCTCATGCCGCCTCGACTACGGCTGTCGTCCGGTGCGCCTGCCCGAGCACCCCGACAAACCGCTCTGGCTGGTGGTGGTCCGTGGTCTGGGCACGGCGCCCATGATGCTGCTGACCGATCTGCCGATGCGCCGCAACCGCAAGGTCCTGTGGTGGGTGGTGTCCGCCTATCTCACCCGCTGGCGCATCGAGGAGGCAATCCGGTTCGTCAAGCAGAGCTACGATCTGGAGGACATCCGCGTGCTGACCTACCAGCGCCTGCGCAACCTGGCCGTCCTGGTCAACGCGGTGGCCTTCTTCACCGCCGTCGTCCTCGGCACCCGGATCAAGCTGGAGATCCTCGCCACCCACCTGGTCACCGCCGCCAAACGCCCGTTCGGCGCGCCGCTGCGGGCCGCGCACCGACCGCGGCCCTGGCAGCCAGGCGCGCCCAACTTCCGCCTCTATGCCCTCGCCGACGGCATCCGCGAGGTCTGCGCCAGATCGCCAAGGCGCTCACAACGCGGTGCCAACGCCCCGCCCCAGCTCACCCTCGGCTTCCGCTGAAATCCTTGGGGAAGGTCCTGTGGTGGCAGTCGCTTGACAACGGTCGACTATCCTCTGATGCTGCTCGCCGGTTTGGCTGCTTACTAGGCTCTGCACCTTGTCCGCGGGTACGCTCGCTTCACATCGCCGGACGTTGTCGCCTTGGTGGCCCTTGGTGTTGACCTTGTGGATTGCGGCATCCTTGGCCAACTTCCGCGAGCGGAGCGTCGAGGAACTCTGGACTAGCCAGGGTTTCGATGCTCAGGTCAAGTTTCAGATCGCTTCATGGCTTGCTTTTGGCCTGATCGCCGTTTGGCTGGTGGCGACCAGGCGGGCGGACCTGCGGCTGCTGTGGCAGGGTCCGCTCTTCTGGTACTGCTGCTTCGTCCTGGTGGCTCTTCTGTCCACTCTCTACTCGGTCTCGCCGGCGCTAACACTATTTCGCAGCCTGCAGCTTGCGATCGCAGTGATCTTGGTGATTTCGCTGCGCGAGCAATTATCTAATTTCTATTATCTGATCGTTGTCTACATCGCGGTCAACTGGATCTTGTTCCTGATCGGATGGTTTGGGCTCGATACCGGCGCTGAATGGATTCGAGGCCCGAACGATCGGTATGTTTCCTACGGAGGAACCGACTACGGAGCCTGGCGATTGTGGACCGCGTTCGGTCATCCCAGCCAGATCTCGATCGTGGCCGGGATTGCTGCGGTCGGACTGGCGGGGCGCGCAAGAGGCCGACAATGGCTGAGTCACGGCCCTATGATCTCCTGGCTGGTCCTGACGATCGTCTTAACGGTCAGCCGCACGGCGATGTCGGCTACGCTCGTCGGCTTGCTGATCGTAGCAGCCGGTCGGCGGGCGCTTCTTCCTTGGATCGCTGCAGGCAGCGCCCTGCTGTTCATCCTGCTTGCCTCGCCCAATTTCCAGGACACGCTCACGCGATACCTGATGCGGGGGCAGACGACGCAGGAATTCGCGTCACTCACTGGCCGTGTTCAAATCTATCGGGCAACACTGGATCGAATCGAGGGTTCTTGGGTCCTTGGCGACGGTTTTCGCGCTACGAGGAAGCAGTTACTCGGCGGTCTCGATATTGTCCATTCCCACAATCTGGTCCTTGAGGCGTTGGCCGGTCTCGGGCTGCCGGGGGCGGTCTTGTCTTGCATCGTATTGATCACGTTGGTCACCGCGACTTGGACAGTGGCGCAGAACAGGCGTCGATCAAACTTGCCGGACGACCCCACACCTTCGGAGTTGCCGGCCCTCGTAATCTTGATCGTGGCTTTCTGCGTCATGGACGCCGGGTTTATGGTCGAGGTCAATTCCTTCGTCCTGGTTTTCCTGGCCACTCTGACGATGGTGCAGGCGGAGTTGCTGCGGAATCATTGTGGACTCGTGCCCGCGACAACAACCCGCCCAGGCAGGCATCGCTTCTCCGCCGAGCTATCGGGGTAGCGGCGAATGCCGTTGCTGACGGTGTTGATGCCGACATACAACGCCATGCCCTACTTGCCGGAGGCGGTTCGTTCGGTTCTCGGACAGACCCTCCGAGATTTCACTTTCCTCATTATTGATGATGGCTCGACGGACGGCAGCGGGGAGTATCTCGAGCAGTTGGCCGACCGGCGTGTCCGAGTGGTGCGGGCAGCGCGGCGCGGCCTCGGCGCCGTTCTGAACCATGGTGTCGGCCTTTGCGAGACCGAGTTTCTCTCGCGCATGGACGCCGACGATCTGTCCCTGCCGCCTCGGTTCGACCGCCAGTGGGCGTTCTTGCAGCAGCATCCGGAGGTGGGGATGGTTGGCTCGCAGTTTGGCTATTTTGGTGGTGAACGCCGATTGCTGCCTTCCCCGTCCCTGCCGTGCGATCACGACGAGATCGTTGAGCAAACGCTCAAGGGCAATCTGGCGATCGTTCACGGCACGCTGATGTTCCGTACCTCGGTCCTGCGTGCGGCCGGCGGCTATCGGCTCGCCGGCATGGGCGAAGACTGGGACATGTTCTTACGTATGGGAGAGGCGGCGCGGCTTGCCAATCTCGGTGAGATTCTCTACCTCTATCGGCTCCATCGTGACAACTGCGACCTGAACCGCTTCGTCGATCTGCAGATCGGGATCGAGTATGCGTGCCATTGTGCCGCCGTGCGTCGGATTGGCGAGCGAGAACCGACGCCCGAGGAGTTTCGGCAGCGTCAACGGACACGGCCACGCCTCGTGAAGCTGCTCAAGCTGATTGACGCCTACGCCCTCACGCAGTACCGCCTCGCTCTGGTTGACGTTGCCGAGCGGCGTATGCTCGGCGGTTACGCTCGGCTCCTTTATTCAGCGATCTGCGCGCCCGCCCGAACCCTCGCGCGGTTCGGACGAATTCTTCGCCACTGGCGCTAGTGTCACGTTTCATAAGTTAGTGGATGATGCGGCGAGGGGAAGGCCGGCGTAGGTCCATTGGAAGGGGTGGGCCTTGGTGGCGTAGTAGTCGCCGATGTACGATGTACGCCATGATCTGGGCGACCCCCGGGCCTTGGAGTGCCAGAGGCTGTCCTTGATGATGACCGCTTGGGGTGAGGATCCGGAACCAGATCTGATCTGGTTGAGCCATGACCAAGCGCCGGATGGATGAGAGTGAGATTTCTTACCCAAGCCCCGACTTCAGCCGTGCTCTCCATGCACCGACGAGGTCCTCAAAGATATGCTCAAGGTTCATAGTCAGGTGCCAGTCTGGATAGTTGCTACAGAAGCTGGTCAAGTCGCTATAATAGCAAATGTGATCGCCCACTCGACCTTGTTCGCTTAACGACCATTCCATCTTGGTTTGGAGCAGCTGCTCGACCCGATCGATTGCCTCGAGAATCGATACGCTGTTGTGTCTACCGCCGCCGAGGTTGTACACTGCGGCGACGCTTGGATTGCGTACAAATGCGTCAATCGCGAGGATTACATCCCGGCTGTGAATCTGATCGCGCACCTGCTTGCCCTTGTAACCGAAGATCGTGTAGGGCCGGCGCAGGACCGCTGTGCGGACCAAGAATGCCAGAAAACCGTGGAGCTCGGCTGGCGATTGGTCGCCGCCAGTGATACAGCCTGCGCGGAAGCACACTGTCTTCATGCCGAAATAGCGACCGTATTCCTGAACCAAGACGTCCGCGGCCACTTTGCTGGCGCCAAACAAGCTGTGGGTCGACCGATCGATCGTCAGATCTTCGTTGATGCCATCGGCGTACCGCGGCGAAGCATAGTCCCATCGGGTCGGCAACTCGCGCAGCGGCACGCGGTTGGGGGCATCGCCGTAGACCTTGTTCGTGCTCATGAAAACGAAGCAGGTTTCGGGCGCATGTTGGCGCGCAGCCTCAAGCAGATTGAGCGTGCCGACGGCGTTGGTCTCGAAGTCAACGAACGGCATCTTGGCGGCCAAGTCATGACTTGGCTGAGCGGCGCAATGGATGATCACCTCAGGCCGCAATTCGGCCACGATGGCCGCCACGCGCTCTCGATCGCGGACGTCCGCTTCGACGTGGATGTAACGGCGACACTCGCTCTGAAGCCGTCGGCGTTGCCACGTGGTATCACCGTCTGGGCCGAAATACTGGCCGCGGGCGTTGTTGTCGACACCGACCACACGCTCGGCCCGACGTTCGTAGAACCTCACGGCCTCGGCGCCGACCAGGCCGGTACTACCGGTCACGACAGCGGCCTTCATCACGCCTCGCCGGGCCGATTCTCGGTCTGCCTTAGCCTTTGCGCTTTGGCCAGTTCGGCGGACATCTTGACCAGGAATTTCGTATTGGTTACCGCATAGCGCCGAAACAGCCGGCGTGGTTCTTGGCTCAGACGAAACAACCATTCGAGAGCATAGTCCTGCATCCATGCCGGTGCCATGCGCTTGGTCCCTGCGTGGAAATCGAAGGCGGCACCGACACAGATCTGAACCGCCTTGATCGTCGTCCGATGTTCGTACGCGAAGGTCTCCTGTATCGGGCAGCCGAGGCCGACGAACAAGACGGTCGCACCACTTGAATTGATCCGCTCCACCAACTTCTCGTCCTCCGAGGGCGTCAGCGGGCGAAACACGGAGGGGTGCCGCCCGACGATGGCAAGGCGCGGGAATTTGGATCTCAACCGAGCGTCAAGTCGATCCAACGTATCTCTAGTTGATCCATATAGATAGATGCCAAGACCATGTTCGGCCGCCGCGCGACAGATTTCGATCATTAGTTGAGGCCCATAGACCCGATCGCGCATGTTGCAGCCGTAGAGGTAGTTTAGGGCAATTCGTAGGGGTTGGCCATCGGGAGCGACCAGATCGAACCGTCGGAGCATGTCGCCCAACGCTTGATCCTCGCTGGCGAGAACCAAACCGTGCACCGCGAGCGCCGTCACGAGTGCTGAAGTTCCGCGGGTGGCGGCACCGAGGATGCAGGTCGTTGCCTCCCGATATTTAGTCGAACTGACTGGGATGCCTAACAAATTTCGTTTGATTGGCCAAAGATCTCCGGCCGCCTTGACGTGTAGCCGGTTTCCCTGCAGAAGGGCTCGCTGGACCATGGACTCCCTCATAGTCGTGGTTCTAGGATGAGACATTCATCGTCAACGTGTTTAGAGATGTCACGTTGTCCGCATGGGGGCTTACCAGATCGTCTCGGAGCAAGACCATGCTTACGAAGGCGGGAATGTTGGTAGACGCCGCTTTCACGGATGGATGGCATCGAGTTCGCTGCCACGCCTATCCGGGAGGTCGAGGAATTTGGCATGGAAGTCCGAGGGCATGCGCCGGTGACGCCATCGAGCGACGCCCGCCAGGGGCTGAGTTCCCTCGGATTTCTCGCCGGTTTCGCCGCCGGTCGAGTGAGTCAGATCGCGGCGCACGCCGTCATGGCACGCGCGCTCGGCCTGGATGGTTTCGGGCTCTACGCACTCGGCTGGACGATCCTTCAGCTCGGCCAGTCGATCGGGCATCTCGGGCTGAGCGAGGGCGTCGTCCGTTACCTGCCGCGCTACCGCAACAAGGAGCCCGCCCGGGTCAGGTCTATTCTCGCGCGCGCGCTCGGCCTCAGCGGCCTTGCCGGCGGTGTGCTGGCTGCAGTGCTCCTCCTGACCTCCGAGGCGCTCGCGGAACGGATCTTCGGCAAGCCAGGCGTCGCGCCCGTCTTCCTTGCTTTTGTGCCGGCGCTCGCCGTCGCGCCCGTCATGCAGGTGGCCGCCGCCGCGACCCGCGCGACCACCATCATGCGGCACTCCATCCTTTCCGTCGAAGTGGGTCTGCCCGTTCTGATCCTGGTGGCCGCGCTCGGTCTCTGGCTCACGGGGTCGTCGGCCCCCGTCATGGCCCTGGCCACGTCGATCGCCTTCGTCGCAATCACGGCAGTCGCGCTCGTTCAGGTGTGGGGCCTCTATCGCGCCGAGTTGACCACGCCACCTGTCACCGCCTTGGAGCCGGATCGTCTGTTGCCGTTCTCTCTCGCGGCTCTGTCCATGAGCGCGACCCTGGTACTGATGCTCTGGAGCGATCGCCTGTTCGTCGGAGCGTTTCGGCCCGCAGCGGAAGTCGGCGCCTATCATGCAGCCTCGCAGATCTCGATGCTGTTGGTCATCGTTTTTCAGCCATTGAGCGCGGTGCTGGCGCCGTTCGCCGCGGCCGCTGCGTGGGAGTCTCGCCACGGTGAGTTGAAGCACAGCTATCAGAACCTCTATCGGTGGAGCCTTTATCTGGCAGCCCCCGCTGCCTTTTTGGCCTTGGAGTTCGCCGATCTCATTCTGGTCCTGCTCTACGGCCCCGGCTTCGCCATTGCGACTCAGCCTGCCCGCGTTTTGATCGCGGGCCAGCTGTTCTACCTGCTCGGCGGCGCGGCCGGGGCATTGCTCGTAATGACCGGCCGCGAGCGGCTCTGGCTCGCGCACGCGTCGGCCGCGGTCCTGATCAACCTCGCGCTGAACGCGCTGCTCGTGCCACGCCATGGCATGCTCGGCGCGGCCATCGCGACCGCGATCGCCCTTACCGTCTTCCAAGGTGGTGGCTGTCTGCTTGTTCGGTGGACAATGGGATTCTGGCCGCTATCCAGGCCGCTCGCGACGGCGCTTGCTGTCGGCGTGTCGATCATGGGGCTCGGCATGGGTGTGGTCCATGGCCTCATCGCCGCGCCGGACGTCTGGCTTCGCGCCCTCCCCCCAGTCGTCGGCGTGCTCGCATTGCTTGCGGTCGTGATCGGAACCAAGGCCTATCACGATGATGCTGAGATCCTCGCGCTTCTGCGCCGATCAAGGTGACCGTCCACGCTTCCCAAGGATTCTGAGCGCTGCACAGTCCTTCTCCGCTCCGGCTACTCCGCCTGGCTATGGATGAAGCCAAACCGGAGCGTGCGCGCCATGATGCGGAGGTCAAAACCGAGTGACCAGTGCTCGATGTAGTGCAGATCGTACTGAACCCGGCGCTCCATCTTGTCAGCCGTGTTGGTCTCGCCACGTAGACCGTTCACCTGGGCCCAGCCGGTGATCCCCGGCTTGACCCGGTGACGGCTGAGATAACCATCGATCGTCGTGGCGTATTGCTCGTTGAGAGCGACCGGGTGCGGTCGCGGCCCGACGATCGACATCTCGCCGCGGAGCACATTGACGAGCTGCGGCAGCTCGTCGAGCGACAGCCAGCGCAGAACGCGTCCCACCCGGGTTACCCGCGGGTCGTCGGGCGTCACCTGTCGAAACGGGCCCGCTGCGGGAGCGCACGTCTCGACGCGCAGCGTGCGGAACTTGACCAATGTGAACACCCGCTCATTGCGGCCGTGGCGGGCTTGGCGGTAAAGCACCGGACCAGGGCTGTCCAGCTTGATGAGCAGGGCAATCAGCAGCAGGGCCGGCCAGAACGCGACCAAGGCTACGCCGGCGACGAGCACGTCGATCGGCCTCTTGAGAAGAAGCGCCGCCTCCAGCGCTGTCCAAACCTCTACGTTCGGCACGCTGCGCGCTTGCGAGCAGATGGATCGCACCCGGGGCCTCTTGGTAATGACGTTGAGCGGCGCGAGATTGGGGCAATCGGACCCGCCAAGCAATATCCGTTTTCTCGAAGGTGGCGCGATAGACTTTATCGCATTGCGTTAACCAGACGTCGCCAAGTGACGGCGACCCGCTAATTCAAGCGCCGGCCTTGCACCGACCATGACGATCGATCGCGGCCAGCAAGCGTCGGGACACGGGGCGATCGCCCCGATCCGCACCAGACGGCTCGTGAGGCGAGCTACCAGACAGGCTTGTCGATCGATGCCGAGCGGCGTTGGTAGGCTTGGTCGCTTCGTTCACCTTTCAGAGCGACTTCGCCGATCTGTTCGAGGTGCGCGGCCATCGGCACGGCCGGCGTCGCGAGCCGGCGGTCGAGGGTCGCCCCCGGCACGCCGTGGCGTGATTTCCGATCGCGGCGTCAACGGCGACCGGCGCCTTGCGACCCTGGCGTTTCGTGCCAGCGCCCGACCGCCTCGCGGCCGGCTACGCTGCCTTCGACCAGGGATCGAGCCGCAGGCGGGCCTTCCGGTGCTTGGCACCTCCGCGCGAGCGCTTCCTCGTCGGTGCGCGCGACGCCCGGCGCGCGTTGCGCGCCAGCCCATCACGCAGACACCTCGAAGAACCGGCTCTTTTGGAGTGATTGAGGCCGATGAGCGGGCTGACGGTGGTGATCGCCTGGAGGAATGTTGGGATCGGTCGAAAGGCCCCCCTGAAGCAGGCACCGGAGTTCAGCGGCGTCGGGCACGCGCGCGGCGATCGTTAGAGCAGGCTGCGGAAATAAGGCGATGGCGCGCCTAGTTTCCGTTTTTTGAAATGTGAAAAAGGCCTGGCGAGCGCCCCAGCTGGGGGCAGGGCCTGGTCATGACCCTGGCCCTGTCGGTGGCGACCGCGTCATTCACGGTCTACGGCCCGCTGCTGATGGAGGCCCTGTTCGGCGCGCCGCCGCTGGTGGCGGGCCTGATGATCGCGGTCGAATCGATGGCCTGGACGCTCGCCGCGATCCTGTTCGCCGGCGCTCGGCCGTGCCTCGAGCCGGCCCTGATCCGCGCCGGGGCGGCGACCATCACGCTCGGCATCGCGGGCTTCGCCTGGGCCATGCCGAGGGGGCCGGTCCGGGCGCTGGTGCCCTGGGCGATTGCGCAGGGCGCCGGGTTCGGGATGTGCTGGGCCTTCGTCATGCGGCGCGTGGTCGAGACCGTGCCGGCGCGCGAGCGCGAGCGCGCCGCCGCCTCGCTGCCGACCATGCAGATGCCGGGCTATGCGCTCGGCGCGGCCGCGAGCGGGATCATCGCCAACCTCTCGGGTCTCGCCACGGCGGCGCCCGGCGCCGTCGAGGCCGCCGCGTTCTGGGTGTTCACCGCGTTCCTGCCCCTGGCCGCGCTTGGAATGGCCGCCGCCTGGCGGCTGTCACGCACCCCGGGTTGAGCGGCTGGCGCTCGGGCCGGCGGCGGCCTCACACGTTGCGAAACGCGATCGGCTTGCCGTCTCGGTCCATGATCAGCTTGCCGCCCTCATCCTGCGCCGCTATGTAACGGCCATGGCCAACCGCCGTGCCGACGTACAACACCGGCTTGACCTTCTTGCCGTCGAAGGTCTTGCCTTCGTCGGCGGCACCGCGGGCGCTGGGGTCGTTCTTGCTCTTGGTACGCAGCATCGCTCTGCTCCTGAGATCACCGATGGCCCCGGCAGGGTTGCGCGGCCGCGTGTTCCATGCCGGCCGACGCGCCGTCCGTCAAGACTGGTGAGCCGTCCCGGTCGGCGTGAGGCAGGCGGCCGCAGGAAGCGTTCATGACCGATCTGCTGTCTTCGACCCGTCACCTGCTCCACCGCGCCCGGCTGGGCGGGGCTCTGCTCGCGCTCGCCGTGGTCGCCTGCGGGGCGCAGAGCTCGCCGACCCATCCCGGGCTCGCCGGCCTCGCCGACACCGGCGTCGCGGTCGTCCCGGACACCGACTTCAACACCGCGCCCGGCGACTATCTGGCCGGCAACTTCGCGGTCGACAGCGGCCAGTTGGCCGAGGCGGCGGACTATTTCGGGCGCGCGCTGGCCGCCGACCCGGACAATCTCGACCTGCTGCGCCAGCTCTTCCTCTTGAGCCTGGCGAGTGGCCGCTACGATGCCGCGCTCGAGCAGGCCAAGCAGCTGGCGGCACGCGATGCCGGGGCCGACGAGGCGCGCCTGATGCTGGCGCTCGAGCTGGTCCGGGCCGGCAAGTTCGAGGCCGCGCGCGCGCCGCTCAAGGGGCTGGGGGCCGAGGGCATCGCCGGCCTGACCGCGCCGTTCCTCGACGCCTGGGCGGTGTTCGGCGAGGGCGGCCCGACCGCCACCGACGATGCCCTCGCACGCCTCGACCAGGGCGAGTCGCTCGGCCCCTTGAACGGCTATCACAAGGCCATGCTGCTCGATCTCGGCGGCCGGCTCGATGCCGCCGCGGCCGCGCTCGGCGAGGCGATGCCCGGCAACGGCCCGGCACCGGTCCGGATCGTCGAGGCCTATGCCAGCATCCTGAGCCGCCACGGCGAGCGCGCCAAGGCGATCGAGGCGGTCCGTGAGCAGACCGCCGACGGCCGCGAGCTGCCGGTGCTGGTCGACCTGCTGACGACCCTCGAGGCCGGCGGCTCGCCGCCGCCGCCGTTCACCGATGCCGCCGGCGGCATGGCGGACGCCCTGCTCGGGATCGCCGAGGCCCTGCATCAGGAGCGCGGCAACTCGCGCGCGATCGTCTACGCCCGGCTCGCGATGTACCTGCGGCCCGATCTGGCCGAGGCCGCGCTGCTGATCGCCGACATCCTGGCCGAGCAGGACAATCTCGAGGGCGCGATCGCCGCCTACGAGGCGGTCAAGGACACGTCGCCGCTCGCCTATACCGCCAAGCTCAGGATGGCGCGCACGCTGCACACCCTCGACCGCAAGGACGAGTCCTATCAGCTGCTCGAGCAGCTCGCGGACGCCCAGCCGGAGCGCACCGAGGCGCTGGTCGAGCTCGCCGATCTGGCGCGCCGCGACGAGGAGTATGCCCGCGCCGAGGCCGCCTACAGCCGGGCGATCGCGCGCATCAAGACGCCCCAGCCCGAGGACTGGAGCCTGTTCTACGCCCGCGGCATCGCCTACGAGCGGACCAAGCGCTGGCCGCAGGCCGAGGCCGATTTCCAGCACGCCCTCGTGCTCGAGCCCGAGCAGCCCTACGTGCTCAACTATCTCGGCTACAGCTGGGTCGACAAGGGCATGAACCTCGACCAGGCCAAGGGCATGCTCAACCGGGCGGTCGAGCTGCGGCCCAACGACGGCTACATCGTCGACAGCCTGGGCTGGGTGTATTTCCGGCTCGGCGAGTTCAACAATGCGGTCGAGCGGCTGGAGCGCGCCGTCGAGCTCGAGCCCGGCGATCCGACCATCAACGATCATCTGGGCGACGCCTACTGGCGGGTCGGGCGCGAGCGCGAGGCGCGTTTCCAGTGGAAGCGGGCGCTGAGCCTCAACCCGGACCAGGATGCGGTCGCCGACATCGAGCAGAAGCTGCGCTCCGGCCTGCCCGAGCGGGAGCGCAACCGCTCATAGCGGGGCCTCGCGCCCGCAACGACCGATGGAGCTGATCGAAGAGGCCGCGCCGGCCAAGATCAACCTCGATCTCTGCATCACCGGCCGGCGAGCGGACGGTTACCACGAGCTCGACAGCCTGGTGGTCTTCGGGCCGCCGGTCGACGTCCTGCTGTTCGAGCCCGCCGACCGTCTGACCCTGGAGCTCGGCGGCCCGTTCGCCGGGGCGCTGGCCGACGAGCCGGACAACCTGGTGCTGCGGGCGGCGCGCCGGTTGGCCGGCCATGCCGGGCGCCCGGCGACGGCGCATATCAGGCTGGAAAAGACGCTGCCGGTGGCCGCGGGCCTGGGCGGTGGCTCGGGCGACGCGGCTGCCACTCTGCGCGGGCTGAACCGGCTCTGGCGGCTGGGCCTCGAGGAAGGCGATCTGATGCCGCTCGCCCGCGATCTCGGCGCCGATGTGCCGGTCTGCCTCGGCGCCCGCCCGGCCCGCATGCAGGGCATCGGCGAGCGGCTCGAGTGGCTGGACGGCCTGCCGCCGCTCTGCCTGCTGCTGGTCAACCCCAACCGGCCGCTCGCGACGGCGCCGGTGTTCGAGGGGCTGGGTCCGCTGCCGCCACCGATCGGGGAGCAGGGCCCGCCGCCGCGGGGCCGGGCGGCGCTGCTCGCCTGGCTGCGGGCGCGCGCCAATCACCTGGAGGCGTCCGCGCGCCGCCTGGAGCCGGCGATCGGGGTGGCGCTCGCGGCGCTCGCGGCCCAGCCCGGCTGCGAGCTCGCGCGCATGTCCGGGAGCGGCGCCACCTGCTTCGGTCTGTTCGCGGACCAGGCAGCGCTCGAGGCCGCGGCGACAGCGCTCGGGCGGGCCCGACCCGACTGGTGGGTCGCCTGCAGCCTGGTGGCGCCGTCATGATCGTGCTGTGCACCGACTTCGGCCCCGCGGGCCCGTACATCGGGCAGGTCAAGGCGGTGCTCGCGCGCAACGCGCCGGCGGTGCCGGTGGTCGACCTGTTCGCCGATCTGCCGGCCTTCGCGCCAAAGCTTTCGGCCTATCTGCTCGCCGCCTACGCCCTCTGGTTCGAGCCGGGCGACGTGATCCTGGCAGTCGTCGATCCGGGCGTCGGCGGCGCGCGCGCAGCACTCGTGGTCGAGGCCGACGGCCGGCATTTCGTCGGGCCCGACAACGGCCTGTTCGAGCTCGTGCTGCGGCGCGCCCGAAAGGCCCGCTGCTCCAGCATCACCTGGCGGCCGGCGGTGCTGTCGGCGACCTTCCATGGCCGCGACCTGTTCGCGCCGGTCGCAGCCCGCCTGGCCCAGGGCGAGCCACCGCCCGGACTCGAAGCTTTGCCGACCCGCCACCCCGACTGGCCGGACGACCTTGCCGAGATCGCCTACATCGACCACTTCGGCAACGCCATGACGGGCCTGCGCGCCGCGAGCCTCGCGCCCGGGACCGAGCTCGAGGTCGCCGACCGCCGCCTTCGCCAGGCCCACACGTTCGGCGAGGTGCCGGCGGGCGAGCCACTCTGGTACGCCAACGCCAACGGCCTCGCCGAGATCGGCGTCAACGGCGGCCAGCGCCGCGGCCCACTTCGGGCTCGCCCCCGGCAGCCCGGTCCGGGTCCACCCGCCCGGCTGAGCGATCGCCCGCCCGAGAGTTGCCTGGTCTTCCCAGTCGGCTTATCTTCCGGGCGCGCGTTGGGGCGTCGCCAAGCGGTAAGGCACCGGACTTTGGATCCGGCATTCGCAGGTTCGAATCCTGCCGCCCCAGCCAGTCTGCCCCGGGCAGCTGCAACCGCCTTCGGGCGACCGGTCCAGGGGAGGGGATGCGGTGAGCTTCGATCTGCAGTCCCTGCTGGACCAGCGCCGGGCTGAGAAGTTCGCGCTGTTCGAGCGGCATCTGAACCCGCAGGCGTTGCGCGTGCTGCGTACGCTGGGCTTCGATGTCGACTATGTGCGCGCCGAGGGGCCGTATCTGTTCGATGCGACCGGCGAGCGTTACCTGGACCTCTTGAGCGGCTTTGGCGTGTTCGCGCTCGGGCGCAACCATCCGACCGTGATCCGCGCGCTCGAGCAGGTCTTGCATGGAAAACTCGCCGGGCTCGTGCAGTTCGACGTGTCGCTGCTCGCGGGTCTGCTCGCCGAGGGCCTGCTCCAGCGCATGCCCTGGCTCGACAAGGCGTTCTTCTGCAACTCGGGCACCGAGGCGGTCGAGGCGGCGATCAAGTTCGCCCGCGCCGCGACCGGGCGCTCGAAGATCCTCCATTGCGAGCACGCCTTCCATGGCCTCAGTTACGGGGCCTTGTCGCTGTGCGGCGATCAGCCGTTCCGCGAGCGTTTCGGCCCGTTCCTGGGCGATTGCGCGAGCGTGCCGTTCAACGATCCGGGCGCGCTGGCGCGGGCGCTCGCCGGCAACGACGTTGCCGGCTTTCATCGTCGAGCCGGTCCAGGGCAAGGGCGTCAACCTGCCCGCCGACGGCTACCTCGCCGAAGCCGCAGCACTCTGCCGGCGCCACAAGACGCTGCTGGTCGCCGACGAGATCCAGTGCGGCATGGGCCGCACCGGCCGTTTTCTCGCGTCTGAGCACTTCGGCGTCGAGCCCGACCTCGTGCTGCTCGCAAAGTCGCTCTCGGGCGGCTTCGTGCCGGTCGGCGCGGTCCTGATGCGGGGCCACGTCTTCGAGCGCGTGTTCGATCGCATGGAGCGCGCCTTCGTGCACGGCTCGACCTTTTCCAAGAACGACCTCGCCATGGCGGCCGGGCTCGCGACGCTCGCCGCGATGGACGAGGAGAGGCTGATCGAGCGCGCGGCCGAGCAGGGCGAACGGCTGATCCAGGGCCTCCGCGGGCGGCTCGGCGGCACCGAGCTGGTCAAGGAAATACGCGGCCTCGGCCTGATGATCGCGATCGAGGTCGGCTCGCCCAAGAGCCTCAAGCTCAAGGCCGCCTACGCCCTGGTCGAGCAGGCGAGCAAGGGCCTCTTCTGCCAGCTGCTGCTGATCCCGCTGCTCGCCCGCCACCACATCCTGGCCCAGGTCGCGGGCCACGCCATGCCGGTGATCAAGCTCCTGCCGCCGTTCGTGATCGGCGACGACGACCGGCTCTGGATCGAGCAGGCGTTCGAGCAGGTGGTGCGCGACAGCCAGGACCTCGCCGGGGTCTGGGACCTCGGCCGCACGCTGGCCGGCCACGCGCTCCGCGAGCGCGCGCACAGCGCCTGATCCGGTCCACTCGTTCAACTCGTGACGACGAGGCGCTCGACCCGGGCCTTCGCGGTCATGCCGGCGTCGCGCGCGACCACACCCGCCGCCGGAGCAACGGTTTGTTCGACGCAAGTGATCCCATATAGGATGGCGTGAGGACCATCGAGTGACAGCGATGTCTACGATCTCCCCAGCCGCGAATCGCCAAGCAGATTCTCGACCGACTTAGCGTCCGTCGACATGAGCTGGCGCGGTTGGGGGTCGCCTCGCTCGCCCTCTTCGGCTCCGCGGCCCGCAGCGGGATGGCGATGGCAAGTGACATCGACATGTTGGTCGAGTTCGCGGGACCGGCCACCTTCGATGGCTACATGGACCTGAAGTTCTTCCTCGAAGATCTTCTCGGGCGGCGCGTCGACCTCGTCACTGAAAAGGCCCTCAAGCCTGGCTTGCGCTCACGGATCGCCGGCGAGCTCGTTGTCACGTGATCCGACCCTATACCTCGACGACATCCGCGAAAGCTGTCGCAGAATTGTCGCCTATACGAGCGGCATGACCTTTGCCGAGTTCGCATCGGATCCCAGGACAGTCGATGCTGGGGCGCGCAATCTCGAAGTGATCGGCGAGGCCGTGAAAACGCCTGCCGACCGAGTGGAGAGAACGTCGTCAGGAGGTCGACTGGCGAAAAATCGCCGGCCTCCGCGATTGATTTACGCCTATTTCGGCATCGATGTCGAGATCCTGTGGGACATCGTCATGAACAAGGTGCCGACGCTCGCCGACACCGTGGCAGCGATGCGGCCAACGGGGCCTCCAAAGCCGTAGCCGGCCGAGCCGCCGCCAACAGCTCCCGGGAGGCACGCGGCTCAGACGCCGAGCGCGAGGCCGAATTCGGTGGCGGCTTCGATCAGGCTGACGGCGGCGCTGCGGGCGAGCGAGCGGGGCAGGTAGAGGTCGAAGGTCGGGGCGTCGTCAACTGCATGGATCAGCGCCGCGACCTGGCCGAGCGGGGTTTGCAGGGCGCGCCCGGGGGGGAAGGCGCGCGGATGCAGGTCGATCCGGCAGAGCTTCTCGAGCGTGCTCCGGCTGGCGGGCCCGCCGAGGCGGAGCACGGTGCGGGCGTGGCTGAGATCGGTCAGCGCCGCGCGCCGGGCCAGAGCGTCGGCGAGCGCCGCGTCGAGCTCGCGCCCGGCCGTAGGCGCCACGAGCCACCAGCGGCGTGGTGCGATCTGAAACGCGACGACGCCGCGTTGGCTGGCTGCGGCTGCCGGAGCCTTGGGCAGGGTCAGGTGCAGATGCTCGGCGACGATCGTGCCCAGCGATCCGACATCGCCCGGGCGCCAGGCGGCGAGCTGCCAGAGCACGCGCGCGGACCGCTCGCAAAGCCGGACCGCCGGCTCTTCGGCGCCCGGCCCGAGCCGGCGCGGCGCCAGCAGATCGCCGAGCACCGACGGCCGCGGCAGCGGGCTCCCGGGGTCAGCCATGGAGCCGGCGTCCTTCGGGGTCGACGAACGCCGGGTCGGTGACGATCACCTCGGTCGCCTCGCCGCGCAGCGGATAGGCGGCGTGGAGCGTCTCGCCCTTGCGCTCGGAGCCGCCCGCGACCAGCGCGAGCGCGATCGGCTGCTCGAGCGTCGGGCTGAAGTCGGCCGAGGTGACGTGGCCGAGCATCGCGACCGGTGGCTTGGCTGCCGGATCGGCGACGATCTGGGCGCCGCTCCGGATCGGCGAGCGGCCGTCCTTGGCGACCAGGCCGACCAGGCGCGGCCGGCCCGGATCGGCGAGCGCCGGCCGCTCGAGCGCGGCGCGGCCGACGTAGTCCTTGTTGCGGCTCGCCATGCGCCCGAGGCCGAGATCTGCGGGCGTGGTCCGGCCGTCGAGCTCGGCGCCGGCGACATGGCCCTTCTCGATCCTGAGCGTGCCCATCGCCTCGGTGCCGTAGGCGACGATGCCGGCACTGGCACCGGCCTCGAACACCGCCTGCCAGACCCGCATGCCGTAGTCCGCGGGCGTATGGATCTCGTAGGCGAGCTCGCCCGAGAAGCTGATCCGGAACAGGCGCACCGGGCAGCCGCCGATGGTCGCAGGCATGACGCCCATGAACGGCAGCGCCGGGTCGCTGACGTCGCTGCCGTCGACCGCACGCGCCAGAATCGCCCGGCTGTGTGGCCCCGCGAGCGCCATCCCGGCCCATTGATCGGTGATGCTGGTGACCTCGACCGCGAGCTCCGGCCAGACCGCCTGGCGGTGGAACTCCATGTGCGCCATGACCTTGGCGGCATTGGCGGTGGTCGTGGTGACGTAGTAGGTGGTCTCGCCGAGGCGCGAGACGGTGCCGTCGTCGAACACCATGCCGTCCTCGCGCAGCATCAGGCTGTAGCGCGCCTTGCCGACCGCGAGCCGTTTGAGCGGGTTGCAGTAGAGGCGGTCGAGGAATTCGGCGGCATCGGGGCCCTGGACATCGATCTTGCCGAGCGGCGAGACATCGACCAGGCCGGCGCTCTCGCGGACCGCGCGCGCTTCGCGCAGCGTCGCGGCCAGCAGGGTCTCGCCCGGCCGCGGATAGTAGCGGGGCCGCCGCCAGAGCCCGGCATCGACGAACTCGGCACCGGCGGCGACGTGCCAGTCGTGCATCGGCACCAGACGCAGCGGGCGGAAGTGGGCGCCGACCTCGGCGCCGGCGAGCGCGCCCAGCGTCACCGGCACATAGGGTGGGCGAAACGTGGTCGTGCCGACGCTTTCGATCGGCTGGCCCTCGAGCCCGGCCATCAGGGCGAGGCCGACAAGATTGCCGGTCTTGCCCTGATCGGTGCCCATGCCGAGCGTCGTGTAGCGCTTGAGGTGCTCGACCGAGCGGTAGCCCTCGCGATGGGCGAGCGCCACGTCCTCGACCGTGACGTCGTTCTGGAAGTCGACGAACGTCTTGCCGCGCGCGCCGGCGGCCGGCACCGCCCAGAGATCGGGTCCCGGGCGCGCGGGCTCGGGCGCGCAGGCGGGTGCCGGCGGTGGCGTGCCGTCGCCATGGCCGCTCGCAGCTGCCGCGGCGGCGCCGGCCAGGAAGCCGGTCTCGAGACAGGCGTCGAGCGTGAAATGGCCGGCGGCGGCGCCCGCGGACCGCTCCCGCTGGCGCGACTCGCCCGGGCGGAACGCGTTGAGCTCCGGGTCGTAGATCGGCCGGGCGCCGGTCTGGCTGTGGAGATGGACCGCAGGCTGCCAGCCACCCGAGACCGCGAGCAGGTCGCAATCGATCCGGCGCGGCGCGCCGGTCAGGCCGCCCGCGTCGAGACGCATGACCTCGACCGCCGCGAGCTGCGTCGCGCCGAGCGCCCGGGTGACCACGTGACCGGCGAGGGTGTCGACGCCGGCCATGCGCAGCGCCTGCGCCAGCGGGTGGTTCGGCGTGGCGCGGGCATCGACCACCGCGGCCACCTCGACCCCGGCGGCGACCAGGTCGAGCGCCGTCCGCCAGGCGCCGTCGCCAGTCGTGAAGACGACGGCGCGGTCCCCCGGCGCGACCGCATATCGGTTCACGTAGCTGCGGACGGCGCCCGCCAGCATGACCCCCGGCCGGTCGTTGTCGGCAAAGGCGATCGGTCGCTCGATCGCCCCGGTCGCGAGCACCACCTCGCTCGCCCGGATGGTCCACAGCCGCTGGCGCGGGTCGCCCGAACCCGGCACGTCCTCGAACAGGGCGATCAGATTGTGGTCGTAGTAGCCGAACGCCGTGGTCCGCGGCAGGAGGGTCGCCCCGGGCAGGCTCGAGAGCTCGGCCTCCGTGCGCAGGGCCCAGTCGAGCGCCGGCGCGCGCTCGATCTCCAGCCGCTCGGCGAGCAGACGGCCGCCGAAGCGGAGCTGCTCGTCGGCCAGGATCACCCGCGCGCCGGCGCGCCCGGCCGCGAGCGCGGCCGCGAGGCCCGCCGGTCCGCCGCCGACCACCAGGACGTCGCAATGGGCGTGGCGCTTGTCGTAGCGATCGGGGTCGGGCTGGAGCGGCGCCTCGCCCAGGCCGGCGGCGCGCCGGATCAGGCGCTCGTAGACCTGGGTCCAGAAGACCGCCGGCCATTTGAAGGTCTTGTAGTAGAACCCGGCCGGGAAGATCGGGCTGAAAAGGCCATTCAGCGCCAGGAGGTCGAACGAGAGCCTGGGCCAGCGGTTCTGGCTGGTGGCGATCAGACCGCCCCGCAGCTCGGCCATGGTCGCCCGGCAGTTGGGCTCCGCGGCGGCGCCCTCGCCGAGGCGGACGAGCGCGTTCGGCTCCTCGGAGCCGGCCGAGAGGATGCCGCGCGGACGATGGTACTTGAAGCTTCGGCCGACCAGCCGGACGCCGTTCGCGAGCAGCGCCGACGCCAGGCTGTCGCCCGCATGACCCTCGAGGCTGCGGCCGTCGAAACGGAAGCGGAGGATCTGGCTGCGGTCGATCAGGCCGCCGTCGACCAGGCGAAACGGCTGGCTCATCCGTTCGTCTGCCCGGGGCTGGTCTCCGCGAGCGCGCTGTCCAGGACCTCGTGGGTCGCCGTGTCGCGCGCGACCACCAGCCATTGCCGGCAGCCGAGCGCGTGCTGCCAGTATTCCTGGTGAGGGCCGCGCGGATTGGCGCGCTCGTAGACATAGGCCTGCCAGACCAGCCCCCAGGCGGGCTCGGCCTGCCGTGGCCGGCGGACCGTGGCGTCGCCGCCATAAGCGAACTCTGCGTGCTCGCGCGGGCCGCAGAACGGGCAGGGGATCAGCATCGCGCCATGGCCATCATGTGCATGCGGCCCTCAGTGCCAGCCGGGGGTCGGCCCGGCGCCCTCCTCGTCGAGCACGGCGCCGGTCTCGAAGCGCTCGAGCGAGAACGCCTGGTTCAAGGGATGCGGCGCGTCGCTGGCGATCGTGTGGGCGAACACCCAGCCGGAGCCGGGCGTCGCCTTGAAGCCGCCGTAGCACCAGCCGCCATTCAGATAGAGACCATCGAGCGGCGTCTTCGCGATGATCGGGCTGCCGTCCATGGTCATGTCCATGACGCCCGCCCAATGACGCACCAGGCGCAGGCGCGACAGGCAGGGCATCATCGCGATGCCCGAGCTCACGATCTCCTCGATCATCGGCAGATTGCCGCGCTGCGCGTAGGAATTGTAGCCGTCGAGATTGCCGCCGAACACCAGCCCGCCCTTGTCTGACTGGCTGACGTAGAAATGGCCGGCACCGAAGGTCACGACCGTGTCGATAACGGGCTTGAGCGGCTCCGAGACGCAGGCCTGGAGCAGGTGGCTCTCGATCGGCAGCCGCAGGCCCGCGAGCGCTGCGACCTGCCCGCTGTGGCCGGCGACCGCGATCCCGACCTTGCCGGCGGCGATCGGACCGCGGCTGGTCAGGACGCCGGTGATCCGCTCGCCCGCGCGCTCGAAGCCGGTGACCTCGCAGTTCTGGACGATGTCGACCCCCAGACCATCGGCGGCGCGGGCGAAACCCCAGGCGACCGCGTCGTGGCGGGCGGTGCCACCGCGCCCCTGCCAGAGCCCGCCCTCGATCGGAAAGCGCGCGGTCTCGCCGCCGTCGAGCAGGGGAACGAGGCGCAGGACCTGCCGGCGGTCGAGCAGCTCGGCGTCGATGCCGTTCAGGCGCATCGCGTTGCCGCGCCGCGCATAGGCGTCCATCTGGGCCTTGGAATGGGCGAGGTTGAGCACGCCCCGCTGGCTGAACATGACGTTGAAGCCGAGCTCCTGGCTCAAGCCCTCCCAGAGCTTGAGCGAATGCTCATAAAAGAGCGCGTTCGCCGGCAGCAGGTAGTTGGAACGGAGGATGGTCGTGTTGCGGCCGGTGTTGCCGGAGCCGATCCAGCCCTTCTCGAGCACCGCGACCTTGGTGATGCCATGGTTCTTCGCGAGGTAGTAGGCGGTCGCGAGGCCATGGCCGCCGCCGCCCACGATGACCACGTCGTAGGCGGGCTTGGGCTCCGGGTCGCGCCAGGCGCGCGGCCATCGGCGGTGGCCGGAGACGGCGTGGCGGATCAGGGCGCCGATCGAGTAGCCGCGCATGGTCTCAGCCCGCCGAGGGGCTTCACCCGGCGCGCAGAGCGGCGCGTCGCCGCGAGAGGAAAGTCATGGCCCGCCTGTCCTACCGGTCGAGAGAGCCGTCGGCTATGGTCCCTTTGGCCATCAGGTCGGCGCCTTCGCGCTCGCCCGCCGATCGTGCGCCATCTCTATCGCACGCTGATCGAGCGGCGGGAAGAGCATGTGCTACCGACGCGCTCTGCGACTGCCGACCCACCCGGGTTGACCCGCGGGCGCAGGATGGGCATTTCTTACTCGGGTCTTACCGGTGGATCGCAGCGATGACCAGGACGCGGCTGTCGAGCAAGGGCCAGGTGATCATCCCGAAGGCGGTGCGGGAGCGGCACGGCTGGCAGCCCGGGGTCGAGCTCGAGGTCGAGGACCGGGGCGACGTCGTGGTCCTGCGGCCCGCCAACCCGTTCCCGCCGACCACGATCGAAGAGGTACGCGGCTGCCTCAAATATGACGGCCCGCCGCACACCGTCGAAGAGATGCACGAGGCGATCGAGCACGAGGCGCGCCGGATGTGGCTGGAGTTCGAGCGGCAGCGCAAGTGATCGCGGTCGACACCAACATCCTCGTTCGCTACCTGGTCGAGGACGACATCGCGCAGACCGACCGCGCCGAGGCGATCTTGCGCAGCGGCGCCGTGCTCCTGCTCAAGACCGTCGTGCTCGAGACCGAGTGGGTGCTCCGCAGCCTCTATCGGTTCGAGCGGCCGGCGATCGATGACGGCCTAACCCGGTTGCTCGGCCTGCCCGGCATCGAGATCGAGGACCGGCAGGCGGTCGCGCGGGCGCTCGACTGGTATGGTCAGGGCCAGGATTTCGCCGACGCCTTGCACCTCGCCTCGAGCGGCCGCGCCGACAGCTTCGTGACCTTCGATCGGGCGCTGCGGCGCAGGGCGAGGCAGCTTCTCCATGCCGTGCCAGTCGTGGCACCCTGAGGTCTGCGGCCAGCGGCTCAGGTCTTGACCCAGTCCGTGGCCGCGGCCAGCTCGGCGTTGGCGAACAGCTTGACCGGGCACGGGATCAGCGGCGCGAACAGACGGACCGCATGCCGGCACCAGTCGACATCGGTCACCACCGCGACCTTCTCGAAATCGAACAGATGGGTGACGCCGAGCTTGGCGTCGTCCCACATCGCCGCCACGGTGTAGCCGGTGAACGCCGGCCCCAGATGGTAGAGCACACGGACTTTGCCGTGGCGCCTGATCCGCTCCTCGATCGCCGGGATCAGCGTCTGCTCGTAGTCCTGGCCCGTGACCTCGCCGATCGCCGACAGACCGAGCACGTTGTCCGGCAGCTCCCGCATCACCTCGATCATTCCGCCCTCCCTGTCGCTGGTCTGCACGGGCTGCGCTCCGGCTCCTGTGCGGCGCGCAGGTAGATCAGCCAGTAGACCGCCGCCACGAACACCCCGCCGCCCACGATGTTGCCGAGCGTCACCGGCACGAGGTTGCCGATCAAGCCGCCGAGCGTGACCGTCTTGGCGCCGGCCAGCCAGCCGATCGGGATCAGATACATATTGGCGACCGAGTGCTCGAAGCCAAGCGCGACAAAGGCCGAGATCGGAAAGACGATCGCCAGGATCTTGCCGGTCACGTCGTGGGCGGCAAAGCAGAGCCAGACCGCGAGGCAGACCAGGACGTTGCAGAGCACGCCGCGCCAGAACGCCTGGCCGAAGCCGAGTGCCACCTTGGCCTCGGCGATTCGAACCGCGGTCTCGGCGACCGCGCCGTCGCCGAGCGCAAGCGCGCCGGACCAGGACATCATCAGCGCGCTGCCAAGCGCGCCCGCGAGGTTGGCGACGTAGACCAGGGCCCAGTTGCGCGCCAGCTGGCGGCTCGTGACCTTGCCCTCGGCCCAGGCCATGACGATCAGGCTGTTGCCGGTGAACAGCTCGGCGCCGCCGACCACGACCAGGATCAGGCCGAGCGAGAAGGCGAGGCCGCCGAGCAGGCGCGAGGGTCCGAGGCCGGCCCCGCTGCCGGTCATGACCAGCGTGAAATACATCGCGCCGAGCGCGATGAAGGCGCCCGCGAGCACGCCGAGCGCCAGGGTCTGGAGCGCCGGCAAGCTCGCCTTCTTGACGCCGATCTGCTCGACCAGCCGCGCGACCTGCGCCGGCGGATAGGCGTCCTGAGGGTTCGGCAGCACGCCGAGCGGCACCAAGCTCCCTCGAGCGGCGCTGACAACGGAAGGTCGCTCCACAGGCACTCCCCAACGCGTGATCGACGGCCAACGGGCGCGCCGGAGGCGGCATACAGCCTGCGCCGTCCGGCACCGGCCTTGATCTGGATCAAGGTTGCCCGGTTGGCAACCCGACTAGCTTCCAGGCGCCCACAACACGGGAGCCCCACCGATGCGCACCGCCCGCCAGCTGCTCGATCTCGCTTGCAGACCGCTTCGGGCCACGTGGCCGCTCTGGCCGGCCGGAATCCTGGTCGCGCTCGCCACGCCCGCGCTCGCCAGCTGGCAGGACGACCTCGCGGCACAGCTGCGCTGGGACCACGAGTGTCAGGTCGCCTTCTATAGCGGCGTGATCGAGCGCATGGTCAACGGCCAGCAGGTCGTGATCGCGAAGGCGCATTGCGAGGACGGCCGCACCTTCGATGCGATCCAGCAAAACGAGCTCGAGGAGTTCGAGATCAACGAGTGCACGCCCAAAGAGCAGTCCTGCTGACCGGCAGTCGGCGCCAGCCGTGTCTGCAGAACGGCCTCAGTGGGCCATCAGGACCGGCAGGCTCGGGTGGCTCAGCACCTGGCGCGTGACCCCGCCGAGCACCAGCTCGCTGAGCCGGGTCCGGCCATAGCCGCCCATCACCAGCAGATCGGCGCCGGCCGCGCTCGCCGCCTGGAGCAGAGCTTCGGCGACCGGCTCGTCGGTGGCGACGACCGGCTGGCGCTCGGCGGCGATGCCCCGCCACCGCAGATAGCCGACCAGCTCGTCCGCGACCGCGGGCGCGATCCGCCGGGTCTCGGCGGTCAGCACCCGCACCGCCTTGGCGGCGTCCAGGAAGGGTAAGGCGCCGGCGACCGCGCGGGCGGCCTCGGCGCCGTCGTTCCAGGCGATCGCGACGCGCTCGCCGATGGTCGCGGGCGGTGCCGGCGGCACCAGCAGGAGCGGGCGTCCGGCGCCGAACAAGGTCGCCTCGACCACAGCTCCGAGGTCGGGCGAGGCGTCGGCCTCGGCGCTGCCGAAGACCACGAGATCGCTCGCCCGCGCGCGGCGCGGCACGAGGTCGTCGCGACGCCCGGTCTCCTCCCGCCAGCCGGCCGAAGGGCCGCGCGGCCCTGGAGCGCTGTCGGCGACCGGCACCGAAGCGGCCCCACAGGCCGCCTCGAAGGCCGTTCGGGCGGCGGCCCGCTGGCGGCCCATCTCGGCCGCTGCAGCCTCGGTCAACTGGTCGATGATCGCGGGCGACACGCCCTCGCCGACGATCGGGATGGCATCGAGCGGGTCGATGCGCACGAACAGCGCGCTCAGATGGGCCTGAAACCGCTGCGCCACGCCGAGGCCGGCGCGCAACGCGCCGACGTCGGCGTCGCTGCCGAACACGGGTGCGAGGATGATCCGGATGCTCATGCTGCTCCCTTCGCGGTGCTTGCCGCTCTGTCGTCCATGGTGACCGCTTCGGTCCTCAAGCGACCTCCGAGGGCGCCACCTGGACCACGCGGAAGGTCCGCTGCACGCCGTCGTGCTCAGTGATCGCGACGTATTCCCCGACCACGAAGCGGTGCCGGTCGAACCGGAAGATGGGCTCCTGGTCGGTCTCCGCCATGCCGTCGTAGAGAAACGCCCACTGGCCGCCCTGGTGGTGCACCAGGTGACCGTGCTCGTCGTCCTCGCCCGGCCAGAAGCGGCGCACCCGGCAGGCGGCGCGCTGTCGACGCCAGCCGTCGCGGTCGAGATGGCCGTCGGCGGCCAGCGGTGCCGTGAACTCGTAGCCGCGCCGGGCGCTGCCCTCGGGGAATTCGGGCGTGCGCGCCAGCTCGAGGCGGATCCTGGAGAGTGCCATCGCTATTTGACCGTGACGCAGGTGCAGCTCGCGAGGTGCGCGACCTTGTGCGAGACGCTGCCCAGCAGCAGGCCCTTGGCGTCACCGAGGCCGCGGCTGCCGAGGACGATTGTGCCGACGCCCTGGTCTCGGGCGACCCGCAGGATCGTCGGCGCCGGGTCGCCGGCCTCGAGCAGACTGGCGGCCGTGCGCGCCCCCTTGTCGCCGGCGCGCGTGCGGGCCCGGTCGAGCAGGCGATGGCCGATCGCCTCCCGCAGGCGGCGGGCGATGTCGCCGTAGTGCGCGAGCAGCCGCTGCACGACCACGCGCGGATCGCCCCGGGCGCGCAGCACGCCGTCGACGTCGACGCCGCTCAGCACCTCGTCCAGATACTCGACCTCGGCCATGTGGCGCTCGCCGTCGCTCAGCGGCCGGTCCGAGACCACGTGCAGCAGCACCAGCTCGGCGCCCTGCGCGCGGGCGAGGTCGCCCGCCAGATCGAGCGCCTTGTCGCTCGGCTCGGAACCGTCGAGGGCCACCAGAATGCGTTCCATTTCACCCTGCTTCCCACGTTCAAGCCGGCCAGCAGGCGTCTGCCCGGGCACGACCAGTAGACGCCCGGGCGCGGGTCGACCTCATTGACCTGGATCAAGCGGAGCCGGCGACAAGACGAAGCTAGCCGAGCCTGGCCTTCGCGTGACGCTGCTCGATGAACTGGCGCAAGGTCTGCTTCAGCCGGGCGGCGTGGATCAGATCGCCCCGCTGCTGCGCGGCCCGGATGTCGTCGAGGATCATGTGCTGGATCAGCAGCTGGCCATCTGGACCTTTGATCAGATGGCCGCCCATCTCGATCGCGAGCAGCTGCGGCAGATGCTCGTGCTCGGCGACCGCGGCGACCTCCGCCTCGGTCAGCTCGCAGAGCGCCAGACAGTCTTCGAAGGTGAGCATCGCTCCTCTCCCGGCCAAAAGGACGCCGACCAAGCCGACGCCGGGCCCCGTGGTGCAGGCTCCGACCATGGGCTTGACGCGGCGCTCCGGCGTTGACCCCGATCAATCGCCGCCCGAACCAAATCGTGCAATCTGGCCGCGGCTCGTGCATCATCGCCGCCGCCGGCGGGGGCGGCCGCGCGCCGGAGGGCGTCGCCATCAGTCTCGGGGAGCCTGTCGCAGCCATGCGCGTGATCCTGGTGCCGCTCGGCGGCAACGACGACTACGAGGCGGCGCTGGCGGCCGCCTACACGATCGCGCGACCGTTTCGGGCGCATATCGAGGCGCTGTTCGTCCGCCCGGATCCGCTCGATGCGATCGCCGACCTCGAGGGCACCGGCTCGCCGGAGATCCTGGCGACCGTGACCAAAGCGACCACCGTCAGGTGGGACGCGTACGCCAGGCGCGCCAAGGAGGCGTTCGATGCCGCCCGCGCCGCCGCGGACGCGGCGCTCGCCGACCAGTCGACCGGGACCGATACCCTCACCAGCCGCTGGCGCGAGGTGATCGGCGCCGACGACGTGGTCATCCCCGAGCACGGTCGCCTGGCCGATCTGCTCGTGTTCGCCGGCATCGGATCGGGGGGCGGCGACCCCCCGCAGCGGGCCTTCGAGGCTGCGTTGATGCGGGGCGCGCGGCCGGTCCTGCTGGTGCCGGAGACCGGCGCCGGCCCGATCGGCCAGACCATCGCGATTGCCTGGAACGGCAGCGCCGAAGCGGCGCGCGCGGTCGCCGGCGCGATGCCGCTCCTGGAGAACGCCGAGCAGGTGCACATCGTGACCGCGGCCGGCACCCACACCGAGGTCGAGACCGGTCAGGCGCTGGCCGACTATCTCGGCTGGCACGGCATCGTCTGCGATCGGCATGCGCTCTATCCCGAGACCAGCGTCGGCGCCGCCCTGCTCGCCAGGACCAAGGAGCTCGGCGCCGACCTCCTGGTCATGGGCGGCTACGGCCACAGCCGGATGCGCGAGCTGATCTTCGGCGGCGCGACGTTGCACGTGCTCGGCCACTACGATCTGCCCGTGCTGATCGCCCACTGAGGGATCGGGCGCTGCCTGCCGGGACCACGCCAGACGCCGGGCACGCGCTGGTCGACGCCCTGAGCCAGGGCTCGGCCTACGGCCTGCCGGATGCCGAGGTCGAGCGCGTCACGACGCACGCGGCGGTGATCTTCCTGGTCGGCGAGCGCGCCTACAAGATGAAGCGCCCGGTCCGCTACAGCTTTCTCGATTTTTCCAGTCCGGCCAAGCGGCGCCGCGCCCTCGAGGCCGAGCTCGAGCTCAATCGCCGGACCGCGCCCATGCTCTATCGCCGCCTTGTCGGCGTGCACCGGACCGAGCACGGCGGCTACGCGCTCGAAGGCGGCGGCCGGCCGGTCGAGTGGCTGCTCGAGATGGGCCGCTTCGACCAGGCGGCGCTGCTCGACCGGATCGCAGAGCGCGGCGAGCTGGCGGTCGCAACGATCGATGCGCTCGCCGCCGAGGTCGCCCGGTTCCACGAGCAGGCCGGGCGCCGACCGGACCAGGGCGGCCATGCCGGCATGCGCCAGGTGATCGACGGCAATGCCCTGGACCTCCGATCGCTCGCCGGCCGGATCTTCGAGCCCGCCCTGGTCGAGGAGCTGAACGAGCGCACCAGCACCCTGCTCGAGCGCCAGCGCGAGCTGCTCGAGCAGCGGCGGCGCGCGGGCTTCGTCCGCCACTGCCACGGCGACCTGCATCTCGGCAACATCGTGCAGCTGGACGGCCGCCCGGTGCTGTTCGACTGCCTCGAGTTCGACCCGGCGCTGGCCACGATCGACACCTTCTACGACCTCGCCTTCCTGCTCATGGACCTCTGCCATCGCGACCTGCGGGCGCAGGCCCAGCGTCTGCTCAGCGGCTATCTCGACGCCAGCTGGGACGATGGCGGGGTCGCTCTGCTGCCCCTGTTTTTGTCGGTTCGGGCGGCGATTTCGGGCCAAGGTCCAGGGCTTCGCGGCGGACCTGGAGGACGGAGCGTCGGAGCGGCAGCGCGAGGTCGAGGCGGCCCGCGCCTATCTGGCACTGGCGCGTCTATGCCTCGCACCCGAGCCGGCGCGGCTGGTCGCGATCGGCGGCGTCTCCGGGACCGGCAAATCGACGCTTGCGCGGGCACTCGCCCCGGCGCTCGGCCGGGCGCCAGGCGCCGTTCTGCTGCGCAGCGACGTCGTTCGCAAGAAACTCTGCGGCGTCGCGCCGACCGAGCGGCTCGGGCCCAAGGCCTACAACGAGCGCGTCTCGCGCCGGGTCTACCGGACTCTGATGACGCGCGCGGGCGAGCTGCTCGCCGCCGGCCAGGCGGTGATCGTCGATGCCGTGTTCCTCGCTCGCCAGGACCGCGCCCGGGTCGAGCAGGTCGCGCGCGCGGCGGGCGTGGCGTTCGACGGGCTCTGGCTGACCGCGCCGGCCGCAGTCCTGGCGCGCCGGGTCGAGGCGCGTCGGGGCGATGCCTCGGATGCCACCGCGAGGGTGGTCCAGGCGCAGCTCGAGGTCGACCCCGGGCGGGTCGGCTGGCGCACTCTGGACAGCTCCGACCAGGCGGACGAGGTGGCGGCGGCCGCCAGGGCCGCGCTCAGCTTGACCCTGTAGCCAGCCTCGCCCAACTAACGACGAGACGGGGAGACAACGATGTTCAAGGCGCTGGTGCTGAGCAAGGCGGACGACCGGGTCACCGCTGCGGTCGAGCAGCTGGAGGAGGCCAGCCTGCCCGAGGGCGACGTCACGGTCGCGGTCGAGCACTCGACCCTGAACTACAAGGACGGCCTGATCATCCTGAACAAGGCGCCGCTGGTGAGGAGCTTTCCCCACATTCCAGGCGTCGATCTCGCCGGCCGGGTGGTCGAGAGCCGGCACGCGGACTGGCGGCCGGGCGATGCCGTGATCCTGACCGGCTGGGGGGTCGGCGAGCGTCACTGGGGCGGCTACGCCGAGCGGGCGCGGCTCAAGGGCGACTGGCTGGTGCCGCTGCCGGCCGGCTGGACGACCCGGCACGCGATGGCGGTCGGCACCGCCGGCCTGACCGCGATGCTCGCGGTCATCGCGCTCGAGAACCATGGGCTCGTGCCCGCAGCCGGCGAGGTGCTGGTGACCGGCGGTGCCGGCGGCGTCGGCTCGGTCGCAATCGCGCTGCTCGCCAGGCTCGGCCATCGGGTGACCGCCTCGACCGGCCGGCCCGCGAGCCACGACTATCTGCGCTCGCTCGGGGCGAGCGACATCATCGACCGGGCCGAGCTCGCCGAGCCATCGCCGCGGCCGCTGGAATCCGAGCGCTTCGTCGGCTGCATCGACGCGGTCGGCGGCACGACGCTCGCCCGCGTGCTCGGCCAGATGAAGTACCGCTGCTCGGTCGCCGCGGTCGGCCTCGCCGGCGGCAGCGAGCTCAGGACCACGGTGATCCCGTTCCTGTTGCGGGGCGTCAACCTGCTCGGGATCGATTTCGGTCTACCAGCCGGCGGCGCCCCGCCGGGCCGCCTGGCAGCGCCTGGCGCGGGACCTCGATCTCCGCCTGCTCGAAGGCATGATCCAGCCGGCGACGCTCGCGGATCTGCCCCGCCTCGCCGGCGAGATTGTCCGCGGCCAGGTCCGGGGCCGGGTCGTGGTCGACCTGTAGCTCGGGCCTCAGGCCACGACGGTGCCGGCGTCGACGAGGTCCTGGGCGCTCACGCCGGCCACGAGACCGACCGGATCGACCAGCACCGCGAGCACGGCGGGCGCGCCAGGACCGGCGCCGTCGGGATCGACCGCGAGCTGAATGTCGTCGGCACGGCCAGTCGCCATCGGCGTCGACCGCCGACAGGATCACCTGCTCGTCGAGCGCGGCCGGCCCGGCCCCACGCAGCACCTCGCTGAGGTCCAGAAAATCGCCGGCGCGGGCGTCGAAGTCGAGGATCCGGTCGACCCCGTCGTCCGCGCTCTGGAACACGAAAGCATCCGGTCCGCCGCCGCCGACCAGCACGTCCGGCCCCGGGCCGCCGATCAGGCGGTCGGCGCCGCTGCCCGCGCCCAGGATCTCCTGCTGCACCGTCAGCGTGACCCCGGGATCGCCGGTCGGGGTCATCAGCACCTCGATCGCGTTGGCGGCGCCGCTGTCGGTCGTCAGGCCGCCGATCGTGGTGTGATAGGCGAGACCGAGCGGCGTCGGCTGCAGGTCGTCCGGCCCCAGCGTCTGGACCGGCGTGCCGTCGAGCAGGACGTCGATTTGGGCGATCGCCGCCGCCGGCAGTGGCGCCGCCGGCAGGGCCGCGGCCAGCTCCTCGGGCGTCGTGACCAGGGCGGGCGCGCCGGCGCTGTCGATCTGCCCGAGCTGCTCGAGGCTGACGTCGGCGCCGATGCCGAAGGCGGCGATCGTGGCATCGAGCCCGTCGGGGTCGGCCAGCAGTGCCAGATCGTGCTGGAAATCGCCGAAGCCGCGCCCGTCGGAGACGAAATAGACCAGGTTGGTCGCCGCCGGCTGACCGTCGAAGAAACCGACCGTGGCGTCGAACGCCCGGCCGTAGTCGGTGCCGCCGTCGAGCTGGAGCGTGCGCAGGAGCTGGCTGAGATCGAGGGTGCCGTCGCCATCGAGATCGGCGCTCGCGGCAAGGGTCGCGGCGAGCGTGGCGTCGGTGCCGAACGGGATCAGGCCGACCTCGACCGAGTGGCCGAAGCCGGACGCGTCCAGCCCCTGGACCAGGCCTTCCAGGCCGGTGATCATCGCGTCGAGACGGGTGTTGGCGAGGCCGTCGCCGTTGACGTCGCCGATCTCGCTCTGCCCGATGAAGTCCGCCGCCATGCTGCCGGACACGTCGACCACCAGCGCGACGTTGAAGGCCGCGCCGAAGTGGCTGCCGAGCGTGATCAGGCCGGACAGATCGACCTCGCTGCCGCCGGCGCTGGCCGGCGTGGTCAGCGTGAGCGCCAGCTCCTGGCCACTCGCCGGCAAGGTCGCGAACGCGCTGGCGGTCGCGGTGCCGAGCGCCACCGGATCGTCGCCGATCAGCGTATCCGCGCCCGGGCCGCCGAGCAGGACGTCGTCGCCGCCCAGGCCGATCAGCTGGTCGTCGCCGGCCAGGCCCTCGATCCGGTCGGCGCCGGCGGTCCCGATCAGCAGGTCGTCGGCCTCGCTGCCGATGATCTCGTTGAGCGGCGACGGGGTCGGCACGACCGCCACCAGCACGTCGTTGAAGTCGAAGTCCCGGCCGTCCTCGAAGCCGATCAGCAAGCCGCCGGTGGTCGGATCGTCCTGCGCGACGACGTGGCCCAGGCCATCCGGGTTGAGCGGATTGGCGAGCGGGTCGCCCGGGCTCGGATCGGCGGTGTGCAACAAGTCGCCCCGGACCGCCCGCACCGTGCCGTCGGGTGCCGTGTGCAGCAGCGCGAGGTCGGCGGCCGGAGCGAAGATGCTGGCGGGCCCGCCGGTGGCGCGCGAGACCAGCTCGAGCCGGCCGTCGCCGCCCAGCAGCTCGGCCTGGCCGCGCCCGGGGGCGGCGCCATTGGCGATCAGGAACAGCCCGAACTGGGTGCCCGGCGCCAGCTGCTCGGCGCTGTAGAGCTCGCTCAGCCGGACCGCGTCGCCCGCGTGCAGCGGCCCGCCGCCCGGGCGCGCGAACGGAAAGCGGGGATCGGCCACGGCCGCCTCGATCCGGGCGAACAGGACCCTGGGGTCGTGGATAGTGCCGTCGGGCGCGATCAGATAGACGCCGAGCGCGTTCTGGAACGCCGCCACCTCGTCCTTGAAGACGATGGTCGCGTCGCGCCCGGCCCCGATCACCAGGCGGCCGGGATCGACGCCGTTGACCAGAGCCGGGTCGAGGCCCTGTCTCTCGACCAAGAGGGAGCGTCGGCGCCGCACCGTCCTCGAGCATGACCGGACCCCTCCGCCTGCGATCGCTGGCGAAGGGCGATAACTGAAAAAGCCGTCGATAAGGTTAAGCTCGCGGTCTCGGGGCGCCTGCCCGCCGATCTGGCCGAGGCTGTCGGTTGCGCGCCGGCTCAGGCGCGAAAGGCGCCGACCCGGGCGGCGAGCTCGGCCGACAGCATGCGCACGTCATTGCCCAAGGTGACGAAATCGAAGCCCTTCCTGGCCATCTGGCGAGCGTAGTCCGGCAGCATGCAGTGCATTCCGGCCTTGATCCCGGCCGCCTTGGCGGCGCCGAGGATGCGCTCGATCGCCGCCATGACGTCGGCCCCGGTCGGGTCCATCTGGATCGGATGGCCGAGCGACTGGGCGAGGTCGGAGGGTCCGATGTAGAGGCCGGTGAGGCCCGGCGTGCGCGCGATCGCCTCGACGTTGTCGAGGGCTTCCCGGGTCTCGATCATCGCGAGCGTGATGACCACGTCGTTGGCGCCCTGGATGTAGGTCGGCCCGTGGATCATCATCGCCCGGGTCGGGCCGACGCTGCGCTGGCCGCGAGGCGCATAGTGGCAGGCCCGGATCAGGGCCTCGGCGTCGGCCGGCGTGTTGACCATCGGGCAGAGAATGCCCCAGGCGCCGGCGTCCAGCAGCTTCATGATGATGCCGGGCTCGAGCCAGGGCGGGCGCGCGATCACGGTCGCGTCGCCGGCGGCGTTGACCGCCTGCATCATGGTCAGCGCGCACTGATAGTCGATCAGCCCGTGCTGCAGGTCGACAGTGATCGAATCGTAGTCCTGGCGGGCGACCAGCTCCGCAGTCACGCTGCTCGGAATCGACAGCCAGCCATTGACCGCGGCCTCGCCGCGCTGCCAGACCGCGCGCAATCGGGTGTCCACCTGCCGTCCTCCCTGGTTCGTTCCGTCGCAGCTGCTGGCGCTGGTCTAGCCCACGGCCGGCCGGACCTCAAGCCGCAGCTGCCGCCCGATGCCGCAGCCAGCCGGTCTGCAGCCAGTCTTGACGGCCGATGCCAGACATGGCACGAGGTATCCATTGTTCGGTCGGACTGAGCCGAACCCATCCAAAAGAGCACCGCGATCTTGGGAATTGTCGTGAGAAGCGACAAAGCGGTGGAGTTGTGCGTGACGGTTGAAAAATCAGGCCGGCAGCATTGCCTCGAATGCTTGGGGATGGTTCATCCAGTGCCAGTGACGGCGGATTCCTGCCCAGTGACAAGCACTTGGCCGGCCCTGCACGGGCGCCCGCCGCCGCGAGTGGCGCCGGCGCGGTTGGCGTCGGGAGCCAAGGGCGCCGGGCGATTGTTCCATCGACAAATGGTTGAGGCCAGTCACGACTGTGCTACACTGACGAACTAGAGTTTGGGGCTTGACTGGGGTGCAGGGTCGTGGCTAATTTTAGCCAATCTTTAACAAGCTCGTCTTGTTGCGGCCGGTGAACGCGCGGGAAGCGATGCTCGAACGTCGTCGGCGAGGATGGCCGGCCGTCGGACAAGAACGCCGAAGAAGCGGGCAATGGAGCGGGCGCCTGAGTGGGCGCGCGCTTAAGTCGAGGAGTGGTAGTGGGCGCCGTTGACCTGACTTCGGACTTCTCGTGAGACTCATGGAGCTCACTGTCAGAGATGATGTTCTCAGCAGTCTGGTTCGGCCTCTCGGTCGCGGCGTGTTGCAGTTTTGCGGGGCCGGTGGGTCGGCTCCTGGGCGTGATCGACTATCCCGATGGCGGTCGCAAGAGCCACGCCCGGCCGACGCCCATGGTCGGTGGCATCGCACTGATGGTGCCGCTGCTACTGGTGGCGGCGGCGAGCATCGGTCTCGGCAACGCCCCCGTGGACGTGTTCGCAATCCTGGTGGTCGTCGGCCTCGGCTTCCTGATGCTCGGTTGGTATGACGACCGGCAGCATGCGCCGCCCGGCACGCGCCTGGTCGTGTCGGCCGGCCTGTTCGGGGCGGTGATCCTGCTGCAGCCGGATCTGCTGCTGACCAGGATCGATCTCGGCCCACAGCTCGCGACCATCCCGCTCTGGGTGATCGCGTTCCCGTTCACCGTCCTGTGCCTCGTCGGTCTGCAGAACTCGATCAACATGGTCGACGGCATGAACGGCCTGCTGATCGGTCTCGCCCTGTTCTGGACCGGGAGCCTGATGTTCTACGCGCCCGAGCATCTCATGATCTACCTGCAGTTGCTGATGCTCGGCCTGGTGATCCTGCTGCCGTACAACCTGTTGGGCGTCCTGTTCCTCGGCGATGCCGGCAGCTATTCGATCGGCGCGACGATCGGCGTCCTGATGATCTACGTCTACAATCAGGCCGATGGCGCCCTGCCGATGCTGACCGTGGTATTGTGGCTGGTGGTGCCGGTGGTCGATTGCCTGCGGGTCATGGTGGCCCGGCTGGGGGACGACCGCTCGCCGCTGAGCGCCGACGAGAACCACCTGCATCATCGCCTGGCCCGCCATTGGCGCTGGCCGATCTGCCTGATGATGTACCTGGCGCTGGTGGCGACGCCGGGCTCGATCGGGGCGATCTGGCCGACGCTGACCCTGCCGATGCTGGTGCTGGTCGGCGCTGCCTATCTGGCGCTGCTCTGGGCGACGCGGACGCCGCGGGCGGCGCGCAGCCGGGAGCCGGCGCGCCTGGTCTGACCGCCAGGATCGCTCCGCCGCGCGCTCGCTTGAGACGGCGCTCTACCAGGGCGCGCCGCCGGGCGAGCCGGTTCTTCGCGATCCCGCTGGCGCGGCTGCCCTGAGCGGCGGGCCTATTGGAGTAGCGCCTTCAGCCGGGTCGCGGGATTGGCGAGTGCTGCCGGATCGGGGGCGAGGCCACGCTCGACCATGATCTGGCCGAGCCGCAGATCGCGCGCGAGGCTCGCCGGCCCGACCCCGCTGACCCCGACCAGCCGGCCCCGGCCGTCGAGATGGAACAGGAGGCGCGCCCCGGCGCCGACGTCGCGCTCGAGAATCCGCTCGGCGCGCTCCGGAAAGCCCGCGATCTGGAGCGTCAGCTCGTACTGGTCGGACCAGAACCAGGGCAGCTCGCGCCAGGTCTCGCCGGCACCCAGCATGTTCCTCGCCGCCTGCGCGCCCTGCAGGTCGGCGTTCTTCCAGGCTTCCAGGCGCAAGAGGCCGTCGGCCAGCGCGTGCGGGCAGGCCGCGACGTCGCCCGCGGCGAAGATGTCGGGATCTTCGGTAGCCAACGTCGCATCGACCACAATGCCGCGATCGACCGCGAGCCCGGCGGCCTCCGCGAGCCCGGTGCGCGGCAGGGCGCCGATCCCGACCAGTACCGCATCGACCTCGATCACCTCGCCGTCCGCCAGCGCGAGCACGACGCGGTTGCCCGCCGGAGCGATCCCCTGCAGCCTGGCGCCAAGCCGGATCGCGACGCCTGCGGCCTCGTGCCGGGCCTGGAGGACGTCCGCGATCGGCGCCGGCACGCAGCGGCTCAAGAGCCGCGGCAGGAGCTCGATCACGACCGGCCGGCAGCCGAGCTCGACCGCGCTCGCCGCGACCTCGAGGCCGATGAAGCCGCCGCCGACGATCGCGATCCGGCCGCCCGGGCGGAGGTTCCGGCGCAGCCGATCGGCGTCGCCGAGGTCGCGCAGATAGAGCACCCGCTCGGCGACCGCATCGTCCTGCGGCAGCCGGCGCGGCTCGCGGCCGGTCGCCAGCAGCAGCTTGGCGTAAGCGAGCCGCTCGCCGCCCTCGAGCTCGACGGTCTTGCCCGCACGATCGATCGCGGCGACCGCGCAGCCCGGGCGGAACTCGATGCCGGCGGCCGCGAGCGCGTCCGCCTTGGCGAAGGTGAAGTCGGCCACCGCGCGTGCGCCCGTGAGATACGCTTTGGACAGCGGCGGCCGCTCGTAGGGCGCCTGCGCCTCGCTGCCGAGCAGGACGATCCGGCCATCGAAGCCCTGCTCGCGGAGCGTGAGCGCCGCCCGGCCGCCGGCCTGGCCGGCGCCGACGATCACCATCGCAGCCCCAGCGCGCGTCATATCAGGCAGCCTCCTCGAGCGCGGCAAGAAAGGTCTGGAGCTCGCCGTCGGCGGCGGAGCGCCTCGCGGGCATCCAGACCGGCTGAATGATCGACAGCATGTCGATGCCGGCGGCAGCCGCTGCCGCCGCTTCGTCCACGGTCTCGACATCGAGCATCGTAAGCTGCCGCCGGCCTTTGATCGCCGGCAGATCGGCCACGGAGGAGCGCCTCGAACCCGACATCCTTGCCCCCGGATGCCGGCCGGGAATGGTTCTCCGGCCAGTCTTTGTGGTTTACAGGCCCGAGCGGCCTCAGCCGCCGACCTCGACCAGCACCAGGCCGTCCTCGACCTTGACCGGATAGGTCCGAAGGTTGACGCAGACCGGAGCGCCCTTGGCCTCGCCGGTGCGATAGTCGAAGCGGCCGTTGTGCTTGGGGCACTCGATGATGTTGTCCATCACCAGGCCGTCGGCGAGATGCGCCTGCTCGTGCGTGCAGAAGCCGTCGGTCGCGTAGTATTCGTCGTCGGGCGAACGGTAAATCGCAAAGGTGCGGCCCTCGTGGTCGAAGCGGATGACGTCCTCCTCCTCGATGTCGTCGGCGGCGCAAGCCTCGATCCAGCTCATGGCACTTGTCTCCCAGCTTGATTGATGGTCAGGCGGCGTGGGGCAGCTCCGTGGCAACCGCGGTCATCGCCCTGCTCCCTGGTTCCCCGCCGGCCTCGCTTCGTTCGTCATTGGAATAGACGATCGTCTCAATCACATCAGATGCTCTCTCGATCAAGCGGTGGAACGCTGGGCGGTCAAGCCGAGGTCAGACGCGATCGTCCCGCTGGGTCATGTTCCGATCACGCCGCCTGGGCGTCCGCCAGCGCCGGGGTGTGCGGCGTGGCGCCGGGCGGCAGCTGGCGGCGGACGAAGTGGGTCGGGTCCTTGAGCTGGCGGAGGATCGCCGGCACGATCTCACGGTAGGCCTCCCATAGGCCCTCGTAGGGAGGCGGGCAGTCGCGCTGCATCTCTTTGTGCAGCTCGGGCAGCGCGTGGTAGGGCACCATCGGGAACATGTGGTGCTCGACGTGGTAGTTCATGTTCCAATAGATGAAGCGCGAGACCGGGTTCATGTGGACCGTGCGGCTGTTGAGGCGGTGGTCGAGCGCGTCCTCGGCCAGGCCCGCGTGCTGGGTCAGGCCGGTCATCAGGTGGTGCCAGGCGCCGTAGAAGCGCGGCAGGCCGATGAACATCGCCGGCAGGATGCTGCCGAACGCGATGCAGGCGCCAGCGGTCAGAGCATAGATCAACAGCCAGATGCGGGCGATCCGGAAAACCTTGGCCTGCTCCATCTCGGGGATGAAGGTCTTCTCCTCCGCGCTCAGCCGGCCGAAGGCGTGCTGCGCCATGTGCCAGAAGGCGACCGGCACGTCGATAAGGCCGAAAAAGTTCAGGACGATCCGGGCCAGCCGCGGCGGCCGCATCGCCGCGATCTCCGGGTCGCGGCCGACGATCAGGGTGTCGGTGTGGTGGCGGGTGTGGCTCCAGCGCCAGACCGTCGGCTCGCGCATGATCATGAAGCACGCGATCTGGTAGACCACGTCGTTCATCCAGCGGGTCCGGAACGCGGTGCCATGCCCGCACTCGTGCCAGCGCGAGTCCGTGGCCGAGCCGTAGAGCACGCCGTAGGCGAGGAAGAACGGCAGCGCGAGCCAGCTGCCCCAGAAATACGCGCCGAGACCGCCGAACAGCACCATCGCGCCGAGCCAGAGGGCGGTGTCGCGGATCGCCGGCTGATCCTTGCGCTGCATCAGCTCCTTCATCCGCTTCCTCGGGATCGGGCTGGCGTACCAGCTGGCCGACGCCAGGCCCCGCTCTCTGGCGCGCTCGGTCTCGACCCCGGTCAGGCTGTAGTCGCGTCCCACGGCCATGATCATGCTCCCAGACAGCTTCGGCGTTGGCCCGTTCCCTGATCCGAGCTGATATCCCGGTTTGACATCTTGTGCAAGATAGCTATGATGGTTTCTATCAAAATCCATCAGACCGAGCGGCGCCATGGATGATGGTTTCTTGCATGAAGCGGAACCGGCCCGGCGCCGGCCGACGATCGCCGACCTCGCCGAGGCCGCAGGCGTCAGCGTCGCGACCGTCGACCGGGTGCTCAACCGGCGCCATCCGGTGCGCGATGCGACCGCGCGGCGCGTGCTCGAGGCCGCCGAAAACCTCGGCTATCACGCGACCTCGCTGCTCCGCTCGCGCCTGCAGGAGCAGCCGAAGCCCGGTCGCATGGGGTTCCTTTTGCAACGCGAGTCGAGCCCCTTCTATCAACAGCTCGCAGGCCACCTCGAGGCCGCCGCGCTGAGCCTCGCTGGCCCGGAAAGCCGGCCCGTGATCGAGTTCGTGGGCGACCTCGATGCCACGACCATCGTCCTGCGCATGCGCGCGATGAGCCGCCGGGTCGATGCGCTCGCCCTGGTCTCGGTCGACCATCCGCGGGTCACCGAGGAGATCGACCGGCTGCGCAGCCATGGCATCCCGACCTTCACGCTGCTCTCGGACCTCAGCGCGCCCTCGCGCGCCGGCTACATCGGCCTCGATGCGCGCAAGGCCGGGCGCACCGCCGCCTGGGCGATCACCCGGCTGGCGAAGCGGCCGGGCGCGGTCGCGATCTTCGTCGGCAGCCACCGCTACCTCGACCACGACACCCGCGAGATCAGCCTCCGCTCCTATCTGCGCGAGCACGCCCCGGGCTTCGGCCTGCTCGAGCCCCTGGTCGACCTCGAGCAGCCCTCGGTCGCCTACGACGCCGCGCTGACCCTGCTCAGGCGCCATCCGGAGCTGGTCGGGATCTACAGCGCGGGCGGCGGCACCGACGGCATCGTCCAGGCCCTGATCGAGGCCGGCCGGGCCGCGGACGTGGTCCTGGTCGGCAACGAGCTGACGCCGGCCATCCGCTCGGCCCTGATCGACCGGGTGGTCGACCTGGTGATCGCGACCCCGACCGCGACGCTCGCCGAGCGCGCCGTCCGCCGGATGCTCGATGCCGTCCACCAGCCCTCGACCCCCGCCCCCGGCCAGATCCTGCTCCCGTTCGAGCTCTACGGCCCGGAGAACATCTGAGCGCGCGCATCGAAAGTCTGTTGCCGATCGCGGCGATGTCATGCCACGGCACCTCCGGATGGCGCGTCAGATCCATGGCCTCGCGGATGTGCTCCAGGTAGAGCCGTGGCGTCTTGCCGGCCATCAGAAGATGCCGATCCGATCGTCCTCGATCCAGTCGTGCAGCCAGGACCGCATCTCACCGCCGAAGGCGAAGTCGATCGGGCGCCCGAGCGGCTCGCCGAGCTCCTCGCGCAGATCGAGGAGATCGCGCAGCCCGAAGCGGGCCTCGGGGTCGACCTCGATCAAGAGGTCGATATCGCTCTTCGGCCCGGCTTCGCCGCGGGCGATCGAGCCGAACAGGCTCAGGTGCCTGATCCCGAGTGCCCGCAGCCGCGGCGCCTCCTGATGCAGGATGCGCAGCACCCGCTCGCGCTCGGCGAGCGCCCCGGGGGCGAGGGTCTCAGTCCCGGTGGCCATGGCGACGAGTATGGTGCCACAGGCGGGCGGGCGGCGTCGAGCGGGGCGGCAAAGGCTTGGTGAGCGCCCGGCGGGCGCAGCGAACGGGGAGCGCGCTCGAAGGACCGGCCAGCGACGGACTTCCCGTCCGCCGGTTGATCGGGCATGCTGTCGATCCGCAACTCGATGCAGGCGATCATCGGGATGAAAACAGCCTTCCTCCAACCAGCACAATCCGACCACGTCCAGGCGAACGTTGCCAGGTTGGAGCGAGCGCGCGAGCCTCGCGTCCGCGACCTCTTTGCGGGCTGCGGCGGGCCCTGCATCAAGGAAAGCCGGATCGCGGTCGACCTGATCTTCCGGCACCTCGACGACGGCCAGCCGAGCGAGAAGATCTTCGAGGCCTTCCCGGGGCTCACGGCCGCCGGTCGCGACGGGCTCGGCATGCAGACCGATCGAGGTTCGGGCGCACCGCGGCAGCGTCGCCCGGAGGCCGCGGTCTTGCCTCCATCGATGATTGACCGATGAGCTCCCCGGCGCCGCGGGCGCATCCGGACGACCGGCCTGCGGCCGCGCCGCTCTCGCCGGTCGTCCGCATGGCCGGCATCCGCAAGATGTTCGGGGCCACCACCGCGGTTGCCGGGGTCGACCTCGAGCTCGCGGCCGCGGAGGTGCACGGCCTGGTCGGCGAGAACGGCGCCGGCAAGTCGACGCTGATGCGGATCCTCGCCGGACTGTTCGCGGACTACGGCGGCTCGATCGAGATCGACGGCGAGCCGGCTCAGATCTCGACCCCGGCGCAGGCGCGCGCGCACGGCATCGCGCTCGTCCATCAGGAGCTCAGCCTGTTGCCGGAGCTCACCGTCGCCGAGAACATCCTGCTCGGCCGGGAGCCGGCGGCGCGCCTGCCCGGCTTCATCAGCCGGCGCCGGATCGAGGACGCCGCCCAGCACCATCTTGCGGCTTGCGGCGTCAGGCTCGATCCGCACGTCAAGGTCGGATCGCTCAGCCTCGCCGACCGGCAACTCGCGGAGATCGTCAAGGGCATCGCCGCCGCACCCAGGGTTCTGATCCTGGACGAGCCGACCTCGTCGCTCTCGGTCAAGGAGGCGCGCGAGCTCTTCCGCATCATCGAGCGGCTGGTCGCGCGGGGCACGACCGTGGTCTACATCTCGCACAAGCTCGATGAGATCTTCGCCGTCAGCGATCGGGCCACGGTGCTGCGCGACGGGGCCAAGGTCGCGACCGCGCCGATCGCCGAGTGGACCGAGGCGAGCCTCGTGCGGGCGATGGTCGGGCGCGACCTCTCGGCGTTGTTCCCGCACAGCCCCGCAGCGCCGGGAGAGGTGCGGCTGGAGGCCCTCGATCTCACGCGTCGCGGCATGTTCCAGCCCCTCTCCTTCGTGGTCCGGGCGCGCGAGATCGTCGGGCTCTATGGCATCGTCGGCGCCGGCCGCAGCGCCGTCGCCGAGGCGCTGTACGGCCTGGCGCCGGCGGACGGTGGCACGATCCGCGTCGACGGTCGCGCCGTGCGCATCCGCTCACCCCGCCAGGCGCTCACCGCCGGGATCGCGATGGCACCCGAGGACCGGCACGCGCGCGGCCTCGTCCCGATGCTGTCGGTGAGCGAGAACATGGTGCTCGCCGCGCTGCCGGGTCTGAGCCGGGCGGGGTTCGTGCAGCGCCGGGCGGAGCAGGCGGCCGTCCAGCGGCTGCTCAAGGCGCTCCAGGTCCGGGCCGCGTCGCCCTCCCAGGAGGTCACGGCGCTCTCGGGCGGCAATCAGCAGAAGGTCGTGCTCGGCCGCTCGCTGATGCCGGAGCCCAAGGTGCTGATCCTCGACGAGCCGACCCGCGGCATCGACGTCGTCGCCAAGGCCGAGGTCCAGCCAGCATCGATCGCCTCGCCCGGGACGGCCTCGCGGTGCTGCTGATCTCCTCCGAGCTGCCCGAGATCCTGGGCATGAGCGACCGCATCCTGGTGATGCGCGACGGCCGCCTGGCAGGCGAGGTGGCGCGCGCCGAGGCGACCGAGGAGCGGCTGGTCGCGATGGCGGCTGGAGCGAGCCGTGGCGAGTGATCTGCCGGCCCGCGAGCTGAAGCCCTCGCTGCCGAGCGTCGTGATGCTGCACGACTACGGCATCTATTTCGCCCTGGCGGCGCTGGTCGTCTTCTTCTCGGCGCGGATCCCCGAGTTCCGGACCTGGGACAACGCGCTCCTGATCCTGCTCCAGGTCTCGGTGATCGGGATCATCGCGGTCGGCATGACCTTCACGATCATCACCGCCGGCATCGACCTCTCGGTCGGCTCGCTGCTCGCGGTCGCGGGCATCATGTCGGGCCTGTTTGCCCAGAAGGACCTGACCGCGGTGACCATGACGCTGGCCTTCGTCGTGCCGATCGCGGTCGGCCTGCTCGGCGGCGCCGTCAACGGCGCGATCATCGCGATCGGCGGCGTCAACCCGCTGATCGTGACGCTCGGCACGCTGACCGCCTTCCGCGGCTTCGTCGTCTGGTACCGGGTCAATCCGATCTACGACCTGCAGCCGTATTACCGCGTGATCGGCCAGGGCACGTGCTCGGCGTGCCGATGCCGGTGGTCGTTCTGCTCCTGGTGGCCGTGGTGGGCTGGATCACGCTCGGCTTCACCCGCTTCGGCCGTTACATCTATGCGGTCGGGGGCAACCGCGAGGCGGCCCGCGCCGCCGGCATCAACGTCGCGCTGGTCAGCTTCGCGGTCTACGCGATCAGCGGCTTTTGCGTCGGCATCGCCGGCCGTGATCTCGACCTCGCGCCTGAGGGCCGCCCAAGCGATCTCCGGCCAGGGCTTCGAGCTGCAGGCGATCGCCGCGGCCGTGGTCGGCGGTGCCTCGCTGTTCGGCGGCCGCGGCACGGATCAGCAAGACCATCGTCGGCGCGCTGATCATGGGCGTGTTGTTAACGGCTTCGTCATGCTCGACGTGCCCCAGCCGATCCAGCAGACGTCGTGGGCGTCATCATCATCGTCGCGGTTGGCTCGACGGCATGCTCCGCGGCCGGCGGCGCTGAGCCGGGAAGCACGCGACGACACGAAGCGACGCGAGAGGCGTTTGGGTGGACCATCAACCATGGGGAGGGGATGAAAATGACGAAGAACCTGATCGTGACGGCGCTGGCGGCGGCAGGCGCGCTGGTCGCCGGCGGAGAGCTGCAGGCGGCCGACCAGCCGACCATCGGCATCTCGTACCAAAATCTCGCTTTCCCCTACGTCGCCGCGCTGCAGAAGGCGGCGCGAGAACGCCTGAAGGCGATGGACGTCAACTGCGTCGAGACCGACGCCGACAACGACACCAACAAGGAGCTCACCAACGTCGAGAGCATGATGGCCAAAGACATCGACTGCCTGGCCTTCGAGGCGGCGAGCCTCAAGGCCTCGGTCGCCTCGATCGAAGCCGCCAACAAGAAGGGCATTCCGGTCGTCCAGTTCAACGGCAAGGCGGGCGGCGGCGACTACGTGACCTTCGTCGGCTCCGACGCAGACCGATTCCGGCGTCAAGCTCGGCAACTACCTCGTCGGGCTGTACAAGCAGCTCGGCAAGGACAAGCTGCGCGGCATCTATCTGCGCGGCGTCGCCGGCCAGGTGACCGACATCGCGCGCAACGACGGCATGAAGAACTACCTGCAGTCCGCCGGCCTCGCCGACAAGATCGAGTTCACCGAGCAGTACGCCGACTACGACCGCGGCAAGGGCCAGGCGGTGACCGAGAGCCTGCTGACCAAGGACAAGAACTACGACTTCATCGTCGCCAACAACGACGACATGATCCTGGGCGCGCTGCAGACCGTGCGCCAGTTCGACCTCGCCGGCAAGATCCACATGAGCGGGGTCGACGGCCTGCCGGAGACCCTGGCCGCGATCAAGAAGGGCGACCTGGATGCCACCGTCTTCCAGGACCCCGAAGGCCAGGGCGGCGGCGGCGTCTGGGGCTGCTATCTGGCGCTGAAGGGAGTCAAGCTGCCCAAAGACATCCTGATTCCCTTCACTCTGGTGACCAAGGACAACGTCGGCGACTTCGTCGCGATCGCCGAGCGCGTCTACGTCAAGTAAGCACGAACGTTGCGGGGAGCCGGGGCCGGTCCCGGCTCCCGCTTCCACCTCGAGCGAAGGAAAACGACGCCATGGACGTGCGCTCGATCGAGCAGGTGCCGCCGTCGCCCGAGCACCAGGGCACGGTACCGGTCTGGTGGCTGTTCCAGCCGCGCGAGCTGCGCGAGGAGACGCTCGGCGGCCATCTGGAGCTGGTCAGCGAGTTCGAGGTCGTGGGCGGTGGCGAAGTGCATTCGCACCACCACCCGACCTTCGAGTTCTATTACGTGCTCAGCGGCCGCGGGCTGATGACGATCGAAGGCGAATCGCGCGAGATCACCCAGGGCGACCTGGTCAAGATCCCGCCTGATGCCGTCCACAGCCTGAAACCGGTCAGCCCGAACGCTTCGATCCGCTGTCTCGCGTTCGCGGTCGCGGTCAAGGACGCGCCGGTGATCGACTACTCGTCCGAGTAGCCGGACGCCGCCGCGGCGGCCAGAAGGAGACCTGACGGTTGCCGGAGGAACCTTTCGTCTACGTCGGGCTGGCCGGCGATACCGACCCCGGGCGGTTCGTCAGCGCCGGCCTGTTCCGCAGCCGGGGCGCCAGCGCGCCCTGGCAGTCGATCGGCGAGGCCGTGCACAGGGCGCCGCAGGTGCGCGCGATCGCGACCGATCCGCGCCACCCCGCCCGCGTGACCATCGGGACCCAGCTCGGGATCTATCGGAGCGACGACGGCGGCGATCACTGGCGGCGCCTGCCGGCGCCGGCGCCCGAGCTCGCCGTCTGGTCGCTCGCCTTCGATCCGCACGATCCCGAGACCATGCTCGCCGGCTACGAGCCCGCAGCGATCCTGCGCACCGTCGACGGCGGCGAGACCTGGACGCGACTTCCGATCGAGGTCGCCTTTCCGGACGTGACCCTCGGCCCCGACATGCCCAAGCGCGTGACCGGCATCGCGGTCGACCACGCGAACCCCGACGGGATCTATGCGAGCATCGAGATCGGCGGCCTGCTGCGCAGCGTCGACGGCGGCAGGAGCTGGACCTGCGTCACCGACGGGCTCTACACCGCCGAGGACTCGGTCGATCTTCACGCCGTGGCCCTCCGGCCCGACCGGCCCGGCACCGTGACGGTCGCGACCCGCGTCGGCTGCTTCCGCAGCGCCGATCGCGGCGGACATTGGCGCGACCTCCGGATTCCGATGCTGCGGCCGCGCGGCACCTACTGCCGGGCGCTGGCGGTCGCGCCGGACGATCCCGACACGCTCTATGTCGGCGCCGGCAACGACTTCGACGGCGACAAGGGTGCCTTATTCACGAGCTCCGACGATGGCCGAAGCTGGCGGGCGCTCGACCTGGGCGCGCCGCTGAAGAGCACGATCTTCGGCTTCGCCCTCGACCCGCGCTCGCCCGATCGCCTGTTCTGCGCGACCAAGGTCGGCGGCGTCTTCCGCTCGGACGATCGGGGCGCCAGCTGGCGCCCGAACCCGCTGCCGCCAGGCGCCGGGCATGTCTTCGCGCTTGCCGCCGGCTGACGCGGCTCGGTCGCACAAGAAGCGCCGGAACGGCCCGACCGTCGACCCGGCTGCGCAGGCCGTTCTCAACTGGTCGTGCGTTGACATCATGATGCCTGATCCATAGCATCAAGACATGCGAACGACGCTCACCCTGGATGACGATCTGGCGGCCAAGCTCAAGGCGGAATCGCGCCGCGAGGGCCGGCCCTTGCGCGAGATCGTCAACGAGACGCTGCGCCGCGGTCTGGCGAGCCGGCGCGCCGCCGCCAAGCCGCAAACCTTCAGGATAACGGCCCGCGATCTCGGCAATCTCAGGCCAGGGCTTTGCCTGGACGACGTCGCCGGGCTCATCGAGCAGGTCGAGGGCGCGCTTCACCGGTGATCCTCGTCGACGCGAACCTGCTGCTCTACGCCTATCATCCGAGAGCGGACCAGCACGCGAAAAGCCGAGCCTGGCTCGAGGCTGTGCTAGCGGGGCCCGACCTCGTCCGCTTCGCCTGGCTCACGCTCTGGGCCTTCCTAAGGATCGCCACCAATCCCCGCGTCTTCGACCGTCCGCTCTCCACCTCCGAGGCCGAAGCGGCGATATCGTCCTGGCTCGCGCAGCCCGTGGCCGGCATCCTCGAACCGGGCGAGCGGCACTGGGATATCCTTCGCGGCCTCGTGCGCGACGGCCAGACTGCTGGCCCGCTGGTCATGGACGCCGTCCTCGCGGCGATCGCGCTCGAGCATGGCGCTACGGTCTGCACGACGGATCGCGACTTCACGCGTTTCGCCGGGCTCAAGTGGTCGAACCCGCTCGTAGCGACCGGCCGATGATCGGGTTCGAGCGGCGAATGCGGCGCGCCCAATGATGCGTTTGCGCCCGTCATGCCCATGGTTCGCTCCTCGCCCATTGGCGCGACCTCCGGATTCCGATGCTGCGGCCGCGCGGCACCTACTGCCGGGCGCTGGCGGTCGCGCCGGACGATCCCGACACCCTCTATGTCGGCGCCGGCAACGACTTCGACGGCGACAAGGGTGCCTTGTTCACGAGCTCCGACGATGGCCGAAGCTGGCGGGCGCTCGACCTGGGCGCGCGCCGCTGAAGAGCACGATCTTCGGCTTCGCCCTCGACCCGCGCTCGCCCGATCGCCTTGTTCTGCGCGACCAAGGTCGGCGGCGTCTTCCGCTCGGACGATCGGGGCGCCAGCTGGCGCGCGAACCCGCTGCCGCAAGGCGCCGGGCACGTCTTCGCGCTCGCCGCCGGCTGACGCGGCCGGATCGTCCAAGAAGCGCCGGCGCGGCCCGCCGGCCGCGGACGTCCCTGGCGAGCGCTCGGCGCCGCGGCGTACGAGAGGAGTCGCGCGGTCTTTTGAGCTCATGCCGGCGGTACAGCGCTACGCTTGATCAATGGCATCCAGGACGCTCTCGTCGACCTTCTTTCGCGCCTCGAGGACGTCGACCTCGCACTGAGTTGGAAACCTCCCTGCCAATGATCTGACGCGCTTCACCGAACGAGGCCGGCTGCCCGAGCCGGGTCGGGTCCACGTGGCTCGTCGCCGCGCCCGTGTGCCGAGATGGCTTCAGCGTGCTTGGCAAAGAAGGGCAAATCCGCTTCGCTTGGCGCCGTCGCGCTTCAACCGGGAAGGCAGCATGGAGCGGACGAGCGGACCTGAAAGCCGAGATCGGCTGCCGAGGCGCCGCACGGCGCCATGGCTGAGGCTGATCTCAGTCGCGATTTGGCTGCTTTTCGCGACCGGTGCGCCGGCGGCGGAGACGAAACACGTCCTGATCCTGTCCTCGAATGACAGCCTGCTGCCGGCCGGCAATGCCGTGGCTTCGAGCTTTCAGAGGGCCCTGGCGGCGGACAATCCCGACCGCGTCGAAATTTTTACCGAGTTTCTCGACGCCGACCGGTTTCCGGGACCGGCGCACGAGGCTGAGATGAAATCGTTGCTGCGCGACAAGTACGCGTCAATCCCGATCGACCTGACGATCGCCATTGGGCCACAGGCACTGGATTTCCTGAGCCAGCGCCGCGCGTCCCTGTTTCCGGGGGCACCCCTGATCTTCGCCGGGGTCAGTGAAACGAGCATGCGGCAGCGGGGGGTGCCGCCAAACAGCACCGGTGTCGTGAGCCGCTTCGATCCGGTACGCACGCTGGAGCTGGCGCTGCGCTTGCAGCCGGATGCCCGGCAGCTGGTCGTCGTCACCGGCGCCTCGACCTTCGACCAGCAATGGGCCGCGGTGGCGCGCGAGCAGCTTGCCCCCTACGCCGACCGACTCGAGATGACCCATCTGTCCGGCCTGCCGCTGCCGCGGTTGTTGGACGAGCTCGCAAAGCTGCCGCCGCGCACGATCGTGATCTACCTGACCATCTTCGAGGATGGAACGGGCGAGCTCTTCGTCCCGCGCGACCTCACGGCAGATCTTTCCGCTGCCGCCAGTGCCCCGGTCTATGGCGTCTACGAGCCCTACCTCGGTCGCGGCATCGTCGGCGGCTACATGGAGAGTTTCGAGGCCATCGGCAGGGAGACCGCCCGGCTGGCCTTGCGCATCCTGGCGGGCGATCCGCCGGAAAGCCTGTCACCCGGAAGGGTCGAGACCCAGGCATTCATGGTCGACTGGCGGCAGCTGCACCGGTGGCGCCTGGACGAAGCGAAACTACCGCCCGGCACGATCGTGCGCTTCGAGGAGCCGTCCTTGTGGGCGCAGTACCGCCGGGAGATCCTGGCCGTGATCGTGGTCGTGATGCTGCAGTCGGCGCTGATCGTGGCGCTGTTGCTGCAGGGGCGTCGGCGTCGACGCGCCGAGGAATCGCTGCGGGAGAGCGAGCAGCGCTATCGCAACGTGGTCGAGACTCAGACGGAGCTGATCTGCCGCTACCTGCCGGATACCACCCTGACCTTCGTCAACGACGCCTACTGCCGGTATTTCGGCCGCAGCCGCGAGGAGCTCGTCGGCAGCCCCTTCATCGAGCTGATCCCGGAGTCGGAGCGCGCCGGCGCCCTCGAGCACACCCGGTCGATCGGGCTCAGCCCATCCGGCAAGACTTACGAGCACCAGGTCGTGCGGCCGGATGGCAGCTTCGGCTGGCAGCAATGGACCGATCGCGCGATCCGCAAGGCGGACGGATTGGTGGTCGAGCTCCAGGGCATCGGACGCGACATCACGAACCTCAAGGTCGCCGACATGGAGGTCGAGGAGCGGCGCAAGCAAGTGACGCATCTGACCCGCGTCGCCATCCTTGGCGAGCTCTCCGGCGCGCTGGCGCATGAGCTGAACCAGCCGCTGACGGCGATCCTGAGCAATGCCCAGGCCGCCCAGCGCCTGCTGGCGCGGGACCCGCGCGATCTCGCGATGGTGAGCGACATTCTCGACGACATCGTGACCGACGACCTGCGCGCCGGCCAAGTCATCAGCCGGCTGCGCGCTCTGCTGAAGAAGGGCGAGGCCAGCTTCCAGCCGCTGGACCTCAACGAGGTCACGACAGAGGTCCTGAAGCTGGCGCGCAGCGAGCTGATCGAGCGCCACGTGACGGTCGACAACCGGCTGGCGCCTGGTCTGCCGACGGTTCTCGGCGATCGCGTGCAGCTGCAGCAGGTCATGCTGAACCTGCTTTTGAACGCCTGCGAGGCCATGAGCACCAGAAGCTCCGCCGAGCGCACGCTGACCGTGGCGACGGCCCTCGATGGCGACGGCCACCTGCTGGCCTCGATCGCCGACCGGGGCAACGGCATTCCGCCGGATGCGGCCGATCGGCTGTTCGAGCCGTTCTTCACGACCAAGCCGCAGGGACTGGGCCTCGGGCTGTCGATCTGTCGCTCGATCATCGCTGCCCACGGTGGCCGACTGTGGGCCGACAACAACCCCGATCGCGGTGCTACCTTCACGCTGGCGCTGCCGGCGCACACTGGAGATCCGAGCTGACTGCCGCTGCTGCAACCGTCTTCGTGGTCGATGACGATCCGAGCGTGCTCCGGGCCCTCACCCGGCTGTTCTCCGCGGCGGGCCTCGAAGCCCGCGCGTTTTCGTCGCCGGCCGCCTTCCTCCAGGCACACGACCCGACGACGCCCGGTTGCCTGGTGCTCGATGTCGCCATGCCGGGGCTCGACGGGCTCCAGCTGCAGCAGACGCTGGAGGCCTCCGAGAGCGCACGGCCCATCGTCTTCATCACCGGACGAGGAGACATTCCGACCAGCGTCCGGGCGATAAAGGGCGGCGCGGTCGATTTCCTGACCAAGCCCGTCAATGACGGGGACCTGCTGGCAGCCGTCCGCAACGCGATCGAGATCGACCGACTGGCACGCGCGGGGCAGGTCGAGATCGATGCGATCAGGCAGCGTCTGGCGAGCCTGACACCGCGCGAGCGCGAGGTGCTTGCGCACGTCGTCGCCGGCCGCCTCAACAAGCAGATCGCGGCGGACCTCGGTACGGTCGAGAAGACGATCAAGGTGCACCGTGCCCGGGTCATGACGAAGATGGCGGCGGGCTCACTTGCAGATCTCGTCCGTACCGCCGGACGACTGGGAATACCACCCGCCGGCACCGGGTAGCATCGACGTCGCTCGCCGAGCCCGCGACGAGCTGAAAAGGACCGTGGCGGCGACCGAACGCCGGCAGGCTCCCGGATGGGACCAAGGTCCAATATCGACGCCTTCCCCAATTCTGATATCGATACCACTCTTATGGTGATCCCCCGACACCGGGTGGCTGTCGTCGACGACGACGAGTCCGTACGCAAGGCGCTCCAGCGTCTGCTGCGGGCATTCGATCTCGACGCCGACACCTTCGCGTCGGCTGAGGATTTTCTGGCCTCGTTGGCGCAGGCGACCTTGCCCGACTGCCTGGTGCTCGACCTGCAGATGCCCGGCACCAGCGGCCTGGATCTGCAGCGGCAGGTCGTGCGCGCCGGCTTGCGGCTCCCGATCGTGGTCGTCACCGGGCACGACGAACCCGGCATGCAGGCACGCTGTCTGGCCGCGGGCGCGAGCGCGTATCTCCGCAAGCCGCTCGAGGCCGGGACGCTCCTGGCGGCCATCGAGGCGGCGATCGATCCCGCTCCCTGAGACCCTGCATCCGACCGGCGTCGCGACCTGGACGCGCCAGACAGAGGCTAGTCCAGGCCAGCAAGACGTTGGACCAAGGTCCAATTGCGGCCGGGGACGCAATCCCTGACGCTCGAGCGTCTGAATCGTGTCGGATCCCCGGCGTCGGGCATCGCGGCCCCGCGAGGCAGCATCGTCATCGCAGGCCATCGAGGGAGGAGCCGAAATGGGATCGATGTCGCCCGAGCCGTGCCGCTGCCGCTGATCGGCCACCGGCTCGATCGGGCGTTCGAGCCGGCGCCGGACGCCGATGGGGCCATGGTGGCGATGGAGGACGACCCCAAGATGGATTTCCCGATGGGGGCGACATGAGCCTGGCGAATTCAGGACGCGCCCTGGCGATCCTGGCGGTGCTGGTTGGCGCGACGCCGGCCGCCGGTCAGTCCCCGGACACCGAGCCGACCCCGAAAGATCGGTGGGTGTCGCGCGTCGCGCCCTATCTGGGCGACCTCCATGGACGGCAACGCTACGGTCGCCGGCGTCAAATCGGACGTCGACGTGACACCGTGCAGCTCGGCGTGGCGCCCTACTACCGGGTGCGACCATGTACGGACCCGCCCTCGGCGTCGTGGTGCGGTTCTGAACGCGAGCACAGGCCGGGAGATGCCGTATTCGCCCGGCCTCGCCAAGCCGCTCACGAGAGTCACGACCGGGGCCCCGCCAGCGACGAGGGTCGCACATGCCGAGATCTGACACCCGCCTTGCCGGCGCGCTGCTCATGGCCGTGGTCGCCGGCATGGCGGGCTCGGCGCGCGCCCAGGAGGCGGTGCCCATCATCACGCCGACCCTGCCCAACTACGTCGGCTTCGGCCTCGGCGTCACGACCGAGTATATCGGCTCCGACAAGTATTACTTCGGCGGCCTGCCGCTCGCCCGCTACCAGTTCAAGAACACTCAACGCTACGCCTCGCTGACCGGCACCTTCGCCGACCTCAACCTGGTCAACCATCCGATCCTGCGCTTCGGGCCGACCGTGCAGCTCCGCCTCGGCCGCTCCAACGTCAGCGACCGTGCCGTGCGGCAGCTGCCCTCGATCGGCAAGTCGCTCGAGGCGGGCGTGTTCGGCGGGCTCGAGTTCGTCGACCCGGACGATCCGCGCAAGCGGGTCAAGTTCGACCTCCGCATCCAGCAGGATGTCACGAGCGAGCACGACGGCTGGCTCGCCAGCGGCGGCGTTCAGGGCTGGTATCCGGTCGCCGAGCTGGCCGAGGTCGGCCTGGCGCTCGGCACGACCTATGGCAGCCACGACTACATGTCGACCTTCTTCGACGTCCGCAGCCAGGACAGCGCGCAAAGCGGCCTCTCGTCGTACTCGGCCGATGCCGGCTTTCGCGACGTGCGCCTGACGCTCGGCGCCATGGTGCCGGTGACCGAGCACTGGCTGGTCGGCGTCGGCGTGATGTTCATGCGGCTGGTGGGCGACGCTGCCGACAGCCCGATCGTCGACGACCGCGGCAGCCCCAACCAGGTCTCCGGCGGCCTCGGCGTCGCCTACGCCTGGTGAGCGGGCCGGCCCCGAGCTCGGGAGAAGCCATGATCCGCAGATCCCTGATCCGGTCGCTGATCCGCAAGCCGACGCTGGCGGCAGCCCTGCTGCCGCTCGCATCGGCGGCCCACGCGCAGGACCAGGCCGATCTCGCCAAGGCGGCGCAGAACCCGGTCGCGGCGATGATCAGCCTGCCGTTCCAGAACAACACGCTGTTCGGCGTCGGCCCGGACGACGACGTCGCCAACGTGCTCAACATCCAGCCGGTGATCCCGTTCACGGTCGGCGACTGGAACATCATCAACCGCACGATCGTGCCGCTGATCTACCTGCCGGACGTGACCTCCGGGCTGCCGGAGCTGCCGGAAGGCGTGAATGGCGGCAGCACGTTCGGGCTGGGCGACATCAACACCTCGTTCTATCTCTCACCCGCAAAGCCCGGGCCGATCATCTGGGGCATCGGGCCGTCGCTCACGGTCCCGACCGCGACCGACGAGAACATCGGCTCCGAGAAATGGAGCGCCGGCCCGGCGGCGGTCGCGCTGGCGCAGCCGGGGCCGTGGGTGATCGGCAGCCTGATCCGCCAGCTGTGGTCGTTCGCCGGCGACGGCGACCGCAAGAACGTCAGCCAGCTGCTGATCCAGCCGTTCGTCAACTACAACATGGCGGACGGCTGGTACCTGGTGTCCGCGCCGATCATCACGGCGAACTGGAACGCGGACAGCGACAACCGCTGGACCGTGCCGGCAGGCGGCGGCTTCGGCAAGATCTTCAAGATCGGCAGCCAGGCGATCAACGCCCAGCTGCAGGGCTTCTACAACGTCGAGCACCCGCAGTACGGCCCCGAATGGACCCTGCGCTTCCAGCTCCAGTTTCTGTTCCCGAAATGACGGGCGGGCCTTCCTCGCCGGCGCAGCTGCGAACCCTCGCAAAAGGAGATGACGGATGCCTCTCGGCACCGAAGCCGGCCTCGGACGCGGGTCGGTGCACGGGCTTCGGGGGCACAACGACCGACAACTCGGAGCATCCGATGACCACAAAACTGGCAATCTGGGCCGCGGCGGCGTCGCTGCTTTGCACGACCGCCCTGGTGTCGACGGCTGAGGCTGGCCCCGTCCCTCTCGAGAAGGCGACGTTGCAGGGCGACGAGGTGATCCAGACCCCTATCGGCGAGATCGAGCTGAACGACAGCTACTTCGACGATGACGCCTCCAAGCGGCTGTTCGACGACATGGACTATCAGCGCGCGGCGCAAAGCTACATCTGGAGCACGCCGCTGGTCAGCATCGCGACCTGGCGTGACAACCAGGGGGCGGCCTATGGCGTGAAGAGCGACACCGACTTCGTGGTGCTCGAGTCGCTGAAGGAAAAGCGCGGCATCGTCACCGGCAACCTGACGACGCCCTACATCTTCAACTTCATCAACCTGGCGTCCGGTCCGGTTCAGATCGACTATCCCGCGGGTAAGACGGCCGGCGGGGTGCTCGACTTCTGGCAGCGACCGGTGTTCGACCTGGGACTGACCGGCCCGGACCGGGGTCAGGGCGCCACCTACATCGTGGTCGGCCCGGGAGACGACCCCGAGCAGTACAAGCAGGACGGGGTGAACGTATTCCAGAGTGCCACCAACAACATCTTCATCGGCCTTCGTATTCTCGACCAGGCCCCCGACTATTTCGACAAGTTCACGTCGGAGTATCGGATGGGGCGGGTGGGCGAGAAGCTTGCGCCGAGCCATTTCATCCGGGGCGAGGACGTCGAATGGAGCGCCACGGCGCCGCGCGGGCTGGAGTATTGGGAGAAGCTCTCCGAGATCCTCAACGAGGAACCGGTGCGGGAGGTCGACAAGGCCTGGCTGGCGATGCTCGAGCCGCTCGGGATCGCCAAGGGCCGGCCCTTCAAGCCCGACGAGCCTCAGCGAGCCATCCTCCTGAAGGGTGCTGCGATGGGCGAGCTCATGGCCCGCAATCTGCAGGTCAACCCGCGTTACACCGAGCCTTATTGGGCGGCTACGAGCTGGTACAAGAGCTTCGATTTCCATATTCCGCAGGAGACCGATGACCGGGTCGAGCTCGACGAGCGGGCGACCTGGTTCTACGAAGCCGTCTCCAGCACCAAGGGCATGGTCAACCCGACGCCCGGCGCCGGGCAGATCTACATGACCACCAAGCGCGACAGCGAGGGCCGCATGCTGCGTGCGGACAAGAACTACAAGCTGCACGTGCCCGCGCATGTGCCGGTCGGCCAGTTCTGGGCGTTGACGCTCTACAGCGAGAACACGCGCCGTCCGTACGACAATGGCGGCACCAAGATCTCCGACGTGAGCCTCGACAATAGAATGTCGGACTTGAAACACAACCAAGACGGCAGTATCGACCTGTACGTCGGGCCGGAGGCGCCGCAAGGACTCGAGAGCAATCACCTGAAGACGGTCGGCGACGATGGCTGGTTCGTCTACTTCCGCCTGTACGCGCCGGAGCAGCCGTTCTTCGACAAGACCTTCAAGCTTGCGGATTTCGAGATGATCAAGTGACGCGCTGGTGGGTCGCCGGCCGCGACACCGCCGCCGCTGGGGCTGCGCTTCAACCAAAGGAGGAGGCGATGATACGGATAGGCTTGATTGCCGGAGCGCTCATGGCGCTCTCGGTCTCGGCGGCACCGGCGCAGGAGGCGTCGAAGCCGAACATCCTGGTGATCTGGGGCGACGACATCGGCACCTGGAACATCAGCCACAACAACCGCGGCATGATGGGCTACGAGACGCCCAACATCGACCGCGTCGCCGACGAGGGCGTGAGCTTCACCGACTATTACGCCCAGCAGAGCTGCACCGCGGGGCGCGCCGCCTTCATCGGCGGCAACGTGCCGGTCCGGACCGGCATGACCAAGGTCGGACTACCCGGCGCCGAGCAGGGTTGGCAGGCGACCGACGTCACCATGGCGACGGTGTTGAAGAGCCGGGGCTATGCCACCGGCCAGTTTGGCAAGAACCACCAGGGCGACCGCGACGAGCACCTGCCGACCATGCACGGCTTCGACGAGTTCTTCGGCAACCTCTACCACCTCAATGCCGAGGAAGAGCCGGAGAACCGCGACTATCCGGGCGATATGGTGCTCGCGAACGGCAAGACCTTCCGCGAGCAGTTCGGCCCGCGCGGCGTGATCCATTCCTGGGCCAATCCCGACGGCACCCAGCGCATCGAGGACACCGGGCCGCTGACCAAGAAGCGGATGGAGACGGTGGACGACGAGACTTTGGCCGAGGCCAAGCGCTTCATCACCGATGCGGTCAAGGGGGGCGAGCCGTTCTTCGTCTGGTGGAACGCCACGCGCATGCACTTTCGCACCCATGTGCGGGCGGAGCACATCGGCATCTCGGGTCCGAGCGGCGACGAGTATCACGACGGCATGGTCGAGCACGACATGAATGTCGGCGAGCTCTTGGATCTGCTCGACCAGCTCGGCATCGCCGACAACACGGTGGTGATGTACTCGACCGACAACGGCCCGCATTTCAACACCTGGCCGGACGCGGGCTACACGCCGTTCCGCAGCGAGAAGAACTCGAACTGGGAAGGCGCCTACCGCGTGCCGGCCTTCGTGCGCTGGCCGGGCCACTTCCCCGCCGGCAAGACGCTGAACGGCATCGTCTCGCATGAGGACTGGCTGCCGACCTTCGCCGCGATTGCCGGCAACCCCGACATCACGGCGCAGCTTCGCGAGGGAGTCGAGCTGAATGGCCGCAACTACCGCAACTATATCGACGGCTACAACCAGCTGGACTATCTGGAAGGCAAGACCGACCAGTCGCCCCGGCACGAGTTCTGGTACGTCAACGATGACGGTCAGATCGTCGCGGCGCGCTACGATGACTGGAAGGTGGTGTTCTTGGAAAACCGGGGACAGGCCTTCGAGGTGTGGCGCGAGCCGTTCATCGAGTTGCGGGTGCCGCTGCTGTTCAATCTGAGGCGCGATCCGTTCGAGAAGGCCCAGCACAACTCGAACACCTACAACGACTGGTTCCTCGACCGCGCCTTCGTGTTGGTGCCGATCCAGGCGCTGGCGGCGAAGTTCCTACAGACCATGCAGGACTACCCGCCCAGCCAGACCCCGGGCTCGTTCAACCTGAGCGCGATCGAGGCGAAGCTGAAGGGCGGCCTCGGCAACTGACCCGAATCGACGGAGGGCGCCGCTCCGGCGCCCTCCCGGCCCCGACACCGGCCCCGACTGGGGGCTGCGCTTCAAGGTCCCGCTGCTGTTTCCGAACTAGCGGGGCCAAGGAGGATGAGATGAGGCGAACAGGCTTGATTGCGACAGCCTGCTGGCCCTTTTGGTCTCGGCGGCATCGGCGCAGGATGGTCGGAGCCGAACATTCTGGTGATCATGGGCGAACGAACGAAGGAAGGACATCGATGAGAACCTCAGGAAAGCGCCTGCTGGCGGCCGCGATCCCGATCGCGCTCGCCGCCGCCATGGCCGGGGCGGCGCCCGCCGCGGCGCAGGAGAAGAAGCCCAACATCATCCTTTTGGTGTCGGACGATACCGGCTACGGCGACCTCGGCGCCTACGGCGGCGGCGAGGGGCGCGGCATGCCGACCCCCAATCTCGACCGGCTGGCGAACGAGGGCCTGCAATTCTACTCCTTTTACGCCCAGCCGAGCTGCACGCCCGGCCGGGCCGCGATGCAGACCGGCCGCATCCCGAACCGCAGCGGCATGACCACCGTGGCCTTCCAGGGCCAGGGCGGCGGTCTGCCCGCGGCCGAGTGGACGCTCGCCTCGGTGCTGAAGACCGCGGGCTACAATACCTTCTTCACCGGCAAGTGGCACCTCGGCGAAGCGGACTACGCGCTGCCCAACGCCCAGGGCTACGACGAGATGAGGTACGTCGGCCTCTATCACCTCAACGCCTACACCTACGCCGACCCGACCTGGTTCCCCGACATGGACCCGGAGCTGCGCGCGATGTTCCAGCGGGTGACCAAGGGTGCCCTCTCGGGCAAGGCGGGCGAGCCCGCCAAGGAGGACTTCAAGATCAACGGCCAGTACGTCGACACGCCCGAGAAGGGGGTGGTCGGCATTCCTTTCTTCGACTCTTACGTCGAGAAGGCCGCGCTCGACTTCCTCGACCAGGCGAGCAAGTCGGATGCGCCGTTCTTCATAAACGTCAACTTCATGAAGGTGCACCAGCCGAACATGCCGGCGCCTGAGTACATCCACAAGTCGATGTCCAAGAGCAAGTACGCGGATTCGGTGGTCGAGCTCGACGCGCGCATCGGGCACATCATGGACAAGGTGCGGGCGCTCGGTCTCGACGAGAACACGCTGGTCTTCTACACGACCGACAACGGCGCCTGGCAGGACGTCTACCCCGACGCCGGCTACACGCCGTTCCGCGGCACCAAGGGCACCGTCCGCGAGGGCGGCAACCGGGTGCCGGCGATCGCCTGGATGCCGGGCAGGATCGCGGCCGGGACCAAGAACCACGACATCGTCGGCGGCCTCGACCTGATGGCGACCTTCGCCGCCGTCGCCGGCGTCAAGCTGCCGGACAAGGACCGCGCCGGCGAGCCGATCATCTTCGACAGCTACGACATGTCGCCGATCCTGTTCGGCACCGGCAAGTCGGCGCGCAAAGCCTGGTTCTACTTCACCGAGGATGAGCTCTCGCCGGGTGCGGCGCGGGTCGGCAACTACAAGGCGGTGTTCAATCTGCGCGGCGATGACGGCCAACCGACCGGCGGCCTCGCGGTCGACACCAATCTGGGCTGGAAGGGTGCGTCGGCCTACGTCGCGACGGTGCCCCAGGTCTTCGACCTCTGGCAGGACCCACAGGAGCGCTACGACATCTTCATGAACAACTTCACCGAGCACACCTGGACGCTGGTGTCGATCAGCGCCGCCATCCAGGAGCTGATGAAGACCTACGTCAAGTACCCGCCGCGCAAGCTGCAGAGCGAGACCTACACCGGCCCGATCACGCTCTCGCAGTACGAGCGTTTCCAGTTCGTCCGGCAGGCGCTCGCGAAGGAGGGCTTCGACATTCCCTTGCCGACCGGCAACTGAGCTGCACGGGTTGAAGGAGAAAGCGGGCGCATCGGCGTCACCCACGCCGGCATGAGCACCGAGGCGTTCTTGCCGCGCCGGAGGCCCGCGAGCTTCAACATGGACGAGGCCCTCGGCACCCTCCAGGAGGGCCAGGCCGGTTGATCCCGTGACTCGGGCGGGAGGCGCGCCTCCCGCCTTTTTTTTCGACGACCCGGACCACCAGTGCCCGAGGCGGGGATCAACCGATGCTCTGGGTGCGCCCGTGATGCAGGTGGACGCCGAGCGCGCTGCCGATCAGGATGACCGCACCGATCACGATCGCCTGGTCGAAGAACTCGAGCCCGAGCAGGTTGAGCCCCTTGTCGAGCAGCACGATCACCGCCGCGCCGGTCGCGGTGCGGAACACGCCGCCCTCGCCGCCCATGATGCTGGTGCCGCCCAGCACCACCGCCGCGATCGCCATCAGCAGCAGATTGTCGCCCAGGATCGGGCTGCCCGATCCCAGCCGCAGGACCACCGCCACGCCCGCGCAGCCGGCGAAGGTGCCGGACAGGAAGAAGGCCGCGAACCGCGTCCGGGTCACCCGCAGGCCGCTGAACGTCGCTGCCCGGCGGTTGGCGCCGACCAGGAACAGCTCACGCCCGAGCACGCTGCGCGCGAGCAGGATCGCGACCGCCAGATAGACCGCGGCCGCCAGCCAGAGCAGGTCGGGCACGCCGAGCAGATGGCCGCGGCCGATCGCCACCGCCGCCCGCGGCAGGCGCCCGACCGAATGGCCGCCGGTCAGCAGCAGCGCCACCGCCCTGACGGTCAGCAGCATGCCGAGCGTGTGCAGGAAGGCCGGGAACCGCAGCCAGGCGACCGCGATGCCGTTGATCGCGCCGACCGCCATGCCGGTCGCGATGCCGGCGGCGGCGCCGAGGGCGACCGAATTGGCCTCGCGCATCACCCAGGCCCCGGCCACCGAGGCGAGGCTGAGCGTGGAGCCGATGCTGAGGTCGATCTCGCCGAGCAGGAAGACCAGCATCGCGCCGACCGCGGCCACGAACAAGGGCGCGAAGAAGCGCGCCATGTTGCTGAAGTTGGCGGCCGAGGTGAAGCCGTCGACGGTGAAGCAGAAAGCGACGAGCGCCACCACCAGCACCGGCAGCATCGGCGCGTCCTGGACCAGCCGGCGCCAGGCGGGCGGCGGGCGCCGGATCGGGGCCGGCCGGTCGCTCACAGGCGCCCTCGCGCCGCTTGCCGCCTCACTTTCGAGCATCGATGTCATCGGGCTCGCGGGCCGATCGCGGGCCGGCGCCCCTCCCGGGTCGGGAGGGGCGCCGTGCTCGCTCAGGCGCAGCCCCAGATCTTCGGGGCCATCTCGGCCACGTCGTCGGGGCCGTAGGGGATGCCGGGCAGGAACTCGGCCTGCGGCGAGATCTCCTCGCCCTTCGCGGCCTTGATCGCGGCGTTGACCGCGCGCCTGGCCATCTCCGGCAAAGGTGTTGCGATCTCGAGATCGATCAGCCGGTCCCTGACCGCCTTGCAGCCGAGCGGCGTGCCGTCGATGCTGACGATCGTGATGTGCTTGGGATCGCCGACCGGCACCAGCAGGTCCTTCTGCTTCAGGACCGAGAAGATGCCCTGCAGCGCATCGTTCCAAGGCGCATAGATGCCGGCCAGGTCCGGATGCGCCTGGAGCGCGTTCTCGGTGCCCTCGAGCGCCTTTTGCGGGTTCCAGTCGGTCGGGACCTGCGCGACGATCTCGATGTTCGGGGCCGCCTCGAGCGCGTCGTCGAGGCACTTGGAGCGCCGGATGCCGTTGTCGTTGGCGAGCCCGCCCTGCAGCTCGAGCAGCTTGAACGGCTTGCCGGCCGCGGCCTTGACGAAGAACTCGCCGGCGACCTTGCCGTCGGCGCACGGGTCGCCGCCGACATGATAGGTGACCGACTTCAGGTCGGCCGGCGCCTGGTCCATCGAGACGAACGGCACGCCCGCGGCGATCGAGGACTGGGCGAGGTCGACCGCGGCCTCGATGTCCCACGGGATCGAGACGATGGCATTGACGCCCTCCGAGACGAAGCTGTCGACCTGTGATGCCTGGCGCTGGGCGTCCTTGTCGGCGTTGGCGAACTTCTCCTGGACTCCGGCCGCGGCGATCGCGTCCTCGATGGCTTTCTGCTGGGCGACGCGGAACGGCTCGATCTTGTCGAACGAGACGCCGATCGTGATGTCCTCGGCCACTGCGGCCGTGGTCCCGAGCAGCAGCAGCGCACCGGCCACCGCGGCTCCCTTGACAGCTCTCGACATGTCTTCTTGGCCTCCCTGTTGTGGCGGGACCCCTCGGGTCGCCGCTCGTCGTCGATCAAGTGGTTCGTCGCCCGCCGGCCGGATCGAGAAGCACCTCAGATCGGTAGCGTCGCGCCGGCGCGATCACGCCAGCTACGCACCGCCGCGTCCAGCGACACCGCACCGACCAGGATCAGGCCGCGGACGACGTCGTAGGCATAAGGGTTGGCGCCGATCAGATTCAGGCCGTTGTCGATGATCGTGAGCAGCAGCGCGCCCATCACGCTGCCGGCAACGGCGGCCCGGCCGCCGAACAGGCTGGTGCCGCCCAGGACCACAGCGGTGATCACCGTGAACTCGAAGCCGAAGCCCAGATCCGAATTGATCACGCCGACCCGGCCGACCACGATCAGGCCGGCGGCAGCACCGCAAAAGCCAGCCAGACCATAGACCAGGAGCAGGAGCCGCTGGATCGGGATGCCGGTCTCCACAGCCGAGCGCGGCGAACCGCCGAGCGCCAGCAGCTGGCGCCCCGAGACCGTCCAGGCCAGCGCCACGGCGCCGCCGAGCACCACCAGGGCTGCGGCCAGCACCGGCAGCGCCACGCCTGCGACCTGGGCCCGCGCGAACCAGAGGATCGGGCCGCTGACGGCGGTCAGCGCGGCGCCGGTGAGGTGGAGCGCGAGACCGCGATAGAGCGTCAGCGTGCCGAGCGTCGCGATCAGCGGGCTGAGCCCGACGCGACCGATCAAGAGCGCGTTCAACGCCCCGAGCGCGGTCCCCGCCAGCAGCGCCAGCGGATAGGCGAGCGGCCCGACCACGGTCGTCAGCTCGGCCTCGATGCGGGTGCCGGCGAGGAAGGCCGCAAAGCACAAGGAAAGGTTCATGATCGAGCCGATCGAGAGATCGATCCCGCGGGTCGCGATGACGAAGGTCATGCCCACGGCCGCGATCACCGTGGCCGATGCCTGCAGCAGCACGTTCTTGAGGTTGTCGAGGTCGGCGAAGCGCCCGGACAGCAGGGAGAAACCGATGCAGACGAGCACCACCGCCAGCAGCAGCGACACATCCTGCGCGGCGGCGCGCGCCAGGACCGGCCTCATGCGGCCGCCCGCCCGGTCGAGGCCAGCGCCATGATCTGATGCAGGTCGGCCTCGGCGCGACCGAGGTCGGCGACCAGCCGCCCCTTGTGCAGCACCAGCACGCGGTGCGCCAGCAGCCGCAGCTCGGCGAGGTCCGAGCTGATCAAGAGAAAGGCGACGCCGCCTGCCGCCCGCTCCAGGATCATCCGGTGGACCGCCTCGCGGGCGCCGATGTCGACCCCTTTGGTCGGCTCGTCGAGGATGCAGACCGAGGGATCGCCCTCGAACCAGCGCCCGAGGATGGCCTTTTGCTGGTTGCCGCCCGAGAGCGTGACCATCGCGGCCTCGAGGCCCGGGTGATCGACGCCGAAGGCCGTGGCGATATCCAGGGCGAGCTGCTTCTCGCGGCCCAGAGCCAGCAGCCGCAGGCGCCCCGCCCGCAGCTCGGCAAGGCACGGCGCCGTCAGGTTCTCGCGCAACGGGCGGGCGAGGTAGGCCTGGTCGCGGCGCCGGTCCTCGGACACCAGCACCAGCCCGCGGGCGCGCGCCGAGCGCGGGCTTCGGTCGGTAAACGGCTGGCCCGCGAGGATCACGTCGCCCTTGCCGCGGCGCAGCCCCAGCAGCAGCTCGGCGGTCTCGCTGCGCCCCGCGCCCACCAGGCCCGCCAGTCCCAAGATCTCGCCCGCCCGCAGCTTCAAGCTGACATCGAGCACCAGGTCGCCATCGGCCAGGCCGTTCGCCTCGAGGACCACCGGCGCCTCCTCGAGGCGCGCCGGCAGAGCGGTCACCGGCAGGCCCAGGTCATGCCCGACCATCAGCCGGGCAAGGCGCGCCAGCGGGATCTCGGCCGGCGTGCCGTCGCCGACCACGGCGCCATCCCGCAGGACCACGATCCGATCCGCGAGCTCGTAGACCTCCTCCATGAAATGGGTGATGTAGATGACGCCGAAGCCACGGGTCCGGAGCCGGCGCACGACCTCGAACAGGCGCTGCCGCTCCGGCAGGCTCAGGCAGGTGGTCGGCTCGTCCAGGATCAGCAGCGACGACGAGCGGTGGATCGACTTCGCGATCTCGACCAGCTGGCGCTCGCCGAGCGAGAGCGTGCCGACCTCCGCCATCGGGTCGATCCCGCTGCCCTGGAGGTCCTGGAGCAGCGTTGCCGCGGTCGCCCGCATCGCCTTGCGGTCGACCAGGCCCGCCCGCCGCGGCAGATGCGGCAGGTGGATGTTCTCGGCCACCGACAGGTTGCCGAACAGGCTCAGCTCCTGATGGATCGTGCCGATCCCCAGCCGGTCGGCGAGCGCCGTCGTAAGTGCGGTGTAGGTGCGCCCGAAGAAGTCGATGGCGCCGGCATCGGGCGCGATCACGCCGCACAGGATGTTCTTGAGCGTCGACTTGCCGGCGCCGTTCTCGCCGACCAGCATCACGACCTCGCCCGGGCCGACGACGAATCCGACGCCCTTCAGCACCGCGACGCCCGCGAAGCTCTTCTCGATGCCGCGCAGCGCCGCGAGCGGCGCCTGTCCGCCCCCAGCCTCGGCCGATGCTGCCCCGGGATTCGCCACCTGCCCCCTCGCCCTGACGGCGAGGTCGCCAGCCTCGCCTTGGCCCGATCCTCGAACGATTAGCGCGGTGCGTCAATCCGCGACCGGACGCGGCGAGCCCGCGCACCAGCCGTCGAGCGGACGTCCCTGGCGCAGTCTCGGGGATTGTCCGTGGGCACGTCCCTCGGAGACAGCCCCCGGACACAGGCGGCGGCGTTGTCATGGGTCGAGATCGCTGCCATGCTCCGCCCTTGCAAATCGTTCGGCGAAGGCCGGGTTTGCGCCGGCCGCCGAGCCGATCAAGGACGGGCGCGCTCCAGTCATGAAGACCCTGATGTGCTTTGGCAATTCGATCACCTGGGGGCAGGACCCGGCGACCCGGCAGCGGATGCCCTATGAGATGCGCTGGCCGGGTGCGTTGCAGCTGGCGATCGGCGATCGGGTGCGGGTGATCGAGGAGGCGCTCTGCGATCGCACGACCATCTGGGACGACCCCTACGTCGAGGGCCGCAACGGCAAGGCCATGCTCGTGCCGCTGCTGGAGAGCCACGCGCCGGTCGATCTGCTGGTGATCATGCTCGGCACCAACGACCTGCAGCGGCATTTCGACAAGAGCGCCGCCGAGGTCGCGCTGGGCCTGGGGACGCTGGTCGATCTGGCGCAACGCAGCGGCTGCGGCCCCGGCGGCAACGCGCCCGCGCTGCTGGTGATCGCGCCGCACAAGTTCGGCGCGCTGGCACCGATGGAGCGCCTCTATTTCACCGGCAAGGAGGGCGACGCCGAACGGCTCGCGGCCGCGCTGCTGACGGTCGCCGAGACCTACGGCTGCCACTTCCTGGACGCGTCCAGCGTGGTGACGGCGTCCACCGCCGATGGCATCCACCTCGATGCCGACAACCACCGCAAGCTCGCGGCCGCGGTCCAGGCCCAGGCCGAGGCCATCCTCGCCTGACCCCGCGGCTTCGGCGAGGTCGGCTTTGCCGACATCGGCTGGATGATCAGCCTGAGGCAGCGGCTGTTCCTTGCCTGGGAGCGGAAGCCTCGAGGGCGATATCCGAGGATTGTATTGCCGGTTGCTGTGGGGCATGTTGCGTAGCGACCATAGATTGCAGCTGCATGGGCCCTCGAAGCGCCTATTACGCCCACTCGACCAGCCGGCGGGACCGCGCGGACTGGCAGCCTCTGCGCGCGCATTTGCAGAACGTGGCCGATCTCGCGCGCGAACGCGCGGCCAAGTTCGGCGCCGACGAGTGGGGCTACATCGCCGGTCTGCTGCATGATCTCGGCAAGTATTCGACGGAATTCCAGGCGCGGCTCGAAGGCTCCTTGGGCCGGGTTGACCATTCGACTGCCGGTGCTGTCGAGGCCGGCAAGCGGTTCCAGGCTCTCGCGCGCCCGCTTCAGTTTGTCGTCGCCGGCCATCATGCGGGACTGGCAAATGGCGGCGAGGAAGAGCACAACCAGCGCTCATCCTTGCGCGATCGGCTGGCGGCCTCACTTCCCGACTATTCGGCCTACGCCAGCGAAATCGACCTAAAACCGGACCTGCCGCCGCCGCGTCTGGCATTGCACAAGAACGCCAGAGGGCGCAGCGGCCGCACGGGATTCCAGTGCGCCTTTTTCACGCGCATGCTGTTCTCCTGCCTGGTCGATGCCGACTACCTGGACACCGAGGGCTTCTACGACCGGGTGGAGGGTCGGCCGACGCGAAGGGTCGCTCCGCCCGCCCTCGTCGAGCTGAAGCCGCGCCTCGATGCGTATCTCGCCGACCTCTCCGCACAGGCGGACGACACCCTGGTGAACCGCGAGCGTGCGGGCATCCTCGCAGCGTGTCGCGCCGGCGGGCACGAGACGCCCGGCCTGTTCACGCTCACCGTGCCGACCGGCGGCGGCAAGACCCTCGCCTCGCTCGCCTTCGCCCTTGACCACGCACTCGCGCACGGCCTCGACCGGGTGATCTACGTCATCCCCTACACCAGCATCATCGAGCAGAACGCCGCCGTATTCCGCGAGGCGCTCGGCGATGAGCCGGTGCTCGAGCACCACAGCGCCTTCATCGACGATCCGACAGCCGAGCCCGAGGCCCGCGACAAGCTGCGGCTGGCGATGGAGAACTGGGACGCCGCCGTGGTCGTCACCACCGCGGTGCAGTTCTTCGAGTCCCTGTTCGCAGACCGGCCGGCGCGCAGCCGGAAGCTGCATAACATCGCCAGGAGCGTCGTCATCCTCGACGAGGCGCAGACGCTGCCGCTGCCCCTGCTCCGGCCGTGCGTCGCGGCGCTCGACGAACTCGCCCGCAACTACGGCACGAGCGTCGTGCTCTGCACGGCGACCCAGCCAGCGCTGATCGAGACTGACGATGAGGCGACGAGCTTCGAGGGAGGCTTCCGCAACGTGCGCGAGATCGCGCCGGAGCCGAAGCGGCTCTATCAGACCTTCAAACGCGTCACTGTCGAGCAGCTGGGCGACCTCGACGATGCTGCGCTCGCCACGCGCCTTCGCACCCACGAGCGGGTGCTCTGCATCGTCAACACGCGGGCGCACGCGCGCGAACTGTACGAGCGGATCAAGGGCGAGGACGGCTGCTACCATCTCTCGGCGCTGATGTGCCCGAAGCACCGCAGCGCACGGCTGGACACGATCCGCGGCGCGCTCAAGGCGAGGCAACGCTGCATCGTGGTCAGCACGTCGCTGGTCGAGGCCGGGGTCGATGTCGATTTCCCGGTCGTCTACCGCGCCGAGGCCGGCATCGATTCGATCGCCCAGGCCGCCGGCCGTTGCAACCGCGAGGGGCGGCTTGAGCGAGGGGAGGTATTCGTGTTCCGACCCGGCCGGCCGGCGGCTTCTGGGCGAGCGGAGCCGTCGTGCCACGGCCGCGGCCGGCGTATTCCGGTGTCACGATGACCCGCTCGCTCTGGACGCCGTCGAGGACTTCTTCCGGGATGTCTATTGGAGCCGAGAGTGCTGGCGTCCACGACGGCCTCGACAAGAAGCAGATTCTCGACCCGTCTGGAGGACCGGAAGGCGCGATCTGATGTTCCCGTTCAAAGCGAGTTGCCCGGGATTTTAAGCTGATCGAGGACGGCATGCTGCCGATCCTGATCCCGTTCGACGACGACGCGCGGAGGCTCCTGAAAGAGCTGGAGACGACCGAGCGGGTCGGCGAGGTCGCGCGCCGACTCCAGCCCTACGTCGTCCAACTGCCACCCGGACAGTTCAACCGACTCCGCGCTGATGACGCGATCCAACCCGTGGCGTCGGATCGATTCGGCGAGCAGTTCTGGACGCTCGTCAACGACAGCCTCTATTGCCGCGGACATCGGTCTCACTTCAGATGATCCGAGCTATCGGGCAGCAGAGGCAAACATCATCGACATATCCAGCGCATCACCACCGCCGGAGGGAATTCTTGCCATGACCTACGGCGTCCGGCTTCTGGTCCAGGGCGACTACGCCTGCTTTACCCGGCCGGAGATGAAGGTCGAGCGGGTCAGCTACGACGTCATCACCCCCTCGGCCGCGCGCGGCATCCTCGAGGCGATCCACTGGAAGCCGGCGATCCGCTGGGTCGTGGATCGCATCCGTGTGCTGCGGCCGATCCGATTCGAGACCATCCGGCGCAACGAGCTCGGCCACAAGATCCCGGCCGGCAGCGCCCAGACCGCGATGAACCGGGGCCGCGCCGACCTGCATACCGTGATCGAGGACGACCGCCAGCAACGCGCGGCGACGGTGCTGCGCGACGTGGCCTATGTCATCGAGGCCCATTTCGATCTGACCCCGCTCGCTGCTCCCGACGACAACGAGGGCAAGCACCTCGACTGCTTCAACCGCCGCGCCCGCAAGGGCCAGAGCTTCCACCAGCCCTACCTAGGCTGCCGCGAGTTCCCCGCGGACTTCCGCCTGCTCGAGGACGGCGAGCAGCCCGAGGACGCGCTGCCGCCTGGCCAGCGCGACCGCGACCTCGGCTTCATGCTCCACGACATCGACTTCGCGTGACGGCATGACGCCGCGCTTCTTCCGCGCCAAGCTGCGCGACGGCGTCATCGAGGTCGCGGGCGCGGAGATCCGGTCATGAGCATGCTCGCCGCCCTCAAGGGCTGCTACGATCGCCTCGCCGAGGACCAGGACAGCGGCATCGCGCCGTTCGGCTACAGCGAGGAAAACATCTCCTTTGCGCTAGTGCTGTCGTCCGCTGGCACCTTAGTTGGCCAGCCGACCGACCTCCGGATTCAATCCGGCAAGAGGCTCGCCCCTCGCCGAATGCTCGTGCCGCAGTCGTTCAAGCGGCCTGGCATTACGCCTCGGTCGTTCTTTTTATGGGACAAGGTCTCCTATGCCCTTGGTGTCGGGCAGAGGCCGAAGGACCGAACGGAGGCGGAGCACCGCAAGCGCCTCGCCGTAGAGCACGATGCCTTCAAGGCCTTCCACGCCAGGGCTCTGGCCGCTAGCGACGACGAGGGGCTGGAGGCCCTGCTCGCGTTCCTTGAGTGCTGGGCGCCCGAGCAGATCTACGCGCTCGACCACAAGGACGACCTGCTGCAGAATCCCAACTTGGTCTTCCGACTCGATGGCGAGCGGCGTTATCTGCACCAGCGGCCGACCGCTCGCGCGCTCTGGGCCCGGTTGCTGGCCGAGGGGAGCGGCGCCGAGGGCCTCTGCCTGATTAGCGGGGAGCGGTGCGCCGCTCGCGCGCCTGCACCCGTCGATCAAGGGCGTGCGTGGCGCCCAGTCGAGCGGCGCCTCGATCGTGTCCTTCAACCTCGACGCCTTCACTTCCTACGGCAAGGAACAGGGCAAGAACGCGCCGGTCTCCGAGGTGGCGGCGTTCGCTTACACGACCGCCCTCAACCACCTCCTGCGCCCGGGCAGCCGCAACCGCGTCCAGATCGCCGACGCCTCGACCGTGTTCTGGGCCGAGAGCCTCGGCGCCGGCCGAGGAGGAGCTGGTCTGGTCGCTGTTCGAACCGCCCGCCGAGAGCGAAGCCGACACCGACCAGCGCGAGGCGAGGTTCGATGCCGGCGAGGCGGCGAAGCTTCGAGACGTACTCAACCAGATCGCGAAGGGCCGGCCGCTTCGCGACGCGGCACCGGAACTCCGAGAGGGTACGCGCTTCTTCGTCCTTGGCCTGGCCCCGAATGCCGCCCGCATCGCCGTCCGTTTCTGGCACGAGGACACGCTGGGCAACCTCACCCGCCGCTTCGGCGAGCACTACCAGGACCTCGCGATCGAGCCGGCGCCCGTGGCGCGCACGCGCCGGCCATCTGGCGGCTGCTCTACGAGACCGCCGTCCAGCGCAAGGCCGAGAACATCCCCGCCCACCTCGCCGGCGAGGTCATGCGCGCGATCCTCACCGGCGGCGCTATCCGCGCGCGCTGCTCGCCGCCGTCGTCATGCGCATGCGCGCCGGATGGCGCCGATCGAACGGCATGCGCGCCGCGATCTGCAAGGCATGTCTCGATCGCGATGCCCGCTGAGCGGCACGAAAGGAGGACATACCTGTGAGATTCGAACCGCGATGCCAACCCGATCCCGGCGTATCGGCTCGGGCGGCTGTTTGCCGTGCTGGAGAGCGTCCAGCGCGCCGCTCTCGGCAATATCAATGCGACCATCCGCGACCGCTACTACGGCGCCGCGTCGGCCACCCCGGCCGCGGTGTTTCCGATGCTCCTGCGCACGGCGACGCACCACATCGCGCGGCCTGCGCAAGGGCAAGGGCGCCGACTGGGTCAAGAAGCCGGAAGCAGGTCGGCGGCTGGTACGATTGGCGAGATCGGCCAGATCCTCGCCGGCTTCGAGCAGAAGTTCCCGCGCAACTTCCGCCTCGAGGACCAGGGCCGCTTCGCCATCGGCTACTACCACCAGCGCTACCAGACAAACGGCAGAGGCCGCCCGAGGACATCGCGGCCGCCGATGCCGACAACGGACACTCACTGACGATCGAGGAATGAGCCATGAGCGCGATCCAGAATCGCTACGAGTTCGTCTATCTGTTCGACGTCACGAACGGCAACCCGAACGGCGACCCCGACGCCGGCAATCTGCCCCGCCTCGACCCAGAGACCAACAGGGCCTGGTCACCGACGTCTGCCTCAAGCGCAAGATCCGGAACTACGTCGAGATCGCCAAGGGCGGCGAGCCTCGGCTGTCGGTATCTACGTCCAGGAGCGCGCCGTCCTGAACCAACGGCACAAGGGCGCCTAGGACGCGCTGGGCGATGAAGCCCGAGATACAAGAAGCTGCCCAAGGACCAGGCCAAGGCGCGCGAGCTGACCGATTGGATGTGCCTGAACTATTACGACATCCGGACGTTCGGCGCGGTCATGACCACCGAGGTCAATTGCGGCCAGGTGCGCGGTCCCGTCCAGCTCGCCTTTGCCCACAGCATCGAGCCCATCGTGCCGCTCGAGATCAGCATCACCCGCATGGCCGTCACCAACGAGCGGGATCTCGAAAAGGAACGCACCATGGGCCGCAAGTACATCGTGCCCTATGGCCTCTACCGCGCGCACGGCTTCGTCTCGGCCAAGCTCGCCGAGAAGACCGGGTTCTCGGACGATGACCTCGAACTGCTCTGGGACGCGCTCGGCAGCATGTTCGAGCACGACCATTCGGCCGCCCGCGGCGAGATGAGCGCCCGCGATCTGATCGTTTTCCGGCACGAAAGTGCTCTCGGCAACGCGCCCGCGCACCAGCTGTTCGAGCGGGTCGAGGTCCGGCGCGTCGTCGAAGGGTCCCGGTAAGCCGGAGGCCGCGCGCCGCAACAACGCGCCGCCGGCAGGCTTCGAGGACTACCGAGTGAGGTCGACGGGCAAGGCGACTTGCCGGCAGGGGTGACCATCGAGCGCAGGAGCGCTCTGACGTCGGCGTGCCGCCTGAACCGCCGCCGGCGGGCGCGACGCCGACCTCGTCCCCCTCTCGGCGTTGCAGCACTATCTGTTCTGCCCGCGGCAGTGCGCGCTGATCCACGTCGAGCGGCTGTGGGCCGAGAATGTGCTGACCGCCGAGGGGCGCATCCTGCACGAGCAGAGCGACAAGCCCGGGCAGGCGAGCCGCGGCGAGCGCCGCATCGTGCAGAGCATGCCGATCCGCTCCCGGGCGCTCGGCGTCGCCGGGATCGCCGACGTGGTCGAGCTGACCCGTGCGGGCGAGCGCTGGCGGCCCTATCCGATCGAGTACAAGCGCGGCCGGCCGAAGGCGCATCGCGCCGACGAGGTCCAGCTCTGCGCCCAGGCGCTCTGCCTCGAGGAGATGTTTTCCGACCGCGTACCCGAGGGCGCGCTGTTCTACGGCAAGACGCGGCGGCGCCAGGCGGTCGCGTTCGACGACGAGCTGCGCGCGCTCACCAGACGGATCGCCGAAGAGACGCGGGCGCTGATCGCGGGAGGCCGGACGCCCGCGCCGATCTACGAGGCGAAGCGCTGCGACGCCTGCTCGCTCAAGGAGCTCTGCCAGCCGAAGCGGCTCGAGCGCGCGGGCTCGGTCGGCGCCTGGCTGCACCGGCGGATCGAGGAGGCCGAGCCGCCTGCCGAGCCGACGACGTGAAGCGCCACCTCAACACCCTCTACGTGACCAGCCAGGGCGCCTACCTCAGCAAGGACGGCGCCAACGTCGTGGTCTCGGTCGACGGCGCCGAGCGCGCCCGCGTGCCGATCCATACGCTCGGCGGCCTGGTCGGCTTCGGCCGGGTCGCGCTCAGCCCGCCGCTGCTCGGCTTCTGCGCCGAGGAGGGCGTCACGGTCTCTTTCCTGACCGAGCATGGCAAGTTCCTCGCCCGGGTCGAAGGCCCGGTCTCCGGCAACGTTCTGCTGCGCCGCGAGCAGTACCGCCGGACCGACGATCCGGATGGTTGCGCCGCGATCGTCAGGAGCCTGGTCATCGGCAAGGCGCTCAACCAGCGCGCCGTCATCCGCCGCGCCCTGCGCGACCACGGCGAGCGCATGGACACGCCTGCGGCGGGCGCGCTCGAGCTGGCCGAGCGGCGCCTGACCGACATCGCGCGCCGCGCCGAGCGACCGCAGTCGGCGGATGCGCTGCGCGGCCTGGAGGGTGAGGCCGCCAACGTCTACTTCGGCGCCTTCGACACGCTGATCCTCGCCGAGGGCGACGAGTTCCGGTTCACGGGCCGCTCGCGCCGCCCGCCCCTCGATCCGGTCAATGCGCTGCTCTCCTTCGTTTACGCGCTGCTGGTTCACGACGTGCGCTCCGCGCTCGAGACCACCGGCCTCGACCCGGCGGTCGGCTTCCTGCATCGCGACCGGCCGGGACGGCCGAGCCTCGCCCTCGATCTCATGGAGGAGTTCCGGCCGTTCTTCGCCGACCGCCTGGTGCTCTCGCTGATCAACCGCCGGCAGGTGGCGGCAAAGGCTTCCGTCGGATGGAGAATGGCGCCTGCCTGATGACCGACGAGCTGCGCAAGACCGTGCTGGTCGCCTACCAGGAGCGCAAGCGCGAGGAGCTGCGCCATCCCTTCCTCGGCGAGCCGACCACCGTCGGCCTGCTCTGGCACCTGCAGGCGCAGCTTCTGGCCCGCCATCTGCGCGGCGACCTCGACGGCTACCCGCCGTTCGTCTGGAAGTAGCCCATGATGGTCCTGGTCAGCTACGACGTCAGCACGGTCAGCGCCGCGGGCCGCAGGCGGCTGCGCCGGGTGGCGCGGGCCTGCCTCGACTTTGGCCAGCGGGTGCAGCTCTCGGTCTTCGAGTGCGCGCTTGAGCCGGCGCAATGGGTGGCGCTCAAGCACCGGCTATGCAAGGAGATCGACCCCGCGACCGACAGCCTCCGCTTCTACTATCTCGGCGCCAACTGGCGCCGGCGGGTCGAGCATGTGGGCGCCAAGCCAAATCTCGATCTGGAGGGACCGCTGGTGGTCTGAGGGCCGGTGCGAACCGCAAGCGTCCGTGCCATGTCGGGGAATTTCGCGCGCGGGCTTTCCGGCGTTCTATCAATCGGTTGGCACAGGTTCTCCCGGCTGGCCAAGAGTTTCGTGGGGCTTGTCGACGGGGTTCGCGCCAACGACGCGATTTTCCGTTCTTTGAAAACCGTTTAGAATGCGGACCGTCGCCCCCCCCGCGGGGGCGTGGATTGAAACGGCAAGCGGCGTGAGCGTCGCGGCGACGGTCGATCGTCGCCCCCCCCGCGGGGGCGTGGATTGAAACGCCTGCAGGATCAGATGCGCGACCACGGCGTCCTGTCGCCCCCCCCGCGGGGGCGTGGATTGAAACAGCTGGTTGGTGAGCGCCGTGTCGCCCGCCAGGAGTCGCCCCCCCCGCGGGGGCGTGGATTGAAACGTCCGCATCTGCGTCCCGCTCAAGGTAGGCCATCGGTCGCCCCCCCCGCGGGGGCGTGGATTGAAACGGGATGCGGTGCGGTTCAATGGACGTAACCCCTGTGTCGCCCCCCCCGCGGGGGCGTGGATTGAAACACGCCGAGCAGCGGCCATTCGGTACCTCGCCGACCAGTCGCCCCCCCGCGGGGGCGTGGATTGAAACTGGGTATACCGACGCGGACGCGCGAGCCGGCGACGTCGCCCCCCCCGCGGGGGCGTGGATTGAAACGAACTCGCGTCCAGTGCCGTGGAAGAAGACGCCGGTCGCAGGCAGAAATGTGAGCTGGATTGTGACTGCCATTTGGATTTTCTCGTGGAACAGGCCGTTGCTCTTGATGTCGACGGGATCTCTGCGACCGAATGACGAAGAGTAACTGTTGGCTTATTTGCGAATCGGAGGCTGGACTGTCAAACTCCAACGTTCCCGTTTGGAAAACGGCATCAGACGCGTCGTTCTCAACGACGAAGACATCTCGGCGTCCTCTGCGTCTCGGCGGTGAAACCATCGTCAACGACGGACCCCCGCCCGAGACAATTCGCCATGGCCGCGACCAACCGAGACCGCGTCGGCGGCGCGATGGGAGCAATGAGCCGTGGGTCGATGCGCCAGGTCACGCATCCATGCGTCACTTTTGCGCCCGAAATCAGCGGTTTTGCGCTCGAAATCGGCAGTCTTGCGGCCGAGGTGCCGCATCGCGGCGCCTGGGAAATTCGCGGGAAATTCTGAAACCTCCGGAAATTGGCAGGAAAAATCCAGAACTGTTGCAATTGACTAAAATCCACGGATGCGCCAGAAGTGACGCATCCGTGCGTTACTTTTGCGCCCAAAGGAGTGGTTTTTGCGCCCAAAATCAGCGGTTTTGCAGGTGGACGCAGCGGCTAAATCGACAGTTGGTCCAAAAACTATTCCCTACAAAGAGTTACAGACACCGCACACCTGGCGCATCATGCTACAAAAGTGACGCATGATGCTACAGAAGTGGCGCATCGCGCCCGCCCCGAAATTCGCGCCGGCGCCCGAAGAGGTCACGTCCCGGAGATGGTGTCGGATTTGCGGACAACGGGCCTGCCTACGCCCCGAACTCCTGGCGTAGCGCGGAAGGCCACCTACCCACAGCTCGTACACCACCACCGGGGACGTGACCCTTGGTCGGCAGCGCGCGGATTCCCAGGATCGCATCGGACCGTCGGGCAGGATCGGACGTCAAAGGTTAACAAATCCTCTAATGCCAACCCGCAGTCCCTCGCTCTCAGCTTCCGGCCCGTCCGTCAACGGCATCAAGGCGCAGATCGGCGGCCGCGCAGCCAGATTTTCTGCCCAAGGAGACCACGAGCATGACCATCGACCCCCGCGTCGCGTGCGCGCTGCCGCCGCGCTCGAGGCGCTTCAGGCCGAAGCGCCGCTGCCCGAGCCCGGACGCGGCCTGCTGCCGCCGCCGGCCCCAGGGGCCAAACGAACCCGAGAAAGGACGCCAGAACAAGGGCTTGATTTTCAGGCATCGCTTCGATGGCGCTTCGGGGTGGTGGCGCGGCCGTCTGTAGCGTGCCTCCGGCTGCAGCCTCATCTGCCCGCGCAGCAGCCGTCGACCACTGGTCGCCGGGGAGATCATGCCGCTTTTCCCAACTCTACGGTCCGGAAGATTTCCGCGACCGGTGTGAAGCAGCTCATCGTCCGTTCGTGCGTGTTCCAGGCATGTTCATACCCATGTCGCCCGATGAGCCGGGCCGCGGCGAGCGCGCCGCCGCCGCGCCATCAAGCGCTCGCAGGGATCGCATTGTGGAGGTCATGACATGGATTGCTCGATCGTCGTCGGAATTCAGCGCGAAGCAAGGATCAGGCCGCGATGTCCTCCGGCCTTCGAGGAGGCCTATCCGCGCTACGAGTTCGCAGAGCTGGTGCGCCTCGCCGTGGCGATCGGCGCCTGGACTGGCCAAGGTGCGCCGCCGCATCGAAAGGCGACGACCGGACATGCCCGGCGGGCCGTCCCCCGGCGAGATGAACCCCGCCGAGTGAATTCGCCAGCAAAATTCATGAGGATTTGGACGGGCAGGCGGGCTGCGGCTTCGAGCTCGGCGCGAGGCCTTCGGGCGGTGCCACCGATGCTCAGAGGTTGGGAAAATTGGCTTTCAGATCCTGGCGATCGCCTGCTCGCCCATGGGACCGTGGGCATCCAGGCTTCGGCTTGGTCAGGTCAGCGCGCGGATTCCCAGGATCGCATGGACCGTCGGGCAGGATGGACGTCAAAGGTTAAACGAATCCTCGAATGCGCAACCCGCAGTACCCTCGCTCTCAGCTTCCGGCCCGTCCGTCAACGGCATCAAGGCGCAGACCGGGCGGCGAACATCCAGACTTTCTGTGCAGAGATCAGACGATCCCGCCGCCGAAAGATGCGGTCTGCGGCCGCTCCTCGTGCTTGCGGGCGCGGTAGCGCGACGCGCGGTAGACCGCTAGCGGATCGAGCGCACCGCCGGACCGCAGCCGCGCCTCGGCGAGGATCGGGCCGACGTCGGTCTGGAATGCCTGCTTCAGGGCCCCGATCGCCAGGAGCGCATCGTTGGCTTCCTGGTGACCCTGAAGCGCTTGCCGGTCGACCAGCAGCGCCTGGGCGAGCGCCCGCTGGATCGCGATGGCACTGGTCATCAGGCTCTCGATCGGGTCGGTGACGTTGTGCGACTGATCGATCATGTAGGCGGGCGCGAAGTTTTTCCGACCGTCGTCCTCGGCCGCCACCAGCTCGCCAAAAATCAAAAAGAGCTGGAACGGGTCGATCGCGCCGGCATCGAGGTCGTCGTCGCCGTATTTGCTGTCGTTGAAGTGGAAGCCCGCGAGCTTTTGGAACTGGATCAGGCGGGCGACGATCTGCTCGATGTTGACGTTCGGGGCATGGTGGCCGAGGTCGACCAGACACTTGGCCTTCGGCCCGAGCTCGCGCGCCGCGAGGTAAGAGCTGCCCCAGTCGCTGATCACGGTCGCATAGAAGGCAGGCTCATAATACTTGTGCTCTAGGAACAGCTGCCAGTCGCCGGGCAGATGAGCGTAGATCTCGCTCATGCTCTCGAGATAGCGCTCGAAGGCTCTGGAAAAATCCTGCTGGCCCGGGAAGTTGGCGCCATCGGCGATCCAGACGGTCAGCGCCTTGGAGCCGAGCCTGGTGCCGGCCTTGATGCAGGCGAGGTTGTGGGCGATCGCCTGGGCGCGGACCGCAGGGTCGGTGTGGGTCAGCGAGCCGAACTTGTAGGAGTGCACCTGGCCAGGCTGGTCCGAGAAGGTGTTGGAGTTGACCGCATCGAAAGTGAGGCCGTAGGCAGCCGCAGCCTCGCGGAGCTCGTCGTAGTCGTCGACCCTGTCCCACGGGAAGTGGGGCGAGACCCTGGGCGTGGTCCGGACCAGTTGCTGAATGAGCGCGCAGTCCTCGAGCTTCTCGACCACGTTCCGGGGCTCGCCCGGGCCCGGGAAGCGGCCGAAGCGCGTGCCGCCGGTGCCCACACCCCAGGTCGGCAGCGCCACCTTGAAGTGCTGCACCCGCGCGATCACGCGCTCGACCCTGATCCCGCGCCGCTCGAGCTGGCGGCCGAGGTGGGCCAGGTCCTCGGCCTGCGCCGGCGCCGACTTCCGGTTCTGCTCCTCGATCAGCTCACCCTCGATGCGATAGCCAGCCATCGCGTGCTCTCCCTGGTGATTTGCCGCCTCAGCGCGTGAAAGCGACAGCATTGCCGCCATCGACGTTCAGGATGTTGCCGGTGGATTTGGACGACAGGTCGCTCGCAAAGAAAAAAGCCGCTTCGGCGATGTCCTCCGGAAAGACGCTCCGCTTGAGCAGCGAGCGCTGGCGGTAGTGCTCCTCGAGGTCGTCCGCGCCGATGCCGTAGGCCTTGGCGCGGCCCTCGCGCCAGGCGCCGGACCAGATTCTCGACCCTTTGAGCACGGCGTCCGGGTTGACCACGTTCGCCCGGATGCCGAGCGGCGCGCCTTCGAGCGCGAGACAGCGGGTCAGGTGCAGCGCTGCGGCCTTCGCGGCGCAATAGGCCGACGCGCCGGCCGAGGCCGCGAGCGCGTTCTTGGAGCCGACCGTGACGATCGAGCCGCCGAGGCCCTGCGCCTGCAGCACCTTGAAGCCCGCGCGCGCGACCAGGAAAGCGCCGCGGGCGAGGACGTTCATGTTGCGGTCCCAGTCGGCGAGCGTCGTCTCGGTCAACGGCGCCGAGCTCGCGAGGCCGGCGTTGGCGACGATGATGTCGACGCCGCCGAACCGACAGGCGGTCGCGCTGAGCAGGGCCTCGACCGCGGCCTCGTCGGTGACGTCGGCCTGGTGCCGCGCCACGAGGTCGGCACCGAAGCGGGTGGCAAGGTCGCCTGCGGCCTCGCTCAGGGCGTCGGCGGCGATGTCGGTCAGCATCACACAGGCGCCATCGGCGAGCAGCCGGGCGGCCACGGCGCTGCCGATGCCGCCGGCGCCGCCGGTCACCAGCGCGACCTTGCCGGCGAGCGCCTTGGGCTTCGGCAATCGCTTGAGCTTGGCCTCCTCGAGCAGCCAGTACTCGATGTCGAAGGCTTCCTGCTCGGGCAGGCCGACGTAGGCGTCGACGCCAGTAGCACCACGCATCACGTTGATGGCGTTCAGGTAAAACTCGGACGCGATCCGCGCGGTCGCCTTGTCCTTGGCAAAGCTCAGCATGCCGACGCCCGGGACCAGGAAAATGACCGGGTTGGGATCGCGCATCGCCGGGCTCTTTTCGTCCCGGCAGCGCTCGTAGTAGCGGGCGTAGTCGGCCCGGTAGCCTTCGAGCAGGCGGTCGAGCGTCGCATCGTCGGGATCGGCGGGCAGGACCAGCGGGCGGATCTTGGTCCGAAGGAAATGATCGGGACAGGACGTGCCCTGTGCCGCGAGCTCCTCGAGACGCTCGCAGCAGACGAACTCCAAAACCCGAGAATCGTCCTCGAAATGGCCGATCTTGGGCTCGCTCGCGCCGATCAGGCCGCGGATGCGCGGCATCAGGCCCGCGGCGCGGGCGCGCCGTTCTTCCGCGGGCAGAGGTTCGAGGACGGCCCTGCCGAACGGCTCGGGGGCAAGGTTGGCGTCGAGCCAGTCCTGGGCCTTCTGGATGATCCGAAGGGTGGTCGCGTAGCAGGCCTTGGCGTCATCGGCCCAGGTGAACAGGCCGTGGCCGCCGAGCACGACCCCGACGTACCGGGGATTTTCGCGCGCGAGCGCCTCGAGCTTCAGGCCGAGGTCGTAGCCCGGCCGCTGCCAGGGCAGCCAGCCGATCTCGTCGCCGTAGATCAGGGCGGTGAGCTCCCTCGAGCGCGCCGCGGCGGCGATCGCGATCAGCGCGTCCGGGTGCATGTGATCGACGTGCAGGTACGGGAGATAGGCGTGCAAGGGGGTGTCGATGCTGGCGGCGCGAGGGTTGAGGCCGAAGGTGCAGTGCGGCAGGAGGCCCACCATCTCGTCCTCGAAAGCAACCCCGCGATAGAGAGACTTGAGGCGCCGCAGCTTGTCCAGGTAGAGCGTCGCAAAGCCGTCGAGCGCGATCGAGCCGAGGTCGCCGCCGGAGCCCTTTACCCACAAGACCTCGGTATCCTCGCCGGTGAGCGGGTCGCGCGCCGTGACCTTGGCCGAGGTGTTGCCGCCGCCGTAGTTGGTGATCCGCTTGTCGGCGCCGAGCAGATGGGAGCGGTAGAGCAGGAGCTCCGGCTCGCTCTTGCCGTGCGCAAGCGCGTCGTCCCAGCGATTGTCGAGCGGTGTCGACCGGATGCCCATGCCCATCTCCCTTGATCGTCGGGTCGTGCTTATGCCGGCCTCGCTCACGTGTCAATCATATTTGCTCATATATGATCAAACAGTGCTTGACAACGATCGTGCGCTGATCTCAGTTAGGCGCCGTGGAAGGGCTGAGCGATGCATGCACGTGAGCGTCACAGGCTGATCGAGCGGGCCGCGACCGAGCAGGGGCTGGTGACCGTCGAGGAGCTGACCTCCCGGCTCGGCGCGTCGCCGGCGACGGTCCGCCGCGATCTCGCGATCCTTGCCGAGCACGGCCGGCTGCGCCGGGTCCGGGGCGGGGTCGAGCCGGTCAACGGGCAGCTGCCGGCGACGCTCTTGACCGCACCCTTCCAGATCGCGAGCTTCCTCAGCCGTGAGGCCAAGCTGCGGATCGCGCGGCGGGCCGCCGAGCATTGCACCGCGGGCGAATCGATCATCGTGAACGGCGGCACGACGACCTACTGCATGGCCGACTTCGTGGCGCCGATGGCGCTCAACGTGCTGACCAACTCGTTCCCGCTCGCGAGCCACCTGCTCTCGACCGGCAGCTGCCGCGTCACGGTCCCGGGCGGCGAGGTCTACCGCGAGCAGAACGTGATCGTCAGCGCCTACGAGCACGACACGGCGATCGACCACTTCTACGCGTCGAAGATGTTCACCGGCGCGCAGGCGATCCGGCCGCAGGGTTTGATCGAAGGCGACCCGCTTTTGATCAAGACCGAGCAAAAACTGCTCAAGCAGGCCGACGAGCTGATCGTGCTGGTCGACGGCTCCAAATTCGCGCCCAGGGGCAGCCTGATCCTCTGTCCCCTCGAGCGCATCCGCCTTCTCATCACCGACACTTCGGCGCCGCCCGAAGCGATCGCCATGCTCCAGCAGCAAGGCGTCCGGGTCGAGGTCGTCGGTGACGAGGACCGCCCGGCCGCTCCCTGAGCGGCCATCACGTCCACGCTCTTTCCAACCATGACCAGGGAGGTCTTGATGATGAGGTTCAGATCACTGCTCGGGCTCGCGACCGTGAGCGTGCTCGCTCTTGCGGGCGCCACGACGGCGTCGGCTGCAGATGTCCGGATCGCGATGGTGGTGAAGGCGCTCGGCATCGGCTTCTTCGAGGCCGCCCGCGACGGCGGCCAGGAGGCGGCCAAGGAGCTCGGCGACGTCGAGCTGATCTACACCGGGCCGACCACGACCACCGCCGAGGCCCAGATCGAGACGATCAACTCGCTGATCGCGCAAAAGGTCGATGCGATCGCGGTCTCGGCCAACGACACCGATGCGCTGGTGCCGATCCTGAAGAAAGCGATGCAGCGCGGCATCACCGTGATCTCCTGGGACAGCGGGGTCGCGCCCGCCGGCCGCGAGGCCCATCTCGACCCGTCCAGCGTCAGCCTGATCGGCGGCATGCTGGTCAAGCTCGCGGCCGCCCCGATCGACGGCAAGGGCGACATCGCGATCCTCTCGACGACGCCGACCGCGACCAACCAGAACGCCTGGATCGCGGCGATGAAAGAAGCGTTGCCGAGCGCCCCGGGGCTCAACCTCGTCACCACCGTCTACGGCGAGGATCTGGCCGACAAGAGCTACCGCGAGACCGAGGCGCTGCTGCAGGCGCATCCGGAGGTCAAGGTGATCGTGGCGCCGACCTCGATCGGGATCGTCGCCGCCGCCCAGGCGGTCGAGGACGCGAAGAAGGTCGGCCAGGTGTTCGTGACCGGTCTCGGCCTGCCGTCCGAGCTCGCCGGCCACGTCAAGGCGGGCTCGGTCCAGAGCTTCGCGATCTGGAACCCGATCGATCTCGGCTATTCGGCGACCATGCTCGCCTACAATCTGGCGACCGGCAAGGCCAAGGCCGGGCCCGGCGCGGTGATCCCGATCGGCCGGATGGGCGAGATCACGCTCGACGACGACAACAGCGCGGCGATGGCCGACCCGTTCGTCTACGACGCCTCCAACGTCGAGAAGTTCGCCAAGATCTTCTGACCCGGGACGCCGCGCGTCCGGCCGCACATCTCAGCCGGGCGCGCGGCGCGTTCTGCAAGAGCGTAAGCCAAGGCAACGATCGCCGGCGCTCGAGCTGGCGGCAGGGAGCTCAGGGTCATGGGCCAGCCGATCCTGGAGATGCGCAACGTCTCCAAGTCGTTCCCGGGCGTGAAGGCGCTCGATCGCGTCCGGCTCGACCTCTATCGGGGCGAGGTGACCGCGCTGGTCGGCGAGAACGGCGCCGGCAAGTCGACGCTGGTCAAGGTGCTGACCGGCATCTACCGGCCCGACGAGGGCGAGATCCGGCTCGACGGCGCCACCCTCGACCTGCGGACCCCCGAAGCCGCGCGCCGGGTCGGGATCACCGCGATCCACCAGGAGACCGTCATGTTCGACGAGCTCTCGGTGACCGAGAACATCTTCGTCGGCCACCACCTCGCCGGTCGCTTCGGCCGCCTCGACTGGGCCACGATGCGGGCGCGGACCCGCGAGATCCTGGCCCAGCTCGAGGTCGAGCTCGACCCGGACGCGAAGCTCAGGACGCTCTCCGTCGCCCAAAAGCACATCGTCGGCATCGCGCGCGCGCTCTCGGTCGACGCCAAGATCGTGATCATGGACGAGCCGACCGCCGCCCTCTCGCAGCGCGAGATCGACGACCTTTACGGGATCATCCACCGCCTCAAGGAGGAAGGCAAGGCGATCCTCTTCATCAGCCACAAGTTCGACGAGGTCTTCGAGATCGCGGACCGCTACGTCGTCCTTCGCGACGGTGCCTTCGTCGGCGATGGGTTGATCCGCGAGGTCGACCAGGACCGGCTGGTGACGATGATGGTCGGGCGGACCATCGAGCAGATCTTCCCCAAGCTCGAGGTCGAGATCGGCGAGGTCGTGCTCGACGTCGAGGGCTTCTGTCACCCGACCGAGTTCGCGGACATCAGCTTCGACGTCCACCGGGGCGAGATCGTGGGCTTCTATGGCCTGGTCGGCGCCGGCCGCAGCGAGGTGATGCAGGCGGTGTTCGGGATCACGAAGCCGTCGGCCGGCGAGATCCGCCTGAACGGCCAGCCGCTCACGATCGAGAAGCCCGGCGATGCGATCAGAGCCGGCATCGTCTACGTGCCCGAGGACCGGCAGCACCAGGGCGCGGTCCTGCCGATGGCGATCGCCCACAACATCGGCCTGCCCCAGCTCGCGCGCACCAGCCGCCACGGCTTCATCGACGAGCGGGCCGAGCTCGAGCTCGCCCACACCTACGGCAGTCGCCTCCAGGTCCGGACCGCGAGCTGGATGACCGCGGTCGAGCAGCTCTCGGGCGGCAACCAGCAAAAGGTCGTGATCGGCCGCTGGCTCGCGACCCGGCCCAAGGTGATCATCCTCGACGAGCCGACCAAGGGCATCGACGTCGGCTCCAAGGCCGCGGTCCACGCCTTCATGAGCGAGCTCGCCCGCGACGGGCTCGCGGTCGTCATGGTCTCGTCCGAGCTGCCGGAGGTGCTCGGGATGGCGGACCGCATCATCGTGATGCACGAGGGTCGGATCCGGGCGCGCCTCGACCGTGCCGAAGCGACCCCGGAAGCCGTCGTCACCGCCGCCTCCGGCGCCGTGCAGGGAGCCGTCCATGCCTGAGTTCCAGAGCCTGCTGCGGCGACGCGAGCTCGCGCTCGGGCTGATTGTCCTGCTCCTGATCCTCGCCGTCGGTGCCCGCACCCCGGCCTTCCTGACGCCCTCCAGCCTGGTCGAGCTGGTGACCGACACGTCGATCCTGGTCATCCTCGCGATCGGCCAGATGACGGTGATCCTGGCCCGCTGCATCGACCTTTCGGTCGCGGCCAACGTCGCGCTGACCGGGATGATCACGGCCCTGCTGTCTTCGCACATGCCGGAGCTGCCGATCGTGGTCACGCTCGCGGTGGCACTCGCCGTCGGCCTCGGGCTCGGCGCGATCAACGGTTTCCTGGTCGGCGCGATCGGCATCCCGCCGATCGTGATCACGCTCGGCACGCTCAGCATCTACCGCGGCACGGTCTTTCTCCTGACTGGCGGCGCCTGGGTCAACAGCCACGAGATGAGCGCGGCCTTCCTCGCGTTCCCGCGGCAGACGCTGCTCGGCCTGCCGGTGCTCGCCTGGATCGCGATCCTGATCGCGTTTTGCGCCTGGTACGTGCTGGGCCACACCCGCTTCGGCCGCGAGGTCTACGCCGCCGGCGGCAATCCCAGGGCCGCGGTTTACGCCGGCATCCGAACTGACAGAATCCAGTTCCTGGTGTTCTGTATCTCCGGGATGCTCGCCGGGCTCTGCGGCTATCTCTGGGTGTCGCGCTACGCGGTCGCCTACGTCGAGATCGCGATGGGCTTCGAGCTCCAGGTGATCGCGGCCTGCGTGATCGGCGGGATCAGCATCGCGGGCGGGATCGGCAGCGTCGCCGGCGCGGTGCTGGGGGCTCTGTTCCTCGGCGTGGTCAAGAACGCGCTGCCGATCATCGACGTCTCGCCGTTCTGGCAGATGGGCATCTCGGGGGCCGTGATCGTCGCCGCGGTCGTCATCAACTCGCGCGGCGAGCGCAGGGCCGGGCCGGCTGATCCTGCGCGAAGCCAGCATCGCCGCTGCCCGCGGCAGCCAGGGAGCCGGAGCATGAGCACGCTCGCCTCGACCCCGACCGCTCAGGCGTCCGGCCTCGGCGCGATCCCCGATCGGCTGCCGGTCGGGCTGGCGAGCGGCTGCTGCGCTGGGAGGTCCTGCTGCTTGCCTTCGTGGCGCTGGTGTTCTTCCTCAACACCCAGCTCTCGCCCGTACTTCCTCGACCCCTGGAACCTCTCGGACGCGACCTTCAACTTCACCGAGAAGGCGATCATCGCGCTGCCGATGGCGCTCTTGATCATCGCGCGCGAGATCGACCTCTCGGTCGCCTCGATCATCGCACTCGCCTCGACGCTGATGGGGGCGGCGGCGGCCGGAGCGGGTGCCGGGCCTCTGGTGCTGCTGCTGATCGGCCTCGCGGTCGGCCTGCTTCGCCGGCCTGTTCAACGGCTGGCTCGTGACCCGCTTCCAGCTGCCCTCGATCGTCGTCACGATCGGCACGATGAGCCTCTACCGCGGCATCAGCTACATCATCCTGGGCGATCAGTCCTATGGCAGCTATCCCCCGGGCTTCGAGTACTTCGGCCAGGGCTACGTCGTCTGGGCGTTCTCGTTCGAGTTCGTGCTCTTCCTCGCGCTCGCGCTCGGCTTCGGCGTCCTGCTGCACCGGACGACCTTCGGCCGCCGGACCTTCGCGATCGGCCAGGGGCCGGAAGCCGCGCGCTTCGCCGGCATCGACGTCGAGCGCCACAAGCTGATCCTGTTCGCGCTGGTCGGCCTGATGTCGGGGCTCGCCGCGGTCCTCCTGACCTCGCGGATCGGCAGCACGCGGCCCAACATCGCGACCGGCTGGGAGCTCGAGGTGATCACGATGGTGGTCCTCGGCGGGGTCAACATCATGGGCGGCTCGGGCACGATCCCGGGCGTGTTCATCGCGGTCTTCCTGATGGGCCTCGTGACCTTCGGCATGGGGCTCCTGAACATCCCGGGCATCGTCATGGCGATCGTGATCGGCGCTCTGCTGATCGCCGCGATCGCGACCCCGATCCTGATCCAAAGGCTCGGCCGGCGGGGGTGACGATGACGACCGCCGTCCTCGACATCGGCAAGACCAACGTGAAGCTCGTCGTCCTCGACGACGACGGCGGCGAGCTCCATCTCGCCAGCCGCGCCAACCGGGTCGAGCCCGGGCCGCCTTACCCCCATTTCGACGCCGACGCGCTCTGGGCCTGGATCATCGAGGCGCTGCGCGGCGTCCCCGACCGAAGCGCGATCGAGGCGATCGTCCCGGTCACCCACGGCGCCACCGCTGCGCTGCTCGCCGGCGAGCAGCTGGCGATGCCGATCCTGGACTACGAGCACGAGGGCCCCGAGCAGCTGGCCGACGACTACGGCGCCGTCGCCGACGACTATGCGCGCACCTTCAGCCCGCCTTTGCCACTCGGCCTGAACCTCGGCCGCCAGATCTTCTGGCAGTCCAGACGCTTTCCCGACGCCTTCGCCTGCGTCACCGACATCCTGATGTATCCGCAGTACTGGGCCTGGCGGCTGACCGGCGCCAAGGCGTCCGAGGTCACCTCGCTCGGCTGCCATACCGATCTCTGGCGACCGCGCGAGAGCCGCCTGAGCGGCCTCGTCGAACGTTGCTGGCTGGAGCGCGCGGTTCCCGCCGATCCGTGCGGCCTGGGAGGTGCTGGGCCCCCTTCGCCCGGAGGTCGCGGCGGCGACCGGGCTGCCCACAGGCTGCCGCGTGCTGACCGGCATCCATGACAGCAACGCCTCCTACCTCGCCTACCTGGCGAGCGCCGCACCGCCGTTCACGGTCGTCTCGAGCGGGACCTGGGTCATCTGCATGGCGGCCGGCGGCCGGCTCGACCGGCTGGCGCCCGAGCGCGACATGCTGGCGAATGTCGATGCCACCGGGGCGCCGGTGCCGACCGCGCGCTTCATGGGCGGGCGCGAATACAAGGCGATCCTTGGCGAGGCGACGCACGCCGACGCCTCGCTCGCCGACCTGGACGCGGTCCTGGCGAAGGGAACGCTGGCGCTGCCGAGCTTCGCGCCCGAGAGCGGTCCGTTCCCCGGGCGGCGCGGGCGGATCGTCGGACCCGCGCCGGAGACGGCCGGCGAGCGCGGGGCGCTTGCCTCGCTTTACGCCACGCTGATGCTCGACTTCGTGCTCGAGCAGCTGGGCGCGACCGGCAGGGTCTTCATCGACGGCCCGTTCGCCCGCAACGTCCTGATCACCGACTCGCTCACGACGCTTCGTCCCGAACAGCCGGTGCATCCGCTGGCGGCCGCAAGTGGCGCTGCGAGCGGCGCCTTGCTCCTGACCCGCTGGCCCTCCGCCCGGACGCCAATGATCGATCTGGCGCCCGCGCGACCGTCGCTCGCCACCCGGGCCGACGCGCTGCGGGCGACCCGCCGCGCCTGGCGCTCCATGCTCGAGATCCGGGTTTGAGGGAGGAATTGCCCCCATTCAGGCGCCAAGGCGTCGCCGACGACGACCCCGTAAAGCCGCTTGACACCGGTTTAGTTTAGTTCAATAAGTTCACTAAACCGACGCCCCCGATCCGGCATGGCGGCGGCGGGGAGGCCGCACCCCGGACGGGTGCAAGACTGGGAGCACAACCTATGATTCGACCAAAACTCGCCCTGATCGTGGCGGCTTCGGCCTTGGCGCTCGGAGCCACGGCGGCGCAGGCGCAGGACAAGGAGCTCACACTCTGCTGGGCAGCCTGGGACCCGGCCAACGCGCTCGCCGAGCTGTCCAAGGACTTCACCGCCGAGAGCGGCATCAAGATGAACTTCGAGTTCGTGCCCTGGACCAACTTCGCCGACCGCTTCATCAACGAGCTGAACTCCCACGGCAAGCTGTGCGACCTGCTGATCGGCGACAGCCAGTGGATCGGCGGCGGCGCCACCTACGGCCACTACGTCAAGCTGAACGACTTTTTCGACGCCAACGGCATCTCGATGGACGATTTCCTGCCGGCGACGGTCTACGCCTATTCGACCTGGCCGAAGGGCACGCCCAACTACTGGGCATTGCCGGCGATGGGCGACGCGCTCGGCTGGATCTACCGCAAGGACTGGTTCGCGCGGCCCGAGATCCGCGAAGCCTTCAAGGCCGAGTACGGCCGCGAGCTCGACGTCCCCAAGAACTGGGATGAGCTCATGGAAATCGGCAAGTTCTTCCAGGGCCGCCAGATCGACGGCAAGACCGTGTATGGTATGGCGATCTACACCGAGCGCGGCTCCGAGGGCATCACCATGGGCGTGACCGCGGCGCTCTATACCTGGGGCTTCCAGTACGAGGACCCCAAGAACCCGTATCACATGGACGGCTTCGTCAACAGCCCGGACGCGGTCAAGGCGCTCGAGTTCTACAAGGACCTTTTCAAGTGCTGCACGCCGCCCGGCCACACCGACGCCTACATGACCGCCAATCTCGACGCGTATAAGTCGGGCCAGGTTGCGATGCAGATGAACTGGTTCGCCTTCATGCCCGGCATCCTCAAGGACGCCGACGTCGGCGGCGACAAGTCCGGCTTCTTCGTCAATCCGCCGGAGAAGGTCGAGGCCTCGGTGCTCGGCGGTCAGGGCATCTCGGTCGTCTCCTATTCCGACAAGAAGGACCTGGCGCTCGAGTACATCAAGTGGTTCGCGCAGCCCGCGGTCCAGAAGAAGTGGTGGTCGCTCGGCGGCTATTCCTGCTCGAAAGCGGTCCTCGAGGACCCCAACTTCCCGAATACCGCACCATTCGCCGCCGACTTCCTGAAGGCGATGAGCAACGTCAAGGACTTCTGGCAGGAGCCGACCTACGCCGAGCTGCTGCAGGCGATGCAGAAGCGCGTCCACGACTACGTGGTCGCCGATCAGGGCACGGCGCAGGAGGCGCTCGACAAGCTGATCCAGGACTGGACGCAGGTGTTCGAGGACGACGGCAAGTATAACTAACCTGGATGTCGGACGACGGGGCCGGCCGGGCGCGCACCCGGCCGGCCGCCGCCGCCCCGAGCCTGGTTGAGCTTCAATGACCGAGACGACAGCCACAGCCCTGAACCGCCGCGTCGGCTCGCCGGTCGCGGGCGCCATGGTCCGGCCGGTGCGCGGGCTGTCCGATCGCCTGATCGCCTGGTGGTTCATCACCCCGACCATCCTGCTCCTGTTGGCGATCAACATCTTCCCCCTGCTCTGGACCATCTATCTCAGCTTCACCGACTACCGGGCCAATCAGCCGGGCCGCGAGGTCAAGTGGATCGGCATCAAGAACTTCGAGCGGCTGCTCCAGAGCGAGGACATCTGGGGCTACCTGCAGGTCACGGCGCATTTCGTCTGCTGGTCGATCGTTCTGCAGGTGCTGCTCGGCCTCGGTCTCGCCCTGCTGATCAACCGGCAGTTCAAGAGCCACGGCTTCTGGACCACGCTGATTCTGTTGCCGATGATGCTGTCGCCGGCGGTGGTCGGCGTGTTCTGGCGCTACCTGTTCCAGCCGCAGGCCGGGATCTTCAACTACATCGTGAATTTCTTCATCAACGCCGGCGATTTCACGATGATTGGCGACGTCAACCTGTCACCTTGGGCGATCGTGCTGGTCGATACCTGGATGTGGACGCCCTACGTGATGCTGATCTGCCTCGCCGGCCTGCGCTCGATCCCGGACTACATCTACGAGGCCGCCGAGGTCGACCGCGCCTCGCAATGGCGGCAGTTCTGGAGCATCACCTTGCCAATGGTGCTGCCGTTCCTGATGCTCGCGGTGCTGTTCCGCGCGATCGAGAACTTCAAGATGTTCGACATGGTGGTCGAGCTGACCTCGGGCGGCCCGGGCTCGATCACCGAGCTCGCCTCGATCAATCTGAAGCGCGAGGCGTTCGAGAGCTGGCGCACCGGCTACAGCTCGGCCTTCGCGATCATCCTGTTCGTCACGGTGTTCGGCGCCGCCAACATCTACGTCAAGGCGCTCAACCGGGTGAAGCAGCGATGAGTGCTGGCACCGATGCCGCCCGCTCGGTGATCGAGCCGACCGGGCGCTCGCGCAAGATCGCGGCCGGTCTCGTGATCGCCTACGCGCTGGTCGCGCTGATCCCCTTGGTCTGGATCTTCTTCACCGGCTTCAAGACGCCCTCGGAAGCGATCGCCTACCCGCCCAAGGTGATCTTCGAGCCATCGCTCGAGGGCTACGTCAACCTGTTCACCGACCGCACCCGCCAGACCCCCGACTACATGGCGAGCCTGCCGCCGCCCACGACCTGGTACGACCAGCTGGTGCGCTCGCGCAACATGGTGATCACCGGGCCCTCGCGCTTCGCCGGCCGCTACCTCAACTCGCTGATCATCGGCTTCGGCTCGACTTTCCTTGCGGTCTTCCTCGGCACGCTCTCGGCCTACGCCTTCTCGCGCTTCAAGGTGCCGCTCAAGGACGACCTGCTGTTCTTCATCCTCTCGACCCGGATGATGCCGCCGGTCGCGGTCGCGATCCCGATCTATCTGATGTATCGGGCGCTCGGCCTGTCCGACACCCATGTCGGCATGATCATCCTCTACACCGCGGTCAACCTCAGCCTGTCGGTCTGGCTCTTGAAGGGCTTCATCGACGAGATCCCGCGCGAGTACGAGGAAGCCGCGATGACCGACGGCTACACGCGCTTCCAGGCGTTCTACAAGGTGGTCCTGCCGCAGGCGACCACCGGCATCGCGGCGACCGCGATCTTCTGCCTGATCTTCAGCTGGAACGAGTATGCGTTTGCCCTGCTGCTGACCAGCGGCCAGGCGCAGACGGCACCGCCGTTCATCCCGATCATCATCGGCGAGGGCGGCCTCGACTGGCCGGCGGTGGCCGCCGGCACCACGCTGTTCCTGCTGCCGGTCGTGATCTTCACCGTGGTGCTGCGCCAGCACCTGCTGCGCGGCATCACCTTCGGCGCGGTGCGCAAATGAGCCGCCGGCTGCGCCGCGTCTTCCGCCGCGGTCCCTGGGAGAACGCCGCGACGCTTCTGATCGGCGCTGGCGTCGTCATGCTGATGCAGCCGCTCTCGATGGCGCTCTTCAGCCATTCCTTCTCGGTCATCCTCACCGGCACGATCGGCTTCGTGATCGTCAGCCACTTCCCGGAGGACTGATGGCCGAGATCCGCCTCGAGCAGGTCGGCAAGCGCTTCGGCGAGTTCGTCGCCGTGCAGGGCAGCAGCTTCGTGATCGAGCACGGCGCGTTCTTCGTGCTGCTCGGCCCCTCGGGCTGCGGCAAGACGACGACCTTGCGCATGATCGCGGGTCTGGAATTGCCGAGCGCCGGCCGCATCCTCCTGGATGGCGAGGACGTCACCCAAAAGCGCGCGGCGCAGCGCGACATCGCCTTCGTGTTCCAGCTGTTCGCGCTCTACCCGCACATGAACGTGCGCCAGAACCTCGCCTTCCCGCTCAAGGCCGAGGGCCGGCCGCGGGCCGAGGTCAAGGAGCGGGTCGCCGAGGTCGCGAGGTTGCTGCGCATCGAGGACCTCCTGAACTCGTCGGTCTCGGGTCTCGCCGGCGGCGACCGGCAGCGCGTGGCGCTCGGCCGCGCGATCATCCGGCGGCCCAAGGCGTTCCTGATGGACGAGCCGCTGGGCGCCCTCGATGCGGCGCTCCGCGAGGTGATGTGCGAGGAGCTGCGCCGGCTGCACGAGCGGATTGGTGCGACTACGGTCTACGTCACCCACGACCAGGTCGAGGCCATGGCCATGGCCGATAAGATCGCGGTCATGAACGCGGGCCTGGTCCAGCAGCTGGCGGCGCCCGCCGAGATCTACGCCCGGCCGCGGACCCGCTTCGTCGCGGGCTTCATCGGCAGCCCGGCGATGAACTTCCTGCCGGCCGCCGGTCCGGTTGCCGCCGGCGCGACCGCGCTCCGGGTCAACGGCTCCCTGATCACCGTGCCGCGGCTGCACGAGCCGCTCGGCCACGACGAGGCGGTCCTCGGCGTCCGCCCGGAGCACATCACGATCGCCGACGGCGCCGGCCTGCGCGGGCGCGTGTTCGGGGTCGAGTACATGGGCGCCCGCCAGCTGATCACGGTCGACACCAGCGCCGGCCGCCTCAAGATCCGGGCCCCGAGCACGGTGCGCGCGCGCTTCGGCGAGACCATCGGGCTCAGCTTTCGGACCGAAGCGCTGGTCGTGTTCGACGGCCGCTCGGAGCGCGCGCTGATGAGCGATCTGTTCGACGGGCCTGCCCCCCGCGACGAGCCTGGCCATGGCTGAGGTCGTCCTGTCCGCCGTGACCAAGCGCTTCGGGCGGATCACCGCCGTCCGGGACCTCGACCTCGAGGTCCAGGATGGCGAGTTCGTAGTCCTGCTCGGGCCGACCGGTGCCGGCAAGACCACGACGCTCCGCCTGATCGCCGGCCTCGAGGAGCCCGATCAGGGGCAGATTGCGATCGATGGCATCGATGTCACCCGGGCGCCACCCGCCAGCCGCGACGTGGCCCTGGTGTTCCAGCAGTACTCGCTCTATCCGCACTTGAGCGTCTACGACAACCTCGCCTTTCCGCTGCGCGCGCCCGCCCGGCGCTGGCCCGAGGACCAGATCCGCGGCCGGGTCGAGGAGATCGCCCGCCTGCTGCGGATCGAGGCCAAGCTCCTGAACCGCGCCACCCAGCTCTCGGGCGGCGAGATGCAGCGGGTCGCGATCGGCCGGGCGCTCGTGCGCAAGCCTGCGATCTATCTGATGGACGAGCCGCTGTCCTCGCTCGATGCCAAGCTGCGCGAGGACCTGCGCATCGAGCTCAAGCGCATCCAGGTCGACCTCGGCGCGACCATCGTCTACGTCACCCACGACCAGATCGAGGCGATGACGCTCGCCGACCGGATCGGCGTGCTCGAGCAGGGCCGGCTGGTCCAGATCGGCGCGCCCAGGGAGATCTATGAGGCGCCCGCCAACGTCGAGGTGGCGCGCAGGCTCGGCTCGCCGCCGATCAACCTGTTGCCGGTCGACGCGTTCGGGCCGGTCGTGGCCCCGGCCGACGCCGCGACCGTCGGGATCCGGCCCGAGGACGTCCGGATCGGCCAGGGCGGCAGGCCTGCGACCGTCCGCCAGGTCGAGCATCTCGGCGCCGAGACCGTGGTCCTGCTCGAGGTCGCAAGCCTTCAGCTGCACGCGCTCGCGAGCCCGGGGCTCGAGGTCCGACCGGGCCAGACGACGACCGTCGATCCGGCGCTCGAGATCGCTCTGTTCTTCGGCGCCGACGGCCGCCGGCTGCCGATGTCCGCGCCGGCACGGCCGATGGGGGAGAGGGTCCATGGCGGCTGAGCTGGTCGGCCGGCTGGTCGACGCCGCGGTCGCCGCAATCCGGGCGAATGCCGAGCGGCTGACCGCGCTCGATCAGGCGATCGGCGACGGCGATCACGGCGTCAACATGCGCCGCGGTTTCGATGCGATCGCTGCGGCCCGGGAAGAGCTGGTGGCGCTGCCGCTCGCTCAGGCGCTGCAGAAGGCAGGCATGGCGCTGGTGATGAAGGTCGGCGGCGCCTCCGGCCCGCTCTACGGCAGCCTGCTGCTGGCGATGGGCAAGGCCCAGTCGCAGGAGATCGCGGTGATGCTCGCCGAAGGCATCGAGGCGGTGAAACGGCGCGGCAAGGCCGACGTCGGACAGAAGACCATGCTCGACGTGCTGGTGCCGACGCTGCGGGCGCTCGAACAGGCGAGTGCGGACGCTCTCGCGGCACCTGAATTGCTCGCGCGGGTGCGGGCGGCGGCCGAGGCGGCCCTCGCCGCGACCGGGCCGATGCAGGCGACCGCCGGCCGCGCGTCCTATCTCGGCGCGCGCTCGATCGGTCACCTCGACCCCGGCGCCGCCTCGAGCGCGCTCTTGATCGGGGCGGCCTGCGACGTGCTCGCGAACAACGAGCTGGCGGATGGGGCCTGAGCCATGGCCGAGCGGGTCGCGATCGTGATCGTCTCGCATTCGCCCAAGGTCGCCGAGGGTGCGGCCGACATGGTGCGCGAGATGGTCGGTCTGGAGGTCAAGGTCGCCCATTGCGGCGGCAACCCCGAGGGCGGCCTCGGCACCGACGTCGCCAGGATCAAGGCCGCGATCGAAGAGGTCTACGGGCCCGCGGGCGTCGCCATGCTGGTCGATCTCGGCGGCGCCGAGACCAACAGCGAGATGGCGATCGAGCTTTTGCCCGCCGACTGGCAGGAGCGGATCGTGATCTGCAACGCGCCGATCGTCGAGGGTGCCGTGATGGCCGCGACCGAGGCCGCGGGCGGCAGCCCGCTCGCCGAGGTGCGCGCGACCGCCGAAGAGCTTTCTCCCTGAAGCTGCGCCCGCAAGAGTGAGTTTGATGAGGAGCCGGAATGGACATCGCTGACCCGATCAGGCCGGACGTGGAGCGCGCCAGCGGCGGGGCGGTCGTGCGCGACCCGACCGGCCTGCACGCACGCCCTGCGGTCAAGCTGACCAAGCTCGCCAAGCAGTTCGAGGCGACGGTCCGGGTGCGCGCCGGCGGCAGCGACGACTGGGTCAATGCCAAGTCGCCGAACCGGGTCATGAAGCTCAAGGCCCGCCACGGCGAGGTCGTCTCGTTCGAGGCCGAAGGTGCCGACGCCGCCGATGCCGTGAGCGCGCTGGTCGCGTTGGTCGAGCGCAATTTCGATGACTGAGGTGCCGCCGATCATTTTCGAGGGCATTTCGGCCTCGCGCGGGGTCGCGATCGGCCGGATCGCGGTGTCCCGTGACCGGCGCACGCTGCGCCGGGTCGCAGGCACGCCCGCCGAGGAGCAGGCCGCGCTGGAGGCGGCCATGGCCCAGGCGGCGGCGCAGCTCGAGGCGCTCGGGGCGAGCGCCGAGCCGATGGCAGCCGAGATCCTCGAGTTCCAGACCGCCCTGCTCGAAGATGACGACCTGACCCAGCCGATCTTCGCCCAGATCGCCGCCGGCGAGCCCGCGGATCACGCCTGGACCGCTGCGCTCGAGCGCGAGATCGCCGACTACGCAAAGGGCGCCGACGAGACCTTCACGGCGCGCGCGGGCGACCTCGCCGATCTGCGCGACCGGGTCCTCGCGGCGCTCGCGCCGGCCACGCAGGGACCGGCCGGCAACGGCGCCGAGCGTGCGATCCTGGTCGCCCCGGACCTGACCCCGTCCCGCTTCCTCGAGACCGACTGGACCCGTTATCGGGGCGCGGCACTCCAACGCGGCAGCCTGGCCGGGCATGTGGCCCTTTTGGCACGCGCCCGCGGCACGCCGCTCGTGGTCGGCCTCGGCCCCGCCTACGAGCGCCTGAACGACGGCGCGCTCGCGGTTCTGGATGCCGACGCCGGGCGGCTGATCGTCAACCCGGATGCCGCAACGCTTGCCGGGGTCGAGACGCGCCTGCGTGGGGCCGCCGCCTGCCGCGCGGCCGAGGCGGAGCTTCTCGACCGGCCGGCCATCACCGCCAACGGCGAGCGGGTCGCCGTGCTCGTCAATGTCGACGATCCGTCGCTGCTGGCGACGCTCGATCCCGACCATTGCGACGGCATCGGCCTGACCCGGACCGAGTTCCTGTTCCAGGGCCCCGAGTTGCCCGACGAGGACCGGCAATATGCCGCCTACGCGGCGGTGCTGCGCTGGGCGGGCGGGCGGTCCGTGGTCATTCGCACGCTCGATGCCGGCGGTGACAAGCCGATCGCCGGTCTGACGCCTGACGGCGAGCGCAATCCGTTCCTCGGCCTGCGCGGGCTCCGGCTGTCGCTCGCCCGGCCGGATGTGTTCCGCATCCAGCTGCGGGCGCTCGCCCGCGCGGCCGTGCTCGGGCCGCTCAAGGTCATGGCGCCGATGGTCAGCGCCCCCGACGAGTTCGAGGCGTTCCGGCAGCTGTTCGAAGATGTGCTGGCCGAGCTCGCGGCCGAAGGCATCGCTGCCGCGAGGCCGGCGCTCGGGATGATGGTCGAGGTGCCGGCCGCCGCTTTGAACATTGGCGCGTTTGCCGCCGAGTTCGTCTCGATCGGCAGCAACGATCTGATCCAGTACGTCATGGCGGCGAGCCGCGACGAGCCGGCGGTGGCGAACCTCTACCGCCCCCGCGATCCGGCCGTGATCGAGCTGATCCGCCGCGTGGTCGAGGTCGGCGGCGCCAAGGGCAAAGAGGTCAGCCTGTGCGGCGAGATGGCCTCGGAAGCAGCCCTCGTGCCGATCCTGCTCGAGGCGGGGCTGCGCCGCCTCTCGATGGCGCCGGCGGCGATCGGCCGGGTCAAGGCGGCAATCGCCGCCTGGCGTCCAGGCGCGTCCGGAAGCGGCCGGGATGGATGAGCCGGCGCCGCAGGTCGCATCCCGAGAAGACGCGGTGCGCGCCTACAAGCGGCTGCTGCAGACCTATCTCGACCACCGGCCCTCGGGCACCCGCCAGAAGATCGCGCTGGCACTCGGCAAGAACAAGAGCTTCGTCACCCAGATCACCAACCCGGCCTATTCGGCGCCGGTGCCGGCGCGCCATCTCGGCACGATCCTCGAGATCTGCCATCTTGCGCCCGAGGAGCGATCGACCTTTCTTGCCGCCTATCGGGCCGCGCACCCGATCCGCAGCCGGACGATCGCGCTCGAGCCCGCGCAGGAGGGCGACCACGTGATCCAGATCCGGGTCCCGAACCTCGGCGATCCGCGCCTCCAGCGCGAGCTCGAGGAGACCATCCGGCACACCGCGAGCCGCATCATCGCGCTGCTCACCAGGCGCTGAACCAAGACCACGAGCGAGCAGGGAGGCTTGTCATGAAAAAACTGATCAACGCGGTCGACGCCGTGTTGCGCGAGAGCCTGGACGGGTTCGCCGCGGCCCACCAGGATCTCGTCAGGGTCGCGCACGCGCCGACCTACGTCGTGCGCGCCGATGCCCCGGTCGCCGGCAAGGTCGCCCTGATCTCCGGCGGCGGCTCCGGCCACGAGCCGATGCACGCGGGCTTCGTCGGCCGCGGCATGCTGAGCGCCGCCTGCCCCGGCGAGGTGTTCACCTCACCGACGCCCGATCAGATGGTCGCGGCCGCCGAGGCGGCAGACGGCGGCGCCGGCCTCCTGTTCATCGTCAAGAACTATTCGGGCGACGTCATGAACTTCGAGATGGCGGCCGAGCTGCTCCCGGGCGACCAGGCGACCGTGCTCACCAACGACGACGTCGCGGTCGAGGATTTCGACCTGGACCACGGGCCGCCGCGGCGTCGCCGGCACCGTGATCGTGGAAAAAATCGTCGGCGCCGCCGCCGAGGCCGGGGCCGACCTCGCCGCCTGCAAGGCGCTCGGCGACCGGGTCAACGCCGCGACCGGCTCGATGGGCGTGGCACTCACCAGCTGCACGGTGCCGGCGGCCGGCACCCCCACCTTCGAGCTTGGCCCCGACGAGATGGAGATGGGCGTCGGCATCCACGGCGAACCGGGCCGCAAACGCGTCAAGCTCGCACAGGCCGACGCGATCGCCGAAGAAATGATCGCCGCGATCTGCCAATCGCTCGACCCCAAGCGCGGCCAGCGGGTCCTCCTCCTGGTCAACGGCTTCGGCGGCACGCCGCTGATGGAGCTCTACCTGATGTACGAAGCCGCCCGCAAACACTGCGCCACCCGCGGCCTCGAGCTCGCCCGCTCTCTGGTCGGCAACTACACCACCTCCCTCGAGATGGCCGGCTGCTCCCTGACCCTCACCCGCCTCGACGACGACCTGATCCACCTCTGGGACGCCCCCGTCCACACCGCCGGCCTCCGCTGGCGCTGCTGATCGGCTGTGCCCCGCGCGGTGCAGTCGGTCTGCGCCTGTCGATGGCACGGGACCGCCGATTTGCTTTCCAACGATCTTGACGTCCCGCGGCCGCCCGAAGAAGGCAATTGGTTCCTCATATCTCCCGACATGTGTGAGGCGGGTGACTGTCGGGACGAGATGGCCTGGTCCCGGCCGCGGTCGGGACCAGGCCGGCGGGCGGGACGCCGGAGGTTGCCGGACCAGACTAAGAGCGTAGTGTCGGTGACGCTTCAATGGTATCTTGAGCCATGACCAAGCTTCTGGAACAGGCCCTGCAGAAGGCGGCGCAGTTGTCCGCAGCCGAGCAGGATCGCATCGCCCGGCTGGTGCTCGAAGAGATCGAGGACGAGACGGGCTGGCAGGCGACCTTCGCCGTATCCCAGGGCAAGCTTGCCGAACTCGCCGCCCAGGCGCGCGCGGACATCGCGGCCGGTGCGGTTCTGGACGAGGATCCCTCGAACCGGACCGAATGAGATCGCGGACCACGAAGGCATTCTGGGACCGCTTCGATCGCCTGCCCGAAGCGGTACAGAAACAAGCGGCCAAGGCCTTCCGTCTCTGGCGCCAGGACGCGACCCATCCGAGTTTGGCGTTCAAACGAGTCCACGCCACGGAGTCGATCTATTCGGTCCGGATCGCCCGCGGCTATCGCGCGTTGGGGCTGCGGGACGGCGACCTCGTGACCTGGTTTTGGATCGGCTCGCACGCCGACTACGATAAGCTGCTCGCGTGAGATTGCCCGCCAACGCTCGTGCGGTTTGGCGCCGGGGTTGTAATGGGATTGCGGACGGCAGCCACCCCCCCGACGCGCCTGGTATCAGCGTCCCGCGGCCGCCGAAGAAGGCAATTGGTTCCTGACACCTTTTCTCTGACTGACACCTTTTCTCATTGACTGACACCTTTTCTCTGACACCTTTCCTTTCCCTCGGCAAGCTCTGCGGCAACGGGCCGAGTTTTGGCTGCGGATGCAGATCACGCGCGACCTCTGGCGCCTGGAGCGCACCCTCGACGCCGACCTCGCCCGCACCCAGACCACCGCGCCGCGTGATCCCGGGGGCGGGCCGGCTTCTCCAAGTTCGTTCTCTCTTAAAGTTCCCTCTCCATACCATCTCCGTGATCTCTCTGGAGAGGCTTGACGAGATCGAATTTATGTGCGTTAAGGGATCGGGCTCTTTTCGAAGAGGCGAACAATGAGGATGGAGAGAGAGCAGTGACGAACGTGTCGGGAACTCCGGAGAAGATGACGACACGAGCTCGGCTGTTCCAGGCGGCGGTAGAGGCGCTGGAAAGGCAGGGGTGGAAGGTGGAGCGTATCGCTAGGTCGGGTAAGCCGAGCGTCCGACGGATCATCAAGGGCACGATTGCGAAGACGGTCTCGATCCGCACGTCTCAGGACACATGGATCGCCTTCCCGCGCAACCCGACTGACGACGGATGGGCCACCCTCGCGGAAGTGAACTACGTTGTGGCCGCTACAGTGGACGACCGCGACAACCCGCGCTTCGCGCAAGTGCACATGATCGAGGGGGATGAAATGCGAGCGCGCTTCGACCGCGCCTACGCGGCTCGCAAGAGGGCAGGATACACCATGCCCATCGGACGGGGAATTTGGCTCTCACTATACGACAAGGAGTCGGATCAGCCGGTGACCCATGTGGGCGCTGGGGCCGGCCCGAATCACCCTGCTATCGCACGCATGCCCTTGGCGGCTGAGAAGGCCGACAAGGCCTCGGCCCGCGATCAGGACCTGAGACTCCCCATGATGTCCAGGTAGACGATAAGCCTTTAATTATTACTGAGGCTAAGCGCCGGCTCGCTCTGTCGTTGGGCGTGAATGAGGTTGACATTAAAATTACTATCAGCAGCTAGACGCGGAAAATCATGGTATCAGAAAAAAAGGGGAAAAGGTGGAAAAGAGAGAAAAAGTGTCATGAGCCTTTTCCAATAACAAGCCTTTCACGCCGCGGGTTCGATCTCGACTGTGATGCGGGCGCCGTGGTGGCGCTGCGTGCAGGCGGGATCATGGTCGGTCTGCAGGTTCATCCGGAGCCGGGCGCTGGTGGTGCGGTGAACCGCGCGGCGAAGCGCGGTGGGCCGCTATTGCAGGAGTCAGCGTGAGCCCACCTGGCGCGTCAGATCTGTCGCATGGTGTGCATCGCTGTGGGATTCATCCATCCATTGAGTTGATCCTTCCGTGCCCGCAACGTGAGTTTAACAATCGAGGAATCCCTGCCGGAATCGGCGGAACATAAGCTCATGAAGTCAATCACGTTTATCCTGAAGTCGGTTGATCGCCCTCCGCCAGCTCCTCGGCGAGCCCGTCGGAGCGCACGAATCTGACGCATGCGATGAATTCGATGCGCCATCCATTGCGTCACTTCGTAATCAAAGATGCGTCACCTGAAGAAAATGCGGGCCATCAATAGGGAAGTGCAAACCTTCCATAATTTGGCATAATCTTGTGGTTATTGTTGAAATACGGAGATCACGCAAATCGGGGAGGGTGGCGCTGTCGAGTTCTTGGCAAGTATGAGCGGGCTTTCCCCAGCCGAAAACTTCCGAGATCCAGACGGGCTCCGATCAATCGCGACCGTAATTCAGATCAGGAAGGATCAACCTTGATCCGATGGATCGTCCGCCATCGGGGATGGAGTCCTGCGGTCTAGGGATGGATGAGACACCGCCTTGTGCTTAGTGGAGGAGTGCAAGGAGGTGAGCATGACAGACACGATGACACGGGGCGCTGGCCCGGCGCAGCGCGCCCAACACGCTGGCGGAGACGGGCCAGCGCCTTCGCGGGGCCAGCGCATGTCGGCCAAGCGCAAGCAGAGCGCCGTGCTGCGGCTGCTGCGGGGTGAGGATCTGGAGCTGGTGTCGCGGGAGCTTGGCGGTGACGGCGGCCGAGCTGACCGCTTGGCGCGATGCGTTCCTGGCCGCCGGCGAGGCGTCGTTGAAGACCCGACCGGCCGATGGTCGCGACGTGAGATCGGCCGCCTGAAGGCGAAGGTCGGGGATCTGACCATGGCCAACGAACTGCTGGAGACCAAGATCGGGTACCTGGAGGGCGGTCGCCCTTTGGCACGGCGGAGGTCGAGGCGATGAGCCGCCAGGTCTCGACCTCCGCCAACGGTCCTACGGCGTGCTGCGGGTGACCCGGGTCTGGGGCACGTCGCGGGCGACGCTGTATCGCCATCGTCGCTGCGACGACCGCAGCCCGCGGCGCCGGCCGGGCCCGGCGGGCCGATGCCGGACGAGGCGCTGGTCGAGGCGATTCGCCAACTGCTGGCCGACGAGCCCCTTCCACGGTGAGGGTTACCGCAAGGTCTGGGCACGGCTGCGCTTTGCCGGCATCCGCACGTCCAAGCGCCGTGTGCTGCGCCTGATGCGGGAGCATGACCTGCTGGCGCCAGGCCGGGTCGGCCGACCGCATGGCCCGAAGGCCCACGACGGCACGATCCGGACCGAACGCGTGGACGAGATGTGGGGCACCGATCTGACCGCGACCCTGACCGGCGAGGGCCAGGCCGCGATCTTCGTCGCCGTCGACCACGGCTCGACCGAATGCCTGGGCATCCATGCCGCCCGCCGGGCGACCCGGTTCGAGGCGCTCGAGCCCCTTCGTCAGGGCGTGCGCGCCTGCTTCGGCGCTTTCGCCAAGGACATCGCCGGCGGCCTGAAGGTCCGCCACGACCATGGCAGCCAGTTCGTCGCCCATGACTATCAGCGCGAGCTCAGCTTCCTCGGCATCGAGAGCTCGCCGGCCTTCGTCCGTGAGCCCGAGGGCAACGGCTGCGCCGAGCGATTCATCCGGACCCTGAAGGAGAACCTGCTCTGGGTCCGCCGCTTCGACACCATCGAGGACCTGCGCCAGGCCCTGCATGCCTTCAAGGACAGCTACAACCGGACCTGGATCGTCGAACGCCACGGCTACCAGACCCCAGCGGCCGTCAGAGCGACGCAACTTGCGCCGCTCCCAGTGGCCGCATGAATCCGCAACGCGGTGTCTCACAACCGTTGACCGCTACAGGAGGCACAACCCCGGGCGGCTCGCGCAAGTGTCGCACACCTGGTGCCGGGCCACTTAGTGTGGTTCCCGGGCCAGGAAAAAGGCGTCGGGAAATGGTGTCAGCGGGAAATGGTGTCAGGGAAATGGTGTCAGGAACCTTTTCGGGAAAGCCCTGGCGGTCGACGTCGGCGCGTTGCGGGCTGGGGGCGGGTTCCTGCATCGTCTCGGCATCGCGTCATCGAAACAGGGGCGATCTCATCACAACGCGATTTTCGATGCCAGAGGTTTCCAGCAGCGCGTGCCGCCCTCCGTTCGCCCTTCCCCGACGCGCGACCGTAGCGCAGTTGTGCGCCATCCCTGTCGCATGCTGGAAGAGGGGGGAAAAGGTGTCAGCGAGGAACGTTTTCGTCCGGTCGACCTCGGCGGCGATGCGGGTGCTGTGGTTGCGCTCGGTCACGGCGAGATCGTAGCGGGTCGACGGGTTCATTTGAGACCGCGGCAAGCACTCAACGCGGTTCCGCGGTCCCCTCGGGGCACGGTTGATCGGCACCAAACCTGCAAGGCGGTCACGAGCGGGCCTCGCCCGGTGTACATGGCACCGGCCGCTGCGATAGAACTGGTCCGTATGCGCTGACAGGGCCCGCGCGAGGGACGGGCCCGGGGGCTCCTGCGGGTCGAGGCATGGCGTCGTTCATCCTGAGGCGGATCTTCGCGACTTTCGTGGTGATGGCGGTCGTCGCGGTGTTCGTGTTCGGCATGCTGCACCTGGCGCCCGGCGACCCCGCCGCGATCATTGCGGGCGATCTCGCGACCAACGAGGACATCGCGCGGATTCGCGAGAAGCTCGGCCTCAACGAGCCGCTGCCGCAGCAGTTCTGGCACTGGATCTCGAGCATTGCGGTCGGCGACCTCGGGCGCTCGATCTTTTCCGACCTGCCGGTTTCGGGCCTGATCAGGCAGCGGATCGAGCCGACCATGGCGCTCACGACCACGACCATCGTCTTCTCGGTCCTGGTCGCGGTGCCGCTCGGCATCCTCGCAGCCTGGCGGGCGGGCTCGCTGCTCGACCGGCTGGTCATGGGCTTTGCCGTCCTCGGCTTCTCGATGCCGGTGTTCGTGTTCGCCTACATCCTGATCTGGCTGTTCGCCGCCAAGCTGCAGCTGCTGCCGGTCATGGGCTACGTCTCGATCTTCGTCGACCCGGCCGGCTTTTGCCGTTCCATGATCATGCCGACGCTCGCGCTTGGGGTCACCTACATCGCGCTGATCGCCCGCATCACCCGGGCGAGCATGCTCGAGGCGATCAACCAGGACTACATCCGGACCGCGCACGCCAAGGGTGCCTCGATCTTCGCGATCCTGTTCCGGCACGCGCTGCGCAACGCCTCGGTGCCGATCGTCACCACCATCGGCATCGGCATCGCGCTGCTGATCGGGGGCGTCGTCGTGACCGAGAGCGTGTTCGCGATCCCGGGGCTCGGCCGGCTCACGGTCGATGCGATCCTGCGGCGCGACTATCCGATCATCCAGGGCGTGATCCTGATCTTCTCGGCCGTCTACGTGCTGATCAACCTGATCATCGACATCACCTACACGATGCTCGATCCCAGGATCCGCTACTGATGGCGCGCTGCCGCCGCCACGATCGCCCTGAAGCCCGGGCCTCGGCGGGCGCGCGCGCGCCCGCTGCGCTGGCTCAGGCGCCATCCGACCATCCTTGCCGGGCTCGTGCTGCTCGCCCTGATGCTGCTGATCGCGATCGCGAGCCCCCTGTTTGCGACCCACGACCCGATCCGGCTCAATCCCACCGCCCGCCTCAGGCCGCCCTCGTGGGAAAACTGGTTCGGCACCGACCAGCTCGGGCGCGATGTCTACAGCCGGGTGATCTACGGCAGCCGGATCTCGCTGCTGGTCGGCTTCAGCGTCGCCGCGCTCAGCACGATTCTCGGCCTTGCGATCGGCCTGGTCACGGGCTTCGTCCGCCGCCTCGACGCGGTCGTCATGCGGATCATGGACGGCCTGATGGCGATCCCGGCGATCCTGCTCGCGATCGCGCTGATCTCGCTCAGCCGATCCAGCGTCGAGAACGTGATCATCGCGATCACGATCCCGGAGGTGCCGCGCATGGTGCGCCTGGTGCGCAGCGTCGTGCTGACGCTGCGCGAGCAGCTGTTCGTCGACGCCGCGGTCTCGCTCGGCGCGAGGCTGCCGCGGATCCTCGTCTTTCACATCCTGCCGAACACCGTCGCGCCGCTGATCGTCCAGGCGACCTACGTCTGCGCGTCGGCGATCATCATCGAGGCGATCTTGGGCTTTCTCGGCGCCGGCACGCCCCCCGACATCCCGAGCTGGGGCAACATCATGGCCGAGGGCCGCACCTACGTCATGGTCGCGATCTGGATTTTGCTGTTTCCCGGCATTTTTCTGACCATGGTCGTGCTCGGCGTGAACCTTTTGGGCGACGGCCTGCGCGACACGCTCGACCCGCGTCTGCGCCGCAGCACCGGGAGCATCTGAGCGCAATGGCGGCGCCGGCTGCGAAAGCAAGCGCGCGCGCCCCGGTGCGCGCTGGCCGAGGACCGGCTGGTCGAGGTCCAGGACCTGCGCGTCCACTTCCCGGTCGAGGACGGCGCCATCAAGGCGGTCGACGGCGTGTCCTGGCACATCGGCCGGGGCGAGACCCTGGCCCTGGTCGGCGAGAGCGGCTCGGGCAAGTCGGTCTCGGCGATGGCGCTGCTCCGCCTGACCGACATGGCCGGCGGCGAGATCGTCTCGGGCGAGATCCGGTTCCGGCGGCGGAGCGGCGCCTGCATCGACATCGTCCGCCAGCCGCCGCGCGCGCTCCGCGACCTCCGCGGCAACGACATCGCGATGATCTTCCAGGAGCCGATGACCTCGCTCAACCCGGTCTCCCGGATCGGCGACCAGATCGCCGAAGCGGTCGTCCTGCATCAGGACATGACCCGGAAAGAAGCGCGCCAGCAGGCGCTCGAGATGCTGAAGCTCGTCCGCCTGCCCGAGCCCGAGCGCCAGCTCGACCAGTATCCCCACCAGCTCTCGGGCGGCATGCGCCAGCGCGCGATGATCGCGATGGCGCTCTCCTGCCGGCCGGCGCTGCTGATCGCGGACGAGCCCACGACCGCGCTCGATGTCACGATCCAGGCCCAGATCCTCGACCTGATCAAGCTCTTGCAGCGGGAGATCGGGATGTCGGTCCTGTTCATCACCCACGACATGGGCGTGGTCGCCGAGGTCGCCGACCGGGTCGTGGTCATGCTCGCCGGCCGCACGGTCGAGGACGGCCCGGTCGAGCAGATCTTCCGGGCCCCGCAGCACCCCTATACCCGCGCGCTGCTCGACGCGGTGCCGCGGCTCGGCAGCATGAAGGGCCAGAGCCGGCCGATCAAATTCCCGAACGTCGACGTCGCCCGTACCGAAGGCCAGGAGGTGGCCGGCGGCGCCGGCCGCGCCGAACATCGAAGTGCCGGACACGGTGCGGCGGGACCAGCCGCCGATCCTCGCGGTCGAGGGCCTGACCACGCGCTTCGATCTCGGCGGCGGCCTGTTCGGCCGGCCGCGCGCCCGCATCCACGCGGTCGAGAACGTCTCGTTCGAGCTGAAGGCCGGCGAGACCCTCGCCCTGGTCGGCGAGAGCGGCTGCGGCAAGTCGACGACCGGCCGCAGCATCTTGAAACTCGTCGAGCCGACCCGGGGCTCGATCCGCTTCAAAGGCGAAGACATCAGCCACCGCGCCCGCGACAGCATGGGCGCCATGCGCCGCCACATGCAGATGATCTTCCAGGACCCGTTCGCCTCGCTCAACCCGCGCATGACCGCCGGCTGGCTGATCGGCGAGCCGCTCAAGATCCACCGGCTGGCAGCCGGCGGCGAGATCAAGGACCGGGTCGCCGCCCTGCTGCGCCACGTCGGCCTCGAGCCCGAGCACGCGGCCCGCTACCCGCACGAGTTCTCGGGCGGCCAGCGCCAGCGCATCTGCATCGCGCGCGCGCTCGCGCTCAACCCCGACCTGATCATCGCCGACGAAGCGGTCTCCGCCCTCGACGTCTCGATCCAGGCCTCGATCATCAACCTGATGATGGACCTCCAGGTCGCCTTCGGTCTTTCCTACCTCTTCATCTCGCACGACCTCGCCGTGGTCGAACGGATCGCGCACCGGGTCGCCGTCATGTACTTGGGCGAAATCGTCGAGCTCGGCCCCCGCCAATCCGTCTTCGAAGACCCCCGCCACCCCTACACCAGGAAGCTGATGGCCGCAGTCCCGACCGCGGACCCGACCCGCCGCCGCCACGACCTCCACCTCGCGACCGACGAGATTCTTTCTCCACTTCACCCCCTCGACTACGAACCCGAACCCCGCCACCTCGACGAGGTCACCCCCGGCCACTTCGTCCTGGCCGATTGAGATCGGCGCCGGTTATCCGGGCGCCGCCTGAAGCGTAGGCTCAGACCATGAGCAAAGCTCTGGAACGCGACCTGTACGAGGACGACTTCTTCGCCTGGACCCAGACGCAGGCGAGGCAGATCCGGCGCTTTGCCCGCACGCGGCCGAACCTGCCGCTCGACCTCGCGCACCTTGCCGAGGAGATCGCCGATTTGGGCAAGGAGCAACGCAACGCGCTGCGCAGCTGGACCGTCCGCATTCTCGAGCACCTGCTCCTGCTCGAGCACTCGCCGGCCGAGGCCCCGCGCCGCGGCTGGATCGACGAGATTCTCGACTGCCGCCGCGAGATCGACCTGCGCCTGAGCGCCACCCTGAAGCGCGACCTCAGCCGCCAGCTGCAGCACCTCTACGACTACGCGCGCCGCCACCTGCAGCAGCCGGCTGGAGCCCTACGGCGAGGCCGAGATCGGCCCCCACCTGCCCGACCGCTGCCCCTACACCCTCGACCAAGTCCTCGGCGACTTCTGGCCGCCCCGGTGCAACGCGACCCAGGCGCCTGAAGCACCGTAGGTACTCCTCACCCGGTTCCTTGACCGGCGCCGCGATCGGTGCTCTTGAGAGCTGGGACGCAGCGGCCGCGTTTCCATGGCCCGGGTTTGGCGTGAGATGGCGAAGGTCGATCTCGAGTTTCTCGCCGGCCAGTTCGAGCGCGTTATCGGCGATCTCGCGACCCTGAAGGACGATGCGATCGTCGTCATGGCGCGCCTCGACCGAATCGACGCCACCGTGCAGAGCCTGGTCGTCGAGGTCCGCGCCATGCACAGCCGCCACGAGCGGCTGGCGAGACGGGTCGAGCGCATCGAGGAACCAGCCCAGCCGGACCGGTAAGCGCGGTGGCCTGAGACGTGACCATGCGCACCTCAACCTACGAGCAGGGCTTCTTACGCCTGGACGCAGGCGCAGGCGGCGGCGCTGCGCGCGGCTTGGCAAGGCTGAGCGCGACGTTGAAGCCCGGCTAGACGAAATCGCCGAGTTTTCGCCGCGGGCAGCAATCCTTGAGGCTTGGCTGCAAGTCGAAGCTGCGGCGGTCGAACTGGTTCGAAAACGCGGTGCGACTTCAGTGGGTCCAACCCCGGGCCTACTCAAGTTGCGCCAGGCCCTGTTGCAGGCAGACATCCTCGCGCCGTCGCAGCTTGACGCATATGGGAGCCTGCACAAGCTGCGGAATGAGGCCGTTCACGCACCAGATGCTCAATTCACACCGACCGATGTTGCCAACTACATTCAAGCGGCACTTGCCATGGCCGCCTATCCGGAGATTAGATCGGAATGATGCCTGACTAACAGGCCGTTGACGAAGTCGAGGAGTTAAGGGGACGCCGTCGCAGCTCTGTGGGTCCGGGGTCAGCGATTGTCTTGGTGGTCAAGGGCGAACTGGTGCTGAGTGCCACGGATTTTGATCCCGGACGATGGCGTTGAGGATGGTCACGAGCTTGCGCATGCAAGCGACCAGCGCCTCCTTGGGCGACTTGCCGCCGGCGCGCAGGACCGGGTTGTGGCGGCTGCCGACCAGGGCTGCCATGTAGAGCGCCGCGCGGACGTCGCCGCGACCGCCCCAGATGGTCCGCTTGCCACGCATCCGGCCGCTGTCGCGGTTGAAGGGTGCGACCCCCACAAGGCTTGCCAGGCGCCGGCGAGAGAGGCGCCCGAGCTCCGGCAGCGCGGCGATCAAAGTCGTGGCAACGGCCGCGGAGGAAAAGGTGTCAAGGAAAAGGTGTCAGGAACCTTTTTGCGGCTCCGGCGTCAGGTCTCGCATTCGAGCATGAGGCTGGCACCGCGTGGCAGCGTTGCCGCCCCGTGAGGAGGGCTGGGCGACCTGAGATGGCGTTGGCGGGCGGGTGTTCATCCTTCGTTGTGCGCCTTGAAACGACCATCAACCCAGTGGGAGGAAGAGACCACCCGAGCAATTGTCGATTGGACTCGGAAGCTGACGAGCGGCTTTGACGGGCGACCGCCAGGGCTGAAGCCTCGTGACAAAGGTCGCCTTGGGCGGCTGAGCGATCCGGCAGGCCGTAACGCGAGTGAACGCCGAGCAGGCCTCGAAACGAACGATGTGGACGCCGACCCGACAACGAAGCGGGGAAGGCTCCCAGGCGTGGGGAAGCAATCGATACGCGCACCCGCGCCGTCCACCGGGGTAGTGGCGATGGCATGTCGGAGAAGGGTTGATGGAAGACAAGGGAGGCCCGGAGCTGTCGGGATCGCGACCCGAACATCGCCATGGGCGATGGGCAGTCCGGGCGTCGGAGGGGGCCATAGTACCGACGAAGTCGGGTAACGCCGATGGAGGGAAGGGCCCCTGCTTCTGGTGCGCTTTCGAAGGAACTGAGGATGGGTGATTGGCGATGAGCCTGAAAACACCGATGAAGATCCGGATGCTCCAGAGGAAGCTCTATGCGAAGGCCAAGGCGGAACCGGGCTTCCGCTTCTACCTGCTCTACGACAAGGTGTACCGCGAGGACGTCCTGTTGCACGCCTATGCCGTGGCGCGAGCCAACCAAGGGGCACCTGGCGTTGACGGGCAGACCTTCGAGGCCATCGAGGTCGCGGGGCTGGCGCAGTGGTTGGCCGGTCTAAGGGAAGAGCTGAAGGGGAGGACCTACAAGCCGCAGCCGGTGCGACGGGTGATGATCCCGAAACCCGGAGGCGGGGAACGACCGCTCGGCATCCCCACGATCCGCGATCGCGTGGTGCAGACGGCCGCCAAAATGGTCCTCGAGCCGATCTTCGAGGCTGATCTGGCTCCTGAAGCCTATGGCTATCGGCCACGGCGAAGTGCCGTCGATGCCGTACGGCGAGTGCATCAGCTGCTCAAGGAGGGGTACACTGACGTCGTAGACGCGGATCTCGCCAAGTATTTCGACACGATCCCGCACGCTGCGCTCATGCAGTGCATCGCACGGCGCATCGTCGATCGTGACATCCTTCGCCTGGTCAAGGCATGGTTGAAAGTTCCCGCCGAAGAGACAGGCGAGGATGGTAGAACGCGACTTGTAGGTGGCAAGCGAGTGGTTAGCGGCACGCCGCAAGGTGGCGTCGTCTCACCTCTGCTCGCCAACATCTACATGAATCGCTTTCTGAAATACTGGAGAGGAAGCGGCCAAAGCGAGCGCCTGCGCGCGCACGTCGTCGCCTACGCGGACGATCTGGTGATCCTAAGCCGCGGCAGCGCGGCTCAAGCACTGGAGGTTCTGGGGAACGCGATGACGCGGCTCGGGCTGTCGGTCAACGAGGCCAAAACCGCGATACGGGCTGCCCGCCAAGAGCGGTTCGATTTTCTCGGGTACAGCTTTGGCTTGCACTGGCACCGCGCCAACGGCGATCGGTTTCTTGGCGCCAGCCCCTCGAAGAGAAGCATCCTTCGGGTCCAGGACAAGGTTCGGAAGATTTTCCAGCCCAGCAATCCCGGAACCTGGCAGGACATCAGGGACAGGCTCAATCACGTTTTGCGTGGTTGGTCCGTGTACTTCGCCTACGGATCTGTCGCCTATGCCCACCGGGCGGTGAACTGGCACGTCGAGAACCGCGTCCGGGGCTTCCTGCAACGCCGTCACCAACTCCCGTCGCGGGGAACCCGACAATTCCCACGAAGCCGGATCTTCGGCGAGTTGGGGGTGCATCGCATCAGTCGGTCGGTACCGGACGGCGCGCCGCATGCCTTTGCGTGAAACCAGTCGGAGAGCCGGTAGCCGGAAAACGGCACGCCCGGTTCGATGAGCGGGGACGGGAAACGGGGCCATGCCCGGTCGGACTGCGGGGGCAGCGCGAAAGCGTCGCCAATCACCCACCGACTTGCTAACGCCGCCGCGCCCGTCCTCAACTCTACCCCGGTGGAAAAGGCACAGAAGTGACGCATACGAGGCCGACCGTCGCATGGAGGCCGAGCATCAAGCCGCTGGAGTCTCGCCTGTGAGCGGCCTGGGTCGTCCGTGGCGATCGAAGCGGAATTGGCCGCCATGACAGTGGGTTGGCTTCACGAGCTGAGAAATTGGAGCAAATCCATCCGAGCTCCATGGCATTGATGTCCGATCACTACTTCGAGCCTGTAGTTGAACATGCGCCACTTTCGTAGCTTTCTGGCGCATTTATGCGTCGGTCACAAGATCAAAGTGCGCCATCGTTAATCAACGTGGCCGAGGATTACCGCCGGCCGGAACCTGGTTTACTGTGACGACGCCGCTTCTACATGCGACTTGCTGACTGCACGAAAGAAAAAGCGCCGGGGCTGACCCCGGCGCCAAGTCTGGCCGGCGGTCGCCGACCGTCTATTCGGACTTCTCGATATTCCAGGCGACGAACAGGAGGGCGTTGGGGACGCCCGAGAGCGTCTTGCGCCAAGCCACGGGAGTCACGAACTGGCCGGTGTTGATGTACGGGATGAATTCGTAGAAGCGCTTCTGCAGAGCGTCGATCGCCGCCATCTGTTCGTCGTGGGTCTGGGCGGCGATGAACTGGGCGCGGAGCTTTTCGATTTCGGCGTCCTTGGGCCAGCCGAACCAGGCGGATTTCGGGTCGCCGGTCGCGACCAGGGGTTGGTCGGTGAGCGGGCTGCTCATGTTGTAGCCGGTCCACCATGTGGGAAAAATATTCCAGCCGACGTTCGGCTGCTCGCGCGGATCTTCCATTTTCGGCCGTCTGGAGGTGAGCGTCGACCAGTCCATCGACTGGGCATCGACGTTGACGCCGATTTCTTTCAAGAGGTCGATCATGACCAGGACGTTGTTGTAGATGATCTGCTGGTCGGTCGGCACCAGGACGACCACGGGCTCGCCCTTGTAGCCCGACTCGGCCATCAGCTGCTTCGCCCGCTCCTTGTCCTGCTTCTGCCAGGGCTCGGAATAGGCGTCGGTCGCGAACGGCGAATCGCACATGAAGACCGCGTAGCAGACCTTTTCGTACTTGGGATTGCCGACCTGGGCGGCAAGGAAGGCCTTCTGGTCGACCAGGAGCTGCAGCGCCTGGCGCGCCTTCACGTTGTTGAACGGCGGGTACAGAAAATTCGGCCGGATGTGGCCCATCTTGCCGAGCGGGTCGAGCACCTTGATCACGATGTTGGGGTCGGCCTCGAGCACCGGCAGAAGGTCGATCGGTGGGATCTCGTAGGCGTCGACCTCGCCCGCGAGCAGCGCCTGGGTCGCGGTATTCGTGTCCGGGATGTAGACCCACTCGACCTTGTCGACCTTGACCACCTTGCCGCCCGCGAAGCCGTCCGAGGGCTCGTCGCGCGGCACGTAGTCCTTGAACTTCGAATAGACCACCTTGTCGCCCGGGACCCATTGATCCTTCTCGAACACGAACGGGCCCGAGCCGATCACGTTGGTGACCTGCTCGTTGGGATCGGTCATCGCCTCTTCCTCGCGCATGACCGGCAGCGGCAGGGTCGGGTTGGCGAGCACGGTCAGCGTCGGCCCGAATTTTTCCTTCAGCTTGAGCACGAAGGTCTTGGCATCGACCGCCTCGAGCGATTCGGCGCGGTCCATCATCGCCATGCCGTCGGAGCGCTTGGCCGACCAGCGCTTGATCGAGGCGACCGCATCCTTGGCCTCGACCGGCGAGCCGTCGTGGAACTTGAGGCCATCGCGCAACGTGAAGGTGTAGGTCAGGCCGTCGTCGCTGATCTGGTAATCGCCCACCATCTGGGGCTTGGGCTCGAGCTTCGAATCCAAGGCGAACAGCGTGTCGTAGACCATATAGGCGTGGTTTGCGGTGATCGCCGCGGTGGTCCAGACCGGGTCGAGGTTCTTGAGATCGGCCTGCGGCACGAGGCGGAGCGTCGTCTCCGCCGCGGCGCCACCGGCGAACGCTGTGCAGAGCCCCGCCCCAAGTCCCACCAAGAGCGCGCCGCCAAGCATGCGATGACGGCCCGATGATCGGTGCCTGGTCATGTCTTTCCTCCCGCTCTTTCGGTGTGCCTCAAGGGATTGTAAGAGGGTTTGGTGGCTCCCGGCAACCGACCACCCGGCCGGCCCCGGCACCCGAGGCGAACGACATGCAAGATGTGGACCTTTGCTACACCCCGGCGGTCGAGCTCGTAGGCCTGATCCGGACGAAGGCGATCTCGCCGGTCGAGGTCATGGACGCGGTGCTCGCGCGCGCCGAGGCGCTCAATCCCAGGCTCAACGCGATCTGCACCTGGACCGCGGAGACGGCACGGGCAGAGGCCCGCCGGGCCGAGCAGGCGGTGATCAAGGGCGATCCGCTCGGGCCGCTCCACGGCGTGCCGACCACGATCAAGGACCTCGCCTTCACCAAGGGCGTGCGGACCATGGCCGGCTCGTGGATCCATGCCGAGCGGGTCCCGGACGTCTCCGCGCCGTTCGTCGAGCGCCTGGCGGCTGCCGGCGCGATCTCGATCGGCAAGACCACGGTGCCCGAGTTCGGCTGGAAGGGCTGCGGCGACAGCCCGGTCACCGGCATCTCGCACAACCCGTGGAAGCACGGCATGAACGCCGGCGGCTCGAGCACCGGGGCCTCGATCTGCGCCGCGGCCGGCATCGGCCCGATCCATCAGGGCTCGGACGGCGCCGGCTCGATCCGGATGCCGGCAGGCTTCTGCGGCGTCTTCGGCCTCAAGCCGTCCTACGGCCGCGTGCCCTACTTCCCGGTCAGCAACAACGACCACATGTCGCACGCCGGCCCGATCACCCGCACGGTCGCCGACGCCGCGCTGATGCTCGAGGTCATGGCCGGGCCGGACGACCGCGACCAGGTGAGCCTGCCGGACGCGCCGGCGGACTACCTCGCCCGGCTCGATGCCGGCATCGAAGGCCTGCGCGTCGCGTTCAGCCCCGATCTCGGCTATCTGCGGGTCGACGACGAGGTCGCGGCCGTCGTGCGCAAGGCCGTGCGGGCGTTCGAGGACCTCGGCTGCCGCGTCGAGGAGATCGATCCCGGCTTCGGCGATCCGATCGCGATCGAGCACCTGTTCTATGCCGCCAACGCCGCCGGCAATCACGGCGTTCACCTCGAGCGCTGGGGCGAGCGCATGGACCCGGGCCTGGTCGCGCTGGTCCGGCACGGCATGCGCCATTCCGCCGCCGACTACGTCCGCGCGCGCGGCCAGCGCATGGACTACTACGACCGGGTGCGCCGGTTCTTCGAGCGCTTCGACCTGCTATTGACGCCCACACTCTCGGTCGCCGCCTTTCCGGTCGGCCGGCTGATCCCGGAGCACTGGGAGCAGCACCCGTGGGACTGGCTGCGCTGGGCTGGGTTCTCCTACCCCTTCAATCTGACCTGGGTCCCGGCGGCGACCTGTCCTTGCGGTTTCACCGGCGAGGGTCTGCCCGTGGGGCTGCAGATCGTCGCCGGCCGGCACCAGGACCTCCGTGTCCTCCAAGCCGCGCGCGCTTTCGAGCGGGCACGCCCTTGGGCCGGCGAGCGACCCCCGGTCTGAGGCAAGGCCTGCCCTGTGCTGCTCGACGCCGGAGGCCGGGGCGCGCCCTCCCCTCTGAGCAGGTCGGAGACCGGCAGAGGGACTTGACGGAGAATTATCAAGCAAATAGACAGTTAAGTCAGACTTTTGGTGCGAGCCGGCACAAGAATGCAACAACGCGCACGTGTCTTGGACGCCGCCCCGACGGCGCGGTTCCGTCGGCTGGCAGCGGCTCGCCGACGCAAGTCCGGGGACGTGCTCGACCAGCTCGGCCAGCAGATTGTCGGCGGGACGTTCGTTCCGGGCGAACTCCTGCCGATCGAGAGCGAGCTCGCCGAGCGATGCGGCGTCAGCCGCTCCTCGCTCCGGGAGGGCCTCTGGTCGCTCACCCAAAAGGGGCTGATCGAGCCGCGGGCGCGACGCGGCACGCAGATCCTCGCCAAGGATCATTGGGATCTGCTCGACCCGGACGTGCTGCGCTGGATGGCGGCCGCGCCGCCCGACCCCGAGTTCCTGATCGACCTGTTGGAGGTGCGGACCTTCATCGAGCCCGAGGCGGCGCGTCTCGCCGCGCAGCGTGCCACGTCGGCGCAGATCCTGGAGATCGAGCGCGCCTTCCGGGGCATGGCCGACTCCTTGCCGCACGACGTCGAGGCCTGCTGCCATCACGACCTGGCGTTCCACCAGAACATCATCGTCGCCGCCCGCAATGCCGTGCTGCGTCGCCTGGCGATGGCGATCCGGACCGCGCTGCTGGTGCTCTTCAAGACCAGCGCCAACGCCCGGGAATCCTACGAGAACTCGCTCGCCGAGCACCGGGCGGTGGCGATCGCGATCCGCAATCGGGCGCCTGCCGACGCGGAGAAGGCCATGCGTGACCTGCTCGCCGGCACCGCGCGCGACCTCGTCCCCGCTCTGGGGCCGGCGAGCGCGGACCCGCTGAACGCGGTCGCAGGGCCCGGGCGCAAGCCACGGAGCTGAAAGCCCTGGTTCGGAACCATCGTCGAAGTCAGAGCCAATCAAGGGAGGCCAAGATGAAACTGCAAAGACTGATCGCGGTCGTCGCGCTGCTGGGAGCGGGCATGGTGGCCATGTTGCCAGGGCTTGCGGTCGCGCAGGACAAGAAGCTCCTGCGCATCCACACCGCGGGCTCGGACGACATCGGCACCGATCCGATGATGTTCGCCTGGGAGTTCGCGATGTACGTCAACAGCTTCTCCGGTACGGTCGAGGCCAAGGTGTTTCCCAACAGCCAGCTCGGCCAGTCGCGCGACGTGATCGAGGCGATGCAGCTCGGCTCGGGCGCCTCGGGCACGACCGGCGGGGCGGCCGAATACGCCTCGTTCGTGCCGCGGCTCGGCGTGCTCGGGCTGCCGTTCCTGTGGAAGAACTACGATCAGATCCACGCCGTGCTCGATGGCCCCGTGGGCGCGGCGCTGGACAAGGACATGGAGGCGGCCGGCTTCAAGGTGCTCGCCTGGGGCGACAGCTGGGGCTACCGCAACGTGATCACCGCCAAGAAGGAGGTGACCACGCCCGAGGACCTGAAGGGCCTCAAGATCCGGACGATCCCGACCCGAGTGTTCGTCGCGGCGATCAACGCCATGGGCGCCAACGCCACGCCGATGGACTTCGGCGAGATCTACACCTCGCTCCAGAGCGGCGTGCTCGACGGCTTCGAGCATGTCGCCGCTACGATCGTCTCGTTCAAGTTCAATGAGGTCGCCTGCTGCGTGGCACTCACCCGGCACCTGTTCGATCCGACCATGCTCGTCCTGTCCATGCAGGAGTGGAACAAGCTCGACCCGACCGAGCAGGCCTCAGTCATGGCCGGCGCCAAGGTGGCCTCGGAGGTCGTCCGGGCGCTCGCCCCGCTGCGCGAGCGGCAGAGCCTCGAGCGGGTCAAGGAGCTCGGGCTCAAGGTGAACGAGATCGACACCACCCAGATGCGCGAGGCGGCCGTCAAGGTGCAGGACGACCTCGCCAAGGAGTTCGGCGCCGAGGATCTGCTCGCGCAGATCCGGGCCACCGACTAGACCCACGAACCGGCGCGGGCGATGCCGGGGATCGGCCGGGTGGCGAGGGCGCGGCGATCCCCGCTCGCTCGGGAGGCAGCGTGACCCGGCTGTTCCGCTTGCTCGACCGTGCCGTCGAGATGCTGGTGGCGGCGATCTTCGTCGCCATCGTGATCGCTGGCGCCCTCCAGATCTTCAACCGTTTCGTCCTCAACGAATCGCTGAGCTGGAGTGAGGAGTTCCAGAAGTTCGGCCATATCTGGATCGTCTTCCTGGCGATCCCGATCGCCCACCGGCGCGGCATGCACATCCATATGGACGTCATCCGCCGCCGCTTTCCTCGGCGCGTCGGCTTCGCCTTCGACGTCGCGGTCGAGCTGCTCTGGCTCGCCTTCGGTGCGGCTTTGATGATCCTCAGCTATCAGGTGTCGGTGGTCGCAGGCCGGCAGATCTCGCCCGGCCTCGAGGTGCCGATGAGCCTTCCATACTACGGCATGGTGACAGGCGGCATCTACCTGCTGATCGTTGCCGCCCGCCGGCTCAGCGCTTTGGTGACCCGGCCAGCGGCGCAGGCCGAGCCGTGATCCTGTTCCTGCTGGCGGTCCTGCTCGGGGCCATCCTGCTGGGGGTCCCGGTCCTGCTGGCCGTCGCCCTGGTCGGCTTCATCGGCATCGCCGCGCTGCCCGATCTGGTGCTGCCGCTGTTCACCCAGAAGATGTTCGGGCAGATCAACTCCTTCACGCTGCTGGCGCTGCCCTACTTCATCCTCGCGGGCGCGATCATGTCGAGCGGCGGCATCAGCCAGCGGCTGGTCGACTTCGCGCGCACGCTGGTCGGCCACCTGCAGGCCGGGCTCGCGCAAGCGGCCGTGATCGCCAGCATGGTGTTCGCGGGCGTCTCGGGCTCGTCCACGGCGGACGCCTCGGCAATCGGCTCGATCGTGATCCCGACGATGAAGAAGGCCGGCTACAAGCCCGGCTTCGCCGCCGCGCTGATCGCCGTGGCCGGGACCATCGGCTCGATCATCCCGCCGAGCATGACCATGGTCGTCTATGGCGCGCTCGCGCAGGTCTCGATCGGCGGGCTGTTCCTCGGCGGCATCATCCCGGGGATCCTGGTCGGCCTGTTCCTGATGACGGTCGTCAAGCTGCACACCTTACTGCCGGCCTACCCGGAGCTGCGGGAGGTCACCGACCGGTTCGCGCCGGAGGCCATCCTGCCGGCCGTCCGGAGGGTCTGGTCGGCGCTGCTGGCGCCGGTGATCATCATCGGCGGCATCCTGTCTGGCGTGTTCACGGCGACCGAGGCGGGCGTCATCGCCTGCATCTATGCCTTCGTCGTCAGCTACTTCATCTATCGCAGCATCACGCTCGCCGACATGGGCACGATCCTGATCGATGCCGCGATCACGACCGCCATGGTCTCGGGCATCATCGCCGTCGCTGGCGCGCTCGGCTGGCTGCTCGCCTATCTCGAGTTCAACGAGACGGCGCTCCGGCTCATTACCACCGTGGCGCACGGCAAGACGGCCGTCCTCTTGATCCTGACACTGGTGATGCTCGGGCTCACGATGTTCGTCGAATCGCTCTCGGTGCTGCTGGTGTTCGTGCCGGTCGCGGTCCAGATCGGCCGCGCGTTCCATGTCGATCCCTTCCAGCTCGGCCTGATCATGGTGATGGCCAACCAGATCGGCGCGACGACGCCGCCGATGGCGCCGCTCCTGTTCGTGACCACGAGCATCGCGGGCACGTCCTTCGACCGGACCGTGCGCCATGTCTGGCCGTTCATCGCTGCCGAGGTGCTGGTTCTCCTGCTCGTGGTCTTCTTCGAGCCGCTGGCGTCAGCGATTCCAAACTGGGTGCTGCAATGACGGCGGCGGCGGCCGGCCGGCTTCCGCCAGCTCCGATCATGCCCTAGTCTCAAACGGTCGGCTGAGGACAGAGGCGACCGTTGAGCGACCGCGACATCACGATCGAGACCATCGAGGCGGCCGAGAAGCTCGTGGGCGTGACCTACACGCTCGCCGAGCGGAAGCTGATGCTCGACAATCTCGAGGGCCAGATCGAAGCCGCGCGCGCCCGCCGTGCGCTCCCCCTCGCCAACGACCTGCCGATGGCGTCCCGATTCGACCCGCGCCTGCCGGGTTTTTCCGGATTTCCGCTCCAGAAGCCGCTGCGGCCGTCGGCTGCCGATCCGGGACCGCTGCCTGACAGTGACGAGGACATCGCCTTCGCGCCGGTGACGCGGCTCGCGCAGTGGCTCGCGCGCGGCGAGCTGACCAGCCGGCGGCTGACCGAGATCTATCTCGCCCGGATCGAGGACTATGGGTCGCGGCTGGAATGCTTCGTCACCGTGACCCCGGAGCTCGCCCGGGCGCAGGCGGACGCGGCCGACGCGCTGCTCAAGGCCGGGACGCATCTCGGCCCGCTGCACGGGATTCCTTACGGCTTGAAGGATTTGTTCGACACCAAGGACATCCGCACCAGCTGGGGTGCCACGCCGTACAAGGACCGCGTCCCGGAGCGCGATGCCCGCGTGACCCTGCTGTTGCACCGCGCCGGCGCCGTGCTGCTCGGCAAGACCACGCTCGGCGCGCTCGCCTACGGCGACATCTGGTTCGGCGGCAAGACCCGCAATCCCTGGAACCTGAACGAGGGCTCGAGCGGCTCGAGCGCGGGCTCGGCCTCGGCGACCGCCGCGGGGCTGTGCGGCTTTGCGATCGGCACCGAGACGCTGGGCTCGATCACCTCGCCCTGCCAGCGCTGCGGGACCACCGGCCTCCGGCCGACCTTCGGGCGGGTCAGCCGTGCCGGCGCCATGGCGCTCTGCTGGTCGCTCGACAAGATCGGGCCGATCTGCCGCTCGGTCGAGGATTGCGCGCTGGTGCTGGCCGCGATCAATGGCGGCGACCCGGCCGACCGCAGCTCGATTGAGGCACCCTTCAACTTCGATGCCGCCGCGGCCATCGAGGGGATGCGGCTCGGCTGGCTGCCGGCGGCGTTCGAGGCGGAGGGCGCGACCGAGGTCGACCGCGCGGCGCTGGCGGCTGCCAGGCGGCTCGGGGTCGAGCTGGTCGAGCTGAGCCTGCCGGATCTGCCCTACGGCTCGCTGATGGGCGTGGTCTACGCCGAGGCCGCGGCGGCGTTCGAGGAGCTGACGCTTTCCGATCGCGACGATGAGCTGGTCTGGCAGGCCAAGGGCGCCTGGCCCAACGCCTTCCGCAAGGCGCGCTTCCTATCGGCGGTCGACCACGTCCAGCTCGACCGGCTGCGCTACCGCGTGATGGCCGCGCTCGGCGGCCTGTTCGACCAGGTCGACGCGCTGATCGGGCCGTTCATGACCGGACCGATGCTGATCGCGAGCAACTTCACCGGCCACCCCTGCCTGCATCTGCGCGCGGGTTTTCTCGAGGTCGCGACGCGCTCGGACCCGTCGCTCGCGGACGGCAAGCTCAGGATCGGCGAGGCGGCCGAAGGCGCGCCTCGGTTCGAGGTTCCGCAGGGCATCTCGCTCTGGGCCGGGCTGTTCGACGAGGGCCGGCTCTGCAACCTCGGCATGGCGCTCGAGGCGGAGCTCGGGATCGCGGCGTGCCGGCCGAGCTTCGCGAAGTAGGAGTTGCCCGGAGGATTGCATGGGAGCTGACATCGCGCACGGCGGCCAGGCCGAATGGGGTCGCCAACGGCGCGGACCACGTTGGCCGCAATCTGATGGACCATCCGATCCAGCTGAGCTGGGCGCTGGCGCCAACGCCGGTGTGGCCCTATCGGGGGCCGCAATCGACGTCCGGCATCGAGGACCTTCGGGTCGGCCAGTTCCGCAAGGACCGGCCTGCCTTCCGCATCGAGATCGGCAATGACGGCTGGTCGTGGCCCACAGGGGCGCCGATCACCACGGCGGACGAACTGGCGCGCCACGGTTTGCGCGGCAAAGCCTTGGACGGCGCCTTGCGGACGCCTAATCTTCGGAAGGCTCGGCGCGACAGAGATCCAGCATCGGCACGTCGCCGAGGGGGCCGGGCACCTCCGCAGCCACGATCACCCGAATTTGTTCATTCTCGGCTCGACCGTCTTCCCGACCTCGGCGACCGCCAATCCCACCCTGACCATTGCCGCGCTGAGCCGGCATGCCGCCGACCAGGTGAAGGCGACATTGACGCAGTGAGCTCGATAGCACCGCTGGTCGGCTTCCCAGGCGGCCGGTGACCGCCATCAGACAAGGTTGTCGACCCACTCCCGGAGCTGACGCGGCGACAGCTGGCCGAGCCGGGTCGAGGCGACGAAGCCGTCCTTGAACAGCATCGTCGTCGGCAGGCCCCGAACGCCGTATTTGGCCGGGATTGTCGGGTGCTCATCGACGTCGACGACGCCGATGGTGAGCCCGGCGCGCCGCTCCGCGGCAATCCCGGCAAGCGCCGCCGCGAGGTCCCGGGACGGGCAGCACCAGCTGGCGGCAAAGGCCACGATCACCGCTTCGGCGCCCCTGACCGCATCGTCCAGGCTGCCATCGGTGAAGACCTGCATGATCTACCTCCCCGCGCGTGTAGTCGATCGCCGGTTTCTGCTTGTGCAGTCTTAGCACGAACATTTAACCAAACTTGAAAGGCAAAGTCGACTAGCATTTCATCCCCAGGTTATCCACATGAGTAGTGGCAACGCCAAAGCAGGAGATTCAAGATGATCGGGCAGTTTCTTGAGCCGAAAGGAGATTTCCGGGCAGCGGCGGGCGCTGACGTTGGCCAGCGCCGAGCGGCGTCCGCGACTGGTGCGGCGGCGCCGGAGCCGGTAGCCTTGGCGCCGCGCGCTCGGGCCCGGACCATGGGGTGGCGATGACGACGACGGAGCTCGATTTCGATCCGGCGCGGCTTGGCGTCTACCTCGCGGGCCGCGTGCCGGGGCTCTGCGGGCCGATGCGGATCGAGCGGATCGGCGGCGGCCAGTCCAATCCGACCTATCGGCTGAGCTTCCCGGACCGGACCGTGATCCTGCGCAAGCAGCCGGCGGGCGAGCTGTTGCCGTCGGCGCACGCCGTCGACCGCGAGCACCGGGTCATGGAGGCGCTGGCCGCGACCGACGTGCCGGTACCGGAGATGCTTCACTACGGCGCCGATCGGGCCGTGATCGGCACGTTGTTCTACGTCATGGAGGCCCTCGACGGCCGGGTGATCCACGATTCCGCGATCCCTGGCGCCGCCCCGGCCGAGCGCGCCCGGATGTACGATTCGATGAACGACGTGCTGGCGCGCCTGCACCGGGTCGACTGGCAAGCGGTCGGGCTCGAGGGCTTCGGCCGGCCTGGCAACTACTTCGCGCGCCAGATTCACCGCTGGACCCGCCAGTGGCAGGCCTCCAGGACCCGCGCGATCCCGGCCCTCGAGCGCCTGATCGCCTGGCTGCCCGAGCATGTCCCGGCGGACGATGAGACCAGGGTCGTGCACGGCGACTTCCGGCTCGGCAACCTGATGTTCCACGCCCGCGAGCCGCGGGTGATCGCGCTCCTCGACTGGGAGCTCTCGACCCTTGGCCATCCGCTCGCCGACCTCGCTTACAACTGCCTGATCTGGCACGCCACACCCGCGATGTACGGCGGCATCGAGGGCCTGGGTCACGCCGACCTCGGCATCCCCGCGGAGGCGGACTACGTCGCCCGCTACTGCGCACGGACCGGCCGCGCCGACGGCGTCACCGCCTTCCACATGGCGTTCGCGATGTTCCGCATGGCGGTGATCTTCGAGGGCATCGCGCAGCGCGCCCGGATCGGCACGGCGGCCGCCGCCGACGCCGAGCAGGTCGGCCGCCTGAGCGTCGACTACGCCGAGCGCGCGCTCGCGCTGATCGACCGCTGAGCCGCCCGCCGGCGGCGGGCCGCGGCCGCTCACGCCGCGATTGGGCGCTTCGCTTCCAGCTGCACGCCGTCGGGCAGCTTCAGGCTCTTGGCGAACAGCGTGTCGGCCAGCTCGGTGTAGACGATGCCGCCGCCGCAGGCGGCGACGAAGTCGATCGCCTCCTGCAGGCTTTCGAACAGCTCGGCATCCACCGTGCAGGTTTCGGTCATGGCGGTCACGTCTCCAGCTGCCAGCATCGACCATCCCGATGGTGCCGCGCCGGCGGTGAAGAGGCCGTTAAGATGGCAGGGCCGGGGTCACTGCGCGCTCGCCGCCAGGCTGCGACCGGCGATGTAGCGGCTCGCCAGGATGCACAGCTGGTCGTCGTGCGGGCCGATCAGCACCTCGGCGCGGGTGCCGGTCAGCCAGAGCACCTCGAAGCGCGCGAGGCCGCCGAGGTCGGCGCGCACCGCCTGGATCTTGCCACAGGGCGCCACCACCGGGTCGGCCTGGCACTGCAGGTGACGCGCGACAAGCCGGCCGAGGGTCGGCTCGCAATGGCTGACCTCGGCGCGCCACTCGAAGGCGGCGGCCGGACCGGCGAGCGCCAGGCCGACGGCGCTGGCGGCGAGGGCGGTACGCAGCATCGCTCATCTCCACGTCCTGCCGGCGCGACGCCCTCGCCCGCCTGGGCAGGAGCCGGCGATCTCGAATCGATCACGGTAAGAGCATCTTCAATCATCAGTGGAATATATAGTCAAGTGATAACAATCTACGCGGCATCCTGGACCGCTCGCCGGTTGCCGGACGCCGGGCGATCGACTAGATATCGGCGATCGGGGCGTGGCGCAGCCTGGTAGCGCATCTGCTTTGGGAGCAGAGGGTCGCGTGTTCGAATCACGCCGCCCCGACCAATCCACCGCAACCGGCTCCCCGAGATCGCTGCCATGGTGCCCGGCCGCGCCTGGCGAACGACGAACGGGGAGAGGGGCAATGCCTCAGGACGGATCGCGCGTCGGCTGGATCGGGATCGGCCGCATGGGCTATCCGATGGCCGAGCGCCTGCTCAAGGCCGGCCATGCGCTCGAGGTCTGGAACCGGACCCGCTCGAAGGCGGAGCCGCTCGCGGAGCGGGGCGCCAGGATCGTGGACCGGCCCAGGGACCTCGCCGCGGTCGACGTGCTGTTCACCATGGTCAGCACCGGCGCCGACCTCGAGCAGGTGCTGTTCGGGACCGATGGCGTTGCAGCCGGCGGGGCGAGCGGTCGGCCGCGGATCGTGGTCGATTGCTCGAGCATCGGGGTCGACCAGGGCGAGGCGGTCCGGGCACGGCTCGGCGAGCAGGGCGTCGCCATGATCGCATCTCCGGTCTCGGGCAACGCCAAGTGCGTCCGCGCCGGCAAGCTCAGCGCCGTCGCCTCCGGCCCCGAGGCCGTGTTCCGCGAGGTCGAGCCGCTGATCCGGACGTTCGCCGCCCAGGGCGTCGCCTACGTCGGCGAGGGCGAGCTCGCCCGCTTCTGCAAGATCGCGCACAACGTCCTGCTCGGCGTCACCATCCAGAACCTCGCCGAGATCACGATCCTCGCCCAGAAGGCGGGCGTGCCGCGCCACGCTTTTCTCCAGTTCATCAACGCGAGCGTGATGGGCTCGACCTTCACCCGCTACAAGTCGCCGGCCCTGGTCAATCTCGACTGGACCACGACCTTCACGCCCGCGCTCTTGCGCAAGGACCTCGACCTCGGCCTCCAGGCCGCGCGCAATCTGGACGTCCCGATGCCGGTTGCGGCGGCGACCCGCGAAGCCCTCCAGGCCCACTTCGGGAGCGCCCACCTCAAGCCCGACTCCTCCGCCTACCTCCGCCAGGACTTCGCCGCCCTGCTCGAGACCGTGGCGCTCGCCGCCGGTATGTCCCTGGAACCGGAAAACGTCCCGGTGCCCACCGGCCTCGAGGTCGAAGGCGGCTGACCGGGCGGCTCAGCCTTTGTCGGCACCTTCGAGTTCATCGACGCGGCGTGCCAGCTCGGCGAGCCTCCGCTCGTGCCGGTCGAGGATGACCGTGATTCCCGCCGTCTTGACCCGACGCCCCTCCAGCCGCAGGACGATCCCATTGAGGACGAGCAGCTCGTCCTCGACACACCCGAGCCGCCCCTCAACCCGGTCGAGCCGCTCGCCCATCTCGGCATGCTGGCGGTCGAGCTTCTCGTCGATCCGGCGCAGACAGGCGAGCGTGTGGCTTGCAGGCTCTGTCATCGCAGCTCGCCCTCGTCCGCCTCGATCGAGGCGCGTCTCTCGTCCGTCTCACTCTCTCGGGACTACGTACTCGGCGGGGTAGGTGGTCTGGAAGGCCGGGAGAGCTTCGCAGCGGATGGAGAGGGCGTCGAGGGCAGGAAAGCGACCGGGCGGCAACAGGGAGGAATCGGCCAGCTGGACGTAGCGGAGCATGCAGGCGGTGGTGATCTCGGCCTGGTCCAGGTTTTTTCCAGTCGGCCAGGGCTCGGCGGCGAGGGCGGCGATCGCGCCCGTGCCCTGGGTCAGGCAGCGGAGGGTCCAGTCGGGCCAGCGCAGCGCGGCGGGGCGGATCAGGCGCTCGTAGGTGGCGGCGCCGATCTTGTCGATCGCGCCGGTCGCGAGCGCGATTTTTCGCAACGCGCGCCGTCGCTCGGCGCCGCTTGTGGGAACAAGGGCGCGCGCGGGGCCGACGGTCTGGTCGAGCCAGTCGAGGATCGCCGCGGAGTCGATCAGGACCTCGCCGTCGTCGAGCACCAGGGACGGAATACGGCCGAGCGGGTTGAGCTGGCGCATGGAGTCGAAGTCAGAAAACACCGAGCGCGTGTCGTGCGTGTACGAAAAGCCGAGGACGCGGAGCGAGACCGCGACCCGGCGCACGTAGGGCGAATCGTACTGGCCGACCAGGATCATGGCGTTCTTCCCACCTGCTCGCGGCCGATCTCGCGCGGGCCGCCCGGCGCGGCTGGTTCGATCATCGAGAAATCACCTCCTCGAGCACCTCGTAGTGCTGGACGGTGGCATCGAAGTCGGTGAGCGCCGCGATGGCACCCGGCTCGACCACCGCCCGATCGACGGAGGCACCGGCAAACGCGCGGATCGCGTCCATCGATCGCCAGCGGGTCAGGACCAGGAACTCGACCTTGTCCCCGATCCGACGCCGGCTCAGCTGGGCGCCGAGAAACCCGGAAACATTCCGCAGCTCCGGGACCACGGCCTCGCGAAAGTGCCTGGGATAGGCGTCGGCGCGCGGTGCGCTCGCGCGGCCGCGCCACTCTCGGATGATCATGCCAACCTCCCCTCGCTGAACAAGCAAGGTCCCTCAACGCCGCGCTCGTCTGCCGCGCGCCTCAGCGCTCGAGTTGGGCGCATAGGTGCGGATACTTCTCGGTCAAAAGCGAGCCCGGGTAGTAGGTCGGGGCGAAGGCGGGATCGGCGCGGATGTTCTCCAGCCAGCGCGCGACTGCCGGCCGGTCCGTCCAGATGCGGTCGAGCCGGATGTCGGCCATGCGCACGATCACCGGCATGATCGCGATGTCGGCGAGCGTCATCTCCGACCCGAGCAGCCACGGGCCGCCGGTCTTTCCGATTTCCTCGTCCATGCGGATCACCCCGCGCCGAAGCCGGTCCAGCGCCTCATTCATGACCGCTTCGGGAAATCCTGTGCGTCCCATCTTGAGCAGGAACTCCCGGCGCAAGGGCTTGGAATCGGCGAGCGCCTGGAACTCCGCCTCGCTCATGCTCTGGAAATGGGGCAGGAAGGCGAGGTTGTAGGAGGGAATCCGGACCGCTTCGGTCGGCACCTCGTCGATGAAGCGGACCAGCGCGCGCATCCGGGCCCGCGCGAGCGGCGCGGCGGGCACGAAGCTCCGGCCGGCCGGAAAAACCTCCTCGAGATACTCCATGATGACCGAGGAATCGATCACCGGCCGGCCGTCGTGGACAAGGGTCGGCACGACCCCGTTGGGGTTGAGGGCGAGGTAGTCGGGCTTCAGCTGATCGCCGGAGAACAGGTCGAGCCGGACCTCCTCGAACGCCAGGCCCTTGGCGTTCAGGACGAAGCGCACCCGCTGGCTGCAGGTCGACTGCGGCGCGCCGTAGAGCTCGAGCTGGGTCATGGTTGCAGCCTCCGGCATTCGAGCGGCGGCGCCACTCTAAGCTTCGCGCCGGCGGCTGGATAGCTTGCGCGGGCGGCGGTGTTCGGGCATGGTCGCTGGCAAAGGGGGGCATGAACCATGATGCACGAAAGCAGATCCTTGCTGCTCGGGCTCGTTGGCGCTTTGCTGGTCGCCGGCCCCGGGCTCGCCGCCGAGCCGATCAAGATCGGCGCCTCGCTGCCGCTCACCGGCGGCCTCGCGATCAACGGCCAGAAGCACAAAGACGGCTATCAGCTCTGCATCGACCTGATCAACCAGGCGGGCGGGCTTCTGGGCCGGCAGGTCGAGCTGATCGTCAGCGACAACCAGTCGTCGAACGAGACCGCGCAGGCGCAGTTCGAGCGCCTGATCAACGAGGACCAGGTCGACGTCCTGTTCGGCACCTTCTCCAGCCGGATCACCTTTCCCACGACCTCGATCGCCGAGCAGAACCAGATGGTCTATCCGATCCCATCGGGGGTCGCCCTCCAGATCTACGAGCGGGGCTACAAGTTTATTTTCAACTTTCAGCCCAACGCCGCCGAATACGTCGGCAAGAGCTACCAGGGTTTGATGCAGGACCTGGTGAAGTCGGACCAGATGCCGAAGAAGGCGGCGGTCGTCTATGCCGACGACTTCTATGCCAACGCGGTTGTGGCCGGCCTGACCGGCAAGACCGAGACGATCGCCGGCACCGACAAGCAGATCGACCTGTCGCCCGGCGCGCTCGCCAGCGCCGGCATCGAGGTCGTGTTCGAGCAGCAGTGGCCGGAGGAAGGCTTCTCGGACTGGATCACGCTCGCGAACTCGGTCAAGGGCAGCGGCGCCGACCTCGTGATCGGCTTCACCGCCTCGCCCGACGAGGCGATCCAGCTGGTGCGCGCCTTCAAGACCGTCGCCTATCAGCCGAGCACGGTGATCATGGGCCAGGGGACCCAGGCCGAGTTCGCCGAGCAGCTGGGCGATGCCGCCAATGGCGTGATGATCCACTCGGCCTGGCATCCGGCCGTGCAGTGGGAGGGCATGCTGGCCGGCAAGCCATTCTCCAACCAGGACTTCGAGGCGGCGTTCAAAGAAAAATTCGGGCGCGACCCGGACGAGGACGAGGCGATCCCGTTCGCGACCTGCGAGGGCATGGAGCAGGCGATCCGCGCGACCGGCTCGACCGACAATGCGGGGCTCCGCGATTGGCTCGCGTCGCGCACCAAGGATGAACCGGTCAAGACGGTGCTCGGCGACTTCTATTGGGACGAGCGCGGCCTGCCCAAGGACAAGCCGTTCCTGATCACCCAGTGGCAGAACGGCAAGCTCGACTTCGTCTACCCGGTCGGCCAGTTCCCGGGCACGGTGCCGCTGCTCTGGCCGAAGCCCGCCTGGTAGGCGCAAGGTCCGATTATCCTACGGCGCAACCGGAGGCTCAGGCAGGCGCGCCGTTGGCTCTTCTGGAAATCCAGGACCTGAGCAAGTCGTTCGGCGGCATCCGCGCGGTCGACGGTTGCTCGTTCGCGGTCGCCGAAGGCAGCATCACGGCGCTGATCGGGCCGAACGGCGCCGGCAAGACCACGGTCTTCAACCTGATCAGCGGCCTGCACCGGCCGGACGCGGGTGCCATCCGCTTCGTCGGCGAGCGGCTCGAGCGCCTGCCGCCGCATCGGATCACCCGCAAGGGCATCAGCCGCACCTTCCAGATCAGCCGGCATCTGGCCGAGCTCTCGGTGCTCGAGAACCTGGTGGTGCAGGCGCCGACCCGCGGCCTTGGCGATCTCCTGAAGCAAAGCATCCTGCAGGAGGAACGGGAGCGCGCGATGGAGCTTCTGCGCTTCGTCGGCATCACCGAGCTCGCGGACGAGCCGGCGGCCAAGCTCTCCTATGGCCAGAAGAAGCTGATGGATCTGGCGGCCGGCCTGATGGCCAGGCCCCGGCTCTTTCTTCTCGATGAGCCGGCCGGCGGCATCAATCCGGCTCTGCTCGAGGTGATCGTCGATCGCGTCCGGCAGCTGCGCCAGGACGGCGTCACCTTCCTGATCGTCGAGCACAACATGGACGTGGTGATGAACGTCTGCGACGCGGTGATCGTCATGGCCTACGGCAAGGTCCTGGCGGCGGGCACGCCGGCCGCGATCCAGGACGACCCCGCCGTGCTCGAAGCCTATCTGGGTGCCGGCTGATGGCGCTGCTCGCGGTCGAGGACCTCACCGCCGGCTACGGCAGCGGGCCCGACATCCTGACCGGCCTCAGCCTCCGCATCGAGCGCGACCGGAGCTACTGCATCATCGGCCCGAACGGCGCCGGCAAGTCGACGCTGCTGCGCGTGATCGCCGGCCTGCTGCCGGCCCGCCGCGGCCGGGTGATCTTCAAGGACGAGCCGCTGAGCGGGCTGCGCGCGGATCAGGTGCTGAAGCGCGGCATCGGCTTCGTGCCCCAGGACAAGAGCCTGTTCCCCGACATGACGGTCCGGGAGAACCTCCGCATGGGCGGCTACATCCTCCGCGACCGCGCCGAGGTCGAGCGGCGGATCGAGACGGTGCAGGGGATGTTCCCGATCCTCCGGGAGCGCAGCGGCGCAGCCGGCCAAGACGCTTTCCGGCGGCGAGCAGCAGATGCTGCTGCTGGGCCGCGCGCTCGTCCTGAAGCCCGAGGTGATCATGCTGGACGAGCCCTCGCTCGGCCTCGCACCCACGAGTCGCGCGCCAGATCTTCGAGGCCATGGAGCGGCTGAAGGCAGCCGGCATGACCGTGATCCTGGTCGAGCAGAACGCCCGCATGGGGCTCGAGTTCGCCGACTGGGGCTGCGTCCTCGATCTCGGCAAGGCGGTGTTCGAGGGCGCGTCCGGCTCGATCCTCGAGGATCCGCGCATCCAGGAGCTCTACCTCGGCAAGCGCCGCCGGGAGAGCGCGCCGGCATGACGCAGCTGGTCCAGATCCTGCTGCTCGGTCTGGCGCTCGGCGGGGTCTACGCGCTGATGGCCTCGGGCCTGACCCTGATCTTCGGGGTCATGGGGATCGTCAACCTCGCGCACGCCGCCTTCATGACCCTTGCCGCCTACCTCTCCTGGTGGGCTTTTGCCCACTTTGGCCTCGATCCGATTCTCTCGACCGTTCTCGTCATGCCGATCATGTTCGCGCTCGGCGTTCTGACCTATCAGCTGCTGTTCGCGCGCTCGTTTTCCGACCCGCGGGCGCGCGGCATGACCGTGCTCCTGACCTTCGCGCTGGCACTCGTGGTCGAGGGCGTGCTCGGCTGGCTGTTCACCAACATCTACCGCTCGACCACCCCGGACTATGCCTCGCGGGCGCTGCTGTTCGGGCCTTACTATCTGCCGGAGGCGCAGTTCTATGCGACCCTGATGAGCCTCGGCCTGCTCGGCCTGCTCTGGCTGTTCCTCGAGCGCACCCGGACCGGCTATGCGATCCGGGCGACGATGCAGAACCGGACCGCGGCCGAGGTCGTCGGCGTCAACGTCGGCCGGATCTCGATGCTGGTGTTCGGGATCGGCATGGCGCTCGCCGGTGCCTCGGGCGCGATGATGTCGTTCCTGTTCACCTTCTACCCCGGCAAGCACTGGGAATGGGTCGCGATCCTGCTCTCGCTGGTCGTTCTGGGCGGCATGGGCAGCCTGCTCGGGGCGCTGATCGGCGCGCTCCTGCTCGCGGTCGTCTCGGCCTACGTCAGCTCGTTCTACGGGCCCACCTGGTCGCCGGTCACCTTTTATCTCGCTTTGTTCCTGATTCTGCTGGTCCGGCCCCAGGGCCTGCTCGGCAAGCGGCCGGAGCTCTGAATGCGCTCGCCCGCCGCCCTGGCCGGCCTGCTGCTCGTGCTCGCCGCCGGTTTTCCGCTCCTGCATCTGTATCAGGGCGGCCTCAACTACTGGCTGCACATGCTGCTCTTCATCTACATGAACATCGCGGTCGCCTCGAGCTGGAACATCATCGGCGGCTATGCCGGCTACATCTCGCTCGGCCACAACGTCTTCCTGGCGGTCGGCGGTTATTTTTCCGGCATCCTGTTCGCCTATTTCGGCTTGTCCCCATTTCTCACGACCCCGCTGGCCGGGCTGGCGGCGATGGTCGTGGGCGTCATCGTCGGCACGATCACGCTGCGCACCCGCGGCCCGACCTTCATCATCTCGACGATCGCACTCGTGCTGCTGACCAAGATCGCGCTCGACAACTGGGCCTACGTCGGCGGCTCGAACGGCATGAGCCTGGCGCTGGTGCCGCTGCCGGTGGAGCTGGTCAAGCTGCCCTTCTACTACGGCATGCTGGTGGTCGCGGCCGGTGCGGTCTGGCTCTCGTTCCGCATCCGCCGCTCGAAGTTCGGCCTGGGCCTGCGCGCGATCTCGCAGGACGAGACCAAGGCCGCGGTCGCCGGCATCCCGACCGGCTTCTACAAGGTCCTGGCGTTCGCGTTGTCCGGACTGTTCGTCGGCATGGCCGGCGCGCTCTGGGGCTATTATCTGACGTTTCTGCGCCCGACCATCTTCCTTTCCATCCTGATCGGCGCCCGGATCGTCTTGATGACCATCCTCGGCGGCCGCGGCACGGTCGCCGGGCCGGTGGTCGGCGCCACCCTCTTCATCGCCGCCAACGAGTTCTTTGTTTCCCACTTTGGCGCCTCCGAGCTGAACATCGCCGCGACCGGCCTCTTGCTGATCCTGATGCTGCTGTTCTTCCCCGATGGCATCGTCGGCACCCTCAAGCGCACCGGCCGCCTGCCGCGCGCTCTCGATTGGGACTGAGGGCTCAGCGGTTGCCGATCGGCCCGGCGACACCCATGTTCGGATGCCCTGAGAGCTCGGACACTCGCCCATGAAACTGTTCGAATGCCAGCATTGCGGCCAGCTGCTGTTTTTCGAGAACACCCGCTGCGAGCGCTGCAAGCACGTCCTGGGCTACCTGCCCGAGCGGGCGGCGCTCAGCGCGCTTGCCCCGCTCGACGGCCAGCGCTGGCGGCCGCTGATCGCGCCCGAGCAGCTGCAGCGCTTCTGCGCCAATGCCGTCCATGACGCCTGCAACTGGCTGGTGCCGACGCCGGGCCCGAACACCTTCTGCCAGGCCTGTCGGCTCAACCGCACGATCCCGGACCTCGGCCCGCCCGACCATCTATTGCGCTGGCAGCGCCTGGAGGCCGCCAAGCACCGGCTGGTCTACGGCCTGCTGCGGCTCGGCCTGCCCGTGGTCAGCAAGTTCGAGGACTGGAACGCCGGCCTCGCCTTCGACTTCCTCGCCGATCCCGCGACGTCGTTCCAGGAGACCGCGCAGGTCGTCACCGGCCATGCCCACGGGCTGATCACGATCAACATCGCCGAGGCCGACGACGCCGAGCGTGAGCGCGCCCGCCAGGACCTGGCGGAGCCCTTCCGCACGCTGCTCGGCCACTTCCGCCACGAGGTCGGCCACTACTACTGGGAGCGGCTGGTCCGGGGCGGGGTCTGGCTGGACGCCTTCCGGACCATGTTCGGCGACGAGCGCCAGGACTACGCCGCCTGCCTCGAGGCGCACCACGCCGAGGGCCCGCCCGCGGGCTGGCAGGAGCGCTTCGTCAGCGGCTACGCGAGCGCCCATCCCTGGGAGGACTTCGCCGAGACTTTTGCGCACTACCAGCACATCGTCGACACGCTCGAGACCGCCGCCGCCTTCGGCCTGCGCGTCGACCCCAACGCCGGCCACGATCCCGCGCTCGCGATGGCGATCGACTTCGATCCTTACCGTCAGGAAGACTTCGACGCCCTGCTCAAGGCCTGGCTGCCGCTCACCTACGCGGTCAACAGCCTGAACCAGAGCATGGGCCAGCCCGACCTCTACCCGTTCGTCCTGGCGCCGACGGTCATGGGCAAGCTCCGCTTCGTCCACGGCCTCATCCACTGAGGCCCTGCCGCAGGCCAAGGAACGGGCCGATCGCGGCGACGAAGGCGTCCGGGTCCTGGATATGCGGGCAATGACCGAGGCCGGGGAGCAGGGTCAGCCGGGCATCGGTGAGACGATCCGCAAGCGCCTGGCCGAGCGCCGGCGGGGTCGCCTGGTCCTCGGTCCCGACCACGATCAGGGTCGGATTGCGGACTTTCGGAAGCTCGGGGGCCAGGTCGAGCGCCGCCAGCGCCCGACAGGCGGCGGCAAAGACCGCCACGTCGATGCCTCGGAAAACGGCCTCGCGCCCGGCGACGACCTCCGGATGGGCCGCGATGAAGGCGTCCGGAAACATCCGGCGCATCGCGACGGTTGCGACCACGCCCGTGCCACTCTGCTCGACTTTGTCGGCCAGCCCCCGAAACGTCGCCCGGCCCGCGTCCGGAAAAGCAATCCCGCTGCCGACCAGAACCATGCGCTCGAATTTTTCCCCATGACGGATCGCCAGATGAAGGGCCACGAAGCCGCCGAGGCCGTTGCCGAGGATGTCCGTGGTGGGCGGCAGCGCCAGGTCGTCGAACAGGCCAGCGATGGCGTCGGCATGCTCGCCGAGCGCCGGCCCCGCGGACGGCGACGTCCCGAACCCCGGCAGGTTGACCAGGATCAGACGCCGCTGCTCCGCGATCCTGGCCGCGAGCGGCTCGAAGGACGTGCGATCGCTAAGCAGCGAGTGCAGCAGGACCAGGTCGCGGCCCCGACCTACGATCTCGACATCCAATCCTGGACCAGACATGACCCTTCCCGCCGGTCGACTGAATCACTTGGCCTTCACGAGTTGCGGGCACGTTCCCATGCGTTCGCTCGGACCCGCCGATTAGAGAGCTTCCCGCCCGCCGGATCAATCGCCTTTCCGACGATCGCGGCGAGCGTCCCGTGGCGTTCCGACAGCCGCCGGGCAGGCCATATGTTTGACCGACCTCAGGTCGTTGATAGTCCCCAGGCGAGTTGCTATATCGCCCCATGTTCGACTGGGACGAGCCCAAGCGACGAGCCAATCTGGAGAAGCACGGCATCGACTTCGCCGACGTTTTGCCGCTCTTTGGTCGTGGCGATGCCTTGATCTACGAAGACCGGCGCAAGGACTACGGCGAGCGGCGCTACGTCCTGCTTGGGCGGCTCGGGCCGACCGTGTTGTACGTGGCGTACACCTTGCGCGGCGATATCGTCAGGATCATCTCCGCAAGACGGGCGAGCCGGTGGGAGAGGCGACAGCATGAGCGCGAGCAAGCGAACCAGGGCGCTTCTCACCGAAGATGATCGCGTCCTGATCGAGCAACCCGACGGGTCGTTCCGACTGGCTGAAGGCCAGACCGACTGGCGGCGGCTGCGCGCCATGGCCGACGCCGAGGCCCTCGCCAACGCTGCCTCCGACCCGGACGCGCCGCCCCTCGACGACGACTTCTTCAGCGCCGCCACCCGCCTGCCGGCGCCGGCACTGACCCAGACCGCCACCCGGGTCCCGATCGACGGCGACGTGCTGAGCTGGTTCAGATCACACGGCCGCGGCTGGCGAGCTCGCCTGAACGCGGTCCTCCGGGCCCACATCGAAGCCCATAAGCACGAGTGAGTGCCAGCCCGACGCGGAGCGGGGACACTTCCCCGCGAGCCGATGATCGGCCGTCGCGCCGGCACCGTCGACCTGTCGTCGCGGCAGACGAAAGTCTTCACGCCCGTTGCCTCCAAGCCGTTCCCGCTCAGTAGGCGTTCGCGATCGGCAGCTCCTCGGCCGGGAAGTGGGTGATCACCTTGTGGCCCGTATCCGTGACCACGACCTCCTCCTCGATCCGGGCCGCGGAGTAGCCGTCGGACGCCGGGCAGTAGGTCTCGAGCGCGAACACCATGCCGGTCTTGATCTCGAGCGGGTGCTCGAGCGAGCAGAGGCGGCTGATGATCGGCCGTTCGTGCAGGCAAAGGCCGAGGCCGTGGCCGAACTGGAGGCCGAAGGCCGAGCGCTCGTCGGGGAAACCAAAGTCCGGGGCGGCCGGCCAAACCTTGGCGACCACATCGGTGCCGACGCCGGGCTTGATCAGCTCGATCGCCCGGTCGAGCCAGTCGCGGCAGACCCGGTAGGCGTCGTGCTGGGAGGGCGTCGCGCGGCCGACGTTGAAGGTCCGGTAGTAGCAGGTGCGGTAGCCGTTGAACGCCTGCAGGATGTCGAAGAACGCCTGATCGCCCGGCCGGATCAGCCGGTCGGTGAAGTTGTGCGGATGCGGGTTGCAGCGCTCGCCCGAGATCGCGTTGATCGCCTCGACGTCGTCGGAGCCCATCTCGTAGAGCATCGCATTCGCCTTGGCGACGATCTGGTTTTCCCGGACGCCCGGTTTCAGCTCCTCCCAGATCATGTGATAGACGCCATCGACCATGGCCGCAGCCTGGTTCAAGAGCGTGATCTCGTCGATGTTCTTGACCTCGCGGGCATCGAGCATGATCTGCTGGCCGTCGACCACCTTCATGCCCGCGTCCTGCAATGCGAACAGCATCGCGGTCTCGGCCATGTCGACGCCGACCGGCGCGCCCGCGCAGCCGGCCTCCCGCAACAGCGCCATGATCTCCTGCGAATGCGCCTGCATCAGCCCGAAATGCGGCGGAATGGTCCCCCGCATGCCGAGCACGCCCGCCTTGCAGTTGGCGGGATCCAGCCAGTCGCAATAGAGCCGGTGATGCACGGCCGCCGACCCGAAATCCCAGACGATCGGCTCGCCGCCATCGGTCAGAAGCGCGAACCGACAGAACTTGTCACGCTCCCACTCGCCGATCTTGGTGCCCGAGATGTAGCGGATGTTGTTGACGTCGAACAGCAGCAGCGCGCCGCACTCGGAGTTGGCAAGCGCCTCCTTGGCCCGCGCCAGCCGATAGCGCTGCAACCTCCGAAAATCGACCCGGGTCTCGAAATCGACCCCCATCCGGCCGGGCGCCGGCAGCGCGCGCTTCCAGTTCCAATGCGGCTCGAGATCCTGAGCCCCGGTCGGCTCGAGCGGTGAAGGTGCCATTGTCCTTGCCTCCCTCGGCTGGTGATCGGATCGCAGCATGACGCCGCTGCCGGGCGCGGTGCAAGCTGGCGAGCTTCAGCCCTTGAGCGCGCCGGCGGTCAGGCCGTGGACCAGGAATTTTCGTACAACCATCGAAAAGAACAGGACGGGCAGCATGACCATGGTGCCGCCGGCGGCGATCTTGCCCCACTCCCAGCCCTCGTAGTTCATGAAGTTGACGACCGCGACCGGTGCGGTCATCGCCTCGGTGCGGGTCAGGATCAGGGCGAAGAAAAAATCGTTCCAGGAATAGAGAAAACAGAGGATCGCGGTCGCGGCCAGGCCCGGGCCGGAGAGCGGCAGGACGATCCTGGAAAAACCCTGCCAGAGGGTGGCGCCGTCGATCCAGGCGGCTTCCTCGAGCGCGCGCGGCGTGGCGTCGAAGAAGCTGCGCATCAGCCAGACCACCAGCGAGATGTTGAAGGTGAGGTAGATGATGATCAGGCCGGTCCGGGTGTCGAGCAGCTCCAGGTGCCGGTAAACGAGGAAATAGGGGATCGTGAACGCGATCGGCGGCGCCATGCGCGAGGCGAGGATCAGGAGGCTGAGCGAGCGCTCGGAGCGCATCGCGGCGCGCGAGAGCGCGTAGGCGCCGGGCACGCCTGCCAGCATCGCGAGCAGCGTCGAGACGATGCTCGCGATCGCGCTGTTGGCGAACGAGCGCGGGAAGTTGCCCTGCCAGAGGGCGGTGTAGTTGGCAATGGTCGGCGCGAACAAGAGCTTCGGCGGGAACGCGAAGATGTCCTGATCGGTCTTGAACGACATCGTCAGCAGCCAGAGGAACGGGAACATGATCAGCAGCACCAGGACCAGCACGAGCGCATGCAGGAGCGCCCGATCGCGCCGCTGGCGCCGCGCGTGAGTCTCCGCCTTACTCGACATGCTGGCCCCAGCCGACCATGCGGATGACGAGCCAGCTCAAGAGCACCGTGATGGTCACCAGGACCACGGTGATCGCGCTCGAATAGCCGAGGTAGGAAAAATTGAAGGCCTGGATGTAGGAATAATAGTTGGTGACCTCGGTCACCGTGCCCGGGCCGCCGTCGGTCAGGATGAAGATCAGCGGAAAGGCCTTGATGCTGTCGATCAGCCGGAACAGGCCCGCGACCAGCAGCACGCCCCGGAGATAGGGCAGGGTCACGTAGAGCGTCATCTGGACGATGTTGGCGCCGTCGATCTTGGCGGCATCGATGTGCTCCTCGGGCATCATCTGCAGCGCCGCGAGGATCATCAGCATCGTGAACGGGAACCATTCCCAGGTATCGGCGACCACGATCGCGGTCAGCGCCCAGTTGGCGTTGGTGATCAGCGACGGCACGTCCCAGCCGAGCTCGGCGAACAGCCAGTAGAACGGGCTGATGTCGGGCGTGTAGAGGACCTTCCAGATGATCGCGACCACGATCGGCGGCAGCACCATCGGGATCAGGAACACGGTCCGCAGCGCCGCCAGCAGGCTCGAGCGAGTGTTGAGCAGCAGCGCGAACAGGAGGCCCAGCACGAGCTGCAGCCCGACCGTCCAGAACGACAGCTTGGCCTGGGTCCACAAGCGAATCGTGCAGCCGCCCGTCCTCGAGCAGCAGGCCGATAGTTGACCAGCGGCCGGCTGAAGTTCCAGGCGGTCGCAGGCTCGGTCAGATTGAGCGGCGTGAAGCTCGTGACCAGCAGATAGAGGGTCGGCAGCAGCGTCACGACCAGCAGCACGACCAGCGTCGGCCACAGCAGATACCAGGAAAAACGCCGGCGCTGGTCCGCGAACGAGGTCCGGCCCCGGGCCGCGCCGAGCGTCTCCTGCCGAGGCGCGACGGCTGCGGGCATGGTCGCCTGCGGCGTCGCCCCCGGGCGCCCGATCAGAGCTGGATGCCGGCCTTCTTCAGGTCGGCGATCGCCTCCTCCTGGGCCTGGGCCATGGCGGCGGCACCGTCCTGCTGGCCGGTCGCGACCCGCTCGATCGCCTTGTTGATCTTGTCGCCGACCTGCGGGAACACGGGCACCGTGCGATACTTCATGTAGCCCGACTTGCCGCCGAGATCGAGCACCTTGAGGTAGAGCGAGGCGACGTCCTGGCCGTTCAGGGTCAGCGCCTCCTTATACGCCGGGTCCTCGATGATCGAGCGCCGGCAGACCGCGGAATAGCCCTTCTCGAGCGCGATCCGCTTGAGCGTCTCCTTGCTCATCGCCCACTTGATGAACTCCCAGGCCGCCTCCTTGTTCTTGGCACCGGCCGGGATGCCGAAGCCGTGGCTGTTGGAGCCCGGGAAATTGCCGTCCGGCCCGCCCGGCATCAGCGCGTAGCGCACCGTCTCCTTGACCGTGCTGTCGGGGTCCTTGGCGAGCGGGGTCATCCAGCCGATCGCCTGCGTGCGGATGTTGGCGCGGCCGGCGAGCTGCGCGCGCATCGCCTGGTCGTCGGTGTAGGAGAGCACGCCCGAGGGACCGAACTTGGTCAGCAGACCCGCGTAATACTCGGCCGCCTTGGCCGCGTCCGGCGTGTCGAGGGTCGGCATCAGGTCGTCCGGCGGATTGCGGAACACGCCGCCGCCGTAGCCCATCAGATAGGGGATCCAGTTCCAGTGGTGCAGCTTGTCGGCGACGAACGCCGCCACGCCCTGCTGCTTGTTGACCGCCTCGCAGACCTTGAGCAGATCGTCGAAGGTCTCGGGCGCCTCGAGGCCCGCTTTCTCCAGAAGATCGCCGCGCGCCATGCCCATGATCATGGCGCCGGCTTCCCAGGCGAAGCCGTAGGTCTTGCCGGCGGCGTCTTTGAGCGAGCTCTGCGCGCCGCCGACGAAGTCGGCCGCGTCCCACTCGGCGGGCGTCAGGTTGGCGTCGTTCACGAAGTCGTCGAGCGGCGCCAGCCAGCCGGCGCCGATCCAGCGGCCGGTGTAGATGAAGGTGACGTTGCAGAAGTCGTAGGCCGAGCCCTGGGTCGAGAGCTCGAGGTCCATGCGTTGATTGTAGATCGGGAAGGCCTCGAGGTCGAAGTTGACCGTCATCCCGGACTGCTCCTCGAACTCCGGGATGTATTCCTTGAGGTAGGTGTGGAAGACGTGCTGGAACGAGGCGCCGTTGATGGTGACGCCGGCGAACGGCTTGGCCTGGCCGAGGACCGCCGGCGCATGCAGGCCGACCGCGCCGACCGCGGCGGTGACCCCTGCGCCTTTGAGAACCGTCCGACGGGTGAGATTCGAGTTTGCCATCTTTGCCTCCGCTTGCGTCCTGCGCCCGCGGGCCTCGCGCCGGCATCGTCCTGCGCCTGCCCCGCTGCATCCCTGGCTGTTGCCGCCTTCGGGACCGCCCTGATCGACCGGCGGGCGAAGCGCGCCGCCCCCCTGGTCGCGTCCCGGATCGTTTCACGGGCTGCGGTGAGGGTCAAGGTCGGGCGGCCGCGCCGCCTTGCCGAAGCCTAGGCGGCATGGTCTGATCCCAGGGCTTGCCGAGCCAGCGAGGAGGCGCCGATGGCCACGCGGGCGGACGCCCCGATGGTCAGGTCGAGGGCCAGGCCGACCCGAGCCGAGCGGGTCCAGCGCAACTGGGTGACCGCGACCCTGGTGCTGGCGAGCATGATCTATTCGATCGACTGGACGATCGCGGCGGTCGCCCTGCCGCACATGCAGGGCACCTTCTCGTCGACCCAGGACCAGATCTCCTGGGTGCTGACCTCCTACATCGTCGCGAGCGCGGTGATGCTGCCGGCGACCGGCTGGCTCGGCGCGCGCTTCGGGCGGCGGCGGCTGTTCCTGGCCGCGGTCGGCGGCTTCACGCTGTTCTCGCTGTTCTGCGGCACCGCCGGCTCGCTCGCGGCCGAAGTCGTGCTCCGGGTCGCCCAGGGCGCCTGCGGCGCCTTCCTGATCCCGCTCTCGCAGGCGATCATGCTCGATGCCTATCCGCCCGAGGAGCACGGCCGGGCGATGGCGTTCTGGGGCATGGGCGTCGTGCTGGGGCCGGTGATCGGGCCGACGCTGGGTGGCTATCTGACCGATGCGCTGACCTGGCGCTGGGTGTTCTTCATCAACATCCCGGTCGGCTCCCTGGCGTTCTTGGGCGGCCTCACCTTCCTGCCCAAGACCCCGCCCGCGCAGGGCGTGCGGCCGTTCGACGGCTTCGGTTTCCTGGCGCTCGCGGCCGGGGTCGGGGCGATGCAGATGATGCTCGACCGGGGCGAGCGCCTGGACTGGTTCGAGTCGCCCGAGATCGTGGTCGAGGCGATCGTGATGGCCGCCGGCATCTATTTCTTCGTCGTCCACAGCCTGACCGCGCGCGCGCCGATGGTCGACCTGCGCCTGATGCGCGATCGCAACTACGCGCTCGGCATGCTGCTGGTGTTCCTCTACGGCCTCCTGACCCTCGCGCCGATGGTCCTGATGCCGCCCTTCCTCCAGGACCTGCAGGACTATCCGATGGCGACCATCGGCCTGCTGCTCAGCCCGCGCGGGCTCGGCCTGTTCATGGCGATGGTGATCCTCGCCCGGATCGGCCAGGCGATCGACCTCCGGCTCCAGATCACCGCGGGCTTCCTGATGCTCGCGGCCTCGAGCTGGTGGATGTCGAAGTGGAACCTCGAGGTCGCGGCGTCGGCGGTGTTCTGGACCGGGCTGATGCAGGGGCTCGGGGCCGGCTCGATCATCGGGCCTTTGGGCGTCCTGACCTTCGCGACGCTGCCGGCGGCGCATCGGACCGAGGGCGCCTCGATGTGGAACCTGATCCGCTCGATCGGCAGCAGCATCGGCATCGCGACCGCGCTCGCGATCCTGGTGCGGACCGCCGGGATCAACCGGGGCGTGCTGGTCGAGCACGTCACCGCCTACAACGAGGTCCTCCGCCACAGCCCGCTCCCGGGCGGCGGCAGCATCGCCGACCCATCCTCGCTCGCCGGGCTCAACCTCGAGATCACGCGCCAGGCGATGATGATCGGCTACGTCGACGTCTTCTACCTCTGCACGCTGACCTCGATCCTCGCCATGCCGCTGATCCTGCTGCTCGGCAAGCCCGCCCGCCACTAGTCGAGCTTGGAGAACACCGTCTCCGCCTCGATCCGCTCGACGTCGGCGGGCCGCGGGAAGGGTGCCGGCGCCGGCTCGCCGGGCGTACGTGGCCGGCCGATCCGGGCGAAGAAGTCATCGAGGCCGCCATCGCCGCCCGGCAGCATCACCCAGCACATCTTGAGCTCCCGGTCCGGGCTCGGGTTGACGAACTTGTGCCGATGCCCGGCGCCGACGTAGACCGTGGTCCCGGTCCGGAGCGGGTAGGTCTCGCCGTCGATCACGGCCTCGCCCTCGCCCTCGAAAAAGAACAAAAGCTCCTCCTGGGCCGGATGGACGTGCTCGCGGATGTAGGAATTGGGCGCGATCACCTGGATGCCGGAAGCCAAGCTCCGGATGCTCGGATCCTTGCGATGCGAGACCCGGACCTCGGTGTAGCCGTTAGCCGGCACCGGCTGCCAGAAGCTTTCCCCGTCGTCCGGCTGCACGACGTGCACCGGCGTCGTCACCTGCTCGCTCATCATCGCCTCCCCTGATTGACAAGTGTACACATTCTGTGCCCCATACTCAGTCATGGCGTTCCAATGGGACGAAGGCAAGCGGCTTCGCAATATCGCGAAGCACGGCTTCGACTTCCTACAGGCCGATGAGCTGTTCGAGGGGCCGCATGTCATCGTCCCATCGAAGCGCAACAGCCGGAGGAACGCTTTCTGGCGATCGGCAAGGTGGCCGGCAGGTGGGCGACGGTCGTCTACACGCTCCGCGCAGGCGACCGCCGCATCATCTCGATGAGGAGCGCGCGCGATGCGGAAAGGCAAATCCATGAGGAGCTACACGGCTGAAGAGCTCAAGGCGATGCGGCGCCGCGGCGAGGACCGGACCGACTGGGCCAAGGTCGACGCGATGACCGAGGCCGACCTCGAGCGGGCGATCGCCGAGGACGAGGACGAGCGCGACCTCGATCCCGACTGGACGCGCGCCGAACTGGTCATGCCCCGCCCCAGGCAGTCGGTCCACCTGCGGCTCGACCCCGAGGTGGTCGATTTCTTCAAAGCCGGCGGCAAGGGCCACATCACCCGCATGCAAGCGGTCCTGCGCGCCTACGTCGACGCGCAGAAACGCCGCCGCGAGGCGTCGCGCGACTGAGATGAGCGATCCCATGCTGACGACCAAGCGCAAGCCGGCGACGGTCGGCGAGATCCTGGTGGAGGAGTTCATGCGGCCCATGGGCCGCACGCAAGGTGCCTTGGCCGAGGCCAGGGCGTGCCGCGCAAGCACGTCAATCAGCTCTGCAACGATCGACGAACCGTCACCGCCCCGACCGCGCTGATCCTCGCGCGCGTGTTCGGCAACAGCCCGGATTTCTGGCTCAACGTGCAGCGCCGCACCGACCTCTGGCAGGCGCTGCATTCTCCCGGCGAACTCGCCCGCATCGAGCGCGCGAAGCCGTTGCCGAGCGCGGCGTGAAGCCGTGGCGCGTCGCGTAACCCTAGTCCGTGAATTCGGTACGTGTCCCCGGAACTTATCCAAAATCAATCCAGACCCAGTAGTTCCTTACCCTTGTGCATCAGCAGAGCTCTTAGCAATTCGAAGGCAAGGCCGCCCGTGGTTTCCATGACTTTGCTTTTGGCAATCTTCCAGCTTGTGTTATCACGCGACGCGTCCAGGAACTCGTGCCCAGCCCACGTTAGCCGGTACTTGTCTCGGTTCTGTTGCAGGAAGATGTAATCGCTAGTTTTCTTAGCGAGTTCCCAGTCCATTGATCGACTTTCAATTTCCCTAAACTCGGACCAGACGAGCCCCGCCTCGCAAAGCAGATCTAAATGATACGCGACTTCCTCTTCCGGCTTTCCGGAGATACTGGGCTTGTCGTGGTGCAATCGCTCGGGATGCCCGTCAAGCCCTTGAAGGATTTCGCGGCAGAGGTCCAGGTCACGCCTCATGTTCTCGGCTCTTATCGCCCCAGTTTGTCACTCCAGAGAACATACTACCTAAGGTTAGTCCTGTCGAGCCGTGTCACCTTAGGATTAGGGTATGAAGTTCCGCCGAGAATTCCGGGGACACAATACGCAACTCGTAGGGGGGCCCGGCGACTGCCGGATCGGTTTTGCACTATGGAGCCTGGGCGAGCGACACCGGTCGGCGGATTGGCGGCGATGGCGGGTGCGCAAACAGCCCAGGCGGCCCGTCAGGAGTGGGTGAAGCGCGGCGGGCGCTTCTCGAAGAAGGCACGCACGCCCTCCTGGCAGTCGGCAGTCGCGAACGCTTCGGCCGAGAGTGCCAGCGAGCGTTCGACCGCCTCGTCCTCGGTGAGATCGAGGGACAGATCGATCGCGCGCTTGCACAGCTGCAGCGCTTTGTTCGGCCGCTCCGCGAGTTCCGCCGCCATGCGGCAGGCGGTCATCAGCGCCTCGCCCGGCGGCACGACCCGGTTGACCAGGCCCCAGGCGAGCGCGGTCGAGGGCTCGATCGGGTCGCCGAAATACATCATCTCCTTGGCCCGGCCCTCGCCGATCCGGCGGGTCACCCGGACCGTGCCGCCCGAGCCCGGGAACACCCCGAGCTTGATCTCCGGCAGTGCCAGACGCGCATTCGCCTCGACCACGAGCAGATCGCAACAGACCGCGAGCTCGAGCCCGCCGCCGTAGGCGAGTCCGGCAATCGCCGCGATGGTCGGCTTGGGAAAATCGTCGACCTTCGCATAGGCCCGGTTCTCGGCCGCGAGCTTCTTGCCGATCACATCGTCCGCCACGCCCGGGAACTCGCGGATGTCAGAGCCGGCGCAGAAGGCGCGCTCGCCCGCCCCGGTCAGCACCAGGACCCGGACCGCCGGATCGGCCGCGAGACGGTCCAGCACCTCGTCGAGCCGGTGGGTCAGCTCGAGAGTGACCAGGTTCAGCGGCGGATTGCTGAGCGTGACCACGGCCAGCCCGTTCTCGGCCTTGCAGAGGATGGGCCCGGCAATCATCGCTCGCTCCCAGGAAGGTCGTTGCGTGCCCGCCGGCCGGCACTGGTTACGGCCGGTGCCGACGACGAACTCGCGCGAGCCAGAGCGGTGGCAAGTGCGACGAAGAGCAACCAATCAAATATCGCGAATTCAAACAATCTCGCTTCGGTCATATTTCCTACTACAAACATGACCGTGTAGATAGTACAGAATAGTGCGAAGGATGAATGCCACTTAACATATGCAGCTGCCCCCCGGATCAGCGTCCATATAAGTAATATAACCGCCACTACCGTTGCTGGTAAACCCATTTCCGTAGCGATTTGAAGATAACCATTATGCGCGTGATACTGCCATCTGGTCGACTTAAATTCTGGAAAGAATGTCTTATCATAAAGAGCCCACACGGCCCCAAATCCATAGCCACGTATCGGCCTATGCTCGACGATCTTAATGGAGTCGTCCCAAATTGCAAACCTATTACTTGCCGTAACATCCTTTTCGAGCAGGTTGGTGGCGCCTTCCCAGTGCACCAAGCCGGTTGCCGCACATCCTACCAGCCCGACCACGATCAACAATGCTGCAAGATCACCACCCAAATGCAGACGTTGTGCTAGACGAAAGCACACCGCGGCAGCGATACCAGTGACAAGCATCACGATTGAAGTCGCCGAGCGAGTCATGAATGTCGTAAGTGCGGCTAATACGCACATGGGCAAGGCAGATCGCCACTCGAGACGGCCAAAAAGCAGCGCGACCAGGAAAAACACGGCGCCGAAAGCCGATATCGGCCCCAGGAAGTTCGGATTCGGCGTTATTCCCTGCCATCGATCTACGCTTTCGTGGAAATCCGGCATCCTCCCCAACCACCGGCTCGCGCCACCAAACACAAATAGCTCAATGAGCAAAGAAGTAACGAGGACGCTAGCAAATAACCAAAATAGCGAGCGCATAAAAACCTTAGGCGGCAGAAGATAGCCAAGGATGACACCCACGAGAGTCGTTGCTGCCATCCAAAATGCTTTGTCGAGAGTCCGTGCCGGATTTAGAGACCAGACAGAGGAAGCGAATGCTACAAAAAGAACCAACCAGAGAAACGGCAGCTTCCGAATCGACCAAGTGATCCATCGAAGGCGGGCGCTCCGGATTACCAACAACAAGCCGACCGCGAAAGCGATCAGCCACGCTGCATTGATGATCGATTGCGCACGCAGGCTGCTATAGGTCAACTGGAAGAATGGCTGGGTCGAAAGGATCAGGACTATCAAGGCGTACAGCCCGTGAGAACCTAAGGCCGCTGGTCGCGAAAACCAGCCCAAATCCTCAGCTGTCGTGCGGAGTGGCGCCTGGCTCCTCAGCGACACTGTTCTTGGCAGCGATTCGTCATCAGCGGAATTCCGGTTCCTCCTCTGGTTCGGCACTACCGTCATTCCTCGTTCTCCTGGGCGGAGCCGACCGCGCCAACGCCATTCTGGGCGGCGACGGACGCTAGCCCAACCGCCCCTATGTTCGCCGGCACGGCTCGGGGACGCCGCCCCAGCTCGGGCAGCTTCAGCCGCGGTGGGGCCAGCTTGGTGGCCGCGTCCCGCGGCTGCCCCTCCTTCACCGCTGGCGATGAATTCATGAGGTGCCGCTCGCTCATCAGCGCCATCGCAGGCGCCGATAGGAAGGGAAGAGCAGAGCGTACTGCGCCGAGGGTCGCCAGCAGCAGGAAGTTAAAACCTACGTCTTCGAAGAACAGGATAGGCAAGTAGGGCATTGCCAGAAACAACAACCCAATGCAGGTTTCCGGCAGGGTAGCATGCAGGGCGCGGAAGCGGGAGCCTTTCGCCTTGAACTTTGGAGTGCGGCGCCATTTCAGCCGCCTGTGGGACAAGCCGGCGAGCCCGGCTACCACCGCCACATAGGTCAGGGACAGACGGGCGATCTCTGCCCCAACCATATCAGCGGCACGGGTACAGCCCACAAGACGGTAGCGATGGTAGGTGCGGATCAGCGGGGCTATGGACCCAATCGACACCGAGATCCAGAATGCCTGGGGCAGGGCGAGGCGTGGCAGACTCTCTGTCACGTTCAAAAACCAAGACCGTGCCGGCTACGGCAACGCTCAACGCGGTACCCACAGCGCCCAGCAATGGGAGCAGGCTGCGGATGGGCTCAAGAAACTTCGACCATCCGCCCAGCGACGACGGGGTTCCAAACGGCCTCGGGAGGCATAGCCTCCAGTGCTGGCGGACCTGTTGCACCGGCCCCCCCGTCCAGCGGTAGCGTTGCTTCTTGAAGTCATCGAACGTCTCCGGGATTAGACCACGCCCGAATGTCTCGTGCAAATGGATGCCCTCATAGCCGCAAGCGCGGATGCGAATGGATATCTCCGAGTCCTCGGTCAGACACCATTCCCCCCATGGCCCGGCCTCGATCAGGGCACGGACCCTGAGCAGGCACATTGTGCCAACCGTATAGGCCGCGTTGTACTCCTGGAGGCCCGGCAGGAGGACTTTGTAGTGGGGCATGTATTCGTAGTAGCACCAACGTAGATATCTGTTGTCCTCGAAGCTACGGTAATCGTGTGGTGTCTGTACGTAGCCAATTTTGGGGTCGTCAAAGAAGCCTACCAGGCGGCTGAGGAAGTCCTGCTCCGCGAAATAGTCAGCATCCACCACGGCGACAAGCTCAACGTCCGGCGCTATGCGCTCTAAGCAGAAGTTCAGTGCACCAGCCTTTGCTCCGGCAAGGGGCGAGACGTGAAAGAAGCGGAACTTCTCTACACCTAATCGCGCGTTGATTTGATCACAGTGCTCGGCCAATGGGCGCCACAGAACATCATCCTCGGTATTGTTGTCACAAACGATGACCTCGAAATTCGAATAGTCGAGCCGTGCCAGGCGGTCTAACGATGCCATGACCAGCTCCGGCGGCTCGGCGTAGCAAGGAACGTGGATGGACACTTTGGGAGCCGTCGATCTCGCGAAAGCGACCAGCGGCCGCGTCGCCCGGCGCCATGCACCGTGGGTGAGTAGCGCATCCTCGGCGAGCTTGAGAGCGAAGCCTAACCCAACGGGAAGCCAGGCGATGGCGAGGCCAATCTGGCATAGAACCAAGGTCCACACCGGGAAGCCCAAGTCTCGAAGAAGAAAGTAGAACCAAGGTGCGGAGACGCTCAACATGAGCGGCAGGAGCGCCATCTGCGTCGCGCCGGCTATGGTCAGCCTGGGCAGCAACAGCTTCAGGCCGAGGACGACAAGGACAGCAAGGCACGCGAAGAACAAGGCCCCGGCTCGATGCCCGGTGCTGAGCCAACCGGCAAGACCACTTAGCACGATGGAGCCGAGAAGCTGACTGGCTTCGCTGAGCCGTGACGCTCGAAGCTCGTGTGCCCTTGGTACGTTCCAGGTAACCAAAAGCGTGGCAACCAAGCCCAGGGTCGCCAGACATACCAGCCCAGGGTCGTAGAACTCTCGTGTCAGCAGCATCCCGGCCCCGCGACTAGGGACGCGCACTCTGGGCAGTCGTGGATGCGAAAGCAAGCGGCCTCGGCGAACGACAGGAAGGCGAGGTCGAGGCGGCCGCCGTCATAGAAATCGAACTGGCCGCCCGCCAGGCGGTCGAGTGCGTGGCTCAGCTGGCGGGTCAGATCGAGCGTCACCAGGTTGAGCGGCGGGTTGTTCAACGTCAGGACGGCGACCCCGTCCTCGACCTGGCAATGGATCAAAGCGTTCATCGGCTCCCCGCTCGGCATTTCGAAGTCTGGCGCATCGAAGCTCCGGCTTTGGCGCGGAACTGCGATAGAAGGTTCATCGGCTCGGCGCGGAACAGGCGCGGGTCCATGGGCGCGAGCGGCTCGGCGACCCGGATCTCGAAACCGATCCGCTCGAGCACGTCGCGGCGGACATCGATCCCCGGTGCCACCTCGGTGAGCACGAGGCCATCCAGCTCGAGCCGGAACACCGCGCGCTCGGTCACGTACATCACCTCCTGACCGCGCTCCCGGGCATAGCGGCCGTTGAAGGTCAGCTGCTGGACCTCGGGCACCCACTTTCGGGTCCGGCCCTCCTGACGGAGCAACAGCCCGCCCGCGCCATCCGGGGCCGCGTCCAGCCCGCCGGTCGTGAGCGTCCCGGAAAAGACGACCTTCTGCGCGCCCTGGCTGATGTTGATGAAGCCGCCCGGGCCGTTGACGCTTCCGCCGTAGCGGCTGACGTTGACGTTGCCCGCGCGGTCGACCTCGGCAAACGACAGGAAGGCGAGATCGAGGCCGCCGCCGTCATAGAAGTCGAACTGGTAGGGCTGGTCGGCCATCATGTCGTAATTGACGCCGGCGCCCGCGTCCTTGCCGCCGGCCGGCACGCCGCCGATGATGCCCTGCTCGACGGTCAGCGTCACTTCCCGCCAAAGGCCCTCTTCGGCCGCGACGTTGGCGATCCCGTTCGAGACCCCGAAGCCGAGGTTGACCACTGCGCCGGGAAAGAGCTCGAGGGCGGCGCGACGCGCGATCACCTTGCGGAGGTCGAACGGCAGGCGCGGGATCGCGGCCTCGGGCGCCCGCAGCTCGCCGGCATAGGCCGGGCTGTAGGGGGTCTGGTAGGTCTGCGGCTGGCCGGGTGCCACGACCACATAGTCGACGACCACGCCCGGGACCTTGACCAGCTTGCCGGGCAGCGTGCCTGCGGCCGCGATCCGCTCGACCTGGGCAATGACGATCCCGCCCTGACGCCGCGCCGCGGTCGCGATCGAGAAATTCTCGCCGAAGAACGCCTCCCGCTCCATCGTGAGGTTGCCGCGCTCGTCGGCCGTCGTGGCGCGGATCACCGCGACGTCGACCGGCAGCGCCCTATAGAGCAGGAAATCCTCGCCGCCGAGGGTCAGGAGCTCGACCAGGTCGTCCACAGCGCTCGGGCTTTGCCGGCCGCCGCCGTGGCGCGGGTCGACGAAGCTGTGCAGGCCGATGGTCGTGAGCAGGCCCGGGCGCCCGGCCGCCATGTCGCGCATCAGCTGCGAGAGCGTCCCCTGGGGCAGGGTGTAGGCCTCGATCCGGTCGGCCAGCGCCAGCTCGGCGAAGCGCGGGCAGTTGTTGAAGCCGCCGCTGATCACGCGGCGCGCGAGCCCGGGCTCGGCCAGCAGATTGAAGCCGGTGGTCTGCCAGTCGCCGAGCGAGACGACGCTGATCAGGGTCAGATCGCGCGGCGCCCCCTGCTTGAGAAAGCGCGCCGCGAGCGCCTCGATCACCGCCTCGGGCACGGCATGGCCGCCGCCCGAGCCGCCGAACAGCACCGCATCACCGTCGCGCACCAGCCCGGCGGCCGCCTCGGCATCGATCAGCTGCACCATCGGAAGATCGACCCGCTCGCCCCCATCGCCGGCAAGATGACGGGTTGCCGCCGGGCTGTCGAGGTCGGACCATCGCTCAGAGCATCAGCTCCCAGGTCTCGCCTACGAGGTCGTGGCCGAAGCTCCGGTGCGGCGTGCTCTCGACCAGCCGGTAGCCCGCCCGCTCGTAGATCCGCCGCGCCGCCCCGAGGACGCTGTTGGTCCAGAGCCTGATCGTCCGGTAGCCGGCTGTCCTGGCGAAGCGCTCGCATTCCTGCGCCAGGCGCGCGCCGATGCCCTGGCCGCGCGCCTTGGGCTCGACCAGCAGCAGGCGAAGCTTCGCGATCTCGTCCGTGTCCTTCACCAGCAGCACCGAGCCGACGATGTCGCCGTCCCGCTCGGCGATCCAGCAGCGTTCGCGCTTCGGGTCGTGCTGCTGGATGAACCTGGCCGCGATCTCGGCGACCAGCGCCTCGAAGCGCTCGTCCCAACCGTACTCCTCGGCATAGAGCACACCGTGACGGTGCACGATCCAGCCAAGATCGCCCGGCCGATGGGGGCGGAGCAGGTAGGGCGTCCTCGGCTCGGGTCTTGGATCGAGCAGCCGCAGGAGCGTGTCCATGGCGTCCAGCAGGTGTTTCTGCTCGGGCTCCGACAGTTGCTCGAGCATGGCGCCGACCTCGGCACGCGACGCCTGATCGAGGGGTGCGAACGCCGCCCGGCCCGCATCCGTCAACCATAGGTGGTTCTGGCGGCCGTCAACTGCCGATGGCGTCCGCCGGATCAGGCGCCTGGTCTCGAAGCCGCGCAGGATGCGGCTGAGATAGCCCGCATCCAGGCCGAGCTCGCGGCCAAGCTCGCTCGCCGCGGGCCCGTCCCGGTTGGCGAGCTCGTAGAGCACGCGCGCCTCGGTCAGCGAGAACGGGCTCTGCAGCAACCCCTCGTGGAGCACGCCGATGTGCTTGGTGTAGAAACGGTTGAAGCGCCGCACGCTTGCGATGCGTGGCGCAAGATCGGCGACGCGCTGCGCAGGATGCGCGCCGCGCCGCTCGAGCTTGGTCTCGGCCATGGTCGGCACCCTCGAAGGCAAGCGGGCCTATCCATGCCATTCTCAAGCATTTGATTGACTGGGTCAATGATCCAGGCTCAATCCATGACTTCCTGGCCGCCGTCGATGCCGAGCACCTGGGCGGTGACGTAGCCGTTGGTCATCAGATAGAGCGCGCCCTTGGCGCAGTCCTCGGCGTGGCCGATCCGGCCGACCGGCAGGCGGGCCGCCATCCGCACGTAGCGCTCCTCCTTGTCGTGGGCGTGCAGGAGGTCGTTGAGCGGGGTGTCGCAGAGGCCCGGCGCGATCGTGTTGACGCGACAGCCGAGCTTGGCAAACTCCAGCGCCAGCGAGCGGGTCGCGGCATTGAGCGCGCCGTTGATGCAGGCGCCCATGATGTAGCCCTTGACCGGGCGCTTGGCGGCGACGCCGGTGAAGAACACGATGCTGCCGCCCGCGCGCAGATGGGGCCTGGCATCACAGGCGGCCCAGAACGGCCCCCAGAACTTGCTCTCGAAGGCTTCCCGCGCGGTCTGATCGGTCAGATCGTCGTAAAGGATCGGCTTCACCGTCGAGCCGGGCAGGACCAGATGGTCGAACGGCGCGCAGTCGGCCAGGAACGCCGCGACCGCCGGTCGGTCCTCGATCCGGAGCGCGCGCCAGGGCACCGCCCGCCCGCTGCGCCCGGTCAGCTGGCGCGAGGCTTCGGCCAGCTTCTCAGGCGTTCGCGCCGCGATCGCGACCACAGCACCGGCGTCGAGCGCGAGCTCTGCGGTGGCATAGCCCATGCCGTAGGAACCGCCGATGATCACGACCTTCTTGCCCTCGAGCGAGCCCATGCCCTGCCTCCCATCTGCGCTGCTGGCTGGCATCCGACGATAGCCGTGGCCGCCCGGCGCGACAACGACGGGTCGGCACGGCAGCGGCGGTCGCCGCCGTCAGTTCTCAGGCCTTTCCAGCCGCGCGCCAATCATGACGCCGTGGGCGAGGTTGCCGGGGCCGTTAACCAACGGTACCGGTCAGCAGCCGCGCACGCTGGTCAGCCGCAAGCGGCGATTGAGGGGGGCTCGGTGGTTTCGGGTTGCGCTGTCACGAGTTGACCCGAGGCTCGGGCGGCGATGCCCGAACTGCGCCGGTCGCCTCGGTGCTCGGCTGGTCGCTGGTCAGGGGGAGCTGCGCGACCGACTAGCCACGCCCCGAGGTGGCTAGACGCGCTGAGCGTGTGATCGCGACGGTGGTCGCGACCATAACCCCAGCCGCGAGCGTACTCTTGCTCGCCCGCCGAGAGACATCGTGCTGACGCACTGGCTGCGCACCGCACCACCCCTTGAGTTCCCTTCTAGCGCCCAGCGGTGCAAACTCGGGCCTCAACGGGTATCAAACCCGGACAAGACGCGCGGCGCCCGGTTCAAGCTGATCGGAGGGACGGCTGGTGCCTCTTCTCGATGACGAGATCCTCATCAAGGTGGTTCCCGTCCTGATCGTCGTCGCCATCGCGCTGGCCGCCGGCTGGGCTCCCCTTCACCGGCGCGCCGGCGACGACCATGTCGAAGGCTACGCCCGCGGCGAGGCGCTCGCGGTCGGGGTCTTCCTCGGCGCCGGCATCATCCACATGCTGGGCGACACGGCCTCCGATTTCGTGGAGGCCGGCATCACCTACCCGGTGGGCGAGGTGCTGTGTGGGGCCGTCATTCTTCTTCTGCTCTGGCTGGAGCACCTGGGCAACCGGCTGGCCGGTGCCCACGGCGCCAACGAGAGGACGGTACTCGCGATCCTCGCCAGCCTCATTCTCGCGTTTCACAGCTTCCTGGTCGGCGCCGCGCTCGGCACCGCAAGCGAGCTCTCGACCACGATCGTGGTCCTCGTCGCCGTGCTCGCCCACAAATGGGCGGCCGCGTTCGCGCTCAGTCTCACGCTATCGCGCAGCCAACTATCATCGCGCAACGCAACCGCTTTGTTTCTAACCTTCGTGCTGATGTTCCCGGCCGGGGTCGCGGTCGGTGCTGGCGCCCTCGCCCTCACTGCGTCACACCCACTGTTCGAGCCGACCTTCGCCGGCCTCGCCGCGGGAACGTTCATCTATCTCGGGACTCTGCACGGCTTGACCAGCAGCACGTTGATCGCGAAGTGCCAGCATTTTCCGCAGTTCGCCATGGTCGCCCTGGGTTTCCTCCTGATGGCCGTGGTCGCCATCTGGACCTGATCGTCAGCACATGGTCGATGCGGCAAGCCGGTTGGGAATCGTCGGCCGCTCGGCCGGCTAGCCCTGTTCTCCCCGCGGCGCGCGGTTGCTGCAACTCCGCTGCCTGGTGCCATCGTCGAGCCTCGGCGCGGCGAGACTGCGTGCTCGCCGCGATCCAGAGGGATTGTGTGCCGCTCCGAGCGTGGCACCAGACCACCTCGGCCCCAGCACGAGGACGTTCGGCGCCGGTGCTCAGGGCTCGAGGTAGTGGGGCTCGGGGCGGCCGTGCAGGTCTTCGAAGTGGACCAGGACCGGCTCGCCGAGCGCGCAGGGCGCACCGTTCCGGAACGCCCATTCGCCCCGGTCGCAGTTCTCGGCGATCACATAACCGTTCAAATAGAAGCGCCGGTCGCCGCCCGAGCGGTTCGGCCCGGAGCCGTGGATCAGGTTCAGGTGCCAGAGCGCCACGTCGCCGGGCTCGAGGAGCAGATCGACCTTGCTCGCCGGGTCGAGCCCGAGCACACGGAGGTCGTCGTCGCTCAGGGCCCGGTCCATGACCCGGCCAGCCCCCTCGAAGCCGAGCTCGCCGAGCCTGTGGCTGCCCGGCAGGATCGTCATCGCGCCGTTGTCCCGACCATGATGGTCGATCGCGACGCCGGTCTGGACGTAGGAGCTGCCAGGCTCGCGGTAGGCCGTGCGCGGCCGCCGGAAGCGGATGTCCTGGTGATAGCCGAACTCGACGGCGGCCGCGCCCGGCGGCTTCCAGTGCATCTGATTGATGATCTGCTTCAGGTTCTCACCGAGCAGGGGGCCCAGGATCGCCAGCATGCGCCGGTCGGTGCGGTAGCGCGCGAGCACCGGATCGAAATAGGCCGGCCACTGCACCAGGCGCACGATCCGGCCGAGCCTGTCATCGTCGGCGATCCGGAACAGCACGTTCTGATGGCGAAAGCTGGTGGGATGGCCGAGGCCCTGGGCGTAGACCCGATCGAAGGCGGCTGCCAGCTCCCGGACCGCAGCCGGCTCGAACACGCCCCTGACGACGGCGTAGCCCAGCTCGTGATACTGATCGAGGTAGGCAGGATCCATCCGGTCCTCCAGGCGGCATCAGGGCGACCAGGGGCGCCCCCGCCCGACTGGGCTAACAGACGGTCGTTAAGAAGCCTCGAAGCAGGCGCGGCCACCGCTGGCGCGGCGCCCTCCCGCCTGATCACGATTGTTGGCAAGCGGTTAGTCTATATTTTTAATTTTTCAGATTAAGTTGCGTGACAGTTTCGGTCAGCCGCGATTCGGCGATCGCAAAAGTTGCGCAACGATGACACTTTGGTTGAGCAGGTTGACAGAAGTTCATCGATTTGCCCCTTGACCTGCCGGGACAGCTCGCCTAAAACTCCGCTACCCAGATTCTCCAAAAAAGAGCGCCGGACCCGAGGGCCCGGCGAATTCATCAGGGAGGCTTAACGTCTGGGAGACGTGAGGATCACCGATCCTCAAAAGCTTCAGGCATCGCACCTGAAGCACGAGACTGGTCTCTTCAGGGACAGAGCCCAATCCCGCCACAGCGAGGACCGCGGAAACGCCGTCCTTGCTGCAATGCACAATATAGTCGGATGATCGCGGCTCGACCAGAGCTTGCGTGCATGGCTGCTATGAATTTTTGCAACGCTGTGGCGTGGCTACCACACCGCCTGCTCCGCCATCTTGCGCAGCAGGAAGTCCCGGAACACGCTGACCCGCTTCGAGGCGCGCATTTCCTCGGGATATACGAAGTAGGCGTTGAACGTCGGCCCTTCCAACTGGGGCAGCACCCGGACCAGACGCCGCGAGCTCGAGCACAGATAGTCGGGCAACGACGCCACACCGAGCCCCCGCTCGGTGGCGCGCAGCATGCCGTAGACGTTGTTGATCAGCAGCGTCGCCCGCCGCGGCGGCCGCGGATCGTCCTCGGGGCGGCCGGCGATCACGACCCAGTTCAGGCTCGGCACCGGCGGTGGGGTCGCCTCGGCGCCGTAGACGATCAGGCGATGACGGTCGAGGTCGTCCGGGGCCGCGAGCGGCGGCGCGGTCTCGAGATATTCGGGCGCGGCGTAGAGATGGGTGTGCGCGGTCATCAGCCGCTTTTGGATCAGGTCGGGCTGACGTGGCGGGTTCAGCCGGATCGCGACGTCGGCCTCGCGCATGCTGAGGTCGAGCTCGGTGTCGATGACGATCAGCGAGACCGTGATCTCGGGATAGAGATCGAGGAACTCGCTGAGGTGCGCAGTCAGCCAGACGGTGCCGAAGCCGACCGTGGTGTTGATCTTGAGGTGGCCCGCCGGATGGTCCTTGGCCTCGTCGAGACGGCTCTCGACGGTCGCCATGCGGGCGGCGATCTCCTGGGCGGTCTCGAGCAGGATCTCGCCCTGCTCGGTCAGCACCAGGCCGCGCGCGTGCCGGTGGAACAAGGGCGTGCGCAGATCTTCCTCGAGCGCGCTGATCTGGCGGCTGATCGCGGACTGGCTGAGACCCAGGGACTCGGCGGCGCGCGTGAAGCTGCCGGCTTCCGCCACCCCCCGGAACACGCGCACCCGGTCCCAATCGATCATCGCCCGGCTCCTCAGGCACCGGCACCATAAGCAGCCACGGCCGGCGCTTCGGCCTCGATCCCGGCGAGGAACTTCTCGGCCTCGAGCGCCGCCATGCAGCCGGTGCCGGCGGCGGTCACCGCCTGGCGGAAGATCCGATCCTGCACGTCGCCGGCGGCGAACACGCCCTCGACACTGGTCCTGGTGCTGTCCGGCGCGGTGATCACATAGCCGCCTTCGTCCATCGCGAGCTGGCCCTTGACCAACCCGGTCGCCGGATCGTGGCCGATCGCGATGAACACGCCTCCGACCGCGAGCTCGCGCAACGTCCCGCTCCGGACGTCGCGCAGGCGCAGGCCGGTGACCGCGCGCGGCTGCTCCTGCCCCAGGATCTCCTCGACCACGGCGTGCCAGACGACGGTGATCTTGGAGTTGCGGAACAGGCGGTCCTGCAGGACCTTCTCGGCGCGCAGCTGGCCGCGGCGGTGGATCAGGACCACGCGGCTCGCCATCTGGCTCAGATAGAGCGCTTCCTCGACCGCCGTGTTGCCGCCGCCGACGACCGCGACCGGCTGGCCGCGGAAGAAGAAGCCATCGCAGGTCGCGCAGGCCGAGACGCCGTGGCCGGCGAAGGCTTTCTCGCTCGGCAGGCCGAGCCAGCGGGCCTGGGCACCGGTCGCGAGGATCAGGCTCTCCGCCAGGTAGCGGTCGCCGCCATCGGCCTGGCAGACGAACGGCCGCCGGCCCAGGTCGAGATCGGTGATGCTGTCGAGCACCAGCTCGGCGCCGCAGTTCGCGGCCTGGGCGGCCATCTGGTCCATCAGCCAGGGGCCCTGGATGGCCTCGGCGAAGCCCGGATAGTTCTCGACGTCGGTGGTGCCCGACAGCTGGCCGCCGACCTCGAGGCCCTGGATCAGGATCGGCTGCAGATTGGCCCGCGCGGCATAGACGGCCGCGGTATAGCCCGCCGGCCCGGAGCCGATGATCAGGACCTTGCAGTGGCGCGTCGCCGCCATGGCTCGACCTTTCCTACGCCTGGTCGCGTGAATTTAAGGTGTCGGAGGCGCCGGCGCCACTGCCTGGCGGGTCACTGCGCTGATCGGTCGTCCCGAAAAGCCTTGCCCGGATCGCCTCGGCCACCGCCGCGGCCGGGTTGAGCGGCGGCGACCGCCGCTCCGGCCAGGCGCTGCCGAGCGGGCAGAGATGGCCCTGCTCCTCGAGCGCGCCATGCAGCCTGGCAAGCCTGGCCGAGACGCCTGCGGCCGGACGGAACAGGAACACGGGAGCGCCGGTCGCCGCCGCTTCGGTGCACATCGACGCCGAGTCCGCGGTCACGATGATCGCGTCCGCGGCGCCGAGCAGGCCGAGATAAGGATTGTCAAAGTCCCGCTCGACGCTCGGGGGCGACCAGCGGTGCAGGAAATGCGGCCCCTCGATCGCCGCCGCGAGCGCCTTTGAGCAGGCGGCCCCGGTCCGCCGGCTGGTGGTGACCAGGAGACTGCCGCCGCGCTCGCGGGCGAGCGCGCTCGCCTGCCGCCCGAGCGCGGCGGCGTCGGCGCGGGTGAAGCGGACCCTCCGGTTGCTGCCGCCGACCAGGCAGGCGATCCAGGGCCGCGGCAGGTCGGCAAGGCGCGGCCGCAGCGCCTCGGCGGCCTCGACCAGGCGCGCCGGCGTGAGCCGATGGGGCGCGCCCTGGGTGCGGATCATCTCCGGCCGGTCCGCCACCCGGTCGTGCGCCGGCACGACCAGCAGATCGGGCCCGCGCGCCGAGCCCGGCCACATCAGCTGGACCAGGAACGCCGTCGGTTGCCGGCGCTTCAGCCAGCGCACCACGGGCAGGCTGCGCCGGCCGGCCGCGATCACGAGCTCGGGCCAGGGCGGGGTCAGCGCGTCCCGCGCCGCCGGTGTCAGGCCGAGCAGCGAAGCGCCGAGCAACCGGCCCGGCAGCCGGGCCAGCGGGCCGAAGTCGATGCGTCTTGATCGTGAACGGCCAGCCCAGCGCCTCGGCCACGGCCAGCACCTGATTGAGGTTGCCCGGACGATCGTCGACCAGCGCCCAGGTCCGGGGCGGCGGCAGCGCCCGGTCGGGACGATCAGCGGGATCGGATCTCGCCGGGATAGGCGACCTCGAGGATCTCGAAATAGCGGGTTCCACGGGGCGTCGGCACCTCGACCGTATCGCCGGCCTCGCGGCCGATCAGGGCGCGGCCGAGCGGCGCGCTGATCGACAGCAGGCCGCGCTGGATCTCGGCCTCGTCGGGTCCTACCACCTGGTAGACGACCTCCTCCTCGGTCTCCTCGTCGACCAGCTTGACCTGGGCGCCGAACTTGACCGTCGAGCCGCCCTGCTGGCTGATGTCGATGATCTCGGCGCGGGCGAGCTTGTCCTCGAGCTCGAGCACCCGGCCTTCGATGAAGCTCTGGCGCTCGCGCGCCGCGTGGTACTCGGCGTTCTCGGACAGGTCGCCGTGCTCGCGCGCCTCGGCGAGCGCCTTGATGACGGCCGGCCGCTCGTCGTACTTCAAGCGCTTGAGCTCTTGCTCGAGCCGGCGTGTAGCCGCCCGAGGTCATCGGAATCCGGTTGCTCATCGGAGACCATCACAACGCGCCTGGACGTGCTCCAGACGAGCACGCCCGAAGCCAGAAGTCTTGCCTAGTTGAGCTGCTCGATAATAGGATTGCAAGGGAGCCACTGCAAGGTCGCGCTCGGCGAGCGTGACGATCGCCTGGACGACGGCGCGGGCGCCGGCGACGGTCGTGTAGTAGGGCACCTTGTAGACCAGGGCGGCGCGGCGCAGCGTGTAGCTGTCGCTGATCGCGCGCTGGCCCTCGGTGGTGTTGATGACCATCGCGATCTGGCCGTCCTTGATCCGGTCGACGATGTGCGGCCGGCCCTCGAACACCTTGTTGATCTGCTCGACCTCGAGGCCGGCGGCGCGCAGATGGGCGGCGGTGCCGCGGGTCGCGATCAGCTGGATAGCCGTGCGCCAGCAGCCGCCGGCCGAGCTCGACCATGTCCGGCTTGTCGCGGTCGCGCACCGAGATGAAGACCATGCCCTGGTCGGGCAACTGGTTGCCGGCGCCGAGCTGGGACTTGGCGAAGGCGGCGCCGAAATCCCGGTCCAGGCCCATCACCTCGCCGGTCGACTTCATCTCCGGGCCGAGCAGCGAATCGACGTTCGGGAAAGCGCGCGAACGGGAACACCGCCTCCTTGACCGCGACGTGAGCCGGCGGGCGCTCGGTCAGATCGAAGCCGGCGAGCGGCTCGCCGGCCATCACCCGGGCCGCGATCTTGGCGATCGGCCGGCCGATCGCCTTGGCGACGAAGGGCACCGTGCGCGAGGCGCGCGGGTTGACCTCGAGGATGAAGACCTCGCCGTCCTTGATCGCCATCTGGACGTTCATCAGGCCGCGCACCTCGAGCGCCCGCGCCAGGATGTCGGCCTGACGCCGGATCTCGGCCAGAAGCCCCGGCTCGAGCGAATGCGGCGGCAGCGAGCAGGCGCTGTCGCCGGAATGGATGCCGGCCTCCTCGATGTGCTCCATGATGCCGGCGACGAACACATCGTTCGCCGTCGGCCAGGACGTCGACGTCGACCTCGATCGCGTCCTGCAGGTAGCGGTCGATCAGGATCGGCCCGAGCTCGCGGAGCTTGCCCGCCTCGGCCATGAACTGCGCGACCTCGGCGGCGCTGTGGACGATCCGCATCGACTGGCCGCCGAGCACGTAGGACGGCCGCAGGACGACCGGGAAGCCGAGCCGCTCGGCCTTGACCAGGGCCTCGGCCGGATCGGTGCAGATGGCGTTGGCGGGCTGGCGCAGGCCGAGCCGTCTGCAGGAGCTTCTGAAAGCGCTCGCGGTCCTCGGCGAGATCGATCGCATCGGGCGAGGTGCCGAGGATCGGGACACCGGCCTCGGCCAGCGGATGCGCGAGCTTGAGCGGCGTCTGGCCGCCGAGCTGGACGATCACGCCCAACAGCTCGCCGGCGCTCGCCTCGACCCGGACGATCTCGAGCACGTCCTCGGCGGTCAGCGGCTCGAAATACAGCCGGTCCGAGGTGTCGTAGTCGGTCGAGACGGTCTCCGGGTTGCAGTTGACCATGATCGTCTCGAAGCCGGCCTCGGCGAGGCCGAAGACGGCGTGCACGCAGCAGTAGTCGAACTCGATGCCCTGGCCGATCCGGTTGGGCCCGCCGCCGAGGATGATCACCTTGCGCCGCGCGCTCGGCCACGCCTCGCACTCGGCGAGATCGCCGGCCGCCGAGCCCGGCCTCGTAGCTGCTGTAGAGATAGGGCGTGCTCGCCTCGAACTCGGCGGCGCAGGTGTCGACCCGCTTGAACACCGGATGCACGCCCAAGGCCTGCCGGCGGGCCGCGACCTCGGCCTCGTCCAGACCCGCGAGCCTGGCCAGGCGCGCGTCCGAGAAGCCCATCGCCTTGAGCTCGAGCAGGCCCGCGGCCGTCGGCCGGCAGGCCGTCCCGGCGGACCCGCTCCTCGGCGTGGACCAGCGCCCGGATCTGCTCGAGGAACCAGGGATCGTAGTGGCAGGCGCATTGGATCTCGCGCAACCCGAGGCCCGGCGCGGAACGCCTGGGCGATCACCCGCAGCCGGTCGGGGGTCGGCCGGCCGAGCGCCGCCCGCAGCGCGTCCTGCGGCCGTTCGGGGTCGGTGAGGCCGTCGATCTCGACCTCGTCCAGGCCGTCGAGGCCGGTCTCGAGCGAGCGCAGCGCCTTCTGCAGCGATTCCGCGAACGTCCGGCCGAGCGCCATGACCTCGCCGACCGACTTCATCGAGGTGGTCAGGATCGGCTCGGTCTCCGGGAATTTTTCGAACGTGAACCGCGGAACCTTGGTGACCACGTAGTCGATGGTCGGCTCGAACGACGCGGGCGTGCACGCCGGTGATGTCGTTGGTGATCTCGTCCAGCGTGTAGCCGACCGCGAGCCTGGCCGCGACCTTGGCGATCGGGAAGCCGGTCGCCTTGGAGGCGAGCGCCGAGGAGCGCGACACGCGCGGGTTCATCTCGATGATCACCATCCGGCCGTCGTCCGGATTGATCGCGAACTGGACGTTCGAGCCGCCGGTGTCGACCCCGATCTCGCGCAGCACCGCGATCGAGGCGTTGCGCATCCGCTGGTATTCCTTGTCGGTCAGCGTCAGCGCCGGGGCGACCGTGATGCTGTCGCCGGTGTGCACGCCCATCGGGTCGACGTTCTCGATCGAGCAGACGATGATGCAGTTGTCGGCGCGGTCGCGGACCACCTCCATCTCGTACTCTTTCCACCCGAGCACCGATTCCTCGACCAGGACCTCGTTGATCGGCGAGGCGTCGAGGCCGGCGGCCACGACCTGCTCGAACTCCTCGTGGTTGTAGGCGACCCCGCCGCCCCAGCCGCCGAGCGTGTAGCTCGGCCGGATGATCGCCGGCAGGCCGACCTCGGCGAGCGCCGCGGCCGGCGTCGGCGAGCGTGCGCACCACCACGCTCTTCGGCATCTCGAGCCCGATCCGCGGTCATCGCGTCGCGGAACAGCTCGCGGTCCTCGGCCTTGGCGATCGCCTCCTGCGAGGCGCCGATCAGCTCGACGCCGTAGCGCTCGAAGGTGCCGTCCTCGGCCAGCGTGCGCGCCATGTTGAGCGCGGTCTGGCCGCCCATGGTCGGCAGGCACGCGTCCGGCCGCTCTGCCGCGATGATCTTGGCGACCACCTCGGGCGTGATCGGCTCGATGTAGGTCGCATCCGCCAGCTCCGGGTCGGTCATGATCGTGGCCGGGTTCGAGTTGACCAGGATCACCCGGTAGCCTTCGGCCTTGAGCGCCTTGATCGCCTGGGTCCCGGAATAGTCGAACTCGCAGGCTTGGCCGATCACGATCGGCCCCGCGCCGATCACGAGAATCGACGCGATGTCGGTGCGCTTGGGCATCAGCGGCGCTCGATCAGCCGGAGGAAACGGTCGAACAGATAGGCGCTGTCCTGCGGTCCGGGCGAGGCCTCGGGATGGTACTGGACCGAGAACACCGGCCGGTCGCGGAGGCTCAGGCCCTCGAGCGAGCCGTCGAACAGCGAGACATGGGTCGCCTCGACGCCCGCGGGCAGGCTCTCGGGCCGGACCGCGAAGCCGTGGTTCTGGCTGGTGATCTCGACCTTGCCCGTGGTCAGGTCCTGGACCGGGTGGTTGGCGCCGTGATGGCCGAACTTCATCTTCTCGGTGGTGGCGCCGAGCGCCAGCGCCAGCATCTGATGGCCGAGGCAGATGCCGAACAGCGGCTTGTCGCTGGCCAGCAGCTTCTGGATCTGCGGGCACCGCGAAGCTGCCGGTCGCCGCCGGGTCGCCCGGCCCGTTGGACAGGAAGATGCCATCGGGCGCCAGCGCCAGGATCTCGTCTGCCGGCGTGCGCGCCGGCACCACGGTCACGCGCAGGCCGAGCGAGACCAGCGAGCGCAGGATGTTGCGCTTGATTCCGTAGTCGACCGCGACCACATGGTAGCGGCCCTCGGCGCGATCGCCATAGCCGCCCGGGTAACGCCAGAGGGTGTCCGTCCAGCCGTAGCGCTGCCGGCAGGAGACCTCGGAGGCGAGATCCATGCCGACCAGACCGGGCCACTCGCGGGCCAGCTTGGCCAGGCGCGGGACGGATCCGGACCCTCCTCGGGATCGAAGCCGAGGGCTGCGGTCTGGGCGCCGGCCGTGCGCAGGTGCCGGGTCAGCCGCCGGGTGTCGATGCCGGCGATCCCGACCAGCCCCTGGCGGGCGAGCCAGCGGTCGAGATGCGCCGCGGCGCGATAGTTGGACGGGTCGGTGATCGGCGCGCGCAGGACGACGCCCCGCGCCCAGCAGGTCGTCGCCTCGAGGTCCTCGTCGTTGGTGCCGACGTTGCCGATGTGGGGAAAGGTGAAGGTGATCAGCTGGCCGGCGTAGGAGGGATCGGTGAGGATCTCCTGATAGCCGGTCATGGCGGTGTTGAAGACCAGCTCGCCGACGACCTCGGCGGGCGCGCCCAGGCCCTGGCCATGAAAGACCGTGCCATCGGCGAGCACGAGGCTGGCGCTGGCCCGGGAGCGAACGGTAACGGTCATGAAAACGACAGCTCGTAGCTTCGGAGCGCAGCCCCGTCCGCCCGGGCGGTCGGCGGCGACCGGGGCTGCGAGCGGGCGGACCTTACGCCAGGGTTGAAAGGGCCGTCAAGCGACCCGGCCATGATGGTACGCCCGGTCTACTTGCGAGGTGGTAAATGCGATGGTACTCGAACGAGGCAGACTCCACGAAGGGGCGAATCAGTGCTACGCGAGCAGCTGAGTGAGGCGCTTCGAACGGCGACCGAGACCGAGGATCGGTGCGGCGCTGGCGATCGTCCGCCTGATCCACGCCGCGCTCAAGGAGCGCGATCAGCAGTCGCGCAGCGAGGGCCACCCCGACGGCCTGTCCGACGCCGAGCTCCTCGAGATGCTGCAGGCGATGGTCAGCCAGCGCAGCGAGAGCATCCGCCGCTACGAGGAGAGCGGCCAGCTCGAGCTCGCCGCGCGCGAGGGCGAGGAGATCGAGGTGATCAAGCGCCTCCTGCCGCGGCAGCTCGACGAGGCGGCCTGCGCCGAGGCGGTCAGCCGGGTGATCGCCGACCTCGGGGTGGCAGAAGCTCAAGGACACCGGCCGCGTGATCTCCGAGCTGAAGCATCGCTATCCCGGCCGGATGGACTTCGCCAAGGCGCGCCGGCTCGTCTGCCGGCAGCTCGGCTGACCGCGGCGCCGGCGCCCGTCGGGCTCGTCCGGAGCCGCGATCCGGCACCATTGACGTCGGGCCGGCGCGTCGAGCACAAAGATCCCGAGGGGAGTTCAACCAGAGACTGAACGGCGCGTGCGGCATCGGCAGCTCGACATCGCCTGGCCGCGCAGCGGGAGCGATGGCTGATCAGGACGCCATCTCGCTCGAGGAGTTCAAGGCGCGCCTGCCCCTGGTCGAGATCGTCGCGCGCCACGTCCGGCTCGCGCGCCGCGGCCGCGAGCATCTGGGCCTGTGCCCGTTCCACCAGGAGAAGACGCCCTCGTTCACGGTCTCCGAGGCCAAGGGCTTCTATCACTGCTTCGGTTGCGGCCAGCACGGCAACGCGATCGACTTCATCATGGCGATCGAGGGCCTGGACTTCGGCCAGGCGATCGCCCGCCTCGCCGAGCTGACCGGCCTGCCGGCGCCGCGCCGGGCCGGCGACGCCGAGGCCGCGGTCGACCGTACGCTGTACGCGGTCAACGAGGCCGCCGCCCGCTGGCTCGCCGGCCGGCTGGAGAGCCCGCAGGGCGCCGCGGCCGCGGCCTATCTGGCCAGGCGCGGGCTCGACCGGGCGACCATCCTGCGCTTCGGCCTCGGCTACGCGCCCGGCGACCGCACCGCGCTCAAGCGCGCGCTCCAGGCCGAGGGCTACGACGAGCCGCAGCGCGATCGAGGCCGGGCTCCTGGTCCGGCCCGAGGACGGCGGCCCGAGCTTCGACCGGTTCCGCCACCGGGTGATGTTCCCGATCCACGACCGGCGCGGCCGGATCGTCGGCTTCGGCGGCCGGGCGCTCGGCGAGGCGCGGGCCAAGTACCTGAATAGCCCCGACACGCCGCTGTTCCACAAGGGCGAGCTGCTGTACGGCCTGGCGCTGGCGCGGCCGGCGGTGCGCGAGCGCGGCACGGTGCTCGTCGCCGAGGGCTACATGGACGTGATCGCGCTCGCCCAGGCGGGCTTCGCCAACGCCGTGGCGCCGCTCGGCACCGCGATCACCGAGGCCCAGCTCGCCCTGCTCTGGCAGCTGGCCGACGAGCCGGTGGTCTGCCTGGACGGCGACGAGGCGGGCTTGCGCGCGGCGCACCGCCTGATCGAGCGGGCGCTGCCGGTGCTGAGCCCCGGCAAGTCGCTGCGCTTTGCCCTGCTGCCGCCGGGCCAGGACCCGGATTCGCTGCTGCGCCGTCGCGGCCGGGGCTTCCTCGCCAAGGTGATCGAGGAGGCGGTGCCGTTGCACGAGCTGCTGTGGAGCCGCGAGACCGCGACCCGCTCGCTGCACGTGCCGCAGCAGCGCCTGGCGCTCGAGAAGCGCTTCCGCGAGCTCGCCGCCACGATCCCGGACCGGACGCTGAGCCGGCTGTTCCTCGGCGCTTTCTTCAAGCGCCTGCAGCTCGCAGCCGGGCGCAAGGACGGGCGCCCCCGCGCCGCGCCGTCCCTGGTCGCCGCCGACGCCGGGCCAGGGGTCGGCGCCCGGCGCCTGGCGGAGGGGCTGGTCAAGCCCGAGCTCGCCGATGCCCGCCAGCTGTTCGGGCCGATCCTGGTCCATCCCGAGCTCCTGCACGAGGTCGAGGAGGAGCTCGCGGGGCTGGAATTCGCCGAGCCGGAGCTGGATTCGCTGCATCAGGCAATTCTTTCCTGGTACGGCGAGAGCGGCCACCTTGACCCCGGCGGTTTGAGCGACCACCTGTGCGAGACCGGTTTTGCCGGGTTGGTCAAGCAGCTGGTGGCCCCGGGTCCGCAAACGGCATGGTTCTGCCAGGATGGAACTGCGAAGGACGTGGTGCTTGAGGGCTGGCGCGCCTGCGTCGCCGAGCATCGTCACTTCGCCGAGCGGCGGCTGGTCGGGCGAGCCGCCTCGGCGGCGATGGCCGAGCAGCGGGCCGATGCAGGAGCGCACATCTTGGCCGTGAATCGGCTGATCAATCCACGCGATCAAGCCGGCGCGCCGCTGCGACCCGCGCAGGATCCGAGCGAATGAGGGTCGCCGCGGTCGCGGTCGCGCCGGCACCCGGGGCCTGGGCAACATGGGGCGCCCGGGCCACCGCCGTCACGTGATCATGGGTCAAGAAGGAACGGCCGAATGGCGAAAAACGCTGTCGCAAGTGGGGTCACGGTGCTCAAGCCGCCGCCCGGCAAGGTCGTGGCGGAGAGCCCCGCCCAGGAGCTGATCGGCAATGCGCCGGCGCTGAAGCGGCTGCTGGCCCAGGCCCGCGAGCGCGGGTTCGTCACGCTCGACGAGATCAACGCCGCCCTGCCCGAGGAAGAGATCTCGCCCGACCAGCTCGACGAGCTGATCGCGATGTTCGAGGACATGGGCGTGAGCGTCAACCGCGACGAGGACGGCGGCAGCGGCAACGGCGCGGCCAAGACCGACCTCGAAGGCGAGGGCGAGGAGCCCGAGGGCGCGGCGGCGATCGACGAGGAGGACCTCGGCCGGACCGACGATCCGGTGCGCATGTATCTGCGCGAGATGGGCACGATCGAGCTGCTCTCGCGCGAGGGCGAGATCGAGATCGCCAAGCGCATCGAGGCCGGGCGCAATACCGTGCTCGAGGCGCTGTGCGAGAGCCCGCTGACCATGCGCGCGATCATCAGCTGGCGGGACCAGATCGGCGAAGGCAAGGTCCTGCTGCGCGACGTGATCGACCTCGAGGCGACCTACGGCGGCGCCGAGCCGCAGGGCGAGGACGCCAACGCCGCCAAGTCGACCGAGGCCGAGAAGACCGGCACCGAGGGGGACGGCGAGCAGCCCGCGAGCGAAGCCGAGACCGAGACCGAGGACGAGGACGATTTCGACGAGGGCGCCTTGTCGCTGTCGGCCATGGAGGCGACGGTCCGGGACGGCGTGCTCCAGACCTTCGACTGGATCGCCGAGAGCTATGGCCGGCTGCGCGGCCTGCAGGAGCAGCGGCTCGCCGACCTGCAGCACAACCAGCCGATCGCCGGCGAGCTCGACCTGCGCTACGAGCAGGCGCGCAGCGAGGTGGTCGAGCTGGTCAACCAGATCCACCTCAACCCCAACCGGGTCGAGTACCTGGTCGAGCAGCTGTACAAGGTCAACCGGCGCCTGAACGGTCTCGAGGGCAAGCTCCTGCGCCTCGCCGAGGGCTGCCAGGTCGAGCGCGAGTCGTTCCTGCGCCACTATCGCGGCTGCGAGCTCGATCCGGACTGGGTCGAGCGCATGGCCGAGCAGGGCGCCGCCTGGGCCAACTTCGTGGTCCGCCACGGCCGCGAGATCGAGGGCATCCGCGCCGACATCGGCGGCATCGCAAGCAGCACAGGGCTCCACATCGGCGAGCTGCGCCGGATCGTCGGCCTGGTCCAGAAGGGCGAGCGCGAGGCCTCGCGCGCCAAGAAGGAGATGGTCGAGGCCAATCTTCGCCTGGTGATCTCGATCGCCAAGAAATACACCAACCGCGGCCTGCAGTTCCTGGACCTGATCCAGGAGGGCAACATCGGCCTGATGAAGGCGGTCGACAAGTTCGAGTACCGGCGCGGCTACAAGTTCTCGACCTACGCCACCTGGTGGATCCGGCAGGCGATCACCCGCTCGATCGCCGATCAGGCGCGCACCATCCGGATCCCGGTGCACATGATCGAGACGATCAACAAGCTCGTGCGCGCCTCGCGCCAGATGCTGCACGAGTACGGCCGCGAGCCGACGCCGGAGGAGCTCGCGACCAAGCTCAACATGCCCCTCGACAAGGTCCGAAAGGTCCTGAAGATCGCCAAGGAGCCGATCTCGCTCGAGACCCCGATCGGCGACGAGGAGGACAGCCATCTCGGCGACTTCATCGAGGACAAGAACGCGGTCCAGCCGGTCGAGGCGGCGACTCTTTCCAACTTGCGCGAGGCCACGACCCGCGTGCTCGCGACCCTGACGCCGCGCGAGGAGCGGGTGCTGCGCATGCGCTTTGGCATCGGCATGAACACCGACCACACGCTGGAAGAGGTCGGCCAGCAGTTCTCGGTCACCCGCGAGCGCATCCGCCAGATCGAGGCCAAGGCGCTGCGCAAGCTCAAGCACCCCTCGCGCTCGCGCAAACTCCGCAGCTTCCTCGACTCCTAGGCGCCACGGGCGCTGGCGCGAACGCTTCGCTGGCCCTGCTCGGACTGCGGCCGCCTGCTGGGATGGTCGCTCGTTCCTGGCGAGCGCGCCGTCGCTGCGGCTATGGTGGTGAGGTTTCGCCGAACGTTTCTCCCGCTGCCTCGCAATCCGTGTCGAACATGGGCCGGCCAAGCTGAACCGCGGCTGAACGACTTCGCGGCGGCCTGGCCCTGCCCGGAAGGTACCTCTCGCGCGGGTATGGGTGGACCTTCGCGGCAGCGGCGTTCGATCGCATTGCTGGCGCGCAGGGCGTTGCGCTCTTCGAGGCTTGCTGACCCAAACCCTCCGACGTCACCCGCTCTATCCTGGCCGTTGACGTCCGGCGTGCGCCTATTTTAGGGCTCGGGCCTGCATTCGCTGCAGATGAGGTGAGGCAAGAGCCATGACGGTCGTGGACTGGTTGTTGGGTTCCGACCCCGCGATCCGTTGGCAGGTGATGCGTGATCTGACCGGCGAGCCCGACGACGTCGTCGCCGCCGAGCGCTCGCGGGTCGCCTCCGAAGGCTGGGGCGCCCGGCTGCTCGCTGGCCAGGCGCCCGATGGTCAGTGGGGTGAGAGCACCTATTCGGCCTGGATCGATACCCCTGACGGCCGGGCGACCTACGCCTTGATGCTGTTGCGGGACATGGGCCTCGAGCCGACCAGCGAGGAAGCTTGCCGCGCCGTCGCCCGGGTTCGGAACAACATCACCTTCTACGAGGGGGGCAACCCCTTCTTCGCCGGTGAGGTCGAGCCCTGCATCAATGGCAGGGTTCTGAGATTGGGTGCTTACTTCGGCGAGCCCTGCGAGGAGGTGCTCGAGCGCCTTCTCGGCGAGCAGCTGGACGACGGGGGGTGGAACTGTGAGGCTCCGCCGAGTGTACGATCCTCGTTTCACACCACGATCTGCGTCCTGGAAGGGCTGTTGGAGTACGAGCTGGCCAAAGGGGTCACCGTCGCGGTGACCGAGGCTCGGGCGCGGGGACAGGAGTATCTCCTCGAGCGCCGCATGTTCCGGTCACTGTCATCCGGTCAGGCGATCGATCGCGACTGGACCCTGTTCTCGTTCCCGACCGTATGGCACTACGACGTGCTGCGTGGGCTGGACTATCTGAGACATGCAGGCGTCGAACCCGACGATCGGATCGCCGAGGCGATCGAGCTGGTGACGAACAATCGGCGCAGCGACGGACGATGGCCGTTGCAGAACCGCCATGCCAGCAAGCCTGATTTCGACATGGCAGAGCGAGCGGACGAGCCCAGCCGCTGGAACACACTCCGCGCCTTGCGAGTGTTGAACTGGGCCGGTCGTGGCAGATGACCTGTCGGGTCGCGGATTGAGCAACGGCCGTAGCCCAGGGCCCAGGGCCGCTCCTCCGGCGGACTGAACGGCTTGACGGCGCGGGCTGTGCGCGAGAGGTTCCCGGCGCCGGGCCCGTAGTTCAGTGGTAGAACGCGCCGCTCATAACGGTGTTGTCGCAGGTTCGAATCCTGCCGGGCCCACCACCCCCAACGATCCGGTCAGGTCAGGACAGGTCATGGTCCCGCGAGGAAAGCCGGGCCGCCGTCGTCAGCAGCCGCCAGGCGAGCCCTCTTCGGAAGGGCTCAAGTGCGGGTGGCGCCGGTCGCCGCGCGCGTTGCGTTTGCGGACATAGGTGATCATCGCCTCCGGATGGGCGGTCTTGGCCTTGAGCGCCGCGATCAGCGCATCCTCCGCTTCGATGGCCAGCTGATCCGCCTTGCCCTTGAGTTTGATGCCGACGACGTACTGCAGAGATGGCATGGACGTCTTCCTCGAATGGGGGTGCAATCTACCGCTGCTCGCGACGGATGTCAGGGCGGCAGTTGCGCGAGAGCTGGCGCGCCAAGCGGAAGAAAGGATTCCTCGTATCTCGCGCCATCGTCGGGACGAGTGACATCGTTGGGGTTGGAGCTCCACTCATGGCCGAGATCCCCACAACAGGCGGGGTCATCACCTGTCGGCTTCTACGCGATTGGCTGGTCATCGATGGAAGGTCAGCGTATTGGATGCCGACCGGTTCCATCCGAAGGAATCACCGATCAAGCGGGGAGGAGTGGTCATGCACGCGGTCGTAAGAACCTATTCCGGCCAGGGAGCGAAGGAATTGATCGACCTGCTGGAGAAACGCAAGGCCGACGTCGAACGCCTGATCCGTGGGGTGCACGGATTCTGCGGTTACTCGCTGATCCGCACCGCCGACGGCGGCGTCTCCGTGACGGTCTGTCAGGACAAGGCCGGCGCCGACGAAAGCCTTCGGGTCGCCAGGGACTGGATTAAGCAAAACGCGGCCAATGTCAGCACGCAGCCACCCGTGGTTGCGGAGGGCACGGTCATCCTTCAGCTCAGTTAGGAGCGTGTCCGAGCCCTCGAGGATCGCAAAAACGAGGTGGCGGCCGGCTTTGCGGCTGGTCGAGGGCTCTTGACGTAAGCGCGCGACGGGTTGCGGAACGGCCTGCCGCAGAGATGGGCCTAGATCTCAACCTGGATGCCGATCTCGACCACCCGCTCGGGCGGCAGGTGATAGAAGGCGGTCGCGCGGGCGGCGTTGCGCGACAGAAAGTCGAACAGGTGGTCCTGCCAGAGCGGCAGGCCGAAGTCCCGGCGCGCCAGCAGCGTCTCGCGGCCGAGATAGAACGTGGTCGCATCGAGATCGACCAGGAGGCCCAGGGACTCGCAAAGGCGCAGGGCGACCGGGATGTTCGGGGTCTGCATGAAGCCGTAGCGCGCCACGATCCGGGAGAAGCCGACCTCGAGGCAGAGAACCTCCAGCCGCTCGGCGGCCGGCACCCGCGGGATCTCCACGGTCTCCACGCGCAGCAGCAGGACCTGCTCGTGCAGCACCTGGTTGTGCTGGAGATGGTGCAGCAGGATCGGCGGGATCGTCACGCCGCTCGAGGTCATGAAGACCGCCGTGCCGGGCACCCGGACCGGCGGCTTGGTCTTCAGGCCGTGCAGAAAGTCGTCCAGCGACTGCTGTTCGGCCCCCAGCTGATCGGCCAGCACCCGGCGCCCGCGCCGCCAGGTCGACATCAGCGTGAACACGAGCGCGCCCAATAGCAGCGGATACCAGCCGCCGTCGGCGATCTTGACCAGATTGGCGCCGAAGAACGCCAGGTCCACGACCAGAAACGCCGCCGCCAGCAGCCCCGTCGTCGCCATGTTCCAGCCCCAGCGCGTGGCGACGAAGAACGCCAGCACGGTCGTGATCACCATGTCGGTCGAGATCGCGACGCCGTAGGCCGAGGCGAGATTGCCCGACGAACGGAAGCCCAGGACCAGGCCGATGGTCGCGATCATCAGCAGCCAGTTGACCAGCGGAATGTAGATCTGGCCCCGCTCGTCGGGATGGGTCTGGACGATCCGCAGGCGCGGCAGCAGCCGCAGCTGCACCGCCTGCCGGGTGAGCGAGAACACCCCGGAAATGACCGCCTGGGAGGCGATGACCGTGGCCATGGTCGCGAGCAGGACCAGCGGATAGAGCGCCCATTTGGGCGCGAGCTCGTAGAACGGCTGCGTGATCTCGGCAGGATTGCTCAGGACCAGCGCGCCCTGGCCGAAGTAGTTCAGCACCAGCGCCGGCAGCACGAGCCCGAACCAGGCAAAGCGGATCGGCGCCGGGCCGAAGTGGCCCATGTCGGCATAGAGCGCCTCGCCGCCGGTCACGACCAGGAACACGGCGCCGAGCACGAAGAAGGCGACCCAGCCCTGGGCCTGGAAGAACTGGTAGCCGCAGAGCGGGTTGAGCGCCGAGAAGACCGCCGGCGCATGCGCGATCCCGGCGATGCCGAGCACCGCCAGGATCGCGAACCAGAGCAGCATGATCGGGCCGAAGACCGCGCCGATCGCGGCCGTGCCGCGCTGTTGCATAAAGAACAGCGCGATCAGGATCCCGACCGTGATCGGGACCACGTAAGGCTGGAAGGCAGGCGTCGCGATGTTGAGGCCTTCGATTGCGCTCAGCACCGAGATCGCAGGCGTGATCGTGCCGTCGCCATAGAGCAGCGCGGCGCCGAACAGGCCCATCGCGATCAGGGCGCTGCGCAGGCCGCCGGGGCTCGCCTGGCGGGGATTGAGCAGCGAGACCAGCGCGATGATGCCGCCCTCGCCGCGATTGTCGGCGCGCATCACGAGCAGCAGGTATTTGATCGAGATGACGACGATCAGCGCCCAGAAGATCAGAGACAGGACGCCCAGCACGTTGGCAGGCGTGGCGGGCAGCGCCGCGCCGCGGCCGAGGAAGCTCTCGCGAAAGGCATAAAGCGGGCTCGTGCCGATGTCGCCGAACACGATGCCAAGGGCGACCAGGCCGGCTGCGGCCAGCGGCCGCTGAGGCGTCTCCGGCCGGTCCGGCGCCTCGGGCCCGTCATGCCGGGCCGGGCTCATGGGCTGCACGACGGCGGGGCCGACAACCAACGCCAAGCGGTCCCCGGCCGGCTCAGATCGTGATCCCGCCGTCGACCACGAACAACTGACCGGTGGTGTAGGCGCTCTCGTCGGCGGCAAGGTAGAGGACGACCGCGGCGATCTCCTCGGGCGTCCCGAGGCGGCCCATCGGCTGGCGCGCGATGAACGCCCGGCGCGCCGCCTCGGGGTCCTCGAAGGCCGCGATCCGGTCCCCGAGCGAGGGCGTCTCGACCGTGCCGGGGCAGATCGCGTTGCAGCGGATGCCCTGCCCGACATACTCGGCGGCGACCGACTTGGTGAGCCCGATCACGGCCGCCTTGCTGGTGCCGTAGACGAACCGGTTGGGCAGGCCCTTGAGGCTCGAGCAGACCGAGGCGACGTTGACGATGCTGCCGCCGCCGGCCCCGAGCATGGCCGGCAGGAAGGCCCGGATCATGCGGTATAGAGACTTCACATTCAAGTTCATCGAAAAGTCGTAAGCTCTTTCATCGCAATCAAGAATTGATCCGGAATGAACGTAGCCGGCGACGTTGACCAGGACGTCGAACGGCGCCTCGGCCGCGGCCAGCCCGGCGATCTGGGCCGCGTCGGTGACGTCCAGCGGCGCCGTCGTCAGACCCGGCTCGGCCTCGAGCTCGACCAGCAGCGTGGCGTTGACGTCGGTTGCCAGCACCGCCGCACCTTCGCGCGCCATCGCCAGCGCGCTCGCCCGCCCGATGCCCTGGGCGGCCGCCGTGATCAGCACCCGCTTGCCCTCCAGTCGTCCTGCCACCTGCTCCTCCTATCGGCTTGGATCCGCGCGGCGCTGCGTCCTGCTCCGCCCCACCCAACCCTGCTCATGCTAGGCGAAGTCGGCGCTGGAGCAAGGCGAATGCGCGGCCGTCGGCGTCTGGCCGCCGTTGCCCCCCACCCCGACGACGGCGGCGATGCGGAACCTTGACGACCCCCGGCCGTTGACGCGGCGAACGGACAGCGCCCGAGGGCACGGCGCGCGCGGCAGCGGCGGGCGGAGACTTTATGGCCAAAGGCAAGCGGTCCTACCGGGTCGGCATCTCGGGCTCCTATGGCGGGCTGAACCTCGGCGACGAGGCGATCCTCAAGGGCATCCTGCGGCAGCTGCGGGCGTCATTGCCGGTGGAGGTCACGGTTTTTTCCCGCAACGCCGAGGACACGCGGGCGCGCCACGAGGTCGAGCGCGTCGTGCCGGTGCGCAAGCTGTCGCGCGACGAGGTGCTGCCCGAGGTCCAGCGCCTCGACCTGCTGATCCTGGGCGGCGGCGGCATCCTGTTCGACGGCGAGGCCCAGATCTTCCTGCGCGAGGTCATGCTCGCCCACGACCACCGCGTGCCGGTGATGGTCTATGCGATCAGCGCCGGACCGTTGCGCGACCCCGCCGTGCAGCGGATGGTCCAAGACGGGTTGAGCCGCGCGGCGGTGGTCACGGTCCGCGAGCGCGGCGCCCGCCAGATCCTGGAAGACGCGGGCGTGCATCGCGAGATCCTGGTGACCGCCGACCCGGCCCTGCTACTCGAGCCCGAGCCGCTGGCCAAGGACGCGCTCAAGCGCGAGGGCCTCGACCACGGCCGGCATCTGGTCGGGATGTCGGTGCGCGAGCCCGGCGCGGCGGCGCCCGAGATCGGCGAGCAGGCCTATCACAAGCTGCTCGCCGATGTCGCCGACTTCATGGTCGACCGCTACGACGCCGACGTCGTGTTCGTGCCCATGGAGCCGAAGATGCAGGACGTCCAGCATTGCCATGCGGTGGTCGCCCAGATGCTGCGCGCCCAGCGGGCGAGCGTGCTCAAAGGCGACTATAGCTCCGGGCAGCTGCTGGCGCTGATGCAGGCACTTCGCGTTCGCGGTCGGCATGCGCCTGCATTTTCTGATCTTCGCGAGCCTGCAGAACGTGCCGTTCGCGGCGCTGCCCTACGCGCCCAAGGTCGCGGGCTTCCTCGACGACCTCGGGCTCGAGATGCCGCCGTTCACGCAGGTCAGCGCCGGCCAGCTGATCGCCTACATCGACCAGGCCTGGGACCGGCGGCGGCCGCTGCAGGCGCGCATCGGCCGCGCCCTGCCGGCGCTGCGCGAGCGGGCGCTGGCGAGCAACGCGATCGCGGTTCGTCTGCTCGAGCAGGCGCAGGCCGGCGCGCTGAGCCGTCCCCCCGAGGTCTCGAAGGCCGACATGCCTGCGCTCACGCGTCCGACCCGGCCCGAGATGATCACCCTGCCCGCGCGCAAGGCGATGGTCGGCGGCGAGGCGGACGTGCTGGTGGTCGGCGGCGGCCCCGCCGGGGTCGGCGCGGCGGTCGGGGCCGCCGATGCCGGCGCCCGGGTCGTGCTCGCCGAGCGCTACGGCTTCCTCGGCGGCAACGCTACCGCGGCGCTGGTGATGCCGCTGATGTCGTTCCACACCCAGCGCGCGGCCTTCGAGCGGCCGGGGGCGACCAAGCTGTTCCCGACCGACCACGGGCCCGGCGAGCCGGTGGTCGCCGGCGTGCTGGCGCGGCTGCTCGGCCGGCTGGTCGCGACCGGCGGCGCGACCCCGCCCTCGCTCGCGACCGGCTACGTCGTCCCCTTCGACCCGGAGCTGTTCAAGCTCGAGGTGCTCGATCTGCTCGACGAGGCGGGCGTGCAGCTGCTGTTGCACGCGTTTGCGAGCGGCGTGGTCGGGACCGGCGGCGGCCGCGGCGTCGTGTTCGAGACCAAGTCGGGACCCGTCGTGCTGCGGGCGCGCGTGGTGATCGACTGCACCGGCGATGGCGACGTCGCCGCGCAGGCGGGCGCACCCTACGAGATCGGCCGCGAGGACGGCCTGGTCCAGCCGATGACCCTGATGTTCCGCATGGTCCAGTTCGAGCGGGCGGCGTTCGAGGCCTACGTGCGCGAGCATCCGGACCAATGGCGCGGCGTGCACGGCCTCTGGGATCTGATCCGCGAGGCGACCACGGCCGGCGAGCTCGACCTGCCACGCGAGGACATCCTGTTCTTCGGCACGCCGCACGAGCACGAGGTCAGCGTCAACAGCACGCGGGTGACCCGGGTGCTCGGCACCGACGTGTTCGACTGGAGCCATGCCGAATGGCAGAGCCGCCGGCAGCTCCGCCAGATCGCGGCATTCCTTTGCCGCCGCGTGCCCGGTTTCGAGCAGGCCTACGTCGCCCAGAGCGGCGTCCATACCTGCGTGCGCGAGACCCGCCGGATCGCCGGCGATTACCGGCTCACCGCCGACGACGTTCTCGAGGCGAAGAAGTTCGACGACGTGATCGCGCGCGGCGCCTATCCGATCGACATCCACAATCCCAAGGGCAGCGGCACGGTCCTGAAGCGTCTGCCGCCAGGCGAGGCCTACGACATCCCGCTGCGCTGTCTGCTGCCACGGGGGTTCGACCACCTGCTGGTCGCCGGCCGCTGCATCTCCGGCAGCCACGAGGCGCACTCCTCCTATCGGGTCATGCCGATCGTGATGGCGACCGGCCAGGCGGCCGGCGTCTGCGCCGCGCTCGCGGCCCGGCGAGGGGCTCGCCACCCGCGCCGTGCCGGTCGCCCTGATCCAGGACGAGCTGACCCGTCAGGGTGCCGATCTGCGCGGCATCCGCCCCGAGCAGCCGGGCACGCAGCCGCCACCTTGAATCCCGGCCCGCGGCGGACGACAATGCCTCCCGACATCCGGACCGCGCGTCCAACAGGGAGGCACCACAATGATCAGAACATCGAGCGCGCTCGCGGCCGCTGCGACTCTTTCGGCGGCCCTCGGACTCGGCTCGCCCGCGACCGCGGCGGTGCCGGAATCCAAGGACCCGATCAAGCTCACTCTGAACGACTGGACCGGGCAGTACATCACGACCACGATCATGGGCGACGTGCTCAAGTCGATGGGCTACAACGTCGATTACGTCCAGGCCGACTATATCGCCCAGTTCGCCGGTCTCGAGGCGGGCGATCTCGATGTCGCGATGGAGATGTGGGAGACCACCGGCAAGGATGCGATGGAGGCCTCGCTCGCCACCGGCAAGACGGTCGACCTCGGCGAGACCGGGATGCTGGCCAAGGAAGAGTGGTGGTTTCCGGAGTACATGAAGGAAAAATGCCCCGGCCTGCCGGACTGGAAGGCGCTCAACGACTGCGCCGAGGCCTTCTCGACCCCCGAGACCTCGCCGAAGGGGCGCTACCTTGCCGGCCCCGTGACCTGGGGCGGCTACGACGAGGAGCGGGTCGAGGCCCTCGGGCTGAACTACGAGGTCGTGCACGCCGGCACCGATGCGGCCCTGTTCGCCGAGCTCGAGTCCGCCTATCAGCGCAAGGCGCCGTTCCTCGGCTGGATCTACACGCCGCACTGGGCGCCGATCAAATTCAAGGGCGAGTGGATCCAGTTTCCGGAATACGAGGAGGCCTGCTACCAGGATCCGAGCTGGGGCAGCAACCCCGACCTGGCCTACGACTGCGGCAAGCCGCACGGCTGGATCAAGAAGGTCGGCTGGAAGGGCGGCGACGCCAAGTGGCCCTGCGCCTACGACGCGATCCGCCACTTCAAGATCGACAATGAGACCATGGGCGGCCTGATCGCCGCGGTCGACCTCGATGGCCGCAAGGTCGACGAGGTCGTCCAGGAATGGCTCGACGCCAACCAGGCGACCTGGAAGCCCTGGACCGCCTGCGCCGACTGAGGCGGTGCAGAAACGACAGCCTAGTGCACTGATGCAATCATAGGATTCACAAGACAGGGCGAATGTGCGATCCTGGGCCCATGGCTCAGATCGTGTGTCCCGTGGTCTCGGCTGAGGATCGTGCTCGTTTGGAGGCGATCGTCGCCGATCGTAACCGCGCCCAGAAGCATGTGGCGCGGGCTCGGATCATCCTGGCGTCGGCCGAGCGGCTGAGCGTCGCGGAGGTTGCCAAACGCGCCCGGATCGGTCGCCCGGCGGTCTGGCGCTGGCAGCGGCGGTTCGCCGAGGCCGGGGTCGACGGGCTGCTGCGGGATGCCACCCGCAAGCCGGGCGAGCCGCGCCTGGCCGACGCGACGGTGCAGCGGGTGGTCGCCCTGATGCGGCGAGGCGCCCGGCGAGGCGACCCACTGGACCGGCCGTGCCATGGCCAGGAGCGCCGGGATCTCCTGCGCTCGTGAGCGGATCTGGGGCGCGCACCGGCTGAGCGCCAGCGCACCCGACCAAGCGCTCGGACGATCCCGAATTTGCCACCAAGCTCGAGGACATCGTCGGCCTGTACGTCGAGCCGCCGGCCCACAGCCTGGTGCTCTCGATCGATGAGAAAAGCCAGATCCAGGCCCTGGACCGGACCCAGCCCGGTCTGCCGATCAAGCCGGGCAAGGCCGGCACCATGACCCACGACTATATCCGCAACGGCATCACCACCCTGTTCGCCGCGCTCAATGTCCTCGACGGCACGGTGCTCGGCCGTTGCATGCAGCGCCACCGGCACCAGGAGTTCCTGCGCTTCCTCAACGCCATCGAGGCCGCCGTGCCGGCCGGCAAGGTGATCCACGTGATCCTCGACAACTACGGCAGCCACAAACACCCCAAGGTCATGGCCTGGCTGGCACGGCATCCGCGCTGGACCTTCCACTTCACGCCGACCTCGGGCTCCTGGCTGAACGCGGTCGAGACCTTCTTCTCGGCTCTTACCCGGCGCCGCCTCAAGCGGGGCACCTTCCACTCCGTGATCGACTTGCAGGCCGCGATCCACCGCTACATCGCCGAGCACAACGCCGCGCCCAAGCCCTTCACCTGGACCAAGACCTCCCCGCAAATCCTCGCTAAGCTGAATCCTCTGAACGCGTCGGTGCACTAGTGTGGCGGCCGCAAGGCCGCCATCCTAGCTTGGAGTTCCGCCCGCTCCGCCTCGGGCCCCTCATAGGACTGCAAGAAATATTCTATCAACGCCAAATTCTCTCTCGTCGCGCCCATTTCCGCGAGTTCGATCCGAACTTGTACTTCTTCCCGCCGGGCCGCAAGACGCTCGAACGTCACGAGCGCCTTGTGCAGTCGGCTTCGAATGTTATCCGCTGCCCCGCCAATCGTCCGCTCGTAGCGAGCTATCTCAAATTGTGAACGCGCCCAGCCATGTTCATCATCCGCGTCCCGGAACGCTCTCGCAGCCTCCTCGAATGCGCGTCTGGGATCACTGCCTTTTGATCTCTCCAGCTTTGCCATGCAGAATAGGGCCCGTGCCGCGCCTTTTTTTCGAGTAATATGATCAAATAACTCCTTCGATCGCTGTATATTGTTGCGCGCCTCCGGAAAACGTGCCATGGCCATTAACACTTCGCCAGTGCCAAGCAGCGTCTCAGCCTCACCTAACTTGTCCGCCACCTTCCGATATTCCTGCAACGCGGCATTATATTCAAGCCATGATTCGTCCGGCCTGCCAATTGCATGAAGTGCCCGTCCTTTTCCTCTGGCGACGCGCGCGGCGCCTGCCGCACACTCTAGAGCACTGAAATACGCGTTTGCTTGGACGAACATCTCCAGACTCTCAGTGTATTTGCCTGCTTCAAGTCGAAGACGTCCCATTCCTAGATAACACCGCGCGACGCCATATCGGTTTGATATTTCGTCGAAAAGCTTCAGAGCATTATTGACAATTCTTTCCGCTTCCCCAAATTTACGGTCTTTGACAAACAGTTCAGCGATTGCCAACATAACGTCTCCTTGACCGGATTGCTGCCGAAGCGCCTGAACAAATATTCTGCGCACGTAAAGTCGCGCATCGCTTTTCTATATTGTCCATGCAGCCGATGCACCCGCCCCCTTAGCAAGCGGGCTTGTCCCTCTCCAAAAATATCTCCGTAGTTGACAAAATTTGCCAGGCATTTATTGACCAGCTCCGCTGATTTGGGGAGAGTACCGGAGCGCATGATGTTTTCAGCAACAATTAGATCGACATTGGCTTCGCCTATGCGATTTTTGGTCCCAATATACCACCTGCGCATATCATGCGCATGTGCCATTGCGGCTGCAGGCCTATTGAACAACGTATTGAGGCGCGCGCGTCCCATTTTAACTCTCATAACACCCCTTATGTCATTGCATTCAGAAAACAATTCTTCTGCATTGTTATAAAGTGCCATAGCGACAGTAGCGTTGCCTTGTTTGACCTGTAGATGAGCTTTGCTTGTAAGTAAGTCTGCGTGCTCCATCCTGTTGCTAGGATTCTGATGGAGTCTCCGCGAGGTCGTAGTAGTACTGAGCGCGGAGTAACTCGTCTCGCACTCTGTAAAGATCGCCTAGACCGCGGTTCAACTCACATATTACGGGATCGTCGCCAGATCGTCCGTGTGCCTCAATAAATATTACTTCGGCACTTTTCGTATTTCCAAAGAGTCGTTCAAGCTCCGCAATCCCCGGCAGACAAGACAGTTTTCCGCTGGTGTTACCGTATTGCTCGTAGACGCCCGAGGCTTTCTCATAAAGCGACCATGCTTCACGACCACGACCGCCAAGTCGGGCGGCGTCGGCATCCTTTAGGTACTTATCGCCCAGGTTCCGCGATGCAATGCCTGTTCTGGGTGTTCTAACGAGAACTAACCAAATACAGATCTGCAGCGCCACGAGTAAGCCCGCTGTGTAGTAGATCTTCGATGATTCGATCTCTTTGGTCAAGAAATAGCCCACCACCAGGCTTGTTGGCGCGAGCACAACGGTCGCGATGCCGGCTACGATCTGGGCAGGCCGCGGTCTAGGGGCAGCACATGGTCAAGAAGGTCCAGGAGTTGACGGACCCCGGTGGCGATCTTGTTCGGATCCGGTATTGGTATCAAACGCGAAGCCTCGTTAGTGCTGGCTCGGCATGAGCCGGCTCTTGCTTGGCACAAGCCTACCCGTTTTGGGCCCGGTTTGGCAACCCCAAGGAGTGGGCAAGAAGTCGGTGACGCGCCGCGGTTGCAAAGCTACCAAGCTGGAGGCTGATCGGTTGGCCTCCTGCGTGATGCACGAGGCTCGGGTGCCCGCCGCCGCGCGCTATGTCGAACGCAAACAGACAGTGCGCTCGGCTCTGCGCCGTGCCCGCGGGGGGTCTCCGTCCACGCGATCAGCCGTCTTGGCTTGTTTTATCTCAAACGGCCTACCCTATTCGGGCTGCCTTCGCTCGAGCTAGGGTCGCGGATGCCGGTCTCCAAGCACGTTCGGATCGGAAAGCGATCGAGCTTGTCGCGCGAAGAGCGCGTGGCCTCTTGATCGAGCGCGGATGGCGGTCGATGCTCCATGCGCGGAATCGAGAGCAGGCGATGACCATGGAGCGGGCGTGACCGCGGCGTACAGGCCGGTCGACAAGGGACAGCGACGGGCGAGGTCAAGCTCGCCTGCGAGGGCGTCTGGAAGCTGTTCGGGCCCGAGCCCGAGCGCTTCCTCGCGGCGCACGACCACCGGCCGACGTCCGCCGAGCTCGCCGCGGCCGGGCTGATCGGCGCGGTCCAGGACGTCTCGCTCGCGATCGAGGCCGGCGAGATCTTCGTCATCATGGGGCTCTCGGGCTCCGGCAAGTCGACGCTGGTGCGCTGCATGTCGCGCCTGGTCGAGCCCTCTGCCGGCCGCATCCTGTTCGAGGGCCAGAACCTGCTCGAGGCCTCCGAGCGCCAGCTGATCGAGCTCCGCCGCCACAAGATGGGCATGGTGTTCCAGCACTTCGCGCTCCTGCCGCACCTGACCGTGCTCGGCAACGTCGCCTTCCCGCTCGAGGTCCAGGGCCAGGACCGCGCCAGGCGCGAGGCCCGCGCGCGCGAGATGATCGAGCTGGTCGGCCTCAAGGGCCGCGAGCTCTACTATCCGCGCGAGCTCTCGGGCGGCCAGCAGCAGCGGGTCGGGATCGCGCGCTCGCTCGCGGTCGAGCCCGAGATCTGGTTGCTCGACGAGCCGTTCTCGGCGCTCGATCCCTTGATCCGGCGCGAGATGCAGGACGAGTTCCTGCGCCTGCAGAGCGTGCTCAAGAAGACCATCGCCTTCATCACCCACGACTTCGACGAGGCGATCCGGCTCGCCGACCGGATCGCGATCATGCAGGATGGCCGGGTCATCCAGACCGGCACGCCCGAGGCGCTGGTGACCCGGCCGGCGACCGACTACGTCGCCGAGTTCACCAAGGAGGTGCCGCGCGCCAAGGTCCTCTCGGCGCGCGCGGTGATGACCCCGGTCGCCGCAGCCGACGGCTTCGCCGGCGAGGTCGCGGCCGACGCCAAGATCCAGACGATCGCGCGCCAGGTGATCGACGCCGGACGGCCGTTCGGGGTGACCGACCGCTCCGGCCAGATCATCGGCCAGATCGGCCGCGCGGCCGTGCTCGCCGTGCTGGTCGGCGACCAGCCCGAGCCCGGACATGGCTAGATCGGAGCTGCTCGCCACCCGGGAGATCGCGGTCCCGGCGGCGCCGATCCGGCGCGCGGCCTGGCTGCCCTGGGCGGTCCTGCTGGTCCTGACGCTCGGCCTTTATCTGGCCGCCGATCTCGTGCCTTGGGCGTTCACCTATCCGCGCGCGTGGGTCGTGCCGCTCAAGATCTGGATCAACGGCCTGATGCACTGGCTGCGCGACCAGGCGACCTTTGGCCTGTTCACCTTCGAGCAGCTGACCCGCGCCATCGCCTGGCTGCTGCGGCAGCCCTTCGACCTCGCGCTCGACCTGTTCTCGACCGGCTTCCAGAAGGGCATCGGCCAGGACGCGACCCTGATCTGGCCGCGGCTGCCCTGGGTCGCGCTGATCGGCATCCTGGCGCTGATGGCGCGCTACGCCAAGGGCCGCGGCCTCGCCGTCCTGGTGGTGCTCTGCTTCCTCTATCTCGCCGTGTTCGGCCAGTGGGAGAGCGCCATGGTGACGCTCGCCTCGATCGTGATCGCGGTCCCGCTCGGCGTGCTCGCCGGCCTGTTCGTCGGCATCGCCGCCTACCGCCATCCCGCCTTCGAGCGCGCGGTCACGCCCGTCCTCGATCTGATGCAGACCGTGCCGATCTTCGCCTATCTGGTGCCGATCCTCTGGTTCTTCGGCTTCAGCCCGGTCGCGGCGATCATCGCGACCATCATCTACGCGACCCCGCCCATGGTCCGGAACGCGGTCCTGGCGCTCCAGCGGGTGCCGGCCGAGGTCAAGGATTTCGGCCAGATGGCCGGCTGCACCCGGCGCCAGATGATGTGGCGGGTGCTGATCCCGTCGGCCCGGCCCTGGCTGATGATCGGCGTCAACCAGGTGATCATGCTGTCCCTCAACATGGTGATCATCGCCTCGATGATCGGCGCGGGCGGCCTCGGGTTCGACGTGCTGGCGGCGCTCCGCCGGCTCGACTTCGGCGCCGGGCTCGAGGCCGCGATCGCGATCACGCTGCTCGCGATCGCCCTCGATCGCCTGTCGCAGGCCTTCGCGAGCCGCCCGCCGCCGGTGCACGCCGAGGCCGAGCCGAGCTTCCTCAGGCGCCACCCCTACCTGCTCGCAGCGCTCGCCCTGCTCGCGGCCAGCTGGCTGATCGGCGTCGTCGTGCCGGCGGTCCAGACCTGGCCCGAAGCCTGGCAGATCACCACCGGCGACGCCGTCAACCGCGGCATGGAGTGGATCAACATCCACTTCTTCGACACGATCGAGGCGGTCAAGTCCTGGCTCCTGATCAACCTGATGGTGCCGCTCAAGCGGCTGCTGCTGAGCCTGCCCTGGATCGCCGTGGTCGCCGCCGCGGGGCTCGCCGGCTGGCAGCAGGGCGGCTGGCGCCTGGCGCGCCTGACCGCCGGCTTCGCGCTGTTCATCGCGCTCACCGGCAACTGGGCGAAGGCGATGGAGACGGTCTATCTCTGCGGCCTGTCGGTGCTGATCGCCTGCGCCATCGGCATGCCGATCGGCGTCTTCGCAGCCCGCCGCGAGCGCGCCCATCGGATCGTCGCAGGCGATCGTCGACACGCTCCAGACCCTGCCCGCCTTCGCCTATCTGATCCCGGCGGTGATGCTGTTCCGGGTCGGCGACTTCGCCGCCATGCTGGCGGTGATCGCCTATGCGATCGTGCCGGCGATCCGCTACACCGACCACGGCATCCGCCAGATCGACCCCGCGCTGATCGAGGCCGCGACCGCGGCCGGCTGCACCCGCGGCCAGCTCCTGCGCAAGGTCCAGCTGCCGCTCGCCCTGCCGGAGATCATGCTCGGGCTCAACCAGACCATCATGCTGGCGCTCTCGATGCTGGTGATCACGGCCCTGGTCGGAACCCGCGACCTCGGCCAGGAGGTCTACATCGCGCTCGCCAAGGCGGACGTCGGCCGCGGCCTGGTCGCGGGCGTCTGCGTCGCCTGCCTCGCCATGACCGCCGATCGCCTGATCGCCCCATGGGCCAACGCCCGCAAGCGCCGGCTCGGCCTGGCATGAGCACCGAGGCGCTGCGCAAGGCCGCAACCCTCGCCTGCTGGACCGGCAAGGTCGAGCCGGCGCCGCTCGGCGGCGGCATCAGCAACCACAACTTCCGGGTCGAGGCCGGCGGCAAAAAATTCATGGTCCGGATCGGCGAGGACATCGAGGTCCACAACGTGCTTCGCCGGTTCGAGCTCGCGGCCTCGCGCGCCGCCGAGGCCGCCGGCATCTCGCCCGCCGTGGTCTACGCCGAGCCCGGTGCCATCGTCTTCCGCTTCATCGAAGGCCGCACGCTGACGCCAGCCGACGTGCGCGCGCCGGCGATGCTCGAGCGCATCCTGCCGCTGATCCGACGGTGCCAGAGCGAGATCCCGAAGCACTTCCGCGGCCCGGCGCCGTTTTTCTGGGTCTTTCAGGTGATCCGCGACTACGCGCTCCGCCTGCGCGAGGACGGCTCGCGCATGGTCCCGGAGCTGCCCCGCCTGCTCGCCGCCTCGGAAAAACTCGAAAAAGAGGTGGGAAAAATCGAGCTGGTGTTCGGCCACAACGACCTGCTGGCCGCCAACCTGATCGACGACGGCCAGCGCCTGTGGCTGCTCGACTGGGAATACGGCGCCTTCAACAGCCCGCTTTTCGATCTCGGCGGCCTCGCCTCCAACAACGAGCTTGTTTCCGAACAAGAGAATTGGCTGCTCGAGGCCTACTACGGCGTGCCGGTCACTGAGGACCTCCGCCGCCGCTACGCCGCCATGAAATGCGCCTCGCTGCTGCGCGAGGCGATGTGGAGCATGGTCTCCGAGCTTCACCTTACGGTCGACTTCGACTATCAGGCCTACACGGCGGAAAACCTCCGCCGCTTCGAGCAGGCGTACGCTGCGATTGCCGGCTGAGCCGGGGTGCTTGTCTTCACGCTCCTCCTTAGCTAAGTGAGGCTAGCTAAGGAGGGGATGACATGACCACCGTGACCATCCATGCCGCCAAGACCCAGCTCTCCAAGCTGATCGAGCGCGCCGAGGCCGGCGAGGAGGTGATCATCGCGCGCGGCAAGACCCCGGTCATCCGCCTCGTGCCGATCGCGCCCGCGCCCAAGCGTCAGTTCGGCGCGATGAAGGGCAAGGTCTGGGTGGGACCGGAGTTCTTCGAACCGCTGCCGGAAGAGGAGCTGCGCCTCTGGGAAGGCGAAGATGAATGAGGGGACTCCTCGACACGCACGCGTTCCTGTGGTGGCTCGCCGGTGACCGCTCGCTGTCGGACCCGGCGCGCGACCTGATCACGGACCGGGCCAGCACGATCTTCGTCAGCGCCGCAACCGCCTGGGAGGTCGCGACCAAGCATCGGCTCGGCAAGCTGCCCGGCGCGGCGGCGATCGCGCCGGACATCGAGGGTGCCGTCCGGCGCCAGGGCTTCGAGCCCCTCTCGGTCACGATGCGCCACGGCCAGCGGGCCGGCGCGCTGCCGGGCCACCATCGCGATCCGTTCGACCGCATGCTGATCGCCCAGGCGATCCTCGAGGACTGCGCCCTGGTCTCCAACGACGTCCTGTTCGACCGGTACGGGGTCGTTCGCCTGTGGTGACCACCCTCCCCTCGCACGCCCGCGCGGTGATCGTCGGCGGCGGCATCATGGGCTGCTCGCTCGCCTACCACCTGGCGAGGCTCGGCTGGCGGGAGGTCGTGCTGCTCGAGCGCAAGCGCCTGACCTCGGGCTCGACCTGGCACGCGGCGGGCCTGGTCGGCCAGCTCCGGACCAATGCCAACATCACCCGGCTGCTGACGCACTCGGTCGAGCTGTACGACCGCCTCGAGGCCGAGACCGGCCAGGCGAGCGGCTGGAAGATGAACGGCGGCCTCAGGCTCGCCTGCAGCGCCGATCGGATGATCGAGATCAAGCGCCAGGCTACGACCGCGCGCAGCTTCGGCCTCGAGATGCACCTCCTGTCGCCGGCCGAGGCGAAGGACCTCTGGCCGCTGATGGACACATCCGACCTGGTCGGCGCCGCCTGGCTGCCGACCGACGGCCAGGCCAATCCCTCCGACATCGCCCAGGCGCTGGCCAAGGGCGCCCGCCAGGGCGGCGTCCGGATCGTCGAGGACTGCGCGGTCACCGGCTTTCGCACCGGCGACGGCCGGGTCACGGGCGTCGTCACCGACCAGGGTGAGATCGTCTGCGACACCGTCGCCTTGTGCGCCGGCCTTTGGTCGAACGTGCTCGGCCGGCTCGCCGGCGTGCGCGTGCCGCTCTGCCCGGTCCAGCACCAGTATCTGATCACCGAGCGGATCGAGGGCGTCACGCCCGGTCTGCCGACGCTCCGCGATCCCGACCGGCTCATCTACTTCAAGGAGGAGGTCGGCGGCCTGGTCATGGGCGGCTACGAGCCGGATCCCAAGCCCTGGGCCCCCGACGGCATCCCCGAAGGCTTCCACTTCACCTTGCTCGATCCCGACTGGGACCACTTCGAACAGCTGATGGGCCCGGCGCTTTTCCGGGTTCCGGCGCTCGAGCGAGCGGGCATCAAGCAGCTGATCAACGGCCCGGAAAGCTTCACGCCCGATGGCAACTTCATCCTCGGCGAGGCGCCCGAGCTCCGGGGCTTCTACGTCGGGGCCGGCTTCAACGCGTTCGGGATCGCGGCCGGCGGCGGAAGCCGGCAAGGCGCTCGCCGAGTGGATCGCGGCCGGCGAGCCGCCGATGGACCTCTGGCCGGTCGACATCCGCCGCTTCGGCAGCCCGCACGGCGACGACGGCTTGGTCCGCGCGCGCACCCTCGAGCTCTACGGCAAGCACTACACGCTCGCCTGGCCGGGCGAGGAGCACCGCAGTGGCCGCCCGCTCCGCCGCTCGCCGCTCTATGACCGGCTGCAAGCCGCCGGCGCCGTCTTCGGGGAGAAGAACGGCTTCGAGCGCGCCAACTGGTTTGCCCGCCCAGGGCTCGACGAGCCGCGCGACATCTATAGCTTCGGCCGGCCCAACTGGTTCGAGGCGGTCGGCCTGGAGCACCAGGCCTGCCGCGAGCGGGTCGCCCTGTTCGATGCCAGCTCGTTCGCCAAATTCCTGCTCGTCGGCCGCGACGCCGAGCGCGCGCTCGCCTGGATCTGCGCCAACGATGTGTCTCAGTCGCCGGGCCGCGTCGTCTATACCCAGATGCTGAACGGACGTGGCGGCATCGAATGCGACCTCACGGTCACGCGCCTTGCCGACGACGCCTACTACATCGTGACCGGCACCGGCTTTGCGACCCACGACTTCAGCTGGATCGAGCGCCACATCCCGGACGGCGCCGACGCGCGCCTGCTGGACGTGACCTCGGCCTTCGCCGTGCTGCCGCTGATGGGCCCGCGCGCCCGCGATCTGCTGCAGCAGGTCACGGAGGATGATGTCTCCAACGACGGCCTTCCGTTCGGCAATGTTCGGAAAATCCGGATCGCGGGTGCGCCGGTGCGGGCGCTGCGCGTGACCTACGTCGGCGAGCTCGGATGGGAGCTGCACGTGCCGAGCGAGTACGCGCAGACGGTCTTCGACGCCCTGACCCTCGCGGGCCAGCCGCTCGGCCTCGCGCTCGCCGGCTATCGGGCGATCGAATCCCTTCGTCTGGAAAAAGGCTATCGCGCCTGGGGCGCCGACATCGGGCCCGACCACACGCCGCTCGAGGCGGGCCTCGGCTTTGCCGTCAAGCTCGCGAGCGGGCAGCCGTTCCTCGGCCGCGACGCGCTGTCGCGCCAGCGCCAGGAGGGCCTGAAAAAGCGGCTCGCCGGCTTCACCGTCGACCAGCCGGGGGTGGTCCTGCTCGGCCGCGAGACCATCTATCGCGATGGCGTGCGGGTCGGCTGGCTGACCTCGGGCGGCTTCGGCTATACGGTCGGCCAGGCGATCGGCTACGGCTACGTCCGCGATCCCGCGGGCGTCGATACCGAGTGGCTCCGGTCCGGTCGCTACGAGCTCGAGGTCGCGACCGAACGCGTGCCGGCGACGCTGCATCTCAGGCCGCTCTACGACCCCCTGATGGCGCGGGTGAAGACCTGACTACCCACTTTCGGACGACGAGACGCCATGACCTTGCGACTGATCCAGCTCGGCCTCGGCGGCTGGGGCCGCAACTGGGTGCAGGAGGTGACCCGGGGGACACCCGGCATCGAGCCGGTCGCCTGGGTCGAGATCGACTCGGCCGCACGGGCGCAGGCGATCCAGGAGCTGGAGCTGCCGCCGGCCCGTGTCTTCGCGACGCTGGAAGAGGCGCAGGCCGCCGTGCCGGCCGATGCGGCGCTGGTCGTCGTGCCGCTCGCGGCACACGCCGCGGTCGCGCGCCAGGTGCTCGAGGCGGGCCTCCACGCGCTGGTCGAGAAGCCGTTCACCGAGACGCTCGCGCAAGCGCGGCGTCTGGTCGATCTCGCCCACGCCCGTGGCCGCGTGCTGATGGTCAACCAGAACTACCGCTGGTTCCCGGCCCCGGAGCTCGCCCGCAGGCTGCTCGCCGAGCACGCGATCGGCCAGCCGGTCGCCTGCTACCTCGACTTCCACTTCGACTACGGCACCGGCTATCGCTATTTTTTCCTGGAAGAGCCGCTCTTGAGCGACATGGCGATCCACCACTTCGACACGCTCCGCTACGTACTGGACGACGAGCCCACGCTGGTCAGCTGCCAGAGCTGGAGCGAGCCCGGCGCCCCCTTCAAGGGTCGGCCGGCGGCGATCGCCACGATCCGCCTCGCCAAAGGCACGCTGGTCAGCTACCGCGGCAGCTGGATCTCGCGCGGGCCCGCGACGCCCTATGGCGGCCACTGGCGGCTCGATGGCACGACCGGCACGATCGAGTTCACGTTCCGCGGCGCCTTCGAGCAGCGCGAGAAGCTCGACCGCCTGATTCTTCACAAGTCCGGTCGCCGGCCGGAAACGGCGAAGCTCCCCGAAATGCCCCGGAAGGACCGGGCCGGCGCGCTCGCGGCCTTCGCCCGCTGGATCGAGAGCGGCAAGGCGCCTCCGGCGCTCAGCAGCGCCGCTGACAACCTCAAGAGCCTCGCCCTGATGTTCGCCGCGATCCGCTCGGCGAAGGAGGACGGCCGGCCGGTCGCGATCGCAGACATGCTCGAGGAGGCAAAGCCATGACCGGCCTTCGGATCACGGTCTGGAACGAGTTCCGCCACGAGCGCTCGAACCCCGCGGTCGGCCGGATCTATCCCGACGGTATCCACGAAGCGCTGGCGGGGCCGCTACGCGAGGCCGGCCATGTCGTGCGGACGGCGACGCTGGACGAGCCCGAACACGGTCTCGGCGGCGCCGTGCTCGAAGAAACCGACGTGCTGCTCTGGTGGGGCCATCAGGCGCACGCCGAGGTCCAGGACGCCGTCGTCGACCGGGTCCAGGCGCGCGTCCTTCAGGGCATGGGCCTGATCGCACTGCACTCCGCCCATTTCTCCAAGATCTTCAAGCGCCTGATGGGCACCAGCTGCGATCTCAAGTGGCGGGTCGCGGACGAGCGCGAGCGGCTCTGGGTGGTCGCCCCCGGCCATCCGATCGCCGCCGGCCTGCCGGAGCGGATCGAGCTCGAGCCCGAGGAGATGTACGGCGAGCATTTCGACATCCCGCCGCCCGACGAGCTGGTTTTCCTGAGCTGGTTCCAGGGCGGCGAAGTGTTCCGGAGCGGCTGCTGCTTCCACCGCGGCGCCGGCCGTGTTTTCTATTTTCGGCCCGGGCACGAGACCTACCCGACCTACCACCAGCCGCTGGTTCAGCAGGTGATCGCGAACGCGGTCCGCTGGGCGGGCGCCCGGTCGAGACGGCCGCGCCCCAGGCGCGGCCGCTCCGAGCCCCTGGAGCCGATCGGCTCAGACGATCCGCCGGCAAACGGCGGCGATTTCACGCGGATCGAATCCCGCCATTTGATCGCCTCGGCCTCGGCCGCAACCGCGTCCATCACGTCGATCACCGGCTCGAGCCGGAACTGGAACACCGCGAGGATCGTGGTCAGCTTGTGGATCGCGGCCATGTCGTCGGTCTCCAGCACCATGTAGCCGCCCCACTCGCCGACCCGAATGACGAACTGGTGGATGTTCAGGCTCGCGGGCTTCTCCCAGGGCAGGAACAGCTCGAGCACGCGCTTTTGCGCCGCCTCGTACCCGGCCGGCGAACCCTGCGACCGCTCCCACCACGACAACACGTACTTCATGGCTCCCGCTCCCTCGCTCGCTGACCGGAGCTATAGCACGAGACGGATCGGGATGCCGTCGGGATCGGTCGCGGTCAGCGTGCCGTCGGCGCGGCGCGCGTCGGGCAGCGTCTGGGCCAGGTCGGCGAGCGCGGCCTCGGGCACGCGCAGCTCGTACCAGAGCAGACCGATGCCGCCGGCCGCGGGCGCCGCCGGCTTGCGCTTCTTGCCCCAGACGTTGACCGCGAGGTGGTGGTGGTAGCCGCCGATCGACATGAAGGTCGCCTGCGACATCACGTAGGTCACATCAAACCCGAGGCGCTCGACGTACCAGCGCTGCGCGGCCGGCAGGTCGTGCGTCTGCAGATGGACGTGGCCCATGACCGTGCCGGGGTCGAGCCCGTCCCATTCTTCCGCGTCACGGCCGGCGGCGAGCACGCCCTCGTGATCGAGGCGCTCGGTGATCAGCTTGATGCGGCCGTCGACCAGCCAGCCCTCGCGCGGCCGGTCGCGGTAGAGCTCGATGCCATGGCCGTCGGGGTCGTCCAGGTAGAGCGCCTCGCTGACGTGGTGGTCGGAGGCGCCGGTCAGCGCCACGCCCGCCTCGATCAGATGCTGGAGCTGCTGTCCGAGCGCCGCCCGCGACGGCAGCAGGAGCGCAAAATGAAAAAGATCGGCGGCCTCGAAGTCCCTTTTCGCGCCCCGCCGCTCCTCGAGCGCCAGCAGGCGCCGGCCGCCGACGCCGAGGTCGGCCCGACCGCCGCCCACGTTGAGGACCTCCAGCCCGATCCCATCCCGATAAAAATCGAGCGAGCGGGCGAGATCGGGGACGCTGAGCCCGACCGCGCCAGGCGCGATCCTCTGGTCGTGCAGGCCCGTCATGCTCCCCTCCGGCGTCAGTTGCGCGCTGCTCGCCATCAGATAGCGAGCGCGGCCGACCGATGCCAGAGGACGGTCAGGCGGGCTTGCCGGCCAGTTGCACGGTCTGTCAGGCCTCGCCGACCGCGACCCAGGGCTCAGGATGCGGCGCTCTTCTGCTGGATCCGGGCCCAGCTATCGCGCAGGCCGACCGTGCGGTTGAAGACCAGCCGGCCCGACGTCGCATCGGGATCGAGGCAGAAATAGCCCTGGCGCTCGAACTGCAGCGCCTCGCCCGCGACCGCCTCGGCAAGCGCCGGCTCGACCCGGCAGTCCTTCAACACTTCGAGCGAGGCGGGGTTCAGATCCTCGAGAAAATCACCGTCCGCGCCCGGGTCCGGCCGCGCGAACAGATGCTCATACAGCCGGACCTCGGCCGGCAAGGCGTCCGTCGCCGCAACCCAATGCAGGGTCGCCTTGACCTTGCGGCCATCGGGGGCATCGCCACCCCGGGTCGCCGGGTCGTAGCTGCAGCGGAGCTCGACCACCTCGCCGGCGGCGTCCTTGATGACGTCCCGGCAGGTGATCAGATAGGCGTAGCGCAATCGCACCTCGCGGCCGGGCGCCAACCGGAAAAACTTCTTGGGCGGGTCCTCCATGAAGTCGTCGCGCTCGATGTAGATTTCGCGCGCGAACCGCACCGGTCGAACACCGGCCGCCGGATCTTCCGGATTGTTGACCGCCTCGAACGCTTCGGTCCGGCCGTCCGGATAGTTGGTGATCACGACCTTGAGCGGGCGCAACACCGCCATCCGGCGCAGGGCGGTCCGGTTGAGGAGCTCGCGCACACAATGCTCGAGCAGCGCCACCTCGACCAGATTGTCGCTCCTCGCGACCCCGACCCGGCCGATGAAGTCGCGGAGCGCGGCCGGTGGGATGCCGCGCCGGCGGAGGCCCGCGAGCGTCGGCATGCGCGGGTCGTCCCAGCCTCCGACATGGCCGTCCCGCACCAGCTGCACGAGCCGCCGCTTGGAGAGCACGGTGTGGGAGAGGTTGAGGCGCGCGAACTCGTACTGCCGCGGCCGCGAGGGCACCGGCAGGTGCTCGATCAGCCAATCATACAGCGGCCGGTGGTCCTCGAACTCGAGCGTGCAGAGCGAATGGGTGACGTGCTCGATCGCATCCGACTGGCCGTGCGCGAAGTCGTAGGTCGGGTAGATGCACCAGTCGTCGCCGGTGCGCGGATGGTGGGCGTAGCGGATGCGGTAGATGACCGGATCGCGAAGGTTGATGTTGCCCGAGCTCATGTCGATCTTGGCGCGCAGCACCCGGGCGCCCTCCGGAAACTCGCCCGCGCGCATGCGGCGGAACAGCTCGAGGCTTTCGGCGGCCGGCCGGTCGCGATAGGGGCTGTTGCGCCCGGGCTCGGTCAGCGTGCCCCGATACGCCCGGATCTCCTCGGCGGACAGGTCGTCGACATAGGCATCGCCCTGCCCGATCAGATGCTCCGCCCACGCGTACAGCTGACCGAAGTAGTCCGAGGCGAAATGAGCCCGCTCGCCCCAGTCGAAGCCGAGCCAGCGCACGTCGCGCTCGATCGCTTCGATGAACTCGTGCTCCTCCTTGACCGGGTTGGTGTCGTCGAAGCGGAGGTTGCAGCGGCCGCCGAACTCTGCCGCGACGCCGAAGTTCAGGCAGATCGACTTGGCATGGCCGATATGGAGATAGCCGTTGGGCTCCGGCGGGAAACGGGTGACGACGGCATCGCTGCGCCCGGCCGCACGTTCCGCGCGCACGATGTCGCGGATGAAGTCCGACGGGCCGTCCAACTTGCCATCCGGGCCGACGGCGTCAACGCCACTCATGCAGGCTCCAGGCCATCCCCGCCCGGACCCCACGACCGGGGCCCGGCTCGAAAGCCGCCCCTATCTGCCAGAAAAGCCGCGACCCGCCAAGCCGCCCTCAGCTCGACAGCATCAATCCGCAAGCGGCGCGCTGGCCTTCGACCGACGCAGCCGCCGCCAGGCCGCGTCCCTTCTCTCGAGGCACCAACACCTCCCTCGACCGGCGCCGCAGACCTGCCCGCTTGCGACCCGGCCAACCCCTCTCCCGCCGGTGACAAACGCCCGCCTTCAGACCACGGACGCCCGATCATCATCATCGACGAGATCTTCACCGAAGCTCAACCTCTTGACCGTTCACTCGTCCTTCGCCTGGCCCGCCGACCGTGGCAATCCGTAGTGCCTGGTCTCGCGGGCGGGCGGATTCCCAGGATCTCATGGACCGTCGAGCACAGTGGCCGCAAATCGTTGAGAAATGGTTAACCGAACGGCGGGCGGAGAAGGCTGCTCTCGGCGCCGGGCGTGGTCCGGCCGCTGTCGCCGTGAACGCCAGGCGCCGCGCGCCCATACCGAGCCGCGCCCGCGCCCCATATCGAGAAGGGCGGCGCTCGGATCGACTCACCTGCGACCGGGCCGAGCAGGCGCCCGGATCAATCGCCGCCGAGCAGCGAGAGCAGGCTGTGCGCGACCACCTCGGTCGCCTTGAAGAGGTCGGCGAGCGGCAGGCGCTCGTCGGCGCGGTGCGCGTTCGCCTCCTCGATCGTGTGCGGTCCGGCGCCGTAAAGGACGATCGGCACGCCGGCGGCGGCATAGTGGCGGGCATCGGTGTAGAGCGGCACGCCTTTGGCCGCGACCGGCTCGCCCATGATCCGGCTGGCGTGACGGCAGACGACCTCGCAAAGGCGCTCGCTGCCCGGGAGCGGTTTCAGCGGCTCGGCCAAAAGGATGCGGCGGATCTCGACCCGCGCCTGCGGGAACGCGCGCGCCGCCCCTTCGATCAGTCGCCTGAGCTCGGCTTCGACGTCCTCCGGCGTCTCCTCCGGGATCATCCGCCGGTCGAGCCGGAAGGTGATCCGATCGGGCACGACGTTGGTGTTGATGCCGCCCTGGATCAGCCCGACCGTGAGCTGCGGCGAGCCGATGCCCGGGACCCTCGAGACCCGCGCGGACAAGCCCTTGCGCCAGGCATAGAGCGCGCTCAGCACGTGGTTCGCCGCTTCGAGCGCGTCGATGCCGGTGAACGGCATGGCGGCGTGCGCCGAGCGGCCGCGCACCTCGACCTCGAGGTGCAGGCAGCCGTTGTGGGCGTTGACCACCGCATAGGCAAAGCCCGCGCCGAGCGCGCAGTCGGGCCTGCTGATGCCCTCGTCAAGCAGCCACTTGGGACCGATCTCGCCGCCCGCCTCCTCGTCGTAGGTGAGATGCAGCTCGACCGTGCCGCCAAGCCGGGCGCCGCTCGCCTCGAGCGCCAGCAGCGCGAAGGCGTAGGTCGCAAAGTCGGACTTCGAGACCGCGACGCCGCGGCCGTACATCCAGCCGCCCTCGACCTCGGCGCCATACGGATCGCGGCTCCAGCCCTCGCCCGGCGGCACGACGTCGCCATGCGCATTGAGCGCGATCACCGGCCCATCGCCGAAGCGGCGGCGGACCACGAGGTTGGTCGCCGAGACCATGCCATGTTCACGGACCAGCGCGTCCGGCACCGGATGGCGCTCGACCGCGAGACCGAGGTCCTCGAGCAGCGCGGCCGCGCGCTCGGCATGGCGGGCGCAGTCGCCGGGCGGATTGTCGGATGGCACCCGGACCAGCTCGGTAAGAAAGCGCTGCTCGGCGTCCCGCTGGCTCGCCAGGTAGCGGGTGATGGTCTCGGCAGCATCAGCCATGGCGGATCGTCCCCAGGGGTTGTCGTCAGCTCTGCAACTGGCGTGCGGCGGCGCCGTGGGCCGCGCGCAGCTGGTCGATGTCGAGACCCGGGATCTGGCCGTCCTCGACCAGCCAACGGCCCTGCACCATCACCCGGTCGGCGCGGCTGGCCCCGCACAGGATGAGTGCTGCGAGCGGGTCGCCGGCGCCGGAGAAGCGCAGCTCGTCGAGGCGGAACAGCGCGAGGTCGGCCTCGAGGCCCGGTGCGATCCGGCCGAGGTCGGGCCGGCCGAGGCAGCCGGCCGAGCCCACGGTCGCCCAGCGCAGCGCGTCCCGATGCGAGATTTTATCCGCACCATGCCGCAGGCGCTGGAGCAGGAAAGCGTGGCGCACCTCCTCGATCAGGTTCGAGGCATCGTTGCTGGCCGAGCCGTCGACCCCGAGGCCGACGGGGGCGCCGGCGCGCTCGAGGTCGGGCACCGGGCAGCAGCCCGAGGCGAGGATCATGTTGGAGGTCGGGCAATGGCTGACCGCGACCCCGGCGCGCCCGAGGCGCAGGATCTCACGCTCGTCGAACCAGATGCCATGCGCCAGCCAGACACGGCTGTCGAGCCAGCCGAGCCGCTCCAGATAGTCGAGCGGGCGGCAGCCGAAGCGCTCGCGGCACCAGGCCTGCTCGTCCTCGGTCTCGGCGAGATGGGTGTGCAGCCGGACCTGATGGCGCGCGGCGAGCGCGGCACTCGCGCGCATCAGGCTCTCGGTCACCGAGAACGGCGAGCAGGGGGCGAGCGCGATCTGGACCATGGCGCCGGCGCCAGCTTCGTGATAGCGGCCGATCAGGCGCTCGCAATCGGCCAGGATCGTCTCCTCGGACTGCACCACCTGGCGGGGCGGCAGGCCGCCCTGGTCGCGCGAGAGGCTCATCGAGCCGCGGGTCAGGACGACGCGGAGACCGAGACGGCGCGCCTCCTCGACCTCGAGGTCGATCGCGTCCTCGAGCCCCCTGGGAAAGACGTAGTGGTGATCGCTCGTGGTGGTGGTGCCGGACAGCAGCAGCTCGGCAAGCGCTGTGCGCACCGCCAGGCGCAAATGCTCGGGTCTCAACCGCGCCCAGATCGGATAGAGCGCTTCCAGCCAGGGGAACAGCGGCTTGTCGAGCGCCGGCCGGCAGGCGCGCGTGAGCGTCTGGTAGAAGTGGTGGTGGCTGTTGATCAGGCCCGGCAGGACGACGTGGGCCGAGGCGTCGAAGCGCGTCGTGTCCGGGGTTTGCGGCTGGCGGCCGGATGCCACCAGCTCGATGATCCGGCCGCCCTCGACCACGAGGCCACCCGCCGCATCGCCCTCGGCGAGGATCGCGAGCGGATCTGCGAGCCAGAGCCGTTTGGGTGGAGACGTCCCGGTCACGCCGGCGCCTCGAAGTGGCGAAGAACGTCGAGCAGCACGCGGACGGCGAGGTCGGCATCCTCGACGCCGATCGCCTCCGCCGGATTGTGGCTGATGCCGCCCTGGCAGCGCACGAACAGCATGGCGACCGGGCAGAGCGCCGCCAGCGCGATCGCGTCATGCCCGGCGCCGCTCGGCAACAGCCGCGGCGTGACGCCGAGGCGCTCGACCGCCGCGGCGAGCGCCTGGATCAGCCCCGGGTCGCAGGTCACCGCGGGCGCATCGTGGAAGCGCTCCATCGTGATCTCGACGCGCCGCCGCTCGGCGATCGCGGCGAAGCTCGCCTCGAGCACCGCGAGCGCCGCCTGCCGGGTCGCATCCGCAGGCGCACGGACGTCGATCGTGAACCGCGCCTCACCTGGCACGACGTTGGCCGACCCGGGCCGCACCTCGATCTGACCGACGGTCGCGACCAGATCGGCCGTCGCCACACCCTCGCGCTCGACCACGAGCACCATCTCGGCGGCCGCGGCCAGCGCATCGCGGCGCAGCGCCATCGGCACGGTGCCGGCATGGCCAGCCTCGCCCTCGAGGGCGATCCGGGCGCGCGTCGCGCCATTGATCGCGGTGACCACGCCGACCGGCAGGCCCTCGGCCTCGAGCACGGGTCCCTGCTCGATGTGGACCTCCAGATAGGCGAGCACGTCCTCCCGCCGGCGGGCACAGCTCGCGTAGTCCCTGGCATCACAGCCGACCGCGGCGAGCGCCTCGCGCACGGCCATGCCATCGCGGTCGCGAGCATCGAGCAGGTTCGGGTCGAGGGTGCCGGCCACCGCGCGCGAGCCGATCAGCGCGGTCGGGAACCGCACCCCCTCCTCGTCGCCGAACGCGATCACCTCGATCGCGGCGGGCAGGCGCAGGCCCTCCCGGTTCAGCGCCTCGACCGCGGCGATGCCGGCGAGCACGCCGAGGTTGCCATCGTACTTGCCGGCGTCGACGACGGTGTCGATGTGCGAGCCGACCAGCACGGCCGGCGCGTCCTGGCGGCGCCCTTCGTAGCGGCCGACGACGTTGCCGACCGCGTCGGTCCGGGCGGTCATGCCGGCCGCCCGCATCCAGGCCGTGACCTGGTCCATGGCCAGGCGATGCGCCGGCGACAGATAGAGGCGGGTGAGCCGGTCCGGATCGTCGCTGAAGGTCGCCAACGCCTCGAGGCGGGCCATCAGCGCGGGACCGTGGGCGAGTTCAGTCATGGCAGCAGCTCCCCTGACGGTAGCATATCCATGAGGCGCAGCAGCGCGATCCGCTCGATCTCGGCGAGCGCGGTCGCCTGCTCGGCGGCGGCATCGTTCTCCAGCCGGCGCTCGAACGCCGCCAGGATCTCGGCCTTGCTCCGACCCTTGACCGCCATCACGAACGGAAAACCGAAACGCGCCTGATAGGCGTCGTTCAGCGCCATGAAGCGGGCGCGCTCCTGATCGGTCAGCCGGTCGAGGCCGGCGCCCGCCTGCTCGCTGCTCGAATTCGACGGTCAGCCGGCCGGCGCGCGCCAGGCGGCCGGCGAGATCGGGATGGGCCGCGATCAGCGCCCGCTGCGCCTCGGCCGAGGCGTCGCGCAGGACCGCGCAGAGCGCCCGATGCAGCCCCTCCGCGCGGTCGGCATCCGCCGGCAGGCCGCGCTCGAACGCCGCCTCGGCGATCCAGGGCGAATGCTCGAACACGCCCCCGAAGGTCGTGACGAAGACATCGCGCGCCATGACGCTGGGCTGCGCTATGCTGGGCTGGGATGCCCGGGGTCCGGTCGGCTCGCTCATCGGCTCGAATCTTGCCCTCGACGCCCGGGACGGGCGATCGAGCGCGGAGCTTAGCCTACCTTGGCCGCCGGCGCCGTTCGGATTTTTTTGAAGATGCTTCCGCATCGCGGCTATTTGCGCGCTCGGCAACGGGGCTTAGAGATGAACGGGAAGGACATGCGAGGTGAGCCAACACCTCGCCGGGGGGCCTGGATGTCATGACCACTGCTGCGGGAGGAGCTTCGGGCCGGCTCACGACCCACGTGCTCGACACGATGAGCGGCGAGCCGGGTGCCGGGATCGCGGTCGAGCTGTTCCGCCTCCACGGCGAGCGGCAAGTGCGCCTCGCGCGGGTCGCGACCAATGCCGATGGCCGCGCGCCGGCACCGCTGCTCCAAGGCCCGGAGCTCAGTCCCGGCGTGTACGAGCTGAGGTTCCACGTCGGCGACTACTTCCGCGCCCGCAGGGTGGCCCTGCCCGAGCCCGCCTTCCTCGACCTCGTGCCGATCCGCTTCGGGGTCGCCGACGCCGCCCGGCACTATCATGTGCCACTTCTCATTTCGCCGTTCGGCTATTCGACCTATCGTGGCAGCTGAGGAAGAGGCAAGTCCATGCGCCAACAGGTCCGATTTCTTCTCGGCCAGGAGCTGCGGCAGCTCGATCGGGTCGACCCGACCATGACCGTGCTCGACTGGCTGCGTCTGGTCGAGCGGCGGACCGGCACCAAGGAGGGCTGCAACGAGGGCGACTGCGGCGCCTGCACGGTCGCGATCGGGAGGCTCTCGGACGGCCGCATCCGCTACCAGGCGGTCAACGCCTGCATCCGCTTCCTGGGCCAGCTCGACGGCTGCCAGCTGGTCACGGTCGAGGACCTCGCCGGCCCGGACGGCGCGCCGCACCCGGTGCAGCAGGCGATGGTCGAGTGCCACGGCGCGCAGTGCGGCTTCTGCACGCCGGGCTTCGTGATGTCGCTGTTCGCGCTCTACGAGAACGACCCCAAGGCCGACCACGGCACCACCTCGCTGTCGCCCGGAGCGGGTCGACGACGCGCTCGCCGGCAACCTCTGCCGCTGCACCGGCTATGCGCCGATCGTCGCGGCCGCGCAGCGGATGCTGCAGCTGAGCCGGGGCGAGCCGGACCGCCTCGCGGCCGGGCGGCCGGACACGCTCGCCCGCCTCGAGGCTCTGCAGGACCAGGCGACCGTCACGGTCGGCGACGCCGGGCGCCAGTTCCATGCCCCGGCGACCGTCGAGGCGCTGGCCGATCTCCTGCTCGAGCACCCCAACGCGCGGATCGTCGCCGGCGCGACCGACGTCGGCTTGTGGGTCACCAAGGAGCTGCGCGTGCTCGACCGGGTGATCGACATCGGCCGCGTCCGTGAGCTGCAGACGATCGAGGACACGGGCGATGCGCTCGCGATCGGGGCGGGCGTCACCTACACCGATGCCATGCCGGCTCTCGCCAGGCTCTATCCCGACATCGGCGAGGTCTTCCGCCGGCTCGGCGGCGAGCAGGTGCGCAACGTCGGCACGATCGGCGGCAACATCGCCAACGGCTCGCCGATCGGCGACAGCCCGCCGATGCTGATCGCGCTCGGCGCCCGCCTTGTGCTCCGGAAGGGGCAGGAACGCCGGCAAATGCCGCTCGAGGACTTCTTCATCGACTATGGCAAGCAGGACCGCAGGCCATCCGAGTTCGTCGAGACGATCCTCCTGCCGAAGCCCGCCCCGGGCGTCCGCTTTCGCGCCTACAAGATCGCCAAGCGCTTCGATCAGGACATCTCGGCGGTGCTCGGCGCCTTCGCGCTCACCCTCGAAGGCGGCAAGGTCGTGGCCGCGCGGATCGCCTATGGCGGCATGGCGGCGACCCCCAGGCGTGCACCCAGGGCCGAGGCGGCGTTGACCGGCCAGCCCTGGAACGAGGCCACGCTCGAGGCGGCCATGGCGGCGCTGCCTGAGGACTTCACGCCGATCACCGACTGGCGGGCGAGTGCCGGCTATCGCGCCAAGGTCGCGGCCAATCTCTTGCGCCGCCTGTTCATCGAGACCACGGACGACGCGGCCGAGACCCGGCTGGTCGGCGACCGGAGACTCGCCCATGCCTGAGCCCCTGATCGCCGAGCGGATCGATGGCGGCGCTCACCAGCCGCGCCGCCACGACAGCGCCTGGAAGCACGTCAGCGGCAGCGCCACCTACATCGACGACGTGACGCCGCCCGCAGGCCTGCTGCACGTCTACCTCGGCATCAGCACGCACGCGCACGCCCGCATCAAGCGCCTCGATCTCGAGCCCGTGCGCAAGGCGCCAGGCGTCGTGCTGGTCCTGACCGCCGACGACGTGCCGGGCGTGAACGACGTGAGCCCGACCCACCGCCACGACGAGCCGCTGCTCGCGACCGGCGTGGTCGAGTACGCCGGCCAGCCGCTGTTCGCGGTCGCCGCCGAGACCCGCGACCAGGCGAGGCGTGCGGCCCGGCTCGCGGTCGTCGAGTACGAGGACCTGCCCGCGCTGCTCGACGTCGAGGCGGCTGGGCCCGATGGCAAGCTCGTGACCGATCCGCTGACCCTGCAGCGCGGCGACGCGAAGGCGGCGCTCGCCAAGGCCCCGCATCGGATCACCGGAAAAATGGCGATCGGCGGCCAGGACCACTTCTACCTCGAGGGCCAGATCGCGATGGCGATCCCGGGCGAGGACGACGAGGTCACGGTCCTCACCTCGACCCAGCACCCGAGCGAGATCCAGCACATGGTGGCGCTCGTGCTGGGCGTGCCCAACAACGCCGTCACGGTCGAGTGCCGGCGCATGGGCGGCGCCTTCGGCGGCAAGGAGACGCAAGGCAACCTGTTCGCCTGCGTCGCGGCGATCGTCGCCAAGAAGACCGGTCGCGCGGCCAAAATCCGGCCCGATCGCGACGACGACATGGTGATCACCGGCAAGCGCCACGACTTCGTTGCCGACTACACCGTCGGCTTCGACGACGACGGCCGGATCCGGGGCGTCGACATCACCTACGCCGCGCGCTGCGGCTATTCCGCCGACCTGTCCGGCCCGGTGACCGACCGGGCGCTGTTCCACGCCGACAACTGCTATTACTACGAGAACGTGCACCTGCGCTCGCTGCCGCTCAAGACGAACACGGTCTCGAACACCGCGTTTCGCGGCTTCGGCGGCCCCCAGGGCATGGTCGCGGGCGAGCGCCTGATCGAGGAGATCGCCTACGCCCTGGGCAAGGACCCGCTCGAAGTCCGGAAAAAGAACTTCTATGGCGAGGGCCCGCGCAACGTCACGCCCTACCACCAGACGGTCGAGGACAACGTCATCGCCGAGATCGTGGCCGAGCTCGAGCAGAGCGCCGACTACTGGGGCCGCCGCGCAGGCGATCCGCGAGCAGAACGCCAGGAGCCAGGTGATCAAGCGCGGCCTGGCGCTGACCCCGGTCAAGTTCGGGATCTCGTTCACCGCGACCCAGTACAACCAGGCGGGCGCCCTGGTCCACGTCTACACCGACGGCTCCATCCATCTGAACCACGGCGGCACCGAGATGGGCCAGGGCCTCTACACCAAGGTCGCCCAGGTGGTGGCCGAGGAGTTCCAGGTCGACGTCGACCAGGTGCGGATCACCGCGACCACCACCGCCAAAGTCCCGAACACCTCGGCGACCGCCGCGTCCTCCGGCTCCGATCTCAACGGCAAGGCCGCCCAGGCGGCCGCGCGCACGATCAAGGGGCGCCTGGTCGCGTTCGCCGCCGAGCACTGGGGCGTGCCCTCGGAGCAGATCGAGTTCCTGCCCGGGCGCGTCCGGGTCGGCAACCAGGAGATCCTGTTCCGCGAGCTGATCTGGCAGGCCTATCTCGGCCGCGTCTCGTTGTCCTCGACCGGCTTCTACAAGACCCCAAAAATCCATTGGGACCGGGCGAGCGGCCGCGGCCGGCCTTTCTATTACTTCGCCTATGGGGCGGCGGTCAGCGAGGTCGCGGTCGACACGCTGACCGGCGAGTACAAAGTGGAGAGAGTCGACATCCTGCACGAGGTCGGGCGCTCCCTGAACCCGGCGCTCGACATCGGCCAGATCGAGGGCGGCTTCGTCCAGGGCATGGGCTGGCTGACCACCGAGGAGCTGTGGTGGGACCGCGAGGGCCGGCTTCGCACCCACGCCCCCAGCACCTACAAGATCCCGGCCTGCTCCGACCGGCCGCAGCATCTTCAACGTCCGCCTGCTGGAAAATACCGAAAACCGCGAGGACACGATCTTCAAGTCCAAGGCGGTCGGCGAGCCGCCCTTGATGCTCGCGATCTCGGTCCTGCACGCGCTCTCGGATGCGATCGCGAGCACCCAGGGCTACCGGCTCTGTCCGCGCCTCGACCCGCCGGCCACGCCCGAGGCGGTCCTGACCACGATCGAGCACCTCAAGGAGCGAGCTGCCGGATGACCGCTTTGGTCACGATCCTTCGCCGGCTGCTCGCCGAGCAGGAGCCCGTGGTCCTGGTGCGGGTGGCGCTCGCCAAGGGCTCGACGCCGCGCGAGGCGGGCGTCAGCATGCTGGTCACGGCCGGCGCCGTGCACGGCACGATCGGCGGCGGCCGGCTCGAGTGGGACGCGATTGCTCGCGCCCGCGAACTGCTGACGGGCGATCAGGCCAAAGCGGTGCTCGAGGTGCCGCTCGGGCCGGCGGTCGGCCAGTGCTGCGGCGGCCACGTCACCCTCAGCCTGGCGCGCGCCGGGGCCGCCGAGCTTGCCGAGCTCGAATCGGCGGCCGCGGCCGAGCGGGCGGGCTGGCCGCTCGTCATGCTGTTCGGCGCCGGCCATGTCGGCAAGGCGCTCGCCCGGGCGCTCGCCCCCCTGCCGCTCCGGCTGCGCTGGATCGACGGCCGGCCGGACGCGTTCCCGAGCCCGCCGCCCGAGGGGCCCGAGGTCCTCGTGACCGAAAAGCCGCTGACCGAGATCCGGGCGGCGCCGGCGGGCAGCGCCTGGTTCGTGATGACCCACAGCCACGGCCTCGACTTCGAGATCTGCGAGGCGATCCTGAGACGCGGCGACTTCGCCTACCTCGGGCTGATCGGCTCGCGCACCAAGCGCATCCGCTTCGAGCGCGGCTGGCGCGAGCTCGGCCTCAGCGATGCCCAGATCGCGCGCCTGGTCTGCCCGATCGGCGGTCAGCTGCGCGACAAGCGGCCGGAGGTGATCGCAGCCCTGGCCGCGGCCGAGCTCCTGCTGGCGCTCGCGAGGCCGGCCCAGATCAGCGAACCGCAGACGCCCGGAGAGGCAGCATGACCGAGCCCGCGCATTCCGCTTCGCCGCCGCGCCTCGAGCTGCGCGAGATCACCAAGCGCTTCCCGGGCGTGGTCGCCAACGACCGGGTGAGCTTCAAGGTCGCGCCCGGCGAGGTCCACGCGCTGCTCGGCGAGAACGGCGCCGGCAAGTCGACCATCGTCAAGATCATCTATGGCGTGCTGCACGCCGACGAGGGCAGCATGCTCTGGGAGGGCCAGCCGGTCCGGGTCGCCGATCCGCACGCCGCCCGCGCGCTCGGCGTCGGCATGGTGTTCCAGCACTTCTCGCTGTTCGAGGCGATGACCGTGCTCGAGAACATCGCGCTCGGGGTCGACGACGTCACCGACATGCGGGCGCTGGCAAAGAAGATCGAGCAGGTCTCGCACGCCTACGGCCTGCCGCTCGATCCCTCGCGCGAGGTGCACACGCTCTCGGTCGGCGAGCGCCAGCGGATCGAGATCGTCCGCTGCCTCTTGCAGAGCCCGAAGCTCCTGATCATGGACGAGCCGACCTCGGTCCTGACCCCGCAGGAGGTCGAGCGGCTGTTCGAGACGCTCCGCCAGCTTTCCGCAGAAGGGGTCTCGATCCTCTACATCAGCCACAAGCTCGACGAGATCAAAGCGCTCTGCGATTCGGCGACGATCCTGCGCGGAGGCAAGCTGGTCGCGACCTGCAACCCCAAGGCCGAGACCGCCAAGAGCATGGCGCAGCTGATGATCGGCGCCGAGGTCCGGACGCTGTCCAGGCGGGCCGGCAATGGCGGCGGCGCGCCGCGCCTGATCGTCCAGAACCTGGATCTGCCGGCCGCCGGGCCGTTCGGGACCACGCTCAAGGACATCTCGTTCGAGGTCCGCCAGGGCGAGATCTTCGGCATCGCGGGCGTCGCCGGCAACGGCCAGAACGAGCTGTTCCAGGCGATCTCGGGCGAGGCCTGCTCGCGAGCCCCGCGATGGTCCGGATCGACGACCATCCGGTCGGCCGGGTCGGGGCCGGCGGACGGCGCAGACTGGGCTTGTGCTGCGTGCCCGAGGAGCGCAACGGCCATGGCGCCGTGCCCGACATGTCGCTGGTCGAGAACGCCGTGCTGAGCGGCCGCCATCGCATGAAGCTGGCCGCCGGCGGCTTCATCCAGAGCCGCGCGGCCGGCAGCTTCGCCGCCAAGATCATCCAGGAGTTCAACGTCAAGACGCCGAGCTCGGCGGTCGCTGCCCGCTCGCTCTCCGGCGGCAACCTGCAAAAATTCATCGTCGGCCGCGAGGTCCTGCAGGACCCGGGCGTCCTGATGGTCTCGCAGCCGACCTGGGGCGTCGATGCCGGCGCCGCCGCGGCGATCCACCAGGCGCTCTTCAACCTCGCCGAGGCCGGCGCCGCGGTCCTGGTGATCTCGCAGGACCTGGACGAGCTCCTGACGATCACCGATCGTCTGGCGGTGATCAATGTCGGCGTGCTGTCCGGCACGCTCAGGACCGCGGATGCCTCGCTCGGTGAGATCGGCCTCCTGATGGGCGGCCTGCATGGCATGGACGAGCACGTGCCGCCCCACGACCCGGGAATCGTCGCCGCGGGAGTCGCAAAACATGTCGCTTAAGATCGAGGCGCGGCCCGAGGTCAGCCGCCAGCTGCTCTACGTCACGCCGCTGCTCGCGGTGGCGCTGACCGTGGTCGCGGGCTTCTTCATCTTCCTGTTCATGGGCTACGACCCGCTGCTCTCGCTCTACCACTTCTTCATCTCGCCGGTGAGCAGCTTCTACGGCCTGTCCGAGCTCGCCCTCAAGGCCTCGCCCCTGATCCTGATCGGGGTCGGCCTGGCCGCGGGCTTTCGCGCCAACGTCTGGAACATCGGCGCCGAGGGCCAGCTCACGATGGGTGCGATCGCGGGCGGCGGCATCGGGCTCTGGCTCTGGGGCGAGGAGGGGGCCTGGATCCTGCCGCTGATGTGCGTGGCCGGCATCCTCGGCGGCATGGCCTACGCGGCGATCCCGGCGTTCCTCAAGACCCGGCTCGACGTCAACGAGATCCTGACCAGCCTGATGCTGACCTACGTCGCGACCCTGTTCCTCAGCACGCTGGTCTATGGGCCCTGGAAGGACCCCGAAGGCTTCGGCTTCCCGCAGACCCGGATGCTGACCGACGCCGCGATCCTGCCGGTGATCGTCGAGGGCACCGGCTGCATCTGGGCGTGGCCGTGGCGCTGCTGGTCGCGGTCGGCGCCTGGGTCGTGATGACCCGGACCGTGATCGGCTTCGAGCTCCGCGTGGTCGGCCAGGCGCCGGCGGCCGCCGCCTACGCGGGCTTCGATCGCAACCGCATGATCTGGCTTTGTCTGCTGACCAGCGGCGGCCTCGCGGGCCTCGCCGGCCTGTTCGAGGTCGCCGGCCCGATCGGCCAGCTGATCCCGGTCCTGACGCCCGGCTACGGCTTCACCGCGATCATCGTCGCCTTCCTCGGCCGCCTGCATCCGCTCGGCATCATCCTCTCCGGCCTGTTGATGGCGCTCTCCTACATCGGCGGCGAGAACGCCCAGGTCGAGGTCGGCCTGCCCCAGGCGGTGACCGGCGTGTTCCAGGGCCTGCTGCTGTTCTTCCTGCTGGCGACCGATTTCCTGACCCGCTACCGCATCCGCAGGATCGCCCCGCGCCGGGAGGTCGCGCCCGCATGAACCTCGATGCCGCCGCCCTGGTCCTGGTCACCATCATCAGCGCCGCGACGCCGCTCGTCTACGCCGCGCTCGGCGAGCTCGTGGTCGAGAAGTCGGGGGTGCTCAACCTCGGCATCGAGGGCATGATGCTGGCGGGCGCGGTCACCGCGTTCGCGGTCACCGTGACCACCGGCAGCGCCACCCTCGGCATCGTCACCGCCGCGCTCGCCGGCACGCTGATGGCGCTCGCCTTCGGCGCGCTGACCCTCTCGCTGCTCGCGAACCAGGTCGCGACGGGCCTGGCGCTCACGATCTTCGGCATCGGCCTCTCGGCGCTGCTCGGCTCGGGCTTCGTCGGCATCCCGGTCGACCAGCTGCCGCGGCTCCACATCCCGGGCCTCAGCGACCTGCCGATCGTCGGCCCCTTGCTGTTCGGCCACGACGTGCTGGTCTACCTCTCGGTCGCGGCGACGATCGGCGTCGCCTGGTTCCTCAAGCGCACCCGCGCCGGCATGATCCTGCGCGCGGTCGGCGAATCCGACGTCTCGGCGCATTCGATCGGCTACGACGTGATCAAGGTGCGCTACCTCGCCGTCATGTTCGGCGGCGCCATGGCCGGGCTCGGCGGCGCCTTCCTGTCGCTCTCCTACACGCCGATGTGGGTCGAGCAGATGACCGCCGGGCGCGGCTGGATCGCGCTCGCCCTGGTGGTGTTCGCCTCCTGGCGGCCCTGGCGCCTCTTGGCCGGCGCCTATCTGTTCGGCGGCGTCACGATCCTGCAGCTCTACGCCCAGGGGGCCGGCACCTTCGGCGTCCCTGCCCAGGTGATGTCGATGCTGCCCTATCTGGCAACCATCATCGTGCTCGCGGCGATCGCCGGCGGACCCTGGAAGGGCCGCCTCGACGCGCCGGCCTGCCTCGGCAAGCCATTCCGTCCCGCCACCTGATCCCCATAGCCAGGGAGACAAGAACCATGAAACTCGATCTGTCGCGGCGCAGCTTCCTTGCCGGCACCGCCGCCACCAGCACCATGCTGCTGGCGCGCCCCGGGTTCGCTGCGGAGCCGCTCAAGTGCGCCTGGGTCTATGTCGGGCCAGTCGGCGATTTCGGCTACAGCTACCAGCACGATCTCGGCCGCAAGGCGGTCGCGGAGCACTACGGCGACCAGGTCGACGCGAGCTTCGTCGAGAAGGTCGCCGAGGGGCCGGATGCCGACCGTGTGATCCGCCAGCTCGCAACCTCGGGCAACAGCCTGATCTTCGCGACCTCGTTCGGCTTCATGAACTCGTGCGTGCGGGTCGCCAAGCAGTTCCCGAAGATCAAGTTCGAGCACGCGACCGGCTATCAGACCTTGCCCAACCTCGCCGTCTACAACGCCCGCTTCTACGAGGGCCGGGCGGTGATCGGCACGATCGGCGGCATGATGACCAAGTCCGGCGTCGTCGGCTACATCGCCTCGTTCCCGATCCCCGAGGTCGTCATGGGCATCAACGCCTTCACCCTCGCGGCCCAAAAGCACCGGCCCGACATCCAGATCAAGGTGGTCTGGGTCAACAGCTGGTATGATCCCGGCAAGGAAGCGGACGCCGCCAAGGCGCTGATCGACCAGGGCGCCGACATTCTCGCCCAGCATACCGACAGCCCGGCAGCGCTCCAGGTCGCCGAGGACCGGGGCGCGCATGCCTTCGGCCAGTCCTCCGACATGCACAACTTCGCGCCCAAGGCGCAGCTCAGCGCGATCGTCGACGACTGGGGCCCCTACTACATCGGCGAGATCAAGGCGGTGATGGACGGCACCTGGAAGACCCACAACGTCTGGCTCGGGCTGAAGGAAGGCATGGTCGTGATCGCGCCCTACGGCCCCGACGTGCCGCCCGACGTCGCGGCGGCCGCGGACGCGGTCAAGGCTGGGATCATCGCCGGCACGCTGCATCCGTTCGACGGCCCGGTCAGCAACCAGGCGGGCGAGGTCGTGATCGCCGCGGGCGAGCACGCCTCCGACGAGCAGCTGCAGAAGATGGACTGGTACGTCAAGGGCGTGCACGCCTGAGGCGGCGGGTAGAACTGGTCAGCGCGCGCGGGCGTGTTCAAGCCCGCGCGCCAGAGTTTGGTCGAGCGCCAGCCGGATGAAGCGCTGATAGGGGATGCCTTCCTCCTTGGCGCGGGCTTTGACCGCACCCAGCAGCTCCTCCGAAAGGTGCAGATTGACCGACCGTCCCTTCGGCCGGATCTCGTAGCGGAGCGGCACCATGTGCTCGGGATCGATGTATTCACTCAGATCCTGCTCGAGGAAGGCCTCGGCTTCTTCATCGGTTCTGAAGTCTGGCACGCGCTTGGTCATAGATGGCGATCTCCCTCTGGTGCATGTACCGGGCCCTGATCGGTCGCAGCAAATGTCCGGCTCCCGTGTCGCCGCAGTGAACACGACGAAGATGTGGCGGCCGCTGCCGACCATGCCGGTGGCCATCGATCGCTGCTCGCTATCCGGACGCCTCGTGACCGGGATGATCAGCAACGCTCCGCTCCGGAGCGCTGTCTCGATCTCTTCGATGGTGACGCCGTGCTGCTGGCACTTGGTCCAGTGGCCGTGGTCCCAATCGAAACCGTCGAACGAAGTCAACGATACAGTCACATGATATGCCTATACAAATGTCAACCCGCCTGCCGCTGGTCCAACTCGGCCAGCGCGCGGGGGCCGTGTTCGACCATGAAGTCGGCGAATGCCTTGATCTTGGCCGGCAGGAGGCGGCGGTGCGGGTAGAGCACGGCGAGCACCACGGGCTCGGGCGGGAAATCGGGCAGCACCGGCTCCAGCCGGCCGGCGCGCAGATGCCCTGCCACCTCCCAGAGCGGCTTGAGCGCGATCCCCTGGCCCATCAGCGCCCAGGTCGTGAGGACGTCGCCATCGTCGGCGTCGAGCGGGCCCGCGACCGGCAGCGTGACCGGCCCGTCCGGCGTGGTGAGGGTCCAGCGGAACTGCTGCGAGCCGGCAAAGCGCAGCAGGAGGCAGCGGTGCTCGAGCAGATCCTCGGGCGCGGCCGGGCGCCCGTGCGCCTCGAGGTAGGCGGGCGCTGCGCAGAGCATCCGCGGGCAATCGGCGATCTTGCGCTGGGTCAGGCTCGAATTGGCGAGCACCGCCATCCGGATCGCGCAGTCGACCGCCTCCTGCAGCAGGTCGATCAGGTGGTCGGAGAGCCGAAGGCGCGCGTCGACCTCGGGATGCAGCGCCTGGAACTCCGGCAGCAGCGGCGCCAGGATCCGGCGGCCGAAACCGAGCGGGGCGGTGATCCGGAGGCTGCCCCTCGGTGTGCCGCCGACATCGGCGATCGCGCTCTCGGCGCGCTCGAGCGCGCCCAGCACGTCCTGACACGCCTGATAGTAGACCAGACCCTGCTCGGTCGGCTGGACCTGGCGGGTCGTGCGGTTGAGGAGACGGGCGCCGAGATGGCTCTCGAGCTGCTGCAGGCGGTGGCTCACGACCGCCGGCGACAGGCGGAGGTGACGACCGGCCGCCGACAGGCTGCCGAGCTCGACCACCCGGACGAACACCCGGATGTTTCCGAGCAGCGCCATACCTCATGCCCCCTTCGGCAGCGGCGATTGTTCGGCTCGGTTTGAAAGTCCTGCCGTTCGCGAAGTGGTTCTCTGCCGTCGCGAACGAGCGTACCAGGAATGTCGGCGAAAGGCACGAGGTCGGCCGTTCGCCGCGGTGGCGGGTGGTAGCGGGAGGACGACGCTATGACGGCGATCTTATGGGCCTGGATCGACTTCAGCGTGCGCTGGCTGCACGTGATCGCCGGCATCGCCTGGATCGGCAGCTCGTTCTACTTCGTCCATCTCGATTCCAGCATCAAGCAGCGGGACGGCCTGCCCAAAGGTGCCGGCGGCGAGGCCTGGCAGGTCCACGGCGGCGGCTTCTATCACATGATCAAATATCTCGTGGCGCCCGAGACCATGCCGGACAACCTGACCTGGTTCAAGTGGGAGGCCTACGCGACCTGGGCGTCCGGCTTGGCGCTTCTGATCATCGTCTATTACTTCGGTGCTGAGCTCTATCTGATCGACAATCATGTGCTCGAGCTGCCGGTCTGGGGCGCGGTCACGATCAGCGTCATCGGCCTGATCGCCGGCTGGGTGGTCTACGACCTGCTCTGCAAATCGCCGCTCGGCAACAACGACACTGGCCTGGCCGCGGTCGGCTTCGTCTTCCTGGTGGCGCTCGCCTACGTCTTCACCTGGCTGTTCAGCGGCCGCGGCGCCTACATGGAGATGGGGGCGGTGATCGGCACGATCATGGCCGCCAACGTGCTGATGGTGATCATCCCCAATCAGAAAATCGTGGTCGCCGACCTGATCGCCGGCCGCACCCCCGACCCGAAGCTCGGCTACGTCGCCAAGCAGCGCTCGATGCACAACAACTATCTTACGTTGCCGGTGCTGTTCGTGATGATCAGCAACCACTACCCGCTCGCGTTCGCAAGCCGCTTCAACTGGCTGATCCTGGCGCTGGTGCTGGTGGTCGGGGCGGTCATCCGGCACTTCTACAACGAGCGCCACGCCGGTCGGCCCAATCCCTGGTGGACCTGGTTCGTCGCCGCCGCCGGCATGCTGCTGATCGTCTGGCTGAGCACCGCAGCCCCGCCCGCGGAGGCGGGCGACGAGAGCGCGGCCACCGCTCCCGCCGAAGTGGACGTCGCCGAGGTGGACAACGTCGTGCTGTCGCGCTGCAGCATGTGCCACACCGAGGAGCCGCTCTGGGAGGGCATCGTGGCGCCGCCCAAAGGCGTCATGCTCGATACGCCCGAGCGCATCCACCAGCACGCCGGCCCGATCCACATGCAGGCGGTGCTGACCCACGCGATGCCGCCCGGCAACATCACCGAGATCGAGCCCGCCGAGCGCGCGCTGCTCGGCGCCTGGTACGACGCCGGCGCGCCCGCCGAGTGAGGACGAGCCGGTGTCCGAGATGTCTCGCCGGGCGCTGCGCGGCCAGCTCCTGACCTTCACAGGCGACCCCGCCGAGGTCGGCGCGGCTGCCAGCCATCGCTTTTTGCCAGATGGCCTCCTCGTCATCGAGGCC
>CAVWRK010000012.1:0-265679 GCA_963757395.1 uncultured Alphaproteobacteria bacterium
TCGCCGCCGTCGGCGGTCGTGACCTTGAAGCCGTGCAGCCCGAGGTAGTCCTCGGACCCCCTCGCACAGCTCCGGATCGTCGTCGACCACGACAATGTGCGGCTTGGCCATCTCCGATGTCGTACCCCGTGGCCTTCGGGCGCCCCCCTGCGCCCGGCCGGAACGTAGGGCGAACTCTAACCCAGCGCCGGCGGCTGGCCAAGCGTGTCGTGCCGCCTTGCTGCCCGCCGGGCGGCGACGTACAAGGGCTGACGGCGATGGAGGAGGCACCAGGATGGAGCCGCCAGCGGCCGACGCTCTGGCGGCAGTCGACCGGTGGGATGGCACGAGGTGCTGGCGGCCGCCTCGCGATCGGTCATCGGCTGGTTCTCCTAGGCATCGAGGAAGCCCCCGCCGCTGTAGCTGCCGAGCAAGCTCGTCTCGACCTGGAGCGTCTCCGGATCGCAGGCGAACAGGCTCCAGAGGACGACGTTGGGCAGGACCGGCATCTCGCAGTCGCCCGCGAAGCCTTCGAGCTGCGCGGCTCGGCGACGTGGTGTGGCCGCGCTCGGCGGCCACGCCGTGGATCTCATGCTTTAGCGTCACTCGCTCGACTTCCCGTCACGGGCCGCCGCCATGAAGCCATCGGCCTCACCGAGGATGGCGATCGTCGGTTTACAAGCGGCGACATCGGCATCCTGTGGGGGGCCGAACAGGTCGGCGCCGGGCTTGGTGAGACGCAACCGCCCGCGCGCGGTGATGACGGTGGTCCAGCCTCGCTCGTTGGCGAAGTCGCCAGCGCCCACCAGGGCGACATGTGAACGCTGCTCATCCCCAGTCCCCTCGTTGCTGCTGCAGCCACTCGTGGCCGTGCTCATCGCACCACGCGAACCATCGGACCCCCACGCGCGGGCAGGGAGGTCGCAGCCGGGCTCGGCACAGGAAGCTGCGATCCTTGGCGACCGCTCTCTCCATCGGGCCGGCGCCGACCACGAGCCACTGCACCTTGAACCCAGCGTCCGGCCGCTCGCACGTCCGGCAGCGCCAAGGCCGCCGCGCTCGATGCCAGAACACGGTATCCCGCAGGCTGGAACGGCCCAGGCACCTGATGCTGGTGCGCCCGGTAGGCGGCCAGGTCGATTAGATAGTCCCCCACCGAGCGCGGCGTCCGCTCGCTGCAACCTTGCCAAGCGACGCGCATCTCGCCCTCGGGCCGTGCGACACGTGCGACGGGCTGGCCAACCCCGCGGGCTGCCTTGGATTGCGTGTCGCCAAGGGCTGTCGCACGCCCGTGCGACACGTGCGACATTTCACGGGTGCCGCTTGTAATGGCGTCGCACGTGTCGCACGCATGTCGCACGAAGCGATGCGACGCTGTGTCTAAGGGTTTCCGCGGCGTTGAGGGGTCTGTCGCACGTGTCGCACGTCGCACGGGCTCGCGCGCGGCGCCCGAGTGCGGCTTCTGGAAGTCGAGCCAGCGGTCGAGCGCGCCCATCAGGTCAGCCCGAACTGCTTCGCGAAGCTCCTGGCCTTGGGGTGCAGGCGGTAGAGGTCGATCCCCTGCGCCGTCTCCTCGGTCAGCCAATACTTGTCGACCAGCAGCCCGATGGCCTTGGACCTGAGCCCGCCGTCGCGCCGCAGGTCCCTCGGCGCGCCGCGCTGGATGTCGCGCGGTCCGAACAGGTCGGCCTTGCCGCCGAGCATCCACTTGAGCAGGGCGACCGCCGCCTCGGTTTCCTTGTCCTGCCTGGCCAAGCCGAAGACGCGTTGGGCCTCGTAGAGGTGCCAGGCGCCGAGCGCCGTGCCGGCCCGCATGTGTTCGGCGCCGACCGCGCCGGCCGGGCCATGATCGAAGACGTGGAACAGGCAGGCGATCCGGGCCGCGTTGTCGGCGACTTTGGCGGCCACGTCGCACACGTCCGCGAAATCACCCTCGGCGGCCAGCTCACGCTCGACGTCGTCGTGGAACTGCCGCCAGAGCTCGAACGCATCAGGCGCCAGCGGCAACGGCTCGACGTGGAGCTGGTAGACGGTCCGCCCGCGCTCGTCCTCGGGGAACTCCGGCTCGATCGACGCGAGCTCGACCAAGCGGGCCTGGAACGCCGCCATGGCGGGCGTGCCCGGCGCCGGCGCCCTGTACAGCCGCGTGCCCATGGTCGACGCCGGCCAGGCGAGCAGGAACCGCGCGAAGAGCCCCATGCCCCGGACCGCGCCGCCGGCGAGGTGCGCCAGGTGCTTGAACACCAGCGGCTGCACCATGATCGCGCAGGTGACCCGGACGCCGCGGAGTTCGCAGCTTTCGGCGCGCGCGCGCCGGCGCCGGTAGGGCTGGCCGTCCCAAAAGCAGTTGAGCAGCGCGATCGTCGCCATGGCGGTCTCATCGCGCATGGCGTGGCCGCCGGCGACGATGCCGCCCTCATTGCTCCAGACACTCGCGCTCGGCCATCCGGCCGCCAGGTCGAGCGCCAGACGCTCCGAGGTGCTGTCGCTGTGGAACATGATCCGCTCGGGCGGGGCCACCGGCTCCGCCATGTCCAGGTCCTCGAGCGCGCGCGTGATCGCGTCCACGCCCTTGTCGGTCGTGCCCTTGGTGCCCTTGCGCGCCTCCTTGAGCCTGGCGTCGAGCGCGTCGCGCTTGTGCTTGAAATCCAGCATGGCCACTCGGTGCTTGATCGCCGCCTCGGTGGCCTGGGCCCGCTTGTCGTCTTCGAGCTCGCGGAGGCCCGCGGTGAACGTGCGGTCCGAGCTGGTCTTGCGCTCGCCGGAGATCGCGACGGTCAACGTGTTCAGCGAGACCGGGCCGACCAGCTCGGGGCCGCGCTCGACGTCGGCGAGGTGCTGCGCCGCCAGCGAGAGGGCCGCCATCGCCGAGGTCGCGACCATCGCAAGCGGCTGCTGCCCATAAGCCTGGTACTCGACCGCCGCCGCGCGCATCAGCTCGGGCAGAGCGTCGATCGGGTATGGCCTCGCTTCGGGCATGTCGCCCGTCAGCGGCTCCGGGTCCATCTCGGCCGGGTCGTCGAACTCCTCGGTCACGTCCTCGAAGGCTGCCGTCATGGCTCGGTCCTCATCACGAGGTCGTTCACGTCGCCGGCGCGCGGCCGGACCATGCGGACGCGGACGCCGGCGGCCTTCCAGCGCCGAGCGCAGATCACCGCCGCCCGCTCGCCGGCCTGGTCACGGTCGACCGCGATCGTGAGGGTGCGCGGCGGCACGACCGGCACCGGCAACTCGGCGAGGTTGCCGGCGGTCAGGGTCGCCCAGATCGCCATCTGGCCAGCGTGGGCGAGCGACAGCGCGCTCTCGATGCCCTCGGCAACGCCGAGGTCGGCCGGGCCGAGGGCGCCCACCTCGACGAAGTGCTCGGTCAGGCGGGCCACGCCTTTCGCCGGCAGCCCTTTGGCGAACAGGCGCGCCGGCTCGACCGGCGCCTTGCCGGAGCCGTCCTGCGCCAGGAAGGTCGTGTGAAATGTGCGCCCACGCATGAGCGGGCCGCCGACCACCAGCGCCATCAGCGCCGGCCAGTGGGTCCCGGTAGGCGGATGCAGGGCGGCGTCGACCGCCCGGAGCGCGCTACCGCGGGGCGGGACCACACAGCGCCGGCCCTCCAGGTAGCGTAGTGCGACCGGGTGGTCTGCGACATCGACCGCCTGATAGAGCCAGAGCTTGCGCAGAGGCTCGTAGAGCGGCAGGCGCTCGCCCTCGGCCGCCAGATCCTCCTGCAACGACATAGGGGCGCGCGCCGCCGCTGGGCGCTGCCAGCACGCCGGTCGCTCGCAACCGAGGCGCGCCATCTCGACCACCGCGGCGAACAGCCGGCGCTGGTCGCAGCCAGCATGGCAGTGCACCAGCAACCGCCCGCACTTGATCGTGATGGTGCAACTGCTCGCGTTGTAGCCGCAGAGCGGGCAGGCCACCGAGATCGAGGTTGCGCCCGGCTTTACGTTGGCGCTCCGATCGAAGGCGCGAGCGATCGCGGCGAGGTCCAGGGTCATGGGACGGCCCCGCGATGCCGCGCGTCGTTCCCAGCCCGCACCCCGCGAGCCGGATGGGGACAACCCCGGGCCTTGCTGCCGATTGCCAGGGCGAACAGCACTGTGTGTGCGGTGCTGGTGCGCAGCTGGGCGACATGGTCAGGCTCGCCGGTCATGGCGCGCCCTCCCGCTCGGTGCGGCGGCCCCGCTGCTTGAGGCGGGCTCGAGCATGTTTCTCGGCGCTCTTTGCTGAGGAGCGACCGACAACTGGGCGGATGCGATCCGTATCGAGGCGCGTTGGCCTCGCCTGGGTTCGGTTCGTGCAGGCATCAGAAGCCGGAGCCCTGCCGGCTCCTGCAGCCTTCGGCGCGAAATCAAGGCTATCTTGGCTGGCAGGATTTGCGGCGGCCTCGATCAGCGCTCGGATATCTTCGACCCGCCACGCGGTGATGCGGGGTCCCAGCTTGACGGGCTTGGGGTAGCGGCCAGACCGGATCCCTTCCCACCAAGTCGATTTGCTCACTGGGATCGGCCTACCCGGGCCGATGATGGAGGGCAACCGGACGAACCCGGTCTCCGGAAGGAACGTGTTGTTCGACATGGATCGGCTCCGTCTTACGTAAGACGGCGCGATCCTGACTTGTCCAAAAACTGGTGAGGCCGAATTCGGCTAGCAGCAAACCGAATTCGGGTAAGCGGGCCAGGGCTCGAGCCGCTCCGGCCCCACGTGCTGTTCGCTGCTTCTCAGCCCATTTTATTCTGAGCCGCTGTCCTGTCGTGGCAGAAGCTCCGTCGCCTCCCGCAGCCATTTGCGGACAGTATCGGGATCGAGGAGAAGCCCTAACTGGGCGAGATCACTGCAGATATCTCCTATCGCTTCATTTCGGGCTGCCACCGGATTATATTTGTATCCCTGGATCGCCATGCCGATAATCAGTTTCATGACACTATCCCGTTCTCTCGTCCCTAACGATTTGGGTGCGGTCTGTTGCATTTGTTCTTCCAGGCCGTTAATTCGGAGAAGAAGAGCATCCTGGCTTTGGGTCAAAACCGCTATTTCTCGTTCTTTCTCGTGGTATCGTTTTTCTAGATTTTCGTAACCGCTTTGCCAGTCCGCTATCTTGTGGCCATACAGCAAGACTTGGGTTTCGAGCTCATGAGGATAGTCGATCTTGTTACGTTGTGCCCACGCCAAGAAAACTCCAGGTGATACATAGGCAGTTAGTTGCTTAGCATGTACAGCTCTATTTGCTAGATCACAAATCTTATCATATTCTCCGGCAAATGGTTGAATGCGACGTCGCCCTTTTATCATACTTCTTTGCACAATTTCGGGATCTTCTCCAAATAATAAGGCCACAGCCTCTGGAATCCCTCCAATAAACAGCCTTGCTCCAGTGCGCAAAATCCGCTCTGCCGTAGACAGCTTCTGGGTCATGCATAGTTACTTTGCCGTTCTGCTTTCTTGGTGACGCGAATCGGGACCACGTCCGCTGGTGCGGAGCTTGCGAACCTCGCCCACGCCGTCATGAGGTCGCGTCGCTTGTCAAACAGGTCGCCCCGCCGGTAGGCGGCCTCTGTCTTGTTCGTCACGCTGTGGCCGAGGGCCAGCTCGCACACCTCGCGGGGGAAGCTGGTCTGCTCGGATGCCCAGTCCCGGAACGAGCTGCGGAACCCGTGCGCCGTCACGTTGAGGCCCATGCGCCGCAGCGTCATCAGGAGGGCCATGTTCGACAGCGGCTTGCCCGCTGACCGACCTGGGAAGACGTACTCGCTGCCGCACGATAGCTCCCGGGCATCGGCCAAAATCTCCAGGCAGCGCCTCGACAGCGGGACCCTGTGCCGCCGTGCGGTCTTCGTGCGTTCGGGCGGGATCGTCCAGGTCTCGCCGTCGAGGTCGATCTCGTTCCACCTCGCCGCAAGCGCTTCGCTGGTGCGCGTCGCAGTGAGCACCACGAACTCAAGGCCAGCCGCGCGGACCAGCTGATGTCGACCTCATCCAGCGCCGCGACGAAGCCAGGCACCTCCGCGTAGGGGAGGGCCGCGTGGTGGGCCTTGCGGTCCGGCTGCTTGGGCAGTCCCTTGGCAACGCCCGCGACCGGGTTCTCACCGTCGCGAAAACCCGCGGCCTTCGCCCAGTCGAGGATGGTACCTATCCGCTGGCGGACCCGCCGCGCGGTCTCAGGCTTGGTGAGCCAGATGGGCGCGAGCACCCTGAGGATGTCCGGGGTCTCAATCTGATCGACCCGCCGGCCAGCGATCGTCGGGAAGACATACTGGGCCAGCGTGCTGAACCACTGCGCTGCGTGCTTCGCGTTCCTCCACGCTACCGAGTGCTCGCCGTGCACCGACCGCGCCGCCTCCTCGAAGGTCGGGATCAGCCGCCGGTGCCTCCGGCGCTCCGCCAGCGGGTCGCCGCCGTTCCGCGCCAGCTTCCGGAACGCCAGCGCCTGTTCCCGGGCCTCGGCCAGCGAAACCAAACGCAACCCGCCGAGCCCGACGTCTCGGCGCTTGCCGCGGACAACGGTGCGCAAGACCCACCGCTTCGCACCCGACGGGTCGACCACAAGGTAGAGGCCGTTGCCGTCGGCGTAGCGGCCGGGCTCGGCGACCGCCCTGACGCGAACCGCCGAGAGCGCCTTGTCCGGGTGCTGGCCTCTGGGCTTCATCGCTCATCCCACATTTCAGCCAACAAACTATGTGGGATGTAGCCGGATTGCAAGCGACGAGACCGGACGATGGTCCGCACCAACCGGTTGTCATACGTGGCGTTGTTGGCCAGCGCTGGATGCCGACGGACACCCGAACGGCGGACATCCCCTCCGCCAGTCTCCTCAGTCGGGACATTCTTTTTGAGCGTACCGCGGATGACGGGAACGGCACAGAATGCGGGCGTTCCGGGCCATGTATCCGAACCACCGAGACCGGCGCGCAGGCCCATTTCGGACCGTTCTCCGGCTCTCTCTGCCGCCTGTCTCTGACGCAACCGAACCACGCCCATTTGGTACGTCACAAGGGTGGCCCCGCGCACTTAGTTTCAACGAAGGATCAAGCATGATCGATTTCGGGGAGCCCTGTCCTTGGCCGCGGCGAACACGGCTCAGGCCGCCGCCGGGCAACCCTGCCACGATCCACTTTTCTATCAGCCTGCTGGATTAACGAATTGCCGCGCGAATGATGGCTTTGGAAGGGAGGTTGAAGTCGTCGGCGTGCGCCGACAGGCGGTCAGGAGGCGCCTTGCCATCTCGCCTGGTCACCACGAAGGCAACTTTCTTTTGCCAGACCTTCTCGAATTCCCAGATCGGCATCGTCCGGTTGCCGTAGGCGGGATCCGCCAGCAGCACCCGATTGCCGCGAACACCGCGAAAGACCACAAAATGATCGTAAATATTGAGGTGCACGGGCAAGATCGCCGGGCCGAATTGCACCAGATCCTCGAGCGTCATGTCACCATAGCCTTCGCCTTCGTAGCCATGCCCATCGGCAAATCGCTTCAGGTCGAGTAACGAGAATCCGAGGTGTTTTTGTACGAGCTTGGAATTGGTGTTTTCGAGCATCGTCTTGGCGATCGAGCGCTCGGTCAGCCGCTCGCCGTGCTCATAGTCGAGGATGGTCGCGAGCGCCGCGGCGCCGCAGCTGAGATCCCACTGCTGCAGCACGACATCCTGGTGCCGCATCTCGAGAAACGAGCGCACGTTCTTGACACCCCGCTGCACGGAATTGCCAGCCCAACCGGACTGGAGCGGGAGAAGCACGAGCAAGGCACCGGTGATCGCGACACCGAGTGAGCGCGGCAAGCGTCGGATCTGCATCATCGCCTCCATCTCGGAGCTGGAAATGAGCGCGCCCCTGCTGGCCAAACACAGCAGGAGCGCGCTTCGTCGATCGGGTTATGGCGTCGGGAAAAACCCGGCGCCCGTGATCCCGATATTGCCGGCGAGTAAGCTTGAGGTATTTTCCGCGGCTGACAAGCTTCCGAAAGCGGCGACCGCCAGCGCGGTCTGGGGATTGACGAGAACTGTGTTCTGCACACCGGTCGCAATGTTGGTGTTGATAGCAGGAAACTCGACCAAACCACCCGCCGCGACGCGATCCATCGCTTTGTCGGCGAGCTTGACCGGACCTGCCTGCGCAGTCGACGTCAGGAGCCCCAGAGCCAGGGCGAGGAAGGCTGCCCGTTTCATGGCTTTACTCCCTATGTTGGATCAGGTTACGCCGATCCTTAGAAGGACACGCCGCCGGCGATCGCACCAACATGGTTGAGCACGGACACCGCCGCAGTGGCCTCGGCCGCGGCACCGCCGATGCCCTGACCCCCTTGGTTGATGGCCACGGCCTCGTCCGACACGCCGACGAAGATCTTCTTCGAGGCAGCCGCCAGCGAGAACGACGGCGTGTAGCAGCCGCAGTCATAGCCTCCGTCTTCGCCGGCCGCGACCGCACTCAGCTGGGTGGCGTCGAGCTTCGCCGGCTCGCCGGCCAGCGCGAAGCTCGACATGGTGCCGAGAACCAGAGCGCTCAACAGGATCTTCTTCATAGTCATTTCACTCCTTCAGGGTTTTTCAGAACCCTCCCGCAGAACTCATTTTCTGTGGGAAGCCAGGGTGTTAAATCAATTCCTTGAGCGACTGTAAATTGTCCCTTGCGATTAAGTCGATAGCTATACTTCTCGGCTTTGTTGTGTCATCAAGAAGAAGTACTTCGCAGGCTTCTGACCGAGGCGCAGCGACCCGCGTTTCACTCGGAGAGGTGGCGTAGCGGACGGGTTTAGCCTGGGCATTGGCTGGGCCGTTCGACCGCCGTAGCACTGAGGTGTGTCCGGGGATTTGGTAGCATACGATTGGTCCGATCTGGTCTGGCCGCGGGGATCGGGAGCTGCCGGAGGTCCGCGTGGCGCGGATCGTCTAGTCCGGATTCGACCGCCCGGTCGGGCGTGGGTGCCCCGACCACGGCGGGCAGAGGTCGGCTGCTCCTGCCAGCCTATCTCACAGACCCCATAGAGGTGATCAAGGCGCGCCAGACGTCCCGTAGCGCCCACCGCAGCGCGCGGAACCACGCCCAAGCCAAGATCATCCGAGGGTGACGTTGAACCCAGGCCGGCGCCACCGGGCCATAGGGCGAGGGCGCCGGTGCCGCGTCCGGCAGAGGCAGCACCTCCGCGACCAGGCCGCCGGCTGCGCTGCCTTCGTCAACCGCGTGCAGCTTCTCGGCGAGAGCGCGGTTGTTCCGATTGGCCGAAATGTCTTGGATCAGCGATGCCAGCACCGAGTGGGTGGGTCCTTTGGAAAACTGCAGCGGCCTGAGCAGGCCTCGTCCGGCGCTCGTGCCTGCCCTTGCCTGCGGAGCGGGTCTGTGCTCGGACGACATGATCTGCCTCTGTCTTTGGGTATGTGCCGGTTACAACGATTAAAACTGGCACTGCGATGTCTTTGTAAACCTGGCATTGCGGATTACTACCAAAGGAGGAGACGGAATGGTCGATGGTGGCAGCACTGCGAGGCTGGTCGCTACGCTATCATTTTAATTTGCGCGACCGGGCGGTGGCGGGAGCAGGGCGATCAGCGGCCGCGAGGCGGCGGGTGCAGCGGGGCCGATCGACCGGCGGCGCGGTCGATCTCGACCATCGGACGACGCGGCGGCCGAGGTCGACTCGGCCTCCCTGATCGTCGAGGAAAGCGCCGTTTTCGAGCTTGCGCCGCTTGGCCAAGGTGATCGACCGCTACGGGCGGGTGCGCGGTGCGTTAGTAACAGTAGCTCGGCGTCGAGCCGCCGACGATTTTGGACACAACGACACCGAAAACGGTCGTCTCGTCGATGGCTATCCACCGAGCCACAAGGCGAGGTTCGTGAGCACCACGCCGACGGCAACGCCGTACACCAACGCCCTGATCCTTCGTAGGCTGTCTGTGGTCATCATTCCCACTCCGAGGCTTTGACCTTCCGATTTCCTGGATCATGTCGATCCGCTTCGGAAGCATTTCTATTGGATTTGGGGCGTACGACCAGCGGTGGACATGTATCCGTCTCGATCTGACGAGAAGTCCTTGACCACGCGCGCGGGCCCAGGCTCTAGTGCACTGATGCAATCATAGGATTTACAAGACAGGGCGAATGTGCGATCCTGGGCCCATGGCTCAGATCGTGTGTCCCGTGGTCTCGGCTGAGGATCGTGCTCGTTTGGAGGCGATCGTCGCCGATCGTAACCGCGCCCAGAAGCATGTGGCGCGGGCTCGGATCATCCTGGCGTCGGCCGAGCGGCTGAGCGTCGCGGAGGTTGCCAAACGCGCCCGGATCGGTCGCCCGGCGGTCTGGCGCTGGCAGCGGCGGTTCGCCGAGGCCGGGGTCGACGGGCTGCTGCGGGATGCCACCCGCAAGCCGGGCAAGCCGCGCCTGGACGACGCGACGGTGCAGCGGGTGGTCGCCCTGACCTGCGCCGAGGCGCCCGGCGAGGCGACCCACTGGACCGGCCGTGCCATGGCCAGGAGCGCCGGGATCTCCTTGCGCTCGGTGCAGCGGATCTGGGGCGCCCACCGGCTGCAGCCCCACCGCATCCGGACCTTCAAGCGCTCCAACGATCCCGAATTTGCCACCAAGCTCGAGGACATCGTCGGCCTGTACGTCGAGCCGCCGGCCCACAGCCTGGTGCTCTCGATCGATGAGAAAAGCCAGATCCAGGCCCTGGACCGGACCCAGCCCGGTCTGCCGATCAAGCCGGGCAAGGCCGGCACCATGACCCACGACTATATCCGCAACGGCATCACCACCCTGTTCGCCGCGCTCAATGTCCTCGACGGCACGGTGCTCGGCCGTTGCATGCAGCGCCACCGGCACCAGGAGTTCCTGCGCTTCCTCAACGCCATCGAGGCCGCCGTGCCGGCCGGCAAGGTGATCCACGTGATCCTCGACAACTACGGCAGCCACAAACACCCCAAGGTCATGGCCTGGCTGGCACGGCATCCGCGCTGGACCTTCCACTTCACGCCGACCTCGGGCTCCTGGCTGAACGCGGTCGAGACCTTCTTCTCGGCTCTTACCCGGCGCCGCCTCAAGCGGGGCACCTTCCACTCCGTGATCGACTTGCAGGCCGCGATCCACCGCTACATCGCCGAGCACAACGCCGCGCCCAAGCCCTTCACCTGGACCAAGACCTCCCCGCAAATCCTCGCTAAGCTGAATCCTCTGAACGCGTCGGTGCACTAGCCGACGCTGCGGTTGGGCCGCCAAGTCGCCGCTCATCGTAGACCGCCCCGCACAACGCCTCGGCCACAGCGCTCGTCAGCGTCGTGATCACCGTTTTCACCATGGCAACAAATTCGATCTCAGACCGCTCCAACCGCTCACACAGCGAGTCCTGGCAGGTTGCGGAAAAAAGGATTTTCGGAGGCTTGCCGCATACCATATATTGTTCCTGATGTGGATCTTGAACTAGATATCGTGGTGTCGTGCTGCTAGGCTCGGCACGCTCGCGTCGGCCATGGCGTCGCTTCTATCCGAATTCAGTAGTTCAAATTGTCAATTTACGCGGTTCCCCGGGTTGAGCTCATAGTGTCGATGTGGCGGTCGGCGCCACGCGATGTGATGCTTCCTCCCCACCCTTGCCACTCGCTTCACGCGGGTGGCCTTTTTTTTGGCGATTATCAAGTTGACGTACCCACGGAAAGCGCCTTATATAAGGGATAATTAACAGTTTGCGGGTGTCCCGATGTCCCTCCTGTCGCAGCCCATGTTCCATGACGAGAAGGCAGCCTATGCCTTCCTGGAATCCGTGATCTGGCCCGATGGCCCGGTCTGCCCTCACTGCGGCGGTGTCGAGCGGATCTATGAGCTGAAGGGCAAGAGCACCCGGATCGGCGTGCGCAAGTGCGGCCAGTGCCGGAAGCCCTTCACGGTCAAGGTCGGGACCGTGTTCGAATCCAGCCATGTGAAGCTCCACATCTGGTTGCAGGCCACCTTCCTGATGTGCGCCAGCAAGAAGGGTATCAGCGCTCACCAGCTCCACAGGACGCTGCAGGTTAGCTACCCCACGGCTTGGTTCATGGAACACCGCATTCGCGAGGCCATGCGCTCTGGCGAGCTGGCGCCCATGGGCGGGCTCGGCGGTATCGTCGAGGTTGACGAGACCTTCATCGGCAACGATCGGACCGTGAAGCCTCGCGGCCAGAAGAAGGGTCGCGGCTACGCCCACAAGCACAAGGTACTGGCGCTGATCGACCGCAAGGCCGGCACGGCGCGCACGATGGTGGTCGATGATCTGAAGGCCACGACGCTGACGCCGATCCTGACCGACAACATCGCCCGCGAGGCGCGGGTTATGACGGATGAGGCTGGCTACTACAGCCGCCTCAAGGATGAGTTCGCCGATCACGAATTCGTGACCCATGGCGCCGAGGAATGGGCGCGTGGCGAGGTCCATACGAACACGCTCGAAGGCTTCTTCAGCATCTTCAAGCGCGGGATGAAGGGCGTCTATCAGCACTGCGCGAAGAAGCATCTTCATCGCTATGCGGGCGAGTTCGAATTCCGCTATAACAATCGGATTGGCAACGGGGTGGATGACAGCCAGCGGGTGAAACGGGCGCTGGTTGGCATCAAGGGCAAGCGCCTGATGTACAGGCAATCTTGTGAAACGCTAGCTGTGGTGTGATGAGCGCTCCTCATCACACCACATGTAGGCATGGCATGCATGGCAGAGCAGCTTCCCCTTTTCGGTTTTGACGCCGGCCACATCGCTACCTGGTCACCAAGAGACATCTGGCTGCGCTTGAACGGCTCCAACATCCGCGAGTTCGCTGAGGATAATCGCGTCGAACGAAAAACCGCAAACACGGCCCGCCATCTGGCCGAGGTGGCAGAATACTTTAGCATGTGGAGTAACACCGTTGAGGGCGGTGTAGTCTTGTTTGGCGTCGAAGATAACGGAACCGTTTCTGGATGCCGCTCCCTCTCGCAGGGTCATTTGAACAAGTTAGAGACATTCTACACTCAGATGTGCCCTGACGCGTCGCCCGAATTTAAACGCATCGCCGTTACGATAGGTGATATACGTGACTTCGTCATTGCCGTTTTCCTGCCCTATCGCGGTATTCTTGTGGAAACGAGTCGCGGCGACGCGTTCATCCGACGTGGCGACACCAAACACACAATGACTGCCGAAGAAAAAGATGATTTTCGTTCCACCCGCCACGAACGCTCATGGGAGCAACGTGGCAGTTTTATGAAATATCCAGCTGATTTTGACCTGCCAATCCTTGACGAATTTTGCAGTGAATTTTCGCGATCGCGAAGACAAGTTGCACTGGACCAATGAAGAGGTTTTGATTGATCGCCATCTTTTGCTTCGTGAAAATGACGTCTGATGCCCCGATGAATGCTATGGTGCTATTTGCCGCCCGCGACCCACGGTCTGTCGCTCCGGGTTGCCGCGTGCGCGTGCAACGTTTTACAGGCTTCGAAGAAGGGTCAGGTACAGAGTTTGCGCCAATCAAAGACTTTTATATCGAAGGGAGCATTCCGCGGATTTTGGAGAGTGCAAATAGCGAAATAAACAGTCTTAATTATGATGTGACATGGCTTAATCGTGAAGGAAAGTTCATAACTACCAGAGAGTACCCGCAGTGGGCATGGTTTGAGGCCATCGTCAATGCACTTGTCCACCGTTCATACAGTTTCAGTGGCTCGGAGGTCACCGTTAAATTTTTCTCGGATCGATTAGAAGTGGAGAGTCCGGGCGGTTTTGTGCCGCCAGTGACTGCAGACAATGTCTATAGTCAGCGAGCGTCGCGGAATCCACATCTCATGGAGGCTCTACGATTTTTGGGTTTTGCAAGAATGACGCGTGAGGGAACGCGGCGGATGAAGGAAAGATATGGAGGCGTGGAATTTCCAGCGCCAACGTTTTCCAAGAGACGGTCCACGGGGTATCAGTGCGCGTTACTGCGCAATGAACACGAAATGCGGAAGCGCTCTACCGATAGAGATGTCGCCGCATATTGTGGCATGCAGCAATGGCGGGAGTTAGCGAGCATGAAATAGCACTCATAGGATATGCATTTAACAATGGGATGATCCACGTTGCGGAAGCGCAGAGGTTGACGGGAGAACATGGAACACGTCGAAGAAAGAGTTGATAGATTGGTGGCGGAAGGCTTCTTATTTTGTAGAAGGCCGATTTCCCGAGATCCTAGGGCACTACGCTGTTACGCGGAATGAGTGGGAGGGTAGGCGATGGGGTTGAGAGTGAGATTGACAGGGCTTTATTCGCACGGCTCGCGAACTGAGCTGCGATGAAGACGGAGGCGTTCAGACGCGCAGTGAAGAAGCTCGCCGGCAGCGGCACCTGCGCCGCGACGCTCCCTCAGTTCTGGCGATGGCGAGCAATCGCTTTCGCTTTCTCTAGCTGGGTCCGAAGGGAGCTTCGTAGCGGGGGAATGGCTTCCGGTGGTAAGGGGACCAGGATCGAAACCCCTTGATCGAGCTGAACCTCTAGCCCGACGCGACCAGAACCGTCCGTCATTGCGTGGACGCCAAAACCGGTAGGGTTCAACATCGTTGTCATGAATTCCTGCCGGGCGGGGCGCGTACCGCGCTCGCGCTCGGCGATCAAGCCAGCTTGATAAAGATAGATGATCAGCTTTCCGAGATACCCGTGTGGTAGAACGACCCGCACATCGTCGCCGCCCCTTCCCTTGCCATCAAAATACACATTCTCACCGCCGTTAAGTGCGCCGACCCGCACCAGATCTATGATATCCACCTCGGCCATGGACGATCTCCCGCAGCTTTCTAACAGCCGGATGCTAGCCTATGCTAGTTAAGCTGGGTACGTCACTTGATAATCGCCGACGCTGCGGTTGGGCCGCCAAGTCTGCCGCTCATCGTAGACGGCCCTGCACAACGCGTCGGCCACAGCGCTCGTCAGCGTCGTGATCACCGTTTTCACCATGGCAACAAATTCGATCTCAGACCGCTCCAACCGATCACACAGCGAGTTCCTGGCAGGTTGCGGAAGAAAGGATTTTCGGAGGCTTGCCGCATACCATATATTGTTCCTGATGTGGATCTTGAACTAGATATCGTGGTGTCGTGCTGCTAGGCTCGGCACGCTCGCGTCGGCCATGGCGTCGCTTCTATCCGAATTCAGTAGTTCAAATTGTCAATTTACGCGGTTCCCCGGGTTGAGCTCATAGTGTCGATGTGGCGGTCGGCGCCACGCGATGTGATGCTTCCTCCCCACCCTTGCCACTCGCTTCACGCGGGTGGCCTTTTTTTTGCAGGCAAGAGCCAGACCCAGGAGGTCAGCCGGATGCGAATCGGCGCCGGCTTGGCGGTCTTGCGGCACCGCTACGCTTACCCACCGATCGCATCTTCGCCAGCATATGGATCACGCAGGTCGCCGGCTTCCGCGATCGGGGCGCCGGAATAGCGCGAACATCTCGGCCGCCAACGACTTCCTCTGCGAGGTCTACCTACCGAGCGGACGGCCGTTTTGCAGAGCACGCCGACGAGCCGGCCACGGTCTTCGTCGAGGTGTCCGAGGCGCTCTTGGCGCGATGTCCTCTGCGTTCAGCGAGAACGCCGGGTCGGCAACGACAACTCTCTGCGCTGGCGCCCTGCGGGATTCCCGGCGCCCAATCCGCCGGATGATCCTGGGCGACGGCAGGTCGGGGCGGAGGAACGGTGCCTGACGACGAACCGAGCAACGCCGGTTGGCAAGCCGGGTCGGCGCGGCCGGTGAACGTAGAGTCCAGGGCGGCGCGCGGCCGAGCGCTATGGATAACGCGGATCGTCGATCAGATCCCGCTGAGGGCGGATTGCAGCTTTGCCGGCGAGGGGCTGATGGCCTGGTGCGAGGCCCAATTGGGTCGATTGCTTGTTCGGGCTCGTCCGCCACGATCGCCCGATCGGCGCCACCACCGACGCGCTGACCGCAGCTGCAAAGCGCAGCCCGCCCGCCGCTTTGCCGACTTCACCGGACCAGGTTGGGCAGCTTGAACTCGTCGCGGTCGTCGTCGCCCCAGCCGAGCATCTCGAGGGTGGCCTGCCGCCTTCGATGTTATCCTAAAGGATGAATGGATCTCACGGCGATACCTGATTAGGAAATAAGAGGTAGGCTTGACCGAAGGACACGGAGAGCGTCCCATGGACGGCACCGAACGCCTCTTGACGCACGGCAGCCTTGTACAAGACCGACAAGGTGGGCCGGGAGCGGATCATGATGAACTCGCGATCTCCATGTTGCTGCTGCAGCGAACAGGGTTGATCGGTGAATGTCTCGCACGCTCGCTGAAGCTTGAACTCCCGAAGTGTCGCGTGGTCGCATGGACGGGCCCGTTGGATGACGAGACACTCAGCCAGTTTGACATGGCAGTCGTCGTGCTCACGATGGACGCGCATCGGCGCCGGGTTCCATTCGAAAAATTCGGGGAGTTAGCCAAAAAACTTCCGGTAGTCGTGATATCGGATCACGAAGATTTTGCCTTTTCCCAGGACATGCTCCGAACTGGGGTCCGGGCGCACGTTCTGTCTAGCTCAGATCTAAGATCGTTCGTAAATATATTGCGAATCATTCGCAATAATGGCACATATTTCCCCATCAGCATTCTCGATGCGGATGAGATGGCGAAGGGTGCATTCAGGGCCGCTGGCAACAGTGATATTAGCATTCTGACGCCGAGAGAAATAGACATCCTTAGACTTCTTGGTGAAGGCAAACAAAATAAGATTATCGCCTACGAGCTTGACATATGTGAAAGTACCGTGAAGGTTCACATTCGCCATATCATGGGAAAAGTAGGCGCAATTAATAGAACGCAGGCAGCACTGGTGGCAAAGGAAATGCTGGGCGACGAATTCTGACGCACCAGCCAGCATGAGTTGAGCGCCACAGTCAGGGTGTGCGGCTTGGTGCAGACGCGTTCCACGCAGTGGTCGAAGGCCGCCAGCCGGGGCGCTGCTGCTCGGGCCGAGCGATCGGCCTCGTGACCAGGTTCGCGGCAAGCTTTGACGACGGTCGGTTCCAGACGCAGGTTGAGCACACCGTCGAGGCGATGCGGGCGCAGCGGTGTCCGGCATCGCGCTCCGCTATGAAGACCAGATCGATCACAACCAGCCGGTGGTGCCGAGGCTGCCCGGCAAGCTCACGGTCCGGCGCCAGGACTGTGCGCGGCTCGCCGCCCGAGCGGAGGGGGCTACCTGCTCTGGTTTTGGAGCGGGTGGTTGGGGGATGAAGGGCGTCGCCAGGTGCTGCGTTCGGGCGAGGTCCAGAGCGGCTGACCCTGATCCGGGTGTTCGAGGCCTTCCGCGCGCTCGGGTACGAGGGCGGGTACGACGCGCTGCGCCGCTACGCCGATGAGCCGGCGCCGAGGGACGAAGACTTCGACCGTCGCCTATATCCCGCTGACGTTTGCGCCAGGGGTGAGGCCTACCAGTTCGACTGAAAGCACGAGGTCGTGCTGATCAACGGCACGACGGTGATCGTCAAGGTCGCCCACGTCCGGCTCTGCCCCTCGCGCATGCTGTTCGTGCGGGCTTACCTGCCCGCGGTCGAGGCCGCCTGACAGGAGACGCTGACGGGGCAAGACCCGTCTCGCCGTCGCCATCGCGCGGGCGTGCATCCGCAACGGCGCCCGCGGCCGCTTCTTCAACGCCGTCGACCTGGTCAACAAGCCCGAGGCCGAGGGCCGTGCCGGCCGCCAGGGCCGCATCGCCGACTACCTCTCACGGATGGACTTCATCAGCCCGGACGAGCTCGGCTACCTGCCGTTCGCTCAATCCGGCGGCCAGCTCCTGTTCCACCCGATCAGCCGCCTCTACGAGCAGACCTCCGTCATCGTCACCACCAACCTGGCGTTCGGCGAGTGGCCGAGTGTTCGGCGACGCCAAGATGACGACCGCGCGGCGCGATCGCCTCACCACCACGGTGACATCGTCGAGACCGGCAACCAAAGCTGGCGTTTCAAGAACCGGGCCTGAGCCGAGCCCCGCTCACGGCCGCCTCGCGGGCGAGTTCGCCGCGCAGCCTACGGCCCCGCGCCGATCACACCTGCACAGCCACAACACCTCCGCGCACCCGCGGGGTCAATTTTCCGCGCCGATCCGGGTCAACTCTCAGCGCCGATTGACAGATAAAAGCACGCTGAACCGGCCGGCGGCGCAGGTTGGTCGCGAGGCGGCGACGCCTGGACCAGGACCAGGTCTTCGGCGCAGGCGGCCGTCGCCGCCGGCCCAGACCTTGGCGTGGGGCACGCCGACGACATCGGCGAGCGCGAGTCCGAGCCAGCCGGCCTGGGACCTCGGCCGGATCTGCCTGACCAACAAGGCTGCCGATCGGACGCTGCGCGGGAGAGCGCGGTCGGCGGGCATAAACTGGACTGTTTCGGCTGCGAGCCTGGCGGTGAACGCGCGGTCGCGACGGACACCATGATCGAGACCGTGAGGCCGAACGGCGATCGCCCGGCAGACCTGGTTCGCCGATGTCCGCGCCCGTCCGCCCGAGAGCCGCGACGGCTCCAGGACCGGTCGGATCGCGCCGGACCAAGGCCAGCGAATGCGGTCGATACCGAGCGAAAGAATTTTATTGCAATTTCAAGCGCATTTGAATATGTTTTTAGCTGAAAGATGAGGTTCGTGCCGACGGCAATGGCCTAGCCGATCGCTTGCTTGGTCGTCGGTCTGTCGCTCACGTAGGTGGGCCTTTTTGGGTTCGAGGCCTGGGTGCGGAATTGGTCATGCGGAAATCTCCAATGACTGTGATGTGAGTATCGGGTTCTGTCAATGGACGATGCCAAGGCTGCATCAACTTGACTCGCCGCTGTCAGATCGTTTGGACAGGGCCGGATCGCCTACCTTGCGCGGTAAGACTAACTAATCTCGTTCAAAGAGTCCCTTCAAGACGCTGACGGGAGAGATCACGAATGCCCCGTCTTTTGCATCAGAAGCCGCTTGCTCCGGTCGAACGGCGCGCTGCTAAGGATAAAACGGGGCTGCCAGCCGATGGGTCGTCCTCGGCCGTGCTAATCGACGGTCGCCCGCTCGTCCGTCGGAGACTTGTTCGCTGGCTGCAAGGAGGCTCGCAGAGTTTCCGGATCATTTCAGTCGCTGCGATCGACGAGCTAATCCGTGATGAATTACTGGCAGATAGTGTCAATTTGGTAATGCTGAGCATCGTCGGCGCTTCGGCCAAAAATCGTGATGTTCTTGAACATATCGATCATTTGATGTACAGTAATATTAATGCGCCGATCGTATTATTATCGGATCGTGATGATCTTGATGATATTGTGGAAGCAATTCAACGTGGCGCTCGAGGTTATATCTTGACGGGCTTGGATCAAGACGAGGTCGCGGAGGCTTTACGCTTTGTCGCGGCCGGTGGAACGTTTGTGCCTGCAGTCGCCGTAGTTCGCTGGATGCTCGACCGAAAGGCCGAAACTTCGGATCATATCAAGACGTCGGCCTTTGATAATCTGACGCCGCGCGAGGTTGATGTACTTAGATATCTAAGCGAAGGTAAACCGAATAAGATAATTGCCTATGAGCTGAACATTAGTGAGAGTACAGTGAAAACTTTTGTACGGCGAATTCTGGTTAAGCTCAGTGCCAACAATCGCACTGAGGTGGCCTATCTGGTGCGTACGCAAACGGAGTCACTGGGAGAAGACCGATTTCGATTGGGAAATTTTGCGTCTCGTGACGCATCTATGTTGGCCGGATACCGTGATTTGAAAACCGTTCGAGCGAACGGTAAGCAAGAGAAGGGGCACACTCGGGGAGTTGTTGAGGGATGCTGAGGCGTTACGACAGAGAATGTGGAGAGCCCGAGTGTGAGAACGGGCTGTTCTGAGATCGTAATCGCCTGACAGCTCGAGGGCATCGTTGGCCCTGTGCATCACCCGTCAGCCTTACGCCGAGACGCTACCGACCAGACATCGTATGGGCGCCATCACCAGGGGCAGTGCTGGCGCGGTTCGGGTCTCCGCGTTCGAGACGGCGGACGTGATGTTAACAGCCCGTTGACGAAGTGGGGTTTGGCCGGACATCGGGCGGCAGGATGAGGATGACCAGCAGGCCGATATCTGGATCGACCAGCCACAGCAGCCGGGTGCCGCGGGTGGCCAGCTCGTTCGGGGTGCCGACGCCGAGCAGCTGGCGCATCACGAGACCGAGGTCGTAGCCGGCGGCATGGACGATGTGGAGCGCTTCTGGACATTCTCCCGGCCCCGCAGCCAGGCGCGGCGCAGACCGCCACGGGTCGAGGGTGAGCGCAAAGCTGCGCTCCACCCTCTCGGCCCGCAGCGCGAGCGCGGTTTTGCCAACCCCGGAACGCCGCCGCGCCCGATTGCCATAGACGGCCCGCCTGGCGTCGAGATCGCCACGCCAGCGCTGGACCGCCTTGGGCTTGGGCTCGGCGATCCGGGTCTGCCAGGGGCCGCCGGCGTGGTCCTTGAGGACGGCGCGGCTGTGATAAGCCCTGGTCGGCGATCAACTCGGCCGGGCACTTCGATCGTCGGCGCGCAGCCAGCCGCGTTCAGACCCCGGGCGGCCGCCTCCAGCGTGGTCTCGAGCGTGGTGGTGTCGCCGCGGTCGGCGGGCTGGACCTCGGCCGCGACGATCGCTTCGGTGTCAAGGTCGACGGCGTGCTCGGGCTTGTAGGCGATCCCGTGTGCGCACGTCCTGCAGGCGGGTGATTCTGGCCTCGGGATCGCTCGGGCTCGCCGCTCGGCATTGCTCAACCGTTTGCCCTTGGGCTCCCGGTCGAACTGTTTGAGCTCGGCCGCGGTCGGCGTCGCCACCGCGCTCGCCGGGGCCATCCGGGTCAGCATGGCGGTCCTGGCGCCGATCTTGAACAGCTTCTCGCGCAGCGTCGTCAGCGACCAATGGTCGACCTCCTCCGGCAGCGGATGCCCTCGTGCTCCAGCAGCTCGTACAGCTCTGGCTTGGCGAACGCGGCATCGGCGCGAAAGTAGAGATCGACGCCCCGCTCGCGGTAGCGGGCGATCACCGGCTCTAGCACCAGGTGCCAGTCCTCAGCGCTGTGAACGCTCCCGGGCCGTAGCCGGCAGCGCTCCAGATCGCCGAACTGGTTGAACACGAACAGCGGGTAACAGGTGCAGCCGAAGTGACCGTTCCAGGCCGAACCCTCCTGCTCGCCGTGGGTCGGGCTTTTGGAGCTGTCCATGTCGAGGATGATGCTGCCGGGCGGCTTGTACTGATGCCCCCGATCGATCCAGGCGCCCGACAGATCTGTCAGGGCTTCCAGGTTGGCGTCCGTTGCCAGCCACTCGATCTCGAAGCGCCCCATCTGGCTGCTCGACGCGGCCGCACGACCGAGACCCTCACGGCCGACGCTCGCCCGCATGGCGGGGTCCCGGGCAAGCCGCTCCGCGTCGTTCACGTTCTTCGTAGCCGACGAGCCGACCGAACACCGACTGGCGGAACAGCCCACCCAGCTGGTGGCGCACGTTCTTGCCACGGCGGCCATCGAGGAGCTTCGTGATCGCGATCCCGACGAGCCCCAGGATGTCGTCCAGCTCAAGGTAGGCGAGCAGGCCGTCGTCGGAGGTGATCCTGGCACCGTGAAATTCGAGCTTGATACGGCGGTCGAAAGTGGGCCTCAGAGGCAGCTCCTTGGCTTCACCCGTCGCGTGCCGCACGATCACGCCCCATCGATCGCGCCAACTTGCTGAGAGCCTTGGCAAAATCGGGCGACAGCGTCACCAGACATTCGGCTTATCCGGGAAATCCGGGTCAAGGCCTGGGCAACCCCGATCGCCAAGCGAGGCGGCACCAAGCCAGGCATGCGAAGGCGGCCCCGGGCGGCGTCGATCGTCACGTCCACGGGATCAGCTCCCTCGAGGCCCATTCGTGCGGCGACGAAGCCCCCGAAGCCTCGGGACCTCCAAAAGGTGACCCGCCTTCGAAACTGGCCCCACCGTGGCGATCACCTCCCGTGACCGCCGCAGCGCGGATCATGACCCAACGAATTCACCATCTTCAGCCTATCAATATTCCCTGGCTTTTTCGAGGCTAATAATGACCAGACGGTGTCCAAGCTGACGCCACGAAGAATTCGGCGCGACCCGATGGCGCGGTTCATCAGTGGATCCTTGCTCTACCTTTCTGTGCCGGTGTACTAGAATCGGTAGGGCAGCGACGCACGCAACGCAAAGTCTGGAGCATCTTCGGTTATTCCGACACCGGCGGAGATATCGAGAAGAACGCGATTCGGCAATGCCGCGGCTACTCCAAAATTTAGCATGCCGACGACTTGATCGGTACCGTGGATCGTTGCGCCATCGACCTGTACATCATCAGTGAAGGCTTCACTTATCCCGAATTTTAAGGAAGTGCCGGGTCCGGTTGACAGCACCGTGCCAAGACTGAGAAGGATCGAATCGCCTGGATCTATATCCAATCCCTGCTTTTTGGCCGGAAGATTGGCAAGATAACCAATTTTACCGAAAAATACGAGCGGATCATAACTCTTGACCGCGGTCACAGCGCCCGAGATCGCGTTAAACCCGGTTCCAGTTGCCATGCCGTCCGCCCCGACCTCGAAGCTGTCCTGACCCGTATCGGTTTTCCACCGAACCTCGCCCAGAATATCTGGCCACCACGGGCCTTCCCGCAAGAACTGGTGCGATAGAGCGAGTTCGATGTCCCCGAGCCCGTTGCCGTCGCGTTGATCGTTCTGCTGGCCGGCGACGGAGGCCTCCTCCCACCTAAATTCGTAGGGAACGCGGACCTCTGCTTGCGAGTCCCACGGCAGGCCGACACGAAGGGTCGTTGCAAGCTCCAAGCTATCATGCTGTACTTGCTGAGCCATTGCGGTTTGTCCGTCTGCGCCCTCAATAAACAGAAGCCCGAAGGAACCACTATATTCGTACAGGATCTCGGGAGCAATCTCGACTCCCCAAGTGGGAAGGAGGAGACCGCCGGCCTCGACGAGGACGCGATTGAGGGCTCGGAGTTCGGGATCCGTCGTATCGTCTTCTTTTTCGCTACTCGTATTGGCCGCTCCCGAGGGGGCTTCGGCGGATGACGTCGGCAGTTGGCCGCTCGGTGCCTCCTGGCCGGCCGTGATCGTGTCGAGCACATCCGGCCGCACTGGCTCGCGCTCGGATGCGCCGAGACCACGCTGCCCCGTCGGGCCCGCGCGGCTCGCGAACGTGGCCGGCAAATCCGATAGAGAATCCGCCGGATAGGAAATCGCCAGATCAGGACCGCCCGGCTCCACCCCGGGGCGCTCGCGATGCGAGTCCAAGATCGCACCGGGGACCAGAGTTTCGCTGTCCGCGGTCGGCCGGTTGACAATGCCGCCCCGGAAAGTAGGCCACGCCGATGGGCCCGGCTGTTCGTAAGCACCCTCGAAAGCACCCAACACGACAGTTCGGATACGATCGAGCAGATCTAGAAACTGATCGATGATCACCCCCGCTTGCGACAGAGCGGCAAACAGCTGATGGGGCCAAAGGCCGAGATCCGCAGCAATCGGGGGCGTGCCCGGCAACGCCATCGCAACTGGATTTCCCTCATTCGGTTCCCGCGCGACCAGCGGTTCCCGCGCGACCAGCACTGGCGGTTCCGGTGCAGCCGCGGGCGCCTTTTCTGACCGCGCAGTCCGGACATCGATCACCACCCGCCCGCGGTCGCCATAGCTCGAGACGTCCGCGCTTGCCCCTTCCACCAGCTGAAGCTTGAGCCAACTCCGATCGCCATCCGAGCCAGCAGTCACTTTCTTTACCGACCGCGGAAGGTTGTGCTCTATGACCTTCGTATCGATGGCCGAGTTACGGTCGAATTGGATGGTCAAGTCCGACTTATTTTTGCTCACAGCAAAATGAATTGGGTCATGCCAATCGAGGACGATTCGGTAAAAGTCATCGTGTTGACCAACGCGGGTGGTCATCTCGGCAGGCGCGTTCTTACCATCATTGAAATCAATAGCTACCGTTTTGCTGTCGACTTGCCAAGCGTTGGCAACGACATCTTGCTGTAGAAGAATTAGCAGTTGATTGTTGCTGGACATCGTGGCGATTTGGCTAATATAATTTGACATGTCGGCAACCGCTGCGGCCATATCGGTGGACACCGGTCGACTAAAGCGCAGAATAATCTTGCCGAGTTCCTTGGTTTGAATAAACGTTATGCTGTCTCGCCATTCTAGAGAAATCCGTCCGTAGCCGGAGTGTTTTCCGACGCGCATGGTCTGATCTGCTGCATTCACGACCGCCGGTGTGATCGCCGACAGGAAGAGCATGGTAGAAGCGAAGCGAAGGAAGAACGTATTTGAGCGACGCATCGATTTCCTCCCAGTTTCTTTCCTGGTCGTCTCGTTCGTAATGTTTGAACATCACGGGCGAGCAAGAAGTTTCTTTTTTCGCTAGAGAACGGTAGTCAGGGATTTCTGGATGGCAATAATTCTTTGCTCCATGGTATCCAGGTAGGAATTCGCACATTTTCCGACCCATTCGTAGCCAACTGCCCTAAGAGCGTGCCGAGTGCCGATAGCGGTACGGTGATGATCGTATCGGAATTGCTTATTTGAATATTATTGTTGATCAACACATTTGAAACGGAGTTGGCCAGCGCGCTGCCGGGTCCGATGTTCATGGCGACGGCGTTATTCACGACGTCGACGTTGATTACGGATAGAACTAGATAGGTGTCGAGAAAGCCCGCAGCCGTCTGACGGAGCTCGCCGTCCGAAAGTGCCCGAGGTTGCGCCGATGCGGCCGTTCCCGACAGCATGAGGGCTCCAAAAAGGGCGCTCAGAAACCAGAGCGTAGGCATGTTCGCTCCTCCATCCGGGGACACTGCGTTGCGTCGATTTATAGAATTTTGTCGCAGCGGTAAAGTCGCCGAACGTGACTACACCGAACGGGGTAGACTAGGTCTCCGCCGGGCTCAGATGGCTTGACTCGGATCGTCACCGGCGGAAGGGCGCCATGGCTGACGGGGGGCTTGGACGTGGCTGCGCAAGATCCGGCGCGCCATGGTCGTGCCAGGCCGCAAGCCTCTCAGTGACCGGGTCGAGGCCGATGAGACGCTGGCCCACAGCGCCGCGGCCAGGCAAGCCCGGCCGCGGCGCTGTGGGCAAGACCGTGGTCGCCGGCGCGGTCGAGAGCCGGCGCGGGCGGGCGCATCTCCGGCTCGGCCGCCTGCGGCTGCAGGTAGTCCGCGACGCCTCGGCCAGCAACCTGGTCGGCTTTCTCGGCCAGAACGTCTCAAGCCCGCCCAGGTCGCCGCCGACGGCTGGTCGGGCTATCGCGGGCTCGAGGCCTGCGGCCTGGCGCTGATGATCCAGCTGGCGGCCGAGATCGCGCGACTGGCCCGCCGTGGTCGCAGCTCTTGGCCATCCTCGAGCGCCTGAAGGTGGTCCGTTTACACCGCCGAGGGCGAGACCATTGTTCGGGCTGGCCGGATCAGCCCCGAGCTCGCGTCGGTCCTGAAAAAGCTCGACATCTCAAAGCCCAAACCGATCCTCTCAGTCGGCTGATGCCACCCGCGGCCCCGTCGGTGGCAGGCACACGCCTCTCGCCAGTCCCCACAACACCCCGAAGGCACCTCCGTCTCGGAGCCGAAAGCTGTTCATCGAGGCCCACCCCGGGATCGTCGGGCGTTCGACGCTCACGTGCTCGCTCGGCAGGACGCGGCGGCCTTTGGGCCGGTCGAGCAGCGTCGCCAGAGACCCGCCCGCGGCGTCCCCTTCGAGCGCCGGTCGAGGCCCGAGAGGTTCGCCAATGCCGCGGGCAATGTTGCGATCGGTCTGGGGATCTGGCGGCGACCAGGCCGACCTGGATGGAAGCCCCCGGCCGCTCGGACCGGGGCCGCGGCGGGCATTCTTCGTGGGGCTCGTGCTGGAGCACGATCTGGCTGACCCGCAGCCCAATCCCGCCGGCGCCTTGAGCAGCTCTGTTCGCCTAGTGCACTGATGCAATCATAGGATTCACAAGACAGGGCGAATGTGCGATCCTGGGCCCATGGCTCAGATCAGAGTGTCCCGTGGTCTCGGCTGAGGATCGTGCTCGTTCTGGAGGCGATCGTCGCCGATCGTAACCGCGCCCAGAAGCATGTGGCGCGGGCCCGGATCATCCTGGCGTCGGCCGAGCGGCTGAGCGTCGCGGAGGTTGCCAAACGCGCCCGGATCGGTCGCCCGGCGGTGTGGCGCTGGCAGCGGCGGTTCGCCGAGGCCGGCGTCGACGGGCTGCTGCGGGATGCCACCCGCAAGCCGGGCAAGCCGCGCCTGGACGACGCGACGGTGCAGCGGGTGGTCGCCCTGACCTGCGCCGAGGCGCCCGGCGAGGCGACCCACTGGACCGGCCGTGCCATGGCCAGGAGCGCCGGGATCTCCTTGCGCTCGGTGCAGCGGATCTGGGGCGCCCACCGGCTGCAGCCCCACCGCATCCGGACCTTCAAGCGCTCCAACGATCCCGAATTTGCCACCAAGCTCGAGGACATCGTCGGCCTGTACGTCGAGCCGCCGGCCCACAGCCTGGTGCTCTCGATCGATGAGAAAAGCCAGATCCAGGCCCTGGACCGGACCCAGCCCGGTCTGCCGATCAAGCCGGGCAAGCGCCGGCACCATGACCCACGACTATATCCGCAACGGCATCACCACCCTGTTCGCCGCGCTCAATGTCCTCGACGGCACGGTGCTCGGCCGTCTGCATGCAGCGCCACCGGCACCAGGAGTTCCTGCGCTTCCTCAACGCCATCGAGGCCGCCGTGCCGGCCGGCAAGGTGATCCACGTGATCCTCGACAACTACGGCAGCCACAAACACCCCAAGGTCATGGCCTGGCTGGCACGGCATCCGCGCTGGACCTTCCACTTCACGCCGACCTCGGGCTCCTGGCTGAACGCGGTCGAGACCTTCTTCTCGGCTCTTACCCGGCGCCGCCTCAAGCGGGGCACCTTCCACTCCGTGATCGACTTGCAGGCCGCGATCCACCGCTACATCGCCGAGCACAACGCCGCGACCCAAGCCCTTCACCTGGACCAAGACCTCCCCGCAAATCCTCGCTAAGCTGAATACCTCTGAACGCGTCGATGCACTAGGTTGACCCGGGTCTGGCAACGCCGGCCACCTCACCTCGTCATATATGCGCTCAGACGCGCCGCTGTGCCAGTCGCCGCCGCCTCGGCTCACCAAGGACCAGAAGGCCACCGTTCAAGGGCGGCTCTGTACCGCGGCGCCGATGGACACCTGCGGCGGGCGCCGACCATGCTCAACTACGGGCGCCGGCGCACGCTTCTATCGCCCCCCGAGGCCACGGGACTCGTGGCCTCTCTCCTTTGTTCGCCCCCGGATTGCCACCGCCTGACAGGCCCGACGGCGTCTGCCGTCGCAAACCGACTATCATACCCCTAAAAAGGCATCGTCTGTATCGTCAACCTCATCACGCTCGAAGTGCAATCCCCAAATAACTAGTTCGTCCAACTCAAACGCGTAAACCGCTAATACGTCTGGAACGTCACCAGCCAATCCCGTTTGTTTGTAAATAAAAAACGACCCCTGCACGCCTGGCAGGTTCGCGCCCGCACTAGGTTCCCTGAAAAGATGCCACCACAACCCAAGACACGCCTCCTCTATCCTTTCCGATACGGCACTGAGTTGCTTGAGTTCCTCCAAACGACGGTCCGGTGGCACAAGATTAAGTTGCTTGATCGCCCAAGCGACGTCGCGTTCCACGATGTTTCCCGGCTGACCGGCAAACGCTGTGTAGCACGGCAAGGTTTCGCCCATTGTCGCCACGCGGAGAACGCGATCATGCGCACTTCGATGCGGTATGCTCGTTCCCTCATCAAAGCACACGCCACGAATGGTCCGCTCAAGGATACTTATCTCTTCCGATCTTAGCGAAGATATATCGGGCTCACTTATCGCAAAATACTCTGCGGCCGTCCAATCTCCATGTCGAATTCGGGTGGCGATGATCCGATCCTTTTCGAGTTCTCGCAGCACTGCTTCAAGCGCCCGCGGTGACGGTCCGTACGGTCGTTTCACGAAGGTGGCACCGGACAGCAGTCGCGCTGAGCTGATGTACTGGTTCCGCTCCGCATACCAGAGCAGGCGCCCTAGCCTGAGCGGCCCCAGCAGCCGGGGATCCTCACAAACCCAGCAAACATAGTGGACGAGCGCGCGAAACTTCGTGCGATCAAACCGAAGCCTTTCGCTACGTGGATTGTATCGCAAACTCATGACCCCACTCGCTTCGCCCTTGTGTTAGGCCCGTCCACGGTCTGGACGAACCTCCGCTGCCAACGTGCCCAGCCCCGCAAACGTCTCGACATGACCCACGAAACCTCCGGTCTCGCCAGCTGCTCCACGAGCACGGCTACAGCCCTCTGCCCGCTACGAGCCCTTCATCCGCGCGACATCCGAGGCGCCCCGCCAAGAACCACGGCATGCTGGGGCGCTCCGCCACAACTAGCTAGACCTTCGCTCTCGCGCTGTAAATTGCCGGTTCTGGCGAACGCTCATACACCTCTACGTCTACCCCTAAAGTACTTATGAAGTTGACCTCGTACCCCCTTCGTCAGGCCACGGAATGCCGAATTGAATCGCCAGCAAAACGAAGCTTCAATTGCGAAGAGGCCGCCAAACGGCTCTCATGGGGTACAGCGATGTCAGGCTTCTTGTTGACCTATCTCGTGATCAGTCTGCTATTTGCCGGGCTGGTAAGCATCTTTCTCCGCGGCGCTGGACGAGATTTTCACGCGCCTGTCGCGGAGTCAACGAGCGCTGCAGCGCCACGCGCCGCTGCGGCTACCCGCCGTCCCGATCACGGCCCGAATGCTATCCCCCGAGCTCGGGTTCGAACCGCAAACCTCTGACAACCAGTTCATCCATAACCAATGTATACACGGCGGCGACTTCTGGCACCCGGCTGGCAAGTCCACGCTGTTTATACAGAAACCACGATGCCTTAGGCAAGTGTAGCGCACTGCCGATCTCGGGTTCTCGCAACAGATGCCAAATGAGGGCAGCGCAAGCCACCCGTGCACTCGGCTCAGTAGCCTCCAGCATATCGGAGTTTGACCACACGGCCGGTATTTGCTGGTCTCTGAGTCTTCCGATAGCCCAAGTGATATCATCCTCGGTTAGAAGGCCAGCTCGACCGGCAAAGACCGTGAAATATGGTATCTCCTCTCCAAGTCGAGTAATCTGGAGGATGTGGTCGTGAATTCCTGTATCGATAACCGCGGAGGTAATGTTAAAACAAACGCTGCGCACTATCGTCTCAATCATCGCGATCTGATCAGAATCTAATAACGAGAGATTAGGTTTGCTGATCGCGAAGTATCGATCGGTGTCAGTGAATCCAATGCTACGTCGTGCCAGAGCGCCCGCTTTTTCAAGTTCTGTGATGGCGGCGTCTGTCGGAGTTGCTATGGGACCGCTGGAGAATTTGCGGTAGGTGGCGCCCGTCAGAGGTGTGCGCCGCAACAGATAGTTGTGGCGCTCAGAGTACCAACAGATTCGGTTAAGTTTCGTGAAATCCAATACTCTCGGGTCTTCGCAGATCCAGCAACAATAGTGAATGATAGTTTTAAATATCTGCGGATTGAATTGTAGCGGGAAAGCGCTAGAGGCAGGAGTGAACCGCATGATTAAGTCGTCAGACCCGGGAGAGCCGGAACCAGCGCCTTTGTCTTGGATCTCTCGAAAGGCCCCTCCATCGTCGATCATGCGGGTCTCCCGGTCGCGAGCATGACAGGATGATAGACATTTCGGGCCGGCTGTCAAATGGGCGGCTGTGGGGGGTCGGTAGCACGTGGTACGTCCGGGTTTGGTAGCCCACGATCTGTCCGGTTCGCAAGAATTGGGGAGGTCGCGTGCTGGCGGAGGTTCGGGTGGCTCGGATCGTCGAGGCGATCGGTCGGTGGCGGGGCGGTGGGTTGAGTTGTGGCGAGGGGGCGGAGGTGCTGGGAAGTGAGCGAGCGCCACTTTCGGCGGCTGCGCGATCGCCACGAGGCAGAGGGGGCCGAGGGGCTGATCGACCGGCGGCGCGGCCGGATCTCGGACCGGCGGGCGTCGGTCGACCGCATCGAGTGGCTGCTGGAGCAGCACCGGACGCGCTACTTTGACGTCACGGGCAAGCACTTCGACGAGCGGCTGCGGGCGGAGCACAGGTTCGAGCTCGGCTCCAGCTGGACCAAGCGCATCTTGCAGGACGCCGGCCTGGTCAGGCGGGCGCGGAAGCGCTCGGCGCACCGCAAGCGACGGCCGCGCCGACCGCTGCCGGGCATGATGCCGTTCCAGGACGGCTCGACTCACATCTGGCTTGGCTGGCGGCCGGCGCTCGACCTGATCGTCACCCTCGATCATGCGCCCAGCGAGCTCTCTATTGCGCCGTTTTGGTCGGGGAGGAAGGGACGTTCTCGAGCTTGCGCGGCCTGGCCGAGGTGATCGGCCGGCACGGCCTGTTCTGCTCGCTCGATGCCGCCGACAGCCCGGTGATCAAGGACCGCGGCGACGAGAACCAGCTCTTCGGGGGAACGTTTTGAGCCGTCGGGCAGGGAACCAGCAGGCTTGCGCGGCCGGCGTTGCCGTCGCGCCGGGTCAGAGAGAAGATGGCGGTGCAGTCGCCGGCGGATCTCGTTCATGTCGCCGAATCCCCGCGCGCGTCATGATCGGTAGGACCAAGGTCCAATAGCAACACTTCTGGCGGTCTGGTATTGACGCGATCTCATGGTGAAACCCCGCCACAAGATTGCCGTCGTCGATGACGACGGGTCGGTTCGTAGGGCGCTCCAGCGCCTGTTGCGGGCATCCGACCTCGACGCCGATACCTTCGCATCGGCACAGGATTTTCTCAACTCCCTGCAGCAGGCGACCCTGCCGGACTGTCTGGTGATCGACCTGCAGATGCCCGGAACCAACGGGCTCGACCTGCAGCGGCTGGTCGTTCGGGCCGGCCTGCGGCTGCCGGTCGTCGTCATCACCGGCCACGACCAGCCCGGGATGAAGGCGCGCTGCCTGGCCGCCGGCGCCCGGGCGTATCTCCGCAAGCCGCTCGAGGCCAAGGCGCTGCTGAGGGCGATCGAAACTGCGATCGACGCCTCGTCCTGATCAGGCAATACCGGACAAACTCCACGGACTCCGCGCTCGGTGTTGCCCACTGGTATCGCAGCGCTGGTCGGCAACGACGTTGGACCAAGGTCCAATTGCGGCCGGTCCTGACGGCAACCGATAAGTAGCGGGACGGTGCTGTGGCCGGGATCGTCCTGCGCGCGGCGCAGCCTGGACAGGACGATTGACAACGCCGCCGCGCCCTACCTGGGGTTCAAGTCTTGGGGAGGACATCATGACACTGATACGCTCGCTCGGACCCGCGCGTCGTCGCCGGCTTCCTTCAGCCGATGACTGAAGGAGAGGTTAAATGAGGAACCAGATCGCCCAGGCCCTGCTGGCGTTCGGCGTCATCTGTCTGAGCGTGCCAGTCGGTGCTCAGACCCCTGGGCAGGACACTCAGACTGTGATGCAGAGCGAGCTCGGCCAGCAGGTCCTTAACGGGTGCCGCGCCGAGCTCGTGAAATACTGCGCCGAGGTGACGCCCGGCCGTGGGCATCTGCTCGCGTGCCTCTTCGCTTATGAGGACAAGCTCTCGGGCGAGTGCGAATACGCACTCTACGATGCCGCCGCGCGCCTGGAGCACGCGATCAACGCCATCGCCTACGTCGCCGATCAGTGCCGAGCCGACATCGAGACCCACTGCGCGAGCGTGCAGGCGGGGCAGGGGCGGGTCGCAGAGTGTCTGAAGGCCAACCGCAGCCAGCTCCGACCGAGCTGCAGCCAGGCGCTGACCGACGTGGGGATGCCCTGACCCGTGGGGCAAGCGAGGCGGGGAGGCCGATGAGGGCACAAGAGACGGCGGCCGCTTCGGGCGACTGCCTTCCCAGCTACGAAGAGCCCGCCGCGGCGGGGATGGTCTGGATCGCCGGCGGCAGCTTTCGTATGGGGGCCGACCTGCACTATCCGGAGGCGGCGCCGGCGCACCGGGTCCGGGTCGACGGCTTTTGGATCGACCGGACGCCGGTCACCAACCGCGAGTTCCGGCGCTTCGTCAAGGCAACCGGCTACGTCACGGTCGCCGAGATCCGGCCCGACCCGAAGGACTATCCGGGCGCGCTGCCGCACATGCTGCGGGCGGGCTCGCTGGTCTTCAGCCCGCCCAAAGGCCCGGTCGACCCCCGGCGACTGGTCGCAATGGTGGCAGTTCAGGTTCGGCGCCGACTGGCGCCGGCCCTATGGCCCGCGCAGCTCGATCAGGGGCCTCGCCGAGCACCCGGTCGTCCATATCGCCTGCCCGGACGCCCTGGCCTACGCGACCTGGGCGGGCAAAGCGCTGCCGCCTTGAGCCGAAGCCCATGACGGGGAGGGTGGACGCCCTCCCCTTTCTTTCCGCAGGAGGGAAACGAGCCATGGCGGCGGCGGGATCGATGGCGCGAGCGAACCGGGTGCTTGCCGTTCCGGCCCTGCGGCTCGCGCTGCTCTTCGTGCTCGCCGGGCTGCCGACGCTCGCGAGGGCGGCCGATCCGCTGCCATCCTGGAACGACGGTGCGGCCAAGAGCGCGATCGTCACGTTCGTCGAGGCGGTCACGAAGGACGGCAGCCCGGACTTCGTGCCGCCGGCCGAGCGGATCGCGACCTTCGACAACGACGGCACACTGTGGGCCGAGCAGCCGATTTACTTCCAGCTCGCGTTCGCGCTCGACCGGACCAAGGCGCTGGCGCCTAAGCATCCGGAGTGGAAGCACGCGCAGCCGTATAAGGCCGTGCTCGAGGGCGACCAGAAGGCGCTGGCAGCCTCCGGTGAGCAGGGGCTGCTCGAGATCGTCGCGGCGACCCATGCCGGCATGACGACCGAGGACTTCTCGAACATTGTCGGCGACTGGATCGCCAAGGCGCGCCATCCGCGTTTCCACCGACCCTATACCGAGCTGGTCTACCAGCCCATGCTGGAGCTGCTGGCCTATTTGCGCGCGAGCGGCTTCAAGACCTTCATCGTGTCGGGCGGCGGCGTCGAGTTCATGCGCGTCTTCGCCGAGCGGGTCTACGGCATCCCGCCCGAGCAGGTGGTGGGCTCCTCGGGCGTGGTCAAGTTCGAGATCGGCCCGGACCGCAAGCCGGTGCTGAGGAAGGAGGCCAAGGTCGAGTTCGTCGACGACGGCCCGGGCAAGCCGGTCGGCATCAACCGCTTCATTGGCCGGCGGCCGGTCCTCGCGTTCGGCAACTCCGACGGCGACCTGCAGATGCTGCAGTGGACGACCGCGGCCAAGGGCCGCCGCCTCGGCCTGATCGTCCACCACGACGACGCGCAGCGGGAATACGCCTACGACAGCAAGAGCGCGATCGGCCGGCTCGACAAGGCGCTGGCCGCCGCCGGACCGGCCGGCTGGGTGGTCGTCTCGATGCAAGACGACTGGAAGACGATCTTCCCGGAGAGGCCGAAATGAGACGGGCGGGTGTCGGGGCGGCCACAGGCGCGATGGTCGGGCTGCTCGGCATGGCCGGGGCCGCCGCCGCCCAGCCAGCTGATGCCCCCGCGCCGGCGGGCCAGACGTGGAACGTGACCATCGCGCCGTACCTTTGGGCGACGTCCCTGGACGGCAACGCCACGGTGGCCGGCATCAAGTCGGATGTCGACGTCCCGTTCAGCGACATCCTGAAGGACCTGTCGTTCGGCGCGATGATGCTGGTCGATGTCGAAAAGGGTAACTTCGGCGTCGGCGTCAACGGCGTGTTCGCACGGGTGTCGCCCGACAACGAGGTGAACGGCATCAAGATCGACGCCACCAGCGACACCGTGCAACTCGGGGTCGCGCCCTACTATCGCGTGGTCGACTGGGCTTATCGCGAATCGCCCTCGGGCCGGCCGCTGCGATTGACGGTCGAGCCGGAAGCGGGCTTCCGCTTCACCTACCTGCGCGCCGAGCTCGACGTCCACGGCGGCCCGACCGTCGACCAGAGCGAGAGCTGGGTCGACCCGCTGATCGGCTCGCGCTTCGGCCTGGATCTCTCGGACCACTGGACGATCGCCGCCGAGGCCGACGTCGGCGGGTTCGGCGTCGGCTCCGACTTCGCCTGGAATGCCCAGGCCGTTCTGGGCTACCGGACGACCCTGTTCGGCCGGCCGACGACCTTCGCGGTCGGCTATCGCGCCTTATATCAGGACTACGACCACAACGACTTCAAATGGGATGTGACCATGTCCGGCCCGATCATCGGCGCCGCGCTGCATTTCTGAGCGAGCTTCCACGTGCCGGCCCACTCGCGCCCCGCGCGACCACGGAAGGAAACGTCCGTGCGGGCGCGGCGGCGAACCGACCAGAGAGGATCGAGCCATGATGTCACGCGCCGTTCGGGTCACCGGACAAGCCTAGGGTTGGGGCACCTACCTTTTCGACTGGGAATGTGGCGATGACGGACGAAGCGCCGGGATCGGCGACTCTGGTGGACGAGCGATCACGCCGCATTGGCGAGTTTCTGATCGCGCGCGGCGGGCCGTTCTACGACCTTCAGCTGCGGCTGGGGCTGCTGCGCGAGCAGGCGCTGCACGCCGGTCGACGGGCGGCGATCCTGGTCGGGATCGCCTGGGGTGTGCCGCTGCTGCTGAGCGCGCTCGCGGGCGAGGCGTTCGGCCCCGCCGCGAGCCGGCCGTTCCTGCTCGACCTCGGCGCCTGGGCGCGCTTCGTGATCGCGATCGCCATCTTCGTGCTGGTGGAGCGCCTGGTCGAGGAACGGTTGCGGGTCCATCTCGGCCAGTTCGTGCGCGCGCCGCTGCTCGCCCCAGCCGCCATGCCGGCCGCGGCTGAGGCGGTTGTGCGGGCGCTTCGCCGCCGCGATACGCGGCTCCCCGAGCTGGTCTGCGTGGTCGCGGCCTACGCGATCAGCCTGGCTGGCGCCGAGCTCTTCCTGACCGGCGATACGTCCTCCTGGATCGTGACCGTCAGCCCCGAAGGGGCGAGCCTCTCGGCCGCCGGCTGGTGGTGCGCGCTGGTCAGCAGCCCCTTGTTCTGGTTTTTGCTGCTGCGCTGGCTGTGGCGGCATGCGGTCTGGGGCCTGCTGCTGCGCGACCTCGCACGGCTCGAGCTGCGGCTGGTCGCGACCCATCCGGACGGCGCCGGCGGGCTCGCCTTCATCGGCCAGTACCCGAACGCGTTCGCCACCTTCGTGCTCGCGCTCAGCTGCGTGCTCGGGGCCGCGATCGCGCGCACGCTGCTGCGGGGCGATCTCACGGCCGCGGCCTACGGCCAGCTGATGGCCGCCTGGCTGATCGTCGTCGTGATCCTGTTCGGCGCCCCGCTGCTGGCGTTCACCGGACCGCTGAAGCGGCTCAAGGAGACCACGATCCTTGCCGCCAGCGCCCTCGCCACCCGGCGTGAGCGCGCGGTCGAGCGCGAGCTGCTCGGCAGCAACATGAGCGCCTCGAGTGACGCGGACGCCGCCGCCGCCGGCGACGTTCCGGATCCCGCCAAGCTGTACGCCGCGGCCGGGAAGCTTTCGACCTACCTGATCTCGCGGGCGGCGATTTTGCCGGTCGCCGGCGCCGCGCTGCTGCCGCTGGTCGCTGCGGGGGCGACCCAGCTGCCGATCAAGGAGCTGCTCAAGATCGCCAAGAGTCTCCTGCTGCTCTGACCCGCAGCCCTCGGCGCACGAGGTGGTGCCGGCGGCATTCGAATTGGAGAGAAGCGTTTGAGGATGGGGGGATGCCAGATGATCTGGAAGGAGAACCGCGCTGGCCGATGGCTGGCGTTCGCCGCCCTGGCCGTTGTCGCCAGCAGTCCCGCTCTTTGGCCGCTCGAAGCCAGGGCGCAGGCGACGCCCGAGCCGCCCGCTGCTGCGGTCGTGCCGGCGACCGACGCCGGCGACGAGGGACCGGCGACCGATGTCGAGGAACCGGAAGCTCCGGCCGCGGGGGCCCTGTCGCCCGAAGAGCTGCAGGCGCTGGTCGCGCCGATCGCGCTCTACCCCGATCTGGTGCTCGTGCTCGCGCTGCAGGCCTCGCTGGCGCCGCTCGACATCGTGCAGGCGGATCGCTTTCTGGCCGACTATGACGAGGATCCGTCGCTGACGCCGAACCCGGACTGGGACCAGAGCGTGGTCGGGCTGCTCAACTATCCGACCGTGATCCACACCATGAACGCTGATCTCGACTGGACCCAAAGCCTGGGCCAGGCGGTCCTCGACCAGCTCGAGGGCGTGCAGGATGCGATCCAGGACGTCCGCACCTTCATGCGCGCGGTCGGCGGCCTCGAGAGCAACGACAAGATGACGGTCATCGTCGAGGACGACAACATCAGCATCAGGCCGACCGATCAGAATGCGGTGTTCATCCCTCAATACGATCCCGAGGCGCTGCTGACGGCGCTCTACAGCACGGACGTCACGGCACCGGCGGCCGAGCCTTCGCCTGAGGGCGCCGAGGCCAGTCCGGAGGCGGCGGCCGCGGCGGTACCGAGCGAGTCGGCGGCGCCGGCCGAGGGCGCCGCCGAGCCTGCACCGGCACCGGCGCCAGCACCAGAGATGCAGGCCGTGCCAGCCGCCGCCCCGACCTATCCTCCGCCGGGGTATTATCCGCCGCCGCCGATGACCTACTCGGACCCGTCGCCGTCCTGGCTTGGCACGGCCGCGACCTTCGCCGGCGGCGCTGTGGTCGGCGGCCTGGTCGGCTGGGCGATCGCCGACGACGATGACGACCATCACGACAACGGCGACAGCATCAGTCGCGGCAACGTCAACATCGAGGACTCGACAATCACCGTCAATCGCGGCGGCGGCCGCGGCGGCGCCCAGGGTGCCAACGCCGACAACCTCAAGCTTCGGGCCGAGAACGAGCGCCTGAAGCAGGATGCGCGGGTCAAGGAGCAGCGCGAGGAGACCAAGCGCGCGCTCAACCAAAAGTACGCTCAGACGCAGCAGCCCGCCGCCGGGGCCCGGGCCGCGGTGGCGCCCGCGACCAGAAGCAAACACTCGGGCCTCGCGACCAGCGGGGGCAGGGAAGCGACCGCGACCACCGCCCGTCGGTCCGCCGGCGGCAAGGAGGCCACCGGGCGCGTCGAGCAAGCCAGGGCGAAGGCGGCTCCCACCGCCAGCGCGCGGGCGCGCCCGGCGACCAGCAAGGCGACGGTACGGCCCGGCGACCGCAAGCAACCGCAGGTGGCGAGCGCCTTCGGCAGCACCAAGAGCGCGACCGAGGCGAAGCGGGACTCCAACCGGGGCCTGAAGAGCCGGACCGGCGCCAAGACAGAGGTCAAGCCGGCTCGCGGCGGCGGCAAAAGCGTATTCGCCCAGAGCGACGGCGGCGCCAAGGCGGCCGCGAGTGGTAAGCAGAGCGGCAGGCAGAGCCGCAGGGGGAAGAGATGATGCGACGAGGGTGCACCCGGCTTAAGGGCCTCCTGGCAGCGATCGCGCTGGGCGGCTTGGTCTGGACGTCCCTGCCCGACGCCGGGCAGGCGCAGCAGACGTTCGATTCGCCGGAGGCTGCGATCGCGGCCCTGCTCGAGGCTCTGCAGCGGCAGGACGACGCCGCGGTTCTGGCGATTTTCGGCGCGCAATACGCCGACCAGATCCTCGGCGAGGATCCTGCGGCCGCCCATGAGGAGCAGGCCCGCTTCGCCGCCGCCGCCAAGCAGAGCCTCGAGCTGCGTCCGGAGGGCGAGGGCCGGCGGGTGGCCTACGTCGGTCCGCGCGCCTGGCCCCTGCCGATCCCGATCGTGCAGAGCGGAGGCACCTGGCACTTCGATACCGAGGCCGGCATCGACGAGCTCGCGAACCAGCGGATCGGCGGCAACGAGCTGCGCACGATCGACACGGTGCGCGCCTACGTCGATGCCCAGAACGAATACGCCAGCGCGGACCGCGACGGCGATCAGGTGCTCGAGTACGCGCAGCACATCCGCAGTTCGCCGGGCGGCCACGACGGACTCTACTGGCCATCTGAGGGCGACGCGGCGCCGAGCCCGGTCGGACCCCTGATCGCGGCCGCGGTCGAGACCCACGACGTCGGCGACCCCTTCAATGGCTACTACTACCGGATCCTGACCCGGCAGGGCGCCAACCCGCCGGGCGGTGCCTACGACTACGTCATCAACGGCAACATGATCGCGGGCTTTGCGCTGATCGCCTGGCCGGCCGAATATGGGCATTCGGGGATCAAGACCTTCATGGTCAACCATCAAGGCAAGGTGTTCGAGAAGGATCTCGGTCCTGACACGGCCCAGGCCGCAGCCGCGATCGACGCCTACGATCCCGACGCGACCTGGACCGAGGTGACCGAGTGACCCGGCCGGCGCTGCGCAGCGACGTCTTTGGCTCGGCTGACGAGGGGTTTCGATAGCCGTCCGCCGGGGGGCATCTCGCGGTGGCGGGTTGGCGGCGCAGCACGGGTCAACTACGGACTGGAGGAAGCGAGCTGATGGTCCTCTTTCTCGATCACGCCGCGATCGCGGTGCGCGATCTCGATGGCGCCAAGCGTTTCTTGGCCTGCTCGGGATTCGAGGTGGCCGATGCCTTGGTGATCCAAGGCTCAGCTTCCGGCCGCCACGGCGCTGCAGCTGCATCGGGATGCGGATGGTCAGAGTGTCGACCTCGACGCCCGCGCGCTCGGTCATTACTCTGCGGCCTCCAGCATCGCTTCCATCCGCCGCGCGCCCTCGCAGGTCAGTTCGGCGACCAGGCTTCGGATACCAGCTGCATGCAGCCTCACTGAGGTCCCGTCCGGCGCGACCTCGATCCGCTCGATCGGCAGTCTAAGAATGCGCGCCTGCTCGGCCGGGCAGAGTTCGTCCCAGACTGGCTCGAGCGCGCCCAGCGCCGCGATCATCTCGCCGTCCTCGAGCACGGCGTCCCCGACTGGGCTGTTCTCCTGGCGCACCGCAGTGATGGTCCGCGCGACCAGCTTCGGCGGCGGCGATCGAGCGCACCGGGCGGGTGTCGTGGCCCCTGCGACTGGCGCCGCGGCAGACGTAGTAGCGATACAGCCGTCCGCGCCGGCGCGTGTGTGTCGGCGTCATCGCCGAGCTGCAGTGCGTGCAGCGCATCAGTCCCCTGAGCGGCGCTGGGGTCCGAGCGCGGGCCTCGTTGCCCCGGCGCCTGGCATTCGAGGCCAGGACCTTGTGGACCTGCTCCCAGGTCGCGCGATCAACGATCGGCTCGTGCTCGCCCGGGTAGCTCTGGCCCTCCGCCAGCACGCGACCTCCCCGATTCTCCCGAACCGGGCAGATCGTGAGTCACGAAACCCGGACATACCACGTGCTACGGACAGCTGTGTGTATGTCGCTCGGGCTTGCCATCGGACCCGAACCAGCGCAAGTTCGCGGATCGAAACAGCGCATCCGGGAGGCGGGTGCGGCAGTTGAGCCAGCCGGAGCCAAAGGCGGCCGCACAGACGGGCGCGGGCAACCGGGGCGTGTCGACAGGGAGACGAGCCGATGCATCTCAGAGCCGCTCGCGACGCCATTTTGATCAGCGGCCTGTCGCTTGGGCTGATCTTATCCGCCGGGAGCCCGGCGCCGGCGCAGTCGAAATATCACGAGGCGCCGACGCTCAAGGTACTGGTCGAGGCGGGCAAGCTACCGCCGGTCGAGGAGCGCCTGCCCAAGGAGCCGCTGGTCGAGGACGTCGCCGAGCAGATCGGCACTTACGGCGGCACGCTGCGCCGCGGCTTCCTCGGGCCCTCCGACCACAACAACTACACGCGCGTGGTCTATGACGCGCTGGTGCGCAATTCGCCCGACGGCAGCAAGGTGATCCCGCACATCGCCAAGGGCTGGGAGTCCAACGACGACTTCACCCAGTGGAAGGTGTTCCTGCGCGCGGGCATGAAGTGGTCGGACGGCGAGCCGTTCACCGCCGACGACATCATGTTCTGGTACCAGCACATCGTCCTCAACCCGGACCTGAGCCCGAACGCGCCGGTCTGGATGCAGAACAAGGACGGCTCGACCGCGACCGTCGAGAAGCTCGACGACACGACCGTGCAGTGGACCTTCGCCCAGCCCAACACGGCGTTCCTCGCCGAACCTCGCCAACATGGACGGCGCCGACGAGTCGATCACCAACCTGGCCTTCGTGCCGGCGCACTACATGAAGCAGTTCCATCCGGACTTCGTCGACCAGGCCGAGCTCGACGCCAAGGTCGCCGCGCGCGGCTTCCAGACCTGGACCGAGCTGTTCTCGATCGAGGCGCTGCCGCACACCAGCGGCCACCGCCCGACCACCGCGGCCTGGATGCCGGACGGCACGACGGTCGCCGACGAGGTGTTCACGATCAAGCGCAACCCCTACTACTTCGTGGTCGACAAGGAGGGCAACCAGTTGCCCTACATCGACGAGGTGCGCTTCACCTTCTTCGCCGATGCCGAGACCCTGAACCTCGCCGCGATCGGCGGCCAGATCGACATGCAGGGCCGCCACATCAAGATGAGCAACTACCCGGTGCTGGTCGAGAACGCGGACAAGGGCGGTTATCGCGTGCTGACCTACCCGACCTTCGGCGGCTCGGACGCGGTGCTGATGCTCAACCAGACCTACAAGAACGATCCGGCGATCGCCGAGCTGCTGCGGACCAAGGACTTCCGCATCGCGCTGTCCTACGCGATCGATCGCGACGCGATCAAGGAGCTGGCCTTCCTGGGCATCGGCGAGGCCCGGCAGCCGGTGCCGGCCCCCAACCACCCATTCTATCCGGGTGACGAGTACGCCCACAAATACATCGAGCACGACGTCGACAAGGCCAACCAGCTGCTCGACGGCGTCGGGCTCACCGAGCGCGACGCCGACGGCATGCGGCTCCTGGCCAACGGCCAGCGGCTCGATCTCGAGATCAGCGTCGTGCCGGCGTTCGGCAACTGGCCCGACATCGGCCAGCTCGTGGTCGAGGACTGGGCGGACGTCGGCGTGCGCGCCCACATCGAGATCCGCGAGCGCACGCCGCACTTCGCGATGCGCGATTCCGGCGATCTGATGATCGAGATCTGGAACGAGGACACCACGGCCTTCCCGTTCAGCGGCCAGCCCAAGTTCGACGTGCGCAGCAATCCCAGCCTGACGCTGGCGCCGCTCAGCCAGCAGTGGATCAACACCAAGGGCAAGCAAGGGGTGCCGCCGGCGCCCGAGCTGCAGAAGCTGATGGACATCATCGACGAGGCCAAGGTCTCCGGCCCCGACCGCCAGATCGAGCTCGCCCACGAGCTGTTCAAGATCTGGACCGACGAGGTCTACGAGATCGGCACGGTCGGCCTGACGCCGATGGTCCAGGGCGTGATCGTGGTCAATCAGAAGCTGCACAACGTGCCCGAGACGGCCGGCAACGACTGGCCGCTGCGCACGCCCGGCAACACCCGACCGGAGCAGTACTTCTTCGCCTCCTAGGCCGGCGCCAGGCCGACGGCGCGGCGGCGCCCGGCCCGGCGGACCCCTCACGTCGAAGGCGGCGCGACGATGCTCGTCTACATCATCAAGCGGCTGCTGCTCCTGCCGCTGCTGCTGTTCATCTTCTCGATCGTCGCCTTCATCCTGATCCAGGCGCCGCCCGGCGACTTCGTGACCAGCTACGTCGCCGAGCTCGCCGCCTCGGGCTCCTCGATCGACCAGCAGCAGATCGAGGCGCTGCGCGCTCTCTATGGCCTCGATCAGCCGATGTGGATCCAGTACTTCAAATGGATCGCGCGCATTCTCCACGGCGATCTCGGCGTCTCGCTCGACTGGCACAAGCCGATCGCCGAGCTGATCGGCCAGCGCCTCCTGCTGACGCTCACGCTCGGCGTGTTCACGCTGCTGTTCACCTTTGCCGTGGCGGTGCCGATCGGGATCATCTCGGCGACGCGCCAGTACTCCTTCTATGATTATTTCTTCACGGTGTTCAACTACCTGGGCGTGGCGACGCCGAACTTCATGACCGCGCTGGTCCTGATGTGGCTGGCCTTCTCCCACTTCGGCATCACGATCACCGGCCTGTTCTCGCCGGCCTACGTCGAGGCGCCCTGGAGCGTCGCCCGCGTGGTCGATCTCGGCAAGCACATCTGGCTGCCGATCGTGATCCTCGGCCTCGACGGCACTGCCCGGCTCGCCCGCATCATGCGCGCCAACCTGCTCGACGAGCTGCACAAGCCCTACATGGAGATGGCGCGCGCCAAGGGCATGTCCGAGTGGCGCCTGGTGCTGCAAGTACCCGGTGCGGCTCGCGATCAACCCGCTGGTCAGCAGCCTCGGCTGGTACCTGCCGCTGATCTTCTCGGGCAGCCTGATCGTCGCCACCGTGCTCAACCTGCCGACCATCGGCCCGCTGCTGCTGCGCTCGCTGATCAGCCAGGACATGTTCCTCGCCGGGACCATCGTCATGATCTATTTCGCGATCGCGGTGGTCGGCACGCTGCTCTCGGACATCCTGCTCGCCTGGCTCGATCCGCGCATCCGCATGGAGGCATGAGCCGGATGTCGGGCGCCATGGCCGAACCGACGCCAGCCGCCACCCTCGACCTGCCCGAGGACGCGGATGCGGTCTCGGTCGCGCCGAACTGGAAGCTCGTCTGGTGGCGCTTCAAGAAGCACCGCCTGGCGATGGCGAGCGGCGTGGTCGTGCTGATGATCGCGACGGTCGCGCTGTTGCCCGGCTTCTTCGCCACCCAGGAGCCCGCAGGTGAGCGACTCGCGCGGCTCGTTCATCCCGGTGCAGCAGGTGCATTTCTGGGACGACGGGCCGGCGCTCTTCGTCGATGGCGTGAAGGGCGCCCGCAACCCGCGGACGCTGCGCATGGAGTGGCAGATCGACGCGGGCCAGAAGATCCCGCTGCGCTTCTTCGCCAGCGGCTACCGGTGGCACGCGCTCTGGCTGATCCCGACCGACCTGCACCTGATCGGCCCGGTCGATCCCGGACGACGCGGTTCACCTGCTGGGCACCGATCGCCTCGGCCGCGATCAGTGGTCGCGCCTGATGTACGGCACCCAGGTCTCGCTCTCGATCGGCCTCGTGGCGGTCGCGATCAGCACGCTGCTGGGGATTTTCCTCGGCGGCATCTCAGGCTATTTCGGCGGCCTGCTCGATCTCTTCATCCAGCGCCTGATCGAGCTCCTGCAGTCGATCCCGCCGATGCCGATCTGGCTCGCGCTGACCGCGGCCCTGCCGCGCAGCTGGTCGGTCGAGCAGACCTATCTCGCGATCACGATGATCCTGGCGCTGATCGGCTGGACCACGCTCGGGCGCGAGGTGCGCGGCCGCTTCCTGTCGCTGCGCGAGGAGGACTTCGTGGTCGCGGCCAAGCTCACCGGCAGCAGCCAGATGCGGATCGTGTTCCGCCACATGCTGCCGTCGATGAGCAGCCACATCATCGCCGCGGCGACGCTCGCGATCCCGGTGATGATCATCAACGAGACTTTCCTCAGCTTCCTCGGCCTCGGCATGCGCCCGCCCGCGATCAGCTGGGGCGTCCTGTTGCAGGAAGCCCAGAACCTGCAGTCGATCGCGCTCGCGCCCTGGCTGCTGCTGCCCGGGCTCGCGGTGATCGTCACCGTGCTGGCGCTGAACATCCTGGGCGACGGCCTGCGCGACGCCTCGGACCCCTATCACTGAGCGCCGCCATGGACCGGAGCCAGCCCCTCCTCTCGGTGCGCAACCTCAAGACCGTCTTCATGATGGACGAGGGCATCGCCAAAGCCGTCGACGGCGTCAGCTTCGACGTCGCAGCCCGGCCAGGTCGTCGGCATCGTCGGCGAGAGCGGCTGCGGCAAGAGCGTCACGATCAAGTCGATCCTCGGCATCGTCCAGAAGCCGGGCCGGATCGTCGGCGGCGAGATCCTGTTCCGCCGCGAGCAGGGCGGGCGTCGGTGCGATCTCGCCGCGCTCGACGCCCGCGGCGACGCGATGCGAGCGATCCGCGGCGCCGAGATCGCGCTGATCCCGCAGGAGCCGATGGCGGCGCTGAGCCCGGTCCACACGGTCGGCAACCAGCTGGTCGAGGCGGTCCGGCTGCACCAGGCCGTCGGCAGGCCCGAAGCCGAGCGGATCGTGATCGGGCGCATGCGCGAGGTCGGCGTGCCGGCGCCCGAGGAGCGCATGACGATGTACTCCTGGGAGCTGAGCGGCGGCCTGCGCCAGCGCGTGATGATCGCGATGGCGCTGTCCTGCCATCCGAAGCTGCTGATCGCCGACGAGCCGACCACCGCGATCGACGTCACCACCCAGGCGCAGGTGCTGACCCTGCTGCGCGGCGCTGCAGCAGCAGCACGACATGGCGATCATCTTCATCACCCACGACCTCGGCGTGATCGCCCAGATCGCCGACTACGTGGTCGTCATGTATCTCGGCCGGGTGATGGAGACCGGCCCGGTCGACGACATCTTCCACCGGCCCCAGCACCCCTACACGCGCGGCGCTGCTGCGAATCGATCCCGACCATGTATGCGCCATCGCAAGGAGCTCCTGCCGACGATCGAGGGCTCGATCCCCCACCCGTTCAACCGCCCGCGCGGCTGCCCGTTCCATCCGCGCTGCGCCGAGTTCATGCCGGGGACCTGCGAGGCCGGCCAGCCGGCGCTGCTGCCGATCGACGAACGGCAGTCCGCCAGCTGCTTTCTCTATCACGCCACGGTCGACGAGGGCTGAGATCGCATGCCGCCCGAGCCAGCCGCGCCGATCCTCGAGGTCCGCCATCTGAAGAAATACTTCCCGATCAGGAAGGGCGTGCTGCGCAAGGTCGTGGGCCAGGTGCGGGCGGTCGACGACGTGAGCTTCGCGATCGCCGAGGGCGAGACACTGGGCCTGGTCGGCGAGAGCGGCTGCGGCAAGACGACGACCGTGCGCTGCATCCTGCGCGCGCTGGATCCCTCGGCCGGGCAGATGCTGTTTCGCACGCACGCGGGCGAGGTGGTCGACATCGCGACCCTGGACGAGCGCGACATGCGGCCGCTGAGGCGCGAGATGCAGATGGTCTTCCAGGACCCTTACGCCTCGCTCAACCCGCGCATGAACCTGCTCGATATCGTGGGCGAGCCGCTGCTCGTGATCGAACGGATGACCGATCGCGCGCAGCGCACCGAGCGGGTCGCGGCGCTCTTGCGCCTGGTCGGCCTGCGACCGGAGTACATGCAGCGCTTCCCGCACGCGTTCAGCGGCGGCCAGCGCCAGCGCATCGTGATCGCCCGCGCGCTCGCGCTCAATCCGCGCCTGGTGGTGGCCGACGAGGCCGGTCTCCGCGCTCGACGTGTCGGTCCAGGCCCAGGTGCTCAACCTGCATGCTGAGGCTCCAGCGGGAGCTCCGGCTGACCTATCTGTTCGTCGCCCACGACCTCGGCGTGGTGAAGCACATCTGCGACCGGGTGGTCGTGATGTACGTCGGCAAGATCGTCGAGATGGCGACCGACCGAGGCGCTCTACCGGGCGCCCAGGCATCCCTATACCGCAGCCCTGCTGGCGCGCGGTGCCGGTGGCCGATCCGCGCGTCCGCTCGGGCATGACGGCTCCTGCAGGGCGAGGTGCCGAGCCCGGCCAACCCGCCGTCCGGCTGCCACTTCCATCCCCGCTGCCCCCATGCGTTGGCGATCTGCGCCAAGGAGCCGCCGACCCTGGAAGAGATTGCGCCCGGCCACTTCGTCAGCTGCCACCGCGCCCGGGAGCTGACGTTGTCCGGTCAGCCGAGCCCAAGCTCGTACCTCGATCATCGCCAGACCGGCACGAACCCCTCGACCTGATGCGAGCCTAACGCCATCGCGCTCCCGATCCGATGGACCGAGGACCCCGGCAACGACGGCATCTACCGCTCCGGCTCCGCCAACACCGGGAACTGGCTAGGGCTGCTCTCAGGGGGGCAAGCTCTGGTGCCGGCACGCGAACGTCAGCAGCCCGGCCTCGGGCAGCGGCCCCTGATCACCACCGGCCGGCACACGCAGCGCCCATGCTCTCGGGCATGCGCACCGTCGATGTGGTCGCCCGCAGCGCCGGGGCGCACGATTCCGCTCGAGTAGATCGGTCGACCATTTCTCGCATCGCCGCCGCGCCGCCAGTTTCCCGAGTGGGGACAGGCCGGCCGGCTCAGGTCTCGTGCAGCCCGCGTCGCAGCGTGTCCGTGATCGGGCGCAGCAGGTACTGCAGCAGCGTGCGCTCGCCGGTGACGATCATCACGTCGGCCGGCATGCCGGCGGTGAGGGTGACGCCGGCGGGCACGGTCGCGCGGTCGACCGCGACCTGGGCAAGATAGTACGGTTGATGGCTGGTCGGGTCCTCCAGACGATCGGCGGAGACCTCGCGCACCGTGCCCTCGATGCGCGGCAGGTTGCGGCTCTGGTACGCCAGCAGGTGGACCTGGGCCTTAAGGTCAGGGTGGACCTCGTCGATGTCGACGGGCGCCACCCGCGCCTCGAGCAGCAGCTCACCCGTGGCCGGCACGATGTCCATGAGCGGCTCGCCCGGGCCGATCACGCCGCCTGCGGTCTTGATCCTGAGGTTGACCACGGTGCCCTCGACCGGCGCCACCACCACGGTCCGGGCGAGCTCGTCGGCGGTCGCGCGCAGCTTCTCCGCGAGGCCGGCCAGGCTCTTGCGCGTCTCGGCGAGGTCGCCAGCCACCTCCTCGGCCTGCGTGCTGGCGAGGCTCTGGCTGCGCTGGCGCGACTCGGCGATCTCCTGGCCCGCGCGCGCGATCGACGCGCGATCGCTGCCGATCGTACCGTCGATCTCGGCCGAGGTGCGCTCGAGCGCGAGTAGCCGCGACTTGATGGCGAGCCCTTTCGCGAGCATCTGGCGGACGATCCCGATCTCCTGCTCGATCAGGGCGAGCTGGCGGCCGCCGCTCGCGATCCGGGCCTCGAGGCCGCCGATCTCAGCCTCCGCCTGGGTGATCCGATCCGCCAGCACCGCCTGCTGGTCGCGGAGGGCGGCGCGGCGCGTGTTGAGGCGGTCGGTCTCGCCAGCCAGCAGTCGCGCGAGCGCCGGATCGGCGGCGGCGGCCGCGGTCAGCTCGGCCGCAAAGACGGGCTCGGCCCGCCCCTGCTGCTCGGCCAGAAGCCGCGCCTCGCTGGCCTTGGCCGCGCGCCATTCGGCCAGCAGAGCCTCGTGCGCGGCCCGCGCCCGGGTGTCGTCGAGCTGGACGACGGGGTCGCCAGCCCGTACCCGGCTGCCATCCCGGACCAGGATGCGCCGGACGATGCCGGCCTCGAGGTGCTGCACGGTCTTGCGGCTGCCCTCGGGCGCGACCTGGGCCGACGCCACCGCGGCACCTTGCAGCGGCGCGGTCGCGGCCCAGCCGCCGAAGCCCGCGAAGAAGGCCAGCGCCACCGCGGTGCCGGCGAGCAGTGGCGGACGCAGCGAGATCCGCGCGCCAGCGCCATCCAAGGTTGCGTCCATCGGGGTCTCCTCGGTGGGGTTGTGGGAAAAATCAAGCCGCGCGCGCCGGGCCGGCGAGCGCCTGAAGGATCGAGTCGCGCGGGCCGATCCGGGCGAGGCTGCCGTGGTCGAGCACGAGCACCTGGTCGGCCCAGCGCAGCGCCTGCGGCCGGTGGGTGACCATGATCGTGGTGGCGCCGGCCTCCTTGAGGCGGCCAAGCGTCGTCATGAGGGCCATCTCGCCCTCGGCATCGAGGTTGGCGTTGGGCTCGTCGAGCACGACCAGGCGCGGCTCGCCGAAGACCGCGCGCGCGAGCCCGATCCGCTGGCGCTGACCGCCCGAGAGCGGCGCGCCGCCGTCGGCGAGCGCGGTCTCGTAGCCCTCGGGCAGGCGCAGGATCATCTCGTGGGCGCCCGCGAGCTGGGCCGCGCGCACGACCTCGCGGCCGTCGGCGGCGGGCGCCATGCGGGCGATGTTCTCGGCGACCGTGCCGGCGAACAGCATCGCCTCCTGCGGCAGGTAGCCGACGTGGCGCCCGAGCGTGGCGCGGGGGTAGTCGGCGAGCCGCGCGGCATCGAGCCGGACGCAGCCGAAGTCGGGGGCGACGACGCCCGTGAGCAGGCGGCAGAGCGTGGTCTTGCCGGCGCCCGAAGGGCCGACGACCGCCAGGCACAGGCCGGGCTCGAGGGCAAAGCCGACGTCGCGCAGCAGCGCCTGGCCGTCGGCGCCGAGCACGGTCGCGCTCTCGAGCGCGAGCCGGCCCTGGGGGACGGGCAGGCTGATGCGGTCCGCCGGACCGGCGTCGGCCGCGAGCAGCTCGCGCAGCCGCGCCCAGCTCTCGCGGCCGTTGACCACGGTCCGCCAGGTGCCGACCAGCTGCTCGACCGGCGCCAGCGCCCGGCTGACGAGGATCGAGGCCGCGAGCATGGCTCCGGGGGTGAGCTGGTTCTGGAGCACGAGCCAGGCGCCGAGGCCCATGACGCCGGCCTGGACCATGAGCCGGACGGAGCGGGTCAGACCCATGACCACGCCGCCGCGCTCGACCGCGCGCTGCTGGGCAGCGAGCGAGGTGCCATGCAGCCGGCAGATCCGGGACGCCAAAGCGTCGACCATGGCCATGGCGCGCACGGCTTCGGCCTTGCGGCCGAGCGCGTCGGCGAGCGCCACCGCATCCTGCTGCGCGCGCCCGGCCAGCCGGTGCGCGCGCCGGGTCAAGAGGTCGTTGAGGATCGCGAACAGGCCGAGCGCCACGGCGCTGGCGAGCGTGAACCAGGCGAGCTTCGGGTGCAGGATCCAGACCGCCAGCAGCGCGAGCGGCAGCCAGGGCGCATCGAACAGCGCGGTCGCCGCCGGGCCGGTCAGCGCGGAGCGCAGCTGCCCGAGCTCGCGCAGACCTGAGCCGGCCTGGCCGCCGTGGCGGGCGGTCGCCTCGACCAACGGCCGCGCGAGGGTCTGCTCGAAGCCCGAGGCGGCGCGCGCGAGCAGGCTCGTGCGCACCATCTCGAACAGGCCGAGCGTGACCAGCGCGACGCCCGTGATCAGGCTGAGCAGGATCAGCGTCTCGACGCTGCCGCTGCCCAGCACGCGCCCGAACAGCTGCTGGCTGTACAAAGGCACTGCCAGTATCAGCACATTCAAAGCAAAGCTGAACACCAGCGCCGCCGTGAGCCCGCGACCAAGGCCGCGCGTCGCCGCCCGCCAGGGATCGGCGGCCATGGGCGCGGCAGAGCGATTTGTCGACACGACACGAACTCCTTTCATAGACTGCTCACAGACTGCCCGCGTCGAAGATGAAGTCGCCCTTGGCGAGGTTGACGTGGTGGTCGAGCTGGATCTGCATCTCGGCGCCCGAGTGGCCGGCGGTGTTGACCTCGACGACGGTGTGGTCGCCCTCGAAGAAGGAGCGCACCTGGCCTGGGGCGGTGAAGGCCTTATGGCCGATGAAGCTCAGGGTCTGCATGCCGGGCTTGTCGACATTGGCGTCGAAGACGAGGGCAAGCCGGTCGCCCTGGCCATGATGGAAGTCGTGGATCACATCGCGGGTCGCGGCCGTCTTGCCGCTCTCCGCCGTGCTGAAGAACGAGAACCGGTCGGCGCCCGTGCCGCCGGTCAGCTGATCGCGGCCGAGACCCCCGACCAGGAAGTCCCGGCCGGCGCCGCCGGACAGCCTGTTGGCGCCGCCATCGCCCGACAGCTCGTCGTCCTGCGCCGAGCCGGTGACGTTCTCGAAGCCGGCGATCAGGTCGCCTTCGGCGTCGCCGCCGGCGACCTGGCCGGTCGCGAGGTTCACGAACACGCCAGCTGCGGACCCGCGGTAGTCGAGCGTGTCGATGCCGTCGCCGCCACTGAGCTCGTCGGCCCCGGCCCCGCCCGCGATCACGTCGTCGCCGCCCAGACCAACGACGGTGTCGTCGCCGGCGCCGCCGAACAGCCGGTTGGCGCCGGCGTCGCCGAACAGCCCATCGCCCTGCGCCGAGCCGATCACGTTCTCGAAGCCGGTGATCGTATCGCCGAGCCCGTCGCCGCCGCTGACGTGGTTGCCGAGCAGCTGCACGATGAGGCCGTCCGCGGACGCGCTGTAGTCGAGCGTATCGATGCCGTCGCCACCGTCGAGATCGTCGGCACCGGCGCCGCCGGCGATCCGGTCGTTGCCGGCGCCGCCGACGATGGTGTCGTTGCCGCCACCGCCCAGCAGCACGTCGTCGCCGCCCAAACCGCTGAGGACATTGGCGCCGTCGTCGCCGAAGATCGCGTCGTCGAAGGCAGAGCCGACGACGTTCTCGATGCTGCGGTAGGTGTCGCCCTGGGCCTCGCCGGCAAAGCCCTGATGGGTTGCGAGGATGACACCGACGGCCTGGGCTGCGGAGGAATAGTCCGCGGTGTCGACGCCATCGCCGCCGTCGAGAATGTCGGCGCCGGCCCCGCCCGCGAGCCTGTCATCGCCCGTCCCGCCGACGAGCATGTCGTCGCCGCCGTAGCCGGTGAGATGGTCGTCGCCACCGTGGCCGCGCAGGACGTTGGCCTGGTCGTCGCCGAGGATGTTGTCTCCAAAGGCGGAGCCGCTGACGTTCTCGATGTTCAGCAAGCTGTCGCCGAAGGCTTCGCCGTTCAGGCCGCGGTGGTGCAGCAGGTCGACGCTCACGCCGGCGCCCGCATTGTCGTAGAGCACGGTGTCGATGCCGTCGCCGCCGTCGAGCACGTCGGCTCCGGGGCCGCCGGTGAGCTGGTCGTCGCCGCCCAGCCCCTGCAGCGTGTCGTTGTCGTCGGTGCCGACCAGAGTGTCGGCGCCGTCGGTACCCGTTTTCATGACCATGACAAGTCTCCATCAATCCGGGCACGCCGGCGCGCGGCGCGTGCGCGTGTGGAAAAACGGGCCGGCGGGGACGGCCCAGTCTTCTCTTCCCGCTTCTCTTGGTCCAGCGCTCGAATTCTTCGGCGCAAGGTGGACATTGGCGATATTGGGAGCGGAGAATTTCACTACGATTTCAGCAAAGAGGAATTGGGTTACACCTGTAACAGTCAATGCCGGGCGCCAACCGCGGCCAAGGTGGCGCTCGAGCCCCAAGGTCCGAAGTCGCCTGTGCCGGCCGCATGACGATCTGCCGGAACGAGCCTGGCGGGGCGAGCCTCCTGGCCTGGTGCCGCCGATGCTCCGGCGTCTGCCGCCGTCCGCCTGAGTTGGAGCTGGGCGCGGGCAGAAGCCGCCCGCCCCGCGCCCCCCGCCCCGGATCGTTCAGTCGACGAAGATGAAGTCGCTCTTGGCGAGGCTGACGTGGTGGTCGAGCTGGATTTGCATCTCGGCGCCCGAGTGGCCGATGGTGTTGACCCCGACCACGGTGTGATCGCCTTCGAAGAAGAAGCGCACCTGGCCTGGGGCGGTGAACCCCTTGGTGCCGATGAAGCTCAGGGGTTGGAAGTCGGGCTTGTCGGCATCGAGGTCGATGGTGATGGCGAGGTGGTCGCCCTCGCGGTGATTGAAGTCGTGGATGATGTCGCGGGTCCCCGCCATCTTGCCGCTGTCGGCGGTGCTGTTAAACCCGAACCAGTCGCCGCCCTTGCCGCCGGTCAGCTGGTCGCGGCCGAGACCGCCGAAGAGGATGTCCTTGCCGGCGCCGCCATACAGCGCGTTGGCGCCGCCATCGCCCGCGAGGAAATCCGCCTGCGCCGAGCCGCGGACGTTCTCGAAGTCGTGGACCGAATCGCCCTCGGCGTCGCCGCGGGAGAACGTGCCGTTGAGGAGGTCGACGAAGACCCCCTCGGCCGAGCTCCCGTAGTCGAGCGTGTCGACGCCGGAACCGCCAAAGAGCTGGTCGGCGCCGGCGCCGCCCGCAATCTTGTCGTCGCCGGCATCGCCGTAGATGATGTCGTTGCCGGCATTGCCGCTGATCGTGTCGTTGCCAGTGAGACCGAAGAGCTCATTGGCGCTGGCGTCGCCACGGAGCACGTCGTTGTAGTTGGAGCCGCCGACGCCCTCGACGCTGATGTAGCTGTCGCCGTCGGCCTCGCCGGCAAAGCCCTTGCCGGCGCCGAGATCGACCCCGACCGCCTGGTGCGCGTCCGCGTAGATCGCGTAGTCCATGCCGGCGCCGCCCTCGAACCGGTCGGCCCCGAGGCCGCCGGAGAGGCTGTCGTCACCGGCGTCGCCGAGGAGCACGTCGTTGCCGGCGCCGCCACTGATGAAGTCATTGCCGTCGCCGCCGACCAAGGTGTTGGCGCCGGCGTCGCCCAGCAGCTGGTCGCCCAGCGCGGAGCCGATCACGTTCTCGAAGCCCGTGATCGTGTCACCTTCGGCCTCGCCGCCGGAGACCTGGCCGGTGGCGAGGTTGACGGAGACGCCCTGGGTGGACCCGATGTAGTCGAGCGTGTCGACGCCGCCACCACCTCGGAGGTCGTCGGCCCCGTCACCGCCCGCGATGACGTCGTCGCCGCCGCGGCCAAGGATGAGGTCGTTGCCGGCGCCGCCGGATAGCGCGTTGGCGCCGGCGTCGCCCAGCAGCTGGTCGGCGAAAGCCGAGCCGATGATGCTCTCGAAGCCCGTGATCGTGTCACCTTCGGCCTCGCCGCCGGAGACCTGGCCGGTGGCGAGGTTGACGGAGACGCCCTGCGCCGACGCGCCGTAGTCGAGCGTGTCGACGCCGGCGCCGCCGTCGAGCTGGTCGGCCCCGAGGCCCCCGGCAATGAAGTCGTCGCCGTCGTCGCCGAAGATGCGGTCGTTGCCGTCGTCGCCGCTGATCGAGTCGTTGCCACCGCGGCCGGAGAGGATATTGACGCCAGCGTTGCCACGGATCAGATCGGCGAAGGCCGAGCCGACGACGTTCTCGATGCTGGTGTAGCGGTCGCCGTCGGCCTCGCCGGAGAAGCCCACCCCGGTGCCGAGATCGACCCCGACGGCCTGTTGCGCGGTGTCGTAGAGGGCGGTGTCGCTGCCGCTGCCGCCGTCGAGCCAGTCGACGCCGAGACCCCCGTTGAGTTCGTCGTCACCCGCACCGCCGGCGAGCTTGTCGTAACCGGCCTCGCCGTAGAGGATGTCGTTGCCACCATTGCCGATCAGGACATTGGCATTGTCGTCGCCTCCGATGGTGTCGCTGAAGGCCGAGCCGCTGACGTTCTCGATGCTCACATATTCGTCGCCTTCGGCCTCGCCGGAGATGCCATGGTGCTCCTTCAGGCTGAGGCCGACGCCCTCTGCCGCGTTGACGTAGAGCACCATGTCGATGCCGGCGCCGCCGTCGAGCAGGTCGGCGCCCTTGCCGCCGGTCAGCAGGTCGTCGCCGGCCAAGCCCGCGAGCTCGTCGTTGCCGTCGGTCCCGACCAGTTTGTCGTTGCCGGGCGTGCCGAAGATCGTGCCCATGAGAAATGCTCCTGTGCGTGGCGGGGGTGAGCCTTGGGCTCGTGCCGCCGAGGTTTCAGGGTTGCTGCCGGCCGAGCCGGTCGGGGCCGGGGCGCGGGCAGGAGTTGCCTGCCCGGCGCCCCACGCCGCGGGTCCTCATTTGGCGAAGACGAAGTCGCTGTTGGTCAGGTTGACGTGGTGATCGAGCTGGAGCTGCATCTCGGCACCCGACTTGCCGGCGGTGTTGACCTCGACCACCGTGTGATCGCCCTCGAAGAAGGCGCGCACCTGCCCAGGCGCGGTGAACGCCTTGGTGCCGATGAAGCTCAGCGTCTGGAAGCCGGGCTTGGCGGCATCGCCGTCGATGATGAGGAAGAGCCGGTCGCCCTCGCCGTGGTTGAAGTCATGGATCACGTCGCGGGTCGCCGCCGTCTTGCCGCTCTCGCCGGTGCTACGGTACCCGAACAGGTCGGCGCCCTTGCCGCCGGTGAGCTCGTCGCGGCCGAGCTCGCCGGACAGGAAGTCCCTGCCGGCGCCGCCGGACAGGCGGTTGGCGCCGGCATCGCCGATCAGCGAATTGCTCTGCGCGGAGCCGATGATGTTCTCGAATTCCATGATCGTGTCGCCCTCGGCATCGCCGCCCGAGACTGGCGGCCGGGGACCAGATTCACGAACACGGCCTCCGCCGATGCGCCGTAGTCGAGCGTGTCGTTGCCAAGGCCGCCGATCAGACGGTCGGCGCCGGCGCCGCCGGCAATCGTGTCGTCGCCGTCGTCGCCGAAGATGAGGTCGTTGCCGCCGCCGCCGCTGATCGAGTTGTTGCCATCGAGACCCTCGAGGAAGTTGGCGCCGGAGTCGCCACGGATCAGGTCGGCGAAATCCGAGCCGGCGACGTCCTCGATACTGAAGTAGGTGTCGCCCTCGGCCTCACCTGTGAAGCCCCGCCCGGTGGCGAGATCGACCCCGACCGCCTGTTGCGCGTCGTAGTAGCTGACGAGGTCGATCCCGATGCCGCCATCGAGCCGGTCGGCCCCGCGACCGCCGTGGAGCTCATCGCCGCCGGCGCCGCCGTAGAGCTGGTCGTTGCCGGCCTGCCCGTTGAGGACGTCGTCGCCACCGTTGCCGATCAGGATATTGGCCTGGTCGTCGCCTTCGATGACGTCGTAGAAGTCCGAGCCGATGACGTTCTCGATGCTCACATATTCGTCGCCTGCGGCCTCGCCGAAGATGCCGTGGTGGTCCAGCAGGCTGACAACGACAGTGCTGACCGCGTTGGTGTAGAGCACGGTGTCGTTGCCGGCGCCGCCATCCAGCAGGTCGGCGCCCTTGCCGCCGTTCAGCACGTCGTCGCCGGCCAAGCCTTGCAGCGTGTCGTTGCCGTCGGTCCCGACCAGATAGTCGTTGCCGCTCGTCCCAACCTTCGTGACCATGAGAAATACTCCCGTGTGTGGCGGGTTGAGCCTTTGGCCCGTACCGCCGGGGTTTCAGAGTTTGCCGCTGGCGGAGCCAGTCGGGGCCCGGGAGCGGTCGGGAAAAGGCGGGCCGACGTCCGGCACCGCCGGTCGTTCATTCGGCGAAGGCAAAGTCGGCCTTGGTGAGGCTGACGTGGTGGTCGAGCTGGATCTGCATCTCGGCGCCCGACTTGCCGGCGGTGTTGACCTCGACGACGGTGTGATCGCCCTCGAAGAAGGCCCGGACCTGACCCGCGGCGGTAAAGTGCTTGGAGCCGATGAAGCTCAGGGTCTGCATGCCGGGCTTGCCGACATCGGCGTCGACCGCAACGACGAGCCGGTCGCCCTCGTTGTGGTGAAAGTCGTGGATGACGTCGCGGGTCGCCGCCGTCTTGCCGCTCTCCGTCGTCTTCAGGAACCCGAACCGGTCGGCGCCCGTGCCGCCGGTGAGCTCGTCGCGGCCGAGCCCGCCGGACAGGAAGTCGTTGTTGGCGCCGCCGGTCAGCTTGTCACGGCCGAGGCCGCCGGCCAGGAAGTCGTTGCCGGCGCCGCCAGACAGAAAGTTGGCGCCGCGACCGCCCAGCAGCTGGTCGCCCAGCGCCGAGCCGATGATGTTTTCGAAGCCTGTGATCGTGTCGCCCTCGGCATCGCCGCCGCTGCCCTGGCCAGTGGCGAGGTCCACCGAGACGCCCGCGGCCGATCCCCGGTAGTCGAGCGTGTCGACGCCGGGACCGCCGAAGAGCTGGTCGGCCCCGGCACCGCCCGCGACGACGTCGTTGCCGGCGGCGCCGACGATGAAGTCGCCGCCTGCGCCCCCGGACAGGCGGTTGGCGCCGGCATCGCCGATCAGCGTATCGTTCTGCGCCGAGCCGATGATGTTCTCGAAGCCCGTGATCGTGTCGCCCTCGGCATCGCCGCCCGAGACCCGGCCGCCAGGGACAAGATTCACGGACACGCCCTGCGCCGATGCGCTGTAGTCGAGCGTATCGACGCCGTCGCCGCCTTCGAGATGGTCGGCCCCGGCGCCGCCCGCAATCGTGTCGTCGCCGTCATTGCCGGAGATGATGTCTTCGCCGGCATTGCCACTGATCGTGTCGTTGCCACCGAGACCGAAGAGGCCATTGGCGCCGGCGTCACCACGGATCAGATCGGCGAATTCCGTGCCGGCGACGTTCTCGATGCTGGTGTAGCTGTCGCCGGTGGCCTCGCCTGCAAAGCCGATGCCGTTGAGATCGACCCCGACCCCCTGGCGCGAGTCTTCGTAACTCGCGGTGTCGCTGCCAGTGCCGCCGTCGAGCTGGTCGGCCCCGCGGCCGCCGAAGAGTCTGTCGTCGCCGGCGCCGCCAAGGAGCACGTCGTTGCCGGCGCCGCCACTGATGGCGTCATCGCCGTCGTCGCCCGAGAGGATGTTGGCGCCGGCGTCGCCCAGCAGCTGGTCGCCCAGCGCGGAGCCGATCACGTTCTCGAAGCCCTGGAACCTGTCGCCCTCGGCGTCGCCGTAGGCGCCCGAGCCGGTGGCGAGGTTCACGGCGACACCCTCCGCCGACGCGCCGTAGTCGAGCGTGTCCCTGCCGGCGCCGCCGTCGAGCAGGTCGGCCCCGGCGCCGCCGGCAATGAAGTCGTTGCCGTCGTTGCCGCTGATCGAGTCGTTGCCAGCGCCACCGTACAGGGAGTTGGCGCCGGCGTCGCCACGGATCTGGTCGGCGAAATCCGAGCCGGTGACGTCCTCGATACTGGTGTAGCGGTCGCCGGCGGCTTCGCCGGCGAAGCCCACCCCGGTGCCGAGATCGACCCCGACGCCCTCTTGCGAGCCGTAGTACGCGGTATCGGTGCCGTTGCCGCCGTCGAGTTGGTCGGCGCCGAGGCCGCCGATGAGCACATCGTCGCCGTCGCCGCCGAGGAGCACGTCGTTGCCGCCCAGCCCATCGAGGACGTCGTTGCCACCGTTGCCACGCAGGACGTTGGCGCCGTTGTCGCCGCCGAGGCTGTCAACGAAGTCCGTGCCGCTGACGTTCTCGATGCTCAGATAGGTGTCGCCTTCTGCGTCGCCGAGCAGGCCTTCGTATCCCAGGTAAACGATCACGCCATGCGCCGAGAGGTCGTAGCGGGCGGTGTCGATGCCGGCGCCGCCGTCGAGCAGGTCGGCACCCTTGCCGCCCGTGAGCTGGTCGTCGCCGGCCAGGCCCGCCAGCGCGTCGTTGCCGTCGGTCCCGACCAGATTGTCGTTGCCGGGCGTGCCGAAGATCGTGCCCATGAGAAATACTCCTGTGCGTGGGGCGAGCCTTGGGCTCGTCCAGCGAGGGTTCGGGTTGCCGCCGTCGGGGCCGGCAGCGGTCGGGATCAGGCCGGCCAGCGCCCGGCGCCGCGGTCGTTCAGTCGGCGAAGGCGAAGTCGCCCTTGCCGAGGTTGACGTGGTGGTCGAGCTGGATCTGCATCTCGGCGCCCGACTTGCCGGCGGTGTTGACCTCGACGACGGTGTGATCGCCCTCGAAGAAGAAGCGCACCTGGCCAGGCGCGGTGAACCCCTTGGAGCCTATGAAGCTCAGGGTCTGCATGCCGGGCTTGTCGGCATTGGCGTCGATCGCGAGGACGAGCCGGTCGCCCTCGCCGTGGTTGAAGTCGTGGATCACGTCGCGGGTCGCGGCCGTCTTGCCGCTCTCGGTCGTCCTGATGAACTCGAACCGATCGGCGTCCGCGCCGCCGGTCAGCTCGTCGCGACCGAGGCCGCCGACCAGTTCGTCGCGACCGAGCCCGCCGGACAGGCTGTCGCCGCCGGCGCCGCCGGACAGCGCGTTGGCGCCGGCATTGCCGCGCAGGGTGTCGCCCGACCCCGAGCCGATGACGTTCTCGAAATCGATGATCGTGTCGCCTTGGGCATCGCCCCCGGAGCCCAGGCCGGTGAGGAGGTCGACGACGACGCCCGCGGCGGACCCGCGGTAGTCGACCGTGTCGACGCCGGGACCGCCATACATCTGGTCGGCCCCGGCGCCGCCCGCGACCACGTCGTCGCCGGCGCCGCCGACGATGAAGTCGTTGCCGGCACCTCCGGACAGGCGGTTGGCGCCGCCGTCGCCGATCAGCGCATCGGCTTGCGCCGAGCCGATGATGTTCTCGAAGCCCGTGATCGTGTCGCCCTGGGCATCGCCGCCCGAGACCTGGCCGCCGGGGGCGAGATTCACGAACACGCCGTCCGCGGACGCGCTGTAGTCGAGCGTATCAATGCCGTCGCCGCCGTCGAGACGGTCGGCGCCGGCGCCGCCGCTGATCGAGTTCGTTACCATAACTACCGTAGAGGCCATTGGCGCCGGCGTCGCCACGGATCACGTCGTTGTAGGCCGAGCCGACGACGTCCTCGATGCTGGTGTAGCTGTCGCCGTTGGCCTCGCCGGCGAAGCCCGCGCGGGCGCCGAGATCGACCCCGACGGCCTGGTGCGCGAAGTCGTAGCGCGCGGTGTCCCTGCCGGCGCCGCCATCGAGCTGGTCGGCCCCGAGGCCGCCGTCGAGTTGGTCGTCGCCAGTCCCGCCCAAGAGCACGTCGTTGCCGCCGTACCCGATGAGCGCGTCGGCGCCGTCGTTGCCGCTCAGGACGTTGGCACCGTCGTCGCCGACGATGTAGTCGCCGAAGGCCGAGCCGCTTATGTTCTCGATGCTGGCGTAGCTGTCGCCCGAGGCGTCGCCGCCCAGACCCCGGCGGTGCAGCAGGTCGACGGCCACGCCGTCGGCCGCGGTGTCGTAGAGCGCGGTGTCGATGCCGGCGCCGCCGTCGAGCACGTCGGCGCCCTTGCCGCCGGTGAGCCGGTCGTCGCCGGCCAGCCCCCGCAGCACGTCGTTGTCGTCGGTACCGACCAGAATGTCGGCGCCGCCGGTACCGATTTTCATGACCATGGCAAGCCTCCATCAATCTGCGGCGCGCCGGCGCGCCACGCGGGTGTCTGTGGCAAAAAGGGCAGCAAAGACGGCCCAGTCTTTTCTTCCAGATACTCTTGGTCCAGCGCACGAATTCTTCGGCGCATGGTGGACAGGGTCGATATTGGGGACGAAAGATTTCGGTGCGATTTCAGCAAAGAGAAATCAGGTTACGCCTGTAACAGTGAATGCGGGGCACGATCACTTGCCGAGGTGGCGGTCGAGTTCCAAGGATCGGAAATCCCGTGAGCGACCGCGTGACGATCCGCTCGGGGGCGACCCGTCGGACCGGCGATGGCCGGATCGGAGCCGGGCGCGGGCAGAAGTCGCCTGCCCGGCGCCCTGCGCCGCGGGTCGTTCAGTCGCTGAAGTTGAAGTCGGCCTTGGTGAGGTGGACGTGGTGGTCGAGCTGGATCTGCATCTCGGCGCCCGCGTGGCCGGTGGTGTTGACCGCGATCACGGTGTGATCGCCCTCGAAGAAGGCGCGCACCTGGCCCTCGGCGGTGAAGGCCTTGCGGCCGATGAAGGTCAGGTCCTGCTTGCCGCCATGGCTCGTGGAGCCGTCGATCTGGCCGAAGTCGATGAGGTCGTGGTCGGCGTGGTGGAAGTCGTGGATCACGTCGCGGGTCGCCGCCGTCCTGCCGCTCTCCGCCGTGGTGTCGAACCTGAAATGGTCGGCGCCCTTGCCGCCGGTCAGCTGGTCGCGGCCGAGACCACCGAACAGGAAGTCGTCGCCGGCGCCGCCCCGCAAGCCGTTGGCGCCGCCATCGCCCCGCAGGCTGTCGCCTTGCGCCGAGCCGATGACGTTCTCGAAGCCGTCGAAGGTGTCCTGGTCGGAGTTCGCGCCGGTGGCGAGATCCACGGAGACGGCCCCGGCGGACAAGCGGTAGTCGAGCGTGTCGATGCCGTCACCACCATGGAGGCTGTCAGCCCCGGCATCACCCGCGATCACGTCGTTGCCGCCGAAGCCGAAGAGGCTGTCGTTGCCGAGGCCGCCGACCAGACGGTTGGCGCCGTCGTCGCCGACCAGCGTATTCTTGATGGTGACCGAGCCGATGACGTTCTCGAAGCCGTCGATCGTGTCGCCTTCCGCATCGCCGTTGAAGGCCTGGCCGGTGCCCAGATTCACGAAGACGCCGCTCAAATTCGCGCTGTAGTCGAGCGTGTCGACGCCATCACCGCCGAAGAGCTGGTCGGCGCCGGCCCCCCCGGCGATCACGTCGTTACCGCCGGCGCCGACGATCAAGTCGTCGCCGCCGCCGCCGAAGAGGTTGTTTGCGCCGGCGTCGCCGACGAGCTTGTCGCCTTGCAACGAGCCGATCACATTCTCGAAGCCCGTGATCGTGTCGCCCTGGGCGTCGCCGCCGGACAGCTCACCGCCGGAGGCCTGGTCGCCGGCGAGGTTGACGGAGACGCCGCCGACGGACTGACCGTAGAAGAGCGTGTCGACGCCGGCGCCACCGTCGAGATGATCGGCGCCCGGCCCACCGCTGATCAGGTCATTGCCGGCATCGCCAAAGATGTTGTCGTTGCCGGCACCGCCCGAGAGCACGTCGTTGCCGGCACCACCGCGCAGCTCATTGGCGCCGGCGTCGCCACTGATCCGGTCGTCGAAGGCCGAGCCGGTGACGTTCTCGATGCTGGCGAAGGTGTCGCCCAAGGCGTCCCCGGAGAAGCCGTCGTTCTGGCCGAGATCGACCCCGACGGCCTCTGCTGCCGTGGAATAATTGGCCGTGTCGATGCCGCCGCCGCCGTCGAGCACGTCCGCGCCCTTGCCGCCCGTGAGCTGGTCGTCGCCGCCCAGCCCCTGCAGCGTGTCGTTGTCGTCGGTGCCGACCAGGGTGTCAGCGCCGTCGGTGCCGATTCTCGTAACCATGGCAAGTCTCCATCAATCCGGTGCGCCGTCGCGCGGCGCGCGTGTCAGGGGAGCAAAAGGACCGGCGGGGGCGGCCCAGCTTTTTCTTCCTGTTTCTGTCGCTCCAGTGCCCCGAACCGGTCGGTGCGCGGTGACTGGGCGATATTCGGAGCGGAGGATTTCGCTATGATTTCCGAAATGATGAATCGGGTTACAGCTGTAACGGCGAACGCAGAGCGCCATCCGCTCGAGAGGTGGCGGTCAAGTCCCGAGGTCGGGAGTCCCGTGGATCACCGCACGACGATCCGCAGCCATGCGTATTGAGCCGGTTGCTCGGCATGGGTGCGCGGATTCGGACCTGGGAGCACGGGAGGGCGCAGTCTGCAGCGAGGCCATCGATACTTGATCGCCGGGGCGAAAAATGAGGCAGCGGCGCTCGGATCGCGCCGCTGCCTCGGGGCGTCGAAGAACCGCCTATTCGCGATCGCTCGGATCGTTGAACAAGGGCCCGAGCGCGATGCTGCCATGGCCGAACTGCGGGAAGTCCGGGTCGGCGGGATTGCCCGGATCGAGATTGGAGGCGGTATCCGGCGGCGGGAACAGCACCAGCGACGCCAGAAAATCCAGCAGCTGGCGTTGCCCGGAGTCCGACAGGGCCGCGAAAGCATCGCGGGCCGCTTGGGCTTCGCCGCCGTGCCTGAGGATCACCTCGCGCAGGTTGACACTGCGACCATCGTGACCGTAGGGGGCCGTGGTTGCCACCCCCCAAAGCGCCTCCGTCATGAACTCGTACTGCAGCGTGCCGTCGAAGTTCCGCTCCCAGAAGTTCGGCCCGAGGTCGTGGCGCTTGAAGTCGGTGAAGATGCCGCGCACGAGGAAGCGATGTTTGGCCGGGCGCTGCAGCGGCGGCAGGGCCGGATCGTCGGAGACCGTGCGCAGCCGCGGGCGAGCGGTGGCGAACATGCCATTGAAGACGCCGCGCTCGGGGTCGTACTCGGTCGCGACGTCGGCGACCCGGCGATCCCGGTCGACCTGGTGGTTCGGCATATGGCACGAGGTGCAGCCGGTCGCCGCGAAGACACGCCGTCCTTCTGCCGTCGCCGCCGGATCAGGCTCGTAGCGCCCCGGCCGGAAGTAGTTGAGGAGATAGAATTCCAGGTAGTCGACGAGCGCCGGATCGATCTCGTCGCGGACCCCGTCGTGGTCGCTGTCCTGCTTGGGGCTCGAGACCGGCGGCGGCTTGAGATCGTCCTTGGCGCCGTCGAGGACCATGCCCGCAGGCGTTGCCACCCGCTCGCCCCGGCTGGCCGCCAGCAGATCGGGATCGGCTGCTTCCAGCCCCATCTCGGCGTTGAGCGCGCCGACCACGAACTGCCGGATCGAGTACGCCGATCCCTCGGCAAAGAACGGCTTGACCCGAAGATCCGGGTCGATGCCAGAGATCTCGGAGCTGTCGATCGAGCCATCCGGATTGGCGGTCAGCCAGCCGTAGTCGATGTCCTTGCTGCGCAGCCGGGCGCGGACCGCCGCACCACCCCGCTCCGCCCGGTCGAGCGCCGCGTCGCGGATGGCGCGCAGGTTGCTGGTGATCTCGTCGGCCAGCATCTCCTGGAGCCCGAGGCCGAAGAGGTGCGGGGCATCGCGGCTGTCCGGGCGGGTGAAGACGTCGCCGCCGCTGCCGGCCGAGCCGCGCGGGCGGCCGTGACAGCCGGCGCAGCTGTCGGCCAGCCCGGCGACTCTGCTGGCGTCGAACAGGGTCGCGTCATCGCCGTCGCCGATGTTGCCGGTGCCATCGTCGGTCCGCGGCCCGAGGCCCTCGGACAGGCTGAACTTGCGCTGGAAAAGTTGGCGGCCACGGGCGATCGCGCGAAACGGATCGCGCGCGATGATGAAGCGCGACGAATCCGGCGTGACGATGTCGCCGCGACCGTTGCCGATCTGCGCCTCCAGCGATTTCCGGATGCCCGCGCCGACGCCGTTCGGGGTGCGGGTCACGTCGCTCTCCTGAGCCCTCGCCTCGCCGCTCCAGACCAGCAATAGCACCACTAGCAAGAAGAACTGGCTCATATTGTTGCCGACGGCAAATGGCCACATTGTACCAACTCCCTGTTCGAGGTCAGGCACTGGCAGCCGCCTAGCGATCCGCCCCAGGCTTTATCCCTGCTTCTCTTGGTCGAGCACCCCGAACTCATTCGGCGCGCGGTGCACAGGGTCGATATTGCAAGCGGAGAATTTCAGTACGATGTCAGGAAAGATGAATTGGGTTACACCTGTAACAGTGATTGGTCCGATTACCTGGAGAGGCCCCGATTTCCAGCCCTCGGGCAGCTTGCCGCGCCGCGCGGCGTACTCGGCGTAGCCGATGTGGGCGCGGGTCAGGCCGAGGTCGGCGAGGACGTGGTCGTCGAGCGCCCTCCACTCGCCGATGGTGCCGCGACTGCGGCGCTCGCACCTGGTCGATGTGATCAAGCGTCCGATCGCCCGCACGACTCGCCAGAACCCGGCCAGGCCCTGACCGGCGGCTGGCCACGCTCGGGCTGCGATGGTTGAGCCCACCATGCTCGTTCCTCCTTCTGATCGAGGCGCGACCCTCACGCCGACGCGGTGCCGGGTCTTGCTGACCTACGATCTGGAGGAACGCCGTTGCACGGCGATTTCAGGAGGAGCGGAATCGGGTTACATCTGAAATCTGGCCGTCCGTTCGGCGCGGCCTTGCGGGCACCATCGAGGGAAGCACGCGTGGACGGTTACGGCACCGCGTCGCGAAGCATCTCTCGCTTGTGCGACAGATGGCGCGCGAGGCAGAACGAGGTCGGCGCCGGCCGCAGCGGCTTGTTCAGAACGTCGCTGATGCCGGATGCCTGCAGGCGCTGCGATCCGATCTGGCCGGCGTAGCCGATCATCAGGATGATCGGCAGGTCCGGGCGGATCCCGTGCAGCGCGAGCGCGAGTTCGCAGCCGGCGATCTCGGGCATGAATTGGTCGATCAGCACCAGATCGAAGCGATCGGGGTCGGCGCGGAACGCCGCCAATGCCGCCTCGCTCCTATCGAAACCGATCGGCTCATAGCCGATGGCGGCCAGCATCTCCTCGCCCAGAAGGACGAGCGGTCGTTCGTCGTCGACGAACAGGATCGTCTCGCCCCGCCCGAGCGGCACGGACGCCGCGTTGCGGTCATCGTCGGCCGGCGCCGCTTCGGCTTGCCGGAAATAGGCCGCGAAGCTGCTGCCGGCCCCCGGACTGCTGCGGACATCGATGGCGCCACCGTGATCGGCGACGATGCCGTGAACCATCGCTAGCCCGAGCCCGGTTCCCGTGCCGGCGACTTTGGTCGTGAAGAAGGGTTCGAAGATCCGCTGCAGGGTCGCAGCATCCATGCCGTGACCGCTGTCGGAGACCGTGAGCCGGACGTACCGGCCGGCGGCAAGGGTGCCGTGCGACAATGCCCGCTCGGCTTCGAAGACGAGGAGCTCGAGGCCGAAGTCGACGACGCCTTGCCCGGCCATCGCCTGCGCGGCATTGGTGCAGAGGTTCATGACCACCTGCTGCAGCCGGCTCGGCTCACCCAGGACGATCGCATCCTCATCGGGCAGGCGTAGCCGCAGGCTGACCGTCGGAGGCAGCGAAGCCCGAAGCAGCCCTGCGGTCTCCTCGAGCAAAGGGCGCATCCGGACCGGCCGGAGCCGCTGCTCGGTGCGGCGGCTGAAGGCGAGGATCCGATCGACGACGGCCCGCGCCCGCTCGCCCGCCTTCCTCACCTCCTGCACATGCTGCCATTCCTGGCTGTCCCGCCGCAGCCGGCCGAGCGCCATCTCGGCGAAGCCGAGCATGGCACCGAGGATATTGTTGAAGTCGTGCGCGATACCGCCCGCGAGCGTGCCGAGCGCCTCGATGCGCTGGGAATGCCGCAGCCGGGATTCCAGCGTCTGCTTCTCCCGCTCGGCCTGCTCGCGGCCGAGCGTGTTGGCAAATATCTCGCCGACCGTGCGCAGCAGGGCCATGTCGTCGTCTGCCCAGCGCTTCTCGGCCTTGAGCGCATCGAAGCCCAGGAGGCCGACGCGATGGCCCGCGTGCCACAGCGGAACACAGAGCCAGGAGCGGATGCCGCGCTCCTCGAGCGTCGATTTCTCGTCACTCCACGGCATCGCCCGAACGGAGGGAACTTCGATGCAGCCGTGACGCTCGTAGCCTTTGGGCCTCCACGACGATTCGGTGGCCAGAGCGCCGTCCGGCCAGCCGTCGCGGGTCTCGATCCCTTCGCGGCTCCAGCTCAAGGATCCGGCTTCCATGCCGTCGTCGGCCCGCTGGAGGATGACATAGACGCGATCCACGCCCGCATGGCGGCCCAGCTGCCCGAGTCCCTGCCGGATCCCGCGAGCTGTCCGATCGAGGGGCGTATCGATCAGCTGTGCCGAGATGCCGGCAATCAGATGCTCGAAATCCGAGCGCGCCCTCAGAGTCCGCGCGTTGGCTCGCAGCCGCATGTAGAGGAGGCTGAGATAGATCAGCAGCAGCACCGATGCGACATAGAGGAGCACGCGGAAGAGCGAGGCGAGCCGCTCGTCGCGGCCATGCTCCTCGATGAAGAGATCCTGCAGGCCGCGCGCCTGCTCCGAAACGCGCATCGCGAGCAGGCGCGCGAGGGTTCCGTCGACGGCCGGAAACGTCCTCAGGATCAGGCGTCCATGCGCGCGTAGCGCAGCGATCTGCTCCTGAAGCTCCCGGGGGGCGGCGATGGCGGGCAGCTGATCCAGCAACGCTGCAACCTCGGCCGCCTCGGCATCATCCGAAGCGCCGCCGACGAAGCGGAACATGCTGGTGGCAAGCTTGCCGACCACCATCGCCACCGCTTCGCCGCCCTGGCTCGTGGGCGTGCCGAGGCCGTGGCTCAGATGGGCGAAGTAGATCAGGGAGTTCCGCAGAAGTGCGTGGGCCGACTTGAAATCCTCGAGCAGCGCCTCCTGCTCGTCCAACCCCGCAGCAATGCCATCCATGAGGGGCTCCGACGCACCCCTTCCGGCTCCCTCGCCGCGAAGTTCCTCGGCAGCGCCCCGCAGCCGCGTGGTGGCGGCGACCAGGGGATCGTAGTTGAGGAGCAGCCCGTGACTCGACCGCAGCACATCGCGCTGCAGCGCGGCTTGATTGAGGATCAGCGCATCGATCGCGCGCAGCCGCCGCTCGTGCAGCGCCGCATCCGGCGTCGAGCCGCGCAGAAGGAGATAGGTCAGCACCAGCAGCAGGCCGAGGACGACCAGCGCCATTCTGCCGGTCAGGCCGCTCATCACCGCGGGTCCGCGCGGTCGGTCACCGGTCGATCGCGATACTCGCCGGTCAGGGTGTGCAGGAACCGGACGATGAGGTCGATATCCTGCGAATCGAGGACCCGGCCAAGCTGGGTCCTCGCCATTTCCTCGACTGCCTGCTCGAGCGTCGCGGCGCTGCCGTCGTGGAAATACGGCGCCGTGGCGGCCACGTTGCGCAGGCTCGGAACCCGGAACACAAAGCGATCTTGCGCGTTGCCCGTAAGCGCGAACCGGCCGAGGTCAGCGCGGGTGACCGGGCGGTACGGGAAGGGATTGGCGAAGACGCCAAATCGCTGGAACAGATTGCCACCGACATTCACGCCTTGATGACAGGCGATGCAGCCGTAGGATTTGAACAGCTCATAGCCGCGTTGCTCTTGTGGACCTATCGCGTCACGTTCGCCGCGCAGGTAGCGATCCAACGGCGCGCGGGGCGTGATCAGGGAACGCTCGAAGGCAACGAGTGCATCGAGGATCTGCGGCCGCGCCGGCGGTTCGCCATAGGCAGCCTGGAACGCCTCTCGGTATCCTCGATCGGCGCGCAGCTTCGAGCTCAGCTCCTCCCAACTTGTCGCCATCAGACGCGGCGCGAGCAGCACCGCTTCGGCCAGCTCCTCGAGCGTGCGAAAATTGCCGCGCCAGTTGATGCGGAAGCTCAAGGCGGCATTGAAGACCGTGGGCGTGTTGAAATCGAGAGGTCGGCCATCGGCGCCGATCGAATGCGCCTGGCCATCGTCACCGCCCTCATCGAGCTTGTGGCATGAGATGCAGGCAAGGCGGCCGTCATGCGACAGCCGGGTGTCGCGAAACAGCCGCTCGCCGAGCCGTACCTTGGCAGGATCGAGGTCGATCGCCTCTGGGATGGGCACGATCGGCTCATGGCCGGGAGCCATGGCCGGCGGCTGTTCGGAGGCAGCCGGCGCGACCGCCCCACTGAGGCTCAGGATGCAAACGAGGGCGCAAAGCTGTTTCGCGACGTCGCCACGCCTGAGCCGGCCGTGCATCACGCCCGAGCCTCACGCGACCTCGACCGGCACCGAAAAAATGTACCCCACACCGCGCTCGGTCCGGATCAGTCCGGGCGTGCTGGGATCGGCCTCCAGCTTGCGCCGCAGACGCAGGATCTGCACGTCGACGCTGCGATCGTAGACGTCGTCATGAACACGCGTCGCGGCGAGCAGTTGTTCACGGTTCAGCACCTGTTGCGGCGATCTGACAAATGCGGTCAGCAAGCCGAACTCGCCGCTCGTGAGTCCGACCGCATCACCTGTGGGCGACGTCAGGCGCCGCAGGCGCAGGTTCAGTTCCCAACCGGCGAAGCGGTATTTGATCCCCTTGCCGTCGACCGGCGCCGGGGCGCGCTCCGTCGGCACCCGCCGCAGGACCGCGCGCGCCCGCGCCAGCAGCTCCCGAAGGTTGAAAGGTTTCGTCAGGTAATCGTCAGCGCCGAGCTCGAGGCCGACAATGCGATCGACTTCGTCACGGCGGTGACCGGTGACGATGATGATCGGGACATTGGAGCGCGTCCTCAACTCGCGGACCAGCTGCAGACCGTCTTCGCCGGCGAGCTTGAGATCGAGGACGATCAGGTCGACGACGTGCTCGTCCAGGACGCGGGCCATGTCTGCGCCATTCGCGGCCGTGCTGACGTGAAAGCCGTGGCTGCTCAGGTAGCCCGCGATGAGCTCCCGCATCGCCGGGTCGTCGTCGACCGCAAGGATGTGCTGGTGCGCCATCGGAGTTCTCTGAATGAAGCTTTGATGATGGCTCGAAGGCCCACCCTGCTCCAGCTTTGCGGACGCGGGAGCGTTCCCTTAAGAAAGGGAGGCAAAATGCTGATTTCAAGAGGGGCGAGATCGAGGCGGTCGCGCCGATGATGGTCGCGACATGAATCCGGTCGCGAGAGCTGACCGGGGCGCCCGCAGAATTTTGCCGAGGCTTCGTCCCGGCGGCTGTATCCGGTGGCCGACAGCCCCATTTCGGGCCCGCTGCCATCTTCGCCCACTCGCACGAGCAGGCGGTAGATCTCGAGGCGGGTCGGATTGCCGAGCGCCTCCGGGCACGCCGCTGTCTGTTCCAGGTTCATGAGGAGAGACCGATCCGGTGCTCCACGAAACGAATCATTCAGGTTTGGCTGACCGCATCGAAGAACGATCGGATATCGGCGTCCAGGATGTGATTTTCTGGCCAGCGAAACAGGGCTCGCAGGCATCCTCGGCGGCGGCAGCTGCCGGGCCAGGGCGATTGCACGCGGGCCGACGATGCTCGTTCAACCAGGGTTTGGTGGGCAAGGGTGGCCGTCGGTCGCTCGAAAGCGCATATTGCCTCTGATGAAGGTGTCGACGCGCGCACAGGTTGCGGCGTGCGGACGGTGCCCCGGCACCGAAAGACGGTGATTGCCAAGGGAGGGCGGCAACTCCGACATGAAACCTTGGGTGGTCGATGCGAAGGACATCGAGCCAGAGGACCTGGACCAGTTCCGCGGCCAGCTCCTGCATCTCAACAACCGGATCGCCGACTTCCTCGATCCCGCGACCACCGAGGAGGTCCTGGTCATCGCGCCCAAGGGCTTCGGCAAGACGCTGCTGCTCAAGGCCAAGCGCCAGTCGATGCGGGAGCGCTACCGCAGCATGCTGCCCGAGCGTGCCCTGGTCGACAAGCCGAGCGCCAATCCGGACCTGATGAGCCACCGGGAATATGGCAGTGTGCGTGCGACCGAGGCCTACTGGAAGGCGCTCTGGTCGATCGCGTTGACGATCGCGGTCGAGAAGCATCTGGGCAGCTGCCCGGAGCTCTCGGGTCCGCTCGAGAAGATGGTGCGCAACGACCATCTGCGCAGCGCCTGCGATCTGTTCACCAACCTGCTGGCCTTGTCGCGCGACGCTTATTTTGCGGCGTTCAAGGATTACGTCCAGTATCTGTTGCCGAGCTTCCGCCGGATCCACAGCCCGGTCGCCATGTTCATCGACAACATCGACGAGTATTTCGAGGATTTTCTCGCCAGCGACCTGGTCGAGGGCGAGGAGCAGCGCGTGATCTACCGCAGCTACTGGCATTTCGCACAGGTTGGCATCGCGCTTGCGGCGCGCGACCTGCATGCGGTCAACAACCACGTCAAGATCTTCGCGTCGATCCGCAAGGAGGTGTTCCAGCGCACCTTCCTGGGCAACCCGCTCGGCCTGCAGCTCGCGGGCTCGGCGCTCGACCTGCAGTATTCCCGCGAGGATCTGATCGAGATCATTTGCAAGAACATCGAGGTCGAGCGCCAACGCAGCCTGGTCGAGCCGCAGGCGCGCGACCCATGGGTGCGCTTTTTCGGCCAGGACGCCACCCGGATCGTGCATCAGAGCACCGGCGACGAGGAGCACGTGGGCGCGTTCTGGATCCGCCACACCTTCCGCCGACCGCGCGACATCGCCTTCATCGGTCGCGACCTCGGCACGATCGACCCGCGCCAGCGGACGCGCGCGGCGGTGCGCCAGCAGATCACGCGCAGCGCCGCCGCGATCGCGCAGGGCTTCATCACCGAGATGTCGCCGCATCTGCCGCAGTTCGACCGCGAGATCCTGTTCCGGCTGATCCGCCGCAACGTGATCCCGCGGGCGGAGCTGATGGCACTGTCCGATGCGTACGACCGCCTGTTCGCGCTCAAGCAGGGCGGCAGCGCGCCGGTTGCCTGCCAGGTGTTCGCCAGCATGTTCAAGATCGGGCTGCTCGGCTATGTCGGCATCGACCCCGAGACTGCCGAGCTGATCCAGTATTTCCGCCAGCCCGGCGAGGTCCCGCTCGACCGCGACGACGTGCTCCCGGACGCCGAGCATTTCCTGATCCACCCGAGCCTCGACCTCGTGATCGGCAGCTATAGTCCCGGATATTTCCGCCACCTGGACAAGCTCAACGTGATCGGCGCCGAACGGCCGTGGCGGATGGCGCGCCAGATCCATTTCGTGCTCAAGGGCGACGTTCGCGGGCTCGGCTCGATCCTCCAGGACCCGGTCGCCGGCGCGAGCTTCCCGGCGTTTTTCGCCGACGCGGTGGCCGAGTGCGGCCGCGACCTCGCGGTCGCCTATGCCAGCGACGGCGATGCGGTGCTGCTGGTCGATTCCAACCCCCGCCAGGTCGTGATGGCGGCGCTCGCGCTGCGCCAGCGGCTGCTGCGCTCGGCCTATGGCTGCGACATCCGCTTCGGCGGCGATGCTGGCTTCGTCGAGCTCAGCGGCGAGGGGCCGGACGCACGCGCGCGCACGGGGCTTGCGCTCATGGTCGCGGCGCGCCTCGAGCCCCATGCGGCCCCCGGCACGATCCTGGTGACCGGCCAGTTCGTCGACGCCTGGCGCGATCTCCTGGGGGCGAGCGGACTGCACGCTCGGGCCGTCGAGCCGCACGAGGTGCCGGAACTGCGCGAGAGCGATGACCGCTTTGATCTCGCCAAGCCGAGCGGCGAAGCGCCGATGCTGCGCCGCCTCCGCCAGCTCGATGGGCCCGGGTCGGTGGGCTACACCGACAGCTTGGCGCGGGCGTGACCCGCTCGCTGCGATGAAGGGATTCGAGCCCCTGGTGCCGGGTGCGATCGCCGCCTCAGAGGAGTCGTTCCGGGCTGAGGGCGAGGCCCAGACCCGGGCCGTCCGGCACCCGTACGAAACCCTGCTCGACCGCGAAGCTGCCCTCGGGCTCGAGCTCGAACAGCCATTGGTGGAGCATGTGGTATTCGACGCTGTCGCAATTCGGCAGCGCCGCGGCGAGATGCAGGCAGGCGGCGAACAGCACCGAGGTCGAGGAGGCGTGCAGCGTGCAGGGCTTGTGGAAGGCGCGGGCGAGCTCGCCGATCCGGCGGGCTTCGGTGATGCCGCCGCAGACCGCCGGGTCGAACTGGACGACGTGCACCGCGTCGGCGAGGATCAGGTCGCGGAAGCGGTGCGCCCAGGCTTCGGTCTCGTTGCCGCAGACCGGGATCGGGCTCAGGCGATTGACCTTGGCCTGACCTTCGGTGTCGTAGGGCGACACCGGCGCCTCGAAGAAATCGATCGCATAGGGCTCGAACGCCCGGGCCATCGCGAGCGCCTCGGGCACCGAGAGGTTGTAGAGGGCATCGACCATCAGACGCGTCTTTTTGCCGATCGCGGCGCGGGCGGCCGCGACCCGCTCGAGGTCGGCGGCAAGCGGCACGCCGCCGACCTTCATCTTGACGGCGGTGAAGCCTCGATCGACGTAGCCCCTCAGCTCGGCCGCGAGATCGTCCGGGGTCTTGCCCTCGCCGTACAGGCCGGCGCTCGCGTAGGTGAACACGCGCTCGCTGTGGGCGCCGAGCAGCTTGTAGAGGGGCAGGCCGACGGCCTTGCCCCGCAGGTCCCAAAGCGCGATGTCGAGCGCGCCGACCGCGGCGGCGGTGATGCCGGATCGCCCGGAGATCTCGCTCTGCTTGAAGGCGCGCTCGAGGAAGCCGCCGGACCGGAACGGGTCTTCGCCGAGCAGGAGCGGCGCCAGGTCGTCCTCGATGGTCGCGATCAGGGCGCGGGCCGAGCCGCTGCTGGTCCAGCCCTCGCCGACGCCGAACAGGCCGGCGTCGGTCTCGACCAGCACCAAGACGATCTGCTTCCTGCGCCATCGCTGGCGGGGGTTCCAGAGCTTGCCGCTCATCTCGCGCTCGATCAGGCGTGGCGTCACTCGCGTGATCTTCATCGGACCGGCTCCCCTGCTGCTGCACCCCGAGACCCTACCCAGGGCTTGCAGAGCGCGGCAAGCCGGGATCATCTGGCAGCAGATCCTGGATCGCGCTATCCTGGGCAGATGCGATCGGATGCGCCCGAGGACGACGGTGCTGGGCGCCTCGCGGCGGTCACCGGACCGGTCCGAACGAGCAAAAATCGGGGAGAGCTTGGGCATGGCCATTCATCGGCGGCTGCTTTGGGGCGCGACCCTGCTGACGCTGGCCGCAGCGGTCGCGCCGGCGCGCGCGGAGGTCGATCTGACGTTCCGCTACAGCTATGAGAACGTCGACGAGATCCGCGCCGGCCTCGACGCGTTCGAGCAGAAGAACCCGGGCATCAAGGTCGAGCTCGAGCGGATCGCCTTCAAGGACGCGCGCGATCAGTTCATTCGCGAGGCCGCGACCGGCGGTGGCCCCGACGTGGTCCACCTCGCCTTCGTCTGGATCAAGGATCTCGGCGCCGCCGGCGCCTGCATGCAGATCAACGATCTGATCCAGCAGCAGGGTATTGGGGAAAAGGGCTTCGACGACTTCATCGCGACCGATCTGGTCTACGGCGAGGACGGCAAGAGCATCTATGGCGTGCCGTTCGCGACCGACACCTGGGCCATGGTCTACAATACCGAGGTCATGCAGGCGGCCGGCGTCGAGCAGATCCCCGAGACCTGGGACCAGCTGCTCGAGGCGAGCCGCAAGGTCAAGCAGAACACGGGCAAGACCGGCTTCGGCTTCGCGGCCGGCGCCTCGAGCGCCAATACGATCTGGTTCCTGGCCAACTTCTATTGGTGGTCGGATGGCGGCTCGCTGGTGGTCGACGACGGTCAGGGCGGCTACAAGCTCGGCATCACGCCCGAGCAGGTCGCCAAGGTGATCGAGTACTACGACACCTATCTCAAGGAGGGCCTGACCACCGAGGGCAGCCTCGGCATCGACAGCTGGTCGGCACCCGAGGTTCTCGAGCCGATGATCCGCGGCGACCAGTTCGCGGCGATCGTGCCGGTATTCACGGCCGTCCAGATGTTCGATGACTGGCGCGCGCGCAATCCGGGCAAGGCGCTGCCGTTCACCACCGCGATGACGCCCCACGGCTCGGGCAAGCCGACCACGCATCTCGGCGGCCAGTCGCTGTGCGTCAACGCCAACACCGAGCACCCCGAGGAGGCCTGGAAGCTGATGCAGTGGCTGAACTCGTGGGAGTTCTTCGAGAACTACAACAAGGGCTACTATCCGGCGCAGAAGAGCCTGCTGGTCAAACGCCCGTTCCCGGAGGAATTGGCTGGCTTCCAAAAGCAGTTCTCGGACGGTGCCCGCAGCTGGGGCCCCTACGCCCGCGGGCCCGCGACCATCGGCAGCATGTGGAACCAGACCTCGCGCAGCTTCGGCGCCGCCTTCATCGGCCAGAAGACGCCGCTCGAAGCGGCCCAGGAGCTGCTGCAGTTCGTTCAGGGCCAGCTCTGAGGCGCCGCGCCGACTGCGCTCACCGCAGGCTGGCGCTGGCCGATCCGCTCGGCGCCGGGACCAGATCCCGCCATGAAGGGTGAACGCTCCTTCGTCGTCTTGATGCTGGTCCCGGCCTTCTTCTTCCTGGTGATGTTCTATTTGTACCCGACCCTGTTCAATCTCGTGAACAGCTTCACCGATCTCAGCCTGTTCGGCTTGCGGCAGGGCGGTGACTGGGTCGGCCTCGACAACTACTTCGAGCTCCTGACCAGCGACGACTTCCATCGGGTGCTGTGGAACACCGCGTTCTGGCTGACCTTCGTCTCGGTCAGCGTGCGGATCGTGCTCGGGCTGATCCTGGCGCTTCTGTTGAATTCCAAGGTGCTCGAGAAGTACCGGCTGAAGACCCTCTCGCGGCTGCTGCTGCTGGTGCCTTGGGCGACGCCGCCGATCGTCGCGATCGTCGCCTGGCGCTGGCTGCTCAACCCGCAGCTGGGCGAGATCAACCGCCTCCTGATCTGGCTCGGGCTGATCGATCAGCCGATCGCCTTCCTCGCCGAAGCCGCCTGGGTCTGGCCCGCGCTGATCACGATCATGACCTGGAACACGCTGCCGCTGGTCACGCTCGCTTTCCTCGCCAGCCTGCAGTCGCTGCCGCACGAGCTGCTCGAGGCGACCCAGGTCGACGGCGCCAGTCACTGGCAAAGGCTGCGCTACGTGATCCTGCCGCACCTGCGGCCCGCAATCGTCGTCATGACGCTGATGTCGACGTTCTGGACCTTCAACAACTTCGTCTACGTCTGGCTGACCACGGCCGCCGGCCCGGGCCTGTACACCAACGTCATGGCGACCGAGGTCTACATCAAGGCCTTCATCGACGGCCGCATGGGCTATTCCTCGGCAGTCGGCATCGTGATGGCCGCGATCATGGTGTTCTTCGGCATCATCTATCTGCGCTGGGTCGCCGAGCGCGAGTTCAAGGAAGTGTTCTGATGGCGCTGGCGCGCGCGCCGCGGCTGCGCCCCGGCCTTTCGGATCTCGACCCATACCGGCTTCAGCCTGCCGATGGAGCTCCTGCTGGTCGGCGCCACCCTTTTGATCCTGTTCGTCCTGGTCTATCCGACCGCCTGGGTGATCATCGCCTCGTTCAAATCGCCGGCGACCATCTTCTCCGGCGAGTTCGGCGATTTCTCCTTCCAGAACTACGTCACCCTGTTCCAGACCGGCTATGCCCGCAACATCTTCAACAGCCTGTATTTGTGCATCGGCGCCGTCCTGCTTTCGACTTTCGTCTCCGTGCTCGCCGCCTATACCTTCTCGCGCATGCGCTTTCCTGGCAAACGTTACATCTTCGGATCGGTGCTGCTCGGCCAGTGCTTCCCGTGGATCATCCTGGTCACGCCGCTCTTCATCCTGTTCGGACGGCTCGGTCTGCTCAACAACTACCTGTCGATGCTGTTCATCTATACGGCCATCAGCATTCCGTTCTCGGTCTACCTGCTGGTCGGCTATCTGGAATTGGTGCCGCGCCAGCTCGACGAAGCGGCGATCATCGACGGCTGCTCGCGCTTCCAGGTGATCTGGCGGATCATCTTCCCGATCATGCTGCCGGGGGTGGTGGCGACCGCGACCTACGCCTTCATGCTCTGCTGGACCGAGTATCTGTTCGCGCTCGCCTTCCTGACCAAGATGCCGCTCAAGACCATGCCGCTCGGGCTCTACGCCTTCTTCGGCGAGGACACGGCGGAGTGGGGCAACATCATGGCCGCCTCGGCGCTCACGACCTTGCCGACCCTGGTCCTGTTCCTGCCGCTGCAGAACAAGCTCGCCTCGGGGCTGGCCGCCGGCTCGGTCAAGCAGTGACGCGCAGCCGCCGCCCGAACAGCGCGAAGGTGCGCTCCCAGGCGCGCTCCGCCGAAGGCTTGTGATAGCAATGGCGCTCGGGAAAGGTGAAGCCGTGGGCCGCGCCCGGATAGATCTCGAGGCGGTGCGCGACATGCCACCGCCGGCACTCCGCCTCGATGATCCGCTGGTGCTCGGGCGGTGAGAGGGGATCGCCGTCGGCGAAACCGAAATAGCACTCGGCCCTGATTTTCCCGGTAAGAAGATGCGCCGAGTTGGGCCGGTCGGTCACCTGAAAGCCGCCGTGCAGCGAGACCATGGCGGCGACCTGCTCGGGGAAGCGGCCGGCCGCCGCGTAGGCGTGGCGCCCGCCCATGCAGTAGCCGATCGCGCCGACCGGACCCTTCGCGGCCGGATCGTTCGCCGCCAGCCGCAGCATCGCCAGCGTGTCGGCCAGCACCATGTCGTGGGTGGTCGCGAGGTTGAGGCGCATCATCATGGGGTCCGGCCCGCGGCTCGGCAGCAGCGCCGGATCGAACGACGGACCGCCGTCCCGGTAGAACAGATTGCCGAGCATGACGTAGTAGCCGACCGTGCCGATCCGGCGCGCCATGTCGCGCAGCTCCTCGCGGATCCCGAGCGCGTCCATGAAGAAGACCACGACCGGGTGCGGCCCGCCCTCCTCGGGGTGGGTGACGAAGGTCGGCATGCGGCCGTCGCGGGTCAGGATCTCGATCTCGCGCTCGCGCATCGGATCAGTCTCCCGTGAACGACACGCCGGCGCGCTGCTCGACGGCGCGCGCGAGCGCGGCGAGGTCGGCCTCGCCCAGACCCAGCGCCATGGCGCTTTGCAGGATCGCAGCGGTGTCCTCGAGCAGCGGCGCCCCGACGCCCAATTCCTTGGCGAGGTCACAGGCAAGGCGGATGTCCTTGGCGCCGATCCGCAACGTCGCCTTGACGGCCGGGTCGGGCTCCAGCATCGCCGGCGCCTTGGCCCGGAACAAGGGCGTGTCGGCCATGCCGTGGCCTTCGCTCACGATCTCGCACCAGGCCTTCAGATCGACGCCCGCCTTGGCCAGGATCGAGAGCGCCTCGGCGATCGCGACCGCCTGCACGAGCCCGAGGCCGTTCTGCACGACCTTCATCAGGCTGGCCTGGCCGGGGCCGCCGACGTGGCGATGGCCGCGGCCGACGACGCCAAGCAGGGGCTCGAGGCGCACCACGGCCGTCGGGTCGCCGGACAGGACCAGGAACAATTCGCCGCTCGCCGCCTGCTCGGGGGCGCCCAGCATCGGACATTCGACGTACTGCACGCCGCGCTCGGCCAGCCGGCGGTGCAGCTCGATCGCGAGGCCCGGCGCCGACCGTCGAGCAGTCGCAGGCGAGAAGACCGCGCTTGTCGACCTCGGTGTAGACCTGCTCGACGATTGCGGGATGGGGCAGGCAGGTGATCAGGATGTCGCTCGCCGCGGCGACCGCGCGCGGTCCGGCGGCGGCCTCGATCGCGCCGGCATCGAGCACGGCATCGACCGCGGCGCGGCTGCGGTCGTAAACGGCGAGACGAAAGCCCGCGCGCCCGAGCCGTCTTGCCATGGGCAGACCCATGGCGCCGAGCCCGACGAAGCCGATGATCTGGTCCATGGCTGCCTCCCGCGTCCCCGCCGAACCATAGACGCAATCCGCTCATGTGCCTATTTTCGGGCAGCGACCATCGACGCCGTCACGGATCAGGCACCAAGGGGGAACGCCGTTGAAAGCCCAAAACCTGCTGTTCATTTTCTCCGACGAGCACACCCGGGACATCACCGGCTGCTACGGCAACCAGCTCGTCAAGACGCCGCATCTGGATGCGCTCGCGGCGCGCGGCACGCGCTTTGCCTCGGCCTACTGCAACTGCCCGATCTGCGTGCCCTTCGCGCGCGAGCCTCGCGACCGGCCGCTACGTCCACCAGATCCGCTGCTGGGACAACGCCCACCCCTACGACGGCAGCATCCGCGGCTGGGGCCACCGCCTGATCCTGAGCAGGGCCACGACGTCACCGCGATCGGCAAGCTCCACTATCGCACGGTCGACGATCGGACCGGCTTCTCGGAGGAGATCAACACGCTGCACGTGGTCGACGGCATCGGCGATCTTCTGGGGCTGATGCGTCGCGAGCTGCCCGCTGCGCGGCAACGCCAAGCAGCTGGCCGCCGACGCCGGGCGCGGCGAAGTCGAGCTACACGCGCTACGACCGCAGCATCGTCGAGGCCGCGCGCGGCTGGCTGGAAGCCAAGGCGCAAGCAGCCGCCGGACAAGCCCTGGCTGTTGTTCGTAGGCTTCGTCCTGCCGCATTTCCCGCTGGTGGCGCCGCCCGAGTTCTTCGATCTCTATCCCCTCGACCGGATGCCGATGCCGCGCTTTTACGGACGACACGAGCGGCCGGACCATCCGGTGCTGAACGCGCTGCGCGGCTGCATGAACTACCGACGACTATCTTCGACGAGCAGGCGTGCGCACCGCGCTCGCCGCCTATTACGGCATGGTCTCGTTCCTCGACCACAACATCGGCCAGCTGCTGCGAGCGCTGGAGGACACCGGCCTCGCCGCGGACACCCGCGTGATCTACACCTCCGATCACGGCGACAACCTCGGCAACCGCGGCTTCTGGGGCAAGTCCGTGATGTACGAGGAGGCGGTCGCCGTGCCGCTGATCATGGCTGGCGACGGCATCCCCCAAAATCGCATGGTCCGCACGCCGGTCTCGCTGGTCGACCTCTACCCGACGTTCCTCGAGGCCTGGGCGAGAGCGCCGGAGCCGCGGACGAGACCGCGCCCCGGGTCGTTCGCTGTTCGAGCTGGCGCGCGCGGAGAGCCACCGATCGCGTCGGTCTTCAGCGAGTATCACGCGGTCGGCGCGACCGCCGGCATCTACATGGTCCGCAAGGGCCGCTGGAAATACGTCCACTACGTCGGCCACCGGCCGCAGCTGTTCGATCTCGAGAGTCGACCCGCAGGAGGCGACCGATCTCGGCGAGAGCGCCGCAGCACGCGCCGGTCCGCGCCGAGCTCGAGGCGGAGCTGCGCAAGATCCTCGATCCGGAGGCGGTCAACGCGCAGGCGTTCGCCGATCAGGAGCGCAAGATCGCCGAGCACGGCGGCCCCGAGGCGATCAGGCAGCGGGGCGACTTCGGCTACACGCCGGCGCCCGGTCAGACACCGGTGTTCGGCTAGACTTAGACGAGACTGAACGCGGAACCGTCGCGAGCGGGCCAAGCCGCTCGCGGCGCCGGTGCAACCATTCGCCTCTATTGGCTGCCGAACAGGTCCTGATCGACGCCCGCCGCGGCGAAGATATAGTCGCGCAATTCCTCGAGCTGCCGGCGCAGATGGCGCAGATCGACGTCGAGCAGTTTCCCCTTCCACTTGCGCACCTTGCCCGCGACGATCACCGTCTCGACGTTGGTGCGGTCCATGAGTGACACCACCGCTCCCGGCACCTGGTTGAGCGGCGCCACGTTGATCGCTTCGGCGTCGAGGATGATGATGTCGGCCTCCTTGCGCGGCGTGAGCGAACCGACCTTCTTGTCGAGCCGCAGCGCTTTGGCGCCGTTCATGGTCCCGTAGCGCAGCACGTCGCGGGTCGTCAGCAGCGGTGGAATTTCGGGCGCCGGTGTCGGCCACTGATTGGGCGGATAGAAATCCCCCTGCTCCAGCACCATCTGGTTCACCACCATGCGCTGCATGTTCATGCAAGCGCGCATCTGGGTGAAAAAGTCCGCAGTCATTGTGCACTCGACGTCCACGCTGAGCGAGGGCTCCATGCCCAGCTGTTGCATCTTGATGATCGGCGGGATGCCGTGCCGCATGTTCATCTCGATCGGGGAGGCGATCGAGACCTGCGCGCCCACGTCCTTCACCTTCTGCCAGGCCTCGTCGGCCATCCCGGTCATGTGGATGAACAGGTTGTCCGGTCCGATCCCAATGTTATGGTTGCTGCCGCCCTGGCCCTGGGCAAGCGCGTCCATGATCGGGCGGATGCCGAACGGCGAGAGGATGTGCGCCGCGATCTGGAGATCGAGCTGGCGTCCAATCGTCCAGGACTGTTGGGTCGTCGCATCCCCGAGGTAGACCTCGCCGCCCATGATCATGTGCACGAGCTGATCGTGCGACGAGAACCACTGCTTCTTGATGCGGACCGCGTCGGCCGGATATTGGTTGCCGGGATTGGTGCCGATAACCGAGGCTCCCGCGCTCTCGAAAAAGCCGAAGGCGGCTCGGCGGCCCGTATCGAAGAGCGCCTGAATGGCGGCGTCGGAGTGCTGGGGCGAGTGATGGATCTGCGAAACGTCGTGCACCGTGGTGACGCCGTCGTCAAGCTGACTCAACCCACCGAACAGCTCGTTGATGTACACATCCTCAGGTCGATACGCGGGGGCGAACTTGAGGAGGATGAACTCGAAGTAAGTCGTAAGCCCGCTCGGCGTGTTCGACCCATCGTTGATCAGTATCCCGTCGGCGAGGAAGCTGCGCAGCGCCGTCTCGAACTGGTGGTGGTGCGTATCGATGAAGCCGGGCATGACGATGCGTCCGCGCGCGTCGATCTCCGCGGCGCCGCCCGCGTCCAGGTGCGGCCCGACGGCGAGGATCTTCTTGCCCTCGATCAGCACGTCTCCCTTGGGGAAGTCGCCCACCTTCGGGTCCATCGACATCACTGAACCGCCGCGAATGATGATGCGGCGGTCCCGCCGGCCGCTGTCCCGAGGTGCGTCCTTGTCGCGATCGCGGTCGTACCAGTGGTCGTGGTCGCCGCCCGCGGCGGCAGGGCGCGCCGCGAAGAGACCCGCGGCACCAACTCCGGTCGCCGCTGAAGTCTTCAGGAATTCGCGCCGTGAACTGCGCTCCGAACCGGCATGGTCCTGCGGACTGCCGTCAACGCACAGCTTGCACATCTTGACACCCCCTCCCAGTACCTGGCGGCGGACATCGACCGCGCCATCGCTCCAGGAAGTGATCCGACTCCCTGAGATCGCCGCGGCCGCGCAGGCTCTCGAGGTTGTGCAGGTGGACATGCTCGCCGCCCGCGATCGCCTGGGTGCTGCGGCCGATCTGCTCGCCGTATTTGATCACCGGCTGATGCCGCTCGATCCGGACGAGCGCAAACTTGTGGCCGAAGCGGACCGCCCCCCGGAGCGTGACCGCCCGCGCATCGGGCCCACCCGAACGGACAGGGTCTCGCCGGCCTCGAGATCGGTGAGTGCGGTTGCGACGTTGTCCCGCGGGCCGAGGACGAGGGCTCTTCGTTCCGAGGATCGCGCCGCTGTCACGGCGGCGCTCATTCCTTGGCCGCGCCGACGCGCGCCGGGGCGCGGACGATCCGGGCAAGCAGGCGATGCGCGGCCGGCGTGGTGAGCAGGAAGAAACCGACGATCACGATCACCAGGACGAGGCAGATCGGCCGGCGATAGAGCGGGGCCAGGCTGCCGCCGCTGGTGATCAGCGCGATCCGCAGGAACTCGTCGAACAGACGCCCGAGCACGAGGCCCAGGACCACGGGCGCCAGCGGGAAGCTCGAGCCGGCGCAGGACGTAGGCGAGCGCGCCGAAGGCGACCATCATCCAGACGTCGCCGTATTGCAGCTTCGAGGCGTAGGCGCCGATCGCGGCGAGCGCGATCACGACGCCATGATGTTCTCGCGCGGGATCAGGAGCACGTGGATGATCACGTGGGCCAGCACGAGCCCGACGATCAGCATCATGAACGAGCCGATCACCAGGCCGACGACCATGTATTCGAACAGGCCGACATTGTCGAACATGAAGGTCGGCCCGGGCTTGCAGGCCGTGCAGGAACAGCGCCGCCATGATGATCGCGGCACCGCGCGCTGCCGGGCAGGCCGAGCGCGATCACCGGGATCAGCGAGCCCGGCACGACCGCGTTGTTGCCGGTCTCGGCGGCGATCACGCCCTCGATCGAGCCCTTGCCGTACTTCTCCCGCTCACGCGAGGTGCGCTTGGCCGCGTCGTAGGAGATCCAGGCGCCCATGTCGGCGCCGAGCCCGGGCAGGATGCCGATGAAGGTGCCGATGATGCCGGACTGAATGATCACCCGGAAGCGGCCCCTGAGGTCCTGCCAGCGCGGCATGACGCGCCCGACCTTGCGCGTGACCGGCGACCAGCCGGCTGTCGCGGATCGCGCATCGAGACCATGACCTGGCTGAGGCCGAACAGGCCGACGATCGCCGCGACCAGCCCGACGCCGGCCTCGAGATAGTGCGAGCCGAAGGCGAAGCGCGGGTACATGTGGAGGTCGTCGAGGCCGACCTGCGCGATCAGGAGGCCGATCCCGCCGGAGAGCCAGCCCTTGATCGGGTCGTCACCCGACAGGCTGCCGGCGATCAGGATGCCGAGGATCACCAGCAGCAGCAATTCCCAGGCGGTGAACAGCAGCGAGACCTTGACCAGCCAGGGGGTGAAGAAGGCCATGAACGCGACCGCGATCAGCGAGCCGAGGAACGAGGAGACGGTGACCATCGCGATCGTCCGAGCCCGCCTTGCCCTGCTGGGCGAGCGGATGGCCGTCGAGCGCGGTCGCGGCTGAGGCCGGCGCGCCCGGGACGTTGAGCAGGATCGCCGACATGCTGCCGCCATAGACGCCGCCCATGTAGATCAGCATCATCGCGATCACCGAGTACTCGGTCGACATCGTGTAGGCGACGCCGAGCAGGAGCGCCATCGCCATCGGCCCGGTGAGCCCGGGCAAGGCACCCATGACGATGCCGAGCGTGATCGCCCAGAGCGCCGTCAGCAGCGCCCCCGGATCGCTCAGGATCGCCCAGAGCTGCGTCAGCATCGGACCGGTTCCCGCAGGTGCGGCAGGCCAGGGCCGCGGGTCATGGCAGCGGGCTCATGGCAGCGGGATCATGAAGGTGTGGCCGAACAGCCAGTAGAGTGCGGCGGTCAGGCCGGCGCTGAGCCCGACGCCCCAGAGCAAAAGGAACCTCAGATCGCGCCGCGCGGCGAAGATGGTCTGGAACGCGAGCAGCATCACGAAGGTCGCCGGGACGTAGCCGATCCGGGGCATCGCGGCGACGTAGACGGCGACGATCCCGAACACGGTCAGCACGCGCCGGGCCTCGATGCCGGGCAGCGCCAGGACGAACGGCAGGCGGAACGGGCGCGAGCGCAGCATCAGCGCGGCCGACAAGGCCAGCATCAGCAGCGAGACGAGGCCGGGCGTCAGGCCGGGCGAGCTCAGCGCGCCGGCATCGCCGAAGAACGGCATCCGGATCGATGCGATCAGCGCGTAGAGGCTGATGACGAAGATCACCAGACCCGCAAGGAAATCGCTGCCGGCCTTGCGTAGTCCTGCCTCGACCGCCTCGCTCTGCTGATCCGTCATGCCCGCCGCCCTCAACCCGGCCGGCTCGCCGGACGGGACCAGACCCGTCCGGCGAGCCCTTCGAGCTACGATTCTTCGATCTTCGCGATGCCGAGCTCATCCCGGGTCTTGGTCTGCATCTTCAGCACGACCTCGATGATGTAGGCCTGCAGCGCCGTGCGCTGGCCCATCAGATCGTTCGCCTTGTCGCGCCCGGCCCGGAACGGGAAGAAGGCGTTGTCGTTGTATACCTTCTCCATCGAGGGGTCGGCCATCGCCGCGGCGAACGCGTCGTCGATCTGGGCCAGAATGTCCGCGGGCACGCCCTTCCTGACGCCGACGCCGTGAATGTTGGTCCAGGGCAAGGTCTTCAGGACCAGCGGGTCGTCGATGAAGTTGGCGATCGACGGGGATCACGATCCCGGCGGTCTCCCAGTCCTCGGGCGTCCAGGCGACCAGGCAGCGGAGCTGGCCGGCCTGGATGAAGTTGACCATCGGCGTGACGCCCATGCAGCCGAAATTGGTCTCGCCGGCGAGCACCGCGCGCACCGACGGCCCGCCGCCCTTGTAGTTCGCGAGCTTGAAATCCAGCCCGACCTTGTCGCGCAGATAGACCGCGACGTTCGACCAGAGCGAGCCCGACGGCGTCGACGAGATCGAGTAATGGCCGGGCTTGGACTTCACCTCGTCGATGAACTGCTCGAAGGTCTCGATCGGGCTGCTCGCCGGCACGGCGATGCCGCAGGCGGTGCCGCCCGACATCCAGAAGTCGAACGCCCGCCAGTCGTAGTCGATCAGGCCGAGGCTCGGGAACGCTTCGATGACGTCGTTCATGCCGCCCCAGGTGTAGCCGTCGGTCGGCTGATCGAACACGTAGTCGAGGCCCTGCACGCCGCCGGCGCCCGACATGTCCTGGACCGCCATGGCCGGCGCGTTCAGGCTCTTCTTCATCAGCGCCAGCACCGGCCGGGTGCCGCGATCGGTGGCGCCGCCCGCGGGCGCCACCATCGCGACCGTGATCGGTCTCTCGGGGTAGTCCGCGCTCCGCGCCAGGCGCGGCAGCATCGAGGCGCCGAGCAGGCCGGCGCCGCTGGCGAGCGCATGCCGTCGAGTGAGCTTCATGATTTTGCCTCCCGTCTCGAACTGGAGCTGCCCGCCTCACGCCATGCCGACCGGTGGCAGCGGCGGCTCCAGGGCGTCCTCCGGCCGGCTCCGGATCATCTCGGTGAGCTCGCGCTGCAAGTTGTGCAGCGCCGGGTCGTCGAAGCGGTTGTCCATCTCGTCCGGGTCGCTCTCCAGGTCGTAGAGCTCGCCGGCGCCCGAGACCAGCTCGAGGGTGAGCTTGTGCGTCCGGGTGCGCACGGTCCGAAGCTTGAGCTCGACGCCGCAGCGCGAGGCATTGAGGTCCCACTCGCTGTAGGCGAACGCGCGCCCGCCGCCGGTGCCTTCGATCAGCGGCCGCAGGCTCTGGCTGTGCAGCGGCCGCTCCGGCGCGACCCCGGCGTAGTCGAGGATCGTGCCCGGCACATCGAGCGTCGAGACCGGGTCCCCGATCACCTGGCCGGCGGGGACGCCCGGGCCTGCGACCAGGCAGCCGACCCGGAGCAGCCCCTCGTAGGGCATCGGCCCCTTGAGGATCAGGCCGTGGTCGCCCAGCCAGTCGCCATGGTCGGTGGCGTACATGACGATCGTGTTCTCGGCCAATCCGAGCCGGTTCAGCTCACTGACGATCCGCCCGACATTGTGGTCGACCAGCGAGATCATGCCGTAATAGTTGGCGATCACGGCCCGCAGCTGGGCCTCCGTGAGCGCCTCGATCCGCGAATACTTCTCGCGGATCTCTCGAAGGTCGGCGCGGATTTGCGGCACGCCTTCCAGGCTCGCCCGGTGCCACCAGGGCCGGCGCTCGAGATCGAGCGCCTGGTGCTGCGGCAGGTCGACCTCGTCCGGATCATGCAGAAGGCTCCAGGGGACCGGGCAGTCGAACGGGTGATGCGGATCCGGAAAGGACGCCCAGAGCGCGAAAGGCTCGTCCTTGTGCTCGTTCAGATAGGCGATCGTCCGGTCGCCGACCCAGGTCGAGTTGTGCCAGGCGACCGGCAGCCCCGAATGCCAGGTCTGCGGCGCGTCGACCGCGGGTCCGGCATTGGTCCGGTAAAGCTCGTTCTTGAGCTCGCCCTTGCCGTCGCCGTAGTACCAGCGCTCGTAGTGCTGGCCCGAGGGCGGGCGCTCCGGCGGCCACTGGTTGTGGCCCTCGACCACCAGCTCGACATACTCGAAGCCCATGTAGGGCCCGTACCAGTCCTCGCCATAGCGCTCCATGCTGTTGCGGCACTCGGGCGAGCCGGTGGCCTCGAAGGTGTGGGCGGTGGCGAAGTGTGCCTTGCCGACCATGCCGGTCCGATAGCCGGCGCGCGCGAGCGTTCCGGCGAATCCCGCCTGACCGGTCGCGGGCGGCAGATCGATGCCGTTGTCCTGGACCCCGTGGGTGCGCGGCAAAAGGCCCGTGAGGATCGACGCGCGCGCCGGCTGGCAGACCAGGTTCGGCGTGATGCAGGCGGTAAAGCGGGTGCCGTCGTTCGCCATCAGGTCGAGGTGCGGCGTCTTGACCTTGCGCCCTTCGACCCCGAAGCAGTCGCCACGCTGCTGATCGGCGGTGATCAGGAGGATGTTCGGTCGCGATCCTGCCATGCCTTGCCCTGATGTTGGTCGCTTCGTTGACCGAAGCTGTCCTGCCGGTGCGGCAACTCTGCCTGCCGGGCCCGGCTTTGACAACCCCTCGAGCCAACGAACCTCCTCCCCGCGCTCAGTGCTCGATCTCGGCGCTGTGACCGGGCGGCGGGGTGAAGACCAGCGAGCCCTCCTTGGCGATCGCGTCCTTGCCGCCCCAGAACTCGGCCTTGGCGCGCTGGTCCGCCTTGGCGCGGGCATCGATTTCCTCGGGATTGCAGATCTCGCGCAGCCTGGTTTCCAGCGACCTCGCGAGGTCTTCCCCTTCGCCGTGCTCGACCAGGTCTCGGGTCTCGTCGGGGTCGGCCGCGAGATCGAACAGCTGCGGCCGCATGCCGACGTGGTAGACGAGCTTTTCCTCACTTTGGCGCAGCATGAAGGTCCCGGCCTTGGCGCCGGTCGCATGATATTCGGCAAAGCCCGTGCGCTCCTCGTCCCGGCCGCCGATCGCACCCCACAGCGAGACGCCGGGCAGATCCCGGTCCTCGGCCGCGAGCTCGGCGCCGACGCTCAGGGCGATGGTCGGGAACAGATCGACGTGGCTCGCGATCTGGCGGGCGACCCGGCCCTCGGCGATGCCGGGGCCGGACATCAGCAGCGGCGTGCCGATCGAGCCCTCGTACATGCAGGATTTGCCGAGGATGCCGTGCTCGCCATGGAGGTCGCCATGGTCGCTCGTGTAGAGGACGCGCGTGGTCTCGCTGAGGCCGAGCTCGTCCAGCGCCCCGAGCACCTGGCCGATCTGCTGGTCGAGATGGGCGATCAGGCCGAGATAGCCGGCGGCGATCCGGCGCACCGCCGCCTCGTCGGTGATCTCGCCTGTGCCCATGATGCGGCGGAGGTGCTCGATCGCCGGGTGCCGGGCCCGCTCCTCGGGGCGGAAATGGCCCGGCAGCCGGACCTCCTGCTCCGGATGCAGGCGGTAGAGCGGCTCGGGGACCGCGAACGGCGGGTGCGGGCTCGGATAGGAGGCGAACAGGACCCAGGGCTTGGCCTGGCCGCGCCCGTGGGCCCGGAGCCAGGCGATCGCGGCCGCGGTGATCTGGACGTCGAAGCCCTGATAGGGCGCGCTGCCGACGCCCGAGCGCTCCATATACAGCTCCCACTGGCCGCGGTTGACCCGCTCCTCGTCGAAGCCGCGCAACAGCATGTGCACGCCGCCCTTGCCGTTCAGGATGTGCATCGGCAGCAGTTCTTCGGAGAAGCCGTTGTCGTCGTCGCTCGAGCGGAAGTGCAGCTTGCCGATCGAGGTCACCATGTGGCCCTGCGCGCGCAGCCGATGCATCCAGCTCGGCACCCGTCCGTCGTAGACGATCGCGTTGTCCCAATAGCCGGTCTGGTGCGGAAAGCGGCCGGTCGCGAGCGCGGCGCGCGCCGGGCAGCAGAGCGGGCTCGCCGAGTAGGCGTTGGCAAAACGCACCCCGCGGGCCGCGATCCGATCGAGATGGGGCGTGGTCGCCTGCGGATGGCCGTAGCATCCGGCGAGCGCGCGGTTGTGATTATCGGACAGGAGGAACAGGAGGTTGGCGGGCGCGGGCATCCGAGACGTCTCCGATCAAGGCAACGAACCGCCATTCAGACCGCTCGCCGGCCCCGGCACAAGGGGCAAGCCGGCTCTCGGCACGGGTTTGCAAAATCGCAGCGCGGGCGTAGCTTGAGCCGATGCTGGGGGCACGGAACGAAGGGGGGCGTGATGTCGAACTGGAAAAAGCACCCGAGCCTGCAGCCGCTGATCGGCGGCATCGCTCTTCTGTCGCTGGCGACGTTCGGCGGCGCGGCCGCGGCCGCGGACCAGGCGGCGCCGATCACGATCGTGATCAACCAGTCGCCGTGGTTCGAGGGCTTTCGCGGGCTCGTCGAGTACTATGAGCAGCAGACCGGCAACCATGTCGAGCTCGACGTCAACCCGTTCGCCGGCAGCATCGAGAAGCAGCGCAGCTCGGCGCGCGCCCCCGAGGGCACGATCGATCTGTTCGTGATGAACTCGCCGATCCTGCCCGAGATGTATTCGAGCGGTTTGCTCAACTCGATGGATGAGCTCGACCCCGACTTCAAGCTCGAGCCGGGCGTCAGCACCTTCGCCGACACCGTTTACTGGGACAATCAGAAGAAATCGTTCGACGCTAAGACCGGCAAGCTCATGGGCGTGCCGATCAACCCCAACATCCAGATGCTCTACTACCGCGCCGACCTCTATAAGGAGCAGGGACTGAAGGTGCCGGAGACCTGGGCCGATCTGCTCGCCAACGCCAAGGCGCTGCACGATCCCCCCAAGATCTTCGGCATCGTGCAGCGCGGCGGGCGCGCGACCTCTGCGGTCTCCTACAACTTCATGCCGTATCTGTGGAGCTTCGGCGGCTCGGTGTTCGCCGACATGGACAACGGCGACTATACCGTGACGCTGAACAGCCCGGAGGCGCTCCAGGCGCTGGAGTTCTACCTCGAGCTCGCCAAGGAGGCCGGCCATCCCAATACCGGCTCGATCACCCAGTCCGACATGCTGCAGCTGGCGGCGACCGGCCGCGCGGCGCACTTCATCGGCGTGATCGCCGGCTGGTATCAACTGGACGATCCCAACAAGTCGGCCGTGGTCGGCAAGTTCAACGTCGCGGTGATCCCCAAGGCGCCCGGTCACGAGCATGCGACCACGCTCGGCCACTTCATCAGCGGCATTCCCAAGAACATCCCGCAAGAGCGCAAGATGGGCGCGGTCACGTTCCTCAAGTGGTTCCAGACTTACGACGCCCAGAAGAAATACGCGGAGTTCGGCGGCGTGCCGGTGCGCAGCGACGTGCTCGAGGACCCCGAGCTCACCAGCCAGGAAAAATTCCGCTGGATGAAGCCCTTGGCGGACAACTTCGCCTACGCCCGGGTGTGGTGGGACGTGCCCGAGGGTCCCGAGCTGACCGCGATCCTCGAGCTTAGGGTCAACCAGGCGATCACCGGCGAGCTCACAGCCGCCAAGGCGCTCAACATGGCCGCCCACGAGATGCACGACGTCATGAGCCGCGTCAGCTACCAGACCGGACAGCTGCCGGACCTGCCCGAGTAGCGTCTTGGCCCGCACGGCGATCCCGGCCCGGGCCGCGCCGCGTCCGGAGCGGACCGTCGCTCTGACCGGCGCCTACGGCTCGGGCCGGGTCTGGCGCTACGCCTCGCTGGCGCCGACCGTTGGCCTGCTGCTGGCACTGACCGTCGTGCCGATCGTCTACCTGGTGGCGATGAGCCTGCACACGATCGTCTGGCAGGGGGGTGCTGCCCAGTGGACCTTGGTCGGGCTCGGCAACTACCTCTCGATGCCGGGCAACGTGTTCTTCTCGGCGGCGCTGCGCAACACCATCCTGTTCGTGATCGTCGCCGTGGCGCTCGAGATGGCGCTCGGCTTCGCGCTCGCGCTGATGGTCAGCCGGCTGGTGCGCGGCCGCGCCCTGTTCATCGCGATCTTCCTGCTGCCGATCCTGGTCCCGGCGATCGTGATCGGCGCCATCTTCAAGCTCATGTACAACTACGACTTCGGGATGATCAACAATCTGGTCGGGCTGGTCGGCATCGCGCCGCAGGATTGGCTGGGCGATCCGAACCTCGCGCTCGGCTCGGTGGTCGCGGTCGACGTCTGGCACTGGACGTCCTTCTGCTTTCTGCTGCTGCTGGCCGGCCTCGAGAGCCTGCCGCGGGACACCCACGAGGCGGCGCGCCTGGATGGCGCCTCGTTCTGGCAGGAGCTGCGTTACGTCACCGTGCCGCTGATGATGCCGGTTCTGCTCGCGACGCTCGCGGCGCGCACCTTGCTCGCCTTTAAGGTGTTCGACGAGGTGTTCCTTCTGACCGGCGGCGGCCCGGGCACCGCGACCGAGGTGTTGAGCTTCACGGTCTATCGCGTGTTCTTCACCGAGGACCGGCAGGGGCCGGGCGCGGCGATGGCGGTCGCGGTCATCTTGATGGTCTGCGTGATGGTGCTCGTCGCCGTGGTCGGCCTCCGGCGCCGGATGCCAAGCACGTGAGACCCGCCCTGGTGCGCGCGTTCCTGCTCGCGGGCCTCGTGCTCGCCGCGATGATCGTGCTGGTGCCGTTCCTCTGGATCGCCGCGGCGGCGTTCAAGCGCCAGATCGACCTCCTGATGGGTGCCGTGACCTTCACGCCGGTGCTCCTGAACTTCCAGGAGCTGCTGTTCTCCAAGGGCTCGGACTTCGCGCTCAACTTCGTCAACAGCCTGATCGTCGGCCTCGCCAGCACGGCTGCCGTGCTCGCGGTCGCCTCGATGGCCGCCTACTCGATGTTCCGGATGCGCTGGCCGCGCTGGGTGACGCCGGCGCTGATGCTGTGGACGCTGATCTTCCACATGATCCCGCCGATCGCGATCGTCACCGTCTGGTTCGTGATGTTCCAGGCGGTGGGCCTGCTCGCCACCTACCCCGGCCTGATCCTCGCGCATGTCACGATCAACCTGCCGCTCGGCCTCTGGCTGATGTCGGCGTTCATCCGCGAGGTGCCGCGCGACCTCGAGGAGGCGGCAGCGCTCGACGGCTGCGGCCCGGCCGGCACCTTCTTCCGCGTCGTGCTGCCGCTGGTCGCGCCGGGCCTGGCGGCGACCGCGATCCTGGTGTTCATCTTCTCCTGGAACGACTTCCCGATCGCGCTCATCCTGACCGCCAAGGCGACCCAGACGGTGCCGGTCGCGATCGCCAAGTTCGCCCAGGAGTTCGAGGTCAAGTACGGCGCCATGGCCGCCGGCGCGGTCCTCTCGACCCTGCCGGCGCTACTGCTCTTGATGCTCGGCCAACGTTACATCGTGCGCGGCCTGACCGCGGGCGCCCTCAAGTGAGCAGAGCTCAGCAACGGAGACAGGTGAGATGAAGGTCGTGTTCGCGCTGTTCAATTCCCTGAACCGCAAGGCGCTCGAGCCTTACGGCGGCCAGGCGATCGCGACCCCGAACTTCGCCCGCCTCGCCGAGCGCGCGATCACCTTCGATCGCCACACCATCGGCAGCATGCCCTGCATGCCGGCGCGCCGGGACCTCCTGACCGGCCGCCTCAGCTTCCTGCACCGGAGCTGGGGCCCGATCGAGCCGTTCGACAACGCCTTTCCCGAGCTCCTGCACCAAAATGGCGCCTACAGCCACCTGGTCTCCGACCACTATCATTACTGGGAGGACGGCGGCGCCACCTATCACAATCGCTACGACAGCTTCGAGTTCATCCGCGGCCAGGAGCGCGATCCCTGGAAGGCCATGGTCCAGCCGCCGTTGGAGCGGCTGCGCGAGATGTACCACGCCAAGCAGTACAGCGACCAGCGGCGCAACAAGTTCTACCACTACATGGTCAACCGCGAGTTCATCAAGGCCGAGGAAGATTTCCCATCCGTCCAGTGCTTCAACAAATCTTTCGAGTTTTTGCAGGCAAACGGCGCCGCCGACGACTGGCTGCTGCAGATCGAGACCTTCGATCCACACGAGCCGTTCTTCGCGCCGGCGCGTTTTCGGGAAGCCTTCCCGACCAACTATCGGGGCCCGATCTTCGACTGGCCGCCTTATGCGCGGGTCGACGAGGCCGCGGACGAGTGCGCCGAGCTGCGCGCGAACTACTGCGCGGTAGTGGCGCTCTGCGACGCCCAGCTCGGCCGCCTGCTCGACCGGTTCGATGTCCAGGACCTCTGGCGGGACACAGCACTCGTGGTCACGACCGACCACGGCTTTATGCTTGGCGAGCACGAATGGTGGGCCAAGAACCGGATGAACATGTACGAGGAGGTCGCGCACATCCCGCTGTTCGTCCATCACCCCGATTTCGCCGCCAAGGCGGGCGAACGGCGGACCGCGCTGACCCAGAACATCGACCTGATGGCGACCTTCCTCGATCTGTTCGGCATCGCGCCGCCGCCCGAGGTCCAGGGCAGATCGCTGCTGCCGGTGCTGGCGCAGGATCAGGAGCTGCGCGAGGCGGCGCTGTTCGGCTATTTCGGCGGCGCGGTCAACGTCACCGACGGCCGCTACACCTATTTCCGCTATCCCGCCGATCTGAGCTCGCAGGCGGTCTATCAGTACACGGTCATGCCGACCCACCTCGCCGAGCCGTTCACGCCCGAGGAGCTGAGCGCGGCGACGCTGGCGCCGCCGTTCGGCTTCACCAAGGGCGTGCCGCTGCTGCGGGTGCCGGTCACGCCGCGCTCGCCGATGTACACCAACTACGGCCCGGGCGCGCTGCTCGACCGCGAGACCGTGCTGTTCGACCTCGCGAGCGATCCGGACCAGCTGCAGCCGATCCGGGACAAGGGGGTCGAGGAGCGCCTGACCCGCCTGATGCGCGAGCTGATGGCGGCAACCGACGCGCCCGCGGAGGCCTACGCCCGGCTCGGGCTCGCCGGCTGAATCCGGCCGGCATGGCGTCCTCTCCGGTCGAGATCGAGGTCGACGGCGTCGGCAAGCGCTTCGGCCCTGAGGAGACCGCACCGCTCGTGCTCGAGCGGATCAGCCTGAGCGTCCGCCAGAACGAGTTCGTAGCCCTGCTCGGCCGCAGCGGCTGCGGCAAGACCACGCTCCTCAACATCATCGCCGGCCTGCTCGAGCCCAGCTCGGGTGAGGTGCGCGTCCAGGGCCGCCGCGTCACCGGCCCCGGCGAGGGCAAGGGCATGGTGTTCCAGCAGCACGCGCTGTTCCCCTGGCTGACCGCGCAGGGCAACGTCGAGTTCGGTTGCAAGAGCCGGGGCGTGCCGGCGCGCGAGCGGCGCGAGCGGGCGCTCCAGCTGCTCGAGCTGGTGGGCCTGCGCGGCTTCGAGGACCGCTATCCCGCCCAGCTCTCGGGCGGCATGCAGCAGCGGGTGGCGATCGCCCGCGCGCTCGCCCTCGATCCCGGCATCCTCTTGATGGACGAGCCCTTCGGCGCGCTCGACGAGTTCACCCGGATCGAGATGCAGGACGAGCTGTTGCGCGTATGGTCGACGCGCAGGAAGACGGTCGTGTTCGTCACCCACAGCATCTGGGAGGCGCTGGTGCTCTCGGACCGGATCGTCGTGCTCGCGGCCGCGCCCGGCCGGATCGCCGACGAGTTCGCGGTCGACCTCGCGCGGCCGCGCCGCCGCAGTGATCCGGAGCTGATCGCGCTCTACGACCGCATCTGGGCGACGCTCTGATGGCGCCAGCACAACCCAGGCCGGCCAACATGCCGGCGCCGCGCGGGGGCCTTGGAGCCGCGCGCTGGCTCGTGCTCCCGGCGCTGCTGCTGGTCGCCTGGCAGCTGGCCTCGGCGGCCGGGTGGCTGCGCCCGTTCTCGTTTCCGCCGCCGAGCCGGCTGGCCGAGGCCCTGGTCGAACTCGCCGTCCAGGGCTTCCCGCAGGGCGAGCGCGTCTGGGTGCATGTCGGGATGACGCTCTGGCGGGTGGTGCAGGGTTGCTTCTTTGCGATCGCGGCGGCGATCCCGCTCGGCATCCTGATCGGCAGCGTGCGGGCGCTCGACAAGCTGATGCTGCCGATCATCGTGCTCGCCCGCTCGGTCGCCTCGCTGAGCCTCTTGCCGCTCGCCATCATCTGGTTCGGCACCGGCGAGCTGTCGAAGGTGCTGCTGATCGCCTACGGCTGCTTCTGGACGATGCTGCCGAACGTGATCGCGGCGGTCAAATACGTCGACCCGCTGCTGATCCGCGCCGCGCGCACGCTCGATGCCGGCCGTGCCGGCGTGTTCCTGCGCGTGGTGCTGCCGGCCGCGCTGCCACGGATGTTCGCGGGCGCCCGCGTCGCGATCGGGGTCGCCTTCATGATCATCGTCGGCGCCGAGATGATCGGCACGATCCAGGGCCTGGGTGCTCTGATCATGCAGGCGCGCACCTTCTATCGCAGCGACATCACGATCGTCGGCATGATCCTGATCGGCCTGATCGGCTTCTTCGTCCTCGGCGGGCTCGGCTGGCTGGAGCGCCGGCTCCTGCCCTGGCAGACCGGGCTCGAGCAGGTGCGGCGATGACGACGCGGCGGTGGTCCGATGCGAGCTGGGGGATCATCGGCGTCCTGCTGGTGTTCGGCTCGTGGGAGGCGGCGGGGCGGCTCGGCCTGATCAATCCTCTGTTCCTGCCGGCGCCGAGCCGGGCGCTGGCGGCGACGCTCGCACGGATCCCGCCCGCCGAGCTCGCTGGCAACGTCGCCGCGAGCCTGGTGCGCATCCTCTGGGGCTTCAGCCTCGGCGCGATCCTCGGGATCAGCCTCGGCGTGGCGCTCGGCTGGTACCGGCGCCTCGACACGCTGTTCCGGCCGCTGATCGACCTGTTGCGGCCGATCCCGCCGCTCGCCTGGATCCCGATCGCGATCGTCTGGTTCGGCCTTGGCGAGCCGTCCAAGGTGTTCGTGATCTTCCTCGGCGCGTTCTTTCCGGTCTGGACCAACACCTACAAGGGCATGACGACGATTGACCCGATCCTGCTGCGCGCGGCGCAGACCATGGGCTACCGGGGAACCTCGCTCTTGTTCCGGGTGGCCGTGCCGGCGATCATGCCCGACATCGCGACCGGCGTGCGGGTCGGCTGGGGGCTGTCGTTCGGCGTCCTGGTCGCGGCCGAGCTGATCGCGGCCGAAAGCGGCATGGGCTTCATGATCATGCAGGCGCGCCAGCTCGGCGAGATCGGCATCGTGATCTTCGGCATCATCCTGATCGGCGTCACCAACCTCGCGACCGACTACGCGATCGGGGCCGTGATCCGGTGGAAGATCGGAAAGTGGCACGCGGTCTGATGGTCGTATAAGAATAAACGAACGGCCGGCGCGACGGACAGGGAGACAACCAATGACGAAACGGCTGCTGCAACTTCTGCTGAGCGGGGCGCTGGCGGCTGGCGTCGCCATGCCGTGGATCGGACCTGCGGCGGGGGGCGAACCGGAGATCAAGGATCTGGCGCTCGGCTTCGGCGTCGACATCGCGTTCGCGCCGCATGTCGTGGCGATCGAGAAGGGCTGGTTCAAGGAGGCGGGGTTCGAGAGCGTCTCGACCAAGACCTTCAGCGCCGGCGCGCTCGCCGGCGAGGCCCTGGTCGCGGGCGACATCCAGCTCTGGACGCCCGGCAACCTGCCGCCGATCTCGATGGTCCACAACGCGATCCCGGTCGTCGTGATCGGCAACAACGCGATCGCCAACGGTCTCGAGAAGCTGGTCGTGCGCAAGGACGCGGGCGTCACGAAGCCCGAGGACCTGTGCGCGATCAAGATCGGCCTGCTCCAGGGCTCGACCTCGAGCGCCTTTCTGGGCGCGCTCGCCGACCACTACGGCCTCGACCCGACCTGCCTGCAGGTGGTCAACCTGCCGCCGCCCGAGCAGCTGGCGAGCCTGGTCTCGGGCGACACGCAGGCACTGCTGTCCTGGGAGCCCTGGCCGTATCGGGCGCTCGAAGGCGCCGATGCGGTCGTCGAGCACACGGGCCTCGTCAGCCATTTCCCGCAGAACGACGGCGAGCAGGTCAAGGTCTCGCACAACCGCTCGCTCTACGTGGTCAGCCAGGAGTTCGCGCGCGACAACCCGAACGCGGTTCAGGCCCTGGTCGAGGTGTTGACCCGGGCTCAGAAGTACGTCGCCGATCCCGCCCACCGCGACGAGGTCGTGAAGCTGTTTTCCGATTTCCAAAAGCAGGATCCGGAGGTCAACGCCAAGCTCTGGGACAACTTCGTGTTCGATCCCACGATCGATCAGGGCTACGTCGAGGACATGGAGGCGACCGCCGACTTCCTCGAGAAGTCGGGCCGGATCAAGGATCGCCAGAACGTGCTGGACTACACCTACACCGAGCCGCTGAAGGCGGTCGATCCGGCGCTCGTCAAGGTCGACGGCCACTGGAAGCCGTAGCCCTGCCAGCATGATCACGGCGGGAAAGAGCCGCGAGACCATCGGCATCGGGGTGATCGGCGCCGGTCTGATCAGCGCCTATCACATTGCCGGGCTCCAGGCCGCGGGCGGGGCGGAGGTGCGGGTGCTCGCGGCCTCCTCCACGACGCGCGCCGGCCCGCTCGCCCGCCGCTTCGGCATCGCCGAGGTCGCGACCGACTGGCGCTCTGTCCTCGGGCGGGCCGACCTCGATGCGGTGGTGATCGCCACGCCCGATTGGACGCATGAGGAGATCGCGCTCGCGGCGGTCGCCGCTGGCAAGGCGATCCTGTTGCAAAAACCGATGGCGATGTCCGCCGCAGGCTGCCGGCGGATCATCGGCGCGGCCCGCGAAGCCGGGGTCGACCTGCAGGTCAGCTGGATGCACCGCCACTTCGAGGAGGTCGTCCACGCCCGAGAGCTCTTGGCCTCGGGCAAGCTCGGGCCGGTCCATCATGTGCGCCTGCGCAACGCCACGGCCGGGCCGCACGAGCCCTGGTTCTTCGATCCCGCCCTGGTCGCCGGCGGGGTCGTCATGCAGCTCGGCGTCCACGGCATCGATCTGGTCCGCCATCTGTTCGGCGAGATCGAGACGGTCGCGGCGAAGACGGCGGTCCGGCAGCCGGAGCGCCTCTTCCCGGATGGCCGCCGGGCGATCTCGCAGCTGGAGGACGAGGCGCTCGCGACCTACCGCTTTGATGGTGGCATGCTGGCCAGCCACGAGATGAGCTTCAACGAGGTCCAGGGCACGGATCGCTTCCGGCTCGAGATCTACTGCGCCGACGCGACCCTGCTGCTGCGCACCGAGCGCGGGCCGCTCGCGATCTATGCGCCGCGGGTCACGGGCTCGCGCGGCTGGTGGTTGCCGGAGATCGGGGTGCGGGCGTTCGGCGAGCGCCAGCACGCCCGGTGGCTCGACATCCTGCGGGGCAAGATTGCCTCCGACCCGACTGCCCTGGATGCGCTCGCGGGCACGCTGGTGGCGGATGCCGTCTACCGCGCGGCCGCGAGCGGGCAGGAGCAGCCGGTCGCCGAGGGAGGTTGAGATGGCAGCGCCGATCCGGGCCGGCATCCTGAGCTTTGCCCACTACCACGCCAACTTCTGGTCCGAGGTTTTCCGGGATTCGCTGCGCGCCGAGTTCGTCGGCATCTGGGACGACGACGCCGGGCGCGGCGAGGCGGCGGCCGCCAAGTACGACACCCGCTATTGGCCCGAGATCGGCGCCCTGCTCGGGGCCTGCGAGGCGGTCGGCGTGTGCTCGGCCACGGCCCATCACGCCGGTCTGATCGAGCGCGCGGCCGCCGCCGGCTGCCACATCCTGTGCGAGAAGCCGCTCGCGACGACGCTCGAGGACTGTGATCGGATCGAGTTGGCGATCGGGCGCGCCGGCGTCGTCTTCATGCAGAGCTTCCCCAAGCGCTTCGATCCGATCAACCACGAGCTGCGGCGGCTGGTGCGGGACGGCGAGCTCGGCCAGATCGTCCTGATGCGGGTGCGTCACGGCCATCTCTACGGGCTCGGACCGGGACACGGCATGGCCTGGGCGGACGATCCGGAGCTTGCCGGCGGCGGCGCCTTGCTCGACGAGGGCGTGCACGGGGCCGACTTCATCCGCTGGCTGTTCGGCGAGCCCGAGAGCGTCATGGCGATGGTCTCGCACGTGGCCCTTCACGGGCCGCTCGAGAACCTGGGCCTGGCCGTGTTCCGCTACGAGGGCGGCCTGCTCTGCGAGCTGGCATCGAGCACGACGTTCGCCGCCGGCGACAATTCGGTCGAGGTCTTCGGCACCAAGGGCGCCGCCGTGCTCTCAGGCGTCGATCTCGCCTCGCGCGATCTCACCGATGCGGGCTTTCTCAAGGTCTGCCGGCTCGACGGCGGGCCGCGACGCTGGCAGATCTCGCCGATCGTGCCGCGGTTCAAGACCGGCGGCTTCCATCAGCAGAACGCGCTCGCGTTCCTCGAGGCCCTTGCCGAAGGCAAGCCGCCGCCCACCACGCTCGAGGACGGCAGGCGGTCGCTCGAGATGATCCTCGCCGCCTATCGCTCGGCGGCCTCCGGACGGGTCGAGCCCGTGCCACCACCGCCTGCGCACAAGTAGTCGCTAGATCGCCGGCGGTGCGAAGTCGCTCTCGTCGACCGGGGCTACGGCCCGCAGCAGGTCGACCGAGCGGCGCACGCCTTCGAGCCGCGACAGCATGACGTCCTCGTGCTCGATCGCGAGCCAGCCGTCGTAGCCGACCATGCGCAGCCGGTAGCAGAAATCCCGCCACCAGCTCTCGCCGTGGCCGTAGCCGAGCGTGATGTAGGACCAGGCGCGCGCCCTGACGTCGGTCAGCGAGCCGTTCTCGAGCAGGCTCGTGGTCGCCTGCTTAGGCGTATTGAGGAAGGTGTCCTTGGCGTGGACGTGCAGGATGGCGTCGCCCAGCGCGTCGATCGCGGCGATCGGATCGGCCCCCATCCACATCAGATGGCTCGGATCGAGGTTGGCGCCGACCACCGGGCCGATCGCCTCGCGCAGGCGCAGCAATGAGGGCACGTTGTAGACCAGCTGGTTGCCGTGCAGCTCGATGGCGAGTCGCCTGACGCCGTTGGTCGGCCGCGACCTCGGCGAGTTGCCGCCAGTAGGGCAGCAGCTTCTCCTGCCATTGCCAGGCGAGGATCCGAGCGGTCTCGGGCGGCCAGGAGGAGACGATCCAGTTGGGCGTGCGGTCGTGCGGCCCGCCCGCCGGCAGGCCCGACATCAGGCACACTTTGTCGACCCCGAGGAGCCCCGCGAGGCGGATGGTGCCCTGGAGCACCGCCGACTGGCGCTCGCCCTCGGTCGGGTGCAGCTGGTTGCCGTTGGCGTTGAGCGCGATCAGCGCGAGACCACGGGCCTCGAACGCGGCCAGGAAATCCTGCCGCGCCGAAGCGCTCGCGAGCAGGCTTTCGAGACCCAGATGGGGCGCCGAGGACCAGTTGCCGGCGTTGACCTCGATGCCCTCGACGCCGAGGTCACGCGCGGCATCCAGCATTGCCTCGAAGGGCAGATGCGCCAGTAAGTCCGAAACCATGCCGATCTTCATGAGCGCACCTCAGAGTTCGACCCGGCGGCCGGTTTGGAGCGCGACATAGGCGGCCTCGGCGAGCCGGGGCGCCTGCTGGCCGTCGATGCCGGTCGAGTCCGGCGCCGCCTCGCCATCGAGGACGCGCACGAAGCGCGCCCACGCGTCACCATACGACTGGGCATAGCGCTCCGTGAAGAAGAACTGTGGCATGGCGCGCAGCCATGCGGGAGGGTGAACGCTCGGCGGGGCAGGGGACGAGGCCCATGACAAACGACCGGCCGCCCGCGCGCTGGAGTCGCCCCGGCTCGCCAGCGATCGGCTACATCGCGCGGGGCAGGCGGCGGGCAATGAGACCGATCGCGAGCATCAAGAGACCCGTGGCCGCGAACACGCTCTCGAGGCCGAAGAAGCTCAGCAGCAGCGCGAAAACCGCGGACGGCAACAGATCCGAGAGGTCGGTGTAGGTCCGGAACACGCCGGTCATCTGGGGCCGTTCGCGGGCACGCGCGGCGCGCAGGAACGGGATGTTGCCAACCGCATCGAGCGCGCTCGCCCAGACCGATCCAAGCAGCAGCAGGCCCGCGACCAGGAGCGAGGCGCCGGTCGGCACGAGCAGGGCGGCCAGCAGCGTCGTGACCCCTGAGAGCAGGTAGGCCGTGACGATCACCCGCCGCACCCCGACCCGCTCGGCGAGACGGCCGATCAGCACGGTCAGGACCAGCGTGGCGTTGCCGAGCGAGATCAGGACGGCGCTCGCGAGCTCGCTGTGGCCCGCGATCACCATGTAGAGCGGCGCGAAGGTGAAGAATTGCGACCACCAGCTCGAGCGCCCGAACGCGATCACCCAGCCGAGCCGCAGCCGGGGCTGGGCGAGGAAGCGGCCGATGTTGCGCAGCGGGTTGGGCGGCGGCTGTCGCCCGGGGACGATCGCCGGGTGGTCGGACAGGCGGACGACCCAGAAGGTCGCGAGCAGGGCCAGCGCGGCCGCGGCGCTCAGGCCATCGGCGGCGATCGCCCCGTAGCGGCCGTAGAGAAAAACGCCGAGCGAAGGGCAGAGCGTCCAGGCGGCGCCCGAGACGGCGAGGCGCAAGGGCTCCGAGCGCACCAGCTCGCCGCGCGGGATCGTGTCCATGATGTAGAGGTTGAGGACGATGCCGAGGCAGGCGACCCCGAGCACCCGGACGATCAGCCCGGCGAGCAGCCCGGCCGGGCCGTCGAGCGCGAACAGACCGGCCGCCGCGATCAGGGCGAGCGTGCCCAGCGTGTAGACGAAGCGGCGCGGCACCCGGCGGACCAGGAGCGGGATCAGCAAGCTGCCGATCAGGCCGGCGCCGCCGACGCAGGTGAACATGAGGCTGACCGCCCGGCTGCTCTCGAGGGCCGCGTAGGCCTGCAGCGGGATCACGGTGGCGAGCGTCGCCCGCGCGATCGATTCGAGCGTGAACAGCAGCGCGAAAACGGCGGCCCCCGGCCGGGCCACCCCGGCCAGCCAGATCGGATGGCGAACGTGCATCGGTGCGCCGCGGTCCGGTCGCGGCTAGCCGGCGAGCGCCGTTCGACGCCCGCGGCCGGATCCGACCGCTCGCTGCCGCCCGAGCCCGTCGTGCAGGTGTGGGGTCACGATCGAGGGGTCAATCGGCGAAGGGATCGCGCAGAAGGATCGTGTCGTCGCGGTCGGGGCTGGTCGAGAGCATCGCAACCGGCGCCTCAACCAACTCCTCTAAGCGCTTGACATATTTGACGGCTTGCGCGGGGAGGTCGGCAAAGCTCCGGGCGCCGCGGGTGCTGTCCCGCCAACCGTCCAGCTCCTCGTACAGCGGCTCGACCCCGGCCTGGGCGGTCATCGCCGCCGGCAGGTGATGCAGCGTCTGGCCGAAATGCCGGTAGGCGGTGCAGATCTTGAGCTGGTCCATGCCGTCGAGGACGTCGAGCTTGGTCAGCGCGAGACCGTGGATGCCGCCGATCTTGACCGCCTGGCGGACCAGCACGGCATCGAACCAGCCGCAGCGGCGCGGCCGGCCGGTGACCGTGCCGAACTCGCGGCCACGCTCGCCGAGGCCGCGGCCGACCTCGTCGCCGAGCTCGGTCGGGAACGGGCCTTCGCCGACCCGGGTGGTGTAGGCCTTGGTGATGCCGAGCGCGAAGCCGACCGCGTCCGGGCCGGTGCCGGCGCCGAGCGCTGCGGCCGCGGCCAGCGTGTTGGACGAGGTCACGAACGGGTAGGTGCCGTGGTCGACGTCGAGCATCGCCCCCTGGGCGCCCTCGAACAGGATCCGGGCACCCCGACGGCGCAGCTCGACCAGCCGCAGCCAGACCGGCTCGGCGTAGGGCAGGAGCCGTGGGGCCAGCGCGTTCAATCGGGCGACCAGCTCGCCCGGCTCGATCGCCGGCTCGCCGAACGCGAGGCGGAGCGCGTTGTGGTGCAGCAGCAGGTCCTCGACCTTGCGCGCGAGCAGGTCGGGGTCGGCGAGGTCGCAGACCCGGACCGCGCGGCGCGCGATCTTGTCCTCGTAGGCCGGACCGATGCCGCGGCCGGTGGTGCCGAGCGTGCCGGTGCCGCTCGGGCTCGCCTTGCGGGCGCGCTCGCGGGCGCGGTCGAGCTCGCCGTGCAGCGGCAGGATCAGGGGCGCGTTCTCGGCGATCCGGAGGCTGTCCGGGCCGACCGCGACCCCTTGGCCGCGCAGCGCCTCGATCTCCTCGAGCAGCGCCCAGGGATCGATCACGACGCCGTTGCCGATGATCGAGAGTTTTCCCGGACGCACGACGCCCGAGGGCAGCAGGCTCAGCTTATAGGTCCGGCCGTTGACGACCAGCGTGTGGCCGGCGTTGTGGCCGCCCTGGAAGCGGATCACGACCTCGGCCCGCTCGGAGAGCCAGTCGACGATCTTGCCCTTGCCCTCGTCGCCCCACTGAGCGCCGACCACGGCCACGTTGGTCATCGCCACTCCCCCGCCGTGCCGGCCGCGTCGCCGCGGTCGGGTCATGGCTCAGCACGGAACCGCGAGCCGGTCAAGCCGCGGCTCAGGCGGCGAGCCTGACGACCAGGGCCTCGAGCGCGGCGCAACCGAGCACGATCGCCCAGGGCGGCAGCCGGCCAAAGCTCAAAAGCGCGAACGCGAGCGCCGCGAGCGCGAGGTCGCCAGGACCCTGAATCGCGTTCGGCCAGATCGGATCGATCAGGGCTGCCAGCAGCAGCCCGACCACCGCAGCACCGACGCCGGCGAGCGCGCCCGTCATGCCCGGCCAGCCCCGGATCGCCGCCCAGAAGGGCAGGACGCCCACCAGCAGCAGCATCGAAGGCAGGAACAGCGCCACGAGGCAGATCGCGGCGCCGAGTGCTGGCGGGAGCGGGCCGGTCATCGCCGCACCGAGGAAGGCTGCGAAGGTGAACACCGGACCCGGCACGGCCTGGGCGGCGCCATAGCCGGCGAGGAACAGATCGGGGCTGATCCAGCCGGGCTCGACGACCTCGGCCTGGAGCAGCGGCAGGACCACGTGGCCGCCACCGAACACCAAGGCCCCGGCGCGATAGAAGCTGTCGATCCAGGCCAGCACGACGACGTCCGGAAAGCTGGCGCGGAGCAGCGGCAGGCCGAGCAACAGGCCCGCGAACAGGGCGAGGCAGAACAGCGCGCAGGCGCGGCCGACCCGGCCGTAGGCCGGCACCTCGGGCGCGCTCTCGATGCGCGCGCCAAGCCAGAGAAAGCCGATCGCGCCGCCGAGGCCGATCACCAGCAGCTGGCCCGGCGGGCCGGACAGCGCGAGTGCCACGATCGCGCCCAACCCTGCGATCGCGAGCCGTGGCGGATCGGGGCAGAGTCGCCGCGCCATGCTGAGCACCGCCTGGGCGACCACGCCGGCCACGGCGACCTTGAGCCCATGCAGCCAGCCCTGGCCATCGAGGGCGCCGAGCCCCTGCGCCAGCCGGGCGAACGCCGCCATCAGCACGGCCGAGGGCAGCGTGAAGCCGAGCCAGGCGACCAGGCCGCCGGCGAGGCCCGCGCGCCCGATGCCAAGGGTCACCGCGAGCTGGCTGCTGGCCGGCCCGGGCAGCAGCTGGACCAGGGCCAGCAGCTCGGCGTAGGCGCGCTCGTCGAGCCAGCGCCGGCGCACGACGAACGCGTCGCGGTAGTAGACGAAGTGCGCGGTCGGGCCGCCGAACGCGGTCCAGCCGAGCCGGTGAAAGGCGCGTGCGACCTCGGCCAGCCGCTGCCAACGTTCGATCATGCCGTTCCCTGCCGCCGGCTGGCGGTCGTGGAGCCTAACCGGAGGCGGCGCCGATCGAAAGCGGTTGGCGACCCTTCGCGGCGTCCCCATATGTCGCTCGCCTGCGACCGTGAAAGCCCTCGTCGGTCGCCGGCCGCCGTGGTACAAGGCTGCCGGTCCACGGCCGGTTGCCCGAGGCCGGCCGATCAGCCAACACCGATGGAGCCTGGTCACGCGCTGATGAGCCGATCCGAGCTGACCATCCTCCTCGCCAGCCCGCGCGGGTTCTGCGCCGGGGTCGAGCGGGCGATCGAGATCGTCGAGCAGGCGCTGGAGCAGAACGGGCCGCCGGTCTACGTCCGCCATGAGATCGTCCACAACCGCTACGTGGTCGACGGCCTGCGCGCCAAGGGCGCGGTGTTCGTCGAGGAGCTCGACGAGGTGCCGGACGGCGCCCTGGTCGTGTTCTCGGCCCATGGCGTGCCCAAGGCGATCCCGGCCGAGGCCAGGCGCCGCAATCTGCTCTACGCCGACGCCACCTGCCCGCTGGTCAGCAAGGTCCATCGCGGCGTCGAGCAGCATTACCGGCGCGGCCGCACGGTGCTGCTGATCGGCCACAGCGGCCATCCCGAGGTGGTCGGCACGATGGGTCAGCTGCCCAGAGGTGCCGTGATCCTGGTCGAGACCGTCGCCCAGGCCGAGGCGCTCAGCGTCCCGGACGAGAGCCGCCTCGCCTACGCCACCCAGACCACGCTGTCGCTGCGCGAGACCGAGACCATCCTCGAGGTGCTCAAGCGGCGTTTCCCGTCGATCTGCGGGCCGCGGCGCGAGGACATCTGCTACGCCACGACCAACCGGCAGCGGGCGGTCGAGGCGGTCGCGCCGAAAGCCGATCTGACCCTGATCATCGGCGCCCCCAACTCGTCCAACTCGGTCCGCCTGGTCGAGGTCGCCAAGGCCGCCGGCTGCCCGGCTGCAGCACTGGTGCAGAATGCGGCGAGCATGGACTGGCCCCTGCTGCAGGGTGTGACGACGGTCGCGATCAGCGCCGGCGCGTCGGCGCCTGAGGAGCTGGTCGACGAGCTGATCGAGGCCTGCCGCCAACGGTTCGCGATCGACGTGCAGGAGGTCCGGGTCGTCCAGGAGGACGTCTCGTTCAAGACCCCACCGATCCCGATGCGGCACGTGTCGTGACCGCGGCCGTCAGGCTCGATGGCACGCCGGCCCGCCTGCAGCCGGCAAGCGGCGCGCGGGTCGACCGCACGGGCTGACCGGATGGCGGTCTACACGGCGATCGACGAAGGGTCGCTGGCGCAGTTCCTTGCGGCCTACAGCCTGGCGCCGCTGGTCGCGCTGGAAGGCATCGCGCAAGGGGTCGAGAACTCGAACTACCGCCTGATCACCGAGCGCGGCCAGTACATCCTGACGCTCTACGAGAAGCGGGTCGCGCCCGAGGACCTGCCGTTCTTCCTGGCGCTGATGGAGCATCTCGCGACCAAGGGTGTGCCCAGTCCGACCCCGATCCACGGCCGCGACGGGCAGGCGTTGCGCGCGCTGTGCGGCCGGCCGGCGGCGCTGGTCAGCTTTCGCGACGGCGTCTCGCCGCGGCGGGTCGACGCCGGCCACTGCAGCGCGCTCGGCAGCGCGCTCGCGAGGCTGCACCTGGCCGGCGCGGATTTTCGGATGGTCCGGCCGAACGCGCTCTCGGTCGCCAGCTGGCGGCCGCTGTTCGAAGCCGGCCGTGCCGGCGCCGGCGGCCTCCAGCCCGGACTCGAGGACGAGGTCGCGCGCGAGCTCGACGATCTCGAGCGCCATTGGCCCGGCGATCTGCCCAAGGGCGTGATCCACGCCGACCTGTTCCCCGACAACGTCTTCTTCCAGGGCCGGGAGGTGTCCGGGATCATCGATTTCTACTTCGCCTGCGTCGACATCACCGCCTACGACCTGGCGATCTGCCTGAATGCCTGGTGCTTCGAGCCGGACGGCGCGTTCAACATCACCAAGGCGCGGCAGATGCTGGCGGCGTACCGGGCCGAGCGGCCGTTCACCGGCGCCGAGCTCGAGGCTTTGCCGCTGCTCGCGCGCGGCGCCGCGCTCCGCTTCCTCCTGACCCGCCTGTTCGACTGGCAGAACCAGGTCGAGGGCGCTCTGGTCAAGCCCAAGGACCCGCTCGAGTATCTGGACAAGCTGCGCTTCCACCGGGGCGTGTCCGGACCCGGCGCCTACGGTCTGGACTAACCTTGGCAAACCTAAGCGAAGCCGGCGCCGATGCGGTCGAGATCCACACCGATGGCGCCTGCTCGGGCAATCCAGGCCCGGGCGGCTGGGGTGCTGTGCTGCGCTGGCGCGGGCAGATCCGCGAGCTCTCGGGCTTCGCGCCGGCGACCACCAACAACCGCATGGAGCTCGAGGCCGCGATCGGCGCGCTCGAGACCCTGAAGCGGCCGATGACCGTGAAGGTGTTCACCGACAGCAACTATCTGCGCCAGGGCATCACCAGCTGGCTGCCCGCCTGGAAGGCGCGCGGCTGGCGGACCGCCGACAAGAAGCCGGTCAAGAACCAGGATCTCTGGCGGCGGCTGGAAAGCGCGCTCGGCGCGCACCGGGTCGCCTGGCACTGGGTCAAGGGCCACGCCGGCCACCCCGACAACGAGCGCGCCGACGAGCTCGCCCGCCAGGCGATCCAGGCCGGTCGGTCGGACCCGCCGAACGCCGGTCCGGCGACCGGCTAGAGGCTCGCCAGGATCGCGCTCGCGCTGCTCTTCTCGGCCTGGCTCGGGACCTCCTCGACCAGCAGCGTCTTGACCGTGCCGTCGTCGACCACCATGGCGTAGCGCCGCGAGCGCCGCCCGAGGCCGAAGCCGCTGCCGTCGAAATCCAGCCCGACCGCGCGTGCGAACTCGCCATTGCCGTCCGACAGCATCTCGATCTTGCCGTCGACGCCGCGGGATTTCTCCCAGGCGCTCATCACGAACGGGTCGTTGACCGCGATGCAGGCGATCGTGTCGATGCCTTTGGCCTTGAGCGCCTCGGCCTGCTCGAGAAAGCCCGGCAGATGCCGTTCCGAGCAGCTCGGCGTGAAGGCGCCGGGGACCGCGAACAGGACCACCTTCTTGCCGCCGGTCAAGGCCGCGACCGACACGTCCTTGATGCCGTCCGGGGTCAGGCGCTTGAAGTTCACCGCCGGCAGCTTGTCACCCACCTGAATCGTCATCGGAGCCTCCTCGCAAGTCGCACCTTCAGTGCCGTCGCAACGCCCAGGGTCATGGTGGCGCGCGGCGCGCAATCTGGCATGGCACCGGGCGGCAGGCAACGTCCGCGGCCAACAATTTTCCGGTTGCCGACCGGGGTCCGACGGCCGCTACCCTTGCTGGCCGGACCCTGAAGGTCTAAGTGTTGAACATGGCACAAGGCGCGAACCCGATCGCTACCGAAAGCTCGCTCACCGGGCAGTTGCTGGTCGCGATGCCGCAGATGGCGGACCCTCGTTTCGCCCGAAGCGTGGTTTATCTCTGCGCTCATTCCGCCGACGGCGCGATGGGGCTGGTCGTCAACCGGCTGATCGACAGCCTGACCTTCGACAGTCTGCTCGAGCAGATCGGGGTCGAGCTGACCACCGGGGGCGGCAGCATGCCGATCCATTTCGGCGGCCCGGTGGAATCCAGCCGGGGGTTCGTGCTGCACACGACCGACTACCTCCAGGACTTCGAGCCTGGTGATCGAGGACGACATCGCGCTGACCGCGACGATCGACGTCCTCAAGGCGATCGCCCGCGGCGAGGGCCCCAACCGGCGGGTGCTGGCGCTCGGCTACGCCGGCTGGGCGCCCGGCCAGCTCGACGCCGAGATCCAGGCCAACGGCTGGCTGCTGGTGCCGGCCGATCTCGATCTGGTGTTCGACGTCGACAACGACGTCAAATGGGAGCGGGCGATCGCCAAGATCGGCATCGACCTGACCCTGCTCTCGAGCGAGGCCGGCCACGCCTGAGTGAGGCGCGGGGTGCCGGGGTCAGAACGATCTCACCGACCGGATGAACCACGGCCGCGGCCGTGGGGCTCGTCCCAGTCGAGGATCGGCCCGAGCGGCACGATCCCGGTCGGATTCACGGTCGCGTGGCTGCCGTAGTAGTGATGCTTGATGTGGTGGAAGTCGACCGTCTCGGCGACGCCCGGCAGCTGGTAGAGCTCGCGCGCGTAGGGCCAGAGGTGGGAAAAATCGACCAGGCGCTTCAGGTTGCACTTGAAGTGGCCGACGTAGACCGGATCGAAGCGGACCAGCGTCGTGAACAGACGGATGTCGGCCTCGGTGAGCCGCTCGTCGGCAAGATAGCGGCGGCCGGCGAGGTGCTCGTCGAGCTCGTCCAAGGTCTGGAACAGCTTGATCACCGCCTCCTCGTAGGCGTCTTGCCCGCGTGCGAATCCAGCCTTGTAGACGCCGTTGTTGACGTGCTCGTAGACCAGCGCGTTGACCGCATCGATGGTCGCGCGAAGCGGGGCCGGGTAGTAGTCCGACCCGCGCGCGCCGACCCTGGCGAACGCGCCGTTGAGCATCCGGATGATCTCGGCCAACTCGTTGTTGACGATGGTCCGGGTCTCCCGGTCCCAGAGCACCGGCACGCTCGCGCGGCCGCTGTAGCCGGGCCTGGCCTGCGCATAGAGCTGATGCATATGCTCGTGGCCATACAGCCGGTCGCCGGTGGCGCCGGCGCCTTCCTTGAACTCCCAACCCTGCTCGGCCATGTGCCAGTGGACGACCGAGACCCCGATCGCCGCCTCGAGCCCCTTGAGCTTGCGCATGATCAGGGTGCGGTGCGCCCACGGGCAGGCGAGCGAGACGTAGAGGTGGTAGCGCCCGGCTTCGGCCTTGAAGCCGCCCTCGCCGGTCGGGCCAGGGCGGCCGTCCTCGGTGATCCAGTTGCGGAACTGGGTTTCGACCCGGACGAAGCGGCCGTCCTCGGTCCGCACGTCCTGATCGCGCCAGACCCCCTCGACCAACATGCCCATGCCCGAAGCCTCCTCCTCGCCGCTCAGGCGGCGCGCGGGCCCAAGCGCTCCCGACCGTGCGGCTCCGTCAGGTCGATCGCCGGCCCCTTGGGCACGATGCCGAGCGGGTTGCGCAGCGCGCTCCGCGCATAGTAGCCCTGCTTATAGAGATCGACGTCGACCGTCTCGGCAACGCCCGGCGACTGGTAGAGTTCCCGGACATAGGCCCACAAATTCGGATAGTCGACCAGGCGCTTGAGGTTGCACTTGAACGCGCCGTGGTAGGCGACGTCGAATCGGATCAAGGTCGGAAAAAGGCGGAGATCGGCCTCGGTCAGCCGGTCGCCGAGCAGATAGCGGCGGCTCGCGAGGCGCTCCTCGAGCAGGTCCAGGGTCGCGAACAGCTCATCGAACGCTTCCTCGTAGGCCCTCTGGCTCTGCGCGAAGCCCGCCCGATAGACGCCGTTGTTGACGGTCCGGTGGATCAGCTCGCCCAGCGCGTCGATCTCGGGCCGGAGCGCTTCCGGATAGGTGTCGTCGGACGCTGTCGTGAAGGCGCCGAAGGCTGCATTGAACATCCGGATGATCTCGGCCGACTCGTTGTTGACGATGGTCCGGCGCTCGCGATCGAACAGCACCGGAACCGTGACCCGGCCGGTGTAGTCGGCGCGCGCCGAGCGATAGATCTCGTGCAGCGACCGGCTGCCCAGCAGCGGGTCGGCCGGCTCGAACACCCAGCCCTGATCGGTCCGGCGCGGCGCGACCAGGGACAGCCCGATCGCCTCCTCCAGACCCTTGAGCTTCCTCATCAACAGCGTGCGGTGCGCCCAGGGGCAGCTGATCGCGGCGTAGAGGTGATAGCGGCCGGGCGCCGCCTCGAAGCCGCCCGTGCCCGTTGGCCCGGGCCGGCCATCGGCGGTCACCCAGCTGCGAAAGCTGGTCGTGGCGCGCACGAACCGGCCGTCGGCGCCGGCGGCCGCCGGCTCCTCGACCTGCCAGGTGCCGTCGATCATGATGCCCACGGTCGTCGCACCTCCGCTCCGATCACCAGTTCATGGCATTGAAGGCCTCGGCGATGTCGGCGCAGCTGTCGGGCGTGTCGCCCTGCTGCTGCTGCCGGGCGTGGCGCCGGACGTCGTCGCCGAACGCCTGCAGGTAGCGCATATGGTCGGCCGATCCGGGCGGAAAGATCTGGTCGAGCCAGGCGCCGATGGCGCCGGTCGCGCGCCGGGTGTCGAGGCCGCAGCCGGCCGCCCGCCCGAGCAGCAGCGCCATGCTGCTCATCGTCTCGAGATCGGCGGCGGAGGCCGCGAGCGCGACCGGCGAGGCCGCCGTGCCAAGGAGCAGGCAGGACAGGGCGGCGACGAGGCGTTCTCTGATCATCGGTTCGGTTCCTGACCCGCGGCTCGGGACCTGATCCCTTGTAACCGGATTTGCCGACGAACCCCAACGATCGCTCGGTCAGGGGGCGACGCTCCGCCGCCGCAACGCGCGCTAGACCGGTACCCCCGCTTTGCGCAGGCCCACGACCACGCGCTCGAAGTCCGCTGGGTTCTTGTAGGGCAGGATCTGGCGGCGGTGCTCGATCGAGTAGTCGGGGTTGATCCGCAGCGCTTCCTGCCATGCCGCGCGGGCGTCCTCGGCGCGCCCGAGATGGCCGTAGCAGGCGGCGCGCAGAACCTGGGTGACGTCGCTCTCCGGGTCGCGGACGAGCCGACGCTCCAGCAAAGCCACCGCCTCTTCGTACCGCTCGAGCGCGAAGCAGGCCTGCGCCCTGAAGAATAGGTAAAGCGGCGGGAAGTGCGGATTGAGTTCGAGCCATCCGCTCGTATTGCTCGAGCGCTTCGGCGGAGCGACCCGCATAATGCAGGGCGGCGCCGAGCGTCCCATGGGCGTCGGCGAAATTCGGGTCGAGCGCGAGCGCGCACCGGGCATCGACGATGCTCTCGTCGAGCTGTCTTTGCCAGATGTGCACGACCGCGCGGCAGTAGTGCGCCTGCGGCTCGGACTCGTCCAGCTCGACGGCCCGGTCCGCCAGCTCACGGGCAAGCGTCAGGGAGCGCTCGGGATCGGCGCTCCAGCGGTTGACATAGTCCAGGGCGTGGCCAAGGCCGAGATAGGCGTAGGCCGGGGCGAAGCCCGGATCGAGCGCGATCGCGCGCTCCAGCAGCGGGCGGCCCTCGGCGACGTGATCGCGGCTGTGACGCGCGACCAGCTCACGGCCACGCAGATACCAATCGTACGCCTCGACGTTGTCGGTGCCTCGGCTCGCCACCCGCCGGCGCTCCTCGGGCGTCAGCGTGACCTTGAGCGCGGCGACGATCTCACGCGTGACCTCGTCCTGGACCTCGAAGATGTCGGTCAGCTCGCGGTCGTAGCGCTCGGCCCAGACGTGGCCGCCGGTCGTCCCGTCGATCAGCTGGGTCGTGATCCGGACGCGGTTGCCGGCCTTGCGCACGCTGCCTTCGAGCGCATGCCGCACGCCGAGCTCGCGGCACACCTGCCGCAGATCGGCGGCGCGGCCCTTGTAGGCGAAGGCGGAGTTGCGCGCGATCACCAGCAGACCGGAGACCTTGGAGAGGTCGGTGATGATGTCCTCGGCGATCCCGTCGGCGAAATACTCCTGCTCGGGGTCGGCGCTCATGTTCTGGAGCGCCAGCACGACGATCGAAGGCTTGTCCGGCAGGGGCAGCGGCGCGCTCCGCTCGCTCGCCTGCCCGAGGTCGGCGCCCGCGGCGGCATGTGGAGCAACCCGGTAGACCCGCACCGGGCGCGCGATGTTCTTGACCGGCTGCAGGCCCTGGTCCTCGAAGCCGAGATCGACCTTGCCCAGCACCTCGTCGCGCACCTTGCCCGAGACGCAGATGCCGCCGGGCGCCGCGAGAGCCTTCGAGCCGGGCGGCGATGTTGACGCCGTCGCCATAGATGTCCTCGTCCTCGACGATGACGTCGCCGAGGTTGATGCCGATCCGGAACGTCGATCCGCAGGGCTTCGGGCACCTCGGCGTTGCGCTCCGTCATCGCGCGCTGGATCTCGGCCGCGCACTGCACGGCATCGACCACGCTTGCGAACTCGACCAGCGCGCCGTCGCCCATCAGCTTGACCATCCGGCCACCGCGCGCCGCGATCGCCGGATCGATCAGCTCGTGGCGGTGGGCTTTGAGCCGGGCGAGCGTGCCACTCTCGTCCTCGCCCATCAGGCGCGAGTAGCCGACCACATCGGCGGCGAGGATGGCCGCAAGTCTGCGTTGCACGGGCAAAGCTCAAGGCGCTCCAACGGATGGCGCAGCGAGCTGTCGAGCTTACGCGGCCCCGACCGGCGCGTCCACGATCCGCCGGAGCCGTCGCCCTCAGTCGCTGATCTCGGCTTTGAGCGGCTTCAGCGAGCGCAGATAGGCGATCAAGGCGGCGAGGTCGGGCGCGGCGATGTTGGCGTAATAGTGAAAGCCCATCGGCGGCATCAGCGGCGAGCCGTCGGCGCTGATGCCTTGGGTGATCGCGCGCTTGATCTGGTCGTCGGTCCAGTTGCCGATCCCGGTCTCCGGGTCGGGGGTGATGTTGCGCGACACCGAGGTCCCCCAGGGGCCATAGAACGCATTGCCGCCAGCGCCGAGCCGGCGCTGGAAGTCCGGCTGGCCGCCGACCAGCAGCGTGTGGCACTCGACGCAGTGGCCGAGCGGCCCGGCGAGATAGGCGCCCCAGGTCACCGGATCGTCGCGCGCGACCTCGGGGACCGACCCGACCGGCGGGCCGTAGCTCTCGGGCAACGGGATGTGATACTCCGAAGGCGGCACCTCGTTGCGCACCGGCTTCACCTGCCGGAGATAGGCGACCAGCGCCTGAACGTCCTGGTCCGACATCCGCCGGTACATGTCGATCGGCATCGGCGGGCCGATGATCCGGCCGTCGGGCCGGCGGCCCTCGCGGATCGAGGTGATGATCTGCTCATCGGTCCAGTTGCCGATCCCGGTGTCGGGGTCGGGGGTGATGTTGGGCGTTTGGACGGTGAACGCGTCCTCCTCCTGGATCACCAGGCCGCCGGCCAGCTCCATGCCCGGCAGCGGGCCGTCCGGCCCCTGCGGGGTGTGGCAGTTGCCGCAGGCGACGATGCTGTTGATCAGGTAGCTGCCTCGCTCCAATGGCGTTTCCGCCCGTCCCGGCCACGCCGCCAGGGCGACGAGCAGGGCAGGGACCAGAGCGATCGATCCCGGACGCTGGTTCATCTGCATTCACCTCCGTGGCCTCGGCGGCTTTCCCCTGCCGGGCAGCCGCGTCTTGACAGGCACGCCATTCTAGCCGGATCGCGGCGCGCGCGAAGCTCCCTTCGCAGGCTCCGCCGACACGGCGGATCTGCTATCCTGGCAGCCCCCGAATAGCAAGTGGTCGGCGCGTGCAAGCTCGAGACCTGGCATCGCCTCAGGCGGAAGCGGGCGCGCTGCCGGCGCACTTTGCCACCTGGTTCGAAAGCCGCGGCTGGCGGCCGCATCGGCATCAGCTCGAGATGCTGCGGGCGGCGGCGGACGGCGTCTCCTGCCTGCTGATCGCCCCGACCGGCGGCGGCAAGACGCTCGCGGGCTTCCTGCCGAGCCTGGTCGAGCTCGACCGGCGCGGTCCCGACCGCGGCCTGCACACGCTCTACATCTCACCCCTGAAGGCGCTGACCACCGACATCGCGCGCAATCTGAAGGCGCCGATCGAGGAGATGGGCCTCGGCGTCCGCTTGGAGACCCGGACCGGCGACACCCCCCAGAACCGGAGGCTGCGCCAGCGTCTCGATCCGCCCGACATCCTGCTGACGACGCCGGAATCGCTGGCCCTGCTGCTCTCCTACCCGGAAGTCGGAAAAATGTTCCGGGACCTCGCCGCGGTCGTCGTCGACGAGCTGCATGCGCTCGCCCACGCCAAGCGCGGCCAGCTGCTCGCGCTCGGCCTCGCCCGGCTTGCGGGCCTGGCGCCCGAGGCGCGCTTCGTCGGCCTGTCCGCGACCGTCCACCGGCCGGACCAGCTGCTCGCCTACCTCGCGCCCGGCGGCCGGCCGGCGCGTCTGATCGAGGCCGGCCCCGGCCCCGAGCCGGACGTCCAGATCCTGTTGCCCGAGGCGCGCATGCCCTGGGCCGGGCACTACGGCACCTATGCCGCGCCGGCCTTGTACGCGACCATCAAGGCGGCGGGCACGACGCTGGTCTTCGTCAACACCCGCGCCCAGGCGGAAGCTCTGTTTCGCGAGCTCTGGCGGCTGAACGACGCCAACCTGCCGATCGCGCTGCACCACGGCTCGCTCGCGGTCGAGCAGCGCCGCAAGGTCGAGGCGGCGATGGCGCGTGGCGGCCTCAAGGCGATCGTCTGCACCTCCTCGCTCGATCTCGGCATCGACTGGGGCGAGGTCGATCTCGTGGTCCAGATCGGCGCGCCCAAGGGCGTCTCCCGGATTTTGCAGCGGATCGGGCGGGCGAATCACCGGCTCGATCAGCCGAGCCGGGCGCTGCTGGTGCCGGGCAACCGGTTCGAGGTGCTGGAATGCCGGGCGGCGCTCGATGCGATCTCTGAGCAGACGCTGGATGGCGATACGCCCCACCCGGGCGGGCTGGATGTGCTGGCGCAACACATCGTGGGCGTCGCCTGCAGCGGGCCGTTCGATGCCGACCGGCTGTTCGACGAGGTCCGGCGGGCAGAGCCTTATGCCGGCCTCACCCGCCGGGATTTCGACGACGTGCTGAGCTTCGTTGCGACCGGCGGCTATGCGCTCGCGGTCTACGAGCGCTACCGGCGCCTGAAGCGCGGCGAAGACGGGCTCTGGCGGCTCGCCGACCGCCGGCTCGCGAAGCGCTACCGGATGAACGTCGGCACGATCGTCGAGGCGCCGATGCTGCGGGTCCGCCTCAAGGGCCGCCGGCAGGTGCTGGGCGAGATCGAGGAATGGTTCGTCAACTGGCTGACGCAGGGCGACGTCTTCCAGTTCGCCGGCCGCACGCTCCGCTTCGAGGGCATCCGCGAGACCTTCGCCGAGGTCAGCCTGGCACCGCCCGGGCGCGAGGCGAGCGTGCCGAGCTACATGGGCACCCGGATGCCGTTCACGACGCATCTGTCGAGCCGCGTGCGCGGCTGGCTGGCGGCGCCCGAGCGCTGGCCGGAGCTGCCGCCCGAGGTGCTGGAGTGGCTCCGGCTGCAGCAGCGGCACTCGGTCCTGCCGCGGTCGGACGAGCTGCTGGTCGAGACCTTCCCGCGCCGTGGGCGCCATTTCATGGTCAGCTACGCCTTCGTCGGCTGGAACGCGCATCAGACCCTCGGCATGCTGCTGACCCGGCGCATGGAGCGGCTCGGTCTGAAGCCGATCGGCTTCAACGCCAGCGACTACATGCTCGCGATCTGGAGCCTCGAGCCGGTGGCCGACCCGGCAGCACTGTTCGACGTCGCGATCCTGGGCGACGAGCTCGAGGACTGGATGGCCGACTCCAGCCTCCTGAAGCGCACCTTCCGGAACGTCGCCGTGGTCGCCGGCCTGATCGAGCGACGGCATCCTGGTTCGGAAAAAACCGGCCGCCAGGTGACCGTCAACTCGGACCTGATCTACGACGTCTTGCGCAAGCACGAGCCGGACCACCTGCTGCTGCGGGCGACCCGGGCCGAGGCCGCGGTCGGGCTGATGGACGTCCGTCGCCTGGCCGACCTGCTGGCGAGCGTCCAGGGCAAGATCGTCCACCGGGCGCTCGACCGGGTCTCGCCACTCGCGGTGCCGGTCCTGATCGAGATCGGCAAGGAGAGCGTGCCCGGAGAGGCCGAGGACGCGCTCCTCGACCAGGCCGCCGCCGACCTGATCGCCGAGGCGCTGAGAAACTGAAACAAAGCTGGAGACCGCTTGGTCCTGATGGAGTCCTCAAGACCCTCGCGCAACCCTTTGCGATCGCGGGGTACCGCCCTCCGCCCGCCTTTTCGCCAAAACCCGCCGCTACCGCCCCGCCGGAGCGCCTCCGCGCCACAGTCCGGTTGCGCGACTGTGACATCGTTCTGGGCCTGACAGGTGGTCCGTCGCAGCCTATGGTGACGTTCACCGGGAGATGTGCATTGGCGACCTCGAGCGGACCATCGCGCGACAACGTGCGAGCGTACCGGGAGCACCTGCGCCAGCAAGGCCTGCGACCGATCGAGAATTGGGTAGCGGACGTCCGCTCGCCCGCCTTCAAGGCCGAGGTGCACCGGCAGTTGCTCGCGGTCGCGCAGAGCCCGCACGCCGATGAGGATCAGGCCTTCATCGATAGACCCATTTCTGACTTCAATTGCGCTGACCCCGTTTTCGCCCTGTCGTTTCGCGACCCAATCTATAGTAGAAAATTGTGCGCGGCATAGGCGGAGGCGACCATGGTAACCTCAACCCGATCGAGACGATGGCGGGACACGGTGCGCGCGCACCCGGAAGGGCTGCACCAGCCAGACTGCGGCCGATCCGGATCTGGGTGCCTGACATCTGCGCACCGGCCTTCGAGGTCGAGGCCCACCAGTAACCTCGCGGCGACCTACAGTTCCCACAGCGATCTCGAAGGCGCCTCTGACCTTGCCGCTTGGACCAAAGGAGGCCTGATCCATTTTCCGGCTGGAGAACGCGATGAAATCTAAGTCGGATATACTCGAAGAATTCCGTCTTTTCTCGGTGCCTACAGCAGGCATCGGAAGCTGGCTAACGGAGCAGACGCACGATGACGTCTTTGCCCGCCTCGGAAAAATCGATGAAGAACCGCTTTCGGCGGTTCAGCTAAATCAACTTCTAGTCTTGGGGCACGAAGCGCCTGTTGGCGACGGTTTCTACAGCTACTATTGGCTGGAAACTCCAGATCAGCATCCGTATAGCGTTCGAGAGGTACCAGGATTTTCAGAAGACTGGCTTGCAAAATCAGATATGATCATTTCTTTGGGACACCTTAAATGGGGCTTGTATCGACTCTACATTGATGCGCTCCTCTATTTCGGCAACGTGCGCACTGCATTTCAGAGACTCAGAGACCTCATTAACGAAGATATCGTAGATTTCTTTGAATCCAAACGGTTTGATACTGATGCGATCAAACGGCGAGGTCCTGCGCTTCCATTGAAGATCATCGCAAAGGACAGCCGCTATCTTATCTCAGAAAGGGCGCGCAAATCCTACGGAGATTCTGCCAACATCGATAGCGATCTTCGGAAAGCCCTTCTGCATGGGTACCAAACTCACGCTGCCGCGGGACATGCTTCGCCTACAATTCGAGAACTGCTTCAGAATCGAGTTTCCAAAGAATTTGCGCCACGTCAACATGAGTTCATATTCTCAGCAAACGAAGTACTTGATGAGATCGTGACATCAGAAGGTGATCTTTTTTTAAAATACGAGCGTGTAGCATCTAAGTTCACCAATGCGCGCAACGCAGCTATGGACAACACTAGATACTATCTGTCTATGCTTACCGATCTTGATGTTTATGTGGCCACGAGCATGAGGAGCGGCCAAGACTTCAGTAGTATGGCTGACATATGCGAACGGATTTTTACAGACGATCGACTGAAGGGAATGAATCTGCGGTATTTTGATCCGACACTGAGCGCCGCTGGCGGTCACGAGGACAAAGGATTGATCGAGTGCCTGATGGTGAAATGTGCTAAGCTACTCGTGTACTGCGCGGGCGAGAGGGAGAGCTACGGTAAGGATGCCGAAGCCGCTATGGCACTCAGCCTCGGCAAGCCCGTTATTTTCTACTGCGACCAAGAGCAACGACTAAGGTTTTACCGAGATGTTCACCCGCTCAGTCGCCTTATCGAATTTGAGACTGGCGTCGCGGTTGGCGCAATGGTGACCGACAAACTTGAGGAAGTGTCTGAGTTGATTTGTCAACTCTTTGAAAATCGGATGGTGTATTATCTTGAGCAGTCGAAACCCGGGTTCCTGCGCTTGAAGGAGAAACTCACAAGTTCGGTCGTACGTCTCCAAACCAACGACCAGCTTCTGACCGAGACGTTTTGGAACCACTACCAGAAGAATCGTGGGACGGGACGAAAGAGGGTTGGTGGCGCCTAAAGAGCGGCGCATGGCGCTTGGCGCTTTACATAGAGCAATGGCGATCGCGAGCTTCCGCGACAAGGGCGTGCGGCGGCTCGGGGAACCGGGGGAGATGGCGCTCGATCCCGGTTGGCGGGTGGCATCTCCTCGTTGGCGATCTGGCGGGTTTCTGGAGCGTCACTGTGGCCGGCAACCGGCGGATCATCTTCCGCTTCGAAGCAGAGACGAGCCTTCGATGTCGATCTCATCGCCCGGCAGGCAAATTCGACCAGGTCGCAGACCGTGATCCCCAAGCCGGTGCGCGACAGGCTGGGGGTCGGTCCGGGCGATCGGGTCGAGCTGATCCGGCGCGCCGCAGGTCCCGAGCGGATCGATCCGTTCGCCGTGTTCCACGAGTGGGGCAGCGAGGCCGACGAGGACGCCTTTGCCGATCTTTGAGGCGTTCTAGCTGTGGTTGCTATGAAGGTTGTTCATCCGGGCAGGCCCGGCCAAGCTGTCGGTTGCGAACCTGTCAGCGTTGATCGGGAGATCGCCCGGCTGAACTTCGGCGACTGCCTGTCCTACGGCCTCGCGAGGCACCTCGCCGAGCCGCTGTTGCTCATTGGCGGCGACTTCGCCAAGACCGACGTGACGCCGGCGCTAGCGGGCTGAGTACGGTCACTCCTCCGGGACGCCGAGGCGGAGGAGGCCGGTGCGGAGCAGGAGGTAGAGGATGAACAGGAGAACGAAGACGGCGAGGTTGACCAGGGTCGCGAGCGCGTAGAGCTCGGGCTCGATGCCGTGGCGGAGCGTGCCCCAGGCGACCGTCGGCAGGGTCGGGATGGCGCCCAGGTTGTAGAAAGAAACCTCGAAATTGTTGAAGCCGAGGATGAAGCTCACGAGGAACGCGCCGAGCACGGCCGGCCAGATGTTGGGCAGGGTGACTTCGAAGAAGCAGCGCAGGGGTCGGGCGCCGAAGACCATCGCCGCCTCGTCGAGGCGCCAGTCGTAGCGGACCAGTTGGGCCAGGATCACGAGGAACGCGAACGCCAGGCCATAGGTCGCGTTGGCGAGGATCGCGGAAGTGAGATTGCCGGGCAGGCCCAGGACGTTGCGATTGAACATCAAGGTCGAGATGCCGATCAGCACCTGGGCGACGAACAGGGGGGCGATGTAGAAGCCGACCAGCCAACCGCGGCGGCGGACCGGGTAGCGGAGGATGCCGACAGCGCCCGCGGTCGCGAGCAGCGCCGAGAGCACGCCGGTCCCGAGCCCGATCAGGAAGCTGTTGAACAGGCCCTCGTGGAAGTCGCTCATGATCTGGAGGCGCTGGTACCACTTGAGGGTCCAGGCCGGCGGGAAGGGCCAGACGCTGTTCGCCATCAGCGACAGGTAACCGATGTAACAAATTGGAAAATATAGAAAAACATAAAGAAAACCGAGCAGCAGCGCCTGTCCGGCGATGACCGTCCTGCCGCCGCGGGCGACCGCTGCCATGGTCAGTCGGCCAGGCTGCCGGTGAAGCCGGCGCGGCGCAGGTTGACGGTCTTCCAGATCAGGAAGATCAGGGCCAGCGAGACCAGGAACAGGACGACGCCCATCGCGGAGCCGAGCGCCCAGGTGCCGGTCGCGTCGAACTGATGCTCGAGGATGTTGCCGTAAAGCGCGCCGTTCGGGCCGCCGAGGAAGCGCGGCGTCACGGTCGCGGCCAGCGTCGGCACCACCACCAGCACGATACCGATCGCGGTGCCCATCCAGTTGAGCGGCCAGGTGATCAGCCAGAACGCCCGCCAGGGCCTCGCCCCGCACACCTTGGCGACCTCGAGGAGCTCGAAGTTGAAGTTGAGCAGTGATAGGTAAACCGCGACCAGCATGAACGGAATCCAGAGGTAGATCAGGCCGATCGCGCTCGCGAGATTGGTGTACATCAGCGCCTGGATCGGCTTCAGGTGGAAGGTCGTGAGCGCCATGTTGAGCAGGCCGATCGGCCCCAGGATCTGCTGCATGGCGGCGATCCGGAGCAGGATCCCGGTCAGGAACGGGGCGGCGCTGAGCAGCACGAGCACGAGGCGGTAGCGGCCGCCGTGCTTGGCGATCAGGTAGGCGCAGGGCCAGGCGTAGATCAGGCAGACCAGCGAGACCGCGAGCGCCATGACCACCGAGCGGAGCAGGAAGGTGAGGTAGGTGCGCTCGCCCAAAAGGATCCGGTAGTTGTCGAGGTTCCACTCCGCGATCATGACGTAGCTGGCGGTCCGCCAGAAGCTGAACACGACGATCGAGAGCAGCGGCAGGACGAGGAAGACGAGGACGAACACGGCACCCGGCAGAGCGAGGCCCAGGAGCCGCGTGCGCGGATCGTAGCGCAGGCGGCCCAGGAGGCTCACGCGTCGCCCGCCGGGAAGATCGCCGCCGCCTCGGCGGCCCAGCCGATGCCGACCGCAGCACCACGCGTCAGGCCCGGCGTCTCCGGCGGCGCGCTCACGATGATCTCCTGGCCGCTGCCGAGCTCGACCAGGCAGTCGAGATAGGGTCCCTTGAAGATCACATCGCGGAGCGTGCCGGACAGCTGATTGACGAGGTCGGCGCCGAGGTCGGCGCCCGCGGGCATGATCCGGATGCGCTCGGGCTTGAGGAACAGGTCGACCAGATCACCGGCGCCGGCCCCGTTCACCCGGCGGCCGATCAGATCGAGGCCGCCCCAGTGCAGCCTTGCGAACTCGCGCTGCTGCCCGATGATGCGGGCGCGCAGGCGGTTGGGCGCGCCGACGAAGGCGGCGACGAAGCGGGTCGCCGGCCGGTGATAGATCTCGAGCTTGGGGCCGACCTGCTCGATCCGGCCCTCGTGCATCACCGCGATCCGGTCCGACAGCGTCAGCGCTTCTTCCTGGTTGTGGGTCACGTAGATGAACGGGATGCCGAGATCCTGCTGGTAGCGGCGGACCTCGACCTCCATCTCGCGCCGGAGCTCGCGATCGAGGTTGGCGAGCGGCTCGTCGAGCAGCAGGAGCGACGGCCGCGCGACCAGGCCGCGGGCCAGCGCCACCCGCTGCTTCTGGCCGCCCGAGAGCTGATGCGGAAAGCGCTCCTCCAGGCCCTTGAGCCGGACCAGATCCAGGACCCAGGCGAGCTGCTGGGCCTGCTCGCCGCGCGAGCGGCCCTGCATGCGCAGCGGAAAGACGATGTTCTCGGCGACCGTCCGGTGCGGGAACAGCAGAAAATCCTGGAACACCATGCCGAGGTTGCGGGCATAGGGCGGCAGCCGCGTGATCTCGCGGCCGTTGATCAGGACCCGGCCGGCATCCGGGGCCTCGAGCCCGGCGAGGATGCGCAGCATCGTGGTCTTGCCCGACCCCGACGGCCCGAGCAGGGCGAAGAACTCGGCCTGCTCGATCCTGAGATCGAGCGCCCGCACCGCCTCGACCCGGCCGAAGCGTTTGGCGATCGCGTGGGTCTCGAGGACCGGGCTCATGGCGCGGGGGCGCTCGGTGCGGGCGGGCAGGGCGCGCCCCGCCCGCCACTGTCGATGATCAGGCGGCCTCGACCTCGGACCAGATCCGCTCCCACTTCTCGGGCGAGGACGGCGCGTCGAACTGGTGGAGACCCTCGATCGCGCTGGTCTGGTTCAGGAACAGGGTCTCGACGTAGCGGTCGGGCAGCATGTCGCGCACGTCCACGGTCGGCGCCCAGCCGATCTCCATGGCGACCGTCTTCATGTTGTCCTTGGCGAGGCGGAAGTCGATCCACTTCTGCGCCACCTCGAGCTTCTCGCTGTCCTTGACGCCTGAGGTGATCGCCCAGGTGTCGACCCAGCCGAGCCCGCCCTCGGTCGGCTTGAGCACATGGCGCATATGCAGGTCGGTCTTGCCGTCGAGCTCGTCGAAGCGGATCCGCCGGTAGATCCCGGACCACTCGGGCGAGGCCCAGACGACGCCCGCGCGCAGCAGGCGCTCGAGCGTGTCCTCGTCGTTCCAGCGGGTCACCAGCAGGCCTTTCTGGGTGATCAGCAGCTCCTTGCAGCGCTCGAGCTCGTCGTCGGTCAGGACGTAGGGATTGAAGGACTTGCCGTCCGGGCGCGGCGCATCCATCGTGCCCATCTCATGGGCGGCGAGGATGCCGGCGAGCGCGATGTTCTCCTCGAAGCGGGCGCTGGTCGAGAGATGACCGCCGTACTTCTCGTTGAACAAGAGGCCGACGCTCTCCTGATCGGCGGCGTCGACCTCGTCGGTGTTGACCGTGAAGCCGTAGCCGCCCCAGCAGTTCGGCGCCGCGATCATCGCCGAGCCGTCCTCGGCCTGGAGCAGCATGTACTTGGGCGGCTGGAACTCGGGGAACACGTGCGCCATGTTGGCGAGCTTGCCGTAGTCGACCGGCTGGGTCAGCCCCTGCTTGGCATAGAGGCGCGGCCAGAAGCCGTCCGCCATCACCAGATCGAAATCCTGGGTGCCGCCCGCGCGCAGCTTGTTGTAGGCTTCGGAGTTGCCGTCGAAGAAGCCCGCGGACACCTTGACGCCGTGCTCCTGCTCGAAGGCCGCGGTCAGCTCCTTGACGTTGTAGTGCTCCCAGCCGAGCCAGCGCAGCTCGAGGGTCGCGGCCTTGGCGTTCCGGATGAACGGAAAGCCGAGCGCACCGACCGCTGTGGCAGCTGCGCCCGCCTGGAGCAGCGAGCGCCGCGAGAGAGTCTGCGCTTGGGGCTTGATCTCTGCGGACGAGCTGGCGGAAATCCGCGGTGCGCTCTCCATCCTGGCCATGGTGGTCCCTCCCGTTGGTGATTGGCGTTCACTCTACCGACCTGCGCGCCGTCCGGGCAAGCCGGTTCGCGCGCCGTCCCGGCGGCGGCCGACGGCGGTGAGACCGGCCTGGCTGCGCATCGCCGGCCGGACCTTCGCGGCCGACCCTTCAGGCGCGCTGATCTGGCCCGAGCAGGCGCTGGTGGTGGTCGCCGATCTGCATCTCGAGCACGGCTCGTCGCTGGCCCGCCGCGGGCTGCTGCTGCCCCCCTACGACACCCGGAGCACGCTCGCGAGGCTCGCGGAGGTGCTCGCGCGCTGGGCGCCCAGGCGCGTGATCAGCCTCGGCGACGGCTTCCACGATGCGAGCGCGAGCGGCCGGCTGAGCGGTGACGACCGGGCGCGGGTCCGCGAGCTGACCCTGGCGCACGACTGGCTGTGGCTCGCCGGCAATCACGATCCGATGCCGCCCGACGGGCTCGGCGGCCGGTCCGAGGCCGCGGTCCGGATCGACGGCATCACCTTCCGGCACCTGCCCGAGGCGGCGGCTGCTGATGGCGAGATCGCCGGCCATCTGCATCCGAAGGCCCGGCTCACGTTGCGCGGCCGACAACTGTCGCGGCCGTGCTTCGTCGGTGACCGGAAGCGGCTGATCCTGCCCGCCTTCGGCAGCTACACCGGCGGCCTCGACGTCCGCGCGCCGGCGATCGCCCGGCTGTTCAAGGAAGGATTTGCGGTGCGGGTGCTGGGCGGGCGGGGCGTCTATCTGATCGCCGACACCCAGACGGAAGGTTGATCGCGGCGGGCGGCTCTACGCGTGGCCGCAGGCCGCGACCGCCGCCAGCAGCTCCTGCACGTGATCGCTGCTGGTACCGGCGACCAGGATCAGCGCGACGCCGTCGGGCAGCGCCCGGATCAGCTTGTGCGCCGACGCCTGTAACGGAATCCGGTTCTTCATGCAGCAGCGGATCAGCGCCGCGGCCAGCGCGCTGCCGCCGATCCAGCTCTCGTTGCCGTCCTCTCCGACCACTTGGACGGCGACGTCCGGCTCGCCCCGCGTGGCGACCATGCGGACCGAGTGGTGCGCGAACAGCTCGCCTCGCTGGCGCTTGTGCAGCGTGATTGCCGTCGAGACCTCCTCGCGCGAGAAGAGAATGTGACGGACTTCTTGCGGCATTGCGCGCCTCGACCAGGCCGATGCTGAAGGGACCACGGGCCTAGTGTGGCAGCGGTTGCGTGAACAGGAGCCTAACGCCGGCTGGCGAGGACTTGTCAGGATGATTCCGTAACATGAGCCAGGACGCCCGCATCCGGCGGCTGAACGATCGAGGTCCGGTCGCCGGCGCCTACGTGCTGTATTGGATGCAGCAGTCACAGCGGGCGGCGTGCAACCCGGCGCTCGAGCATGCGGTCAACGAGGCCAACCGGCTGGGCCTGCCGGTGGTGGTCGGCTTCGGCCTGATGGCCGCGTATCCTGACGCCAACCAGCGCCACTATGCGTTCATGCTCCAAGGTCTGCAGGAGGTCGAAAGGGCGCTTGAGGAGCGTGGCATCGCCTTCGTCATCCGATGCGGCCGGCCCGACGAGGTCGCGCTCGCTCTGGCCGCCAATGCCGCGCTCGTGGTCTGCGATGCGGGCTATCTCCGCCATCAGAAGCAATGGCGCGCGGCCTTCGCCAAGGCGGTGCCCTGTCGCGTCACCCAGGTTGAGGGCGATGTCGTCGTGCCGGTCGAGACGGCATCGGACAAGCAGGAGAGCGCGGCGCGCACGCTGCGACCGAAGCTCCGCCGGGTCTGGGATGCCTGGCTGAGCGAGATCGCCGAGACGCCCGTCGAGCATCGGTCCTTCGAGCCGCGATCGGAGGTCGATCTCTCGAACCTCGAGGCGGTGCTCGACCGGCTCGGGCTGGACGCCGGCGTGCCGCCGGTGCGACGGTTCCGGGGCGGCACGAGCGCCGCGCGCGAACGTCTCGCCGGCTTCCTCGAGCATGGCCTCAACGGCTACGCCTGCGGCCGGAGCACTCCCGCCGCCAGGCAATGCTCGCTGCTCAGCCCCTATCTGCACTTCGGTCAGATCTCACCGGTCGAGATCGCGCTCCGGGTGCGGGGCGCCAAGACCGGCGATGCGGACGACCGTGCGGCCTATCTCGAGGAGTTGATCGTCAGGCGCGAGCTCGCCGTGAATTTCGTCCACTTCAACGACCGCTACGATCGTTACGACTGCCTGCCGGCCTGGGCACGCCTGAGTTTTCGCGTCCATCAGGCCGACCGCCGCGACCACAGCTACCGTCGCCCACAGCTCGAGGGCGCCAGGACTTATGATCGCTACTGGAACGCGGCCATGCGCGAGATGGTGCACACCGGCTACATGCATAACCAGATGCGGATGTATTGGGCGAAGAAGATCCTCGAATGGTCGAGGACGCCCGAGGACGCCTACGCGACCGCGCTGCACCTCAACAACCGCTACTTCCTGGATGGCCGCGACGCCAATTCCTACGCCAACGTCGCCTGGGCCTTCGGCCTGCACGATCGGCCCTGGCCCGAGCGGCCGGTGTTCGGCAAGGTCCGCTCGATGATGGCAAGCGGCCTCGAGCGCAAATTCGACATGGCCGCCTATCTGGACCTGGTCGAGCGCCTGGTGGTGGCGGAGCGGGGCGGCGCGCCGCGATCCTGACCAATCCCTCAGCCCGCCGGGTACCAGGCCGGCTTGCGCTTGGCCCGAAAGCTCTCGAGGCCTTCGGCCGCCTCGGGCGAAGTGCGTTTGACCGCCGCCTGAAAGGCCAGCGCCCGGACCTGCTGTTCCGAGAGCAGGAGGCCCGCCTGCTCCAGGAACAGGAGCTTGGCGTCGGCGACCGCGTCCGGCGCGCTCTGCAACAGAGCGTCGACGATCGGGGCCGCGGCGGCGTCCAGGCCGTCGTCGGGGCAGACCGCGTGGACCAGGCCGATGCGCAGGGCCTCCTGCGCGTCGAAGCGCTCGCCGGTGACGCCGTAGCGGCGCGCCTGGCGCACCCCGATCGCCGCGCACAGCTGCGGCACGATCGGCGCCGGGACGACGCCCCAGCGGACCTCGGTCAGGGCGAACGACGCGGAATCGCAGGCGATCGCGATGTCGCAGCTCGCGACCAGGCCGACGCCGCCGCCGTAGCAGGCACCCTGGACCAGGGCGAGGGTCGGTTTCGGCGAGGCGTTCAGCCGGCGCATCGCCTCGGTCGTGCGCCAGGAGAAGTCGGCGTTCCGGGCCGGGCCTGCGGCGGCCAGCGTGCCCAGCCAGTTCAGATCGGCACCGGCCTGGAAGTGCCTGCCGCGGCCGCGCAGAACGACGACCCGTACCTCCGGAGCGGCGCCCAGCGTGCGCAACGCGTCGCCGAGCTGGTCGATCATCGACCCGTCATAGGCGTTGTGCACCTCGGGGCGGTTCAGGACGATGGTCGCGACGCCCCGATCGTCGATCTCGGTCAGCACCACGGTCTCGGTCATCGGCGCGGCTCCTTGGGGTCGGGGTTCCCGGGCCCTCTAGCATCCCTCCGGGCTGCCAGGCCAGGGTGACGGCCGCCGCCGGGCCGGCCCGGCGGCGGCGCGCTCGGGCCCACCTTAACCCGGTCTAAACCCAGGCGGGCTAGGTTCGAGCGATCCGGACACAACGGTCGCACATGCGCTTCAGCCGATTCCATCTCCAGCCGGGGCAGTCGTTCGGCCGCAAAGCGGGCGACGATGACGTGGACGGCGACTACGGCCGGCTGCTCCCGACATCGACCCCGAGACCGGCTGCGCCGGCGGCTGAAGGTCGCCCGGAGCCCGGCCGGACCTCACAACCGTTCCCGGCCATCGAGCGCCGGCCCGGCGCCACCGGCGCCCCGGCGGCGCATCATCCCAACCCGGCCAGCAACGAGCCCGCAGCCAGCGGTGGCTGGCGGACCGTCGGCGGCGGTCTGGGCGGCCAGAGCCTGATCGACGAGCTGGCGGCGGAAGCCGAGGCGGCCGAGGCCGCGCCGGCGAAGCGCTGGGCGGACGACGACGGGCCGTCCGACCCGGATCGGGTCGCCGAAGCCGCCGCCATGCCGCCCGACCAGGACCCGCTCGACGATGGCCACGACGAGCTGGCGGGCGACGACCTGGACGACATCGCGGTCACGATCGGCCGCGTCGTCTCGATCCGCGGCTCGGTGGTCTGGGGCGCCCTGTTCGACGACGACGACGGCACCGCCGGGCGCGCCGCGCGCATGGGGGCTCTGGTCTCGATGCGCGGGCCCGATTCCCGGGTGTTCGGGATCGTCAACGCCCTGGAGCGGGACGGCGGCGGCGGCCAGTCGTCGGAGCGCACGATCTTCGAGATTCAGGTGTTGGGCGAGATCTCGACCGCGACCGCGGCCAGCCGGGCGGCCGGCTTCCAGCGCGGCGTCTCGAGCTACCCGCCGCTGGACGCGCCGGTCACCACGGTGAGCCTGCGCGACCTGGCCGCGGTCTATGCGCGGCCACGGGTGTCGAACGTCCACATCGGCCGGCTCCGGCACAATCGCAAGGTGCCGGCGTTCGTCCTCACCGACAGCCTGCTCGGCAAGCACTTCGCCGTGCTCGGCACGACCGGCTCCGGCAAATCCTGCGCCGTGACGGTGATCCTGCGCTCGATCCTGGACGAGCTGCCCAACGGCCACGTGGTCCTGCTCGACCCGCACAACGAGTATGCCAGCGCCTTCGCCGATCGCGCCGAGCTCCTCAACCCGTCCAATCTGCAGCTGCCCTACTGGCTCCTGAGCTTCGAGGAGATCGCCCACATCCTGATCGGCGGCGCCGGCAACGAGAGCAGCTTCGCCCAGACCGCGATCCTGAAGGATGCGATCCTGCGCGCCAAGCGGGCGTTCGGCGAAGCCAGCGGCGATGATCACATCACCGTCGACACGCCCTCGCCCTATCGCCTGTCCGACCTGATCGCGGCGTTGAAGGAGGGCATGGGCATGCTCAACCGGGCCGACGGCTCGTCGCCCTATCTGAGCCTGATCGCCCGGATCGAGGGCCTGCGCAACGATCGCCGCTACGCCTTCATGTTCGCGAGCCTGACGGTGCGCGACAACATGCGCCAGATCCTGGCCCAGCTGCTGCGCATCCCGGTCGCCGGCAAGCCGATCACGATCATCGACATCTCGGGCGTCCCCTCGGAGATCGTCGATGTGGTCGTCTCGGTGCTGTTCCGGCTGGTGTTCGAGCTCGCGGTCTGGAGCGACCGGGGTGCCGGTCCGCCGGTGCTGCTGGTCTGCGAGGAAGCGCACCGTTACGTGCCCGAGGACAATTCCGTCAACTTCGCCCCGACCAAGCGGGTGATCTCGCGGATCGCCAAGGAGGGCCGCAAATATGGCGTCACCCTCTGCCTGGTCAGCCAGCGGCCGTCGGAGCTGTCGATGGGCAGCCTGGCGCAGTGCAACACGGTGTTCGCGCTGCGTCTGACCAACGAGCACGATCAGGGCTTCGTCGCGCGCGCGTTGCCCGAGAATGCGCGCTGGCTGGTCGACAGCCTGCCGTCGCTCAACACCCAGGAGGCGGTGGTGGTCGGCGATGGCGTGACCGTGCCGGTGCACATTCGCTTCAAGGACCTCGACCGCAACCACCGGCCGTCGAGCTCCAACCCGTCGTTCGCCGAGTCCTGGCGGGACGAGCCCGACCAGGCGTTCCTCGATCGGGCGATCAACCGCTGGCGCCTGCAGACCCGCTGAGCGCGGGCCCGGGTCGCGCAAAGGAGATAGATGATCATGGCGGCGGTGGCGTTCGGCGGTGCGGCTCCGGTCGGGACCCCGCACCGGCAGGATCGGGTGAGTTGACCATGCAGGACATGCACGCGATCGGCGACGATGCGGCGCTCGCCGGCAAGGTGATCATGATCGCCGGCAGCGGTCAGGACGTCAGCGAGGCGACCGCCCGGCTGTTCGCCAGAAGCGGCGCCGAGGGCCTGCTGATCTGCGGCCGCCAAGTGGAGCGGGGTCAGGCGGTCGCCGCGATCATCTCTGCGGCCGGCTGCCCGACCGAGTTCCTGCCGACCGACTTCGCCAAGCTCGAGGATTGCGCCGCCCTGATCGCCGAGGCGGACAAGGTCTTCGGCCGGATCGACGTGTTGATCTTCGCCGCCGGGACGGTCGCGCCGCGCGCGGGTGCCGAGCAGCTCGCCGAGCACTTCGACCAGATCGTCGCGATCAACCAGCGGGCGCCGTTCTTCCTGATGCTCGGTGCCGCCAAGCTGATGCAGCGCGATGAACGGCCGGGCACCATGGTGACCGTGCTCGGCATGCCGGGCGAGGGCGAGCCCCTGCCGATCGCGGCCTACGAGGCGAGCCAGGGCGCGCTCGCGGCGATGACCCGGAGCTTCGCCACCGGCCTGATCGACTACCAGATCCGGGTGCTCGGGCTCGACCTCGGCGGTTGCGTCGCGCTCGCCGACACCGCCAACGGCACCGGCTCGGCGCCCGCGCATCCCGCCTTCGCGCCCCTGGAGATCGCCGGCGCGCTCGCCTTGCTGGTGGCCGATCCGAACTCATCCGCCGGCCGGCTCGATCGTGCCCATCGACCAGCTGCTGCCGGCCGGGGCGCCGCCGGCCGAGCTCCGGCCGACGCCGGCCGCCTGAGCCTGCAAGCGACCAGCCCTGCCGCCGGCGATCGCCGGCGCCGACCGATCCGGCAGCTCACCCCGAGATCCCGCGTTCCCCGTCGGTGACAGCGCGGCGAGGCTGGACAACCGGCCGGCCGCGCGCTCAGATGGCGCCCGACCGCGACGTTTGTGGTCGCTCCAGGGGAGGGCTTCGAGATGGCGTTGCCGCTGGCCACTCAGACCGCGGACCGGGCGAGCCCGCGGTCTGCCACCGACCCGGGGCCGGCGCCCGACCAAGGCGTCCCGGGCGCGCTGGCCGACACGCCCTGCACGCGGCGGGCCCGGTACTTCAATTCCAGCAACGCCTTCGCGCTCAACTATCCGCCGGTGCCCTGCCATCAGTTCCTGGCCGAGCGCGACCTGGCCTTCGACCCCGCGACCGCTACCGGCCTGATCGCGCTCGATCTGAGCGACCGGCTTGGCACCGGGTTCGCCGCGACCACGCCTTTGATGCTGACCCGCTACGCCCGGCTCCGGGCCGGCGAGCGCCTGACCACCCGCTTCAAGGCGAGCGGCGAGCTGTACTACGTGCTCCGGGGCAGGGGACACACGCTCTGTGGCGGCGACCGGATCGCCTGGGGCGCGGGCGACGTGCTCTGCCTGCCGGGCGGCGAGGCGGCCACCCACGTCGCGAGCGCCGAGGATTGCGTCCTCTGGGTGACCACCAACGAGCCCGCGCTCGCCTTCGAGCACCTCGAGCCGCCGGCCGAGGGCCACGCCGTGACCCGGCGCGGTCCACTATCCGGCCGCGGAGATCCGCCATCAGCTCGCCCGGGTCGCGAGCAAGCTCGCGGGCCAGAAGATCGCGGGCCTGGCGCTGGTGTTCTCGAGCGTCGACCAGGCGCTGCGGCGCAACGTCCTGCCGACCCTGACGCTCGCCGTCAATCAGCTGCCGCCCGGCGACTTCCAGCGCCCCCATACCCACAACTCGGCCGCGATCACGCTCAGCCTCCAGGGCCGGGACTGCTATTCGATGATCGACGGCCGGCGGGTCGACTGGCAGGAGCACGCGGTCATGGTGACGCCGCCCGGTGCCGTCCACTCGCACCACAACGACGGCGACGGCTGGATGAGCTGCCTGATCGTCCAGGACGGCGGGCTGCACTACCACTGCCGGACCATGGACTTTCGGTACGCCGACGGGTAGCGCCCGCGGCCGAGGCGGACCCGCAAGAGGGAAGCCATGACCTACGCGCTGACCGACGACGGCGTGCGGCTCTACTATGAGACCGCGGGCGAGGGTGTGGCGGTCGTGTTCGTGCACGAGTTCGCGGGCGACCATCGCAGCTGGGAAGCCCAGATGCGCTATTTCAGCCGCCGCCATTGCTGCATCGCCCACAACGCCCGCGGCTACCCGCCATCGGACGTGCCGGCGGACGTCGCGAGCTATTCCCAGGCACGCGCGGCGGCCGACATCGGCGCGGTGCTGGATGCGGCCGGGATCGAGCGGGCGCATGTCGTGGGCCTCTCGATGGGCGCGTTCGCGACCCTGCACTTCGGGCTCGATCACCCCGATCGAGCGCTCTCGCTGGTGATCGCCGGCATCGGCTATGGCGCCGAGAAAGTCCGAGAAACCGAGTTCCGGACCCAGGCCGAGGCTGCCGCCGAAGGCTTCGAGAGCCAGGGCAGCCCGGCGTTCGCCGAGGTCTACGGGCAGAGCGCGGCGCGCGTCCAGCTCGAGGCCAAGGACCCGCGCGGCTGGCGCGAGATGGTCGATTGGCTGGGCGAGCACGACCCGCGGGGTGCTGCCAACACGATGCGCGGCGTCCAGGCCCGCCGCCCCTCGCTCTACGACCTCGAGGACCGCTTGCGCCAGCTGGCGCTGCCGACCCTGATCATCGCCGGCGACGAGGACGATCAGACCCTCCAGCCCGGGATTTTCCTCAAGCGCACGATCAGGGCCTCGGGCCTCTTGGTCCTGCCCAAGACCGGGCACACGATCAACCTCGAAGAGCCCGCGGCCTTCAACCAGGCGGTCGCCGAGTTCTTCGCCCAGGTCGACGCCGGCCGCTGGCTGCCCCGCGATCCCCGCGCCCGTCCCGACGAGCTTCTGAGAACCCGCTGACGGTTGACAGGTCGGGGCCGGGCGCCAATAGCTGGGCCGCGGCTCGGCCTCGCCCGGCAGGCCGATGAGCGCGAGGGAGGGCTTGGCCGGGGTTGAGAGATCACATGAGCGAAGCTCGCCTGGCGCATGGCCGCAACGTCGCGCCGGAGTTCCTGGCCGATCGCGCCCGCTTCGTGCGCCTCGAGACCCTGCGGCTGACCCGGATCGCCGGCGCCGGCCACTATTCGAGCACCTTCTCGGCCGCCGAGCTGTTCGCCGCCCTCTACTACGCGCATCTGCGCCTGCGGCCGGCCGAGCCCGACTGGCCGGACCGCGACCGCTTCATCCTGAGCAAGGGCCACGCCGCGATCGGCCTCTATCCGGTGCTGGCCGATCTCGGCTTCTTCGACGTCGAGCTGCTCGACGACTACACAAGGCTCGGCAGCCCGTTCGGCGACCATCCGGACATGAAGAAGATCAAAGGCGTCGACTTCAGCTCCGGCTCGCTCGGCCACGGCCTGTCGGTCGGGCTCGGCATGGCGCTCGCCGGCCGCGTGCAGCAGCGGGATTTCCGGGTTTATTGCATGCTCGGCGACGGCGAGCTGCACGAGGGCCAGATCTGGGAGGCGGCGATGGCGGCCAGCCACTTCCGGCTCCAGGCGCTGGTCGGCATCGTCGATCGCAACCGGCTCTGCATCGACGGCTCGACCGAGGAGATCATGGCGGTCGAGCCGCTCGAGGACCGCTTTTCGAGCTTCGGCTGGACGGTCCGGAGGATCGATGGCCATGACTTCGGGGCGATCCTCGACGCTCTCGACGACCTGCAGCCGGCGGGTGTCGGGCCGCCCCAGATGATCATCGCGGACACCATCAAGGGGCGCGGCGTGCAGATGATGGAAGGCAACCTCAACTGGCACGTCGGCAACCTGGTCGGGCGGGACTACGACGCCGTGGTCGCCGAGCTGCAACGTGGTTTGTCCCCGATCACGGCGGGGAGCTGAGCGGGTCATGACAGCCGAAGACATGGCCCCCGACGCCGGCGCCGGCCAGGATCAGAGCGACCTGTTCCGGGGCGTGAGCGGGCCCGCGGACCTGACCGAGAGCGAATTGGTCAAGGGCACGCCCGCCTCCCGCCTGCCGGCGTTCGTCCTGGGCGCGGAGCTGGCCGATCTCGCCGATCGCGACCCGCGGATCGTGGTCCTGACCGCGGACCTCGCCTCGGCGAACCGGACCGTCGAGTTCAAGAGCCGGCATCCGGACCGCTATTTCGACTTCGGCATTGCCGAGAAGAACATGATCACCGCGGCCGCCGGCATGGCCGCTGCCGGGCTCTTGCCCTACGCCGCGACCTTCGCGGCCTTCTCCGGCATCCTGGCTGCCGAGCAGATCCGGACCGACTGCGCCTATCCCGACCTGCCGGTGCGGATCATCGGCACCCACTCGGGCATCTCGATGGGCTTCTACGGCACCAGCCACCACGCGACCGAGGACCTCGGCATGCTGCGCACGATCGCGGACCTGACCGTGGTCTGCGCCACCGACGCCAATCATCTGCGCGCGGTGCTCAGGGCGTCGCTCGAGCATCCGCACGCCATCTACATCCGGCTCGGCCGCGGCCGGGATCCGGACGTCTACGCCGAGGTGCCGGACAATTTCATGCTCGGCCGTGCGATCCGCCTGCAGGAAGGGCGCGACCTCACCATCATCGCGACCGGCGCCGAGGTCCATCCGGCGCTGGAAGCGGCCGCGAGCCTGGCGGCACACGGCGTCACGACGCGGGTCGTCGACATGCACACGATCAAGCCGCTCGATGGTGCGGAGGTCCGCGCGGCGGCCGCCGAGACGGGGGCGATCCTGACCGTCGAGGAGCACAACGTGATCGGCGGGCTCGGCAGCGCGGTTGCCGAGATCCTGGTCGACGGCCCGCGGTTGCCGTTCGCGCGCCATGGCGTGCAGGACGAGTTCGCGCTGATCGGCCCGCCGGCTGCGCTCTATGCCCACTACCGGCTGGATGCCGCCGGGATCGCCGGGATCGCCCGCCAGCTCCTCGAGCGGGGCGCCGCCTGAGGACCTCGCCGGCCGGCGCCGCCTACTTCGGGATCACCGCGGTGCACTCGATCTCGACCCGGGCCCGATCCTCGATCAGGGCGCTGACCTCGAGCGCGGTCATGGCCGGAAAGACCGGGCCGACCACCTCGCGGTAGACCCGGCCGAGCTCCCTCAAGCACCGGAGGTATTCCCGCTTGTCCGTGACGTACCAGGTCATCCGGACCAGGTGCTCCGGCCGGCCGCCGGCCGCGCGCAGCAGGGTCACGACGTTGTCCAGCGCCTGGCGCGCCTGGTCGACGAAGTCGTCGCTCCGGAAAGTCTCGCTCGCGTCCCAGCCGACCTGGCCGGCGATGAACAGCAGGCGGCCCTCGGCCGCGACCGCGTGGGCGTAGCCCTTGGGCCGCGGCCAGCCCGCGGGCTGGATCACCTCGGGCATCGGACGGGCTCCGGCCGGGCGATGGCGCTGCCGATCATATCGGCCCGGCGGCGGCCGCCTCCTGCCTGAGCTTGAAGCGCTGCAGCTTGCCGGTCGCGGTCTTGGGCAGGCGCTCGCGGAACTCGATCGCGCGCGGGTACTTGTAGGGCGCGATCGTCTGCTTGACATGCGCCTGAAGCGTCTTGACCAGCGCCTCGTCCGGCGTGACGCCGGGCTTCGGGACCACGTAGGCCATCACGATCTGGCCGCGCTCCTCGTCCGGCCTGCCGACCACCGCGCACTCGGCGACCGCGGGATGGCCGATCAGCGCGTTCTCGACCTCGGGCCCGGCGATGTTGTAGCCCGACGAGATGATCATGTCGTCGGCGCGCGCCTGAAACCAGAAATAGCCGTCCGGGTCCATCACGAAACTGTCGCCGGTCAGGTTCCAGCCGCGCTGGACGTAGTCCTTCTGCCGCTCGTCGGCGAGATAGCGGCAGCCGGTCGGGCCCTTGACCGCGAGCCGCCCGACCGTCCCCGGCGGCAGCTCGTTGCCATCAACGTCGACGATCCGTGCCTGATAGCCGGGCACCGGCCTGCCGGTGGCACCAGGGCGGATGTCGGCGCCGGCGGCCGCGATGAAGATGTGCAAAAGCTCGGTCGAGCCGATGCCGTCGATCAGCTCGAGGCCGAGTTTTTCCTGGACCAGCTCGAAGGTGGCCTTGGGCAGGTGCTCGCCCGCCGAGACGCCCTTCCGGAGCGAGCCGAGATCGTGCTGACCCGCGAGTCCGGCCAGCGCCCGCCAGGCGGTCGGTGCCGTGAAGCAGATGGTCGGGCGGAAGGTCGCGATCGCCTCGGCGAGCTGGGCCGGCGCCGCCTGCTCCAGCAGCAGCGAGGCGGCCCCTTCCCGGAGCGGAAACAGGGCAAGGCCGCCGAGCCCGAAGGTGAAGGCGAGCGGCGGGCTGCCGCAGAACAGGTCCTCGGCGGTCGGCCGCAGCAGCTGGCGCGAGAAGCCGTCGCAGATCGCCAGAAGATCGCGATGGAAATGCGCCGTGCCCTTCGGCTCGCCGGTCGTGCCCGAGGTGAAGGCGATCAGGCAGATGTCGTCGTCGGCGCTCTCGAACGCCTCGAAGGTCGGTGGCTTCGCCGCCATCCGCGCCTCGAGGCCATCGGCGTCGGCGCTCTGCCAGAAGACCAGATGCCGGAGGCACAGGCCCGCGGCGCGGGCGCTCTCGAGCTCGTCCCTCAACCGGAGATCGCAGAGCGCGTGGCTGATCTCGGCCCTGGCCATGATCTTCTTAAGCTCGCTCGCGCGCAACAGCGGCATCGTGCCGACCGCTATGCCGCCCGCCTTGATCACCGCGAGATAGGCCGCGACCATGATCGGGGTGTTGGCGGCGCGCAGCAGCACCCGGTTGCCGGGCACCAGGTCCAGGTCCTCGACCAGGACGCGTGCCATCCGATTGACCGTCTCGAACAACCGCCGATAACTCCAGGATCCGGCCGGCGTCACGAAGGCGGTGCGCTCGCCCCGACCGGTCTCGATCCATTTGTCGAGAAACTCGGCGACGCAGTTCAGCCTCGGCGGATAGCGGTAGGCCGGGTGCGACAGGTCGATCTCCGGCCACTGGTCCGCGGGCGGCAGGCGGTCTCTCGCGAAGTCGTCTCGCTTGCGGTCCAACGTTCGGATCGGTCCAGCCGTAGCCGCTGCTTGATTGGTTCTGGTTGTTGCGGCCGGATGGTCGATCGTCGCCTCATGCAGGCCGATCATCTCACCACCTCCAGCGCTGATGCCCGCTCCCTGGCGCGCGCCTCGCGCGCCGCGCGGGCGATGACGAGCTTTTGCACCTCGCTCGCACCCTCATAAATGCGCAGCGACCGGATCTCGCGGTAGAGCGCCTCGACCCTGGCACCGCGCCGGACGCCTTCGGCGCCGTGCAGCTGGACCGCGCCGTCGATCACGGCTTGTGCCGCCTCGGTCGCGAACAGCTTGGCGATCGCGGCCTCGCGGGTGATCCGGGACGCCCCCTGGTCCTTGGCCCAGGCGGCGCGGTACACCAACAATGCCGAGGCGTCGATCGAGGCGGCCATGTCGGCAAGCCGCGCCTGGCTCATCTGCAGCTCGGCGAGCGGCCGGTCCATGATCTGGCGCCGCTCGGCATGATCGAGCGCCTCGTCCAGCGCCCGCCGGGCGAAGCCGAGCGCCGCGGCGCCGACCGTCGCGCGGAACACGTCGAGGGTCGCCATCGCGATCTTGAAGCCGTCGCCGCCGGCGCCGAGCAGGTTGGCGGCCGGCACGCGCACACCCTCGAAACGGAGCTCGGCCAGCGGATGGGGGGCGATCGCCTCGAGGCGCGCTGCGACCGCGAGGCCCGGCGTCGCGGCGTCCACGATCAAGGCCGAGAGACCCCTCGCGCCGGGCGCCTCACCGGTGCGCGCGAAGACCACGTAATGGTCGGCGATGCCGCCGTTGGAGATCCAGGTCTTGGCGCCATCGAGCACGAATGCGTCGCCTTCGCGGCGCGCGCTGGCGCTGATCCGCGCGGCATCGGAGCCCGCCTCGGGCTCGGTCAGCGCGAAGCCGCAGATCGCCCTGCCGGCGGCGACGGGCGGCAGATAGCGGGCCTTTTGCGCCTCGGTGCCGAACAGCGAGATCGGCCCGGAGCCCAGGCCCTGCATGGCGAAGGCGAAGTCGGCGAGGCCGGCACGATAGGCGAGCAGCTCGCGCGCGAGGCAGAGGCTGCGGACATCGAGCCGGGCGGCACGGCCGCCGTGCGGGGCGATCACGCTAAGCCCGAGCAGCCCCGCTTCGCCGAATGCCCGGACCAGCCGGCGGCAGCTGCCGTCGACGTCCCGCTCGTCGATCAGGCCTTCGAGCTCCCGGTCGGCAAAGCGCTCGATCTCGCCCGCCAGCGCCCGGTGCGCAGGCTCGAAAAACGGCCAGTCGAGAAAGCTGCGATCGGCCATCAGTCGCCCTCGAACACCGGCTTCCGCTTGGCGGCGAAGGCCTCGTAGGCGCGCCGGAAGTCGGCGGTCGCCATGCAGATCGCCTGCGCCTCGGCTTCGGCTTCGAGGGCTTGATCGAGGTTCATGCTCCATTCCTGATGCAGCATGCGCTTGGTCATGGCATGGGCGAAGGTCGGGCCGGCGGCGAGCTCGGCGGCCAGCGCCTTGGCCTCGGCGAGCACGGCCTCGGGCGGGACGAGGCGGTTGAAGAAGCCCCAGCGCTCGCCCTCCTCGGCGGTCATCACGCGGCCGCTATAGAGCAGCTCGGCCGCGCGGCCCTGGCCGATGATCCGGGGCAGCAAGGCGCAGGCGCCCATGTCGCAGCCGGCAAGGCCGACGCGGGCGAACAGGAACGCCGTCCGGGTCCGCGGCGTGCCGATCCGGAGGTCGGATGCCATGGCGAGAGCTGCGCCAGCGCCGGCGCAGATCCCGTCCACCGCGGCGACGATCGGCTGCGGGCAGGCTCGCATCGCGGCCACCAATGCGCCGGTCATGCGCGTGAACGCGAGCAGCTCCGGCATCGTGCTCCGGGTCAACGGCGCGATGATCTCGAACACGTCACCGCCCGAGCAGAAGTTGCCGCCCGTCCCGGTGATCACGACCGCCTTCACGTCCGCGGCGTGGCGCAGCGCCTCGAACGTGTCTCGCAGCTCGGCGTAGCTCTCGAACGTCAAAGGATTCTTGCGCTCGGGCCGGTCGAGCGTGATCGTCGCGACCTTGCCCTCGACCGACCAGCGAAAGCTCGCTGGCCGGTGCCCGGCCATCCCGGTCATGGCGCCGCCTCCCGCTCGCGCATTCACATGACCTCGCCGCCGGCGACCACGATCGCCTGGCCGGTGACGCCGCGGGCGGCATCGGAGCAAAGCCAGAGCACGGCATGCCCGACCTCGTCCGGCGCGATCAGCCGCCGCTGCGGATTGGCGCCGGCCAGCCGCGCCCGCGCCTCGGTCGCCGACAGCCCCGTCGCCGTCCGAATGGTCGCGATCGATCGCTCCAGCAGATCGGTCTCGGTGAAGCCCGGGCAGACCGCGTTGACCGTGATGCGCGTGCTGCCGAGCTCGACCGCGAGCGCCCGGGTCAGGCCGAGCAGCCCGTGCTTGGCCGCGACATAGGCGCTGACGTAGGCGTAGCCCTTGAGTGCTGCGGTGCTCGCGATGTTGACGATCCGCCCGGCCGCGGCCGCCCGTAGCTTCGGCAGGAGCCGCCGGGTGACCTCGAACGCGCCCACCAGGTTGACCTCGAGCATGCGCTCGAGCAGCGCGGCATCGGTGCGCTCGAAGGGCGCGCTCTCGGCGGCGCCGGCGCAGTTGATCAGGATGTCGAGCGCGTCCAGCTGCGTGAAGGCCGCCTCCAGGGATGCCGGGTCGGTGACGTCGGCGGCGAGTGCCTCGCCCGGTCGCGCGAGACCGGCCAGCACCGCCAGAAGCGGTGCCGGCCGGCGGCCAAGTAGAAAGACCTCGGCGCCTGCCCGATCGAGCGCGCGCGCGATCGCAGCACCAATGCCGCTGCCGCCGCCCGTGACCAGGGCGCGCTTGCCGGCGAGTGGAGCAGCGGGCTCGGTCATGCTCAGATCGCCACGTCCAGGTCCTGGCGGCGGGCGCGGTTGCGGAGATACTGCTCGCGGCCGGAGAGATAGGGGAGCGGCCACGCTTGGGCGTCGTAGCCGAGCTCGGCGGCGGCATGCAGGGTCCAGAAGGGGTCGGCGAGGTGGGGCCGCGCCAGCGCGCAGAGGTCGGCCCGGCCGGCGGCGATGATCGAGTTGACGTGGCCCGTCTCGAAGATGTTGCCGACCGCCATGGTCGCGATCCCGACCTCGTTGCGGATCCGGTCCGAGAACGGCGTCTGGAACATGCGCCCATAGACCGGCTTCGCGAGCGTCGTGGTCTGGCCGGCCGAGACGTCGATCAGATCGGCGCCCGCGTCCCTGAAGGCCTGCGCGACCACCACGGCATCCTCGGGCATCAGGCCTTCCGGATGCCAGTCGGTCGCCGAGATCCGGACCGACATCGGCCGGGCCGCCGGCCAGACCGCGCGCATCGTGGAGAAAATCTCGAGCGGGAAGCGGAGCCGGTTCGCAAGCGGGCCGCCGTAGGCGTCGGTGCGCCGGTTGGTGAGCGGGCTGATGAAGGCGGACAACAAGTAGCCGTGCGCGCAATGGAGCTCGAGCATGTCGAAGCCGCAAAGGATCGCCCGCCTGGTGGCGGCCACGAATTCGGCGGTGATCTCGTCCATGTCGGCCCGGGTCATCGCGCGCGGGACTTGGTTGGCGTCGCTCCACGGGATGGGCGATGGGCCGATCACCGGCCAGTTGCCGTCCTCCAGCGGCTGGTCCATGCCCTCCCAGCCGAGCCGGGTCGAGCCCTTGGGGCCGCTGTGGCCGAGCTGCAGGCAGATCTTGGCCGCGGCTCTGCGCGTGGACAAAGTCGACGATCCGCGCCCAGGCGGCCGCCTGCTCCTCGTTCCACAGGCCCGCGCAGCCGGGCGTGATGCGGCCGGTCGGCGAGACGCAGGTCATCTCGGTGAAGATCAGCCCGGCGCCGCCCTGCGCGCGGGCGCCCAGGTGGACCAGATGGACATCGCCGGGCACGCCATCTTTTGCGCTGTACATCGCCATCGGCGAGACCACGACCCGGTTCGGAAGGGTCATGTCGCGCAGGCGAAAGGGCGTGAACATCGGCGGGATCGCCTGCCGGCAGGGCTCGCCGCCAGCACGCCCGGCGAACCAGCGCTCGAAGCCCTCGAGAAAGGCACGGTCGCGCAGGCGGAGGTTCTCGTGGTCGACCCGCTGGCTGCGGGTGAGCAGGCTGTAGGCGAACTGCTCCGGCGGCAGCTTGGCATAGCGTTCGACGTTCTCGAACCACTCGGTCGAGTTGCGCGCCGCCGACTGCAGCTTCAGGACCTCGACCTTGCGCTCGGCCTCATAGGCCTGGAGCCGGGCGCCGGGTGGCCGGTCGTCCGCCTCGCCGAGGTGGCGGGCGAGCGCGATCGCGTCCTCGAGCGCCATCTTGGTGCCCGAGCCGATCGAAAAATGCGCGCTATGGGCGGCATCGCCCATCAGGACGAGGTTGTCCTTGATCCAGGTCCGGTTGGCGACGCGCGGAAAATTGACCCAGATCGAGCCGCTGCCGGGGCCCTTGGCGTTGGCGAGCAGAGGGTGGCCGTCGAGCACGCGGGCGAACAGCCGCTCGCAGAAGTGTATGCTCTCGTCCTCGGCCATGCGATCGAGGCCGGCGCGGCGCCAGACCGCCTCCGGGGTCTCGACGATGAAGGTCGAGGCGGCGTCGCCGAAGCGGTAGGCGTGGGCCTGGAACCAGCCCCATTCGGTCGCCTCGAACGCGAAGGTGAAGGCCGCGAACGGCCGGGTCGTGCCGAGCCAGACGTAGCGGCAGTCGCGGCGCTCGATCTCGGGCTGGAAATGCGTCGCGTAGCGGCCGCGCACCCGGCTGTTGATGCCGTCGGCCGCGACGATCAGGTCGGCGTCCGGAAAGGCTGCGGGCGTCTCGACCTCGGTCTCGAACACCAGCCGGACGCCCAGGCGTTCGGCGCGCCGCTGCAGGATGCGCAAAAGATGCCGGCGCTCGATGCCGGCGAAGCCGTGCCCGGACGAGGTGAGCACGCGGCCGCCGACATGCACGTCGATGTCGTCCCAATGCGCCAGCGCGCAGGCGATCTCGGCCTCGCTCTCCGGGTCGGCGCCGGCGAGGTTCGAGAGCGTCTGGTCGGAGAACACGACGCCCCAGCCGAAGGTGTCCTCGGGCCGGTTGCGCTCGAAGACCGTGATGTCGTGGTGCCTGTCCTGCTGCTGCATCAGGATCGCGAAACAGAGGCCGGCCGGCCCGCCGCCGATCACGACGATCCGCATCGGCCACCCCGAGCAGGTCCCAGCAGACGCAGCACCTTCAGGAACGATCGCCACGAGGCCGATGGCACAACCTATCCTAGCATTGCTGCCGATGATTTTCAACCAGACCGGAATTTGGGTGCGCAGGCTCCCATGATCAAGATTGGGCTGTCGCATTCTTTTTGGCCAGCGGCCCGCGGGCCTCAATCAGCTGGTAACGTCGCAGCGGTGCCAGATCTCGTCGGCCGCGCCGTTGCCCGGCGCGAGCTTGACCGTGTTCTCGTTCAAAAGGACCATCAGCACCGTCAACCCGGCGTCACTCTCGTCGGGCGGCACGACGTACGAGAAGGCGTGGCGCGAGTAGTTGCCGGTGATCTGGCTGCCGCCCGGGGTCACGATCGCCGGGCCATTGATCGTCATCACGCGCCCGTCCGACGCGCACCAGTTGCCATCGATCTGCATCGGCGCGCGCCACGCTCGGCGTCAGCATCGTCAGAGCAAGCATCGCGAGCCCGAGGGCGAAGCCGAACCCCTTTCCGGACATGGGGCCAAACTCCAGAGCAACCATCCATCCGGGGCGAGCTTAGGCAGTCCGTCGCGATCAACAACCGAGCGTGATTGTCCGGAGCAGGGAGAGCGTGCTTTACTGGCGATCCAGATCCGCGCACAGGCAATGCTGATGGGAGGCGGACGCGGATCGCCAACCAGGATCGGGAGGAGCGGGCCAGTGATTCCCGGCAACTTCGACTATCACCGTCCGGCGACGCTCGACGAGGCGATCGTGCTGCTCGCCGAGCTGGGCGAGGACGCACGGCCGCTCGCCGGCGGCCACAGCCTGGTGCCGATGATGAAGCTGCGGCTCGCCCAGCCCACGAATCTGGTCGACCTCGGCGGCATCGCGGCGCTCAAGGGGATCCGGGCCGACGGCGGCGAGATCGTGATCGGCGCGATGACCACCCAGCATGAGATCATCGCGTCCGAGCTGCTGGCGGACCGGCTGCCGATCCTTCGCGAGACCGCGCGCCAGATCGCCGACCCGCAGGTGCGCTACGTCGGCACGCTCGGCGGCAACTGCGCCGGCGGCGATCCGGGCAACGACATGCCGGCGGTGATGCAGTGCCTCGGTGCCACCTTCGTGCTCGAAGGGCCGAACGGCGCGACGCCGGGTCGCCGCCCGGGATTTCTACGAGGGCGCGTTCACGACCGCGCTCGAGCCGGGCGAGATCCTGTCCGCGGTCCGGGTGCCGGTGCCGGCGAAGGGCCACGGCTACGCCTACGCCAAGATGAAGCGCAAGGTCGGCGACTACGCGACCGCGGCCGCGGCCGTGATCCTGACCATGGACGGCGGGCGCTGCACAGCCGCCAGCATCGCGCTGACCAACCTCGCCGCGACCCCGCTCCATGCCGACGGCTGCCGCCAAGGCGCTGGTCGGAACCGCGGTCGATGGCGCGGCGATCGAGGCTGCGGTCGCGGCCGCGGTCGCGATCACCGATCCGGCCGCGGACCTGCGCGGCCCCGCCGATTTCCGCAGGCATGTGGCCGGCGTCATGGTCCGGCGGGCGCTCGAGACGCGCGCGCGGCCGCGCCACGGGAGGCGCGTGATGGCCAAGCACCAGATCAAGCTCACGGTCAACGGCCGCACGATCGAGGCGCTGGTCGAGACGCGGCTCCTGCTGATCCACTTCCTGCGCGAGGCGCTGCAACCTGACCGGCGCGCACATCGGCTGCGAGACGACCCATTGCGGCGCCTGCACGGTCGACATGGGCGGGCGCTCGGTCAAGAGCTGCACGCTGTTCGCGGTCCAGGCCGACGGCGCCGAGATCACGACCGTCGAAGGGCTGGCTGCCGCCGACGGCCTGCACGCGCTCCAGGAGGGCTTCATGCAGGAGCACGGGCTCCAGTGCGGCTTCTGCACGCCGGGCATGATCATGCGCAGCTACCGGCTGCTGCAGGAGAACCCCGATCCCACGGACGACGAGATCCGGATGGGTCTGTCGGGCAATCTCTGCCGCTGCACCGGCTATCAGAACATCGTCAAGGCGGTCCGCTACGCCGCCGACAAGCTTGCCGCAGGCCAAGGAGGCCGCCCAATAATGGCTACCGATGGGATGGCTACCGATCCCGCGACCCTGACCCAGGAGCAGCGCGAGGCGACGCTCGGCGGCATCGGCAGCGCGCGCAAGCGCAAGGAGGACGTGCGCTTCATCCAGGGCAAGGGCAACTACGTCGACGACCTGAAGCTGCCGGGCATGCTGTTCGGCGACTTCGTGCGCTCGCAGTACGGCCACGCCCGGATCAAATCGGTCGACACGAGCAAAGCCAAGGCGCTGCCGGGCGTGGTGGCGATCCTGCTCGCGGACGACCTGAAGCCGCTCAATCTGCACTACATGCCGACGCTCGCCGGCGACGTCCAGGCGGTGCTCGCCGACACCAAGGTCCTGTTCCAGAACCAGGAGATCGCCTTCGTGGTCGCCGAGGACCGCTACATCGCGGCCGATGCGGTCGAGCTGGTCGAGGTCGACTACGAGGAGCTGCCGGCGCTGGTCGACCCGTTCCAGGCGCTCGGCGCCGGACGCGCCGGTGCTGCGCGAGGACCTCGAGGGCAAGACCGCGGGCGCGCACGGCGCGCGCAAGCACCACAACCACATCTTCACCTGGGAGGTCGGCGATCAGGCGGCGACCGAGCGCGCCTTCGCGGACGCCGAGGTCACGGTCAAGGAGCTGGTCTCGTACCAGCGCGTGCACCCCTGTCCGCTCGAGACCTGCGGCTGCGTCGCCTCGATGGACAAGATCCGGGGCGAGCTCACGGTCTACGGCACCTTCCAGGCGCCGCACGTCGTGCGCACGGTCGGCTCGATCCTCTCCGGCATCCCGGAAGCCAAGATCCACGTGATCGCGCCCGACATCGGCGGCGGCTTCGGCAACAAGGTCGGCGTCTATCCGGGCTACGTCTGCGCGATCGTCGCCTCGATCGTGCTCGGCGTCCCGGTCAAGTGGATCGAGGACCGGATCGAGAACCTCTCGGCGACCGCGTTCGCCCGCGACTACCACATGACCGGCGAGCTGGCGGCGACCAGGGACGGCCGGATCACCGGCCTGCGCTGCCACGTGCTGGCCGATCACGGCGCGTTCGACGCCTGCGCCGATCCGACCAAATACCCGGCCGGATTTTTCCACATCGTGACCGGGTCCTACGACATCCCGGCCGCCCATGTGACGGTCGACGGGGTCTACACCAACAAGGCGCCGGGCGGGGTCGCCTACCGCTGCTCGTTCCGGGTCACCGAGGCGTCCTATCTGATCGAGCGCATGGTCGACGTGCTGGCGCACAAGCTCCAGATCGACCCGGCCGAGCTGCGCCTCAAGAACTTCATCAAGGCCGAGCAGTTTCCCTATCAGTCGGCCTTGGGGTGGGAATACGATTCCGGCGACTACGTGACGGCGATGCGCAAGGCGATGGCCGCGGTCGACTATGAGGGTCTGCGCCGCGAGCAGGCGGAAAAGCGGAAAGCCGGCGAACTGATGGGGATCGGCGTCAGCTTCTTCACCGAGATCGTCGGCGCCGGGCCGACCCGCAACTGCGACATCCTGGGCGTCGGCATGTTCGACAGCTGCGAGATCCGGGTCCATCCGACCGGCAGCGCGATCGCACGGCTCGGCACCAAGAGCCAGGGCCAGGGCCACGAGACCACCTACGCCCAGATCCTCGCGACCGAGATCGGCATCCCCTCGGAGCTGATCGAGATCGAGGAGGGCAACACGGATACCGCCCCCTACGGGCTCGGCACCTACGGCTCGCGCTCGACCCCGGTGGCCGGCGCCGCCGCCGCGCGCGTCGGGCGAAAAATCCGGGCCAAGGCCCAAAAGATCGCCGCCCATGTGCTCGAGGTCGCCGAGGACGACCTCGACTGGGACATCGACCGCTTCCAGGTCAAGGGCCTGCCCGGGAAAAGTCCTGACCATGAAGGAAATCGCCTGGGCGGCGTATCACGGGGTGCCGGAAGGGATGGAGCCGGGGCTCGAGGCGGTCGACTACTACGATCCGCCGAACATGACCTATCCGTTCGGGGCCTACATCTGCGTCATCGACCTCGACAAGGAGACGGGGGAAGCCAAGGTCCGGCGCTTCTACGCGCTCGACGACTGCGGCACGCGGATCAACCCGATGGTGATCGAGGGCCAGGTCCACGGCGGCCTGACCGAGGCGTTCGGGATCGCGATGGGCCAGGAGATCGCCTACGACCACCTCGGCAACATCCAGGGCGCGACGTTCATCGACTACTTCCTGCCGACCGCGGTCGAGACGCCGGTCTGGGAGACCGACTTCACGGTCACGCCCTCGCCGCACCATCCGATCGGCGCCAAAGGCGTCGGCGAAAGCCCGAACGTCGGCGGCGTTTCCGCCTTTTCGAACGCGGTCGTGGACGCCTTCGCCCACCTCGGCGTCGCCCACATGCCGATGCCGCACACCGCGGCCAAGATCTGGCGCAAGTGCCAGGATTTCGGCCTCACCGGGTCACGCTGATCGACAGAGAGGGAGGTGAGATCACCTGCCGCACCCCGACAATCGAGCTGCCGGGGAGGGCCGGCGCGTGCAAAACAAAATCTCAATTCGCCCTTGCATACCAAGCGGTGAAGCGGCATATCGCTGCGTTCCAAACTTTCGGGTACACTGCTGGTTTGTGGGGGAGAGCGATGACCAGGCACTCTCTTGCCCAAATTGGGGTGGACGTCGAGGCCAAGGCGAGCAACGCCGGAGTCGAGGTCGAGGTCCAAGTGGGTAAGGCGGTCGCGGAGCGCGACCCGGACGATCACTTCCCAGGTGATCATTTCATCGAGCGCGACGGTCTGCGCTACGCCGGCAGCCATCTGATCATCGACCTCTGGGAGGCCGAGTATCTCGACGATGCCGGCGTGATCGAGCTGGCGCTCAGGCGCGCGATCAAGGCGGCGGGCGCGACCTTGCTGCATCTGCACCTGCACGCGTTCGCACCGAGTGGCGGCGTGTCGGGGGTCGCGATGCTGGCGGAATCGCACATCTCGATCCACACCTGGCCCGAGCGTGGCTACGCCGCGATCGACGTCTTCATGTGCGGGTCGGCGGCGCCGCACCGGGTCGTGCCGATCCTGAAGCACGCCTTCAACGCCCGTCGGATCGCGATCTCCGAGCACTTGCGCGGTCTCCTGTGACGGACCGGGTCTGATGGCCTGGTTCGAGGAGGCCTACCATCCGCACTGGCGCCAGCGGATGGCGATGGAGCGCGTCCTGGTGCAGCAGCACACCGGTCTGCAGGAGGTGCTGATCTTCGAGAATCCGACCCTTGGCCGGGTGCTGGTCCTGGACGGCGTCGTCCAGGCGAGCGAGCGCGACGAGTTCATCTATCACGAGATGATGACCCACGTGCCGATCTTGGCCCACGGCGCCGCCCGGGACGTGCTGATCATCGGCGGCGGCGACGGTGGCGCGCTCGAGGAGGCGCTCAAGCATGCGGCGGTGACGCGTGTGACGCTGGTCGAGCTCGATCCGGTGGTGGTCGAGATTGCGAGGACCTGGCTGCCGGCCATCCATCAGGGCGCGTTCGACGATCCGCGCGCCGAGCTGCTGTTCACCGACGGGGTCGCGTTCGTCGCCAGGACCGATCGCCGGTTCGACGTGATCATCCTCGACACCACCGATCCGATGGGCGCTGGCGAGGCCTTGTTCACGGAGGCCTTCTACGCCGATTGCCGGGCGCGGCTCCGGCCGGGCGGCATCCTGGTCGGGCAGAGCGGCAACCCGGTCACCGAGCCCGAGCGCTTCCGCGCCTGCCGCGAGCGGCTCGCCCGGGTGTTCGTCGACACGAGCTTCATCCTGAGCTCCGTGCCGGTTTATCTCGGTGGGCCGTTCGTGTTCGCCTGGGGCTGCGACGACCCGGTCAAGCGGCGGCTGAGCGCCACCGAGCTGGCGGCGCGGCCGTGCCCGGCGGGCCTGCGCTGCTACACGGCCGCGGTGCACGCGGCGGCGTTCGTCCACCCGCCCTGGCTGCTGGCCGAGGCCGGCTGAGCAGCGCCACGACCCGGACGACTCCTAGTCCCCGCCGAGCTCGATCCGAAAGCGCAGCTGCGCGAACCAGGACCGCTGGTCGCCCTCGCCGGCGGTGCCGGTCTCGACCTCGAGCGGCGCGAACGGCCCGAGCTGCAGGCTCAAGCGGTCGCTGACCGCGACGTCCTCGCTGCCGAACGGGACCTGCCATTGCCTCGTGGCCCGGATCCAGGCCCAGGGCAGCTCGCGGAGGCGGGCGCCGAGCGCGATGCCGTAGCCGTCGAGCCGGCGATCCGGCACGCCGCCGCGGGCGCTGGCCGAGCGGGGCACGTCATCGAACAGCGTGGTCCCGAGCTCGAACCGGTCCGAGCGTACCGAGGTGCCGATGCCGAAGCGCTGAGAGTCCTGGAGCCCGTGGTTCTCGACGCTGCCGCTCACGGCCAGGGTCAGATTCTGGTCCAGCACGTGGGGGCGGTAGTAGAGCGCGAGTTCGCCGCCGGTCTGCCCGGCGGGGTCGTGGGTGAGGTGCTCGTCCAGCCACAGCCGGTCGCCCTGGACGGGCGTTTCGAGCAGTGGCCGGGTCGCCCCGATGGCGTAGACGGCCTGCAGGCCGTCCTGATTGTTGGCTGACGAGACGGCGAGCGCCGGCGCTGGCAGGGCGACGCCGGCGAGGACGGCGAGCAGCGAACTCATGGAGATGAAAAGGCGAGCGCAGCTCGCCTGCGGCCAGCAACGAAGCATTGGACGTTTCCCACCTGGCGCCGTCTTGGGCGGCGCGCACGACCCGAGTGCGCCCGCCGCGACCTTGGTTCCGGTCTGGTCGGTCGAGCGCTGGGTGTAAGGTTACCGGTGGGGCCTTAAGGAAGCCTTGTCGGGCGCAAGCATCGCCCGTAGCGCGCTGCGGGACGACTCCGGACGTACCCCAAGACATCGCTGCGACAGTCGCGTTGCTGGATCATTTATAAGTGAAATGAATATATTATCGTCGTATACTAATGTCAGAGGTTAGGAAATCGAGGCCGGGCGAACGCCGGCCATAGCTTGTCAGCATGGTGGATTAACGTTAAGGAAACATGGAGTTTGGCATCCTGTTTGAGCGACCATGGTAAGCGACGAGAGCAAGTTGGCACGGACGACCCGCTCGGAGGCCGAGGCGCCGCGCGCGGCCGCGGGCCGGCCGCCGGCCGGCCCGCCGCCCGAGGAGGCGGCGGCCGAGGCCGAGCTGACGCTCGCCGATCTGGTCGCCGACGCCAACCGCGAGATCGTCTTCTTCAACGATTCGGGCTTTCGCAGCCTGGCGATTCGGACCGATCGGCTGGTGGTCGCCGACGGCCAGGCCGGCGCCCATGTCACCGCCGCCGGCGACAATGTCTCGGGGTTCCAGTTCGTCAGGTTCGACAATGGCCTGACGCTCTACTTCGAGACCGGGCTGCACCTGATCCTGGCGCCCCCGGCCGCCTCGCCGTCCTGAGCCGGCCAGACGTCGAGCCCACGTCACGGGGCGTCGCGCAGGCTCTCGAACTCGCGTAGCTCGTCCGGGCTGAGGCCGCCCAGAATCGCGCGGAGCTCCTGCTCAGGCGTCCGCTCGCTCGGTGGCGTGATCAGCTTCAGGCGGTCGGCGAGCCAGAGGACCACGCGGACATTGCCCTTCTTGACCTCGGTCTCGATCGCGGCGTGCAGAGCGAGGCGCAGGTCGCCGATCCGGTCGCGCTCGGATTCACGGTCGGGGGCCTTGAGCTCTTCGATCCAGCGCCCAAAGACCGGGTCGTGGTTGCGCTTGCGCGACAGCTGGCTGCGCGAGCACCCGATCCTGCGGGCGACCGTGGTCACCGGCAGACCGCGTGCGAGCAGCTCGGCCGCTTGGCGCCAGTCGTTGGCGCGCGACCCGGCGCGCCGGGCCCCGGCGACGGGGAGAGCAATCATGGCTGTGGTTTCCCTCTGAGAAGCTGCGGGCGAGGGCGGAGATTTTCGATGGAGCCTGGGGGGATGGAGCCTGACGAGGCGAGGCGATAAATATAGGAAATTGCTCCCAAAGTCAAGATCCTTCGACGGCGCCGCCGTCTTCCGCCCACCATCGCCAGCAACACGGAATGCGCGCGAGAGTGGTTGCGCACGGTTGCGTTAACGAAATTTTAGGGAAACAAGGACCATCCCAGATCATCGCGGTGGCGGGAGATCACGAGATCATGCCGGTCGACGGTCCGACGGAAGCGGACTTGCAGGGAGCCGCGGCGCAGCTGCCCGGCGATGCGGCGACGCTCCGCCACGAGCTCGAGCGGTGGCGGCTCCAGGCCTGTGCGGCGGAGCACGCCAACGAGGCGAAGTCGGTCTTCTTCGCGACCATGAGCCATGAGATCCGCGAGCCTATGAACGGCGTCATCGGGATGACGCGGCTGCTGCTCGAGACGCCGCTCTCGGACGAGCAGCGCGGCTTCGTTGAGGCGGTGCACGATTCCGGCCAGGCTCTGCTCACGATCATCAACGACATTCTCGACCTGTCGCGGATCGAGGCGGGCCGCCTGGAGCTCGACAGCATCGATTTCGACCTGCGCACCCTGCTCGAGCGGGTGATCGCAATCGTGACGCCGCGGGCGCGCGCCAAAGACCTCACGCTCACCCTCCTGATCGATCCGGACGTGCCGACCGCGCTTCGGGGCGATCCGGGCCGGATCCGCCAGATCTGCCTCAATCTGCTCGGCAATGCGATCAAGTTCACGGCGGCCGGCGAGGTCGGCCTGGCGGTTCGTCTGGTCGCCGATCGGCCATCGGAGCTGCGCGTGGGCGTCGCCGTGCGTGACACCGGCATGGGCATCCCGGAGCATCTCCAGGGCGGTCTGTTCGCCGCCTATGCCCAGGCCGACCCCTCGGTGCCGCGCCTCTATGGCGGCAGCGGTCTCGGGCTCACCATCTGCAAGCGTCTGGTCGGCCTGATGGGCGGCGAGATCCGTCTCTCGAGCCGGCCGGGCGAGGGCACCGTGTTCGATCTCGAGCTGGCGCTCGCCAGGACCCCCGAGGCCCGCCCCGGTCCGACGCCGTCGGCGGCCGAGATCGCCGGCACGCGCCTTTTGATCGTCGATGGCACGCCGACCACGCGCACGATGCTGCAACGGCGGACCCAGAGCTGGGGCATCGCGGCGGCGGTGGTGGATTCGGCCGCGGCCGCTCTGGCCGCCCTGAACCAGGCGCAGAGTCAGGACAGACCGATCGAGATCGCCCTGATCGACCGCTCGCTGCCCGACCTGAGCGGTGAGGAGCTCGGCCGGCGGATCAAAGCCGATCCCCGGCTGCGTTCGACCGAGCTGGTGATGATCGCCTCGTCCGGCCTGCGCGGCGATGCCGCCCGGGTCAAGGAGATCGGCTTCGCGGCCTATCTGCCCAAGCCGGTGACCGCCCAGACCCTGCTCGAATGCCTGCTCCAGCTGCGCGGCGAGCCGGCTGCGGCCGGTGCCGAGGCCGGCGCGTCCGGGCTGATCACGGTCCACAGCATGTCCGAGCGGCGGGCTGCCGGCCTCCGGATCCTGCTGGCCGACGACAATCCGGTGAACTGCCGGCTGACCGCCCTGATGCTCGAGAAGGCGGGCCACCAGATCGACGTGGTCAACGATGGCGCCGCGGCGGTCGAGACCCTGCGCGGCAAGGACTACGATCTGGTCCTGATGGACGTCCAGATGCCCGGCGTCGACGGGCTGGAGGCGACCCGTCGGATCCGCCGGCTGGCCCCCGACCGGGCCGGGGTGCCGGTGATCGCGATCACCGCCAATGCCTGGCCCGGCGACGAGCAGCGCTGCCTGGACGCGGGCATGAACGACTACGTCACCAAGCCGATCGATCGCGCGCGCCTGCTGGGCAAGCTCGCGCAATGGGCCCAGGGCGGGCACCGGGCCGGATGAAGCGCCGCGATCGAATCGCCCATGGGTAGCAGGGCAACGCGGCGCAAATCCTGCTTGTTCGGGCTGCCAACCTTGGTTTATGCTACCCACGGTTGGTTACGCCGCGGGTGCAGCAAAGGCAGGGGCCAAAGCATCATGCCGCTGCAGGCGAGAGCGAACGGGCGCCGGTTGGGCCCGATCGTCGCCCTGATCTTGGTTTGGTTGGCGTCGCCGGCGCTGGCCGACACCCAGTCGTTCGACAGCTGGCTGGACGGGCTGCGCCAGGACGCCGTGGCGCAGGGCATCACGCCCGCGACCCTCGATACGGCGCTCGCCGGCCTGGCGCCGATCGCGCGGGTGGTCGAGCTCGACCAGCGCCAGCCCGAAGGCCGGCTCACGTTCCAGGAGTACAATCAACGGGTGCTGTCGGACAGCCGGATCGAGCGCGGCCGCCAGCTGTACCGTGAGCACAAGGGCCTGCTCGAGCGGGTCGCCCGGGACTATGGCGTGCAGGCGCCGCTGATCGTCGCGCTCTGGGGCGTCGAGAGCACCTACGGCGCCTACCATGGCGAGTTCCCGGTGATCGGCGCGCTGGCCACGCTCGCCTACGACGGGCGCCGCGCCGCGTTCTTCCGCGGCGAGCTGCTGCAGGCGCTCAAGATCGTCGACCACGGCGACGTCACGGCCGCCGCCATGACCGGCTCCTGGGCCGGCGCCATGGGCCAGAGCCAGTTCATGCCGTCGAGCTATCACGCCTACGCGGTCGACTACGATCACGACGGCCGGCGCGACATCTGGACCAGCCTGCCCGACGTGTTCGCCTCGATCGCCAACTATCTCGCCAAGGCCGGCTGGAACGATCGCTACACATGGGGTCGCAAGGTCAGCCTGCCGCCAACCATCGACGGTGATCTTGCCGGCCTGCAGCTGCGCAAGCCGCTGCCGGAATGGCAGGCGCTCGGCGTCCGCCGCAGCAATGGCGCCAATCTGCCGATGGCGAGCCTGAGCGCGTCGCTGCTGCGCCCCGACGAGGGGCAGGGCCCGGCCTATCTCGTCTACGACAATTTCCGGGTCTTGATGGCCTGGAACCGCTCGACCTATTTTGCCCTGACCGTGGGCGAGCTCGCGGATCTGATCGGCCGTGGCTGACGGATCGAGCGAGCTGGCCAAGAGCGCTCCGATGGCGGCCGTGCGCCAGGGCGCAGCCAGGCTGACGCTGCTCGGACTGCTCGGCGCCCTCGTCCTCGGCCTCGCGAGCTGCGGGTCGCCCGCGCCCGAGGGGGTCTACAAGCTCGGCCGGCCCTATCAGATCGCCGGCCGCTGGTACTATCCGGAGTTCGACCCCGACTACGACCAGGTCGGGATCGCCTCCTGGTACGGCCGCCAGTTCCATGGCCAGTCGACCGCCAATGGCGAGGTCTTCGACCGGCACGAGCTGACGGCGGCGCACCCGACCTTGCCGCTGCCGAGCATCGTGCGGGTGACCAATCTCGCCAATCAGCGCCAGGTCGAGCTGCGGGTCAACGATCGCGGGCCGTTCGTCGGCGACCGGCTGATCGATCTCTCGCAGGAGGCGGCGCGCGAGCTCGGCTTCGAGCGCCAGGGTATCGCGCGCGTGCGCGTCCAGTTCGTGGGCCTCGCCGACGCCAACGGCGCGCCGCCCCAACCGACGCGGCACTATGCACGACGCGCGCCGCAGGCGCCGCCTTCGCCACCACCGTCCACGGTGGTCGCGGAGGCCACCCCACCGAGCCTGTCCACCGCCCTGATCGCCTCCGCGGAGGCCGCGACCTGTGGCGGTCGCTTCATCCAGATCGGTGCGTTCGCGGAGCCCGAGCGCGCGGCGCGTGCGGTGACGCAGCTTCAGGGCGTGACCCTGATGCCCGTCACCGCCGACCGGGCGAGCCGCGGCCGGCTGACCCGGGTTCGCCTCGGGCCGATCGTCGATTCCGGAGCCGTCGCGGCGACGCTGGATCGGCTCAAGCAGAGTGGCTATTCGGGTGCCTTCGTGGTCGGGCCCGAGGCTCTGGGCCCGGCCAGTTGCTGAAGGTGGCGCCACCATCCGTTCCGTTGGCCCATAGCGGTCCTAGCCGAGAGGGAATCATGTCGACGAGTGTGTTGCTCGGCCGCCGCCTGATCCTGGCGGCCCTGATCGTCCTGGCGCCAGGCGCGCTGGCCGCGCGGGCGAGCACCTTCGATACGCCCGCCAAAGCGGCGATCATGGTCGATCTGCAATCGCATCAGGTGCTGTTCGCCAAGGACCCGGACGAGCCCTTGCCGCCGGCCTCGATGAGCAAGCTGATGACCGCGTTCATGGTCTTCGAGCGCTTGAAGGACGGCCGCCTCAAGCCCGACGACACCTTGCCGGTGAGCGAGAAGGCCTGGCGCAAGGGCGGATCGAAGATGTTCGTCGAGGTCGGCTCGCGGGTGCGGGTCGAGGATCTCCTCCACGGCATCCTGATCGATTCCGGCAACGACGCCTGCATCGTGGTCGCGGAAGCGCTCGGCGGCAGCGAGGACGCCTTCGCCGAGATGATGACCAAGCGGGCTCACGAGATCGGCCTGACCCACTCGACCTTCAAGAACGCCAGCGGTTGGCCCGATCCCGAGCACCTGATGAGCGTCCGCGACCTCGCGACCCTGGCGACGCTGATCATCGAGCGCTTTCCCGAATACTACCCGATCTTCAGCCAGAAGGAGTACACCTACAACGGCATTCGCCAGTATTCGCGGAATCCGCTGCTCCATCGGGATTTCGGCGTCGACGGCCTGAAGACCGGCCACACCGACAACGCCGGGTACGGTCTGACCGCGTCCGCGGTGCGCGACGGACGGCGGGTGGTGTTCGTGCTCGCGGGGCTCGAGCGGGCGGGGCAGCGCGCGCGCGAGGGCGAGCGGTTGCTCGAGTACGGCTATCGCGAGTTCAAGAACTATCAGCTGTTCTCTGCGGGTCAGACGGTCGAGCAGGCCGACGTCTGGCTCGGCAATCACGACCGCGTACCCCTGGTGCTCCAGCAGGACGTGGTCGTGTCCCTGACCGCAGAGGGTCGCCACGCGCTCGAGGTCAAGGTGGCTTACGACGGCCCGGTGCCGGCGCCGGTCGCCGAGGGCGCCAAGCTCGCCGAGCTCGAGATCGCGGCCCCCGGCATCGAGCCGAGGCAGCTGCCGCTGGTCGCCGGCGAGACGGTGAATGCCGCCAATCTGTTCGGCCGGGTGACCAGCGCGCTCGGCTATCTGATCTGGGGGCCGTCGTGATCGCCCGCCGAGTGCGGCCGCTCCGGCGTCCGCTCGCCGGCGAATGACGCCGCGGGGGCGGCTGATCACCTTCGAAGGCGGCGAGGGCGCCGGCAAGTCGACCCAGATCAAGCAGCTCGAAGCCGCGCTCCGGGGCGCCGGCTTGGCCGTGGTCGCGACCCGCGAACCGGGTGGGACGCCCGGCGCCGAGGCGATCCGCGCGCTGTTGATCGACGGCGCGGCGAACCGCTGGTCGCCCTTGAGCGAGGCCCTGCTGCTGCTGGCCGCGCGCCACGATCACGTGATCCGGGTGATCGAGCCGGCCCTGGCCGCCGGCCGCTGGGTCGTTTGCGACCGTTTCATCGAATTCGACCCGGGTCTATCAGGGCGTCGCGGGCGCGCTCGGGCTGGCGCTGATCGACCAGCTGCACCGCACCATCTTCGGCGAGCTCCGTCCCGATCTCACGCTGATCCTGGACCTGCCCGCGCCGACCGGCCTGGCGCGGCGCCGGGCGGGCGCCGGCGCCAACCGCTTCGAGCGGATGGACCCGGCCTATCACGAGCGCGTGCGCGCGGGGTTCCTGTCGATCGCGCAGGCCGAGCCCGAACGCTGTAGGGTGATCGACGCCGTGCCGTCGGAGGCCGAGGTCGCGAACCGCGTTCGGGCCGCCGTGCACGAGCGCTTCGGCCTCGATCTTGCCGGCCCGGGGTGAGAGCTGGATGGAGATCTCGGACGGACCACCCGAGCCGCGCGCCAACCCGGACCTGCTCGGTCAGGACGCGGCGCTGGCGATTCTCGGCCGGGCGCTCCGCTCCGGCCGCCTGCCGCATGGCTGGCTGCTCAGCGGCCCGGAGGGGATTGGCAAGGCGACCCTTGCCTACCGGTTCGCGCGTGCCTTGCTCGCCGGACCCGCGGCGGTCGATCCGGCGCTCGGCCTCCGCCCGGATCACCCGGTCTTTCGCCAGGTCGCCCAGGGCGCCCATCCCGATCTGACCGTGATCGAGCCTGAGCGCGACCCCAGGACCGGGCGGGTCAAATCCGAGATCCCGGTCGCCCTGGTGCGCGCCGCGACCCAGGCCCTGCACGCGACCGCGGCGATGGGCGGCTATCGCCTGGTCGTGATCGACGGCGCCGAGCGGCTCAACCGCAACGCCGCCAACGCCCTCCTCAAGTCGCTCGAGGAGCCGCCGGCAGCGGCGGTCCTGCTCCTGATCAGCCATCGGCCGGCCCAGGTCACCGCCACCATCCGCTCACGCTGCGCCAAGCTGCCGCTCGCGCGGCTATCGGATGCGCTGGTGATCGATCGTCTGGGGCGCTGGGCGCCAGGGCTCGGCGCCGAGCAACGGGGCGCCATTGCGCTGCTCGCGCGCGGCAGCCTCGGCCGGGCGCTGGAGCTGGTCGGCGAGGACTGGCTGCCCTTGTATCGGCGTCTCGCCGAGGGTCTGGACGGCGCCGCCGGGGACCGCCCGGCGCTGCCCGATCTGGCGGTCGCTCTCGCGCGCCACGCCGAGCAGCGCGGCTTCGCCAGCCCGCTCGGCTTGATCCAGGAGTTGCTCGGCCGGATCGTCGCGCGCGGCGTCGGACGCCTCGGGCCGGCGCTGTTCGCGGCCGAGCCGGCGGCGCTCGAGCGGCTGGCCCGGAGGCGCCCCCTTGATCGCTGGGCGACGCTGTGGGAGAAGACCGGCCAGTTGGCGGCTGCCGTCGACGGTCTGAACCTTGACCGCGCTCAGGCGCTCCTCCACATCCTCACCCTGTTGGCGCCGGGTCCGGATCCGGACGAGTTCGGCACCGGCGGCGCATCCCTCGGAGCCCTCGATGTGCTCGGCTGACGCGTTCTACGTCACCACGCCGATCTACTACGTCAACGACGTGCCGCACATCGGGCACGCCTACACGACGCTCGCCTGCGACACGATCGCGCGCTTCGCCCGCCTGGACGGACGCCGGGTCTGGTTCCTGACCGGCACCGACGAGCACGGCCAGAAGGTCGAGAAGGCGGCGGCCGTCGCCGGCGTCGAGCCGCAGGCCTTCACCGACCAGGTCGCGGGGCGGTTCCGCGACTTGGCGCGCCACATGCAGATCACCAACGACGACTTCATCCGGACCACCGAGGCCCGCCACAAGGCGGGCGTCCAGGCGCTCTGGCGCGAGCTGGTGCGCCGCGACCAGATCTACCTCGGCACCTACGCCGGCTGGTACTCGGTGCGCGACGAGTCGTTCTACGCCGAGAGCGAGCTGGACGGCGGCCTGGCGCCGACCGGCGCGCCGGTCGAATGGGTCGAGGAGCCAAGCTACTTCTTTCGCCTCGCCAGCTGGCAGGAGCCGCTGCTCCGGTTCTACGAGGAGCACCCGGACTTCATCCTGCCGGCCGCGCGCCGCAACGAGGTGATCAGCTTCGTCAAGGGTGGCCTTTTGGACCTCTCGGTCTCGCGCACCAGCTTCCGCTGGGGCATCCCGGTGCCGGACGATCCCGACCACGTCATCTACGTCTGGCTGGACGCGCTCACCAACTACATGACCGCGCTCGGCTATCCGGACATCGACGGCGAGCTGTTCCAGCACTTCTGGCCGGCCGACGTGCACGTGGTCGGCAAGGACATCCTGCGCTTCCACGCGGTCTACTGGCCGGCCTTCCTGCTCGCCGCCGGGCTCGAGCCGCCCAGGCGCATCTTCGCCCACGGCTGGTGGACGATCGAAGGCCAGAAGATGTCGAAGTCGCTCGGCAACGCGGTCGAGCCGCTGCAGCTGATCCATGACTTCGGACTCGACCAGACCCGCTATTTCCTGCTGCGCGAGGTGCCGTTCGGCAACGACGGCGACTTTTCGCGGAGCGCGATGATCAACCGGATGAACGATGATCTCGCGAACGACTATGGCAACCTGGTGCAGCGCGTGCTGTCGATGATCCAGCGCTACAGCGAAGGCCGGCTGCCGGCGCCGGCCGACCTCACGGACGACGACAATGACCTGCTCGGCGTGGCCGAGGCCTTGCTCGACCGGGTGCGCACGGAGATGGCGGTCCAGGCGTTGAGCCGGGCGCTCGAAGCGATCTTCGAGGTCGTGAGCGCAGCCAACCGCTATGTCGACGCGCAGGCGCCGTGGACGCTGCGCAAGAGCGATCCCGAGCGGTTGGGAACCGTCCTCCACGTCCTCGCCGAGACGATCCGGAAGCTCGCTTTGCTGACGCTCGCGTTCGTTCCCGAAGCCTCGGCGCGGATTCTCGATCAGCTGGCGGTGCCCAAGAATGCGCGCACATTTGCAAGCTATCGCGGCCCGGGGGGAGCGTTGACCGCCGGCACCTTGCTGCCGCAACCCAAGGGCGTGTTCCCGCGCCGCGTCGAGGTGGTTGCCACGATGCCGATCGAAACGCGTCAGGGCGGCGATGCTGGTCGATAGCCACTGCCACCTGGATTTCCCGGCGCTCGCCCAGGAGGGCGAGGCCGTGCTCGAGCGCGCGCGGGCGGCCGGCGTCGAGGTGATCCAGACCATCGGCACCCGGCTCGGCACCTTCGATCGGGTGCTGGCACTCGCGGACGCCAATCCCGGGGTCTATTGCTCGGTCGGGGTGCATCCGCATCGGGCGGCCAAGGAGACGATCGAGGGCCCGGCGCCCCTGCTCGCCCAGGTCGATCATCCGAAGGTGATCGGCATCGGTGAGAGCGGCCTCGACTACTTCTACGAGCACGCGCCCAAGGACGTGCAGGCGCGGGTCTTCGAAGCCCACATCGGGGCCGCGCGGGCGAGCGGCCTGCCGCTGATCGTGCATACCCGCGATGCCGATCAGGACACCATCGCGATCCTGCGCGCCGCCATGGCGGCCGGGCGGTTCACCGGCGTGATCCACTGCTACAGCTCGAGCCCGGAGCTCGGCCGGCAGGCGGTCGAGCTCGGGCTCTACCTCGGCATCGGCGGGCATCCTCACCTTCCGGCGCTCCGACGAGCTGCGCGCGACCGTGCGCGAGCTGCCGCTCGAGCGCCTGCTGCTCGAGACCGATGCGCCCTACCTCGCGCCGGAGCCGTTCCGCGGCCAGCGCAACGAGCCCGCCCATGTCGCGGCGATCGCCGCCAGGCTCGCCGAGATCAAGGCCATCCCGGTCGGCGAGGTCGAACGCGCGACCACCGAGAACTTTTTCCGGCTGTTTGCCAAGGCTCGACCACCCGCCGGCGCCGCATGCGGGTGACGGTGCTCGGCTGTGGCACGTCGAGCGGCGTGCCGGTGATCGGCTGCCGCTGTCCGGTCTGCACCTCCGCCGAGCCCCGCAATCGCCGCCGGCGCTGCGCGATCCTGATCGATCGTGGCGCCACCCGGGTGCTGGTGGACACGCCGCCCGATCTGCGCTGCCAGTGCCTGGATGCCGGCGTCGACCGCCTGGACGCGATCCTCTACACCCACGCCCATGCCGACCACATCAACGGCATCGACGACGTGCGCGCCCTCAATTTCCTGATGGACCGGGCGATCGACGCCTATGGCGACACCGCCGTGCTCACCCGCATCCGCGAGCGCTTCGGCTATGCCTTCCTGGCGCCGGAGCCGGACAAGGGCTGGTGGCGGCCGGCGCTGACGCCGATCGCGATCGAGGGTCCGTTCGCGGCCGGCGAGCTCACGGTCCAGCCGTTCGAGCAGCATCACGGCCGGCTGCCGAGCTGGGGCTTTCGGATCGGCGCCTTCGCCTACTCGCCGGACGTCAACGGCCTGCCCGAGGCGGCGCTCGCAGCGCTCGCCGGCGTCGAGGTCTGGCTGGTCGACTGCCTGCGCGAACGGCCCCATCCGAGCCACGCCCATCTCGAGCAGACGCTCGCCTGGATCGCCCTGATCCGGCCGCGCCGGGCGGTGCTCACCCACATGAACCACGAGCTCGACTACTGGGACCTGCAGCGTCGCCTGCCCATGGGCGTCGAGCCGGCCTACGACGGCATGGTCCTCGAGATCCCGGAGCCGTGAGCCGCGCAAGCTGCCGGCATCGGACCGCCGAGCGAGATCAGGTCTCGGTATAGCGCCCCGGCAGGAACTGCTTGATCCAGGTCTGGGGGGCGACCAGGCGGTAGACGATCGCGCTGTAGCACACGATCTTGTCCGCGAGCGCGATCGGCGCGCTGCGAACCACCTCGACGTAGCCCGGGATCACCTTGCGCAGCCGTAGCGTCAGCCAGCCCTCCCGCTTGCCGCCGCCGATCCAGCTGCTCTTCTCGGTCAGCGCGAGGTTGCTCGACTGGGCGCGGTGACAACGCCGGTACAGCAGCACCTCCGGCAGGAGATGGAAGCGGCCGAGGAGGCTGAGCTCCGCCAGCAGCACCTTGTCCGAGCCGTAGTAGCCACCGTGCAGACGGGTCCTGCGCAGGACCTCCGAGCGGATCACGCCGAAGATCTCGAAGGTGCGCATGGTCCGCACCAGCACGTCCCAGAAGCGGCCCGCCGGACGTGCGCCCTCGGCCCGATGCTGGGGATCGATCTGCCCGACGCGCTCGCCGTACCTGGTGACGTAGCACATCTTCTCCCGGTCATAACCGACTGGCGAGCCGTCATCGTTGATCAGCTGGGTCTGACCGCAGCAGAGCACGACGGCGGCATCGCGGTCGAGCACCTCGACGCACCGCTCGAGGAAATCCGGGGTACACACGTCATCATGCGCCGCCCACTTGAAGTAGTGGCCGCGCGCGCGCTGGAAGACCAGATTATAGTTGGACGCGGCACCAACGTTCTGCGGATTGCGGACGTAACTGACCCTGGGGTCCGCGGCCGCATAGCCCCGGCAGATCTCGCCGGTGGCGTCGGTGGATGCGTTGTCCTGAATCAGGAGCTCGAAATTCCTAAAGCTTTGGTTGAGGATCGATTCAATCGCCTCGGCAACATAGTCGGCGCCATTATAAACCGGCAGCCCCACCGAGACGGTGGGGATCCCAGATCCCTCGAACGCGCTCACGGCTCACCCTCCGACCGCTCATGCGGCCTCTTTTTGCGCGGCCACTCCGCGGGCTCGTCTGCCAAACTTCAAACGGACGTTGCCATCGTGACGCGACAATGCGCTCGCACTCGGCCACGATCGGTGATTACCTCGACACTACCTCAGTTTACACCCGTTTTCTACGCCGGCGCACAAGCCCAGATTGACCCGCGACCGTTCAGGTTCCTTCTTTAATAGTCTGCCGGAGGTCTGCCCGCAGTTCAAGTGATATGTTATGGTTGTGTGATCGCGAGGAACGATCGGCGGCGTCAGGCGGGAGCCTGGCCGGCGGCCGGATCGATCACCGCCGCCTCGATCTCGGCGTAGACGGCGGCGACCTGCCGGCGCCAGTCGTAGTGCTGAACGCGGTTGCGCGCGCTCTGGCCGAGCTGCCGCCGGAGGTGAGGGTCGGCGAGCTCCTGCAGGGCGTCGGTCATCCGGTCCACGACCTCGGCGCGCGATCGCCCGACGGTTGCGACCACCCGGCCGGAGCTCGCGTCGACCATGCTGCCGGGGCCGCCGAGATCGAAGCACACGACCGGCAGGCCGTGGGCCATCGCCTCGAGCACGACATGGCCGCCGGAATCATGCAGGCTCGGGAACAGCAGCAGATCGTGGCGACGGTAGATTTCGGGCATGTGCTCGTAGGGGACCCAGGACAGCCAGTCGACCGCGTCGTCGAGGCCGAGCCGGTGTGCCGCCGCCCGCCAGCGGCGCTCGGCGACGCCGGTGCCGGCGATGCTCAGGCGGGCCGGACAGCCGCGCGCGCGCAGCCTTGCCAAGGCCTCGAGGCCCAGGTGCATGCCCTTCCAGGCGAGGCAGCGACCGACATAGAGGAGCTGCAGCTCGCCATTGGCGCGCGGGTCGCCGGGCGCTGCCGCGACGATCTCCCGCTCCTCGATTCCGATCTGGAGCTTGACCCGGACCTTGTCCTGCAGACGGTCGGGGACCAGCCGCGCGGTGTCCGGGCTCGACACGTAGATCAGGCGGGCATCGTTGAGCGCGCCCCGGGTAATCGGGTCGATCCGGGCGATCAGGTTGAGCCCGTCGCGCATCAGATCGAGCAGCCAGCCGCGCACCCCCATGCCGCGCCGGAGCGCGAACGGCGCGGTCTCGCCACCGCCGACCGGTCCGAGCACGAAGGGTAGCGCCAGCCGACCCATGAAGCTCGGCTGACGGATCACGCAGTAGGTGATGTGGTGGACGAGGTCGAAGCGCTCGCGTCGGGTGAGCTCGCGGGCGTAGAGGTACGCCGCCGCCTGCCAGGACAGGTGGACCAGCTGCAGCGGCAGACCCCGTCGTCTCAGCGCCTCCAGCCACGCCGGCATCACATAGTCGAAGCGCACCGACCGCGGCACCATGCCCGCCGCCTGCGCCGCCTCGAGGATCGCCCGGTCGCGGCTCCAGGTCAGGACCACGACCTCGTGGCCGAGCCGTCCGATCTCGACCGCCCAGCGCCAGCCGACCTCGGTCTCCGAACCGATGCCGGGCGCGCATTCGAAGGCGCTGAGCAGGACACGCAGCCTGGGCCGCGGCGCCGCCCGGTCGGGCGCGACCGATATCGGGTCGAGTTCGGCGGAGCGCAGCATGTTCGTCCCGATCGCGGTGACGCGGTTCTCCAAAGCTGGCTAGGAAAGGCAGAAATTCCGACCTTGGTCAACATCTTGTGGTAACATTGGCAAATCAACTACGAGATGTAGCTGGGCGGGTTGAGATCGACCGCTCGGACCCAGCCGCATCGTCAATACGGCCGGCGCGCGGCGCTGCCAGATGCGGGTCTATGGTTGGTAAGGATCGGGATGTAGCCGCTCGGCTTCTGGTCCGATCAGGCCGCGGTCCAGGAGCAGGCTCAGGCGCAGAATGATGCCCCAGAAGAAGTAGAACGGGATGATGTTGTACGGCTTCTCGAAGCCGTCCTCGCCCAGCGCCAGCACCCAGGTGCAGATGAAGAACACCATCAGCACCATCAGCCGGTTCTCACCCTGACGCCAGCCGACCATGTGGCAGCGCACGAAGGTGTTGTGCCAGCGCCGCAGCAGCTCGATCATCATCATGCCCCAGCAGACGGCGCCGATGATGCCGGTGCGGGCGACCACCGAGATGTAGGAGTTGTGCGGCTCGCGGACCTCGGCCCCGCTGCTGCCGTGGAAGTCGGTCAAGGGCAGGCCGTAGCCAAGGCCGAGGAGCAGACTGAAGGGGTCGTGGATCATGCTGTCGTAGATCTTGGTCCACCATTGGATACGCTGGTCGACCCCCTCGGCGGCGGAGCAGACGCCCTGGAAGTTGGGGTCGCAGATGCCGAAGATCGCGAGGAAGTGTGCGACCAGGAAATCGGCGCCGAAGGTGGCGCCGAGCCGTCCCTGAAAGTGCAGCCCGACCAGCGTGATCAGCGCCAGGGCGAAGGCCGCGAGAGCGACCAGGGCGACCAGATTGCCGATGCTCGAGCGCCGGTAGAGCCCCATGAAGCCGAACACCGCGAACAGGATCAGGTAGAGCGTGCGCGCCTGGAAGATCGCGATCGTGTAGCCGATGATCAGCACCGCCACGACGATCGCGAGCAGCCGGTTGCCGTGGAACAGCATCAGATAGATCGCCGCCATGATCATCAGATGCGCGGTATTGGCCATGCTGCCGAGGATCGGCGCCGGATAGCCGGCGCCCGACATGATCGTCGGCGACAGGTTCCAGATCTCGACGCGGATCGGGTACAAGAGGCCGTAGAGGACGGCGACCGTGAGCAGCTTGGGCAGCCAGTCGAAGAACCGATCGAAGCTCTTCGGAATCGCCGGCGAACACGAAGCCGACCAGCAGAAACAGGGACTCCAGCACGTGCGCCGCGTCGCGCAGCGCCCAAACGCCGTGCTGGCTGAAGTCGAACATGGCCCGGCCGACGCCGAAGGCCCACCAGACGACGAACGGCAGGATCGCGACCGTCAGCGACAGCCGTCCGAGCACGCCGCTGTAGTTGATCGTGATCAGGTAGAGCAGCAGCACCATCTCGCCGACCGGCAGGCCGCTGCCCGCGACCGGCGGAATCCGGAGCTGCATGAAGCCCCAGTTGAAGAGCAGATAGAGGCAGACCGTGACCAGGACGACGGTGTTGCGCAGCGTCTCGATCGAGCTGCCGGCCGCTCAGCTCCGGCCCGGCCGCCGCCTGGACGTGGTCCGCCCGGCCCGGGCCAGTGCAGCCGGCCGTGGTGGATCACCACCTCCGTGCTTCCGGTCCGTGTCGAGCCTAAGCGATCCATCGACCGTCCAACGCCTGGCTGCGCGCCCCGCGTGCCGAGACCTCTGATGTGCAATAGCAGGCGGCCGGTTTCAAGGACCTTGTGTCGGGCGAGCCCGGCCGCGACCTCCCGTCCGGGGGGCGGCAAGGCAGGGCCGAGCGGCCCGGTCGAAGCGTTCGGTGTCGGCGCGGCGACCGGCGGCCCGGCCAGGCGCACGAGCATCGCTCAGAGGCGGCGCGGTTGGATGCGATCGACCGCGGCACCGACGGTGGCGGCCGGCTGGCGCTGCAGCCGCCGGCTGACGTCGTCATAGAGGCGGCCGACCACGGCCGGCCAGCGCATGCCCTCGGCGCGGGCTCGCGCGCCCGCGCTGAGCTGGGCCAGCAGACCGTCGGTCCGGGCCAGCTCCTCGAGCGCATCGGCGATCGCGCGCGCGCATTCGGCAGCGCTCCGGCCTGCGGTCGCGATCACCCGGCCGCAGCTCGAATCGACCATCTCGGCCGGTCCGCCGAGATCGAGGCAGACCACCGGCAGGCCGTGGGTCAGGGCCTCGAGCACGACGTTGCCGCTGGAATCGTGCAGGCTCGGGAACAGCAGCGCATCGTGGCGGCGATAGAGCTCGCCCAGCTGCTCGTGGTCGAGCCAACCCAGCCAGTCGATCGCGTGGTCGACCTCGAGCTCGGCCGCGAGCGCCCGCCAGGCCCCCTCGTCGGGACCGTGGCCGAGCATGGTGAGCCGGGCCTCGATGCCGCGGTCGAGCAGCCGGGACAATCCTTCGAGCCCGAGATGCATGCCCTTCCAATAGAGAAACCGGCCGGCGAACAGAAGCTTGAGCGGCTGGCCGGGGAGATGCTCCGAGCGCGGCAGGTCAACCACCTCGCGCGTGCCGATCTCCAGGCGCACGTCGATCTTGTCCCGATGGCGCGCCGGCAGGGCCCGCCCCGACTGCGCGGTCTTGACGTAGATCGCGACCGCGTCGGCGCAGGCCGAGCGCGTGATCGGGTCGAAGCGGATCAGCCAGGTGTGCAGGTCGCGGATGGCGTCGCTCAGCCAGCCCCGCCAGCCGAAGCCGCTGCGCAGCGCGAACGGCGCCCGCTCGCCGCCGCCGAGCGGGCCCAGCACCATCGGGATCGGCAACCAGCCCATCAGGGTCGGATGGCGGATGCCGCCGAAGGTGACGTGGTGGACCAGGTCGACCCGCCAGTCCGCCAGGTGCTTGCGGGCGTGCCGATAGGCCAGGATCTGCCAGATCAGGTGAACCAGATGCCAGGTCAGCTGCTCGAAGCCGAGCGCCACGCCCCTCTGCTGCAGCCGGTCGAGCCAGGGCGGCATGAAGTACTCGAAGCGGAGCGAAGGCGGCAGGCGCCCCGACGCCACCTCGGCCTCGATCTCGGCGCAGAGCTCGGTCTGGGTCAGCGCGACCACCCGATGGCCGAGCCGCGCGGTCTCGACCGCCCAGTTCCAGCCGACGCCCTCCTCCGAGCCGCGATTGGGGCCACAGGAGAACACACTCATGAGGATTCGCATTGGCTTTCGATCCATGACCGCGGCCGCTCGGGCGGCCTCATCCCATCGGGCAGCTGGAGCCGCTCGATGCGTTGGTCATAGAGCTCGAAACCCGGACTTTCGGTAAACGCCGACCGCCCGCGGGTGGTCGAGATCGCAGGTGTGGACCCAGAGCCGGCGCGGCCTCGCCCGCCAGGCGTGGCGGATGGTCCAATCGAGCAGCCAGCTGCCCAGGCCCTGGCCGATGAACTCCGGCAGCAGGCCGAAGTAGGCGAGCTCGATGTCGGGCGGCTCGCGGTGGTCGAGCTCGGCGTAGCCCGGCCGGGACGCCGTCGACCCAGAGCACGTTCACCTCGACCGCGGGATCGTCCAGGATCTGCGCGGAGCTCGCCGTCCGCCAGCAGCCGGCGCACGACCCAGGTCCAGTCCGCGCCGATCGTGCCGTAGAGATAGCGGTAGAACGAGACGGTCGATCGCCGCGCGAGCCGGACCTCGAGGCCGGCGCGCGGCGCCGATCGCAGCGGCGTCGCCGGCGGCGCGGTCATCTCGAGATAGGTGACCAGGGTCTCGACGTACGGCTCACGGGCATCGGCGGCCGATGGGGTTTCGCAGGGAAGGTCCTGGGTCATCGTCCTCGGCGGCGCGGCCGGAGTCGGGGCATCAGGGCTTGCGGGCGGACAGGATGGCGTGGCCGGCCAGCAGCCAGTGCAGGTCGACCGCCTCGAAGCCGGCCGCGGCGAGCCACTGGACGTGCTCCGCGACCGTGGATGGATGGTCGATGCCGTTGTCGCCCGGCCAAAGGAAGTAGTTCCAGCGCAGCTCCTCGAACTTCCGCCGCGCCCGGTCGTCGCCGTAGAGCCCGAGCGAGCGGGCGGCGACCGCGCGGTCCCAGTCCTCAGCCGCGATCTGCCAGCCGGCCGCGCTCGCCGGCCGGATCAGATCGGCGAGCACGAACACGCCGCCCGGGCGGAGCGCCGCGAACAGATCGCGGAACAGCTGCTGCTTCTGGTCGCCGTCCAGATGATGGACCGCGAGCGAGGAGCAGATCGCATCGGGCGCCGGCTGGAGCCCGCGCCAGTCGGTCGCGGCAAGATCGAAGGCCTGCAGATCCAGCCGGTCGACATAGGCGGCGCAGGCCGCGCGCGTCTCGGCGAGCATCGTCGGCGAGCCGTCGAGCGCCCGAAGGCGGACCTCGGGCAGGCGCTCCAGCAGCAACCTCGCCAGATCGCCGCTGCCGCAGCAGAGCTCGACCACCTCCCGAACCTGCCCGACCGCCACGATCAGATCGCCGATGATCTCCTGCTGCCGCTCGCGCTCGGGCGTGAACGCGCGGCCGTAGTCGATGAACACGGCCGAGTGGTCCTCGCGCCAGCCCGCCTCACTCTGTCGCGTCGGCCATCAGACGCTCAGCTCTCGATCGGGGTGTCGCCGCGGCCGCCCCACTCGGTCCAGGAGCCGTCATAGACCGCGACCGCGTCCGCGCCGATCTGATCCAGGGCAAGCGCCGCGGTGCCGGCAGTGACGCCCGAACCACAACTGGTGACGATCGGCTTATCGAGATTGATGCCCGAGGCCGCAAAACGGCGCCGAAGCTCGGGCGCTGGCAGGAGCGTGCCGTCGGCGGCGATCAGCTCGAGGTAGGGGAGGTTGAGACTGCCCGGGATGTGGCCGGAACGCAGGCCGGCCCTTGGCTCGGGCTCGGTGCCGGCGAACCGCCCGGCCGAGCGGACGTCGAGCACCTGCTCGCGCCTGGCGACGATATTGGCGCGGATCTGCTCCAGATCGCGCACCAAGAAGCTGTTCTGGCGCGCCGTGAAGTGCGCCTCGCGCGGCACGAACCGGCCGATCGTCGACCGGCCGCCCCTCGGCCCGCCATTTTCCCAGTCCGCCGTCGAGCACGGCCACATCCTCATGCCCGAACACCCGGAACATCCACCAGGCGCGGGCACTCGCCGAATAGCGGTTGTTGTCGTAGACGATGATCCGCGTGCCATCGCCCAGCCCGAGCTTTCTCACCCGGCTCGAGAACTTGACCGGGTCCGGCAGCATGTGGGGCAGGGGACTCTCGGCATCGGCAATGTCGTCGATGTCGAAATAGACCGCGCCCGGGATGTGGGCCTCGGCGTACTCGGCCTTGGCGATCCCGCTGCATGGTCGGCAGAAACCAGGTGGCATCGACCACCTTGACGTCGGGGGTCGCGAGATGCGCGGCCAGCCACTCGGTGCTGACCAGGGGGGACGGCACGGCCATCGGCGTCCTCGGCTCTAGAGCCGCACGTCCGGGATGTCGGTCCGCCGGTGCTCCAGCCAGGCCGGCACCGGCAGGTCCTTCTCGCGCAGGAACTCCGGGTTGAACATCTTGCTCTGGTAGCGGTTGCCGTAGTCGCAGAGGATGGTCACGATCGTGTGCCCGGGCCCCATCTCCTTCGCCGCCCGGATCGCGCCCGCGAGGTTGATCCCGCTCGAGCCGCCGAGCACCAGCCCCTCCTCGACCACGAGGTCGAAAATCAGCGGCAGCGCGTCCTTGTCCTTGATGTTGAACGCCATGTCGACCGGCGCGCCCTCGAGGTTGGCGGTGATCCGCCCCTGGCCGATGCCCTCGGTGATCGAGTTGCCCTCGGCCTTGAGCTCGCCATGCGCATAGTAGTTGTAGAGCGCCGCCCCATCCGGATCGGCGAGCACGATCTTGATGTCCGGGTTGCGCTCCTTGAGCGCGATCCCGACGCCGGCGAGCGTGCCCCCGGTCCCGACCGCGGAAACGAACGCATCGACCTTGCCCCCGGTCTGCGCCCAGATCTCGGGCCCCGTGGTCCGGATATGCCCATCGCGGTTCGCGACATTATCGAACTGGTTCGCCCAGATCGCCCCGTTCGGCAGCGCCTTGTCCAACGCCTCGGCGAGCCGCCCCGAATACCGCACATAGTTGTTGGGATCCCGATACGGCACGGCCGGCACCTCGATCAGCTCCGCCCCGCAGAGCCGGATCATGTCCTTCTTCTCCTGGCTCTGCGTCTCGGGAATGACGATCACGGTCCGATACCCCTTGGCATTCCCGACCAGCGCCAACCCGATCCCGGTATTGCCGGCAGTTCCCTCGACGATCGTCCCCCCCGGCCGCAGTTTTCCGGACTTCTCGGCATCCTCGATGATGAACAACGCCGCCCGATCCTTGACCGACTGGCCCGGATTCAGAAACTCGGCCTTGCCAAGAATCGTGCAGCCGGTCTCCACCGACGCCCGCCGCAGATGCACGAGCGGCGTGTTGCCGATCAGCTCGATGAAGCTCTTCTTTTCCATTTTTCCCACATGCCCGCTTCCCGGGCCGCCACCCTAGTCGACCCGCCGTCCCGGCTCAAGGTCGGCTGTGCCCGGGTAGAGGGTTAGTTTGAAAGCCTCGGCTGGAAGGATTTCCTATTCGGCCTCGTGCGCAGGGAACTCCGCATCAAGCCGCCGCTTTAGTTCGGCCCGCTCCATGGGGCTAAGCTTGGCCACCAGCCGAACGTACTTATCCATAAGCTCAGACGGACTAGTCATATTCCTACAGTCATCGCAGAACAAAGAACTATCACTGATAACGTTCGTGGCCTCACTTCCACAACTAGCGCAAATATACTGTCTTTCCGGATTGAAGTGGAAAGGCGGATGGGTGTTGTTCCTTTTTAGTCTCCTTCTAAGAGGCGACGACGGGGCAGTCACAGCGCGTTACGAAGGGCTGGTCTCTGGACAACTGCGACTGGTCACGGTGTCCGGCAAACCCGGAGATGAGGTCCTGCCGCGGACCCTGGCATCGATGATCCGCCAGTCGGGACTGCCAAAGCGGCTGTTCAGGAGCTACGCCGGATAGGGAATCGTGTATCGATGCTCAAATGGCCCGCCATCCCGCCTGCGCATGAAGAAGAAGAATGCTTCCAAGGCATAGCGGAGGCGCACGTGCCACGGGACACGGCGGTTGAGAAGCCGGGCTCGGTCTTTCTCCGGGAGTTCCATCACTCTCTCAAGATGAAACACGATGGCCTCCTGCAGGAGGCTGGCGACCTCCTCGAAGGATCCTCCTTGCACGGCAAGATCGAGATCGATGCAGATTGCCTCCCAGGCTCCTTCGCGGCCGAAGGCGTAGCAGTGGAGAACACGCTGCATCTGTTCGTCCTCCTTGCCCCATTCCTCGCCCCGAGAAACGTCCATCACGCCGGTTGCGCAGGCACCGTTGCTACCTTCCCGGCCATAGCGGGTATCTCAGCGGACGGAAAGGATTATGCCATATTCTCATTGGTAACGCCTATATGGGACGGGCCACCGGAGATCGTTGACGCGCGAGCAGCGAGCGGCCCCTGCAGGCCCACGCTGGCTTTCGCAACACGACCACTACACCGTAGGTGTCTTGCGAAGACTAACCGGTGGCGGCCGGCTCCGCGCCGGCGACGTTCTGGGCGAGGGCCGCCTCCAGGAAGTCGTCAAGGTCACCGTCCAGGACGCCGGCCGCATTGCCCTTCTCGACGCCGGTGCGCAGGTCCTTGACCATCTGATAGGGCTGGAGGACGTAGGAGCGGATCTGGTGGCCCCAGCCGATGTCGCTCTTGCCGCGGACCGGTGTGGGCAGCGGCTGCCGTTCTGGTCAAGCCGCCCTGGCACCCGCGCCGATCATGAATTCGAGCTCGGTATGGAAGCCCTCGTGGCCCTCGAAGGGTAGCAGGTACTCGCCGACCTCCGACCACGCGGCCGCGCGAGCTTCGTCATCGAGGTCGGCGACGACGGCCCGGTAGGCGCCGAAAGCCTGCTGCATCATTTCGAGCGCTTGGGCGGCTGAAGCCAAACGGAGCGGCGCCCCTACAACTCTGGTTTCGACCTCCGCGAAGCCGCTGTCGGACAATAAACCCTGAAGAACACCTGGCCCGCCGAGCGCGAAAATCCCTGGCTTGCCAGCCGCAGGCGGCGCCTTGCCGGCGTGGCGCAGCAGGATTTGCATGGGCTTGGCCATGAAGGGATTGCCGGAGGGCGTCGTAAACACGAGCGCAGCGAGGCGGGCCTTCGGTTTCAGGACGCGCTGAACCGCGATCAATGCCTGCCTGGGAGCTGGAAAGAGCATCAGGCCAAGACGGCTGATGGCGGCATCGAAAGGGCCCGCGCTCAACGGCAGATCCTCTGCGGCGCATTCGAGGGTTTCGATGTGGCCGAGGCCTCTGCGGCTCGCCGCCGTCGCGAACGTACTCCAGCATGGTTGCCGAGAGATCGCTGGCCACGACCCGCCCCTGCGGCCCGACCCGGTCTGCCGCTCTCAGGCTTTGGCTACCGGCTCCGCAGGCGAGGTCGAGCACGTGCATGCCGGCATCGACGCCCGCCATGTCCAGCATCGCATCCGTCGCATCGGCCAGTCCTTGCGCGAACACGCTTCCCACTTGGCCCAGCCGGGCGCAGCGGACTCCCACGTCCTGCGGGCTTCAGCTTTCACGTCACCGGTATCCATCTCTCCCGACCCTCTTCGCGATGTGCACCCCCGCAGGCGGCGACACTAGCAGTATCGAAAGGCATCAGTTCGCGGCGGCGGGCTCCGCGCCGGCGACGTTCTGGGCGAGGGCGGCCTCGAGAAAATCGTCGAGGTCGCCGTCGAGGACGCCGGCCGCGTTGCCTTTCTCGACGCCGGTGCGCAGGTCCTTGACCATCTGGTAGGGCTGGAGGACGTAGGAGCGGATCTGGTGGCCCCAGCCGATGTCGCTCTTGCCCGCGGCCGCGGCTTCGGCGGCGTCGGCGCGCTTTTGCAGCTCGAGCTCGTAGAGGCGGGCGCGCAGCATCGCGTAGGCCTGGGCGCGGTTCCTGTGCTGCGAGCGGTCGTTCTGGCAGGCGACCACGATCCCGGTCGGCAGGTGGGTAAGACGGATCGCGCTGTCGGTCTTGTTGACGTGCTGGCCGCCGGCGCCCGATGCGCGGTAGGTGTCGATCCGGAGGTCCTTTTCCTGGATCTCGACCTCGATCGTCTCGTCGACCACCGGGTAGACCCAGACACTGGCAAAGCTCGTGTGCCGGCGCGCCTGGCTGTCAAATGGGGAAATGCGGACCAGGCGGTGAACGCCACTTTCCGACTTCAGCCAGCCGTAGGCGTTGGGCCCCAGCACCTTGGCCGTGACCGACTTGATCCCGGCCTCCTCGCCCGGGCTCTCCTCGATCCACTCCAACTTGTAGCCCTTGGCCTCGGCCCAGCGCGAGTACATGCGCAGCAGCATCTCGGCCCAGTCCTGGGACTCGGTGCCGCCGGCGCCGGCGTGGATCTCGAGGAACGCGTCGTTGCCGTCGGCCTCGCCATCGAGGAGGGCCTCGATCTGGAGGCGGGCCAGCCGGTCGCGAAGGGCGGTCAGCGACGCCTCGGCCTCGGCGGCGCTCTCGGCGTCGTCCGCCTCCTCGGCGAGCTCGGCGAGCGCCAGACCGTCCTCGCGCTCGCGCTCGAGCGCGCGGTGACGCTCCAGCGCGTCGGCCAACCGGGTGCGCTCGCGCATCAGCGCCTGGGCGCGCGCGGCCTCATCCCAAAGCTCGGGCTTCTCGACCTCGGCGTTCAGCTCCTCGAGGCGCTTTTGCGCGTTGTCCCAGTCAAAGATGCCTCCTCAGCAGGGCGAGGCCCTGCTCGATCTCCTCGGCCAGATGGGCGATCTCGGCACGCATGGCACCTCTCCACGGGATCTGCAGGGTGGTCAGGACCGGACCCGCGCGCTCGGCGATCACGATCGCGGGGTGCGTGTAGCAGCTCCCGCCCAGCGGGCAAAGCGGGATCGATGCCAGGACGGGCTCAGTACAGCCCGCCCGGCTGCGGCGTGCCGCCCGGTTGCGGCTGGACGGTCCCGGCGCCGCCATTGCCGTCGACGCCATCGAAGCTCACGGTGGCGCCGCGCGGCGGGCTGACCGCGGTCGGCTCGGTGCCGGGCATGTAGGCCTCGAGGATCACCGTGCGGGTGTCCGGCCCCGGCAGCAGGCCGGTGTCGGCGTCGATCCGGACCAGGCGCACGCCGGGCGGCACCCGGAACGGCGTCGCCGGCTTGTCGGCCAGCGCCTTGTTCATGATCTCGACGAAGATCGGCAGCGCCGCGGTCGCCCCCTGCTCCTGGCCGCCCAAACTTCTCGGCTGGTCGTAGCCGACGTAGACGCCGACCACCAGATCGGGGGTGAAGCCGATGAACCAGGCGTCACGGCTGTCGTTGGAGGTGCCGGTCTTGCCGGCGACCGGCTTGCCGAGCGCCCGCGCGCGCACGCCGGTGCCGCGCTGGACCACGCCCTCGAGCAGGTTGACCATCTGGTAGGCGCGCGCCGGCGAAATGATCTGCTCGCGCTGATCGACCAGGATCGGGGTCGGCTGATCCTGCCAGGCGACGTCGTCGCAGCCGGGGCAGGGGCGGTCGTCGCGCCGCTCGATGGTCTTGCCGTGGCGATCCTGGATGCGCTCGATCAGCGCCGGCTTGATCCGCTTGCCGCCGTTGACCAGGCTGGCATAGGCGCTGGTCAGGTCCAACAGATCGACGTCGCCGGCGCCGAGCGCCGAGGCCAGATTGAGGTTCATGCCGTGATCGATGCCGAAGCGGTGGACCATCTCGGCGACCCGGTCCATGCCGGTCGCCTGAGCGAGGCGGACGGTCATCAGATTGCGCGACTTCTCGAGCCCGAGGCGAAGCGTGCTCGGGCCGTAGAAGTGGCCGGAATAGTTGGCCGGCTTCCATTTGCCGAGACCCGGCCCCTGATCGATCACGATCGGCGCGTCGAGCAGGATGCTGGACGGCGTCAGGCCGCTCTCCAGGCCCGCCAGATAGACGAACGGCTTGAGCGCCGAGCCGGGCTGGCGCAGCGCCTGGGTGGCCCGGTTGAAGACGCTCTGGGCGTAGCTGAAGCCGCCACTCATGGCGAGCACGCGGCCGGTGTGGGGATCGAGTGCCACCACGGCGCCTTCGACCTCGGGCGGCTGGCGGAGCGCGTAGCGCGCGGGCTCGCCATTGCCGGAAGTGGCGAGCGTGACGTCGGTGCCGGGGGCGACCGTGACGTCCGGGTCCGCGAGCGGCTCGACCCAGACCACGTCGCCGGGCTGCACCACCTGGTCCGCCGCGGTCACTTCCGGACCGTGCTGATCCTCGCCGAGCGCGCGGCGCGCCCAGGTCATCTCGGCGAGCGGCAGCACGCCCCGGCTGCCGTCCTCGAGACCGAGCACGGCGCCTTCGGGGTTGGTCTCGAGCACCGCCGCCAGCCGCCAGCTGTCGAGACCGTCGCTGTGGTCGAGCGCGGCCAGCTGGGTCGGCCAGGTCTCGATGCTCGCGAGGTGGCTCTCCGGACCGCGCCAGCCATGCCGTCGGTCGTAGGCGATCAGCCCGTCGCGCAAGGCCTGCTGGGCGACCGCCTGGAGCGGCGGCGAAAGGGTGGTCCGGATCGACAGGCCGCCCCGGTAGAGGAAGGCTTCGCCGTGTTGCTCGACCAGCTCCCGGCGGACCTCCTCGGTGAAATAGTCCGCGGTCACGATCTCGGTCGGCGCCCGATGGCGCATCACCAGCGGCTCGGCCATCGCGTGCTCGGCGTCGGCGCTGTCGATGAACCCGAGATCGAGCATCCGCCCGATCACCCAGTTGCGCCGCGCTTCGGCCGCGTCGGGCCGACGGGCCGGATTGTACCAGGACGGCGCCTTGGGCAGGCCGGCCAGGAACGCGGCTTCGGCGATGGTCAGCTCGTCGAGCGATTTGTCGAAATAGTTGAGCGCTGCCGCCGCCACGCCATAGGAGCCGAGCCCGAGGTAGATCTCGTTGAGGTACAGCTCGAGGATCTGGTCCTTGGTGAACGCCCGCTCGATCCGGAAGGCGAGCAGCGCCTCCTTGATCTTGCGCGACAGCGAGACCTCGCCGCTCAAAAGGAAGTTCTTGGCCACCTGCTGGGTGATGGTCGAGGCGCCGACCGGCCGGCGGTTCTCCCCGAAATGCCAGAGATTGGTCAGGGCCGCCCGGACGATGCCGAGCGGGTCGATCCCCGGGTGGCTGTAGAAGTTCTTGTCCTCGGCGGCGAGGAAGGCCTGGATCAGGCGCTTGGGAATCGCCTCGACCGGCACGAAGATCCGCTTCTCCTGGGCGTACTCGGCCATCAGGCGGCCGTCGGCGGCGTGGATCCGGGTGACGGTCGGCGGCTGATAGTCGGCCAGCTGGCGATAGTCGGGCAGATCACCGCCGTAGCGATGGAGCAGATAGAGGGCGCCGCCCGCGCCGACGACGGCCAGGACCAGCAGGCTGGCGACGAACGCCCCGAGAAACTTCAACGCTTTGCGCAAGGCAGACCCTCTAGCGAACGCAAGGGCGGCGGCGTGGGCCCAGCCGGCGACGATCGCCGGTCAGGAGGGCTCGGCGGCGAAGTAGCGGTCGATCCCCTCGACGATCGCCTTGGCCAGCCCGGCGAGATGGGCGGCGTCACTCAGCGCCCGCTCGTCGGCTACATTCGACAGATAGCCGAGCTCGATCAGCACCGACGGCATGTCGGGCGACTTGAGCACCACGAACCCGGCCTGGGAGCGTTGCTGGCGGGCCATCCTGGTCACCGAGCCCAACTCGTCGACCAGCAGGTCCGCGACCTCGATCGACTTGTTGTTGGCATCCCGCTGCGCCAGATCGATCAGGATCTCCGTGACGATGTCCTCCTGGTTGGAAAGGTCGATTCCCGCCAAGATATCGGCACGGTTCTCCTTGCTGGCAAGTCTAGCCGCCTCGTCATTGGACGCCCGCTCGGACAGCGTGTAGACCGACGCGCCGCGCACGTCGGGCGCCTTGACCAGGCTGTCGGCGTGGAGCGAGACGAACAGTTGGCCGCCACTCTCATGGGCTACTTGCAGCCGATCGCGCAACCGCACGATGCGGTCGGTATCCCGCGTCATGACCACCTCGTAGCGGCCGCTCGCCTCCAGCTGGCGGCGCAATTCGAGCCCCATCTTGAGCACGATGGCCTTCTCGTAGATGCCATCGGCGCCGATCGCCCCGGGATCGACCCCGCCATGGCCCGGGTCGATCACGATGATCCGCTTGTGGGTCGGCGGGGGGGCCGCCTTCGGCGGCGGCGGCGGGATCACCGGGACCGCCGCAAGGCGCTGCCCGTCGACGGCTTCGGCGTCGGGGTCGCCCGCGACCTCGCTCCCTTGCGATGGGGCCTCGACCAGGTCGGTCACGATCCGATGGCCGTGGCCATCGCCCGGCGGCAGCTCGAACACCTTGCGGATCTCGAACGCGTGCGTGAGGTCGAGCACGATCCGCGACACGCCCGGGCGAAAGCGGCCGAACCGATAGCCCTGGACCAGGCCGGACGCGGCCGCGCTGCTGGCCGGCGGCACCTGCCAGGCGACCTCCGGCAGGTCGATCGCCAGCCGGGGCGGCTGGTCGAGCTTGAGGTGGCGAAAGCTCACCCGTCGGTTGAGCTCGATCACGATCCTGGTACCGTCGCCATAGGGCGCGATACGAATGTCCTGGACCGCGGTCGGCTCGGCGCGGAGCGGCAGCGAGGTCAGGCAGGCGAGGATCACGAGCAACGTGCCGACGAGCGCACCGAGCCGTCGAGCGGGTGGCCGACATCGCACGGCCACGCCCCGTCCGGCGTGCCATATGGCCGGTTGGCTCCGGTCCTCAGTACGCATCCGGACCCCGGTCCCGTCGCTGACCTGCTCTGGCGGGCGCGTCATAATCGCATTGTATGGTGTAGGCAGAGGCACTATAGTTAACAAACAACGGTTTGTCGCCGATCGATGTGATTTTTCGTGAGCGCCTGTTGCGCCGCTGCCACCGATCGGCCCACTGCCCGTTCCTTTGGCGGGTCATCGTTGCGACGGACCCGGCGCCCGCAAGGCGCGGGTCGGCATGGAAAACTGGTGCGAGACGACCACAGCTCCGTCCTTGCCTTGGATCCCTCAGTTGCGGCGGCCGTCATGGCCCGCCGTATCCGGTCGATCCCCGCGCTCGCTGATGACCGATGCCAGCTCGCCGCGGCGCAGGCGCGCCTGCGGCCCGGCCCCCAATTCACGGAGAAGCTCCCTAATGACGAAACGCATGCTGATCGACGCCTCCCATCCGGAGGAGACCCGGGTGGTGGTGATCAACGACCACCAGCTCGAAGACTTCGACTTCGAATCCTCGACCAAGAAGCAGCTTAAAGGCAACATCTATCTCGCCAAGGTGACCCGGGTCGAACCCTCGCTGCAGGCGGCGTTCGTCGACTATGGCGGCCAGCGCCACGGCTTCCTGGCCTTCAGCGAGATTCACCCCGACTACTACCAGATCCCGCAGGCCGATCGCCGCCTGCTGCAGGAGCCGAGCCCGGCGGAGGTCGAGGCCGCACGAGAGCCCGCCCCCGAGCCCGAGCCTGCCCCCGAGGAGGTTGGCGCGGACGGTGCCGCCGACGATGCGCCGGTGGCCGCGGCCACCGATCCCGACGAGGAGGCGGCCGAGGTCTTCGACGAGCAGGCGAGACAACGCTCCCGCCTGCTGCGCGGCTACAAGATCCAGGAGGTCATCAAGCGCCGGCAGATCATGCTGGTCCAGGTGGTCAAGGAGGAGCGCGGCAACAAAGGTGCTGCGCTGACCACCTATCTGTCGCTGGCCGGCCGCTACAGCGTCCTGATGCCGAACACCGGTCGCGGCGGCGGCATCTCGCGCAAGATCGCGAGCCCGGCCGATCGCGCCGAGACTCAAGGAGATCGCGCGCGAGATCGAGGTCCCCGACGGCATGGGCCTGATCATCCGCACCGCCGGCCAGGCGCGCAGCAAGCTCGAGATCAAGCGCGACTACGAGTACTCGCTCCGGCTGTGGAACGACATCCGCGAGCTGACCCTGCGCTCGGTCGCGCCGTGCACGATCCACGAGGAGGGCGCGCTGGTGAAGCGCGCGATCCGCGACCTCTACGGCCGCGACGTCGACGAGGTCTGGGTCGAGGGCGAGGAGGGCTACCGGACCGCGCGCAAGGTCATGAGCATGCTGATGCCGTCGCGCGCGCGCCGGGTCAAGCTGTACAAGGACGAGCTGCCGCTGTTCCACCGCCACGGCGTCGAGGAGCAGCTGGACAGCCTGCATCAGCCGGTCGTCCACCTGCGCTCGGGCGCCTCGATCGTGATCCACACCACCGAAGCGCTGACCGCGATCGACGTCAACTCGGGCCGCTCGACCCGCGAGCGCAACATCGAGGAGACCGCGCTCAAGACCAACCTCGAGGCGGCCGAGGAGATCGCCCGTCAGCTGCGGCTGCGCGACATCGCCGGCCTCGTCGTGGTCGACTTCATCGACATGGACGAGACCCGCAACCAGCGGGCGGTCGAGCGCCGGCTGCGCGATCATCTGAAGACCGATCGGGCGCGGGTGCAGCTGGGCAAGATCAGCGCCTTCGGTCTGCTCGAGCTGTCGCGCCAGCGGCTGCGGCCGAGCTTCCAGGAGCTGAGCGCGCAGCTCTGTCCGACCTGCACCGGCACCGGCGTGATCCGCTCGGTCGAATCGGCGGCGCTGCAGGCGCTGCGCGTGATCGAGCTCGAAGGCATGAAGGGCAAGGCGGCGGCGCTGGCCGTGACCCTGCCCCAGGCGGTCGCCCTCTACATCCTCAACCAGAAGCGCGACCGGCTGGTCGCCCTCGAGCAGCGCTACGCGATGACGGTCGAGATCGCGGTCGACGCCCAGCTGATCGCGGGCGCTCACCGGGTCGAGACCACGGCCGCCAAGGTCGAGGGCGAGGCCCCGGAGGTGCGCGCCGAGGTGGTTGCCGAACCCGCGGCCGCGGCCGCGACCCCGGCTGTGGCCGCGGCCGCAGCGGAGACCGAGCCCGGAGCTGCCGAGGACGAGGCCGACGGCGGCCGCAAGCGCCGCCGGCGGCGCCGCCGCCGCCGGCGGCCCGGCGACGGCGACGGCGAGGCGGAGAGCGCTCGGTCGCCGTCGGTGGCGCCGCCGCGGCTGGCATCGCCCGCTCCGGAGATGGACAGGCCCGAGCCGGTCCCGGCGGCCGCGCCGGAGGCCCCCGAGGCGCCAGCCGACGAGGTCGACGAGGCGGCGGCCACCGCCGAGCCGGCGTCGGTCGCCGCGCCGAAGCCGGAGCGCAAGCCGCGCCGCCCGCGCCGGCGCACCGGCACCAGGCGAGGCGAGGGCCAGGCGGCGGTCGAGCCGGCCGCCGCGAGCCCCACGGCGGTCGAGAACGGTGCCGATGGCGCCGCCGCGGCGAGCCCGGACGGGCCGGCCGCCGAGATGACCGACATGCCGGCACCAGCGCCCGCGGCGTCCGCCCAGCCGGCGGCGCCCGCGCCGGCGGCCCGTGCCGGCCGGCAACGCCGGCGCCCGCGGCAGCCCCAGGACCGGCCCGTTCCGGTCGAGCGCGCGCACGGAGCCGAGGACCGGCCCGAGACCGAGGTGCCGGCGGCGGCCGTCGTCGACCCGGAGCGCCCGGCGAGCCCGCGCCGTGGCTGGTGGAGCCGGTTCGTGCACAAGGACGAGTAGCGGCGGGCGGGGACGCAGAGCTTGAGCCTCAGCCGCGCCCGCGCAGCCAGGCCGCCAGGCGGTCGGCGCCCGCGACCACCCGCTCGTGGGTGCCGGCGAACGCCAGCCGGACGAAGCTGGTGACCGTTGACGCTGTCGAAGTCGGCGCCGGGCGTGAGCGCGACCCCGGTCGCCTCGAGCAGCGCCTCGCACCAGGCCGCCAAGTCGTCGGTCAGCTGCCCGACGTCGGCATAGAGGTAGAAGGCGCCGTCGACCGGGGCGAGCCGGGTCGAGCCCGGCCTCGGGCAGGCGCTCGAGCAGGGCTGCCCGGTTGCGCCGGTAGCTGTCGATCCGGTCGGTGCAGCTCGGCCTGGCAGGCGAACGCGCTCTGCGCCGCCTCCTGGGCGAGCGCCGGCGCCGAGATGAACAGGTTCTGCGCGAGCAGCTCGATCGGCCGCACCAGGTCCGGGGGCGCCACCAGCCAGCCGAGGCGCCAGCCGGTCATGCAGAAGTATTTGGAGAAGCCGTTGATCACCACCGCGTCGGGGTCGTACGCGAGGACGCTCGCGGCCGGACGGTCGTAGGTGATGCCGTGATAGATCTCGTCGGCGATCAGGCGGATGCCGCGCGCGCGGCAGTGGCGGGCGAGCCCCTCGAGCTGCTCGGGCGGAGCATGGTCCCGGTCGGATTGGCCGGGCTCGCGATCACCAGGCCGTGGACCGGCGGCGGGACCGCGGCCAGCTGCTCGACCGTCAGCGCGAAGCCGGTCTCCGGTCCGAGGCCGAGCCGGACCACCTCGACGCCGAGAGCCCGCAGGATGTTCTTGTAGGCGGGAAAAGCCGGCTCCGGCACGACCACGCGGTCGCCGGGATCGAAGGCGGCGAGGAAGGTCAGGACGAAGGCGCCGGACGCGCCGACCGTGACGACCACCTGCGCGGGGTCGACCTCGAGGCCATAGGTCGTACGATAGTGCGTGGCGATCGCCCGGCGCAACGCCGGCCGGCCGAGGGCTTCGGTGTAGCCGAGCGGGATCCGGCCGAGAGCCCGGCGCGCGGCCTCGAGGACCGCGAGCGGCGGACCGCCGCCGGGCTCGCCGACCTCCAGATGGATCACGTCCTGACCTTTGGCGGCGCGCTCGCTCGCCGCCGCCAGCACGTCCATCGCGATGAACGGCGCGATCCTGGTCCGTTTGGCGATCTTGAGCCCTGGCAGCGAGCCGATGGTCGACATACCTACCCCTTGACGATGGTCTCTCCGGCCGCCGTTCTGTCACAGGCGACCTGCTTCTGCCAGGGATGGCCGACAGGCAGGCCGCCGGATGAGACTCTGCTGCGAATGGTGAGGATCCCGTGCAGCTAGGACCATTCCGACGATCCGGGCTCGTGCTGGCGCTGGTTGCAATGGTCATGCTCCAGGCGCCGGCCGCGCTCGCGCAGGGGCGCAGCATCAGCCTGATCCGCGATGCCGAGATCGAGGCGACCCTGCTGATGTTCCTCACGCCGCTGCTGGAGGCGTCCGGGCTCGGCGCCGGCTCGGTGCGGATCTACATCGTCAACGACGAGCAGCTGAACGCCTTCGTCGCCGGCGGCATGAACCTGTTCCTGAACACCGGCCTGATCATGCGGACCGAGAACCCGAGCCAGCTGATCGGCGTGATGGCCCACGAAACCGGCCACATCGCGGGCGGCCATCTGACCCGGGTCAGCACGCCCCAAAACAAGGCGACCGCGGAGGCGATCCTCGGCGCGGTCCTCGGAGCGGCGACCGCGGCGATCGGCGCCCCCGGCCTCGGCACGGCGATCATCGCCGGCGGCCAGCAATTCGCGCAGCAAGGTCTGATGCGCTTCTCCCGCGGCCAGGAGCAGGCCGCCGACCAGGCCGGCGTGACCTATCTCGCCCGGGCCGGCCTGTCGGCGCGCGGCCTCGCCGAGTTCTTCCACGTCCTCGAGAACCAGACCGTCCTCGCGGTCTCGGGGGCCAACCCATGGCTGATGAGCCACCCGCTGACCCGGGACCGGATCACCTTCGTCGAGAACTGGGTCGCCGATCACCCCGATCCGACCGCTGCCGGCCGAATGGGTCGACGCGCACCACCGCATGGTCGCCAAGTTGAAGGCCTTCCTCAATGATCCCCGCGACACGCTGCGGGCCTACAAGGACGACAACAGCCTCTATGGCCGCTACGCGCGGACGATCGCGGAGTACCGTCTGCCGGACCTGCCGCAGGCGCTCAAGGACATCGACGCGCTGATCAAGGAGCATCCGAAGGACCCGTATTTCTACGAGCTCAAGGGCCAGATGCTGTTCGAGAACGGCCGGGTCCAGGACGCGGTGGCGCCCTATCGCGAGGCGGTCCGGCTGGCGCCGGACTCGGCGCTGCTGCGCATCGGCCTGGCGCAGGCCCTGATCGAGACCGGCACGCCCGCGGCGATCCGCGAGGCGATCGAGCAGCTGCAGGATGCCCAGCCGCGCGAGCCGGACAACGCCACGGCCTGGCGGCTGCTCGGCATCGCCCAGGGTCGCGACGGCCAGCAGGGGCTGTCCGACCTGGCGTTCGCCGAGTATGCGCTCAGGATCGGCAAGCGCAACGACGCGCGCCTCTACGCCAACCGCGCCAAGGGCAAGATCGCGGCGAGCGACCCCGGCTGGCTCAGGCTGCAGGACATCCTGCGCGAGCTCGAGGAGAGCTGAGACCCAACCGGCGGCCCGGGTGGGGCCAGGGGCCTGAACGCGATGATGTGAATGGCGCCGCCGTCCGAAGGCGCTTAGAGTGATGCAGGATCGAATCAGTAACGGGAGCGAGCCGGCGATGCATCGAGGGGCCGGAAGATGGATGCAAGCTTGTCTGGGCCTCGGGCTCGGCGTGCTTTTGGTGGCCCCGGCGCAGGCCGCCGGCGAGAGCGGGGCTGCCGATCTGCCGGTCGAGCAGATCGAGCAGATCGTCCATGACTACCTGATGCGCCATCCGGAGATCGTCTATCAGGCGCTCCAGGAGCTGCAGCGCCGCCAGGATGAGGCCAAGGCCGAGCACCAGAAGGCAGCGGTCGCCGCCAATCACGCCCAGCTGTTCCAGGCGGCATCCGATCCGGTCGGCGGCAACCCCGACGGCGACGTCACCGTGGTCGAGTTCTTCGACTACCAGTGCCACTACTGCCGGCAGGTGATGCCGTCGTTGCGGGCGCAGCTCGGCGAGGACAAGAAGCTCAGGGTGGTGTTCAAGGATTTCCCGATCCTGGGCGAGGACTCGGTGACCGCGGCGCGGGCGGCACTCGCCGCGCGCAAGCAGGATCGCTACGTGCCGTTCCACTTCGCCCTGATGACCGCGACAGACCTGTCGCTCGACGGCATCATGGCGGTCGCCAAGAGCGTCGGCCTCGACACCCAGCGTCTGGCCGCCGACATGAACGCGCCCGACGTCGAGGCCCAGATCCAGGCCAACTACGCCCTCGCGCGCACGCTTGGCATCGACGGCACGCCGGCGTTCGTGATCGGCGACGAGCTGATCCCGGGCGCGCTCGACAAGACCCGCCTCACCCAGCTGATCGACGAGGCCCGCACCAGCTGCGTCAGCTGCTAGACGAGACGTCCGCAGCCTAGCCATCCGGCCGCCTGCGGGCGAGCATCAGGCCGTCGCCGATCGGGACCAGCGCCAGGCTGACCCGCGGGTCGGCCTGCAGCTTGGCGTTGAGCGCGCGCAGCGCCTCGGTCTGCCGGTCGCGGTTGGCCGGGTCGGCGACCGCGCCGCCCCAGAGCACGTTGTCGATCATGATCAGGCCGCCCGGCCGGACCAGGATCAGGCTGCGCTCGTAGTAGGCGTCGTAGCTCTTCTTGTCGGCGTCGATGAACACCAGATCGAAGCTGCCGGCGCCGCCCGCCGCGAGCAGCTGGTCGAGGCTCTCGAGCGCGAGCCCGAAACGGACCTCGATCTTGTCCAGGACGCCCGCCTCGCGCCAGGCCTGCCGTCCGAGCTCGACCCAGTCGGGGTTGAGGTCGAGGGTCAAAAGACGCCCGTCCGGCGGCAGAGCTAGCGCCATCGCGAGCGTGCTGTAGCCCGTGAAGCAGCCGATCTCGAGCACCCGCCGGGCGCCGGTCAGCTCGACCAGCAGGCCCATCAGCTGGCCCTGCTCGGGCGCGCTCTGCATGCCGCCCTCGGGCAGCTCCGCGGTCGCCGCGCGCAGCCGCGCCGAGCGCCGGATGCTCGCGCAGCGTCGCCGCCAGGAGGTAGTCGTAGAGCCGCTCGGTGAGCGGCAGGGTGCGGCGGGTCATAGGGTCATTCCAGGCCGCCTGGCGGCCGCCAGCACCTCGTCGACGTGGCCCGGCACCTTGACCTTGCGCCAGATCTTCCGGACCGCGCCGCGGCCGTCGATCAGGAAGGTCGAGCGCTCGATGCCCATGTAGCTGCGGCCGTACATGCTCTTCTCGACCCAGACGCCGTAGGCCTCGACCACCTTGCCGGTCTCGTCCGAGGCGAGCGGGAAGGGCAGGCCGTGCTTGGCCTTGAACCGGTCGTGGCTGGCGACGTCGTCCTTGGACACGCCGACGACCTCGACGCCCGCGGCCTGGAACGCGGGATAGGCCGAGGCGAAGTCGAGCGCCTCGCGGGTGCAGCCCGAGGTGTCGTCCTTGGGGTAGAAATACAGCACCAGCGGCCGGCCTTCGAAATCGGCGAGGCGGACCCGTCCGCCGCCGGCGGTCGGCAGATCGAGCTCCGGGGCTGGTTGTCCGGCTTCGAGCGCCATGGGCGTCATCTCCTCGAGCGGGGTTGATCCGAGCGGACCGGCGGCGCCTGGCCTTCGCCGGGCTCGCCGTCCGGGCAATGGCGGGCAAAGATTTCGGCGACCGCCGCCTGGGCGGCGCATAGGGTCGCCTGCAGCTCGTCGAACCCGAGCGCGGTCTCGGGCGCCGGGTCGCCGTCCTCGTGGGCGGCCGCGCGCACCAGGGCCCGGCGCAGGCCCCGCGGTGCCGAGCCGGCATCGAAGCGGTCCTGGATCGACAGGCGCAGCACCGCCTGCAGCCGCCGGTACAGGCGTACCGCCTGGACCAGGAGCAGCCCTTCGGCCGCCGGCAGGACCCCGAGCGCCACCGCCCGCTCGAAGGTCTCGGGCGGTGCTGGTGGTGAGCAGCGCCGGATGCTCGGGCGCGAAGCGCAGCTGGAGGAACTGGGCCAGGAACTCGGCCTCGACCAGGCCACCGCGGGCGTGCTTGAGGTTCCAGGGGTCCTGGTCGCCGTGCTCGCGGAAGATCCGCGCGCGCATCAGCGCGACCTCGCGCGCCAGCTGCTCCGGGTCGCGCTTTTGGGTCAGCGCGGCGCGGACGATCGCCGTGACCCGGGCGCCAAGCCCGGCATCGCCGGCGACCACCCGCGCCCGGGTCAGCGCCTGATGCTCCCAGGTCTGGGCGGAGTTCAGCTGATAGCTCTCGAAATTGGCCAGCGAGCAGGCGACCGGGCCGAGGTTGCCCGAAGGCCGGAGCCGGGTGTCGATCTCGTACAGCGGGCCCTCGGCGGTCGGCGCGGTCAGCGCCCGGATCAGGCGCTGGCCGAGCCGGGCATACCAGGTCGCAGCCGGCAGCGGCCGCGCGCCGTCCGACTGCGCCGCCGGATCGGCGTCGAAGATGAAGATCAGATCGAGGTCGGAGCCGATCGTGAGCTCGCGCGAGCCGAGCTTGCCGAGCCCGAGGACCACGAACGCGCCGGCCGCGACCCGGCCGTGCTGAGCGGCGAGCCAGGCCTCGACCCGCGGCAGCAGGCCGCGGATCACGATCTCGGCGAGCCCGGTCAGCGCCGGCCCGGCGGCGTCGCCGTCGACCAGGCCGAGCAGCACCTGCAACCCGATCTGGAACTGGCGCGCCTGCGCCCAGTGGCGGGTGGCGTCGAGCACGTCCTGCACGTCGCCCGCGCGCGCCAGCGCCCGCTCGAGCCCGCCGGCGAGCGCTCCGGCCGCGGGCATCGGCTCGAAGAAGTCCGGCGCCAGCATCGCCTCGAACAGGCTGGTGTGATGGCTCAGATGGCCGGCCAGGCGCGGCGCCGTGCCCATCAGATCGGCGACCAGGGCGAGCAGCCGCGGATTGGCCCGGAACAGCGAAAACAGCTGCACGCCGGCCGGCAGGTGGGTCACGAACTCGTCGAAGCGGGCGAAGGCGGCATCGGGCTCGGCCTGATCGGCGAGCGCGCGCAGCAGGCGCGGCATGAGCTCGGTCAGCAGCTCGCGCGCGCGGGCGTCGCGGGTCGCCCGCACGTGGCCATGATGCCAGGCGCGGATCCGGGCGGCGATCGGCGAGGGCTTGGCAAAGCCCATCTCGGCGAGCGTCGCGAGGGTCTCCGGATCGTCGTCGGTGCCGGTGAACACCAGCGCCCGGCCGCCGCCGAGATCGATGCTGCTCTCGAACAGAGCGGCGTAGTGGCGCTCGACGCGCTCGAGCTGGGCGCGCAGCGCCTCGGTCAGCGCGGCGCCGTCGGGATAGCCCATGAACGCCGCGAACCGCTCCATCTGCTCGGGCCGGGCGGGCAGGCCGTGGGTCTGCTTGTCGGCGACCATCTGCAGGCGATGCTCGACCCGCCGCAGGCAGCGGTAGGCGTCGATCAGCTCGTCCGCGGTCGCGGCCTCCAGCCAGCGGGTCGCGACCAGGGCGCGGAGCGCATCGCAGGTCGCCGGCGCACGCACCTCCGGCACCCGGCCGCCGAGGATCAGCTGCTGGGTCTGGACGAAGAACTCGATCTCGCGGATGCCGCCGCGGCCGACCTTGATGTCGTGGCCCGGCACCCGAATCGTGCCGTGGCCGCGGTAGGCGTTGATCTGGCGCTTGATCGAATGGATGTCTCGGATCGCGGCGTAGTCGAGGTGGCGGCGCCAGAGGAACGGCTCGAGGTTGGCCAGAAACCCGTTGCCGGCGACCCGATCACCGGCGATCACCCGGGCCTTGATCAGCGCCGCCCGCTCCCAGTTCTGGCCGTGGCGCTCGTAGTACTGCTCGGCATCCTCGATCGCCAGCGCCAGCGGATGGCCGGGCGGATGCGGCCGCAGCCGGAGGTCGGTGCGGAAGACGTAGCCGTCCTGGGTCCGATGCTCGAGCAGATAGACCAGCGCGCGGGTCAAACGCACGGCGCAGGCCATCGGCCCCTCGCGGCCGCGATAGGCCAGGCGCTTAGGCTCGAACAGGACGATCAGGTCGATGTCGCTCGAGTAGTTGAGCTCGCCGCCGCCGAGCTTGCCCATGCCGAGGATCACCACGCCCGATTCGGCGAGCGGCCGGGCCACCGCCTGGCGGTCGATCTCGCCGCGCTCGGCGGCCTCGCGCAGCGTCAACTCCAGCGCCCGCTGGACCGCGAGGTCGGCGAACTGGCTGAGCACCGCGGTCACCCGCTCGAGCGGCCAGGCGCCGGCGAGGTCGGCGAGCGCGGTCAGGAGCGCCAGCCGCCGCCGGGTCTGGCGCAGGATCGCCATCACCCGGGCCCGCCGCTCGCAGATCTCGGCGCCCAGCGGCTCGATCAGGCGCTCGAAGGTCACGTCCGGCCCCAAGATCAGGAACGAGCGCAGGACCTCGGGCTCGGCGAGCAGGGTCTCGCTCAGAAAGGGGCTGTTGCCGAACACCGCGGCCAGCAGATGCTCCGGGTCGACCGGGCCGGTGCGCGGATCGACCCCGCGCAGGGGCTCGGCCAGGCGCGACCAGCGGGCGAAGCCGCGCTCGGCCGCCGCCGGGTCGCCGACCCGCGGCAATGTGTCCGCCGTGCTCCGAGTTGGCGCCATCACAAACCTGTTCTTATCGGATTTGCCGCATACTATCGATCCGTCGCCATCACGCCAGAGCGGCCCCTTGGTCCTGAGGATCTCGCATACGCTGTTTCGGATCGTGGCCACGCTGGTGGCGTCCGCGATCATCACCGTTGCCGCGCTCGGCGCGCGCCTGGCGGTCGCCCCGATCCAGCTGACCTGGCTCGCCCCCTATCTCGAGCGCGCGATCGCGCCGGCCGACCGGCGGATCAAGATCGAGATCCAAGACGCCGGCGTGCGCCTGGGCCAGCATCGGGTGATCGAGCTGGTCGGCGCCGGCGTCAGGGCCACGGGACCCGACGGCGAGGTCCTGATCGATCTGCCCGAGATCCAGATCGGCATCAGCCTGCGCGCCCTGCTCTGGCACGGCATGCTCGCGCCGGCCTCGCTCGAGGCGAAGGCGCCGCTTTTGATCCTGACCCGCAACGAAGCCGGCAACATCGGTCTGAGCGGCGCGCGGGCCGAAACTCAGCCGGCGGAGCCGCGCGGTCAGATCGACCTCAACGAGCTGCTCGCGCCCCTGATATCGGACGAGTCGAGCCAGCCGCTGAGCTACCTCGAGCAGGCCGACATCTCCGGTGGCCAGCTGGTTCTCAGGGACCAGGTGACCAACCACACGATCATGGCGCGCGACGGCACGCTGATCGTGCGACGGTTGCTGGACGGGGTCTCGGCCGATCTCACCTTCGCGCTCGACCAGGAGGGCGCGCCGGCCAAGGTCCAGACCAGGGTGGCGCGCGACGCGGTCACCGGCCGGGTCCGCTTCGCGGTCGACTTCGAGCAGCTGAGCCCGGCCGAGCTGGCCAAGATCGAGCCCAGCCTCTCCCTCGACGGGGTCGACCTCGTGCTGGCCGGCCGGCTGGCCGGCGACATCGATCGCGACCAGGGGCTGTCGCCGATCGCCTTCGAGCTGCAGGCCGAGAACGGCGTGATCGAGCGACCCGATTGGCTGGCCGGCCCGCTGCCGATCGATTCGGTCAGCATCAAGGGCCGGCTGGCCGCCAATCTCTCGGCGGCCGAGGTGACCGACGCCCGGATCGTCGCCAAGGGTGCGACCGTCGAGACCACCGCCCAGATCGTCTGGGCCGACCGGCAGATCTCGCTCCGGGCGAAGGTCGCGGCGCACAACGTCGCCGCCCGGGACCTCAAGCTCTACTGGCCGCCCGCGGCCGGGCCCGAGGCGCGCGACTGGGTGCTCGCCAACATCACCGACGGCGTCGTGCCGAACGCCGAGGTGACGATCGCGCTCAAGCCGGGCGACCTCGATCGCTACCCGTTCCCGGAAGGCGCGGTTCGCGGGCGCTTCGAGTTCCAGGGTCTGAGCGTCCGCTATTTCGAGACCATGCCCCCGCTCACGCGGGTCGACGGCAGCGCCACCTTCACCGCCCGGCGCATGGACTTCGCCCTGACCGGCGGGCGGGTCGGCGCCATCCGCGTGGCGAACGGCTCGGTCGTGATCACCGGGATGGGGATCAAGGGCCGCGACACCACCCAGCTCGTGATCAAGGCCGCGATCAACTCGCCGCTCGACCAGGCGCTCGCCCTGCTCGACCACCGCCCGCTCGGCTTCGCGAGCAAGCTCGGCGTCGCACCGGCCAACGCCTCCGGCCAGGCCCGGACCGACCTGACCATCACCCTGCCGCTGCACCACGACCTCGACGCCTCCGAGCTGAACGTTCAGGCATCGGCCCAGCTGCAGGGCGCGGGCATCCGCGGCCTCCCGGGTCAGCTCGACCTCAGCGACGGCGACTTCACCCTCAAGATCGACAACCGCGGCGCCGATCTGACCGGCCAGGGCGCGGTCAACGAAATCCCGCTGGCGATCGAATGGCACGAGAGCTTCGCCGAGCATGCGGCGGTCAAGCGGAGCTATCACGTCGCCGGCACGTTCGATGTCCAGGCCTTGCGCCGGCTCGGGCTCGACCTGCCGATTCCGGCCACCGGCACCTCCCAGATCGACGCCACGATGACGGAATCGGCCAAAGGGCGCGAGGCCAAGCTCGCGGTCGATCTCGGGCCACTCGCGGTCGATGTGCCGGCGCTCGGCTGGCAGAAGCCCAAGGACCAGGCCGGGCACCTCACGGCCTCGATCCTGATGGCCGCGGGCGGCCCGGTGCAGGTCGAGGCCTTCGAGCTGGCGAGCACGGGCCTGGACGTGGCCGGCAGCCTGGAGATGTCGGTCGAGCCGGTGCAGATCGAGCGGCTGACGCTGAGCCGCTTTCGCGCCGGCCGCAACGAAGGCGCCCTCGACCTGCACCATCAGGCGGAGCAGGGCTACCAGATCGCGGTGCGGGCGCAGACCATCGACCTCGCACCCGTGCTCGAGATGCGCCTGCCGGCGGTCGACGCCACCGACGGCGGCGCGCCGACGCCCCTGAACCTGTCCCTGGTGGCCGACCACATCCTGTTTGGCGATCTCGGCCTCAGCGATGTCGACCTCGATCTCGTGCGCGACGCTCAGGGCTGGCGAAACGGCGCCATGCACGGGCGCCTGCCCAAGGGGGGCAAGGTCGAGCTGACCCTGAAGCCGGCGGACGACCAGCGGCAGCTGAAGGTCACCAGCGACGATGCCGGCGACCTCCTCCAGGCCCTCGATCAGACCACCCACATCGAGGGCGGCAAGCTCGAGCTCAACGCCACGATCCGGCGCCAGGTGCCGGCGCTCGACGTCGACGGCAAGCTCCGGGTCAAGGACTTCACGTTGCTCGACGCGCCGGTGCTCGCGCGCGTGCTGACCGTGGCGTCGCTGACCGGGATCGGCAATCTCTTGGGTGGCCAGGGGATCCATTTCGACCGGCTGGACCTGCCCTTCACGCTTCGCCAGCGTCTGCTCACGATCGAGAAGGGCCGCCTGTCGGGCTCACAGCTCGGCCTGACCATGCGTGGGCGGGTCGATCTCGCGAGCGAGCGCCTCGACCTGAACGGCACGATCGTGCCGCTCTACGGCCTCAACTGGGTGATCGGCAAGCTGCCGCTGGTCGGCCCGTTCCTGACCGGCCGCGAGGGTGAGGGGGCGTTCGCGGTGACCTACAGCGTCACCGGACCGCCCTCCAACCCCGAGGTCAGCGTCAACCCGCTGGCCGTGCTCGCGCCGGGGTTCCTGCGCGACCTGTTCAGCGGCCTCGTGGACAGTCCGCCCGAGACCGTACCGGCGATCTCGCCCGACTGAGCGCCGGCCGCAGGCGCACCGGTCTTCGCCGGGGATTGCCCCTCGTCATGCCGCTGCCGGCGGGGCTCCCCGTCGCGCCACGGCCTCGTAGCGTGCGGCCAGCCCGGCAATCACCTTGCGGCCGTCCGCAAGGCCATAGGACGCGACCTCGCCGGCGTCGAGCCTCGGCATCAGTCGCAGGATCGCCAACTCGATCTGCCGCGCGTTCATCGCGATCCGCTCCGCCCGCGCTCTCTCGTCGTTGATGGCAGTCATCTGACCCCCCATGGTGACGCGCCCTCCTGCTCCCCGCGGTCGCGCGCTTATCTACCGACCGTGGAGAAGAGACCGATCTCAGGTCACGCTGCTGGGAGATACTCTGCTTCGATGAACGCGCCAAGAGCCGCACGGTTTTTTTGTCACACTGTGGTTCTTTTGCCACTATGCGGCGGAGGGCGCGACCGGGGACGAGGTCGGAGGCCCTGGTACGCCCTAGGCTAAACGGCGCGCACCCGGGCGTGGCGCTTCTTGCCGGCCGAGAGCAGCAGCTGGCCGTCGACCAGGTCGTCGAGCCCGACCGTCATGGTCTCGTCCTCGACCTTGTGCTCGTTCAGCCGGGCGCCGCCGCCCCGGATCAGCCGCCGCGCCTCGCCGTTGCTGCCGGCGAGACCCGTCCTTCGAAACAGATCCACGACGCTGACACCCTTGGGCCAGCTCGGCGCGAGGCACGTCAGCCGATCGGTGCGCCCGATTTCGATCAGGCATCGAAGACGCTCGAATAGTGCACGCGCTCTTCTGGTGCCGCGGCACAGCCCCGGCAGAGCCGTCGCCTCGAGCGCCAGGATCTTCTTGGCCTCGTTCAGCTCGGCGCCCTCGCGCCCTCTCCAGCCGCTCGATCTCGGAGACCGGCAGCTCGGTGAACAGGCGGAGAAAGCGGCCGACGTCGGCGTCGTCGACATTGCGCCAGTACTGCCAGTAGTCGAAGTGGGACAGGCGATCCTCGTTGAGCCAGACCGCACCCTGGGCGGTCTTGCCCATCTTGACGCCCGAGCTGGTCGTGATCAGCGGCGTGGTCAGGCCGTAGAGCTCGAGACCCTCGGCGCGACGGCCGAGCTCGACGCCATTGACGATGTTGCCCCACTGGTCGGAGCCGCCCATCTGCAGCCGGCAGTCGTGGCGGCGCGCGAGCTCCATGAAGTCGTACGCCTGCATGACCATGTAGTTGAACTCGAGGAAGGTCAGCGGCTGCTCGCGCTCCAGGCGCAGCTTGACCGAATCGAAGGTCAGCATCCGGTTGATCGTGAAATGGCGGCCATAGGTGCGCAGGAACGGGATGTAGCGGAGCTGGTCCAGCCAGTCGCCGTTGTCGACCAGCAGCGCCTCGCCCCTTGCCTGGGACCCAGGACCGACCGCGGTGGTCGGTCCGGTCCGGCAAGCGTCGCCGAACTCGAGAAAACCTTCGAGCGAGCGGCGGATGCCGGCTCGGTTGGCAGCCAGCGTGGCGTCGTCGAGCAGCTGCCGGCTCTCGTCCTTGCCCGAGGGATCGCCGACCTTGCTGGTGCCGCCGCCGATCAGGGCGATCGGCCTATGCCCGGTGCGCTGCAGCCACCGGAGCATCATGATGCCCACCAGGTTGCCGACGTGCAGGCTGTCGGCGGTGCAGTCGAAGCCGATGTAGGCGGTCAGCCGGCCCTTGGCGGCGAGCGCGTCGATGCCGTCGAGATCGGTCGCCTGGTGGACGAAGCCGCGCCCGACCAGCTCGCGGACGAAGTCCGAGCGCGGCGGGCTCATCGGCCCGCTTGCGCCAGCGCGGTCTCCGGCTCCGGGCGCAGCGCCGCGTCCAGATAGCGCTCGACCACCGCGCCGAGCTCCTTGAGATGGCCGCTGAAGAAGTGATCGGCGCCGGGGATCACCTCGAGGTCGATCTTGATGCCGCGCTGCTGGGAGAGCTTCTGGACCAGCTTGGCGACCGATTCCGGGGGCACCAGGGCGTCCTCGCCGCCATGCGCCATCAGCCCCGAGGACGGGCAGGGGGCAAGGAAGGTGAAGTCGTACATGTTGGCCGGCAGCGCGACGCTGAGGAAGCCATGGATCTCCGGGCGACGCATCAGCAGCTGCATGCCGATCCAGGCGCCGAACGAGAAGCCGGCCACCCAGCAGCTGTTGCTGTTGGGATTGTGCTGCTGCATCCAGTCGAGCGCCGCCGCAGCGTCGCGCAACTCGCCCTGGCCGTGATCGAAGCTCTCCTGGGAGCGACCGACGCCGCGGAAGTTGAAGCGGAGCACGGAGAACCCGCGGCGGGCGAACATGTGGAACAGGTCGAACACGACCTTGTTGTTCATCGTACCACCATGCAGCGGATGCGGGTGCAGGATCAGAGCCAGCGGCGGGTTGCCGCGCGGACCATGATGGTAGCGCCCCTCCAGGCGACCGTCGGCCCCGTTGAAGATTACTTCCGGCATGGTGTACTCCCTACGCGCGCCGTCGGTGTCGAGCGCAGCCGCGCCGCCCCCCGATGCAGCGAGGGACGGACGTCGACTGGCCTGCTCGCCAGGTTGTTGAACCCGAACCCGCAGCCGCTTATATTCGTCTTTAAGCTGCGACCCCACTCGAGCGTTGACGGCGGAATCAGGACGGCGCACGCACTAATCCGACCGTTTTCCTTTAGCGTGAAGCCGCTCTGAATTGCAATCCCCAACTACGGCACCCCGCTATGTTCAAAAGACTGGCTGACGACATCCAAGCGGTTGCTGAGCGCGACCCGGCCGCGCGTTCCAAGCTCGAGGTGCTGCTCTGCTATCCGGGCTTGCATGCGATCATGTTCCACCGGGTCGCGCACAGCCTCTGGCGCCGCGGCTGGCTGGTCAGCGCTCGCTTTTTGTCCCAGATCGGCCGTTGGCTGACCGGGATCGAGATCCATCCGGGCGCCGAGCTCGGCGAGCGGCTCTTGATCGATCATGGCATGGGCGTCGTGATCGGCGAGACGGCGGTCGTGGGCGACAACGTCACGCTGTACCAACAGGTCACATTAGGTGGTGTGTTGCTCCATCCGGGCAAGAGGCACCCGACAGTCGAGGACGACGTCGTCATCGGCGCCGGCGCTGCAGTGCTCGGACCGATCACGATCGGCAAGGGCGCCCGGGTCGGCTCCAACGCCGTGGTCCTGAAGGACGTGCCGCCCGGCGCCACCATGGTCGGCATCCCGGCCCGGCAGATCGGACCGCAGCCGGCGGTCAAGGAGCCCTGCTTCCCGGCCTACGGCACGGCGCCCGGCGCCGCGATCGACCCGGTCGCCCGGGTGATCGACCGGCTGAGCGAGCGCCTCGAGGAGCTGAACGCGCGGGTCGCCGAGCTCGAGCAGCAGCCGCGCGGCAGCCGCGAGGGTGGCCATGACGAGGAGCGGCGCATCGCCGCATCCTGACCGCGCCAGCGGCCGGACGCCGCCGGCCGTGAGCAGTCCCGGTCAGGCGCCGCCCTGCTATCTCGACTACAACGCGAGCGCGCCGGTCAAGCCGGCGGTGATCGAGGCGATCGCCCTGGCGCTCGGCCGGGCCGGCAATCCGTCCTCGGTGCACGGCTTCGGGCGCGCCGCCCGGCGGGCGCTGGAGCAGGCCCGGGCGAGCGTCGCCGCGCTGGTCGGCGCGCCGCCGGATGCGGTCCTGTTCACGAGCGGCGGCACCGAGGCCAACAACCAGGTGCTCGCCAGCGCCCGTGGCCCGTGTCTGGTGTCCGCGGTCGAGCACGCCTCGGTGCTCGAGGCCGCGCCCGAGGCCGAACGGCTGCCGGTCGACGCCCTCGGCCGGGTCGATCTCGCGCAGCTCGCGGACCGTCTGGCCGGGATCGGGCCGGCCCTGGTCTCGGTGATGCTCGCCAACAACGAGACCGGCGTGCTGCAGCCGGTGGCCGAGGTCGCCAGGCTGGCCCGCCGCAAGGGCGCTTTGGTCCATTGTGACGCCGTCCAGGCGGCGGGCAAGGTGAGCGTCGATCTCCACGCGCTCGGGGTCGATTTCCTGACCCTCTCGGCGCACAAGCTGGGTGGCCCGCAAGGCGTCGGCGCTCTGGTCCTGGGCGAGGGCATCGAGCCCGCGGCCTTGCTCCGCGGCGGCGGCCAGGAGCGGCGTTGGCGGCCGGGTACGGAAAACCTGCCGGGCATCGTGGGCTTCGGGCGGGCCTGTGAGCTCGCCCTCGAGGACCGCGATCTCGCGCGCCGCACGGCAGCGCTTCGCGACCGGCTCGAGGCCGAGATCCTGGCGGTGGCGCCGGCTGCCAGGGTCCATGGCGGCGGCGCCGAGCGGCTGCCGAACACCAGCTGCCTCGGCATGCCGGGGGTCGGCAATCAGACCCAGCTGATCGCGCTCGACCTCGCCGGCATCGCGGTCAGCACGGGCTCGGCCTGCTCGTCCGGCAAGGTCGGGCCCTCGCACGTGCTGGCCGCGATGGGCGTCGAGCCGGCCGAGGCGGCCTCGACCATCCGGGTCAGCCTCGGCTGGGCCAGCACCGACGCCGACATCGACCGCCTGGTCGCCGCCTGGAGCGGGCTCTACGCCAAGGCGGGGAGGGCGGCCGCGACCAGGACGCTGGCTTCGTCGCCGCCCGCCGCGCTATAGTGCTCAGGCGATGCGGCCGGGCAGGGAGCGCAAACCGTAGTCAATCCGTTCCGAGGCAAGAGTCGAGGCAAATCGACGGGATGCTCAGGGCGAAAGGCTATCAGCCGCGTGGCCCCGACCCCGCGGCAGGTCGAGGCGGTTACGTGAACCCGAGGACGGGGAGATCGTACCATATCGATCTCGGCGGCGATTACCGGAGCGGTCGGGAGCCGCCCCATGTCGACGTCAACCGTCCGACAAGGGCGCGGTCGTCGAAGCGCCGGTTCCCTCTCGAAGGACGCTGACAATGAAGGATGGCCCTGGTCTGCTGACGTTCGAGCTCGGCCCCGACGGTGAGGAGCTGGAGATCCACTGCGATCAGCGTGGGCTCGGCGGGTTGATTCGGATCCTGTCCAGGCTCGCGCAGGCGAAGGGCCAAAGCCACGACCATCTGATGACCCCGGCATGGGGGGGCGTCGAACTCTCCGAGCAGCAGCAGGGTGAGGCCAACCGGCTGCTCCACAAGGTCACGGTCCGGCTTTGGGACGAGGCGAAGGCGACTGGCCGGGGCTCCGAGCAACCTGGGCACGAGAGGCGTTTGAAATCCGCCGTTTCGTGACGACATGTTAGGGACGTTGGGCGAAGGTCTGCTGACGAGAGGTTCGGAAATGCCAGCGGTGTTGTCATTGACCCCGGCGGCGGTCGGCCGGGTGCGGCATCTGGTCGAATCGCGCGGTGCGGGCGCGACCGGGATCCGGGTCGGCGTGCGCACCGCCGGCTGCTCGGGGCTGACCTATACGATCGACTTCGCGAGCGAGGTCGGCCCGGGCGAGGAGGTGATCGAGGCCGACGGCGTCAAGGTGGTGATCGATCCGAAGGCCGTGATGTATCTGATCGGCACCGAGATGGACTTCGTCGAGGACCGGCTTGGCGCCAGCTTCACGTTCAAGAACCCGAACGAGGCCGGACGCTGCGGCTGCGGCGAATCGTTCACGGTCTGAGCACGCGAGAGCCGGGCGTCCGGGCGATGCCGCGCTTGACCTTCGTCGACGCCGCCGGCGGACGGCACGAGATCGAGGCCGAGAGCGGCCTTTCGGTCATGCAGATCGCGCGCTCTCTCGACCTCGGGATCGAGGGCACCTGCGGCGGCGAGATGGCCTGCGCGACCTGCCACGTGATCCTCGAGCCCAAGGATGCGTCGCGTCTGGGCGTCGCGAGCCCGGAGGAGGAGGACATGCTCGATCTGGCGGCCGGCGTGCGGCCGACCTCACGGCTCGGCTGTCAGATCGTCGTGACCGAGGAGCTCGACGGCCTGACCGTCCACCTGCCGGCCGACGGCTGAGCGCCTCGACCGCGCCGCCCATGGCTTCGATCAGCGACCCGCCGGAGTTCGACCCGTTGGGGTTCGGGCGGCCGCCGGGGACGTGCCGGGTGGTGGTCGCGATGTCGGGCGGGGTCGACAGCTCCTGTACCGCAGCGCTGCTGGTCGAGGCCGGCTACCAGGTGATCGGCGTCACGCTCCAGCTCTACGATCATGGCCAGGCGCTCGGACGCAAGGGCGCCTGCTGCGCCGGCCAGGACATCCACGATGCCCGCCGGGTCGCCCTGCGCCTGGATATTCCCCACTACGTGCTCGACTTCGAGCAGCGCTTCCGGACCGAGGTGATCGAGGATTTCGCCGCGAGCTATGCGGCCGGGCGCACACCGATCCCCTGCGTGCGCTGCAACCAGCGGATCAAGTTCCGGGACCTGCTCGAGATCGCGGAGGATCTCGGCGCCGACGCGCTCGCGACCGGCCACTATGTGCGCCGGGAAGTGAACGGGGCCGGGGTCGAGCTGCATGCCGCCGCCGATGCCCTGCGCGATCAGAGTTATTTCCTGTTCGCGACCACCCCGGCGCAGCTGGATTTTCTCCGGTTTCCGCTGGGCGGCCTGAGCAAGGAAAAAACCCGGGCGCTGGCGGCGCGCTTCGGCCTGCCGGTCGCGGCCAAGCCCGACAGCCAGGACATCTGCTTCGTGCCGGCGGGCCGCTACACGCGGATCGTCGGGCGGCTGCGCCCCGAGGCGGCCGAGCCGGGCGAGATCGTCGATGTCGACGGCCGGGTGCGGGGCCGGCACGAGGGCGTCATGAACTTCACGGTCGGCCAGCGCCGCGGCCTCGGCGTGGCGGCCGGCGAGCGCCTCTACGTGGCGCGCCTCGAGCCCGAGCGCCGGCGGGTGGTCGTCGGCCCGCGCCAGGCGCTGCTCTGCCGGTCGGCCGAACTGTCCGGGCTCAACTGGCTGGGAGAGGCGCCGCCATCGGCCGCCGGCCTGGACGTCGAGGTCAAGCACCGGGCGCGCGAGCCGATGGTCCCCGCCCGTGTCTTCGGGACCGGGGGCGACGATGCCCGGGTCGAGTTCCGGGAGCCTCAGGCGGGGGTCGCGCCGGGCCAGGCCTGCGTCTTCTACCAGGGCACCCGGGTGCTCGGCGGCGGCTGGATCGAGCGCGCGCCGACGATCACCCAGGCCTGACGGGCGGCCGATCGTGCCGTGGAGGCGTCGCCATCCGACCCGCGATCGCCCATGCCCGACCGCCAGTCCCCGCCCGTGTCTTCGGGACCGGGGGCGACGATGCCCGGGTCGAGTTCCGGGAGCCTCAGGCGGGCGGTCGCACCAGGCCAGGCCTGCGTCTTCCACCAGGGCACCCAAGTGCCCGGCGGCGGCTGGATCGAGCGCGCCGACGATCACCCAGGCCCGAGAGCCTGTGAAAGAATGCCCGATACGCTGTGACCGCGTCCGACTCTGACCCGGCCACCGCCCCACACTTGCCGCCAGCAAACTCTCCCCCGGGCTCGCCGCACAGGGATTCCCACGGTCGCATGGACCACCCGAAGATCGGGTTAACGGCCAATCGTTAACGACGCGTTAATCACCGGTCGGCGCCCAGGCGAGGCCGTCCGTGGCGTCTGGATCCCAACGCGCCCGGCCGCCGCACAGGCTTGACCAGGTGCGCGGCCGATCCTATAGCCTGCATGCCCTTGGGGCGGAGTAGCTCAGTTGGTAGAGCAGTGGAATCATAATCCATGGGTCGGGGGTTCGAGTCCCTCCTCCGCTACCAAATAAATCAACGACTTGATGGCCCTCGAGCGCTGCTTTCATGTCGCAAGCCTCAGCAGCGTGTTGCAGGCCTTTCTGCGCTTTTCCAGCCCGTGCCGGCGACTCCGTGCGACACGCTTGCGACATGCCGGGCCCTTGTGCCGAATGGCCTTCGTGCGCGTCGAGCGCGCGCCGTCCGCTTGGGCAGCCAGCGCAGACTGCAGACGGTTCGGATCTGAAGCACGGGACGGTCCAGGTGGCGGTTCGGCAAGGCCGATCCCGATCACCACGTTTCAGTCCAGTCTGAGGATGGAGCGCTCGCCGGCGCTTGCCCGGCGCCCGCTGCCAGCGGGCCCCTGCGGCCGGCGAGACGTTCAGGTCGCCCGGACGCCGAACGCCGGGGTCGCCGAAGAAGGATTCCGAGATGAAGAGCACGCGCGGTGACCTCGGCCGCACTCGAGGCCGGCTCGGCCAGGTCGGCTGGCGCGGGCTGCGAACGACGTCCAGGTGCGGGCACGGCGGGGACGACGCCCCCCCTGATCAGCGAAAGCAGCAGCGGCGGCGGGCCAAGCGAACCGGAACCGCTCGGGCCGGTTCGCCTTGCTCACGATCTGGTTTGCTGGTAGGTCCTGGCATACGGCGCCGCGGAGACGAGAATGGATGATCACCAGACCTACCAGATCAATGCCCCTGCCGTGGCCTATCAACACGTTGAGGATGAGGCGATCCTGATCCAGTTCGACTTCTGGGTGCTATTACAGCACCGACAAGGTCGGCGCCGAGATCTTGTCTTTGTTGCAGCAGAGCGTCATGGCGATCACCATCGTCCGGATACTTGCCGAGCGGTACTGCGCCGACTTCGAGACCATCGACCGGATGGTCAAGCCTTTCCTCGAGCACCTGTGCGCCGAGGACCTGGTGGTGGCGCAGGCAGGGGCGGTCGGCGTCGGTGCGTCGGAGCCGCCCTCGAGCGCGCCGACCGGGTCCGCTCGCCAGCGGCTGCCGATCGAGGCGCCGGTTCTGCACAAATACACGGACCTGCAGGATCTGCTCCTGCTCGATCCGATCCATGACACGGACGAAGCCGGCTGGCCGGTGGCGGAACCGAACCGCTGGCGCGCTGGCTGAGGGCCCCGATCGACCGATGGGGTGCCCGGGCAGGGTGGGCCACGGGGCGGACGTGCCGCCTCGCGACGTCCGGTCGACCGACGGTCCCGAACCGGGCCTGGCCGAAGGCCGGTTGCTCGAATTCTTCGACGTCGATGTCCGCCGCGCATGCCAAGGCGGCCGCGCTCGCCGGCGCGGACGAGCGTCATTTCCGGATCGCAGGCAAGCGGGTGTGCTTGCGGTTCGCCGGCCCGGAGCTGCCGGCGCGCCTGACCCCGGCGCTCGACCACCTGGCCGCGACAGCGAACCGGAGCGACCTCACGGTGCTCCTGTGGGATTCGGCTTCGAGCGGCGTACCGCCGGTCCGCGCGCCCTGGCAGATCGACGCCTACACGCCCCGGGGCGACCTCAGGGGCCACGCCATGCGGCGGCTGCGCGCCGCGTTCTCGCTCGGCACCTGCACGCTGAGCATGCTCGATCTCGAGCGGGGCCTCGGCCTGTACTGGATGCACGACGCGCGCGATCTGCCGCCCTGGGAGCAGGCGGCACCGCTCCGAACCCTGCTCGGCTGGTGGGCCGCCGCCGACGGGGCTCAGCTCGCGCACGGTGCCGCCGTCGGGATCGGCGACGATGCCGTCCTGCTGGTCGGGCGCGGCGGTTCCGGCAAGTCGACCACGGCGCTCGCCTGCCTCGATCGCGGTCTGCGCTATGCCGGCGATGACTACGTGCTGCTGCGGGCGAACCGGGGCGCGCCGCCGACCGTCCACAGCCTCTACCGGACCGGCAAGCTGCGCCCGCAGGATCTGGCCCTGCGACTGCCGAACCTGCGGCCCAGGCACCTGATGACGCCAGACTACGACAAGGCGGTCCTGCTGCTTGGCGACGATGGCGACCTGCTGGCGGATCGCCTCACGATCCGCGCGATCGTGATCCCGAACGTCTGCCCATCCGGCACCGCGCTGCGCAAAGCGTCCGCGATCGAGGTCCTCAAGGCGCTGGCGCCGACCACGCTCTTCCAGCTGCCCGGCGCCGGCAAGGAGGCGCTGCAGACGATGGGCGCGCTGGTGCAGCGGGTTCCGGGCTACCGGCTGGAGATCGGCCCGGACCTCGACGAGGTGGTCGGTGCGATCCGCAACCTGCTCACCAACGGGCAGCGACCACATGCCTGAGGGCCGCCCGTTCGTCAGCGTCATCATCCCGACCTATAACTGTGCGTCGTTCCTGCCGGATGCGGTCGCCAGCATCCGCATGCAGCGGTACGAACCGCTGGAGATCATCGTCGTCGACGACGGCTCGACCGACCAGACCGAGGACGTGGCCCGTGCCCTCGAGGGCGCCGAGCTGCGCTACCTCCGCCAGGAAAACCGGGGACCGGCCGCCGCCCGCAACGCCGGGCTTGCAGTCGCCCGGGGCGACGTCATCGGCTTTCTCGACGCCGACGACCTCTGGCCGGCGCACAAGGTCGCCCGACAGCTCGAGGTGCTGATCGAAGATCCGGCAGCGGACGTCGTCCATGGCCGCACCCAGGCCCTGGTCCTCGTGGCCGTCGCCGCGGACGGCGCAAGGCGCTTCGAACCGTTCGCCGAGCCTTGGTACGCGACCCAGCTCGGGAGCGCCCTCTACCGCCGCGAGATCTACGCCCGGGTCGGGGGGTTCGATCCGGCCCTGGAGCCGAGCGAGGATTTCGACTGGTTCCTGCGCGCTCGCGAGGGCGGCGCCAAGGTGGTGCGGACGCCCGAGACCGCGTTGCTGTACCGCTTTCACACCAGCAACCTGACCCGGGGCGCCGGCAGCCTCAATTTGCTGACCACGATCAAGCGCTCGCTCGACCGCCGGCGCGGCCGCGCCGAGCCGGTCCGCGAGCCAAGCTCGACCTCTGCGCGCGGAGGCGATCATTTCTGACCCCCTGGTCACGGTCGTCCTGCCCGTCCGCAATGGCGAGAGGTTTCTCGCCGAGGCGATCGAGAGCGTCCTGGCGCAGACCTACCGCCCGCTCGAGCTGGTCGTCGTCGACGGCGGTTCCACCGACCGCTCCGCCACGATCGCGCGCGCCTACCATGGCGTCAGATACCTCGCGCAGGCGGGCACCGGGCTGCCGGAGGCCTGGAATCAGGGGATCGCGTGCGCGCGCGGCCGGCTGCTCGCCTTCATCTCCTCCGACGACCGCTGGACGGTCGACAAGCTGCGGCGTCAGGTCGACTGTCTGATGCAGCAGCCCGGGCTCGCCTATACGATCGCCTGGTTCCGGTTCTTCCTGGAGCCGGGCTGCGCGGTGCCGCGGGGCTTCAACGCCGGCCTCTTGGATCGTGATCTGATCGGCCGGATACCCGAAACGCTGGTGGCGCGGCGCGAGGCGTTCGAGGTCGTGGGCCGCTTCAGCGCCGCCTACGCCGCGGCCCAGGATGTGGAATGGTTCGTGCGGGCGCAAGAGACCGGCGCGCCGATGGCCGTGATCCCGCAGGTGCTGCTGCACAAGCGGGTCCATGACGCCAACCTGTCTTCCAACGCGACGGTCAACACGCCGGCGCTGCTCCAGGTCCTGCGGCACTCGCTGAAGCGCCGGCGGGCCGGGCAGCGCTCCGGCAATCCCGCCGACGGCGGGCCCGATGGCTGACGATCTGGTGAGCGTGGTGATCCCCGTCTACAACGGCGAGCGGTTCCTCGCCCAGGCGATCGCGAGCGTCCACAGCCAGACCTGGCACCCGGTGGAGGTCATCGTCGTCGATGACGGCTCCACAGACCAGAGCGGCGAGATCGCGCGCCGCTTCGCCTCGGTGCGCTGTCTGCGCCAGGGCAACGCCGGTCAGGCCGCGGCCCGAAACCATGGTGCAGCCGTGGCGACCGGGACGTTCCTTGCCTTTCTCGACGCCGACGACCTTTGGCTCGCGGACAAGCTCGAGCGTCAGATGGCAGCCTTCCGCTCAGCCCCGGACCTGATGGCGGTGTTCGGCTGGGCGCAGGAATTCGTCGACGCCGAACAACCTCCCGGCGGCTCGCCTGTGCGCCGGTTGCCGGCGCAGCTGCCGAGCGCCATGCTGATTCGCCGGGCCGCGTTCGAGCAGCTCGGCGGCTATGATCCGCACTGGCGACTGGCCGAGGTCGCGGACTTCTACAGCCGTCTGCAGGAGTCTGGACTGGCGTGCAGGACCCTTGATCACGTCGTCTACCGACGGCGCCTCCATGGCCGCAACATCGGCATCCTCAAAGCGTCCGAGAGGATGGAGTACGTCGACGTCGTCGCCGCGGCCCTGGCGCGCCGGCGCAAGCGCTCGGCGCCGGAGTGACGGCGGCGGGCGTGCCGAAGCAGACCGACGCGAAGCCCCGGCTGACGCCGGCCCAGGAGCTCCTGCTGCAGGCGGCGCTGCTCGACGGCGACGCCGCGCTGACCGCGTGGCGGGCGTGGCAGGCGGCCAACCGGCTCGACAATGTCGACGACGCGTCGTTTCATCTCCTGCCGCGGCTCTACCTCAACCTGCAGCGGCTGGGCGCGCCGAGCGATCCTTCTCTGCCGAAGCTGCGCGGCGTCTACCGGCATGCCTGGCTGCGCAACATGGTGACGATGCGGGCCGCGGCGGCCGCGGCGGCGAGGCTGGACGCGGCGGGCGTCCCGGCTCTCCTGCTCGGCGGCATCGCGCTTGGCCTGTGCGTGGCCGCCGATCCCGGGGTCGCGCTGGTCGCGGTCGACCTCCACGTCGACGAGGCGCAACTCGGGGCCGCGGTCACCGCCCTGGACGCGGCGGGTTGGCTGATCGGGGACCCGGCGCTGGTCCTCCGGCTGGCACCGTTCACGCCGGCGATCGTCGCCCGCCACCCCGGCTCGACCGGCACGATGCTGCGCCTGCACCTGCAGCCGTTCGCGGTCGGTTGCCCGCATGCGGCGGCGCGCGAGCTCCGGCAACGTGCGACGCGTGGCGAGGTCGAGGACAGCGCCGTGCTGGTGCCCGACCCGACCGACCTCTTGATCCTCGCCTGCCTCGGTCGCTGGGCCCCGGACCCGGCCCGGGCCTGCGGCTGGGTCGCTGACGTCGTGGCCCTGACCAGCGGCGGCCGAGCGGCGATCGACTGGGCCGCGTGGTTGGAGCGGAGCCGCCGCGCCGGTCTCGCACGTCCCGTTTGCGAGGCTCTCCTCGACGTCCACCAGAGATTCGAGTTGGCCGTACCGGCCGCCGTGATTGAGCGCGCGAGGGCAGAGAGCGCCGCGCGCCCGGCCCGCCGGGAGCAGATCCGATCGCTGGTCCACGATGCCCGGCCGCGCCCGCCGCTCGGGGAGCTGCTGGCGGCGCACTGGCGCCGCTATTCGGCCGGCTCCCGGATCTGCGGCCAGCGCCGGACGCCTTTCCATCTGGTTCGCCATGGGTTGCTCCTGTGCGCGCGCCGGTGGCAGGTTCGCCGCCGGCAACGCGCGGCGCGCCGGCTTCCGGTCGCCGCCGCCGGGGACATGGGGACCGCGGCGCCCGCCCGCGGCTCCGTCCTCGAGCCGAGGAGGCGGTGACATGTCCACGCTCTCCTTTCGCCGACGGCCGCTCGCGGTCCGGTCCGATCTGGCCCGGCTGATCGCGGCGATCACGGAGCCGGTCGCGATCGCCTTTGACCGGGCGCTGCGGGCCCGCCGGGCGCCGCCCGCCCGCCTGCTCGACTGGGCCGAGCGGTTCCGCGACAACCTCGAGAACGGAATCCTGCGCTTCTGGTTGGAGCACGCCGTCGACCACGGCTATGGCGGCGTGTTCGGCTGGCTCGACCGCCGCGGGCGTCCGATCGCTCCGGGCACCAAGCCGATGGTGCCGCAGATGCGGGTGATCTGGCTGTTCGCCGCCGCCTATCGCCGCTCCGCGCAGCCGGCCTACCGCGACCTGGCCGCGCATGTGCTGGACTTCGTGCAGGCAAAGCTGTGGGACCGGCGCCACGGCGGGTTCTTCTGGATCGTCGATCGCGAGGGCCGGCTGATCGACGACCGCAAGCACATCTTCGGCCAAAGCTACGCCCTGTTCGGCCTGGCCGAGTATGCGCGCGCGTTCGGCGATGCCGAGGTCGGCGCCCGAGCACTCGAGCTGTTCGATCTGCTGGAACGGCATGTCCACGACGAGATCAACGGCGCCTACCGGGCCGCCGCCTCGAGCAGCGACTGGCTGGAGCCGCTGGCGGGCGACCGCTTCTTCGGGGCGGCGGGCGGTAAGCACCAGTGCGGCGTGATCGCGCTGCTCGAGGGGCTGCTGAGCCTGTACGACGCCACGGGCGAGGCGCGGGTCCGCTCACGAATCGAGGAGATCGTGGAGCTCGCGCTGGTCAGGATGATCGACCTCGAGAAGGGCTACACGCGGGTCCACTTCAGCGACGACTGGCAGTCGCTCGCGCCCCATGAGTGCTCGTATGGTCACGACATCAAGCTGAGCTGGCTGCTGGTCAGGGCGGCGGCGGTGCTCGGCCGGGCCGACGACCCGCGGGTCCGCCGGGCGGCGCTCGCGCTCGCCGAGCACACGCTGCGGTATGGCTTCGACCATCGCCGCGGCGGCGTCTACTGGAAGGGCGCACCGCAGATGGCGGCGAGCCACCGCCGGAAGGTGTGGTGGCCGCAGGCGGAGGCCCTGATCGGATTCCTGAACGCCTACGAGATCTCCGGCGAACCGCGTTATCGCGCGGCGTTCGAGCGTCAGGCGCGGTACGTCTGGTCCCACTGCATCGACCACCGGCATGGGGACTGGCTGCAGAGCGGCGGAACGCTCGGCCTTGAGGTCACCATCAAGGCGAACCCCTGGAAGGAGCCCTACCACCAGGGTCGCGCCTGTCTTGAGGTGGCGAGCCGCCTGGAAGCGTTGCCGGACGCCTGAGCGCAACGACCGGGTCGCGGAACCAGGCCGCAGCAGGCCGAAGCTGGTCTATGAGCCCTGCAGGCGAGCCGCGTGCTTCGTCCTCACCCGTTCAGCGAACTCCCGATAGCGCGCCTCGGGCTTCATCCCGATGAAATGAAGAAAAACCGGGGACTGCTTCACCCATCCCGCCACGCTACCTTCGAGAAACGTGACCCAGGAGCGCGGCACGTAGCGCACCGTTGCCGGCAACCAGTGCCGGGACGGCGTGTGAACCACGGACAGTCCTTTGTCGGCGTCGAACTCGAGCTTCCGCGCGCGCCAGGTGGTCAGCATCCAGGGCCCGGCACGCTCGTCCTCCGCGACCGGCTCGAGCCCGAGCCTGCCCATGGCGATGCCGAAGAACGGCTCATCCGCATACTGGCCGGTCTGGCCGCGGTGATAGCGGCGAAGCTCGTGCCGCCGTTCGCCATAGAGCCGTCTGAGCTCGGCGAAGAACCTCGTCCCCAGGTCTCCCTTCTCGAAATAGAGCGCGCCGCTGTTCAGGACCACGAGATAGGGACACTGGAAACGCCGACACAAGCGCTCGATATCGAAGCCCAACCAGCGCCCGCGCGCCCGCATCATGCCAGGGGCAGCAAAGCCTCGGCCGGCGCAGGCCAACCAGTAGGTGTCGACCTCTGCCTTCATAAGCAGGCAATCGGCGTCGATGAACATGGTCTGGTCGAACGGAGTCCAGTCGTCCAGGCGCAGCTTATGCATGCAGCCGCGATAGTCACGATCGGGCCTGAGCTTCATCAGATGGTCGAAGATCCGGTCCACCTGCGGCGGTAACTGCACATGATCGTCGTAGACCAGACAGATCGGCCGGCGGGAATCGCAGGTTTTGAGGGACAGCGCCAGAACGACTGCCATGTCGAGATATCTTTGCTGCTCTGCAGCAATCGTAATGTATCCCTGACTGGCAGCGGCTGGCATGACGGGGTCCCGAGATCGCCGCGCCTCAGGAACGGCCGCGCGCGGCCGTGGCGCCGGCGTCATCCGGCTCCGCTGCCGCCAGCGCCCGCGGGGCGGACCGCCGGTGTGTGGGCAGAGTGCGCCGCAGGTCGTCGAACAGCTTCAAGATCAGGGGCCGGGCCAACAGGAGCAGCGCCGCGCCATAGGTCAGGCCGCCGGTGATCACGAGGATGAGCACGCGCGACGCCCCATGAACCCCTTCGGGCAGGAGCCTGCCGACCGCGAACAACGCGCTCAGCATCAGGAGGGACGCGACGAGCGGGCGCAGGCTCGTGCCGACCGATTGGCGCGGGTCGATCCCGCTCGCCTTCCGCACCAGGACGAGTTGCAGCGGGAACGTGAGGTAGGACCGCGCCACGATCACCGCTGCGAAACCGGCGAGCGTCAGCGGCTGGACGACCGTGAGCCCGCCCAGCAGAGCGACGGTCGCCACGACGCCCACGGCCAGCTGGACGTCGGCGCGGCCAATTCCACACAAGAGAGCGCCCTGCAGCCACACGAGCGGCGTGATCGCCCCGAGGATTGCAAAGACCTGGATGACTGCAACGCTTGGCAGCCATTGCGGGCCGAGGGCGAGCGGGACCAGGTCGGGGGCGACGAAGGCCAGGCCGATGAAGCTCGGGCAGGCGGCGAGCGCCCCCAGCTCCGCGGTCCGCTGCAGGAGCCCGGCGAGCTGGGCCGGCTTGCCGGCGTACGCGGCGAAGCCCGAGATTCCGACGCGCGCCAGCGGCCGCATGAGGAGCTGGGTCAAGAGCTCGATGATCTTTCTCGCGATCGCGAACTGCCCGACCGCGGGCGCGCCCAGGGCATAGCCGATCGCAAGGCGGGGAATCACCGCGTCGAGCGCCAGGAGCGCGCGGGTCCCGAGCATGCCGCCGACGAACGGCATCAGGGCAACGAGATGGGCGCGCGAAAAGCTGACCGTGGGTCGCCAGCTGCAGACGCCCCAAACCACCATCGTCGCGACCACGGGCTGCACCAGTTGGTAGGCGACCAGGCTCCACACCCCCAGACCGGCGACCGCCATGGCGACGCCGACACAGCCGGCCGTGATGATCGCAAACAGGGAGCGGGCGGCAAGGGGTGCGAATCGCATCTCGCGGCGAAGCAGAGCATCCGGCACGATGGTGAGGGCTTGGAGTGGCAGAGCAAGACCGAGGCAGGCGACCACGGGCGGCAGATCCGGGCGTTGGAAAATCCATGCCAGTGGGTAGGCGGCCGCGGCCGCGATGAGTGCCAGTCCACTCCCGAATGCGAGGAGCGCCCAGAAGACGGAATTGATGTGGTCGAACTCCAGTCGCGGCCGCTGGATCAACGCCTCCCCCCAGCCGCCTTCGAGGATCAGGCCGGTGCCGAGGATGTTGACCGTGAGTGCAATGCCGATCAGGCCATACGCCTCCGGCTCGAGCAGTCGGGCGAGGATCACAAAGATGGCGAACTGCGCGAGCTGGAGGCCCCAGGTCTCGAGCGCCACCCAGATGGCACTGATCGCGCCCCGTTCCTTGACCCGGTCCGTCATCGTGCGACCCGCTGGCCGGTGAGCCGGGTCATCACGCGCCGCGCCGGAAGAGGCTGCGCTCGGCGAGGTCAGGAGTCACGAGCCGGCTCCGGCGCTCCCGCGTCAGGCGCCTTGCGGGGCGAGCGTCTGCCAGTTGCCGACGAGCCACCGAGCGCGCCGGTGCTGTCGACGGCCTGGTCCCCGGTCCGCATCCAGACCTGGCCATAGATCTGGTCGACCGAGGCGATGAAGTTGTCGGGCATGCAGTGCGCCTTGGCATAGGCCTGCGCCGCGCGGCCAAGGCGGTCCGCGATCTCCGTCCGGGTCAGGAGCTCCACGATCGCGTCCGCCAGGGCTGCTGGCTCAGGTTGAACGAGGCGGGCCCTGCTCTCGCTGAGCACCGTCCGATGGGCCTCGCCCTCGGTGGCGACGATCGGCTTGCCGGCGGCCATGTAGTCGAAGATCTTGAGCGGCAGATTGCGGCCGTGGACGCGCGGCGACACGAGCACGTCCGCGAGCGCGAGATAGGGGGCGACCTCGGCCTGCGGCCGGCGGCGGATCACCCGCAGCCATGGGGCCTGGGGCGCATCGAGATCTGACGTGGCAGAGGCACCGATGAGCAGGAAGACGACCTCGGGCATGCGAGCGTGTACGTTCGCGGCGGCCTCGATCAACAGGCTCAGGCCCTGGTAGGCCTCGAAGGTGCCGCTATAGAGCACGATCGGTGCCCCATCGGGAAGCCCATGCCTTGCCCGCAACTGGGCGGCGCAGCCCGCAGAGCTGGCCACAGGCGCGCTCGGAAACATCCACTCATGGACCCTCGCGGCGGGGTCGATCGAACGCACGTAAGACCCGAGGCCGGCGCTGCAAACGACGATCTCGGCATTGCGGAACAGCCATCGCTCGCAAGCGTGCAAGACCTTTTGCACGGCCCGGGGCCGAAACAGCCGGTGCTTGGTCAGCTGCTCGGGCAGGCTGGAGTGCATGTCGTAGAGCACCGGGATCTTGAACAGTTTGCCGGCGACCGTCGCGACGATCGCGGCCTCCTCGACAGCGTGAAGGCAGCCATAGTCCTCCCGTCGGAGCCTTTGCACCACGGCCGCCGCGAGCAGGCAGTTCAAGAGCACCTTGCGCAGAGAAAAGCCGACCGAGATGTGGCGCAGGCGGAGCTTGGTGCCGACCCGGAGGATGCGTAGCCCGGGCAGGCCGACCGGCTCCCCGACCGGCAGGGTCAGAAGGTCCACGCTCTCACCAAGCTCGCTCAGCGCTTCGAGGACCCGACGGACGGCTATGGGTGAGCCTCGATCCTCGTAGAACGGCTGGGGCGAGACGAACAGAATACGCCGCCGTCTCCGCGCGCCGGGCTCATCGAGCGGCCCGGCCGAGGATGGCGTTGGTTGGGGCGCCGGGGCGCAGTCGCCGGGCAACGGAGATCGAGCGTGATCGTCGGCGTCGGGGCGAACCCCCATGTGCACAATGTCTCCCTGCAGGCCACCGGAAGAGATGGCCGGTGTCGGTGGCCGAAGTCAAGCAGCGGCTCGATCGCGGCCGGGTCGACGCTGGGGCGCCCGGGTCGCTCGCAATCCGTTCGACATTGTGCTGGGCCTTAGCGTCACGGGTCCGGCCTGTTGCGCGCGCAGAGCGCCCAGCGGGCACGCTCGACGGACGCATCCTGGCCATGGGATCGTCATCGAGGCCGACGACAGGGGGCGCCGCCGTCTCCAGCCGCCTCTCGTGATCGATCGTTTCGAATCGCTCGAGCGCCGCCGCGTCAACGAGCGGAACGCGTCTCGCCGACCTGCCGTTTCGGCCTCTGGCGCGGATGATCGTTTCGAAGGTGGAGCTGGCCACGTTGCGCTCACAGCTCGACGCGATCAAAGCAGCCGCGGGGCGCCCGCCTGCACATCAGCGGTCTGAGACGTCACCGCCGACCGGTGAGATTGGGCTTGCGGGTCAGCGCAGCCTATGGCCTGCTCGCAGGGCGTTCGATCACCTTCCAATCGCTTCAGGAATTGATCCGCCGATGGTCGGAACGAAAGACCGGCTGGCCGCCGTGACTCTCAGCACCGTCTCCGACCGCCTGCGGTTCCTGGCGCGATGCCTGGGCTTCGATCCGCCTTCGGCGGCGGATCAGACCTTCAGGCGCGTCCTCGGGTCGGCAGCCGTGCCGTGGCGGGACCTCCTTGCGCTTGCCGATCGCGAGTTGCTGACCCCGGCGCTTTGGGTGCGCTTGCGCGACCGAGACTGGGCCCGGGACCTGCCCTCGGAGGTGGCGCTCCAGCTTCGGCGGCGGCACGCTGTCAACCTGATCCGCAACGGGCGCATGCGCGCCGAGCTGGAGCGGGTCATCGGGCGCCTGAACGAGGTCGAGATCGAGCCGATCGTGCTCAAGGGCGGTGTCGATCTGCTGGTCCCCCGGTATCCCGATCGGGGCGCACGGGTCACCCGGGACGTCGATATCTTCGTTGCCAAGGCGGACATCGACCGGGCGATCGCAGCGCTCGGCCTCCTGGGCTACAGCCCGGTCCCGCGCGAGGTGCCGTTCACCACCTACTACGTCGACCTCGCCGCGCCCAGCTGCGTCGCGCCGATTGATCTGCAATGGTACATCAGCAGTCAGCGCGACGTGCTGTCTCCGGACGAGGCGGTCGCGGCGTCGCTGCCGGTCACCATCGGCGACATGCGCTTCCGGACACTTTCGCCCGGCCACCAGATCATCCACAACGTCCTGCACTCCGAACTGCAGGATCGGGGCAGCGACGTCGGTATGGTGTGGCTGCGCCAGCTGTTCGACCTGGCCGTCCTGCGCCGACGCTACGATGACACGCTCGACTGGCAGGAGATCTGGGATCACTTCACGCGCCGCGGCCTCGGCGCCGTCCTGCGCAATCGGCTGTACATGGCGGATCGGCTTCTCGGGCTGCCGCCGCCGGCGGGCTTCGAGCCCTCGATCGGCGCAAAGCTGCATTACCGGCGCTGCCTGGCTCAGCTGCGCTGGGGGTGGGCGCGGGAGATCAGCCGAACCTGGGCGACCCTGACCAGCCCGTTCGATGCTCGCCTCCTCGACGTCACCTATGCCTGCGGCACCAGCCCCTGGCGGATCGGCCTCGTCCGGGTGCAGCACTTCGGCCGGCTGCTGGCGACCCATGCTCGCAACCCGCGCGAGATCATCCAGAGACGCAAGCTCAAGTTCGACTAGGAGATCGCGCCCGATGCTGCCATGCCGTCGACCGGAACCCGTTTCGTCGTTGAAAACCGTGCGCCCGGGCTGATCGCGCGCGCCAAGGGAGCCGCGCCCAGGCCGGGCGGCGCAGCCTCGGTGGTCTGCGAGGAGGCGAGCCGGCGGCGGCCGTCGAAGGCGCACAGCACGCGCGGCGCCTGGTCGATCGGGCCGATCGAGTTCACGATCGGGGGATCGCTGCCGCGCGGGGAAGTCGGCCCGGCGGGCGACGGCGGCGCGCATTGACTTGCAAGCGGGCGCGCCACTAGCATCTCCACGACACCATCACCGGTGTCGCATCGTGATCAGGTCCGCATGCCCAACTTCATCCTGACGGCGGTCGATGGCGAGGTCGCCATCATCACGCTCAATCGCCCGGAGGTCCTCAACGCCTGGCATAAGCCGATGCGCGACGAACTGGTCGCCGCCCTCGATCGTTTCGAGGAGGATGCGACGATCGGGGCCCTGATCATGACCGGCGCCGGCGAGCGCGCCTTCTGCGCGGGCCAGGACCTGAACGAGACCAAGACGTTCGACGTCGCCCGCGCCGAGCAGTGGATGGACGAGTGGGAGCGCCTCTACCGACGCATCCGCACGCTGTCCAAACCTCTGGTCGCGGCGCTGAACGGCGTCGCCGCCGGCTCGGCGTTCCAGGTCGCGCTGCTGGCGGACGTCCGGGTCGGCCACCCGGGCACGACCATGGGCCAGCCGGAGATCAATTCCGGCATCGGCAGCATCACCGGCCCCTGGATCATGCGCGAGATGCTCGGGCTGTCACGGACGGTCGAGCTGGCCCTGACCGGCCGCATGATGGGCGGCGAGGAGTGCCATGCGATCGGCATCATTCACCGACTGGTGCCTCAGGGCGAGGTGATGGCCGAATCGCTGCGCTTCGCGCGCGAGCTCGCGGCCAAGCCGCCGGTCGCCATGCGCCTCGACAAGCAGTGGCTCGCCGAGATGACCGAGGCCGGCTTCCAGCAGGCCTTTGCCGCCGGCAAGCGCGCGCATCGCGAATCCTACGCGACCGGCGAACCGCGCCGGATGATGGAGAAGTTCCTGGCGGAGCGGGCGGCGCGTCACCGCCCGACCGGCTGACGCTTGTCTGCGACCGACGAGGCCCGGCGCCGTGCCGGCTGAACGGTCGACCCTGCCGCCGGCGCTGCCTGCTGCACCCGCCGACCATGGCAACATCTTCGACCTCCTGACCCGCGCCGCCGGCGCTGAGCCGGGCCATGTCGTCTGGAGCCAGGGCGAGGAGGCCATGACCCGCCAGGGTCTGGCCGACCGGGCCAGCGCGATCGGCCGCGCCCTCGAGCGCCGGGGCCTCGGCAAGGGCGATCGGGTCGCCGTGATGCTCGACAATCATCCCTGCCATCTGGCCCTGATCTTCGGCATGGCCAAGGCCGGCGTGACCTGGGTCCCGGTCAACACCCGGCTGCGCGGTGACGGTCTCGCGCATGTCCTGGAGCATTCCGAACCCCAGCTGGTCGTGGCCGAGGCTTCGATGACAGCCGTGCTCGACCCGGTGCTGCCGGCGACGCTGCGCGACTCGCTCGTCCTGCGCTCGACGGCGGCCGGAGATGCCCTCTTCGCCCCGCCGCAGAGCGCCGGCGGAGCCTGGGGCCGGGCCGTCTCGGACGAAGGCTCGGGCGCGCTCTTGATGATCAGCTATACCTCCGGCACGACCGGCCCGCCGAAGGGCGTGCTGGTCACCCATCGCATGCTCCAGACCGCGGCCCAGGCGGTCATGCTCCTGGCCGAGCTGCGCGATGGCGACCGCATGATCGTCTGGGAGCCGCTCTTTCACATCGGCGGCAGCCAGCTGATCCCGATCCCGCTGCTGCTGCGCGTCAGCCTGGCGCCGGTCGAGCGGTTCAGCGCCAGCCGCTTCTGGAGCCAGGTCCGAGAGCACGGCGCCAGCCAGGTCCACTACCTGGGCAGCGTCCTGCCGGCCCTGCTGAAGCAGCCGCCCGGTCCCGACGATCAGAGCCACGGCGCCCGCATCGCCTGGGGCGGCGGCTGTCCCAAGGACATCTGGCGCGCCGTCGAGGAGCGCTTCGCGATCGGCATCCGCGAATGCTACGGCATGACCGAGGCCTCGAGCCTCGTCAGCTGCAACTTCACCGGCAAGCTGGGATCGGTCGGCCGCGCCCTGCCCTGGTTCGAGATGGCGGTCGTCGACGAGGGCGGGCGGCCGGTCGCGCAGGGCGAACAGGGCGAGATCGTGGTCCGCGAGCGGGCTCCCGGGATGTTGAGCAAGGGCTATTTTCGCGACCCGGCGGCGACCGCCGCAGCACTCCGCGATGGCCTGCTCCATACCGGCGACATCGGCTCCTGCGATGCCGAGGGCGACTTCCATTTCCACGGGCGCAAGACCGACAGCCTGCGGCATCGCGGCGAGAACGTCTCGGCGTTCGAGGTCGAGCATGTGGTGCGCCAGCATCAGGACGTCGAGGAATGCGCCGTGATCGGCGTTGAGGGCGAGCTCGGCGAGCAGGACATCAAGCTGTTCGTCAAGGCCAAGGCCGGTCGCTCCCTGGACCTGGGCGCGCTCGCGGCCTGGTGCGAGGGCCGGCTCGCGAGCTTTCAGATCCCGCGCTACTACGTCGAGATCGACCGCTTCGAGAAGACCGCCAGCCTGCGCATCATCAAGCACCTGCTGCCGCGGGCGACCGGCGATGCCTGGGATCGGCTCGGATCGGCGCCCGGGCGCCGGCAGCCATGAGATACGACTACCTGATCGTCGGCGGCGGCTCGGCGGGCTGCGTGCTCGCCAACCGGCTGTCGGCGGCCCGGGGCCGCTCGGTCCTGCTGATCGAGGCGGGACCCGACACCCCGCCCGACGAGGTCCCGGAGATCATCGCCGACAGCTACCCGAGCCTCGCCTATTTCGACCCGCGCTATCACTGGTCCGCCCTCAGGGTCTGCCACGAAGCCTATTCCGAGGACGGACCGGCGCTCAGGCTGCGCAAGTTCGAGCAGGCCCGGGTGATGGGCGGCGGCTCCAGCATCAACGGCCAGTTCGCGCTCCGCGGCCTGCCGGACGACTTCGCGGAATGGCAAAGCCTGGGGCTCGAGGGCTGGTCGTTCGAGGACGTGCTCCCGTATTTCAAGAAGCTGGAGCGCGACACCGACTTCGAAGGCCCAGAACACGGGCGCGACGGGCGGATCCCCGTGCGCCGGGTGTTCGAGAGCCGCTGGCCGGGCTTCACCCAGGCCGTCCGCCAGGCGCTCGAGGCCGAGGGCTATCCGGTCTAAGGAGGACCTCAACGCCGACTTCGGCGACGGCTGCTTTCCGATGCCGATCGCCAACCAGTACGACCGGCGGGTGTCGACCGCGATCGGCTATCTCGACGAAGCGACCCGGCGGCGCCCGCAGCTGCGGATCCTCGCCGACAGCACCGTGACCGGGCTGCTGCTCGATGGCCGCAGGGCGGTCGGCGTGCGCGCCCTCCTGCCGGGCGGCGGCGAGCAGATCTTCGAGGCCGGCGAGATCATCGTCGCGGCCGGCGCGCTCCATTCGCCGGCCCTGCTGATGCGCGCCGGCATCGGGCCCGCCGACCATCTGCGCTCGGTCGGGATCGCGGTCGCCGCCGATGTCCAGGGCGTCGGCGCCAATCTGCTCGAGCATCCCTCGATCAGCCTCGCCATGTATCTGAAGCCCGCAGCGCGGCTGCCGGGCGGCCGCCATCGGCACATCTTCATGGGCCTGCGCTATTCCTCGAACCTCGAGGGCTGCCCGAAAGGCGACATGTTCCTGCTCCCGGTCAACCGCGCTGGCTGGCACCCTTTGGGCAGCCGGATGGGAACCTTCGTCCTGACGGTCCACAAGTCCTATTCGACCGGGCTGGTGCGGCTTAACCGGGCCTCGCCACAGGACGAGCCGGTGGTGGCGATGAATCTCGCCTCCGACCCGCGCGACCGGCGGCGCCTGATCGACGGCATGCGCCTCATGCACCGCATCCTGCAATCGCCGCCGCTGCGGGCCGCGACCGATTTCTGGTTTCCAGCGGGCTACAATGACCGGGTCCGCGCGCTCGCCGTCCCGACCTGGCGCAACTGGCTCTCGACCGGCGCCGCGGCCGGACTGATCGGGCTCGGCGGCCGGTTTCGCGATCTCGTCTACCGGCGCGCGCTCAATCCGGCGATCGACTGCGAGCGGCTGGTGCTCGACGAGGCTTACCTCGCGGAGTGGATCGCGGCCAATGTCTGGCCGAGCTGGCATGTGTCCGGCACCTGCCGGATGGGGCGCCAGGAGGATCGATCGGCGGTCGTGGATGCCCAATGTCGCGTCCACGGCATCGCTGGCCTGCGGGTCGTCGACGCCTCGGTGATGCCGACGATCGTCTCGGCCAATACCAACATCACCACGATCATGATCGCGGAGAAGATCGCAGCCGAGATGCTGGCCGGGTGAGCGGCGCGCGGGCACCGGCGAGCGCATGATTCTCATTCACGAGAGCCAATGAGAATTTTTCGTTTTCCCGATGCCTGGGCTGCTCCGATACTTCCGGCGCGTCGTCTTGGGGCCGCCGGTTGCAGGGCCGGCTGAGCGGCGCCAGTATGGCGCGCCGCCGAGCCCTCGGAAGCTCTTGGATGAATGGATCAGGGAGACACGGGCAGTGACGAAACCCCTTGACGGCAAGCAGATCGAGGCGCTGCGCAAGATCGATACGCCGACGATCTGCAATCTTCTCGAGATGGTCGCGCCGGAGCGCCGCGGCACCGGCTACACGACCAAGACCCTCAATTGCGTGTTTCCCAACCTGCCGCCGATGGTCGGCTATGCCAGGACCGCGACGGTCCGCGCCAAGGAGCCGGGGCCGCTCGCCGGCGACGACTACATGGCGCTCCGCTTCGAGTACTTCGACTATGTGGGCTCCGGTCCGACGCCCCGGATCAGCGTGATCCAGGACCTCGACGACTTCCAGCCGGGCTACGGCTCCTTCTGGGGCGAGGTGAACTCCAACGTCCACAAGGCCTTGGGATGCGAAGGCGTGGTCACCAACGGCAGCGTCCGCGACCTCGACATGATCGCGCCCGATTTCCAGCTCCTGGCGGGCGTCATCGCCCCGTCCCACGCCTTCGTGCACCTGGTCCATTTCGACTGCGAGGTGAATGTGCACGGCATGGTGGTCCGCTCGGGCGACCTCGTGCATGCGGACCGGCACGGTGCGGTCGTCATCCCGCATGAGGTCGCGGGCCAGGTCGCCGGCGCCTTCGATCTGATGAGCCGGCGGGAAGCCGTCGTCATCGAAGCCGCGCGCAGCGCCGATTTCAGCCTCGACAAGCTGAAAGCGGCCTTCAAGAAATCGGCGGCGATCAAGGCCTAGTCTTGCCTGCGTCCGAGCGTGCCGGGGGCGCTGGCCGGCCGCCGCGGCGGACGGGGGGGCGAGCTACCGCCAGCATGCCGGGTCGAACCAGGGGCGGGTCCGCGGCCAGGCACGTCGGTCTCGCCGCGCGACCCGCGCTCGGAGACCTTGGCATGACCTCCGACAGGTCCCCCGCTCGCGTGCGCGGGATCCGTTATCTGAGCGCCGCCGACGTGGAGGCCATGGCGCCTTCGCAGCAGCTGCTGCGCGACGCGGTCGTTCGCATCTTCCGCGCCAAGGCGGCGCAGCAGACGTTCCACGAGCCGAAGCTGACGATGTCGATCGCGCCGGGCCATTTTTTCCAGTCGCTGGTCGGTGCCTCGTCGGACGCGGACCGCGCGATGGTGAAGTGGGTCAGCATCGTCGCGGGCAATTCCGGCAGCGGGCTGCCGAACGTGACGGCGATGATCGTCTTGAACGATCTCGAGACCGGTCAGCCGCTGGCGATCCTGGACGGCAACTGGATTACGGCGGCCCGGACGGCGGCCATGACGGCGGTCGCCGCGTCCTATCTGGCCCGGGTCGACAGCCGCGCGATCGGCTTCGTGGGCTGCGGGGTGCAGGCGCAAAGCCACCTCTCGGCCCTGATCAGCGCCCTACCGGGCCTGGCGCGGCTGCGCGCCTACAGCCGTACCCGTCGCTCGAGCGAGATTCTGGCCGAGCGGGCCCGCGGCGCCGGTCTGGTCGCCGAGGTGGTCGAGACGGCGCAGGCGGCGGTGGAGGGCTGCGAGGTGGTGGTCACGAGCGTGCCCGCCCAGGCCGGCCTGGAGCCGTTTCTCGATCCGGCCTGGGTCGCGCCGGGCGGGTTCGTCGCCGCCGTCGATCTCGGCCGCAGCTGGCTGCGCGGGCGGCCTTCGCGCCGGCTTCGACATCCTGGCGACCGACGACCATCGTCAGAGCGGCACGCTCGGCGCCGCCGGCAAATTGCCCTATCCCGGACCCTTCGATGCCGATCTCTGCGATCTCGTCATGGGCCGGCACCCGGGCCGGCAGCGGGCCGAGGAGCGGGTGCTGTTCCTGTTCCCGGGCCTGGTGCTGGGCGACCTCGCGATCGCCACGATGATCTACGACCGCGCCTGCGCGCAGGACGTGGGCGTGAAGCTGCCGCGATGACGCCGGAGGTTTTCCGCGCCCGCGAACCGGAGTGGGCGGCGGCCTAGGGAGCCGAACATGCGACTGAACCGCGAAGAGCAGGAGATGCTGGACGGTGTCCAGGGCCCGGCCAGGCAGGTCGCCATGCAGGGACTGGTTCAGCTCGGCGACGCCTTCGATGCCGAGGAGATGGTGCCGATCGGCTACGCCCATATCTACGCCGGCCTGCCGATGTATGTGCATGACCTCGAGCTGATCGAGGATCTGGTCGCCATGGGCGCCAAGGTCGCGGTGCCCTCGACCATCAACATCGCCAATGCCGACATCGAGAACTGGCGGGCGACGCGGGCGCCGGAAAGCCTCGTGCGCCTCCAGGCCAGCACGCAGGCGGCGCACGGCAAGATGGGCAGCTGCTGCACCTACACCTGCACGCCCTATTGGGCCGGGCACTGGCCGGCCTGGAACATGCACATCACCTCGCTGGAATCGACGGTCACGATCTTCGCCAACTCGGTGGTCGGCGCGCGCTGCAACCGCGACGGCTTCTTCGCCGTCTACGCCGCGATTGCCGGCCGTTATCCCAAGTTCGGCTACCACCTCGACGAGACCCGCCGCGGCACCCACCTGGTCGCGGTCGACGTCGAGCTCGAATGCACGACCGATTTTTCCTGCCTCGGGTTCGCGGTCGGCCGCATCGTCGGCAATGGCGTCCCGGTCTTCACCGGCTTTCGCCGGCGGCCGACGCTCGACGAGCTCGACGCGCTCGGCGCCGCGCTCGCGACCTCGGGCGGCGTCGCGATGTTCATCATCCCGGGCGTGACGCCGCCCTTTGCGACCGCGGAGCAGGCCTTCGGCGGCGCGCTGCCTGGCGACGCGCTCGACGGTCGGCAAGACCGAGGTGAACTCGATCTACGACTACTTCTGCACCGGATCGGGCTGCGCGACTTCGACCTCGTCCATCTCGGCTGTCCGCATGCCTCCTTCGAGGAGATGAAGCAGTACGGGGAGCTGCTCGGCGGCAAGCGCGTCAAGCCCGGGGTCGAGCTCTGGGTGACGACCAGCCGCGCCGTCCGCCAGATGGCCGCCGACGCCGGGATCGTGCGCCGGCTCGAGGCCGCCGGCGCCAAGGTGATCTCCGACACCTGCCCGATCATGTGCCACTTCGCGCGCACCGCCTCGCCCGACCCGGCCCTCGGGATCGAGCCGCCGCCGCTCCGGGCGGTGATGGTGGACTCCGCCAAGCAGGCCAAATACGTCCGCGACATGATCCAGTGCGACACGCTCCTGACCGGCACCGAGGAGGCCGTGCAGGCGGCGCTCACCGGCTCCTTTCACCCCCGGCGCCTGTGACCCGATGACCGAGGCCGGCCTGCCCATGATCTTCCATGGCCGCGGCCTCGTCGCCGGCGCCGGCGCCGGCCCCGTGCTCGTGGCGCTGGAGCCGATCTCCTTCTTCGGCGACGTCGACATCCGCACCGGGCGCGTCACCGGGGACATCCCGAGCCTGCGCGATGCCTGCCTGCGCGGCTGCGTCGTGCTCCTGCCGTTGACCCGCGGCTCGGCCGGCGCCTGGCGCATCCTCCATCAGCTGCGCCGGCACGGCAACGCCCCGGCCGCCCTGGTCATCCGGGAGCGTCCGGACCCCAGCGTCGTCCAGGGTGCCATCCTCGGCAACATTCCCATCGTCTGCGGCGGGCCGGCGGCGGCCTTCAACCCGCGGTTCAACGGGGTCTGGGGTGATGTCGATGCACAGTCGGGACGCGTCGTCATCGGCAGGGCGTAGGGCCGGCCGGCGAGCGCGCCTGCGCGCCCAACCTCGAGCAGCACCGGCCCTTGCCATGCCCTAACCTGGCGATGTGCACCCTCAGCCCTGAATACCAATTCATTGGCGCGATGAAATTTTTTCGTTTTACAACCGCCGAGGCGGCATCGAAGATGACGCGCGATGTCCCCAGGGAGCTGAAAAATGACGGGCAAAACGAGTAGCGGTGGTTTGCGTCTGGCGGGTTCCCTCGGCCGTCGCCGGTTCCTCCAGGCGACCGGAGCCGCGGCCTCCGCCGCCGCGGTCACCAGCATCGGCTTCCCCGCGATCGCTCAGACGAAGCCCGATCAGCTGATCATCCCGGACGCCGGCGGCACCTTGCGCGACGCCTACATCAAGGCGCACTACAGCACCTTCACCGCCGAGACCGGCATCAACATCGTGCCCGCCGAATACATGGGCGTGGCGCAGTTGAAGGCGATGGTCGACAACCAGGCCTGGGGCGGCGGCGACGTCATCGCGCTGTCGGCCGGCGAGGCGGCGATCGCGAGCAAGCAGGGCCTGGTCGAGAAGATCGACTACAGCCTGTTCGACCGGGGCAAGATCGTGCCGCAGGCGGCCCACGACGACTACTGCCTGACCCTGCTCGCGGCCAGCCTGATCGCCTGGAACACCGACAAGTACGATGCCTCGACGGCGCCCCAGGGCTGGGTCGACTTCTTCACGCCGGGCAAGTTCCAGGGGCCGCGCGGCCTCTGGAAGAACGCTTCGCTCACGATGGACATCGCCGCCATGGGCGCCGGCGTGCCCAAGGATAAGCTGTATCCGCTCGACATCGACAAGTCGATCGCGGCGCTCAAGGGCGTCAAGGACGACCTGATCTTCTGGGAGCACGGCGCCCAGTCGGCGCAGCTGCTGATCGACAACCAGGTCGACTTCGAGTTCGCCTGGAACGGGCGGGTCTACGGGCCGAAGATGAACGGCGAGCCGGTCGACTACCGGTTCGACCAGGCCCTGCTCGACGGCGACGCCATGGTCGTGCCCAAGGGCTCGCCCAATCAATACTGGGCGCAGCGCTTCATCGCCCACATGATGCAGGCCAAGACCCAGGCGGCCCTGGCCGCGCTGATCCCCTATGGTCCCACCAACACCGATGCCAACGCGCTGATCGCGCCGGAGGTGCAGGCGAACCTGCCGACCGGCCCGGACAACTTCCCCAAGACCGTGCTGCAGGACTTCGGCTGGTGGGCCGAGAATGGCCAAAAGGCGTATGATGCCTTCAATGCGTTCCTGCTGGGATAGGGGAGCTGTTGAGCCGCAAGACCGTCCGCAGCCGCAATCGTCGGAGTCGGGCCTGAGCCGGCCAGGCTCCGGCCCGCGTCTGCGTTCGGATCGTTGCGCGGGATCGCGATGCCGAAAAGGAAGATCTGGGCGCCGGGCCGGGGCTATCTCTACCTGCTCATCCCGCCCGGGATCTTCCTGACCCTGCTGTTCATCTGGCCGCTCGCCACCGTCGTCTACCAGGCATTGTTCGAGCCCACGTTCGGCCTCGGCAACTTCGTCACCGTGCTCGGCAGCACGACCCACATCCGGGTGCTGCTGTTCACTTTCGAGCTCGCCGGCGAGGTGACCCTGATCTGCCTGCTGGTCGCCTATCCGCTCGCCTATGTCGTCTCGCGCGCCGGCGACAACATGCTGCATCTGGCGCTGGCGCTGATCCTGATCCCGTTCTGGACCAGCGTCGTCATCCGCACCTACGCCTGGGCCGCCCTGTTCCAGCGCTACGGCCTGGTCAACGATCTGCTGATCCAGCTCGGGATCGTCGATCACCCGGTCAAGTTCATCTACAACAGCACCGGCGTCCTGATCGGCATGGTCCAGATCCTGCTGCCCTTCATGATCCTGCCGCTGCTGAACGCGATGCGCCGGATGGACATGACCCTGATCCGCGCCGCCGAGATCCTGGGCGCCAACCCGCTGCGCGTGTTCCTGCACGTCTATCTGCCGCTGTCGATGCCCGGGGTCACCGCCGGCGTCCTCCTGGTGTTCATCAGCGCGGTCGGGTTCTACGTCACGCCCGCGGTCCTCGGCGGGCCCCGGCAGATGATGGTCGCCGTCCTGATCGAGCAGTACGTCACCCGCACGCTCAACTGGCCGCTGGCCTCGGCGCTCGCGACCATTCTGCTCGTGATCACGACGGTCCTCTATCTCGCCTACGAGCGGGTGACCCGCCGGCTGGGCGGCGCTCTGACCATGGGCCAGGGATGACCGGCCGATGAGCTGGCAGATCGCCCTGCGCCTGTGGCGGCTGCTCCTTTTGGGGTTCGCCGGCCTGGCCTTGCTCTATCTCGTCCTGCCCACCTTCGTGATCGTGCCGCTGTCGTTCAGCAGCAGCCTTTATCTGACCTTCCCGCCGCCCGGCTGGTCGACCCGCTGGTACGTCAACCTCTGGAACACGCCGATCTACGACGTGGCCTTGCTCCACAGCGTCCTGATCGGCCTGCCCGCAGCCGGACTGGCGGTCCTGTTCGGGACCATGCTCGCGCTCGCGCTGGTGCGCGGCCGGGTCTGGGGTGCGCGCGGCCTGAGCGCGCTCGCGATCGCGCCCTTCCTCCTGCCACAGATCATCCTCGCGATCGGGCTCTACTCGATCCTGGCCAAGTTCGGGCTGACCGCGAGCTACGTCGGCGTCATCATGGGCCACGCGGTCGTCGCGACGCCGCTGGTCTTCATCACGGTCTCGGCAGCCTTGCGCAGCTATGACGCCACCTTCGAGCTCGCGGCCATGACGCTCGGCGCCAACGCCTGGAAATCCTTCTGGTTCGTCACCTTCCCGATGATCCGCCTGGGCGTGCTCGCCGGCGGCATCTTCGCCTTCTCCTTCTCCTTCGACGAGATCATCCTCGCCCTGTTCCTGACCAACACCCAGACGACGACCCTGCCCAAGCAGCTCTACAGCGACCTTCGCTACAACATGACGCCGACGATCGCGGCCGCCTCGACCATCATCATCATGATCTCGCTGCTGCTGCTCGCGGCGGTCGCCGTGATCGAGGGCCGCGCCCGACGCCGGCGCGCGGCCTCCGGCGCCGGAACCGCGGCGTGAACCGCGAGCCAGCCGCCCCGGCCGTGACCACCCCCGCCGCCGCTCGCGGCGGCCGCGGGGCGCGGGTGGTCTATGACGGGGTGGCCAAGCAGTACGGCATGTTCCAGGCGCTGTTCCCGACCACGATCGAGATCGAGTCCGGCGAGTTCTTCTCGATCATCGGCCCGAGCGGCTCGGGCAAGACGACCCTGCTCGGCGTCACCGCCGGCTTCATCCCGCCGAGCCACGGCCGGATCCTGGTCGACGGCCGCGACGTCGTCGGCATTCCAGCGTTTCAGCGCAACATCGGCATGGTGTTCCAGAACTACTCCCTGTTTCCGCACATGACGGTCGCCGAGAACATCGGCTTTCCCCTGCGGATGCGCAAAATAAGCCGCGCCGAGGCTGGCGAGCGCATCGAGCGGATGCTCGAGGTCGTGCGCCTGAGCGGCCTCGCCGACCGCTATCCGGCGCAGCTTTCCGGCGGCCAGCAGCAGCGGGTGGCGCTCGCCCGCGCGGCCGTCTACGACCCGCTGCTCCTGCTCATGGACGAGCCGCTCAGCGCCCTCGACAAGAACCTCCGGGAGGAGATGCAACGCGAGATCAAGGCCTTTCAGGCGGCGCTCGGGACCACCGTCATCTATGTCACCCACGACCAGCACGAGGCCTCCTCGATGTCGCATCGGATCGCGATCATGAACCGCGGCCATCTGGTCCAGGTCGGCAGCCCGCGCGAGCTCTACGAGCAGCCGCGCAACCGCTTCGTCGCGAGCTTCCTCGGCGAAGCGAACCTGTTCGAGGTCGTGGGTCACGGTCCGGCGCCGGCGGGCCACACCCTGGTCGAGACCCGCGAAGGCTTCCGCATCGCCGCCGCCTGCAAGCCGCCCGGCGGCAACTTCTTCCTGTGCGTGCGCGCCGAACGGATCTCGGTGATGCTGGCGAAGTCGGAGGCGCTCAACCAGATCGACGGGGTCGTGACCGACGTCGTCTATTCGTCGGGCACGGCCCACTATCGGATCCGGGTCGCGCCGGACACCGAGGTCAATCAGAAGATCCAGATGGGCAGCCTGGCCAGGCCGTTCGAGGTCGGCGAGACGGTCTACCTGTCCTGGGACGCGGGCGACAGCCAGCTGATCGCCGAGGAATAAGGGAGCCGTGCCGGCTCCGCCCGGGCCGGCAGGGGGGAACGGACTGCAGATGATCTTCGACTACCTGATCGTCGGCGGCGGCAGCGCCGGCTGCGTGCTCGCCAACCGCCTGTCCGCGGACGGTCGCAGGCAGGTCGCGCTGGTCGAGGCCGGTCCGGACACGCCGCCCGAGCACATCTCGGACGAGATCTACGGCCTCTCCTTCCTGCCGCATTATTTCAGCGAGGGCTGCTATTGGACGCGGCTCGAAGCCTATGTCGACCCGATCGGCAATCGCAGCCTCGAGGAGCTGATGCGAAGCCACAAGCCGCGCCGCTACGAGCAGGCGCGGATCATGGGCGGCGGCTCGACGGTCAACGGCCAGGTCGCCCTGCGCGGCCTGCCGTCCGACTACGACGAATGGGAGCAGCTGGGCGCCGACGGCTGGTCCTGGCAGGACTGCCTGCCCTATTTCAAGCGCCTGGAGCGCGACATGGACTTCGACGGCCCGCTCCACGGCAAGGAGGGGCCGATCCCGATCCACCGCACCTTTCCGCCCGACTGGGGCGCCTTCTCGCTCGCGTTCCGAGACGCCCTGGCGAAAAAGGGGATCCCCTATTACGACGACTGCCACGCCGATTTCGGCGACGGCTGCTTCCCCTTTCCGCGCAACAATATCCTCGCCCATCGGGTGTCGACGGCGATCGGCTATCTCGATGGCGCGACCCGCCTGCGCCAGAACCTCCATATCCTTCCCAACGCCATGCTCGAAGAGCTCGAGTTCGAGGGCCGGCGCGCGGTCGCGGTGGCACTTCGGCGCGACGGCCAACGCCAGAGGATCGAGGCCCGCGAGATCATCGTTGCGGCCGGTGCGCTGCACTCGCCCGCGATCCTGATGCGGGCGGGGATCGGTGCCGGCGACCAGCTGCGGGCGCAGGGCATCGAGGTCCGCGCCGATCGCCCGGGCGTGGGCGCCAATCTGCAGGAGCACCCGCTGGTCGGCCTCGGGATCCACCTCCGGCCCGAGGGCCGCCTGCCGCCGACGATGCGCAACAACTTCATGCTCAACATGCGCTTCTCGTCGAACCTGGAAGGCTGCCCGGGCCAGGACATGAAGCTGTCGGTCTCCAATCGCTTCGCCTGGAGCAAGGCGGGCGCCCATTTCGGCACCGTCCAGCTCGGGCCCAACAAGGCCTATTCCAAGGGCTTCGTCCGCCTGCGCGACCAAGATCCGCGCTCGGAGCCGATCGTCGCCTTCAATCTGCTCTCGGACCCGCGCGATCTCCGGCGGACGGTCGCTGGCGTGCGCTTCGCGATCGACGTGCTCGAGACCGCGCCGGCGAGCGAGCTTGCCCACTCGATCTTTCCCGGCGTCTATGGCGAGATGATCCGCAACCTGACCACCCAGTCGAGGCTGAACAAGCTGGTGACCGACCTCGCGGCGCATCTGCTCGACCTCGGCGGCCCGGCCCGCAAGCTGGTCATGGGCCTGGCGATGAAGTCGAAGGCCAGCCTCGAGGATCTGATCGGCGACGACCTCAAGACGGAGGACTGGATTCGTCACGGGGTGCAAGGCGACTGGCACGCCTGCGGGACCTGCAGGATGGGCGCCCGGGACGACCGCTCGGCGGTGGTCGATCCCGAGGGCAAGGTCCATGGCGTCGACAACCTGCGGGTCGTCGACGCCTCGATCATGCCGACCATCCCCGCCGCCAACACCAACATCACGACGATCATGATCGCCGAGAAAATGGCGGACGTCCTGCTTGGCCGGCGCGCCGCCTGACCGGCCCCGACCGTCGGGCCTGAGGCGCCCTTGCCTGAGGGAATGGCCATGAGCTACGCTCGTCGCTTGCGCGGTGCCTTGGAACCAGCCGCGATCGATCGCTGGGGGCGGAGTTCAGTCGCCCCCGGGCGGCAGGCGGGGCGGACCGAACGAGCGATGGAAACCCAGTTGCCACCCCTGACGGCCCTGCGCTGCTTCGAGACGGCGGCGCGCCGGCAGAGCTTCACGCTCGCGGCCAACGAGCTGTTCCTGACGCCATCGGCGGTCAGCCACCAGATCAAGTCGCTCGAGGCTTTCCTCGACACCCAGCTCTTTCTCAGGGCCGGCCGCAAGATGCTGCTGACCGATGCCGGCGCCTCCTACTACGAGCACATCCGCAGCGCCTTCAACGAGATCCTGGCCGCCACCCGCGCGCTCGCCGAACCGAGGACGGGCGCGACCCTCAAGGTCAATGTGGCGCCTCATTTCGCCTCGGTCTGGCTGATGCCGCGGTTTGCCGATTTCGTGCGCACGCATCACGATCTCGAGCTGCAGGTGTTCACCCACAGGCATCCGGTCAGCTTCGCGGACTCGTCGATCGACTGCGAGATCCGCTACGGCCACGGCAAGTGGCTGAACCTGTGCTCGGACCTGTTGCTGCACGACGTCCTGACCCCGCTGTGCAGCCCACGCCTGGCGGCGAGCGGCGGCCTCGCCGAGCCCGCCGACATCACCAAGCACACCCTGATCTACAGCAACCGGCGGACGAGCTGGAGCAGCTGGGCCGCCCAATGCCATGTCTCCGGCGTCGAGCGGGCGACCAAGCTCCACGTCGATCGCTCGACCCTCGCCCTCGACGCCGCGATCGCCGGGATCGGCATCGCGCTCGAGAGCGTTCTGCTGGCCGATCAGGCGATGGCCGCCGGCGAGCTGGTGGCACCCCTGAAGCAGCACTGCATCAGCAAGGAGGCCTACTATCTCGCCTATCCCAAGAGCCACGCCAAGATCGAGCGCGTGAGCCTGTTCCGCTCCTGGCTCATGGACATGCTGAAGGAGCAGAAGCCGGAGCTGGCGGCGCCGAGCCGCGTGGCCGCGGCGGGCAAGGCCGCCTAGATCGAGACCGCGGCGCCGGCGACCGGATGACCGCAATTCACCGCCCGAATGAGTTTTTTTCGTTTCTCATGGCCCGCCCCGCATCTGATACTCGCGCCGACACCACGCGGCGGGCGGTTCCTGCGATGCCAGACCCGGTCTCAGAGCGCTTTGCTTCGGCAATCGATGTCGGCACCGCGCTGACATGAAGGTCGTCGTCATCGGTGCGGGCATCGTCGGTATCTGCTGCGCCAGCTATCTTCAGCGCGACGGCCACGAGCTCACCGTGCTCGACCCGGTCGCCCCGGGCGGCAATTGCTCGTTCGGCAACTCCGGCAGCATCGCGCCGGGCTCCTGCGTGCCCCTGGCGCTCCCGGGCGTGGTCCGCAAGGTGCCGTCCTGGCTGCTCGATCCCGAAGGACCGCTCAAGGTCGACTGGGCCTACCTGCCGCGCGCCTTGCCCTGGCTCGCGCAGTTCCTGCGCTCGAGCCGGCCGGAACGGGCCGCGGCCGCGTCCGCAGCCCTGCGCGCGCTGCATCAGAACACCTTCGAGAACTACCTGCCCCTGCTCCAGCGCTCGGGCGGCGGGGATCTGATCCAACGCCCGGGCCAGCTCTATGTCTACGACAGCGAGGACGCCTTCCGGCACGACCAGGCGTCCCTGGATCTGCGGCGCCGCCAGCAGGTGCCGATGGAGGTCCTCGACGGCGATGCGGCGCGCGCCCTGGAGCCGAGCCTGTCGCCCCAGATCCGGCGCGCGGTCCTGTTCCCCGATGCCGGTCACTGCGTCGACCCGGAGGGCATCGTGCAGGTCCTGGCGGCGGCGATCGAGCGCCATGGCGGCGTCCTGAAGCGCGAGCGGGTGGTCGATGTCGAGCGCGGCCCGGCCGGCCTCGAGAGCCTGCGGACCGATGCGGCGACCTATCATCCCGATGCGGTCGTGGTCGCGGCCGGCGCCTGGTCGGGACAGCTCGCGGCCCGCTTCGGCCAGCGCATCCCGGTCGAGACCTTGCGCGGCTATCACGTCGTGTTCCGCGATCCGGGCATCGAGACCAGGATGTCGATCCTGTCGGTGTCCGGCAAATTCTCGGCGACCCCGATGGCGATGGGCCTGCGCTGCGGCGGCACGATCGAGATCGCGGGCTTCGACAAGCCGCCGGACTACCGGCGGGCGGAGGTCATCGCGCGCCAGGCCAAGCGGCTGTTCCCGGCCCTGCGCACCGAGCCCGTGACCCAGTGGATGGGCCACCGCCCCGGCACCCCCGACTCGGTGCCGGTGATCGACCGCGCCCGTCAGGCGCCAAACGTCTACTACGCCTTCGGCCATGGCCAGACGGGACTGATCGGCGCCTCGACGACGGGGCGGCTCGTCGCCGAGCTCGTGGCCGGCCGAGCGCCCGCGATCGACCTCTCGCCCTTCCGCGCCGACCGCTTCGGGTGATCAGCCGATCATCTCGCCGCGCGGCAGATGCGGATCGGCCGGCAGCGGAGGCTCCGGAACGTCTTCGGTCAGAAGATCGGCGATCGGCACCAGGCGCGCCGGCGGCCGGGCCCGCGGCATCTCGACCGCGTCGACCGGGCAGCCGTCACGGGCGGCCAGCAGGCTCGTGAGCGTGCTCAGGCAGAACCGGCCCTGGCACCGGCCCATGCCGAGACGGGTCGCGCCCTTCAGCGCCATGGCGCTGACGCCGGTCCGGCTCGCGAGCTCGAAGAGCCTCGCCGCGGTCACCTCCTCGCATCGGCAGACCACCGTTGCGGGCGTGATCAGCCCGAGGAAATCCGGCGGCCGATAGAGGCTCTCGAGCGCTGCCCGAAATCGTTCCATCCGGGCAAGCCGCCGCCGGAGCCTGGCCTCGCGCCCGCCGCCGCTGGCGCTCCGCCCCAGACGACGGCTGGCCGCGAGGCCGGCGAGCGCCCCTTCCAGCAGGGCGATCTCGACCCCGCCGATCCCCGCTCCGTCGCCGGCGGCATAGACCTGGGCGCAGCTCGTCTCCAGATCGGCATTGCGCTGCGGCAGCCAGCCGCCCCGCAAATCGTCATGGGCGGTCCGGCAGCCCAGGATCCGGCAGAGCTCGCTCGAGGCGCGCAGACCGAACCCGGTGACCAGGATCTCGGTCTCGATCGTCCGGGCACGCGCGCGGTCGAGCCCGCCGTCCTCGCCGATCGGCGCCACGCGCACCGCCTCCAGCCCATCCTTGCCCAGGGCCTCGATGACGGTTGCGCCCGTGCGGAAGGGCACGCCGTGGCGCATCATGAGGCCGCGATAGGCGATCGCGAGACGCAGGGTCCGGGGGCTCGCCGTCAGCGCGCCGAGCCGCGGTACGATCCGGCGGCGGACGGGCGCTGCCTCGAGGACCTCGGCGACCCTCGCCCCGCCGCGCAGCAGGCTGCCGGTCGCCACCAGCAGCAGCGGCCCGTTGCCGGCAACGACCGCGCGTCGCCCGGGCAGCAGGCGTTGCTCTTTGATCAGGTTCTGGAGCCCGCCGGCGGTGATCACGCCCGGCAAGGTCCAGCCGGGGAAGGGCACCGGCAGATCATGGGCGCCGGTGCAAAGAATGACGCTGTCCGCCGCCAGCCGCCCGGCGGCCCGCGGGCCGGCGAACGAGAGCACGCGGGCATCGCTGATCGACCAGACGGTGGTCTCGGGCCGGTAGTCGACGGCCGGATGCCCGACGATGCGCAAGAGACGCTCGGCCCGCGCCCGGTCGTGGTCGAGATCGGTCGTCGCGACCCGGCGGAAGGCGGCCGCGAGCTGGCGGAAATATTGGCCTCCGGGCTGGCGGTTGTCGTCGATCAGCGTGACCCTGGCGCCGGCGGCAACCGCTTCGGCGGTCGCCGCGAGGCCGGCGGGCCCGGCGCCGACCACCGCGATCTCGGTCGCCCTCATGCCGGGGCTCCGCCCGCGGCCAGGCGCGCGTCGCTGTAGCGCGCCGGATCGAAGGCATCGATTGGCAGCGACGTCCGGCCCTGGGCGATCAGCTCCGCCAGCAGCTGGCCCTGCGCCAGCCCCAGATGAAAGCCGCCCCGCGCCCCGGCCGAGACATAAGCATCGCGATGGCCGGGCAGGCGCCCGAGCAAGGGCAGGGCGTCCGGAGTCACGGCCTCGAAGCCGGCCCAGCTGCGCACGAGCCGCAGACGCGCGAGCCCGGGGACGACCGCCGCCGCCTGCTTGAGATTCTGGATCAGGCGCTCGTGGTCGAGCTCCCGTCGTCCCGAGGCGTAGCCGCCCTGGCCCTGCCAACCGCCGCCAATCAGGATCGTGCCGTTGCGATGCTGCTTCAAAGAGAGCACGCCGCCGATGTGGGTGATCACGCGATCGATCAGCGGCGGCGCCGGCTCGGTGACCGAGAGCATGTTGACATCGACATAGAGCGGCAGCGTCGCCCCCAGCATCCGGCCGAGCCCGGTGGTCCAGGGCCCCGCCGCCAGCACCAGGCTGCGACAGGCGACCGTTCCGGACGGGACGGCCAGGCGATAGCGCTCGCCCCGGCGCTCGATCGCCGTGACCGGGGAGCGCGCCACGAGGCGCGCGCCGGCGTGCATGACGGCGGCCACGAGCGACGGGCCGGTCAGCAGCGGGCTCGCATAGCCGTCCTCGGCGCAAAAGGTCGCCGCCCGTACCGACGCCCCGAGCCAGGGCGCGAAGGCCGCGAGCGCCGGCCCCTCGAGCCCATCGGTCGCGACGCCTGCGAGCGCCTGCTGCTGCGCATAGCGGCGGAGCTCGCCGGCCTGCGCCTCGGAGGTCGCGACCCGCAGTCCGCCCGGCCGCGCGAAGCCGGCCTCGATGCCGATCTCCCGCAACCGCTCCCAAAGATCGAGCGCGCGCCGCGCCAGAGCCAGGACGGGGAGGATCTTGACCTGCAGCGAGAGCGTGCCGGCGTTGGCGCCCGAGGCCTCGCTCCAGGGCTCGGCGCGCTCGAGGACCACGACCTCGGTGCCGCCCTGGGCGAGAAACAGCGCCGCGCTCAGGCCCGCGATGCCGCCGCCGACCACGGCGACCTCGGCATCGCGCGGCCGGTTGCACCAACCCCTCGCCATGGTGGCCGACGATCCTCGCTCCTGCCTGCCGTCGGCCATGATCGTTCTGGTTCTGGCCGAGCGGAAACGAAAAGAACTCACCGCAACTATGAATTCAACTCAATCATCCGCCGATCCCCTTTCGCATCCCGTGGTTGAGGGCACTTCATGGCGGCGCGTGAAAAATTTTCAGTTCACATCAATTTCAGCATCGAGGATCATCCGGAGGGCTCGGTGGAGACTGAATGATCGTGACTTGGCCGAGCGAAATACGGGTCTTGACCATGGCGGAGGCAATGCGCATCGACCGCGGGCTGGAGCGCGGTGCGCCGTTCGAGTTCCAGGTGGATGGCAGGAGCGTGCCGGCGTTCGCCGGCGAAAGCGTGGCGGCCGCGCTGATGGCCGCCGGCCGGCACGCGCTGCGGGTCACGGCCGGCGGTGAAAGCCGGGGCTACTGGTGCGGCATGGGGGTGTGCTGGGACTGCATGATGTGGCTCGAGGACGTAGGCGGCGTGCGGACCTGCCAACTGGCCGCCGCGCCGGGGATGCGGCTGCGCAGCATGCGCGGCGCGGGTGCGGGCTAGATGACCGGGCCCGCCGATCTGCTCATCTTCGGCAGCGGCGCCTTCGCCGCCCGGATCGTGTTCGACATCGCCGCGACCGCGAGCGAGCCCGTCACCGTGGCGATCGCCGGGCGCAATGCGCTGCGGCGGGACTGGCTGCGCGTCGCCGCCAATGCCCGGGCCGCGAACTTTGGCCGGCCGGCGTTCTTCGACGCCCAGGCCGTCGACCTCGCAGAGCCGGATGCCGCCGACGAGCTGATCCTTGCCTGTCGTCCCAAGGTCGTGGTCCAGGCAGCCACGACCCAGACCTCCGCGGTCATCAGCGGCCAGAAGGACGCCTGGGGCCAGCTGGTGGCCGAAGGCGGGCTCGGCATCACGGCCGTGTTCAACGCGCTCTTCTCGAGCCGCGTCGCCCGCGCCCTGCAGCGGGCGGGCTCGGACGCCCGGTTCGTCAACTGCGGCTTTCCCGACGTCGTGAACTCGATGCTCGCCGCCCTCGGCCTGCCGATCACCTGCGGCTTCGGCAATGTCGCGATCCTGGCGACCGCCTTCGCGGGCGAGCACGGCATCCGCGTGCCCGGCCGGCTGAAGGTGCTGGCCCACTACGAGACCATCGGCGCCTGGCGGCGCCCCGCCGAGGAACGCGCCGGCATGCCGGCGGCGCGGGTCTGGATCGATGATGCCGAGGTCCTGGACATCTATGCCGCTTTCCGCGGTGTGCGGCTGACGCCGGAGCCGGTGATCGACATCTCGGGCGCCAACGGCGTGCCACTGATCCTGGCGATGATCACGGGCCAGGCGTGGCAGGGTCACGCGCCGGGCCCCAACGGCCTGCCCGGCGGCTATCCCGTGGCCTATCGCGACGGCAGGCTGGATCTGGACCTGCCGGCGCCGATCGGCCGTGCCGAGGCGATCGCCTGGAACGGCCGCTTCAACACCGAGATCGGCCTGTCGGTCGACGCCTCGGGCCGCGCCCATTACGGCGGCCGGCTGCACGAGAAGCTGAGGGCGATCAGCCCATCGCTCGCGGAAGGTTTCGCGTTGCGCGACATCGAGGCGGTCCACAAGGAGATGGTGGACCTGCGGGCCAGGCTTCAGGCGCAGCCGTCCTCCTGAGGCCAAGGGCCCGGCGCGAGCCTAGGGGGGCGGAGACAGGCATACGCCAACGGCGGTGGGGCTGCCCGACCGCTCGCGCTCAGAGCTGGTCGAGCGGGATCTGCAGGCCGACCACCTGGCCGACCGTGTCGTTCCACTCGGCGGCGCAGTCCTTGCCGCAACGCTTGGCCCAGGCGACCAGCACCACGTCCTGCATCAGCTCCTTGTGCTTGGCCCGGTCGGCATCGCCGATCGGCACCAGGGTCATCTCGGCCATCTTGCCCATCTCGCAGGGCTGCTTGCCGAAGTTGCAGTTCTCGGCGTCGGCGACCGCCTTGGCCGCGGTGTCCCACATCTTGTCCTCGAACTGGCCGAACTGCTCGGTGAAGAACGCCTGCACCGCGGGCGGGAAGCCGTTCCAGGCGTCGAGGTTGACGCCCTGGTAGTTGATGCTCCAGCCGAGGTACATCGGGTAGAGATAGCTCGTGACCTCCGGCCAGCCGGCGGTGTTGCCCGACAGCGTCCCGGTCACCGCACAGTCGACCACGCCCCGCTGCAGCGCCGGCACGACCTCGGCGAACGGCATGCTGATCGTGGTGCCGCCGACCGCGTCGATGAAGTCGGCCATGGTCTTGTTGAACACCCGGATCTTGCGGCCGGCGAGATCGCCGAGACCGGACAGCGCATCGCGGCACCAGAACACCTGCGGCGGGTTGGTGCCGAGCGCCAGGAGCTTGGTGTTGAACTTCGCCTCCATGACCCGGCCCATGACCGGCGCCCAGGCCTCGCAGGCGGCGCGCGCGGTCTCGATGTCGAGGGCGAGCCCGGCGAGGTCGCAGCCCTCGAACACCGGATCGTCGCCGGCCATCTTGGAGATGTCGCCGGCGCCGAAATCGGTCACGCCGAGCGTGGTCATGCGCATGATCTGCGGGTCCTTGATCCCGGCCAGATCGATCGGCGCGAACTCGGCGGTGATCTTGCCGCCGGACGCCTTCGGGATGGTCTCGTTCCAGAACGGCACCTCGTCGCCGAACGAGACGATGGTCTTGGAATTGAGGCCGATCCCCTTGACCTTCAGCTCGGGCAGCTCGCCTTCGGCGGCCGCGCTGGCAGCGACACCGAAGAGCATCCCGGCCGCGGCCAGGGCCAAGACGCGGTGGGGCTTGGTGGTCATGTCAGGCTCCCTCCATCGTTTGCCGCCGAGGCGGCGCCGCCGCCGAACGGTTCCCAGGTTAGGGTCGGATCCGGGTCTTCGACAAGCGTCAAGTCCCGCCTCGCCCACCACGAAGCCACCGAGTGCGCTCTGCGATCGATCAGATTGGCCATTGCATAGGAGTATTATCCCATGGTATCAGACGCGACCGGGCGGGCGGCGATCGGCCTCGACGGATCGCGGAGCGGATGGAACCGATGGCAGACGCTGAAGATCCGCCTCGTCGACCCGGATTGGCTGCCGGCGGGCTCATGGCTGGCGTGCCTCTCCGACCGGTTCAGTCGCGCGCCCGTGCCTCCGACAGGCCGCGTTTCACCGCATCGACATCGATCCCGGCGGCGCGCATCTTGGCCTCGGCCTGCTGCTTGACGCCCTCGCAGAGCGCCGCGAGGAACGGATCGAAAGCGCAGTGCCGGTCCATCTTGGTGTAGACCAGGTCGTACTCGATCGGGGTCCAGCTCTCCATGCCGGCGAGATTGTGCTGGATCTGCACCTCCAGATGGTCGAGCGCGGTCGCGAACCTGGCCTCGGCGGTGCGCTTGGCCTCGAATTCCTGCCAGAGGTCGTGGATCTCGGTGCCGACCGGCTCGCCGAGGCGCACGCGGATCTCCGCGATCGCCGCCTGCTCGCGCTCGGGCTTGAGCGCCTTGCGCTCGCTGCGATCGAACACCGGCACGTCGCCGGTCAGCGCCTCGACCAGGTCGTGGGTCAAAATCATCCGAAGGGTCTTGCACAGGTCGACCGGCTGCTCGAGCCGGGAATGGACCAGCATCGCCATCAGCGCCATCTGCCAGCAGTGCTCGGCGACGCTCTCCTGCCGGCCATCGGACAGCCAGCTGTGGCGGAGCTCGGTCTTCAGGCGCTCGGCGAGCGCCAGGAAGTCGAGCAGGGTTTGGACGTCGGACAAAGCACGCTCCCGGCTGGTGGGCGCGCCCGCGCGGGCGCGGACGTCTGCAGCAATAGCCGAGCGCGCCCGAGAACCCAAGCAACACCGGGCCCGCTCGCCGACGCCGGACCGAGCCCCCATCTTCTCGCTGCACGCGCCCGCGTGCGATCGCGAAGCGAGCGAGGGCGAACATGGACCGGCCCGCCGATGACCCGGCCGTCGCGGCGATCGCCAGCTGGCTGATCGGCGAGGCCCGCCTGCGGCTGACGCCCCTCGAGCTGATCGAGGGCTTCTGCCGGCGTCTGCTCGACCTCGGCGTGCCGCTCTGGCGGCTGCGCGCCGGCCAGGCGATCGCCAACCCGCTCGCCAGCGCCTGGGGCGTGATCTGGACCCGCGACGGTGCCGGCACCCACGAATACACCGTGCCGCGGACCATGCTCGCGACCGGCGCCTACCACGGCAGCCCCTTCCAGCACATCATCCGCACCCGGGAGAGCTTCCGGCGCCGGCTTCTGGACCTCGATTTCGAGCGCGATCATCAGGTCCTGCACGAGATGGCGGCGGCCGGCGGCACCGATTACCTGGCCTTGCCGCTCGAGTACGGCGACGGCTCGGTGCAGGGCCTGAGCCTGGTCGCCGACGGCGCCGCCGGCTTCGCCGACCGGCACCTCCTGATCATCGAGGCGCTGCGCCAGCCGCTCGCCGCGGCGCTCGAGCCGACCGCGATGCGCCGCTCGAGCGCCAGCCTGCTGCGCACCTATCTCGGCGACGGTCCCGCGGAGGCGGTGCTCAAGGGCGCTATCAAGCGCGGCGATCGCCGGCGGATCGAGGCCGCGATCCTGTTCTCGGACCTGCGCGGCTTCACGGCACTCAGCGAGCGGCTGGCGGAGGCGGCGCTGTTCCGGGCGCTCGACCGCTACTTCGAGGCGGTGGTCGAGGCGGTCCGCGCCGAGGGCGGCGACGTGCTCAAGTTCCTGGGCGACGGCGTGCTCGCGATCTTCCCGGTCGAGACCGCGGGCAGCCGGCCGGCCGCCTGCGGCGCGGCGGTCCGGGCGGTCGAGCGCGTGGCCCGGCACCTGGCCGAGGCGCCACCCGCAGACGGGACGGCGCTCGCTTTCACCGCGACCCTGCACGTCGGCGAGGTGGTCTACGGCAACATCGGCAGCCCCGACCGGCTCGACTTCACGGTGCTCGGCCCGGCGGTCAACCTGGTCAGCCGGCTCGAGGGCCTGGCCAAGCAGCTGGGCCGGCCGGTGCTCTGCTCGGCGGCCTTCGCCCAGGCGCTCGAGGCGCCGACCCTGCCGGTCGGGCGCTTCCCGCTCAAGGGCGTCGCGCTGGAGCAGGCGGTGTTCGCGCTGCCGGACGGCGCAGGGCCCGAGGGCTGACCTTGCCGTCCGGTCGTCCGCCGGAACCAAACCGGATCGAGCCTGTTCCCGAGACGAGTGTCGTCGGGCAACGAGGCCGTCCATCATGACCAAGGCTCACCTTCTCTTGCCGCTGCTGGGCATCGTCGCGCTGGGCCTCGCGGCCTGTGGCGATCAGGCGAAGCTGCCGGTGGCCGCCGGCACCGGACCCGACCCCGAGCTGCCGCCGCCCGAGCAATCCCTGCTGCCGACCGTCAACATCGCCTCGGTGACCGGCTGGGCGGGCGGCGCGATGCCGACCGCGGCCGAGGGTCTCGCGGTCGCGCTGTTCGCCGACGGCCTCGACCATCCGCGCTGGCTCGACGTGCTGCCCAACGGCGACGTGCTGGTCGCCGAGACCAACGCCCCGCCCAAGCCCGAGGACGGCAAGGGCATCAAGGGTTGGGTGACGGGCCTCCTGATGCGGCGCGCCGGCGCCGGCGGTGCGAGCGCCGACCGGATCACGCTGCTCCGCGATGGCGATGGCGACGGGGTCGTGGACAGCCGCTCGGTGTTCCTCGACGGCCTGCGCTCGCCGTTCGGGATGGCGCTGGTCGGCAGCGACTTCTATGTCGCCGACACCGATGCTCTGCTGCGCTTTCCCTATCGAGAGGGGGAAACCCGGATCGAGGCGCCGGGCGAGAAGGTGATCGATCTGCCGGCCGGGCCGATCAACCATCACTGGACCAAGAACGTGATCGCCAGCCCCGACGGCTCGAGGCTCTACGTCACCGTGGGGTCCAACAGCAACGTCGGCGAGAACGGCATGGCGGCCGAGGAGGGCCGCGCGGCGATCTGGGAGGTCGACCCTGCGACCGGCGAGCATCGGATCTTCGCCTCGGGCCTGCGCAACCCCAACGGCCTCGCCTGGCAGCCCGAGACCGGTGCGCTCTGGACCGCGGTCAACGAGCGCGACGAGCTCGGCAGCGACCTGGTCCCGGACTACATGACCACGGTCCGGGACGGCGCGTTCTACGGCTGGCCCTACAGCTACTACGGCGACCATGTGGACCAGCGGGTCGCGCCGCAGCGACCGGATCTGGTCGCCAAGGCGGTGGTGCCCGACTACGCCCTCGGCCCGCACACGGCCTCGCTCGGGCTCACCTTCGCCGATGGTGCCGCGAGCCTGCCGCCGGCGTTCAGGAGCGGCGCCTTCGTCGGTCAGCACGGCTCCTGGAACCGCAGGCCGCGGAGCGGCTACAGGGTCATCTTCGTGCCCTTCGAGGGCGGCCGGCCGGCGGACGTTCCGGTCGACGTGCTGACCGGCTTCCTCGATGCCGACGGCCACGCCCAAGGCCGCCCGGTCGGCGTCGCGATCGACCGCGAGGGGGCGCTCCTGGTCGCCGACGACGTCGGCAACCGGATCTGGCGGGTGACGGCGGCGCACCAGGACCGGACCGCGACCCGATAACCCCTGGCGTCCTGGGCCGAGAATGCGATAGTGGTCGGCGTGGGAGCGAAGCCGCGGGTGCGAGGGGCGCCATGGCCACGCCGGCAATCAACTACAGCTATGTCGACAGCCCGGTCGGCCGGTTGCTGCTGGCGGGGGATGCCGACGGCCTGCTCCTGGTCAGCTTCCCGACCGGCCGGCGCCCCCGCGAGCCCTCGGCGAGCTGGACCCGGGACGACGGCGTGTTCGCCGAGGCGATCGCGCAGCTGAGATCGTATTTCGCGGGCGAGCGCGTGGAATTCTCGGTGCCGCTGCAGCCGTGTGGAACGCCGTTTCAAGAGCGCGTGTGGGCCGCTCTGCGCAAGGTCCCGTTCGGCGCGACGATCTCCTATGGCGAGCTCGCGCGCCGGATCGGGCAGCCCTCGGCGGCCCGCGCGGTCGGCGCCGCCAACGGCGCGAACCCGCTGCCGATCATCGTCCCCTGCCACCGGGTGATCGGCACCGATCACGGGCTCACCGGTTTCGGCGGCGGCCTCGACACCAAGCGTTTTCTCCTGACCCACGAGGCTCGCTTCAGCCGTGGCCGGGGCCGCCAGGGCGAGCTGTTGTTCGGCTGACCTTGCCGCCCGGCGCGGCGCGACGGTGCGGCTGCTTCCCGAGGACTGACGAGCAAATCGCGCTCAACGCCGTTTGATGCTATCTCGAGACATCGGAGTGCGTGGTTCGGACCCTCCCGGCTGAGACCGTGGCGCATCGGTATTGCAGCCCGGCCGGTTCGCCCGCGCATGAACGGTGGGAGGCCCTGGTGGCGCGGACACGGACTGACCTCGGGCACGCCAATGACCAATCCGTAGGGCTGGAGGCGCAGCTCCACATCGCTCTCGACAACCTGCCGGGCGCGCTCGTGTACACGGACGAGGCGCTCAACATCGTCGTCTGCAACGATCGCTTCAAAGAGATGTATCCGGCGCCGAGGGAGCTGCTGCAGCCCGGGCAGCCCTACGTCAACTTCCTGCGCCACCTCGCCGAGAACGGCTACTACGGCGCGGGTGACCTCGACACCCTGGTTGCCGAGCGGGTGGCCAGTCTGCGCAACCCGACCGGCACGACGTTCGAGGATCGCACCCCGGACGGCCGCGTCTATCGCATCCGACGCAGCCGCGTGGCCGGCGGCGGCACCGTGACCGTAATGACCGACGCCACCGCGCAAAAGCAGGCCGAGCGGGCCTTGGCGGACAAGGAGGCGCAACTCCACGTTGCCCTCGACAACCTGCCGGGCGCGCTCGTGTACACGGACGAGGCGCTCAACATCGTCGTCTGCAACGATCGCTTCAAAGAGATGTATCCGGCGCCGAGGGAGCTGCTGCAGCCCGGCCAGCCGTATCTCGATTTCCTGCGCCATCTCGCCGCCAACGGCTACTATGGCGCGGGTGACCTCGACGCCCTGGTTGCCGAGCGGGTGGCGAGCCTGCGCAACCCGACCGGCAAGACGTTCGAGGATCGCACCCCGGACGGCCGCGTCTATCGCATCCGACGCAGCCGCGTGGCCGGCGGCGGCACCGTGACCGTGATGACCGACGCCACCGAGGAAAAGCAGGCCGAGCAGGCACTTCTTGAAGCCAAGCAGCGCGCGGAGGCCTCCAACCTGCTCGTTACCGACAAAAATCAGATGCTCGAATCGCTGTCTTCCAGACTATCGAAATATCTCTCACCCCAGGTCTACCATTCGATCTTCAGCGGCGAGCAGAACGTCGAGATCGCGTCGAAGCGTAAGAAGCTTACCGTGTTCTTCTCCGACATCGCGGGCTTTACCGAAACCACCGAGAACCTGGAGTTTGAGGAACTCACGGATGTTCTCAATCATTACCTGACCGAGATGGCGACCATCGCGCTCCAATATGGTGCGACCATCGATAAGTATATTGGCGACGCGATGCTCATGTTCTTCGGCGATCCGGACACCAAAGGGGTCAAAGCGGACGCGAAGGCCGCGGTCATGATGGCCGTCGCGATGCAGCGCCGGATGCGAGACCTCGAGCAGGAATGGCGAAATAGAGGTCTGGAGCGACCGTTCCGCATCCGGATGGGAGTCAGCACCGGCTTTTGCACCGTCGGCAACTTCGGCAGTCGGGAGCGCATGGACTACACGATCATCGGCAACGAGGTGAACCTGGCGGCGCGATTACAGTCGGTGGCCGAGCCGGGCAGCATTTTGTTGGCTCATGAAACCAATTCCCTGGTGCGGGACATCGTCCTGACCGAGGAACAGCCGCCGATGACGGTCAAGGGGTTTTTCCAGCCGATCAAGAACTACAAGGTTGTCGGCACTTATGACGACCTGGTCCAGCAGGGCAAGGTCATGCTGCAGGAGCGGGACGGCCTGCGAGTCCTGGTCGATCTGACCAAACAGGACAAATCAGAAGCGATTGCGGTCCTGGAAGAGGTGCTCTCGCAACTCAAGGCTTGATCCGGTCGTGGCCGTCGACCGTGCTCAGAGCTCGATCAGGATGTTGCCCGAGGGATCGAGGGACGCGCGGGCCCCGGGCGGGATGATGCAGGTGGCATCATACTCCTCGACGATGCACGGGCCGGCCTGCGGCGTCGCGAGGGCGGCCCGGGCAACGATCGGAGTTCTCGAGCCAGCCGATCTTGGGGCCGAAGTAGGCCAGTCGCGGCGGTTCCGCTTCGACCTTCGCCGCGGCCGCGAACTCGAGCGTGGCCGGGGTCAGACGGACTTCGGGAACACCCTCGCCGATCAGCCGGATCTCGGTCAGCTCGACCGGCTCCTCAGGGCCGGCGCGGTGGCCGTAGGTGCGCTCGTGCTCGCGGCCGAAGGCTTCTTCCAGCGCCGCCAGCGCTGCCTGGTCGAGCGGCCCGTCCGCGACCGGCAGGGTCAGATCGAAGCTCTGGCCCTGGTAGTGCAGGCTCGCCGAGCGCCGAAGCCGGACCCGCTCGGCCGTGAAACCATCGGCGGCGAGCTGGCGGCTCGCCTCCAGACCGAGCTCCGCCCAGGCGCGGTCGAGCGCGTCCAGGTCGAGCCGGCGCAGCAGCCGCCGGAACGTCCGGGAATAGTGGTGCTCGACCTCGGCGTAGAGCAGGCCAATCGCGGAGAACAGGCCGGGCGAAGGCGGGATCAGGACCCGGCGCATGCCGAGCTCCTGCGCCATCGCGCAGCCGAACACCGGGCCGTTGCCGCCGAAGGCCGCGAGCACGAAGTCGCGCGGATCGCGGCCGCGCTCGATCGAGACCGCGCGGATCGCCCGGATCATGTTGGCGCTGGCGATCAGATGGGCGCCATGGGCGGCGCGCTCGAGGCTCAGCCCGAGCGGTGCGGCGACACCTTTCTCGAACGTCTCGCGGGCGAGCGCGGCGTTCAATTTCAGCTCGCCGCCAACCAGATAGCCGGGGTTGATGTAGCCAAGGATGAGGCTCGCGTCGGTGATCGTGGGCTCGCTGCCGCCCCGGTCGTAGCAGACCGGGCCAGGCAGGGCGCCGGCGCTCTCGGGCCCGACCACCAGCGAGCCGCCGGCATCGATGCGCACGATCGAGCCGCCGCCCGCGCCGACCTCGGCGAGGTCGATCGCCGGCACCTTGAGCAGGTAGCCCGCCCCGGTCAAAAGGCGCGAGCCGGTCATGATGCCGCCGCCCACCTGGTATTCCATCGCGCGCGAGAACTCGCCGCGCTCGATCACGCCCGCCTTGGCCGTGGTGCCGCCCATGTCGAAGGTGATGACGTTCGAGACGCCGCTCGCCCTGGCCAGCGCCTGGGCACCGACCACGCCGCCGGCCGGGCCCGAATTCGATGATGTGCATGGGCCTGGCCGCGGCCGCCTCGGCGCTCATCAGGCCGCCGTTCGACTGCATGATCAACAGCGGCGCGCGCACGCCCCGGGCCATCAGATCAGCCTGCAGCCGCGCCAGATAACGGGCGACGATCGGCATCACATAGGCGTTGATCACCGTGCTCGAGGTGCGCTCGTACTCCTTGATCTCGGGCAGGACCTCGGAGCTGATCGAGACCGGCAGATCGGGTGCCAGGCGCGCCAGCACCGAGCTGATCAGCTGCTCATGCGCCGGATTGGCAAAGCAGTTGAGCAGGCAGACGGCGATCGCGCCCACGCCCTTGTCGAGCAACTCCCGGACCGCCCGCTCGGCATCGGCCGGATCGAGCGGCCGGATCACCTCGCCGCCCGCATCGACCCGCTCGTCGACCACTGCCCGGAAAAACCGCTCGACCAGGGGTGCAGGCTTGGTCCAGCCGATGTCGTAGAGCCGCGGCATGCGCAGGTTGCGGATCTCGAGGACATCCCGGAAACCTTTGGTCGTGATCAGGCCGGTGCGGGCGCCCTTATGTTCGAGAATCGCGTTCGAGGCGACGGTCGTGCCGTGACGCACGTCCAAGATCGCGCCACCGCCAATGCCGAGCTCCTCGAACAGTGCCGCGAGGCCTTCGGCGATCGCGCGCGCGTAGTCGTCGACCGAGGACGAGACCTTGCGGGTGCGCACCCGGCCATCGTCCGCGAGCAGCACGATGTCGGTGAAGGTGCCGCCGATGTCGACGCCGACCCGCCAGCCCGTCATCCCACCGCGAGGCCTCACGCGCGGCTGACCGCGGGCGGCAGGGTCCAGCCGCGCGCAAGGCGGAGCTGCTCGCGCAGGCGCGAGGTCGCCGCCGCATCGACCGCACCCGCCGCGATCACGACGCCATAGTCCGCGCGCGCCGCCTCGAGGCTCAGGAGCTCGTTGCGGACATCGCGCAGCACGGCGCTCACGTCGCGCTCCAACGGATCGCCCCAACCCCCTGCGCCGGCGAGCTCATGGCGGAACACCTCGCCCTTGCGGATGGTCATCGTCAGCTTGGACGGCAGGGCCCGGTTTTCCCCGTCGGGGTTCAGCCAGTTGGCGGACGGACGACCTGGCCCGCCGCCGTAGAGGCCATAGGGCAAAAACCGCCGGCGATCGGATCGGACCTGCAGGACGCCCTCGTCCTCGAGAAAACGGTAGTCGCGCCGGAACGGCACGCCGCCCCGGAATTTGCCGGGCCCGGCCTTGTCGGGCAGAAACTCGTAGGCCTCGATCCGGATCGGCTGCTCCGCCTCGGTGACCTCGACCGAGTGCGAGGCCATGTTGGCGAACATGTTGGAGTTGCCGTCCAGGCCGTCGGCGAACGGCCGCGCCCCCCAGGCGCCGCAGGTGAAGTCGACGTAGATGAAGGGCGTGCGGTCGGCATGGTAGCCGCCGATGCTGATCCCGGTGTTGCCGCCGTCGGAGGCCGCGAACACCTTGTCCGGCAGCATCATGGCAAGGCAGCCGAAGGCGCAGTCGACCATCCGAAAGCCGGTCAGGCCGCGCGCCGCGCAGGCGGCCGGCAGCACGCCGTTGGCGATCGTGCCCGCGGGGGCCACCACCTCGATCGCCCGGAACACGCCCTCGTTGTTCGGGATGCCGGCCGGCAGCACCGAGCGGATCGCCGTGTAGCTGGCAGCCTTGGTGTAGGAGAGCGTGTTGTTGATCGCCCCCTTGACCTGCGGGTCGGTGCCGGTCCAGTCGACCAGCATCCGGTCACCCTGCTTGGTCATCGTGACGAACAGCCGGATCGGTTTTTCCAACTCGACGCCGTCGTCGTCGATCCAGTCCTCGAAGCTCCACTGGCCGTCGGGCAGCTCGAGCAGCGCCGCGCGGGTCAGGCGCTCGGCGTGGTCGATGACGGCCGCCATGTAGGCCCTGGTCGCCGCCGCACCGTAGCGGGCGACGAGTTCGCAAAACTGACGCTCGGCGATGTGGCAGGCGGCGAGCTGGGCGCGCAGGTCGCCGAACACCTTGACCGGCAGGCGGACGTTGGCCTCGATCAGCTCGAACAGGGTCTGGTTGCGCGCCCCGGCGGCGTACAGCTTCAAGGGCGGGATGCGCAGGCCTTCCTGGTAGATCTCGGTCGAGTCCGAGGCATTCGAGCCCGCGACCCGGCCGCCGACGTCGGTGTGGTGGCAGATCGTGGCGGCGAACGCGAGCCGCCGTCCGTCCTGGTAGATCGGCTTGAACAGGAAGATGTCGGGCAGATGCATGCCGCCCGCGAACGGGTCGTTCATGACGAACACGTCGCCCGGCGCCATTTCGCGACCATAGCGCTCGACCACCACCGCGAGCGCGGTCGGGATCGAGCCCAGATGGCCCGGCAGCGTCAGGCCCTGGGCGACCAGCTTGCCGTCGGCGTCGCAGAACGCGGTCGAATAATCCATGTTGTCCTTGAGCACGCCCGAATAGGTCGTGCGGAAGATGGTCAGCGCCATCTCGTCCGCGAGCGCGAAGATCGCGTTCCTGAACAGCTCGAAGGTGATCGGATCGTCGCAGATGGGCATGGGGGCTCGGCATGGCTCGGGCGGCGGCGGGAGCAGGATCGCGCCCACCATAGCCGCAAAGGGATCGCCTTTGTCGACGGACTATGGGAAACTCGCACGTGTTGAAAGGGTAGTGCCAGGCCCACCAACCAAGAGGATCGCGCGAGCCTGCTCGAGCGCGGCGTGAGGCTGAACCGCCAAAACCTAGGGGAGCTGTCGTCATGGCCCAGTGGACACCCGATCCGACCTTCTACCCATCGCCGCGCCTCGCGGGGCGCGCGCCGGCGGAGAAGCTCGCCTACGTCGCCGAGTTCGACCCCGAGCGCAAGAAGCCCGACCGGCTGGCGGTGGTCGACGTCGATCCGAAATCGTCGAGCTACGCCCAGATCGTCAACCGGATCGAGGTCGGCACGGCTGGCGACGAGCTGCACCACTTCGGCTGGAACGCCTGCAGCTCCTGCCTGTGCCCGAACGCGCCCCACCCCCACGTCGAGCGCCGCTATCTGGTGGTGCCGGGGCTGCGCTCGTCCAACATCCACATCCTGGACACCAAGCCCGACCCCAGGGCGCCGAAGCTGGTCAAGACGGTCAAGGCCGCCGAGATCGCCGAGCGCACCGACTACTCGCGGCCGCACACGGTCCACTGCGGGCCGGATGGCATCTACGTCACGGCGCTGGGCAACGCCGCCGGCAAGGGCCCGGGCGGCGTCTTCCTGATGGACCACGAGAGCTTCGAGGTCCGCGGCCGCTGGGAGATCGACCGCGGCCCCCAGTATTTCGCCTACGACATGTGGTGGCACCTCGGCCACGACACCGTCGTGACCAGCGAATGGGGCACGCCCGACATGGTCGAGGGCGGCCTGATCCCGGAAAAGATCCTGGGCGCCCAATACGGCCGCCGGCTGCACTTTTGGGACCTGCACAAGCGCAAGCACCTGCAGGAGATCGACTTCGGCGACAAATACCAGCTGGTGTTCGAGCTGCGCCCGGCCCACGACCCGACCAAGGCCTATGGCTTCGTCAACTGCGTCCTGTCGCTCGAGGACCTGTCGTCGTCGATCTGGACCTGGTACCGCGACGGCGACAAGTGGGCGGTCAAGAAGGTGATCACGATCCCGGCCGAGCCCGCCGATCCCGACCTGCTGCCGCCCGTGCTCAAGGGCTTCGGCGCGGTGGCGCCGCTGGTCACCGACATCGACCTCTCGGTCGACGACAAGTACCTCTACGTCTCCTGCTGGGGCACCGGCGACTTCCACCAGTACGACGTCTCCGACCCGATGAGCCCGAAGCTCACCGGCAAGATCCGGCTCGGCGGCATCGTCTCCAAGGCCGGCCATCCCAAAGCCAACGGGCCCTTGAGCGGCGGCCCGCAGATGGTCGAGGTCAGCCGCGACGGCAAGCGGATCTACTTCACCAACTCGCTCTATGGCGCGATCGACCCACAGTTCTACCCCGACGGCATCGAGGGCTGGATGGTGAAGGTCAACGCCAAGGACGGCGGCGGCATCGAGGTCGACAAGGACTTCTTCATCGACTGGCCGGCCGGCCACCGCCCCCACCAGGTCCGGCTCCAGGGTGGCGACGCCTCCTCGGACAGCTACTGCTATCCTTGAGCCGCCACACCGCGGATCGACGACCTTTTCCCGGCCGGCCGGGCGCTGCCCGCCCGGCCGGTCTTGCGTCATCTCGCCGGGCGGGACGCTTCGCGATCGTCTCAGGCTCGCGCAACCTCGGAAGGCGGCGGCGCTTCGGACCCCACGCCCGGACGCCGCCCTTACTTGTCGCGGCTTGGATTCCGCATCCGGGCGTCCAGCACCAGGGCCGCCGTTTCGTCTCTGCATTTTTCGAAGCCGTCGTTCCAACCCTGGGCATACTGGCCATCGGCGGCGCCGTAGCGGGTCGTGTCCTTCCGGGCGTTGGCGAACAGGCCGCCCGCAGCCTCCTTGCCGCTGGCGCAGCCGTCGTCGTAACCTTCGGCGTAGGCGGGCGGCAAACCGCGCTCGATCATGGCCTCCTTGACCGAGCTGCAGGCGGCGAGGGCCAAGGTTGCGATCAGAGCGGCAAGCGCGCTCTGTAACTTGCTGGCGGGCCTTGGCGTGCGCCTCACCACGTCGCAATCAGTCAGCTGGGTCTTCGGCCTACTCGACGCGCCGGCGAGGTCGGCTTGCCGCGGGCAGTCCTTTTCCAACGTCCTCCTCCCTTCGCGCAAGCACGGGCGGGCGCTTCATGAGCCGCACCGGCGGACTGTCGGGGAACCTCGCCATGAGCTCGAGTTCCTCGCCCATGGCTCCGACGTCGAACTCCGGGTCGAACCAGTCATGCAAGACCACTGCCCACGCCATGCCGGAATGTAGCCGCCCGACCATATGCTTTCGAGATCATAGTGCGGCAGCACCCTGGGACGGGTCGTGACGACCCCATGGTGGCCATGGCTGGCGCTGGCCGGGCTCGGGGCGTTCCACGGCATCAATCCGGCCATGGGCTGGCTGTTCGCGGTCGCCCTCGGGCTGCACCGCCACAGCCGCGCGGTCGTGCTGGAAGCACTGATCCCGATCGCGCTCGGCCATGCCCTCTCGATCGCGCTGGTGGCGCTCGCCGTGGTCGCCCTCGGCTTCGTGGTCGACCCTGGCGCCCTGCGCAAGCTCGCCGGCTGCCTGCTGGTCGGCTGGGCGCTCTGGCACCAGCTGTACGGCTCGCGGCACCGCGTCCGCTTCGGCATGCAGACCGGCATGCTCGGCCTTGCCGCCTGGTCGTTCCTGATGGCGAGCGCGCATGGTGCCGGGCTGATGCTGGTGCCGGTGCTGATCCCGCTCTGCCTCGCCGCCTCGCCGGCGCACGAGCTGACCGCGAGCGGCTCGCTCGAGGTCGCACTCGCCGCGGTCGCCGTGCACACGCTGGCGCTGCTGCTCGTGACCGGCGCAATCGCGGTCCTGGTCTACGGATGGCTCGGGGTCGCGGTCCTGCGCCGCGGCTGGATCAACCTCGACCTGCTGTGGACTGCGGCCCTGGTTGCGACCGGCCTGATCCTGTTCGTCATCTGACGCCCACAAACCCTTGTCTCAAGCTCAGCCGAGCGCATCGTAGAGAGCGCGCTCGAAGCGGCCGTAGAGCTCCATGACCGCGGGATCGACGAACGGCAGGATCTGGGTCATGAGCACGCCCGCGACTTTTCGGCGGCGATCGATCCAGTAGTAGGTGTTGCCGAGACCGGCCCAGGTCAGGCTGCCGGCCGCGCGCCCGCTCGGCGCATCCGCGGTCGTGATCAGGAAGCCAAGCCCCCAGCGCTTGACCATGCCGGGGAAGAACTCGACATCGTTGGAACGCTCGGGCAGCGCGCTCTTCATGACGCCGACGGTCAGCGCGCCGATCTGGTTCGCCGCCATCAGGTCGACGGTCTCGGGACGGAGCAGCTCGGCACCATCGAAGCGACCGCGGCCCAGGATCATCCGGACAAACCGGAGATAATCGCCGGCGGTCGAATGCAGACCGCCGCCGCCGCCGAAGAACTCCGGCGCCTCGGGCAGCGCGAACGCGACCGGGGCCAGGCTCCCGTCCGCCTGGCGCTGATGCATGGCGACCCGGCGCGCGCGCTGCTCCGGCCGCAGCACGTGGCCGGTCTCGGTCATCCCGAGCGGGACGAAGATCTGCTCCTGAAAATAGACATCGAGCGACCGGCCGCTCGCCGCCTCGACCGCGCGCCCCACCCAGTCGGTGTTGATGCCATAGTTCCAACGCTCGCCGGGGTCGAACAGGAGCGGCGTGGCGAGGGCCGCGAGCAGACCGCTGCCGGTCGCCGGCAGGCCGGTATGCGCCATGTAGCGGCGGATCTCGGCGTTCCAGGTGTCGTAGCCGAAGCCCGCGGTGTGGGTCAGCAGGTGGCGAAGCGTGATCGGCCGCCGGGCTGGCCGGAGCCGCGGCGCGCCTGCGCCATCGAAGCCTTCCAGCACCAGGGGCGATGCGAGCCCGGGCAGGAGCTCGCCGAGCGGCTCGTCGAGCTGGAGGAGACCCCGCTCGACCAGTTGCATCGCGGCGACCGAGGTCACGGCCTTGGTCATCGAGGCGATCCAGAAGACCGTATCGAGGCTCATCGCCGGGCCCGTTCCGATCTCGCGCCGCCCGAACGCGCCCTCGTAGACCGTGCCCTGCGCATCGGCCGCGGCGGCGACCACGCCGGGCACGTCGCCGGCATCGACCGCCTGCGCCAGCGTCCGATCGATCAGCGTGGTGTTGGTCATGAGGTCGTGCCCGCGCGCGTGAACCGTTGACCCGGAGACTATGGCGCGGCCCGGGAACCGGCAACCCGGAGCATCGGAGACCAAGAGAGTTGACGGCGGGCGGCGGGCGGGTGAGGCTTTGTTCCGGCCGGTCGCCCGCTCGCGAAGCGCGTGGCCGGCGGCAAGGGAGAGCGAGGATGGACTGGCTGGCGGCCCACAAGATCCCGATCGGCAAGGGCGTCGAGGATCTGGTCAATCTTCTGATCGATCACGCCGGCTGGCTGTTCGACGCGATCTCGACCGGTCTCGGCTTCCTGATCGACGGCCTGATCGGGGTCATGCAGGCGGTGCCGCCGCTCGCCCTGGTCGCGCTGTTCGCGGCGCTCGCCTACTGGCTGCACCGCTCGCTCGGGCTGGTCGCGCTGGTCGTGATCTCCCTGCTCCTGATCATGAACCTCGGCTATTGGAACGAGACCATCGAGACGCTCGCCCTGGTCGTGTTCGCGACCGGCTTTTGCATGCTGATCGGCATCCCGATCGGGATCGCCGCCGCCCACCGACCCTGGCTGTACACGACGCTCCGGCCGATCCTCGACATGATGCAGACGATCCCGACCTTCGTCTACCTGATCCCGACCCTGATCCTGTTCGGGCTGGGCGCCGTGCCGGGCCTGATCTCGACCATCATCTTCGCGGTCCCGGCGCCGATCCGGCTCACCTACCTCGGCGTCGTCTCGGTGCCCAAGCCGCTGATCGAGGCCGGCGAGGCGTTCGGCGCGACCCGCTGGCAGCTGCTCTACAAGGTCGAGCTGCCGTATGCCACGCCGACCATCATGGCCGGCCTCACCCAGTGCATCATGCTGTCGCTCTCGATGGTCGTGATCGCGGCCCTGGTCGGCGCCGGCGGCCTCGGCAAGCCGGTCGTGCGCGCGCTGAACTCGGTCAACATCGCCCAGGGCTTCGAGGCCGGCCTCGCGATCGTGCTGGTCGCGATCATGCTCGACCGGGTCTGCAAGCAGCGCGGCGGCACGGGAGGCTGAGGCGATGGCGTCCGAGACGGCGGCCAATCCCCGGATCGAGGTCGACTTCCGCCACGTCGACATCGTCTTCGGGCCGAAGCCCCAGCAGGCGCTCGACGCTGCTCGACCAGGGCGCGGACCGCCAGGCGATCCTCGAGCAGACCGGCCACGTGATCGGCGTCGCCGATGCCACGATCGCGATCGAGCCGGGCGAGATCTGCGTCCTGATGGGACTTTCCGGTTCGGGCAAGTCGACCCTGCTGCGCTGCATCAACGGCCTCAACAAGGCGACCCGGGGCGAGATCCTGGTCGACGATGCCAATGGTCCGGTCGATGTCACCAAATGCGACCCGGCGACGCTCAGGCGCCTGCGCACCCAGCGGATCGCGATGGTCTTCCAGCAGTTCGCGCTGCTGCCCTGGCGGACGGTCGCCGAGAACGTCGGCTTCGGCCTGGAATTGCGCGGCATGGCGCGGGCCGAGCGCGAGCAGGTGGTCGACGCCAAGCTCAAGATGGTCAATCTCGAGCAGTGGCGGGACAAGTTCGCCCACGAGCTCTCGGGCGGCATGCAGCAAAGGGTCGGGCTCGCGCGCGCGTTCGCGACCGATGCCGACATCCTCTTGATGGACGAGCCGTTCTCGGCCCTCGACCCGCTGATCCGCAACCGCCTCCAGGACGAGCTTTTGGAACTTCAGCGGAGCCTCAAGAAGACCATCGTGTTCGTCAGCCACGACCTCGACGAGGCGATGAAGCTCGGCACCCACATCGCGATCATGGAGAGCGGCCGGATCGTGCAATATGGCGAGCCCGAGGACATCGTCCTCAATCCGTCAAACAGTTACGTCGCCGACTTCGTTGCCCACATGAACCCGCTCAACGTGCTGCGCGGGGCCTCGCTGATGACCCCGGTGGCGGCGATCGCGCGCCGCGGCGAGCAGGTCCTGCTCGATCGCAACCAGCGGGTGGTCATGACCCTGGCCGCCGAAGGCCGGCCCGGCTCGGTCACGATCACCGACAAGCCGGGTCGTCTGGTCGCCCTCGACGACGGCTTCGATCTCGCGAGCGTCGATCGCGACGTGGTGGTCACGGCCTCGCCCGACATCAAGCTGCGCACCGCCCTCGAGATCCGCCACAAGACCGGCAACCCGCTCGCCCTGGTCGCGGACGGCAAGCTGATCGGGGTGATCGGCGACGACGAGATCTACCGCGGCATCCTCCGCCAGACCGGCATCGCCGGCTGAGGCAAGCACCGATGATCGTCATCGGCAAGGAGCAGATCGACCGGGTGCTGAGCTGGCCCCTGCTGGTCGAGGCGCTCGATGCCGGGCACAAGCTCGGCCGCGGGCAATGCGCGGATCTGCTGCTGCAGGACGGCGACAACATCCTCCTGAACCGGGCCGCCTGGAAGCAGGGCTACGGCATCGGCCTCAAGACCGTGACCGGTTTCTTCCACAATCCGAGCCGGACGCCGCCTTTGCCCTCGATCCAGGGCCTGTTCGTGCTGTTCGATCCTGCCGACGGGCGCCCCCTTGCGGTCATCGACGGCGCCGCGATCACCGCCTGGAAGACGGCCGCCGATTCGGCGCTCGGCTCGCGCTACCTCTCCCGCCCCGAGGCCCGCCACCTGCTCGTGGTTGGCGCCGGCGGGATGGCGGGACCGCTGATCCAGGCCCATCTCTGCGTCCGACCCGGGATCGAGCGGGTCACCATCTGGAACCGGACGCTCGCGCGTGCCGAGGCGCTCGCGGAGCAGCGGCGGGCGGACGGACTCAGGGTCGAGGTCGCCGCCGACCTCGCGGCCGCGGTCGGTGCCGCCGACGTGATCAGCGTCGCGACCCGCAGTGAGATGCCGGTGATCCGGGGCGAGTGGCTCGCCCCTGGGACGCACCTCGATCTGGTCGGCGCGTTCACGCCCACGATGCGCGAGGCGGACGACGCGGCGATCCGGCGCGGCCGGCTGTTCGTCGATGCCCGCGAGACCACACTTTCGCACATCGGCGAGCTGATGATCCCGATCGAGCGCGGCGTGATCGGTGAGGGCGACGTGATCGCCGACCTCTACGACCTCGCGGCCGGCTTCGCCTTCGAGCGCGCCGGCTCGGACATCACGATCTACAAGAACGGCGGCGGCGCGCATCTCGACTTGATGACCGCGGCGACGATCTACCGGGGCGTGGTCGGCGAGAGCGCCCTTGGCGGCTGAGCAGCTTGACGAGGACGCGGCCTGGGCGGGGCTGACCGGGGAGCTGGATCGCTGGGCGGAAGCGGGCAGGGCGGCCACCCTCTGGTGGCGGGACGACGATGCCGCCCTGCTCACGCCCGCGCTCGAGCGGCTGCTGGGTCTCGGCGCGCGAATCCGGCGTACCGCTCGCGCTGGCCGTCATCCCGGGCCAGATGTCCTCGGAACTCCCCGCCCGCCTCGCCGGCTCAGAAACCGTCTCGGTGCTGCAGCACGGCTGGCGCCACATCAATCACGCCGGCCCGGGCGAGGGCGCGCTGGGAGCTCGGCGATCACCGCCCGCCCGATCAGGTCGACGACGACCTCGTGTCGGGGCATCAGCGCCTCGCCGACGGCTTCGGCGCACGGTTCCTCCCGGTCCTGGTGCCGCCCTGGAACCGGATCTCGGCCCGGGTGACGGCACGCCTGCCGGCGCTCGGCTTCCTCGGCCTTTCGACGTTTCGCGCGCGGATGTGCGAGCAGCCGGCGCCCGGTCTGGTGCAAGTGAACGCCCACTGCGACCCGATCAAGTGGAAGCAGGGCGGCCGGTTCGCCGGCACTGCGCCTGCGCTCGACGATCTGATCGGCCATCTCGCGATGCGGCGCACGGGAGCCGCGGATCCGGCCGAGCCGACCGGCCTCGTGACCCATCATCAGGCCCTGGACCCGCCGGCCTGGGAGTTCGTCGCCGATCTGCTGCGCCGGACCAAGGCCCACCCGGCGGCGCGCTGGCTGCCCGCGCCGGAGGCGTTCCGGCCATGATCGAGCCGCGCCTCGCCGGGCCGGACGACCGGGACGCGGTCGCTGCCTTCCTGCACGAGCGGATGAGCAGCAGGATCAGCGCTCGAGCGCTGGCGCCGGCTGTTCGACTACGCCTGGCTCGAGGACAAGCCGGACTGCGGCGTCGTGGTCGTCGAGGATGGCGCCATCGCCGGCTATCTCGGGGTCATCCATGCCGAGCGGTCGATCGGCGGGCGGACCGTCCGGACCGCCAACCTCAGCTCCTGGTACATCGCGCGCTCGCTGCGCGGGCAGGGGATGGGGCTCGCGATGCTGCACCTTGCGACCCGCGATCCGAGCGTCACCTACACGACCTTCAGCAGCAACCCGCCGGCGCTTCGCCTGATGGCCAAGGTCGGCCTCGGTCTGCTCGACGAGCGCCGCTTTCTCTGGCGGCGGACCGGCCCTGCGGCCGCAACCCGGGTGATCTCAGGCCTCGATGCGGTGTTGCCCGAGGTCCCGGAAAACGAGCGGCGAATCCTGGAGGATCATCGCGACCTGCCGGTCGAGCCCCATCTGCTGCGTGCGCCCGAGGGCGATTGCCTGGTGCTGCTCTCGGTCAAGAAAAAGGGCGCGGACATCGCCTACCACGAGGTCCTGCATCTCGGCCGGCCGGGCGCGCTGGCACCTCACGCCCAGGCCTTTGCCAACGCCGTGCTGGCGCCGGGGGCGAGCGTGCTCGCGATCGATCAGCGCTTTCTGGACGGCTTCGAGATCGCCGCCGAGACCGAGCCGATCAGCGTGCCGCGCCACTTCCGATCCCCGGACCTCGCGCGCCGCGAGGTCGATTTTCTATACTCCGAGATCCCGCTCCTCGACCTCAAGCTTTACTAGCCAGCCCGGGCGACCGGCTCCGAGGCGGTGGCCTCGGCTTCGGCGGCTTCGACATAGAGCGCGCTCGCGGCGGGCGTGGCGCGCGGCGGCAAAGCGACGTAGGGACCCTGCTCGGCGACCGGCAGCGCCCGGCGCTGGGTCATCCGCCAGATCGCGAACAGGCCGATCGCGGCGTGGATGGCGGCCAGCCACCAGAAGAACCCGTCCGGCCCGATCGATGCCATCATCAGCGCCACGCTGACCGGCCCGAGCGAGGCACCGATGCCGCCGATCAGGACCAGCGTGCCGCTCGCCTGGACCATCTGCTCCGGCCTCAGGAAGTCGTTGGTGTGCGCGATGCAGAGCGAATACATCGGCAGCGCGAGACCGCCGTACAGCGCCACGACCGCGAGCAGGCCGACCCCCGAGCGCCCGAGCAGGAACGGTGCCGTCAGCGCCAGCAAAGCGGCCGCGAAGGTCACCGCGGTCAGCACCCGGCGGCGATCGAGGGCGTCGGACAGGCGCCCGACCGGCCACTGCAGCACGACCCCGCCCGCCAGCCAGAGGCCCATCAGCAGGGAGATCTCGGGCACCGACAGCCCGGCCGCGCGGCCGTAGACGGCGCCCATGCCGAAGAATGCGCCATGCGCCATCACGGTCCCGAACATGCCGACCACGCCGAGCGGCGAGACCTGGTACAGCGCGCGCGGGCTGACCTTCGAGAGCGCCGCGAACGGCGGCCCGGGCCGCGCCGAGAGCAGCATCGGGATGACCGCGAGCGAGACCAGGATCGAGACCAGGATGAAGAGCCTGGCGCCTCCGGGATCAGCGACGTTGAGCAGGCCCTGGCCGAGCGCCATGCCGCCCAGGCTCACGACCATGTAGACCGACAGCAGCTGGCCCCGGGTCTGGTTGCTCGCCTGGTCGTTCAGCCAGCTCTCGGCGACCACGTAGAGGCCGGCGTAGCAGAAGCCGCTGATCAGCCGCATCAGGCCCCAGGGGGTGGGCAGGACCAGCAGGGCATGGAGCAGGATCGCGATCGAGGCGAGCGAGGCGAGCGCCCCGAACACCCGGATGTGGCCGACCCTTGCCACCAGCTTCGGGGTCAGCGTCGAGCCGGCCAGAAAACCGACATAGTAGCCCGACATGAGCAGGCCGATGACCGTGGTCGGGAAGCCTTCGAGGGACGCGCGCACGCCCAGCAGCGAGCCCTGCAGGCCGTTGCCGATCATCAGCAGCGCCATCCCGAGCAGCAGCGCCCAGACGCTCGCGACCGCAGCCACCATCGCCGACCGATCCGATCAAGGGGAACAGCGCTTCCTACGCTCCTTGGGCGATCGCAGCAACGGCAGTATGCGCGTCAGTCCATCGACCGCCGCCACTGCGCCTCGAGGTAGCGTCCGGTGGCGGATTTCGCTAGGCTGGGGCGAACTCGGCTGTTGGTCAATGGCAAGCAGAGCGCGTGATGCGGTCGCCGCCCTGGAAACGCCGTCTGGCAAGGGTGCTGGCGACGAAAACTTCCCGGTCGGCTCGTTCCTGCTGCCGCCCGCGTTGCGCCCGCACGTGCAGGCGTTCTACGCCTTCGTGCGCGCCGCCGACGACATCGCCGACAATCCCGAGCTCGCGCCCGAAGACAAGATCGCGCGCCTCCAGCAGTTCGCCCGCGCGCTGACCGGCACCGACCAGGAGGCGGCAGCCCTGCCGAAGGCGGTGGCGCTGCGGGCGAGCCTTGCCGCGACCGGGGTCGGCGCCCAGCACGCGCTCGACCTGCTGGCGGCGTTCACCCAGGACGCGACCAAGCTCCGCTACCGCGACTGGCCGGACCTGCTCGGCTATTGCGCGCTCTCGGCGCGACCGGTCGGCCGTCAGCTGCTCGATCTGCACGGCGAGCCGACCGCCCTCTACGCCCTCTCCGATCCGTTGTGCGATGCCCTCCAGGTGCTCAACCACCTCCAGGACTGCCAGGCCGACTACCGCAGCCTCGACCGGGTCTACCTGCCGCTCGACCGCTTCGCCGCCGCCGGCATCGGCGTCGAGACGCTGGACCAGCCGAGCGCCAGCCCGGCGCTCCGGCGGGTGCTGGACGACACGCTGGCCGGCGTCGATCGGCTGCTGGCGGCCGCCTCGGACCTGCCGCGCGCGCTCGGGAGCTTCAGGCTCGCGGCCGAATCGGCGGTCATCCTCAGGATCGCGCAGCGGCTCGCGGTCGAGCTGCGACGGCGCGATCCGCTGGCCACGCGGGTCGAGCTCGGCCGCCCGGCCTTCCTCCGTTGCGCGCTCCAGGGCCTGGCCGGGCTGCCGTGGACGCGGCGCCGCCGGCCGGTCGCGCGGGCCGTACGGCCGCTGCCGCGATGACCGCGCGGCCCCAGACCGACGACGCGCCAACGGCGTTCGATCCGGCGACCGGTCGGGCGCACGTCCAGGCGGTGGTCGCGGCCTCCGGCACCTCCTTCTATTGGAGCATGCGCCTGCTGCCACGCGTCAAGCGTGACGCGATGTATGCGATCTACGCCTTCTGCCGGGAGGTCGACGACATCGCCGACGGCGCCCTGCCGCCCGTGGTCAAGCTCGCCCAGCTCGCCGCCTGGCGGGCCGAGGTCGAGGCTCTGTTCGCGGGCCGCGCGAGCTGGCCGACCACGCTGGCCCTGGTCCAGCCGGTCGAGCGCTTCGATCTGCCCAAGGCCGAGTTCGACGCGATGATCGACGGCATGGAGATGGACGCCGGCGAGCGCATGCGGGCGCCGCCGCTGGCGGAGCTGGAACGCTATTGCCGCTGCGTCGCGGGTGCGGTCGGCCTCTTGTCGGTGCGGGTGTTCGGCGCCCACGGCCCCGCCTCCGAGCAGGGCGCGCTGGCGCTCGGCGAAGCCTTGCAGCTGACCAACATCCTGCGCGATCTGGCCGAGGACGCCGCCCGCGGCCGGCTCTATCTGCCGCGTGAGCTGCTCGAGCAGCAGGGGATCGCGATCGGCGACCCGGAGCGCGTGCTCGAGCACCAGGCGTTGCCCGAGGTCTGCGGGGCCCTGGCCGGGCGGGCCCGGCAGCGGTTCGGGGACGCCGAGCGCCTGTTCGCGGATACCGATCGCCGCCAGCTGCGGCCAGCGCTGGTGATGATGCAGGTCTACTGGCGCATCCTCGAGCGGCTGATCGCGCGCGGCTGGCAGCGGCTCGACCAGCCGGTCCGCCTGGCCAAGCCCGAGCGCCTGTGGCTGGCGCTGCGGTACGGCCTGCTCTGAGCCGGATGGCGGCGATCCACGTGGTCGGGGCGGGGCTCGCCGGCCTCGCCGCGGCGGTCCGGCTGGTCGAGCAGCGCCAGCCGGTGGTGCTGTATGAAGCCGCCCAGCAGGCGGGCGGCCGCTGCCGCTCCTATTTCGACCGCGACCTCGGCCGGATCGTCGACAACGGCAACCACCTGCTGCTGAGCGGCAACCGCGCCACGCTCGGCTACCTCGAGGCGATCGGCGCCGGCGACCAGCTGACCGGTCCGGCCGAGCCCTGCTTTCCCTTTCTCGATCTCGCCAGCGGCGAGCGCTGGGTGGTGCGTCCGAACCGCGGCCTGGTCCCGATCTGGCCGGCACTCCCGGGACGCCGGGTGCCCGGCACGCGCCTGCGCGACTATCTCGGCGCCTGGCGTCTCGCGCGCGCCGGGCCGGAGCAGACGGTCGCCGACTGCCTGGACCCGGGCACGCCGCTCTGGCGGCGGTTCTGGGACCCGCTCGCGCGCGCGGCCCTCAACACGCCGCCCGAGCAGGGCTCGGCCCGGCTGCTGTGGGCCGCCGTCCGCGACAGCTTCGCCCGCGGCGGCGTCGGCTGCCGGCCGCTGATCGCCCGCACCAGCCTGGCCGCGAGCCTGATCGACCCGGCGCTGAGCCGGCTCGCCGAAGCCGGCGCCACGGTCGCCTTCGGCCATCGCCTGCGCGCCGTCCGACGCCAGAACGGCCGCGCCTGCGGCCTCGACTTCGGTCAGCGTCAGGTCGAGCTCGACGCCGAAGATCAGGTCATCCTGGCGCTGCCGCCGGGGCAGACCGGCGCGCTGCTGCCGGAGATCGCCGTGCCGGCGGGCAGCCACGCGATCGTCAACGGCCACTTCCGTCTCGCGCGACCGGCCCGCCTGCCGGGCGGCTCGCCGCTGCTCGGGCTGATCGGCGGCACCGCCGAGTGGCTGTTCGTCCGCGACGAGCTCGTGAGCCTCACGGTCAGCGCCGCCGATGCGCTTGCCGACCAGCCGAGCGAGGCGATCGCCGCGCGCTTGTGGGCCGACACCGCGCGCGCGCTCGACCTGCCGGCGACCCCGCAGCCACCGGTCCGGATCGTCAAGGAGCGGCGCGCCACCTTCGCGCAGACGCCGGCGGCCGCGGCCAGCCGGCCCGGCACCGAGACGCCCTGGTCCAACCTCCACCTCGCCGGCGACTGGACCGCGACCGGGCTGCCGGCCACGATCGAAGGCGCCGTGCGCTCGGGCCAAAAGGCCGCCGCCCACGCCGCGGCCGCGGCCGGCCGGGCGGGCCGAGCTTGGCGCCGGGCATCGTGACCCGGCTCGGCGTGGTCATGGGCTCGCAGGCCGAAGCCAGCTGCCTGCGGTGCCTTGCCGACGATCGCGGCACGCTCACCTACGTCAGCGGCGGCAGCGCGCTCCGGGCCCGGATCGGGGCCGAGCAGCTCCGGGCCAGAGGCGTCGACGGTCTGGTCAGCTTCGGCCTCGCGATTGGTCTGGCGCCGGTCCTGCGCCCGGGCGATCTGGTGGTCGCCGAGAGCGTGGTGCTGCCGACCGGCGGGACGATCGCAACCGATCCGGCGTGGCGCGCGGCCCTGCTCCGCAGGCTCGCGGGCGAGGGGATCCATGCGCGCATCGCGCGGGTCGCCGGCAGCGACGAGCCGTTGACCTCGACCGGCGCCAAGCGGCGGGCGTTCCAGACCACCGTCGCGGCGGCGCTCGATACCGAGAGCCATGCGGTCGCCGAGGTCGCGGTCGCGGCCGGTCTGCCGCTCCTGGTCGTGCGCGCGGTCGCCGAGCCGGCCGAGACCATGCGTCCGGCGGTCGCTTTTGCCGCCACCACCGCGACCGGCGGCACCCGGCGCGTCGCCATGCTCATGGGCGTGGTGCTGCGGCCGTGGGAGATCGGGGCCGCCTGGCGCTTCTCGAAGCACCGCCGGCTGGCGCTCGATGCGCTCCGCCGGGTCGCCACGGTCGGTCCCGCGCCGTTCGCCCTCGGCCCGGCTTGAGCCGCCAGGCCCCGGTCGCGCCGACCAGCGGCGGCAGGAGCGCGGTCTCGGGCCGGCTCGGCGGCAGGTCGCCGCGGCAGCTCGCAACGTCTTGGGTGCAGCCTCGCTTTGGGTTATTATGCCATGCAACCGCGCTAAGCAGGCCCGGGCAAGCTCATGCGGGGGACCGCCGGACGACGGACGCGGAGGCGTCGCGTGTCCGAATCCCGCCGCGACGGCATGCTGCCGCGGGCCAAGCGGGCGCCGGTCCCTGGCGGCGGCTCGCTGGGCAAAGCGAAACGGCAACGGGCACCGACGGAGGCAATGATGCGGCTCGCCAGTCTCGCCTGCAGCCTTGTGGTCTTGCTGAGCGGCGCCGCCCTGGCCGCCCAGGGCGACGCCCTGGTGGTGACCGGAAACGGCGTCAACGTCCGGCTCGGACCCGAGCGGAACGCCAAGGTTGTCCTCCAGGTCTATCGCAACGACCCGGCGGTCGAGCTCGGGCGCGAGGGCGACTGGGTGGAGGTCCGGTTGCCGAATCGGGACGCTACCGGCTGGATTCACGCTTCGCTGGTGGCGCTCGCCGGCAGCGCCGCCCGACCGGAGGCAACGGCCCCCGTGCCGCTGCCGCCGCCCGCGCCGGCGGCGGTCGCGGCGGCGCCCGCCGAGCCCGTGACCGCGCCGGAACCGGCACCTGAACCGGCACCGCCACCGCCACCGCCACCCAGCGCGCCGACGGCCGCCGCGCCCGCGCCCGAGCAGGGCGGCTCGCAGCTGGCTGCGGTCAACGGCGCCGACGGCGCCGACGCGCTCGCGCGCTTCCGCGACAGCGTCACCTACCTCAACAATCGCGCGGTGGCGGCCGCGGGCATCGATCTGTTCACCGGCGTCGCCGGCGGCGGCGACGGCGTGGTCCAGGTGACCGCGACCGATGCCTGGGCCAACGTGCCGAGAAGCGGCAAGGAGAGCTTCATGCGCACCCTCTACGATCGCTGGCTGGCCGCCGCCGGCGGGACCGAGCCGCTACGCGTCCAGGTCGTCGACCGCACCGGTCAGGTGCTGATGGAGAAGTCCGGGCCATGACCGCCGCCACGGGACGCGGCTCGTGAAGATCACCGTCGACATCGACTGCACGCCGCAGGAGGTCAGAGCCTTCCTGGGCCTGCCGCAGGTCGAGGCGATGCAGGAAGCGCTGGTCGCCAAGCTCCAGGAGCGCCTCGCCAGATCCCTCGACGCCATGGACCCCGAGGCGCTGATGAAGCTCTGGCTACCCGGCGGCATCCAGGGCCTGGCCCAGGTCCAGGAGCGCTTCTGGAGCCAGCTGATGAGCGGCATGGCGGGCGCCGCCACGGGCGCGCGGGGCAAGCCCAAGGGCGAGAAGGACTGAGACGCGCCGATCACGCGGTCGGCAGCCGGTAGTCCCGGAAGCGCTCGCGCAGCACCGACTTCTGGATCTTGCCGGTCGCGGTGTGCGGCAGCTCGTCGACGAACAGCACGTCGTCCGGCAGCCACCATTTGGCCACCCGGTCGCGCAGGAAGTCGATGATGGCGGCGCGATCGACCTTGGCGCCCGGCCGGCGCACCGCGATCAGGAGCGGCCGCTCGCCCCACTTCGGATGCGCGGCCGCGATCACCGCCGCCTCGGCGAGGCCCGGGTGGCCGACCGCGGCGTTCTCGAGCGCGATCGAGCTGATCGATTCGCCGCCCGAGCGGATGATGTCCTTGGCCCGGTCGGCGATCTGCATCGTGCCGGTCTCGTCGATGGTCGCGACGTCGCCGGTCGAGAACCAGCCCTCGGCATCGAACGCCCGGTCGCTCGCCTCCTGATTGCGGAAATAGGCCGACACGATCCAGGGCCCGCGCACGAACAGGACGCCCGCCGAGCGGCCGTCGTGGGGCAGACGCCGGCCCGGTATCGTCCACGATCTTGAACTCGACGCCCCAGATCGCATGCCCTTGCTTCTGCTTGATCTGATGGCGCTGCTCGACCGGCAGCTGGTCGTGCATGGGATTGAGCGAGCAGACCGAGCCGACCGGGCTCATCTCGGTCATGCCCCAGCCGTGCAGCACCTTGATCCCGTGCTCGAGCTCGAAGGCCGCGATCATCGAGGGCGGCACGGCGGCGCCGCCGACCACCACGCGCTCGAGCGTCGACAGCCGCCGGCCGGTCTCCTTCAGGTGGTTGAGCAGGCCGAACCAGATGGTCGGCACCCCCGCGGCGAAGGTGACCCCTTCGCGCTCGAAGCGCTCGTACAGGCTGGCGCCGTCGAGCCTTGGCCCGGGCATCACCAGGCGTGCGCCGACCAGCGGGCAGGCGTAGGGGAGGCCCCAGGCGTTGACGTGGAACATCGGTACGACCGGCAGCACGGTATCCCTGGCCGAAAGCCCCATCGCGTCGGGCAGCGCGACCGCGAGCGCGTGCAGCACGGTCGAGCGGTGATGGTAGAGGGCGCCCTTGGGCGTTCCGGTCGTGCCCGAGGTGTAGCACAGGCCGCAGGCCGTGGTCTCGTCGAACACCGGCCAGTCGTACTCGGCCGGCTGACCCGCGATCAGGCTTTCATAGCTTCGGACCTCGAGGCTGGTTCCTGGCAGATGGGCATCGTCGGTCAGCACGAAGATGCCCTCGAGCTTCGGCAGCTGCGGCGCCAGGCGCTCGACCAGCGGCAGGAACATCGGGTCGGTGAACAGATAGCGGTCCTCGGCGTGGTTGACGATGTAGGCGATCTGGTCCGGGAACAGGCGCGGGTTGATCGTGTGGCAGACGGCGCCGATGCCCGCGATGCCGTAGTAGAGCTCGAAGTGCCGGTGATCGTTCCAGGCGAGCGTCGCGATCCGGTCGCCCTGGCCGACCCCGAGCTCCGACTGCAACGCGTTGGCCAGCTGCCTGACCCGGCCGCGGAGCGCGGCATAGGTGATCCGGTGCGCGGGCTGGTCGGCGCTGCAGGAGACCATCTCCGCCTCGCCGTGATAGTCGGCCGCGTAGTCGAGGATCGACGCGATCCGGAGCGGCTGGTCCATCATCAGGCCGCGCATGGGTTGCCTCCCCGGCCGCTCCGGCGCCGACCGCTCAGAGCCGGACGTTGCCCTGCTCGGACTGGTAGGCCCGGGCCGAGCTGAGGTCCAGCTGGTCCAGGGTCCAGGCGGCGATGGCGGCGATCGCCACCGCGGCGATCAGCGCTGAGACAAAGGCTTTCATGACCAGGATCTCCCCTCTGTGTGACGGACCATCATCCCGGGCCCTATTCGCCCGCCTTGGGCGCCGTGATCCGCTTCAGATAGGCGATGAGCTTGGCCCGATCGGCGGGGTTCGGCATCTGCTGGAGCGGCATCTTGGAGCCCGGCACCAGCGCCTGCGGCCCGACCTCGAACAGCTTGCCGACCGTGGCTTCGGTCCAGACCATGTGGCTCGCGCGCAGCGCCGCCGAGTAGGGATAATCGGGGCGGCTGCCGGCCACGCGTCCGAACAGCCCGCGCAGGCTCGGCCCGGCCTTGTGCCCGCCATCGGCGGTGACGGTGTGGCAGGCGGCGCATTTGCGGAACAGCCGGCCACCGGGGCTGCCGTCGTCGAGCGGGGCGGCGGCGGTCACCTCCTCGGGCACCGGGTCGGGCGCGTGCTCGCGGGTCAGGTCGTAGCTCAGGACCAGGCCGTCCGCTCCGCCCGAGAGCAGGGTCTTGCCATCGGGGGCGAAGGCGACCGCCCAGACCGGGCCCTGGTGGCGCCGGAAGACCCCGAGCCGGTCGCCGTCGCCACGCCGCCACAGGCGGACCGTGCCGTCGACCCCGCCGGAGGCGACGAGTTCGCCGTCGGCCGACAGCGCGACCGTCAGCACCGGGCCCTCGTGGCCGTAGAGCGTCTCGGCGCGCTCGCCGGTCGCGAGGTCCCAGAGCTGGACCGTCTCGTCGATCGATCCGGTGACCGCGACCCGGCCGTCCGGCCCGAGGTCGAGTGCTGTGACCCCGAAGTCGTGCGCCTTGATGACGCCCAGCTGGGTGCCGTCGGCGACCCGCCAGATCTGCAGGCTGCCGTCGGACTCGCCGGCCAGCAGGCGGGCGCCGTCGGGCGTGAAGCGGACCGCGTTGACGTTGTCCTCGGCCCGGAGCGCCCGCAGCTCGGTGCGCTGCCCAAGGTCCCAGAGCCGGACCGTCTTGTCCCAGCCGGCCGAGGCGGCGGTCCGGCCGTCGGGCGCGACCGCGATTGCCGTGACCTTGCCCTGATGCCCGGCGAGCCTCGCCTCCAGCCTGCCGCTCGCGAGGTCCCAGAGCCCGACCGTGCCGTCGTCGCTGGCCGAGACCGCGGCCTCGCCGCCGGGCAGGAAAGCCACGGCATTGACCGCCGCCTCGTGGCCGTAGAGCTGGCGGATCACCGACTGGTGCGGCAGGTCCCAGAGGATCAGGCTGTAGTCGAAGCTCGCAGTCAGCGCGCGCGTGCCGTCGGCCGCGACCGCAATGCCCTTGACCGGCCCGCCGTGCTCGTCGAGGGTCACCTCGGCGGCGCCCGCCACCTCGGCGCCCAGCGGGCCGAGAACCAGCCAGAGGACCCAGACGACGGCCGATCGCACGCTTCGGGTTCCGCTCGGGGGCGCTCAGCGGAAGGTGCGCCGGCGCAGGTCGCGGCCGCCGTCGGCATCTTCCGGCGTGCGCGTCAGCGACATCGCATCGGGCCTGGCGGCGCTCGGCACCGGGTGCGCCTCCCCGAGGATGGCACCGCTGCTCGCGTCGACCAGCAACGTGCTGACGACGAAGGCGCCGTTGTCGTTGCCGGCCGGGTTCATGACCCGGACCGCGTAGGTCGGCGGGTCCTTGGCGTCGGTCGGCGCCACGCCCAGCACCTGGACGCCGAGCTTCTCAGCGATCTGCTTGGCGATCTGCTCACCGGGCAGCGTGGCCGCGCTCGCGGGCGCCGCCGCCGCCGGCGCACCTGGGTCGGCGTAGGCCTGGCCCTCGCGCTGCCCGGGCTCGGCCGCTTGTGCGACTGCGGACAGCAGCAACGTCAGCAGCAGCGCGTTCAGCCGCATCCCGCCCACGCGACGGCCGCCGCCTAGTCGTCGCCGCCCGCGAGCCGGCCGCGCTTCTCGAGGTCTTGCACCCAGAGATCGTGGTGCTCGCGCGCCCAGTTGCGGTCGACCTCGCCCGAGCCCATGGCATCGAACGCGCCCTCCATGCCGATCGTGCCGATGTAGATGTGGGCGATGATCACGATCGTCAGGAACAGGCCGACCATCGCGTGCCAGAGCTGGGCGAGCTGCATCTCCTGCAGCGGTGCCAGAGCCGTGGGCAGGCCCAGGCTGAACACCCGGTCGACGATCTCGAAGGTCGGGCCGAACATGTGCAGCTGGAACGGCCACAGCAGCATGATCCCCGACAGGCTGACCGAGATGCCGGCCAGCATCACCAGCCAGAAGATGATCTTCTGGCCGGCGTTGAACTTCTTGGCCGGCGGATGCACCCCCTTCTTGAACATGCCGCCGCCCTTGGCCAGCCAGATGAAATCATAGCGGTTGGGGAGGTTCTGGGCGATCCAGAGCACGAGCATCAGGACCAGGCCGAGCATGAAGCCGAAGGCGAGGAAGTTGTGCGCGTACTTACCGCCGCGGGTGAGCATGGAGAAGGCGTCCGGTCCGATCCAGGGCAGCAGCAGGTAGCGGCCGTACAGCATGTTGAGGCCGGTCAGCGCCAGGACCACGAAGCAGCTGGCGGTCAGCCAGTGGGCGAAGCGCTCGAGGAAGTTGAAGCGGGTGATGGTCTGGCCGCTGCGCCCCTCCTCGATCCGGATCCGGCCGCGGAGCAGGAAAAAGAGCGCGAGCAGGCCAATGATCCCGAGCAGCCCCCAGGCGCCGTAGGTCGACAGCGGGCCGTTGCGGAACGCTCGCCAGTTGTCGCCCTCGGACTGGATCAGCACGCCCGCCTGGCGGTTCGGGATCGAGACCGTGCCGCGCTCACCCTGGCGGATCGCCCGCCAGAGGTCGGGATCGCTCTGATTGCCGAGCGCGCTGCCCGGAACCTTGCCCTGCTCCTGGGCGAAGGCCGGCTGCAACCCGCCGCCGGCCGGGCCGATCATGACGATCGCCGCGAGCCCGAGTACGACCGAGAACAGACGCCACGTGGCCATGGGAGCAAGCCTCCTAATACTTCTGGTCCTCGGCGCGGGAGCGCAGCTGCTCGACCTGCTGCTCGCTGAGCGGCGGCTCGGTCTGGCCTTGATAGCTGCCCTTGTTCGGCAACAGCGGCCGGTTCTGCTCGTCCTTGCGGCAGCCCTGAACCGCCAGCACGGCCAGCAGGGCAACCACCAACCCCGGCACAAAAAGCGCTCTGCCTGCCACCATGAACTCGCCACCCGGAAGCTCGCCGCTTGCGCGAGCATCTTTGCGGTCAGCCTAAGCTTCTGCGACAAGGGAGTAAAGAGAACCCCGCCGGTGGCCCGGTCCCCGGGCGCGCCCCGCGCTGCCGAGCCTGGACCGGAGAGAGACCGATGCGACATCGATATCGGCTGGCGCTGATCTGGCTCTGGCTCGCGATCCTGGCGCCCGGGGAGGCCCCGGCCTTCGAGCCGCTGGCGGGCTGCTGGGTCGCCGATGCGGTCTGTCCGGCCCGCCCCTCGATCCGGCGCGAGAGCAATCCCGGCGCGATCGCGACCGAGCCCGGCCGGGCCTACCCGCTGCTCGGCGCCAACCAGGCGCAGCAGGCGAGCCATCTACAGATCCGGATCCCCGAGGCCGACCCGCGCGAGCGCTGGGTCGCGATCGGCTGCGGCCACCGGGTCGAGACCTGCGACCTCCAGGACGGTCCGCCGGCCGCCGCCGACTACGTCCTCGCCGCGAGCTGGCAGCCGGGGTTCTGCGAGCACCATCGCCGGACGCCCGAATGCCGCTCGGAGACCGCGGACCGCTTCGACGCCACCCACCTCGCGCTGCACGGGCTCTGGCCGGAGCCGCCCGGCAACGTCTATTGCGGCATCGACCAGGACCTGCGCGCGGCCGACGAGGCGGGCCGCTGGCGCGATCTGCCGCCGGTCGATCTGAGCGCCGCAACGCGAGCCGGGCTCGCGACCGTCATGCCCGGCACCCGCTCCAACCTGGAACGCCACGAATGGCTGAAGCACGGCACCTGCGCCGGCATCCCGCCCGAGGCCTATTTCGCCCAGGCCCTGCGGCTGATGCAGGAGCTCAACCAGAGTGCCGTGCAAAGGTTGCTAGCGGCCAGGATTGGCGAGGATCTGAGCGCCGCCGGGCTGCGCGCGGCCTTCGACCAGACGTTCGGCGCCGCCGCCGGCACGCGCGTTCAGCTCACCTGCGAGGACGGCCTGGTCACCGAGCTTCGTCTGCATCTGCGCGGCACGATCGGTGCGCCCGCGCAGCTCGCCGAGCTGATCGCCGCGTCGCCGCCCGCGCCCCCGGGCTGCGAGGGCGGTCGGATCGACCCTGCAGGCTTTACCCGGTGACCCGTTGGCGCCAGCCTTGACTCGTCGGCGTCAGGATGTGCGGGTCCGGTCGTCGGCATCGCTCTGGAGCGCGAACACCTCCTGGGGCTCCCGAAAGCCGCGCAGCTCGAAGCGGCCGAGCGATCTGGCGGCACCGGGGCTCGCGGCCGCGAACGCCGCCGACAGCACCAGATCGCGGCCGAGGTCGCGGGCGAGCGTCTCGAGCCGCGCGGTCAGGTTGACCGCGGGCCCGATCGTCGTGAAGTCGAGGCGCTCGGCGCTGCCGACGTTGCCGTACAGCACCTCGCCCAGATGCAGCGCCATGCCGTTGCGGAGCTCGGCCTCGCCGTCCGCCCGCCGGACCGCATTCGCCGCCGCGAGTGCGACCCGGGCGGCCTCGGCCGCGGCCAGCGCCGCGGCGCAGGCTGGCGCTGCGTCGGCCGCGACCGGAAAGATCGCGAGCAGCCCGTCGCCGGTGAACTTCAGGACCTCGCCGCCATGGGTCTCGATCGCCGGCACCAGCCCATCGTAATAGCCGTTGAGCAGAGCGATCACCCGCTCGCCGGGCAACCGGTCGCTGAGCGTCGTGAAACCGCGCAGGTCCGATACCAGCAGCACCGCGCGGATGCGCTCGATGTCGCCGCGCCGGATCCGGCCTTGCAGGATCCGCTGGCCGGCGCCGTGGGCAGCGTAAGTGCTGAGCAGGGTCGCCATCACCCGCCGCACCGCGTAGATCTCGACGAGGCGCGCGAACGGCGCCCGGATCGCCGCCAGCGCCGCGAGGTCGTCGTCCGCAAATCCGCTGGCCCGGGTCGTGGTCCAGGCGACCGCGTGCACCTGGCCGTCGCTGAAGTCGAGCGGGTCGACCAGATAGTCGGTGACGCCGCCCGCCGCCAGCTCGGCCAGAATGACGAAATCCCGGGGACAACCCGGATCGACGAGCCGGCGCCGGATCGCCCGGCCGGTCCGGATGACCGCCGGCAGCGGGCTCTTCTGGAAGGTATCGGTGGTCAGGAAATCGTAGGGGGCCTCGGTCATCTCGACGCCTGTCTCCGGCTTCCAGAGGAAGCGCCGGCCCATCACGTTCGGGTGCAGCGTGCGCACGAACACCGCGACCCGGTGCAGCGGCACGCCAGCAGCAATCAGACGCTTACAGAGCTCGGCCACAACATCCTGTGGTTGGCGAACCCTGTGCGCGCCATCGACCAGCCAGTCGACCACCGGCTGGACCTGCCGCTCTCGGCTCGTGACCCGGTCCATCGCCGCGGCAGCCCCGCGCTAGTGGTCGAAATCTGACGGATGGTACCTGAAGCCCGCTGGCTTCGGCAATGCCCGCCGGAGTTCGGTAGTGGGTCAGTTTGAATATGTTCCTCTCGGCGCCGGCTCGCATCCGCCGGCCGCCTATGCCATATTAGGCGCATGCCAAAGGGACCGAAAGGGCAGCGTCGCCCAGCCGACATGAACCAGCTTGCCAAGGCGATCGTGGACATCGCCACCGGCGAGGCTGCGGAGAATGCGCCGAATCGGGGACGGGCGGGAGGCTTGAAAGGCGGCGAGGTCCGTGCGGAGAGATTGACATCTGATCAGCGACGGCAGATAGCCTCAAAGGCCGCGCTCGCTCGTTGGAGACGTGACGGCCGATAGATAGCTTGCCTTTCTGTCGGGAAGGGTTTAGGGACGGCTATAGGGGTTGACAATAGTGTCAACTCTCACTAAGATAGAAGCCTATCTCGCGAGTAACACTCTGTGCTCCTGGGTGCCGAGGATGCTGCCGCACGAAGCCGCGAAGCGGCGTATCATTATGCGCCCTGGGTTGTCTGGATGGCTAAATACCACCTCCGTGAAGCGCCACGTGATCGAGTATCATGCAAATATACGAGCCCATCTTGGGCATTTCGTAAAGGGGAGCCTAATCGATAACGAAGATTATATGTGGGAACTCGACGATCGAGAAAAAGGCCGATGGAATTCCCGCGGTCTATGGGAGTTCCGGATCTCGTTCCAGCGCAACGATCGTATCTTCGGTGTTTTCGCCGCGCCTGATGTTTTCTTCGCTACCCATCCACGAGACCGATCGGACCTACGCTCGAACCGGAAAAAATGGGCACACGCTCTCACACGCATCGAATCGGAATGGTATTCGCTGTTTCCGGGAATACGGTGGTTCACTGGGAATTGTTTTTCTGACTATGTGACCTTCAACGGAGATGACAGATCATGTCGGACCTAACTAGCGACACGCCTCTATCCGCTGATATCGTTGCGGAGGAATATTATATTGCTCTGCAAGATGCGCTCAGAGGCGTTCGAGAAACGTTCCTTAAAAGACGCAATACGCATGGCGTTACACAGCAAGCCATAGCCGATCGCTTAGGTTGGAACAAGGCGTTAGTATCGCGGCGGTTGCATGCCCGTGGAAATCTCACGTTTAAGACACTGAGCGCTTTGGCGACGGCAATGGATTGTCGCTTGAAGGTTGACTATGTGCCATATGAGGAAATGGCGGCTTCTAACTATCAATACGATGCGAGTATTATCGAGACCAGTACCCCGCCAACCTTGCGAAGGGATGGTGAGGCGGCCGGTCACTCTACAGTGGCTGTGGTGATAACGAGAAATCGACGCGTGGGCTGAGGCAGACCGGAATGGCAAAGCGACTGCATATCCGGAGCGTAATTATCTGCGATGATATTCGCAGAGAAGACAACGGCAAGGAGCTTCTCATCGGGGTATATAGCGGTGTTATTATAGCACCGAGGTTGCCAGCTGTACTGCGTCAAATGGCGTGTCGTATCGAATATGAATGGAATGGTAGTCTAACGCATAGCTTTAAGTTAGCCGTCACTACAGCGGATGACAAAACAATAGTGGAGGCGACTGGCGACGCCGCGCTATCGAACCCAGCCGATCCGGCGGGTCTCAGCATTAGCTTAGGTCCAATACACTTTGATGCGCCTGCGAAGTTCAAAATCAAATTCGGCATCGATGGCCCGGCGCGCCAGATCGGCTGGTTCGCGGTTAGGCAAGCGCCTCAAACGCCGCAAGCTCCAACGCCAGCTGCTCGGGGAACAGATCAAACAGACACAAATGCTTGACAAATAGGTAGGCGTGCCCTACATAAAGGGCATGAACAAGCTCACGACGTCCAAGCGCGCCGAGATCATCCGTTGCCTCGTTGAGGGCAACTCGATCCGCTCCACGGTCCGGATCACGGGTGCGGCCAAGAATACCGTCACGAAGCTCTTGGTGGACGCCGGCCGGGCCTGCTCAGCCTACCAGAACGAACATCTGCGCAACCTGCCGTGCCGCCGCATCCAGCTCGACGAAATTTGGGCTTTCGTGCACGCCAAGGCGAAGAACGTCCCGACTTCCAAGGCTGCCCCTGAAGATGCTGGCGACATCTGGACCTGGACGGCAATCTACGCCGACACCAAACTGGTACCGTGCTGGCTGGTCGGGGCTCGGGACGGCGAGTATGCGCTGGCGTTCATCGACGATCTGCGCCAGCGCTTGGCCAACCGCGTTCAGATCACGACGATGGCCACCGGGCCTATCTCGAAGCCGTGGAAGAAGCATTCGGCGACGATGTGGACTACGCGACCTTGCAGAAGCTCTACGGCACCGTGCCAGAGGCCGCCAAGGGTCGCTACAGCCCGGCCGTGTGCATCGGAACGAAGCGTGAGGCCATCACCGGCAACCCCGATCCCGAGCACGTCAGCACGAGCTACGTCGAGCGCCAGAACCTCACTATGAGAATGTCCATGAGGCGATTCACGAGGTTAACAAACGCTTTCAGCAAGAAAGTCGCCAACCACGAAGCCGCGGTCGCGCTGCACTTCATGCACTACAACTTCGTTCGCATCCATCAGACGCTGCGCGTCACGCCGCAATGGCGGCCGGCGTGACGGATCGGCTATGGTCGATCGAGGATATCGCATCGATGCTAGACTAGAGCGCGTCGCTTATAAATAATTGCCTAATGGTGCCTTCCTTCAGAGTCGGTTTGGCCTTAACATCGATAGCCGTCTTTCCCGCCATGGCCATAACATAACGGTTATTCGGCGCCGAGAAAAGCGGGATCGGTAATTTTGCCTTGATAGGGAGCATCGGGCTCATCTGTTAGATAGACCCGGCAGGAGCCCGATTCCATATCTAATTCTGTTATTATGACGTGGTAGGTGCGCTCTTCACCTACCTCTACCCCTTCCTCTGCCAGGATCGCATCCTTTTCGGCTGCTCCTATGACCACCTCGCGTTCATGTCGCACGTCATCCCACAGTAAGGGTGTCTGCGGTCTCCCCTAGAGGGGCTATAGCCTGCCGCGCGGCAGGTTTCAGAGCGTCCGCCATCTTGTCGATCGTGCCAAGAAGTCGATCGACAACCGCCTGATCGCAGAGTCCCCAGCTCTTTGATGGCAGGTCCAACGCTCCCTTTTAGATGCCTCATTTCCTCTCGCTGCCCCGCAGCCCGTTTGAACACATATGCGATGAGCGTAACCATGAGCCCACCGATGATGGTCGCGATCAGGGAGTTTTAGCCTGCCCACTGTCCCACGCCCATACCTCGAAACAATGAGATTCCGGTGGCCGAGCCACCACGCGTACTGCAAGAGCATCCTTGTGTTGCACATACTTGTTGGTGGCCGCGAAGTTGCTTGTCACGCCTATGATCCTGGCCAGACCCTTGAGAGAGCTCGGCCAGGGCGGACATTTCCATTCGTGGTTGTCGGCGTCTCGCCCCTCAAACCCGGATTCGGATCGGCTCTCCTAATACGTCACCGGTCATTTCCCGGCCTCCCATCGGTTTTACCAACCTTAGAGGAAGCCAAAAGATTGCGCAGCCGCGTTTTTATTCCTATGCATAGGCTTG
>CAVWRK010000013.1:0-625285 GCA_963757395.1 uncultured Alphaproteobacteria bacterium
GTAGCGGCGGGGCGGGATGCCACAGGCGCCAGAGCAGGCGCAGCGCCGCGAGCGCGAAGATCGTGACGCCGAACCACTTGTGCAACTGATAGAGGTCGAACTTCTGCTGGCTGAGCGGCAGGCGGACCATGATCCAGCCGAGCCCGAACATGCCAAGGATCAGCGCCGCGACCAGCCAGTGCAGGCCCTGCGCGATCGCGCCGTAGCGTCGGGTGGTCATGGGGTCGTCCCGGCAAGGCTCTCAGGGCTGGGCATAGCGGAGCCGGACGGCCTGGCCCTGGCGATGGAGGAGGGTGCCGACCAGTGCCAGGTTGCCGAGGTTGAACGCAACGCCGACCAGGAATGCGTTCCGGTAGCTGCCGGTGAGGTCGAAGATCTGGCCGCCGAGCCAGCTGCCGAGCGCCATGCCGATCGAGCCGAACAGGATCACGGCGCCGATCCGCCAGCCGGCCTGCTCGGGCGGGAACAGCTCGCGCACGATCAGCGCGTAGCTGGGCACGATGCCGCCGAAGGCGAGGCCGAACAGCGCCGAGACGGCGTAGAGCCCGAGCAGCGAGTGGACGACCGTGAAGCTGGTCAGCATGACCGCCTGCCCGGCGGAGCCGATGAACAGCGTCCAAAGACCGCCGACCCGGTCGGCGATCAGGCCGAACAGCAGCCGGCTGACCATGGCGGAGCCGAGCAGCAGCGAGAGCATCTCGGCGGCGCGCGCCCGCGGATGGCCGAGATCGGTCGCGTGCGCGATCACGTGCACCATCGGCATCGCCATGGCGACGCAGCAGCCGATGATCGCGAGGCACAGCATGGCCTGGACCCGGCCCGCCGGCCAGCCGAGGGTGCGCCGTCGCCAGGGCGGCGGGCGATCGTCGATCGCGAGCTCGGCCACCGGCGGCGGCCGGCGCACGACCAGGCTCAGCGGCACCAGGGTCGCGAGCGCGATCAGGCCGTAGATCAGGAAGGCCCGGCGCCAGCCGTAGCCGTCGGTCAGATAGCGCAGCACAGGCGGCCAGATCGCGCCGGCCAGGTTCTGGCCGCTCGCGACCAGCGCGATCGCGATCCCGCGCCGGCGATCGAACCAGCGGCTGGCATTGGCGAGCAACGGCGCGATGAAGGCGCCGTTGCCGAGCAGGCCGAGCAGCAGGCCGTGGCTGAGATAGAGCCCGAGCCGGCCGTCGGCGGTGCTCGCCCACCAGGCGCCGAGCCCGATCCCGAGCGCGCCGATGAACGTCGGCGGCAGGATCCCGACCCGGTCCGCCCAGTGGCCCATGACCAGCCCGCCGACGCCGCCGCCGAGCAGGACCAGCGCGTAGCAGAGCGACGGCACCGCCCGCGGCCAGCCGAACTCGGCCGCGATCGGCTTGAGCGCCACGACCACGAGGTAAGGCGCGCCGAGGGCCACCGCCATCATGGCCATCGAGACCAGGACGACCACCCAGCCGTAGGGTCGCTCGACGCTGCCGGCTGACAAGCTGGAGCCTCCGAAGCCAGGGCTTGCGAAGCGCAGGCGGGCGCGCTCGCCGATCGGGCGCCACCATGCCCCGGCCCGCTGGGCTCGACAAGGCGCGCCCAGCGGTGATATTGGCGCTGCTGGTCGATACCACAGCAGCCGCGACGATGACCATCAAGGCCGTGACCTTCGATCTCTGGGACACGATCGTCGACGACGATTCGGACGAGCCCAAGCGCGCCGCGCGCGGCCTGCGCAGCAAGCGCGACGAGCGCCGCCACCTGCTCTGGGCCGCGCTCGAGGCCGAGGGGCCAACCCCGCCCGAGCGGGTGGCACTCGCCTACGACACCGCCGATGCCGGCTTCAACCTGGTCTGGAAGGAGCTGCACATCAACTGGACCGTCGAGCAGCGCCTGCGCGTGATCCTGAACGGCCTCGGCCGCAGCCTGCCGGCGACCGCGCTCGCACAGCTGGTCGAGACGACCGGGCGGATGGAGGTCGAGATCCCGCCCGACCCGATCGAGGGCATCGCGGCTGCGCTGGCCGAGCTCGCGACGCGCTATCGCCTGGCCGTGGTCTCGGATGCGATCGTCACGCCCGGCGCCTATCTCCGCAGACTGTTGGAGACCTACGATCTCGCCCGATATTTCAGCGGCTTCGCCTTCTCGGACGAGGTCGGGCATGCGAAGCCGCACCGCGCCATGTTCGACGCGGCGGCGGCGCAGCTCGGCGTCGCGCTGCACGAGATCGTGCACGTCGGCGACCGCGAGCAGAACGACGTCAGGGGCCCGCACGCGCTCGGCGCGAAGGCGGTCCTGTTCACGGCCGCGCGCGCCGATGATCGGACCGGCACCACGGCGGACGCCGTCTGCGAGCGCCACGCCGACCTGCCGGCAGTGATCGATCGCCTGGCGGCGGCGGGGTAGGGGAGGCGCCACAGATGGCTGGCCGGCCGCGTTTTCTGGTCGTCGACGGCTATGCGAGGGAAGGCCGCGAGGACCTGCGCGCCGGCGGCGCCAGCACGGCGGGCGCGCTCTACGATCGGATGCTGAAGACGTGCGCGCCCGGCGCCACGGTCGAGATTCTCTATCCGGCCGACCCGGCTGCCACGCTGCCGACCGGGACCGCGGTCGGGCAGTACGACGGCATCGCCTGGACCGGCTCGAGCCTCACGATCTTCAAGGACGACCCGCGGGTCCGGCCGCAGATCGAGCTCGCGCGCGCCGCCTACACGGCCCGCGTGCCGAGCTTCGGCAGCTGCTGGGCCGCCCAGATCGCCGTGGTCGCGGCCGGCGGCCAGTGCGCCGCCAACCCGAAGGGTCGCGAGATGGGCCTCGCGCGCAAGATCAGCCTCACGCCCGAGGGCCGCGCCCACCCGCTCTACATCGGCAAGAAATCGGTGTTCGACGGCTTCATCAGCCACGACGACGAGGTCACCCACCTGCCGCCCTCCGGCGTGCTGCTCGCCACCAACCGCTACACCCACGTCCAGGCGGTCGCGGTCACCCATCAAGGCGGCAGCTTCTGGGGCCTGCAGTACCACCCGGAGTACGACCTGCACGAGCTCGCGCGGCTCTGCTACTGCCGCCGCCAGAAGCTCACCGGCCTCGGCTTCTTTCAGGACCTCGATGCCGCCGACGGCTTCGTCGACCAGCTCGAGGCGCTGCACCAGGACCCGGGCCGCAAGGACCTCGCCTGGCGGCTCGGCATCGACGAGGACGTCATGAACGAGGACATCCGGCTTGCGGAAGTGCGCAACTGGATCGAGCAGCTGGTGCGGCCATGCATGCGGGCCTGAGCGAACGCCGGCCGGGCGGCGGCAGCGAGCGGAGCAGGGCATGAGCGGAGCGGACACGCGACCGGTAGCACTGGTGACCGGCGGTCGGCGCGGCATCGGCCGCGGCTGCGCGCTGGCGCTGGCCGCCGCCGGCTTCGATCTGGTGCTGGCCGACCTCGAGCAGGACGCCGACGCCGAGCAGACCCTCGCAGGCATCGCCGAGCGCGGCGGCCACAGCACCTTCCTGATCGCCGACATCGCCGATCTCGCAGCGCACGCGCGGCTGGTCGACGACACGTTCGAAGCCTTCGGCCGGCTCGACTGCCTGGTCAACAACGCCGGCGTCGGGGCCTTGAGCCGCGGCGACCTGCTCGACGTCTCGGTCGAGAGCTACGACCGCTGCCTGAGCACCAACCTGCGCGGCCCTTTTTTCCTCACTCAAGAAATTGCGCGGCGGATGCTGCGGGTGCCACCCGCGGCCGGCGGGGCGCGGCGCTCGATCGTCACCATCACCTCGGTCAACGCCGAGATGATCTCGATCGACCGCGGCGAGTATTGCATCTCCAAGGTCGGCGCCTCGATGCTGACCCGCCTGTTCGCGCTCCGTCTCGCGGCCCACGGCATCGGCGTCTACGAGGTCCGCCCGGGGGTGATCCGGACCCCGATGACCGCGCCGGTCGCCGAGCGCTACCAGCGCCGGATCGAGGGCGGCCTCAGCCCGATCGCGCGCTGGGGCGAGGCCGAAGACGTCGGCCGCGCGGTCGCGACGCTGGCGACCGGCGGCCTGCCGTTCAGCGTTGGCCAGGTGGTGTACGTCGATGGGGGACTGAATTTGCCGGTGCTCTGACCGGCTGGAACGGCGGCGGCTCGCGGCCGGCCTCGCTGAGCTCGCGGCAGAGCGCCTCGCCGGCGGTGGTCGGGATCCAGACCGCGCCCGGCCCGTTGGCCCAGCCGCGCGCCAGGATCAGGCCGGCCGCCGCCAGTTCCTCGACCGCCCAGCCGGCGTCGAAGTGGCGATCCAGCATGGCGCCCGAGATGCCGCGCACCGGCTTCGGCATCGCGCACAGGCGCTCGAGGATGCGGAAATGGACGCTGTCCCGTTCGATCGACATGGGCCATGTTTGTTTCCCAAGGACGCACGGTTGTAAAGCGCCGCGACGACCTCCGGCGCCAGATGGGAGAATGAGATGTCGGAGCTGTTCGCGCTCGACGGCCAGGTCGCCCTGATCACCGGCAGCTCGCGCGGCCTGGGCTTCGCCATGGCCGAGGCGCTCGCCGAGCACGGCGCGCTGGTGGTCCTGAACGGGCGCGACCCGGCGACCCTCGAGAGCCGGGCCGACGGCCTCCGGCAGCGCGGCTACCGGGCCGAGGCGATGGCCTTCGACGTCACCGACGGGGTCGCGGTCGCGGCCGCGATCCAGGACATCGCGGACCGTCACGGCCGGCTCGACGTCCTGGTCAACAACGCCGGCATCCAGCACCGGGTGCCGCTCACCGAATGGGCCGACGCCGACTGGGAGCGGGTGATCGCGGCCAACCTCTCGGCCTGCTTCCGGAGCGCCCGCGAGGCCGCCAAGGTCATGCTCCGGCAGGGCTCGGGCCGGATCATCAGCACCGGTTCGGTGGTCGCGATCCTGGCGCGGCCGACCGTGCACGCCTACGTCGCGGCCAAGGCCGGCCTCCAGGGCCTGACCCGGTCGATGGCGGCCGAGCTCGGCCCCAAGGGCATCACGGTCAACGCCATCGCGCCCGGCTATTTCGCCACCGAGATGAACACGGCGCTGCTCGCGGACCAGGAATTCACCGCCTGGGTCGAGCACCGGACGCCGCTCGGCCGCTGGGCCAGGCCCGAGGAGATCGGCGGCGCCGTGGTGTTCCTCGCGTCCAAGGCCGGCGCCTACGTCAACGGCCACGTGCTGGTGGTCGATGGCGGCCTGTCCGTGACCCTTTGAGCCGCGGCGTGCGGGCGCAGGCCTCGCCTATTGTGGCGCTCGCCCTCAAGACCTAGATCTTGCGAAGCGTCCTGGACCCATCGCTGGCGGCAGCGGACCGGGTCTGGGATCGCCACGGCAACCGCGTCGATGCCGGGGCAATCGGGCGTGCCTTGCACGCGTCTGAGGAGAGAACGCCAGGACTCGTGCAGTGAAGGCCTTTGCCCAGATCGTCGTAGCGCTCTGCATGCTCGCCGTGGCCGGCGGCGCCTGGTGGTACTTCTATGTCGCCCCGCCAGCAGCCGGCGGCGCCGGCCAGCAGGCGGAGCGCGGCGGCATGGAGATCCCGGTCGAGACCGCGCCGGTCACGGTCGGACCGATCCAGCGGCGTCTGACCGCGGTCGGCTCGTTGCGCTCCAACGAATTGGTGACCATCCGTCCGGAGATCGCCGGCCGCATCGTCGCGTTCCGCTTCCAGGAAGGCAAGCCGGTCACTGAAGGCCAGCCGCTCGTGGTCCTCGACGATACCGTCTACCGCGCCGAGGTCGAGCAGGTGCAGGCCTCGCTCGAGCTCAGCCAGGCCAACTACGACCGCGCGATCGACCTCTTGAAGCGCAAGGCCGGGACCACCAAGGCGCGCGACGAGGCGATCGCCCAGCTGCGCGCCGACCAGGCGTCGCTCGAGCTCGCCAAGGCCCGGCTCGACAAGACCGTGATCAAGGCGCCGTTCGCTGGCGTCGTCGGCCTGCGCAAGGTCTCGGTCGGCGATTTCCTCAACGTCGGCGACGACATCATCAACCTCGAGCAGATCGATCCGCTCAAAGCCGATTTCCGGATCGCCGAGGTCTACGTCGGTGCCGTCAAGCCGGGCCAGCGCCTCGACCTCGGGGCCGACGCCTTCCCGGGCGAGAAGTTCGCCGGCGAGGTCTACGCGATCGACCCGCTGATCGACGAGAGCGGCCGCAGCATCCTGCTGCGCGCCCGCCTGCCCAATCCCGACGGCCGGCTGCGGCCGGGCCTGTTCGTCCGGGTCAGCCTGGTCCTGAACGAGCGCGACGACGCGATCCAGGTGCCCGAGCAGGCGCTGGTGCCGCAGGGTCAGGACCAGTACGTGTTCAAGGTCGCGGACGGCAAGGCGGCGTTCACTAAGGTCGAGGTCGGCATCCGCCGCGACGGCATGGCCGAGATCCTCAACGGGCTCGAGCCCGGCGATCAGGTGGTGACCGCGGGCCAGCTCAAGATCCGGGACGGAGTTCCGGTCAAGCCGGTGCCCAGAGCAGAGGTCTGACGCCTTGGTCCTGTCCGATCTCTCGATCCGGCGGCCGGTGCTCGCGACCGTGATGTCGCTGGTCGTGGGCCTCGTCGGCCTGATCGCCTACGGCCGGCTGACGGTGCGCGAGTATCCCAAGATCGACGAGCCCGTGGTCACGGTCGAGACCAGCTTCAAGGGCGCGTCCGCCGACATCATCGAGAGCCAGGTCACGCAGATCCTCGAGGAGTTGCTGTCCGGAATCGAGGGCATCGACTACATGAGCTCGATCAGCCGTCAGGAGAAGAGCCAGATCACGATCCGCTTCCGGCTCGACCGCGACCCCGACGCCGCCGCCAACGACGTCCGCGACCGGGTCAGTCGGGTGCGCTCGCGACTGCCCGACGACATCGACGAGCCGGTGATCGCCAAGGTCGAAGCCGACGCCCAGCCGGTGCTCTATCTGGCGTTCTCGTCCGATCGCGCCTCGCCGCTCGAGGTCACCGACTTCGCCGACCGCTTCGTCAAGGACCGGCTGCAGAACCTGCCGGGCGTCGCCGACGTGCGCATCTTCGGCGAGCGCCGCTATGCCATGCGCATCTGGCTCGATGCGACGCGGCTGGCCGCCTACCACCTGACGCCTGCGGACGTCGAGACCGCGCTGACGCGTCAGAACATCGAGATCCCGGCCGGCCGGATCGAGAGCTCGGCGCGCGAGTTCACCGTGGTCAGCCAGACCGACCTCAGGACCCCCGAGCAGTTCGAGGACATCATCCTGCGCGAGGACAGCGGCTACCCGGTCCGGCTCGGCGACGTCGCCCATGCCGAGCTCGGGCCGGTCGACCACCGCGTCAACGTCCGCTTCATGGGCCGCAGCGCCGTGGCCCTCGGCGTGATCAAGCAGGCGACCGCCAACCCGCTCGACGTCGGCAAGGAGGTCGAAAAGGCGCTGCCGATCATCCAGCAGGACTTGCCGGAGGGCATGCGCACCGACATGGCCTACAACAGCGCGATCTTCATCCAGCACTCGATCGACGCGGTGTTCGAGACGATCGGCGAGTTGATCGTCCTGGTCGTGCTGGTGATCTTCTTCTTCCTGCGCTCGCTGCGCGCGACCGTGATCCCGCTGGTCACCATCCCGGTCAGCCTGGTCGGCGCCTTTGCCCTGATGTACGCCTTCGACTTCAGCATCAACACGCTGACCCTCTTGGCCCTGGTGCTGGCGATCGGGCTCGTGGTCGACGACGCGATCGTCATGCTCGAGAACATCCACCGCCACGTCGAGGAGGGTATGGCGCCCTATCAGGCGGCGCTGGTCGGCTCCAAGGAGATCGGCTTCGCGGTGCTCGCGATGACCGTCACGCTCGCCTCGGTCTATGCGCCAATCGGCTTCATGACCGGACGCACGGGCAAGCTGTTCACCGAGTTCGCCTGGACGCTCGCCGGTGCGGTCCTGGTCTCGGGCTTCGTGGCACTCTCGCTGTCGCCGATGATGTCGAGCAAGATGCTCCACCACGTCGAGCGCCACAACCTCTTCTACCGGGTGATCGAGCGCGGCATCGTCGGCCTGACCCGCGGCTACCGGCGGGCGCTCGCGGTGACGCTTGACGCGCGCTGGCTGGTCGTCCTGGCCGGCCTGCTGGTCGCGGGCTCGGCCTACTTCCTGTTCACGTCGCTCAAGTCCGAGCTGGCGCCGACCGAGGACCGGGGCGTGTTCATGGGTATCGGCATCGCCCCCGAAGGCTCGACGCTCGAGTTCACCGATCACTACGCCAAGCAGATCGAGCAGATCTACAAGAGCGTGCCCGAGATCAAGCAGTACTTCGTGGTCACCGGCTACCCGGTGGTCAGTCAGATGATCTCCTTCGCCCGCCTGTTCGACTGGGACCAGCGGGAGCGTTCGCAGCAGGCGATCGCCGGCTCGCTGGCGCCGAGGTTCTTCGGGGTGCCGGGGATGCTCGCCTTTCCGGTCAACCCGCCCTCGCTCGGCCAGAACTTCGTCGAGAAACCGGTCGAGGTCGTGATCCAGACCTCGCAGCCCTATGAGCAGCTCCAGGCCATGGTCGATCAGCTGCTCGCCGAGGCGCGCAAATACCCCGGCATGATCAACCTCGACAGCGACTTGAAGCTCAACAAGCCCCAGCTCAAGATCGACCTCGACCGCGACAAGGTCGCCAACATGGGGCTCGAGGTCGACACGGTCGGGCGGACGCTCGAGACCCTGCTCGGCGGCCGCCAGGTCACCCGCTTCAAGCGCAACGGCAAGCAGTACGACGTGATCGTGCAGGTCGCCGACCTCGACCGGCGCAACCCGGACGACCTCGCCTCGATCTACGTCCGCAATGCCCACGGCGTCATGGTGCCGATGAACAACATCATCAAGGTGACCGAGGAGGTGGCGCCCAAGGAGCTCAACCACTTCAACAAGCTGCGCTCGGCGACGCTGTCCGCGACGCTTGCCCCCGGCTATACCCTCGGCGACGCGCTCGCCTTCATGGGAGGCGCCGCCAAGCGGGTGCTGCCGGCCTCGGCCCAGGTCGACTACGCCGGCCAGTCGCGCGAGTTCAAGGAGAGCTCGAGCAGCCTCTACTTCACCTTCGTGCTCGCGCTCGCCTTCATCTACCTGGTGCTCTCGGCCCAGTTCGAGAGCTTCGTCGACCCGCTGATCATCATGCTGACCGTGCCGCTCTCGATCACCGGTGCTTTGATCGCGTTGCATCTGACCCACAACACGCTCAACGTCTACAGCCAGATCGGCCTCATCACCCTGGTCGGGCTGATCACCAAGCACGGCATCCTGCTGGTCGAGTTCTCGAACCAGCTGCAGGAGCAGGGACGCACCAAGTTCGAGGCGGTGATCGAGGCCGCCGGCCTGCGTCTGCGCCCGATCCTGATGACCACCGGCGCCATGGTGCTGGGCGCCGTGCCGCTCGCCTTCGCCAGCGGGGCGGGCGCCGAGAGCCGCTCGCAGATCGGCTGGGTGATCGTCGGCGGCATCTCCTTCGGCACGGTCTTTACCCTGTTCGTGGTGCCGACCGCCTACACGCTGCTCGCCCGCACCCGCCACCCGGCCGGGGCCCGCACCGCGCCGGCGGCGGCTCACGAAGAGCTGCCGGCGCCCCAGCCGGCGGAATAGACCGGGCGACGGCCGCGCCCGGCCCGCCGGCCGGGAGGAAGCCAATCGTCACGGACCGGGGATCCCGTTTCGCGAGGGTTTGCGCCGCCTGCGGTCCTTCAGGATCTCGCGGGCGGCGTTGTGGCCGGGGATGCCGGAGACGCCGCCGCCCGGATGGGCCGACGAGCCGCATAGGTAGAGCCCGCGGATCGGGCTCCGGTAGTCGGCAAAGCCCGGCGCCGGGCGTTGCCAGAACAACTGGTCGAGCGACAGCTCGCCGTGAAAGATGTGGCCGTTCGGAAGGTTCAGGATCGCCTCGATGTCGGCGGGCAGCAGCACCTGCATGTCGATGATCTGCGAGGAGAAGCCAGGCGCGAATTCATCGATCACGCCCAGCACGTTCTTGACCAGGCCGTCGCGCTCGCGCTCCCAGCTGGCGTTCTTGAGCTCGTAGGGTGCGTGGCCGCCGAACAGGTGGACCACGTGCTTGCCGGGCGGTGCGATGGTCTGGTCGCGGATGGTCGGCACGACCGGCGTGACGAACGGCCTGGCCGAATACCAGCCATATTTGGCATCGTCATAGGCGCGCTCGAGCCAGTCGATGTCGGGCGCGAGGTGCACGTAGGTCGGGTAGTCGAAGCCGGCCTTGGCCTTGTCGAAGGCGCGATAGGCCGGCGGCGCCTCGGCCGCGAGGTTGATCTTGAAGGCGGTCGAGAAGGTGCGGAAGCTCTCGATCTCGGCCAGGAAGTCGGCTGGCAGGTGGCGCGCCGCGACCAGCTTGCCGTAGAGGACTTTCGCGTTGGCGTTCGAAGCGACGACCCTCGCCCGATAGTCGTCGCCCGCCTCGGTGACCACGCCGACCGCAGCGCCGTCCTCGACGATCACGTCCGCAACCGCCGCCCTGGTCTTGACCTCGAGCCCGAAGCGCGCGCCCGAGGCCGCGATCGCCCCGCTGATCGTGCCCATGCCGCCGCGCACGAAGCCCCAGCCGGCGGCGCCCTCGTGCTCGCCCATCATGTGATGCATGATGACATAGGCCGAGCCGGGCGATTTCGGGCCGGCGAAGGTGCCGATCGAGGCGTAATAGGCGAACACCGCCTTGATGATGTCGGACTCGAACCAGCGCGACAGGTAGTCGTAGGCGCTCATGCTCAGCAGATCGACCATGCGGTAGAAGCCGCGCCCGATCTTGCGCTGGCGCCAGAGCAGCCCCGCCGTCGCCTTGAAGCCCCGCCAGTCGCGCCGGGTCGGATCGACCGGGGTCTCCAGCAGCAGCGCGCGAACGGTCCGGGCCGCTTCCTGCAGGTAGTCGTTGAAGGCGGGGTAGATCTCGGCGTCATGCTTGGAGAAGCGCGCGAAGTGTTCCTGCGTCTTGCGCACGTCGTCTGACAGGATGATGTAGTCGTTGTCGTGGAGCGGGCAGAAAAGATCGTTGGCGGGCAGGACCTCGAGGCCGAACCTCGCGAGCTCGAGCTCGCGGATCACCTTCGGGTGCAAGAGGCTCATGACATAGGAAAAAACCGAGAAGGTGAAGCCCGGCACGATCTCCTCGGACACGGCGGCACCACCGATCACGTGGCGGCGCTCGAGCACCAGCGTCTTCAGCCCCGCCCTGGCGAGATACGCACCGCACACCAGGCCATTGTGCCCGCCACCGACGATGATCGCGTCATAGACCTGCGCCATCCCCGGTTCTGCGCTTCACGCTTCCCAGGGGTTGATGACCACGACACCGAGCTGCTCGAAGTGAGCAGTGTTGCGGGTCGCGACCGCCAAGTCGTGCACCCGCGCTACCGCCGCGATCTGCGCATCACTAAGATCCGGACTTCGACCTCGCATCCGAGCATCAGCCGCGAGCTCCCCGTAGCTCAGGCCTGCGCGGGTGTCATAGGGTAGAATTCGATCGGCAAACCGTTGCCTGATCAACGTGTCGAGCCAGGCCTCCAGCTCGCTCCGGCGCTTGCCGGTCGGCAAACATGCGATCCCAACCGCGAACTCGCCCACGATCGTCGCGGTGAGAAAAAGCCGCTCTGGATCCTGGTGGTGAAGCCAGGACGCAACATTCGGGTGCGGAAGGGCTCGGCGCTGCTCCGACACGACATTCGTATCCAGAATGCAGCCCCTCATTCGGGGAAATCCGGCACCTGGACGGGCTGATGACGGAGCTCTTCGAGCACCTTGAAGAACTCGTCGTCATCCTCGAGCAAGGGACCGTCCTTGCGCAGCGCTTCCCAAAACTCGGCGCCGGTCATCTTGGGCCTGTGGCAAAGCACTTCCTGGAGGATCAGGCGGTGCTCGGCCTCGGCCGAGCGACCGTGTTCCTTGGCCCGCGCCTTCAGGCGCTGCACGAGGTCGTCATCGAGCTTGCGCACGATCAGGGTCGCCATCGCATCGTCTCCTCGCTGCGTGAGATAGCACCTGCTATCAAAGGAAGCAAGCTTCGGTCGCGGACGCGGAAAGCTGTGGCTTGCAGAGGGGCGCCGCGGGTATGCTCGGTGTGAGGCTGGCGCGAGGTCGGCGGGAGGTCGAGGCATGAACCGGGAGGTGATCATCACCTGCGCCGTGACCGGTGCCGGCGATACCGTCGGCCGGCATCCCGCGATTCCGGTCACGCCCGCGCAGATCGCCGACGCGGCGCTCGAGGCGGCCGCAGCCGGGGCCGCGATCACCCACATCCACGTCCGCGATCCCGCAACCGGCAAAGCGGATCGCAAGCCGCACCTCTATCGCGACGTGGTCGAGCGCATCCGCGCGCGCAACTCCGAGGTCATCCTGAACCTGACCGCCGGCATGGGCGGCGATTTCGTGCCCGACCCGGAGCGCCCCTGGCAGGGTGGGCCCGGCACCGACATGGCGACGGTCGCGGACCGCCTGGCCCACGTCGAGGAGCTGCGGCCGGAGATCTGCACGCTCGACTGCGGCAGCATGAACTATGCTGCTTCCGCCTATCTCAGCACGCCAGACATGCTGCGCGCGATGGCAGCCCGGATCAAAGCGGCCGGCGTCAGGCCGGAGATCGAGGTGTTCGAGCTCGGCCACGTCTGGATGGCCAAGCAGCTGATCGAGGAGGGCCTGATCGAGCGCCCGCCCCTGTTCCAGCTGTGCACGGGCATCCCGTTCGGCGCCGAATGCGACCCGCGCGCGATCCTCGCCCTGCGCGATCTGCTGCCGAAGGATGCGATTTTCTCGGCTTTCGGCATCGGCCGCATGCAGATGCCGATGGTCGCCGAGGCGGCCTTCCTCGGCGGCCACGTGCGGGTCGGCCTCGAGGACAATCTCTGGCTCGACAAGGGCGTGCCGGCCAGCAACGGCGCACTGGTCACGCGGGCGAAGCAGATCCTCGAGCTTTTGGGCGCGCGCGTGCTCGGTCCCGACGAGGCTCGCGAACGCCTGCACCTCAGGCCCCGCTGAGCCCGGCGCCGATGAACGAAATCCGCAAGGTGGCGCTGATCGGCGCCGGCGTGATCGGCGCCGGCTGGGCCGCGCGCCTGCTCCTGAACGGCATCGACGTGGCACTGTCTGACCCCGATCCCGAGGCCGGGCGCAAGGTCGAGGAGGTGGTGGCGAACGCCGAACGCGCCTGGCAAAGGCTGATGCCGGCACCGCCTGCGCGCCGCGGCGAGATCACCTTCGGACGCGATCTCGAGGCGACGGTCGCGGATGCCGACTTCGTCCAGGAGAGCGCGCCCGAACGCGAGGACCTCAAGCGCTCTCTGCTCGCCCGCGTGAGCCGGGCGTGCCGGCCGGAGGTGGTGATCGCGTCCAGCACCTCGGGCCTGCTGCCGAGCCGGCTCCAGGCCGAGATGACGAGCCCCGAGCGGTTCGTCGTCGGCCACCCGTTCAACCCCGTCTACCTGCTGCCGCTGGTCGAGGTCTGCGGCGGCAGCGAGACCTCCGACCCGACCAGGCAGCGCGCCGCCGACTTTTATCGCGGGCTCGGCATGCACCCGCTGATGGTGCGCCGCGAGGTCGACGGCTTCATCGCCGACCGCCTGCTCGAGGCGCTCTGGCGCGAGGCCCTGCACCTCGTCAACGACGGCATCGCGACGACCGACGAGATCGACCAGGCGATCGCCTACGGCCCGGGCCTGCGCTGGGCGTTCATGGGCACCTTCCTCAGCTATCGTCTCGCGGGCGGCGAGGCGGGCATGCGCCACTTCATGGCCCAGTTCGGCCCGACCCTGAAGCTGCCCTGGACCCGCCTCGAGGCGCCGGAACTGACCGAGGCTCTGATCGACCGCATCGTCGGCCAGTCGGACGACCAGGCGAAGGGCCGCTCGATCCGCGATCTCGAGCGCCTGCGCGACGACTGCCTGGTCTCTGTGCTGCAGGCGCTGCGGGCGCAGGACTACGCCGCCGGCGCGGTGCTCAAAGCCTGGCAGGAAAAACTCGCGAAGCGCGACGGCTGAGACCAATGGATTTCGGTCTTTCCGAAGAACAACAGATGGTCGTCGACAGCGTGCGCGGCTTCGTCGAGCGCGAGCTGTACCCGCTCGAGGCCGAGGTCGAGCGCACCGGCGAGGTGCCGGACGAAGTCGGCCGCGCGATCCGGCGCAAAGTTTCGGAACTCGGCTTCTATGCTGCCAACATCCCGGAAGAATTCGGCGGCGGCGGCCTCGACCACCTGACGTTCACGCTGCTCGAGCGCGAGCTCGGGCGCGCATCGATGGCGCTGACCGTGCACTTCGGCCGGCCCTCGAACATCCTTTGTGCCTGCAACCCGGAGCAGCGGGAGCGCTATCTCGGGCCTGCGGTACGTGGGGAAAAAATCGACTGCCTGGCCATGACCGAGCCCGAGGCCGGCTCCGACATCCGCTCGATGAAGACCTTCGCGCGCCGCGACGGCCCCGACTACGTGATCAACGGCACCAAGCACTTCATCAGCCACGCCGACATTTCCGACTTTGCGATCGTGTTCGTGGCGACCGGCAGCGTGGCCACGGCCAAAGGGCCGAAGCAGCGGATCACCTGCTTCCTGATCGACCGGGGCACGCCGGGGTTCGAGATCCGCAAGGGCTACGGCTCGGTCTCGCACCGGGGCTACCACAACTGCATTTTGTCGTTTGAGGACTGCCGGGTGCCGGCATCGCAGGTGCTGGGCGAGGAAGGCGGCGGTTTCGAGCTGATGAACACCTGGCTGTACGCGACCCGCCTCACGGTCGCCGCGACCTGTGTCGGGCGCGCGCGGCGCGTGTTCGATCTCGCCGCCGAATGGTGCGCAACCCGGAAACAGTTCGGCCAGCCGATCGGCAAGTTCCAGGGCACCGGCTTCAAGCTCGCCGACATGGCGACCGAGATCGACGCGGCCGACTGGCTGACGCTCGCGGCCGCCTGGCGGCTCGACCAGGGCCTGGACGCCAACCGGCAGATCGCCGAGGCGAAGCTGTTCGCGAGCGAGATGCTGGCGCGGGCGACCGACCATGCGGTCCAGATCTTCGGCGGCATGGGCCTGATGGCCGACCTGCCGATCGAGCGCTTCTGGCGGGACGCCCGGGTCGAGCGGATCTGGGACGGCACCAGCGAGATCCAGCGCCACATCATCGCGCGCGAGATTCTTCGCCCACTCGGCGGCTGAGCGCGATGCCAGCCGACGCGCGCCGGCGCAATCTCGAACGGCTGCTGCGGCCCCAATCGATCGCCGCGATCGGCGGGCGCTTCGCCGAGGAAGTGATCCGTCAGAGCCGGAAGCTCGGCTTCGGCGGGCGGGTCCACGCGGTCAATCCGACCCGACAGACGCTCGCGGGCGTGCCGTGCTGCGCCCGCATCGAGGACCTGCCCGAGGCGCCGGATGCGGTTTTTCTCGGGGTTCGGCGCGAAGCGACGGTCGAGGCGGTGGCCAGACTCGCCGCCATCGGCGCGGGCGGGGCTGTCTGCTACGCCGCGGGCTTTGCCGAGGCCCCGGACGGCCGCGAGCTCGAGCGGCGGCTGGTCGCGGCGGCCGGTGACATGGCGATCCTCGGCCCGAACTGCTACGGCCTCCTCAACCTGCTCGAGCGGGTCGCCCTCTGGCCGGACGAGCACGGCGCCAGGCCCGTACAGCGTGGCGTCGCGCTGATCACCCAGAGCGGCAACATCGGCATCACGCTCACCATGCAGCAGCGCAGCCTGCCGATCGCCCTGGTGCTCTCGGTCGGCAATCAGGCCCAGCTCGCCGTCCACGATTTGCTCGAGCTTCTGGCCGAAGATGCGCGCATCACCGCGATCGGCCTCTACCTCGAGACGATCAGCGAGCCGGTCGGCTTTGCGCGCGCGGCGCTCAAATGCGCGGCCAGGCGCTTGCCGATCGTGGCGATCAAGGCCGGGCGCTCCGAGACCGGCGCGCGCGCGACGCTGTCCCACACGAGCTCGCTCGCCGGCGCGGATGCGGTCGCCGACGCCTTCCTTTGCCGTTACGGCGTGATCCGCGTCGACAGCCTGGCCGAGCTGCTCGAGACCCTGAAGCTGGTCTCGGTGCTCGGGCCGCTCGCCGGCCGGCGGATCGGCTCGCTCAGCTGCTCGGGCGGCGATGCCGCGATGGTCGCCGACCTCGCACTTTCGCGGGGGCTCGAGCTCGCGCCCCTGCCCGAGCCGAGCCTTGCGGCGCTGCGCGCGGCGCTGGACGATCGCGTGGCGCTCGCCAATCCCCTCGACTACCAGACCGCCATCTGGGCGGATTTCGAGCGCCTGCGAGGCTGCTTCACCGCCATGCTGGGTGCCGGCTTCGATGCCACGCTGCTCGTGCTCGACTACCCGCGACCCGGCGAGAACCACGTTGCGGCCTGGGACGTGGCCAGGGATGCCTTCATCGAGTCGGCGGCCGCGATCGCGACCGGCGCCCCGGCGATCGTCGTCGCATCGCTGCCCGAGACCCTGCCACCCGCCGCGCGCGAGCGGCTGCTGGCGGCCGGCATCGCGCCGATGCAGGGCCTGCCGGAATGCCTGCGTGCGATCGCGGCCGCCGCCTGGCTCGGCGCAACCTGGGGTCGGTTCGAGCATGGGCCGCCGCCTTTGCCGCGGGCGCCGGAAGACGTCGTGACGACGCGGGAACCCCTGACGATGCGGGAGAGCGCGGCCAAGCGCCTGCTCGCGGCTCGGGGCGTGCCCGTGCCCTGCGGCGAGGTGGTGCCGGCTGGCGAGGCGGCCGCAGCGGCCGAGCGGATCGGCTTTCCGGTCGCGCTCAAGACCGCCGCCAGCGTCCCGCACAAGTCCGAGGCGGCTGGCGTCGCGCTCAATCTGGCGAGCGCCGAAGCCGTCGCCGCGGCCGCGGCCGGCATGGCGCGGCTCGGCGATCGGGTGCTGGTCGAGCGGATGCTGCCGCCGCCGGTCGCCGAGCTGATCGTGGGGATCGATACCGACCCTCAGTTCGGCCCGTACCTCCTGGTCGGCGCTGGCGGGGTCCATGCCGAGCTTTGGCAGGATACCGCCGTCCTCCTGCTACCGGTTCTGCCGGATGATGTGCGGAGGGCGCTGCAGGCGCTTCGGATCTGGCCGCTGCTGGCGGGTTGGCGCGGCGCACCTGCGGGCGACATCGAGGCGGTCGTCGAGGTCGTCTGCCGGATCGGCGGGCTGGCGCTCGATCCGCGCGCTTGCGTCCTGGAGCTGGATGTCAATCCGCTGATGGTCTATGCCGCAGGCCAGGGTGTGGTCGCTGCGGACGCGCTGATCCGTGCGGCCGAAGCGCAGGACGTCGCGAGGGAAGAGGTGGCGTGAGCGAGGTTCTCCACATCACGCGTGACGGCGCGGTTCTCGAGGTCGTGCTCGACCGGCCGAAGGCCAACGCGATCGACGCCGCGACCAGCCGCGCGCTGGGCAAAACGTTCGCGGCCTTCCGCGACGATCCGGATCTCCGGGTGGCGATCGTCACCGGTGCCGGCGAGCGCTTCTTCTCGGCCGGCTGGGACCTCAAGGCCGCGGCCGCGGGCGAGACCCCCGATGCCGATTTCGGGGTCGGCGGCTTCGGCGGCCTGCAGGAGCTGCCGGGGCTGAACAAGCCCGTGATCGCGGCGGTCAATGGCATGGCGGTCGGCGGCGGCTTCGAGCTGGCGCTGTCGGCCGACCTGATCATCGCGGCCGGGCAGGCGCGCTTTGCGCTCCCGGAGATCAAGGCGGGCCAGCTCGCCGATGCCGCGACCATCAAGCTGCCGCGGCGCATTCCCCACCATGTCGCGATGGAGCTGCTGCTGACCGGCCGGTGGCTGGAAGCCGAGGAGGCGAGGCGCTGGGGCCTGGTCAACGAGATCGTGGCCGCAAAGGATCTGCTCGTTCGCGCGCGAGAATGGCGGCCCTGCTCGCGGACGGGCCGCCGCTGGTGCTCGCCGCGATCAAGGAGGTGGTCCGCGCGAGCGCGCATCTGCCAATTCAGGAGGCGTTCGACCTGGTCACCAACAAGCGCCTGCCGGCGGTCCGGGCGCTCTACGAGAGCGAGGATGCGCGGGAGGGTGCCCGCGCCTTTGCCGAGAAGCGCGCGCCGGTCTGGAAGGGTCGCTGATGGCCGCCAGGCAACCGAACATCCTGCTCGTGATGGCGGATCAGCTGACGGCGTTCGCGCTGCCCTGCTACGGCCATCCCGTGGTCCGGGCGCCGCACATCGCGCGGCTTGCCGAAGGCGGCGTCCTGTTCGAGAACGCCTATTGCAACAGCCCCCTGTGCGCGCCCTCGCGCTATTCGATGCTGGCCGGCCGCCTGCCGTCCCGGATCGGCGCCTACGACAATGCGAGCGAGTTCCCGGCGAGCCTGGCGACCATTGCGCACGGGCTGCGCGCCCAGGGCTATCGCACCTGCTTGTGCGGGAAGATGCACTTCGTCGGGCCAGATCAGCTGCACGGTTTCGAGGAGCGTCTGACCACCGACATCTACCCGGTCGATTTCGGCTGGACGCCGAACTGGGACGCGCCCGAGGAGCGGATCGACTGGTGGTACCACAACATGCTGAGCGTCAGGCAGGCGGGGATCGCCGAGGCGACCAACCAGCTCGACTTCGACGACGAGGTCACTTTCCAGGCGCTCCGCTTCCTCCAGGACCACGCCCGATCGACCGATCCCCGGCCGTTCTTCCTGACCGTCTCGTTCACGCACCCGCATGACCCCTATGCAATCCGCGAGGCGTACTGGAACCGCTATCGCGACGACGAGATCGCGCCGCCCCGCATCGGCCCGCTGCCGCCGGACCGGATGGACCCGCACAGCCGGAGGCTGGTCCGGGTCTCGGCCATGGACGAGGCGGCGATCACCGCGGACGAGGTGCGCCGGGCGCGCCGCGCCTATTATGGTGCCATCTCCTACGTCGACGACGCGGTCGGCGACCTGATCGCGACGCTCCAGAGGTTCGGGCTCGCCGACGACACGGTGGTGATCTTCACCGCCGACCACGGCGACATGCTGGGTGAGCGCGGCCTTTGGTACAAGATGCACTTCTTCGAGTGGGCGGTGCGCGTGCCGCTGATTTTCTCGGCTCCCGGCCGCTTCTCGCCGCGGCGTGCGGCGGACCTTGCCTCGCTGCTCGATCTGATGCCGACCCTGCTCGAGCTTGGTCGCCCGCAAGCTGGCGGCACGGCAGAGATCGAGCATGAAGGCGCAAGCCTCGCCCCGCTGCTCGCGGGTGGCGCGCTGCCGGAGCGGACGGTGCCCGGCGAGTATCTTGCCGAGGGCGCGCTCGCGCCGATCTTCATGCTCCGCCGCGGCCCCTGGAAGTCCATCTGGAGCGCGGCCGACCCGCCGCTGCTGTTCAACCTCGAGCGCGACCCGGACGAGCTCGAGAACCTTGCCGCCTCGCCCGGGCACGCCTCGATCATGGCCGCGTTCGAGGCCGAGGTGCAGGACCGCTGGCGCCCCGCGCCGCTTCGCGAGGAGATCCTCAAGAGCCAGCGGGCGCGCCGCTTCGCCTGGCAGGCGCTGATGCGCGGCCGCCAGAGCCGGTGGGAGTTCCAACCGCCTCGTCGCACGCTGCACGACGCCGACGGCCTTCTCGGATCTCAACGACCTGGAGCGCAGACGGCGCTTTCCACCGCCGGAGGCTTAGGTCGCATCACTCTTGATCCGAGTGCGCAGAAAGAGCATTATCCTCACATGATGCGCACATCGGGACCGCCATGTTGAGCTCGTTCATCGACGACGTCGTCGATCGGCGAAGTGGCCTGATCTCGCCGGAGCGCGTCAGCGCGACGCTCAGGGTCACGCTCGCGCAGCTCGCCCGGCTTGCGCAGGTGCACCGCAATACCCTCAGTCAGCATCCCGGCTCGCCGGCGGTTCAGGAGCGGCTCGGCGAGGTGGCGCGGATCGTTGCTGCCGCCGCTGATCTTCTGCAAGGCGACACGGCGCGCGCGATCGTCTGGTTCAGGCATCAGCCACTGGCCGGATTCGATGGCAGGACCGCCGAGGAGCTGATCGCCGCCGGTCACGCCGATGCCGTCCTGACCCATCTCGAGATGCTGCGAGACGGCGTCTACGCCTGATGTCGCCGGCCGTTCGGGTGCGGGGCCGGTTCTGGCGGATGCTGGCGCCAAGATGGGCGCACGCGCCGCTCTCGGGCGAAGGCGCCGCCAAGCGCGGCGGGCGCTTCAATCCGCCGGGCATCGAGGCCCTCTACATGTCCGGGGATCTCGTGACCGCGATCGCCGAATACGAGCAGGACCTCGGCATCCGCCCCGGCACGCTCTGCGCCTACCAGGTCGACGTCGCAGCGATCGTCGATCTCTGCGACCCGGCCACCCGGCTCGCCGCCGGGGTCGCGGCGACCGACCTTGCCTGCGCCTGGAAGCACATCGCGCTCGTCCTTCGCCAGCGCCCGCCGACCTGGGACCTCGCCATCCGACTGGCCGAGGACGGGGCAGCGGGACTTCGGGTCCCGTCGGTGCATTCTGGCGAGGGCATCAATCTCGTGCTCTGGCGGTGGAACGACACGACCGAGCACCGCGTCGACGTGCTCGACCCGCTTGGTGACCTGCCGCGCGATCAGACGTCCTGGCCCCGGTGAGCGGCCGGCAGGCTACTGATCCGCGCTTTCCAGCACCAGCTCGCCGCGGGCTTTCTTGGCCGCGCGGTCGGCGAGCGTGCGGTCGAGCCAGCCGACCTCCATCTCCGGCACCGAGGACAGCAAGAGCTCGGTGTAGGCATCGTGCGGGGGCGAGAGCACTTCGTGCTTGGGGCCCTGCTCGACCACCCGGCCCTGGTGCATGACGACGATCGAATCGGCGATCGCCTTCACCGTCGCGAGGTCGTGGGTGATGAACAGGTAGGCCATCCCGGTCGCCTCCTGCAGGCGCAGCAGGAGGCGCAGCACGCCGTCCGCGACCTGGGCGTCGAGCGCGCTCGTGACCTCGTCGCAGATGATCACCTCGGGCTCGGCCGCGAGCGCGCGGGCGATGCAGACCCGCTGCTTCTGGCCGCCCGACAGCTCGGCCGGGTAGCGGCGGGCGAACGCCTTGGGTAGCTCGACGCTCTCGAGCAGCTCCTCGACCCGGCGTTTGCGCTCCGGCCCCGTACGGCCAAAGTAGAAAGAAACGGGCCGGCCGATGATGTCCTCGACGGTCTGGCGCGGGTTCAGCGCCACGTCCGGCATCTGATAAATCAGCTGCAGGCGGCGCAGCTGGTCCTTGGTGCGGTCCTTGAGCCGGCCCGGCAGGCGCTCGCCGCGCAGCTGGATCTCGCCTTCGATCGGCGGCAGGAGGCCGGTGATGACCCGGGCGAGCGTCGACTTGCCGGAGCCCGACTCGCCGACCACTGCGAGCGTGGTCGAGGGCTCGAGCCGCACCGAGATGTCCTGCAGCGCCATGAACTCGCCATAGGCCGCGCTGACGCCCCGCACCTCGGCCGCCGCGAGGCCGGCTGCGTGATGCTCCTTGTTCAGCTCGACCCTGCGGACGTTGACGAGCGCGCGGGTGTACTCCTCCTTGGGCTCGTAGAGGATCTGCCCGGTTGCCCCCTCCTCGACCCGCTCGCCGTAGCGGAGCACCATGATCCGATCGGCGATCTGCGCCACCACCGCAAGGTCGTGGGTGATGTAGAGCGCCGCCGTGCCTTCGTCCCGGATCGCGTCCTTGATCGCCGCCAGCACCTCGATCTGGGTCGTGACGTCGAGCGCGGTGGTCGGCTCGTCGAACACGATCAGCTGGGGCTTCGCGACCATCGCCATCGCGGTCATGGCGCGCTGCAGCTGGCCGCCCGAGACCTGATGCGGGTAGCGCTCGCCGAATTTTTCCGGATCTGGCAGGCGCAGCTTGCCGTAGAGGCGTTTGGCCTCCTGGAGCGCCTGGTCCGGGGTCATGATGCCGTGGCGGACCGCGGCCTCGGTCACCTGGGCGTTCAGCCGGTGCGCCGGGTTGAAGGCGGCCGCCGCCGACTGCGCGACGTAGGCGACCCTGACGCCCCGGATGTCGCGCAGGCGCTCGTGCGGCGCCCCGAGCAGCTCGTCGCCGCTCAGCTTGATCGAGCCGGCCGAGAGGCGGCAGCCCTCGCGCGCGTAGCCCAGCGCCGCGAGCCCGATGGTGGACTTGCCGGCCCCGGATTCGCCTATCAGGCCCAAAACCTCGCCCTTCTCGAGCTCGAGCGACACGCCCTTGACCAGCTCGACCCATTCCCGACCCTCGCTCTGGCCTTGAATGCGCAGACCGGAGATCTCGAGCAGCAGTGCCATCCTCAGGCCCTCCGCCGCGCGGTCGAGGAACGGCGGAGCTGCCAGTCGACCACCAGGTTGACGCCGACCGTCAGGATCGCGATCGCCGCCGCCGGGATCAGCGGCACGATCAGGCCGAAGCTGATGGCGTTCGCGTTGTCGCGCACCATGCCGCCCCAGTCGGCCGCCGGCGGCTGAATGCCGAGGCCGAGGAAGCTGAGCGAGGAGAGGAACAGGAAGGCAAAGCAGAAGCGCAGGCCGAACTCCGCGATCAAGGGCGGCAGCGTGTTGGGCAGCACCTCGCGGGTGATCACCCAGCGAAGGCCCTCGCCGCGCAGGCGCGCGACCTCGACGAAGTCCATGACCGCGACATCCATCGCGACCGCGCGCGACAGCCGGAACACGCGGGTCGAATCGAGCACCGCGATCACCAGGATCAGGACGATCACCGACGGCGGCAGCACCGAGAGGATCACCAGCGCGAAGATCAGCGTCGGGATCGCCATCAGCGTGTCGATCGCGCGGCTCAGCGCATGGTCGACCCAGCCGCCGACCACCGCGGCCAGAAAGCCCAGCGCCATGCCGATCGCGAACGACAGCAGCGCCGCCGCGAGCGCCACCCCGATCGTGCGCGAGGCGCCCCAGAGCAGACGGGTCAGGATGTCGCGACCGAGGCTGTCGGTGCCGAGCGGGAACGCGGCCGAGAACGGCTCCCAGACGTCGCCCGCCACCTGTGATTCGCCGTAGGGGGCGAGCAACGGGCCGAACACCGCCATCAGCGCGAAGAAGACGATGATCGCAAAGCCGACGATGGTGCTGACCGACATCCCGCGCATCGGCTTTACCTCGGGTGCCGCAGGCGCGGGTTGGCGACGATCGAGAGGATGTCGGCGGTCAGGTTGAGCAAAACGTAAGTGGCGGCGAAGATCAGGCCGCAGGCCTGGACCACCGGCACGTCGCGCTTGGACACGGCATCGACCATCAGCTGGCCCATCCCGGGATAGACGAACACCACCTCGACCACCACGACGCCGACCACCAGGTAGGCGAGGTTGAGCACCACCACGTTGATGATCGGCGACAGCGCGTTCGGCAGGGCGTGGCGGAAAATGATCCGCGAGCGCGAGACGCCCTTGAGCTCGGCCATCTCGATGTAGGGGCTCGACATCACATTGATCACCGCGGCGCGGGTCATGCGCATCATGTGCGCGATCACGACCAGTGCCAGCGTCGCGACCGGCAAGGCTACCGCCTCGAGCTTCTGGCCCAGGCCCATGCCTTCATAGACGCTGGCGATCGAAGGCGCCCAGTACAGCTTCACGGCAAAGACGAAGATCAGGATGTAGCCGATGAAGAATTCCGGCATCGAGATCGCCGACAGCGTCACGATCGAGATCGTCTTGTCGAGCCAGGTCTCGCGGAAGCGGGCGGCGATCAGCCCGAGCAGGATCGCGATCGGCACCGCGACCAGCGCCGCGACCGAAGCGAGGAACAGCGTGTTGCCGAGCCGGCCCGAGATCATCTTCGTGATCGGCTCGCGGTTGGCGAGCGAGGTGCCGAGGTCGCCCTCGAGCGAGTGGCCGAGCCACGCGAAGTAACGGACGTAGGCCGGGCGGTCGAGATTGAGGTCCTTGCGGATCGCGGCTACCGCCTCGGCCGTCGCGCTCTGGCCGAGGATCGCCTGGGCGACGTCGCCCGGCAGCAGCTGGGTGCCTGCGAAGATCAGGAGCGAGACCACGAACAGCGTGCCGACGCCCAGCGCCAGGCGCTGGGCGATCAGCCGCAACAGGCCCGACATCGGGCGGGCCTAGGCCGTGAAGTAGAGCTGCTCCGCGCAGCGCAAGCCCGTCAGCACCGGCGCCGGCACGAACCCGGCGACGTTGTCGCGCGCGCCGAACAGGAAGTTGTTGAACATCGGGATGATCTCGCCGCCATCCTCGTAAATCATCATCTGCAGGTCGTGGTACATCTGCTTGCGCTTGCCGGTGTCGAGCTGGGCGCGCGCCTGCTTGAGCAGCTCGTCGAAGGCCGGCCGCTTCCAGAAGGACTCGTTCCAGGCGGCATCCGACTGATAAGCGACCGACATCATCAGATCGGCGGTCGGGCGGCCGCCCCAGTAGGAGCCGCAGAACGGCTTGACCATCCAGACGTTCGACCAGTAGCCGTCGGACGGCTCGCGCCGGACGTCGAGCGTGATCCCGGCCTTGGCGAGGTGCTCCTTGTAGAGCGTCGCCGCGTCGACAGCACCTGTGAAGGCGGCATCCGCGATCGACAGCGTGATCGGCCCGCTGACGCCCGACTTGCCGAAGTGGAACTTGGCCTTGTCCGGATCGTAGGGCCGCTGCGGAATGTCCGCGGCGTAGAACGGGTCGAACGTCGGCACCGGGTGATCGTTGCCGATCTTGCCGTAGCCGCGCAGGATCTTGCTGACCAGGTCCTCGCGATCGATGCCGTATTTGAGCGCGAGCCGCAGGTCGTTGTTGTCGAAGGGTGCTGTGTCGCAGCGCATCGGGAAGGTGTAGTGGCCGGCGCTCGGCACGTCGTAGACCTGCATGCCGGGCATGCGCTTGAGCAGGCCGACCGTCTTGGGGTCGAGGCGGTTGATGAAATGCACCGCCCCGGTCTGGAGCGCGCTGGTGCGCGCCGTCAGGTCGTTGATCGCCAGCGTCTCGACCGAATCGGCGTGGCCGCGGCCTTCCTTCCAGTAGTTCGGGTTGCGCTTGGCGAGTGTGCGCACGCCGGGCTCGAAGGTCTCGATGATGAAGGCGCCGGTGCCGATCGGCTGATTGAAATCGGAATCCTCGGGTACGATCAGCAGGTGGTAGTCCGACATGATGTAGGGCAGGTCGGCGTTGCCGGCGTCGAGCACCACGGTGACCTCGTTGGCGTCGCTCGCCTTGAGGTCCTTGATCACCTGCAGATAGCCCTGGGCGCCCGATTTCGAATCCGCGCCCCGATGGTGATTGATCGAGTAGATGACGTCGGCGGGCGTCATCTCCTTGCCGTTGGTGAACTGCACGCCCTTGCGCAGCTTGAACACCCACTCGGTGGCGTCGGCGTTCGGTTCCCAGCTCTCGGCAAGCTCGGGAATGGTCTTGTTGTTCTCGTCGAGCTCGACCAGGGGGTTGCCCCACTCGTAGCCGACGGTTTGCATGTAGTTGGCGGTGTAGGTCGCGGGGTCGAGGCTGTCGGTGGCGCCGGCGCTGTCGATGCCAAGCTTCAGATCCCCGCCCTTTTGCGGCGTCTGAGCGAACGCCCTGCCGGCGAGCGAGGTCGCGAGGGCGGTGCCGACGCCGAGCGCCGCCGCCCGCTCCATGAACTCGCGCCGCCGCATTCCCTCGTGCGCCAGCAGACGCCGCAATTCGATCTCGCCGGACATTGGAGCCTCCATTATCGTTCTCATCCGCTTCGTGAGTTTGACGGACTGGATCGAATGTCGCAATGGGAAGCTCTGGGAGGGGGCGGCTCGGCCGATCGGCACGAGGGCGGCCCCATGGGGACCCAACATGAGTGATGCCTCGCTCGAGACCCGCCGGCGCGGCGGGCGGGTCGCGCGCCAGGCGCTGCGGGCAGCGCCTCAGCCCGAGGCCGAGCGCGCGGTGCATCCGGGGCTCGAGGGCGGCCGCTACCGGCCGCTGGCGGAGGCCGATCTGGCGCGGATCCACGGCGCGGTGCTCGACGTGCTGGAGCAGATCGGGCTCGGCGAGGCGATCCCGTCGACGGTCGAGCTGATCACCGCGTCCGGCGGTCGGATGAACGAGCACGGCCGCCTGGTGCTGCCGCGCGCCCTGGTCGAGGACGTGATCGCGCGCGCCCCCCGCCGCTTCCCGCTCTGCGGCCAGGACCAGAAGCACGACCTGGAACCCTGGGGCAAGCGGGTCTACTTCGGCACCGCGGGCGCTGCCGTGCACATCGTCGATCCGGTGACCGGCGACTATCGCGACTCGACGCTTGCCGACCTCTACGACGCCGCGCGGCTGGTCGATGCGCTCGAGCACATCCACTTCTTCCAGCGCTCGATCGTCTGCCGGGACATGGTCGACCCCGCCGATCTCGACCTCAACACCTGCTATGCCTGCGTCGCCGGCACGGCCAAGCACGTCGGCACGAGCTTCACCCAACCCGAGCACGTCCTGGACGCGCTCGCGATGCTGCACCTGATCGCGGGCGGCGAGGCCGCCTGGCGGGCGCGGCCCTTCGTCTCGATGTCGAGCTGCTTCGTCGTGCCGCCGCTCCGCTTCGCCGAAGACGCCTGCCGCTGCCTGGAGGCCGGCGTCCGTGGCGGCATGCCGATCCTCCTGCTGCCGGCCGGCCAAGCCGGCGCCACCAGCCCCGCAGCGCTCGCGGGTGCCGTGGTCCAGGAGGTCGCCGAGGCGCTGGCAGGCCTGGTCTACGTCGATGCGATCCAACGAGGCGCGCCCGCGATCCTCGGCCCCTGGCCGTTCGTCTCGGATCTGCGCACCGGCGCCATGTCGGGCGGCAGCGGCGAGCAGGCGCTCTTAATGGCGGCCTGCGCCCAGATGGGCCACTTTTACGACCTCACCGTGGGCGTCGCCTCGGGCATGACCGATGCCAAGCTGCCCGACGCCCAGGCCGGCTACGAGAAGGGCTACAACCACGCGCTGGTCGGTAACGCCGGCGCCAACCTGATCTACGAATCCGCCGGCATGCACGCGAGCCTGCTCGGCTTTTGCACCGAAAGCCTGGTGATCGACAACGACGTGATCGGTGCCGACCCTGCGCACGATCCGCGGCATCGAGGTCGACGACCAGACGCTCTCGATCGATGTGATCCGGGACGCCTGCATCGGTGGCCCGGGCCACTACCTCGGCCACCCGCAGACGCTCGCCCGCATGCAGACCGACTATCTCTACCCGCTGGTCGGCGACCGCACGAGCCCGAAGGAATGGGTCGAGCAGGGCTCGCCTACGCTCGTCGACCGCGCGATCAGGAAAACGCGTGAGATCCTCGGCAGCCATTTCCCGCGCCATCTCCCGGACAGCGTCGACCGCGAGATCCGCGCCCGCCTGCCGATCAAGCTGCCGCGCGAGCGCATGGGGCGAGAGTGATGGCCGACCATGCCCACGCGGTGATCATCGGCGGCGGCGTGGTCGGATGCAGCGCGCTCTATCACCTGGCGCTGCTGGGCTGGACCGAGTGCATCCTGCTCGAGCGCGACGAGCTGACCTCGGGCTCGACCTGGCACGCCGCCGGCAATTGTCCGACGTTCTCGACCAGCTGGAACGTGATCAAGCTGCAGCGCTACGGCAACCAGCTGTATGCGCGGCTTGCGGCCGAAGGCGACCCACCGCTCACCTGGCATGCGACCGGCTCGATCCGGCTCGCCCATGGTCAGGGTCGGATGGACGAGTTCCGCCACGTCTCGGCGATGGCGCGGGCGCAGGGTCTCGAGCTGGAGGTGATTTCCCCCAGAGAGGCACGCGAGCTTTATCCGTTCCTCGAGCTCGACGATCTCGAAGGTGCGTTGTTCGATCCCTATGACGGCGACGTCGATCCGAGCCAGCTGACCCAGGCGTTCGCAAAGGCCGCGCGCGAACGAGGCTGTGAGATCCGCCGCTTCACGAAGGTCACCGGGCTCGGGCGGCGGCCGGGCGGGCGCTGGCAGGTAAGGACTGACAAGGGCGAGATCGACTGTGACGTCGTCGTCAACGCCGCGGGCTACCGGGCCGGCGAGATCATGGCCATGGTCGGTGAGCAGCTGCCGATCGTCGCCATGTCGCACCAGTATCTGGTGACGGAAAGCATCCCCGAGCTCGAGGCGCGCGCCGGGAAGCTGCCGCTGCTGCGCGATCCCGATGTCTCCTACTATCTGCGCCAGGAGCGCGCGGGCCTGCTGCTCGGGCCCTACGAGTGGCAGGCGCGGCCGCACTGGCTGGACGGGATTCCCGAAGATTTCGCGAACCAGCTGTTCGCCGACGACCTCGACCGCCTGGAGCCCTACATCGAGGCCGCGATCGCGCGCGTGCCGATCCTGGGCAAGGGTGGCGTACAGCGGGTGATCAACGGCCCGATCCCCTATTCGCCCGACGGCAACCCCTACATCGGCCCGGCGCACGGCCTTCCGAACTTCTACCAGTGCTGCTGTTTTTCCTTCGGGGTCGCGCAAGCCGGGGGTGCCGGCAAGACGCTCGCCGAATGGGTCGTCCACGGCGCGCCCGAATGGGACCTCTGGGCGTTCGACCCGCGCCGCTACACCGACTATGCGACCAGGACCTACGCAGTCGCCAAAGCGGTCGAGCTCTACCAGCACGAATACGCGATCGCTTATCCGTTCGAGGAACGCCCGGCCGGGCGCCCGGCGCGCACGAGTCCGCTGCATGACCGGCTCAAGGCCAAGGGCGCCCGCTTCGGCGCGCGCGGCGGCTGGGAGCGGGCGACCTGGTTCGCGCCACCCGCCGCCTCGCAGGAGGAGCGGCTCAGCTTCCGGCGCGCCGAGCGGCCCTGGTTCGATGCCGTGGGTGAGGAATGCCGGACGGTCGCACAAGGCGTCGGCGTGCTCGACCTGCCCGGCTTCACCAAGTTCATGGTCGATGGGCCGGGTGCCGAGGCCTGGCTCGACCGGCTGGTCTGCTCACGGCTGCCGCGCCTCGGCCGGATCGCGCTCGCCTACGCGCTGAACCAGCAGGGCGGGATCATCAGCGAGTTCACGATCACGCGCCTGGCTCAGGATCGCTTCTACCTCGCAAGCGCTGCGGCCGCGGAATGGCACGACGATGACCTGCTGCGCACACGTCTGCCAGCCGACGGCTCGGTGCGCATCAAGGACCTGAGCGCACGCCTGGGCACGCTGGTTCTGGCCGGACCGCGAGCACGCGACGTGCTGACCAAAATCACCTCGGCCGATCTGTCCGGCACGGCTTTGCCCTGGCTCTCGGCGCGCGCGATCGAGACTGGCTTCGCGAAGGTGATGCTGCTTCGCGTCAGCTACGTCGGAGAACTCGGGTTCGAGCTGCACGCGCCGGTCGAGACGCTGGTGCCTGTCTATGACGCGCTGTTCGCGGCGGGCGCAGGGCACGGCATCCGCGACTTCGGCATCTACGCGGTGGAGGGCCTTCGGCTCGAGAAAGCCTATCCGGCCTGGCAGGCCGATCTCACGCTCGAGGCGACGCCGCTGATGGCGGGCCTCGAGCGGTTCGTCGACCTCGAAAAGCCGGAGTTCGTTGGCCGCGCGGCGCTGCTGCGGCAGAACGAGACAGGCCCGAAGGAGCGCCTGGTCTCGCTGACCCTGGACGGTCCGGGCGAGGCGGATGCGCCCGCCTGCGCGCCGGTCCTGAAGGACGGCGCCGTGGTCGGGCTGGTGACTTCGGGCGGCTACGGCTATCGAATCGAGGAGAGCCTGGCGCTCGCCTGGCTCCGCTCCGACCTCGCGCGGCCGGGCGAGCACGTGCTGATCGAGATCCTGGGCGAGCTCTGCCCCGCCACGGTCGCCAAGGGGCCGCTCTACGATCCGGGCAACGCCCGTCTCAAAGCCTGAGCACCCCGGCGCCGGCCGTTCGGCCAGCGGACAGTGGATCAGACTGCCGACTGGGGGTAGGGAAAGTCTCCCGGGCGGGGCAAAGCGGGATCGACGTGCTTTCTCAGGCCGGCGTCGCAGACCGCGTAGCCCCAGTTGATCAGCTGCTCCTGCAGGCGGGCCGGCAGGCGCTTGAGCCGGGTCGGCACCGCGGCGAGCTGCAGCGTCCGCTCGTGCGGGCAGGGCAGCGGATCGGCGAGCCCGTAGTGGGCGATGTCGGTGACGATGCCCCAGTAGGCCCCCTTGCGCTCGCCGGCGATGTAGGAATCGATCAGCTGCCGCTTGCGCAGGCTGCGCACCTGGTTGTCGATGATGTCGAGCACCCGCAGCGCGTGTCGCGCCCAGTCCGTCTCGGGCTCCGCCTCGGGTTGCATCTTGGCGCCAGCGTCGCTGACCAGCACGGTGTCGTAGTTCTTCCAGACCGTCTCCAGGCCGAGGTTGTCGTAAACGCCGCCATCGCTCAGCACCGCCTCGTCGGTGTAGGGCGGATGCTGCAGGTCCTGGCCGCTGCCGGGCTCGAACGATGCCGGATCGAGGTCGAGGGTCACCGGCGAGAGCACCGGCGGAAAGGCCGCCGAGGCGGCGACCGCGGTCGCCAGCCGCACGGTCGGCCTGGCCACCAGCCCGACCCGGTAGTCGGCCATATAGGGCCTGGAGAAGCGCCACAGCGCCCCGGTCTGCACGTTCGTGGCGTTGAGCACGAAGCGCGGCGGGTCGTCCGGCAGGTCCTGCAGCGTCGCCTGGCCGTAGAGGCGGTCGGCGTAGACCTTGGCGATCCGGTCGCCGACCGTGCCCGGTAGCAGGACGCCGCCGATCGCGCTCCAGACGTCGACCGTCTCGCCGGCGAGGCGGCGGATCGGCTCGACCACCTGCGGGACGAAGTCGTCGCCCGCCGCGGCGGGGCGAAAGCTCAGATGACCCCACCGCAGCCCGAGCATACCCGCCGTGATCGAGCCGCCGGAGACGCTCGAGATCCGCTGCACCCGGCCCAGGATGCCGGCGTCGTAAAGCCGCCAGAGGGTGCCGATGTGGAACAGCATCGCGCGATAGCCGCCGCCGGACAGGCAAAGCCCGATCCCCTGCGCGCGCGCCGCCCCGGCCGTGCGCAGCTCGGTCAGGCGGCCGCGCTGAGTTTCCGCGGTCGCCTTGCCAGTGTCGATGTCGCCAGCTGCCATGGATCGCCTCCCGATCACGCCGCCGCCTTGACCGCTCCAACGGGGATGCCAGACCCGACGAAGAGCCGGTCGCCCGGATCCGTGCTGCTGCCTGCCACTGCGGTTCAGCCGTGCCCAGACCGATGGTCGAGCGATCATGACTCCGGCACGCGGCGCTCGAGGTGTGAAGCAGCGCACATGGCCGGCACCGATCTTCGACCAGCCCGCGCCATGCGCTGCCCCGCCTGGTCCGGCCGGTGTCACATGTGGTCGATGGCAGCGCGGGTGACCCGCAGGCCTTCGGCGGTCTCGGGCGTGCCGTAGACCCGGTCGAGCTGAGCGAAGATCCGCTGCGCGGTGATCTTCTGCCCGAGATGATAGCGCGCCCACGCCTCCTGGATCAAAAGCGCGCGCGACGGCTCGGCATAGCCGCGGCGCTCCTCGAGCAGGGCGACGCAGGCGGCGTCGTCCTTGGCCGCGAAAGCGCGCCCCGCCCTGCGGGCGAGCACCTCCGCATAGATCGCCTGCCGCTGCTCGACGGGCAGGTGGTAGGCGTCGGCGATCTGGAGGGCGTCGTCGAGATTGCCGAGCGCCAGGCGGGTGCTGGCGACGCCGTAGGCCGCCTCGCGCCCGGCCGAGCCGGGGGTCGCCTGGCCGTCGAGGACCCGCTCGAACTCGAGCAAGGCCTCGGTCGGCCGCTGCAGGCGCAGGAAGGTCCAGCCGCGCAGGTTGTGGGCGATCGGCGTGTCCAACCCCCGGCTGGCCGCGAGCACGGCGGCGTGATCTCTGGCCGCAAAGGCGCGATCCAGCCGCTCGCGCGCGGTATCGGCCGCGAGCGGTCCGAGCTGGCGCGGATAGGCGGCTGCCAGGGTCTTGACCGCCTGATCGTGACCGAGCTTGGCCTGGGCGCGCGCCAGACCTTCCGCCCGCTTCGCCGTCGGCGCCCAGCCTTGGGCCCGCTCGAACCAGGCGCGCGCGTCCTCGAAGCGCCCGGCGTCGTAGTAGATCCAGCCGAGCTTCTCGGCGCCGTCGGCATCCTTGCGTTGCAGGACCAGCGGTGCGGCCGCGTCGGCCGTCTCGACGCCGGCACCCTTCTGGTACAGACGGTCGAGCGGCGCCGGCGGCCCCGATCGCGCGAGCTGGGCGCGCAGCTCGGCGATCCGCTCCGCCTCGGCCGGGCTCTTCGCGCGCTTGCTTTCGAGGTCGAACAGGCGGTCGAGCTGCCGGACAGAGACCAGCTCCTTGGCCTTCTCCAAGGTCGCGACGCGGTGGTCCAGGTCGTCGCAGCGCTCGATGATCCGAGCATAGGTGCCAAGCGCGTCCGCGGGCCGGGCGAGGCCGTGGTAGGCGCGCGCGAGCCGCCAGAGATTGTCGATCCGGCCGCAGTCGAGCTGCCCGGGATGGGCCTCCGCGGTTGCCACCAGCTGGTCCCAGTCGCCGGCCGCCTCGAGCCGCGCGAGCTCGCCCCGGACCTCGTTCTCGGCCATCAGCTCGAGCAGCTTGGCCGGCGCCTGCCAGCCGGGGTTGGCGCGCTCGAGACGCGCGACCTCGGCCCGCACCGCCGCATAGTCGCCCTGATCGTAGAGCGCCCAGAGGGGTCGCTCGTCGACCGACGGCCCCTCGCGGAACAGATCGGCGGGCGGCTCCCAGCCGGGGTGGAGCGCGCGCAGGCGCGCGATCTCGGCGTCGACCTTGGCGCGCTCGCCGCGGCTCGCATAGTAGCGGAGCGCGCCGTCGTCGACCGCGGCCTCGCCGGCGGCGCCGCGCATCCGCACCTCGACCCCCTGCTGGAGCGGCTGGGGTGCCGGCTGCGTGGTCGGGTCGGAGGCGACCTGCGCCGCCGCTGGCGGTCCGGCGAGCAGGCTCAAACCCGAGGCCACCAGGCTCGCGGCCACCAGGGCTGGAGTGATGACGCGGCTGGTCATGGCGGGAACCTCTCTGCCCAGGCGAGCTTGGCGAGCAGGAGCAGGCTCGCGCTGTAGTAGTCCATGGTGGCGTCGAGGCGCGGCAACGCCGGCGCCGGGCCACCGGCGCGCGCGGCGAGCGCCAGGACGGCGCGGCCGCCGGCCGGCAGCGGCTCCGGGCTGCCGGTCCCGGTCACCAGATCCAAGGTCGCCGGGGGCTCGCCCCGATGGGCGGCGGCGTAGGCGGTGACCGCCGCCAGCACCGGGTGGCGGTCGATCCCGGCCCAGACCAGGTACAGCGGGATGCGCACCGCATCGTAGCCGAAGCGCGCCGGAAACCCGGGCGCCGGCCGCGGCGGGTCGAGCGCGAGCCAGTCCGGCGGCAGCCCGAAACGGCCAAAGCGCGCCGCCTCCAGAAGGGCCAGACCCGAGGCGGCAAGCGCCTGCCAGGCCGGCGCCGGCGCAACTTCGGCGAGCGCCCGGAGCGCCGGGAACACCCAGTAGGAGAGGTTGACGGTGACCGTGCCGGCGTCGACGAAGCCTTCGGCGCCGGGCAGCAGGATGGTCGCACGGCCGTGGCTCTGAACCAGCTTGCCCAGGACGTCCAGCGCGATCGCCCGGGCCGCCTCGCGATAGCGCGGCACCGCCCAGGTCGCGGCCGCGCGCGCCAGCGCCCACGCTACCAGAAGGTCGCCGTCGGCGGCATCGTTGCGGTCCGCGACCGGTGCCGGCACGCCCCCCGGTACCCAGCGCCACGCCAGAAGATGGTCGTCGCGCACCTGCAGATGGGTCCGGGTCCAGCGCCAGAGCCGCTCGAACCGCACCGGATCGCGGAACGCGATCGCGAGCAGCATGGCGTAGCCCTGACCCTCGCTGTGGCTGACGCCACCGTTGCCGGTGTCGACGACCCGGCCGTCCGGGGTCACGAAACGCTCGCAATAGACCGACCAGTCGCGCACCGCCGCCTCGGCGGGCCAAGCGCCGGCGACCGCCATGGCCGGCGGACCGAGCAGCAGGGCACCGAGCAGGCACCGCCGCCTGACCACGGTCAACGGCCCGCCGCGCGCCGCCGCAGGAGCATACCGGTGGCCGCGCTCAGGCTTGCGATGGTCGCGAACACGAGGACCAGCCAATAGGCGGGCCGCTCCGCCATCCAGGTCCGCCAGAGCAGCCAGAGATCGCGCGGCGAGGTCGCGAGCGGCTCGATCACGTAGCGGTCGGCGAGCCGGCGACTGACCACCTGCTCGAGCGTGCCGCCCCAGACCGCGGTGTCGCCCTCGAGCTGGCGCCAGGTCCCGGGCTCGATCACCCGGGCGACGGCGTTACCGAGCGCCCGCTCGTCGGCGGCGGTGAGCACGGTGACGGTGCGCTCCGGTGCGAACGGCGAGCGGAACGCGACCAGGGCGCCGGCGTCGCCGCCGGCGGTGAGCCCGGGCAGCTCCACGGGCCGCGCGGTGGTGCCCGGCGGCGCCCCGGCGCGCGCGATGTTGACCAGCCAGCGGGTCATCGTCCCGACCACGCCCTGGTCCTCACCAGCCCCCGTGGCGAGCAGCCTCTGGCTCCAGAGCGCCCGGGCCGCGGGGGTGCGCGCGCCCGCGTTGGCCTCGGCGGGCGCCGGCCGCGAGTCCGCCCCGGCGATCACCGGGCGCGCCGCGAGCGGCATCGGTGCGGCCTGCGCCAGCGCCGCCGGCAGATCGACCGCGGCGCCGACCACCAGCAGGTGGCGATCGCCGCCGGGCGGGCCGAAGCTGCTGGCCAGGCCCGCGAGCGGCCCACCGTGCTGCTGGGCGAGCTTGCCGCGCAGCGTCCAGGCGGCCCCGACGGTCGCCGCATCCGGTCGCAGCGCCACCAGCTCGGCCTCGCCGACGGCGCCGCTGCCGTAGGGGAACGCGGTCGCCGCGAACAGCTTGAGGTCGGGCTGACGGGTCAGGCGCGCGAACGCCGGCACCAGGACCCGGCTGTCGTCGAACAGGCTGAACATCGGCTGGCTGCCGAGGCGGGCGCACAACGCCTGATCGCCCGGATGCAGGATCGGTTGCAGGCCGATCCGGTTCGGGCCGGGTGCGAACAGGCCCATCGGCAGCTCGATCTTGGTGCCGTCGACCAGGGCGCCGTCGCTCTGATCGAGGCGCAGCATGTTCCAGGGCGCGCCGTTGACCCGGACGACCAGCGCCGAGGTCGGCGCAAGCCCCGCGCCGTAGGCGAGGTTGAGATCGAGCACGATGCGCTGGCCGTCACCGGCATAGTAGTCCTCGGGCAGGTCGAGCTCGAGCTCGATCGTGCCGGTATAGTTGAGCGGCAGATCCTGGGCGACATAGCCGAGCTCGGCGAGGGTGACGGCACCGCCGCCCTCGACCACGTCTGTCGTCGGCGCCGCCGCCGGCAGGGGCGCAAAGCCGACCGCCATGGCCGCGGCCTGCGGCCAGGCCGTGTCCCGGGCGCGGAACACCTCGGCCGCCCGCCGGATCGCCTGATCGTCGTCGCCGGCGATCAGGATCGCGACGTGCTGCGGGTCGGCGGGCAGCGGCTGGAAGGCGATCAGTCCGGCCGCGGCGCCCGTGGGCGGTGCCGCCGGCATGCAGAGGCGCCAGCTCGTCGAGCCGGCCGAGCACGACCACGTTCTGCCCGCGCAGCTGGGCCAGCGTGCGCGCCGCCATCCCCGGTGCCAGCCGGGTGTGCCTGACCTCGAGCGCTCGCGTCCCGCGGCGCAGCGCGACACCTTCGGCGACCAGGCCGCCGAGCTCGAGCACGGTCGGATCGCCGAGCGCCGGGGTCGTCAGCACCGTCAGCGGCTCGTGGTCGTAGACCGACGCTGCGAGCACCGAATCGAGGTCGGTCAACGCGAGACTGCCGGGGCGCGGCGCGACCTGGAGCTCGAGATAGGAGCTCGCGGGGTCAATTCGGGTCCAGAGCTCCTCGAAGGCCGCGCGCGTGCAGTCCACCCGGTGGCGTTGCGTGGTCCGAAAACCGAGGACGTTGGCGCCGGCGTGGAAGACCCCGGGCGGCACGTCGACCTCCGCCTGGACCACGCCCTGGGCCGCCACCAGCGGCAGGTCGGCCAGCGGCTCGCCGTTGGCGCTGAGCCTGAGCCTGGAATTCGTCGGCTCGACCGCGAGCGCGTTGGCGTAACCGAGGACCAGATGGGCGCCGACGACCTCGGCCGTGTCCGGCAGGTGGAGCCGGGCCGTGGTCGAGGCGAGGCCGCCGTTGAGGTTCAATTGCTCGGGCTCGATCGGCAGCCGCACCACGGTGGTCGGCGCCTGGGCCGCGGCCGGACCGGGCGCCGCCAGCGCGGCCAGGGCCGCGCCGAGACCGAAAGTCGCGAGCGCGCGGCGGCGCTTGCGCGCCGTCAGGGCGCCGATCACTGGTCGCCTCCGATCTGGAGCGCGATCCGCCGGGTCCCGCCGAACAGCGGGCGGCGCTCGCCGCCGAGGGTGCGCTCGTGCACGGTCGCGATCAGCGCCTGGCTGCCACGGGCGAGCGCCAGCCAGATCAGGAACAGGAGCCCGCCCAGGATCGTACGCGCGCCCTGGCGCGCCTGCTGGAAGTCGACCCAGGCAGCACTCGAGCCGTAGCAGAGCTCCACCACGCAGGCGCGCTCGGCCTGGCTCCCGGGTGTGAACATCGCGCCCAGCACGACCGCGTCGTCCTCGACCACGGCGTGCCGGACCTGGATGCGCAGGTCGGCCAGCACGCCGCTCTCCGGGAGGGTGAGGCGGAGCTCGGCCTCCGGCGTGTTGAAGTGGCCGTAGATGCTCTCGTCGGCGTTGAGCACGATCCGGGCGCCGCTGATCGAGAGGTCCTCGACCGTCGCCGCGACCGTCTTGCCACCGATCCGCACCTCGGCCGGCAGGCTGCGCGGCGTCCGTGCGACCTGCCGGCGCTGGCGACGCTCGTGGACGACGCCGAGCGCCGCGCCCATGAACACGAGGTTGAGCAGGTTCCAGGCGAACACGATCACGAGGTTGTCGTGCTCGAGCGGGAAGTTGAGATAGCGCCAGATGCCGGCGGCGGTGCCCGCGAGCAGCAGCAGGAACATCCAGAGCACCGGCGAGACCAGGTGGGAGACGTAGCTGCGCGCGAGTGTCTCGGACTTGGACGTGACCCTGAAGGTCGGGGCGCGCGGGCGCACGAACACGCTCAGCACCGCCGGCAGCAGGAACAGCGCCTGCGCCATCTCGTACAGCTCGCCGATGAACGGCCAGCGCACCCGCCCGAACATGTGATTGGTCAGCATGTAGCTGCAGACCAGGTGCGCCACGGCGTAAGCGAAGAACTCCTCGAGCGAGGCGTCGTAGATCTTCATGCCGAAGAACAGATAGGTCAGCGGCATGAACAGGAAGAGCGTGCGCGCGATCGGGAACAACCAGTAGAAGCAGCTCGACATGTAGGCGATCCGCTGGCTGAGGCGGAGGCCGCGCTTGAGGAGCGGGTTCTTGAGTAGCATGATCTGCATCATGCCCTGGGCCCAGCGCGAGCGTTGGCCGATGAAGCTCGCGAAGGTCTCGGGCTGCAGGCCGGCGATCATCGGCCGGCTGATGTAGGCGCTGCGGTAGCCGCGGGCGTGCAGTTCGAGCGCGGTCTCCGCGTCCTCGGTGATGGTCGCGCCCGCCAGCCCGCCGATCTCCTCGAGGCAGCGCCGCCGCAACACCGCCGCCGAGCCGCAAAAAAAGCTCGCGTTCCAGAAGTCGAGCCCGCGCTGGCCGACGCAATAGAACATCTCGTTCTCGCTCGGCATCCGCTCCCAGGTCCTGAGGTTGCGCTCGATCGGGTCGGGATTGACGAAGAAGTGGGGCGTCTGCACCAGGAACAGCTTGGGGTCGCGCAAGAACGGGCCGACCGTGTTGGCGAGCAGATCCTGGGTCGGCACGTGGTCGGCATCCAGGATCAGGATCAGCTCACCCGCGGTCCGGGGCAGCGCCGCGTTGATGTTGCCGGCCTTGGCGTGCTGGTTGCGCGCGCGGGTGAGGTAATGGGCTCCGACCCGGGCGCACAGCGCCTGCAGCCGCTCGTGGCGCTCGTGCGCGGCGCTCGCCTTCGCCGGGTCGCGGTCGGCGCGCTTCTGCTCGGTGCCGCCGTCGTCGAGCAGATACACGTTGAGCTTGGCCCCGGGGTAGCGCAGCTGCCGCGCCGCGGTCAGCGTAGTCTCGAGCAGCGGCTCGTCCTCGTTGTAGCTCGGCACGAACACGTCGACCGTCGGCAGCAGGGTCTCGTCGTCCGGCAGGGCGACGATCTCGCGCTCGAGCGGCCGGATGTTGACGAACACGCCGAAGAAGTACATCGCGATGCCGTAGAGCTCGGCGAAAAGCAGCAGAATGCCCGGAATGAAGCTCAGCGTGTCGGCCCCCGGTAGTGTGTCGGTGATGCGCCAGGCGAGGTAGCGCAACGTCATGAAGGTCGTGATCGCGATGAACAGCAGGCGCAGCAGGCGTGACAGCCGGCAGACCTGCATCAAGACCAGGCCCGTGACCGCGGTGGCGGCGAGCGCCAGCTGATTGGCGACCCCGACGTCCTGGAAGCTGAGCCAGCCAATGGCGACCGCGAGCAGCATCCAGACCCCGCCGAGCAGGAGGTTGCCGACCGTGGTCCCAAGGCGGGAACGGAGCACGGTCGGGCTATGGGTCAGGGGCGGCGGCGATCCGGCGATGGACATCGGGCAGTATCCGTGCGGGCGGTGAATCGGGGGACGGCGCCGGCGGTGGTGCCGGCCGGCCGGCGCTCAGAGGTCGGGGGCGAGACCGATCCGATCGAACAACGCGACCAGCTGTTCAGGCTCGCGCTTGGGATCGCAGACGCGATACTCGACCGCATAGGTCTCGCTCTCGCGGGTGATCGCGGCGACCGCATCGATCATCTGCCAGGCGAGCACGCAGCGCACGCCGTCGGCGGTCGCGGCCACGTAGCGATAGGGGCCATGGCGGTTGGCCCGATCGCGGGGAGCGCTCACCTCGGCCCAATCGCCGAAGGCATCGGCGATCCGCTTGCTGATCTTGTCTGCGGCGAAGGGGTTCGGCATCGGGCCAGCGAACAGGGCCGGATGATGAGCCGTGCCGCGCCAGTAGGTGTGCACGTCGATCACGTTCTCGCCCGCCGTCGCGGTCTGATTGGCGAGCACCACCCGCTCGTCGATGTAGTTGTCCTGGACCTCGCGCCAGACCATGAGCCGGTCGGCCTCGAGCTCCGGCGGCAGGACGACCATGCTGCGCGCGTCGGCGATCCGCTGCGGGCCGTCCATCCGAGGGCCGAGACCGGCACCGGGCGTGCAGCCGGTCCCGATCAGGACCGTTGCGAGCAGGCTGGCAAGCCCTGGTCGGGGCGGTAGGCGAAGGCGCCGCATCTGCGCATTGCTCCTGGCGTCGGGCGAGGCCGCGCGTCTGCGCGACCGTGCTGGTGCGCCTTCCTGCCTAAAGCTCCTTACGATTTCTTATACGAGCGCCACTTGTGACCGCCGGCGTTGCCGCCGATCGACAGGACCGGTTCAGGGTCGAGCCCGACAATTCTTGGGTGTCTCCGGCCCTGGCTGCGGTATAGGCTATCGTATCGGCACGGGATCGCGTGCCGGTGAACGGACCCGAGGCGGGAGGCCAGCGTGCCGATCAGTGCCAGATACGTCTTCATGGTCAGCATGGACGTGGCGCCCGCGAAGGAGGCGCTGTTCAACGAGGTCTATGACCTCGAGCACATCCCCAATCTGCTGACGGTGCCAGGCGTGCTCGCGGTGACCCGGGTCAAGAGCGAGCCCTTCAGCGTGGCGATCGGCGGCGAGCAGAAGGCGATGCCCGCGGCCAGCCCCGGCTATACCGCGATCTACGAGCTGGAGAGCCCGGAGGTGCTGGCGAGCGAGGCCTGGGCACGGGCGGTCGAGGCCGGGCGGTGGGCGGGCGAGGTGCGCCCGTTCACGACCCAGCGCCGACATGTTCTGGCCAGGGTGATCTGATCGAGGAGGAACGATGGCCTGGCACTTGAGCCGGGACGAGCTCGAAGCCGGACTGGCGGAGATCCTCCGGTCGCCCGGCGACCGGGGCGCGCTCGAGGCGGTGGTCATCCGCCCCGAGACCGATGCCCGCCGGTCCCTGCGGCAATCCGAGCTCAGCCCGGAGCGGGGCATCCATGGCGACCACTGGGCCAAGGGCTGCTGGATGTCGCTGCCCGACGGCCGCCCGCACCCGGACGTCCAGGTGGCGATCATGAATGCGCGCACGATCGCGCTGATCGCGCAGGAGGAAGCGCGCTGGCCGCTCGCCGGCGACAACCTCTACGTCGATCTGGACCTGAGCACCGCCAACCTGCCGCCCGGGACGCGGCTCGCGGTCGGCTCGGCAATCCTCGAGATCACCGCGGTCCCCCACACCGGCTGCAAGAAGTTCGCCGAACGCTTCGGCGTCGAGGCGACCCGCTTCGTCAACTCGAAGGAGGGCAAGCGCCTGCATCTGCGCGGCATCTATGCCCGGATCGCCCTGCCCGGCAGAATCACGGTCGGCGACCTGGTCGCCAAAGTCTAGCCCTGCCGCGCAGCCCGCCGGGGCCGGAAAGCGAAAGTCGCGCGATCGCTCGGGTGTCAGAAAATGTTGGCGATCGAGCGGGTCAGGCCGGCGACCAGGTCGGGCGAGGCCTCCTCGAAGGTGAGATTGACCTTGTCCGCCTTGCTCATCACCCGGGTGCGGTAGCGCTTCCAGTCGCTGGTCTCGGTCGAGCTCAGGACCCGGTTGCCGGACGTGCCCTGCTGCAGGTCCTGGCGCGCGTTCTCGGTCACCACCACGCCCTTGGGTGCCCGCTCCGACACCTGGAGGTCGGAGATGATGGTGTAGGTCACATCCTGGACGAAGGCATCGGCCATCGCGGAGACAGCCGCGCCGGCCAGTGCTCCACCAATGATCACGCCCGGATTGTCGCTGATCACCCGGCCGGCGCCGGCGCCCGCGGCACCGCCCAGGATCATGCTGCCGAAGCCGCCGGCGAAGGTGTTCTCGGCCGCCCCGTCCGAGTTGCGGCCGGCCTGGAGGACGTTCGCCTGCAGCAGATAGTGAGCCTGGGTCGGGTCGTCGACCACCTTGTAGCCGCGGCTCTCGATCGAGGCCTTGACCGCGGGCTCGATGTCGAAGTCCGGCTTGTCGGAGGTGTTGCGGACCTGGACGAACACCGTGCGCTCGTCCGGCGGCACCGGGTCGAGGAAGACCGTCTCGGTCATCTTGGTCTGGACGTCGAGATTGCGCTTGCTGATCGCGGTCGTGGTCGCCGCACAGCCCGCGAGCAGCAGCGCAAGCGCAAGACCAAGCGCCCCGTGGGAGAACCGCTTGGCAGTCATGGCTTCGGGCCTCCTTGGCCCCGGTCGCCGACGATCCCGGTCGCGGTCAGGCGGCGCGGTCGTCGATCCGGAAGCCATGGCTCCGAATCGACGGCGGGTGCCGCTGCCTCAGCCGAACCCTCAGAGCGCCTTCTTCAGCTCGGCCTCGACCACGTCCCAGTCGACCAGATGATTGAGGAACGCCGCGACGTATTCCGGCCGCCGGTTCTCGTAGTCCAGGTAGTAGGCGTGCTCCCAGACGTCGATCCCGAGCAGCGGCGTCATGCCCTCGACCAGCGGATTCGAGCCGTTCGGCGTCTTCACCACCTTGAGGTTGTCGCCGTCGAGCGCGAGCCAGCCCCAGCCGCTGCCGAACTGGGTCACCGACGCGGTCTTGAACTGGTCCTTGAAGCTCTCGAAGCTGCCGAAGGCGTCGTTGATCCGGCGCGCGAGCTCGCCGCCTGGAGCGCCGCCGCCGCCCTTCTTCATGACCCGCCAGAACAGGCGGTGGTTCCAGTGCTGGCCGGCGTTGTTGAACACGCCCGCCTTGGCCGGGTCCTTGGCCGCGGCGGCGACGATCTCCTCGAGCGACGCGCGCGAGAGATCGGTGTCCTCAATCAGATTGTTGAGGTTGGTGACGTAGGTCTGATGGTGCTTGTCGTGGTGCAGATGCAAGGTCCTGGACGACATGTAGGGCTCCAGGGCGTCGTACGGATAGGGCAGGTCGGGGAGTTCAAAAGCCATGGGTTCCTCGCCTCGCTCAGTCGTGGTGCCGCCACGAGTTTCCGATGCAAGGCTAGATAATCCATCGCCCCGCGAAAGCAAAGCCCGCGCCGGGCCGCGGTCGATCGGCGCGCCTCTTGCCTCGCTGGCGCTTCGGCCTAAACCTCAGGCCAGCGATCCGGGCGGTGGACGCCGCCGGAGCATCAACCTGGGCGGCATCGTCCTCGGGCGGAGCAAGACGCGATGACGGATCTGCCTCTCGAGGGCAAATCGGCGTTGGTGACCGGCTCGACCAGCGGCATCGGGCTCGGCATCGCGACCGCGCTCGCCAAGGCCGGCTGCAACCTCACCCTGAACGGCTTCGGCGAGCCGGCGGCGATCGAGCGCCTGCGCGCCGGCCTGGCCGACGCCGCAGCGGTCGAGGTCCGCTACGACGGCGCCGACATGAGCCAGGGGGAGCAGGTCGCCCGGATGGTGGCGCGTGGCCGAGGCCGAATTCGGCGCCCTCGACATCCTGGTCAACAATGCCGGCATCCAGTTCGTGGCCCCGATCGAGGAGTTCCCGGCGGCCAGGTGGCAGGCGATCCTGGCGGTCAACCTCTCGTCCAACTACCACACGATCCACGCCGCGCTCCCGGGCATGCGGCGCCGCGGCTTCGGCCGGATCGTCAACATCGCCTCCGCGCACGGGCTGGTCGCCTCGCCCTACAAGGCAGCCTACGTCGCCGCCAAACATGGCGTGGTCGGCCTGACCAAGGTCGTGGCGCTCGAGACCGCGACCCTGAACATCACCTGCAACGCGATCTGCCCGGGCTATGTGCGCACGCCCCTGGTCGAGGGCCAGATCGACGAGCAGGCCAAGGCGCACGGCCTGCCGCGCGAGCAGGTGATCAAGGAGATCATCCTCGCCGCCCAGCCCAGCCAGCGTTTCGTCGAGATCTCCGAACTTGGCGCGCTCGCGGTCTTCCTCTGCACCGAGGCCGGCCGCTCGATCACCGGCGCGGCGCTGCCGGTCGACGGCGCCTGGACCGCGCGCTGACCGCGCCGCCCGGGCCCGCCATCCGCGCGCGGTCAAAGGCGTGCACATTCGCTTGATCGCGGCCACGAGTCGGCTGCCGCCGGGCGGGCCGGCAACCACATCCAACGCTGCGGCCAGTGCTGACGGTGGCGCTCCGGCGCGAGCTCCGGTCGCGACCGGTCCGCACGCGGAGTTCGCCTTGGTCGATGCCCCCGAGTACCAATACGCGCACACAGACGAGCAGTGACATGAGATGAGCACCGAGATCGCGACCGCCGAGCCCGCCCGCCCGCTGGTCCGCGCCCGCAGCTTCGTGTTCGGGCCGCCGCTGCCGAGCCGCCTGCCCGAGCGCGTTCAGGGCGCGATCCTGGAGGAGCAGCAGAGCAGCGAGATCCTGGTCACGTTCCTGCAGCTGCTGGCGATCGTGACCTTCGCGATCCTGTACACGCTGACGCCCAAGGCGTTTCCGCCGAGCGTGCCGTTCGAGCCGGTGCCGGTGACCTTGACCGTGTACGCCGCGTTCACGCTGGTCCGTCTGTGGCTCGCCTGGCAGCGCCGCCTCAAGCCCTGGTTCCTGGCGCTGTCGGTGATCGTCGACATCACGATGCTGATGGTCACGATCTGGAGCTTCTATCTGCAGTACGAGCAACCGCCGGCGATCTATCTGAAGGCGCCGACGCTGATGTACGCCTTCATCCTGATCGCGCTCCGGACGCTCCGCCTCGAGCCCTGGCTGGTGATCCTCGCCGGCCTCAGCGCCGCGACCGGCTGGCTGTGCCTGGTCGCCTACGCCGTGATCGCCGAAGGCGGCGCCGAGATCACCCACAGCTTTGCGACCTACGCGACCTCCTACCAGATCCTGCTCGGCGCCGAGTTCGACAAGGTCGTGTCGCTGCTGATGGTGACGTTGATCCTCGCGATCGGCCTGCTGCGGGCGCGCAAGCTCCTGTTCCGGGCGGTCGCCGACCAGCTCGCGGCCGCCGAGCTGTCGCGGTTCTTCGCGCCCGAGGTCGCCGGCCGCATCCGGGACAGCGACATCGCCCTCGAGCCCGGCCAGGCGGAGCTGCGCGAGGCCGCGATCCTGATGGTCGATCTGCGCGGCTTCACGCCGCTGACCCATAGCCTGGCGCCGCGCGAGGTGATGCTGCTGCTGTCCGAGTATCAGTCGCGGGTGGTCGCGGCGATCACCGCCCGTGGTGGCAGCATCGACAAGTTCATGGGCGATGGCATCCTCGCGAGCTTCGGCGCGACCCGTCCGAGCACGAGCTTCGCGGCCGACGCGCTGGGCGCGGTCGAGGACCTGCTCGAGGCGACCGCGACCTGGGCCGAGGAGCGCCGCTCGGCCGGCCTGCCGGCACCCCGGGTCGGCGCCGCGGTCGCGACCGGACCGGTCATGTTCGGCACGATCGGCGATCACACCCGGCTCGAGTACACGGTGATCGGCGACCCGGTGAACCTCGTCGCCAAGCTCGAGAAGCACACCAAGGAGGAGCGGGCCCGGGCGATCTGCCCGGCCGCGACCTACGAGCTGGCGCTGGCCCAGGACTATCGTCCCACGGCCGGCCACGAGCCCCGCTCCGGGTGCCGGGTCGCCGGCGTCGATGCCGCGCTCGACCTGGTGATCCTGGCCTGAGCTTGTCCAGCTATAGCCAGGCAAATCACCTTATCTAGAGCCGCTCGAGGTGAGCCATGGCCAGCATCAGCGTTTACAATGCCCGGGCGGAGTTCTCCCGCCTGATCGAGCGCGCCCTGGCCGGCGAGGACATCGTGATCACCCGGCGCGGCAAGCCGGCGGTCCGCCTGGTCCCGGTCGCGCAGGCGCCGGCGCCGCGCAAGCCCGGGGCGCTCAAGGGACTGTTCACCGTGCCTGACAGCTTTTTCGAGCCGCCGCCCGACGACATTCTGGATGCATTCTACAATGGTCCGATCTTCCCTGAGGACGACGATTCGCCGGGATCCGAGCGGCCGTGAGGCTGCTGCTCGATACCCATATTCTGCTGGGGTGGGTATTGGATGATACGAGGCCGTCCGCGCCCGCCCGTGCTGCAATCGAAGCCACGAGCAATACGATCTTCGTCAGCGGGGCGACGGCTTGGGAGGTCGGCATCAAGGCTGCCAAGAGCAAGTTGAGACTGCCTCAGGGCGGCGAGGTAGAGCCGGATCGAGGGGTTGACGATTGTTACGAATGACCGGGCCAGCTATCACGTGAGCGTCTTCTGGTAGCGCTCGCGGCAATGGGGCGCTGACCCTTGGCTCAGCCGCTCGACCGCCAGCTCTCCTCCTGCGCCGAGTTGGTCCGGACGGGGGCGCCGGACCGCTATCTCGCGACCCTGTTCGCACCCGCCGAGGCCCGCGAAGCGCTGTTCGCGCTCTACGCCTTCGATCACGAGATCGGCAAGGTCCGCGACCTGGTCAGTCAGCCGATGGCCGGTCTGATCCGCTTGCAGTGGTGGCGCGATGCGCTCGATGCGATCGCGGGCGGTCGGCCCCCGGCCCATCCGGTCGCCGAAGCCCTCCCGGCCGTGCTGGGCGCCGCCCCCGGCTGCCGCGCCCGCCTGGATGCGGCGCTCGATGCCCGCGAGCGCGAGCTGGAAGATCCGCCGCCCGCCGATCTGAACGCGCTCGAGCGGGAGCTCGAGGGCAGCAGCGCCGCCATCACCCAGGCGGCGCTGATCCTGCTCGGCGCGAGCGATGCGCCGGCGCTCGAGGTCGGGCGCAAGGTCGGTCTGGTGGTCGGCCTCGCGGATCGGCTGCGGTCTCCGGCGCCCGATCGGCGCCACGGCCGCCTGCTCCTTCCAACCGCCGAGCTGGTGCGGCACGGCATCGATCCCGAGCGCGCCACCGAGGCGGGCGAACGCCTCGCGCCGGTCCTCAACGGGATCGCCCTGCGCGGTCTGGAGCATTTGCGGATGGCCCGGGCGGAGCGGCGGGCGGTTCCGACCGCAGCGCTCGCGGCCCTGCTGCCGGGCACTCTGGCCGGCGAGCACCTGCGCCGCCTGTGCCGGACCCGGTCGGCGGTCCCGCCGCAACGCCGCGCGCCGCTCGCCCCGCTCCACCTGCTCTGGCGCCACACCCTCGGGCGGTTCTGAGCGGCCCTCAAGAAGACGACCGCGCCCGCTTGCCCCCCACCAGGCGCGCGATCACGGCCGCCAGGCTGTCCTGGCCGTAGGGCTTGTCGAGGCGCGGCAATTCGGGCCCGCCGTCGCTCGGCAGCTCGGCGTAACCGGTCGCCAGAATCACCGGCAGATCGGGCCAGGCGGCCCGGATCTCGGCGGCAAGCTGGGTGCCGGTCATGCCCGGCATCGCCTGATCGGTCACGACGATGTCGATCGCGGTGCCGGCCCGCAGGATCTGGAGCGCCTTGCTGGCCGACGACGCCTCCAGCACCCGATGGCCGAGGTCCTTCAGGATGTCGGCCGTGGCCATGCTGGTCAGCGCGTCGTCCTCGACCAGCAGGACCGTGCAGGGGCGCGACCGGGGCGACGGCAGCGCCGCGCTGGTGTCGACGGTCGCTGGTGTTCCTTGGGCGCGCGGCAGCCACAGCTCGGCCGTCGTGCCGGTCCCCGAGCGGCTCGCGAGCCGCAAGGCGCCCCCCAGCTGCGCGGCCATGCCATCGACCATCGACAGGCCGAGGCCGGTGCCCTTGCCGAGCTCTTTGGTGGTGAAGAACGGGTCGCGGGCGCGAGCGAGCGTCGTCTCGTCCATGCCCACGCCGGTGTCGGTGACCGCGAGGCAGAGATAATCGCCCGCCAGGAGCGCGCTGCCAGAACCGGCGGCGACCGTCGCGTTGTGCACGCCGAGCCGGAGCCAGCCGCCCTTCGGCATGGCGTCGCGGGCGTTGACCGCCAGATTGAGCAGCGCCAGCTCGAGCTGATTGGGATCGACCCGGGCCGGCCAGAGGTCGGGCGCGAAGTCGGTCTCGATCCGGATCATCGGACCGACCGCCCGGCGCAGCATGTCGAGCATGTCGCCGACCAGCGCCGCGACGTCGACCGCGACCGGCCTCAGGTCCTGCCGCCGGGCGAAGGCCAGGAGCCGCTGGGTGAGCGAGGCGCCGCGCTCGGCCGCCTCGAGCGTGCTGTCGATCAGCCGCTGGCTCTCGGGGTCGCCGGCCAGTCGCTTGGCCAACAGATTCAGGTTGCCGAGCACGGCCATCAGCAGATTGTTGAAGTCGTGGGCGATGCCGCCGGTGAGCTGGCCGATCGCCTCCATCTTCTGGGCCTGGCGGAACGCCTCCTCGACCTTCATGCGCTCCCCGGTCTCGGCCGCGACCCGCTGCTCGAGCGTCTCGTTCAGGCGCTGCAACGCCTGCTCGGCCTCGCCCCTGCGGATCGCGATCGCCGCCTGATTGGCGACCACCTTGAGCAGCAGCTGCTGGGCCGCGGTCGGGAAGTCGGCGTGGCGCGAGGCGGTCACCAGCATCGCGTCGGCAGCGACGGCGACCGGATGGAACACCGCCCGGACCGAACCGGCGCCGACCGGATTGGCGAGCTCGACGACCTCGCTCGGCGCGGGCCGGCCCAGCCACGCCGCCAGGCCGTCGCGGATCGCCGCCTCGCGCTCGCCCGCGGTGCGCCGCCTGGTCCGGACCACGTCGATGCCCGGCTGATCGGTGTGCCAGCGTAGCGTCAGATAGGCGAACTCGAGGTCGAGCATCCGCACCAGGACCTCGGTGACGCTCTCCGCGATGTCGCCGGCGTCGTACTTCATCCAGATCGCGGGCAGCATGGACACCGCCACCAGATCACGCAGGCTCCGGTGCAACTCTTGCGGGTCTTCCGCTATGGCTTGAACCGTTGGCAACTCGCTCAACCCGGTTCAGCGCGGCTCACGTTCGATCGATTCCTTGCCCGCGCAGTGGCGACGCTTACTGAAAGGAAGCGCTCCGCGCCTGCAGTTCCTTCAAGAGCTGCTCGGGCGGAACGTAGAACGGGTTCTCCTGGAGGATGCCACCGACGATCACCTGGGGATGGGTGCGCAGGATGTCCATCACCACCGTGGCACTGAACCGGTTGAGATCGTAGGTGCAGATCACGACGTCCTCGAAGCGCTCGATCACGCGGTTCAGCCGGCTCTCGTATTCGACGATGTCGTCGCGGCCGGGGAAGTCCTCGAGCGACCACTCCATGTTCGCCCAGAAGCGGGTCAGGCCGAACTGCTCCCTGCCCTTGCCGAGGACCCCCTCGACCAGCGCCAGCATGGCATACTGGTCGAAGCGGCCGCCGCGCAGATGCGCGTCCTCCCACGGCCGGACCTCGATCTGGCCGGAGCGCTCGCCCGCCGCCACGTCGATGCCGAGCGTGCCCAGCCGCCGGCGCCGCTCGTCGCGATGGCGGCCATCGACGATCTGGAAGATCTTGTCATGCTGCTCGAAGCCCTCCTTCACGAACGGCAGCAGCAGCCGGTACTCCTCCTCGCGATCATGGAAGAAGGCGCAGGCATGACAGCGATGCTTGAGCGCCGCGCCCGCCAGCGTCACCGAATGGGTCCGCGCGTCCATGGTTCCTCCTCTGCGACGCGATCGCAGCCTAGGCGCTGAGCCTGCCGACACGCAACTGCAGGCGCGGTCGGCGGGCCTGCCCGTTCATTTCTGCCAGGTGACGTCGGCGCCCCGGAGCGCCACCGTGCTGATCGCCATCTTGGCGCTGCCCTCTTTCACCTGACGTGAGTAAACGACGTAGACCAGGGTGTTGTTCCGCTGATCGTAGATGCGGCGCACCGCCAGCGACTTGAAGATCAGGCTCAGGCGCTGGCTGAACACCTCCTCGCCCTGCTCGTCGCGCTCGATGTCGCCGATCACGATCGGGCCGGTCTGGCGGCAGGCGATCGAGGCGTTGGACGGGTCCTCGAACCAGTTGCCCTGGGTCAGCTTGTCGAGGAAGCCCCGCTCGAAGCGGGCGATGTGACAGGTGACGCCCGCGATCTTGGGGTCGGCGATCGCCTCGACCACGATGCCGTTGCCGGTCCAGTCGTTGGTGAAGCTGCCAACCTCCTCGGCCGCCGCCCGGGCGAGCAGCAGGCTGCCGGCCAAGCCGGCCAGCGTGATCAATCTCCAGCGCAAGAGCGTCCCCCCTCTTTAGTGGCGGATCAAGATATGAGCTCGATCGTCCCTGCGGCGAGCGGCGTGACGACCCGGCCGGACGCAGGCGCCGCGCGCGCAGGGCATGACAGCCCGCCGGACGCGGTCTATATTTGGTCGGCGGTCGCCGCCTTCGAGCATCCTCTGACCCGAGCGAGCCCCTTGACCCCATCCGAAATGCTGGCGCGGCTGGTCGGTTTCGACACCACCAGCCGGAACTCCAACCTCGCGCTGATCGAGTTCGTGCGCGACTACCTCGACCGGCTGGGAATCGCCTCGGAGCTGGTGTTCGACGACCGCGGCGGCAAGGCCAATCTGCTCGCCACGATCGGGCCCGCGGAGCGGCCCGGCCTGGTGCTGTCCGGCCATACCGACGTCGTGCCGGTCGACGGCCAGGACTGGTCGAGCAATCCCTTCGTCTGCACCGAGCGGGACGGCCGTCTGTACGGCCGCGGCACCGCCGACATGAAGGGCTTCGTCGCGACCGTGCTGGCGCTGGTGCCGGAGCTCGTCGAACGACGGCTGCGGACGCCGGTCCACCTTGCGCTCAGCTACGACGAGGAGGTCGGCTGCAAGGGGGTGCCCCGCCTGCTCGATCATCTGGCCTCGCATCTGCCGGCGTTGCCCTTCGGCTGCGTGGTCGGCGAGCCGACCGCGATGCGGGTCGCCAACGGCCACAAGGGCAAGGCCGGCTATGAATGCATCGTGACCGGCCTGGCCAGCCATTCGGCGCTCAATCATCTGGGGGTCAACGCGATCGAGATCGCGGCCGAGATCATCGTCCGCCTGCGCCGGCGGAACCTCGAGTTCCGGGCGGCGGGCCCCTTCGAGACGGGCTTCGATCCGCCGCACTGCACGGTCACCACCGGCGTCGTCGGCGGCGGCACCGCGCTCAACATCGTGCCCGCCGGCTGCCGCTTCGAGTTCGAGTTCCGGACGCTGCCGGGCCAGGACCCGGCGGCGCTGCTGACCGAGGTCCAGGCCTTCGCCGAGGCCGAGCTCGTGCCCGAGATGCGCGCCCGCCATCCCGAGGCGGCGATCGAATGGCGGGAGCTGATGAGCTATCCGGCGCTGGGCGGCACCGGCCGGTCGGCGATCGAGCACCTCTGCGCGGCGCTCGCGGGCGGCGGACCGCCTGCCAAGGTCGCGTTCGGCACCGAGGCCGGCCTGTTCGCCGCCCGCGGCATCGCGAGCGTCGTCTGCGGCCCGGGCGACATGACGGTCGCGCACAAGCCGGACGAGTACGTCGAGCTGGCCGAGCTCGAGCGCTGCGCCGATTTTCTCCGTCGGCTGGTCGAGCGGGCGGCGGCCTGATGCCCGAGCCTCCGGTCGAGATCGCGGCGCCGGACCTCAGCGCCTACCGGCAGGGCAACACCGGCATCCCCTACGTCACCACCTTCGAGAGCGGCCAGGCCGGGCCGCACGCGGTGATCACGGCGCTGGTCCACGGCAACGAGCTCTGCGGCGCGCTCGCGCTGGTCGAGCTGTTCGAGCGCGGCATCCGACCGCGACGCGGCCGCCTGTCGCTCGCGTTCGTCAACGTCGCCGCCTTCGGGCGCTTCGACCCCGACCAACCGAAGGCCAGCCGATATCTCGACGAGGACCTCAACCGGGTCTGGGATCCGGCGACCCTGGACGGCCCGCGCGACTCGGTCGAGCTCACGCGCGCGAGAGAAATCCGGCCCCTGATCGAGAGCGCCGACGCCCTGCTCGATCTGCACTCGATGCAGCTCCCGGCGCCGCCGCTGCTGCTGTCCGGTCTTACCGCCAAGGGCCGCCGGCTCGCGCAGGCGATCGGCTATCCTGGCCTGGTGATCGCCGATGCCGGCCATCAGGGCGGCCCCCGGATGCGCGACTTCGGCGCCTTCGCCGATCCTTCGAGCCCCTGTGCGGCGATGCTGGTCGAGTGTGGCCAGCATTGGGCAGCGAGCAGCGTCGAGGTCGCGATCGCCACCTGCAGACACTTCCTCGCCGCGCAGAGCCTGATCGCGCCCGAAGCGCTCGAGCGGCTTGGCGCCGGCGCGGAGCCGGGGCCGCAACGGCTGATCGAGGTCACCCATGCCGTGACCGTGAACGGCGGACCGTTCCGGTTCACCGAAGACTTCCAGGGTCTCGAGGTGGTGCCCAGGCGGGGCACGGTGATCGGTCACGACGGCGCCCGGCCGGTGCGCACGCCCTATGACGATTGCGTGCTGATCATGCCGTCCCGGCGGCTCGGGCCCGGGCTGACCGCGGTCCGCCTCGGCCGCTTTCTCGACTGACGCGGCCAGCCCTCAAAGCCTGGCTCGACCGATGACCTGGACGATCCGCGCCGCGACCCCAGACGACGCCCGGCCAATCGTCGCGCTGGTGCATCAGCTCAATGTCGAGGACGGCAATCTTCCAGGCGCCATGACCGTCGATGGCTTCCGTAGCCTGGGCTTCGGTGCCCGGCCGCGGTTTCAGACCGTGCTCGCCGAGGACGGGGAGCGGGTGCTCGGCTATGCGCTGTTCTACCCGAGCTACGACACCGACTCCGGCGCCAAGGGTTTCTACCTGCAGGACCTCTACGTCCTGCCGGAGGCGCGCCGACGCGGCATCGGGCGCGCGCTGATGGCGGCGGTCGCGCGCGCCTGCGAGGTCGACGGTGGCCGTTACCTGTTCTGGAACGCGCTCGAGCGCAACCAGGTGGGCCGGGCCTTCTACCGCCGGATCGGTGCCCGCGAGGAGCCGGTCGTGACCCTCAGCCTTCAGCCCGACGCCCTCCAGCGGCTGGCGCGGGAGGCGTGAGGGCCGGCCGACCGCTGAGATCGACCCGCGCCGGGGATCCCGGAACCGAAGCCAGCCGCCGACCGTTTCTCCGCCAGCTGCCAGAGCCCTGGGAACGTGGATGACGCCCGTCCGAGGTGCGATCAGATCGCGCACGATCAAGGTGAACGGCCGGCCGATGTTCTTCCGCGTCTCCGAAGGCGACGTACCGGCGGGGCGGCCGGCGGTGGTGCTCGTGCACGGCTTCGTGCATGCGGGCTCGTACATGCTGCCGACGGCCGAGTATCTGGCGGCGGATTTCCGCACCTTTGCGCCGGACCTGCCCGGTTTCGGCGACAGCGCCGGCCCGCGGCGGGCGCTCGACGTGCCCGGGCTCGCGGCCGCACTCGCAGACTGGCTGGCGGCGATGGACCTGGATCCCGTGGCGCTGCTCGCCAACTCCTTCGGCTGCCAGGTCGCGGTCGAGGGCGCGCTCGCGAATTCCGGGCGCCTGAGCCATCTGATCCTGCAGGGGCCGACCACCGATCCCGCGGCGCGCACGCTGGTCGGTCAGCTGCATCAGTGGTTGCGCAACTCGCGCTTCGAGCCGCCGATCAGCAAGAACATGGCACGCGACTATTGGCAGGCGGGGCTGGCGCGGGCGATCGCGACCGGGCGCTACCTGCTGCGCGATGCGATCGAGGAGAAGCTGCCGCAGGTGCGGGTGCCGACGCTGGTGGTGCGCGGCGAGCACGATCCGATGGTGCCGCAGCGGTGGGCGGAGGAAGTCGTGCGTCTGCTGCCCGAGGGGCGCCTGGCGACGATCCCGGATGCGGCCCACACGGTGGTCTACTTCGCTCCCCGCGCCTGCGCCGAGGTCGTCCGCCGCTTCCTGCTCGAGCCGGCGCCCGCCGCCGGCGGCACGGGCCCGACGGTATGAGACCACCGGCACCCCGCTACATCGCCGATTTCGATTCCGCCTCGGCCATGCTGCGGGCGCTGTCCGCCTGCCTGCACGGCGAGGGTTTCGCCAACCTCGGCATGCCGGCCTGGCTACGGCCGCCCGTGCTCGCGACCGGCGTGCTGCCGCGGCGCGTCCGGGAAGCGATCTACGCCTGGAGCGGCTGGGCCGAGGCGATCCCGCCGGGACGGATCGGTGAGGTCGACGCCGAGGAGATTGCCCGCTGGGTGGTCGGCGCCTATCCCGCGCGCCGCTACCCGGCGGTCGCGATCGGCTCGTCGAGCGGCGCGCTGGTCCATCTGTGCGCGGCGCTCGGGATACCCTGGTTGCCGCAGACCTTCCTCGTGCCGGTGCGCCAGACCGGCGTTCGAGCGGACGACCCGCGCCGCAGCATGGCCGAGGGCGCACCGCTCGGGCGCGCGCTGCTCGAGGCGAACCCCGACCTGCAGCTGCATCACATGCACGACCCCAATCAGGATCAGCTGATGGTCCGGCACATGACCTACTTCCGGATCAAACGACTGCGCCTGGGCCCGACCTTCGAGCGCTTCCTCGCGGACAACCTGGCGCCGGGCGGCCTGATCCTGCTCTCGGAGTGCTCACGCTGCTGGCCGGCCACCCGGGTCGGCGATCGCCACCTCTTCCAGTTCGGCGCGGTCGGCGGCCTCGAACCGGAGGAGTATTTCGAGGGCAGCGTGCGGGTCGCCGGGTTCCTCGAGCGCTACGGCTCGAAGCGCCGGAGCTGGGACCCGCCCGAGCCCGACGGCGAGTGGCCGGAAGCCGAATGGGGCTTCGCGGCGCCGCTGCGCACCGACGTCGAGCGGATTGCCCGCGAACGCGGCTACCGCATCGGACGCCTGACCTTCGACGATCCGGAGCACCTGAGCCCCCTGGTCGCCGAGCTCTACCGGGCGCGCCTGCGGGCGCGCGGCCTGCCCGCCGGGCGGCTGCTGGTCGAATCCTTCGTCCTGATGGCGCCGCTCTGGGCGCTCCGCGCCGGCGCGGTGCCCTTCTGGCTGACCTTCAATACCGAACCATCGGCCGCTTGCCTCGAGCGCTACCTGAACCACGCCGAGCCCTACGATGAGATCCTGATGATGCTGTTCGCCCACGGCACCCAAAGCATCGGCCTCGCGGCGATCGACCGCTGGCGCTCGCTGCTCGCTCGGGCCCGCCGGCGCGGCGCGTTTCTCGGCGTCGACGAGAACAGCTACCCGCGCGATTTCGCGACCTTCGCGCGCTATCATGCTGCCCTCCCGCAGATCCGGGAACCGCTCGAGCCGGAGCCCCTGGGCTGGTCCGAGCTCGAGGAATTCATCCAGCGCAACCGGTCGCGCTTTGCCGTGGGCTGGGACGCCCCGGAGGCGAGCGAAGGTCGAGCGTAGCTGCTGAGCGGCTCCCCGCCAACGTCGCAAAACCGCCTGTTTGTGCAAAAAATCATCCACGCCTTGACGCCGGCCCGGGGTGGTGCTTGTAACGGGCAAACAGATAGGAAGGCCCGCATGGCCCTACCCGCCTGGAAGCCGGCCAGCGCCGGCAGCGCAAGTTGGACCATCAAGGGCGTGCACGAGGCGACCCGCGATGCCGTGCGCGAGGCGGCCGCCGAGGCCGAAATGGTCATCGGCGAATGGGTGGATCAGGCCCTCGGACAGGCCGCCGAGGCGGCGCTGCACCCCTCACCGCCGCCGGCGACCAAGGCCGATGTCGCGACGATTCTGAAGCAGCTCGCGGAGCTCAAAGCGAGCATCCTGGCGCTCGCCGACTCCAAGGCCAGCGCGCAGGCGCTGGCCGAGCTCAAGGCGAGCGTCCAGACCGTCGCCGAGCGCACCAAAGGCTACGACCGACCGATGGTGCGCCACGTCATGGTCGAGCACAAGAGGTCGAGCCGCCTGCCACCGCAGCCGCGAATCGACGACAAAGGCGACCGCGACCCCTGAGCCCGCCCATCAGGGCCGGGTTGCCATGACGTAGTGGAGCATTGCCGGCAGCCGAACGCCGGCGACGCTCTGATAGGGCCGCAGGCGGGTGGCGATTTCCTCGACCAGGGATTGCCGGGTCGCCGGATCGGGCGGGCGCGTCTGGATCAGCCGCGTGAGCGGGCCGACCTCGCAGGCGAAGGCCGCTTCCTCCTCGGCGGTCGCAGCACCGGGCAGGTCGGTCGTGGCGGTCTCGATTCGGAGTTCGGCGAAACCCGCCGCGGTCAGGATCTCCTCGATGTAGCCGGTCTCGGCGAACGCGAGCGGGCCGGGTGCCCGCGGCGGCTGCGGCTCGGGGGGGCCAAGCCAGCGCACGCCGACCGCGAGCGGCAGCGCAAACGAGGGATTGTCCTCGAGCGGGCCCCAACAGACGAACGCCAGCCGGCCGCCTACGCGTAACGCGCGCTTGAGGTTGCCGAAAGCCGCGACCGGATCGCTGAAGAACATCACGCCGAAGCGCGACAGCAGGAGGTCGTAGGCGGCCGCGTCGAAGTCGTGGCTCTGGCCGTCGGCGTGCAGAAAGCGCACGTGCTCGTGGCCGCGTTCGGCGCTGCGATGCTGCGCCAGCGCCAGCATCGGCTCCGAGATGTCGACCGCCAGGACCGAGCCGCGGGCACCGACCTGCTCGGCCACCTCCAAGGTCGTGGCACCGGTGCCGCAGCCGACGTCGACCACCCGCTCGCCCGGGCGCGCCGCCGCGCGGTCGAGCAGCGCCGCGCCGACCAGCGCGAGCCTGGCATCGAGCGCCGCCTGGTGGATCACCCATTGCTCGCCCCGGGCCGTGTTCCAATACGCGGCCTGGTCGGGATTGGCGGGGAACTGCGCGGCGGGGTCGCTGCTCATCGGGTCCTCATGCTGCTTCGGCCTGGGAACCGAGCCAGGCTTCCAGATCGGCGAGCGCGCGCCGGGCCAGCGCCGGCTTGCGCTCGGCTCGCTTGACCGCCCGCCCGAGCGGCGGCAACAGGCCGAAGTTGACGTTCATCGGCTGGAAGGTCTCGGCCGCGGCGCCGCCGGTGATGTGGCCGAGCAGGGCGCCGAGCGCCGTGGTCGCCGGTGGCGCCGCAAGCGTCAGGCCCCTGGTCTCGGCGGCCGCGAACCGGCCTGCCAGAATTCCGATCGCGGCGCTCTCGACGTAGCCCTCGACGCCGGTGATCTGGCCGGCGAAGCGGATGTGCGGCCGGGCCTTGAGACGAAGCTCGGGGTCCAGGAGGCGCGGGCTGTTGATGAAGGTGTTGCGGTGCAGGCCGCCGAGGCGCGCGAACTCGGCCCGCTCCAGGCCCGGGATCGTCCGGAAGATCCGCCGCTGCTCGCCCCAGGTGAGCTTGGTCTGAAAACCGACCATGTTGAACAGCGTCCCGAGCGCGTTGTCCTGGCGCAGCTGCACGACCGCATAGGGCCTCTGGCCGGTCCGCGGCTCGACCAGCCCGACCGGCTTCATCGGCCCGAAGCGAAGGGTCTCCGGGCCACGCTCGGCCATGACCTCGATCGGCAGGCAGCCCTCGAAATAAGGTGTGCTCGCCTCCCAGTCCTTGAAGCTGTGCTTCTCGCCCGCGAGCAGGGCCGCGACGAAGGCCTGGTATTGCGCGCGATCGAGCGGGCAGTTGACGTAGTCGGCGCCGCCGCCGCCGGGGCCCGTCTTGTCGTAGCGCGACTGGAACCAGGCGACCTCGAGGTCGATCGTGTCGCGATGGACGATCGGCGCGATCGCGTCGAAGAAGGCGAGCGCGGCCTCGCCGGTCACCGCGCGGATCGATTCGGCGAGGCCCGGCGAGGTCAGGGGCCCGGTCGCGACGATCACCCGGCCCCACGAGGAGTCGGGCAGGTCCGGCACCTCTTCGCGCCGGATCTCGATCCGCGGCTCCGCCTCGAGCGCCGCCTCGACCGCCGCGGCAAAGCCGTCCCGGTCGACCGCGAGTGCCCCCCCCGCCGGCAGCTTGTGGGCGTCACCCGCAGCCATGATCAGCGAGCCCAGACGGCGCATCTCCGCGTGCAGGAGGCCGACCGCGTTGTTGAGCGCGTCGTCCGAGCGGAACGAGTTGGAGCAGACCAGCTCGGCGAGCGTCCCGGTCTTGTGCGCCTCAGTCGTGCGCAGCGGGCGCATCTCGTGGAGCACGACCCGAACGCCGGCGCGCGCCGCCTGCCAGGCCGCCTCGCTGCCGGCAAGCCCGCCGCCGATCACCTGCAGTGGTCCGCTCATCGTCCCGCCTTCTGGCTCTCCCCCCGGGGCATCGGGTGCGCCCGCCCGCTCACTGCGATCCTGCCATTGGGCGAGCGCGGCTTGAAGAGCCCCTCGATAACCGCGGGCTCCGGCGCGATCACATCAGCCCGGCCTGCTTGTAGTAGCGCTCCGCGCCCGGATGGAGCGGCGCCGAGAGCGACGCCTTGACCATGTCCTGCTTGTTGAGCCGGGCCAGGGCGGAGTGCAGCTTCTTGAAGTGATCGAAGTTCTCGAACACCGACTGGACCACCTCATAGACCTCTTCGTCGGGCATGGCGCTCGAGGTCACCAGGGTCGCGCGCACGCCGAAGGTCTCGGTGTCGGTATCGGTGCCGCGATAGAAGCCGCCGGGGATGACCGCCTTGGAGTAGTAAGGGTTGGCCGCGATCAGCCGGTCGACCTCGGGTCCCGTGACCGGGATCAGCCGGGCGCTCACCGCCTTGGTCGCACCGAGGATCGCGCCCGAGGGGTGGCCGACCGTGAACACGATGGCGTCGACCTGGTTGGCGGCCAGCGCATCGGCCTGCTGGGTCGAGTCCAGCTCCGAGACGTAGGCGAAGTCCTTGATGGTCCAGCCCTTGGCCTGCATCAGCTGCTCCATGGTCGCGCGCTGGCCCGAGCCGGGGTTGCCGATGTTGACCCGCTTGCCCTTCAGGTCATCGAAGGTCCGGATGCCCGAATCGCTGCGCGCGACGACGGTGAACGGCTCCGGGTAAAGCGCGAACACGGCGCGCAGCTCGGGAAAAGCGCCCGCGGAGGCGAACGGCCCGCTGCCGTGGTAGGCCTCGAACTGCAGATCGCTCTGGACGATCGCCATGTCGAGCTCGCTCGAACGCAGGCCTTCGATGTTGGCGACCGAGCCCTCGGTGCTGACCGCCTCGCAGCTCAAGCCGTTCTGGTTGAGGGTCGGATTGGCGACGCGGCAGACGGCACTGCCGGCCGGGTAGTAGACGCCGGTGACGCCGGCCGTGCCGATATGGATGGTGCCGGGCGCCTTCGGCGCGGCCATGCCGGCCTCGGGCTGGTTGTGGGACCCCGCCGGCGCCGACGAAGGTCCACCGCTCGTACAGGCCGTGAGCGTCGCCGCGAGCACCAGAAGCGCGAACTGGCAGACGTTGAGGCGCATCATCCCTCTCCTCGGCTCGAGACGCCGGGCGGGTCGCCCGGCGGGCGCAGTTCTGCCTACATTCGCGCCCGCGGGCAAGGCTGGCGGCGCACTCACCTGCCCAGGACTGCGAGCGGCCTGGCATTCCCGCAACCACCCGCGAGCCGGTTGGATTCGAATCAGCAGCCGGAGGAAGGCGTTGGTCTCGACCGGGCAGGCCAGCCAATCGAGGCTGAGGCGGCGGACGGGCTCGAATGGGTTTGGCCGCGGCGCCGCCACAAGGCCCGCGGCGATGCCCGTGGCCACGAGCAGCGCCGCGAGCGCGAGCCACGGCGGCCTGAAGAGAATGAAGCGCCGGTCTCGAAATCGCCCCGCTCGAAATCACTGGGACCGACCCACGGGTTAACTCACCTTGCCTTCATGCTACCCTGAGAATCCTAATCCCTTTAGGTCGAAGCATGCAAGGAGCCCCCCAACCTGCGCTGGCCATCCCCCGGGTGATCGGGCATCGGGGCGCGGCCGCGGCGGCGCCCGAGAACACGCTCGCGAAGTCTGAGAAAGGCCAAGGAGCTCGGCGCCGAGTGGGTCGAGTTCGACGTCAAGCTGACGGGCGACGGCGTGCCGGTCCTGATGCACGACGAGCGTCTCGAGCGAACCACCAACGGGCGCGGCGAGGTCGCCCGGACGACGTTCAAGGAGTTGCAGAAACTCGATGCCGGCGGTTGGTTCGATCCGGCATTCCGTGGCGAGCCGGTGCCGACCCTGGAGGCGGCCTTGGCGCTTTGCGCCGACCTCGGTCTCGGGATCAACGTCGAGATCAAGCCCTGCCCGGGGCGCGAGGCGGAAACCGCCCGGGTCACGGCCCTGGCGCTGCGCCGGCACTGGCCGGGCGGCCTGCCGACGCCGCTGATCTCGAGCTTCGAGCCCGTCTGCCTCGCGGTCGCCCTCGACCTGGCCCCGGAATGCTGGCGCGGCTATCTCGCGGGCGGCCTGCCGGTCCATTGGCGGGCCAGGCTCGCCCGCTATGGCTGCCGCACGCTGCATTTGAACGCAGGCCGGCTCAGCGCCCGGCAGCAGGCAGCGGTGCTCGCTGCGGGCGTACCGCTGCTGCTCTACACGGTCAACGACCCGGCCCGCGCCCGCGAGCTGCTCGCCGCGGGCGTCGCGGCGGTCTTCACCGATCGGGTGGCCGAGGTGCTGGCGGCCCTGGACTGAGCCTGGCGTCAGTAGCGGCGCATCAGGCCGACCAGCCGGCCCTGGACCTTGACCCGGTTGGCGCCGAAGATCCGCGTCTCGTACTGCGGATTGGCGGCCTCGAGCGCAATCGTGCCGCCCTTGCGCCGCATCCGCTTCAGCGTGACCTCGGTCTCGTCGATCATGGCGACCACGATGTCGCCATTGTCGGCCATGTCCCGGCGCTCGATGACCACGATGTCACCGTCCTGAATGCCCGCCTCGATCATCGAGTCGCCGACCACCTCGAGGGCATAGTGGTCGCCGCTGCTGCCGAGGAGATGGGGCGGCACCGCCACCTGGGTGGTGTGGTCGCGCAGCGCCTCGATCGGCGTGCCGGCGGCGATCCGCCCGTAGAGCGGCAGGCTGACCGTCCCGCCTTCTTCGGCCGCAAGGTCCGGCCGGGCGCCGAAATGCCCCTGGACCACGTTGGTCGTGGCGGCGTCCGGCACGCCCACATCACCCCGCCAGTTGGCCGGCAGACGGATGACCTCGAGCGCGCGCGCGCGGTACTGCAGGCGGCGGATGTAGCCGCGCTCCTCCAGGCCGGTGATCAGCCGGTGGATGCCCGACTTGGATTTCAGCTTGAGCGCGTCGCGCATCTCTTCGAACGAGGGCGGCACGCCGTGGTTGCCCAGATAACCCTGGATGAATTGGAGCAACTGGTGCTGGCGCTGAGTGAGCACCTTTCCTCCCCCTCTGAGGCCGCGCGGAGCGTTTGTTCTACATAAGTTCTCATAGATCGTCAACGCATCAATACGCCTGATTCATAATCTACGGGATCGAAAATTCCATTCCAAGCCTCTGACAGGGTTGTACCCGAGCCGTGGTTGCATGGGCGCCACAGTGCGGTGCTGAAGACGCCGGCTCAGACCCCGATCGGGCCGGCCGCCAGCGGTAGCACCGACACCGGCGTGCCGACCGGCATCGCCGGCGCGAACGGCGCCCGCTTGATCAGGCAGTCGGCGCGCGCGAAGGTCGCGAGCATCGAGCTGTCCTGGAGCTCGGCCGGAACCGCCACCAGGCGGCCGTCGGCGCCCCATTCGGCGCGCGCCCGCAGGTATTCCTGGCGGCGGTCGTTCGGCCCGAGCGCCCGCCCGAGCACGGCCGGGATCTCCGGCGGCGCCGGGTCGAGCCCGAGCAGCACGGCGATCGCCGCGCGCACGAACAGCACCGCGCACACGCCTGCCGACACCGGATTGCCCGGCAGGCCGAGCAGCGGCACGCCCCCGATCGTACCGAACATCAACGGTTTGCCCGGGCGCATCGCGATCTGCCAGAAGTCGAGCTCGAGGCCGCGCTCGCCGAGCACGCTCTGCACCAGATCGCGCTCGCCGACCGAGGCGCCCCCGAGCGTCACCAGCAGCTCGGCGCCGGCCAGCTGATCGGCGATCGCAGCCAGCTCCGCCGGCTCGTCCCGGGCGATCCCGAGGTCCGAGGCGAGCCCGCCCCAGGCGGTCACCATGGCGGCGAGCGCTGTGCTGTTGGAATTGACGATCTGGGTCGGGGCGAGCGCCTGGCCCGGCATGACCAGCTCGTCGCCGGTCGCCAGCAGCGCGATCCGCGGCTGACGGCGGACCGGCAGCCAGGCCTGGTTGAGGGCGGCCGCGAAGCCGAGATCGCGGGCGCTAAGACGCCGGCCCGCCGGCAGCGCCAGCTCGCCCTGCCGGAAGTCGAGCCCGGCCGGACGGACGAAGGTCCCGGGCTCGACCCGGCCGTCGAGCCGGACCCGGTCGCCCGCGGCGGTCGCGTTCTCCTGCAACGCGACGGCATCGGCCCCCGCCGGCAGCAGGCCGCCGGTGAAGATGCGCACGGTCTCGCCCGGCCCGACCTGGCCCTCGAATTGGCCGCCCGCCGGCGCGCTGCCGATCAGGCGGAGCTCGGCCTGGCCGCCGGAGAGATCCGCCGCTCGGATCGCATAGCCATCCATCGCCGAGACTGCCCCGGGCGGCTGATCGCGCGGGGCGACCAGATCTTGCGCCAGCACCCGGCCATGGGCGGCGGCCAGATGCACCCACTCGGCAGGCTGAGGCCGGAAGGCCGCGGTGATGCGGGCGAGCGCGTCCTCGACCGCGAGCATCACCCGGCCGTGAACGATCCGGACCGGCCGCCCGCCTTGTGACGCAGCCGGATGTCGGTGATGCGCATGCCGCGATCGACCGCCTTGCACATGTCGTAGACCGTCAGCGCCGCGGTGCTGACCGCGCACAGCGCCTCCATCTCGACCCCGGTCGGGCCATGGACGCGACAGGTCGCGGTGATCTCGACCGAGGGCGGCTCGGCCCGGCAGGCGAGCTCGACCTGGACCGCCGACAGCGAGAGCGGGTGACACAGCGGGATCAGGTCGGGCGTGCGCTTGGCACCCATGATGCCGGCGACCCGGGCGACCGCGAGCACGTCGCCCTTCTCGACCCCGCCCTCCTGGATCAGGGCGAGCGTTTCCGGCTGCATCAGCACCCGCGCCGACGCGATCGCGATCCGCTCGCTCGCGGGCTTGGCGGTGACGTCGACCATGACCGCGTGGCCGGCCGCATCGAGATGGCTGAGCTCGTTCATGTCGCGACCGGCAGACCGAGCAGGGCCGCGGTCGCACGCCGGACGTCGCTCTGGCGCATCAGGGATTCGCCGACCAGGAAGCAGCGGGCCCCCACCGCCGCCATGCGCTCGAGATCCTGTGGTCCGTGCAAGCCGCTCTCGGCGACCACCAGGCGATCCGAAGGCACCCGTGGCGCCAGCTGCTCGGTGGTCCCCAGATCCACCTGCAAGGTCTTGAGGTTGCGGTTGTTGATCCCGATCAGCCGGGACTCCAGCCGGAGCGCTCGATCGAGCTCGGCACCGTCGTGCACCTCGATCAGAACATCCATGTCCAACTCATTGGCCAGGCTAGAGAGTTCCTGAACTTCGCGATCCTCGAGAGCGGCCACGATCAAAAGCATGCAATCGGCGCCGAGCGCCCGCGTCTCGAACACCTGATAGGGCTCGAGGATGAAGTCCTTGCGCAGGCACGGCAGGCTCGAGGCCGCCCGTGCGGCCTCGAGATAACTGTCGGCGCCTTGGAAATGCTCGGTCTCGGTCAAGACCGACAGGCAGGCGGCGCCGCCGGCGGCATAGGCTTGCGCGATCGCCGGCGGATCGAAGTCCGGCCGGATCAGCCCGCGGCTGGGCGAGGCCTTCTTGATCTCGGCGATCAGCCCGAATTGCTTGTCCGCGACTTTGGCCTCGAGCGCGGCGACGAAGCCGCGCGGCGGGCGAAGGGTGAGCCGGCGCTCGAGCTGGGCGAGCGGCACCAGCGCCTTCTGGCGCGCGACCGCCAGACGCCGCCTTGCACAGATCTCGGCCAGCACGTCAGCCACCGGGCGGCGTCTCGCCCGAGATCGCGACCAGTCTCGCCAGGACCGCCTTGGCGGCGCCGCGGTCGATCGCTTCGACCGCGAGGCCGACGCCGCCCGCCAGGTCCTCCGCCCGCCCGGCGACCACCAGGGCGGCGGCGCTGTTCAACAGCACGATGTCGCGATAGGGCCCGCGCACGCCGTCGAGCAGCGCCCGCAACGCGTCGGCGTTGGTCTCGGCATCGGCGCCGCGCAGGTCCTCGGTCCGCGCCCGGGGCAGGCCGGCCTGCTCGGGCGTGACCTCGAACAGCCGGACCCGGCCGGCGTTTAGCTCGGCGACCTCGGAGGGGCCGGTGGTGGTCAGTTCGTCGAGGCCGTCGGAGCCATGCACGACCCAGGCGCGCTCGGCGCCGAGCTGGCCCAGCACCCGGGCGAGCGGCTCGACCCAGTCGCTGGCGAACACCCCCAGCAGCTGGCGCTTCGCGCCTGCCGGGTTGGCGAGCGGGCCGAGCAGGTTGAAGATCGTGCGCGTGCCGAGCTCGACCCTTGCGCCGGCGACGTGGCGCATCGCGCCATGGTGGCGCGGCGCCATCATGAAGCCGATCCCGGCCTCGCGGATCGCCCGCTCGACCCGGGCCGGCTCGGCGTCGATGTTGACCCCGAGCGCCGCCAGAATGTCGGCCGAGCCCGACTTGGACGACAGGGCGCGGTTGCCGTGCTTGGCGACCGGCACGCCGCAGGCCGCGACCACCAGCGCCGCCGCGGTCGACACGTTGAAGGTCCCGGACGCGTCGCCGCCGGTGCCGCAGGTGTCGAGCGCGTCGTCCGGCGCGTTGACCCTGACCATGCGCTCGCGCAACGCCTGCGCGCCGCCGGTCAGCTCGTCGATGGTCTCGCCACGGACCCGGAGCGCCATCAGGAAGCCCCCGACCTGGGCCGGGGTCGCGTCGCCCGCCATCATGATCTCGAACGCCTGGCGCGCCTGATCGAGGGCCAGCGACTTGCCGTTGGCGACCAACGCCAGCAGCGCCTTCATCCGATCGGGAGCCGTGCTCACGCCGCCACCTTGACCTCGACCGTGGCCAGGAAATTGCGCAGCAGCCGATGGCCGTGCTCGGTCTCGATGCTCTCCGGATGGAACTGGACGCCGTAGATCGGCAGCGTGCGGTGCGCCACGCCCATGATCACGCCATCGGCGGTGCGCGCGGTCACCGCCAGGCAGGCCGGCAGGCTCGCGGGCTCGGCGACCAGAGAGTGGTAGCGGGTCGCCATGAAGGGTGAGGGCAGGCCCTCGAACAGGCCGTCACCGGCGTGCTCGATCGGGCTGAGCTTGCCATGCATGATGTCCGGCGCCCGCACGATCCGGCCGCCGAACGCCTGCGCGATCGCCTGATGGCCGAGACAGACCCCGAGGATCGGGCAGAGCTCGGCCGCCGCGCGCACCAGATCGAGCGAGATGCCGGCCCGGTCGGGATCGCACGGCCCGGGCGAGATGACGATCGCAGCCGGCCGCAACGCCAGCACGTCGGCCACGCCCAGCGTGTCATTGCGTCGCACGGTGACCTCGGCGCCCAACTCGCCCAAGTAATGGTACAAGTTGTAGGTGAAGCTATCGTAGTTATCGAGCAGCAGCAGGGTCATCGGCCGGGCATTCGGGTGCAGGATTGCGCGCCGGCCACCAAAGCCCGGCCTGGTCGACGGCGTCAAGGGGAAAGCGCCCGGGGGAAAGCGCCCGGGGGGAAGCGCCCGGCCGAGACCGCGTCTCGGTTCGACCGTCGCAATCCGGGCGCGCGCCGGTCGATGATCGAGTTGCGCCGATCGGCGGTGCCGGGCGACCGGAGCGGCGCCTGAACGTTGCACCGAGATACGCATGGGTGAATTCCACGCAACCTTACCGTCGCGTTCAGGTTATCATCCCGGACCTGCTCCCGCGGCGGGTCGTCGACCCGGTTGGTGGTCGACGGATCACACTATCGATGGAAAGCGGCATCGACGTGAATAGGGCTGGTGTCGCTCGTGACGTTGTCTGCTATGATCCTCGATATCCGGCCGGTGACAGCCGGTTCTGGAAAGGAAGCGCTCCTCGCATGATCACACGACGTCGACGTAGCCGCCGGCGCAAGAGCTGGTCGTCGAAGCTACGCCACTCTTTGATCGAGCACCGCTTCAATGCGGCGCAGGGGGTGGTCGGCCTGATCGCCCTGACCGTCGGGCTGTGGTTGCTGTGGCCGCCACCCCCGGGCGGCGACATCGATCATCACGGGCTTTGGGAGCGCAGCCTGCAGGTCGTCGACGAGAGCTTCGAGGGCCGGGACGAGGCGGTCCGCGACGGGCTCGTGCTGGTGACGGAGGCGAGCAAGGCGGTGTCCGCCAAGGGCGAAGTGGAAGGCGTGTCGGAGGCCATGCCGACCGAGACCGCGGGCGCCCGGCTCGCCCAGATCGCCAGGACCATGCCGGCGATTGGCGTGCCCGACGGCACGCCTGGCCTGTTCCGGACCGCCGACCTGGCGCTCGACGGCGACGATCGCGGCACGCCGGCCACGGTCAGCGCGACCGCGACCGCGCTTCGAGCCGCGTCCGCCAACTCGAGCGTGGCCCAGCTGTTGCCGCACGAGGCGCCCGACCAGCGCGACGAGCGCGCGCCGACCTGGCTGCGCAACGCGGTCACGCCGCCGATCATCGACGATCGGCCGGAGATCGCGATCGTGATCGACGATCTCGGCCTGAACCGCCACAACACGGCTGCCGTCAACACGCTGAAAGCGCCGCTGACCCTCGCCTTTCTGCCCTATGCCGGCGCGCTCGAGCAGCAGGCCGAAGCCGCGCGGGCGGCCGGTCACGAGCTGATGCTGCACGTCCCGATGGAGCCGGTCGGCACCGACTGGCCGGGGCCCGACGCGTTGCTGGGCTCGCTCTCCCCGAGCGACCTCCTGTCACGCTTTCGGACCCAGCTGCGCAGCTTCCGCGGCTTCGTCGGCGTCAACAATCACATGGGCTCGCTGCTGACCGCCGACCGGTCCAAGATGGACGAGCTCATGACCGAGCTGAAGGCGCGCGGGCTGCTGTTCGTCAACTCGCGCACGACCTCCAAGTCGGTCGCCGCGACCGAGGCTCAGCGTCTGGGCGTGCCGCATACCGAGCGCGACGTGTTCCTCGACAACGAGGCGGACCTGAACGCGATCCGCCGCCAGCTCGCCGCCACCGAGCGGATCGCGCGCCGCCGCGGCGTCGCGGTCGCGATCGGCCACCCCCACGACCTCACCATCGAAGCGCTGCGCAGCTGGCTGCCGACCCTCGAGGAACGCGGCTTCGCCCTCGTGCCGATCAGCACGGTGGTGGCGCGCGAGAGCTGCGCTCATGGTCTGCTGACCGTCGCCAACGCCTGCGGTCGCTACGTCTCCGCCCACAACATGATCCAGTAGTCGCGCATCCCCCGGGGCCGGCTGACGCGCCGGCGCGCTACTGGCTGGAGCGCGCGAAGCTGACCGCCTCCTCGGCGGCGCGGATCAGGGCGCGTGCCTTGTTGCAGCTCTCCTGATACTCGGCCTCGGGGTCGCTGTCGGCGACCACGCCGCCGCCGGCCTGGACGAACATGCGGCCGTCCTTGAGCAGCGCCGTGCGCAGGGCGATGCAGGTGTCCATGTTGCCGTCGGCGCTGAAATAGCCGACCGCGCCGGCATAGAAGCCGCGCCGCTCGGGCTCCAGCTCGTCGATGATCTCCATCGCCCGGACCTTGGGCGCGCCGCTCACCGTGCCGGCCGGAAAGCCGCCGATCAGTGCGTCCAGGGCGTCCTTGTCGGGTCGGATCCGGCCTTCGACGTTGGACACGATGTGCATGACGTGGCTGTAGCGCTCGACGACCATCTTCTCGGTGACGTGGACGCTGCCGATCTCGGCCACCCGGCCGACGTCGTTGCGCCCGAGATCGAGCAGCATCAGATGCTCGGCCAGCTCCTTCGGGTCGGCCAGCATCTCGGCGGCGAGCGCTGCATCCTCCTCCCGGGTCGCGCCACGGCGCCGCGTGCCGGCGAGCGGGCGGACGACCACGGTGCCGTCGCGCAGCCTGACCAGGATCTCCGGGCTCGAGCCGACCAGCGCGAAGTCGGCGAAATCGAGGAAGAACAGGAACGGCGAGGGATTGAGGCGGCGCAGCGCCCGATAGAGCGCGAACGGCGGCAGGTCGAAGGGCAGCGTGAAGCGCTGCGACGGCACCACCTGGAAGATGTCGCCGGCCCGGATGTACTCCTTGGCCTGCTCGACCATCTCATGGTAGCGGGCGCGGGTGACGTTGGAGGCGGGCTCGGGCAAGGCGCTGGCGCCGCGCCAGTCGCCGCGATGCGGCAGGCCGCGATCGAAGTCGGCGACCACATCGGCCAGGCGCTCGCGCGCCAGATCGTAGGCCGCGCGCGCGCCAAGCTCCGGGTTCGGCCAGACCGGGGTCACGATCACGACCCGGTCCTCGATGTTGTCGAAGATCGCCATCACGGTCGGGCGCACGAACACCGCGTCGGGAATCCCGAGCAGGTCGGGATTGGCCGCCGGCAGCCGCTCCATCAGCCGGACCATGTCGTAGCCCATGTAGCCGAACAGTCCGGCCGCCATCGGCGGCAGCGCCTCGGGCAGCGCGATCCGCAACTCGCCGATCAGCTCGCGCAGCGCCGCGAGCGCGCCGCCGGGGCAGGGCTCGAACGCGCCGAGGTCGTGGCGGGCGGCGCGGTTGATCTCGGCGCGCTCGCCAAAGCAGCGCCAGATCAGGTCGGGCTTGAGGCCGATCGCCGAATAGCGCCCGCGGACGGCACCCCCTTCGACCGATTCGAACAGGAAGCTGTACGGCCGGCCCTCGGCCAGCTTGAGCATCGCCGAGACCGGGGTCTCGAGGTCGGCGACCAGCGAGGTCCAGACTACCTGCGGCTGCCCATCGTCGTAGCGGGCGGCGAACTCGGCCGGATCGGGGCGGGGCGGCATCGGCGCTCAGAAAGAGTTGGGGTCCGGCAGCCGCGGGGCTGACCCGTTCGGCACCTCACCGTCGGCGCCGATCACCCGGTTGATCGCGGCGCCGTCGATCTCGACCCGGTAGTCGCGGCGCAGCTCGGCCTCGAACTGAGCGATCAGATCGCTGCGCAGGTCGGCCTCGAGCTCGGTCCGCAGCTGCTTGACGCCGTCCGGGTCGGCGCCCGGATCGGCGGCGATCACCTCGTCGGTGGCGACCAAGGCAAAGCCGTCGCCCTGCTCGATCACGTGATCCGCGACCTGACCCGGCGCGGTCGCGAACAGCGCCCGCACGACCGCCCGGTTGATGCCCTGGTCGTCGCCCTGCGCGTCCCGCTTGACCGGCTTGATCGGCGTCACCTCGAGCTTCTCGGCCACCGCCAGCGTGTCGAGGGTCGCCGCGTCCTGCAGGCGCTTGAGCAGATCCTCGGCGCGCTTTTGCGCCAGCACGTGGCGCTGCTCGGTCTGCCAGGCCGCGACCAGCTGCGGCCGCACCTCGTCGACCGGCTTGAGCCGCGGCGCCACGACCTCGTCGACCTTGAGCACGAAATAGGCGCCCGCCTCGGTCTCCTCGAGCAGGCTCTGCTCGCCGGTCGGGGTCTCGAAGGCGATCTTGAGGAACTCGGGCCAGGCCGGCAGCCCGTCCGGGCGCTTGCCGTCGGCATCCTTGCCCGTGGCGTCGATCGCCGGCAGGGACTTGGTCACGAGCCCGACCGCGGTGGCGGCGTCGGCCAGGCTGCCGCCGCCCGCCAGCTCGTCGTCGAGCCGGGTCGCGAGGTCCGGCAGCCGGTCCTTGGCCTCGGCGAGCGCCAGCTCCTTGGCCAGGTCGTCATGGACCGTGGCGAGCGGCACGACCGCCTCGGGGGTAATCTTGCTGACCTCGAACAGATGCCAGCCGAACGGGCTCTGGACCGGTTGGCTGACCTCGTCCGCGGACAGCGCGAAGACCGCGTCGGCGAGCTCGGCCGGCAGATCCGGCTTGGTGATGTCGCCGAGCTGGTCGCTGTGCACGCCCTGGTCGGCCAGCGCCGTCGCCACCTGCTCGAAGCTGCTGCCCTCGGCCAGCTGCTGCGCCGCCTTCTCGATCGTCGCCTGGTCGGGCGCCAGCAGCTGCGCCACCGTGCGCCGCTCGGGCGTCCGGTAGCGCTCGAGCCGGGCCTGGTACTCGGCCTCGATCTGCTGGTCGCTGATCTCGATCTCGTCGACCAGATCCTCGGGCTGCAGCGTGACGAAGGTCAGCTTGCGCAGCTCGGGCGTCGTGTATTTCTCCTTATGATCGTCGTGGAACGCGGCAAGCTCGTCGTCGGTCGGCTGCGGCACATCGGTGATCGATGCCGCCTTGATGGCGACGTAACGGCCACGCCGCTGCTCGTTGCGATAGCGGTAGAGGCTGTCGACCAGGGTCGCGGGCACCGCGACCGGCCCGGCGAGGCTGCCGGTCAAAGCATTGCGTACGACGTCCTGGCGCAAGCTCGCGAGGTAGCCGTTCTCGGTCATGCCGCTGGCGTGCAGGAGCTGCTCGAAGCGGTCACGATCGAACTGACCGGCGGTCTGAAACACCGGATTGGCGGTGACCATCTGCCGAAGCGTGTCGTCGGCGACCGTCAGGCCCATGTCGCGGGCGCGCAGGTCGATCAGGCGGCGCGCGATCAGGTCCTGGAGCGTCTGCTGCATCAGCCCGAACCGGATCGCCTGCTGGCGGTCGATGCTGTTGCCGAGCCGGCGCTGCAGATTGTTCAGCGCCTGGTTGAAGCCGTCGGCCAGCTCGACCGCCGAGATCTCCGAGCCGCCGACGCTGGCGACGGTCGGATTGGTCGAGCCGCGGAAGAACACGTCGCCAATGCCCCAGATCGCAAAGCTGACGACCAGCAGCAGGAGCAGGAGCTTGACGACCCAGGATGCCGCCTTCTGGCGGAGCACATTGAGCATGATCGACCAGAGACAAGGTTAACGCGACCGACGCGGGCGGCCGCCCGAAACGCGGCTCAATGTAGGCAGCCGCCGGCCCGCCGGCAACCGGCAAGTTGGCGCGTGGCCGGCTAGGCGGCGGTGCTGGCAAGCCCGCGGACGGTGTGCTAGACAGGCGCCGCGTCGAGCCGGCGCGGCTCGCTGCCTGGTGGTTGACCCATGCCTCTGGCGACGCCGATCGTGATCGGCAACTGGAAGATGAATGGCCTGCGCGCCGACGGGCTCGCCCGGGTGCGGGCGCTGCGGGCGCGTGAGCCGGCCGCCTTCGCTGCCGGGACCCTCGGCATCTGCCCGCCGGCGACCCTGCTCGCGCCGATCCAGGCGGTGCTCGCCGGCAGCCCGATCCTGCTCGGCGGCCAGGACTGCTCGAGCGCGGCCAAGGGCGCCCACACCGGCGACCTCAGCGCCGGGATGCTCAAGGATGCCGGCTGTCAGATGGTGATCGTCGGCCACTCCGAGCGCCGCCAGGGCCACGGCGAGAGCGACGGTCTGGTCCGGGCCAAGGCGGCCGCGGCGCAGGCCGCCGGCCTGATCCCGATCCTTTGCATCGGCGAGACCGAGGCGGAGTGGCAGGCCGGCCGCACCCTCGAGGTGCTCGACGGCCAGCTCGAGGGCAGCCTGCCGGCGGCGGCCTCGGCCGCCGATCTGATCGTCGCCTACGAGCCGGTCTGGGCGATCGGCACCGGGCGCACGCCGAGCCAGGACGACATCGCGCGCACGCATGCCCACCTGCGCGGGCGGGTCGGCGATCTGGCGCTGCTGTACGGCGGCTCGGTCAAGGCCGGCAACGCCGGCGCGATCCTCGCGCTCGACCACGTCGATGGCGCGCTGGTCGGCGGCGCCAGCCTTGATGCCGACGAATTCCTGGCCATCTACAGCGCGGGGCAGGCGGCCCGTGGCTGACCCGCAACCGGCGCCGGGGCCGGCCGCGCGCCGGCATTCCGAGACCCCTTATGAGTTCGATGTGACCCGCGCATGACGACCATCATCCTGATCGTGCATCTCTTGATCGCGCTGGCCCTGGTCGGCGTGATCCTGTTGCAGCGCTCCGAGGGCGGCGCGCTCGGCATGGGCGGCGGCGGCTTCGGCGGCCTGATGACCGGCCGGGCGTCCGCCAACCTGTTGACCCGGACCACCGCCATCCTCGCGGCGGGCTTCATCGCCACCAGCCTGTTGCTGGCGCTGCTGGCGAGCCACCGCACGGCGCCGACCTCGATCCTGGACCAGCCGGCGGCGAGCCCGACGGCCCCTGCCGCGCCCGCCGTTCCGGCGAAGCCGGCCGAACCGAGCGCGCCGGTTGCCAATTGAGCGGGCCGGTCAGCGGATGGCGCGCCCGGACGGGCGCCCCGACGCGCCCGCGCCGCTCGACCGTCCGCCATCTCGCCTCTTGTCTCGCAAGCGAAACTGGCCGATAGTCTGCAGCCCATGACGCGCTTCGTCTTCATTACCGGCGGCGTCGTGTCGTCCTTGGGCAAGGGGCTGGCCTCGGCCGCGATCGGCGCGCTGCTGCAGGCGCGCGGCTACTCGGTCCGCCTGCGCAAGCTCGATCCCTATCTGAACGTCGACCCGGGGACCATGAGCCCCTATCAGCACGGCGAGGTCTACGTCACCGACGACGGCGCCGAGACCGATCTCGACCTCGGCCACTACGAGCGGTTCACCGGCGTGCCGGCGCGCGGCAACGACAGCGTGACCGCCGGCAAGATCTACTCCCGCGTGCTCGCCAAGGAGCGCCACGGCGACTATCTGGGCGGCACGGTCCAGGTCGTGCCGCACGTCACCGACATGATCAAGGCGTTCATCGTCGACGGCGTCGAGGAGGCCGACTTCGCGCTCTGCGAGATCGGCGGCACGGTCGGCGACATCGAGGGCCTGCCGTTCCTCGAGGCGATCCGCCAGCTCGGCTTCGAGCTCGGCCGCGACCGGGTGGCCTACGTCCATCTGACGCTGGTGCCCTATCTGGCTTCCGCCGGCGAGCTCAAGACCAAGCCCACCCAGCATTCGGTGCGCGAGCTGCGCGGCATCGGCATCCAGCCGGATCTGCTGCTCTGCCGCGCCGAGCGCCCGATCCCGCCGGAGGCGCGGCGCAAGATCGCGCTGCAATGCAACGTCCAGCCCGGCGGCGTGATCCCGGCGCTCGACGTCGACAGCATCTACGAGGTGCCGATCCGCTACCACGAGGAGGGGCTCGACACCCAGCTGCTCCGGCACTTCCGGCTGCCGCACGAGCAGGCGCCCGACCTCGGCCGCTGGCAGGAGATCTGCGAGCGCCTGCACAAGCCCGAGGGCGAGGTGACGATCGCCGTGGTCGGCAAGTACATGGGCCTGCCGGACGCGTACAAATCGCTCGACGAGGCGCTGGCCCACGGTGGCATTTCCAGCCGGGTGCGGGTCAACACCCGCTGGCTCGCGGCCGAGATCTTCGAATCCAGCGACGCCGCCCTGCACCTGCAGGACGTCAACGGGATCCTGGTGCCGGGCGGTTTCGGCGAGCGCGGCGCCGAGGGCAAGGTCGCGGCGGTGACCTTCGCCCGCCAGCGCCATATTCCCTATTTCGGCGTCTGCTTCGGCATGCAGATGGCGGTCGTCGAGGCGGCGCGCAATCTGGCCGGGATGGAGGGCGCGGGTTCGACCGAGATCGCCCCGACCGAGGAGCCGGTGGTCGGTCTTCTGACCGAATGGGAGCGCGAGGGCCAGCGCGAGACCCGCCGCGCCGGCGACGATCTCGGCGGCACGATGCGCCTTGGCGCCTATCCCTGCATCATCGAGCCCGGCAGCCTCGCCCACAAGATCTACGGCGACGGCGAGATCAGCGAGCGCCACCGCCACCGCTACGAGGTCAACATCAACTACGTCAACCGCCTGAGCGCTGTGGGCCTGCGCTTCTCCGGCATGTCGCCGGACGGCCGCCTGCCCGAGATCGTCGAGATGCCCGACCACCCCTGGTTCCTCGGCGTCCAGTTCCATCCCGAGCTCAAATCCAAGCCGTTCGCGCCGCACCCCCTGTTCGCCTCGTTCATCGAGGCCGCCGTGCACCAGTCGCGGCTGGTCTAAGGCGGCGAAAACGATGTTGCTCAGATCGAGCCAGTGCCGAGGGAAGGGCTGAACCCGTGGCAACTCCGGTCACAGATTTGCGCGCTCGCCTCCGCAACGCGGGCGTCTCCGAAGAGCAGGCCGATGCCATCTCCGGAGCGTTTGAAGCACTCAGCAACCAGATCACCGACCTCTCGGCGCAGATCCGCAACGTCATCGTCGGGCAGCGCATTCAGTTGGGGCTGCTGTTGCTCGTGGCGGCCGCGATCCTGGCGCCTTACATCGGGGCCCGGGGCCACCTGGCCGGTTAGGAAGGGGCATGACAGCGCGCCACGTCGAGGTCGGCCCGGTCACGATCGGCAACGAGCTGCCGTTCGTGCTGATCGCGGGGCCGTGCCAGATCGAGAGCCGCACGCACGCGCTGGAGACCGCGGCCGCCCTGGTCGAGATCGCGCGCGCCAGAGGGCTCGGGCTGGTCTACAAGAGCTCGTTCGACAAGGCCAACCGGACCAGCGCCGACAGCCCGCGCGGGCTGGGTCTGGCGAAGGGCATCGAGGTCCTGGCCGAGGTCCGCGAGCGTTACGGCTGCCCGGTGATCACCGACGTCCACGAGAGCCAGCAGTGCCGGCCGGTGGCCGAAGCGGTCGACATCCTCCAGATCCCGGCGTTCCTCTGCCGGCAGACCGACCTTCTGGCGGCCGCGGCCGCGACCGGCGCCGCGATCCACGTCAAGAAGGGCCAGTTCCTGGCGCCCTGGGACATGGCTCAGGTGGCGCGGAAGCTCGAGCAGTTCGGCGCCGGTCGGATCCTGCTCGGCGAGCGCGGCACGAGCTTCGGCTACAACACCCTGGTCACCGACTTCCGCGGCCTGCCGCAGATGGCGGCGACCGGCTGGCCGGTGGTGTTCGATGCCACCCATTCGGTCCAGCAGCCGGGCGGCCTGGGCGGGACGAGCGGCGGCCAGCGCGAGTTCGTGCCGGTGCTGGCGCGCGCCGCGCTCGCGGTCGGCGTCGCCGCTTTGTTCATGGAAACCCACCCCGATCCCGACCGGGCGCCGAGCGATGGCCCGAACATGGTGCCGCTGGCCAAGCTGCCGGCGCTCTTGGACGTGCTGATCGCCTTCGACCGCCTCGCCAAGCAGCACCCGCTCGCCGCCGTCTGACCCGAGGAGCCGTCATGACCGAAACCGAGATCGTCGCGATCGCTGCCCGCCAGATCCTGGACAGCCGGGGCAATCCGACCGTCGAGGTCGACGTCACGCTGATGGGCGGCGCGATCGGCCGCGCCGCGGTCCCGTCGGGCGCCTCGACCGGCTCCAAGGAGGCGATCGAGCTGCGCGACGGCGACGCCTCGGTCTACGGCGGCAAGGGCGTGCTGCAGGCGGTCGATGCGGTCAACGGCGAGCTCACCGACGCCGTGCTCGGGCGCGACGCCCGCGAGCAGGTGGCGCTCGACCAGGCGATGATCGAGCTCGACGGCACCGCGAACAAGAGCCGGCTCGGCGCCAACGCGATCCTGGGCGTCAGCCTCGCGGTCGCCAAGGCGGCCGCGGCAGAGCTCGGCCTGCCGCTCTACCGCTACGTCGGCGGCACACAGGCGCGCACGCTGCCGGTGCCGATGATGAACGTGATCAACGGCGGCGCGCACGCCGACAACCCGATCGACCTCCAGGAGTTCATGATCATGCCGGTCGGGGCGCCCTCGTTCGCCGAGGCGCTGCGCACCGGCTCGGAAATCTTCCATGCGCTCAAGAAGGCGCTCAAGGATGCCGGCCACAACACCAACGTCGGCGACGAAGGCGGCTTCGCGCCCAATCTCAGAAGTGCCGACGAAGCCCTTGGCTTCCTTGCTAAATCGGTCGAAGCATCCGGATACCGTCTGGGCGAGCAGGTGGTGTTCGCGCTCGATCCGGCGGCGAGCGAGTTCTACCGCGGCGGGCGCTACCAGCTGACCGGCGAGGGCAAGACGCTCGATGCCGAGGGCATGGTCCGGTTCTACGCCGAGCTCTGCGGCCGCTACCCGATCCGCTCGATCGAGGACGGCATGGCCGAGGACGACTGGGACGGCTGGCGGGCGCTGACCGAGGAGCTGGGCAAGCGGCTGCAGCTGGTCGGCGACGACATCTTCGTGACCAACCCGGCGATTTTGGCCGAGGGGATCGAGCGCAAGATCGCCAACGCGATCCTGATCAAGGTCAACCAGATCGGCTCCTTGAGCGAGACCCTCGAGACCGTCGAGCTGGCGCAGTCGGCGGCTTACCGGTGCGTGATGTCGCATCGCTCGGGCGAGACCGAGGACTCGACGATCGCCGACCTTGCGGTCGCGACCAACTGTGGCCAGATCAAGACCGGCTCGCTGTCGCGCTCCGACCGGCTCGCCAAGTACAACCAGCTGCTGCGGATCGAGGAGGATCTCGGGCCGGCCGCGCGCTACGCCGGCCCTGGCGCGCTCCGGTCGTAGAGGTGGCGATGCTTGCCCGACTGTCGCGCTGGACCAGGCGGGTGCGCCGGCAGCACTGGCTGGCGCTGCTAGGCCTGAGCTTGGTCGCCTATTTCGGCTACCACGCGGTCAGCGGCTCGCGCGGGCTGCTCGCCTGGCGCGAGGTCAGCGCCGAGCTCGCGACCAGCCAGCAGGAGCTGGACCAGGTGCGGGCGGAGCGGGTGGCGCTCGAGCGCAAGGTCGAGCGCTTGCGTCCCGAATTGCTCGACCGGGACCTGATCGACGAGCTGGCCCGCAAGCAGCTGAGCTTCGTCGAGCCGCTGGACGTGCTCATTTTGCTCGATAGCAAGGATGGGTCGAAGTAGCCTTGAGCAGGGTCGTTACCGACGAATGGCTGGCATGCCGCCCTGAGGCTTAACAGCGATCGGGCGATGCTGTTTAAGGAACGCGCCGTCAGTGGGAGATTGTGATCATGGCCAGCGCGCAACGGGAGATCGTCGCCGTCGTCGGCGAGGACGACGTAGCCAACCGGGCGGTGACCCATGACCGCGAGCTGCTGTTGACCTACTACCGCGACATGCTCCTGATCCGACGCTTCGAGGAGAAGGCCGGCCAGCTCTATGGCATGGGCCTGATCGGCGGCTTCTGCCACCTGTACATCGGCCAGGAGGCGGTCGCCGTCGGTGTCCAGCACGCGCTTGGGGCCGGCGATTCGGTGATCACCGCCTACCGCGACCACGGCCACATGCTGGCGACCGGCATGGACCCGCGCCGGGTGATGGCCGAGCTGACCGGAAGGGTCTCCGGCTATTCCAAGGGCAAGGGCGGCTCGATGCACATGTTCGCCCGCGACAAGCGGTTCTACGGCGGCCACGGCATCGTCGGCGCCTGCGTGCCGCTCGGCACCGGGATCGCGTTCGCGCACAAATACCGCGAGGACGGCGGCGTCTGCATCACCTATCTGGGCGATGGTGCTGTCAACCAGGGCCAGGTCTACGAGGCGTTCAACATGGCAGCGCTCTGGAAGCTGCCGGTGGTCTACGTGATCGAGAACAACAAGTACGGCATGGGCACCTCGGTCGAGCGCGCCTCGGCGGGCACCGAGCTGTACCGGCGCGGCGAGGCACATGGCATCCCCGGCCGGCCGATCGACGGCATGGACGTGCTCGCGGTCCGGGACGCCGCCGAAGACGCAGTCGCCCACGCCCGCGCCAAGGGGCCGATCGTGCTCGAGGCGCTGACCTACCGCTACCGCGGCCACTCGATGTCCGATCCGGCCAAGTACCGCTCGCGCCAGGAGGTCCAGGAGGTCCGCAGCGAGCGCGATCCGATCGACCGCCTGCGCAAGACCATGCTCGATGGCAAGGTCGCCGGCGAGGAGACCTTCAAGGCGATCGACAAGGAGATCCGCTCGATCGTCAACGAGGCGGCGAGCTTCGCCCAGGACAGCCCGGAGCCGGGCCCCGAAGAGCTCGAGAAGGACGTCTATCTGAACGGCTGACGTCCGGTCCGTTCGCCCCAGGAAACCAAAAGACATGCCGACCCAGATCCTGATGCCCGCGCTGTCGCCGACCATGACCGAGGGCAACCTCGCGAGGTGGCTGAAGGCGGAAGGCGATACCGTCGCCGCCGGCGATGTGCTGGCCGAGATCGAGACCGACAAGGCGACCATGGAGTTCGAGGCGGTCGACGACGGCATCCTCGGCCGCGTCCTGGTCCCGGAGGGGGCGGAAGGGATCGCGGTCAATACGCCGATCGCCCTCCTGCTCGCCGAAGGCGAGGACCGGGCGGCGCTCGATCAGGCGGCGGCGCCGGCGGCATCGGCACCGGCCGCCAGGCCGGCCCCGGCACCCGCTCGCGCGACGAGCGCGGGCAATGGCGCCCCACCGCCGGAGCCGGTCGAGTTCGCGGCCGAGATCCCCCCCGGCACCACGATGATCAAGCAGACCGTGCGCGAGGCGTTGCGCGACGCGATGGCCGAAGAGATGCGGCGCGATCCCGACGTGTTCCTGATCGGCGAGGAGGTCGCCGAATACCAGGGCGCCTACAAGGTGAGCCAGGGGCTGCTCGACGAGTTCGGCGTCCGCCGGGTGATCGACACGCCGATCACCGAGCACGGTTTCGCCGGCCTCGGCGTCGGCGCCGCCTTCGCGGGGCTGCGGCCGGTCGTCGAGTTCATGACCTGGAACTTCGCCATGCAGGCGATCGACCACATCATCAACTCGGCCGCCAAAACCCTCTACATGGCCGGCGGCGAGCTCGGCTGCCCGATCGTGTTCCGCGGGCCGAACGGGGCCGCGGCCCGGGTCGGCGCCCAGCACAGCCAGGAATACAGCACCTGGTACGCCCACTGCCCGGGCCTCAAGGTGATTGCCCCGTACTCGGCGGCCGACGCCAAGGGCCTGCTCAAGGCCGCGATCCGCGACCCCGATCCGGTGATCTTCCTCGAGAACGAGATCCTCTACGGCCACAGCTTCGATGTGCCGCAGCTCGACGACTTCGTGCTGCCGATCGGCAAGGCGAAGGTGTTGCGTCAAGGCTCGGACGTCACGATCGTGGCCTTCGGCCTCATGGTCGAGCGCGCGCTGCAGGCGGCCGATGCGCTCGCCAAGGACGGCATCTCGGCCGAGGTGATCGACCTGCGCACGATCCGTCCGCTCGACGTCCAGACCATCGTCGCTTCGATCAAGAAGACCAACCGGCTGGTCTCGGTCGAGGAAGGCTGGCCGACCTTCGGCATGGGCGCCGAGCTGGCGGCGGTCATGATGGAGCAGGCCTTCGACCACCTCGACGCGCCGGTCCGCCGGATCACCGGCAAGGACGTGCCGATGCCGTACGCCGCCAATCTCGAGCGCCTGGCGCTGCCGCAGGTCGAGGACGTGGTCCAGGGCGCCAAGGCGGTCTGCTACGCCTGAGCGCAAAAAAGCAAGAAAAGGTCCGGAAAAATGCCGATCGAGATCCTGATGCCGGCGCTCTCGCCGACGATGACCGAGGGCAATCTGGCGCGCTGGCTGAAGCGGGAGGGCGATCCGGTCAGCGCCGGCGACGTGCTCGCCGAGATCGAGACCGACAAGGCGACCATGGAGATCGAGGCGGTCGACGAGGGCCGGCTGGGCAGGATCCTGATCGCCGACGGCACCGAGGGGGTCGCGGTCAACACCCCGATCGCGCTGCTGCTGGAGGAGGGTGAGGACGCCTCGGCTGCCGAAGCACCCGCCAAGCCATCCGCGCCCGCCAAACCGCCCGCGCCTCCGACGACGCCTGCCGCTGATGCGGCCGCCAGGCCCACGGTCGCCAAATCCGGCAACGGCGCCGATCGCGGCGGCCGGATCTTCGCGAGCCCGCTCGCCAGGCGGATGGCCGAGCAGGCTGGCATCGACCTCAGCGGGCTGACCGGCAGCGGGCCGCACGGCCGGATCATCAAGGTTGACATCGAGCGCGCGATCCGTGCCGGGGCGCAGGCGGCGGCTGCGCCACCACCAGCGGCCGCCCGGCCCGAAGCACCGCCCGCTCCGGCACCAAGGCCGATGCCGATGCCCGCGGTCCAGCCGCCGGCCGCGGCCGTCACCGAGCAGCCGCTCTCCAACATGCGCAAGGTGATCGCCCGCCGCCTGACCGAGGCCAAGCAGACAATTCCCCACTTCTACCTGAGCATGGACTGCGAGCTCGATGCGCTCCTCAAGCTCCGCCAGGAGCTGAACGGCCGTGCCGGCGCCGCCTACAAGCTCTCGGTCAACGACTTCGTGATCAAGGCGGCAGCACTGGCGCTGCGCAAGGTGCCGAAGGCCAACGCATCGTTCGGCGGCGACAAGATCTACCTCTACCGGGACGTCGACGTCGGGGTCGCGGTCGCGATCGCGGACGGCCTGGTCACGCCCGTGATCCGCAACGCCGACCAGAAGGGCCTGGTCGCCATCTCGACCGAGATGCGCGACCTCTCGGCCCGCGCCCGCGATCCCGGCGGCATGAAGCTGAAGCCCGAGGAGTACCAGGGCGGCAGCCTCTCGATCTCGAACCTCGGCATGTACGGCGTGCGCGACTTTCAGGCGGTGATCAACCCGCCCCAGGCCTCGATCCTCGCGGTCGGTGCCGGCGAACTGCGCCCGGTGATCAAGGATGGCGCGCTCGCCAGCGCGACCATCATGACCGTCACCCTCTCGATCGACCACCGGGTGGTCGACGGCGCGCTCGGCGCCGAGCTGCTCCAGGCCTTCAAGGGCTTTATCCAAGACCCGCTCGCGATGCTGCTGTGAGGGCGCCGATGGCGACCAAGCCCGCCGAGCTCTACGACCAGGACTTCTACGCCTGGACCCAGGAACAGGCGCAGGCGCTACGCACCCATTTCCTGGGCGACAACCGCCTCGATGTGGAGCACTTGGCCGAGGAGGTGGCAGATCTGGGCAGTTCCGAACTGCATGCGGTCGAGAGCTACGTCGAGAACATCATGACCCACCTGTTGAAGCTCGATTATTCGAGCTTCGACTGGCCCCGCAATCATTGGCGACGGGAGATCCTTGCCTTCAGGCAAAGCCTGCAGCGACGCCTGACCCCAAGCCTGCGCCGGACCGTCTCGGAAGACTTCGACCAACGATTCGCCAATGCACGGGAGCGCGCGGCCTCGGACCTGTTGGAAAGCGAACCCGGCATCCGGCGCCGGTTGGCCACGGGCAACCCTTACGACTGGGAAGCGATCGAACACCATGAGGACGTGCGTGTCGTCCTGGCGGAGCAGGATGCCGCCGCAGATGCGCCCAAGAGACGACACGGCAAGAGGAAGGTCTGATGGCGGCGCAGGCGTTCGACCTGGTCGTGGTCGGCGGTGGGCCGGGGGGGTACGTCGCGGCGATCCGGGCGGCCCAGCTCGGCATGAAGACAGCACTGGTCGAGCGCGAGCATCTGGGCGGCATCTGCCTGAACTGGGGCTGCATCCCGACCAAGGCGCTGCTGCGCTCGGCCGAAATTTTCCACTTGATGCACCACATCGGGGAATTCGGCTTCAGCGCCAAGGAGTTGAGCTACGACTTCGACAAAGTGATCAAGCGCTCGCGGCAGGTCGCGGGCCAGCTCAACCGGGGCGTCCAACACCTTCTACGAAAAAACAAAGTCACCGTGTTCGACGGCCAGGGCCGCCTCGACGGCAAAGGTACGGTCGCGGTCGAGAAGGACGGCAAGCCCGCCCAGGCGATCACGGCGCCCCACATCATCCTCGCAACCGGCGCCCGGGCGCGCACGCTGCCCGGCCTCGAGCCGGACGGCAGGCTGATCTGGACCTACAAAGAAGCGATGATCCCGGACGTCATGCCGAAGTCGGTCCTGGTGATCGGCTCCGGCGCGATCGGCATCGAGTTCGCGAGCTTTTACGCCCACATGGGCGCCGAGGTCACCGTGGTCGAGGTTCTCGACCGCGTGCTGCCGGTCGAGGACGAGGAAATCTCGGCGGCCGCGCGAAAACAGTTCGAGAAGCGCGGGATCAAGATCCACACGAGCGCCAAGGTCAGCGGCCTGCAAGCCGCCGGCGGCAAGGTCCGCGGCAAGATCGAGGCGAACGGTCAGACCGCCGACATCGAGGTCGAGCGGGCCGTGCTCGCGATCGGCATCACCGGCAACGTCGAGAACCTCGGCCTCGAGGGCACGGCCGTGACCGTGGAAAAAGGCCACGTCGTGGTCGACGAGTGGCTCTGCACCGGCGAGCCAGGCGTCTACGCGATCGGCGATCTCGCGGGCCCGCCCTGGCTCGCGCACAAGGCCTCGCACGAGGGCGTGATCTGCGTCGAGCGCATCAAGGGCCTGAACGAGGTCCACCCGCTGGACGTGGCCAAAATCCCGGGCTGCACCTACTGCACGCCGCAGGTCGCGAGCGTCGGCCTGACCGAGCGGGCGGCGAAGGACAAGGGCTACGAGGTCAAGGTCGGCCGCTTTCCCTACCTCGCCAACGGCAAGGCGATCGCGCTCGGCGAGACCGAGGGCCTGGTCAAGACCGTGTTCGACGCCAGGACCGGCGAGCTGCTCGGCGCCCACATGGTCGGCGCCGAGGTCACCGAGCTGATCCAGGGCTATGCGATCGCGCGCCAGATGGAGGCGACCGAGCTCGACCTGATGCAGGCCGTCTTCCCGCATCCGACGCTCTCCGAGATGATGCACGAATCCGTCCTTGACGCCTACGGCCGCGCTATCCACTTCTGAACCATGCAAAAGGCGGCACCCGAGCGATGACCGAGATCCTGGCCCCGACGACCGGCACCCGTCGCAAGCCGCCCTGGATCCGGGTCAAGGCGCCGAGCTCGAGCGGCTATCACGAGACCCGCAGGCTGATGCGGGCCAAGAGCCTGCACACCGTCTGCGAGGAAGCCGCCTGCCCGAACATCGGCGAGTGCTGGACCCAGGGTCACGCCACGGTCATGATCCTGGGCGACACCTGCACCCGCGCCTGCGCCTTCTGCAACGTCAAGACCGGGATGCCGCGCGCGGTCGACCCCGACGAGCCGCGCCACCTGGCCGAGGCCCTGCGTGAGCTCGGCCTCAAGCACATCGTGATCACCTCGGTCGACCGCGACGATCTGCCCGACGGCGGCGCCTTCCAGTTCGTCCGCTGCATCGAGGCGATCCGCAAGACCTCGCCCGCGACCACGATCGAGATCCTGACTCCTGATTTCCTGCGCAAGCCTGGGTCAGTGGAAAAGATCGTCGACGCCGGCCCCGACGTCTACAACCATAACCTCGAGACCGTGCCGCGGCTCTATCGGACGGTGCGCCCGGGCGCCCGCTACTATCACTCGCTGCGCCTGCTCGACCGGGTCAAGGAGCGCGATCCGAGCCGGTTCACCAAGTCCGGCATCATGGTCGGGCTCGGCGAGGAAAAACGGGAAATCTACCAGGTCATGGACGACCTGCGCTCGGCCGCGGTCGATTTCCTGACCATCGGCCAGTATCTGCAGCCGACGCCCCGCCATCACCCGGTCGAGCGCTTCGTGCCTCCGGCCGAGTTCGAGGACTACGCAAGGATGGCGCGCGCGAAGGGCTTCCTGATGGTCTCGGCCTCGCCGCTCACACGCAGCTCCTACCACGCGGGCGATGACTTCGAGCGCCTGCGCAGCGCCCGCCAGGACGCTCTGGCCCAGGCGGCGGAGTAGCCGGATGCCGACCCACGCCGAACAGCGCCATCTGCCCTACAGCCAAAAGCAGCTGTTCGACCTGGTCGCCTCGGTCGAACGCTACCCCGAGTTCCTGCCCTGGTGCAGCGCCTGCCGGATCACCGGGCGCGACGGCCAGACCTTTCACGCCGATCTCATCGTCCGCTTCAAGGTGTTCCAGGAGCGCTTCGCCTCGCGCGTGACCCTGCATCCCTATGCCCTGATCGACGTCGAATACATCAACGGCCCGTTCCGCTACCTCAACAACCACTGGCGCTTCATCGAAGCCGGGGACGGCGGCTGCGTGATCGACTTTTACGTCGATTTCGAGTTCCGCTCGCGGATGCTGCAGAAGCTGATCGGCCTGCTGTTCAACGAGGCGGTCTCGCGCATGGTCGGGGCGTTCGAGACCCGTGCCCGGCAGCTCTACGGCGACCGCGCCACCCCGGCCGAGGCCGCAGCGCCTTGCCGCCCTGCCGCCTCGCGCGCATGACCACGCGCTGCGGACGTCATCTCCGTCCTCCGTCTGAATAGACCCGCGTCAGCTTCGTTTACCAATTGGTAGCTCTGCGTTTACCAATCAGTAACCCTGTCGGGCTTAGGTGCCGGTGGCAGACCGATCACGAACCGGCCGCAACGCCACCCCAATGCCACCTCAGCGCACCATGACGCGTCGCCCCACCTGTCTGCTTTGCGCGGCCATGCTCGCGCTCTCGAGTTGCGCCAGCATCGGCCCGGCGACCGTCCGGCGCGATCAGGTCGACTACGCCGACGCGGTCAGCGAGGCCGCCAAGCGGCAGCTGCTGCTGAACCTGGTCAAGCTGCGCTACGGCGACACGCCGAACTTCGTCACCCTCAGCCAGCTGGTCTCCGGCTACACCCTCGAGGGCCGGCTGTCGCTCGGCGGCGACTTCAACCGGGACAACCTGGTGTTCGGCCACAACTTCGATTTCGGCGTCGGCGGGACGTTCAGCGACCGTCCGACCGCCACCTATACACCGCTGCAAGGCTCCGCTTTCGCCGAGCTGATGCTGAAGCCGATGTCGCCCAACTCGCTGTTCGCGGTGATCCTGGCCGGCGGCCCGCCGCAGATCGTGCTCGGCCTCGGCGTCGAGGCGATCAACGGCCTCAACAACGGCTCGCGCCGACCGGGCGGATTTCTGCCGGAGCGTCGGGAGTTCAATCAGGTCCTGCGCCTGCTGAGCGAGCTCAACGACGTGGGACGCCTGCAGCTGCGCTTCGAATCGACGCCGGCAGGCGTTCAGGCCTATCTCGACACGCGCCGCAAGGACGGCGAGCTCGCCGATCCGCGCTACGGCCAGCTGATCGAGCTGCTCGGCCTGGACCCGAGCCTCGGCCGCTACCGGGTCACCTTCGGGCTCGGCGACAGTGGCACCGACGAGATCACGATCCAGACCCGCTCCCTGATCGAGACCCTCCGGGAGATCGCGTCGCGGATCTCGGTGCCGCAATCGGACATCGAGGGCGGCCGCACCTACGCGTCGCCGCCGACGATCGAAGGCAGCGACGGGCGCAGCGATCTCGGCGTCCACCACCAGTTCCTGCCGCCGACCGACGCCTTCGTCGCCATCCGCTACGACGGCGACTGGTTCTGGATCCCGAACGGTGATTTCCAGGCCAAGCTGAGCTTCACGATGCTGATGCTGCTGTTCAACCTCGCCACCCCCGGCTCCGATACCGGACTGCCGGTGATCACGATCCCGACCGGTTAGCACCCCCTTGGCGGCAGGTGACCCAGGCCTCCTGGGAAAGACCGGATCAGCTCTCCGGCCCGGCCCCGGGCGCGGCGACGAGCAGGTTTCGATAGAGAGCGTCGAGCGGGAGCGGCGTGGCGCAGCTAGGAAGGCCGAGCTCGGCTTGCCCGATCAGGTCCTCGACCCGCCAGCCGTCGGGTGTACGCCGTTGCAGCTCGAGCCGGCGCTCGTCCGCGAACGCCACGATGATCGCCTGGACCGACGGCAGGGTCCGATAGTCGGCGACCTTGCGCCAGCGGTCGACCGGCCCGGTCGAGGGCCTGAGCACCTCGACGATCACCACGGGCTCGGCGACCATGCGCCGTCCCGTGCTCGCGGGGTGCGCAGGTCACGGCAAGGTCGGCGATGTAAACCGTGTCCCGCCGATCCGGGATCGTCACGCCGGCCTCGCCAATCACCCGGCAGGGAGGCTGGAGACGGCTTCGAATCTCGGCGCCGATGTTGATCGTGAGCTCGCCATGAGCCTCCAGCGTCGGCGCCATCATGGTGGGGCTGCCGTCGACCAGCTGGTAGCGTCGGTCGGTGCCGTCGTCCCAGTCGAGGAACTCGGCGAGCGTCATGCGCTGCAGGGCTCTCGAGGCCATGGCCGAATGATTGGTCCAGGGTCGGCAGAGCAACAAGCCTTGCGGGGCGTACCGTCCGCTTCGTCAGGCCGGCGCCGGGCGGTCGGTCGCGAGGTGGAACAGGCAGTCGCCAGGGTCGCAGCGGCCGAGCGCGCGCCGGCAGACCACCAGGCCGCTGCGCCGGAAGTGGCAGACGACCGGGTCGCGCGCGGGGTTCTCGACGAAGTGGACGCGGGCCGCGGCCTGGCCCGCCTGAACCTGCTCGCCGAGCCGGACCAGGGGCTCGAAGACGCCGCGCTCGGGCGCGTACACGTAGTAGCTCCGGTCCCGGACCTCGACGAAGCGGGTCGCGGGCGGCGGCGGCGCGTCGCCCGGCAGCTCCATGGCGCCGAAATGAGCGAGCAAGCGGCGCATGCCCGCCTCGATCAGCCGGATGCCATCGATCGCGACGTCGCCGCCGCCGCCGAACTCGCCGCCGAGGGCAACGATCCCGCGCGCGATCGCGGCCGCCTGGGAAAGCCGTGGATCGGGGGTCGTGGCCCAGACCTGGGCGAGCGGCGGCGCGAACGCCCCGAGCGCGGCCAGCGCGCGCCGGTCGAGATCGGGATCGCCCGAGATCCTGGCCGAGGCAAATGGCAGATAGTCCAGCGAGGCGCCCCCGGCATGGTAGTCGTGGAGCGCATCGCAGATCGGGAACAGCACGCTCGCGATGTAGTGCGCGATCGCCGCCGTCGGCCCGCCCTCGGGGTCGCCCGGGAAGGCGCGGTTGAGGTTGCCGCCATCGAGCGGCGAGGTGCGCGTGCCGGCTTGCGCCGCCGGCAGGTTGGCGGCCGGCAGGACGATGAGCCGGCCCTGGACCTCGCCCGGGTCGACGGCGCGCAGGAAGCGCGTGAGCGCGATCTGGCCCTCGTACTCGTCGCCGTGGTTGCCGGCCATGAGCAGGATGGTCGGCCCGGAGCCGTTCTTGACCACCCCGACCGGGATCCGGATCACGCCGTAAGCCGAGCGCGTCACCGAGTGCGGCAGGTGGAGAAAACCGATCTGCTTGCCGGCGCGGTCGTACTCGACCTCGGTCCAGATCAGGGTTTGACCCGCGCTCATCGCTCGTGCTCCGACCTCACCATCTTGACGCGTCGTCACGGCGCGCGGCCTGCGCGTCTCCCAAAATCTTCCCGCGGGGCGCAGCGCTGGCGCAATGATGAATGAGGAGTACGATCTCGTGTGAACGCTTTTTTTGCGTTATGGTGTTATCTTGTGACCGACGCATCCTACGCTGGTGAGATTGACGCTCCGGGTCCGGGTGGCCCGTGGCGCGGGCTTACCGACGTGGCGTCATGCAACTCTTGGAGACCTGGATGCCTCTGACTGCTACGCCCGACGCGCGTCGGGCCGCCTGCCGCAAGACTTCGAGCGCCACCGACGGCGCCGCAGCGTCCCTCGACCACAAGCAGTGGCTGCAGATCCTCGCCCGCTACCGCGATCCCGACCTGGGGCGGAGCGTGTACGAGCTCCTGATCACGGCGGTCCCGTTCGTCGCGTTCTGGGTGGTCATGCTGCTGTGCCTGCGCTACGGCTACTGGCTGAGCCTGGTCCTGGCCGTGCCAGCAGCCGGCTTTCTGGTCCGGCTGTTCATGATCCAGCACGATTGCGGCCATGGCTCGTTCTTCCGCAACCGGCTGGCCAACAATGCGGTCGGGCGGATGATCGGCGTGCTGACGCTGACGCCCTACGACTACTGGCGGCGCACCCACGCGCTCCATCACGCGGGCTCCGGCAATCTCGATCGCCGGGGCAAGGGCGACGTGACCACGCTCACGGTCGCCGAATACCTGAACCTGCCGCGCTGGCGCCGGGCCGCCTATCGGCTGTCGCGCAATCCGCTGATCCTTTTGCTGCTCGGCCCGATCTACATCTTCCTGCTCAAGCATCGCCTGCCGATCGAGCTGATGGACGGCGGCAAGGAAATCTGGATCAGCGTCATGGCGACCAACCTCGGCATCGCCGCGATCGTGGTCGCGATGAGCGCCCTGGTCGGCGTCCATGACTTTCTGCTCGTGCAGCTGCCGATCACGCTGCTCGCTTCCTCGATCGGGATCTGCCTGTTCTACGTCCAGCATCAGTTCGAGGAGACCTACTGGGACCATCAGCAAGCCTGGAGCTTCCACGCCGGCGCGATGCAGGGCAGCACTCATTTCGACCTGCCGGCGCCGCTTAGATGGTTGACCGCCAACATCGGCATCCACCACGTCCACCACCTTGCGAGCCGAATCCCGAGCTATCGGCTGGGCGAGGTGCTGAGGGACCATCCGACACTCCGCAACGTCAGCCGCATGACCCTTCTCCAGAGCTTCAAATGCTTCCGGCTGGCGCTCTGGGACGAGGAGCGCCGCCGCCTGATCGGCTTTCGGGATCTGCGCCGGCTGGCGACCGCCTGAGCGGCTCAAACCGCCGCCAGCTCAACGGATCACTTCGATCGCAATCCCTAGGTCGAGGCGCGCCCAGGAGCGGTCGGCGGTCAGGGCCACCGCTCCCAGCGTCTGCGCCAGCGCAAGGCAGGCCCGATCACCAAACGAGAGGCCGAGCGCGCGCGTTTTCTGACGCAGGACGCCTGCGGCGTAGGCTTGCGCTGCGTCAAAGGCATGGACGTCGAGATCGAGCCGCCCGATCGCGCGGTGAATTTCCGATTCCGGAACCCCGTCCTCGTCGAGCTTCGCCACAACCTCGGACAGGTTCACCGCGCCGATGCCAGCACCCTCGAGGCGCGGCTGGACGCGTTCGGCACCCGGCTCGGCGCGTAGCACGGCAAGCAGGGCCGAGGCATCGAGCACGACCGTCATTCACGCTCGGCCGCCTGCCGCCGCTCCTGGATCAGCTCGTCGACCAGGGAACGGTCGCGGTCGGGAATGTACTTGGCGATGATGGCCTGCGCTTCCTCGATCGCCTTCTGATACGACCGCAGGTGCAGTTCACCCCCCTGGATCTCGAGGACCACCGGGTCGCCAGGCCCGATCCCGAGCTCCTTGCGCAATCTGGCAGGAATCAGGAGTTGCCCACCTCTATCGATCCTGGCCCGAGCCGTTGTCATGGCAGGTCCCTCGGAAACGCCAGAAAACGCACATTCGGCTTCTCATGGCTTCAGGTCAAGACAAGGCCTACTGCACTGGCCTCGCTGCCGGTCGGGTCGACTGGCCCAGGCTGTCATCGTGGCTTTCCGGGGTCGCCGCGTCCCGAACGGTTGTGATGCGCTGCGATGACCTCCGACCGCCGGAGATCGGGTGGCGGCTGACGTCGGATCACATCAGAAAAACGCCCTTGCCGGTGGTCTGGGTGTCGAACAATTTGTAGGCCTCGTCGGCTTGGTCGAGGCGGTAGCGCTGGGTGAACAGGCGGTCGACGTCGATCTTGCGGTCGGCGATGAAGCGCGCGCATTCGGCCTGGATGACGCTGGAAAACGTCCAGGAGCCGATCACGGTCAGCTGCTTTCGGATCATGTCGCGGCTGACGTCGATCGTGACGCTGCCGCCCTCGCCGACGAAGCCGACCTTGCCCCAGGTGCGAGTCGCGCGCACCGCCGCCACGCGCGCCGGCTCGGCGCCGGAGCAGTCGAGCGCGAGATCGACCCCCTCGCCGTGGGTCTGCTCCCGGAGCGCCTCGACCGGATCGACCGCGCCCGGGTCGATCACGACGTCGGCTCCGAACTCACGCGCGAGCGCCCGCCGCTCGGGGCCGATGTCGAGCGCGATCACGCGCGCACCCATGGCGCTCGCCAGCTGGCAGGCGCTGAGCCCGACCGGGCCCTGGCCGAACACGGCGATCGTGTCGCGCCCGGAGAGATCGAGCCGGCGGAGCGCATTGTAGGCGGTGCCGGTGCCGCAGGCGATCGCAGCACCGGTCGCGAACGACAGCTCGTCCGGCAGCGGCACCAGCGTGCGCGCCGGCACCTGCATGTAGTCGGCATGCGCCCCGTTCGCGGTCACGCCATAGACGACAAAACCCGCCCGGCAGAGCTGCGACCAGCCGACCTTGCAGTGCTTGCAGACCCCGCAGCCGCAATAGTGGTGGTCCATCACGCGCATGCCGACCCGGGCCTCGGCCGAAGTGACGCCCGGCCCGACCGCGGCGACCACGCCGCAGGGCTCGTGACCGGCGATGATCGGCTCGGTCAGATCGCCCAGGCCGAGCGCCCGCTGCGCCTCGCCGGGTGCGGAGCGATAGAATTTCAGATCGCTGCCGCACATGCCGGACGCCTTGATCTCCAGGACCACCTCGCCCGGCCCGGGGGTCGGGTCCGGAAACGTCCGCAAGCCCACCTGACGATCGCCCTGGAACACCACGCCCCGCATTGATCCCTCCGCTCCTGATTGCCGGCCCGCCGTTCGAGGGCTTAGAAGCGAGGGGGCCCGGCGTCAACGACCGGCTCCGGCGGTTGCAGGCTTCTGGGAAAACCCGGCGCGCGCAGCTCGGTGCCGAGCGCGTCCTCGAGCAGCTTGACCACCATCGGCGACCAGGCGCTGCCGCCGTATTGCGTCCGTGCACGCAGGAAGATCTGCTCGACCAGGCCCGCGAGCTCGAGCGGCACGCCAAAGGCGCTGCCGAGCTGATGGGCGATCCCGAGATCCTTGCACGCAAGGTCCATCGTGAAGCCGATGTCGTAGCTGCCCGAGAGGATCAGCTGGCTCTCGGTCTCGTGCACGAAGCTGTTGCCGGAGCTCGCCCGGATCGCCTCGAAGGCCTTGGCCAGGTCGAGCCCGCCCCGCCTGGCCAGCATCAGCGCCTCGCCGACCGCGACCAGATGGATGAACGCCAGCATGTTGGTGATCACCTTGATCACCGAGGCGCTCCCCAGCGGGCCGATGTGCATGACCTTGCCGCCCATCGCCGCGAAGGCCGGCCGATGGGCCTCGAATACCGCCGGATCGCCGCCGACCAGGACCGTGATCTCGCCGGTCGCGGCCTTGTGCACGCCGCCGGTCACCGGCGCCTCCAGGCAGACGATGCCCCGCGCCGCCGCCAGCGCCGCGAGCCGCCCGATCTCGTCCGGATCGTTGGTGCTCATGTCGATCCAGGCGCCGCCCGCCCGCAGCCCCGCCAGCACGCCGTCTGCTCCTTCGACCACGGCCGCGACGGCAGCGGGCGAGGGCAGGCAGGTGATCACGCTGTCGGCCTGTCCGGCCACCTGCCTTGGCGACGCGCCCCAGGCCGCGCCGGCGGCGATCAGGCCGGTCGCGCGCTCGCGCTCAAGATCGTGGACCGTCAGCGCGAAGCCCGCGCGCAGCAGGCTCCGGGCGAGATGGGCGCCGAGATTGCCCAGTCCGACGAACCCGAGCCGCATCGCTTTTTTCCCACCCGGATCAGAGCGGCCGGTCGTGCATCTCGAGGTGCAGCTCCTTGCCGTCGTAGGGATGGCGCGCCGCGACCTCCTCGTCGAGCTCGACGCCGAGGCCGGGTGCTGTCGGCGGGATCACGTAACCGTCCTCCCAGACGATCGGCGCCTTCAGGATCGCCGAATGAAAACCGCCCCAGGTCTGGATGCTCTCGAGGATCAGAAAATTCGGGCTGCAGGCCGCGATCTGGATGTTGGCGGCGCCCTCGATCGGGCCGCAGTAGAGGTGGGGCGCGATCTGGGCGTAGTGCGCCTCGGCCATGCCAGCGATCTTCTTGGCCTCGAGAATACCGCCGACCCGGCCGAGCGCCATCTGCAGGATCGAGGCGGCACCGGTCTGGAGCACGCGCGCGAACTCGTATTTTGTGGCGAGCCGCTCGCCGGTCGCGATCGGGATCGTGGTGTGTTGCGCGACCTTGGCCATCTCCTCCGGCATCTCCGGCGGCGTCGGCTCCTCGAACCACAAAGGGTCGAAGGGCTCGAGCCGGCGCGCGAGCCGGATCGCCCCGGCAGCGGTCATCTGACCGTGGGTCCCGAACAAGAGGTCGCACCTGCCGCCGACCGCGTCGCGCAGCGTCCTCACGAAGCGCTCGGTATGCTCGAGCGCCTCCAGCGACAACTGGCGCGGATCAAAGGCCGTGTACGGTCCGACCGGGTCGAACTTGACCGCCGTGAAGCCCTTGGCGACGTACTCGGCAGCGCGTACCGCGGCGAGCTCCGGATCGCGGTAGACGCAGGTCTGATCGCCGGGCTCCGGGTACAGATAGCTGTAGGAGCGCAGCCGCTCGTGCACGCGGCCGCCGAGCAGCTCGTAGACGGGCTTGCCCAGCTCCTTGCCGACGATGTCCCAACAGGCCATCTCGATGGCACTCAGGATGCCCATCAGCGAGAGATCGGGGCGCTGGCTGTAGCCCGCGGAATAGACGACCCGCCACAGGCGCTCGATCTTGAAGGGGTCGCCGCCGTTCACGTAGCGCTCGAACACGTCCAGGGTCATCCGCGCGACCGTATGCGGGCCGAACGGCACGCCATAGACCTCGCCGACGCCCTCGATGCCAGCGTCGGTCAAAAGTTTCAAAAAAACGAAATAGCGGCCGCCGAAATGGGGCGGCGGATTGCCGACCACGAAGGTCTTGAGACCGGTGATCCTCACGACCGCCCTCAGGCGAGCGCCAGCATCGCCGCGGCGAAGCGGTCGAGGTCGGCGTCGGCCACCGGGCGCACGGTCGACTGGCGCATCGCCTGGGTCTCGGGCGCCCGCATCTCAGTCGCCAGGGCCGAGGCGCTCAGGTCCCGAAAGGCCGCCGGCAACCGGCGCTCGACGCCGACACGGCTGAGGAAGCCGGAGTACCAGCCTGGCAGCGCGGCCGCGTCGTGCGCGAGGCCGCAGGCCGCCGCCGCCGCCGCGAAGGCGCCCTGATCCGCCGCCGCCTGCCAGGGCAGCACAACCTCGAGGGCGAGCGCGGTCGCGAGGCCGTGGTGCATCGGCCCGAGCGCCGCCAGCGCATGCGAGATGTTGTGCGCGATCGCGCAACCGCAATTGTCGATCGCGATCCCGGCGTGGGCCGCGCCGACCAGCATGTGGCCGCGGGCGACGAGGTTGCCGGGCTCGCGGACCGCGGTCTCGAGCGCGCCCGCGATCAGGCCGAGCGCCCGGTGGGCGTAGAGGTTGCTCCACGGGTGCTGGCAGACGTTGGTGCTGGCCTCGAGCGCGTGCGCGAACGCATCGAGCCCGGTCCAGGCGGTCAGATCGGGCGGCAGCGTCGTGGTCAGCTCGGGGTCGAGGAGCACGCGCTCGGGCTTGGTCTGCGGACCCCAGACCCAGACCTTCTTGCCGGCGGTATTGGTGAAGACGTTGGTCGAGGAGAACTCGGAGCCGGTGCCGGCGGTGGTCGGCAGACAGATCTTGGGCACCGACAGCTTGGGCAGCGGCTTGCCGTCCATCGCGAAGTCGGCCGGGCCGTCGCCGGTGGTTGCAATCGTCGCGGCGACCTTGCCGATGTCCATCGCCGAGCCGCCGCCGAGGCAGATGACCAGGCCCGCGGCGTTGAAGCGGACGAAGTCGGTCGCCGCCTCGACCTGCCGCTGCTTGGGCTCGCCCGCGATGTCGGCGAACAGCTTGACCTCGGCGCCGGCCGCCTCGAGCACGGCCGTGAGCCGGCCGGCGACCCCGAGCTCGACCAGCGCCCGGTCGGCGACCAGCACGACCGGCTTCCGCGGATGACCGAGCACCGCCGCATCCTCGGCGATCGCGCGCGCGCGGCCCGGCCCGAAATGCACCTCGGGCACCCGCTTGACGGCGAACGCCGGAATCTCAGTCAGGCTGGCCATGCCCATCCGCACTGGCTACATCGGATCGCACCATGAAGGTAGAGCCTTCGTGCCGGTTGTCATCGTCGGAGTTCCGGCGATAGGTTCTCGCCGTCCGTATCCCTCTTGATCTGGCAGGAAATCGTGGCTGAAGCGCTGAGCAGCGGCGTCGATCCGATCACGGTGTCGGTGATCCAACATCGCCTGCACGCGATCGCCGAGGAGATGGGCGAGGCGATGCTGCGCACCTCCTACTCGCAGATCATCAACTCGAGCCGGGACTTCTCGACCGCGCTGACCGACCCCGAAGGCCGGCTGATCGCCCAGGCCGAGCACGTGCCGATCCACGTCGGAGCACTGCCCTGGGCGGCCAAGTCGGTGCACGACGCGTTCCGCGGCCGGGTCCGGCCGGGCGACGTCTACCTGCTGAACGACCCCTATCACGGCGGCAACCATCTGCCCGACCTCACCGCCTTCGTGCCGGTGTTCGATGGCGACCGGCTCGCCTTCTGGTCGATCAACCGCTCGCATCAGAGCGACATCGGCGGCGCGACCCACGGCGCTTACAACCCGGCCGCCACCGAGATCTGGCAGGAGGGCCTCCGCATCCCGCCGCTGCAGCTCTACGAGCAAAGCCGGCTGCGCGCCGACGTGCTCGAGATGATCGTGCTCAATGTCCGCCATCCGCGCGAGTTCCGGGGCGACCTCGCGGCGATGATCGGCTCCGCCCGGGTCGGCGAGCGCCGGCTTTTGGAGCTGCTCGCGGAGTTCGGGCCGGCGACCACCGAAGCTGCGATCGAGGCGGTGCTGGATGGCGCCGAGCGGCAGGTACGGGCGGTGATCGCGGACTGGCCGGATGGCGTCTATCGGGGCGAGGCGGTCCTCGACGACGACGGCCACGGCGCTGTCGACGTCACGATCCGCGCCACGGTCACCAAACGCGGCAGCGACCTCGAGGTCGACCTGTCGGAATCCGACCCGCAGGTCAAGGGCTTCGTCAATTCCTCCTACCCGAACATGCGCTCGGGCGTCGTCGTGGCGCTCGCCTATCTGATCGACCCGGAGACGCCCAAGAACGACGGCGCCTTCCGGCCGCTGTCGGTGATCGCCAAGGAGGGCACCGTGGTCTGGGCGCGGCCGGGCGCGCCGGTCACGCTGTGTACCAATCACTGCGCCCAGGAGATCATCGAGGCGATCATCAAGGCGCTGGCGCCGGCCTGCCCGGAGCGTGCCATGGCGGGCTGGGGCCGGCGCTTCCGGATCGCGCTCCAGGGCACCGACCCGAGGACCGGCAAGGCGTTCATCTGGCACCTGTTCCAGGCGCGCCCGGGCGGCGGCGCCTCGCCCGCGGGCGACGGCTGGCCGGCGGCCGGCGAATGGCAGGCGGCCGGCGGCATCAAGTTCGGCAGCCTCGAGGTCGCCGAGGTCCGTTTTCCGCTGTTCTTCCGGCGCCACGAGTTCCGGCCGGACAGTGGCGGCGACGGCCGCTACCGGGGCGGGCCCGGGGCCGAGCTCGAGATGGTGGTCGAGGTCTCCGAGCCCGCGGTCGCCAACACGGCGGGCGACGGCGTCCGCCACGGCGCCTGCGGCCTCCTCGGCGGCAAGGACGGCCTGCCGCATCGCTACGTGCTGAAGTCCGAGGGTCGCCCGGACCGGCCGCTCAAAACCAAGGAGGTCGGGATCGTGATCCAGCCGGGCGACGTCCTCGACGTCCGCTCCGGCGGCGGCGGCGGCTTCGGTGATCCGGCTGGGCGTTCGGAAAAAGAGCGCGCCCGCGACCGCCGGCTCGGCTTCGTCACCGACGGCGCCGGGCGCTGAGCCATGGTCCGGATCGGGATCGACGTCGGCGGCACCTTCACCGACCTGGTCGCGGTCGATGATTTTGGGTCTGTCACGATCGCCAAGGCCGCCTCGACGCCCGCCCGATCCGTCGCAGGGCGTGATGGCGGGGCTGGAGCGCCTGGCCGCGTTGCTCGGCCTCGATCTCGCTGGCTTGCTCGGAGCGACCGAGCGGATCGTCCACGGCACGACCGTCGCGACCAACGCGCTGATCGAGCGCAAGGGCGCCAGGGTCGGCCTGCTCACGACCGAGGGCCACCGCGACGTGCTCGAGATGCGCGAAGGCCTCAAGGACGATCGCTACGACCTCCGCCAGCCACCGCCCGAGCCGCTGGTGCCGCGCCAGCTGCGCCTCGGCGTGCGCGAGCGCATCCGCGCCGACGGCCGGATCGAGACGCCGCTCGATCAGAGCTCGCTCGCCGCGGCGATCGCCGGGCTCGAGCGGGAGAACGTCGAGGCGGTCGCGATCTGTTTTCTCCACTCGTATCGCGATCCCCGGCACGAGCGGCTGGCGGCCGAGGCGGTGCGTGCCGCCATGCCGGCCGCCTACGTCTCGCCTTCGTCCGAGGTGTACCCGCAGATCAAGGAGTACGAGCGGGTCTGCACGACGGTCGTCAACGCCTACGTCGGGCCGGCGCTCGAGCGCTATCTGACCCGGCTCGCGAGCCGGCTGCGGGAGGCGGGCTTCGCCGGCTCCGTCCTGATCATCCAGTCGCACGGCGGGGTCGCGACGATCGCCGATTCGGTGCGCCTCGCCGCAGGTGCGGTGCTCTCCGGCCCGGCCGGCGGGGTCGCCGGCAGCCGCCAGGCGGCGCGCCTGATGGCTGAGCCCAATCTGCTGCTGTTCGACATGGGCGGCACCAGCACCGACGTCTCGCTCGTGGTCGAGGGCAGCGCGCAGGTCGCCTCCGACCGCCGGCTCGCCGGCCAGCGGGTCGCCCTCCAGGCGCTCGACATCGTCAGCATCGGGGCGGGCGGCGGCTCGATCGCCAGGATCGATGGCGGCGGCGTCCTGCACGTCGGGCCCGAGAGCGCCGGCGCCGAGCCAGGGCCGGCCTGCTACGGCCGGGGCGGCGCCGAGGCGACCGTGACCGACGCCAACCTGGTGCTCGGCCTGCTCGATCCCGACACCTTCCTGGGCGGGCGCGCCAGGCTCGACCGCGCGGCCGCCGAAGCCGCGGTCGACCGCCTGGCAGCGGTCCTCGGCGTCGAGCGCATGACCGCGGCGCAGGGCATCCAGCGGGTCATCAACACCCGCATGGCCGAGGGCATCCGGCTGGTCTCGGTCCGGCGCGGGGTCGATCCGCGGCGCTTCGCGATCCTTGCGTTCGGCGGCGCCGCCGGCCTGCACGTCAGCGACCTCGCCCGCCAGCTCGGCTTGGCCCGGGTAATCCTGCCGCGTCTGGCGGCGGTGCTCTCGGCCTGGGGCATGCTGACCTCGGACCTGCGCTACGAGATCGCGCGCAGCCACGTCGGCGATGCCAGCCGGCTCGACGCGGCGGCCTTGCGCGCGCTCTACGCCGAGCTCGAGGCCGAGGGCCGAGCCCGCCTCGCCGAAGCGTCGTTCGAGGGGACCGTGCGGGTACAACGCTTTGCCGACATGCGCTACGGCGAGCAGATCTTCGAGATCGGCGTCGACCTCGACGGCATCGACTGGCCATCGCCGGGCCTGATGCGCCGGCTCGCGGACGCCTTCCACGATCGCCACGAGCAGCTCTACACCTACGCGCTCCGGGACCAGGAGGCGGTGCTGGTCAACGCCAGGGTCGCGGTGGTCGGCCTGCTGCCGTCGCCGCCCCAGGAGCCGGACGTGCCGGCGCGGCCACCGGCGCGGCCCGTCGCCAGACGGCGCATCTATCTCGGAGAATGGCGCTCGGTCCCGGTCTTCGAGCTCGAGGCACTGGCCCCGGGCCAGGCGATCGAGGGCCCGGCGATCATCGAATCGACGACCACCACCGTGCTGCTCCGCCCAGATGATCTTGCTCGCGCGAACTCGATCGGCTGGCTCGATATCGCCGTCGGCAGCGCCTGATCGCCTTGCCGCTCGCACGCTCGACCACCAGATGGCATTGCCCGGCCGCCGTCTTCGGGCTCGCCCTCACTCGACCCGAGGATGGTCGATGCTCCCCAGCTGCGGCGTGAGCATCAACTCCGATCGCGGCGCGAGCATCAGTTCCAATCGCGGCGCGAGCATCGACTCCGATCGCGGTGCCAAAGCATGAGTTCCAGGCGCGGCGCGAGCATCAGCTCCAAGCGCGGCGCGAGCATAAGCCCCGATCGCGGGCGAGCATGAGCCCCAATCGCAGCGCCAAGCATGAGCTCCGACCGCGGTGCCAGGCATCAGCTCCAAGCGCGGTGCGCGAACATCAACAACGGCCAGGAGTTGCCGTCACGACGCACATCCGTCGGACCGGTCATCAAGCGTCAAGAATGGGTTGTTGGCGCTTTCTTCGGATGATCCAGGCGACCCTGGGGCTCCGTCCGCCGTCCGGTTCGCGCAGGCATGGAGTCCCACGGTCGCATGGACCAGCCCCGAGGTTAGCCGTGACCGGTTAACGAAAGGTAAACCGGGGCAGCCCTCCCGAGGATCAGGTCGGGACGATCTCGGCCAGCGTGGTCGCGGGCGGGGTGTTGCGCGAGCGGCCGGCGCGCACGACGCCATCGATGATGACCATGCTGATCCCCGGCAGGTCGCCGATCCGGACGCTTTCCAAAAGGGTCTGGCCGGCGCTGTGCTGGGCGCGGTCCATGATCACGAAGTCGGCCGCGCGACCCGCTTCGATCAGGCCGCAGTCGAGCTCGCGCATGCGCGCGGTGTTGCCGGTCGCAAAGCAGAACGCGGTCTCCGCCGGGATCTCGCCGAGGCTGCTCAGCATCGCGATCGTGCGCAGGATGCCGAGCGGCTGGACGCCGGAGCCGGCCGGCAAATCGGTGCCGAGGATGATCCGCTCCGGCTGGCCGAGCTCGATCGCCGTGCGCATCGCGTAGAGCGCCGCCAGCGCGTTGCCGTTGTGCACGATCTCGATCGCGCGCGTGCACTGCTCGCAGAGGCAGCGGATCTGGGTCAGCGGCAGCGCCGTGTGGCCGCCGTTGATGTGACCGATCACATCCGCATCGGCCTCGAGCACGACATCGGCATCGATCAGGCCTGAGCCCGGGATCGAGGGCCCGCCGGTGTGGATCGTGCTCTGGATGCCATATTTGCGCGCCCAGGCGACCATCCGCTTCGCCTCTTCGCCCTGCTTGACGCCGCCGAGCCCGACCTCGCCCAGCAGCTTGACGCCGGCCTCGGCGAGCTCCGCGAAATCGCTCTCGACCATGCCCTTCTCGAGCACCGGCGCGCCCGCGTGCAGCTTGACCCCGCCCGGGCGAAAGTTGGAAAAAGCGCGCTGCGCGGTGATCGCCAGCGCCTTGACCCCGACCACGTCGCGCGGCCGCCCCGGCAGATGGACCTCGCCCGCCGAGACCATCGTCGTGACGCCGCCGTGCAGGAAACTGTCGATCCAGCCCAGCTGGCTCTGGCGCGGCGTCCAGTCGCCGAACACCGGATGGACGTGGCTGTCGATCAGGCCGGGAGCGACCGTCGTCCCGTTCGCGTCGACGACCACGTCGGCCCCTCCAACGTCGATCTCCTTGGCCTTGCCCACCGCGGCGATCCGGCCATCGACCGCGACCACCGTGTCGGCGTCCAGCAACGGCCGCTCGAGCGCGCCCGAGAGCAGGGTCCCGATGTTGCGGATGACGAGCTTGCCCTTGACCGAGCCGTTCGCTGCCAGTTGCGCCATGACCACCCCCACGGCCCTTTGCGGGCCGGCTCCTGCTGCGCTCAGCGCAGACCGTCCTTGCCCTCGATCTGAGCGACGCTGAGACCCCCGACCCGGGGCCGCGGCCGGCCACCATCGGTCACCACGACCGCGACCACGATCTCGCCAGCGCGCGGCGCATCCGGCACCCGCACCTCCATGCCGTCGAAATGGCTGCGCACGTAAGCCGCGTCCTTGTGGCCGAGCGGGACGTCGATCGATGTCCCGATGCCGCCCATCTTCTTCGACGACGGCACCAGCGCTGCACCCTTCTCGACCGCGGCGCGCAGCGGCTTGCCGAGGCGCGGATGCAGGATCGCCGCGGCATGCTCGAGCTCGCCCGCCTCGCCGACGATCGCGGCCTTGCCGTAGCTCTCGATCGCCGACGGCGCTACGCCGAGCGCCGCCACCGCCATCTCGCCGAGGACGCCGCCCAGCTCCTCGCCGATCTCGATCAGCGGCTCGAGGTCCTGCGCATCGAGCCCGGCGAACGGGTTCTCGATCACCGCGATCGCCGCCGCCTTGCGGGCCGGCGCCGCGAGCTCCTTGCCCATCTCGCGCCGGGTGGTCTCGACCAGGGTCAGAAACTTGCGCACCTTCGCCTGCATCGTCCCTCCCCGTCGCCGCGCCGCCCAAGGGCCGACTATGAAGCAGCCCGAGCGACAAAGGAAGACCAGCCGGTTTGACAGGGTAGGGGGCGCGCCTAGAATAGCCACACTTCAGCCCCTGACCTGGAGCGGCGCCGATGCCGGTGGACGTTTTCTCGGCCAAGAAGATCGAGGGTCAGGTCCGGCTCGATCCGGCATCGAGCGCGATCCTGATCGTCGACATGCTGAACGAGTTCTGCAAGCCGGGCGGGGCCATGGTCCTGCCGGGCTACGAGGCCCTGGTGCCGCCGCAGCGGCGCCTGATCGAGGCCGGCCGCCAGGTCGGCGCGCCGATCGTGTTCCTGGTCGACAGCCACCGGGCCAACGTCCGCCAGGACCGCGAGTGGCTGAAGCGGACGCCGCACTGCCTCGAGGGCAGCTGGGGCGCCCGGGTGATCGAGGACCTCGAGCCGCGGCCGGACGACCTCTACGTGATCAAGCGCCGCTATTCGGGGTTCTTCAACACCGACCTCGACCTTACGCTCAAGGACCAGGGCATCAGCGCGGTCGTGGTCGCCGGCGTGGTGACCAACATCTGCGTCCGCTCGACCGTGCACGACGCCTTCTTCCTCGGCTACCAGGTGGTCGTGCCCGAGGATTGCGTCGCCGCCACCGGGGCGCGCGAGCAGGCCTCGTCGCTCTACGACATCGCGACCCATTTCGGCACCGTCTGCGACTCGGCAGAGGTCGTGCGGGCGCTGCTCGAGGGCGCACCGCTCACCAACCGGGATCTGGCCGCCTGAAGCAACGACCCAACAGCCGGGGAGGAAACCCATGGCGTCTGATCGGACCGACGATCTCCAGCTGACCTCGCGACGGACCTTGCTGCAAGCGGCCGCCGCGGCGAGCGCCGTCTCCGCGTTCGGCTTCCCGGCGATCCTGCGCGCCGACGAGCCGATCAAGCTCGGCGTGCTGCAACCGCTGTCCGGCGGCCTCGAGGTGCTGGGCCAGCAGGGCGTCGAGGGCGTGCAGCTCGCGGTCGAGGAGGCGAACGAGGCGGGCGGCGTGCTCGGCGGCCGCCAGATCGAGCTGGTGATCGCCGATACCAAGACCGATCCCAAGACCTCGGTCGAGCGCACCACCGAGCTGATCCAGCGCGACCGGGTGACCGCGATCTGCGGCCCGGTCACCAGCGCCAACCGGGACGCGATCCAGCCGACCATCGAGCGCTACAAGACACCCCTGCTCTATGCCACCGACTACGAGGGCGGCGTCTGCAGCCGCTACATCACCTGCTACAGCGCGCTGCCCGAGGACTGGGTCGAGCCCTTCATCCCGTTCCTCGCCGAGGGCTACGGCACCAGCTTCTACCTGTTCGGCAGCGACTACATCTGGCCGCAGAAGATGAACCAGGCGATCCGGCACACCGCCGAGCAGGTCGGCGGCACCATCGTCGGCGAGGAGTACACCCCGTTCGGGGTCAAGGACTTCACCTCGACCGTACGCAAGATCACGGCCTCCGGCGCCAAGGTCCTGGTGATCACGGTGGTCGGCGCCGACGCGATCACCTTCGTCAAGCAGTTCGTCGCCGCCGGCGGCAAGGCGGATACGACGATCGCCTTCTTCGGCTACAGCGAGAACTATCTGTCCGGGTTCACCAAGGAGGAGTCCGAGGGCATCCTCTGCCCGGCGAACTTCATCGCCACCCTCGACCGGCCGGAAGCCAAGGCGCTGGTCGCCAAGGTCAAGGGCCGCTTCGGCGCCGATGCGGTGGTCAGCAACACCGTCGATGCCCACTACAACCTCACCCGCTTCTTCATCGGCGGCATCGAGCGCGCCGGCAGCGACGACAAGGAAGCGATCACCGATGCCATGCCCGGCCAGTCGCTGATGTCGGGCAATGGCGAGGTCCATCTCCGGCCCGAGGACCGCCACGTCGATCTCAACGTCCTGATCGCCGAGACGAAGGACGGCCAGCTCGTGCTCAAGAAGGACATCGGGCCGGTCAAGGCGCCGAGCCAATGTAAGGCTTGAGCGAGCTTCCGGCGGCGGATGGCGCCGCTCCTCGAGATCCGCGGCGTCACCAAGGCCTTCGGCGGCGTCCAGGCGCTGGCCGGCGTCGATCTGACGGCCGGCGAGGGCGAGCTCGGCTGCATCATCGGCCCCAACGGCTGCGGCAAGACCACGCTGTTCAACGTGATCAGCGGCGCCTTCGCGCCGACCGCGGGCCGGGTGCGCTTCGACGGCCAGGACATCACCGGTCTGCGCCCGCACCAGATCAGCCGGCTCGGCATCGCGCGCAAGTTCCAGGTCCCCGGGATCTATCCGAACCTGACCGTGACCGAGAACCTCGAGGTGCCGCTGGTCGCGCCCGCCGGCCGCAAGGGCCCGCTCGGCCTGCTGCGACGGCCGGCCCGGAGCGCCGAGGCGGCGGACCTGCTCGCGCGCTTCGGCCTCGCCGCCCAGGCGATCCGGCCGGCGGGCACGCTTGCCCACGGCCAGAAGCAGTGGCTCGAGATCCTGATGCTGCTCGCGGGCGAGGCCCGCCTCCTGCTGCTCGACGAGCCGACCGCCGGCATGACGCCAGCCGAGACCGCCCTGACCGCGGAGCTGATCCGCAGGCTTCAGGCCGAGCGCGGGGTCAGCGCTGCTGATCATCGAGCACGACATGAGCTTCGTCCAACGCCTCGAGTGCCCGGTCGTGGTGATGATGCGCGGCGCCGTGGTCCGCGCCGGCAGCTATCAGGAGATCCGGGACGACCCCGCGGTGCGGGCGGCCTATCTCGGCGAGGCGGCGCGGTGCTGAGGGTGCGCGGCCTGACCGCGGGCTATCAGGCGAGCAGCGAGGTCCTGCGCGGGCTCGATCTCGAGCTCGCGGCCGGCGAGACGACGGCGCTGATGGGCCGCAACGGCATGGGCAAGACCACGCTCCTTCGCGCGATCATGGGCCAGATCCGGATCGCCGCCGGCCAGATCCGTTTTCTCGACCATGAGATCGCCGGCCGTCGGCCGTTCGAGATCAGCAACCTCGGCATCGCCTACGTGCCCCAGGGCCGCGAGATTTTTTCCGATTTCACGGTCGAGGAGAACCTCTTGCTCGGCGTCCTCGGCAAGCCGGCGCTGCCGGCCCGCGTCCCCGAAACCTTGTATGAGAAATTCCCGATCCTGGCCGAGCGCCGGCGGCAGAAGGCGGGCACGCTGTCCGGCGGCGAGCAGCAGCAGCTCGCAATCGCGCGCGCCCTGATCGGGCGCCCGCGCCTTTTGCTGCTCGACGAGCCGTCCGAGGGCATCCAGCCCTCGATCGTCCAGAGCCTCGCCCGGGTGCTCGCGGGGATCGCGGCCGAGGAGCGCCTGACCATCCTGCTGGTCGAGCAGAACCTCGAGCTGGTCCAGAAGTCTCGCCGGGCGCTGCGTGTTCATCGAGAACGGGCGCACGGTCGCCGCCGCCCCGCCTCGGCAGCTGAGCGCCGATCCGGCGCTGCTGCAGCGCTACCTCTCGGTCTAGGGCGCGCCATGGCGACCGCCGTCATCATCGGCCTCGACGCGCTGAGCTTCATGCTCGCGCTGCTGCTGGTGGCGCTCGGGCTGATCATCATCTTCGGCCTGATGAACGTGATCAACATGGCCCATGGCGAGCTGTTCCTGCTCGGCGCCTACACGGTCGTCCTGGTGCAGGGCCTGGGCGGCGGCTTCTGGCTCGGCCTGCTCGCCGCACCCTTGGTCCTGGCTCTGGTCGGGCTGCTGCTCGAGGAGCTGGTGATCCGCCACGTCTACCACCGCTTCATCGACACTATCCTCGCGACCTGGGGCCTGTCGCTCGCGATCAAGCAGGCGGTGATTCTCGGCTTCGGCCCGACCGCGCAGCAGGTGCCGAACCCGTTCCCGAGCCAGGTCGTGATCCTGGGCGCGGTCTACCCGGCCTACCGGCTGTTCATCATGGCAGTGGCGATCCTGGTCGCGCTCGGCACCTTCTGGCTGTTCTACCGCACCCGGCTCGGGCTTGCGGCCCGCGGCGTGATCGCCAACCGCGCCATGGCCGCCTGCCTCGGCATCGACACCCGACGGATGGACCGGGCGACCTTTGCCTTCGGGGCAGCACTCGCGGGCCTCGCAGGCGCGGTCATGGCGCCCATGATGAGCGTCGATCCGCAGATGGGCGTCGGCTTCCTTGTGCCGGCCTTCCTCTCGATCCTGGTCGGCGGCGCCGGCAGCCTGCCGGGGGCTCTGCTCGGCACCTCGGTGATCGCCGGCTCGACCACGGTCGTCGCCAGCCTCTGGAGCCAGGTCACCGCCCAGATCGCGGTCTTCACGCTCGCGATCGTGGTCATCCGCATCTTCCCCCAGGGCCTGACCGGCGGCCGCCGCTGAGATGACCGACCGACGGCTCCGGTTCGGCCTCACGCTGCTGGTCTGGACCACCTTCGCGCTGCTGCCGCTCGCGGTCGCGACCTGGTACCTCGGTACCCTCGCCCAGCTGATCACCTACGGCATCTTCGCCATGAGCCTCGCCTTCGTCTGGGGCCAGGTGGGGCTGCTCTGCTTCGGCCAGGCGATCTTTTTCGGGATCGGCGCCTATGCGATGGCGCTCACCACCAAGGGCATGCTGGCGCCGCTCCCGGATGCGACCCTGATCGGGCTCGCCGCCGCGGTCGCCCTGCCGGCGCTGAGCGCCAACCTGCTCGGCCAGTTCCTGTTCCGAGGCCGCGGCGTCTCAGGGGCCTATTTCGCGATCGTCACGCTCTCGGCCGCGGTCATCGCCGAGCGTCTGGCCGGCCACTGGCACTTCATCGGCGGCTTCAACGGCCTGCTCAACGTGCCGCCGCTGCGCCTCGGCTTCGGCGCCCATGCGGTCGAGATCTTCGAGCCGCTGCCCAGCTACTACCTGATGCTCGCCACCGCCGCGCTGGTCTGGCTCGGCCTCGTCTGGCTGGAGCGGGCGCCGCTCGGCTCGGTGCTGCGGGCGATCCGCGACCACGAGGAGCGCACGACCTACTTCGGCTACGACGTCGCCGGCTACAAACGCTTCGCGTTCACGATCTCGGGCGGGGTCGCGGGGCTCGCCGGCGCCCTGTTCGCGACCCAGTTCGGCTTCGTGTCACCCGCCCTGATCGGCTTCTCGCTCTCGACCGAGGTCCTGATCTGGGTCGCGCTCGGCGGCCGCGAGGTCCTGCTCGCCGCCTGGCTCGCCGCGATCCTGGTGCGCACCGTCGAGGGCCTGCTGTCCGAGGCGCTCGGCACCTGGTGGCTGCTGGCGCTCGGCATCCTGTTCGTGGTCGCGGTGATCCTTCTGCCGCGCGGCCTGCTCGGCTGGCTGCTCCGCCTGCCGCTGCCGGCGCGTCTCGGGCGGCCGCCGGCATGAGACCCGGGTTCGTCTTCGAGCAGGCGCCGTTCGCCTCGGCGCACGCCTCGACCATCGCCGAGACCCCGAGCGGCCTGGTCGTCGCCTGGTTCGGCGGGCCCAAGGAGGGCGATCCCGAGGTCGGGATCTGGCTCGCCCGCGAGGTCGCTGGAGGATGGCGCGCGCCAGCGGCGGTGGCGCTCGGGGTCGACCGGGCGGGCCGGCGGCAGCCCTGCTGGAACCCGGTGCTCTGGCAGGCGCGGGCAGGGGGGCCTCTTTTGCTGTTCTACAAGGTCGGCCCGAGCCCGCGCACCTGGTGGGGCATGCTGATCCGCTCGGCCGATCATGGCCTGAGCTGGTCGCCGCCCGAGCGGCTGCCCGACGGCATCCTCGGGCCGATCAAGAACAAGCCGGTCGAGCTCGCTGGCGGCGTCCTGCTCTGCCCGTCCAGCACCGAGGATCGCGGCTGGCGCTGTCACCTCGAGCGCACCCCCGATCTCGGCCACAGCTGGCAGCGCCTCCCCGAGCTCGGAGCGCCCTGGCGCTTCGGGGCGATCCAACCCTGCATCCTCGCCTGGCCGGACGGGCGCCTGCAGCTGCTCTGCCGGAGCCGCCACGGCGTGATCGCCGAGGCGTGGTCGAGCGACGGCGGCAGCACGTGGACCCGGCTCCGCCGGACCGGCCTGCCCAATCCCGACAGCGGCATCGACGCGGTCATGCTCCAGGACGGGCGGGCGCTCCTGGTCTACAACGACGCCCGCGCGGCGCGCACGCCACTTCGCCTGGCACTCTCGCAGGACGGCCACCGCTTTCAGCCCGCGCGCGTTCTCGAAGACGGTCCGGGCGAATACTCCTATCCGGCCGTGATCCAGGGCCAGGATCGCCGCATCCACGTCACCTACACCTGGAACCGGCGGCGGATCGGCTACTGCTCGCTCACGCCGGACGAGCTGTAGCCACTGACGCGCCGTCGCCCGAGGGCCTCGACGGCGGCGCGGTCGGCAGCGCCGCCTTCAGCCGCTGGTCTTGCCCCGGTCGGGGCGGCGATCCCGCCGGGGATTGGCAGCCGATGCCTGGTCGGCGGCGATCGCGGCCGCGATCTCGCGGCTCATGGCGCCGAGCGCCCGGCTCAGGGCCTGGACGGCCCCCGCCTCATCGTTGGTCGGAGCGGGCTCGACGACGGTCGAGCGCGCGCTGTGCACCAGATCGCCGCTGACGTCCCGGTAGATCAGCCAGCGGGCATCCAGGACCGCGTTGCCGGCGTTGTCGACGTCGAACCGCGTGACGTTGACCTCGACGTCGTAGTCGAGACGGATCGACCGGCGCAGCGGCAGCGGCACGACGTCGTCGGTGTCGAGCAGAAGCGACAGATTCTCGGTCAGGACGCGGGCGAACAGTCCGTCCAGCGGCTCGGCCCAGCTGTCGAAGTCGGCCAGCAGGATCCGGTTGCTGCCGTCGCGCGTGACGATCTGGGGGCGGTTGAGATACTCCGGCAGCGTCACCGGCCCGATCCCGAGCGCGGGACCGGAGCGCGCCGGGGTCGCCTCGCCCGGGGCCGCGAGCAGGCTCGAGAGGGTGTAGAACTGGGTCGGCGTGGTCGCCGCGCAGCCGGCCAGCAGCAGGCCGGCCGCGACCGCCGCGAGCGAGAGCAACGGCAACCGGGCGGGGCTCCTCATTGGACACCTCCCTTGCCGCGCAGCAACGCTTCCGGATGGCGCTGGAGGTAGTCGGCAAACACCCGGATCGAACGCGCCGCGCCGGTCAGCTCCTTCATCAGATCGCCGACGTCGTAACGCAGCTGCGAGTCCCGGCCGACCAGCGACTGCGCCGACGCGAGCGTCGAATCGGCCTGCACGAGCAGCGGCCCGACACGCTGGTCGAGAGTGCCGAGCAACGCCTGCAGATGGTTCGCCGATTGGTGCAGGGCGGTGATCGTGTCCTTGGTGTCCGGTGAGGCGACCAGGCTGTTGATGTCCTGCAGCGTGCTGCGCAGATCGGCAACCAGCTCGGGCAGCGGCAGCGCCGCGAGCTGGTTCAGGACGCCGGTGATCGATGCCGTCAGCACCTCCAGCTGGGTCGGCACGGACGGAATCGTGGGATAGGTCCCGCTCTCGTCGAGCTTGGTCGGCGGGCTCTCGGGATGGAAGTCGAGGTCGACCAAAAGGTCGCCGGTCAAAAGGTTGGCGGACTTGAGCTGCGCCCTGAGACCGCGCGCGACCAGGCTGCGCATCATGGCATAGGGCTCGGCGGCGAGCATGCCGCCCACCATGGTGACCCGCGCCGGCTCGATGCCGAGGGTCACCGGAATCCGTACCGTATCCTGCTTGGGATCGATCTCCAGCTTGACCTCGGTCACGGAGCCGATCCGCATGCCGCGGAACTCGACCGGCGCGCCGGCGCGCAGGCCGCGCACCGAGCCGTCGAAGTAGACCTGATAGAGGACCTTCTCGGTGTAACGCAACTCGTTCACCGAGGCGTAGTTCTCGAACAGTGGAAACACGGTGCCCGCGGCCGCCGGCGCCCCCGGACGGTCGATCGCCGGGGTGTCGAAGGCGATGCCACCGGCGAGCAGCGCCTGCAGCAATTCGACCGAGACGCTGACGCCCTCAGCGCCGACCGAGACATCGAGACCGCTGGCATTCCAGAACCGGCTGTTGGCGCGGACGAGCTGGTCGTTCGGCGCCGCCACGAACACGTCGATGATCATGCTCTCCTTGTCTTCGGCGAGGTCGTAGGTCAGCACCTGGCCGACCTGGACGTCGCGATAGTAGACCGGCGAGCCCCGCGACACCGAGCCGAGCTTGGCTGCGCGCAGCTGATAGCGGCGCCCGGCCACGTCGGAGCGGAGCGGCGGCGGCTCCTCGAGCCCTGTGAAGGTGGTCGCCGGCTCGCCCTCGCCGGGATCGACGCCGATGAACGCGCCCGAGACCAGCGTGCCGAGTCCCGAGACGCCGCCGGCGCCGATCCGGGGGCGTACGACCCAGAACCGCGTACCTTGGTTCAGATACCGATCGGCGCCTTTGACCATCGAGGCGATCACCACGATCTTCGACAAATCATCGCTGATCGTCACGTGCTCGACCAGGCCGACCTCGACATCTTTGTACTTGACCTTGGTCTTCCCGGCCTCCAGTCCCTCGGCGTTGGCGAAGGTGATGGTGACGGTCGGCCCCTGCTGCTGCAGGGTGGTGTAGCCGAGCCAGATCGCGATCGCGCCGGCGACCAGCGGGATCAGCCAGACGATCGAGATGCCGCGGCGGGCAGCGACCTCGACCTCGGGGACGTCGTCGAGCTCAGTGGTCGAGTGTCGGTCGCCGAGCATGGCTCGTCTCCTGCCTGTCCCAGATCAGCCGCGGATCGAACGACATCGAGGCGATCATCGTGATGATCACCACCGCGGCAAACGCGATCGCACCCGGCCCCGGCTGGATGGTCGCAATCGAGCCGAGGTTCACCAGCGCCACCAGAATCGAGATCATGAAGATGTCGACCATCGACCAGCGCCCGACCAATTCGATGATCCGATACAGGAAAGTGCGATCGCGCGGCCGCCACGCCGACCGCCGCCGCACCGAGATCAAAAGACAGCTCAGGCCGATCAGCTTGAGCACCGGGACGGTGATGCTGGCGAAGAACACCAGCAAGGCGATCGGCCACATCCCGGCCGCGATCAGAACCTTGACGCCGCTCAGGATCGTGTCCGGCTCACCCTTGCCGAACGAGGTCACGGTCATGACCGGCAGTAGATTGGCCGGGATGTACAGTATCGTGGCGGTCACCACCAGGGCCGAGGTGCGGGCCAGGCTGTTCGGCCGACGCCGATGCAGCGCCGCGCCGCAGCGCGGGCACGCCAGCCGGGCGTGCTGGCCGGGGTGACGGGTGCGCACCAGCTGATCGCAGGCGTGGCAGCTGAGCAGCGCGCCTGCCGGTGGCAAGGGCAGGGGTGCCGTCGCCTGCGGGCCGATCCGCTCCCACACCTGACGCGGATCGAGCGCGGCCTCGGCGGCGACCATGGTCAGGATCAGGGCGACGAAGGACCAGACCGCGACCCCGAGCTCGATGTGGGCGAAGTCCGTGAGCTTGACGTAGGCCACGATCACCCCGAGCACGTAGACCTCCATCATCGCCCAGGCATGGACGACCTCGGTGTAGCGGAACACCCGTGCCACACCGAAGCCGCGCCAGCCGAGCCTGAGCGGCAGGAATACGTAGAGGTTGCCGAGCAGCTTGAGCAGCGGCGCCAGTGAAGCGGTGAAGAAGACCAGCAGCGCGAGCGGCCACATGCCGTCGCGATAGAGCTGGATGTCGCCGGTGAGCAACTTGCTGACCTGCTCGCGCCCTTCGAGCTTGAAGGTCATGAAGGGGAAGCTGTGCGCCAGCACGAACAGGATCAGCGCCGCCACCGTCAGCATCAGCACGCGGTCCAAACTGTCGCGCCGCTCGCGGTAAAGGGTCGCGCCGCAGCGCCGGCAGCGGGCGCTGGCGCCGTCGGGCAGCGCGCGCATTCGCTGGATCAGGCCGCACTCGTGGCAGGCGAGGATCGGGAAGCGCGGTCGCTGGAAGCTCTCGTCGTTCATGGCTCGATCGATCAGACGCAGTCAACTCACCCGGCGCAAGCGGCACAAGGTCTTAACCTTAGCACAAGTAGCCATCAATTTAGTTGACTATGTGACGACATCGGGAGGCCGCCGCGCTACGCAGTCGCGGCCATGGATGCAAAGTGGCGGCGCATGCGCAAGGCGTCCGGCACGATGCCGGTGAACAGCTGGAAGGCCAGGGCCGCCTGAAAGACCGCCGATCAGGCCGACCAGGACCGGCGGCCGGGGGCCGTCGGCTGCCAGAGGCGGCGTGGCCACCCCCGAGGTCCGTCAGGCGGGTCGCCCGATCAGGCCCGCGATCGCGTCCAGCGCGAGCAGGTAGCCATGGGCCCCGAGCCCGCAGATGACGCCGGTCGCCGCCAGCGACACATAGGAGTGGTGCCGGTACGCCTCGCGCCGATGGATGTTCGAGAGATGGACCTCGACGATCGGCCCCTCGAAGGTCTTGAGCGCATCCAGGATCGCGATCGAGGTCGAGGTGAAGCCGGCGGGGTTCAGGATGATCGCCGCCGCCTCGAGGCGCGCCTCCTGGATCCAGTCGATGATCTGGCCTTCGTGATTGGACTGGCGGAACACGACCTCGAGGCCGCGCCCGGCGGCAAACTGCCGGCACAGCTGCTCGATGTCGGCGAGCGTCTGGTGACCATAGATCTCTGGCTCGCGCACGCCGAGCAGGTTCAGGTTCGGTCCGTTCAGGATGTCGATCCGCTGGCTCATGTTTTTTCTCCATTTTGTCAGATGAGCTGGATGACCGCCTTGGCGACCTCGGTGGTCGTCTGGGTGCCGCCCTGCTCGATCGGCCGCACGGCACCGGTCCGATAGCCGGTCTCGATCGCCGTCTCCAGCCGCTCGGCCGCCCTGCCGCAGGCGGAAAGGTCGTGGCGCTCGCCCAGCCAGTCCAGCATCAGCGCTGCCGACAGCAGCATCGCGGTCGGATTGGCGAGGTTGCGGCCGGCGATGTCGGGCGCGGTGCCATGCGCCGGCTGGAACAGCCCGTGGCGCTCGCCGATCTCGGCGCAGGGCGCCATGCCCATGCCGCCGACCAGCCCGGCGCCGAGGTCGGAGAGAATGTCGCCGAACATGTTCTCCATCACCAGCACGTCGAACTCCCAGGGTTTTCGGACCAGGTCCAGCGCCATGGCGTCGACGTAGTGGTGATCGGCCCGGAGTTCGGAAAAATGGCGCGCCCGCTGGTCGAAGATCTTACGGAAAAACGCCATCGAGACGAACACGTTCGACTTGTCGACGCAGGTGACCCGGCCCTGGCCGCCGCGCGCGCGCCGGCGCCGGGCGAGCCCGAAGGCGAAATCGAACAACCGCTCGCAGGTCGTGCGCGTGATCACCATGGTATCGCTGGCGACCTCGTCGTCCTCGACGGTACCTTTGCCCCGCGACGCGAACAGCCCCTCGGTCAATTCGCGCAGGATCACGAGGTCGATCCCGGCCGCCCGCGGGTCGGCGAGCGGCGTCCGGCAGTTCGGAAAAACCTTGACCGGCCGGACCCCGGCGTAGATGACCTCGCCGCCGATGCCGTCCCCCGGCACGACCGCAACCTTGAGCTCTGTGTTCAACGACGTCCTCCTCGCCGTCGCCCACCCGCGACTTGCTGCGAGCGGCGCCAGCCTGCGGCTCGGAGCCTAGCGGCCGGCAGCGGTAGTGGACAAGAGCGGCAGAGCGGAAGCCCGCCACGCATCCGACCTCGGAGTCGCTGCCAGCGCCCGAAGCGCTTGCGCAGGCTTGACTTGATACCATATTTCGATATCATAAAAGCGTGAATAGGAAGCATCGCCAGACCCTCAGTCGTATCTTTGCCAGCCCGGTGCCGGCCAGTGTTCGGTGGGCGGACGTCGAGGCGCTGCTGGGGGCTTTGGGCGCGACGATCAGCGAGGGATCGGGCAGTCGCGTCCGCTTCGAGCTCAATGATCGGCGTGCCATCTTGCATCGACCGCACCCCACCCCGAACACGGACAAGGGTGCCCTGAAGGCGATCAAGACGTTCCTGGAAAGCGCGGGAGGGAAGCCGTGAGCCTGACGTACAAGGGTTACACCGCCGGCCCCATCGAGTTCGACGACGAGGCGGGTCTGTTCTCCGGGACGGTCGCCGGGATGCGCGACGTGGTTCACTTCGCCGGCCGCACCGCGGACGAGCTATCGCAGGCGTTCCGCGACAGCGTGGACGACTACCTTGTCTGGTCTGCGGAGCGCGGCAAGCCGCCCGAGAAGCCCTATAGCGGCCGTTTCCCGGTGCGCGTGACCCCGGAACAACACCGCAAGGCGGCGCTGCGCGCGGCCGAAGAGGGCGTAAGCCTGAACGCCTGGATCGCAAAGCAGATCGAGGCGGCCTGAGAACCCGCGGGAACCGTCGATCTGCTCCGTCCACAGCAGGCGAAGGCCATGCCGATCAAGGTCGCGGTTGCCGGCACGGGTTACTTCGCCCAGTTCCACCTCGAGGCCTGGCGGCGTCTCCCGGGCGCGACGCTGGTCGCCGCCTGCAGCCTCGAGCCCGCGAGCCTGGTCGAAGCCGCCGCGCGCTACCTGATCCCGCGCCAGTTCGCCGACGTCGGCCAGATGCTCGATGCCACCCGGCCCGACCTGCTCGATATCGCCGCGCCGCCGGCCGCACACCGTGCGATCCTGGAACAAGCCGCCCGGCGGCGGGTCGACGTGGTCTGCCAAAAGCCGTTCGGCGGCGACCTCGCGAGCGCGCGCGCGATGGTCGAGATTGCCGAGGCGGCCGGCATCACGCTCGTCGTGCACGAGAACTTCCGCTTCATGCCCTGGTACCGCGAGGCCAGGCGCCTGCTCGAGCAGGACGCGCTCGGCGCGCCGTACAACGTGAGCTTTCGCCTGCGCCCCGGGGACGGGCAGGGGGCGCGCGCCTATCTCGACCGCCAGCCCTATTTCCAGGCGATGCCGCGCTTTTTGATCCACGAGACCGCGATCCACCTGATCGACGTCTTTCGATTTCTTTTGGGCGAGGTGAGCGGCGTGTTCGCGCGCCTGCGGCGCCTCAACCCGGCGCTCCGGGGCGAGGATGCCGGCTACGTCCTGTTCGATTTCTCGTCCGGCGCCGCCGGCCTGTTCGATGGCAACCGCCTGGTCGACTTCCCGGCCGCGAACCCGAGGCTGACCATGGGCCTGATGCTGCTCGAAGGCGCTCGGGCGACGCTCCGCCTCGATGGCTTCGGCCGGCTGTTCCTCAAGCCGCACCAGGGCGCCGAGCGCGAGCACGGCTACGCCTGGCGGGACCAGGGCTTTGGCGGCGACTGCGTGTTCGCGCTTCAGCAGCACATCATCGCCCACCTCGAGACCGGCGCGCCGCTCGAGAACACCGGCAAGGCCTATCTCCGCAACCTCGAGATCGAGGCGGCGGTCTACCGCTCGGCCGCGAGCGGCCGGTTTCAGCCGCTGTGAGTGGTCCTGGGCTGACAGCCCAGGAAATGACGCTAGAGTGGACCCCGATGGCAAAGCCGGAGGAAGTCATGCCCAGGATCGACTGGCGCATCCGCGGCCTCGAGATCAACACCTGCAACTGCGCCTGGGGTTGCCCCTGCCAGTTCAACGCCTTGCCGACCCATGGCGATTGCCGGGCCGCGCTCGCGATGAAGATCGAGAGCGGGCATTTCGGCGAGGTCCGCCTGGATGGCGTGATCTGGGCGCAGCTGATCGCCTGGCCGGGGCCGATCCACGAAGGCGGCGGCGAGGCTCTGCCGATCATCGACGACCGCGCGAGCCGAGCGCAGGTCGACGCGCTCTTTCGCATCCTCAAGGGCGAGGAGACCGAGCCTGGTGCCACCATCTTCAACGTCTTCGCCGCGACCATCGACCAGGTCCACAAGCCGATCTTCACGCCGATCGAGTTCGAGCACGACCTCGGCGCGCGTCGCGGGCGCTTTGCGATCCCGGGCCTGGTCGAGGCGGTGGTCGAGCCGATCCGCAATCCGGTCACCGGCGCGCCGCACCGGGTCCGGGTCGTGCTGCCGGAAGGCTTCGAATACCACGAGGCGGAGTTCGCCAGCAGCCGCACCCGGGCGCCGACCGCCGCCGTGCCGCTCGACTGGCGAGACCGGCACGGTTTTCTCGCCAGGATCGAGATGACCGGCGCGGGCGTCGTCCACTGAGCGGAGTTCGCCCGCGCGCAGGCTGCGCGCGCCGCCCCTAGATCGAGCCGGCCTCGACCATGTAGTTGTTGGCGGTGCACATGGCGGCATCGTCCGAGGCGAGGAACAAGACCATGCGCGCGAGGTAGACCGGCTCGATCAGGTCGGGCAGGCACTGCCGCCGCCGATGGCGCTCGAGCGCTTTGGGCGTCGCCCAGAGCTGCTTTTGGCGCTCGGTCATCACCCAGCCCGGGACCACGGTGTTGACCCGGATCCGGTGCGGCCCGAGATCGCGGGCGAACGCGCGGGTCATGCCGTGCACGGCCGCTTTGGCGGTCGTATAGACCGGCATGCCGCCGGCCGCCTCCCACCAGGAGTTGGAGCCGAAATTGATGATCGAGCCCTTGCCGGCCGCGATCATGCCCGGCGCCACCGCCTGGATCGCGAAGAACATGTGGCGGAGGTTGGTCGCGATCCGCTCGTCGTAGTAGTCGGGCGTCACCTCCTGCCAGCCGTGCCGGTCGTCGCGGGCGGCGTTGTTGACCAGCACCAGCGCCGGCCCGAGCGCCGCCTCGAGGGCGCCGAAGGCGCGCTTCAAGGCGTCGATGTCGCGAAGGTCCGCGGTCTCGAAATGGATCGTGGTGCCGCCGCCGGCGAGCTCGCCCGCGAGTGCTGTGCCGCGCTCGCGATCGAGGTCGATGAAGCCGACCCGCGAGCCCTGCTCGGCAAACGCGCGCACGATCCGCTCGCCGATCCCGGACGCACCCCCGGTGACGAACACGACCGTGCCCTTCAGGCTCGGATAGCTGGCAAAGGCCATCGGTCTCTCCGCTGTGGCTGCTGGGCCGCCTCGATTCTACTGGTTCTGCGGCCGCAGAATGTCATTCGAGCACGCCGTCGTGGGCCGGCTCACCCGCAAGGCGTTCCTCGTTCATGTTCCAGGCGATCGAGATCCGCGGCCGGCGGCCCCAATAAGGCGTCACCAGGTGGGTCCAGTGGGCCGGGAAGATGATCATCGCACCGGTGACCATCGGGGGCACCGCCGGCGTGCTGACGTGCATCGGCTTGCCGCGGCAACAGGCCTTCATGCGCGGGTCGGCGAACATCAGGACGCCGTTCATCGGGTCCTTGGCCGCCTCCTCCTCGTCGCCCGGATCGAGCGCATAGACGATCGCGGCGGTGGCGCGGCTGTGACAATGGGGCAGGGTGTATTCGCCATCCCGGAACACGTTCGCCCAGCAATCGTCGACGAGCGCGGTCTCGCTGCGCAGCGCCCGGCGGCAGAGCGTCAGCGCGCGGGCGTTGATCAGCTCGAAGGCCGCGCCGCCCAGGCTGTCGAGCCGGCGGACCTTCTGGCCGCCCTGCCACTTGGCCTGGGGATTCCGCCTGCGCTCCTCGGTCTCGATCGCGACGATCCGCTCGATCAGCGGTCCATGCAGCTCGCGCGCGTCCGGAAAGGCCACCATCAACACATTCTCGTCGAAGCGCATCAGCTTGACGCCGTCCGGCCACACCGGAACCTTGCGCGGCCCGACATAGACGAACCCCGGATCCGGCGCTGCCGTCACGCGCTCCCCCATCCTCGCTGGCGTGGCCCCAGTGAACCACGCGGTTTTCGAGCGGCAGTCTGCGCCCGCGGCCGGCGATGATCAACCCGGTGCCGCGCCGCTTGACAGCTGCGGCCGCCGCCCGAAGATGGCGCTGGCCGGTGCAATGGCAGACGAACGGAAGGCGGGGCGATGACCAGAAATTTCCTCTATGGCGCAGCTCTGTGCGCCGTCGCGCTCGTAGCGCAGCTCGCCCTCGCCACGGGCGCGCTGGCGGCGGCGCGGGCCGAGAACCATTTCGGCTCGATCTCCATCGACGGCAAGAAGGCGGGCCAGATCCACTACACGGTCGAGTACGACGAGAACGGCGAGGTCGAGACGCTCAGGACCCGCGCCTCGCTCTCGATCCTCGGGATCAAGCTGTTCAATTTCGAGCAGAACCTGCACGAGGCCTGGCGCCAGGGCGAGCTGCAGACGCTCAAGGGTCGCACCGACGACGACGGCAAGATGTACAATTCGGTGCTGGACCGCGCCTCGGACTCCTACCAGGGCACGCTCAACGACAAGCCGGTCGAGCTGCCGGGCAACGCCTTTCCGGCCTCGGTCTGGCACTATCGGATCACCGAGCAGTCGCTCTTGTTCGACCTCAAGGACCTGAGGCTGATGCACGTCCAGATCGCGAAGTCGAACGAGACCATCGAGGTCGGCAAGGTCGCAGCGCCGACCGAGCGCTTCGATATCACCGGCGACTGGCAGGCCAGCCTGTGGTTCGACCAGAACAAGCTCCTGGTGAAGTTCGCCTACCAGGTCGAAGGCCACAAGGTGACCGTCGATCTCGACGAGTGAGCCCGAAAACAGAGAGTCCTGCCCCCGTTTCCTCGCGGCGGAACTCGAGACGCGCGTCGAGCCAGCGCGGGCGACCGTTCGGCGCCCTCCGGTGGCTCGACGACATCGTGCGCCGGTTCGCTCTCGGCTCGACCCTGCCTTCGCGCGGCCGCCCGAAGCAGGCAATTGGTTCCTGACACCTTTTTCCCTTGACTCCTGACGACGGTCAGGTCCCCAGAGTTTGTGAATCCATCGAGCCCGCGAAAGGGCGCCCCTTGAAATCATCCGCGTCTTCTGACGCGATCGCAGCGTTTCGGGCATTCCTTCACAGGCGCCCAGGCCCGCCGGCCCGAGTCGAGCACGGCCCGGCACCAGCCGCTCCGTCACGACCATCGCCGCTGGCCTACCCAAGGCGAGCCGCCCAACCCCGGCCGCCCCTTACCCTCCAGGCTTTGGGCCGGGCACGGAGTCCCACGGTCCCATGGACCCGCCGAACATATCGTTAACGGGCAATCGTTAAGGTTCGGTTAACGCGCCCCCGATCCGTCCACCTCGCGCAACCTTTGCCCTCAACGGCATCGATCTCCCGCCTCGGGCTCGACGCGACGTTCGCCATGAAGCTCCGAGTTGACACGCCCGCGCCCGGGATGTCCTCTGAGGCTTGGTCCACAAACCCTCCAGGCCGCCCGCAGCCGCTGCAGCCGCAGGCAGATGGGATCGGCGACCATGAGCAGCGATAAGAAGCTCAATGTCTTCGTCAGCTATAGTCATATGGACAAGGCATGGCTCGAGCGGGTCCAGGTGCATCTGACGCCACTGGCGAGGGGCGGCAAACTGGAACTCTGGGACGACACCCTGATCAGGACCGGGCAGCGCTGGCGCGATGAGATCAACGCTGCGCTCGCACGGGCCGATGTCGCCGTCCTCCTGATCAGCGCGGACTTCTATGCCTCTGACTTCATCGCCAAAGATGAGCTTCCTCCGCTCCTGGAAGCGGCACAAGGCGACCGCGGACTCATCATCCTCGGCGTGCACATCAATTATTCGGATTTCGAGAATGACGAGGTTCTATCCGAATACCAGACGGTGAATACACCCGATCAACCGATCGAAGACCTCGGCTCCCGTGGGCAGGAGGAGAAGGTTTTCCGGGATCTGGCCCGCCAGATCAGAGAGCTGGTGCCACCGGCGCGACTGGGACCGCCGCCGATCCCGCCCGAGTACCTCGCGTGGCTCGAGCGCCGTTGCGCCAACGTCGAGCTGTTGGGTCAGGACATCAAAGAGAGCCACGCCTTCAAGCTCAGCCACGTCTATGTCCCGGCGGTGACGCAGCGGGGCGCGGCCGCGGCAAGCCGGAAGGGACCGCGTGAGGAGCCCATCTCGCTCAAGAATGAGCCGCGCGAGGTGCCGTTGCTAAAGCGCATCGACCAGGAATCGCTCTACGTCCCCGCACCGGCCGGAGCCGGGAAATCGACCTTCTGCCGCTGGGCGGCCTTGCAGAGCATCCCCGGCGCTCCGGCCGCGCATCCGGTCCCGGCCCGGGAGGAGTATCAGGAGCCGGAGCCTACGGCGCTGCGGAAGCGCCTGCCGCTCCTCGTCCCGTTACGGGATTTCTGCAAAGACATGAACTGCGGCCGCGGGCGGCGCGACTGGCAGCAGCGCGACCTGGAGACGGCGCTGGGGGCCTGGATCGACCAGTCGCCACCCCCGGGCCTGAGCGGTACGCTGCTCAAGGACCACTTGGCGGCGGGCAGCGCGTTCCTGCTGCTGGACGGCCTCGACGAGGTGACGGTCTCGGAGATCCGGGACGGCGCGACGGTCTATCCGCGCGCGCTCCTGGTGAGCGGCCTGGCGGACACGCTGCCCGCCTGGGAGAGGGCCGGCAATCGGACTCTGCTAACCAGCCGCCCCTACGGTCTGGACGAGGCCGGCCTTAGCCGCCTTAGCCTCGTGCGCGCGCCGCTCGAACCGCTGCCCGGTCCTCTCCAGCAGCTGTTCGTCACCCGCTGGTTCCACGCGCTCAGCAAGGAGGAGTTGGCGGGGCAACTGCTCGAGGCCATGGGCGGACGCGACGACCTCGCCCCGCTGACCGAGAACCCGATGCTGCTGACCTCGATGTGCGTGCTCTACGACAAGGGCGGCCGCCTGCCCGAGGACCGCTACGAGCTCTACAAGAGCATCGTCGACGGCGTGCTGCACAACCGCTACCCCGGCGACGCCCGCGAACGCGAGCCAGCCTTGCGCCGCCTCGAGGCGATCGCCCACGGCATGCATACGGGCGAGCCCGGCAGCGCGCCGCGGCAGACCCCCACCGCCGAGATCAGCTGGGTCGAGACCGAACGCCTGCTCGCCTACTTCGCGGAGCAGAACCCATCCTTTGGGCGCGGCGAACTCGACGCAGCGGTCCAGCGCGAGGAGCTACTGACCCGTTCCGGCCTGCTGGTGCCGCGGCCGAACGAGCGCGCCGCCTTCTATCATCTGAGCTTCCAGGAGATCCTGGCGGCACAGCGGATCGCCCGCGGCACCGACAGGAGGGTGGAGGAGGCCTTCGGCGAGCGCGGCGCGGTCCCGGAGTGGCGCCCGACGCTGCTGTTTCTGTTCGCCGCACAGGTCTTCAACAAGGACCCCGAGTGGGGCCTCGATCTGCTGGCACGTCTGCTCGCGGGCCAAGACCGCGCCGCGGTCAGGGCCGACACCGCCACCGCACTACTCGTCGCCGAGGCGCTCGACCTTTGCCTGGCCAAGGGCTATCGGGTGCCCGAAGAGTTGGCGGACAACTTCCGGCAGCTTGTTCGGCACGGGATTTAGGACAAGGTCCTAGACCGAGAGGCGCTCACTCTGTGCCTCGGACGGCTGGGCGACCCGCGGGTCTTCGACCTACGTGACCCGAAAGCCTACGTCGAGGTCCCCGCCGGAAGGTATCCCTATGGCGACAAAGGCGAGACGGTCAAGATCCGCGCGCCGTTCTGGATCGGTCGCTATCCGGTGACCAACGGCCAGTATCAAGGCTTCATCGATGACGGCGGTTATGGCCAGCGAAAGTGGTGGTCGCAAGCCGGCTGGGCCTGGCTTCAGAAAGAAGGAGTTACAGAGCCACGCTATTGGAGCCAACGGCACTGGAACGGACCCAGCCAGCCGGTGGTCGGCGTCAGCTTCTTCGAGGCCGAGGCCTGCTGCGCGTGGGCGGGCGGGCGGCTGCCAGCGGAGCAGGAGTGGGAGGCTGCCGCTCGCGGCCCGAATGGCCACGTCTACCCCTGGGGCGATGAGTGGGAGGACGGCATCTGCAACACCCGTGAGGCTGGTCTCAACGTGCTCTCACCGATTGGCCTGTTCCCACGTTCGCGGCAGGCTGAACTCGGGATCGAGGATCTGGCCGGAAACGTATTTGAGTGGTGCCGATCCCTGGATAAAAATCCCAAGGCTTCCGGGATGGTGCGCGGCGGGGCTTGGTTCTTCGATCAGGACGACGCGCGAAGCGCCCGCCGCGCTCGGTACGACCCGACGGGCTCGTACGACATCGTCGGTTTTCGTGTGGTGTGTTCGTCCCCCATCACGAATCGCTGAGCCCCGAGAGGCGCCGCGCGAGCGGCACCCTAAGGGTCTCAGTCAGGGGAGGAGCGCCAAAAGAGAAAAGAAGGAACCTTGTTCTGCGTTCGTCGCATCGAGATGGCTTTGGCCCCGAGGACGCCACCGCGCTCTGCGCCGCCGTCATCCCGTGCCTCGCAATGCGTCAGCATGGCGCAGATTCGTGCTGCGTGGAGCACGCCGGAGAATGCGGGCTTTGCCTCCATCTCAACTGAACATATCATTTGGAAGTGCGCGATGCTCGCCTGATTGAGGCCGGGCGCAAGCGCCATTTCGGTCGATAATTCAATAGGGTGCATCGCGTTCAAATCGCAGCTTCTGAGCTTGATGTTAGGCTGACTGGAGATTGATGCCGCTGATTCTCCGGCTCTATTTGAGATGCCTAAGTCAACCATGCTACAGATTCGACGCATCGCAAATATAAGATGCGCCACCCATGCGTCACTTCCGACGCATCTCAAGACCAACGCGTCCGCATCAACCGATGGATTCGGCGAGGCCAACTCAAGCGCCTATCAATCTGGAGGCGATCTCGGTCATCGTGCGTTTGACTTCACCACGCTGACGGTGACTGTCGTATATTGTGTCCAACCGATCATGGCCATCCGCGTTTCCTGCCGCATGGATTCCTATGCTTCAGCGCAACTTTGGAGCCAGGTGGAGGCGAACGATTGATCCGACCTCACCGCGCCCGGGCCGCGGGTGCGGCTAGTCGCTCGCGCGGGCCTTGACGTAGGAGCCGGGGGCGTCCTCGAGGGGAGAAAGTTTGCCGTCGCCCGGCTGGCGGGCGGCGACCTTTTTGCCGGCCTTGCGGGCGAGCCAGGTGCCCCAGTCAGTCCACCAGGAGCCGTCCTGGAACTTGGCGCCGGCGAGCCATTTTTCCGGGTCGGCGGGCAGGCGCTGGCTGCTCCAGTAGCCGTATTTGTTGGCGGCCGGCGGGTTGACGATGCCGGCGATGTGGCCGGAGGCGCCGAGCACGAATTTGCGCGCGCCGGCGAAGGCCCGGGTGCCCGGATAGCAGGACTGCCAGGGCGCTATGTGGTCCTCCTTGGTCGCGACGATGTAGGCGGGCGTCTTGACCTTGCCGAGGTCGATCGGGACGCCCGCGAGCTCGAGCCCGCCCGGCTGCATGAGGCGGTTTTGCTGGTAGAATTTGCGCAGGTAAGTCAGGAGCATCGCGGCCGGCAGGCGGGTCGCGTCGGCGTTCCAATACAGGAGATCGAACGGCGGCGGCTCGCGTCCGAGCAGGTAGTTGTTGACCACGAACGACCAGATCAGGTCGTTCTCGCGCATCAGGTTGAACATCTGGGCCATGTGGTGGCCCTCGAGGTAGCCGGTCGCCTTGATGTGCTCCTCCATGTGCGCGATCTGCTCGTCGTCGACGAACACCCCGACCTCGCCGACCTCCTTGAAGTCGAACAGGCTGGCAAGGAACGTCGCCGACTTGAGCCGGTCGTCGCCTTTGGCCGCGAGGTAAGCAAGGGTGGTCGCGGTCAGGATGCCGCCGATGCAAAAGCCCAGAATATTGACCTCGCGCTCAGCCGTGGCCTGCTCGATCGCATCGATCGCGGCCAGCGGCCCGTCCAGCATATAGTCGGAAAAGTCCTTGGCGGCGAGGTCGCGGCGGGGGTTGACCCAGGAGATCACGAACACCGTGTGGCCCTGGTCCACGCACCATTTGATCAGGCTGTTGCGCGGCTGGAGGTCCAAAATGTAAAACTTGTTGATCCAGGGCGGTACGATCAGTAACGGCCGCCGATAGACCTGCTCGGTGCTTGGGGCATATTGGAGCAGCTGGATCAGCTCGTTCTGGAACACGACCTTGCCGGGCGTGGTGGCGACGTTGCGGCCGACCTCGAACGCCTGCTCGTCGGCCATGCTGATCTTCAAGCGGCCGCGCCCCCGTTCCAAATCGTCGAGCAGGTGCTGGAGCCCGTCCAGCAGGTTCTGGCCGCCGGTCTCCTTGGCCTTGCGCAGGACCGCGGGATTGGTCAGGACGAAGTTGGAGGGCGCCAGCGCGCTCACGAACTGGCGGGTATAGAAGTCGACCTTCTGCTGCTCCCCCGGCTCCAGCCCCGGCAGGTCTTTGACCAGGGCGCGCAGCCAGCGCGCAGACAAGAGATAGGACTGCTTGATGTAGTCATAGACCAGGTCCTCGCTCCAGGCCTCGTCCTTGAAGCGGCGATCGCCGCGGTCGGGCGCGATCAGCGGCGCGGCCGGCTCGCCGCGCAGGCGCTGCAGCATGCTCTGCCAGAGCGCCACGCCATCCCGCCAGAGCTGCGCCTGGGCCTCGGCGAGGCGGGTCGGGTCGGCGAGCAGCTGCGCCCCGAGCGCCAGGAAGGCGCGCCCGACCGCGCTCGGATCGGTGATCGAGAAGCCGTCGCCGTCCGGCTCGGCCTGGCGCTGCCAGAAGGCCTGCACGAGACGCTGGCTGCGTTCGGCGAGCGCGGCCAGCTGCTCGGCGGCAGCAGCGGGATCGGGGGTCTCGACATCGCTCATGGCCGGCTCCCGACGACGATCGGCAAGCGACCGGGCCGGTGCCCGGCATATCTGAGGATACCTGTTGCCCGCGAGGATGGCCAGGGGGACGCCCGAATCACCGGCCCCGGACCCGGCCCGGATCCCGCCGAGATCCCGCCGCGAGGGGTGTTGCGTTTGGAGCCAAGACGCCTACCATGAGCCCCAATCAGGGAGGCGGAATGCTCGCCATCGCGCCGGGCGGGCGGAGCAGTTGAGCCGTGGCGGAACTCACGATCGGGGGCCTCGTCAAACGCTATGGCGACGTGGTCGCGCTGAGCGGCGTCGACCTCGAGGTCGCGGCCGGCGAGTTCTTCGTGATTCTCGGCCCGAGCGCCGCCGGCAAGACCACGACCTTGCGCACGATCGCCGGGCTCGAGCGGCCGGATGCCGGCACCATCTCCTTCGCCGGCCAGGACATTACCCAGGCACCGGTCCAGGGCCGGGGCATGGCGATGATCTTCCAGACCTTCGCCCTCTACCCGCATCTGTCGGTGTTCGACAATCTCGCCTATCCGCTCCGCGAGCAGCGGGTCGCGCCCGGCGAGCGGCGCCAGCGGGTCGGCGAGATCGCCGAGATGCTGGGCATCGGCCACACCCTCGCGCGGAAACCGAGCACGCTCTCGGGCGGCGAGCAGCAGCGGGTCGCGATCGGCCGGGCGCTGATCCGACGGCCGCGCCTGTTGCTGCTCGACGAGCCGCTGACCAACCTCGATGCCAAGCTCCGCCACGACACCCGCGCCGAGTTCAAGCGTCTCCATCGCGAGCTCGGCATGACCATGGTCTACGCCACCCCGGACCAGCTGGAGGCGCTGACCATGGGCGAGCGGATCGCCGTCCTCCGGCAGGGGCGGATCGTCCAGACTGGCGCGCCCGACGACCTCTACCGGGCTCCGGCCAACAGCTTCGTCGCGACCATGGTCGGCGCGCCGCCGATGAACCTGGTGCCGGGCCGGGTGCGCGCGCGCGGGGCCAGCCTGGTGGTCGAGTTGCCGTTCGCCGAGATCGACGCCGGTCGCTGGCAGGACACGCTGGCGAGCGGCGCCGAAGTGCTGTTCGGGATCCGGCCGCACGATCTGTATCCCGCGCGCGCCGAGCCCCGGGGGCCCCGTTTTCCGGCCGCCGTGCATCTGACCGAGCCGCTCGGCGACGTCACGGTGATCGATCTCCAGGCCGGCGATGCGGTGCTCAAGATGGCCCTGCCGGAGGAGGAGGCGCTGGCCTTCCGGCACGGCACCGACCTCGCGATCGAGCTATCGCTCGCGGACGCGCATCTGTTCCACCGGGAGACCGGCGTGGCGGTTGTCCAGGCCGGCCGCTTGGATCGGAGCGGGGCGCGCATTTGACAACCAAGAAGAGAGGACTGAAGACCATGCGAGGAGCAGGGATCAAGCGTTGGGGAGTCGCCGCCGCGGTGCTTGCGGTGCTCGGCCTCGGGCTCGCCGCGAGCCCGCTCGCGGCCAAGGACATCACGATCAAGATGGCGGTGCCGGACTGGCCGCCGACCCGGATCATGCAGGACCTCGCCAACGAGCGCTACCACGCGCCGTCCGGCAACAACGTCAAGCTCGAGGAGGACTTCATCCCCTGGCCGAACTACTACGAGCGACTCGCCGCCTCACTGACCTCGGGCGAGCAGAAGTACCAGATGGCGGTCTCCGACAGCCAGTGGCTCGGCGCCTTCGTCGAAGGCGGTTACTATATGAAGCTCAATAAGTTCATCGACGCCGACCCCGAGCTGCAGGGGATCTTCAAGGATCTACACCCGAACCTGGTCGCGGCCTATTCGACCTATCCGTACAAGTCCGACAACTACTATGGCTTCCCGCAGATGCCGGACGTCCTGATCGTCTACTACCGGACCGACGTCTTCTGCGACCCGGGCGAGCAGGCGGCCTATCAGGCGAAATATGGGCAGAAGCTGCCCTGCGAGCCCGAGGAGATGGACGACGTCGACTGGGACCAGGTCAAGACCTTCGGCGAGTTTTTCCGCCGCGCCAAGGGCGACCAGCTGGCCGGCAAGACCCTCGACGACGACTTCTACGGCATCGCCTACCAGTCGGGCAAGGGTTACGACTTCAGCAGCATGGAGATCAACACCTTCATCTGGCAGGCTGGCGCCAACATCTGGGACGAGACCCAGGCGCCCAAGGGTCAGGCCGAGGGTGTCGTCAACTCGCCCGAGGCCGTCGCGGCGCTCGATCACTATCTCTCGCTGCAACAATACATGCCGCCGGTGGTCAAGACCGGGACCATGGACATCTTCAAGGTCGACGAACTGTTCCGCGAGGCCAAGGTCGCCTGGATCGTGCAGTGGATCGGCTTCGCCGAGAGCACGATCACGCCCTCGACCTCCAAGGTCGCCGACAGGGTCGCGTTCGCCCAGCAGCCGGGTCGGCGCGACTCCGACGGCAAGCTGATCCGCTGGTCGAACATCGGCGGTCAACCGTTCGTCCTCACGACCTGGAACAGCGACGAGGTGACCAAGGAGTTCGATCGACTTCGTCAAATGGTGGCTGTCGCCCGAGATCCAGACCGAGTTCGCCAAGCGCGGCGGCCAGAGCGGGCTCAAGAGCGTCTACTCGAAGCCTGACTACGTCACCTTCCGACCGTGGAACCGGACCTGGGCGGCCAGCCTCGACTGGCAGAAGGACGTCTGGCACGTGCCCGAGTTCTTCGAGCTCCTGGTCGAGCAGCAGGAGCAGTTCGATCGCGCGATCACGGGCCAGATCACCGGCAAGCAGGCGCTCGACAACATCGCCGGCTTCCAGCAGAACCTGCTGACGGAGTCAGGCCGGATCGAGTGAGGGCATCGACGAGCCCGCAGCTGGGAGCGCGGCCCCGAGCCGCGCTCCTTTTCCAAGATCGCCCTCTGTCCCACTGCTGCCGGAGCGCGGAGCGCCGATGAGCGCGGTATCGACCGAAGTCAAAGCGGCCGCCCGGCTCCGACCTGCAATCTGGCAGCCGAACTGGTCGAACTGGCGCCTGGCGCTGATCCTGGGGGTGGTCGTGGTGCCGGCCGCGGTGGCCGCGCTACCGCTCGATGCCGCCTTCTGGATCGCGCTCGCGGCCGTGGCGCTGGTGGCGCTGACCGCCGTGGTCAACGCCTGGGGGCGCCATCATGGTGGCCTCCTGGTCGCACCGGCGATCGGCCTCCTGTTCGTGATGAACATCTTCCCGTTGATGTGGTCGTTCGGCCTCAGCTTCTTCAACTTCCGCGCCAACCGCCTGGCGCCGCCGAGCTTCACCGGCCTCAGCAACTACGAGAAAGTGCTGACCGACCCGGTGGTCTGGGACCGCCTGCAGACGACGGCGCTGGTGGTCGTCCTCACGGTCAGCTGCCAGATGGTCGTGGGCTTTCTGCTGGCGCTTCTGTTCGAGAAGAGGTTTCCGGGGCGCCGGGTCCTCTTGATGCTGGTGCTGACCCCGATGATGCTCTCGTTTGTCGCGGTCGGCGCCTTCTTCCGCTATTATTACGAGCCGACCTTCGGTCTCTTGAGCCAGGCGGTCCGCCTGTTCACCGGCGAGCCGTACATCCTGCTCGACACCACCGGCGGCGCGCTCGCCGGCATCATCTTCGCCGACGCCTGGATGTGGTCGCCGTTCGTGATGCTCCTGGTGCTGGCCGGTCTGGTCAGCGTGCCGCCCTATCTCTACGAGGCGGCGGAGATCGATCGGGCGTCCTGGTGGCGCAAGTTCCGCACGATCACCTTTCCCTATATCAAGGGGTTGCTGCTGCTCGCGCTGCTGTTCCGGACCATCGAGGCCTTCAAGCTGTTCGACGTCGTGTTCCTGATCACCGAAGGCGGCCCCGGCACCTCGACCGAGACCATCGCGGTCTACGTCTATCGCCTCGCCTTTCAGTATTTCCGGACCAGCCAGAGCACGGCCCTGGTCTACATCCTGCTGTTCATCGTGATCGTGCTGACCAACCTTTATCTCTATTTCGTCCAACGGCGGGCGGCGGAGACCTGACGATGGCAGGGCGCGGGCGACGGGCGATCGGCGAGGCCGGCTGGGGCTGGACCGGATTCGCGGGCGTGATCAGCTTCGTCTATTTCTTTCCGGTGCTCTGGATCATCCTGACCGCCTTCAAGACCAACAACGACGTGCTGGCGATCCCGCCCAACTGGCTGTTCACGCCCACCCTCGAGAACTTCGTCGAGGTGTTCGCCCGCGCCTACAGCAAGGGTGCCGAGGCGGTCGACACCGGCTTCGACCTGTTCTTCTTCAACTCAATCTTCATCGCCGGCTCGAGCGTCCTTTTGGCGCTGCTGATCGGTACCCTCGCCGCCTACGGCTTCTCGCGCTACCCCTTGCGCGGTAACGAGACCTACCTGTTCATCATCCTCACCACTCGAATGCTACCGCCGATCGTCGTGATTATTCCGATTTTCCTGATGTTCCGGCTGACGGGACTGTCGGGCACTTATGCGGGCATCATCCTGCTCTACACCGCGTTCAATCTGCCGTTCACGGTCTGGATGATGAAGAGCTTCTTCGACGAGCTCGCGCCCGAGGTCGAGGACGCCGCGCGCCTGGACGGCAGCTCGGAGACCCGGGTGTTCCTCAAAGTCTGTCTGCCGCAGGTTGGCGCCGGCCTCGCCGCGACCGCGGTGTTCGGCCTGATCCTGACCTGGAACGAGTTCCTGTTCGCGCTCCTTCTGACCGGGGTCGAAACCCGCACCGTGCCGGTCGCCATGGCCCAGACCATCGGCGGCGACATCGGCGTCCGCTGGGGCCTGCTCGCCGCGATCGAGACCCTGTTCCTGGTGCCGGTGATCGTGGTCGTGTTCGTGCTCCAGCACCATCTGCTGCGCGGCGTTACTTTTGGCACCATCAAGCGCTAAGATGGCCCCCGGACCTTACGGACAGAGCCCATGAACGCCGCCCGCTTCGCCCGCAATCCGATCGAGGACGGGGTCGACCCCAAGCTCGCCCAGCCGCTCGCCGAGCACCTCGCCGAGGAGATCGAGAGGACGGTCGCGACCAAAGAGCCCGTCGAGCTGGTGCTCAATACCGTCGTCACCCGCGAGGTCCAGCAGCTGCGGGTCGAGATGCACCAGGAATGCCAGCGTTTCGACGGGCGCATCACCGACCGTCTCGACACGTTTGAGAACCGCATGGCGCCACGGTTTGATGCGTTTCAGCATCAGGTGACCCAGCGTCTCGATAGCCACGTCCGCTGGCTGATGACCTCGATGATCGTCCTGTTGCCGGCCATGCTCGGCAACATCGTCAAAGACTTCCCGCGATGACCGAATAGCCCATGGCCGACATCGAGCTCAGCCGGCTGACCAAGCGCTTCGACCAGCTGCTCGCGGTCGATGCGGTCGATCTTGCGGTCGAGGCGGGCGAGGTGGTCTGCCTGCTCGGCCCCTCGGGCTGCGGCAAGACCACGACCTTGCGCATGATCGCCGGACTGGAATCGGCGACCGAGGGCGAGATCCGGCTCGCCGGCCGCCGGGTCGACGCGCTGCCGGCGCGCGCCCGCAACGTTGCCATGACCTTCCAGTTCTACGCCCTCTACCCCAGCCTCACGGTGCGCGCGAACCTCGAATATCCGCTCCACGCCGAGGGTGCCGGCCGCGCCGAGATCGACCGCCGGGTGCGCCAGATCGCGACCGTGCTGCAGCTCCAGGGTGTGCTCGAGCGGCGGCCCGGCCAACTCGCCGAGGGCGAGAAGCAAAGGGTCGCGGTCGGCCGTTCGATCATCCGCGATGCGGTCTGTTTTCTGTTCGACGAGCCGCTCTCCAGGCTCGACGTGCGCCTGCGCGAGACCATGCGCGGCCAGATCAAAGAGGTGCTGGAAGGCCTCAACAAGGCGACCGTGATCGTCACCCACGACCAGCTCGAGGCGCTGACCATGGCCGACCGGATCGCGGTCATGCGCGCCGGCCGGATCGAGCAGATCGCGAGCCCGCACGCGATCTTCGCGCGGCCGGAAAATCTGTTCGTGGCCGGCTTCATCGGCACGCCGCAGATGAACCTGATCGAGGCCACGGTCGACCGGGTAAGCTCGCACGACGTCCGCTTCAAGAGCGGCAGCCAGCAGGTGAGCCTCAGGCTGCCGGCGGCGGACCGGCGCCTCGGCGAGGGCGACCGGGTGACCCTCGGCATCCGCCCGCGCGCCTTCGAGCTGGTGTCCGAGGGCGAGCCGGCGACGCTCGCCGCCCGCGTCGACATGGTCGAGCCGATGGGCGCCGAGACCCTGCTGCATCTGCTCGCCGACGGCCGCGACCTGCGCGCCGTGGTCGGCCGTCACGACCGGGTCGCGGTCGGCGCCAGGGTGCACGCGCGCCTGCGCCCGAGCCAGACCCACATCTTCGACCGCGAGGGCCGGCGGATCGCGCTTGCCGATGACCATCCGCAGCCGTCCCAGCCGCAGCCGTCCCCTTCGGAGCTGCCCCGATGAGCGCCGGCCGACCGCAGACGGGCGACCAGGGCATGTCGGCGGCCACCGCGCGCAGCATCGAATTCGCGATCATCGGCCTCTGCGTGCTCGCCCTGGTCCTGATCTTCCAGCCGTTTTCGCTCACTCTCTACGGTGTCGGCGCGGGGCTGGTCGTGCTCGGCGGCCTGCTCTTCAACCTGATCCCCCACTGCCGCCCGGGCGTGCCGCTGCGCTGGCTGCTGACCGTCGTCCTGATCGTCCTCATCCTGCTGATCGCGGTCTTTTTTCTCTCACTCGGCAGCACCTACCTCTACGCCCTCTATCTCGAAGCCAGCCGCTGAGTCTCTCTCACTCAAGTCGATGCGAAATCGTACCTTTGCAATTCGCAGCGTATTGACCAGAAACGCCCATGACAGGCTCAACAACACCGATGTCCTGATGGTCCGAACCTAAGTTCCGGCGCCAATGTTGCCGCTGCGATCATCTTTATGCCAACTGGCACATGCGGCGAAAGTGGCGCATGGGTGGCGCATCTTGGATTGTCACCTGGCGCATCATGGCGCAGAAGTGGCGCATCCAGCGCAAGTAACGATCGCCATCAACGCACATCAACCAAAACTCCACTCCGATCAATCTGCCGTGAATCTGCTCAACCATCTGATATTGCCGTCTTTTTTGTCTTGACCCATCTTCGACAGTTGGGGTTGGCGAGGGGGTCTGAAAGCTGCGGCTTTCCTAGGGTAGGGAGTGGTCCGAGGTAAAAGTGTAGTGCCACGTGCACGGTAGATTGTTGTTGATTTATCTAATTGTTCTGGAGATGTTGTAGGCTCCTACGTGGGAGCGGCGATGTATTTCCGCAAGAAGACCTCGGGCGGGCGGGCCTATCTCCAGATCGCGCAAAGCCATCGGGTCGGGGGCCAGGTCCGCCAGCGGGTGATCGCCACCCTCGGGCGTCTGGACGTGCTCGCGGCGAGCGGTCAGTTGGACCGGCTGGTGCGCTCAGGCGCGCGGTTCACGACCCAGGCGATGGTGCTGAGCGCGGCGCAGGACGCCGCGACGGCGGCGGTCCGGCGGATCGGGCCCGCCCTGGTGTTCGAGCGCTTGTGGGCCGAGACCGGCTGCCGGGCGGTGATCGAGGACGTGGCCAAGGAGCGTAAGCACGGGTTCGCGTTGGAGCGGGCGATCTTCCTCACCGTGCTGCACCGGCTGATGGGCGGCGGCTCCGACCTGGCGGCCGATCGCTGGCGCGAGGACTACCGGATCGCCGGCGCCGAGGCGCTGGAGCTCCATCATCTCTACCGGGCGATGGCATGGCTCGGCGAGGAATTGCCAGAGATCGAGCAGGACGCGCGCACGCCGTTCGCCCCGCGCTGCACCAAGGACCTGGTCGAGGAGCGGCTGTTCGCTCACCGGCGCGATCTGTTCAGTCGGCTCGATCTCGTGTTCATGGACACCACCAGCCTCTACTTCGAAGGCGCGCCGCTCCGCGCCGACCACCGAGGTCGGTGCTGGGAGCCAGGCGCGGGCGGGCAGACCCTCGGCCGCCACGGGCACAGCAAGGACCATCGCCCGGACCTCCCTCAGATGATCCTGGCAGTCCTGATCGATGGCGACGGGCGGCCGGTGTGCTCCGAGATCTGGCCCGGCAATGTCGCCGACGTCACCACGCTGATCCCGGTGATCGACCGGCTGCGCCGGCGCTTCGCGATCGGCCGGATCTGCGTGGTCGCCGACCGCGGCATGATCAGCGCCGAGACCGTGGCGGCGCTCGAGGAGCGTAGGCTGCTGTATCTGCTCGGCACCCGCGAGCGCACCGACAAGGTGGTGCGCGATGTCGTGCTCGCCGACCCCGCGCCCTGCGTGCCGCTGACGATCACCAAGCGCGGCCATGAGATCGACTACGAGGCCAAGGCGGTGACCGTGGGCGCTCGACACTACATCCTGTGCCGCAACCATCAGGAGGCCGAAGCGGACGCCGCCGCGCGCGACGCCATCCTGGCCAACCTCGAACGTCAGCTGGCCAGGGGCGACAAGGCGCTGGTCGGCAATACCGGCTTCCGCCGCTTCCTCAAGACCGAAGGCCACGGCCACTTCGCCATCGACCCCACCAAGGCGGAGGAGGACGCCAAGTTCGACGGCGTCTTCGTGCTGCGCACCAACACCGACCTCGATCCGCTCGCCGCCATGCTGCGCTACAAGCAGCTGTGGACCGTGGAGGCGGCCTTCCGTACGGCCAAGCACCTGCTCGCCACCCGGCCGATCTTCCACAAGCTCGACGCGACCATCCGCGGCCACGTGTTCTGCTCATTCCTCGCGCTCGTGCTCAAGAGCGAGCTCGAGCAACGCATCGCCGCGCTCGGCGGCGACCGCTCGTGGTCCGAGATCCGCGCCGACCTCAACTCGCTGACCGAGACCGAGATCGTCCATGACGGCCGGCGCTTCCTCGTGCGATCCGCCCCGCGCCCCGCCGCCAGCCTCGCAGTCCGCGCCGCTGGCGTCGCCCTGCCGCCGACCGTTCAGGCCCTCGCCGCCAACTGACCAACCTCGCCATGTAGTGCCACGCCGCGGTCGCGCCGCCGATTGCCATTCGCGTTCAGCTACTTACCAAAAGCCACTGTCGAAGATGGGCTTGTCCGGCCGGCCAGGCGCTCCGCCATTGGCGTCCTCATCGGGACCAGATGGAGACCGATTGATGGCGCCGGCTTCGCACGCCATGGCGCAGATGTGACGCATTGCGTGTTCCGTGGACCGGCCTCTGATTGCAGCAGTCCGGGATTCGGCAGCAGCTCCTGCAGCCGCGCGTGCTGCTCGTCGGCCACCGGGGTGCCGCAAAGTTCGAGCGCTGGCAAATGTGGTGCTTCGGCCGCACCCCGACTGAGCGAACACGCAGGCCAACAGATCGCGCGCTCCCGTCGGTTTCAAAGTTTCGGCTCCGCGGAGAGCTGCTCACGCCAACGGCAGCGCCGAGCACCCGGCGGCCAGTGTGACCCGGGCCTCTCTCCCAGCGAAAGGTTCCTGACACCGTTTTTTCTTTTTTCTCGAAGGCCGCGTCCGGCGGCGCAGCGGTGCCCCGGTTCAGTGAACAATTCAAGGCTTTTGCCACGGATATCGAGGATTGATCGGGAACCACCAGTGCCGATAGGTACCCTTCTTCTTGCGAAACATGCGGATAAGGTTTTTGATGTTGCCCTCATAACCGTAGGCAACAATAAATGGATGTACGGGACGTTCACTTTGCAGCTTTGCGATCCAATAACCTACTTCTTCAATGTCCTTCACGTTGAACAGTTTTCGGTCGAGCGCACTGGCAACAAGACATAACCAAGAGAGAAAAGCGTCAATGGCCACGCGATAGATTTGGATGCGAGGATTTCGCAGCTCAAAATTTGTAAATCTGGGCGCAAAGCCTTTTCGAATATCTTTCGGTCGTGCTGTATGTACTTCAGATCATCGGCATAAGCCCGCAAATTCTCAGGCAGTGCGAGCCTACCTCCGTTCCAGTCGAGGCATCTTCCCGCAAAGACGAGTTCCGGGTTGTTATTGAAGTCCTTCAAATAGGCGTTCGCAAGTTCGGCGCGCTTCCAGCTAACAGCTTTCCAGCTGTTAAACAGGGCCACACCGCCTCCAACGAGGCCGACGAAAGCGCCCACATAGGCAATGGCTGTGGCGGTTTCCGTCGGCATCGAGAACTCCGCTGATCCGTCCAGTCAGAGTATTAGCCCAAAGTGTTGCCTCGATCACTACCGTGGAGCGCAGTGCGTGCAAAAGTCAAGAGTTTTACGCATCTCGATGGAGAACTGCACCGAGGGACTTCCGGCCCTGCCACGCTAGAGCAGAGCTTTAACAGGCCGGGGGGGGAGGTGTCAGGAGGGGAAAGTGGGGGAAAGGTTCTTTAATCGGGCAAGGGGTGGTTGCTCTTTTGGGGTTGCTGCCAGGGTCATGGCTCTTTTCGGGCTCGAGGCACCAGCATGACGGTCGAAGGCGGGCCGGATCGATGTGTCAGCTGGGCTGTGCCCCGACCTTTTCCGCGATCTCGGCTGCCAGCGTCCCCGGCAGGGACAACCCAGTGGACGCTCAGATGCTCATGCCGACGCCCACCGGAAATCCTCCTGGTGTGACCACAGATGGTCGGGCGGCCGCGGGACGCAGGGTAGAGCCGAGAGCGAACCGGCGTACGATGTCGTGGAGCCAGGGGAGTGGAAAAGGTGGTTGCGGCGGAGCGTCGGGGTCAGGCGGTCCTCGATCTCGTCGCGGAAGGTCAGGACCTCCCGCCGCCAGCCGCGGCGGAGGGCCTCGGGGAGAAAAGGTGTCAGGGGGAGAAAAGGTGTCAGGAACCAATTGCCTGCTGCGGGTCTCCTGGTGACTTGATCAAGCCTCAGAGGGCACCTCAGGAGAAAAGGTGTCAACTCTGAGCGTCGTCACGACCGCCACGTCGAGGCCGAGGCGTCAGCTCGATGCCGGCGAGGGAAAGGCTGCGAGAAGCTGGACGGGATCGTCGGGGCGTTAACCAAATCTTAACGATGGCCCGTCAACGCTTTGTTCGGGTGGTCCATGCGACCGTGGGAATCCGTGCCCGGCACAAAGCCGGAGGGTTAGGGGCGGGCCGGGGTTGGCGGCTCGCCTTGGGTAGGCCATCGGCGATGGTCGTGCCGGAGCGGCTGGTGCCGGGCTTTGCTCGAACTCGGGCCGGCGGGCCTGGGCGCCTGTGAAGGAATGCCCGAAACGCTGCGATCGGGTCAGAAGACGCGGATGATTTCAAGGGGCGCCCTTTCGCGGGCTCGATCGATTCACGAACTCTGAGGACCTGACCGTCGTGCCCCGTCGGTGCCCGAGTTGGGAAGTCCATGGGGCTCTCGGAGATGGTTCGGCCGAATCCGAGCCGCTTTGCCCGGCGCGGTTGAGGGTGTTGGCGCCGGTCAGCTGCCGAGCGCCGCCGGCGCCGGCCGGGGCGCCGTCGCCAGGGCCGCGGTCGGGGTCACGACCGCCGACTTGCGTTGGGGTGCTGCCGGCGCGGCCGGGGTCGGCAACACCAGCATGCCGGACGCGGCCAGCAGATAGTCCAGGTGCTCGAGCGGCATCGGCCGGTTGATCAGATAGCCCTGGACCTGGTCGCAGTGCTCGCGCCGGAGCAGGTCGAGCTGCTCGGCGGTCTCGACCCCTTCGGCGATCACCGGGATGCCGAGGCTTTTGCCGAGACCGATCACGGCGCGCACGATCGCGCTCGAATCGGCGTCGGTGCCGAGGGCCTGGATGAAGGACTGGTCGATCTTGATCGTGTCGAACGGGAAGCGGTGCAGGTAGCTCAGGCTCGAGTAGCCGGTGCCGAAATCGGTGATCGCGATCCGCACCCCCAACGCCTTCAGCCGCGAGAACTCCGCCAGCATGCGCTCGCTGTCCTTGACCAGCACGCTCTCGGTGATCTCGAGCTCGAGCCGGCCGGGGGCGAGCCCCTGGTCCGCGAGCACGGTCCGGATCTGCGCCGGCAGGTCAGAGGCGGTGAGCTGCGCCGGCGACAGATTGACCGCGATCCGGATGTGCTCGGCCCAGGAGACCGCGGCCGCGCAGGCGGTGCGCAGCACCCACTCGCCGAGCGCGACGATCAGGCCGCTGTCCTCGGCGAGCGGAATGAACTCGCCGGGCGGGATCAGGCCCCGCTTCGGGTGGCGCCAGCGCGCCAGCGCCTCGAAGCCGACGATCCGGTTGACCCCGAGCTCGACCTGCGGCTGGTAGTGCAGCTCGAGCTGCTGCTGCGCCAGCGCCTGCTTGAGGTCGTATTCGAGCGCCCGGCGCGCCTGCAGCCCGGCGTTCATGGCCGGCTCGAAGAACCGGTAGGCGCGGCGGCCATCGGCCTTGGCGCGGCGCAACGCGGTGTCGGCGTTGCGCAGCAGCGTGCCGGCATCGCCGCCATCGGCCGGAAACAGCGCGATGCCGATGCTGACGCCGATCGTCAGCGGCTCGTCGTCGAGGTCGAACGGCTCGGCCATCGCGGCCATCAGGTGCTCGGCGAAGGCGGCGGCGGCGTGCGGCTGGCGCACGCCCGAGTGGACGATCGCGAACGCGTCGCCGCCGAGCCGGGCGACCGCGTCGCTCTCGCGGACCGTGCGCAGCAGGCGCGCCGCGACCTGCTTGAGCAGCGCGTCGCCGCCGGCATGACCGTGGCTGTCGTTGACGTCCTTGAGACCGTCGAGGTCGAGGCAGAGCACCGCCACCTCCGGCTCGCCGGGCGCCCGCGTGTCCCACTGGCCGGAGCCGGTCGCCTTGGCGAGCGCCTGCTCGAGGCGGTCGCGCAGCAGCACCCGGTTCGGCAGCTCGGTCAGCGGATCGTGCTTGGAGATGAAGTGGATGCGGGCCGCGGCCTCCTTGCGCTCGGTGATGTCGCGGATCGCCGCCACGCAGACGTCGCGGCCGCTGTAGTCCATGCGGCGGACATGGATCTCGACCGGGACGTCGCTGCCGTCGGCGCGCAACAGCCGGGTCTCGTAGGCGCCCTCGGCGCCTTCGGTGATCCAGGGCCCCGCGCGCGCCCGCTCGTCCTCGGGGATCAGGCTCAGGACGTCGCGCCCGACCAGCTCCGCCGGCGACCCGCCGGTGAGCGCCGCGAGCGCCCGGTTGGCGTCGAGCAGGCGGCCGTCGGCATGGATCGCGATGCCCTCGAAAGCGGCGTCCGCCAGATCCCGCAGCCGCCGCGCCTCCTTGGCCCCGAGCTTGGCGAGATGCTGATCGACGATCGAGCCGCCGAGGCTGAAGCCGAGCAGGAGCACCGTGACCCCCGCGATCGCGACCGCCAGCAGCGCCGGTCCGGCGACGTTCGCGTCCGGCGGCGGCGCGAAGGCGACCGGGGTCAGTGCGAGCGCGGCAAGTGCCGTGAAGTGCAGGGCAGCCGTGGCGACGGTCAGCAGCGCGGCGCCCAGACCGCGTCGGACGAACGTATCGTGCTCCAGCGCGACCGGCACCGACGGCGCGCCGATGGCGATCGCGAGCGTCCACGACAGCCCGACCAGCAGCGGATCGTAGCCGGCCGCAGCGTCGATCTGGAGCCCGGCCATCTCGACATAGTGCATGGCGCCGATGGCAAGGCCCAGAACGCCGCCGGCGAGCCAACGTCCGAACGGCCTCCGGACGCCGATCGCGACGGCGAGGCCGATCCCGGTGATCATGACGCCGGCCGCGATCGAGAGCGCGGTGAAGCCGGGGCCGAAGCCGAGCGGCATGCCCGGCCGGTAGGCGAGCATCGCGACCAGCTGGCTGGCCCAGAGCGCGCCGCCGCCGGCGACCGCCGTGGTCGCGAGCCACGCCAGCCTGACCCGGCCCGTGGCAGCCCGCGCGGGCTGGAACAGCGCGAACCCGGTGTAGGTGCCAAGCAGGCAGATCAATCCGGCGAGAGCGATCAGGCCGAGATCATGTTCCTGGACCAGGCTGGCATAGGTGCGCACCGGCAAACGTCCCGAGGTCGACGGCGACGACACTCTGCCGGGCTTAGCCTAACAGTCCCTTACGGGCGACGCGGCGCGGGCCCGGCGCGCGTACCGTAGGGCTCGAGGCGCAGGTCCGGCCGGATCGTTGACAATATATTAATGGTTGTGTGGTTATTAAGGTAAGCTACCTTCGGTATAGGCAGCCGCGCCGGCCGAGCCGCCTTTCCCCCGGACCGGGGGCCCCGGCAGACATCACCCAACAGAATGCTGGCCCGGGGGGCCGGAGGGGACAGTGACCCCATGGCAACGGACTTCATCGAGATCGCGGATCGGCGTCGCCAGGGCACCGAGCGGGCTCTCTGGCAAAACGAGGAGCGCTTTCGCCTGGTGGTGGAGGCGGCACCGAACGCGATCGTGATGATCAACCGGTCGGGCGCGATCGAGATGGTCAACGCCCAGGCCGAGCGGGTGTTCGGCTACGCCCGGGCGGAGCTGCTGGGCCAGCCGGTCGAGATGCTGGTGCCGGAACGGTTTCGAACCGGCCACCCGGGCATGCGCTGCTCGTTCTTCGCCGAGCCGCGTTCGCGGCCGATGGGCGCGGCTCGCGACCTGTACGCGCTCCGGAAGAACGGCAGCGAGTTCCCGGTCGAGATCGGACTCAACCCGATCGAGACCGACGAAGGCACGATGGTGCTGTCGGCGATCGTCGATATCTCCGAGCGCAAGCGGCTCGAAGAGCGCTTTCGCCTGGTGGTGGAATCGGCGCCGAACGCGATGGTGATGATCAACCAGACGGGCGCGATCGAGATGGTCAACGCCCAGGCCGAGCGGGTGTTCGGCTACGTCCGGGCGGAGCTGCTGGGCCAGCCGGTCGAGATGCTGGTGCCGGAACGATTTCGGGACGGCCACCCGGGCATGCGCTGCTCCTTCTTCGCCGAGCCGCGCTCGCGGCCGATGGGCGCGGGTCGCGACCTGTATGCGCTCCGGAAGAACGGCAGCGAGTTCCCGGTCGAGATCGGACTCAACCCGATCGAGACCGACGAAGGCACGATGGTGCTGTCGGCGATCGTCGACATCTCCGAGCGCAAGCACCACGAGGAGCACATTGCCCACGACCTGAAAGAGAAAGATGTTCTTCTGGGCGAGATTCATCATCGTGTCAAAAATAACTTGCAGATCGTCGACAGCCTTTTGGAACTTCAGTTGCCGAACATTTCGGATCCGGCGGTCGTCGAGATCTTGAAAGACGCGCAGAACCGGATCCGGTCGATGGGCCTGATCCATCAGACCTTGTATCAGTCGCAGGACTTTGCGAGCGTCGACTTCAGCGGCTTTCTCGCGGCCCTGATCCCGAACCTGTCGGTATCCTATGCGGCCGAGCCAAGCCGGGTCGCGCTCTCGATCGACGCGGTCGGCGTGCTGCTGCCGATCAGCGTCGCCGTCCCCTGCGGTCTGATGGTCAACGAGCTGATCACCAACGCTTTCAAGCACGGCTTCCCCGGGGGCCGGCCGGGAGAGATCACCGTCAGCCTGCGTCACGAGCCGGGCGAGCGGGTGGTGCTGTCGGTCAGCGACGATGGTGTCGGCATCCCGGAAGGGTTGGACATCGCGCAGGCCGAGACCCTGGGGCTGCAGTTGGTGACGCTGCTCACCGACCAGCTGGGAGCGGAGCTCGTCATTCAACGCTCGCATCCCACCCGTTTCGAGCTGCGGTTACCGGACCAGGCGTAGGGAGGAGCAGAGCATGGCGACTCTGATCTTGGTGGTCGAGGACGAGCGCATCGTCGCGATGCACTTGCGCCAGGAGCTCACGAAGCTGGGCTACGACGTCGTCGGCGTCGTGGCCTCAGGCAAGCAGGCGTTGGAGAAGGTGAGCGAGCTGCACCCCGACGTCCTGCTCATGGACATCCATATCGAGGGCGAGATGGACGGCATCGAGACCGCCGCCCGGCTGCCCGAGGATCTCCAGATTCCGGTCGTCTTCCTCACCGCCTACTCGGAGGAGGCGACGCTGGCGCGGGCGCGCGCCATGAAGCCCTACGGCTACCTGGTCAAGCCGTTCGCGGCCAGGGAGCTGCACGCCACGATCCAGATGTCGCTCGAGCGGCGGGCCGCCGATCTGGCATTGCGCGAGAGCGAGAAACGCCTGCGCCTGGCGCTGGAGGCGGCCGAGACGGGCTCCCGCAACCTCGCGCTGACCAACGAGCGGCTGCACGCCGAGATCGTCGAGCGCCGGCGCATCGAACGGGAACGGGAAGCGCTGATCGTCGACCTGGAGCGCAAGAACGAGGAGATGGAGCGGTTCTGCTACACGATCTCCCACGATCTCAAGGCGCCGCTGATCACGATCTGCGGCTTCGCCGATCTGTTGCAGCAGGACACCGCCAGCGGCGATCTCAAACGGGTGGCCGAGGATGTTGACGAGATTGCGACGGCGGCGCATGTCCTGCAACGCATGCTCGACGACCTGCTCGATCTGTCGAGCAATGGCAAGATCGTCGAGGCCGATCGCGAGGTCTCACTGGTCGAGGTCGTCAACCATGCCAAGCGCTTGCTTGGCGCACAGATCCTCGACAATCGAATCACGCTCAAGATCGCCGAGGATCTCCCCGTGATCGTCGGCGACTACAATCGTCTGGTGGCCGTCTTCCAGAATTTGATCGAGAATGCGATCAAATACAAAGGCAACCAGGCCCATCCATGGATCGCGATCCGGGCGAAGACCGCCGACGGCGAGGTCACCTGCTCGGTCCAGGACAACGGCCGGGGCATTCACCCGCGCTATCAGGAGCACGTCTTCGGGCTGTTCGCCCGGTTTCAGGCCGAGGGCGGCGGCAAGGGCATCGGCCTTGCGCTGGTGAAGCGAATCATCGAGGCTCACGGTGGCCGGATCTGGCTCGAGTTCCGAGGGCGAGGACCAGGGCTGCACGTTCAGTTTCACCCTGCCGGCGGCGCGCCCTCGCGCGCGCTGAGCGCGGGCGCGTCCGGCCCGGTCGGCGCGACCGCCCGCGCGCGCCACGACAGGATCACCTTCTCGAGGATCTCGGGCAGCCGGGCGGTGTCGAACTCGCCCTTCACCAGGAGGGTCAAAGCGCCGGCGTCCCGTTGTTTCAGAAGCTCGATCTCATGCCGGCCCGAGCTGATGACCACAATCGGCATGCCATCGGCATGACGCTCGACCTTGTCGAAGGTTTCGTTGGCCCAGGAATTGGGCAGATTGAGGTCGAGGAGCAACGCATCGAAGCGGCGGCGGCCGATCTCCTCCACGGCGTCGCGCAGCTCGGTGACGTGACAGAGGCTGAACCCGCCGCTCTCGAGAAAACGATGGATCAGACGCGCGTGCGAAGGATTGTCCTCGATGAGCAAGAGATCGAACACTGGTTTCTCCAGGACAGAGTTGCACCGGCAAAATCGGGCGAAATCGGCGAGCGCGATCGAGCGCGCGCCGCCCGCTGATGACCTTGGACCTGCCTGGCTCGCCCCGAGCAAGCTGGAGGCGGCCACGACCGGCGCCTCGCCGTCCGCTGACCCCGGTCAGCCGGGGCCGGAATGGAATTGGGCAGCGGTTCGTGGCGAGCCGGCGGTCTTGGTCCGATGGCATCCGGCGTGCATCCGAATTGGGGTGACCGGCTTTCGCTAAACCCGATCACGTGCTGCGTCCACCCGAGTGTAGAGGCTGGTGGTTAAGGGAACGTGACCCGGTTAACACCATCCGGTCGGCCGGGCGGGTCGGCGGCTGCAGACCCGGGCGCGGCCGCCTTGGCTCCCGCGGCCGGATGGTGGCGGTCGACCGGGTGAGCCGGGCGCGGAGGTCGGCGCGGCTTCGGGCTCGAGATCGACGTGCGCCCGAAGTCGTGGAGCCCGGCGTCCAAAGGCCTCAAGTCTGGGTCTGGCGAGCGGCGCGCGGCTGTGCTCTCATGCCGTCCTGGTGAGGCATCAGAGGTGGGGGCAGGGTCCGATGACGGCGCTGGCAAACGAGCGGATCGCGTATTTCAACGGCGACTATGTGCCGGAAAGCCAGGTGCGGGTGCCGTTCCGGGACCGCAGCTGGATCTTCGGCGACGGCGCCTTCGACATGACCCGGACCTTCGATGGCCGGCTGTTCAAGATCAGGGAGCATGTCGAGCGCCTCTATCGCTCGCTCAAGGTCCTGCGCATCGACCCCGGCCTGTCGCCGGCCGAGATGATCGCCATCAGCGAACAGGTCAACCAGCGCAACCTGCACCTGCTCGGGCCAGACGAGGACCAGTGGGTCGGCCAGCGGATCTCGCGCGGCGTCAACGCGGTCGAGGGCGACAACTGGGACCACTACGGCCCGACCGTGATCGTCGAGTGCATGCCGCTGCCGTTCAAGGCGCGCGCGCGCCTCTACCGCGACGGCATCGACGTGGTCGTGCCCTCGGTCCGCCGGGTTTCTCCCGATGCGCTGACCCCGCGCGCGAAAACCCACAACTACCTGAACCTGATCACCGGCGACCTCGAGGTCCACGCGCAGAACGCCGAGGCCTGGACCGTGCTGCTCGACGTCAACGGCAACCTCTGCGAGGGCCTCGGCGCCAACATCTTCGTCTACAAGGACGGCCGCCTGCTGACCCCCCACGAGCGCTACGTCCTCCCCGGCGTCAGCCGCGCCACCGCGATCGAGCTCGCAGCTGCGGAAAAAATCGCGTTCGCCGAGGCCGACATCGACCTCTACGACGCCTACACCGCCGAGGAAGCCTTCATCACCTCGACCAGCTTCTGCATCTGCCCGATCCGCACGATCAACGGCACGCCGATCGGCACCGGCGCGGTCCCCGGCCCAATCACCAAACGCCTGACCGACGCCTACATCCGCCTGGTCGACTGCGACTTCGTCGCCCAGTACCTGAAGCATCTCGCGATGAGCATCGAGTACAGGTCGCGCGACGTGGTTCCTTTCGGCGATCCCGTGGATGAAGCTCACCCTGAGCCGGCGTCATCGCGACTTGAACTCTCGACATCGATGCGCAAATTTAAGGTTGGCTCACAGACAGAGTTGTTATCGCGTTTCGCGATATAGGACGAGGATGCCAGGAGGCGTTTCGCTCCCTCGGCTGATCCTAGTGCCCCTTTGCTGATGCATGACCTCCTGCTTTCCGGCGTACGCTTAGGAGTGCCTTTGAGCCGCTCATTTCCGCCAAGGTCGGGTGAAGTGACGACTCCTCTGCAGAAACTGCGCGAGGCGCAGACCCTCAAGGGCGTCGCCAAGCATCCTCGGCCTAAAGCCGAGCAGGCTCGCCTACATCCTGTACAGGCTCCCGGATGCGCTGAAATATACGAGCTTCACGATTTCGAAGCGCAATGGAGACGTGCGGGAGATCAAAGTGCCTGTCGCGCCATGACGGTTGCTCCAGCGTCGGCTCGCGAATTTGCTCTATCTCTGCCTCGAGGAGGTCGAAAAGAGTGGGGCTGGACGCCGCTCTCTGGCCCATGGCTTCGTGCGCGGGCGCTCGATCGTGACAAACGCATCCCTACACAAGCGCCGATGCTACGTATTTGAATTTAGATCTCGAAAATTTCTTCCCTCCTTCAATTTTGAACGCGTGCGTGGCTTCTTCATTAAAGACGAACATTCTCGCTCAGATGAAAATGGCAGCGACTATTCATGCAGATCGCATGCCATGACAACAGTCTGCCGCAGGGCAGTCCATGCTCGCCGGATAATCTGGAACCTGATTGGGCATCCTCCTCGACGTAGGGCTCGTCCGGTTGGCGAAGAGTCAAATAGTGCACCTACTCCCGGAATGCCGACGACATCACCTTCTCAAGCAGTAGAAAGGAATTCCGATCGGAATGAGCGGCGTCGATTTAGGGTACATCACTCAGCGGCAGCTCGGTGCGCCTCTCATAGCGAAGATCGAAGACTTCGGCTTCCGGATTGGCGCACGAGAAGACCTGCATGTGACTCCGCGGCTCGCGTCAGGTAACGATGGAGCTGCTGGTGGAATGAAAAGGTTAATGTTCGACCAGAATACTACCGAAGCGCACGAGCGATGCGCCATACGTTGTTTTTGATGGGCGCCTATCATCGAGTGGTCCTGGATAGAGCCCGTTGAGGATACGCCAGGCGATGATTCGGCAATAGTCCCGATCGCGAGCTAGGCCATCTCGAAGGCATGCTCGCCACATCCAATACGAGAAACGTACTCCGGCCAAGCGGCAGGACGTCGACAAGAAAGAAACCTCCGTCGGCCCAGGCCTCTGTATCGCAGATTCTTATTCTACAAGAATTTTGTAGCGCAACAGCACCGCTGATTGTACAGAAGGGAGATCCCAACTCCGATCTACTTTGTGCCGCGATCAAGCAGCTGAACGCATCTATCATCCTCTGTTAGGTCAAGTCGTCGATGGCACGTTTTCCACCACTGCGTCTTCATGGATTGTACCGCACAGTCCACGAGGTCGACAGCTTGGCAACGGCAGTGGGGGGTTCAACCATCTCATCCACACCTACAAGCGAATGGTCGAGGGTCTTCGGCAACGCACCGTTAGCGTGCTCGGTCATATTGCTCATTGATAACGACGATGGAGCGGACGGAGTTTCAAGGCCGTGAAGAACACTGGCGGGCCGACGATCTCACACGCTTCCTCAGATCCCTTTTACCATCTTTCTTCGAATCTTTACTAATTAAGATGCCAGAGAAGATCGGTAGTAGGCCTTAAATCGCGCATCGAAGACCTGTTCGATCCCGAGCTTCTGAATACTGTTATAGACGGAAAGACGTTTCATCCTGACAACGAACATGCCGAAGATGGCAGGTACGGTAAGCTCGTATTCGCCAAAAAGGTGGTCAAGCCGAACGCCGGCGCGATCGATTTTTCCAAGTTCGTACCATTGCTCGACCGAATCGTCGCTGTCCTCCAGGATTATCGGGCGCGATAATTTGCGTCGGCTAACGCTCTTCCGTAGACACTTCAGCGGCGGGGAGCCCCGATCGAGCCGCCCGCGGAACTACTTCCTGGTCGAGCCGGTCGGCGAGCGCGGCGCGGGTGGTCTCGAGGTCGTAGGTCATCTGCAGGCCGAGCCAGAAGTCGGGCGACATGTCGAAGAAGCGCGCGAGCCGGAGCGCCGTGTCGGCGGTGATCGCGCGCTCGCCGTGAACGATGCCGGTGACGCGGTTGCGCGGCACGCTGATCGCCTTGGCGAGCGCATAGGCGCTGAGCCCGAGCGGCTTCAGGAACTCCTCGTCGAGGATCGCGCCTGGGTGGATCGGACCGACCGGCTGCTGCGTCGCGATCGACGATCTCGGCGTAGTCGACAGCGGCATCGCGGGCGATGCTCATGGCTATTCTCCTCGGTGATCGACCCGCGCGTTGCCGGGCCTCGACCGATCTTATAGTAGGCGAAGTCGGCGCTCGCGCCAGACTGAAGCAGAGCCGACGGGAACGAGGATACGATGCTCTCTGAGCAGACCCTTAGCGAGGCGGTCGACGGATCGTGACGGCGGCCCGGCCCAGCAAGGTCGATCCTGTTCGGGTCTCATGCGCGCGGGGACCCGGACGAGGCTCGGACCTGGACCTGCTGGTCATCGAGCCGAGCTGGTCGATCGATACCAGGAGACGATCAGACTGCGTGAGGCGGTCGGGCCGATCGGCAGCGGCGTCGATGTCCTCGTCTATTCCGAAGAGGTGGCCGCGTGCCGCGGCGAAGGTCCCGGCACCGTCGTCTACTGGGCCCTCAAGGAGGGCAGGGTTCTATGACGCTGCATCGGGATGAGCGCGTGCCAAGCGCTTCATCCCAGCGTGCGGCCGAGCACGCCGGCGCGGTGCATGAGCCAGGCGATCAGGGCGATGGTGAGGAGGCTGAGCGCGATCAGGAGGGTCGCGATCGCGGTGATGGTCGGGTTCACCTGCAGGACCAGCTCGTTGAACATGCGCTTGGGGATCGTGTCGTAGGCGCCGGCGAGGAAGATGGTCACGATCACCTCGTCGAAGCTGATGATGAAGGCGAAGATCCAGGCCGCGAACACCGAGGGCCAGAGGTTGGGCAAGAGGATGCTGCGGAACATCCGGAACCAGGAGGCGCCGAGGCTTTGCGCCACCTGCTCGATCCGGACGTCGAAGGCGCGGATCGCGACCGACATCAGGAGCACGACGTAGGGCACGGTCAGGATCGTGTGGGCGACGACCAGGCCGGCAAGCGTGCCGAGCAGGCCGATCCGCGCGAACACGATGTAGAGCGCCACGGCCGTGATCACCGGCGGCAGGATCAGGGGTGCGATGAAGTTGCCCTCGAGCAGCGCGCGGCCGCGGAAGGTGCCGCGCACCAGGCCGTAGGCGGCGATGCTGCCGAGGGCCAGCGCTGTGGCGCTGGCGCTGAACGCGACCAGCGCCGAGTTGGCGGCGGCGCGCAGCCAGCGCGGGTCACTGAAGAAGGCGTGGTACCAGCGTAGGGAAAAACCGGGCGGCGGGAAGGCGAGCGAGGACGCGCTCGAGAACGACATCGGCACCACGACCGCGATCGGCAGGCAGAGGAACAAAAGGACGGCACCGCTCGCGAGCGCGAGCAGGTAGCGGGCGGCCGGCCCTCCTCGCCGGGTACGGTCTCGGCAGGCCGGCATGGTGCTCAGCTCTGGGTGCGGCCGCCGACCCAGCGGTAGCCGGCGTAGCAGGCAAGCGTCAGGACCAGGAGCACGGTCGAGATCGCCGCCGCCAGCTCCCAGCGCGGCAGGCGGTTGATCAAAAGGTCGAGCATGTTGGCGATCATCGGGACCCGGCCGCCGCCTAAGATCGCGGGCGTGATGAAGAAGCCGAGCGTCAAGATGAAGACCAGGATCGCGCCGGCCGCCAGCGAGGGCAGGGTGAGTGGGAAGAAGATCCGCCAGAAGATGGTCCGGCGCGAGGCGCCCGAGCGAGGCGGCGGCCTGCAGCAGCCGGTCGTCGAGCTTGAGCATCGCGGCGAGCAGCGGCAGCACGAGGAACGGCAGCAGCACGTTGGTGGTGCCGAGGATCACGCCGAACTCGTTGTAGAGGAAGCTCACCGGTGCTGCCGTCAGGCCGAGCGCCTCGAGGGTCCGGTTGACGACGCCGTCGTTGCCGAGGATCACGATCCAGGCGTAGGTGCGCACGAGGATGCTGACCCAGAACGGTAGCACCACCAGCGCGATCGCGATCAGCTGCCGGCCGGGCGCGAGGCCGCGCATCCAGTAGGCGAGCGGGTAGCCGAGCAGGGCGCAGACCAGCGTTGCGATCAGCGCGATCCGGAAGGTGTTGCCGAGCACCTTCAGGTAGACCGCGCGCTCGAGGATCTGGGCGTAGTAGCCGAGCACGTCGGGGGGGGCGCCGATGCTCCAGCCGAGCATCAGGACGATCGGCAGATCGAAGGCCGCCAGCATGAAGAGGACGAGCGGCAGGACGTGGACGACGCCCACCGGCAGCCCACGCCGGCCGGCGAGCATCGCCGCCATCGGATCGGCCTCAGGCCGAAGCGGAGAGCGGGGGCGGGGCCGCCCGCTCTCCCGGCGTCCCGGGCGGCCTCACAGGCCGAGCTTGAACTCCTGCCAACGGGTCTCGACCTCGTCGGCGTTCTCGAACCACCACTTGGCGTTGGCCAGGATCTGGACATCCTTGTTGGCGCTGGTGGTCGGGAACTCGCCGAGCCGGTCCTGGGGCAGCAGCGGCTCGAGGTTGGGGCTGTTGCCGGTGTAGGAGACGACCTCGGCGGCCGCGGCCTGGTTCTCGGGCACGCTCATCTCGTAGAGGATGCCCATCGCTGCCGCCTTCTGGTTGGCATCCGCGCCCTTGGGCACGACGAAGTAGGCGAGGTCGAGCTGGCCCTCGTTGAAGCTGTACTCGATGCCCTCCTGCCCTGCGACCCGGCCGGACCAGGCGATCGCGTACTGGACCTCGTTGTCCTTGAGCAGCTGGGGCGGCTGCGCGCCCGCCTGCCACCAGACCGCGACGCTGTCCTTGATCTTGTCGAGCTTGGCGAACGCGCGGTCGAGATCGAGCGGGTAGAGGTCCTTGGGCTCGACGCCGTCGCCGAGCAGCGCCATCGGCAGGATGAAGCTCGGATAGTCCGGGAAGGCGCGCTTGCCCGGGAAGTTCTCGGGGTCGAAGACATCCTCCCAGGTCTTGGGTGCCTTGGCGTCGGCGCGCCAGGCGAAGATCGTCGAGTAGAACTGATAGCCGTAGCCATACTCGTCCTTGGCCTCGTCGAAGATCGGCTCGGGCCCGATCGCGTCCCAGTCCAAGGGCTCGACCAGATCGAGCGCCTTGGCCTGCTCCAGCTCGGTGCTGGCGAGCTCGAGCAGGACCGAGGTGACCGCGCCCGCCTCGACCATGGCGCGCAGCTTGCCGAGCCCGCTCGGGTTCTCGCGAACCACGGTGATCCCGCTCGCCTTCTGGAACGGCTCGATGTAGCCCGCCTGGATCGAATCCCCGGACGCCCCGCCGGCCTCGGTCATGCGCAGCTCGGTGATGCCGTTGTCCTTGGCGATCTGCTTGATCTTGTCGTAGTCGATCGCCGCTGCGGTCCCGGCCCAGCCCAGCACCAGCGCCCCGGCGAGCGTGGCCGCGGCCGCAATCGGTCGAGTTATGGATTCCTGCCTCATCTCGATACCTCCCCTCTGATTTCACGCCAGACGTTCTGAGCAATTAGCGTACCAGCCACAGGCCGCCCCGCCAAGTCAGGCACAGGAGCCCGTTTTGGCCGCGGTCACCGCGGTCAGCAGATCGGCGCCGAGATTGCCATGGGCATCGGCGAGGCGTCCCCACCGGCGGGCCACGTCGATGTCAGCGGACGGTCCGGATCTCGATCCGATCTCCCGGCCCAGGCGGATCGGCGGACATCACGGGCGGGCCCAGGACTTGGGCGAGACAGGCAGGCGCGGTCGCCAAGCGACAGACCGCGGGCGCGGGGGAGGGCCCGGAGGTCGCCCGCAAGCTTGGCCTGCGGTGGATCGAAATCGACGACGTCGAGGTCGAGGTCGAGGTCGGCGAGCCACCAGGCGACCTCGGGGAACGTGCCGCGCTCGACCAGCTTCGCCTCGACCTCCGACAGGTCGACCGTGCTGACCGCGGCGGCGTCGAGCACCGCCTCGACCGCCGTCGCGGAGGGGGGCCAAGCGGCCTCGGCCGCCGTCCCGTGGCCGATCCGGGCTGGTGCGGACCGCCGCGGGTCCGTAACATGGCGCGCGGGAGCCTGCGGAGGGGAGGAAGCGGATGACCATGGCGGCGGAGCGCAACATGAGCCTGGACGATGCGCTCGCGGATGCCGAGGCGCGCTACGTCGCGGCCAACCCCAGGAGCCGGGCGCGCCATGCGGAGGCGGCCCGGGTGCTGCCCGGGGGCAATACCCGGAGCATCCTGTTCTATCCGCCGTTTCCGGTGACGATCACCCGGGGCGAGGGTGCCCGCCTGTTCGACCTCGACGGCCACGCCTATCTCGATTTCCTTGGCGAATACACGGCCGGGCTCTATGGCCATTCCGATCCGGTGATCCGGGCGGCGGTCGAGCAGGCGCTGGCGGATGGCATCCTGCTCGGGGCGCCGAACCGCTACGAGGCGGAGCTCGCCAAGCTGATGTGCGCGCGCTTCCCATCGTGCGAGCTGGTCCGGTTCTGCAATTCCGGCACCGAGGCCAACCTGAACGCGCTCTCGGGCGCCCGCGCCGCGACCGGCCGCAGCCACATCCTGGTGTTCGAGGGCGCCTATCATGGTGGCATGCTGTCGTTCGCCCACGGCAGCTCGCCGATGAGCATCCCGTTCCCTTATGTCTTCGCGCGCTACAACGACCTCGAGGGCACGCTCGGGCTGATCGAGCAGCACGCCCAGGAGCTCGCCGCGATCATCGTCGAGCCGATGATGGGCGCGGGCGGGTGCATCGCGGCCGAACCCGATTTTCTCCAGGGCCTCCGGGACGCCGCGACCCGGCATGGGATCATGCTGATCTTCGACGAGGTCATGACCTCGCGCCTGTCGCCGGGCGGGCTGCAAGAGGCGCTCGGCGTCCTCCCGGACATGACCACGTTCGGCAAGTATCTGGGTGGTGGCATGAGCTTCGGCGCCTTCGGCGGCCGGGCTGCGATCATGGGCCGCTTCGACCCGAGCCGGCCGGACGCGCTGCCCCATTCCGGCACCTACAACAACAACGTGCTGACCATGGCCGCGGGCGTCGCCGGTCTGTCCAAGGTGTTCACGCCTGCGGCGGCCGATGCGCTGAGCGCGCAGGGCGAGCGCTTGAAGGCGAGGCTGAATGCGATCGGCGCGCACCAGGGCGTGCCGGTGCAGGTGACCGGGGTCGGCTCGATCCTGTGCATGCACTTCCAGGACGAGGCGGTCCGGCAACCGGACGACACGGAACACACGCCGGCCGCGGCGCGGGCGCTATTCCACCTCGAGATGCTCGCTCGCGGCTTCTATGTCGCAAGGCGAGGCTTCATCGCGCTGTCGCTGCCGCTCACCGAGGCCGACTGTGACGCGTTCGCGGCCGCTTTCGAGGACTTCCTCGGCGCCTGCGGCCCGGTCCTGGTCGGTTAGAGCCGTCAGTTCGACGGCTTGGCGTCGGCGATCTGGTCCTTGAGCCCGGCGAGCTTTTCCTTGGCCACGATCAGCGGCGCGTGGCCCTCCGGGATCTCGCCGCGATAGTGCTCCTCGAGCGCCGCCATCTGGCTCTGCGCCTGGGCCAGGTAGCCTTCGGCCTCGGCCGTGTGGTCGAGCAGGAGCGCGGTCTCGGCCTGTTTTTGCAGCGCGTCGACCTGCTTCAGGCCGGCGGTGAAGCCCGCGGGCGCGGTCGGTACCGCTGCCGCGCCGACGCCGTTGGCGGCATCCTTGGCGGCCGCCGCGATGCCGGCCTGGAGCTCGGCGAATTTGCGCTTGAGCGCCGGCAGGGCCGGATTATCGGGGGTCTCCTTCTCGAGCAGCTCGAGCCGTCGCCCCTCCGCCTCGAGGTCCTGGGATGCCTGGTAGGGCCGGAGGTCGAGGCGGAACTCGATCCCGGCCAGGTTCTGCTCGATCATCGAGGCGAGCTCGTCCGCGCCCTGGCCTAGCGCGCTCGCCGGCCAGAGCGCTGCCGCCGCGACCACCCAGAAGCGCCAGCGGGCGCGCGGCCGGTCCGGTCGGTCACAAACCAATGCGATCTCCTCTGTGATGGACTGCACTTCCTGGCTAGCACAACGGCTCGCGTGCCGACAAATTCCACGGTGCCGCGCGGCACCTCTCCGGCCGGTGGCTCGCCGGCCATGTCGAGCGGCGGCGAGGCGCTACGGCCGGAAATAAAGCGCCCCGGCCGAAGCCGGGGCGAAAGCGGTCGCTGGGAGGGATCACAGGGAGGCAGATGGTCAGGGATTCGCCGGATCGGGGACCGGGACCGACCACCTGAACCTGGGGTTCGGGATAGGATCGGCGCCGTCGGGCGTTCCGGGCAGGCAATCTTTACGGTCCGCCCGGCGCCGCCTATCTCAGAGGGCGGACGACCCGAAGCTGGGGGAGGACGCGTGATGGTCGAGAAAGTCGTCAAGTCGATTGCCGAATGGCGCAAGCAGCTGCACCCGGAGCAGTATCGGATCGCTCGCATGAAAGGCACCGAGCGACCGTTCACCGGCGCCTATCACGCGACCAAGACGCCGGGCGTCTATCATTGCGTCTGCTGCGGCCAGCCGCTGTTCGATGCCGCGACCAAGTTCGAGTCCGGCACCGGCTGGCCGAGCTTCTGGGCGCCGGTCGACGAGGCGGCGGTGGCGACCGAGACCGACCAGAGCTTCTTCATGGTCCGGACCGAGGTGCTGTGCAGCCGCTGCGATGCCCATCTCGGCCACGTCTTCCCGGATGGGCCCGAGCCGACCGGCCAGCGCTACTGCATGAACTCGGCCTCGCTCAAGCTGATGCCGAAACCAGACCCCAAGGACTGAGATCGATGGCTGCGTTCACGCTGGTGGTCGGCAACAAGAATTATTCGTCCTGGTCGCTGCGCGGCTGGCTGGCGGCGCGCCTCGCCGGGATCGAGTTCGAGGAGCGGCTGGTGCGGCTCTCGGAGCCCGGCTCGCGCGCGGAGCTGCTCGGCCATTCTCCGGCGGGCAAGGTCCCGCTCCTGAAGCATGGGGCGCGCGTGATCTGGGATTCGCTCGCGATCGTCGAGTATCTGGCCGAGCAGCGTCCGCAGGCGGGCCTCTGGCCGGCCGATCCCGACGCCCGGGCGCTCGCCCGCTCGATCGCGGCCGAGATGCACGCGGGCTTCGCAGCGCTCCGCCAGCAGATGCCGATGAACCTGAAGAAGCACCTGCCGGGCAGGGGCCAGGGGCCGGGCGCAGCGGCCGACATCGCAAGGATCGGCGCGCTCTGGCAGGACTGCCGCAGCCGTTTCGGCACGGGCGGGTCCTTCCTGTTTGGAGACCCTTGCGCCGCGGATGCCATGTATGCGCCGGTCGCGACCCGCTTTCGCACCTATGGGGTCGCGCTCGAGCCGATCGCACAGGCCTATGCCGATGCCGTGCTCGCCTGGCCCGCCGTCCTCGAATGGCAGGCGGCCGCGCTCGAGGAGCCCTGGATCATCGCCGAGGACGAGATCGACTAGCGTCACCGGCGAAGGCCTCGGCCTGGCGCCGAGGGGCGTCACCGAGGCCTTCTGACCTCGGCCTGAGGAGCCCGCCGCGGGGTTGTCAATCGCCGCGCCGGCGGGTGCCCGCGCGCGCTGGCGGTCGGCACGCGGTCGACGGCGGCGAGTCCCTGATTTGGTGATTGGCGGGCCTTAACTCTGCCTTCACCACTACCCGCTAGGACGAAGCCGGCCACGATATTTTCGTGACTGAGGCGTTCCTCCCTACTTGGCGGCGCTCCGTCTCGGGTTGAGATGGGGCGCCGCATTCTGTCCCCCGCTGGCACGGATGGCGACCGCCGAAAGCCCGGGAGGGGGACTGACCTCACGCCGCCTTTGTGCGTTGTTGCCGCGCCGGCCGTGGCTGGCCGCGCAAGCACACGCCGAACGCTATCGTGCCAAACTCGTCCCTCAGCCAGACGAGAAAGGCGGCGAGGACCAGAGCCGTGATGAGGGCCGCCAATGCCTGCAGCAGGCTGAACCGCAGCGGACCGGCCAGCGGCGCCAAGACAAGGTCGACCAGACCATCAGCGCGTGCTGGTAAGCCTGTTCTGGAGCGGCTTCTGGCCAATGGGTCTCAAGTGTCTCACGACCGGGTTCGAATTCATCACGAGCACGCTGGTGATGATGACGGTCCCAATCGTCTATTACGCACGACGTGATGCCTGGAGCATCGTCCGGACGCTTGCCAGTCTCACAGCGGCCAGCGCCGGTGCCGCCCTGGCGGTGCTTGTCACGCTGGTTGTCCTCAGCGGCCAGGTCGCCACTTTCGACGGCGACCCAACGGCGGGAGTGGAGCACATCGCTACCGTCCTCGCCCGGCGGTCGCCCGGAGATCCAGCCGATTTTCCCAATCTCGAAATCAAAAACCCGCTACGGGCGCAGCCGCTCGACGTGCTCAAGACTTATTTGTCCGGCAACGCAATCAACACTCAAAGCGTGGTCAACGCCCTTAAGTTACCAGTGCGGCGGCTGAGCATCGCCTACACTGGCCTGATCTATCTCTTCGCTGCCTGCAGCCTCCTCCTGCTCGGCATCACAAGGATCCGTCAGAGCGCTGGTCGGGCCACGGATTTGCAGGCGGGTCGAGCCTATGGGCTGCTGCTCGCGACATGGTGGTCGGCGCTGGCGCCCCTTTCGTGGTTCCTGATCTTTACGGGCCACGCAGCAATCCATACGCACGTCGATTTCATCGTCTGGCACCTGCCCTTTACGCTTTGGGGCTTTGCGCTGGTCGGCGTCTGCATCAATTCGATCCGGGAGGAGGCGTCTCATCGATTGCGTTCGCCGACCAGAGGCTCTGTGGACGTTTGAGCGGCTGGTGCGATCTGGTATCGTTGCATCCCGCTTCGCGGCCGCATCCGATTGCGCTTGAAGACCGTACCATGACCGTCACCACCGACCTGATCCGCCAGCCTCGATCGCCGGGATCGCTCGATCGCCGCCTCTCGATCGCGCCGATGATGGACTGGACCGACCGGCACTGCCGCTATTTCCTGCGGCTGATCGCCCGGCGCGCCCTGCTCTACACCGAGATGATCCCGACCGGGGCGATCCTGCACGGGCCGCGGGCGCGCGTCCTGCGCTTCGATCCGGCCGAGCATCCGATCGCCTTGCAGCTGGGCGGCGCCGATCCGGACGAGCTCGCACGCTCGGCCGAACTCGGCCAGGCGGCCGGCTACGACGAGATCAACCTGAACGTCGGCTGCCCGTCGGACCGGGTCCAGAGCGCCCGCTTCGGCGCCTGCCTGATGGCCGAGCCGGAGCTGGTCGCGGCCTCGGTGCGCGCGATGCGGCAAGCGGTCGGCGTGCCGGTCACGGTCAAGACCCGGATCGGCATCGACGCGCAGGATTCCTATGACTTCCTCCACCGCTTCGTGGCCACGGTCGCGGAGGCCGGCTGTGGCACGATCATCGTCCACGCGCGCAAGGCCTGGCTCTCCGGCCTCAGCCCCAAGGAGAACCGGGAAATCCCGCCGCTCCGCTACGAGCTGGTGCATCGGGTGAAGCGGGATTTTCCGGACCTCGAGGTGATCCTGAACGGCGGCATCCGGGTGCTGGAGCAGGCGCGGGCCGAGCTCGCACGGGTCGATGGCGTGATGCTCGGCCGCGAGGCCTATCAGAACCCCTACGCGCTTGCGGCATGGGAGCGGGCGCTCTACGGCAGCGCCGATCCGCTCCCCGAGCGCGCCGACATCGTCGCGCAGCTCTTGCCCTACGCCCGGCGCGAGCTCGCCGAGGGCACACCGCTGCGGGCGATCACCCGGCACATCCTGGGCCTCTTCAACGGCCAGCCCGGTGCCCGCGCCTGGCGCCGGCACCTGTCCGAAGCCGCGCATCCCCAGGGGGCCGGCCCCGAGGTGCTGCTCGAAGCCCTGGCCAAAATCCGCCCCCTGCCATCCCGCGCGGCGGCCTGAGCCGACCGGTCGATCCCGAACGCGGGGTCTCTTGCCATCGATGCATGCAATAGACTATATGCATTGCATGCAGCAGAGCGGACCATTGCCATGACCAGCCTGACGATTCGCAAGCTCGATCCCGCTGTGAAGGAACGGCTGCGCCTGCGCGCCGCCCGGCACGGGCGCTCCATGGAGGAGGAAGCCCGGCGGATCCTCGGCGAAACCTGTGGACCGGAACCCAAGCCTCAGAACGCCTTCGAAGCGCTTCGACGTCCTTTCATCGGCCTCGGCGGGTTCGATCTCGTGCTGCCGGAACGCCAGCCCGGTCGCGAGCCGCCGAGCCTGGACTGATGTATGTCCTCGATACCAATGTGCTTTCGGAGGTGATCAAAGAGACACCCGCGGCCGCGGTCGCGGCCTGGCTGGAAGCCTGCCCGGTCGATTGGGTCTTCACGACCGTGATCTGCCAGTCGGAACTTCTCCACGGCGTCCGCCGGCTGCCCGCGAGCCGCAGGCGCGATCGCCTTCAGGCAGCGCTCGGCTCGCTGTTCAGCCAGGTTCTGGCCGGCCGGGTCCTGGCGTTCGGAGAGGCGGCGGCGTCTGCTTACGCCGACCTCCGGATCGCGCGCGAACGCGCCGGGCGCCCCGTCGCCCAGGAGGACGGGATGATTGCCGCCATCGCGAAAACGGCCGGTGCTGCGATCGTCACAAGGGACGAGATGGGCTTCGCGGGCTGCGGGGTCCCGATCATCAACCCCTGGAGCCAAGGCAGTTGACCGCAAGGCGCTGATCAGCGCGCGCAGCGATCCCTCATTGCCCGCTCCTGCTCACCGGAACGCGGGTTCGTCGAAGCTTCTGAGCTTGCGGGAGTGCAGCGCGTCGGGGCCGGTCTCGTCGCGCAGGATGCGGATCGCCTCGAGGCCGATCTCGAGGTGCTGGTTGATCCGCTCGCGGTAGAACTGATTGGCCATGCCGCGCAGCTTGAGCTCGCCGTGCAGCGGCTTGTCGGAGACGCACAAGAGCGTGCCGTAGGGGACGCGGAAGCGGAAGCCGTTGGCCGCGACCGTGGCGCTCTCCATGTCGACCGCGATCGCGCGCTGCTGGTTGAGGCGCTCGAACAGCTCGTCGTAGCGCAATTCCCAGTTGCGGTTGTCGGTGGTCGCGACCGTGCCGGTGCGCATCCGGGTCTTGACGTCGGCGCCGGTCAGGCCGGTGACGTTGAGCACCGCCTGCTGGAGCGCCACCTGGACCTCGGCGATCGGCGGCACCGCGACGGTCAGCGGCAGGTCGTGGTCGAGCACGTGGTCCTCGCGGGCGTAGGCGTGGGCGAGCACGTAGTCGCCGAGGCGCTGGCTGCGGCGCAGGCCGGCGCAGTGGCCGAGCATCAGCCAGCAATGCGGCCGCAGCACGGCCAGGTGGTCGGTGATCGTGCGCGCGTTCGACGGCCCGATGCCGATGTTGACCATCGTGACCCCGGTCCGCCCCGGCCGGGTCAGGTGGTAGGCCGGCATCTGCGGCAGATGGCGCGGGCGGTGGCCGCAGGCCGCCTGGTCGGTCAGCCGCGGGTTGGGCGTGATCACCTCGCCGGGCTCGACGAAGGCCAGGTAGTCGTCGGTCTCGCGGATCGAGCGCTCGGCGTACTCGATGAAGTGCTCGACGTAGCGCTGGTAGTTGGTCAGCAGGATGAAGCGCTGGACGTGCTCGGGCGCGGTCGCGGTGTAGTGGTGCAGGCGCTCGAGCGAGTAGTCGACCCGCTCGGCGGTGAACAGCGCGAGCGGCTTGAGCGCGCCCGGCGGCGGCCGGAAGGTGCCGTTGGCGATCGCGTCGTCGATCAGGCTCATGTCGGGCAGCGGGAAGACGGTCTGGAGCACGCTCACCCGGTCGTGGCGGATGTCGGCGGTGCTCTCCTCGATCACGAACGGCAGCGGCATCCGCCGGTCGCTGATCCCGACCACGACCGGGACGCCGTGATGCTGCAGCAGGAGCTCGATCTGGTGCCGGTAGTATTCGCCGAACAAGGACGGCCTGGTCAGCGTCGTGCCGTAGGTGCCGGGGTCGTGGAGCGCGCCGAAGGCCAGGCGGGCGTCGAGGTTCAGCTGCTCGCGGCTGAGCACGAGGCCGAGGAACGGATAGAAGGCGTCGACCGGCTCGCCCGGCAGCTCGCCCTGGGTGAAGCGCGCGAACGCCTCGCGCAGGATGCAGACGCCCTTGTCGTAGATCTTGGCGATCCGGGCCAACGCGGCATCGGCGTCGGTGAACGCCTCGAGCCCGGTGATGCCGGCGGCGGCGAAGGCGGCGAAGTCATGGTTCGAGCAGGCCATGCCTTACCCTAGCATAGTCTGCCCCCAGATATCGCTAATGGCGCGTCGGCGACGTTGCCGCTTTGTGAGTGGCGCCGCCTGCCAGGGCGCGGGCGGCCGCGCAGTTCCGTTGCATCGGACCCTGGGCGTGGCCCGCGACCGTGCTAACATGCACGCCCGTTGCCTTGATCGATCGATGTCCGCCATGGTTCGCCTGCTGCTCGCCGCCGGGTCGACCCTGCTGCTCGCGACGACGCTCGCCGACGCGGCCGTCGGGCGCACGATCGCGGCCGGCGAGCTCGGCATCCTCCCGGTCGTTCTTCCCGCGGGCGAGGTGCTGGGGCTGGTGTTCCTGGTCTCGGACCGGAGCGGCTGGAACGGCGAGCTGGATCGGGCGGCGGCGCGCCTGAGCGAGCTCGGCGCCGTCGTGCTCGAGGTCGATCTCCCGACCTGGCTCGCCCATCTCCGAGCCAGTGACGATCAGGACTGCCACTATCTGATCTCCGACGTCGAGGACACCAGCAAGCGCCTGCAGCGCGAGCTCGGTCTCGAGCACTACCGGTCGCCGATCCTGGCCGGCACCGGCATGGGCTCGACGCTCGTCTACGCGGCGCTCGCCCAGGCGCCGGCCGCGACCGTCGCCGGCGCCGCCAGCGATGGCCTGCCGATCGCGCTCGACAGCCGGCTGCCGCTCTGCCCGGGCGCGCCCGCGAGCGCCAGCGGCGCCGGCTTCACCTACGGGCCCGAGGCGGATCTCCCGGGCTGGTGGCGGATTGCGGTCGGACCGGAGGAGCAGGCCGAGGCCCGCCACTTCACCGCGGGCATCCCGGAGGCCTCGGTGGTCGCGATCCCGGCCGGCACCAGCCTGGACGAGCGCCTGGCCGCGCTGCTCACCGATCGGCTCGGCCACACCGGCGCGCCCGCGACCTCGATCTCGAACCTGCCGCTGGTCGAGCTGCCGGCGGCCGGGCCGGGCGATCTGCTGGCGGTGTTCTATTCGGGCGATGGCGGCTGGCGCGATCTCGACAAGCAGATCGGCGAGATCCTGGCCGCGCACGGCATCGCCACGATCGGCGTCGACAGCCTCCGCTACTTCTGGCAGGAGCGGACGCCGCAGCAGGTCGCCGACGATCTCGCGGCGATCCTGCAGCACTATCGCGCTGCATGGGGCCGCGACCAGGCGATCCTGCTCGGCTACTCGTTCGGCGCGGGCGTGCTGCCGTTCGCCGTCAACCGCCTGCCGGCCGCCCTGCGGGCGATGGTCCGGCAGGTCTCGCTGCTCGGGATCGAGAAGCTCGCCCCGTTCGAGTTCCACGTCACCAACTGGCTGGGGGCCGGGGGTGGCGCCGACGCCCGCCCGGTGCTACCCGAGATCGCCAGGCTCGATCCGCGCATCGTGCAGTGCTTCTACGGCGCGGACGAGGACGATACCGCCTGCACCGCGCCCGAGTTCGAGCGCGCCGAGCGGATCGAGACCCAAGGTGGCCACCATTTCGATGGCGACTATGCCGCGCTCGCCGACAAGATCATGGCCGGCGCCCGGCGACGCAGCCAGCGCTAGCCGATGAGCCGCGGGGCGTCCGAACGGCCGCCCGACCGGGCGGCGGACGCGGCGCCCGCCGCCGCGGCCCCGGCGCTCGGGCCCGAGCCGATCGAGCCGCCGCTCGGCCAGCGCGTCGGCCGCTGGCTGCCTCCCCTCCTGAGCCTGGTGCTGTTCGCGATCGCGATCTGGGTGATCCACCGCCAGCTGGCCCAGTACCACCTGAGCGATCTCTTCGCCCACCTGCGCGAGATCCCGGCGCGCGCGGTCGCGGGCGCGATCCTCGCCACCGCGCTGGGCTACGCCACCCTCACGTTCTACGACGCGCTGGCGCTGCACTACGTCGGCGAGCGTCTGCCCTACCGGCGGACGGCGCTCGCCTCGTTCACCGGCTACGCCTTCAGCCACAATCTGGGCCTCGGCTGGCTGAGCGGCGGTGCGGTGCGCTTTCGCCTGTACACCGTCTGGGGCCTGTCCTCGCTCGACATCGGCGTGATCCTCGCCTTCAACACGGTCACGAGCTTCCTCGGGCTGGGCGTCATCCTGGCGATCGCCTGCCTCGGCGAGCCGCAGCCGATCGCTTCGATCCTGCACCTGCCGGCGCCCGCGGTGCTCGCGATCGGCCTGCTGCTGGTCGCCATGGTCGCGGCCTATGGCCTCGCGACCGCGCTCAGGCGGCGGCCGATCACGATCCGCGGCTGGCAGGCGAGCCTGCCGCGGCCAGCGGTCGCCGCCGCCCAGATCGCCCTGTCGCTGATCGACTGGGGCTCGGCCGCGGCTGTTCTCTACATCTTGCTACCGCCGGGGCTGCCGCTCGGCTTCCTCGCGTTCGTCGGGCTGTTCGCGCTCGCCAACCTCGGCGGCGTGCTGAGCAACCTGCCGGGCGGCATCGGCATCTTCGAGGCGGTGCTGCTGCTGGCCGTGCCCCACGCCGGCGGCTCGGCGGCGGTCGCCGCGGCGCTGATCGGCTACCGCCTGATCTACTACCTGCTGCCGTTGGTCCTGGCGGTGGTGCTGCTCGGCGTCCACCAGCTGCTGGCGACCGGCGAGGTCGCGCGGCGGGTCGGCGTCTGGGCGGTCGTGCTGGCGCCCAACCTGTTCGCGCTGATGGTGTTCACCGCCGGCATCATGCTGCTCGCCTCGAGCGCCGCGCCGACCGTCGTCGGACGCCTGGAGACGATCGGCGACATCGTGCCGCTCGGCGTGATCGAGATTTCCCACTTTCTCGCGAGCATCGCCGGCCTGCTGCTGCTGCTGGTCGCCTGGGGGCTGCGCCGCCGGCTGGATGGCGCCTGGCTCGCGACCCTTGCCGTCCTGGCCGCGGGCATCGTCTTGAGCCTGCTGCGCGGCCTGCACGTCGAGCAGGCGGCGATCCTCGCAGTCACGCTCTTGGCGCTGCTGCCCTGCCGGCACGCCTTCTACCGCAAGACCGCGCTGCTCACCGAGCGCTTCTCGCCGGCCTGGCTGCTGGCGGTCGCGGCGGTGCTGCTGGGCGTGCTCTGGCTCGGCTTCTTCAGCTACCGGCACATCGAATACAGTCACGATCTGTGGTGGCGCTTCGTGCTCGAGGAGGGCGCGCCCCGGTTCCTGCGGGCGGCCGCCGGCACGCTGACGCTGTTCCTGATCGTCGGCGCGGCGCAGTTGTTGCGTGCCAGCCGTCGCCCGGCGCTGACCGACAGCCCGGACGACGTTGCTCGCGCGCGAGACATCATCCGGGCGACCCCGGACGCGCCGGTGCTGGCCAACCTCGCGCTGCTCGGCGACAAGCACTTCTTGTTCAGCGACAGCGGCCAGAGCTTCATCATGTTCGGCGTCCGCGGCGGCAGCTGGATCGCGATGGGCGAGCCGGTCGGGCCGGCCGAAGAGCGGCTCGAGATCCTCTGGCAGTTCCGCGAGCTCAGTGATCGTTACGGCGCCTGGCCGGCCTTCTACCACGTGGCGCCCGAGAGTCTGCCGCAGTTCCTGGAGCTCGGCCTGACCTTCCAGAAGCTCGGCGAGGAAGCGCTGGTGCCGCTCGAGCGGTTCACGATCGAGGGGTCCAGGCACAAAAGCCTGCGCTACACGCTCCGGCGGCTGCAGCGCGACGGCTGCCGGCTCGAGATCGTGCCCGCGGCGGCGGTTCCCGGCATCCTGCCGGACCTGGCCGCGGTCTCGGCCGAGTGGCTGCGCGCCAAGAACGTGCGCGAGAAGGGCTTCTCGCTCGGTCGGTTCGATGTCGCCTACCTGCGGAACTTTCCGGTCGCGGTGGTCTGGTTCGGCGCCCGGATCGTCGCCTTCGCCAACCTCTGGACCAGTGGCGGGCGCGAGCTGTCGGTCGATCTGATGCGCCACGTCGAGGACGCGCCCGCCGGCATCATGGAATATCTGTTCCTCGAGCTGATGCTCTGGGCCAAGGCCGAGGGCTACCAGCGCTTCGCGCTCGGCATGGTGCCGCTCGCCGGGCTCGAGCACCGGCGGCTCGCCCCGCTCTGGACCCAGGCCGGCGCCCTCCTGTTCCGCTACGGCGAGCATTTTTACAACTTTCAAGGCCTGCGGAAGTTCAAGGCCAAGTTCGACCCGGTCTGGGAGCCCCGCTATCTGGTGGCGCCGGGCGGCTTCGCCCTGCCGCGGGTACTGGGCGACGTGACGCTGCTGATCAGCGGCGGGGTCGGCGGCCTGGTCACCAAGTGAGCCGGCGGAATCGACGCCGGTGCATTAGGCCAACGCTAATCCGGATGCGCTATGCCGCAACGACCGGCGCCGCGGGCGCTGGCCGGCGATCTCGCGACATCCTGGAGACCTCGCATGCGCATGACGACCTGTGTGGCGCTCGGCAGCCTGTGGCTCGCGGGCTGCACGACCCAGGCCGACGGCACCCAGTCGGTCAACAAGACTGCGGTCGGCGCGGGCGTCGGCGCGCTCGCGGGCGGCGTCCTCGGCAATCGCCTGGACAAGAAGCATCGGGCGGCCGGTACCGTGATCGGCGCGGTCGCCGGGGCGGCTGCCGGCGGCGGGCTCGGCTACATGATGGACCGCCAGGAGGCCGAGCTGCGCGACCAGCTGGCGAGCGAGCAGGCCCAGCACGCGGTCGAGGTCGAGCGGGTGCGCGACGACCTGCTGAAGCTGACGCTCGCCAACGAGGTGTCGTTCGACGTCAACAGCGCGGCGATCAAGCCCGCGTTCAAGCCAAGCCTGGCCAAGGTCGCCGAGGTCCTGAAGGGCTACGACAGCCGGATGACGGTCGTCGGCCACACCGATTCGACCGGCTCCGAGAGCTACAACCAGCAGCTCTCGGAGCGGCGCGCCGAGGCCGTGCGGGCCGAGCTGATCCGCGAGGGCGTGCCGGCGGACCGCCTGATCGCGGCGGGCCGCGGCGAGACCGAGCCGCGCGCCGACAACGCGACCGACGCCGGCCGGGCGCAGAACCGCCGGGTCGAGATCCTGGTCCAGAGCACCGCCTGAGCGTCGGCTCCGCTCGGCGCAGCGGAGGTTTTTCCGTCCGCCGGCCTGTGCTAGAGAGAGCGGCCCCGACCGGCACGACCCCGGTCGGCGACCGATGTCCAGCGCCGAGCGTCACTCATGCCGCCGCCCCTGCTCTCGTTGCGCGACGCCACCGTCCGACCAGGCGGCCAGCCGCTGTTTGCCGGCCTGTCGCTGGCGGTCGCCAAGGGCGATCGGGTCTGCCTGGTCGGCCGTAACGGCGCCGGCAAGTCGACCCTGCTCAAGGCGCTCGCCGGGCTGATCGAGCTCGACGCCGGCGAGCGTTTTCTGCAACCGCGCACGCGCGCGGCCTACCTGCCGCAGGAGCCCGAGCTCGACCCGACCGTGAGCGCGCTCGCGGCGACCCTGACCGGCCTGTCGGCGAGCGAGGGCGGCCTCTCCGACCGGGCGCGCGCCGAGGCGCTGCTCGAGCGCCTGGCGATCGACCCGGCGCGCCCGGTCGAGACCTCTGTCCGGCGGTGAGGCGCGGCGGGTCGCCCTCGCGCGGGCGCTGGTCGACGATCCGGACGTGCTGCTGCTCGACGAGCCGACCAACCATCTCGACCTGCCGACCACGCTCCGCCTCGAGCAGGATCTGGCCGGCTTCCGCGGCGGCCTGGTCCTGGTCAGCCACGACCGCGCGTTCCTTGCCGCCCTCTCGCGCACGATCTGGTGGCTGGATCGGGGCGAGCTAAGGGTCCTGGGCCAAGGCTTCGCGGCCTTCGATGCCTGGTCGGAGGCGGTGCTCGCCGAGGAGGAGGCAGCGCTCGGCCGCCTGGACAAGCGGATCGCCCTCGAGACCGACTGGTCGCATCACGGCATCACGGCGCGGCGCAAGCGCAACCAGGGCCGTCTGCGCCGGCTGCAGACCCTGCGTCAGGAGCGCGCCCGGCGCAGCGCGCCGGTGGGGTCGGTCCGCCTGGTGGCGGCGACCGATCCGGCCGGCGGCCGCATGGTGATCGAGGCCGAGGGGGTCGCCAAGCGGTTCGGCGAGCGCATCATCGTCGAGGGCTTCTCGACCCGCATCCTGCGCGGCGACCGGGTCGGGATCATCGGCCCGAACGGCGTCGGCAAGACGACGCTGGCGCGGCTGCTGACCGGCCAGCTCGCCCCGGACGAGGGCAGGGTGCGTCTGGGCGTCGGTCTGTCGGTCGGCCTGATCGATCAGCGCCGCGCCAGCCTCGACCTCGACGCCACGCCCTGGCGGATGCTCTGCCCCGATGGCGGCGATCAGGTCATGGTCCAGGGCCGCTTTCGCCACGTGGTCGGCTATCTGCGCGACTTCCTGTTCCAGCCGGAGCAGGCCCGGACCCCGATCCGGGCGCTGTCCGGCGGCGAGCGCAACCGCCTGCTGCTCGCCCGGCAGCTGGCGACGCCCTGCAATCTTCTGGTGCTCGACGAGCCGACCAACGATCTCGACATGGACACCCTCGATCTGTTGCAGGAGATCCTGGCCGAGTTCGCGGGTACGCTGCTGCTGGTCAGCCACGATCGGGATTTCCTCGACCGCCTGGTGACCAGCGTGATCGCCTTCGAGGGCGGCGGACGGGTGCAGGAATATGCCGGCGGCTATCGCGACTACCTGCGCCAGCGGCCGCCGGTGGCGCAGGCGCAGGCGCCGCGGCCGGCGCTCAAGCCCAAGGCCGGGCCGGGGCGGGCGCGGCTGGAAAGCCGGCGCCAGCGCGACCTCGCCCGCGTGATGGCCGAGATCGAGACGCTCGAGGCCGAGATCGCGGGGCTGGAGCGCGAGCTCGCGAACCCGGACCTGTTTCGCCGCGACCCCGCGGGCTTCGAGCAGCGCGCCCGACGCCTGGCCGAGCTCCAAGGCGTCCTCGAGGCGACCGAGCAGCGCTGGCTGGCCCTGGAGGGGCAGCCGGTGCCGGCCGGCTCCTGATGGCCGATTGTCAGCTGCTGACGCCAGCGGGGCGGCCGGCGCGGATCGCTCTGGTCCACGAGTGGCTCGACAGCTACTACGGCTCCGAGCGGGTGGTGGCGGAGATCCTGGCCTGCTTTCCGGACGCCGAGCTGTTCACGCTGGTCGATTTCATGGCCGCCGAGGAGCGCGGCTTTCTCGCGGGGCGGCCGGTCAGGACCTCGTTCCTGCAGCGCCTGCCGTTCGCAAGACGGCGGTTTCGCGCCTATCTGCCGCTGATGCCGCTGGCGATCGAGCAGTTCGACCTGCAGGGCTACGATCTGGTCCTGTCCTCGAGCCACGCGTTCGCCAAGGGCGTGCTGACCGGGCCGGGTCAGCTGCACGTCGCCTACATCCATGCGCCGATGCGCTACGGCTGGGAGTACCAGCATCAGTATCTGCGCCAGAGCGGCCTCGAGCGGGGCCTGCGCGGGGCGCTCGCCCGCTGCGTGCTGCACTATCTCCGGCTCTGGGACGCACGGACCGCGAACCCGGTCGACCACTTCGTCGCCAACTCCGAGTTCATCGCGCGGCGGATCGCCAAGATCTATCGGCGGCCGAGCGCGGTCGTCTATCCGCCGGTCGACGTCGCGGGCTTCGCGCTACGGCCCGCCAAGGAGGACGCCTACCTCGCGGTCTCGCGCTTTGCGCCCTACAAGCACACCGAGACGATCGTCGAGGCCTTCCGGGCGCTCGGCGGGCGGCGGCTGGTGGTGATCGGCGAGGGCCCCGGGCTCAAGCGGGCGCGGGCCCGGGTGGGCCCGAACGTGACCCTGCTCGGCTTTCAGAGCGCCGAGAGCCTGCAGCGCCACATGGGTGCCGCCAAGGCGCTGATCTTCGCCGCCGAGGAGGACTTCGGGATCACGCCGGTCGAGGCCCAGGCGTGCGGCACGCCGGTGATCGCCTTTGCCGGCGGCGGCGCGCTGGAGACCGTGCGCGGGCTCGACCAGGCGCGCCCGACCGGCCTGTTCTTCGAGGCCCAGACCGCCGAGGCGATCGCGGCCGCGGTCCTGCGCTTCGAGCGCGAGGGCGGGGCGATCGCCGCCGAGGACTGCCGCGCCAACGCGCTGGCCTTCAGCGCCGAGCGCTTCCGGAGCAGCTATCTTCGCGAGGTGACGGCGGCCTGGACGGGTCACGGCGGCCGGGTCGTCCAAGCCTCCGACGCGGCCTGAGAGCCGGTACCGGCATTCCGTCCAAGCGCCGGCACCGCGATTCATCCAAGATGACGAAGATTTCATCTCACAGACAGACCGTGGTCATCTGCCATCCCTACCTCCCTCAAACCAACAATGGTCAAGTCCGGGCGCCCGCTGGCCGGTGCCAGCACCCGAGATCAAGAGGAGATGATGGCGATGGCTTTGCATGCATCCACGGACAAGACGGCTGGACGAGGCCGGCGGCCGCTGCGCGTCGCGGCGATCGCCCTGTCCTCGGCGGCCGTGGTCGGCCTGATGGTTGGCCTGAACTCCAGCCAGCCGACGGTGGCGTTGGCGGCGACGGCGGCGACGACGGCCGCCCCCTGGTCGGGCTATGCCGATCTGATCGAGCAGGTGATGCCGAGCGTGGTCGCGATCACCGTGACCCACAGCGGCAGCAACGAGCCGGTGGCCGATCAGCCGCAGCAGCGCGAGTTCCACTTCTACGGCCAGCAGGGCCAGGATGGCCCGAACGGCGAGATGATGCGGCGCTTCATGGAGCGCTTCTTCGGTGATCAGGGAATGCCGCAGTTCGGCACGCCGACGCCGCCCAACGCCGAGCCCGAGGTTGCGATGGGGTCGGGCTTCATCATCGACACGACCGGCCGGATCGTCACCAACTACCACGTGGTCGGCGACGCCACCGAGGTCACCGTGAACCTGCAGGACGGCAAGGAGCTGAAGGGCACGGTCGTCGGCAAGGACAAGGACACCGATCTCGCGCTGGTCAAGGTCGACCCGACCGGCGTCGACCTGCACCCGGTCAAGCTGGCGGATTCGGACAAGGTCCGGGTTGGTGATCCGGTGATCGCGATCGGCAGCCCGTTCGGGCTCGGCGGCACCGTGACCGCCGGCATCGTCTCGGCCAAGGACCGCGTCATCGGCGTCGGCCGCTACGACGACTTCCTGCAGATCGACGCGCCGATCAACCGCGGCAATTCCGGCGGCCCGACCTTCAACCTCGCGGGTGAGGTGATCGGCGTCAACAGCCTGATCCACAGCCCGAGCGGCGGCAACGTCGGGATCGGCTTCGCGATCCCCTCGAACCTGGTCAAGGAGATCGTTGCGGACCTCGAGGATAACGGCGTCGTCGAGCGCGGCTGGCTCGGCGTCCACATCCAGGGCATCGACGAGGATCTCGCCCAGGGTCTGGGCCTGCACGACACCAAGGGTGCGGTGGTCGCCGAGGTGAGCGACGACAGCCCGGCCGCCAAGGCCGGCTTCGAGCGCGGCGACGTGATCCTGAAATACGACGGCAAGCCGGTCGCGCGGGTGACCGATCTGACCCGCATGGTCGCCGACACCAAGGCCGGCAACTCCGCCGACGTCGTGGTGTGGCGCGGCAACGCCGAGAAGACCCTCAAGGTCGAGATCGGCCAGATGCCGAACGAGGACCAGGTCGTCGCCAAGGCGGAGCAGCCGGGCGAGCAGACCAACACGCCCAAGCTTGGCGTCATGTTGGCCAAGCTCACCCCGGAGGCGCGCCAGCAGCTGAACCTGCCGGACAGCGCCGAGGGCGTGGTCGTGACCGACGTGCAGCCGGGCAGCCCGGCGGCCGAGAAGGGCCTGCAGCCGGGTGACGTGATCGTCGAGGCCGACCGCAAGCAGGTCACCGATCCCAAGATGGTGGCCGAGGCGGTGCGGGCGGCTGCCGAGCGCGGCGACGAGGCGCTTCTCCTGCTGATCAAGCGCGAGGGTCAGGACCGCTTCGTGGCGATCCGGCTGGCGCGCGCCTGAACGGATCGAGGAGGAACGCAGATGGGAGGGCCGGCGGCGTGCCGCCGGCCCCTCGTTCGTGGCGGCCGCGGCGGCCGCCCTGGCCCTCGATCGACAGGGCCGGGTGACGGTGCGATAACGGCGGTCGTTGCGATGCGAGCGAGACGGGTCGTGCGCTGTCCGAGCTGCGGCTTCGATGGTCCGGAAGGGGCCCGCTTCTGCGCCGGATGCGGGAGCCCGGTGGCGCTCGCCTGTCCGGCCTGCGGTGCGCCGGCGTCGGCGGGGCACAAGTTCTGCGCCGCCTGCGGCACCGCGCTGCAGCCCGCCACGGCCCGGCCCCCTGCCGAGGTCGCGGCAGTCGCCGTGCGCGAAGGCGAGCGGCGCCAGGTGACCGTGCTGTTCGTCGACCTGGTCGGCTACACCAAGCTTGCGAGCGAGCTGGACGCCGAGGAGGTGCATGGCCTGCTCGGCCGGTTCTTCGCCTGCGCCGACCGGCTGGTCGGGGAGTTCGGCGGCAGCGTCGACAAACACATCGGCGACTGCGTCATGGCGGTGTTCGGCGCGCCGCTGGCGCACAGCGACGACCCGGAGCGCGCCGCCCGCGCCGCGCTCGCGATCCGCGCCGCGCTGCCGGCGCTGAGCCGGGAGCTCGGCCGCGAGCTCGGCGTCCACATCGGGATCGCGAGCGGCCAGGTCGTGGCGAGCGGCACCGGCAGCGATGCCCACCGGGAATACACCGTCACCGGCGATTCGGTGAACCTCGCCGCGCGCCTGACCGACCGCGCCGGCAGCAACGAGATCCTGATCTCGGACGCGGTGCGCCGGCGGTTGCCGGAGCGCTTCGCCTGCACCGGGATCGGCGCCGTCGAGGTCAAGGGGCTGACGACGCCGGTCGCGGCCTGGCGCCTGACCGGCATCGCCGAGGCGAGCTCGGGGCCACCCCGACCGTTCGTCGGCCGGCGCGCCGAGCTCGCCCAGTTCCGAGGCGTGCTCAAGGCCTGTCGCGAAGGCGCATCCGGGCACACGCTCTACCTGCGCGGCAGCGCCGGCATCGGCAAGACCCGGCTGATCGAGGAGTTCCGGCGCCTGGCCGAGGGCCTGGGGTTCGCCGCTCACACGGGCCTGGTGCTCGACTTCGGAACCGGCGCCGGCCGGGACGCGATCGGCGCTCTGGTCCGCGGTCTGCTGGGGGTTCAAGGCGCGAGCGGGGTCGAGGCGAGGTCGGCGGCGGCGGCACGGGCGGCGGCCGACGGTCTGGTGGCCGACGAGCTCCGGGTGTACGTGAACGACCTGCTCGATCTGCCGCAGCCTTTGGAGCTGCGGACCCTCTACGACGCGATGGACCACCAGCGGCGCCAGCGGGGCAGGCGCGAGGCGGTCGCCCGGCTGGTCGAGAACGCGAGCGCGCGCCAGCCGCGCCTGCTGGTGGTCGAGGACGTGCACTGGGCCGACCGCCAGACGCTGGAGCAGCTGGCGAGCCTCGCCCAGACGGTCGCGGGCGCGCCAGCGCTGCTGATCATGACCTCGAGGGTCGAGGGCGACCCGCTCGATCGGGCCTGGCGGGCAGGGATCGCCGGGGCGCCGCTGCTGACCATCGACCTCGGGCCGCTGCGCGCGAACGAGGCCGAGCAGCTGGCCGGGGCCTATCTGGAGGCCAGCGGCGAGTTCGCGCGCCGCTGCCTGGAACGGGCGGCGGGCAACCCCCTGTTCCTCGAGCAGCTCCTGCGTCATGCCGAGGATCGCGCCGGATCCGCCGTGCCGGGGTCGGTGCAGAGCCTGGTCCAGGCGCGCATGGACGAGCTCGATCCGATCGACAGGCAGGCGCTGCTGGCGGCCTCGGTGTTCGGCCAGCGGTTTTCCCTGCCGGCGCTCCGCCAGCTGATCGAGCGCTCGGACTATGCCTGCGCCGGTCTGGTCGAGCACCTGCTGCTGCGCCCCGATGGCGACGACTTCCTGTTCGCCCACGCGCTGATTCGCGATGCGGTCTACGACACGCTTCTCAAGGCCAGCCGCCGCGCGCTGCACCGGCGGGCGGCGGACTGGTTCGAGGGCCGTGACCCGGTGCTGTACGCCGAGCATCTGGACCGGGCCGAGGACGCGGCGGCGGCGGCCGCCTATCTCGAAGCCGCCAGAGGCCAAGCGGCCGCCTATCGTTACGAGCCGGCGCAGGCGCTGGTCGAACGTGGCCTCGCGATCGCGACCGAGGCGGCCGACCGCGCGGCGCTGACCTGCCTGCAGGGCGAGCTCTGGCACGATCTCGGGGCGATGGCGGCGTCGCGCACGGCTTACGAGGCCGCGCTTGCGGCCGCCGGTGACGACGAGCGCGCGCGCTGCCGCGCCTGGATCGGGCTCGCCTCGGTCAAGCGGGTCACCGAGGACCTCGACGGCGCGTTCGCCGATCTGGAGCGCGCCCAGGCGGCCGCGGAACGCCATGGTCTCAGCGAGGAGCTGGCCCGCATCCACTTCCTGCGCGGCAACCTCTACTTCCCGCGCGGGCGGATCGAGGCCTGTCTCGAGGAGCACCAGAAGAGCCTCGAGCTGGCGCGGCTCTGCGGCTCGCCCGAGCTGGAAGCCCAAGCCCTCGGCGGGCTTGGCGATGCCGAGTACGTGCGCGGGCGGATGCTGTCCTCGGGCCGGGCCTTTCGGAGCTGTATCGAGCTCTGCCGCCAGCACGGCTTCGGGCGGATCGAGGTGGCGAGCCTGGCGATGGCGGCGATTGGCCGGTTGTGCGCCGCCGATCCCGAGGGCGCGCTGCAGGAAGCTCTGAGCGCGGTCGAGGCGGCGAGCGCGGTCGGTCATCAGCGCGCCGAGATGGTCGCCCTCCAGGTCGTCGCCCTCTGCCAGCTCGAAGGCGCCGAGCTGACCACCGCGCGGCCGGGCGTCGAGCGCGCGATTGCGCTCGCACGCCAGCTCGGCGCCCGCCGCTTCGAGGCCGAAGGGCTGGCCTTGCTGGCTGCGGTCGAGGCCGGGTCCGGGCGCCGGGCGGCCGCGGGCGATCTGCTCAGGGACGCCGTGGCGATCGGCCGAGAGACCGGCATGGCCTATTGGGGCCCGATCATGCTCGGCTGGCTGGCCCGGTATACCGACGACCTCGACGAGCGGCGGGCCGCCCTCGCGGAGGCCGAGGCGTTGCTGCTGGCCGGCGGCGCGGTGAGCCACAATTACCTTTTCTTCTACCGGGCGGCGATCGAGACGGCGCTGAATGACGGTGACTGGGACGCCGCCGAGCACCATGCCGAAGCGCTCGAGGACTACACCCGGCCCGAGCCGCTGCCCTTGATCGACCTGTGCATCGCGCGCGGGCGCGCGCTCGCGGCATGGGGTCGGGGTCACCGGGATGCCGCCGCGACCGGGCGCCTCGAGGCTCTGCGCGCTCAGGCGGAGCGCGCCGGCCTGTGCGCCGCCCTGCCGGCGATCGAGGCGGCGCTCGCCGGCAGCGCCATGGCCGCCTCGAAGGTCGCCGCATCATGATCGCCACTGCTGTCTCCGCCCCAAGGGCTGACTATATGAGCGCCATGCGAATCCTGATCATCGAGGACGACGCCGAGGCCGGCGAGTATCTGTGCAAGGGCCTGCGCGAGAGCGGCCACGGCGCCGAGCTGGTCCAGGACGGTCGCGACGGATTGCTGCAGGCGGCGACCGGCGAGTGGGACGTGCTGATCGTCGACCGCATGCTGCCGGGTCTCGACGGCCTGAGCCTGGTCCGGCACCTGCGCGCGACCGGCCACAGCACGCCGGTTTTGTTCCTGTCCGCGCTCGGCGAGGTCGACGACCGGGTCAAGGGCCTGCGTGCCGGCGGCGACGACTATCTGGTCAAGCCCTATGCCTTCTCCGAGCTTTTGGCGCGGGTCGAGAACCTCGGCCGCCGCCAGACCACGGCGCCGGTCGCGACCCGGCTGCGGGTCGCCGACCTCGAGCTCGATCTGTTGACCCGCAAGGTGACCCGGGCCGGCAAGGTGATCGATCTGCAGCCGCGCGAGTTCCAGCTGCTCGAGACCCTGCTCCGCCATCCGGGCCGGGTCATGACCCGGACGATGCTGCTGGAGACGGTCTGGGACTATCACTTCGACCCCCAGACCAACGTGATCGACGTCCACATCAGCCGCCTGCGCCAGAAGGTCGATCGCGGCTTCGAGCAGCCGCTGATCCACACCGTGCGCGGCGCCGGATATTGTCTGCGTGCGCCTGAAACGGCTGCTTGAGACCTCGACCTTCCGCTGGGCCCTGATCTATCTGGCTCTGTTCGGGGTCTCGGCGCTCGCCCTGCTCGGTTTTCTCTACGTCGCCACGGCCGGCGTGATGGAGCGCCAGACCGCGGATACCATCCAGGCCGAGATCGCCGGCCTTGCGGACCAGTATCGCTCCCAGGGGCTGAACGGCCTGCGGCAGGTGATCGAGCGGCGGAGTGCTGCGCAACCGCACCGCGCCAGCGTCTATCTTTTGACCGATCCGCTCGGCGAGCGGATCGCGGGCAACCTCGACCGCTGGCCGGACGTCGACCCGGATGCCAGCGGCTGGCTCGACTTCAGCGTCCAGGTGCCGACCGGCGACACGTTCGAGCGCCGCCGGGCGCATGCGGCCAGCTTCAGCCTGGCCGGCGACTTCCGGCTGCTGGTCGGGCGCGAGGTCGAGGACCGCCTGCAGATCCAGTCGCTGATCAAGCAGGCGATCGGCTGGGGGCTGGCGCTGACTCTTTTGCTGGGCCTCGCCGGCGGCTTTGCGATCAGCCGCGGCATGCTCGGCCGGGTCGACGCGATCAACCGGACCACGCGCCGGATCATGGCCGGCGAGCTCGGCCAGCGGATCGCGCTCAGCGGCACGCGCGACGAGTTCGACCAGCTGGCCGCCAATCTGAACGCCATGCTCGACCAGATCGAGCGCCTGCTGCAGGGCATGCGCCAGGTGACCGACAACGTCGCGCACGACCTCAGGACGCCGCTCAACCGGCTGCGCACCCGGATCGAGGTCGCCCTGATGGGCGAACCCGACCGCGCCGAGTCGCGGGTCGTGCTCGAGCAGACCCTGGTCGACGCCGAGACCATGATCGGCACCTTCAACGCGCTGCTCGAGATCGCGCGCGCCGAGGCCGGCAGCGACCGGGCCGGGTTCGCGCCGGTCGACCTCGCCAAGCTGACCCAGGACCTGGCCGAGCTGTATGAGCCGCTGGCCGAGGACCAGGACGTGACCTTCGAGCGTTCGTGCCCGGCCGACGCCTGGGTGCGGGCGAACGAGCATCTGCTGGCGCAGGCGGTCGCCAACCTGCTCGACAACGCGATCAAGTACACGCCCGCGGGCGGCCGGGTGCAGCTCCTCGTCGAGCGGGCGCCGGGCGGTCTTGCGATCACGGTCGCGGACAGCGGGCCCGGCATCCCCGCGGCCGATCGGCAACGCGTGCTCGAGCGCTTTGTCCGGCTCGACGCCACGCGCTCGACCCCGGGCAACGGCCTCGGCCTCAGCCTGGTCAACGCGGTCGCCAAGCTGCACGGGGCGGAGCTGGTGCTCGGCGACAATCAGCCCGGGCTCACGGTTCGCCTGGAGCTCGCACCGTTGGCGGCAGCGGTTCAGGTCGCGCCCGAGGTCGGCCGGCGCGGGATCGATCAGCCGGCGCTGGCGGCGACCAGCGCGAAGAACGCCTGAACCGCACGCAGCTCGCGCCGTTCGGGCAGGCAGGCGAGGGATACCGTGGCGGCGAGATCCGCGCCGTCGATCGGGAGCGGGCGGAGGCGGGGGTCCGCGACCAGCTCCCGTTCGAACACGGTGCCGACCCCGAGCCCGGCCAGCACCGCCTCACGGACCGCCTCGCGCGAGCCGAGCTCGAGCGCGATCCGGGGAGCGAGGCCGGCCCGGTCGAGCGCCGCCAGCAGCAGGGCCCGGGTGGCCGAGCCCGGCTCGCGCAGGATCAACGGTGCCGCCGCCAGATCGGCGAGCTCGAGCCGGCCGCGCGGCGCCCAGGGATGCTCCGCCGGCACGAAGGCTGTGATCCGGTCGCGGTAGAGTGCCCGGCTGTGGAGCTCGCCCGCGGGCAGGGTCAGGTTCAGGACCGCGAGGTCGGTGCGCGCCTCGCGGAGATCGGCCAGCACGCGGGTCGCATTGCCGATCCGGACCGCGACCCGCACGCCCGGATAGCGGGCGATGAAGGTGGCGACCAGGTCCATCACCGAGAACGGCCCGTCGGCGCCGATCTCGAGCCGGCCGACCCGGAGCTCGCCGGCCGAGGTCATCAGCTCCTCGAGGTCGTCGAGCTCGGCGAACACGCGCCGGGTCCGCTGCCAGAGGTCGCGGCCGAACTCGGTGAGCTCGATCCGCTGGCCGAGGCGCCGGAACAAGGCGACGCCATAGCGCTGCTCGAGCGCGCGAACCTGCACCGTGACCGCCGGCTGGCTGATGCCGAGCCGGAGGGCACCGCGGGTGAAGCCGCCTTCGCTCGCGACCGCGTGGAAGGCGCGAAGCTGGGTGAAGTTCATAACTCCACGCTATGGCACCATCATGACTATGCATTTGATTTATAGAACCAGAGCCGCAGAATGCCAGCGGCAATCCGTTCCGGAGGGAGGTCCGAGGTGCCCGGTAGCCCCGACGAGCCCTATCTGCTGACGCCCGGCCCGCTGACCACGTCCTTGACCGTCAAGCGGGCGATGCTGCGCGACTGGGGCTCGCGCGACCGTGACTTCATCGCGCTCAACGCCCGCGTGCGCGAACGCCTGGTCGAGCTCGCCGGCGCGCGGCAGTCATGTCGCGGTGCCGCTCCAGGGCAGCGGCACCTTCGTGGTCGAGGCGATGCTCGGCACGCTGGTGCCCGAGGACGGCAAGCTGCTGGTGCTGGTCAATGGCGCCTACGGCCAGCGCATGGTCAGGATGGCGGGCTATCACGGCCGCGCGGTGCTCACGCTGGAGACGCCCGAGGACGTCCCGAACGACCCGGCGGCGCTCGAGCGGATGCTGGCGGACGACCCCGCGATCAGCGCACGTCGCCGCGGTCCACTGCGAGACCACCTCGGGCATCCTCAACCCGATCGAGAAGATCGCGGAGGTCACCGCGCGCCGCGGCCGAAGGCTGCTGATCGATGCCATGAGCACCTTCGGCGCGCTGCCGCTGGATGCGCGTCGGGTGCCGTTCGACGGCCTCGCGGCCTCGGCCAACAAGTGCCTGGAGGGCGTGCCCGGGGTCGGCTTCGCGATCGTCCGCAAGGCGGCGCTCGATGCGGCCGAGGGCAATGCGCCCAGCCTGTCGCTCGACCTCTACGACCAGCGGGTGGCGATGGAGCGCACCGGCCAATGGCGCTTCACGCCGCCGACCCATGTGCTGGCCGCCTTCGATCAGGCGCTGGCCGAGCACGCGGCCGAGGGCGGGACCGAAGGTCGCGGCGCCCGCTACCGGGAGAACTGCCGGCTGCTGGTCGCGGGCATGCGCGCGCTGGGTTTCCGGACCCTGCTCCCGGACGACCTGCAGGCGCCGATCATCGTCACCTTCGAGATGGCGGCCGATCCGCGCTTCGTCTTCGAAGACTTCTACGATCGTCTGCGCGCCCGGGGCTACGTCATCTATCCGGGCAAGCTGACGGTCGCGCCTTCCTTCCGGATCGGCTGCATCGGGCGCATCGGCCCGGCCGAGATGCGGGGCGCGCTCGAGGCGATCCGGCAGACGCTCGCCGAGATGGGAGTCGAGAGCGGTCGGCCGGCGGCCGCGTGATCAACCACAACTCGTCAATCAGGAAAAAAATCATGAGCCAGATCTATGACTTTTCGTATGCCCGCGTCTACCGCGGGTCGGTGCAGGCGGTGCTGCTCGACTGGGCCGGCACGACCATGGATTTCGGCTGCGTCGCGCCGGCGGTGGTGTTCGTCGAGGTGTTCCGGCGCCAGGGCGTGCCGATCAGCGTGGCCGAGGCGCGGGTCCCGATGGGCGCCCATAAGCGGGTCCACATCCAGAAGGTCACCGAGATCGACGCGGTCCGCCGGCGCTGGCAGGAGACCCATGGCCGGCTGCCGACCGACGACGACGTCGAGGCCATGTTCGAGGCCTTCGTGCCGCTGCAGCTGGAGTGCCTCTCGACCTACAGCGAGCTGATCCCGGGCACGCTCGAGACGGTCGCAGCACTCCGCCAGCGGCGGATCAGGATCGGCTCGACCACGGGCTACACCACCGAGATGACCGCGATCAACCTGCGTGATGCCGAACGCCAGGGTTACAAGCCGGATTCGACCGTCTCCGCCTCCGAGATGCCGGCGGGGCGGCCCTATCCCTTCATGTGCCTGCAGAACGCGATCAATCTCGGGGTCGACTGCGTCGCCGCCTGCGTCAAGGTCGACGACACCATCCCGGGCGTCGAGGAGGGGCTGAACGCCGGCATGTGGTCGATCGGGCTCGCGGTCAGCGGCAACGAGGTCGGCCTCTCGCTCGCCGACTGGCAGGCGCTGCCGGCCAAGGAGCAGGAGACGCTGCGCGAGCGCGCCTACCGGCGCATGCTGCAGTCGGGCGCCCACTACGTGGTCGACACGATCGCTGACCTGATGCCCTGCATCGACGCGATCGAGCTTCGCCTGCGTCGCGGCGAGCGGCCCTGAAGCCGATCCGAGTAGGGTCACCGGTCCAGGAGCTGTTGGCGTCGGCTGAGGAAGGCTCGAGCCAGCCGCCCGGCAGCGTCGCGCCCGGAGATCAGCCTCTTCAGGTTCTTGATCGCTTTGCGTTGACCGCCATCGCGCTCCGCGATCTGGCTGCTGAACGCCGAGATCCACCAGCCGACCCGCGAGCCGATGTAGGCGAACGCCCTTGAACGGGCCTGCAGCGCGATGCGGCGCCGCTGCAGCGCGGTCAGCGGGTCGATCTCGTCGGTCAGCGCAACAGCGCACCAGGCGCCGTCGGCCAGTGTCGAGCAGGAAGGACAAGAGCGGGCGGCGGTATCCGGCCGCGCTAAAGCGCGCCAAGAACAGCCTGCCAATCGATGGCTTCGCGGCCCCACTGCGCCAACGCCGCCGCCTCCAGCCGATGGCGCAGGCCGATGCGCCCGAAGGCGTGGCCAAGATGCCGGATCTGGCTGTGGCCGATCAGGTGCACGAGCTGATGCTCGGCCGAGGGAACTCGTACCCGGCCAGCGCCGAAAGCAACCGGTCGGCTGCTGTCCAGAAGACTTCCCGCGCCCAGGAGTGCGGATCTGTCGCGGCGTCGAAAACACCTCGGTATGGAGGTCGATCTGACAGGCACCCGCGCGGCGCCGGATCTCGCCGTCCGACCCACAGGCCGTATAGCCTGCCTCCCCGAACGCCCGCATGGCCTCGGCGAGCGACGCGTTGGGCACCAGGAGGTCGAGGTCCTGCAGCATGCGCCAGCCGTGGTCGGGATAGAGTCCGTCTGCGAGCCGGATCGCGCCTTTCAGCAGCACGGGCTCGATGTCAGCCCGATTGAGGACCGCGACCGCTGCCGCCAGCTCATCGCGAAGCTCACCGTTGCGCTCCGCGTTCGCGGCGTGCACGGCCTCGAGAAACCCGCCGAGGTCCTCGTCCAGCGGCTTCGCTCAGGGCAAGGTCCTTCAGCGCCGCGGCCAAGGCGGGGAGCACGAATTGGGCGCTCGCATCGGCGACGACGCGCTCCCAGTCGATCCGCGGAGAGCGCACCATGGCCCGAAGCTCGTCCGAGGGCGCGGCTCCCCGCAATCGCTCCGCCAGGACGCGCACAATCAGATCGAACGGATGAAGGCGTCGTGCGGTCATTCCGCGCTCGACAGCGACGAGACCCACTCGATGGCACGGTCGAGGTCGCCATAGACGAGCCCGTACGCCGGCACCGACTCGACCCAGCGCAGGGTTTCCGCCAACACCTCAGGCCGCCGATCGAACAACGACCTGGCATGGCAGAGCGCGGTCAGGGCCTCGGCGGCGGTCATGCGCTGCTGCTCGAGCCCGGCGCCGGCCCGGTAGCGGGGAAACACCAGAGCATCGATGGGCCGGCCGCGATCCGGCGGCGCCATGCGCGCGGCGTCGAGCTCCAGATAGCGGATCTGCAGGCCGGCGAGCCGATGCACCGGCAGCTCGTAGAGGTCCGGGTAGTAGCGATGCAGCGCACGCCAGGAACCGCGCTTGATGCCGGGTGCGTAGGGCACCGGCCAGACCCGCCAGCTGGCCTGCTCGAGAGGCGCGTAGTCATCGGTGACGAACTCGGCGCCGGCGGCCACCAGCGCGGCTGCGAGCGTGCTCTTGCCGGACCCTCTGGCGCCGGGAAACGCGACCCAGCGCCCGCCTGCGGCCACCACCGAGGCATGGAGGATGCCCAGCCACCGCCGCGGCCGGCGGGTGGTCTCGAGCAGGGCGGTGAGACACCGGTGACGCGCCAAGGCGCGATTTTGCGTCCGATCATCGGCTCGGGTCAGCACCGCCCCGTCGGCCCGGACGCCAAACCATCCCTGGTCCTCGATCACGTCGATCGTCGCGAGCTCGTCATCTGCAGCGTCGACGCGACAGGATCGGCAGGCGGCCTCGATCACCCCGGCGAGCACAGGGTCGTCACAGCGCACCCGCACCCGATGCTCCCCGGGCCGATAGACGGCATCGAGCGCGGGCGCGCGCCCCACGGGCCGGACCACGACCGGCGTCGCGACGGGCGCGGGCTCGGCTTCTCGAGCTCCCGAACTGACGAGGCCGAGCGTGCGCCATGACGCCAGGGCACGCTTGATGTTGGCGCGCGCCGCGGGTTCCCCGAGGCTGCCGTCCCGGACGCTCGCAGCGACCAGCTCGTCGACGGTGCAGCCGGCCTGGATCGCTTCCCAAAGCCGGCGCCCGCCGGCGCTGAGCGCAACCACCATGCCGTCCGGGGCGATCACGACCAGGTGATCGGCCAGGGGCAGAGCCACGCCAGTCAGGTCGACCGGGGGCATTGAAATGGCCGGTCCCGCATTTCGCGGGACCGGGCCGGCAGAGCGGATCACATCGCCTCCTAAGCGATCAGTAGTGACTACCGCCTTCTCCGCCCCTTCCGCGGCCCCATCGGTGGCCCCGTCCGTGGCCATGGCGCTGTCCGGCGTGACTCTGGCGCGGCTGGAGCAGAATCATGGCGGCCGGTGCGGCCGCAGCGTAGCGCCCGAACTTCTTCAGCGCTTCCCGTCGGCTCTGGTTAGTCGCGCCGCCGGAGACCTCGTCCGCTTTGATCGATTTCATCTCTGGCGCTCCCTTCGTTCAATTATCCTGACAACTCTTGATACCATGGCCCGCTTCCAATCCGAACCGCGCAGTTGGGGTACCCCCTTCGGCCATCCTCGGGAAAGCGCCAATCGAGCGCGCTTTCTTCGGGCTTGGCTCATACCGGCCGCGGTTCTGAACCGCCGGCGCAGACGCCCCGGGCGAGGCAGAAGATCGAGAGGCCAGCCAGCCGGTTGAGCGGAAACAAAAGCGCCCGCTCGACGTCGTGGATCAGGGTCAGGACGCGGTTGACCGGCGCCGGATAGACCCGCAAAGCGCTCCTGGCTTCGAGCTCGCCGGCATTCAGCCGATGCCGGTCGCAAAGGCGCATCGCGGCCACCGCCGGCAGCAGGAGGCCGAAGAAGTATCGGCTGCGCACGACCTGCAGCCCCGCCGCCCGGACCACGGCCTCGAGCTGCCCACGGGTATAGCGACGCCGGTGCTCGAGAAACACGTCGTGCCCGGACCAGAGGAACCGAAAGGCCGGCACGGTGATCAGCACCCGGCCGTCGACCGGCATGCGGAGCGCATAGCTGCGCAGCAGTCCGATGTCGTCGTCGACGTGCTCGAGCACGTCCATCATCAGGAGCAGGCCCTGGGAGACGCGCTCGACCGCTCGCGTGAACTCGATCTCATGGCCCCGGTAATGCTCGGTGCGCTCCTCGGGGTAGCCGGGATCGACGCAGAGAGCGCGCTCGCAGACCCCGGCATCCAGCAATTGTCGCGAGAACACCCCCGAGCCCGCGCCGACGTCGAGGACCTCGGGCACGCGAACCCTGCCGAGCATGGCGCGCAGCGCCCGCCCCTTCGCGATGTAGTACCAGTGCGACCCGATCGCGTCGCCGAGGATTGCCTCTTCCTTGAGGTCCATCGCGGCTCCATCGAGATGGCGCGCCCGGATGCGCACCGGATGGCAAGCTTGCGCCGCCCCGCTCAAAAAAGCGTGAGCCGGCCAAGCCCCTCAGGCCCGGCCGGCTCTCGCCTGGGCGGCAGGCCGAGGTGCCGCGATCACTCGACCTTGTAGGCGACCACGGCGTTGTCGACCATCATCGGGATGATCGCCAGCTGCTCGCTCGGGACGTAGTGGAGGTCGGCGCTGCCCTGGTTCAGGTCCATCAGCATCTCGGCCTTGCCGCTGGCGTCGATCCGCAAGAGGGCGCCCGCCACCCAGTCGGTCGCCAGATAGCCGCCTTTGCCGTCCGGCTCCAGGCCGTCGAGGTTGCCGATCGGCTGGTCGCCGAGATCGGTGATCGCCTTGGTCTGGTAGTCGACCGCCTTCAGATGGCCCGGGACCTTGGTCGAGAGGTCCGCTGGGTTCATATCCTTGCCCCAGGCGGCGACCAGCAGGCGGTCCGGCTCGGCAAGCAGGCCGTTCGGGCTCTCGAGCGCCGGGTTGTCGAGCCAGAGCTCGAACAGATCGCCGTCCAGGACCCAGATCTGGCTGTTGACCATGTCGGAGACGAACACCCGGCCGTCGGCGGCGGCGGTGACGTCGTTCAGGAACTTGGCGCCCGGGGCATCGTAGGTCGCCACGACCTTGCCGCTCGCAGTGTCGACCACGACCAGCCGGTCGATGTCCGCGGCGTACAGCAGGCCCTCGTGGAGCGCGAGGCCCGTGGGCGCGTTCAGGCCGGTCACCCACTGCTGGTCGAGGATCTTGCCGTCCGCCGACAGCTTGGCGATGTAGCCGTTGCCGTCGGCGTCCATCGGGTTGCCGTTGACGTTGGAGACGTAGATCACGCCTGCGCCCGGGTCGAGGAGGGCGGATTCGGGCGCGTCCAGGCCGTTCGCCTGCCACACCAGCTGAGGCTCGGCCGCGCGCGCGCCGCTCGCCAGCAGCAGCCCGCCCGCAAGCATCGTCGATATCATCAATGTCGGCCGAATCATCACTGTTCCCCCTTGATTGAACTTTGAAAACTCCGTCCCGGAATCTGGACGCGAAATCGGAGCGGTGGCAAGGCGGTTCGAGTGACGGCCGGGCGAGGATGGCGCCGGGCAGGTTTTCGACTTGGCCATCGAGTTGCGAAAAATTAGTCTATCTGGAGTTCTGTGCGGCAGCGGCTGGCCAAGCCGGCTGACCGGGACCACCATGACCGGGATCAACGGGGAGAGACCGATGACGCTGTCGGACGAGATCGCGCACCTGTCGGCGACCGATCTGGCGCTCCGCATCCGCCGGCACGACCTGTCGCCGGTCGAGGTCGTGGATGCGTTCATCGCCCGGATCGAGGCCCGCAACCCGAGCTTGAATGCGCTCGTCTACCTCGGCTTCGAGGATGCCCGCGCACGCGCCAGGGAAGCCGAAAAGGCGCTGATGTCGGGGGCCGCGCTCGGTCCCCTGCACGGCGTGCCGACGGCGATCAAGGACCTGTTCGACTTCAAGCCCGGCTGGCCCAGCACCTTCGGCGGCGTGCGCGCGCTCAAGGACTTCGTGCCCGACTTCTACTGCGCCTTCGCCGAGCGGATCGAGCAGGCGGGTGCGATCCTGCTCGGCAAGACCAACAGCCCGGTCATGGGCTTTCGCGGCACCTGCGACAACCCGTTGTTCGGACCGTCGCGCAACCCGTTCGATCTCGCCAAGAACACCGGCGGCTCGTCGGGCGGCAGCGCGGCCGCGGTCGCCGATGGCCTGCTGCCGTTCGCCGAGGGCACCGACGGCGGCGGCTCGATCCGGATCCCGGCGTCCTGGTGCGGGGTCTACGGCTACAAGGCGTCGTTCGGGCGGGTGCCGTTCTTCGCCGGCGCCAACGCCTTCGGCGGCACCACGCCGTTCCTGTTCGAGGGGCCGATCACGCGCACGGTCGAGGATGCCGCGCTGGCGCTGACGGCACTCGCGGGCTATGACCCGCGCGACCCCTTCAGCCTCGACGAGCAGGTCGATTTCACGCTCGCGACCCGCGGCTCGATCCACGGCTGGAAGATCGCCTACAGCCCGAACTTCGACGTCTTCCCGGTCGACCGCCGGGTCGCCGAGACGGTCGCCAAGGCGGTCCGCGCCTTCGAGGAGGCGGGTGCCGTGGTCGAGGAGGTCACGGTCGGGATCAAGCGCTCGCAGCGCGAGCTCAGCGACCTCTGGTGCCGCCTGATCACGCCGCTCAACGTCCAGACCTTCGAGATCTTCAAGGCCAACGGCGTCGACCTGCTGCGCGACCATCAGGACGACTTTCCGGCACCGTACCTGCACTGGATCGATCGCGGCTACAAGATGTCGGCGCTCGACTTCTTCAACGACCAGGCGACCCGCTCCGAGATCTATGGCGCGATCCAGAACGTGCTCGGCGACTACGACCTCCTGGTCACGCCGACGCTCGCCTGCCTGCCGGTCGACAACGCCAGCGACGGCAACACCATCGGGCCGAGCGAGATCAACGGCGAGGCGGTCGACCCGCTGATCGGCTGGTGCCTGACCTATCTGATCAACTTCTCGGGCCATCCGGCGGCCTCGATCCCGGCCGGCATGATCGACGGCCTGCCGGTCGGCATGCAGATCATCGGCCGGCGCTATGCCGATGGCGACGTGCTGGCGGCGAGCGCCACCTTCGAGCGCCTGCGCCCCTGGGCCCACACCTACGAGGCCTGCGCCAAGCGCCCGCTCTGAGCCGGATATCGGCCGCCTGGGAGGCCTGGGTGCAAGCCTTAAGCCCATCCTAAGAACGGGCGTGCGATCCTGGCCGCTGTTCGGCACGTCACGCAGCGCATCGAAGAGCCGAACGGAGGCCGTCCATGGACTGGCGAGAGCTGTATTTCTCCGTCCGCGGTCGGATCGATCGCCAGCGATATTGGCTGGCGTCGCTGCCTTTGATCGGCATCCAGATCGTCGGCGAGATCCTGATCAGAGCCGGGGGCGGCCCCCTGGTGCTCAGCGCGCTTCTCTATCTGGCAATCACGGCCCCCAGCGTCGTCATCAGCATCAAACGTTTGCATGATCGTGACCGGAGCGGCTGGTTCATGGCGATCGCGGCCATCCCGCTGTTGGGGGCGATCTGGCTGGCGATCGAGGTCGGCGTGCTGCCGGGCGGCCGCGGCCCCAACCGCTTCGGCCCGGACCCGCTGGCAACCGCAAGCGCCGGGGGTGTGACCTCGGCGCCGGCACCGATCTAGCCGACGCCCCCCGCTTTTCGACTTCACACCCGGCCGCTCGCCCCTTATCCGGAAAGAGACGCGAACCCGTCCGGTGAGCCATTGCCGGGGGCGCCGCGGACGGGATCGGGGAGGCCGGCGATGCCCGCAGATCTGCCAAGCCACGCGCACGCCGTGATCATCGGCGGCGGCGTGGTCGGATGTAGCGTCGCCTATCACCTGACCAGGCTCGGCTGGCGGGACGTGCTGCTGCTCGAGAGGAAGCAGCTGACCTCCGGCACGACCTGGCACGCGGCCGGGCTGATCGGCCAGCTGCGCGCGACCGAGAACCTGACCCGGCTCGCCAAGTATTCGGCCGAGCTCTACGGCCGGCTCGAGGCCGAGACCGGGCAGCCGACCGGCTTTCGCCAGCACGGCAGCCTGGCGCTCGCACGCACCGGCGAGCGTTTCACCGAATTGAAGCGCGCGGCCTCGATGGCCAGGACGTTCGGCCTCGAGGTCGAGATCCTGAGCCCGGCCGAGGCCAAGGCGCGCCACCCGCTGCTTGAGGTCGAGGACCTGGTCGGCGCGATCTTCATCACAACCGACGGCCAGGCCAATCCGATCGACATCACCCAGGCGCTGGCCAAAGGCGCCCGGATGGCCGGCGCCCGGATCGTCGAGCGCTGCAAGGTTACTGGCATCACCCAGGCGAACGGCCGGGTCACCGGCGTGCTGACCGAAGAGGGGCCGGTCGCGGCCGAGGTCGTGGTCAATTGCGCCGGCATGTGGGGGCGCGCGGTCGGGCGCCTGGCCGGGGTCAACGTGCCGCTGCAGGCCTGCGAGCATTTTTATGTGTTGACCGAGCCGATGGCGGGGCTGCCCAAGGACCTGCCGGTGCTGCGCGATCAGGACGGCTGCCTCTACGTCAAGGAGGACGCCGGCAAGCTCCTGGTCGGGGTGTTCGAGCCGGTCGCCAAGCCCTGGGGCGTGGACGGCATCCCGGACGACTTCGAGTTCGGCGAGCTGCCCGAGGACTGGGACCACTTCATGCCGTTCCTCGAGGACGCCATGCGCCGGATCCCTGCGCTCGCCGAGGTCGGCATCCGGAAGTTCTTCTGCGGCCCCGAGAGCTTCACCCCGGACGACCGCTACCACCTCGGCGAGGCGCCGGAGCTCGAGGGTTTTTTCGTGGCTGCGGGCTTCAACTCGATCGGCATCCAGTCGGCGGGCGGTGCCGGCAAGGCGCTCGCCGAGTGGATCACCGAGGGCCATCCGCCGATCGACCTCTGGGACGTCGACATCCGGCGCATGCAGCCGTTCCAGGGCACCTCCCGCTATCTCCGGGAGCGCGCGGTCGAGGGCCTGGGCCTGCTCTACGCGATGCACTGGCCGGACCGCCAGTATGCGACCGCGCGCCCGGCCAGGCTCTCGCCGCTGCACGCGCGTCTGGGCGCAGAGGGCGCCTGTTTTGCCGAGACCGCCGGCTGGGAGCGGCCGGGCTGGTACGGCGAGCCGGGCACGACACCTGCCTACGACTATTCTTACGGCCGGACCGCCTGGTTCGAGCGCTCGGCCGCCGAGCACCGCGCCGTGCGCGAGCGGGCGGGCCTGTTCGACCTCTCATCGTTCGGCAAGTTTCTCCTTCAGGGCCGGGATGCCGAGGCGGTGCTGCAACGGGTCTCGGCCAACGACGTCGCCCTCGAGCCGGGCCGCGTGGTCTATACCCAGTGGCTGAACGAGCGGGGCGGCATCGAGGCCGACCTCACCGTCGCGCGCCTCGCTCCGGATTGCTTCATGATCACGACCGGCGCGGCCAGCCAGGCGCGGGATTTCCACTGGCTGCGGCGGCACATTCCGGACGATGCCCACGCCTTTGTCACCGACGTCACGTCGGGCTTCGCTGTGCTCGGCCTGATGGGGCCAGCCAGCCGCGACCTGCTGGCCCGCCTGACCACGGCCGATCTGTCGAACGACGCGTTCCCGTTCGGGACGTCGCGGGAAATCGAGCTCGGCTACGCGCTGGTCCGGGCGCAGCGGATCTCCTACGTCGGCGAGCTCGGCTTCGAGCTCTACGTCGCGAGCGAGTTCGCAGGCCCGGTGCTCGATCTGATCCTGAGCGGAGGCCGGCGCCGAGATCCGGCTCGCGGGCTTCCATGCCCTGAACTCGCTTCGTCTGGAGAAGGCATTCCGCAGCTTCGGCCACGACCTCGGCGACGCCGACACACCGTTCGAGGCGGGTCTCGGCTTCGCGGTCGCCCTCGACAAGCCGGGCGGCTTCATCGGTCGGGAGGCGCTGCTGCGCACGGCCGGAAAGACCCCGACCCGACGCCTGGTGCAGTTCAAGCTCCTGGACCCGGCGCCGCTCCTCCACCACGACGAGCCGATCGTGATGGACGGCGCCCGGATCGGCCTTTTGACCTCGGGCGGCTATGGCCACAGCCTCGGCGCCGCGCTCGGCATGGGCTGGGTCGGCACCCGGACGGGGTCACGGCCGGCCGGCTGCGCGAGGCGCGCTTCGAGATCGAGATCGCCGGCGAGCGCTACCCGGCCGAGGCCAGCCTCCGCCCGTTCTTTGACCCCAGCGGCGCACGGATGCGCGCTTGAGCGGCCGGGGCGTGATGACGGCTGGGCTGCACATCCCCACATCAAGGAAAGTCCGGCGCCGGCCGTCAGGCGCGGCCGGGACGGACGGAGGGACAGCCATGTCGAGCAAAACCTTGGTCGTGCCGCTCATGCTCGCGCTTGCGGCCTGCGCCAGCGCTCCCGACCCGGCGGTCTCGAAGGCCGCATCAGGCGCGGCACCGGCGTCGGCCAGCGCCGAAGCAGCACCGATCAGCCCCGGCGCCGGACCGGCGCCCGCGAAGTCCGGCGCGAGCGCCGCGGGTTGGGCGGTGAGCATCGTCGGCACGCCGTTCGCGCTCGGCTTCAAGACCGTGGTCTGCGCCGCCAGCCTGGTGGTCGCAGCCCCGATCGCCGGCGTCCTGGCGCTCGGCGTCGATCCCTCCGGCGAGGGCTACCAGGCGCTCGGCGACGGCATCGCCCAGAATTGCGGCCCACCCTACGTAATTTCGCCCTACGCCGCCAGCTGAGGGGCGATTGCACCTCGATTGCGTCCCCGGCAGGGTCGGCGCTATCATCGGCGCAGTCAGCCGAGGACGGATCGATGGGCCAGGTGATCGTGCGCAAGCTCGACGACGAGGTGATCGCAGCCCACAAGCGGCGCGCGAAGGCGCGTGGGGTGTCATTGGAGCAGCAGCTTCGCGACGTGCTCGCCGAGACCGCCAAGCCGAGCCGCGAGGAGCTTCTGGAGCGGCTCGCGGCGTGTCGTGCGTTGACGCCACCCGGCCCGCGCAAGCTTGCCGAAGATCTGATCCGGGAGGACCGTGACAGCCGATGACGCTGGTCGTGGACGCGAGCGTTGCGTTCAAGTGGTTCGTCAGAGAGAACGGCAGCGATCTGGCGATCGATCTTCTGAACAGCGGCGTACCGATGATCGCGCCGGATCTGGTCTTGGCCGAAGTCTGCAATGCTGCCTGGAAGTCACTGCGCAGGCGGGAGATTGATCCAGCCCAGCTCGACCAGATCGCGAGCGACGTCGCCGGGCCGTTCCAGAGGCTCGTGCCGCTCGATCACCTGATCAACCGGGCCGCGACGCTGGCGCATCAGCTCGATCATCCGGTCTACGACTGCCTCTATCTGGCGCTCGCCGAGGCCGAGCGGGTGCCCCTGATCACGGCCGATCGGCGGCTGATCGAGCGCGTACGCGGCACGTCCCTCGCCGACCGCGTGACGGCGCTCGCATGAGCTGGAACCCCGAGCGTTATCTGAACTTTGGCGACCACCGGACGCGGCCGGCGATCGATCTGCTGGCGCGGGTGGCGCTGAGTGCGCCGGCGCGGGTCGCGGACCTGGGGTGCGGCCCCGGGAACTCGACCGGGTTGCTCGTGGCGCGCTGGCCCGAGGCGGAGGTGGTGGGCGTCGACAACTCGGCCGAGATGCTGGCGAAGGCGCGCGCAAGCGGCATCCGGGCGGGCTGGGCCGAGAGCGACATCGCCACATGGACGCCGGCTGCCCCCTTCGATGTTCTCTTCTCGAACGCGGCGCTGCAATGGCTGCCCGACCACGCGCGCCTGCTGCCGCGCCTGTTCGATCACCTGGCGCCGGGCGGCGTGCTCGCGGTGCAGATGCCGCGCAATTTCGGCTCGCCCTCGCACGTCCTCTTGCGCGCGGTCGCCGACGCCGGGCCCTGGGCCAAGCGGTTGCGGCCGGTCCTGCTCCGGGAGCCGGTCGGAACACCCGCCTGGTATCACGACCTCCTGACGCCTCTCGCCGCCCGCCTCGACATCTGGGAGACCGAGTATCTGCAGGTTCTGGAGGGCGACGATCCGGTGCTGCGCTGGACGCGGAGCACGGCGCTGCGGCCCGTGCAGGCCGAGCTCGATGCCGAGGAGCTGCGCGCGTTCGAGGCAGACTATCGAGAGCGCCTGCGGTCGGCCTATCCCAAGCGGCCGGACGGCCGCACGCTGTTCCCGTTCCGCCGGCTGTTCGTGGTCGCATGTCGATCGGGCTGAAGCGCGTCTACGACCCGCCGGCCGAGGGCGACGGCTATCGGGTGCTCGTCGACCGGATCTGGCCGCGCGGCATCACCAAGGACGCGCTCGAGCTCGATGCCTGGCTCAGGGACCTGGCTCCGAGCACGGCGCTGCGGAAGTGGTTCGCCCACGACCCGGAAAAATGGGAAAAATTCCGCGAGCGCTACTTCGCCGAGCTCGCGGGGCAGGGGCCGGCGATCGAGGAGCTCGTCCGGCGGGCCAACGAAGGCTGCGTGACCCTGGTCTTTGCCGCCCGGGACGGCGAGCGCAACAATGCGGTCGCGCTCAAGGAGTATCTCGAGCGGCGCCTCCGGCGCTGAACGGGCAGCGGCCCGTCACTGGCCGGCGTCGGCCGCGACCTGCATCTTGATGATCTTGTCCGGGTTGCGCGGCGGCTCGCCCTTGGCCAGCTGATCGACGTACTGCATGCCGTCGACCACCTGGCCCCAGACCGTGTATTGGCCGTTCAGGAACGGCCCCGGCGCGAACATGATGAAGAACTGGCTGTTGGCGCTGTTCGGATCGGAGGTCCGGGCCATGCCGATCGTGCCGCGCACGAACGGCTCGTTCGAGAACTCGGCCGGCAGGTCGGGCTTGTCGGAGCCGCCGCGGCCGGTGCCGGTCGGATCGCCGGTCTGAGCCATGAAGCCCGCGATCACCCGGTGGAAGACGATGCCGTCGTAAAAGCCCTCGCGCGTCAGCTCCTTGATCCGGGCCACGTGCTTGGGCGCGAGGTCCGGGCGCAGCTCGATCACCACCCGGCCGGCGGCGAGGTCGAGATAGAGGGTGTTCTCGAGGTCTTGGCCACTGGCGGCGCCGGAAAGGGTCATGGCGAAAACGAGGCTCCCGAGCAGGCGGAGGGTACGATGCATGGACGATGGCTCCCGTTGATCCGGTTTCGACCGGCCAGCGACCCTGCGGTCTTGGCAGGCCTTCGACACGCTTACGCCGCTGACGTCAAGCCCGAATGTGCTAGATTGACGGCCATGCGCGCGGGACGTGACGCGATCTACGCGACCGCCACGGCGGGCGCCGGCGAGCGCGCGGCGCTGCTCGGCCTCGCGGCCCGCTCCGATCTCAGCGGGCTCGGCCAGCTCGGCCTGCACCTGGTCGCGCTGCTCGCGGCAGGCACCCTGGTCGCGATCGCGAGGGGCTCACCCTGGCTCCTGCCGGCGATGCTGCCGTACGGCATCCTGGTGGTGTTCCTGTTCGCGCCGCTGCATGAGACGATCCACCGCACCGCCTTTCGCAGCCGCCGGCTCAACGATGCGATCGGGCTGGCCTGCGGCGCGGTCGTCCTGCTGCCGCCCGACTATTTCCGTTGTTTCCACCTTACCCACCATCGCTACACGCAGGACCCGGCGCGCGATCCGGAGCTCGCCACACCCAAGCCCGCAACCGTTGGCGCTTATCTCTGGCAGGTCTCGGGCCTGCCCTACTGGCGCGAGCGGATCGCGACCACCGTCCGCCATGCGCTGGGGCGGGTAGGGGAGCCGTTCATCGCCCCCCATGCCCGGCCGCGGATCGTTCGCGAGGCGCGCCTGCTGCTCGCGATCTATGCGGGGCTGGCGCTCGGCTCGGCGTTCGCGAGCAGCGACGCGCTGCTGGTCTTCTGGGTCGCGCCGGCGCTGCTCGGCCAGCCGTTCCTGCGGATGTATCTGCTCGCCGAGCACACGGGCTGCCCGCTGGTGCCGGCGATGCTCGAGAACTCGCGGACGACCCGCAGCACAGGCCTGATCCGGCGGCTCGCCTGGAACATGCCCTACCACGCCGAGCATCACGCCCACCCGGCGCTGCCGTTCCACGCCCTGCCGGCGGCGCACCGGCTGCTCGAATCAAAAATCGCCGTGCAGGCCGACGGCTACGTCGATGTCCAACGGGAGATTCTGGCGACCCTCGGCGAGCGCGACAGCGTGGGAAAACCTCAGCGCTCGCCGGCGCGGGCGCAGGCGATGCAGAGCGGCGTGGTCGGGTCGAACTCGAGGCGCTCGAGGCCGATGTCTTCGCCGCAGCGGGCGCAAAAGCCGTAGTCGCCGCTCGCGATCCGGCGCAGCGCGGCATCGATCCGGTCGAGCTCGATCTGCCGACGGCGCTCGGTCGCCGCGGCCATCTGCTGCGCCTGCAGCTCGTCCATGCGCGTCAGGCGGCCAGCCCGGGTCGGGTCGAGCTCGACCGGGCGCGCCTCGGCGTGATGGCTCGCGGTCAGCTGCTCGAGCTCCAGCCGCCGCGCCTCGAGACGAGCCACGGTCTGGGTGAGATCGGACGGAAGAGCGTCGGCCATGACGCCACCATAGGACAGCCGGACGGGTTTGTCGCCATCCAGTTGGTTGCCCGGGCCACACCCCGTCGCCGCTCCCACCAGCCGCTCGCGGCGGCGTTCCCTCCCACTCGGTGAAATAATCTCGTCGGCGTTCTCGAGGTTACGCGTCGGGCGGGTGATGCCGCCGACGCCGTTTTCGCCAGCACGCCCCGAGCTGCTTGCCTGATATTTTCCTTGACCAGCGCGGCATTCGCGCAGTAGGCGAACGCAGTCCCCTTTGGGAAGTGCATTCTCAATGTCTGGCGAGCGCTTTTTCGAAGAGCGAACTGACGAGTCTCGCATCAAGGCGGAACTCGTCGACAAGTACCTTCGCGCGTGGGCACGCGTCATGCGGCCGACGGTGGGAGCCCGGAACGGGCGCATCGCCTATGTCGACCTTTTCGCCGGTCCCGGGCGCTACAAGGACGGCACCGCCTCGGTGCCCCTCATGGTACTTCAGAATGCGATCGGCGACGACTTCCTATCTCAGCATCTTGTCACAATCTTCAATGACAAGAATAGCGACAACGCCCAGACGTTGCGCGAGCTGATAACGCAAATACCTGGAATAACGGAGTTGAGATTTGCGCCACAGTTGTACAACGAGGAAGTTGGCAGCCAAATTGCCGAACTTTTTGAGACGATTAAATTATTTCCCACTCTATCCTTCATTGATCCATGGGGTTACAAAGGCCTATCGCTACGCCTCGTTGCCTCTCTTTTAAAGAACTGGGGTTGTGATTCTATTGTTTTCTTTAACTACAATCGCATCAACCCTGGGCTGCATAACCCGACCGTCCGAGAACACATGATAGCCTTTTTGGCGCGGAGAGAGCAACCCAACTCAGAGATAAACTCGGTGGGATGGCTCCTGAGGGACGTGAGCTCGCTATCGTAGAGGAGATATCATCCGCCTTCAAGGACATGGGCGGACGCTACGTCTTGCCATTTTGCTTCAAGGTAGAGTCGAGGACGGGCGCGGCGGCGTTAGCAAGTCGGTGGGTGATTGGCGACGCTTTCGCGCTGCCCCCGCAGTCCGACCGGGCATGGCCCCGTTTCCCGTCCCCGCTCATCGAACCGGGCGTGCCGTTTTCCGGCTACCGGCTCTCCGACTGGTTTCACGCAAAGGCATGCGGCGCGCCGTCCGGTACCGACCGACTGATGCGATGCACCCCCAACTCGCCGAAGATCCGGCTTCGTGGGAATTGTCGGGTTCCCCGCGACGGGAGTTGGTGACGGCGTTGCAGGAAGCCCCGGACGCGGTTCTCGACGTGCCAGTTCACCGCCCGGTGGGCATAGGCGACAGATCCGTAGGCGAAGTACACGGACCAACCACGCAAAACGTGATTGAGCCTGTCCCTGATGTCCTGCCAGGTTCCGGGATTGCTGGGCTGGAAAATCTTCCGAACCTTGTCCTGGACCCGAAGGATGCTTCTCTTCGAGGGGCTGGCGCCAAGAAACCGATCGCCGTTGGCGCGGTGCCAGTGCAAGCCAAAGCTGTACCCGAGAAAATCGAACCGCTCTTGGCGGGCAGCCCGTATCGCGGTTTTGGCCTCGTTGACCGACAGCCCGAGCCGCGTCATCGCGTTCCCCAGAACCTCCAGTGCTTGAGCCGCGCTGCCGCGGCTTAGGATCACCAGATCGTCCGCGTAGGCGACGACGTGCGCGCGCAGGCGCTCGCTTTGGCCGCTTCCTCTCCAGTATTTCAGAAAGCGATTCATGTAGATGTTGGCGAGCAGAGGTGAGACGACGCCACCTTGCGGCGTGCCGCTAACCACTCGCTTGCCACCTACAAGTCGCGTTCTACCATCCTCGCCTGTCTCTTCGGCGGGAACTTTCAACCATGCCTTGACCAGGCGAAGGATGTCACGATCGACGATGCGCCGTGCGATGCACTGCATGAGCGCAGCGTGCGGGATCGTGTCGAAATACTTGGCGAGATCCGCGTCTACGACGTCAGTGTACCCCTCCTTGAGCAGCTGATGCACTCGCCGTACGGCATCGACGGCACTTCGCCGTGGCCGATAGCCATAGGCTTCAGGAGCCAGATCAGCCTCGAAGATCGGCTCGAGGACCATTTTGGCGGCCGTCTGCACCACGCGATCGCGGATCGTGGGGATGCCGAGCGGTCGTTCCCCGCCTCCGGGTTTCGGGATCATCACCCGTCGCACCGGCTGCGGCTTGTAGGTCCTCCCCTTCAGCTCTTCCCTTAGACCGGCCAACCACTGCGCCAGCCCCGCGACCTCGATGGCCTCGAAGGTCTGCCCGTCAACGCCAGGTGCCCCTTGGTTGGCTCGCGCCACGGCATAGGCGTGCAACAGGACGTCCTCGCGGTACACCTTGTCGTAGAGCAGGTAGAAGCGGAAGCCCGGTTCCGCCTTGGCCTTCGCATAGAGCTTCCTCTGGAGCATCCGGATCTTCATCGGTGTTTTCAGGCTCATCGCCAATCACCCATCCTCAGTTCCTTCGAAAGCGCACCAGAAGCAGGGGCCCTTCCCTCCATCGGCGTTACCCGACTTCGTCGGTACTATGGCCCCCTCCGACGCCCGGACTGCCCATCGCCCATGGCGATGTTCGGGTCGCGATCCCGACAGCTCCGGGCCTCCCTTGTCTTCCATCAACCCTTCTCCGACATGCCATCGCCACTACCCCGGTGGACGGCGCGGGTGCGCGTATCGATTGCTTCCCCACGCCTGGGAGCCTTCCCCGCTTCGTTGTCGGGTCGGCGTCCACATCGTTCGTTTCGAGGCCTGCTCGGCGTTCACTCGCGTTACGGCCTGCCGGATCGCTCAGCCGCCCAAGGCGACCTTTGTCACGAGGCTTCAGCCCTGGCGGTCGCCCGTCAAAGCCGCTCGTCAGCTTCCGAGTCCAATCGACAATTGCTCGGGTGGTCTCTTCCTCCCACTGGGTTGATGGTCGTTTCAAGGCGCACAACGAAGCTGGAACAAGAACTAGTCACTACCTGATTTTTGTTTCGAAGTCAGCCAAGGGCTATGAGATCATGAAAGATATCATGGCGAATGCAAGCTCTATGACAAACCAGGGAGTGCCGTCCTTTACATATTGCTTGGCGGATCACACCATGCCTCTACTCTTTGAGCTGGCGCGACCGCTTGATCAGCTTGAGGGTCTTCTGCTGCGAGCGTTTGCTGGTCAGGCGCGCACGATGGGGGAGGTGTACATTAATCATCATGTAGATAGGCCTTTTATTAAGCGGAACTATAAGGCGGTTCTTGTCTCACTGGAAGCAAAAGGTAAAATTATATGTGAGCCGCCGGCGGAGAGGCGGCCGAGGCGAAATGGGGTTGTGACGCTCGCGGACAGCGTGGTGATCACATTCCCGGCTGCGGGAGGAGGGCATGGGCAGTAAGTCAAACATCGAGTGGACCGAAGCCACCTGGAACCCGGTTGCCGGGTGTACCGTGCTCTCACCTGGTTGCACGAATTGCTACGCGATGCGTCTTGCGGCACAACTCGCTCGGATGGGGCAAAAAAAATACGTCGGTACGACGCGAAGGTCGGGCGGACGGGCGAAGTGGAATGGGAAAATAGTGCTCGATGAGACGTCACTTGACGCGCCACGGTTCTGGAAAAGAGGTCGGTTTATTTTTGTAAATAGCATGTCGGATCTATTCCACGAGGATGTACCTATTGCATTCATTGAAAAAGTATTGTCGACAGCAAGAGGAACTCCACAGCATACGTATCAAATATTGACGAAGAGAGCAGATCGTCTCATGAAGTTAGGATTAAACCTTTCTTGGCCGGAAAATGTATGGATGGGAGTCAGCGTCGAGAATAGCAAATATACATCTAGGATTCAATGTCTCGAGAAGACGGCGGCAAAAATTAAATTCGTAAGCCTTGAACCGTTGCTGGGACCGTTGGATAACCTGGATCTTAGAAATATTGATTGGGTCATAGTGGGTGGCGAGAGTGGGCCAAGCGCTCGCCCTATGGACCGAGAATGGGTGCGCTCGATCCGTGACCAGTGTATCAGACAGAAGATCGCTTTCCATTTCAAGCAGTGGGGTGGAGCTAACAAAAAGAAGGCTGGGCGGATAATCGATGGCAGAACGTGGGATGAATTGCCAGGTCCTGGTCCTCATAGATAGGCCCGATCGAATTTGGTGCTTCAGAGAGAAAGATATCCTACGGTATCTGCCTCAGAAGCCCATTCTTCGAAGCACGCGAAGCGCAAATCGGCTCGGCCGGCTACGTCGACCCCGCGCTCCAGCTCGTTGAGCGTCCAGTGCTGGTCAGGGGCTTGGAGCCGCTCGAGGGCGAGCTCCTCGTCCTCGAGGTCCTCGAGGTAACGAACGATCGCCTCGCGCGCATAGGAGGCCTTGCTACGGCCGGTCTTCGCGGCAAGCGATTGCAGGCGTTGTTCGATCTCCGGCGGCAGGCGGACGGCTAAGGTCATGGCGGTCAGCCTCCGAGCTTCTGCCTCAGCACCTGGTTGACCAGCTGCGGGTTGGCCTGGCCCTGGGTCTGGCGCATGACCTGGCCGACGAACCAGCCGAGCGCCTTCGGGTTTTTCCGGTAACTCTCGACCTGGCCGGGGTTGGCGGCGATCAGCTCGTCGATGATTTTCTCGAGCGCGCCGGTATCCGAGATCTGCTTCAGGCCCTTTTTCTCTATGATCGACGCCGGGTCCTCGCCGCTCTCCAGCATGTCGGCAAAAACGTCCTTGGCGATCCGGCCGGAGATCGTGCCGGCCTGGATCAGGTCGACCAGCTCGCCCAGGCGCTCGGGCGTGATCGGTGAGCGTGCGATGTCGCGGCCGGCCCGGTTGAGCGCGCCGAACAGCTCGGTGATCACCCAGTTGGCGACCAGCTTGGAATCGCGGCCCTTGGCGGCTTCCTCGAAATAATCGGCGGAAGCCCGCTCGGCGACCAGCACCTCGGCATCGTAGGCCGAAAGCCCGTAGTCGGCGATGAAGCGCGCCTTCTTGGCATCCGGGAGCTCGGGGAGCTCGGCCCGGATTTTTTCGATGAAGGCGTCTTCGAGCTCGAGCGGCAACAGGTCGGGATCCGGGAAATAGCGATAGTCGTGCGCCTCCTCCTTGGTGCGCATCGGCCGGGTTTCGCCCTTGGCGGCATCGAACAGGCGGGTCTCCTGCTCGACCCTGCCGCCCGCCTCGAGCAGCTCGACCTGGCGCCTCGCCTCGTAGTCGATCGCGCGGCCGACGAAGCGCATCGAGTTCAGGTTCTTGATCTCGGTGCGGGTGCCGAGCGCAGCGCCCGGCCGGCGGACCGAGACGTTGGCATCGCAGCGCAGCGAGCCTTCCTCCATGTTGCCATCGCAGGTGCCGAGATAGCGCAGGATCGAGCGCAGCTTGCGCATGTAGAGGACCGCCTGCTCGGCCGAGCGCAGGTCGGGCTCGGAGACGATCTCCATCAGCGCCACGCCCGAGCGGTTGAGATCGACCAGCGTCGCATCCGGGCGCTGGTCGTGCAGGCTCTTGCCGGCGTCCATCTCGACGTGCAGGCGCGTGATGCCGATCGCCACGCTGCGGCCGCCCTCGAGGTCGATCGTGAGCGCGCCGCGGCCGACCAGCGGCCTCGCGTACTGCGAGATCTGATAGCCGCACGGCAGGTCGGGGTAGAAGTAGTTCTTGCGCTCGAACACCGACACCTTGTTGATCTCGGCCGCGAGCCCGAGGCCCGAGCGCACCGCCTGCTCGATGCAGACGCGGTTGACCGAGGGCAGCATGCCCGGCATGCCGGCATCGATCGGCGAGACGTGATGGTTGGGCAGGCGCCGCCGAACTCGGCCGAGGCCCCCGAGAACAGCTTGGCCTTGGACGTGATCTGGGCGTGGACCTCGAGGCCGATCACGATTTCCCAGGGCCCCGTGGCGCCCTGGATCAGGTCCTGCTGCGAGGACGCCTCGCTCATGAAGAGGCTCCGGCGGCGAGGTAGGGCGGCCTGGCCTCGAAGCCGGCGGCTTCCTCGAGCACGCCCGCGGCGCGCAGCACCGTCGCCTCGTCGAACGGCCGGCCGATCAGCTGCAGGCCGAGCGGCAGGCCGTCCGCCGACAGCCCGGCCGGCACCGAGATCCCGGGCAGGCCCGCGAGGTTGGCCGGCACCGTGAACACGTCGTTCAGCCACATCGCGACCGGATCGTCCATCTTGTCGCCGATCCGGAAGGCAGCACTCGGGGTCGCGGGCGTCAGCAGCAGGTCGACCTGCTCGAACGCCGCCTTGAACTCGTCGAGGATCCTGGTGCGCACCTGCTGCGCCTTGAGGTAGTAGGCGTCGTAGTAGCCGGCCGAGAGCACGTAGGTGCCGATCATGACCCGCCGTCGCACCTCCTGGCCGAAGCCCGCGGCCCGCGTCCTGGCGTAGGTGTCGATCAGGTCCTTGCCCTCGACGCGCAAGCCGTAGCGCATGCCGTCGTAGCGGGCGAGGTTCGAGGACGCCTCGGCCGGGTTGACGATGTAGTAGGCCGGCAGCGCGTATTTGCTGTGCGGCAGGCTGACCGGGCGGATCTCGCAGCCCGCGGCCTGCAGCCAGGCCTCGCCCTGGCGCCAGAGCGCCTCGATCTCGGGCGGCGAGCCGTCGATCCGATACTCCTCGGGGATGCCGACCCTGAGGCCGCGCACATCGCCGGTCATGGCGGCCTCGAGGTCGGGCAGCGGCACCTCGGCGCTGGTGCTGTCGTTGGGATCGTAGCCCGCCATCTGCTGCAGCAGGAGTCGCTGTATCCCGCACCGTGCGGGCGAGCGGTCCCGCCTGGTCGAGCGAGCTCGCGAACGCGACGATGCCGAAGCGCGAGCAGCGGCCGTAGGTCGGCTTCATGCCGACGATGCCGCAGAAGGACGCCGGCTGGCGGATCGAGCCGCCGGTGTCGGTGCCGGTGGCGCCCAGGCAAAGCTCCGCGGCCACGGCCGCCGCCGAGCCGCCCGAGCTGCCGCCGGGGACCAGAGGCTGGTCGGCCCCGACTTCAGTCCATGGGTTAACGACCGGTCCGAAATAGCTGGTGACGTTGGACGATCCCATCGCGAACTCGTCCAGGTTGGTCTTGCCGAGCAGAACCGCGCCCGCCCGCCAGAGATTGGCGGTGACGGTCGATTCGTAGGGCGGCACGAAGCTGCCCAGGATGTGCGAGCCGGCGGTCGTGCGGACGCCCTCGGTGCAGAACAGATCCTTGATCGCGAGCGGGATGCCTTCGAGCGGGCGGGCCTCGCCGCGGGCGAGCCGGCGATCGGACTCGTCCGCCATCGCGAGCGCCCGCTCCGGCGTCTCGGTGATGAAGGCGTTCAGGCCGCGCGCCGCCTCGATCGCCTGGATGTGGGCAAGCGCCAGCTCGCGCGCCGAGAAGTCCCTGGCCCTGAGGCCGGCGCGCGCCGCCGCCAGCGTCAGCCGTGTCAGGCCGCTCACTCGACCACCTTCGGGACCACGAAATAGCCGTCCTGGCGGGCGGGGGCGTTGCCCAGGATGTCCTCGGGCCGGCCGCCGTCGGTGACCCGGTCCTCGCGCCAGGCAAGCCGCATCGCGACCACGCTGGTCATCGGCGGCACGCCCTCGGTGTCGACCTCGTTCAGCTGCTCGATCCACTCCAGGATGTGCGACAGCTCAGCCGCGAGCGGCGCCCGCTCGGCCTCGGGCACGTCGATCCGGGCAAGACGCGCGATCCGCGCGACGGTGGCCTCATCGAGCGACATCTGCCATGGTCCCCCCAGCACCACGGCCGAGGCCACGCGAGCCCGTCGACCGGCGGAAAAAGCGCGGCGGACGCTACACCCCTTGCCGATCGCAGGCAACCTCGAGACCTGGCTGGCCGGGCTCAGCCTCGCCCCCGGCCGCGCCGGGCCGGGCCCGGACCGAAGCGCGCCGGCGACCGGGCCTGCTCGCCCTCGACGTCAGCAAGCGCGCGCTCGGCGTCGCCGGCGCCGACGCCGGCTGGCGGCTCGCGACCGCGCTCACCACGATCCGGCGGACGACGCTGGCTCAAGGATCTGGAGCAGCTGCAGGCGGTGATCCGGGAACGCCGGGCGGGCGCGCTGGTGGTCGGCTGGCCGCTCAATATGGACGACAGCGAGGGGCCACGTTGCCAGTCGGTGCGAGCGCTCGCCGAGCGACTGGACGGCGAACTCGGCCTGCCGATCCTGCTCTGGGACGAGCGTCTCTCGACCTTCGCCGCCGAGGAAGCGGCCGATCAGGCAAATCTACGCGGTCGACAACGCGCCGACTCGCCTCGACGCGCTCGCCGCTGCCGCCATCCTTCAGGATGCGCTCGATGCCCTCGCCCGGGTCGAGGCCCGGGCGCGGACCGAGCGCCCGAAGCCGGCTTAGTCGTTCGGCACCTTCAGCTGGTCGGCCGAGGTCCGTCCGTCACGGCCGGGCACCACCTGGAACTCGATCCGCTGCCCCTCGTCGAGGCTCTCGAGCCCTGCGCGCTGCACTGCCGAGATGTGGACGAACACATCCTTGCCGCCGCTGTCGGGTTGAATGAACCCGAACCCCTTGGTCGGGTTGAACCACTTCACGATACCCACGGGCATAGACTGAACTCCTCTCGGCGCAGGCGCCTTCTCTGGGTCGTCGGTAGAGCAGGGCTGGTACCCCGGGTCGAACGGCGTCGGTCGCTTGAGGGGACAGTCTCTCGTGGCGGCGGCGCGATTCGGAACGTAGTTTACTCGTTTCCGAGGCAAATGTGAACTGGAACGTGAGCCCGGGCAAAGTCGGGGCGGCTCAGCCCCAGTAGCGGCCGCTGGCGCCGATCGCCGCGGTGATCAGACCGAGCACGAGGTTGATCAGGACGATGGTTCGGATCTGGCCGAGCTGGCGGGCGGCCGCGGCCGGATCGCCCTGCTCGAGGGCTCGCTGGAAGCGCCGCCAGGGGGCGAAGTAGAGGTGCAGGAAGAGCGCCATCATGATCAGGCCGATGGTCTGCATGACGTTGACGTGCGGGGGAGCGCCGGCGAAGCCGCCGAGGCCGAACAGCAGCATGCCATAGCCGCTCGCGAGCAGGCCTGCGATGCTCGCCCACACCCAGGGAAAGAAGCGCGCGAACACCTGCCGCCAGAGGGCGAGGCGCGGCCCCGGTTCCAGCTCGGCCGCGACCGGTCGCAGCACGACATAGGCGAAGAACATGCCGCCGACCCAGACGATCGCGGCAAGCACGTGGATGACCAGGCCGATGATCATGCCGAGCCTGCCTCCTGATGGCTTTGCGGTGGGACTTGTGCCGCGGGTGGACCCGGGACGCAACTATTGCAGGCTGCCGACAAGCTTTTGGAAGCTGTCCGATTGCCGCAGCAGGCGGCCGCCGACCTCACGCAGGTGGTCGACCGCATCGGCCGGCAGCTTGAACGAGGTCGGCAGGTTCTTGAAGTAGCTCTGCTCCCCGGGATCGCTCAGGGCATCGAACTCGACGTTGATCCGGTAGTATTCGGCATGGGGCGGCGGCGGGATCGGCATGTCCGCTCCCGGGCACTGGCGCCCGAGGACGCTCTTGCAGTCGGAGTACTGGCGCTCGGCGCCTTCGTAGTCCTTGAATTGCTGGCGGAGGAGATCGATCGTCTCGAAGGAGTAGTTGTCGATCGAGGTCCCGGCCGCGGTGTTGAGGACATCGACGACGCCCGGCGCCCGGCCGCTCTCGTCCCAGTTCAGATCCGGGTCCGACTTGGCGTTGACAATGATGACCACGAGCTTCTTGATTTCGCCGCGATTGATGGCATTGACGAGGCTCCACGGGCTGTCGTTGGAGGCGATCGCCTCCAGAGGCCCGCGCAGGCCGATGTTGTCGGCAACCCCGCCGTCCAGCAGGTGGATGTAGGCGCGCTCCGGGTTCCCGTAGCTCTCGGCGAGCCTGGCCTTCCAGTAGCGGCGCGGGTTGGTTTCGTAGTCCTTGGTCGCCTCTTCGATCCAGCGCGGCGGTCGGTAGTCGCATTGACCGCTGTAGTTCTTGACGGTCAGCGGGCTGAGCAAGACCGGGAAGGCGGAGGACGCCGCCACGGCGCGGCCGAGCGGCACCTTCGAGAGGTCCGAGCACAGCAGGTCGAACCGATCCTGGGTCAGGGGAAAGCCTGCGCCCTGGGACATGTCGGTAGCGTTGACGATGACGAACGGCCGGCGGCCGTCCCGCAGCAGATCGGCATAGGTGGCGCCGCCGAAGACCTGGCGGTCGTAGTACTCCGCCGCCAGGTCGATCCGATCGAAATTCGGCGACGCCAGCCGGAACCAGTTGGCCGGCGACAGCAGCTGCTTCGCGAGACCGGCCTCGACATTGCGCTTGAGGAACGCGGTCTCGAAGTCGTCGAAGGTCCGCTCGCGCTCGAGGGCATAGTAAGCGGCGGTGAAGCTGCCGCCGGACACCGACGAGATCACGTCGACCTCATCGAGCAGGGAGCGCCGCTCGCCCTCCCAGACGATCGGGGTCGCGCGCAGCGCCTCGAGGACGCCGTAGGACAGCGCGGCCGCCCTGGTGCCGCCGCCGGAGAAGGTCAGCACGACGAACAGGCTGTCTGAGTTGTGCGCGTGGCTGAGATCGGCGAAGCGATAGCCGGCTCCGGGATCGTAGTGCTCGAGGGGTGGGTTGACGGGGAACTGGGCGCAGCCGCCGATGACCAGGATCGACGCCGCCACGAGCCGCGAGCGCCAGCGCGCCATCAGGCCGGCCCTCCCGCGGCCGGGCTCCGCGGCACGAACGCGAGCTCAAGCGGCGCCACGGCGCTGGTGCCGGTGACCACGCGCTCGAACTCCGGCGGCTCGTAGTCCCCGGGCTCACCCAGATCGAAGACGTGATGACCTTCTTCCACGAACAGCATCCGCGAGGTTACACCCGCGTCCTGGCCGTCCATGAACACCGGACGGCTGCTCGGGTATCTGACGATGACAAATTCCATGCGACCAGCTCCGGGCACAACCGCATCGGCTTGCCGCCGGTTCTTCCCTGGCCCGCAAACAGCCAGGCTGCATTCAAGCCGCAGTATATCAAGCAGCGGCCGGCGTGCAACCGGATCGCGTGCTCGGATCGATCGGCGGGCTGTGGCGCGATTCGCTGGACGTCATCGCGGGTTTCTGGTGAGATCGTAAATTAGCGCAATGCGCGAGAGCGCCAGTGGTCGGACCTGACAAGGGGGTCAAGTGCCATGCTCATCGCCCAGATACTCGCGGCCAAGGGCAGCCAGGTGGTCAGTACGCGGCCCGAGACGACGATCGCCGACGTCGCGAGCCTGCTCAAGCAGAAGCGGATCGGCGCGGTCGTGGTCACCGATCCGGACGGCCGGCTGTGCGGCATCATCTCCGAGCGCGATCTGGCGCGCGGCCTCGCGGACTATGGCGCCGGGCTGCTGAAGATGACGGTCGCCGAGCTGATGACGGCGGAGGTCGTGACCGGTTCTCCGGAGGACGGGCTCGAGAAGCTGATGCAGACCATGACCGACGGCCGCTTCCGCCACCTGCCGGTGGTCAAGGACGGCGAGCTGATCGGGATCATCAGCATCGGCGACGTGGTCAAGCACCGCCTCGAGGAGCTCGAGGCGGAGACCCATCAGCTCCAGGACTACATCCACGGCGCCTGAGCCGGCAGCCGCGGGGCAGGCAACGCGAGGCGGAGGCCGGCAGGACTTGGCCTCGCAGGCCTGGAGGCGTGCCGATGATCGCCTTGCACGACAGCCGGAGCGCTGCGCGCCGCGCCAGGTTCAGGCCGGTACCGACTGCCCGAGCCAGTCGACCGCCGCCTGCACGCCGCCCCGGCCGTGGGGTACGGCGAGCGCCGCGAGCGCCATCTCGACCGCGCCGAGCGTGCCGATGATCATCGGCGCGTTGACGTGGCCCATGTGGCCGATCCGGAAGGCGCGCCCGCTGAGCTCGCCGATGCCGATCCCGAGCACGACGCCGCAGTGCCGCCGGCAGTAGTCGCGCAGGGTCTCGGGCTCGAGCCCGTGAAGCAGGATGGTGGTGACCGAATCGGCGCGCTCCTCCGGGCGCTCGATGTTGAGCTCGAGCGCCCCGCCCTCGGCCCACACCAGCACCGCGCGCCGCACCGCCTCGGCCAGCAGGCAATGGCGCCGGAATGCGGCGTCGAGACCCTCGGCGAGCAGCAGGTCGAGCGCCCGGCGCAGGCCGAACATCAGATGCTCGGGCGGTGTGCCGCAGTATGTCTGATAGTGCTCCGGCCCGTCGCGCGCGGTCCAGTCCCAGTACAGCGTGCGCAGCCCCGCCGCCCGGTGCGCCGCCAACGCCCGTTCGCCGGCGGCGACGAACCCCAGGCCCGGCGGCGTCATCAGGCCCTTCTGGGCGCCCGCGACCGCGACGTCGACGCCCCAGCCGTCCATCTCGAACGGCATCGTCGCGAGCGAGGCGATCGTATCGACCAGCAAGAGCGCGCCGTGACCCGCGGCATCGATCGCCCGGCGCAGCGCCTTGATGTCGTTGACCACGCCCGAGGCGGTGTCGACCTGCACCGCCAGGATGGCCTTGATCATGCCGGCCGGATCGGCGCGCAGGCGCGCCTCGAGGGCTCCCGGATCGACCGCCCGGCGCAGCGAGCCCGGCAGCAGCTCGACCTCGACGCCGAGCATCGCCGCCATCTCGCCCCAGGCGCGCGCGAACCGGCCGCTCTCCAGCGCCAGCACCAGCTCGCCGCGCGAGAGCACGTTGGTCAGCGCCGCCTCCCACGCGCCATGGCCGTTGGCGGCGTAGACGTAGACCCGCCCGTCGGTGCGAAAGATCCCGCGCAGATCGGCGAGGCAACTGGTGGTGACCTCGATCAGCGCGCCCGAATAGATGTCGATCGCCGGCCGATGCATCGCGGCCAGCACCTCGTCGGGCACCGTGGTCGGCCCCGGGATCATCAGGAACTCGCGGCCGGCGGCGACGGTCATCGGAGGGCTTTCCGTGATGGCTTGACAGCCGACGTGCCTATCACGGGCCCGACCGGCCGTCGAGATCGGCGAGGGAGGCACGCTGGGCGTGCTGGTAAATTGACCGCGGCGCGCGCAACGACCGCAAAGTCAACGAATCATATACCGTACGGGATGTTGGCGTCCCGCTCGTCGCGCAGCCTCTCTAAGGGAACCGAGATCTTGGCAAACTCCATATTGTACATCGGAAGTTGCCAGTTATTGGTGAGATTGCGTTTGTGGTCGCTCGTCGCGTGCGCTGTGATCAACTCGGCTTCCTCCAGCCTTTTCGCCAAGTCGCGGTAGAGATCGAGAGGGTGAAGGGACGACTCGTCGCTCTCGCCACCGAACTCATGCTTCCCCCAGACCTCGGCCATGATCTTGAGGCCTTCGCTGGTGAACACGCCGAATGTCTCGAGGGCCTCGACGACTCGGAATGCGGTCGGCAGATAGTCGCCGCGGCAATCTCCCTCCCATACCTGCACCGGTGAGTTCCACATCGGTTCGGCATCCTCGCCGACTACAACGTCGGCGTAGAGCGAACTCTCCCGCTCGAACAGTGCCCAGTTCGGCACTATGAACTCGCCGTACTCGCCCTCGAGATAGTGGGACTGTCGCGCGCCGTCGATGTACTCCTGAAGCTGCCCAGCATCCACCGGCTTCCACCCCTGGGCCTCAGCATAGATAAGGCGTGCCAGATGGTTATAGAACCACCGCATCATCGGGCCGATGCGGTCGGCGACCCTTTTCTTCGGGCATCGGATGATGTCGACGAGTATCAGGATCTTCGCGCATTCCTCCTCGCAATGCCGTTGCAATATCTCCGCCTCGCGCGGGAATTGCTTCAATGCCTGCGACGCCATGGCCAGGCTCTTCGCGCTCTTGAATAGGATCGGTAGACCCCCGGCGATGAACTTGAGGCGTTGATCCGGTGGCATGTTGCAGATCAGCTTAGCCTTCCCGATACCGATATCGCACGCTTTGCTAGTTTCCACCATTTTGTCGCTTTATTGTTGGCGCCCTGATAGGATATCCCGTATCGGGCCAGGGAGTTTGTGTCCGATGCCTTAGAACAATCGCTCCGACGCGAGCCGGGCGCCGTCGCGGAGCGCCTCGAGCTTGGCCCAGACCACGTCCTCGGCGACCCGGCCCATGCCCGCCGAGGTGTCGAAGCCGCAGTCGGTGCCGGCCAGCACGCGTCTGGGATCGCCGATCGCGCGCGCGACCCGCTCGAGCCGCTCGGCGACCACCTCCGGATGCTCGACGAAGTTGGTCAGCGTGTCGATCACGCCCGCAACCAGGACCTGGTCCTCGTCCAGGCCCCGGCCGCCATCGAAGCAGTGGTACTCGTGGGCGTGGCGCGGGTTGGCGAACGGGAACACGAAGCCGCCGACCCTCGCCTGCCGGATGATCGGCAGGATCTCGGCGAGCGGCACGTCGAGGTCGTGCGGGCCCTCGTAGTTGCCCCAGCAGACGTGCAGCCGGACCCGCGCCCGCGGCACGTTCGCAAGCGCCCGATTGATCGCCGCCACCACCCGTTCGACGAACCCGAGAAAGTCGGAAAGCGGCCGGTCCTGATAGGAGATGTGGCGTTCGAGAGCCAGGTCCGGACAGTCGAGCTGCAAAAGAAAGCCGTGGCCGACGATCGCCTCGTACTCGACCTTCAGCGCATCCGCCAGCGCCGCCAGGTAAGCCTCCTCGCTGTCGTAATATTCGTTCTGCATGGCGGCGGCGATGATGCCGGGCGAGGGCGCGGTCATGAAGGGCTCGAGAAAGCCGCGGCTCGCATCGAGGGCTGCCCGGAAATCCGCGCATTCGGCGTGCACGGCGGCTGGGTCGAGGTAGCGCACGGCGCCGATCGCCTTCGGCTGCCGGAAGTTGCTGACCGCCTGGCGGCCGGCCTGCTGCGCTTCGAGCATCCGCAGGAACACCGGGTAGCGGAGCGCGTCGCCGCGCTGGCGCCGCTGCCAGCTGCCGCCGAAGCCGCTCATCCGCCGCTGAACGTACAGAAAAAAGCCCTCGCGCTGCTGCTCGCCATTGTTGCCGACGTCGATCCCGGCCTCGATCTGCTTGGGCACGACCCAGTCGAGCGCGGCGCGGCCGGCGGCCTCGATCGCGGCGGCATCGACCGGCTCGCCCGCGGCCCGGCGCACGTACAGCCGGACCAGCTCGGGCGGCCGCGGCAGGCTGCCGGCATGGGTGGTCAGGATCCGCTCCTCGCTCCAGAGCACGGCAGCTACTCCAGTTCGTCCAGACACCTCAGGTGCCGACCAGCATCACCCCGGCAGCGCGGGCGGCCGCGGCAAGCTTCCGGTCCAGCGTCGCCAGCGCCGCATCCATGCGCAGCGCCAGCTCGAGATAAGCGGCGTCGTAAACGGTCAGGCGATGGGTCCGCGCCAGAGCCAGCACCATCTCGCCATCGGGGTCCCGGTCGAGGACGATCCGCAGCCGCGCGAGATCGATCAGGAAGACAGCGCTGCCCGGAGGATCGATCCGGCCGCGGCGCTCGTTGACCACGAGAACATTGCGCACCTCGAACCACCAGAGGACCGGGGCGATCGCCGCCCCGGCACTGACCTGGTCGAGGGCCAGATCCCCGATCGGGTTGGCCTCATCCGGGAAGCACCAACAGCCGACGATCGACAAGTCGAGCACCAGGCTCATCAGGGTTTGCGCCCTTCATCCCGTGCCGACAGGACCTCCGCCACCGTTACCCTCGCCCGCTGCGCCCGGGCGCGCTTCATGCGTGCGATCACTTCGGTGACGTCTTCGCGCTGCCGCTGGTCCGCAACCGGGCCGAGCTGGGCGACCGGCTTGCCGTGGCGGGTGATGATCACGCTCTCGCCGCGCTCGGCCGCCCGGATCAGGCGGGGCAGGTGGGTCTTGGCCTCGTAGGCGCTGACCTTGTCCATCAGCAGAGCTCCGTTCTGGTCGAAACTATAGACTAGTCTTGCCCCGGGCGCCGGACAAGGTCTCCCGCCCTTCGGCGATCCCTTCGGCGATGGCGTCGGTTGCCAGGCGGGCCACCGCTGGTGTTCAATGCCCGCGGGGAGCTGCTGGGGGGACGTCATGAGCAAGATCGACCGGGTCGAGATCCACGCCTTCGCCTACGAGGTGCCGAACCTCGGCCTGCCCGTCCACGGCGCGGCCGGCGTCGGCAACTGGGTCTACCAGAGGGGCAGCAAGGTCAAGGCCAGCCGCTACGCGGTCCGGATCCGGACCGACGACGGCCTGCTCGGCGAGTACGTGACCCACTGGGTCGGGACGCCGTCCGCGATGGCCCAGAGCCTGATGCTCGCCCCGCACCTGCTCGGCCGCGACCCGGAGATGCGCGAGCAGATCTACGACGACCTGAAGCGCGAGCTGCGCGCCTACGACCACATGGGCCACGGGCCCCTCGACATCGCGCTCTGGGACCTCGCCGGCAAGCGCTACGGCGTCCCGGTCGCGAGGCTGCTGGGCGGCTTCCGGACGCGCATCAAAGCCTACGCCAGCACCTACCACGGCCAGGACCAGCCGGGCGGCCTCGACAGCCCGGAGGCCTTCGCGGACTTCGCCGAAGCCTGCAGGGAGATGGGCTTCACCGGCTTCAAGATCCACGGCTGGCACGACGGCGACCGGGTGCGCGAGACGAAGAACCTGCTCGGCGTGCGGGCGCGGGTCGGCGACGACATGGCGCTGATGATCGACCCCGCCTGCGAGCTCAGGACCTTCATGGACGCCCTCTACGTCGGCCGGGCCTGCGACGAGGCGGGTTTTTTCTGGTACGAGGACCCCTATCGCGATGCGGCGGTCTCCGCCTTCGGCCACAAGCGGTTACGGGAAAAGCTGAAGACACCGCTTTTGATCACCGAGCACGTCCGCGGCCTCGAGCAGAAGGCGAGCTTCCTGGTCATGGGCGGCTGCGATCTGATCCACGCCGACCCCGAGTACGACATGGGCATCACCGGCGCCATGAAGATCGCGCATTTCTGCGAGGCGCTCGGTCTCGACATCCAGCTGCACGCCTCGAGCCCGGCGCACCGCCACTGCATGGCCGCGATCCGCAACACCCACTTCTACGAGCTCGCCCTGGTCGGCCCGGACATGCCGAACGCGATGCCGCCCGTCTACACCTGCGGCTACAGCGATCTTCTGGAGGATGTCGGCGCCGACGGCTGCTTCCCGGTGCCGGACGGCCCGGGCCTCGGGGTCAGCTACGACTGGGGCTTGATCGAGAAGAACCGCACCTCGCAGCACGTCTTCGAATAGGCCCGGCCGTGAAGATCGTCGACGCCCATCACCACCTCTGGGACCTCGAGGCCAACCGCTATCCCTGGCTCAGTCCGCAGACGCGTCATCCCGCGGGCGACCTCGCGCCGATCTGCCAGAGCTATCGCCTCGCCGATTTCCTCGAGGACGCGCGCCACCAGGAGCTCGTGAAGTCGGTCCACCTCCAGGCCGAGATCGACCACGCCGACGCGGTCCGCGAGACCGCCTGGCTGCAGGAGATCGCCGACCAGCCGAACTCCGGCGGCTTCCCGCACGCGATCGTCGCCTTCGCCGACCCCGCCGACCCCAAGGTCGAGGCGGTGCTGGAAGCCCACGCCCGCCATCCCAATGTCCGCGGCATCCGTTTTCTCCTGAACTACGAAGACGGCGCGCCGCTCTATTGCGCGACCTCGCGCGGCGACTGGCTCACCGACCGCCAATGGCGCCAGGGCTATGCTTTGCTGGCGAAATACGGACTGTCGTTCGACCTCCAGATCTACTGGCAACAGATGGCCGACGCCGCCGACCTCGCGCGCACTTTCCCCAACATCCAGCTGATCCTGAACCACACCGGCATGCCGCGCTCGCGCGATCCGGACTACGTCAACAACTGGCGCCAGGGCATGCGCACGCTCGCTGCCGCACCCAATGTCGCCGTCAAGGTCTCGGGGCTCGCGATGTTCCACCACGGCTGGACGCCCGAGGTGATCCGCCCCTTCGTCCTCGACACGATCGAGATATTTGGGCCGGAGCGCTCGATGTTCGCGTCCAACTTCCCGGTCGACAAGCTGCAGAGCAGCTACGATGCGCTCTGGAGCGCCTTCGACCAGATCACGGCCGGATTTTCCCGGGCCGAGCGCCAGGCGCTGTGCCACGACAACGCCATCCGCTACTACCGGCTGGGGACGTGAAGCCGGGTCACGAGGGCTTGCTGGTGTTCGACGGCGGCGCCCCGTCGATCTGCCACGCCCGAATGGCTGCCGGTCGGGTGATGAGGCGCTCGAAGTAGCGCTCGAGCGCCGGGCGCTTCTCGAGCGTGCCGAAGCGCATGCCCCAGCCGATGTTGGAGCCGACGTAAACGTCGGCCGCGCTGAACCGGTCGCCGACCAGATGGTCGTGGCCGGCGAGCGCATCCTCGATCGCCGAGAGCATGGCCGGAAGGTCGCCGTAGCCGACCATGGCCTTGCGCTCGGCCGGCACCGCAACGCCGAGCGCGGCATTGACCGCGGCCGCCTCCAGCGGTCCGGCGGCGAAGAACATCCAGCGGTAGTACGGGCCCCGCAGCTGGTCGCCTGGCGGCGGTGCCAGGCCTGCTGCCGGAAAAACATCGGCCAGATAACAGCAGATGGCGGCGGTCTCCGTGACCACGGTCTCGCCGTGGCGAAGCGCCGGCACCTTGCCCATCGGGTTGATGCGCAGATACTCGGGCGCCTTCATCGTCGTGCCGTAGTCGAGGAGCTCGGTCCGATAGGGTTGACCGACCTCCTCGAGCATCCACCGGATCATCCGGCCGCGCGACATCGGGTTCGTGTAGAAGACCAGCTCGTCGGTCATGGCCATGCTCCTCCTCCGCTCGGTTCGCCGCTATCACCTGGCGCCGGCTTCCACCCCCCCTTGGGTGAGCCACGTGATCTAGGACCAGGACTAGGAGCAGGTGGATCTCGGTCCAGCCCACCGCGGGGACTTCGACCAGGGCGACCACCTGCACCCGCAGGACACGGACTACGAGGCGATGGCCCCTTGATCGACCTGGAGCTGCTCGGCGTCAAGCCGTAGCGGAGCGGGTCGCCGCCGCGTCGCCGCTGGTGATCCAGTCGGGATTGGGCAGGTGGTCGAACAGATCGAGCAGGCCCTGGCCGTAGCCGGAGCGCAGCGCCGTGAAGTAGGGATCGGCCTGCTGAATGTCGATCCGCAGATCGGCGGACAGGCTGCCTGCCGGGTAGCACAACAGGTCGATCGGCGGCGCGACCGACAGGTTGCTGCGCATGGTCGCATCGAACGACAAAAGGATGCATTTGGCGGCCTCGGCGAGGCCGGAGTCGTAGCTGATCACCCGATCGAGGATCGGTTTTCCGTATTTCGTCTCGCCGATCTGGAGGAAGGGCGTCTCCGGGGTCGCCTCGATGAAGTTGCCGGCGGTGTAGATCTGGAACACCCGGTGGCGGCCGCCCTTGATCTGGCCCGCGAACAGGAAGCTCGCCCCGGGATCGCCGTGCGCCTGGACGTGCTCGCCGTCGTGCTCCAGGACCTCGCGGAGCACGGCGCCGACCATGCGCGCGCCATCGAACATGGTCCGCGCGGACCAGAGGTTGTGCGGGCCCTCCTCTTCGGACAGGCGCTGGGTCAGAAGGGTCACCACCGCCTGGGTGGTCGCGAGGTTGCCGGCCGACAGCAGCGCCATGACACGCTCGCCCGGCTGCTCGAACAGCGCCAGCTTGCGCACGGTCGCGATGTGATCGACGCCAGCGTTGGTGCGCGAATCCGCGGCCAGCACCAGCCCGTGCCTGGTCAAAATCCCGACGCAGTAGGTCATGACGCTCGAGTCCGCCAAAGCCGCCCCGATGACGATCGCATCAAAGCCTACGCGGGTTGGGTTGCAAAGGGGTTGCGCTGGCGGCGGCGAGCCTGCGCTCGTTCGAGGATCGTGCTATATCCGGCTTGGACGGTTTGGAGCCGATGATGGCGACGACCTACTCGCTGAGCGAGGCGCTGCAGATCCTGAAGGCGCACGAGCCGGAGCTGCGCCGGCGCGGCGTCACTCGTGCCGCGGTGTTCGGCTCGGTCGCCCGCGGCGAGGCCGGCGCGGCGAGCGACGTCGACATCCTGATCGACCTCGATCCGAACAAGCCGATCGGGTTGTTCGATTATGCGGCGATCAAACTGTACATCGCGGAGCTGTTCGGCATCGATACGCTGGATGGCCCCATCGATGTCGTCAATCGCAACAATCTCAAGCCGCGCTTGCGGGGCAACATCCTCCGCGATGCGATCCATGCCTTCTAAGGATCCCGGGCAGCGCCTCCAGGACATCCTCGACAATATCGAGGCGCTGCGGCGGTTCATCGACGGCATGGACTTCGAGGCGACCACTCTCGGTGAGGCCGGGCGTGCAGCCGAAGGCGCGCATCTGCGAGGTTGGGTCCATGGAAAGCATAGCCTCGATCGCTGGTCGGCAACGGCGCGCCCGACTATCCACTCGAGCTCACGCGCGGCGCCGACGGCGCGATGACCGGCTTTGCCTATCCCGAGCTCCTGGTCGAGGTTTTCGAGCGTTTCGCGGCCGGGCCCGGCTCCGGTCCGTCCCGACGACCTGGCAGCTGCGGAAGAAATCCCGCGACGTGACGCACGCGCTCGTTACGTCGCGGCGTGCAGCCCGGTCAGCCCTTCGATGACCTCCCGCAGCTCCGGCGTGCAGCCGAAGGCGCGGTTGGGCTCCGTCAGCGTCGCACCGTCGAGGAAGTCGCTGGCCTGCCCGCCCGCCTCGCGCACGATCAGGAGGCCGCCGATCACGTCCCAGGAGTTGCAGTAGAGGGTCGCGCAGCCATCGAGGCGGCCGTCGGCGACGTGGCACATCATCAGCGCGGTCGAGCCCATCCGGCGGTGGTCGGCGCCGGCCCGGAGGATGCCTTCGATCAGGCCCAGATAGTCTTCGGCCTTCATCTTGAAGGTGAAGGTCGAGCCGAGGACCGCGCGTCCTGGATCGGTGCAGCCCGAGACCCGGATCGCGCGCTCGTTGCGATAGGCGCCGGTACCGCGGCGCGCCCAGAACAGATCGTCGTGGACCGGGTCGTAGGTGACGCCGATCTCGAGCCGACCCTCGACCAGATAGGCGAGCGCCACCGACCAGTAGGGCACGCCGCGCAGGAAATTGGCGGTGCCGTCGATCGGATCGATCACCCACAGCCCTTTTTTCGGACTCTTGCCGCCCGGGTCGTCGGCGCCGGTCTGCTCGCCCGCTTCGGGCTCGTCGAGCAAAACCTCGTCGGCGTCGAGCAGGTCGGCATCGCCGTCGAGGGCATCGTCGCCGCCGCCTTCCTCGCCGAGCATGCGATCGTCGGGGAACGCGACCGAGAGCCGGGTCCGGATCAGCTCCTCGACCTCGCGGTCGGCGATGCTGACCAGGTCCTGGGCGCTGCTCTTGTGCTCGACGTCGAGCTCGGCGCGCTTGGTGAAATAGTCGTAGGCGAGATGGCCCGCCTCGCGCGCGACCGCACAGGCGGTCAGCAGGCGAAGCTCGAGATCGCGATCGGTCATCATGAAATTCCCAGAGCCAAGGGTCGTCGATCCAGGAGCAAGGGGGCGATCAAGGTGGTGACCGGCCCGGCGCCGGCCCGGATGCGTGCCCCGGGAGGTCGCCCGAGGCGCCATTAACCGGGCGTTAACTCTTGCGTTGTCAACTCTTTCTTCGGGTGGTCCATGCGACCGTGGGACTCCCTGGCAGCGGTTGCCGGCGGGCGTAGATCACACCTGCAGGAGCTCGTAGAGCTTGGACCAGCGCCGCGGCTCGGGGCGGCCCTCGATCGCGAGCTCGAGCGCGCCGCTCTCGACCACCAGCACGACCAGGCGCTTGGCGCGGGTGATCGCGGTGTAGACGAGGTTGCGGCGCAGCATGCGGCCGTGCTGGCGGGCAAGCGGCAGGACGACCACCGGGTATTCCGAGCCCTGCGCCTTGTGGACCGTAATCGCGTAGGCCGGCATCAGCCGGTCGAGCTCGCCGAAACCGTAGGCGAGCGGGCGGCCGTCGATCGTGATCAGCAGCTGGCTCTGGGCTCGATCGATGGCCGCGACCCGGCCGAGGTCGCCGTTGTAGACCTCGCGCTCGTAGTCGTTCTCGAGCTGCATGACCTTGTCGCCGAGCGCGAAGGTCACGCCGCGGCGCTCGATCTTGTCCGCCGCATCCGGGTTGAGCGCCGCCTGCAGGGTCTCGTTCAGATGGCGGGCGCCGAGCTCGCCGCGGTTGGTCGGGCAGAGCACCTGGATGTCCTCGACCCGGTCGACCCCGAAGCGGGCCGGGATTCGTTCGGACACCAGCTCCAGCACGAGCCTCGCGCCGTCGACCGGGTCCTTGGCCTTGATCGCGTAGAAATCGGAAAGCGCGTCGGCCTCGCGCGCAAGCTCGGGCAGCAGGCCGCGGTTGATCCGGTGCGCGTTGCGCACGATCCGGCTCTCGGCCGCCTGGCGGAAGATCTGCTCGAGCCGGACCACCGGCAGGCGGGCGGACGCGATCAGGTCGGCCAGCACCTGGCCGGGACCGATCGAGGGCAGCTGATCGACGTCGCCGACCAGAAGCAATGCTGCCGCATCCGGCAGCGCGGCCAGCACCGCCTGCATCAGCGGCACGTCGACCATCGACATCTCGTCGACCACCAGCAGGTCGCAGGTGAGCGGCCGCTCGGCGCCGCGCCGGAAGCCGCGCCCGGGCTCGGCCTCGAGCAGGCGGTGCAGGGTCTTGGCGTCGCGCCCGGTGCTCTCGCCGAGGCGCCTGGCCGCGCGCCCGGTCGGCGCCGCCAGCTGGACCTCGACGCCGGTCTTGGCGAGGCCCGCGATGATCGCCTCGACCAGCGTGGTCTTGCCGGTGCCGGGACCGCCGGTGATGACCGAGAGCTTGGTCGTGAGCGCCATGCGCAAGGCCGTGCGCTGGCCCTCGGCGAGCCGGAGTGCCAGCGTCCGCTCGACGGCATCGACCCGCGCGTCGGCATCGTCGATCTGCCAGGGCGGCTGGCCGCCGGCCAGGCGCCGCAGGCCGGCGGCGATCGCCCGCTCGGCTTGGTGGACCCATGGCAGGAACAGGCAGGGCGTGCCCTCGACCGGGTCCTCGACGAGGGCGCCGGCGGCGACCTCGCCGGCCGATACCGCCTCCAGGGCTGCCGGATCAACGCCCAGCAGTTCGGCGGCGCGCTCGATCAGCTCGGTCTGCGGCAGGCCGGAATGGCCTTGGCCGAGCGCCTCCTCGAGCACGAAGCCGAGGCCGGCGCGCAGGCGGAACGGCGAATCCTTGGGAATGCCGAGGCGCTCCGCGAGCTGGTCGGCGGACGCAAAGCCGATGCCGCGGATCTCCTGGGCGAGCCGGTAGGGGTTGGCCCTGACCAGCTGGATCGCGCGCGCGCCGTAGGCCTCGAAGATCCGCGCTGCCCGCAAGGGGCTGAGCCCATGCGAGTGGAGAAACAGCATGATGTCGCGGACCGCGCGCTGGTCGCGCCAGGCCGTGGTGATCCGCTCGGCGAGCCCCTGGCCGATGCCCGGGATCTCGCGCAGCCGCTGGGGCTGGCGCTCGATCACGTCGAACACGGCAGCGCCAAAGGCCTGGACCAGCTTCGCCGCCATCGCGCGGCCGATGCCCTTGATCATGCCGGAGCCGAGATAGGCCTCGATGCCTTCGAGCGTGGTCGGCGGCACCACGCTCAGGATCTGGGCGCGGAACTGCAGGCCGAAGCTCGGGCTGGTCTGCCACTGGCCTTCGGCGCGCACGACCTCGCCGGGGGCGACCTGTGGGCATTCGCCGACCACGGCCGCGGGCTCGCGCTGATCGGCGAGCTTGACCCGGAGCACGCAAAAGCCGGTCTCGGGATTGTGGAAGACGACCCGCTCGACCAGCCCGGACAGGGTCTCCGCGGCTGCCTCGGGGGCGGTCAGCGTGAACGGCTCGGCGGCGGGCGCGGACCGATCCTGGCGGCTCTGCTGCATGGCGCGCCGAACCTGAACCCGGCGTTCCGGTTTGACAAGCGCGCGCTTCAGCCCGGGTTGGCCACCGCGCGGCGCTGCCGGCGCAACAGCTCCGTGGCGCCGAACAGCAGGCTGCCGATCACGAACGGCACCAGATAGTAGACCGCCCGGAAGGCGACCAGGGCGCCGATCACATTGGCGCCCGGCACCAGCGACAGGATCACGGCCTCGATCACCCCGAGGCCGCCCGGCACGTGCGAGACGATCGCCGCGACGTTGGCCGCGACGAAGCACATCGCGACCGGCAGGAAGCCGATGTGCGCCGAGGCCTTGAGCATCTGATGGAGGACCGCCGAGACCAGCAGCGGGTCGAGGGTGCCGAGCACGATCTGGCCGAGCGCCAGCTTGAGCGGCGGCACCGGCAGCTCGAAGTTGCGGATCCGGATCGGCCGATGCACGAAGGCGGCGAGCGCCAGATAGGTGGCGACCACGGTCAGCAGCACCAGCCCGAGGATGATCATGGCGCGCGGCCCCACGCCGAACAGCTCGGCGATCAGCTCGTGCCGGACCAGCAGCACGCTGCCACCGAGCGTCGCCAGCCCGAGCCCGACGGTCAGGCCGCAAAACAGGATGATCCGGCCGACGTCGCCCGCCGACAGACCCCAGCCGGCATAGAGCCGGTAGCGCACGGCGCCGCTGCTGAACGCGGCGAAGCCGAGCGTGTGGCCGATCGAGAGCGCGGTGAACGAGGCGAGCGCGATCTTGCGATAGGGAAGGTCGCTCCTGGTGTAGCGCACGGCGAGCGTATCGAAGCCGGTCAGGCAGAGATAGCTGCCGGCCGCGCAGGCCGCCCCGAGCGTCAGGTGGCGCAGCGAGATCATGCTCAGCGAGTCGAGGATCGCGTGCAGGCTGTAGCGGTGCAAGGTGCGCCAGATCAGGACGGCCGCGACCGCGAAGGCCGCCGCCCCGATCCAGGGGTGGAGCCGCTTCAGCCCGCCCGCCGCGCTACCCATCGGTCATGCTTCGTCGCTCCCGAGACTCCGACCCGACCGCGGTCTTATGGCCGAGCCGCCCGGCGCATGATAGGACGGACTGCGGCCATCGAAGGGCCCGGGCAAAAGACCATGCGCCAGCGGTTCGACCATCTGCTCCTCACGACCGACGGTCAGCGGCTCTACCAGATCACCGATCGCGTCCGCTCGTGGGTGGCGACGCAGGGGATCGAGCACGGGCTGCTGACCGTCTACATCCATCATACCTCGGCTTCGCTGATGATCCAGGAGAACGCCGACCCGCGCGTCCTCGACGACATGAACGCGTTCTTCCGCAGGCTGGTGGCGGAGGACGTCCGTCACTACACGCACACCCAGGAGGGGCCGGACGACATGCCGGCGCACATCCGGGCGGCGCTGACCGCGACCCATCTGTCGATCCCGGTGGTTGCCGGCCAGCCCGATCTCGGCCGCTGGCAGGGCATCTTCCTGTTCGAGCACCGCGCCCGCGGCCGCGAGCGCCGGATCACGCTCCATCTGCTCGGCGAGTGAGCGACGTCCCACCACCGGTCGACGGGACGCGAGCGCGGACCGCAGGCTCGCCATCGGCACCGCCGAGGCCGGCGGCCTGGACGCCGTTTTGGCGGCCGTACCCGACCTCATCAAACCGGGAAAGGCTTGAGCGGCGAGCCCTCAGGAGGCGACCGGCAGCCGCTCGATCTCGGGCATCGCTGGCGCTGCGGCCGCGTCGGCGGCGGGCGCCGGGCCGGCCGATGTCTGGCTGGCGGGCGCCGGGTCGAGGGCGGCATCGGGCGCACGGTCCTCGAGCAGATGGCCGTGGCCGAAAACCAGCACCCGCTCGAACAGGTGGCTGAGCGAGGCGTCGTCGAGGGCGCAGATCACGGTGCGCTCACGATAGATCTCGAGCAGGCGGGCGAGCACAGTGGCCGCGGCGCCGCGGTGGAGGTCGCGGGTCGGCGCGTCGGCGACCAGGATCCGGACCCGGCGGAGGGCCGCCGAGGCGAGCAGCAGCTTCTGGCGCTGCTGGGGGTTCAGCTGGCTGCCGCCGATGCCGACCGTGTAGTCGAAGCCGGCCTCGAGCACCAGGCGGCGGAAGCCCTGCTCGTCGGCGAGCGTGCCGATGACTTGCTCGATCCGCTCGGCGGCGCGCGCCTGCTGGCTGAGGATGCGACCGAACACCAGGTTGTCGCGCAGGCTCAGCTGGACCAGGTAGCGCTCCGGGTCGAAGAACTCGATCGCGCCGGTCATCGAGGCGGGCAGCTGCTCGACGAACCGCCGGCGCGCGTCCAGGAGCTTTTCGGTCAGCTCTTCGGAGAGTTCGGCCAGGCGGTCGCGGGCCGGGGTCAGGTTGAGCGCGAGGTTGAGCAGCATCCGGCGCTGCTCGGCACTGAGCGCGGCGCCCGGCGCCTTGTCGAGCCCGGCCAGCTGCTGACGGTAGAGGGTCAGCTCCTCGGGTCGGATCGGGCTGAACTCGAGCACCAGCTGGTGATGGACCGGGACGTCGCCGAAGATCTCCGAGAGGTTGTGCCAGGCGGTCCGGCCGAGCTCGATCAGCGGCTCCTCGAGCGCGGTCTGCTTGAGGATCTGGCGGACGTAGGGGTGGGTCGCGAGCGCCCGGCCGTCGAGCTCCGCGGTCGAGGGCGCGCCGAACAAGAGGTTCTCGCCGATGGTCGCGTTGGCGAGGTAGCGTTCGCGCTCAAACGGCTCCGCAAGGCCGGCGTTGTCGCCGGTCGTGAGCAGCTCGCGCAGGCGCGAGCGGGCGCCCAGGATCGCCTCGACCAGGGCCGGATGCTCGGCCGGATCGATCACCGTGCGCAGGCCGAAGCGGAACAGATCGTCGCCGAGCTCGACCTGCTCGATCGCCGCCAGCACCGAGTCGGTGGTGACCTCGCCGAGGTCGGGCCCGAGCAGTATGCGGAGATTGTCGGCGACCGTGCCCTGGACCAGGCGCGCCGGTGACACCACGAAGGCGAGCGCGCGGGTGTAGAGCGCCCGCGGCAGCTGGCCGAGATCCTGGCCGTCGAGGGTCAGCCGGCCGCGGGCTGGCACGTCCAGGCGCGCGAGCGCGCGCGCGAGCAGATGGCTGGCGGCGCCGTCGGCGTCGATCAGGGCGACGTGCTGGCCGGCCGGGATCGTCAGCGACAGCTGCTCGAGGTTGACCAGCCCGTCCTCCTCGAGCCCGAGGTCCTGGGTCTCGATCGTGCCGCTGACCGCGGTGCCGGGGCCGAACTGCACGGCCGCCTCGAGCTCGGTCACGAACGGCGGGCGCAGGCCGCCCGGGTCGAACTGGGTGATCAGCTGGTCGTACTTGATCCGGGCGTCCTGCTGGCCCTGGTAGAAGTCGAGCAGCTCCTTCCAGGGCGGCGCCAGGTCCTTGTAGGCGGCCAGCACGCCGACCAGCGAGCCGAGCGTCAGGCTGCCGCGCAGCACCAGATAGCCGCCGATCGACAGGAAGAAGAACGGGGTCAGCTGGGCGATGAAGTTGTTGAGAAACTTGATGAAGAACTTCTTCTTGTAGATGTCGTAGCGGATATCCAGGATGCGCGACAGGTGGCCGGCGAAGGTGTCGAGCTGCATCTGGTCGGCGTAGTTGACGTGCACGGCCTCGATCACGCTGGTGACCTCGCCGATGCGCTGCGACAGGTGGCGCACCTCGCGTACGCGGGCGTAGCCCAGGCGATTGACCCGGCGCTGCAGCTTCGGGATCAGCCAGCCCTGGATCGGGTAGAGCGCGATCGCGGCGATGCCCATGGTCAGATCCTGGGCGAAGATGAAGCCCAAGGCCGTGATCAGGAGGCCGCCCTGGAACGCGGGCGTGACCAGGGCGTTGCCGAAATAGCCCCCCAGCGCCTCGACCTCGCCGGTCACCATGGCGATCAGCTCGCCCTGCGAGATCTTGCGGAAATGCGGCAGCGGGAAGCGCAGCACGCGCGACAGCAGCTCCTGGCGCAACAGGCGCAGCAGGCCCTCGCCAAGCCGCCCCATGTAGACGTTGATCGCGTATTTGAAGCCGCCGTTGATCAGCACCGTGAGCAGGAACAGTCCGGACAGGAAGGCCAGGTACTGCAGCTGCGGATAGCTGCCGAGGTCGATGCCGCCGAAGCTGACGGTGCGCGGAAAATCGGCCGCCTTGCCGCCGAGGGCCTTGTCGACGATCTGCTTGGGCAGATCGAGCGAGGCGTAATAGACCGGCAGTGAGGCCACGGTCAGCAGCAGGAGCATCACCTGCTGCGGCAGGCCGAACGCCACGATGAAGCCGAACGCGGTCCGCGGCAGCTCGTGTCCCGAACGCTTGCTGAAGCGCGCGAGAAAACCGCGGCCCGCGCGTTTAGGCCGCGCGATCGCGGGCGCAGGCGCCACGGTTGGTCGCCAGCGGGCTTCGGCACCTGAGGACGAGCCGTTCACAGACACGCGATCACCGTCCCATCGTTGGCGACCGACCTGCGCATAGCACGGCGGGACGCTCCTCGCATAGCTTCGTCACGCTCGGCCGGCGCCGGATCGAGCCGGTGTCGACGGCGACCCGCAGGGCTATCTGGGTGATCGGTCGTTTCGTGTCCAGGGGCGCCGGCGCCGCTGGCTCGGGCCGGGTCCATGCCGAGCTGCGCCAGCGGCGCCCCGGCCCCGCCTTACGTGACTGCCCGCGCAGGCGCTGGTCGGTCGGCTGGACGCCGGTCCGCATTGGCGCACGGTCGAGAGACCTTGGTGATTCACATGCACGTCGTGTGTGAACTTATCGAACCTCGTCCCGCTTTGCCAGCCGGGTCAATATTTGCCCGGCATCGGCACTCAACAACGGGATGCGTTGCGCGACCGCCGTAGCGGTGCCGGGAACGGTTCGTGAAGCTTTCCGGCCGCCGCTGTCAATGGCTTGGCCCGGGTCTGGCCCGGGTCTGGCCCGGGTCTGGAAGGCGCCGCGCACCCGCCGCATCTGGCTTCGCCATGTCACTCGGCGCGGCCCGCGAACCAGAAGGTGTCGGGGCGGTAGATGCCGAACTGGGCGCCCGGTTCCCAGTTGAAGATCGCCTTGTCCGGGACGTTGCGCAGGCGCTGGTTGACGACCACCGGTTGGGGGACCGCGCCGATCAGGCCGATCGAGTAGACCTGCTGGCTCCAGATCTCGAGGATCTGCTGCCAGATCGCGCGCCGATCCTCGTGGCTGCCGCTCACCCGCCAGGCGTTGTAGAGGTCGAGGAGCTGCTCGGCCTCGGGCAGGTCCGGGGGCAGGCCCGCCTCGCCGCGGGTCTCGTAGTACTGGCCCCACTTCGGCCACTGGTATTCCTGCTGGGTGGTCGGCGCGAACTCGTAGGGGCTCATGTCGGCCGACGGGATGCCGTTCTCGAGCCCGAACCAGATCGTCATCAGGGTCTCGCCGGCGAAGATCCGGTTGCGCAGCACCTGGCGCTGCAGGGGCTTGGCGTAAGCGCGGATGCCGAGCTGCTCCCAGTCCTCGCGCACCAGCTGGAGCACGTCCGATTCCTCGGTGCCTTCGCCGGCGCTCTCGATGATCAGGTCCATCGGCCGGCCGTCGGGCAGCAGGCGCGCGCCCCGATCGTCGCGCCGGGTCAGGCCGATCTCGTCGAGCAGGCGGTTGGCGGTGGCCGGATCGAAGCTCGCCCAGGCGAAGCGATATTCCCGCCGATAGAGCGGGCTCGCCGGCAGGACGCTGTTGTTGCCGCCGATCGCGAGGCCGAAATAGAAGGTCTGATTGATGTCGTCGCGGTTGATCCCGAGCGACAGCGCGCGCCGGAAGCGGACGTCGCGAAACAGCTTGCGCCACTCGGGGTCGGCTGCGTTCAGGTTCGGATAGAGCGCCAGATGGGCGCCGCGCGCGGTCTGCCAGAGCATCGTCTCGAGGTGGCTGTGCGGCTCGCTCTCCTTGAGGAAGGTGTAGTCCTTGAACACCAGGCCGCGCGCCTGCAGGTCGGTCTCGCCGGCGCCGGTCTTGACCGGGATCAGCTTGTCGTCGACCACATCGAGGATCACCCGGTCGATGTAGGGCAGCTGCTGGCCGGCGGGATCGACCCGGTGGTAGTAGGGGTTGCGCTCGGCGATGAAACGCTCCGCAGGCGCCCGCGTGCGCATGACCCAGGGCTGCAGCGTCGGCAGGTCCGGATTGTCGAAGCGGTACATGTCGTCGTGGCGGCCGTGCAGCTGCGCCCAATCGCGGGCGCGGTTCGCCGCGACCAGCCGGGCGAGCTTGGCCGGATCGGCGTATTTCTCGTGGAACTGCTCGAGGTAGTGCGCGGGCGCGTAGATGAACAGCGGGCGCGCGCCGGCCAACGCCGGCAGGAAGAACGGGTTGGGCTTCGACCAGCTATAGCGCACGGTCAGCGGGTCCAGGATCTCGACCTTGGGCAGCTCGCCGTCGACCACCAGCTCGCGCGGCGGTCCGACCGGGCTGAGGTGGACGTTGTTGGCCATATCCTCCCACCAGTAGCGGAAATCCTCGGTGGTGAACGGCGCCCCGTCCGACCAGCGGTGGCCCTCGCGGAGGTGGAAGGTGAAGACGCGCCCGTCCAGGACGTCGACCGCCTTGGCGATGTCGGGTTGCAGCTCGAGATTGCGGTCATAGCCGACCAGGCGGGCATAGCCGTAGACCACGAGCAGGCGGGTGTCCCGACTGCTGCCGACCAGCATCCGAAGATCGCCGCCCGGATGGCCGAGCTCGCCCTCGACCGTGGCGACGCTCGGCTCCTGCGGCGGTCCCGGAGGCGCCGGTGCGCTCGCCGCCAGCGCCACCGCCGGTGTCAGGACCAGCAGCGACAGGAGCGCGCTCCGCCATTGGCGTCCGATCATCCGCCATCTCCCTTCTGCCGAAGCTCACCCACCGGTTCTAGCACAAGCCTCCGACCCGTCATGCCCGGCCAGGCCATTGTTGCCGGTCCGGGGCCGCGGCATACTCGTTCCGCCTGCTCCCGTTCGACCCGGAGGACGTCCGCCGCTGACTGCCATCGTCGACATCGTCGTGCCGATCTTCGGCCTGATGGCGTTCGGCTACGCCGCGACCTTCACCCGGGTCTTCGATGCCGCCGCGTCCCAGGCGCTGGCCGCGTTCGTGTTCTACTTCGCGATTCCGGTCATGCTGTTCCGCAGCATGGCGATCGCGGCGCTGCCCGACCAGATCCCCTGGGGTTATCTCTTGTCCTACTACCTCGGCACGGCGATCGCCTTCGTCGCCGGCACCGTGATCGCCCGGGCCTGCTTCGGCGGCCTGTTCGCGCGCCAGGCGATCATCGGCTTCGGCTGCTCGTTCGACAATGCGGTGCTGCTCGGCATCCCGATCGTGCTGACGAGCCTTGGCGATGCGGCCGGGCTGCCGCTGTTCCTGCTGATCGCGACCCGCAGCCTGGTGCTGTTCACCGGCATCACGGTGGTGATCGAGGTCGGCCGCGGCTCGGGCGCGGGGCTGCGGGAGCTGCCGGTCTCGATCGTCCGTGGCCTGGCGACCAACCCGATCATCTGGGGCCTGGTCGGCGGCATCGCGGCCAACCTTGCGGGTCTGAAGCTGCCGGGCGTGGTCGAGCGCTGGGCAGCACTGATCGGCGGCGCGGCGGTGCCCTGCGCGCTGTTCTCGGTCGGCGCGAGCCTGCGCGCCTATCGCCTCAAGGGTGCGCTGGCGCCGGCCGTGCTGATGTCGACCTTCAAGCTCCTGATCCATCCGCTGCTGGTCCTCGGCCTGACGCGCTGGGTCTTCGACGTACCGCCGCTCTGGGCCAAGGTCGCGATCCTGATCGCGTCGCTGCCGGTCGGCGTCAACGTCTATCTGTTCGCGGTCCGCTACGACGCCGGCCAGGCCGAGAGCGCGTCCGCGATTCTGCTCTCGAGCCTGGTCTCGGTGGCGACCGTGTCGCTGGTGCTGTTCTGGCTCGGGCCCGGCTGAACAGATGCACGGGCGCGCCGAAGCTGCCAGAATGGCGCTCCAGGCGGGCCGGGGAGGCGAGAAGGATGGTCGATCGGGCGAAGGTGGCGCGGATCGCGGACCACATCTTCGAGGCACATGAGCGGCGGGCGCGGTTCGAGCGGCTGCGGGGCGAGCTCGCGCCCGCCTCGCTCGCCGAGGCGTATGATGTGCAGGACGAGGTGCACCGGCGGTTCGCCGCCGCCGGCTGGGGCGAGCTCGGCGGCCACAAGATCGCGCTCACCTCGAAGCCGATCCAGGAGCTCTGCGGGGTCGACCAGCCGGCCGGCGGCGCGATCTTTTTGCGCACGATCCAGACCTCGCCGGCGACGCTCGGGCTTGGCGACTTCATGCACCTCGGCCTCGAGTTCGAGCTCGGCCTCCGGCTCGGCCGGGACCTGCCGGCCGCAGGCGCGCCCTATACCCGAGACAACGTCACGCCAGCGGTCGCGACCTGCATGCCGGCGTTCGAGCTGATCGAGGACCGGGGTGCCGACTACACCGACCTCGATGCCGCCTCGATCCTGACCGACAAATGCTGGTGCGGGGGCGTCGTGATCGGGCCGGAGGTCGCGGACTGGCAGGCCCTCGATCTCGAGACGACGCCGGTCGAGCTGCTCTGGAACGGTGCGGTGGTCGATCGGGGCGTGACCGGCGCCGCCATGGGCCACCCGTTCGAATCCCTCGCCTGGCTCGCGAATCTGCTGGCCTCCCGCGGCCGCGGCATGCAGGCGGGCGAGATCGTGATCACCGGCAGCGCACTTCGGACCCGTTTTCCCGAGCCCGGCGACGAGATCACCTACCGCATCGCCGGCCTCGGCGAGACCACGGTGCGGGTCGGCGCCTGAGGACCTCGGCTGGCGCCACGGGTCCGGACTTCCCATGATCAGGTGATCGCCATGGCGTGGAGAGCGACAATGGGTCAGGTCCGGCACGAACGGATCGTCTCCGATCCAGACATCATGATGGGCAAGCCAACCATCAGGGGCACCCGGATCACGGTCGAGCTGATTTTGGAAAAGCTCGGTGAAGGGATCACGATGACCGAGCTGTTCGAAGGCTATCCGCATCTCACGCCCGAGGATGTGCGTGCCGCGCTCAGTTTTGCCGCCGACTATCTGCGCAACGAGGACATCGAATTCGGCCAGCCCGAAGCCGCATGAGACTGCTTGCGGACGAATGTCTGGATGCTCGATTGGTCGAGGGGCTGCGCCGCGCCGGTCACGATGTGCTGGCAATACGGGACCAGTGGCGGGATGCGGGCGATCGGGCAGTTCTCGATCGGGCCCGCAATGAACATCACCGGAAGACAAAGGCTTCGGTGATTTGGTCGTGAAGCGCGGCTTGAGCGTGCCCGGGTCTCATTCTCGTGTGCTACTCGCAGCGCGACATCCGGGCGGTGCTGGAGCGGCTGGTTGCGGTCGTTGCCCACCATGGAGTTCGGCTGCGCGATTTGTTCGTGGTGGTCACGCCGTTGCGCACGCGAGTGCGAAGGCTCGGACCACCGAGGGACGGGCGAGGCCGGGCGGCGAATTGATCCTGCGGGGGTCGACGCAGGGCGCTGAATGGCGCATCTTGGGGGACGGCTCGCGGGTCGGGCACCGTCGCCCGCGGGTCCAAGGGGTTCCATGACGAATCAAGCAGACATGGTGACGGCGGCGGAGCTGCCGGCGCCGGCGGCGGCGCCATCGGCGCGCTATCTGGACGCGCTCAACCCGGAGCAGCGGGCGGCGGTCGAGGCCGCGGACGGGCCGCTCTTGGTGCTTGCGGGTGCTGGTACGGGAAAAACCCGGGTGCTGACCACGCGGCTGGCGCATCTGCTGCTGACCGGCCGGGCGCGGCCGTATCAGGTGTTGGCGGTGACGTTCACCAACAAGGCCGCGCGCGAGATGGTGCTGCGCGTCTCGCTGCTGCTCGGCCAGAGCGCCGAGGGGCTCTGGCTCGGGACGTTTCATGCGCTCGGCGCGCGCCTGTTGCGCCGGCATGCCGAGCTGGTCGGGCTCAAGCCCAACTTCACGATCCTCGATACCGACGACCAGCTGCGGCTGGTCAAGCAGGTGGTCGAGGCGGCCGAGCTCGATCCGCGGCGCTGGACGCCGCGCGTGCTGCTGGCGCTGATCGAGCGCTTCAAGGATCGCGGCCTGACCGCTGCGAACGTTCCCGAAAGCGAGATCAGCGACTTCGCGCTCGGACGCACGCGCGAGCTCTACAGAGCCTATCAGGAACGCCTGCTGACGCTGAACGCCTGCGACTTCGGTGATCTGCTGCTGCACGGGCTGACGCTGTTCAACGAGCAGCCGGAGATCCTCGCCGACTATCAGCGGCGTTTCAAAGCACTCTTGGTCGACGAGTACCAGGACACCAACGTCGCCCAGTATCTGTGGCTGCGCCTGCTCGCCCAAACCCACAAAAATATCACCTGCGTCGGCGACGACGACCAGTCGATCTACAGCTGGCGGGGTGCCGAAGTCGGAAACATCCTGAGGTTCGAGCAGGATTTTCCGGGGGCGAGGGTGGTCCGGCTGGAGCGCAACTACCGCTCGACCGGGCATATCCTGGGCGCCGCCTCGGGCCTGATCGCGCACAACCGCTCGCGGCTCGGCAAGACGCTTTGGACCGAGGGCGAGCAGGGTGCTCGCGTGCGGATCGCGAGCCTTTGGGACGACGAGGAGGAGGCGCGCTTCGTCGGCGAGGAGGTCGAGGCCCACCAGCGCGCCAAGGGCAAGCTCGAGGACATCGCCGTGCTGGTCCGGGCGGGTTTTCAGACCCGCGCCTTCGAGGAGCGCTTCATCAACCTCGGCCTGCCGTACCGGGTGATCGGGGGCCCGCGCTTTTACGAGCGCGCCGAGATCCGGGACGCGATCGCGTATCTGCGGGTCGTGCATCAGCCGGACGACGATCTGGCGTTCGAGCGGATCGCGAACCTGCCCAAGCGCGGCATTGGCGACGCGACCCTGCAGCTGTTTCGGCGCAGCGCGCGCGATGCCGGCTCCAGTGTCGTCGCGGCTGCGCGCCTGTTGTGCACGACCGACGAGCTCCGCCCCAAGCTCCGGACCACGCTCACCGGGCTCTTGCGCGACTTCGAGCGCTGGCGCGAGCTCGCCGAGCGGGTGCCGCCGCGCGAGCTCGCCGAGACCGTGCTCGAGGAGGCGGGCTACGTCCGGATGTGGCAGGAGGACCGCTCGGTCGAGGCGCCGGGCCGGCTCGAGAACCTGAAGGAGCTGGTCCGCGCGCTCGACGAGTTCGAGACGCTTGCGGGTTTTCTCGAGCATGTCGGCCTGGTCATGGACAATGCCTCCGACCCCTCCGGCGACATGGTCACGGTGATGACGCTGCACAGCGCCAAGGGCCTCGAGTTCGACACCGTGTTCCTGCCCGGCTGGGAGGAGGGGGTGTTTCCGAACCAGAGGGCGATCGACGAGGGCGGGGCAAAGGCGCTCGAGGAGGAGCGCCGGCTCGGCTACGTCGGGATCACGCGGGCGAGACGCATGCTGACGGTCTGCTATGCCGCCAACCGGCGGGTCTACAATCAGTGGGCGGCGAGCCTGCCGGCGCGCTTCATCGAGGAGCTGCCGAGCGCGCACACCGAGTTCCTGCAGCGCCAGTCGGTGCCGGAGCCGCAGATGAGCGGCTGGTTCGACGATCTGCGCGCGGGTGGCCGCGGCCCGGGCTTCCAGCGTATGCGCGCGGCCGGCAAGGCGCCCTTGATCGAGGGCCAGGCGCGCGTGCTGACCAGTGAGATGCCCAAGCGCACCCAGCTGCTCGAGGTCGGCCAGCGGATCTTCCACGAGAAGTTCGGCTACGGCCGGGTGCTCAGCGGTCGAGGGCAACAAGCTCGAGATCGCGTTCGACAAGGCGGGCACCAAGAAGGTGATCGACAGCTTTGTCGCCCCGGCCTGAGCGCAGGCTCCCCGGCCGCATGCCCGAGCCGCCGCTCTGGCAGAGCCGGTTCGCGGTGCCACAGGCGGCGGTGGCGCTGTTCATGGATGCGCTGGAGGAAGAGGCGATCAGCGTCGCGGCGTTCGAGGAGCCCGCGGCCGATGGCGGCGCGCGCTGGCGGATCGAGCTGTTGCACCCCGCCGAGCCCGAGCGCGAGGCGCTGGCCGCGCGCCTTGCCCCACTCGCCGAACGCTCGGGCCTGAGCCGGATCGACGTCACGGTCCAGCCGGTCGCGGCGACCGACTGGCTCGCGCGCACCGCCGAGGGCTTCCCGGCGCAGCCGATCGGCTGCTTCTGGGTGCATGGCAGCCATATCGACGAGCGGCCGCCCGCGGGCACGCTGCCGATCCGGCTCGATGCCGGGCTCGCGTTCGGCTCGGGCGAGCATGCCTCGACCCAGGGCTGCCTGCTGGCGCTCGAGCGCCTGGCCAGGCGGCGCCGGTTCCGGCGCATTCTCGATCTCGGCTGCGGCTCCGGCATCCTCGCGATTGCCGCCGCCAAGCTCTGGCCGGCGCGGGTGATCGCGGTCGACAACGATCCGGTCGCGGTCGAGGTGGCGCGCGCCAACGCCCTGACCAACGGCGTCGGGCACCGGATCCGGGCGCTCGCGAGCGAGGGCTATCGCAACCTGCTGGTCCGCGCCGGCGGACCCTACGAGCTGATCGTCGCCAACATCCTGGCCGATCCTTTGTGCGAGCTGGCGCGCGCGACCGCCCGCCATCTGGCGCCGGGCGGCGCCCTGGTGCTGGCCGGGTTGCTCGACCGCCAGGCGCTCCGGGTGCTCGAGGCCCACCGCCGCCACCGGCTGGTGCTCCAGGCGCGCATCGACGTCAGCATCTGGACCACGCTGGTCCTGCGTCGCCGGCCCGCCCCGAGCGCCCGCAGGACGCGGCTCACGGCCTGAAGTTGCGGCCGAAGTTCCGGCCGTAGTTGCCGAGATCGCCGGTCGTGCAGCGCACTGCGCGGAGCCCGACGGTCGGAGTCTGGTAGTTGACGCAACTCTGGACCTCGCCGGTCGTGCGGTCGATCACCCAGAGCAGCCGCCCGCCCACGACTTGCGCGCCATAGTCGGTCTCGGCCGCCACGGCGGCCTTGGGCTGGGCCACCGAGCCGCGCAGGATGGTCGGCGCCGGGGCGGCGTCGGCACGGTGGCCGAGCACGAGGATTTGCGGGGAAGGCCGCTCGGCGTCGGCCCAGGCCGAAGCCGCGCTGATCAGCCCGATCCCGAGGCCGGCCGTAATCGCCATCGATCGACGCATCAGTGTTCTCCGAGTCGCAATGTCTTGCCGTGTGGTCTGGCAACTTGTATCGATATTGAGCGCATTTATCTTAATTTGCAAATGGGCTTGGCAACTCAGACTTTAACTTCACGAAGAGCGGCGGCAACCGATAGGATGCGAAACGACGCGACCGGTTGAGGTTAACCCACGGTAAATTTTGGACATCGGCGCGCAGCCGGGGTGGCTCTTGAAGGGCGCCAGCCAAGGCGCCAAGGTAGTACCCCGGTATCGGTTGGGCGGAACCAGAGGAGCAGAGGTGATGGCGACGGCGACCTTCGGGGCAGGTTGTTTCTGGAGCGTGGAGGCTGCGTTCGCGCGCGTGCCGGGGGTGCGCTCGACCGCGGTCGGCTATGCCGGCGGTCCTCTCGCCAGGCCGACCTACCACCAGGTCTGCAGCGGCCGGACCGGCCATGCCGAGGTCGTCCAGGTCGACTACGACCCCGACGAGGTCACTTACCCGCAGCTGCTCGACGTGTTCTGGGCCGCGCACGATCCGACCCAGCTGAACCGCCAGGGGCCGGACGTCGGCAGCCAGTACCGCTCGGTGATCTTCGTCCACGACGCCGAGCAGGAGGCGGCCGCGCGTGCCTCCAAGGTGGAGCGCGAGGCGGCCGGCCGCTACAAGCGCCCGGTCGTCACCGAAATCACGCCGTTCTCGTCCTTCTGGCGCGCCGAGGAGCACCACCAGAAGTACCTGGAAAAACGCGGCCTCGCGAACTACGCGCTGCCCTGACCGACCGCTGCCGCGGTCGTGACCCGGCGCCGATCGGGTACCCTGCCGGGAGGCCTGCGGTCCAGCGTCAGCGCCAGCATCAGCGCCAGGCTCTGGGCCAGCATCTCGCCGCCCTCCTCGGTCACCTCGAGCACCAGCTGCGAGGCGTAGAACGAGTTGATGAAAGCGAGATGGACCAGGTCCATGACCGTCGCGAAGAAGGCCAGCATGATCACGAGCGCGAGGAAGCCGAGGCCCGCCGCCCGATGCTCGGGCGTCCCGCGGGCACAGGCGCCCGCGACCAGGGCGAGCAGCGGCGCCGCGACCAGCGCGTAGGCGATCATCTCGCCCAGGCTCTCCGCCTTGACGCGCGGCAGGTCGACGAGCCCGAGCGCCGGGACCACGAGCCGGCCCAACACCTGGTTGACGGCGAAGGCATCATCGACCAGGACGATCAGGAAGATCACGCCGAACACGAGGTAGAGCATCTCACGCGTTCGCCACGCGAGCCGGACCAGAAGGCCGATCAGGAGCAGCGTCTGGGCCGAGCTGAACAGCTGCCCGAAGCCGACGTTGGAATCCAGCGAGAAGCGCGGGTCGCGCGGCCAGGCATCGAGGCCGTGGCGCACGCAGACGTAATAGGCGCCGTGCAGGACGATCAGCAGCAGGTTGCAGGCAAGCAGACCCAGGAGCCAGCGCACGAGCGTAGGCTCGCTGATGACATTTCTGAGTAAACTTCGATAACGCTTTGTCATGATGGAAATTTCTGCCGAATGGGTGATCGCGAGGGAGGACCGCGGGTCAACCAGACGCTCGCCCTACCCCAGGTTCGGGATAGTGGCTTCATGCAGGTCTAAAGGCATAGACCACTGCGCGCAATCGTGCTAAATTCGTTACACTTGAGATATTGAAGGCCTCGAAGGGAGGGTCCCCATGGAACGGCTTTCAGACAGTCATTTGCTGCGCGGTATCGCCCGGATCTACGCGGCGGCACGCGCGAGCGACGATGGTGAACGCTGCTGCGTCGCACCCCACCCGGATCTGCAGGACAAGATCACGCAGGAGCTCGAGCGGCTCCGGAAGCGGGCCGGCGAGGGCTTCCGGTCCATGCTGCGGTTGCAGGCCGAGACCCGGGTCGGCTTCAACGACGGTTTGATCATCCCGGGCGACCTGCTGCCGCTCGGCAGTCCACCCTCGGTGGCCCGCGCGGTGGCCCTCGAGCGCGCGCCCCTGCGCGGGACGCTGCGGGTGATCGTGGTGCTGGTCGATTTCAGCGACAAGGCGATGGGCAGTCCACCCCAGCAAGCCCAGCAGCACTTTCGCGACCTGTTCTTCTCGACCGGGGTCCTGCCCAACGGCAGCGTCCGCGAGTACTACACTGAGGCGACCAACGGGCTGGTGACGATCGCCGGCGAGGTGGTCGGACCCTATCGCATGCCCCTGACGATGGCGGCCTACGCCCATGGCAATTCGGGCACCGGAGCGGCGCTGCCGAACGCCCGGACCATGGCGCGCGATGCGGCCCAGGCAGCGAACCCGGACGTCAACTTCGGCCCCTACGACAACGACCACAACGGCTTCGTCGACGCCTTCATCGTGGTCCACGCCGGCCCGGGCGCCGAGGTCACCGGCAACGTCAACCACATCTGGTCGCACAAATGGGTGCTCGCGGGCGGCGCTCTCAATGCCGACGGCATCCAGATCTACCCGTACCTGACGGTGCCCGAGGACGCGCGGATCGGCGTCTGCGCCCATGAGCTCGGCCATCTGCTGTTCGGGTTCCCGGATCTCTACGACACCGACTACTCGTCGAGCGGCATCGGCAACTTCTGCCTGATGGCCGGCGGCAGCTGGAACGGCGGCGGCGACGTGCCCTGCCACCCGTCCGCCTGGTGCAAGGCCAACCAGGGCTGGGTGTCGGTGGTCAATCAGACCACCAATCAGACGGTCACGATCGATGACGTCAAGAACAGCCACCAAGTCTACCGGTTGTGGAAGGATGGCGCCTCGAGCACCGAATACTTCCTGGTCGAGAACCGCCAGAAGACGCTCTACGATCGCGATCTGGTCGGCGACGGGCTCCTGATCTGGCACATCGACGAGAGCATCGGCAGCAACAGCGACGAGAGCCACCCCAAGGTCGCGCTGATGCAGGCCGACGGCAAGAAGCAGCTGGAGAGCGGCGCCAACCGTGGCGACCCAGGCGATCCGTACCCCGGCAGTGCCAACAACACCACCTTCAACGCCAGCTCGACCCCGAGCTCGCGCTCCTACGCCGGCAGCGACACCTGCGTCGGGGTCACCAGCATCGGGCCGAGCGGCAGCGCGATGGCCGCGCGCCTGACCGTCAGCTGCGGTAAGGACCTCGCCAAGGATCTCAAGGATTCCAAGGAGATCCGCAAGGAAAAGGCCGAGGCCAAGGAGTGGCGCAAGGACAAGCTCGAGATCAAGGAGACTTCAAGGAGACTTTCAAGGAGAAGGAGCGCTTCGAGAAGGACCTGCAGCGCGAGAAGCGGGTCGAGAAGCCGATCACCGACAAGGCCGCCCAGTTCGACAAGGACCCGCGGACCGAGAAGATCGGCGACAAGCTGACCGAAGGGCGCTTCGGCACGCCGGCCGCCCAGGCCGGCTATGCCGGTCTCGATGAGCTGGCGGCGCGGGTTGGCGCTCTCGAGCAGGCGGTGGCCGGGCTGGAGCCGTTCATCGGCGGCGACCTGCGACCGGACCTGCGCCAGGGGGCGCTGACCGGGGAGAGCGACGTCGAGCAGCTGCAGGCGCAGATGCTCGAGGGCGATGCCCAGGCCAAGCGGCTGATGGACAGCCGGCTGCCGCCGCGCGGCTGACCCGCCCGAGGCGTGCGGCCAGCACCGGACCTTCCCGGCCCGCGATGTTCCTGGTGCTGGCCCATGCCGACGACCCTTCGGCGCTGCGCGTCCACCGGCTTCTCGCGCAGCGCCACGGTGCTGCCGCGGTCGCGCTGGTGTCGGCCGATGCGCTCGCTCTGGCGCCGGTCTGGGAGCATCGGCTGGACGACCAGGGTGACGGCGCGCGCACGCTGGTCGAGCTCGCCGATGGCCGCCGGCTCGAGGATCGCAGCATCAGCGTGGTGCTCAACCGCCTGCGCCGGGTCGACGCGCCGCACTTTGCCCGGGCGAGCACGGCCGACCGCGACTACGCCCAGACCGAGCTCTACAGCCTGGTCCTGAGCTGGCTCGCGTCACTGGCTGCGCCGGTCGTCAATGCGGTCAGCACGCGCGCCTTGTTCGGCCCCGAGCGGAGCCTGGTCGAATGGCTCCCGGCGTTCGCCGACGCCGGCCTCGCGCCGCGCGGCCTGGCCATGGCGACCAGTGCCCGCGAGCGCCCGCGCCGCGACTGGTGGGCCTATCGGGTCGCGCCCGGGTCGACCAACAGTCTCCTGCCCGTCGGCGAGCCGACGCCGGTCTCGCTGCTCGGCCGCGAACCGGTCGTCTACCTCGAGCCGGTGGACCGACCCGCCGGGCGGGTGCTGGTGGTCGGCGACCGGGCGTCCGGCGATGCGCCCGAGGAGGCCTGGGCGGGCTGCCGGCGCCTCGCCGCTGGTCTCGGCTGCGACCTTTTGGAGGTCGCCTTCGACTGGGCGGCATCGGGCGCCTTGCTCGCGTCCGCGGCGACCGTGTGCCCGAGCCTGGTCGACGACACGGAGGCGGCGGCCGTCGCCGACTGGCTCGAAGGGCGGGCCGGGCAGGGGCGGAGCGGGTCGTGATCCTGTTCCTCGGCATCCCCTCCGAGCCACCGCTGGCACTGGCGATCGCGGCGGCGCGACGGCAGGGCCTGCGCCACCTCGTCGCTAACCAGCGCCAGAGCCAGGAAGCCGAGCTCGAGCTCGAGATGATCGGCGGCCGCCCGCGGGGCCGGCTCCGGTTCCGGGACGAGGCGACCGATCTCGAGCAGGTGACCGGCGTCCTGGTCCGCCTGATGGACGCGGGCGACCTGCCCGAGAACCAGCCCCGGCCCAACCGGCCCGTCGCGCCGGCGCCAGATCGAGCGCTCGGCGGCGTTCCACGCCGCGCTGAGCGACTGGCTCGAGGTGGCGCCTTGCCTGGTCATGAACCGCGCCAGCGCCAGCGCCTCGAACCTCTCGAAGCCCTTCCAGGCGCAGATCATCCGCCGCTCTGGGCTGCTCACGCCGCCGACCCTGATCAGCAACGATCCGGACCGGGTCCGCGCCTTCCAGGCCCGACATGGGCGCGTGATCTTCAAGTCGATCAGCGCGGTCCGCTCGATCGTCCGCGAGTTGACCCCTGCGAGCGCCGGGCGGCTGGAGCTGGTGCACGCGCTGCCGACGCAGTTCCAGGCCTATGTCGAGGGCGTCGACGTGCGCGTGCATGTGGTCGGCCAGAGCGTGTTCGCGAGCGAGGTGGTGTCGAGCGCGATCGACTATCGCTATGCGTCGCGCGACGGTTTGGAGGTCGAGATGCGACCGATCGACCTGCCGGACGACTGCGCGGCCCGCTGCGTGGCGCTCGCCGCAAGCTTGCGGCTGCCGCTTTGCGGGATCGACCTCAGGCGCACGCCGCAGGGCGTCTTCTATTGCTTCGAAGTCAATCCGTGCCCAGCTTACAGCTACTATCAGGAGCATACCGGCCAGCCGATCGCCGAAGCGATCGTCGAGCTGCTTGCGAGCGGACCCGCGGCGCCGGCTCGGCGCGAAGGAGGCTGCCATTGGTCCAGATGATCGAGAACTGGTCGTACATCGTCGGCGTCCTGCTGGGGATCATGGCGGCGCCGCAAGGCGGCGACGGCCGCGGCGTTCTCCGGGTTCAGGTCGATCGGGTCGAGCCGGTCGCAGGCTTCGCCAACCTGCTCGCCGATCGGGTCGGCGATACCATCGAGATCCTGGCCACGGCCGAGCAGCTCGCTGCGGCCCAAGGGCACATCAGTGAGCCCGTGCGCATCCGGGTTCGTCGAGGCGGGCCGACGCGTCTGTTCGCCGATCCCGACTGGCGACCCGACCAGGGCGCGCGTCCGGGTCCGACGCCGCCCGAGTGACCTCGAGGATCGCCGTCGCCGTGCGGCGCTATCAAGGCTCCAGCCGGCAGTCGGTCCAGCGGCCGCCCGCGCGGCTGGAGGCGAGCGCGGCTTCGACGAACCTGACGCCGCGCGCGCCGTCCAGGACCGTCGGAAAATCGAGCGCCTGCGGATCGGGCGCCTGGCCGGTCCGGCGGGCGACGATCGCCTCGGCGGCGTCTGCATAGAGATTGGCGAAGGCCTCGAAATAGCCCTCCGGATGGCCGAGCGCGACCCGGGTCGCGCGCTCGGCGCTGGCGCTCAGCCCCGGCCGGCCGCGGGTCGGAAGCTGGGCAAAGCCGTCGAGCGGCCGGTGCAGCAGATGGTTCGGGTCCTCCTGCTGCCATTCCAGGCCGCCCAGCTCGCCGAACACCCGGATGTGGAGGCCGTGCTCGGCGCCGGCGGCCGAGTTGGTGACCCACATCGAGCCGCGCGCGCCGCCCTCGAAGCGGAGCAGCAGATGCGCGAAATCGGCGATCTGGCGGCCCGGGATGGCGCTGCCGACCTCGGCCGCGACCTCGCTGAGCTGCGCGCCGGTGATGAAGGCGGCGAGGTGGTGGGCGTGGCTGCCGATGTCGCCCAGCACCAGCGACGCGCTGCCCTGCGCCGGCTCGAAGCGCCAGTTCGCGGACGGATCGCGATCGGCTTCGGTCGGCTGCGCGAGATGGCCCTGGATGTACTCGACGTGGACCTGACGGATCGCGCCGAGCGCCCCGGCCTGGACCATGGCGCGGGCATGGCGGACCAGGGGATAGCCCGTGTAGTTGAAGGTGACGCAGAAGACCAGGCCGCTCGCCTTGACCCGCCGGACCAGGTCCTGGGCATCGGCCAGCGTCGTGGTCAGCGGCTTGTCGCAGATCACGTCCAGGCCGGCCTCGAGCGCGGCGCGGGCGGCCGGGTAGTGCTGGACGTTCGGGGTCATGATCGCGAGCACGTCGATGCCGTCCGCGCGCGCCGCCTCGCCGGCGATCAGATCGGCGTGGCCGTCGTAGGCCCGGTCCGGGGCGATTCCGAGGTTCTGAGCCGCGGCGCGCGAGCGCTCCGGGTTGTGGCTGAGGACCGCGGCCACCACCTCGTAGTGGTCGTCGAGCCGGGCGGCAGCCCGATGCACCGGGCCGATGAACGAGCCGGGCCCGCCGCCGACCACGCCCAGACGCAGCCGGCGCCCGAGCCGCGCGATCGTGTTGCTCATGCCGATTTCCCTCCCTGGCGCCCCCCGGCCGCGGCGTCGAGGGGCTCGTGTTCGGTGGTTGCGAGCTGTGGCATCCTCCATTATAAGGCGCAAGCTCCGGGCTGGCCCCTGTTATCGGCCGCGTTCGGAGAGCGGAGTTGTCCTCCCGGTGAGCCGGGTTTCCGGCGAACGGAGCTGTTGATGTCGAAGCTCAAGACCAAGCGCGCCGCGGCCAAACGCTTTCGGTTCACCGGCACGGGCAAGCCGGTGCGCGCCCATGCCCACCACCGCCATTACCTGAGCGTGAAGTCGCAGCAGGCCAAGGTCGCGACGCGCGGCTCGACCCTGGTCGCCGCGGCCGACGTCAGGATGGTCAAGCGCATGCTGCCTTACGGCTGAGGGTCGGGCAGGGGAGAGAGTAGCAAGAGATGGCACGGATCAAGCGCGGCGTCACCGCCAAGGCGCGCCACAAGAAGGTGATCGCCCTCGCCAAGGGCTATCGCGGCCGCAACAAGAACTGCTATCGCCTGGCCCTCGAGCGGGTCGAGAAGGCGCTGCAGTACGCCTATCGCGACCGGCGCAACCGCAAGCGCGACTTCCGGGCGCTCTGGATCCAGCGGATCAATGCAGCAGCGCGCGAGCAGGGGCTGACCTACGGGCGGTTCATGCACGGCCTGAAGAACGCCGGCATCGAGATCGACCGCAAGGTGTTGGCCGATGTCGCGGTCCGGGACCAGGCGGGCTTTGCCAGTCTGGCCCAGCAGGCCCAGGTCGCGCTCGGCGGGTGATGAGACCAGATCCCGCGGGCGCGAAAGGGGCCGGGAGGCCCCTTTTTTGCTGGCAGGCCCCTTTTTTGCCGGGCCAGCGCGCCGCGGCGGCGAGATGGGAATGGGATCGATGGATGTTGATGTCGATCGGCTCGAGCGGGCCCTGCTGGCCGAGGTCGCCGCGGCGACCGATCTGCCGGCGCTCGAGCAGGTCCGGGTCGAGGCGCTCGGCCGCAAGGGGCGGATCACCGGCCTCACCCGGAGCTTGGCCGAGCTCGATCCGGAGGCGCGCCGCGCCGCCGGGCAACGCTACAACCAGCTGAAGCAGGCGGTTGCCGACGCGCTCGGCGCTGCGCTGGCGCGAGCTCGAGGCGAGCGCGCTCGACGCCCGGCTGATCGCCGAGCGGATCGACGTCACCCTGCCGGTGCGGCCGTCGGTCGAGGGCCGCGTGCATCCGGTGAGCCAGGTCACCGAGGAGATCACCGCGATCTTCGCCGAGATGGGCTTCGCGGTCGCCGAGGGCCCGGATGTCGAGGACGATTTCAACAACTTCGCCGCCCTCAACATCCCGGAGGGGCATCCGGCGCGCCAGATGCAGGACACCTTCTACCTCGAGGCCGAGCAGGACGGCGCGCCGCTGGTGCTGCGCACCCACACGAGCCCGGTGCAGATCCGCACCATGCGCGCCGGGCCGCCACCCTACCGGATCATCGCGCCGGGCCGCACCTATCGGCGCGACCTCGACATGACCCACACGCCGATGTTCCATCAGGTCGAGGGCCTGGTGATCGACCGGCGCACCCACATGGGGCATCTGAAGGGCTGCCTGACCGACTTCGTGCGCGCCTTCTTCGAGCGCGACGACGTGCCGGTGCGCTTCCGGCCGAGCTACTTCCCGTTCACCGAGCCCTCGGCCGAGATGGACATCGGCTGCCGCCGGAGTGCTGGCGAGCTGATCGTCGGCGAGGGCGACGACTGGCTCGAGATCCTGGGCTGCGGCATGGTCCATCCGAACGTGCTGCGCGCGGTCGAGGTCGACCCGGAGGTCTGGCAGGGCTTCGCCTTCGGCATGGGAATCGACCGTGTGGCGATGCTGAAATACGGCATCCCGGACCTGCGCACCTTCTTCGAGCCCGATCTCCGGTGGCTCCGCCACTACGGCTTCCCGCCGCTCGACGTGCCGACCACCTATGGCGGGCTGTCGCGATGAAGTTCACGCTGCCGTGGCTGCTCGAGCAGCTCGAGACCGAGGCGCAGCCTCGATGAGATCGTCGACAGGCTGACCATGCTCGGCCTCGAGGTCGAGGCGGTCGAGACCCGGGGCGCCGATCTTTCGCCGTTCAAGGTCGCACTCGTGACCGAGGTGCGCCCGTCATCCCAACGCCGAGCGCCTCAGCCTCTGCCGGGTCGACACCGGCGGCGAGCTCGCCGAAGTGGTGTGCGGCGCGCCCAACGTCCATGCCGGCATGAAGGCGGTGTTCGCACCGACCGGCGTGGTCATCCCGGCGAGCGGCGAGGTGCTCAAGCGCGCCCGCATCCGCGGCGTCGACAGCAACGGCATGCTCTGCTCGGCCAAGGAGCTGCTGCTCGGCGAGGACCACGAAGGCATCATCGAGCTGGCCCCGGATGCGCCGGTCGGCCGGCCGGCGAGCGACGTGATCCGGGTCGAAGGCCCGGTGATCGAGGTCGCCGTCACGCCCAACCGCGGCGACTGCTTCGGTGTGCTCGGGATCACGAGGGAGCTGGTCGCGGCCGGTATCGGCACCCTGAGACCACGTGATTTCAGTCCGGTACCTGGTGAATTTGAGGCAGCGCTTCAGATCACGCTGGACTTTCCGGCGGACCAGACGGCGGCCTGCCCGCTGTTCGTCGGCCGGGTCTTGCGCGGCGTTCGCAACGGGCCAAGCCCGGCCTGGCTGCAGGAGCGGCTGACCGCGATCGGGCTGCGGCCGATCTCGACCCTGGTCGACATCACCAACCTGGTGACGGTCGATCTCGGCCGGCCGCTGCACGTGTTCGATGCCGGCAAGCTCTCCGGCGACCTCAGCCTGCGCTTTGCCCGCCCGGGCGAGGCGCTCGACGCGCTCGACGGCAAGACCTACCGGCTCGAGCGGGACATGACCGTGATCGCGGACGCCTCCGGGGCAATCAGCCTCGCCGGCATCATGGGTGGCGGGAGCACGGGGTGCACGGCCGAGACGACCGAGGTCGTGCTCGAGGTCGCGCTGTTCGACCCGATGCGCACCGCGCTCACCGGCCGCCGGCTCGGGATCGAGAGCGACGCCCGGACCCGGTTCGAGCGCGGCGTCGATCCGGCGATGGTCCTGCCGGGCATGGAATACGCGACGCGCCTGATCCTCGAGCTGTGCGGCGGCCAGGCAAGCCGGCCGATCGTCGCCGGCGCGGTTCCGGGGAGAAACCCGCCCTTCCGGTTTCGCATGCAGCAGCTCGAGCGCCTGGCGGGGATCGCGCTGCACGGAGCGGCGATCGAGCAGCACCTGCGGGCGCTCGGGTTCGGCGCCGAATGGGTCGAGGACGGCGTCCTCCGGGTGACCCCGCCATCCTGGCGCCACGACGTCACGATGGAGGCGGACGTGGTCGAGGAGCTGGTCCGCCTGCACGGCTACGACCGGGTGCCGCCGATGCCGGTGCGCCGGACCGAGGCGGTCGGCCATCCGGCGCTCAACGCCGAGCAACGGCTGCGCGCGAGCGCGCGCCGGGCACTGGCCGCGCGCGGCCTGGCCGAGGCGGTCACCTGGTCGTTCGTCGAGCCGGCGCTCGCCCGCCGGTTCGGTGGTGACCAGGTCCGCCTGCGCAATCCGATCAACGCCGAGCTTTCGGCGCTCAGGCCGAGCGTCCTGCCGCATCTGCTCAGCGCCGCCGCCCGCAATCAGGGCCGCGGTCAGGCCAATCTCGGCCTGTTCGAGGTCGGTCCCCGGTTCTTCGGCGCCCAGCCAGGCGAGCAGGAGGTGGTCGCCGGCGGCATCCGGGTCGGCCAGAGCCACGAGCGGCACTGGGCCGAGGCGCCCCGGCCGGTCGACGTCTTCGATGCCCGCGCCGACGCGCTGGCGCTGCTCGCCAGCGGCAAGCTCAACGCCGACGCGGTCCGGGTGATCGCGGACGGGCCGGCGCATTATCATCCCGGCCGGCGCGGCCGGCTGATGCTCGGCCCGAAGACGGTCCTCGCCGAGTTCGGCGAGCTCCACCCCGCCATCCTGCGCGACCTCGACATCGCCGGCCGCGTGGTCGGCTTCGAGGTCTTCCTGGACCGCCTGCCCAAGCCCAGGGCCAAGGCCGCCCGCTCGCGCGTGCCGCTGAAGGCGTCGCCGTTCCCGCCGGTCGACCGCGACTTCGCCTTCGTGGTCGCCGACGAGGTCGCCGCCGAGAGCCTGCTCGCAGCGGTCCGCGCTTCTGACAAAACCCTGATCCGCGAGGTCAGCCTGTTCGACCTCTACGAGGGGTCCGGGCTCGGCGAGGGCATGAAATCGCTCGCGGTCGCGGTCCGCCTCCAGGCCCAGGACCACACGCTCGCCGAGGCCGAGATCGAGGCCGTGGCCAGGAAGATCGTGAGCGCCGCCAACAAGGCGACCGGCGCCGTGCTGCGGCAGTAGGCGGAAGCGCAAGCGCCGCCTCCTTCCAATCTCCGGGGCGATCGCCACATATTCCCTGCGATATGAAGGTCGTCCTCGACGCGAACGTTCTCGTTGCCGCGCTTCGGAGCAAGCGAGGAGCATCCGCGGCCTGGTTGCGCGCGGCTCTTGACCGAGAGGTGGAGATGCTGGCATCGGTGCCGCTGATGCTGCACTACGAGGCGGTCCTCTTGCGCCCGGAGCAGCGCGCGGCCAGCGGCCTGAGCGAGGTCGAGCTGGGCGAGATCCTGGACGCGGTCGCTGCCGTCGCGAGGCCGGTGACGATTTCCTATCTCTGGCGCCCGATCCTGCATGATCCGGACGACGAGCTCGTGCTCGAGACTGCCGTCAACGGCGGAGCCGACCTGCTGCTGACCTTCAACGAACGGGACTTTGGAGGAGCGGAGCGCTTCGCACCCCGGGTCGTGAGGCCGGGGCCGGCATGGCGGGACTGGTTGGAGGGCGAACGGTGACGAAAGCAAACTATGCGCTGAGGTTACAGGCCTCGCTGAAGAGCGAGGCGGAGCGGGTGGCCAAAGCCGAGGGCACGACCCTGAACCAGCTCATCAACGTGGCCCTCGCGGAGAAGCTCTCGGCGCTGCGCACCGCCGATTACTTCAAGGAGCGTGCCGCGCGCGCCAACATCGGCAGGGCTCTGGAGCTGCTCGATCGCGCCGGCGACGAGCCCCCGCGGGAGGGTGACGAGATCCCGCCCGGGCTCGACGGGCGGCACCGATAGGATGACTGGGGCCTTGCGTGTGAAATCATCGGAGACCGCTGCGTGACCGAGCTCGCCCGCATCCGCAACTTCGCGATCATTGCGCATATCGACCATGGCAAGTCGACGCTGGCCGATCGGATCATCGAGCGCTGCGGCGGGCTCGAGGCGCGCGAGATGCAGAGCCAGGTGCTCGACAGCATGGAGCTCGAGCGCGAGCGCGGGATCACGATCAAGGCGCAGACGGTTCGGCTCAGCTACCGGGCCAGGGACGGGGAGACCTATCAGCTGAACCTCGTGGATACGCCGGGCCATGTCGACTTCGCCTACGAGGTCAGCCGGCAGTTGCGCGCCTGCGAGGGCTCGCTGCTGCTGGTCGACGCCACCCAGGGCGTCGAGGCCCAGACGCTCGCCAACGCCTATCAGGCGATCGATGCCGACCATGAGATCGTGCCGGTGCTCAACAAGATCGACCTGCCGGCCGCCGAGCCCGCGCGGGTCAAGCAGCAGATCGAGGACATCATCGGCCTCGACGCCGAGCACGCGCTCCTGATCTCGGCCAAGACCGGGGCCGGCGTCGACGACGTGCTGGAGGCGATCGTCGAGCGCCTGCCGCCGCCCAAGGGCCAGCCCGACGGGCCGCTCAAGGCGCTGCTGGTCGACAGCTGGTACGATGCCTATCTCGGCGTCGTGATCCTCGCCCGGGTCAAGGACGGCGCGCTCGCCAGGGGCCAGAAGATCCGGATGATGGGCACCGGCATGGTCCATCAGGTCGACCGGGTCGGGGTGTTCACCCCCAAGGCGGTGCAACTCGAGGCGCCGCTCGGTCCGGGCGAGATCGGCTTCATCACCGCCAGCATCAAGGACATCGGGGACACCCGGGTTGGCGACACGATCACCGACGACCGCCGGCCGGCGCAAGCGCCGCTGCCGGGCTTCCGGCCGTCGCAGCCGGTCGTGTTCTGCGGCATGTTCCCGACCGATGCCGCCGATTTCGAGGATTTGCGCGACTCGCTCGGCAAGCTGCGCCTGAACGATGCCAGCTTCGAGTTCACGCCCGAGAGCTCGACAGCGCTCGGCTTCGGCTTCCGCTGCGGTTTTTTGGGGCTTCTGCACCTCGAGATCATCCAGGAGCGCCTGTCGCGCGAGTTCGACCTCGACCTCGTGCTGACGGCACCCTCGGTGGTCTACCGGGTGCACAAGACCGACGGCACGAACCTGGAATTGCACAACCCCGCCGACATGCCCGATCCGACCCAGATCGACCACGTCGAGGAGCCCTGGATCAAGGCCACGATCCTGCTGCCGGACGAGTACCTCGGCCCGGTGCTCGCCCTTTGTACCGAAAAACGCGGCGAGCAGGTCGAGCTCACCTACGTCGGTCAGCGCGCCATGCTGGTCTACCGTCTGCCGCTCAACGAGGTCGTTTACGACTTTCACGACCGCCTCAAGTCCTACTCGCGCGGCTACGCCAGCTTCGACTATCAGCTGGATGGCTATACGCCCTCAGAGCTGGTCAAGCTTGCCGTGCTGATCAACGGCGATCCGGTCAATTCGCTGGCGCTGATCGTGCACCGGAGCATGGCCGAGGCGCGCGGCCGGGCGCTCTGCCTGCGCCTCAAGGAGCTGATCCCGCGCCAGATGTACCAGGTCGCGATCCAGGCCGCGATCGGCGGCAAGATCGTCGCCCGCGAGACCGTCAAGCCGTTCCGCAAGGATGTGACCGCCAAATGCTACGGCGGCGACGTCACCCGCAAGCGCAAGCTCCTGGAAAAGCAGAAAGAAGGCAAAAAGCGCATGCGCCAGGTGGGAAAAATCGAGATCCCCCAGGAAGCCTTCCTCGCCGCCCTCAAGATGGAGGGCTGACGACCCCGCGCAGGTGGAATATGTGTCGGTCATGGCGATCGTACCAAGGTCCGTGAGGCTTGGAATGCAAATGAGATGCAGCGCCTGAAGGTTGGCAGCGCGGCTCGAAATCACCTTGCCCAAGGAGGCGTGGCAGAAGCTCGGGGTCGCCAAGGGGGGACTACCACGAAGCCGAAATCGTCGCGGATGGCGTGCTTCTCAGACCGGTGCCGGCGGAGCCTGATTCGCGTGTCGAGGCGGCCATCACCGCGGGCCCGAAGGATGTCCGCGCAGGTCGGGTCACTCCCGGATTCCAGAGCATGGAGGAGTTCGAGGCCTATCGGAGGAGCCCACGCTACAAGAAACTCATCCGCGACGACGCATGAGGGTCCGGCCATCGCGGCGCGCCGCGCACGACTTCGAGGCCCTGCCGCCCCACCCCAAGTGACTGTGCGGCACGGCTGCGTCGCCCGCCGCGAGCCGGCCCGGCAGTGAACCTCCAGGGGTCTCGACCTCGCCAACCGGCGCACGCGCTTCCTCCCTCAGAGCGCGATCGCCGCGCGGATCTCATCATAGTCCGCTCGTATCTGGCCTTCGCTGCGCTCGAGCAGGCCCGCGGCCGTCAACAGCTCGACATCCTCATGGACGCGTTTGTAATCGCGCCCGACCATGCGGGCGAGGGCGGCGATGCTGGTCGCCGGGTGACGATGGATGTGGCGAAGCAGCGCCAGGCGCTTGGGCGTCAGGGTCCGCGCCAGCAACTCCCAGCTCTCGAACGAAAGGTGGGTTTGCGCACCGGCTTCGCCGCGTTCGGCCTGATGCCAGGCGCGGATGAAGCGCTGCCCCGACGCCTCGGAACCTTCGCCGACATGAACGCTAACCTTGGTCGTCATCGCCCTCTCTCACGCGCCGCACGTCGGCAAGGAAATCCGCGATCAGCTGCTCGACCGACGTGAAGCGATACTCCAGCTGGCGGTCGCCAAGATGCTTGTGGTCGCCCTTGCCGCGCTCGTTGTCGTAGCCGATTATCCGCCTTCCTGGGAAACCGTAAAACAAACTGTACTTGAGCCGGTGAGTGCTTGCTGCCACCGGCTCGGGAACCTGCCAGATCGTCATCTCCATAATCGCGCCGTCGTCGAACAGATAGCGATCACGGAAGAGCAGGCGGGCCTTCATATGGCGGATGATGCCATAGCTCGACTAGGGCATCAAGCGCCATAGCGCGGCTGCTCTCGAACCATCCACCCGTCCCGCGCAGCGGGGTTCACTCGCGCTTAACCCAGCGCCGGCAGAATCGGGCTGCAGGCGCCTCGGCCGACGGTCCGGTGCCGGACCCTGGGGTCGAAACCAGCGGAAAGTCGACGATGCGGAAGGTCCTGGCAGCGCTCCTTGCCGTCGCCGGGCTGGCCGCCTGCACCGCCACGATCGAGCCGCCCAGGGCCAAGGTGGTCGTGCCGGCGATCAGCACGATCGATCCGCCCAAGGTGGTCGTGGTGCCGGCGGTCGACGCGTCCTCGCCGGGCTTCTGCCCGCCCGGTCAGGCCAAGAAGGGCAGGTGCTGACCGGCCGCCTCGATCCAGCTAAGCTCTGTAGAGCAGCCACACCCCCCAGGCGAGGCCGAGCGCGATCCGGTACCAGGCGAAGGGGGTCAGCCCGTGGCGGCCGACGAAGCCGATCAGGCCGCGCACCACCGGGATCGCGACCACGAAGGCGGTGACGAAGCCGATCGCGATCAGACCGATGCCGCCCTCGGTGAGCGCCGCCCGGGTCTTCCAGAGATCGAACACGGTCGCGCCGAGCATGGTCGGGATCGCGAGATAGAACGAGAACTCGGTCGCGATCCGGCGATCGACGCCGAGCAGCTCGGCGCCCAGGATCGTGGCGCCGGCCCGCGACACGCCGGGGATCATCGCCACGCACTGGCAAAAGCCGATGCCGAGTGCCGTGGTCATCGGCAAGGCCTCGATCTCGCCATAGCGGGGCTTCGGCGCCAGCCGCTCGATCAAAAGGATCGCGATGCCGCCCAGGACCAGGGTCGTGACCACCACCACCGGCGAGAACAGCACCGTCTTGATGAAGTTGTGAAGCAACACGCCAAGGGCCGCCGCCGGCAGGAACGCCAGGATGATCGCCCAGGCGAACCGCCGGGCACCCGGGTCGCTGGGCAGGCCGACCAGCACCTGCCACAGGCGTGGGAAGAAGCAGACCACCACCGCCAGGATCGCGCCCAGCTGGATCACGATCTCGAACAGCTTGCCGAGCTCGGTCTGGAAACCGAGCAGATCGCCCGCCAGGATCAGGTGGCCGGTCGAGGACACCGGCAGAAATTCGGTGAAACCCTCGAGGGCGCCGAGGATCAGAGCGGTCAGCGTGTCGTGGCTCATCAGCCGGGATCTCCTTGAGCGGCTTCTCTTGGGCTAGCATCCGGGGCTTGATGATAGGTGAAGTCGGAGGGGTTCGAAGTCGCGGTGGGGCCGCGGCGGATCAGCGCCCGTAGCGCCGCTTGCGTTGCTGGAACGCACGGAGCGCGCGCAGGAAGTCGATCTTGCGGAACGCCGGCCAGTAGACGTCCGAGAAGTAGAACTCGCTGTAGGCGCTCTGCCACAAAAGGAACCCCGAGAGGCGGATCTCGCCGCTGGTGCGGATGATCAGCTCGGGGTCGGGCAAGCTGGCGACATAGAGATGGCGGCTGATCGCCGCCGGCGTCACGCGTCCGATGACCTCGGCAAGCTCGGCTCCGCGCAGGGCCTCGTCGGCGAGCAGGCCGCGGACGGCATCGGCGATCTCCTCGCGGCCGCCGTAGGCGACCGCGATGGTCAGCGTGATCGCGGCGTGCCGTTCGGTCGCGGCCTCGGCGGCGCGGATCGCCGCCACCATCGTCTGCGGCAGTAGCTCCAGCCGGCCGATCGCCTGGACCCGCACCTGTTGCCGCTGGATCTGCGGATCGTGGGCCAGGGCCTTCATTTTGGCTTCGACGGCGGCGAGAATCCCGGAGACCTGGTCGGACGCACGGCCGAGGTTGTCGGTCGAGCAGACCCAGAGCGTCACCGCGGGGATGCGCAGCTCGGCGCACCAGTCGAGCACGTCGTCGAGCTTCTGGGCGCCGAGGCGGTAGACTTTCCGGAGATCGGTCAGCCCCTGCTGGCGGGCATAGCGGCGATTGCCGTCCAGGATGACGCCGACGTGCCGGGGTCCCGGCCATCTCTGAACCTGGTGAAGGAGGTGCTGCTCGTAGAGGTAGTAGAGAGCCCGCGCGACCAGCGGAGTGGCCTCGTCCCGTCCGCGACTTGCGCGCGCGTGCGCCACATCAGGTTCCTGAAGGACGTCGAGCCCTGCCGGCATGGCTGTGGCAGGCTTGGCCCCGAGCCCCACACCGGAAGGCGCCAGACTCGGGGTCGCCTCGTCCCACCAGGCGGCGGCCGCCGCGCAGGCGAGGCCGAGACCCGCGCCCGCGACGCCGCCGAGCGGTAGAGTGTGCGCGGGATCGAACAGAATCGGATCGAGGCTCGCGAGGACCATCAGGAGGGCTCCACAGCTCCAGAGCACGACCTTGGTCAGGCGACGGGTCAAGGTGCGCTGGATCACGTGGCCACCGGTGACCAGGAAGGCGACCCCGGTCACGGCATCGGTATCGGGAAACGCAACCCCGTCGGCGCCGAGCCGGAGATGTCCGAGGACGGCGGCGGCAAAGCTGCCGAGCGTCCAGGAACCCAGCAGCACCGCGGCCGGCAGCCACCAATGCCGGAACCGACGGATCGGCAGGAGAAGCGGCAGGATCAGCGCGGCCGGGAGCAGGATCGCCCGGTCCCCGACGGCGTCGATCCAGTCGAAGACATCCGGCAGCTGGAGCCATGTCCGCTCGGAAGCCCAACGGCCCACGTCGTGCTCGATCGAGACGTGCACCTGCCACGCGACCGCCGCCAGCGACCCGACAAAGATCAGACATCCCGCGACGCAGGCGGTCATCCATTGTCGGGTGGTTGCAGCGGTAGGGCGACTTCCCATGGCTTCGTCCGTGGGTTCAGACCGCGACCGGCTCGACATCTGCGCTATGGTCGCTGACCGGCTAGTTGCCCGTGCGGCCACGAAGCACCCCCCGCGGGGCGCAGAGAGCAAGCGCGAGGCCGAGCATCAGCCAGAACAGAACCGCGTTCCAGTTCGAGAAGAAACTCATGCTGGAGCGGAGCGGCCAGAGGAACACCAGCAGCGCTGCCAAAGCGCCGACCGCGATCGGGTAGTCCCGGGCGTCGACCGCGCTCAGGCCCGGGATCAGGTCACGTCCCCAAAGGAACAAAAGCGCGACGAACCCGAGAAAACCGATGGCGCCGGTCTCGACCAGCCACTCGAGATAGATCTGGTGCGGGTGGGTGTAGCAGCGGTCCTCGACCGGCCCGAGCGGCTTGAAGTGCTGGTTGGCGCAGCGGTGCCGGAAGTTTCTGAGGCCGATCCCGATCGCCGGCTCGCTGCGCCAGATCCTGACGCTGCGCCGGTAGGCCTCGCCGTAGCGTTTGTCCCAGAAATCGTTCAGGTCGTAAGCGGTGTTGCGGATCAGGCGAATCCGCAGATCCGGGCTCAAGGCGAGGCTGCCGACGATCAGCCCGGCCGCCGCCAGTCCCGCCAGGATCAGCGGCAGACGAAGCTCGCGCAACAGGAAGAAGAAGGGCAGGAGGCCGATCGCCAGCATCACCAGCGCGATCCGCTCGCCGGTAACGGTGACCGTCAGCGCCATGACGACGATCAGGCCGATGGCCAGCGCGTTCCGCCAACGCTGGCGCCAAGGCGCTGCGAGCGCGAGCGCAAGCCCGAGCACCGGAAACCAGGTCTTGACCATGAAGCTGCCGGGCACCGTGTCCGCGAACGGCCCGGTCAGCCGGTTGGCCTCGTAGGTCTGGCCGAGGATGTCCTGGCCGGTCGCGAACTGGAGCAGGCTGTCGAGCAGGACGAAGGCGATCACCGCGCCGAGCGCGATCAGCATCGCCTGACGGGGACCGCGCTCGACCAGGAGCCAGTGCTGCAGCGCCGCACCGAACAGGACGAAGCGGCCAAAGGGCAGGGCGCGGCTGTAGGCGCCCGCGGCATCGTCGGCGAACCCGCTGGCCAGGATCAGATAGAGCCAGATCGCGAGCCCGACCACGATCCAAGGGGACCTGAGCCACGCCCAGTCGCGGCCGAGGGCGCTGCGGACCAGGAGGAGCAGGCCGATCAGCGACAGCGCGACGTCGGCCGGCGCCCGGCCGATCAGGAACAGCACCGGCAAGGCGATCACGAGGCAGCGGCCGAGGCGGTCGAGCCAGGCGAACCCCGCCGAACCGGTCGCAAGCGCCGGGATCATCTCAGGCAGCCCGCTTCAGACCGGCGAGGATGGCCTCGCGCAGGTCGTCGATCGCAGCCGCCAGCTGCTGGATGTCGAACGGATAGTCCTGCCAGGCCTGGCCCTGCAGGCGGGCGCGGAGCGCGTCGTCGTCGATCACCCGCTCGAGCGCTTCGGCGAGCGCTTCGGGCGAGGCCGGCTCGACCAGCAGGCCGCGCCCGCGCAGCACCTCGGGCAGGCCGCCGCTCGGGTAGGCGAGCACGGCGCAGCCGTTCGCCAGGCCCTCGACCGCGGTGCGGGCGAGCGGCTCGGGCCAGAGGGAGGGCAGGACCACGATCGCGGCCTGGCGATAGCGGGCCATGACCTGATCGTTGGCCAGATAGCCGAGCCACTGGACCGCCCCGCCGAGGCGGGCGCAGCGTTCCCGCAGGCCGGTCTCGAAGGCGGTCGTCTCGGCACGCCGCCGGCTCCGGCTGGTGCCGATGATCTCCGCCCGCCAGCGTGGATGGCGCGGCAGCACCCGTTCGAGCGCCGAGACCAGGTCCGCGATCCCCTTCTGCTCGATGATCCGGCCGACGAACAGGATCAGCGGCGCCTTCTCGGGCGGCGTCGGGAGGGAGCGCGGGATCGCATTGCGCAGGACCAGCAGCTTGCTGCCGTCGGCGGTCGCCGCGAGACCGTCGAGAAAGCGTTGCCGGACGTAATCGCTGACGCAGAGGATCGCGTCGGCCCGGGCCAGCAGGCGAGCGCGCTCCGCGGGCGTCCGGGCGCTACGCATGGTCCGCGGATCGTTGCTCAGGCGGAGCGTGAGCGGCAGATCGGTGCGCGCGCCGAGGTGGGCGAGCATGTTGGGCCGGTTGTAGACCTCGACCAGCACGCCCCGCTGGCCCGCGAGCCGGCGGCGGAGCGCCTCGGCGAGACCGATGTTGCGGCCCCGCAGGCCATGCCAGGCCGGGTGCAGGGGGCAAAAGTCGAAGCCCTCGAACGGGTGCTCGACCGGGGCGCCGAAGATCCGGATCCGATCGCGAAAGCGGCTCACCCTGGTGACGTCCCGGACGTGCAGGGCAATCGCGCCGGCCCGCTCCGGGCCGAACTGCTCGGCGGGCGGCAGCAGGATCGCGATCGCGGGCGGGGCGTGGTCGACCATGGCTCAGGCGCGCGACCCGGCCCGGCAGATGAACACCAGCAGGAGCCCGGGAGGCACCAGGATCAGCCAGGTCGGCAGCGTCAGCAGCTCCTGGATCGGCGGCCAGAGCCAGGGCAGGGGCCCCTTCTCGATCAGAGCCTGAAAGCCGACCAGGCTGTTGGCGTTGATGTGGAACCAGATCGCGCCCGGGCTGAAGGTCGTCGGCGCGCCCCGGACGACCGTCACCAGATCGGCGAGCGCCGCGGCCGCGCCGGCGATCAGCAAGGCGACGCCTAGCCAGTAACCAAAGCTGCGCATGGCATCGTTCATACGAGCCCCGGGTCCCCCAAGGCAACAGGCTGTCACAGGCGGCCGACGATTGCCTCGGCCCCCGGCGCTGACTATGTTTGGCGCCGGCCCGGAGGGATGGCCGAGCGGTTTAAGGCGCACGCCTGGAAAGCGTGTTGGGGCGAAAGCCCTTCGTGGGTTCAAATCCCACTCCCTCCGCCAGTCCCCGCTCCATCCGGCGCGGCCGCTGGCCCGGATGCCCAGACACAACGGAGTCTTCCTCTTGGCCGCCACAACCGTACCGATTCCAGCAACGCTCCGCAGCCGCCCCGCGCGGCTACGTGCCGCACTGTTACTGCTCCTCTTGCCGCTGCTGACGGCCTGCGGGATCAACACGATCCCGACGCTCGAGGAGCAGGTGAACGCCGATTGGGCGCAGGTCCAGAACCAGTACCAGCGGCGCGCCGACCTGATCCCGAACCTGGTCGAGACCGTCAAGGGCTACGCCAAGCAGGAGCAGGACGTGTTGGTCGCGGTCACCGAGGCGCGCGCCAAGGTCGGCCAGATGCAGCTGCCGCCGGACATCCTGACCAATCAGCAGGCGTTCAAGCAGTTCGAGCAGAACCAGGCCCAGCTGAGCGGCGCGCTCAGCCGCCTGATGGTGGTGGTCGAGCGCTATCCGGACCTCAAGTCGAACCAGAACTTCCTCGCCCTGCAATCGCAGCTCGAGGGCACCGAGAACCGGATCGCGGTCGCGCGCCGCGACTACATCCAGGCGGTCCAGGGCTACAACACCGAGATCCGGACGTTTCCAGGCCGGCTCTGGGCGATGATCTACGGCGCGGAGCCGAAGGCCAACTTCACCGCGACCGCCGGCGCCGAGCAGGCGCCCAAGGTCAGCTTCTGAGCCCGGAGCCGAGCCGATGCGCCGCGCGCTCAAGGTCCTGCCGCTGCTGTTCGGGCTGTGCCTGGCGGTCGCGGCCGTGCGCGCCGCCGAGCCCGAGTTCCCGGCGCTCGCGGGCCGGGTGGTCGATGACGCCAGCCTCCTGAGCGAGCCCGAGGCGCAGGAGCTGGACGCGGCGCTCGCCGACTTCGAGAAGCAGACCGGCGATCAGGTCGTCGTGGTGACCCTCAAGTCGCTGCAGGGTCTGCCGATCGAGGACTACGGCTATCAGCTCGGTCGCCACTGGGGCATCGGCCAGAAGGGCAAGGACAACGGCGCGCTGCTGATCGTGGCGCCCGCGGAGCATGATGTCCGGATCGAGGTCGGCTACGGGCTCGAGGGCGAGCTCACCGATGCCAGGAGCCGGACGATCATCGAGACCGAGATCCTGCCCCGCTTTCGCGACGGCGACTTCGCGGCCGGCATCAAGGCGGGCGTCGCGGCCATGATCCAGGCGCTGGGCGGCACCTACAACCCCGCGCTGCCGCCGGTCCGGGTCCGGGATCAGCGCTCGCCGTCGCCGTTGCCACTCGCGATCGCGCTGCCGATCATCCTGATCATCGTCCTCAATCGTTTGTCCGGCCAGCGCGGGCGCCGCTACCGGCGCGGCTATCGCGGCCCGGTGATCCTGCCCGGCGGCTTTAGCGGTCGCGGCGGTTCCGGCGGTGGCGGCTTCAGCGGCGGTGGTGGCTTCAGCGGCGGTGGCGGCGGCTTCGGTGGCGGCGGCGCGTCCGGGCGCTGGTGACATGGCGTTCCTGTGACATGGCGTTCCTGACCGACCAGGACCGGCAGCAGATCGCCGACGCGATCGCCGCGGCCGAGCAGAGGACCAGCGGCGAGCTGGTCACGGTGATCGCGCAGGCGGCCGACGACTACCGCTACATCCCCATCCTCTGGCCGGCGCTGGCGGCGCTGCTGCTGCCGGCACTTCTGCTGACCGTCTGGCCGGAGATCGGCGCCTGGCGGCTCTATCTCGCCCAGGGGGCGGCGTTCGTCGTCCTGGCTCTGATCGCGCACCTGCCGCCGGTCCATCTCGCCCTCGTGCCGCAAGCGCTCAAGCGCCGACGCGCGGGCCGGCTCGCCCGCGAGCAGTTCTTCGAGCAGGGCCTGCATCTGACCCGGGCGCGCACCGGCGTCCTGATCTTCGTCGCGGTCGCCGAGCACCACGTCGAGATCATCGCCGATACCGGCATCAACGCCCTGGTCCCGCCCGGCACCTGGGACCGGGCGGTCGCCGACTTCGTCGAGCGGGTGCGCGCGGGCCAGATCGCGGAAGGCTTTATCGCGGCCATCAGCCAGGTCGGCGAGCGGCTGGCCGAGCATTTTCCGCGCCCGGCCGACGACACCAACGAGCTGCCGAACCGCCTGGTCGAGATCTGATCCCGACACCCTGCATAACCCGGGGTCCATGAAGGCTCTTGCCAGGCTTGCCCGTAGCGCTCAACCGGCGCATCATTGCGCTTTATGAACCGCCCTCTGGCCAACGGCTTGAGAGAGGCGAAAGAAATGAAGAGTACTTTGGTTGCGACGACCGCTTTGACTCTCGTATTGACCTGGATGGGCGCCGCCTGGGCCGAAGAAGGTGGCCAATGGCACGGCAAGGCTGTGCTCGTCAATACGCAAATCATGACCTCGAGCGTCGGCGATGACCAGGATCACGCCCTGATGATGGGCGATGACCGCGGGTTGGTCTTCAACGAGGATGGCGAGAGTTTTCTCGACAAGGCCGAATATCACGTGCATTGGATGGTCGACACTGGAGGCATGGTCGGGGGTCGCTATAAGACCTTCATAGCTTCCGACGGTCAGGTCTTCGCCAAGTTCACCATTACTGAATTGAGCGACGCCGGCGGTAACGGCACCTGGGAGTTCACCAAGGGTACCGGGAAATACGAGGGCATCACGGGACGCGGCGACTTCAAATATACGAACGTATCGGACACCGTCTATTGGGACCTGTTGGAGGGCGAGTATAAGATTCCTTAGAAAGGCGAGGCCGAGACGCTGCTCGCGCCCAGCGGCGAACCAGCGCCAGCGGTCCGTGGCGCTGTCGAGCACGCCCGAGCGGGCGGTGCGAAGGAGCGTGTTCCGCGTCTTGCGGGCGATGCTCTCCAGGGGGCTGGAGAGGATCGCCATGCGCACGCCGTCGGTCCCGGTGTCGCAGGCCAGCCGCATGCCGATGCCGTCAGCGGAGCACGAACGGGTTCGGGACGTTGCCGCTGGTGTCGATCCAGACGCTCTTCTCCTGGAGGTACTCGCGGATCGCGCTCTGCCCGCTCTCGCGCCCGATGCCTGAGTGCTTGTAGCCGCCGAACGGCGACATGTAGCTGACCGCGCGGTAGGTGTTGACCCAGACCGTGCCGGCCTCGAGCCGCTCGGCCATCGTGAGCGCGCGCTTGATGCTCTGGGTCCAGACGCCGGCGGCGAGCCCGTAGAGCGTGCCGTTGGCGATCTCGACCGCCTCGTCATCCTCGTCGAACGGGATGATCGACAAGACCGGGCCGAACACCTCTTCCTGGGCGATTCGCATGTTCGGGCGGACGTCGGTGAAGATCGTGGGCTCCACGAACCAGCCCTGGCCGCATTCCGGCCGGCTGGCGGGCCCGCCGCCGAGCACGCAGACCGCACCCTCATCCTTGGCGATCTCGATGTATTCCAGAACTTTCTTGTACTGCGGCCGCGTCGTGATCGGCCCGACCTGGGTCGCGTCGTCGAGCGGATCGCCCATGCGCGCGGTCTTGGCGAGCCCCAGCAGGCGCTCCAGGAACTCCTGATACACGGGTCGCTGGATCAGGGCGCGCGAGCCCGCGATACAGGTCTGGCCGGTGGCGGCGAAAATCCCGGAAACCACGCCCTTGACGGCATCGTCGAGGACCGCGTCCGCGAACACGATGTTGGCTGACTTGCCGCCGAGCTCGAGGGTCACGGGCTTGATCTGACGGGCGGCCGACGCATAGACCATGGCCCCGGTCCTGTCGCCGCCGGTGAACGCCACTTTTGCCACTTTGGGATGGGTGACGAGCGCATCGCCGATCTCGCCGCCGAAGCCGGTCACGATGTTGACGACGCCGGGCGGCAGGCCCGCGCGCTCGAACAGTTTTCCGAACTCCAGGGCGGAGACCGATGAGAACTCGGAGGGCTTCCAGACCGCGGTGTTGCCGGCGGCGAGGGCAGGGGCCAGCTTCCAGGCCGCGAGCAGCAGGGGCGAATTCCAGGGCGTGATCGCGGCGACCACGCCCAGCGGCTCCTCGCGGGTGAAGTTGAAGACGCCGGGCTTGTCGATCGGAATCACGCGCCCCTCGATCTTGTCGGCAAGCCCGCCGAAATAGTGGAACCACTGCGGCAGGTAGCGCAATTGCGCCCGCATCTCGGTGATCAGCTTGCCGTTGTCGCGGGTTTCGAGCTCGGCCAACCGATCGGCCTCGGTCGCGATCACATCTGCGAGCCGACGCAGCAGCGCGCCCCGCGCGGTCGCGTTCATCCGCCGCCAGCCGGGCGCCCGGAACGCGTCGTAGGCGGCCTCGACCGCGCGGTCGACGTCGGCGGGCGCCGCCCGCGGCACCAGCGCCCAGGGGCCGCCCAGGAACGGGTTCTCGGACTCGAAGGTCTCGCCCGAGGCGGCGTCCACCCACTCGCCGCCGATCAGCATCTGATAGCGTTGCATTGTCATGGGCCTCCGGCTCGCTCGATCGTGGTAAGCCCTACCCGTTCTGCGTGGTCCGCGCCAGCGCCTCGCGGCCATGAACGACCAAGCGGAGCTTGCCGCCGAAAGCCAATCCTTTGTTTCAGGCGTGCTTTTCTTGGAGTTGTTTCGTTGCGGGCGCAAAGCGGTGGCATCTTGCAACGACAGAGCGGCCATGCCCGGTCGGCAAAGGGAGCAGGTGAGCCGCGGGTCACCCGGCGGAGGCACTGGAAGAGGGCTCTCTCTCGACCATCGCCGCAAGCCAACGCGCTGTTTCAGCACAGTTTCCTGGGTTCGTTCGGGTGCAGGAGCGACGGCGATGGACGAACCGCCGGCGGAATGCCCGCGCCGACCCGCGCGCCTGCCTGGGCCTGAAGCGCCTTCAGCGCGGCGAGCGAGCGCGCGCCTGGCTCCCAGCATCGACCACGGAGGTCGACGCGGAGCGGCGCGCATTCCGCGAGCACCGAGCCGCGGTAGCGGACCAGCGTCGCCAGCGCGCGCGCGCCATGGTTGTCCAGGATCAACTCAGCGCCGAGGGCGGCGCGCGGGTCGGGAGCGGCGGGCCCGGCGGCGTCGAGGTAGGTGGCGAGCACGCCCGCCTCGAGCTTGTCCGCGCGCCGGGCGCGCCAGGCGGCCATCACGATCCGGCCGACCAGATCGGTCTGGAGCCGGCCTTCGGGCATGAGCTCGGCCTGGAGCGCGCGCGCAAACGCCCGGAACTCCGCCGGGTTCTCGTCGTCGAGCAGGACGAGCTTGCGGGCGGCGAAGCCATGTCTGAGCGCGTTCTTGGAGCTGCGGATCTTGCCGGCCGCGGTCCGGGGCCCGCGCGAGCGGGCGCCGTTGCGACGGCTGGCGGCTTGTCGGGCGGTCGGCTGGAGGTCGCTCGTCATGGGTTCGCCTCGTTCGTGGGATGGATCGGACGGCCGCATCGGCCGAGCCTTGCGCCGTCTGGCGGTGCCAGAACGTTGCCATGAAATAGGAACAAATGCAAGTCCCAGACGCGCCACAACCGTGCCCGTAGCGCGCGGAATGGACGGCTCGCGTCTCAGACCGGCCACGCGGAAATTCATTGCCAATCGGGTTTAATTCGGATTATATTCCGATAATGGTCAACCTGGAGAGGGCCCGATTAGCCCCGATGTTTCGTGGTGCTGGCGCCGGGTTATTTTCGGGGTGGCGGGCGCGCTGCTTCGGCCCGGCGATCTGGTGCACGTCTGCTCGCTGGCGGGAGACGCGGACCGTTCTGGCGCAAGGGCTGCGGCCGTGCGCATGGCGCTCCTGATGGTGCGCGCCGGCGCGCACGGTTCGTCAACACGCCGAGCTCGTGCCCGAGCACATCCGTTCCAAGGCCCTGATCACGCCGCCTCTGCCGGCACCGCCGACGCGGCGGCGCGGCCGGCCGCCCAAACCCAGAGACCCCGCTCACCCTGCGCGCTGATCACGCATCGGCCCCCACCTGCGGAAATTTACTTCGCCGCTTCTGAGGAAAGTTCAGTCGGCATTGACAGCATCAATGGATTTTAGTCAATTGCAACGGTTTTGGATTATCCCGCGAATTTCCGGGAGCCGCGTTGCGTCTGATTTCGGCCTCAAAAAAACCGCGTGGATTCGGCCGCAAAACCGCTCATTTCGGGGGCAGAAGTCACGCCTGAATTCCGCCGTCTGGCGCATCGATCACAGGTCGCGAAATCTCCCGACGCGGGCGATTCTTAAGTAACTACATATCCACGCGCCCGCGAGCGGCGGCGAGCAGGTGCGCTTCGTCGAGGACGCAGGAAGCGAACCGTCCCTGCCCAAGATAGCCGCGCCAGCCCTCGCGCAGGTTGATCGAGCGGGTGTAGCGCCGATGGGTCTCGCGCAGGCAGTTGGTCAACCGGTGGCGCTGTCCGGCACGAGGATCAGATGGACGTGGTTGGGCATGAGGCACCAAGCGCAGACAGCGACGCCTGCGGCTCCGGCCTGCTCCGCCAGGAGCGACCGGTAGCGGGCGTAGTTGCCCTCACTGAAGAAGGTCGGTTGCCGCCGGTTGCCGCGCTGGATGACCGATTGACGCAGTGTCGGAGAAGGCTCATAAAGAGGCCGCTCATGGCGCGTCTCGCCCGCATCGTGGCCTCCGACCTGCCGCATCGCGTATTGTGTCCCCGTAACGACGCGTATTGTGTCCCCGCAACCACGCAGGTTTCCAATTTGGACGACATGCCTTGCGCGCTTGAGGCGTTCCGCCCACGTAAGCTTCCAGGCACAGATGAGAAGAACGATCCTACCCCAGGAGCAGCCCGTGCTCTTTCCCGCGGGCCGGGGAGCTACTGGGCGATGGAATGCCCGCCCAACGCAGGACGCTGACAGCTCTGCTGTCCGAGTTCATGGCCTGCTGATCACATGTGCCTCACAGGACCGCGCAAGTGCTTCTACGTGTCGTCGATCAACGCTGGCGATCGGTGACTCCATACTAACTACAGAGACGTTGCATGAGAGAAGGTGAACCCATGTACGTTCTCGGCGTCAATCCGAGTTGGCATGACAGTTCGGCTGCGCTTCTCAAGGATGGCCAGTTGGTGGTGTTGGTGGAGCAGGATCGGATCTCGAGAGTGAAGCACGCCATCGGCGAAGCTTCCGTCAGGTCCATCGCTGAGTGCCTGTTCACAGCGGGCATCATCCTCGATGAGGTCGAGGTCGTGGCATTGGGTTGGGATGATCCGATCCGGGTTGCGCAGAACGGCGAACAATATGATCCCGTAACAATATCGTCAGTCTCTCCTGCCGCCTGACATCTTCGGATGTCGCGAGACACCGCCGGTCCAGTTCGTCTCGCATCACCTCGCCCATGCGGCAAGCGGGATGTGGACCAGTGGATTCGAGCGCGCCGCCGTACTGGTGATTGATGGACGCGGCGAGACCCAAGCCACATCGCTCGGGGTGGCTAGCCACACCGGGATCGAGTGGCTGGATGAGTGGGACATATCCCAATCCTTGGGAAACTACTATGGTTATGCGGTAGAGTGGACCGGCTTCACCTTCTGGGGACCTGGTAAGTTGATGGGCCTAGCGTCCTATGGACGACCCGAGCCGACGCAGTACCTCGTTCCTACCACCACCGGCTATCACTTTGAGGGCAGCGGGCCTCCGGAACTCAGGCGTCCGTGATCAGGAGCGCCAGCATGTCACCTTGATGCGGGAACACTTCAAGAGCCTTCATCCCTTCAGGAAAGGCAACTCTCAAGACGTCATGGCCCATGGCGATTTTGCCGCAACGATCCAGAGGGCACTTGAGGAAGCGGTCTTGAGGCTCTCACAAGTCGCCAGAGAACGCACGGGGGCTGACGCCCTCGTCATCACAGGCGGCGTGGGTCTCAACTGTACGTTGAACGGCAAGCTGGTGCGGGCTGGCATATTTAGTGACGTGTATGTGCCACCCGTGACTTTCGATGCGGGCGTCAGTCTAGGTGCGGCCATCGTGGCGGATCGGGAGCGCTGCCCCAATCGTCGGCCGATGGCGCGCTTCGAGCATGCGTACTGGGGAATCACTCCTGCGCGAGCGGAAATGGACATGGCCGTGCGGGACAGCGGCTTGCACAGCGAACGCCTTTCGGAGGACGAATTGGTGTGGCGCGTCGCCGACCACCTCAGCCAAGGCCGGATCGTGGGATGGTTTCAAGGGAGGGCCGAGATTGGTCAGCGTGCGCTCGGCGCGCGCAGCATTCTCTCCGATCCGCGCGATCGTAAGCACTTGGTGCAAGTCAACACCGTCAAAGGTCGGGAAGTATGGCGGCCACTGGCCCCCAGCGTGCTGGAGGAGTACGCCGGGGACCTCTTCGAGGGCGGGTTGCCCCGCCTGGCGGACTTCATGCTGGCCGCACTTCCGGTCCGCGTCGATGCGCGACCGATGATTTCGGCCACTGTTCACGTCGACGGTTCTGCGAGACCCCAGGTCGTTCGCCGTGCCACGAACCCGCTCTACTGGCGCCTTGTCGACGCTTTCCGCCAGCGCACTGGTGTGCCGGCGATCATCAATACTTCGTTCAACCTTGCGGGAGAACCAATCGTCCACGGCCCTGAAGACGCCATCTCATCGTTCTGCCGAAGCGAGATCGACGTGCTGGCACTCGGCGACCATCTGATTGAAAAGACGGTGTGATTAGGAGGACTCGCGGGCCGATCGCAAATCAGTTAAGAGCGTGGCGCAATCGAACTAGACGTGCTGCCGGACAGTTAGGAGTTAGGAGTTAGCAGTGAAAGAGCCCGATCCTGCGCGCGCGCAGTCATTCCCGGCCACGAGCCGCAGCGGGCGGCCGCCGAACTCGCGCCCGGGCGTCCCGGCTCCGGAGCCGGATCTCTTCCGCGGCGGTCCGATCGCGACTGCGGAACGCCCGCCTGCCTTCACCCAGGCGGGCTCCGACGTCGGATGGGAGGCGCCCCTGTCGGCGCTTGGGTCGGTCGGCGTGTACGCTCTCGTGGTTCTGCTGCTCTCGACCCAGCCCTTCTTCGAATACATTTACTGGCAGCCGCATTGGCGCCTGGTTACCGGAACCATGTGGGGTTCTGCATTCGCGGTCGGTCTCATTCTGGCGGTCAGCATGGCTCGCTCGGCTTGGTTGGTGTCATCGGTCCGCGGCCTTCCGTTCCTTTGGCTTGCCCTCCTCCTGTTGGTGCTGTCATGCTTTTGGTCTCTGGATCCGGCCTGGAGCCTGTATAGAGCTGTCTGGGTTGTTGGCACGACCATGGTGGGGGTCGCTCTCGGTTATCTCTCGGAGCCTAGACAGTTAATGCGGGTGCTACTCTGGTTCTTCACAGTTATTCTAATTGCGTCATTGATCTAGAGATTTTGGCGCTGGCGGATGGACCACACCGGTGGGCAGGGACGACGCCCAATCCCGATCTCCTCGGGCCGATCACGGCGTCGGCAGCCACGTACTTCTTGATCGCGATGCTGTATCGGCGTCTGCCCGTTCAGGTTGCCGTGCCCCTGTGCCTGCTCGCGGTGTTCATGACCATCATGACGAAATCGGCGACCTCCATCGTAATGCTTCTGACAGGCGTCGGGGTGGTGGCGAGCTTCCACTTGAGTTGGCGTCTGCGTCTGGGCGGCGATCTCGCCGCCGTTCTGATCGTTCTCGGCCTTGTGGGTCTCGGTTCGGTGACGCTGATGAAATGGGAGGGCACCACGAGCCTCCTCGACAAAGACGTCACCGCGAGCGGTCGCACGGAGGCCTGGGACGATGCCATCCACATCATCGCATATCGGCCACTCTCCGGCTTCGGCCTCGGGGTCGTCTGGGGGCTGGGAAGGCGCACGTATTTTCCGCAGTTCCACTCAACGCGCAGTTTGAGCCACGCCCACAACGGCTACCTTAATCTAGCCGCGCAGGCCGGCCTGCCGGCGGTCGCACTTACGCTGGTCTACCTGATCCGTGCGCTGGTCCGCGCGATAGCGGATTTCTCTGTATGGAGGTCGGCCTTCGCCTTGTTCAGCGTGGCCTATTCGTTCATGTTCCTGATTGGTAACCTGGCCGAATTCTCGGATCTTCATGGAAGGGCTCTTCGACTGGCTGCTGATGGTCACCCTGTCCGCGGCGCTCGCATGCGTCCGGACAAGTGAGTCCGACCGCCGGCCTCGTCCTCGAGCCATGCATGCCAGCGCGAAGCCGTTCTGAGCGCGCAATACTCCAGCGCGAGATCGGGGGCGGCCCCATCGAGTACTCTCTCGAACTCCGACTTGGATATGACTCTCCGGGCGATTTCGGCATCCTCTCGATCAAAGACGGCAATTGTACAGGTCGTGGCCCGCATCAGCTTCTGGACGTCACTGCGGGTGAGGCCGAGCTCTGCCAGATGCATCTTTGCGAGCGAGTTAACCCACTGCTGTTCGCTCTCGTAACGGTGCGGGGTCGGCGGCGGGAGGCCCGCCAGGAGATAGGGATCGGCGCCCCGAACCCTGAAGTTGAGCCCAGCGTAGATCTCGTAGTCGCGGAGACTTCGCTCGCTCCCTAGACCATGAATCCCCAGATCCTCCGCAGGGTCGGCCGGATCGATCCGCAGGAGCCGCCGAAGCCGCGCCCGCGCCGCGTCGTCGCGATCGAACCAGGGAGCGGCGGTCCCGTCGTCATGGTCATTCCAGTGTTTTGGAGCATCCCGACGTCCGTAAGCGTGCCAGCACACGATCAGATGCGGCACGAAAACGTCGTAACCGTTCGTGAACGCGCGAACGGCGAGGCTCGTTTCCTCACCGAGGAAGTAGAGTTGGGGGTCATCCGGTACTTCTTCGAGGCATCGACCGACCGAAAACGCAAACCCTGAGGCGTAGAACCTCCCGAGAAGTGGGCACTCGAGCTCGTCCTGGTTTTCGATCAAGGACTGGGTCGTTTTGAACTGGCCGTCGGGGTGGAAGCCCGTGAACGCGATTGCCCCAGGCCTGGATTTAAAGGTGCCGTGCACCGGATCGAAGCCGGGCGGATAGGTTGTGATGATCGGCTTCTCGACACCGGCCTGCTCCATCATCCCCATCAGCAACGCATCCCAGCCTTCGACGAAGCGCATATGCGAATTGAGGGAGAGCGTGAACTCCTCGCCCTCATAGAGGAGAAGCACTTGCGCTCGTGCCCAACAGCAGCCCTGACTTCGCAGTGTGCGGCACCTCGAGAATTCGAACGCGGCGGTCCTCAGCGAAGGAGCCGAGAGTTTCGGTACCGTCGTGCTGCCAGCACACGCCGAACCGCAGCGCCCGTGGATACGCCGCTTTGTCGAGGCAGTCGGCCAGGGTGGGCAAGAGTTGCGGATCGCGATAGCTCGGAATGCGGATAAAAATCTTCATGCGTCCCCGCCCCCGCTGCTTGCATGTCGTAGCTGCGCATGTTAGCCCGTTCGGCGAACAGGGGAAACGTTGGAGCAGCTAATGAAGAACGAATTACGCCACGGCGCATCAGGAGGCGCGGTCGGAGAGGTCTCCGAGGCGCGCCGTGAGGCGCTATTAAAGCTTGGCCGCTTTGCGAAGTTTGCTGCACCAGCCGTGCTGGGCTTGGTTGCGGTCGGCACGGCGGGTTCTCGAGCGCGGGCGCAGGAGCCCACGGGGTGTAGCGGCACCGGACCGGACCAGACCGGACCAGACTGCACCGGAAATTAGGCTTCGCCTTTCGGGCCGTCGCGCTGGCCGCTGATCTGTGCTTGGTTGGCAAGCCGCAGCCCTGATCCGGGCGCCGTCGGGCTCATGCGCTTCGCGGAGCGAGCGCGATGTTTGTCGGTGATGCGCGGCGGCTCGGTGCGGACGTCGAAAAAAGTTGGGAGAAGACCGGGAACGATGCGGAGGTGTTCCCAGAGATCGCGGGTACCGCGATAGAGCGCCACGCCCTGCATGAGCGTTTCGATCAGCTTGAGTTCGCGACTTGGTTTGGTCGCAGCGTCGGGTTGCATTCCCACCTCGACACGGGGTCGGCTAGTCGTTCGCCCTCGCTCACCCTCTGGCGGAACGACAGGTTTGTCGTCGACCTCCAATTCTGGAGCGCTCCTGATACGACCTTCCGCGACCATGGCTATTCGGGTGCTTTCGCTATCCTGACGGGTGAAACCATACACTGCATCTACCGGCTGGAATTTATCGCCCATCCTGAACCCGGGATCATGTTGGCCAAACTCGATCTCGAGACGGTCGATCAGTTGCGGGAAGGCATGGTGCAGTCGGTCTACCAAGAGCGACCCTTCATCCATCGGCCCCGGCACATAGATCGGCCGACGGTGACCCTCTCTGTTCGAAGTATTCCGACACCGCTGCCGGTTGGACACTATGAATACTATCGGCCCGGCTTTGCCATCGAAATAACACATACGCGTTTCAACCACGATCCATTTAAGACGGAAATGGCTTTCATGCATTACCTCGCTGATACAGACCCTCACCAGCTCGAATGGTATATTGAGCAAGTCACAGATCATTCGCAGGACCGGCGGCTAACATTCCGTTTGGTTCTCAGCTTGTTTGATAGAGTTCCGGTCGATGTTCTCGAACACCTTGCCCTGATCAATCGTCTGCTCGATCGTCTGCAGGACCGATACGGGGCTTGGGTCGATGCGTTTGGCGTCGCGCTGGAGCACCGACTACGAGAAAAGCAGGTGGAGTGGTCCGTTATGCACGATGTGGATCACAGGTTGCTCGCGGTGCTTCTGCAGACCTACGGAGAGCGATCGGCGATAGACGACGCTGTACGTCGGTTCCGAGGGGTCGATCGGACAGACATCTGGATCGCTGAACGGCTGAAGGAGATGATCGCGCAGGGCGCGATTCGACTTTCTATGGAGGATTTTCAGTATAACATTTTACGCGACCTGATCCTCGGTTGGTCGGAGACTGATGTGATTGCGGTGGCGATGTCCCGCTCCAACATGCCGACGAGCCCGTCCCGGGTGCGTGAATTTTGCGCGGCACTACGCAAGGTGGATGTCCTTGAGCCGTTGTTCGCTGGTTGGCGTTGAAGGCAACGGCATTGTCGGAATCGATCTGCCTGTGCATGATCGTTAAAAACGAGGCTCACGTGATCGCGCGCTGCCTCGATAGCGTCCGGCCGTTCATCGATCATTGGATGCTGGTGGACACGGGTTCCACCGACGGCACGCAGGAGGTGGTCCAGCGTTGTTTGGCTGACCTGCCCGGCCAGTTGCTGCAGAGGCCCTGGGTCAACTTCGCCCACAATCGAACCGAAGCGCTGGAAGCGGCGCGTGAAAAGGCTTTCTATAGCTTTGTCATCGATGCCGACGAGATCCTCGTCATCGAACCCAACTTCATCCGACCGCGTCTCGAGGCCGACGGCTACCAGATGAAGTTGCAGTCAGGCAAGCTGATCTATTGGCGCACCCAGCTCGTTGCAAATCGGTTGCCATGGCGCTACGTCGGGGTGCTTCACGAAAAGCTCGATTGTGAGGTCGAACACGAGACGACGAAACTTAGGGGCGTCTCGATTTACTGTTACCGAGAGGGCGCGCGCTCGCTTGATCCCCTCACCTACAAGAAAACTCGTTGACCCTCGAGCGGGCTCTGTTGGATGAGCCAGACAATCCCCGTTACGTGTTCTACTTGGCGCAGAGCTACAGCGCCTGTGGAGATCTAGATTTGGCAATCCGCCATTACCAGCGCCGGGCCGAGATGGGCGGCTGGGTCGAAGAGGTCTGGTACGCGCTGTACCAGATCGCCTTGCTGCGCCAGCGCCGCAACGATCCATGGCCCGACGTTTTGGCTGCGTATTTTGAAGCCTACAATGCCCATCCGGTGCGGGCGGAGCCCTTGTTCCAGATCGGCCGGTATTACACGGAGGCGGGCAAGTATCGCAACGGCTATTTCTTTCTAGAGGTCGCAGCGCACATGCATATGCCCGCCGACGACATCTTGTTCATAGATCACGCCCTATACGACCATGCCGCTCTCATGGCGTATGCGCAGTGCGCCAGTCGGGTCGGCAACCACACTGAAGCGCTGCGCGTCAGCGACGAACTGCTGGCCCGGCCTGATCTCGATCAACAGCTGCGCCATGAGATCACGACCGCGCGGATAAGCGTGCTCGCGCGCCAGTCTACTGAGGCGCGTTTGCTGGCACAATTGGTGCCGGATCTGTCGTTTGAACGGCTTTCACTTGATCTTCCACCTGGGTACGCGGCTCTTAATCCAACGATTGCCGCCGACGTTGATGGATCTTTCAAGATATTGATCTGTGCGTCGAATTACCGCCTCCTACCGAATGGCAACTTTTACGTCGATGATAGTGACGGTATTTGGCGTACGGTAAACTTCATTGGATCTCGTGCGTCGAGCGGCGAGATCTTACCGTTCCGGGCGATAATCGACGCAACTGAACCAGAAATGCGCTTCCCTTTCAAGGTAACTGGTTTTGAAGACTGTAGGCTGATACGCGTAGGGAATCAATGGTTCGTAGTGGCAACCACGCGAGACCATCACCCGCGCGGAATTTGCCAAATAGCACTGCTCGAACTGAAGGATGAGCAGATTTCGAATATAATCGTCATAAGCGATCTGCTGTCCGATCGGCATGAGAGGAATTGGATGCCGCTTGTGATCGCGAATGACTTACACTTTGTTTACTCGTGTGCGCCAACAGTGGTTATGAAATTCGACATAAACAACCAAAGAATTTCCGAAGTTAGTCGAGAAAATGTAACAACTGTCGCCGACAATTTTCATGGCGGATCGCAACTCATAGAAAATAATGACGGTTGGTTATGTATCGTTCACGAATTTGTACGGGGACCAGAAGGCGGCCGCCGGTATGTGCATCGTCTCGTGCAATTCGATGATCGGTTGCACATCGTTGGTTGGTCATTTCCATTTGTGTTCCGGCATCGGGGTGTCGAGTTTTGCACGGGACTTGCTCGTGATGGGCGTCGGCTTTTGGCCACGTTCGGAGTTGAGGACCGCGAGGCATGGTTGATCTCGTTCGATCTTGCCGAAGCCGAACGCCTCATTCTGCCGCTCGCACAGATCGATCAGGAGCATGCGCGGGCTCGGTCCGCACTGGTATCGGCGAAGCCGTGGGTCATGTGAATTGGCTCGTCAAGGGCGGATCGTCTCAACGGTGGTCCGCGACGATCTTGAAGAGGTGATATGGGAAGAGTTGGTTGCCATCTGCTCGCCCCAGCGGCACAATATTCGCCGCCATCGTCTGCATGACAGTCTCGCCCAGGTGCTCTCGCGACGAAGCAAGAACATTCTCCAGAGGGCACCATGGCCGACGGCTCATTAGGGGCCGGTAAACATTAACCGTCCTGATCGCGGTCACGATCACGGCCAGGAGGGCCTTTCTTGGCGCGTGGGCTTCGGCCCGCCGCCCTTTTCCGGCGCTTCAGCTTGACCCATCTTCGACAGTTGGGGTTGGCGAGGGGGTCTGAAAGCTGCGGCTTTCCTAGGGTAGGGAGTGGTCCGAGGTAAAAGTGTAGTGCCACGTGCACGGTAGATTGTTGTTGATTTATCTAATTGTTCTGGAGATGTTGTAGGCTCCTACGTGGGAGCGGCGATGTATTTCCGCAAGAAGACCTCGGGCGGGCGGGCCTATCTCCAGATCGCGCAAAGCCATCGGGTCGGGGGCCAGGTCCGCCAGCGGGTGATCGCCACCCTCGGGCGTCTGGACGTGCTCGCGGCGAGCGGTCAGTTGGACCGGCTGGTGCGCTCAGGCGCGCGGTTCGCGACCCAGGCGATGGTGCTGAGCGCGGCGCAGGACGCCGCGACGGCGGCGGTCCGGCGGATCGGGCCGGCCCTGGTGTTCGAGCGCTTGTGGGCCGAGACCGGCTGCCGGGCGGTGATCGAGGACGTGGCCAAGGAGCGTAAGCACGGGTTCGCGCTGGAGCGGGCGATCTTCCTCACCGTGCTGCACCGGCTGATGGGCGGCGGCTCCGACCTGGCGGCCGATCGCTGGCGCGAGGACTACCGGATCGCCGGCGCCGAGGCGCTGGAGCTCCATCATCTCTACCGGGCGATGGCATGGCTCGGCGAGGAATTGCCAGAGATCGAGCAGGACGCGCGCACGCCGTTCGCCCCGCGCTGCACCAAGGACCTGGTCGAGGAGCGGCTGTTCGCTCACCGGCGCGATCTGTTCAGTCGGCTCGATCTCGTGTTCATGGACACCACCAGCCTCTACTTCGAAGGCGCGCCGCTCCGCGCCGACCACCGAGGTCGGTGCTGGGAGCCAGGCGCGGGCGGGCAGACCCTCGGCCGCCACGGGCACAGCAAGGACCATCGCCCGGACCTCCCTCAGATGATCCTGGCAGTCCTGATCGATGGCGACGGGCGGCCGGTGTGCTCCGAGATCTGGCCCGGCAATGTCGCCGACGTCACCACGCTGATCCCGGTGATCGACCGGCTGCGCCGGCGCTTCGCGATCGGCCGGATCTGCGTGGTCGCCGACCGCGGCATGATCAGCGCCGAGACCGTGGCGGCGCTCGAGGAGCGTAGGCTGCTGTATCTGCTCGGCACCCGCGAGCGCACCGACAAGGTGGTGCGCGATGTCGTGCTCGCCGACCCCGCGCCCTGCGTGCCGCTGACGATCACCAAGCGCGGCCATGAGATCGACTACGAGGCCAAGGCGGTGACCGTGGGCGCTCGACACTACATCCTGTGCCGCAACCATCAGGAGGCCGAAGCGGACGCCGCCGGGCGGGACGCCATCCTGGCCAACCTCGAACGTCAGCTGGCCAGGGGCGACAAGGCGCTGGTCGGCAATACCGGCTTCCGCCGCTTCCTCAAGACCGAAGGCCACGGCCACTTCGCCATCGACCCCACCAAGGCGGAGGAGGACGCCAAGTTCGACGGCGTCTTCGTGCTGCGCACCAACACCGACCTCGATCCGCTCGCCGCCATGCTGCGCTACAAGCAGCTGTGGACCGTGGAGGCGGCCTTCCGTACGGCCAAGCACCTGCTCGCCACCCGGCCGATCTTCCACAAGCTCGACGCGACCATCCGCGGCCACGTGTTCTGCTCATTCCTCGCGCTCGTGCTCAAGAGCGAGCTGGAGCAACGCATCGCCGCGCTCGGCGGCGACCGCTCGTGGTCCGAGATCCGCGCCGACCTCAACTCGCTGACCGAGACCGAGATCGTCCATGACGGCCGGCGCTTCCTCGTGCGATCCGCCCCGCGCCCCGCCGCCAGCCTCGCAGTCCGCGCCGCTGGCGTCGCCCTGCCGCCGACCGTTCAGGCCCTCGCCGCCAACTGACCAACCTCGCCATGTAGTGCCACGCCGCGGTCGCGGCGCCGATTGCCATTCGCGTTCAGCTACTTACCAAAAGCCACTGTCGAAGATGGGCGTAATGCCATTTTTAGAAAAAAGCACGCCGAATCTGAGACTTGATCGAGTTCTAAGACGCGGCAGAACTTTGCCATAGCCGTAAAGTCAGCGGGAGAGCTCCAGTCTTTACATTCGCAGACGAAATAGCGCCCAAGCTCTGACCGGAAGTCAACATCGGGTCCTTCCATCGCACAGATAATATCGTAGTCTGTCGACCTGCTTCGCTGACGGCGCCTCGTACGGCAACCCGGCATACACGACATCAAATACTCAGCAAGCAGTTCAAGTTCTTCACCGCTGCCGCGCCCGCGCTGCGACAAGAGGTAGTGCACGTAGCGGGTATTCACCCTATACGACGAGATCTCACGTCGCGAGGGAAGTTCGGTCAGCCATTCGCTGTCGAGCCGCTGCAGGAGAGCTTCGGGAAAGAGCGCCTTTTTCGGCATCTTCTGCGCCAAATCAAAGAACTGGCGCGCGTATCGCTGCAACTCGTCATGTAGCAGCCCTTGTCTCCAAACCAGACGAAAGTAGACGCCGGTCGTATTCGGAGGGACAATGCCCTGCTCCTCGAGCGCATCCTCGCACAGTGTCAGCATTAGGTACCGTTTGGCATGAACAGGAAATCCTAGTGGATCGGATCTAACGCTTGGTACCCTCTTTTAGCGGCGGCGATGATCGCGCTGGGGTCGGCTTGCCAGACGAACGGCTTGGGGTCACGGTTGTGGGCCACGACGAAGCGGTTGATGGCCTCCTGGAGGGCGACGACAGAGGGGAACACGCCACGCTTGAGGCGGCGCTTGGCGAGCTTGGCGAAGAAGCTCTCGACCGCGTTGAGCCAGGAGCACGAGGTCGGCGTGAAGTGGAACGCGAAGCGCGGATGGCGGGCGAGCCATCGGCTCACCTTGGCGTGCTTGTGGGCGGCGTAGTTGTCGAGGACGACATGGATCAGCTTGCCGGCCGGCACTTGGCGCTCGATGTCGTTGAGGAAGCGGATGAACTCCTGATGGCGATGGCGCTGCATGCAGCGCCCGATCACCGAGCCGTCGAGCACGTTCAGCGCCGCGAACAGGCTGGTCGTGCCGTTGCGCTTATAGTCGTGGGTCATGGTCCCGGCGCGGCCCTTCTTCATCGGCAGGCCTGGCTGGGTCCGGTCCAGGGCCTGAATCTGGCTCTTCTCGTCGATCGACAGCACCACGGCATGGGCCGGCGGATCGACATACAGCCCGACGATGTCCTCGACCTTCTCGGCGAACCTCGGGTCGGTCGAGAGCTTGAAGGTCCGGATCTGATGGGGCCGCAGGCCGTGCGCCCGCCAGATCCGCTGCACCGAGCTGACGCTGAGCCCGCTGGCCTGGGCCATGGCCGGCGCGGTCCAGTGGGTCGCCTCGTCCGGCGCCGCCGCCTCCAGGGTCCGGGTCACGACCGTCTCGACCACGGCCTTGGACAACGGCGCGAGGCGCGCCGGCCGGGTCTTGTCATACCCGAGGCCGCTCACGCCTTCGGCCATGAACCGCGCCTGCCAGCGCCACACGCTCGGCTTCGACACGCCGGCGCGGCGCATGATCGCGGCGGTGCCGCAGCCGTCCGCGGTCGCCAGGATGATCCGCGCCCGCCAGACGTGCTTTTGCGGGCTGTTACGGTCCGCCACGATCGCCTCGAGCCGAGCCCGATCGGCGGCGGTCACCTCGATCTCGATCCCTTTGCGCATGGCCCAACCCTACCACGGCGCCCGCAACAAGGGAATCTTCCGTTAGACTTTGTCCACTAGCCCAGGATGGCGCTGGCGCGAAGTCGTGGCCCCGAAGTCCACGACGGGTGGCAGCCTCAGGGCATAGCACGGCCGAGACCTCGTCGCAGATCCTCGAGGGTGAGAACCGGCACGATCTCGATCGCGGCATCGAGCTGGGCGAACAGCGGCTCATTGATCGTCGTCAGCCGTGCCTGGTCGCTCTCCTCGAAGATCACCATGCCCGCCCGTTGGCCCTGCTCGAGCATGAAGTAGGCGGCCGCGGGCTTGACCTGCTCGATCAGCGCCTCGATCGCTGCCCCGAGCCTGCCGTCCGCGGCCGCCGCGTTGCCCTTCGCCACCGGGATCGTGAACCTCAGCATCAACCGCATCTCACCCTCCTTTGCGTCTCATCCCAACCCATGCGTCACCCTTGGCTGCCGCCGCCGGCGGGAGCCGGGAGCACGCCGGGCGTGACGCGCTCCTGAGCTCCTCAGTCGTTCTGGCTGACGACCGCCCCGGCCGGGTGGGTCAGCAGCAGGAGCGAGCGAGGGCCTGCTGCTCACCTCGTCGGCCCGAACGAAGTCTCCTGAATCGAGCCGGGCGGCGTGAAGAAGTGTTCGACCTGCCTGTTGGCGACCACTGTCGTAACCTCGGGTCCACCGGTGAATTCCTTCGATTGGTAGGTGATCGCGCACGGCTCCGTGAAAGTTGGCGTACACGCGGTCGAGGTGAAGAACGCCTGCTCTACCGTCCGCAAACGTGGCTGGGAGAAGGCCGTGAGGATCCACAACGTGAAATTGCCCGAGCCCTCGTCAACCGCGGGCGATAAATTCTCGGTCGAGAGCGGCTTGCCCGGCTCAAGCGCTATGATCCCCATCAGATATTCATCCTTAGTCTTTGCAGGTTCTGACGGACGATCGATGAAAGTGACGAGCCCTGCCTGACCTGCGATCGGGATGTTGCTGCCCGCGGCGGCGAAGCTCGGCAGCTTATCGATGTAAAAAGTGTCGCCGGGAACGAAGACCGTGTTCGAAGTTTCTGTCGTCGTTGAGGTGGAGTTCGCGACATATTGCAGGGCGATCGTATTCTGCTCGACGAAGAAGCAGTCATCATTGGCCACGCACAGGCTCGACTCTGGCGGGTGCGCATAAAACTCGAACGCGTTGGTGGCCTGGTTGTCGATGATCGGCGCACAGACGCTCGTCACGTTGCCTTTGGTGGCGTTCAGACAGCTCTCCAAATCCTCGAGCAGCGTGGTTCGATCAGCGTTGTAGACGTTCTCGAGGCGATCCAGATAGCTCACCAGGTCCAGCAGATCGGGGGCGTTGTAGCCCGGCCCTGCTTCGAGGAGCTTGAGGAGCGTCTGGCTTACCCGATTGTTGAGCGTGCCGATCTCGTTCAAGAGCGCCACGTAGCTCTTGAGGTCGGACAAGTAGGGACCGAGCACCTCGTTCGCCGTGCTCTCGGGGATGGTGGTCGTGGCCAGTGTCGTCGTTATTCCGGCGACACCGCTCGGGAACGTCTCGAAGAAGCTGATGTCGGGGTTGGACGCGCCGCCGAGGCCTTTGACCAGAGCGTTGAAATCGTCGACGGCGTGGTTCGTACCTGCGTCCATGTTCGACTGGAACGTGCCGCAGGCGCTGCTATTGCCGCCAGCACACAGCAAGTAGTACGCCTCTCCAGATGAGTTTGTCATCGCGTAGGCATCATGGAGGTCCTTGGCTGCGTCCGGGCCGCCGCCTTGGTGGACCATGCTGAACGTGAAATAAGAATCAGAGCTGCTGTCGGAGTTGGAGGCGTTCACCGCGGTCTTAAGAACTTCTCGAGGCCTTCGCTCGCGCTGAAGGCATCGGTGACCGTGGTTTGCGTGGCCTGCGACGACGAACCGTAGTTGAGGCTGAGCGTGGCCACCATGCCGACCGTCACCGCCGACATGTACTCGCTGCCGCACAGCGTGTTGAAGCTGGTGCCGGCGTTGCGACCCTGCGCGTTCAGCGGGTCGCTCTCCGGCACGCTGGTAGGGAGCGTATAAAGCGCATAAGCATTGTAGTATTGGGTGGTCGAGTTGGCCGAGCTCTGCCACTGATCGCTGAACGAGAAGGTGTTCGATGCTTTGAACGCTCCCACCCCGCCGCTCACCGTGAGTGAGACGTTGGTCTGCGCCGAGGTGCTGTCGGCGGTCTTGAACGAGCTGAAAGTCGTTTGCTCCTTGTAGTTGCTTGGCGTGTTGATCGTGTAGTTGAGGCACTGGCCCGGCGTGACCCCGAGCGGCGGGACAGACGTGTCGTTCCAGCCGATCGGCAGGCCGGTGGCGTAGCCGCTCGGCGCCGGAGTGGTTCCGGTCGGCGTCGGCCGGCCTTCCAGCATCCCGTCCAGTTCCGCCGACTTCATCCGGACCACCCGGTCGTCGTCGTGCGGGCGCCCGAATTGGACGCCGTAGGGATAGGAGGTGAACACCTCCTGACCGGTCTCGGTGACGATCAGCTGGATCGAGCGGACCGCGCCGTTGCGCGCCAGGCGAACCTGGGTGAAATGCGGCTCGCCGGCAAAGCGCTTCTGATCGCACCAGCGCTGGGTGTCCTCGCTGAGTCCCTGGCGCAGGCAGATGTTGGGGGTGCGGGCGATGAAATCGCACCGCGTCTGATCCGCCGCGCTCAGGTTCGACTGCTGGCACTCCGGCGGGACCAACTCGTCAGCGAACCCTATTTGATCGCACCAGCCCCGGGTGTCCTCGCTGAGCCCCTGGCGCTGGCAGAAGTTGGGGGTGCGGGCGATGAAATCGCACCGCGCCTGGGCCGCCGGGCTCAGATCCGATGCCTGGCACTCGGGCGGCACGGGCGAACTCGCCGCCGCCGCGCCCGGTGCCACCTGCAGCGCCAGCAGCGCGGCAGCCAAAGCCAGAACCCAGGTAAGTTTCGTCTGCATCGTCAGTCTCCCTCTGAGCCCGCCGCTGCTGCGGCAGGCGACAGCCCCAACGTGCCGGTCGTTGCACGACGGGCCTCCATGTCCGTTGCCCGTCGGGTTCGACGCGAGCGCGCGAGCTCGGGTCAATGCCTCCTCGCGACGGCGCCAGCCTGAGCTGAAGCCGTCGGAGCTGCATTTTTACTGGTCGCCCGCCGTGATGTCGTTGGACGTGCGTCCGGAATTTCGTTGGACCCGCGTCCGGGCACGCCGGCCGGCAGGCGCCTCAGAGCGAGCGGAACCACGCGTGGGCGGTGGCAAAGCCCTGCCTCAGATCGTGCGCGGCTTGGGCTCGCGCTGGGCTAATCGAGCCGGGTCCTCAGAGCTCCCGGAGCCAGGTGTCGATCGTGCCCGCCGGCAGGCCGGGGCGATCCGAGCTCCGGTGAGCGTGGCGTGCTGGCAGGTCCGCCAAGACCTCGGAAGGGCTGACGCCGAAGTGCTGTTTGAACAGGCGGTGAAAGTGGCTCGGGTCGTCGAAGCCCCAGCGCTCGGCTACCTCCTTGACCCGGCCGCAGCCTGGATCGGCCGCGGCGAGCTCGAGAAAACAGTGGGCAAGCCTGCGCTGACGCAGATAGGCCTCGACACCGCCATGCTCCTGGAACAAGTCGTAGAGGCGGCTTCGCGAGCAGCCAAATCGGCGGCACAGCGCGGCGGCGTTCAGCTCCTTTCGATGCAGGTGCTGTCCGATGTAGCGTTGGATGGCCGGCAGACAGATCTGCTGGACCAGCTGCGGATCGTGGACCTGCCGGTGTGAGCCCAAGAGGCCGTTGACGAGGCCGATCAGACCGGCCGACGCCTCGGCCGCCTCCTCCGGCGACCAGTGATCGACGCCGTCGCACAGCGTCTGGAGCGCTCCGACGAGGAGCCGGCCGGCGGCGGAGCTGCTCGACCAGCAGATCGTCGGACGGTCAGCCACTCGCGTAGCGTCGATGTGGGTCCTGGGGATGGCAGCCACCAGAAGCTCGCTCGGCTCACTCACGACGCCGTCGTGCGGGCGACCGAAATCGCAGAGCGCGATCCGGTCGGGTATGACCTGGAACGGCACGCCCGCCCTGGAACCCGCGAACCCGCCGCGCTTGTAGAACACCAGCTGGAAATGGTCCAAGTCATCGGTGTGCCGGCGGGTCCGGGTACAGGTCTGCGGCGTGTAAGATCCTTCAAACAGAACCAGCTCACCCGGTCGCGAGATGACCAGGCGACCGGAGAACGACGGCGGCGCACCCACCGGCGCGGCGTCGTACACGGGACTGAGGGCCTCGTGCCAGGCTTCGAAGCGATTTCGCCGCGCGATCCCCTCCAGCTCCACCCTGACCTGCGGAACAGGAAGCTTAGCCGGCTCAGCCATTGCTTGGCTCCCCAACCCGAGCGCTCTCGTCCCGCCAATTCCGGCGCTGATTGAACCACCGCGGTGCGCGCAACGTCTACCCCTGTCCCGTGAAGCGCCGCAGCGCGGTCCCGGCAGGACGGACGTCCGACAAGTTCGGGACTGGCGAGATCGGCCCGTGTCGAGGCGTTCGCCGAGCTGCTGCCGCGCCTGCCGCGCGCCCCCCCGCGTCCCGGGGCTCAAGGGCCATCAGCCGCCGGAGGGGCCGGCCCGGGCCCGGCACGCGGAGGCCACCGTCGGAGCTGCATTTTTAGCGATCGCCAGCCACGACGTCGTTGGACGTGCGTCCGCAATTTCGTTGGATGTGCGTCCGGGCACGCAGGCCGGCAGGCGCCTCAGAGCGAGCGGAACCACGCGTGGGCGGTGGCAAAGCCCTGCCGCAGATCCGCGCCGTGGCGTGCATCGTCGGCAGGCCCGCCGGCTTGGCTGGCCAGGACGTCCGAGGGCCGCAGGCCGAATTGCTGCTTGAACAGGCGGTGGAAGTGGCTCTGGTCGTGGAAGCCCCAGCGCTCGGCGACCTTCACGATGCGGGTCGTACCCGGCGCGGCCGCGGCCAGGTCGCGAAAGCAGCGTGAGAGCCGGCGCTGGCGAAGGTAGCGCTCGACGCCGCCGCGCTCCCTGAACAGGTCGTAGAGCCGGGTGCGCGACGAGGCGAAGGCGCGGCCGAGCATCGCCGCGTCGAGCTCGGGCCGGCCCAGATTGCGCTCGATGTAGCGCCCCATGGTCGCCAGACAGAGTTGCCGGACGAGGCGCGGATCGTGGACCTCGCGCCGCGACCCCAGCAGGCCGTTGAGGAGGCCGATGAAGCCGGCGGCGGCCTCGGCGGCCTGCGCGGCCGGCAGCCGGTCGATCTCCCCGCGCAAGAGGCGGAGCGCGCCGATGAGCAGGCGGCCCGCGGGCGAGATCCGCGACCACATGACGGCAGGCGGGTCGACCGCTGCGCTGATATCGAGCTGATCCCGGGGGATGCTTGCGCCCAGGACCTCGCTCGGCTGAGTCGCGATGGCGTGGTGCTCGCGGCTGAAATCGAACAGCGCGATGCGGTCGGGCGCCAGCCGATAGGGTACGTCTTCGGTCGTTCCGACCACGCCGCCGCGGGTGTAGAGCTGCAGACTGAAGCCGCCGGTTTCGGCGGTATGACGGCGCGTGCGCCGGAAGCGCTGGCCGGTGAAGTCGACCTCGGTGACGATCAGCTCGCCCAGTCTGGCCACCGTGCCGCCGCCGGAGAACGATCGCTCCTGGTGGCCAGGTGCGGTGTCGAACAAGGGTCGCGCCGCCTCGTGCCAGGCTTCGAACAGGCCGCGCCGCCCGATCGTGTCCGGCCCCCAGCAAATCGTGGGAACGCCGCGAGCTGGCTGGGTCACGCGCTCGACCTGGCGCCCCGCTCCGCTTGCCGGCGCTCGGGATACGATCTCGACACCCGGTCGGATCGCGGAAATCAGATCGCTGCCACTGTCCATCACGCCGGCCTCCCGGAACCGCCGGCTACAACGTCCAAATTTTATTTAATCATACCACGGACGAAAGCACAAATCGACCCGGCGGCAGGCGATCGGAGATCACGCTCCGCTGGCTCCACGCCGGGGGCCGGCAGCGAATGTGCTCAATCGGCAGTGTCGCAGGGCCGGCATCGCGTCGGACCGACGAGCAGGTCGGATCAATTGCTGAAAGCCCCGCAGCACGCAGTGGGACGGAGATGCCATTGCGCGCGACGTCGAACACGCGCCTGCTCGGCCGGCCGCAGCTCGGCGTGCCCCGGATCTTGCGCGGCCGCCGCTCGCGGCCCCTGCCAGTCACCCCCGGATCTCGACCCCCGCCCAGTCCTCGACCACCCGGGCAATCGTGGTGAAGTCGAAGTCCGACCCGAACCTGGCTTTGGTGATCGCCAGGAGCTCGCGGACCGCGGCGCCGAGCACCTCGACCTTGACGGCCCGGAGCTGAGATAGAGGTGAGATGCCAGGCCAGGGCATGCCCATTTGAAAGGACTTACAATGCTGCGCCACCTGCACGGAGCTAAACCGCGATGGACTGGCGTGAGCGCATCAGCACCGACCCGGCCGTCTGCCACGGCCAAGCGTGCATCAAGGGCACGCGGATACCGGTCGCCGTGGTGCTGGACAATCTCGCCGCGGGGCTCAGCCCGGACGAGATCGTCGCCAGCTACCCGCCGCTTGGCGTCGACGACGTGCGCGCGGCGACCGCCTATGCCGCGGACCTCGCGCGGGAACGGATCGTCGAGATCGCCGACCCTGGCGCGGCATGAGGTTCAAGGTCGACGAGAACCTGCCGCGCGAGACTTGCGACCTTTTGAACCGCGCCGGCCACGACGCGATCAGCGTCGGCGAGCAGGCGCTGAGCGGCGCCGACGACGCGCGGATCTATCAGCTCTGCCAAGTCGAGCAACGCGCGGCCTGGTCGACGCATAAGCGCACCTCCTCGTGGAGGAGGCCCGAAACGCCATCCTATGCGGCCGGTCGACATTCGAGGAACAACCGATGGCGAGGAACAACCGATGGCGAGGAGCAACCGCTGGCGAGGAGCAACCGCTGGCCGCTCGGCGCGATCTCCGCCGGGGGCCTCGCAAGGGTCAGGAACCAGCGAGCGTGAGCGCGCCGTCGATCTCGAGGATGACGCCGGCGATGCTCTTTGCCTCGTCGGAGTGGGCCAAGCCCGCGCCTGCGGGCCGCGCCTCGGCTTGTCCCGCAGGGCGAAACGGTGCACCATCGGCATTCAGCAACGGGCACTCGGGGAATGGCGGTTCGAGAGAAGCCGGAGACCGTCGCAACGGGGCAAGAGATGTCGTCGACCCACATGAACGCGCAGCTTCTCGATGCCAAACTGGCGGAGATCGCGACCGCCAGGCAATTCAACTCGCGAATGATTGCCGAACTACGGACATGGATCGCGACCGCCGATGATTACGACTTGTTCAGGGTCAATCCGATCCAGTTCGCGCGCGAGAAGGCACTCGCGCCGGACGATTGCATTGCGCTCTTCCTCTATACCGCAAAGTATGGCCTGTTCGAGATGGAATGGCACATGCTGTGCGCCTTCTGCGGTCATATCGTCGAGAGCCTGCAAGAGCTGAGCCAAGCGCATGCCCACTTCGTCTGCGATTTCTGCGGTGCCGAGAACACGGCTTCATTGGATGATTACATCCACGTCAGCTTCACGCTGTCGCCGCAGATCCGCGCGAACGCGTATCTGGATCCGGATGCGCTGCCGATCGCGGATTTCTATCTGAAGCATCAGTTCGCCAAAGGGGTCATCTTCGCCGGCGGCCACAGCCTCGAGGAGGTCGGGGCCATGCTGACCCGGTTCATGGCCGACGTCGAGCCGCAGGCAACGCTGGATTTCGAGCTCGCGGCGGAGCCGGGAACGTTGCAGGTCAAGGACCTCAGGAACAAGGCGGGCTCGACCTTCGTCCTGGCGCCGGCGGCCGCAAGCGGCGCCAGCCGGCTGGCGATCGACCTCGAGGGCGGCGCCTTCCTCGCCAACGGCGCGCCGGCGACGCCGGTCGTGATGAACTTCCGGGTGGCACCATTCCATGTCGAGATGGCGGGCGAGCTCGCGGCCGGCCAGCTGCAGGTCGCGTTCCGCAACCGCATGGACAAAAAGAGCGCGCTCTGGGTCATGCAGTTCCCGCCCGGGTTCGAGAGCGACTACGTCCAGTTCAATTCGTTCCTGTCCGGCAAGCGACTGATCACCACGCAGACCTTCAGGGACCTGTTCCGGTTCGAGACGGTGCCGACGACCGAAGGGATCGACATCAAGGACGTGACCTTCATGTTCACCGACCTGAAAGGGTCGACGGCGCTCTACGACCGGATCGGGGATCTCAAGGCCTATTATCTCGTGCGCCAGCATTTCGAGACGCTGGGCGCGGTCATCGACCGCCATGCCGGTGCCATCGTCAAGACGATCGGGGATGCGGTCATGGCGTCGTTCACGAACCCGCAGGGTGCGGTCGAGGCCGCGCTGGAGGTCTACCGGGAGATCGCGGCGTTCAACGCGACGATCTCGGACGACATCATCCTCAAGATCGGCCTCCACAGGGGCCCGGCGATCGTGGTCAGCCTGAACGACCGGCTCGATTTCTTCGGTCAGACGGTGAACGTCGCGGCCCGCGTTCAGGCGCTGGCCGGCGCCGGCGAGATCCTGCTCAGCGCGGACGTCCAGGGCGATCCCGGCGTCCAGGAGGCGTTGAGGGGACGCGAGGTCGCCGCCGAACAGGTCGACGTCCGGGGCGTCCGCGGCAGGCTGGATGTCTTCAGGGTGAGTGCGCAGCCCTGACGGGCTGCGGGAAAAGGGCCGCCTGGGGGAGCACTCCCCGCGGCCGTCGAATAGGATGCTTCGGCCCCGGATCTCGACCCCGGCCCATTCCTCGATCACCTTCGCGATCGAGGTGAAGTCGGACTCCGGGCCGAACTTGGCCCTGGTCGCGGCCAGCAGCGCGCGGACCGCGCTCCCGACCACCATCGGCACGCCGAGCGCCTCGGCCTCGTCGACGCAGAGGCGCACGTCCTTGTAAGAGAGACCGGTCGTGAAGCCGAAGTCGAACGTGCCGGGCAGGACGGCTTGTGGGAACTTGTCCTGGGTCGCGCTGTTGCGGCCGCTGCCGGCGTTGATGATCTCGAGCATCACCTTCGGGTCGACGCCCGCCTTGACGCCCATGGCGAGCGCCTCGGAGGTGATCGCGACCGCGGTCAGCGACAAGAGGTTGTTGCCGAGCTTGACGACCTGGGCGAGCCCGGGTTTTTCCCCCACGAAGAAGACCTTGCCGAAGGTTCCAACTATGGGCCGAGCCACCTCGAACAGGTCCTTCGGGCAGGCGACCATGACCGCGAGGGTGCCGTTCTTGGCCCCCCTGACGCCGCCCGAGACCGGAGCCTCGATCCACTGGATGCCACGCTCCGCGAGGCCGGCCGCGACCCGGATCGCCGTGCCCGGGCCGATGGTCGAGAGCTCGATCAGGGTCTTGACGCGCGATCCTTCGGCGATCCCGCCGGCGCCGAGCGCCACCTGCTCCACGATCTCAGGGGTCGGCAGGCTGGTCAGCACGATCTCGGCCGCTGCCGCGACCTCGGCCGCCGAGCGGGCGCCGGTCGCGCCGCGCCTGCTCAGCCGCTGCATCGCCGCGTCGTCGACGTCGTAGACCGTCAGCCGATGGCCGGCATCGAGCAGCCTGAGCGCCATCGGCCCGCCCATGCGCCCGAGCCCGACCAACCCGAGGTCCTCTCTATCCATGCCGTCGTCCTCCCGCCGCGCTTGGCTCCGGCGCGATCGTCGTAGGGCCGCGCGCTTCTGCCCCGACGCCAACCCTCAGTAGCCCTAGCACAACGGCAAGGACCAGAAGAGTCCAGCGGTCGACGGCGCCTTAGTCGGCGGCGCTAGTCCGGATCGGGGGGCCAGAAGTCGCCGAGGATCTGCGTGAGGGTCCAGGGGCAGCGCTCCGGCAGGCGCGCCAGGGTCTCCGATTCGCCGTAGCGCTCGAGCTTGCGTTGCAGGTTGCGCCGCGGCTCGGCGTAAAGCAGCTGGCGGCGGCGCTCGAGATCACGCCGCAGGCTCCGCGTCATGCGCCGCTCGATCTCGTCGCGGAAGTTCACGACCTCGTCGATCCAGCCGCGCCGGGGTTCTCGGGCCGGCGAGTGCTGGAGCAGGAGCAGATGCTCGATGATGCGCGCGGTCCAACTCCGTAGCGAGCGCGCCGCTCGGTCCCCAAATCCGCGATCTCCTCGGCGATATGCCGCACGTCCAGCGCAACGTTCGGCCGCGTCCGGACCTCGCCTCGGAGCAATCGATCGGCGGTCTGCCGGGGCGGTCAGAGCCCGTCGAGGGTGTAGAGCGACTGGGCGCTGCGGACGCCGCGGAGCGCGTAGCGGCCGATCGAGACCAGGCGGCCGGCGGACTGGCTGGCGGCGCGCGCGAACGCCTCCGAGATCAAGAGGTTGCGGTCGTGCTGGCCGCACAAAGCCTCGATCCGCGCCGCCTCGTTGACCGCCGGCCCGATCACGGTGAAGTCGAGCCGGTCGGTGCTGCCGACGTTGCCGTAGTAGACGTCGCCCAGATGCAGGACCAGATCGAGGTCCATGATCGGCTGCTCGGCGCGCGCCCGCTCGGCGCTGAGCGCCCGCACTTCGCCCAGCGTCTTGGCGGCGGCATCGAGCGCCAGCTCGCAGACCTCGGCGGCCGGGCGGCCGTTCAGCGGGAAGGTCGCGAGCAGGCCGTCGCCGAGGAACTTCAGCACCTGGCCGCCGAACGCGTCGATGTTCGGCACCAGGCAGTCGAAATAGGCGTTCAGCATCTCGACCACGCGGTCGCGCGCGAGGCGATCGGTGCTCGCCGTGAAGCCGCGCAGGTCGGCGTAGAAGATGACCGCGCTGATCACCTCGAGCATGCCGCGCCGGATCTCGCCGTTGAGGATCCGCCGCCCCGCCTCGGGGCCGACGTAGGTGTCGAGCAGGTTGACCGCGATGTCGTAGCCGAGCCTCGCCTGCAGGGCCAGCGCCAGGCGCGGCATCAGGTGGTGGAGCACCGCGAGGTCGCCGTCCTTGAAGCCGCCCGCCCGCTTGGTGGCCCAGGACGAGATCAGGCCGGTCTTCTTCTGGTCGAGGCTGCCGTTGACCCCGAACCAGGTGCGCTGGGCGAGGTAGTCGGTGGCGCCATCCTGGCGAAATTCCTCGAGCAGCGGGAACTCGATCGGCTCGTTGGCGTCCAGGCGCACGCGCAGATCGTTGATGCCGAGGTCGACCATCCGCTTGAAGGGGCTGGTGAGATAGCCCTCGGCAGGGGTCAGCTGGTGGATGTAGACGTCGGTGCTGATGCCCTGATCGGCGCGCCAGGAGCAGCCCATGCCGCGAAAGCGCGGATGCAGCGTCTGGGCGCTGACGTAGCCGCGCCAGATCGGCACATCCAGCGCCACGAGGCGCTCACAGAAGCCCTCGACCAGGTTCTCGAAGCTCGCCCGCAGGAGGCCCTGCTCGATCAGCCAGTCGGTGACCCGGCTGACCTCGGGACGATAAGCTGCTGCTGTGAGCATGGTCGCCTCGCCTGCGAAGCCTCGCTCAAGAACCCGGGAGATCGGGGAGCCTCCCTAATTTGTGCATTGCACGCGCATCGACAACGGGCGGATCCGTTGGCGCCGATCGATCGAAGCGAACAAATCATGAACACACTGCCGCGAGCGGAGCTTCCCGGCAACCTGGGAATCGAAGGGCGTTGGTCGAGTCCGCCCGATGGCGCTAGGATCGGGCTTCGACCGACGGGCGCGGGGAGGGGGCGGCATGCGGCTTTCCGACTATTCGGTCCTGAGCTTCGACTGCTATGGGACGCTGATCGACTGGGAAAGCGGCATCGTGGGGGCGCTCGGGCCGTGGCTCGAGCGGGCGCGTGTTTCTGCGACCCGCGAGCAGATCCTGGCGGCCTTCGCCGAAGCCGAAGCGCCGCAGCAGGTGGCGACCCCGGATCTGCTCTACCCGGCGCTCCTGGCGCGCGTCCATGGCCGGGTCGCGGCGCAGTTCGGCATCGCGCCCGACCCGGAAGCGGCGGAGGCGTTCGGCGCCTCGATCAAGGACTGGCCCGCTTTTCCGGACAGCGCCGAGGCGCTCGCCTATCTCAAGCAGCACTATCGCCTGGTGATCCTCTCGAACGTCGACCGGGCCTCCTTCGCGCGCAGCAACGCGAAGCTCGAGGTCGCCTTCGATGTCGTCTGCACCGCCCAGGACGTCGGCGCCTACAAGCCCGACCCACGCAACTTCGAGTATATGCTGGCGCGGCTCGCCGAGCAGGGCATCGCCCGGGATCAGATTTTGCACACCGCGGAATCGCTCTACCACGACCACATCCCCGCCAAGCGCTTCGGCCTCGCGACCTGCTGGATCCACAGGCGGGCCGGGCAGGGGGGCCATGGCGCCACCCGCCGGCCGGAGACCGAGGTCCGGCCCGACTTCCGTTTTCCGACGCTCGGCGCCATGGCAACGGCGCACCGCGCCGAGCAGCGGGGCTAGGTCGCGCGCCTGCTTGGTTCCGCCCCGGCGACGTCGACCAAGGTCAAGCCGACCCGGTCGCGCCGCCCTCAGCTCGGTCGGCCAGGTGTTGCACCCGTTGCCGCCTGCGACAGGTGATCCTTGCCGTGGCGATAGACGATCCACCCGATGGTCAGCATGACGATGCCGATCAGCAAAGGCTTCTCGATCGCCTTGAGGTCGCCGAGAACCGCCTGGAGGAGGTTGCCGAGCAGGTAGCCCGCGAACGCGAGCGTGGTCGCCCAGAGCATCGCGCCCAACGCGTTGAGCACGGTGAACCGTTCCGTGCTCACCTTCGACATCCCGATCGCGACCGTGCCGACGGTATCGAAGCCGGGCATGAAGCGGATCCCGATGATCAGCACGGTCTCGAAGCGCCCGAGCCAGTCCTGCACCTTCTCGATGCGCCCCACCCACTGCGGCCGCCGCTCGATCAGCGGCCGGCCGAACCTGCGTCCGGCCAGAAACCAGGCCTGGAAGCCGAGAAAGTTGCCGACCGCACCGGCCAGGATGACCCAGGGCACCAGGTCGAGATAGCCGCGATGCGCTGCGAAGCCGCCGAACAGCATCACCGGCTGGCCCTCGAACAGGGTGCCGAGCAGAACGATCGGATAGCCGTATTCTTGAACCAGTCCTTCGACGGACAACCTGAGCCCCCCTCACACAAGCAAGGTCTGCCAAGCGGGCCTGTACAGGTCCCGTGCACAGACCCGACGTCGGCCGTCCGCGCCAACGATCGCTCCTCAGGCGAGCCGGTCCCGTCGGGTCATGCTGCGCTGTTGTGAGCCTCGAAGCAAGGCTCCGAGCGCTGGGAGGGAGCGCTCGACGTCGTTCGCCGAAGCGTGGTCGACCGTTGGCATGATGTTTGCTCGCCAGCGGGGATCGGATCGGGCTTGACCGGGCCTGGGCAAAGGGCGAGGCTGGGGGTCCGGAAAATGGCGCGGAACGGGCCGGCAAGGGCACGCGCGAGCGAGGCCCGCCTGCCAGATGCAGAGCGCGATGGCCGTAGACCTTGAGCACCTGGGCGCACAGCCCGCCAAGCCTGCCCCCTGGAACGATCCCCGGGTGCGCTCGATCGTCTACCAGATCCTGACCCTGATCGGCGTCGTCCTGCTGATCGCCTACTTCGCCCACAACACGATCCTCAACCTGCAGCGGCAGGGGATCGCGTCGGGCTTCGGCTTCCTGAACAAGCCGGCCGGCTTCGCCATCCCCCAGACCCTGATCGACTACGGCGTACTGTCGCCGAACAGCCGGGTATTCTGGGTTGGGCTCCTGAACACGATCCTGATCGCGGGCATCGGCATCACGCTCGCGACCTTGCTCGGCTTTGTGATCGGGCTCGCGCGCCTGTCGACCAACTGGCTGGTCGCCCGTCTGGCGACCGTCTACATCGAGTGCATCCGCAACGTGCCGCTCCTGCTGCAGATCCTGTTCTGGTACTTCGCGGTGCTTCAGGCCCTGCCGGGGCCGCGCGACAGCCTCAGCTTCCTGGGCCTGTTCTTCCTCAACAACCGCGGCTTCTACACGCCCAAACCGGTGTTCGGGGAGGGCTTCGGCTGGGTCTGGCTCGCGCTGCTGCTGGCGGTTGCGGCGGCGATCGGGGTCGCGCGTTTCGCGAGGCGACGGCGCGAGGCGACCGGGCAGCCGTTCCCGACGCTCGCGGTGGTCTTCGGGCTACTGATCGGCCTGCCGTTGCTGGCCCTGCTCGCGACCGGCGTGCCGATCACCTTCGAGCATCCCGCGATGGGCAACTTCAAGCTCCAGGGCGGGTTGGTGCTGTTGCCGGAACTGGTGGCGCTGGCGCTGGCGCTCTCGATCTACACCGCGTCCTTCATCGCCGAGATCGTGCGCGCCGGCATCCTCTCGGTCAGCCATGGCCAGATCGAGGCGGCGCATGCCCTCGGCCTCAGGCCCGCCCCGACGCTGAGGCTCGTGATCATCCCGCAGGCGCTCCGGGTGATCATCCCGCCGCTCACCAGCCAGTACCTCAACCTGACCAAGAACTCGTCGCTCGCGGTCGCGATCGGCTACCCCGACTTCGTCAACGTGTTCACCGGCATCGTCCTCAATCAGACCGGCCAGGCGGTCGAGGTGATCGCGATGACCATGGCGGTCTATCTGAGCCTGAGCCTGATCACCTCGGGCTTCATGAACTGGTACAACCGGCGCATGGCGCTGGTGGAGCGCTGACGATGGCGGCGGAGCGCTGAGCCATGGCCCGGGCCGAGGTCGGCAAAGCCGCACCGGCGCTCGCGCCGCCAAGCACCAGCATCGGGGTGCTCGCCTGGCTGCGCCAGAACCTGTTCTCATCGCCTTTCAATACGATCCTGACCCTGGTCTGCCTCTGGCTGCTGTACGAGATCCTGCCGCCGCTGGTGCGCTGGGCGATCCTGGATGCCAACTTCACCGGCGACAGTCGCGCCGACTGCGTCGCCGGCGGCGCCTGCTGGGTGTTCGTCAAGGCCCGCTTCGGCCAGTTCATGTACGGCTTCTACCCGGTCGATCAGCGCTGGCGCATCAACGTCGCGATCGTGATCCTGATCGTCGGCCTGGCGCCGCTGTTCGTGGCGCGCTTTCGCTACAAGGTCGGCTTGGCCGCGGCCATGCTGATCGGCTATCCGGTGGTCGCGTACTACCTGTTCCGAGGTGGCTCGTTCGATTTGACGGGGGTCGAGACCTCGGTCTGGGGCGGGTTGTTCCTGACGCTCGTGGTGGCGGGCGTCGGCATCGCCACCTCGTTGCCGCTCGGCATCCTCCTGGCCCTCGGCCGGCGCTCGGCGATGCCGATCGTGCGCGGCGTCTGCATCGTCTTCATCGAGGTGATGCGGGGCATGCCGCTGATCACCGTGCTGTTCATGGCCTCGGTGATGCTGCCCCTGTTCCTGCCTCAGGGGGTCAATTTCGACAAGCTGCTGCGCGCCCTGGTCGGGGTCTCGCTGTTCTCGGCGGCGTACATGGCGGAGGTGGTCCGCGGCGGCTTGCAGGCGATCCCGAAAGGCCAGTACGAGGCGGCCCAGGCGCTCGGGCTCAGCTTTTGGAAGATGACCGGGCTGATCATCCTGCCGCAGGCGCTCAAGATCGTCATCCCGGGCATCGTCAACACGCTGATCGGTCTGTTCAAGGACACGACGCTGGTCCTGATCATCGGCCTGTTCGACCTCCTGGGCGTGGTCCAGGCGGCGCTCACCGATGCCTCCTGGATCGGCTTCGCGACCGAGGGCTACGTGTTCGCGGCGCTCGGCTACTGGGTCTTCTGCTTCAGCATGTCGCGCTACAGCATGTATGTCGAGCGCAAGCTGCACACCGGACACCGACGTTAGGGGCGAGCGCAGAGCCATGGCGAGCAACGGGTCGACCAGCGGCAGCGACGAGGCACCGGCCATCGTGCTGCGCGGCGTGCACAAATGGTACGGCCAGTTCCACGTCCTCAAGGACATCAATCTCGACGTCGGCAAGGGCCAGAAGATCGTGGTCTGCGGCCCGTCCGGGTCCGGCAAGTCGACCATGATCCGCTGCATCAACCGGCTCGAGGAGCACCAGCGCGGCCACATCGTGGTCGACGGTATCGAGCTGACCAACGACGTCCGCAACGTCGACGCCATCCGGCGCGAGGTCGGCATGGTGTTCCAGCACTTCAACCTGTTTCCGCATCTGACCGTGCTCGAGAACCTGACGCTGGCGCCGCTGTGGGTGCGCAAGACTCCGAAGGCCGAGGCCGAGGCCATGGCGACCAAGCTGCTCGAGCGGGTCGGCATTCCCGAGCAGGCGCTCAAATACCCGGGCCAGCTGTCCGGCGGTCAGCAGCAGCGGGTGGCGATCGCGCGCGCGCTCTGCATGACGCCCAAGATCATGCTGTTCGACGAGCCGACCTCGGCGCTCGATCCGGAGATGATCAAGGAAGTGCTCGACGTCATGATCGAGCTCGCCGAGGAAGGCATGACCATGGTCTGCGTCACCCACGAGATGGGCTTCGCCCGCTCGGTCGCCGACCTGATGGTGTTCATGGATCAGGGCGAGGTGGTCGAGAGGAGCCCGCCGAAGCAGTTCTTCAGCCAGCCCGAATCCGAGCGCACCCGGCTGTTCCTGAGCCAGATCCTGTCGCACTGAGGGCGGTGGGCGGCGCCGACGCGCCGACCTCGGTAACGGATAAATCTGATAACATATATTATGACAAATTCTTTCCCTCAGACGGCGTCTGCCGGACCGGCTCTGCCAGCCGCTCCGCCAGGTCGCGATGTGCGAGCTCTAGCACCGCGATCCGCTCGCCCAGCCGGTCGGCCGTCGCTTTGGCGTCCGACCTCACGTAGTGCAGCTGGAACAGCAGGACGGCGACGATCAGCAGCTCATATGCATCGATCGCATGCCGTCCTCGACCGGTGCCGCGCTGATCCGGACGCCGCGATCGGACAGCCGATTCCTCGGTCGCGTAGGTGCTGAATGAGCGGCCATCGGAAAAGTGACCGGTGATGGCGCCGCCCTGGATCGTGACGTCACGCACGATGCCGTTGCCGACCTGGGCAAGAAAATCTGAGAACGCCAGCGTCGGCTGCGGCTCGGGTCCGGATGGGATCAGCCGCACCAGCAACGGCTCGTACAGCATGAGCAGAAACCAGTCCAATGACCACCAGGACCGCTGCAATCTTCGACCATCCGCCAATTCCCTCTGCCTGGTCCGCAAACCGCGGTTTCGTCTGCCCCTTCTATCCAACTCCGACGCCACCAGCGCCGTGAGCCGCATTCGTGCCAGACGGCAATGGGGATAAAAGCCTTTACTGGACTAAATACATGGGTGTATGCTCCTACGTCGTCGCCGAACGCGGCGCACCTCGATCAACGCTTTAGCCTGGAGCGCCCACCATGCGGCTGCGAACCCTTGCCCGCGCGCGCGTCGACAGCGAGCACCTGCTGTTGCTGAAAGGCCTGCTGCTGTGGGCAGTGATCGGGGTCGCGTTCCTGGCGGCCTGGCACTACGGCCTCTTGCAGCGGGTCTGGACCGGCAATTCGACCGGCCTCTCGGTCGGCATCACCCTGGTCTTTCTGGGGGTCGCGGCCCATGGCAGCGGGCATGTGCTGCGGCTGTCGCGAGCGCTCAACCATGTCGCCGAGGTGCGGGTTGTGATCACCTCCGAGCCCGCGCCGGATGCACCCAAACCTGGTCAGATCGACGAATTGCCAACGGGTTGCGTGACCGGCTACATCCAAAGCCTGCAGACGAAAGCGAAGATCGGCGGGTCGCGCAGCCTGATCGATCAGAGTCTGCTGCTCGAGTCCTTCGAAGCCGACCTGCGGCGCGGCCACGAGCTCGGCTGGTTCGTCGCCGACCTTCTGCTCTCGCTCGGCCTGCTCGGCACCGTGATCGGCTTCGTCCTGATGCTGGGCCCGATGAGCCGTCTCGATGCCGCCGATCAGGGCGCCATCCGGGCGGCGCTCGCGGCCATGAGCGGCGGCATGGCGGTCGCCCTCTACACCACGCTCGCCGGCCTGATCGGCGGCATGCTGCTCAAGGTCCAGGGCTTCCTGCTCGACGGCGCGGTCCAGGAGCTGATCCGCCGGACCACCGAGCTGACCGAGATCTACATTCTCCCGGCGATCGAGCGGAGGCGGTCAGATGCGGCGGCATAGCCAGGTCGGGGTCGCGTTCACCGACCTCCTGTTCAACGCGCTGCTCGGCTTCGTCGTGATGTTCATGCTCGCGTTCCTGTTGATCAACCCGATCGCCAAGAGCGGTGCGGTCGATCCCAAGGCCGAGTTCCTGATCACCCTGAGCTGGCCCGACGGCCGGCCCGAGGACGTCGACCTCTACGTCGAGGACCCGACCGGAGCGCTGGTCTGGTTCCGCAACCGCGAAGCCGGGCTGATGCACCTCGACCGGGACGACCTCGGCCTGCGCAACGACGTCGTCGAGGTCGCCGGGCGCCTGATCGTCAATCCGATCAATCAGGAGACGGTCTCGATCCGCGGCATCCTGCCCGGCGAATACGTCGTCAACGTCCATCTCTACCGCGCCGAAAGCGACCAGCCGGTGCCCGCGACGGTCAAGATCGAGAAGCTCAACCCCCAGGTCCAGGTGGTGTTCGCCGGGCCGGTCACGCTGACCGTGCAGGGTGACGAGCGGACCGCAGCCCGGTTCTCGATCGGCGCCGACGGCCGGGTCCTGGACGTCAACCAGCTGCCCAAGCGTCTGGTGCCGCTGCGCCGGCTCGCCGCCGAACCGGCCCCAGCCTCGCCATCGGCCGGAGGCTCCTCATGACCACGGCCGTGCTGGGCCTGTCGGCAGCCTATCTGGTGCTCGTCATTCTGCTGCTCAGCCTGAATCTGAAGAGCGCCTGGCGCTGGCCGGTGAAGGCCTGGGCGATCACGATCGCGCTCGGCTTCGTCATCCTGGGCTTCACCGCGCTCGAGGGCATGCTGGGCTGGCCGACGGAAGCCGCCCCGCCCGCGAGCTTCCAGCTGTACGCTGCCTTGGTCCATGAGCCCGATCGTGTAAGCAGCTCAAATGGCGCGATCTATCTCTGGCTGTCACCGCAGGGCGCCGACGACGAGCCGGACGGCCCGCCCCGTGCCTATGCCCTGCCCTATTCGCGCGCTCTGCACGAGCAGGTCGCCCGCGCGCAGCAGCGGTTGCAGGAGGGCCGGCCGGTCGAGGGCACCGCCGGACGGCCTGCGGACCCGTACCACCTCGGGACCCGCTCGCTGCAGGTCGAGCTGTTCGAGGCGCCGCCCGTCAAGCTGCCGCCGAAGACCGGCTGAGGCCGACGATGGCCGTCTTGTCATTCGGTTGGCTCGAGCTCCTGCGCCAGCGCGTTGACGAAATTCTGGCGCCAATGGACGACGTCGCGCTCCTGGATCTGTGCGAGCAGCCGGCGCCAGCGGTCCTGGCGCTCATCCAGCGGCATGATCAGACCGCGGTGCAGCGCCTCGGCGACCGCCTCGATGTCGTACGGATTGACGATCAGGGCGCCGTCCAGCTCGTCGGCCGCGCCGGCGAAGCGGGAGAGCACCAGGACGCCCGGGTCCTCCTCTGACTGGGCGGCGACGTATTCCTTGGCGACCAGGTTCATGCCGTCGCGCAGCGGCGTCACGAGGCCGATCCGCGACAGGCGGAAGAAGCCGGACAGCGTCCGGCGCGTGAAGCCGCGGTTGATGTAGCGCAGCGGCATCCAGTCGAACTCGCCGAACAGGCCGTTGATCCGGCCCGAGGCGGCCTCGACCTGGCGCCGCATCTCGAGATACTCCGGCACCTCCTCGCGCGATGGCGCCGAGATCTGGACCAGAGTGACCTGGCCGCGCTCGCGCGGGTAGTTCTGGAGCAGCGTCTCGTAGGCGCGCAGCCGCTCGGTGATCCCCTTGGTATAGTCGAGCCGGTCGACGCCGATGATCAGCTTGCGCCCGAGCAGGCTGCGGGAGAGCCGCTGGCTCGCCCGCACCGCCTCGGTCGAGGTCGCCATGCGGGCGAAGTCCACGGCGTCGATCCCGATCGGGAAATCCTGCGCGCGCAGCGTCCGGCCGAAGGCCCGCACGAAGCCGTCGGCGAGCGCATAGCCGACGCCTTCGCGATACAGATAGTCGTGGAAATTCCGCAGATCGTTGCTGGTCTGCAGGCCGACCAGATCGTACTGGCTCAGAGCCTCCATCAGCCGGTCGTGCCAGGGCAGCGCGACGTAGACCTCGGCCGACGGAAACGGGATGTGCAGGAAGAAGCCGATCCGGCACTTGATGCCGAGCTGGCGCAGCTCCTCGCCGAGCGGGATCAGGTGATAGTCGTGGACCCAGACCAGGTCGTCGTCGCGCAGATAGGGGTAGAGCTGCTCGGCGAACAGCTGGTTGACCCGGCGATAGCTGACGTACCAGTCGCGATCGAAGCTCGCGAGGTCGAGCCGGTAGTGGAACAGCGGCCAGAGCGTCCGGTTGGCGAAGCCGCCGTAGTAACGCTCGAAGTCCGCCTGCAGCAGGTCGATCGTGATGTAGGTGATGTTGCCGGTGCGGAAGACCTTGGGCATCGGCGTGCCGGTCTCGATCGTCTCGCCGCTCCAGCCGAACCAGATGCCGCCGGTCTCGCGCAGCGCCGCCAGCACGCCGACGGTCAGGCCGCCGGCAGTCGCGGCCTTGCTGCCCGAGATCGGCGTGACCCGGTTGGAAACGACGACGAGGCGGCTCACGGCTCTCGTCTGCGCCGCCTCAAACGACGTCCTCCCAGGTCTTGCTCAGCTTCATCGCGCAATTGATGAGGCCGACCAGCGAATAGGTCTGCGGGAAATTGCCCCACAGCTCGTTGGTCTCAGGGTCGATGTCCTCGGACAGTAGGCCGAGGTGGTTGCGGCAGGCAAGCATGTTCTCGAACAACTCGCGCGCCTCGGTCCGCCGGCCCTGGGCGATCAGGGCATCGATGTACCAGAACGTGCAAACGATGAAAGCGTTCTCCGGACGGCCGAAATCATCGGCCTTGACGTAGCGGAACAGATGCGGTCCGCGCTTCAGCTCGCGCTCGATGGCGGCGATCGTGCCGGCAAAGCGCGGGTCCTCCGGGCGGATGAAGCCGACCTCGTGCATCAGCAGCAGGCTGGCGTCGATGTCGTCGCCGCCGAAGGATGCGGCGAAGCTGCCGAGCTTCTCGTTCCAGGCGGCCTCGAGCACGGTCGCGCGGATCTGGTCGGCGCGCACCTGCCAGTGGGTCGCCCGCTCGCGCAAGGTTCAGATGGCTGGCGATCCGCGCCAGCCGGTCGCAGGCCGCCCAGCACATCACGCTCGAGTGGGTGTGGACCCGCGCCTTGGTGCGGAACTCCCACAGGCCCGCGTCGGGCACGTCGTGCAGCGCGAACGCCCGGTCGCCGATCGTCTCCAGGCGGTGGAAGGTGTGCTGCCCGGCCGGCCGGCGCAGCCGCTGGTCGAAGAACGCCTGGGTCGCCGCCAGCAGGACCGAGCCGTAGCCGTCGTGCTGATCGTGCTCGTAGGCCTGGTTGCCGATCCGGACCGGCCGGTTGCCGCGGTAGCCCTTGAGCCCGTCGACCTGCCGCTCGACCAGCCTCGCCTCGAGGCCGATGCCGTAGACCGGCTGCAGGCGGCCGTCCTCGCTGGAGCCGACGATGTTGCTGATGTAGGCGAGGAAATCCTCCATGGTCTCGATGTAGCCGAGCCGGTTGAGCGCCCGGACCACGAAGTAGGCGTCCCGCAGCCAGCAGAAGCGATAGTCCCAGTTGCGCCCCTGGCCGTCGATCTCGGGGATCGAGCTGGTCATCGCGGCGACGATCGCGCCGGTCTCCTCGAAGCTGCAGAGCTTGAGCGTGATCGCGCTGCGGATCACCGCGTCCTGCCATTCGAACGGCACCGACAGGCGCATGGTCAGCGTGCGCCAGTAGGCGGTGGTCTGCTCGAAGAACTCGCGCCCGGTCTCGAGCACCGGCCCGCGCAGGGATTCGTCGGGCCCGAGCATCAGCACGACCTGGTCCTCGAGGATGAAGGGCGTCTCGTCGAGGACGTAGGTCAAGGGCGCGTTGGTCGTGAGGCGGAGGCTGAACTCCGGGCCGACGTAGCGGATGTGGTTGCTGCCGCGGGTGATCTCGGGCCGATGGGTGCCGTAATGGAACACCGGCCGCAGCCGGATCCGGACCCGCGGCGTCTCGCCGAACGGCCGGATGATGCGCATCAGCGTGGTCGGGCGGAAGATGCGCCCAAACTGGAGAAACCGCGGCGCGAAGTCGGTGATCTCGACGCCATCGCCGCTCTGGTCGGTCAGGCGGGTGACCAGGATCGCGGTATTGGGCAGATAGTGCTGCTCGCTCGCAACCAGCCCGTCGAGCTCGACGCTGTAGAAGCCGTGCTCCTCGCCGTCGTCGAGCAGCTTGCAGAACAAAGGGTCGCCGTCGAAGCGCGGGAAGCAGCTCCAGACGACCGTGCCGCTGCGGTCGATCAGCGCGCTGATCGTGCAGTTGCCGACGATGCCGAGGTCGAGCGAGCTCATGGCGGCGAGCCGGCTCAGGCAGCCGGCACGGCCAGCAGCCCCAGCAGCCAGCTCTGCATCGCGCGCACGTCGGGCTGGCCGTGGCGGGCGGCGGTCGGGGCAGCGTCGGCGCCGATCCGGATCGTGACCCCGCCCAGCCCGTTGACCACCTCGAAGCCCGCCTCGTCGGTGACGTCGTCGCCCGCGAACACCGGCTGCCGGCCGGCGAACGGCGCTTCGCCCATGAACGCGGCGATCGCCCGGCCCTTGTCGCAGCCGGGCGGCTTGAGCTCGAGCACCATCTTGCCCGCGAGCAGCACGAGCGCGCCATGGCTCGCGGCGACCGCGGCCTCCGCCGTCGCCCGCGCGGCGCCTTCCTGCGCCGGCGCGTTGCGATAGTGGAGCGCCAGCGTCAGGCCCTTGTCCTCGAGCAGCACGCCCGGGTGGCGCTCGGCGAAGGCGGCAAGGCGCGCCCTTGCGGCCTCGAAGACCAGGGGATCGGGCTTGGCGCGCACCACTCCCGTCCCGAGATTGCGCCGCTCCAGCCCATGCAGCCCGGCCGCGTGCAGGCAGAGCGGCCCGAACAGCCGGTCGAGCTGGGCGAGCGAGCGGCCGCTGACCAGGGCCAAGGCACCCTCGGTCGCCCGTTGGAGATCGCTCAGAATCTGGCACAATCGGGCCGGCACGTGGACCGCGCCCGGCTCGCGCTCGATCTCCACCAACGTGCCGTCGACGTCGAGAAAGAGCGCGATCGCCCCGGCATGGAGCTCAGGCGGCGGTGGCGGGGCGGCAAGGGACATACGCTGGCAGACCTCGGCAGTTTCGACAGGGACAGGAGGCCATAGCATTGCCGATCCCAACGAAACGTTGCAATGACGATTTCAATCGTGAGTTCGGCGGCGATCGATGACCGAACCGCGCCGGCCGGCGGTCGCCTGCATCATGCTCTCGCCGGGCCTGGGCGGGCTCGAGCAGTCGCTGCTCGATTACTGCGAGGCGCTGCTGCTGGAGCGCCATCCGGTCCACGCCCTGCTCCACCCCCGCGCCGCCATCCGGCCGGCGCTCGAGCGCCTGCCGCTCGCGAGCCTTTCCGAACTTCGCCATGCCAACGAGTGGGACCCGCTCGCGATCCGCCGACTGCGCGGCTGGCTGCGCGCCACAGAGCCGGCGGTGGTCCTGACCGTCGGCCGCCGGGCGAGCACGCTGACCCGGCGCGCGAGGCGCCGGCTGCCGGCGCTACCTCAGGTCGGTGTGACGCCGAACTACAGCCTTGGCTCCCTGGTCGGCCTCGATCACGTCCTGGCGACCACCGGGGATCTTTGCCAGGCCTTGCTCGCGGCCGGCCAGCCGGCCGAGCGGATCACGGTCGTACCCAACCTCGTGCGGGTGCCGCCGGCGGTCGCGCCGCCACCTTCCGATCCGGGCGGCCTGCCGGTGATCGGGGCGCTCGGCCGGTTCGTGCCCAAAAAGGGCTTTTCGGACTTTCTCGAAGCGCTGGCACTGCTCGTGGCGCGCGGCTGCCGATTCGAGGCTCGGATCGGCGGCAGCGGCCCCGATGAAAAACATCTCAAAGCGTTATCTGCCCGGCTTCACCTGATCGACAAGGTAAAATTCCTTGGCTGGGTCGAGGACAAGCGTGCCTTCTTCGAGGCGCTCGACTTACTTTGCGTGCCCTCCCGGGAGGAGCCGTTCGGCATCGTGGTGCTGGAAGCCATGGCGCATGGCCGGGCGGCGATCGCGACCGACGCGGCGGGCCCGCGCGAGATCCTCAGGGACGGTGTCGACGGGCTGCTCGTGCCGCGCGGCGACCCGCGGGCGTTGGCGGGGGCGATCGCGGAGCTTCTGGATCAACCGGAGCGCCGGGCGGCCCTGGCCGAGGCCGGCCTCAGGACCGTCCGCGCCCGGTTCGCGCTCCCGGTGGTCGCAGGGCAGATCTCGGCCACCCTTTGCGCGGTAGCCGGCGTCCGGGCTCAACCCCCTTGCAAGCCCGAGCCTCAGGACCAACTCTAACGGGCGGAATTGGGGATTGGCTCGAGATGTCGTCGATCGGCTATGTTCTGTTGCCCGAACGCGGCGTGCTCGCGGTGCGCGGCGCCGACGCGCTGCCCTTCCTGCAGGGGCTGATCAGCAGTGATCTGACCAAAATTGCTGCTGAGCAAGCCGGTTATGGCGCTTTGTTGACGCCGCAGGGCAAGTTCCTGTTCGACTTCATCCTGGTCCGCGCCGGCGACACCTTCCTGCTGGATACCGAGCGCGCGCGCCTGGGCCAGCTGCTGCAGCGGCTGACCATGTATCGCCTGCGGTCCAAGGTCGAGCTCGAGGATGCGAGCGGACGCTACGCGGTCGCGGCCGTCCTCGGCGAGGGCGTCGCCGCGCGCTTCCAGCTGCCGGAGCGGGCCGGCGCCTGCCGGCCGTTCGGGGACGGGTTCGCGCTGGTCGATCCCCGCCTGAGTAGATTGGGCGTGCGCGCCCTGCTGCCGCCGGGAGAAATCGGCGGCGCGCTCGAGGGGCTCGGACTCGTCGCAGCTCGAGCCTGACATTTACGAGCAGGCGCGGCTCGATCCTCGGGGTGCCCGACGGCAGCCGCGATCTGGTGGTCGAGCGCTCGACCCTGCTCGAGAGCGGCTTCGAGGAGCTGAACGGCGTCGACTTCGCCAAGGGTTGCTTCGTCGGCCAGGAGCTGACCGCGCGCATGCACTATCGCGGCCTGGTGCGCAAGCGGCTGCTGCCGGTCGTGCTCAAGGGCCCGCGCCCGGAGCCCGGCACGATCATCCGCCTCGGCGAGCGGGAGGCGGGCGAGATGCGCTCGAGCATCGACGGCCGGGGCCTCGCACTCCTGCGTCTCGATCGGATCGCCGAAGCCGAGGAGGCGGGCACGCCGCTTTACGCCGATGCGACCGAGGTCCTGCCGGTCAAGCCCGACTGGGTCAAATTCTAGGCACCTCCCAGGCGAGGCGGCCGTCGCCTGCCTCCGCGCGCAGTTGGCGCGCGAGCTCGCGCAGCCGGCGGAACGGCGACTGCCCGGGCGGCGTCGTCAGGCCGTCCAGCCAGCCGCCTGCGCGCGCCAGGCCATGGCGCCCGAACTCCTCGCGCAGCGCCTCGGCGAGCCAGGCCTCGGCCTGGGCCTCGCGCTTGTGCTCGAGCCGGCCCTCGGCCGCGAGCAAGCCCGCGTGGGCGGCCAGCGCCTCGATCAGGGCATCGATGCCCTGCCCCTCCAGGCAGCTCAGCAGCTGGACCGGCACGGACCAGCCCTCGGCCACGGCAGGGCTCAGCCGCAGCGCGGCCTCGACGTCGCTCCTGGCCTTGAGCGCGACCGCGCCGAGGTCGGCCTTGGTGACCACGACGATGTCGGGGATCTCGGCGATGCCCGCCTTCATGTACTGCAGGCTGTCGCCCGAGGCCGGCTGAACGCAGAACACGACCGTATCGGCGACCGCCGCGACCTCGGTCTCGGACTGGCCGACACCGACCGTCTCGACGATCACCTGGTCGTAGACCGAGCGCATCAGCACGACGGCGGCCGGGGTCAGCGCGGCCAGGCCGCCGAGGCGGCCGCGCGCCGCCATCGAGCGGACGAACACGCCCTGATCCTCGGGGTCAACGTCGATCCGGGTGCGATCGCCGAGCAGCGCGCCGCCGGTCTTGCGCGATGACGGGTCGACCGTGATCACGCCGACCGTGCGCCCGCGCGCCCGATAGGCGCGGATCAGGCGTGCGATCAGGCTCGACTTGCCGACCCCGGGCGGGCCCGTGAGCCCGACCACATGCGCCCGGCTGCCGGCGTAGGCGGCATCGAGCAGAGCCAGCGTCTGGGGCTCGCCGGCCGCCGCCTCGAGCCGCGCCAGCGCCATCGCCATCGCGCGCTTGCCGCCGGTGCGCAGCGCCTCCAACGGCATCGACCTGGGTCCTGCCGGCATGTAAGCGGTCACGCCGTGCCGACCGTCCCACGCCCGGCCCCCAGGGCGGCCTGCGCCGCCGCCAGGCGGGCGATCGGCACCCGATAGGGCGAGCAGGAGACGTAGTCGAGCCCGACCCGCTCGCAGAACGCGATGGTCGCGGGATCGCCGCCGTGCTCGCCGCAGATGCCGAGCTTCAGGTCGGCCCGACCGGCGCGGCCATGCTCGCAGGCCAGCGCCATCAGGGCGCCGACGCCCTCGATGTCGAGGGTGCTGAAGGGATCGGCGGCGAAGATGCCGCGCTGCAGGTACTGCTCCATGAACTTGGCCGAATCGTCGCGCGACAGGCCGAGCGTCATCTGGGTCAGATCGTTGGTGCCGAAGCTGAAGAACTCGGCGTGCTCGGCGATCGCGGTGGCGCGCAGCGCGGCCCGCGGCACCTCGATCATGGTGCCGACCTGATAGCTCACCCGGGTGTCGCTCTCCGTCATGACCTCCCTGGCGACCGCGTCGATCTCGGCCTTGATCAGCTCGAGCTCGCGCGCCATGCCGACCAGCGGCACCATGACCTCCGGCACGACGGTCTCGCCCGAGCCGGCGGCGACCGCGACCGCCGCCTCGAAGATCGCGCGCGCCTGCATCTCGTAGATCTCGGGGAACAGGACGCCGAGCCGGCAGCCGCGCAGGCCGAGCATCGGGTTCGCCTCGCGCAGCTCGCCCGCGCGCCGCCGCAGCAGCGCGGCATCGATGCCGGACGCCCTGGCCAACGCCGTGATCTCCTCCGGCTCGTGCGGCAGGAACTCGTGCAGCGGCGGGTCGAGCAGGCGGATCGTGACCGGCAGGCCGGCCATGATCTGGAACAGCTCGATGAAGTCCTGGCGCTGCATCGGCAGGATCTTGGCGAGCGCCGCGCGCCGCCCGTCGGCATCGCCGGCGAGGATCATCTCGCGCATGGCGGCCAGGCGGGCATCGTCGAAGAACATGTGCTCGGTGCGGCAGAGGCCAATGCCCTCGGCGCCGAACCGGAGGGCGGTGCGCGCATCCAGCGGGGTCTCGGCGTTGGCCCGGACCTTGAGCCGGCGGTGCTCGTCGGCCCAGCCCATCAGCGTGGCGAAGTCGCCCGACAGCTTGGGGTCGACCGTCGGCACGGCGCCGAGCATGACCGTGCCGGCGCCACCGTCGAGGGTGATCACCTCGCCGGCCGCGATCTCGTGGCCCGCCACGGTCAGGCGCTGGGAGCGATAGTCGATCGCGAGATCGGCCGCGGCGCAGACGCAGGGCTTGCCCATGCCGCGCGCGACCACCGCGGCATGGCTGGTCATGCCGCCGCGCGAGGTCAGGATGCCCCTGGCGGCGTGCATGCCGTGGATGTCCTCGGGCGAGGTCTCGATCCGCACCAGGATCACGGCCTCGCCCATGGTGCCGAGGCGCTCCGCCTCGTCGGCGTTGAACACGACCTTGCCGGAGACCGCACCGGGCGATGCCGGCAGACCCTTGGCGATCACCTCCTTGGGCGCATCGGGGTCGAGCATCGGATGCAACAGCTGGTCGAGCGAGCCGGGCTCGATCCGGAGGATCGCCTCGTCGCGCCCGATCAGGCCTTCCTCGGCCATGTCGACCGCGATCTTGAGGGCGGCATGGGTGGTCCGCTTGCCGTTTCGGGTCTGCAGCAGCCAGAGCCGGCCTTCCTGGACCGTGAACTCGATGTCCTGCATATCCCGGTAGTGCGCCTCGAGGCGCTCGAACACCTCTGCCAGCTCGCCATAGGCGGCCGGCATCACCTCCTCCATCGACGGCAGGGTCGCGCCGGTCGCCTGCTGCATCGCCCGGCTCAGCGGCTGCGGTGTGCGAATCCCGGCGACCACGTCCTCGCCCTGGGCATTGACCAAAAACTCGCCGTAGTAACGCTTCGCGCCGGTCGAGGGATCGCGGGTGAACGCGACCCCGGTGGCGCTCGTGTCGCCCCGGTTGCCGAACACCATGGCCTGGACGTTGACCGCCGTGCCCATGGTCTCGGAAATGCCGTGGAGACGGCGGTAGGTCACCGCGCGCGGCGTCATCCAGGAGCCGAACACGGCGCCGATCGCGCCCCAGAGCTGCTCCTCGACGTCCTGCGGGAAGGGTGCTGCGGTCTGCTCCTGGATGATCGTCTGATAGGCCTCGATCAGGCGCAGCAGGTCGTCGGCGGCGAGCTCGGTATCGAGCTGATAGCCGCTCTGCCCCTTGAGGTCCTCGAGCTGGTCCTCGAACCGGTAGTGGTCGACCCCGAGCACGACGTCGCCGTACATCTGAATGAAGCGGCGATAGCTGTCATAGGCGAAGCGCGGCTGCTCGGCCGCCCTGGCCAGGCCGCGCACGGTCCGGTCGTTGAGGCCGAGGTTGAGCACGGTGTCCATCATGCCCGGCATCGAGAGCGGCGCGCCGGAGCGAACCGAGACCAGCAGCGGCCGCTCGGGGTCCCCGAAGGTGGCGTCGAGCTCGGTCTCGAGCCGGGCGAGCGCTGCCGCCGCCTGCTCGCGGAGGCCCTCGGGATAGCAGCGGTCATGGCCGTAAAAGTGGCTGCAGACCTCGGTCGTGATCGTGAAGCCGGGCGGCACCGGCAGGCCTAGCCGGCTCATCTCGGCGAGATTGGCGCCCTTGCCGCCGAGCAGGTCGCGCAGCTCGGCGCCGCCGTCCGCGGTGCCGGCGCCGAAGCTATAGACCCACTGGCTCATCACGCCACCCGGCGATCACTGTCATCGGTCGCGCTGTCCTCGATCAGGGAGAAATCGGCTACGGCGCCAAGCGCCGAGCGGATCTGGTCCAGAAGATACAGGCGGTTGGCGCGCAGCTCGGGGTCCTCGACGTTGACCGTGACCCGGTCGAAGAAGGCGTCGACCGGCTGGCGCAGGCGGGCGAGCGCCAGCATGGCGTCGGTGAACTCCTCGCGCTCGAGCGCCCCGGCGATGTCGCCGCCGACCGTCATCAGCCGGAAGAACAGCATCTGCTCTTCCTTGGCCTGCAGCCGCTGGCCGTCCGGCTGACCGGCGTAGGAGTGGCCGTCCCGCTTCTCCTCGATGCGCACGATGTTGCTGGCGCGCCGATGCGCGGTCAACAGATTGGCGCCGTCCTCGGTCGCGAGGAAAGCGCGCAGCGCGTCGACCTTGGCGAGCAGCCGGACCAGATCGTCCTCGCCAGCCGCGGCGAACACCGCGCTGATCAGGTCGTGACGCACGCCCGCACTCTTGAGATGCACGCGCAGGCGGTCGGCGAAGAACTCCAGCAGCTCGGCGGCCACGGCATTGACGTCGATCCCGGCGAGCTGCTCGCCGTAGCCCGTGAGCGCCTGCCGGAACGCCGCCCGCAGCGGCAGGCGGAGGCGGTTCTCGAGGATCAGCCGGATCACCCCGAGGGCCGCCCGGCGGAGCGCGAAGGGGTCCTTGGAGCCGGTCGGCTTCTCCCCGACCGCGAAGAAGCCGGCGAGCGTGTCGAGCCGGTCGGCGAGGCCGACCGTGACGCTGGCGGGCGCCGTCGGACAGCCGTCGTTCGGCCCCTGGGGCGCGTAGTGCCTGGCGATCGCTTCGGCCACGTCGACATGCTCGAGATCGTGCTCGGCGTAGTAACGGCCCATCACGCCCTGCAGTTCCGGGAACTCACCGACCATGCCGGTGACCAGATCGGCCTTGCAGAGCAGAGCCGCGCGCGCCGCGTGCTCGACCCGGGTGTCCGGCACGCGCTGGGCGAGCCAGGTCGCCAGGCTCTGCAGGCGGGCGACCTTGGCGCCGAGCGAGCCGAGCCGGGCGTGGAACACGATCCCGTCGAGCTCGGGCACGCGGCTCGCGAGCGGTCGCTTGCGGTCCTGATCCCAGAAGAACTGGGCGTCCCAGAGCCGGGCCCGGAGCACGCGCTCGTTGCCGGCGACGATCGCGCGGCCGCCGTCCGAGGCCGGCACGTTGGCGACCACCAGGAAGCGGGGCGCGAGCCCGCCGCCCTCGTCCTCCAAGGCCAGGTATTTCTGGTGCTGGCGCATCGAGGTCACCAGCACCTCCGCGGGCAGGGCCATGAACTTCTGGTCGATCTGGCCGAGCAGCACGACCGGCCACTCGACCAGGCCGGCAAGCTCGGCGAGCAGCCCGGGATCGCTGCGCAGGCGGAGGTTCTCGGCGCGCGCGAGCCGGGCCGCCTCGCCGGCGATCTCCTTCTGGCGATCGGCGGCGTCGAGCTGGACGTAAGCGCCCGTCAGCTGCTGCCGGTAGTCCTCGAAATCGCGGACTGCGATCGATGCGGGGGCAAGGAAGCGGTGCCCGCGCGTGCTCGCCGCCGCCGACAGCGGGCCGAAGCGAACCGGCACGACCACGCCGTCGAGCAGGCAGAGGATGCCGTGCAGCGGGCGGATCCAGCGAATCGCATGGGCGCCCCAGCGCATCGACTTGGGCCAGGGGAAACGCGCCAGGATCTCGCCGAGCACCGGCGCCAGCACGTCGGCGGCGGGCCTGCCGATCCGCCGGTAGCGGACCACGTGGACCCGGCCCTTCTTGTCGTCCTGCTCCTCGAGGGCGTAGTCGGTGACGCCGAGCGCGGCCAGGAAGCCGTTGAGCGCCTCGGCCGGGGCGCCGACCCTGGGGCCGCGCTTCTCGACCTCGACGTCGGGCTGCTTGGCGGCCAGCCCGCGGACCACCAGGGCCAGCCGGCGCGGCGTCGCGAAGCTCGAGATCTGCTCGAACGGGAGCTCCACCTCCTTGAGCGCGGCGCCGAGCAAACGCCCCAGATCGTCGGCCGCGCGCCGCTGCAGACGGGCCGGGATCTCCTCGGACAAGAGCTCCAGCAGTAGCTCGGCCATCGCCTCAGGCCGCCGGCCGGGCGGAGAGGTGGCTGCGCGCCTGCAGCCAGCTCTCGCAGCAGGCGCGCGCGAGCGCGCGCACCCGGCCGATGTAGGCAGCCCGCTCGGTGACGCTGATCACGCCCCGGGCGTCCAGCAAGTTGAACAGATGGCTCGCTTTCAGGCACTGATCGTAGGCCGGGAGCGCCAGCGGCGGCGTCCGCCCCAGCAAACTCTGGCATTCGGCCTCGGCATCGGCGAAATGGCGGAACAGGCGCTCGGTGTCGGCGGCCTCGAAATTGAACGCCGAATACTCGCGCTCGGCCTGGAGGAAGATCTCGCCGTAAGTGAAGCCCTGGCCGTTGAAGTCGAGCGCATAGACGTTCTCGGTGCCCTGGACGTACATCGCCAGGCGCTCGAGGCCGTAGGTCAGCTCACCGGATACCGGCTGACAGTCGAAGCCGCCGACCTGCTGGAAATAGGTGAACTGCGTGACCTCCATGCCGTCGCACCAGACCTCCCAGCCGAGACCCCAGGCGCCGAGCGTCGGGCTCTCCCAGTCGTCCTCGACGAAGCGGATGTCGTGAGCCGTCGAATCGATGCCGATCGCGGCCAGGCTCTTGAGGTAGAGGTCCTGGAGGTCGTCCGGCGAGGGCTTGAGGATCACCTGGAACTGATAGTAGTGCTGCAGGCGGTTCGGGTTCTCGCCATACCGCCCATCGGTCGGCCGCCGGGTCGGCTGGACATAGGCCGCCCGCCAGGGCTCGGGGCCGAGCGACCGGAGCGTGGTCGCCGGATGAAAGGTCCCCGCCCCGACCTCCATGTCGTAAGGCTGCAACAGGAGACAGCCCTGCCCGGCCCAAAATCGCTGCAGGACCAGAATCAGGTCTTGAAAGCTCGACGGCTGGCTACGGCTCACGGCGCATCAATTCTTTGCAGGAGGACAGGCGGGCGGAAAATAGCCAGCGACCCGCGCGCGGTCAAGGAATCGCCGTCAGCCCTCGGCCCCGGCGATTCCAACCCGGCCGGCCGTTCAGGCGCGGGCGCGACCGCAATGACAGCCGTCCTGCGGGTCGACGTAGGCCCCGCAGCGCGGGCACTCGACCAGGTCGATCGTGCGGCTCGAGCTGGTCTTGGGCCGGCTGGCCGGACGGCGCCGCAACGCCTCCGTCCGCTGCCGCTCCTGACTGAGACGGCCGACGTAGGCGAATGCCTTCCAGACTGCGACCACGACGAAGATCGTGAACAGCAGCTTGCTCAGCGACAGTCCGAACACAGCGTAGCTCTCCCGGCTCCCTCGCCGCCTCGCCTTCGCCGAACATCGTGCCTGCGCGCGCGAATGTCGAGCCCCGAGGCTCAGCCAAAGGCGTGGGCAGCCGCGATGCCCCACCTGGCTACGCCCAGAACCAGCTGCGCGATGGTCTGGCCCTCGCCGAGCTCACCGAGGAGGAGATTGATCAGCTCGAAGACCCCGGCCGTGAGCAGGATGAACAATCCGGCGGCCACCGCCAACGCTGCGTGGCGCTCGCGCGCGACGTAGCGCCCGGTCCGGCGCTGGATGCTCGCCTGACGCTCCGGCTGCTCATCATAGGTCTCGAGCTCGCCGGCCAGCGCCAGCCGCTTTTCGGTTGGAAGGGTGACCAGAGCGATCGGGCTGGCGAGCAGTGCCACCATGTGCAGCGCGGTCGGGACGAGGGTGCTGATCAGCATGACCGTGAGCCAGAGCCCGTCGGTCCAGGGATGGTCGGCGGCATTGGCCAGGAATGGTCCGAGATCGAAGACCGGCAGGTCCTCGCCCCGCTGCGCGATCGCGATCCGGTTGTAGGCCTCGAAGCCGAACGCCAAGAAGAAGGCCATCGCCGCGAGCAAAGCTGCAGCGAGGCCGAGGTCGAGCAACCCGTGCCCGACGACGGCCACCGCCCGCTGCCCGAGCCCTCGCGCGCCACCGAACGATCCGAGCAGATGGCGGCCGAGCGCGCGCGTGATCCACCAGGACAGCCAGTCCCAGAGCCCATTCACGATCGGTAGCACCAGAAAGAAGACGATCAGGACGACGGCGAGATCGTCCGCCAGGCCGCCAGCGCCTGTGGCGCCACCCAGCACTCCGAACCCGATGACAGAGCCAATCCCGCCGGCAAAAGCCCCTTGAAGTGGCCGTCCGGCCGTGGCAGCGCCAATAGCAGCGGCTACGGCTACGGCTAAGGCTCCGGCTCCGGCTACGGCTACGGCTCCGGCTACGGCTACGGCTACGGCTCCGGCTAAGGCTCCGGCGGCCCGGCTAAGGCTCCGGCTACGGCCGCGAGAAGCCCTGCCAAAAAAAATCGTTGGGATCGCCGCGCTGCGGCGATCCCAACGATCGGGCCGACGGCGAGCAGGGCGAAAAAACCGGCGCCGGCCGCCAGATCCTCGTTGATCGCGAACAAGACTGCGAACAGCATGCCAAAGACGGCGACCAGCACAGCACGATAACCGATCTCGAATCGCCGGCGGCGCCAGCCAAGGTATCGACGCAGGCGCAACTTCAACCGTCGTTCCTGCCAGCCGAGCCAGCGGCCGAGGGCGAACCCGAGCGGCGGCGCCACCACCGGCCAGAGCGCCAACAGACCACGTCCGGGTTGCGTCGCCTCGCGCAGGAGTACGCGTCCCCCGATCTGGCCCGGACCGCCGACACCCCAGGCGATGAAGAACGCGGCGTAGGAATAGCAGAGGGCGATGATGATGCAGATGCCCAACGAGCGCGCCGAGCCCGCCTCGCCCCAGTTCCGGTCCAGCCAATCGAGCCCGCGGGTCAGGAAATCCCGGTAGTTGGTTCCGATCCGGCTGCTGCGGAGCTTGGCAGCCAACTCCGCGCGGTACTCCTGGTCCTCCTTGACCCAGCCCTCGATCCGGACGGGCTTATCCGTATATTCGAGGAAGATTCTTGTGATGAAGGTGGCGGCCCCCGACCCGGCGGCCGTGGAAATCGCCGCCACCCAGCCCCAATTCTCCCCGGCGCTCACGCAGTCCTCCCGAGGTCATAGTGACCCCGAGCCTAATCCCCATCTCAGGTTGGGACAACCGGGCACCGCGGCGCCCTCGAGGCCGCGCGGCCTGTTCGGCTACAATCCGTAGCGGGCCCAGAGCGCGCGCTCGGCGAGGCTGTCGAGCACGTCGGCGACGATGGCGCCGGCATCGAGCCCGCGGCCGCCGATGCCGAGCCGGCGCTGCCACCAGAGCTTCGCGGCGCTGATCTGCGGCAGCTGCACCTTGTCGCCGTAGCGCGCCTTGAGGATGTCGTGCAGGCTGCCGAGGCCGTCGATCAGGCCGAGCGCGAGCGCGCCCTGCCCGGTCCAGATCTGACCCTCGAACAGCTCGGCATCGCTCGCCCCGACCCGGCTCCCGCGGCGTGCGCGCACCTGGGCTTTGAAGCCGGCATGGATCTCCTGCAGGATCCCCTGGAGGCGCGCCACGTCGTCGGGATCCTGGGGGCGAAACGGGTCGAGCAGCGCCTTCTTGGCACCGGCAGTATGCACGCGACGCTCGATCCCGAGGCGTGCGATCGCCGCCTCGAAGCCGAAGCCCGCATGGATCACCCCGACGCTGCCGACGATCGAGCGCGCATCGGCGAAGATCTCGTCGGCCGCGAGCGCCAGCCAGTAGCCACCCGACGCGCCGACGTCCTCGATGAAGGCCAGCACCGGCAGCTGCTTGTCGGCCGCGAGCGCCCGGATGCGCTCGGCGATCAGCGCCGATTGGACCGGCGAGCCGCCCGGGCAGTTGATCGCGAGCGCGACCGCCTTGGCGCCCCGGACCTTGAAGGCGCGCTCGAGCGTCGAATTGAGGCCGTGCAGCGTGAGCCCGCCGCCGCGCAGCGACGGCCCGCCGATCACGCCGGTCAGGCGCACGACCGGCACTACCGGCGCCCGCGGCCGGAGCCCGAGCCGCGCCCGCCACCGCGCCAGACGGCCCTCAGCCATGCGCCCGCCCGTCCGCGCGCGCCTCGCCTTGGGCGCCAAGGATCAGAGCCTCGCCCTGGCGCAGGATGGCATCCGCGGCGGCGCTGAAGCCGCCGCCCTCACGGTGCAGGACCAGGCCCGGCGCCAGGATCAGCGGGCTGCGGCTGCCCTTTCGCCCCTGCACCAGGATGCGCTTGGCCGGACGGTCGCCAAGCCGCGGCCAGAGCGGGAACACCACCAGCTCGCCGAGCCGGCCGCGCAGCGCCGCGAGCAGGTCGGCCAGGCGGTCGGCGCGGTGGATCAGGGTCAGCAGGCCGCCCGGCCGAAGCAGGCCGAGACAGGCGGCGAGCCAGCCGGCGAGGTCCAGCTCCCGCTCGACGTTGGCGCGCGCCCGCGCCTCGACCGGCGAGGCGCAAGCAGCCGCGGCGGCCAGATGCGGCGGATTGGTCATGACGTGATCGAAGCTCAGGGCCGCGAGACCGGGCGGCGGCCGCTCGAGGTCGCCCAGGACCATCTCGACCCGCCGGCCAAGGCCGTTGCGCATGGCATTGTCGCTCGCCAGTCGCTGCAGGTCCGGCTGGATCTCCAACCCGACGATCCGGCAGGCCGGCAGGCGGGTCGCCAGACAGAGGCTCGCGGCGCCGCTGCCGGCGCCGGCATCGAGCACGGTCTCGCCCGCGGTCGCCGGCACCGCCGCCGCCAGCAGCACCGGATCGATCGCCACCCGATAGCCGCGCGCCGGCTGCCGCAGGCGCACCCGGCCGCCGAGCAGGTGGTCTTCGGTCAGCTCCAGGGTCGACGCGTCGGTCGGCGCGTCAAGGGCGGGCAAGCGCATCTTTCGCCTGCTCGAGCAGGCGTCTCGCCGCCTCGAGGTGGCCGTCCTCGACCATCAGCCGGCGCGGGATCGCTCCGATGCTGCCCTCGACCCCGCTGACGTGGTCGTCGAGCAACAGGTAGGGGATCGCCGCGTCGGCGAGGATCGCCTGGGCCCAGGACAGATGGACCAGATCGTTACTGCGCAACAGCTCTTCCATGGCGGTGGCATCCTATATTGACCGTGGCCATAGAGCCAGGTTTGCATTGCACCTGGACCCCTGTTAGCAAGATGCGGGACGCGCCACCCGGGAGGAACCGGCTTGACTGCCGCCAGTCCACAACTGCAAGCAGCACCCGAGCGGAGCAAGCTCGAGCCCCTGCAAAGGCTGGTCGAGGCCGACATGCGCCGCGTCAACCAGCTGATCGTGGCCCGGCTCGACAGCCCGATCCGCCTGATTCCCGAGCTCGCCGGCCATCTGGTCGCAGCCGGCGGCAAGCGCGTGCGGCCGATGCTGACCCTGATCGCGGCGCAGCTCTGCGGCTACCGCGGCGAGCGCCACCTCCGCCTGGCGGCGGCGGTCGAGTTCATCCATAGCGCGACCCTGCTGCACGACGACGTCGTCGACCAGAGCGAGCTGCGCCGGGGCCTCGCGACCGCCAACGCGATCTGGGGCAACAAGCCGCCCGTGCTGGTCGGCGATTTCCTGTTCGCGCGCGCGTTCCAGCTGATGGTCGAGGACGGCTCGCTGGCGGTGCTCGACATCCTGGCCAACGCGTCGGCGGTGATCGCCGAGGGCGAGGTCGCGCAGCTGATGACCGCCAACGACGCCGAAACCACCGAAGCGACCTATCTGCGGGTGGTCAGCGCCAAGACCGCGACCCTGTTCGCCGCCGCGGCCGAGATCGGCGCCCTGGTCGCCGAACGGCCGGCAGCCGAGGCCCTGGCGCTCCACGACTACGGCGACAACCTCGGCATCGCCTTTCAGCTGACCGACGACGTGCTCGACTACAGCGCCCACGAGGTGGTGCTCGGCAAGAGCCTCGGCGACGACTTCCGCGACGGCAAGATCACGCTGCCGGTGGTCCTGGCGTTCGCCCGCGGCAGCGCCGAGGAACGCCGGTTCTGGCGCCGCACCCTCGAGCAGGTCGAACAGCGCGACGGCGATTTCGCGCATGCGATCGAGCTCTTGAACCGGCACGGCGCGCTCGCCGACAGTCTGGCGCGGGCCGCCGAGTACAGCGCCGCCGCCCGGCGCGCGCTCGAGGGTTTCCCGCCGTCCGAGCCCAGACAGGCGCTGCTCGATCTCGCCGACTTCTGCATCGAGCGCGCCTACTGAGACCGGTGCCGCCTGGCCTGCCGTCCATTGCCGAGCCGGTCGGAAGCCGCTATATACAGGCCCGACCTCGGGTCGGAGTGTAGCTCAGCCTGGTAGAGCACCGTCTTCGGGAGGCGGGGGTCGCGTGTTCGAGTTCACGCCACTCCGACCAAATCGTATCCCCGGTTGCAACCGACCTTCGCCCGCCCGGCGCCAGCCGGGGAGCGGCAACTTGCCGCGCTGACCGCGCTGCGGGCCCGGCCCGATCGCTGAAATCTGCCAGTTTGCTGTTGCATTGTCCGCCGCGGGCACCGGGGCTGGCGGCACCGGCTGTGAACCAGTTCACAGCCTGCGCGTTAGTGTCTGACCGAGAAAGAACATCCGGGTGTGAGTGAACGAGAGGGGCAATGCCCAAGGTGGCGATCCGGGTGCTCGGCTGCGGCGACGCGTTCGGCAGCGGCAGCCGCTTGCAGACTTGCTTCTATGTGACCGCGGGCCGCGAGCGGTTCCTGATCGACTGCGGCGCGACCGCCATGGTCGCGATGCGCCGTTTCGGTGTCGACCCGGCGACCATCGACCGGGTGTTCCTCAGCCATCTCCATGGCGACCATTTCGGCGGCCTGCCCTTCCTCCTGCTCGAGGCGCAGCACATCAGCCGGCGCCGGCGACCGCTGACGATCGTCGGTCCGCCTGGCACCCGCGAGCGGCTGCTGGCGGCGCAGGAGGCCCTGTTCCCCGGCTCCAGCCGGACCGCCTGGCGGTTCCCGCTCGCGTTCGTCGAGCTCGGGCCCGACAGGGCCGAGACCTTGGGCGGGGTCACGGTCACCGCCTATCCGGTCGAGCATCCGTCCGGCTCGGCGGCGTTCGCGCTGCGCTTTGCCTGCGGCGGGCGGCGGATCGCCTACTCCGGCGACACCGAATGGACCGAGCAGCTGATCGAGCTCGCCAGGGGCAGCGACCTTCTGATCGTCGAGTGCTACGCCGTCACCCGCACGGGTCGCTACCATCTCGACCTCGAGACCCTGAACCGCCGCCGCCGGGATCTGCACGCCAAACGCCTGATGCTGACCCACATGAGCCAGCCGATGCTCGAGCAGGTGAATGAGATCGACTGGGAGACCGCCGAGGACGGCCTGCTGGTCGAGCTCTGATCAGGCGCGGGGCCGGGCCGCCGCCCGGAGCGCGCGGCGTTGGCCGATCTCGCTGAGGCCGATGCCGCTGAGGATCAGCGCGAGCGCGAGCAGGGCCAGGGGCTCCGGCCGCTCGTCCATGAAGGTCATGCCCATGAGTAACGCCCAGACCGGAATCAGATAGTTGATGAAGGAGGTGAAGCTCGGGCCGGCGACCGTCACCAGCTTCAGGAATACGACGGTCGCGATCGCGGTCGCGATCAGGCTGAGCGCGATCATGGCGGCAAACGGTGCGGCCGGCGCGCTCGCCAGCTGCTCGGGAGCCGCCGGGCCGCCGATCGGCAGCATGACCAGGCTGCCCGCGAGCATGACGCCGGCGGCCGCGACCAGGGCATCGGCGGGCGGCCGGTGGCGGGCCAGGATGGCGTTCAGCGCATAGCAGAGCGCGCCGCCGAGGATCGCCAGCTGCTCGAGCAGCTGGGTGCCCTCACCGCGAAGCTGCAGCAACGCCGCCGGCCCGATCAGCAGGACCAGCCCGACAAAGCCGAGCAGGAAGCCGGTCGCCTTGATCCGGTTCAGGCGCTCGCCGTGGACGAAGAAATGCGCCAGCACCATGGTCGTGAGCGGCATGATGCCCATCAGGATGCCGGCCAGGCTGCTGTCGACCCGCTGCTGGCCGAAGCTGATCAGCCAGAAGGGCACGCAGTTGCCGGCGAGCGAGATCGCCAGGCTGAACAGCCAGAAGCGCGGGCTCGAGGGAAACCTGCGGCCACGCCCCAGCACCAGGCCTGCAAGCAGCAGCGCCGCAAGCGTCAGCCGGATCGCAACCAGGGTCGCGGGCGCGAAGCCCCGGACCGCGATCCCGGTCATCATGAACGCGCTGCCCCACATCGCGACCAGCGCGAACAGCAGCAGCCAGTGGCTGAGTGGCCGGGTCATCTTCTGCGGGCATCGGTACGACCGGTTGACGTGACCAGCATCGTCAGGCCGTTCGCGGACCAAGTCTCAGGCGCTTGCATCCTGCCGGTCGAGCCGTCCCGGCCAGGCGAGGATCCTGTCGTCGGCAGTCATCAGGAGAGCCTCGATCTGCCGCGCGGTTGCGACGATCCAGCGGTCGGCGGGATCGTCGTGAAAATTCGCGAGAAGCGCGGCATCGATTCCGATCGCGCCGGTCATCGGCAGCTCGATGAGGCCCTGCTGGAGCCATTCGCGTCGCCACAACGCAAGCGGTTGGCTGATCCGGAGCCGCTGCTTGGCAACCAGCATTCCGACCTCCCAGAATGAGATGGCCGACACGCCCAGGTCTCCGGCCTTGCTCGCCCTATCGACGAGCCGTCGCGCCCTCCGGCTCATTCGCCCGACCGCCTGGTCCAGCCAGAGCAGGCAGTGCGTATCGAGCAGGATCAGCGGTTGACGTCCCACCCGACGTCGATTGGCTCGATAATGTCACCCAGGATTTCGATCTGGCCCTTGTGCAAGCCCCAAAGGCTTTTTCGCTCGCGGCTGACGGGGCCGAGCTGTGCCGTCGGCTTGCCGTTCTTGGTGATGACCAGCGGCTCACCCGTCTCAGCGACCTCATCCATGAGTTTCAAGCACTTGGCCTTGAACTCGGACGCCTTGATCGTGCGCATCGCGACCTCCTGCCCATGGTCGTGACTGTAGGCACGTGGGTGCTCGCAATCAAGCTGGCCTCACGCTGCGCGCCCCATCTCGAGGAGGATCACGCCGAGCGCGACCAGGCCCGCTGCAAAGATGCGCCGGGTCCCGAACGGCTCGCGCAGCAGGCGCGTGCCGATCAGGGCCGCCATGATCACGCTGGTCTCGCGCAGCGCCGAGACCTGCGCCATCGGCGCCCGGGTCATCGCCCAGATCACCAGGCCATAGGCGGCGGCCGCGAGCACGCCGCCGGCCGCGGCCGGGCGCCAGGCGCGGCCGAGCGCCTCGCCGAGGCGGGCCCGATAGCGGTACCCGACCAGCAGCGCGAACGGCAGGGCGTCGATCGCGAACAGCCAGGCGATGTAGCCGACCACGTCGCCCGCCCGTCGCCCGCCGAGCCCGTCCGCGAGCGTATAGCCGGCGATCGTCACCCCGGTCGCGAGCGCGAAGCCGAGCGGCTTGACCGCGCCCAGCCGGCCGTCGTCGGTGAAGGCCAGGCTCAGGATGCCGGCCGAGATCACCAGGATCGCCACGACGCCGAGCGCGCCCGGGTTCTCGCCGGCGAAGCCCCAGGCGACCAGCGCGACCAGGGGTGGTGCGATGCCCCGCGCGACTGGATAGACGTGCGACAGGTCGCCGTGGCGGTAGCCATAGGCGAGCGCGAAATAGTAGCCGTGGTGGATCACGATCGAGGCGAACAGGAACGGCCAGCTTGCGGTCGCCGGTGCCCCGACCGCAAAAAGGAACGGCAGCGCGCAAAGCCCGCTCACCAGGTTGACGACCGCCAGGCGCAGGAACGGATCGCCGCCGGTCTTGACCAGCGCGTTCCAGCTCGCGTGCAGCAGCGCCGCCCCGAGCACGAGGGCGAAGATCGTCGGCTCCATGGGTCCGTGGACCTTTCGCGGGCCCTGTCCAGGGCCTCTTTTCTTGGGCGTGCAAGCTTGGCTGAAGCACGACCCGCTGTAAACGACCTCGGCGACCGGCGCCGGGCGCCCTCGCCTTGCCGGGCCTTTCGAATTCGCCTATAGCCCGAACCCGGCGCGCGCCGCGCCCTTCTTTGTGCATGAACAGCCGTGTGGAACGCGCCGGCGATGCTCGACAAGACCTACCGACCGGCCGAGGTCGAGGCCAGGCACGACGCCTCGTGGGAGGCGGCCGGCCAGTTCCGGCCGTCGCCCGACCCGAAGCGCCTGCCCTACTGCATCGTCATGCCGCCGCCGAACGTCACCGGCAGCCTGCACATGGGCCACGCCCTCGACAACACGATCCAGGACACGCTGATCCGCTTCTGGCGGATGCGCGGCCGGGCGGTGCTCTGGCAACCCGGCACCGACCACGCCGGCATCGCGACCCAGATGGTGGTCGAGCGCCAGCTCGAGCGCGAAGGGCTGAGCCGCCGGCAGATCGGGCGGAGCGCCTTCATCGAGCGGGTCTGGGCCTGGAAGGAGGAGTCGGGCGGGCGGATCAGCCAGCAGCTGCATCGCCTCGGCGCGTCGGCCGACTGGTCGCGCGAGCGCTTCACCATGGACGAGGGCCTCTCGCAGGCGGTCCGCAAGGTGTTCGTCGAACTCTACCGCGACGGCCTGATCTACAAGGACAAGCGCCTGGTCAACTGGGACTGCCGGCTGCAGACCGCGGTCTCCGATCTCGAGGTCGAGGCGACCGAGGTCAACGGTTCTCTCTGGTACATCCGCTACCCGATCGAGGGTGAGGGCGGCCGCCACATCACGGTCGCGACCACGCGGCCCGAGACCATGCTCGGCGACACCGCGGTTGCGGTCCATCCCGACGATTCTCGCTATCAGGATCTGATCGGCCGCCATGCCATCCTGCCGCTCGTCGGCCGCCGCCTGATCATCGTTGCCGACGCCTATTCCGACCCGGAAAAAGGCTCGGGCGCGGTCAAGATCACGCCCGCCCACGACTTCAACGACTTCGAGGTCAGCCGCCGCCACGACCTCGAGATGATCAGTATTTTCGATACTGAAGGCCGCCTCACGGACCAGGTGCCCGAGGCCTACCGGGGCCTCGACCGGTTCGTCGCGCGCGAGCGCGTGGTCGCCGACCTCGAGGCCCAGGGCCTGATCGAGAAAATCGAAAAAATCCGGCACAGCGTGCCTTACAGCCAGCGTTCGGAGACTCCCGTCGAGCCGATGCTGAGCGATCAGTGGTACGCCGACGCGAAGACCCTCGCCCAAGAGGCGATCCGCGCGGTCGAGGACGGCCGCACCCGGTTCGTGCCGCAACAGTGGGAAAACACCTACTTCGAGTGGATGCGCAACATCCAGCCCTGGTGCATCTCGCGCCAGCTCTGGTGGGGCCATCAGATCCCGGCCTGGTACGGCCCGGACGGCCGGGTCTTCGTCGCCATGGACGAGGCCGAGGCGGTGGCCGAGGCGCGCGGGCACTATGGCCGCGAGGTGGCGATCACCCGCGACGAGGACGTGCTCGACACCTGGTTCTCGTCCGGGCTCTGGGCGTTCTCGACGCTCGGCTGGCCCGAGCGCACGCCCGAGCTTTTGCGCTTCTATCCGACCAGCGTCCTGGTGACCGGCTTCGACATCATCTTCTTCTGGGTCGCGCGGATGATGATGCTCGGGCTCAAGTTCATGGGCGAGGTGCCGTTCCGCGAGGTCTACATCCACGGCCTCGTGCGTGACGAGCGCGGCCAGAAAATGAGCAAGAGCAAGGGCAATGTGATCGACCCGCTCGAGCTGATCGACCAGTACGGCGCCGACGCGCTCCGCTTTGCGATCCTCGCCAGCACGACCCAGGGCCACGACATCCGCTTCGGCGCGAGCCGGGTCGAGGGTTATCGAAATTTCGCCACCAAGCTCTGGAACGCCGCGCGCTTTTGCGAGCTCAACCGCTGCGACCTCGACCCGGCGTTCGATCCGGGCGCCTGCCGCCAGACCGTCAACCGCTGGGTCCTGAGCAAGCTCGCCCAGGCGGCCGAACGCACCCAGGCGGCGATCGAGGGCTACCGCTTCAACGATGCCGCGAATGCGCTCTACGCCTTCACCTGGAACGAGTTCTGCGACTGGTATCTGGAGCTCGCGAAACCGCTGCTCGCCGGCGGCGATGCGGTGGCCCAGGCGGAGACCCGGGCGACCGCCGGCTTCGTCCTCGCCAAGCTCCTGCATCTCCTGCATCCGCTCACGCCCTTCGTCACTGAGGAGCTCTGGGAGCGGCGCTATGGCGCCCCCGGCGGGCCGCTGATCGCGGCATCCTGGCCGGAGTTCGACGCCCGACTGATCGACGCCGACGCAGAAGCCGAGCTCGACTGGCTCATCCGCACCATCACGAGCTTGCGCGCCGCCCGCAACGAGCTGGCCGTGCCGCCTGCAGCCGAGCTCGCCCTGCTGGTCCGGGATGCCGGCCCGACCACGCTCGCCCGGCTCGAGGAGCATCGGGACGCCTTCATGCGTCTTGCCAGGCTGGCCCGCATCGAGGCGAGCCAGGCGCCGGTCGTGCGCGGCGCGCTCCAGGTCGTTGTCGACGAGGCGACCTTCGCGCTGCCGCTGGTCGGCGTGATCGATCTCGACCAGGAGCGCCAGCGCCTGGCCAAGGAGGTCGCCAAAGCCGAGGCCGAGATTCTGCGGTTTGATCAGAAGCTCGAGAACCCGAAATTCCTCGACCGGGCGCCGGCGGAGGTCGTCGAGGAACAACGCTCGCGCCGCGCCGAGGCCGAGCTGGCGCGCACGAAGCTGCAGGCGGCCCTGGCGCGGATCGCCTCCTAGCCCCGGAGAACCCCCATGCTGCCTTGTTTCGTCGCGCTTCGCGAGGTCGAGGCACGGCCGGTCGCTGTCCTGTCGTCGGCACGCTATTCGAGCTGGCTAGCGAACCAGCCGGGCGCGTTGCGAGGCTGGCTGGAGGCGACCGGCTTCGAGCCCAAACCTGCGGCCACGACGCTGCTGCCGGCAACCGATGGCGGCCTCGCGGGCGCGCTTTTGATCCTGAGCGAGCCGGCCGAGCCTTGGGATTTCGCGGCCTTGCGCGCGCGTCTGCCAGCCGGCGACTGGCGCCTCGACGGGCCGGGCTCGGAGACCGGCCAGGCGGCGCTCGGCTGGGCGCTCGCCAGCTACCGCTTCGAGCGCTATCGCAAGCGCGAGGCCAGGCCCGTCCGTCTGGCGCTTGCGGACGACGCCGAGCTGCAGCGCGCCGAGGCCACGGCGGCGGCGATCTGGCTGGCGCGCGATCTGATCAACACGCCCGCCTCCGACCTCGGCCCGGCCGAGCTCGCCGAGGCGGCGGGAGCGGTCGCGGCGCGCTTCGGTGCCGGGTTCCGGACCATCGAGGGCGATGCCCTGCTGGCCGAGAACTTTCCGGCGATCCACGCGGTCGGCCGGGCGAGCCCCCGGGCCCCGCGGCTGGTCGAGCTGGTCTGGGGCGAGGCGAGCGCGCCGAAAGTGACCCTGGTCGGCAAGGGCGTCTGCTTCGATACCGGCGGCCTCGATCTCAAGCCCTCGCAGAACATGCTGCTGATGAAGAAGGACATGGGCGGCGCTGCGGTCACCCTCGGCCTCGCCCAGGCGGTCATGGCGCTGGAGGTGCCGGTCCGCCTCCGGCTGCTGATCGGAGCGGTCGAGAACAGCATCGCCGGCAGCGCCTTCCGCCCGGGCGACGTGCTCCAGACGCGCAAGGGCCTCACGGTCGAGATCGGCAACACCGACGCCGAGGGCCGGCTCGTGCTGGCGGATCTCCTGGCCGAGGGTGACCGCGAGGACCCCGCGCTGATGATCGACTGCGCGACCTTGACCGGTGCTGCCCGGGTGGCGCTTGGCCCCGATCTGCCGGCGCTGTTCACGCCTGATGATCGGCTGGCCTCGGACCTGCTCGCGGCCGGCCAGACCGCCTTCGATCCGCTTTGGCGGCTCCCGCTGCATTCGCCCTATCGCGAGCTGCTGGAGAGCGGGGTCGCCGACCTCAACAATGCGCCTTCCGGTGGCTTGGCCGGCGCGATCACGGCCGCGCTGTTCCTCAAGGAGTTCGTCGCCGAGACCAGGGCCTGGGCGCATCTCGACATCTTCGCCTGGAACCAGAAGGACCGCCCGGGCCGGCCGAAGGGCGGCGAGGCGACCGCGCTGCGCGCCCTGCTCGCCCTGGTCCTCGGGCGCTTTGCGACCTGACCCCCCTGCCCCGCCATCGCCCGCTTTCCCGGAGGCCGCCCATGGACCCCGATCCGCCGCCCGTGCGCGCCGACTACCGCGTCTTCTACGAGATCCCGAGCCGCTGGCTCGACAACGACATCTACGGCCACATCAACAACGTCAACTACTACAGCTTCTTCGATACCGCGATCGCCCACTATCTGATCCGCGAAGGCGGCCTCGACCCCTGGCGGAGCGAGGTCATCGGCTATTGCGTCGAGAGCGGCTGCCGGTTCCGGCAGGGTGCCCGCTTCCCCGACCGGATCACCGCCGGCCTCAAGGTCACCAAGCTCGGCCGCTCCAGCGTCCGCTACGCGATCGGCATCTTCCGCAACGACGACGATCAGGCGGCGGCCGATGGTCATTTCGTGCACGTCTTCGTCGGTCGGACGAGCGAGCGCCCGGCGCCGATCCCGGCCCCGATCCGGGACGCGCTCGCGGGCCTGCTCGATCAGCCGGATTGAGGGCTTCTCTCCATTCGAGATCAGCTTGCAGGTGACAGCCGCCGAAGGCTAGATTGCGCGCTCTGACAATCTGTTGCGCCGGATGGCGAAGACCTGGGAGGCACGGTGAACGGACCGCGCGCGAAGCTTCGGATCAATCTCTCTCAACGTGAGTTCGAGGTCGAGGGCAGCGAGGCTTTCGTCAACGCCTACGTCGATCGGTTCGATGCCTGGCTCGCGCGTTTCGACGCCGCTCCCGCCGACCCGGCGCCGGCGCCCCCGCCGATCGCCCGCACCGAGCGGGCACCGCGGCCGCTCCGCGCGCAAACCTTTGGCGAGCTGCTGCAGCAGCTGCCGCGTGCCGCGAGTGACGTCGACCGGGTGCTGGTGGCCGGCTATTTTGGACACCTGCGGGGCGCCGACAAGTCGTTCAGCACCGGCGAGGCCAACGCGCTCCTGACCGAGCAGGGGTTCAAGGTCGGCAATCCCTCCCAGTGCGTGCGCCAGAACCTGCTTGCCAAGCGCGTGTTCAAGCATCAGGGACGCTATCGGATGTCGCAGACCGGGCTCGACTACCTGAGCCAGTTGCTCGGCGCCGAGCTCCCGGCCTAGCCATGGCACGAAATCCAGTGCCGTTCTCGGCCGCACCGGATGACATGCTGCCCGAGCGCCGGGTGCTGATCGAGACGGTCGCGCGCGAGATCGCCTGGTCCGGAATCGGCGACGGCCGCCCCGAGCTCGATCCGAACGTGCTCGAGGCGATGCTCCGGGTGCCGCGCGAGCACTTCGTCCCGCCCGATCTCAAGAGCCAGGCGTACGACAACCGGCCGCTGCCGATCGGCCACGATCAGACCATCTCGCAGCCGCTCATCGTGGCCGTCATGAGCGATCTGCTGCGCCTGCAGCCCGGCGCCCGCGTGCTCGAGGTCGGGACCGGCTCCGGCTATCAGTGCGCGATCCTGGCCGAGCTCGCTGCCCAGGTGGTGACCATCGAGGTGATCGCAGCGCTCGCTGCCGACGCCAAGGCCAGGCTCGAGGCCCTGAACTATCGCAACATCGAGTTCCACGTCGGCGACGGCGGTGCGGGCTGGCCGGCCGGGGCACCCTACGATGCCATCCTGGTGACCGCGGCCGCGCGCACGGTGCCGCCGGCCCTGGTCGAGCAGCTGAAGCCTGGCGGCCGCCTGGTGATCCCGATCGGCGGCAGCTCGTTCAGCCAGGACCTGGTCCTGATCGAGAAAGATCAGGACGGTCGGACCCATCGGCGGGCCTTGTTTCCGGTCGCCTTCGTGCCGTTGCGGAGCGCGCCACCGGCCGCGCCCTGAGCCGCTGCCGCGAGCGATGCTTGATCGGCGCCCGGCCGCCGTCTATCATCACATCATGGTGAGCACGATCCAGCCTCGCTACCTCGGCAGGCGAATTAGCCGCCCGACCCCGATTGGGGGTCGGGACGCTGTCGTTCGCCCTGTCGTCGCTTGCGAGAAGGACCGCTCTCATGTCCGCGAACCCGCAACGGGTTGACTGCTTTTCCGTCTTTGCCACCGCCGATCCCAGCACTCTGCCGCGTGTGCTGAGCGTGTTCTGCCTGTTCGGGGCAATCCCGGAGCGCTGCCATAGCACCCGGCTCGAGGCCGACCAGGACCAGCTGGTGATCGACATCCAGGTGGCGGGGCTGCCGGCCGGCCGCGCCGAGCAGGTCGCGCGCCGTCTTGACCGGGTGATCACCGTGACCCAGGTCTTGCATTCGGAGAAGCTTCGGGCGGAGAAGCTTCGGGCGGAGAAGTTTCGGGCCGGGCCGCGGCGCGCCGAGGCGGCGTAGGACGGTATGCCGGGGCGATCCCCGCCCGGCTTGCCGGCGGCGGCCCGCTACGGGTAGGATGACGACATCATGGTTTGGCCAAGCACTGCCCTGGCGCTCGCCGGCCTGATCGCCCTCGGCGGGCCGGCCGGCGCCGCCGCGGACGACCTCTGCGGGCGGCTGTTCGTGCCGGACGGCTATCAGCTCACCTGCTCGCTCCGGGGCGACCCGGGGCAGACCGGCGGGGAGCTCAGGGTCCAGCCGGCGGAAGGCGCTTTCGCGCCGCTCAGCGAGCTGACCATCCGCCCCGTCGACCAGCCGGTCGACGATCCGGCGAAGTGGCTGCGCGACCAGATCACCCTCGACATGTCGAGCTTCGACGCCACCCTCGACGATCTGCTGCACAGCGCCGACAGCCCGGTCGCGGACACCGGCCTGGTCAGCCAGCTGGAGAGCTGGCGAGGCGTCCTGCACTCGGTCGCAGGATGGCCGCTCACCGGTTGTGGGGCGCCGGAGAGCTTGCCCGGAGGCGACCGCTGGCGCATGGACTGCGAGTGGCAGCTGGGACCGTTCCGGCAATATCTGGCGCTCCGGCTGGTCAGCCGTGACGGTGCGCGCTACGCGGTCCAGGTCCGGGCGATGAACGAGCACCGGTTGCACAATCTGGTCGCGATCGCCAACTCGTTCTAAGCTCGCGGTCCCGGGTTCGGATTCGCAGGAGACTGCCGATGTCGTCGCCGCAGGCGCTACGCGCCGGGATCGCCCCGCCGGTCCCGCCGGCCTTCGTCTGGGACGATCCGTTCCGGTTCGAGGACCAGCTGTCCGAGGACGAGCGCCTGATCCAGGCGAGCGCCCGCGCCTACGCCCAGGACCAGCTGATGCCGCGCATCCTGCGAGCCAACCGCGAGGAGCTGATCGAGCGCGCGATCATCACCGAGATGGGCGAGCTCGGCCTGCTCGGCGCGACCATCCATGGTTATGGCTGCGCCGGGGTTACCTATACCAGCTACGGCCTGATCGCGCGCGAGATCGAGCGGATCAATTCCGCCTACCGCTCAATGTTCAGCGTGCAGTCGTCGCTGGTCATGGCGCCGATCGACGACTTCGGCTCCGACGAGCAGCGCCAGACCTTCCTGCCGCGCCTCGCTCGGGGCGAGATCGTCGGCTGCTTCGGCCTGACCGAGCCCGATCATGGCTCGGACCCGGGTTCGATGACCACCCGCGCGCACCGCACCAAGGGCGGCTGGCGGCTGCGCGGCGCCAAAACCTGGATCACCAACGCGCCGATCGCGGACCTGTTCCTGGTCTGGGCCAAGGACGATCTGGACGTGATCCGGGGGTTCCTGTTCGAGCGCGGCGCCGAGGGCCTGGCGACCCCCAAGATCGAGGGCAAGTTCGCGCTCCGCGCCTCGCCGACCGGTCAGATCCTGATGGACGACGTACCCGTGCCGGAGGACCGCGTGCTGCCCGGCGTGCGCGGCCTGAAGGGACCGTTCAGCTGTCTGACCAAGGCGCGCTTCGGGATCGCCTTCGGGGCGCTCGGTGCCGCCGAGTTCTGCTGGCACGCCGCCCGTCAATACGTGCTCGACCGCAAGCAGTTCGGCCGGCCGCTGGCGGCCAATCAGCTGATCCAGAAGAAGCTCGCCGACATGCAGACCGAGATCGCGATCGGGCTGCAGGCGGCGCTCCGGGTCGGCCGCCTCCTCGATCAGGGCCAGGCGACCTCCGAGATGATCTCGCTGATCAAGCGCAACAGCACTGGCAAGGCGCTGGAGATCGCGCGCGCCGCCCGCGACATGCACGGCGGCAACGGCATCGCCGACGAGTACCACGTGATCCGCCACGTCATGAACCTCGAGGCGGTCAACACCTACGAGGGCACCCACGACATCCACGCCCTGATCCTCGGCCGCGCCCAGACCGGTATCCAGGCGTTCAGCTAGACGTGGTCGTCCGGCAGGTGGTTCCGGCGGCTGGTGGGGACTACGGTCTGGCCCGCTGACGGTGGCGCCGGTGATAAGGTCAAAGCGCGCCGACCCCGGCAGATCAGGCGTCGGCCGGCACGGCTCGAGGCTGCCCGGGGCAGATCGCCCGCGTCGCTCAGCCGCGGGCGTAGACCAAGCGTGCCAGCCTGCCGGCGGCGAACTGCGGCTGTGGGCTCCGCCCACCCGACGCCTGGGTGAGCGCGACGCTACATGAGCTCGGCGCGGCGCGCGATCTTCTGGATTTCCTTCTGCACCAGACGATCGACGATCGACGGCAGGTGCTCGTCGAGCCAGTCCTTGAGCAGCGGCCGGATCATGTCCTCGACGAACTGCTCGACCGTGCGCCCGGAGTCGTCGGCGACCAACTCCTCCGAGGGCGTGCGCTGAAAGGCCTCGGACAGCTTGGCGAAGGCGCCGGACGCGGCGCTCGCCGCGGTCGCGGACAGCAGCTCCGCTCGGGTAGCGGCCGACTTCGTCTCCACGGCGGTCGTCTCCTGCTTCGGTGTGTCCTGAGTGATCGGGGCCGGCTCCTGGTAGGCCGGCTCCTGGTAGGCCAAGTCCTCGTCGGCCAATTCCTGGTCGGCCGGCGCCAGCTCGACCTCGTCGGCGGCGACCTCAGGCTCGGGCTCGCTTTCCGGCTCGCCGGCAGGTTCAGCCATCGCCGCACTTCCGGCCTTCAAGTCGACGACCTCGCCTGTGTCGCGGACCACCTTGGTCAGCTCGAGGACGTCCTCGGGCTCCTCGTCCTCGGCCGCCTGGGCCAAGGCGTCGGCGTCCTCGTTGAGGGCCTCGGCCTGGGCCTCGGCAGCTCCCAGCTCATCATCGTCCGAGCTGCCGTCCTCGGCCTCCTCGTCGGCGATGATCCGTCGGATCGAGGAGAGGATCTCCTCCATCGATGGCTCGTGTTGCTCTCTCGGCTCGGTCGTCACGTCACTCACCTCCAGAAATGTGCCCCGGAGCCACTGGCCAGGAACCCGCGAGCCACGCCATCATTTCTTCCCGCGGATCGCCATCGTCCCCGGTGCCGAGCCCGATCAGCCGGTTGCGCACGTCGCGATAGTAGGCTTCCGCATTGTAGGGCTGGACCGGCAAGCCGATGCCGGCGACCGTCAACTCGCCGACCGCGGACTTCAACCGATAGCTCGCGACCACCTGGTCGCGCCGCGCCCGCACCAGGTCGACCTGCGACTGAAACAGGTCGTTCTCCTGGTCGAGCACGTCCAGCGTGGTGCGCTGCCCGACCAGCGCCTCCTGACGCGAGCCCTCGACGGCGATCTCGTTGGCGCGCACCTGGGCGCCGATCAAATCGATCCGGCTGGTCGCGGTCACCAAAGCCTGCCACGCGCTCGTCACCTCGTTGCGGACGGCGCGAAAGGTGCCCTCGAGATCATCCTCACGCTGCCGCACCGTCTGCTTGGTCTGCCGGACCCGCGCATACTCGCCGCCGCCTTGATACAAGGGCACCCGGACGTTGGCGCCAATCACAGCGTCCCGTCGCCAGTCCAGCGTCGCGTTAGGATCGTCCGCATAGTTTAATTCTCCCTGAATAGAAAGCCGCGGGTAGAGAGCTGAGCTCGCCACGTCGACATCGGAGCGCGCCGCGGCCAGGTTGAACTGAGCGATGCTGATATTCGGGTTGCCGACCTCGGCAAGCTGGTGGGCCTCGCCCTCGTTGGCCGGCAGCTCCTTGAGCGGCGGCGGCACCACGAGCTTGCCAGGTTCCTGGTTGATCACCCGACGATAGTCGGCGCGGGCCGTCGAGACGTCGCCTTCGGCCTGGACCCGGTCGGCGATCGCGCCGGACAGCCGGGCGTCGGACTGGGCGACGTCGGTCCGGGTCACCTCGCCGACCTCGAAGCGATCCCGGGTCGCCTGCAGCTGGCGCCGCAGGCGGCTCTCGTTCTGGTTGGCGAAGTCGAGGACCGCCTGCGCCGCCAGCATGTTGGTGTAAGCGTTCACCGCGTCGAGCAGGACATTCTGCTCGATCGCTTCGAGGCGGGCGCGCTCGGCCCGCACCAGCCGCTCGGCGCGTTCGGTGCTCGCGACCGTCTCGCCGCCGCTGTACAATTCCTGGCTGAGGGTCAGCGAGCTCGATCTCTCCGTGAAACTGGCGTCACCTTCTGAGGTGTCGACGTCGCTGCGATTGACGTCGCCATTGATCGACAGGGTCGGCCGCCAGCCGCTCAGCGCCTGGGGCACGAGTTCGTCGGTCGCCCGGAGCGACGCCCGCTGCGCCTCCAGATCCGAGTTGGTGAGGTAGGCCGCGACCAGCGCCTCCTGCAAGGTCTGCGCGCCGCTGCCACTGGTACCGGCGAGCCATGCGGCGCCCGCCAGCGTCACGATCAACAGCCAGTGTCTCATGACCTCCCTATACACCCCTCTCGCCAGACACGATAGTATTCGAGCCGTCCTCGACCGCCATTCGGTCTCGACAGTGTGGCACGGCCACCATCGCCCTCAGTAACGGGCCATGCCCGGGTCGACCTCGAGCGCGTAGGCCTCGACCCCGCCGCGCAGATTGACCGCCCGGCTCCAGCCCAGCCGGCGCAGATGCTGCGTCGCCAGGAACGAGCGGCGGCCGGTGTGGCAGACCACGACCAGCGGCCGGTCGCGCGGCAACGCCTGCTCCTGTCCGACCAGCGCGCCGAGCGGCTGGTGGATCGCCTCGGTGAAGCCGCAGATCGCGAGCTCCCAGGGCTCGCGCACGTCGAGCAGAGCATAGCCTTGCGGTCCGGACCGCAAAGCGGCCAGCTCGACCGGGTCGATCTCGAGCGGCAGCGGCTCGGGCGGCTGCCCGGCGGCGCCGACCGGCGGTCGCCCAGCCGTCAAAACGCGAACTCCGCGCGTCTCGCAAGACCCGGCAGTCGGGGAATGCGGGCGTCGAACACGACCTGCTTGCCGATCATGCCGTGCAGCCGGGTGAGCACCGTGCCCTTGCCGACCCGACCGTCGTCGATCACCGCGACCAGGCGGCCGCCCTCGCCGATCTGGTCGCGCAGCGCCGGTGGCACGACGTCGACCGCACCGACCAGCAAGATGACGTCGAACGGCGCCTGGCTCGGTTGACCGGCCGCCGGATCGTCGCTGACCGCGACCACAACGTTGTCGACGCCCTGCTCGTCGAGCAGGGTCTCGACCTGCTGCGCGCCCGCCGGGTCGGGCTGGACCAGGATCACCGTCGCCGCCAGCTGGGCCAGGACCGCCCCGGCATAGCCGGTCGTGCAGCCGAGCAGCAGGACCACCTCCTGCGGCTTGATCTGCGCCGCCTGGATCAGGCGCGCGAGCGCCAGCGGCTCGATCAGATGGCCGCCGGCCGGCAGCCGCAGGTCCTCATCGGCGTAGGCGACGCCGCGCAGACTCTTGGGGACGAAGTGCTCGCGCGGCACCTCGCGCATTGCGCGCAGCAGGCGCGGATCGTCGATCTGATGGGGCCGCAGCTGGTTCTCGACCATGTTCAGCCGGGCAGGGGTATAGTCCATCGGCAGGGCTCGCTGGCGGTGGCGCCACTTTGTGGTGCTGATCGGGCCGATAAACCCAGGCGCGATCTGGACTATAGCGAGGCCCGGCGGCCGCGACAATCGGCATGACCACCGGCAGGCCGACCGCGCCTGCCGTTGACCCGGTCCCGGCCGCTCGATAGAAGACAGCCGACGCGGTCTGGCCGGGTAGCAAAGTGGTAATGCTGGGGACTGCAAATCCCTGATCGGCGGTTCAATTCCGCCCCCGGCCTCCACCCGATCGGCGCCGTTTCCGCGAGGGATCATCATGCCAGGGCAGGTCAGAGAGGTCAGGTGGGACCGTCTGAAGGCGCACGAGCTGCGGGCGCTGGCCTCCGAAGCGGCGGTCGTCGTGGTCCCGGTCGCCGCCATCGAGCAGCACGGGCCCCATCTGCCGGTCATGGTCGACAGCCTGCTCTGCAGCGCGGTCGCCGAGCGCGCCGCCCGGAGCCTCGCCGGCCAGCGCCCGGTCGTGGTCGCACCCACGGTCTGGAGCGGGCTGTCGGAACATCACATGGCATTCGGCGGCACGATCACCCTCGATTTTGCCACATTCTACGGGCTGCTGCGTTGCATCTGCCGCTCGCTGCAGCGGCACGGCTTCGAGCGGGTCCTGCTGCTCAACGGCCATGGCGGCAACGAGGCGGCGCTCCGGGTCGTGGTCGAACAGTTGACCGGCGAGCTCGATCTCGTGCTCGCGACCGCGACCTACTGGCAGCTCGCCACCGAGCCATTCCGGGCGATCCTGGAGCGCCAGTCGGGCGTCCTGCATGCCTGCGAGGCCGAGACCTCGATGGTCCTGGCGCTCTGCCCGGAGCTGGTCGACGCCAGCCGCTTCGAGGAAGCGCGGACCGCCGAGGACGAGGGCGGCCCGGCGGCCGCCTGGCGCTGGCAGTCCCTCGCGGAACGGACCCCGAGCGGCGCGCTCGGCGATCCGACCGCCGCTTCGGCGGCCAAGGGCGAACGGCTGCTCGAGGCCGCGAGCGCCGCGCTGGCCGAACTCCTGCTGAACGATCTCTTCTGGAGGCCCGCCTGAGCGCCCGGCCTTTGGAGCTTGTTCGCCGGCACGCGCGTCTGATATAGAGCTGACCTCGGTTGGTTGCCGAGGCTCCGATCCCCGGTAGCTCAGTTGGTAGAGCAAGCGGCTGTTAACCGCTGGGTCGCTGGTTCGAAGTCCGGCCCGGGGAGCCAATTCGCAACGGGCGCGGGCGGGGCGCGGCGGATCGGACGATCCCGCCATTGGCGCGCAGCGTCTGGCCGTTGATCCAGCCACCATCGGGCCCGGCGAGGAAGGTGACGGCGGCGGCGATGTCGGCGGGCTTGCCAAGTCGCTCGAGCGGCGCGAGCTTCGCCAGCCGGTCGAAGGCGGCACGGCGCACGGATCGGCGGCGCCGATGCCGCGGGAGGCGCCGGTCACGGATCGCCACTTTGGTCACCTGCTCCACCATGTCGGTTCCAGCCGACCTGGATCAGGGTTCGATCACGACCAGCGTGCGCACCTCGAGGCTCTCGCGGGCGGCCGCATCCGCGGGCGTGTCGGGCAGGTCGAACGCGCTGTGCGGCGTGAACCTGGCGCGGCCGTCGTTGAGGCTGTCCCAGCCCTTGATCAGGATGACCTCGTCCGGCGTCATCGCGGGCGCGTAGTACCAGCGCTGCGAGGGGTTGTAGGCGAGATGATAGATCTCGCCGACCCGATTGGGAAAGACCTGGTCGGTCGCGATCAGATCCTCGGGGCGGACGCTCGAAGCGTCGGCCAGCGCCAGCGGCGAGCGTGCGACCGGCCCGCGGATCGGGCGCCAGACGTTGATCTGGATGATCCGGGCACCGGATGCGAGCAGGCGCAGGGCCTCGGCCTCGCCGACCAGATCCTTGAGCCGCTGCGGGCCGCTCTTTTCGGTGTAGTCGACGTGGACCCGGGTCGCGGGGCCGCGCCGGCCGTCGGGGTTGCTGGCACCAGCACCGCCGTCGGAGCGTCGGGTGGCATCGAAGATGATCACCCGGCTGGCGCCGGTCACGCCGCGCAGCAGCGCCTCGATCTCCGGGTAGTAGACGTTCTCGACCGTAGCGTCGTCGTACAGGTCAAGGGCAGCGGTCCGGTGGCGGCGCAATTCGAAACCCTCATGGTCGAGCGACAGCTCGCTCGCCAGGGGCCGCACGTCCTGGATCAGCATCGCATGGCGCTCGGTGTCGAAGAACACCTTCGGCGCGCCGCCGGTGATCGCGGAGCTGTGGAACACGGGCTTGGTCGCCGACGGCGTGATGAAGGTCAGCGCCGCCTCGACGTCGCCGGCGGTCCGGCGGACGGCGGTGGTGGGTGCTGTGTCAAGGACAGCCTGGGTCATGGCCTTGCCTCCTCGGTGGGCGTGGCCGGACGGGCCACGGCTTCGATCGTCATGACGTAGGCGCTGCGATCGGCCGGCACCAACGAGTTCGCTTCAGGGCGACATGAGCATCGTTCATGTTGCGGCCGCCAGCCCCTGCAGCCAGCGCTCCAGCCGGCGCGCGACCGCGGTCGGCGGCAGGTCGGCCGGCCGGCACAGATAATAAGCGGCGCCGGTCGGATCGCCGTCGCCGAACGGGGCGACCAGCGTGCCGCGCGCGAGCCGGTCGTCGACCAGCGGCCGGCGGCCGATCGCGAGCCCGTGCCCGCTCTCGGCGACCAGCAGCGCCTCTTCGGTGCCCTCGAGCTCGATCGCGCCGGTCAGCGCCGGCGGCGTCAGGCCGCGGGCGCGCGCCCATTCCTCCCATTCGGCGGGAAAGCGCGTATTGACGATCAACCGGGCGCGCCGCAGCGCGGCCAGCGGCTCGTCGTCCGCCACGAGCGTCAGATAGCCGGGCGCGCAGACCGGCAGCGCGGTCTCGGCGAACAGGAATGCCGCGTCGATCCCGGGCCAGGCGCCCTTGCCGTGACGGACCGCGAGGTCGACCTGGTCGCGCTTCAGGTCGACCACGCGCGTGGTCGGGACCAGCTGCAGGTCGACGTCGGGGTGGGCGCGCTCGAAGGCGCTGAGCTGCGGGATCAGCCAGCTGGCGGCGAGCGAGGGCGGCAGGGTCAGGCGGACCACGTTGCGCCCGGTCGGGCGCAGGATCGCTTCGGTCGCGGCCTGGATCTGACGCAGTGCCGGGTCGATCTGTTCGAGGTAGCGGCGGCCGGCGGCGGTCAACCGGACCCCGGGCCCGGAGCGGTCGAACAACGCGATGCGCAGGAAGTCCTCGAGCCGCCGGACCTGGTGGCTGATCGCCGAATTCGGTGACGCCGAGGCTCAGCGCGGCGGCGCGGAACCGGCCGTGCACGGCGGCGGCGTGGAACGCGCGCAGTGCGGCAAACGGCGGCAGCGGGGTCGGGTGTTCGGCCATGGCGTCGAGCCTGCCGGCGACGTGAGCAGGATTCAAGGGCCAAGGCCGGCTGGCGCCCGCCGCGGTCAGCTCGGGCCGTCGTCCTCGTCGTCGTAGCCGGGCTCGACCGCCGGCACCGCGTAGGCCTCGCCGAACCAGTGCGCGAGGTCGAGGTCGCGACAACGCTCCGAGCAGAACGGCCGGTACTGCTGCACGCGCGGCCGGCCGCAAAGCGGGCAGCGCGGCCCTTTGGTGGCGGGTGTTTCCGTCATCGGGCGGCGATCCTCGCTCACTCCTTGCCCTCCCCGATGCGATAGCCACCGGCTGCCAGCCGCGGATCGCGCCGCACGGTGACCGCCCGGCCCTGGCGCGCGCCGAATTCTGCCCAGACCGATGCCGCGCTGCCGGTGAGATAGGCGTGCAGATCCGGTGCCAGCGCAGCCGACAGCTGCCCCGGCGGGCGCGCCGCCAGATCCGCCATCAGCGCCTCGCTCCGGCCGCGGAGGCTCGGCACCCGGCCGCTGCCGGCACAGCTCGGGCAGGCACGCGCGAACTGCTCGGCGAGCGCCGGGCCGACCCGCCGCCGGCTGATCTCGACCAGCCCCAAGGGGCTCATAGGAAACGCCTGCGCGGGCACCGGATCGGCGGCGAGCGCGGCCCGGACCGCCGAGAACAGGCGCGCCCGGTCGCGCTTGCCGGCGAGATCGACGAAGTCGACCACGATCGTGCCGCCGAGCTGGCGAAGGCGCAGCTGGCGTGCGATCTCGGCCGCCGCCTCGAGGTCGACCTCGAGCGGCCGCCGGCCACCGCCATCGACGTCGATCGTGGTCAGCGCCGCGGTCGATTCGATGATCAGAGCGCCGCCGCCCTCGAGCGGCACCACCGGCTCGAGGGCCGCCGCCAGCTGCTCCTCGGCGCCGCTCGCCGCGAAGGCGTCCGGCACATGCTCGAGCCGGTCGAGCCGGCTCGGCCGCCACTCGGTGAGATACGTGCGGGCGCGCGCCAGGACCGCCGGGTCGGCAACCAGGATGCGCTCGGGATCGGCGCCCAGATGCTCGGCCAGAAGCCACGGCACCGGGTCGGCCGGACCGTGCAGACGGGTCGGCGCAGCGGCCTCGCGCGCCCTGTCCAGGATCGCCTGCCAGACCGCGCGCAGGCGCTCGGCCTCGGCGCGCAGCTCCGCCTCGATCGCGCCGGCGGCCGCCCGCCGCTCGAACTGGCCACCCTCGGGCCGATGCGGCCGATACACCAGGCACGGCCCGGTCAGCGCCAGCTCGCTGGTGAGCCGCGCGCCCTTGCCGCCCTGGGGATCGCGCCGCCCCTGGACGATCACCGCCTGACCCTCGTGCACGCGCTGGTCGATCGGCGCGCCGCGCCCCTGCCCGGGCTCGAGCGGGGCGTCGCGCGCGCTGAGAAAACCGTCCTGGTCGAGACCGCAGTCGACGAAGGCGGCATCGAGATCATGATCGACCGCCCGCACCCGGCCGAGCCAGACCTGGCCGCGGAGCGGCATCACATCGGCGTCGAGCAGCCCGACCTCGAGCAGGCGGCCACCCTCGAGCAGGCCCGCGCGCAGGCCGAACGGCGTCGCCTCGATCACCAGTTCCACGGTCATGGCGCGAACCGCCAGCCGAGCCCGCGCAACAGCTCGACCGTGACCGCGAGCGGCAGGCCGACGACGTTGGACCAGCTGCCGTTGATCGCGAGCGTGAAGCCCTCGGCCCGGCCCTGGATCGCATAGCCGCCGGCTTTGCCCCGCCATTCGCCGCCGGCCAGATAGGCGTCGAGCTCATCGGCGGCGAGGCGCTTGAAGCGGACCGCGGTCATGACCACGCGCGCCGCCCGCCGGCCGCCCGGGGCCAGGATCATGACCCCGGTATAGACCCGATGGCGCCGCCCCGAGAGCAGCTTCAGGCAGCGCTCCGCGATCGCCGCATCGGCCGCCTTCGGCAGGATCCGCCGGCCGCAGGCGACCACGGTGTCGGCGCCCAGCACGAAGCGGTCGGCGGCCGGCTGCCGACCGGCGACCACGTCCGCCTTGGCCGCCGCGAGGCGGCTCGCATGGGCTCTGGGCAACTCGCGCGGGAGCGGCGTCTCGTCAACCTCCGGCCCCTCGATCGCGCTCGGCTCGATGCCGATCTGGCGCAGCAACGCCAGCCGTCGCGGCGAAGACGAGGCGAGGATCAGCGGCGGGTTGGCGGTCACCCGCTACTTGAAGCGATAGGTGATCCGGCCGCGGCTCAGATCGTAGGGTGTCATCTCGACCGTGACGCGGTCGCCGGTCAGGACCCGGATCCAATTCTTGCGCATGCGGCCCGAGGTATGGGCGAGAATTTCGTGCTCGTTCTCAAGTTTGACGCGAAACATCGCGTTGGGCAGGACTTCGGTCACAGTGCCACCGAACTCGATCAGATCTTCTTTGGCCATCCAACCCCCTTGTCGGGCCCTTGCCCGGACCAAGCCACCCTGTAGATGACGGCGGCCGGCGGCGAGGTCAAGGGGGCGCGCCCGGCAATCCGGCCGATCAGACCATGATCGGCGCGCCGCCGGGCGGAAACCGCGTCCGCAGGCGGCGGAGCAGATCGTCGCGCAGCGCCCGATAGCCATCCAGCCGCTGCTCACGCGAGCCGGTGATCAGGCTCGGGTCCATGGTCGGCCAGAACTCGATCTCACACGAGCTGGTCCGGGTCAGCTCGACCGCCCGGTGCTGCGCCTCGGGCGACAGCGAGATCACCAGATCGAAGTAGTCGTCCTCCAGATCGTCGAAGCTCCGCGGCCGGTGTCGCGACAGGTCGATGCCGATCTCGTCGAGCACCGCGACCACGAACGGATCGATCGGCTGCGGCCTAAGCCCGACCGATTGCACATAGACCTTGCGGCCGTGCAGATATTTCATGACCGCCTCGGCGACCGGCGAGCGGATCGCGTTGTGCGTGCAGGCGAACAGGACGCTGCCGGGCAGCTCCTCGACGAGCTCAGGCACGGATGTGCAGGACGCAGATCAGGGTGAACAGGCGGCGCGCGGTCTCGTCGTCGACCGCGATCTTGTCGGCCAAGGCCTCGGCGAGCTTCAGGGCCCCCTCGTCGTGCAGGCCGCGGCGCCCCATGTCGATCGCCTCGATCCGGCTCGGCGAGGCGTGCCGGATCGCCTGGAAGTAGCTGTCGCAGATCAGGAAGTAGTCCTTGATCAGGCGCCGGAAAGGCCTCATCGAGAGCGTGACCTCGGTCTGGTTGAGGCCCGGCTCGTCGGCGAGCGCGAAGATCAGATTAGCCTCGCGCAGCGACAGCTGGACGCGATAGGGCCCGGTAAAGCCGTTCACGAGCCGGAACGCATTACGCTCCAGCAGATCGAAGACCGCGACCTGGCGCTCGTGCTCGACCTCGCGGCTCCAGCGGACGATGCTGGCGCTGTCCAGCCGGATCTCGATGATCCGCCCGCCCTCAGCGGCGGTCACGGTGATTTCGGGGCGCTGAGACGCCGGTCGATCGCGCGCGCGTGACCCACCAGGCCCTCGGCGCGCGCGAGCCGGGCCGCGGCCGGGCCGAGGGCTGGCAAGCTTGCCGCCGGGCAGGCGAGCAGCGTGGTCCGCTTCAAAAAATCGAAGACGGCGAGGCCGGAGGCGAAGCGCGCCGTCCGGCCGGTCGGCAGGACATGGTTGGGGCCGCCGACGTAGTCGCCGATCACCTCGGGCGTGTGCGCGCCGATGAAGATCGCGCCGGCATGGCGAACGCGCGGGGCCAGCGCCTCCGCCCGCGGCCCCAGCAGCTCGAGATGCTCGGGCGCCAGCCGGTCGACCAGGGCCGGCGCGCTGGCCAGGTCGCGAACGCAGATCAGAGCGCCGAAATCCCGCCAGCTGGCGGCCGCGATCCGGCGCCGCGGCAGATCGGCGAGCTGCAGCTCGACCTGCTCGGCGACCCGATCAGCGAGCTCGACGCCATCGGTGACAAAAATCGCCTGGGCGAGCTCGTCGTGCTCGGCCTGGCTCAGGAGATCGGCCGCGATCCAGGCCGGGTCCTGATCGCCGTCGGCGACCACCAGGATCTCCGAGGGGCCGGCGATCATATCGATCCCGACCCGGCCGAACACCTGGCGCTTGGCCTCGGCGACGAAGGCATTGCCGGGACCGACGATCTTGTCGACCGGCCGGATCGTCTCCGTTCCGAAAGCCAGCGCCGAGATCGCCTGGGCGCCGCCGATGCGAAAAATCTCGTCGACGCCCGCGATCCGCGCGGCGACCAGGACCAGCGGGTTGAGCACGCCATCCGGGGCCGGCACGGCCATGACCAGGCGCTCGACGCCCGCGATTCGCGCCGGGATCGCGTTCATCAGGACCGAGCTCGGGTAGGCCGCGGTGCCGCCCGGGACGTAGATACCGACCGCCTCGATCGGCCGCCAGCGGAGACCGAGGCGGACGCCCAGGGCATCGACGTCGTCCTGGTCGGCCGGCAGCTGGCGGCGGTGGAAGGCGCCGATCCGGTCGGCCGCGAGCTCGAGGGCGGCGCGGAGCTCGGCCGGACAATCCTCGAGCGCGCGGGCGATCTCGGCATCGCCGACCCGCAGCTCCCCGGCGCTCGGGCGATGGCGATCGAAGCGGAGCGTGTAGTCGAGCAGCGCCGGATCGCCTTCGGCCGCGACCCGCGCGAGAATGTCCGCGACCTGAGTCGCGGACGTCGGTCTGCTCCTGGCCGCGGCGCGCGGTCAGGCGGGCGAGCGCCGCCTCGAAGCTCGGCGCGCGCTCGTCCAGGCGGAGCGCCATGACTAGCCGGCCTCGGCCGGTGCTCCGGCCAGCTCGTGGGTCGGCGCCACCGTGGCCGGCCAGGGCTCGCCGAAATCCTCGAGGGTCGCGGCCAGCGCGCGGACCTGGAGGCGGATCGCCATGTCGCCGGCGAACAGCAGGGTGACGTCGGTCAGACCGCGCTCGCCCGGCGCCGCGACCAGGGTCAGGAGCTCGAGCTTGACCGCCCCGAAGCGGCTGTCGAGCCCGCAGTGCTGGACCGCCTCGACCTGGTCGAAGGCCAGCGCCGACTGGCATTGGGTCATGCCCTCGCCGCTCGTGGGATCGGCCAGGCACTCGCGCCGGAAGCGGGTGAAGGCCGCGACGAAGCGCCGCTCCTCGGCCAGATAGGCCATCTCGGCGAGCGGGATCAGCGCGTCTTGCAGGCAGGCCGCGATGACGCTCAGATCATCCTGGTCCACCGCTTTCAGACGCAGCCGCTCGTCCATGGTCGTCCTGCTTCTCGCGCTCAGCGCAGCCGCTGAATGTCGGCGCCGCAGGCGACCAGCTTCTCGGTCAGCCGCTCGTAGCCCCGATCCAGGTGGTAGACGCGGTTGACCACGGTCTCGCCCTCGGCGGCGAGGCCAGCCAGGATCAGCGAGACCGAGGCGCGCAGATCGGTCGCCATGACCGGCGCCCCGGTCAGCCGGCCGACCCCGCGGATCAGCGCCGAGCCGCCGTGCACGGTGATCCTGGCCCCCATCCGCATCAGCTCCGGGACGTGCATGAACCGGTTCTCGAAGATCGTCTCGGTGATCATCGAAGCACCCTCGGCGACACACATCAAGGCCATGAGCTGGGCCTGCAGGTCGGTGGGGAAGCCGGGATAGGGCTGGGTCATGACGTCGATCCCGGTGGGCTTCGCCGCCCGGCCCGAGACCTTGATGCCGAGCTCGGTCGGCTCGATCGCGACGCCCGCCTCCTCGAGCTTCTCGGCAACCGTCTGGATCAGCTGCACGCGACCGCCCTTGAGCTCGAGCGTGCCGCCGGTGATCGCCGCCGCCATGGCGTAGGTGCCGAGCTCGATCCGGTCCGGCAGCACGGTATGCTCGGCGCCGTGCAGGCTGGACACGCCCTGGATCACGAGGTTGCCGCGGCCGATGCCCTCGATCTTGGCCCCCATCGCGACCAGGCAGCGCGCGAGATCGACCACCTCCGGCTCGCGCGCGGCGTTCGCGATCACGGTCTCGCCCTCGGCCAGGCAGGCCGCCATGAGCAGGTTCTCGGTCGCGCCGACCGACGGCAGCTCGAGACGGAGGCTCGCGCCCTTCAACCCCTTGGGGGCCTGCGCATGGATGTAGCCCTCGCTGAGCTCGATCTCGGCGCCGAGCTCCTCCAGGCCCTTGAGGTGCAGGTCGACCGGCCGCGGCCCGATCGCGCAGCCGCCGGGCAGCGACACCTTGGCCTCGCCGGCCCGCGCCAGCAACGGCCCGAGCACCAGCACCGAGGCGCGCATCTTGCGCACCAGATCGTAGGCCGCGAGCGTGCTGGTGAGCCGGGGCGTCCTGACCTCGAGGCGCCCCGCCGGCCCGGGCTCGACGCTCATGCCGAGGGTCTCGAGCAGGCGCCGCATCGAGTCGATGTCGGCGAGCGCTGGCACGTTCTTGAGGATCAGCGGCGCCTCGGTCAGGAGGCCGGCGGCAAGGATCGGCAAAGCGGCGTTCTTGGCGCCGCTGATCGGGATCTGACCGGTGAGCGCGCGGCCGCCGCGAATCAGGATTTGGTCCATCGGGATCGAGGCTCCAGTTGCCAACAGCTGCGGCGCGCCCGGCACCTTTTGTAGGGCTTCAGGCGCACCGCCTCAAGTCGAGCCCCACCACCCCTTTATGCGGGCTTAACGGGACGCCTCGGGTCGCGCTCCTGCTGGCCCCGCTGCTGCTGCTTGCGCTTGCGCAGATTGTCACGCATCGCTTCGGCGAGGCGCGCCTCGCGCGCCACCTTTTGCGCGGTCGTGCGCGCCGAGTGGTTCGGCCCTTTTCGCTCGTTCGGTTCGCTCATTCGTCGCCAATGTCCTTGCATCGGGCCCGGACCCTATGGCATTGACCGTGATCCCGGATCGGGGCGCCGCCGTAGCTCAGCGGTAGAGCACTCCCTTGGTAAGGGAGGGGTCGGGTGTTCAATTCACCCCGGCGGCACCAGCACTTAGCAGATAGTCGCCCCAAGGTCAACAAGCACCAAGCAAGCACCGCGGCAAGATCCTACGCCAAAAAGGGGAACGGCGTGCAGCAGCGCCGCGTGCATTCGCCCGCACGATTAACAGAGGATGATGACCGGCAACACCATTTCATCGGCGCTGGCATCGGGCGCGATGCTCTGGCTGGCCCTTGGGATATTTTCGCCGACCCTTGGGGAGCCTGCCGGGCCAAGCCGTCTGCCGGCGGCTTTCGTGTGCGAGTTCGGGGCCGGCGTCTTTTCGGCTCTCGAGGACGGGAGATTTGGCGCGGGTGATGTTAGGTTGGTCGCTGGGATCGGCGCTGCCCATTTCGTGGAAACCACAGCGGCAGGAAACCTAACCGTGACCACCGTCTTTCTGGGGGGCACTCTTGCCGGCGACCGCTTTTTCGCGGCACATTCGAGGCATGTCGGCTCTGTCGATGAGCCGTGGGTCAGCCAGTACCTCGGCTCCTGCGAAGCGAAATGGCCCTGAGCAGCCAGGGCGCGCACCCGGCACGCAGCGCCTCTGGGAATTCTCAGAATTATGGGCTCGGGTGATCAGGTTGAGCGGCAGGTGACGCCCCTTGTTCGGACCGCGGCCGCGGCCGCGTCGATCTGCTCGCCGAGCTGACTTTCGAAATTGCGCAATTTCGAAAGCTCCGCGGCCTTGGCCTGGAGCTCGGACCGCTCATGCTCGCCGAGGTCGGCGGTATCGGCGCCGGGCTTCTGTCGCATCGCCCGTTCGTTGCGAGCGGCGATGCTTGCGGCCGGAGATGGTGACGAGCCCACGCCAGCGCTGTAGCCAGCTTCTCGATCCGGAACCCGCGCACGTTAGGCTGACCCTCTGGCGCCGGATCAGTAGGCGAAGCTGTCACGAGAAGCGATCAAAGCAGTGCGCAGGATGATGCGCAGGTCGAGCAGCAGCGACCAGTTGTCGATGTAGTAGAGGTCGTAGCGCACCCGTTGCTCCATCTTCTCGAGGGTCTCGGTCTCGCCGCGCAGGCCGTTCACCTGCGCCCAGCCGGTGATTCCAGGCTTGACCCGCTGACGGGCGGAGTAGTCCTCGATCAACCGGGCGTATTGCTCGTCGTGGGCGACCGCGTGCGGCCGCGGGCCGACGATCGACATCGTGCCCGTCAGGACATTGATGAACTGGGGCAGCTCGTCGAGCGAGGTTCGGCGAAGGATGCGACCGATCCGGGTGACGCGTGGGTCGTCCCGGGTCGCCTGGACGACAAGCTGATCCTCGCAGTGGTCGACGTACATTGTGCGGAACTTGAAGACCTCGATCACCTCGCCGTTGAGGCCAAAGCGTTTTTGCCGGAACAGGACCGGCCCCCGGCTGTCGAGCTTGATCAGGGCGCACAGCGCCAGCAGCACGGGCAGGATCACGACCAGGATCGCGGCGGCGAGCACCCGGTCCTCCATGCTCTTGACGATGTAGTTCCAGCCCGCCAGGGGCTTTTCGAGCACGTTCAGCATCGGCACGCCGCCGACGTGCGTGACCTGCCGGTGCGGCAAATGCAAGCCTACCGTTTCGGGGCAGAGACGGACGTCGACCGGCAGGCTGCGCAGCTTCTTCATCGATGCCAGGAGGCGGTTCTCGACGTCCCAGGGCAGGGCCACGATGATCTGATCGATCGGGTTACGGCGAGCAAACGCGAGGAGGTCGTTGACGGTGCCGAGCACCGGGAAGCCGGACACGTAGTCGGGCATACGGCCATGGCGGTCGTCGAATACGCCGATGATCCGCTCGGCGCTGGTGCCTTGGCGCAACAGATGCTCGATCAGGCGCTGTCCACGCTCGCCGGCGCCGACGACCACGAGGTTGCGCGTCAACCGGCCGCCTGCCTGCCAGCTCTGGATCTGATGCTTGAGCGCCAGACGGACCGTGAACAGGCCGAAGAAGCCGTAGACGAACCAGAGGCCGACCCAGAGACGCGAGGTCTCGGCAATCTCTCAATTCATCTTGGTGACGAAGCCGAGCGCCAGCAAGCTCAGCATCACCGCCGCCCAGGCCAGCAGCAAGCGGCCGACCTGGCCGAACAGATTGGTCAGCTGGCTGAAGCTGTAGAGCCCCGCCGCCTGCTGGATGTGGATCGTCAGGAGCACCGCCAGAACGCTGGCGTAGGCCTCGATGCCCAGTTCTTTGGTTGGATCATCGTAGAACCGCGTGATCCAGGCGGCGCTCGCGGCCAGCAGCACGACCGCTGCATCGGCGACCCGCAGCAGGCCGACCACGACCGTCGGCGAGAGCCAGTCGCCGCCCCGGTAGCGCGGGCCGGGCTGCGGACGGATGCGGTTTGCCAGCCCGTCGAAATCTGGCACGGCGTCCACCTCGATCCGCGGTCGGGCTGGGATCGTCAGGCGCGCGCGAACGTCCTCGATACTGGCGGCCCCCAGCTCTTCGATCTCGCGATCTGTCGCCTCGGCGTCCGCTATCTTCGCGAGCAGGATCGCGTCGGGCGAGCCTTGGCGGGCGACCAGCCGGCGCGTTCGGCCGATTGCTGCTGCCGAAGTCCATGCCGAGCATTCGCAGATCCGCCTCGATATCCTCGATGGGGCGGGCCTCGATCTCTTGCTGGTCCTCAAGAATAGCCAAGAGTCGCGTGGCAGCCGCCTGACGGGCATTCATGGTCGGTCCTCCGTGAGATAGGCACGCACTGCGCGTTTCAGTCGCTTGCGCAGGTTGGCCACCTCGGATGACGTAACTTCCAGCGCCTGGCAGAGGTCTCGCGTTTCGCACATATCCTGGACCAGCATGAACTCTGCCATTCTGCCCATCGTCGGATCGATGGCGCGCAGATGCTCGAGCAGTCTTCGCTGCTCCGAAAGCCAGACCGTCAAATGTTCCTGATCGGGCGCTTGGTCGGGCATGTCGGGTGGCCAGGTGGTGCTGCCATTCGGGCGCGCATGATCGAACAGGATGAAATTGCTGTGGGACGATTGTGCGGTGTGAGAGATGTCGCTGACGATCACGCCGGCCAGGTGCTGGAACAGAGTGCAGTTCGCCCGGTTCCAGATGCGCACACGGGCCATGCTCTTGTCGATGGCGTCGTCGACGAAGTCCTCCGCGTCGGCCATGCACGGTACCGAACCACGGACGCGCGCCAGCCGCGAGCTCGCCAGGAGCAGCAGTCGCGGCCTCAGGTCATCCCAATCTTGAGCCTGCCAATCTATCGGTCCCTGACCATCGCTCCCAATCGGGGGCGACCCCGTCGGGCCGTCCCCTGATGATGGGCTGCTCATCGGCGTTTCCCTGTTGGTCGCGAAATTTCTGGCCCTCGTATCTCTATGCCGGCGAGAGCGGGCCTCGATGCCATCCTGCGGATAAAATTTTGATAGCCGCAACCACGCTTTTTCCTTCACTGCTCGGTTTCACCGCTATTCGCCACCGTCAACGCCAGGAACACCCGCAGGTCCGTCGCTGACCGCCGGGCGGGGGGTGCCCGGTCCGATCAGGCCGCGGTCCAGGAGCAGGCTCAGGCGGAGAATAACGCCCCAGAAGAAGTAGAACGGGATGATGTTGTAGGGCTTCTCGAAGCCGTCCTCGCCCAGCGCCAGCACCCAGGTGCAGATGAAGAACACCATCAGCACCATCAGCCGGTTCTCACCCTGACGCCAGCCGACCATGTGGCAACGCATGACGGTGTTGTGCCAGCGCCGCAGCAGCTCGATCATCATCATGCCCCAGCAGACGGCGCCGATGATGCCGGTGCGGGCGACCACCGTGATGTAGGAGTTGTGCGGCTCGCGGACCTCGGCCCCACTGCTGCCATGGAAATCGGTCAAGGGCAGGCCGTAGCCAAGGCCGAGGAGCAGACTGAAGGGATCGTGGATCATGCTGTCGTAGATCTTGGTCCACCATTCGAGACGCTGGTCGACCCCCTCGGCCGCCGAGCAGACGCCCTGGAAGTTGGGGTCGCAGATGCCGAAGATCGCGAGGAAGTGTGCAACCAGGAAATCGGCGCCGAAGGTGGCGCCGAGCCGTCCCTGAAAGTGCAGCCCGACCAGCGTGATCAGCGCCAGGGCGAAGGCCGCGAGAGCGACCAGGGCGACCAGATTGCCGATGCTCGAGCGCCGGTAGAGCCCCATGAAGCCGAACACCGCGAACAGGATCAGGTAGAGCGTGCGCGCCTGGAAGATCGCGATCGTGTAGCCGATCAGCAACACCGCCACGACGATCGCGAGCAGCCGGTTGCCGTGGAACAGCAACAGATAGATCGCCGCCATGATCATCAGATGCGCGGTGTTGGCCATGCTGCCGAGGATCGGCGCCGGATAGCCCGCGCCCGACATGATCGTCGGCGACAGGTTCCAGATCTCGACGCGGAACGGATACAAGAGGCCGTAGAGGACGGCGACCGTGAGCAGCTTGGGCAGCCAGTCGAAGAACCGATCGAAGCTCTTGGAATCGCCGGCGAACACGAAGCCGACCAGCAGAAACAGGGACTCGAGCACGTGCGCCGCGTCGCGCAACGCCCAGACGCCGTGCTGGCTGAAGTCAAACATGGCCCGGCCGACGCCGAACGTCCACCAGACGACAAACGGCACCAACGCCACCGCCTGACCGAGCTGAGGAAAGACGCCTCTGTAGTTGGTCGTCGCCAGATAGAGCAGCAGCACGATCTCACCGACCGGCAGGCCGCCGCCGGCGACCGGCAAAATCCGGAGCTGCATGAAGCCCCAATTGAAGACCAGATAGAGGCAGACCGTGATCAGGACGACGAGGTTGCGGAACGCCTCCATCGCTGATTCCCGGGTCGCCTAGAGAAACCGTTCTGAAAGCGTGATGATGTCGCCCGGCTGGATCGGGGTATCGAGCGCCGCAGTAAAGCGGCATCCGTGACGGTCGATCGTCACACCTGATGGGTCCGCCTATACGTGTTGCCGCCAGCCACCGCCAGGGCCTCGGCCACGGTCATACCGTCCCGATACTCGTAGCTGCCCGGATTGGCGAACTCGCCGAGCACGTAGAAGGGCCGGTAGGTCTGCACCTGAAGGCTGACCTGCGGGCCGACGAGGAAATGATCCTCCTTCAATCGGGTCTCGATCTCGTCCTCGAGTTCGCTCGTGGTCAAGCCCTCGGCCTTGAACTCGCCGACCAGCGGCAGATGCAGGAAGCCCCTGCCATCGATCGTGAACTGGCCCGACATGTCCGGCTGCCGGAAGACCGTCACCTGGAGCTGATCGCGCGGGCCCAGCCGATATGCACCCGGAGTGCTCTCGTCGCCATTGCAGGATGGCGCCCCTGGGGTGGAACATCCGGCAGGCAAGGTCAAGCCAAGCATGATCAAGCCAAGCCATCTCATCGGTGCCGGAACTATCGGCTTGCTCAAGCTGCGCTGTAGTACTTGGTGTACTTGTCGTCGTAGTAGTAGCCGGAGTCCCGATAGCCGTAGCGCGCATGCTTGCGCACGTTGACCCGGCTCAACACGACGCCGGCCACATCCGCGCCGGCCTCGATCAACTGCTTGACCCCCATCATCACGTCGTGCCGGCGTGTGCTTCCCCAATGGACCAGGAACACGGTCTTGTCGGTCATCTGCGACAGCACCCTGGCATCCGAGACGCTGAGCACGGGCGGGCTGTCGATGATGACCAGGTCGAACCGGGTCGCGACCTCCTTGAGCAGCCGGCGCATCCGCTCCGACGCCAAGAGCGCCGCCGGATCGGGCACCGGGCCGCCGGCGGTCACGAAATAGGCGCCCGAAGCCTCGTCCAGCAGGACCACCTCGTTCAACTCGCGGTGCTGCAGCAACACGTCGCTCAGCCCGCTCTGATTGGCCACGCCGGCCAGCTCGTGCAGCCGCGGCCGGCGCACGTCGCAGTCGATGATCAAGGTCCGGCGGCCGGACCGGGCGTAAATCCTGGCCAGGCACATCCCGATCGAAGTCTTGCCCTCGCTCGGGATCGAGGAGGTGACCAGGACGGTCTTCGGCGGCGACCCCATGCTGGTGAGCAGCATGGCCGTGCGCAGGCTGCGCAGGGCTTCGCCGAAGGGTGAGTTCGGGTTATCGAGAACATAGTCCTGGGGCGAGCCATAGCGCTTGTCGAGTCCGACGATCGCCGGCACCAGGCCCAACGTCGGCAAGCCGATCAGATCCTCGATCTGCTCGGAGCTGCGGAAGGTGTTGTCCAACCCTTCGAGGCCGAACACGGCGAGCGAGCCGGCCAGGAGGGCGCTGACCAGCGCGACCCCGAAGATCAGCTTGCGGCGCGGATAGGTCGGCTCGTCAGGCAGGGCCGCACGCGAGATCACCCGGGCATCCGGCTCCTGAGCCTTCTGCTGCGAGGTGATCTCCTTGGCCCGGTTGATGTAGGTCTCGAGCAGCTCGCGGTCGGCGGTCGCCTCCCGCTGCAGAGCCTCGAGTCCGATCTCGGCCTCGTTGTATTTTGCCAACTGGGTCTTCAGATCCGCGATGTTCGCTTCCAGGGCCGCCTCCCGCGCGCGCAGGACCTGGACCTCGTCGCGCTGGCGTTGCGCGATCTGCTTGATCTCCGCCTGCTTGCGGTCCTCGAGCGCCGTCAGCTCGGCGCGCAGATTGACCATCCGTGGATGGCGTTCGCCGTACTCATTGGACAGCTCTGCTAGCTGGTGATTCAGCTCGAGCTCGCGCGTCCGCAGCTCAGTCAGCACCGGCGAGTCCAGCAGTTGAGACGCCTGGTCCAGGCCCGCATTTGAGCGCAGCAAGCGTTCGACCTGTCGGAGCTTAGCTTCGGCCTGGACGCGCTCGGCGCGCAACATGACCAGCTGGGTATTGTCCTCGGTGAGCTGCTGCTCGTCCGGCACCACGCCCGCCAGCTCATGCTGGCGCCGGTAGTCCTGCACCGCCTGCTCGGCCGAGGCGACGCTCGAGCGCAGGCGCTCGATCTCTTGCTCGAGGAACTCGCGGGCGCGGCGCGACGCGGTCTGCTTGGCTTCGAGCTGCTCGCTCAGATAGAGCCTGGCCAGGGTGTTGGCGCCCAGGGCCGCGAGCGCCGGATCGGTCGAGATGAACTTCAGGCCGATCACGGTCGACCGGTTGGCCGGCTCGGCCAGGATGTTGTCCATGACGGCCTGAATGATCTCGGAGCGGAGCAGTGCGGCCCGCTGCTGGTCCGTCATTTCCGCGCTGGAGCTGGCGGTCATCACCGTGTCCGCCCAGGCCTTCGGCAGATGGTCAAGCAGCCATGTCGGGATCAACCGGGCCGGATCGAGCCAAGTGGTAAAATCGACGCTCCGCGGTTGCAGCGCCGGATTGAACTCAGGCAACAGGTGCAGGTTGAGCTGGTCCACCAGCCGCTCCGCCATGCCGCGTGACTTAATCAGCAGCAGCTGGCTCGCCAGGCTGTCCTCGGTGGGCGGCGAGCCGACCACGACGTCCGGGATATTGGGCACCGGCTGCGGTGGCCGATCGTTGAGCATCACCAGGGCTTCGGATTCGTAGGCTGGCGGCATGCGGCTGACGTAGGCGGCGGTCAGGCCGAGCACGATTACCATGAAACCGAGCAGAAATAGCTTGCGCCGCCAGAGCGTCCGACCAAGCCTGAACCAGTCCAGATCGTCGCTTTGGGGCGTGGCTGATCAATTCTTGAGGCTCGGAACCGCGGGGGTCCCGGTGCCGGCGATCATCGCCCGTCCGCGGTGACCGCGAACCTTGGATGTCCAAGGCCGGCTCCAGCCATCGACTGATCGATCGTCCATGCGGCGCGTTTGATGGCCGGAGGCATGCGCCGCATTTCCCGGCGGCGAGGGAGGCCCAACCGGCGCAGCCCCATTGGCCCCGCGGTGCGCGTCGATCGTGTCAACCATGCGAGATCTCCCGGCTAGCGCTGCGGCGCTGGCTGCTCGCCCGTCGAAGTCGCGGTGTCGAGGAATTCGTCCGCATCGCCGTACCGGGCGACACACCAGGCATCGCGCTCGACATCGCCGGGGCGATAGACCGCCAGGATCAAACCGGGAGCCTGGGTGGCGCAGAGCTCATCGAGAGCCGCCTTGGCCGGTCCGAAACCGTCATAGGCGACCATCATTCGATAGAAGTCGCCCACGTATTGGCCACCGTCGACCGCGCTCTCCACTGCCGGCGAGGCAAGGCGCTGCGCGGCCTCGATCACTCCGCGTTTCGCGTCAGACCCGAGCTTCGACGAAACCCGAGCCAAATCGGAGCTGAAGGCCGCGCCATCGCCGGAATCGGCCGGGCGGGTCCGCTCCTGGTCAACGATCCAGGCAAGCAGCGCCAGCAGAGCGAGCGCGCCGAGAGCGGCTTTGGTGGGGGTCATGGGCGTTTCCGTCCCCGTTCGTGGCATTCACCCCCGTATGCCCACGCTACCCCTGCCTGATGCCATGAAGGGGGAAAAATGTCCTGCGGTGTGCTCATCATGCCGGGGGACAGGGCGCTCGCGTTCCCACGCCCGCGCGCGGCCACGATCGTTTTGCGGGTGCTCGATGCGCGCTCTCGCTGCCGCGGGGGAGTTGTTGACCGGGCGCTGCGCGGAACAAAAAGTTGAACGCCGTGGCATCCGGGCACATCCTCGCCGGGATATAGAAACGAGCAACGCCATCAGAAGCGACCTGCCGGGCAAGGGAGCGCCCATGAGTCCATCTGCATGCGACCCGTCCCGTTCGCTCCGTGCGGAGACCGACGACCATGGATGCGAGGCAAAGCCCCCGATCGAGCCACTGCCGGGAGCCGCGGAAAAAGCCCCGGATTGGACCCAGCAGAAATGGGACGAGCTGGTGCCGCGCCTGCTTCTGCTAGCGACCTCACGACTGGGCCACATGACCTGGCGCGGATGTCCGCGAGGCGGTTCGCCGGGCGCGACCGAACCGGCGGACGTGGTCAACGAGGCGATCGCCAAGACGATCGCTGGCGCGCGCCCCTGGCACCCGGAAACCTGCTCGCTGTTCCAGCACCTGGCTGGTGTCATCGTTCAGGAAGTCTCGCATGCCGCCAATTCATCCGAGAATCGCTTGACCCTCGCTCATCGTGGCCCGCCCGACGCCGATGGCAGCTGGCCGCCCGACATCGCGGACGAGACACCCGATCAGGAGCAGGTCGCACTTTGGCGGTCGGAGCAACGCCAGATGCTCAACTTTTTGAGCGGCGTCGATCCGATGATCGGCAAGATGGCCGGGCTGATACTGGTGCGTGACCTGCGGGAAACCAGGGAGCTGTGCGTCGCGCTGGGGGCGACTCCCGCGGAGGTGGCCAACTTGCGCAAACGTATGAAGCGCGCTGTCTGCGCCTACCTGAAAGAGTACGAACGATGAAGATGCGTCTGGCGCTTGCCGCCCGACTGATCGCCCCGCCCAAGGACGAACGGGCGATCGAGACCGATCCGCTCGAGGAGATCGAGGCGGATCTGCGAATGCTCGGCATCGACCCGACCACATCGGTCGCCGAGGCGCGGCGGCTCGCGCTCGGCGGCCGGCCGACTGCCACGAACGCGGTTGCGGGGGCTGCGGCGGTGAGCCCTGCGCATATTGGCGCACCAGCGAGGCGCGCTCGACGGCAGCAAGATTGGCTCTCGCCGACCGTGGTCGTCGGCCTCCTGCGTTTGTCCGACGCGGTGATCGTGCTGCTCGCGGCCCTGGTCGCCTGGGTCACCCGCTTCGACGGTAAGGAGCTGGTGATCGAGCCCTACCTCAGCGTCCTCGCGGTGCTTTTGACCATCAACGTCTTCCAGTTCGCGGACCTGTATAACTTCGACCGGCTGACCAATCCGATCAGCCAGTTGCGTCAGCTGGTGCTCGCCTGGATGACCGTGCTGGCGGGGCTTTTGGTGGTCGGCTTCATGACTAAGATGACAATCACGATCGCGCCGCTGCAGCTCGAGAGGTCCGTTCTCCACTGGACGTCGCGGATCTGGGTCGGCCTCTGGTTCAGCTACAGCCTTTTTGGTCTGATTCTCGCCCGGCTGGTCCTCACCTGGCAGATCCACCGGTGGCAGGCGGCTGGTCGGCTGACCCGTCATATCGTGGTGGTCGGTGCGGGCGCTCATGGCCAGCAGCTGATCGAGCAGATGCTGAAGGATGGCGACGGCGGTGTGCGCATCGTCGGCATCTTCGACGACCGCGGCCCGGGGCGGGTGCCGGCTGCGATCTGCGGCCTGCCGGTGTTGGGGTCGGTGCAGGACCTGGTCGGGTTCGCGCACCGGAACTCGATCGATCAGATCATTGTCGCCCTGCCCTGGCATGCCGGCGCGCGCATGCTCGACTGGCTGCAGGCCCTGCGCGGCCTGCCGGTCGACGTGTCCTTTTGCCCGCGCGTCGGCGCAGGCTATCTGCCGCAGGGACCCATCACCGAAGTCGCCGGCGTGCCCATGCTGAACGTGATCGAGAAGCCGCTGTCAGGCTGGAACTACATCGTGAAGAGCGTAGAGGATCAACTCGTGGCGGCCGCGATCCTGCTGATGCTTTTGCCGGTGTTCCTGCTGATCGCGCTGCTGATCAAGCTGGAAAGCCGGGGCCCCGTGCTGGTCCGGCAAAAGCGCCGCGGGTTCAACAACGAGGTGCTCGAGGTCTATCAGTTTCGCACAGCCTACCTGGATCAGCGCGCCGACCGGCAGACCGGGCACGCGGCCGCTGGCGACCCACGCACCACGTCCTTTGGTCGCATCCTTCGCCGGTCCTCGCTCGACCAGCTGCCGCAGTTCATCAACGTGCTCATGGGCACCATGTCGGCGGTTGGTCCGGCGCCCCACGCGGTCGTCCGGGGCTAGCCCGGGTTGGCGGACGCTCGCTTTCGAAATGAAGCCGCATGTCTAGTATCCTACGCCTAGCTAAATGGGAGAAGACGATGGACCAGGAACGCCAAACCGCTGAGCCGATCGTTCAAGACGATATGGCGGCCGCGAAGCTGTTTATTACGATCCAGTTTCTCTTTCTTATACTCTCAGGATTTACCGGTGGGTTTAATTTCAAACTGTGGTCGATGCTCAACTCCGCACTGCTCATCCAGGCGATCGGCATCACGGCGTTGGTCGTCGTCCTCGCCGACACCTGGTTGCGCCGCCTCGTGTTCAATGTCGCGATAATCTTCTATCTTGCCGGCATCTTTGACATGGGCATCAACGTTCTGATCTCGGGAGTCGTGGGGTTCAGAGGATTTGTGGACTGATCTTAACGGATGACCGGCCGCGCCACGATCGGTCTGTGAGACACGCGGAGGATAAAAATGGGCTGGCTGGATGTGATCGCCGCCTGGGCTTATGCCCAGGTGCTGATCGCGGTCATCGTCGCGGTGATCTTGATCAGCCGGATGTAGACGGCAGTGTCGAACCTCCGTCGACCTGCTGTCCGAAAAAGCGCCGGGACCCTAGTGCTCGAAGTTCATGCGCTTAGTGTTGGGAGAGGCGGCGATGTCTGGACGGATTGCACTGGTTGCTGCTGTGCTTTTGCCCTTCGCGCTTCGACAGGATAGGCCAGGGGCTGGTAAGGCCCTCCACGCGCGTTGGCCCGAGCGCCCCGACGTTCGGCATGGGAGTTCCACTCGTGGCAAGCGATGAGGTGACGTCGTACTTACATAGTGTGCACGAGGCATCTCAGGATGCCGGTCGTTTGGAGGTTCTCTATCGGGAGGCCGCGAGCGATGACAAGGCAGATTTCTTTGCCGAGGCGATGAGGACTGCGCACGAGCAGCGGCCGGAAGAGCTACTTTTCGCTGCCTGATGAACGAACTCGGGCCCACACCATCGGCCGGCCGAGCGAGAAGGGGTTCACCAACGGGACGGTGCAATGCTCGACCGTCTGAAGGGGCTCATCCGTGCGCGCCTCGTGCGCAACATCCTGGCGCTCTATGGCGTGCGCGTGGTCAACCAGCTGCTGCCGCTGGTGGTCATCCCCTATCTCGCCCGGGTGCTCGGTCCGATCCCGCTCAACCCCCATGGCCAGCAACCTCCGTGTCCGGGGAAAATTTCGCGACCCACTGCTCGATGGTCAGCGGCTCTCCGAGGATCACCGCGGGACGCTCGGTCTCATCTTTGATCCGGTCGATGAACATGCCGAGGTGCTTGCCAAGCGCATCGAGGGCCTTGAGCTTGTCGTGAAGCTTCACCTTCAGCGAGCCGCCGGTACCCAATGATTGGCGCCATTCGGATTGGACAAGGCCGCCACCAGGTCGCGGCTCGAGGCGTCGTCGAGATCCCAAAGCGCTCTATTCAGTTCTCTGGCATGATCGCGAACCTTGTTCAGCGCCGCTCGCCTCTCCGGGACGGTCGGCTGCCCTTCGATTTCGATCTCCATCAACAAATACCAGGCGTTGTTTCGGATACTCAACTCGACCGATGCCCGCCAAGACGGCGGTGGCGCTTCCATTTCTCCGCCTTTGCGTCGCTGATTGACGAGAACGGCCTCGATCCTGTCGAAGTCGAAGCTCATCCTGTCCACATGCGCCTGCAGATTGCTCCCGAAGGAAATCAGATTTGGAGTGCGCCATCGCCGCGGCTTCGCCTTCGTCGCCATCACGGGGCGCTCGCCTGAGCGCCGCGCCCAATCGGCACCGCGGCGCTGCCGCCCCCAATCAAGCCGAGCACATGAGCGCCCCAACGTGCCGCGGCCTCGGTCCTCAGGTGCCAGTACTCGCCGCGATCGTAGATCTTGGCGAGCTCGTCAGAGACGGCATGGTCGAGCAGCAACTCGGCGACCACGCGGTCGACGCCGAGCTGGCCAAGTCCAGTGCGCATTGTCCGGCGGCAATCGTGTGGCGTCCATGGCGCCATACCGGCCGCGGCGGTTGCCTCATAGATCGCCGGCAGGCGTTTGCTCCACCCGGTCATGGCGCGCCCATGGCGGCCAGGGAACACCAGATCGCTCTTGGCCAGGCGCGGCAGCCCTCGGAGGATGGCGACGGCTTGTGGCGGCAGCGGGATCTTATGTGGCCTGCCGCTCTTGGTGATCTCCGGCGGCAGGATCCAAACGCCGGCCTCGAGGTCGACGTCGCACCAGCTCATGAGCGCCGTTTCGGTGCGCCGCTGGCCGAACAGGAGCAGCATCTTGAGGTACGGGCCGAACGGCCAGTCTTCGCCGGCGGCCCGCCAGAAGATCGACAGTTCCCAATCGGCCAGAGCCCGGCCGGATCGGTCAATCTGCTCAGCCCGGGTCCGTCGAGCGCGACGCCAGCCGGCCAAGGGGCTTGCCGTGATCAGCCCAGTGTCGGCGGCCCATCCGAGGAACACGCTGGCATTCTTGCGCAAGTCCTGCGCGGCGCCGGGGCGCCCGCTGCGCTCGATTTCGGCGATCCGCTGTACGATGGTGTTGCGGTCGAGCTCGGCTAGCTCGAGGTTGCCGAGGGCGCCCGACAGCTCCCGGCGCAGCAGCGACAGCACGTCTTTGCGCTTGACGACCTGGCGCCGCTCCAGATCGGCCGCGTAGCCGGCCAGGGCCGGCTCAAGGCGCTCGCGGCGGCGGCGAATCTGCCCTACGCTCGCCAGCAGGGTCGCCGCCCTTGGCGACCACTCCAAGTTCTGGCGCGAGCAGCGTCGCGGGCGTCTTGGAGCGAGATCGCCAGAGCATTGCCGATCTTGTCCCAGCGCTAAGTCGCCTTTCGGCCGCTGCCAACCCGGTAGAAGACGAAGAAAGTCTTGGCGCCGCTTGGATAGATCCGGAGCACGAGCCCCGGCTGCACAGCGTCCCACAACATCGCCTAAGTCTTGCCGTATGGGCAGGTCGCCCGCTGGATGCGCTGCGCCGTGAGGGGTTGGGTTGCCATGAGCGCGGCCCAGCTGGGGACCGCAAGCACACCGCAAGCACACCGCAAGCACACCGCAAGCACCGCGGTAACGGCTTGTGATGGCGAGCACACCCCTTGTAACGGCGCTACGCGACCTATGTCAATCTGTTATGGTGCTTGCTGAGAAGAGGTGATGGCGCCCAAATATGGCCAGCACTCCCTTGGTAAGGGAGGGGTCGGGTGTTCAATTCACCCCGGCGGCACCACCTACTGTCCCCCACCCCCGGCCCCTCTCTGCGCCGCCACTCGCCGCACCCCCTCCCCCTTCCCCCCCCTCCTCTCCCCCTCCCCCCCCCCCCCCCCCCCCCCCCTCCCCCTCCCCCCCCTCCCACCTCCCTCCTCCCCCTCCCCTCCTCTCCCCCTCCCCCCCCCCCCCCTCCTCCCCTCCCCCTCTCTCCCCAACTCGCCCTCCTCCCCCCCCCCCTCGCACTGAGCAGATAGCGGCGTCGCGGCCGCAACACCAGACCAACCTGTCGCCCCGTTGCCAAGGCCGGTCGAGCCTGACCTGCCCGCCGGATCGAGATCGTTCCAGCGCACCAGCCACCGGCTCACGTCCCGGGCGAGCTGCCGCGCCCCCCTGCTGGCGCCCTGCTCTCCCTCCAAAAAAAATCGCGATGCTACTTGCATGATGATAGTGAGGCTGCCATATTTGGCTTTCATGATGCAAGGAACCGGGACGGACCGCGATGCAACGCAAGAGCTTCGAGAGCATGCCCTGCCCCATCGCCCGCAGCCTCGAGCGGGTCGGCGAATGGTGGAGCATCCTGATCCTCCGACGCCTTTCACGGGCTGACGCGCTTCGAGCAGTCCAAAAGAGCCTCGAGATCGCGCCCAACATGCTGACCCGGCGGCTGGCCGCCCTGGTCGAGGCCGGCCTGCTCGAGCGCCGTCGCTAGAGCGAGCGGCCGCCGCGCGACGAGTACCTGCTGACCGAACGCGGCCGGGACTTCCGACCGGTGCTCTGGGCGCTGCTGGCCTGGGGCAACAAGCACTTCGCGCCGGAGGGCAAGAGCGTCGTGATCGTCGACAGCAAGACCGGCGCCGAGGCCGATCCGGTGCTGGTCGACCGCGCGACCGGTCGGCCGTTGGTCGAGCCCGACTTTCCGTTCGGCCTCGGGGCCAGCCGCCAGCGAGCGCACGCGGCGGCGCTACGCGAGGAGGCCGGCGCGGGGCGGCCGACGGGGTGGACATCCGGCCGGGCTCGGAAGCAGGAGCACGCGTCATGGGGAGCACCCTGCTCGAGCGCGAAGCTATGCTTCCGGCCCGCATGCAGGTGGGACCTGCGCCGTGCTCTGCGGCAGCTGGCCATCGCGGGTGCCGTGCCGCTGGTGGCGCTGACGGCTGCCTGGTACGGCCATCAGTGGTGGACCGTCGGGCGCTTCATCGAGAGCACCGACGATGCCTACGTCGGCGGCGACATCACCGTGATCGCGCCCAAGGTCGCGGGCTTCATCAGCGCGGTCGCGGTCACCGACAACCAGGCGGTCCATGCGGGCGACCTGCTGCTCAAGCTCGACGATCGCGACTACCGGGCGGCGCTCGACCGGGCGACGGCCGCGGTCGCCGCGCAGCAGGCGGCGCTCGCCAACCTCGATGCCAGCCGCCGCCTGCAGGAGGCGATGGTCGCCGAGGCCACGGCCGGAATTGCCGCGGCCGATGCCGAGGTCGCCCGCTCCGAGTTCGACCTGGTCCGTTATCGCCGGCTCGCGTCCAACGAATTCGCGTCGATCCAGCGCCTGCAGCAGGCCGATGCCGCGCATAAGCAGGCAGTCGCCGCCGCCGACAAGGCACGCGCCACCCTCGCCGCCGCCGAGCGTCAGCTCGAGGTGATCGACACCCAAAAGCAGGCGGCCCAGGCGGCGCTCGCGGAAGCGGTCGCGGGTCGCGAGATCGCGGCGCTCAACCTCAGCTACACCGAGCTTCGCGCCCCGATCGACGGCGTCGTCGGTAACCGGAGCGCGCACGCCGGCGCCTTCGCGAGCGTCGGTGCCCAGCTCATGTCCCTGGTGCCGGCGCGGGCCTCTGGATCGATGCCAATTTCAAGGAGAGCCAGCTCGCCCTGATGCAGCCCGGACAGCCGGCCGCGATCGTGGCGGACGTGCTCCCGGGCGAGGTGTTCTCCGGCCACGTCGCGAGCCTCGCGCCGGCGACCGGCACCCAGTTCAGCCTGCTCCCGGCCGAGAACGCGACCGGCAATTTCACCAAGATCGTGCAGCGCGTGCCGGTGCGCATCCTGCTCGATGGCGACGCCGACACGCTCGGCCGCCTGCGGCCCGGCCTCTCGGTCACCGCGAGCGTCGATCAGCGCGACGCCGCCGGCATCGGCCGATGAACACCGCCGGCGCCGGGCGCGCTCCGGCGGCGGGCAGCCCGCCGGCCGAGCTGCCGACCGCCACCAAGGTCTTCGCCTTTGCCACCATGTGCGTCGGCTTCTTCATCGCGTTGCTGGACATCCAGATCGTCTCGGCGTCGCTCAGGGACATCGGCGGCGGCCTGTCGGCCGGAACCGATGGACCGCCTCGGTCCAGACCAGCTACCTGATCGCCGAGATCATCGTGATCCCGTTGTCCGGCTGGCTGTCGCGGGTGATGTCGACGCGCTGGCTGTTCTGCGTCTCGGCGGTCGGGTTCACGCTGAGCCTGTCTGCGGCTGGGCCTGGGACATCCGGAGCATGATCGTGTTCCGGGCGCTGCAGGGCTTTCTCGGCGGGGCGATGATCCCGACCGTCTTCACCACCGCCTTCATCTATTTCGGCGGTCACCAGCGCGTGATCGCGGCCGCGACGATCGGCTCGATCGCCTCGCTCGCGCCGACGCTGGGGCCGACCATCGGCGGCTGGATCACCGACAACTATTCCTGGCACTGGCTGTTCTTCATCAACCTGGTGCCCGGCATCTTCGTCGCCGTGGTGGTGCCGGTCCTGGTTCGGATCGACCGGCCGGACCTGTCGCTGCTGCGCCGCGCCGACTATCTCGGCATGATCCTGATGGCGCTGGCTCTGGGCTCCCTCGAATACACGCTCGAGGAGGGGCCGCGCTGGGACTGGTTCGGCGACCCCACCATCCGCGCGACCGCCTGGATCGCGGGCCTCGCCGGGATCGCCTTCCTCTGGCGGAGCCTGAACCACCCCGACCCGGTGGTCGACCTGCGTGCGCTCAAGATCCCGAACTTCGCGCTCGGCTGTTTCTTCTCGTTCATCGCCGGCATCGGCATCTTCGCCACGATCTATCTGACGCCCTTGTTCCTCGGTCGGGTGCGGGACTTCAGCGCCTTGCAGATCGGCGATGGCGGTGCTCTCGACCGGCCTGTTCCAGCTGTCGGCGATCCCGGTCTACACCTTCCTCGCGAAGCGGGTCGATCTGCGCTGGCTGATGATGTTCGGCTTTGCCTGCTTCACGCTCAGCCTGTGGTTCTTCGCGCCGATCACCCATGACTGGGGCTGGCGCGAGCTGCTGCTGCCCCAGGCGCTGCGCGGCTTCTCGCAGCAGTTCGCGGTCGCGCCGGCGATCACGCTCGGGCTCGGCAGCCTCGCGCCCGAGCGCCTGAAGCTCGCGTCCGGCCTGTTCAACCTGATGCGCAATCTCGGCGGCGCGATCGGCATCGCCGCCTGCGGCACGATCCTGAACGACCGGACCAACCTGCATTTCCTGCGCTTGGCCGAGCATCTGACCACGGCCAACCCGGCGGTCGCGGATTTGCTACAGCGGATCACGCCGACCGCCACGGCCGCAGCCGGCGGTGATCCTCAGCAGGGGCATGCCACGGCGCTTGCAGCTGCTGCACGCGCTCGTCTGGCGGGAGGCGCAGACCCAGACCTTTGCCGACGCCTTCCTGGCGGTCATGGTCTGCCTCGCGATCGCGACGGTGATGGTGCCGCTGATGCGCAAGGTGGTGCCGCCCAAGGCGCCTGCTGGCAGAGGCGCACTGACGACCCGCCAAGCCGGGCGCGCCGCGCACCCTGCCGCTTCAACCCCTTGACCCCCGGGGCCACGCGCGCCCCGCGTGTCAATCCGAGAGCGACACGTCGTCCAAAGCGATCACGTGGTCGCGCCAAGGGCCACTCCCGATAGCTCTGAGGAAGCACCGGTCGTCGGTCAGCAGGGGCGCGGCTTCGAGCTCGGCGCAGGCCAGGTACATGCAATCATAGACGGGGGGCTGCAGGGTCAGAGCGATCTGCAGCGCACGCTCGTTGAGCTCGATCGCCGGCACCAGTGCGGGCACCCCACTGCAGATCCGCCGCAACGAGGCCAGCCACCCGTTCGGAAATCTCGCCGCGCCGAACCTTTGCCCACGCGACGTTGGTCACTTCCGAGACGATCAATTCGGCGCGACGATCGCGTCCGCGAGGCCGAGCAGGGCTTTCGCCTTGGCGCGGGGCGCCTCGGGTGTGTACCATTTGATCGCGACGCTCGCATCCACGACGACTTTCACAAATCGCGGTCCCGCGCGGCACGGACAACTCGGTGCTGTCGGTCTGCACGCGATCGACTGGGGTCATCGCTGTGATCTGCTCGGCGATCCCCTCAGCTGACCCAGTGTCGGCACGCGCGCCGCGTCACGCAGGATCTCCCGGATCTCGCCCTCGAGCGACCGACCCGGCTTTCCGCCCGGGCCCTGAGCCTGGCGACGACCTCGTCCTCGAGGTTCCGAACCGTGAGCTTGGTCATCACGTCACCTGCTTACTGCCCTTCAAGGGCTTAAAATGACGGCATTTTGCCGGCAAGCCACCAGACCGGGGAAAAAAAAAAAAAAAAAAAAAAAAAAAAAAAAAAAAAAAAAAAAAAAAAAATCAAGCCGCCGGTCTGCCTGCGGCGTAGATCGCCGGCCGGTAGCGCGGCGCGGGGATCGGATCGCCGTGGGCGCGCGCGCTCTCGAGCCAAGCCGTCATCGCGGTCTGGACCTCGCGCAAGGCATCTGTGGGCGTTGCCCCATGCGCCGAGCAGTAACGAAGGTCGGGCACGTCCGCGATCCAGCAGCCATCATCGTCCGACCAGAAGATGTTGATGTGGTAGCGATCCATCGATCACTCCCGAAGCCGGAGACCATTCGTTTCCACGAGGTCCAGTAGTTGCCGGATCTGATAGAGCTTGGCCTTGCCTCCTTCAGGTTGGATGTTCATCCGCAGGCGCAAGGGTGTAGACCGGTGGCTCCCCGACTGGCGATCAAACGCGAAACCAAATGCCACGAGGAGTTGCTCGAAATCGCGGAAACGAATGTCGCGGCGGCCGGCCAGGATACGATTCCAAGTCTTGCCGGCCTTCATATCACCTCAATTCGCCTTCGACGCCGCTTCGTCGCGCTCGATTCAGCCCGCGTGGGGCGAGACCAGGTGGTCGGCGGGCGCGTCTGCGGCCTGCTCCTCACGAAGCTTTTCGCGGGCGGCGAGCGAGAGCTGCAGGTTGAGCTCCTTGAGCTGCCTGTCGTCGACCGGCGAGGGCGCGCCGAGCAGGAGTTCCTGGGCTTGCTGGTTCAGCGGAAAGGCCGTGACCTCGCGGATGTTCGGCTGGTTCGCGATCAGCATCACGATCCGATCGATGCCGGGCGCGATGCCGCCGTGCGGCGGCGCGCCGAAATGCAGGGCCCGGAACATGCCGCCGAAGCGCTGCTCCAACACCTCGGCCGGATAGCCCGCGAGCGCGAACGCCTTGACCATGATGTCGGGGCGGTGGTTGCGGATCGCGCCCGAGCTGAGCTCGACGCCGTTGCAGACGATGTCGTACTGGAAGGCGAGGATGTCCAGGGGGTCCCTGGTCTCGAGCGCCTCGAGCCCGCCCTGCGGCATCGAGAACGGGTTGTGCGAGAAGGTCACGGACTTGGTCTCCGCGTCCCATTCGTACATCGGGAAATCGACGATCCAGGCAAACCGGTAACAGCGCTCCGCGATCAGGCCGAGCTCCTCGCCGAGCCGCGTGCGGATCAATCCGGAAAGCCGCTCGGCCGCCGGCCGCTGATCGCAGACGAAGAAGACCGCATCGCCGTCGCCAAGGCCGGCCGCGGTCTTGAGCGCTGCGATCCGCTCGGGGTCGAGGAACTTGGCGACCGGGCCCTTCGGCTCCTCGCCCGCGGCATACTGGATGTAGCCGAGCCCGGGCGCGCCCAGGCTCTGGGCGTAGGCGACCATCTGGTCGAAGAACCGGCGCGGCCGCCCGACCGCAGCCGGCGCCGGCACCGCACGCACCACCGCGCCCTGCTCGACCGCGCGCGCGAACACCGCAAAGCCGCCGCCCTTGAAAATCGCGCCAACGTCCGCGATCGCGATCGGGTTGCGCAGGTCCGGCTTGTCGCTGCCATATCTGACCATCGCATCACGGTAGGCGATGCGCGGGAACGGCAAGGGCGTCACCTCCCAGTCGGTGAGCTCCTTGAACACGCCCTGCATCACCGGCTCGACCGCCTGGAACACGTCCTCCTGCTCGACGAACGCCATCTCGAGATCGAGCTGATAGAACTCGCCCGGGCTGCGGTCGGCGCGCGCGTCCTCGTCGCGAAAGCAGGGCGCGATCTGGAAATAGCGATCGAAGCCCGAGATCATCAACAGCTGCTTGTACTGCTGCGGCGCCTGCGGCAGCGCGTAGAACTTGCCGGGATGGAGCCGCGAGGGGACCAGAAAATCGCGCGCGCCCTCGGGTGAGCTCGCGGTGAGTATGGGAGTCTGGAACTCGACGAAGCCCTGCGCCTCCATCCGCCTGCGGATGCTCGAGATCACCTTCGAGCGCAGCAGGATGTTCTTCTGCATCAACTCCCGGCGCAGATCGAGGAAGCGGTAGCGGAGCCGGGTCTCCTCCGGATAGTCACGCTCGGCGTTGACCTGGAGCGGCAACAGTTCGGCCGGCGCCTCGACCACCAGATCGTCCGCGACCAGCTCGATAGCACCGGTCGGAAGCTGCGGGTTGACGGTCTCCTCGCTGCGCGCGACCACGTGGCCGGTGACCGTCAACACGCTCTCCAGGCGCACAGCTTCGGCGTCCCGGAAAAACGGCTGCTCGGGCTGGAACACGATCTGGGTGAGGCCGTGGTGATCGCGCAGATCGATGAACAGCAGCTGGCCGTGGTCGCGCTTGCGGTGCACCCAGCCGGACAGGCGCACGACCTTGCCGACCTGCTCAGGCCGCAGTTCACCGCAAGTGTGGGTGCGATAGGGATGCATCCTCGGCCTCTTGTTCCAAAGTTGCGCCCGGGCCGCCGGCCAGCGCGCGGTAGAGGTCACCGAACGCCGCCGCCTGTCAAGCCGGCCGGATTGCGCGCTTGGCCGGGTTGGAATCCTGCCGTCCGACCAAGCTCAGGACGGCGAGCGCCCAAATGCCGCCACCGCCTCAACATGGCCTTCGAGGTCGCCGCGCTCGAGACGGCATGGTTGACCAGCAACGTGCGCACGGTGCGTTCCAAAACGCTGAAGTGGTCCGCCGCGTCGTCGATCGCTTCTGCTGAGTAGTCGCCCTTGAGCATGTCTTCGACCACTTCAAACGGACATAGCAACTCAGCGGCAAAGGAGCGCTGCAGCTTCTGGCGGTAGGTGTAGCTACGAGTGGCTGGCAATAACGGTCGGGTCGCACTGGCGATACGGTCGCTTGAGAGCGAGCCAACTCGAAACGCAGCCAGAAACCCATTTTGATCTCAATACGACCCGGCCTGCTCGATCATCGTCCAAGGCGAAGCCAAATCGAAAATCTTGGTGGCCTCTGGCGAGCGCCTCAGCGCGGACCCCAGCCAGCTGGCGAGGCTGCGATTCGATATCGGTGCAGCTCCAAGCACTCTTGAATTCTCAATGCCTTAGAAGCTTCCGCGCCGCGGCGCCACGCGGGGAACTGTCCAGTGGGCGGCAGCGGACTTGCTGTCGACAGGCAAGCCGCGTCGCTTGGATTGGCCGCGAACCCGCTCGTCGCCGCAACTTCGCGAAGCTCTGCGGGAGTAATGATATCAGTTGTGCCTCCTTCGTCCGCTGCGACTTCGAGAATTGCGCGATGACCGAGCACTGCTTCATCGGCAATCAGTTGTTCAATCACGCTTGAAGGTGCTTCATCTGGATCGAAGCCTAGAATGGCCTCAAGCTGACGCTGCTTCTTCGCTGTAGGGTCAGCGCGCTCACTCAGAACTTCTATCCATATATCGTCGAGATTCATTTTCATCACGTGCTCCGCACGCAGTTGACCACGGACCTGGTCTATGAAGCAATCGATCTGGCCTTCGAACTCGGTTGCACGAACAACTCCGACAAAAGTGCTAAGATAACGCAATGGTTCGGTAGCTCGAGGTTGGGTCGGCTTGCTGAGGAGAGCCACACGTTCGCCATCGGAGATAATAGTTATGTTTGGCCAGACATAGCTCGCCCCCGAAAGTGGTCATGCGATGTGCAAAGACCCAATCGCCTCGGTGCGCACGGGGCTCCCATCGAAGCCGCCACCAGTTCCAAGCGAGCCATTCGGAAACTCTGTAGGCGGACAGATGGACCCTTTCGCGTATGCGCTTGACGAAGCCGTCGTCAGCTTCGGTCAGCCAGACATCCCCAACCCTGATTCCGAGCGCGGCAAAGCACGCGCGCTCCTCCGGCGGCCCGGCTTCAAGCCGTTCCCATTCCGCGTCGATCAGCAGCTCCATCTACCTCTGCGCCCATTCAATCAGGACAATTTTCCGGAAGTCGTCATCGATTGGCATCGGATATCCATGATAGATTCCTTGATCGGAGTTTTCCAATTGAGCCTCGAAAGCTTCTTCTCGATCGACCGCCCAGACATTCTTAGGCCACCGCCACGCCATTGTTCGAAAATCATTCCCTTCCGAAAGCCCGACCTTAACAAGCGTTTCGATCCACTTTGCAACGGAAGTTGCGTCGCACAGCGTATTGCCGGGTCTGGGGTTGACCGGCGGCATCAAGTCAAAGTAGCTCGGCGAACGCTTGTGTTCCGGGTTGCATCCGTACGCAGCGCGAGGAGCAAGCCGGCGCAGTTGACTGACACCAGCGACTCCTTCGAACCGACTTGCGCTCGGGCTTGAATAGCCACTCCGACGTTGCATCGCGCTTGCTTTCTCCCCCAGATGGCGTGCCGAGACCGCGTGGACCGACCAACGGCGGCAAGAAAGGCAGTGTGTCAGAATGGCTTTCTGTCTTCCAGAGCCATGTGCGAACCGGCGAAGCACGGGTTGCGCGAGGTCGAGGTCGCCCCTATGTTAGGGCGACCGTTCGGCTACGAAATGCTCGGCAGAGCATGTGAAAGGATCCGGATGAGCCTGCTGACCACCACCGCCGAGCTGGCCGGCCTCTGTGCCGAGCTGGCGTGCGAGGCGTTCGTCGCGATCGATACCGAGTTCATGCGCGACCGGACCTTCTGGCCGAAGGTCTGCCTGATCCAGCTGGCCGGCGGAGTGCGCCATGCCGCCGTCGATCCGCTCGCGCCGGGCCTCGACCTCGCGCCCCTGTTCGGGCTGATGGCCGATCCCGCGGTGGTCAAGGTGTTCCACGCCGCCCGCCAGGACATCGAGATCTTTTACAATCTGACCGGTCAGATCCCGACGCCGCTGTTCGACACCCAGCTCGCCGCCATGGTCTGCGGCTACGGTGAGGAGGTCGGCTACGAGACCCTGGTCGCCCAGCTCGCCAAGGCCCGGATCGACAAGAGCTCGCGGTTCACCGACTGGTCGCGGCGGCCGCTCAGCCCCGAGCAGCTGACCTATGCGCTCGCCGACGTCACCCATCTGCGGGTGGTCTATCAGAAGCTGAAGCAGAAGCTCGAGGAGACCGGCCGCAGCGCCTGGGTCGCCCAGGAGCTGGCCGAGCTGACCGCGCCCTCGACCTACGAGCAGCCGCCCGACGAGGCCTGGAGGCGGATCAAGGTCCGCTCCCGCGATCCCCGCTTTCTCGCGATCGTCCAAGCGCTCGCCGCCTGGCGCGAGCGCACCGCGCAAGAGCGCGACCTGCCGCGCAACCGCGTCGTGCGCGACGACCTGCTGCTCGAGGTCGCGGCCAATCGCCCGACCTCCGCGGACGAGCTCGCCAAGCTCCGCCGGATCAACCTCGATCGCAGGAGTGCTGCGGGCGCGGTCGAGGCGATCCGTGCCGCCCTCGCGATTCCCCAGGCGGAGCTGCCGAAGATCGAGCCGCCGCCCAAGCTCGCGCGGGGCCTCGGCCCGCTGATCGACCTTTTGCGGGTGCTGCTCAAGCTCAAGTGCGAGGAGCACCACGTCGCCCAGCGGCTGGTCGCGACCACGGCCGACCTCGAGGCGATCGCGGCCGAGGCGGCACCCCAGGTCGCCGCGCTGAAGGGCTGGCGCTACGAGGTGTTCGGCCGGGCGGCGCTGGCGCTGAAGCAGGGCGAGCTCGGCCTCGCGATCCGCGGTGGACATCTCGTCCTGGTGCCGATGTCAGATCTCGGCGCGCCGGCCTGAGGCGGAGCGTGACCAGGCCGACGCCCGCGGCCGGGCAGATCCTGATCGTCGGCCGCCGCAGCTTTCTCGCCAGCCAGGTGCTGGGCGCCCTGCCCGCCGACCGGGTGCGCGCGGTCGGCCATGGCGAGATCGACCGGCCAGACCTTTTGGACGGCGTCGCGACCGTGATCAACTTCGCCCGCCATCCGCTGCTCGGCGGCGAGGACTACCGGCCCGAAGCGATGGACGCCGATCTCCGGCTCGCGCGCCGGCTCGGCACGCGCCAGATTGCCTACGTCATGCTGAGCTCGCGCAAGGTCTATGCGCCGAGCGATCGCCCTCTCGCCGAGGCCGCGCCCACCGGCCCGACCGATGCCTACGGGCGCGCCAAGCTCGCGGCGGAGACCGCCCTTCGCCAGCGGCTCGGCGAACGGCTCACGGTCCTCCGCCTCGCCAACGTCTTCGGCTACGAGCGGATCGCCGGTCGCCGGACTTTCTTGTCGATGGTCCTCGACCGGCTGCAGGCGGACGGCGAGATCCGCTTCGACATGAGCCCGTTCGTGGCCCGCGACTTCCTGCCGGTCGCGACCTTCGCGCGCCTGCTCGCCGAGATCGCCCAGACGCCCCCCGGCGGCATCCTCAACGTCGGCTCCGGCATCCCGCTGCCGACCGGCCGGCTCGCACTTTGGATCCTCGAAGGCTACGGCCGCGGCCGCCTGGTGATCACCTCCCCCCGCGAGCACGACGCCTTCACGCTCGAGGTGACCCGGCTCAAGAGCCTCTACGGCCCGCCCTGCTCGTTCGAGCAGCTCCGCGAGGCCTGCCTCGACCTCGGCCACCGCCTCGCCGCCGAGCCGAGGAGTTAGCGCAGGCGAGCCGGGGCGCGAAACCGCCGCCTCGGAGAGACCAGCTCGTCCTGCGCCAGGACCAGCTGCAGCTCGTCCGCCCCGGCCGCATGGGTGCGCTCGACCACGGCGAAGATTGCGCTGCTGGCAAGGTCGAGGGCGGCTTGGGAGTCGCGCGTTTGCAGATAGTGGCCGAGGAAGAGCGCGCTGAAGGCGTCGCCTGTACCATGCACGAGGCCCGGCAGGCGGGGCGTCGTGACCAGCCAGCTCGCCTCGGCGCTGTCGGCGAGCACGGACAGCGTGCCCGGGGCGTCGGGCAGCTCGAGTCCGGTCGCCACGACCAGCCGCGCGCCCATGGCTCGCACGGCGGCCGCGGCCGCCAGGGCGTCATCGAGGTTGTCGACCGGCCGGCCGCTGAGGTGGGCAAGCTCGAACCGGTTGGGCGTGACGATGTCGGCCCGCGGCACGAGGGTCTCGCGTAGGCGCTCGGCAACCTCGGCGGCGACGAACACGCCGGTATGGTCGTCGCCGATCACCGGGTCGCAGAGATAAAGCGAGTCCGGCCTGGTCGCGCGGATCACCTCGAGCGCACGCAGGACCAGATCGGCGACCTCCGGTTCGCCAAGGTAACCGCTCAGCACGGCTGCGCAACGGGCGAGCGCGGCCCGCTCCTCGAGGCCGCTCAAGATCTCCGAGATCTGGGCGGCGGCCAGCTTGTGGCCCCGCCAGCCCCTGCCCTGCCCGGGATGATGGGCAAGGAGCACAGTGTGAACGGGAAAAACGTCGAAGCCCAGGCGTTGCAGCGGCAGCGTCGCGGCGCTGTTGCCGACGTGGCCGGAGGCGACCGCCGATTGGATCGAGAGGACCGCGTCCGGCCGGTCCGGTCATCGGCGCCGCAGGCGGTCGCGGCAGGCGAGCGCTGCCCGATCGATGATCGCCGCCGCGTCGAGCTGGTACTCGCGATAGAGGTCCGGGATGTCGCCCGACTGGCCGAAGCGGTCGACGCCGAGTGGATAAACCCGGCAGCCGCCGGTGCTGCCGAGCCAGGCGAGCGCCGCCGGATGACCATCCAGCACGGTGACCAGCGAAGCGTCGGCCGCAAGCGGCGCCAACAGGCGCTCCAGCGCCGATCGCGACCCGTCATCCCCTGCCGTCCGGCGGCTCTGTGCGGCGCGCCAGTCGGCGTGCAGACGATTGGCCGAGGTCACTGCGAGCACGCCGAGCCCGGGCAGATCGTCGGCCAGCGCATCAGCAGCTGCCAGCACCTCGGGCAGGACCGCGCCGGAGCCGACCAGGGCGAGCTCGCTGCCGGCGGCGGGCGCGCGCAGCCAGTAAGCGCCGGCGAGAATCCCGGCGGCCAGCTCGTCGCTCATCTCGCGCTTGGGCTGCTCGATCGGCCGGGTCGAAAGTCGCAGATAAACCGAGCCGCCGTCGTCGGCCTGGAGATGCTCGAAGGCAAAGCGCATGATCACCGCCAGCTCGTCGGCGTAAGCCGGCTCGAAGGCCAGCAGGTTCGGCTGGCCGATGCCGATCAGGCCGGTGCCGACCGACTGATGAGCGCCGCCCTCGGGCGCCAGCGTGATCCCGGACGGGGTCGCAACCAGCAGAAAACGCGCGTCCTGGTAGCTCGCGTAGGTCAACGCATCGAGGCCGCGGGCAATGAACGGGTCATACAGCGTGCCGACCGGGATCAGGCGCGATCCGAACAAGGGCCCCGCGAGGCCGAGGGCGGCCAGCAGCAGAAAGAGATTGTTCTCGGCGATCCCGAGCTCGATGTGCTGGCCGCGCCGGCTCTCGGCCCAGAGCTGGCTGGAGGCGACCTGCTCGACCTTGAAGACGTCGGCGTGCTCGGCGCGGTTGAACACGCTCCGGCGCGCGACCCAGGGCCCGAGGTTGGTCGAGACCGTGACGTCGGGCGAGGTGGTGACGATCCGGGCCGCGAGTTCTCCGTCGTCCCGCGCCAGCTCGCCCATGATCCGCCCGAACGCCTCCTGGGTCGAGGCGCGCGCCGCCCTGCGGCCCTGCGCCAGCGCCGGCGGCACCGGCAGCCGCGGGCTGGCATGCGCCTCGGTCCGCCGCACGAACGGCACCGCGGCGCAGACCGCCGCGAGCTCCTCGGGATCGATGTCGAGGCCGGCAAACCGCTCCCACTCCTGTCCGTCCGGGATCCGGTTGGCCGCCTTGAAGGCCGCCATCTGGTCCAGGGTCATCAGGCCGGCGTGGTTGTCCTTGTGGCCGGCGAACGGCAGGCCGAAGCCCTTGATGGTGTAGGCGATGAAGCAGTGCGGCCGGTCGTCTCGAACGCCGTGGAACGCCTCGAGCACGGCATCGAGGTCGTGGCCGCCGAGGTTGGTCATCAGGCGCGCGAGCGCCGGGTCGTCGTGCTCTTCGAGCAGCGCCCGGATGCCGGCCAGATGGCCGAGGCCATGCTCGAGATGCTGGCGCCAGGCCCTTCCGCCCTGGAAGGTGATCGCCGAGTAGAGATCGTTCGGGCAGTCGTCGATCCAGGTGCGCAGCGCCTGGCCGTCGGGCCTGGCGAAGGCCGCCTCCAGCAGCTTGCCGTACTTGAGCGTGACGACCCGCCAGCCGACCGCGCCAAAGAAGTCCTCGATCTTCTTGAACAGGCGCTCGGGCACGACCCGATCGAGGCTCTGGCGGTTGTAGTCGATCACCCACCAGACGTTGCGGACGTCGTGTTTCCAGCCCTCGAGCAGGGCCTCGAAGACGTTGCCTTCGTCGAGCTCGGCGTCGCCCACGATCGCGACCATGCGGCCCTTCGGCTGGCCTTCGGGCAGCAGCCGGCGCTCGTGCAGGAGGTCCTGGGTGAGCGATGCGAACAGCGTCATCGCGGCGCCGAGCCCGACCGAGCCCGTGGAAAAATCGACGCCGTCGGTGTCCTTGGTCCGGGATGGATAGGCCTGGGCGCCGCCAAAGGCGCGAAAGCGCTCGAGCTTTTCCCGGCTCTGCCGCCCGAGCAGGTACTGGATGGCGTGGAACATCGGGCTCGCGTGCGGCTTGACCGCGACCCGGTCGCCCGGCCGCAGGACGTCGAAGTAAAGTGCGGAAATCAGGGTCGCGACCGAGGCGCAGGACGCCTGATGGCCGCCGACCTTGAGCCCGTCGCGACTGGCGCGGACGTGGTTGGCGTTGTGGATCATCCAGCAGGCGAGCCAGAGCACCTTCTGCTCGAGCGCGGCGAGAACCTCGCGGGTCCGGTTGCCGCCCGCAATCGGGGGTTCGGCGTCGGTCCGGCCGGCCAGCTCCAGCATCGTCGGGCTCTTTCCAGGTGTTGATCGGGGGCACGGGCAGGCGCCATTCAACGATCAGCACCCCGGTCCGTCAATCACCCGCGGTCACCGGCCGCGCCGAGACCGGGATTGTCAAGCGCCGTCCGTCATTGTTATAATGAATGTTATAATCTTGGAGCTGGCGATGCTCGACCTCAAGATCCGCAAGATCGGCAATTCCCACGGCGTGGTCCTGCCCAAGGAGGTCCTCGCGCATCTGCGCGTCGCCGAGGGCGACCGCCTGTTCCTGACCGAGACACCCGAGGGCGGCTATCAAATCACGCCCTACGATCCCGAGTTCGAACAGCAGTTGCGGCTCGCCGAGGAAGGCATGGCCCGCTATCGCAACACGCTCCGTGCTTTGGCCAGGTGATCGTTCCTGAACCGTGACCGAGCCGGTCTGGGTCGCTCGCGAGCTCGTGCTCGTCCTCCACGATTGGCTGCTGGCCGCGCATGGCGGTGCTCCGGGCCTGCGGGACGAAGGCTTGCTGGTTCCGGCGCTCGCACGCCCTCGACAGCTGCTCGGCTATAGCCGCCCGGATCTCCCCGCCCTGGCGGCGGCTTACGCGGGCGGGCTGGTCCGCAATCATCCGTTCGTCGATGGCAACAAGCGCACCGGGTTCATCACGGCCTACGTCTTTCTGGCCCGCAACGGCCGGACCCTCGCCGCCCCGGAAGCCGACGCCACCGCGATGATGATGGCGCTCGCCGCCGGCGCGGCCGACGAAGCGGCGTTCGCGGCCTGGTTACGAGACAACGCCACGGATTGAGCCACCCGCGCCGACGGAACCCGTTGCACTACGCCGATGGCGGCACCCGGATCTGGAGCGCGCGGCCCATCCGCTCGACCAGGTCCATGACGAAGCCACGGCGCGCACCGGCCTCGGCCGCCCGGTTGCGCGCCTCGACCAGCAGGTGGTTGACGGCGTTCAGCCGGCCCGCGAGCACGGTCGCGACATAGAGCGCCGCGAGTGGCTCGGAGCGCAGAAAAGTCTCGGCGTCCTCGACCACATAGAAGCTCGCGGACTGGACCGCGAGCACGTCGGCGGTATGGCCCTGGTCGAGCAGCAGCGCGACGTCGCCAAACACGGCGCCGGGCTCCATGACCCGGGTGAGGAAGACCTCCTCCATCACGATGTCGACCGTGCCCTGCTTCAGGAACAGCAGCCGGCCGGTGGCGCTGCCCTGGGCGAGCACGACGTCGCCCCGCTCGAACATGAGGATCGGAAAGCCGGCGAGCTTCTCCATGATCTCACCCGGTGCCATGGTCTGCATGGCCGCGACCTCCTCTGCTGGCAAACGACCACCGGGCGAACGCCTCGGGCGTCGCCGTCGGTCGAATGCGCGATCAGAGTGTCGCTTTTCGGCACCCGGAGCAACCATTTGTGACGCCCACCGCCGCTGGGGGGGGCGCCTGCCCTCTACGCCCAGCTTCCTACGCTATCCCCGGCCGGCGCCGTGCGGGCGCGGCTCAGTGGAAAACGAAATAGAGGACGATCAACACCGGGATCGGCACGCCAAGCAGCCAAAGCAGGGCGTATCTCATCTCACCTCTCCGAAGCCGGCCGGGACCCGGCCAGCTTGGCGGGTCTCATGGCCTCCGCATCACCCACCGCCGGTTACCCTCGACCAGCGCGCCTCGGGGACCGTTGCCGCCGGCGTAGTGACGCCTGCCTAGCAATCAGGGTTGCCGGCATTTGGTTCCAGAAGCAGCCCCGCCACCCGCATCAGGCGCCGCCCTTGAGCTCGACCTCGACGAAGGCGAACTCGAAGGCGTTGGCGTTGATCACGTCGTGCTCGACCCCGGCATTCCGGAAGTAAGGCACGCCCAGCTTGAGCTCCGCGCGGCTGCGCTCACCCCCCGGCCCGACCAGCTCGAGCACGCCATCGGCCATCGGCACCACGACATAGTCCAGCGCATGACGATGCCAGCCGGTCGCGGCGCCGGGCGCAAAGCGCCATTCGGTCACCCGCACCCGCTCGTTGTCGATGAACACCGTCGGCACAGCTTTTGCGGTGACGAGCGCCATCGGAGGTCCCTTCGTTGCCGTCGTCACGGGAACATCGCCCTCCCGCCCGCCGAAAGCAACCGCACCACCCGCCCAACCGTGGACCGTGTCCTGCGAGGCGTCCTTGCTTCCGAGCCGCCCCATCGCCAGATTGGCTGCGGCGCGCCAACAGGAGACCCGCAGTGAGCCTGATCGAGACCCGTCGTGACCAGATCTTCCCGGTGCTCGACCTGGCGCAGATCGAGACGGCGAAGCGCTTTGCCAGCGGTCAGCTGCAGTATTTCGCACCGGGCGAGATCGTTTATGAGGTCGGCGAGCGATCCGCGCCGGCCTGGCTCGTGCTCGGGGGCACGATCGAGGTCGTGCGCCGGGACGGGCTCAACCACGAGGCCGCCATCACCACCCACGGTCCCGGCCAGATCACCGGTGAGCTCAGCCAGCTGGCCGGCCGCAGCTCGCTGGCCGCCGGCCGGGCGGGCCCCGAGGGGTGCACCGCCCTGCCCTTCGATGCCGCCCATCTGCGCGCGCTGGTGGTCGGCTCGGCGGAGGTCGGCGAGATCGTCATGCGCGCCTTCATCCTGCGCCGGGTCGGGCTCATCGAGGAGGGCGGTGCCGGCCCGGTGCTGGTCGGCCGGCCGGATGCCGCCGACCTCGTCCGACTGCAGGGCTTCCTCGCCCGCAACGGCCACCCCTGCACCGTGCTCGACGCCTCGGCCGAGGGCGAAGGCCGCGCCGTCGTCGAACGCCTGGGCGTCCAGCCCGAGGACCTGCCGCTGATGATCTGCCCGAACGGCAGCGTGCTGAAGCGGCCGACCGATACCGAGGCCGGCGTGTGTCTGGGCATCACCCCCGACCTCGATCCGGAAACCCTCTACGACGTGGCCGTGGTCGGCGCCGGCCCCGCCGGCCTCGCGACCGCGGTCTACGCCGCCTCCGAGGGTCTCTCGGTGCTGGTGCTCGACCAGCGCGCGATCGGCGGCCAGGCCGGCGCCTCCGCCCGGATCGAGAACTACCTGGGCTTCCCGACCGGGATCTCCGGCCAGGCCCTGGCCGGGCGCGCGTTCAGCCAGGCGCTGAAGTTCGGCGCCGAGATCGCGATTCCCCTGGACGTGGCGCGGCTCGACTGCGGCGGTCCCGACCGGCGCCCGGGCGACCCCCTGCGCCTGGAGCTCACCGACGGCCGCGCCATCCGGTCGCGCACCGTGGTCGTCGCCTCCGGGGCGCGCTACCGCCGGCCGGAGATCCCGGATCTGGCGACCTTCGAGGGGGCGGGCGTCTCTTACTGGGCCTCGCCGGTCGAGGCCAAGCTGTGCGAGGGCGAGGAGGTGGCGCTGGTCGGCGGCGGCAACTCGGCCGGCCAGGCGGTCGTCTACCTCGCCCCCAGGGTCAGGCGCCTGCACCTGGTCGTGCGCCGGGCCGGGCTCGAGGCGACGATGTCGCGCTACCTCATCGACCGCATCGCCGCGCTGCCGAACGTCGAGCTGCACACCGGCAAGGAGGTGGTCGGCCTCGAGGGCGACCGGATCGATGGCCTCAGAGCGGCGGTGTTCCGGGACGGAGCCAGCGGCGCCACGCGAACCTGCGAGCTGCGCCACCTGTTCCTGTTCATCGGCGCCGATCCGAATGCCGCCTGGCTCCACAACCGCGCGGCGGTCGACGCCAAGGGCTTCGTTTTGACCGGTCTCGCCTGCCCCCATGGGGCCAGCGCGGCCCGTCGCGCCGCCCTGCCGCTCGAGACCAGCTTCCCGGGCGTGTTCGCGATCGGCGATGTCCGCGCGGGCTCGACCAAACGGGTCGCGGCGGCGGTCGGCGAAGGTGCCGCGGTCGTGGCCCAGATCCACAGCGCGCTCGCGCTCGAGACCGAACCCGTCTGATCGGCTTTCCGAACTGGGGGAGACCCACATGACCGGAGCAATCAACGCACTGCAGAAGCGCCGGCTCGGCGAGCATCTGGAGGTCGGGGCGGTCGGCCTCGGCTGCATGACCATGACCTCGATCTATGGCCCGGCCGAGGACCAGGAATCGATCCGCACCATCCGGCGCGCAGCCGAGCTCGGCGTGACCCTGATCGACACCTCGGACATCTATGGCAGTGGCGGCAACGAGCGGCTGGTCGGCGAGGCGCTGAAGGGGATCCGCGAGCGGGTGGTGCTCGCGACCAAGTTCGGCAACATCCGCAAGGACGGCAAGCCCGACGTCGACGGCCGGCCGGAGCACGTGCGCGCGGCCTGCGAGGCCTCGCTCGAGCGCCTGGGGGTCGAGACGATCGACCTCTACTACCAGCACCGGGTCGACCCGCGGGTCCCGATCGAGGACACGGTCGGCGCCATGGCGGAGCTGGTGCGCGCCGGCAAGGTCCGCTTTCTCGGCCTCTCGGAGGCGGCACCCGCGACCCTCCGCCGGGCGGCCGCGGTCCACCCGATTGCCGCCCTGCAGACCGAGTACTCGCTCTGGACCCGGGATGCGGAGGCGGATGTGCTGCCGACCTGCCGGGCGCTCGGCATCGGCTTCGTCCCCTACAGCCCGCTCGGCCGCGGCTTCCTGACCGGCACGCTCGCGAGCCCCGACGATCTCGCGGAGGGCGACCGCCGGCGCGAGCACCCGCGCTTTGCGGCCGAGAACTTCGCGCGCAACACGGAGCTGCTCACCTCGCTGCGCACGGTCGCAGCCGAGCGTGGCGCGACGCCCGCGCAGGTCGCGATCGCCTGGCTGCTGGCCAAGGGCGACGACATCGTCCCGATCCCCGGCACCAAGCGCGTCGCCCGCCTGGAGGAAGATGCGGCGGCCGCCGATCTGATGCTGACCGCCGAGGACCTGGCGAGCCTCGACGCCGCCTTCCCGCCCGGGGTTACCGCGGGCGAGCGCTATCCGGCGGCCCAGCTGGTCCGCGTCGGCCTCTGAGGACCTCTTGACGACACCCTCGCGCCGTGGCAATAAATTGAATTCTGAATTCTAAATTCCGGATGACCGCCTTGTCGACCGAAGGGCGACCGCTGGAGCCGTTGGCGAGCGGCACGGCGTTGATCGATCAGGTGTACGAGCGGCTGGTCGCGGCGATCGCCGACGGCACGCTGGCGCCCGGCCAGCGGCTGCGCCAGGACGAGGTGGCGGCGCTGCTCGGCGTCTCGCGCCAGCCGGTCAGCCACGCGCTCCAGCTGGTCAAGCGTCAGGGCCTCGCGGTCGAGCATGGCCGCAAGGGTTTGGCGGTGGCACCAATCGCGGCGGCCCAGCTGCGCGATCTTTACCAGGTCCGGGCGGCGCTCGACGAGCTGGCCGCCAGGCTGGCGGCCGCGCGCGGCCGGGCCGGGGCGCTCGAACGGACGGCGCGCGCCGAGGCGGAGCAGGCGCTCGCGGCTGGGCTCGGCCTCGCCGCGGATGCCCCCGCCGGGGCGCTGATCCGGGCCGACGTCGCGTTCCATACCGCGCTTTACCGGCTCTCGGGCAATGCCGCGATCGAGGCGATCGTGGCGCCACAGTGGCCGCAGTTCATGCGCGCCATGGGGGCGGTGCTGGAGGTGCCCGGACATCGCGCGGTGGTCTGGCGCGAGCATGAGGCGATCCTCGCCGCGGTGCTCGCGGGCGAGGTCGAGACGGCGGCGCGCACGGCGCGCGAGCATGCGCTCAGGGCTGGCTCACAAGCATCGGCGCGCCTCGAGGCTGAGCCGGCAGCTGCCTGAGCAGGGACAACCGGAAAACGAGGAGACGGCGATGGGCTTGACCGACGTACAGCTCAGGGAGTTCGACGAGCAGGGCTACATCTTCCTGCCCGAGTGTTTTTCCGAAGAAGAAACAACGATCCTGCGGGCCGAGGCCGAGGCGATCTACCGGACCGAGCGCAAGGAGGTCTGGCGCGAGAAATCGGGCGCTCCCCGGACCGCCTTCGCCGCGCACACCTATAACGAGGCGTTTCGCCTTTTGGGCTCCGACCCGCGCCTGATCCTGCCGCTCGAGCAGCTGTTCGGCGAGCCGGTCTACATGCACCAGTTCAAGATCAACGCCAAAGCCCCCTTCGACGGCGAGGTCTGGCAGTGGCACCAGGACTACGGCACCTGGGCGCGCGACGACGGCATGCCCGAGGCGCGCGCCATGAACATCTCGGTCTTCCTCGACGAGGTCATGGCGATCAACGGCCCCTTGATGTTCATCCCCAAGAGCCACAAGCACGGCGTGTTCGCGGCGGGTCACGACAAGGCAACCACCTCCTACCCCTTGTGGACGCTGGACCACGAGACCATCACGAAGCTCGCGGCCGAGGGCGGGATCGTGGCGCCGACAGGCCTGCCCGGCTCGGTGCTGATGTTCCACGGCAACCTGGTGCACGCCTCGCCGCCCAACATCACGCCCTATCCGCGCAAGATCGTTTACCTCACGCTGTGCGCGGTCTCGAATCACATCACCAAGTTCAACCGCGAGCCCTGGATCGCGCACCGCGACTTCACGCCGATCGAGGCGGTGGCGCCCGACGCCCTGCTCCAGTATGCGCGCGCCCACAAGATCGCCGCGGAGTAGTCATGAACCTCACCAGCAAGCTCGCCGCCCGCGCCGCCGCCGGCCGGCCGGTCCGGGTCGGCCTGATCGGCGCCGGCAAGTTCGGCTCGATGTTCTTATCGCAAGTGCCGACCATCCGGGGGCTCGAGGTCGCGGTGATCGCCGACCTCGACCCCGAGCGCGCGCGGGAAGCCTGCCGGCGGGTCGGCTGGGACGCCGCGCGGATCGCCCGCACCCGCTTCGTCGATCGCGGGGCGGACGCCTGTACCGCTGATGCGGTCGAGGTCGTGATCGAGGCGACCGGAGCGCCGGCCGCCGGCATCGCGCATGCGCTCGCGGCCGTCGACGCAGGCAAGTCGATCGTCATGGTCAACGTCGAGGCCGACGTGCTGGCCGGTCCTCTGCTCGCCGCCCGCGCGCGCGAAAAAGGCGTGGTCTACTCGATGGCCTACGGCGATCAGCCGTCCCTGGTCGCAGAAATGGTCGACTGGGCGCGGGCGACGGGCTTCACCGTCATGGCCGCCGGCAAAGGCACAAAATACCTGCCCAAGTTCCATCAGGTGACGCCCGCCGACGTCTGGACCCACTATGGCCTGACGCCCGAGCAGGCGGCGGCCGCGGGCATGAACCCGCAGATGTTCAATTCCTTCCTCGACGGCACCAAGTCGGCGATCGAGATGGCCGCGATCGCGAACGCCTGCGGCCTCGAGGTGCCCGAGGACGGCCTCGGCTTTCCGCCGTGCGGGGTCGACGACCTGGCCCAGATCCTGCGGCCGCGCGCGGCCGGCGGCTGCCTCAGTGGAAAAAACATGGTCGAGGTCGTGTCCTCGATCGAGCGCGACGGCCGGCCGGTTTTTCGCGACCTGCGCTGGGGCGTCTACGTCGTGCTCGAGGCACCCAACGACTACGCCGCCGCCTGCTTCAAGCAGTATGGCCTCAAGACCGACGACAGCGGCCGCTTTGCGGCCATGTACAAGCCCTACCACCTGATCGGGCTCGAGCTTTCCGTCTCCGTCCTGAACGCGGCGCTGCGCGGCGAGCCGACCGGCAGCGCCGCGGAATGGCGGGGGGATGCGGTCGCGACCGCCAAGCGCGCGCTCAAAGTCGGAGAAATGCTGGATGGCGAGGGCGGCTACACGGTCTACGGCAAGCTGATCCCCGCGAACCGCTCGCGGCAGCTCGATGCGCTGCCGATCGGCCTCGCCCACGGCGTGCCGCTGAAGCGCGACATTGCCGCGGGCGCGATCCTCGCCGCGGCCGACGTCGAGCTCGACGAGACCGCGCAGGCGATCCGCATCCGCCGCCAGATGGTGGCCGAGGCGACCCAGGCCAGCCGCGCGGCATGACCGCGATCCGGGTCGCAACCTTCGCGGGTCCGGGGGCGCCTCCCGTCATCCGCGAGGTGCCACGGCCGCAGGTGCCGGGCCCACACCTTTCGCCCGCCCAGGCTGCCCTGGCGCAGGGAGCGGCTATCGGCGGACCACGGGTTGGAATAGAGTGAGTCGCAGGAACCGTCGTCTGAGGTTCAAAAGCTGAGGGAGGCACAACAATGGCCGCCTACATCATGCTCACCAATTGGACCGAGCAAGGTATCCGCAACGTCAAGGATTCGCCCAGCCGGCTCGATGCCGCGAGGCAGCTCTGCAAGAAGCATGGCGCGGAGATGAAGCAAGTCTTCATGACCATGGGCGCCTATGACCTGGTCGTGGTGGTCGAGGCGCCAGGCGACGACGCGGTCGCCAAGATCGCGCTGGCGCTCGGTGCCGCCGGCAACATTCGCACCACCACCCTGAAGGCGTTCAACGAGGCTGAGTATCGGCAGCTGGTCGGCTCGCTCGGCTGATCGGCCCGGAGCGGGCACCGACGACGCCGGCCGCGTTCGCCCGGCGGAGTCCCTGGGTCTGAGGTGCCTGCCATGTCGAAGCCCGTCCCCGGCCCGCTCCACAGCCCGCGCCGCCCGACGCTCGCGCTGCCGCCCGGGGCCACCGACTGCCACTGCCACGTGTTCGGCCCGAGCGCCCGCTTCCCGTTCGTGCAGGGGCGCGGCTACACGCCGCCGGACGCGCCGCTCGAGGACTATCTGCGTCTGCTCGAGCGGCTCGGGCTCGAGCGCACGGTGATCGTGCAGCCGAGCGTCTATGGCAACGACCATAGCGCTACCGAGGACGCCATCCGGCGGCTCGGCGCCAGGGCGCGCGGGATCGCCGTCGTGCCGCCGGCAGTCGACGGGACCGAGCTCGCCCGGCTCGATGCCGCGGGCTTTCGCGGCACCCGCCTCAACCTCTTAAACAGCGGCGGCGGCGTGCCGCTCGAGGCGCTCGAGACGGTCGCGGCCAAAGTGGCGCCGCTCGGCTGGCACGTTCAGATCTACGCCGCACCCGACCTGCTGGCAGATGCCCTGCCCCGGCTGCTCGCCCTGCCGACGCCGGTCGTGATCGATCACCTGGGCCAGATCGATCCCGCGGCCGGCCTGGAGCAACCCGGCTTTCGGGCCATGCTCCGGCTGATCGAGAGCGGCCGCGGCTGGGTCAAACTCTGCGCCTACCGCTCCGACCTGGAGGGCGCGCCGTTCCATCGGGCCGCCCCCTTCGTGCGGGCGCTCGAGGCGGCGGCACCGGAGCGTCTGGTCTGGGGCACCGACTGGCCGCATCCGAACCTGCCCGAGCGCGCGCCCGGGGTTCCGGGCCTGATGCCGGACGACGGCGATCTGGTCGATGCGCTCGGCGTCTGGTTCGAGGATGCAGCGGCCCGGGAGCGCATCCTGGTCGCCAATCCGGCCCGGCTCTATGGCTTCGACGTGCGGCCCTGAGACCCGGATCGACCACGCCGCGACGCCGGGGTCGAGCTATCGCGAGTACCGGCCGGCGCCTGCGCTCGCCCGGCACCTGCTCTGCTTCTGGTCGCAGGTGATCGGCGACGGCCGCTTGGCGCATCCGCAGCGGGTGCTGCCCGACGGCTGCATCGACATCGTCTGGATCGGCGAGGCGGCGCCCATGGTCGCCGGTCCGGCGACCCGCACCGTGATCGCAGAGCTGCCGCCGCGCAGCGTCGTGATCGGCGGCCGCTTCCATCCCGGCGCCGCGCCCTGCCTGCTCGGCCTGCCGGCGAGCGAGCTCCTGAACCAGGAAATCCCGCTCCGGCAGATCTGGGGTCCGGCCGCGGACGAGCCCTCTGCGCGGATCGGAGCCGCCGCCAATGTCGCCGCCAAGCTCGCCATTGCCGAGCGGGAGCTCGCCGCCCGCGGGATCGCCGCCCGACCGGGCGACCCGCTGGTCGCCGCCGCCGTGCGCTGGCTCGCCCGCCATCCGGCCGGCCGGGTCGAGCGCCTCAGCGAGCTTTTGGACATCGGCAGCCGGCAGCTGCGGAGGCGCTTGCGGGCCAGCGTCGGCTATGGCCCGAAGACCCTGCAGCGCGTGCTCCGCCTGCAGTGGCTGCTGGCGCTCGCGGGCCGAGACCCGGAACGGCCGGCGCTGGCGGCGCTCGCGGCCGAGGCGGGCTATGCCGATCAGGCGCACATGACCCGCGAGCTTGGCGAGCTCGCCGGTCGGGCGCCGACCGCCCTCCTGCGCAACCCGCGCAGCACCATCGAGATGTCCGATTTCTTCAAGACCGGGCACGCCGCCACGCCCTAGAATCCCGGCGACGGTCAGACGATGGATCTGGGGAGAGGAGCCATGGAGCAACGTCTCAGCCTGGTGACGCTCGGAGTCACGGATCTGGAGCGCGCGCGCCGCTTCTATGAGGAGGGACTCGGCTGGCGCCGGGGCAATGCCCATGCCGAGGTCATCTTTTTCCAGATCGGCGGCGCGGTGCTAGCTTTGTGGTCACGCGCCGCGCTGGCCGCCGATGCCCGGCTGCCGGACGCCGGCGGCGGCTTCGGCGGGATCGCGCTCGCCTACAACACGCGCTCGCGCGCCGAGGTCGATCAGGTGCTCGCCGAGGCCGAGGCGGCCGGCGCCACGATCCTCAAGCCCGCGGAAGACGCGTTCTGGGGCGGCTATTCCGGCTATTTCGCCGATCCCGACGGCCATCCCTGGGAGGTCGCCTGGAACCCGGACTGGACCCTGCTCGAGGATGGCAGCGTCAGGCTCGGCAAGTAAACGGCCGGCCGGAGCGGATCGCTCACTTGGGCTTGGGCGCGATCGGCTCGCCGAGCTTATCCGGCGGCGCATTGAGGATCGCCGGTGGCGGCTTCTTGGTCGCAGTCGGCGCCGCGGCGGGCTCGTCGGACGCGCGCAGGCTGTCGAGGTAGGCATTGATGTCGGCGACCTGCTTCGCGCTCAGCGCCAGGTTCGAGAGGACGGGGTGCATCGGACCCCGCCAGGCGTGCAGCTCGGTGAGCTTCAGGGCCGGGTCCTTGGCGATCGTCCGGAAGGGCGGGGCGACGTCGCTGCCGACCCGCTCGGCGCCGACGATGTGACAGGACGAGCAGAGCTGCGCGGCGAGATCGTGCCCCGCCGCCGCATCGCCCGTCTGCGCCGCCGCCGGCCCGACCGTCGCAAGGATGCTGAGCGTGCCGCCGACGATGGTCGCCCTCACCTCGATTCTCCCCCCAGTGCCGGCCGATCCTGACACATCCTGCCTGCATGGCCAAGACCGGCGCGGGCCCGGGGGTTCCGATCGCCGGTCGTCAGGCGGCGCGGCGCTGGATGAGGAGCCGGGCCGAGCGCCCGAGGAGGCCCACCTCCTGACCCGGCCCAAAGTCCTCGCCGGCCTCCTCGACGTCCTCATTCGCGGTATCGATCAGCGTCTCCCAGCGGGCGCCATCCGACCCGGCCGGCAGCCGCTGGCCCGCCGCCTCGTGGGACGCGTTGACGATCAGCAGGAAGGTGTCGTCGGGCTCCTGCTCGCCGCGCGCGGTCAGATGCATCAGCCCGGCCTCGCCGCTGAGCAGCAGGCAGAGCATCCGGGCATCGCCGCTCGACCAGTCGGCCTCGGCCATCTCGTCGCCGTCCGGCCGCAGCCAGGTCACGTCCTTGACCTCGGTGCCGGGGATCGTCTCGCCCTGGAAGAAGCGCGAGCGATGGAACACGATGTGCGCGCGCCGCAGCCGTATCAGCAGCCGTGTGAAGGCGAGCAGGCTCTCCCCTTCCGGGCTGAGGTTCCAGTCGAGCCAGCCGATCTCGCTGTCCTGGCAGTAGGGATTGTTGTTGCCGCCCTGGGTGCGCGCGAACTCGTCGCCGGCGACCAGCATCGGTACGCCCTGCGAGAGCAGGAGCGTGGTCAGCAGGTTGCGCATCTGGCGGCGGCGCAGCGCTTGGACCTCGGGATCGTCGGTCTCGCCTTCGGCGCCGCAGTTCCAGCTGTTGTTGTTGTCGGAGCCGTCGCGGTTGCCCTCCTTGTTGGCCTCGTTGTGTTTGTGGTCGTAGCTGACCAGGTCGTGCAGCGTGAAGCCGTCGTGGGCGGTGATGAAATCGATGCTGGCCCAGGGGCGGCGGCCGCGGTGCTTATAGATGTCGGCCGAGCCGGACAGGCGGGAGGCGAGCGCCGGCAATTGGCCCAAATCGCCCTTCCAGAACTTGCGCACGGTGTCCCGGTACTGATCGTTCCACTCGGCCCAGCCGGGCGGAAAGCGGCCGACCTGATAGCCGCCGAGGCCGGTGTCCCAGGGCTCCGCGATCAGCTTGACGCCGGCCAGCACCGGGTCCTGGGCGACCGCATCGAGGAAGCTCGCGTGCTGGTCGAAGGGCCCCTCGACCCGGGCCAGCGTGGTCGCGAGGTCGAAGCGGAAGCCGTCGACCCGCATCTCCTCGACCCAGTAGCGGAGCAAATCGGTGACCATCCGGAGCACGTGCGGATGGCGCAGCTCGAGCGCGTTGCCGGTGCCGGTGAAGTCGTTGTAATGGCGCTCGTCGCCGGCCATCAGATAGTAGTAGGAGCGGTTGTCGATGCCGCGGAACGAGAGGGTCGGGCCCATATGGCTGCCCTCGGCGGTGTGGTTGTAGACCACATCCAGGATGACCTCGAGGCCGGCGTCGTGCAGGATCTGGACGAAGGTCTTGACCTCGCCGAGCCCGCCCGGGCCCAGATATTCGGGATGGGGCGCGAAGAAGCCGATCGTGTTGTAGCCCCAGTAGTTGCGCAGGCCGCGCTCGATCAGGTGGCGGTCGTGGACAAAGGCGTGCACCGGTAGCAGCTCGACCGCGGTCACGCCGAGCTCCTGCAGATAGGCGACCACCGGCCCGCTGCTGAGCGCGCCGAAGGTGCCGCGGCTGCCCTCGGGGACCTCGGGATGGCGCATCGTGAAGCCCTTGGCGTGCATCTCGTAGACGATCGTCTCGTCCCAGGGCCGCTGCTCGGGCCTCGCACCCCAGGTGAAGGCGGGCTCGACCACCTGGCACTTGGGCATGAAGGGCGCGCTGTCGCGCTCGTCGAACGACAGGTCGGCCTTGGGGTCGCCGACCCGGTAGCCGAACAGGGCATCGTCCCACCGGAGCTCGCCAACCAGGGCCTTGGCGTAGGGGTCGATCAGCAGCTTGTGGTGGTTGAAGCGATGGCCGGCCGCAGGCTGGTAGGGCCCGTAGACCCGATAGCCGTAGAGCTGGCCCGGGCGCGCGTCCGGCAGGTAGCCGTGCCAGATCTCGTGGGTGAACTCCGGCAGCACGACCCGCGCGGTCTCGGTCGCGCCGTCCGGGTCGAACAGGCAGAGCTCGACCTTCTCGGCGTGCGCCGAGAACAGGGCAAAATTGGTGCCGGCGCCATCCCAGGTGGCACCCAGCGGATAGGGCAGACCCGGCCACACTCGAAGCTTCTCTGCGCTCATGTCCGTTCTCTCCGTGGTCGCCGGTTGCGATCGCTCCGGGATCGCCGCCGCGCCAGCAACAAAGGCCGCGTCCCGGGGGTTCCGTCGTCATGCCGAGCCTCGCCCGGAGGCGAGCTCCGGCCCGGCCGAATGCGCCGGTCGGATACCGGTGCCGGATTTCCCGACCGTTAATGTGGCCGCAGCGCAAGCGCCGCCGCCGGCTCGCGCTTGCGCGCCTTGTGCCCGGCCCTTAGGTAAGAAGTCGCGCCGGCGTAGCTCAACGGTAGAGCATCCGCCTTGTAAGCGGGAGGTTGCGGGTTCAAGTCCTGCCGCCGGCACCAGGCAGCGCCTGGAGGCCCCACCAAGGAACCTGAGCCGCCGAGCAGGGCGCCCCCGCCGCCGCGTCGGCAAAATCGCGCCCGCTTACGGTCGATTAAGCGTTGCCGGGTTAGCTTCCGTCCACAGCCTGCCACGCGATCAGCTGCGCGGGCGCGATGGAGGATACGCCCGATGGCGAAGTCGATCGCCCGCGACGCCGAGGATTTCGCACGACTGATGTTTCAGACGGTCGAGCGGCTTGGCGAGAGCGGCGAGTGGGTCCCGGCGCGCGCGGCCTTTGCCGAGACCGTGGCCGCCCACCCCGAGCATCCCTACGCCCTCTACCTCACGGCCAAACCCGCCCGGCGGATCGGCCTCGCCGCGGTCGCCGAGCGCCTGCGCACCGCCGAGTTCGAAAAGATCGAGCGCCGCAAGGCCGGCGACCGCCGCAACGCGCCGGTCTTCTACCGGGTCGCGCGGGCGACCACCACGCTCGATCTGCAGCTGCCGCCCGACATCGCGCCCGATCATCCCCTGGTCAAGAAGCACCGGGCCACCGCCGCGGCCGGCGATCAGCCGGTCTCGGCGCGGCGCACCCTGATGACCGAGCCGGGGCCGAAGTCGCCCTGGCGCCGCCGGCTCCTGCCCCGCCCGATCGAGCTCCACGTCCCGACCGGGCTCGAGGCGGCATCCCAGTCGCTCCGGCATTGGTGGGAACGCGTGCGGGTCACGGTCTCGGGGATCGCGGCCGGCGCAAGGCGCGGCTGAGGACCGTGCGCCCGCCAAGACCGACGAGGGCTACCCGCCGACGGCGTGGGCAGCGAGGTAGTCGCGATCGAAGACGATGCCGTGGCCCGGCCGGTCGGGCGGCGTGAAATAGCCGTCGGTGATCCGGATCGGCTCGCGGAGCGCTTTGAGGTCGGAGAGCGAGCCGCCGTCGATGCTCTCCAGAATGTGCGCGTTGGGCAGGCAGCAGAGCAGCTGGCCCGAGAGCTCCATCATGAAGTGGGGCGCGAGCGGCGCCCCGAAGGCGCGCGCGAGCGCCGCGATCTCGAGATAGGGCGTGATGCCGCCGACCCGGACCACGTCCGCCTGGACGAAGTCGCAGGCGCCCCGCGCCAGATAGTGGCTGAACTGCTGGAGCGTGTAGACGTTCTCGCCGATCGCGAGCGGGCTCTTGACCAGCCGACGCAGCCGCGCGTGGCCCTCGACGTCGTCTGCGAGCAGCGGCTCCTCGACCCAGTGCGGCGAGAGCGGCTCGAACGCGTCGATCGCGCGCGCCGCCCAGCCGATGTCCCAGCCCTGATTGGCGTCGACCATCACCGGCAGCCGGCCCGCGATTTCCCGAACTTTGGTCAGGCGCTCGACGTCCTCCTCGATCTCGGGTTTTCCCACTTTGATCTTGAAGGCCTTGAAGCCGGCTGCCCGCCAGCCGCGCACCTGCTCAACCAGGTCCGCCTCGGACTTGTTCAGGTTGATGCCGCTGGCATAGGCGAGGATCCGCTCGCGCACCGGCCCGAGCAGCGCCACCAGCGATTTTCCCACGTCCTTGGCCGCCAGATCCCAGAGCGCGATGTCGAGCGCGGCGAGCGCAGTCGTCGTGACCCCGCCGCCGCCCATGTTGTGGAGGTGATGCCAGCACCGGTGCCAGAGCCCTCGCGGCGCCGCCGCCTGGCCGATAACGAAGGGCGCGATGTCGTGCTCGAGCATGGCCTTGAGCGTCCGGCCGCCGACCCCGCCGGTGTAGCTGAAGCCGGTGCCGATCAACCCACTGTCCGAGGTCACGTCGGTGACCACGACCTCGATATGGGTCACGTCCTGGATTGCGTCCCGCCACGCCCCGCCCGGCAGCGGCAGCCGCGCCAGCTGGGTCTCGACCGCTTCGATGCGCATCCTCGCCACCTCCCCAACGCCTGATTGTCGGCGGGCCCCCGCCGCCCTGCCCAAGCAAAGAGAGCAACGCCGACCCGAACGCAAGAGCCCCTCCGCGCTACAATTTGAGCTCGGCCCTATCGCAGCCAGTTCTCGCGGCGAAGGTCGTCGATGCGGGCAAATTCCGGCTCGTTGTCGGTGACGATGGCATGGCCGAGGGCAAGAGCGTGAGCGGCAATCAACAGATCGTTGCCGCCGATCGGCTGTCCGGCCCGCTCGCGTCGGGTGCGGAGCCGGCCATAGATAGCGTCGGCTGGCGCCTCGAAGGGCAGAACCTCGAGGGCGCCGAGCACCGCTTCGAGCTGCGCCCCGAGGCGGGCCGATCCCTTTTTCGCAGCCCCGTAACGGAGTTCCGCGGCGACGATGATGCTGGTGCAGACTGCTGTATCGCCTAGTTCGCGGGTGCGCTGCGCTACCCGGCCCTGTGGGTTGCGGACGAGGTCGGAGACGATGTTGGTGGCGAGCAGGTAGCGCATCACAGCTCGACGGGGTCGAGAGCCAATTCGGGAATCGGCGGAAACTCCTCGTCCAGCGGCGCCAGCGTCGCCAGCACCGCGAGTAAGGACTTCGGCTTCGCGGGTTCGATGATCAGCCGCCCGCCCTCCTTGCGCATGATCGCATCCTTGCCCGGAAGCTCGAACTCGCGGGGAATCCGGACCGCCTGGTTCCGACCGTTCTTGAACAGCCTGACGCGTCGTTCCGCTACCATCAGTTCCCTCCGGGAACCTATGCCGAAGCATAGGCCGCAAATCACCCCATCCGTCGACCGCGGCAAGCCGATGTGGATAGGATCCCTGTAGAGAATCCGGCCCGCGGACCCCGTTCCTCGTTTCCCGAGCTGCGCGCGCATGGTGCTTCAAAAGTCGTCGGCCGATGCGTAGGTTGGCGAAGGCCGGGTTCGGAAAAGTGGAAAAAACATGGCGCTGGCGGTGATCGGGGCGGGGTTTGGGCGGACCGGGACGTTGTCGCTCAGGGACGCGTTGGGGCGGCTCGGGCTCGGGCCCTGCTATCACATGTATGAGGTCGTGCAGAACCCGGGGCATGTCGGGTTCTGGCAGCGGGCGGCGGATGGCGAGGCGGTCGACTGGGAGGAGCTCTTGGGGAGCTATCGCTCGGCGGTCGACTGGCCGGTCTGCAGCTTCTGGGCCGAGCTCGCGGCGCGCTATCCAGACGCCAAGGTGATCCTGACCGTGCGCGATCCGGGGCGCTGGTTCGAGAGCGCCTGGAGCACGATCTTTCCGCGGATCAGCCGGCCGGTCGCCGAGGACGACGAGGTTGCCAGGCGGCGCTGGCGGATGCAGCGCCAGCTGATCGTCGAGCAGACCTTCGCGGGCGACATCGAGAGCGCCGACCACGCCCAGGGCGTGTTCCTCCGCCATATCGAGGATGTGAAGCGGCGCGTGCCCCCGGAGCGCTTGCTGGTCTACGAGGTCGGGGACGGCTGGGAGCCGCTCTGCCGTTTCCTCGGGGTGCCGGTGCCGGACGAGCCGTTCCCGCACGTCAACGCGACCGAGGCGTTCCGGGCGGGCTTGCGCGATTGAGCGCCTGTTCGAGGGCCTCGCGGATGAAGCGTTGGTAAGGGATGCCGCGGGCCTGGGCGCGTTCCTTGACGGCCTTCAGCAGGGTTTCCGGCAGGCGCATGTTGACCCGCGCCGCCTTGTTCTCGAACTCGAACCGGACCGGCTTGAACTGCGAGAAGTCGTACTCGCTCAGGTCGGCCTCCTCGACGAAGCGCTCGGCTTCCTCGTCAGTGCGGAAGACTGGGATCTTCTTCTTCATAGGATTCGACCTCCTTCCGGTGCATGTAGCGAGCGCTGATGGGCCGGATGTAGGTCTGTCCGTCGCGCTCGCGAAGCGTGAATACGAGAAAGACGAATCGGCCTGAGCGGGTCTTACCAACAGCCCTCAGACGCTCCTCGGTGAGGGAGTGCTGCATATCCACGCTGATCGTACGCGGCCCGGTGAAAAACCCCTCGATCTCCGCGACCGAGACGCCGTGCTTTAAGCATTTCGCCCGGTTGCCCTCGTCCCAATCGAAGGCTGCGACCCGCTCAAACATAATATGGGGCGCACGTTTGTACATACAAGGAGCGCCGTGAGGGTGAAACGACTAAGGTGTCAGGGCGACCTTGCGGCGGGGGCGGCGGGGGACGATCCGTTGGGTCGCCCAGAAGCGGAGCGCCAGGCGTTCGCGCGTCTGACGGCCGGCCTCGAGGTCGAAGCCGTTGATGATCGCGAGCCGGAAACCGCCGGGCGGCATCGAGTGGGCCTTGGCCGGCTTGTCCTCGTGAAAGGTGATCTGGATGCTGGTCAGCGTCGGCTCCTTCAGGAGCTCGGCGACCAGCTCCGGGTCCGGGTGCCAGTATTGCAGGCCGTGCGGACCGAACAGGACGACGCTGTAGCCGTCCTGACGGTCGTCGTCGGCGTAGTCCCAGATCCCCTCGGCGTAGAGCCGGACCATCGCCTCGGTCCAGCCGGCGCCGTACAGATCCGGCCACTGGTCGGAGAAGCGGAGGTGGACCTCGATGATGCGCGCATCGATGGTCTCGAAGTTGACCATGCCGGTGTAGCCGCGGAGGTTGGCGCCCAGCCAGGCGCCGCAGTACTCCTCGATCGCGGGCCGCGCCTCGGCGAGCACGGTCCAATAGTCGAACATGCCCTCGTCGATCGCTTTGCCGGTGACGTGGCGCCACCATCTGGGCGCGCCGTCGACCACCGCGGCGTCGGTCGAGACGTGCTCGCCCTTGAGCAGCTCCATCCACATATGGCCGGGACGCTGGTTCAGCTGATAGTCGCGCAGGGTCTTGAAGAGCCGGCTGCCGGCGCCCATGCCGCGCATGTTGTAGACCGGTTTGCTGAACACCGGGAAATTCTCCGGTGCCAGGCCGTGCAGGCCGCAGGTCAGGCCCTGGGATTCGGCGATCAGGAGCTTGTTGTAGATCCAGCGGTACTTCGGGAACAGCTGGTAGGCGTCGCCGTCCTCGGTCGGGACGAACACGCTCTCGGGACAGGCGACATCCTCGAAGTACTGCATCCGCCAGGGGTCGCGTTCGACGATCGGCATGGCTGTCCTTCACGGCCGGGGTCGTTCGGCCAAGCTTAGGCAGCAAAGCCGTTCGATGAAAGGCCCCGGGTCGGGAAACCGTCGGCCGGCGCCGGCGTTTCGGGTCGGTCGCGCCTCGGCTTTGGCGCGCAGGCTCAGGCCGATGCGGCGACGGCATCGCTCGCCGGTGCCGGCGGGACCTCCGCTCCGGCGCGCAGGCCGGTCAGCTCCGCGGCCGGAACCGGCGCGCCGAAACAGCCGCCTTGCAGCTCGTGGCAGCCTTGATCGCACAGCCAGGCGAACTGCTCGGCAGTCTCGATCCCGGCGACGCAGGTCTGGAGGCCGAGGCTATGGCCGAGCCCGATCAGGGCGCGCAGCAGCGCCTCGGACCGAGGCGTGGCGCCGACGCCGCCGAGGATGGGCTGGTCGATCTTGAGCTTGTCGAGGGGACCGTTCAGCAACGACTCGAGACTCGTGTAGCGGCTGCCGAAGCCGTCGGTCACGATCTGCACGCCCAGACTCTTGAGCTGCCAGAGGGTCACCAACGTCCGTTGCCGGTCGTGCAGCAGCACGTCTTCGGTGATCTCGAGCTCGAGGCGCTCGGGCTCGAGGCCGGTGTCGGCGAGGGTCTGGCGGAGACAGCCGACCGGGTCGTGGCATTGGACCTGGGACCGCGACAGGCTGACCGAGACCCTGAGGTCCGGCCAGGCGAGCGCGTCGGTGCAGGCGGTCCTGAGCGCCCATTCGTCGAGCGCCAGGATCGGCCGGTCGGTCTCGGCGAGCGGCACGAACGCCGCCGGCACCAGCAGCCCGCGCGTCGGGTGGCGCCAGCGGACCAGGGCCTCGACGCCGACCCAGCGCCGGCTCGCGGCCTCGACCCGCGGCTGATAGTGCAGCTCGAACTGATCGTCGAGCAGCGCCGCGCACAGGTCGTCGTCGCTGAGCCTGGCCGCGACCGCGCCGGAGGCCGGCTCGGGCTCGAACCACCGCCAGGTCGCACGGCCCTCGCTCTTCGCCTGGCAGAGGGCGATCCTGGCGTTTCTCAGACTCTGCTCTGGATCCTGCTCGCCGGACGGCATCAGGGCGACGCCGATGCTGGCGGTGACCACGACCTGGCGACCGTCGAGCGCATACGGCGCGGCGAGGGTCGCGAGCAGGCGCTGGCACAGCATCTCGGCCTGCTGCGGCTGCTGGCCGGTGCGCTGGAGCACCGCGAACTCGTTGCCTTCCAGGCGGGCGACCACATCCCCTTCCCGCAGGCTGGCGCGCAGGCGCCGGGCACAGGCCTCGATCAGCCGGTCGGCCGTGGCTGACCCAAACCGTCGATTCAGATCCTCGAAGCGATCGAGGTCGACGCACAGGACCGCGACCGTCGTGCTGCCCTGCCGCGCCAGCGCCGCAGCCTGATGCAGGCGCTTTTGGAACAGCACGTGATTGGGCAGGTGGGTCAGCGAGTTGTAGAGGTTGCAGCCGCCGTCCGCGATCGCCCGGGCGATGTCGGTCTCGGTACAGAGCGGCCGTTCGGAGCTCGGGCAGGAGCACCCGACCGCGAGCTCAGTCCAACCGATGCGCCAGCGCTGCTCCATGCCGAAGCTACCTCTCGTGGCCCCGGGCTCCGCCGAGCGCCCGAATGCCGCCCGTGCGGGCCAAAGACTACGGGTCGAGCTTTAGGCGCCGATAAATCAGCCGCCGGCGCCGCCCGTCACGCCCGGCCCTAGGCGGTCAGATCGAGCCGGTAGGCGGCGCCCGGCGCACCGACCTTGGGCGCGACGGCATCGCCGCCGAGAAAATCGACCCCGGCCGCCAGCAAGGCGAGCGCCGCGCTCCGCTCGCTGACGCCGAGCGCGCAGGTCGCGAGCTTGTGCCGCGAGGCATCGCGCACAAAGTCCTCGATCCGCCGTCGCCGGGCGTCGTCGAACGTGCCGCCCGGCATCGCGTCGAAGGCGAGCGCGTCGACCCCGATGTCGGTCAGGTGGGGGATCTGCGCCGGCTCGGGCGGCGCGCCGACGAAGAAAAACCGGGCGAACGGCTTCAACGGGAACAGGCGATCGCGGACCAGATCGCGCCAGGCGCCCGCAGCCACGTCCGAGATCGAGAAGCCGAGCTGCCGGTTCAGCTGGCACGGCACCTGCCGGCAGAGATCCAGGTAGCCCTGGCGGCGCTGAAGCTGGACCAGCGTGTCCCATCGGATCGGTGCCACCACCAGGGCCGCATAGCCGTTGCGCTCCATGTCCGGCAAGGTGGCCAACACCGTGCGCAGCGCCAGGCAGTCGAGATCGTAGGGATCTCGTCGCCGTGGTCCCCGGTGGTCTGCCGGCACACGCAGACGTAGCCGACGATCGCTTTGCCGCGCCGGCTCCAGATCGGCAGATAGTCGAACCGCACCGGACCACGGTCGACGAGATCGGGGTCGGCCGGCCCGCCGTGACCGCGCTCCTCGAACTCGCGGGCGGCGACATCGTCCATCTTGGCGACCAGGCTCTCCAGGCTCGACTTGCCGCTCAACTCGGCGGGGTCGATCTCGTGGACGGTGACCTGGATCGGCGCCTCGTCGACCTCGGGTAGCTCGCCGATCAGCAAGGCCGTGATCTCGCGAGCGATCGCCTGCGCCTTGAACGTGGCCTCGACGCTGGTCAGGCTGGCGAACAGGATCATGTAGCGATCGGCGACCTGGACATAGACGTCCTGCTCGGTGAGCCGGCGCTCCAGGATCTGCTGCGTCAGCCGGTGGACCTTGGTCGCCAGTCGCGACCAGTCGTCGCCGAGCCGCTCCTTGACCCGCGACAGCGCGATCATCTGCAGCCGTCCGGCCACCAGCGGTTCGGACTTGCTACTGGCCTGGGTGAGCGTGCGCAGGCGGCTTTCGAAGTGCTTGAGGCGCGCCTTGTCGGACCGGGACGCGCGGCCGGCCGCCGACGCGCTCGCCTGGGCGGCCGTAGTCCGTGCCGCCGCCGACTGCTCGAGCAGGAGCGCGGACTCGTCCTCCCTCTTGAACAGGCCACGGATGGCTTGCGGCATTCTCATGGGCACCAATCCGACCGGCAGCGCGGAACTGGCCATCTATGCCCGACTTGGGTTAACCAGGGCTTGTCAAGCCGGCCCGGCCGGACCCGGTCGCCGGGGGGGCGTGCGAGGCCACCGTCGAGGAGCCGCAATGGGCGAGCCGATCTTGGTCGTTAACCCGAACTCGACCGAGGCCGTGACCGCGGCGATCGACCGCGCGCTGGCACCGCTGCGCATGGCCGGGGGGCCCTCGATCGAGTGCGTCACGCTCGCCGAGGGGCCGCCCGGGATCGAGATCCAGGCTCATGTCGAGCAGGTGGTGCAGCCGCTCTGCCGGCTGGTCCGGGAGCGGGCCGATGCCGCCGCCTTCGTGATCGCCTGCTTCAGCGATCCCGGCCTGCACGCCTGCCGGGAGGCGACCGGGCGGCCGGTGCTCGGAATCGCCGAATGCGGCCTCTTGACCGCGCTGACCCGCGGCGAGCGCTTCGGGATCATCGCGATCCTCCAAACCTCGCTCGGCCGCCATCTGCGCTACGTCCGCCAGCTGGGCCTCGCTGCCCGCTTTGCCGGCGACCTGCCGCTCGGCCTCGGCGTGGTCGAGCTCGCCGACCAGGACCGCACCTTCGATCGGATGCGCGCGGTCGGGGTGCGCCTGCGGGACGAGCATGGAGCGGACGTCCTGGTGCTCGGCTGCGCCGGCATGGCCCAGTATCGCCCGGACCTCGAGACGGCGATCGGCATGCCCGTGGTCGACCCGACCCAGGCCGCGACCACCATGGCGATCGGCGCCGTCCGGCTTGGTCACCAGGCGTCTTCTCACGTCTTTCGAAGTCAGTAATCCTGCGGGAGAAGAGAATGGTCGAAACTGCTTATTGGTTCTTTGAACGGTTGGGACAACCGCAGGCGGTCCTGCAGAAGGGTCGCCAGATCTTGCCGGCGGCAAATAGCGGGCAGGCCGTGGTCGCCATTCGCGCAGTCGGGCTGAACCAATCTGACTACAGGTATGTGCTCGGGACCCACTTCCCGCCGGACTCCTTTCCTTCATGCGTCGCCCACGAAGCTGTCGGCGAGATCATCGAGCTGGGACCGGGCCCGAACGGCCCATCCGAGACCCGCAGATGGAAGGTCGGGGATCGCGTCGCCTTTGTGCCGATGTTGGTCGATCGCGCAGGCATGGGCGTGCTCCGCCAGTTTGGCGTGTACGATCAGTCGGCGCTGTTGCCGGTACCCGACACCTATTCAGATGAGGAAGGAGCCGCCTACTGGAACGCGATCCTGACCATTGCCGGCGCCATGGACATGGCGGGTCTGGGACCGGAAACCAGCCAAGGCAAGACGATCGCCTTGACCGCTGCGGCCGGCGGCATCGCAACCGTGGGCCTGCCGCTGGCACGGGCATGGGGGGCTGACACGCTCGCCACGACGCGCCGTCAGGAGAAGGTCGCCCAGCTCTCGCCTCTCGCCTCCCATGTGTCGGTGGTCAGGAGACCGCAAGATCTGGTTCCCGCGCTCCGTGCCGCCCATTTCGACCGCGGGATCGATGTCATCATTGATCCGATCGGCGGCGAGATGGTCGCCCACAGTCTCGAAGCACTTGCCCATGGCGGCCACTTCGTCAGTTACGAGGCGGTATCCGGTCGTGCTGCCTCTTATGACATCATGGATCTGATGGCCAAAGACCTCAGTCTGCATGGCTATACAGTTTTTCGGCCGCTACAACATCCGGGGCTTCTCGAGCATCTCGTCACTATCGGGATGGAGTACGCAGACCGGGTGGCTCCAATCCTGGCCGCCAGCTTCGGCTTCGACGAGGCTCCCGAGGCAATCGAAGCGCTCGCTCGCTCGGAGCACGTGGGCAAGATCACAGTCGCGGTCTGAAAGCTCCGGTCGGGATCGCATCAGCTTCACATCTTCGTTCGGGTGCTATTTGCCCGCTCTCTGTCGCGCCAGCCACTCAGCGTAGTTGATCCTCGGCATCTCGAAGCGATCGTGGGTGCGGACGTAGCCGCCGCCGAACAGGCGGCCGATCGGGGCGTAGGCGTCGCGATCGACGTGCAGGCGCTCCGGATCGACGATGCCGGTCCCGGACGTGCAGCATCACGACCTCGCCGAGCACGATGTAGCGCTCGCGGCCGGGCTGCAGCGTGACGTAGCGCCGGCACTCCATGCTGACCGGCGCAGCGGCGATCCGGCCCGGCGCCACGACCTCCGAGGGTAACAGGGAAAAACCCGCGAGCTCGACCTCGCTGACCTCGGGCGGCAGGTCGATGGCGCAGAGGTTCATCGCCTCCGCGATCGGCTCGTCGACCAGGTTGACCACGAACTCGCCGCTGTCGCGGATGTTGTTGGTGGTGTCCTTGGCGCGACCGGACGGACTGATCCCGAGGCCCAGGACCACCAGCGGCGGCTCCTCGGCGAGCACGTTGAAGAAGCTGAACGGCGCGGCGTTGTCCCGGCCGTCCGGGTCGCGGGTGGTGACCAGCGCGATCGGCCGGGGCACCACCAGGCCGCCCAAGAGCTTGTAGCGCTCCGCCGGGCCGAGCTCCCTGAAATCGAAGCGCATCAGGCGGACCGCTCAGCGATCGCGCCGCGCGACCAGGCGGCCGCCGCCGAGCTGGCCCTTTGCGAACCGGCCGACGAAGAAGGCATAGGTGTCATCCCACCTCCGGAAGTGCTCGGCGCCGAATTTTTCAACTGTGGTCGCCTCCAGGCCGCGGTACATGGCGAGCCGCTGCTGCAGGACCTCGGTCCACCAGGCGCTGAGGTCGTCCTGCGCGAGCAGGCGGCAGCCGTTGTCCGCGAGCAGCCGGGCGTAGCCCTCGAGGCTCGCCAGCGAAAGAAAGGTCATCTCGCGCTCGAGGCGCGCCTCGGCCTCCGGGGTCAGCGCCGGACGCCTCAGGATGTCGGTGAACGCGACCACCCCGCCCGGGCGCACGACGCGCGCGCATTCGGCGATCAGGTGCTCCTTGTCCGGGACATGACAGAACGCCTCCTGGCCGAGCACGACGTCGAAACTCGCGTCCGCGAACGGCATCGCCAGCGCGTTGCCGAGCCGGAACTCGACCCGGTCCTCGAGCCCGACCAGCCGGGTCAGGCGGACCGCGCCCTGGTAAGCGGCTCTCGGTGATGTCGAGCCCGGTCACCCGGCAGCCATGGTGGTAGGCCAGATAGCGCGCCGGGCCACCCATGCCGCTGCAGACATCGAGAACCTGCGTGTCCGGCCCGATCCCGGCTTTCCTGGCCAGGACGTCGACCGCCTCGAGGCCGCCGAAGTGGTCCTGATCGTAGTCCTGGAGAACAGCCTCGCTCAGACCTTCGAGGGCGATGCCATCGCGCGCCAGATCGTGCAGGATCTGCTGCTCGTTGATCGGATGGGTCTCATAGAAGTGGATGACCCGGTCGACGTCTGCCTGCAAGCCATATCTCCCACTTTCGTGACGAAGCTTCGCGTCACCCGAACAGCTCGCGGTGCCGCCTGAGCGCCGCGATCAGCTCATCGGTCGGCTCCGGCGGATTCAGCGCCGCCTCCACGAAAGCATCCCGGTCGGCGCCGCGCAGAAGCCATCGTGCCGGATGAGGCTTCATCCGTTGCGCATCGTCGTCACACTCGGGTGGCGGCCGTTTCGATCGGGTCGAGAATTCCATCAGCTCCCCGGCATCGTCACTCCGGCGGTGGGATCGCGCCGGTGCGTTCGGTGATCAGGCCGTAGTGCTCGATCCGGCGGTGCTGGTCGAAGGCGAACACCGTGGTCTTGTAGTGGTTGCAGAGATCGAGGTCGCAGTCGAACAGGATGACCTCGTCGTCCTCGGTCAGCGCCTGGGTCATGATCTCGCCGGTCGGGGCGACGATGCAGGAGCCGCCGATCAGGCCGTGGCCGTCCTCCTCGCCCGCCTTGGCGACAGCGATCACCCAGGCGCCGTTGTGATAGGCGCCGGCCTGGACCACGAGGCGGTTGTGGAACATGCGCAGATGCCAGGGCTCCGGATGGTAGATGTTGTGGGTCGGCGTGTTGTAGCCGAGCAGCACCAGCTCGACGCCTTGCAGGCCCATGACCCGGTAGGCCTCGGGCCAGCGGCGGTCGTTGCAGATCAGCATGCCGACGATCGAATCGAACGCCCGCCAGACCGGAAAGCCGAGGTTGCCGACCTCGAAGTAGCGTTTCTCCAGGTGCTGGAACGGGATCCCCTCACGATGGTCGGCATGACCCGGCAGATGCACTTTGCGATACTTGCCGAGGATGCTGCCATCCGGCCCGACCAAGACGGCCGTGTTGTAGCGATGGCTGGCCCCACCCTCGCGGGCGAGCTCGGCATAGCCGAGATAGAAGCCGACCTCCAGCTCGCGGGCGAGCTCGAACAGCGGCGCGGTCGCGGCGTTCGGCATCTCGCGCTCGAACCAGGCGTCGATCTCCCGGATGTCGTCGTACCAGTAGCGCGGGAAGAAGGTGGTCAGCGCGAGCTCGGGAAACACCACCAGCTTCGCGCCCATGCCATGGGCCTCGCGCAGCATCGCGCACAGCCGCCGGACGACGCTCGCGCGGTCGTCCGCGAGGTGGATCGGCCCGAGCTGCGCCGCCGCGATCTTGATCTTTCTTGCCATGCCTTCCTCCAGGCGTGTCTCATCGTCCGACCACGATCCTGGTCCGAAAGCCAAGCTTTGTAAAATCGTCGATCAGGAAATCGGCGCGCAGCTGCCAGTCGCCCGGCAGTGGCAATCTGGCATCGGCCCGAAAATGACCGGCCTCGACCGGCAGCGCGTCGAAATGCAGCGCCTCGACATTGCGCTCGGGCAGGGCTGCGGACAGCTCCGCGGCCATGGCCTTCGCCGGTTGGCCATCGGCGTCGGCGAAGTAGAGATCGATCCGGTTGGCGCCGGCGGTCGCCGGGGTCGCAACCAGGACCAGGTGGAAACCCTGAACCGCGGCGTAAGTCGCAAAATCGGCCTGCGCGCCGTCGGCACCGCGATCGGCGGCCGCCTGCAAGGCGAGCGCCCGCGGCGGCGGCACGGCGCCCAGGCTCGCGGTCAGCACGACGACGCCCGCCGCCAGCGCGAGCTCGGTGCCGATCGTCAGCCGCAGCCAGCGGGTGTCAGCAGGCGCTCGCCCGAGCGCCGGTGTCAGCAGCAGCCGGTTGAGGGCGGCGAGACCGAGCAGCCCCGCGACCAGAGCGAGCTTGGCGAGCAGGCGCTGGCCATAGTCGGTGGTGACCAGCGCCGACCAGGCCTCGAGCTGGAGAACCCCAAGCACGACGCCGGCAAGGATCAGGCACGCGACCGCGGGTACCGCAAGCGTCGAGAACGCCTGCAAAAGCCTCGTCGCCTCAGCCCGCCTGAGGAGCGTGAGCAGCGGCCAGAGAGCCCCGACCCAGAACGCGGCAGAGAGCGCATGCAGGGTCAGCGCCGGCAGCGTCAACCAGCGTGGCCCGGCGGTCGCGGCATGGCCGGAGACCCCGAAGCTCAGCGCCACCAGGAGCGCGCCCGCGAGCAGCGCCGGGCGGTGCGATCGGCCAAGAATGATCAAGCCGAGCCCGGCCGCGGCGCTGAGGACGCTCCAGAAGACCGACGAGCCGGCCGCCAGGCGCCAGACCTCCCCGCTCAGAAGCGACCTGGGCGGGCCACCGAGCAGGCCGCCGCCTTCCGCCGCCAGCAGCAACGGGCCGCTCGCGAGGCCGGCGATCGCGACCCAGACCAACGTGTGCTCGAGGCGGGGTGCCAGGTCCGGCGGCACGCGGATCAGCGTGCAAAAGAGGGCGAGACCGGCTGCCAGCAGCAAGGTCCCGTACCACAGCGAGCGCGCCGCCACGCCGAACCATTGCCAGCCGGCGTCATAGAGGTCGACCGGCGCGCCGATCGCCGCGCCTGGCGCCGCGCCGACGCTGAAGACGAAGCTGCCGGCGACCGGGTGACCGTCGGCCGAGGTCACCCGGTAGCTCAGGACATAGCTGCCGTCGGGGAGGCCGTGCGACAGCGGCAGGCTCAGGCGCGTGTCGATGGCCTCGACCGGAGGCAGCGCCAGCGCGACGTCATCCTCGGCGCGCAGGAGCTGGACGGCGATCGGCCGGACCGGCCCGTCGAAGCGCAGCACGACCGCCGCCGGCGCGCTCGCGACCACCGCGCCCGCCGCGGGCGTCGTCTCGAGCAGGACCGCGTGCGCCTGCGCCACCGCCGGCAGGATGCCGAGCAGCAGCGCCGCGAGCAGCCCGCCGATCCGCGAACGGCACGGCGCACGCATCCCGGCCGGGCTCAGTCGTCGTCCCCGCCCACGCCCTCGATCACGGTCAGCTGCGGCGCCGGCGCCTGGAGCTCGTCGGGGTCCTGGCCGGGCGCCGGGATCTCGATCCAGCGCTGGACCGCGCCCTGGCACTCCTGCACGGTCGGAAAGCTCAGCACCGTGCCGGGCGCGAGGTCGGTGAGGCGCCCGACGAACACGAACTCGTCGTAGAAATCGTCGCTCAGCTCGCCGCCGCTCCAGTCGACCTCCTTCACCCCTTCGGTCAGCTGGCTGCCTTCGTACGCGTAGGGATGGTCGTATTTGCCCTTGACCACGGCCAGTTGCCAGCCCGGCTTGGGCATCGGCTTGACCGCGATCAGACCCTCGGGGATCCGGACCCGGATCGCCGTCGTGGGCTTGCCCTCGCAGCCATGCGGCACGCGCAGCACGGCCTTGTACGAGCTGTTGGCCGGCGTCTGCCGGGTCGCAAGGGTGATGTGCGCGAGAGCGAGAACCGGCGTGAGCAGGAATGCGCTGCCGAGCCCGACAGCGGCGAGATGGCGAAGCATCGCTTGCCTCCGACTGAGATCTCGTGACCAGCCCGGACCCGGCTCGCGGCCAGGTTCGGGCGCCGATGCAGATCAGCCGGAGTGGGGCGGAGCGCGAGCCTCGAAGAGCGCGACCGGGCGCGATGAGGCCGGGCTTCGCGTCCGCGAGCGGCGCCGGGCGTCCCTGATCGCCAATGGCGGGGCTGGCGCCGGGCCCAGCTCGGGGGCGAGCAGACTCGCGAAGACCGCGCAGAGGCAGATCGGATCGTGGCTGACCGGGCATACCGGCCCCGGGGCCGGCCGGGGCGAGGTGGCCGCGGCCGCGCAGATGGGCACGTCAGGCGCATACCGATCGCCACCATGGGCCGCGACCAGGGACGCCCCGAGGACCACCGGCAGCCAGCCGTGCAGCAGCAGCGAGACGGCCGCGAGCCAGCCGAGCCGGCGCCGCGCGGGCGTCATCCTGGCAGCCCGCCGCCTGGACCGGCGCTCACTCGAGGAGCTCGGCACCGAAGTTGCGCTCCGGGTCCAGCTCGGGCAGCAGCCGGCCCAGGGGCTCGGCCGCGATCCCGGCGGCGCGTGGCAGGAAGCGGCCGCGACCACGCTCGGCCAGGAGCTCGCCCTCGTCGACGATCACCTCGCCGCGCGCGAGCACGGTCACCGGCCAGCCGGTGACGGTCAGGCCGGCATAGGGGCAATAGCCGGTCCGGTCGTGGGTGGTGGCATCGGTGATCTCGACCGTCTTCTCCGGGTCCCAGATCGCGAGGTCCGCGTCCGACCCGATCGCGATCGTGCCCTTCCTCGGATGCAGGCCGTAAATCTTTGCGGGGTTGGTGCAGCCGAGCTCGACGAACCGCTCCAGCTCGATCCGGTTTTTCGCGACCCCTTCCGAGAACAGCAGTGGGAGGCGCAGCTCGATGCCCGGGATGCCGTTCGCGATCTGCTTGAAGTTGGCCTCGGGCCCGGCCGCGAGCTTGCCGGACTCGTCGAACCGGTAGGGCGCATGATCGGAAGTCACCATCTGGAAGGTGCCGTTCCGGACACCCCGCCAGATCGCCTCCTGGTCCGAGGAATCGCGCGCGGGCGGGCTGAACATCCACTTCGCCCCCTCGAGTCCCGGCTTGTCGAGGTCGGCCGCGCTCAGCAGCAGATATTGCGGGCAGGTCTCGGCGAACACCTTCTGGCCCCGGGTCTGGGCGTCCCGGATCGCAGCCAGCGAGCCCTCGGTCGTGACATGGAACACCACGATCGGCTGGTCGACCAGCGCGGCCATCGCGATCAGGCGGGAGACCGCCTCGGCCTCGGCGATCCGCGGATGGCTGATCGCGTGGTAGCGGGGTGCGGTGTGGCCGCGCTCGAGCAGGCGACGCGCGGTCCAGGCGAGCATCGCGTCGTTCTCGGCGTGGACCGAGACCATCGCGCCCTCGGCCCGGGCGAGCGTGAGGAGGTCGAGCATCTGGCCGTCGTCGAGGCGCAGCAGCGGATAGGTCATGAACAGCTTGAGCGATGAGTAGCCCTCCCGGATCAGCCCGGGCAGCTCCTCGAGGACCGCCGCCGACGGATCGGAGACGATCATGTGAAAGGCATGGTCGACGACCGCCTTCGTCGCGCGCTCGCGATAGTCGGCGACCACCTCGCGCATCGCCTGGCCGCGGTGCTGCGCCGCGAACGGGATCACCGTGGTGGTGCCGCCGAACGCCGCCGAGACCGTGCCGCTATAGAAGTCGTCGGCGTTCCAGATGCCCATGCCCGAGAGCTGCTCGATGTGGCAGTGACTGTCGACCCCGCCCGGCAGCACCAGCTTGCCCCTCGCATCGATCTCACGCGCGGCGCGCGGCAGCTCCTCGGCAAGCGCCACGATCCGCCCGCCCCGAATGCCGACGTCGCATTGCATGCGGTCGGCCGCGGTCACCACGGTGCCGTTCCGGATCACGAGATCGAGACCTGTCATTGCGGCTCGCCCAGCGGAGGCTTCATCCTGTAGGATGAAATAGCCGGCTTTGGTCCAGGTGTCGAACCGTGCCGCGCTCACTCGCTGTCGGGGCTCGTCCACACCGATGCAGAGATTGTCGAATGACCTCCAACGCCAAGCCACTACCGGAACGCAGAAAGAACCTTCGACGGGGCTTCATTGCGGCAGAGACCGCCCAAGCCAGTGCCGCCCTGGCCGAAGCGTTTGCTGCCCGGGGTATGGCCTGCGTTCGGGCCGACGACATCGCCCCCGGTCCGCTTACGGGCGAACTACTGCAGCACCTGGAAACGGCCGATTTCATGTGCGCGTCGGCGAACGACGGCAGTGCGGCGCATGTCCTGTTCGAAATCGGCATCGCGCACGTGCTTGGTAAGCCGGTCATCCTGTTCACCACGACCTACGATTGGCTGTTCGGCCGGCTGCGGGGGATTTACGTGGTCAAAGCGACCATCGCCGAACTACCATCTGTATCCGCCGAGATCGACCGGTTCCTTGAACACGCCAAGCCGCTGCGTCCGATCGACGACGCCCCACGGCTCAGGCAAAGACCGAACCTGTCCTGGGCTCGAGAAGAGTTCGAGGTGCTCCGTCGGGGTGAATCGCTGGACCGAGCGCTTCGCTTCGAGCGCCTCGTCGCCCAGGTTTTCCGGAGGGTGGGGGCCGAGGTCGTTGAAGCGGGCCGATCAGAGAAGAACGTAACTGCCGACCTGATCGTCACCTGGCTGGACGATGTCGCTACCGAAATCGGCGGTCCAATCATCATTGAATGCAAGTATACGGTCCAAAGCCGCGGTCGCCTCGTGAGTGCCATAGACCAAATTGAGAAGTACATTGGCGCTAGCAGTGCCGCGCTCGGCCTAGTGGTCTATGGTTACAGCCAAGAGATCTCGTCGCCTTCGGTGTCGGATACGCCACGGGTTCTGGTGTTTCAGATCGATGAGCTGATTCGGGCACTGGAGGACGGCACGCTCAGCGAGCAGATTCTCCAGCGCAGACGGCGCGCCAGCTACGCCAAGGTGACCGCCGGTGGCCCTGATTGACAGATCGAGGATACGCGCGGAACTACGGAAGATTGGCAGAACCAGAAAGGCTGCAACGAAGGGCAAGCTCGTCGAGGGCTTGGTTGGCTACGTCTTCAGCTGCGTGCCCGGTTTGAGTCTCGACGATACCAACATTGTCAACGTCTATCAGAGCGAAGAGATCGATCTGATCTTTTGGAACGACCAAGCGCTTGACGGCGTGCGCTTCCTGGACTGCCCGCTCATCATCGAATGCAAAGGCTGGTCGGGCCCCGTTTCCGGTAGAGCGCTGCGCTATTTCGCGAGCTTGCTCAGGGATCGGGGGCGACGAAATGGCATCTTCGTCGCCCTGAACGGTATCACCGGGGACGCGGCCGACCTCACGGCCGCCTTCTATCACTCGGCTGCGGCGCAGATCGAAGGCGTGCAGGTGTTTGTCGTTACCGGCGAAGAGCTTTCGACCTTCATCCATTCGTCGGACCTCGTCCGCTCGCTGAAGCTCAAGATGCTGGAGCAGACCAAGCGGCAGATCGAAGCGTTCAAGCGCGGCTGAGCAAAATTCAGACCTGTTGGGCAGCAGCGGGCCCGCGCAGCGCCAGGACGCGGGCGCGCAGGCGCTCGAGCGGGCGGTCGTGGATGCCGAGCGCCGCCAGGTGGTCGACCGTGTTGACCAGATAGTCGGCGCAGGGGCCGAGCCAGCCCGAGGCGGTCGCGATCACGAGCGCGATCTCGGCGTCGGTGAGCAGCCGCGCATAGCGCTCGTGCGCCGGGTTGATCACGAAGGCGATCGCGCGCACCCGGCCGGCCGCGGTCTGAACCTCGACCCAGCGCGGCAGGTAGGCGCCGCTCAGCATCTCGCGCCGCCAGACGATCTCGATCTCCTCCTCGACACTTCCGGGCGCGATGTGGAAGACCACGCCCTGGCAGGAGCCGCCGCGCTCGAGGCCGAGCACCAGGCCCGGCTGCTCCGGCCGGCCGCGCCCGAGGTGGGTCCAGAGACAAAAGCGCCGGTGGTAGCCCCAGATCCGGCCGGTCAGGCGCTCGGTGAAATGGAACGCCGGGTTCCAGATCAGCGAGCCATAGCCGAACAGCCAGACCCCGGCGCTGAGGTCGACGCCCGCGAGCGTTGCCCGGCGCGAGGCCAGGAGCTCGTCCGCCGACAGCAGGCGCATGTGGACGCCGTGCTCGGCGATCAGCCTGTGGACCAGACCGCTGCGGATGCTCTCGCGGGTCAGCAGGACGCGCTCGGTGGCGCCGGCGGGCGGTGGCGGGTCGGGATCGCTCTGCGTCATGGCCGATCAACATAGGCCGAAGCCGCCCCGGACTTAAGGGCGCTCGTGCATCGGGTCGGCGTCGGCGGTGCGGCAGATCACGCGCTCGGGACCGGATTGGGGCTTTGCAGCGCGCCCGCGACCGCTATGCTGCACCGCGGCACGCTCGAATCGGAAGGAGCCCGTCATGATCGACCTCTACACTTGGCCGACGCCGAACGGCCACAAGATCCACATCATGCTCGAGGAATGCGGGCTCGCCTACACCGTGATCCCGATCGACATCGGCGCCGGCGACCAGTTCAAGCCCGAGTTCCTCAAAATCTCGCCCAACAACAAGATGCCGGCGATGGTCGACCCGGACGGCCCCGGCGGCGAGCCGCTCGCGATCTTCGAGTCCGGCGCCATCCTCATCTACCTCGCCGAGAAGACCGGCAAGTTCCTGCCAAAGGCACCCGGGCAGCGCTACGCCACGCTGCAGTGGCTGATGTTCCAGATGGGCAGCATCGGCCCGATGCTCGGTCAGGCGCACCACTTTCTGCAATATGCGCCCGACGACATCGAATACGCCCGCAACCGCTACAAGAACGAGGCCAACCGGCTCTACGGCGTGCTCGACCGGCGCCTCGGCGAGAGCCCGCACATCGCCGGCGGCGAGTACACCATCGCCGACATCGCGATCTGGCCCTGGACGCGCTTCCCTGAGCGCCAGGGGGTCGAGCGCGCCGACTATCCGAACTTCGTGCGCTGGTTCGACCAGATCGCAGCGCGCCCGGCGGTCGAGCGGGGCGTGCAGGTGCTGGCCGATCGCCGGCGCGACCTGAAGACCGACAAGGCGGCCTGGGAGGTCATGTTCGGCAGTCAGCAATACGCGAGGCGGTAGAGCGCGGGGCGGCGCGCGGGCGACGGGCAACGGCGCATCGGGCCGGGCGCGCTATTGTCACGCACCCGTCACCTCCATGTCACTGTTGCGCGTGCGCCGGTCACTGTTGCATATGCGCAACTATGGCGCGATTTTTAGCTGAGTTTAGCCAAAATGTTCTTGCAGAGCATCTGTCCCTGAGCTTCTTTTCCGATTGAGGGAGTATCAACCTTTGCGTCTTGACCTCACGGCCTGCGCCGGGAGGGGAAAATGAGCACCGAAACGGTACCGCCAGAGGACGACGATCAGGCCACCCATGGGGACGGCTTGGGGGCCCTATGCCGTCGCTACTTCCGTCGGCCCTACCTGGTTGTCGCGCTCGCTGCCTACGTCGTCCTCGCGCTTCTGGGCGTCTATGCGAGCTTGAAGATCTGGTCGTCTTTCGACCTCGACTATCTGAGCTACGCTGGCTTCGGCGACTACCTGCTCGCGCCGGTGACCTTCCTGGGGCTGCTGATCGATCCGAGCTTCGTGGCCGTGTTGGCGGTGTTCGCGGTCATTCTGGCGCTCGTGGCGGGATGTGGCGGCTACCTGTTGATGAGGCTTCGGACCCACCTGCGAGACACCCGGCGTGCCCAAAACGGGGCCTCCAAGGGCGATGTCCTGCCCCTCGTCGAGCTTTGGGAAGACCGCGAGACCTTGCTCTCGTATCTGCGGGCGCTACCTACCCGGCCGCTCTGGCTGGCGCCGGTCATCGCGCTGGCCGCGGTTTTGGCGATCAACATCGATGCCGCCACCGAGAAACGCGATCTGCGCAGCTTCGCCAGGCTGATCCAGCACGACTACCTCAACAAGGACAAATATCAGAAGCTTGGCAGGCCATACTCACGCTACGAGCTGGTTTCGTTGCCGACGTCGACCCCGCCGGGGCGCCGTGATCATCTCGTTCGGCTACGCTCGACCGACGGCTTCGCCTTCTACTACGACGTCCTGGACGACCAGCCGCTGGTGGTCGCGGCCAATGTGGCCGCGGGCGAGGTCGCCGATGCCGATCTGGTTGACTCGGCCCCGCTGGCGAGCGCTGACAGTGCGCTTCCGGTCGGGCTCGCTACGGCCGGAGGATCACCACAACTAGCGGCGCCGGACGGGATGGTGCCGACAGCATCGCGGGTCGGTACCGACGGCGCGCAGAGCGGCGTGACCGACCTCACGCTCCGGGGATCGCCGAACCTGGCATCAGTGCCAGCTCTGCCGAGCGGCCGGACGGCGGGCTCCAGCCAGATCGCGCCCGCGGCGATGGCCGGCGAGCGCGCCGCCGCAGGCGCGGGCTCGAACCTGGACGTGGTCCGCGCGATCGACACCACGGCGGTCGCGAATGCCCCTTCGGACGGGGCCGGATCCCTGCCTGCACCGCGCGAGACCGCGCCGCCGCCGGGCGCCTCCAAGCTCGTGCAGCAGCCGGTCGCCGCCCCGGGCACGGCGACGCCCAAGGCCGAGCTCGAGGCGATCGGAACCAACCTCCGCAAGTCCGAGGGATCCCTTGAAGGCCTAAAGTCCTATACGGAGCAGATGGCGGGCAGTATCGGCGAGATCCGCAAGTTCATCGACGAGCTCGACGGCAGCCTGAAACAGATCGATCAGGCATTTGGTCAGCTGTCCGATCTGCAGGCCGCGGTCGAACAGGTCGCCTATGCCGATTGCTCCGAGATGACCGCGGGTCAGCCGCTCGAGTTCGCCGCCAATGACGCCACCCTCAGCCTGGAGGCGGTCGGCTGGCTGTTTCAGGCGCGGCGAGAGCTCGCTGCCCAGCGCTCAGCCGAGCGCAAGGAGTGGCTGGTGATCGAGGGCCATGGCGACACCGGCCAGCCGGCCGCCGACCCTCCGCTGTCGATCCGGCGGGCTGCGGCGGTGCGCGACTTCATGCAGTCGGACCTCGGCGTCTCACCGGACGTCGTCAAGGTCGTCAGCAAGGGCGTCACCGGGCCGGACGCCGATGTCGTCAATCTTTACGACTGTCTCGGGCGGCGGCCGGCGGCGGCCTCAGCGCCAGCCGCCGCACCGCCGGCGGCCGTACCGCGGGCGGCCGCCGCCACCGCCGACCTGGGCCTGATCCAGAGCGCGTCGGCGGGCGAAGCGAGCGGCAACTCCGCAGACGACCCCAGCGCCTCCGAGTCGGTCCGCCCCGCCGCCTGGGAGGCGGGTGATGGGTCGGGCGGGCTGCCGGCCATGCTGGCCGATCTCGATCCCCGGCCCCAGGCCCGCGGTCTGCTGGTGACGGTGCCCGGCGACCGCCTGTTCGATACCGACAGCTACCGGATTCGGACCGACGCCTACGGCTTGCTCGGCCGGATCGGCGAGGCGCTGGTGCGGGCGCCCGAACGCAATGCCCTGATCGTCGGTCATTCCGACGCCATCGGCGAGGCCGCTTACAACCGGGACCTCTCGGTGCGGCGGGCGCGCGCCGTGCGCGACTTTCTCGTCGATCGCTTCAAGATCGCCGCCGACCGGTTGACGACCGAGGGCCGCGGCGAGGACGATCCGATCGCGACCAACGACACCCCCGCGGGCCGCCTGGCCAATCGCCGGATCGAGGTGCTGCTGCTCAACTGAGCCCGGCCGCGGGCCCGTCGATCTCGCCGGATCGGGCAGAATCGCTCGGGCCGACCGTCGTCCATCGAGGATGGTCGCGTGCTCGTTGCCCGACCGGGAGCTGCTGCCATGGTCAAGCACCACAATCCACCGACCGTAGCACCACCGTTCTCGCGCTACAGCCATGGCGTCGAGGTGCCCGCGGGCGCACGCTGGTTGCACATCTCGGGCCAGATCGGGGTCAAGCCGGACGGCACCCTCGCGGACGGCGCCGAGGCCCAGATGGAGCAGGCCTGGCGCAACATCTTCGCAATCCTCGAGGCGGCCGGCATGACCAGGCACGACCTGGTCAAGACCACCGTCTTCCTGACCGTGCACGCCGACACCGCGCTCGCGCGCGGCGTGCGCGATCGCATGCTCGCGGGCGCGACGCCGGCGAGCACCCTGATCTTCGTGGCCGGCCTCGCGCGCCCCGATTTTCTGATCGAGATCGAGGCGATCGCCGCGGCTGACTGAGCGGCGGCGTCAACCGCAGCGCGGACCGAATTCGCGACCGGCCACGCGCGAAGGTCGCGACTCCTATCCCGAACTAATCCGCCAGCACTTCGGTGGATCAATTTGGGGTTTGGAGCAATGATCGACGCAGACAAACTGGCGGCCGCGACCAGAGATATCGCGAATGGCCGCAAAGGCTCGGGCGCAGCCAGGAACGACGGCGCAACCGAGGCCGACCGCCAGGCCCTCTACACCTTCGTCAAGGAGCAGCTCGCCGGCCCGGACCTGCACAGCGAGGAGATCCAGTACGAGCTCGGCTGCTGGATGCACATGCTCGAGACGACGACCAAGCAGATCAAGGCGGCGAACCCTTCGGCGGTGATCGAACGGCTGGTGCGCGAAGCCGGCGCCGCCATCCCGGCGCTGCTGAGCGACAAGCCGGAACTGGTGTTTGCGCGCACGCTGCGGATGCGGGCCGACATCGATCTCCTGCGCCACAATGGCTGGCTGACACGGTTCTTGCTCTGGATGACCGGCGGCAGCCCCGTGCAGACGGTATGCGTCGGGGCGCTGGCAGCGACGCTCTTCGGCCTCATGGCGACCTTGTTGTGGCTCCAGAACATCCCGATCTTGAAGTCAATCGTGCCATTCGATGCCCAGCTCGTCGTCGCCGCCGCGTTTCTAGGCGGACTGGTGAGCATCATGACCCGCCTGCAAAGCTTCGCACGCCTGACCGACTTCGAGCACGTCTTCCAGTTCGTGAACGCGTTCGCCCGGCCATTTCTCGGAGCCGCGTTCGGCGTCTTCGCGTTCGCGGCCCTGAAGAGCGGCTTCATCCCGCTCGACAAGGAGTTCGTGACCAGTCTGTCGCCCTACAGCGCCTGGGCGATCGGCTTCGCCGCCGGCTTCAGCGAGAGGATCGGGCCAGCCCTGATCTCACGCGCCGAAGGACTTCTTTCGTCGTCGAAGAAATGACGAGATGGCGGAACGCACCGTGAGCCCTGGCACCGCCGATGCGGGCGCCCGCGCCCTCAGAACTTGCCGTACTTCAGATAGGCCTGCTGTGGGTCGACGCCCGCGAGGATTGCCTTGCGCACCAGGTTCTCGGTGGTGATCGCGGTCTCGGCGGCGGTGACAATCGCCTCGGCCTGCGCCTTGGGCAGGATCACCATGCCGTCGCGATCGCCGAGCACCAGATCGCCCGGGTGGATCGTGACCGCGCCGATCCGGATCGGCGTATCGAACTGGTCGGGCAGCCAGTAGCCGACGATGTCGCGGGGCGTGAAGTAGCGGCACCAGACCGGAAAGCCCTGCTTCAGGATGAAGTCGACGTCACGACAGCCGCCGTCGGCGACGTAACCGCGCACGCCCTTGAGCTTGAGCGTCTCGGCCGACAGCTCGCCCATGTGGGCGACGATCGAAATCGTTCGGCTGGCAGATCAGGACGGTCTCGGCCCTGGCCTTGGACAAAAGGCCGGTCCACCCCAGCAGGGTCGCGTGCGGGTCGGCCGCGGTGTCGACCTTGCCGCTCACGGTCGCGACCACGCCCGCCAGCACCTGATCCGGAACCAGCGGCCGGATCGTGGGCGGCAGGGTGAAGTCGCGGAGCCCGATCGCCCGCATCACGTCGTGGACCACGCCCGTATAGGTCTTGGCCAGCCGCGCGACCAGATCCATCCCCTGCCCTCCCTGCTCCAAAGCCTGCCCCGCGGTTGTAACCCGGCCCGGTCGACGGCGGAAAGAGCCGGCGTGCTTCAGAGCTGGGGCGTCATCACGCTGCGAACAGCCCGATCACAAGCAGACCTCGTGGCGCCCTGGAACCGCGCGCCTGCGGCAACGCGCCGTCCGGGGCCATCGCAGTAGGTCTTCGCTGCGCGAAAACGTTCTGAGATGCCCCGGACACCGCGGCAGCGAGCCTGTCACTTGCTGGCGATGGTTGCCCCCGTCAGCGTGGATGTGCAGTTCCCAGGCTGAAGGTTACAGGCAGCGCGGAAGAGATTGACAAAGCTCGTCCGTATCTTCGAGCTCGCCGCGTAGCCAGTCGCCGGGTTGCCGAAGCTGACGACCCCGATCACCTGGTTGCTGGGAAAGGCTTGGCCGGAACCGTTCTCGCCGAAATTCATGATCAAGGGGCCGCCGCTGCTGCCGAACGTCTGATTGGTTCCCCAACGGAAGTGGTTGCCGAGGACACGCGCCACTTGAGCACTGGTCTCCTGCGGACGCTGTCCCTGGTCGAGATTGCCCGGATAGCCGAGCTGGTGAAAGTGTTCTTCGAACGCCCCCGCCTTCCAGCCCAGCCAGCCGGTAAGCTGGCCGATCGGCTTTGTCTGATCGACCAGAATGAGAATGCCGAAGTCGCCCGGGTTTGGCAGGTTGCCGGTGACCCACTGATTGGTCGTCAGGGCCTGGGATGCGGCCCAGGCGCCGAGCGGCGACGGCCCGTCGTAGTATTGCGGATAGAACACCCAGTTCGTGTACCATTCGTCGCGCTCGTTGTCGTAGACGCAGTGCCCGGCGGTCAGAACCAGCCGCAGCTGGATCACCGCACCTGTACAAGCATGAAAATTGCCGCCGCTGTCCTGGAAGGTGATCTTGCCGATCGTGGTGTAGGGAGGGGAGAGAAGCTCCTCCTCCGGGAAAACGCGGCTGGTCGTGAAAAGCCAGCCGTTGGCGGCCGCCGACGCCAGCGGTCCCAGACCAAGCTCGCTCGCGGGCTGAGCTTGATCCTGACTATTGATCCGGTCGTCAAGCTCGGGCGTGGACGGATTGACGTCGGGCTCCGGAGGCTGAGCCGGGCTGCTGAGGCCGGCCCGTCGCGCATGCGGCTCGACCGTCGGCAGGGCCTCGGGAGCCAAGCCATCGTCCACCTGCGGCAGCGGCAGCGGGTCGACGGTGCTGGGGTCAGGAGCCAGGCTGAGCGTCCTCGCAGGGTTCGCCTTCGGACTGGCAACCTGGGCCTGAACGGCGCCAGACACCAAGATAATGAGACTGATCGTGGTAAGGAGTGCGCTGGGTTTCATCGTCGTTTCTCCGTCAATATGCACGGTTCGTCTTGGTACGCTCCGCGCGTGCAAAAGATGTGCGTGGGTTCACAGGTGACAGACTTTCTTGTTGTGCGCGCGTCCGGCGGGCTGCCGGCGCGGGCGATGGCGGTCTCGGAGCCGTTGCCAACCGCCGGCAAGGCCTAGTTCTGGCCAGACGCGGCACTTGGCTTAGACCCGTACGACGTCACACCACCGCCCTGCCGCCCTCCCGACGAGTGGTGCCCACCCGAGGGGCTCGACTTGCCGCCGGCTGTGCTCGTACCGCTGTGGCCAAAGTCACTGCCCGTCACTCTCCCGCCGGCGTGGGCCGCCGAGGCCGTGAACAGCCCGATCACCAGGGCTAAGATCAGACGCTTCATGGGAATGTCCTCCGGGTTCGCGTTGCGATCGATGGCGAACCTGGCCGATACGGCCCTCGGCGACATCGGGAGCGATGCCCTATGTTGCGCCGTCCGCTTCCCCAGATTGGGCGAGCAGGGCGCGCACGATCTCGTGTCGCGCGGCCTGCCTGCGGGTCGAGACGCCGAGCTTGGCGAGCACGGCGCTGACGTGATGATCGACCGTCTTGGGCGAGATGCGCAGCTGCGCCGCGATCTCCTTATTCGCCAGGTCGCCGGCCAGCAGGCGCAGGATGTCGACCTGCCGCGCGGTCAGGCCGAGCGGGTTGCCTCGGGTCTGGATGCGCGGTCCGCGCGGGATGCCGCGAAGACCGCCGGCGCGCAGATCGCGCCGCACGATCGCGGCGGCCGGGGCGGCGCCGAGCTTGGCCAGGATGTCGAGCGCCTGCAGCTGCGCCGGCCGGTCGCCCTCCGCGAGCGCGAGGGCCTGCTCGTAGGGGCAGCCGAGTTTCTGCCAGGCCGCAGCAGCGGCCTGCCAGTCGCCGCTGATCTCGAGCCGGTAGGGCGGCGCCGCGCCCTCGGGCGGCCGATCGAGCGCGCCGGCGCGCCACAGCCATAGGCCGAGCTCGCCGAGCCGCCACGGCGCGGGATGGCGCAGCGCGAGCTCGTAGGCCGCCTCGACCTCGGCGCGGATCTGCTCCCGGTCACCCTTGAGCCAGGCCGCCTCGGCGCGGGCGGCCGCCATCGGCCCGATCTGCATGATGTCGCCGGTCACCAGCGCGAGCTTGCGCGCTTCGTCGAGCAACGGCTCGGCGCCGGGATCGCCCCGCCGCATGCGCACACAGCCCAAGGACGATGACGGCCACGAGCCGCGTGGCACCCGCCGGCGCTGCCGCCAGCACGGCGCTCGCGTCATCCTCGGACCTTCTGCCAGAGGCCTTGCTCCAGATGCGCGCGGGCGCGATCGGCCAGCATGAACAGCGTCGTAGGAATCGAGGTCGCGCTCCCGGGTGTAGGCGAGGCCGTCGACGAACCATTGCTCGGCGCGAGCGTAGTCGCGATCGATACTGCACCAGACCGGCCAGATTAGTGTAGGCTCGCGCCGCATGCTCGTGCAGCCCGTGGCTCAGCGCGAGCTCCAGGCTGCGCTCCAGCTTGGCATGACCCGCCTGGTTGCCCATCAAGAGCTCGGCCGTGCCAATATTGTTCAAGGCGTGGACCTGGATCTCGGCCAGACCGAGCGGCTCCGCCAGCTGCAGGGCGCGCTCGCCCCACTGCACGGCCTCCGGACAGTCCTCCGACAGCATGTAAAGCTGCGCCATGTTGCTGTAGGCCATGGCCAGCTCGCGGCCCGGCGGCAGTTGCTCGAGCATCTGCACGGCCTGCGGTCGCGAGCGTCCGCGCCTCCTCGCCACGACCGCGAAACCAGGCAAGCCGCGAGAGCCAGCGCAGGTTGTCGCCGGCCTTGACGCAGGTTGCCCTGTTGCTGCCGCAGACCGAGCGCCGTCCGGCGCGCCGCGATCGCATCGTCCATCCGATCGATCAGGCCACACTCGTAGGCGTAACCTTCCGAGAGCGTCGCCCGCCCTTCGGTGTCGTCGGCCGCCGTGTGCTCGAGGGCCGTCCGGTAGTGCGCGGCGGCCTCACGATGCGCGCCCAGCGCCGACGCTTCCCGGGCCGCCTCCGGCGCGTAACGGCGCACCGCCGCGTCGTCGCCGGCGCCGGTCGCGTGATGGACCAGACGGGCGGTGGCCACGGACCCGTCGCCGCGATCGAGCAGGCGGCGGAGCACGGTCTGGTGCAGCGAGCGCAGGCGACGTGGGCGACAGTGCGCTCTCCACCGCCTGACGCGCCAGCTCATGGCGGAAGGCCAGCAGGTCGCCCTGCTGGGTGATCAGCGCGCTCGAGACGCACTCGTCGATGAAGGCTGGCGGAGGACGCGGTCGGCTCGTCCAGCAGCCAGCGCTCGACCGGGTCGGCGCCACCGAGCAGAGGTCGAGAACGGCGCGCGCTGCCGGCGACAGCCGCATGGCGCGCGCGAGGGTGGCCTCGCGGACCGTCGCCGGAACGCTGCCGGATGGGCTCGCGAGCAGCTCGGTGACATAGAAGGGATTGCCGCCGGTCTGGGCGTGGACGCCCGCGGCCGACCGGCCGGCGTGCCGGGCGAGACGGGCGACGGCCGCTTCGGTCAGCGGTGCAACCGGTACGCGTCGAATCGCATCGGCCGGCAGGTTGCCGAGCACGGACCACAGGGCGTGGCTGCCGTCGAGCTCGTCGTCGCGATAGGTCAGGATGACCAGGGTCGGCGCGGCGCGGATCCTCCGGCCGAGATATTTGAGCAGGTCCAGGGTCGCGGCATCGGCCCAGTGTACGTCCTCGAAGACCAGCACCGTCGGCTGGTCGCCGACCTGCAGCTCGCGAACCATGGCGCTGAAGATCGCGAGCCGGGCACCTGCCGTCTGCATGAGCTGGAGCAGCGCGCCATTGGCCTGAAGCGCGACGTCATGCAGCGGCGCCAGCGGCTGAGGCGTAAAGAGCGCGTCGCACCGGCCGAGCAGCAGACGCACCTCGGCCCGATGCGCGGCCACGAAAGTTTCGACCAGCGCGGTCTTGCCGATCCCGGCCTCGCCGCACACCAGGGCGATCCGGCCAACACCCATGCTTGCCTCGCGCAAGGATTCGCCGAGGCTTTGGAGGGGCGTGTCGCGCTCGAGCAGCTCCATCGCACCGGGCTCGTCTGCCGCCCGGGGAGCTTAGCACTCCCGATACCGAAGGGTAATGGAGTGCTTGCGCTCAGGCCGCGAGCGCCACCCGCCGGATCGCCCGCAGATAGGCCTCGACCGCCGCCGGAAAACCGAGGCGGAGCGCATCGGCGGTGATCGCGTGGCCGATGCTGACCTCGGCGAGCTGCGGGACCGCCTTACAGAACGCCGGCAGGTTGTCGAGGTTGAGGTCGTGGCCGGCGTTGACGCCGAGGCCCGCTTCGGCCGCCGCCGCCGCCGCCGCCGCGTAGCGCCGGAGCAGCGGCTGCGCCGCGCCGCACGCGAACGCGTGCGCGTAGGGGCCGGTGTAGAGCTCGACGCGGTCGGCGCCGACCGTCGCGGCCGGGGCGATCGCGCCCGGGTCGGCGTCCATGAACAGGCTGATCCGGGACCCCGAAGCCTTGAGCTCGGCAATCACGGCACGCAGCTCGCGGAAGCTCGCGCCGACGTCCCAGCCGTGATCGGAGGTGTGCTGGTCGGGCGCATCCGGGACCAGCGTCACCTGGTCGGGCCGGACCTCCCGGACCAGCGCGACGAAGTCGGGGGTCGGGTTGCCCTCGATGTTGTACTCGATCCGACGGTCGAACTCGGTCGCGATCAGGGCGGCCAGCTCGCGCACGTCGGTGCGCCGGATATGCCGCTCGTCGGGGCGCGGGTGGACCGTGACGCCGTGGGCGCCGGCCGCGATCACCAGCCGCGCCGCCTCGAGCACGCTCGGATAGCCGACGTCGCGCTGATTGCGCAGCAGCGCCACCTTGTTGAGGTTGACGCTGAGCTTGGTCTCGATCGGCTCGGCCATGGGGTCGGATCCTCCTCGAGGCGGAAGGTAATAGCAAATGGCTTGGAAAAAAGAGCCATTTTGGATTATATGACGGTGCCATTTACGCCAGGTTACACCGCGAGGTCGTGATGCCCAAACGTGCCGCCAGCGCCCTCGCGCCGGCGCTCCAGATCGACCGCAACGCCGGTGAGCCGCTGCATCGCCAGATCTATTTCGCGATCCGCCACGCGATCCTGAGCGGGGCGCTGCGGCCGGGCGTGCGGCTGCCCGCGACCCGCGGCCTCGCGCGCCAGCTCGCGGTCTCGCGCAACACCGTGATGGCGGCCTTCGAGCAACTGCACGCCGAGGGCTACGTCGACGGCCGGGTCGGCGCCGGCTCGTTCGTCTCGCACCGCCTGCCGGCGGTCGTGCCCGGCGCGCGCGCCCAGGCCGGGCAACGCTCGGAGCGCCGTTCCGAGCGGCCTGGCCCGTCGATCCGCGGCGCTCGCCTCGCCGGTCTCGACCGGGGTCGCTCGCGCGCGCGCGCCTTCTCGCCCGGCGTGCCCGAGCTCGAGCAGTTCCCGTTCGACGACTGGGCGCGCCTGCTCGCGCGCCGCTGGCGCCGGCCGCGGCGGGCCTTCCTGGTCGGCGGCGACCCGGCCGGCTACCGGCCGCTCTGCCAGGCGATCGCCGACTATCTGGCGAGCGCCCGGGCGGTCGCCTGCCGGCCCGAGCAGGTGATCGTGATCTCGGGCACCCAGCAGGCGCTCGACCTCGCCGCCCGGGTGCTGATCGACCCGGGCGACCCGGTCTGGATCGAAGAGCCGGGCTACCCGCCGACCCGGGCCGTGCTGCTCGCGGCCGGCGCGCGGCCGGTGCCGGTGCCGGTCGATGACGAGGGTCTGAGCGTGGCCCAGGGCCGCAGCCTCGAGCCGGCGGCGCGGCTGATCTCGGTCTCGCCCTCGCACCAGTTCCCGCTCGGGATCACGATGAGCCTGCAGCGCCGCCTCGAGCTCCTGGAGTGGGCGCGCGCGGCCGGCGGCTTCGTGCTCGAGGACGACTACGACAGCGAGTACCGCTACGCCGGACGGCCGCTCGCAGCCCTCCAGGGCCTCGATCGCGATGGCCGGGTGATCTACGTCGGGACCATGAGCAAGGTCATGTTTCCGGGCCTGCGGATCGGCTACATGGTGGTGCCCGAGCAGCTGATCGACGCTTTTCTGGCGGTCCGGGCGCTGGTCGATGCCCACCCCTCGTCGATCGCCCAGGCGGCCCTGGTCGATTTCATCGGCGAGGGTCATCTGGCGGCCCACATCCGCCGCATGCGCGCCCTCTACGCCGAGCGCCAGGCGATCCTGATCGCCGCCGTTCGCGACCGTCTGGGCGAGCGCCTGGCGGTCTCGCCGTCGGCGGCCGGCATGCATCTGGTCGGCCGCCTGACGGCCGGTCTCGACGATCGCGCGATCGCGCGCGCCGCCGGCGAGGCCGGGATCGAGGCGCCCGCGCTTTCGAGCTACTACCACGGCCCGGCGGCGGCGCTGCGGCCTGCTGCTCGGCTATGCCGGGGTCGCCCGAGCCCGCGGTCGCGCCCGCGGTCGCGCGGCTGGCCCAGGTGATCGAGCGGGCGGTCCGCGGCGTCCGCGGCGACCACCCAGTCTAGCCGTCAATCGCTCGCGTCTTCCCGCATGTCGGCGGCGGGCTCCCGATTCGCCACTGCCGCGTCGTCGAGCGCCGGCCGGCCGGCCGGGCCGGCGGGCAAGAAGGTCGGCCTTCATGGCATCAACGAACATCTCGGCGCGGTTGCGGCCGAGCGCCTTGGCCCGATAGAGGGCGATGTCGGCATGTTCGATCAGCGACCCGGGCTCGTCGCCCTGCTCGGGATGGATCGCAACCCCGACGCTGGTCGTCGCCCGGACCTCCTGACCGTCGATCAGGAACGGCTCGGCCACCGCCTCGAGGATCTTCTGCGCCAGCACCTCGGCGCCGTAGGGCTCGGGCAGCCGGGTCTGCACGAGGGTGAACTCGTCCCCACCGAAGCGGGCGAGCGTGTCGCTCTCGCGGACCGTGCTCCGCAGCCGGTCGGCGACCGCGCACAGCAGGCGATCGCCGACCGTGTGGCCGAAGCTGTCGTTGACGGTCTTGAAGTGATCGAGGTCGAGCATCAGGACCGCGATCCGGCCACGCTCGCGCTTCGCCTCGAGCAGGGCCTGGCGCAGCCGGTCGAGCAGCAGGGCGCGGTTCGGCAGGCCGGTCAGCGGATCGTGATGCGCCAGGTGACGCACGCGCTGCTCGGCCCGCTTGCGCTCGGTGATGTCGAGCAGCACGACCTGGGTCGCGGGCTCGCCGTCGGCCTCGATGATCGGTACCGACACCGCCTCGACGTCCAGCGTCTGGCCGTCGAGGCGCAGGATGCGGAGCTCGCACGGCTCGGCGGCAGCCACCGGTGCCGGCTCGAGGCCGGGCCACGCGTGCAGCTGCGACCGGTCGTCGGGATGGACCAGGAAAATGAGCGGGTGGCCGACCAGATCGGTCGTGCTCGCGGTGCCGAACAGCTCGAGCGCCCTGGCGTTGGCAAAGACCACCCGCCCGTCGCGGTGGCTGAGGAGCGCGATCGGGCCCGCCTCGACCAGGCGCCGGTAGCGCAGCTCGCTGTCGCGCAAGGCCTGCTCGGTCGCTTTGAGCTCGGTGATGTCGATGCTGACCCCATCCCAGACGACGCTGCCGTCCGCCTGCCGGGTCGGGGTCGCGAGCGTCCGAAACCAGCGAAAGCCGCCGCCACGAACCAGGATCCGGCAATCGCCACCGAACGGGCTGAGCCGCTTGGCCGAGTCCTCGATGGCAGCGAGCCAGGCGGGGCGATCCTCCGGGTGGACGGCGTCCTGGAGCAGCGACGCGTCCTTGGCCACCGCCGCCGGATCGATCCCGTGGCGGAGCCCGAACTGCGGACTGTGATAGGGGTAGCTGATCCGGCCATCAGGCTGCCGGACGCGCCGATAGACGACGCCTGGGATGTTGTCGACGATGCCGCGTAGCTGCGCGTCGCGCGCCCGCAGCTTATCGGCCTGGCGCTTGAGCTCCGTGATGTCGGTGTGGACCACGACCATCCCGCCTTCGGCGGTCCGGTGGCCGGAGATGCGCTGCCAGCGGCCGTCGGCGTACCGGCGTTCGAACAGCTCGACCGCCCGACTCCGGCGTTGCTGGACCCGCTCTGCGACCCAGACCGCTTCGTGGCCGATCGCCTCGGAGATATAGCCGCACCGGGCGAGCTGCAGCATTAGCTCGGCGAAGCCGACCCCCGGATGGATGTGTTCGGCGATCGCGGGATAGAGGTCACGGTAGCGTTGATTGCAGAGGATCAGGCGATCGTCCGCGTCCCAGAGCACGAAGCCGTCCGAGACGCTTTCGAGCGCTTGGCGCAGTTGAGCCTGAGCGCGAAGCGCCACGGCCTCGCTCTCTCGAAGCGCCTGCTCGACCCGGGCGCGCTCCTCGATCTCGGCTTGCAGGCGCTGCTGCGCAGCCGCTAGCTCGGCCGTCCGCTCTGCCAGCTGCTGCGCCAGATCCGGTGCCGCTGTGGCGGCCTCGGACGGCATCTCCGCCGGGTCGGATGTTGCGGCCGCTGATTCCGGTGACATCGGTCGCGCCATCGTGAGTGAGCCTGGTCTTTCCGATTGCGTTGCCGCCGTGCTCAAGCGCCGCCGCGAGCGCCCCGAACCAGGCTTGCCTTCGCGCTCCTGATTGACCCGGACCGCAAGCGCGACCCGGTCGCGACGAACCTGCCCCCAGACGTTACCCGGGCGGGCCGACAGGTGGCAATTGGCAAACGCTGTCCGATTGAATTGGTTCCGCACTCGCATTATTCGGCCGCGACCTGGGGCGGCGCGGGTCGACGATCGGTCACGCCGATCTCGGCCATCGATTGCCGGACCGCGCGGACGACGCCTGCCATCACCTCCTCATCGAACGCGCCCATGCAGCCGATCCGAAAGCTCGGGAACGGCGTCAGCGAGCCGCGGAACATGACGAAGCCTCGGCGCCACATAGCATCGAAGAAGCGCTGCCGGTCGTAGTTGGGATCGGCCGGCTCATGGAAGGTCGCGATCACCGGCGAGGCGACCTCGTCGGGAAGCACCGTCTGGAAGCCCTGAGCCCGGAGGCCATCGACCAGGCAGCGCCAGTTGCGCCGCACCCGCTCGAGGCGCGCGGCCCGCCCCTCGCTGGCGTATTGATGGAGCGCTGCGACCAGGGCCGCGATCGCCTGCCCCGGCGGGGTGAAGCGCCAGACGCCGCCGTCCTCGAAGCTCCGCCACTGCCGGTGCAGATCGAGGCAGAAGGAATGGCAGCGGCCGGCCGCGGCCTCGATCGCGGTGCGCCTGAGCAGCACGAGCCCGATCCCGGGGATGCCCTCGAGCCACTTGTTCGGCGACAGCACGATCGCTTCGGGGGCGAGTGCCTGCGCATCGAGCGGCAGGCCGCCGAAGGATGCGATCGCATCGATGATCAGGCCGACGCCGCGCGCGCGGCAGAGCTCGGCGATCGGCTCGATCGGATTGAGCAGGCCGGTGCCGGTGTCGACGTGGCAGACCACCAGATGGCTGATCGACGGATCGGCAGTCGAGCGCCGCCTCCAGCTGGCCGGCATCCACCGGCTCGGTGATCGGCAGATCGAGCGCGGTGTGGGGCACGCCGATCGCAGCCGCGATCTGCTTCAGACGCAGGCCATAGAAGCCGTTGTTGACGATCAGCAGCTTGCGCTCGCGCGGCACCAGCGTGCCGAGCGTCGCCTCGTTGGCGGTGTTGCCGGTGCCCTGGAGCGGGACGGTGACGTAGGCGTCGCCGCCGTTCGCGAGCTCGACCAGGGTGTGCCGGAACTCGGCGGTCAGCGCCAACAGGTCGGGCTCGTTCGGCGTGAAGTCGCGCAGCGTCGCCTGCTTGGTCGGGACGCTGGTGGTCACCGGGCCAGGGGTCAGGATGATCCGCTCGGTCGGCCTGTCCATCGCGGGCTCTGCCTGCTGGGAAACGATCGGGAGGTCCCGAGCTTTAGCAGCGCCGGGCGATCGGCGCCATGCCGCTATGGCACGAGCCGCTTCGACAGCAGATGGCGGTGGTGATCGACGAAGCCCGCGCGGCGATAGAGATGGATCGCCCGGTTGCCGTGCTCGACCTCGAGGTAGAGGCGGAGCAGGCCGAGCCGGCGCGCCTCGAGCTCGACCAGCGCCAGCACGCCGGCGCCGAGGCCGCGGCCGCGCACCTCAGGGAGCAGGAAGAGCTCGTCGACGAAGCCGTCGCGGCCGCCGGATTCGAGGCTGAAGCTCCAGGTCAGCACGACGTAGCCGACCACCCGTCCGCCCAGCCGCACCAGCCAGCCGCAGGCGAGCGCCTCGCCCGCGGCCAGCCGGGCCAGCGCCGCCGGCTGCCGGTCCTGGTCGAAGGTCAGGCCGTCCTCGGCGTAGTAGGCGCGCACCAGGCCCTCGAGCAGGGCCAGATCGGCGCCCCCGACCGGCACCAGCACGGGACCCTCGTCGGCGCCCGCATCGCTGCTCGTCACGGCAGCACCCCTCGGTCAGCGGATGAGCTGCACAGAGACATCGAGCCCGAGGCTCGCCCAGATGCGGTCCGCGGTCAGCACCGGCAGGTCACGTTGGATGGCGAGCGCCAGGCAGGCGCGAGCGCCCAACGACAGACCGGCGCTCCGGGTCCTGGGCCAGAGCGCCGCCACCCGAGCGGCATGCGCGCGCTCGAACGGCACCCACTCGATCTCGAACGGCTCGAGACGCGCCGGCAGATCATCGACCGGGTGCTGGCCGCGCGCCAACCGGAGCAGGACCTCGGCAAGATTGACCGTCGACATGCAGGCACCGAGCAGCGCATCCCGCACTCGATCCTGGCCTTGCTCGTCGAACAGGAAGGCCAGCAGCGCCGATGCATCCAATACGACCATGTCGGCGACCGGCTACTCCTGCTCCTCGCGCGCCGCCTCCCGGCGGCGCTCGGCGATGAACTCGTCGACGACGTTCTTGGGCTTGTTGCCGCCATGGCGTTTGGCGATGAAGGCCTGCAGCTCCCGCGTCTTGGCCAGGAGTTCCTCACGGCTCAATCGCGGCCGCTCGCCGGGCGCGCAAGTCTCTGCCAGAATGGCGCGCGCCTCGGCCTCCATGCTGCGGCCGTGCTCGGCGGCGCGGACGCGCAGCCGCTGGTGGACCTCGTCCGGCAGATTCCTGATGTTCAGCGTCGCCATGACGACAACGTAGGCATCGTCGGCATTGGGGTCAATCCTCGTGGCGTATGGCCGGACACTTTGCTGTCCGCAGCTGTCCGCAGCTGTCCGCAGCTTGACAGGGTCGGACAGAATGTCCAGAATCGGGCCATGTTGAGTTGGTCGGAAAGCTGGGGTGCGATCGAACGGATCGCCGCGGGCCTGGGCGTGCGTGCGGACACCCGGCGCAAGTGGCGTGCGCGCGGCAAGGTGCCGGCCCGCTGGCATCTGCCGATCCTGCGGAGGGCCGAGTCGGAAGCCATGGAGCTGGACCCCGACGCGCTGTCCGACTATCGCGGCCAACCGACGAGGACCGCCGAGCCGCGTCGTCGCGGCCATCACACCCGCCTCGAGGCGGGCGGCCGCGTGACGGTGCCCGAGGCGCTGTTGCGGGAGCTTGATCTCGAGGTCGGCGATCCGGTCATCCTGGAGGCGGAAGGCGGCGAGCTGCGGCTGCGCTCGCTCCGGCGCGCCATCGCCGAGGTTCAGGCCCTGGTGCGCCAATACGTGCCGGAAGATGTCAGCCTGGTCGACGAGCTGATCGCAGAACGCCGGCGCGAGGCGGAGCTTGAGTGACTTCGTGCTCGATGCTTCGGCTCTGCTGGCCCTGATCCAGGTGGAGCCCGGCGCCGAGCGGGTCGCCGAAGTTCTGGATAGCGCGGTGATCAGCGCCATCAATCTCGCGGAGGTGGTCAGCCGGCTGGCGGAGCGCGGTCTGCCAGGCGAAGCGATCCGAGGGCGGATCGAGCAGCTGGATCTTGGCGTGGTGCCGGTCGACGAGGAACTGGCCTACGCCGCCGGCCTGCTGCGGCCCGCAACTCGCCGACTCGGGCTGTCTTTGGGCGATCGGGTGTGCGTCGCGCTGGCCCGTCGACTCGGCGTCGTTGCGCTGACCGCTGATCGGGCCTGGGCCGAGCTCGATGCGAGTATCGCCGTCGAGTTGCTGCGGCCGGCCTGATCCATGAGGCGCCCTCATGACCCGGATGAACCGGTTTCAGCGGCCGGCAGCCTGCTCATGGGTTATGCTCGGTGCCAAGAGGTGGGAGAAAAAGCATGACCGAGCAGCGGGTGCCGGTGCTGACCGGGGGGTGTCAGTGCGGGGCGGTGCGCTATGCGCTGTATGGGGAGCCGCTCTCGGGCGACATCTGTCATTGCCGGATGTGCCAGCGGGCGGTCGGCAACCTGTTCGCGGCGTTTACCGGGATCGGGCTTGGCGACTTCGCGTGGACCAGGGGCGCGCCCGCGACCTGGCAGAGCAGCTCGATCGTCGAGCGCGGCTTCTGCGGCCGCTGCGGGACGCCGCTGTCGTTCCGCTATCTGGGGTCGGACAAGATCTCGCTGACGGTCGGCAGCCTGGACCAGCCCGCCCGCGCCCGGCCGAGCGAGCAGGTCGGGATCGAGAGCCGCGTGCCCTGGCTGGCCGAGGCGCTGGCGCTGCCCGGCAAGCGCACCGAGGAGGACCCGCCGCCTGGCGGCCTCGACGCCCTCCAGAACTACCAGGCCGCGACCGGCGACGGTTGAGCCGCACCGCCGCCCGGCTCGGGGCTACATGCGCCCGAGCTCGAAGCCGGTGCAGGACAGGTCGAACTCGGCGAGCCCGGCCTCCAGATAGTCGGCCAGCAGCGGCGTCCCGAGCAGGTAGTCGATCGTGTGCCGCTCGCGTACGTCCTGGACCTCGGCCATGATCTCGTCCCAGTCGTCGATGGTGCCGTCGCCGCGGCCGAGCCAGGTCAGCGCCAAAAGGTCCTCGAGCTCCTCGTCGTTGAGCGCCTGGAGAAAGCTCTTCAGCTCCTCGAAGGTCGCATCGTCGGCTTCGTCCTCAAGGATCGAGGTCACCTGATCGTCGGTCGCGTTGGAGCCTTCGTCGAGCTCCTCCGGGTCGACCTTGACGTCGAACTCGCGCGCCTTGACGACCACGAAGCAGACGGTGTCCGGGCTGATCCTGAGCGTCGCCATCCTTGCTTCCTCCCTTGATCGGGCGCCGCTGTGACCGGCTCAAGGCGTGATCGCGACCTTGAGCACGCCGTCCCGTTGATTGGCGAACAGCTCGTACGCCCGCTCGATCTCGTCGAGCTTGAAGCGATGGGTGACCAGGGGCCGCAGGTCGAGGCGGGCACCATCGATCACGCCCATCAGCCGGCGCATCCGCTCCCGGCCGCCCGGGCACAGGCTCGTGATAATCTTGAGGTCGGCGATGCCGGCACCGAAAGGCCCGAGCGGGATCTTCAGGTCGCCCGAGTAGACGCCGAGGCTCGAGAGCCGGCCGCCCGGGCGCAGCACCGTCAGGCAGCTCTCGAAGGTCGCCTGAGCGCCCAGCGCCTCGATCGCGACGTCGACCCCGCGGCCGCCGGTCAGGTCCATGATCGCCTCGACCGGGTTCGCCTCGCGGAAGTTGACGACGTGGTCGGCGCCGAGGCGCTTGGAGGCCGCCAGCCGCGCCTCCAGGCCGTCGACCGCGATGATCGTGGTCGCGCCCATCAGCCGGGCGCCGGCGGTCGCGCAGAGCCCGATCGGCCCCTGGGCGAACACCGCGACGGTATCGCCGATCCGGATCTGGCCGCTCTCGGCGCCAGCAAACCCTGTGCTCATGATGTCCGGGCACATCAGCACCTGCTCGTCGCTGAGCTGCGGCGGCACCGGCGCGAGATTGGCCTGCGCATCCGGCACCCGGACGTACTCGGCCTGGCAGCCATCGATCGTGTTGCCGAAGCGCCAGCCGCCGAGCGCCTTGTAGCCGTGCGCGCTGCCGGTGCCGCACTGGGACCAGATCCCGGACAGACAGGCGTCGCACTGGCCGCAGGGCGTGATCGCGCCGGCGATCACCCGATCGCCCTCGCGATAGCCGTGGACGCCCGACCCGAGCTTCTCGATCACGCCGACCGGCTCGTGGCCGATCGTCAGTCCCTTGGCGACCGGGTACTCGCCCTTGAGGATGTGGACATCGGTGCCGCAGATCGTGGTCGTCGTGACCCGCAGCAGCGCCTCGCCGGCGCCGATCTCCGGGACCGGCTTGTCGTCGAGCACGATCCGCCCCGGCTCGACGAACACCGCCGCCTTCATCTTGGCCATGGTGTCTCCTCACGTACCGTTGATCTACCGCGCCAACTAGAGCAGGGGCGGAGCGCCGGCCATGAGCCAGATCAAAAATTCCCCGGAGCCGCGAACCGCAAGGTCGGCCAGGTCACCCCGGAAAGCCTCAAAAGCCGTACAGCGCCGCCGGGTTTTCGGTCAGGATGCGCTCGCGGGTCGCCTCGTCTGACGCCCAGCTCGCCAAAAGGTCGAGCGCCAAGACGTCGTCGCGGACCGCCGGGTCGGTCTGGCCAGGGTGCGGCCAGTTGCTCGCCCAGAGCATGCGGTCGGGCGCGGCCTTGACCAGCTCGCGCGCCAGCACGCTCACGTCCGCATAGTCGGGCGGGCCGGTGCGGGAGCTCTCGTAGGGCGCCGAGAGCTTGATCCAGAGCCGTCCGGTCTCGAGCAGGCCGAGCAGGCTCCGGAAGGCCGGATCGTCGGGCGCGACCGGGTCCTGGAAGCGGCCGATGTGGTCGATCACGAGCGTGCCCGGCAAGCCTCGCAGCAAAGCCTCGCGCTCGGGCAGCTCGCGGCCGTTGCACTGCAGCTGGACGTGCCAGCCGAACAGGTGCACCCGCGCCGCCATCTCGTCGAGGACCGACCAGGGCAGTACGCCGCCCTTGAACATGTGGAAGCGAATGCCGCGGGCGCCGTCCCTGGTCAGCCGCTCGAGCTCGGCATCGCTCGCCGACGGGTCGACCACCACGACCGCGCGCGCCGCCTCGCCGATCTCGGTCACCGCGTCCATCGTGCAGCGGTTGTCGGTGCCGTAGGCGGTCGGCTGGACCACGACCACCCGCTCGAGGCCGAGCCGGGTCTGGACCTGCCGATAGTCGTCGACGGTCGCGGGCGGCGGCAGGAAGGCCGCGGTCGGCGCCACCGGGTAGCGCTCCTTCGGACCGTAGAAATGCATGTGGCAGTCGCAGGCGCCGGCCGGCGGCTGGACCTTCGGGCGGCGGTCGTTCATGGCGCTCCTCCTCTGGCTCAGCTGCTGTCCCGGCTCCCCTTCGGGCGCCAACCCGCAAGGCGGGTCGCGTGTTCCGGATTGACCGCGCCGGCGGGCGCCCGCCCGGCGAGGATCTCCGCCACCTGGCGCGTGGTCTCGAGCGCCTGATGGGCGATCGCCTGGGGCACGAGGCCGCCGATGTGCGGGGTCGCGACCACGTTCGGCAGCCGGGCCAGTGCTGGCGATGGCATCTGGTCGGCCGCCCGGCCGACGTCCATGGCAAAGCCCGCGATCCTTTTCTCGCGGAGCGCCGCCTCGAGCGCCGCCTCGTCGATCAGATTGCCGCGCGAGACGTTGATCAGGAAGGCCGACGGCTTCATCCAGCCGAGCTCGTCGCGGCCGATCAGGTTCTCGGTCTCGTCGGTCGCGACCGCCAGCACGACCACGAAATCGGCCTCGACCAGGAGCGTGCCGAGGTCGGTCTGGCGGAGCTCGGGCTCGACCACACGGACGAACGGATCGTTGATCAGGATGCGCATGCCGAGCGCGAGGGCGAGCTGGGCGAGCCGGGTGCCGATGTGGCCGTAGCCGATCATGCCGAGCGTGCTGCCGCGAAGCTGCCGGCCCATGCGCACCGTGGGCGCGGCGCCGGCGCGATAGGCGAGCGCCGCGTCGGAGATGCCGCGGCCGAGGTCGACCATCAGGCCGATCGTGAGCTCGGCGACCGAGTTGACGAAGCCGGGGCTCGCCCGGGTGACCAGCACACCCGCTGCCGAAGCGGCGCCGACGTCGACGTTGCGGATGTCGACCGCGCAGCGGACGAAGGCCAGCAGCTCGGGCAGCTGCTCGAAGACCGCGGCCGGCCCCTCGGTCATGCGATCGGAGACGATGACCGCAGAGCCTCGGGCGAGCTCGATCAGCTGCGCCGCCCGCAGCGCCGCCCCGGTCTCGTTCAGCCGGACCTCGCCCAGCTGCCGCAGACGGCCCAAAGCCTCGTCGCCATAGTAGTCACGCCGCATCTGGTCGGCGTGGCTCAGAAAGATGCCTGCCATCTCATCTCCAGGGCGATCACCGTCCGAGGCGTGCGCCTTGGGCGCCTACCCTAGCCCCGATGCCCGTCCGACCGCTACCCCTGCTCGGCGCCTGTGCCCGCCGCCGCGCGTGCAGGACGATGGCGGCGACCAGGGCCAGAGCGGCCAGGCCGAGCGCCAGATAGCCGAAGCGATGGAGCCAGGGGACGAGCGTGCCCAGCCGCTCGCCGATCAGGTAGACGCCGATGCCCCAGGCGCCGACCCAGAGCGCCGCGCCGATGCCGTTGTAGAGCAGAAAGCGCCACCAGCCCATGCCGACGGTGCCCGCGACGATGCCGTTCAGCTGGCGCGCGAGCGCGAAGAAGCGGGCGACCAGCACGACCTCGCCGCCGAACCGCTGGAAGAAGTTTTCCACTTTGTCGAGGCGGCTGGCCGTGATCCCGATCCGGGCACCATAGCGGAAGATCAAGCCGGCGGCCGCCGAACTGGCCGATCGCGAAGCCGATATTGTCGCCGAGCACGGCCGCGAGCCAGGCGCAGGCGAGCAGCGGCACGAGCTCCAGATTGCCCTTGGCGGCCAGCGCGGCGCCCGCGATCAGCAGGGTCTCGCCAGGCAGCGGCAGCCCGAAGGATTCGAGCAGCACGCCGCCGAACACCGCGAGGTAGCCGTACTGGTCGAGCCAGGGCGCGATCCATGGCTTCAGCAACATGCGGGCGGCCTACCGACCCCGGTAGCGCGGCGGCCGGCGCTCCAGGAACGAGCTGCGGCCTTCCCTCGCGTCCTCGGTCGCGCCTGAGGCCATGCTCGCCGACACCTCGAGGGTGGCTGCCGGCGAGGTCGGCAGCGCGGCGTCGATCAGGCGCTTGGCGGCCTGCACCGCGAGCGGCGCGTTGGCCGCGATCTGCTGCGCGAGCTCCAGCGCGCGGCCGACCAGCGCGTCCGCCGCGACCACCTCGGTGACCAGGCCGAAGGCCTCGGCCCGGTGCGCGTCGATCGGCTGGCCGGTGAGGATCATCTGCCTGGCCCGCCCCGACCCGATCAGGCGCGGCAGGCGCTGGGTCCCGCCCCAGCCCGGGAGGCGCCGATCGTCACCTCGGGCAGGCCGAGGCGGGCCTCCGCGGCGGCGATCCGGATGTCGGCGCAGAGCGCCATCTCGAGCCCGCCGCCGAACGCGATGCCGTTGATCGCGGCGATCACCGGCGGCGCCAGCGCGGCCAGCCGGTCGAACAGGCGATGGCCGCGCAGGCCCCAGCTGGGGCCGAACTCCTGCGGCGTGAGCGCGGTCCACTCCTTGATGTCGGCGCCGGCCGAGAACGCCCGGCCGGCCCCGGTCAGGATCACCGCGCGACAGTCGCGATCGGCCTCGAGCCGGCCCAGCACCTGATCGAGCGCATCGAGCATGGCGCCGTCGATCGCGTTCAGCTTGTCGGGGCGGTTCAGGGTCAGCGTGACGATCGTCTCGTCCCGCTCGAGCAGGATGCGCGGCGCGCTCATGGCCGGCTCCATCGATCGCGACCCGGCCGGCAGCTCGAGCCCCATCGGCTCGGGCCGGAACAGGCGCGGGTCCATCTCCTTCAGCTCCGGGCTGACCGCGAGCGGAAGGGCGCTCCGGCCGAGCACGTCCCGCTCGAGGTCGATGCCCGGGCGCGATCTCGATCAGCTCGAGGCCGCGCCCGGTCTGGCGCAGCACGCAGCGCTCGGTCACGACCGTCACCCGCTGTCCCTGCTCGCGCCCGCGCCGGCCGCTGAACGTGACCTGCTCGACCGCCGCGACGAGCTTCATGATCCTGCCCTCTTCGACGATCCGGACCCGGCCGCCTCGAGCGCGACCTCGAGGCCGCCGGTCGTGAACGTGCCGCTGAACACGAGGTTCCGGCCGGCCGCGGTGATGTCGATGAAGCCGCCGACGCCCGCGGTCAGATAGGGCCGCCCTGCGAGCTTCGAGACGTTGACGTTGCCGGCCGCGTCGATCTGCAGGAACGACAGCGAGGCCGCAGTCGAAGCCGCCGCCCTGGAAGTAGGTGAACTGGACCGGCGACGGGATGATGGCATCGGCGTTGAGCGGCGCAGCCGAACGGAAAGCCGGTGACCGGCACGCCGCCGGTCGGGCCCTGCTCGATCGCGAAGGTCACCGCAGTCGTGCGCGCCTTCCTCGATCAGGATCCGCGGCACCAGCGCCGAGACGCCGAAGCCGAGCGCCGCGACATCGCCCGCGCGTAAGCTCGAGCGCGGCGCGGCGCGCGATCACCTTCTCGATCCCGAACGGCACCGGCTCGAGGTCGCGAGGTCGACCCGGAGCTCGCCCGCGAGCGCCGGGTCGTAGAGGGTCCCGGTCGCCTGCCGCTGGTCGGGGTCGACCACGACCACGTCGACCAGCGAGCCCGGCACGTGCACCTGCGCGGATCGGCAGCGTGCCGGCGGCGGCGAGCCGCTTGACCTGGGCGATCACGAGGCCGCCGGCGGTGCGCGCCGCGAGCGCCAGCTCGAGCGTCCCGAGCGGCGCCGCCTCGTGCTCCATCGAGAGGTTGCCCCGGCCATCGGCGGTGGTGCCGCGGATGATCGCGACGTCGGGGCGGATGTTCTCAAGGTGCAGCCACTGCTCGCCGTCGAACTCGACCAGGCGGACCAGGTCGTCCTGCGCCGCGCGGTTCATCTTGCCGCCCTCCCGGCGCGGGTCGATGAAGGTGTCGAGGCCGGTCTTGGTCAGGACCCCTGCCCGCCCCGCGGCGCCGTCGCGGAGCATGTCGAACAGGAGGCCGCTCGGCAGGTTGTAGGCCTCGACCGCGTCCTCGAGGATCAGCCGCCAGATCGCCGGCATCGGCAGCGACGACGGGCCGCTCGGATAGCTGCCGGCGATCACGCCGCTTCGAGAGGCCGGGCCGCGCCAGGTGGTCGATGCCCTTGATGCCGTACATGTCGCCGGTGCCGATCGGGTGCAGCGTGGTCAGGCCCTGCGGCTGGCGCTGCGCGCGAACCGCTCGCCGATCGCCTGCAGGACCCGGTCCGGCGTGTTCAGGCCGCTCGACGAGCTGACGCGACGACCGCGCCGTCGGCGATCAGTCGGGCGGCCTCATCGGCGCTGAGCACACGGACGGCGACATCGGCGTTTTCTCCCACCCGCCGCGGCCGACCTGCACGCTAAGTTTCGGCGGCTGCCTCTGGCTCATAGAGCAGGACCGCGCGCTCGGCCAGATCGCGGGCGGTGGTCAGGCCCTCGACGACCACGGCATCGGCGCCGGCGGTGCGCATCGCCGCCGCCGCCGCCTCGTCCGGCACCCGGGCGAGCAGGCGCAGGCCCGGGTAGAGGGCGCGCGCCAGGCTGACCACCCGCTCGCCGCCGGTGCGGGTGGGCAGCGCCACGATCATCAGCCGGGCGCGGCTCGACGTGGGCGGCGCGCAGCACGTCGGCGCGGGCGGCGTTGCCGAAATAGACCGGCAGGCATGGGCCTGGCTGGTGCGCACCCGCTTGGGGTCGTAGTCGAGGACCAGGACCGGCATGCCGAGGCCGACCAGATGGCGGGCGAGCGCCATGCCGACCTGGCCGAAGCCGGCGATCACGACGTGGTCGTGGACGCCCGCGGTCTGGCTGTCGAGATCGCTGAGCGAGGCTCTCGCCGGCCCTTCGAGGCGATCGAGGAGCGGGCGGGCGACGGCCGCGGCGAGCGCGGTCACGGCCATCGACAGCACGACCGCGGGCGTCAGGGTCTGCACCATGCCGGCGCCGAGCAGGCCGCGGTCGCGCGGCGAGGCCGAGCAGGACGAAGGCGAACTCGCTGCCCTGGGCGAGCAGGGCGCCGAGCTCGAGCGCCAGGCGCGCGGGGAAGCGGAGCGCCAGCGCGAGCACGCAGAGCAGCGCCCCCTTGACCAGCACAGCAGGCCGCGGCGAGCGCCAGGATCGTGCCGAGATGGGCGACCGTGAAGCGGAGATCGAGGGACATACCGACGGTCATGAAGAACAGGCCGAGCAGGAGGCCGCGGAACGGGCCGATGTCGGCGGCGATCTGATGGCGGTACTCGGTGTCGGCGACCATCAGGCCGGCGACGAAGGCGCCGAGCGCCATCGACAGGCCCGCCTGCTGGGTCGCGAAGCTGGCGCCGAGCACGAGCAGAACCGCGGTCGCGGTGAACACCTCCTCGGCATCGATCGCGGCGATGAAGCCGAGCACCGGGCGCAGCAGGTAGCGCCGGCGACCAGGACCACGACCAGGGTCACCAGGACCGCCTTGGCGAGCGCGATCGCGAGCGCCTGGGCGAGCGAGCCGGCGCTGCCGCCGAGCGCGTCGACCAGCACCAGCAGCGGCCCGACCGCGAGGTCCTGGACCAGGAGGATCGCGATCGCGACCCGGCCGAGCTGGGCAGCGTCCGGCCGAGGTCGGCTACCACCCGCAGGACCACCGCGGTCGACGACAGCGCGAGCGCGCCGCCGACGATGATCGCCTGCTCGACCGGCAGGCCGAGGCCGCGGACGACGAGCGCGATGCCGGCGGCGGTGACCAGGAGCTGGGTCAGGGCGAGCGCGTAGACCCGGGCGCCGAACAGGCGCAGGCGCTCGATCTTGAGCTCGAGCCCGAGGTTGAACAGCAGGAATACGACGCCGAGCTCGGCGAGCAGGTGGACCGCCTCGAGATCCTGGACCAGGCCGAAGCCCGACGGCCCGATCACGGCACCGCCGATCAGGAAGCCCAGAACCGTGCCGAGCCGCAGACGCGCACGAACAACGCGGCGAAGGCCACGAAGACCAGCAGGATGATCAGGATTTCCCGCAAGCTGCCGAACCGCCGAGTTTGCTGACAGTTACGCCCACAACTGCCGCGCGATAGGTATAGAGGCGGAGCGGCCCCGACGCCAGTCGGCGTCGGGCCGCTCAGGCTCAGCCGAGCGGCGAAGGCGGCGGTGGTCTCCGCGAGCTCGGCGATCACCTGATCGTCGGTGCGGCCGGAGCGCTTGAGGACATGGAACGAATGATCGGCGGTCGGCACCACGTGCAGGCGAGCGCGCTCGCCGAGGTGCGCGCAGATCGGCTGCAGCAGCTCGAGATCGGCGAGCTGGTCGCGCTCGCCCTGCAGGAACAGCATCGGCACGCCGACCTCGGCCAGATGGGCGCCGCGCTCGACCGAGGGCCGGCCGGCCGCGTGCAGCGGAAACCCGAAGAACACGAGGCCGCGCACGCCCGCGAGCGGCGCCTCGGCGGCGGCGAGCGAGGTCATCCGCCCGCCCATCGACTTGCCGCCGGCGAGCAGCGGCAGATCGGGCGCCGCCGCCTGGCCGGCCGCGATCGCGGCCCGCACGGTCGCGAGCAGGGTCGCGCGCATGTCCGGCCGCCTTCCGCCGGCTTCCAGATACGGAAACTGGTAGCGGAAGGTCGCGATCCCGACGTCGGCGAGGCGTGCGCTCATCGCCGCCATGAACCGATGGCGCATGCCGGCCCCGGCGCCATGGGCAAAGACCAGGAGCCAACGCGCGCCCGCCGGCCGCAGCAGCAGCGCCGATACCTCGCCCTTCGCGGGCGTTGCCAGGAAGCTGAAGCTGGTAGCGTCGACCTCGGCCTGCATGGCCACTCCAGGAGCCGCCTGCCGCGTCCGGCTCGCGCTCGCGTTCCGGAGAACCCTGGAGCAATTTCGCAGCCAGATCAATTCCGCTCGTCCACCATGCCGAGCTCGTGCCAGGCCTTTGTCGACCACGAGCGGCGAGCAATCGGATGGCGGCGCAGCAGCAGCTCGAAGCGGCCACGACCTTGCTCGAAGGCCAAGCGCCGAGAGCCAGGAGCTGCACGCCGCAGCCGGATTCGTCCGCCTGTCGGCCGGGCGTGGCAACGGGCAGGACACAGCCTCCCTCCAATCTACGGCAGGTCACTCGCCGAGTTGGCGCGTTACTCGGCGCACCATTGTCATCAGGTTTGTTTCCCGCCTACATAGAACTGATCCTAAGAAGATACACCGCATTGGTTCGCCGTTTTCTGCAAGAATATCTCCAGATCTCACTAACAACTTAACGCACTAACGATGGAATAAAATTGACCTTGACAAGATGTTGTTCACTCTGCTTGCTCGATGGCACGCGTAGGGGAAAGTTCAAATAAGCCAGAGATGTCGGAGACCCCGAGTCAAATAAAGCTCTGAGGCGAACCTGGACCTCAACCTCTTCGCGCCGCCACTTTGGGTAGAACGCAATCAATAGTTGACGGGCGACTGCTCTTCGGGAGCAGTTCCATACCCGCGTGCAAGGGAGACAACGATGAAGCTCGCCCAAGATCGGGCATTCTCGATGCCGATTGCTCGCCTGTGAAGGCAAAGCCAACGCTCGGGTCTTAGTCAGAGAGGTTGAGGTCGTGGGCCACGTCAAACGCTTCGGAGCGACGAAACTCTAAGCCCGCAATTCATTCCTCCAATCACTGGCGCCGCTGTTCGAGTGGAGCGCCATCGGTGGCAGATGGGAAGGTCGCTCTTTCGGTCGGCGTCTCCGCGGACAAGGAAGAAGAACAATGAAGTCCACCCGCAGGTTGACACCCGTCCATGTCGCTGTCGTAACTGGCATGCTGACCGTCTTCGTCCCGGGCGTTGTCGGGGCGACGCCGGTCGATTCGGCCATCATGGCCCGGTTCAAGCGGCTCCCTCCCTTTCAACAACGGCTTGGCACGCTCCGGGACGCCCGGCTGATCGAAAAGGGGCGCCGTCTGTTCAACAACGAGACCTTCGACGGCAACGGTCGTACCTGCGCCAGCTGCCACCCGGCCACCAACAACTTCACGATCGATCCTGACTACATTGCGACCCTGCCGAAGCATGACCCGCTGTTCGTCGCGGAGTTCGAGCCGGATCTCGCCCAACTCGAGGATCCCGACCTCATGCGTCGCTTCGGGCTGATCCTCGAGAATCTCGACGGCTTCGACAAGCCAGGCGTCTTTCGCGGCGTCCCGCACACCCTCGGCCTGCGGTTATCGACTAGGGTCGATCCCGCGGGCGATCCGAACCTGACCCGCGCCGACGGCAGCACCGTGGTCGAGGCCACGGGCTGGTCGGGCGACGGAGCCCCCGGCGACGGCTCGCTGCGCTCGTTCGCGATCGGCGCCATCGTTCAGCATTTCACGAAGACGCTGAACCGCATTCCCGGCAAGGACTTCCGCCTGCCCACTAAGTCCGAGCTCGACGCCCTCGAGGCGTTCCAGTTGTCGCTCGGCCGCCAGACCGAGGTCGACCTCGCGAAAATCGACTTCGCCGATCCCGACGTCCAGACGGGCAAAGATCTGTTCAATGGGATCGGCATCAACCGGGCGTGCTCCGCCTGCCACAACAACGCGGGCGCGAACAACGCCGCCGGCTTCAACCGGAACTTTGCGACCAACGTCGCCAACCAGACGACGACCAAGGCCCGCGGCTTCGACCCCAACATACCGGGGGACGGCGGTTTCAACTCAGAGCCGAAATTCAAGGTTCCCGGAATCTCCGGCAATTTCTATGGCAACGGGTCGATGAACACCCCGTCCCTGGTCGAAGCCGCCGACACCGGCCCTTTCTTCCACGACAACTCGGCGACGACGATTGAGAAAGCGGTCCGCTTCTACACCACGCCGACCTTCTCGGCCGACAATCCGTTCCGGCTCAGCGGCACGCAGATCAGGCGGGTGGCGGCGTTTCTGCGCGCGCTCAACGCCCTGGAGAACATCCGCAGCAGCAAGGCGCACGCGGAACAGGCGCAGCGCGAGGTGCCGATCGGGGCGCGGGAGTCGATCGCTCTGATGCTCGCCGACAATCGAGACGCGATCGACGTGCTGACCGGCGCGCAGCTCTATCCGAAAGCGGTCAAGCTGCTCAACGCGGCGCAGGCGCTGGAGGTCGACGCACGCCACACTGTCGAGCGGCGCTTCCGCAACACTCTGCTACTGCAGGCGTTGGCGCTCGAGAACGCGGCCCGCGCCAACATTCTGAAATAGTCCTGCAGGCCTGCGGCGCGGTCGAACTCGCCGGCCGCGCGCCCAGGGAATGGCCGACGGCGGGCGAGCAGAGGCTGAAACCCTGCGCGCCCGCTGCCTGGGCCGCCTCCAATTCGGGCTCGCGGTTGATGCCTGCGGCCAGCTCGGCTACGATCGGCAAAGAGCTGTGCTGAGGTTAGGAACCTGATCGGGGAGGCAAAAATAATGCGCATCCACATGCTCGCCCATTTGGCCGCGGTCCCACTTGCCGTTGCGCTGACGTCGTGGTCGCCGGGCCCGGTTGCCGCCGCCGCGCCGGACGAGATCACGATCGTGCTCTCGGAAGAGCCCGACATCATCGATCCCTGCGAGGCCAGCCGCTCCAACGTCGGCCGGATCGTCAAGCAGAACGTCACCGAGACGCTGACCGAGATCGACCCCAAGGACGGCAGCATCACGCCGCGCCTTGCGACCTCGTGGGAGCAGATCGATCCGCTCACCTGGCGCTTCAAGCTGCGCGAGGGCGTCACGTTCCAGGACGGCGAGCCGTTCAACGCCGAGACCGCGAAGACGGCGATCCTGCGGACCCTGGATGACCGGATCGACTGCGAGATCCGGATCAAGTTCTTCGGCGGCATGGAGGTGACCCCGGTCCCGGTCGACGACTTGACCCTCGACATCAAGACCAAGGAGCCGGCGCCGATCCTGCCGACCATGATGGGCACGATGACGATCACCTCGCCCAACACGGTCGAGGGCGAGCGCACCCGCGACCCGATCGGCACCGGGCCCTACCGCTTCGTCAGCTGGACCCCCGGCACCAGCGTCGTGCTCGAGCGTTTTGCGGACTATTGGGGCGAGAAGCCCGAGGTCGAGAAGGTGACCTACGTGTTCCGCGGCGAATCCGCGGTCCGCGCCGCGATGGTCGCAGCCGGCGAGGCCGACATCGCGCCCAACATCGCGGTCCAGGACGCGACCGACCCGAAGATGGATTTTTCCTACCTCAACTCGGAAACCTCGAGCTTCAGGATCGACGTCGACAAGCCGCCCCTGGATGATCCCCGCGTGCGCAAAGCGATGAACCTCGCGATCGACCGCGACGCGATGATCGGCACGATCTTCAGCCCGGACGTGGTCAAGGCGACCCAGATGGTGGTCCCGAGCATCAACGGCTACAATCCGGACCTGAAGCCCTACCCCTACGATCCCGAGCAGGCCAAGGCGCTGCTCGCCGAGGCCAAGGCCGACGGCGTCCCGGTCGACAACGAGATCGTGATCGTCGGCCGGCTCGGCATCTACCCGAACGCGACCGAGCACGCCGAGGCGGTGATGGCGATGCTCAAGGACGTCGGCTTCAACATCAAGCTCAACATGCTCGAGGTCGGCGAGTGGGTCGACGCCTACACCAAGCCCTACGCCGAGGACCGCGAGCCGCAGCTGGTCCAGGCCCAGCACGACAACAACAACGGCGACGCGGTTTTTACGGTTTTCTTCAAGTACCACTCCGACGGCGCCCAGTCGGTGCTAAGTGACAAGAAACTCGACGAGCTGATCGAGCACGCGACGGTCGCGACCGGCGACGACCGCAAGAAGACCTGGCAGGAAGCCTTCCGCATGATCCACCAGGACCTGGTGCCCGACATCATGATGTTCCACATGGTCGGCTACACCCGGGTCGGCTCCCGGGTCGACTTCACCCCCGACATCTCGACCAACAGCGAGCTCCAGGTCGCCCACGTCAACTTCAAGTGATTTTCCGAACGCCCCAGGCGGCGCGGCCTCCACACCGCGCCACCTGGGGCGTCTACAGGCTCAGCTCGCTGTGGGAGCCGAGACGCACGGGAGGTCCAGCGTCCCGGCATCGGGCTTTCGATAGATCAGCACGAGATCGGGCCTGACGTGGCAGTCCCGATGATCCCGCCAGTCGCCGGTCAGTGCGTGATCGCGATACCTGACCGGCAGCGGGTCATCGGCTGCCAGGAGCGCCACCACCGCCAGCAGATCCCGATCGAGGGTCGCCCCGATACCGCCCCCTCGCCTCGCGTTTGTAGTCGCGTTTGAAACGGGCGGTCCGCCTAATCGTCCGCATGCAGGTCGGCGATCAGCTCGTCGACGCCGCCGACCGTCACGAGCTCGCCCCGCCGCGCCGCCTTCATGGCCTCGATGGTCTCTGCATTCGGCACCAGGGGATCGAACGGCAGCGCCTTATCGGCCACCGTCCGCATCAGCATCATCCGAAACGCGTCCGAGATCGTGAGCCCGGCAGCCCGAGGATCGCCGCCGCCGCCTCCTTGAGGCGCCGGTCGATCCGCGCCCGCACCACGGCATCCGCAGCCATGTCGCTTTCCTCCGCTTCAGAGGCAATAGGAGAGCTACCTGGTAGCCCAACGATCCTCCCCTGCCTCGGCCGTGCGGCCAGCCCCCCGCGGCGTGGGCGGACGGCCGCAGTTGAACCGGCGCAGGCGAGAATCGACATCTTGCTGCACAACCGTAAGCGAGGTCACGACATGGCGCGTGCCAAGGCAACGCCGCCGAGCTCCACGGTCCGAACCTTCACGGCCGTGATCGAGCCGGACGAGGAGGAAGGCGGCTACGTCGTCACCTTCCCGGCGATTCCCGACCTCGCCACCCAGGGTGAGACCCTAGACGAGGCCCGCCTGATGGCCGAAGACTGCCTTCGCGGCTATCTCGAAGTCCTGCGCGAGACCGGCCGCCCGCTGCCGGCGCCCGGCGCGGCCACGTCCGAGTGAAGGGCAGCCATCACTACTTCCATCACCCCACCTGCCCTGAACTCCTCGTCTGCGTCCCCGTCCACCGAGGCGACGTCAAACGCGCCGTGTTGCGCTCGATCCTCCGCCAAGCCGACCTGACCATCGATGCGTTCTTCGACCTGCTTTGACCGGCACTGCACGGCTAAGAACATCCCGGAGATATCAAACCTGCTGACCTGTTGTCACAGGTAGGACGGAGCAGGGCCGAGGGGCGCTCTGTCCTTGATCGCTGCCATGGGGTGGCGCATGGTTGGGGGCTTGGGAGACCGGGAAATGCGGGCGGCGATCGGGGGGACAGCCGCCAGACGGTGTGAGCCGGCCTCCGGGGAGGCGTGTTGGGCGAGTATCTGGCCAGGCGGGCGGTGGCGAGCTTCATCTCGCTCGCAGGCCTGATCGTGCTCGTGTTCTTCCTCGCGCGGCTGACCGGGGATCCGACCAATCTCTATCTGCCGCTCGATGCCTCGCTCGAGGCGCGGGCCGAGTTTGCCGCCAAGCATGGGTTCAATGATCCGCTGATCGAGCAGTTCGGGCGGTTTCTGGGGGACCTGGCGCGGTTCGATCTCGGGGTCTCGATCCGCAAGGCGCGGCCGGCGCTCGAGGTCGTGCTGGAGGCCTTTCCGACGACGCTCGAGCTGGCGGCGATCACGATGACCGGGGCGATCACGCTGGCCATGGTGGTGGGCTCGCTCGCCGCCGTTCGGCCGGGGGGGCCGTTCGACCGGATCGCGAGCGTGATCTCGCTGGCCGGCGCCAGCGCGCCCGATTTCTGGGTCGCGATCACCGGGATTTTGTTGTTTGCGGTCACGCTCGGCTGGCTGCCGACCTCGGGCACCGGCACGCCCTGGCACTGGGTCATGCCGATCGCCGTGCTGCTGATCCGGCCGTTCGGGCTGCTTGGTGCAGGTGGTGCGCGGCGCCGATGATCTCCGCGCTGTCGTCGGCCTACGTCAAGACCGCGCGCGCCAAAGGGGTGCGCGAGCGGAGCGTCATCTTCGTCCACGCGCTGCGCAACGCGATGCTGGCCGGTGATCACGGTCGCGGGCGACCAGGCGGCCGGGATCGTCAATGGCGCGGTGATCGTCGAGACCGTGTTCGGCTTCCCGGGCGTCGGCAAGCTGATGATCGATTCGATCATCCAGCGCGACTTCGCCGTGATCCAGGCCTCGATCCTGGTCACCGCGGTGGCGATCTTCGTCATGAACATCCTGATCGACCTCGCCTACGCGGTGCTCGATCCCCGCATCCGGCACTAGCGATGACCGATGGCGCGCGCTGCCGAGACGCTTCCCATGGCGCCGGTCGAAGCGAGCCTGGCGCCAGGCGCTGGCCATGCTCTGGCGCGACAAGTTCGCGCTGCGTCGCGGCGCTCTACCTGCTGCTGATGGTGCTCTGCGCGCTGCTCGGGCCCTGGCTGCTCGGCGACGCGGCGACCGGCATGAACCTGCGCGGCGCGCAACGCGCCGCCGTTCACCCTCGAGCACGGCTGGCTCTACGTCCTCGGCGCCGACGCGCTCGGCCGCAGCATCCTCGCCCGGATCGTCGTCGCGGCGCAGAACACGCTCGCGGTCGCCGCCGCCGCGGTCGCGCTGGCGCTGCTGATCGGCGCCACGCTCGGCCTGATCGCGGGCTACACGCGGCGGCTGGCTCGGCAACCTCATTCTCCGGCTCGCCGACATCATCATGAGCTTTCCCTCGCTGCTGCTGGCGGTCGTGGTGCTCTACATGTTCGAGCCCCGGGTCGCGAACCTCGTCCTGGTGCTCGCGGTCACCCGCATCCCGGTCTATCTGCGCACCACCCGCGCCGAGGTGCTCGAGATCCGCGAGCGCATGTTCGTCGCCGGCGGCCCGGGTGATGGGCGCCGGCGCCGTCCGGATCGTGCTCCGCCACATCGTGCCGATCGTGCTGCCGACCCTGATCACCGTCGCGACCCTCGACTTCGCCTTCGTGATGCTCGCGGAATCGGCGCTCTCGTTCCTCGGCATCGGCATCCAGCCGCCCGAGATCACCTGGGGCCTGATGGTCGCGCAGGGCCGCAACTACCTGACCGTCGCCTGGTGGCTCGCGTTCTGGCCCGGCCTCGCGATCATGCTGACCACGCTCGCCCTCAACCTGCTCTCGAGCTGGGTGCGGATCGCGACCGATCCGGTCCAGCGCTGGCGCCTCGAGGTGCCGGGCGAGCGAGGATGAGCGAGACCGGGCGCATCTGCTCGAGGTCCAGGACCTCGCGGTCGAGTTCGACACCGCGGGCGGCAAGGTGCACGCCGTCAACGGCATCGGCTAGCACCTCGACCGCGGCGAGGTGCTGGCGATCCTCGGCGAGAGCGGCTCGGGCAAGAGCGTCCAGGCGGCGGCGATCATGGACCTGATCGACAGCCCGCCCGGCCAGGATCACCGCCGGCCGCGTGCTGTATCGCGGCCAGGACCTGCTGACCATGCCGGCGGCCGCGCGGCGCCGGATCAACGGCCAGCAAGATCGCGATGATCTTCCAGGACCCGCTCGCCCATCTGAACCCGGTCTACAGCGTCGGCTGGCAGATCGCCGAGACGCTTTCGCGCCCACGGCGCCGCCTCGCGCAGCGCCGCGGGCGAAAGACGCCGTCGAGCTGCTGGAGCGGGTCGGCATCCCGGAGCCGCGCGCGTCGCGCCCATGACTACCCGCACCAGTTCTCGGGCGGCCAGCGCCAGCGGGTGATGATCGCGATGGCGCTGGCGCTGCGGCCCGAGGTCCTGATCGCCGACGAGCCGACCACCGCCCTCGACGTCACCGTCCAGGCCCAGATCCTGGCGCTGCTCGAAGGAGCTCCAGGCCGAGACCGGCATGGGCCTGATCCTGATCACCCACGACCTCGGCGTGGTCGCCGAGATGGCCGACCGGGTCGCGGTGATGCACGCCGGCAAGATCGTCGAGACCGGCCCGGCGCGCCAGGTCTTCCACGCCCCCGCCGACCCCTACACGCGCCGCCTGATGGCCGCCATCCCGGGGCGGGCAGCGCCCGCCGGCCGAACTTTGGAGGTCACGGCGCCGGACAGCGGTCGCCCGCTGCTGCGCGTCGAGGGTCTCGCCAAGCACTATGAGATCACCAGGGGCATGATGCGCCGTAAGACCGGCGAGGTGCTGCGCGCGGTCGACGGCGTCAGCTTCGAGCTTTGCGCCGGCGAGACGCTGGGGCTGGTCGGCGAATCCGGCTCCGGCAAGTCGACCCTCGCCCGCACCCTGCTCCGCCTCGACGAGCCGACCGGCGGCTGCGCCGAATACCGCGGCCGGGACCTGTTCGCGCTTGGCGCCGGCCGAGCTGTTGCGCCTGCGCCGCCAGATCCAGGTCGTGTTCCAGGACCCCTACGCCTCGCTCAACCCGCGCATGACGGTCACGCAGATCATCGCCGAGCCCTGGGCGATCCACCGAGATCTGCTGCCCAAGGCGAAGTGGCAGGACCGGGTCGCCGAGCTGCTCGCTGCAGGTCGGCATGCAGCCCGAGCACGCGCGCCGCTATCCGCACCAGTTCTCGGGCGGCCAGCGCCAGCGGATCGCGATCGCGCGGGCGCTGGCGCTCGAGCCCGAGCTGATCATCTGCGACGAGGCGGTCTCGGCGCTCGACGTCTCGATCCAGGCCCAGGTGATCGCGCTGCTCGCCGAGCTGCAGAGCACCTTCGGCCTCGCCTACCTGTTCATCGCCCACGACCTCGCCGTGGTCCGCGACTTCGCCGACCGGGTGCTGGTCATGTACCAGGGCCGGATCGTCGAGCAGGGCCCGACCGCGCGCATCTTCGAGCGCCCCGAGCACCCCTACACCCAGGCGCTGCTGGCCGCGAGCCCGGTTCCCGACCCCGACCGGCAACGCCGGCGCCAGTTGCAGGCGGCGATCGGTCGCAAGCCAGGCGCTCTTGTTCAGCCCAGCACTATCATTGGCACCCGCGAACAGACGCGTTGACTGGTCGGGCGCTGGACGATGGATCGCGATGGTCAACCCTGCGGCGTGTGCAGCCTGATCGAGACATCGAGGCCGCCGAGCCGGTCTTCCAGGCCATGGCGCACGTGCGCCAGTCGCTGGCGAGCCTCTTCGAACGAACCGGTCTCCACCGGGTCCATGGTCAACTCGACGAACACATCACGGCCCGAACGTCGAGAGCGCATGCCAACCAACTCTTCTGCCTGAATCCCCTCCTCGAGCAGCAGCTGCGCGATCGCCTCCTCGGCCTTGCCGCGCAGGGGATGATCGATCAGATCCAGCGCCGCCTGCCAGAGCATCCTGACGCCGGCAGCCGTCATCAGCAGACCCACGAAGATGGCGCCCAGGCAGTCTGCCGCCAGGCCAACCTCGGGATCCCTGGCAACTGCCGCCACGGTCAGTGCCGTTTGCACGATCAGCAAGGATACGAACCGGGAGCTGCTCACCGGCGACGGCACCCCGTAGGTCGGCTGCCCGTTCCCTGCCTTGGCGGCCGAGCGCGCCCAGACCGAAAAGCCAGTTCGAACGGTATGCGCGGCGTTCGCCGTGGCGGCGAGAGCCAGGGCGAAAGGCTCCGCTTCGCTCTTTCCGACCGCGATCAGGGCGAATGCCCGGCTGGCGAGCCACAGGCCCGCCGCCGCAAGCGCCAAAGCAATGGCGACATTACCGGCCTGCTCGAGCTTTCCGGTGCCAAATTGATAGCGTTGCCCTGCATGTCTCGCCGCCTTGGCGAGAACCACGAAATACCAGACCCCGGTCATCATGATCAGTGTACTGCGGATGGTTTCGCCAAGCAGGGTAAGCGACCCAGACCCGACGGCCACGATCAGCATCGCGAGGAGCAGGATCACTTCGACTAATGATCCACTAGAGAAGATCTCCCCCTTCGCTCCTCCGTCCACCGAGACCTCGCAACTCATGGCGACACCGGAATCGAGCACCGCGGCCCCGTGAAGGCCGCGATCCGATCTGAACGTTTTTCGGGCGCCGCGGACAATCAGGAGCCTCCTCCCCCTGTCAGATGACCAGTTCCAATGCCGTGTCTAGCTAGCCGCCGGCATCGATGATGATGGCGACGTGAGCCTCCTGGACATGGCTTTCGATTGTCCGTTGGACGTGACTGACACGTTGCCTGAAATCGGCCAGAGACAAGCAATGCACGGGAGCCACGGTCAATTCCACCTGGGCAAGGCTGCCCGATCGCCGCGTCCGTACTCGCACGATCTCCTCCAGTTGAAGCCCGGCCGCCGCGAGGACCCCGTCGATCTGTTTTCTCAGGCGGTCCGGGATCGGATGGTCCAGCAGGTCCGGCGCGCACTCCCATATCATCTTGAGGCCGACCGTAACCATGATGTACGCGATGAAGGTCGCGCCCACACCATCGAGCCAGATCGAGACGACGGGATCCTTGGCCAGCGCGGCGATGGTGAGGGTGGTCTGAACAATGAGCGAGGAAACGAGCTTGACCGTCCTCGCACGCAACTGCGCCCTGTAGATCACCGAATCGTCGCTTCTGGCCGCGGCCACCATCGCTAGCCAGCCCAAGCCGTTGACCAGCGTGTTGATGGCGTTGATGACGGCCGCCGTCGCCATCCCCAGCGGCGATGCCGCGATATGCTCGAATAGCAGCGATTCGATGACCCGATGGGCCACCCAGAGGCCACCGGCGAGAAGAGCAGCGCCAATCGCCAGGTTGCAGATCTGCTCGACCTTGCCGATGCCGAAACGGAACTTCCGGAGCCGGTCCCGATGCACCGCGAACAGGATAAAAAGCGAATAGAACTCGACGATCAGCATGAGCGCCGTCCGAAACAGCTCGCTGAGCATGGTGAGGGAATGCGTGACGAGAGCGAAAAGGAAAAAAAGTGAGACGATTACCAGGTCGGCGAGACTGGTATAGAGAACCGCAGCCTCTTTCGCCTTTTGTTCCGGCGTCGGCGCCCTCGATCCGTTCACAGGCGCAGCCGGGCTCGAATCACGTCGATCAGTCCAATGTCGGGAAAATCGACATAGGCGGCCCGTCCGACCGGGCACTCTTTGAACTCTTCCGGTTTACTTGGGAACTCCAGCAGGACTTGAGCCACGCCGTCATGGCGTCCCTTGGCGAGTGCAACAAGGTCGTCCCGTGCCAGCGTCGATGCCGAACCGCGGGTCAGCAGGACGCTTGCCCTACGGGTCACGGACTCGCCCTCCAACACGACCTCGGCGTCCATGCCGGGCCTGATGAGCGACACCTCGGCGTCCGAAACCGGCACATCGATCATGAGGACCGAGCAGTCCAGCCACTCAGCCACCGGAGTTCCGGCCCGTACCGTGGCGCCCGAGCCCACGTATACCCTCCATACGACGCTGCCCGGAGGCGCGCGCACCGCACCCTCGCTCAGCCTCTGGAAGTCCTGCGTCGCCGCCTTCAAAGTCGTAGTCGCCAGCTTCAGATCGGCCTGCGCCTGGCTCAGCTCCAAGCGCGCCTGCTTCTTTTCCAGCTTGACTTCCAGGCGCTCTCCGCGAACCCAATCCGGATCCTGGCCGGTCACGGTTATGAAAACGCTTCGATCCGCAGCCTGGCGGCGCACCAGTGCGTTGTCCAAGTCCGCCTGTAGCTTGGCGATCTCCAGCTCTTGGTCCGATACCCGCATCCTTCCTTCGTCAGCCGCAGCCTCGGAGCCCGTGCCGCGGCGCGCGAGCTCTTCGTTGCGCGCGACGATCTTGCGCATCACGACCAGCCGGCCGGAGGTGACCCCGATCTTACGGTCGAGGCTTGTGATTTCCGCATCGAGCTGGGCGCGAAAGGTATCGGCAAATCGAGCCTTGAGATCGGCGCGTCCCCTGTCCAGCAGCATGACCTCATTGAGAAACTCCCGCAGGTCGTCCCCCCGGGAACGCGCGAGATCGACCCGGATCTCCGCCTCGCTCAGAACCTGTCGGCTCAAGCGATCGTTTCGGACCAGCAGAATGACGCCGTTCGAACCAACCGCCACGTGGTTGACCGAGAGGGGCGTCAACTCCACCTCTCCGTCAATCGGGGACGTGGCCACATTCGACCAGGACGTAACGGCGGCGTCGCGCACGATCACCGAGCGCAAGTAGGGGCCCATCATCCAGACCCCGTAGGCCAAAAAAACCAAGACGCCGAATACGTAGACCCAGCGACCGGATTTCTTGACGGTCGATTTCGCAGAATCGACCGTAGGCGGTGTCGGAACGCCGCGTGGGTCAAAGTTTGCGGGAATGGGCGGCGGGCCAATTCCAGGGTGACGCGGCAAGGCCGGTGGCTGTGCTGCCGCCCGTGACGACGCGCTCGAGGACATCTCTGACACAGGCGAACCACTCATGGATTCGCTCCGAATCTAAGTCAGTTGCCAACCCTTAGATCCCCCGCTGTTGATGCATCCTTGCCTCCCCGGCCGTGATGACTGCTGACCACAGTCTGGGATACCGGATTATCAGATGAAGTCCGGATTTATGCAAGTGCGCAGTATCCGCCTGGCGACGTATCGGCATCTGCCTGGAATAGCCATCGCCGCCATGGATATGCATCGCCTCGAGGCTGTTCTGCTGCCGCTCCGGCCGGAGCAACCGCCGGCTGCGCGGTCATGATGGGCCGCCGGTCACACCCCGGCCGACTGAGCCCCGAGGAAGTTGCCCGCGTGGCCGCTCTTGGAGATCAGCATGGTCCGCTTGAACTCCATGACGAGCATGCCTTCGGCCTGTGTACACCCCGTCCTGACCTGCAGCGCCGGCGCAAGTAGCAGCCCGCGCTCGGCTGACGGCACAGGCACGGCCGGCGCATGTCGCGTCACGGCCGGCTTGCTGCATTCCATCACACCGCCAAGGCGACAGATCTGCTAGAGGATGCAATCTGTAGCTTCGCATTGACCGCAACCAGGGCGGCCGCTGCCGCCGAACCACGAGACTGCAGACACCATGCCCGTAGATCGGCTTCGCAATGCCGCCGATGCCGCCGCCGCCGACGCCCAGGGCTCGTACCTGCGCTTTGCGGTCTTCGGCCTCTACCTCGCGGTGGTGGTCGGCTCGACGACCCACGAGGAGCTCCTCAAGGGCAGCATGGTGACCATGCCCGGCCTCGGCGTCGGCCTGCCGATCATGGGCTTTTACGTCCTGGTCCCGGCTCTGTTCGTGCTCATGCACGCCAACCTTCTGCTCCAGCTCAGCCTGGTCGCGGGCCATGTCCAGCGGCTGCGAGCCGCCATTCAGGCGATCGCCTCGGACGAGGAACGGCAGCTCGAGCGCGCCCTGCTGCCCGCTTCGATCATCGGCCAGTTCCTGTTCAGTGATCGCCGCGGCACCTCGTTCGGCATGACCTATCTCGCGTTCGCGATCTCCCTGATCCTGTTGCCGATCGGGATTTTGATCTTCGTCCAGGTGCGCTTCCTGCCCTATCACAGCGACGGGGTCACGTGGTGGCATCGCGGGTTGATCTTTGCCGATCTGCTTCTGATCTGGCTGCTGTGGCCCCGGATCGTGCAGGCGCCGGCGCCGCCCAAGGTCGACGAGGCGGGCCCGTTGCCGCGCCGCTGGAGCGAGGCGCTGCGCCGCTCCCTGGCTGCGGCCCGTCTCGAGGCGAGGCGGCAAAGCTCCTCGACGGCGAACGTTGTGGTCGGAAGGCTGGTACCCTGGGCCGGAGACGAAGCCGGCCGCTTCCCGGGGCGCCTCGGTCGCCATCTCCGTCTTCTTGTGATCAGCGTGGTCACCGTGGTCTTCGTCCTGTTGATCGTGACGATCCCGGAGTCCGCCCCCCCGGCGCAGGTCAGCTCGGGCGATGCCTGCAAGGATGGCGCGCTCATCGACGGAGCCGAGGTCACGTACGCCGGGCCAATCTCGTATCCGGACGCCAGCGCAACCTGCCAGCCCTGGATGTTCTGGCGCTACTTCGAGCGCGTGCAGCTTCCCGTCGCGCTGATCACGGCACCACCCCGGATCGACTATTGCCTCAGCTATCTCCTGTTCGAAGCCCCGACCACCCCGCTGAACATGCGGCGGAACCTGAGGGTGCGCAACGCGAAGCTGGTGCTTGCCGAACCCTCTGCCGCAGCCATCGGCGATCTTGGGGAAGATGAGGCCTGGGACCAGATCGGGCGCGGGCTCGATCTCAAAGGGCGCGACCTCCGGTTCGCGGAGTTCTTCCGCAGCGACCTGCGCAAGGCGGACTTGCGCGGCGCCGATCTGTTGGGCGCAGACCTGGCGTTCGCGAACCTCCGCCATGCGCAGGCCGCAGACATCCCGGTCACGGAGTACGACGGCTGTGACCGGGCGTTGCAGGTCGAGGTCGGGGGGCAGGCGTTCTGCCGCACCCGTCTCAGCAACGCGACGCTCCAGAACGCCGATCTGCGCAATACCAACTTCTGGAAAACCAGGATGGAGCACGTCGACCTCCGCTTTGCGAAGCTGGCGGGCGCGGGGCTCAACGAGGCTGATCTGAGCGGTAGCAACCTGACCCACAGCGATCTCCAGGGCGCCAACCTCTGGGGGGCGCGCCTGGATGACGCCAAGCTCAACGACGCCCGACTGGACGGTGCCAACTTGTCCTGCGCCTGGCTTCGCAACGCCGACCTGGAGGCGGCCGACCTGCGGATGGCGATGCTCCTGAAGGCCCGGCTGGATGGCGCCAACCTCAAAGACGCGCGCGTCGACGGCGCCTACCTGGCGCAGGCGCGCTTGTCCGATGTCAAACTTGCGGGTGCCGATTTGGCGGGTGCGGATCTTCGCGCCGCCGTGCTCGAGGGCGCCCACTTGGGCAGCGAGCCGAGAGACCGGCCATTCTTCGGTTGGGCGAACCTCGAGGACGTGCAGGGCGAGCCGGCCTATGACGAAGCGGCCATCAAGGATCAGCCGGCCAGGCTGTGGCGCCAGATCGCCCCCGAAGCCCTGCCATCGGCCGGGCCGGAGGGCGACAGTGGCTCAATCCATCCTCTCGATCAGATCGCCTACGAGAACCGGCTCGCCGCTCTGTTGAGCGGGCTGGTGTGCGATCCGGGGGCGCCGCCCCCTCAACTCCAGGGGCTGGCAACTCGGGTCCTTTGGGACAAGGACGTCATCGGCGAGGTGACCCGCTTCCACAAGAAGGTCGCCTTGAACCTGTTGCGCGCCGCCTTGGATATCGGCGAGGTCGCCGGTGTCGGGCCCGACGACGCCGCCAGGCCGAGATCCTGCCCGCAGGCTGCCGAGATGCCCCAGGGCATGCGCGAGCGTCTGCGCAGCCTCCTGGTCATGCCCCTGGGACCGATCGCGCCGTCTGGCGGGTCCTGAAGCGACCGAGCCGGCACTCCCAACACAGTCGCTGACGCCTTTTCCCTGACCCCTCGTGACGGTCGAGCTGGGCCGCCTATCTGGGACATGTCGGCTGGTCCATGTTGCCCTTCGCCAGGGCGTTCGTGATCGGGTTCGCGTGGGCGGCCGATGTGCGATGGCAGGGAGCGGCCGGGCCGCAATGGCCGGGAACGGGCAGCATGGATGAGAGTGAGATTCGCGAGGCGCTCAGTCGCCACTGGGCCACCTCGGACGCCAATGACTTCGATGTCGAGCACGAGATCTACCGAGAGGACGCGCTGCTCGAGTATCCGCAATCGGGCGAGCGCATCAGGGGCCGGCACAACATCCAGGCCTCGCGCGTCGCGCAGCCGAGCTCGAAGCGCTTCACGGTGCGCCGCATCGTCGGCACGGGCGACTTCTGGGTCACGGAATTCATCCTCGCGTATGACGGCCGGCCGTCCTATTCGGTGAGCGTCATGGAGTTCCTGGATGGCAAGGTGGCCCGCGAGACCCAATACTTTGCCGACCCGTTCGAGCCCGGACCTTCACGGGCGCAATGGGTTGAGCGAATGGGATGAGATCGGCGGGGCGGCCGTGCGCCCGTGCGTGCTGGACCGGGCCGAGATGCCCGTCGATACTGCTGAGCTCGCTCGTTTTCTGATCGGCAAGATGCTCGTGCGGATGCTGGCCGAAGGCGTGGCGGGCGGCCGCATCGTCGAGACCGAGGCCTATGGCATCGGCGACCCCGCGGGTCACGCTTATCGAGGCCCCACGCCGCGCAATCGGACGCTGTTCCTCGAGCGCGGGCATGCCTATGTCTATCTCGCCTATGGCAGCTGGTTCATGCTGAACGTCTCGAGCGAGAGGTCCGGCGTGGGTGCTGGCGTCCTGATCAGGGCGATCGAGCCGACCGTTGGCATCAGGGTCATGGAGCGAAATCGCGGCACCGAGCGGCTGCGAGACCTGGCGCGGGGCCCAGGACGGCTCTGCGCAGCCTTGGCGATCGATCGCCGGCTGGACGGGATCGACCTCTGTCGGGCCGGCCCGCTGTGGCTCGGATCTGACGGTCAGCCGGCGGACGAAATCGGGCAGAGCCGACGGATCGGCATTACGCGCGCAGCCGACAGTCCGCTGCGAGTCTACGTTCGGGGCAATCGGTTCGTCAGCGGTCCGCAGGCGCTCAATAGATGAGAGAAGCAACTTTACGGGGCGAGGGGCCTGGTCAGCCCGTGTTCGCCGGTCATCTGTAGAGGGGGGGCCCTGGGTCGCTGCCGTAGAGAGACGGTGTCCTTCCTGCACGGTGCCCGGGCCCGAGGCCGTGGCACCGACCAACGGCCAGGAGTATACCAGCTTGCGGGCCTCGGCCCCGGGGGACCGGCGCCGGCTGCGCCACCGCTGTCAAGGAGATCGCGATGCCGACCAAGGTTCTGTACTCGACCCAGGCGAGCGCGACCGGGGGCCGCGACGGCCATGCCGCGACCGCCGATGGCAGCCTCGACGTCGAGCTCACCACGCCCAAGGAGCTGGGCGGGCCGGGCGGTGCCGGCAACAATCCCGAGCAGCTGTTCGCCGCCGGCTATTCGGCCTGCTTTCTCGGCGCGATCAAGCTCGTCGGCAGCCAGGACGGGCAGAAGGTGCCGGCCGACACCACCGTGACCGCGACGGTTGGGATCGGGCCGCGCTCCGAGGGCGGCTTCGGCCTCGACATCCAGCTCGACATCGCGCTTCCGGGCATCCCGCGCGCGGACGCCGAGCGCCTGGTCGCGAAGGCGCATCAGGTCTGCCCCTATTCCAACGCCACGCGCAACAACGTGCCGGTGCGCCTGGTCGTGATCTGATCCGACCAATTCGGCGGTTTCGTGTCAGCCCGATCGTCTGCTTCTCGGGCTACGCGCCGGCAAGGCCCGCAGGTGGTTGAGCCGCTCTTCCTGCAAGATTCGACCAGGCGTTCGGCGCCGGCGCCGGCCAACGCCTCGAGCCCAGCTGCGACCACGGCCTGATCACAGAGCGCCGTCTCCACCTGATCGGTTCGATCGCCCCGCCCCCTGGTATGTCTCAGTTGGCAAGCGCGCCCGGCCGGGCGAGCTTCGGAGCGGCCGGCCCGGGCTGGTCTTTTGCGCTGCTTGGCGTAAACTCCCCGTCCATGGAACGGAGCGCGCGGATGGCGCTCGGCGTCGTGGTCGAGCGGCGGCGGAGCAGCAGCCCCTGGCAGGACTGGGGCTGGCGCCCGGTCTCGGTGCTGATCGGGGCGCCGGCGGTCGACGCCGACTGGCGCGAGCTGGTGCACGGCGCGACCTGGACGCAGTATCACGCCGCCAACCTGCAGCTCGAGCTGCACCGGGCCGAGACCGAGGCCTATCTGATCAACCTCGCGCAGCCGCTGCCCCGGGTCTATGTCGTGCTGCGGCCGGCGACCGAGCCCGGGCCCTACCCCTTCCGACCGTTGCTGATCACCGCCTCGCCCATCGAGGCCGAGGGCTATCTGTCAAGCGGCGAGGAGATCGTCGAGGGCGTGCCGATGCCGGCCCCGGTGGTCGCCTGGCTGCAGGCGTTCGTCGCCCGCCACCACGTCGAGCGGCCGTTCGTCAAGCGCAAGCGCAGCAAGGGCCCGACCCTCGGCGCCAGCGCCGAGCCCCTGGACCGGCCCGCCGGCGCCGCGCCGCCCGCGACCGTGACCGGAAATCCCGATGACCGATGAGAGCTTCGTCCGTCGCTGGTCGCGCCGCAAGAGCGAAGCCCGCGCCCTCGACAACCCGCTCGAGCCTGCGCTGGAGGCCCCGGCCACGGAACCGGCGCCGGAGCCTGGCGATGCTCCGGACCCGGAGTTCGATCCCGCCACGCTGCCCGACATCGAGAGCCTGACCTACCAGTCCGACTTCACCGCCTTTCTGCGGCAGGGCGTGCCGCGGGAGCTGCGCAACCGGGCGCTCCAGCGCCTGTGGCGGAGCGACCCGGTGTTCGCCAACCTCGACGGCCTGGTCGAGTACGGCGAGGACTACTCCAAGATCGGCATGGTCAAGGAGGTCGTGCGCACCGCCTATCAGGTCGGCCGCGGCATGCTCGATCGGATCGAGGCCGAAGCCGCGCAACCGCCGAATGCGCTGCCGGGCGCGGCTCCGGACAGCGGCGATGCCGCGGGCGGCGGACCCGCAGTGATCGAGGCCGACGCCGCTGAGACCGCGGTCGTCGACGGGGCGGCCGACGACGCTGTCGGCCCGACGCCGCGATCGCCGCTGAAGCAACCCTGAGTCGCCCAAGCACCAGATTAGCATAATTGAGTGTTTTTTACAGAGCAATGACCGGGATGAGAGAAAAATATCAATGCTGCCTAAAACATCCCCCAAGGTCCGACCGCTTGCATCCCGCGGCGCCCCGGAGTAGTTTCGAACTACAATAACCAAAAGGTACAGATCAGAGAGGCAGTTGGGAACGGTGCGGCTCGACCCAGCATCTGCGCCAGTCCGGGTAGGGGTCGCGGCGACGCTTGATTCCGAGGACGTGCTGCGGGCGCAGGTCTATCGCTTGCTGGCGCGGCTGCTCGCGGCGCCGCCCGACCAGGCGTTGCTCGACGTCGCGGCCGATCTCGAAGGGCGACGAGACGGCGCTCGGCCAGGGTTTCCGGAGCGCTCGCGCGCCGAGGCGGCACGCGCCACGCCGGCGGCGGCCACCGAGGAGTACTTCGATCTCTTCATCGGCATCGGTCGCGGCGAGCTCGTACCCTACGCCTCCTACTATCTGACCGGGTTCCTGAACGAGAAGCCGCTCGCGCGGCTGCGCGGCGAGATGGCCGAGCTCGGCATCGCGCGGGTCGCCGAGGTCAAGGAGCCCGAGGACCACATCGCAGCGCTTTGCGAGATGATGGCCGGCCTGATCGAGGGCAGCTTCGGCGCCCCGGCCGCGCTGAGCGCGCAGCGGCGCTTCTTCGAGCGCCATCTCGCCCCCTGGGCGGCGCAGTTCTTCGCCGATCTCGAGACGGCGCAGCGCGGCGATGCTGTACGCGCCGGTCGGGTGCGGTCGGCCGCGCCTTCATGGCGATCGAGACGACCGCATTTGCGATGACCGACTGAGGATGGAGCCGGCGGCCGGCTTGCCGACCACCGGGCAGACAGAACGGCAGCGAAAGGTGAGAGCCATGTCGAGCGATCAGGACGCCAAGGCGGGCGGACGCCGCCAGTTCCTCAAGCTCGCGAGCCTGGGGGCGGTCGCCGGCACCGTGGCCGCGGTCGCTGGCGAGGGCCAGCGCGCGGCGCAGGCGGCCGAGCCCGAGCCGCAGGGCCAGGGCTATCGCGAGACCGCCCACGTCCGGAAGGTGTACGAGCTCGCCCGCTTCTGAGCGGTCGGCCGCGACCCGTCCTTAAGCTCCCAAGGGGAGAGCCATCATGCTGCGAAAGAAGACGAGCGGAGCCTTCACCGGCGCACGCCGGTCGACGCTGCCGGCGGGACCGACCGGCGGCATGCTCGATCGCCGGACCTTCCTCAACCGTTCCGGCCTGGCCGCGAGCGGCCTCGCCGCCGTCTCGCTCGCCGGCGGCGGCATGGTCACCCGGGCGCAGGCGCAGACCTCGGCCGCCGCCGAGCGCGGTCAAGCAGGTCAAGAGCGTCTGCACCCATTGCTCGGTCGGCTGCACGGTGATCGCCGAGGTCGAGAACGGCGTCTGGATCGGCCAGGAGCCGGGCTTCGACAGCCCGTTCAATCTCGGCGGCCATTGCGCCAAGGGCGCCTCGGTGCGCGAGCATGGCCACGGCGAGCGGCGCCTCAAGTACCCGATGAAGCTGGTCGACGGCAAATACCAGAAGATCCCCTGGGACCAGGCGATCAACGAGATCGGCGACAAGCTGCTCGAGATCCGCGAGGCCAACGGCCCCGATGCCGTCTATTGGATCGGCGGCTCCAAGCACAGCAACGAGGGCGCCTATCTGTACCGCAAGTTCGCGGCCTTCTGGGGCACGAACAATTGCGACAACCAGGCGCGCATCTGTCATTCGACCACGGTCGCAGGTGTCGCCAACACCTGGGGCTATGGCGCGATGACCAACTCCTACAACGACATCCACAAGTCGCGGGCGATGCTGTTCATCGGCTCGAACGCCGCCGAGGCGCATCCGGTCGCGATGGTCCACATCCTGCGCGCCAAGGAGCAGAACAACGCGCCCCTGATCGTCTGCGACCCGCGCTTCACCCGGACCGCGGCGCACGCCGACGAGTACGTCCGCTTCCGCTCGGGCACCGACGTCGCGCTCGTCTGGGGCATCCTCTGGCACATCTTCGAGAACGGCTGGGAGGACAAGGACTACATCCGCGAGCGGGTCTGGGGCATGGACCAGATCCGGGACGAGGTCGCCAAGTGGACGCCCGAGGAGGTCGAGCGGGTGACCGGCGTGCCCGGCTCGCAGGTCAAGCGGGTGGCCATGATCATGGCCAACAACCGCCCGGGCACGCTGGTCTGGTGCATGGGCGGCACCCAGCACACCAGCGGCAACAACAACACCCGCGCCTACTGCATCCTGCAGCTGGCGCTCGGCAACGTCGGCGTGTCCGGCGGCGGCACCAACATCTTCCGCGGCCACGACAACGTCCAGGGTGCCACCGACCTCGGCAACCTGCCGGACAACCTGCCGGGCTACTACGGCCTGACCGAGGGCGCCTGGAAGCACTGGGCGCGGGTCTGGGACGTGCCCTACGACGACTGCTCAAGGGCTTCGGCTCCAAGGACCTGATGGAGAAGGCCGGCATCCCCGAATCGCGCTGGTTCGACGGCGTGCTCGAGGCCAAGGAGAACCTCGATCAGCCGAGCAACATCCACGCGCTCGATCTACATGGGCCACGCGCCCAACTCGCAGGTCCGCCAGCCCGACCTCAAGAAGGCGATGGAGCAGCTCGACCTGCTGGTCGTGATCGATCCCTACCCGACCGTCTCGGCGGTGCTCCACGACCGCAAGGACGGCGTCTACCTGCTGCCGGCCTCGACCCAGTTCGAGACCTCCGGCTCGGCGACCGCGTCCAACCGCTCGGTGCAGTGGCGCGACAAGGTGATCGAGCCCCTGTTCGAGTCCAAGCCCGACCACGTGGTCCTCTACCTGCTCGCCAAGAAGCTCGGGTTCGCCGACCCGATGTTCAAGAATATCGAGGTCAAGGGCGAGGAGCCGGTGGTCGAGGACATCCTGCGCGAGGTCAATCGCGGCACCTGGACGATCGGTTACACCGGGATCTCGCCGGAGCGGCTCAAGCTGCACATGGCCAACCAGCAGACCTTCGACAAGACGACGCTGCAGGCGGTCGGCGGCCCGTGCGACGGCGAGTACTACGGCCTGCCCTGGCCCTGCTGGGGCACGCCCGAGATGAAGCACCCGGGCAGCCCGATCCTCTACGACACCTCGAAGACGGTCGCCGAAGGCGGCATGGGCTTTCGCGCCCGCTTACGGGGTCGAGCGCAACGGCCAGAACCTGCTCGCCGAGGGCTCCTGGCCGGTCGGCTCCGAGATCGAGGACGGCTACCCCGAGTTCACGATGGCGATGCTCAAGAAGCTCGGCTGGGACGGTGATCTCTCCGACGACGAGCAGGCCGCGATCGCCAAGGTCGCGGGCGATGCCACCAACTGGAAGACCGACCTCTCGGGCGGCATCCAGCGGGTCGCGATCAAGCACGGCTGCGCCCCCTACGGCAACGCCAAGGCGCGCTCCGTGGTCTGGACCTTCCCCGACCCGGTGCCGATCCACCGCGAGCCGCTCTACACCCCGCGCCGCGACCTGGTCGCCGACTACCCGACCTACGAGGACACCAACGCTCGGCCGCGTGCCGGTGCTCTACGCCTCGATCCAGAAGAAGGACTTCTCCAAGGACTTCCCGATCATCCTGACCTCGGGCCGGCTGGTCGAGTACGAGGGCGGCGGCGACGAGACCCGCTCCAACCCCTGGCTCGCCGAGCTCCAGCAGGACATGTTCGTCGAGGTCAACCCGTTCGATGCCAACAACCTCGGCCTGCGCGACCGCCAGATGGTCTGGGTGCTCGGCCCCGAGGGCGGCAAGGTCAAGGTCATGGCCATGCTGACCGACCGGGTCGGCCGAGGGGTCGCCTTCATGCCGTTCCACTTCGGCGGCTGGTACGAGGGCGCCGACCTGCGCAGCAAGTACCCGCAGGGCGCCGATCCGTTCGTGCTCGGCGAATCGACCAACACCGCCCAGACCTACGGCTACAACTCGGTCACCCAGATGCAGGAGACCAAGACCACGCTTTGCCGCATCGAAGCGGCGTGAGGGAGCGCGAACCATGGCCCGGATGAAGTTCCTCTGCGATGCCGAGCGCTGCATCGAATGCAACGCCTGCGTCACCGCGTGTAAGAACGAGAACGGCGTGCCCTGGGGCATCAACCGCCGGCGCGTGGTCACGATCAGCGACGGCGTGCCCGGCGAGCGCTCGATCTCGGTCGCCTGCATGCACTGCTCGGACGCGCCCTGCATCGCGGTCTGCCCGGTCGACTGCATCTACCAGACCGAGCAGGGCGTGGTCCTGCACTCCAAGGACCTGTGCATCGGCTGCGGCTACTGCTTCTACGCCTGCCCGTTCGGCGCCCCGCAGTATCCCCAGGCCGGCAACTTCGGCTCCCGCGGCAAGATGGACAAATGCACCTTCTGCGGCGGCGGCCCGGAAGCCGACAACAGCGAGGCCGAGTTCCAGAAATACGGCCGCAACCGCCTGGCCGAAGGCAAGCTCCCCTTGTGCGCCGAGATGTGCGCGACCAAGGCCCTCCTCGCCGGCGATGGCGACGTGGTCTCCAACATCTACCGCGAGCGCGTGGTCGCCCGCGGCTTCGGCTCCGGCGCCTGGGGCTGGGGCACCGCCTACCAACTCAAAGGCGGCGCCTGAGGCAGGCTGCAGGCCGAACTTCTTTCTTCCGCGTCGCAAGGGGCGGCTCCGGCCGCCCCTTTTGCTTGTCAGACGCGCGATCGCCACGACATGATGGTGCAGCCGACGCTGACGGAGGTCGTTCGTGGCCACTCGGGTTCAAGCTCCGGCTCGGCCGGACCATGACTACGACCGCGACATCTACGCCTGGTCGAAGGCGCAGGCCGACCTGCTGCGCGCCCGCCGGTTCGATGAGGTCGACCTCGAGCATCTGATCGAGGAGATCGAGGACGTGGGCGCCTCGCTCGGCAGATCGGTCCGCAACCGCACAATCACCATCATCGAGCACCTGCTCAAGCTCCAGCATGCGCCGGCGACCTATTCGCGGCCCGGCTGGCGGCAGACGGTCCGCACGCAGCGGGTCAAGCTCAGGCGCGCCTTGACCCCGACGCTCCGCCGCGAGCTCGAAGCCGAGCTTCCCGCGCTCTACGCCGACGCCCACGACCTCGCCGCCGGCGCGCTCACCGACCACGGCGAGACCGAAGCCGCCCAGCAGCTTCCCGACGCCTGCCCCTACGACCTCGACCGGATCACTGGCAACTGGCTGCCGGATCAGGCAGCCAGTCCGAGTTGCCGTCACGGTTGCCGTCAATTGGTTCCTGCACCATTCCGCTCACGGGGAAAGGTCGTACACTTCCCGACCGCCCGGCAATTGGTCGCTGACATCCTTTGCCTCGGCCGCTTCATTTCGCCGTAGTGACGCGGTGGCTCCTGACATTTTTGCTCCCCAGCTTCAGGAAGGTCAGACTAGTACGGCCGTTCCGTGACAACCGGATGGCGTGTCCGGCGGAGCGTCAGGTTCGTGTAGCGAAAATATACCAAGTCGGATCATGTCTAAAAGAATACAAGCCTGAGACGTCCACTGTGATCGGGAGCTTTGCCGGCTCCGCCGCTATCTCCTGGGCGTGGAATCAAGCTGTCAGCCTTCCCTGATCCGCTCCGCAGCAGACAAGCGTTGTCAGCAGGAGATAAAGTATAGCCTTCGGCGTCAATCTTTAACTATCGATTGTGTCGGACCTTTCCCGTCCACCCGTCACGAAACCGCCGGATGGCGTTCCGTTCCGGCTGCCGGATCTCAGGTCACGACCAGTCCCTCTGGCGGCTGACCCGCCTCGCGCTTGAGCGCCTCAAGGCGGTGCTCCTCGCCTTCCCCACGATCGCCCGCCTGCTCACCCGCCTCGCCACCAGCCATCGTCACCTCAACGAGCCCCGCCGGCACCGACCTCGCCAGCTCGATCGCTATCCTCTCCCCTTATCTTAGCGACTATGGTTCCTGACACGGGCGAGGACGTGGCCGACCAGGCTCTCGCAGAGCACCGCGAGGATCAGCCTGGCGTAGAGGGCGGCCTTGGCCAGTCTGGGCTCTTTGGCAAGGAAAAAGGTGTCAGGAGGAAAAAGGTGTCAGGAACCTTTTGCCCTACCCCCCCCGAACCGGCGCCTCAGCCCGCGGCGAGCACCCTTTTTGCGCGCGGCCCGCATCCCGGGCGTGAGCTGGTGGCACCCATCACCGGCCGCGAACCGGCTCGATCGGGGCCAGCTTGTCAACCAAGCACGCCCGCTGCTGCGCGAGGTCCGCACGACTATCCGCGAAAAAAAAGGAAAAACGGTGTCAGGAACGGGTCAGGAACTGTTCCTGACCCAAATCCGGATTATCCGTGAGGGAGCCCCGGTTCTGCCGGTTCTTGCGGCCATTCCGGCAGCTCGCAACTGGCGCTGGGTTCTGACGGGGGGTGGCTCGGATCCGCGGGGGTCGGTGATTCCTCCGGGTTGTAATTACCGCCCGCCAAGGCACAGAAACCTTGCAGGATGTTACAGGGCAAAAAAGGCGTCGAGCTCTCCGGGCCACAACCCCAATGGCTCTTCGCTACTGTCGGCACGCCGGCATAGTCCGCTGTACCCACGAGCACGCGCCTCATCTCGTTGTTCCCGTAAACAGCGACCGCGAAATTCGACGGCATCGTCGTTGACTTGCATTCGTCTATTTTCATTGACGAATACGGCACAACTGGGTCCCATTGCAGCGAGATTTTTCTGACGCAACGGTAATTTTGGTCTACGGCCTTCTTGTCGCTAGCGGCCGTGTGCAGGGTGACCGTTATGTGTCTGATACCCAATGTGCTGGAAATGTCGCAGTCCACCTGTTGATGGACGGTGCACCGTATTTGTTTCTCAACGGTGTAGACCAATTCCTTTCCGTCGTGCGCTGATTTAGTCTCGGAAGACTTGGTCATACATCCGGCAGCGAGAACGGCGATGGTAATAAGGATGACGGCATTTCGAAGCACGAGTTTTCCTCCAATAGTCTGGCAATCCTATACCACTCTCACACTGTACGATAGCGCCGATGAACGCGGTAGTCAACCGGAGAGCTCGATCTTGTCCGTAGCACGAGGTGTGTCCGGGTTTGGTAGCGCACGATCTGTCCGGTTCATGAGAATCGGGGAGGTCGCGTGCTGGCGGAGGTTCGGGTGGCTCGGATCGTTGAGGCGACCGGTCGATGGCGGAGCGGGGCATTGAGCTGTGGCGAGGCGGCGGCGGTGCTGGGGACGAGCGAACGCCACCTCCGCCGGCTGCGCGACCGCTACCAGGCCGAGGGAGCGGAAGGTCTGATCGATCGGCGGCGCGGCCGGGTCTCGGGCCGGCGGGTGCCGGTCGACGCCGGCCTGGTCAGGCGGGCGGCGAAGCGCTCGGCGCACCGCAAGCGTGGAGAAAGATGTCATGAGCGTGTCAGGAGCCTTTTGTCCCAGAGAACCCCGGAACCAGCGCTTCAGCCCCGCCACCCGCATCCCGGGCGTGAGCTGGTGGCACCCCATCACCCGCCGCGAACCGGCTCGATCGCGGCCAGCTTGTCACCCAAGCTCGCCCGCTGCTGCGCGAGGTCGTAGTCGTCCTGCAAGCGCAGCAGAAGGCCCGCCGTCGCGATGCCAAGGCGCGCTCGGAGCGGAGCGCCATCCCCGCCGTCACAGCCCTGCAAGTTCCCGGGAAAAAGGTAGCGATCAGGCCGGAGAAGTTGCCATGAGCGCCATGGGCGCCATGCGTCACTTCTGTCGAACTCGAGTGCACGCTGTCGCCCATCAATCTGACTTGATGGTTAAGTCAATTCTCCAGAATCCGACCTCGATCGCCGCTTCATAATTCTTATGCAACATACTGACATAGAACACCAATTATTATACAGCAGAGATTGAGAAAATCAATCGAGTCCATGGATTGAGAAGTCAACCTCTCGGGCCGATCGGTCGCGACGACCAGCCACAGTCGAAGCACGCTACACTCGAAGATCAAGATGCGCCACCGATGCGCCATGTCCCAATTGGCAAGCGCACACTTGTGGCGCATTGCCAAGTAGTTGATCGGATCAATTCAGTGTCAGGAATCGAGTATCGTCTCTATCATGCTCAACCAAGCCGGCATGCGATTGCATGGGCGTCGACCGATCGTTGACCGAGGTCTTGGGCACCGAACTCGAGAACAGTTGATCCGAGCATCCGGAAGGGACGGGTCGCCGGCTTTACGGATCAGGGCCGAGAGTCCCGCTTGATCGAAAATCAATCCGGGGCGACCGGCTTCAGACCGCATCGAGGGCCTGGGCGAGGTCGGCGATCAGGTCTTCGGGGTGCTCGACGCCGACCGACAGGCGGACCATGGCGGGCGTGATGCCGAGCTCGACCTGGCGCTCGGGCGGGATGTCGGAGTGGGTCATGCTCGCCGGGTGCTCGGCCAGGCTTTCCGTACCCCCGAGGCTGACGGCCAGACGGACCAGCTTGAGCGCGTCGAGGAGCCGGAAGGCCTCGGGCTCGCCGCCGTGGACCTCGAAGGCGAAGGTCGAGCCGGGCGCCTTGCACTGGCGCCGGTAGAGCTCGAAGTCCGGGTGGTCCTCGGCAAGGAAACCCAGGTAGTGCACCTGCTTGACCTTGGGGTGCTCGTGCAGAAACTCGGCGATGTAACGGGCGTTCTTCATGGCGCTGGTCATGCGCAATTTCAGCGTCTCGAGGCTGCGCATCAGGAGCCAGCCGGTGTGCGGGTCGGACATCGTGCCGAGGATCGTGCGCATGCCGCGCACAGGCGCCAGGCGCGCCTCGGCGCCGAGGCAGGCGCCGGCGATCACGTCGCTGTGGCCGCCGACGTATTTGGTCAGCGAATAGACCACGAGGTCGGCGCCCTGGGCGAGCGGCTGCTGCCAGAGGGGGCCCAAGAAGGTGTTGTCGACGATCAAAGGCGGCCGGCCGCCGGACTTCCCCGGCAGGCGCTTGGCGATCTCGGCGCAGTGCGCGATGTCGACCAGCGCGTTGGTCGGGTTGGCCGGGGTCTCGAGCAGGATCGCGCCGACCGGGCCCGACTGGTTGGCCGCCTTGACCGCCTGCTCGAGCGACCGGCCGGCGCCGCCGGCGCCGAACTCCTCCGGCTTGATGCCGAACTGGGGCAGGATGTTCTGGATCAGGAACTCGGTGCCACCATAGAGCGGCCCGCTGTGCAAAATGACGTCGCCCGGGCGCAAAAAGGTCCAGAGCGTGGTCGAGATCGCGGCCATGCCGCTCGAGAACACCAGGCTCGATTCCGCCCCGTCCCAGAGCCCGAGCCGATCCTCGAGGATTTCCAGATCCGGGTTGTTGATCCGCGAATAGATCAGCCCCGGCTCCTCGGCCGGCCGCTGGTCGCGCAGGCCATAGGCAACCTCGAAAAACGCCTTGCCCGCCGCGGCGCGCTCGAACACGAAGGTCGAGGTCTGGAAGACCGGGCATTTGACCGAGCCCTCCGAGAGCTTCGGGTCGTAGCCGTAGCTCATCATCAGCGTTTCGGGATGCAGCGCGTGGTTGCCGATGGTCCGGTGGCGGTAAGGCTTCTGCGGCTTCGCCATGGGTGATTTCTCCTGGTCGCGACGGGGTACCGCCGGTGGTCGAGCTTCGAGGTACGGCGCAGCGGGCTGCCAGGCAAGTTCCGTGATCAACGCAAGGTAGTTAGCAGTAGAAATTGATCAACCATAGCGGCATCAGTCGATCGCAATTCTCGCGGCGCTCGGCGAGGCTCGCCGAGGTCGTGCGCGGCGAGGTGGTCATGGTTGGCCCGGAGGCCAATGGCTGCAACCCCGTCAATCGTGCCAACGAGACTGCGCGGGCGGAAAGACCGGCCGGCCGAGCTAAACCGGTTTGCGGCGCCCGCCCGATCGGCTATCCCCGCTCTTGGCAGCGGACGGCCAACGCAAAGCAGAGGTATCGGATGGACACCGTCGATCACGCCGTGCGCGCGCAGACGCCGGAGCGAAGCCTGCTCTTCATGATGGTCATGGCGATCGTCACCGGCGCCATCGCCGAAGTCGGCGCCTGGGGCTTTCGCATGCTGATCGGGCTGGTCCACAACGTGCTGTTCCTCGGCGACTTCTCGTTTGCCTATGACGCCAACGCGCACACGCCGCTCGGCCCCTGGGGCGTAGGCGTGGTGCTGGTCCCGGTCGCGGGCGCGCTGGCGGTCGCGTGGCTGGTCAAGAATTTTGCCCCCGAGGCCAAAGGGCACGGCGTCCCGGAGGTGATGGACGCCATCCACTACCACCAGGGGCGGATCCGGGCGCGGGTCGCGGTCGTGAAGTCGCTGGCCTCGGCGATCTCGATCGGCAGCGGCGGCTCGGTCGGACGCGAGGGACCGATCGTTCAGATCGGCTCGGCGTTCGGCTCGACGCTCGGCGAGATCATCCCGATGCGGACCCAGGACAGGATCGTGCTGATCGCCGCCGGTGCCGGCGCCGGCATCGCCGCCACCTTCAATGCACCGCTCGGCGGCGTCGTGTTCGCCGTCGAGCTGCTGCTGGTCTCCGTCAACGCCCGCAACCTCGTGGTCGTGGCTACGGCGACCGCCTTTGCGACCCATATCAGTCGCCTGCTCCTTGGCACCTACCCCTCCTTCCACATCCCGGCTCTGGAGACGCCGGACTTCTATCTCACGCAGCCTTGGGGACTGGGCGCGTTCTTCGTGCTGGGCGGCTTGATGGGACTCCTGTCGGTCGCGTTCATCCGCGGGCTCTACAAGATGGAGGACCTCTTCGACGCCATCCCCGGCAACTATTATACCCGGCACATGCTGGGCATGCTCTGCGTCGGCGTCATGATGTTTCTCCTCCTCCGCTACGCCGGTCACTACTACGTCCAAGGCGTCGGCTACGCGTCCATCATGGACATCCTCCAGGGATCACTGAGCGCGCCCTGGTTCCTTCTCCTGCTGGTGGCTCTCAAGCTCCTGGCCACCTGCCTGTCGCTGGGCTCGGGGGCATCCGGCGGCGTCTTCTCGCCGGCCCTGTTCATGGGCGCGGCCGGTGGCGCGGCGTTCGGCTTGCTGTGCCAGTCGCTGATCCCCGGCCTCAACGTCGAAATTCCGACCTTCGCCATCGCCGGCATGGCGGCGATGATCGGCGGGACCACCGGCGCCGTGCTCACCGGCATCATCATGATCACCGAGATGACCCAGGACAATTCCGTCGTCCTCCCGCTGGTCATCGCCGGCTCGATGGCCTACGCGGTCCGCAAGCTGATCATGGACGAGAGCATCTACACGATGAAGCTGCTCGCCCGCGGACACCCGGTGCCGGAGGGCCTTCAGGCGGCGGTGCTGAGCACCAAACGGGTCCGGGACCTGATGGAGACCAATTTCGCCGTGGTCGCCGCCGGTGGCGAACCTCCCGCCGACGTTTCGATCGTCGTTCATGCCGCGCAAGGGGTGATCTCCGGAGCGGCGAGGCAGCCGGCGGCGCAGGATGGCAGGTCCGGTGCCGGGGCCGCGGCCCGCCCGCTCGGCTACGTGGTCGTGGACCAGCAGGAGAAGCTGCTGGCGGCGATCCGCGCGATGTGGGTGGCTGAGGCCGAGCTCATCCTGGCGTCGCGCCGCCCCGGCTCGCGGCGGGCGGACGATATCGTCGGCATCGTCACCCCGGCCGCTCTTGCCGGCCTGCTCGAAGCCGAGGAGGACCTCTTGTAGTGGCCGAGTCCTTTGCCGGCGGCGCCGGCCTGAGTAGCCGCTAGCTCACCGTGTGATCGGCGAAGTCCGTCGTGCCGACCTGGTCCTCGCTCAAGATCGGGCGCTGCTCGCGGCCGCCGGTCGGAGCGACGCTGGCGGTCCTCAGGTCCAATAGGGGCGGATGCTTTCCGCGACCGAGTCGGCGATGTGCTCCTTGGTGATCACCCCGACCACGTCGTCGGGTCGCGGCACGCGCCCGCCCTTGACCACGACCGCCATCGCCCCGCCGCGCCGCCACATCCGTCGGATGACGTCGAACACCACGTCGTCCTCGCGCGCGATCGTGAAGTCGGGCCGCGCGACGTCGCCGAGCGTGATCCCGGTGTAGGCGCTCTCGAGCCCGCGGCGCAGCCCGGTGTTGACGCGCTGCACGCCGACGATCCGCGGCCCATGGGTGACCACGACATGGCGCAGCTTGCCGCCATCCTCGGGCCGGCGCAGAAACTCGTCGAAGCTCATCTCGGCCGGCAGCACCAGCACGTCCCGGTCCATCACCTCGTTCGCGTGGCGGACAAGGAACATGTTGGCGTGCAGCACCTTCGGGATCGAGCGGCCGCGGCTGAGAAGCTTGATCGTGTAGATGTTCTCGCGCGAGAGCACGCGCCGCACGCCGATGCTGAGGGCCACCGCGACGATCATCGGCATCACGATCGCGTAGTCGCGGGTCATCTCGAAGATCATCGTGACCGCGGTCATCGCGGCACCGGTGCCACCGCCGACCATCGCCGCCATGCCGACTATGGCGAAGCTCGGCACGCTGATGTCGGGCGACGGATAGATGGCGCTCGCGAGCGCGCCGAGGCTGCCGCCGAGCGTCGCCCCCATGAACAGCGACGGCGAGAAGATCCCGCCCGAGGCGCCCGAGCCGAGGCTCAGAAGCGTCGCCGCCAGCTTGCAGACGAACAGCAGGAACAGGAAGGCGAAGCTGCCGAGGCCGCCGAGCAGCACCGCCTGGATCGTCGCGTAGCCGACACCCTCGACGTAGTAGTGGCCGGCAAAGCGCATCAGCAGGTAGATCATGACGCCGACCGCGAGCATGCCCAGCGTGTGGCGCAGATAGGAATTCCGGATCTTGTCGAACACCCCCTCGGCGTGATGCAGCCCCTGGGTGAAGCCTGCCGCCGCGACGCCGGTGAGCGCGCCCAGGACGGCGTAGGCGAGCAGCGCTGGCGCCGAGACCGCCTCGTTGGCCAGTGCCGGCAGCTGCGGGATCTCGAAGGCCGGCAGCACCCCCAGGAACAGCCGGCCGATGAAGGTCGCGGTGCCGGTCGCGAGCGCCACCGGCAGGAAGGTCCGGCCGCTGATCTCGGGCATCATCAGCTCGATCGCGAACATCACGCCGCCGATCGGGGTGTTGAAGGTCGCGGCGATCCCGGCACCCGCCCCGGCCGCGACCAGCGTGATCCGCTGCCAGGCGGCCATCGAGATCACCTGGCCCACGGTCGAGCCGAACGAGGCGCCGATCTGGATGATCGGGCCCTCGCGCCCGACCGCGGCGCCGCTGCCGATCGAGAGCGCCGAGGCCAGCGACTTGACCGCCGCCACCACCGGCCGGATCACGCCTTCCTGGTAGTAGACCGCGTTCATCACCTCGGGCACGCCGTGGCCGCGGGCCTCGGGCGCGAAGGTGCTGACCAGAAAGGTGACGCCAAGCCCGCCGATCACTGGCACCAGGATCACCAAGGGCCCCCAGGGGCTGAACGGCGTGAACAGGTTGGCGTCGTAGGTGAACGACAGCTGGCCCAGGAAAAAGAGGTTGTGGATCAGCCCGATCAGCGCCCGAAAGCCGACCGCGCCGAAGCCGGTGATGACCCCGACCAGGACCGCCAGCAGGCAGAGCGTGGTCAGCCCGATCGGTACCACTTCCGAGGCGCTGGTCTCCAGGGCGTCGGGTGCGCCAGATTGGCGATCGCTTGCTTGCATGTCGTCTGCCGCCGGGCTGAATCGGATGACGTGAGCGCGCCCGGGAACCGCCAGGTGATCAGCGGTTTCCCCTTGCTCTCGCTTGGCGCCGCACCATAGTCATGGAGCCGCGGCACGGGAAGCCCGTGTCGGCAAGACGCGTCAAGGAGGTGGCCATGACCGGGCAAGGGACTCACGAGCTCGCCACCCTCGGCGGCGGCTGCTTCTGGTGCCTGGAAGCGGTCTACAAGGAGCTCAAAGGGGTTGAGCGCGTGGTCTCCGGCTACGCCGGCGGGGTCGTGGAGAACCCCACCTACGAGCAGGTCTGCGGCGGTCGCACCGGCCATGCCGAGGTGGTGCAGATCACCTACGACCCGAAGGTGGTCTCGTTCCGGGACCTCTTGGACGTGTTCTTCACGATCCACGACCCGACCACCAAGGACCGCCAGGGCGCCGACGTCGGCCCGCAGTACCGCTCGATCATTCTCCACCACAGTCCGGAGCAGAAAGGCGAGGCCGAGCGCGCGATCGCCGAGGTGAATGAGAAAAAAATCTGGAGCGCGCCGGTCATCACCGAGGTCGTGCCGCTGGAGAAATTCTACCCGGGCGAGGCCCACCATCAGGACTACTTCGAGCAGAACCCGCGCCAGCGCTACTGCCAGATCGTGATCGCGCCCAAAGTCGCAAAATTCCGCAAGGAGCATCTGGCGCGGCTGAAGCGGTAGCCGCACGCGCTGCCTCTGGTCGCAGAGCTGGCGAGCGAAGAGGCTGCGGCTCCTGAGCCCAGCCACGGCGCGACGATCGAGGCCTCGGATTGATGACCCCGCGCGGGGGCCTGGAGGTCGAGACCCTGACGATTCGCATCCCGCAAGCTCACGCCCGGAAAGTGCCTCGGCTTCCTCACGCGCCTCCAGGCTCTGCTCACCGAGCTTGGCAGAGATCGCCCGAATCCGCTTCGCGTAACGACGCCGCGCATGAGTCCGGAATTTACCATCCGCCCGCACGACCATCGATTTGGTGGTCATGAGACGAGCCGGTCATCACGCTGAGTAGTTTCCGGGTCTGTTCTTGACGATCTTCGGTCAGCTATGAATGGAATTGGCCAGTCTTTGGTCGGACCGCTGCCTTTGCGTGCGTGTCTATCCGGCGCGCGCCGATCCCGCGGTTGCGGGAATTGGCGTCCGCCCTGGCCGAAACTCGGAGATCAGACCATGCCGCCGACACGCAACCCCCTGTCCGAAAACGCCAGGCAGGAGGCTCGATGATCGTCGTCATCACACTCTCGCCGCGGGACTACGACGCGGTGCTGTTCGATCTCGATGGGGTCCTGACCAGGACTGCGGGCGTCCATGCCTCAGCCTGGAAAAAGCTGTTCGACGGGTTTCTCGAGCAGCGCGCCCGCCAGTCGGGCGGGCCGTTCGTCGCCTTCGATATCGACACCGACTATCAGCGCTACGTCGACGGCAAGCCGCGTTACGACGGCGTGGCAGCCTTCCTCGAGGCACGCGGGATCGAACTGCCGTTGGGCGCGCCCGATGACGGCCCTGACGTGCAAAGCGTGTGTGCCCTCGGCAATCTGAAGGACCGGTATTTCCTCCAACACCTGAAGCAATGCGGCGTCGAGCCCTATGAGGCGTCGATCGCGCTGGTGCGCGAGCTGCGGGCGCAGGAGATCAAGACCGCGGTCGTGTCGTCCAGCCACAACTGCGCGGCGGTGCTCGAGGCAGCGGGTATCGCGCAGCTGTTCGACGCGCGCGTGGACGGGACAGACATCACCCGTCTCGAGCTCAAGGGCAAGCCGGCACCGGATGCTTTTCTGGAGGCAGCGCGCCGCCTCGGGGCAGAGCCTGCGCGGGCGGTCGTGGTCGAGGACGCGACCGCCGGCGCCGAGGCCGGACGCGCCGGCAGCTTCGGCTACGTCATCGGCGTCGACCGCCACGGGCACGCGCAGGCGCTGCGCGCGGCCGGCGCCGATGTCGTGGTGACCGATCTGGCGCAAGTCCGGGTCGCCGCGGAACCACCTTCGGCCTGGTCGCTGACGTTCGAGGGCTTCGACCCGGCGCAAGAAGGGATCCGCGAAGCCTTGTGCACGCTGGGGAACGGCTATTTCGCGACCCGCGGGGCCGCTGCCTGGGCTGCGGCGGATGACGTTCACTATCCGGGGACCTACCTCGCCGGCGGCTACAACCGGTTGCGCACCGAGATCGCCGGCCGCGTGGTCGAGAACGAGGATCTCGTGAATTGGCCCAACTGGCTAGCACTCGAGTTTCGCATCGGCGAGCAGGACTGGTTCGATGCGCGCACCATCAAGGTCCTGTCGTACCACCAGGAGCTCGATCTGCGGCGCGGCATGCTGGTGCGGAGCATCAGCTTCGAGGACGGCCAGGGACGGCGCAGCACGCTCAAGGAGCGACGCCTGGTCTCGATGGGCGACATGCATCTGGGCGCGCTGGACCTGGCCCTGACCGCCGACACCTGGTCGGCAGCGGTCACGGTGCGCTCGGCGATCGACGGGCGCGTCGTCAACGCCGGCGCGAAGCTGTACCGCAAGTTCAACAACCGGCACCTGCAGCCGCTGGCCGGCGAGGTCGTCGGCGAGGACGGCGTGTGCCTGCTGGTGCGCAGCTGCCAGTCGCATATTCAGGTCGCTCAGGCGGCGCGAACGCAGGTGTTCCTCGACGGCCGGCGGCTCGAGGTCGAGCACCGGCTGATCCAGGAACAGGGATACATCGGCCAGGAGCTCGAGACCCTCGTCAAGCAAGGCCAGACGCTGGTGCTGGAGAAGCTGGCCTCGTTCTATACTTCGCGCGACCAGGCGATCTCGGAGTGCGAGCTGGAGGCGCGCAAGGCGATCGCGCGCGCCGGTCGCTTCGAGGCCGTGATGGCGGACCATGTGCTCGCCTGGAGGCACCTCTGGCGCCGCTTCGACGTGCATATCCGGTCGGCCGATCCGGGCTTCAAGTTGAACGTGCCGATGCTGCTGCGCCTGAACATGTTCCACCTGCTGCAGGCGGTATCGCCCAACTCGATCGGGCTCGATATCGGGGTGCCGGCGCGGGGCTGGACCGGGGAGGCGTATCAGGGCCATGTCTTCTGGGACGAGCTGTTCATCTTCCCGTTCTTCAATTATCGCATGCCCGAGATCACCCGATCCCTTCTGATGTATCGCTACCGGCGTCTGGGTGAGGCGCGTGCCGCCGCCGCGGCCGCCGGATACCGAGGCGCGATGTTCCCCTGGCAGAGCGGCAGCGATGGCAAGGAGGAGACCCAGGCGCTCAACCTGAACCCACGCTCGGAGCGCTGGGTGCCCGACAACTCCTACTTGCAGCGTCACGTCGGCAGCGCCATCGCTCATAACGTCTGGCAGTACTTCCAGGTCACGCATGACGTCGAGTTCCTGCATTCCTACGGCGCCGAGCTGATCCTCGAGATCGCCCGCTTCTGGTCGAGCATCGCCAGCTTCGATCACGAACGCGGACGCTACCAGATCCGCGGCGTGATAGGCCCCGACGAGTTTCATGACGGCTCGCCGGACGGGGCAACGCCAGGCCTGAACAACAACGCCTATACCAACCTCATGGCGGTGTGGGTCCTGTGTCGGGCGCTGGAGGTGCTCGACCTGCTGTCGGAGGTGCGGCGCGCCGAGCTCACGACCCGGCTTGATCTGTCCTCGGAGGAGATCGCGCGCTGGAACGATATCAGTCGCCGGATGTATGTCCCGCTCCATGACGACGGCATCATCAGCCAGTTCGACGGCTACCAAAAACTGCGCGAGCTCGATTGGCAGGACTACCGTAGCCGCTACGGCAACATTCAGCGTCTAGACCTGATTCTCGAGCTGGAGCACGACAGCGCCAATCGTTACAAGATCTCGAAACAGGCCGACGTGCTGATGTTGTTCTATCTGTTCTCGGCCGAGGAGATCAGCGAACTGTTCGAGCGTCTGGGCTATCCGTTCGAAGCCGAGACCATTCCGCGCAACGTTGCCTACTATGTCGCCCGCTCGTCTCACGGCTCGACGCTGTCGCGTGTGGTGTGTGCCTGGGTGCTGGCGCGTTCCGACCGGCAGCGCGCCATGGAGTTCTTCGCGGGAGCGCTGCAGAGCGACGTGAGCGACGTCCAGCGCGGCACCACCGCGGAGGGCGTCCACCTCGGCGCCATGGCCGGAACCGTCGATCTGGTGCAGCGCGTCTCGACCGGGATCGAGGTCAGGGGCGATGTTCTGCGCCTCAATCCGGAATTGCCACGAGAGCTGGAGCGCCTCGACATGCGCATCCGCTACCGCGGGCATGCACTCGATCTGCGGCTGACCCGCGACTCGCTCACGGTCCGCGGGCGTGATGGTGCGGCGGCGCCGATCTCCTTGTGCGTCGACGGTGAGCTCTGCGAGTTCGTCAGCGGTACGACCCGGATGTTTCGCTTGAACACCGAGGCGACGGAGGGCGCCATTGTCGACAGTGAAGCCCGGGACGACGGTCCCGGAGCGTGATCTCACGACCCGGGCAAGGGTGTCCGCGGGGCCATATTCCACTTTGCGACGACCCGTCGTTCGGGGTGGCCGAGCGCATAGCCGAGGATCCTGAGGGAGGCCGTTCCGAGCGAGAAGTGTGGCGCGTCGATGACCGCCAGCCCGATCCACCTGACCGCGAGGCTGCAGCCGAACTGGCCGTGGGAGAACAAGGCGACGTTGCCGTCGACGTGCAGGGACGCCGGATCAGGCGGTCGGCGCGGGCGGCGACCTGGTCAGGCGTCTCGCCGTTCGGGCAGCCGTCCTGAAACACGTTCCAATTCGCTGGCTGCTTGCGAATGTCGATGGAGCGTATGCCCTCGTAGTCGCCATAGTCCCGCTCGGCGAGGTCCGGCTCGATCTCGGCGGCCAACCCGAGACGGGTCAACTCTCAGGTCTGTCGCGCGCGCTGCCGCGGGCTGGTCAACACCCGGGACAACGCGATGCCCCGGAGCGCTGGCGCAAGCTCGCGCGCCTCGTCCTCGCCGTGCGCCGTCAACGGGATGTCAGGTCGCGGGCGATGTTGTCGAGCCAGAGGCTCTGGCCGAGCTGCTCGAGTGCCTTGGGTGCGTCTGATGGCATGGGTCGGCTCCCCTGCGGTCGGGTTCTCGATCTGATCACCTAGAAGGTAGCTCGTCCTTGGCCTTGGTCACCTGCGGATCGCGCCACGGACCGTCGCCGGCGTACGGCGCCGACCGCCGCCTCGGGTACCGGCTTCATCCAGGCCCTGGCCGCTTTTGGCTCTACGCTGTGGGCGACGCTGCTGGCTCGGGTCGGTGTTGCTCGACCATGCCGCCCGGACCTTCGCCAGGTCCTACGAGCCGTCCGCGTCGCGCTCGATCCGGCCGGCGTTCTCCGCCCGGCGCACAGCGGTCTCGCTCACCCCGATCTGGCGCGCAAGCTCCAAGGCCCAGCTGGTCGCCCAGATCATGGCCTATACCGCCGACTACAACGCGACCAAGGCCCACTCCTTCCAATGGACCTACGCCGGACCTCCCCTCGCCGCTTAGTCAAACGAACCCGAGAAACGGCGACGGATCAAAGACTTGGGTTGCAGCTCGCGGGTCGCTTGGCGACCGGTTCTCAAAACGTCGCTTCAGCTGACGACGGGACTGTGGTGATATAGCCAGAGCGCGGCGACGACTTGGTCGCCCTGGGTTCACGAGCACGAGCTGACATGACCAAACCCGAGAAGACCGGCCTCGCGCGCGGGCCTCACCCACTACGGCGATCCCGACTTCGCCCTCTATCTGCGGCGCTCGTTCGCCCGCTCGATGGGCTATGGCGAGGAGCTGCTGGCGCGGCCGGTGATCGGGATCGCGAACACCGCGAGCGGCTTCAACAACTGCCACCGAACCGTGCCGGAGCTGGTCGAGGCCACCAAGCGCGGCGTGCTCGCGGCCGGCGGGCTGCCGCTCGAGTTTCCCGTGATCTCGCTGGGCGAGCCGTTCCTGCATCCGACCAGCCTGATGTTCCGCAACCTGATGAGCATGGATGTCGAGGAGATGATCCGCGCCCAGCCGATGGACGCGGTGGTCCTGATCGGCGGCTGCGACAAGACCGTGCCGGCACTCCTGATGGGCGCGCTCTCGGCCGACAAGCCCGCAATCCTGGTGGTGACCGGGCCGATGATGACCAGCCGCCACGGCGATCAGCGCCTCGGCGCCTGCACCGACTGCCGGCGCTTCTGGGCGCAGTACCGGGCCGGCACGATCGATGCCGATGAGATCGGGGAAATCGAGACCCGGCTCGCGACCACCGCCGGCACCTGCATGGTCATGGGCACCGCCAGCACCATGGCCTGCATCGCCGAAGCGCTCGGCATGACGCTGCCCGGGACCGCCGCGATCCCGGCGGTCCACGCCGACCGGCTGCGCGCCGCCGAGGCGAGCGGCATGCGCGCCGTGGCGATGGTCGAGGACGGGCCGCGGCCGTCCGAGATCCTGACGGCCGAAGCCGTCGACAACGCGCTCCGCGTGCTGCTGGCGATCGGCGGCTCGACCAACGGTATTCTCCACCTGGCGGCGATCGCTGGCCGGGCCGGCATCGAGGTCGACCTCGAGCGCCTCAACGCGCTCTCCGACGCGACCCCGGTCCTGGTCGACCTCAAGCCGACCGGGCCGCACTACATGGAGGACTTCTTCAATGCCGGCGGCCTCGGCGCGGTGCTGCGCGAGCTGCAGCCGCTGCTCCACCTCGAGGCCCGCAACGTCGCCGGCCAGAGCCTCGCGGAACGCCTGGACGGAGAGCCCGGCTACGTCGACCGGAGCGTCGTCCGGCGGTTCGCCGAGCCGATCTCCGAGGCGGGCGGCCTGGTCGCGCTGTTCGGCAGTCTGGCGCCCGAGGGTGCTATCCTGAAGCGTTCGGCCGCCGATCCACGCCTGTTCGAGCACGAGGGCCGCGCGGTCGTGTTCAGGAGCCTCGAAGACCTCTCGGCGCGGATCGACGACCCGGCCCTCGAGGCCACCGAGGGCGATGTGCTGGTCCTCCAGAACGCCGGGCCCAAGAGCGGCTCGGGCATGCCGGAGGCGGGCTACCTGCCGATCCCGGGCAAGCTCGCGCGCGCCGGCGTCAAGGACATGATCCGGATCTCGGACGCGCGCATGAGCGGCACCGCGTTCGGCACCATCGTCCTGCACGTGACCCCGGAGGCGGCGGCCCAGGGCCCCCTCGCCCTGGTCCGGGACGGCGATCGCATCCGCCTCAGCGTTGCCGAACGACGGCTGGATCTTCTGGTCGATGCCGCCGAGCTCGCCCGGCGCAGGGCCGCCCTGCCCGCGCCTGCGGCGCCGCCGGCGCGCGGCTACGCCAGGCTCTATCACGATCACGTGCTGGCGGCCGACCAGGGCTGCGATTTCGATTTCCTGAAGGTCACCGACTGATGGCGCTCCGGATCGAGGACTACGCGCTAATCGGCGACACCTATACCGTGGCGCTGGTCGGGCGCGACGGCTCGATCGACTGGCTGTGCGTGCCGCGGATCGATTCCGGGGCCTGCTTCGCCGCCCTGCTCGGCAACCCCGACAACGGTCGCTGGCTGCTGGCGCCCGAGGGCGAGATCCGCGCCAGCCGGCGCCGCTATCTTGGCGACACTTTGATCCTCGAGACCGAGTTCGAGACCGCGACCGGCAAGGTCGCCGTGCTCGACTTCATGCCGGTCGGTGGCGAGCGCGATGCGGTCGACATCGTCCGCCTGGTCGAGGGCCGGGCCGGCGAAGTGGTGATGACGACCGAGTTGGTCGTCCGCTTCGACTACGGCACGACGGTGCCCTGGGTGCAGAAGGTCAGCGACGGGTTGACCGCGCTTGCCGGTCCCGACGGGCTTCGTCTTCGCACCCCGGTCGAGCTCGAGGGTAAGGACTTCCGCAGCGTCGGCCGCTTCACCGTGCGGGCGGGCGAGACGGTGCCCTTCCGGCTCTGCTTCTTCCAGTCCTACGGGCTCGAGCCCGACGCCCGCGATCCCGCGCGTCTGTTGCGGGAGACCCGGGCCTTCTGGGAGGACTGGAGCGGCCGCTGCCGGGTCGAGGGGAACTGGCGCGATGCGGTGCTGCGCTCCCTGATCACCCTCAAGGGCCTCACCTATGGCCCCGCGGGCGGCATCGCGGCCGCCGGCACGACCTCGCTGCCGGAGCAGATCGGCGGCAACCGCAACTGGGACTACCGCTACTGCTGGATCCGCGACGCGACCTTCACGCTCTACGCGTTCCTGCTCTCGGGGCTCAAGGACGAGGCGCGGGCCTGGCGCGAGTGGCTGCTGCGGGTCGCCGCCGGCAAGCCCTCGCAGCTCCAGATCCTGTACGGGGTCGGCGGCGAGCGCCGGATCCCCGAGCAGGAGCTGCCGTGGCTCTCCGGCTACGAGAACAGCCGGCCGGTGCGGATCGGCAACGCCGCCCACGAGCAGCTGCAGCTCGACGTCTATGGCGAGCTGCTCGATGCCTTCCACGTCGCGCGCAAGTTCGGCCTGCCGGCCTACGACCATGCCTGGGAGGTCGAGAAGGTGCTGCTCGACTATCTCGAGAGCGCCTGGCAGCTGCCGGATCAGGGCATCTGGGAAGTGCGCGGCCCGGCCCGTCACTTCACCCACTCCAAGGTCATGGCCTGGGTCGCGGCCGACCGCGCGGTCAAGGCGGTCGATCGTTTCGGGCTGGCCGGTCCGGTGGAGCACTGGCGCGAGCTCCGGGCCAAGATCCATGACGACGTCTGCACCAAGGGCTTCGATTCCGAGCGCAACAGCTTCGTCCAGTCCTACGGCAGCAAGGCCCTCGACGCCGCCCTGCTGATGATCCCGCTGGTCGGCTTTCTGCCGCCCGGCGACGCGCGCATGGTCGGCACGGTCGAGGCGATCGGGCGTGAGCTGAGCCATGACGGCCTGGTCCGGCGCTACGCCAGCGAGCAGGCGGTCGACGGCCTGCCGGCGGGCGAGGGCACCTTCCTCACCTGCTCGTTCTGGCTGGTCGACAACCTCGCGATGCTGGGGCGCTGGGACGAGGCCCGCGAGCGCTTCGAGGCGCTGCTCGCGCTGCGCAACGACGTCGGCCTGCTGGCCGAGGAGTACGACCCGGTCGAGCGCCGCCAGCTCGGCAACTTCCCGCAGGCGTTCTCGCACGTCGGCCTGATCAACAGCGCCCACAACCTGACCGTCGCGGCCGGCCCGGCCAAGGAGCGCGCCGATGCGGCCACGACTCAGCCTGACGCCGGCGCGAGCCCACCGCGCAAGCACAGGCCGATCAACTAGCTCTGCCGGATACGCCCCTCACCTGGAGCTGCCCGGTCGGGAAGTACGAGTGACGTCACGATCGCCAGCACGGGGAGGTCAGCAATGTCCCTCGATCAGAACAAGGCGCTCTCGATCCGGGCCATCCAAATGTGGGGAAGCAACAACACCGACCGCCCGGACGAGATTTTTGCCGAGGACTATGCCAACCATCAGGAATCCGATGTGGAAGGCGGCATTCAGACCCGCGGTCTGGGGCGCTGGAAGCAACTGGTCGACGAATTTCACCAAGCCTTCTCGGAGGCCAGGGCGCTGTCCACGATGCAGATTGCCGAGGCCGACCGGGTCGCGACGCGGTTCGAATTCAGTGCCGTTCACACGGGCGAATTCATGGGAAAGCAGCCGACCGGCAGACGGGTGACCTGGACCGGCGTGCAGATCGACCGGTTCAAGAACGGCAAGATCGTCGAAAGCTGGGTAGACTGGGACAAATATCGCTTCTTCCAGGGCATTGGCCTGGTCGACTGACGGCCGCGCGCGGCGGAGGTCGTGGCCAGCCCCGCACTACGGTGCGCCGTCGACCTGTTCGGCCCGGATCTGGCGATAGATCCGCAGGACATCGGCGCGCAGGCAGAGCCGGGTCCCCATGGTCAGCACCGCTGCCGTGCCCGCGGCCACGGCGAGGGTGAAGGCGTCCTTGGCGGTTCGGCCCTGGGCGAGGCCGAGGGTCATCGCCGCGACGAAGCTGTCGCCCGCCCCGACCGCACTTTTCGGCTCGATCCTGGGCGCCCGCAGGCGAAAGCAGCCGTCGGCGGTCGCGAGCAGGGCACCTTCGGCGCCGAGGCTGAGGGCTACGATTTCGGCGCGGCCAGCCGCGACCAGACGCTCGGCCTCCGCCTCCTGCGCGGCCGGCTCGGCCAGGGCACGGCCGACCAGCCCTTCGAGCTCGCCGAGGTTCGGCTTGATCAGGTGGACGCCGACCTCGAGCGCCGCGCGCAACGGCCCGCCCGGGGTGTCGAGGACCAGGCGGCCGCCACGCGCGCGCAGGCTGCGGGCGATCCGGGCATAGAAGTCGGCCGGCGCGCCCCGCGGCAGGCTGCCGCTCGCCACCATGTAGTCGGCCTCGAGCGCCTCGAGCTCGGCGAGGCTCGCCTGCCACTCGTCCGCGCGGAGCACCGGGCCTTCGGGCACGAAGCGATATTCCTGCCCGGTCGAGCGCTCGTAGACGGTGTGGCTGACCCGGGTCGGGCCGGCGATCGGGATCGCGCGCCGCGCCAGACCGATCGCATCGACCATCTCGGTGAAGGCCTGGCCCATCAGCCCGCCGGCGCAGTAGACCGCGAGCGCCTCGCCGCCGAGCTCGCCGATCACGCGGGCGACGTTGATGCCGCCGCCGCCCGGCTCGTAGCGCTCGTTCGAGGTCCGGATCTTGCGGATCGGCCAGACCTCGTCGGCCTGACAGGAGGCATCGATCGCCGGGTTCAGGGTCAAGGTGACGATGGGCTTCATGGCAGACGCTCTTTAGCGGCTTGGGGCGCGGGCGCAAAGCGCGGCCCGGCCCCGGCGACGACTGTGAACGCCTTTACGAGGGCGTCGAAATCGACCATGTGGTTGTCATATCAATCCGCGAGACGACATTGGTAGGGGACGGGAGCCGCGGGACGGGGCGTCGCGTGATGACGGAACGGCTGGAACATTCATCGGACAGACCGGCCGGCAGGCTGGCGCTGGAGGCGACGGCGGGCGCGGCAGCGGCTGCGGTCGTCGAGGTTGCGGGCGACGCCGGTGCCAGCCCGAGGGCCGCCCGCGCCAAGGGCGCCAGAGACGCTGCCGGGGCCGCGCAGGACCTGAGCGGGGTGCAGCCCTCGGACGCCGGGACCGATGGCCCGGCGCCGGAGGTGCGCGCGCCGCTCCAGATCGTGGCGCCGATCGATCTGCGGGCGCCCGAGCTCTATCTGAACCGCGAGCTGACCTGGCTCGCTTTCAATCGACGGGTCCTGCATGAGGCACGCGACGCGCGCACGCCGTTGCTCGAGCGGGTCAAGTTCCTGGCGATCGTGAACGCGAACCTCGACGAGTTCTTCATGAAGCGGATCGGCGGCCTCAAGCAGCAGGTCGGCGCCGGGCTGCACGACCTGACCGTCGACGGCCGGCGGCCGGAGCAGCAGATCGACGAATGCGTCGCGCGTCATCAAGGAGCTGACGCCCGAGCTGCGCGACACCTACGCCGAGCTGCGCGAGCGCCTGGCCGAGCAGGAGATCGTGCTCGCCCTCTGGTCGGAGCTGTCGGAGGAGCAGCGCGAGGCGGCGCAGGCCTACTACCTCGACAACATCTTCCCGCTGGTGACGCCGCTCGCGATGGACCCGGCCCACCCCTTCCCGTTCATCTCGAACCTCTCGCTCAACCTTCTGGTCACGCTGCATTACGAGGACGATCAGCAGCCCGTGTTCGCCCGGGTCAAGGTGCCGCTCGGCAAAGGCGTGCCGCGCTATCTGCGGGTCGGCACCGGCGCTTGCTTCGTGCGCCTGGAAGAGGTCATGGCGCACAGCCTCGACCGGCTGTTCCCGGGCATGGCGGTCGATGCCTGCGAGGTCTTCCGGGTGACCCGCAACGCCAACACCGAGCGCGAGGAGGAGGACGCCGACGATCTGGTGTCGATGATCGAGGCCGAGCTGCGCGATCGCAAGTTCGCGCCGATCGTCCGGCTCGAGGTCGGCGAAGGCATCGACCCGGTGCATCGCGGCATGCTGGCGGTCGAGCTCGGCCTGAACGAGGACCGCGACGTGTTCGAGACCAGCGCACCGCTCGGCCTGCGCGATCTGTTCGAGATCGCGGCCCTCGACCTGCCGGCGCTGCACGACCCGGTGCATCACCCGGTCACCAACGCCAAGCTCGAGGATCAGGAACGCAACATCTTCCACATCATCCGCGACATCGGCCCGATCCTGCTCCAGCACCCCTACGAATCCTTCGGGACCTCGGTCGAGCGGTTCGTCCACGAGGCGAGCCGCGATCCCAAGGTGCTGGCGATCAAGATGACCCTTTATCGGACCTCCTCCGGCACGAGGATCATCGACGATCTGGTCGAGGCGGCGCGCAACGGCAAGCAGGTCGCGGTCGTGGTCGAGATCAAGGCGCGCTTCGACGAGGCCGCCAACATCCAGTGGGCGAGCCGCCTGGAGGAGGTCGGCATCCACGTCATGTACGGCGTGGTCGGCCTCAAGACCCATTCCAAGATCGTGCTGGTGGTGCGCCGCGACTACACCGGCATCCGGCGTTACGCCCATATCGGCACCGGCAACTATCACGCCGGCACGGCGCGGATCTATTCCGACCTCGGCATCCTGACCTGCGACGACGCGATCGGGCGCGATCTCACCGAGCTGTTCAACTACCTGACCACGGGCTACAAGCCGTCGCGCAAGTACCAGAAGCTGCTGGTCGCCCCCAAGGGCCTGAAGCAGCCGCTGCTCGACAAGATCGAGCGCGAGATCGGCCGCCATTCGGCCGAGCAGCCGGGCCTGATCCGCTTCAAGATGAACGCGCTCGAGGACGCCGACATCGTCCGGGCGCTCTATCGCGCCTCCCAGGCGGGCGTGCGGGTCGAGCTGATCGTGCGCGACACCTGCCGTCTGCGGCCCGGCGTGGCGGGCCTGTCGGACAACGTGACCGTGGTCAGCATCGTCGGCCGCTTCCTCGAGCACGCCCGGATCTTCTATTTCCGCAACGGCGGCGAGGAGGAATACTTCATCGGCTCGGCCGATCTGATGACCCGCAACCTCGAGAGCCGGGTCGAGGTCGTGACCCCGGTCGAGGACCCGGCGCTCTGCGACGAGCTGCGGGCGATCCTCGACGCCCAGCTGACCGACCGGCGCAACGCCTGGGACATGCAGCCGGACGGCAGCTACGTCCAGCGCCAGCCCGGCAACGGCGCCGAGGGCGGCTCCCAGCAGGTGCTGGTCGCCGCCGCCGAGCGGCGCTCGCACGAGGCGACCCGCCTGCGCAAGCGCCGGCCGCAGACGATCGGGCGCCGCTCCTTCACCGAGCGCGCGCTGATCTGAGCCGGCTGCCTGCCGGGCCAGGGCGGATTCAGGCGGCCTGCTCGAAGCCGGTCAGCACGTTGACCGCGTTGCGCCCGATCTCCGCGACCGCATAGCCGCCCTCCATGACGAACAGCGTCGGCAGCCCGAGGGCGGCGATCCTGGCGCCGATGGTCGAGAAAATCGTCGCTCGCGAGCTCGAAACGGGAGATCGGATCGCCCTTGAAGGTATCGACGCCGAGCGAGACGACCAGCGCCTCCGGCCGGTATGCTCCAGACGCCCGCAGGCGTCCTCGAGCGCCTGCGACCAGAGCCCGAAGCCGGTGCCCCAGGGCAGCGGGTAGTTGCGGTTGCAGCCCGCGCCGGCGCCGGCTCCCGGTCTCGTCGGCATGCCCGAGAAAAAACGGAAACTCCTGGCGCGGATCGCCGTGGAGGGAGAGGAACAGCACGTCGGCGCGCTCATAGAAGATCGCCTGGGTGCCGTTGCCGTGGTGGTAGTCGATGTCGAGAATCGCGACCCTGCAGCGCGCCCCGGTCGAGCAGCGCCTGGGCCGCGATCGCGGCATTGTTGAGGAAGCAGTAGCCGCCATAGCAGTCGCTGGCCGCATGGTGGCCGGGCGGCCGGCAGAGCGCGAAGGCCGCGCGTTCCCGACCCGAAGCGATCAGCGCGGCGCCGGTCAGCGCGACATCGGCGGCGCACCTGGCCGCCTGCCAGGTGCCGGCGGTGATCGGGGTGCCGGCATCGAACGAGAAATAGGAGAGCTTGCCGTCGATGCTGGCGGGCTCGATCTGGCGCAGGTGCCGGGTCGGCCAGCAGAGCGGCAGGGCATCGTAGGCGCCATGCTCGACGATCCATTGGTCCCACGCGGTCTCGAGAAACCCGAGAAAATGGTCGGCGTGCACGCGCCTGAGCGGCTCGAGCCCGTGCGCCTCCGGCGGGATCACCTCGCCAAGCCCGACCGCGCGCACCCGCGCGAGGATCAGCTCGGCGCGCTCCGGCCGCTCGAAGCAGGGCAGGAGCTTGCCGTCGATCAGCTCGACTTTGCCCTCCTGCAGCCGGTGTCGCTCGCTGTAGACCGTCTTCATGCTGCGCGAACCACGAGTTGACGTCCCCTGGAGATGCTGCCCCTCGTTGTAGGACTTCCCACTCACTTGACCAAGCCACGCAAAGCCGTCCGAACGATGACCCGGCGCGCGCTGAAACGTCCGAGTGCGCGGCAGGACGAGCTCGATCGCGCCGAGCTCGCTCAGCAGCAGCGCCGATAGCAACCATTGAGCCGGTCGGCTTACCCGTGGCACGCCCGCCGCCCCGACACCGACGCCCATGCGCGATCGGCCGGCGTTGAGGGCGCGACGTCCGGGCAAAAACCGGGTACAGTGCAGCATCGGTCCGCGGGCTCAAGGCCGGAGCAGCATGGAACGCCGCCTCAGCGCAATTCTTGCCGCCGACGTCGTCGGCTACAGCCGCCTGATGGGCGCCGATGAGGCCGGCACGCTGGCTGCGCTCAAGACTCATCGCAAGGAGCTGGTCGACGGCCAGATTGCCGACCATCATGGCCGCATCGTCAAGCTCACCGGCGATGGCATGCTGGTCGAGTTTCCGAGCGTCGTGGACGCCGTCGCCTGCGCAGCCGAGATCCAGCGCAGGATGCGCGAGCGCAATGCCGATGTACCGGAGGACCAGCGGATCGAGTTCCGCATCGGCGTCAATCTCGGTGACATTATCGTGGAAGACAATGACATCTACGGGGAAGGCGTGAACGTCGCAGCACGCATTGAAAACGTCGCGCAGCCTGGCGGTATCGCGGTCTCTGCCTCAGTGCACGACAATATCGGCAATCGTCTCGACCTCACCTTCGAAGATCTGGGCGAGCAGATCCTGAAGAACATCGGCCGCCCCGTCCGAATCTACAACGTTTTGCTTGATGCAATCGCTTCCCAGCCACGCGCCGCCGCCCAGAACAAGCGTGAAACGTTGATCACGGCCAAGCCCTCGATCGCCGTTCTGCCGTTCAACAACATGAGCGGCGATCTGGAGCAGGAGTATTTCTCGGACGGCATCACAGAGGACATTATTACCGACCTGTCGAAGATCTCCGGTCTCCATGTCATCGCCCGCAATTCCGTGTTCACCTACAAGGGCAAGCCGGTCGACGTGCAGGAGGTGAGCCGGCGATTCGCTGTCAACACGGTCCTCGAGGGCAGCGTGCGTAAGGCCGGACAACGCGTGCGCATCAGCGCGCAGCTGGTCAGCGGCAAGGACGGTGGCCACCTCTGGGCCGAACGCTATGACCGCGACCTCACCGACATTTTCGCCATCCAGGACGAGATCACTCGGACGATCGTCGATCAGCTGAAGGTCAAGCTGCTGCCTGAGGAAAGCAAGGCCATCAGTCGAGCGCCAACCGAGAACATCGAAGCGTACACCTATTACCTCAGAGGCCGGCAGTTCTCACACATGTGTTCGAAATCCTACGTGCTCCTGGCACGGCGCATGTTCACCAAGGCGGCCGAGCTGGACCCGAACTATGCCCGCCCCTACGCCGGCATCGCGATCTGCGATTCGATCCTGCTTTCGTGGCACCAGCAGGGTGATGTCTCGTTCGAGGGCATCTTGGCGATGAGCGCCAAAGCGCTGGCGCTCGACCCCAACCTGGCCGAGGCGCACGCCTCCCGTGGGCTTGCTCTGCAGGTCAGCGGGCGCCGCGACGAAGCGGTTGCCGAGTTCGAGCGCGCGCTCTCGCTCGACCCCGATCTCTACGAGATCAACTACTTCTATGCCCGGTTCTTCTTCGAACAGGGCGATTTCCAGAGGGCGGCCGAGCTGTTCGAACGAGCTGCCGGGATCCGGCACGACGACTACCGGTCTCCGGCTCTGCTCATGGCGGTCTACCGCTCCCTGGGCTTGCACGCGGGCAGGGAAAGGTCGGCGCGGGTGACCGTGGAGCGGGCCGAACGCGAGCTCAATCTGCATCCTGAGAATTCCGGCCCTGCCCAACTGGGCGCGCTGGCGCTGGCGCATCTCGGCGAGCGTGACCGGGCCAGGGAATGGGCGGCCCGCACGCTGGCGATCGACCCCGACGACAGCCTCGCTCAGTACAACATCGCGTGCGCCTATGCGCAGCTGGGCGATCTCGAGGAGGCTATGGATCTTCTGGAGAAGGTGATGCCGCGCCGAAGCACTCCAGGGATATTGTGGACCAAGAACGACTCCGACCTCGACCCGGTCCGCAGCCATCCGCGCTATCGAAAGCTGCTTGAGACGATCGAGCGAGCCCGAGCGTCCGCGTGATGACCGGACGGGCCAAGTGGCGGGAATGCGTCCATAGGATGACCCATTCAGAGGGGTCACGTTCAGACTTGCTCGATTGCGAGCGGCGCGGCGCACCAACTCCCCGGCCAGGCCTCGCCGCCGGCCTGGCGGATCGCGCGAATCGTGCCGAGTGGCAGGTCGCGCGCGAGCAGCAGCGGCCCTGATCCTGTCGTCTGCGCGGCCGGTGGCAGCTCGGCCGCGACGCCGGTCGAGCCCAGCACAGCCTCGGCGGGGACATAGACCGCAGCGCCGCCGACGTTCGGGCGGGCGTTCGGATGGCCGGCCGTGCCGATGCAGCCGACCGCGCAGACCGCGCCCATCAGCTCGACCGCGCGCGCCCGGGCGCAGGCGAAGACCCGATGAAAGCCGGAGAGCTGCTCGGTCATCGAGGGCACCAGCAAAAGATCGAGCGCCTCGCCGGCGAGCCTTGCCGCCAGCGCCGGCAGCTCGACGTCGAGACAGACCGCGATCCCGACCCGGAGCCCGCGCCAGGTCGCGATCCGGAAGACCGCGCCCGGCTCGAGCAGGTACCCCGCCGGATTGCGCTCGACCGGCAGCAGGCAGAGCTTGTCCTGGGTGAGCGCCCGGCCATCCGGCAGGAACAGATGCGCCCGGTTGCGATGCGCCGGCCGGCCGGGCGCGGAAGCGCGCACCCGGACCGGCATCGCGCCCGCGAGCAGGGCGACGCCATGGCGCTCCGGCATCGCGGCGAGCCGCGGCAGCACTTCGGCTGCGCGCTCCGCCAGCCAGTCGAGCTCGGCCGGTCGAGTGAGCGGCCGGGGCGCGAACCAGAGCCAGGGCTCGCACACGTACTCCGGCAACGCCAGGAGATCAGCCCCCTGCCCCGCCGCCTCGGCCATCCGACCTTCGACCAGCCGGACGAAATCATCGAGGCCGGCGAGCGGATGGCCGACGTTCAAAGCCCAGAGGGCGACCGTCAGCGTCTCGGACATGCCGCCGGCGCGGGCTACTTCTTGAGCCGCGTCCAGACCTTGTTGCGCAGCTCGCGCGCCTCCGGGCTGCAGTTGACGCCGGGCCGCAGACGGTCCGCGTATTCGGCCGGCATGTTGACCGCCGGGTCCTTGGCCAGGCTCTGATCGAGATACTCCTCCGAGCCCGCGACCGCGTTCATGTAGCCCGCGAAGTTGCTGGCCATCGCGATATTCTCCGGCGCCATCATCCAGTTCAGGAACAGCTTGGCGTTGTCCGGATCGGGCGCCCCCTTCGGCATGACCAGGTTGTCGTTCCAGAAGTCGATGCCCTCCTTGGGATAGACGTAGACGATCGAAGGCTTTTGCATCTTGCTCCGGTGCGCGGCGCCGTTCCATTGCATGTGCATGATCACCTCGCCCGCGACCATGCGATCGATGGTGCCGTCGGACTGGTACATGGCGACGTGCGGCTTTTGCGCCTGGAGCACGGCCAGGATCTTCTGCGCGTCGTCGGGGTTCTCGGTGCACTTGTCGACCCCGGTGTAGTAGGCGGCGGCGTTGTAGACCGAGACCTCGTCGTTGAGCACCGCGATCTGGCCGTTGAGCTCGGGGACCGGCTCGAAGAACGCTTGCCAGCTGTCCGCGATCTGGCCGCCCGGCACGCGCTCGGCATCGTAGCTGAAGCCGGTCGTGCCCCAGAGATAGGGCACCGAGTACTTGCGCTCCGGATCGAAGCTCGGATGGTCGAACGGCGGCTTGACGTTCTTGAAGTTGGCCATCTGGCTGGCATCGATCTCCTGCGCCAGGCCATCGCCGATCATGATCTGGACCATGTAGTCGGACGGCACCACGATGTCGTAGCCGGCGGCGCCCGCCTGCAGCTTGGCGAGCATGGTCTCGTTGGAGTCGTAGACGTCGAGGGTGACCTTGATGCCGGTCTCCTGCTCGAACTTCTTGATGAGATCGGGCGGGATGTAGTTCGACCAGTTGTAGATGAAGAGCTGGCCGTCGGCCTGGGCCGCGCTGGCGCCGAGCGTGAGCCCCGCGGCGAGCGCAACGGCGGTAGAGATTGACTTGATTCGCATAAGTTTATCTCCTCTGGTTGATACTTTGAGTTAGGATACCCGGCGGATGCGCCCCGCAAGGTACGAGAGCGTCACGAACAGGATCGAGACGACCAGCATCATCGCCGAGACCGCATTGACCTCGGGCGTGATGCCGATCCGGATCATGCCGAAGATGTAGACCGGGAGCGTGGTCGAGCCGGCGCCGGCGACGAAGTAGCTGATCACGAAATCGTCGAGCGAGATGATGAAGGCGAGCATCGCCCCGGACAGGATGCCGGGCCAGAGCAGCGGCAGGGTGATCCGCCGGAAGGTCGCGAAGGCGCTCGCATAGAGGTCGGCGGCGGCCTCCTCGAGCAGCGGGTCCATGCCCTCGAGGCGGGCGCGCACCGGCAGATAGGCGAACGGGATGCAAAAGACCGTATGGGCGATGATCAGCGAAGTCAGCCCGAGCCGGATGCCGACGAGCACGAAGAACAGGAGCGTCGCGACCGCGGTCACGATCTCGGGCACGACCAGCGGCAGGGCGATCAGGCCGCCGACCGCGTCCTGCCCCCTGAACCGGGCCCGGCTCATGCCGAGCGCCGCGGCGGTCGCGGCGACGGCGGCGATCAGGGTCGCGGCGCTGGCGACGGTCAGCGAGGTCCGGGCCGCTCGCAGGATGTCGTCGTTGGCCAGCACGACGCCATACCAACGGGTGCTGAAGCCGGTCCAGATGGTCGCGGTGCGGTTCTCGTTGAACGAGAGCGCGATCAGGATGACGATCGGCACATAGAGATAGACGAAGAACATCAGGGCTATGGTCCTGATGCCGACGAAGCGCCAGAGCGGGTTGGCGCTCATGAGGCGGCTCCGGGCGCCCGTCGGAAGCGCAGCAGATAGACCAGCATGGCGAGCAGGACCATCGCCAGCAGCGCGAACGACAGCGCCGCCCCGAACGGCCAGTTGCGGGCGGCGCCGAACTGGCCCTGGATCAGATTGCCGATCATCAGCGCCTTGCCGCCGCCCAGGAGCTCCGGCGTGACGTAGGCGCCAAGGCACGGCACGAACACCAGGATGGCACCGGCGGCGATCCCGGGCAGCGCGAGCGGCACGATAATCCGGCGCAGCGCCCGGCGCCGGTTGGCACCGAGATCATAGGCCGCCTCGACCAGGCGGAAATCGAGCTTCTCGAGGCTCGCGTAGATCGGCAGCACCATGAACGGCAGGAACGAGTAGGTAAGCCCGATCATGATCGCATAGGGCGTGTAGAGGAGGCCGAGCGGCCGCCCGGCGAGGCCGAGCCAGGCGAGCATGTGATCGAGCAGGCCGTTGCTGCGCAGCAGCAGTATCCAGGCGTAGTTGCGGACCAGAAGGTTGGTCCAGAACGGGATCGTCACCAGGAAGATCAGAAAATTGCGCCAGGCGCGCGGCTGCAGCGCCATGTAGAGCGCGCTCGGAAAGCCGACCAAGAGTGCCAGCGCCGTGGTCGCCGCCGACAGCCAGAACGAGCGGAGGAAGATCTGCAGATAGTCGGTGTTGAGCAGCAGGCTGCCGTCGAGATCGCGCTCGAACAGGAAGTTGACATAAGCTTCCGGGGTGTGCGCGCCCCAGATCACGCCGCCGTTCTGGCCACGCTCGAGGATCGAGATGTAGGCCATCAGGCCGAGCGGCAGGACCATGAAGAACCCGATGATCAGGACGGTCGGGCCGATCAGGCCGACCTCGCGCAGCGCGCGGGCGCGAGCGGTGCGCATCGCCCTCAGTCCTCGAGCACCTGGACCGCCGCCGCCGGGATCCGGACCCCGACCGGATCGCCCGGCCGGAAGGCGCGTGCGGCGCCGTCCCGGTTCTGGACCCGGACGCGCAGGGGCGGGCCACCGTCCAGGCGGACGTGGAAGCTCGTGTCGCTGCCGACGTAGACCACCTCCTCGATCCAACCCTTGAGCGTGTCGGGCGTGGCCGGCGGTGCCAGGTCGACCCGCTCCGGACGCACGGCGAGCGTCACTCTGGCGCCATTCGCCGGGCCGCCGCTCGCGGCAACGATCTCGCCCGCCTCACCGAGTCGGAAGCGGATGCCGTCAGCCGCTCTCCCGCCCGGCACCGCCTCGATCAGGTTGGTATCGCCGATGAACTCGGCGACGAAGCGGCAGTTGGGGTGCTCGTAGATCTCGGCGGGCGTGCCGATCTGCAGGATCCGGCCGCGCTCCATGACCGCGATCCGGTCCGACATGGTGAGCGCTTCCTGCTGGTCGTGGGTGACGAATACGAAGGTGATGCCGGTATCGTGCTGCAGGCGCTTGAGCTCGAGCTGCATGTCCTGGCGGAGCTTGAGGTCGAGCGCCGAGAGCGGCTCATCCAGCAGCAGCACCTTGGGATGGCTGGCGAGCGCCCGGGCGAGCGCCACCCGCTGCTGCTGGCCGCCCGAGAGCTGCGCCGGGAAGCGATCCTCGAGCCCGGCAAGGCGGACGAGCTCGAGGGTCGCGGCCACGTCGCGCGCGATCTCGGCCCGGGCGCGGCCCTGCATCTCGAGGCCGAAGGCGACGTTCCTGGCCACGCTCATGTGCGGAAACAGGGCATAGCTCTGGAACACCGTGTTGACCGGCCGCTTGAACGGCGGCAGGTGGCCGATCGGGCGGTCCTCGAGGCGGAGCTCGCCAGCGCTCGGCTGCTCGAGGCCGGCGATCAGGCGGAGCAGCGTGGTCTTGCCGCAGCCCGAGGGGCCGAGCAGGGTGAAGAACTCGTTGGCGCGGATCTCGACGCTCACCCGGTCGAGCGCCAGCACGCCGGCCGCCCCGCTGCCGAAGCGCTTGCTCAGCTCGATCGCCTGGACGGCGCTGGCCCCTGCATTCATCGGGCGCCTCGTTCTGCCCCGCACGCCCGATCATCAGACACGATCCCAGGGCGCCGCGGAAGAGCTTGCTCAACTCGTCACTCGGCGAGCGGCCCTTCGCGTGCTAGGATCGAGCCCCGCTTCGCCTCTGGGGTACCGTTGCCGTGAGCGCACCGACCATCCTGTTCGATCTGGCCGAGGGCGTCGCGACCATCACGCTCAACCGGCCGGACAAGCTGAACGCCTTCAACGAGGCGATGCATGGCGAGCTCGCCCGCGCCATGGAGCGCGTCGAATCCGAGCCGACGGTCCGGGCGCTGCTGCTGACCGGCGCCGGCCGCGCTTTCTCGGCCGGCCAGGACCTCGGCGATCGGGTCATGGGCGACGGCGATGCGCCGCCCGACCTCGGCGAGACCCTGGATCGCCTCTACAACCCTCTGATCCGGCGCCTGCATCGGCTCGAGCTGCCCGTGATCGCGGCGGTCAACGGCGTCGCGGCCGGCGCCGGCGCCAATCTGGCGCTCGCTTGCGACGTCGTCCTTGCGGCCCGCTCGGCAAAATTCATCCAGGCCTTCTGCAGGCTCGGCCTGGTGCCGGATTCGGGCGGTACCTACGTCCTGCCGCGCCTTCTCGGCCCGGCCCGGGCGATGGGTCTCGCCCTCCTCGGCGAGCCGCTCCCGGCCGAGCAGGCGGCCGCCTGGGGCCTGATCTGGCGCGTCGTCGACGATGACCGGCTGCTGGAGGAGGCGATGAAGCTCGCCCGTCAGCTCGCGACCCAGCCGACCAAGGGTCTCGGCCTGATCAAGCGGGCGCTGAACGCCTCGGCCGCCAACACGCTCGATCAGCAGCTCGACCTCGAGCGCGATCTGCAACGGGAGGCGGGGATGACCGAGGATTATCGCGAGGGCGTCCGCGCCTTCCTCGACAAGCGTCCAGCCGTGTTCAGGGGCCGCTGATGGCAGCGCTCGCGCCTTCGGTCCCGGTCGGCGTGGTCGGCGCCGGCACGATGGGCGCCGGCATCGCCCAGGTCGCGGCCGCCGCCGGCCACCGGGTGCTGCTCTACGATGGCGCGCCCGGGGCGACCGAGGCGGCGCTCGAGCGCATCGGGGCAGCGCTCGAGCGGGCGGAGGGTCAGGGCCGCATCAGCGCCAACCAGCGGGCCTCGACCTTCGCCCGGATCACCGCCTGTCACGGCCTGGACGCGCTCGCGTCGGCCGGCCTCGTGATCGAGGCGATCGTCGAGGACCTCAGCACCAAGCAGAAGCTGCTCGAGGCGCTCGAGATCTTCCTCGATCCGGACGCGATCCTCGCGAGCAACACCTCCTCGCTCTCGATCACCACGCTCGCAGCCAGATTGCAGCATCCGGAGCGGGTCGTCGGCCTGCACTTCTTCAATCCCGCGCCGCGCATGGCGTTGGTCGAGGTGGTGCGCGGCCTGGCGAGCGACCCTGACGTCGTGGCGACCGCGCTCGCGACCGCGGCGGCCTGGGGCAAGACCGCGGTCGAGGTGCGCTCGACGCCCGGTTTCATCGTCAACCGGGTCGCCCGGCCGTTCTACGGCGAGGCGCTCCGGGCGCTGGCCGAAGGTGCTGCCGACGTCGCCACCATCGATGCCGTCATGCGCGAGGCCGGCGGCTTTCGCATGGGACCGTTCGAGCTCATGGATCTGATCGGCCTCGACGTCAATCTGGCCGTGAGCCGCTCGATCCACGAGGCCTACCACCACGATCCGCGCTACACGCCGTCGTTGATCCAGCGCGAGCTGGTCGCGGCCGGCCGGCTCGGGCGCAAGGCCAGGCGGGGCTTCTATGACCATGCCGAGGGCGCAAGCGCGCCGTTGCCAGAGACCGCGCCGCCGGCACCGCCGCCCAGGGGCATCGTGGTCGAGGGCGAGCTGGGGATCGCCGAGGCTCTGTTGCCGCGGTTCAAGGCGGCGGGCGTCGACATCGGCCGGCGCTCGGGCGAGGGCCTGATCCGGATCGGCCAGCTGCGCCTCGTGCGGACCGACGGCCGGGGCGCCACGGTCTGGAGCTACATGCTCGACCGGCCGGTCGCGACCTTCGATCTCGCCTTCGACTACGCCGACTGCAAGCGGCTCGCGCTGGCACCCGCCGATCAGACCAGCATCGATGAGCTGCAGCCGGCGATCGGGCTGTTGCAGGCGGCCGGCATCGAGGTCTCGGTGATCGACGACCTGCCAGGCCTTCTGGTCATGCGCACGGTCTGCATGCTGGCGAACGAAGCCGCCGAGGCGCTCCAGGCCGGGGTCGCGAGCGCCGAGGCGATCGACACCGCGATGCGGCTCGGGGTCAACTATCCCCGCGGACCGCTCGCGTGGGCCGAGGCGATCGGCCTCAAGCCGGTGCTCGAGGTGCTCGACCACCTCGCCCGCAGCTATGGCGAGGACCGCTACCGCGCGGCCTGGCTGCTGCGCCGCAAGGTCATGGCCAAGGGTCGCTTTCTTGAGTGATCGGGCGATGCAACGCCTGGCCGAGGCGGTTCGGGATGGCATGTACGCCCGCGACCACGGCGCCCGTGCCCTCGGCATCACTGTCGAGGCGGTCGGTCCGGGTTTCGCGCGCTGCCGGATGGCCGTGCGCCAGGACATGGTCAACGGCCACGACACCTGCCACGGCGGCCTCACCTTCACGCTCGCCGACTGCGCCTTCGCCTATGCCTGCAACGCCTGCAATCGGGCCACCGTGGCGCTCGCCGCCCAGATCAGCTTCCTCGCGCCCGCGCGCCTCGGCGACGTCCTGATCGCGACGGCCCGCGAGCAGAGCCGAACCGGCCGGACCGGCGTCTACGACGTCGAGGTGACTCGCACCGATGCGACCAAGGTCGCCCTCTTCCGCGGCACGTCCTACGAGACCCGGGGCCAGGTCGTGCCCGATCTTTTGGCGGATTGAGCGAGGCTGCCATGCCCGCGCGTACGCCAGACCGCCATGCGCTCGACCCGATCGAGATCGCATCCCGTGACGAGATCGAGGCCCTGCAGCTCGGCCGCCTCAAGGCGACGCTCGGGCGCGTCTACGAGAGGGTTCCCCACTACCAGGCGGCGTTCAACCAGGCCGGCGTCCACCCGGACGATCTGCGCGCACTTTCTGACCTCGGAAAATTCCCCTTCACGACCAAGGAGGATCTGCGCCGGCACTACCCGTTCGGCATGTTCGCGGTGCCGCGGGCGGAGGTTCTGCGCATCCACGCCTCGTCGGGCACGACCGGCAAGCCGACCGTGGTCGGCTACACCCGGAACGACATCGAGGTCTGGGCCGAGGTCTGCGCGCGCTCGATCCGGGCGGCGGGCGGGCGCGCGGGCGACCTCGTCCACGTGGTCTACGGCTATGGCCTGTTCACCGGCGGGCTCGGCGCCCACTACGGCGCCGAGCGCCTGGGCTGCACGGTCGTGCCGATGTCCGGCGGCATGACCGAGCGCCAGGTCCAGCTGATCGCCGATTTCCGGCCCGACATCATCATGGTGACGCCCTCCTACATGCTGGCGATCGGCGACGAGTTCGCCCGCCAGGGCCTCGATCCGCGCGCCTGCTCGCTCGGCATCGGGATCTTCGGCGCCGAGCCCTGGACCGAGGCGATGCGCCAGGAGATCGAGGCCCGCTTCGCGCTCGACGCGGTCGACATCTACGGCCTTTCGGAGGTGATCGGGCCGGGGGTCGCCAACGAGTGCATCGAGACCAAGGACGGCCTGCACCTCTGGGAGGATCACTTCTATCCCGAGGTCGTCGATCCGGCGACCGGGGCGCCTTTGCCGGACGGCGAGCCGGGTGAGCTGGTCCTGACCACGCTCACCAAGGAGGCGATGCCGGTGATCCGCTACCGGACCCGCGACCTCACCCGCCTGCTGCCCGGCACGGCGCGCAGCATGCGCCGCATGGCCAAGGTCACCGGCCGTTCCGACGACATGCTGATCATCCGCGGCGTCAACCTTTTTCCCACTCAGGTCGAGGAGCTGATCCTCGAGGACGTCCGCCTGACGCCGCACTATCTCCTCGAGGTCCGCCGCGAGGGGCGCCTCGATGCGCTCAAGGTGGTGGTCGAGGCCAGGGCGGACGCCGCCGACCCAAAAACCCGGACGGCGGCCGGCGCGGAGCTGGTCAGTCACATCAAGTCGCGGATCGGGGTCACGACCGAGGTCGCCGTGGCCCCGCCGGGCGCCCTCGACCGCTCGCTCGGCAAGGCCAAGCGGATCATCGACCTGCGGCCGAAGGGTTAGCTACCGCGCTTGACGGCCGGCGTCAGGCAGCGATCGGGTGAGCGTCGACCAGCGTCGCCATCAGCGCGGCGTGGTCGGGACGCCGGCGCGGCGCCGACCAGCGCATCGGCAGCGGACGTCGTTTGAGGCAGCGGGCTCCAGCGTGACCGTCACCGCGGCGTGGTTGCTCGGCGACGGCTTCGGGCTGGTGTCGTCGGACACGCTGAAAATGAAGGACCAGCTCGCGCTGACTGTCGATCAGGCCGACGTCCAACTGGACCGCTTCGAGCACCCGCTCGTAGTTGGCGCTCGGCGCAAGGCCTGCGAACGTCAGCTCGTTCGTTCCCTCGCCGGTCGGCGTGATCCCGGTACCGTCGAGGATGCCAGGCTGATTCAGGAACAGGCTGTCGCCCGGCTGGCGCGTGTCCGGACTGATGGTCACGCTGGCGCCCGACATGTTGGCGCTGTCCGGATCGACGATCGTGGCCGTGAGCTTCGAGGCCCGGACCCGGACTGATCACATGGCCGTAGCTGACCTGAAACACCGCATCGTTGAAGTCGTGGTCGCCCCCGCCCGTCTTGTCCTCGAAGCCGATCTGGAGAGCGCTGCTCCCCATGTCATCGACCCGACCAGAGAGCGCATGGATCTGGCCGTCGGCGTTAAACTCAGGATTGGTGAAGAAGACCGGCAGGGCCGCGCCGTCATCGCTCGGCACCAGCTCCCAGTGACCATGGTCAATTTCCCGGAAGGCGAAATCCGTGTGCCCGTCGATCCGCCCGGCACCGTCTGGGATCAGGAACAGACCGAGGTGGGTGCCCCCCGGAAGTCCCGAGATATTTACGTTGAGGCGTCCATTTGGAGCACGCCGGCATCGGCTTGCGGGAAGAGGATGCGCGGGTCGGTCGGGTCGGTCGGCATCCCGTGGTCGTCCAGGGCGTAGGTGTAAAAGCCGAGGCTGTTGTGGAAGCCCGCGTTCTCGGAGACGAAGCTGACCGTCACGGTGCGCGCGACGTCGAGGGTCAGATTCCTGCCATCGACCCCCTCCCCAGGGTCGATCGCTTTGCCCTCGTGCAAGACCGGAAACGGCTGCAACCCGGGGACGAATTCGAAATCGCCGGCAACCGGCAGGGTCACCGAGGCGGGCTCAACGGTCAGCATCGGAGGAGATGGCGGTGGCGTTGGACCGTCGAAGACACCAACCGTCGCCGTGGCGTGAGCGCCCCGGCCGTCGTCGATCGTGTAGGTGAAGCTGTCCACCAAGGGCTCCGAACCATCGGCGCGCGTGTAGCGAATTTGGGTATCGTGGTTGATGATCTCTACGATGCCGTGGTCCGCGTGCCCGAGGCTGAGAATTATCAACGAGTTCGCCATCGGGATCGCGATCGTTGGTCAGAACAGCGATGTCGACCGAGTGACCCTCGATCGGCGCCAGGTCGTTCATCGCCTCGGGCGCGCGATTGAGAGGGACCGTCACCTCGGCCGTGGCCTGGTGGCCCGGGTCGTTCTGCCCGTCGTCGATCGTGTAGGTGAAGTGATCGACGAGCCGGCCCGGTTGGTCCGGATCCGGCAGCTCGCTCGAGCTCGGCGGGGTATAGACCACATGCTGGCCGTCGGCGGTCACCGTACCGCCGAGCAGCGTCGAGAGCGGCGTCTCGGGCGGCGCGCCGGGGACGACGATGGACAGCGGGTCGCCATCGGGGTCGTGGTCGTTGGCGAGCACGTCGATCGCGATCGGCGTGGCGCCGACCTGCACCAGCGGGCCGCTGTCATTCTCCGCCACCGGTGGCTGGTTGGGCGGCGGACCGCCGCGCTCGACCGCGACCGTGATGATCGCGGGCCGGGATTGGGCCCCGTGGTCGTCCTCAATGACGTAGCGGATCGTGGTGGTGCCGCTGAAGCTCGGGCTCGGCACGTAGTCGATCGTCAGGTGGTCAGGGGACAGATGCACCCCGGGCCCGTCAGCCAACGCCGCCAGCGCGATCAGGCCAGCCCCGGTCGCGGCCGGTACGCTCGCACCGCCGCCGGATGCCGGGTCCTCGTGGAGCAGCCGGAGCCCGTCCCGCGCGATGTGGATGTGGTCGCCGGGATCCGGATCGAAGTCGTTCCCGAGCGGATGGATCAGGATCGACTGATTGGTGGAGGTCGTCGCGTGGTCGTCGATGGCCACCGGGTCATGGTTGCCAGCCGGCGGCGGGGGCGGCGGCGGGGGCGGCGGCGGCTCGTGCCGCGGCAACTCGGTCGGCGCCAGGTTGAGGAGCGGGATGAGACCCTCGCCGATCCCGCCGGTATCATACGGAGTAAAGCCGGCGCCGCCGCCATGCTCTTCGCCAGTGCCTGGCTCGATCCTGTGGTGGAAGGCGCTCTCCGGAATCAGGTAGACGGTTCCGGACCCCTCGAAACCTGGCAGCCCGACCGGCTGCCGCAGATTCCAGAGGACGTCGGCTGTCACGAACTGGCTCTGGCCGATTGAGAGCTCCGGTGGAGTTCGGGCCGCCGACGTGCTCGAAGAAATGGTCGATCACGACCACGCTCGCGGTCGGATCGTGCTCCGTCCAATAGGCCCCGAGAGCGGTTGGCGCCGCCGTGCCCGCTCCGGCGTCGTCCGAGTTCGCCGCCAGCATCAGCCCAGGCCCGAACGCCTGGCCGATCCCCCAGGACCAGCCGAACGCATCCGCGAACCGGAGGTCTTCCGGCCACGGCAGCTGCCCTTCGACGTGGCTGCTCTCGGGAACTACGTAGGCCTGGCCATTGTAGGCATAGACCAGGCATTTCGGCTCACCGCAGCGCGGAAACTCGGTCTTGGCGAATGGATCGACATGGGTCTCACCCAGTGCGGCGTGGTAGATGACCAACCTGTTGTCAGCCACCTCGGCGGGTTGATTGGGTTGCGACGACTCGCCGCCGGCCTCGGGCCGAGCCCCGCCCTGGATACGGAGATCCTCGGCGCTGTAGGCCTGGGCGTGCTTGCCACGCCGGTCGAGCAGCTCGAATTGGATGTCGGAGTTGTCCGTGAGGCCCTTCAGGAAGATGACGCCGGTCGGATCGAACAGGTCGACCCCGCCATCGACCGTCATCGCCTTCCACGGGTGCATGCCTGGATCGTCGAGCTCGAGCTTTTGACCGGCGAGCTGGTCCACGACGACCGTGACGTGGTGCCCCGGACCGAGCTCGGGCAACGGGGCTCCCGGCGTATCGAGCACGCTATTTTCGAGCCCCCGCCCCTCGCTGCAGGCGTTGGCGAGGCGGAGGTCATCGCCGACCGCCTTCGACAGAGGCTCCGGGCCGCTGACCAGCACGAACACTTCGGCCGGGTCGCCCACGCTGCCATCATATTCGGACTGATAGTGAAAGCTGATTTTGGGGCTGTGCTCAGCGGCCGTATAGACGGCATCGCCTTCGGCGTTGAACCACAGATTTCCCGCGACTTCGCTAACGCGAAGCGAGGATGGTGTCCCACCACCGTCATTGTCGAAGATCGGAATTGGTATCTCGGCCGAAGGCCGCGTGATCGCGCAGTCGTCCCGGGCTTCGTGCTCTGGTCGACTCTGTTGGTCGTCGCTCGTCGACCCTGGCGCGGTCGTTGCCATCGTCTGCTCCTCTGCTTTGTGGTTGGCGTCACCTGACGAGCAGGGCCAACCCACTATCTGTTTGCGTCAATTCCGCCGGTCGCATTGTCGTCATCATCCACTGTCCTCATCCATCATGGTCGGCTTCGTCAGAGACCGCTGCCGAGGTCGACTTGGAGCTTGTTGTCAAGGTGCTCGGCTTCACAAAGATCGATACCATTGAAGGCCTTATCCGGCGCCAAACCATCGATCTGCGCTGTTGGATAATTTTTCTTCAGGCTATCCAAACTATTGTCATACAGATTCCAGTAGTTATCCGCTTCATCGTCTGGTTTCGATTCGGCAATTTTTGCCTGAGCACAGACGATTTGGACACGCAGACGAAATTGCAATTCCTCATCGAATTTCTTTGTCGTTACATCTTTGTCGAGAGCTTGCAGGTATTTGCTGGATGCTTCCTGGTAGCGGCCGGCACGATACAACGTGTGCCCCCAGGCGGCGTAAAAGTAGCTTTGATCGGGATCGAGTGTGATCGCCTTCTGGTACAGATCGTAAGCTTTCGCGAAATCGGCTGTCGACTTCTCCTCGGCGTCGCTCTCGAGCTGGGCCTTGGCGGCGTAGGCGTGACCTTCGTTGAAATAGGCAAGCGCGAAGTTCCGGTCCGCTTCGATCGCAGCTCTGTACGCGTCCATCGCCTTATCCAACTGCCCGTTCTCGGCCAGCAGAAGGCCCCTCAGATTGTAGGCCCAGGGTCTATCCTCCTTGCGACCGCTCTTCAGGGTCTTGGCGAGCAATCGGTCGATCCTGGCCTCGACCGGCTCGGCATCCTGGCCCGCCGCGGACAGGGGGCATTGGCCGAGCGCGCGCGCGCCAGCCCGGGCCGGTTCAGGCCGACGGCTGGCATACAGGGCGACCGCCAGAACGTAGGGCTCCGTCTGCGCCATGATCTGCTCGGCGGCGGCGTGCAACAGGCAGGTCATCTTTTGCCTGGCATCGAGCTCGGCCTTGGGGTCGAGCTCGGCAGCGAGCGGGCCGTACGAGCTCCTCAGATACAGGGTGTAGGGAACCGTCTCGCTGCCGATGATCTCGCCGCCAAACCGGATCTCGTCGGCGCCGACATAGGCGCGCAGATAGCTCAGGACCTGGCGCACGGAGGTCTGGGTCTCGGGAATCTCGATCTCTGGCAGCTCCGCGCTGGTCGCGAGCAGCGGCAGCTCCTTGAAGGTCGTCGAGGCGGTATGAATTCGGCCGATCTGCTCCTTGAGCTGGCGCGCGACATTCTCCGACGTGTAGCCGAGGCCGGCGAGCGCCTCTGGTATCTGGATCGGCTCGATCACGAGCGAGCGCTGGCGAAGCTCCTTGACCACGACGACGGTCCCGAAGCCCACCCCGACGATCACCGCGATGCTGACGACCAGCGAGCGGACGACGCCGATGACGCCGTCGAGGGCGCTCGCGACCGACGCGATCGACCGGCAGGCGGCGCCAGCGCCGGCCATCAACCGCCGCCGTGGCGCCCGTCGCGGTGACGGTGCGCCCGGGTCCGGTTGCGCGGTCGCCGGCGGCTCGACCGCCGCCTCCGACTCGGGCTCGCGGGCTGCGGGTCCGGACCTATGCTCGCGCAGATCGACGGCTCGGTGCGCCACCGGCCTCCCTCTAGACGAGTTGGGCGCAGCCTTGCAGGGTTGCGAAGTTCGCGTCTGGCGCCAGCGAAAGCACCGACAGATCAACCTCGCGATGTCAGTTTAGCGAAATGCCGCCGCCGCACCAGCCACATCTTGGAGCCGGGTTGGATCGCCGGTTGCGCCGGGCGGACGTCGAGCTTGGTCGGGCCCTCGAGGCGGCCGTCCAACGGCTCGACGTGTGGGGATTGCCGCCCCGGCCGATCGCGCCGACGGGCTGCCCGCTGCGGCCGCAGCGCTGCGCGAGACCATTTACAGCTGAAACCAACATGTGTATTGCTATACTCAAGATTGCAAGGATTGAAAGATCGGGAGATTGCCATGAAAGAGCTGCGTTTTGGCCTCGTCTGTTACGGAGGTATATCGCTTGCCGTCTACATGCACGGCATTACCAGCGAGCTCCACCAGCTGGGTGCGGGCATAGAAGGCCAGCGTCAAAGACCCCGTGAACAAGTTTCCCGAGAGCACCACCGAGCACGTCTATTTCGAGATGCTTGGCCAGATTGCTGCCAAGCAGCCGGTGGACGTGATCGTCGACGTGATCGCCGGCACGTCGGCCGGCGGCATCAACGGCGTTGCGCTCGCCAAGGCGCTCGCCCACGACCTCGACCAGGCGCCCCTCAAGCAGGTCTGGTTCAACAAGGCCAGCATCCGTAAGCTCCTGTCGCCCTGGAAGCTGCTCAAGGGCGAAGCCGTCCTCAACGCTTCCTCTCCTCGCCGACGTCTCGAGCGAGAACGGCGTCGTCCTCGACCGGCGTCTGATGTGGCAGGGCTTCAAGGCCGTGCTGGACTCGGAGGCGCCGAACCTGAAGTGCTGGGCATCGAAGCGCCTGGTCGCGAACCTCCGCGCTCAGGTCGAGCGCGGGCTCGCCGGAGCCCCTGACCAGCCGCCGGGCCCGCCGCCCTCGCTGCCGCTCGCCGAGGCTGCCGACTGACCCCGACCGACGGCGACGCTCGTCGCGTCCGCGCCTCAAGCGGCGCGGACGTCGAGCTTGATCGGGCCGTCGGCGCGGCCGTGGATGAACTGATCGACGTAGGGGTTGCCGCTGTGGTCGATCTGGCCGACCGGGCCCTGCCAGATGATCTTTCCCTGGTAGAGCATCGCGACCCGGTCGGCGATCTTGCGCGCGCTCGCCAGATCATGGGTGATCGAGAGCGCGGTGGCACCCAGCCGCCGGACCGCACCGGCGATCAGCTCGTTGATCACATCCGCCATGATCGGGTCGAGCCCGGTGGTCGGCTCGTCAAAGAACAGGATCTCGGGTTGGCTCGCGATCGCCCGGGCGAGACCGACGCGCTTTTGCATGCCGCCCGAGAGCTCGGCCGGCGCCAGATCGGCGACCTCGGGCGGCAGGCCGACCCGGCCCAAAACCTCGACCGCGCGCTTCTTAGCCAGGGCCCGGTCCAGCCGTTTGACCTGGAGCAGGCCGAAGGCGACGTTCTCCCAGACCGGCAGGCTGTCGAACAGGGCCCCACCCTGGAACAGCATGCCGAACTTGTGCATGACCTCCTCGCGCGCCCGGCGCGACAGGCCGGTGACCTCCTGGCCGTCGATCTCGATCGTGCCCTGATCGGGCTGCAGGATGCCGAGGATGCACTTGAGCAGCACCGACTTGCCGGTGCCCGAGCCGCCGATCACGACCACCAACTCGCCCCGGCCGATGTCGAGGTCGAGATCCTCCAGCACCCGCTTGGGGCCGAACCGCTTGTAAAGGCCCCGAACCCGGATCTTGGGCGGATCCTCGCGCGGGTCCTGGGCCGGGGTCTCCGGCGCGTTCCCGGTCATTGGCTGAAAAACATCTGGGTGACCGCGTAGTTGGCGGTCAGGATCAGGATCGAGGCCGAAACCACGGCCTTGGTGGTCGCCGCACCGACCCCTTGGGCGCCGCCCTTGGAGTGGTAGCCCTGGTAGCAGCCCATCAGCGCGACCAGGAAGCCGAACACCGCCGCCTTGACCAGCCCCGAGATCACGTCCTCGGGCTCCAGGAACTCGAAGGTCCGGTTGATGTAGTCGTAGGGCCCGAAGCCGAGCTTGTAGATGCCGACGATGTAGCCGCCGAACACGCCGATGATGTCGGCCACGACCACCAGCAGCGGCAGCATCAACAGGCCCGCGATCAGCCGCGGCCAGACCAGGTATTTGAACGGGTCGGTCGAGAGCGTGGTGAGCGCGTCGATCTGCTCGGTGACCCGCATGGTGCCGATCTCGGCGGCCATCGAGGCGCCGACCCGGCCGGCGACCATCAGGCCGGCGAGCACCGGGCCGAGCTCGCGGGTCATCGACAGCACGACGATGGTCGCAACCGCGCTCTGCGCCTCGAACCGGGAAAAGCCGGTGTGGCTCTGGAGCGCCAGCACCATGCCGGTGAAGATCGCGGTCAGCCCGACCACCGGCAGCGAGTAGTAGCCGATGTCGATCATCTGACGGAGGATCATGCGCGGGTAGAACGGCGGGCTCACCCCCTGCACGATCGCGCGCCCGGCGAACAGGGTCAAATCGCCGATGCTGGCGAGGAAGTTCAGGAAGACGTGGCCGATGACGGCGACCGGGTTCATGCGGAGGTCTCTCGGGGTTCGGGCGGGATATACCTGCGCGCGAACCGGCTGCCAAGCCGCGTCAGCACCTCGTAGCCGATCGTGTCGGCCGCGCCGGCCAGCTCGTCGACCCCGTCCGGTCCCCCGATCAGCGTCACCATGGTACCGGGGCGGACCGCATCGGCCGGGAGCGCCGAGACGTCGAGGGTGATCAGGTCCATCGAGACCCGGCCCGCGAGCGGCACGGGTCGGCCTGCGATCCGGGCGCTCGCCCGCCCGCTGGCGGCGCGCGGATAGCCATCGGCATAGCCGAGCGGGATGGTCGCGATGCGCATGCCGGCGCGGGTCGGATAGGTTGCGCCATAGCCGACCGTACCCGGCGCACCGACGTCGTGGACCTGCAGCACCGGCGCTTCGAGAGTGACCACCGGCGCCATCGGATTCCTGCGCCCTGGCGTCGGATTGACCCCGTAGAGGGCGACGCCCGGCCGGCAGAGGTCGTAGTGGAAGGCCGGCCCGAGGAAGATCCCGGACGAGTTGGCAAGGCTCGCCGGCGCCCGCGGCAGCCGAGCACGCAACCGCTCGAAGCGCTGGCGCTGCTGCTCGTTGAGCGGATTGTCAGGCTCTTCGGCACACGCCAGATGGCTGATCACCAGAACCAGCTCGAGCGCTTGCAGGGCGCCCGCGTCGAGCCGCTCGATCTCGGCCTCGGCGAAGCCCAGCCGGCACATGCCGGTGTCGATCTGCAGCGCCGCCGGCAGCCGCTGGCCCGACCGGCGCGCTTGGGCGGCCCAGCCAGCGAGCTCGCCCGGATGGTTCAGCACCGGGACCAGGCCGGCCTCGACCGTAGCCGCCTCGGTCCCGGCCGGCAGACCGTTCAGGACGTGGATCCGGGCCGCGGACAGCCGGCGGCGGAGCGCCCTGCCCTCATCCGGATGGGCGACGAAGAAGCGCCGGCAGCCGGCGCCCTCGAGCGCGGCCGCGACCTCGAGCGCCCCCAGGCCATAGCCGTTCGCCTTGACCACGGCGGCGACCTCGCTGGCCGCGGCCTTGCGCTGGAGCCGCCGGTAGTTACCCGTGAGCGCGTCGAGATCGACCGTCAGGAGCGCGCGGGACGCATCAATGGCCATTCACGATCATATCGCGGAATTCGAAATTGCTGAACCGGCCGCGCGCCGCGTCGAAGGCCAGCTTGATCGAGCCGATCGGGCCGTTGCGCTGCTTGGCGATGATCAGATCGGAGATGCCCAGGCTCTTCTGGTACCGTTCCAGCCACTTGCGGTGCTCTTCCTCGTATTTGTCCTCGCTCTGGCCGGCGCGCGGCTGGGGCTCGGCGCGCTCCAGATAGTACTCGTCGCGATAGACGAACATGACCACATCGGCGTCCTGCTCGATCGCCCCGGATTCGCGCAGATCCGAGAGCTGCGGCCGCTTGTCCTCGCGTTGCTCGACCGCCCGCGACAGCTGCGAGAGCGCGAGCACCGGAATGTTCAGCTCCTTGGCGATCGCCTTCAGGCCCTGGGTGATCTCGGCGATCTCCTGGACCCGGTTGGTCTGGGCGGAGCTGGTGACCGGCCGGACCAGCTGCAAATAGTCGACCACCAGCATCGACAGGCCGTGGCGCCGCTTGAGCCGGCGGGCCCGGGTGCGGAGCGCCGCCACCGACAACGCCGGGGTGTCGTCGATGAACAACGCGCGGCCCGCCAGGTCCTGGCTCGCCTGGACCACCCGCTTGAAGTCGCTGTCCTTGAGCTTGCCGCGGCGCAGGTCGTCCGAGCTCAGCTCGGCCTGGGCCGACAGCAGGCGCATGGTCAGCTGCTCGGCCGACATCTCGAGCGAGAACAGGCCGACCGCATAGCGGCCGCCCGCCAGGCCCTCGGCCTCCGGTCCGACCGCCTTGCTGGCCGCGGCGTTGGCGGCGATGGTGACCGCAAGCGCAGTCTTGCCCATGCTCGGCCGACCGGCCAGGATCACCAGGTCGGAAGACTGCAGGCCGCCCAGCTTGTCGTCGAGGTCGATCAGCCCGGTCGGCACGCCGGTGACCCGGCTGTCCTTGTGATAGGCGGCCTCGACCATGGTGATGGTGCTGGTCAGCACCGCCGTGAAATCGCGGAACCCGCCCTCGAACTCGCCTTCCTGAGCGAGCTTGAACAGCTGCTGCTCGGCCGCCTCGATCTGCTCGCGCCCGCTCTCGGGCAGGCCCGGGTCGTAGGCTTTGTTGACCACTTCCTCGCCGACGTGGATCAGACCGCGCTTGAGGCCGAGATCGTGCAGCAGGCGACCGTAGTCGCCGGCGTTCAGGATGGTCTCGGCGGCGCGCGCGAGGCGGGCGAGGTAGCGCGCGCCATCCAGTTCGCGCAACGCCTCGTCCTCGTCGAACGCGACCTTGAGGGTCAGATGGTCGGCGAGCCTGCCGCCCTCGATCAGCCGCGCCATGGCCTCGAAGATCCGGCCGTGGACCGGCTCGTAGAAATGCTCCGGGCGCAGAAACTCCGCGACCCGTTGATAGGCCTCGTTGTTGATCAGGATCGCGCCGAGCAGCGCCTGCTCGGCTTCGATGTTGTGGGGTTGGGTGCGGAAGCCCGCCGGTGCCCGTGCCTCCAGGGCGTCCGGTTCGGACAGCAGATCAGTGCTCATGTCACGAAATTATCACAAGCCGCGCTCCCGCGATGGGCTAATTTGCCCACAGCAGTGTGGATCACGGGGAGCAACGCGCAGCCATCTCGCGGGTCCAGGCTGCGCCTCAAAGACTGGGCCTAGCTGTGTCGCTCGCGCAACAGCGGGCGCCGGCGGCGGCGATCGGGCCGGGCCAGGGCCCGGCGCGCCGTCACTGACCGAACCACTGGCCGACCAGGGCCTCGTCGCCCTTGATCTGCTCGTACTGGTACTGGATGAACTGCATCGTGGCGTCAGCGTAGGGCGCATGCCGCATCGAACCCTTGAGCCCCCGCTCGGCCAGGTCGAGGGTCATCCGCAGCGCGACGTAGTGGGGCGTGCTGAAGCCCGCCCGGGAGCAGAGGCCGGCGAGGCCGCGCTTGTCGCCGCCGTAGAGCAGCTTGCGGGTGCGCTTCAGGTCGGTGTCCGCGAGCAGGGTGATGCCGACCTCGAAGCGGCTGATCTCACCGTCGCGCACGAAGCCCAGGAGGTCCTCGGGCCCGAGCTCGCCGGCCGTCAGCCGGTGGCGCAGCTCTTTCTCGACCGAACGGTCGCCATGCTCGCGGGCGACGATGTTGAGGGTGGCCCGCTCGCGGGTCGCGGCCATCAGCTGGCGCGCCTCGTCGGCGCTGATCTGCCGCTTGCGCACGAGTTCCCAACCCAGCCGGTCGCCGATCGCCCCGACCATCTCGTCGACCAGTTCGTAGGGCAACACCGGCCGCCGGACCAGACGCTGCTGGACCCCCTCGTCGTCGCGATAGTCTTCGGCCATGCGGGTCAGCGTCGCGGTCGAGATCTGCGCCCCAGGGTTGCCGGCCAGGCGGCGCACCACCTCGGCGTGAGCGGTCCCGAACAGGGTGTCCGAGAGACTTTCCGAGAGGCGCTCGCGCCCGGCCACGGCGAGGGCATACTGCATGGCATGGGTGCGCACGATCTCGGCCAGCACCTCGTCGGTCAACACCGGGCTGCGCTCGAGCATCGGGCGGGCGACCTCGATGTCGTCGTGCGCCATCCGCGTGGCGACCTCGGGCGGCAGGTTGGGGCTCGCGGCGAGGGTCTCGGCGAGCGACTGACGAACGTTCTTCTCCAGGTCCTTGACCAGCAGGTCGAGCACGGAATCGGCGAGCGACCTGGTTTCGCCCCCGACCAGGCTGTCGTACTGTCGACCGAACTTGGCGGCGAGCTCGGCGCGGGCGGCCGCGGACGGATTGCTGCGCAGCTGTTCGACGTCGGCGAGCGACAGCCCGGCGCTCGGCGTGGTGTCCTGGACCGCCTGGGCGCCGCCCTGGAGGAGGCGGGCGCGGCGCCGGCCGGAGATCTCGCGGGGAGCGCTGACGTCGGACGCAGGCTGAGCCGCTGGCGGTGTCATGTGGTTCTCTCGCTCGCGGGATTGGCTGTCGCTTGCAAATCGGGCGGCCGCCCCTGCCGAGAAGCGCCGCCGGGCGCGAGCCTGATTGTGACCGACGCGGAGTTAAGGTTCCCTTGAATCCGAACAGTCAGGGATCGCCGGCGATGATCACCCTCGGCGCCGCCGACATCCTGCGCGGCGTGGCGCGCGCGCTCGCGGCTGCGGACCAGGCGGTCGTGACCGAGCTGACGCTCGCCAACGGCCGCCGGGCCGATCTGGTCGGCCTCGATCGGACCGGCCTGATCACGCTGGTCGAGGTCAAGGCGAGCCGCGCCGACTTCCTCGTCGATCGCAAGTGGCGGGCCTATCTGGACTACTGCGATCGCTTCTACTTCGCGGTCGCGGATGGCTTCCCGCTCGAGCTCCTGCCGCCGGCCGAGGGCCTGATCCGGGCCGACCGCTTCGCGGCCGAGATCCTGCGCGAGCCACCGATCCGCACCCTCGCCGCCGCCCGCCGCAAGGCGCTGCTGATCCGCTTCGCCCGCGCGTCGGCGGGCCGCCTGCAGGCGCTCCTGGATCCGCCGCTCTGACGCCCGATGACAGCTCGCCCGGGCCGGCTCAGCCGGCCGGCTCCTCGAACAGCCAGTCCTCGATCAAATGGCGCGCGATCAAGTCCGAATTCGGCAGCTGGACCGGCCGGCGCTCGGGGTCGATCAGCTCCGCGCGCGTGTACCAGCCGGCGTCGACCAGCTCCTCGGAATCAATTCGCAGCTCGTCGCTCCTGGCGGCCGCGCGAAAGCCGAGCATCAGCGACGCCGGGAACGGCCACGGCTGCGACGAGCGGTAGCGCACGTCGGCCAGCTCGACGCCCGCCTCCTCGTAGATCTCGCGCCGGACCGTCTCCTCGAGCAATTCGCCGGGTTCGACGAACCCGGCCAGCGTCGAGTACATGCCGGCCGGGAAGCGCGCCGAGCGCCCGAGCAGGCAGCGCTCGCCGAGTTCCGGATGACGATGGGTCACGAGCACGATCACGGCCGGGTCGCTGCGCGGAAAGTGCTGCGCGTCGCAGCTCTCGCAGCGGCGGACGTGACCGCCCTGGTCGCTGACCGTGCGCCCGCCGCAGACGCCACAGAAACGATGGCGGTCGTGCCAATGGGCGAGCGCCCGGGCGTAGGCGAGCCAGCCGGCCTCCTGCGCCGGCAGCCGGGCGCCGACCGCGCGCACCTCGACGAACCGGCCGCTCGCTGGGGCGGCCCGGCCGAAATCGGCCGCGAACAGGCCGACGCCTTCGTGCTCACCGAGGAAGATCGCGGTCTCGGGCAGGGGCTCGCCGAGCTCGGTCACGGTCAGGAGCAAGGCCGAGGGCTGGTCGCTGGCACTCACCAGCACCTCGAGGCCCGACATCAGGATCACCCGCGTGCTCGCCTCGGCGCGGCGCTCGCTGAGCCAGGCGGCATCCAGCCGGCGATGGGCGGCGCGATCGAAGCCGGCACCGCTGTAGCGATGCGGCGGCGGGTTGGACAGGCGAGCCATGGCCGCTCCTTGGTTCCGAGTCTCACTGTACGCCAAGGCGCCGACGTCACCAACGGCTCGTGCCGGGCCTGCACCGGGCGGCCAATGGGCTTGCGCTGGCGCCTTGCGCTCGGCCGGGGAAAGCCCGATATTGGCCTGGGGAGCTGGCGGCGGACGGTCCACTCGCCAACCCGGTCAGGTCCGGAAGGAAGCAGCCGTAACGAGCTCGGGCCGGGTCGCAATGCCAGCTCCCTTTGCCCGTCTCACTTCCGGACCCCGTCGCCGGGGCCAGGTGCGATGTCCGACAGCTCCGCCCAACCCGCGACCAGCCTCCTCGATCCTGGCGGTCAGCGCACCGACCCGTATCGCGTGCTCGCCCGCACGTGTCGACCCCAGCGCCTGTCGGAGCTGATCGGCCAGGCGCCGCTGGTCCGGACCTTGACCAATGCGCTCCGCACCGGCCGGATCGCGCACGCCTTCCTGCTGACCGGCATCCGTGGGGTCGGCAAGACCACGACCGCGCGGATCATCGCCCGCGCCCTCAACTGCATCGGTCCCGATGGCCAGGGGCAGCCGACGCCTGAGCCCTGCGGCGTCTGCGCCCATTGCGTGGCGATCGCCGACGGCCGGCACATCGACGTGCTGGAGATGGACGCCGCAACCCGGACCGGCATCGACGACGTGCGCGAGCTGGTCGACAGCGTGCGCTACGCCCCGACCTCGGCCCGCTACAAGGTCTACATCGTCGACGAGGTCCACATGCTGTCGGAGAAGGCCTTCAACGGCCTGCTCAAGACGCTCGAGGAGCCGCCGCCGCAGACCATCTTCATCTTCGCCACGACCGAGGTGCGCAAGGTCCCGGTCACCGTGCTGTCGCGCTGTCAGCGCTTCGATCTCCGGCGGGTCGAGGGCGAGCGCCTGCGCCAGCATCTGGCCGAGATCGCGGCCAGGGAGCGGGTCAAGATCGAGCCGGGCGCGCTCGCCCTGCTGGTGCGCGCGGCCGAGGGTTCGGTCCGCGACGGGCTGTCGCTGCTCGATCAGGCGATCGCACTCCACGGTACCGATGTGGAGGCCGCGATCACCCCGGCTCAGGTCCAGGACATGCTGGGCCTCGCCGATCGCGGCCGGGTGCTGGAGCTGTTCGAGCGGCTCGTGCAGGGCGATCTCAAAGGCGCGCTCGACGGCTTGGGCGAGCTCTACGACCTCGGCACCGAGCCCGAGGCGGTGCTGCAGGACCTGCTCGAGATCAGCCACTGGCTGACCCGGATCAAGGTCGCGCCCGAGGCTGCTCAGGCCTTCGGGGTGGCGGCGGCGGACGCCGAGCGCGGCCGCGCGCTCGCCACGCGCTTGAGCGTGCCGGTGCTCGCCCGCAACTGGCAGATGCTGCTCAAGGGTCTGGAGGACGTGCGGCAGGCGCCGAGCCCGTTGCTGGCGGCCGAGATGGTGCTGGTGCGGCTCGCCTATGTCGCCGAGTTGCCGCCGCCCGCCGAGCTCGCACGCCAGCTGGTCGGCGGCGGCGACCGGCCGACGGCACCAGCGCGCTCAGCGCACCCGCCAGGGGCGGGCGTGATGGCGCTTGCGGTCGCGGAGCCCGCGCCGGCACCGTTCGAGGTCCCGGAGGAAGAGCCGGTTCAGCCGGAGTCCTTCGCCGAGGCGGTCGATCTGTTTCGCCGGCTCGGCGAGCCGATGCTGCATGGCTGGCTGTACCAGACCGCCCATCTGGTGCATTTCGAGCCCGGCCGGATCGAGCTCTGCCTCGGCGCCGGCACGCCCGCCGGCCTCTCCGGCCGGATCGCCGCCGCGCTCGGCCGCTGGACCGCCCGGCCCTGGCTGGTCAGCGTCGGCGCCGACGGTGCCGCCGCGGCGCCGACGCTCGCCGAGCAGGCCGCGGCCGCGAAGCGCGAGCGCATCGACGCGCTCGCCCGGGACCCGCGGGTCAGGCCGATCCTCGACAGCTTTCCCGGCGCCCGAATCGTCGACGTGCGATCGGTCGCGCACTGAGCGATCCACCCGAGCCCGATACGGGAGCGACCATGAAGAACATCGGCAACATGCTCAAGGAAGCCCAGAAGCTGCAGGGCCGGATGGCCGAGATGCAGGCCAAGCTGGACGGGATCGAGATCGCCGGCGCCGCCGGCGGCGGCATGGTGGCCGTGACCCTGAACGGCAAGGGCGAGATGCGCAAGCTCAAGATCGACCGGTCGCTGATCGACCCCGACGAGATCGAGATCCTCGAGGATCTGGTGGTGGCGGCGTTCAACGACGCCAAGGCCAAGGTCGAGGCGCACGTCCAGGACGAGATGGGCAAGCTGACCGGCGGCATGAACCTGCCGGCCGGGCTGAAGCTGCCGTTCTGACCCGCCCCGACCCGTTCGCCCACCGATGGTCGCGCGCCCGCTCGAGGACCTGATCCAGCTGCTGGCCAAGCTGCCGGGGCTCGGCCCGCGCTCGGCGCGGCGCGCGGCGCTGCATCTTTTGAAGCAGCGTGAGACCCTGATGCAGCGCCTGGCGGTCGTCCTCGCCACCGCCGCCCGGGAGGTCCGCCAGTGCCCGGCCTGCGGCAATCTGGATGCCGGCGAGCCGTGCTGGATCTGCGCCGACCCGGAGCGTGACGGTGGCCTGATCTGCGTGGTCGAGGAGGTCGACGACCTCTGGGCCCTGGAACGCTCCGGGCTGTTCAAGGGACGCTATCACGTGCTCGGCGGCACCCTCTCGGCGCTCGACGGCCGCGGCCCCGAGGATCTCGGCATCGACCGCCTGCTGCGCCGGCTCGAGCGCGACCCGGTGACCGAGGTGATCCTCGCGACCAGCGCCACGGTCGACGGTCAGACGACCGCGCACTACATCGCCGAGCGCCTGGCGGCGAGCGGCCCGGGTCCGGTGGTCACGCGCCTGGCGCATGGCGTGCCGATTGGCGGCGAGCTCAACTACCTCGACGATGGCACGCTCGGCGCCGCGCTCAAGGCGCGCCGTCCGATCCGGGACGGCAGCCGCCGATCGCGCTTGACCGGAAAGCGCCGAGTTCCTAGGTGTCGGGCGCCCGGACCATGACACCGACCACAATCGCCCCGCTCGAGATCCTTGAGGCGCCCGATCGGCGCTTGACCACGGTCTGCGCGCCGGTCGAGCGGATCGACGCCGACCTCCTCCACCTGCTCGACGCCATGCTCGAGACCATGTACGCAGCACCCGGAATCGGTCTCGCAGCGCCCCAGGTCGGCGTCCTCAAGCGGGCGTTCGTGATCGACGTCGGCGAGGAAGGTCAGCGGGCGCCGCGGTTCGTGATCAATCCGACGCTGGTCTGGCGCTCCGAGAGCGAGACCGTCGCCGAGGAAGGCTGCCTCAGCCTGCCCAAGCAGTTCGGCGAGGTTGCCCGCGCCAACCAGGTCCGGCTGCGCCACCTCGATCGCGTGGGCCAGACCCAGGAGGTCGCCGCCGAGGGCCTGCTCGCCCGCTGCCTGCAGCACGAGATCGACCACCTGAACGGCATCCTGTTCGTGGATCACCTCTCGGCGCTCAAGCGGACCATGATCCTCCGCCGCCTCGCCAAGGCCAAGCGCACCCGCCAGAGCGCCTGAGACCGGTCGGGCCAAGCAGCGCCGCCCTTGGCAAGCCGCACGGCCGTCCGTATCACCAGGGCGATAGTGCTCGTCGATCCGAGGCAGGAATGGTCTCAACCGGGGATCTGCCGTTGCGGCTGGTGTTCATGGCCACGGCCGGCTTCGCGGTGCCGAGCCTGGAGGCGCTCGCCCAGGGCCGCCACGCGTTGGTCGGGGTCTACACGCAGCCGCCGCGGCCGGCCGGGCGGGGCCTGCACGCCCGATCCGCCCCGGTCGAGCTCGCGGCCCGGCGCCTGGGTCTGCCGCTGTTTTCCCCGGCGCGCCTGCGCGCTCCGGAGGTCCAGGCGGAGTTTGCGGGGCTCGGCGCCGACCTTGCGGTGGTCGCGGCCTACGGCCTGATCCTGCCGCGGCCGATCCTCGAGGCGCCCCGGCTCGGCGCGATCAACCTGCACGCATCGCTGCTGCCACGCTGGCGCGGGGCGGCGCCGATCCAGCGGGCCCTGCTGGCCGGCGACGCCGAGACCGGAATCACCATCTTCGAGATGGAGGCCACGCTCGACAGCGGCCCGATCCTGGCGATGGAACGGATCCCGATCACCGCCGACAGTACCGCAGAGAGCCTGCACGACGACCTGGCCGGGCTCGCGGCGCGCATGGTCCGACCGGTGGTCGAGGATCTGGCGGCCGGCCGCCTGCGACCAAGGCCGCAACCGGAGGAGGGCGTGACCTACGCCGCCAAGATCGACAAGGCCGAGGGCCGGCTGGACTGGACCCGCCCGGCGCCGCTGCTCGAGCGCCAGCTGCGCGCGCTCAACCCCTGGCCCGGCTGCTGGACCGAATTCGAAGGCCAGCGTCTCCTGGTGCTTGCGGCCGAGGTCGCGGCCGGCTGCGGGCTGCCGGGTGAGGTCCTGGACGAGCAGCTCCGGATCGCCTGCGGCGAGGGCGCGCTCCGGCTCACCCGCCTGCAGCGGGCCGGCGGCCGGCCGCTTTCGAGCGATGCCTTCCGACGCGGTTTCGCGCTCCCGGTCGGCAGCCGGCTCGGGCCCTGATGGCCCGCTACAAGCTCATCCTCGAGTATGATGGCGGGCCGTTTCGCGGCTGGCAGCGACAGGCCGAGGGCGCCTCGATCCAGGCGAGCCTCGAGGCGGCGATTCTGGCTTTTTGCGGCGAGCCCGTGCAAGTGGTCGGCGCCGGCCGCACCGATGCCGGCGTGCACGCGAGCGGTCAGGTGGCGCACCTCGATCTGACCCGCGCGGTCTCGGTCGAGACGCTCCGCAACGCGCTCAACCACCACCTCCGGCCGCAGCCGATCGTAGTGTTGGAGACGGCCGCGGTCGCCGCCGACTTCCACGCCCGCTTCTCGGCGACCATGCGCCACTACCGCTATCGGATCGTCAATCGCCGCCCGCCGCTCGCCCTCGAGCGCGGCCGTGCCTGGCAGGTGCCGCGCCACCTGGACGCCGAGACCATGCACGAGGCCGCCCAGCGGCTGGTCGGCCGGCACGATTTCACGAGCTTCCGGGGCGCGCTCTGCCAGGCCAGATCGCCGGTCAAGACGCTCGCCCGGCTGGCGGTGGTCCGGAGCGGCGAGCAGATCGAGATCGACGCCAGGGCGCGCTCGTTCCTGCATCATCAGATGCGCAACATGGTCGGCACGCTCAAGCTGATCGGCGAGGGCCGCTGGCCGGTCGGAGAGATCGAGGCGGTGCTGGCGGCGCGCGATCGGGCGGCGGCGGGGCCGACCGCGCCTGCCTGCGGGCTCTGTCTGACCCGGGTCGACTATTGAGCGGTCACATCAGACGCTCGGCCGACAGGTTGATCGCCGTATTGAGGATGAGGTCGACCAGCACCAATAGCAGAGCGATTCCGCCGGTGGTCTCGAGGGCGGCGCGGGTCACGAACCACTGATAAAACAGGATCCCGCCGGTGACGAGCAACAGGATCAGGCCGTCGACCAGCCCCGGCATCAGGATCTCGACCACCAGCGCGGCCAGGAACACCCCGACCTGCAGCACCGAGGCCCAATTGAGCGCGATGATCAGGGGCACGTAGTTGCGGCTGAGGCCGAGCAGCTGGGTCAACACCACCGCCGCCAGCGGGAACGCGGCCCAGCTCAGCGCGTAGGCGACGATCTGGACCAGCGCCACCCATCCGAGGTCGAGCGGCCCCGGGCGGGCGCCGAGCTTCTCGGCGACCAGCAGGGCGAAGCCGGGCGCGACCAGCACCGCCGCGAAGAAGGAGCGCCAGAAGCCGTCAACCGAGAGGTTGAAGTGCGTCATCCCCGACTGATCGAGGAAGGCGAGCCGATAGGCGCCGTAGAGCGAGCGCAGCACCTCCTTACGATCGGGCATTGGCGCGATCCGGCATCAGGCGGGCCTGACGAAGCTGGTGAGCAGCGCCTGGTAGATCCGGGTCAAGGCCTCGAGGTCGGCGAGGTCGACCCGCTCGTCGACCTGGTGGATCGTGGCGCCGACCAGACCGAACTCGACGACCGGGCAGGCGTCCTTGATGAAGCGCGCATCCGAGGTCCCGCCCGAGGTCGAGAGTTCCGGGGTCACGCCCAGCTCGCGTTCGATCAGGCTCTCCAGCAACTCGCTGAACGGACCCGGCTGGGTTACGAACGGCTCGCTGCTGGCCCCGGTCCGGAGCTCGTAGCGGCCCCCGACGGCGTCCAATCGCTGATGCAGCCCCGCCTCGAGCGAGCTCGCGCTGTGGTGATCGTTGAAGCGGATGTTGAAAATCGCATGGGCAGCGCCGGGAATGACGTTGCTCGCCTGATTGCCGACGTCGATCGACGTGATCACCAGCTCGGAGGCTTGGAAATAGGCGCTGCCGCCGTCCAGCGGCTCGGCGGTCAGCGCCGCCAACATCGCCAAAAGACGCGGGATCGGGTTGTCCGCGCGCTCGGGATAGGCGGCATGGCCCTGGACGCCGGGCACGGTCAGCCAGCCGGTCAGCGAGCCGCGCCGGCCGATCTTGATCATCTCGCCGAGCCGGGTCGGGTTGGTCGGCTCGCCGACCACGCAGGCATCAAGGCGTTCGCCCTGCTCCTTGAGCCAGCCGAGCAGCTTCCTCGTGCCGTTGATCGCCGGGCCCTCCTCGTCGCCGGTGATCAGCAAGCTGATCGAGCCCGCCGGCCGATGCTCCGCCAAAAAGCGGGCCGTGGCGGCGACGAAAGCCGCGATCGCGCCCTTCATGTCGATCGCGCCGCGACCGTAGAGGATGCCGCCTTCGACCACGCCGGCAAACGGGTCGACCCGCCACGCGGCCAGATCGCCAGCCGGCACGACGTCGGTGTGGCCGGCGAACGCGAGGTTCGGCTCGCCGTCACCGAGGCGCGCGTAGAGGTTGCCCACCGGCGCGGTTCCGGGCTCCTCGAAGGTCAGCCGCCGACAGCGAAAGCCGAGCTGCCCGAGCGCATCCTCGAGCACGGCCAGCGCGCCCTGGTCGGCGGGCGTCACGCTCGGACATCGGATCAACGCCTGGGCGAGCGCGACCGGATCGGCCAGATCGCTCATGCACGCAGCAGCTCGTTGATCGAGGTCTTGGCGCGGGTGCGGGCATCGACCCGCTTGACGATCACCGCGCAGGCGAGACCAGGCCCGGGGCGGCCGTCGGGCAGGGTCGCCCCCGGCAGGGTGCCCGGCACCACCACCGAATAGGCGGGCACCCGACCCTGGTAAATCTCGCCCGTCGCGCGATCGACGATCCTGGTCGAGGCGCCGATGAACACGCCCATGGCGAGCACGGCCCCCTGCTCGACGATTACCCCCTCGGCGACCTCGGAGCGCGCGCCCACGAAGCAGTCGTCCTCGATGATCACCGGCGCCGCCTGAAGCGGCTCGAGCACGCCGCCGATGCCGGCGCCGCCCGAGATATGGACGCGCTGCCCGATCTGGGCGCAGCTGCCGACCGTCGCCCAGGTGTCGATCATGGTGCCGCGCTCGACATGGGCGCCGAGATTGACGAAGCACGGCATCAGCACGACGTCCGGCGCGATGTAGGCGGAATGGCGGACGATGCAGCCGGGCACCGCGCGAAAGCCGGCGGCGGTGAACTCGGCTGCACCCCAGCTCGCGAATTTGGAGGGGATCTTGTCCCACCAGTGGGCGCCGCCCGGGCCGCCCTCGACGACGCTCATCGGATTGAGGCGAAAGGACAAAAGGACGGCTTTCTTCAGCCACTGGTGCACGCGCCAGGCGCCATCGACCTTCTCGGCGACCCGAAACCGCCCGGCGTCGAGGCCCGCGAGCGCCGCCTCGACCGCAACCCTGAGGGGCGCGCCGGTGTCGACATCGATCTGGCCGCGCCGCTCGAAGGCGTCGTCGATCACGCGCTCGAGCGCTGCCTGGTCCATGGCTCGGCTTCCTCCTCGGTGGTCGCGCGGGGGTGATGGGAGGCAGGCTATCGGAGCCGCCCGGTCTGTCAACTGGCGGTCCGTCGCCCCCGCGGGCGCACGATGAACCGCGCCATGAACCGCGCCACCAACATTGTGTCGAGGCGGCGAGTTCCCTAGAAAGTCCCATGGCCGAAGCCTGCTCACACCCCGCCGGCGGCGCTCCCCCGGCCCTGCCGGCGGGTTTCCTCGAGGCGGTCGACCGCCGGGTCGGCGCGCGCGGCTGGAGCGTCGACCCCGAGCGGATCGGTCCCCATGCCGCCGAGTCGTGGGGCACCGCACGCGGCCATTCACCGCTGCTCCTGCGCCCGGCCACGACCGCCGAGGTCGCGGCTCTGCTCGAGCTCTGTCACACTGCCGGCGTGCCGGTCGTGCCCCAGGGCGGCAACACCGGGCTGGTCGGCGCCGGCGTCCCGGACGCATCGGGCCGTCTCGCGGTCCTGTCGCTCGGCCGGTTGAACCGGATTCGCGCCCTCGATCCGTTGAACGACACGATCACGGTCGAGGCCGGCTGCGTGCTCGAGACCGTCCAGCAGGCGGCGGCGGAGGTCAACCGCCTGTTTCCGCTCGCCCTCGGCGCCCAGGGCTCCTGTCAGATCGGCGGCAACCTCTCGAGCAACGCAGGCGGCATCAACGTGCTGCGCTACGGCATGGCGCGTGCGCTGGTGCTCGGGCTCGAGGTCGTGCTCGCCGACGGCCGGATCTGGGACGGCCTGCGGGCCTTGCGCAAGGACAATACCGGCTACGACCTGAAGCAGCTGTTCATCGGCGCCGAGGGTACGCTCGGCGTCATCACCGCGGCCGTGCTCCGGCTGCTGCCGCGGCCGCGCGAGCGTCAGACGGCATGGCTCGCGGTGCCTTCGCCCAAGGCGGCGGTGGCCCTGCTCGGGCTGGTCCGCGACCGGCTCGGCGAGACCGTGACCTCGTTCGAGCTGCTGGCCGGGGGCTGCGTCGATCTGGTGCTGCGCTATCTGCCGGGCGCCCGCGCGCCGCTCGCCCGCCCGGCGCCCTGGTACGTCCTGGCCGAGGTCGCCTGGTCGCTCGCCGATGGCCTCGGCGCCGAGCTCGAGCGCACGCTCGAGGCGGCGCTCGCGCTCGGTCTGATCGCGGATGGCGTGATCGCCAAGAGCGAGGCCGAGCGGCGGGCGCTCTGGGCGCTGCGCGAGAATCCGACCGAGGCGATGGCGCGTGAGGGCCTGGTCCTGCGCCACGACATCGCGGTGCCGGTCTCGCGGGTGCCGGACCTGATCGATCAGGGCGCGGACGCGCTCGCGGCGACCCTGCCGGGGGTCAGGATCATGCCCTTCGGCCATCTTGGCGACGGCAACATCCACTACAATCTGCTCCAGCCGGCAGGTATGGCGGCCGAGGATTTCCGGGCGCGCACCGAAGACGTTCAGCGGCTCGTGTTCGACGTGGTCGCGGGGCTCGGCGGCAGCATCAGTGCCGAGCACGGCATCGGCCGGCTGAAGCGCGCCGAGCTGGCAGCACGCAAATCGGCGCTCGAGCTCGATCTGATGCGCAGGCTCAAGGCCGCGCTCGACCCCGAGGGGCTCCTGAACCCCGGCGCCGTGCTTTGAGGGGGACCCCGAGCCGAAACGATGGTGAGAGCGACCAGGTGATGGTGAGACCACGATGACCGCGTATGCGCCGCCGCTTACTGACATCCGCTTCGTCCTCGAGTACCTGGTCGATCTCGAGGGGCTCGGCCGGCTGCCGGGCCTCGAAGCCGCGACTGGCGACGTCGTCGATCAGATCCTCGAGGAGGCGGGCCGGTTCGCGGTCAACGAGCTTCTGCCTCTGAACGCCGCCGGCGATCGCGAGCGCGCGCGCCTCGAGAACGGCGCCGTGCGCACCCCCCAGGGCTTCAAGGAAACTTACGAAAAATTCGTCGAAGGCGGTTGGCATGGGCTGCAGCTGCCGGCCGAATGGGGCGGTCAGGATCTGCCCTGGACGGTCGCGACCGCGGTCTGGGAGATGTGGAACAGCGCCAATCTGGCCTTCTGCCTCTGCCCGATCCTGACCCAGGCGGGCGTCGAGCTGCTGCTCCGGCATGGCACCGAGGCGCAGCGCGCCCGCTATCTGCCCAAGCTCGTGAGCGGCGAGTGGACCGGCACGATGTGCCTGACCGAGCCGCAGGCCGGCTCCGACGTCGGCGCGCTCCGCACCCGGGCCGTGCCCGAGGGCGACCACTACCGGATCCACGGCACCAAGATCTTCATCACCTACGGCGACCACGACCTGACCGCGAACACGATCCACATGGTGCTCGCGCGCACGCAGGGCGCGCCCGCCGGCACCCGCGGCATTTCCCTGTTTTTGATCCCGAAGTTCCTGGTCCAGCACGACGGCTCGCTCGGGGCCCGGAACGATCTCCGCTGCGTCTCGCTCGAGCACAAGCTCGGGATTCATGGCAGCCCGACCTGCGTGATGTCGTTCGGCGACCACGAGGGCGCGATCGGCTATCTGGTCGGCGAGGAGCAGGGCGGCATGCAGGCGATGTTCACGATGATGAACAACGCCCGTCTGTCGGTCGGGCTCCAAGGTCTGGCGCTCGCCGAGCGCGCCTATCAAGGGGCACTCGCCTACGCCCGGGAGCGGGTCCAGGGTCGGCGGCGAGATGGCGGCGCCGACGCGCCGGCGCGGATCATCGAGCATCCCGACGTCCGCCGCATGCTGCTGACGATGAGGACCCAGATCGAGGCGATGCGGGCGCTCGCCTACTCGGCGGCGGCGGCCCTCGACCGCTCGATCCGGGAGCCCGAAGCGAGCCGGCGGGCCGAGGCGGCGGGCCGCCTCGCGCTCCTGACCCCGCTGGTCAAGGCGTGGTGCTCGGACCTCGGCTTCGAGATCGCCTCGAGCGCGCTCCAGGTCCACGGCGGCATGGGCTACATCGAGGAGACCGGGATCGCCCAGCACCTGCGCGACGCCCGGATCGCCATGATCTACGAGGGCACCAACGGCATCCAGGCGCTGGATCTGGTCGGCCGCAAGCTGCAACTGGCCGAGGGCGGCTTGCCCTGGGCGCTGTTCGCGGACCTGAAGGGCGACCTTGCGGCCCTGACGCAGGCTGGCGAGGCTGAGCTTCGGCCGCCGCTGGCCGCGGCGCTTGGCGATCTCGAGGAGGCGACCCGCTGGCTGCAGGCCGAACACGGCAACGATGCCGATGCCGCGGCCGCCGGCGCCACGCCCTATCTGCGCATGCTGGCGACCACGCTCGGCGGCTTTCTGCTGGCGCGCGCAGCCGTGAGAGCCCGCGTCGCCGGTCACCCGCTGGCCAGCGCCAAGCTCGCCAGCGCCCGCTTCTACGTCACCCAGCTGTTACCGCCGGCGGCGGCGCTGCGGGCGGCGGTGACCGCCGGCTCGGCGCCGCTTGGCGCGGCCCTCGACTAGCCGTGGTGGAACAGGTCGTCGGTCGGCACGAAGGTGCCGTCGACGTCGACGCCGGCGAACGAATCCTCATGGCCGACGAAGTTCTCGACCGTGAAGAGCGAGGCGTGGTCGGCGACGACGTGCAGGTCATTGCCGACCACCACTCCCTCCAGCTTCGCCCCGGCGAAACCGTGGAGCTCGGCGACGTTCGAGCCCAGGGTGTCGCGGATGGTGTCCAGGCCCCAGGCGTCGGACCTGAACAGATAGCGATCGTCGCCGGCGCCGCCCTCGAGCAGATTGTTGCCGAGACCGCCTTCGAGAATGTCGTTGCCGGCGCCGCCTTGCAGATGATCGTCGCCGGCGAGGCCGCTCAGCCAGTCCGGACCGCTCGTGCCGGTCAGCTGGTCGGAGCCGGCGCCACCCACGAGGCTGGGGCTGGTCAGATAGGCGCTCAGCACGTCACCCTGGCCGGACCCGGTCAGCGCGGCGGTCGTCGGCGCGGTCGAGCCCGCCTGCGATCCTGAACCGGCGTTCTTGGCCAACAGGTCCGCGAACGACGTCGTTCCCTGGCCGGTGTCGACCCCCGCCCAGGCATCCTCGTGGCCACGATAGCCGCTGACCACGGCGACCGTATTGTGGTCGACCATGAGGTAGAGATCCTCGCCCACCAGCGCGGTCTGCACCGTGCCGCCGGAGAAGCCGTCGACGACCAGGCGATTGACACCCTCGTGGTCGAACACCGTGTCGACCGCGCTGTCGTTCAGGCCGATCACGAAGGTGTCGTTGCCGGCCCCGCCGTACAGCTGGTCGGTACCGAGACCGCCGCTCAGGATGTCGTCACCGGCGTCGCCGTACAGCTGGTCGTCGCCGGCACCCCCGTTCAGGATGTCGTTGCCGGCGCCGCCCTCGAGGTGATCGTTGCCGGCGCCGCCGTCGAGCAGGTCGTTGCCCGCACCGCCGGTCAGGATGTCGTCGCCGCCCCGGCCGTAAAGGGCGTTGTCGCCGGCGTTGCCGGTGATGTGGTTGTCGCCGCCATCGCCGATCACGTCGTGATCCGCGCTGCCGGTCAGGACCAGATGCTCGATCCCGGGCGCGACCTGCTGCGTATAGCTCTGAGTGCCTTCAGGCAACGCCATGCCGAGACTGTCGCTGTACACGAAGGTGACGTTCGCGGGGCGGCCCACGGCCGCGAGGCTGGCGGCGAAGCCGTCGTCGATCCGGAGCGTGTCGCTGCCGCCGCCGTCCGGCCCGGGCACATTGTCGAGCGCCACGTCGTGCAGATGGTCGGCGACCAGGACGTCGTCGCCGGTGCCGCCCTGCATGCGATCGGCGCCGGTGCCGCCGTCGACCAGATCGTTGCCCGGACCGCCGTCGAGCCGGTCGCGACCGCTGTCGCCATACAACTGGTCGTTGCCGGTGCCGCCGAGCAGGTCGTCGTCGCCACTGCCGCCATGCAGCTTGTCGTTGCCGGCACCGCCCAACAGGATATCGTTGCCGGCACCGCCGAACAGCCGATCGTTGCCGCTGCCGCCGTCCAGCAGGTCGTCGCCGGCATAGCCGTAGATCACGTCGTTGCCGGGACCGCCGCTCAGGACATCGTTGCCGGAGGTGCCGCGGATCACGTCGTCACCGGCGCTGCCGCCGATCACGCTGCCGATCGCCCCGGCCCCGGTCGTGCCGTCGACCGCCGCGGCATCGGCACCCTCGGCGCCACCCAAACCGGCCAGCGTCATGCTGATGCTCGACCCACCCGCAATGCCGGCGGTTCCGCCAGCCCCAGCTGAGGCCTCGGACGCCACCGCGCCGGCCGGATCACCACCGCCCGCCTCGTGAGGCACGACCGGCTGCGGCGCCACGCCATCGACCGACACCGGATCGACAGCCGCGGCCGGCTGACCAGCCGCCCCGATGGCCGTCAGCGCCTCGACCGTGGGCGCCGCCGGCAGGCCACCGGCCTGACCGGCCGGCGCCTCCGCATCACCAGCCTGCGCCGCGCGCAGCGAGCTCGCAGCCGCCTGTGCATCACGACCATCGCTCGCGGCGACAGCCGGGTCTGCCAGCAGGACGCCGATGAACGCTGCCGTCAACGGCGCCCCGATCGCCAGGCTGTCTAAGTTTGGTCGCCGCGCCCGCGGGACATCTGCAGCCAGGTGCACGCCGCGCCGGCGGGATGGCAGATCGGTGGGGCGAATCGAGGCCAGATCCAGTGCCGACGCGATATCTCGATCAGCCGCCAACGAAGGAGCCATTGTGACGCCCATCCAGCAGGCCGGCGTTGCCGCCGGGCTTGTTCTTAACGGAAAGGATGAAGTCTTGCGACTTCCGAAATCTCAGGTTGATGGCGATGTTATTCCTATAGGTTGATGTGTTCAACAAAAAATTTAACCTGCGCTAGAGCCAGCTCAGCCCGCGAATTGGCGTCGAGCTCAGAACCCGAATCAAGAGCTCGCTTCGAATCTGAACGGTGTCAGCCAGTTCCTTGTAGTTCTTGAGGCTCAGCTTCGCGACCGGGTGCCGCCGCCAGGGCCGCGACCATCGCGTCGATCTCGCGCGGATGGACCGGGGGGCAGAAGTAGTAGCCCTGCGCCACGCGGCAGCCCTCGATGCCGAGCAGACGCAATTGCTCGGCGCTCTCGACCCCTTCGGCGACCGAGTCGAGGCCGAGGCTGCGCGAGAGGCTGAGGGTGGCGCGCACGATCGCCGCGGCGCTCGGGTCGTGGTCGAGGGCGCCGACGAAGGAGCGATCGAGCTTGATCTCGTCGAACGGGAAGCGGCGCAGATAGCTGAGCGACGAATGCCCGACGCCGAAGTCGTCGATCGAGATCCGGATGCCCAGGGCTTTCAACTGACTCAGGGTCTGAAGGTTGGCCTCGGTGTCTTCCATCAGGACGCGCTCGGTGATCTCGAGCTCGAGCTGCCCGGCGGGCAGTCCACTCCGTTGCAGGATCTCGCCGGCCTGGCTGGCGAGATCCGGGTCGCGGAACTGCACCGGCGAGAGGTTGACCGCCATGCGCAGGCCGTGCGCTCCCTGCTGCTGCCAGCTCAGGGCACGCAGGCAGGCCTGCTCGAGCACCCAGAGGCCGATCGGCAGGATCAAGCCACTGTCCTCGGCGAGTGGTATGAACTGATCGGGGCCGATCCGGCCCCGTTTGGGATGCTGCCAGCGAAGCAGCGCCTCGACGCCGACCATGCGGCGGCTGGCGATCTCGAACTGCGGCTGATACTCGATCTCGAGTTCCGAGCGCTCGAGGGCCTGGACCAGGTCCTGCTCCAGCGCCTTGCGTTCGCGCAGCTCGATGTCCATGGTCTCCTCGAAAAAGCGGAAGGCTCCCGGCGGCTCGGTTTTGGCCCGCCCGAGCGCCTGGCCGGCGTGTTGGAGCAGCGCCTCGGCGTCGCTGCCGTCGCCGGGGAAGACGGCGATCCCCATGCGCATGCCGACGTAGGTCAGATGCCCGCACAGATCGAACGGCGCCGCGAACGCCGCAACCAGCCGCTCGCAGAGGTCGGCGGCTCCGGCTGGCCCGTCGATCCCATTCTGCAGGATGGCGAACTCGTCGGCGCCCATCCGCGCCAGCATGTCGAAGTCGCGCAGCACCGCCAGCAGGCGGGCGCTGGTATGGCGGAGCAGGACGTCGCCGGCGACGCAACCCCGGGTATCGTTGATCGCCTTGAAGCCGGCCAGATCGACACACAACACGGCTGCCATCCGGTCGCTCTGGCGCGCGCCGCCGAGCCTTGCATGCAAGCGCTCGAGAAAGGCGTCACGGTTGGGCAGTCCGGTCAGGGCATCATGGCAGGTGAGATGATCGACGCGCGCTTCGGCGACCCGCCTGGCTTGCGCCTCGAGGCCATGCGCCCGGCGCCGACCGGCCTCGATCCAGCCGCCGACGGCGGCCATGGTCACCACCGCCAGCGCCAACCCCATCATCGCGACGGGCCCCGGGTCGCCAGCGCCCATCAACCCGATCCTCAGGCCGAGCAGGAACCCCAGCGCGCCAGTCAGGCCGTGAAGGCCAAGCTGGATCAGGAATGCGGCCATGGACACGGCTAAGCACCTCTCCGGCAATGTCGACCGCCCGCGCGACCGGCCGACCGAACTTCGACAATTGAAGTTAATGAACCGATAATTCTCGTAACCGAACCGGATCCTCATGGCTCGCGGCCGATGGCGTCGCGGCTCGTCCGGTTCGGAACGTGGCGGGCCTCGCTCATGACTGCCGCGGCATCCGGCCGGCACGGCGCAGCGACACCAGAGCTTCGAGCTTGCTCGAACTCATCGTATTCGCTCGACCCGCCAGAAGCTCTGCACCAGCGACGGGACTCATCGACCGGTCCTCGCCGAAGCCCGGGATGGCTGCTTCGGGGCCGCCACCGGCAAGCAGCACAAGCCGTCGACGGGCCATCAGCGCACGACTTGGATCGATGGCTGAGACCCGTCTTGCAGTGAAGAGCAGATGGACGGGCCCCTTCGAGCTGGCTATCTCAGACTCGATGATTGATGCGCCGGTCCGCGAAACCCGGGTCATTCGGCCAGGTCATCGTCTCGCCGGCCGACGGATCGGGCTTGTGCACCGCAAGCTGCCGGCGTCCGCGAGCGCGACCGCGCGCCATCCCTCTTGAGGCGTCACGCACGGCCGGCGCGCATGCGACCGCCGACCCATCGGGAGTGCTGACGATGACCATTCGGCGCCCGTTGAGACCCCGCTGCCGCGGCGACGCGGCGGTCGCCTGCCTCGTGCTCCTCGGCTGGCTCGGCAGCTGCACGGCACCGGGCCCGACCGGCGCCGGCACGGCGCCCGCGACAGATCTGCCGCCGGGCGCGGTCCCGCTGGGCCGCGATCTGTATCAGGTCCCGATCGGCGCGGACGCCGACGGTTGCCAGATGTATCGCCTGTACTCACCCACCCTGATGGTCGCAGAGGTCATCTCCTATCGCAGCCGCGACGGCGGCTTCACGATCGACCGACGCGCAGCCGTCTGCAACCAGCGGTCATCGACCAACCACGCCCCGAGTGCGCAACCCTAGGGGGCGGCGCGGCCGGCGGCGCTCCTGCGCGGACCCCGGATCAGAGCGCGGTCCGCAGCCTGATCGCGGCGGTGTGCGCTGGCCCGGCATCCGCCTGGTGACCCGGCTCCAGCTGGGTCAGCCAGTCGAGATGGAGCGCCCAGCGGCCACCCAGCGCGAGACGATAGCCGACCTCGAGGTCGAGCTCCCGGCCCTCGGGCGCGAGATCGACCCGATCGCGCTGGCGCAGAATCTGGCCGTCAAAGCTGCGCCCGACCGGTCGATCGATGACCGCCGTGCCGGCCTCGACCCGGAGCGGCTGGGCCGTCGTCAGGGTCAGCTGGTCGCCGTCCGCGAGCAGATCGCGACCGGCGAGCCCGACCGCGAAGCTGCTGCTCCACAGGGCCGACACCTCCTCGACCAGACCCCGGCCCATGGCGCCAGGATCGGTCGCGCCGAGGCTCGCCTGACCGAACAGCGCGAACCGATCGGCGAGCGCCCAGTTCCCGGCGAAGCCGAAGAAGGTCGTCGTCGCGCCATCCGGCCCGCCGAAGGCACCGGTGCCGCGCGTGTCGAGCAGACTGTGCTGCTCGTCGACGCTGCCGACCTGCAAGCTCAGCACGCGGCCCGGGCCAAAGCTGCGGACCAGCTCGCCGATCACGACCGCGCTTTGGCCCTGGTCGACGGATGGCTGCAGATCCGTCTCGCCGACCGCGACGCCCAGCCGGACCGACAGCCCCCGCCCCACCTCCTGAGCCAGGATCAGCCCGTCGCCCCGGTCGGCCAAGGCCAAATACGGCGAGGTCAGACCGGCCTGGCCGAGCAGGTTGCCGGCGGCCGCCGGCCCGACGCTCATCAGGCCAAATCGGTTCTGCAGCCCCAGCCCGTGGGTGAGCACCAGGCGGGTCGAGCCGCCGTCGGCAAGGTTGCCGATGCCGAGATCGAGGGCAAACGCCGCGCCGCTGTCGTCGGTTGTCGCGTCCCAGGTGGCCGGCGCCCTGTCGTCGCCGGTCGGTTGGGCGACCGTCAGGCCGAGCGCCAGGGCCGGTCCGAGCGGCACCGACGACCGGTATTGCGGTCCGGCCGGCGCCAGCCAGGCCTCGAGGTCCGGCGCCGTCGCCGGCGCACCGATCCGATCGCCGAGGTTCAGCCAATAGGCCCGCCCGTAGCCGTCGAGGAAAATGGCCGCGCCAAGATCGGGACCACGCCCGAAGGCCCGCCCGAGCCGGAGCCCGGTGTCGCTCAGGGGGACACTGGCCTCCCCCACCCTGCTCCCGAGCGGCACGCTGAGCGGCCCCTGCGGACCGAGCGCGGCGCGCAGGTTGACCAGGCCCTGGCCGTAGACCGGGTCGGGCCCCGGCGCCCCGAGGTCGGTCGCGCTGTCGAGCAGCAGCTGCACCACCTCGGCGGCACTGAGGAACGGGGCAGCATCCAGGACCAGGGCGACCGCGCCGCTGACATGCGGGGCCGCGAAGGAGGTGCCGCTGACCAGCGCCGCGCCGCCACCGAGCGCCGGCGCCAGGACGTTCACGCCGGGCGCGACCAGGTAGTGATCCTGGGCGCTGCCGGCCCGATTGCTGAAGCTCGCGATCTGCTTGTTGGCGTCGACCGCCCCGACCGCGATGACCTGGTCGTCGGCCGCCGCATCGGCCGCGAACCGGCCCGGGAAGGTGGGATCGGCCGCACCCTCGTTGCCGGCCGCGAGCACCAGGATGGTCCCGGCGTCGACCGCCCGGGCGAACGCATCATGGAGCGTCGTGCCGAGGCTGCTGGCACCGCCGAGGCTGTAGTTGATCACCTGCGCGCCGTGGCCGACGGCGTAGTCGGTGGCGGCGGCCACGTCGGCCTGGTCGAAGGCGCAACTGCTCGGGCAGGTACCGGGCGCGTCGGCGCGGACGGCCAGCAGCTTGGCCTGGTACGCCACGCCGTGCGTGAGGACCTGGTTCCGGCGCGCGGCGATGACGCCGGCGACCGCGGTGCCGTGACCGTCGATGTCGTCGACCTGCGCCGGGTTGCCACTCACGACGTCGGTGCTGGCGGCGGCGATCTGGCCCGCAAATTCCGGGTGGTCGACGTCGATCCCGGTGTCGACCACGCCGACTGTGACGCCCCGGCCGGTGGCGCCCGCGGCATAGGCAGAAGATGCTCGGAGCACGCCGAGACCGTAGTTGGCGCGATATTCCGTGGTCTCGAACGAGCTGGCCGGCAGCGCCACGCCTGGACCGCCCGCCCCACCCGATCCGCCGCCGCCACCGCCGCCACAGCCCGCCGCAACGCCGATCAGCGTCAGGGAAAACAGCCAGGGCAGCGGCGACCTGCGCAAGGCCGCACCGGCCCTGGACATCGTTCCGGTCGCGCGGTCCGGCAGTCGTCGGACAGCCATCGCACCGATTGCGTCTGCGTTCGCCATGTTAACGTTCTGGTCGATAATGGTTAATGATCTCTTAATCGAACCACCTGCGGATCGCCCATCCAAGCGCCCCGCGACGGCGACGGCGGTCGCTGAGCCATCAGGGGCATACATCCCGAGCGCGATTGCGTAGGTTGGCCTCCAAATCGATGGCTGGCAATCCGTAGCATGCCGATCCGCAGCCAAGCGATCGATCGGGGATGTGCCGATGCCGCTCTCGTCGCGGGTCGCGAGATGCAGCTGGTTCCCGTGCCGGACCCGCCATGATGGCGCGGGCGCCGGTCATGCCGGGCTGACGACCAAGGGGTTCGAAGGATGCGGATCGCGATCATGGGCAGCGGCGGGGTCGGCGGCTATCTCGGCGGCCGGCTCGCAGCCAGCGGCCAGGACGTCACCTTCATCGCCCGAGGCGCGCATCTCGAGGCCATCTGCGGGGGCGGGCTCCTGCTTGAGAGCGCGCTCGGTGACGCCAGGGTCCAGCCGGCGCAGGCGAGTGACGACCCGACGACCGTCGGTCCGGTCGATCTGGTCATCTTCGCGGTCAAGCTCTATGACACGCAGGCCGCAGCCGCAGCGACCCGGCCGCTGGTCGGCCCGGCGACCGCCGTCGTCACCTTCCAGAACGGCGTCGACAGCGCCGACGTTTTGGCGCGGATTCTGGGCCAAGAGCACGTGGTCGGCGGGGTCGCGCAGATCGCCTCGGTGGTCGCGGCACCCGGCGTGATCAGGCATACCGGCACCCTGGCGCGGTTCGCGTTCGGCGAGCTCGACGGTCGGATCTCGGTGCGGGTCGAGGCGCTCGCGAGCGCGCTGCGGGCGGCAGCGGTGGACCATGCCGTGAGCCAGGCCATCGGCAGCGACATCTGGGCCAAGATGGTCTTTCTTGCGACCTTCGCCGGGCTCACCGCCCTGATGCGCCTGCCCATTGGCCCGATCTGCGCCGATCCGGAGACCCGGGCTCTATACCGGACGGGCCTCGCCGAAGCGCTCGCGGTCGCGCGCGCCAAGGGGATCGCGCTGCCCGACGACTTCGTCGCCATGGCCCTCGCCCGCACCGATCAGCTGCCGGCGCAGATGAAGTCCTCGATGCTCGAGGACCTCGAGCGCGGCAAGCGCCTGGAGCTCGCCTGGCTGTCCGGGGCGATCGTCCGCATGGGCGAGGAGCTGGGCGTGCCGACCCCGGTCCACGGCGTGATCACCACCGCGCTCAAGCTGCACGCCGACGGTCGTGCCTGACCAGACCATCTATCTGGTCCGTCACGGCGAGACGGAGTGGAACCGGGCGGGCCGGGTCCAGGGTCATCTGGATTCGCCGCTGACGTCCGTGGGCCGCGAGCAGGCGCGGCGCGCGGGCCTGACCCTTGCCGCCCTGCTCGAAGGCGAGCCGCCATTGCCGCTGCTGGCGAGCCCGCTCGGCCGGGCCCGAGCCAGCGCCCTGCTGGTCCTCGAGGCGCTCGGCCCGACGGTCGTCGCGTGGCGCACCGACGACCTTCTGAAGGAAGTCTCCTGGGGTCGCTGGGAGGGCCTGACCCGGGCCGAGATCGCGGACCTGGAGCCAGACCTCTGGCGCTGGCGCGAGGCCGACCCCTGGCGCCGCCCGCCGCCCGGCGGCGAGAGCCACGCCGTGCTCGCCGACCGCGCCCACGGCTGGCTCGAAAGCGTCGCCCACCTGCCGCGTCTGATCGTGGTCGGTCATGGCGCCTGGGGCCGCGCGCTACGCGGCGTCTATCAGCGCCTGTCACCCAGCGACGCCATGGCGCTCGACGAGCCGCAGGACGCGCTCTTTCGCCTGGCAGCCGGCACCGTCGCGCGGATCCCGACCTGAGCTCAGCCGTCGCACCCGGCCCCTGGCAGAGCCTTGCCCGCCAACGTCATCACTCAGCCCGCTGGCGAGTGGCGAGCGGCATCGGAGGCAGCGCAGCGAAGGCGAGCAAGTCATTGCCCTGCATCTGCGGCAGGGCGACGTTGGCGATGGTCAGCGTGGTCGCGTAGAGCGTGGTTGCCAGGATCACCGAGAGCAGGACCAGCGTCCGCCCGAGGGCGGTATCGGGCGGCGCGCTGGCTGTCGCCCTCACCTCTCCCCTCGAACCGCGGCGACCGCATCCTTGGCGAGCTTGGCCAGCTGCGGCTCGCGCTCGGTGTCGATTGTGATGGCTGCGGTCATGCCGGCGCGTAGCGGCGGCTGCCCGTCGCGCGGATGCACGGCGATCCGGACCGGCAGGCGCTGCACCACCTTGACCCAGTTGCCGGTCGCGTTCTGCGGCGGGATCAGGGCGAACTCGGCGCCGGTCGCCGGGCTGATGCTGGCGATCTCACCCTCCCAGCTGGTGCTCGGATAAGCGTCGACCTCGATTTCGACCAGCTGCCCGACCCGGACGTTCTCGAGCTGGGTCTCCTTGAGATTGGCCTCGATCCAGGTGCTCGCCGGATCGATGATGCTGAAGGCGGGCTCGCCCGCCTCGACCCACTCGCCCGGTTGCAGGCGCATCCGGCTGACGATGCCGTCGACCGGGGCGCGCACCTCGGTCTCGTCCAGATGGAGGGCGGCCATGTCGCGTTCGGCCTCGGCCGCCCGAAAGTCGGGGTGCAGCTCGACCGCGCTCGCCGGATCGCCGCCGAGCTTGGCAAGCACGGTGCGCAGCTTCTCATGCAGGCCGGTGACCCGCTGCCTGGCGGTCGCGAGATCCATCTCGGCCTCGTCCAGGCTCGCCTGCGCCGCGTTGCCCCGACCCTGCAGCTCCCGCTGGCGCTTGGCCTGCTGCTCGGAGAAGTCGACCCGCGCCTTGGCCTCCTCGATCTCGGCCTCGATCTGATGGAACTCGGCGCGCGACGCCTCGACATCGTGGCGGACCGCCAAAACCTTGGCCTCGGCCAGGTCGAGGGCAATCCGAAACGGCTCCGGATCGATCCGGAACAGCTCGGTCGCCCTTCTTGACCAGCTGGTTCTCGGCGACCTCGACGCCGACCACGTGACCGTCGATGTCGGGGCTGATCGCGACGATGTCGGACTTCACGTAAGCGTTCTCGGTCGAGACGTAGCGGCCGCTGGTGGCATACCAGTAGAGCCCGATCGCCGCCGCGATCCCCGGCACGACGCCGAGCAGCACGGCGCGCAACGAGCGTCGCCGGCGCGACCCCGCTTCAGGCTCGGGCGACGCCTGATCGGTCATCGGCATTCTCGGGGAGGTCGACGCCGGCGTCGCTCGGGGCCGGCCCGGTCCAGCTGCCGCTGCCATTGCCGTTCATGCGCAATAGATTGGCCTTGATCGCCAGCAGCGTGTCGAGGAACTGCGCGCGCGCCGGCTCGTCGACGCCGTCGAGGGCGGCGCTGCGCAGCCCGGCCGCGAGCCCGCGCAGCGCGCGCACGAGCGGTTGGACCTCGCCGGTCAGATGCAGCCGCTTGGCACGCCGGTCGGTGGGATCGGCCCGCCGCTCGACCCAACCCTTGGCCTCGAGCCGGTCGAGCAGACGACCAAGCGACGGCTTCTCGATCTCCAGGATGTCGGCGAGCTCGGACTGGGTGATGCCTTGATTGCGGAACAGGTTGTTGAGCACCCACCATTGCGAGCGCGTGAGCCCCAAATCCTTGGCACGCCGGTCATAGGCGACCCGCATCAGGCGCGCGACGTCATGCACCAGAAAGCCGAAATTGCGCTCGGGCCGCGGCTCGTCCATGGCCACGAAGATAATTGCTTAGCTTATAGTTGCCAAGGACAAAGGACACCGCTCACTGGCTCGCGACCGCCCATAGCGAGGCCCGATCACGGCCGAATCAGACGCGGGTCGAGAATGGCGGGGCGTTCCGCGCTGATCTCGATGCCAGCGGCACCCGGGTGACGCTGGTTGACCAGTATGTTGGGCTCGAACGGCGACAAGACCGAGGGAACGATCAGCAGGGCGGTCTCACCGCGATCGTACCAGGCGTCGCCGTATGGCTGGCTGATGCCGTAGTCGGCGCGATCCCACCCGGGCAGCGCGTCCGGCTCGAGCCGGCTTCGCGCGATCGCCGCTGGAATTGTCGCGACCACGAAGCGCATGTCGGGCGGCAGCCTCGCCGAATTCCAATGCACCAGATTCTCGAGGAGCGCGAGGGCATAGGCGGATGCCGTATGAATGATGCCGCGGCCGGGCGTGCACCAGCGGCTGCCAAACCGGTGGGCGCCCCCGCCATCGAAGATCGGATAGGTCGCGCTCGTGATCCGGAAGACGTCGAAGCGCCCGTCAAACCGGGAGGCCATGGAGCCCGCGCTCGAGGACCTCCTCCACCTGGCGGGCGCCAATCTCGGTCAGCGCGACCTTGAGAGGCGTCCGACCGTCGAGCTCGGGATGCGGGGTGTTCATGAAGCGCCTTGCCTCGCCTTGGTTCCGCCAGACCGACTCGGCGAGCGCGAAGACCCGCGCCAGGCGCTCGGTCCGCTGGCTGTGGGCGACGTTCAGGTTTTCGTGGCGCAGGTAGGTGGCCTTGGGCACGATCAGATACTTGAGCCGCGTGCTCTCGGCTGGATCGGCCACATGCGCCACCAGCGCGTCGAGCGCGGCCCTCGGCAGGCCGGCCGCGACCGCCCGATCCAGCTCCGACCACGACACGACCAGGTTACCGAGCGCTGGGCGTCCGCCCAGGACCTCGGCGATTCTCGCAGCTGGCACCATCCCAAGCGCTCGTCATCCAGACTAGCCTGAGACCGAATATGGTCTCGCACGAGACTATGAGCAAGGAAAAAGCCCGGGCCGAAGCCCGGGCTCAGGTTCGGGGTCCAGCGCCCCGCTGGTCAGATCTCGCCTTTGCTCATCTGGTCGGCGATGTAGTCGGCCTGGCGGATCGCCAGGGTGACGATGGTCAGCGTCGGGTTCTCGGCAGCACCGGTCGTGAACTGGCTGCCGTCCGAGATGAACAGGTTGTCGATGTCGTGGGTCTGGCCGTGCTTGTTGCAGACCCCGTCGGCGGGCTTGGCGCTCTGCCGGTTGGTGCCGAGATTGTGGGTCGAGGGATAGGGCGGCGTCTCGTACACCCGCCTGGCGCCGACCGCCTCGTAGATCGCCCGCCCCTGCTTGAAGGCGTGATTGCGCATCGCGAGGTCGTTGGCGTGATCGTCGTAGTGGACATTCGGGATCGGCAGGCCGAAGCCGTCCTTCTCCTCGGGATGGAGCGTGATCCGGTTGGTCTCCTGCGGCATGTCCTCGCCGACGATCCACATCCCGGCCATGTGGGCGTAGTTCTCCATCGCCCAGGCAAAGTCGCGGCCCCAGGCGCCGGGATCCAGGAACGCCGCCATGAACGGCAGGCCGAGCGACAGGGTCTCGAACTCGTAGCCGCCGACGAAGCCGCGGCTCGGATCGTTGGCCGCCTCGTCCTGGACGATCCCGGCCATGGTCGTGCCGCGATACATGCGCACCGGCTCATCGAAGATCGCGTAGACCGAGCCCGTGGTATGGCGCATGTAGTTGCGGCCGACCTGGCCCGAGGAGTTGGCGAGGCCGTCCGGGTATTTGGCCGAGGCCGAGTTCAGGAGCAGCCGCGGGCTCTCGATCGAGTTGCAGGCGACGCACACCACCCGGCCCTTTTGGACCTGCTGCTTGCCGTCCTTGTCGGCATACAGCACGCCCGTGACCTTGCCGGCATCGTCGTGCTGGATCTGGAGCACCATCGACTGCGGCCGGATGTCGAGCTTGCCGGTCGCCTCGGCCTTCGGGATCTCGGTATAGAGCGTCGACCACTTGGCGCCCATCTTGCAGCCCTGGAAGCAGAACCCGAGCTGGTGGCAGGAATTGCGGTCGTCGCGCGGCCGCGAGTTGATCGCCATCCGGCCGGTGTGGACGGTCTGATAGCCGATCCGGGTCGCGCCGTTGTACATGACCTTGAAGTTGTTGTTGCCCGGTAACCCTGGAATGTCGTTGGTCCGGGTCACCCCCATCTTGTCCTCGGCCTTGGCGTAGTAGGGGTCCATCTCGGCGTGGGTCAGCGGCCAGTCGAGCAGATTGGCGCCCGCGATCTCGCCGTAGGTGGTCTTGTCCTGGAACTCGTGCTCCTGGAAGCGCAGCGAGGCGCCCGCCCAGTGGGTCGTGGTGCCGCCGACCGTCTTGCAGATCCAGGCCGGCAAATTCGGAAAATCCTTGGCGACCCGCCAGTTGCCCGAGGTAGTCCGCTTGTCGAGCCAGGCGAGCTGCAGGAACGAGTTCCATTCGTTGTTGACGAAATCGGTGAACTCGACCCGCTTGCCGGCCTCGAGCAGGACCACCGGCACGCCCTTCTGGCAGAGCTCGTTGGACAGCGTACCGCCGCCGGCGCCCGACCCGATCACGATCACGACCGAATCGTCGTTCAGATCATACTGTGCCATGACGTTTGCCCTCCCCCCTCACAGCTCGACCGGAGGGCTGGCCTCGGGCGGCGGATCGGGCAGCCAGCCGAGGTCGTTGAAGCCGCGCTCGATGTAGCCGCCGAACTCGTAGGACGGGCCCTCGTAGCCGAACGCCTCCCAGATGCGCGGATTGTTGTAGAGGACGGCGACCACCTTGAACCGGATGGTCTGGAAGAAGTCGCTGTCCTGGATCGCCTCGAGGGCCTGGAGCTGGTTGCCCTCGGACAACTCCACGAACGGCATCGGCATGGCCTTGTCGAGCCCGGCGATGCCGTCCTTGAGCAGCGCTGCCGTCTCGGCCTTGCCCTTGGCGTCCTGGTCGAGCGCCTCGACCACCGCCGCGTAGTACTGATCGCCGAGGCTCGGGTGCGGATAGATCACGCGCAACGCCTTGAGCAGGGTCGCGCCGTCGGTCCCGCTCAACGCCTCGAGGGTCATCGCCCAGGCGCCGTCGGGCGCCATCAGCAAGGTCGTGCCGCCGACCGCGGCGACCGCCGCCGCGCCGGCTGCCGCCTGTCCCGACCTCTCCAGGAACCGACGGCGGTTGAGTCCGGATCTGCGCATCCTTGGTGCTCCCTGATGGTGATTGTTGCTTCACAGATGGTGCCTCGCCCGAGGCGGGCCTCAGTCTCAGTTTGTCACCGGCGAGCGGCCCCGAGCAATTCAATTCCGCATCGATGCGCCGGCCCATCGGCTTCCTTGGTGCAACGCCGACAACGCCACGCCCGGCCGGCCGGCAGGACCTAACCGCTGGCCCTTTCCGATTGGCGAGCTCATCGATCGGATGTAAGCCCATCTTGAGCCGGGCGACAGTGCCCGGAGGCATTGTTACCCGTTTGGATTCAAAATGATAGGAGGTTAGAATGATGTCTCGTGCGATCTATGGCCTCTTGTGCATGATCGGGGTGTTGACCAGCGCAACGCCAGGATGGGCAGAGGGAAAGGTTCCGCCCCTGCCGGCCGAAGGCAGCACCAAATACACGACCTACGAAAGCCGACCTGGCCAAGCTCGACGCCAGCCGACTGGCCTGCGTCAGCAACGACTGCCCACAAAGGCGCCGACTTGGCCATCGGGCGGGGGGTTGCCCATCGGGGCGTTTTGCGCGAGCAGGCGCGGCGCCCCGACGGCTCGCGCATGCGATCCTGGAGTCCGTCCTCAATACCGCGTCAACGATAGCGGCCGTGCCGCTGCAAGACCTCGATCTTGTAGCCGTCCGGGTCCTGGACGAAGAAGAACCGCGCCATCAGCGCGCCGTCGCGGTGGAACTCCTTGATGTCGGCAGGGTTGACGCCCTGCTCCTTGAGCCGGCGGTGGTGGGCGTCGAGGTCGGCGACCGCGAACGCGACATGGCCATAACCGTCGCCCGGCTGATAAGACTCCTTGCGGCCCTTGTTGACCGTCAGCTCGATCTCGAAGTCGGCCTCGGGGTTTTTGAGATAGACCAGCGTGAAGTCGTCGAAGTCGAACCGGTCCGCGATCTGCAGACCGAACGCCTGGCGGTAGAAGTCGACCGAACGCTGCTCCTCGAGCACCCGGACCATCATGTGAATGGCCTTGGCCATGCTTTCGCCTCCCCAGGCTTTCGGCGCGGCCGTTCTGGGGCGATCGGCCGCCCTCGACGAGACGCGGCCGCCCTGCCGAAGCCGCGATCGGCGGGCGGCGCCTTCGCGTTGTTACGATTCCAGACTAGCGACGGAGACGGCCACGGTCCAGCTAAAGCAGTGGCTTCGGACCCTGCCGGCCGGTCCTGGCGCCGGGGGACCGCATGCCGCTCCGTGGCAACGAGGCTCGGCTGGTTGGACCGATACCAACCAGCCGAGACCTTTGCGGATGGGCGGGCGACGACTCAGGATCTCATGCTGTCCAGGTCGCGACCCCTCCGCCGACCGGGGATGACCGTGGTCTAGCGCCGGCCACCCTTACCGCCGTGGCCCTGGCCACCCTGGCCCTGGCTGCCCTGGCCCTTGCCACCCTTACCGCCGTGGTCCTGGCCACCCTGGCCTTTGCCACCCTTACCGCCGTGGTCCTGACCACCCTGGCCCTTGCCGCCCTTGCTGCTCTGGCCGCGGTCACCCTTGCCGCCACGGTCGTGGCTGCTCTTGCCGCCGCGGTCATGGCTGCTCTTGCCGCCACGGTCGTGGTCGCTCTTGCCACGGTCATGGCTGCTCTTGGCGCCACGGTCGTGGTCGTTCTTGCCGCCGCGGTCATGGCTGCTCTTGCCGCCACGGTCGTGGTCGTTCTTGCCGCGGTCATGGCTGCTCTTACCGCCACGGTCGTGGCCACCCTTGCCGCGGTCGTCGCCGCCCCGGCCACGGCCGTGGCGGCCGTAGCCATCGCGGTCGCCGTGATCGCGGCCCCAATGACCGTGCCCGCCGCCGCCGTTGGTCCAGCCGCCGCCATCATTGGCGCCGTCACCAGGATCCCCGGGCTTGGACGAGCCGCCGGCCGGACCGCTGGCCAGCCCTGGGTCGCTAGTGCGCAACCCGCGTGCGAACAGGTTGTTCTGCGCGCCGTCGTCCTGGCGACTGTGGTCGAAACTGCAGACCGCGCCGGCGGAGGCAGCACCCCCGTTGGCGCAGACCGGCGACTGGGCATAGGCACTGCTGCCAGCCGCCAACACAAACAAGGCTGTCATCGCAGCCGAACGCATCCACAACATTATTCTACTCTCCTGGCAAGCCCTGGCAAAGGGCACTGCCTGGATGGTACCTCGAATATGTCGAAAATGCCAGATAAATCCAAATCAAATTGCCGACGTTATTCATCGAATATTAAAGTTAATTAATTAACCATAGAAATTAACCATACAATTTACTTCAGATATGTTGACTCATGGTTGATCTCAATTTGCTCATACGGAAGATTTCAGGAGCACGACTGGGCGGACGCGATGTGCCACCGGCATGCGCCGATCCGCGACCGGCTGCCCCGGCGCCGCCGGAACCGGCGCCGCTCTATGCTCGCGAGGGTTAAACTGGGGTCAGGACCGGAACGGCCGGGCGAGGCGGGCGTCCGCGCCGAGCGCCTGCTCGATCCGGAGCGCCTCGTTCCACTTGGCCATGCGCTCGGAGCGGGCGAACGAGCCGACCTTGAGCTGGTCCGCGCCCCAGCCGACCGCCAGATGGACGATCGTCGTGTCCTCGGTCTCGCCCGAGCGCGCCGAGACGATCGTCCGCCAGCCGGCGGTGCGCGCGGCCTCGAACGCCGCCCGGGTCTCGGTCAGCGTGCCGCGCTGGTTGGGCTTGACCAGCAGCGTGTTGCCAGCGCCGCGCGCGGCGGCCTGGCGCACCCGGCCGGCTTCGGTCACCGTGAGATCGTCCGCGACCACCTGCACCCGATCACCGACCGCGCGCGTGAAAGCCGCGAAGCCGTCCAGATCGTCCTCGGCGAGCGGGTCCTCGATCGAGACGATCGGATAGCGTTCCAGCCAGTCGATCAGCAGCTCTGTCATACCTTCGGAATCCAGCTCGCGGCCCTCGAGGCCGAGCCGGTAACGCCCGCTCCGGCCGAACTCCGAGGCGGCCACGTCGAGCGCGATCGCGACCTGCTCGCCCGGCAGCAGCCCCGCCCGCTCGATCGCCCGCACCAGCATCTCGAGCGCCGCCTCGTTGGTCGCGAAGTCCGGCCACCAGCCGCCCTCGTCGGCGACGCCATGGAGCTTGCCGGCCTCGGCCATCAACCGACCGGCCGCCAGATAGACCTCGGCGGTCCACTCCAGCGCCTCGGCGAAGCTCGCAGCCCCGGGACAGACGACCATGAAGTCCTGAACGTCGACCCGCCGCCCGGCATGCGCCCCACCGCCAAAGATCTGAATCTCCGGCACCGGCAACGCAGGGCGTTGACCCTCAACAAGAAGATGGCGCCAGAGCGGTACGCCCGCGGCGGCGGCGGCGGCATGCGCGACCGCCATCGACACCGCAATCGTCGCATTGCCGCCGAGCCGAGCCTTGTTGGGCGTGCCGTCGAGCGCGATCAGCCGTTCATCAATGTCATTCTGAGCACCAGCGTCCAATCCTTTGATCGCATTGGCAATCTCCTGATTGACCGCAGCCACGGCCTGGCGCACGTCATAGCCGCCGAAGGGGGTGCCGCCATCCCGCCTGTCGAGCGCCTCACCCGAGCCGGTCGAGGCACCGGCCGGGGCGATCGCCCGCCCCACAGCGCCGCCGTGGAGAAAGACCTCGGCCTCGACCGTCGGCCGGCCGCGCGAATCCCAGACCCGCCGGCCCCGCACCTCGGCAATCGTCGTCCTGCTCACGCGCCGATCTCCTCCGCCCAGGCCGCCCGCACCTGATCGAGCCGGTCGACGGGCGTCGCCAACAGCGCCCGCGCCACCCTGCGCACCTTGTTCCTATCCGCCTCCCCGGTCAGATATTCGACCGGCGACTTGCCGTCGACCCGACCCAGCAGCAGCCCTGGCAGCAGGCGCGCCACCCGACCCTCCAGAGCCGCGCGCGGCTCCCAGCGCACCCCAGCAAGATACGTCCTCGCCAAAGCATCGAAACACCGGAGAAAATCGGTCCGCGCGCGCGGCGTCCACAGGCACTTGAGCAGCAGATGGTTGAGGCAGAAGGCGAGATCGAACGCCGGATCGCCGAACCAGGCGCACTCGGCATCGAGGAACACCGGCCCCGCGGGCCCGACCAGGATGTTTTTGGGACTGACGTCGCCATGCACCAGGCAGCGCCTGGTGGCCGCGGTTGTCGTCGCGAGGGCCCGCAATGCGGGCGCCAGGTCCGGGTGCCGCGTCGCGGTCGCGAGCAGATAGGGCTCGAGCCGGATGTCATGGAAGATACGATCGGTCGCGAATTGGGCGGCGACCTCGGGATCATCCGCGGTCGCGGCATGGATGCGCACGAGCCGCTCCCCGACCGCCTTCGCGACCTCCGGATCGGCCCGCCCATCCCGCAGCTCAGCCTTCCACGAAGCATGCCGCGCGGGATCGAGATAGGCCATGACCAGCACGCCGGCCTCGGCATCCTGGCCCAAGAGCTCCGGCACGGCCTCAGGCACGACCGCCGCCGCCCGCCGCATCCAGGCCGCCTCAAAGGCATTGCGCTCGACCGGCGCGAACCAGTCCTGCTCCACCCGCAGCTTCGCCAACGCCCGCTTCACACACACCGGCCCGCGCTCGAGCTCGACCCGCCAAATGTCCGAACTGACGCCGCCGGTCAGTCGCTCGAAGCGCAGCCCCTCCCCCGGCCGCGCCAGCCCCAGCCGCTCCAGCGCTGCGCGCACCTGCGCTTCGACCGCCGACGCTCCGCCCGCCTCGTTTTCCACTCTCCCGCGGCCACTTCTGGTTGCCTCGCAGGCCTGCGAAGCCAGTTTCTGCCTTTCGCAGGCCATGCCCAACACCAGCCCCGATCGCGGCGCCGGTCAAGGACGCGTGCCCCGCATCGCTTGATCAAAAGCAAAAGCTAAAGTGACCATCAAAATCGATTTTGAACGAACCCCGCGAAATCACATCCATACCTAGCAATACATCAAATGTTGTCCCGCTAGCATTGAGCTCCATGCCATCGATCGCATGGAAAATGAACATGCTTCCAGACGCGGTGCCTCGCGGATCGGGAGCAACTCCCATAGGGAAGCCAATGGAGAAAAGATACGTATTCACTGTAACTGTATGAGACGCTGAAATCATTCCCCTCTTACCCTTCGGGGTCAAACCGATATCTTGCACGACTTTGGTCGTGATACAGGTTTGTGTAGCCCCTGTATCCATGAGCGCGGTAAATGTGTGCAGAACTTGTCCAGAAATGATGTTACCGGCGGCCCCCGCACTTACCGGCAGCACCACTACAGGGATGATGATCCCGCCTGGATACTGAAACCTACCGGACAGGCACGGCATGCGAGAAATACCCTAAGTCAACAGGATCAGCCGTGATCTTTTGTATGGAAAATAGTCCGTCCTGGTAGAACCTTTCTGCTGTAGCTACAGCGTCTCCCAGGGTATCGTAGGTGGCAACAATTTCTCCATCGCGCAGCAAAGCATATTTGCCCGCATGGCCTTGTAGGGTAGGTAGCGCCTTCTTGAAGGCCTCGTAGTTCTTGTCAACTTGCTCTTGATGTGCACTCATCAGCTCACCCACCGCACCTCATATGCCACGATGCTCCGCTTCAGAACGTGACCCCAGCGAGCGTTAACTCTTGCAACACGTTTCACATAACATAGGAATATGCTCCCGTCAATCCTGCCGCAGCGCGCCCAGATACGCAAGAATCAAGTTCTAGACCTTGATCGCCGGTTTGGAAAGGCACGCTGTTGGCGCGGGCGCGCACGGTCTGATATGAGATAGTCGGACCGTCGAGCCGAGTTGCAGTTTCGGGCATGAAGGTCGAGGTGGTCGTTCACGAGGCGGAGCAAGGCGAGTTCTGGGTCGAGGTGCCCGCCTTGCCCGGCTGTGTCAACCAGGGCGCCACCATGGACGAACTGCTTGCGAACGTTCGCGGAGCCATCGAGGTCTGGCTGGCGACCGGGCCTCCGGTCGAGACGGGCGCGCCCTGATCCGCCCCCCACGTCTGATCACTGGTGACGACCTCGTTTAGGGTGAGGCTCGCTTGTGCTAAGGGAAGATCGGGGGACGTGGCGGAACCGGTAGACGCTTCGGACTTTGAAATCCCGCGGGCGTGGCGGAACAGGTAGACGCAAGAGACTTAAAATCTCTCGACCTGCCAAGGTCTTGCGGGTTCGAACTCCCGCCGCCCGCACCACGCCCCGACGGCGTTTGTAGCAGATTGGTAGCAGCCGATGGATCAGCATCCCGTTGCAGCGGCAGCCGCGCCGAGAGATTCGAGGAGGTCCGAGCCCGTAGAACGCGGAGGCCGAAGCGCCAACGCCCAGTTAAACCCCAGGCCTATCTCGACGAATACGCCTTCCGCTTCAACCGCCGCACCGTCAGTGGAGGCGCGGTTGAACTCGCAGCGGTCGAGACGTCTTTGCACCCTGGCCAAGAGCATGCTGTCGGCCGGACCCATCATCCTCGCGCTCCTCGTCATGGCGCCGGGTCCCGCACGCGCCGAGTCCCGGGCGTGCCGGGCCTTCGTGGGCACCTACCTGGTCACCGTCCTCGGCGACACCGGCGGCGTCAATTCGCGCAGCCTGATCGTCTTCTCCGCCGACGGCACGTTCGGGTTCATCAACTCGAACCAGGGCGGCATCGAGTCGGCCTTCGATCCTTTCACCGATGCCGCCGGTAGCTGGTCCTGCCGCGGCAAGGGCTCCAAGCGGCAGGCGTATGCGGTCGCGCTCGACTTTACGTTGCCGGGAACGCTGGGGTCAGAGCAAGCCATCGCTCGCCTGGACTTCTACGATGTGACCGTCGATCGCTGGAGCGGAACGCTCAAAGGGAGCGCCACCCTGCGCTTCTTCCCGCTCGACGGCGAGCCACTCACGCCGCCCGCGAACACCGCCGAGCCCTTCAGCTTCGAAGGTCGCCGCGTGTCCGCGGGCTCGCTGCAAGAACCCAACTGACGCTCGCTGGCCGCCAGTGGGTCCGGGGTCAATTCAAACTGCGAGCACCGAGGGGTATGTAAGGCGGGGCCTTTGGCGACATCTCCGATCCGGCGCGCGCCGACGCTCCAGGGCGCAACCGCGGCTTGTATCGACCGCCTTCGCAAGTCATAGTTGAACGGCGCTAGGAGACGCCCTCGACCTGGTCGCCAACAGCCGGGAGGTGCAAGTGATGCTGTCACGACGCAACGTTCTGCTGGCCGCCGGTGCGGGCCTGACGGTCGGCCCCATGGTGGCGAGGACAACCCGGGCCGACGGCCTGATTCCGGCCCTCCAGCTTGTCGAGCCACTGGGCACGCCGTCCGTCGTCTGGACGGCCTTCAACCTGCTCCAGCCGGCGCTGCAGACGATTCTGCAGTGCCCTGTCGAGGTGAAGACGGTGACCGGCAACGACGGCCTCAAGGCCCTGCAAACGGTGCTGGAACCGTCGCCCGGCGCCGTGCGGCTGTACGGCGGGCCGGTGATGTCGGTGCAGTACCTGGAGAAGACCTCCGGCTACGGCGCCGTCAAGCTGGAGGACATGGTGCCGATCGCCAAGCTCAGCAACGGCTTCTCGGTCGCCCTCTTCACTACGCAGAAAAGCCCGTTGACGTCATGGAGCGACGCGGTCGAGGCGGCGAACAGCGCGCCGCTCGCCGTGAGTTGCCTGGAGCGCGCCACGGCGGCCTATCTCGCCAAGCTGATCCTGGAGCGCAAAGCCGGGCTCGCCATGGACGTGACGCTGCGGGACACCCTCGGCGAGGTCTTCGACGACGTGCAGAGCGGACGTGCCGCCGCCGGCATCCTGCCCACGGCCTTCATCGCGCGGGATCGCGACGGCCTGCGGGGCCTGCTGACCTTCGGGGCGCAGCGCAATGCGATCCTGACCGACACGCCGACCTACGCCGAGGTGAGCGGGCAGCGCAAGCTGGCGTTCACCGAAAGCATCGCGGCGCTGGGCGCACCCGGCCTGGACACCCCCGTCGCGACGCGGCTGACCGATGCCTTCATGACGGCGGGCCAGGATCCGACGATCCTGCAGTCGCAGGAGTCGGCGCTGTTCCCCGTCGTCGTCAACGGCCCCGAGATCCTGCGCGGGACGCTGGCGCGCGACGAGAGGGTGCTCGACAGGGTCCTGGGTTAGCTGGCGGCGACGCTGGTAGCCGCCGCCATTGCCGGACATGGCCGCCGCTCGAGTGCGATCGGCGTGCTCCGTGAGGTCGTCGTCCATCAGCCTGACGATCGTCGGCGCGTCTCGACGCGCTCCCTCGGCCGGCCGCGCCGCCCGCCGCTCGGCCGCCGGGTCGCTGCCGGCCGCGATCGCCCCGAGCAGCTGCTCGGCGCGGGCGTGGGCCTGGTGGTTACCGGGCCGGGCCGGCCGATCTTGACCTTGGCCTGGTGCCCGTCGGGCAGGCGCGCCTGGACGAAGTAGGTGCGCGTCCCGCGGTCGCTGACCCGGACGCCGAAGCCGGTCAGCAGATCGTCCCACCAAGCGACCGGCGCCTGGCCCTCGGCGGGCAGTGGCAGCGCCTCGATGGTGCGCTTGCCCAGCCGGCAGGTTCGGCTAGACTTCGGTGCGGCCATGCTCGCCACTCCGGTTGACGGGTTGGTCAGAGACGGCGGGCCCAAAATCCGATGGCCCTCGGGCCGCGCGGGTTCGACCCCCGCCGTCCCTACCATCGACTGCAAGGACTTTCGGGCACATGACCGAGACCGCGGGGGAAATCCAGACCGTCGCCGAGGCCTATCTGACGCTGCTCAAGGCGCGCGGAATCGACTGGCTGTTCGCCAACGCCGGCACCGACTTCGCGCCCGTGATCGAGGCGCTTTCCCGGGGTGCGAGCGCCGGCCTCGCGATGCCCGAGCCGCTCGCAGCCCCCCATGAGACGGTCGCGGTCGGCATGGCGCACGGCTATTTTCTGGCAACCGGCCGGCCGCAGGCGGTCATGGTCCACGTCAACGTCGGCATGGCCAATGCGCTGATGGGCCTCTTGAACGCCGCCCGCGAGGACGTCCCGATCCTGTTCACCTCCGGGCGCACCCCGATCACCAAATCCGGCCGCCTCGGCTCGCGCGACCTGCCGATCCACTGGGGCCAGGAGATGCGCGACCAGGGCGCCATGCTGCGCGAGTACGTCAAGTGGGACTACGAGCTCCGCTTCGGCGACGAGGTGGAAAAAATCGTCGACCGCGCGCTCGCGATCGCCATGACCCCGCCGCGCGGCCCCGTTTATCTGAGTCTGCCGCGCGAGGCTCTGGCGGCGCCACTCGCCGATTTTTCCTACGGCGCGACCCCGCGCCTGCGCCCGGCAGCGACCCCAGCGCCCGCTCCCGAGGCGATCGCCGAGGCCGCCGCGATCCTGGCCCAAGCCAGGCGGCCGCTGATCATCTGCGGCCGCGGCGATGGCACCGCGCGGAGTTTTTCAGCACTCGCCGACTTCGCCTCGCGGTTCGCGATCCCGGTGGTCGAGTTCTGGCCGTCGCGCCTGTCGCTCGCGACCGACCACCCGCTGCACGCGGGCTTCGACGTTGGCCCCTGGCTGCCCGAGGCCGATGCCGTCCTGGTGCTCGACGCGATGGTGCCCTGGCTGCCCCAGCGCCACCAGCTACCCGAGGACTGCCCGGTGATCCAGCTCGGTCCCGATCCCCTTTTTTCCACTTTGCCGATGCGGACCTTCCCGGTGACGGTCGCGATCGCCGCCGGCATCGGCGCGACCCTCGAGGCGCTGGGCTCGGCGCTCGATCAGGCGGGCGGCATCACCGGCGCCGAGGCCCGCCGCGCGCAGATCATCGCGAGGAATCGCGAGCGCCGCGAGGCGCAGGCCGCCACGGCCGAGGCCGGCCGGTCGGAGCCGATGACCGCAGCCTGGATCAGCCGTTGCCTGGACCAGGTCAAGGGTGCTGACGCCATGGTCTTCAACGAGCTCGGCTGCGATCCCGCCCAGCTCAGCTTCACGCAACCCGGCTGCTACTTCGGCCACTCGCTGGCCGGCGGCCTCGGCTGGGGCCTGCCGGCGGCGCTGGGCGCCCAGCTCGCCTGCCCCGACCGCCTGGTGATCGCGGCGATCGGCGATGGCTCCTACATGTTCGCAAACCCGGTCGCCTGCCACCAGCTGGCGGAAGCCCAGAGCCTGCCGGTTCTGACCCTGGTCTTCAACAACGGCGTCTGGAACGCAGTCCGGAAATCAACCGCCGCGGTCTATCCCGACGGCCACGCCGTGCGCAGCAACCGCATGCCGCTCTCCTCCCTCGAGCCCTCGCCCCGCTACGAGATGATCGTCGAGGCCAGCGGCGGCTACGGCGAACGCGTCGAGACCGCGGCCGCGCTGCCCGCCGCCCTCGAGCGCGCCCTCCACGTCATCCGCGCCGAACGCCGCCAGGCCCTCCTCAACATCATCTGCCAATAGGCAGGCGGAGGCGCTGCACCCCGAACTTGACCAGCCTCATTGGTGGCGACGAGGCGCTCGAGCCTCGGAACGCGCGACGGTATCAGCGATCCTGCTGCTGGCCGCCGGCGTCACGCTGTTCGGCATCATGGACGGTCTCGCGAAGCTGCTCGCCGGCGACTACTCGGTGGTCCAGATCGTCTGGGCGCGCTACGCGTTCGCGGTCCCGGTCATCCTGGCGATCGCCCGCCCGGCGGCCTGGCCAGGCCTGCTCCGGGCCGAGCGCCCGTCGCTGCAGGCGGTGCGCGGGCTGATGCCGGTCTTCGCCAACGTCACCGTGATCCTCGGCGTCAGCCTGATGCCGCTCGCGGACGCGACCGCGATCAGCTTCGCCTCGCCGCTTCTGGTCGTGGCCCTCTCGGCCCCGCTGCTCGGGGAAAGGGTCTCGGTCCACAGCTGGACCGGCGTCGCCTGCGGCTTCGCGGGCGTCCTGATCATCGCCCGGCCCGGCGCCGGCACGCTCGCCTGGGCCGCCCTCTTCCCGCTCGCGACCGCGCTGATCTTCGCGCTCTATCAGATCCTGACCCGCCTGGTCAGCCGCAATACCGATCCAATCGTGACGCTCGCCTGGACCGTCGCGGTCGGCCTGGTCCCCACGACCCCGCTCCTCTTCCCCTACTGGCACCCCGTCCGCTTGTCCGACTGGCCGCTCCTGATCCTGTCCGGCCTGCTCTTCGGCGCGGGGCAGTTCCTGCTCATCCGGGCCTTCGCGATGGCCCCCGCCGGGGTGCTGGCGCCCTTCACCTATGCGCAGATTGTCGCGGCGGTCGTGTTCGGCGCCCTGGTGTTCGGCGACGTCCCGGACCTCTGGACCACGGTCGGCACAGCGGTCGTCATCCTGGCCGGCGTCTACGTTCTGCGGCGTCAGGCAGCGTGAGGGTCACAACGGCCAAAGCGCGATCTGTGGAAAAATCAGCACCAGCAGCAGGCCGATCAGCTGCAGGCAGACGAACGGCAGGACGCCCGCGAAGATCGTGTGCAGGTCGATCTCGGGCGGCGCCACGCTCTTGAGGTAGAAGGCGGCCGGCCCAAACGGCGGCGTCAGGTAGGACGCCTGCATGTTCATGCAGAACAGGATGCCAAACCAGACCGGATTGAAGCCGAGGGAGGTCGCGACCGGCACGAAGATCGGCATGGTAAGTAACAAAATCCCGATCCAGTCCATGAACATGCCGAGCACCACCAGGATCGCCATCATCACCAGAATGATCCCGATCGGCGGGAACGGCAGGCCCGAGATCAGGCCCTTGAGATAACCGGTGCCGCCCATGATGTTGTAAATGCCGATCAGCGCGTTGGCGCCGAAGGCGAGCCAGAGCAGCACGCCGACCGTGGTCATGGTCTGGATCAGCGAGCCACGCAGCATTTTCCAGTTGAGCTCGCGCCGCCACCAGGCCGAGGCGATCGCACCACAGGCGCCGACGCCCGCGGACTCGGTGACCGAGGCGATGCCGCCGTAGATGCTGCCCAGCACCCAGATCACGATCATGATCGGCAGGATCAGGCCCTTGAGCAGGGCGAGCTTCTCGGCCCAGGGCATCGCCAGGTCCTCGGGCGGGGCCGGCGGCCCGAGCTTCGGGTTGAGCCAGCAGCGGATCATGATGTAGCCGACGTAGACCGTGCCGAGCAGCAGCCCGGGCGTGAACCCGGCCAGGAACAGATCGCTGATCGAGACGTTGGCGGTCAGGCCATAGAGAATCAGGACCACAGAGGGCGGGATCATCGTGCCGAGCGAGCCGCCGGCGCAGATCGTGCCGATCGCGAGCTTCTTGTCATAGCCGAGCCGCAGCATCTGCGGCAGGGCGATCAGCCCGAGCAGCACGATCTCGCCACCGATGATGCCGGTCATCGCCGCCATCAGCACGGCCACCAGCGTGGTCTGGATCGCGAGCCCGCCCGGCAGCGCGCCCGCGAACACGTGCATCGCCCGATAGAGGTCCTGCGCCACGCCCGAGCGCTCGAGGATGCAGGCCATGAACACGAACAACGGCACGGCCACGAAGACGTACTCGCTGACGAAGCCATAGACCCGGCTCGCGACCAGCGGCAGCCCCGACGGGCCAAGCCACAGCAGCGTGCAGCCGACCGCGAGCGTCATCGTGATCCAGGCGAGCGGCACGCCCAAGAGCATCAGGCCGATCATCACCAGGATGATCAGAAGCGTGACGGTCTCGATGCCCATTTGCTCGGACTCACCCCGAACCCGACCCTGCCCCATCCAGGGGGAGGGAGTGACATCCTGAGCGGCCACGGCATTTTCCCTCCGCCCTTGCGGGGGAGGGCCAGGGTGGGGGGCCGGACGCGGCGACTCGGCGATCCATTCGCAGACCCATCAATCTGTCGGCAAAGGGCGCTGCTCCGCCGCCCCGCTCTGCGGCGGGTCCCCGACGCCGGTCAGATGGCGCCAGAGCTGGACCAGCAGCTGGAGCACGATCAAGGCCGCCCCGACCGCGATCAAGGGCTTGATGATCGCCGGGCTCGGCGAGTTCCAGGCGCTGCCGGTGCGCTCGACCAGCGTGATCGCCTTGATCCCCGGGCGCCAGGCGGCCCAGACCAGGAGGCTCATCGCAAGGATCCCGACCAGCATCGCGAACAGATCGAGCCACCAGCGGACGCGCGCCGGCATCAGGTCGTAGAGGGCGGTGATCGCGACATGCCGGCGCTGCAGGGTGACGAACCCGCCAGACAGCAGATAACAGATCCCGCAGAGCAGGATCGTCAGCTCGAAGCCCCAGGAGGTCGGCGCGTTGAACACATAGCGCATCACGACCTCGTAGGCCGTGATCGCGACCGCCACCAGGTAGAGGTAGCAGAGCCGCTCGCCCAGCAGGCGGTTGAGCGCGTCGATCGCGCGCATGTCGGGGCGCGGGAGCCGGCCGGGCCGGCCCCCGTCCGCCGCTCAGAGCAGGCCGATCTTCTTCATGAACGCGATGTTGGCCTCGTAGGCGCGCTTGGCGAGATCGTCGCCCTCGGCGAAATCGGCCCAGGCCGTGGCCGCGATCTGGCGGAACTTGTCACGGTCCTCCTTGGACCAGTCGACCACCTCGACGGACTTGTCGGCCTTGTCCGCCGCCACCAGCTCGCGGTCGCTGATCTCGTTCATCATCGCAAGATCGCTGATCATCGCCCGGTACCAGACGTCGAGGATCGTCTGCTGGGCCGGCGTCAGGCTGTCCCAGGCCGCCTTGTTGACCGTGAACTGGATCACCGGCATCGAATGGATGCCGGGATAGATCGGGAATTTCGCGATTTTGTGCAGGCCGATGCTCTCGTCCATCGTGTAGGAGCTGAAGTCGGCGGCGTCGACCACGCCCTTGTCGATCGAGGTGTAGACCTCGGACGACGGCAGCGCCACCGGCGAGGCGCCGGCGCGCTCGAACACGGTGGCCGCCAGGCCCTCGGGCATGCGCACCTTGACCCCCTTGAGGTCGTCGATGCCACGGATCGGAATCTTGGAGGTGAAGGACTCGCGCGCGATCGAGCCGCAGCCGACGACCTTGACGTTGCCGTCGGCGTATGTGTCGAAGGCTTCCTGGAGCAGCTCCCTGCCGCCGCCGTAGTAGCAGAACATGCCGATCTGGTCGGGCGTCTCGTAGCCCGCGATCAGGTCGCCCAACAGCGCGAACGCCTTGCTGCGCCCAGAGAAATAAACGGTCGCGGTGATGTCGCCCTGGAGGATGCCCTGGCTGATCGCATCCATGGTCTCGTTGTAGGGCACGACCGAGCCGACCGGGGTCAGCTCGATCTGCACTTCCCCGCCGGTCATCTCCTTGAGCCGCGGCAGCCAGTACTGCTCGATGTTGGTATAGAAGGACTCGCCGGCGCTCATCGAGGTCTGCACCTTCCAGACCTGCGCGGCCATGGCCGGCGCGATGCCCAGGCCAGCGGCCAGCAGACCGGTGAGCGCGACGGACGCGGCATCTCTTTGCCACTTCGGCATGTGATCGGCCTCCCTCTTTATGGGTTGGGGGCCGGCGCCGCGCTCCGAGCGGCAACCCGACCCACTTCCGGTTTAGTCGTCGCCAAGCGCCGGCTCAAGCTCGTCGGCGGTCTGGAAAAAGCGACGACCGGCGCTCTTCTGGTTCTCGTAGATCGAGCCCTGGTGCTCGGCGGGCGGCAGCGGCAGGCGGACCGGCACCTTTTCCAGCCGCGGCTCGAGGGTGTCCTCGCCGCAGACCATCAGGCCCTGATACTTCGGGAAATCGGGGGTGCCGAGGATCGGCCAGGCGTCGGCGGCCCGGTATTGATGCAGCAGCAGCCGGCGTGGCCGGCCGGAGGTGTTGGTCGCCGAGCCGTGCACGGTCCGCGCATGATGGACCGTAATCGAGCCGGCTGGCCCGGTCAGCTTGACCGCGCGGGAAAAATCGAGCTCGCCGCGCGCAGGATCGATCGCGCCGCAGAAGAAACCCCGCTCGTCGTGGTGGTCGAAGATCGGCCCGAGATGACTGCCCGGGATCACCATCAACGGGCCGTTGTCGTCATCGACATCGTCCACCATGATCCCGACCGCAGCCAGATCGTCGTTGGTATGTGGATAAAACGCCCAGTCCTGGTGCCACTCGACCGGCGCGCCATAGCCCGCGGCCTTGAGGTTGAGCTTGCTGACGTCGAACCGGATCGAAGGCCCCCAGAGCCGCTTCAACACCTCGAGGATCCTCGGGTGCGCGACCATGCGCGCATAGGCCTCGTGCCACTGGTGCGGGGTCTTGATCCGGCGCACCCGCGGCTCGCGCGCCGAGTGGCTGTCCTCGAGGTCGTAGACCTCGTCGTGCGTGGTCCGGCTACGGGCGTCCTCGACGAACCGCTCGGTGACCTGGCGGAGCTCCTCGATCTCGGCCCGGCCGAGGACGTCGGCTACGACCAGATAGCCTTGCTCGCGGTAGAGGGCGACATCCGGTTCGGTGATCATCTCGTGCTTCCCTGAACGTTGGAAGTTGGGCGCGCAGCCATGCTCGCGCAGCTCGATGAAAACGTCAACATCGGGTTCGGAAAATCCGACTACGGCTTGGTCGCGAGCGTTGCCGATGCCCGCGGCCGATCCGCGAGCACGCTCCGGCTGGCGAGCGTGATGCTGACCGGCGGGCCGGTCAGCGCACCGCTCAGGCGATCGATCATCAACCGCGCGGCGCGCCGCCCGATCTCGGCGAAATCCCGGACGATGCCGACCACCTCGGGCAGGGCGGCGGCGAGCGGCTCGACCGCATCCAGGGCCACGACCCTGACGTCGCCCGGCACCCCGAGCCCGCGCCGGCGCACGATCTCGAACGCGCCCGCGAGCAGCCGGTTGCCGTCGACCAGGATCGCGGTCGGCAGCGGCCCGCCGGCGAGCGCGCGCTCGATCGCCTCGGGGTCGCGGGCGGCCGGATCGATCCGGACCACGACCTGCGCCTCGGATGGCAGCCCGGCCGCGGCGACCGCGGCGCGAAATGCCTTGATCCGCTCGCGCACCGGCCGGATCTGCAGCTCCGGCTCGAGCAGAGCGAGGCGCCGGTGGCCCTGGCGCAGCAGCGCCCGCACCGTGCGCCGGGTGGCGAGCGCGTGATCGCTGAACACGCTGTCGACCGCGAACGGCAGGTCGCGATCGAGCACCACCACCGGCACGTCCAGGTTGCGCACGGTCGCCTGGAGCGTCGGGTCGTCCTCGTCCGAGAGATAGAGGATGATGCCGTCGACCTGGCGACTCTGGAGCAGCTGCAGCGCCCGCGCCTCGCGCGCCGGATCATAGTCGCTGTCGGTCAGCAGCATCGTGTAGCCGGCCTCGGCGAGCGTCGCCTCCGCCGCCTTGGCGATCGCGGCATTCGGGTAGTTGGTGAGGTCCGGCACCAGAAACCCGATCGTGCGCGAGACGTTGGTGCGCATCGACTGGGCGGCGGCATTGGCGACGTAGCCCAAGAGCTGCATCGCCGCCTCGACCCGCTCGCGGGTCGCGGGCCTGACCAGCGCCGGCGCATTGGCGACCCGCGACACGGTCACCATCGACACCCCCGCCTCGCGGGCGACATCCTTGATGGTCGGCCGCCGCGCCACGCCCGTTACCCTCGCCAATCTCAGTCGGCAGAGCTCCGGCGGATCGCCGCGTCCTTCCGCTTCAAGACCTCCGGCAGCAGCTTGGTGCCGAGCCCCGCGCCAGTCATCGGATAGACATAGCCCTGCTCGATCCGCGGCAGCTCGGTCACCAGCTCCCGATACCAGCCGGTATAGAAGGCGCGCACGCTCTCCTGGATCAGCGCATTGGTCGCATTCATCGAGAGATGGACCGAGGCCGTGTAGACGACTGGGCCAGTGCAGTCGTGGGGCGCTATCGGCAGGTGCCAGGTCTCGGCCATGGCGGCGATCTTGCGCGCTTCCGAGAGGCCGCCGACCCAGCTGAGATCGAGCATGGCGATCCCGACCGCATTGCGCTCGAACAGCTCGCGGAACGCGCTCCGGGTGGCCAGCGTCTCGCTGGCGCAGATCGGCACATGGGTCGAGGCCGCGAGCTCGGCCAGATCGTCCGCCGAGGTCATCTTGATCGGGTCCTCGAACCAGAACGGCTCGAACTCCTCCAGCGCCCGAAAGATCCGCTTGGCGGCCGGCAGGTTCCAGAGCGTGTGCAGCTCGACCATGATGTCGATCCGGTCGCCGACCGCTTTTCTGATTTTTCGAAACGGCTCGAGCGCCTGGTCGAGCTCTTGGGAGCTGATGTAGGTGCCGCCGGATGCCTCGGCCGCGAAGTCGAAGGGCCAGATCTTCATGCCCGTGATGCCCTGCTCGAGCAGGCTCTGCGCCAGCTCGTCGGCCCGGTTCAGGAAAGCGTCCAGGTCCTCGTACGGCCCCTCCTCGCGCTCGCGCGGCAGCCCCCAGTTCTGGGTCAGCTGGCCGACGTTGGTGCGCACATAGCGATAGCCGGCGCAGGTGTTGTAGATCCGGATCCTCGGCCGCGACAGGCCGCCCAGCAGCTGATGGATCGGCTGCCCGGTCGCCTGGCCGAACAGATCCCAAAGGGCGATGTCGATCGCCGACAGCCCGCGCATCTCGGCGCCGCTGCCCGAGAACCCGACGTAGGTGTCCTGCAGCGTGCGTGAGTGCCGGTCGATCGCGAGCGGGTCCTGGCCGAGCAGCCGCGGTGCTGCGCTCTCGTGGATGTAGGCGGCCGTGGCGCTCGCCCCGAAGAACGCCTCGCCGAGCCCGATCAGCCCCTCGTCGGTGTGCACCTGCACCCAGACCAGGTTCGGAAACTCGCCGAGCTGAATGGTCTCGACCGCGGTGATTTTCATGGTTGCCCCCCGAAGCGTCGCGCGCACCGGCAGCATAGCGGCGTCCGGCGGCTTGTGCAGGCTCTGGACGTCAGTCCAGGAGCGGGATCCGGACCAGCGGCGCCGCCAGCGTGAGCTCGGCCGGCCCCATCGCCTCACGGGCCGCGATCAGGCGCCCCTCGGAGCCGAGAATCTCATCCGCGAGCGCGATCATGCGCGCGTTCGGCCAGGCGTGCGGCGCCACCTTGCGGATCAGCCCGGCCGCCTCCTGCTCGCGCCCGCCGGCCTTGACCACGAGCCCGATCAGGGCCGCCGCCATCGAGCGGCTGATGCCGGCAAAGCAGTGGATCAGCGCCGGCCCGTGGTCGTGCGGCCAGGCTCGCATGAAGTCGACCACCGCCTGCACGTGCTCCGCCTGCGGCAGGACATGGCCATCGAGCGCCTCGGAGATGTCGTGGACCTCGATCCGCAGATGCCGGTCGGCGAGGATGCTCCCGGGCGTCGCCGGCAATTCGCCCGGTGCCAGCAGCGACACCAGATGGCTCGGCGCCAAGGCCGCGACGTGGACCGGCATCTCTTGCAGATTGCAGACGTAGATCATCAGGGGCTCGGCGGCTGGAGGTTCGGGGCAGCGATGGTCGCCCATCACCATGGCACTTCCGTGCCAATCTTACCAGCCGCCCCTGCCCCGCCGCCGACGGCCGTAAATCGGGGCAACGACAATCAGGACAACCCGCGGTGCGCCAGAAACCGACGTGTCACCGCGAGACCGCTGCCGGCAGCGGATGCCAGCCCGGCAGCCAGGACAGCAGCTCCGGCCACAGCGTCAGGGCCAGTGCCAGAGCACTCGCGACCGCAAGACCGTATAGGGCATAGGCGACGAGCAGCCGGTCGAAGTTCCGGCCGCGCACGAAGCCGGCGGCGCGATCGGGCAGACGGCGGCTGCAGACACCCTTGTACTCCGCCCAGAGGCCCGGAAGGCCGCGCTCCGAAAATAAGGCCCGGCGCGTCATCGCCCCGGCCTCAGCGACGGCTCGTCAGGCGCGTCACATGCGCCTTCGCCGCCTCCCTCTCCTCTCGCCAGGCGTCCAGGGTCTGGCGATGGAGCGCCTCGGACAGGACCCGCGCCGCCTTGATACCGGGCGCGGCGTGGCGCTTGACGAAGCGCGCGGCGACGAACACGGCGAAGGCCAGCATGAAGGCGAGGATCAGGATCAAGCGCGCGAGTGCAGCCATGAGTCTCTAGCTCCCACGAAGCGTCCGGCCCCTAGGTTGCCAGGACCGGACGGATCATGGTCGCGTCTTCGGGATAGATCCGCCAGCTCACTATCCCCGTTCGAGCCGTCCCTTCACCCCCGTCACCCCTCGAGGTCGCGGAACTGGCGCCGCAGCTTGAACTCGCTCGAGGTGACCCTGCGCCTCGGCGGCGCGCAGCCGGCGCTCGAGCTCCTGGAACTTGCGGGCGAGGTCGTGCGCGGTGCGCCCGGGCTCGAGCCGGACCGAGCGCCAGAACGCCTCCTCCTCCGGGCTGTCGTACATGTCGGCCGGCCGGCGCGGCAGGGCGAAGGCCGCGATCAGATAGCCGACCACGGTCGGAAAGGTGAAGAACACAGCACTCGCCACGGTCAGAGCGCGCACCAGGCAAGGGTTGAGGCCGAAGTAGTCGGCGATCCCGGCGCAGACGCCGGCCAGCCACGCCCGCCGGACGTCGCGATACAACCCCCGTGGGCTCGCCGGACGGTGATTGCGCTCGGACCTGGTCATGACGGCTTCTCCCCCGCGGGCGCCTCGGTATCGAGGATGCGCTCGATGTTGCCCATCCGCTCTTCCATCCGTTCGGCGATCTGCCAGAGCTCGGCGAACTGCTTCTCGTCCTCGGGCGTGAGCGTCTTGGCGGTCCGCCAGCGGGTCGTGTAGTGGACGATGATCCAGATCGGCGCGACCACGACCACGAACAGGATCAGCGGCACCTCGAGCATGGCCACCGCCTTCAGGCCCGCTCGGGCCGATCGGGCGTCTTGCCGAGCCGCGCCTTGAGCGCCGCAAGCTCCTCGTCGACCGCGCCGCCGGTGGCCAGCTCGTCGATCTCCTCTGCGAGCGTCCTGGCGCGCCCGAGATCGAACGCCTCGACCTCGCCCTCGACCCGGTCGACCCGGCGCTCCATCTGCTCGAAGCGGACGAAGGCGTCGTCGATCCGCCGGTCGTGCACCTGCCGGCGCACCTTGAGCCTCGAGGCCGCGGTCGCCTGGCGCGCGACGATCACCTTCTGCTTGGCCTTGGCCTCGCCGAGCTTGGCCTCGAGCTTGGCGATGTCCTCCTCGTACTTGACCAGCGCCTCGTCGAGATGGACCAGCTCCTCATCGAGGCCCTTCAGGTCGCCGGCGAGCTTGGCCTTCTCGATCAGCGCCGCGCGCGCCAGATCCTCGCGGTTCTTGGTCACCGCCAGCTCGGCCTTGCGCTGCCATTCGCGCTCCGCCTCGCTGAGCCGGCCGCGCCGGCGCTCGATGCTCTTGCGGTCGGCGATCATGCGCGCGGCGTTGCTGCGGACCTCGACCAGCGTGTCCTCCATCTCGTGGATCATCTGCCGGATCATCTTCTCGGGATCCTCGGCGCGATCCAGGACGGCGGTCAGGTTGGCGTTGATGATGTCGGTCAGACGGGAGAAGATTCCCATGTCGTCCTCCTCGAAGTTCGGGTCGGCCGCGATCAGCCGATGATCAGGCCGATCGCCAGGCCCGCGAGAAACATGAGCCAGTGATCGGCGGTCCGGCCGCGCAGATAGTTGAGCACCCGCTCGACGGTCCGCTCGAAGCCGGTCCGACCGCCATAACCGCGCACGCTGTCGTCCATCTCGTTTTCCCACATGACGTTGCTCGCTTCCTGCTATGCAGAGCGCGTGCCAAACTGGTTCTGTCCTTCCAACTCATTGAAATAGCGCTCTTTGATGGATCGGATCCCGGCTGCGCTGATCTGCTTGCAGGTTAAAATCACCAATGATTGGCAAATTCTGCGAAGAAATACCATATCCCAGCCATGGCCGCCGATCTCTCCGAGCTCCCGCCGCTGATCGGCCAGACCCCGCCGTTCCTCGAGCTGATGGAGCAGATCTCGCGGGTGGCGCCGCTCGACCGGCCGGTGCTGGTGATCGGCGAGCGCGGCACCGGCAAGGAGCTGATCGCCGCCCGCCTGCACTATCTGTCGCCGCGCTGGGACCGGCCGCTGGTCAAGCTGAACGCCGCCGCGATCCCCGAGACCCTGCTCGAGAGCGAGCTGTTCGGCCACGAGGCCGGCGCTTTCACCGGCGCGATCCGGCGCCGGAGCGGCCGGTTCGAGCTGGCCCACGGCGGCAGCCTGTTCCTGGACGAGATCGCCAATACCAGCCAGGCCGTCCAGGAGCGGCTGCTACGCGTGGTCGAGTACGGCAGCTTCGATCGGGTCGGCGGCAGCGCGGTCGTCCAGGTCGACGTCCGGCTGATCGGCGCCACCAACGTCGATCTGCCCGCAGCCGCCGCGGCCGGTCGCTTCCGCCTCGACCTCCTCGACCGGCTCGCCTTCGACGTGCTGACCGTGCCGCCGCTGCGCGTGCGGCAGGGCGACATTCCCCTGCTCGCCGAGAGCTTCGGGCGCGCGATGGCGCTCGAGCTCGCCTGGGAGCGGTTTCCGGGCTTCACCCGGGGCGCCCTCGACGCGCTCGATCATCACCCCTGGCCTGGCAATGTGCGCGAGCTCAAGAACGTGGTCGAGCGGGCGGTCTACCGCGCCGCCTCGGCCAGGCGGCCGATCGCCGAGCTCGAGTTCGACCCGTTCGCTTCGCCCTTTCGACCGGCGGCGCCCGCAACACCTGCGCCGGACCCGGCCACGCCGCCGGCCGACCGGCTGCTCGACTTCCGGGCCGCGGTCGCGGGCTTCGAGCGCCGGCTGCTGACCGGCGCTCTCGCTGCCTGCCGCCACAATCAGCGGGCGACCGCGAGCCATCTCGGCCTGACCTACGATCAGCTGCGCAACCAGCTGCGCAAGCACGGCCTGTTCGCCAGTCGCCGTTGACCCTCTGACGCCACGGAGTCGCCCCGGGCGTACACCGGTCCATCCTCGACCGCGAAGTTCCTTCCCTATGCGGCCAGCTATCCTAATATGATGGGCCGGCGGGTTGCCCTGGGCGCCGCTCGTCCGCGAGGGCTGCGGCCGCGTCATGTCGGCCGCAGCGTTGGCGCATAGAGGAGTTGACGATCTGACCGCCATGACAGACCCCTATCGCCTGCTGAACGTGCCGCGGAGCGCCGACCAGGCGACCATCAAGCAGGCCTACCGCAAGCTCGCCAAAAGCCTGCATCCCGACCGCAACCCGGGCAATGCGCCGGCCGAGCAGCGGTTCAAGGAGGTCACCCAGGCGTACGACCTGCTGTCCGACCCGGCCAAGCGGGCGCGTTTCGATCGCGGCGAGATCGACGCCGAGGGCCGGCAGCGCCGCGACTTCGGCTTCGGCGGCTTTGGGAGCTTTGCGGGTGCGCGCGACGCCGCGGCACGCGACACCGCAGCGCGCGGCGCCGCCGAAAGCCTGTTCGAGAAGATGTTCAGCGGCGGCTTCGGCGGCAGCTTTGGCCGTGGTTTCGCCAGCGGCCAGGCGGCGACCGGCCGCTTCCGCGCCACCCAGGCCGACCAGCGGGCGGGCGGCGCGGCCTTCGAGGATCTGCGCGGCCAGGCCCGGGGCGCCGGCGCTGCGGCCGGCCAGAAACTGCGCGGCGCCGATCGCCGCTACCGCCTCGGGATCGACCTCCGGAGCGCGGCACGCGGCGGCCGCCAGCGCCTCCAGCTCGACGATGGCCGCACGATCGAGGTCGACGTCCCGGCCGGTACCGAAAGCGGCAAGGTGCTCCGCCTCAAGGGTCAGGGCGACCCCAGCCCCCTCGGCGGGCCCGCCGGCGACGCGCTGGTCCAGATCGAGGTCCGCGCCGATCCCGAGTTCCGGCGCCAGGGTCAGGACATCTACGTCGACGTCCCGATCAGCCTGGCCGAAGCCGTGCTCGGCGCCCGGATCACGGTGCCGACCCTCGACGGCCCGGTCCGGCTGACGGTGCCGCCTGGCTCGAGCGGCGGCCGCTCGCTCCGGCTCAAGGGCAAGGGCATAGCCCTCCCGGGCGCTGGCTACGGCGACCAGTACGTCCGCCTGCTGGTGATGTTGCCGGACGCACCCGATGTCGAGCTCGAGGACTGGGCGCGGCGGCACGCCGACGAGGTCCGGCCGGGCAACGGGAAGGACTAGGCGTGTCCGGTCGGGCCAGCGAGCTCGCGGCCGGGGACAAGCGGGCGACCCGGGCGTTGCGCTACCTCGGCTGGCTGGCAGGACGGCTCTACTTCGCGGCCCAGATCGTCTGGCGGGCGATCCTGCATCTGCTCGAAGACGGCGGCATGACCTTCGCCGGCCACATCGCCTTCATGACCCTGTTCTCGCTGTTCCCGTTCCTGATCTTCCTGACCACGCTCGCGGGCGAGCTCGGTCAGTCGCTCGCCGCCCGCGAGTTCATCCAGATGGGCCTCGAGGCCCTGCCGAAGGAAGTCAGCCAGGCGATCCGGCCGGCGATCGAGCAGGTCATCTCGACGCGCAGCACCGGGCTGATGACGGTCAGCATCCTCGCCTCGCTGTGGGCGGTGTCGTCGGGCATCGAGGCGTTGCGCGAGGCGCTCAATCGTGCCTACGGCGTCGCCGAGCCGCGCTCGATCTGGTTCTGCCGCCTGCAGAGCCTGCTGTTCACGGTCGTCTTCTCGGTCTGCATCATCGCGGCCATGATCATCCTGGTGATCTGGCCGGTCGCGCTGTCGTACGTGGCGCCGCTGCTCAAGCTGCACTGGCGCTCGACCCTGTTCTACGAGGCTGGACGCTACATTCTGGCGATCCTCCTGCTCTATCTGGTGGTTGCAGTGCTCTATCGCTGGCTGCCGAGCCGGCACCTGCCGCGACCCGAGATCCTGCCCGGCGCCGCGGTCACGGTCGTCCTCTGGCTGCTGCTCGCCAGCCTGTTCTCGCTCTACCTGCAGAACCTGACCCGCTTCACGGTGACCTATGGCAGCCTGGGCGGCGTCGTGGTCACGCTGATGTTCTTCTACATCTCGGGCCTGATCTTCATCTTCGGCGCCGAGATCAACAGTGCCAGGCGGCGCAGCGAGGCCGCCCGGCTGCGCGAGGAGCACGCGCGCCGGCAGCAACCGGCGTCTGGCTAACGGCCTCAACCGTCGCTAGGATGCCGGCGCCGAAAGCTTGCGTCCCTGTTGCGGAGTGCTCGCCGATGTCCGACCCCGCGCCGCTGATGGCGGGCAAGAAGGGCCTGATCATGGGCATCGCCAACGAGCGCTCGCTCGCCTTCGGGATCGCGCGCGCGCTCGCCGGCCAGGGCGCCGAGCTCGCGATCACCTATCAGGGCGAGGTCATGGAAAAGCGGGTGCGACCGCTCGCCGAGCAGCTCGACGCCCCCCTGATCCGCTCGGCCGACGTCACCGACGGCGCCAGCCTCGATGCCCTGTTCGCAGCGATCGCCGAGCGCTGGCAGGCGCTCGATTTCGTGGTCCACGCGATCGCGTTCGCCGACAAAGAGGAGCTCAAGGGCAAATACGTCGATACCAGCGCCGCCAACTTCCAACGCACGCTGATGATCTCCTGCTACTCCTTCACCGACCTCTGCCGGCGCGCCGTCCCCTTGATGACCGCGGGCGGCGGCCTCTTGACTTTGACCTACGCCGGCGCGGAGCGGGTGATGCCGCACTACAACGTCATGGGGGTCGCCAAGGCCGCGCTCGAGGCGAGCGTGCGCTATCTGGCCGTCGACCTCGGCGCAAGCGGCATCCGCGTCAACGCGATCTCGGCCGGCCCGGTCAAGACGCTCGCCGCCTCCGCGATCGGCGATTTCCGCTACATCCTCAAGTGGAACGAGTACAACTCGCCCTTGAAGCGCAACACCACGCTCGCCGACGTCGGCGGCGCCGCGCTTTATCTCCTGTCCGATCTCGGCGCCGGTACCACGGGCGAGGTCCTGCACGTCGACAGCGGCTATCACGTGGTCGGCATGAAGGCGGTCGACGCCCCCGACATCTCGGTCGTCTGACCGCTCGCGATGGCCGGCAACAGCTTCGGCACGCTGTTCCGCTACACGACCTGGGGCGAGAGCCACGGGGTCGCGATCGGCTGCGTGGTCGACGGCGTGCCGCCGCGCCTGCCGCTCGCGGAAGCGGACATCCAGCACTGGCTCGACCGGCGCCGGCCGGGGCAGTCGAAGTTCACGACCCAGCGCCGCGAGCCCGACCAGGTCAGGATCCTCTCGGGCACCTTCGAGGGCCTGACCACGGGCGCCCCGGTTTCCCTGATCGATCGAGAACGTCGACGCCCGCTCCAAGGACTATGGCGCGATCAAGGACCAGTTCCGCCCCGGCCATGCGGATTTCACCTACCAGGCCAAGTATGGCATCCGCGACTACCGGGGCGGCGGCCGGGCGAGCGCGCGCGAGACCGCGATGCGGGTCGCAGCCGGGGCGATCGCGCGCAAGGTCCTGGGCGATGGCATCACGATCCAGGGTGCCCTGATCCAGATCGGCGCGGATCGGATCGACCGCACGGCCTGGGACTGGAATCAAGTGGAAAAAAACCCGTTCTGGTGCCCGGACGCGAAGGCCGCCGCCCGCTGGGAAGCGCTGCTGATGGAGGTCCGGAAAAACGGCTCCTCGCTCGGGGCGGTGATCGAGGTCGTGGCCTCCGGCGTGCCCGTGGGCCTCGGCGAGCCGGTCTACGACAAGCTCGATGCCGATCTCGCCAAGGCGATGATGAGCATCAATGCGGTCAAGGGCGTCGAGATCGGCGCCGGTTTCCGCGCGGCCGAGCTTTCGGGTGAGGAAAACGCCGACGAGATGCGGATCGGCAACGACGGCCGGCCGCTTTTTCTCACCAATCAGGCCGGCGGCATCCTGGGCGGCATCTCCTCGGGCCAGGACATCGTGGTCCGCTTCGCGGTCAAGCCGACCAGCTCGATCCTGACGCCGCGCCGCTCGATCGACCGTTTTGGCAACGAGGTCGAGATCTCGACCAAGGGCCGCCACGACCCTTGTGTCGGCATCCGCGCGGTCCCGGTCGGCGAGGCCATGATGGCCGCGGTGCTCGCCGACCACCTGCTACGACACCGGGCGCTCTGCAGAACCGAATGAGCCAACCGGTGTCTCGATCCAGAGCCGCCGACTGCTGCCGAAATGCGCGACCGTCAGGAACGGTGCCGCGCGGCGTCAGAGACTTGTTCGACCTCTCGGAGCCCTTGCCTGCCTCGCCGAAACGACGCATGGTAAACCCTCACGTGGCGACATATGGGAAATGTCGGCCAAGAAGAGGGCCGAGAAGCGATCCCGAAGGTCTTCATTTTTCGCGATGCTGCATCTCGGGTCGAGGACCCGGCGTGCGAGCAGGCAGCGCCCTGCGGGAGCGCTTTTGGCCAAGTGTCAATCACGGGAAAGGAGCTCGACAGATGGCTTGGCATATTGCCGGACAAAGCACGGAGTTCTGCAGCTGCAAGATGCTCTGTCCCTGCTGGCTCGGACCGGAAGGCGAGCCTGATCGAGGCTGGTGCTCCGGCGTCCTTGGCTTCGAAGTGCGTCAGGGCAACTGCGACGGCGTCGACCTCGGCGGCACCAAGGTCGTCCTGACGGCCGACTGGCCAGGAAACTTCTTCGCCGGCAACGGGACCGCCCGCCTCTACGTCGATGGAGCCGCCAACGCGGACCAGCGTCGGGAGATCGAGGCGATCTTCACGGGCAAGAAGGGGGGTCTTTTGGAGCCTCTCTTCGACGCCGTGGTGGCGAAGTGGCTGCCGACGCAGGTCACCAGCATCGACATCAAGTGGGGCGACAACCCTTCGGTCACCGTGGGCAGCGTCGGCCAGGCGAAGCTGACGCCGTTGAAGGACCAGGCGGGGCGCCCAACGAAAGTCATGGGTGCGGCGGCCCAGGCTGCGTTTCAGATCGAGAGCATGACGTTGGCCAGCAGCAAAGGCACCCGCTGGGCGGACCCGGATCTGCGCCGCTGGGAAGGCGACTCCGGCACGCTCCATAGCTTCGACTGGCAGGGCTGAGCGCCCGGGACGCGTGCCGGTAACCGCCGCATCGCCCGGCGCGAGCCCGCGCCGGGCGACCGTTCGCCCGCCGCTGCCGGCCTTCAGGGCGCGCAGGGCTCGGTGCTGAAGTAGCCTTTGGGGCTCTCGTACACGCTCGAAGCCCCCGCGGCGAAGCCGAGATTGTCGCCGGAGCCGATGGCGCAGAGGAACCAGAACGCGCAGACTTCCGCCCGGCCGGCCCACCAATGGCCGAGGTTGGAGCCGTGGTACGCCTGGCAGAACGGTGGCGGTGGCTCGGTGCCGCCGCCGAGCCGGGTCAGCATCGCCCGCACGGCCGCCATCTGGCGCCCGGACCTGGTCGCATAGGCCGGATCGTCGTAGCCCCACCAGTCCCAGCAACCATTGGGATTGAGCGCCGTCGCCTGCGCCTGGGGATAGAGGATGATCATCTGGTTGCTATCTGCCCAGCGGTTGTAGCCGGCCTCGGTCACGAAGGCGTCGCCGATCAGCCGGGCGGTCTGCTTGCAGCCGTGGAAGGCGACATGGACCCGGCAGAGGTCGCCACCGGCGCAGCTCTCCGGCAGGTAGACGAAGCCAGTCGCCGCCAGGCCGTGGCGGGTCGGCTCGGGCAGGAACTCGGTCTGGTCGAACTCGATCAGCCGGCCGCCCTGCGCGGCCGCGGGCGGGTTCAGCGGCCCATAGATCTAAGTCAAGATGGCACCCGCCTGATCGTAGTCGCAGTCGTCGATGAACGGGCTCTCGGTCACACCGCAGGCGTTGCCCTGGTCCTCGGTGACGAAGGCGTGGCCCGCCGGCAGGTCGTCGACCTGCTCGATGTTCGTCGCCGGCACGCCAGCCAGTCGGTAGAAGGCCGCGACCTGAGCGACCACCGCGGGCATCACCGTGTGATCTTGGGTACCGGAGAACAGGTAGACCCGATCGCCCGCGAGGCCGCTCAGCGGATCGATCCGCCCCTCGCGTGCGAACGCCTCGGCGCGCGCCAGCAGATGCGCGGCATCCGGCCCGCCGAGGGTGGTCTGCATGCAGCGATCGAGGGCGACCCCGAGCTGGCCTTCGGCGCAGTCGTAGGGGCCGCCCGCGACGATCCCAGCACCAACCAAGGTCCCGGAAAAGGCGACGTGGAACTGGCCGGCCATGAAGGCGCCCGACGAGAGGCCCGAGACCGAGCTCCTGGCCAGATCGACGTGGAAGGCCGGCAGCGGATCGGCGGCGCGCGCGCCGCCGGCGACCAGACCCCGGCGATCAGGCCAACGATCAGGGCAGCGCGCCTCCGCGGGTCTCGCTCTGCCGTCGGGACGCGATCCGGATCGGGGCATCGGCGATGTCGGATGCGATGTAGGAACGTGCCGAGCAGCGCCATCGTCGCCTCTCCGGTTGACGCGACCTGATTGCAGCCCCCCTCGAGTGGGTCTGTCCAGCTTGCCGAGGCCGCGGTGATGCGACGCTCCCATGTTAGGCTTCAGAGGCTTCTTGGGATCGCGTGAGGTTTCCTGGATCACGCAGCGGAGGGCAGTCCATGCAAGCGATCGACCGGGTCCTGGAGACGGTTCTCTACGTCGACGATCTGGAGGCCGCGGCCCGGTTCTATGGCGAGGTCCTCGGGCTCGAGCTCGACAGCCGGCAACCGGGCCTGTTCGTGTTCTTCAGATGCGGCCCCTCGATGCTGCTCCTGTTCGAACCGAACGCCGCGAGCACCGGCCGCAACGTGCCGGCGCACGGCGCCCATGGCCCGGGCCATGCCTGCTTCGCGGTCGCCGAGGCGGCGCTCGACGGCTGGCGGCACCGCCTCGAGGCGGCCGGCGTCAGCGTCGAGCAGGTCGTCAGCTGGCCGCGCGGCGGCCGCTCGTTCTATTTCCGCGACCCCGCCGGCAACAGCCTCGAGCTCGCCACCCCCCGGATCTGGGGCCTGCCCGAGATCCTCGATCCTGCGACCTAGGGTTGAAGTCCAGCCTCTGTGGCTCTATTGCTCCCGCATGCTGGAGCCATGGCCGTGAAGCGAACCAAGCCCCTCATTCTCTATTCGACCAACAGCTGGCTCGCCTATGCCATTTCCGAGCGCTACTATCGCGGTCTCCACATACGTCTGGTGTACGCCCTATGCGGGCCCGGGGTCACGCTCGCGGCACGACATGACCGTGCCCCCGACCTCGAGCCCGCTCGAGATCTACCGGCTGATGCACGAAGAGAGCAGCCGGGGCGACCGGCACAGCGGGGCAATCGAGCGCAATCGCGCCGGGATCGTGCGCGGCGCGCGATCCCGGCGGCAACAGGGCATGATCAGCGAGGCTCAAGAGGCGGAGATTGGCGCCGCGGTGCGGCTTGCACAAACCCACGATTTCAAGCCCTTGCTGTTCCTAATCCCATTCGGTGGCGTCCGTGGCCGTCTTCGCGAAGTGCCTGTGGAGGAACGCGCGCATCCGCTCTCCTTGGAGTACATCATCGAGTCGCTTCCGCGGACGAGTTTCGATATCATCGAGTTGCCATGACGAGGACCCTACCGGTGTTCGAGACGCTCCTGGCTGCCACCAACGACGACACCGCGTTGGAAGCGGTCTACCGTGCGCTTCGTGTGCTCAGCCATCGCCAGCACGCGCTCGGCCATGTCGCCCAGCTTCGGACCCGGCCCGCGAACGATGCGGACGTGACCGCCGCTCGGATCATCGACGCGATCGAGGCGCATGAGCAGCGCCCAATCGACCAGTTGGATCAGCGCCACGCCGAACGCTACATCGTCGACCTTGCCGAGCTGATGGTTGGGCGCGCGACCAGGAATACGGCCCATCTGAGATCGACGGGACGGGCGGTGCTGGAAGGCCTCCGCCAGGAGCTCGACGTATGAGAATCGAGGACCCGATGATCCAGATCGACTACATCGCCGATCTCGCCTGTCCCTGGTGCTATCTGGGCCTGGTCCGCCTCGATCGCGCGCGCGCCATGCGCCCGGACCTCCCGGTGCAGCTGCGCTGGTGGCCGTTCTTCCTGAACCCGCACATGCCGGCCGAAGGCATGGACCGGCAGGCCTATCTGCGTGCCAAGTTCGGCGAGGCGAACGCCCAGGGCGTCTATGCGCGCATCCGCGCGGCCGGCCGGGCGGACGGCATCGACTTCGCCTTCGAGCGCATGCCCCGGACCCCCAACACGCTGCTCGCGCAGCGGCTGATCCTGCTCGCCGAGCGGCAGGGCGTCGGCGACCCCATGATCCGCGCGCTGTTCCAGGCTCTGTTCATCGACGGCCGGGACATCGGCGACCCCGAGCAGCTGATCGAGCTCGCGGCCGCGACCGGGCTCGCTTCCGACGAGGTGGCTCAGTACCTCGCGAGCGATGAGGGCGCGAGCGAGGTCGTTGCCGGCCATCAGCAGGCCGAGCGCCTGGGCGTCCGGGGGGTACCGATGTTCGTCGTCGACCATGACCACGCGATCGCCGGCGCCCAGCCGCCCGAGGTCCTGGTCGGGCTCCTCGACCTGGCCGCCAGCGCCCGGATGCAGGCGGCCGAGTGACCGGCCGCCAGCCGGGCGCCACGCCCGGCTGATCGCCCCTGCGGGACCCGCGCTTGCCCCGGCCCGTGAAGCCGGCCGGGGGTAACGCGCCCGGCGCTACCTACTCCGGCCGCCAGGCCTCGTAGTCGCCGGTCGCCGGCGCGCGCTGGCCGCCCCGCTGCAAGGCCCCTGGCGGCAGGTAGGCGGCATCGGTCCCGGTCAGGTTGGGCAAGCGCTCCTGCTCCCACTTCAGTGCCGGCAGCGGCCGCTCGCTCGGCGGCCGCTCGATCCGCTTGTGCAGCCAGCCGACCCAGCCCGCCGGCACCAGCGTCGGCTCGGCGGCCTGCGCGTACACCACCCAGCGCCGCTCCCGGCGCCAGGACCCGGTAGCGCCGCGCTCGCGGTAGTAGCGGTTGCCATGCTCGTCCTCGCCGACCAGTTCGCCGCGCAGCCAGGTCTGCAGCATCGTGAAGAAGCTGTTGGTCTTGAGGTCCCGCAACACCGTCCCCTCGTCCAAGGCCGCGCTCCGGCCGAACCGGCGCGCACTATGGCCAGGAACGGCCCGCGCGTCCAGCCGCGCGCCGACCGCCCGCCTGTGGATAACTCGACCAGCCCGTTCTTGCTTTGTTCTCAATCAATCGCCTCCAGCGTCTCTCCATCCGTGTTGATGGCCGGCTGATCTCCACCGCGTTCACGTCGGTGGAGATCCATCTCCAGCGCCTCCATCGCTACACGTCGCCGACCACGCGGGCCGCGCCCACAACCCCTCCTCCGCCCTGTCGACGGGCCCCTTCCCAACCCCGCCAGCCGCACCATGTAGTGTTTGAGCTTGCCGATGGCCGCTATATATGGTTAAGGAGGATTAACGAAGCTGGAGGGTCGGGTCATGCCTGCCATCGGCGGCCAAACGGCACCGCCGGTCGGGGAGATCCGGGAGGCGCCGCAAGGACTTGCCGAGCCGCGGCCGACGGGCCGCACCGTGCTGGTCGCGCACGCCCGGACGGCCACAAGTTTCTGTTAACTTTTGGGTCCGCGTGCCGTAGAAGGTTGAGTTGAATGAGCATGATCGCAACCACGCTGATGTCGCTTGAGCCGCCGTGCTTGCCCCTTTTGCGGAGCGCGCGGCCATGAGGATCGAGCGCGTCTTCACGACCGCAGGCCAATCGCCCTACGACGGCGTCGGCTTTCGCACGGCCACGAGCGAGATCCGCAACCCGGACGGGTCGGTGGTCTTCCGGCTCGACGAGATCGAGGTGCCGAGCGCCTGGTCGCAGGTCGCGGTCGACGTCCTGGCGCAGAAGTATTTCCGCAAGGCCGGGATCGCCGCCCGTCTGGCCCCGGCCGACGAGCCGGATGTGCCCGACTGGCTGCAGCGCCGGCGCGTCGATGCGGCCGCCCTCGAGGCCCTGCCCGAGGCCGAGCGCCATGGCGGCGAGACCTCCGCCAAGCAGGTGTTCGACCGCCTCGCCGGCACCTGGACCTGGTGGGGCTGGAAGGGCGGCTATTTCGACAGCGAGGCGGACGCGAAGAGCTTCTTCGACGAGCTCCGCTTCATGCTCGCCTGCCAGCACGCGGCACCCAACTCGCCGCAGTGGTTCAACACCGGCCTCAACTGGGCCTATGGCATCGACGGCCCGGCACAAGGGCACTACTTCGCCGACGACCGGACCGGCGAGGTCCGGCCCTCCGCCTCGGCCTACGAGCGGCCGCAGCCGCACGCCTGCTTCATCCAGAGCATCCAGGACGACCTGGTCAATCCGGGCGGCATCATGGATCTTTGGGTGCGCGAGGCGCGCCTGTTCAAATATGGGTCGGGCACCGGCACCAACTTCTCGAGCCTGCGCGGCGAGAACGAGCCGCTCTCGGGCGGCGGCAAGTCGTCAGGCCTGATGAGCTTCCTCAAGATCGGCGACCGCGCGGCCGGTGCGATCAAGTCCGGCGGCACGACCCGGCGCGCCGCCAAGATGGTGGTGGTCGACGTCGACCATCCGGACATCTTCGACTTCGTCCGCTGGAAGGTGACCGAGGAGCAGAAGGTCGCGGCCCTGGTCGCCGGCTCGAAGCTGCTCGCCCGCCACCTGAACGCGATCCTTGGCGCCTGCCACACGGGCGGCCTCGACGGCGAGGCCCGCTTCAGCCCCAAGGACAACCCCGAGCTCAAGAAGGCGATCCGGAGCGCGCGTGCGGTCTTCCTGCCCGAGAACGCGCTCCAGCAGGCGATCCTGTACGCCCGCCAGGGCTACACCCGGATCGAGCTGCCGATCTACTCGACCGACTGGGACTCCGACGCCTACCTGACGGTCGCCGGCCAGAACTCGAACAACTCGGTCCGGGTCACCGGCGAGTTCCTGGAGCGCGTGCTCGAGGACCGCGAGTGGCAGCTGTTCCGCCGCACCGACAGGAAGGTCGCGCAGACCCTGCCGGCGCGCGAGCTCTGGGGGCAGATCGCGCACGCCGCCTGGGGCAGCGCCGATCCCGGCATCCAGTACGACACCACGATCAACGAGTGGCACACCTGCCCGGCCTCGGGTCGGATCAACGCCTCCAACCCGTGCTCGGAGTACATGTTCCTCGACGACACGGCGTGCAATCTGGCCTCGCTCAACCTGGTCGCGTTCCTGAAGGACGCCGGCGGCTTCGACACCGCGGGCTTCGAGCATGCCGTCCGCTTATGGACCATCGTGCTCGAGATCTCGGTCATGATGGCGCAGTACCCGTCCGAGAAGATCGCCGAGCTGTCCTACCGCTACCGCACGCTCGGCCTCGGCTACGCCAATCTCGGCGGCCTGCTGATGGCCTCGGGCATCGCCTACGACAGCCATCGCGGTCGGGCGCTCGCCGGCGCGCTGACCGCGCTGATGACCGGCACCGCCTACGCGGTCTCGGCCGAGATGGCGGGCCAGCTCGGTCCGTTCGCGGGCTTCGGCCCGAACCGCGAGGCCATGCTGCGCGTCATTCGCAACCACCGCCGCGCCGCCCACGGCGAGAAACGCGACTACGAGGGCCTCTCGGTCCGGCCGGTGGCGCTCGATGCCGCGCGCGTGCCGATCCGCGAGCTGGTCGAGGCCGCCCAGAAGGCCTGGGACCAGGCGCTCGAGGCCGGCCTGGCCTATGGCTACCGCAACGCCCAGACCACGGTGATCGCGCCGACCGGCACGATCGGCCTGGTCATGGACTGCGACACGACCGGCATCGAGCCCGACTTCGCGCTGGTCAAATTCAAAAAGCTGGCGGGCGGCGGCTACTTCAAGATCATCAACCGCATGGTGCCCAAGGCGCTGGCCAGGCTCGGCTATCTCCCCGAGCAGGTCGACGACATCGTGCGCTTCGCGGTCGGCCGCGGCACGCTCAAGGGCGCGCCCGAGATCAACCACGAGAGCCTCGCCGCCAAGGGCTTCACGGCCGAGGTCCTGGAGCGGCTCGAGCGCGCGCTGCCGAGCGCCTTCGACATCAAATACGCGTTCAACCACTACACCCTTGGCGAGGCCTTCTGCCGGGACGCGCTCGGCATCGGCGACGAGCAGCTGGCCGCCCCCCGCTTCGACCTCTTGACCGCCCTCGGCTTTTCGCGCGCGCAATACGAGACCGCGAACCTCTACTGCTGCGGCGCCATGACCGTCGAGGGTGCCCCCCACCTCAAGGACGAGCATCTCCCCGTCTTCGACTGCGCCAACCCCTGCGGCCGCCTCGGCCAGCGCTACCTCGCGACCGCGAGCCACATCAAGATGATGGCGGCCGCCCAGCCGTTCATCACCGGTGCGATCTCGAAGACCATCAACATGCCGGCCACCGCCACGGTCGAGGACTGCGGCCAGGCCTATCTCGACGCCTGGCAGCTCGGCCTCAAGGCGATGGCGCTCTACCGCGACGGTTCCAAGCTCTCGCAGCCGCTCTCCTCGAGCCTGCTCGACGAGCTGCCGCCCGAGGACGACGACGAGGAGCCCGCGCAGGGTGTCGCCCGCACCATGCAGGTCGCCGAGCGCGTGGTCGAGCGCCTGATCGCCGAGCGCCGGCGGCTGCCCAACCGGCGCAAGGGCTACACCCAGAAGGCCGTGGTCGGCGGCCACAAGGTCTATCTCCGGACCGGCGAATACGTCGACGGCCGGATCGGCGAGATCTTCATCGACATGCACAAGGAAGGTGCTGCCTTCCGCTCGCTGATGAACAGCTTCGCGATCGCGGTCTCGATCGGCCTCCAGTACGGCGTGCCGCTGGAAGAGTTCGTCGAGGCGTTCGCCTACACGCGCTTCGAGCCCTCGGGCCCGGTCCAGGGCAACGACACGGTCAAGATGGCGAGCTCGGTGCTCGACTACATCTTCCGCGAGCTCGCGATCTCCTACCTCGACCGGACCGACCTCGCGCACGTCGACCCGAACGAGCTCCACTCCGACAGCATCGGCCACGGTGCCAAGGAGAGCGACCTCCGGCGCGTCGACACGCTGGCCCAGATCGCCAGCGCCGGCTACGTGCGCGGCAACCTCCGCCTGCTCCACGGCGGCAGCGAGACCAAGGGGCCGGCGGCCCCTGGCGGTACATCAAGCGGCGGAACGCCTGCCGGCGGCCCTTCGACGACCGGCGGCACCACGACCAATCTCGGCAGCGGCGGCGTCACGGCCCGACTCGGCGGTGACGCGACGGCGACCGCTCGCCTGATGACGGAATCGGCTGAGACGGCGGTTCAGGACGAACGGCTGGCTCAGGCGAGGCTGGCGCGGCTCAAGGGATACGAAGGTGATCCCTGCCCGAGCTGCGCCAATTTCACCCTGGTGCGGAGCGGCACCTGCCTGAAATGCGACACCTGCGGCTCGACTACGGGCTGCTCGTGAACCAGGACGGCAAGCGCATTTCCAACCCAGGGCAGTAACCTTCCTCCTCCCAAGCCTGCGGCCCGGCGGCCACTTCCGCCGGGCCTCTTTTTTTTGGAGATTCCGATGCCGATCGCGATCGAACCACCTCAAGAAGATCGGACGAATTTCGAATTCGACGCGGATGGCTTTCTGACGGACCGCCGTTGCACACTTGAGTTGAACATTGGCAGAGCTCACGGCCGTTTCTTCACTCGCGCGCGGCAAATCAACCGCGACTGCCACGAACTCCTCTTCGCTGCACCCATCCACAATCGCGACTTACAAGAGATCCTGTCCGCCACCCTCTTTACGCGAGCGCTGGAGCACTATCAGGCTACGCTCATCCTACTAAGCACGGGGCTCGTTGCCCCGGCGAAAGTTACGCTTCGCGCGCTCCTCGAATGCGTTTTGACAACGCGGGCGGTCGCAGCCGATCCCGATGCTCTCAGGGCTTTCATCAATGATGATCTCCTTCAGCGCCGCAAGCTGATCCGAAGGGCGCAGCAACACGACCACCCTAACCTCCAGGAGCTTCGACAAGCTCTTTCGAGCGATGTTATCGAAGGCCTAGAGCAACAGATCGAAGACTTGGGTGCGAAGTCGCTCAAGACCGAAGAACTGAGCAAGCTCGCTGACATGCACGACTGGTACACCACTAACTACGCCTTGTTGAGCAAGGCAACCCACTCGAACGTTCGCCAGCTGGAAGCATACCTGTCGCTTGATGAGTTGGCGAGAGATTCGAGGCTTCACGTACGCCCCTTCGATAGAAGAAATTCCTCAGCTCGTTCTCACGGCAGCCCACTGTATTCTGCTGGCGGCCGAAGCGCTCGCTGGAACGTTCGAAATCGATTTCGGGGACAAGATCAGCGAACACCGAAGGTATGTCGAGGCTGGGTTCGAATCTCTCAACGGCAATAGCTCTCTCCGAGAGGCCGGGTCTGATTGATCGTGGCAGTCATCCCGAATGGCCTGCGTGTGAGAGCAGGCGCCGGGATCGAATGAGACAGACTTCGCGGTCGCTTCCGACGAACTCTTTCTCTGTGGGAGAACCGATTTGCAGGGCTCGGACGATCGCCCGGGCGGCATCCCGCAGCACTGGCAGATCGCGCCGACCAGGAAGGGCGGCGGCCGGAGATTCACCAACCCGCGCGATCCGCACGACCACGTTCGCGTCATGCCCGGCAACCCGGACAGTCCCAATCCGGCGCAGCGCGCCCCATATGCTAAGCGGATGAAGAATGGCGTGGCCTATGATGCGAGGCACCGCCCGGTCGATCGGCGATCGCCGGCGGCGCACGTTCCGCTGCAGGACTTCAGGTTCCGGGAGTGAGCGCGATGATGGACAGGGATAGCTGGCTCGAGCGCATCCTCGAAGCCATCCGCGACCTCGGCGATGCGTCCTACCAGGAGCGCGTGTGGGCCCGCGGCGAAGGGCCCGAGGTCGAACTCGAGTACTGAAGCCATTTCAGCCCTGCTCGACGACTATGATCTCGCGGGATTTCTCTCCGCAGGCCGCCACAAGCGCTGGTTGTCCAACGACCAGCTCGCATCACTTGAGGCCTTCGAGGACGCGATCAGCCGCTACATCGCCCGAGATGACGATCGGACCACGGATGCGGCCCGAATCACGACGCCCGAGTGGCTGGAGTTGCAGCAGCTCGCCCGGCGAACCCTCCAAGACTTCGCAGTTCCGCATCGCGTGAGCGCTCGGTAGAGCAACTCGCGCCCTCGCGAGCCGCTCCGGGACGGGCCGCGCAGTCAAGAATCTCTCGATGGCCGGCACGCGCCCCGTCTCTCGCTGCAGGAAGGCAGCACCGCGCACGAAGCCCTCAGGCTCCAGGTTCACAAGCCATGAACGGCGAGCCCCTCCTGTATGCCCCGGAGACCGCTCCTGGTCGAGCTTCGGCCATGGCATGGCCGGCCACGTCGGCCGCTGCGATCAAGGACCAGGTCGGCGGCGAGGATGTCGAGGAAGGGCTGGTCGTCCACTCCGGGGAAGAAAAGGTGTCAGGGAAGAAAAGGTGTCAGGAACCTTTCCCCGGAGACACATGGGGCGAGTCATTCCAAAACGGGGAGGAGCGAGAATGCGGCGATGTGGCGGCGGTCGGGCTGCCCCGTTCCGAACTGGCGGCAAGTTTGGTCGGGGTATTCGAGACCGAAGAAAAGGTGTCAGGAACCTTTTCCGCCATCGCCTGATCTGGGAGAAAAGGTGTCAGGAACCTTTTCCGCCATCGCCTGATCTGGCGTTACCGCATGCTATTGAAGCGACCGTTCCGGAGTACACAATGCCGGCCCTGGACCGGAGGTTCAAGCCATGAACGGCGAGCCCGTTTTCTATGACCCGGAGACCGACACGCTCCTGATCGAGCTCCGAACGTGGCCGGCCGCGTCGCCAGCAGAGGTCAACGACCAGGTCGGCTGGGAAGATGTCGAGGAGAGGCTTGTCGTGCACTACGGGCCGGACGGCCTGCCGCACGCGTTCGAGGTCGAGCACGCCTCGGAGCGACCGGATCTGGTCGCGCACGCCCTCGCCGCCCTCCGCCACGCCAAAGGCTTCGCCGCCTGAGAGCTTGGACATACTCGTGGCTTGAGCACTCATTTCGGCGCCGCCTGATCTAGGCCATTGAACCACACCTGGCGTCGGACGATATTGGTGACTTCGCATGGGACGAAGCGAAGAACGAGCGATGCCGGCGCGAGCGCGGCTTCTCATTCGGCTTCGTGATCCCGGCCTTCGCTGATCCCGATCGCCGGGTCGAGATCGACGATCGCCGGAACTATGGCGAGACGCGCTACCGGCTCTATGGCCGAATTCGCGGGACGCTTGTTCGTGATCGTGTACACGCTGCGTGGACGGACAACATCGATCATCTCGGCGCGCAAGGCGAACGCGCGGGAGAGACGGCGACATGGTAACCAGAGCGCGCCTCAAGGATGACGGCACGGTCGTCGAGGTGCTGCGCGACGGCTCCGAGCGGCCTGTCGTGCCGGAGGTCGACTGGGCCCAGGTCGACGCGACCACGGAAGCCGAGATCGCTGCCCAGATCGCCGAGGACGACGCCGAGGCGATGCGCGATGCCGCCGCCTACGCCCGCCGCGTCCGCCGTAAAATCGGGTTGTCTCAGGTCGCGTTCGCCAAACGCATCGGCGTGCCGGTCGACACCGTGCGCAACTGGGAGCAGGGCAAACGGGCGCCGCAGGGACCCGCCCGCGCCCTGTTGCGCATCATCGACCGCGCACCGGAGACCGCGCTCGCCGCGCTCGATCGCTAACGCACGGGCGCCGACCGACAATTCGATCTTCGTCGTGCCCCGACCTCGATCCGCGCCCTGATCTCGAAGACCAGGCCTATGGCGCGTTTCGGCCGGCATAGCCGTGGCGACCGTCGACGGAGCGGGGCTCCCGGTCCTCGCACTTAAGGATCTGGGAATTCCGTCATCTGCCCGCAAATTTCCGCCGGACGATCACATGCGCGGGATTCCACGAGTGCACCAGAGATGTGACAGCTTTCGGGATCGTTCCAGGCTCGAGCGACTTGCTTATTTTCCTACGCTCTGCTATGGATTAACCGCATATGTGTCGAGCTCCCCTCGGGGACTGCGAACCGATCGCGGCCAATCCTATGCCGATCTCGCGAACCCACCGCTCTCACGGTCAGAGGGAGCGTGCCCTTGCCCGATGCCGCGACGCCGGCCGCAACGACCAAACGAACCCAAGACCCAGGCCGACCCTCAGCTTTCCGGGCCGCGGTGGTCTCGTACGACCGGGAGACCGACACCTCCTGGTCGAGCTCGGACCATGCCCGAAGGCGTCGCCTGAGGAGGTCAACCGGCCAGGTCGGCGACGAAGATGCCGAGAAGGGGCTGGTCGTCCACTACGGGGCCCCGCGCCTCCGCCTGGATCAACCATACTATCAATGACCATGATTAAGGATCAATCATAGCGATGTTGCGACGCAGCAATACCTGATTCCTGCCGGTCCTCGGGACCAGAGGGAAGCTTGTCGCGAGTTGTGCCAGGGCGGCTTCAATTTGGGCCAAATCCGGCGAACCGCTGACGCATCGGCGGCGCATTTGCGGCGCATAAGTGACGCATAAGTGACGCATGGTGACGCATAAGTGACGCATCGGTGACGCATAAGTGGCGCATGGGTGGCGCATCGTGACCCATCGATGGCGCATGGTCGTCTTGTCTCTGCGGCGCTTCGGTTCCAAACTCGGGCGTGGTCAACCCTGGTGGAGCGCGACCCGCCAATGCACCTCAGCCCCCCCTCTTTGAGCCTCGGTATCGAGGAAGAATACCTGCTGGTCGACCCGGTAAGCCGCGACTTGGTCGTGGCCCCGCCCGAGGACTTCATGGCATGCTGCCAGGAGCGCCTGGGCGGCCGCGCCGGTCACGAGCTGCTGCAGGCCCAGGTCGAGGTCGACACCCGCGTCTGCCGGTCGGTCGCCGAGGTCCGCCACGAGCTGATCGAGCTGCGCGCGGCGGTCGCGCTTACTGCGCGCGAGTTCGGCATGGCGCTGATCGCCGCTTCGACCCATCCGTTCGCGAACTGGCGCGCCCAGAAGAAGGTCGAGAAGGAGCGCTACACCGTCCTCGTCCGCGACATGCAGGCGCTCGCCTCGCGCCTGGTGATCTGCGGCATGCACATCCACGCCGGGATCGAGGACGAGGAGCTGCGCATCGACCTGATGAACCAGGCCACCTACTTTCTGCCCCACATGCTGGCGCTCTCGACTTCGTCGCCGTTCTGGGAGGGCCATGCCACCGGACTGAAAGCCTATCGACCGACCATCTTCGGCGATCTGCCGCGCAGCGGCCTGCCCGAATATTTCGCGAGCGCCGAAGAGTGGCGCCACATGCTCCGGCTGCTCGCCCAGACCGGGCTCTGCGACGACGCCACCAAGATCTGGTGGGACCTGCGCCCGAGCGTCCGGTTTCCGACCCTGGAGATGCGGATCTGCGACGTCTGCACCCGGCTCGAGGACGCGCTCACGATCGCCGCCCTCTGGCAGTCGATCCTCGCGACCCTCTATCGTCTGCGCGCGGACAACCAGACCTGGCGCCGCTACCGCCGCACCCTGCTGGCGGAGAACAAGTGGCTGGCCCAGCGCCATGGCATCAGCGCCACGCTTGCCGATTACGGCGCGCTCACGCAAAAGCCGTTTGGCGTGCTGCTCGAGGAGCTGATCCAGCTGGTGCGCCCGGAAGCGGAGCGCCTCGGCTGCCTTGACGACGTCCTGAACGCGCGCCACATCCTCGATCGCGGCACCAGCGCCGACCGCCAGCTCGCCGTCCACACGCAGGCGCTGGCCGCGGGCGCCGACGAGCGCGAGGCCAGCATCGCGGTGGTCGACTGGCTGATCGCCGAGACCCTGGTCGGGGTCACGTCCGCCCCGGCGGCCGGACATCCGGCCGCCAATGTTACCTGAGCGGGCCGGACATCCGGCCGCCAATGTTACCTGAGCGGGCCGGACATCCGGCCGCCACCGTCGCCTGAGGGGCCGCCCCGCCGGCCGCAACCACCCTGGGAGGAGCCTGACATGCAGGACCGCGCGCGCTTCGACGAGCCGACCCGCACCGAGCTCGAGGCGGCCGCCTTCCGCACCCTGATCGAGCACCTGCGCGCCCACCCCGAGGTCCAGAACATCGACCTCATGAACCTCGCGGCCTTCTGCCGCAACTGCCTCTCGAAGTGGTACCGCGCCGCCGCCGAGGAGCGCGGCCTCGACCTCACTTATGAGGACGCCCGCGAGATCGTCTACGGCATGCCCTACTCGGAATGGAAGTCGAAACACCAGACTGAAGCCACGCCCGAACAACAGGCCTGGCTCAAGGAGCGCCACGCCGAGCATGGGTAACGGTACGTCCCCACGTAGCCGCATCCCCGGCGTTGCAATGACAACTTCATCAGGGTATTTGCACGATATACTGACCTTAATGGCTCATAAAATCGATCGCTGACTCCGGCCCAAATTGCGTCAAATGTTGTTTCAATAACGAATGCACATGCGTCGGCCATTTTGAACAGTATGGCTTGATTCCGCTTTCTTCGATGCCAGATAATGCGCTGTCATATATTACCCACTACCATCGAACTTCACCAGACTACCATAACCATTATGGATTACCAACAACTTCGCGTCATTCTTTTATAGCGGTCCGCTGCTTGATCAATAATTTGTTCTCAAGAACAATGATACGACTTCGTCATCCGTATGGGACCGGGTTCCAGAAGTTCAACAAGATGCGCTGTGCGAGATAGAGCGTCGCTTGACGGCCCGATCCAATACACAACCGGAATCTCATCAAATTCTGTGGGCACTCCTGCCGAGGACCACGCATCTGGACCGTTGGTAGGTAAGCGTGTGTACATCGAGTGGCCGCGTTCCATCTTCTGCGCATCTGCTCATGGAAGCCCAGAGATCCGGGTCATAAGGTCGTCCATCACGTCCCAGAGAACACCTCCGTCGTGAGACACGAAGGCCATCTCGGCAGCAAGGCGGTACGAACCTTTCAGCCAAGTCATGGAGGTGTCCAGCGATCGGAGTCCATTGGATGTCAGGATGAATGATGATTCCAGCCACGACCGTATACGGTTCATCGGTCGGATTTCCGATTCCCGCCTCGTCAAGGTATGCCACTCGCACGAGCTTATCCCCCTGCAACGCATGTCCATTTCAAGCGTGCCGTGGAGAGAGTTTGAACTGGCATCGCCCGCCGGATAAGGCGAGTATTCTAAACTAAAGGGAAATCCTTGATAAGCCCTTTTCGCGACAGCATACCTGAACGCCGGTGGAGGCCGACAGCGCACATTCGTGCTTTTTGCAATCAATTAAGGTCAGTCATCGACCCGGAGAGGAGCTCCGCGACGTAGGCCGGAACGATTTCTGTTGCCCGGCCACGGCGCTCCTCTGCGTACCGGGAGCCGGCGCCGCTTGGATCGAGGTTCAGCTCTATGGCGTGAGCTTGGCCCGCGGATCTGACCGCCTCGACGAAGCCCGCGGCAGGGTAGACCTGGCCTGAGGTGCCGATCGCGATGAACAGATCGCAAGTCGTGAGCGCGTCGTAGATGCGGTCGAGCTCGAGGGGCATTTCGCCGAACCAGACGACGTGGGGACGAAGTGGTCTCTCGCCGAAGCAGCCCGGGCAGTGGTGACTGTCAGCGAGATCGGAACGCCAGGGATGAACTGACTCGCAAGCGGTGCAGCGGGCTTTCAGAAGCTCGCCGTGCATGTGGATTAAGATTGCGCGTGCCGGCACGCTCGTGCAGGTCGTCGATGTTCTGGGTGACGATCAGGACCTCGCCCGGCCAGCGGCTGCTCCAGCTCGGCCAAGCGCCAAGATGGGCGGCATTAGGATCGATGTCCTTGCCGAGCAGCTGTCGGCGGCGCTGGTCGTAGAAACGTTGGACGGTCGCCGGATCGCGCGCGAACGCCTCAGGCGTGGCGACATCCTCCAGACGCCGGCCCTGCCCAAAGGCCGCCGACGCCGCGGAAGCTGGGGAGACCCGACTCGACCGAGATCCCGGCTCCGGTCAGCACCACGATCGCCCCGCGGTCGGGCATCTCCCGGCCATCGTCTCCAGGCTTCACTTCCGCGCCCTCCGCGCACGCTTCCCACGCACCGAGTCTACGCTTTCCGCACAGGCATGCGCCAGCCATGCGGCATCGAAGGCCGGATCATGATGACCATCCACGACCATGATTGATGATCAGGGCTGGTTGATTTGCTGCAGTGCAGTTTGGAAAGACTTAGGTGTCGACTGAACATAACAAGAACATCGTGAATTCGGGCGTTGTGTGGGTTGGACGGGCTGGAGGGGACGAGCTTGATCCATGAGCTCGCAGGCGGCCTGCTACGGGCGGGTCGAGGACGGGCGCTTGGGGGAGGCGGAGGGATCAGGCCGTGGCGAAGACGTGACCGATCGGTGGGACGATCGGGGGCGGTCGCGGGCGGGACCGGCGGGGGCCCCGTGGTCAGGGAGGAGTGGGAAAAAATCAGGCGGCGACGAAGTCGGGGTCGACCGCCTCGATGTTGAAGGCGGCGGCCATCAGGGCGCGGGTGTAGGGGTGCTCGGGGCGCTCGAAGATGACCTCGGCCGGCCCCTGCTCCACGACCTGGCCGGCGCGCATCACGAGCACCTGGTCGCTGAGCGCGCGCACGACCCGCAGGTCGTGGCTGATGAAAAGGTAGGCGAGGCCGTGGCGGGCCTGGAGGTCGCGCAGGAGGTCGACGATCTGGGCCTGGACCGACATGTCGAGGGCGGAGGTCGGCTCGTCGAGGACGACGAAGGACGGCTCCAGCACCATCGCGCGGGCGATGCTGATCCGCTGACGCTGGCCGCCCGAGAACTCGTGCGGGTAGCGATCCTGGCTCAAAGGATCGAGCCCGACCTCTTCGAGCACCTTCGCGACCAGAAGCCGGCGGCCCTGCCGGTCGCCGCCCAGGCGATGCAGGGTCAGGCCCTCCTCGATGATCTGGCCGATCGACATGCGGGGCGAGAGGCTGCCGAACGGGTCCTGGAACACGACCTGCATGTGGCGGCGCAGGGGCCGCAGCCGGCGCGACGACCGGCCCTGGATCGGCTGGCCCTGAAAGCGGATGTCGCCGGTGCTTCTCAGCAGGCGCAAAAGTGCCAGCCCGAGCGTGGTCTTGCCCGAGCCGCTCTCGCCAACCACGCCGACCGTCTGGCCCTGGCGTACGACCAGGTCGACGCCGTCGACCGCCTTGACGTGGCCGACCGTGCGGCGCAGCAGACCGCGCTGGATCGGGAAATGGACCTTGAGCTGATCCGCGGCCATGACCACCGGGGCGTCCGGAGCCCGCGCCAGCGGTCGGCCCTTGGGCTCGGCCGCGAGGAGATGCCGGGTGTAGGCGTGCTGGGGCCGCTCGAACACCTCGGCAACCGGCCCGGTCTCGACGATCTGGCCCTCGGTCATGACGCAGACGCGATCGGCGACCTTGCGCACGATGGTGAGATCGTGGGTGATCAGCAGCATCGCCATCCCGAGCCGGCGCTGCAGATCCCGGAGCAGGGTCAGGATCTGGGCCTGGATGGTGACGTCGAGGGCGGTGGTCGGCTCGTCGGCGATCAGGAGATCCGGCTCGTTGGCGAGCGCCATCGCGATCATCACCCGCTGACGCTGGCCGCCCGAGAGCTGATGCGGGTAGGCGTCGAGCCGCTGCTCGGCCTCCCGCAGCTGCACCAGGTGCAGAAGCTCGAGCGTCCGCCGCCGCGCTTCCGTCCGGCTCAGTCCGCGGTGCAGGAGCAGGCTCTCGCTGACCTGCTTCTCGACCTTGTGCAGCGGGTTGAGCGAGGTCATCGGTTCCTGGAAGATGATCCCGACGCGGTCGCCCCGGACTTGGCGAAGGCTTGCCTCGTCGGCGCCGATCAGCTCCTGGTCGTCGAGCCGGATGCTGCCGCCCGGGTGCCAGGCCTTGGGATAGGGCAAAAGCTGCAGGATCGAGAGCGCGGTCACCGACTTGCCCGAGCCGCTCTCACCGACCAGCGCCACGGTCTCGCCCTGATCGATCGCAAACGACACCTGGCGCACGGCCTCGAGCGTACCGCCTTCGACCTTGAAGCTGACCGAGAGCTTTTCGACCTTGAGCAGGCTCATCGCTGGCGGCCGCTCACTGGAAGGTCTTGCGGGGATCGAAGGCGTCGCGCACGGCTTCGCCGATGAACACCAGCAGCGAGAGCATGATCGCCATGACGACGAAGCCGCTGATGCCGAGCCAGGGCGCCTGCAGGTTGCTCTTGCCCTGGTTCAGGAGTTCGCCGAGCGAGGGCGAGCCGGGCGGCAGGCCGAACCCCAAAAAGTCGAGCCCGGTCAGGCTCGTGATGCCGCCGATCAGGACGAACGGCATGAAGGTGACGGTGGCGACCATCGCGTTGGGCAGGACATGGCGGCGCATGATCGTGAAATGGCTGACGCCGAGCGCGCGTGCCGCGCGGACGAAGTCGAGATTGCGCGCCCGCAGGAATTCGGCGCGCACCAGGCCGACCAGCGCGGTCCAGCTGAACAGCAGCAACAGCCCGAGCAGCCACCAGAAACTCGGCGTCACCACGCTCGCCAGGATGATCAGCATGAACAGGGTCGGCATCGAGCTCCAGATCTCGATGAAGCGCTGAAACGACAGGTCCAGCCAGCCGCCGTAGTAGCCCTGGAACGCCCCCGCCGCGACCCCGACGATCGAGGAGAGGATCGTGAGCACGAGGCCGAACAGCACCGAGATGCGAAAGCCGTAGATCACCCGGGCGACGACGTCGCGCGCCTGGTCGTCGGTGCCGAGCCAGTGGTTCCGGCTCGGGGGCGAGGGCGCGGGACCCGCCAGATCGTAGGCCACCGTGTCGTAGCTGTAGGGGATCGGCGGCCAGACCGCCCAGCCCTTCTCGGCGATCAGCTCCTGGACCGCCGGATCGGTGTAGGTCGCCTCGGTCGGGAAGAAGCCACCGAATGTGGTCTCGGGATAAGCCTCGAACGTCGGCCAATAGTATTGACCGTCATAGAAGATCAGCAGCGGCCGGTCGTTCGCGATCAACTCGGCGAACAGGCTGAGCACGAACAGCACGAGGAACAGGTGCAGGGAGACGTAGCCGCGCCGATTGGCCCGGAAATTGGTCAGCCGACGCTGGTTGATCGGGTTCAGGCGAAGCGGGACGCCGAGCAGGCGCTTGCGCGCGCGCGTCTGGGGCTCGGCCAGCGTCGCCATCAGACCTCCCGGGTCGCGAAGTCGATCCTGGGGTCGACGACCACGTACATCAGGTCCGAGATCAGGTTCATGACCAGGCCGAGCAGGCTGAAGATGTAGAGCGTGCCGAACATGACCGGATAGTCCCGGTTGATCGCGGCGTTGAAGCCTAGCAGACCCAGGCCGTCCAGCGAGAAGATGATCTCGATCAGCATGGCGCCACTGAACAGGATGCCGATGAACGCGCTCGGAAAGCCGGCGATCACGATCAGCATGCCGTTGCGGAAGACATGGCCGTAGAGGACACGGTGCTCGCTCAGCCCCTTGGCCTTGGCGGTCATCACATACTGCTTGTTGATCTCCTCGAGAAACGAGTTCTTGGTCAGCATGGTCAAGCCGGCGAAAGCGCCGATCGTGAGCGCGAGCAGCGGCAGCGTCATGTGCCAGAAATAATCGAGGATCCTCGCCGGCCAGGACAGGTCGTGCCAGTTGTCGGAGACCAGACCACGCAGGGGAAACCAGTCGAAAAAGCTGCCACCAGCGAACAGGACGATCAGAAGAATCGCGAACAGAAAACTCGGAATAGCGTTGCCGACGATGATGACCGCGCTGGTCCAGACATCAAAATTGCTGCCATCGCGAACCGCTTTACGGATGCCGAGCGGAATCGAGATCAGGTAAGTCAACAGAGTGGTCCAAAGGCCGATCGAGATCGATACCGGCATTTTTTCCAGGACAAGGTTGATCACGCTCTCGTCGCGAAAATAGCTGGTGCCGAAGTCGAATTGTACGTACTGCTTCAGCATCTTGAGGAAGCGCTGGTAGGCGGGCTGGTCGAAGCCGTAGAGGCGCTCGATCTGCTTGATGAACTCGGGGTCCAGGCCCTGGGCGCCGCGGTACCGGGAGGCTTCGCCGCCGCGCGGCGCTGCCGTGCCTTGCTGCACCTCGCCGCCGCCGGCGCCGCTCACACGCGCGGTCGCCTCGACCGCCCGTCCCTGGATCTCGGCGATCAGCTGCTCAACCGGACCGCCGGGTGCCGCCTGCACGATGACGAAATTGATCACCATGATCCCGAACAGCGTCGGGATCATCAGAAGCAGGCGCCGGACGATGTAGGCCAGCATGAGCTCGCGCGCCGCCTAATCCTGGGTGGCCGCTTTCGCCCCCTCGACATCCGACCCGCGTCGCTCCAGGGCGGCCATCTTGACCGGATCGACCCACCAGGCGAACAGGTCGATGCCATATTCGGGGTCGACTTTCGGCCGGGAGAACTTGTTCCAATAAGCGACGCGATCATAGGTGATGTGCCAGTGGGGAATCACATAGTGGCCCCACAGCAGCACCCGATCCAGGGCGTGGGTCGCGGTGACCAGGTCCTCGCGCGAGGGCGCGGAGATGATCTTGTCGATCAGATCGTCGACCACGTCACTTTTGATGCCGATGAGATTGCGGCTGCCGCGGGTGTCGGCGGCCTGACTGCCCCAATAGTCGCGTTGCTCGTTGCCGGGGGACGGGCTCTCGCCCCAGCTACCGACCACCATGTCAAAGTCGAAATCGTCGAGGCGATTTTGGTATTGCGCCGTGTCCACCGTGCGCAGGCTGGCTTGGATGCCGAGCCGCTTGAGGTTCTGGATGAAGGGCCCGACGATCCGCTCGAAGGCGGGTTGGACCAGAAGGATCTCGAAGGCGAGGGGCTGACCGGTATCCTTGTTCACCAGGCGACCGTTCTGCACCTCCCAGCCGGCGGCCCGCAGCATCTCGAGCGCGGTGCGCAGATTGTGGCGCAGATCCGTGTCCGTGGTCGAGGGTGCCTGGTACTCTTTCGTGAAGACTTCCTCGGGCAGCTGGTCGCGGTAGGGCTCGAGCAGCTTCAGCTCGGCTTCGCTGGGCAGGCCGGACGACGCCAGCTCGCTATTCGAAAAGTAGCTCTCGGTCCGCTGGTATTGGCCATAGAACAGATTTTGATTGGCCCACTCGAAATCGAACGCATAGGCGAGCGCCGCGCGCACCTTTGGATCCTGGAAGATGGCGTGCCGGGTATTGAAGACGAACCCCTGCATGCCGGTGCCGCGTTGGTTAGGAATCTCCTCGCGAACGATCAACTTCTTGTCGAAGGGCGGCCCGGTGTAGCCGGTGGCCCAGTCCTTGGAATTGTTCTCGATCTCAATGTCGAAGTTGCCGGCCTTGAACGCCTCCAGCGCGACGTTCGCGTCGCGATAGTATTCGTAGCGAAGCTCGTCGAAGTTGTTGCGGCCGCGGTTGACCGGCAGCGCCGCTCCCCAATAGTCGGGATCGCGCTCATAGACGATCGTGCGCCCCGGGTCGACCCGCTTGATCCGGTAGGGGCCGCTGCCGAGGGGCGGGGTCAACGTCGTCTTGTCGAACTCGACCTTCTCATAGTAGTGCTTGGGCAGGATCGGCATCTGACCGGCGATCAGGGGCAGCTCCCGGTTCATCCTGCCGTCGAAGACCATCTTGACCTGACGCTCGCCGACCTTTTCGGCCTTGACGATGTTGGCGTAGTAGGCCCGGTAGAACGGGTGGCCCTTGGTCTTGAGAGTGTCGACGGTCCAGATCACGTCCTCGACCGTGATCGGCGTGCCGTCCTGCCAGCGTGCCTCGGGCCGGAGCGTGAAGATCACCCAGGAGCGGTCGGCCGGGACCTCGATGCTCTCGGCGATCAGGCCGTATTCTGAGAACGGCTCGTCCAGGCTGCCGACGGTCAGCGTGTCAAACAGCAAGCCGAGGCCCGCGGCGTTGTTGCCCTTGAGGATGAACTGGTTGAGGTTGTCGAAGCTGCCAATCGCCTCGAGGGTCAGCGTGCCGCCCTTGGGCGCGTCCGGGTTCGCGTAGTCGAAATGGGTGAAGTCCGGGCCATATTTGAGGTCGCCGTACATCGAGGCGCCATGCGTCGGTAGCGCCGCCTCGTCGGCCTGGAGGGGAAGCATGGGCAGGATCACGGCGACGATCGCCGCGAACCAGGGCGACGCAGATCGCGGACGAGGGATCATGGGCCTCCTTCTCGACAGCCGGGTGTCAAACCTCTGGTCGCTATATAGAACCGGTTGGTCACCGATCCTAGATCGATGACGGAGGATCGACCTTACGCCAGCAGCTCCAGCGCCGCCGTATGCAGCCGGGAATTGCCGGCCGCGACGATCCGGCCGTCGGACGCCGGGCCGAGCGGCTGCCCCTGCCAGTCGGTCATGATCCCGCCGGCGCCCTCGACCACCGGCACCAGGGCCATGAAGTCGTGCGGGTCCAGGTCGGCCTCGACGATCAGGTCGACAAAGCCCATGGCGAGCAGGCCGTAGGCGTAGCAATCGCCGCCGAACAGCGGATAGCGGACCGCGTCCTGCACGCGCTCGAAGGCCGCGCGCTCGGCACCGGGCGCGAACATCAGGGGCGTGGTCGCATACAGCACCGCCTCGCCGAGGCTCGGGCAGGCCCGGACCCGGATCGGCCGGCCGTTCCAGCTGGCGCCGCCACCGGCGACGCCCTGCCAGCGCTCGCCGAGGATGCACTGGTCGATCACCCCGAGCAGGGGCCGGCCGCCCCGACTGAGACCCACCAGGGTGCCAAAAAGCGGCCGCCCGGTGATGAAGGACTTGGTGCCGTCGATCGGATCGAGGTGCCAGACCAGCAGGGCGTCCCCGCCCTCGGCGCCAAACTCCTCACCCTCGATGCCGTGGTCCGGATAGCGAGCCCGGATCAGGTCGCGCATCGCGCGCTCGGCCTCGCGATCGGCGATCGTGACCGGACTGGCGTCGGGCTTGCTCTCGATCACCACAGGCGATCGGTAGTAGCGCCGCACGATCTCGGCGGCGACGTCGGCGAGCTGCTGGGCGAAGGTCTGGAGCTCGAGCAGCGGCGGCGAAGGCTCCATGGCGGTCGGCAGACCCGGTTCAGCCGCTCCCCGGCAGCGGCGGTGGGTTGTCGGTGATCGAGCGTAGATAGGCGATCACCGCCGCGCGCTGCTCCGGCTTTTTGATGCCGGCGAACGCCATCTTGGTGCCGGGTGCGAAGGCCCTGGGATTGGTCAGGAACTCGTCCAGCTTGTCGTAGGTCCAGTCGCCGTCCTCGTTCTGCAGCGCGCTCGAGTAGCTGAAGCCTTCGACCGAAGCGATGTCGCGGCCAACCACGCCGTGCAACGGCGGACCGATCTTGGCCGCGGCCCCGGCCTCGAAGTTGTGGCAGGCCTTGCAGATTTTGGCGTCATGCTCACCCTTGGCTGGATCCGCCGCCCCCAGCAGCTGCGCGAAGTCACTGCCGCCGCCCCCGGTGGGCTGCCCGCCGGCCTCCGCCTTGGGCGCCGCTTCGGCCGCCGCCTGCTTCTGCTCGTCGGGCTGGGTCTCGGCCGGCTTCTGTTCCCCCGCCTTCTCCTGGCCCGCCGGCGCGGCCTCGGCGGCCGGCGCCTCGGGTAGCGGCTCGGGATTGGCCGAGAGCGAGCGCAGGTAGAGGATCACGTCGGCCCGATCCTGGGGCTTCTTGAAGCCGGCGAAGGTCATCTTGGTGCCGGGCGCCCAGCCCCGCGGGCCGCCCAGGAACTCGTACAGCTTCTCGTAGTCCCACTTGCCCCCTTTCTTCGACAGAGCATCCGAGTAGCTGAAGTCGGAGACCGAAGCGATATCGCGGCCAAGGACACCGTAGAGGTGCGGGCCGATCTTGTTCGGGTCGCTCTCGCCGAAGTTGTGACAGGCCGCGCACACTTTGGTGAGCGCCTGGCCATGCTCGGCGCTGCCGTTCGCAAGCAGCACCGCGAGCGGCGGCGCCTCCTGCTCCGGCTCCTTGGCGCCGCCACCGGCGCTCTCGGTGACCTCGATCGGGTAGGCATTCTTCTCGGGCGCGTGCGGGTGATAGATGATTCGCGAGATCACCCCGGTTCCGGAGGCGATGATGCCGGCCGTGAGAAGGGCCGCCAACATCTTGTTAACTTCGAGCGAAGATGCCATAGCAGGCTGGTTCCGTCCTGGTGAGTTCCGGATTTGGTCGGGGTTCTGACCTCGGCAGATTAACACGGGCCGCGCCGCATGACAGGACGGTCGCGCCGCGCCTCGACGCGGCAGTCTGTCTCACCACGGAATCGGCGCGGTGGCGGAAGAGGGTTGGCGCATTTGCCCAGATTCGTCAAGCCGGCTGCCCCCGCATCGTCGCGCGGGACGATCATCCTGATCCCGGCGCGACTCGCCTCGACCCGGCTGCCCGACAAGCCCCTGGCCGAGATCGGCGGCGTGCCGATGATCGTCCAGGTGTGGCGCCGCGCCTGTGCGGCCGAGGTCGGTCCGGTCGTGGTCGCCTGTGCCGAGCAGGCGATCGCCGATGCCGTCACGGCGCATGGCGGCGACGCCCTGCTGACCGACCCCGAGCTGCCATCCGGCACCGATCGCATCTACCAGGCCTTGACCGGGCTCGACCCCGAGCGGCGATTCGACCGGGTGATCAATCTGCAGGGCGACCTTCCGACCCTGGAGCCGGCTGCGATCCGGGCCTCGCTCGAGCCTTTGGACAGACTAGGCAGCGACATCGGCACCCTCGCCGTGGCGACCGAGGATCCGGCGGACAAGGCAGATCCGAGTGTCGTCAAGGCGGTCATCACGTTCGATGCGGCGCACCCGCGGCTCGCTCGGGCGCTTTATTTCACGCGGGCGACGGCGCCCACCGGCGCCGGCCCGGTCTATCACCACATCGGGATCTACGCCTATCGCCGGCCGATCCTGGAGCGCTTCGCCGCGCTGCCGCCCAGTCCTCTGGAGCGACGCGAGCGGCTCGAGCAGCTGCGCGCCCTCGAGGCCGGCATGACGATCGGCGTGGCGCTCGTTGACACGGTTCCGCTCGGCGTCGATACTCGCGCCGATCTGGAGCGTGCTCGAGTTCTGTTCGGCGCGCCTGGAATGGCGGCATCCAGCTAACAACCGAGCCTCGGGTCATGGATCAGGCGGCCGACGCTGACAGGCTTGAGATGGCGTCAGCGGTCGATGCGGCCCGGCGGATCGTCTTTCAGGGCCAGCCCGGCGCCTATTCCCATCTCGCCTGCCGGCAGGTCTGCCCACGCTACGAGGCCGTGTCCGCCGAGTCCTTCGAGGAGGCGTTCGCCGCCGTGCGTGAGGGCCAGGCCGACCGGGCGATGATCCCGATCGACAACTCGGTCGCCGGCCGGGTCGCAGACATCCATCACCTGATGCCGCACTGCGGCCTGCACATCATCGGCGAGCATTTCCTGCGCGTGAACCATCACCTCCTGGCGGTGCCCGGTGCGCGGCTCGAGGAGATCAAGACGGTGCACTCGCACGTGCATGCCCTCAACCAATGCCGGCAGCTGCTGCGCGAGCTTGGGATCGCTCCGCGGATCCATGCCGACACCGCGGGCGCGGCCGCCGAGGTGGCGGAGGTCGGCCGGCGCGATCAGGCGGCGATCGCCTCGCGGCTCGCGGCCGAGATCTATGGCCTCGAGATTCTGCGCTCCGACCTCGAGGACGCCGAGCACAACACCACCCGGTTCATCATTCTGGCGCGCGAGCCGATCGAGCCGCCCCCCTACGAGGGCCCGGTGATCACCAGCTTCCTGTTTCAGGTGCGCAACGTGCCGGCGGCCCTTTACAAGGCGCTGGGCGGCTTCGCCACCAACGGCGTCAACATGATCAAGCTCGAGAGCTATGTCGACGCGGGCTTCAATCAGGCGCAGTTCTACGCGGAGGTGATCGGCCACCCGGAGCAGGCGCCACTCAGGAACGCCTTCGAGGAGCTCGCTTTCTTCTCCCACGGCGTCGAGGGCCTGGGCACCTACCCGGCCCATCCGTTCCGGTTCCGCAACGCGCCGCCGGACTAGCTCGGCACCGGCGCGTCGTCGAGGCTGAGCAGGCTGGCATTGCCGCCGACCGCGGCGGTGTTGATGCTGACCGTGCGCTCGGTCGCAAAGCGCGGCAGATAGTGCGGGCCGCCGGCCTTGGGGCCGGTGCCCGACAGGCGCTCGCCGCCGAACGGCTGGACGCCGACCACGGCGCCGATGATGTTGCGGTTGACGTAGATGTTGCCGGCCCGGGCCCGCTCCAGCACCCGCTCGATGGTCTGGTCGATCCGGCTGTGGACGCCGAGCGTCAGCCCGTAGCCGGTCGCGTTGATCGCATCGACCACTTGATCGAGGCGCGAGCCGGCGAAGCGGACGACGTGCAGGATCGGCCCGAAGACCTCGCCCTCGAGCTGCTCGATGGTCTCGATCTCGAAAGCGTGCGGCGCGAAGAAGCAGCCGGCCGCGAGCGCCGGATCGAGCGGCACCCGCTGGATCAGCCGCCCCTCGCGCTGCATGCGCTCGGCATGGCGGGTCAGCCGCTCGCGCGCGGTCTCGTCGATCACCGGACCGACGTCGGTCGCGAGCTGGCCGGGATCGCCGATCCGCAGCTCCAGCATGGCGCCGATGAGCATCTCGAGCACGCGATCGGCGATCGCGTCCTGCAGGTAGAGGACACGGAGCGCCGAGCAGCGTTGCCCGGCCGAGCGGAAGGCCGCGAGCAGGACGTCGGCGACCACCTGCTCGGTCAGGGCCGAAGAATCGACCAACATCGCGTTCTGGCCACCGGTCTCGGCGATCAGGGTCGCGATTGGCCCGTCCTTGGCGGCGAGCGCACGGTTGATCCGCCATGCGGTCTGGGTCGAGCCGGTGAACGCGACGCCGGCGATCGCCGGGCTCTCGACCAGCCGCGCCCCGACCTCCGGCCCGCCGGGGAGCAGGATCAAGGCATCCTCGGGCACGCCCGCCTGGTGCAGAAGCGTGACCGCTCTGGCCGCGATCAGCGGCGTCTGAGGTGCCGGCTTGGCGATCACGGCATTGCCGACCACGAGCGCCGCAGCGATCTGGCCGGTGAAGATCGCGAGCGGGAAGTTCCAGGGACTGATCGCGGCGAACACGCCTCGGCCATGGAGCGCGAGCTGGTTGCTCTCCCCGGTCGGGCCAGGCAACTCGCGGGGCGGCACGGCGGCCCTCGCCTCGGCCGCATAGTAGCGGAGAAAATCGACCGCCTCGCGGACCTCGGCCACAGCATCGACCATGGTTTTGCCGGCCTCGCGCACGCACCAGGCGAGGAGCTCCGGCGCGTTGACCTCATAGAGGTCGGCAGCCCGTTCCAGAAAGGCGGCGCGCGTCTCGACCGGGGTCCGGTCCCAGGCAGGAAAGCCCCGCCCGGCCAGCGCCACCGCCTGCTCGACTGCTGCCGGATCGGCTTCGATGACGGCGCCGATCGCGCGGGACCGGTCGGTCGGATCGTAGCTGGTCCGCGGCGCCTTGGTGCTGGCCGCGACGCCGGGCCTGGCGACGAGGCCCGGCGTGAATTCCGCCTCGATCCGGGCCGCGAGGGGCGCGAGTGCCGCGGGATCGGCGAGATCGATGCCGCGCGAGTTCTTCCGGCTCGCGCCATAGAGCGCGGGTGGCAGCGGGATCTTCGGATTGGCCTTCGGCTCGATCTGAGCAAGTTGGAGCGCCGGGTCCCCGACCAGGCTGGCGATCGGGATCGCCGGGTCCAGTATCCGGTTGACGAAGGAGGTGTTGGCGCCGTTCTCCAGCAAGCGACGCACCAGATAGGGCAGCAGGTCCTGGTGACTGCCGACCGGTGCGTAGACGCGACAGGCGATGTCGAGGTCGTCCGCCTTCAGGTCCGCGTAAAGGGCCTCGCCCATGCCGTGCAGGCGCTGGAACTCGAAGGTGCGCCGGTCGCCGGCGAGCTCGATGATGCTGGCAAGCGTCTGGGCATTGTGGGTCGCGAACTGCGGGTAGAAGGCATCGCCACCGAAGAGCAAACGCCGGGCGCAGGCCAGGTAGGAGACATCGGTCGCGAGCTTGCGGGTGAACACCGGATAGTCGTCGAAGCCCTGCTCCTGGGCTCGCTTGATCTCGGTATCCCAATAGGCGCCCTTGACCAGACGGACCGGGATCCGACGCCGTTGACGGCGAGCCAGATCCCCGAGCCAGGCGATCACGTGGAGGGCTCGCTTCTGATAGGCCTGGACCGCGAGCCCGAGGCCGTCCCAGCCGCCGAGCTCGGGCGCCGACGCCAGGCGCTCGAACAGATCGAGCGATGGCTCCAGACGGTCGGCCTCCTCGGCGTCGATCGTGACCGTGATCCGGCCGGCGCGGGCGTCTGTCAGGAGCTCGAGGAGACGCGGCAGCAGCTCGGCCTCGAAGCGGCGGTGCTGGGCCAGCTCGTAGCGCGGATGCAACGCCGAGAGCTTGATCGAGACGCTCGGGCGCGCCATCAGATCGTCGCCCTCGGCGGCCTCGATGATGGCTGCGATCGCGTCCCGATAGGCGCGCTGATAGCGCAAGGCATCGGCCGTGGTCTTGGCGCCTTCGCCCAGCATGTCGTAGGAGTAGCGATAGCCCTTCTGCTCGAGCTCGCGGGCGCGCCGAATCGCCGCCTCGATCGTCTGGCCGAGGACGAAGTGGCGCCCCAGCACCCGCATCGCCTGCAGGATCGCCTGACGCGCGACCGGCTCGCCGAGCCGCTGGACGAGGCGGGCGAAGCGGGTCCCGGCTTCGCCTTCGCGCTCCAGGTCGACCCGGACCAGCCGCCCGGTCAGCATCAGGCCCCAGGTCGAGGCGTTGACGAACAGCAACTCGCTGTGGCCGAGATGGCGGGCCCAGTCGCCGAAGCTGAGCTTGTCGCGGATCAGCCGGTCGCTGGTCTCCGGGTCGGGGATCCGGAGCAGAGCTTCGGCCAGGCACATCAGCATGATGCCTTCACGCGTGCTGAGGCTGTACTCGTGCAAGAACGCCTCGACGCCGAGCTGGTCGCCACCCGCCTGGCGCACCTGCTCCGCGAGGCGCCGGGCGCGCACCTGGATGCGCGCCCGCGGCTCGGGCTCAAGCGTCGCCTCGGCCAGCACGGCCTCGACGCAGGCGGCCTCGTCAGCACGATGCGCCCGGCGGATCATCGCGCGCAACGGCGCCTCGTCGAGCGGCGGCCGATCCTCCAGGATGCGAGCGGCCATGGCCATGGTGGGAGCACCTCGGCTGTCCGGGATCAACAGACCCGTCACCCCGGCACCAATCCTACCACGGCCTGGCGACCGGTCCCCAGCCAATTCGCCAGTTTGCAATGCGCGAGGGCGACCGCGAGCGGCCCACCTCAGCTTCCGAGGAGCTCAGCCGGCGACCGCACGCGCCGGGGACGCCTCGCGTGCCGGCGGGAGGTCGCGCATCGGCAGAACATCGCGGGCCACGCGTGTGGCGCGGGCCTGGCGCCCGTTCCGGACCCGCTCCTCGGCGAGCCGATCGGCGATCTCGCTGGTCGGGGCACCGGCGTGCGCGGCGCGCTCGAAGACCTCGGTCAGGGTCTCGGCGATGGCCTGGACCTTGGCCAGCGCCCGGCCCCGGTCGTAGCCGCCCGAGCGCAACTCCTCGGCGATATTGATCAGGCCGCCGGCGTTGATCACGTAGTCGGGCGCGTACAGGATGCCGCGCGCGTGCAAGGCGGCGCCATGGCGTGGTTCGAGCAGCTGGTTATTGGCGGCACCGGCCACGACCTTGCAGGTCAGCCGTGGCACTGTGTCATCGTTGATCACGCCGCCGAGCGCGCAGGGGGCCAGCACCTCCGCCTCGACCCCGAAGATCTGGTCGCCATCGACCAGGCGGGCGCCGAACTCCTCAGCCGCACGCTCGGCGCGGGTCGGATCGAGGTCGGCGACGATCAGTTTGGCGCCGTCCTGGGCGAGCAGCCTGGCGACGTTGTAGCCGACGTGGCCGAGACCCTGGACCGCCACCCGGATGCCGGTCAGGTCGGCGCCTCCGAGCCGGTGCCTGACCGCGGCCCGAATCCCGAGCCAGATCCCACGCGCCGTGACCGGCGACGGATCGCCGCTGCCGCTCGAGCGCCCGAGCACGCAAGACGTCTCGGCACTCGCGCAGTCCATGTCGGCCGGGCAGGTACCGACGTCCTCGCCGGTGTAGTAGCGGCCGCCGAGGCTGTCGATCGCCCGCCCGAGCGCCCGGAACAGCGCCTTTGACTTGCCGGTCTTGGGATCGCCGATGATCACGGTCTTGCCGCCGCCGAACGGCAGGTTGGCCATGACCGCCTTGTAGGTCATGCCCTTGGCGAGCCGCAGGACGTCGGTCAGCGCTGCGGCCTCACTCGGATAGGGCCACATGCGACAGCCGCCGATGGCCGGGCCGAGCGTCGTATCATGCAGGGCGACGATGGCCTTCAGGCCACTTCGGCGATCGAAGAAGAAGACCACCTGCTCGTGGTTGTCGAACGCAGGCGACGCAAAGACATCCATTTCCGTCTCCAAGGGTACCAGCCGCGCGAGGACAAGCTGACTTGACGACGGCCCTGGGACCGGCTGCAGACACCCGTTGGTCCAGAGCTCGAGCCCGGTTTCTATGTAGAAATGGTTAAAGAATCTTCAACCTCCAAGTTTGTTACAAAGGCTTCATGCGACTGTTGGATGCACTGCAGCAAATCGAGGCCATGCAAAGCATTAGTCGAGATAGCCGAGCCATCGCCACCACAGGTAGTCCAATGGGACCAGCACCAGCAGGGCGAGGCCACCGAGCAGCAAGCTCAGTCTGGTCGCGGCGGCGAGGCGCAGATTGGCGAGCTGCAGCGCGACCATCACCGGTGCCGACTGATAGGGCAGCAGCATGGTCGAGAAGCCAACGATCTGGGTCATCAAGACGCTCACCAACGGCAGATCCGCAGCCTCGGCCATCGGCGCCGCGAGCGGCCCGAGGACGGCCGGCACGCCAGGGTGGGTCGTGACGAGTCCGATCAGGCTGGCCGCGGCAACCAGCGCCCCGAAGCTTTCGGCGGGCGCATCCGGTGCCAGCGGCAACCAGGCGAGCGCCTTGGCCCCCAGAGCCCCGGCCAGCCCGCTGGCATCGATCAGGCTGACCATGCCCAGCAACCCCGCGACATAGAAGAAGGTTCCGAAGCTGGTCGCGGTCTCGAAGGTGCGCGGATCGATGACGCCGACGCCCGGCAGCATGCAGACCAGCGCGGCGGCGAGCGCGACCCAGCCGGGCGAGATGCCATGCAGCGAATCGGTCGCCCAGAGCAGAAGCGCCAGGACCAGGATGCCGAGCAGACGGCGCTCCGCGGGCGACCAGGGCGGCGGCGCGTCATGCTTGGCACGACCGTTCTGGTCAGGGAGACGGTCGTCCACAAGGTCGGGGAACAACCGGCAGACCAGCTCGGCGAGCAGCAACCCATAGGCCAACCCGAGCACCGGAAAGTGCAGCAGAAGATACGCGCCATAGGAGATGCTGACGCCGTAGAGCGTCTCGGCCACGCCCAGGAGCACCATGTTCGGCAGGTTCGCCGGCAGCACCGCGAACGCGGGCAGGATGGTGCCGAACGCAACCGCGAGCAGGATGCCGGTCCGACCGCGGCGACCCGGCACGAAGCCGAGCTCGCCGGTGAGCGCCACGAAGATCGGCACCAGGACCATGATCCGACCCATCGCGGCCGGGACCAGGAACGCGAGGCCGCCCCCCAGCGCGACCGTACCGTAGACGATCCGTCGGTAGGACCCACCCAGATGCCCGACCAGGAGCCGGGCGAGGCGCTGGCCGAGGCCGGTCGTCTGGACCGCGGCGCCGATCACCAGACCCCCGAATACCAACCAGAGTGCGCTCGATGTGAAGCCTGCGAAGATCACCCGGGGTGGTGCTATGCCAAGCACGGTCGCGAGCACGAACAGGCCGATACCGGTGACATGGAACGGCAGGGCGCCAGTCGCCCAGCAGCCGAGCGCCAGGAGCACGAGGGCGGCGGTTCGCGCCATCGCGGGCTCGAGGCCGACCGCCTCGGGCCAGAGGACGAGGCCAAGCGCCAGAGCCGGCGATCAGCGCGCCGGCGACGCGTGGAACAGTCAGGAAAGCCAGCTCGCCGGCCGCTTGGCGAGAAACGCCGCGACGCCTTCGCGAGCCTCCGGGGTCGCCCTGAGCGCAGCGATCCGCCGGGCGGTGGCGTCGATCAGATCTGGCCCGATCGGCTGTCCGGCCAGATCCTGGACCAAGCGCTTGGCCGCCGTGAGCGCCCCCGGCCCGCCCCGCAGAAGATCATGGAGAATGGCGTCGACCGCGCCATCCAGCTGGTCCGCTTCGACCACCTCGTGGACCAGCCCGATCCGGGCCGCCTCGGTGGCACTGATCCGCTCGCCGGTCAGCATCAGGCGGCGCGCCTGGCGGATCCCGATCGCGGCGACGACGTAGGGCCCGATCACCGAGGGGATCAGGCCGAGGCGGACCTCGGTCGTGCCGAACAGGGCCGTGGCGTTGGCGACCACGATGTCGCAGCAGGCGATCAAGCCGGTGCCGCCGCCGAGCGCCGCGCCATTGACCCGCGCGATGGTCGGCTTGGGCAGCTCGTTCAGAGTGGCCATCAGCTTCGCCAAGGCTCTGGCATCGGCCAGGTTTTCGGCCTCGCCATAGGTCGCGGTGTTGCGCATCCAGTTGAGGTCGGCGCCGGCCGAGAAGCTTTTGCCACTGCCGGTCAGCACCACCGCGCGCACGGCCGCATCGTCCCCCAGTCGAGTGAGCTCGGTGGTCAGTTCGGCGATCAGCCGGTCATCGAAGGCATTGTGGACTTCCGGCCGGTTCAGCGTGATCCAGGCGCTGTCGTCGGGGCGGCGCTCAGAGAGCAGCAGGGACTCGGACATGGCGCGGGTCTCCGATCGCTCACCAGCCGCCGCGAGCGAGCCAGGCGTCGACCTGATCGAGGCGATCGGCGCCCCAGAACGGCTCGCCATCGACGAAGACGAAGGGCGAGCCGAATACGCCCCGCTCGATCGCGGCCGCGGTCGCCAGCTTGAGGCGGTCCTTGACCGAGGGATCGGCCACCGCCTCGAGCAGCGCTCCCCGCTCGATGGCCAGAGGGGATGCGATCTCGGCCACCTGCTCGGGCGCGCCGATGTCCTGGCCCAGGCCCCAGTGGGCGTGGAAGACGGCCTGTGCGAAGCGTTTGGCGAGCTCCGGCTCGTCCGGCTCGAGCCAGACGAACGCGCGGCTGGCGGCCAGCGAGTTCGCCGGCATGACCGGCGGTTCCCTGAACGGCACGCCGAGCAGGCGGGCAAAGCGCGGCACGTCCTGGCGGAGGTAGGGCCCCTTGAGCGGCGTCTGCGTCAGCGGTCGCGCTCCGGTCTCCTTGAAGGCCGCGCCCAGCATGATCGGGTGCCAGGCGACCTCACGGCCGTGTCGGGCGCCGAGATCCTCGATCTGGGTGCTCGCGAGATAGCCGTAAGGGCTCGCGAACTCGAAGTAGAAGTCGATCGGCGCCGCCACGGCTCGCCTCCTCCTATTGCTCCAGCGCCCGGCAGCGGTCTTGCCATCGGCTGCCGGCGAGCCGGCTGATCAGCCGTCGGTCGGCCGTGACCATGACCGCGTCCTCGCTTTCGGCCAGCGCCAGATAGAAGCAGTCGTAGACCGGATGACGCAACTCCGCGGCGATCTCGATTGCGCGAGCGGCGAGCGGTGCCAGTGTGAAGAGCCGACCGAAGAAGCGCGACAACGATGCCACCGTCGCGACCACCTGCCTCGGATCGGCTTCACTCGCGATGACGCGCTTCAACATGGCGTTTGCGACCTCTGCAACGATGAGCTCGGGCGCCAGCAGACGCTGTCCTGGTTCCAGCAAGCGTCTCGCCGCCGCGCGATCGGGCTCGAGAAGGAACCATTTGATCGCGACCGAGGCGTCGACGACGACAATCACCGGCTGTCCCGGTCCTCGCGAATCAGGTCCGCGCTGTCCGACTCGAGCGGCCTCGGCGTGAGCGCGGCGATTCGATCCGCAAGCACCAGCTTCTCCTCCGACGAGAGCTCGGCTGCGCGTTTGAGAACCTCGCGCAGCTCCTGCTCGAGCGAATGGCCGTGCAGCTCGGCCTTGAACTTCAAGGATGAGACCACGTCGTCGTCGAGGTTGCGGACAATCACCTGGGCCATGCCAGCGATTCTGCTATCAAGGGCGGATCGATGTCAACTACCCAGGGCGACCTCAGGCGGTCGCCTCGAACAGCTCGCGGCCGATCAGCATGCGGCGGATCTCGCTGGTGCCGGCGCCGATCTCATAGAGCTTGGCGTCGCGCAGCAGGCGGCCGGCGGGGTAGTCGTTGGTGTAGCCGTTGGCGCCCAGCGTCTGAACCGTCTGGAGCGCCGTCCAGGTCGCCTTCTCGGCGGCATAGAGCAGGCAGCCGGCTGCGTCCTGGCGGGTCACCTCGCCCCGGTCCGAGGCCTTGGCGGTGAAATAGACATAGGCTTTGCAGGCGTTCATGGTCGTGTACATGTCCGCGAGCTTGCCCTGCATCAGTTGGAAAGAACCGATCGGCTGGCCGAACTGCTGGCGCTCGTGCAGGTAGGGCAGGGTCACGTCGAGGCAGGCCTGCATGATGCCGAGCGGGCCGCCCGCGAGCACCAGGCGCTCGTAGTCGAGGCCGCCCATCAGCACGCGGACGCCGCCGCCGACCTTGCCCAGCACGTTGCCTTCCGGGACCTCGCAATCCTCGAAGATCAGCTCGCAGGTGTTGGAGCCGCGCATGCCGAGCTTGTCGAGCTTTTGCGCGGTGCGAAAGCCCGCCATCCCCTTCTCGATCAGAAAAGCGGTGATGCCACGCACACCGGCTGCGGGATCGGTCTTGGCGTAGACCACCAAGGTCTCGGCATCGGGGCCGTTGGTGATCCACATCTTGGAGCCGTTGAGCATGTAGCGATCGCCCCTTTGGTCGGCGCGCGTGCGCATGCTGACGACGTCCGAGCCGGCGCCGGGCTCGCTCATGGCAAGCGCGCCGACATGCTCGCCGCTGATCAGCTTCGGCAGGTATTTTTGCTTCTGCTCCGGCGTGCCGTGGAGGCGGATCTGGTTGACGCAGAGGTTCGAGTGAGCGCCGTAACTCAAGCCTACGGAAGCGCTTGCGCGAGAAACCTCCTCCATGGCCAGAACGTGCTCGGTGTAGCCGAGGCCGGCGCCGCCGTAGTCTTCCTCGACCGTGATCCCGAGCAGGCCCAGCTCGCCAAGGCGCGGCCAGAGATCGCGGGGGAACTCGTTGCTGCGGTCGATCGCCTCGGCGCGCGGCGCGATCTCGGCCTGAGCGAAGGCGGCGACCGTGCTCCGGATCATCTCCGCGGTCTCACCGAGGTCGAAATTCAGGGACGGGCAGGTGAACTGGGCCATGGCGGCACCCTCACAGCAGCAACAACGTGGCAAGCCCGAGGAACGTGAAAAATCCGATCGCATCGATGGTCGGGGTCACGAACACGCTCGATGCGACCGCCGGGTCGAAGCCCAGGCGGTCGAGCAGCAGCGGCACGCCGACCCCGATTGCCGCCGCCAGCGTCATGGTCCCGATCACCGAGACGCCGAACACCAGGGCGAGATGGATCGAGCCGAACCAGAGCAGGGCGACCACGCCGCCGACCACCATCAAGACGCTGCTGTTGAGGCCGCCGACCCCGATCTCCTTGAGCAGCACCGCGGGCGCGTTGCTGCGGGTCAATTCCCGGACCGCGAGCGCCCGGATCACGACCGCGAGCGTCTGGACCCCGGCGTTGCCGCCCAGCGCTGCGATCACCGGCATCAGCACGGCGAGCGCGACCATCTGCTCGATCGAATGCTGGAAGAAGTGGATCACCGAGGCGCTGAACGTCGAGGATACCAGGCTCATCAGCAGCCAGGGCACCCGCTGCCGGCTGGCGCGCCAGGGCGAGGTGAAGATGCTGGTCTCCTGGACGCCGCCGAGCTTCAGGATGTCCTCTTCGGCCTCCTCCTGGAGCACGTCGACCACGTCGTCGACCGTGATCACGCCGAGCAGCCGCCCGGCGTCGTTGACCACCGGCGCCGAGACCAGGCCGTACTGGCGAAACTGGAAGCCGACCTCCTCCTGGTCCATGCCGACCGGGATCAGATGCAGCTCCTTGAGCCTGAGCTCGGTCAGGAGCACGCCGCGCTTGCTACGCAAAACCTTGCTCAGCGGGATTGAGCCGACCGGCTCGAAGCGCGGATTGATGATGTAGATGTCGTAGAAATCGTCCGGCAGGTCGGGGTTGGCGCGCAGGTAGTCGATGGTCTGGCCGACGGTCCAGAACTCGGGCACCGCCACCAGCTCCCGCTGCATCAGGCGGCCGGCGCTCTCCTCAGGATACGCGAGGCCTTGCTCGACGGCCGCCCGATCGGGCAACGGCAAGGTCGCGAGCAGCGCGATCTGCTCATCCGGGTCGAGGTCCTGGAGCACTTCGATCGCATCGTCGGTCTCGAGCTGAGCGATCGCTTCGCCGGCCTCTTTGGGCCCGAGCAGCTCCAGCACTTCGGCCCGCACGCTCTCGTCGAGATGGGTCAGGAGCTCGGGATCGAGGTCGGACTTGAGCGCGCTGATCAGAGCCGCGCGTTCCTCGTGGCCGAGCTGTTCCAGCAGGTCCGCCTGGTCCGCGACGTGCAGCTGCCGCGCGCGCTCCGCCGCCCGTTCCGGGACGCCCTCGTAGAGGGCATCGCGGACCGCGCGGATCACCTCGTCCGATAGTGCGACGTGGCCCTCCGCCTGGGGCTCCGGCGCGACCTGCAGCTCGGGCTCGGTCACGAGCCGCTCGCCATCTGGCGCGCCTGCGCGTCGACCACGGCAAGCGCGGACAGGTTGACGATGCCGCGCGCCGTGACCGACGGTGTGACGATATGGGCGGGCTTGGCCAAGCCCATCAGGATCGGACCGACCGCGACCGAATTGGTCACCGCCTTGACCAGGTTGAAGGCGATGTTGGCGGCGTCGAGATTGGGGAAGATCAAAAGATTGGCTTCGCCGGTCAGGGTCGAGTCCGGGAGAATCCGCGCCCGGACCGCGGCCGAAAGCGCGGCATCGGCATGCATCTCGCCATCGACCGCCAATTCGGGCGCCCGGTCCCGGATCAAAGCCAAGGCGTGGCGCATCTTGCGCGCGCTGTCGGTGTCGAGGCTGCCGAAGTTGGAGTGCGACAGCAGCGCGACCTTGGGCGTGATGCCGAAGCGCCGCATGCTCTCGGCGGCGAGCAGCGTGGTCTCGGCGACCGCCTCGGCTGACGGGTCGATGGTGACGTAGGTGTCGGCCATGAACAGCGGGCCGCGCTCGAGGATCAGAAGATGCAGGGTCGAGGCCTCGTGGGCGTCGGGGCGCAGCCCCACCAGCTCCTCGAGCTGCCGCAGATGGGCCTCCATCCGGCCGGTCGGGCCGGCGATCAGGGCATCGGCCTCGCCGCGGTCGACCATGATCGCGCCGATCACGGTCGGTCGCGTGCGCACGATCTCCCTGGCCGCCTCGGGGGTGACGCCGCTGCGGCCCATATGGGCCAGATAGTGCGCGACGTAGTCGTCGTAGCGGGGATCGCTCTCCGGATTGCAGAGCTCGACCCCCTGCCCCAGCGGCAAAGCGAGATCGAGGCGCTCCGCGCGCGCCCGCACCACGTCGGGGCGGCCGATCAGGACCGGTCGCGCCAGCCCCTCCTCGAGCAGGACCTGGACCGCGCGCAGCACCCGCGGTTCCTCACCGTCGGCGAACACCACGCGCAGCGGCCGTTCCCGCGCCCGCTCGAAGATCGGCTTCATGGTCAGACCGGAGCGGAACACGAACTGGGTAAGACGCTCGTGATAGGCCATGAGATCGGCGATCGGTCGGGTCGCGACGCCACTCGCCATCGCCGCCTTGGCAACCGCGATCGGCAACTCGACCGCGAGCCGCGGATCGAACGGCTTGGGAATGATGCAGTCCGGACCGAAGCCCAGATCGGTAAGACCGTAGGCCAGGGCGACCGTCTCCGGCACAGTGGTGCGCGCAAGACCCGCAATCGCCTTCGCGCAGGCGATCTTCATCGCCTCGTTGATCGTGGTGGCGCCGACGTCCAAAGCACCGCGGAAGATGAACGGGAAGCCGATGACATTGTTGACTTGGTTCGGATAGTCGCTGCGGCCGGTGGCGATGATCGCATCGGGCCGGGCAGCGCGCGCCACCTCAGGATCGATCTCCGGGACCGGATTGGCGAGCGCCAGGATCAGCGGTCGCTCGGCCATGGTCAGGACCATCGCCTTGGTGACGAGGTTGGGTGCCGACAGGCCGAGGAACACGTCCGCGCCCGCGATCGCATCGGCGAGCGAGCGCTTCGCGGTCGGCTGGGCGAAGCGCGCCTTATAGGGATCCATGAGCGTCGTGCGACCGGCATAGACCACGCCTTCGATATCGACCACGAGTACATGTTCGCGCTCGAGGCCGAGCGCCAGCAGCAGGTCGAGGCAGGCGAGCGCGGCGGCGCCGGCGCCACAGGTCACGAGCCGGACCTGTCCCAGCTCCTTGCCGACCAGGTGCAGGCCGTTCAGGATCGCGGCCGCGACGATGATCGCGGTGCCGTGCTGATCGTCGTGGAACACCGGGATGCGCATGCGGGCGCGCAGCTTCGCCTCGACCTCGAAGCACTCCGGCGCCTTGATGTCCTCGAGATTGATCGCGCCGAAGGTCGGCTCGAGCGCGGCGATGATCTCGACCAGCTTGTCTGGGTCGCGCTCGTCAATCTCGATGTCGAAGGCGTCGATCCCCGCAAACTTCTTGAACAGGACCGCTTTGCCTTCCATCACCGGCTTGGCGGCGAGTGGGCCGATCGCGCCCAGGCCGAGCACGGCGGTGCCATTGCTGATCACGCCAACCAGATTGCCGCGCGTGGTGAGGTTCGCGGCCTCGGCCGGGTCCTCTGCGATCAGCTCGGAGGCGGCAGCGACGCCTGGCGAATAGGCGAGCGCCAGATCGCGCTGGTTGGCGAGCGGTTTGGTCGCGACCACCGCGAGCTTGCCCGGGCCAGGCCGGCGATGGTAGTCGAGCGCGGCATCCCGCAGCTGATCGGACATGACAGCATATCCCAGGTCAATACGGTCCTGCCGTGGCGCGTTACGAACCACGGTTGTCCGACCGTTCGTGTAGGGGGAAACTATCGATGCCGGTCCGAAAAGGCCAGCGAGCGAGAGATGGTGCGGTCGAGAAGACTCGAACTTCCACCCCGTTTCCGGGACAGCGCCCTCAACGCTGCGCGTCTACCAATTCCGCCACGACCGCATGCCGGCGAAGGGGCGAGCGGGCCCGCGCCGAGTGCCTGGGGAGATAGCAAATGACGGCGGTTGCTTCAAGGGCCGGTGCACCGGTCGCCAACGCCGCCGACGCGATCGAGTGGCGGATCAGCGACCAGCCGGTCGACTATCCTGACGCGCTGGCCTTGATGGAGGAGCGGGTTGCGGCGATCCGCAGCGGCCAGGCCGGCGAGCTGGTCTGGCTGCTCGAGCACCCGCCGCTCTACACGGCCGGCACCAGCGCGCGGAGCACGGACCTGCTGACTCCCGCGCGCTTTCCAGTGTTCACGGCCGGCCGTGGCGGCCAGTACACGTATCACGGCCCCGGCCAGCGGGTCGCCTATGTCATGCTCGACCTGCAGCGGCGTGGACCGGATCTGCGCGCGTACATCTGGCGGCTCGAGGAATGGCTGATCCGGACCCTGGAGCAGTTCGGGGTCCGCGGGGAGCGGCGAGCAGGTCGGGTCGGCATCTGGGTGATCGAGCCGGATGGGACCGAGGCCAAGATCGCTGCGATCGGCGTCCGGATCCGCCGCTGGGTCAGCTATCACGGGGTCGCGATCAACCTCGAGCCCGAACTGGAGCACTTTGACGGCATCGTGCCCTGCGGCATTCGCGAATTCGGCGTGACCTCGCTGGCCGGCCTCGGACGAACGACCACCATGGCCGAGCTGGACCGCGCCTTGCGGGCCACGTTCGAGACCGTGTTCGATGGCGAGCCGCTCAGATCGTGGGCAGCTGGCGAAAGCCGGGGCCGACCGCCTCGCTGACTGGCACCTCGACGAGGTCGTCGACCCGGGCGGCCGAAGGGCCGCGGCGGCAGCGCTCGATCATCGCCCGCACCGCCGGCTCGGGCCCCGAGATCAGGGCCTCGACGGAGCCGTCCCGGCGATTGCGCACCCAGCCCGACAAGCCGAGCTCCTGCGCCTCTGCGACCACCCAGCCGCGATACCAGACGCCCTGAACCCGGCCCTGGATGCGCAGCCTGACGCTCACCGTCGCCTCGCTCATGGCCGTAAAGTGTAGCTCGCCTGCGACCTAGAGGCCAGATACCCGGGTTGAAGCCTCGACATCATCGAAGCCGGGTGGACATCGTCGACTCCCGAGCTGCTACCTTCCAACGGCAGCAGCCTTGGCGTATGACTATGGCCATGATCCGAACTCGGTGCGATCTCGGTTCTCGGTCTGACCTGTCTGCTGGCGGCCGCCGTGCCGGCGCTGGCGGAGTGCGCGGATGTGGCGGCGCCCGGGGTCTATTGGCGCCGGTGCCTGCAGGATGGTCAGGACCTGCGCGGGGTCGACCTGACCGGGGCGACGCTGCGCGACGCCTCGTTCGAGCGGACCGACCTGTCCGATGCCATCCTGGTCGAGGTCGATGCACGCCGCGCCAAGTTCATCTCCGCAACCCTGCAAAAGGCCCGCCTGGACCACGCCAACCTGGTGCGCGCCGATTTCACCAACGCCGACCTGACCGGCGCGTCGCTGGCGGGAGTCGACCTGACCATGGCGCGGATGTTTCGAGCCGATCTGAGCCGAGCGGATTTGACCGGTGCACGCCTCGCCTCCACCGATCTCCTGAAGGCGGTTCTGGCGGGCGCCACCTGGATCGACGGCAAGACGATCTGTGCCGAGGATTCGATCGGCCAGTGCCACCCCGCGCCACCGGATCACAGCATCAGCGCGACCGAGCCGAGCGGCTAGCGAGGACCAGCGCCGGCTCAATGGATGAGCCTCGAGCCGTTCCGCAACAGTTCCAAGAGCTCGGCCGGCGGTAAGGCGCGCGCGAACAGATAGCCCTGCATCTCGTCGCAGTGGTAGCGGCGCAGCAGATCGAGCTGCTCGCGCGTCTCCACCCCCTCGGCGATCACTTTGAGCTGCAGGCTCTCGGCGAGCGCGATGATCGCCTGCGCGATCGCAGCGTCGTTGGGGTCGGTCGTGATGTCCTGGATGAACGACTGGTCGATCTTGAGGGTGCGGATCGGGAAGCGCTTGAGGTGGCCGAGCGAGGAGTAGCCGGTCCCGAAATCGTCGATCGAGAGCCGGATGCCGAGGCGATCGAGCGCCTGCAGCTTGGCGACCGCCTGCTCGGGGCTGCGCATGATGCTGCTCTCGGTCAGCTCGAGGTCGAGGTCGGCCGGATCCAAAGTCGTGGCCTCGATCACTTGGGCGATGCTGCGCACGAGATCGTCTTGCTCGAACTGCCGGCCGGACAGGTTGACCGCGAGGCGCAGGTCGGCGAAGCCCTGTTCCTGCCAGGCTCTGACCTGGGCGCAGGCGGTGCTCAGCACCCAGTGCCCGAGCTCGAGGATCAGGCCGGTCTCCTCGGCGAGCGGGATGAACTCGGCCGGCGAGATCAGCCCGAGATCGCCGTGGAACCAGCGCACCAGTGCCTCGACCGCGACCACCGCGCCACTGTCGAGCCGGACCTGCGGCTGGTAGTGGACGACCAGCTCGCCGCGCTCCAACGCCTTGCGCAGCTGGGTCTCAAGGACCAGGCGCTCGAAGGCGGTCGCATTCATATCCGTGGTATAGAACTGATAGCTGCCGCGGGAATGCTCCTTGGCCCGGTAAAGGGCGGTGTCGGCATTGCGAATCAGGGTTTCGGCGTCGTCGCCGTCGTGGGGATAGAGGGTGATGCCGAGACTGGCGCCGAGATGGAGCTCCTGGTCGTCCACCTGGAGCGGCGGCAGGAAGGTATCAAGGATCTTCTGGGCGACCTTGGCGGTGTTCTCGGCGCCATCGACGCCTGGCAGCAGGAGCAGAAAATCGTCGGCGCCGAGTTCGCGCCACGGTATCGCTCCGGCGGACGGCTGCGACCAGACGCTCGCCGACCGCGCGCAGGACCTGATCGCCGCTTGCCAGCCCGAGCGAGTCGTTGATCAGCTTGAAGCGGTCGAGGTCGAGGATCATCACCGCGAGCAGCCGCCGGCTTCGGCGCGCGCCCTCGATCGCCTGCGTCAAACGATCGTTGAATAGCAAGCGGTTGGGTAGGCCGGTCAGCGGATCGTGATAGGCGAGGTTGCGGATGGTCTCCTCGGTGTGCTTGCGCACCGTGATGTCCCGGATTGTCAGAATATACAGCACATCGCCGTTGAAGAAGACCTCGCTGGCGGCAAGCTCGATCGGGATCACCTCTCCGCCCTTGCGCCTGGCCATCATCTCCCGTGTGCCGCCCGGCAGCTTGGCGGTCGCGGTGATCCGATCGAGCGCATCACCATCGCGGCCCGGGCCCCGGACGACCAGGACGTCGACGCCCCGGCCGACGATCTCGTCCCGTCGATAGCCGAAGATCGCTTCGGCCGAACGGCTGAACGAGACGACGACGCCGCGGGTGTCAAGGGTCACGATGCCGTCCGCGACATGATCCATGATCGCCTTCAGGCGGAGCTGATCGTCGGCCTGTCCGGACGCCGCCTCGGTCAGCGGAGCGAGTGCTTCAGCCTGGGCGAGTACGCCATACACCTCGTTGCCGGCGCCGCGTAGTGGGATGTGGCTCCAGACCAGCCGGCCTTCCTGGCCGTCCGGTAAGCGCAACCAGGCTTCGCTGCCGGTCACCCGGTCGCCGGATCGGGCGCGTTCCAGGTCCTGTAGCAGAGCGGGCTGCTCCCGGGCGAGCGCCATCAGCTCGACGAACGGGCGGCCGATCACCAACGGGCGCTGCCAGCCGGTCAGTTGCTCGGCCTGGTCGTTGAGCTCCAGGACGGTCAGGCCTGGGGAGAGCAGGATCGCGGCCGAGCGCTGCAGCTCGAGGAGCGCGCGCAATCTCGGGTCTGGTCGGCGCTCCAGTTCCGCGGGCGCACCTGGCGCGGCCATCGACGGGTCCGGCCGGACGAGCGCCAGCGTGGCGCCGCCGGCCGCGCCGCAGAGCCGTATCTGATAGCGCTCGCCGCCGGCGCCCGTCGGATGGGTGAAGGTGAAGGTGACGGGCGCCCAACCCGGCACGATGCGCTCGATCTGCCGGCGCCAGAACTCGGCAAGTTCGAGGCCGATCAGATCCGGCAGCGGGCGGCCGACCCCGGCCTGCAGGCGGCCCGGCAGCTCGCCATCGGCGTGGCCGGCCACGGCGCGCAGGTGGCCATCGCCATCGATCTCGCAGACCAAGCCGTCGGCCAGGCTGATCAGCGACTTGTGATCGAGCCGCTCGGCCAACAGCTGCTCCTCGAGCCGGCGTTGCTCGGTGATGTCGGCGGCGGCGCAGAGAATGCCGACCACGACCTCGTGCGCCTCGTCCCACTGCGGCCAACCGGTGTCGCGCAGCCAATGGCGGGCGCCGTCCCGGCTCTTGATCCGATATTCCGCGCTCGCCTGCTCGCCGGCGAGGAGTCTCTGGGCGCGCCGTTGCAGCAGCCGGAGATCCGCGGGCTCGACCAGGGCCGACCAGCCGCCCAACGCGTCGAGCTCGGCCACGCCGTAGCCGGTCAGTCGCTCAAACGCGCCTGCCATCCAGTCCAGGACCAGGCGGCAATCCGGATCGACGCGCAGATGATAGACGCCATCCGAAGTCAGATTGGCGAGCGCATCGAAGCGCCGCTCGAGCCGCCGCGCCGTCGTCACTACGGCGCGCTGGGCGGTGACGTCGCGCAGGCGCACCATGTAAGGCCGATCGGCACCGGCGAGCGGTCGGCCTTCGACCTCGATCCAGAGCCGCCGGCCGGCCGCGCCTGCGATCTGCAATGCCAAGTCGATCGCACGCTGTCGCTCGATGGCGTCAAGCAGCCGGGCGAGCTCGAGCGGCTCGGTGACTGCCGACGCCAGGACGTGCACCGATTGCCCAACTACAGCGTCCGCGGGCAGGCCGATCAGCCGAGCGAAGGCCGGATTTGCATAGGTGATCACCGGCGTCGCCCGGCCGTCTTCGCTCGCGGCGAGGATCACGACCGGTTCAGCGATCAGCTCGACGAGCTGTGCCGCAAGATCCGACGGTGGCTCAGCCGCCACCGTCAGTCGGCGAACCCCCGGCCGTCGCCCCTCCTCGCTCAAGCGTCTCGTTTCGCACCCGCATCCAGCCAACCATACCGCCGAGCCTGCCTCCGATCCGATCACCGGAGGAGCATCGTCGTCGAGAAGAAGCTACGGCGACCCTGGGTCGTCCGAACGTACGCCGAACCGCCGTCGAGCGCCGACCGCCCGCAGTTTGTGGTGCCCGGCAGCCGGCACCGCCGTGGCTTTTACGGATGACGAAACGGGCGACCCGACCGGCCTCGGCAGGATCCGCTGCAGGGCCGACCCGATCCGATCGCGTTGAGCCGCGTTCTCCCCTCAACCACAGGCTGGGCCATGAATAAACTACAGCTTTAGCGTGGCAACTGTCTTTCACCCTCTAGCCGATCGGAGCAGGGCTTCGAGCCCGGCGCAGGAGGGAGGCGAGCGCGCTCGGGATAGCCTCGATCAGGTCTTCGGCGATCATCCCGGGGCCGAGGCTCCGCGCTGCTTGCGCATGCAGCCAGACGGCAGCTGCGGCGGCCTCGAACACCAGCATGCCCTGGGCCAGCAGACCGAGCGCAATGCCTGCCAAAACGTCGCCCGAGCCGGCGGTGGCGAGCGTCGCCGGCGCGTCTGGCTGAATGATCGCCCGGCCATCGGGCGCCGCGACCACCGTGTCCGCGCCCTTGAGCAGGACGACCGCACCGCTTTCGGCGGCCGCGGCACGCGCTCGGGTGAGCTTGTCGCCGTTGAGGTCGAACAGCCGCTTGAACTCGCCTTCGTGGGGGGTCAGCAGGCAGGGCCCACGGATCGCGGCAAACAGCTCGCGAGACCGGCCAGCGAAGCTGGTCAGAGCGTCGGCGTCCAGCACGCAGGCCTTGCCGCTGGCGAGCGCGGCGGCGACCCGTCGACCGAGCGTCGCGCCGATGCCGGCGCCGGGTCCGAGCAGAATCGCCGTCCGTCTCGGGTCGTCCAGTTGCCGGGTGAAGTCCGCCTCGTTGGCGAAGGGCGCGACCATGACCGCGGTCAGCTGGGCGGCATGGGTGCCCAGCGCAGCTTCAGGGCAAACGACCGTGACCAAGCCGGCACCGGCGCGGAGCGCCGCGCGGGCAGACATGCGAGCTGCGCCGGACGAGGCAACGCCGCCGCCCAGAACCAGCGCGTGGCCGTGGCTGTATTTGTGGCTGGCGGCCGTGCGCTGCGGCAACAGCCGCCGCCAGAGCGGCGGCCGGTTCGCCCAGAGCCGGATGCCGAGCGTCGCCGTGACCGGGTCGGGGATGCCGATGTCGGCGACCACCAGCTCGCCGACATAGGCGCGACCTGGCAGCAACAGGTGACCGGGCTTCGGTCGATGGAAGGTCACGGTCAGGACGGCGCCGGCCGCAGCGCCCCGAATCTCGCCCGTGTCGCCATCGATCCCTGACGGCACGTCGACCGCGACGACCGGCAGCCGCGCCGCCGTGACGGCCTCGACCGTCGCCCGTGCCACGCCTTCGATCGGGCGCGCGAGGCCGGCCCCGAACAGGGCGTCGACCACCAGGCCCGCCCCCTCCAGAGCCGCGGGCTCGAGCGCCCGGGTGGCGCCGTTCCAGGCCTTGGCGGCCGCCGCCGCATCGCCGCGGAGCCGCCCCGCACGGCCGAGCAGAGCTACCCAAACGGGCCAGCCCTCCCGCGCCAGCCGCCGGGCGACGACGAAACCGTCGCCGCCGTTGTTACCGGGCCCGCAGAGCACGACTGTCGGCACTCGGCCGAACCGCGCCGTGAGTGCCTCGGCCACGGCGGCGCCAGCGTTGGCCATCAGCTCACCGCCGGTGATCCCGGCGGCGATCGCCGCCGCATCGGCGGCCGTCATCTGCGCGATGCTGCAGATCTCACCGCGCCCGAGCATCGGCCGCGCTCCCCGTCGACGGCGCGTCAGACGACAGCGTGGCGCGCGTAGGTCGTGCGCTCGATCGCCGCGGCCACCAAGCGGTCGACGTTCAGCCGCTGGCGCAGCATCCGGAGGAGGTTGAGTTCCTCAATCGCCAGGTCGCCGTCAGCCGCCGCCACCTCGCAGGCGAGCGCGTAGGCAGTCTCGCAGAGCGGCTTGGGCAGCGCCTCCGCGATCATGTCGAAGGCGAGGTCGAGGCCGTCGTCCTCGCGCAGCAGCTCGGCGCATTGCCGCCCGACCTCGGTCAGCCGATCATGGTGAAAACTTTGGAACACCGGCAGATAGCGGACCTGCCGGGAGATCGCGTCGAGCTCGGCGTCGGTCATCTCGCCCTCGGCGGCCGACACCAGTACCATGGTGAAAATCAGGGCGGTGTGCTGATCGATCGGTCGTTGCATCGCAGCCGTTCCTTTGGCTCAGGATGTTGGGTCGCAGACTGGTTGGCCGGCGGCGCCGAGCCAGCGCACGCGCCGCGGATCCCGGTCGACGGAGACTTGACCATGACCATTCAACTGCACCCGGACGTCGCCCATGCCCTGGCCCGAGGCCAGGGGGTGGTCGCGCTCGAAATCGACCCTGATCTGCCACGGCTTGCCGCGCCCACACAACGCTTCAGTTGCCATCGAACTCGAGCAGGCGGTCCGCGCCCAGGCCGCCGTGCCGGCCACTGTGGCCGTGATCGACGGTCAGATCAACGTCGGCCTAAGCCGGGTTCTGCTCAAGCGCCTGGTCGAGACGCCCGAGGTCGTCAAATGCACGACCCGCGATTTGCCCCGCGTGCTCGCCGCCGGCGGCCTCGGTGCGACCACGATCGCGGCCACCGTGTTCGTCGCCGACCGGGTCGGGATCCGGGTGATGGCGACCGGCGGTCTCGGCGGCGTCCACCGGGATGGCGAGACCTCGCTGGACGTGTCCGCGGATCTCGAGGAGCTGGCCAGACGCCCGATCGTGGTGGTCTGCAGTGGCGTCAAGTCGATCCTGGACCAGCGGCGCACGCTCGAACGTCTGGAGACTCTGGGGGTGCCGGTGATCGGCTGGCGCTGCGATGAGCTGCCGGGCTTCTACACCGCCGAGACCGGCCTAGAGGTGCCCAGGATCGACGACCTGAGCTCTCTCTGCCGCCTGATTGACACCCAGCGAGCGCTCGGTCTGCCGGGCGCCCTGGTCGTCGCGCAACCGCCTCCGCCCGAGCATGCCATGTCGAAGGCGGTGGTCGAAGAGCTGGTGGCGGCCGCCGAGGCGGCGGCCACCGCGGCCGGTATCCATGGGCCCGAGCAGACCCCCTTCATGCTGAGCCACATGGCCGAGCAGAGCCAAGGCGCGACGGTGCGCGTCAACCGGGCGTTGGCCTCGGCCAACGCCTGCCTGGCCGGCGAGATGGCGGTCGCATTGGCGGCGCCTCTGTGACCACGGGCCGAAAGGACTTGACTGGTGTAGCGAGTTGGATAGAAGTAAATAGAACCACTGGTTGAAATAGCGCCAATCGACCATGATGCACCAGTCGCCCTCGCACCGGGTCCTTCTGGCCGAGGAGCAAGCCGTCAGCCGCGACCTCGTCGTGCTCGTGCTGGGCAGGCTCGGCTATCGGATCGAGACCGTCGCCACCGCGCGTGACGTATTGCAGCGGGTCGGGTCAAGCGCGCCCGCGCTGGTTCTGTTGAGCACCACCGTAGCGGACTGCGCCGGCACCGAGCTTCTGCATGAGATGCCTCTCGGTCCCAATGGTCCGGTGCCGGTCGCGATGATCGGCGGACAAACCGACGAACGCTCGGGCGAAGCCTGGCTCGAAGCCGGTGCGATCGACTATCTCAGTCGGCCGATCGACATCGAGCGCCTGCTGCGGGTGGTCGAGCGGGCGGTCCACGGCCGGGTGCCAATGCCCCCCGATCAAGACACCCAGCCGGTGATTGACCTCGACCACCTGTTTGGTTTCACCGATGGCGACCAGCAGCTCGAGGGCGAGCTTCTGACCCTGTTCCTGTCCAGCGCCGATGTCTATCTGGCGCGCATGAGCGAGGCCCTGCGCACCGGCCAGAGCTGGGCGGCGGTCGCGCACGCGCTCAAGGGATCAAGCGCCAACCTCGGGGCGCGGCGGGTCATGAAGATCGCCCTTGCCGCCGAGCGCTCGTCGCCGAGCACAGCCCGGCTCGAAGCGCTGCGTGCGGCCATCGAGGAGGTGCGCGGCTTCGACCGGACCAGGCCCGGCTGACCGACAGCCCGCCGAGAAGATCCGCCGACACGGCTTGGCGAACGATCGCCGCGGCACGACAAACCCCTTGATCTGCGCGTTTATTTGCCCTGTTATCCAAGCGGCCCGGTTGTGCAAAGAAGCATCGGTCGCCGGCACGGCGGCTGCCAGGTCTCAGCCGGGCACGTGACACAAGGGACCAGGGAAGGAAATGCAGAGAGTCATCAAGGTGGGGTTGCTAGGCGCGGCCCTCGGTGCGCTGCTCTCCTGCAGCTACAATCCGCAGCTGGTCGACGACAGCGAGGTCGTGCTGCACGAGATCGGTGCGGTGCGCGCCATGGAGCCCCAGGGCCCGGCCTTCAACCAAGGCTTGCGGCAGGGCTATCTCGACTACTCCGACGTGATGACCTCGGAGTATGACCACTCCGACTACTGGCACTTCGCCTTCAAGGCGGTCGATTCCGCCAAAGGCGAGGCGGTGCTTCCCGATACGGTCGAGTCGCGCGATCTGCGGCCAGACAACGTCGAGGAGCTGTCGGCGGCCCGGGCCCGCCTGATGGCGGCTCTGGATCAGACCGGGCGGAAGAAGGCGCCTTGGCAAGCGGCGAAGGCTCAGACCGCCTTCGATTGTTGGCTGGAGAAGGCCGAGGAGAACGACCCGCCCGAGCAGATCAAGGTCTGCAAGGGCGAGTATGAGTCGGCGATTGCCGAGGTCGAGCGCGCGCTCACGACCGAGGGTGAAGCTTATCTGGTGTTCTTCGCGTGGGATCAGGCGGACCTGACGCCGGTCGCGCTCGCGGTGCTCGACCAGGTGCAAGCGGACTTCGTGCGCGGCCGCCCGGCGCTGGTCAAGGTCGCAGGGCACGCCGACCGGTCCGGTTCGGAGGCCTACAACGATCGGCTGTCGGAACGGCGGGCGGAGATTGTCGCTCAGGCCCTGATGCAGCGCGGCGTGCCCGAACGAGCGCTCGAGGTCGAATGGTTCGGTGAGCGCCGCCCCCGGGTCCCCACCCCCGACGGCCAAAAGGAGCCGCGCAACCGGCGGGTCGAGATCGTCTTCGGCTGAGGGCGGGGCGAATGCCGGCAGCCTGCCCGGCGCGAGCGCACGCCCGCAGGCCGCTTCCGATTCAACCGTCGCGAAGAGAAATCTGAGCCTTCTTAGCCGCCGGTCACGCTCATGTGGCGGCGGACGGACGGTCTGTTGTGCCGTCGGTCGATCACGAAGTCGTGACCCTTGGGCTTGCGGGCGATCCCGTCCAGGATCGCCTGCTTCAAGAGCTCGTCACCCTCCGAGGCGCGCAACGGTGTGCACAGGTCGGCCTCGTCCTCCTGGCCGAGACACATGTACATCTTGCCCGTGCAGGTGACCCGCACCCGATTGCAGGATTCGCAGAAATTGTGAGTCATCGGCGTGATGAACCCGAGCCGGCCACCGGTCTCCTCGACCCGGACGTAGCGCGCCGGACCGCCGGTTCGATCCGGCAGATCGGTCAGGGTCCAGTTGCGCGCGAGCCGCGAGCGTACCAGGGAGAGCGGCAGATACTGCTCGGTGCGGTCGCCGTCGATGTCGCCGAGCGGCATGGTCTCGATCAGGGTCAGATCGAAGCCTTCGGCACCGCACCAAGCAATCATCCGGTCGAGCTCGTCGTCGTTGACGCCCTTGAGCGCGACCGCGTTGATCTTGACGTGGAGTCCCGCCTGCTTGGCCGCGGCGATCCCGGCCATCACCTTGTCGTATTTGCCCCAGCGCGTGATCGCCTGGAACTTGGCCGGATCGAGCGTGTCCAGGGAGACGTTGATCCGGCGCACGCCGTGCGCGAACAGCTCCGCGGCGTAGCGCTCGAGCTGGCTGCCGTTGGTGGTCAGCGTCAGCTCGTCGAGCCGGTCTGAGCGCAGATGCCGACCGAGCGAGGCGAACAGGCTGATGATGTTGCGCCGGACCAGGGGCTCGCCGCCGGTGAGCCGGAGCTTGCGGACGCCGAGATCGACGAACGCCGAGCACAGCCGATCCAGCTCCTCGAGGGTCAGGAGCTCCTTCTTCGGCAGGAAGGTCATGTTCTCCGCCATGCAGTACACGCAGCGGAAGTCGCACCGGTCGGTCACCGAGACCCGGACGTAAGTAATGGCGCGCTCGAAGGGGTCGATCATCATCTGGGTCCGTTCTCCCTGCCCGGATCGGACGGCCGTCCTTGAAGGGCTGCTTGAGCTTAATCTAGCGTCTTGCCGGGCGGCCGACAACCGGCCGCGGGCGCACCTGCCGCCGGCGCATCTCCCGGCTGCATCCTTGACCCATGCTTGACCCGGGTGTGGGGAGCGCCGCAAAGTGCGCCCCGCCGGCGACGTTGGTCAGGGCCGGCCGGGCACGCCTATGAACCGCTTCACCAACATCAGCTTTCGCGCCGCCGACACGGCCGAAGCGCAGGCCGGCCTCGCGGAGCTCGAGGCGGCCTACGCCCATGTCCCAGGCGAGCAGGCGGACGTGATCGTGGCGCTCGGCGGCGACGGCTTCATGCTCGAGACGCTGCACAGCTGCATCGACCGGCCGGTGCCGATCTACGGCATGAACCTCGGCACGGTCGGCTTTCTGCTCAACGACTACCGGACCGACGGTCTGCGTGAGCGCCTCGCCGAGGGCGTGAGCGCACCCCTGCACCCGCTGCGCATGCGGGCGACCTGCCGCAACGGCGAGCTCGAGCTCGGGCTCGGCATCAACGAGGTGTCGCTGTTCCGCGAGACCCGCCAGGCGGCCAACATCCAGATCGCGATCGATGACGTGGTCCGTCTGGAGTACCTGATCTGTGACGGAATTCTGGTCGCGACGCCGGCCGGCAGCACGGCCTACAACCTCTCCGCGCACGGACCGATCCTGCCGGTCGGCGCCAATCTCCTGGCGCTCACCCCGATCAGCGCCTTCCGCCCACGCCGCTGGCGCGGTGCCCTGCTGCCGAGTCGGACCCACTTCCGCTTCACGGTGATCGACCCCGACAAGCGGCCGGTCAGCGCCGTCGCCGACTACACCGAGATCCGCGACGTGATGGAGGTCGAGGTGTGGGAGGATCGCAGCATCACCCTCACCCTGCTGTTCGACCGCGAGCACAACATGGAGGAGAGGATTCTCAAGGAGCAGTTCGTGCCCTGACCGCCTGCGCCTGGCTCAGCCATCGTAGGCGAGCAGACTTTCGACCGGCATCCGCAAGCGGTGCCGGCCATCCAGGCCGGTGAGCTCGATCAGGAAGGCCGCGGCCACGACCTGGGCTTCGATCTTGTTGAGCAGCTCGGCGGTGGCAGCGGCCGTGCCGCCGGTCGCGATCAGGTCGTCGACGATCACGACGCGGCTGTGCGCCGGAATCAGGTCGGCCGAGATCTCGATCCGGTCGCTGCCATACTCGAGGTTGTAGGCGTGGCCGACCACCGAGCCGGGCAGCTTGCCGCGCTTTCGAACCATCGCGAAACCGATCCCGAGCCGCAGCGCCAGTGCGGCGGCGAAGATAAAGCCGCGCGATTCGATACCGACCAGCCGGTCGGGCCGGTGCGGCGCCACCAGCTCCGCCAGCTGGTCAATCGCCACCTGAAAGGCGTCGGCCCGCTGCAACAAGGTCGAGATGTCGTAGAACAGGATGCCCGTTTTGGGGAAGTCGGGGATCTGGCAAATCTGTGCTTTCAGGTCCATAGGGCCGCCTCCCGGAGACCGGTTGCGCCCGGTTCATGCCACGCCCGTGGCCAGCGGCCAAGCCCTGAAAGCAACGTCGGGACGCCGGCCGATCCCGACGGATCGGCCAAGGCGCGCTCGACGTCGGTTCAGCCGTTGTTGTAGTACTTGGTGTACTTGTCGTCGTAGTAGTAGCCGGAGTCCCGATAGCCGTAGCGCGCATGCTTGCGCACGTTGACCCGGCTCAACACGACGCCGGCCACATCCGCGCCGGCCTCGATCAGCTGCTTGACCCCCATCATCACGTCGTGCCGGCGTGTGCTTCCCCAATGGACCAGGAACACGGTCTTGTCGGTCATCTGCGACAGCACCCTGGCGTCCGAGACGCTGAGCACGGGCGGGCTGTCGATGATGACCAGGTCGAACCGGGTCGCGACCTCCTTGAGCAGCCGGCGCATCCGCTCCGATGCCAACAGCGCCGCCGGATCGGGCACCGGGCCGCCGGCGGTCACGAAATAGGCGCCCGAAGCCTCGTCCAGCAGGACCACCTCGTTCAACTCGCGGTGCTGCAGCAACACGTCGCTCAGCCCGCTCTGATTGGCCACGCCGGCCAACTCGTGCAGCCGCGGCCGGCGCACGTCGCAGTCGATGATCAAGGTCCGGCGGCCGGACCGGGCGTAAATCCTGGCCAGGCACATCCCGATCGAAGTCTTGCCCTCGCTCGGGATCGAGGAGGTGACCAGGACGGTCTTCGGCGGCGACCCCATGCTGGTGAGCAGCATGGCCGTGCGCAGGCTGCGCAGGGCTTCGCCGAAGGGTGAGTTCGGGTTATCGAGCACGTAGTCCTGGGGCGAGCCATAGCGCTTGTCGAGTCCGACGATCGCCGGCACCAGGCCCAACGTCGGCAAGCCGATCAGATCCTCGATCTGCTCGGAGCTGCGGAAGGTGTTGTCCAACCCTTCGAGGCCGAACACGGCGAGCGAGCCGGCCAGGAGGGCGCTGACCAGCGCGACCCCGAAGATCAGCTTGCGGCGCGGATAGGTCGGCTCGTCAGGCAGGGCCGCACGCGAGATCACCCGGGCATCCGGCTCCTGAGCCTTCTGCTGCGAGGTGATCTCCTTGGCCCGGTTGATGTAGGTCTCGAGCAGGTCGCGGTCGGCGGTCGCCTCCCGCTGCAGCGCCTCGAGCCCGATCTCGGCCTCGTTGTGCTCGGACAGCTGGCTCTTCAGGCCGTCGATGTTGGATTCCAGCGTCGCCTCGCGCGAGCGCCCGACCTGCACCTCGTCCTTGAGGCGCTGGGCGATCTGCCTGATCTCCCCCTCCTTGCGGTCCTGCAGCGACTTCAGCTCGGCCTCCAGATTGAGCATTTGCGGATGCCGCGGACCATACTCGCTCGACAGCTCCGCCCGCTGGCGATTGAGCTCGAGCTCGCGGGCCCGAAGCTCGGTCAGCACCGGCAAATCCAGGAGCTGCGCTGCTTGGGTCAGATCAGCGCCGGAGCTCAGCAGCCGCTCGACTTGGCGCAGCTTCGCTTCCGACTGGGCGCGGTCACTGCGCGAGATGACCAGCTGGGTGGTCAGTTCCGTGAGCTGCTGCTGGTCCGGAGCTGCGCCAGCCAGCCCGTGCTGGCGCCGATAATCCTGCACGGCCTGCTCGGCCGAGGCGACGCTCGCCCGCAGGCGCTCGATCTCGTGCGTGAGGAACTCACCGGCGCGGCGCGACGCGGTCTGCTTGTCCTCGAGCTGCTCGCTCATATAGAGCCTGGCCAGGGTGTTGGCGCCGAGGGCCGCGAGCGCCGGATCGGTCGAGATGAACTTCAGGCCGATCACGGTCGACCGGTTGGCCGGCTCCGCCAGGATGTTGTCCATGACGGCCTGAATGATCTCGGAGCGGAGCAGCGCAGCCTGCTGCTGGTCCGTCATCTCCGCGCCGGAGCTGGTGGTCATCAGCGTGTCCGCCCAGGCCTTCGGCAGATGATCGAGCAGCCACGCCGGGATCAAGCGGGCCGGATCGAGCCATGCGGCGAAGTCTGCGGTGCTTGGTCGCAGCGCCGGATTGAACTCGGGTAAGAGATGCAGGTTGAGCTGGTCGACCAGCCGCTCCGCCATGCTCCGCGACTTGATCAGCAGCAGCTGGCTCGCCAGGCTGTCCTCGGTGGGCGGCGAGCCGACCAACACGTCCGGGATGTCGGGCACCGTCTGCGCCGGCCGATCGTTGAGCATCACCAGGGCTTCGGATTCGTAGGCTGGCGGCATGCGGCTGACGTAGGCGGCGGTCAGGCCGAGCACGATCACCATGAAACCGAGCAGAAACAGCTTGCGGCGCCACAGCGTGCGCCCGAGCCTGACCCAGTCCAGGTCGTCGCCGCTGGAATCCCGAGTCACCCGCCGCAGGGCCGGCTCATAGCCAATGCGTGGTGTGCTATGGACGTCTATAGCCATCGCGTCATCCTACCCTGCACCCTAGCCTCAAGCTAGCCCGATCAAGCCCGCACACGACGGCGGCGCGTCTACGCCGCAACCGACCGATCACATACATATAAGGTCACATCCGCCGCCTTGCTCCACCATCCCCGCTGCGGCGTATCGCTACCGACCCCTTGCGTGCTGGTGCCTTCGGGATAAAACGTCAATGCAATTGCCGCGCCAACTGCCCTGCCGTCCTTGCTCGGCGGCCTGCCAGAAGGCCGACCATCCGAAGCCGCCCGATCCACGCTCCATACCTACAGTTTATTGAAGTTCTGTGAACAGGCGACCGACACACAAACACTTTTGAGTTTACTACAAAGCGCGTAAAATCTCAACGGCGAACATGGGTTCGCGTGGAGGTTGCGGGCGACTTGACCAGAATGGACAGTTTGATCTCCTCGCCTGGCTGGCAGCTGCCGAATCGGCTGCTCGGCCGCATTGCCACGGTCGGGTTGCTGGTCATCGCCCTGGCGGCGATGGCCGGCCCGCCCAGCTTCGACCACGATCGCCTGGCGATCGCGGGCGATCGCGGGCGGTTCGAGTTCCAGGTCGAACTGGCAACCACGCCGGACCAGCGCGCCTACGGCCTGATGTTCCGCGAAAGCCTGGCCGACGACCACGGCATGCTGTTCGATTTCGGCGCTTCCCAACCGGTCGCCATGTGGATGCGCAACACCTATATCCCACTCGACATGCTGTTCATTCGCGCTGACGGCCAGATCGGCCGGATCATCAGGGGCGCCCAGCCGCTCTCGGACACGGTGCTGGAGTCCGGCGAGCCGGTGCGCGCGGTCCTCGAGCTGCGTGGCGGTCTCACGGTCGAACTCGGTATCGAGCCAGGCGATCGCGTCGTCTATCGCCTGTTCGAAGAACCCTAGCGCGCCGCTCGCCCACGCTCAGTGAAGCGCTTCACACGCACGCAGGATCCGGTGACAGGCTTCCTCCAGGAGCTCGGTCGAGGTCGCGTAGGAGATCCGAAAGTAGGGGTCCATGCCGAAGGCGGCGCCATGCACCACGGCGACGCCCACGCCCTCCAACAGGTAGCGGGCGAAGTCTTCGCTGCCCGCCAGCAGATCGCCGGCCGGGGTCCGCCGGCCGATCGCTCCGGCGCAGCTCGGATAGACGTAGAACGCCCCCTCCGGGCGATGACAGCGCAGCGTCGGGGCCTGGTTCAGGAGGTCGACCACGAGGTCGCGTCGCTGCTTGAAGGTCGCGACCCATCCGGGGAGGAAGTCCTGGGGCCCGTTCAACGCCGCGACCGTCGCCGCCTGGCTGATCGAGCACGGATTGGAGGTGCTTTGCGACTGCACCTTGGCCATCGCCTTGATCAGCTCGACCGGACCGCCGGCATAGCCGATCCGCCACCCGGTCATGGCGTAGGCCTTGGCGACGCCGTTCATGGTCAGGCAGCGGGATCGGAGCTCGGGCGCGACCGCCAGCGGCGTCACGAAGCGGAAGTCGTCGTAGACAAGGTGCTCGTAGATGTCGTCGGTCAGCAGCCAGACCTGCGGATGGCGGAGCAACACGTCGGTCAACTCACCGAGTTCCGCTTCGGTGTAGGCCGCTCCGGTCGGGTTGCTCGGTGAGTTGAGGATCAGCCATTTGGTACGCGGCGAGATCGCCGCCTCGAGGTCCTCGGGCCGCAGCTTGAAGCCGGTCTGATCGGGGCAGCTCACGAACACCGGCGTGCCGCCCGCAAGCAACGTCATGTCCGGATAGGACACCCAATAGGGCGCCGGGATCACGACTTCGTCGCCCGGGTCGAGGGTCGCCATCAAGGCGTTGTAGATGATCTGCTTGCCCCCGCTGCCGACGCTGATCTCGTCGAGCCCGAACTCGAGGCCGTTCTCCCGCTTGAACTTGGCGGCGACCGCGGCTTTGAGCTCGGGCGTGCCGTCGACCGCAGTGTATTTGGTCTGGCCCGCGCGGATCGCGGCGATCGCCGCGTCCTTGATGCGGTCCGGCGTATCGAAGTCGGGCTCGCCGGCGCCCAGCCCGATCACGTCGCGGCCTGCGGCCTTGAGCTCGCGCGCCAGATTGCTCACGGCGATCGTCGGCGACGGTTTGATTGCGGCCAGGCGACGCGCGATGATCGACATGGATGGCGGCTCCGTTACGTCCGTCGAACGGGCTGAACTTAGGGACCCACACCCGCCTCTGCAACGTCTGCTTCGGGTCTGCTTCAGGTGCTCTGGTCGGTGCGCCGCTTTGTCGCCGATCGTGCTCCGGGCCCGGGCCGCGTCTATTGGCCGCGCACGATCGCGATCGCGCCGGGCGGTGCCGGTTTGGGGCCGAGCGTCGGCAGGATCAGATGCCGGCGCGGGCGTCGGCCGGCAGCGGCCGGTTCCGGGTCGGCAGTGCCCACCGCCCCGGCCAACCGGACCGTCGCCGGCCGGACGATCAGTTCGTGACGCAGCTCCTGCCACCGGCGATAGACCTTGGCCCGATACTGCTTGCCCCGATCCGGGTCACTCGAATGGTAGCGCGCAGTCGCCCGCGCCCAGGAGCGGGTCTCGACGCGGAGCTGCTTCAGGAACTTTGCGCCATAAGCGATGTTGCTGGCCGGGTCGAGCGCCTCGTCCAGGGACGCGAAGGCGTCGCCGTGGTAGCCGAGATTGACCTGCATGCAGCCGACGTCGATGTTCGAGCGGCCGCTCGCGCGCAGCTCCTGGACCTTGCGCAGGGCCGCCCGCTTCGACGGCAGGTAGAAGGTCTCGGGCCCCGCCGTCACGGTCCATGGCCAGGCCTGGGTCCGGCGGTCCTCGGGCAGCCAGCGACCCGACTCGACGAGCGTCACAGCGCGCACCAGGCCCGGTGGGATACCCTCCGCACGCTCGGTCTCGCCGGCGATCGTCCCGCAGATGTCGGGCAGGCCGGCGGCGGCGGGCCACGCTGGCAGCAGGCTCGCTGCGACGTTGAGAGTCAGCACCGCCAGAGCTCGACCGAGGGCTATGATGAACCGGTTCGGCACCCGGCGATCATCGCGACCACCGGTTAGGATTCGGTTGCCGAAGCGGCGGGCCGGCCCGACCCTGCAGGCAGCGGGTCAGCCAGTCTCCGGGATTATCGCGATGCCGCCGGCCAGCGGCTCAACGGCGTAGCCGGCTTATTCAGCCGCCGCCGAACGCGGCACCATCTCCTCGGCGACGAACATCGCCAGATCCGCGAGGAGCTCGCGCAGCCCGTCCTTCAGACCTTGGACCGTAGGATGCGGCTCGCCGGTGTGCTCCTCCATGAAGAGGCCCCGACGGAGCTCGATCTGCAAGGCGTGGACGCCGGTCTCCGGCCGACCGTAGCGGGCCGTGATGTGACCCCCGGCATAGGGCCGGTTGCGCGCGACCTGAAATCCCTGCCGGCTCAGCAGCGCCTCGACCCGCTCCACGATCGCGGGCGCGCAACTGCGGCCGAACCGATCGCCAAGCGCGAAATCGACCGCGCCATCAGCGGTGGAGGAACCGTTCGCGGCGAAGCCGGGCATCGAATGGCAATCCAGCAGAAGAACCACCCCGAAATCACGCCGGGCGCGGCTCAGGAGGCTCTGCAAGGCCTGATGATAGGGCCAATAGGCCAAGCGGATCCGCCGTTCGGCCTCGCCGAAGTCAAGCCGCGCGCGATAGATCGGCTTGCCGCCGATCCGACTCGGAATCGTGCCGAGCCCGGCGCGCGCCTTGGCCGAGCCGACGTTGACGTGGCTCGGCAGCGGGCCGGCGAACAGCTCGGCGTCGAGCTCGAAGGCTTCCCGATTGGGATCGACATAGGCGCGGGCGAAGCGCGCCCGCAGAAGCGGCGCGCCGACCTCTGGCGCGCAAGCGAAGAGCCGGTCGACCCGGCCGTCCTCAAGGCAGCGCAGCTGGCTCTGTTGGAGCCGGACCGCGCGCAGCAGGCTGGCCGGGTAGATTTCGCCGCTGTGGGGCGAGGAGATGACGAGCGGCGCCGAGCCGGTCTCGGGCTCCAGGACCTCGATCGGCGAACCTAGCTCAGGCGTCATCCAGGGCTACGACTTCGGGTGGCGGCGTGGGGGACCGGTCAGTGGCCGCAGCATGACACCACAAGGCCCGGGCGACCGCAAGCGCCGGCAAGGGACTGACTGAACACTACCCCAACCCCAACCCCAAGCCTGCTACCAGCCGGATCACCCGCGGGCGAGGCTGCGCGCGAGGTTGAAACACGCGCGATTTCGATTTACGTACGGGTTCGTGGGCGCTTAGCTCAGCGGGAGAGCACTACGTTGACATCGTAGGGGTCGCTGGTTCAATCCCAGCAGCGCCCACCACTTTCCGAAGAGACACTAACACGCTACTAACACGCAACTGGGTCGTGGGCGGGCCGCCTACGGCGCCGAATCTGGCCGCGACCATGAACTGGTCGATCGCCTCGGCGGCGCCGCTCAGGTAGTCCGGCCGGTACTTCGCGTAGATCTCGGTGGTCCGGTAGCCGGGCAGCCGGTGGCCGAGGATGCCGGCGCATTCCCATTCGGGGATACCCTGCTCGCGCAGCCAGACGGCCATGGTGTGCCGGATGCAGTAGGGCGAGACCGAGGACGGCAGCCCTGCCCTCGCCCGCGCCCGTCGAAAGCCCGTCTTGATGCTCTCGACCTTCCGGCCGGCATAGCTGACGACGTGACCCGCCTCGCGCTCGATCTCGGTCAGATAGCGGTGCAGCTGCTCGCCGATCGGCACGACCGGGCGGCGCTTCTTCGTCTGCACCCGGCCCGGCGGGTTGAAGTCGATCCGACGGCGCTCCAGGTCGACGCCGAACCAGGTCAGCTCCAGGATCGCGCCCGGGCGCGCCAGCGTCCCAAACGCCAGCATCAAGAACGTGGTCAGGTGACCGTCGGAGGCCTCGACCAGGGCGCGGGCTTCATCCTGCGACAGGATGTAGCGCTCCTGTGCCGGCGGGCGCTTCACGTCCATGATGAACGGCGCGCTCCGGAGCTCGCCGCGCTTGTAGGCGCGGGTCAGCGCCGCCCGGCCTGGTGACAGAATGCGGCTGATGTATGCCTCGGACAGGCCGCGATCGCGCAACGTCTCGACGAACTGCTCTTGCCGCTCCGGGGTCAGTTCGGCGACCGTGACGCCGGGCAGCAGCTCCGACCAGCAGCGCAGCCCGTAGCGCTCGGCCTCGGCGCTCGGCAGGTGCTTGGCGTGGTCGTGCCAGTACCGGAGCAAAACCGCCTCGAGCGGTGTGTCTTCGGGCCGGGCATGCTTGAGCTTCGCCCGTTGAAGGGCGAACTCGGCGAGCTTCAGCTCGGCTTGCCGAAGGTCGCTTGTGCCAAGCGATGTGCGCTTTGTCTGTCGAGTGGCAGGATCGAACTCGGTGGCGCACCAGATGGGTGAGTTTCGGCGCTGGCTGAGCCAGAAGCCGGCGATCCGGGGGCGTTGGGGGTGCGACATGGGTTGGGCTCCACGCTCTGGTTGGCGAGGTAGGCTCGCAGGTGGTCCTCGGTGATGAAGATCCTCCGGCCGACCCGAAGGTGGCCGAGCCGGGCGCGCTTGCGCTCGCGGCGGATGGTGTCGACGCTGACGCCGAACACGACCGCGATGTCCTGCTCGGTGAAGCGATGCGGCAGGGCGGGCAGCGCGGTCGCGGTGCGAGCTGGCGCCCGTCGCCGGGGCCGTGGCTCTCGGCCCTCGGCGAGATCCTTGAGAATGTCATCGATAGGCCGCGGATGGCCGGGGGCGTTGGCGCGGGGGGCCACCCGGCGGCGGCGAGCGCGTCGATCTTCCGGCGCTGCTCGGCCTCGAGCATGGCGGCGATGTCCGGCGGCACTGCCGGCGGCAGGTCGGGGACGTTCATCGCAGCTCGCCTCCATCAAGTAGCTGTTTCCAGGTGAGGCCGCTTTCGCGGCGAGCGGCTTCGAGCTACCGTGCGGCGTCCAGGGCTTCGCCGTCGTGCGCGCTGCCGAGCAGGCCGGCGAGTTTGACCAGGCGGTCGCGATCGAACGCGGGCGGCGGCGGATTGGCGCGGAGGCGAGCCCCCATTGGCGCCGGCCCAATGATCCCATCGAAATGACGAGACCCTTTCTATCGAGACTCGCCAGCGCCCGCCTTGTCGCTGCTTTGAGGGATTCACTTGCCAGGCGGCTCAGCCCTGGAGCCCCGCCGGCGGTGATCTCTGCGATCGACCGCGGCGGCAGCCAGCGCAGCCAGTGATCGTCGGGTAGAGTCGAGGACGGGCGCGGCGGCGTTAGCAAGTCGGTGGGTGATTGGCGACGCTTTCGCGCTGCCCCCGCAGTCCGACCGGGCATGGCCCCGTTTCCCGTCCCCGCTCATCGAACCGGGCGTGCCGTTTTCCGGCTACCGGCTCTCCGACTGGTTTCACGCAAAGGCATGCGGCGCGCCGTCCGGTACCGACCGACTGATGCGATGCACCCCCAACTCGCCGAAGATCCGGCTTCGTGGGAATTGTCGGGTTCCCCGCGACGGGAGTTGGTGACGGCGTTGCAGGAAGCCCCGGACGCGGTTCTCGACGTGCCAGTTCACCGCCCGGTGGGCATAGGCGACAGATCCGTAGGCGAAGTACACGGACCAACCACGCAAAACGTGATTGAGCCTGTCCCTGATGTCCTGCCAGGTTCCGGGATTGCTGGGCTGGAGAATTTCCGAACCTTGTCCTGGACCCGAAGGATGCTTCTCTTCGAGGGGCTGGCGCCAAGAAACCGATCGCCGTTGGCGCGGTGCCAGTGCAAGCCAAAGCTGTACCCGAGAAAATCGAACCGCTCTTGGCGGGCAGCCCGTATCGCGGTTTTGGCCTCGTTGACCGACAGCCCGAGCCGCGTCATCGCGTTCCCCAGAACCTCCAGTGCTTGAGCCGCGCTGCCGCGGCTTAGGATCACCAGATCGTCCGCGTAGGCGACGACGTGCGCGCGCAGGCGCTCGCTTTGGCCGCTTCCTCTCCAGTATTTCAGAAAGCGATTCATGTAGATGTTGGCGAGCAGAGGTGAGACGACGCCACCTTGCGGCGTGCCGCTAACCACTCGCTTGCCACCTACAAGTCGCGTTCTACCATCCTCGCCTGTCTCTTCGGCGGGAACTTTCAACCATGCCTTGACCAGGCGAAGGATGTCACGATCGACGATGCGCCGTGCGATGCACTGCATGAGCGCAGCGTGCGGGATCGTGTCGAAATACTTGGCGAGATCCGCGTCTACGACGTCAGTGTACCCCTCCTTGAGCAGCTGATGCACTTGCCGTATGGCATCGACGGCACTTCGCCGTGGCCGATCGCCATAGGCTTCAAGAGCCAGATCAGCCTCGAAGATCGGCTCGAGGACCATTTTGGCGGCCGTCTGCACCACGCGATCGCGGATCGTGGGGATGCCGAGCGGTCGTTCCCCGCCTCCGGGTTTCGGGATCATCACCCGTCGCACCGGCTGCGGCTTGTAGGTCCTCCCCTTCAGCTCTTCCCTTAGACCGGCCAACCACTGCGCCAGCCCCGCGACCTCGATGGCCTCGAAGGTCTGCCCGTCAACGCCAGGTGCCCCTTGGTTGGCTCGCGCCACGGCATAGGCGTGCAACAGGACGTCCTCGCGGTACACCTTGTCGTAGAGCAGGTAGAAGCGGAAGCCCGGTTCCGCCTTGGCCTTCGCATAGAGCTTCCTCTGGAGCATCCGGATCTTCATCGGTGTTTTCAGGCTCATCGCCAATCACCCATCCTCAGTTCCTTCGAAAGCGCACCAGAAGCAGGGGCCCTTCCCTCCATCGGCGTTACCCGACTTCGTCGGTACTATGGCCCCCTCCGACGCCCGGACTGCCCATCGCCCATGGCGATGTTCGGGTCGCGATCCCGACAGCTCCGGGCCTCCCTTGTCTTCCATCAACCCTTCTCCGACATGCCATCGCCACTACCCCGGTGGACGGCGCGGGTGCGCGTATCGATTGCTTCCCCACGCCTGGGAGCCTTCCCCGCTTCGTTGTCGGGTCGGCGTCCACATCGTGCGTTTCGAGGCCTGCTCGGCGTTCACTCGCGTTACGGCCTGCCGGATCGCTGAGCCGCCCAAGGCGACCTTTGTCACGAGGCTTCAGCCCTGGCGGTCGCCCGTCAAAGCCGCTCGTCAGCTTCCGAGTCCAATCGACAATTGCTCGGGTGGTCTCTTCCTCCCACTGGGTTGATGGTCGTTTCAAGGCGCACAACGAAGCGCTAACCCGCATTTCTCACACGTTTTCCAGAACAAGCGGAAGGCCGCGGATTTCCTCAGCTATCCGTACTTCGGCGAAAAACAGTGTGTTTTCACGGCCTGCTCAGCCGTGCGGCGCGATCCGGCTTCTTGCCTCGCACACGCTCAAGCCAACTATTGGCTGGTAAAGTTGAGGAGGGGCGCGGTACCCGGCAAAGGGCGGACCCGTCTCCCCTCCCCGCTCATCAAACCGGACGTGCGGATTTCCCGCATCCGGCTTTCCGACTGGCTTCATCGCAAGGCACACGGCGGCGGTCCCAAGTGGACACGCCGGAGGTGGAGCACCCCAAGCGCGCCGAACACCGCTTCCCGCGGGAAGCGGTTGGTGCCGTGCGAGGGCACCTTGTGACGCCGAACCAGGAAGTGGCGGACCCGGTCGTAGACGTGGTTGTCGATCGCCCGGTACGCCGGCAGGCGGGTGCCATAGCCGAAGTACGCCGACCAGCCCCGCAACAGGCGGTTGAGCCGGTCGCGCACCTCTGGCCAGGCGCCCGTGTTGCCGGGCACCAGCAGGCCGCTGACCTTCGCCTTGAGCCGCAGCACGCTCCTCTGCGACGGGCTCGCGCCCAGATACCAGTGGCCATCCTTGCGGTAGTGGTGCGGGCCGAACGCGTAGCCAAGGAAGTTGAAGCGCTCGTGCCGGCTGTCCCGGAGCACGGTCTTCGTCTCATTGAGCGCGAGCCCGAGCCTGGCCAGCACCTGCCGCGTCCATGCCAGAGCCTCGGCGGCGCCGCCGCGGCTCAGGATGACGAAGTCGTCGGCATAGGCGATGACGTGGGCACGGTGGGCCTCGCCTCGTCCGGTGCGCCGCCAGTGCTTCAGGAAGCGGTTCATGTAGAGGTTGGCGAGCAGTGGGCTGATCACGCCGCCCTGCGGCGTGCCATGCCGGCTGCCTTTGCGTCCCGTCATGCGCCGCCGCCCGTCGTCGCCACGCTCCTCGACCGGGGCTTTGAGCCACAGCTTGATCAGCTGCAGCACATGCCGGTCGACGACGCGACGCGCCACCGACCGCATCAGCTCACGATGCGGGATCGTGTCGAAATACTTCGACAGATCGGCGTCCACCACGTCGGTGAAGCCTCGGCACAGCAGGGCATGCACCGCCTTGATCGCGTCGGTCGCGCTCCGCCCCGGCCGATAGCCATAGGCCGCAGGGTCGAGATCCGCCTCGAAGATCGGCTCCAGCACCAGCTTGGCGGCGGTCTGCACCACCCGGTCCCGGATCGTCGGGATGCCAAGCGGCCGCTCCCCGCCTTGGGCTGCGCCGGGCTTCGGGATCATCACCCGCCGCACCGGTGCCGGCCGATACGTCTTCGCAACCAGGTCCTGCCTGATGCCGGCGAGCCACGCCCCCAGCCCGGCCGCCGCGATCACCGCGAAGCTCTCCCCGTCCACCCCGCCGCACCCGCGTTGGCCCGGGCCAGCGCGTAGGCGTGGTCGAGGATGTCGCCGAGCTGGTCTCGGTTGGCCAGAGCGGCGAGCAAAGCCTGAAGCGCATCGAGACGGCCGGCGGCAAAGCCTCGGGTGGGCTTATGGGTCTCGGTCGCCAGGCGGAGCTGCTGCGCGCCGGCATCCGCACCCTCGGTGGCGCGCTCGCGGGCGTGGCCACGGTGGGCGGCCTCGCCGCGTTCGTGAACCGCTCGGATGCCATCGGCAAGACTGCGGACAAGATCGGGGCTTCACGACCTTCGTCGACACCGCCCAGAGCAGCGCTTGCCGCTCCCGGGGCGGGTCGGTGCCGTCCCGTTCCGACACCGATGCGCTGCATCAGCCGCGCTCTTGCACGCGAGCGTCATGATCATCAACGGGTGGGCCGATCAGCTCTCCTTCGAGCGCGATCTCACCGATCGAGCGATCTGCCTGTCGCGTGGCCGCTCCCGCCGTCGCTGACGCGGCCAAGTGCCGCCTCAGCAGGCGCATCAGAGCAAAGCCGATCTGGAAGACGATGCCGAAGGCGAGCACGCCCACGCCGAAGACCACGAGCTTGTCGCGGAGCGACGACCAGCGCTCGGCCTCGCGCAAGACCACTGCCACGCCCTCGCTCACGCCGATGGCCGCGCCGGCGCTCGATGCCATGACGAGCACGAAGAACGCCCGGACGATGTTCGGCAAAAAGAGTAGGGCCGCCTCCGTCGATCCGCGGCGCAGATGTAGAAACGCGTCGCGACCATTGTCTGCGGCGTAGGCGGCCGCGTAGGGGACGAGCGACAGGGCGACGATCATGGAGCCCGGCACCGTCAGATCGAGCCCGAACAGCCGCACCTGCTGCGGCATCACGTTGAGCAGAAAGAACATTACGACGAAGGTCGGGGCGGCACGCATCAGGCCGATCAACGGCGCGACCAGGTTTCGCTGCAACCGGCCGCCAAGCTGAATGAGGCCGACCGGCACACCGAGCACCAGACCGAGGCCCAAGGCCGTGCCCGCGATCTGGAGGTTGACCGCCATGCCGGCGAGGAGGTCGGCGAGGTAGCCCCACTCCCTTAAGGTGGCGAGGGCCGTCATGCCACCGGCCTGGCCTTCTCGAGCCGCCAGCGGATGCGCTCGCAGGCCCAGACGACGACCACCACCACGCCGACGTAGAACAGCAGAACGATGGTGTAGGTCGTGGCGCGTCCCGCGGCGAACGACGTGATGTCGGTAAGCGCACTGAGGAGTTCCGGCGCGCCGATGAAGCTCGCGATGGGGGTGCCTTTCGCCGCGTTGACCAGAAACGACAGGATCTGCGTGATCGAGCGGCCGACGGCAGCGGTGTACAGCGTCAGCGACAGGCCGGGCCGGTAGGAGCCTTCGCGGCGCAGGGTGTCGGCCGCCTCGCCAATGGCCTGGCCGGCGTTGCAGCCGTTCATCAAGCCCAGGGCGACGATGGCGGCGCCGAGCGCCACGCCTGGCGAATAGCTGAAGATGGCCTGAGCGACGGCAGCCGCCACGACGAGCGTGAGGACAACAGGCGAAGACTGCAGCGTGACCACCACGAGCCACGCCAGCATGCGCACGGCACGGCTTGGAGCGGCCGACGCCGCGCCCGTTATGAGCGCGAAGGCGAGGGTCGCTGCGAGGGCGCCGAGCACCAGGATGAGCGAGTTGACAATGCCTGCCTCGAAGAGCTCCCAGGCCGGCACGCTGGTCAGCATCGGTAGCGCAAGAGCGACGCCGACATGCCGCTCGATCCATATCAGCGCCGCTTCCACCTGGGGCGCAAAGCGGGTCGGCAACGGCCTCGCCTCCAACGCCGGCAGCACGCAGTGCGGATCATCGATCGCGTCGGCGCTCGCGCAGGCCGGCTCGCGCCAGCGCCGATGCTCCTCCTCGAGGAATGCCGTGGCGATTGCGTAGCGTCGCGCGATGGCGAGAAATTGGCCGTCCCGGTGCATGATCTGGCTGATCAGCCCCAGCGCTTCGGCAAGGCGCTCGCTCCCCGTCTTCGCTACCGCCATTCCCCATGGCACTGCATCGAAGCCGAACTTGATGTCAAAGCCTGCGGCGAAAGCGGGATCGGCCAGATAGGGGGCGAAGAAGCTGTCATCCTGAGCCGCCAGCATGCAGCCGCCGTCGCGCAGCCCGTTCGGCATCCGGCTCGAGTCGTCGAAAAGCATCAGCCGGGCGCCTTGCGAGACGATGTGCGCGTTCGAATAGTTGCCGATGGTCACACATATCGAACGGCCAGGCAGGTCGTCCCACCCCTTCACGCGCGTCTCGCGCGCGCCGACGACGATCGTCTCGGAGCGGTAATAGTGCGGACGAATGAACCGGGCTTGCGCGTCGCGCTCGGTGTTGTGGCCCATCGTGGCGATCACGACGTCCGCACCTCCGTCCGCCAGCGTGGAGATGCGCGTTGCGGCGCGGACGTAGACCCACTGCACCCCGACCCCAAGCCTGCTCGCGACCGCGCGGGCGACGTCGACATCGTACCCTGTGTGCTCGTCGCCTTCATCGGTTGCGAACAGCGGATAGTTCCGGCGAATCCCGACGCGGATCTCGCCGGCGCAGAGCACACGGATCAGGCCGGTCAGCCGAGGGATCTCCGCAGGCATCGAGCAGACTGGCATGCGCCTCGTCGAGCAGTCGCCGCAACGCCTCGTCCGGCGACGCCGCCGCCGCGGGGCCGAGCGTGCCGACCAGAGCGAGCACGACGCCGATCAGCCGAACGAGCAGCGCGAGCGTCACCGCGCCTCGGTCCGCCCGCTGTCCCGATCGATCGCGAGAACGTGGACCTCACCGAACGCATAGGTGCCGAAGCGATGGATCGAGCGCCCCGATCCGCGCTGCAGAACGGAGGGCGTCATGCGCTCGAGCTTGGCTGGCGGCAACGGCACCAGCATGGTGTTAGTCACGGTCACCTGTAATCCCTGTCGGCCGGCGGCGGTCCGCGTTGCAGCGAGATCGACAAACGCGTTGTGGGCGACGACAGCTCGACCGCCCAAGGCAAGGTGGCCACCGACACCGTCGATGAAACGGTCTAACAGGGCACGCCCGTCGGCGCCGCCCGAGCTCCAAGACCGACGACGGTTATCGATTTGCGCCGGTGCCATGGGGAAGTGCGGAAGGTTCGCCAGGATGAGATCGAAGCGACGACCGCGGACCGGCTCGAAGAGATTGCCCTGGTGAGTTTCGACGCCGCCTTCGAGCACCAGCGTCTTGAGGAGTCGTGCGCTCGCCGCGACCGCGTCCGCCTCGATGTCGACGCCGCAAACTGCGGTCGCCCCGAGCGCGCCCGCAGCCGCCAGGAGCACGCCGCTGCCGCAGCCCACGTCGAGCACGCGAGCGCCGCGAACCCACTCGTGCCGCAGCTGGAGCTGACGCAGCAGCGCCGCGGTGTAATCACTCGGGCGGAACGCCTGTTCGGCGGGCGAAGGATCAGGGGCGCTCACGAACCCACCACTCCGGCCGGCACCGGGCCGTCGCAGCTCAGACGCTGCACATGCAGCGCGGCCACTTGATCGCCCGGATGAGCCGCCAGTACTTGGCGATAACGTGCGAGCGCGGTGGCGTGTTCTCCGCTCATCAATGCGTCAAAGGCAGACCTCGTCGCTCTGGCGAGCTCTGACGCCTCCGGCGACGGCTCCACCTCTGCTCCGGCACCACAAGCCCCGAGCAGCTCGTAGATCGTGATCCGCGATCGCCGACCCTTGACCACGACCTCATCGATGGGCCGCGCGCACAGACGGTCGCCGGCCTCGCGGAATGTGTCGTGACTGATGCAAGTCAGCGTCCCGTAAGCCTTGTTCATGCCTTCCAGCCGAGCAGCGATGTTCACGCCGTCGCCGAGGACAGTGTAGCTCATCCGCTCCCTCGAGCCTACGTTGCCGACCAGCACGGCATCCGAGTGGATGCCGATGCGCAGGCGCATCTGAGGGGCCTCCGCATTGCGCCACTGCTCGTTGAGGCCGTCGAGCGCACGCTGGATTCGGAGCGCCGCCACGCAGGCGTGCCAGGCATGGTCGTCGAGCAGGGCCGGTGCTCCCCAAAATGCCATGACGCCGTCGCCTACGAACTTGTCGATGGTGCCGCTCTCATCGTGAACGGCTTTCGACACCACCTCAAGAAGTGTCGAGATTCGCGCCAGGAGGTCGCGCGAAGCAATGCGTTCGGCTATCGTCGAGAAACCCTCGACGTCCGAGAAGAAGATCGTGAGGAACCGACTCTGGCCGCCTAGCTCCAGTCGTTGGTCCGATTGCAGGAGTTGGCGGACGAGGCCGACCGGGACGAAGCGGGCGAAGGCCTGCACGGCGACATCCAGCGTTTCGATCGCGCCCGAGAGAACGGCGAGCTCTCGTACCGACGAGCGTACCGGAGGGCAGTCCATCGTTTCCAGCGCCTGAATGCGATCCACCTTGCGCGCCAACCTCTGCAGAGGCGAGGCGACCAGGCTGGCAAGCAGGTAGATCACGCCGAGCTGAACGAGAATCGCCGCCAGACCGAGCAGCAGCATGCGGCGATTGTTGCGGCTGAACTCCTCCGTGAGGTCGGCGAGTGGCGTAATCACGAATAGCTGCCACGGCTTGCCGAGCGCTTCGGCGAAGCCGGACAGGCCCACAAGATAGTCCTCGCCGTCGTGGCTGAACGGAAACACCCCGTCGGGGTGGTCGCGCGGCCGGAAGCTGTAGGCGAGCGCGACAAGCGGCTTGTCGACCGCGGTCACGTGCGGCAATTCGACGACGTCGTTGTTGCTACCGTAGATCGTGGCCCCGTCCGAGGCGGCCAGGACGCGCCCCTCGTGGTCCAAGAGATAACTCAGGCTGTTCGGGCTGATCGGATGGCGGCCAAGATAGGCCGAGAAGCTGTCGAGGGTGACGTCCGCGGCGACAACGCCGCGCAGCACTCCGTCGCTCTTGTATGGCGCCGCGACAGTGAAGCCCACCAGACCGAACGCCCAGAAGACCTCAGGGTCGGTGATCATCGTCGTGCCGGCTTGGGCGGCCTCTTCATACCACGCCCGCGCACGCGGGTCATATGCGCTCTCGGCCGCGACTTCGCCGAGCCGGTTCCGGTCCGCGTCCAGGAAGATGTAGCGATCGAGGACGGGTGGTCCGAGCGTGCGATCGACGATCCGGTAGGCATAGACGGCGCCCGGGGACGGCAACTGACCGCCGATGAGCGCCTTGGGATCGTTGATGCGTCGTGCCTGGCGGAAAGAGCCGTCCTTGAGACCGACGTAGACATTTAGGACCGTCTCGCTGTGCTGCAGAACGCTGAACAGGTAGTCGAGCGCCCGATCGTCCTCGAAGACACTCGGATCCTGGCGCCCGAGTTCGGCCGCGGTCCCGATCAGCGACCTGAGCGCGGCGAAGTCCTGGATGATGTCATGGACGGCGTCCTTGCGAAACCGCTCCACCAGCCCCGCCGCGAGCGTGCGCACCACGCGGTCGCTGGAGACGTAGTTGATCTGAATGATGGCAAGCAGAACCGGGACCGTCATCGCCATGAAGACGGCGACGACGATCGGCTTCAGCGGAACGACGAAGCGAGCCCGCCGCCCGGACGAGCTCTCTGAGGCGGACGCGCGAGCTGTCGTCGACTTCGGTGGGCGGCGAGGCATCAGGAGGCAATCTGGATGCTGGGTGAATGTCGAATCTGTTCCGTTACCTTAATAGCTCGCCCGAGGTCAATCGTCTCACGGCATCTCACGGCGCCAATGTACACCCGCGATCCGTTGTCGCTGCGCCGGAGGTCTCATTGGCTAAGCCAAAGGTTGTCCGCTCCGCCACCGCCAGCCGGCGCGAGGACACCTTGAAGAACCACTAGGTAGCGAATGGGGTTCATGGTGATCACTCCGATCGCAAGCTGGACCGTCACGGCTCTGTACGGGCTCGGGCTCGACGCCGCGGTGCATGACCCGCTGACCGAAGCACTCTGGACCAGCCACGGAGGCGTCTGGAAGCTCTGGTTCGACCGCGCGGGCACGGCACCGTCACGCTCGGCGGCGTCGTCAGCGAGCTCTGCGGCCGGGCAGGCTTGGAGCCTGGGGACCTCGATGTCTCGGAGCTCGACCAGGAGGTCCTGGGCTACCTGGTGCCGCGCCCGGTGGCGGTGCGAGAGGCGCTGGAGAAACTGCAGCAGGCGTATCTGTTCGACGTGGTCGAGAGCGACTGGACGCTTGCCTTCAGGAAGCGTAAGCGCGACCCGGTGCTGACCATCGGCGACGACAGCCTGGCGGCGCACGAGCCGGGCAGCCAGCGACCGCCGAAGCTGCTCGAGACCCGGACCCAGGAGGCCGAGCTGCCGCGCCGGGTCACGGTGCGCTACCTCGCGCGTGAGAACGACGACCAGGCAGCCGCCCAGCAGGCGCAGCTGATCCAGGACCTGTACGAGACCAGGAACGAGCTGGTGCTCGAGCTGCCGGTCGTGATGACCGACGACGAGGCCAAGCGCGCCGCCTGGGCGATCCTGGCCTCGGCCTGGGTTGAGCGCGACGGCTTCGAGCTCTACCTGCCGCCTTCTTTTCTCACGATCGACCCGGCCGGCGAGCGCGCCGAGATCGTGGACCTCGGCGACATAGGCGAGGGTCGCCCGGCGCTCGTCGGCGCGGACCGCATCCAGGTCGATCACCTGCGCGGTCGGCTGCAGGGCGAGCTTCGCCGAGCCGTTGCCGGCGTCGGCCTCCGGCGCAGCAGCGGCCTCGGTAGCCAGCTCAGAGGTCGCTTCGGGCGCAGCCGGCTGTTCCGGCTGCCCCGCCTGGTCGGTCGCGGCGTCGGGGGCGGCAGCCGCCTCGACGTCAGCCGCCTCACCATCAGGGTGGGCTCGATGATCCTCGGCCGCCTCGACCTTGGTCGGGGCCGACCGGCCCAACCGCTTCTTCTGCGGGTCCGGCATGTCATCGTCCTGTGCGGTGGCGCTGGCAGCGAGCGCCGCCAGCTGCCGCGGCGTGTTGCGAAAGCGGGAGAGATCGAAGTGGGCCGCCATGCGCACGGCCTGCTCGACACGGTCGGCCAGGCCGAGGTCCACCGCCTCCTCGGCGGAGAGCCAGGTCTCGGCCGCCATCAGCGCCGCGATCTCCTCGTCGCCGGCGCCCGACTTGTCGCGGTACGCGGCCACCATCGCGGCGGCCATCTTGTCGAGAGCGTCGGCCGCGGCGCGCATGTCGGCGGCCATGTCCGCGACCAGCCCCGAGGGGTCGTGCAGCACGAGCATGGCGTTGTCGGGCATGACGACCTCGTCGCCCGCCATCGCGATCATGCTCGCGATCGAGGCGGCGATGCCGTCGATCCAGATCGTGACCCTGGCCTGGTGGCGCTTGAGCGCATTGTAGATGGCGATGCCGTCGAACAAGCTCCTCTCCTCGCGGGCATGGTCGGCGACGATCCGGCGATCGACCTCCTCGGCGTCGTAGCCCTCGCTCTCGATCACGTCGGAGCGTGATTTGAGACCCGCCTCGATCACCTCGATCCCGGCCTCGCGGTCCTTGAGCGGGTCGACCCAGTCCCACTTCGGCGGAATCCACTTGACCGCGATGTACCGGGCCGGCTCGGAGGCGAAGCCCGGCAGGTTCAGCGCGCCCGCGAGCACCGCATCCCGGAGCCAGCGCTGCCAGACCTGCCGGCACAGCTGGAACACCAAGGTGCCGTGCTGGAGCTGCTCGATGCGCCGCCGGAACTCCAGCTTGCCCTCGCGCAGGCTGGAGTAGTTCGCCTGCCGGAGGTCGCCGGTGACGTTGGTGTAGGGCACGCCCATGGTGGAGCAGCAGGCCAAGAACGTCCGGTACTGGAAGGCCTCGTAGCTACCGCCGACGTCGGCGGGGTCGGAGAACTTGATGCCCTCGCTCGGCAGCAGCAGCTGCATAGTCCCGGGCTGCAGGCCAATCAGGGCAGCCCCGTCCTGATCCTTCTGGGCATTGTCTTCGCCCATGACATCGTCGGGCCCCGAGCGGGTGACGAAACCCGCGAACATGGCTGCGACCTTCTTCCGGTCGAGTTCGGCATCGTCGTACTTGTCCAAGAGCCAGAGCCGGACCATTGCGGGCGCCACCCACGGCACACCCCGGATCTGCCCCTCGGTGGCCGGGTGGAACACGTGCAGCACTTGCTCGGCCGGCACCCGGACCGTCTCACCCACACCACGCTGGCGGACATCGCCCGGGTGGGTGCGGTGGAAGCGGTAGGCGACCCGGCGCCCGATCCGGTCGAGCTCGATACCGAAAATGCAGGGTCTCGCACTTCGCGAGGTGCAGGTGCTCGGAGGAGAGCATCTGCAGCTGTAGGGGCACTGAGAGCCCATCCTCCGGACGGCGGGCGCGGAACCGGAAGAAGCATTCGCCGGCCTCGAACATGGCGCGGGCGGCCATGGTCTGGAGGCCATAGAAGTCGGTCAGGCCATCGGCGTCGGCCTCGTCGGTCCAGGCGAGCCAGAGGCGCTGGATCTGGTCATTGAGCGCGCCGTCCTCGACCAGCGAGGAGGGCTTGATCCTGCAGCCGACCGCATGGGCGGCGAAGCTGGCGGCCGCGTTCGAGGCGTAGGGGTTGGTGCGCACCAGCTGGCGGGCGCAGGCCCGCTGCAGCTCGCCGCCCTGGAGCATCAGGCTGTTGATGCTCTCGCCGCCAACCCGCCAGGCGACCAGACGGCGCTGCATCTGGGCACCGTCGAACCCTGTGCTCAGGGCGAGCTATGCCCGTCGCCAGGAGCCGTGCCGCTCCGGCGAGGTCTTTGTCGTCCAGGGCGAGCCGAAGCGCCGCGATCCCGACCGGCTGGTGTGGACGCTGTAGACATGGTTGGCCTGCGTTCAAGCCGGCGCGCGACGGTTCGCACCCGATTCTTGCGGGTTTTTCATGAACTGGTTCGGAGCGGTTCCGACACCCGAGTCGTTCGCCTCCACCGTTCCTTCCCGTCGCGGGTCTGAGCACGCGAGGAAGCCGCCGACGCACATAGCCCTGCTTCATCACCTCTTCGCAAACTTCATCCGGGATGCAGCCGAAAACGATCGCGCCGCGAAGGAGCATCGAACCCAGTTGGCCACAGCAGCAACCACGACCTCGAAGGGCCGTCGAGCGAGCGGAGAGGGGCACGAGCCCCTCTCCGCGTAACGGTCGTGCCGGTATCGCCAGCCTAGAGGTAGTCTTTGGCGTTCTGCTTGTCGACCACCACGGCACCGGTATCGACCACGGGCGGCAAAGTCTCGCCTTTGATCAACTTGAGCAGGGATTCGATGCCGATTGCCCCCATGTCATAGGGACGCTGCGCCACCGAGATCGCCATGTCGCCGTTGAGGATCGCCTGAGCAGCCTCCGGGTTGCCATCGAAACCGACGACCATGACCTGATCGAGCACCTTGGCGCTCTTCAGCGCCTGGATGGCACCCATGGCCATATTGTCGTTCGAGGCGAACAAGGCTTTCAGATTCGGATGGGCCGTGATGATGTTCTCGGTGACCGCCTGTCCCTTGGCGATGTCCCATTCTGCCGTCTGCTCGGCCACGATGTTCATGCCGCACGCCTCGAGCGTGTCGTGGCTGCCCTTGGCGCGCGCCTGGCCGTTGACGATGGCCATCACGCCCTGCAGGATGGCGACGTCGCTGCCCTTCTCGATGTGGTCGCAGATGTACTGGCCACCGAGCGCTGCCGCGGGCTCGTTGTCGGTGCCGACATAGGTGATGCCGGGCACGCCGCCGGGCCGGTCGATGTAGACCACTTTCACGCCCTGATCGAGCGCCTTCTGGATGGTGGGGTTGAGGGCCGCCGGATCGGCCGGAGCGAGCGCCAGCCCGGTGATGCCCTTGGTCAGCTGGTCCTCGACCAGCGCGATCTGGCCGGCGATGTCGGATTCGCCACCGGCCGCGCCGAGCGCAGTCACGTCGACGCCCAGTTCCTTGCCCTTGTCGAGAGCGCCCTTCTCGACCAGCGCCCAGAACTGGTTCGCCGAGGGCAGGTTACCCATGATCACGGCAAATTTCTCTGCCGCGGAGGCATGGGCGTGCGCTGCCAGAAGCAGGCCGGACGCGAGCAGCAACGGCTTGAGTTTCATCGTGTGCCTCCTGATGTCTGCCCCGTTTGCTTCCGTGACCGATCCCGTGCCGGAGCATGCACGCGGGACCGGTCATCCCTTGTTGCCGGTTCGACGACGCAGGACGTCGATCCAGACCGCCAAGATGATGATCACGCCGATCAGCGTCTGCTGCCAGAACGCGCTGATGTCCATGAGGTTCAGGCCGTTGCGCAGCAGACCCATGACCAGCACGCCGGCGAAGACGCCGAGCACCGAGCCGCGCCCGCCGAAGAAGCTCGCGCCCCCGATGATGACGGCCGCGATCGCGTCGAGCTCGGCGCCGATGCCGAGATTGGGATAGCCAGCACCGGTGCGCCCGGCCATCAGCAGGGCGGCCAGGCCCGCAAAGAACCCCGACGCGGCGTAGACGAAGACCAGCACGCCGTCGACGTTGATGCCGCTGACGCGGGCCGCCTGCGGATTGCCGCCGACGGCAAAGATGTGCCGGCCCAGCGACACCTTCTTCAGGAACAGGCCGACCCCGGCATAGCAGACCAACAGCACGACGGCGCTGACCGGGATGACGGCGAACTTGCCGCCGAACGGCAGCGGAATGTCGGCGATGCCGAGAAACCGCACCTGGTCCGACACGCCCGAGACCGGCCGCCCTTCGGTGACGAGATTGCACAAGCCCCGCACCGCGTTGAGCGTCCCGAGCGTCATGATGAAGGGGTGCGGCAGGCGCAGCAGCGTCAGGCCGAAGCCGTTGATGATGCCGAAAAAGGTCCCGACCGCCGGACCGATCAGCAGGACCAGCGGCCAAGGCACGCCCGACACGTCTGCCAGCGCCAGCAGCATGATCGACAATGCCATCACCGAGCCGACCGACAGGTCGATGCCGGCGGTCAGGATCACGAGATAGAGCCCGAGCGCCAGCAGGGCGTTCATGCCGATCTGCCGGATGATGTTGGTCAGATTCTGGGCCGACAGGAAATACTCGGGCTGCAGGATGGTCAGGACGACGCCCATCGCAACGACGACGATCATGATCCCGTAGTCGCCGAGCAGGCGGGAGCGCCAGCCGTAGCCTCGTTCCTGAGGCACGGCGACGTCCGGGTGTTCGGCCGTATCCGCCACGTCAGCTGACCTTGTCATGTTGCAGAGCTTCGCTGTGGCCCATGGTGCCCATGATCCAGCCGATCACCTCGTTGCGGTGGGTCTCGTTCAGCTGAGCTTCGGCGAAGTTGCGCCCGTGAAACAGCGCCATCACCCGGTCGCAGACGTAGAAGATGTCGTCCATGCGGTGGCTGATCAGGATGACGCCGACGCCATGGTCCTTCAGGCGCCGGATCAGGTCGAGCACCTTGCCGACCTCCCTGATGGCGAGCGCGGCCGTCGGCTCGTCCATGATCACCACTTTGGCATCGAATGCGGTGGCTCTCGCGATCGCCACCGCCTGGCGCTGGCCACCCGACAGGTCCTCGACGTTCTGGTCGACCGATTTGACCTGGATCTGCAGCCGCTCCAGGTGCTCCGCGGCGAGCCTGCGGGAACGGGCATGATCGACGATAGTCAGTCCGCCGAAGGTTCTGCCCGGTTCGCGGCCGAGGTAGATGTTCTCGAAGATCGGCATATTGCCGGCCAGCGCCAGGTCCTGATAGACCATTTCGATGCCGGCCCGGTGGGAATCCCGTGGCGAATGGAACTGCACCGGGCGGCCTTCCACCAGAATCTCCCCTTCGGAAGGACGGAACAGGCCCGAGAGGACCTTCATCAACGTCGACTTGCCGGCGCCGTTGTCGCCGACCACGCCCAGGACCTCGCCCGCTTCCAGCCTGAGATTGACGCGGTCGAGCGCCGTCACCGCGCCGAAACGTTTCGAGATGCCGCGCGCCTCGAGCGACGGCGCGTGCCTCGACGTTTCCCCCGGCGCCTGCACTGGCGGCTCCTCCCTCTCGCCACGGGTCTGCCCGTGTGCCTAGCGCAGCCATAGTCAGCATTTTGTCTGGTTCGGGCAAGAGGACCGTCGTGGAGGAAATTCAAACGGCACACCTGGGGAAGAGCGCTCCGGTATCAATAATCTACGCCGCCCGCAAGCACCACTGCCGACAGGATGCATCCGTGGCTGAGCTTAGCGAAGGCCGGTTCGCGGATCGACGCGGTTCACACGCCGGCAGGCGGCGAGCCGGCGCCGGTGCGGCCGATCGCCCGGCGCCCGGACACCATCGTCGACCCACATTCACGCCGAGACCGCCACGTTCGAGCTGCAGGCGAGCGAGGTGGCGGGCCCACGCCCCAGCGCTTCGCTCACGGGCGGCGAGCCTTCGTCGTTCAGGGCGAACCGGAGCGGCACGATCCAGACCGGCTGGCGTGAACGCTGGATGCCCGGTTGATCTACCGGGTAATTCGTTCGGTCGTATCAGTGAAGCTCGTACAGTTCATAAGGATTATCGCCGGGATTGCCTCTCGATATGTGCATGCGCCCTGCATCGGGCTCCACAATCATCGAGATGACCGATCGCTGCCAGCCGGTCGAAGGATCATCGCTAGGATAGCGGTTGATCGAAGTCGGATAGTCCTGGCGGTCTGAAAGAATCGCCATGACGTCCTCGACAGAGATCTTTCCCGGAATGGCAGATGTTGTGGCGGCCTTTGCCAACAACGCCTCGGCCCGCGCCTTACGATCGAACGACTGTCCGTAGATCGCATCTGCAAAGCGCTCGTTGTATCCGACGAGCCTTTCGTGGACGCAGTGGTTGGTATGGGCCATCGATCCGTCCGGGCCGGACTTCAACACCTCGACGGTATCAAGCGTGATCTCGAGGTCCGCCGGCCCGTCCGGTGCGATCAAAGCCGCGTTGCCGGTCATCGCGCGTCGAGCCGATCCTATCCTCTCGACCACGTCGTCGAGACGGGTCTGCTCATAGATGGAGCGAACGAGGAAGTACCAGCCCACGCCGTCACGCCGGGACGGGCCGTTGAGGGCGTTCATGCAGACGCCGAAACCGGCGTTCGACATGCCCATGTAGGCGATGATGCCGGGCTGGCACCAGCTGATGAAGGCAGGCTTGCCGGTCGGACGGCGGACGATGACCGCAGAGAATGGATCCATCGCCGGATCGTTGTCCCAGTTCTGCCCGGCGAACCCGATGCCGCTCGCAGATGCCCCGGAGCCGACCATGACCGCCGTGCAGCCCTCGGCGGCTGGCGTTGCAGGGGCGGAGAGCATGCTGCGGACGTTGATGAGCATCAGATGCTCGAACGGCAGGCCTGCGGCGCGGGACGTGGCCCGTAACTCTTCTACGGCATCCGGGAGATACGCTTCGGCATAGGGAACGGCTGCGGCAGCGACGGCATGGGCTTCGTCCAGGGTGACGGGCCTCGCGGCGCTGCGGTTGAAGCGCTCCAAGGCCACCTCGCTCAGGCCGCGGATCGTGTCCCGAAAATGCTCACCAATCGCGTGGCCGATCGCTTTCCCACTGCCCGCTGCAGCAAACTCCGGAAAGCGTTTCTGTCTGCGTTGTTGGGTCGAGGCCATCGTGTTCAGTTCTTCTCAGGTGGCAGCGACGTTGCTGGCGGCCGCCACCGTCGGCCTGTCCGGACCGCGCGCGGCGGCGGGGTATCTGGACTGCCAGGGCGCGGCGCGCTCGAGCTGCGCGGCGAGCGCGATGATCAAGGCTTCGTCGTAGGGACGGCCGACCAGCTGGACGCCGATCGGCAGACCGTCGTCGGTCCAGCCGAGCGGTAGCGAGATCGCCGGCTGCCCGGAAATGTTGAAGGGATAGGTGAACGGAATGTAGGCGAGATCGTCCGCCGCGACCCGCTCGGTATCCGCCAGGAAGGTGTCGAGCGGTTGCGGCGTCAGTGTCACGGTCGGCGTGAGCAGGCAGTCCCATGCCATCGATTCGGAAATGATCTCCCGGCTGCGGCGGAACATTTCCTCGGTCGCCCGGATGTAGTCGACGGCCGTCAGCCTGGCCCCGCGTTCGTAGCACCACCTCGAATAGGGATCGCTGAACAGCGCCGGATCCTCGACCTCGTTGGCAGCACTCTCGGCCTCGACCATCACGCGAAAGACGCTGCCCAGTCCGGTCAGGTCGACCGCGGCCGGTTGCACGTTGTGGCCAAGGGAGGCGAGGAGACCGGCCGTCCGCTCGACCGCTGCGATGACCGCCGGATCGATCCACTGGTCGCTGGTGACGAGCATGCCGATCCGAAGCCCTTGCGGTTCACGCCCGGCCGCTTCGAGAAACGAGGGCGACTGGGGCGGTGCCGTGAACGGGTCGCCGGGCTCCGTGCCCGCGATGACGTCGAGCATGAGGGCGGCATCGCGCACTGTTCGTGTGATCGGGCCATGGGTGATGAGCCCGCCGCGCGGGTTCGAGTTGGGCGCGTTCGACACGCGGCCGCGCGACGGTTTGATGCCGACGACACCGCAGCAGCTCGAGGGGATCCTGATCGAGCCGCCGCCGTCCGAGCCTTCGGCGATCGGACAGAGCGCGGCCGCGACCGCGGCGGCCGATCCGCCGCTCGAGCCACCGGCCGTCCTGCTGAGGTCCCAGGGGTTGCGGGTCGCCGGGAAGAGGCCGTAGGCGGTGGTCGCGCGGTTGCCGAATTCGGGCGTGTTGGTCTTGCCGAGCAGGACGCCGCCCGCCTCGCCGAGGCGTCTTGCGACCGCCGCATTGCGGCTCGGCACGTGGTGCTCGCGGAGCCTCGAGCCGTAGGTCGTGCGCAGGTTCTCCGTGTCAGTCAGATCCTTGAGCGCGAACGGGATGCCCGCGAGCGGCATGATCTCGCCCGCCTTCAGGCGCGCTTCGACACGCTCGGCCGCCGCCGTCACCGCTGCCTCGTCGATGGTGACGAAAGCGCGGATACGACCATCGAGGGCCTGGATCCGCGCCAGGCATGCGGCGGCCGCCTCGCGCGGCGAAACCTGGCGCGCAAGGATCAGTCGCCGCAGATCGAGCGCCGACATCAGACCGAGTTCAGTAGTCTCGACACCCGTGGCCATGCTCGTCTCTGCCCCCGCTTCTTTTATCGTCAGCGGCACCGGGCTGCGTGCGCGGCGGTGATCCGCGACTCAGAGCGCATGTCGGCCCGCGACGAGATCCGCGACGTGCTCGGCCGTCACGTCCTCGCGGCGGACCGAGCGGATCACCCGTCCGTTCTCCATGATCACGATGCGGTCGCAGATCCGGTGCACGTGGCCGATGTTGTGGTCGATGATGACGACGCCGAGGCCGCTGCTGCGGGCGATCTGCACCGCTTCAGACACCTTCTCGGTTTCCTTGACCGAGAGCGCCGAGGTCGGCTCGTCGAGCAGCAGCAGGCTGCCGCCGAAGTAGCGCGCGCGGGCGATGGCGAGCGCCTGCCGCTCGCCGCCCGAGAGGATGTCGACGGGCTCGTCGGGCGACCTGAGCCGGGTCAGTCCCATGCTGCTCAGGTTCGCCATCGTGATCTCTCTCATCTTCTTTGCCGCAAGGATCCTGAACGGCGGTCGACCCTGCTTGAGTTCGCGGCCGAGAAAGAAATTGCGCCAGATGCTCAGCGCCGGGATCAGTGCCAGGTCTTGATAGACCGTCTCGATGCCGACGCTGCGGGCGTGCCTCGGCGAGGTGAACCGGACCGGCTTGCCCTTGAAGCGCATCACGCCGAGATCGGGCGCATAGAAGCCGTTCATCACCTTCACGAGCGTCGACTTGCCAGCACCATTGTCACCGACGAGACCGACGATCTCGCCGCGCCCGACCTCGAAGACCACGCCCTCGATCGCGACCACGTTGCCGAAATTCATCGTCACGCCCTGCAGCGCGAACAGCGTGTCGCTCGGTTGGGGCTCGGTCATGACTTGCGGATCACGCCGAGCCGGGCGCCGAGGCCCGCCGTCCTGACGTTGATGATGACGGCGAACAGCAAAAGGAAGCCCACGAACGACTGGAACCAGGTGGTCGAGACGCCGGAGAGGACGAGGCCCGTGTACGACATCCCGAGCACGACCGCCGCCATCAGAGCCCCCATGATGCTGCCGCGACCGCCCATCAGCGAGCCGCCGCCGACCACCGCGACGACGATCGCGGTCAGCGCGAGGTCGGAGCCCTGAGTAGGCGTGGCGGAGCCGAACGAGCCGAACTGGATGATGCCGGTGAAGGCTGCGAGCACCGACGACAAGAGAAAGCAGCCGACCTTGACGACCCCGACCGGCACGCCCATCGCGCGCGCCGCGCGGCCGTCGCCGCCGCTCGCGAAGATCCAGTTGCCGGCGGCGGTCAGGCGCAGGATGCCCGCCAGGATGATCGCGATCCCGATCAGCCAGAGGATCGAGACCGAGATCTTGCTGTGGCCGATCTCGGCCGTGCCGAGCCAACTCATGACGGGCAAATCGCCAAAGTACGAGATCGGATAGCCGCCCGTGAGGTTGAGGCTGACGCCCGCCCAGAACAGCGCCGTCGCGAGCGTGATGATGAAGGACGGGATTCCAAGGAGCAAAGTCGCGAGCCCGTTGAGCAGGCCGATCGCGAGCGCGAGCAGCAGTGCCACGGCGAGCGCTACCATGACGTTCAAGTGATGGTCGATCCAGAGCGAGGCCATGACCAGCGGGCACAGCGAGTAGACCGACGCGACCGAGAGGTCGAACTCGCCCGCGATCATGAGCACTGTGACGCCCAGGCCCACGACCCCGAACTGGACCGCGCTGGCGAGGATCGAGCCGGCCGAGGCCGGGGTCAGGAACTCGGGCGACAGGAACGCGAAGACGGTACCGATCGCAAGGCCGGCGACCAGCACTCCGAGTTCCTGGATGGCGAACAGACGGGGCAGCAAGGCCCGCGCCCCGCCGCGGCGCGCGGGGGGCGGCAAGCTCGCTCCCGCGGCCGCATCGACGCTTTGGCGGCTCACCGGCGGCCCCGTCGCGACGGGCGCCGCCTAAGGTCCAGACGACCGTGGCGACCATGCGGCCGCCCGTCGCAATCGCTTCGCGCCAGCTCAGGAGTGGTCAAAGGCTTGACGACCACCAGAGGCTGGTGTCCTCAGCCGCCGCGGCCCGAATCGACCACCGGCTGGAAGGCGGCCGCATTGTCCTTGGTCACGAGCAGCGTCCCGGTATCGATGTTGGACGGCGTCATGCCGTACTTCGCCTTCATGTACAGGTTGACGACCGAAAGATAGCCCTGGGCGTAGGCCTGCTGCACGAGCGTGAAGGCGGTGATGTCGCGCTTGATGCAGTCGAGGACCGCAGGCGAGACGTCGTAGCCGCCGAGAACGACCTTGCCCTTGGCGTCGTTCTTGGACACCCACTGGCAGGCGATCGTCCCCGTCTCGGGGTTCAGGCTGACGATCGCCGCGGTATCCTTGTTCTTGCGCATGTAGCCATCGAGAACGGCGAAGCCCTGGCTCGGCGTCGATGCGGTGTTGACCAGCGTGTCGACGGTGGCGCCGATCTTCGCTTCCAGGAACTTGCGCAGCCCGTCGCAGCGCACGGTCTGCACGATCTGCGCCGGACCCGGGTTCTGGCAGACGACGCGGGCACCCTGCTTCAGGTGGGGCAGCAGACCGGCGCCGACCTTGGCGCCCGAGTTGAACTCGTCCTGACCGACGTAGGCCAAAGCCTTGATCCGTGGATCGCTTTCCTCGGCGAAGTTCTGGGTATTCACCAGGATCACCGGAATCCCGGCATCGAGCGCATCCAGGATCGGTTTGCTCAACGCCTTCGGATCATTGAATTCGACGGCAAGGCCATCGGGCTTTGCGGCGACGTCCGACTTGAGAACCTGCGCCTGCAAGTTGATATCGCAACACTTTGGTGCGCTGTAGACGGCTTCGACCCCCAGATCGTGGCCTGCATCCTCTACACCGCGCTTCACCACGGCGAAGAATTGAATTTCTGGGCCACCGATGAAGTTCACATAGAACTTCAGCTTGGTGTCCTGAGCGTTAGCCGGACTTCCCACCATTGCGCCGCTGACCGTGAGCAGAATCGCGGCTGTGACCAACTTGAGCCTCATGGGACCCTCCCGTTTTGTCTTTTAGACGTGTGCGCTGACGGCAGCGATGCGCGTCGGAGAACTGCGAAGCCATTGACCGGCAGACTGGTCCGCTCCGCATCAGCTACCCCGGTTTCCCAGATGCTGGTTCTCTAAGAGGTAACTATGAACCGTTCCAGCGCGACAGACAAGGCGGCGGGGGCCAGGCAGGGCACGAGTTGGTATCGGAGGGCTCAGCACCGTGGGGCCGGAGGCCGGCGCAAGCGCCAGCTCCGCGTCGACACATCACCGCCGGCTGGCACACGCTTGCCCGGGTCTGGGACGGGCGCGAGGTCCGGCAGTACGTCGACGGGCTGCGCACCAAAACCACCGCCCTGACAGCCACCGGCAGCTGGCCGCTCAGCAGCGGGCGGCGTGACTTGCATCCTGCCCGCGCGACCGGGCGAGCTCCGGTGCCTCGGTTTGCCGCGCAGCCGCCCAGAAAATCAGCGGAGTCGGCAAAGTCACGACTCCACGGCGCTGGTGCGGACGAATCGGCGAAGCAGCTCGCAGAACTCCTGGGTCGCGGTGAAGAGCGGCACATGGCCGTTGCCTCTGAAAGGCTAGAGCTGCGCGCCCTGAATATGCTTGGCCAGGTATTCGGCGGCCGCGAACGGCACTTGCCGGTCGTCGGTACCGTGAGCGACTAGAGTCGGCACCCGGATCGCGGACAGCAGTGGTCTGATGTCCATCTCGGGGTCGCGGTCATAGAAGCTGAGGATCGTGTCGCGCGGCATGTCGACCCATTTGAGTGCCCGGCGGGCCGCCAGATCTACCACATCGGGTTCGGAGAAGACCCGGCCGATATGGTAGCGGATCGCTGGTCCCGATGTCGGTCGGCGCGCCGATCAGCACTAGCCGGCGCACGAGTCCCGGATGCCCATAGGCGAGTCGGACCAGGAGATTGCTGCCGCGTGAGATGCCGACGCCGGTGACGGGGGCGACTCCGGCCTGCTCGATCACCGCGCGCACGTCGAGCGCGTGCTGAGTGAGGCCATACGGGCGCTGCATGGGGTCCGATCCGCCGGTGCCGCGCGGGTCGATGGTGACGATGCGGAACTCCTGGCACAGCCGCTCGACGATCGGCTGAAACACTTCGAGGCCGTAGACGACCGGATTGACGAACAATAGGGTCTCGTCGCCCTCGCCGTGCAGGTAGTAGGCGATCCGGGCACCATCGCGGAACGCCAGCGCGGCTCGATGCCGCTTGCTCTCGGTGCGTTGGCGCCCGTTGGTGGCAGCGGCCAGCGCGATCGCGGCATCATAGCTCTGATTGGCGATCTCGAGCTCACCGGTCAGGCTGTACAGATCGCCCTGCAGCTCAAGCGCCTGCACGCGCAGGGCTTCGCGCGCCGGATCGCGCTCGGTGATCTCTTGGGCCTTGCGTGCGAACTCCAGCGCGGTCGGATAGGTGTAGCGCTGCTTGGCTTTGGCCGCCGCGCGTAGCCAGTATTCGATGGCCTTTGGCCACACAGTGGCCTGCTCGAAGTGCTGCGCGAGCGTTTTGACGACCTCGATCAGGGCGAGCGAACCCTTGACGTCTGCGAACAGCACCGTGACCTGCTTGCGCTCGCCTTCGAGGGCGGTGCGCGCGCCGAGGATCCGCTCGGCCCGATAGCCGGGGTATAAGCCTCGGGCGCCGCGTGGGCCGATGGCGGCGAGGAACCGTCGTCCGAGCCGAGAGCGGCGATCACCGCGAGCAGGATCTTGCGGTGGCCCATCGAAGCGACGCCGAGCTCCTTCAGATCGTCCGCCGTGAGCGTACGCAAGATGGTCACGTCTGATACTCCGGCATATTGGCCAAGACCTTGGCTCTCCAGCCAAGCGCGGACGTCCACCGGTTACCTCTATGCGCTGGTTGCCGGGATCATAGCCTGTGCGCGCGCAAAATTCGCCGAACCTTATCTGACGACGGTGCCGCGCATACCGAAGAGGCGCTCAGGCGGCAAAGCGCCGGATCAGCGCGCCGAGCAGGGCCAGTGCCAGACCAATCCAGAGCAGGCTGATCAGGGGATAGACCTTGAGCACGACCGGCACCGTCGTGACCTGCCGGGTGGTGGCCGCGGATGAAGCGCCGCCCGTGGCGAGGCCGGCGGCGTAGTCGATCGCTGGTAGCCAGACTTGGACGTCCCGCAAGAGGCCCCGGTGGATGAACGGGTGGATCATCTGGGTCGCCCCGCTGGCGTAGCGGGCGTAGCGGTAGTCGAGGATCTCGCACATCAGTCGGACCGGGCCTCGGTCGCCAGCCGCGGGCGGCCGATCGTCCCGATAGACGCTGTGCCCCTGCTCGCTCTCGATCACCCGGCCGTCCTGGGCGAGCTCCCAACTGACCCGGGCGATCGAGCGGAAGCCGCCGCCGCGCGCGCCATCGGGCGCCATCGCCTCGTCCTCCAGGTGGACGCTGACCGTGAAGCCGTCGGGCAGGCGGATCGGCTGACCGAAGCCATCCGGCCAAATGATCATCTTCTGGGCGTAGGAATCAAGGATCGTGGCCGCGCTGCCGCCGAGCAGCGCCAGCGTGACGCCGCCGTGGATCAGGGCGAGCGGCAGGCCGTAGCGCCAGAAGCGACCCTCGATGGCGCTCCGCCGGGCGGCGCCGGCGCTCCAGACCAGCACCGAGATCAGCAGATAGAGCGAGGCGACGACCAGGACGTCGAGCCTGGGAAAAATCGCGACCGTCGAGGACGAGGTGAAGCCGGTGCCGGTGAACAGGCGGCCGAGCGGGCGCAGCCAGATCGCGACGGCGAGCGCGAGGCCCGCGACCCCGGCGGTGACCGACCAGCGCGCGGTCCGGTTGCCGAGCGGCAGGAAGTAGTGGCCGGCGGCCAGCGCCAGCAGGGTTGCGATCGGCGCCAGCCAGGCGTTGGCGGCATAGCGGTCGACGTCCCATTGGGCAAAGGCGGCGCGCAGCGCCTGCAACTCGCCCGCGCGCGTCCAGCGGGTCAAAGTCTCGAAGAACGGCTTCAGGCTCGCCGGCCGCGGCCAGCCGAGCCAGGCGCCGAGCAGGGCTTCGATCAGGCAGCCGGCGGCAACCGCGGCCGCAGCCGTGAAGCCCAGCATCGCGATCGTCAGGAGAACGGTCGGCTCGCCCGCCGGCAGCTCCTTAGCACGCCTCTGCCTTCGCCACCCGAGCGCCAGCGCCGCCAAGGTGGCGCCAGCCAGCAGCCCGGCGCCGGCGAGCAGCAGCAGTTGCGAGCTTGCCCCAATGTAGCGGTGCGAGGAGGCGAGCACGGCACTTCTGGTGATCGCCATCGAGACCAGGCCGGCGATGCCGGTCGCGCCGGCGAGCAGCGGCACGCTGCGCGCGAACCGGCGCTGCGCGCGGTAGCGGCCAAGCCCGTGCAGCTCGGCGCAGGCCAGGCACCAGACCATGAAGACGCTGGTCTGGACCGGGTCCCAGTGCCAGAACTGGCCGAAGGTGAAGTCCTCGTAGGCCCACCACATGCCGACGGCGAGCCCGGCCGAGAGCACCAGCCAGCCGTTGCGCAGCCAGCGCTGGGCATCGCGCGCCCAGTCATCCGGCCCGCCGGCCAGCGCCTGCAGCGCGCCGCCGACTGGCGCAAGGAACAGCACATAGGCGCCGAACACGAGCGGCGGATGCAGCGCCATCCAGGGGCTCACGAGATGCGCGTTCATGCCTTGGCTCGAAAGCCGCGCGAGGTCGGCCGCGGGCGTGAGCGCGAACGGGTCCCAGAGGAGCGCGCCGGCCGCGAACCAGGCGGCGCTGATCAGCGCGCCGGCCTGGGCGCAGCTCGAACCGCCAGGCAGCCGCGTCGCGGCGACCGCCAGCAGGCCGGCCAGGAAGAGGAGCGTCCCCTCGTCGCCGCCCCAGAGATTTGCGAGCTTGAGATAGGCTGGCAGCTCGGGCGCGCTGTACAGCCAGACGTAGTGATAGACGAAGTCGTCCGAGACGAGGTGCAGGGTCAGGCAGAGATTGGCTGCGACCAGCAGGCCCGCGACGGCGCTGGTTAGGATTTGGCGGCGTGCCGCCAAAGAGGTCAGTGCCAGTACGAACGCGAGTCCGACGAGGCCGCGCTCGGCGGGCGCCCCGAGCCGCCAGGCGACCGCCGCCAGCGGGAGCGCCTGCAGCCACCAGCAGCCGAGCCAGCGCGCCAACGCTTCAGGCAAGTCGGCGCTCGGGCTCATGGAAGCGCGCGAGCCGCGCGAGTTCCGCCCTCGGGTCGAGCCAACCCGTTGCCAGTCGCGCCGCGAGCAGCCCGCTGACGTGGCCGACCGCGAAAGATGCGCCACCCGCCTCCCCCTCGAGCCCCCGGGGACAGGCGCCGAAATCGGCCGGCCGGCCGCCGAGCGCCGAGATTTCTCCGACTGCGCAGCGGGCATCGCCGGTCACGCGGATCACGCCCGGATAGCCGGCCGGAAAAACCCGAGCGCCGCGCGCCGGCGTCGCGGCGAGCAGGTCCATGTCCGCGGCGAGCGCCGCTTCGATCGCTCCACGCAGCGCGGCGCGATCTTCGCGCAGACCGAAGCTCAGGTTGACGATCCGGACTTTTTCCACCCGCAGCCAGTCCAGGCCCGCTGCCACCGCTTCCGGCGTCGTGCGATCGCGCGCGCCGAACACGTCGGCGGCGAGCAGACGGACGTCCGGCGCATGGTGCAGGATGATGCGGACGATGGTGCTGCCGTGACCGCGAGGGTCGGCGGTCGCGGGCGCATCGACGAAGCATCGGCAATCGGCGATCCGGTCGGAGAGCGCGACCGCGATGCCGCTGTCCAGCAGGCCGACGGTGATCCCTGCGCTCATGCGACGCGCGGCCGCTCGAGCAGGCGACCGTCCTCGAGCTCGATCAGCCGATCGACGTCCAGGAGCGTCGCCGGGCGGTGGCTGATCACGAGCCGCGTCCGGTCGCCGAACAGCGCGTCGATCGCCCGGATGATCCTGGCCTCGGTCGCCTGATCGACCGCCGAGGTCGCCTCGTCCAGGACCAGCACCAGCGGGTCCTGGAGGAGCGCGCGCGCGATCGCGATCCGCTGCCGCTGGCCGCCCGAGAGCGCGCTGCCTGCGGAGCCGACGTCGCTCGCATAGCCATCCGGCAGGCTCTCGGCGAAATCGTCGATCTCGGCCCGGCGCGCCGCCTCGCGGACCGCGGCCTCGCTCGCGTCCGGCGCGGCGTAGCGGAGATTGTCGAGCAGGCTGCCCTTGAGCAGCAGCGTGTCCTGGGCGACCACGGCGACCCGCCGGCGAAGCTCAAAAAGGTCGAGCGCCGACAGCTCGACGCCATCCAGCAGGATGCGTCCGCGCTCGGGGTCGTAGTGGCGCTGGAGCAGGTCGATCAGCGTGCTCTTGCCGGCGCCCGAGAGGCCGATCAGGCCGACCTTCTCGCCGGCGGCGACGGCAAGATCCGCATCCGTCAGCACGGGCGTCGCGCCGTAGCCGAAGCGCACCCGCTCGAGGCGGATGGCACCGCCGCGCCGGGGGAGGGGCCTCGCGGAGGCGGGCGGCGCCACGGCCGGCGCCTCGCGATGCAGCTCGGCGACCCGGCGCAGGCTGACCAGGGCGCGCTGGATCGCGACGTAGAGCCCGAGCAAGGTCTGCACCGGGCCGGTCGCGCGCCCGAGGTAGGCGGTGAACGCGATCAGCGTGCCGAGCGTGAGCGCGTGCCCGATCACGAGCCAGCCGCCGAACACGAACACCGCGGCATTGCTCGCGGTGGTCATGAGGCCGGGTACCGCGCCGGTCAGCCAGCCCGTCATTTGCTGGCGCAAAAGGTCGTGCCGAAAGCGGCCCTGGAGCGCATCGAGCCCGTGGGCCTCACGGGCCTCGGCGGCGACCGACTGGGTGAGCTTCATGGCGCTCAGGCGCTCGATCAGGAAGGCCGCAAGATCGCTGCCGCGTTCGCGCAGCGCCCGGGTGGTCGCCTCGACCCGGGGCCGCATCCGGCGCAGGAACAGAAGCTCCAGCGGCAGCAGCACGAAGGCGATCAGGGCGAGCTGCCAGGACAAGGCCAGCATCAGCGCGAGCGCGCCGAGCAGGCCGAGCGTGGCGCTGATCGCGGCCAGCAGGGCGTCGACCGCGAAGCGCTGGATCTCGGCTATGTCGCCATCGAGGCGCGTGAGCAGGTCGCCGCCCCGCCAGCGGGCGTAGAAGGTCGGCGGCAGCCGCTGCAGGTGGCGGAACAGATCGAGCCGCAGCGCGAACAGGATGTCGGCCGACAGGCTGACGTGCTGATAGCGGTTCCAGCCGCCGAGCACCGCTGCCAGCGCCGCGACCGCGA
>CAVWRK010000014.1:0-568024 GCA_963757395.1 uncultured Alphaproteobacteria bacterium
AGGGCGAGGCCGAATTCGGCCGCGGCTTCGATCAGGCCTTGCGCGGCGCTGCGCGCGAGCGAGCGCGGCAGGTAGAGATCGAAGCTCGGGACCGCGTCGACGGCGTGGATCAGCGCCGCGACCTGGCCGAGCGGCGTCTGGACGGCCCGTCCGGGCGGGAACGCCCACGGGTGCAGGTCGATCCGGCAGAGCTTCTCGAGCGTGCTCCGGCTGGCCGGGCCGACGAGGCGGAGCAGGGTCCGGGCGTGGCTGAGGTCGGTCAGCGCCGCGCGCCCCGCCAGGGCGTCTGCGAGGGCGGCGTCGAGTTGCTGGCCATCCGCGGGCGCCACCAGCCACCAGCGGCGCGGTGCGATGTGAAACGCGACGACATCGTCCTTGGCGGCCGCGATCGGTGCTTCGGGCAAGGCCAGGCCGAGGTGCTCGGCAGCGATCGCCCGGAGCGATGCGACATCGCCCGCGCGCCAGGCGGCGATCTGCCAGAGCATGCGCGCGGAGGGCTCGCTCAGATGCACCATGGGCTGCCTGGCGCCTGGCTCCGGCCGGTGCTGGACGAGCAGATCGCCCAGCGCCGATGGGCGTGGCAACGGGCTTTCTGGATCAGCCATGGAGCCGGCGGCCTTCGGGGTCGACGAAGACCGGCTCGGTGACGATCACCTCGGTCGCCTCGCCGCGCAGCGGATAGGCGGCGTAGAGCGTCTCGCCCTTGCGCTCGGGGCCGTTCGCGAGCAGGGCGAGGGCGATCGGCTGCTCCAGCGTCGGGCTGAAGTCGGCCGAGGTGACGTGGCCCTGCATGGCGACCGGCGGCTGTGCTCCCGGATCGGCCACGATCTGGGCGCCGCTCCGGATCGGCGAGCGGCGATCCTTGGCGACCAGGCCGACCAGGCGCGGCCGGGCCGGATCGGTCAGGGCCGGCCGGTCGAGGGCGGCGCGGCCGACGTAGTCCTTCTTCCGGCTCGCCAGGCGGCCAAGGCCCAGATCCATGGGCGTGGTCCGGCCATCGAGCTCGGCGCCGGCGACGTGGCCCTTCTCGATCCGGAGCGTGCCCATCGCCTCGGTGCCATAGGCGACGATGCGCTCGGGCGCGCCGGCCTCGAACAGCGCCTGCCAGACCCGCGTGCCGTAGTCCGCGGGCGTGTGGATCTCGTAGGCGAGCTCGCCCGAGAAGCTGATCCGGAACAGGCGCACCGGGCAGCCGGCGATGGTCGCGGCCATGACGCCCATGAACGGCAGGGCGGCGTCGCCGACGTCGGCGCCCTCGACCGCGCGCGCCAGGACCGCCCGGCTGTTCGGCCCCGCAAGCGCCATGCCCGCCCACTGGTCGGTGATGCTGGTGACCTCGACCGCGAGCTCCGGCCAGACCGCCTGGCGGTGGAACTCCATGTGCGCCATCACTGGCCCCGCGTTGGCGGTGGTCGTGGTGACGTAGAACGAGGTCTCGGCCAGGCGCGAGACGGTGCCGTCGTCGAGGACCATGCCGTCCTCGCGCAGCATCAGGCTGTAGCGCGCCTTGCCGACCGCCAGCCGCCCGATCGGGTTGCAGTAGAGGTGATCGAGGAAAAGGGCGGCATCCGGGCCCTGGACGTCGATCTTGCCGAGCGGCGAGACGTCGACCAGGCCGACGCTCTCGCGCACCGCGCGCGCTTCGCGCAGGGTGGCGGTGAGCAGGTTCTCGCCCGGGCGCGGATAGTAGCGGGTCCGCCGCCAGAGCCCGGCATCGATGAATTCGGCGCCGGCCGCGACGTGCCAGTCGTGCATCGGGGTGAGGCGCAGCGGCCGGAAATGGGCGCCGACCTCGGCGCCGGCGAGCGCGCCCAAGGTCACCGGCACGTAGGGCGGGCGAAAGGTGGTGGTGCCGACCACTTCGATCGGCCGGTCCTCGAGCCCGGCTATGAGCGCGAGGCCGGTGAGGTTGGCGGTCTTGCCCTGATCGGTGCCCATGCCAAGCGTCGTATAGCGCTTCAGGTGCTCGACCGAGCGGTAGCCCTCGCGATGGGCGAGCGCCACGTCGTCGACCGTCACGTCGTTCTGGAAGTCGACGAAGGCTTTGCCGCGCCTGGTCGGGGCCGGCACCGCCCAGAGATCGAGCCCCGGGCGCGCGGGCTCGGGCTCGCAGGCGGGTGCCGGCGGCGGCGCGCCGTCGCCGTGGCCGGTGGCGGCCGCCGCGGCGGCGCCGGCCAGGAGGCCGGTCTCGAGACAGGCTCCGAGCGTGAGCTGGCCCGCGGCGGCGCCCGCGGACCGTTCCCGCTGGCGCGGCTCGCCCGGCCGGAAGGCCTTGAGCTCCGGGTCATAGACCGGCCGGGCACCGGTCTGGCTGTGCAGATGGATCGCGGGCTGCCAGCCGCCCGAGATCGCCAGGAGGTCGCAGTCGATCGGCCGCGCTGCCCCGGCGGTCGCGCCGCGCTCGAGGCGCATGACCTCGACCGCCGCGAGCTGCCCGCCCCCGAGCGCCCGGGTGACCACGTGACCGGCCAGCGTCTCGATGCCGATCTTGCGCAGCGTCGAAATCAGGGGATGGTCCGCAGGCTTGCGGGCGTCGATCACGGCCGCCACCCGCACCCCCGCGACGGCGAGATCGAGCGCGGTCCGATAGGCGTCGTCGCCGGTCGTGAAGACCACGGCATTGGTGCCCGGCGCCACGGCGAAGCGGTTGAGATAGGTGCGGACGGCGCCCGCCAGCATCACCCCCGGCCGGTCGTTGTCGGCAAAGGCGAGCGGCCGCTCGATCGCCCCGGTCGCGAGCACCACCTCGCGGGCGCGGACCGTCCAGAGACGCTGGCGCGGCGCCGCCGGAATTTTCCCGCTCTTCGAGCAGGGCGACGAGGTTGTGGTCGTAGTAGCCAAACGCCGTCGTCCGCGGCAGGAGGGTCACGGCGGGCAGGGTCGAGAACTCGGCCAGGGTGCGCTCGACCCAGGCGAGCGCCGGGGCGTCCTCGATCTCACTGCCGCTCGGCCAGGAGGCGCCCGCCGAAGCGCGTCTGCTCGTCGACCAGGATCACGCGCGCGCCGGCGCGCCCGGCGGCGAGCGCTGCCGCGAGGCCCGCCGGCCCGCCGCCGACCACCAGGACGTCGCAGTGGGCGTGGCGCTTGTCGTAGCGATCGGGATCGGGCGCCAGCGGCGCGTCGCCGAGGCCCGCGGCGCGCCGGATCAGGCGCTCGTAGACCCGGGTCCAGAACGCCGCCGGCCATTTGAAGGTCTTGTAGTAGAAGCCGGCCGGGAAGATCGGGCTCAGCAGCCCGTTCAGCGCCATCAGATCGAGCGCAAGTGAGGGCCAGCGGTTCTGGCTCAGGGCCGCCAGCCCATCCCGGAGCGGGGCCATGGTTGCCCGGCAGTTGGGCTCGGCTCGCGCGCCTTCGCCGAGGCGGACGAGCGCGTTCGGCTCCTCGGAGCCGGCGGTCAGGATGCCGCGCGGACGATGGTACTTGAAGCTCCGGCCGACCAGGCGGACGCCGTTCGCGAGCAGCGCCGAGGCCAGGCTGTCGCCCGGATGGCCCTCGAGCGCCCGGCCGTCGAAGCTGAAGCGGAGGCTCCGGCCGCGGTCGATCAGGCCGCCCTCGGCCAGGCGAAACGGCTGGCTCATCCGGCGGCCCGCTCCGCCCGGGCTGCCGCCAGCGCGCTGTCCAGGACCTCGTGGGTAGTCGTGTCGCGCGTCACGACCAGCCATTGCCGGCAGCCGGCGACGTGCTGCCAGTACTCCTGATGGGGTCCGCGCGGATTGGCGCGCTCGTAGACATAGGCCTGCCAGGCCGGTCCCCAGGCGGGCTCGGCCTGCCGCGGCCGGCGGACCGTGGCATCGCCGCCGTAGGCGAACTCGCTGTGCTCGCGCGGGCCGCAGAACGGACAGGGGATCAGCATCGCGCCAGGACCGTCATTAGCAGAGCGCCGCTCAATGCCAGCCGGGGGTCGGCCCGGCGCCCTTCTCGTCGAGCAGCGCGCCGGTCTCGAAGCGCTCGAGGGAGAACGCCTGGTTCAGGGGATGCGGCGCGTCGTTCGCGATGGTGTGCGCGAACACCCAGCCCGAGGCAGGCGTCGCCTTGAAGCCGCCGTAGCACCAGCCGCCGTTCAGATAGAGGCCTTCGCGCGGCGTCTTCGCGATGATCGGGCTGCCGTCCATGGTCATGTCCATGACGCCCGCCCAGTGGCGCACCAGGCGCAGGCGCGACAGGCAGGGCATCATGGCGACGCCGGAGCTCACGACGTCCTCGATCATCGGCAGGTTGCCGCGCTGGGCGTAGGAATTATAGCCGTCGAGATCGCCGCCGAACACGAGCCCGCCCTTGTCCGACTGGCTGACGTAGAAATGGCCGGCGCCGAAGGTCACGACGGTGTCGACGACGGGCTTGAGCGGCTCCGAGACGCAGGCCTGGAGCAGATGGCTCTCGATCGGCAGCCGCAGGCCAGCCAGCGCCGCGACCTGCCCGCTGTGGCCGGCGACCGCGATCCCGACCTTGCCGGCCGCGATCCGGCCGCGGGTGGTCAGGACGCCGGTGATCCGCTCGCCCGCGCGCTCGAAGCCCGTAACCTCGCAGTTCTGGATGATGTCGACGCCCTGCGCGTCGGCGGCGCGGGCAAATCCCCAGGCGACCGCGTCATGGCGGGCGGTGCCGCCGCGACCTTGCCAGAGCCCGCCCTCGATCGGAAAGCGCGCGCCCTTCGAGCCGTCGAGCAGGGGCACGAGCTTCAGGACCTGCTCGCGATCGAGCAGCTCGGCGTCGATGCCGTTCAGGCGCATGGCGTTGCCGCGGCGGGCGTAGGCGTCCATCTGCGCCTTGGAATGAGCGAGGTTGAGCACGCCCCGCTGGCTGAACATGACGTTGAAGCCGAGGTCCTGGCTCAGGCCCTCCCAGAGCTTGAGCGAGTGCTCGTAGAACAGCGCGTTCGCCGGCAGCAGATAGTTGGAGCGGACGATCGTGGTGTTGCGGCCGGTGTTGCCGCCGCCGATCCAGCCCTTCTCCAGCACCGCGACGTTGCTGATGCCGTGGTTCCTGGCGAGGTAGTAGGCGCTCGCAAGGCCATGGCCGCCGCCACCCACGATGACGACGTCGTAGGCGGGTTTCGGCTCGGGATCGCGCCAGGCGCGCGGCCATCGGCGGTGGCCGGAGACGGCGTGGCGGATCAGCGCCGCGATCGAGTAGCCGCGCATCGCCTCAGGCCACCGAAGCGCCCGGCGAGCCCGTGCGGGGTCCAGGCGGGCGATCGGTTGTGGTCTCTTTGCCCATCAGGTCGGCGCGCTCGCGCATTGCCCTTCGATCGTGCGCGACCTCTATCGCATGCTGACGACCGCGCGGGAAGTGCATCCGCCGACTCGGACGTTGCGGGTCGGGCGTGACTATGGTGGCGGGAGGGACGAGTCGCGGGTGAGCGTGATCGCTGCGCCCTGGCGCCACAGGCGCCACTGCACGACGACACCGGTCGCGTCATACCAGGCCACATGCTCGAGATCGCCCGCGACCTCGTATCTCTCGCTCTCGACCGGGCCGCTCGCAAGCTGCAGCGTCTCGTGCCCTGCAAGGGTCACGCGCCCCTCGAGCAGCCGGCCGGTCCTGATGTCCATGAAGGTCGTCCGACGCGCGATCGCGCCGGCGAGCGAGGGCTGGCTCGGCGTCGTCGTGGCCGGTGCTTCGAATCGACCGGCGCTGCCTTCGATGATCAGCTGGTCGGCCTCTGCCCGGGCGCGGACCTCGAAGCGCTCGCCGTTGTCGATCGTCACGCCGTCGAACTCGATCAGGCGCTCGCCCTCCCAGACCTCGCGGTAGTGAGACTGGCGCTCGAAGGCGGTGAAGGTCAGAAGTTTGACCGCGAGATGCGCCGAATGCTCGACCACCACCCTGCCCGCCTCCCGGCTCACCTGGATCTGATGCTCGCCGATGTCGCCGAAGATCTGGTGGTGGATGCGGTAATGATAGATCCCGGGCGCCGGCTCGAGCCCGGCGGCGCTCGAGCCGACCAGGAGGCCGATGAGGACGCTGGCGATGCGCATGGGGTCCGGGCTCCGGCTCGAAGCTTCGAGCTTGGCGCCGCCCGGGCGGGAACGCGCTGCCCGGCGGCGGCCGCGTCACGGACCGGCCGACGCGGGCACTATTGCCGCGTGACGGCGATTGCCTTGCTCCGGCCAGCAGGCCGGGATCGGAGCGGGCTGGTGCGCACGGCGGGACTCGAACCCACGACCTCTTGCTCCGGAGGCAAGCGCTCTATCCGGCTGAGCTACGCGCGCCCTGCGCCCGTATATAGCCCCGCCCTGCGCCGCAGGCAAACCTCATGGGGCCGGGGTTCCGGCGAGTCGCCATGGTCGCTGCCCTGGGCCGAAGGATGCGGCCCCGACAGAGCAGGGTCACAGTGCCCGCGCCTGGGCGCGCAGCACGTGCTTTTGGATCTTGCCGGTCGAGGTTTTGGGCAGCTCCGCGAAGATGATGGTCTTCGGGCATTTGAAGTGGGCGAGGATGCCGCGGCAGTGGGCGATCAGACCGTCGGCGGTGGCTTCGGCGCCGTCCTTGAGGGTGACGAAGGCGCAGGGGCTTTCCCCCCATTTCGGATCGGGCCTGGCGACCACCGCCGCCTCCAGGACCGCGGGATGGCGGTAGAGCGCGCCCTCGACCTCGATCGACGAAATATTCTCGCCGCCGGAGATGATGATGTCCTTGGCGCGGTCCTTGACCTCGCAATAGCCATCGGGGTGCATCACCGCGAGATCGCCCGTGTGGTACCAGCCGCCGCGGAACGCCTCCCCGGTGGCCGCCGGGCTCTTGAGATAGCCCTTCATCACCGTGTTGCCGCGCAGCATGATCTCGCCGATCGCGGCACCGTCGCGCGGCACCGGCCGCATGGTCTGCGGCTCGATGACCTCGAGCGCCTCGAGGTTCGGGTAGCGCACGCCCTGGCGGGCCTGAAACGCAGCCTGCTCGTCCGCGGGCAAGGCGTCCCACGCCTCCTGCCAGGCGCAGACCGAGGCGGGCCCGTAGCACTCGGTCAGGCCGTAAAGGTGGACCATGTCGATGCCGAGCGCGGTCAGCTTCTCGAGGACCGCGGCCGGCGGGGCGGCGCCGCCGGTCATCGCCTGGACCCGGTGCCCGAACGGCCGGCGCAGCGCATCCGGAGCGTTGGCGATCAGGTTCATGACGATCGGCGCGCCGCACAGATGGGTGACCCGATGCGCCGCAATCGCCGCATAGATCGCGCCGGCATCGACGCGTCGCAGGCACACATGCGTGCCCGCCTGCAGGGTCGCGCTCCAGGTGAAGGCCCAGCCGTTGCAGTGGAACATCGGCAGGGTCCAGAGCAGCACCGGATGCAACCCGATGTCATTGGCGAGGGTCTGGCCGACCGCAGCGAGATAGGCGCCCCGGTGGTGGACCACGACGCCCTTGGGCTGGCCGGTCGTGCCCGAGGTGTAGTTGAGGCCGATCGCCTGCCATTCGTCGGCCGGATAGAGCGGCTCGAACCCCTCGTCGCCCTCCGACAGCAGCTCCTCGTAGGTGAGCTCGCCCAGCCGCTCGCCCTCGCCCCGGTACTGCCGGTCGACCACGTCGACCACCAGCGGTGGCGGCCGAACTTTCTCCAGAGCGGCCTTGACGGCGGGCGCGAACTCGGTGTCGGTCAGCAGCACCCTGGCCTGCCCATGGCCGAGGATGTAGGCGATCGTCTCCGGCTCGAGCCGGATGTTGATGCTGTTGAGCACCGCGCCCGCCATCGGCACGCCGAAATGCGCCTCCAGCATCGCCGGCACGCTCGGCAGCATCACCGCAACCGTATCGCCGGGGCCGACCCCGCGCCCGGCGAGCGCCGCCGCGAGCCGCCGGGCGCGCGCCCGGAAGGCGGCATAGCTCGCGCGCATGTCGCCATGGATCCAGGCGGTCCGCCCCGGCCAGACGTCGGCCGCGCGCTCGATGAAGCTGATCGGCGTCAGCGGCGCATGGTTCGCGGCGTTTGGGTCCAGCCCCTGCTCGTAGGCAGAGCTCTTCGGATGCCCGGCCCGTCTCACCCTTGGCCTCCGTTGTTCCGGACTTCAGGTCTAGCACGAGCCGGGCGCCGGCGGGAACGGCTCAGCCGCGACGCATGGTCTGGTACTTGCTCGCGTAGTGCTTGCCGAGCCGCTTGCGGGTCTGGTCCACGAGCTTCGGGTTCTGCTTGGGCGTCGGCCGCCTGCGGCCCTCCGGCACCTGCGGCGAGCCGACACCCGGCGGACGTCGACCCGGCTTGCCCGGCTTCATCGCTACACCAGCGGCTCGGTCTTCGCGCGCTTCGGCCCGACCCGCCGCAGGAACTCCCAGACCGGCAACGCGGTCAGGCCGCCGATCATGCCCGCGACGTAGCTCGGCAGGGCAAAGCCGAGCAGAGCCTGCCAGATCAGCCCGACCACGAAGCTGACCGCCAGCATGGCGACCACGGTGATCACCAGCCTCTGCCAGAACGGCATCGCCCACTCCCCGCTCGCTGCCCGCCTCCCCTTTACCACCGGGCAACTGCGACGTCATGTGCGTCGTACCGGCCGGCACGCGCCGCCCTGGCGACGCGCGGAGTCCGGGTTTGCTCGACCTGCCAGCAGAGCGTTGCCGACCGACCACGGATCGGCGGGATCAGACCAACCGCCGGGTCGCGGGTGGACGGGAATCCGGTCCGCGCGCCGGTCCTGGCGACGACGGGGTGGCACTGCCTGATCGCAGGCCCCCGCCCGCACGCCAGATCCGACCGGCCCCCGCCCCGGCCACTACTGCTTGCAGTCGGTCAGCTCCTTCTCTTCGATCGAGAAGGCGTACTTGCCGCCAGCCTTGACCTCGACGTTCTTGACCAGGCAGCTCCGGCCTTTGACGTCGTGCAGCTTGACGTCGTACTGCCCGGGAGCAACGCCTTTGAGCAGCAGCCGCTCGTCCGCATCGACCGTCTTGTCCTCGTCGTTGAGGCACTGGTTGGGGCCCCACTTGTCCGTCCCGGCGGGTGCCAGGTACAGCTGATCGACCGTCTCCCCGGTCATATTCCAGAATTGCATCTTCTGCGCCGCCTGCGCGGCGCCGCCGGTCGCGACAGCTGCCAGCACCGCCAGCACCCCTGCGCATCCGATCCTGCCCCGTATCCCTCGTCGAGCCGACATTCGCCCTTCCTTTTCCCTGGGGGGTTGCCCGCGCGGCCGCGCCGCAGCGGTCCGCGCCAATCAATAGCCCGGGCACGCAGCCAAGGGCAAGCCTGCACCCTCGCGCCCGCGCTGCTTCATCTTGCCTTCATCATTTCCTCATCGTTTCTTCATCTTGTCTTGACGATTGCGTCAGGATCCATGACGCCTTTTCTGCTCAGGAACGGTTGCCGGGAGCACTGCTCTTGCATCGAGAACAATAGAAGCCCGAGGAAAGATGATATCTCAAAATGCGCCAAGGACGATACCTGGTCTCCGCACCGTTATCCTTCAGGACCAAGCGCGACGCTGTGTGGAGGAGACAACGATTGGCACGCTGCGCATGACTTACGTTGGCGGACCCCAGCGAGGAGCAATTCCGCGTGGTGGTTGCCCGGCGCCCTGGGTCAGCAGCAGGTTGCCGCGGGGTTCGGCGAACTTCTGGTCGAGAAAGCGATAGACTTGGTGCTCGACGTCATAGCGGCCGAGAAAGGTCATCTCGAGGAAGGTCATCCGGTGATCATAGGGGTAGGTGATCCGTTCCGGGCGCCCGAACGCGCGCCACAAGCGCTCGCGCGCGCTCTCCGGCACGCAGGTGTCGTTGCCCGCCTCGATGATCAGGACCCGGCTCGGGTCCGCCATGCCGGCGAAGCGGGCCGGGTTGATCACCGCCAAGGCCGGCTCGAGCGCGCGCTTGAACTGATCGAGCGACCAGCCGAAGCGTTTGAGGACGCTCTCGCGCGCGTCCTCGATCTCCTGGTTGCAGGCGGCCAGGATCTGATGCAGATCGGCGCCGCCCATCATCAAAACGCCGGCCGCCAGCCGGGGCTCGTTGGCGATCACGACGCTGCCCACCAGGGCGCTGATGCTGAAGCCGATCAGGGCGATCCGGTCCGGATCGATGTCGGGCTGGCTCTGCGCCCAATCGACCACGCGCCGGATGTCGATCACGGTGTCGACGAAGCGGCCGACCATCTGGCGCAGCATGCGGCGGAACTCCGCCTGGTCGCGGGCTTTGCCGATCGCCTGCATGTCGAACAGCGGCCCCTCGGCCAGAATCTGCAGGACGTTGACCGCGCCCGCGCTGTTTGCCCGCAGGCCTTCGGACATGGTGTTGGCGGGATAAGCCCGCATGGTGTTGATCGCGGTTGAGATGATACCGGAGGGATAGGTCTGCATGCCCCAGATCGGCAGCACGATGACCAGCGGCTTGGCGCCCGCGCGCTTGCTTTGGTAGTAGCGGGCGGTGATCAGATTGCCGGGCTGACCGTTCTCCCCGACCGAGGGCAGCGCAAGGGCCTCGATCCGGTAGTTGGCTTCTTCGCCCGTGGTCCGGGAAGCCGGTCGGGGCCGCTGGTCGAAGTTCTCGAACTCACCGAGGCTGCTCTCGATCAGGGCCGGCCGGGCGGTCTCGGGGCCCGGCAGGAACGGCGTCAGCTGGGGCGAGGCGCAATTCGCAAGCAACGCCGCAGCCAGGAGCGCGGCGCACAGCCGGGCGGTCCGCGTCACGTCGGCGCGCGCTCAGGCGGCCAGCGATCGGCCGACGAGCTGACGACTTTCTGCATCCACGCGGGCGGCCTGAGGATCGTGCACGGGTAGGGCGCAACGCGGTTCGAGAGCCTGCCAACCAGCGCTCGCCCGACCGTTCCGGTCGCGCCCGTCACGTGATTCACCGCGCCGCCTCCCCCTATGACCCCGACTGTTGTAGGGAAGGTACCCGAAGCGGCTCCAGAGAGCCACGTCTTAAAGGCCTGGCTGAGCCGCTTTGCCGCGGCCGTCGGGGTGATGTCGGCGGCCACGAGCGCGGCTCTCGTTGCAAGCCGTGCAGGATCTCGATCGGGGCAGCCGGGAGCGGGTCAGACCTCGACCACCACGTAGTCGTCCTCGACCGCGACCTCGAAGGTCTCCGCCGTGTAGGGACCCTCGACCAATTCGGTCCCGGGCATGGTCGTGGCGGGGTAGTTCTTGACCCGCAGGCGCGCGGGATCGCACCACGACCGGCCGGTGCGCAGGTCGTACTCCCAGCCGTGCCAGGGGCAGCGGATGATCTCGCCGCGGCGGGTATAGCGGACCTCGCCGGGCGCGCTCGCCTCGACGAGCCCGGTGAGCTTGCCCCGGCTGAGGCTGCCGCCCTGATGCGGGCAGCGGTCGAGCAGGGCGAAATACTCGCCGCCGACGTTGAAGACCACCACCTCGCGGCCACGGATGGTCACGAGGCGACGGCTGCCGCATCTTAGGCGTAGCCCTCGGCCGTAGCCTCGCCGACCCAGTACGCCACGCCATGGTCGAACGCGACCTGCGATGGCTCCGTGCATGGCCCGATCCGGTCGGCTTCCCGCGTTCCGGTCTGGAACCGCGAGCCTACGCCCGCAGGCCAAAGACCCGGGCGAGGTTGCCGCCCAGGACCTGGTCCAGCTCGCCCGCCGCGAGGAAGCCGCAGTGGCGGCGGACGTAGTCCAGGCTCTGCTTATAGGTGCAAAACCGCTCGACGTTCGGCATGTCCGAGCCCCAGACCAGCTTCGTTGCGCCCAACAGATCGCGCAGCCCGCGGATCAGCACCTGCGCCTCCGGGAACGGATAGTCCCAGATCCCGCCCCAGGTGATCGGATAGCAGACCTCGAGCAGGACGTTGTCGTGCCGGTAGACCCGCTCGACCGGCTCCGGAAACTGCCAGCGCCCGTCGCTCGCGAAGAACTGCGGCGGCGGCGCCGTCCCGAAGATCCAGGTGACGTTCGGACAGCGCTCGATCAGGCCCGCAAGGCGCCGGAAAATCTCGACGCAGGACGCCCGGTCGTAGCCCGGGATCGCCGTGATCTCGAAGATCACTGGCAGTCCATGCCGGTCGATCAGGCTCCAGAACGCCTCGAAGCGCGGATCGTCGAACCAGACGTCGAAGCCGTAGCGGCTGAAGTGCTCGAGCTGGTAGAACAGGCCCTTGAGCCCGAGCTGCCCGATCGCGCGCCCGGCCTCCGCCAGCCAATGATCCTGATCGGCCCGCGCCTCGTCGACGTGCAGCAGGCCGGTGAACCGCTCCGGATACTGTCGCTGCGCCAGCGCATTGTAGTCGTTCATGTAACCGTAAGTAAATCCTGCCTGCAGGACGCAGTGGTCGACCCCGGCCGCGTTCATCTGGGTGATCATGGACTCGGGCGTCGATTCGATCTCGGCCATCGCGACCGGCATGTACTGGACGTAATGGTCCTCGCCCGCGACCGTGAACTCGATCCGGCCATAAGGCCCGACCCGGAAATCGATGTCGTCGCGCAGGCCGTCCCAGCCATTGGTCCCGGGCCGGAACAGATGCGCCGCCTCCGACGCCGCCCCGTCGCGGGCGCGGAACACCTTGGCGGCCGGGCGGCACAGGTTCTTTTGGATATAGCGCCAGTGCAGCGCGCGCGAGGGCAGGCCGCAGGCCCCCGACCACTTCTCGAAGACGTGCGCGTGCGAATCGATGATCATGGGGCGGTTCCTCAAGCTCGGCCTGAGGGCGACCCTAGCGATCCTTGCCGCCCGTGTACATCTCCGCTCCCGCCGTGCGCGCGACCTTCGGAACCCATTCAGCCCGGTCGCAAGGGGGCTGCGCGTTCGCGCAATGCTGCAATGCAGCATCAGCCCTGGTGCCGGCCGCCCACCGCCTCACATAGGACGGTGACGGACAAGATGGGTTGCCACTCCTACGAATGGAGGTGTGCTATGTTGAACTATGTCCGTGACTGGCTCAGCCGTTGGCGCGTCTTTCGGGAACTGCGCAACGAGCTTTTGCAGCACAATCACCGCGAGCTCTACGACCTCGGGATCGGCCCCGGCGACATCGACAAGATCGCCTGGCGCGGCGCCTGGGATGCGATCCCGCACCCCGCTCACTGAGCCTCGCGCCCGCCCCGCCGGCGCGGCCCGCCCGAAGCCCGAGCCGCGCCAGCCGGGCTGATCCGATCGCCGAACCCCCGGGCCGCCCTGCCCACTAGAAGCCCACTCATAGGGCTTGCTTTTCCCTGGCCACGACGCGCGGCGCGACGGCGGTCACCACCAGCTCGACCCGGCGGTCGAGACGGTTCAGGATCCGCACCAGGCGGTCGATGGTGAAGCGGTCGAGGTCGACCTTGCAGATCCGCGAGATGTCCGCGCGCTGCACCCCGGCCCGCTCGGCCGCGGCCGCATGGGTGAGCCCTCCCTCGCGCATCGCCTTCAGGATCTCGGCGGCCAGAGCCGATTTCATCTGCTCGGTGTCAGCATCGGCCAGGCCAAGGTCGCGGAACACGTTGCCGCTGCCCCGGACGATCTCGAGATCATCGCCTTCGCTCATCACCGTTCCTCCTGCAACCGGCGCAACCTCTGCCGGATCAGCTCGATGTCCTGCTTGGGCGTCTTGATGCCCGTCCTCGATTTCTTCTGGAAAGCATGCACCACCCAGACCGCCGCACCTGGTTTCACGGCATAGACGGCGCGCCAGGCGTCCGTCCGATAGGCGAGCGCGATCTCGAACACCCCGCTTCCGAGCCCACGCAACGGCTTGGCGATCTCCGCCATCTCACCGCGTGCGGCGACATCGAGCGCCCTGGCCATCCGCCTCTGCACAGCGATCGGGAACTGCTCGAACGCCCTGCGCGCGGCATTGACCCAGGCAATCTCGCGATCCATGGCAGCATGGTGTCATATCTGACACATATCGGTCAATGATCGTTGGGCCACGCCACGCGCCGCTTGGCATCGGCGCCAAGAAACCGCAATATGTCGCTCCGGGCTGATTGAAACCTATCCTGAGGCGATGAGCCCGTTGGTCATTCGGGGAGGGGACGATGGAACCCGTCGCCATGGCGATTTTGGCGGCGATTGCTGCCGGCGCGACGGCGGGCCTGACCGACACCTCCAAGAAGGCTATCGGCGACGCCTATGCGGGCCTGAAAGCGCTGCTGAAGCGTAAGTTCGGCGGCGACAGCAAGGTGGTCGAGGCGGTCGAGAAGCTGGAACAGGATCCGGAGTCCGCCGGCTGGAAAGAGACCATAGGCAAGGAGGCGGTCAAGGCGGGCGCCAACCAGGATCAGGAGCTGATCGCCGCTGCTGAGGCCGTCCTGGCCAAGCTCAAGGAACTCCCGGCGGACGCGCAGCAGCACATTCAGTCTGCGATCGGCAGCTACATCGCACAGGCGGACCGGGGCGGCACGGCCAAGGTTATCGTCAACCGCAAAGAATAGCCTGCCCACGAGGCAGACCCATGTCGGAGCCAGGTGCCAACGCTCAGTCGGCGCGCGGCTCGGGCATCGCGCAGGCCGCCGACGGTGGTGTGGCTACGGTCAACATCACACAGGTGTATCAGGCCGCGGCGCCTGCGGCGATCGCTCCCCAGGAAATGGCAGCGGCGACGACGCGGCTCCAGGAACTACCGCTAGATGTGGTCCCGGCACCAGCGGGTCTGCCGCCGGGATCCTGGATGCCGTTGCGCCGCAATGCGCTGTTCGTGGGCCGTGAAGCTGACCTCGGGACGCTCGCCTCGGCGCTGAAAGAAGGCGGCACGGCGGCGGTCGGACAGAGCACGGCAGTGACCGGGCTGGGCGGGATCGGCAAGAGCCAGCTGGCCAGCGAGTTCGCCTATCGCTACGGTCAGTATTTCGCGGGCGGCGTGTTCTGGCTGGGTTGCGAAGATCCGAATGCGATCCCCGCGGAGATCGCGACCTGTGGCCGGAACCTCAACCTCCACGCCGACTTCACGAACCTGCCGCTTGACGGCCAGGTCAGCCTGGTGGCCTCGGCTTGGCACGGCGAGCTCCCGCGGTTGCTGATCTTCGATAACTGCGAGGACGAGAGGGTCCTGGAGACGTGGCTGCCGCGTGGCGGTGGGTGCCGGGTGCTGGCGACCAGCCGCCGCAACATCTGGAGCCTGCATCTGGGGGTGCGCGGAGTGTCTCTGGGCGTGCTCGCCCGCTCCGAGAGCCTGGCGTTGCTGCGCAAGCACCGGCCGGACCTGGCGCCGGACGATCCCCTGTCGGATGCGATTGCCGCCGAGCTGGGCGATCTGCCGCTGGCGCTGCATCTGGCCGGCAGCTTTCTCGCGCGCTACCGGCACGCGCCATCCGGTGCGCCGAAAGCGTATCTCGAAGCGGTGCGGCAACCCGACCTGCTCGAGCATCGCTCGCTCACGATCGAGGGCGCGTCGCCGACCGGCCACGAGCAGCACGTCGCCCGCACCTTCGCGCTGAGCTACGACCGGCTGCAGCCGGCCGACGCGATCGACGAGATCGCGCTCGTGACCCTGGCGCGGGCGGCCTGGTTCGCGCCCGGGGAGACGATCCCGCGCTCGCTGCTGCGGGCGAGCGCCGGGGTCGACGGCGCGGACGATCCCGCGGCCCTGCGCTTCGAGGATGGCCTCGCGCGGCTGCGGGAGCTGGGCCTGATCGCGGAGGAGGGAAGCGGCGCCCTGGTGCTGCACCGCCTGCTGGCGGCGTTCGTCCGCAGCGCGGCGGGCGATGCCGGACAGCATCGTGGCCGGGTCGAGGCGGCGGTCTTCGCCGAGGCGGCCAGGCTCAATGCGGCCGGCTATCCGGCGCCGCTGCTCGCCTGGCAGCCGCAGCTGCGATTCGTGGCCGAGCAGGCAGCGGAGGCAGGCAGCGAGCACGCCGGCGGCCTCTTCAACGAGCTCGGTTATCACCTGCGCATGGTGGCCGACTTTGCGGGCGCCAGGGCGGCCTTCGAGCGGGCGCTCCGGATCGACGAGGCGAGCTTCGGCCCGGACCACCCCGAGGTCGCCGCCGACGTCAACAACCTGGGCAGAGTGCTGAAGGATCTGGGCGATCTGCCGGGCGCCAGGGCGGCCTTCGAGCGGGCGCTCCGGATCGACGAGGCGAGCTTTGGGCCCGGACCACCCCAACGTCGCCAGCCGACATCAACAACTTGGGCGACGTGCTGCGGGAGCAGGGCGATCTGGCGGGCGCCAGGGTGGCCTTCGAGCGGGCGCTGCCGATCGTCGAGAAGCACCTCGGGCCTGAGCACCCCATCGTCGCCACACTCGTCAACAACCTGGGCCTGGTGCTGCAGGAGCTGGACGATCTGGCGGGCGCCAGGGCGGCCTTCGAGCGGGCGCTTAGGATCGGCGAGGCGAGCTTCGGGCCCGATCACCCCAACGTTGCCATCCGCGTCAACAACCTGGGCAGGGTGCTGCAGGCCCTGGGCGATCTGGCGGGCGCCAGGGCGGCCTTCGAGCGGGCGCTCGGGATCGACGAGGCGAGCTTCGGGCCCGACCACCCGCAGGTCGCGATCTACGTCAACAACCTGGGCTAGGTGCTGCAGGACCTGGGCGATCTGGCGGGCGCCAGGGCGGCCTTCGAGCGGGCGCTGGCGATCTGCGAGCGCTTCCTCGGGCCGGAGCATCCGAACACGCGCATCGCGCGCGGCAACCTGGAGAGGCTCGGCGGCCGGTGACGCTCGCCGCCGGCGGGCCGGGCAGGGCACACTTCCGTGTCATCAAGCGACACAAGTGGCGCATGGAGGCTGCCTCCAACTGGCTGCGGCGGCCGACTGCGAATAGTGGCATGGCGGCGCGGAAATACTTTGGAAGACCGGGATGGACTTGGCTGGTACTTGTGATCCCTGACGAATGATTTGGCCGGCATGGGCGACTACTGGTTGATTTTGGTTGGAGGCGATGGAGGCGGGATTGATCCATCGGCTCGACTTGCCGGGTGAGGGCACACTTCTGTGTTACGGAGGTGACGGTTTGAGTCTATCAGGTTACACTTGTGAGTAACGCTGCGGGCGCGGGCCAGGTGGGTAGAAGTGTCCGCGGGGCGGAATCGGGATCATGTCCTGGCGGCGGCCCGGGTCAACTTTGGAGCTGGTCGATCATCGGTTGGGTGATCAGGCAGATGCCCTTGTCGGTGCGGCGGAAGCGCTTGGCGTCGAGCGCCGGGTCTTCGCCGACCACGAGGCCTTTGGGGATCTCGACGCCGCGGTCGATCACCACCTTGGAGAGCCGGGCACCGCGGTGGATCTGGACGTAGGGGAGCGCCACCACGTGGGCGAGCTCGCTGTAGGAGTGGGCGTGGACGCCCGTGAACAGGAGGGATTTGTCGATCCGCGCGCCCGAGATGATGCAGCCGCCCGAGACCAGGGAGCTGGTCGCCATGCCCCGGCGGCCGTCCTCGTCGTGCACGAACTTCGCCGGCGGCGTGATCTCGGCGTAGGTCCAGATCGGCCAGGACTGCTCGTAGAGGTCGAGCGCCGGCACGAAGTCGGTCAAGTCGATGTTCGCTTCCCAGTAGGCGTCGACCGTGCCGACGTCCCGCCAGTAGGCCTCGGGCTCGGAGGTGCTGCGCACGCAGGAGCTCGGGAACGCGGTGGGCGACCGCCTTGCCGTGCTTGACCAGGTAGGGGATGATGTCCTTGCCGAAGTCGTGGCTCGAGTGGGCATCCGCCGCATCCCGCTGCAGCTGCTCGAACAGGAAGCGGGTCTCGAACACGTAGATGCCCATGCTGGCGAGCGCCAGCTCGGGCTTGTCGGGCAGGCCGGGCGGGTCGGCCGGCTTTTCCAGGAACGCGACGATCCGGTCCTTGGCGTCGACCTGCATGACGCCAAAGCCCGAAGCCTCCAGGCGCGGCACCTCGAGGCAGCCGACCGTGACGTCGGCGCCTTCGCTGACGTGCTGCCCGATCATCAGCGCGTAGTCCATCTTGTAGACGTGGTCGCCCGCCAGGATCACCATGTAGTCGGGGCCGTAGCTGTCGATGATCTGGATGTTCTGGGTGACCGCATCCGCAGTGCCGAGATACCATTGATGCTCGGAGACCATTTGCGAGGCCGGCAGGATGTCGAAGCTTTCATTGCGCTCCGGGCGGAAGAAGCCCCAGCCGCGCTGGAGATGACGGATCAGGCTGTGCGCCTTGTATTGCGTGGCGACGGCGATTCTTCGGATGCCCGAGTTGATGGCGTTCGAGAGGGCGAAATCGATGATCCGCGACTTGCCGCCGAAGAACACCGCGGGCTTGGCGCGCTTGTCGGTCAGCTCCAGAAGCCGCGAGCCGCGCCCGCCCGCCAGCACATAGGCCATGGCACTGCGCGCCAGGCCGTGGATGTCGCCGTCTCGGGTGCTCATGCCCTCGCGTCCCTGCCCGTTTGCGATGCGCCAGTACTTTCTTGCCCCTCAAAGGGCCGAGATCAGCGCTTGGTCGCGCGTCGAGTTGGCGGGGGCGGGCGCGCCGGAGGCGAGTGCGGGCGTTGCGCTCAGAACGAGGCATCGGCTTCGGCCCGGGTCGGAGACTGGGCCTCGGGCAGGAAGGCGATCGCCGCGGCGCCGGTATCGGCGCTCGTGACCGCGGCGCGGAAGCTCGCGAACAGCTCCCGGCCGAGCCCCCGGGCGTAGGGGGAGAGATCGGGCTCGGCTGCCGTCCGCCAGGCCCACTCGCCCTCGTCGACCAGGGCCTCCAGCGCGACCGGCGGCGGCATCGAGGCGGATCAGATCGCCGTTCTGGACCTTGGCGAGCGGCCCGCGCACGGCGGCCTCGGGGGTGACGTGGATCGCGGCCGGCACCTTGCCCGAGGCCCCCGACATGCGGCCGTCGGTCACCAGGGCGACCTTGAAGCCCTTGTCCTGGAGCACGCCAAGAGTCGGGGTCAGCTTGTGCAGTTCCGGCATGCCGTTGGCCTTCGGCCCCTGGAAGCGGACCACGGCGATGAAGTCGCGCTCGAGCTCGCCGCGCTGGAAGGCCGCCTGGAGCTCGGACTGATCGTCGAAGATCAGCGCCGGCGCCTCGATCACACACCGCTCCGGCTTGACCGCCGAGACCTTGATCACCGCCCGCCCGAGATTGCCGCGCAGGAGCTTGAGGCCGCCGTCCGGGCTGAACGGCTTCGCGGCCGGCGCGAGGATGGCAAGATCGCCGCTCGTGCGCCGCGCCGGGCGCCAGACCGGCCGGTCGTCTTCCATGACCGGCGCCTCGAGGTAGCGCTCGAGGCCGCCCTGGCCCCAGACCGTGCGCACGTCGGCGTGCAGAAGGCCGGCATCGAGCAGCTCGCCGATCAGGAACTGCATGCCGCCGGCGGCGTGGAAGTGGTTCACGTCGGCCAGGCCGTTCGGATAGACGCGGGCGAGCAGCGGCACGACCGCGGAGAGGTCGGCGAAGTCCTCCCAGGTCAGCTGGATGCCGGCGGCCCGCGCCATCGCGACCAGGTGGATCGTGTGGTTGGTCGAGCCGCCGGTCGCGTGCAGGCCGACCACGGCGTTGACGATCGCGCGCTCGTCGACCACCTCGCCGATCGGCGTGTAGTCGTTGCCCAGCGCCGTGATCTGCGTGACGCGCTTGGCGGCGGCCTTGGTCAGCGCATCGCGCAAGGGCGTGTTCGGGTTGACGAAAGAGGCCCCCGGCAGGTGCAGGCCCATGATCTCCATGAGCATCTGGTTGGAGTTCGCGGTGCCGTAGAAGGTGCAGGTGCCGGGGCTGTGGTAGGAGCCGCTCTCGGCCTCGAGCAGGGCGCTCCGGTCGACCTTGCCGGCGGCGTACAGCTGGCGGATTTTGGATTTCTCGGCGTTCGAGAGGCCGGACGGCATCGGCCCGCCGGGCACGAAGATCGCCGGCAGATGGCCGAAGCTCAGGGCCGCCATCACCAGGCCCGGCACGATTTTGTCGCAGATGCCGAGGTAGAGGGCGCCATCGAACATGTCGTGCGAGAGGGCGATCGCGGCTGCGAGCGCGATCACGTCGCGCGAGAACAGCGACAGCTCCATGCCCGGCTGGCCCTGGGTGACGCCGTCGCACATGGCCGGCACGCCGCCCGCGAACTGCGCGACCGCGCCCTCCTCGCGCACCGCCTCCTTGATCAGCTTCGGGAAATGCTCGAGCGGCTGATGGGCCGAGAGCATGTCGTTGTAGGACGAGACGATCGCGATGTTGGCCTTGGCCGCGCCCTTGAGCGCGTCCTTGTCGTGCAGGTCGCAGGCAGCGAAGCCGTGGGCGAGGTTGCTGCAGGAGAGCGCCGCCCGCTTCGGGCCCTGCGCGGCGGCGGCGTGGATGTGGTCGAGGTAGGCCCGGCGCGTGGTCGCGCTGCGCGAGACGATCCGCTCGGTGACCTCGAGAACGCTCGAATGCATGCCCATGCTCAGCTCCGCTCCTCCGGTGAGGCCGGCCCGGTCACGGCCGGCCGCTCCTCGAGAAAGTGGCGTACGCGCTCGAGCGTCGGAAGAGCCGGAATCGCGCCACGCTGGGTCGTGGTCAGCGCGCCCACGGCGCAGGCGAGCCGGCAGATCTCGCGCAGCCGTTGCGGATCGCCCGCGGCCGTGCGGTCGCGCAGCAGGCCCTGAAGCAGGCCCGCGACGAAGCCGTCGCCGGCGCCGGTCGCATCGACCGCCTGGACGCTGAAGCCGACCACGACCCCCTCGTGATCCGGGGTGAAGTAGATGCAGCCGGCGGCGCCGAGCGTCACCACCATGAGCTGCAGCTTGTCGTGCCAGAGTTGCTTGCGGGCGGCGGCCGGATCGTCGGAGCCCGTCAGGAAGTGCAGCTCCTCGTCGCTGATCTTGACCACGTCCGCCTCGCCCATGCCGAGCAGGAGCCCGGCGCGCGCTGCCTCGGGGTCGGGCCAGAGCGCGAGCCTGAGGTTCGGATCGCAGGAGATCAGGCAGCCCGCCTGGCGCGCGGTCGAGATCGCGTGCAGGGTCGCGGCGCGCGAGGGCTCGCTGATCAGGCTGATCGAGCCGAAGTGGAGCGCCCTCGCGGAGCGCAACGCCCGCTCGTCGACCTCGTCGGGGGTGAACAGCATGTCGGCGCTCGGGTGGCGGTAGAACATGAACTCGCGCTCGCCGTCGACCCTGAGCGAGACGAAGGCAAGCGCTGTGCGCGCCTGGTCGGTGAACCGGAGCGGGCCGACGTCGACCCCGGCGTCGGCGAGCGTCTGCGCCAGGAAATGGCCGAACGGGTCGTCGCCGACCTTGCCCATGAAGGCCGAGGAGATCCCCAGGCGGGCGAGCCCGACCGCGACGTTGGCGGGCGCGCCGCCGGGCGCTTTCTTGAACGCGGGCGCCTCGATCAGCGAGGTGCCGGTCACCGTCGGCACGAAGTCGATCAGCAGCTCGCCCAGGCAAATGACATCGGCCATCGTCGCTGTCCCGTGGCCCCAGTGGGAAAAAACCTGCGTCGGCCGGGGAGGCAACGGCCGACGCAGGCCCACCCGCCTACTTGGAGGTCCAGCCTTTATACTGGCCCACGTTGTCGCGGGTAATCAGATCGGCGGGGATCAGGATGGTGGTCTGGTCGGGCTTCTTGCCCTGCATGATGTCGTAGCCGACCTGGACCGCCATCTGCGCCATCTTGTAGGGATCCTGCGCCGAGGACGCCTGGATCAGGGTGTCGCTCTTGAGCGCCTGCTCGATGTCGGGCGCGCCGTCGACCGAGGTGATGATCAGGTCGGTGACGTTCAGCTGCTTGGCCGCGAGGTCGGCCCCGATCGCCTGCGGGTCGTTGATCGTGAACACCGCCTTGAGGTCGGGGAACGCGGTCAGCAGGCCGACCATCACCTCGAGGCCGCCTTCGCGCGAGCCTTTGCCGTTCTGGTTGTCGGACACGATCTTGATGTTGCCGGCCTTCTTCAGCACCTCCTCGCAGCCCTTGACGCGATCGATCACCGCCGAGACCGGCGGGCCGTTCATGATCGCGACGTCGCCGCCGTCCTTCAGGTGGTCGACGATGAACTGGCAGGACTTCTGGCCGGCCTCGATGTTGTTGGTCTGGACGGTGGCATCCGCGCCCTTGGCCGAGACGTCGACCGCGACCACGACGATGCCGGCCGCCTGCGCGCGCTTGATCGCCGGCTCGATCGCCTCCGGATCGGCGGCGTTGACCAGGATCAGGTCGACGCCCGAGGCGATGAAGTTGTCGATCTGGGAGTATTGCTTGTTGAGGTCGTAGTCGGCCGAGACCGTGGTCACGGTGACCTTGTCGCCGCCGATCTCCTTGGCCTTGGCCTCGGCACCCTTGGCGACCTGGACGAAGAACGGGTTGCCGAGGTTGCCGACCGTGACGCCGACCGCGGTCAGGTCCTTGGCGGCCGCCGGAGCGGCCACGGCCAGAGCGAGGGCCGCCCCCATCAGCAGGCTTCTCTTCAACATGGCGATGCTCTCCTGGTCTTGCTTGTTGGGCCACCGGGCGGCTCGCCTCTGCGAGGCCGGGCGGCGGGTGAACGCGGGTGGAAGGTGCGGTTCAGATCGCATGACGGGCGCTCAGGTCCGGGCGCTGCCCTGCAGCCGGTAGCGGTCGAGGGCGACCGCGCCGATGATGACCAGGCCCTTGATGATGAACTGCCAGATCTCGCTGACGTTCATCAGGATCAGGCCGTTGGACAGCACGGCGATGATCAGCGCGCCGATCAGGGTGCCGATGATCGTGCCGATGCCGCCGACGAACGAGGTGCCGCCCAGGATCACCGCCGCGATCGCGTCGAGCTCGTAGGCAAGCCCGAGCTGGGCGCCGTTGGCCGAGAAGGTGCGCGCCGCCGACATGATGCCGCCGAGCCCGGCGAGGAAGCCCGACGTCATGTAGACGAACATCAGGATCACCCAGACCTTGATGCCAGACAGCCGGGCCGCGGCCGGATTGCCGCCGACCGCGTAGATCCAGACCCCGAGCACCGTCCGCCGGAGGATGAACCAGCTGACCGCGATCACCAGCAGTGCGATGATCACCAGCCAGGGCACGCCGAACAGCCGGGCGTTGCCGATCCAGGCGAACTGCAATTGCGGATTGAAGACCGTGGTGTCGTTGCCGACCAGGCGCGCGAGGCCGCGGACCGCGGTCATCGCGCCGAGGGTGACGATGAACGGCGGCAGCCGCAGGAAGGCCACCAGCGAGCCGTTGACCGCGCCGAGCGCCAGGCCCGCGATCAGCGCCATCGGGATCGCGAGCAGGGAGAGGCCCGAGAGCGACATCGCGACCGCGACCACGGCCGCCACCGCGAGCACGGCGCCGACCGAGAGGTCGATGCCGCCGGTCAGGATGACGAAGGTCATGCCGGCCGCGAGCACGGTGTTGATCGAGGCCTGCTGGGTCACGATCGCAAGGTTGCGCGTGCTGATGAACTTGCCGGTCGCGAGCTGGAAGCCGATGCAGATCAGGATCAGCACCGGCAGCATGCCGACCGCCTGGATGATGCCCTTGATCTGGGCGCTCCGGGCACCGCCGCCCTGAACCGCGGTGCCGCCGGTCGTGGCAGCAGGATTGGTGGAACTCATTCGCCGCCTCCCAAAGCCATGCCCTGGCCGCTCATGCCGCGACGCCGGTCGCGTAGGCCATGATGTTTTCCTGCGTGATCGCACGCCCGCTCGGGCCGCCAACCTCGCCCTGGATGTGTCCCTCGCGCATCACCAGCACCCGGTCGCAGATCCCGATCACCTCGGCGAGCTCGCTGGAGATCACCAGCACGCCCAGGCCCTTGCGCGCGAGCTCGTCGATGATCCGGTAGATCTCGGACTTGGCGCCGATGTCGACGCCGCGGGTCGGCTCGTCCAGGATCAGGACCTTGGGCTGGATCTCCAGCCAGCGCGACAGGAGCGCCTTCTGCTGGTTGCCGCCCGAGAGGCTGCCGATCCCGACGCTGGCGCTGGCGACCCGGATCGTGAGCGCCTTGATCGCGTCCTGGGCGCGCCGGCGGCCGGCGGCCAGATCGAGGACGCCGCCCCTGGCGGCATCGCGAGCGATCACGCCGAGGTTGATGTTCTCGAGCACCGACATGTCGAGGAACAGGCCCTGGCCCTTGCGGTCCTCGGTCAGATAGGCGATGCCGGCGTCGAGCGCGTCCTGCGGTTCCTCGATGTCGACCGGCTGGCCGTCGAGCAGCACCTCGCCGCCCGCCTTGGGATCGGCGCCGTAGATCAGGCGCGCGAGCTCGGTCCGGCCGGCGCCGACCAAGCCTGCGAGCCCCAGGACCTCGCCCTCGTGCACCACGAGGCTCGCCGGCTGCACCCGCCGGCCGCCGTCGGTGATGTCCTTGACCTCGAGGATCGGCCGGCCGCGGCTGCCGTGCGGGTCGTGCTCCTTGGTATAGAAGGTGTTGAGATCGCGCCCGACCATCATCTTGACCAGCGCCTCGGCGCTGATCTCGTGCTTGTCGAGGGTGCCGACGTAGGTGCCATCGCGCAGCACCGACACCCGGTCCGAAAGCTCGTAGACCTCGGCCATCCGGTGGCTGATATAGATGATGGCCATGCCGTCCTGCCGGAACTGGCGGATCAGCTCGAACAGCTTTTCGGTCTCGCGCGAGGACAGCGCCGTGGTCGGCTCGTCCATGACCAGGATCTTGGAATTGGCGTGCAGGGCGCGCGCGATCTCGACCTGCTGCTGCTCGGCGATCGACAGGCTGCCGACCGGGGTCGCGGGCGTGAAGGTGGCGCCCAGCCGTTCCAGCACCTCGGCGCAGCTGTCGCGCATGGCCTTGCGGTTGACGAGGCCGCGGCTCGCGATCTCGCTGCCCAGGAAGATGTTTTCGGCGACCGTCAGGTTCGGGGCGAGGCTCAGCTCCTGGTAGATGATCGCGATCCCGAGCTCGCGGGCGTGGATCGGGTTCGCGATCACCACGGGCTGGCCGTCGATCAGGATCTCGCCGCCCGGATCGGCCTGATAGGCGCCCGAGAGCACCTTCATCAGCGTGCTCTTGCCGGCGCCGTTCTCGCCCATGAGCGCCAGCACCTCGCCGCTCCAGGCCTTGAGCTGGACGCCGTTGAGCGCCTTGATGCCGGGAAAGGTCTTCGAGATGTTGCGCATCTCGAGGGTCGGCGTGCCGGCGCCTGCGGCGGTCCCGGGGGTGGTCCCAGGGGTGGTCATTGGCCTCGAGCCTCCCTGCTCGTCGCGATTCGCGGGTCCGACCCGGATCCCCGTCATTGGCCCAACAGGATGTCCCGGTTCGGGCTGAAGTTGAGATGCAGCGGCAGGATCGCGGCGCCGATCGCCGCCGCCCGGCGGCCGATCGTGCCCATCCGCAGCTCCGGCACGTCGCGCGCTTCCGGGGTCGCGGCCGCGAGCGCTGCGGTCAGCCGCGCGATCAGCTCCTCGATCACGGCCTTGGGCAGATCGCCGTCGAGCACGATGGTGCGGACGTCGAGCACGCAGGCCGCCGACAGCAGCGGCGCGACCAGGGCCTCGACGCCGTCCGCCAGCCACTCCGCAACCCGCTCGCCATGGCTGCCGATCGCGGCATCGAGGTCGGCGCGCCGCTCGATCGTCACGCCGGATGCCCGCAGATGCCGGATCAGCGAGCTGACCGAGGCCCGGGTCAGCAGGATGTCGTAGGGGCCGGCCGGCCGCGGCGCGCTCGCGAGCCGGGACGGCGGCACCGGCATCAGGCCGAGGTCGCCGGCATTGCCGCTCATGCCGCGGTGGTAGTGGCCGTTCAGGATGACGCCGCCGCCGATCGCGCTGCCGATGAACACGTAGACGAAATCGTCGAGCTGGCGGCCATGGCCCTGGAACAGCTCGGCGACCGCGGCCGCCGTGCCGTCGTTCTCGCTGAACACCTCGAGCCCGGTCCCGGCGGCCAGCCGCCGCGTGATGTCGAACTCGTTCCAGGCGCGATAGGCCTCCGACGGGATGCCGAGCTCGCGCCGCCAGCTGCCCATGTGGTAGGGGGTCGCCACGCCGAGCCCGGCGAGCCGTCCGGACGTCGACGCCGGGATCTCGCGGCGGATCGCCTTGATGTCGTCGAGCAGGAGGGTCACCGCCTCCTCGGGCAGCGGGAAGGGGCGCTCGTGCCGGCGCTGCTCCAGGATCTGGCCGGAGAAGTCGACCAGGATCGTGTCGAGCGAGCGTCGCCCGACCTTGACCCCGATCGAATAGGCGCCCTCGGCATTGAGGCTGAGCAGGGTCGCGGGCTGGCCGCGCTGGCCCGAGCGCTTGCCTTCGGTGCGCACCAGGCGCTGCTGCTCGAGTTCGCGCACGATCACGCCGGCGGTGTTGCTGGTGAGGTTGGCGTAGCGCGCGAGATCGGCCTTCGACGCGCTGCCGAGCCGGCGCAGCGCGGTCAGGATGACGCGCTCGTTGAACAGCCGCAGATTGACCGAATTGCTGCCCTTGCCGATCGCCGCGTCCTGCACGGTCGGGGTCCTCCCTGGTGACGTCCGGGCGGCGCTGTGCGTGCCGCACCGACCCGGTACATGCCAGGGACGGGAGGGGCTGTCAATAATTAATCCACGATGAATTATCGTTTTCTGCGGACCATTCCGCCGATGGCTTCCCGGGGACCAGCGCGCCGGTCTTCCAAGCGCCTGCGCGCGGGCGGGCTCGCGCGCCGCGGGCCTCGATCGGCACGGTCCGGGCCGCCAGGCGCGCCGACCCCGCCCGTCGGGCAGGCACCGTCGCGAAGCCAGCTCCGACCCCGAAGATGGTCACGCCTGCCATTGCCGCCGCCGCTCCCCTCCCGTCTTCCCGTCGGTCCGGTGTCTGTTTCGCGCGCCGCGAAAAGCCCAGCCGATTTTGCGTAGTATCAACCCTGCATTCGCTCAATTAATTCACGGTGCATTATTTTGCAGCGTCCGCTCATACTACAATCTCTACAAGAAAGCTTTGACCTGGTCAAAGAAGCAAATAAGCTTAGACAGGGACCGGCCGGCCGAAACGACCAAACGGGGAGGCAGATCGATGAAGGCGAGCCAGGCGGCGGCGGTGGCGATCGTCTATTTCGGGGCGGCGAGCGCGAGCTTGGCCGGCGAGTATGTCGACTGGCTGGATGACGGCACCGTGCTGCTGAAGCTCGGGCCCACCTACGACAACGCCGTGCTCGAGACCTCGCGCGCCGAGCTCGGTAGCGCCTTCGGGCCGGACAAGAAGCCCTTCGATGGCGTCACGATCACGATCCTGACCCAGGACGACGGGCCCAAGGGCGCGATCTCCGGGCCGATCGAGGCGCTGCGGCCGGTCTGGGAGGAGCTCACCGGCGGCAAGCTCGAGCTCGCCCTGGTGCCGGTCACCGACCTCTATGCCGCGACCATGCTCGATCTGCAGCAGGGCACCGGACGCTACGACGCCATGGTGGTCGCCGCCTTCTTCTACGGCGACCTGATCGCCGGCAAGTACATCGTGCCGGTCGATCCGTTCATGGCGAGCGGCAAGTATCCGCAATGGAGCTACGATTCGATGCCGCCCTCGCTCCGGACCCTCTATCACTGGGGCGACACTGGCTACGGCGTGCTCAACGATGCCGACGGCCAGATCCTCTACTACCGCCGCGACGTCCTCAACGATCCGAAGTGGCAGGCGGCGTTCCAGAAAGCGACCGGCCACGCCATGGCCGTGCCGCCCAAGACCTGGCAGCAGCTGCTCGAGATCTCGAAGTTCTTCGCCGGCAAGAACTGGGACGCCCACGACTCGCAAGCCGACGAGGGCACCGTCCTCCACCTCAAGATCGGCGAGCAGGGCCACTACCATTTCCAGTCGCTCTCAGCCTCGTTCGCGATCACGCCGGGCGACAAGGTCGACCGCTATCACAACGTCTACTGGTTCGATCCGACCGACATGAGGCCGCTGATCAACAGCCCGGGCCACGTCGCGGCGCTCGAGTTCCTGCAGCAGCTGAACGAGACCGGGCCGGCCGACCAGATCGGCTGGCGCCTGCCCCAGGCCTGGGAATACTTCCTGCGCGGCAAGGCCGTCTTCATGTACACCTGGGGCGATCTCGGCGCGCTGTGCCAGGACGAGACCCGCTCCAACGTCAAGGGCAACTGCGCGGCCACGGTCCTGCCCAGCTCCGACAAATACTGGGACATGGAGAAGAAGGCCTGGATCGAGACCGCCGAGCCGCGCTTCGTCGGCAACACCGTGGGCGGCTCCTGGCACGGCGTGGTCTCGACGTTCTCCAAGCATCAGGACGCGGCCTATTCCTTCCTCGCCCTGATGGCGACCAAGCCGGTGTCGCTCTGGAACGGGGAGCATGGCTGGACCGGCGTCGATCCCGGCTTCTACTATCAGTTCCCGAAGCCCGAAGGCGACGCCAGGCTCGCCGACTACGTCAAGGCCGGCTGGAACCTCGCGGATGTCACCGACTACCTGAACGCCTTCTACCGGAACTACACGGCGCCGACGATGCTGACCTATCTGCGGATCCGCGGCACCCAGGAGTACTGGTCGGAGCTCGACAGCGAGGTCGGGGCGGCGCTCGGCGGCCGGAAGACCGCCAAGGCGGCGCTCGACGACACCGCCGCCGCCTGGGAGGCGATCACCGACCGGCTCGGTCGGGACGAGCAGCTCAAGGCCTACCAGGGCGCGATCGGCTACCAGGGCGAGGCGAAGGATCCGAGCGGCTAGCCCGGCTGCTCTGAACCTCGTGCCCGGCAGCCCTGGCCTCTGGCGACCGGGCGGCCGACCGACCCGACCCCGAGCCCGTGCCGCCCCGGCGCCTCCGCTCCCCCGTTGTCCGATTGATTTAGGTCAACGCGCGGGCGTCGAAGTGGCCTCAATCATCAGGCACCGTCCCGCAGGCATCGGCGACCGCGGGTTGCAGGCCTGCGACCTGCACCGGTTGCCTTGTCCGCAGAACCACAAGGAAGATAGGGTGTCGGCCGTCATCGGCCGTGGCATGCCCGGCATTCGCGTCGAGCGCCGGCGGATCGGGGGGAGATCTCGGATGGAACACCAGGCTTACGCGCGGATCAGAAGTCACCCGAAGTTCGTCGAACTGGTCGAACGCCGCAGCAGGTACGCGTGGACGCTCTCGATCATCATGCTCGCGATTTACTACGGCTTCATTCTGGTGGTCGCGTTTGCCCCGGAGCTGCTCGGGGTGCCGCTCGCGGCCGGCGCCGTGACGACGGTCGGGATCCCGGTCGGGATCCTGATCATCATCGCCGCCTTCGTCCTGACCGGCCTCTACGTCCGCCGGGCCAACTCCGAGTTCGACGCCCTCAATCAAGAAATCCTGGAGGCGACCAAATGATGCCGCGGATCATCGCCCCCGGGTTGGTCGCCGGGTGGCTCGCCCTCCTCGACCCGACCCTCGCCGCCGCGGCCGATGCGGTGACCGGCGAGGTCCAGCGCCAGCCGGTCAACATCCCGGCGATCGTGATGTTTTTCCTGTTCGTCTCAGGAACGCTCGGCATCACCTACTGGGCCGCCAAGCGCACCCGCTCCGCCGCCGACTTCTACGCCGCGGGCGGCGGCGTCACCGGCTTCCAGAACGGCCTCGCGATCGCCGGCGATTACATGTCGGCGGCCTCGTTCCTCGGCATTTCCGGCCTCGTCTTCGCCTCCGGCTTCGATGGCCTGATCTACTCGATCGGCTTCCTGGTCGGCTGGCCGATCATCCTGTTCCTGATCGCCGAGCGCCTCCGCAATCTCGGCAAGTACACCTTCGCCGACGTCGCCTCCTACCGCCTGCAGCAGACCCCGATCCGCTCGCTCGCGGCGGTCGGCTCCTTGACCGTGGTCGCCTTCTACCTGATCGCCCAGATGGTCGGCGCCGGCAAGCTGATCGAGCTCCTGTTCGGCCTCCCCTACCACTATGCCGTCATCATCGTCGGCATCCTGATGATCCTCTATGTCACCTTCGGCGGCATGATCGCGACCACCTGGGTGCAGATCATCAAGGCCGGGCTGCTGCTGACCGGCGCGACCTTCATGGCGCTGGCCGTGCTCTGGCACTTCGGCTTCAGCTTCGAGGCGCTGTTCGCGAGCGCGGTCGCCGCCCATCCCAAGCACCAGGCGATCATGGCGCCGGGCGGCTTGGTGAGCGATCCGATCTCGGCGATCTCCCTCGGCCTCGCGCTGATGTTCGGCACCGCCGGGCTGCCTCACATCCTGATGCGCTTCTTCACGGTGCCCGATGCCAAGCAGGCGCGGCGCTCGGTGCTCTACGCCACCGGCTTCATCGGCTACTTCTACATCCTGACCTTCATCATCGGCTTCGGCGCGATCACGCTGGTCATGAAGAACCCGGCCTTTCTCGACCAGGCGGGCAAGCTGCTCGGCGGCAACAACATGGCCGCCATCCACCTCGCCAACGCGGTCGGCGGCAGCCTGTTCCTGGGCTTCATCTCGGCGGTCGCGTTCGCGACCATCCTTGCGGTGGTCGCCGGGCTGACGCTCGCCGGCGCGTCGGCGGTGAGCCACGACCTCTACGCCTCGGTATTCGCCCGCGGCCGGGCGACCGAGATGCAGGAGGTGCGGGTCTCGCGGATCGCGACCATCGTGCTCGGCATCGTCGCGATCGGGCTCGGCATCCTGTTCGAGCAGCAAAACATCGCGTTCATGGTCGGGCTCGCGTTCGCGATCGCGGCCAGCTGCAACTTCCCGATCCTGTTCCTGTCGATGTACTGGAAGCGGCTGACCACCCGCGGCGCCTTTTTCGGCGGCTCCCTCGGCCTGATCACGGCGGTCGTGCTGGTGATCCTCTCGCCCACGGTGTGGGTCGCGATCCTGGGCCACCCGACCCCGATCTTCCCGTACAAGGAGCCCGCGCTGTTCTCGATGGCGGTCGCCTTCGTCGGCATCTGGCTGTTCTCGGTGCTCGACCACAGCCGGACCGCGAAGCAGGAGGAGGAGGCGTTCGAGGCGCAGTACATCCGCTCGCAGACGGGTCTGGGCGCGGCGGCCGCCGCCGCGCACTGAGCGCCTCTGCCGCTCGACTGTCGACGCCCCGGGGCCGGCGCCGCCCCGGGGCGTCAGCTTATCGACCGGAGGTCCGCCCGTGGTGCCGGAGGTCCGCCCGTGGTGAAAGCCTTCGACTTCACCCATGCGCCGTTCGACCGGCTGACCGGCCCCGAGATGCAACGCTTCAAGGCCAGCCTGGACGTCGGGTTCTTCCGGGAAGGCGCGACCATCCTGCGCGCCGGCGAGGTCCCGGACGCCTTCTACATCGTCATCAAAGGTGCCGTGCGCGAGGTCGACGGCACGGGCGTGGTCGCCGTCCACGGACCCGACGACTGCTTCGATACGAGCCTCCTGGTCGAGGGCAGGTGCCGCTTCGATCTCGTGGTCGAGGAGGAGGCGATCTGCTACGTCCTGCCGGTCGACGAACTGCTCGATCTGACCGCCAATAACAAGGCGTTCGCCGAGTTCTTCTACCACGACATCTCGCTCCGGCTGGAGGCGCTCTCGGCCCGCCAGACCATCCGGGCGTTGCAGCCGGTGATGATGGCGCGGGTGCGCGAGGCCTACATCCACCCGCCGCTCTACGTCGAGGGCGCAACCTCGATCTTCGAGGCGGCGCGCCTGATGAAGGCGAGCAAGGCGACCTCGCTGCTGGTGCGCGCGGACGGGCGCACCGGCATCGTCACCGGCATCGACATGCGCGAGGCCGTGATCCTCGGGCGGCGGCCGGTCGAGACGCCGGTCGGCGAGATCGCGACCTGGCAGCTCGTGACCATCGCGCCCGAGGAGCTGCTGGCCGAGGCCCTGCTCCGGATGACCCGGCACGGCGTCAAGCGGCTCGTGGTCGAGGAGCGGGGACGGATCACGGGCGTGCTCGAGCAGGTGGACCTCCTGAGCTTCCTGTCCAGCCAGTCCTACATCCTCGGCCTGCAGGTCGAGCGGGCGGCTTCGATCGACGATCTGCGCCGGGCGAGCGAGCAGCTGCCGATGCTGGTCCAGGTGCTGCACGGCCATGGCACCAAGATCCCCTACATCACCCAGCTGGTCGCGGAGCTGACCCGCAGGATCGCGGCCCGCCTGTTCGAGATGATCGCGCCGCCGGAGCTGACCGCCAACGCCTGTCTGATGGTCATGGGCAGCGAAGGCCGGGGCGATCAGGTCCTCAAGACCGATCAGGACAACGGCCTGATCCTGCGCGACGGCTACGAGGCGCGGGAGCTGCGCCGGGTGGCCGAGGCGTTCACGGCCGCGCTGATCGAGTTCGGCTATCCCCGCTGCCCCGGCGGCATCATGGTGAGCAACCCCGCCTGGGCGAAATCCTGGTCCGCGTTTCGGGACGACCTGCGCGGCTGGATCCTGTCGCCCGACGAGCAGGCGCTCATGAACGTCGCGATCCTGGTCGATGCCGCGCCGGTTGTGGGCGATCCCGCGCTGCTGGCCGAGCTCAAGGATCAGCTGTTCGCGCTCAGCCGCGGCGAGGCCGCCTTCTGCGCCCGCTTCGCCCGCGCCATCGACAGCTTCGAGACGCCGCCGCTCGGCGGCATCCGCGGCCTGCTGGTCGGCCGCATGCTCGGCCGCGAGCCGCTCGATCTCAAGAAGAGCGCCATCTTCCCGATCGTCCATGGCGTCCGCGCGCTGGCGCTCGAGCGCCAGATCGCCGAGACCAACACCGCCGGACGCATCCGACGGCTCGAGGATCTGGGGCTGTTCGACCACACGTTTGCCGTGGATCTGATCGAGGCCTACGGCTTTCTGCTCGGCCTGCGCCTTCAGGCCCGGCTCGACCGCCTCGGCCTCGAGCAGGAGCCGGACAACCTGATCCGGCCCCATGACCTCAACAAGTTCGAGCGCGACCTGCTCAAAGACTCGTTCGCGATCGCCGGCCGGTTCAAGGAGCTCGTCCGCCACCACTTCCATCTGAAGATGCTCTGAGCATGCTGGGCGGGCTGCGCCGGCGCTGGTGGCGACGGCGTCTGAAAGATCCCGCTTACGCCTTTCTGGGCGAGCCGGACCCGGCGGGCGAGCTCGTGAGCCTGGACTGCGAGACCACGAGCCTTCAGGTCGCCTCGGCCGAGCTGCTCTCGATCGCGGCGATCCGGATCCGGGGCGATCGCATCCTGACCAGCGAGGCGCTGGACCTCCTGGTGCGGCCGGTCGCGCGCCCGGGCGATGCCGGCATCCTGATCCATCGGCTTCGGCCGCTGGACGTCGAGGGCGGCCTGCCGCCCGACGACGCGATCGACCGCCTGCTGCGCTTCGTGGGCGGTCGGACGCTGGTCGGCTACTATCTCGAATTCGACCTCGGCGTCCTCGACCGCTACCTGAGGCCAAAGCTCGGCGTGCCGCTGCCCAACCGGCGGATCGAGGTCTCGGCCCTCTACTACGACCTGAAGACGCGGCACCTGCCCGGCAGCCACGTCGACCTCGGCTTCCAGGCGATCCGCGCCGATCTGGACCTGCCGGACCTGCCCGAGCACGACGCCTTCAACGATGCCCTGATGGCGGCCATGATGTACCTACGCCTCGCAGGGCCGGGGCCGCGCGTCTGAGTCGGTCCCGGGTTTCGCCGGCGACCAGGTCGATGTCGTGCGCGACGTCCTCGAAGCGCACCGCCTCGTGGTCGATCACCCGGTCCGCGCCGCGCAGCTCTCGGGCGACTTCGGCAACTCAACGAAGCGCGTATCGCGCTCAGTCCGCAGCAGCAGACAGACAGGTGGCGGGCGCGACCTCGATCGACCGACGTTCGCTGGCGTAGGCGTCGAGATAGGCCGCGGTCATGCGCTCGAGCGAGTAGTCGAGACCGCGCATGCGGGCGGCCCGGCCGAAGTGGAACCGGGCCAGATACGGCGCGTGCGCACACTCCCAGGCGCACCCGTCGGGCAGCCCCCAAGCCGTCGCATCGCGTCCGGCGCGCGCACATCCCCCGATACCAGCTCGACCTCGCAGCGAGGATGGGCAGTCCGGCCGCCGTCGCCCCGGACCCGGGGCGTCAGCGCGTCCGGCACCGGCACCGCATAGCCGTGCGCCAGCAGCTCGTCCGCCAGATGCGAGCCTATGAAGCCCGAGCCGCCGGTGGTCAGAACGCATGCAGCCATATCAGGTGACGCCTCATTCCCTCGTTGGGAAGCCGGGCCGTCGTCGGCAAGCCGGGCCCTCGTTGGCAAGCCGGGCCCTCGTTGGGAAGCCGCGGTTTCAACCCCGCTCCTGCTCGAAAGTTCCGCACGGCAGGCGAAGAGCGCCACTTATCCATGCCAAGGCGGGGCCAGGCGGCTGCCGCTGCCGCAAGGCCGGCCAGGCACTCCCTTAATGCAACTAAAACCGGGGCAGGTCGGGGTGGGGCAGCTGGCCGCGGTGGATGTGCATGCGGCCGAGCTCGGCGCAGCGGTGGAGCTGGGGAAAGACCTTGCCGGGGTTGAGGATCTGGGAGGGGTCGAAGGCGCATTTGACGCGCTGCTGCTGGTTCAGGTCGTCCTCGTTGAACATCACCGGCATCAGGTCGCGTTTTTCCACGCCCACCCCGTGCTCGCCGGTCAGCACGCCGCCGACCTCGACGCAGAGCTTGAGAATCTCGGCGCCGAATTCTTCGGTGCGCTCGAGCTCGCCCGGCTGGTTGGCGTCGTAGAGGATCAAGGGGTGCAGATTGCCGTCGCCGGCATGGAAGACGTTGGCAACGCGCAGGCCATAGCGCTCGCTCATCTCGCGCATGCGGTGGAGCACATGGGGCAGCTGGCGGCGCGGGATCGTGCCGTCCATGCAGTAGTAATCCGGAGAAATCTTGCCGACCGCGGGGAAGGCCGCCTTGCGTCCGGCCCAGAAGCGCTGGCGTTCGGCCTCGTCGGCGCTGACCCGGACCGAGGCGGCGCCGCACTGGCGGGCGATCGCGCCGACCACGCCGATCAGATGCTCGACCTCGGCTTGGCAGCCGTCGAGCTCGCAGATCAGCAGGCCCTCGACGTCGAGCGGATAGCCCGCGTGGCAGAACTCCTCGGCGGCGTGGATCGCGGGCCGGTCCATCATCTCGAGCCCGCCCGGGATGATGCCGGCGCCGATGATCGCGGCGACGCAGTCGCCCGCCTGCTCGTTGCTGGGGAAACCGATCAGCAGCGCGCGCGCGGTCTCGGGCTTTCTCAGGATCCGGACGGTGACCTCCGTGACGATGCCGAGCAACCCTTCCGAGCCGGTCATCAGGCCCAGCAGATCGTAGGCCTCGGCGTCCAGGTGGCGGCCGCCGAGGCGGACGATGTCGCCATTCGGCAGCACCAGCTCGATGCCGAGCAGATTGTTGGTGGTGAGGCCGTACTTCAGGCAATGCACGCCGCCCGAGTTTTCCGCGACGTTGCCGCCGATCGTGCAGGCGATCTGCGAGGACGGGTCGGGGGCGTAGTAGAAGCCCGCGTGCTCGACCGCGGCGGTGATGCCGAGGTTGGTCACGCCCGGCTGGGCGACCACGCAGCGGTTCTCGAAGTCGACCTCGAGGATGCGGTTGAACTTGCCCAGGCCGAGCACGATGCCATCGGTCAACGGCAAGGCGCCGCCCGAGAGCGAGGTGCCGGCGCCGCGCGGCACGACCTTGATCTGTTCCCGGTCGCATAGCTGCAGGACCGCCGACACCTGGGCGGTGGTCTCGGGCAGGACCACCGCCAGCGGCACAGCGCGATAGGCCGAGAGCCCGTCGCATTCGTAGGCGCGAAGCTCATCGGCGCCCGCGATCACCCCCTCGCCCGGAACGATTTCGCGCAATTGGGCGACCAGCATATCGCGCTTGGCGAGCGCCGCCCGATCCGGCTCTGGCATGTGCATCGCTGACGTCCCTGGCCGACTTCGCGACGATCATGCGGCCTGCTCCGGCCGCGGTCAAATCCGACGTGGCAGCAGGCAGCAGCTCAGCAGCGCCCTGCAGCTGGTCAGATGGTCGGCAGGCGTAGCGGCCGGAGGTCGAGATCGGAAGTCCGGGTCCCCGGCAGCGCCGGGCGGACGACCAGATAGACCGTCAGGCTGACGCACGGCCCGGGCCGGGCAGGGATCACCGGCAGGGAATGCCGGGCGACCCGGCAGGCCGCGTCCCGACTGGCCGCGGGCGCGCATTGCTTGCAACCCGCAGCCGGCGCGTCCGCCAGCAGCATTCCGCCATCCGCAGCCCGAAGGGTCGACCTTGCGATCTCGGACGGGTACAGCGGCAGCGCGGCACCCGCCGCGATGATCAGGCAGACGAGGACGAACAGCGCACGCCCAAGCATGGCGGTAAGATAGCGATCGTTCGGCGGAGATACCAGAGGGCAGAGAGTCGCGGGACGACTTTTCACTTCGACTCTTGGCGGACCGGACGTTTTGACGCCGCGCGCGCACCTGAACACCCGGCGGGTGGCCCCTCGCGGGGTCAGGCGCCCGGACGGGTCCGCGATCCGAAGTGGCTCAGCCCTGGCGGACCTTGTAGCGCGGGTTGGTCTTGTTGATCACGTAGACGCGCCCGCGCCGGCGGACCAGACGGCAGTCCTTGTGCCGCTGCTTCAGGGTGCGGAGCGAGTTGCGAATCTTCATGTGCCTGGCTCCGTCTCTTTCTTGCGCCGGAAGCTCGAGAAGCGCCGGTTGAACTTGTCGACCTGGCCGCCGCGCTCGACCAGCCGCGACCGGTCGCCGGTCCAGGCCGGGTGGACCTTGGAGTTCGATCTCGAGGGTCAGCGTCGCCCCCGCCTCGCCATAGGTCGAGCGCGTGGCGAAGGTCGATCCGTCGGTCATCACGACCGTGATCTCATGGTAGTCCGGATGAATGTCCTTCTTCACCGCTTTCTCCCTCGGGCGCCGGCCGCTATATAGCCGGGGCAGCGGGGCCGGGCAAGGGGTGGCCGGCGCCGAACGGAGAGCGCGGGGGAGGCGGCATGGCAGGCGCAGGTGGCGAAGCGGGCGGGGCGACCGGCAGCCAGCAGGGCGCCGTGCGTGCCCCGAGTCGCGATCTCCGCCAGCTGCGCCGGCTCGCGGGCTATCTCGCACCCTACCGCTGGCGGGTCGCGGCGACGCTCGTGGCGCTCGCGTTCGCGGCCGCCTCCGTGCTGGTGTTCGGGGTCGGGCTCCGCTACCTGATCGATGGCGCCTTCGGGGCCGGTCGACCGGCCGCCCTGAACCATGGACTGAAGGCCTCGCTGATCGTGATCGCGGTGCTCGCGGCCGCGACCTTCGCGCGCGCCTATCTCGTCGCCTGGCTGGGCGAGCGGCTGGTCGCCGACCTGCGCGCCGAGGTCTATGCCCACGTCACGGGTCTCTCGCCCGGCTTCTTCGAGCTGACCCGGACCGGCGAGGTGCTGGCGCGCCTGACCAGCGACACCGCGGTCATCCAGTCGGTGATCAGCGCCAGCCTGTCGCAGGCGTTGCGCAACCTGTTGCTGCTGATCGGCGGCCTTGCCCTGCTGCTGGTCACCAACCCCAAGCTCACCGGGCTGATCCTGATCGTGGTGCCGCTGGTGGTGGTGCCGATCGTGGTGATCGGCCGGCGCGTGCGCCGGCTGTCGCGGCTCGCCCAGGACCGGATCGGCGCGCTCGGCGGCCAGGCCGAGGAGACCCTGAACGCGATCCGGACCGTGCAGGCGTTCGCCCAGGAAGACTGCGAGCGCCGGCGCTTCCGTGACCGGGTCGAGCAGGCGTTCGACGCCACAATCGGTCACGCCCGGGCGCGCGCCGGCATGGCCGCCTGGGTGATCACGCTGGTGTTCGGCGCGATCGTGGTCGTGCTCTGGATCGGCGGCCGGGACGTGCTCGCCGGCCAGATCACCGGCGGCCAGCTCGCCGCCTTCGTGTTCTACGCCTCGGTGGTGGCGAGCGCTGCGGGCGCGCTCAGCGAGATCATGGGCGACCTGCAACGCGCGGCGGGGGCGACCGAGCGCCTGTTCGAGCTGCTCGACACGAAGGCCGAGATCACGGCGCCGGCGATGCCCGTGGCGCTGCCGAGCCCGGCCAGGGGCGCGCTCCGCTTCGAGCATCTGAGCTTTGCCTATCCCGCCCATCCGGAGCAGCCGGTGCTGCGCGATCTGGACGTCGCCGTGGCGCCCGGCGAGACGGTCGCCCTGGTCGGGCCCTCGGGCGCCGGCAAGACCAGCGTCTTCCAGCTGCTGCTGCGCTTCTACGATCCGAGCGCGGGCCGGGTCTGCTTCGATGGCCTCGACCTGCGGACGCTGGACCCGGCGGCGCTGCGCGCCCGGATCGGCCTCGTGCCGCAGGAGCCGGTCATCTTCTCGGCCAACGCCAAGGGACAACATCCGCTACGGCCGGCCCGAGGCGAGCGACGACGAGGTCCGCGCCGCGGCCCAGGCGGCGGCGGCGAGCGAGTTCATCGAGCGCCTGCCCGAAGGCTTCGAGAGCTTCTTAGGCGAGAAGGGCGTGCGTCTGTCCGGCGGCCAGCGCCAGCGGATCGCGATCGCCCGGGCGATCCTGCGCGCGCCCGCGCTGCTCCTGCTCGACGAGGCGACCAGCTCGCTCGACGCCGAGAGCGAGCGCCTGGTCCAGGAGGCGCTCGAGCGGCTGCGGCGCGGCCGGACCACCCTGGTCATCGCCCATCGCCTGGCGACCGTGCTCAAGGCCGACCGCATCCTGGTGATGGACCGGGGCCGGCTGGTCGCGACCGGCACCCACCGCGAGCTGATCGAGCAGGACGGTCTCTACGCCCGCCTGGCCGAGCTCCAGTTCGACATCAGGTGGCCGCCTCGCCGCGGCCGAGTGAGGAGCTCGGGAAGTGACCGGCACGCTTGCCATCATCGATGGCCACAATGATGCTCTGCTGGCGCTGGCGCGCGATCCGGAGCGGCCGGACAGCCTGCTCGAGCGCTCGGCGCGCGGCCATCTCGATCTCCCGCGGGCGCTCGAGGCGGGCTTCGCCGGCGGCTTCTTCGCGCTGTTCACGCCATCGGGCCGCTCGCAGGGCCCGCGCCGGCGCGATGCCGGCGCCAGCTACGAGCTGCCGTTCCCGCCGACGCCGAGCGCGCTTCGCGCCCAACGCTTCACCGGCGCGCTGGCCGCCCGCCTGTTCCGGGACCAGCGGGCATCGGCCGGGCGGCTCGAGGTCGTGCGCAGCGTCGCACAGCTGCAGGAGTGCCTCGCGCGGGGCGTGCTCGCGGTGATTTTCCATATCGAGGGCGCCGAGGCGATCGATCCGGGCCTGGACGCGCTCGAGATCCTCTACCAGACCGGCCTGCGCTCGCTGGGCCTGGTCTGGAGCCGGCCGAACGCCTTCGGCCACGGCGTGCCGTTCAAGTTCCCGAGCTCGCCCGACACCGGGCCTGGCCTCACCGATGCCGGCCAAGCGCTGGTCCGGGCCTGCAACGAGCTCGGCGTCCTGATCGATCTCTCGCATCTGAACGAGCAGGGCTTCTGGGACGTGGCGCGGCTGTCGGCAGGCGCCCCTGGTCGCGACCCACTCCAACGCGCACGCGCTGTGCCCGAGCGCCCGCAACCTCACCGACGGGCAGCTGCACGCGATCCGCGAGTCCGGCGGCATGGTCGGGGTCAACTTCGCGGTCAGCATGCTGCGCCCGGACGGCCGGCCGGACCCCGACACGCCGCTCGAGGTCCTGGTCCGCCATTTCGACCACCTGATCGAGCAGCTCGGCGAGGACCAGGTCGGCTTCGGCTCGGACTTCGACGGCACGATCGTGCCGGCCGCAATCAGGGACGTGACCGGCCTGCCGCGCCTGATCGAGGCGCTGCGGAGCGCGGGCTACGACCAGCCCCTGCTCGAGAAGCTGGCGTTCGCGAACTGGCTGCGCGTCCTCGGTCGCACCTGGAGGGCGTGAGGCCTTCGCGGGCCGTCCTCAGCGGAAATCGAATTCGCCCTCGCGGGCGGTCAGCTCGATGTAGCTGGCCGTGCTGCCGCCGGCGACCGGCTCATGATCGGGCCTGAGGCGCCGGTCGAGGTACTCCTCCAACGCCCGATTGACGATCCAGTCGGGCGAGCGCTGCAGGCTCCCCGCCAGGCTCTCGAGCGGCAGCTTGAGATCGACGGCCACTTCGACCGTCAGGCTAGTGCGATCGGTCATCAACAATCCTCCGACAACCATGCCCAAGTCCTGTGCCGCGCTTGCTTGTCGTCGTCGATCGGGGGCGCGTTTGCGCGCTCACCCCTCGTACCGGCGCGGCGCGGTTCGCACCGGTACGAGAAACTCTTGCAATCACTGAGATCACACCGATTCCCGGCTCTCAGGGGCTGGTCAGCTTGATCTCGATCCGCCGGTTGCGGCGGTAGGCGATCTCGTCGCGCCGGTCGTCGAGCGGCTGGAACTCGGCGAACCCGGCGACCGCGATGCGCTCCGGCGGGATGCCCTGGCCGATCAGGAACTTGCCGACACTGATCGAGCGCGCGGTCGAGAGTTCCCAGTTCGACGGGAACTCGGGGGTGTTGATCGGCCGCCGGTCGGTGTAGCCGTTGATCTGCAGCACCCAGGGCAGATCGCTCGGGATCTCGGCCGAGATCTGGCGCAGGCTGTCGGCGAGCTTGCGCAGATCCTCCTGGCCGCCCGGCTCGATCGTGGCCGAGGCGCTCGGGAACAGGACCTCGGACTGGAACACGAAGCGGTCGCCGACGATCCGGACGTCCGGCCGGTCGCCCAGAACCTGGCGCAGGCGGCCGAAGAACTCGGATCGGAACCGGCCCAGCTCCTCGACCTTGCCGGCGAGCGCCATGTTCAGCTTGCTGCCGAGGTCGGTGATCGTGACCTGCTGCTCCTCGGTCTTCTGCTGCGAGACGTCGAGCGCCTGCTGGATCGACGCGAGCTGGACCCGGAGCGCGTTGATCTGGCGGTTCAGCACCTCGACCTGGGCCAGCGATTCGCGCGAGAGCGCCTGCTCGGTGGCGAGCGCTTCGTCCTTGCGGCCGGCCTGGCGCAGCAGATCGGCGAGCCGCGTGTCGCGCTTCTCGATCTCCTGCTGCGCGAGCGCCGTGTGCTGCTGCTCGCTCGCGAGCTTGGCCTGCAGCTCGGAGGCCTGATCGCGGGTCTGGCCGAGCTGGAGCAGCAGCTGCTCGCGCGCCTTCTTCAGCTCCTCGGCGGTCGCCTCGCTGGCGCTGCTCTTGCCGCGCTCCTCCTCGATGAGGGCGGACAGCTCGGCAAGGCGCCGCTCGCGCTCGGCGGCGTCGCCGCCCGCCGCCTGGAGCTGCGAGGTCAGCGCCGCGACCCGCTGGTCGCCGCTGGTCTTGTCCTGCTGCGCGGTCTTGAGCAGCGCCTGCAGGCGGGCGACCTCGTCGCTCAGCGAGCCGCCTTGCTTGCGTGCGCTGTCGAGCTGCTCGCTGAGATTGGCGACCCGCTGCTCGGCAGCGCCCTGCTCGCCGCGCGCCGTCTGCAGCTGCTGCGTCAGGCGCTCGATCTGGCTCGCAAGGTCCTTGGTCTTCTGATCGGACGTGGTGACCGACTGGTTGAGGCCCGCGACCTGGCCCTCGAGGCCCTTGGCCCGGGCCTGCGCCGCCTCGAGCAGGTCGGCGAGCCGCGCCAGCTCCTTGGTCGCATCGCCCTTCGCCTGCTCCGCCGCCTTGAGCGGTGGCGGCCATCTCCGCGACCTGCAGATCGAGGTCGTGGCGGGTCTTCTGGAGCGTCTCGATGTCGCGCTTGAGCTGGATCAGCTGCGCCAGCTGGGCCTCGATGGTCGCCTTGTCGGTGGTGACGTTCTGCTGGGCGAGGCGCAGCTCCTCGGCCAGCTTGGAGCGCAGATCGGTCGTGCGCTCGAGCTCGGCCTGCAGCTTCTGGCTCTTGTCGGCCTCGGTGCGCAGGTCGTTCAGGGTCGCCGTGAGCTTGGTCTTCTCGTCCTGGAGCAGGAACACCTGGTCGCGGAACTGGTCGCGCTGGGCCGCGGCCTCGGCGAGCTGGCTGGCGGTGTCGTCACGGTCGGCCTGCGCGCCCTGCAGGTCCGCGGACAGCTGGGCGACCGAGAGGCGCAGCTCGGAGTTGGTCGACTGCTCGGCGTCGAGCTGCTGCGGTCAGCTGGTTGATCGACGCCTCGAGACTCTTGAGCTTGGTATCCTTGCCCTGGAGCATCTGGTTGAGGAAGAACTGGCTGAGCACGAACACCACGAGCAGGAAGGTGATCGCGAGCAAGAGCGTCGACAGGGCGTCGACGTAGCCCGGCCACTGGTCGATGTGGCGCAGCTCGCGGCGGGCCCGGGCCATGGCGGACGCCTATCCCGAGAGCGCCCGCGGCTCGCCGGCGACCGCGGCGATGGTGCGCGCGACCATCTTGATCTCGCTGCGCAGCTCGTGGGTCATCTGGCTGCGGCCCTGCACGGTCTCGTCCAGGATCCGCGCCAGGTACACGTCCATGTTGCGGATGTGATTGCGGGTCGCCTCGTCGAAGCCGCCGCCCTCGGACTCGGCCAGCCGGCCGAGCACCGGCCGGAGCTCCTCCTGGCTCGAGATCAGGCGCGCGAGCAGCGCCTGCTCGGTCGCGATCTGATCGCCGAGCGAGGACAGGCGCTCGGTGAGCGCGATCAGCCCGGCGTGCACGGTCGACTGGTTCTCCTCCGAGCGGGCCACGGTGCGCTGCAGGCTGTCGAGGTTCTCCGCGGTCTGCTCGAGCATCCCCTGGACGTAGGCGGGAATGCTGACGTCGCTGCCGCCGAGGCCGGGATCGGCGCTGGTCAGCCGGGTCAGCCCGGACAGCCATTCCTCCATGTCGTTGAAGAAGCTGTTCTGCGCCTGGGTCGCCTGGAGGTCGAGGAAGCCCAGGACCAGCGAGCCCGCGAGGCCGAACAGCGACGCGCTGAAGGCGGTGCCCATGCCGCCCAGCGGCGCCGCGAGGCCGGCCTTGAGCTCGTCGAACACGACCACCAGATCGCCCTCGCCGACCGACAGCCCGTTGATCACCTGGCTGACCGAGCCGATCGTCTCGGTCAGCCCCCAGAAGGTGCCGAGCAGGCCCAGGAAGATCAAAAGGCCGATCTGATAGCGCGAGATGTCGCGGGTCTCGTCGAGGCGGGCGCTGATGCTGTCGAGCAGATGGCGCGCCGACATCGCGGGCAGCATCACCCGGCCGCGCCGTTCCTGCTCGCCGAGCGCGCTCGCGACCGGCGCCAAGAGGCGGGGTGCGGCCTGCAGGGAGAAGCCCGGGTGGCTGGTGCGGAAGGCCTCGATCCAGCGGATCTCGGGCTTGATGCCGAAGGCGCGGCGGAAGATGTAGAAGATGCCGAGCAGCAGGATCGCCAGGATCAGGCCGTTGAGCCAAGGATTGTACAGATAGATCCGCCAGATGGTCTGGTAGGCGAACGCGACCGCAACGGCCGCCGCCACCAGGAAGACGATCATGCGGTTGATGTAACGCTGCGGACTGGTCATCGTCGGGCCTTCTCAACGCGGCTTCGACCGATCGATGCTGCCGTGGTGGCAACGCCGCCGCCAGCCGCGCTCGCACGCGCTGAAGCGGGCCCCGCAGCCGCGCGCCGGTCACGGCGGCCATGCCTGGAGACGCGTGTGAACACTACGCTATAACCCATTGAAACGCAAACTTAACATTACATGGGCCCGCCGGCTGTCGGATTCGGCCATCCGAGCGGCCCCCCGGACCACCGGAGCGCACATCAGGCCGCCCCCCGGACCAGCTCGTCCGAGGCGCTCGTACAGCGCGGGATTGCTCGCGATCAGGATTGCCTGGCCGAGCAGGTCGGGGTCGCCGTCGAGACGCCCGATCAGGCCGCCCGCCTCGCGCACCAGGACGATCCCGGCCGCCATGTCCCAGGGCTTGAGCCCATATTCCCAAAAGCCGTCGAAGCGGCCGGCGGCAATGTAGGCGAGATCGAGCGAGGCGGTGCCGAGGCGGCGGATGCCCGCGACGTGATCGGAGACCCGCTCGAGCTGGGCCGCAAAGCCCTGGGCGCGCCCGGGCCAGTCGAGCACCGGAATGCCGGTGCCGATCAGGCAGGCGCCGAGCTCGCTGCGGCGCGAGACCCGCAGCCGGCGCTCGTTGAGATAGGCGCCGGCCCCCTTCTCGGCGGCGAACATCTCGTCCTTGATCGGGTCGTAGACCACGCCCGCGACCAGCTCGCCCTGGCGCTCGAGCGCGATCGAGATCGCGAAGTGGGGCACGGCGTGCAGGAAGTTGGTGGTGCCGTCGAGGGGATCGACGATCCAGCGGTGGTCGGCGCCCTCGGGGCCGAGCGCGCCGCTCTCCTCGAGCAGGAAGGCAAAGCTCGGGCGGGCGCGGGCCAGCTCCTGGCGCAGGATCTGCTCGCTCCGCCGGTCGGCGGCGCTGACGTAGTCGCCGGGCCCCTTGATCGAGACCTGCAGGTGCTCGACCTCGCCGAAGTCGCGCACCAGGTGGCGGGCGGCCTTGCGGGCCGCCTGCGTCATGACGGTGATGGTGGCCGAGCGCGGCGCCACGACTAGTCCTTGGCCCGCTCGACGTAGCTCGCCTCGGCAATGTTGACCACCACCCGCGTGCCGGCCTCGATGTGCGGCGGGACCATGACCCGGACGCCGTTCGAGAGCACGGCCGGCTTGTAGGAGGCGGCTGCGGTCTGGCCCTTGACCACCGGATCCGCCTCGACCACCTCGAGCACCGCGGTGTCGGGCAGGTGGACCATCAGCGGCCGGCCCTCGTAGCCCAGCACGGTCAGCGCCATGCCCTCCTGCAGGAACGCCAGGCGCTCGCCCAGCAGGTGCTGGTCGATGGTCAGCTGCTCGAAGTTCTCCTGGTCCATCAGGGTCAGCTGCTCGCCTTCCTGGTAGAGAAACTGGTAGGTCTGCTCGTCCAGGCGGACCCGCTCGACGGTCTCGACGGCGCGGAAGCGCTCGTTGAGCTTGGTGCCCTCGACCAGGTCCTTGAGCTCGACCTGCTGATAGGCGGGACCCTTGCCCGGCTTGACGTGCTCGGCGCGGGCCACCATCCAGAGCCGGTCCTTGTGCTCGAGCACGTGACCGGGGCGGATGTCGTTGGCGGTGATCTTCATCGCATACGTCCTTGGCTCGGCCGGCGCGCCCCCAGGCAGCGCTGCGACAGTGAGCCGGCGCCTGTCTAGCGCACCCGGGGCGCAAAGGCCAAGCTGGACACGAGGCCCGGCCGCCCGCCGCCGGGTCTCAGGCCCCGGCGATCGCCCGCTGCAGATCGAGGATGGCCCGGGCCGGCCCGGCCGGATGGCGCCAGACCGCGCGCGACACCCCGATGAAGTCGGCGCCGGCAAGCGCGAGCGGCCGGCAATCCTCGAGCGCGGTGTCGCCGTCGACCAGGCAGGGCAGCACGAACAGGCCGCTCCACCATTCGATCAGCTCGACCACCGCAGCCCCGGGCGGCGCGTCGGGCAGGCGGTCGGGAGCGCCGAACGCGATATAGTCGGCGCCCGCCTCGCCGGCAACCACCGCCGCATCGCGCGAGCCGCCGCAGGAGGCGCCCAGGATGCGCTCGGGACCGAGCGCCGCGCGCGCCGCGGCCACCCCTTTGGGCGTGCCGAGGTGGACCCCGTCGGCGCCGAGCTCGAGCGCCAGATCGACGCCGTCCTGGAGCAGGAAAGCGACCCCGCGGGCGGCGCAGACCGCGCGCAGATCCGCCGCCGCGGCGGCGATCGCGGCTCGCTCCGGGCTCGCCAGGCGCAAGAGAAAGGCGGCGCTGCCACCGGCCGCGAGCGCCGCATCGAGCTCGGGCGCGAAGGCCGCCGGCTCCAGCACCGGCGGGCTGATCAGCAACAGCTGACAGCCCACCCGAGCCGGATCGAGGGCCTCGGGTGCGCGGCTCACGCTTCGTTCAGGTAGATCTTGATCACCTCGTCGAGCAGGGCCAGCGCCTCGGCCTTGGGCCGTCGGAAGCTGTTGCGGCCGATGATCGAGCCGGAGCCGCCGCCGTCCCGGATCTGGCGGATCTCGTTCAGCAGGCCCTCGGTATCCTTGGCCTCGCCGCCGGAGAACACCACCAGGCGCTTGCCGGCGAAGCAGCACTGCATGACATGGCGGACCCGGGCTGCGAGCGTCGAGCGGTCGATGTCCTCGGCCTCGTAGACCGTCTTGGCTGCGGCGAGGTCGAGCTCGGCCGAGGGCGGCTTGACCTTGATGATGTTGGCGCCCATCAGCGCCGCCATGTGCGCCGCATAGGCGACGATGTCGAAGGCGGTCTCCTTGGTCACCTTGCCGCCGCGCGGATAGGACCAGACGACCGCGATCAGACCGCAGGACTTGGCCTCGCGGATGATCTCGCGCAGCTCCTCCATCATCTCGTAGCAGGCGGGCGAGCCCGGGTAGATGGTGAAGCCGACGCCGACGCAGCCCAGCCGGAGCGCGTCCTTGACCGAGCCGTGGACCGCCTGGTCCTGGATGCCGTCGGCCAGGCTGTTGGCGCTGTTGACCTTGAGGATGGTCGGCAGCTGGCCGGCATAGCTGTCGGCGCCCTGCTCGAGCAGGCCGAGCGGTGCCGCATAGCCGGACAGGCCGGCGTCGATCGCGAGCTGGTAGAGGTAGTGCGGGTCGTAGGCCGGCGGGTTGGCGGCGAAGCTGCGCGCCGGTCCGTGCTCGTAGCCCTGGTCGACCGGCAGGATCACCAGCTTGCCGGTGCCGGCGAGCCGGCCGTGCATCAGGAGGCGCGCGAGATTGCCCTTCACGCCCGGGCTCTCGCCCTCGTACCAGGACAGGATCTCCTTGACCTTGGATTGAAGCGGCATCGGTCGGTTCCCTTCGCTGCGGGGACGTGCGCTGCTATTCTAGATGGCCCGTTGCCGGCCGGCAAACCACCGGCGCGCAGAGCTGCGGCGGCACGGGGGCGAAAGGCAGCCTGGACCGGCGGGCGGCGTCAGCCGGCGCCAGAATCGGGACCGGGCAGCGCTCCCCGAGCCTTCAGCCACTCGCGAGCGGCCCGGCCGGGATCGGCGTCCGGCGCGAGATCGAGGCGGGCGGGCGGCGTGCGTCTCGTGACGGAACTCGGCGCCGAGCTGGGCCGCCATGTCCGCAAGCCGCAGCGCGAGGGCGGCCGGGCCGGAGAAGGCGAGCCTGCGGCAGCCGGTGCGGAGCGCCGCCATGACCAGGCCGGCATCGTCGCCGCAGTCGATCCGCAGCTCCTGGCCGGCGAGCGTCGCCCAGCGCCTTCAGGTAGCCGACCCCGGCATAGGCGGCGGCGCCCGGCGCGCTGCGCAGCTCGATCGCGACCCCGAAGCTCGCACGCGACCTCGAGCACGGCGCGTGCCTGCTCGAGGTCGTGGATCACGACCTGAGGCGGCGTCAGCGTCGCCGCAGCACCGCGACGCCGGGCAGCTCCTTGCCTTCGAGCCATTCCAGGAAGGCGCCGCCGGCGGTCGAGACGTAGGAGAGCTGGTCGAGCACGCCGGCATGGGCCAGCGCGGCGAGCGTGTCGCCGCCGCCGGCGACGCTCATCAGCTGGCCGGAGCTGGGTGCGCTCGGCGACCCGTCTCGCGACGGCGGTCGTGCCGGCATCGAACGGCGGGATCTCGAAAGCGCCGAGCGGGCCGTTCCAGACCAGGGTCTTGCAGCGATCGATCAACGCCTCGATCTGGCGCACGCTCGCGGGCCCGATGTCGAGAATCATGGCATCGGCCGGCACCTGATCGATCGGCACCAGCTTCAATTCGGCTCCGGCCTTGAACTCGCTCGCGATCCGGCCGTCGACCGGCAGCACCACTTCGCAGCCCTTGGCCTGCGGCGTCGGCCATGATCTGGCGCGCGGTCTCGGCCATGTCCTGCTCGCACAGCGAGCGGCCCGACGGCGGTGCCCTGCGCATGCAGGAAGGTGTTGGCCATGCCGCCGCCCAGCACCAGAATGTCGACCCTCGCGATCAGGTTGCCGAGCAGCTCGAGCTTGGTCGAGATCTTGGCGCCGCCGACCAGGGCGATGAGCGGTCGCTCCGGGTTCTCGAGCGCCCGCGAGAGGGCCTCGACCTCGGCCTGCATCAGGCGGCCCGCGGCCGCCGGCAGGCGCATCGGCGAGGCCGGTGATCGAGGCGTGCGCCCGATGCGCGGCCGAGAAGGCGTCGTCGACGTAGAGCTCGCCGAGGCTTGCGAGCTGATCGGCGAATGCCGGATCGTTCTTCTCCTCGCCGGGGTGGAAGCGGAGGTTCTCGAGCAGGAGGACGCCGCCCGGCTCGAGCGCCGCGACCGCGCGCTTCGCCGGCTCGCCGATGCAGTCCTCGGCGAACGCGACCTCGATGCCGCCCAGCGCCTCGCCCAGCGGCCCGCAGAGCGGGCGCAGCGACATCGAGCTCTCGCGCTTGCCCTTGGGCCGGCCGAAATGGGCCAGCACCACGACCTTGGCGTTTTTCTCCACTAGCTCCCTGACGGTCGGCACCGAGCGCTCGATCCGGCTCGCGTCGGTGACCTCGCCGTCGTGCATGGGCACATTGAGGTCGAGCCGGACCAGGACCGTCCGCCCGGCGACCTCGAGGTCGTCCAGGGTGCGCAAGCCGGTCATCGCGGTCGCCCCCGCCTCAGAGGCCGCCCAGGATCGCCGCGACGTCGTTCATGCGGCAGGAGAAGCCCCATTCGTTATCGTACCAGGAGGCGACCCGGACCAGCTTGCCCTCGAGGACCTTGGTCGCCGACAGATCGACGGTCGAGCTGTGGCTGTCGCCGTTGAAGTCGACCGAGACCAGCGGCTCGGTGTGATAGCCGAGCACGCCCTGCATCGGCCCGTCGGCCGCCGCCCGGACCGCCTGATTGATCTCCTCGACCGAGGTTTCCCGTTTCGGCACGAAGGTGAAGTCGACCATCGAGACGTTGGGCGTCGGCACCCGGAAGGCGACCCCGTCGAGCTTGCCCTTGAGCTCGGGCAGGACGAGGCCCACCGCGCGCGCGGCCCCGGTCGAGGTCGGGATCATCGACATGGTCGCCGCCCGCGCCCGGTGCAGGTCCTTGTGGAACACGTCGAGCAGGTTCTGATCGTTGGTGAACGAGTGGATCGTGGTCATGTGGCCGCGCTCGATGCCGACCGCATCGTTCATGACCTTGGCGACCGGGGCCAGGCAGTTGGTCGTGCAGGACGCGTTCGAGACCACCTGGTGCGCGGCCTTCAGCTGCTCGTGGTTGACCTTGTAGCAGACCGTGATGTCGGCGCCCTCGGAGGGGGCCGAGACCAGGACCTTGCCTGGCGCCGGCCTCGAGATGCCTGGCCGCGGCGTCGCGCTTGGTGAAGATGCCGGTGCATTCCATCACCACATCGGCCTGGAGCGACGCGCCAGGGCAACTTCGCCACCTCGCGCTCGGCCAGCACCTTGATCGGGCCGGTGCCGCAGTCGAGCGTGTCGCCCTCGAGCTGGACCTTGCCGGGGAACCGGCCGTGGACCGAATCGTATCGGAGCAGATGCGCGTTGGTCGCCGGCGGCGCCAGATCGTTGATCGCCACGACCACGATGTCGGTCCGACCCTCCTCGACGATCGCGCGCAGCACGTTGCGGCCGATCCGGCCGAAGCCGTTGATCGCTACACGAACGCTCACGGGTTCTCTCCTTCAGCTCGTGGTCTGCAGGCCAGCTAAAGCCGCTTGCGGACCAGCTCGACGATCCGCTCGGACGTGATGCCGAAATGCTTGTAGAGCTCCTGATAGGGCCCCGAGGCGCCGAAGCCGGTCATGCCGACCACATCGTCCTCGCTCCGGACGTAGCGCGTCCAGCCGAAGGGTGCCGCCGCCTCGACCGCGATCCTGAGCCCCGCGCCCAGAACTTCCTTGCGATAGGTCAAATCCTGCTGCTCGAACAGCTCCCAGCACGGCATCGAGACCACGGCGCAGCCGACCCCATAGGCCTGCAGGCGCGTGCGCGCCTCGACCGCGAGCGAGACCTCGGAGCCGGTCGCGAGCAGGGTCACCGCCCGCCGGCCCTCGGCCTCGACGAGCACATAGGCGCCCTGCGCCGAGCGGTTGACGTCCTCGAAGGTGGTGCGCAGCGCCGGCAGGTTCTGCCGGGTCAGCACCAGCGCCGAGGGCCCGTCCTCGCGCACCAGCGCGAGCGCCCAGCACTCGGCGGTCTCGACCGCGTCGGCCGGGCGAAAGACATGCAGGTTGGGGACCGCCCGGAGCGCTGCCAGATGCTCGACCGGCTGGTGGGTCGGGCCGTCCTCGCCGAGGCCGATCGAATCGTGGGTGAAGACCAGGATCACCCGCTGGCGCATCAGCGCGGCCAGGCGGATCGACGGCCGGCAGTAGTCGGAGAACACGAGGAAGGTGCCACCGTAGGGGATGATCCCGCCATGCAGAGCCATGCCGTTCATGGCCGCGACCATGCCGTGCTCGCGGATGCCGTAGTTCAGAAAGCGGCCGCCCGGGTGGTCGGCGGTGATCGGCTCGGTCACCTTGGTCTTGGTGTTGACCGAGTGGTTGAGGTCGGCCGCGCCGCCGACCATCTCGGGCACCGCCGCGGTCAAGACCTCGAGCGCCTCCTGGCTCGCCTTGCGGGTCGCCCAGGTCGGCCGCTCCTCGGCGAGGCGCCGCTTGTGCTGCTCGAGCACCCGGTCCAGACCCTTCGGCAGCACGCCCGCCTGGGCCCGCTGGAACTCGGCGGCGACCGAGCTTTCCTCGGCGGCCAGGCGGGCCTCCCAGGACTTCCCGCAGCGGCGCGCCGCGCCTGCCGATGGCGCGCCAGGCGGCGAGCAGATCGGCCGGGATCTCGAACGGCGGATAGGGCCAGCCGAGCTTCTCGCGGGCGCCCGCGACCTCCTCCGCACCGAGCGGCGAGCCGTGGGTCGCGGCGGTCCCGGCCTTGGTCGGCGCGCCATAGCCGATGATCGTCCGGCAGGCGATCAGGGTCGGCCGGTCGGCGGTCTGGGCGTCGGCGAGCGCCTGCTCGATCGCCGCCGCATCGTGGCCGTCGATCCGGGTGGCCCGCCAGCCGTAGGCGGTGAAGCGGCCGAGCTGATCGTCGGACACGGACAGCTCGGCGGCGCCGTCGATGGTGACGTGATTGTCGTCGAACAGCACGATCAGCCGGTCGAGGCGCTGGTGACCGGCGAGCGAGCCCGCCTCGTGGCTGATGCCCTCCATCAGGTCGCCGTCGCTCGCGATCACGTAGGTGCGGTGATCGACCAGGTCGGCGCCGAAGCGGGCGCGCAGCTGGCGCTCGGCGAGCGCCATGCCGACCGCGTTGCCGAGCCCCTGGCCGAGCGGCCCGGTGGTGGTCTCGATGCCGGGCGCATGGCCGTGTTCCGGATGGCCGGCGGTGCGCGAGCCGAGCTGCCGGAAGCGCTTCAGCTGCTCGATCTCCATCTGCGGATAGCCGGTCAGATGGAGCAGCGCGTAGAGCAGCATCGAGCCGTGGCCCGCGGACAGGACGAAGCGGTCGCGATCGGGCCAGTCGGGCGCCGCGGCGTCGAACTTGAGGAACCTGCCGAACAGCACGGTGGCCACGTCGGCCATGCCCATCGGCAGGCCCGGATGGCCGGAATTGGCGGCCTGCACGGCATCCATGGCGAGCGCGCGGATGGCGTTGGCGAGCGCGCGCTGGCCCGGCTCGCCGGCGGCGCCGGAGGCGGGGTTCGGGACGGTGATCATGGTCACGCTCGTGGGTCCTCGATGGGGCGGCCCGCACGGCGCGACCGGCCACCGGGCAGCTGCGGGGAACGTGGCTTATCGGCGCCAAAAATCAACCCGAATTTCTGCCGGGCGGCCGCTCCGGGCGTCCGCCGAGTTGACGCGGTGTACGGCGTGTGTCAAGGTCATTCGCTAAATGGTTGTTTTCTTGCGACCAAGGTTCGGGGGATCGACGAAGCGGCATGTCGCAGCTGGAAGCCGCGCAGCGGCATCTGACCCGGGCTCTCAGGCGGCTCGAGGCCGTCCTGGAGCAGAGATTGTCCAGGGCCCCCGGCGATTCGGCGGGCGCCGATCCGCGGGCGCTCGCCCAGCTCGGCGCCGAGCGCGATCAGCTCGCGCGCAACCTCGCGGCGCTGCACGAGCAGCACGACCGGCTGAGCGCGGCGCTCAACGAGACGCAGCACGACAACCGCGCCCTGCGCGAGGTGAGTGGCCGGGTCGCGAGGCGGCTCGACGGTTCGATCGGCGAGCTCGATCGGCTGCTCGGGAGCTAGGTCATGCCGATGATCGAGGTCAGCGTCAACGGCCGCCGGCATTCGGTCCAGTGCGGCGACGGCGAGGAGGCGCGGGTCCGGCAGCTGGCGGCCTACGTCGATCGCCGGGTCAGCGATCTGGCGCGCGGCCAGACCCAGCTCGGCGATGCCCGGCTGCTGCTGATGGCCTCGCTGCTGGTCGCGGATGAGCTGTCCGACGCGTTCGACGAGATCAAGCGCCTGAAGACGGCGCTCGAGAGCCGGGCCAGCGACGCGGAGCAGCAGGCGACGGCGATGATCGACCAGGTCGCCCAACAGCTCGACGCTATTGCGGCGCGGCTGGAGAACGCCTAACTAACCCGATGCGGGTGCTGCCTGGTGCGTTAGGTCCTCACATCCCTGGGGCCAATATTCTCTGTACGGGAGCTGTCCCTGTCGAGGCCCTGGCCTCGTCACTACGGCGCCCACCTGCGAAGGCAGGCCACAGAGGATCGCAGCGACCGACGGCTTTGGCGGCCCCGCGCGCGATCGCCGGCGCGTGATCCTTCCCAGCGAGCCGTCCACCCCTGCGAGCCGTCCACCTTGGTCCATTCCGACGATCTGGTCCGGCGCAAGGCCGAGCTGCGCGTCCGGCTGCTGGCGCGTCGCCGCGCGCTCGGGGCTGCCGAGGCGGCGGCGGCGGCGGAAGCGGTCGCAGCGCGCGTGGCCGAGCTGATCCCGGCCGGGCAGGCCCGCAGCCGAGCAAGCAACAGCCGAGCAGGTGGTGGTGGCCGCCTACTGGCCGCTCGCCGGCGAGCTCGATCCGCGCCCGGCGATGCGGCAGCTCGCGGCCCGCGGCCATCGCCTGGCCCTGCCGCGGATGCAGGGCAAGGCGGCTGCCGCTGGCGTTCCACGCTTTCGACTGGGACCGGGCGCTCGACGCCGAGCGGCTCCTGACCGTCGGCGGCTTCGGGGTCATGCAGCCGGATCCGGCGGCGCTGCTCGCGACCCCGGGCGTGGTCCTGGTGCCGCTGCTCGGTTTCGATCGCCGCGGCCACCGCCTGGGCTACGGCCAGGGCTACTACGATCGCACGCTCCGGGCGCTGCGGGCGGCGGGCTCGATCAAGCTCGCGATCGGCATCGCCTTCGCGCTGCAGGAGGTGGAGGAGGTCCCGGCCGGGCCGGCGGACGAGCCCCTCGATGCGATCGTCACCGAGCAGGCAAGCCATCGACCTGCGCAGGTCCGGCGCCCATGAGGCTCTTGTTCTGCGGCGACGTGGTCGGGCGCTCCGGGCGCACGGTGCTGCTGCACAACCTGCCCGGGCTCAGGACCGAGGCTCCGCCTGGACGCGGTCGTGGTCAACGGCGAGAACGCCGCCGGCGGCTTCGGCATCACGCCGACGCTCTGCCAGGAGTTCTACGCCGCCGGCGCCGACCTGATCACGACCGGCAACCACGTGTTCGACCAGCGCGAGCTGATCGCCTACGTGGAGCGCGATCCGCGCCTGATCCGCCCGCTCAACATGATGCCGGGCACCCCCGGCCGGGGCAGCGCCCAGCTGACGCTCCCCGACGGCCGCAGGCTGCTCGTGCTGCAGGTCATCGGCCGGCTGTTCATGGGCAGCTTCGACGACCCGTTCCGCGCCCTCGATGCCGAGCTCGCCCGGTATCCGCTCGGCGCCGCGGTGCAGGCGATCGTGATCGACCTGCACGCCGAGGCGACCAGCGAGAAGATGGCGCTCGGCCACCTCGCCGACGGCCGCGCCTCGCTGGTCGCCGGTACCCACACCCACGTGCCGACCGCCGACGCCCAGATCCTGCCCGGCGGCACCGCCTACATCTCCGACATCGGCATGACCGGCGACTACGATTCGGTGATCGGCATGAGCAAGACGGTGGCGCTGCAGCGCTTTCGCACCCATGTGCCGGGGCCGCGCAACACGCCGGCGCTGGGCGAGGCGACGCTGTGCGCGGTCTATCTGGAGACCGACGACGCGACCGGGCTGGCCCGGACGATCCTCCCGATCCGCCAGGGCGGCCGGCTCGCGCCGGAGCCGCCGGAGCGATGCCTGAAGGGAGGGATCGTTTCCGGGGCGTCGTGTGTTGATTGAGATCACCCTGGCCACAGCACCGGCCTCTTCGACAGTGCCCGGCAGACCATGACCGCTGTGCTCGACCGATCCGATACCTGCCTGCTCGACCGACCTGATCTGCTCGACCAGCAGGGCACCTGCTGGCGCGTGACCACGGCTCGCCGGGCGGCGCTGCTGATCGATGGCGCCGCCTATTTCGCAGCGCTCCGCCAGGCGCTGCTCGCGGCCAGGCAGAGCGTCCTGATCATGGGCTGGGACGTCAACAGCGACATCAGCCTCGACCCCGAGGCCGGGGCGCCGCCGCTGAAAGAGTTCCTGAACCAGCTGCTCAGGGACCGACGGCAGCTGCAGATCCGGCTTCTGATCTGGGACTGGGCGTTCATCTACGGCCTCGACCGCCAGTTCATGCCCCAGCTGCGGTTCGGCATCGGCGGCTCGCGCCGGCTCAAGTTCGTGTTCGACGGCGACCATCCGCCGGGCGCCTGCCAGCATGAGAAGCTGGTGGTGATCGACGGCGAGCTCGCGTTCTGCGGCGGCATCGATCTGACCGTCGGCCGCTGGGACACGCCCGAGCATCGGCCGGACGAGCCCCACCGGCAATTGCCCAATGGCGCACCCAGGCAGCCGTTCCACGACTGCATGCTGATGGTCGAGGGCGAGACCGCGCAGGCGCTCGATGAGCTCGCGCGCGAGCGCTGGCGACGGGCGAGCGGCGAGCGGGTCGCCGCCCCCGGGCGCGATCGCCGGGCGCGGCAGCGCTGGCGACGGGCAAGCGGCAAGGGAGCGATCGGCCCGGCGCCCGATCAACGATCGCCCTGGCCGGAATCGATCGAGCCCTGGCTCGAGCACGCGCGGGTCGGGATCGCGCGCACCCGCCCGGGGTACAATGGCCAGGAAGCGGTCCGCGAGGTCGAGGCGCTGTACCTGCGCGCCATCGAGCAGGCGGAGCGCGCGGTCTACATCGAGAACCAGTATCTGACCGTGCCGGCGATCGCCGAGACGCTCGCCGCCCGGCTCGAGGATGCCGACGGCCCGGAGGCCCTGATCCTCGGCCCGACGGTCTGCGAGGGCCCGGTCGAGACCGCGGTCATGGATCGCGGCCGCGCCCGCTTTCTGGACCGGCTGCGGGCCGCCGACCCGACCGGGCAGCGCATGCGCGCGTTCTATCCCGTGAACGCGGCCGGCGAGCCGCCGACGCCGATCAACCTGCACGCCAAGCTGATGGCGGTCGACGACCGGCTGCTGGTGATCGGCTCGGCCAATCTCGCCAACCGCTCCATGGGCCTCGACAGCGAATGCGTGCTCGCGGTCGCGGCCGAGGATGCGGCCGCACGGCGCTTCGTGCAGCGGGCGCGCGATACCCTGCTGGCCGAGCATCTGGGGCAGCACGCCCGAGGCGCTGGCCGAGGCGCTGGGCGAGCACGGCTCGCTGATCGCGACCGTCGAGGCCCTGAACGGCGGCCCGCGCCGGCTCGAGCCCCTGGTCATCGAGAAAGTGCCCCTGCCGCCCGAGGTCGAGGCGGGCGTCTCGTTCACCGACATCGACGAGCCGATCACGATGGCGAGCCTCGAGCAGCGCCTGGCGCCGCTGCCCAGGCGGCGCCGCCTGCGCCAGGTGGCGCTCCGCAGCGCCGCGACGCTCGTGCTGCTGCTGGCGTTCGTATTGCTGCTGCGGGCCGAGTTCGACAGCGGCAGCCGGCTGCTCACGCATTCGCTGCAATACGCCGAAGCGCACCGCTTCACCTGGCTCGGCATCTCGGGCGTGCTGCTCGCCTACACGGCCGCGAGCCTGCTGTTCGTGCCGGTCAACCTGATGATCGCGGCGACCGCCGCCGCCTTCGGCGGCCTGCTCGGCTTCGTCTACGCGCTCGCGGGCTCGCTGCTCGCGGCGACCGTGGTGTTCGGTCTCGGGCGCGGCATCGGCCGCGACCCGGTGCGCCGGTTCGCCGGCCGCTGGGTCAATGCGGTCAGCCGCCGGCTCGAGCGAGCACGGCCTGTTCGCCATGACGCTTCTGCGCCTGATGCCGGTGGCGCCGTTCAGCGTGGTCAATCTGGTCGCCGGCGCGTCCGAGATGCGGATCCGCGACTTCCTGCTCGGCAGCCTGATCGGCATGCTGCCGGGGCTCGCGCTCATGAGCGTGTTCGGCGACCGGCTCGGGGCGTGGCTGCGGCGGCCGGAGACCGGCAATCTCGTGATCCTGATCGGCGTCACGCTTGCGGTGGTGACGCTCGCCCTGGTGCTGCGGCGATGGTCGCAGCGCCGGCGGGCGCGGTGAGCAGGCCGCTGCGGATCGCGAGCTACAACATCCACGCCTGCGTCGGGGTCGACGGCCGCCAGGACGTCGACCGCGTCGCCGGCGTGCTGCACGAGATCGGGGCCGACGTGATCGGGCTGCAGGAGGTCGAATCGCGCCCGGCCCGGAGCGCGCTCGACCAGGCGCAGGTGCTCGCCCGAGCCCTCGAGATGGACTGCATCGAGGGCCCGCTGGTGCACGGCCAGAGTGGCTGGTACGGCAACGCGTTGCTGACCCGGCGCGCGGTCCGCGCGGTCCGGCGGGTGGTGTTCGAGGACCGCGGTCGCGAGGCCCGGGGTGCCATCGTCGTCGACCTTGCCGGCAGCGGCGGTGCCGGCTGGCGGGTGCTGACCACCCACCTCGACCTGCACTCCGGCCGGCGCCGGCGCCAGTTCGCGGTCCTCTTGGACCAGATCCTGCCGGCCGGCATGCCGACGATCGTGATCGGCGATTTCAACGAATGGTGGCCGTTCTCGCGCGGCCTCAGCGTGCTCCGCCGGCACGCCGTGCTGCCGTTCGCGCCGCCGACCTTCCCCAGCCGCTTACCGCTGTTCGCGCTCGATCGCATGGCGCTCTGGGACTGTCGCCTGCGCGGCCGGCTCCGGCGCCACGACACCGCCCTCAGCCGGGCCGCCTCCGACCATCTGCCGATCTTTGCCGACGTCGCCCCCCGCGCCGACGAACCGGCCGCCTCGCCGGTCTCGGACGCCGCAACGCCGGCCGAGCCGGTCGCAGGCCCTGGCTCGCATCCTGCCTCGGCGCGCCGGCGCTCGGGCAGCGGGGACGGCTAAGCCGGCAGGAACTTCGGATCGAGCGCCTGCTCCAGGCTGAAGGCCGGTTCGGCCGCGGAAGGTCTCCGCCGGCAGAGCGGTTTCGGCTGCCGCCTGCTCGCAGCCGTCAGCGTAGCACTCGGCATAGATCTCGTGCACGTGCGGCCGCAGGCTCGGACTTTCCCGGATCAGTTTCCGCAGGCGACGCCGATGCTCCACGATCGACCCGCGCCAACCGCTCGAACGCTGGTCGGGCTGGTATTTGTGCTTGAGCAGATGCGTCAGCAGAACGATCAGGTTGTTCTCGATCGCGGCCTTTTCGCTTCGGCCCAGGTCCTCGATCTCTTCGAGCAGATTGGCGAGGTCGAGTTCCTGCAGGCGGCCTTCCCGCAGCAGCGCTGCCTGCCGCGTCAGCCAGCGGTAGAAGTCGCGCTCATAGAGCCCGACCTCCGCCTCGGTCCTCTGCTTCGCGCGTGCCACGTCCCGGTCTCCACACTCACCACCGGCCACCTTAGCATGAACCCGCACCGACCGGACGCCATCGCTGCCCGATCGGGCTATTGCGCGAGGATCTGCTTGATCCGGGCGATCGCCTCGTCGACTGCCTGAGCGGGGGCGATGTTTTCGGTCACGATGCGATGGATCGCCTTCGCCCAGACGCGCTCGTTGTAGATCTGATCGTGCCGTAGATCGCCCGAGGCAGCGGTGTAATCGTGCGCCAGCGGTCGCGACGCGGCCTGCATTGCCGCGGCCATGTGGTGCCGGTCGCTCGGGTCGAGCCAGAACGGCTGGTCGAGGAGCGCGGGGATCGACGGCAGCATGCGCTCGCCGGAGAAGTTGAGATAGTGCATGAGCCAGCCTTCAGCTACAAGAAACCGGACAAACTCTTTGGCAGTGGCGACGTTGGCCCCGTCCTTGAAAAGGACCATCAGGTGGGTACCGCCTTCGGTCGGGTAGGTCTCACCTAAGGGACCAAGGGGCCATTCTATTGTCACGACGTTCTTGTAATAGTCGCCGGGGCGCTCGACCTTGATCGCGTTGGGAATCGAAAGCGATTGATTGGTCGTCATTACGACGGTCTCAGCGATGAACGCTTGATTGTTGCCGCCATCATCCCAGGTCAGCGCGTCTGGTGGGGTGCATCCTTTGCGGTAGACTGACGTGTAGCTGTCGATCGCCTTCACCAGCCGCTCTCTGATTTCCGGGTCGTCGATGGCGAGCTTGCCATGCTCGGTCACGTAGTTCGCGTCATAGGCGCGGATGAACTGAAAGAATTGGTCTGTGGTGTCGTCGGCCAGAACCGACATGTGCCGGCCGACGCCCCAGATGTCGTTGCGGCCCAATGCCTTGCGCACCGCTGGCTGGACCTGGTCGCACCAGAACGACCAGAACGGCTCCCACTCCTTGGGAATGTCGTCAGACGAGAGGCCCGCGCGCTCCAGCAGACTGTTCCAGACATGGACATAATTGCTGAGTTGGCCCATCGGCAGCCCATACATGGCCTTCTGACCGGTCTTTGCATTCAGCAGCATGCCCCGGTCGAGTTGCTTCGGGTCGAACAGGTCGGAAAAGTGGCCGACGGTGTCGGTAATATCCGCCAGCCGATCCTCGAAGGCCCACCTTGGAATGTAGGTTATCAGCCAGAAGCCGAAGGCGATGTCCGGCGGCCGTCCAGCCTCGAACGTCGCCTCGATCGTGGATGGCTGCTCCTCCAGGGGGACGAAGACAGTCTCGACCTGCTTGCCGGTCTCCTGCTCGAAGGCCGCGACTACCTCCCGGAGCGCCTCGTCCTCCTCGGCGTGGTGCGCCTTATGCCAAGACAGGACGAGATCCGCGGCCCGGGCGCCGAGCGGCGCCAGGATCAGCGTGGCGGCGAGGATCGCGGCGCGAACCTCGGACATTGGTCGCCTCCAATCGCTCTGATTTGAATCGCGACCGCAGTATGCGCCGGAGCGCCAGGCGCGCCAAGGACGATCGCCGCCCTTTCTTCGGCGACCCGGGGGCATCCCGGCGGCACTCCTGGTCCGCTCGCTGTCGTCAGTCGGGCAGGAAGTCGGGATCGAGCGTCTGCTCGAGGGTGTAGACCGGCGCGCGATGGATGGCTTCGTCCGTCAGGCCGGTCTCGATCAGCGCCTGACGGCGGCCGTCCTGGTAGCACTGCTCGAACTGTTCGCGGGCGTAGCCGCGCAGGCTCGGGCTGGTCGCCAGATCGTTGCGCAGCCGCCGCCGGTGCTCGACGGTCGATGCCAGCCAGCTGCGCGAGCGACGGCGGGGCTGGATATTGGTGCTTCAGCAGGTGCTTGAGGACGACGACGAGATTGCTTTGACGGCTTTCTTCTGCGTGGATGCCCAAGTCCTCGACCTCGTCGATCAGGTTGACGACATCGAGCTGCTGCAGCCGACCGTCCTTGAGCAGCCGGACCTGCTCCTCGACCCAGAGGCAGAAGTCGCGCTCGTAGAGCGGCTTTTCGGCCTCGATGTCCGGCTTCGCGCGCGCCATGGCCAACGCCCTCCGTGCCGGCGGACTTTAGCACTAACCGCGCTAGTAGCCGAGCGTCAGATCGCCCGGCGTGCGCGGGTCGGAGCTGCCGAACAGGCCCTGGTCGGTGATCATGATCGACTGCGTGCTGCCCATGGTGTCCTTGAGCACGACGTGATGGCCCATCTGCTCGAGCAGGCGGATGGTGTCCGGCGACAGGCCCGCCTCGACGCGCAGCTCGTCCGGCAGCCACTGGTGGTGGATGCGGGGCGCATAGGTCGCCTCGGCGATGTTCATGTCGTGGTCGATCACGTTCATGACGATCTGCAGGACGGTCGTGATGATCCGCGAGCCGCCCGGGCTGCCGGTGACCAGGAACGGCTTGCCGTCCTTGAGCACGATGGTCGGCGACATCGAGCTGAGCGGCCGCTTGCCTGGTGCGACCGCGTTGGCGGCGCCGCCGATCAGGCCATAGGCGTTGGGCACCCCGGGCTTGGCCGAGAAGTCGTCGAGCTCGTTGTTGAGCAGGATGCCGGTGCCGTCGGCGACGAGGCCGGTGCCGTAGCCGAAGTTGAGCGTGTAGGTGTTGGCGACCGCATTGCCGGCCTGGTCGACGACCGAGAAATGGGTCGTGTCCGGGCTCTCGAAGGGCGCGAGGTCGCCGGGCCTGATCTCGGTCGCGGGCGTGGCGCGATTGCGGCTGATCCGGCCGAGGATCGCCTTGGCGTAGGCCTTCGAGGTCAGCGCCTTGACCGGCACGTCGACGAAATCGGGATCGCCCAGATACTTGCTGCGGTCGGCGTAGGCGACTTTCATCGCTTCGGCCATCATGTGGATGGTCTCGGCGCTGTTCTGGCCGAGGAAGCCGACCGGCACGCCCTCGAGCGTGTTCAGGATCTGGATGATGTGCACGCCGCCCGAGGACGGCGGCGGCATCGAGCGGATCTCGTAGCCGCGGTAGCTGCCGGCGACCGGCGTCCGCACGACCGCCTGGTAGGCCTCGAGGTCGTCGAGGGTCAGATTGCCGCCCGCCCGGCCGACCTCGGCAACGATCGCGCGGGCGACCGGTCCATCGTAAAAGCCGCTCGGTCCCTGCTCGGCGATCGCCCGCAGCGACCGGGCAAGATCGGTCTGGACCAGGACCTCGCCCGGCGCGTAGGGCGTTCCGTCCGGATGGTAGAAGATCCTGGCCGACGACGGCCAGCGGTGCAGGCGCTCGGCCGCCTGCCGCAGCGAAGCGGCCAGCTCCGGGCTGACCCTGATGCCTTGCTCGGCGAGCTTGATCGCCGGCGCCAGCGCCTGGCTGAGCGTGATCGAGCCATAGCGCTGCAGGGCCAGGGCGAGGCCCGCGACGGTGCCGGGCACGCCGACCGCGAGCCCGCTCTCGAGCGACTTCTTGGGATCGGGGTTGCCCTGCGCGTCCAGGAACATGTCGCGCCAGGCATGGCCGCCGGCCTTCTCGCGGTAGTCGATCGCGACCACCTCGCCGCTCGCCGCAGACCGCACCAGCATGAAGCCGCCGCCGCCAAGATTGCCGGCGCTCGGCAGGGTGACCGCGAGCGCGAAGCCGACCGCGACCGCGGCATCGATGGCATTGCCGCCGTGCTCGAGGACGTCGACGCCGATCCGGGTGGCCGCGGCTTCCTGGCTCGCGACCATGCCGTGCTCGGCGAACACCGGATGGACGATCGCGCGCCCGCTGTCCCCGGCCGGCTGCGCGCCCGCCAGGCCGGGCAGCAGAGCCACGAGCAGGAGGGCGACGAGCGGTTGGCGAAAGTGGCTCGGGTCAGACATGGCGCGCCTCGTGGTCGGTTGCCGAAGCTCGGAGCTCGACTATAGCGGCCGGCCGGCGAAACGCACCCCGGCGATCGGCGCGGCCGCGTCCCTTGCGGCAACCGCTTGATCTGCCGGCCGATCCGGTTAGCTTGAGCGGCTCCTCTGACTGCCGCGGATCGTCGATGCTTTACCCCAAGGTGCAACTTCTGCCTGGCCAGGACCGGCGGCTGCGCGCCGGCCATCCCTGGGCCTACTCCAACGAGCTGCGCATGGACGCGGCCGCCAAGGCTTTGCCGCCGGGCGCGCCGGTCTGCCTGTACACGGCCGATGGCCGGCGTCTGGCGCTGGCTCAGTTCAACCCGCACTCCCTGATCGCGGCGCGCCTGCTCACCCGCAACACCGACGCGACCATCGACGCCACCTTCCTCGAGCGCCGGCTGGCGCGCGCGCTGCGTCTGCGCGAGCGGCTGTTCGACCGTCCTTATTACCGGCTGGTCCATGCCGAGGCCGACGGCCTGCCGGGCCTCGTGGTCGACCGGTTCGCGGACGTCCTGGTCTGCCAGCTGAACAGCGCCGGCATGGCGGCGCTCGAGGACGCGCTGCTGGGCGCGCTCGACCAGCTCCTGGCGCCGCGGGTCGTGGTCCTGCGCAACGACAGCCCGGTGCGCGAGCTCGAGGGCCTGCCGATCGAGGTCAAGGTCGCCAAGGGCGCGCTCACGCCGCCGATCGAGATCGAGGAGAACGGTCTGACGTTCCTCATCGATCCGCTCGAAGGCCAGAAGACCGGCTGGTATTTCGATCAGCGCGAGAACCGCGCCTTCGTGGCGCGTTTCTGCCGCGGCGAGCGCGTGCTCGACCTGTTCAGCTACAGCGCGGGCTTCGGCCTGGTCGCGCTCGCGGCCGGGGCTGATGCCGTGCTGGCGATCGATCGCTCCCAGCTCGGCCTCGATCTCGCGCAGGCGAGCGCCGCCCGCAATGGCCAGGCCGAGCGGCTGTCGGTGCGGCGCCAGGATGCGTTCGCCGCCCTCGACGAGCTCGCCGACGCCAAGCAGCGGTTCGGCGTCGTGGTCGCCGATCCGCCGGCCTTCGTGCGCAGCAAGAAGGAGCTGAAGCCGGGCCTGCGCGGCTATCGCAAGCTCGCCCGCGCGGCGACCCTGCTGGTCGCCGAGGAGGGCTTCCTCGCGATCGCCTGCTGCGCCCACAACGTGCCCGCCGACGCGTTTGCGGACGAGGTCGGGCACGGGCTGCGGGACGCCGGCCGGTCCGGGCGGCTGATCTGGCAGGCGGGCGCCGCGCCCGACCATCCGAACCACCCGGCGCTGCCGGAGTCGGCCTACCTCAAGTTCCTGGTCTACGCGCTCGCCTGACCCGATGCGGCAAATCGGCCACAATCCGACGGCGCGATATCGCGTCATGGTTGTGAAATCTTTCTAAGACAGGAATTTTTGGTTTATAACGTGAGCCATGAGGCAATGGCTCCGAACGGCGGCCAGGCGGCTTGCCGAGCCCGACGGTCGAAGGCGCGTGCGGCTCTGGCGCCGTGCACGCCAGCGGCCGCCCGCGCCCGCGCGGGACCGCCTGGCCTGGCTCCGGTTGCTGGCGTCTCTGGCCGGGCTGCTGACCCTCCCCGACCTCAGGCGACTGGCGCTGCCCGGGCTGCCGCGCGGATTCCGCATCCCGCAGCGGGCGCGACCCGGCCTTACGCGCTGGTTTCGGATGCCGCGCCCGGCGCTGCCCGACCTTCGGCGCCGGCTTCGGATCCCGCGCCCCGCGCTGCCTGACCTCCGGCGCCGGCTTCGGATCCCGCGCCCCGCGCTGCCTGACCTCCGGCGCTGGTTTCGCATCCCGCGTCTGATGCGGCTGCGGCTGCCAGCCTGGCCGGGCGAGCGCGTGCGGTGGCTCCTCGGCTCGCTGCGCGTGCTCGGCAGGCGGCTGAAGCCGGGGCGCGCCGGGCCGCTGCGGACCCGCGCACGCATGACGCCCCCACCCCCGGAGGCACCACCCTCGGCCAGCCTGGCGCTCGCCTTCGAGCAGCTCTGCCGGACCTTCGGGCGGCCGTTCTCGGCGGCCGAGATCCGCGCCGCGGCGCCGCCCGCCGATCAGGGCATGACGCTGGGCAATCTGCTGCTGGCGGCCGAGCGGCTGGGCTTCAAGGCGGCCGAGGTCAAGCCGGATGCCCTGGCCCTGACCCAGATGCCGCCGCCCTTCCTGGTCCTCGGCGCGCAGCCGGGCGAGGGCTGGCTGGCCGAGGCGCGCATCGGCGATCACCTGGTGCTGCAGGATCTCGAGGCCGGCCGCGCCGCCGCCCACCACGTCGAGACCGTGGCCGACCTCGCCGAGCGCGTGGTCCTGCTCAAGCCGCTGCCCGCGCCGGTCGGCCAGCGCCAGTGGCGGGATACGATCATGCGCCGGCTGAGCCCGGTGCTCTGGGAGCTCGGCCTTGCCTCGGTCGTGATCAACCTGCTCGCCCTGGCGACGCCGATTTTCCTCATGACCGTCTACAACAAGGTGATCAGCCATACCAAGCAGTACCATCCTGTCCCGTAAGCTACTGCTTTGGCGCGTTTTCGCCCTAGCGCCGGCGGTCTTCATCCCGCCTGATTTCGCCCCGTGCTACCGCGTCCGGTAGCAATTCCGGTAGCAATCGCCACCGCCTCTTTCACGCCGGCGCCAGGGCGCGCGCCTTGCGCTGCTCGAGATCGGCCAGCAGCTGCCGGCGCTGCTGCCGGAGCCGCGCCAGCGCCTCGCGATCGCAGCCGTCAGTCGCGCACGCGAGCTCGAGCTCGACCGCGACCAGCTCGCCCGTTAGCGCCTGCACTTCTGGCGGCCAGGTCGTGCCAGGGACGCCGCGGGCCGCCGCGCGCGCCTCAGCCTTCAGCTCGGCCGACAGGCGCCGGCACCCCGACGAGCATAGCGTCGAGTGCCGCGACGCCTCGGGCGGCATGGGGCCGAGGCACTGCCGGCAGGCCCGCTCGTCAGGCATGACCATTTTCTCGCTTTCGCGTCCGCGGTGGTGCTTCCGACCATCGGTCTGGGTTTTTAAGCCGCCCAAGACGGACCCGCATCATTCGAAATTTGCACGAGGAGCTACAAAACCTGCTCTGCGCCGCGCGCAAATTCGGCCGGTCGCAGGCCGGATTAGCGCACTTCCGCAGAGGCACATGCTCTACACCAAGATAGGTGTGAGAAACCACGTCCCAGCCTTCTGGATCGCTATGGCCGGCCAGCTGGCGCGCCTGCCGGATCAACTCAGCCGCGCGCCGATCGGCAGCCGGCCACGCCGCGCCCTCGAGACACAAGGCGGACCGCAGACCGGCGCGCACCGGGCCCTCGAAGCTCCACGGCTGCGATCGGGGCGCTCGGCTCAGCACGGTGGCAACCTCCTCGAGGCCAAGCACATCAGCTGGCTCGCCGCCGCCGTCGAGCCGGACCCAACGGTTGGCCATGGCAGTCCATCCGGCCGGGCGGACCAGCTGCCTCGATGAGCGCCTGCCTCAGCTCCCAGGCCCGGGCCCAGCCACGAAACGGCTCCCGCGACCATGCAGGCGGCTCAGGCCCGGTCGCGTCGAAAGGCGACCAGACATGCGGCGGGAAGTCGAGCAGCCGGTTGACCGCGTGGAAGTCACCCTGCTGCCACGCCTCAGCCGCCTCAGGCGAAATCCCGGTCCGGGCAGGCGATCTCTTCACCCGCTTCGTCGGCATTTCAGCGCAGCCTCGACAGCGTTTCAACGTCGAGCCCGACCCCGCGTCCAGCTGGCCGGCCCACACCGGCTCGTACAGGCTCCAGATCCAAACCAAGCCGCTGTAGCAGCCTGCACGCCAACGCGCGGCTCTGGAGCTCCGACACCAGCAGCGGATGCGCACGCAGCATGCCCGCCCGCCCGCCACGAACGACCTCGCCGTCCGTCGTGATCTGCCGGCGGCACCGCTCAGCACGATCCAGAGCCGAGCATGCCTCGATCAGCACTCTCTCAGACGCCGGGTCGTCAAACTGGTAGTCCGCCGTCACGCGACACCACAGCGCAGCCGCCACCTCACCAAGATGCGCCGGCGGCTCAGGCCCGGCAGGCACTCGCGCCGGAACTACCTTCAGATCAGGCTGGGCTTGCGGCTTTCTCGCCATTTTACAACTCCTAACGTTCCCAAAACTGGAATGTTCTACTCAGTTTCAACGAAACGAAAGCTCCCAGGCGGTCCCGGACCCCCCTCTCTGAAAAACTGACTACCCCCGTGGGTTGCAGATGTTGTGCGCATTGCTACTCCCATGGCAGACGGACAGCAGCAGCGAGCACTTCGGCTCTCGGATCGGCTGGCAGGTCGCCGACGAAGGGCCGCGAAGGCTCCGGCTCGGGCTCGTCTACCTGCACAGCCGCCTCAGCCTTGCGCCGGGACCGCCATGCGCGGCTGGTTTCGCGTTGACGCGTGCGTCGCTCCTCGGCCGTCAGGCGCGGGCGGCCACGTCGGCGGGAAGCCCCCGGGCTGACAACCGCAGGCTCGCCAGGCGCGGCCGTGCCATTGGGCCTGGCGGCGGCAGCGACAGGCGGGGGCCCCTCTACGCTGGCCAGGACTGGCTCGAGCCGCTCGAGCAGGGCGATCGCCTCGTCGATCTGATCGCGGAGCCGGAGAAGCTGATCGAGCATGCCACCCTCCGTAAGTGAGGCGCCGACGCGGGATTGGTCCGCCGCGCCGGCGCCTCTGTCGCAGCCGAGGTCCGCGGCCGCAACCTCGATTAGGGAACGATCCCAACGACTTGGCAAAAGTCGCTGTCGCGCATGAGGGCGATGTCGACCCGGCTGATCGCTTTGATCCACAGCTCGTGCTGAAGAAATGCAGACGAGCCGTCGCTGGCACCGGCCTCGCGGCTGATACTGACTTCGAGCGGCTGCCTGACCCCGAGTATCATCGATCGGAAGTCGCCGAGGAAACAGCGGGTCGCAACGTTGCTGGTGCCCTGGGTCTCGGCGATCGAGACCTGGCTGGTGCTGAGCTTCTTGATCCGGTCCCATGACTGCGGCGGACGGAGATATTGGCCGTCGGCAATGGCGATCAGGCCGTCGAGCGTGTAGAGCGTGCGCGGGTGGCAAATCATGGCGACGTTGTTACCTTCGACGTCGACGTTGTCACTAGCCAGCGCCAATAGAGCAGCAGAGAATTTCGAGTAACTGGTCAGCGCGTCGCCGTTGGCAGCCGACGTGACGAAATTCATACCTTCGGCGGCGCTGTGCTGCGCCATGCCGCGCGGCTGACTGCCGATGCCGGTGCCATACAAGCTGACACGATCGACCTCGAGGGCGATCGCTTTTGCCATCTGCTGAGAGACGACCTGATCCAGATTGCTGGCGTTGTCGTCGATCAACTCCAGGCTCAACCGAACGGCCACGGCGAGCGACCTTGCGGTCAGAACGATCGCGCCGAATGACGGATCGCTGAACCCGATCGCCTCGTGCTCGGTGCGCCATGAAGGTGTCGGGTCGGAGAGGATTTTGGCGAGCGTGACGGACGGGCTGCCGACGTTGAGTGTCTCGGCGCCGGCCTGCACCACCCGCATCTGCTGCCTAGCCAGGTCGATGATCCGGCTGGACAGCATGTCCGGCACAAAAACGCCGCCGGTCCCGTGGACGCTTTCGCTCAGAGCAGCGCGGATCTGCGGGTCTGTGGGCTTGCGGCCGAACACCGCGGACTGGAGGAATGCGCCCATGAAACCGGGCAAGCGCTCATCGTCGGCCGGATCACTGATCCGATCGGTCGGCCTGTAGCCACGAAAGATCTTGCCATCGGTGCCGGCGTAGATCCGGCCGCTCGGCCTGCTGTTGGTCATCATGGGAAGCTCGCTGTGAAGGGTGGTGGCGTGGCCGCCGCGGTACATGACAAGCCCGTCGCCGCGATCGCCGTCGTCGGTGTCGTGCGCTCTGAACTGGAGCGGCGCGAAGCCGGGCGGCGGCGCCTGACCCTCGCCCAGCGGGATTGCCCGTCCCCAACGCGTGGAATACCCACGATCGGGCGGCGGCGCGTCGTCATCCGGCGGCACGCGGAACAGCAACTCGTCATTGATCGCCGAGACCTCGCCCGAGAGCTCGTCGGCCGCGTCGAGCCTCTGCTTCTGCTCGGCGTTGTTGAGCCGCTCCCACGCCGGATCGTCGGCGTCGAGGATGAGTTCGCGGACGCGCTGTTGCTTCTCGCAAAGCAGCGCTTTCAACGTGCTGGAGCGTACGTCTGCGTAAAGATTGAGTGGCACAATCGTGGCCCCTTCATGATCGTGGGGGGCCTTCATTGATCGCTCGCGAGACCCGGTAAGAACGCGCCGACGCTTTGCAGCGTGGAGGGAGCGATTACTCACTGATTTACCCCGGCCGACGCGTCATTGCAAGATCACAGGCGCCCCGTCCTCGATCCGAAGCGCGGCGACGACTTCCTCGCCGATCACGACTGCAACCGTCGGGTCGGGCTGGAGCTGAATACTCACGGCGAACCGCTGCCCCTCTTTGACCGCGTCGAGCATTCGACGCTGCCCGGCGGGCGGCAACCCGAGCACGAAGCTCCGCAAAAACGCACCAGCGGCCGAGCGCAGCAGTTCGGCGGGATCAACGTCAGGCATCTGGCTCCTCCTCTAGGCGCTGGTGATAATCGGCCCAACCTCTGCCGCGAGCCAGCTGGGGCCCGCCTGGGATAGGACGCTTGTCCCGAAAAACTAACTCGCGGTTTTTGCCCCCAGGCGCTGTCCGGCGTTCAGCCGCGAGAGATTTCTTGCGCGTCTTCGGCGGGCGCGGCGCGAGCTGACGGCGCTCGACGGTGAAATGGCGAGGCGGTGGGCGCTTCACAGCTTGCCGCCGGCCATCAGGCGCCGCACCGCTTCTGGCGTGATGTGCATCGCGGCGGCGACCTGCTTGAGCCTGAGCCGTTCGGCCAGTAGGTCCTCGACGATGATCCGGAGCTCGGCGTCGGGGTCGAAGCGGGGCGCTGCCTCGGGCGCCCAGTTGCACCACTCGGCCGGATCGTCGGCCCACGGCTCACGATTTAAATCGTCGCTCTGGCGCGCCTCGTGCTGTTTTTGGTCGGGACAACTCGGGACACTCGGGACATCGAGGCTTTCCGCCGCCTCCAGCGTCCCGACCGGGGTCGGGACAAGGTCGGGACAAGTCGGGACATTCGATAAAATTCTATCTTTTGTCCCGAGTGTCCCGACTTCGATTTTCGCAGGTCGGGACAGAACTACGCCAACAGGTTCTTGGGCGTCCCGACCGTCCCGACTTGTCCCGACCGGAATCAGTAGCGAGCGCGCCTGAAGGATGTTTCGCGCGCTCACTGCTCAGCCTCCAAGAACGCCGGCAGCACGTGATAGGCGCGGATCGTCCCGTGCCGCGGCACGCGAGGCTTGGCCGCCAGGTTCGCGCCCTCTCCAGGTCTCAGCCAACCCCTGCCAATCATCGCCCTGGCCAGCGCGACGTGGTCGAATCCCTTGCAGACCTCGCGTTTCCACGCCTCCGGAAGAACGAAGTATTCCCATACGGCGTCACTGGTCTCGCGCCGAAACCCCGCTCGATTCATCACTCGCTCCGGGATCTCGCTCCCGTCCCTGTCGAGACGGACATCCCATGCGCGCTCGAACCGGTCGTTACCGTGCTCCTCGACGAACTTGCGGACCTGAGCGAGCCCCTCGATGATCTCCTGCGGCTCGCTGCCTCCCCGGGTCGCGAGCCAGGCCTTGAAGCATGTGGTCGCCGCCCGCTCGGCCTCGCCCTCCGGCCACGGGACAATGGCCCCAGCCCGTCGCCAGCTCGCCCGCGGCCGCGATCAGGGCGAATTGTCCGGCAGCCCGGAGCGCCTGGCCGTCTGCGCCGCCCGCGACGTTGGCGGCGACGAAGCGGCGCCGGTAGTCGGCGACCGCCTCACCGACCTCGTCGAACTCGGCCGCAACCCGTTCGACGAACGCCCGGGCGGTGTGGCCCCGGTGCTGGTCGGCCGCGAGCTTCAGGTGGCGGGCGAGCGCGTCGCCGCTGGCGCGGCCGTGCAGATCCTCGAAGCAGCCGAGCCCGGCGCCGGCGTCGCTCGGGACCTCGATCAACCGCATGCTCTGCCCGGCGCGCGGCCGGCGGCCAATCTCGATCAACTTGGCCAACAGACCGATCTCGCCGGTGCTGAGGAACAACGTCCTCCAGGTCAGCGTCTCGCGCGCGGTCGCGTCCCGGCGCATGCGGGCCTTGCCGCCTTCGTTGCCGAGCATGTACGCCATGGCGTCGACCACCCAGGGCTCGGCCTGGCTGATCTCATCGAGGAACAGAAGCGCGTCGCAGCTGCCGCGAGCGAGTGCTTCGGCGGCGTTGGCCGTGGTCCGCCAGGACCGCTTCGGGATGCCCCAGACGGACGCCGCCGCGAGCCCGATCGTGGTCTTGCCGGTGGAGCTCGACCCGAAGAAGTGGACGCCGCCCGACTCCTCCTGGGCGGGGTAGAGCAACGCCGCCGCGAGCGCCGTGCTGATCGCGAACGCCAGCCTGCTGTTACCGACCGCGATCGCCGCGACCTCGCCCCGCCAGCCGTCCAGGGTGCCTGCGACGTTGTACTGCGGTGCCGCGCCGGGCGCCTGCAGGAACACCTCTTCGGCGGTAGCGCCGTACACCCGATCCGGCATCACGAACACCTGGCCATGCCAGCCGGTGGATTCGACACAGCGCGCCCGCCCGTCGGGGCGCCACACGGTCAGGTAGGTGTGCAGCGCGTCGCGCGCCGCCTTGCCCGGCGCGAGCTCGGCGCCGAACGACAACAGTCGTTCTCTATAAGAGACGCCGTCGCCGGCCAGCATGCCCATAGGCATCGCCCACCGGTGCTCGACGCCGTCGCGGTCCGGGACGCGCAGCAGGCGACCCCAGCTCTCGCCAGCGGCGTTGCGAGTCTCGGCCAAAATCTCGATCTGCGAGGCCATCCAAACCCATTCGCGGCTGCCTTCAGCGTCCTCGATCAGGCGGAACACGCCGGTCCGGCCGACCTTGAAGCCGCCCTGGACCACGGTCGACGCATCGGGCCCGGCCGGCGGCGTCCAGGTCAGTGCCTGAGCGAGCAGCGCGACCAGGTCGACGCCGGCGGGCGCCGGGTCGGCCAGGTCCCAGCCGGCCGGGAAATCGCCCGGGACCGCCACGACGCGCACCGACTTGGCGCCGGCGGCGATCGCCGAGCTGGCGACCTGGTCGGCGTAGGCTCGCCCCGGCGCGTCGTGGTCGGGCCAGACCACGACCTCGCGGCCTGCCAAGGGCGACCAGTCGGCCTTGCGGGCGGCCTTAGAGCCGCCCTGCGACGTGACCGCGACGTGGTCCTTGAACGGCGCGGCGTCGGCGGTCTTCTCTCCCTCGACCACGAGCACCGGGTCGCTCGGCCGTGCGGCCAGCCGGTCGAGACCGTACAGCGGCCGCGGCTCCGGCGGGGAGCGCCATTGCCAGCCCTCTGTTCCATCGGTCGCGCGGCACCAGGTGTGCGGCAGGACCTCTTTGGCGCCGCCGGGCTGGTCGAAGCGGGCGACGTGGAACAGCGGCGCGCCGGTGGCGTCGGCGTAGCACCAAGTCGCGGGCGGCTTCCCGAGCTTGTAGTGCCTGAACGTGGGCGCGGCCGCGCTCGCGGGCGGGCGGGGCTGAGCGACCCATTGCCGCCGCTGCTTACCGCTCGCCGCGGCGGCGCCGTTTGGCTTGAGCAGACCGCGCTTGGCCAGCTCGGCGCGGACGTCATCCTGGCTGCATCCTGCGTGGCAGTACCACAGCGTCTTGCCGTTCTTGTCGCTCAGACTGAGGCTCGCATGGCTGTCTTGGTGAGCCGGGCAGCGGCAGGAAAAACCGCCCCCCGTTTTTGTCGCGTTTGGGTCGATCGCGCGGGCGATCTGCTCGGCGTTCATGGCTGCTCGCTTCCGTCAACGTAGGCTTTCGAGGCGATCAGCCGGCGGCACTGCTCGGCGAAGTCCCAGTCCGAATCGACTAATGGCTTGCCATCAGGTTCGACCTCGATCTCCGGCTCCGGCACCTCCGGCGGCTCGGGTAGCTCATAGCCAGAAGTGTCGACCCGGATCTTCGCGGCGAGCGCTTCAAGCTCGACCCGAATTTGATCGAGGGCGACATTGGCCTCCTCCGCGAGCCGGTCGAGATGGTCCTGATCGGTCTGGGCGTCGACCGCCTCCTGGCAAGCCGCGATCCACTCGCGTCTCGCCCGCTCGCACCTGCCCTCGAGCGACGGATCGTAGAATGGCTTCGCCGCGTCGCGCGCGAGCTTGCGGAGCAGGTCCGGGCGGAGCGCCAGCAAGGAGTTGATCTCGGTTTGCTCGGTGCCGGTTGCCGCCGTCCACTTGTCGCCGCGCCGTTCGGTGTCCTTGAGCGGCGTGGATGGCAAGCCATACCCCCTGACCTGCGCCGGCGTGAGCCCGACCCGCCGGACCTGGAAGCTCAGATCGTGGAACTCCAATGCCCGCAGGGCTTGCAGCTTCCGGGCGATGCTAATGGGCATCTGCCAGCCGCTCGGATCGCTATCGGAGAACGTCAGCACGACCAGCGGCCGGCCGTCCTCTGCCGCCGCCTCGGCCATGCTGTGCATCAGCGTGTCGGAGATCTCCCCCGCGGGTAGGAAGAGATCCGCCCCCAGCGAGCTGGTGACCGGGCCTAGCGCTTCCGCAAGGCTGGTTTTCTCGCCGAAGTAGACGAGCCGATAAGGCTGCGCGCGCTTGAACTGGTCGGTGATCACGTAGGGTGCCAGATCGGCGGCGTCCGGCAGCTCGATATGCAGTCCGCGCACAGTGATGAAAGCCGTCGGCGGCGCGATCATGTCGCGATCCGCCAGTTGAATCACTGGCGCGGTATTTCGGGCATCGATGATCTGCCCGAAGTCGACATAGCCTAACCAGCGGCCGGACTTGGCTGGGCCGTTCCCGAGCCAGATCCAATCGGGGTCAGTGTTGGTGTATGGCAAGCCATTAGGCTTCGGTCGACCGAGCAGGCGATAATGTAGCGCCCTCAAGTGAGCCGGGCGCCGGAGGCCGAGCTCCTCGAGCTGATTGGCGAGCCATGATCCCTCGGCGTGGCCGCTCGGCGTGTCGACCCGGAAGGGGTCGTTTTGGATTGCCAGGACGGTCAGCGAGCTTAATGGCAAGCCATGCGGCTCGCACGCCTGTTCGAGAGCCCGGCGGAGGTGGCCATTGATCGCTCCGGTCATGACCAGTCCTCCGGGCGGCACTGAACGAGGAAAGCCAACGCGCACAGCCGGCGCCAGTTGCACCACCGAGGCGTGCGCTGCCCGGCCCGCCAGCGCCGGACCTCGCGCGGCGTCAGACCGATCGCCCCGGCGACCAATTCGTCGAGGCGGGCAGGCAGGCACGCGAGCTTACGCTGTGCGTCGGCGAGCCGGGCGGCACGCTGCTGCCGAGCGTGAGCTTGGGCATCGGTCTCAACCTTCGGCGCCGGCTTCTGCCGGATCACCTCGACCAGGCGCGCGCGGGCGGCCATGAGCGACGGCAGAACGGCTACTTGCTGGGGGTCGGTGGTCGGGCTATTCTCAGGGCTGCCGTCTTGAGAAGTCGCCCGGGTCGCCAGCCCGGGCGCACTCATTTTGGCCTCCGCTCATCGAGCGTCGCGGTCGCGACCTGCCCCCGATCCAGCAGCTTCTCGAACGCAATGACCGGCACTACCAGCCGGCGCCCGAGTTTGATCGTCGGGATCGTGCCATCGCGCGCCGCCTCGTAAGCGGTGTTGCGGCTGACGCCGAGGCGGCGGCCAGCCTCCTCGACAGTGATCGTCTGTGTCTGTGGCATCGCGTGTTAACCCCTTTGGTGACTTCGCGTATGGCACCATAGAAGGGGTCATTAGGCGATGTCAAACTGTCCCTTGCAGTTTTTCCTGTTGATGCCATATGTTGGTACGGGATGGCACCAAACGGGAGGAACAGTCGATGGTGGCCTTCAAGCTCAGATTGCCGGATGCTCTACGCACCCGGCTCGATCAGGCGGCTGAAACGAGCGAGCAGTCGCTCAACAGCGAGATCGTCAAGCGCCTGGAAGCTTCGTTCAGCGGCGGTGACTCTGCCCCTGGCGAGGGCGGCCCGGACAGTGATCTGCTTCGGGCGCTCGCCCGCGCCATGCAGACCGCTGGCGGCTCCGCGAAGCGGCTCCAGGACGGATCGGCTGACCCCACGGGATGGGTCAACAACGCCTACGCCTACGAGCAGGCGACCAAAGCCGCGATCCGTCTTCTTGAGCTGTTGCGCCCGGCTGGCGCTGTCGAGTTGCCCGCCAATGCCGGCCCTCCGGTAGAGCAGATGCTGGGCGAGCTCGGCGTGCACTTCGCCAATGCGATGCTCGGCCAGACCAGGAACTGGGGACCCTCGCTGATAGAGACCCTCGGCCCGCTCGCTGACCGCCTGCCCAAGGGAAGTGGAGCAAGAAAATGAGCGCCGGCCATATCCGCCAACGCAGCCGCGGCAGTTGGGAGCTCCGTTACGACGTTGACGCTGATCCGGGTACTGGGAAGCGCCGCACCCGGACCGCGACCATGCGCGGGTCGAAGCGTGACGCCCAGACCGAGCTTCGCCGCTTGCTCGGGCAGGTCGACCAGGGGGTGACCCTAGCCTCCCCCGCCAAGATGACCTTTGGCGACTGGCTGGCGCAATGGCTCGCCGAATGCCGGCACACGGTCGCCCCGAAGACGTGGCAGGAGCGAAGCGCCTATGTCCGGCTGCACATCCTGCCGGCGCTCGGCTCGATCCCGCTTGCCAAGCTCGCGCCCGTGCAGATCCAGAGGCTCTACACCGATCTGCTGACCAGCGGCCGGCAGGATGGCCGGGGTGGCCTCTCGCGACAGACAGTCAGGCATATCGATCGAGTGCTGCACGTCGCCCTCGAACGGGCCCGCAAGCTCAAGCTGATCGCGGTCAACCCGGTCGACGATGCCGAGCCGCCGAGGGTCGAAAGCGCGCCGATGATCACTCTGAACGCCGAGCAGCAGGCGGCGCTATTCCAGGCATCGGAGGGCACCGATCTTGCGCTCCCGACGCTGTTGCTCCTCGCCACCGGCCTCCGGCGCGGCGAGCTTCTCGGCCTCGCCTGGGCGAACGCCGACGTCGATGCCAGCCTGCTGCACGTCGTGCAGGTGATCGAGGAGACGAAGGCCGGCGCCCGGGTGAAGCCGCAGCCGAAGACGACCCACGGCCGCCGCTCGATCACCCTGCCGGCCGTCGCGGTCGAGGCTCTGCGCCGGCACCGGATCACCCAGGCCGAGGAGCACCTCCGGCTCGGCCTCGGCCGGCTCGATCTCCTGTTCCCGCGATGGGCGGCAAGCCCGGCCGTGTTCGGCAACGCTTTCCACCGCATGGCCACGCGGGTCGGGATCGACGTTTCGGTCCATGATCTGCGTCACACCCACATCACAGATCTGCTGGCGGCCGGCACGCATCCCAGGGTGGTCAGCGAGCGGGCCGGGCATAGCAGCATTGCCTTCACCCTGCAGCGCTACGGGCATGTGGTGCCGGGGATGCAGGAGGCGGCGGCGCGGCAGGTCGATGACGCCCTCCGTCGGGCGCTCGGTAGCAAATCGGGTAGCAACGGGGGTGATGGCGCCGGCTAAGCCATTGAGCTGTAACGCTGCGTGCCGCAAAGGTCACCGTCTACAACAAGGTGATCAGCCACGGCGCGCTGCAGACCCTGGACGTGCTGGCGCTCGGCATGATCACCCTGTTCGTGTTCGAATGGCTGCTGCGCTCGTTGCGCGCCTATATCGCGAGCCACACCGGCGGCCGGCTCGACGCCGCGCTCGGCAGCGAGGTGATCCACCATCTGGTGCACCTGCCGCTGCGCACCTTCGAGGCGGTGCCGACCGGCCAGATCCTCGAGCGCACGCGCCAGCTCGACCAGCTGCGCCAGTTCTTCACGAGCCAGATGCCGTTGCTGCTGGTCGACCTGCTGTTCGTCGGAGTGTTCGTGGCGGTGCTGTTCTATCTGGATGTGCGCATGGGCGGGATCGTGCTCGCCGCGATGCCCCTGTTCTGGCTGCTCTCGATGCTCGCCCGCGGGACCCACCGGCGGCTCGTGGAAGCCGGGTTCACGGCCGCCGCGGCCAAGGCGTCGACCCTCGGCGAGACCGTCAGCCAGGCGGCCACGGTCAAAGCGCTCGGGCTCGAGCCGGAGATGGAGCGGCGCTTCAAGGAGCGGCTCGCCGAGGCCGCCTGGACCGGTTTCCGGGTGAGCAACCTCGGCGGCCTGATCGCGAGCTCCGGCCAGGCCTTGCAGCACGTGGTGGCGCTGCTGATCGTCTACGTCGGGGCGCGCGCGATCATCGCCGGCGACATGTCGATCGGGGCCTTGATCGCGGCCACGATCCTCGCGGCGCGGACGCTCGCCCCGATCCGTCAGGTGGTCGCCGCCTGGCAGCAGCTGCAGACCATGCGCGCCGCGTTTGCCCGCCTCGACGAGCTGATGGACGAGCCCTCCGAGCTCGCGCCGGCGCCGGGACCGGCGCTGGCGCTCAGGGGTCACATCCGCTTCGAGCAGGTCAGCTATCGCTACGCCGAAGATGCCTCGCCGGCGCTCGACCGGGTCGACCTGGAGATCGTGCCGGGCCAGGTGCTGGGCGTGGTCGGGCCGCCCGGCTCGGGCAAGAGCACCTTCGCCAAGCTGCTGCTCGGCCTCGACCGGCCCGATCACGGGCGGGTGCTGATCGACGGTCTGGACGTCCGCCTGTGGTCGCCCCCGGTGCTCCGCCAGCAGGTCGGCGTGGTGCCCCAGGAGGTCCAGCTGTTCGCGGGCTCGATCGCCGAGAACATCAGCCTGGGTGCCGTCGACCGGTCGTTCGAGCGCGTGATCGCGGCCGCCAAGTTCGTCGGCGCGCACGACTTCATCCAGCGCCTGCCGGCCGGCTACGACACCCGGCTCGGCGAGCGCGGCGGCGGCCTGTCGGCCGGCCAGCGGCAGCTGATCAGCATCGCCCGGGCGCTGATCCGCAACCCGCGCCTCTTGGTCCTCGACGAGGCGACCAGCGGCCTCGACGCGGCGACCGAGGAGATCCTGCTGCGCAATCTCAAGCGCGCCTCGCGCGGGCGCACGATCGTCATGGTGACCCATCGCCTGGCCGCGCTCGCGATCGCCGACCGGGTCCTGCTGCTCGGCGACGGCCGGATCGAATACGACGGCACGCCCGGCCAGGTCGTGGCCTTCACGCGCTCCCGTCAGCCGCCCTCGGGGCCGCTGCGGCCGCACCTCGCGCCGGTCTGAGCCGATGCTCGCCAGGCTTCGCCCCGGCGCCAGCAGCGCCCAGCGGTTCGCCGAGTTCCTGCCCGATGCCGCGGGCGTGGTCGAGCGCGGCCATTCGCCGGTCGCCGGCCTCCTGATCCTGGTGATCGCGGGCGTGTTCGGGGGCCTGCTCGGTTGGGCGGCGCTGACCAAGATCGACCAGGTGGTGCAGGCGAACGGCGAGGTCGAGCCGGCCGGCCGGGTCAAGATCGTCAACCATCCGGACGGCGGCCGGGTCGCCGAGGTGCACGTGGTCGAGGGCCAGCGGGTCGTGGCCGGCGAGCCGCTGGTGACCTTCGACCCGGAGCTGGTCACGACCCAGCTCGCCGAGCTCACCGGTCGCCTCGAGGTCAAGAGCGCCGAGGCGGCAAGGCTCGAGGCCGAGGCCGGAGGGCACCCGCTGGTGGTCGATCCCGAGCTCGCCGCCGCGCGGCCCGGCCTCGTCGCCGAGCAGCAGGCGCTGCTCGAGAGCCGCCGCCAGGCCTACGCCAGCCGCGCCGAAAGCCTCGCCCACGAGATCGGCAAGCGGCGCAACGAGCTCGCCTCGATCGCGGCCGACCTGGTCCGTCTGCACGACGGCCAGGGGCTGCTGACCGAGCAGCTCGAGGCGGTCCGGGGACTGGCGGACAAGGGCCTGTACCCGCGCCTGCGCCTGGTCGCGCTCGAGCGCGAGCTCAGCGATCTGATCGGCGACCTGCACAAGACCGAGGCTCAGCACGCGGCCGCGAGCGCCGCGCTCGCCGAGGCGACCAGCCAGCACGACGGCCTCGCGCGCGAGTGGCGCTCGTCCCTGCTCGGGGAGCTGAGCGTGGCCAAGGCCGAGCGCGACCGCCTGGCCGAGGCGCAAAAGCGCCAGGCGGCGACGCTCCGCAATCTCGTCGTCCGGGCCCCGGTCGACGGCATCGTCCAGGACCTCAGCGTGACCACCCCCGGCCAGTCGGTCGGCTCCAACCAGCCGCTCATGAAATTGATCCCGACCGGCGGCAGCCTGGTGATCGAGGCGCGGGTCGCCAACCGCGACATCGGCCACCTCCGGCTCGGCCAGCCGGCCAAGATCAAGGTCCAGGCCTACGATTTCCTGCGCTACGGCACGCTCGCGGGCGCGATCGAGCGGATCGCCGCCGACGCCACCGTCGATCCCAAGACCGGGGCGCTGACCTACGGCATCACCGTGCGCGCCGAGGGGGCTGAGCTCGGCACCGGCGAGAACCGGTTCAGCGTCGTGCCGGGCATGGCGGTCGAGGTCGACCTGCTGGCCGGCGAGCGCACGGTGCTATCCTACCTCACGGACCGGATCTTCCGGCTCAAGGAAACTGCTTTTCGGGAAGGCTAGCGGCGGCGGCTGCTGGACGAAGCCGCGCTTGGCGCCGCTCATCTCGACCACCTTGAGCTGGTCCTTGACCTTGGCGACCACGAAGCTGCGCTCGGCAAAACCCTGGCATGCCCGCATGACGCCGCAGCGCAGGAAGGACCGGTCGCAGTCATGGTCGTTGCGGAACGCGTCGCGGTAGTAATAGCCAATCTCGACTTGCAGCGGGCCGGCATCGGTCTGGGTGACCCGGCTGTGGGTCACCCCCTCGAGCAGCGGATTCGGGCAGTAGCCGCCCTCTTCGAAGGCGTTGAGCTCGTAGTACTGCTTGACCGTGAACAGCAGTCCCGGCTCGCCGCCGAGCGACCAGGCCGGGTTGTCGCGCGGATCGCCACAGGCGCCGAGGCCGAGGAACAAGAGGCCGACCGAGCCCCAGCGCCGGCAGGTCGACGCCGCGGCCGCGCGCCCGCCTGCGGGCCGGCCGCCGGTCATCGTCACCAGACCTTGCTGGCGTCGATCTTGTTGATCTTGATGCCCTCGTGCTGCGATCCGGTCATGTCGATCACCTCCGGGCCGTCGGCGTTCCTGGCCACCGTGAAGCGCCGCGTGCCGAAGCCGCGGCACTTGTTCGGGCCCGCGATCCCCGCCGGCAGCGCAACCCCGTCGGGCCCTACGGAGTACTGGCCCCCGCGGGTCGCCTTGACGCTCGGGTCGCTATAAATGTAGCTCACCCGCAGGGTCAGGCGATCGGCGCTCTGCTCCTCGATGCTGCTCGAGGTCACGAAGCCGAACTGCGGCGACCCGCAGAGGCCGCCTTCCTCCATCGCGTACCGGTCGTAGTAGCTCTTGACCTTGGCGAGCAGGCCCGGCTGGCCGGCAAGCTCATCGCTGGCGCCGCCCGCGCAGGCGACGAGGCCGCAGAGGACGGCAAGAGGGGGCCAGCGGGCCAGGAACCGCATCAGCTCGGGACTCCTTTCGCGCGCTCGGTCCGGACAGGTGGTCGCGCCGATCGACGACCAGCGCGCCAACAAAGAGCTAGTGCGCCGGCAGGGTCAAGCGAAACACCGTGCCGTCGGGGCCGCTCTGCACCAGCTCGATGTCGCCGCCATGAGCGCGCATGATCTCGCGCGCGATCGGCAGGCCGAGCCCGGTGCCGCCCGGCCGGGTCGAGCCGGCGAAGGCTTCGAACAGATGCACCCGGGCGGCGTTCGGGATCCCCTTGCCGGTATCGGCGAGCTCGACCACCAGATCGTCGCCCGCCTGCCAGGCACCGATCGAGACCAGCCCGCCGCCGTCGGCCAGCGCCTGGACCGCGTTGCGGCTCAGGTTCATCAGGACCCGGTACAGCTGGTCGCGGTCGGCGTAGGTCATGACCTCGGCGCGCACCTCGTTGCGCCAGTGGACGCCGCTCTGGTCCGGCCCGAGCATGGCCCGGCCGACCTCGTCCAGGAGCGGCGCCAGCGGGAAGCGCGTCTTCTTCGGCGCCACCACCTCGGCCCGGGCGAAGTTCAGGGTCTCGGCACAGAGGCGCGCCGCCCGGTCCATCGCCTCGACCAGGCGTGGCGCCACGTGGCGCACCTCGGGGTCCTGGCTCTGCTCGAGCCGGTCGGAGAGCAGGATCGCGGTCGCCAGGAGATTGCGCAGGTCGTGGTTGATCTTGCTGACGGCACCGCCGAGGGCGGCGAGCCGGGTCTTCTGCGCGAGCGCCGCCCGCAGTCCCTCCTGCATCCGCCTGAGCTCCATCTGGACCAGGCCGATCTCGTCGCCGCGGTCGGATTCGGGCAGCGCCGCGCTCGCGTCCTCGGGTCGTCCCCGGAAGGCGATGATGCTCTCGGTGATCCGCCGCAGCGGGCGGACGATCATTCCCTGCAAAGCGGCATAGACCAGCAGCGCGGTCAGCAGCGAGATCACGATCGAGAGCGTGAGGATGCGCCAGGAGTAGCTGACCATCGCGGTCCAGAGGCCCGCCTCGCGCAGGCTGATGTCGACCAGCACCGCCGGGCGCTGCGGCGACGGCCCGATCACCCGGATGGTCCGCTGGCCGCCGTGCCAGAGCGTGTCGAACGCCTCGTCGATCATCAGGGCCGGGCTCTGGGCGCGCAGGTCGACGATCCTCTGGACCGCCGGCAGCTTGCCCAGCATCAGCTCGGCGGCGGGCTCGCGGAGCGTCACCGAGAGCACGCCCGCGTGGCTCAGCAGCTCCTCCTCGAGCCTCCGGTCGATGCCGCGGTCGCCCGCGGCCTCGAGCGACAGGGTGGCGAGGTGAGCGGCGGCGATCCGCTCGTCGAGGTAAGCTTTGCGAAAGCGCGCGATCGAGGGCACGTAGATCAGCACCTCGCCGAGCAATACGAAGGCGATCGTCAGCACGAGCAGGCGCGCCGACAGCGACCGGTGCGGCGACGGCAAATGCAGCGGTTGGGCCATCGCCGTGGTTATAAGCACGAAGCGCGCCGCGGGACAGCGGGCAGCCGGCCGGGGTCAGGGTCCTGGGGTGGTTACGAGGCGGCGGCGTTCAGGCGCCAGTCGAAGTCGTCGTCGCTGATCCGGTCGAACCGCTCCAGGGTCATCGCGAGCTCGGGCGCGGCGTAGGCCATCAGATGGTTGATGATCGCGGTGTCGGAGCCGCCGAAATCCGCCGCATACCATCGGTAGAGGCTGGAGACGTCGAGCCGGTTGCCATCGATCCGGATGCAGCGCGGGTCGTTGACGTAGACCATCGCGGCCTTGCTCAGCTGGTGCTCCAGCCGGTCCGCCTGATAGGGCTCGGGCTGCAGGTTCGGGCAGCTGATGGCGCCGCAGCTGAGCGCGTACAGGATCCGGGGATCGTGCCAGATCGGCCGCAGGATGCGGTTCTGGATGTCGTTCAGCGAGATCGGCTGGCCTTCGACCTCGAGCAGCTGCTCGTCCCAGGGGCCGGCGCTGCCGGGCGCCGACGAGGGGGCGATGTCGCGGATGCTGGCGACCGGATAGTGGTCGAGGACCAGGCGCACGACGAGCGCATTGTAGAGGTTGATCCAGTAGGCCAGCTGCTCGGCGCGGTTGTAGCTGCTGATCGGCAGGCCGGCGAGCCCGGCGATGTAGGCGTCGAGCGCCGCGCGGTCCTGGGCCGTGACGCGGCCGTAGGCGACCCGGTGCACGCCGTCGGCGCCGATCCGCAGATAGCGCGTCAGGAACGCCTCCCAGGCGCGATGGTCGATGGTCCGGGTCGAGGTCGGATCGTGCGCCTGCCAGCGCGGCCAGAGCTCGGGGGCCGGTGCGGCCCGGAGCACGGTCGCGCCCGGCAGCAGGCCGGCCATGCCTGCGCCCAGAAGCACGACGAGGCCAAGGGTGCGAAGCAGCGGTTTCGCGAGCCTCGCGCTCGTGCTGCCACGCCGCGACCGATGGTCGCCCTGAGACCACGCCATACCCGACCTCGCTTGCCAGGATCAGCGATATAGCGGATTGCCTGGGCGATCCGAATCGCCCGCGCTCACAAGCCGGTGAACCAAGGGCCGCCCCCTGGCCGGCGCCGAGGTTTGACAGGCGGACCGGCCCGGCCTATACAGCGCACCGGTTTGCCAAGGGTGGCGAGAGGCCCAGCCCGTGAAGCGTACCTATCAGCCGAGCAACCTCGTTCGCAAGCGGCGGCATGGCTTTCGCGCGCGCATGGCCACGGTCGGCGGGCGACGGGTGATCGCGCGGCGCCGGGCCCGGGGCCGCAAGCGCCTGTCCTGCTGAGCGGCCGCACGCCCACGTCCGGCCTTGACCGGCGCCCACGGGTCGCAGCCGCTGGTGACACGCCTCAAGCGGCGTACGGAGTTCGTCGCGGTCGCGGCGACCCGGCGGCGCTGGGTCACGCCGGCGTTCGTTCTGCAGGCGGGGCCGCGTCCGGCGAGCGCGGCGCCCGAGATCGGCGTCGGCCTCACGGCGAGCCGGCGGGTCGGCAACGCGGTCGCCCGGAACCGCGCCCGGCGGCGGCTCGCGGCCGCCGCCCGGGCGGTGCTGCCGGGGCCGGCGCGGCCAGGGTTCAATTACGTGATTGTGGCGCGCGCGGCGGTCCTGACATGGCCATTCGATCGTCTGCTCTCCGATCTTGGGACCGCGTTCGCGCGGGTCGCGCCCGATCCGGGCGGGCCGGGCGAGCTGGCGCGAGCGCCGCGGTCTGGCTCGTGAGCGTCCCGATCCGCGCCTACCGCCTGCTGCTTTCGCCGGCGATCGGACCGCGCTGCCGCTACCTGCCGAGCTGCTCCGACTACGCGCTCGAGGCGCTCGCAGCGGCACGGTGTCCGGCGCGGCGGCTGGCTCGCGCTCCGGCGCATCCTACGTTGTCATCCGTGGGGCGGCTCCGGCTACGATCCGGTGCCGGAATCCGAGCCCGAGCGGGCCCGGTCGTGAGGAACGAAGGGCGTTGATGGCGGATCAGCGATCGCCTGGTGCGGAGCGGAGGAGGCCGGGGCGGACATGCCCGAGCAGCGCAACCTGATCCTGGCGATCGTCCTGTCGGTGACGATCATCCTGGCCTTCCAGTACTTCTACGAGATGCCGCGGATGAAGGAGTCGCAGCACCAGCCGGCGCAGCGCACCGAGCAGACGGCGCCGTCGGCGACCCCCGGGCAGGCCGGGGGCCAGGCCGCGCGCCGGCAGGGCCGGCCGCGGTCACCCCGGGCGTCGAGGCCGTGCCGGCCGGCCAGACGCGCGCCGCGGTCCTCGCGAGCTCCCCACGGCTGACCGTCCAGGGCGACCGCGTGCACGGCTCGCTGCCGCTCACCGGCGGGCGCATCGACGACGTGATCCTCTCGGACTACCGGGTGACCACGGCGCCCGATTCCCCGGACGTGATCCTGCTCAGCCCGCCCGGCGCGCCCGACACCTATTTCGCCGAGTTCGGCTGGGTCCCCGCCGACAAGAGCACGGCCGTGCCCGACCCGAAAACGGTCTGGCAGTCCGAAGGCGGCGAGCTGCGCACCGGCCATCCGGTCGCGTTCAGCTGGGACAACGGCCAGGGGCTGCGCTTCCATCGCCAGGTCGCGGTCGACGATGCCTTCCTGTTCACCGTCAGCCAGCGGGTCGAGAACACCGGCAAGGAGCCGGTCACGCTCCTGCCGTACGGCTTGATCAGCCGCTGGAGCGTGCCCCAGACCCGCCACTTCTACATCCTGCACGAGGGGCCGATCGGGGTCCTCGGCGGCAAGCTGCACGAGATCGAGTACAAGGATCTGGTGAAGAGCGGCGACGTCCAGCTGCCAAGCCAGGGCGGCTGGCTCGGCATCACCGACAAGTACTGGCTGGTCGCGCTGATCCCCGATCAGGCGAAGCGATCTCACCGCCACCTTCCGCCACGTCAAGGCGGACGACCAGGACCACTTCCAGATCGACTACCTGCGCCCGGGCCTGACGGTCGCCCCCGGCCAGAGCGTCGAGATCACCGAGCGGCTGTTTGCCGGCGCCAAGGAGGTCGCCCTGCTCGACCGCTACGGCGCCGCCTACGGCATCCCGCTGTTCGACCGCGCGGTCGATTTCGGCTGGTTCTACTTCCTGACCAAGCCGCTGTTCCACGTCCTCCACTTCTTCTATGGCGTCGTCGGCAACTACGGCGTGGCGATCCTGCTCCTGACGCTGCTGGTCAAGCTGCTGTTCTTCCCGCTCGCCAACAAGTCCTACACCTCGATGAGCAAGATGAAGAAGCTGCAGCCCGAGATGATGCGCCTGCGCGAGCTCTACGGCGACGACAAGGCGCGCCTCAACCAGGAGCTGATGAACCTCTACAAGACGCAGAAGGTCAACCCGATGTCGGGCTGTCTGCCGATCATCGTGCAGATCCCGGTGTTCTTCTCGCTGTACAAGGTGCTGTTCGTGTCGATCGAGATGCGGCACGCGCCGTTCTTCGGCTGGATCCACGACCTGTCGGCGCCGGACCCGACCACGGTCTTCAACCTGTTCGGCCTGATCCCATGGACGCCGCCGGCGATGCTCATGATCGGGGCTTGGCCGCTGATCATGGGCGTGACCATGCTCCTGCAGCAGAGGCTGAACCCGCAGCCGGCCGACCCGATGCAGGCCAAGATCATGATGTTCCTGCCGGTCATGTTCACCTTCCTGTTCGCGACCTTCCCGGCCGGGCTCGTGATCTACTGGACCTGGAACAACACTCTGTCGGTCGCGCAGCAATGGGTGATCATGAGGCGCATGGGGGTTCCGGCCTGAGCCATGCCGGAAGGATTGGCGCCGACACCTGAGGAGCCGGGCGACGAGCAGGCGCTCGACGCCGGTCGCCGTCTGTTCGCCAAGCCCTGTGAGTTCGTCGCAGGCGTCGCCGACCTCGCGCGCCTGCCGGATGCGGACCTGCCCGAGGTCGCCTTCGCGGGCCGCTCCAACGTCGGCAAGTCGAGCCTGATCAACGCGCTCACCGGCCGCCGGCAGCTCGCCCGGATCTCGCAGACCCCGGGCCGCACGCAGCAGATCAACCTGTTCGACCTCGGCGGCCGGCTGATGCTGGTCGACCTGCCCGGCTACGGCTACGCGCAGGCGCCCAAGGGCGCGGTGGCGGACTGGCAGGCGCTGGTCCGGCGCTATCTGCGCGGCCGCAACGTGCTCTTGCGGACCTGCGTGCTGATCGACGCCCGCCACGGCTTCAAGGACGTCGATCTCAGGTTCATGACGCTGCTCGGCGAGGCCGCGGTCGCCTATCAGGTGGTGCTGACCAAGGTCGACCAGATCCGGCCGGTCGAGCTGCCCGACCTGCTCGCGACCCTTGGCGCCGAGCTCGCGCGCAAGCCCGGCGCGCATCCGGAGCTGATCGCCACCAGCGCCCGCACCGGTCTCGGCATCGACCGGCTGCGCGCCGAGCTGGCCACGCTCGCCCGCGCGCCGGCCGCGGCCCCGGCATGACCGACCAGACGCACCATCAGACCGCGGCCACGCTGATCGAGGCGTTGCCCTACATGCGGCGCTTCGCGGGCACCACCTTCGTGGTCAAGTATGGCGGCCACGCCATGGGCTCGGCGGCGCTCGCCGAGGGGTTCGCGCGCGACATCGTGCTGCTCAAGCAGGTCGGCATCAACCCGGTCGTGGTCCACGGCGGCGGGCCGCAGATCAAGGCGATGCTGGATCGCCTGAAGATCAAGAGCGAGTTCGTCGAAGGGCTGCGGGTGACCGATTCGGCGACCGTCGAGATCGTCGAGATGGTGCTCGCGGGCAACATCAACAAGCAGATCGTGACCGCGATCCATGCGGCCGGCGGCCGCGCGGTCGGCCTCTCGGGCAAGGACGCGCAGCTGATCGAGGCGGCCAAGCTGACCCGCACCCGGCGCGACCCGAGCAGCAGCATCGAGCAGGTGCTCGACCTCGGCTTCGTCGGCCAGCCCGTGCGGGTGCGCACCGAGGTGCTCGAGGTGTTCGCCAGGACCGAGATCGTGCCGGTGATCGCGCCGATCGGGCTCGGCGCCGACGGCCATACCTACAACATCAACGCCGACACCGCGGCGGGCGCGATCGCATCGGCCCTGCACGCCCGCAAGCTGGTCCTGCTGACCGACGTGCCGGGGGTGCTGGACGCCGACGGCCAGCTGATCTCCGAGCTCTCGGCCGGCGCCGCGCGCGCCATGATCGCCGACGGCACGGCCAGCGGCGGCATGATCCCGAAGCTCGAGACCGCGCTCGCGGCGCTGTTCGGCGGGGTCGGCGCGGTCCACATCCTGGACGGCCGGCTGCCCCACGTGCTCCTGCTCGAGACCTTCACCGAGGCGGGCGTCGGCACCAAGGTCACCCCCGACTGAGCCCGCCGCGGCCGGCAAGGCCGTACCCGGATACGCCCGCGGCCACGACCTGCCGCCGGGGCTCGAACTTGCTTCTGGCACGACCGGCGGCACCGCCGGTAAGCTCGACCGGTCGCCGCCGGATCGGCGACCAGCGTCGGGGAGCAAAGGTCGCCATGGGATTGCGACAACTGTCGATGGCGTCGCTTGGCCTTGGCCTCTGGCTGTCGCCGGCCGCGGCGCAGGACCTCGCCCAGCAGCGCGAGGAGATGGTCCACCTGGTCCAGCTCGAGACCTTGATGATCAGCAGCCAGACCGGGATCGCGGAGCTCGATCCGCGGGTCCTGGCAGCGCTTCGCCAGGTGCCGCGCGAGGCCTTCGTGCCCGAGCCGCTGCGCCCCTATGCCTACGAGCCGCATCCCTTGCCGCTCGGCCACGAGCAGAACCTCGCGGCGCCGCTGCTGGTCGCGCTGATGACCCATCTGGTGGCGCCCAGGCCCGGCGACATCGTGTTCGAGACCGGCACGGGGGCCGGCTATCATGCCGCGGTGCTCTCGCTGCTCGCCGCCAAGGTTTACAGCGTCGAGGTGGTCGAGCCGCTCGCCGACCAGGCCGCGCGCGTCCTCAAGGATCAGGGCTACGACAACGTCTACGTGCAGGCGAGCGACGGCTATTACGGCTGGCCGGAGCAAGGCGCCGTTCGACGTCATGGTGATCAAGGAGGCGATCGACCACGTGCCGCCGCCGCTGCTGCAGCAGCTCAAGCGGGGCGGCCGGATGGTGATCCCGCTCGGCCCGGAGCGGGGCATGCAGACCCTGACCCTGGTGACCAAGGACGAGGACGGCAAGGTGCGCGAGCAGGGGATCATGCCGGTCCGCTTCTCGCCGCTTCAGGGTGGCGAGCGCCTGTAGCCGGCGCGCGGCGACGCCGGCCGGCTCAGCGGCCCTCGCGGTACCAGGCGAAGCCGAGGGTGCCGAGCAGCAGCATGAGCGCCAGCACCGCCGGCAGCAGCGGCAGCTGCGAGGCGCCGGTCACCAGGTAGCGGTCGTTGCGCCTGAGGCCGACCCAGTTGCGTCCGGACAACGCCCGGCCGGGCGCCACCTTGCGGACCTCGGGCGCGCCGCCGTCGGCCAGCCAGTGGACCGCACCACCGCTCGCCTCGACCAGGGGCGCCAGGCGATCCGGCGTCGCCCGCATGTCGGACAGCTCCTCGGCGCCGATCGGGCGGACCGCGACGTAGGTCGTGAGCTTGCTGTCCGCGATCCGGTAGAGGCCCGCCTCCTTGGCCGGCACGGTCGCGCGCGCAACCCCCTGAGCGGACGGCTCGAGGGTCACCTGGCTGGTCTTGCCGGAGGGCGCGGTCACGGTCACGACGTCGGCCTCGGGGTGCAGCGAGCGGCGCTCGATCGCGATCGAATCGCTGCCCGGCTCGGCGCGCAGCGCCTCTTCCTCGAGCTCCGGCTCCTGCATCAGCCAGTGGACCAGCCGGCGCAGCAGCAGGCCCTGCGGGCCGCCGCCCTCGAAGCCGCGCGCCCAGAGCCAGACCTGGTCGGAGAGCAGCTGCGCCACCCGCCCCTTGCCGACCCGGTTGAGCACCAGGAGCGGTCGCTCGGCGGCGCCGCTCATCAGCACCTGAGAGCCGGCGGCCTCGACGTCGACCTGGCGGAACCAGCGCCCCCAGGGCGGCCGCGCCGCCTGGCCCCGGCCGTCCGTCGCACCAGCCGTCGCACCGTCCGTGGCGCCGGCCGACCGTACCGTCCGTGGCGCCGGCCTCGAACCCTTCGGCGAGGCCCGCGGTGACCGGGTGGCGCTGGCCGAGCTCGGTCAGCAGCGGGGTGAAGCCGCGGTCGTAGACGACGCCCGTCGGGCCGCGCGGGCAGGACCCGCGCGAGCGGCGTGCGGTAGAGGCTGAGCGGATGGGCGAACTCCGGTCCGGCGATCTCGAGCAGGCCCCCGCCTTCCTCGACGTAGCGCGCGACGTTGTCGAGATAGGCGAGCGGCAGCAGGCCGCGGCGCGAGTAGCGGTCGAAGATCACCAGGTCGAACTCTTTGAGCTTGACCTCGAACAGCTCGCGCGACGGGAAGGCGATCAGGGCGAGCTCGCGGATCGGCGTGCCGTCCTGCTTCTCGGGCGGCCTGAGGATCGTGAAGTGGACCAGGTCGACCGCCGGGTCGGCCTTGAGCAGGTTGCGCCAGACCCTGAGGCCCGGATAGGGCTGGCCGGACACCAGCAGCACCCGCAGCCGGTCGCGCACGCCGTTGACGAAGAACACCTGGCGATTGTTGAGGGTGGTGACCTCGCCCGGCGCCGCGTCGGCCTCGAGCTCGAGCACGGTCTGGCCGGCGCGGGTCAGCTGGAACGGCAGGCTGCGCGACACCCCCGGCATGACCGCGACCCGCTGCTTGACCTCGCCGTCCTGGCGCAGGGTGACCGTGATCGGCTCGTTGGAGCTGCCCGCCGGCAGCTCGTCGACCCGGAGCGTGATCTCCTGCTGGTCGCCGACCATGCCGTAGTTCGGCACCTGCTCGACCACCAGACGGCGGTCGCGCTCATCGTGCTGGCCGGTCAGCAGCAGGTGCAGCGGCGCGTCGATGGCGAGCGAATCGAGGCTCTTGGGGACGTCGTGGACCTGACCGTCGGACAGCATGAGGACGCCCGCGAGGCGCGAGCGGTCGATCTCGGGCAGCGTCGTGCCGAGGGTCGAGAACAGCCGGGTCCCGCCCTTGCCGTCGCCGTCGCTGGTCGCCTCGACCACCTGGAGGCCGTCGATCTGCTTCAACTCGGCGCGCAGCTTGGTCAGCGCCTGATCGAGCTGCGCCGGCCGGTCGCCGACGGTCTGCGAGGGCGAGCGGTCGATCAGCAGCACGGCGACGTCGTCGAGCGGCTGACGCTGCTCCCGGACCACGACCGGATTGGCCAATGCCAGCACGCCGAGCGCCAGCATGGCACCCCGCCACAGGATGCCGCGCGCCCGGCGCCAGAGCCCGAAACCCGTGACCGCCAGGATCGCGAGGCCGAGCGCCGCCAGCACCGGCCAGGGCAGGAGCGGGGCAAAGCTCAGCGAGGTGCCGTGGATCATTGGCCGAGGCGCTCCAGGAGTGCTGGCCGGGCCGACGGCGCAGCGTGGCGGAACCGGGTGCTCGTCATCATTGGCCGAGGCGCTCGAGGAGAGCTGGAATGTGCACCTGATCGGTCTTGTAGTTGCCGGTCAGCGCGTACATCACGAGATTGACCCCGAACCGGCGGGCGAGCTCGCGCTGGCGCTCGCCGCCCGGCACCACCGGGAACATCGCCATGCCGTACTCGTCGATCGCCCAGGCGCCGGCCCAGCCGTTGCCGCCGACGATGATCGAGGACACGCCGTCGTTGACGCCGGGCTCGGGGCGATCGACCCACACCGTGCTGCCGGTCCAGCGGCCGGGGAAGTCCTGCAGCAGGTAGAACGAGCGGGTCAGCGTGTGATCCTCGGGCATCGGCACGAGCTGCGGCAGGTTGAGGCCGACGAGCAGCTGCTGCAGGCGCCGCTCGCCGGGGCCGGGGCCGGGCTGGTCGGGGATCATCGTGGCCGCGTCGCCGGTATCGAACAGGATCATGCCGCCCTGGCGCAGATAGGCGTCGAGCCGCTCGCGCACGCCCGCGTGCAGGTCGGGATGGTCGGGCGGGATCGGCCAGTAGAGCAGCGGGAACAGATTGAGGTCGTCGACCGCCAGATCGACCGCGCGCGGCTCGCCGGCCTCGACCGCGGTCCGCCGGTTGAGGATCAGGGTCAGGCCCTCGAGCCCGGCCTGGCTGATCGCATCGACCTCGGCGACCCCGGTCAGGACGTAGGCGAGCCGGGTCTCCGAGGTCGCCGCGATCACGGCCTCGTCGCTGTCGCCGCCCGGCGCCGGGCGGGCCTCCCTGCCGGCCGCAAGCCCCGGGGCGGCGTCGCTGCCGGGGGCCGCCGCCGGGCGGGCACCGCCGTCGGGAACCGGCGCCGGACTGGCATCGCCGCCGGTCGCCTGGGCAAGCCGGCTGCTGCCGTCGGCGGCCAGCGCCGGGCGGCTGCCCGACAGCAGCGGCAGGACCGCCAGCATCAGGACCAGGCCCGCGGCCGCGCGCGCCGGCCGGACCAGGAGGCCGCGCAGCTGCAGGCCGATCGCCGTGTCGGCGAGCGCCAGCAGGAGGGCAGCGAGCAACAGCCAGGGCATCAGGTCGATCTCGGCCGAGCCGCCGCCATAGGCGCGGGTCGGGACCGGCAGATCGGCCGGCTGCAGGGCCTGCAGGTCCGGGACCGCCGAGGCGAGATTGAGCGCGAGGCGGGCGGCATCGGCGGCGGCGCCGACCCGGCCGTACAGCCCCGCCGGATGACTGGCGCCGGCCTTGGTCGTGGCGAGGTCGGCGGCCGCCACCGGCTGCGCTGCCGGCCCCGGCTCGCCCAGGTGACCCTGGGCGTCGAGCACCTCGAGCGGCGCCAGCAGACCGCGCAGCGTGCCGCCGGCGCCCGGCGCCAGCGCCGCGATCCGCCGCAGCACGTCGATGAAGGCGCCCGAGAGCGGCAGCGACGACCAGGCGGTGTTGGCGGTGGTGTGGACGAGCACCAGCCAGCCCTTGCCGCGCTGCGCCCCGGTGATCAGCGGCGTGCCGTCCGCGAGCCGCGCCCAGGTGTGGGCGGCGAGCTGCGGCCCCGGCTGCGCCAGCACCTGGCGCTGCACGACGACGTCGCCCTTGGGCACCGTCAGCCCGGCGAGCGGCCCGCTGTCGTCGAAGCTCGTGAGCGGCAGCGGCCGCGCCCAGGACAGAGTCGCCGCCGAGGTAGCGATCGCCATGCCGGAGCTTGACCGGCACCAGGTCGTCCTCGGCGTTGGCGAGCCTGGGGCCGGCAAAGCGCAGGAGCACGCCGCCCGCCTCGATCCAGCTGGCCAGCCGGGCGCGCGCGTCCGGCCCGATCTGGGCGCTGTCGGTGAGCACGATCGCCGGCACGCCCGCGGCCAGCAGCTCGGCGATCGAGCCACGGCGCAGCTCGGCGTGCGGCGCCAGGGCCTTCTCGACGTAGTACAGCTCCGAGAGCAGCGGCTGCGCCGCCTGCGCGGCGGGCTCGCCGACCAGACCCACCAGCCGCTGCCGCCAGCGCTCGTCGAGCAGGACCACGCCGCCGACCCCGGCGGCCGGCTCCAGCTCGAGCCGGGCGATCTGATTGCGCAGCTCGAGCGGCAGGTCGATCCGCGCCTCCGCCCGGCTGGCGCCGGCCTCGAACGTCAGCGCCTGGCGGGCAAGGATCTCGCCCGTGGGTCCGACCGCGCGCACCATCAGGCTCTGCGCGCCGCCGGCACTCGGCCGGCGGGCGGCGACCACGAGCGCGTCCTTGGTCGCATCCGGCGGCAGCAGCAGGGTCGCCCGCTGCTCGGGCGGATCGGCGAAAATCCGCAGCGGGCCGATCTGGCGCAGCTGGTCGGCGAACCGGCTGGCAGCGTCGCGCGCCGCCCGGTCCTCGGCGACGCCGTCGCTGAGCCAGATCAGCTCGGCGCCGTGGAGCGGCTCCCGCTTGAGCTGCTCGAGCGCCGCGGCGCGGTCGACCGGCCAGGGCTTGGGCTGCCAGCTCGCGACCGTGCGCACCGCGTCGGCGGCGCTCAGGCGCTGCAGCTTCGGCCGCACCGGATCGGCGGCGGTGCCGAGCAGGATCGACCTCGCGGTTCTGTCGCTGGGCGCGGTCGGCGAAGCGTTCCAGCATCTCGGTCCGCCTGGCCCAGCCGGGCGCTGCCGCCCAGCCATCGTCGACCACCAGCACCAGCGGCCCGTCGCCGGACAGCTCCGGCTCGGGATTGAGCACCGGCCCGGCCAGCGCCAGGATCACCAGGCTCGCCAGGACCAGGCGCAGGATCAGCAGCCAGAGCGGCGTGCGCGCCGAGGTCTCCTCCTCGGGCTCGAGGCCGAGCAGGAAGCGGATCGCCGGGAAGCGGATCTGCTTCGGCGCCGGCGGGATGATCCGGAGCAGCCACCACAGCGCCGGCAGGCAGACCAGGGCGCTCAGCAGCCAGGGATTGGCGAGCCCGAGCAGGCCGAGGTCGAGCATCGGCTAGCCCTGCCCCTTGGTCGAGAGCGCGGTGTAGAGCGCCAGCAGCGGCGGTTCGGGCGGCTGGTCGCAGAGGTGGCTGCCGAAGGTCCAGCCGAGCGACCGGGCGAGGTCGCGCAGGCCCGCGCGATGCGCCTCGAGGCGCCCCCGATAGCGCTGGCGGACGCCGTCGACGTTGCCGATCAGGGCGATGCCGTCCTGCTCCAGGCCTTCGAAGCGCACCCGGCCGGCAAACGGCAGCTCCGGCTCCGCCGGGTCGAGGACCTGGAGCAGGTGGCCGCGCACGCCCATCGCGACGAAGCCGCGCAGCCGCTCGCGGAGCTGCTCCAGCGGGGTGAAGAAGTCGCTGATCAGGACCACGCGGGCGAACCGCGGCAGGGGCTGGATCGGGGCCAGGCTGGGCGCCGCGCCGACCGCGCCAGCAGGTCCTCGCACAAGGTCGCCATGCCGACCCGGCCGCCGGTCGGCCGGCGCCGCCGGCCGAGCAGCGCGATCCGCTCGCCGGCCCGGGTCAGCAGCGAGCCGAGCGCCAGCAGCAGGAGCAGGGCGCGGTCCGCCTTGGTCGACCAGGTCGACGCCGACTGGTAGACCATCGAGGCCGAGCTGTCGGCCCACAGCCAGACGCTCTCCGCCGCCTCCCATTCCTGGTCGCGCAGGAACAGCTGGGTCGGTGCGCGCCGACTGGCGCCAGTCGATGCGGCTGGTCGGATCGCCCGGGCTGTAGGGCCGGAACTGCCAGAAGGTCTCGCCGACCCCGACCCGCCGGCGGCCATGCACGCCCTGAGCGACGGTCGCCGCCACGCGCTCGGCCGCGACCAGGAGCGGCGGCAGGCGATCGGCCAGGCGCTCGGCATGCTGACGCAGCCCGGTCAGGCTGGCGGTCGTTGGCGCCGCGGCGGCCATCAGCCGGCGATCACCCCGCACAGACGCTCGATGATCTGGTCCAGGGTCACGCCCTCGGCGCGGGCGGTGAAGGTCAGCGCCATGCGATGGCGCAGCACCGGCGGCGCCAGCGCGATCACGTCCTCGACCGAGGGCGCGAGGCGGCCCTGGAGCAGCGCCCGCACGCGCACCGCCAGCATCAGCGCCTGGCTCGCCCGCGGGCCCGGGCCCCCAGCCGATCAGCTCGGCGAGATCGCCCTGGCCGCGTCGGGCGCCGGCCGGCCGGCGCGCACCAGCTGCAGGATCGCATCGACCACCCGGTCGCCGACCGGGATGCGCCGCACCAGCGCCTGGGCGTCGATCAGCTCGTCGCGCGGTCATCACCGGCCGGGCCGGCTGGATGCCGCCGCCGGTGGTCTCGATCATCATGCGCCGCTCGGCCGCCCGGTCGGGGTAGTCGACGTTGACCTGCAGCAGGAAGCGGTCGAGCTGCGCCTCGGGCAGCGGGATAGGTGCCCTCCTGCTCGATCGGGTTCTGGGTCGCGAGCACGTGGAACGGCTGCGGCAGCTCGTGGTCGTGGCCGGCGACGGTGACCCGGCGCTCCTGCATCGCCTGGAGCAGGGCCGCCTGGGTGCGCGGGCTGGCGCGATTGATCTCGTCGGCCATCAGCAGCTGGCAGAACACCGGGCCCGGGATGAAGCGGAAGCTCCGGCGGCCGCTCTCGGCTTCCTCCAGCACCTCCGAGCCCAGGATGTCGGCGGGCATCAGGTCGGGGGTGAACTGGACCCGCTTCTGGGTCAGCCCGAGGACCACGCCGAGGGTCTCGACCAGGCGGGTCTTGGCGAGCCCGGGCACGCCGACCAGCAGCACATGACCGCCCGCGAGCAGCGTGATAAGAGATTCCTCGATGACCCGTTCCTGGCCGAAGATCGCGCGCCCGATCTCGGCGCGGACCCGGGCGAAACGCTCGATCGTCGCCTCGACCTGATCGAGGATCGCCGCGTCATGGCCATCGTTCATGGGCCGATCCTCGAGCAGCGTGATCCGCTGGCGGTCATGGGCGGTTAGGGCGATGGTCAGATGGCCGGATCGCGTCGACGAGCTGACATGAGCTGAGTATGGGTACTGACTCCCCGTCGGATCAACCCCCAGGCAGGGTCGAGGCGCAGAGATTATCGCCGACCCGGGCGCGGCGCCGCAACCGAGCGTGCGTTCGGGCTCGAAGATCGCGCGCGACGGCAGCTGGTGGCACGAGGGCCGGCCGATCGGGCGGCTCGGCCCTGGTCAAGCTGTTCGCCATCGGTGCTGCGGCGCGCCGCCGACGGCAGCTACTGGCTGGTGACGCCGGTCGAGCGCGGCCGGATCGAGGTCGAGGACGTGCCGTTCGTCGCGGTCGAGCTCGCGGCCGACGGGCCGCGGGCGCCGGGCAGCGCCTCTGCCTGCGCAGCAATCTCGACCAGTGGGTCACCGTCGGGCCCGACCATCCGCTCCGCCTGCGGCGATCGGTAGCGGCCGGCGCGGCGAGGCGGCCCTGGTGCCCTATGTCGAGCTGCGCGACGGCCTCGAGGCGCGCCTCGTCAGCGTCGGTCTACTATCAGCTGGTCGAGCTCGGCGAGGAGCAGCGCCTGGACGGCCGGGACCCGCTTCGGGGTCTGGAGCGGCGGCCGCTTCTTCGCCCTCGACGAGGCGGGCTGAGGCGGCAGCGATGGTGACCCGCGAGGAGCTGCGCCGGCGGCTGGCCCGAACGCCGCGGGACCGCAAGCGCGGGCCCGGCCGGGACGAGGGCTGGCTGCACGGCGACGACCCGGCGCGCGACGCGCTGACTGCCGCGGTCACGCGGCGGACCCCGGCCGCGGTGCTGATCGGCGTGGTCGAGCGCCCGGGCGGCCTGGCCGTGCTGCTCACCCAGCGGACCGAGCATCTGCGCGACCATGCCGGCCAGATCAGCTTCCCGGGCGGCCGGATCGAGCGCCGGCGACGCCTCGCCCGCGGCGGCGGCGCTGCGCGAGGCCGAGGAGGAGATCGGCCTCGACGCCGGCCAAGGTCGAGCTCCTGGGCGAGCTCGCTCCCTACGACACCGTGACCGGCTTTCGGATCCATCCGGTGGTCGGCTGGATCGAGCCGCCGCTCGGGCTCCGGCTCGACCCCTTCGAGGTCGCCGACGCCTTCGAGGTGCCGCTCCAGTTCGTGGCCGATCCGGCCAACCAGCGCCGCCACAGCTACCGCCGTGGCGCGCTCACCCGGGGCTACTACGTCCTGCCCTGGCAGGGCCGCTTCATCTGGGGTGCGACCGCCGGCATCCTGGTCAATTTCTCGAGCCTGCTCGGGGCGTGAGGGCGATGCTGCGCGTTCTGCTCGAATATCTGCTGCCGCTGCTGCTGCCGTTCCTGGTCTACCTCGCCTATGTGGCGCTTGCGCGGGGCGCCACTCCCGGCTGGGTCGAGCAGGCGCCCTGGCCGCAGCTGGCCGGCGCCGGCCTCGTGCTCGCGGCGATCAGCCTGGTCACCTGGAGCCTGATGACGGGCGCGCCGCCCGAGGAGGCCTACGTGCCGCCGCACCTCGAGAACGGCCGGATCGTGCCCAGCACCACGATCGCGCGCTGAGCGCCATGGCCGCGCCGCCTGCAGCGCCATGACCGCGGCAAGGCCGCTCGCCGGCCAGCCCTGGCTGCGCGCGCCCGCGAGCCGGCAGCGTGCTGCGCGCGCTCGAGGCGGGCGGGCGGCCGGCGCGCTTCGTCGGCGGCTGCGTCCGCGACGGCCTGCTCGGCCGGGCCCGGCCGCGGGCCGATCTCGACCTCGCCACGCCCGAGCGGCCGGAAGCGGTCATGCGCCTGCTCGAGGCGGCCGGCCTGAAGGCGGTCCCGACCGGCCTCGCCCACGGCACCGTCACGGCCGTGGTCGGTGACCAGCGCTTCGAGATCACGACGCTCCGGCAGGACGTCGCGACCGACGGCCGCCACGCCGAGGTCGCCTTCACCGACGATTTCGAGGCCGACGCGGCGCGGCGCGACTTCACGATCAATGCCATGAGCTGCGATCGCGCCGGCCGGCTGTATCGACTATTTCGGCGGCCGGGCCGATCTCGTCGCCGGCCGCGTGCGCTTCGTCGGCGCCCCGGACAAGCGGATCGCCGAGGATTTTCTCCGGATTCTCCGGTTTTTCCGGTTTTTTGCCCACTACGGGCGAGCGCCGGCCGACTCTGAAGCGCTCGCGGCCTGCAGAGATGCCGCGCACGAGATCGCCCGCCTGTCGGGCGAGCGCATCCAGACCGAGATGCTGAACCTGCTCGAAGCGGCTGATCCGCTGCCGGCGCTGCGCCTGATGGCCGAGACCGGGGTGCTCGCCGAGGTCATCCAGGGGCCGGTCGCGCTCGACCGCCTGGGGCGCCTGCTGGCAGCGGGCGCCCGATGCCGACCCGCTGCTTCGGCTGGGCGCCCTGCTCCGGCCGCCGCCGTCGAGCGCCGAAGCCCTCGGCGTGCTGGCCGGGCGCTGGCGGCTGGCCAACCGGGACGCGACCCGGCTCGAGGCGATGGTCGAGGCGCCGCTGCCGGCGCTCGAGGTCACCGCCGCCGAGCGCCGGCGGGCGCTCTATCGCCTCGGCCCCGAGGCCTACGCCGACCTGATCCGGCTCGCGGCCGCCGAGGCGACCGGCGACGCCGGCCCGACGCTCGCCGAAGCCCTGGCCGCCGCCAGGACGTGGCGCCCGCCCAAGCTGCCGCTCGACGGCGACGATCTTCTGGCGCTCGGCCTGCCGCCCGGTCCGCGGCTCGGAGCGATCCTGGCCGCGGTCGAGCAGTGGTGGCTCGACCAGGATTTCCGGCCCGACCACGCCGCCTGCCTGGCCCGTGCCAAGGCCCTGATCGCGACCGGGACTGCCGGCTGACCGGCGGCGTCACCGGTGGCCGTCCGGACCACGGTTGCTTGACAGGCGGCGGTCGCCTACCTATCCCTCTGCGGGCCGTTTGGGGGATAGTTTAACGGTAGAACTCTCGGCTCTGGACCGAGCAGTCCTGGTTCGAATCCAGGTCCCCCAGCCAGCTCCTGACCGGAATGTCGCGGCCGCCTTGCGAGCCCAGTCAGGGGTGTCAGTGTTGGCCCATATACTCCTGAACCGTGCTCTGTAGCCGCTCTGCATAACCGTAGATATCCTCCAGCGTCTCGATCCGGATGCGCTCCTCGGTCTTGTTGCTGAAGAGGCTTATGTACTTGCTCGATCTGTTGAAATGCAAGCGCGTTATCGGCTTTCGATTGTTGTCGTCGAGCAGAATTGCGCAGTAGCTCTTGGCATCACGCATGACTATCCGGTCCGCCTTGACCACGGTGCGTACGATTGATTTCACGATGTAAAACCTTCGATCTCTTCTTCCGTTGTCACTATATTATCTGATTCGCCTTCCGTCCGTCTTGATATTTCATCAGCAGGTTTCTCGCTGGTAACTTCCAATGCCGACGTCAGACGTTTGTTGATCACCTCGCGCATGCTCTCCCTGAGAGCGTTCGCTACGATTTCACGAAACTCATCGCGCACTTTCTTGGTAAAGTGCCCATCGTAGACTCTGGTGACGAATAGTCTGACCATTTGGTCAGAAGGTTCTTCAAGTTCTTTCGCGAATTCCTGTTGAATCGCCGAACTATATTTCAACGTGCTCGCTGTTGTAAGGATTTGATCCAGGTTGAATTGATCTTTGGTAAACTTGTTTAGTTCGATAATATGCGAAGGTCGATGGGCCAATATATCAAACTGAAAAAATGGTAGCTGATCCATTCGGTTCTTTTCATCCAAATCTGAATAGAACCAATATTGTACGCCGTTGGTCAGAATGGCAAACCGCGCATCGGTAACCGAGAAATAACGATAGAGCTGGGATGTATGTTGCTGCGAAAGATCAGAACCGCAAGTCTTGCATTCGACGAGTATGATAATTCGACCATCCGCTTTGATCGCATAGTCGACCTTCTCGCCTTTCTTAACACCGACATCGGCAGTAAACTCGGGCACGACAATCTCTGGATTAAACACGTCGTAGCCCAAAGCGTTGAGGAAGGGCATGACAAAGGCGTTCTTGCATGCTTCCTCGGTGGTGATGCTGTCCTTCTGCTTCTCGACCCGACTGGCGAGCGCCTTGATCTTGTCCACGAACTCCATCGCGCTGGTCCGTTTCGCTGGGCTGGCAATTCAATCTCTACGATATCGAGGTGGGGAGAAATGCGCAAGTCCCGCGTGAATTAAGCCACTGCCTTGGACCCGTCTGGACCTGTCGAGACGGGCGAGGCCGGGTTCGCGCGAAGCTGGGCAGCGGCCAGGGCGGAGCGGTGGTCGGGCCACAGTCGCGTGGTAATTTTGCCACAGAGCGTCAACGTCATAGCCGGGCAAGCTGAGATCGTCGGTTAGGAAATTGCCAAGAGTGCGAGGCGTGTGGCATAGTCTGCAACCTGTGGGTGTCGTGATGGTATTCTGTGGGTCATTTGTGGGCCGGCCGCGGCGCCGGTCTCCGGAGGCGACGATGGATCCGGCCAAGATCGACGCATGGCGGGGCTTTTACGAGCGGGTGGTGCGCAACCCCGACTGGCCACGCAGCTTGTGGCTGGCGGCGCTCGAGGACGCGCTCGCGGCCGCGCTCGGCGCCGATTCGCGGCTGCTCGCCGACTATCGGGCCGACGTCGCCGAGCTGCTCGGGCTCGAGCGGGCGGCGCGCGGCGCCTACCTCGACGAGCAGCGGATCGCCCAGCTCGAGGGCCAGATCAAGCGCCTGATCGAGCTCGCCGACGCGACCATCGGCGCGGCGCCCGCCGACCCCGATGGCCGGTCCGCCCCGGCGGCGGTCCGGGCGCCCGGGCGGGGGTGGCTGCGGCCGGCTCTGTCATGGGCGCTGGGCGCGCTGCTGTTCCTGGCCGGCATCGGCGGCGCGACCGCGTTCCACGAGCTGCGGCTCGGCGCCGAGGTCGATCGGCAGGCGCAACGGATGGCCGGGCTGCTCGACCAGCGGGTCGCCGACCTGCGCGCCGATCTCGATCAGCGCCTGCACGCCGCCGAGCGTCTGAACGCCGAGATGACGCAGCGCCACGACGCGTTCAGCGCCAACGCCGACCGGCTGAGCGCGACCATGGCCAATTCGGTGCGCTCGATGACGGCGCTCGGCGACGACACGGTCGCCGAGCTCGAGCGCCGGCTCGGCGCCCGCGGCAGCGGTGTCGCCGAGGCGCTCGGCCGGCTCCAGGCGCGGGCGGACGCGCTCGGTCGCGGCCTCGACGACGTCAGCCAGGATCTTTCAGGACCTCGAGCAGCGCCTGCCCAAGCTTGGCGACCAGGTCCAGAGCGTGGCGGCGGACGTGCAGCGGCAGCGCGCCGATTTCGATCGGACGGCGGCCGCGATCGAGGCCGCCAAGGGCGGCGCGCCGGAGCTGGTCGCCTGGCTGGCGCAGCAGAAGGGCGCGCTCGGGCAGGATCTGGACCGCCGCAAGGCCGAGCTCGACGCGCTCGCGACCGAGGTCCAGGACCTCGGGGCCACGGTCGACCAGTCGCGGGCGCGGCTCAAAGGCTTCAACCAGTCGCTCGACCAGGACCTGGAGCAGGCCAGGCGGGACGGTGCGGCGCTCGAGACCACGGTTCAGACCCTGCGCGCCACCGGCCAGCAGGCGAGCCAGCTGATGGCCGACGCCGACGCCAAGGTCGAGGCGGCGCATCGGGCGATGCAGCAGAAGATCGATCAGATCCTCTCGGAGGTGGCCGAGAAGGCCGATCTCGCCGTGTTGCGCAGCCAGGACGTGACCCACCGGGCCGAGGGCGAGGTCACGCGCCAGCTCCAGACCGAGAGCCAGCAGGCGCTGGACGATCTGGCCAAGGCGCGCGCGACCCAGCTCGCAGCACTCGGCCAGCGGGTCTCGGCGACCCAGGTCGAGCTCGAGCGCACCCGGGCCGGGCTGATCGCCAGCTGGCAGGGCCTGGACCAGGCGGTCGCCGAGCGCCAGAGCCAGGTCCTGACCGGCCTCGACGGCTACGCCCAGACCATCCAGGCGCGCGTCCAGGACCTGCTCGACGCGCTCGACGTCAAGGTCGCCGGCAGCGACGGCTGACCGGCCCCCGCGACCGCCGCTTGCCGGGCGTCCGCGACCGCCGCTCGCCGGGCGCGCCCGGGGCGGGCGCTTGACCCTGGCCGCCGGCGGGGCTCAGAATGCGCGCGCCATGGACGACTATCTGCTTCGCCCCGACCCGGACGACCCGCGCCTGACCCAGGCGGTCACCGGCGTCGATCAGGATGGCCGCCGGATCGAGACCGCGGTCGTCCACGAGCGGCCGCTGACCCTGTTCCTGAACGCCCAGGAGATCGTCACGATGATGACGATCGGCGATTTCCCGGACTATCTGGCGGTCGGTTTTCTCCTCAACCAGAACATGCTGCGGCCGGACGACGAGGTCACCGGCATCGACTACGACCAGGAGCTCGAGGTCGTGGTCGTCCGCACGAAGCGCGCGACCGACTACGAGGCCAAGCTGAAAAAAAAGGTGCGGACGTCGGGCTGCGCCCAGGGCACCGTGTTCGGCGACCTGATGGAGCGCTTCGAGCAGGTCCGGCTGCCGGCCGACGCGGTGCTCAGGACCAGCTGGCTGTATGCGCTCGCCAAGACCATCAACACCAGCCCCTCGCTCTATCTGAAGGCCGGCGCGATCCACGGCTGCGTCCTCTGCGAACAGGACCGGCCCCTGCTCTACATGGAGGACGTCGGCCGCCACAACGCAGTCGACAAGATCGCGGGCTACATGTTCCTGAACGGGATTTCGCCGGCCGGCAAGATCTTCTATACGACCGGGCGCTTGACCAGCGAGATGGTGATCAAGACCGTGCAGATGCAGATCCCGATCCTGATCTCACGCTCGGGCTTCACCGCCTGGGGGGTCGAGCTCGCGCGCCAGGCGAACCTCACGCTGATCGGCCGGGCCAAGGGCAAGCGCTTCATCGCGCTCGCCGGCGAATCCCGGATCCTGTTCGACGCCGATCCGCACTACGTGCCCGAAGAAGCCCGCCACCTCCAGCGCAAAGCCTCGCGCGAGGACGACGCGGCTTAGCGCCAGTCCAAGCAAGCCGCGGTCGCGAATTTCCGGACGCCCCACGATGCGCCCCTTCCGCAGCATCATGCGACAGGCCGTGCCATGCGCCACCCGGGCGCCGGAGGCAAGTTGCGGGGGCGGTAGCGACCCATGAGGTTGCGCAGGACCGCCGTCTTCGGGCTTTTGCCCAGTGCGGATCGGGTGGATTTCGCTTTGCGCGGGGCTGGGGCGCGCGGCGTATCGTGGGTATTGTTGCTCGGGGGACATCCCATGATGCGGGTTGGCGCACTGATTGCAGCGGCGGGTTGACTGGGTCAGCGGCGGTACTGTTGCCGAAACGCCACAGTTATCCGATAAAGCTGTTGCAGCGCTGCAACCGATGAAGAAAATGTGAACCTGTTCACTGTGCGGTCATCCTAAAACGCCATAATAGGTCAATGAGCGGTCGGGCGATATCCGGCCTGCTCAGGCTTCGCGACCTGCGGAGCTGGCCGTGCCGAGGCGGGAGTTGGGTGATGAGCAGTGATGATGCCGGTGCCGTGGTGAGCCTGCTGAAGACCGGGGACGTCGTGCTGTTCGCCGGTGTGCCGCGCGGTCCGCAGCTCTGGCTGGGCTGGCTGCACCGGCAGGTCTGGGCGCACATCGGCCTGGTGCTGCGCGAGCCCGAGGATCCGGAGCCGTTGTTGTGGGAGGCCCGCGGCCAGGCTGCGCGCCGGAGCGCTCTCGTGGTCCGGCTGGCGGAGCGGGTCGCCAACGCGCCCGGCCGGGTCAGCGTCCGTTGCCTGAACCATCCCCTCGCCGCCGCCCAATGCGCGCGGCTGGACGGGTTGCGGCGCGAGCGGGCCGTTCGCGCGCCCCGGCGCGGGTTGCTCGACCTGATGGCCGCGGCCGACGACGGCTGGGTCGGCGGCAAGGCGGAGAATCTCGGCGAGCCGACCGGCGCCGAGCTGGTGGCCGAGGTCTATCAGCGCCTCGGCCTGCTGAGCGACATCGACCATGGCGGCCCGCCGCCGAGCCGCTACCGGCCGCGCCGTTTCGCCGAGCGCGCCGGCCTCCAGCTCAAGCACGGCTATGCCCTCGGACCGGAGGTCGTGCTGCACGAACCCGCCAGCGCCGGGGATTGGAGCAGCGCCCATCCGCAGCCCGCCTGAGCACGGTGAGCGCGTCCGCAACGCCCATGATTTCGAGGGGCCTTCTTTGCGGGCTGATTGTTTTACAAACGCCGAGCGTAGCCAGGGCGCCGCCGGATGCGCCATGATCGTCGTTCGGCGACAGGACGGACGGCGTCATGGCGACAGCGAGCGGGGCGGGCGGGCCACCGGTGGTCGGCGTGCTGCTCGCGGGCGGCCAGGCCCGGCGCATGGGCGGCGGCGACAAGTGTCTGCGGCCGCTCGGCGGTCGGCCGATCCTCGAGCATGTGATCGCGCGCGCAGCACCGCAGGTTCGTGCGCTGCTGCTCAACGCCAACGGCGATCCCGGGCGGTTCGCCGGCTTCGGCCTGCCGGTCGCGGCCGACCTGATCCAGGGTTTCGCGGGTCCGCTCGCCGGCGTCCTGACCGGCATGGCGTGGGCGCGGGCCAACCGGCCCGACTGCCCCTGGATCGCGACCATCGCCACCGATACGCCGTTTTTCCCGGCCGACCTGGTGGCGCGCCTGCTGGCGGCGGCCGAGGATCAGGGTGCCGATCTCGCCTGCGCGACCTCCGGCGGCCGGGCGCATCCGGTGTTCGGCCTCTGGCCGGTCCGCCTGGCCGACGACCTGCGCGACGCGATGACCGACGAGCAGATCCGCAAGGTCGACGCCTGGACCGCGCGCCACCGCCTGGCTCTGGTCGACTTCCCGACCGGCCCGCTCGACCCCTTCTTCAACACCAACCGGCCCGAGGATCTGGCCGAGGCCGAGCGTCTGCTCGGCGCTGACGCGGGGTCGTCGCCCGAAGGCGGATGATCCCACCATCACGGCCCGCGTCATCGGCTCGCTGGTCAAGCGGCGTCGCTTCGCTATTGTGGGCGGAGTGACCGCCCCAGCGCCGGACAGAGGTTCAGCCGCCATGATGCTCGCCGAACGCATGCACCGATTGGGCACGGAGAGCGCCTTCGAGGTGCTCGCGCGCGCCAGCAAGCTGGCACAGGCTGGCCGGAGCATCATCAATCTCGGCATCGGCCAGCCGGACTTCCCGACGCCCGAGAACATCGTCGCCGCGGCCCAGAAGGCGCTCGCCGACGGCCACCACGGCTACACGCCCGCGAACGGTATTCTGCCGTTGCGCGAAGCGGTCGCCGAAGACATCCAGAAGTGGCGGGGCGTCGAGGTCGACCCGGACCGGATCGTGATCGTGCCGGGCGGCAAGGTCACGATGTACTTCGCGATCACGATGTTCGGTGAGCCCGGCACCGAGATCATGTATCCCGACCCGGGCTTTCCGATCTACCGCTCGGTGATCGAGTTCTCGGGCGCCAAGGCCGTGCCGATCCCGCTCTACGAGGACAGCGGCTTCTCGTTCTCGGCCGAGGAGGTGCTGGCCAAGATCACACCCCGCACGCGCCTGATCATCGTCAACAGCCCGGCCAACCCGACCGGCGGCGTCGTGCCGCGCGAGGAGCTCGACAAGCTGGCCCTCGGCCTCGCCGAGCACCCGCAGGTGATGATCATGTCGGACGAGATCTACGCCCGCATGGTCTACGACAACGTCCCGCACGCCAGCATGCTGGTCTACCCCGAGCTCGAGGACCGGCTGATCCTGCTCGACGGCTGGTCCAAGACCTACGCCATGACCGGCTGGCGGCTGGGCTATGCGGTCTGGCCCAAGGAGCTCGCCGAGCACGCGACCCGGCTTGCGATCAACATCCACTCTTGTGTCAACGCCGCGACCCAGTGGGCCGGCATCGAGGCGCTCAAGGGTCCGCAGGACGCGGCCTTGCGCATGGTCGAGGCGTTCGACCAGCGGCGCCGGATCATCCTCGAGCTGCTGAACGGCCTGCCGGGGGTTGGCTGCGTCCGCCCGGGCGGCGCCTTCTACGCTTTTCCGAACATTTCCGGCACCGGCTATGCGGCACGCCAACTCCAGGACGACCTTTTGAACGAGGTCGGCGTCGCGCTGGTCGCCGGCACCAGCTTCGGCGACCAGGGCGAGGGCTACATCCGCTTCTCCTACGCCAACTCGATCGCCAACATCGAAGAAGCGATCGACCGTATCCGCCGCTTCCTCGAGCGTTAGCTCGACCAACGGCCCATGGACGGGCGGGCCTGACATGGCGGCCCGGTCACGGGCCGCCACAGACCCGTGGCTGCGCGCCTTCGACGGCGCCCGATCAGCACGGGACCATTCGCGACACCATTGCCCAAGTCGGTGCTGAAACAGACCGTCGAGAACCACTGATGGTGGCGCGACCGTCACTTCGGCCGCAATGATTGAATCCAGCTCAACTCGCCGGCATACGGTCAATCAATCAGCGCCGGCTGGCTCGCTGGCGGCGATCGGCAGCGACCTCGAGTTGATCCGCGACAAGATCGAAGCAACCGGCGCCTTCATATCGATCCGCGACAAGGTCGAAGCGACCGGCACCGATGTCCTCGGCGCGATCCAGCCGACCCTCGCCACCCTCGGCGTATCGGACGAGTGAGGCTCCGACCGATCCGAGTTGCCGGCCACGGCCAGCGAGGCCTCCGAGCCCCCGCTTCAAAGAGCGCATCACGCGCCCGGCCGGCGCCATGCGCTGACCTCATGGGTCCCATGCGTGCGGCGACCTGTCGCCCGCGGCCGGCCGCTCCATCTTGGGATCGGGCCGACGCCTGCCGCGCCGGTCTCGACTCGGGCCGCGCGGGAGATTTCGCATGCGCATCGATCTTACCGGCAGGATCGCCGTCGTCACCGGCTCGACCGCCGGGATCGGGTTGGCGATCGCCAAGGGCCTCGCGGCGGCGGGCGCCAGCACCGTCGTCAACGGCCGCACCCGAGCAGCGGTCGACAAGGCGTGCACCGCCCTGGAGAGTGCAGCGCCCGGCGTCAGCGTCCGCGGGGTGGCGGCCGATCTCGGCACGGCCGAAGGCTGCGCTGCGTTGGTCGAGGCGGAGCCATCCGCCGACATCCTGATCAACAATGTCGGCATCTTCGGCCCGCAGGACTTCTTCGAGATCCCGGATTCCGAGTGGACCCGCTTCTTCGAGGTCAACGTGATGTCCGGGGTCCGCCTGTCGCGCGCCTACCTGCCGGGGATGCTGGCGCGCGACTGGGGCCGGGTGGTCTTCATCTCGTCGGAATTGGGGCTCAACATCCCGGCCGAGATGCTCCACTACGGCGTCACCAAGACCGCCGATCTCGCGCTTTCGCGCGGCCTTGCCAAGCGGGTGGCCGGGACGGGCGTCACGGTCAACGCAGTGCTGCCCGGTCCGACGCTGTCCGAGGGGGTCGAGGCGATGCTGAAGGCCGCCGCCGACGCCGCCGGCCAGTCCATCGAGGAGGCGGCCGCGGCCTTCGTGCGGGCGCACCGGCCGTCCTCGATCATCCAGCGCGCCGCCACGGTCGAGGAGGTCGCGAACCTGGTGGTCTACGTCGCTTCGCCCCAGGCGTCCGCCACGACCGGAGCAGCACTCCGGGTCGACGGCGGCGTGGTCGACACCATCGCCTGATCGGCGCCGCCCGAAGGCCCACGGCCTTGACGCGTCGGTCGGCCGCAGTATATTCATCCATAGGGGTGAATGATGGCAACCACGGCGGCAGAGGCGAGCTTGGATCAGACGATGGCGGCGCTCGCCGATCCGACCCGGCGGGCGATCCTGCGGCGGCTGGCGCGGGGTGAGGCGCGGGTCACCGAGCTCGCGCGCCCGTTCGCGATCTCGCTCAACTCGGTCAGCAAGCACATCCGGATGCTCGAGCGCGCCCGGCTGGTGCGCCGGCGGCGCACGGGGCGCGAGCACCGTCTGTCGTTCGATCCGCAGCCGCTCGCCGAAGCCGCGGCCTGGATCGAGGCCCAGCGCGCCTTCTGGACCGCGCGCCTGGATGCCCTCGAGCGCGAGCTGCGCGGGCCTGAAGCCGGCCCGATCACGAGGAGCAGGGACGATGAGTGAGTTCGGCGTGGTCACCGAGCCCCGGACGGTGCGCCTCAGGCGCGTGCTGCCAGGGCCGATCGAGAGGGTCTGGGCGTATCTCACCGAGTCGGACAAGCGGGCGACCTGGCTCGCGTCGGGTCCGATGGAGCTCCAGGTCGGCGGCCGGGTCGAGCTGCATTTCCACCACGCCGACCTCTCGGCCGAGAAGACCCCGCCGGATCGTTTCAAGAAGCTCGAAGCCGGGCACAGCTCCTATGGCCGGATCATCCGCTGCGACCCGCCGCACGTGCTGAGCTACACCTGGAACGAAGAGTTGGAAGACCCGTCGGAAGTCACCTTCGAGCTGACCCCCGAGGGTCAGGACGTGGTCCTGGTGCTGACCCACCGCCGGCTCGGCGACCGCACGGCGATGGTGAGCGTCTCGAGCGGCTGGCACACCCACCTCGGCGTCCTGATCGATCGTCTCGAGGGCCGCGAGCCGCGCCCGTTCTGGTCGACCATCGTGCGTCTCGAGGCGGAATACCAACGGCGCCTTCCGGCCGGGTGACCTCCGCTAACGGGGCCGAAGCGGGGTGGCGGCAGCCGGCAGGTCTGCTGCGTGACAAGCTTGAAGGCTCATCCGTAGTGGTCGAACTCGTTGAGCCCGATCCGGACCTCACGGCCGAGCGTGAACAGCGCCGCGCCCAACAGGGCAAGAGCGATCATGAACAGAACGCCGGCAACCGGCTCGTGCCTGACCCCGATGAAGGCGCTGGCGAACGCCAGGATGACGAGCAGGGTCGTGCAGATGCCGCTGCTCACGGCGAGGTGGATCGCGGTGTTGACGAGCTGCGCGCGGCGCTTCAGGCGCGGAATGTCGGACTTGAGGTGAGCCCGAACGGGATCGTCGTCAGCGATCATGTTCAAGTTGCGGACCCGATCGATGATGCCGTTCATCCGGGCGATCAGGATACCGACGAAACCGGCCACGGAGCCGAGAAGGAAAGCTGGCCCCATGGCGTGAGAGATGATTTGGGAGAGCTGGTTGAGGTCGATCTGCATGGGGGGGCGTGTCCGTCGACTTCAGCACGCCCGCCTGGTGCCGGCGATCGGCACTGGATCTTGGGGCCACCGATCTCGGGTCCCTTGCCGGTTGCGCTCAGGCAGCTCGCACGAGCAACCCGGCAGGTGCGACCAAGCTGTTCGGCCCGATCGCGCGCTTTCGAGCGCGTGCCCTACAGTTGGTTGAGCAGAGCCTGGCGCCGCGTCTTGTACTCGTCCTGCGTGATGTAGCCCTTGGCGGCCAGGTCATCGAGCACGTTGAGCTGGTGCTCGATCGACGCGGCCGTGGAGGCGGCCGACGGCGGCGGTGCTGCGGGCGTCGCATACGCCGGCGTCGCGTACGTCGGCGCGGCGTAGGTCGGCGCCGGTGGCTTCTCTTCCTTCGACCGGTTCATCATGTAGGACAAGCCATAGCCGCCGACCAGACCACCGACCAGCGGCAGCCCCCAGTCGCTGTGCGCCCGGGTCGGGCTGGAGCCAAGTCCGATCACCAGGGCTGGCACCACCGCCGCCAGTGCGAGTCCCTTCGCGAGCGCCTTCCCCACGTCATCCTCCCTCGACCAAACGCGGCCCGCCTGCGGCCCGGAGGCCATGGCAGGTCGGGGCCGCCGCCACCTACCGAGTACCACATTTTGCGGTTCATGCCAGCCGGGTTTTGCCCTATGCTGCGGCGTGCGTGCGGAGGGCCTCAAGGCCGAGCTGGCAGGGAAGCAAGAACATGAGGAAGCGAAGTCTTGGGGGTGTTGGCAGCGCTCGCCTGCGTTGCCGGTATGGCCCCGGCGGCGCGGTCCGCGGAGCTGACGAAGGACTATCTCGCGGGCACCTGGGGGGTCGGCGGAGCCGATGCCTGCGGCGCCGCGACCACCGAGCACATCACCTTCGATCCCAACGGCACTTTCATGACGGTCCGCGGCGGCAAGGCCACGGCCACCGGTTTCTGGCACCTGGTCCAGGACAATCTCGACCTCGACATGGTGACGTCGCTCGCGTTCTTCGACGATCCGACGACCAACGTCGACGATGCGCTGAGCGACTTCGCCGGCCAGTACAATTACTTCTATGCCAAGGCGCTGATCTTCGATGTCGAGCAGGACAGCTTCCGCACCGTCGCCACGATGGGTGGCATGTTGCGCGGAGCCGACTACCGGCGCTGTCCATGAGGGTGAGCCGCAACGGCGCATTCGGGCGACCACATCGGCCTCGATGACCCCTAAACGGCGCCGACTGTGCTCCAAGCTCGAGGCGGGCCTGGCCAACGGCCCAGGTCGAGGTCTATGCGCGAGCGACCCCTGGCGGGGAAGCCCTTGGTGGCGATAGCACCGAAGCAGGGCGCCGTGGCCGAGGTCGGAGCGCCGGTCGAGCCGCTGCCATCCGGGCGGGCGCCCGCGCGGGCGCCGCTCGCGGGCGTCTACGCACGGCTCGAGCCGGTCGCGGTCGGCGTTCATGCCGAGAGTCTCTACCGCCTGTCCCACGCCCGGCCTGAGGATGCCGGCCTCTGGACCTACCTGGCCTACGGCCCGTTTCCGGACCAGGGCGCGTTCGAGCGCTGGCTGGCCGAGCGGGCGCGCTCGAGCGATCCCCTGTTCTTCGCGATCGTCGATCCGGCGAGCGGTCGGGCGGCCGGCATGGCGAGCTACCTCAACATCGTGCCGGCCAACGGCTCGATCGAGATCGGCCACATCTGGTTGGCGCCGCCGTTGCAGAAGACCCGGGCCGCGACTGAGGCGATTTTTCTCCTGGCGCGCTATGTCTTCGACGATCTCCGCTACCGGCGGCTCGAGTGGAAGTGCGACGCGCTGAACGCCCCTTCGAGGCGCGCCGCGGGCCGCTTCGGCTTCACCTACGAGGGCACCTTCCGCCAGCACATGATCGTCAAGGGCAGGAACCGCGATACCGCCTGGTTCGCGCTCCTCGATCGCGACTGGCCGACCATCCGCGCGGCGTTCGAGCGCTGGCTGGCGCCCGCCAACTTCGATGCCGCCGGCCGCCAGCGGAGCGCGCTCAGCGCACTGACCGCGCCTGCCTGACGGAGCGGCCGGCGAGCTTCAGCGCGCCGTCATGCGCTCCGAGCCGACGCGCCAGTGGCGCCAGAAGGTCACCGCGCCATAGGCGATCGCGACCTGGAGCGCGGCCGCCACCAGGCGCGGCCAGAGCAGGCTCGCGAAATGGTAGCCCGGGTCGAGCACGGTCGCCGCGAGCTCCATGATCAGCCAGAGATTGACCACGATCAGCACGGCGTGGACCCGGCTCCGGATCAACAGCGCCAGCCCGACCGCCACCAGCAAGGGCAGGACATTGCTGGTCAGAATCACGACATCGGCAGCGAACTCGGGCAGTTTCGCGCCCATCGGCCAGTTCCTTCACGTCGGCGGCGACGCCCCGGTCGCCTAAGCCAGGTTCCTGACAGATTAATGTAACCTATAATTGAAAGTTCTCAAGTAGCATTCACGCATATCGCGATCCGAAGCGGGCCCGCGGCCAGGGCGCCGACGCGACGCAGGCTCTGTACAGGGCGACGCGACGCAGGCTCTGTACACGACGCGACGCAGGCTCTTGTCACCGGCACGGCAGTCTGACAGGTTCCCGGAGCAATTTCCGGTTCGCTTTTCAGGGAGGCGACAAGATGGACGTACGCGCGGCCGTGGCCCACAAGGCCGGTCAGCCCCTCTCGATCGAAACCGTGCGTCTCGAGGGGCCGAAGGCGGGCGAGGTGCTGGTCGAGATCAAGGCGACCGGGATCTGCCACACCGACGAGTTCACGCTCTCCGGCGGCGATCCCGAGGGCATCTTCCCCTCGATCCTCGGCCACGAGGGGGCGGGGATCGTGGTCGACGTCGGCGCCGGGGTCACCTCGGTCAAGAAGGGTGACCACGTCATCCCGCTGTACACGCCGGAATGCCGTCAGTGCGAGTATTGCCTGAGCCAGAAGACCAATCTGTGCCAGGCGATCCGCACCACCCAGGGCCAGGGCCTGATGCCGGACGGGACCTCGCGCTTCTCCCAGGGCGGCCAGACGATCTATCACTACATGGGCACCTCGACCTTCGCGAACTACAGCGTCATGCCGGAGATTGCGGTCGCCAAGATCCGCGAGGACGCGCCGTTCGACAAGGTCTGCTACATCGGCTGCGGCGTGACCACGGGCATTGGTGCTGTGCTCAACACCGCCAAGGTCGAGGCCGGCGCCAACGTCGTCGTGTTCGGGCTCGGCGGCATCGGCCTGAACGTGATCCAGGGCGCCAGGCTCGCCAGCGCCAACATGATCATCGGCGTCGACCTGAACCCGGCGCGCAAGGCGCTCGGCGAGAAGTTCGGCATGACCCACTTCGTCAACCCGAAGGAGGTCGAGGGCGATCTCGTGCCCTATCTGGTCAACCTGACCAAGGGCGGCGCCGACTACAGCTTCGAGTGCATCGGCAACGTCAAGACGATGCGCCAGGCGCTCGAGTGCGCCCACAAGGGCTGGGGGGTCTCGGTGATCATCGGCGTGGCGCCGGCCGGCGCCGAGATTTCCACGCGCCCGTTCCAGCTGGTCACCGGCCGGGTCTGGAAGGGCACCGCGTTCGGCGGCGCCCGCGGCCGCACCGATGTCCCGAAAATCGTCGACTGGTACATGGACAAGAAGATCAACATCGACGACCTGATCACCCACACGATGCCGCTCGACAAGATCAACGACGCCTTCGATCTGATGCACGCCGGCAAGTCGATCCGGAGCGTCGTCATCTACTGACCGGCCGCGGGCCGGGGCGGGAACTTCAAGGGACCGGCGGGGTGTCCCCGCCGGTCCTCGATTTCATGAGGCAGGCATGACCGAAGGCTTGATCACGCTCAAGCAGCACCGCTGCTTCGGCGGCATCCAGGGCGTCTATCGCCACGACTTCGAGTGCCACCGGCACGCCGATGGAGTTTTCGGTGTACCTGCCGCCGCAGGCCGCGCGCGGGCCGGTGCCGGTGCTCTACTGGCTTTCCGGGCTCACCTGCACCTGGGCGAACTTCACCGAGAAGGCCGGCTGTCAGCGTTACGCGGCGCGCGCGGGGCTGATGATCGTCGCCCCCGACACCAGCCCGCGCGGCACCGATTTTCCGGGCGAGCACGACGCCTACGACTTCGGCTCGGGCGCCGGCTTCTATGTCGACGCGACCGCCGAGCCCTGGTCGCGCAACTACCGGATGTACAGTTACGTCACCGCCGAGCTGCCGGCCCTGGTCAACGCCAATTTCCCGACCGACGCCGGACGCCAGGGCGTCTTCGGCCACTCCATGGGTGGCCACGGCGCCCTGATCTGCGCCTTGAAAAACCCGGAGAAATACAAATCACTCTCCGCCTTCGCGCCGATCTCTTCGCCGACCCGCTGCCCCTGGGGGGAGAAGGCGCTTTCCGGGTATCTCGGCGCCGACCGCGCCGCCTGGCAGGCCTACGACGCGACCCTGCTCGCCGCCGGCTCAGGCTGGCGCTCGGAGGTCCTGGTCGACCAGGGCACCGGCGACGATTTTCTCCACGAGCAGCTGAAGCCGCACCTCCTCCAGGAAGCCTTCGCCGCCGCCGGCATCCCGCTCACGCTCCGCTACCAGGCGGGCTACGACCACTCCTACTACTTCATGGCGAGCTTCATCGGCGAGCACATCGCCCACCACGCGCGGCTGCTGAAAGCGTAGAAGCCGTTCCGGAGCCGAGGATCGAAAGTGCCCGATCATTGGTGGTCGGCGCGAAAGGCCAGCACCTCGGAGGGGGTCATCGGTGTCTGCCGCGCCTCTGCCACCGCCGCCGGATCGACCTCGGCCATGCCCGCGGGCCGCAGCGCGTCGTTGCCCCAGGCCGTGCGGACATGGGCGACGACCGCCGCTATGCTGGCGTCGGGGAGGCGGCCGAAGGGGGGCATCGCGCCTCGGTATCGCTGGCCCTCGATGGTCAGCTCGCCCTTGAGGCCGTTCAGCACCACGTAGACCGGAAACAACCGGTCGAGGAACAGGTCCGGATTGCCCGCAAGCGGCGGGAATGTCCCCGCGACGCCCTGGCCATCCGGCTGGTGGCAGGCGGAGCAGTATTTGCCGTAGACGGCCTCGCCGTCGGCCTGCGAGGCGCCGGACGGCGCCGCCGCTTCGGTGGCGGGAGGCGGGTTCGGGCCGAGGTAGACGGCCAGATACTCGAGAATCTGGTCCTGCTGGGCGGGCGCCAGGCGGAGGCCGTAGCGGCGCATGTCGTCGAGGACCGCGGCCCAGCTCGCGCGCGGGATGCCGGCCGAATTCGGCGAGCGATTGCAGGTCGTGGCAGGTGCGGCACTGGCCGTAGACCAGGTCGCGACCGGGGCCCTGCGGCAGCTCGATCTCGCTCGCCGCCAGCGCCTCGGCAGCGAGCAGCAGGCTGGCCAGACCGACCAGCGCGCAGAGTCGCCTGGCCATCGGAACGTTAGACGACGATCTCGACGCGCTCGACGCCGTTCCACTCGTAGCCGCGCGGGTTCCAGCGGGTCAGGCCGTCGATCGGCTGGCTGCGGCCGAGCGCATCGGTCGCCCGCGCCATCAGCTGGTTGCTGCCGGCGACGAGGTCGGCCTTGGCCGACCAGTGGTACCAGGCCCAGGGGCTCTCGGGCGGCGCGATCTCGGCCGCCTGCCAGGTCTTGCCGCCGTCGGCCGAGACCTCGACGCTGGTGATCGGCGCCATGCCGTCGTTGAACGCGACCCCTTTGATCTCGACCGCGCCCGCCTTCGGCTTGTCCTCGGGCAGCGGCGAGAAGATCACGCTCTTGACCTTGTGGCCGTAGGTCGGGACGCTGTTGTAGATCGTATAGTCGTTGGCCTCGAACTGGCCGGGCTCGACCGGCTGCAGCGGCATCCGATAGCCGACCGACTGGAAGGCGCTGGGCGACTGCGCGGCCGCGAACAGCAGATAGGTCAGGAACTTGACGTTCATGTTGCCGTAGAAGCCCGGGATGATCAGCCGCACCGGCCCGCCATGGATCGAAGGGATCGGCTCGCCGTTCATCTTCAGCGCCAGGATCGCGTGCTCGAGCGCCGGGTCGTCGATGTCGTAGCTCTTGGCAAAGTCGGAGCCTTCGGGGGTCGGCGGCTCGTCCGAGCCCTCCGCGGTCAGCCAGCGCGCCGACGCCGCGGGCTCGAGCTTCATCTCGGCCAGGAACGGGCGCAGCGGCACGCCCTCCCATTCGACGTTGCCCATGCCGCCGTTCTGCCATTGGCCGCCCGCGACCTTCTGCCTGGCGGCATAGAACGAGCGCCCGTTGCCGGCGCACTGGAGCACCGAGACGCGCTTGACCTGGTCCATCTTCTCGAGATCGGCAAGGCTGACGTTGCGCGGCCGCTGCACCAGGCCGTCGACCCGCAGCGTCCAGTCCTTGCGCTCGGGCGCGGCGGTGGTCGCCTCCCAGGACATCGCGCCCTCGGGCGCGAAATGCAGCCGATTGAACAGGATCTCCTTGGGCGTGTGATCGTATTGGCGCAGCAGGGCGAGCGGCGTCTCCATCACGCCGAGCTGGGCGTTGTGGATGATCATCTCCGGCACCTTGCCCTTGATGATCTGGGCGGCGCTGTCCTCGGCGAACGCCAGACGCGCAAAGCCGGGCGCCATCCCCGACGACACCGCCGCCGCCGCGCCGGCGAGGGCGCCGAACTGGCGGCGCGAAATGAGATGTTGGCCGGTTGCTTTGGGCATGACTGCTCTCCCCTGATTGGTCGATTCGCGGCCGCAAAGCGCGAATGTCCGGGTTCTCAAGCCCCGCGGCGGAGGTGGCGATGATGGACTCGAACTGTCCGAATCAGCAAGAGCGCTCTCAACCCAAGCGGCGGCCCGTAAGGCGTGAATGAACCAAGCCCCGCCGCCAGACGTTGTGTCTGCGCAAGCCGGGTCGACGAGCGTCGGTCCGGCATGGATCCTCGATCCGGACGCGCTGCTCCCGATGCCGTCGCTGCTGACCGACCCGAACGCCTGGATCAGCCTGGCCACGCTCTCGCTGCTCGAGATCGTGCTCGGGATCGACAATATCCTGTTCCTGTCGATCGTCTCGGCACGGGTCGCCGAGGACCGGCAGGCGACCGCCCGCCGGGTCGGTCTCGGTCTCGCCCTGATCGCGCGCATCGTCCTGCTGCTGAGCCTGGTCTGGATGATCGGCCTGACCACGCCGATCCTCGAGATCGGCGACTTCGGCCTGTCCTGGCGCGACGTCGTGCTCGGCGCGGGCGGCATCTTCCTGATCGTCAAGGGCACGCGCGAGATGCACCAGGTGCTCGAGGGCGACGACGGCGAGAGCGTCGCCGGCACTGCGAGCCTGGCCGCGGTGATCGTCCAGATCGCGCTGCTCGACCTGGTATTCTCGCTCGATTCGGTGATCACCGCGATCGGCATTGCCGAGCACGTGCCGGTCATGATCGCTGCGATGGTGATCGCGGTCGCGATCATGCTGCTCGCCGCGCCGGCGACGGCCGGGTTCGTCAACGGCCACCCGACCGTCAAGATGCTGGCGCTCTCGTTCCTGCTGCTGGTCGGGGCGGCGCTGGTCGCCGACAGCCTCCATTTCCACATCCCGCGCGGCTATCTTTACTTCGCGATCGGCTTTTCGATGGCGGTCGAGGCGCTCAACCTGGTCGCCGCGCGCCGTCGCCGCGAGCGTCGCACCCGTCGGCAGGCGCCCGGTTGGCCGGGCCGAGGGGTCAGGCGGCCTTCCTGATCAGGAAGCGGAACTCGCCGGCCTCGGTCTCGCTCGCCAGCAGCTCGTGGCCGGTCGCCTGGCAGAACGCCCGAAAATCCTTGACCGTGCCGGGATCGGTCGCGAGCACCCGGAGCAGCCCGCCCGGCGCCAGCTTCTGCATCGCCTTGCGCGCCCGCAGCACCGGCAGCGGGCATTGCAGCCCACGCGTGTCGAGCATGGTTTCCGCCATGTTCAGCAATCCGGCCCCGGGCAGCATCCCGTATGTCGATTCCCAAGCGGCCCAGGATGCCATCGCGGCCGCGAATGAGCTAGAATGAACTCGCAACGGTGGACAGGCCGAGCGGGATGTCAGGGCCGCCCTTGGACGACTGTTTCGCGCACGACCCGAAGCGCATGCCCGCGGGCGAGGCGCTCGCCCTGCTCGAACGGCGGATTCGGCCGGTGGTCGGCGAGGAGACCGTGCCGCTCAGCCAGGCGCATGGTCGGATCCTGGCCGAGACCCTGATCAGCGAGCGCGACGTGCCGGGCTTCGACAACGTCGCGGTCGACGGTTTCGCCTTCGCCCACGGCGATCTGGCGCCCGATCGGCCGACCCGGCTGCGGCTGCTCGAAGGCCGGGCGGCGGCCGGGCACCCGTTTGCGGGCCGCCTGCCCGAGGGCGCCGCGATCCGGGTCCTGACCGGCGCGCCGCTGCCGGCGGGCGCCGATACCGCGCTGATGCAGGAGGACGCCGAGCTCGCCAGCGATGCGGTCATCGTCCCGCCGGGGGTCAGGCGCGGCGCCAACCGCCGCCGGGCCGGCGAGGACATCCGGCGCGGTCAGGCGGTGCTGGAAGCGGGCCGGCGTCTGCGGCCCCAGGACGTCGGCGTCGCCGCGACCCTCGGCCGGGCGCGGCTGCGGGTGTTCCTGCCGCCCCGGGTCGCGTTGTTCTCGACCGGCGACGAGCTCGCCGAGCCGGGGGCGGTGCTGCCGGCGGGGGCCACCTACGATGCCAACCGCACGATCCTCGAGGGGCTGCTCGGCGGGCTCGGCTGCCGGGTCACCGATCTCGGCATCCTGCCCGATCGCGAGGGTGCCGTCGGGCCTGCTCTGGAGCGAGCGGCGGCTTCGCACGATGCGGTGATCACTTCGGGCGGGGCCTCGCGCGGCGACGAGGACCACGTCGTGCGCGCGGTCGAGCACGCGGGCCGGCTGCATTTCTGGCAGATCGCGGTCAAGCCCGGCCGGCCGCTCGCTTTCGGTCAGCTGGGTCGGGCCGTGTTCATCGGTCTGCCCGGCAACCCGGTCGCCGCGGTCATCTGTTTTCTGCGGTTTGCCCGCCCGGTGCTGACCGCGCTCGGCGGCGGGCGCTGGCCGGAGCCGCGGGCGTTTTTGGTGCCGGCCGGGTTTGTCATGAAAAAGAAGCCGGGCCGGCGCGAGTATCTGCGTGCCCGCCTCGTGCGAGGCGCGGACGGTCGGCTCTCGGCCGAGAAGATCCTGCGCGAGGGCTCGGGCATCCTGACCTCGCTGGTCGAGGCCGACGGCCTGGTCGAGCTGGCCGAGGACAGCACGGGCGTCGCCGAGGGCGACCTGGTCGAGTTCGTGCCGTTCAGCGAGTTCGGCCTGGTGCCATGAACCAGGACCGCCGGAACCAACGATCCCGCTGCCCGGTTGATCTGCCGGGCCGGTATCCCGAAGGGCAAATAACGCATTGTTGACGCTCATTGGGCAAGGATGGTCAGCGCCCGGCAGCGCCGCCGCAAGGGTAGGAGCACGCCTGTGATGGACCGGATGATCGCGTCGGTGCGCACCCGCTGGTCGAGCTCTCTCGAGCTGCTGTGGGGCCGGTTCGGGGCGCCGCCCGCGGCCGGCGTGGCGCTGCCCGAGCCACCGGCGGACGCACCGCTGGTCCGGCCGTTCCCCTGGGAGGCGCACTACCCCGAAGGGCTCGACTGGTCCCTCGACGTCGTGCCGCGGCCGCTGTTTGCCCTGCTCGACGACGCCTGCGCCAACCACGCGGACCGGCCCTGTCTCGACTTCCTCGGCCGCCGGTCGAGCTACCGCGAGATCGGTCAGCTGGTCGACCGGGCGGCCAAGGGCTTCCAGGCGCTGGGCGTCGGCCCGGGCGTCCGGGTCGGCCTGTTCCTGCCCAACTGCCCGTACTACGTGATCTGCTTTTTCGCGGTGCTCAAGGCCGGCGGCACGGTCGTCAACTACAACCCGCTGTACGCCGAGCGCGAGATTGCCCGCCAGATCGAGGATTTCGAGGACCTCGATCATGGTTACGCTCAACATCAAGGGGATGTACCCGAAGATCGCGCCGCGCCTGGTCGACACCGGCCTCGAGACGATCGTGGTCGGCTCCATGGGCGGCCTCCTGCCCTGGCGCGAGCGCACGCTGTTCGCGCTGCTCCGGCGCAAGGAGATCGCCGACGTCCCCCACGACCAGCACCACGTCAAGTTCAAGATGCTGATCGCCAATGACGGCAAGGTGGCACCGGTCGCGATCGATCCGCGCCACGACGTCGCCGTGTTGCAGTACACCGGCGGCACGACCGGCCTGCCCAAGGGCGCGATGTTGACCCATGCCGCGCTCTACACCAACACCCAGCAGGTCCGGAGGTGGGCGGTGGGCACGCGCCCGGGCCAGGAGAAGGTGGTCGGCGCGCTGCCGCTGTTCCACGTGTTCGGCATGACCGGGGTCATGAACGTCAGTATCGCCGGCGGCTTCGAGATCATCCTGTTGCCGCGCTTTCGCCTCGATCAGCTCTTGAAGGTGATCCACCAGGAGCGGGCGACCGTGCTGATGGGCGTGCCGACCATGTTCTCGGCGATCAACGGCTCGCAGCTGCTCGATCACTACGACCTCTCGAGCCTCCGCTTTTGCATCTCCGGCGGGGCGCCCTTGCCGCCCGCGGTCCAGGAGACCTTCGAGCGCCTGACCGGCTGCGTGCTGGTCGAGGGCTATGGCCTGACCGAGGCGGCGCCGGTCTGCACCCTCAACCCGTTCGCGGGCGCGCGCCGCCCGGGCTCGGTCGGCCTGCCGCTGCCCGGGACGCTGGTCGAGATCGTCTCGCTGGACGAGCCCGGCCGCCGGCTGCCGCTCGGGCAGCGGGGCGAGATCTGCATCAGCGGGCCGCAGCTGATGGCGGGCTATGCCGGCCACCCGGAGGAGACCGCCGCCACGCTGCGCGACGGCCGCCTGCACACCGGCGACGTCGGCTACATCGACGAGGGCGGCTACGTCTACGTGATCGACCGGATCAAAGACCTGATTTTGAACGGCGGCTTCAACGTCTACCCGCGCATGGTCGAGGAGGCGATTTTGCTCCACCCCGCGGTCCTGGAGGCGAGCGTCTGCGGCATCCCGGACCGGCACCGGGGCGAGGTCGTCAAGGCCTACGTCAAGCTCGTCCCCGGCGCGAGCCTCAAGGTGCCGGAGCTGCGCGCCTTCCTGCGCGACCAGCTGGCGCCGTTCGAGCAGCCCAAGCAGATCGAGCTGGTCGAGCGGCTGCCGCTGACCTGGCTCGGCAAGCCGTCGCGCCACGCGCTGGTCGCCGAGGAGCTCCGCCGCCTGAACGCCGCCGCCGCCAACGACATCGCCGATGGCGATGCCATCCTCGAGCCCGCGCGCCGGGAAGCGGCGCCGGTCTCCTGAGCCCGCGCCCCAAGACTGCGCCCCGGCAGGCTCGGCGCAAACCCTTGCAATGAAGAGGTTTTCATGAGCCTGGAAAGCGTCACCGCCGAGATCGAGGCCCAGCTGCCGCAGCTGGCAGCGCTCGGCTACAAGGTCAAATTCGCGATCACCGATGTGGGCGTGGTCCTGATCGACGCCGCCCACACCCCGGCCACGATCTCGCACGACGATGGCGAGGCCGACTGCACGATCCGCCTGACCGAGGACCGCCTCAGCCAGCTGATCGACGGCCGCCTTTCGCCCACGCTCGCCTACACGCTGGGCCAAATCAAAGTCGAAGGCTCCCTCGGCGTCGCCATGAAGCTCGCCGGCCTGCTCGAAAGCTGATTCGAAGGCCAGCAATGCTTGCAGTCCTGGAGATGTTTACCGCATCAAGCCGAGGGCGGATCTTCGGATTGATCGGGATTGACTTGAGTCTGTTCGGGTCAGTCGACAGGGGTGGCGCATGAGTGGCGCATGAAATTCCGCTTGGCGCACACAACTGGCGCACGTTCTTCTTGGCGGTCTGCCGACTCCAGCGGATCAGCATCAACTACGCCGATAGGATTTGCGCCAATTCCCGCCATTCCGCAGAATCCGGGGGCCGCCGGCCGGCAACGGGATCAAGCGCTTGATCGCGATCTGGAGGACTGAGTGGAGGATCAATGCGCCACATGCGCCACTTCCGTGCGCATCGCGCGAGCAAGCCCGCTTCGGGACGCGGCCGCCCACGCGATGTCGGCCAGCCGCTCGGGGCTCGCGCTCGGCGCTCCCTCGGGGTCAGAAAAGGTTCCTGACACCTTTTTACCTGACACCTTTTTACCCCGCTTGACGGTAACCAAGGGCGCCGACGTGCTCGGCGTTTCGCGCAAGGCGCTCTCCGAACTGGTCAATGGCAGGTCGGGCATTTCGCCGGAGATGGCGATCCGCCTCGCCAAGGCGTTCGGCGGCAGCCCGGATGTCTGGCTGCGCATGCAGATGAACTACACGACCTCTGGCACGCCCAGGCGGGCGCCGACCACATCAAGGTCGAGCGTTACCAGCCAGCCTGAGCGACATTGGCACTCGCTCAATCTCGACGCGCGCCGCTGGAAAGGTTCCTGACACCTTTTCTGCCTGCTTCTTTGCCTTCGGTGCGTTGATACATTTTTTCAACCCGATGGATACCTTGGAGCGCGCGCCGCTAGTTCGACTGCTCTCTTTGCAGCGGTCGCTCTGGTGTTCTGTCGCATCGCATACAAATCAGTCGCGTTCGGCGTCCCTTCAGACATTGTTGAGCAATATAGCAATTGGAACATATCAATCCTTGAAGGCGTGTTTTCAACAATGCTGTTGAGCTGCATGGTAGCGCCTCGGTGGCGCGGTGGCAGCGTGCCGACTCCGATGTTCCTCGGCGATTTTTCCTACAGTATATATCTTTTTCACTTCCCAGTCATTTTCTTTGTAGAATGGCTATTATCAGGTGTTCTAAAAATTCATAACTCCGCAGTATATGACTTTCTGCTTTGCGGTTGGGTTATTTTGTTCACGATCACTATTTCTGGACTAAGCTTCACGTTCATCGAGAAACCGTTCATTAAGTTGGGTCGCCGCTTGGTATCGATGCAAACGGCATGATGCGCAGCATCTCGGTTGCATCAGGTCGTCAGGAAGGGGCCAGAACAACAGCAATGCGGAGAAAAAGTGTCTGCGACCACGAAAGAAGTGGCTCGGTTCCAGATGTGGCGTGGTACAAGGGTTTTGGACACAACCCCTTGAGATCACGCCGGGAACCGAGCCATGGGCCACTGTAGCACGATTTTGCGTCAGATCTTGCATCTCGTCTCGCGACACGGTTTCGAGCGCCTGGCCGCGGAACATCACGGGGCGCCGCGTTGCGGACGATGACCCGCTGGAGCCCGCGGCGCTCCGCGCCGACCACAGAGGTCGGCGCTGGGAGCTAGCCGCGCGTCGCCCTGGTCGTGGCGCAGCTCGGCGGCCGCGGCTCGCTCCGCGACCTCGAGGCGACGCTCGCGGCGCAACAGCCACGGCTCTACCATCTCGGGGCCCGTGTCGCCGCGGCGGACCTCGCTCGCGCGGGTCAATCGGGACCAGCCCTACAGCCTGTACGAGGCGCTCTGCGCCAAGCTGCGAGAGCGCTGCGCGGCGCTCGCCCCGCGCCACGGCTTCCGCTTCAAGCCCAAGCTCTACGCGCTCGATTCGAGCTTCCTCGAGCTGTCGCTGGGAAAAAAGGTGTCAGGGGAAAAAAAAGGTGTCAGGAACCAATTGCCTGCTTCGGGTAGCTGCGAGGACGGCGGGTGCGCCGGTCAATCCGGCAGGAAGCCGTCATCCTGGAGCTGCTCGGCCGAGTAGGGACAGGTCGATCGGGAAGGCGCCGTCGGGGAGGCCGGTCTCGTCGAGCGCGCCGGCGACCGCGGCGGGGTACTCCTCCGCCAGCGCTTCTTCGACGTGGCCGCGCAGGCTCGGGTTGCGGCGCAGCAGCTTGGCGAGATCGCGGCGCTGCACCCAGAGCGTGTTGCGCCAGCTGCGCGAGCGCAGCCACGGCTGAAACTGCCATTTGAGCAGATGGAGCAGGATCTGACGGACGCGGCTTTCCATCTGATCCCACTCGCTCCGCCCCATGGCCTCGAGCTCCTCGGCGATGTGCTCCCAGTCGAATCTGTTGGATCGCGCCGCGCGCAGGGCTGCCGCCTGCGCCTGCGTCCAGGCGTAGAAGTCCTGCTCGTAGGTCGAGGTGCGCATGTCCACGCCTCAAGCCACCCGTGTCCGGACCAATGTCGACGCGCTTCCGGCAGGAATCAAGGAGTCAGTGTGCGCCAGGACGAAGGCGCCGACGATCGCCTCCACCACGGCAACCGGGTCGGGAGCGGCTTGGTCTCGAGCGCCATCCCGGACCAACGGCGGCGGATGGCGGGCTGGGCCGGCTAGAAGGCGTCGTCGTCGAAGTCCATGACGGGGGCGGCGCCGGCCATGATCTGGGCGAAGAGCGCGCCGGTCTCGGGCAGGATGCTTGGTCATGAAGAAGCGCGCGGTCCGGATCTTGGCCTTGTAGAACGATGCAACGCCAGCGGCCCCGAGCGGCATCGAGCCGCCGCTACGTGCGGAGAAACTGCCCTGCAGTTGAATTCAACCGTCGGCACGGTCGCTGTGGTGCCGGACCCTGTCGGTTGGCGCGGGCGTCTTAACCATGCGTTAAGGATTTGAGCGTTAACCAAATCTACGGCGGTATTGCGTCCCCTTGACTCGTAGACCTGCCCCCCGGAAAACCAAGCGCCATGAACAGCTACGGTGCTCCGCCACACGGGATTCGGAACTCAGCTGGCTTGTCACCCTCAGGAGCGCGCGCCTAAGAATGGCGATACCGCACCGGGCAAACGCCGGGCCATCTTGCCCGACCGCAAGCAGCCTTTGCCGATCAAGCCCGGCATTGGCCGGAGGCGCAACACAACGGGTCCTAGGGAGACGCTACCATGAGACGTATTCTTGCTGGTCATCTCAGTCGCGCCGTGGCCTTGAGCGCCTTCGTCGCCGCCATGCTCCTGGGCGCGCCGGCGCACAGCGAGGGCACGCTCGAAAAGGTCATGAGCGGCGGCAAGCTCCGGGTCGCGATCATCGGCGGCAATCCGCCTTACAGCAAGCTCAGTCCGAGCGGCGAGCCGGAAGGCTACGACATCGACATCGCCAAGCGGATCGCCGAGGCGCTCAAGGTCGAGCCCGAATTCATCACGACCGATATTCCCGGCCGGGTCACGGTCCTGCAGACCGGCAAGGCCGACATCACGGTCGCGGACTTCACCAAGACCGTGCAGCGCTCGACCTCGATCGCCTTCACCGATCCCTACCTCGTGGTCAGCCTGCAGTTCCTGGTGAAGGCCGACCGGGACGATCTGAAGACGGTTGACGACATCAACAAGGCCGCGGTCACGGTCGGGATCACCCGCGGCGGCACCGCCGAGCAGAACGTGCCGCTCGTCGCGCCCGACATCTCGATCGCCCGTTTCAACAACGAGGCCGACATCCTCGCCGCCCTGAGCTCCGGTCAGGTCGACGCGATGTCGCAGGACAATCTCTACAACGCCGAGCTCATGAAGAATCACCCCGACGAGTACAAGGTTCTGCCCGGCCTCTTCTCGCACGAGGAGATCGCGATCGGCCTGCCCGCCGGTGATTTCGACTGGTGGCGGGTGGTCAACACCTGGGTCGAGCAGTTCAACGCCTCGGGCGACAACGGCCGTCTCTTCAAGCAGTGGTTCGGCTACGAACTGCCGCCGATCCAGACGCCGTACTGAGGCTTCGCCGCCGTGGTTCGCCGCCCGAGTGCGACGTCCGCGCCACCCGCCGCATGAGCGGCTACCACTTCACGCTACGGACCGTCATCCCGTACCTGGGCAGCCTTCCCGAGGCTGCCCTGGTCACGGTCTGGCTGTCGGTCCTCACCATCGTCCTCAGCTTGTGCCTCGGCATCGGCGGCGCGCTCGCGCGCCGGACCCCCCGGCCGCCGCTCCGCTTTCTGGCGGTGGCCTACGTCGAGTTCATGCGTAACACGCCGCTGCTCGTCTTTCTCTATCTCGTCTACTTCGGCCTGCCGCAGCTGGGTCTGAGAGTGAGCGGCTTCCAGTCCGCGCTGATCGCGCTGACGCTGAACAGCGGCGCCTACATGACCGAGATCTTTCGCGGCGGTCTCATGGCCATCCCGCGCGGCCAGTTCGAGGCGGCGCTGTCCCAGGGCATGAGCGGCTTCCAGACCTTCCGTCACGTCGTCTTTCCGCAGGTCTTCAGGATCATCTACGCGCCGCTCGGCAACCAGTTCATCCAGGTCGTGCTCGGCTCCTCGCTCGCCTCGGTGGTCGCGGTCAACGACGTTACGTCCTGGATGCAGACCGCGGGATCGGCTACCTTCCGTTACTTCGAGACGTTCTTCGTGGCCGGGATCGTCTATGTCGGGCTCTGCCAGGCGATCAACCTCGCCCGCATTCTGACCGGGCGGCTTCTCTTCGGGCCGGATGGGGCGGCCCGGCCGCGATGAACAGCGTCGTCGTCGGCTACGCCGAACTGCTGCTGCGCGCGGCCGTGATCACGCTCTGGATCAGCTGGCTTGGCCTTCTTCTGGGCGCGCTGGTCGGCACCGTGGTCGGCCTGGCGCGGACCTCCCGCTGGCCGCTCCTGCGCATCCTCGCCCTCCTCTATACCGAGCTGTTCCGATCGATTCCGATCCTGCTACTGATGTTCTTCTGCTACTTCGGTCTGCCACTCGCGATCGGGATCGATCTGTCGCCGTTCGCCGCGGCGACCCTGGCACTCATGCTCGAGGCGAGCTCGCTGATGGCGGAGGTGGTGCGTGCCGGGGTCGAAAGCGTGGCCAAGGGCCAGTGGGAGGCGGGCTACTCTTCCGGGATGCGGTATTGGCAGGTCATGCGACACATCGTCGGGCCGCAGGCCATCCGGGTGATGCTGCCGCCGTCGGTCGGCGTCTACATCGCCACCCTCAAGGACTCCTCGCTCGCGTCGATCATCGGCTACGTCGAGCTGACCAAGACGGGGCTCCTGATCCGCGAGTCGACGGGGCACAGCCTCGAAGTCTTCGCAACGATCACCGTCCTCTATTTCATCATCAACTACGGAATCTCACTCGCTGGCGGCGCTCTGGAGCGCAAGTTCGCGATCGCTCATCACTAGGGGATCGACCGATGGACCGCTCGCCGGACCCGGCGTCGCGCCCGATCCTGCGCCTCGAGCAGGTGGCGAAGCGTTTCGACCACAGGCTGATTCTCGACCGGGTCTCGCTCGACGTGCTGCCGGGCGAGGTCGTGGTCATCGTCGGACCAAGCGGCACCGGCAAGTCCACCTTGCTACGCTGCGTCAACGGCCTCGAGCCCATCCAGGAAGGGAGGATATCCTTCGAGGGCCGTCCCGTCCGGGCCCATTCGAAGAGCGTGATCGAGGTGCGCAAGCACATCGGCATGATCTTCCAGAGCTTCAACCTCTACCCTCATCGCACGGCCCTCGAGAACGTCACGCTGGCACCCATGGTGGTGCTGCGGGAGCCGCGGCGCGTGGTCGAGCAGCGGGCGCGGGAGCTGTTCGCGAAGGTGCGGCTCAGCGATCGGATCAATGCCTATCCCGGCCAGCTTTCGGGCGGCGAGCAACAGCGCGTGGCGATCGCCCGCGCGCTCGCGATGAACCCCTCGCTTTTGATGTTCGACGAGCCAACCTCGGCGCTCGATCCCGAGACCGTTGGCGACGTTCTCGCCGTCATGAAGGACCTCGCCGTGGAGGGCCGCACGATGCTGGTCGTGACCCACGAGATCGGCTTTGCGGTCGAGGTCGGCAGCCGCATGATCTTCATGGACCAGGGCAGGATCGTCGAGGAAGCGCCGCCCCGCGAGATGCTGGCCGACCCTCGCAACCTGCGCACCCGGCAGTTCCTGCGCTCGATCCTTTGAGCCCGGATCCCCCGATGGGTCGAATGTCTGGTGGCTTAGTCGCCCGATTTTGCTAATGGAATCAGAGGCTTGAGGCGCGAGATGAGATGCAATCCGTGGCGTACCCGATGGGTGAAGCGAGACTGGAGCCTCTTCGAGTCCGTTTTGACCGGTGGATCAAGCTGGAATTCCACGGTGCCAGGATCACGTCGGACGGCGGTTTGCTCGCCTACGGCGAGCTGGACGATGCCGTCGGGCTCACCACGGTCGCGATCACCAAGCTCTTCGATGGCCGCCGCGGCAAGAACGCGCGTCACATCCTGGGCGGGTTGTTTCGGAAGTCCGTGTTTGGCCGGCTCGCCGGTTACGAGGACGTCAACGACGCCGAGCGCGTTGCTCTCGACCCCGCGATGCGAGCCCTCGTCGGCCGGGAGGGTCTCGATCGTGCGGCAGCGTCAAGCAGCCAGATGGGGCGCTTCGAGACCGAATGGCTCGCGAGAGACACCAACCTGGCGGCCCAACGGATCTGTCGGGCACCTGGATCGACCGCGTGCACGAACGCAAGCCGCCCCGCACGATCATCCTCGACATGGACAGTTCCGAGAGCCCGACGCACGGCGAGCAGGAGGGCTCGGTCTGGAACGGCCACTTCGGCTGCACCTGCTATCCCCCGCTGTTCGTGTTCAACCCGTTCGGCGATCTGGAGTGCTGTCGCTTACGGCCCGGCAACGTCCATAGCGCCGAGGATTGGCGCCTGGTGCTGGAGCCGGTAATCGCCCGCTATCGCGAGCGGGGCGTCGATCTCTACTTCCGCGCCGATGCAGCCTTCGCCAAGCCGGAAATCTACGAATTTCTGGAGGCCGAGGGTATCCAGCACGCGATCCGGCTGCCCTCCAACCAAGTGTTGCAGCGGCGTATCAGCTACTTGCTGCCGGCCGGTCGGCCGGTCGGCCGCCTAAGAAGCCGATCGTGTCCTACGCCAGCTTCCACTACCAAGCCGCCGGCTGGACCCGAGCGCGTCGCGTGGTGGCCAAGGTGGAGTGGCACCAGGGCGAGCTCTATCCGCGGGTCGGCTTCATCGTGACCAACCTAAACCGACCGGCCAAGCGGGTGGTGAAGTTCTACAACGGACGTGGCACTGCCGAGCAGCACATCAAGGAAGGCAAGAATGCGATCCGCTGGACGCGGCTGTCCTGCCACGCCTTCCGGCATCACGCCGTGCGGCTCCAGCTGTACGCGCTGGCCTACAACCTCGCCAATTTCATGCGCACGCTGGCCCTGCCCGAGGAGGTCGAGCACTGGTCCTTGACGACGCTGCACGAGAAGCTGGTCAAGATCGATGCCCGCATCGTGCGCCACGGCCGCTACGTCGTGTTCCAGCTGGCCGAGGTGGCGATGCCCCGAGCACGGTTCGCCGAGATCATGCGTCGGATCGATCGGCTCCGACCTGAACCGCTCCCGGCATGAGCTGGGTTGCGGCGATGAGGGGCCCCGGCAGCGGAGGTGCGCCCATGATCAGCGGAGACCGCTCCAAACTCGGCCCAAACCCAGGGTGCAAGCCCGAAAGATCGGTTCGGCGCACGCTCGGCGCTGCCTCCGATGCGTCCGTGCTTGCTTGCTGCACCGGACAGGCGCAAAACTCGACCGTCAGCAACCAGCATCCGGGGAATCTCGGCTTCATGGGCCAGCCATCAGCCGCGCGGGAGGGCGTGTTCTTTGTCGGTCTGGCGGTGGCTCTGGCCGGCGTGCCGATCGTCCTGTTCCGCAGCTACCCCATCGCCTATGCCCATCTGGTCGCCGAGGACTTCGAAGGCGAGTACGCGACCATGGTCGCCTACCTCGGCGCGGGTCTGCTGTTCCTGGTCGATGCCCGGCGCGCACCGGCGCGCTCGCGCAAGGCGATCAGTCTCGCGATCGGGCTGGTTGCGCTGCTGATCGCTGGCGAGGAAGTCAGCTGGGGCCAGAGAATTTGGAGCAAGCTGCTCGGTTTTCATGTGCCGGAGTTCATTGAAGAAGCGAACCGGCAGAGCGAGCTGAACCTCCATAACCTGGAGGGGGTCGGCGTGTCTCTCCGTGCCTACGCCATCGGTTCCTACCTGATGCTTGGCTGGCTCGCCGTCTCGGCGCTGCTGAGCTGGATCCGGCCGGGCATTGCCGCCCGCCTGATCGCCGCTGGGATACCGGTCGTGCCGCTCCGCCTAGCTCCGATGTGCCTGTTGACGCCCGCCTTTTTCCTGCTGCAGCCGGTGGCGAAGTCCGACGAGATCGGCGAGTTGCTGTTGGGCGTGACCGCGCTCACGTTCGCCCTGGATCACTGCCGGGGTTCACGCTGGTTTGCCGACGGTTGGCTGCCGGCGCGGCCGAAGGCGGTCGTCACGAGCCTGGTCGTCGTCGGACTGGTCGCGTCCGCACTCGCCGCCGCCTCACCGATGCGTCGGATCGCCGGGCGCCTCAACTCCCTCGCCACCCGCGACTACCCCGGGTTCGGGATGTACGAACAGGCGGAGGAGATTTTCGACTACATCTATCGCCATCCGACCGAGCTCCAGCGGTGGAACACGCGGCTCGACCACGTCGAGATGCTGGTCGCGGCCGGCAAGATGGCGGCGGCCCGGGAGATGATGCCGATCGCCGTCGAGGAGGTGAACGGCGACCCGCCGGCGCCGCGAGGCGAACGCCTGAGCCGCATCGGACAGCTCTACGCGGCGGTGGGCGACAAGAGCACCGCTCGGGCGGCGTTCGCCGCGGCGATGGCCGCGGATCGGAACTCGCTGCAGACGGTCGACGATGCCAACGCACGCGCGGAGCTGATGTGGTCGATGGCGCGCACCCTCCTGGCCGAGGGCCGCACCGAAGAAGCGCGCCGCGAAGCGACGCAGGCACGGCAAACCGCGATGTCGGGGCGCCTGCGGTTTTCGATTGAGCGGTGGCTGCAGGACTTCGACAGCACCGACGACCAAAACTGAGGGCGACGTGTCCCGGGACAAACCGATTCAAACCGGCATGGTGCGTCTCGACCTCCAACGCTTGTGCCACCTGGCACGAACGCCGGGATCGCAGGGCTAAGTAGCCGCCCTCGGGGGTAATGCTGGTTGAGACGAGCACGCCCATGGCAAAGCTGTGAGCAGACGAGGAGGCAGAATGCCATGCGAGATGCTTTGCCGAGGCTGCGGACAGCTCGACCGGGAGGCCGCCCGCGAGCACTCCTGTGCCGGCGGCCCGGGTCCCTTCGAGCTCCGCTACGACTACGCTGCGGTCCGTCTGCCCGCACGGCCAGGGAGCATGCGGGACTACGCCGACCTGCTGCCGCTCGACGATCCGGCCAAGGCGGTCAGGCTCGGCGAGGGCACGGCTCTGCTCGAGGCCCGGCATCGGTTGGGCTGCCGGGTCGTCTGGAAGGTCGAAGCTCAGAACCCGACCGGTTCGCAGAAGGACCGGCACTCGCGCTCGCCATCGGGGACGTCTTAACCCGGCGTTAAGGATGGGGTGTTAACCAAGTGTTTGGTGGGTCCATGGGACCGTGGGAATCCGTGCCCGCTGGCGGTCGGTTCGGGGTGGGCGCGGTCAGCGGGGGAGGTCGGCTTCGTGGAAGCCGGGGGCGTCCGAGGCATCGGACCGAGTGAGCGGCCGGATGCTGCGCGCCGATGCCGGCGCGATCGCGACCCGGAAGCGCGGGCTCGTCGGCGTCAGAAGAGGGGCAGGGTCGCCTCGAGGGGGGAGCCGGCCCGCAGGTAGAGTGCGATCTGGTCGAGATCGAGATGGCGGTCGAGGCGGCGGGCGCCCGAAAGACGCTCGCCGCTTTGGGCATCGAGCCAATCGCCGGCCGGCAGCCACAGCCGGACATCGCCGCCCGGCCGGACCACGGGCGCCACCAGCAGGTCCGGGCCGAACATGTATTGCAGATCGAAGGCCCAGCTCTCGGGCTGGTCGGGGCAGGCGAGCGCCATGCAGCGGGTGATCGGGAGGCCGGTCTGCGACGCCTCCTTAAGGCAGGCCTCGATGTAGGGGACGAGGCGCATCCGGAGCTCGAGCGCGGCGCGGACGTGGCGGAGCGCCTCGTCGCCGAACGCCCAGGGCTCGCGCGCGCCGATGCCGTGGAAGCGGATGTGCGAGGCGAACACCGCCGCCTGCGCCCAGCGTACGAAGAGCTCGGCGTCGGGCGGCCCGCCGTAGAAGCCGCCGATGTCGCTCGCGTACCAGCCGACGCCCGAGTTCGCCCAGGACAGCATGCCGCGGAGGCTGGCGGCGAGGCCGCCCCAGTCGCTCTGCGGGTCGCCGCCCCACTGGGTCGGGTAGCGTTGCGATCCGGCCCAGCCGCTTCGGCCCCAGACCAGCCCCTGGCCGAAGTGGCGCAGGCTCGCCTCGAACACGCAGCGATTGTAGAGCAGCGGATAGACGTTGTGCAGGCGGGCGCCGCGATCGCCGTTGTGCGCGATCACGTGGTCCGGCACCTGCTCGCCGAAGTCGGTCTTGATCACGGCGATGCCGTCGTCGAACAGCGCCTGGTGGCGATCGCGCCAGAAGGCGTAGGCGTCCGGATGGGTGAAGTCGACGATCCCGCTCTCGGGCAAGGGCGTCAGCGTGCTCCCGACCGGCAGCGGCTCCCATTGGTGGCGGAACACTTCGCCCGAGTGCCTGTCCCTGAGCAGCCAGCCGCGGTCCGCCATGTCCGCGAACAGGGGCCCGTGGATCGAGACCAGCGGATATTCCCAGACGCAGAGGCGAAAGCCCAGGCGCGCCAGCTCGGCGGTCACCGCGCGCGGCTCCGGGTAGCGGCTCTGGTCCCACTCGAACGCGAAGCGGCGGCTGGTCTCCTGCCAGGCGCGCCCGTCGAGCGTGATCACCTCGAGCGGCAGCCCGAGCGCGCGCACGCGCCGTGCCGCGCTGAGCAGCTCTTCGGCGTCCCGGTAATAGGCTTTGGAGAGCCAGGGGCCGAGGCTCCAGCGCGGCACCTCTGGTGGCCGGCCGGTGAGCCAGGTATAGCGCTCGAGCAGGCCGGCAGGAGTTTCGGCGACCATCAGGAAAAGATCGAGCGTCTCGCCTTCGACCTCGATCGCGTAGGTGCGGTGCGACCAGGACGGATGGCCGATCGCGTGATGAACCCGCCCGGGCGTATGCACGAACACCGCCCAGCCGCGCGGGCTCCACGCGAGCGGGCAGTTCTTGTAGCTCTGCTCGGCGTTGACCCCGAGCGCGTCCTCGACCCGGGAGCGCAGGAACTGGCCGCGGTGATCGAGCGGACCCCACTTTTCGCCCTGGCCGTAGACCGGCTCGCCGTCCTCGAGGTCGAACGCGACCAGCCAGCCCGAGGGCGTGCGCGCCAGGGGCGGCAGACGGAAGCGGCGCCCGAAATGGCCGTCGCGGGGCGGGCGTAGCGAAGTCTCGCCGCCGCGCTCGACGGCGAGATGCACCGGGTCGCTCATCACAACGAGCCTGGCACCCTCGGCACCAAGCCGCCAGCCGCCCGCGATCTCCTCGAGGTGTGCGGCCGTCGCGACCGGCGGGGCTTGGATGATGCCGTAGTCGGGCGCGGCCGCCTCACCGACCCGAAGGCGCAGCACGCCCGGCGCATAGGCTTCCACGGTCAGCGGATCGGTGCCGGCCGTGAAGCGCGCGCCGCGCTCCACGGCCTCGCGCAGGGCGAGGCCCTGCAGAGGCGGGAGAGCTTCCCAATCATCGAACGACAGATCGAGCATGGCCGGGACCATAGCCGATGCGCGCCCTCGCCGCATCTGCCCCCGCTGCATCTGATTGACCGTGGTTCGGCGAAGGCGCAACCTTCGCCCGCTCGGCGGATGCCCGGCGTCGGTCGGAGATCACGATGAAGGCGGCGGTTTGTCGCGAGTTCGGGAAGCCCCTTGCGATCGAGGAGCTCGATCTCGCCGAACCGCGGGCGGGCGAGGTCAAGGTCAAGCTCGCGGCCTGCGCGATCTGCCACAGCGACCTCTTGTTCATGGCGGGCGCCTGGGGTGGCGGGCTGCCGGCCGTGGCCGGGCACGAGGCGGCGGGGATCGTCGAGGAGGTCGGCGTCGGGGTCGCGGGCGTCGGGCCGGGCGACCATGTCGTGGTGACGCTGGTGCGTTCCTGCGGTCACTGCCCGTTCTGCGCCCGCGGCGAGCGCCAGCTCTGCGAGACCAGGCTGCCGCTCGATCTGCGCTCGCCGCTCAGCGCCGGCGACGGCGCGCCGATCCGCCAGGGGCTGCGGACCGCAGCGTTCGCCGAAAAGGTCGTGGTCGATGCTTCACAGGTCGCGCTGATTCCCCGGGAGGTGCCGCTGGACAGCGCGTGCCTGCTGGCCTGCGGCGTGATCACCGGTGTCGGCGCCGTCCTCAACACCGCGGCGATCCGTCCCGGCAGCCACGTCGCGACCATCGGCACCGGCGGCGTCGGCCTCAATTGCGTGCAGGGAGCAGCACTCGGCGGCGCTCGCACCAACATCGCGATCGACCTGTCGAATCGGAAGCTCGCCGCCGCGCGCACTTTCGGCGCGAGCCATGCGATCAACCCCGGCCAGGAGGACGTCCGCGCCGTCGTCCGTTCCCTGACCGATGGCCGAGGTGCGGACTATGTCTTCGTCGCCGCCGGCAGCGCTGCCGCCATCGAGCAGGGGGCCCGGCTCCTGTGCCGGGGCGGCACTCTCGTGGTCGTCGGCATGACCGCGGACGGCGTCCAGATCCACTTCGAGGCGGTGGACATCGCCGACAACGCGCTCCGCATCCTGGGCAGCAAAATGGGCTCGGTGCGGATGCCCTTCGATGTCCAGATGCTGGCTGACTGGTACCTCAAGGGCCGCCTCAAGCTCGACGAGCTGATCTCCGGCCGCTACCCGCTGGAGGAGATCAACGAGGCGATCGCATCGGCCGCCGGCGGCGACGCGCTGCGCAACGTGATCGTCTTCTGAGCGGGCACTGGGCGGGCACTGGGCGGGCGCTGGGCGGGCATGATCCAGTCGCAAGACGACTGTGGCGCCACCATAGCTTGCCTGGCCGACGATCGGGCTCAGGCCCATGACACGCTGGTCTATCGTTCTGCAGCGCGTTCGTAGATTTGCCGGAGTCGTGGTGAACCTTCCAAGCCGTTTTGGAGATCCGGAGCCGTCGTGCTGCGTTTGATTTCCTCGACGACCGAACGGGCGGCAATATCTTGCTGCCGGGCCAAATGATCCCGCTTGGTCTCCGCATAGAGATGGCGCAAAGCTGAATGGGTCTGCCAAAGCTGGGGCGGATGGCAAATCGCGCGCGCCAATTCGAGAGCTTGGCGCAGCCATTTCTCCGCGTCCTCCGGGTCGCCGGCCGCGAGTGCGGCGTCACCGAGGAGCATCCAAGCACTGATCATGTATTTCCGAGATCCCGTCGGTACCGCGATCTTCAAGCATTGGTCGGCGAATTCGCGCGCCTGGTGCGGGTTGCCCCGGGACAGCCAGAGCCGACCGAGACTGGCAAACAGGTGGGTGGAATAGCGCCACTTCATCCACTCATGGGTCGCCGGATTCTTGGCAGTCCGGTGCACGCGGTCGAGGACCTCATGCGCCAGCTTGAGGTCGCCCTGTGCCAGGAAGGCATCGCCGATGTTGACTTCGGCAAAGGACGTCATCTCCACGTTGACCGCGTGGTCCCGCCGCCGCGTAATGTCGGTGCATCGGTTGTTGAATTCGATGCCCTGCTCGAGGTTCTCACATTCAATGTGGAGCCAGCCGAGACCGTTCAGATAGCGGGGAAGGAACGCTTCATCGCCGATCTTCTCGGCCAGCGCCAAACCTTCGGTGAGGAGTGTCAGGGCCTGATCATAGTTGCCTTTACCGGTCAGAGAGAGCCCCTGAGCATAGGTGTTTCGCAAAAACGCCGAGATCAGGTTGTGCTCTCGGGCAATCGCGGCCCCGGCCGACGCCAGCTCGATCGCTTTGTCGAATTCCCCGCGCCAGTTCTCGATGTGGCAGGACATGTAGAGTGACAGCGATTCGCGCAGGACATCGCCGGCCGGCCGGCAGATGGTGAGGGTCTTGCCGAGCGCCTCGACTGACGGATCGAGCCGCCCCGAGACCGCGTGAACGAATCCGGTGATCATGTGAGCATTGCCGAGTGCCGACTGACAATCAACCTCCTCGGCCACCTCGATCGCCTCACCCGCATGCGCAAGCGCCGAGGGGAAGTCCTCGGCCCACATCGCTGCCCACGCCATCCCCGCGAGCGCAATGCTCTCGCGTTCGCGGTTCCCGACACTCCGTGCAATTGCCAGCATGTGCGCGTTTTCGGTCCGCGACTGGTCGAAGCTGCCGATCGCAAAATAAAGCTCGGCCCTGGCTTGGTGAATGGACATGACGACATCGGCCGCTTCGCGCCCATCGAGGTGGCCGCCCGCCGCCAAAGCCTGATCGTAGAGTGCCAGCGCCTCCTTGATCGCATGGCGCCGGCCCGCGCCGTCGGCGGCCCGCCGATAGAAGTGCATGGCCTTGGACCAGACGGCGCCCTTGGCAAAATGCTCGGCAATCACGTCGAACTCGACCTCGGCCGCCGACCCGACGCCACTGTCCAGGGCCCGACCGATCTCGGCGTGCAACGAACGTCGTCTGCTTCTCAGCAAGCTCTCGTAGGCCGCGTCTCGGACCAGCGCGTGCTTGAAGCTGTAGGTGGCGTCGGGCGGGCTGCCGCGCTGAAAGACGAGCTCGGCGTCGACCAGCTGACCGAGCGCCTCCCCGAGCTGGTCGTCCGCGAGCGACGACACTGCCGACAGCAGCTCATAGGAGAATTCGCGCCCGATGCAGGCCCCGGTCTGGGCGACCTCCTTGACCCCCGACAGCCGGTCGAGGCGCGCCATGAGACTGTCGTGCAGCGTCGACGGAATCGCGAGCCCGGAGAACGTGCCGACCAATTCGTAGGCGCCGTCGCGCAGCTCGACCATGCCGCTCCCGAGCACCATCTTCGTCAGCTCCTCGACGAACAATGGCACGCCGTCGGTCTTGGCGGCGATCTCGTCGACCACCGCCTCCGGCAAGCGGTGGCCGCCAGTGACACGCTCGACCATGGTCGCCGCCAGCCGTCGCCCGAGCCGCGCCAGCGTGTGCAGGGTCACGTAGCCACGCCCGGTCCAAGGCGGCGCGAACTCCGGGCGGAACGTGACCACGGCGAGGATGGCGGTGTGCTCGATCGCATCGACGATCGCATCGAGAGCCTCGAGCGACGTCGGGTCCGCCCACTGGGCGTCCTCGAACAGAAGGAGCAACGGCCCGGCCCGCGCCAGACCAGCGGTGCCCAGTGCGAGGGCCTTGATCGTGTCCGCCTTTTGCCGTTGCGGGGTCAGCTCGAGCGGCGGATAGCGATCACCGGTCTCCCAGGACAGCATGGCCGCGAACAGCGGCGCGAGCGCGCGGACATCGTCGAACGCCGGCGCGAGCGCCGCTTCCAATGCATCCAGCTTGGCCCCGCCCTGACGTTCGTGGTGGTGGCGCGCGGCGCGCTCGATCTGGTCGATGAAGGGATGGAGCGCCGAATTGAGGTGATGAGGCGAACACTCGTAGCGGAGCACGGTCGGTGCGCCCGATGCCTCCCGCAGCTCCCGTAGGATCCGGCTCTTGCCGATCCCCGGCTCGCTGCACAAGAGGATGACCTGGCCCTCGCCGTCGCTGGCCTGCTGCCAACGTCCCAGGAGCAGCGCGATTTCCTCGTCCCGCCCGATGAAGGGCGTGAGGCCGGCCCCGGCCCGGGCGTCGAAGCGGCTCGCGGCCGCGCTCATCCCGGTGACCCGCCAGACCCCGGTCGGCAGGTCGAAGCCTTTCAGGGCTTGCTCCCCCAGGTCTTCGCAGGTGAACACCCCGCCCAGGAGGCGCTTGGTATCGGTGCTGATCAGGACCGAACCCGGCTCGGCGAGCGCCTGCAGGCGGGCGGCGCGATTGGGCGTGTCGCCCACCACCGCCTCCTCCTGGGCAGCACCTTCGCCGATCAGATCGCCGACCACCACCAGGCCGGTGTCGATCCCGACCCGGCTCGCGAGGGGGTGCCCGAGAGGCGTGGTCACCTTTCCGACCGCTTGGGTCAGCTCGAGCCCCGCGCGCACGGCGCTCCCGGCGTCGTACTCGTGCGCTTGCGGATAGCCGAAGTAGGCGAGTACGCCATCGCCCATGAACTTGGCGACGTGGCCGTCGAAGCGGCGCACGACCTCGGCGCAGAGAGTCTGATACGCCGTGATCACCTCGCGCATGTCCTCGGGATCGAGCTTGGCCGAGAGCGCCGTCGATCCGACGAGGTCGCAGAACACGACGGTCAGCTGGCGGCGTTCGGCTTCGGCCGGTCGCGCCGTCACCGCGGCGCCCGCCGCCGCAGGTGGCAAGCCGGGTGCTGCCAGGGCGGCAATCGCCTCGAGCAACCTGCGCCGGTGGCCGACCGCGATGACCCCGATGTCCCTGAGATCGTCGGCCGTCAGCTTGGGCAGGATCTGGGCGTCAACCTCGTTCTCGCGGAACGCCTCCAGATAGCGCTCCAGCCCCAGCTCCCGCAGCCAAGCCGCGATATCCACGAGCGTTCCCCCGGGGATCGTGATCGCATGGCGAAAGCTATCAGAGCGACGGATCGGAGGCCATCGATCCGTTCGCGGCCACGACCCATGACCCTACGGGTTCCGCCGATCGGCGCGCCAGCTACTTTCCGGGCCTCGTGTTCCTGCCGGCTGATCGTGGCGTGCCCACGGTAGGGCCAGAGCTGGCCGTGGGCTCCGGCCGTCGTCTCGACAGGCCCGACAGTATGCGGGGCCTCTGCGCGGCTGGAAGTGCCAGCGGCAGAGGGCCCGATCGGCACGATCGGCTCCAGCATCGGCACGCTGTCCGGTCGCAGCCAAGCCGCTGAACGGGCGGGTTCAGGACGACCGGCTGCCCGCGGCTTGTCGCTCGCGGCTCGCGGCCGTAGTGTCATCGGGTTGTCAAGAAACCCGGCAAAGACGGAGCGCGGCCGCGCGCCGGTCTCCTGGCGGCGCGGCGCCGTGGATCGTCGGAACAGGAGAGGCAGACATGCGAACCGATCGGATTTTGCTCTCGGCGGCCGTCCTGCTGGCGGTCGGTCTGGCGGCCCCCGCGGTCCAGGCCGCGACCGAGATCCAGTGGTGGCACGCCATGGGCGGCGCCAACGGCGAGCGGGTCAACCAGATCGCCGACGGCTTCAACAAGAGCCAGAGCGACTACAAGGTCACGCCGGTCTTCAAGGGCACCTACACCGAGACCATGACCGCGGCGATCGCCGCCTTCCGGGCCGGCCAGCAGCCGCACATCGTCCAGGTGTTCGAGGTCGGCACGGCGACCATGATGGCGGCCGAGGGCGCGGTCTACCCGGTCTACCAGCTGATGGCCGACGCCGATGAGCCGTTCGACCCGACGGGCTACCTGCCGGCGGTCGCCGGCTACTACACGACGCCCGACGGCAAGATGCTCTCGATGCCGTTCAACAGCTCGACGCCTGTGCTCTGGTACAACAAGACCGCGTTCGCCAAGGCCGGCCTGGACCCCGAGAAGCCGCCCGCGACCTGGGCCGAGCTGCTCGCGGACGCGAAGGCGACCCAGGCCGCGGGCTACGCTTGTGGCCTGACCACGGCCTGGCAGTCCTGGATCCAGGTCGAGAACATGAGCGCCTGGCACAACCAGCCGATCGGCACCCTCGCGAACGGCTTCGAGGGGCTCGGCACCGAGCTCGTGTTCAACCAGAACGACATCGTGCCGCGGCACATCGCCAACCTTGCCGAATGGCAGAAGACCAAGATCTTCGACTACGGCGGCCGGACCAACGTCGCGGCCCCGAAGTTCTATACCCAGGATTGCGTGATGTACACCGAGTCCTCGGCCGGCTACGGCGGCATCAAGAGCAACGTCAAGGACTTCGAGTTCGGGGTCGGCATGCTGCCGTACTATGACGACATCGCGGGCGCGCCCCAGAACTCGATCATCGGCGGCGCCTCGCTGTGGGTGCTGAAGGGCCATCCGGCCGAGGACTACAAAGGGGTCGCGAAGTTCTTCACCTACCTGTCCTCGCCCGAGGTCCAGGCGGCCTGGCACCAGGCGACCGGCTATCTGCCGATCACCGAGGCCGCCTACGAGCTGTCGCAGGAAGCAGGGCTTCTACGACCAGAATCCCGGCGCCGATACCGCGATCAAACAGATCACGCTGAACCCGCCGACCGCCAACTCCAAGGGGCTGCGCTTCGGCAACTACGTCCAGATCCGGGACATCATCAACGAGGAGCTCGAGGCGGTCTGGAACGGCAGCAAGAGCGCCAAGGACGCGCTCGACGCCGCGGCCGCGCGCGGCAACCAGCTGCTGCGCGAGTTCGAGGCCAACAACTGAGCGTTGCTGATCGGGGCGTCCTCAGCCAGGACGTCCCGGCGGCGCCGGCCGAGATGCAAAAGCGGGTCACCTTTCGCGGCCTGGCGCTGCCGCTGCTGCTGCTGGCACCGCAGCTTCTGATCACGCTGGTCTTCTTCCTCTGGCCGGCGTCCCAGGCGCTGTTCCAGTCGCTCCTGAAGCAGGACCCGTTCGGGCTCAAGACCAGCTTCGCGGGCCTCGCCAATTTCGCCCGCGTGCTCGCCGACCCGGGCTATCTGCATTCGCTCGAGGTGACGCTGATCTTCAGCGCCGCGGTCACCTTCTGCGGGCTCGCGCTGGCGCTGCTGCTGGCGGCGATGGCGGATCGGGTGATCAAGGGCGGGACCCTCTACAAGACCATCCTGATCTGGCCCTACGCGGTGGCGCCGGCGATCGCGGGCGTCTTGTGGCTGTTCATGTTCAACCCGACGATCGGCATCCTCCCCTACCTGCTGAACGGCATCGGCATCGACTGGAACCACCAGCTGAACGGCGGCCAGGCGATGATCCTGGTCGTGATCGCCGCCACCTGGAAGCAGGTCAGCTACAATTTCCTGTTTTTCCTGGCTGGCCTGCAGGCGATCCCGAAATCCCTGCTCGAGGCCGCCGCGATCGACTGCGCCGGCCCCGGCCGCCGCTTCTGGACGATCGTTTTCCCGCTGTTGTCACCGACCACCTTCTTCCTGATCGTGGTCAACCTGGTCTACGCCTTCTTCGACACCTTCGGGATCATCCACGCGGTGACCGCGGGCGGCCCGGCGCGCGCCACCGAGATCCTGGTCTACAAGGTCTTCCGCGACGGCTTCATCGCCCTCGACCTCGGCGGCTCCGCCGCTCAGTCGGTGATCCTGATGCTGATCGTCATCACCCTCACCGCCCTCCAGTTCCGCTATGTCGAGCACCGCGTCCAATACCAGTAGACGGCGGGGTGTTTTGGACGACATGCGCCACCGAACATCGTCACCGTCGCGGCCTCTGTCGACCCGCCGGGCGCGACACCGCTGCCGTCGGCCCGCGCATTAACTGAGCGTTAACCTTTACGGGTTAACCCATTCTTCGGATGGTCCATGCGACCGTGGGAATCTGAGCCGGCGCCAGACGGGCCGGCCTCTCCCTTCGTGGCGCCATCGGACGACCAAGCGAAGGCGGCATCCAGCACCGCCTCCGAGGCCAGTTGGGTCAGCATGTGTATGCGGCTCGGTAGCTCCATGCCCCCGCATCCGCCTGATGAGGGGAAAGGTACCTGGGACAGACCTGGGACAGTACCTGGACAGTACCTGGGACCTTTCTCCGAATTCCATGCGGTTGGCGAGCGGGAGCCGGTCACGCGGTCCGGATGATCGTGAAAACCGGCCGCAGGGGTTCGGGCTCTTGGAGGAGCGGCGGAGCGGGGCCTGAACGGCAGCGGGCGGCCGCGGCCGGAAGTGTGTTCCGCAGCCCGGTTGACATGGTATCGTCGATCTTGGGAGGCATACGACGGCGCGGGTTCTGGCGGACGAAGACGGGTGTCGTTGCGGGGCGGGTTGCGATGATCGAGCGGCGGCCGGGGTTGACGGTGTTTGCCCATGCGGTGCTGATCGGCGGCGTGTTGCTGGTGGCGCTGCCGATCTGGCTTGCGTTCGTCGCCTCGACCCATCCGACCGAGGATGTGCTCAAGGCGCCGATCCCGGTCTGGCCGGGGGATCAGCTGTGGGCGAACTATGCGGCCGTGCTCGGCCACGGGGTGAAAGGGTCGAGCAGCGGGCCGGTCGGCGAGATGTTGCTCAACTCGCTGGTCATGGCGCTCGGCATCGCGATCGGCAAGATCGCGATCTCGATCCTGTCGGCGTTCGCGATCGTCTATTTCCGGTTCCCGCTCCGGATGCTGGCGTTCTGGACTATTTTTCTAACTTTGATGCTGCCGGTCGAGGTGCGGATTCTTCCCGACGTTCTCGGTCGTGGCCGATCTCGGGTTGCTCAACAGTTATCTGGGACTGACCGTGCCGTTGATCGCTTCGGCGACCGCGACCTTTCTGTTCCGACAGTTTTTCCTGACGGTGCCGGACGAGCTGACCGAGGCGGCGCGGATCGACGGCGCCGGGCCGCTCAAGTTCTTCTGGGACATCCTGCTGCCGTTGTCGCGGACCAACCTGGCGGCGCTGTTCGTGATCCTGTTCATCTACGGCTGGAACCAGTACCTCTGGCCGCTGATGATCACGACCGACGAGCACATGTATACGATCGTGATGGGGATCCAGCGGATGGTCACCGCGGCCGACGCCGAGCCGGTCTGGAACTATGTGATGGCGGTCGCGGTGCTGGCGATGCTGCCGCCGGTCGCGGTGGTCGTGCTGATGCAGCGCTGGTTCGTCAAGGGCCTGATCGAGACCGAGAAGTGAGGCTCTGATGGCCGAGGTCGTGCTCGAGGGCGTGCGCAAGATGTTCGGCAAGACCGAGGTCATCAAGGGGGTCTCGACCGGGATCGCCGATGGCGAGCTGCGCGTGGTGCTGGGGCCGTCGGGCTGCGGCAAGTCGACGCTTTTGCGCATGGTCGCCGGGCTCGAGGAGGTCAGCGCTGGCACGATCCGGATCGGCGCGCGGGTGGTCAACCGGCTCGAGCCCAAGGACCGCAACATCGCGATGGTGTTCCAGAACTATGCGCTCTACCCGCACATGAGCGTCTACGACAACATGGCCTATGGCCTGCGCAACCTGGGCACGGCCAAAGCCGAGATCGAGCGCAGGGTCGGTGAGGCCGCGCGCATTCTGGGCCTCGCGGAGTTCCTCGAGCGCAAGCCGCGGGCGCTGTCCGGGGGGCAGCGGCAGCGGGTCGCGATGGGCCGGGCGATCGTCCGGGAGCCGGCCGTGTTCCTGTTCGACGAGCCGCTCTCGAACCTCGACGCCAAGCTCCGGGGCCAGATGCGGATCGAGATCAAGCAGCTGCAGCAGCGCCTCGGCACGACCAGCATCTACGTCACCCACGATCAGGTCGAGGCGATGACGCTCGGCGACCAGCTGATGGTCATGAACGGCGGGCTCGTGGAGCAGATCGGGACCCCGCTCGAGGTGTATGAGCGCCCGGCGAGCGGGTTCGTGGCGAGCTTCATCGGCGCGCCGGCGATGAACTTCCTCGACGCCACGGTCAGCGGCGACGGCCAGGAGCTGCTGATCGGCGCCGATCGGCTGGCGCTCGCTCAGCCGCTCGCCGGCGAGGCCAACCGGCGCCTGACGCTCGGGCTGCGTCCGGAGCATCTGCCGCTCGCGGGCGCGAGCGCGGCCGGGCTGCACGTCGAGGTCGCGCTGATCGAGGCCTTGGGCGCCGACACCGTCGTGCACGGCCGGATCGCGGGCGGCGGCGCGGCCCTCACGGTCCGCCTCGACGGCACCAGCCGGGTCGCCCCGGGCGATCGCCTGACGGTCGTCCCCGACCCCGCAAGGCTGCATCTGTTCGATCCCGCAAGCGGCCGGCGCCTCGGCGTGTGACTTGCCTGGAACGCGCGCGCGCCATCCTGGGATTGGGGCGAGCTCCGATAGATCTCCGCGATGATCCAGATCACCGACGACATCGCCATCGACGAGCGCGAGATCGAGGAGAGCTTCGTGCGCGCGAGCGGCCCGGGCGGGCAGAACGTGAACAAGCTCTCGACGGCGGTGCAGCTGCGCTTCGACGTCCGGCGCTCGCCATCGCTGCCCGAGGACGTGCGGGCACGCGTGGCGCGCCTCGCCGGCCGCAGGCTGACGCAGGACGGCGTGCTGATCATCACCGCCCGACGGCACCGGACCCAGGATCGCAATCGCAAGGACGCGCTCGAGCGACTGGTCGCGCTGATCGGGCGGTCTGCCCAGCCACCAGCACCGAGGCGACCCACACGGCCGACGGCCGGCGCCAAACGCCGTCGGCTGGACGCCAAGAAGCAGCGGGCGGTGATCAAGAAGATGCGGGGTCCGCCGCCGGTGGAGTAGGTGGAGCGAGGCGCAAGGCTACGCCGCTCGTGGTCGAAATCCGACGGATGGTACCCGGCCCGCCCCCCCCGGCTGCCGGAGATACGCAGCGGCCGGTCGTGACCCGAAGCGGCAATGCGCCCGGAACGGGCGGCTACGACCGCCTTCTGCGAGCGGAAGGCGCTCCGTTTCAGGCGCCCATCTGCCTTCGCAGTGCAAACAACCGGATGTAGCCGGGCTCGTCCGCTACTGATGGATCTGCGCTCACGCATTCCGCCAGGAACGTGGCTAGGTCATTGGGCACCGGATAAGCCGCAGGGTCAATGAGAGCGTTCGCTAGGCGAATGAAAGCTGCTGGGTGTTGGACCGCAAGCGTGTCGTGTCTTTGTCCGACCGGTCTCAACAAATCCGACAGGCGATAAATCCGATACGGCACGAGGAAGTCGACAATTGCATCTACCGCGTCGGGGAATGCCCCCTCGGACTCCAAGGCCATGCGCACGAGGTTCTGTGCAGTCTCTTCTGCTCTGAGCCTCGCATCCAGAGGCCATATATCACGAAACAAGGGCCCGATAACTGTACGCCAGCGCTCGGCTTTGTCCGCAGCGAGTCCGTCCGCATGTGCCATTAGTCGCCAAAGCTGCCATGTTGCATTCTGACGCACGACGGTTGGCCCGACCGTGAGCGCGCGTCTTACTTCGGCCAGCGACAAGGTGTAGTCGCCAGCGTCCTCCTGGAGATGCCAGAGGGCAACGCTGAGCAACTTCCCAACAAGACCTTCGAGTTTCGAGAGGTCTCCTCGTTCAAACGCTTCAAGCATCGCTGGCTTGACCGCATTGAAGAGGCGAGCGGACCCGATCTTGTCCGTCGCCTGTGCCTGCCAGAGCGCCGGGGCCTCCGGATGGCTCCAGGCGAGGCGTGGCACTAGGCTGACTCCGGCCCACGCCGGATCGACCGCGTCGAGGTAGGCAAGCCTGTGAGCGAAAATGGCACGTGCAAGAAGGCCAGCCCGGCCCTGCGCCCCCATGATACGGTTGAAACGAGGCGTCAGTTCCAAGCCGAGGCCGCTGCCAGCCTCTGGTTTGTGGGCCATGAGGTTGTCGAGCAGTATCCACGCAAGGATGCCGCCCGGCTCATTGAGGGCCCGCGTAACCAGATCGTCGTCATCGCCGAGTTTGCCGTCTTCATCCGTTCCGTACGTCAGGCTAGCAAATCTGTCCCAGAGTTCGAAAGAATCGAGCTCCGTCCTTACTCGTGAAGGTTTCGCGGCGTCTTCGCAGCCACGATGTCGCCGTCGACAACAGTTCACCGAGGGCTGCATCGGGCATTTCGATGAGCAGGTCCGCAAGTTCGAATTGGAGTTCTACCTCTTCCTTCTCGCCGACTTCCCAGAAGAACGATTGCCACGCTTCAACATTCCAGTTACCAATAGCCGCTTCGAGGCGAAGCGCGCGCAGCCCGCGATCAGGGTCAGCCGAACAGAACCGACGCCAAATGTCTTGCTCCTCCCAGGGCATCTCCCGCTGAAGACGCATCGCCTCGGGTATAAGAGCGTCATCAGCAACGTTAGCCAAGAGCTCAGGATGGCCCGCAGGTCCGACGCGTGCCTCGCCCAACCAAGTCATGAAGTCGTCGTGGTCCTGTAGCCCCGGCTGCCACTTCGGGTGTCTCGCTGAGATCTCCTGCAGAAGATGCAGACTTCCAGCCGATAGTTCGCCCCCCGCTGCGCTGATGCAATTTAATCTCTTGAAAACCGCAGAGTCCCATATGGACTCCCACTTTTCTTCGGCTTCGAAAGCGTCGGCGGGAAACAAATCACGCGGTATCCCTTGTGCCAACCTAGCATCAAGGGCATCGCGGTCTTCGCCGCTGAACTCGTGCCACCGGCCGACCAGCAGACGCATGATTTCAACCTGAGCACGGCTCAGCCAGAAAACACCGTCGCTCAAAGCCAGCACGGCCGCCGCTGCTTCCTTGGCCGTGAAAATTGCCTGCGAGAAAAGTGCATAAAGATACAGACGCTGGGTAAGGATAAACCGAAAGTCCCTCCAGCTGACCGCAAGCGTACGTGCTCTCTCATGATCCCGTTCCGCGATACGCTGCCAGATGTCGGCGAGCACTCGCGTAATAGGATAGAAGCCCGACCGATGAGCATTTTGCGGGTGCGCGGCTACCGACGGGACGTTCCAGCTCGCCTGGTCTGGCTCCAAAAAGCCGGCGTCGCTGGCTTCTTCGAGAGCATCGACAAAAGCGCGCTCTAGGACGCGAAACAGCGCAACCTCTCGATCGATGTCGCGAGGCCACGCGTCCAAGATTTCGTCCGGACGCGGGCTATTCTCGGAATCAAACTCGATTCTTACGAGGTGATACAGGGTTTCCGGTTCGTCATCGGCGGTCCGTTCACGCCATACGTCCCCGATCTTGAGACGGGGACGCAAAATCCTCGCTACGAGCTGTCGCACACCATAGTCAGCATCACCCCGTTTGACCGTCTCGGCCACGATATACCAGGCAAAGTCTAGATCAGGGGCGGCGTGAGAACGTTTCGCAGCAAGTAGTAGCTGCCATGCCTTGAGGCGGACTGGCGAAAGGGTCTGTCTCTCCCGCGCGACAGCCCGATCAATAAGCCAGTGTGTGCGTTCATCAAATTCGGCCAGTGCAGCGCAAGCTCGAAATCATCTCCGGGTCATTGATGCGTTTGGCGATCCACTCGCCCGGATGCACCTTGCCGTCGTCAAAGATGCGTCGTTCAGCCAGTAGTGGAAGCCACTCCGCCGCTGGCGACAGTTCCCCGAGCAACTGCGGCGCGTCGCCGTGACGAAGCAGCGACGCGCATTCATCGATCCGCTCTGCCACAGCAACGGGTGACTCGCTCAGGACATCCCGCAGCCGCTGTCGCCTCCACGCGGTCGGATCGTCCGCGTACTGTGTCCACTCCCGTAAGGTCTGATAAAGCGGCGAATGATCACCGTTGTTGGTCGCGTAAAGAATCGGTTTGACGCCCTTCGCCTCCCACCGCGCGGCAGTGACGTTGTTTTCGCCCGCAGTGGAGGAGGCGAAAGCGTAGACCTGCTGAAGGTCAGGATAGCGTTCTCGATCGGCTTCGAGTGCCTCAAGCAGGTACCGCATCGGCGGGTCATCGGCTTGGTAGCCGACGAGCACAAGCGTGTGTGTCCGCACGAGGTCATAGACGTAACGGGAGGCCCAACCTGAGCGGAGGTAGGCGTCTCCGAACTCCGCGCTCGTAAGCACCAGATCGGTTTCGTCGAGCCGGAGGTCGGAGTCAGCCAATCGGCCATGGAGGTGAAGCACACCTACAAAGCCCGAGACCTTCGGCCGAGGCATTGCCGCGCCCGCGTGGCTGGCAGGGGGTGCGCGACGCCGATCGAACCACGCGCGCTCGAACACCGTGTCGAAGTTCGTGGTAAGGAGCCGCGTTCGGCCCTCTGAGTCGCGCGATAGATCCAGCAGCGCGAGGTGGTTGGTAAGATCTGAATTTTCCGGCGGAGTCAGTGCATTCCGTACCGCCGACCGAATCCGGTCCCTCATCCCCTGTTGTCGCGGCCGATCGGAGGCGGCGAGCCGTCTCTCAAGGCAGCGCAATACACGATCATATTCCCGTCGTTCCATTCCTTCACGTTCCGCAGGCTGAAGGCCCCAATCCTCGCCGAGCTCACGGTAAACACCTTTGACCAGCTCATCGAAAAGCGGCAGGCCGGCAGTCTTGGACACGCCAGCGCCACAGACGAAGATGGACTGGCCTCTTTCCTGCGAGTCGACCAAGCGGTCAGGAACGTCTGGTCCGTTAGGAAGAAAGCGCATCTTGAGCAAAGATCTCCAGAGTGAGGTCCTCGATTCCCACAGCTCCCCTCGGAAGGGGCCGAGTTAGGGCATCCAGAGTAAGCTTTCGGGCTTGCCGCGGGAAATCTTTTCTGCTTTTGGCTAAGAGCCGAATTCCGGCAAGCCCTCCGAAGCCCGCGTGCGTCAGGTATCTTCGGTTGGATCTCGACCACTCGCGCGCGTTCGCGGCGTGGCACGCCTCGATCTCCGGGAACTGATCGTCCCGGGATTTCTCAGTCTGCATCAATCAACGTCATAAATGTTCATCTCGATACCAGTGACGCCATTCAAATCCTGGCAATAATAAAAGGTGCTAAGCCTGTCGTTGGCGGTGATCACTGTGCATGGATAACCCAGGTCCCGGTTGGGAAGGGCCGCGCGCACGATGATCGGGTGCCGCCGGGCCCAGGTGTGGCCGCCATTGGTCGAGACGACCGCGCGGATGCTGTAGTCGGGCGAGCGATGGCCGTAGGTGCAGACGATCCGACCGTCCGCGAGAGCAACGAGGTGGGCGGGATAGCCCTCGATGCCGGTCGGTGCCGGCCTCGACCAGCTGTAGCCGCCGTCGGCCGAGGTCACCTGATACAGGCTGCGCGTCCGGTTCTCGCGCAGCAGCAGCAGGAGCCGGCCGTCGCCGAGCGCGAGCGGGCATGGCTCCTCGAACAGGAGGCCCGGCTCGGAGGCGGCGCGAACGGGGTGGCTCCAGCTGAGCCCGCCGTCCCCGGAGTGCATCACGAACACGCGCTCATAGGAGGGAACGTCGCAGAGCGGCAGCACGATCTGGCCGTCGGGCAGGCGGACGGCGCCGCGCATGTTGTAGCCACCGACGAACGGCCCCGTGTCGAGCTCGACGGTCCGGCTCCACGTCTCGCCGCGATCGTCCGAGACGTGGACGTAGGCACGCCCGGGGCCCCGCGCCCAGGGCATCAAGCGCTCGGGATCGGCCGGCCCGAGACCATCCAGCTCCGGCGACAGCTCGAGGCCGCGCGCCATCTCGCCCGGCAGCGCGAGCGGCGTCGCGTCTCCGCGTCTGCGCGCATCCGGCAACGACAGCCATTGAAAGCGCCACTGATGGAGCAGCACGCGGCCGCCGGGCAGCGCCGTCAGTCCGGCGCACTCGACGCCATGCCAGCCGTGGCCGGGCACCATCACCGGCGCGCTCCAGGTCTGGCCCTGATCGGACGAGCGGATGATCAGATTGTGGAAGTACGGGTCCTGGGGCGGATGCAGAATGAATGGCCGTCGGTAGGTGCGGTTGAACACGACCAGCCATTCGCCGTCCGGCAGCGCGACCGCGTGCGGGTGCGAGCAGTAGGCATGCGGTTCCCGATGGACCTCCCGATGCCCGCCGGCGGGCGCGGCTGTCGGCATCGGGGCGCGGCTAGTCGAGCAGCCGGAAGCGCGTGCAGCGCACGTACTGCAGCGGCTCGGCGTCCTCGCTCCACTCGTGATAGGACGCGACGATCGTGCCGTCCGGCATCTGGGCCACGCTCGGATAGCCGATGTGCTGGAAGATGCCGGGGTTCTCCCAGCGCACCTGACCGGCGCTCTTCTGCCCCGAGGACGGCGTCATCATGCTCGATCCCGGGCGATCGGCGCTGGAGAAGCGCGGCACGCCGCCCTCGCGGATCACGAACTCGTCCCTCACGTCCCAGCTCAGCCCGTCCTTCGAGACGATGCCGCGGACGCCATAGGGCGGGCGCCGGTAGCCGTAGATCATCAGATAGCGACCGTCCTGGAGCGGGATCAGCTCGGCCGGGTAGCCCCAGATGTTGGTCCACCGCGGCGGGGTCCAGGAGAAGCCGTCGTCCTCGGAAGTGACCATGACCATGTTCTTGGCATCGCCCGACGGATTGACGTGGGTGCGCAGGAGGCAGACCAGGCGGCCGTCTTTGAGCCGCAGCAGCGCCGGCTCCTCGTAGTCCACGATGCTGGCGGCGTCGTAGGCCAGCGTGGAGAAATATTCCCAGTGGTCGCCGCCGTCCTCGGAGATCATCAGGGCCGAGCGGGTCAACTCGCCCTCGCCCTCCTCGCCGTAGCCGCGGATGCGGCCGTAGAGGCCCATCAGGATCGCGCCCGAGGGCAGCTGCCAGCAGCCGAGCCGGCAGCCCCCATGCTTCAAGGGCCGCACGTTGACCGGGATCGGCTGGCCCCAGGTCTGGCCACGATCCTTCGACTTGACGACGTAGGTCCCGAGCCAGCCCTGGGTCTTGTAAGCCCAGGTCCAGTCGCCCCAGAGCTCGGTCGACGGGCGGGCGGCCCATGATGGTTGCGTCGGCTTCTGGCCGCGCTTGAAGAAGCCGGTGATGGTCAGGTTCACCAGCAGCGTGCCGTCGTCGAGCTCACAGATGCCGCAGTCCCAGTTGCCGGTGGTGTCGCTCCAGTCGAGCACGACCTGGGGCGGCTCCGGCTGCCAGCTCAGCCCGCCGTCGTTCGAACGCGTCAGGACGGTGCGGCCGCTGTCGTGGTGGAACGGAAACCGCTCCTCGTTGAACACCGCTACCAGCTCACCATTCCGCAGCACCCGCGTCGCGACCTGATTCACGCAATGCTGGTCGTGCGCATAGATGGTGTGATGGCTGACAGCGTCGATTTTGGTCATGATCAGACTTTCCCCGTCCTGAGGCTCGTCTTGTTGTCCGCTGGTGAAGACTTCGGCGGGCGGGCGACCTCGGATGCCGTTATGGCAGAAAGGGCCCGACTGCGAGTGACCGCGGGCGACACGAACTTGACCCCTGGCGCCAGCGGCGGCGCCGCGTGGGTGGTCATTCACCCGCCGGTACCGGCGGGTCATGTCAATTTGCTGTCGCCAAGGATCAAGTCTGCCTGGTCATCAAGTGAAATAATCGGCCGAGGCTCGAACTGCCGCATCGGACAGGCTGGATCTGAGACCGGAAACTCAGGCAGCGCAGGCATCAGGGAGACCAACCGTGGGAGCATCGCGCAAGCTGACCCGCCGCCAGGTGCTGGGCACGGCGGCCGCGACTGGAGCGTTGGCCGCCGCTGGCACCGGGTTGTTGCCCGGCAAGGCGTTCGCGGTCACCAAGCCGATCGAGCTGGTGCACTGGAGCTGGCTGACCGCCTCGGACGGCGAGGTCTGGGCCAAGATGATCCAGAACTTCAATGACGCCCACAAGGACCAGGGCGTCCAGATCCGCATGGAGGTGATCCCGGAGGACCAGTACCCGACCAAGGTCCTGGCCTCGGCGGTCACCGGCCAGGCGCCCGACTTCGGCTGGGGTACCGCCGGGCTGCGCGCCAAGTTCGCCAAGGAAGGCGTGACCGTGCCGCTCGACGACCTGGCCAAGCAGGTCGGGCTTGATCTCTCCGACTTCTCCGACCAGTCGCTCAAGGCGGCGCGCTATCCGCAGTACGACAACGGCCTGTTCATGATCCCGATGGATCTGATGAGCCTGCAGCCCGAGATCAACCTCGATCACGTCAAGGAGGCCGGGCTGGAGTTGCCGGACCCGCCCGAGGGCGGGCCGCAGGACGACAAGGAGCTGCTCGAATGGGCGAAGGCGATGACCAAGCGCGACGGCGACACCGTCACGCGCTCGGGCATCATGATGACCGGCTCGGGCGTGCAGCCGACCGTGACCTGGGGGATTGTCGCCCACCAGATGGGCTTCCGGCGGGCGAGCGACGACCTCAAGACCGCGGCGGTCAATCCCGAGGCCGGCAAGAAGGCGATGGAGTGGGTGCTGGCGCTGTTCGACGACGCCAGGGTCTCGACCCGCGACATCACCGATCGCTACAAGGCGTTCGGGACCGGCGAGGGCTCGATCTTCTGGACCGGCCCCTGGACCCTGAACGGCTACGTGCAGCAGAAGCTGAACTTCGCGACTGTCCTGTTCCCGAAGATCGGCGACGAGCGCGCCACCTACTTCGAGATGGGCGGCATGGAGCTCTACAAGCAGAGCGACGAGGGCCGGCACGAGGCGACCCTGGAAGCGGTCAAGTGGCTGTCCGACAACAGCTTCCTTTGGACCACGGTCGGCCGCGGCGTGACGCCGCGCCAGTCGATCCTCGAGCGGCCCGACTACAAGACCTCCGGCCACCCCTGGAAGGTGCGCGGCGCGTTCGTCGAGGGCATGCCGTTCGCGGTCGTCGGCGAGGTGCCGGTGACCGAGGGGCCCGACTTCACGATCTACCAGGGCAGCAACTTCCTCGCCAAGACGCTGGAGGGCGTCTGGGTCGGCCAGACCAAGATCGACGAAGCGATGGAGAAGATCGGCGAGCAGTGGCAGAAGGATCTCGACAAGGGCTGAGACCGGCAGATCGGCCCGCGCCATCGGCGACCCGGCGCGGGCCCGGCAAACGGCTGGCGAGGCCATCGTCGAAGATCGAGAACGGGCCGCCATGGCGACCACGATCGCCGGTCAGGAGACGGTTCAGACGACGCCGCTGGGCTTTCGGTCCGGCTCTGCGACCGAGTGGCAGGGATATGCCTTCGTCGCCTTCTTCGCCGTGCCGTTCCTGGTGTTCAACATCTGCCCGATCCTGTTCGGCGCGGTCGTCGGCTTCACCGAGTGGGGCATCATCGGCACCCCGGAATGGGTCGGGCTCGAGAACTTCCGGACCGCGTTTGCCGATGAATGGGTCGCGGTCGCGTTCCGCAACATCCTGCTCTACGGCCTGATCATCGTCCCCGGGGTGACCGTTCTCGGCCTGACCTTCGCCTTGTTCGTCAACCAGCGCTGGCCGCTGTCGGCGCTCGCCAGGACCGTGTTCTTCTCGCCCTACGTCGTCTCGGCGACCGTGATCGGCCTGATCTGGGTGTGGGTCCTCGACACCCGCTTCGGCATCGTCAACCAGTATCTGGGCGTCTTCGGCATTGAGCCGATCCCCTGGCTGACCTCGACCCAATGGTCGCTGATCGGGGTCAGCATCGCCTCGATCTGGTGGGATCTGGGGCTCGCCTTCGTGCTGTTCCTGGCCGGGCTGCAGGACGTCCCGCAGGAGCTCTACGAGGCCGCCGAGGTCGACGGCGCCGGGCGCTGGCAGCGTTTCTGGCACGTGACCCTGCCGCACCTGCGCCCGGTGCTGAGCATGGTGGTGACCCTCCAGCTGATCTCGACCATGCGGATCTTCAGCCAGGTCTTCGTCATGACCAACGGCGGCCCGAACGGCTCGTCGTCCTCGGTGATTTTCTATATCTACACCACGGCCGTCGCCCGGACCGCCATGGGCTACGCGTCCGCGATCTCGATCCTTTTGTTCTTCGCGATCCTTGCGCTCACGCTCATGCAACGGTTCATCCTGCGGGAGCGGGTCCGTGGCTGATCTTGCGACGATCCTGAACCGGCGCGTCGCCGGCACCCGGCTGCGGCTCGCGGACATCCCGCTCTGGCTGGCCGGCATGGTGGTCGTGGCGCTCTGGGCAGCACCGTTCGTCTGGATGGTCAGCACCTCGTTCAAGCCGGCCGGCGAGGTCATGACCCGCAATATCGAATGGCTGCCGCGGACCGTCGTGTTCGACAGCTACGCCAAGGTCTTCGAGTACCCGGTCTGGCGCTGGGCCTTCAACAGCGTGGTCGTGGCGGCGATCTCGACCGCGCTCTGCGTGCTGGCGGGCGCGCTCGCCGGCTATGCGCTCGCCCGGATGCGATTTCCCGGACGCGATCTGATCTTCACGATCTTCCTCGCCTCGCTGATGGTGCCGGTCGAGATCACCGTGGTGCCGATGCTGATCGCGATGATCGAGATCGGCTGGGCCAACACCTACCAGGCGTTGATCCTGCCGACCGTCGCCAACGTCTTCAGCGTCTACATCTTCCGTCAGTTTTTCCTGACTTTCCCGCGCGAGCTCGAGGATGCGGCGATCATCGACGGCGCCGGCCGCTTCCAGATCTTCTGGCGGATCGCCTTTCCGCTGGCGCGCGCGCCGGCGATCGCGGCCACCGTGATCGTCTTCACGCTCAATTGGAACAACTTCCTCTGGCCGCTGCTGGTCACCTTCAACGAGAGCATGAAGACGTTGCCGGTCGGCATCGCGGTGTTCGCGCCGGTGGTCGGCAGCAAGACCCAGCTCGAGGGCTTCGGCATCGCGATGGCGGCGGTCACGATCCTGTCGATCCCGAGCCTTGCCCTGTTCCTTTGCCTGCAGAAGTATTTCATCCAGGGCATCACCAGCGGCAGCCTCAAGGGCTGAGCGCGCCGGGCCTCGCGGAGCCTTCCCCCATGGAAGCCAAGCTGTTCATCGCCGACGAGTGGGTCGCGCCGGAATCAGGGGCGACGTTCGCCACCATCGACCCGTCGACCGAGGAGCCGATCCAGGCGGTCGCCCGCGCCGGCGCCCGGGACGTCGATCGCGCGGTCCAGGCGGCGCACCAGGCGATGTCCGGACCGTGGCGCGAGATGGCGCCGGCCGATCGGGGAAAGCTGCTGTTCCGGCTGGCCGATGCGATCGAGGCGGCCACGGACGAGCTGGCGCTGATCGAGACCACCGACGTCGGCAAGCCGCTCCGCGACTTCCGGGGTGACGTCGCGGCGTGGTCGCGACGCTGCGCTACAATGCCGGCGCCGCCGACAAGATGGAGGGCGCGACCGTGCCGCTCGGGCGCGAGGTCGTGGACTTCACGCTGCTCGAGCCGCTCGGCGTCAGCGCCCACATCGTGCCCTGGAACTTCCCGCTCGGCATGGCGGTCCGCTCGCTGGCGCCAGCGCTCGCGGCCGGTTGCAGCGCCGTCTTGAAGCCCGCCGAGCCGTCGCCGCTCTCGGCGCTGCGCCTGGCCGAGCTGTGCCGGCAGGCGGGCTTTCCGAGCGGCGTGCTCAACGTGGTCACGGGCTTCGGCGAGGAGGCGGGCGAGGCGCTGGTCCGCCACCCGCTGGTGCGCGGCATCAGCTTCACCGGCAGCATCGAGACCGGGCGGCGGATCATGGCCCTCGCGGCCGAGCGGACCCGACCGGTCGTGCTCGAGCTCGGCGGCAAGAACCCGATGCTGGTGTTCGCCGACGCCGATCTCGAGCGCGCGGCTGCGGATGCCGCCGAGGGTGCCTTCGGCAACAGCGGCCAGGTCTGCTCGTCCAGCTCGCGCCTGCTGGTGTCACCGGAGGTCGAGGACGAGTTCGTCGAGCGTCTGCGCACGAAGGCGGCTGTGCTCCGGATCGGGCCCGGGCGCGAGGATCCGGACCTGGGCCCCTTGGTCTCGGCCGAGCAGTACGCCAAGGTGACCGGCTACCTCGAAGGGGCGGTGCGCGAGCGGGCGCGCCTGGTGTTCGGCGGCGGGCGGCCGGAGCACCTCGATCGCGGCTATTTCCTGGAGCCGACGCTGTTCGACCGGGTGGGTCCGGACATGCGCATCGCCCGCGAGGAGGTCTTCGGCCCGGTCGCGACGGTGACGACGTTCGAGAGCGAGGACCAGGCGCTTTCGATCGCGAACGGTCTGGGCTACGGGCTGTGCGCCGGCGTCTATACCCGGGACATCTCGCGCGCGCTCCGGATCGCCCAGCGCCTCGAGGCGGGCTCGGTCTGGATCAACGGCTGGTTCCTCGGCGGCGTCCAGGCGCCGACCGGCGGCATCAAGGACTCCGGGATCGGCCGCGAGCGGGGCCTGCCCGGCATCCGCAACTACCTGCAGATCAAGAACGTGGCGATCCGGCTTTAGTGGTCGAAATCTGACGGATGGTCCCTGAAGCACGCGGGCTTCGAAATGCCCGCCGGAGTTCTGCGTCCTGCTTTCCAACATGAGGCCGGGCCCTCGTGCGCGCGGCTTGTGAGATGGGCGAGAGGGTCATGTGACCTATACTAATAGGACGGCGGTCGGCGCCCGTCTGATGTGAGCCCGCTGGCATCGACGGCGGTCCGGCCGTCCATCTCGAGCTGCTGCGGCGTCTGGACTTGCGTGAGGCTCATTGGCCGCGTCGCTGCCGCGAGCGTGATGTGACTCCAAGAGGGTGCGCCATGGCCCGCATGAGGGTCGTCCAAGTCGCCGCGCCGGCAGCGCCGTCCGAACTGGTCGAGCGGGAGCGGCCGAGCCCGGGGAGCGGCGAAGCCCGGATTCGGGTGGAGGCCTGCGGCATCTGCCGTTTGCCCGGGATCACCATCGACGGCGGCGATGCCGATTGCATGATGGCGCCCGCGCAGGCTCTCGCGCGGATCCCGCAGAGCGAAGTCTATGCTGATCGTTAGGGAGAACAGACATGGCAGCCCCCGACACTCTTCGCTATGCGAAGATCCCTTTAACCAACGGATCTGGTGCGATCCCCGCTCTCGGGTTTGGAACGCTGATTCCCGATCCCCTCACGACCCAACAGGCAGTAAAGACCGCGTTGGAAGTGGGATTTCGTCACTTCGATTGTGCGGAGCGCTACCGCAATGAACAAGCAGTCGGCGACGCCCTCAAGGAGATTCTTAAGGCGGGGACAGTTCAGCGGGAGGACGTGTTTGTCACGACGAAGCTCTGGAACACCAATCATCGTCCTGAGCGGGTCAAACCCGCCTTCGAGGCGAGTTGCCAGCGACTTCAACTCGACTATGTCGATTGCTATCTGGTCCATACTCCGTTTGCCTTCCAACCAGGCAACGAGCAAGACCCGAGGAACGAGCAGGGCCGGGTGATCTACGATCCCGGAGTCACGTTGCTGGAGACGTGGCGGTCCTTGGAGAGCTTGGTGGACGAGGGCCTGTGCAAGTCGATCGGCTTGTCGGACATCAGCTTGGCGAAGGTGCAAGAGATTGTCGAAGCCGCGCGGATCAAGCCTGCGGTGGTGCAGGTCGAAGCCCATCCGTATCTCCCTCAATGGGAGATGCTCGACTTTTGTCAGCAACATGGAATAGTACTGCTCGCGTTTGCGGCGCTTGGGCACGGGCTGGAGCCCAAAGTGCTGGACGATCCGGTGATCACCAGCATTGCTCAGCGCGTCGACAAAACCCCCGCCCAAGTCGTGCTTGCCTGGGCTGTACAACGCGGCACAGCCCTCCTGACCACCTCGACGACGCCGCGTTACATCCAGGAGAACTTTGCGATCTCGATGCTGCCCGAAGACGCGATGCAAGAGATTCGGGACGCAATCACAAAGACGGTCCGGTTTAATACCGTGGTTGAAACTGGCGTGCCTGGGTTTATTTCCCGAGTCACGTGACGTGGGACACCGTCGCGTGGAGGCTGGCGAACAGCGTAAATCACCGGCGGCTTACGGCGCTGGCCCGAACGGATGACCTCCAAGGAGAGGAGCGGTGGCAAGCCAGGACATTCGATCAGCTTTGGATCGGCACTGGACCGCCTCCAACGCCGATGATTTCGAGGCTGAGCATGATATTTATCATGATGATGCCGTCCTGGAGTATCCGCAATCAGGCGAACGCTTTCGCGGCCGTCGTAACATTCAGATCAACCGAACTTTACAGCATAGCAAAAAGCGCTTTGCGATTCGGAGAATTACCGGCGTCGGCGACCTCTGGATCACTGAATACATCATCTTCTACGATGACAAGCCGTCCTACACCGTCAGCATCATGGAGTTCAAAGACGGCAAGGTGATCCGCGAGACGCAGTACTTCGGCGATCCGTTCGAGCCGGGCGCATGGCCGGCCGGCGTGGCGGAGCGCATCGATTCCTAATCGAAAGGACGCGGCCGGCAATGCTGGCGAACCGAGTTTCCGATGGGCCTTGATGCGATCGTCATACGTCGACTTCGGCGCACGGAGCTGCCAATCGAGACCGTCGAGCTGGCGCGCGAACTCGTTGGCAGGGTGCTGGCTCACGATCTCCCGGAAGGCAGGATCAGCGGCCGCATCGTTGAAACCGAAGCCTATGTCGTCGGCGATGCGAGCGGTCACGCGTTCCATGGGCCGACGCCGCGCAATCGATCGCTGTTTTGAGCGCGGCCACGCTTATGTCTACCGCGCTACGGCATCTCGTATCTGCTCAATGTCAGCAGCGAGCTGCAGGGCGTCGGTGCCGGTGTCCTGCTCGCGCCCTCGAGCCGCTGGAGGGGATCGCGGCGATGATGCGTCACCGCGGTACGTCGCGAATGCTCGATCTCGCTCGGGGTCCCGGCCGGCTCGCCGCAGCGATGCGGATCGATCGAAGATGCGACGGCGCCGACTTGTGCGCAGGCGGGCCGCTCTGGCTCGGTGCGCTGCCGCAGCCCGCTGGGCCCATCGAGCGAAGCGTTCGGATCGGTCTGACCCTAGAGGTCGACCGGTGGCACGGCATAGATCCAACTCTAGTGGTCGAAATCCAACGGAAGGTACCTGCAGCGCGCGGGCTTCGGAGATGCTCGCCGGAGTTCGGCATTTGGCCGCAAACGGTTATCGGAGCGCCGGACGACATCGAGCATTGGTGAGGACACCGGGCGGCGAGCTGGTCAAGATGGGCGCCGGGATCGTACGCCACGGTCGCTACGTGGTGTTGCAGCTGGCGGAGGTGGCGGTCGGCATCCTGCGCCGGATCGAGCTGCTCAGACCACGGCCCCAAGGGTTACGCTACATTCGCAACGTAACCCGTCGCGGTCACGCGCGGTAGGGCAGGACTACTGAACTCAGCGATCCACCATGCCTAGTTCTGTCGCGGTTGCATGGCCGGTTTGCGGGGGCGCTGATCGCATCCTGTCGATACGAAACGCCGGCTTCAGCACCGCCATGATTGAGCGCCCGCAGTGCATGTGGCGTTGTCTGCTGGCGCGAGGAGCCAATTGGTGTGCCGAAGATACCCCCCAATTTTCTAGACGGTGTTTTCTATCTCTATCCGACCGTAGAGACAGCCGACGCCGGCAGGAAAATAGGTGGAACAGGGTTCTTTGTCGGCATCCCATCAAGGGAGTTGCCCGGAGCGCACTTTCTGTATGCTGTCTCGAATTGGCATGTCGCAGTACACGAGGGCGCCTCTGTGCTGCGCGTGAACACGATAGAGGGCCGGGCAAACATAATTGAATTGGGGCCAGAGAATTGGGAGTTCGACAAGAACATCGGACATAATATCGCCGTTGCCCCTCTCCTTTTTGCAGTTGGCGAACGATCTAAAGTACAGCATCGCACTCATTGACAGCTTTGTTACCGAAGAAAACTTTCAGACTAAGGAAGAAAGCGCCTTAGGAGTCGGAGACGATATTTTTATGGTGGGCCGATTTGTCGATCACGATGGTGGTCCCACAAACCTACCCGCAGCGCGGTTCGGCAATATTAGCATCGGTCCCTCAAAGATCCGCAGCGAACTCGGCAAGTACGTTGATACTATCTGTTTGGACACCAATTCTCGTACGGGGTTCTCTGGATCCCCAGTCTACGTCTACCGGACAATGACGTGTCTGATCTTGATGAAATGTGCAAACCCAAGTGGCACGGCCAATTGGCGGTCTACAAACATCCAATGCTCATGCTGCTTGGCGTTCACACAGGCCAATTTCGTGAGTGGTGGGACGCGAGAAGCGAAGAAATAGAGAAAAGCGAGACAGAAAATCTTTCAGCAAGGCGCAGGTTCGTGGGTTGAGTGGAATGACGCAGAGTCGCTCCGGCATGGGGCATCCGACAAATCTTGGACACGCCGAAATTGAAGGGCCAGCGAGATGCTACCGAAGCAAAACTCGCCGCTCTAAGGAGCATAAGAAACACTGCAAATACGACGGGCGAAGAAACAGCAATAGCAGCCGAGTTCGGCAGTAACGCGTGTGAACTCCAGCAACTAAGACTTTCGCCTGCGCTTGCGCTCCTCTCATGATGTCCTGAACGGTCCGCCTAAATCTCTCCATCGGCGTTTCTGCTCGTGCGCATTCCTCGCCGTTGTCTTCCCTTTCATGGGTGGCTGCCACGTCTTCATAGCCGGTCAGTTCCTTCCACATGAGGCGCAGGCGGAAGAACTCGCTGAGCACCGTACCATTGAAGCGCTCGACGAAGCTATTGGTCCGACTCGTGCGGGTGCTCGATGTCGTTGAGCGCCGGGTAGAGATCGCGCTAGTGCACTGATGCAATCATAGGATTCACAAGACAGGGCGAATGTGCGATCCTGGGCCCATGGCTCAGATCGTGTGTCCCGTGGTCTCGGCTGAGGATCGTGCTCGTTTGGAGGCGATCGTCGCCGATCGTAACCGCGCCCAGAAGCATGTGGCGCGGGCTCGGATCATCCTGGCGTCGGCCGAGCGGCTGAGCGTCGCGGAGGTTGCCAAACGCGCCCGGATCGGTCGCCCGGCGGTCTGGCGCTGGCAGCGGCGGTTCGCCGAGGCCGGGGTCGACGGGCTGCTGCGGGATGCCACCCGCAAGCCGGGCAAGCCGCGCCTGGACGACGCGACGGTGCAGCGGGTGGTCGCCCTGACCTGCGCCGAGGCGCCCGGCGAGGCGACCCACTGGACCGGCCGTGCCATGGCCAGGACCGCCGGGATCTCCTTGCGCTCGGTGCAGCGGATCTGGGGCGCCCACCGGCTGCAGCCCCACCGCATCCGGACCTTCAAGCGCTCCAACGATCCCGAATTTGCCACCAAGCTCGAGGACATCGTCGGCCTGTACGTCGAGCCGCCGGCCCACAGCCTGGTGCTCTCGATCGATGAGAAAAGCCAGATCCAGGCCCTGGACCGGACCCAGCCCGGTCTGCCGATCAAGCCGGGCAAGGCCGGCACCATGACCCACGACTATATCCGCAACGGCATCACCACCCTGTTCGCCGCGCTCAATGTCCTCGACGGCACGGTGCTCGGCCGTTGCATGCAGCGCCACCGGCACCAGGAGTTCCTGCGCTTCCTCAACGCCATCGAGGCCGCCGTGCCGGCCGGCAAGGTGATCCACGTGATCCTCGACAACTACGGCAGCCACAAACACCCCAAGGTCATGGCCTGGCTGGCACGGCATCCGCGCTGGACCTTCCACTTCACGCCGACCTCGGGCTCCTGGCTGAACGCGGTCGAGACCTTCTTCTCGGCTCTTACCCGGCGCCGCCTCAAGCGGGGCACCTTCCACTCCGTGATCGACTTGCAGGCCGCGATCCACCGCTACATCGCCGAGCACAACGCCGCGCCCAAGCCCTTCACCTGGACCAAGACCTCCCCGCAAATCCTCGCTAAGCTAAATCCTCTGAACGCGTCCGTGCACTAGTCAAGAGCCCGGCGAGGTGATCGACGTGCGACCGGCGTGATAGGGCCAGGTGCCAACCGTTGGATTTCGACCACTAGCTTAGCTAACAGCCGATGGCAGGGCCAGACTCTGTCGAGCTCGGGTAAGGTGAGCTAGAGCCGAGGAGCATGAGATCTCAGATCCCCACTCGAAGGTTGCAGTCCTGTCGTCGAGACGCTGACGCGAAGGCCGGTTCGCCCTGGCAAGGGCGCCATCGGCGGCGCAGGGTTGCGCCGCGCGGCGGCAGATCCCGATATCGATCAGGAGGCGGGCTGCACCTCTACGACATCATGTCGCGATGTCTGAGCTGGGTCAGAGTAGCTCGGTGTGTCCTCGGCAGTGCGGGCGCGGGCCTGATACCATCAGACTTCGACCACGAGTCGCTCAAAAGCTCAGCTGCTGGCGGATCTCCGGGCGGAAGCGCTGCAGCTGGTCGCCCGAGAACTGGTTGCGGAACTGGCGCGGCGAGAGGCCGAAATGGGCCCGGAAGCTGCGTGATAGCACCGAGGGCGAGGAAAAGCCGCAGGCCGCCGCGACCTCCTGGATCGGCAGATCGCCGTAGAACAGCTGATTGCGCGCCGCCTGCAGCCTGAGCTTCAGGTAGTAGCCCATCGGCGTGTCGTCGAAGCGATCGCGGATCAGCCGCTCGAGCTGACGGAGCGAGACGCCGGCACTGGCGGCGAGCGCGCGGGCCGGGAGCGGGCTCTCGAGATTGCCTTCCATCGCGCGCAGCACCCGGGCCAGGCGCGGGTCGTGCGGCCCGACCACGTCGTCGGGCGAGGCGCGCTGATGCTCGGCGTCCCGGCGCGGCCGCGCATGCACGAAGCCGTCGGCGACGATCTGGGCGAGATCCTGGCCATGCTTCATGGCGATCAGCTGCAGCATCATGTCGAGGGTCGCGACGCCGCCCGCGCAGGTCATGACGTTGCGATCGATCAGGTAGAGCTGCTCGCTGACCGCGATGTCCGGATAGTGCTCACGGAACATCTGGATCGCCTCCCAATGCAGGGTCACCCTGCGGCCCTCGAGCAGGCCCGCCGCGGCCAGCGCGAACTGGCCGGTGTCGAGGGCGCCGAGCAGGGCGCCGTGGCGCGCGAGGCGGCGCAACCAGTTGAGCAGGGCCTTGGTGACGTGCTGGGTCGGCCGGTTGCCGCCGCAGACGATCACGGTCGGGAAGAACGGGACCTCGGCGATCGCGGCCTCGACCGCCACCGTCATCCCGTTGCCGGCCGCCACCGGCTGGCCGTCGAGCGAGAACAGATGCGTGCCGAACAGCCGCGCGCCGGCGTTCTGGTTCGCGACCCGCAGGCCCTCGAGCGCCAGGATCAGCGCATAGATCGGGAACTCGGGCAGCAGCAGGAAGCCGACGCGCTCCGCCCGCCCTTGCCGCTCCTGCTCCCCGACGGCCTCCTCGCGGGCCATGACCGCGATCTACCCCTAGCGGCCGCTCCTTCGTCCATCATCAAATCGATGTCGCCCGAGGTCAACTCCTTCGCGCGCCGCTCGTGGGATAAAGCGGCTCCGGATCGGTCTCGAACGAGAGGATATGGACGCATGGACTTCGAACGGGCCAAGGCACGGCTCGCGGGCTGCTACGTCACGGTGCCCACGATGTTCCGCGACCCCGACCTCGAGCTCGACCTCGCCGCCACCGCCCGCAATGTCCGCTTCCTGCTCGATCGCGGCATCGACGGCCGCCATGGCACGCTGCTCGCGGGTGGCGCTGCCGGCGACTTCTCGACCATGACCTTCGACGAGCGGGTGCGGGTGGCCGAGGTCGTGGTCGCCGAAGCCGACCGCCGGGTGCCGGTCGCGATGGGCGCGCAGACCACGAGCACGCTCGAGCTGACCCGCCTGGCCAAGGCTGCCGAGCGTCTGGGCGCCGAGTTCATCCAGGTTTCGCCGCCGTTCTACTTCGCTCACAGCGAGGGCGACTTTTATGAGTATGTCTGCGAGGCGGCGGCCGCGGCCGACCTCGGCATCATCGTCTACAACACCTTTTGGACCAGCGCCGGCGTCTCGTTCCAGCTGGTCGAGAAGCTGTGCGAGATCCCGAACGTGGTCGGCCTCAAATGGGCCTGCCCGCGCACCGATGCCATGGAGTTCGAGGATGTCGTCTCGACGTTTGCGGATCGGCTGACGATCATCGACAACCACTTGATGTTCGCGCAGAGCCACATGCTCGGGGCGCGGGCCTTCGAGGTCCATCTGTGCAACTACTGGCCGGAATGGGGCATTCGCCTGGTCGACAACCTCGAGCGGGGCCGCTACCGCGCCGTCCAGCAAGACCTGGTCGAGCAGGCGATGCCCTTCTACAAGCTCTGGACTGAGATCGAGAAGACCTACACCAGCGGCGACGGCTATCTCGACAAGCTGTGCATGGAGCTGATCGGCCTCGATTCCAGCCGCTGCCGGCCACCGACCCGCGACGTCCGGCAGCTGTACCGCGAGCGCTGCCGGCAGATGATGACCCAGACCGGCGTCCCCGGGGTGCTGCCGGCCTGATGGCAAGAGGACGAGGTAGCCACGCCGATCCGGTGGCACCAGACGCGAAGGTGTCGGACCTTCGCGCCTGGTCTGTGCGTCAGAGTTGGGGCCGGACTTAGAACTTGAACTCTTCGACGTTCTTGGGCGTGACGATCTGGGCCGGCCCGAGCACGACTTCGCCGTTGGCGCCGATCGTGTACTGGCCGAGGCGGCCGGCGTCGAAGGTCTCGCCTTCCTTGCCGGTGATCTTGCACTGGGCGACGGCCTGCGCGGCGTAGTAGGTGAGGTAGCCGAGATCCTTGACGTTCCACCAGATGTCCTGAACCTGGCCGGCCTCGATGTACTTCTTGATCAGGGTCGCGGGCGCCAGGCCGGTCAGCTTGACCTTGCCGATCGTGCCCGCCTGCTCGAGCGCGCGCGCGGCCGCCGGCAGGCCGATGCCGGCCGGGATGATGATCCCCTTGAGGTTCGGGAAAGCTTCGACGAGGGCGAGGGTCTGCTGCTGGTTGACCTGCTCGCTCTCCTGGCCGTAGGCGATCTGGACCAGGTTCATCTTCGAGTATTTGGGATCGCTCGCCATCTTGTCCTTCATGAAGGCGATCCAGGCGTTCTGATTGGTCGCGGTCGGGGTCGACGACAGGATCGCGAAGTCGCCTTCGCCGATCATGCCGTACATGCTTTCCAGCATCATCTCGGCGAGGCTGTCGCCCTTGGCCTGGTTGATGAAGACGGTGCGCGCCTCGGGGGCGACGTCGGAGTTGTAGGAGATCACGCGCACGCCCTGCGCGGCCGCGCGCTTGAGGGCCGGCGCCAGCGCGTTGGCGTCGTTGCCGGCGATCGCGATGACGTCGACCTTCTGGGCGACCAGGTTGTTGACGAACTCGATCTGGGCCTCGGCGGTCGCCTGCGAGGGCGCCTGCTGGACGACCTTGCCACCGATCTCGGCGGCGGCTTCCTCACCGCCGGTCTTGGCGACCTGGAAATAGGGGTCGGTGTCGAGCTTCGGCAGGAAGCCCACGGTCACCGGCCCGCTGGCGCACTCGGCGCCGTAGGCGAGCGTGGCCAGGGCAAGGCTGCCGAAGGTCACGGCGCCGAGCATCGTTGTTCGCAAGGTCATTCGAGTTCCTCCTTGGGTTCCTCTTGAGCTTACCGCTTCCTCGGGTGAGGTGCCTGTCGTTCTGGCGACCACCCGAACCGTCAATCGCCGGATTGATGGAGAAGGCGACCGATGCGCAGCCGTTCGAACAGCCTGGTCGCCGAATTGCTGGCCAGCAGCGAGACGATCAGCAGCAGGCCGGTGACCGTGCCCTGGGCGTCGCCCCCGATCTGGTTGAGGCCGAGGACGTTCCTGATCGTCGCCACCAGGGCCAGCGCCCACAGGACGCCGGTCAGACGCCCGCGGCCGCCAAAGACGCTGACGCCGCCGAGCAGGGCGACCGTGATGATGTCGAGCTCGAAGCCGACCGCGTTGTTGGCGCGCGCGTTCGAGAGCCGGGCGGTGAACACGATCCCGGCGATCGCGCAGACGATGCCCGAGACGACGAACAGGCAAAAGCGGATCCGGCGCATCCGGACCCCCGAATAGAGCGCCGTGTCCGGGTTGCCGCCGATCGCGTAGATGCGCCGGCCGGTCGCGGTTTTCTGGAGCACGATCGCGAAGATCGGCGCGAGCACCAGAAACGGCACGATCGTCCATGGCAGCGGCGTGTCGCCGACGTTGTAGATGCCGAAATCGGTGAAGGCGTCGGGGAACTGGTTGACCGATGCGGTGCCGAGGATCATGTAGCCGACGCCGCGGAACATGGCGAGCGTGCCGAGCGTCACGACCAGGGACGGCAGGCCGAAGACGGTGACCAGAGCGCCGTTCAGGGCGCCGGCCAGAGCACCTGCCAGCAATGCCAGCGCAATCGCGACCGCGAGCGCCATCTTGGCCTGGACCAGGACGCCGAACACGACGCTCGTCAGAGCGAGCGTGCTCGCGACCGAGAGGTCGATCTCGCGGGCGATGATCAGGAGCACCATCGGCAGCACGATCAGGGCCTTCTCCGACATGCCGGCGATCGCCTGCGAGACGTTGAAGGCGGTGAGGAAGCCCGGCACCGCGAGTGCTGCGTAGGCGAACATCGCGATCGCCAGCACGGCAAGGAACGTGTCCCAGCTCACGAGCCGCCAGAGCCGGCTCACCGCGGCGACCCCGGCAGGGCGGGCCGGTAGGACCGCCTGCCGACCAGCGCATCGATTCCGACCGCGAACAGGATGACGAGGCCGTAGACGCCCTGGAGCCACAAGGGGTCGACCCGGACCAGGATCAGGCCGTTCTGGGCGACGAGCAGGGTCAACGCCCCGAGGGCCACCCCGAGCACGCTGCCGGCACCGCCGCGGATGGCGACGCCGCCGACCACGACGGCCGCGATCACGGTCAATTCGAAACCGGTCGCGACGCGGGCGTCGATGGTCGCGTAGCGCGAAGCCCAAAGGCCGCCGTCGAGGCCGACCAGCAGGCCCGCGCAGACGAAGGCCGCGAGCACGCGGCGCTCGACCCGGATGCCGATCAGGCGGGCGCCGTCGGGATTGGAGCCGATCGCGAACAGCTCGCGTCCGGCCGGCAGGGAGCGCAGCACGAAACCGACCGCGAGCAGGACCAGGAGCGCGATGAACACGACGCTCGGCACGCCGAACAGCTTGGCGGTGGTGATGTCGAGCCAGGCCTGCGGGACCTGATCGGCGCTGATCTGCTTGCCGCCGGTCCACAGGCTGTCGAGGCCGCGGAAGATCGAAAGGGTGCCGAGCGTCACGACGATCGCCGGGACGCCGCCGCGCGTGACCACGAGCCCGTTGCAGAGTCCGCAGGCAAGCCCGATGCCGGCGGCCAGCCCGAGCGCCAGGAAGACGTTGAGATGGGGATGCGCCTGCAGCGTCACCGCCGCGCCGTAGGCGGCAAGGCCGATCACCGACGCGACCGAGAGATCGATGTTGCGGGTGATCAGGACCAGCATCTGCGCGACCGCAACGATCATCAGGAGGGCCGCATCCATCGACAGCGCGACCAGGTTCGAGGGGCTGAGCATGCGCGCGTTGACCAGGGTCACCGGCAGGACGATCGCGACCATGGCGGCGACCAGACCGATTTCCCGTTTGGCCAGGAGGCGTCTGACGAGCCCGGAGGACGCCGGAGACTTCCGGCGGCTGGTCGGGAACGAGGTGCAGACCGGCGGTCTTCTGGTCGCCACCGGCCTGGTCCTTGCCGCTCGCCCCGGCAGCATCGATCGCGGCCTGGAGGATCCGTTCCTGGGTCGCCTCGCTGCGCTTCATCTCGGCGGTGATCCTGCCCTCGCGGAGGACCAGGATGCGGTGACACATGCCGATCAGCTCGGGCAATTCGGACGAGATCAGGATGACCGCGAGGCCCTGGCGCGCGAGATCGGCGATCAGGCTGTGGACCTCGGCCTTGGTCTGGACGTCGACGCCCTGGGTCGGCTCGTCCAGGATCAGAACCCGGGGTGTCGCCGCCAGCCACTTGGCGAGCACGACCTTTTGCTGGTTGCCGCCGGAGAGGGTCTTGACCGGCTGGTCGTAGCTGCGGAAGCGGAGCCGGAGCCGCTCGAGCGGCGCTTGGACCAATGCGAGCTCGCGCCTGGCGTCGACCAGCCCGGCCACGACCGCCTGGTCGATCGTCGGCAGGGTCGCGTTGGCGAGGATGGCGAAATCCATCACCAGGCTCTGCCCCATGCGGTCTTCGGAGAGGTAGGCGATCCCGTGGCCGAGCGCTTCGCTCGACGAGCCGGGTGCCACGGGCCGGCCCTCGAGGCGGATCGTGCCGGCGCTCGCCCGGTCGATGCCGAACAGGACCCGGGCGATCTCGGTCCGACCGCTGCCGACCAGGCCGCCGAGGCCCACGATCTCGCCCGCGCGGACCGCAAACGAGACGTCCGCGAACGCCCCTTCGCGCGAGAGCCCCTGCACGCTCAGGACCTCGTGCCCGACCTCGGTCGGCAGGGTCGGGTAGAGGTCGCCGAGCGGCCGGCCGATCATCAGCTGGACGGCGCGGTCGCGCGCCATCTCACCGGCCGGCTCGGTCGCGATCAGGCGGCCGTCGCGCAGCACGCTGACGCGATCGGAGATGCGGTAGATCTCGTCCATCCGGTGACTGACGAACATGATCGCGACCGCGCGCTCGCGCAGCCCTTGCACGACCTCGAACAGCCGCTCGACCTCACGCAGCGAGAGCGATGCGGTCGGCTCGTCCATGATCAGGACGCGCGCATTGGCCGACAGCGCGCGCGCGATCTCGACCAGTTGCTGCTCCGAGCTGCTGAGCTCCTTCAAGGGCACGCCCGGGTCGCAAGCGAGGCCGACCGTGTCGATCAGCACCGCGGCCGCGCGGCGGATCTCCCGACGGTCAAGGCGCCCGAAGCGATCCGTCGGCATGTGACCGAGGAACAGGTTCTCGGTGATCGACAGATCGGCGAACAGCCCCGGATGCTGATGGACCACGGCAATCCCGCGGCGGAAGGCATCGAGGGGCGAGCGCAGCTGAACGGGCGCCCCGTCGAGCACGACCTGCCCGGAATCGGGCCGATAGAGGCCGCTCAGAAGCTTGACGCAGGTGCTCTTGCCGGCACCGTTTTCCCCAAGCAGGGCGAGCACCTCGCCGGCGCGCAGATCCAGGGAGACGTTCTTGATGGCGACCGTGCCGCCAAAGGCCTTGGTCGCATTCTCGAGCCCGAGCACCGGCCCGCGACGCATTTCAGGGTCACCGGCAAAGGGCGTGGCCCCGTTGTCGAACCGTACCGACATGCGCGATTTCGCTGGGACGGTCGCCACCCGACGCGGCAGGTCCGCCTCTTTCCCCCTGATGCAGCGCCTGCGGTTTTGCGAATTGCCCGCGCCGCTTTCTACGGGAATGCAAACGCTCGTGCAAGGGCTCGACGTCTCGCGCGAGCGTTGGTGATGCCGGTCGATCGGTCAAATGATTTGTCGAGAACAGGCGCCTAAGCGGGCATGGTCCGTCCGGTGTGGGCGCGGCCGATTGTGGCGGTCTCGGGGCTGCCGCCGGCGACGATCCGAACGCCTTCGTCGATGCCTTGCGCGACGTCTTCCGGGGTGCGGGCGTCGAGGAACGGGATGCGGTTGGCCTTGCAGGCGTCGCGCACGCGCAGGCGCGCGTCGACCAGGCGCGGGTCGAGCGGCTTGGTCGGATCGCGGCGGATGCCGAACGACATGTGGAGATCGCCCGGCCCCCATTCGGCAAAGCCGATGCCGGGCACGGTCAGCGTCTGCTCGACGTTCGAGAGCCCGCGCACGGTCTCGATCTTGATGCCGAGCAGCAACTCACCCGCCGGGTTGAGCGGCCAGGGGTCGCAGCGGTCGATATATTCGTCCGCCGAGATGCCCCAGATCGGCGCCGCGGTGGGCTGGCCGCCGACGCCGCGGGTGCCGCGCTCGAGGCCGCGACCGACGCCAGCCATGTTGATCGGGTAGCGGCAGGCTTCGACGAAGGCGCGGACCGCGTCCGGGGTCTCCGCCTGGCAGAGCAGGATGCCGTGGACGCCACGGGAGAGGACCTGGCGGAACTGCCAGGCGTTGTAGCGGACGATCGCCTCGGAGGTGCCCTCGACCGGGGTCTCGACGATCACCGCAGGCGTGCGATGGCCGCTGCGAGTCGGTCCGCCGGCCACCAGCCCGCGCATGTATTCGTCCAGGCCGCCCATGTTGAACGAGCCGTGCTCCATCCCGACGTTGATGTAGTCCGCCCAGGTGCCCGCGTCCTCGCGCCCCTGCTCGTAGGTCAGCACGTGTCCGGAATGGGCGCCCATGTAGTAGATCGGCTGGTCCTGCTGGAGCAGCTCGATCGCGCGATTGATGCGTTCCGGCATGCGTTGGTTCTCACCTCATTCGTTGACGCCGCCCGAGGTGATCCCGGCGAGAAAATAGCGGCGGATCAAGAGGGCGAAGACGATCACGGGCGCCATCGTCAGCATGCCGCCGGCCGCGAGCTGGCCCCATTCGGCGCGCTCCTCGGTGACCAGGGCCGCGGAGCGGCCAGCGGCAGCACCATGCGTCCTGCCACAAAGGCCATCGGCCGGCGGTTTCGCCGGCGATTCAGCCGGCGAAGCGGGGCTCGGGGACGCCGCGCGTGCCGAGGCCCGTGATCGCGAACAGCGAGCCCCGCAGCACCGGGTCGCCCGGGAATCGCGGCAGAGGCGGCTTGGCCATCGAGGTGATGTAGAGGACATCCAGGTCCGGCCCGCCGAACATGCAGCTGGTCACCTTCTTGACCGGCATGTCGATCACCCGATCGACCCGGCCGTCGGGCGCATAGCGCACGACCTTGCCGGCGTAGACGAAGGCGCTCCACAGGCAGCCCTCGGCGTCGACCGTGGCGCCATCGAAGGCACCGCCCGCCTCGGTCATCCGCGCGAAGGTCCGCTTGTTCGAGATCCCGCCGCTGTCCAGATCGTAGTCGTAGGCCGAGATCTCGCCCGACCAGGTGTCGGTGAAGTAGAAGGTCTTGCCGTCCGGGCTCCAGCAGGGGCCGTTGCTGACGATGATGCCGCCTTCGAGCCGGTGCAGCTTCAGGTCCGGGTCGAGCCGGTAGAGCGCACCGTTCGGCCCCTCCTCCATCGTGTCCATCGAGCCCGCGACGAAGCGCCCGCGCTGGTCCACCTTGCCATCGTTGATGCGGTTGTTGGGCTTGTCGGGCTCGGGGTCGATGATCAGGTCGACCTCACCGGTCCCGAAATCGAGAAAATAGAAGCCGCGCTGCAACGACAGCACAGCACCGCCCTGCCTGCGCAGCGCCATCGAGCCGATCTTCTGCGGCACGTCCCAAGAGCGGATCTCGCGGCCGTCGGCGGTGCAGCGAAAGACCCGGCCGTCGAAGCTGTCGATCCAGTACAGGCGCTGCTCGTCGACATCCCAAAGGGGCCCCTCGCCGAGCGTGGTCTTGACGTCGACCAGAACCTCGATCTGCATGGCCAAACCTCCCAATTCGTTCAACCCTTGAAGCGCGGCTCCGGCAGGCCGCGCACGCCGAGCCCATGAACTGCGAACAGGCCGCCCGCCTCGCGCTCGCGCGGCCGCAGCCCCCGGATCGGCCGGCCCATCGAGGTGACGTAGAGGATGTCGAGATCGGCGCCACCGAACATCACGCTGGTCGTGCTCTCGACCGGCATGCCGATGATCCGATCGATGCCGCCGTCGGGCGCGAAGCGGATCAGCCGGCCGCTGAACACCTCGGCACTCCAGACGCAGCCTTCCTCATCGACGGTGGCACCGTCGGGATAGCCGCGCAGCGCCTCGAAATGGGCGAAGATGCGCCGGCCACTGACCGTGCCGTCGGCCGGCAGGTAGTCGTAGGCGTAGATGACGCGCTTGAAACTGTCGGTGAAGTAGAGGGTCCGGCCGTCCTGGCTCCAGCACGGGCCGTTGCTGACGATGATGCCGTCGTCGAGCCGGGTGATCGTGAGATCGGGATCGAGGCGGTAGAGCCCGCAGATGCCGTCCCGCTCCTCGTAGTCCATGGTGCCGGCGACGAAGCGGCCCTGGCGGTCGACCTTGCCGTCGTTGAAGCGGGTGCGCAGCAGGCCCGCTTCCGGATCGCCGATCGGTGTCGCCTCACCGCTCGTAAGGTCGAGGAAGTGAAAGCCATTGCGCAACGCGACCACCGCCCCGCCCCGCTCGCGCAGGCACATCGAGCCGATGTGGTCGGGAACCGGCCAGCTCCGGCGTTCCTCGCCCATAGCGTCGCAGCGGCAGACGAGCTTGCCGTAGCTGTCGACCCAGTAGAGGCGCTGCTCGTCGACGTCCCATAAGGGGGCCTTCGCCGAGCTGATTGCCGGCATCGATCAGCAACTCGATCCTGAGCATCTTCTTAGAACTCCACGCGATCGCCGCCCTTGAGCGCCAGGATCGCGCGGGCGTCGGCCGCAGACGCGATCTCGATCCCGATCCCTTCGAGGATCTGGCGGACCTGGCGGACCTGGGCAGCGCTGCTCTCGGCGAGCCGGCCCGGCCCGAGCCAGAGGCTGTCCTCGAGCCCGACCCGGACGTTGCCGCCCATCGCGGCCGCCATCGCGGCGATCGGCATCTGGTTGCGGCCAGCACCCAGCACCGACCAGCGGTAGGCGTCGCCGAACAGCCGGTCGGCGGTGCGTTTCATGTGCTGCACGTCGTCGGGGTGCGGACCGATGCCACCAAGGATGCCGAACACGCTCTGCACGAACAAGGGCGGCTGCACCAGCTTGCGATCCAGGAAGTACGCGAGATTGTACAAATGCCCGATGTCGTAGCACTCGAACTCGAACCGGGTACCGTTCTCGGCGCAGGTGGCGAGCACGTACTCGATATCCTTGTACGTGTTGCGAAAAATCAGATCGCGGCTGTTCTCGAGGTGCTCGCGCTCCCAGTCGTGCTTGAACTCGGTGAAGCGGTTCAACATGGGAAAAAGGCCGAAGTTCATCGAGCCCATGTTGAGCGAGGCGAGCTCGGGCTTGAGGGTCGCGGCCGGCAGCACGCGCTCCTCGACCCGCATCCAGGGGGCACCGCCGGTCGTGATGTTGAGGACGCACCCGGAGCGCTGCTTGACCGAGCGGAGGATCGGCAAGAAGGCCTCGGGACGCTGGTCGGGACGGCCGTCGTCGGGGTTGCGGGCGTGGACGTGGACGATCGCGGCACCCGCCTCGGCGGCGCCGACCGCGGCGTCGGCGATCTGCTCGGGCGTGACCGGCAGATGCGGCGACATCGAGGGCGTGTGGATCGCGCCGGTGACGGCGCAGGTGATGATCGCCTTTTGGGCCTTGGCCATGTTTTTCTCCCCCTAGAGCGCGATCACGTTGCCGCAGACGCTGAGTGCCTGACCCGAGATGTTGCGGCCGAGCGGCGAGCAGAGGAACAGCGCCATGTTGGCGATGTCCTGCTGACTGACCATCCGGCCGAGCGCGGTCTTCTCGAGATAGCGGTCCTTCATGGCGTCGAACGAGATGCCGACCTCGGCCGCGCGCGCCTCGATCACGCGGTTCATGCGCGGCCCCTCGACGATCCCCGGCAGGATCGCGTTGACCCGGATGCCGGCGGGCCCGAGCTCGAGCGACAGGCTCTCTGTCATGCCGACGATCGCCCATTTGGTCGCGGCGTACGGCAGACGATAGGCATAGCCGAGCCGGCCGGCGACCGAGGCGATGTTGATGATGGCGCCTTCCTCGGCCTGCTTGAGCAGCGGCACCGCCTGGCGCTGGCAATAGAACTGGCCCGAGAGGTTGATGTCGACGGTGCGCCGCCAGGCGTCCGGGTCGATCTGCTCGACCGCCGCGGTCGGCCCGGCGATGCCGGCGTTGTTGACCAGCACGTCGAGCCCGCCGAGCTCCCGGCGCAAGACCTCGAAGGCGGCATCGACCTCGGCCTGCACGCCGACGTCAGCCCGCGCGGTCGGATGTCCGGGATGCGCCTTGCGGTAGTCGTCGAGAGCGCCGTCATCGATATCGCAGACCATGACCCTTGCGTCGTGCGCGACGAAGCTGTCGGCGATCACCCGGCCGATGCCGGCGGCACCGGCGCTGACGAACACTCTGAGGCCCGGCTTGATGCCGGCGATGAGCGGCTGGCTCGCTGTCATCTTCGGTCTCCTTTGCGCCTCAGTTCGTCCGCTCGCGGAGCGCGATCACGGCTCCGAGCACGACCAGGCCGAACAGGATCGCGCGGGTCGCGTAGGGCAGCGTGGTGCCGGCGAGCAGGGTCTGCAAAGCGGTCAGCAGCAGCACGCCGCCCAGAATGCCGAGATAGTGACCACGCCCGCCGGTGATCAGCGCGCCGCCGACGACCACGACCGCGATCGATGGCAGCAGGTACTCGTCGCCCATGCCGAGGCTCGCCTGGCCGGAAAAGCCCGCCAGCAGGACGCCGACCAGAGCGGCGCAGAAGCCTGAGAGCGCGTAGACCCCGAGCAGCGTCTTGCCGACCTCGACGCCCGAGAGCCGGGCGGCCCGGAGGCCGTTGCCGATGCCGTAGACGCGGCGGCCGAACGGCTGTGCGCTGGAGCAGCAGGACGGCCCCCGGGACGAACAGCACCATCATCCAGACGACCGGGGTCACGCCGAGCAGGCCGCCGGTCATGAACCAGCGCAGCGCCGGTGAGGCGAAGCCTGCCGGTGTGCCGTTGCTGTAGACCAGTGCCAGACCCTGCAGGATGCCGTTGGCCGCGAGCGTCATGACGATCGGCGAGAGGCCGAGGAAGACGACGCCGATGCCGTTCAAAAGCCCGATCAGCGCACCGGTCGCCAGCACCAGCGGCAGCGCGTAGAGGAGCGCCACATCCGAGCCCCCGACCATGCCGGTCAGAAGGATGCCGCAAAGGCCGATGGTCCAGGGCAGCGACAGGTCGAGGCCGCCGGTCAGGATCACCGTGCCCTGACCGAGCGCCAGGATCGCCATGAACGAGGCGAGCACGATGATGGCATTGTAGTACTTGCCGCTGAACAGGGCGTGGCCGGCGACCAGCTGGGTCACGAGCACGACCGCGATGAAGCAGACATAGGCCGGCAGCGCGTAGGTCAGCGCCTCGCGGTGGCGGACCCAGAACGGTGGTGCTGCGGCATGCTGGCGTGGGGCCGCGATGCCGCTCTCAAGGCGCAGGTGGCGCGCCTCGCCGAAGCGTTGGCCTGGAAGCGTGCCGGCACGCCATGCCCCGAACCGCGTCCAGCCCTCGCGCAGGTAGTGGACGAGGTTGGAATCGCGGCTGATCGAGGCGGCGAGCACCGCGAGAATCAGGATCGTGCCCTCGGCGACCGTGCTGTAGTAGGCCGAGACGTTCAGGACCAGCAGGATGTTGACGACAATCATCAGGATGTAGGCGCCGAACACGGAGCCCGCGAGGCCGCCGCGGCCGCCGCCGAGGCGGGTGCCGCCGACCACGACGGCGGCGAAGATCTGGAGCAGCATCGGATTGCCGATCAAGCGGGTCGCCGCTGCCGGTCTGGGCGCTGACGAACACGCCGGCCAGCCCATATAGGCCCCCCGCCATCACGTAGACGGCGAACAGCACGAGGGCCTGGCGCACGCCGGCACCGGCCGCCGCCTCGGGATCGCCGCCGACCGCGTAGATCGCGACGCCGAGGCGCGAGTTCTTGATCAGCAGCCAGAGCAGCAATAGCGCAGCGAGCAGGACCAGCGGCATCGGCAGCAGGCCCTCGATGGCATCGCCCGTGAGCAGCGTCGTGAGATCGGGGGGAATGAGCCCGCCGGGCTTGTCGAGCACCAGCAACGTCAGGCCCTGCACGATGAACATCGTGGAGAGCGTGACCACGATCGGCTGCAGGCGCAAAAAGGCGACGAAGAAGCCGTTGAAGGCGCCGGTCGCCATGCCGATCCCGACGCCGGCCAGGCACCACAGCAGGATGGACCCCGGACCGTCCTGCATGTTCGAGGCGAGGACGATGTTGACCAGCGAGATGACAGCGCCAGCCGACAGATCGAAGCCGCCGGAGAGGATCACCAGCGTTTCGCCCATGGCCGCGATCGCGAGCGTGGCACCGCCGCTCGAGAGGAAGCTGATCTCGAAATAGGAAATCGGGCCGGGGCTGATCCAATCGACGATCAAAAACAGGATCACGAAGACCAGGATCGCGATCAGCAGGCCGCGATGGCGGCCGAGCCGCAGGCGCCGCATCGAGCCTTGGGACGGGCGGGCGAGGCCGGAGGTCGCCATCATGAGGCGTGCTCCAGGACCCCGCCGCCTCCACCCAGCGTCGCGCGCATGATCGCCTCTTCGCTGAGCGCGTCCGCCTCGATCTGCTGGACGGCGCGGCCGCCGTACATGATCAGCACGCGGTCGGCGAGGTTCACGAGCTCCGGGATCTCGGTCGAATAGAACAGGATCGCCCCGCCGGCGGCCGCGTAGCGCCGCATCAGCACGTAGAACTCGTGCTTGGTGCCGACGTCGATTCCCCGGGTCGGATCGAACAGCAGCAGGATCCGGCTCTCGGCCAGCAGCCACTTGGCGATCGCGATTTTTTGCTGGTTGCCGCCTGAGAACGCCCCGACGCGGGTCCAGAGCGCGCGCTGATCGACCTGAACGAGGTCGAACACGCGGGCGACCGCCGCGCTTTCGGCCGGCAGGTCGACCAGACCCGCGCGCGTGAAGCGCTCGATGACCGGCAAGGAGGCGTTGTGCCGGCCGCTGAGCTTGAGGAACAGAGCCTCGCTCTTGCGGTCCTCGGGCACCAGGCTGATGCCGATCTCGGCCCGCACCGCGTCCTTCGGCGTGACGATGCTGACCGGCTTGCCATCGACCGCGAGCTGGCCCTGGTCGAGCTCGATCATGCCGAAGCACGCAAGGAACAGCTCGAGCTCGCCCATGCCCTGCAGCCCGGCGACGCCCAGGATCTCGCCCTGATGGAGCGTGAAGCTCGCGTCCCTGAGGCGGCCGGCAGCCAGGTTCGTGGCGCTCAGCACGGCAGGTCCCGGGCTCGCATCCGCCGGCCGCGGCGGGAACGTCTGGGCGAGCGAGCGGCCGATGATCATCCGGATCACCTCGTCGTCGTCGACCTCGGCGACGCTTTTCGTGGCGATGTCGCGGCCGTTGCGCAGCACGGTCAGGTGGTCACAGAAACGGCGGACCTCGGGCAGCCGGTGCGAGATGAAGACGATCGTGACGCCGTCGGCCTTGAGCCGGCTCATGATCGCGCCCAGCCAGTCGATGTCGCGGCCGGACAGGCTCGAGGTCGGCTCGTCGAGCAACAGGATGCGCGGCTTGCGGAAGACCGCGCGCGCGATCTCGATCCGTTGCTGCAGGGCGAGGTCGAGGTCGCGCACCTCGTCGTACAGATCGACGTCGAGGTCGAGCGCTGCGAAGTGCTCGCGGACCTGCGCCTCCGCGCGCCGCCGCCGGATCAGGCCCAGCCGGTTCACCGGCGCGTAGGGCAGCAGCATGTTGTCGAGGACGGTCAGATCCCCGACCAGCGTCATCTCCTGAAAGGCCGTCTGGATGCTGAGCCGGTGCGCGGCGCGCGGGCTTGCGAGCCGCACCGGCTCACCGAAGATCCGGATCGTGCCGGCGTCCGGCTGGATCAGGCCCGAGAGCAGCTTGACGATCGTCGACTTGCCGGCGCCGTTCTCACCGAGCAGGGCATGGATCTGGCCGTCCGAGACGGCGAACGACACGTCCTCTGCAGCGACCGTCGCCCCGAACGCCTTGCGAATGCCCTCGACCGATATGGCGGAAGTAGCGTCCAGCGCGGCGGTCCTACCTGAAGGGATCGGGCAAGGGGGGCGACCGGCCCTTGCAACCGGCCGCCCCGGCGGGCTGGATCACTTCACCTCGGGTTGACCGACCAGGGCTGCCTCCAAGCCGATTTCCGGCGTCTGCTCGGAGAAGATCGAGGCGAACCAGCCGGGGTTCGGCACGATCGACGGCTGGAACGCGTTGCAGCCACCCTTCATCTCGTCCCAGGTGCCCTCGACGCAGAGCTTGATCGTGTCGTTGGTCACGATCGGCAGCGGCAGGATGGTGGTCTTGGCCACTTGCTTGCCTTCGAGGATGTCGACGGCGAGCTTCAGGGCGAGGCCGCCGGAATAGGGCGGCGAGGCGTAGGAGATGCGCGGTGCGCCGAGCGGGCAATAGGGGCAGTCGGCGCCCTCGACCTCGGTGCCCTGCGGCAGCATCTGGATGCGCCCGCCGTTGGCACCCTCGCCGGCGCAGGGAAGCAGCTGCTCGGGCTTCTTGCCAGACTCGAGCTGCATCGCGTTGGCGGTATAGCAGCCGACCTGCATCCAGAGCCCGCTGATGTCGTCCCAGGAGCGGGTCGCCAGGATCTTCGAGAGCTCGGTGCGCGCGACCGCCTGGCTCCACATGCCGACCGCTTCGGCCACGATCTTGATGTCGGGGTGCTTGGCGAACACCTCCTTGGCGGCCTTGGTCCGGAGCGTGTCGACCGAGGTGCCGGGCACGCCGGTGATCACGACGATGTCACCCTTGCCGCCGAGCTTGTCGACCAGCCACTCGGCGGTGACCCGGCCGGCTTCCTCCTGATCGATGTGGGTGTTGTAGGCGCAGGGCTCGGTGATCTCGGCGTCGTAGGCGAACACCACGACATTCTGAGCGCAGGCGTTCTTGACCACGTTGTTCAGGGCCGTCGGCGAGATCGGGAAGGTCACGATCGCGTCCGCGCCGGCCTGGACCATCGAGTTGATCTGCTGGATCTGGCGTTGCGCGTTGGGACCGGCGACCTGGATCTGGAGATCGACCTTGTCCCGGAACTCCGCATGCGCCGCCATCGCCTTGACCATGTTGGCGGCCTCGGCCTGCCAGTCGTTGCCGATGTAGCTCATGGACAGGAAAATTTTGAACTTCTTGTCCTGAGCATCGACCTGGGTGGCCGCGCCGGCCAGCATCGCCAGAGCGACAGGCACCGTCAGCCAGCTGTGCGTCCGCATGTGTTTTGGCCTCCCCTGCTGAGAGCTCGCCGCAGCACCACAAAGGTGCCGGCCGCCCGTGTTTTCCGGGCGTGGCGATTGACCACACCGTGGTTTTGATCATAGATCACAGATCGATTGGTGAGGCAACCTCGTTACCCTCGACTCCGGTCCCGTCGCCAGGAGGCTTTTGCAGCGATCCGGCCATGGCAACCCTGATCCAAAAGCGCAGCCTGCCCATCCGTCCGGTGGCGAAGGCGACGGTCCTCGATCAGATCTACCGTCAGATCAGGGAGCTGATTCTCGATGGCGAGATCGAGCCCGGCCAGAGCGTGACGATCCAGAGCCTGGCCGATGCCTTCGGCGTCAGCGCCATGCCGGTGCGCGAGGCGCTGCACCGGCTGACCGCCGAGAAGGCGCTGACCGTGATCGCGGGCCGCTCGGTCGGCATCGCCCCGTTGACGCTCGAGCGGTTGAGCGATCTGCGCCGGGTGCGGCTCGAGGTCGAGGGGCTGGCCGCCGAATGGGCGGCCCCCAATGTCAGTGCCGGCGACATCGAGCGCCTGGACCGGCTGATCGCGCAGATGGCAGAGGCGGCGACCGCAAAGGACCGCAAGCGTTTCGTGCCGGCCAATCGGGATTTCCACTTCACCGTCTACCGCGCCGCGGGCTCGGACACGCTGCTCGCGATCATCGAGTCGCTCTGGCTGCAGATCAGCCCCTACTTCGATCTGCTGCACGCCAAGGGCAACTGGCGCACGGCCAACCGCTGCCACCAGGAGATGCGGGCGGCGCTGGCGCGAGGCGACGGCCGCGCGGCGCGCGTGGCCCTGCGCGACGACATCGAGGCCGCGGCGGCCGTGCTCAGGGAGCTGTTGTCGCCGGACGACGGGGTTGCCTCAGGCTCCTGATGCGACGGGGCCGCGGCCTCGGGTGGCCGCCCGGTTTTTCGACGATGTAGACACCGGGATAAGTCAATTGAACCATCGCGACTGCGTCCTTGACGGCCCCTGCTGGAATTCGCACTGACACTGCGTCGATTCAAACTGCTCGTGGACCGAACCTGAAGTTTGGTACCTCGCTTTGCGGCGGCGATGACGGCTGCTGCTGGGGATCGGCAACACCTGCCCGGCGCCGTCCAGGGCCTCGACCTCGCGCAGCTGGGGCCGACGTCCGATGCAAGGGCCGGCATGGCCACCAAGCCTATTTTACAATCCCGCGGCGCCTGCGATAGTGCTGGATCGCGGCCAAGTGCCGTAGAAGAAACCACGACCAGGGAGCCAGCGATCTTGAGCAGGGTCCTCTGCAACATCCAGCAGCTTCACGGACGACCGGCGGGGTTCCTGGCGCCGTTGCGCGCGGCCGGATTCGAGATCGTCATGAACGAGAAGGACCGGCTTTTGAGCGAGGCCGAGCTGATCGAGCGTCTGCCGGGCGCGGTCGCGACCATCGCCGGCGGCGAGGTGTACAGCGAGCGGGTGTTCGCCGCGGCGCCCGAGCTCAAGGTCGTGGCCCGCTTCGGCGTCGGCTACGACCGGGTCGACGTCGACGCCGCGACCCGCCACGGGGTCGCCGTGGCCATGGCATTCGGCACCAACCACGAGAGCGTCGCCGACTACGCCTTCGCGCTGGCGCTCGGTCTCGCGCTCGAGCTTTTGCCGCACCACGCGAGGGTCGCGGGCCGGGGCTGGGGCTGCAGCTTCCATCCCGGACTCTGGGGCCGCTGCATGGGGATCGTCGGCCTCGGCCGGATCGGCAAAGCAATGGCGCGCCGCTGCGCGGCGTTCGAGATGCAGCTGCTGGCGACCGATCCGCTGGCCGACCGGACCTTCGCCGCGGCCAACGGGATCGAGCTGGTCGCTCTGGACGAGCTGCTACGCAGGGCCGACGTCGTCTCGCTGCACACGCCGCTGGCGCCCGAGACCCGTCATCTGATCGGGCGGCGCGAGCTTGCCTTGATGAAGCCCGGCGCCTTCCTGATCAACACCGCGCGCGGCGGGCTGATCGACGAGGCGGCGCTGTACGAGGCGCTGACCGCCGGCCGGCTCGCCGGTGCCGGCCTCGACGTGTTCGAGGCCGAGCCGCCCGCGGGCTCGCCGCTGCTCGACCTCGAGAACGTGCTGCTGGCGCCCCATGCCGCCGGCATGGACGAGGCCGCCGAGCGCCTGATGGGCGAGCGCTGCGTCGCCAGCATCCAGGCGATCCTTTGCGGCCAGGACCCCGGTCCCGGCTACGTCCTCAACCCCGAAGTCCTGACACCTTAGGGAGAGCCATCGATGTCGGAGCGTGCCCTCGACCTGAAGCGCCGCCTGCGGGAGGGTGCGACCGCGCTCGGCGCCTGGCTGTCGATCACCGATCCGGCGGTCGCCGAGATCATGGCCGGGGCCGGCTTCGACTACATCCTGATCGACACCGAGCATGCGCCCTGGTCGCTGGAATCGCTCCAGACCACGCTGATGGCCTTCCGCGGTGCGCCGACCGTGCCGATCGTGCGCGTGCCCTGGAACGATCAGGTCCACGTCAAGCAGGCGCTCGACGTCGGCGCCGACGGCGTGCTCGCCCCGATGGTCCGGAGCGCGGCCGAAGCCCGCGCCCTGGTCGCCGCGGCCAGATATCCGCCGGACGGCATCCGCGGCTTCGGCCCGCGCCGGGCATCCGACTATGGCCGCAATCTCGACGCCTACGTCGCGGGCGCGAATGCGGCGACGATCGTGATCCCGCAGATCGAGAACCTCGGCGCGGCCGAAGCGGTCGAGGAGATCCTGGCGGTCGAGGGTGTCGACGCGCTCTGCATCGGCCCGAACGACCTCTCCGGCAGCGCGGGTCTGCTCCGCCAGCACGATCACCCGGTGGTGCGGGGCGCGATCGACAAGATCCTGAGCGCGGCCAAGGCGCGGGGCGTCGCGGTCTGCACCGGCATCACGCTGCCGCTCGAGCGGCAGCGTGAGTGGATCGAGCGCGGCGCCAGATTGACGCTCCTGACCTCGGACGTCGAGCTGCTGGCGGGCGGCGCCGACGCCGCGGTCGCGGCCGCACGCGCTGCCTTCGGGCGCTGACGCGAGGCTTCGGCGAAGAGGCCATGGCCGACCCATCGCCAGCGGCGGACGACCGCTTCGAGGCCGCCGACGAGGTGGTGCGCGAAGCGCTCGAGGCCGAGCCGGACGGCGCCGCCGGGGGGGCCACGGGCGGCGGGCTCGCGGGCCGCCTGCTCGCCAACCGCGACGTCGCGATCCTGATCGTGGCCGTGGTGCTGTTCACGGTGTTCGCGCTGCTCGGCCCCCGCTTCCTGAGCGAGAACAATCTGATCGACATCGCGCGCCGGGCGGCGATCCTCGGCGTCCTCGCGGTCGGCATGACCTATCTGTTCGTCGCCGGCGAGCTCGACCTCTCGATCGGCTCGCACTACGGTTTTCTCCTGATCCTGATGTCGTTCCAGGAGGAGCGGCTCGGGATCGATCCCTGGCTGTGCGCAGGCGTCGTGATCCTGATCGGGCTCGCGATCGGCGCGATCAACGGTCTTTTGGTGACCCGCGTCGGGCTGCCGTCGTTCATCACGACGCTCGGCATGCTGGCGCTTCTGCGCGGCGCCGCCAATACCGTCTCGAGCGGCTATCCGATCCCGGCCAAGAACACCGACCTCGCGTTCTACCAGGTCATCCGCGCCGACTTCCCGGGCACGCCGATCCCCAACCTGTTCGTCGCGATGGCGGTCGTCATGGTGATCGGCGGGATCGTGCTCGCCAGGACCAAGTTTGGCAGCGACGTCTATGCCACCGGCGGCGACGTCGAGGCGGCGCGCAACAACGGCATCGACACGAGGCGGGTCAAGCTCACCTGCTTCGTGCTGATGGGCGGGCTCTGCGGGCTCGCCGCGGCCATGCTGTTCGGCCGGGTCGGGCTTGCGCCGCTGAGCGCGGGCGTCAACCTCGAGCTGCAGGTGATCGCGGCGATCATCATCGGCGGGGTCGCGCTGTTCGGTGGCCGCGGCACGATCTTCGGCAGCTTCGTCGGCGTCCTGATCCTGAGCATGCTGACCAGCGGCATCATCCTGATCGGGGTCAAGCAGTTCTGGGACGGCGTCGCGACCGGGGCGGTGATCCTGGTCGCGGCCGGGCTCGACCTGCTGGTCCGCCACGGCGCCGGCAGCCGGCTCAGCCGGGCCGATCTGTGACCGGCGGACGATCAACCAAGGGGAGACTGGGGATGTTGCGCGACCATACCACTGATCGACGGGGCCTCCTGCTGGGCGGCACCCGGGCGGCGGCCGCCGCCATGGCCGCCGGCGCGCTCGGCCTGCCGGTCGAGGCGCTGGCGCAGGCCGGCCCGGCGCGCAAGTTCATCTGGGTGCCGCAGGCGCTCGGCGACTGGGACCTCGCGTTCCAGGTCGGCGCCCGCGACTTCTGCGAGCTGGTCGGCTGGACCTACCAGCGGATCGGCAACCCGGTCTACTCGGTGCAGAACCACGCCGAGCAGGTCAACAACGCGATCGCCGCCGAAGCCAACGTGATCGCGACCTCGCTCGAGAGCGTCGGCCTCGTCCAGCCGTTCGAGCGTGGCCTGGATCAGGGCATCACGATGATGATCACCGATCAGGGCATCCAGGAGGAGGCCGACGGGCTCGGCCTGCACATCATCAACCAGGACGAGTTCAACGCCGGCATCCTCAACGGCACCGAGGCTGCGACCTTCGCCCAGGAGCTGACCGGCAAGACCGAGGGCGTGATCGTGCTCGGCAACGGCAATCCGGGCTCGACCTCGATCGACAAGCGCCAGAACGGCAGCAAGCTCGGCATCGAGCAGTACAATGCGGCCAACGGCACCACCTACACCTTCGAGGCGTTCCCCGACAGCAGCTTCGGCGAGCTGACCGAATCGATCCAGAAATGGACTGCCCAGATCGACGAGAAGGGTGACAATCTGGTCGCGGCGATCGGCACCGGCAACCCGAACCCGATCGTCCAGGCGCTCAAGGAGCGCGGCATCAAGCCGGGCGCGATCGCGGTCGGCTCGACCGACATCCCGCCGGCCCACCAGCAGCAGATCAAGGAAGGCTGGGTGCAGTGGGGGATCGACCAGCAGTTCTACGTGATGGGCTTCCAGTGCGCGGCCGGCGCCTGGGTCCAGATCGAGCGCGGCTACCCCTACCTCGACATCCACACCGGCGGCGAGGTCGTGCTCGACAAGGACCTCGAGCGGGTCAAGGCACGGACCGACGTCTGGCTGGCCAAGGCGCGCGAATACGGCTTCGCCTGAGGCGCCCACGAGGGGAGCGGGGCCCTGCTCCGCTCCCCGCAAGCGCGAGGACCGTCATGGCTCCCGAAGAGGCTGCGAGCGCAGCGGCGGGTCCCTACCTGCAGGCCCGGGGACTGTCGAAGAGCTTCGCTCACGTCCGCGCCTTGGAGGACGTCGACATCGACCTGTTCGAAGGCGAGGTGCTGGCGATCGTCGGCGACAACGGCGCCGGCAAGTCGACCCTGATCAAGATCCTGAGCGGCGTCCATCAGCCGGATCGCGGCGCGCTCGAGGTCGGCGGCCGACCGATCCGGATCACCGACCCGCACGCGGCGCGCGAGCTCGGCATCGCGACCGTGTTTCAGAACCTTGCCCTGGTCGACATGCGCGACGTGGCGGCCAACCTCTACCTCGGCCGCGAGCCCGTCCGCCACCGGTTCTTCGTCGACCGCAAGAAGATGCTCGAGGGTGCGCGTCGGGTGATGCGCGAGCTGCGGGTCAACATCCCCTCGCTGACCGCCGAGGTCGGGCAGCTGTCCGGCGGCCAGCGCCAGTCGATCGCGCTCGGCCGGGCGACCGCGCAGCACGGCCGCGTGATCATCATGGACGAGCCGACCGCAGCACTCGGCGTCCGGGAATCGCGCAAGGTCCTGGATCTGATCCTGCGTCTCAAGGCCGCCGGCGCCGGCGTCCTGATCGTCAGCCACAACATGCGCCACGTGTTCTCGGTCGCCGACCGCATCCTGGTCCTGCGCCACGGCCGCCGGGTCGGGGTCCGGGACAAGCATGCGACCGCCCCGGACGAGATCGTCAAGATGATCGTCGGCGTCGAGATGCTGTGAGGCGGGCGGCGCGGGATGAACGGCGATCAGAGGCCGGCGGCGTTGGCGCCGGGCGAGGATGGGCTCGACGATCCGATCGCGGACCCGGCGCCGGCGGCCGGGCCGACCATCTGGCAGCGGCTGTCCGGCAACCCGAGCGTCGCGATCACGCTGGTGGCGCTGGTCATCTTCGCATTCTTTTCCCTGACCACCAGGACCTTCCTGACCGAGTTCAACCTGGTCAACATCCTGCGCAACACGTCGCTGATCGGCATCGTCGCCGTCGGCATGACCTACCTTTTGATCGCCGGCGAGATCGACCTGTCGGTCGGCTCGGTGTTCGGCTTTTTGAACGTGATCATGGGCCTTCTGGTCGTCGTGGTCGGGCTCAATCCGTGGCTCGCGATGGTCCTGGTGACCGCGCTTGGGGCCTTGACCGGCGCCATCAACGGGCTGATCCGGACCCGGATCGGGATCCCGTCGTTCATCGTCACGCTCGCGATGCTGGTCGCCTACCGGAGCGCTGCCCTGATCGCGAGCGGCGAGCGCCCGCTGACCACCCGCGGCCGGACGCCCTTCTACGCGTTCACCGGCGGCGAGCTGTTCGGCGTCGTGCCCTGGCACGTGGTCTGGATGCTGGCGATCATGGCGATCGGCGGCCTGATCCTGGCGCGCACGCGCTTCGGCTATCACCTCTACGCCACCGGCGGCAATCTCGAGGCCGCCCGGTTCGCCGGCATCGACACCGACCGCCTCAAGCTCGCGGCCTTCATCCTGACCGGCGCGCTCTGCGGTCTGATCGGCGCGCTGCTGTTCGGCTATCTGCGGGTCGCCGAGCCGACCACCGGCACCGGCTTCGAGTTCCGCGTGATCGGCGCCGTGATCGTCGGCGGCGTCGCGCTGACCGGCGGCCGCGGCACGATCTACGGCAGCCTGATCGGTGCCTTGATCATCAGCATGATCACCAGCGGCCTGGTCCTGCTCGGCTTCTCGCAGGACATCGGCGACGTCGCCACGGGCGCGCTGATCATCGCCGCCGGCACGCTGGGTCTCGTAGTGCGGCGCGCCACGTCGGGCCGGCTCGGGACCATGGGCTGACGCTGGATCAGCCGGGGAAGCGGGCTTCGGGGAGGCCCCTGACGCCGGCCTCGAGCGCGAACAGGCCGCCGGCGAGCGGCTGGCTCGCAAGCTGCGCCTCGGTGCGATTGAAGCGGGACGTGGTCACGTACAGGACATCGAGGTCCTGGCCTCCGAACGCCGCGCAGGTCGGCAGCTCGACCGGCAATTCGATGGTCCGCATCAGCCGACCTTTGGGATCGTAGCGGGCGACCTTCCAGGCGCCCGGCAGCGTCAGCCAGTAGCAGCCCTCCTCGTCGACCGTCGCGCCATCGGGCGCGCCGCCAAGTGCCGTCGTGTCGATGAACACGCGCCGCCTGCCGACCTTGCCGCTGTCGGGGTCGCTCTCGAACGCCCAGACCGTCCGCGCGCTGCTGCAGGCGTAGTACATCACGTCGCCTGCGGGGCTCCAGGCGAGACCGTTCGAGACGGTGACGCCCTCGACCATCTTCTGCCAGGCGAGATCGGGGTCGAGGCGGTAGAGGGCGCCGGAGGCCGTCGTCTCCGGATCGTGCATGGTGCCGGCCCAGAACCGGCCGCGCCGGTCAGGCTTGCCGTCGTTGAAGCGGTTTTCCGGGCGATCCGGCTCGGGATCGGCGATCGCCTGGAAGCGGCCGGTCGTGGGATCGAAAAAGTGGAAGCCCGACGCCATGGCGACGACCAGGCCACCCTTCTGGCGCACCGCGAGCGATCCGACGTCCTCCGGCGCCCGCCAGCACGCGTCCCGTCCGCTCGCCGGATCGAAGCGATGGATCTCGCGGGCCTTGATGTCGACCCACCAGAGCACGCCGTCGCGCACGTCCCAGAGCGCGCCCTCGCCCAGGATCGACCTGGCATCGAGGACGCATTCGACCTCGTTCATCGCGCTGCCTCCATCGGTATCCTTTGGGCCTGCCCGGGACCTTGCCACATTTCGGCCCCCTTACGTATGCCATCGACCGGGGGCCATCGTTGGCGCGGCGGCGGGCAATAAAGATACTCTCGGTCAAACCCGGGCCGCGCGGTGACAAGCGGCGTGCTGCGCGCGTAGTCTAGCTTCAGTGCCGAATCAATGGGAGGCTGGCAACATGACCAGGGGCTTTCTGGCCGCGACGGCCACGTGCATTCTCTTCGCCACCGCGGCGGCGCAGGCGGCCGAGCCGCTCAAGATCGGCGTGACGGCCACGCTCGAGGGCACCTACACGGTGCTCGGCGAGGACGGCATGCGCGGCATCGAGGTGGCGGTCCGCGAGTGGAACAAGGAGGTCGCCGGCCGGCCGCTCGAGATCATCGTCGCGTCGACCGACGCGAGCCCGGACTCGGCGGTGCGCGCGGTCCGCAAGCTCGTCGAGCAGGACAAGGTCGACGTCGTGATCAGCCCCTTGTCGGGCTCCGAGGGCATCGCGGTCCGCGACTACTGCAAGACCCAGCCCCAGATGACCTTCGTCAACGCCGGCTCGGGCGCCCAGGAGACCACCTTCGTCACCCCGTGCGACAACTTCTTCCGCTTCAACCTCGACGGCGCTCAATGGCAGGCCGGGCTCGGCAAGTATATCTACGATAAGAAGGGCTATCGCACGATCGCGACGATCGGCGAGGACTACTCCTTCGTCTACACGCAGGTGTTCGGCCTCGTGATGGAGTTCTGCGCCGCGGGCGGCGAGGTGAGCGACCGGTTCTGGGTGCCGCTCGGCACCAAGGATTTCGCCTCGGTGATCGCAGCCTTGCCAGACGACGTCGACGCGATCTATCTCGGCCTCGGCGGTGGCGATGCCGTCAACTTCCTGAACCAGTACGTGCAGGCCGGCGGCACCGCCAAGCTGATCGGCGGCAGCATCATGGTCGACCAGACGGTCCTGTCGTCCAAGGGCACCGCCAAGGAGCGGCTGATCGGCACGGTCGCCGCGAGCGGCCAGGCCGACACCTGGGACAACCCGAAATGGCAGGCGTTCGTCAAGGCCTACCAGGACGCGTTCCCGCCCGAGAAGCGCTTCGCCGGCCCGTCGCTGCTGGCGACCAACTACTACAATTCGGCGACCGCGGTGTTCAAGGCCCTCGACGCGGTCGGCGGCGACCTCAGCCAGGGGCACGCGAAGTTCCGCGAGGCGCTGCGCAACCTCGTGCTCGACGCGCCCAACGGCGAGATCAAGCTCGACCACAACCGGCAGGCGATCGGCACCAACTTCGTCACCGAGGTCGTCGAGGGCGCGGACGGCAACCTGGTCAGCCAGGTCGTCGAAGTGGTCCCGAACGTCAACCAGACGCTCGGCTACGACGAGGACACGTTCAGGAAGATCGGCACGCCCAGCCGCGACAACCCACCCTGCAAGACCTCCTACTGATCGTCTGAACCACGACCGGGCGGCGCGCATCCTCGTGCCGCCCGGTCGGGGGCTTCACGAACCGGCCGGCTCGCCCGCCGGCATCGGCTGACGTTCCCCGCTTGGCGCGGGCCTCGCGCCGGGAGCCGCACCGGCACCCAATGTCGCTGATCACCTATGTGACGCGCATTCATTTTGCCGACGGCGTCGTCGACGAGGCGCTGCCCGCCGAGCTCGGCGCTCTCGGCATCGGCCGCCCGCTGATCGTGACCGACCGGGGGGTCGCCGAGGCCGGGCTGCTCGAGCGGGTCCGGGACACGCTGCCTGAAGCCACGACGCCGGTTCTGTTCACCGACAGTCCGAGACGACCTCTGGAGGCCGCCGCCGTGCGGCTCGCCGAGCTGTACCGGGACCATGGCTGCGACGGGCTGATCGCGCTCGGCGGCGCGACCGTGATCGGTCTTGCGAAGGTCGCGGCGCTGCTGGTCAGCCATGGCGGTCCGGTCTGCGCCTTTGCGGCGGGCAGCGGCCCGCTCGGCCCGATCCGCGACCTCCTGCCGCCGATCATCGCGATCCCGACGACCGCCGGCAGCGGCGCCGAGGCGATCTGCACCGCCGCCGTCGTGCTCGACGACGGGCGGACGCTCGGGCTGTGCAGCCCGCATCTGATCCCGAAGGTCGCGATCTGCGATCCGACCCTGACGCTCGGCCTGCCGCCGGCGCTGACCGCCGGCACCGGCATGGATGCGCTCACCCATTGCATCGAGACCTTCATCGCCAGGGCCTACAACCCGCCCGCCGACGGCATCGCGCTCGATGGCATCGGACGGGTCGGCCGCCATCTCGAGCGGGCGGTCCAGTGCGGGCGCGATCTCACGGCCCGCCGCGAGATGATGGCCGCGGCCCTGAACGGCGCGCTGGCGCTGCAGAAGGGCCTGGGCGGCGTGCACGCGATCAGCCATGCGCTCGGCGCGCTCGAGGGCCACGAGCTGGATCACGGCACGCTCAACGCCGTGCTCCTGCCCTACATGATCGAGTTCAACGCGCCGGCGGTCGGCGACCGCTATGCCGCGATCCGACGGGCGCTGGGCCTCGGCCGCCGCGCCGATCTCGCGGACCAGTTGGTGCGGCTCGCCCGGCGGCTCGGCCTGCCGGGCTCGCTCGGCGCGCTCGGCCTCGACCTCGCGGCGCTCGAGCGCGCTGCCCCGGAGGCCGAGCGCGATCCGGCCAGCCGCACCAACCCGAGGCGCGCCCGCGGCGAGGATTACCTGGAGCTGATGCGGGCGGCATTTTGAGGGATGCCTGCCGTCCCGCGGTCCGGCCGGGCGCGCTTCACCTGCAATCTCGTCGCCGACCGATCCCGGTGATTCAATCTTGCCAAACAGACCACAAAACCGGATCATCCCGGTCCAGAAAAGCAAGAATGATCAGGGTGGCGTGCATGAGCACTGCCGTGTCGATCTACCATGGCCGGTTCGGTCGTGCGACGCTCTACCGCCTGAATCGGCCGATGACGACGCATGCCCATCGCGAGGGCCACCTGACGTTCCTGGTCCACGGCATGCCGGCGTGCGTCGGCGTGGCCGGCCGCTCACAGCGCCTCTCGCCCGGGTCGGCGGTCGCCGTCAACCCGTGGGAGCCGCATAATTTTCTGCCTGGCGATCAGGAGCACGGCGCGCTTTTTTTGGTCCTTTACATCAAGCCGATCTGGTTCCTCGAGTTCGGGCGCAGCGCGCAGTCGGCTTTGCGCTTCGGCCGCAATGCCGTCGAGATGACGAGCCACATCCAGCGCTCGGTCAACAAGGTCACGGCGCTGCTGCTCGATGACGCCCCGCCCGGCATCTTCGATGGCTATCTGTACGAGCTGACCCAGGAGTGCTTCGATCAGACCTGGCAGTGGATGCCGCAGGCGAGCCCGCTCGAGCAGCCGTCGCCGTGCTTTGCCGATTTCCGGGTGCGCAAGTCGATCAAGCTGATGGCGCAGCGGCTCGGCGCCGAGATCGAGCTCGACGACATCGCCCGCGAGGCCGGGCTGTCGCGGCCGCACTTCTACCGCCTGTTCAGGAGCCAGACCGGGCTCACCCCGAACCTGTTCCTCAACACGCTGCGCATGGAGAAGGCGATCGACGCGCTGACCGCCAGCGACGGCTCGGTCGCCGACATCGGTTTCAGCCTCGGCTTTGCCTCGCAGAGCAGCTTCTCGCGCTTCTTCGCCGCCAACGTCGGCATGGCACCGAGCGACTATCGGCGGGTCGCGCACTGCCTGAATGCCTGATCGGGTGCCGGTCAAAAAAGGCGATACGCCGTCACGAGATGAGACTGGCAGACATGCCGCGCCTGGCGGCGCCCGGCTAGACTTGGACCGCAGGCTGGGCGACCGGCGGCCAAGCGGCCGGCAGAGTTCACGGGTCCTGACGCGGCGATGGTGGGCGTGATCGAGCGCAATCCGATCAGGTCGGTGATCCTTTTGATCATCGCCGCCCTGCTGCTCTGGCTGATCTTCGCCGTCTGGCCCGAGGGCCTCGAGGACGCCATCGGCCGCAAGAAGATCTTCCTCAGCGCGGTCTTGAACGGGATCACGCTCGGCGCCCTCTACTTCCTGGTCGCGAGCGGCTTCACGCTGATCTTCGGGCTGATGCGCAACGTCAACCTGGCGCACGGCTCCTTGTACCTCTTGGGCGGCTACATCGGCTACGAGGTCAATGTCTGGACCGGGTCCTGGCTCCTGAGCTTCGTGGCCGCGTTCGTCGCGATCGCGCTGGTCGGCGTGGTCCTGCAGTTCGTGGTCTTCCGCCGGATGGAGGGCCAGGATCTGCGCCAGACCCTGGTCACGATCGGGATCTCGATCGTGCTCGCCGACGTCATGCTCTGGATCTGGGGCGGCGATTTCTACCAGGTCCTGACGCCGCCCTGGCTGTCCGGGCCGATCACGACCTTCTTCGTGACCGCGGTCAAGCGCAGCTCGGGCGAGCCGGTCTATCTGACCTACCCGTTGGTCCGGCTGCTGATCCTGGCCGCCTCGATCGTGCTCGGGATCGGCATGTGGCTGGTCCTGAACCGGACCCGGATCGGCATGCTGATCCGGGCGGGCGTCGACGACCGCGAGATGCTGTCGGCGACCGGCGTGCGCATCCAGCTCGTATTCCTCGGGGTGTTCGCGTTCGGCGCCGGGCTCGCCGGCATGGCGGGCGTGGTCGGCGGCACCTTCCAGTCGCTGGCGCCGGGCGAGGACACCCGTTTCCTGCTGGCCTCGCTGGTCGTCGTGATCGTCGGCGGCATGGGCTCGATCCCGGGGGCCGCGCTCGGCGCCGTGCTGATCGGGCTCGCCGAGCAGCTGGGCTCGGTCTACAACCCGACCTACGCGGTCGTGCTCACCTTCCTGATCATGGTGCTCGTGCTCGCCTTCCGTCCGCAGGGCCTGATGGGCGCCAGGTGAGCCATGGCGACCGCCCGATCCCGCCTCGCTGAGCCCAGCGCGCCGATCGACATCGCGACCCGCCGGCTGGCCGATCGACTGCGCCGGATTCCAGCCGCGGTCTGGGTCGTGGGCTTCGTCCTGCTGATCATGCCGGCGTTCGCCAACAGCTTCATCCTGGTCCAGATCTTCGGCTGGTCGTTCGTCCTCGGCATGATCGCGCTGAGCCTGATGTTCCTCGCCGGCTACGGCGGCATGGTCAGCCTGGTCCAGATGACGGTCGCCGGCTGCGCCGGCTACATGCTCGCGATCTTCGGCACGAGCGCGATCACCACGATCAGCCTGACCTGGCCCTGGTGGCTGGCGATCCCGGTGGCGATCGTGATCGCGACCTTGTTCGGCACGTTCTCGGGCGCGCTCGCGGTCCGGACCGCGGGCATCTACACGATCATGATCACGCTCGCGATCGCGGCTGCCTTCTTCTACTTCACCCGTCAGAACTACGTGGTCTTCAACGGCTTCACGGGCTTCAACGGCCTCCGGCCGCCGACCGTGCTCGGGATCGACTGGCGCGACCCCGCGCCTTTCTACTACCTCACGCTGTTCTGGGCGGCGGTCAGCTATGCCGTCGTGCTCTATGTCTCGCGCTCGCCATTCGGCCTGGCGCTTCAGGGCACGCGCGACAATGCCCGCCGCATGGCAGCGCTCGGCTTCAACGTCACCGCGCACCGGATCGCCGCCTACACGTTCGCATCCGTGATCGCCGCGATCGGCGGCATCCTTCTGGTCTGGCTGAACAACCAGGTCTCGCCCGGGACCGCCGGCGTCGGCCCGGTGATCGACATCCTGGTGATCGCGGTGGTCGGCGGGCTCGGCCGGCCGATCGGGCCGTTCGTCGGCGCCCTGATCTACGTGCTGCTCAGAACCTTCGCGCTCGATGCGCTGGTCGCGGTCGGGCTCGACGGCGCGCGCTTCCAGCTGCTGATCGGGCTCGGCTTCCTGTTGATCGTGTTCTTCTCGCCGGACGGCGTGCTCGGCCTGTACGAGCGCGCCCGGGAGCGCTGGCAGCGGCACCAGAGCAGCCTTGGCGGTGGCGGCCGGTGATGGCGACCAGCGTCGCCGAGCGCCTGCACGCGGCCGGCACCGCGAATGCGCTGGAATTGCGCGGGGTCAGCCGGATGTTCGGCGCGCTCGCAGCGCTCGACGACGTGACCCTCAGCGTCCGGCCCGGCGAGCGCCGGGCGGTGCTCGGCTCGAACGGCGCCGGCAAGACCACGCTGTTCAATTGCGTCACCGGCGATTTCCCGCCGACCTCGGGCACGATCCGGTTCTTCGGCGAGGACATTACGCAGTTTCCGCCCCACGAGCGGATCCGCCGCGGTTTGCGCCGCACCTATCAGATCTCGCTGCTGTTCGCGGGCCTCTCGGTGCTCGACAACGTCTACCTCGCCTGTCGCGGCGTCTCGCGCGGCCGTTTTTCGCTGTTGCGGCCGCGGCCGCGCGACGCCTTGGTGCAGGCCGCGGAGGACCTGGTCGAGGCGGTTCATCTGGCCGCGGTCAAGGACCAGAAAGTGGCAGAACTCGCGCATGGCCAGCAGCGCCAGCTCGAGATCGCCCTGGCGCTCTCGGGCGCGCCGCGCTTCATCCTGTTCGACGAGCCGGCCGCCGGCCTGTCGCCGACCGAGCGCCGCGAGCTGGTCGACATCCTGACCAGCCTGCCCGGCCATATCGGCTACATCATCATCGAGCACGACATGGACGTGGCGCTGCGCGTCGTGGAAAGTGTCACGATGATGCACGACGGCCGGATCTTCAAGGAAGGGCCGCCCGAGGCGATCGAGAGCGATCCCGAGGTCCAGGAGCTCTATCTCGGAGGCGGCCATGGCTGACGGTCCGGGCCGCACCGCCGCGGTGCTCGAGATCCGGGGCCTGAACGTCTACTACGGCCGATCGCACGCGCTTCAGGGCGTCGATCTGACGCTCGGACGCGGCGTGCTCTCGGTGGTCGGCCGCAACGGCATGGGCAAGACCACGCTCTGTCGGACGATCATGGGTCTGCAACCGGCGGCGGGCGGCGCCATCCGCTTCGCGGGCCAGAGCATCCTCGGCCTCACCGGCACCCAGATCGCGCGCCGCGGCATCGGCTACGTGCCGCAGGGCCGGCGCCTGTGGCCGTCGCTGACGGTCGAGGAGCATCTGCGCATGACCGGCGACCTGCGGTCGGGCGCCTGGTCGGTCGAGCGCATCTACCAGACCTTCCCGCGGCTTGCCGAGCGCCGGACCAGCCGCGGCGGCCAGCTGTCCGGCGGCGAGCAGCAGATGGTCGCGATCTCGCGCGCGCTGCTGCTCAACCCGACGCTTCTGGTGATGGACGAGCCGACCGAGGGCCTGGCGCCCTTGATCGTCGAGCAGGTCGAGGAGATGCTCCGCCATCTGGGCGACGAGGGCGACATCTCGGTCTTGCTGATCGAGCAGAACATCGGCGTCGCGACCGCGGTCGCCGAGCGCGTCGCGATCATGGTCAACGGCCGGATCGACCGGGTGATGGACGCGCGCGAGATCGCCGGCGATCGCGATTTGCAGCAGCGCCTGCTCGGCGTCGGCCGCCACAGCGACGACGACGCCTCGGCCGCTGACGCCGGTTCGGGTGAGGCCGAGGCGCCGGGCGCGACCCGCCCGGGCCCACGGAAGATCTACATCTCCAACCCGCGCCTGCCGACCCGCTGGACGCCCCCGGTGCCGGCGCAGCAGATCGAGCGCGCCGCGCGCACCGTCTCGGGCCTGCCGGCCACGGCCCCGGCGCCCCGCACGCCGACCACGCTCCGTCCGCTCGCGAGCAGCGGCGAACGGGTCGTCCTGGTCGCGGGCACGCTCGACACCAAGTCCCAGGAGATCCGGTTCATCCGGGACCTGATCAAGAACGCGGGCCTGCGCACGCGCCTCGTCGACCTGTCGACCTCCGGCAAGGCGAGCTCGGCCGACGTGCCGCCGAACCAGCTCGCGGTCCACCATCCGCAGGGCCCGAGTGCCGTGTTCACCAACGATCGCGGCCGCTCGGTCGCCGGCATGGCCACGGCGTTCGAGGCCTGGATCGCGCGCCAGAGCGGGATTGCCGGGATCATCGCGGCCGGCGGCTCGGGCGGCTCGGCGATGGCCGCACCGGCGATGCGGCAACTGCCGGTGGGCGTGCCCAAGATCCTGATCTCGACGGTCGCTTCAGGCGACGTCCGCCGCTACGTCGGGCCGGCCGACATCATGATGCTGCACCCGATCGCCGACGTGCAGGGCCTGAACGCGATCACGCGCGAGGTGCTGGCGAACGGTGCCGCGGCCATGGTCGGCATGGTCAAGGCGCGCCAGGAGGCCAGGCGCTCCGCCGCCGCGAGCGACGAGCTGCCGGCGGTCGGCCTGACGATGTTCGGCGTGACTACCCCTTGCGTCCAGCAGGTGACCGCGGCGCTGGCCGAGGACTTCGACTGCCTGGTGTTCCATGCCACCGGCATCGGCGGCCAGGCGATGGAGACGCTGGTCGATTCGGGCCGGCTGCTCGGCGTCATCGACCTCACCACGACCGAGGTCTGCGACCTTCTGATGGGCGGCATCTTCCCGGCGACTGAAGACCGGTTTGGGGCCATGATCCGCGCCCGCATGCCCTACGTCGGTTCCTGCGGCGCGCTCGACATGGTCAATTTCGGTGCCCCCGAAAGCGTGCCTGAGCGTTACCGCGGCCGGACCTTGTATGAGCACAACCCGCAAGTGACCTTGATGCGGACCACGCCCGAGGAGAACGCCCGGATGGGCCGATGGATCGGCGAGAAGCTGAACCAGATGGATGCGCCGGTCCGTTTTTTCCTGCCTGAAGGCGGGGTCTCCGCGCTCGACGCGCCGGGCCAGGCGTTCCATGATCCGGCCGCCGACGCGGCGTTGTTCGGGGCCCTCGAGGCGACCGTCCGCCAGACCAGCGCGCGCCGGCTGATCCGGCTGCCCCACCACGTCAACGACGCCGCGTTCGCAGCCGCCGTGGTCGAGACGTTCCTCGCGCTGCACGGCGGCCGGCCGCGGCAGCGGCGGGCAGGAGGTTGAGGCGGTGTTCGAGCGCGCTGCGCTCATAGACCGGAGAGTTCAAGCAGATGGTCGCGGCCGCGGCTGACAGGGCAACGGCCGGGCTCAAGTGGCCCGAAGGGCGGTAGCACGGGATGGGAGAGAGTTCGATGACCGCTGGTCAGGTGATAGGCGACCTCATTCTCTGGCTGATCGTGGCCGTCATCGTGGTCGCGATCGTGTACGTGGTCATGAACTGGCTGTACCGGCGCTCGACCAAGGAATTGTCGTTCGTGCGCACGGGCTTCCTCGGCGAGAAGGTCGTGATCGACGGCGGCGCGTTCGTCTGGCCGATCATCCACGACATCACGCAGGTCAACATGAACGTCCTGCAGATGGAGGTGACGCGCGCCAAGGACGGCGCCCTGATCACCAAGGACCGGATGCGGGTCGACGTCGAGGCCGATTTCTACGTCCGGGTGGCGCCGACCGTGAAGGCGGTCTCGACCGCGGCCTCGACGCTCGGCCGCCGGACCATGGAGCAGGAGCGCCTGCTCGCGCTCCTGTCCGGAAAATTCATCTCGGCGCTGCGCTCGGCCGCCTCCGAGATGACCATGGAGGAGATGCACGAGCAGCGCAGCGACTACGTCCGAAGGGTCAAGGCCGAGGCCGCCGATGCGCTGACCCAGAACGGGCTCGAGCTGGAATCGGTCGCGATCCGCGACATCGACCAGACCGACCTCGAGTACTTCAACCCCTCGAACCGCTTCGATGCCGAAGGTCTGACCAAGCTGATCGAGAGCATCGAAGACCGGAGAAAACTCCGGAACGACATCGAGCAGGACTCGATGATCCGGATCCGCACGCGCAACCTCGAGGCCGAGAAGCAGGCGCTCGCGATCGAGCAGGACAGCGAGACCGCCCGCCTCGACCAGCAGCGCATGGTCGAGGCCCTGCGCGCTGCCCAGCGCGCTCACGTCGCGCGCGAGCGGGCCGAGCGCGAGACCGAGGCCGAGCACGCCCAGATCCTGGCGCGCGAGGAGATCGAGAAGCGCCGGATCGTCAACGAGCAGACGATCAGCCAGGCCCGGATCGCGTCCGAGCGCGAGATCCGGCGCCAGGAGATCGACCGCACCGAGGCGATCGAGGCGGCCGAGATCGCCTCGCGCCAGAAGATCGAGCGGGCGCGGATCGAGCAGGTCCGGGCGATCGAGGAGAGCACGATCGCCGCCCGTGAGTCGACCGAGCGCGCCCGGATCGAGCAGGAGCGCGCGGTCGCCGAGGCCAGGATCGTCAACGAGGAGGAGACGCAAAGGCGGGAGATCGAGCGCAGGCGGACCGTCGAGCAGGCCGAGATCGCGGCCCGCGAGGCGACCGAGAAGCTCAAGATCGCCGAGGAAGCGACGATCAGCGCCGATCGGATCGCGTCCGACGAGCGCACCCGCGTGCTCGAGATCGCGCGCACGCGAGCGCTCGAGGAAGCCGAGATCGCGGCCAGCCAGGCGACCGAAGCTGCCCGCATCGCGCGGGAAAAGATTCTGGCCGCCGAGCGGATCGCGGCCGAGCGCGAGACGCGCGTGCTCGAGATCGAGCGCACCCAGCGGCTCGACGAGCGCGGCATCGCCGCGACCGAGGCGACCCAGAGCGCCAGGATCGCTCAGGAGGAGAAGGTCCGGACGCTCGAGATCGCGCGCAACCGCGCGGTCGATCAGGCGGAGATTTCCGCCCGCGAGGCGATCGAGGCGGCCCGGATCGCGCAGGACAAGCGGCTCGCGGTCGACCGGGTCGCGAGTGACGAGGCGACCCGGAGCCGCCAGATCGTGCGCGACCAGGCGCTCGAGGAGGCCGAGATCGCGGCCAAGGAGGCGACCGAGGCGGCAAGGATCGCGCAGCAGAGAAAACTCGCGGCCGAGCGGATCGAGTACGAGGAGCGCACGCGCCGGCTCGAGATCGCCCGCAATGAAGCGGTCGATACCGCCGAGATCGCGGCCCGGCAGGCGACCGAGGCGGCCAGAATCGCCCAGGAGCGGACGCTCGCCGCCGAGCGGATCGCGAGCGACGAGACGACCCGAAGTCGCGAGATCGAGCGCGACAAGGCGCTCGAGGCGGCATCGATCGCCGCCCGCGAAGCGACCGAGGCGGCCCGGATCGCGCAGGAGATGCGGCTTGCGGTCGAGCGGATCGAGGCCCAGCAGGCGACCCGCCAGCGCGAGATCGCGCGCACCGAGGCGGTCCAGTCGGCCGAGCTCGCCGCCAACCGGATCATCGAGCAGGTCCGGATCGAGAAGGAGAAGGAGACCTCGGCCGACCGGATCGCGCGCGACCGTGAGATCCGCGCGCTCGAGATCCGGCGCAACGAGGCGATCGATGCCGCCGAGATCGCGGCTCACCAGGCGGTCGAGGCGGCGAGGATCGCCGAGCAGAAGACGCTCGCGGCCGAGCGCATCGCGGCCGAGCAGGTGACTCGCCAGCACGAGATCGCGCGCGACCAGCTCGTCGAGAGCGCCGACATCGACCGGCGCGACCAGGTCGAGCGGGCACGGATCGCGATGGAGCTGAAGCTCGAGCGCGAGCGGATTTCTTCCCAGCGCAGCCGCGAGGTGTTGGACATCGACCGGCGCAAGACGGTCGAGGACGCCGAAGAGACCCGCGTGATCGAGCTCGCGGCCAAGAAGGCCGAGCGCGCCGCGGCCGATGCCCGTGTCCGGCAGGCCGCAATCGACGCCCAGCGCGACGTCGAGACGCGCGACGTCGCCCGCGAGCAGGCGGTCGAGACGGCACGGCTGGAGCGTCGACGCTCGCTCGAGCAGCTCGAGGTCGCGCGCGTCCAGGCGTTGCGCGAAGCCGAGATCGCTTCCCGGGAAGAAATCGAGCGCACCCAGATCGCGTCCGAGCGGGGTCTGGACGAGGCCCGGATCGGCCGCGAGCGCGAGCGGCGGAAACTCGAGATCGAGCGCGAGCGCGACGTCGAGAACACGCTGATGGAAAAGGCGATTTTCTTATACCAGAAGTCGCTCGAGCAGTCGGCGGCCCAGGTCGAGGCCGAGGTCGCGCGGGCACGGGCGGCCGAAGCCGAGGAGCAGGTCAAGACCGTGCGCGAGAGCGAGCAGGCGAGGCGCCGCCGGACCGTCGAGGTGATGCTGGCCGAGAAGGAAGCCGAGGAAAAGCGGATCGCGGCCGAGGCCGAGAAGATCCGGGCGGCGGTCGAGGCAGAAGCCCAGCGCCTCCTCAACGAGGCTGAGAACATCCTCACCGACCAGGCTCGCTACTCCCTGTTCCGGCGCAAGCTGCTCGATCGCGTCGAAGGCATCGTCGCCGCCAGCGTCAAGCCGCTCGAGAAGATCGAAGGCATCAAGATCGTGCAGCTCGACGGCCTCAACGGCGGCAATGGCGAGGGGCGCAGGAACGCGACCGACGAGGTGATCAATTCGGCGCTCCGCTACCGCGTGCAGGCGCCGATGATCGACGGTCTGCTGGCCGATCTCGGGATCGAGGGCGGCGCGCTTTCGAAGATGGGCGGGCTGATCCGCGAGGCCCGCGACATGCAGGCGATCGCCAAGGAGACCGCACGGGACGGCGCTCCCGCGGGTGGCGGCGAATCCGGCGGCAACGAGCCGGCACCCAAAGGTCCGGGCCGGAGCGGGCGCGGCCGGCGCGGCGGTGGCGGCAGCCCGGCGGGCGGCAGCTGAGGCGCGGCCATGGCGAGCGTGTTCGTCTCCTCGGTTCTCGAGGCGCCGGCCGACCGGGTCTGGGCGCGCATCCGGGATTTCAACGGCCTGCCGCGCTGGCATCCTCGGATCGCGGACAGCCAGATCGAGGGCGGGCTGCCCGCCGACCAGGTCGGCTGCGTGCGCAGTTTTCGCCTGCAGAACGGCGACCGGATCCGCGAGCGCCTGCTCGGCCTCAGCGACCACGATCTCTTTTGCACCTACACGATCCTGGAATCGCCGATGCCGCTTACGAACTATGTCGCGACCCTGCGTTTGACCCCGGTCTCGGTCGGCAACCGGACCTTCATCGAGTGGAGTGCCGAGTTCGACTGCGCGCCCGAGGTCGAGGAGGACCTGGTCCGCGGCATCTCCGAGAACGTGTTTCAGACCGGCTTCGAATTGCTGAAGCGGCATTTCGGCAGCTAGGCGATGGTGCAGGTCGCAAGGAGCACCGTGCTCGACCATCCGACCGACCAGGTGTGGGCGCTTCTGCGCGACTTCGACGGCTTTTCCCGGTGGCATCCGGCGATCGCGGTCAGCGAGATCGAGCGCGGCCTATCCGCGGAGCAGATCGGCTGCGTCCGGCGCCTGCGTCTTGCCGACGGCTCGGAGCTGCGCGAGCAGCTGCTCACGCTCTCCGATCTCGAGCAGGTGCTGAGCTACTGCCTGCTCGACACGCCGATTCCGCTTTTCAACTACGTGGCCCACATCCGGCTCGTGCCCGTGACCGATGGCGATCGCACCTTCTGGAGCTGGCGCGGCCGGTTCACGACCCGCCGGGGCGAGGAGCAGGCGATGGCCCGCCTGGTCGGCGAGGATATTTTCGAGGCGGGTTTCGCGGCCGTCGGCCGCCATCTCGGCGAGACGGCCTGATGCCCGTCACCGTTCGTACCTATCCGAGCCTCGACGAAGCCGCGGCGGCGCTGGGCAGCGACCGTGAGGCGCGCTTCTTCGGCGGCGGCACGCTCCTGATGCGCGCCATCAACGAGGGCAATCCGCCCTTTCGGACGATCGTCCGGACGACCGACCCGAGGCTCCGGGAAATCCGGACCGGCGGCCAGCGGATCGCGATCGGTGCCGGCGTCACGATGGCGGACATCCTCAGGAGCCGCGAGCTCGAATTTCTTCACCCGGTCGCGCGCACCGTCGGCGGCCCGGCGGTGCGCAGCCAGGCGACCATCGGCGGCAATCTGTTCGCCGAGACGCCCTACGGCGATCTGACGGCGGCCCTCCTTGCGCTGAATGGCACGGTCGGCCTGCATGGCGGCTATGGCGCCCGGGAGATGCCGCTGGCCGAGCTGTTGGCACAGCGCGACCGGGGCGCGCCGCCCGGGCTGGTCGAACAGGTGACGGTCGACCGGCCGGCGCAGCGAGACGCGTTCCGTTTCCGGAAAGCCAGCCGGGTCCGGCCGAAGGGTATTTCCGTACTTTCGATCGCCGCCTGGCTGCCGACCACCGGCGGGCGCATCCAGGGCGCGCGGGTCGCCTATGGGGCGATGGCGCCGACCCCGATCCGGGCGCCGGCGGTCGAGCGTGCGCTCGAGGGCAAAAGCCTCGATCCGGCCGGGATCGCGGCCGCGCTCGCGGTCGCAGCCGAGGGCTGCGCGCCCGAGGATGACGCGATCGCCAGCGCCTGGTACCGGCGCGAGGTGCTGCCGGTGCATCTGCGGCGCCTGCTGCTCGGCGAGCCCCGATGACCAAGCCCGTGCAGTTCCGGCTCAATGATGCTGCCAAGGCGGTGTTCGTCGACGACGGCCAGAACCTGCTCGAGGTGCTCAGGCGCGGGATCGGCGATTTTTCGCCCAAATACGGCTGCGGCCAGGGGACCTGCGGGGTCTGCACCGTGCTGATCGACGGCGAGCCACGGCTGGCCTGCCTGACGCTCGCCGAGACCTGCGAAGGCTGCGAGGTGCAGACCGCGAGCGGGCTCGCCGCGGGGCCCGACCTGCACCCGCTGCAGCAGGCGTTCATGGACCATTTCGCCGCGCAGTGCGGGTTCTGCACGCCCGGCATGCTGATGGCCGCCAAGGCGCTGCTCGATGCCAATCCGCAACCGAGCCGCGAGGACGTGGTCGAGGCGATCGGCGGCAACATCTGTCGCTGCACCGGCTACGAGCCGATCATCGATGCGATTCTGGCCGCCGCCTCGGCAGGCGGCCGGCGCCTGTGAAGGAAAGCGAATGCTCGAGTTCCGCAAGGACATCTTTGCCGACGAGCGCGACGACAATCTGAACGAGGTCGGCAAGCCGACCCGGCGCCAGGACATCCTCGGCCACGTCACCGGGCGCTCGCGCTACTTCGACGACCACGCCTTCGAGGGTCTTCTCCACCTCAAGGTTCTGAGAAGCCCGCACCACCATGCGCGCATCCGCCGGATCGACACCTCGGCGGCCGAGCGGGCGCCGGGCGTCAAGCGCGTGATCAGAGCGGCCGACGTCCCGGTCAACCTCAACACCCTGCTCAGCCTTTTGAACTTCGGCAAGGACGACGAGCCGTCGCTCGCCCATGACAAGGTCCGCTACCTGGGCGAGCCCATCGTCGCCGTAGTTGCAGAAAACGAGCAGGCGGCGCTCGAGGCGCTGACGCTGGTCCGGGTCGACTACGAGCCGCTGCCCGCCGTGTTCGACGTCGAGGACGCGCTCAAAGAGGGTGCTCCGGTCGTCAACGAGACCTATCCCAAGAACACGTTCGAGTATCACGGCCGCTACGATCACCAGAAGCTTCGCTTCGGCAATGTCGAGCGCGGCTTCGAGGCGGCCGACCACGTGCTCGAGGACCGCTACCAGATGTCGCCGATCGAGCACGCCCCGACCGAGACCAACGGCAGCATCGCGGCGCCCGAGACCAACGACCGCTTCGTCTGCCACACCTCGACCCAGGCGCTGTTTTTCTCGGTCGACACCGCGGCCAAGATCCTGAACGTGCCGTCCAACCGGCTGCACTTCATCGGCGGCACGGTCGGCGGCGGTTTTGGCGGCAAGGTCGACACGCTGACCGAGCCCTTGGCGATCCTTGGCGCCATGCTGACGGGGCGCCCGGTCCGCTACGTGTTCGACCGCGTCGAGGAAATGCAGTACGGGCCGCCGCGCGGCGCCGAGCGCTGGACCGTCAAGGACGGCGTCATGAACGACGGCCGGATCCTCGCCCGCCAGCTCACCGGCTACTTCGACAGCGGCGCCTATACCCGACTTTCGAGCTACGCCGTGGTCAAGAGCGTCGGCCACCTGCCCGGGCCGTACACGATCCCGAACGTGTCGGCCGACGTCTACTGCGTGTTCACCAACCGGACGCCCGCGAGCGCGATGCGCGGCTTCGGCGTGACCGGCGCCGACTTCGCGATCGAGTGCCACATGGACAAGCTCGCACACCTGATCGGCATGGACCCGATCGAGTTCCGGATCAGGAACGCCTATCGCGACGGCGACATGAAGGCCCATCGCCGGGAGGCGAAGAACTGCGCGCTGATCGAATGCTGCCAGGTCGCGGCCGAGAAGGCCCATTGGCCGCTCCGCGAGGAGTTTCGCAAGATGTCCTCGCGCCAGGGCGGCGGTGGCGAGCGGGCGCGGATCACCGCGACGCCGCGAGATCTGGCACCGATGCGCCAGGCCGCGGAAGCTGCCGCGCTATCCGTCCTCCGAGTCGCCAGCGGCACCACCGCCGCCGGAAGCGCCGAAGCCGGCCGCGGTCACCCGCCGTTTTTCCTCGGTTTTCGGCACCAGGAGGCGCTGATCCCATGGCCCTTCATCGCGGCAAGGGCGTCGCCTCGATCAACTACCCGATCGGCATGAACCTCGGCGGCGATCCGAGCCAGGCGCTCGTGCACGCCAACTCGACCGGCAAGTTCACGGTCGCCTTGTCCTCGATCGATCTCGGCCAGGGCATGAAGTCGGTGACCCGCCAGATCTGCGCCGAGACTCTCGGGAGTCCCGGTCGAGGACGTCTACGTCGACACCGCCGACAGCGACACCGGCCCGCATTGCATGGGCAGTTTCGCCAGCCGCGGCACGCATCGGGTCGGCAACGCGGTCATGGCGGCCGCGCGGGAGGCGCGCGCGGTGATGATGGAGGCAGCGGCCGAGGAGCTCGAGGTCAGCCCCGACGACCTCGAGACGGATGGACGCGGAAACATCCAGGTCAAGGGTGCGCCGTCGCGCCGGATCAGCACGCGCGACGTCGCGATCGCGGCCCAGTTCAAGCAGGGAAAAACGATCGCCGGCCGCGGGATTTTTCTGGTCCCGCTCTCGGACGTCGACCCCGAGACCGGCGAGATGACGCCCGTCACCTGCTTTGCCCACGCCTGCCTGATCGCCGAGGTCGAGGTCGACGACGAGACCGGCGAGGTCGAGATGGTGGTGATGAACTCGGCCTACGAGCTCGGGCGCGCGATCAACCCGAAGCTGGTCGAGCAGCAGCTGGTCGGCGGCGCCTGGATGGGCGTCAGCCACGCGCTCTATGAGACCACCGAGCCCTATTACCCCGACCGGCGGGACGCGCCCTCCGATTTCAACGATTATCTGATGCCAGGCCCGGGCGACATCTGCGAGCACCACATCGCCGTGCTCGAGCGGCCGGCGCCGGATGGCCCGTTCGGCGCCAAGGGCCCGGGCGAGATGTGCGCCAACCCGGTGCTGCCGGCGGTCGCGAACGCGGTCTTCAACGCGGTCGGGGTGCGGATCGACGCGCTGCCGATCACGCCCGAGAAGATCCTGCGCGCGCTGAAGGCGCAGGGTGGGGCGAAACCGCAGGGGCGGCGCTAAGGCATGCCGGTCCGCAGCCAGGTCGTCGGCATCGACCGGCCGGAGACGCTCTCGAAAGCGCTCCGCACAGCCCTCTATCTCGCCGGCGAGGAGCTCGCGACGGCGGCCTATCTGGCGCTGGCGCTGGGCAAGCCGCTGCTGCTCGAAGGCTCGCCCGGCGTCGGCAAGACCGAGGCTGCCAAGGCGCTCGCCTCCGTGCTCGGGCGCCGGCTGATACGCCTGCAGTGCTACGAGGGGATCGATGCCGCAAACGCGCTCTACGAGTGGAACTATCCCCGTCAGATGCTGGCAATTCGCCAGGCGGGCGACGCCCCGGTCGACATCTACACCGACGAGTTCCTGATCCAGCGACCCATGCTCGAAACCCTTCGTCAGCCGGACGACGCCGTCCTCCTGATCGACGAGATCGACCGGGCCGATCACGAGTTCGAAGCCTTTCTCCTCGAGTTTCTTTCCGATTTCCAGATCTCGATCCCCGAGCGCGGCACGGTGCGCGCGGCCGAGCGGCCGGTCGTCATCCTGACCTCGAACCGCACGCGCGAGCTGCACGAGGCGCTGCGGCGGCGCTGCATCTACCACTGGATCGACTACCCGAGCCCGGCCGAGGAGGCCGAGATCGTGATGATGCGCGCGAGTGCCGTTGCAGCCGGGACCGCCCGTGCGGTGGTGGCCGCGGTCGGCCGGCTCCGGCGCGAGCCGCTGGCGAAACCACCAGGAATCGCCGAGACGGTCGACTGGGCCGAGGCCGCAACCGTGCTCAACCGCCAGGGTGCCCCCTGGCCGCTCGCGTTCCGACGCGCGATCGGGGCGGCGCTCAAGGACGAGGAGGACAGGGCATTCCTCGGCGGCCGCCTGGATACGATCATCCAGGAGAGCGCTGCATGACGCTCCCCCGCGCTGCCCGGCCGTTCGTCGCCTTCCCGGCGCTGCTGCGCGCCCACGGCTTTGCGGTCGCACCCGAGCAGACGATCGCCTTCATGGCCGGGACCACCCTGCTCGGTCCGCGCTCGATCGCCGACGTTCGCCGCGCGGCGCGCGCGACGCTCAGCCCCCCGCCCGAGCGCATGGCCGAGTTCGATGCCCTTTTTTCCCACTTTTTTGAGGGCGAGGTCGTGGTCGCGCCGGCCGAGGCCGCCGCAAGCGACGAGGAGATCCGGGTCCGGGACGAGGGCGTCGACATCCTGGAACTGCCCGAGGCCGACGAGACCCACGAGGCTGGCGAAGCTGCGACCGCGGCCGAGGCGCTCTCGGCCCGGCAGTTCGCGCCGCCCGGCCAGGACGAGCTGCTGCGCAGGCTCGGCCGCGAGGCCGCGAGCCGCTTGCCGCAGCGTCGCGCACGGCGTCGGCGGACCGCCCGCCAGGGTGATCGGATCGCGCTCCGGCGCGCGCTTCGCCTGGCCGTCCGCAACGACGGCGAGCTGATGGAGCTGCCGCGTCTGCGCCGGCGGACAGCGCTGCGACCGCTGCTGCTGCTGATCGATGTCTCGGGCTCGATGAAGGCGCGCACCGACGAGCATCTGCGGCTTGCCCATCGGCTCGCGCGCGCGCTGCCCCGGATCGAGATTTTCACCCTCGGCACGCGCCTCACCCGGATTACCCGCGCGCTGCGCTTGAAACAGCAGGAAGAAGCGCTGGCCGCCGCCTCGGCGATCGTCGCGGACTGGGACGGCGGCACCCGGATCGGCGATGCGCTGCGGGCCTTTCTCGCGGTGCCGCGCTTTGCCGGCTTCGCGCGGGGCGCCTTCACGCTGATCCTCTCCGACGGCCTCGAGCGCGGCGAGCCGGACGTCATGGTCGAGGCCGTCCGCCGCCTCGCCCGCCTCGCCTGGCGCCTCGACTGGCTTTCGCCACTCGCCGGCGACCCGGATTTCCGCCCGCGCACCGCCGGCCTCGCCGGCAGTCTTCCCTACATCGACCACCTCGCGGACGGCAGCTCGACCCTCAGCATCGTCCGGCACATCCTGGACGACCCGCGCCCATGACCGGGATCATCGACGCCCATCACCACATCTGGCGGCAGGCCGATCTGCCCTGGCTGATGGGGCCGATGCAGCCGCGCATCTTCGGCCCCTACGAGCCGATCCGCCGCGATTATCTGATTTCCGAGTTTCTCGAGGACATCGCGGCAAGCGGCGTCACGCGGTCGATCTACGTCCAGGCCAACTGGGCGCCGGGACGCGGCTTCGACGAGGCGGCATGGGTTCAAAAGACCGCTGGCGAGCACGGCTGGCCGCAGGCGATCGTCGCCTATGCCGATTTCACCGTGCCGGACGTGCGCCCGCAGCTCGACCGGCTTGCCCGACTGCCCCTGGTCCGGGGACTCCGCCAGCAGCTGCACTGGCACGAGAACCCCATGTACCGGTTCGCGAGCCGGCCGGACCTGTCGGCCGATCCGGTCATTCGGAAAAACGTCCGCCACCTCGAAGCCTACGGCTGGACCTTCGAGCTGCAGGTTTTTTCGAACCAGATGGCGCTCGCGGCCAAGCTTGCGGACGCCTGTCCCGAGGTCACCTTCGTGCTCCAGCACGCCGGCATGCTCGAGGACCTTTCCGACAACGGGCGCGCGGCCTGGCAAGGCGGCATGGACCGACTCGCGAGCTGCCCGAACGTCCTGAGCAAGCTTTCCGGGCTTGGCACCTTCATCCATCGCAACGATCCCGACCACATCGGCTGGATCGTCGGGCAGACGCTCGCCCGGTTCGGGCCGGAGCGCTGCCTGTTCGGCTCGAACTTCCCGATCGAGAAGCTCTGGACCGACTACGCGGCCCTGGTCGCCGCTTTCCAGAGCGCTGTTCCCCCGCATGCCGCCGCCGCCGTGTTCGAAAAAACCGCCGCCCGTGTCTACAAGATCTGAAGTCAGGGAGAAAACCGCATGCCGCTGGAAATCAAGATCCTCGATCTGGGCGACATCGAGCTCGAGAACAGTTTTCTCGTGCTTGGCCACAACTGCGGCCGCACCAAACGCGTTTGCGTCTACGGCTATCTGATCCTGGGCGGCCCCTGGCCGGTGCTGGTCGATACCGGCTACCGCTCGAACCAGATCATGGAAACCCTCGGCATGCGCGGTCTGCAGTTCCACGAGAACATGATCGAGAACCAGCTTTCCCGGTTTGGGCTCAAGCTCGGGGACGTCCGCTACATCCTGCACACGCATTTGCACATCGACCACGCCGGCAAGGACGACCTGTTCCCGATGAACACCACCGTCGTGATCAACCGGCGCGAGCTCGAATGCTCGGTTTCCGGGCTGATGCACCCGCAGTATCCAGCACCCGACATCAAGCATCTGATCGACCGCCTGCACACCAAGGACGCGCTCCGTTTTCTGGACCTCGAGATCGCGGGGCCGACCGAGATCATGCCTGGCGTCATCTGTGAGGCGGCCAACGCCCATACCGAGGGCTCGATGAACGTCGTGGTCGAGACGGCCGAAGGCCTCGCCAACATCTGCGGCGATGTAATTTATGACTTCCAGGACCAGATCGTCGAGCCGATCCGCCAGACCCAGTTCATGGAGCCGCAGGTGACCGGCAACCACGCGGGTTCGAAACGGTCGGAAAAAGCGCAGATCAAGCGGCTGCTCAACGGCTTCAAGTTCCTCTGCCCGATCCACGACCGCCCGGCCGTGATCGAGCACCAGCAGGTCGCCGGCCGGATCGAGGGCCAGATCCCGGGCTCGATCAGCCAGTCCTATCCGCGGCGCAACTGGTTTCCGGTCTGAATGGAGGTACGACCATGACCCACAGCGTGCTGCGGCCCGAGTTTCGTCAGCTGATCGACGAGTTCGCCCCGGTCGGCCAGCTCGGCACCGGGTTCGAGTTCACCGAGGGACCGATCTGGCATCCGAGCGAGCATTTTCTGCTGTTTTCCGACATGCCGGGCGACGTCCGCCGGCGTTGGGACCGCCGCGGCGGCGTGCGCGAGGCGAAACGGCCGGCCAACAAATGCAACGGCATGACCTATGACGCCGACCTCAACCTGATCGTCTGCGAGCACGCGACCTCGTCCCTGATCCGCGAACGCGCTGACGGCCGCCGCGAGGTCCTGGCCTCCCACTTCGAGGGCCGCGAGCTCAACAGCCCGAACGACGTCTGCGTGCATTCCAGCGGCGCCATCTACTTCAGCGATCCCTGGTACGGCCGGATGCCGGTCTACGGCGTCGAGCGGCCGCGCCAGCAGGGTTTTCAGGGCGTCTACCGGGTGCCGGGCGGGCAGGCCGGCGGCGAGCCGGAGCTGCTGGTCGAGCGGACGCTGTTCGATCAGCCGAACGGGCTCTGTTTTTCCCCCGATGAGAAGCTCCTCTACATCAACGACACGACCCAGGCGTTGATCCGCGTGTTCGACGTCGATGCGGGCGGCCGGCTCGGAAATGGGAGAATCTTCGCGAGTGGCGTCCGCTCCGAGCTCGAGGCGGGCGTGCCGGACGGCATGAAATGCGATGCCGAGGGCAACGTCTGGGTGACCGCGCCCGGCGGCTTGTGGGTCTACTCCCCGCGCGGCGCGTTGCTCGGGAAAGTCCGGTTCCCCGAGATGGCCGCCAACCTCCACTGGGGCGGCGAGGATTTTCGGACGCTGTTCGTCTGCGCGACCCATTCCGTCTACACCGTGACGACCAAGGTCGGGCCGCGCAACGAGCCCTTCATGCGGACCCGGGCGGCACGGCCGCCGGCGTCGACTTCGGCTCAAGCGCCTGCTTCAGGCGAACGCGCGACGGACTCTGCCGATGGGCTGCGCCTCGATCCCGCGCGTTGCGCGCTGATCATCCAGGACATGCAGAACGACGTGGTCATGGACGGCGGCGCGTTCGCCTCATCCGGGAGCCCGCAGCACTGTCGCGAGCAGCGCTGCATCGAGAACATCCGGCGCCTGGCCGACGCCTGCCGCACGCGCGGCGTAATGGTCATCCACGTCTGGTTCGTGGTCGAGCCGGGTGCCTCCGGCCTGACCCTGAACGCGCCCTTGTTCGAGGGGATCGCGGACGCCAAGGCGATGGTCAAGGGCACCTGGGGAGCCGAGCCCGTGCCCGGCCTCGAGCGGCGGACGGGCGACTACGTCGTGGAAAAAATGCGCATGAGCGCGTTCGAGGGCACGAGCCTCGAGACCGTGCTCAGAAGCGGCGGCCGCGACACGCTGATCATCACCGGCGCCTGGACCAACATGTCGATCGAGCACACCGCCCGCACCGGCGCCGACAAGGGCTACGTCGCGATCGTGCCCGAGGACGGCTGCTCGACCATGAACGCCGACTGGCACCGCGCCTCGATCAACTATGCGCTCACCAACGTCGCCGCGGTGACCTCGACCGAGGCGGTGATCCGGGCTCTGAACCCTTAAGTTTGCCGGCGGCGAGGCTGGTCCGACCTCCCCGAGCCCAAGGCCAGCGGCATGGCGGATCTACTCCCTGATCTTCCGTGCCAGCGCGGACAGCTGATCGTCGTCGGCGCGTCGGTAGTCGTGCGAACAGATGTAACCTTCGTAGGCGTGGAAATACTTGTCCGCGGGGCGGCTGAGGGGTCGCCAGTCGGCGGTTGTCGTGCCGTGCATCGGAAACAACTTCGCGTGCGCGTGGTCGACGCCGAAGCCTTCGAGAATCATTCCGGTCCGGCCGACGTCCTCGAGCTTGCGATCCAGCAGGCGCCCGACCTGCTTCGCCGCCCGGACCAGGTCGGTCAGGACATCATCCGGCAGGTCGAACGCGTAACTCGGGTAGTGTCGCCTGGTCATGACGACCGAGAAACCAAGTGTGTTCGGGAAGACCGACAAGAACGCCAGATGCCGTTCGTCCTCCCAGATCTTGTGACAAGGCGTTTGACCCGCGGCGATGGCGCAGAAGATGCAGTTGTTCATGACCCCTCACGACCTGGCCTTGGCTTCCCGCCGCCGTCGGGTCAGCCGAGCCCCCTGGCGGCGGCCGTACGCAGCAGCCAGCCCAGGATCGGCAGGGCTGCGAGCTGGAGGATCATGGCGATCACCACCAGAGCCAGGATCGATCGATCGTAGAGGACGCCGAGCAGGACGCTACCGGCGAACCAGGCGAGGCCGTAGATCGCATTGAAGATGCCGTAGGCCGTGCCGCGCCGCTCGGTCGGCGCGAGGCGCGCGACCGCGGCCCGAACGATCAATTCCTGCGCGCCCATGCCGATCCCCCAGAGCAGCATCGCGACCACGGCGGCCTCGGCGCCGCCGAGAAACGCGAGCGGGGGCGCCAGCGCCGAGAGGACCGTGGCGCCCAGCATGGTGCGCAGCCCGATGCGATCGAACAGCCACCCGAGGATCAGGGCGGCGAGCGCGTCGGCCCCCATCGCAACCGCGTACAGCACCGGGATCCAGGCACCGGGCACGATCGCAGCCTTCTCGAAATGATAGGCGATCAGCGGGAAGTCGGCGTAACCGGCCGCGATGCACGCGGCGGCCCCGGCATAGATCCAAAAGGCCCGCGGCAGGCCGGTCGATTCCAGCGCCGACGGCGTCAGCTCGAGGTCCTGCGGTCGCGGATAGGCGAACCGCGCCGAGACCACGGTCGCGAAGGCGACGATCGCCGGGATCAGAAGGACCGCGAAGGCGAGCTGGTAGCTGCCCTTGAAATACAGGATGCCGCTGACCACAAGCGGGCCGAGGATCGCTCCGGTCTGATCGAGCGCCTCGTGCAGGCCGAAGCCCCAGCCCAGCCCGGTCTGGCTGCTGGCGTGCGAGAGCATGGCGTCCCGGGCCGGTATCCGGATGCCGCGCCCGGCGCGTTCGGCGACGATCAGGACCGCGGCCAGGACCCAGTGGTCGGCCAGCGCCAGCAGCGGCACGGCGAACAGGTTGATCGCGTAGCCGAGGATGGTGACCGTCCAGTACTGGCCGGTCCGATCGCTGACATAGCCGGACACGAGGCGCAGGCCGTAGCCCAGCAGCTCGCCGCCACCGGCGACGATGCCGACCACTGTGGCGCTGGCCCCGAGCACGGCCAGGAACGGCCCGGTGATGCTCCGGGCGCCCTCGTAGGTCATGTCGGCGAACAGGCTGACCGCGCCGATCAGAACGATGAACTGGTATGCCTGCCGGCGCGACAGGGCCAGATCGCGATCCGCGAAGGCCTTGACCTGGTCCATCCGATGATCCGCCCGCGCTCTGGTGCGAGGACCACATGGGAGGCTCACCGTTTGGCGAGCAGAGACGCGTGACCCGGTCACACATCGTCACACGGCAGGAGCCATCAGCGGTCGCAGGCGGTTGCCGGGGGACTCCCCTGTCGCCCGACGGTACGGCCGGCCACGGATCCCGTCAACGTCGCGACGGGCCAGCGCGGCCTAGGTCGAAATGCGCCATCCCCGGAGTGCATCGCGGCCGGGTTCGGGCTATCCTGGCGCGCTTTCGGGCGGCGACCCGCCCGGCACGAACGGGAGGCAGGAATGCGCACCGACATCGAGTTCAGGACCGAGGACGGGGTGATGTTGCGCGGCTGGCATTACCGGCCGGAGGGCGGCAGGGGGCCGTGGCCGACGATCGTGATGGCGCACGGCTACTCGGCGGTCAAGGAGATGTATCTCGACCGGTTTGCCGAGGTGTTCGCAGCCGCGGGGCTGGCGGCGATCGTGTTCGACAACCGGAACTTCGGGGCGAGCGACGGCGAGCCGCGTCAGGAGATCGATCCCTGGGAGCAGATCAGCGACTATCGGGACGCGATCAGCTTTGCCGAGACCCTGCCCGAGACCCGGGCGGACCGGATCGGGGTCTGGGGCTCGAGCTATTCGGGCGCGCATGTGATCGTGCTCGGCGCGATCGACCGGCGGATCCGATGCGTCGCGGCCCAGGTGCCGCTGATCAGCGGCCATCGCAACGCACGCCGCCTGATCCGGGCGGACGTGGTTGCGGGCGTCGAGGCGGTCTGTGCCGACGATCGGCGAAACCGCTACGCCGGCAAGCCGCCTGGCATGATCCCGGTGGTCTCGGAGGACCCGGCCGGGCCGGCGGCGCTGCCGACCCCGGACAGCTGGCAGTGGTTCACCGAGACCGGCCGGACCCGGGCGCCGAGCTGGAAGAACGAGGTCACGATCCGCTCGGTCGAGCTGTTTCTGGCATACGAGCCCGGCGCCTACATCCGCTATGTCAGCCCGACGCCGCTGCTGCTGGTGGTGGCGCTCGGCGATCATCTGACGGTCGTCGACGAGGCGCTTGCCGCCTATGAGCAGGCGCTGCAGCCGAAGAAGCTCGTGGCCTTGAAGGGCGGCCATTTCGACGCCTACGTCGCCGACTTCGACGGCGCCTCGGCGGCCGCGCGCGACTGGTTCGTGGACCACCTCGTGGGCTGAGTGGCGGCGGTCCGGTCGTCGCCAGGGCTGGGCCGCGGATGCCGGGCACTCCGAGCAATGATCGCCGGAGCGAAATCCTCTGACCTGGCATTGAAATTGCGTTAAGCTGCAGGGGCACGGCCTGGGGCAACGCAGGATGCAGCAGACGCAGACCCAAGATCGGGTTCGGTGGGAGGCCTACGATCCCGACGGTTACTATTGCGAGATGCTCGGCCGCGACCGGCGGGCCGAGGCCGGCATCGCGCTGATCCGCGAGCGCATCGGCCGCATGAGCATGGCCGAGCTGCAGCGCCGGGCGGAGCTCGCCGAGCGCGAGCTGTTCAACCTCGGCATCACCTTCACGGTCTATTCCGAGCGCGACGCGATCGACCGCATCCTGCCCTTCGACGTCATCCCGCGCGTGCTCACCGCCGCCGACTGGCGCATGATCGAGACCGGCGTCAAGCAGCGGGTGGCGGCGATCAACCGCTTCCTCGCCGACGTCTATCACGAGCAGAAGATCCTGAAGGACGGCGTCGTCCCGGCCGATCTGGTGCTCGGCAACCCGAACTACCGCCACCAGATGATCGGCCTCGATCTGCCGCACGAGTGCTACGTCCAGATCTGCGGCATCGACATCGTGCGCGACCAGGACGGCCGCTTCCTGGTGCTCGAGGACAACGCGCGCACGCCGTCCGGCGTCTCCTACGTGATCGAGAACCGCTATCTGATGCTGCGCAGCTTCGCCGATCTGGTCGCTGGCCTGCGCCTGCGCCGGGTCGACGGCTACGGGCCGAAGCTCAACGAGGCGCTGACCGCGATCGCGCCGCGCGAGGTCGCCGACCCGCAGATCGTCCTCCTGTCGCCCGGGGTGTTCAACTCGGCCTATTTCGAGCACGTGTTCCTCGCCCGCGAGCTCGGCGTCGCCCTGGTCGAGGGCCGCGATCTGATCGTCGACGAGGACGACCGCGTGTTCATGAAGACGACCGCAGGCCTGGCACCGGTCGACGTGATCTATCGCCGGATCGACGACGACTTCCTCGACCCGGAGGCCTTCCGGCCCGACAGCCTGCTCGGCGTGCCCGGCCTGATGCGTGCCTATCGCGCCGGCAAGGTGGCGCTCGCCAACGCGATCGGCACCGGGGTCGCCGACGACAAGGCGATCTACGCCTACATGCCGAGGATCATCCAGTACTACCTCGGCGAGGAGGCGATCCTGGCCAACGTCGAGACCAACATCTGCCGCGAGCCCGGAGGTCTGCGCTACACCCTCGATCACCTGGCCGAGCTGGTGGTCAAGCCGGTCGGCGAATCCGGTGGCTACGGCATCACGGTCGGGCCGCGCGCCAGCCAGGCGGAGCTCGAGGCCTGCCGCGCGCGGCTCGAGGCCGATCCTGCCAACTACATCAGCCAGCCGATGATCGGCCTGTCGGTCGCGCCGACGCTGACGCCCACCGGGATCGCGCCCCGCCACGTCGATCTGCGGCCGTTCGCGGTCACCGGCACCGACACCTGGGTGCTGCCCGGCGGCCTGACCCGGGTGGCGCTCCGCCAGGGCTCGCTGATCGTCAACTCCTCGCAGGGCGGGGGCACGAAGGATACCTGGGTTCTTGGATAGCCTGCTCGCCCGCTTCGCCGAGAGCAGCTTCTGGATGGCCCGCTACATGGAGCGGGCCGAGAACCTCGCCCGCATCCTGGACGTCAACGAGACCTTCGCGCAGAACAGCGAGGGCGTGAAGGAGTGGCTGCCGATCGTCCAGCTGTACTCCGATGCCGAGCGCTTCTTCGAAGACCACGAGGCCGCGACCGCCGACGCCGTGCTGCACTTCTACGTGCTCGACCGCAGCAATCCGACCTCGATCGCCGCCACGGTCCAGATGGCGCGCGAGAACGCGCGCTCGCTCCGCCACGTGATCAGCACCGAGACCTGGACCCACCTCAACGTCTTCTACAATCGCCTGCTCGAGCTGGCGCCAGGCCGACCTCGAGCTCTCCAACCTGTCACGCGTCTGTGCTCGGATCAAGGAGGACTGCCAGCTGCATACCGGGATCATGGAGGGCACCGGCTACCGCACCCAGAGCTGGTACGCCTATCAGATCGGCAAGCAGATCGAGCGCATGGACCAGACCACGCGCCTGCTCGACATCAACTACCACCGCCTGCTGCCCGCGGTCGACGAGGCCGGCTCGCCGATCGACGCCAGCCAGTGGAACGCGCTGCTGCGCTCGGTCGCCGGCTACCACGCCTTCCGCCGGGTCCATCCGCGCGGCATGCAGCCGGCCAAGGTCGCGGAGTTCCTGCTGTTCGATCTCGCCTTCCCGCGCTCGGTCGCGCTCTGCATCCGCGAGATCGACGAGCTCGCCCTGGCGCTCGCCGCCCGGATCGGCCAGGACGAGCCGCCCTGGGCCGTGGGGGCGCTCTCGACCCTGCGCGGGGTCGCCCGCTAGACCACGATCGAGGACGTGATGGCGACTGGCCTGCACGAGTTCCTGGACCAGATCCAGCGCCACCTGATCGTCTTCACCGACGAGCTCGGCGACGGCCTGTTCGGCCACCGCTACTAGTTCCCGTCGCCCGTGTCGCAGCGCCTCAGCATCCGCCACACGACGGTCTACCGCTACCGGCGGCCGGTGACCTTCAACGAGCATCGCGCGATGTTCCGGCCGCGCGACAGCCACGATCTGCGCGTCCTCGACGCCGAGCTGGTGCTCAGCCCGCCGGGCGAGGTGCGCTGGATCCACGACGTGTTCTCGAACTCGATCACGCTGATCACCTTCGTCGAGCCGGCGACCGAGCTGCGCTTCGAGAGCCTGGTCGAGATCGAGCACTATGGTCTCACCGATCCGGAGATGATGATGCGCGAGTATGCCACCAGCTATCCGTTCCGCTACGACAACGATCAGATCGTCGACCTGCTGCCGACCGTGCAGGGCCACTATCCCGACCCGGAGGGCGCGGTCGCGGCCTGGGCGCGCCAGTTTCTCGATCCGGGCGAGACCACCAACACCGAGGACGCTGCTGGTCCGGATCACGCGCGCGATCCAGCAGCAGTTCCGCTACGAGGAGCGGGTGATGCGCGGCACCCAGGCGCCGACCGAGACGCTCCGGCTCGGCAGCGGCACCTGCCGCGACTTCGCGCTGTTCATGATCGAGGCGGTGCGCTCGCTCGGCCTCGCGGCGCGCTTCGTGTCCGGCTATCTGTACGATCCGGCGCTCGATGGCGCCGGCCCCGGGCTCTCCGGCGCCGGCTCGACCCACGCCTGGGTCCAGGTCTATCTGCCGGGCGCCGGCTGGGTCGAGTTCGATCCGACCAACGGCCTGGTCGGCGGCCCCAACCTGATCCGGGTCGGCGTCGCCCGCGATCCGCGCCAGGCGATCCCGATCGAGGGCAGCTACAACGGCGCCGCCTCGGACTTCCTCGACATGCAGGTCGAGGTCAGGGTCACCGCCGGCGAGCTGCGCTGAGGTTGCGTCCAGCCGGCCGCCGGGCCTATCTTGACGCCATGGCCACCGCCGCCAGGCAGATCCACATGTCGCTCGCCGAGTTCCTCGACTGGGACGACGGCACGGACACGCTCTACGAGCTCGTCGAGGGGCGGATCGTCGCCATGGCGGCGCCGAACGACGCCCATGGCACCATCGTGATCAATCTCGGCGCGGAGCTGAAGCAGATCCTGAAGCGACCTTGCCGTGTCGTCGGCAATGCCGGGATCGTCCTGCCGGAGCGCGATGACCGCTACTACGTCGCCGATCTCGCGGTGACCTGCGACCAGCCGGCCAGCCAGCGACCCTATGTGCCCGAGCCGCGGCTGATCGTCGAGGTCCTGTCACGCTCGACCGCGGCCCACGATCAGGGCCTCAAAGGGGAGGACTATCGGCAGCTGCCATCGGTTCAGGAGATCCTGTTCGTGTCCAGCGAGCGGCGGCGGGTTGTGCGGGTACGGCGCGAGGCCGATCACTGGGTGATCGAGGATTTCATCGGCGACGCCTCGATCCGCCTGGTAAGTGTCGACGCAACCGTTTCACTCTCGGCGATCTACGACGAGGTTGCGTTTGGCGAGCCCTCCCCTCCGGCTCCAGGGAGAGGTAGTCGTGGACGGCGTCGCGGAACGCCTGAAGCAGCCCCGCGGAATCCTCGGCCTCGTAGGAGACCAACGCGCGAATGAGCCCGAGCTTGCCGTGGAAGATCCGCTCGACTTCGTCGAACTCGACCGAACCGAGACAGCCAGGATAACGCATCAAACTCGCGGCCTCAATCCCCTTTCACACTCAACATCCCCGCGCTGGGGCAGCGCTGATCACTTAAGAACCATCACGATGAGCTGGCTCAAGCCGAGACAGCACAGAACGGTCGCGGCAATCGCTGACCATCTCGCGGCACGCGCGCTGCTTTCGGCAATATCAATCTGGCGTTCGGCACGCGCATCCTCTCGTTGTCGTCCGCGGCGGTCGATCTCAGCTCTTGCGGCGCCAGCTCGACCAATATCCAGCTGATCCAGCATCGAGCCCTGCAGTTAGTCTTCAGATGTATCAGTACCAATCGGTTTCATTGCACACAATCCTGTGATTTAATCTAAACATTGAGATAATTCAGCGCGAGGCCGGGGCGGGGCCAGGGGAGGGCGACGAGGCGGCCGGAGCCGGAGAGGGTGACGTAGGCGGTCTTCAGGTCGGGGCCGCCGAAGCAGATGTTGGTCGTGTGCATGTCCGGCATCGGCAGGTGCTCGATGCTGCTGCCGTCGGGCGAGATGGTCGTGATGCCGCCATGGGCGAGCGTCGCGACGCAGATGTTGCCGTTGGCCTCGACCGCCAGCGAATCGAAGCGCTGGTAGGCGCCGCCCGGCTGGGCGACCAGGCGGCCGCCGTGGGGCGAGGGCCAGGGCTGTCTGGCGAGGACGCCGGGCTCGACGATGTCGAACGCCCAGAGCCGGGCCGCCTCGGTCTCGGCGACGTAGAGGGTGTTGCCGTCGGGCGACAGGCCGATGCCGTTCGGGGTCACCATCGGGAACGCGACCTGGCGGATCAGCGAGCCGTCGGCCTTGGCATAGAAGACCGCGCCGTAGTCGAGGTCGCGCTGGCGTCGTTTGCCGAGATCGGTGAAGTAGAAGCCGCCGTGGGCGTCGAACACGATGTCGTTGGGCCCGCGCAGCTGGACCTCGGGCGTGCCCCGGTAGAGCACCTCGACCGCGCCGGTCTCGAGGTCGATCCGCTCGATCCGGCCGCCCGAGTAGTCCCAGGACTGGACCACCGGCCGGAGGCCATGGTCCGGGTCCTGGACGAACTCGAAGCCGCCGTTGTTGCAGATGTAGCATTTGCCGTCGGGGCCGATCGCGGCGCCGTTCGGCCCGCCGCCCGGGGTCGCCACCACGTCCTTGCCGCCATCGGGCAGCACGCGGGTCAGGCAACGGCGCTCGATCTCGACCACCAGCACCGAGCCGTCCGGCATCGCGACCGGCCCCTCGGGAAACCGCAACCCGGTCGTGATCTCGCGCAGCCCGGCCATGACGTTTTTTCCCACTTTCCATGTCTGTCGTCTGCCTGCATCGGACCGGCAAGGCTATCAGCGACGGTCAAGCGGGGGAAGTGACGGTCGCCTTAACCGGGCTCTAATGCCAAGCCGACAAACTCGCCTCGGAGCTATCCCGAAGGCCGCCTCATGGACCCGAGCGCAAGGGAACAGAACGTGTCCGAAGCCAAGCCGTCTGCCGATTGCGCCTTCCATGGCCGGGCGCTGCGACGCGCCCGGCGGAGCGACCGCGGCCGGCCCGGCGTGCTCGCGTGGCTCGCCGGGCTCAGCGTCCACTGCGCCGTCGTCCTGCTGCTGGTCGTCTGAGACCGGTCAGGGCCGATCGGGCGCCTGCGAGCCCTCGAGGAGGGCGTTCAGTCGCGCCTGCTCGGCGGCGCTCAAGGGCGCGGGCTCGACCCGACGACGCCGGCGCAGATGGATCGCAACGCCCCCCGCGCCTACCAGCAGCAGCGCCGCCGGCCCGAACCACAAACCCCAGGTCGCCGGCTCGACCGGCGGCTTGAGCAGCACGAAATCGCCGTAGCGCGCGGTCAGGAAGGCGATGACCTGCTGGTCGCTGTCGCCCGCGACCAGCCGCTCGCGCACCAGCCGGCGCAGATCGTCGGCGAGATCGGCATCGGAATCGTCGATCGACTGGTTCTGGCAGACCAGGCAACGGAGCTGCTTCGAGAGCGCCCGGGCGCGCTGCTCGAGCACCGGATCGGCCAGCACCTCATCGGGGCTGGTCGCGGCTCGGACCTGCGGCGCGAGCAGCGCCGCCAGCAGCAACAGGAAAACCAGCCAGCGCCTCATCCGTTCAGCTTCGCCAGCATCGGCAAGAGCGTCCCGTCGACGTCCTGTGGCATCAGGGGCCCGACGAACTTGTGCCGGATGCGGCCCCCGGCATCGATCACGAAGGTCTCAGGCACGCCGTAGACGCCCCAGTCGATCGCGACCCGGCCGGTCCGGTCGGCGCCGATCCGCCGGAACGGGTTGCCGAGCTCGCCGAGCCAGGCGTCGACCTGGTCCGGCTTGTCCTTGTAGTTGATGCCGTAAATCGGGACGCCCTGGTCGGCGAGCCGCTCCAGGAGCGGTTGCTCGGCGCGACACGGCACGCACCAGGACGCGAACACGTTGACCAGCACCGTCTGCCCCTTCAGATCCGCGCTCGACAGGCCGGGCCGGTCGATGCCGTCGACCGGCGGCAGCTCGAACTCGGGCACCGGCTTGCCGATCAGGGCCGACGGCAGGATGCTCGGGTCGCGGGTCAGGCCGACCGCGAGGCCGATGCCGACGCCTGCGAACACCAGCACCGGGATCAGGTAGAGCAGCCGGCGCAGCGTCATTGCCGATCAGGCCCGCGCTGCGGCCGCGGCCAGCCGCGCGCGCGCGGCGGCGGGCGCGCCGACCCGGTGGCGGCGATCGGTCAGCGACCAGAGCCCGGCCAGGCCCATGATCGCGATGCCGCCCCAGATCCACATCACCAGCGGATTGTCGTAGATGCGCACGGCATGGGCGTTGGTGCCGGCCTTGGCGCCCTCGGCGGGATCGCCCAGGACCACGTAGAGGTCGCGCCAGAAGCCGGTATCGATCCCGGCCTCCGAGGTCGACTGGCGCTCGACCGGGTAGAAACGGCGCTCAGGCGTCAGCGTGGCGACCGGGCGGCCGTCCCGGGTGATCTCGAAGGTCGCGCGCCGGGCGACGTAGTTCGGGCCCTGGTGGTCGGCGATGCCGTCGAGCTTGAAGGCGTAGCCCGCGAGCTTCGCGGTGTCGCCCGGCTGCATGACCAGGATCGCCTCGCCCCGCCAGGCGCTCGACGCGGTCACGCCGGCGACCAGCACGCCGACCCCGATGTGGGCGAGCGTCATGCTGTAGGCGGAGCGCGGCAGGCCGATGGCGCGCTGCCAGCTCTGCCTGAGCGGCAGGCGGAGCAGCTGCACCCGGCCCGCGAGCTCGAGCAGCGAGCCCGCCACCACCCAGGCCGCGAGCGCCATGCCGCCGGCCGCGAGGATGCCGCTGCCGCGCGTGAGCACCAGCTCCGCGATCGCGACCAGCGCGGTGATCGCGAGCGCCGCCTTGAGCCGGCCGAGCACGCCCGCGAGATCGCCCCGCTTCCAGGCGAGCATGGCGCCGACCGGCACCGCGGCCAAAAGCGGCACCATCAGCGGCGCGAAGGTGGCATCGAAATAGGGCGGGCCGACCGAGATCTTGGGGCCGCCCAGCGTCTCGAGCAGGAGCGGATAGAGGGTGCCGAGGAAGACCGTGGCGCAGGCGGTCGCGAGCAGGAGATTGTTGAGCAGCAGGCCGCCTTCCCGCGAGATCGGCGCGAACAGGCCGCCCGCCTGCAGCTGCGGTGCCCGCCAGGCGTAGAGGGCGAGCGAGCCGCCGATCGCGATCGCGAGCAGCGCCAGCACGAAGACGCCGCGCGCCGGGTCGATCGCGAAGGCGTGCACCGAGGTCAGCACGCCCGAGCGGACCAGGAAGGTGCCGAGCAGGCTCAGAGAAAACGCCAGGATCGCGAGCAGGATGGTCCAGCTCTTGAGGCTCGCGCGCTTCTCGACCACGAGCGCCGAATGGAGCAGCGCGGTCGCGGCCAGCCAGGGCATGAAGGAGGCGTTCTCGACCGGGTCCCAGAACCACCAGCCGCCCCAGCCGAGCTCGTAGTAGGCCCAGTAGCTGCCGAGCGCGATGCCGAAGCTAAAGGCACACCAGGCGGCGAGCGTCCAGGGGCGGACCCAGCGCGCCCAGCTGGCATCGACCCGGCCCTCGATCAGGGCGGCGATCGCGAAGGCGTAGGCCATCGAGAGGCCGACGTAGCCCGTGTAGAGCATCGGCGGGTGGGCGGCCAGCGCCGGGTCCTGGAGGATCGGGTTGAAGCCCTGGCCGTCGGGCGGCGCCGGGTCGAGGCGCAGGAACGGGTTCGAGGTGAACAGCATGAACGCGAGAAAGCCGACCCCGATCAGGCCCTGGACGGCCAGCACCCGCGCCCGGAAAGCCGCCGGCAGGTTGCGCCCGAACAGCGCGACGCCCATGCCGTAGAGCGCGAGGATCCAGACCCAGAGGACCAGCGAGCCCTCGTGGTTGCCCCAGGCGGCGGCGACCTTGTAGATCAGCGGGTTGCCCGAATAGGAGTTGTCGGCGACCAGGCGGACCGAGAAGTCGGAGACCGCGAACGCCTGGATCAGGGCGCCGAAGGCGAGGGTCAGGCAGAGGAACTGGCCGATCGCGGTCGTGCGCGCGAGCTCCATCAGGCCGGGATCGCTGCGGGCAGCGCCCCAGAGCGGCAGGCTGCCCTGGATCAGCGCGAGGCCGAGCGCCAGCACCAGCGCGTAGTGGCCGATCTCCGGGATCAAGGCTTGGCTCCCGCCGCGGCCGCCTCGCGGGTCGCGCCCTCGCGCCAGCGGCCCGCCGCCTTCAGAGCGTTGGCGACCTCGGGCGGCATGTACTTCTCGTCGTGCTTGGCCAGGACTTCGCTCGCGACGAACACGCCATCGCCATCGATCTGGCCCTGGGCGACGATGCCCTGGCCCTCGCGGAACAGATCCGGCAGAAGGCCGCGATAGCGCACCCGGACCTCGTGGACCCGATCGGTGAGCGCGAAGCTCACCGTGCCGTCGGCGGCGGTGCGCTCGACGCTGCCCGGCACCACCAGGCCGCCGAGCCGGAAGCGCTGGCCGGGGTCGATCCGCCCGGTCGCGATGTCGGTCGGCGTGACGAAGAACGCGATGCTGTCGGAGAACGCGAGCAGGACCAGGCCGGTGGCGCCGCCCAGGAGCACGAGCAACGCCGCCACCAGCATCAGCCGCTGCCGCTTGCGCAGACGCATCCGCCTCACTCGCCGGCCGGCCGCCGGCATCGGAGGCGAGCCCGGCCGGACCGGGGCGGACCACCGGGCGAAGCCGCGGACGGCTCGCGGGACGCGGCCGGACCACCCGGCGCAGCTGCTCGAGCTCGGCTGCGCGCCGGCGCGCCGCCCACCAGCTCTGCGCCGAGCAGGCCGATCAGCACCAGAGCGGCAAAGCCGAACGCCGGCCAGACGAAGGCCGCGTAGCCGCCCATCGCGAAGAAGTCGCTCACCACCAGCTCCCAGGCCGGCTTCACGCCATCCCGGTCATCAGATAGCGCGGATCGGCGGCTTTGCCCACCCACACAACGACGCATTCACGAGGTTCGGACTAAGCTGCCGTCGCCCGATCTGGTCGGACCCGGGCGTTCAGGGTATGAAGCGCGGATGACCTTTGCCGTCCAGATCGACCTGCCAGGCGAGCCGGCGCCGGCCGCGCCGCTGCCGCAGCGGCCGCTCTCGCGCACGAGATCGAGGCCCTGCTGGCCGCGGTCGGCGGCAGTGACCAGGCGGCGCTGCTGCCGCGGCTCAAGGAGTGGCTCGTCTGCCACCAGGCGCGGCTGCGCCAGCAGTTCGAGGCCGACAACGACGCCGAGGCCGTGGTCTACGGCCGCTGCCGGCTGATCGACGCCCTGCTGCGCGGCCTGCTCGACTTCGCGCACGCGCGCGTCTTTCAGATGGCCAATCCGACCGCCGGCGAGCGCCTCGCGATCGCCGCGGTCGGCGGCTACGGCCGCGGCGAGCTCGCGCCCTACTCCGACGTCGATCTGCTGTTCCTGCATCCCTACAAGCGAACGCCGCACATCGAGCAGATGATCGAGTTCTCGCTCTACCGGCTCTGGGATCTCGGCCTCAAGGTCGGCCAGGCGACCCGCTCGGTCGACGACTGCCTGCGGCTCGCGCGCACCGACCTGCAGATCTGCACGAGCCTGCTCGAGGCGCGCTTCCTGTGGGGCGAGCGCGCGGTGTTCGAGGACTTTGCGACCCGCTTCCAGGCCGAGGTGGTCGAAGGCCGCGGCCGGGTGTTCGTCGAGGCCAAGCTCACCGAGCGCGATGCCCGCCATCAGCGCACCGGCGACAGCCGCTATCTGCTCGAGCCGAACGTCAAGGACGGCAAGGGCGGGCTGCGCGACCTGCAGACCCTGTTCTGGCTCGGCCGCTTTCTCTACCGGATCGACGATCCGGCCGAGCTGGTCAGCCACGGCGTCCTGAACCAGGCGACGCTTCGCCAGTTCGCCAAGGCGCGCCGGTTCCTCTGGACCGTGCGCTGCCATCTCCACTACCTGACCGGGCGCCCGGAGGAGCGCCTGACCTTCGACCTGCAGCCCGAGGTCGCGCGCCGGATGGGCTATCGCGAGCGGCGCGCGGCGAGCAGCGTCGAGCGCTTCATGAAGCACTACTACCTGGTCGCCAAGGAGGTCGGCGCGCTGACCCGGATCTTCTGCGCCGCGCTCGAGGAGCAGCACCGGCGCCGGCCGCTGGGCCTCGCCCGGCTCGGCTTCGGCCGCCGCCGGGTCGACGGCATGATCATCCAGGGCGGGCGGATCATGCCGGCGACGCCCGACCTGTTCGAGCGCGAGCCGCTCGCGATGCTGCAGCTGTTCCACCTCGCCCAGGAGCGCGATCTCGACATCCATCCCGAGGCCTGGCGGGCGGTCACCCAGAGCCTGCGGCGGGTCGACGGCGAGCTGCGCGAGAGCAAGGCGGCCAACGAGCTGTTCCTGAAGATGCTGACCTCGCGCAAGGACCCGGCGACCACGTTGCGGCGGATGAACGAGGTCGGCCTGCTCGGCCGCTTCCTGCCCGAGTTCGGGCGCGTGGTCGCCCAGATGGAGCACAGCCTCTACCACGTCTACACGATCGACGAGCACACCATCCGGGCGATCGGCGTGCTGCATCAGATCGAGACCGGCCAGCTCGAGGGCGAGCTGCCGCTGGCGACCAGCCTGATGCCCAAGGTCCTGTCCCGGACCGAGCTGTACGTGGCGCTGCTGTTCCACGATCTCGGCAAGGGCCGCGCCGGCGACCACTCCGAGATCGGCGCCCGATGGTGCAGCGGACCGGGCCGCGGCTCGGCCTCAGCGACGAGCAGACCGAGACCGTCAGCTGGCTGGTGCGCCATCACCTCCTGCTCAGCCGGGTCGCCTTCAAGCGCGACATCGACGACCCGAAGACGGTCAGCGACGTGGTCGAGATCATCCAGTCGCCCGAGCGGCTGCGCCTGCTGCTGGTGCTGACCGCGGCCGACATCCGGGCGGTCGGGCCGAACGTCTGGAACGGCTGGAAGGGCCAGCTGCTGCGCGATCTCTATCACGAGGCCGATGCCGCGCTCGCCGGCGGCGACGCGAGCGGCCGGCGCCAGGACCGGATCGAAGCCGCCAAGCAGGCGCTGGCCGAGGCGCTGGCCGACTGGCCGGCGGCCGAGCGCGAGCGCTTCCTTGCCCGCCACGACCCGCGCTACTGGATCAGCTTCGACCTCGAGACCCAGCTCCGGCACGCCCAGCTGGTGCGCCAGGCCGAGGCCGAGCACCGCCCGCTCACCCTCGCCTTCCGGATCGACCGGTTCCGGGCGCGCACCGAGGTCGGTGCTGTTCGCGGCCGATCATCCGGGGCTGTTCATGAAGGTCGCGGGCGCGCTCGCGCTGAGCGGCGCCTCGATCGTCGACGCCCGGATCTTCACGACCACCGACGGCATGGCGCTCGACAGCTTCGGCATCCAGAACGCCGAGGACCGGGGCGCGGTCGCCGACCTGGCCCGGCTCGAGCGCATCCGGCGCAACATCGAGCGGGCGCTGGCCGGCGAGATCGCGCTCGATCACACCCTCGCCGGGCGCCGCTCCCTGCCCCAGCGGGCCGACGTGTTCGAGGTCGAGCCGCGGGTCCTGCTCGACAACGGTGCGAGCCGCACCCACACCGTGCTCGAGCTCAACGGCCGCGACCGTCCGGGGCTGCTCTACGAGGTCGCCAAGACGCTCAAGGACCTCGGCATGGGCATCTCGAGCGCCCACATCAGCACCTACGGCGAGCGCGTGGTCGACGTGTTCTACGTCAAGGACGTGTTCGGGCTGAAGATCACGCAGCCGCCCAAGATCCGGCAGATCCAGCGCCGGCTGACCGCCGCGCTGAGCGCCGGGGCGCCGGCCAAGCCGGGCCAGCGAGCGTCCGACCGTGACCGCTGAGCCCGCTGCGGTCCAGGCGCGCGCGCGGCGCCGGGGCGGCTGCTGCATTCGGTCGCGACCGTCGGCTCGATGACGCTGATGTCGCGCGGGCTCGGCTTCGTGCGCGACCTGCTGGTCGCCGACGTGCTCGGCGCCGGCCCGCTCGCGGATGCCTTCTTCGTCGCCTTCAAGCTGCCCAACTTCCTGCGCCGGCTGTTCGCGGAGGGCGCCTTCAACGCCGGCTTCGTGCCGATGTTCGCGCGCACCCTCGAGGCCGACGGGCCTAAGGTCGCCAAGGCGTTCGCCGAGCAGGCCCAGGCCGCGCTGGTCGCGGTCCTGGTGCCGCTGGTGCTGGTCGCGATCCCGGCGATGCCCTGGCTGATCACGATCTTCACGCCCGGGCTTCGAGCCGCCCGATCCCGCGCTATGCGCGCCGCGGTCGAGCTGTCGCGGATCACCTTCTGCTACATCCTGTTCATCTCGCTGGTGGCGCTGCAGAGCGGCGTGCTCAACTCGATGAACCTGTTCGGGGCGGCCGCGGCGAGCCCGGTCGTGCTCAACCTGACCATGATCGCGGCCCTCGGCCTGTCGATGGCCTGGTTGGATGCGCCGGCCTACACGCTCGCCTGGAGCGTCGCCGCCGCGGGCCTGCTGCAGTTCCTCTGGCTGCGCCTGTCGCTCTGGCGCGCCGGCATGGCGCTCGGCGTTCCGCTGGCCGCGGATCAGCCCCGAGATCCGGCGGCTGTTCGCGCTGATCGTGCCGGGCGCGATCGGCGCCAGCGCCGCCCAGATCAGCGCCCTGATCGACATCTTCTTCGCCTCGCTGCTGCCGACCGGCGCGGTCTCCTACCTGTACTATGCCGATCGCCTCAGCCAGCTGCCGCTCGGCGTGATCGGGGTCGCGGTCGGCACCGCGCTGCTGCCGCTGCTCGCCCGCCAGCTGCGCGCGGGCGACACCCGGCCGCGCTGAAGAGCCAGAACCTCGCGATCGAGCTCGCGCTGCTGCTGACCCTGCCGGCGGCGCTGGCGCTGATCGTGCTCGCCTGGCCGATCATCCACGTGCTGTTCGAGCACGGCGCCTTCGGCCCCGAGGACGCGCTCAAGACCAGCTGGGCGCTCGCCGCCTATGCCGCCGGCCTGCCCGCCTACGTCCTGATCAAGGTCCTGGCGCCCGGCTTCTTCGCGCGCGAGGACACCAAGACGCCGGTCAAGGTGGCGCTGGTGTGCCTGGCCGCCAATCTGGTCTTGGTGGTGACCCTGATGTGGCCGCTCGCCCATGTCGGGATCGCGCTCGCGACCGCGCTCTCGGCCTGGCTGAACGCGGGCCTGCTCGCCTGGCTGCTGCGCCGCGACGGCCTGCTGCAGCCGGACGCCCGCCTCGGCGGCGCCTGCCGCGCATCGTCGGCGCCTCGCTCGCCATGGCGGCCGGCCTGTGGCTTGCGCAGGGCTGGCTCGCACCCTTGCCGGCGATGCTCAGCCTGGCGCTCCTGGTCGCGGCCGGCGGCGGCGGCTTCCTGGCTGCTGGCCCGGCTCTCGGGCGCGCTCGACCTCGGCGAGCTGCGCAGCGCGCTCGCACGCCGCGGGCGCCATGACTCCCGCCGTCGCCTTGACCGGCGCGAAATGACCGCCACCGCGTTGATTATCCAACCCCTTACCGCACGACCCGGGCTGCATATTTCACTACCCAGACGACCTGGAGAGCGTGTGGATGCAGAGTTTGCGACTTGTCCACCAGCGACTTGACTGCCGATCCTTTAGGCGCCCAGAATCCAGGCACGATGGTCGGCGGCCGCTGCGTGAGCGCCAACTGCGGCGGTCGGTTGTCGCGATGGTGAACTATCGCCCCTGCGAAGACGCTCGAGTCGACGTGACGTCGCCGGCGCTCCGATCTCGGTCGGAACACGGGGTAGAAGCACGTGCTCCACCCGCCGTCGCCGATCACCAGGGTGAAGCGCTTGAGGAGCGTCATGCCGCTCGTCTGGAAGGTGGGCAGGGCCATCGCCCGCGTGAGCTTCGAGCTGCGCGTCCGACAGGAGCGCGAACGGCAGGTGTAGCCGCTCCGCCGCTTCGCGCTGGTAGTCCGTGTCCTGGGTCGAGAGGCCGAACAGCTGGATCGACGCCTGGCATCGCTCTCCAGCTCCGCGAAGTGCGTCGCGGAAGGAACAGGACTGGAGGCGTGCAGCCGCGCGCGCCCGGGATCATGTCCCAGCCGTCGAGCGGATTCTGGACGCGCGGGCTGCTGCTGTGCCCTGTCCGAGGCATAGGCGTAGACGACGCCGACCGGGCCGAGCGTAGCGTCGACAGATGCGCAACCGTGGCGCCGTCGGTGGCGAGGCAGCGGCACGGGCATGCCATCCGGGCACCGGCGAGGTGGCGGGTCGCCCCGTCGTCGAGCGGCTGCCGGGATCGTATCGACCAGTCGGGGGCTTCCACGCGTGCTCGTCATCGTCGACCTCGTGAGTTGGAACGAAGTGTGCCCGCGAAGCGCGTATCTATCGAACGCGGTCGTGCTAAGGTTGCCGTTCTTCAAACTGCGCCACCGCCGCCGGCGCGGCGCTTGACGTCCGTGCGGCCTTCCTCATAACTCCCCGCACATCACCAGATCAAAGAGCGAGCACGAAGGCAAGCCATGCAAGGGCGGATCTTCTCCGGCGTGCAGCCGAGCGGCAACCTGCACCTCGGCAACTATCTCGGCGCGATCCGCAACTGGGTGCGGCTGCAGGGCGAGTACGAGGCGATCTACTGCATCGTCGACCTGCACGCGATCACCGTGCCGCAGGAGCCGGCGGCGCTGCGCGCCAAGACCATCGAGGTCGCCGCGGGCTTTCTGGCCGCCGGGCTCGATCCCGCGCAGACCACGATCTTCGTCCAGAGCCACGTCGCGGCCCACACCCAGCTCGCCTGGGTGTTCAACTGCGTGACCCCGCTCGGCTGGCTGAACCGGATGACCCAGTTCAAGGACAAGGCCGGCAAGCAGCGCGACCAGGCCTTGGCCGGCCTCTACGTCTATCCGGTGCTGATGGCGGCCGACATCCTCGCCTACCGCGCGACCCACGTGCCGGTCGGCGAGGACCAGAAGCAGCACCTCGAGCTGTCGCGCGACATCGCGGGCGCCTTCAATCGCCGCTACGAGACCGACTTCTTCCCGCTGCCCGAGCCGCTGATCTTCGGCGCCGCGACCCGCGTCATGAGCCTGCGCGACGGCCGGAAGAAGATGAGCAGCTCGGACCCCAGCGATCAGTCCCGGATCAACCTCACCGACGATGCCGACACCATCGCGCTCAAGATCCGGCGCGCCAAGTCCGACAGCCAGATGGGCCTCACCTACGACCCGGAGAACCGGCCCGAGGCGGCCAATCTCCTGGCCATCTACGGCGCGCTCGCCGAGCAGTCGCAGACCGAGGTCGAGGCGCGCTTCGCCGAGACGTCGTTCTCGGACTTCAAGGCCGAGCTCGCCGATCTCGCGGTCGCCAAGCTCGCGCCGGTGACCGAGGAGATGCGCCGGCTGATGGTCGCACCCGACCACATCGACCAGGTGCTGCGTCAGGGCGCGGAGCGGGCCGAGGCGATGGCCGCCGACAACCTCGCCCGGATCTACGACCTGGTCGGCTTTCTGCCGCGCTAGCGCGAGCGCGACATCGGGCCGCGCGCCGATCGAGGGAGCGCCACCGCATGGGTCTCAGGCTTCGTTTCAACCTCATCCTGACCGTCGTCTTCGCGCTCGGGCTCCTGATCTCGGGGGTGGTCTCCTACGACCTTTTGCAACGCAACGCGCGTGAGGAGGTGGTGCACACCGCCAACCTGATGATCCAGGCCGCCCGCGCATTTCGCAACTACACCGTGAACGAGATCCGGCCTCTGCTCGCGGACCAGCTGAACGAGACCTTCCTGCCGCAGACCGTGCCCGCCTATGCCGCGACCCAGACCCTCGGCGCGCTGCCCGATGAGTACCACGACTTCTTCTACAAGGAGGCGACCCTCAATCCCACCAACCCGCGCGATCGGGCGGTCGCCTGGGAGGCGGATCTGGTCCAGGACTTCAAACGCGAGCCGGACCGCAGCACGCTGAGCGGCATCCGCTCGACGCCGGCCGGCCCCTCGCTCTACATCGCGAGCCCGATCAAGATCACCAGCGAGCCCTGCCTCACCTGTCACAGCACGCCGGCGGCGGCGCCGGCCTCGATGATCGCGCTGTACGGCAACGACAACGGTTTCGGCTGGAAGCTCAACGACATCGTCGGCGCCCAGATCGTGTCGGTGCCGATGTCGGTGGCGCAGCAGCGGGCGCTCACGACGTTCTATACCTTCATGGCGTCACTGTGCGTGCTGTTCCTGGTGCTGTACGTCGTACTTAACCTGATGTTGACCCGGACGGTGATCAAACCGGTCACCGATCTGTCGGTCGCGGCCGACCGGGTGAGCACCGGCGATTTCGGCGTCGCCGAGTTCCCCGAGGCGCGCCGGGACGAGATCGGCCGCCTCGCGGTCTCCTTCAACCGGATGCGCCGGAGCCTGGAACAGGCGATCAAGATGATCGAGAGCTAGGGATATCCGCCATGAGCGAGCAGGCTGGTCGGACGATCATCTGCAGCGTCGTGTTCATCGACATCGTCCGGTATTCCGAGGCGCCGGATTCGCTGCAGCTGGCGATGAAGGCCAGGCTGAATGCGGTGATCGCCGAGGCCGTGGCCGCGGTCGCGCCGCAGGAGCGGGTGATCCTCGATACCGGCGACGGCGCCGCGCTCTGCTTTCTCGGCGACCCCGAGGACGCGTTGTTCGCCGCGACCGCGATCAACGAGGCGATCCGCAAGACCACGGGCGAGGCCGCGCAGGAGCTGCGCACCGGCATCAATCTCGGGCCGATCAAGCTGGTCACCGATCTCAACGGCCGGACCAACCTGGTCGGCGACGGCGTCAACGTCGCCCAGCGCATCATGAGCTTCGCCGAGGTCGGCGAGATCCTGGTGTCGCGTTCCTACTACGAGGTCGTGGCGCGGCTCCGGGAAGGCAACGAGCGCCTGTTCCGCTACATGGGCAGCAAGCGCGACAAGCACGTCCGCGAGCACCAGCTGTACGCCTTCGGCCTGCATTCCGGGGTGCCGGCGCACGGCCAGCAGGCCCGCGCCGACGCGGACGAGCCGAGATCTGCCGGGCCGGCAGATCCCCCGACCGGTCGGAATTCACCGCCGCGTTGCTGGCCGCGGAGGAGCGCCGCCTGGCGGCCTGCATCGGCCCGCTCGCCCGGGTCATCGTCCGGCGGGCGGCGGAGTCCGCGCGCTCGGTCGACGAGCTCTGCCGCGCCATCGCCGAAGCGATCCCGGACCCCGCCGATCGCGCCTCGTTCCTTGCCGCGGCGCCGGTTGAGAGTGCGCCCGAGGCGCCGGCAGCGCTCGCCGGCGGCCATCGCGAGCCACCGCCGGCGGCCACTGCCCGGTCGGGCGAGCTGAAGCTGAGCGAGGCGGAGCTGAGCGCGGCCGAGCAACGACTGGCGAAGTATATCGGGCCGCTCGCCGGCGTCCTGGTCAGGAAGGCCGCACGGGCAGCCGTCGACCGCCGGGATTTCTACGCCCGGCTCGGCGCCAGCATCGCCAGCCCGGCGGACCGGGCCGCCTTCCTGGCGACCGTCCCGGCCTGAGCCGGTCCGCTCGCCGCCGGCGGCTGCGACTGACCGCCGCGAAGCAGCCGCGATTGAATGGCCGGCCCGAGCACCAACATGGTGCGGGAGGCCCGCTTCCTGCCAACCCGGAGTCGACATGGTCGAGGAGACGCTGAGCGGCAGCGAGCCCGGCAGGCGTGGCCGGCTGTGGCGCTGGATCAAATACGGCGGCCTCGGTCTGCTGGCCTTGCTGGCAATTTATTTCGTCGGCGGCGCGATCTGGCTGCATCAGATCGACGACGATCTCGATTTCGGGCTCCAGAGCTCGGCGCCCGAGGGCGGCGCCAAGAGCGTGGCGGTGGCCGCCGATCTGATCGATCGCGAGATCAACACGCACCGCTGGGTCGCCAACGACCCGTTCTTCATGCCGGGCAGCCTGCTCGACAACATGCCCAACTTCCAGATGGGCATCATCGCCGCACTCTCCCGCTTCGCGCTCGAGCTCGGCGATCAGATCGCGCGCACCCGCGGCTCGAGCCAGATCGACCAGGACCTGAACACGGCGGTCGGCCTGCTGAAATATCCCGGCACGATCTGGATCTTCGACCTCTCGACCTCGTTCGCGCCGACCGCGAGCTCGGAATCCCAGTACCGCCGGGCGATGCGCGCGCTGCGCGACTACAACCAGCGGCTCGCCCAGGGCCAGGCGGTGTTCGAGACCCGCGCCGACAACCTCCAGGCGACCCTCGACCGGATGGCCGCCGACCTCGGCTCGGCGTCCGCGGCGCTCGACCGCGACATCACCGAGCGCGCGGGCTTCTGGCCCGACTTCGGCGCCGACGATCTGTTCTACGCCAACAAGGGCCGCCTCTACGCCTACTATCCTGCTGCTGCGCGCGCTCGGCAGCGATTTCGACAAGGTGATCAAGGAGCGCGACCTGGGCGCCGCCTGGGCGCAGATGCTGGAGAGCTTCCGCGAGGCCGCGACGCTGCAACCCTGGGTCGTGATCAACGGCGATCCGGCCAGCCAGTTCCTGCCCAGCCACCTGGCGTCGCAGGGCTTCTTTCTGCTGCGCGCGCGCACCCAGCTTAGGGAAATCACCAACATTCTGCTGAAATAATCGGTCGGCGGGCGGCTTCCTGGGCGACCCTTGGCGGACCGTCGTGCTTGAACGGCGGCGCGGCTTGGGCCATGTTGGGAAGTCGCGTCCGGGCGGTGCCAGAGCGGCTGCCGGCGATCGGCCCGTGGCCCTCCGGCCCCGGCGCGACAAGGAGGCGTGTGATGTTCATCCAGACCGAGCCGACCCCGAACCCAGCGAGCCTGAAGTTTCTGCCCGGGCGCGAGGTCATGGCGCGGGGTGTGCTCGACTTCACCGATCCGGAGCGGACCGAAGGCTCGCCGCTGGCGCGGCGCCTGTTCGAGGTCGAGGGCGTGAGCGGGGTGTTCCTCGGCACCGACTTCATCACCGTCACCAAGACCGAGGGGCAGGACTGGTACGTCCTCAAGCCGGCGGTGCTCGGCGCGATCATGGAGCACTATCTGTCCGGCGATCCGGTGGTCGAGGCCGACGCCGAGCCCGGCGACGAGGGCAGCGCGGCCCCCGAGGACGACGCTCTGGTCCGCCAGATCCGCGAGCTGATCGAGACCCGGGTGCGGCCGGCGGTCGCCCAGGACGGCGGCGACATCATCTTCCGCGGCTTCGAGCGCGGCATCGTCTATCTGCACATGCGCGGCTCCTGCGCCGGCTGCCCGAGCTCCACGATCACCCTCAAGAACGGCATCGAGAACCTGTTGCGCTACTACGTGCCGGAGGTGGTCGAGGTGCGTCCGGTCGCCTAGACGCTCTGACCTGCGCCGTCGGTCCGGTGCTGCTGCTCGCCCTCGATAGCGCGGACGCGACCTGCTCGGCGGCGCTCTGGGACTCTGCCCGGCCGGCGCCGGCGGCGCTGCTCGGGCATCGGCGTCTGGCGCCGGGCCGCGGCCAGGCCGACCATCTGATCGCGCTGATCGACGACCTGCTGCGCGCCCTCGGGCTCGACTACCGGGCGCTCGACCTGCTCGCGGTCAACCACGGGCCCGGCAGCTTCACCGGCGTCCGGAGCGCGGTCGCGGCGGCCCGCGGCCTGGCGCTCGCGGCCGGCTTGCCGGTGCTCGCCGTCGGCAGCCTCGAAGCCCTGGCGGCGGCCGTGCCGGACGGCTCCGGGGACGCTGCTGGCGGCGCTCGACGCCCGCCGCGGCGAGGTCTACGTCCAGGCCTTCGATCGGCAGCAGCGGCCGCAGGGCGCGCCCGCGCTTCGGACCCCGAGCAGGCGGTCGCCGAGCTCGCCGCCGGGCCGCTCCGCCTGGTCGGCAGCGGCGCCGGGCTGATCCGGGAGCGGCTGCCCGAGCCGGCCGGCCGAGCCCGATCCTGAGCGCGGAGCTGGACGCGCGCTGGGTCGCCAAGCGCGCCGCCGAGCGCCTGGCCAGCGGCGAAAGGCCGCAGGACGGGCGCGCGCTCCATCCGCTTTATCTACGCCCACCCGATGCTCGCCCGCAGACGCCCTTGGTCGCGCCGGCGCGTGCCCAGGCAGTCGAGGCCTGAACGATGCTCGCGCTCAAGCGGACCAGCAGCCTCAGCATCAAGACCGTCGGTCCTTTCGACCTCGGCCGGCTCGCGCGGCTGCACCAGAGCTGTTTCGACGAGCCCTGGAGCCGCGCCGATCTCGCCCATCTGCTGGCGCTGCCCGGCGGCTTCGGCCTGCTGGCGCGGCTGTTCGAGCGCAATCTCGCCGGCCTCGACGGCATGCGCGGGGTCGGGTTCGCGCTCTGCCGGGTGATGCGCGACGAGGGCGAGCTGCTCTCGATCGGCGTCGGCCCGGTCTACCGGCGGCGCGCGATCGGCTCGGCGCTGCTGCGCGAGAGCATGGAGCGCTGCCGGCGCGCCGGCGCGGCGACCATCTTCCTCGAGGTCGCGACCGACAACCGGTCGGCGCAGATGCTCTACCGCGTCGTTCGGCTTCGACGAGGTCGGCGAGCGCGAGGGCTACTACCAGCGACCGGACGGGACGCGGGTCAGCGCCTACACCATGCGTTGCGACCTGGCCCGGTTCGGCACGGCCCGCTCGGGCCCCGCGCGCTGGCTCTGAGCGCGGCAGGGCAGCGGCGCGGGCTCAGCCCGGCGCCGGCCCCTTGCGCACCAGCAGGCGATAGACGGTCCCGCCCGGCGCCTCGGGGCGAAGTTCCAGCACATCGTGGCCCTGATCGCGCAAGGTGCGCGGCAGATTCTCGAGCGGCTCGCCCTCGCCGAGGCGAATGCACGCCACCTCGCCCGCCGCCATGTTCTCCAGCAAGAGCTTGGTCCTGACGAAGGTCAACGGGCAGGTCTCGGCCGAGATGTCCAAGCTGTACTGGGCTTCGCTCACGGTTTCTTGCCTCATCTTGTCACGACAGCCAAAAAGTGCTTGCGCCAGTGCAAACTTGAAATATATTCCCGGGTGAGAATTAACCAGGCCAAGCTCGCAGAGGGCGCAGAACGTTATGACCGAGAAGTTGAGCCAAAACGAGCTCCTCGCGCTCACCACCGAGATCGTGGCGTCGCACGTGTCCAACAACACCGTCGCCGTCTCCGATCTGCCCGAGCTGATCCGGCAGGTCTACGGGAGCCTGACCAACCTCTCGCCGACCCCTGCGCCCGAGCAGCCGGAGAAACCGCTGCCTGCCGTCGCGATCAAGAAGTCCGTCACGCCAGAATACATCATCTGCCTGGAGGACGGGAAGAAGCTCAAGATGCTCAAGCGGCATCTGAAGACGCGCTACGACATGTCGCCGGAGGAGTACCGCAAGCGCTGGGGGTTGCCCGACGACTACCCGATGGTGGCGCCGAGCTACGCCCAGCAGCGGAGCGCGCTCGCCAAGAAGATCGGGCTCGGCACCAAGCCGCGCCCGCGGCAGCGCCGCGGCGCCGCCTGAGCGCCGCGCTCGCGAACGCTGGCCGGACGCTGCCGGCTCGCTTCCCCTCGGCGAGGGCAGCGGGTCGCGGCCGTGACCGAGTGCCGGCTCGCGAGCGGCGGACGCCGGCGCGCTCGCCGTATCGCGCCGGCTCGGGAAATGCGTGCGCCCGTGCTTGACGAAGCCTGGCCGGCCACCCATAAAATTGTCACGGACTGGCGCTAGAGGGACATTCCGCGAGGCGCGGGAACAAGCTGTCGAACTTGCTGGACCAAGCTCACTCGACCCGTGGCGGCCGCTGAGGCGTGGCTAAGAAGCTGTTCGTCAAGACCTACGGCTGCCAGATGAATGTCTACGACTCCGGTCGCATGGCGGATGCGCTGGCGCCGCACGGCTACGCGCTCACGGACCGGGCCGACGACGCCGACCTGATCCTCCTGAACACCTGCCACATTCGCGAGAAGGCCGCCGAGAAGGTCTATTCGGAGCTCGGCCGCCTGCAGCAGCTGCGCCGGCGCCGGCGTGCGGCCGGCCGACGATCTGATCGATCGGCGTCGCCGGTTGCGTCGCCCAGGCCGAGGGCGAGGCGCTGCTCGAGCGCGCGCCCTACGTCGACCTCGTGGTCGGGCCGCAGAGCCTATCACCGGCTGCCCGAGCTCCTGCACCGGCGCGCGCGCAGCCAGGGCGCGGAGCTCGACACCGACTTCCCGCTCGAGAGCAAGTTCGACCGGCTGCCCGAGGAGCGCGCCGCACCGCCCGGGGTGTCGGCCTTCCTGACCGTGCAGGAGGGCTGCGACAAGTTCTGCACCTTCTGCGTCGTGCCCTACACCCGGGGCGCCGAGGTCTCGCGCCCGGCCGCGGCGATCCTGGCCGAGGCGCGCGCAGCTGGTCGGCCGCCGGCGCGCGCGAGATCACGCTGCTCGGCCAGAACGTCAACGCCTATCGGGGCGCCGGCCCGGACGGTGAGGCCCTGCGACCTCGCCCGCCTGATCCGGGCCCTGGCCGAGATCGAAGGGCTCGCGCGCATCCGCTACACCACCTCGCATCCCCTGGATCTCGACGCGCCGCTGATCGAGGCGCATCGCGAGGTCGAGCAAGCTGATGCCGTTCTTGCATCTGCCGGTGCAGTCCGGCTCCGATCGCGTGCTGGCAGGCGATGAACCGCCGGCATCGCGCCGACGACTACCGGCGCGCGGTCGAGCGGCTGCGCCGCGCGCGGCCCGACATCGCGCTGTCCTCCGATTTCATCGTCGGCTTCCCGGGCGAGACCGAGGCCGATTTCCGGGCGACCCTCGCTCTGGTCGAGGAGGTCGGCTTCGCCCAGGCGTTCTCGTTCAAGTACAGCCCGCGGCCCGGGACGCCGGCCGCGACCATGCGCGGCCAGGTCAAGGACCAGGTCAAGACCGAGCGCCTGGCGGCGCTGCAGGCGCTGCTCGCCGGCGCAGAGCCAGGCCTTTCAGGACGGCGACCGTCGGCCGGACGCTGCCGGTGCTGCTCGAGCGGCCGGGGCGCCATCCCGGCCAGCTGGTCGGCCGGACGCCCTATCTCCAGGCGGTCCACGTCAGCGCCCCGGGCGCCCGCCTGGGCGATGTGATCGACGTCCGGATCACCGCCAGCCACGCCCACAGCCTGGCCGCGGTGCCGATGCTCCCCGAGGCTGCACGAGGCTGCGCCGCATGCGCCTGAAACCGGTCCCGACGCTCGCCACCGACATCGACACCCGGACCCTCCGCTTCGACGACAACCGGCTCTGCGCCCTGCTGTTCGGCCAGCATCACGAGCATCTGGCGCTGATCGAGCAGCAGATCCCGGCGAGCCTCGCGGCGCGCGGCAACCTGGTCACGGTCACCGGCGAGCCGGGCGCGGTCGAGGCGGCCTGCGCGGTGCTGGAGGACCTCTATCGCCGGCTCGAAGGCGGCCTGGAGCTCGACCGCAGCGAGGTCGACGCGGCGCTGCGCATGGTCCTGCACGGCGCCCGCGACGCCGATCGGCTTCCCGAGCGACGACGTCCTGATCCGGACCGACAAGCGCCGGGTCACGCCGCGCTCGCCGACCCAGGCGGCGTTCCTGCGGGCCATGCAGCGCCACGACCTGGTGTTCGGGATCGGCCCGGCCGGCACCGGCAAGACCTACCTCGCGGTCGCGACCGGGCTGTCGCTGCTCAGGCAGCGGGTGGTCGAGCGGCTGATCCTGTCGCGGCCGGCGGTCGAGGCGGGCGAGCGCCTGGGCTTTCTGCCCGGCGACATGAAGGACAAGGTCGACCCCTATCTGCGGCCGCTCTATGACGCCTTGCAGGATATGCTGCCGGAGGGCAAACTAGGGCGCCAAGCTCGAGAGCGCCCAGATCGAGATCGCACCGCTCGCGTTCATGCGCGGGCGGACGTTGGCGAATGCGTTCGTCATCCTCGACGAAGGGCAGAACACCACGCCGAGTCAGATGAAGATGTTCCTCACCCGCCTGGGCGAGAATTCGCGCATGGTGGTGACCGGCGACCCGACCCAGGACGATCTGCCGCCGGGGACCACCTCCGGGTTGAACGATGCCGTCGCCAAGCTCGACCGGGTCGAGCGGATCGGCGTGATCCGCTTCACCGAGCGGGACATCGTCCGCCATCCGCTGGTCGAGACGATCCTCAACGCCTACCGCGCCGGCTCCGAGGCCGGCGCGCCGCCGAGCCGCGAGCTCGACCATGGCTGAACAGCCGACCACCAATGAGGGCCGCCGGCGCCGCACCGCCGCCGGACCGGCCCGGGTCTCCCCCATCTCATGGACAGTGACGGACCAAGTACGGTTGCCGTGACGATCGACGCGCCGGCCTGGCAGGCCGTCGTCGACGATCCCGAGCAGCTGTGTCGCCAGGCCATCCGGGCGACGCTCGGCCGCGCCGCGCCGACCGCCTGGCTCGCGGCCGCCGAGGTCAGCGTGCTGCTGTGCGACGACGCGACCATGCGCCGGCTGAACGCGCGCTACCGGCAGCAGGACCGGGCGACCAACGTGCTCTCGTTCCCGGCGCTCGAGCTCGACCCCGACCGGGCGCCGCCGGCGCCCGGGCCCGGACCGGTCCTGCTCGGCGACATCGCGCTCGCCGCCGAGACCGTGCGCGCCGAGGCGGCGGCGCGAGGGCAAGCCCCCGGCCGATCATCTTCGCCATCTGGTGGTCCACGGCTGCCTGCACCTGCTGGGCTACGACCACCAGGACGCCGCCGAGCGCGGCCCGCATGGAGGAGCTGGAGCGGGCGATCCTGGCCGGTCTCGGCATTCCGGACCCCTACGCCGGGCCAGGCCGCTGACGCCGCCGATCGGCGTGCTGCTGGAGGCGGGCGCATGAAGGAGCTGCCCGCCGGCGGCCGCGACAGCCAGGTCTCGCTCCTGCACGGCCTGCTGATGCGGCTGCGCATCCTCGCCAAACGCCGCAACGGCGACGGCCACTCGCTGCGCGAGACCCTGGAAGAGCTGATCGAGGAGCACGAGGAGGAGGGCACCGAGGATCGGACCGAGTTCACCGAGGACGAGCGGGAGCTGCTGCTCAACGCGCTGAGCTTCGGCGAGCTCCAGGTCTGGGACGTCATGGTGCCGCGCTCCGACATCAAGGCGATCGCCGGCGACCGCGACGCTCGCCGAGGTGGTCGACACGATGCGCGAGCGGCATGCACACCCGGCTGCCGGTCTACCGCGAGAACCTCGACGAGGTGATCGGCATGGTCCACATCAAGGACCTGCTGCCCTATTGGGGCGACGGCGTCGACTTCGCGCTCGAGCGGATCATGCGCGAGGTGCTGTTCGTGCCGCCCTCGATGCGGGTCCTCGATCTCTTGCTGCAGATGCGCGACACCGGCGTCCACATGGCGATCGTGGTCGACGAGTACGGCGGCACCGACGGCCTGGCGACGATCGAGGATCTGGTCGAGGAGATCGTCGGCGAGATCCAGGACGAGCACGACAAGATCCTGCCGGCGCGGATCATCGAGCTGCCCGACGGCGCGCTCGAGGCCGACGGCCGGGTCGAGGTCGAGGAGCTCGAGGCAAGGCTCGGCCTGCGGCTGCTCGAGCCCGAGCGGCGCGAGGACGTCGACACGCTCGCGGGGCTGATCTTCACGCTGCTCGATCGGGTGCCGGCGCGGGGCGAGGTGGTCCGTCACCCGGCCGGGCTCGAGTTCGAGGTCCTGGACGCCGATCCGCGCCGGATCAAGCGCCTGCGCATCCTGCGGGTCGAGCCCGCGCCGTCGCCGAGCCGGAAGAGGACGGCTGAGCGGCTTGCCGCAGCCGGCCGACGGCGTGCCCGCGGGCGGCGACCGCTCGACGGGCGCCGCGCCGGCCGCCTCGGGCCGCGCTGGCCGCGGCCCGCCGCTGGCCCCGCGCGAGCGCCTTCGGGCTCGGCGCGGTCGTGGCGCTCGCGCTGCCGCCGCTCAACCTCTGGCCCTGCCTGCTCGGCTTCGCCGGCCTCTTGGATCTGCTGCGCCGGGCCGCAGGGCGCGCGGCGGGCCTTCCTGCTCGGCTGGTGCTTCGGCTTCGGCCACTGTCTGGTCGGCCTCTACTGGATCGCGATCGCCTTCTTCGCGGACGCCGAACGGTTCGGCCTGCTCGCCGCTGCCGGCGGTGCTGCTGCTGTGCGCCGGCCTCGCGCTCTATCCGGCGCTCGCCGCCCTGCTCGCGACGCTCTACCGCTGGCGCAGCGGAACCGCCGCAGCGCTCGCCCTGGCGATCGCCTGGCTGCTGACCGAGCTGCTGCGCGGCCATCTGCCGTTCGGCGGCTTCCCCTGGAACCTGATCGGCTACGCCTTCGCCGGCTCGGCCGCGCTCAGCCAGCTCGCCGCGGTCACCGGCATCTGGGGCCTGAGCCTGCTCGCGGTCGCGGTCGGGCGCGCTGCCGGCCGGCGCTGCTCGAGCCGGGCTCGAGGACGCGCTGGCGGCCGCCGGCCGCGGCCGGCGTCGATGCTGGCGCTGGTCTGGCTCGGCGGCAGCCTGCGCCTGGCCGACGCGGCCGAGGGAGCCGGCGACCGGCGTCCGCCTGCGCCTGGTGCAGGCCAACATCGCGCAGCACCGTGAAGTGGCAGCCGGAGCTGCGCGCCCGCTGGTTCCAGCGCTACCTCGAGCTGTCGGCGCGCCCGGCCGAGGCGGATCGCGCGCCGTGATCTGGCCGGAGTCGGCGAGCCCCTATCCGCTCGACCGCGAGCCCGAGGCGCGCCGCCTGATCGCCCGGGTCCTGCCGCCGGGTGGCCTGCTGCTGACCGGCGGCGAGCGCTTCGACCTCGAGAGCCAGCCGCCGCGCGCCTGGAACAGCCTGTTCGCGCTCGATGACCGCGGCCGGATCCTGGCGGTCTACGACAAGCGCGATCTGGTGCCGTTCGGCGAGTTCCTGCCGTTCCGCTCGGTGCTCGGCCGCCTCGGGCTCGAGAAGCTGACCGAGGGCAGCATCGATTTCCAGCCCGGGCCCGGCCGGCGAGACGCTCGACGCTCCCGGGCCTGCCGCCCTTCAGCCCGCTGATCTGCTACGAGGCGATCTTTCCGGGCGGCGTGGTCGATCCGCAGGCGCGCCCGGCCTGGCTCCTGAACGTCACCAACGATGCCTGGTTCGGCGACAGCTCCGGCCCCTACCAGCACCTCGCGATGGCGCGCTTCCGGGCGATCGAGGAGGGGCTGCCGCTGGTGCGCGCCGCCAACACCGGGATCTCGGCCGTGGTCGATCCCTATCGGGCGCATCCAGGCGCGCCTCGATCTCGGCGTGACCGGCGTGCTCGATGCCGCCTTGCCGGCGCCGCTGCCGCGAGCCGCCGCCGTTCGCCCGCTTCGGCCTCTGGTGCGTGGTCCTCGCGGCCTGCTGGCCGGGCTCGCGATGCTGATCGTCGAGCGGCGGGCGCGCCCGGCGGGCAGGGAGTTACCAAAGCCGCAAAACGCGCTACAATGGCTCCCGAGCAATACCGGGAGGTGATAGCCGGTCGGGCGGTCGAGGCGTTGCTCGGTGCCGGTTTCGGGTCCGTGCTGGACGGCGGCGCGCCATGGCGAGCAAGCCCAACCCGATCGACATCCACGTCGGCAAACGGCTGCGGCTGCGGCGCACCCTGCTCGGCATGAGCCAGGAGCGGCTGGGCGAGCTGCTCGGCCTGACCTTTCAGCAGGTGCAGAAATACGAGCGCGGCGCCAACCGGATCGGCTCCTCGCGCCTGTTCGAGCTCGGCCAGATCCTGGACGTGCCGGTGTCGTTCTTCTTCGACGATCTGCCGGACGAGGCCGCCGGCCGGCCGGCTACCCCGGCTCGGGGCTGGCCGAGGAGGGCGCCGCCTTCGAGCACGACGACGATGCGCTGCCGCTCGACCGGCGGGAGACCCTCGAGCTGGTGCGCGCCTACTACCGGATCAGCGATCCCGCGGTGCGCAAGCGTCTGTTCGAGCTGGCCAAGGCGCTGGCCAATCTCGCCGACGAGCCGCGTCGCGTCCGAGGCGATTGACGGGCCGTCCAGGGTATGCCCGGAGTCCGAGAGGGCTCTTGACCGCGCCTCGGCAGGTCCGGCACAAGATGGCTTCGAAGGGACCGAAGGCGTCGTCGACCGGCTCGCAGCGCGGGCTGCGACGCGCTCGGCCCGCGCTGTGAGAGGGGCATTGCATGCAACGAGCTGATTACGTCTTCGCCAGCGAATCCGTGGCGGAGGGCCATCCCGACAAGGTCTGCGACCGGATCTCGGACACCATCGTCGACGCCTTTCTGGCGGCCGATCCGACCTCCCGGGTCGCGGCCGAGACGCTCGCGACCACCAACCGGATCGTGATCGCCGGCGAGGTGCGGGGACCGGCCGAGATCACGCCCGAGCGGATCGAGCAGCTGGCGCGCGAGGCGGTCCGCGAGATCGGCTACGAGCAGGCAGGCTTCCACTGGGCCACGCCAAGGTCGAGGTGCTGCTGCACGCCCAGTCCGCGGACATCGCCCAGGGCGTCGACGCGGCCGGCAACAAGGACGAGGGCGCCGGCGACCAGGGCATCATGTTCGGCTTCGCCTGCAGCGAGACCCCGGAGCTGATGCCGGCGCCGATCCAGCTCTCGCACACCATCCTGCGCCGCATGGCGGCGGCGCGGCACGAGGGCGAGGCGCCCTATTTCGGCCCCGACGCCAAGAGCCAGGTCAGCCTGCGCTACGCGGACGGCAAGCCGGTCTGCGCGACCTCGGTCGTGGTCTCGACCCAGCACGCGCCCGACCTGTCGCAGGACGACGTCCGCGAGCTGGTCCGGCCGTTCGTGCTGGCGACCCTGCCGGAGGGCTGGATGTGCCCGGAGACCGACTTCTACGTCAACCCGACCGGCAAGTTCGTGATCGGCGGCCCGGACGGCGATGCCGGCCTGACCGGGCGCAAGATCATCGTCGACACCTATGGCGGTGCGGCGCCCCATGGCGGCGGCGCCTTCTCGGGCAAGGACCCGACCAAGGTCGACCGCTCGGCCGCCTACGCCGCCCGCTATCTGGCCAAGAACGTGGTCGCGGCCGGCCTCGCCGAGCGCTGCCTGATCCAGCTGTCCTACGCGATCGGCGTCTCGAAGCCGCTCTCGGTCTACGTCGACACGGTCTGCACCGCCGAGGTCGACCCGGTCCGCCTCAGCGCCGTGCTGCAGGAGCTGATGGATCTGTCGCCGCGCGGCATCCGCGAGCATCTCGGGCTGTCGCGGCCGATCTACGCCCGCACCGCCGCCTACGGCCATTTCGGCCGCGAGCCGGAGGCGGACGGCGGCTTCTCCTGGGAGCGGACCGACCTGGTCGACGAGCTGCGCGCCGCCTTCGGCTGACGGCGCTCGCCGGCGGCGCCGCCGGCCCGCGTCCGTGCGACGCCTGATCTACGGCCGCCGTCAGGGTCACCGTCTGCGCCCCGGGCGGCAGCGGCTGCTGGCCGAGCGCCTGCCGGAGCTGCAGGTCTGAGCCTGCCCGAGACCGGGCAGCTCGATCCGGCGCAGCTGTTCCAGGGCCGCGAGCGCCTCTGGCTCGAGATCGGCTTCGGCGGCGGCGAGCATCTGGCCGCCCAGGCGGCCGCCCACCCCGAGGTCGGCCTGATCGGCTGCGAGCCCTATCTCGCGGGCGTCGCCGGCCTGCTGGCGGCGGCGGAACAGCAGGGCCTGGACAATCTGCGCGTGGTCGTCGACGACGCCCGGCTGCTGCTCGCGCGCGCTGCCGGATGCCTGCCTCGAGCGGGTCTTCGTCCTGTTCCCCGACCCCTGGCCCAAGACCCGCCACCACAAGCGGCGGATCGTCAACCCCGCGACCGCGGCCGAGTTCGCGCCGCCTGCTCGCGCCGGGCGGCGAGCTGCGTCTCGCGACCGACGACATGAGCTATGCGCGCGCCATGCTGCTGGCGCTTGCGGGCCGCCCCGAGCTGGCCTGGCAGGCCGAGCGGCCGGCGGACTGGCGCGAGCGGCCCGGCCGACTGGCCGGCGACCCGCTACGAGCGCAAAGGCGCTCGGCGCCGGCCGCAGCTGCATCTACCTGCGCTACCGGCGCCGTGCCGACCGGATGGTCGGCCGACCGTGATCGAAAGGCCTTGAAGGCCGGTTTTGTTAGGCGCATATAAAGGCCAAGCAATCGCCTGAACCGCAAGCGGATGGTGGGCTTCGGCCCACTTTTTTATTGGTGTGGATGCGATCCAGCAGATCACGGAGCTGATCGAACCGACGGTGCGCGATCTGGGCTTCGAGGTCGTGCGCGTTCTGATGACCGGCGGCCAGCGGCCGACCGTCCAGGTCATGGTCGAGCCGGTCAGCCGCGAGCCGATGACCGTCGACGACTGCGCCCGGCTCAGCCACGCCATCTCGGCGCTCCTGGACGTTGCCGACCCGATCGCCGGGACCTACCGTCTGGAAGTGACCTCGCCCGGGATCGACCGGCCGCTGGTCCGGCGCGCCGACTTCGAGCGCTTCGCCGGCTTCGAGGCGCGGCTCGAGACGGTCACGCCGATCGATGGCCGCGACGGTTTCGCGGCCGCCTGGTGGGCGTGGTCGACGACGACGTCTGCCTGCGGTTGCCGGAGGGCGAGCGGCGCATCCCTTACGGCACGGTCAAGAAGGCCAAGCTGGTGCTGACCGACGATCTGCTCGCGGCGGCCCAGGCGGAGCGAAGGAGTTAGGAGCCGTGGTCGAACAGGGCATGGAGACGGCGCCCGGGCTGGGCCGCCTCGAGCTGATTCGGATCGCCGAGAGCGTCGCCCACGAGAAGGGCATCGGCGTCGACGAGGTGATCGTCGCCATGGAGCAGGCGATCCAGACCGCGGCCCGGCGCAAGTACGGCCAGGAGCATCAGATCGTCGCCGAGGTCGACCGCAAGACCGGCGAGATCGGCCTCTACCGCGAGCTCGAGGTCAGCGAGGAGATCGAGGATCCGGCGATCCAGATCGCGCTGACCGAGGCCCGTCGAGCGCAATCCGGCGGCCCGGATCGGCGACCACATCCTGGAGCCGCTGCCGCCGATCGACCTCGGCCGGATCGCCGCCCAGAGCGCCAAGCAGGTGATCGTCCAGAAGGTCCGCGAGGCCGAGCGCGAGCGCCAGTACACCGAGTACAAGGACCGGATCGGCGAGATCGTGGTCGGCGAGGTCAAGCGCACCGAGTACGGCAACGTCCTGGTCGACCTCGGCCGCGCCGAGGCGATCTTGCGCCGCGACGAGATGCAGCCGCGCGAGACCTTCCGCAACAAGGATCGGGTGCGCGCCTACGTCTACGACGTCCGCCCCGAGGCGCGCGGGCCGCAGATCTTCCTGTCGCGCACCCATCCGCAGTTCATGGCCAAGCTGTTCGCGCAGGAGGTGCCGGAGATCTACGACGGCATCATCGAGATCAAGGCGGTCGCCCGCGACCCGGGCTCGCGCGCCAAGATCGCGGTCGTGTCCAAGGACAGCAGCATCGACCCGGTCGGCGCCTGCGTCGGCATGCGCGGCTCGCGCGTCCAGGCGGTGGTCAACGAGCTGTCGGGCGAGAAGATCGACATCATTCCCTGGTCGCCGGACCCCGCGACCTTCGTGGTCAACGCGCTGGCGCCCGGCCGAGGTCAGCAAGGTGGTGCTCGACGAGGACAGCCGCCGGATCGAGGTGATCGTGCCGGACGCCCAGCTGTCGCTCGCGATCGGAAGGCGCGGCCAGAACGTGCGCCTGGCCTCGCAGCTGACCGGCTGGGACATCGACATCGTCACCGAGAGCGAGGACGCCGAGCGGCGCACCCGCGAGTTCAAGGCGCTGACCGAGTATTTCGTCGAGGCGCTGAACGTCGAGGAGGTGATCGCGCAATTGCTGGTCACCGAGGGCTTCACCAAGGTCGAGGAGCTGGTCTACGTCGAGCTCGACGAGCTGGCTTCGATCCAGGGCTTCGACGAGAGCATCGCCGAGGCGCTGCGCGAGCGCGCCCAGACCTATCTCGCCGAGCAGGAGGCGAGCGCTGCGCCAGGAGGCGGCGGAGCTCGGCCTGGCCGAGGACCTGCTGAGCTTCGAGGCGCTCAACCTGGAGGCGATCGTGGCGCTCGGACGCAAGGGCATCAAGTCGCTGGACGACCTGGCCGATCTCGCGCCGACGAGCTGGTCGAGCTGCTGCCCGACGCCGGGCTCACCGAGGCCGAGGCCGGCGAGCTGATCATGGCCGCGCGGGCGCATTGGTCCGACGGCTCCGAGGCTGGCGACGGAGCAGAGCCTGCCGGTGAGGCGGAGGCGACGGCGGCCGGGCCCGAGGCGGCGGGCGCCGCGCATGGCGACGTCGAACCCCATGCCTGAGACCGGGCCGGTGCCGGAGCCACGGGATGGCCGAACGGGTGGATGGCAGGCTGCGGCGCTGCCTGGTGACCCGGGAGGTCCGGGCGCCGGACAGCTGCTCCGCTTCGTCCTCGATCCCGAGGGCCGGGTGCAGCCGGATCTGGACGCGCGTCTGCCGGGGCGCGGTATGTGGTTGAGCGCCGATCGGAATGTGGTAAATAAGGCCGTCGCCAGAAACCTCTTCGCGCGGGCGGCGCGGACGCCGGCCGGCGTGGCGCCGGATCTCGTCGAGCAGGTCGAGCGGTTGTTGGCGCGGCGTGCGCTCGCCACTTTGGGGCTGGCGCGGCGCGCCGGCCAGGTTGCTCTGGGGTTCGAGCAGGTGCGCCCATGGCTGCGCTCGGGAGCGGCGGCGGTACTGGTGGCGGCGCGTGACGGCGCAGCGGACGGACGGCGCAAGCTCCGCCGGCTGGCGCCGGATCTGCCGCTGATCGTGGCCTTCTCGAGCACCGAGCTGGGCGCGGCTCTGGGCCGCGAGAGTTTGGTGCATGTCGCCGTCGCGCCGGGTGGACTGGCGCAGCGGCTGCTGCAGGATGTGGAGCGGCTAGCGGGTTTCCGGCCGGACGTGATGGTGCCGGCAGGGGCTGTTGGCCCGTTAGAGGCGATCGAGCCGAGGGATACGACCGGACCACGATGACCGATACCAAAGAGCAGGATGCAACGGCGCGCATCGCGCTGGCCCGGCCAGGCGGCCGGCTCGAGCTGAAGAAGACTGTGGACAGCGGCGTGGTCCGGCAGAGCTTCTCGCACGGCCGGAGCAAGGCGGTTGCGGTCGAGGTCAAGCGCAAGCGCAACCTCAAGCCGGCGGGCGTCGCGTGCGGCCGACCGGCGTCGCCGGTCGGCCCGCGGAGGCGCCCGCGATCGCGCGGCCGGCGGTCGAGGCCGGGCGCGGCCAGACGCGCCGGCCGGTGGTGCTGAAGCCGCTGACCGAGGAGGAGAAGACGGCGCGGGTGCGCGCGCTGGTCGACTCCAAGAAGGCCGAGGAGGAGGCGCGCCAGCGCGCCGAGGAGAATCGCCGGCGCCTGGCCGACGATCAGGCGCGCCGGCACGCCGAGGAGGAGGCCGCGGTCAAGCGCCAGGCCGAGGAGGAGGCGCGCAAGAAGGGCGAGGAGGAGGCGCGCCGGAAGGCCGAGGAGGCTGCCACGCGCCTGCTCGCCAAGGAGGATCAGGAGCGGCACCGGCGCCCGAGCGAGACCGGCGTGGCCGCCGCCGAGGCCGAGGTCGAGCCGACGCCGGTGGCCCGGCCAGCGGCCAAACCCGCCGAGACCGCCCGGCCGGCGGTCAAGGGCAAACCCAAGCCGACCAAGGGCGAGGACCGGACCGACAAGGGCGAGGCCAAGCGCGCGGCGATCCGACGCGAGTCGACCCGCGGCCGGCTGGTGCTGGACAGCGACAGCGAGGTGGTCGAGCGCCGCGGGCCATCGCTCGCCGCGCTGCGCCGCCACCGCGAGCGCGAGAAGCGCCAGCAGCAGCTTCTGGACGCCGGCCCGTTCGTGCGCGAGGTGGTGCTGCCCGAGACCATCACGGTCTGCGAGCTCGCCAACCGGATGGCGGTGCGCGGCGCCGACGTGGTCAAGCAGCTGATGAAGATGGGGGTCATGGCGACGATCAATCAGGTACTCGACCCCGACACCGCGGAGCTGCTGGTCGCCGAGTTCGGCCATCAGGCCAAGCGGGTCAGCGAGGCCGACGTCGAGATCGGCCTCGAGGGCATCGAGGACCGCCCGGAGGATCTGCGCCCGCGGGCGCCCGTGGTCACGGTGATGGGCCACGTCGACCACGGCAAGACCTCGCTCCTGGACGCGCTCCGCGATTCCGACGTCGCGGCGCGCGAGGCGGGCGGCATCACCCAGCACATCGGCGCCTACCAGGTCGACCTCGGCACCGGCCAGCCGGTGACCTTCATCGACACCCCCGGCCACGCCGCGTTCACCGAGATGCGCGCGCGCGGCGCCAAGGTCACCGACATCGTGGTCCTGGTGGTCGCCGCCGACGACGGGGTCATGCCGCAGACGGTCGAGGCGATCGCGCACGCGCGCGCAGCGCAGGTGCCGATCGTGGTCGCGATCAACAAGATCGACCGGCCCGACGCCAATCCCGAGCGGGTCAAGCAGGAGCTGCTCAACCACGAGCTGGTGACCGAGGAGTATGGCGGCGACGTCCTGAGCGTCCCGGTCAGCGCCGTGCAGACGGACCAACCTCGACAAGCTGATCGAGACCATCCAGCTGCAGGCCGAGATTCTCGAGCTCAAGGCCAATCCAAATCGGCCGGCGCAGGGCACGGTGATCGAGGCCAAGCTCGATCGCGGCCGCGGCGTGGTCGCCACCGTGCTGATCGAGCGGGGCACGCTCAAGGTCGGCGAGATCATCGTCTGCGGCGGCCAGTGGGGCCGGGTGCGCGCCCTGGTCGACGATCGCGGCCAGAACGTCGAGCAGGCCGGGCCTTCGGTGCCGGTCGAGATCCTCGGGCTCGACGGCGTGCCCGAGGCGGGCGATCCGCTGGTCGTGGTCGACAACGAGCGGCGCGGCGCGCGAGATCACCGAGTACCGCCAGCGCAAGAAGCGCACCCAGAGCAGCGCGACCGCGCCGCGCAGCTCGGTCGAGGAGATGTTCAGCCAGCTCGCGAGCGGCGAGGCCAAGGAGCTGCCGGTCGTGATCAAGTCCGACGTGCACGGCTCGATGGAGGCGATCGTGGCCGGGCTGCAGAGGCTCGGCACCGACGAGGTGTCGGTGCGCGTGCTGCACGCGGGCGTCGGCGCGATCACCGAGTCCGACATCACGCTGGCGCTCGCCTCCAAGGCCTGGGTGCTCGGCTTCAACGTCCGGGCCAACGCCCAGGCGCGCGAGCTGGCCAAGCGCGACGGCGTCGAGATCCGCTACCACTCGATCATCTACGAGCTGCTCGACGAGGCCAAGGCGGCGCTGTCCGGCATGCTGACGCCGACCGCGCGCGAGACCACGCTCGGCCATGCCGAGATCCGCGAGGTGTTCTCGATCACCAAGGTCGGCAAGATCGCCGGCTGCCGGGTGGTCGACGGTCTGATCCGGCGCGGCGCGCAGGGTGCGCCTGCTGCGCGACGACATCGTGATCCACGACGGCGCGCTCGGCTCGCTGAAGCGCTTCAAGGACGACGTCCGCGAGGTCCGCGAGGGCTTCGAGTGCGGCATCGGGATCGAGGGCTACAACGATCTGCGCGAGGGCGACGTGATCGAGGCGTACGAGATTGAGCAGGTCGCCCGCACGCTGTGAGCCGACGGCCTGGTCGCCCGCGACCCGCCGGCCGCCCGCCTCGGTCGCCGATCGGAGGAGGACCGCCATGGCGCGTCGCCGCAGCCCGGCCGGGACCGGACAGAGCCAGCGCCAGCTGCGCGTCGGCGAGGGCCTGCGGCACGTGCTGGCCGAGCTGTTGTTGCGCGGCGAGATCCACGATCCCGTGATCGCCGAGGCCCATCTCACGATCTCCGAGGTGCGGATGACCCCCGATCTGCGCCATGCGGTGGTGTTCGTGACCGAGCTCGGCGGCGAGCTGCGCGCCGAGCTGAGCCAGGCGCTGGCGCGGGCGGCGCCGCGCCTGCGCGGCGAGGTGGCGCGGCGCCTGCATCTCAAATACGCCCCCGAGCTGAGCTTCCGCGCCGACATCTCGTTTCGCGAGGCGGCCCGGATCGAGGCCCTGCTGGCCGAAGAGCGCTCGACCCTCGCCCGGCAGCAGGAGGACGACGATGGGCCGGGCTAGGCGCAAGGGCCGGCCGATCCACGGCTGGCTGTGCCTCGACAAGCCCGCGGGCATGACCTCGACCGAGGCGGTCGCCCGCGTCCGGCGCACTGACGCAGGCGCTCAAGGTCGGCCACGGCGGCACCCTCGATCCGCTCGCGACCGGGGTCCTGCCGATCGCGCTCGGCGAGGCGACCAAGACCGTCGCCTACGTCATGGACGGCCAGAAGCGCTATCGCTTCACCGCCCGCTGGGGCGAGGCGCGCACCACCGACGACGCCGAAGGCGAGATTCTCGGCGACCAGCCCCGAGCGGCCCGACGACGGCCGCGATCGAGGCGGCGCTCGCAGGGTTCGTCGGCACCCTCGAGCAGGTGCCGCCCCGGTTCGCCGCGATCAAGGTCGCGGGCGAGCGGGCCTACGATCTGGCGCGCCGCGGCGAGGCGGTCGAGCTGGCCGCCCGCACGGTCGAGATCGAGCGCCTGGTCCTGCTCGAGCGACCCGATCCCGACCATGCGACCTTCGAGCTGGTCTGTGGCCGCGGCACCTATGTCCGGGCGCTGATCCGCGATCTCGGCGAGCAGCTCGGCTGCCTCGGCCATGTGGTCGCCCTGCGCCGGCTGCAGGTCGGGCCGTTCCGGGCCGAGGCGGCGATCACGCTGGAGACCCTCGAGCGCCTGGTGGCCGACGACGCCCTGCCGCAGGCCCTGTTGCCGGTGAGCGCGGCGTTGGGCGATCTGCCGGCGCTGGCGCTGACCGAGCCGCAGGCGCATCGGCTGTGCGCCGGCCAGACGATCCGGGTCGCCCCCGGCCTGATCGTCGGCGCGGCCCGGGACGACGCCACCGTGCGCGCCATGGCCGCGGGTCAGATCGTCGCGCTCGCCCGCCTGCACGGCGGCGAGCTCAGCCCGGTCCGCGTCTTCAATCTCTGAACCCCGAATCTCTGAACCACAAGGCAAGTAGACCCAAGATGTCGATCACGCAGGAACGTAAGCAGGACCTGATCAGCGAGTACGCCACCAAGGCCGGCGACACCGGCTCGCCGGAGGTGCAGGTGGCGGTGCTGACCGAGCGGATCACCAACCTGACCGAGCATCTCAAGCTGCACAAGAAGGACTTCGCGTCGCGGCGCGGGCTGTTGATGATGGTCGGCCAGCGGCGGCGACTGCTCGACTACGTGCGCCGCAAGGAGCAGAGCCGCTACCAGACCTTGATCGAGCGGCTCGGCTTGCGCAGATAGCGTCCAACTCTTCGAGGCGGCCCCGGCCGGCGCGACCGCGACCGGGCGGGCTGCCATTCACGCGGGTCCGGCGTCATCCGGACAGGTCGGCCGCCTCTGCGCGCCCGGCCTAGGCTGTGGAAAGGCACAGACATCGATGTTCGAAATCAACCGAAAAGAGATCAACTGGGGCGGTCGTCCCCTGGTCCTGGAGACCGGCCGGCTGGCCCGTCAGGCCGACGGCGCGGTGCTCGCCAGCTACGGCGAGACCACCGTGCTGTGCACCGCGGTGGCGGCGCGTCAGGCCAAGCCCGGGCAGGATTTCTTCCCGCTGACGGTCAACTATCAGGAGAAGACCTTCGCCGCCGGCAAGATCCCGGGCGGCTTCTTCAAGCGCGAGGGCCGGCCGGCCGAGAAGGAGACCTTGACCTCGCGCCTGATCGACCGGCCGATCCGGCCCCTGTTCCCGGCCGGCTTCCGGAACGAGACCCAGGTCATCTGCACGGTCCTGGCGCACGACCAGGAGAACGACCCCGACATCGTCGCGATGATCGGCGCGAGCGCGGCGCTGACCCTTTCGGGTATCCCGTTTCTCGGACCGATCGCCGGCGCCCGGGTCGGCTACCGGAACGGCGAGTTCCTGCTCAACCCGACCCAGCAGCAGCTTGCGGACAGCGAGCTCGACCTGGTCGTCGCCGGGACGCAGGACGCGGTGATGATGGTCGAATCCGAGGCCAAGGAGCTGTCCGAGGAGACCATGCTCGGCGCGGTGCTGTTCGGCCAGACCGAGTTCCAGCCGGTGATCGACCTGATCATCGCGCTCGCCGAGACCTGCGCCAAGGAGCCATGGGACCTCAAGATCGACGACCACAGCGAGCTGTATGCCAAGCTGAAGGCCGAGTACGAGGCGCCGGTCCGGGCCGCCTATGCCGAGCCGTCCAAGCAGGCCCGGCACGAGCTGATCGAGGCGGTCAAGGCCAAGGCGGTCGAGGCGCTGGGTGGCGAGGACGCGACGCTCGCGCAGGCGGTGCTGGGCCAGTTCAAGAAAGTCGAGAAGGCGATCGTGCGGACTGCGATCCTGGACACCAGCCGGCGCATCGACGGCCGCGACACCGCCACCGTCCGCCCGATTCAGGCCGAGGTCAGCGTGCTGCCCCGGGTCCACGGCAGCGCCCTGTTCACGCGCGGCGAGACCCAGGCGCTGGTGGTCGCGACGCTGGGCACCGGCCAGGACGAGCAGATCATCGACGCGCTCGCGGGCGACTACCGCGAGCATTTCCTGCTGCACTACAATTTCCCGCCCTACTCGGTCGGCGAGGCCAGCATGATGCGCTCGCCCGGCCGGCGCGAGATTGGCCACGGCAAACTCGCCTGGCGCGCGGTCCGGCCGCTTCTACCGACGCGCGAGAATTTTCCGTACACCATCCGGCTCGTGTCCGAGATCACCGAGTCCAACGGCTCGAGCTCGATGGCGACGGTCTGCGGCAGCTCGCTCGCGCTGATGGACGCAGGCGTCCCGATCGCGCGGCCGATCGCCGGCATCGCCATGGGCCTGATCAAGGAAGGCGAGCGCTTCTCGGTCCTGTCCGACATCCTGGGCGACGAGGACCATCTCGGCGACATGGACTTCAAGGTCGCGGGCACCGAGCAGGGCGTGACCTCGCTGCAGATGGACATCAAGATCGCCGGCATCACGCGCGAGATCATGCAGACCGCGCTGACCCAGGCCCGGGCCGGGCGGCTGCACATCCTGGCGGAGATGGCCAAGGGGATCACCGGGGTGCGCGAGGAGATGCGCGAGACGGTGCCGCGGATCAGCGTGATCCACATCCCCCAGGACAAGATCGGCGCGGTGATCGGCCCGGGCGGCAAGGTGATCCGCGAGATCTGCGAGACCACCAAGGCCAAGATCGACATCGACGACGACGGCACGGTCAAGATCGCGTCCAGCGACATGGCGGCGAGCCAGCAGGCGATCGACTGGATCCGCGGCCTGACCAGCGAGCCGGAGATCGGCGTGGTCTATACCGGCAAGGTGGTCCGGGTGGTCGATTTCGGCGCCTTCGTCAACTTCCTGGGCTCCCAGGACGGGCTCTGCCACATCTCCGAGCTCAAGAACGAGCGGGTCGGCAAGGTGACCGACGTGGTCAACGAGGGCGACGTCGTCAAGGTCAAGGTCCTGAGCATCGACGACCGCGGCAAGGTCAAGCTCTCGATGCGCGGGATCGACCAGGAGACCGGCGAGGAGACCCCGGTCGAGCCCCGGCCGCCGCGGCCGCCGCGGCCGTTCATCGAGGGCGACGGCCAGGGCGACCGGCAGCGCCGGGATCGGGGCCCCAGGCGGCATCACCACGCCGGCTGACCCTTCGCGGGCGGCGTTCGGCCGCGCCGGATGCCAGGAAATGGCTCCGGCACCTTGTGCTCGGCGCGGTCGACGCATACATCTGCGGGACTTGACCCGTGCGAAGTCGCAGGTCCGCCTGGGCGGGTGCGCGGGCATGATCCGAACCCGGCGTGCGCGATGGCTCGCCGGCAGGAGAGGTATGTGATTGCCCTGAAGCCCCTGGTGCTGTCCGGTCGTGAGGTCTGGCCGCTGGTCGAAGGCGGCAAGGGCATCTCGATCTCCAACGGGCTCAGCAGCGGGGCCTGGGCGGCGACCGGCGGGGTCGGCACCTTTTCGGGCGTCAACGGCGACTACTTCGACGAGCTCGGGCGGCTGGTGCCGCTGATCTACCGCGGCCGGACCCGGCTCGAGCGCCATGAGGAGCTGATCACCTACTCGATCAACGCCGCGATCAGTCAGGCGCGGATCGCCCACGACGTGCGCGGCGGCGAAGGCCGGCTGCACATGAACGTGCTCTGGGAGATGGCGGCCTGCGAGCGCGTCCTGCACGGCGTGCTGGAGGGGGCTCGCGGGCTGGTCCACGGCATCACCTGCGGCGCCGGCATGCCCTATCGGTTGGCCGAGATCGCGGCGAAATACAACGTCTACTACTACCCGATCGTGTCGTCGGCGCGCGCCTTCCGGGCGCTCTGGAAGCGGGCCTATCACCGGGTCTCCGAGTGGTTGGGCGGGGTCGTGTACGAGGATCCGTGGCGGGCGGGCGGCCACAACGGCCTGTCCAACTCCGAGGACCCGGAGGTCCCTGAGCCGCCGTATCCGCGGGTCCGCCAGCTGCGCGACACGATGCGCGACGTCGGGCTCGACGAGACCGCGATCATCATGGCCGGTGGCGTCTGGCATCTGCGTGACTGGCAGGACTGGTTCGACAACACGGAGCTCGGTCCGGTCGGCTTCCAGTTCGGCACCCGGCCGCTCCTGACCCGCGAGAGCCCGATCTCCGACGCCTGGAAGCGGCGCCTGCTCGAGCTCGACGACGGCGACGTGCTGCTCCATCGCTTCAGTCCGACCGGGTTCTATTCCTCGGCGGTCCGGAACGACTTCCTGCGCGAGCTGGAGGGGCGCTCGCTCCGGCAGATCGCGTTCGCCCTCGAGCCGGATGCCGAGCGCGGCCTGACCGAGCCGCTGGCGTTCGGTACCCGCGGCCGCTGGCTGTACGTGCGGCCGGACGACATGGAGCGGGTCCGGGTCTGGATCGCCGAGGGCTACAGCCAGGCGATGAAGACGCCGGACGACACGCTGATCTACGTCAGCCCCGAGAAGGCGATCGAGATCCGGCGCGACCAGACCAACTGCATGGGCTGCCTGTCGGCCTGCAAGTTCAGCAACTGGGCCTGCAACGAGAGCCACACCACGGGCAAGCCGCCCGATCCCCGCTCCTTCTGCATCCAAAAGACGCTGCACGAGATCGCGCATGGCGCCGAGGTCCGAACCCAGCTCATGTTTTCCGGTCACAACGTCTACAAATTCCGGCAGGATCCGTTCTATTCCAACGGCTTCATCCCTACGGTCCGCCAGCTGGTCGACCGGATCGCGACCGGTGACTGAGCGGCTCGCTTGACAAGCGGGGTGAAACGGGACCATTTGAGTACGGATTCGATGCCTCGGGGTCGAGACCTCGTTTGGCGGCGACGCCTCCGGGTGACGGTGGCGATCGAGAGACGGCTGCGAAGGGTGCCAGGGCAGTGCAGACGATGAGAGCCTACTCGCGCGCGTTGGAGCGGCTGAAGGCCGCGGGCTTACGGCCGACCCGCCAGCGCCTGGCGCTCGCCAAGCTGTTGCTGGAGAGCGGCCCGCGCCACGTCACCGCCGAGGAGCTGTTCCACGAGGCGCGCAATGCCGGCATCCCGATCTCGCTCGCGACCGTCTACAACACGCTGCATCAGTTCACCGCGGTCGGACTGTTGCGCGAGGTCGTGGTCGACATGGGGCAGAGCTACTTCGACACCAACACCTCGCATCACCACCACTTTTTCGACGAGGCCACGGGCCAGTTGACCGACATCGCCGAGCAGGAGATCGAGATCAACCGGCTGCCGAGTCCGCCGCCGGGTGCTGCGATCGACCGGGTCGAGGTGATCGTCCGTCTGCGCCGGCAACTCTAGCCGCCGGATCGATCGGCTAGCGGACGATCTCGCCCGGCCGCGTGCCCCAGAACTCGTCGCGCTGGAGCCAGCCGCGACGGCCTTCGATCTCGATCCGGCACCAGTTCTCCTCGCAATCGAACAGACGGCCGATCACTCCCGGCTCGGCGCGCAGGACGATGCGCGAGTCCGGGCTCGGCGTGCGGCGCAGATCACGGACCTCGCCGGTGACCATGATCGTGCGCCGACTGGACAGCAGGCTCGAGTGGATCCAGCCTTCCTCGCCATCGGAGTCGCGGATTTTGCGCCAGGTGTCGAACTCGGCGGTGATCTCGACCGGCAAGTCCTTGCGCGCGAACACCCAGTTGATCGGATATTGCTTGCCCGGGCCGAAGCGGACATTGACCCGGTCGGCGGCGAGCGAGACGAACCGGGGCACCGGCAGACCGGTGCTTCGACCGGCCTGGGACCAAGCCGGCGGTCCGCCCAACAACCACAGCGCGAGGCCGATCACGCCCGTGAGCCGGCGCCAGCCGGAGCGTCGTGCCGTCATCGATTCCACGTCCCTTCCTTCTCATCGCCACCAGGGTTAGCCCGCTCCGAGGCGCGTCCGCAAGCCCGCTTTGCCACCTCTCGGGTTCCGCTTCAGGTGACCGGCCAGTTCTGCTAGGCATGGCGGCGGCATCGACCCGGCCCATTGGCGGAGGCAGCTCGATGGTGCGGAGAAAGCCGCTGGTCGTCGTCACCCGCAAGTTGCCCGAGGTGATCGAGACCCGCATGATGGAGCTGTTCGACACACGGCTCAACGAGAGCGACGCGCCCTGGACCAAAGCCGAGCTGATCGAGGCGGTCCAGGCGGCGGAGGTCCTGGTCCCGACCGTCACCGATCGGATCACCAGCAGCGTGCTCGCGCACGCCAACCCGAACCTCCGTCTGATCGCCAACTACGGCACCGGCGTCGACCACATCGACGTCGAGGCGGCCTACGCCCGGGGCATCGCCGTCACCAACACGCCCGGCGTCCTGACCGAGGACACCGCCGACATGACCATGGCGCTGATCCTGGCGGTGGCGCGCCGCCTGGTCGAGGGCGAGCGGCTCGCCCGCTCCGGCGAGTGGGGCGGCTGGAGCCCGATCTCGATGCTCGGCCATCGGATCACCGGCAAGCGCCTCGGCATCCTCGGCATGGGCCGGATCGGCAGCGCGGTCGCCCGCCGCGCGCGCGGCTTCGGCCTCGCGATCCACTACCACAACCGGCGCCGGGTGCCCGACGCGCTCGAGAACGAGCTCGAGGCGACCCATTGGGAGAGCCTCGATCAGATGGTGGCCCGGATGGACATCATCAGCGTCAACTGCCCGCATACGCCTGCGACCTTCCATCTGCTGTCGGCCCGCCGCCTCAAGCTGATGCGGCCGGATGCGATCATCGTCAACACCTCGCGCGGCGAGGTGATCGACGAGGCCGCGTTGACCCGCATGCTGCGCAACAAGGAGATCGCCGGCGCCGGCCTCGACGTGTTCGAGCACGAGCCGGCGATCAACCCGAAGCTGCGCGAGCTCGACAACGTCGTGCTCCTGCCGCACATGGGCTCGGCGACCATCGAGGGACGGATCGACATGGGCGAGAAGGTCGTGATCAACATCAAGACCTTCGTCGACGGCCACCGGCCGCCCGACCGCGTCCTGCCGAGCATGCTGTAGTCCTGGGGGGGCGGCACGCAAGCCCGCCATTCGGGCGGGGGCAGGCAGTGATTGCCGCCAGTCGCGCTGATCCGCCCGGCCCTTGCCCGCCCGCCGGCGTCGGGCCGCCCGTCGGTTGCCGGCGCGCGCGCCCAGCAGCAACAGACAGGGCGTCAGCACCAGGGTCAGCAGGGTAGCGAATGCAAGCCCGCCGGCGACCGCCGAGGCCAGCTGCGCCCACCAGTCGGTCGATGGGCTACCGAAGGTCACCTCGCGCGACAGCAGGTCGATGTTGATCTTGAGCACCGTCGGCAGCAGGCCAAGGATCGTGGCCACGGTGGTCAATAGCACCGGGCGCAGCCGCTGCGCGCTGGTCCGCAGCACGGCATCGAACGGCGTCAGACCGCGCTTCAGAAGCTCGTTGTAGGTGTCGATCAGGACGATGTTGTTGTTGGCCACGATGCCGGCGAGCGCGATCATCCCGACCCCGCTCATCACGATGCCGAACGGCTGCTATGCTCTTGATGCCGTGGGACTTGTCCTGCAGGAACCCGACCGACCTCGACGTTCGGCTGGCCAATGTTGCCGCTCGGCTTCGACCAGTGCGCGCACCTCGGTCACGGTGTCGATGATGTTGGCGCCGATCCGTTTCGAGGCCTCGAGCGCCAGGGCGGGACGGCCGTTGACCGGGCAAAGCCCTCCGGGTCCTTGAAGGTGCGCCGCACGCTCGCGACGTCACTGAGCCGGAGCACTTGTCGCCGACGACCTTGACCGGGAGTTGAGGACGTCGGCTGGCGTCTCGAACACGCCCGGCACCTTGACCGCGAATCGCGCCCGACGGGTATCGAGCGCACCGGCGGCGACCAGGCGATTGTTGCGCGACACGGCGGCCAGCAGCTCGTCGAGCTGGCGGCCGTAGCTCTGGACCAGGAGCGGGTCGATCACGACCTCGAGGAGCTCCTCGCGGTCGCCCGCGATCTCGACGTCGAGGACGTTGGTCAGCGCCTCGATCCGGTCCTCCAGATGGCGGGCGAGCGCGAGCAGGGCGCGCTCCGGCAGGTCGCCGCTGAGGGTCACGACCAGGACCGGAAACAGGGCCAGGTTGACCTCGTTGACGATCGGCTCGTCGGTGTCGTCGGGCAGGTCGGACTTGGCCAGGTCGACCCGCTCGCGGACGTCGGCGAGGGCCTGGTCGATGTCGACCCCGGCTCGGACCAGCGCGGGCCCGGCGGTCAGCAGGCGCACCACCCGCTGCTCGAGCCCCTGGCCATCGAGGGCCACCGCAAAGCTCTCGGCAGACGGCCGCAGATGCACGTGGAGCCGATCCTCGGAGACGTCGATGCCGACGAACGTGAGCCCTTCCGACGCGGCTGCGTCCACCGCCCACGCTTGTGAATCCGGGCTCGCCGAGCGGCCCCAGCGCCTGTTCGGGCTTTTGGACACGGTGGCGAACGGGGCGCCGCCCTCAGACACGGGCTCATTCACCCCAGCCGACTCCAGGCTCCCGTTCGCCGCCAACCTCGCCCCGCGGGGCGAGGTCGGCGCAGCGCGCACGGCCGGTGGCGGCGGCGCTGCGGCGGCCGCGCTGCTCGGCTTCAGCTGTGGGCCGTCTCGGCGCTCGCGCTCCGCCGGATGGTCCACTCGACCAGGCGCTTGGCCGCCTTGCCGAAGGCCTGGTCGAACGCCCGCACGATCGCCGGCATCGACGTGTCCTCGGCCTGCACCACGAACTCCTCGGAGGTCGACCCGAGCGAGATCCGCCGCGGCAGCCGCACCAGGCGCGCCTGCAGCCGCACGCGGATCTTGGGGGCACCGGCGCCGTCGTACTCGGCCTGAAATTCCCGGATGTAGGTCAACAGCGCGTATTCGGCGCGGACACCGACCACGCCGCGGCCGAGCACGTCGATCTTGCCAGCGTTGTCGAACGACTCGATCAGCAGATTCTGGACCATGACCGGGACGACGTCGATCCAGTTCGCGTGCGCGTAGTACTCGAGCGTCGTCGGCGTCGGCCGGAGCGCGATCCGGGCATTGTTCAAGCCCGCGGTCGCGGTCGGCACCTCGACACTGAGCCTCGTCGGATCTCGGGCAGATCGTCGGCGAAGGTGCTCTTCGGCGTCAGCTCGTAGAGCCGGGGCGGATCGGGGCTGGCGAGCTCGAGGGCGGCGGCGCAGGCTCCGAGCGCCAGGCACGCGGCCATGACCAGCGCCCGACCGGGACCAGGCGACGACAGCTTCATTGGGTTTCGAATCCTCGATTGCCGCGGCCGATCAGGAAGCCGGCCGGGTCGCGCTCGAACTCCTTGGTGATGCGGTTGAGCGCCGCGATGAGCTGGCGGGTCTCGCCGGCGAGCTGGCTGAAATCATACAAGCCGGTGTTGGCAAAATCGTCCAAGGGTTGGTGCAAGGTCCCGATCAGGCTGTCGAACCGGTCCGCGGCGCCGCCAAGCTTCGAGGCCGCGCCGCGCAACTCCCCGAGCGTCGCCGCCACGTCGCCGCTCAGCACCTCGACCCGCTGGTCGACATGGCCGGTCAGCTGGCGAAGATCGCCGATCAAGCTTGTCAACTCCGCGGACATCCCCTGGACCTGGCGGGTGGGGTCGGCGGCACCGGTCAGCAGGGCGTCGACCTGGTCGGTGCGCTTGGCGAGGGCGGCCGTGAAGGTCTCGAGATTGCGCAGCGTGCCGGCGATCGCATCGAGGTTGTCGTCCTCGAACAGCCGGGTCAGGCGATCGACCAGCGCGACCGCCCGCCCCAGCAGCTCGGGCGTCGACTCGAACACCCGCTCCAGAGCCGACCGGCGCGACGGGATCCTGCGGCGGCGGCTCGGCGTCCGGATCCAGGCGGGCGCTCGCCTGGGTGCCGCCCCGGAGCTGAACATAGGCGATCCCGGTGATGCCCTGCATCTCGAGGGTCGCGACCGTGTCCGCCTTGATCGGCGTGCGCCGGTCGATCTCGACCGTCGACCAGCACCGTCTCGACGTCTTCGGGATCGATCCGAATGTCGGCCACCCGGCCGACCGGAATGCCGCGATAGAGGACCGGACTGCCCTCCTGAAGGCCGCTGACCGTGCCGGCGAACGCGATCTGATAGTGCGCCTGCGGACGGTCGTTGTCGGCTTTGACCAGCCAGACGCTGAACCCGGCCAGTCCGGCGATCAGGGCCAGGACCACGGTGCCGACGAGCAGATAGCTCGCACGAATCTCCATCTAGGCCCCCCGGGACGCCGGCCGCATGGCCGCGCGCCCGCGCGGCCCGTGGAAATAGGCCCGCAGCCATGGATGATCGAGGTTGCACAGCTCGTCCAAGGTGCCGACCATTGCGCGCCCGTCGACCAGCGCCGCCACCCGATCGCAGATCGCCAGCAGCGAATCCAGATCGTGGGTGACCATGACCACGGTCAGGCCGAGGCTCCGCTGCAGACCCCGGATCAGCCGGTCGAACTCGGCCGCGCCGATCGGATCGAGGCCGGCGGTCGGCTCGTCGAGAAACAGAATCTCCGGATCGAGCGCCAGGGCGCGGGCGAGGCCGGCCCGCTTGCGCATGCCGCCGGACAGCTCGGCCGGATATTTGTGGCACGCGTCGACCGGCAGCCCGACCAGGGCAAGCTTCAGGCCGGCGATCTGATCGAGCAGCCGATCCGGCAGCTGCAGACGCTCGCGCAACGGCGTCTGGATGTTCTGGCCGACAGTCAGCGAGCTGAACAGCGCCCCGTCCTGGAACAGCACGCCCTGGCGCGCCTGCAGCGCGCGGCGGGCGGCATCGCTCTGGCGCTCGAGCTCCTGGCCGAGCACCTCGATTCGCCCGCGCTCGGGCCGCTGCAGACCGAGCAGCATGCGCAGCAGCACCGACTTGCCGGTCCCGGAGCCGCCGACGACGCCGAACACCTCGCCGCGTCCGGACCTCGAGGTCGAGATCGTCGTGGATCACCTGCGCGCCGAAGCGGGTGCAGAGGCCCTGGACGAGGATGGCGGCTGGCGGGGACAAACGGATCACACGCGAAGGTAAGAGAACAGGATCGAGAACAGCGCATCGAAGACGATCACCAGAAAGATGCCGACGACCACCGAGCGGGTCGTCATCCGCCCGACGCTCTCGGCGCTGCCGCTGACGCTCAGCCCCTCGTAGCAGCCGACCATCGCGATCACGAAGGCGAACACCGGCGCTTTGACAGATGCCGACCAGAAAGGTCTGGAAGGTGATCGCCTGGCCGAGCTGGACCAAGGAACTGAGCGGGCGAGATGCCGAGCGCAGCCGGCGCACATCAGGCCGCCCCCGAGCAAGGCCAGGACGTCGGCGAAGAACGCCAGCAGCGGCAAAGCGATCATCAGCGCCAGCACGCGCGGCAGGACCAGAACCTCCATCGGGTCGAGCCCGAGGGTGCGGAGCGCGTCGACCTCCTGGTTGACCTTCATCGTGCCGATCTGCGGCCGTGAACGCGCTGCCCGAACGGCCGGCGACCACGATCGCGGTCAACAGGATCGCGATCTCGCGCAGGATCGAGATGCCGAGCAGGTTGACCGTGAAGATCTCGGCGCCGAACCGGCGCAGCTGATCCGCCCCCTGGTAGGCCATCACGACGCCGATCAGGAACGCGATCAGGCCGACGATCGGCAGCGCGTCGAGGCAGGTCTTCTCGAGATGGTGGGTCAGCGAGGTCAGCCGCAGCCGGGTCGGCTGCACCAGAACCCGGGCGAGGGTCAGCACCATCTGGCCGTAGAACGACAACAGCCGCGCCGCCTCGGCGCCGGCCAGCAGGGTGTCGCGGCCGAGCTCGGCGAGCACCCTGAGGAAGGGGTTGACCTCGGCGACCGGCGCCGGCGGCTGCGGCTCGAGCCGGCGGATCTCGGCGAGCAGCGCCGCATGGGCCGCGCGCAGCCCGGCCAGATCGACCCGCCAGCCGAGGCTCTGCAGGTTGCGCTCGAGGTGGTACAGCAGCCACGCGCCGGCGGTGTCCAGCGCGTCGAGCGCGGCGCCATCGATGCAGGCGCGACCGGCCGCTGCCGGTGGCGGTCGCCAGGACCGTCTGACGCGCCGCGATCCAGCTGCGCCAGTCCTGCGAGGGTCCAGGCGCCGCCCGCCTCGATCTGCAGGCGATCGCCGTCGCGCGCGCCGGTCAGCCAGCCCGCCGCCGTCACCATGAGACGCGCCGCCCCGCGACCAAGCGTCGTCCGGGCCCGACGCCGCGGGCCGCGGACGCGCCGGCGCCCGGCCGGATCGACCGGCCACGGCTCAGGTCGGCCGACCGCCCAGCTGGCGACGGAGTTCCTTGATCCGCTCCCGAGCGGTTTCGAGGTGCGGATCGATCGCGACCGCCGCCTCGAAGCTGCGCAAGGCGGCCGCGGGCTCGTCGATCGCGTCGTAGATCAGGCCGAGACCGGAGAGGGCGCCGAAATGGCGCGGCTCCAGCTCGAGCGTCCGCTTGATGTCGAGCACCGAGGCCGGGTAGTTGCCCATCAGATAGTACACCGTCGCGCGCTTGTTCCAGCCCTCGGCGAAATCCGGAACCTCCTCGACCAGTCGATCGAAGCGATCGAGCGCCACGCGATACTGGCCCTCGGCCATCGCGATCACGCCCTCGCGCATCAGCTGCCCGACCGCCGCGTCGTCGGATTCGCCCCAGATCTGCCAGATGCGCCGCTCGATCGCCCTCGGCCTCGGTCACGCTCGAGGTCGTCCGGAGACGGGCGAACAGGGGCGCGAGGCGGGCATCCCGCTGGTCCGCGTGCAACGCTCCGGGCGCCATGCCAGCCTGCGCCAGCCAGGCGGCCGCCACCAGGCGAGCAGCTTTCGCAGGCATCAGCCGTGGTCCTCAGCGATTGCCACTGCCGCCGACTATGCGCCAGAGCCGGGCCGGCGCCAATCCCGAGGGCGACCATGGCAGCGCGCCGACTCGGCTCGCTCACGCCGAGCCGCGGCCGAGCTTGGCCAGCTCGACCGCGGCCCGGAGCTCGAGGTCATCGAGCAACGCATCGAGCTGGGATCCTCGACCGCCGGGCGCAGGCCGTCGAGCAGCCCGGCCAGGCGCCGGAGCGTGCCCTCGGAGACCCAGCCCTCGACCAGGCCGAGCTGCAGCTCGCGCAGCTCGGCCAACAGGCTGTGGCCGTGGCGGACGCCGCGCCGGCGCTGCTCGGTCGGGTCGGCGATCTCCTGCGCGGCGAGCACGCCGTCGAGCGCCGCGAGCGGCGTGCTCGGCGGCACGCCGGAGCTCGCTGGCGGCCTCGCGCTGACGTGCTCGGCAAAGCCGCCGTGGCCGCGCGGTCGCCGCTGCGGCCGGAGACCTTGCGTCGCTGGCTCGGTCCGGCCGTCGGCCCGGAACCCGTGATCTTCATCGCTGCCTCGCGCCGCCCGTGTTCAGCCCTCCCGGTCGCCGGCCCGCGCGCTCCCGACGCGGTCGGCTCGTGCGGCACCGCTCGAACACAACCGGCGGGCGGTCGATCCCCGGGCCTGACCTCGCCCGACACATGCTCCGGGCATGGTTAACGTGCGGTTAATGCCGCGCGCTTGACGCCGCGGCATCGGCGCCTGGAACCACGCGGTCGGCCGCCGGCAAGAATTGCCGGTCGCCTGGCAAGCTTTGCCGGACAGGACCCGCCGGTCCTCGTCCTCGAGGAATCCGGCCGGAACCGGCACTTCCGGCCGCTTGGCACGGCGCTCGCTAGAGGGCCGCGCAGAGGATCGCCCGCATGCAACGAGCTCTGCACCTTCTCCGCCAGATCGCGGCCGCCGCCGGCCGGGCGCGCACGCGCCCTGCTCGCGGCCGTGCTGGTGATCGCGACGCTCGGATCGCCGGCGGCGGCCAACTCGCGGATCAAGGACATCACCGATTTCGAGGGCGTTCGCGACAACCTGCTGGTCGGCTACGGCCTCGTGGTCGGCCTCAACGGCACCGGCAACTCGCTGCGCAACTCGGCCTTCACCGCCGGCAGCCTGGAGGCGATGCTGGAGCGGCTCGGCGTCGCCACCCGCGGGCAGGATCTCAAGACCAAGAACGTCGCCGCGGTCATGGTCACCGCGACCCTGCCGCCGTTCGCCCGTCAGGGCTCGCATCTGGACGTCTCGGTGAGCGCGCTCGGCGACGCCAAGTCGCTCGAGGGCGGCACGCTGCTGGTCACGCCGCTGTACGGCGCCGATGGCGAGATCTATGCGGTCAGCCAGGGTCAGCTCGCGATCGGCGGCTTCGTCGCCCAGGGCGCTGCCGAGAGCGTGACCAAGGGGGTGCCGACCTCGGCCCGGATCGCCGCCGGCGGCATCGTCGAGCGCGAGGTCGATTTCGAGCTCGACCAGCTCAAGCGCGTCCGCCTCGCCCTGCGCAATCCCGACTTCACGACCGCCGCGCGGATCGCGCGCGCGATCAACGACCATTTCCACTCGTCGGTCGCGCAGGCGATCGACCCGGCGACCGTGAACCTCAGCGTTCCCGGCGACCTACCAGGGCCGGACCGCCGCGCTGCTGACCGAGATCGAGCAGCTCGCGGTCGAGCCCGACCAGGTCGCCCGGGTGCTGATCGACGAGCAGTCCGGCATCATCGTCATGGGCGACAACGTCCGGATCAGCCAGGTCGCGGTCGCCCAGGGCAATCTCACCGTCCGGGTGACCGAGACGCCGCAGGTCTCGCAGCCCAATCCGCTCGCCGAAGGCGACACGGTGGTCGTGCCGCGCACCAGCGTTCAGGTCGACGAGGGCGGCGACCGCCACATGGTCGTCCTGCAGGAGGGGGTGAGCCTGCAGGAGCTGGTCGCCGGCCTCAACGCGCTCGGCGTCGGCCCCCGCGACCTGATCAGCATTCTCCAGGCGATCAAGGCGGCCGGCGCCTTGCAGGCCGAGATCGTGGTGATGTGATGAGCCGAAGCTTTGCAAGCTCTGACCCCGGCCGGCCCGGCCCGACCGCGCGGCCCCGGGCAAGCCCGCCAACGTCGAGGCGCTGCGCGGCGTCGCCCAGGAGTTCGAGGCGGTGTTCCTGGCCCAGGTGCTGGCCAGGATCAACCAGGGCTTCGGCGGCGGTCAGGACGCTGGCGAGACCGCCGATCAGGGCGTGTTCCACGACATGTTCAACGACGAGATCGCCAAGCTGATCAGCCGCAGCGGCGGCGTCGGGGTGGCCGATGCCGTGCTCAAGGAGATGCTCAAGGTGCAGGAGGTGGCGTGATGGAGCCGCTCGAGCAGGTCACCGTGCTGATGACCCTGATGAAGCGGCTCGCCCAGGTCATGGATCACGAGCGGGCGCTCCTGCGCAGCATGCGGCTCGAGGCGCTGCCCGAGATCCAGGACGAGAAGGAGGCGCTCGCCGAGGCCTACGAGATCGAGCTGTCGCGCCTGCGCTGCAGCCCGGAGGTTCTGGCCGCGCTCGAGCCCTCGATCCGCAGCCAGCTGCACGAGGCGATGCGCGCCTTCCAGGAGACCGTGACCGCCAATCTCAACGCGCTTGCTGGCGGCCCAGTCGGTGGTCGAGAAGGTGCTGCGCAACATCGGCGACAGCCTCGCGCGCAGCGCCGCCGGCTTCACCTACGGCGCGCGCGGCCAGGGCACGCCCGCCGAGCCCCGCGGCCGGGTGATCGCGGTCGCCTTCGATCGCAAGCTCTGAGGAGTCGGGCCCAGTGAGCCTCACCGCCGCCCTCGCCAGCGCCGTCTCCGGCCTGAACGTCGCCCAGCGCGCGCTCAGCGTCACGGCCAACAACGTCGCCAACGCCAACACCGAGGGCTACAGCCGCAAGATCGTGAGCCAGCAGGCGCTGGTGGTCGGCAACCGCGGCGCCGGCGTCGAGGCGACCGAGGTCACGCGCCTGACCGACGAGTTCCTGACCCAGGAGATCCGGCGCCAGAGCAGCGTCGCCGGTCGCAGCGCGATGCTCCAGCGCTACCAGGACCTGCTCCAGGACGCGTTCGGCGCGCCCGGCGACAACAACGATCTGGCGCTCCAGATCGGCAACCTCCAGATCGCGATCGACGCGCTCGCCGACAGCCCCGAGACCTCGGCGCTGGCGCTCCAGGTCGTGCAGGCGGCCGGCGACCTCGGCCGCTCGCTCGGCGGCCTCGCCGATCAGGTCCAGGTGCTGCGCGGCGACGCCGATCAGGCGATCGGCCGGACGGTCGACGAGATCAACGCCGACCTTCGGGAGCATCCACGAGCTCAACGTCGAGATCGAGCGCCAGGACAACGCCGGCGAGGTCAATCCCGAGCTGCTCGACCGGCGCGACACGCTGGTGAACAGCCTGGCCGAGAAGATCGACATCCGGACCGACGCGCTGGACGGCGAGCCAGGTCGCGATCTACACCGCCGCACGGCGAGACCCTGCTCGACCGGACGCCGAGAGTGCTGGCCTACGAGCCGGCGGCCCAGGTCGCGCAGGACACGCCGTTCGGCCAGATCGCGATCTTCCGCGAGGACCAGATCGACCCGGCGACCGGCGCGCCGATCGACCCGACCGCCGGCGTCCAGCTGGTCTCGAGCGGCATCCGCGCGACGCTCAACGCCGAGCTCCAGAACGATGCCGTCGCCGATGCCGGCCAGCAGATCACCAGCCGGATCACCGGCGGCCGGCTCGCCGGTCTGCTCGAGATCCGCGACCGCATCCTGCCGGCGCTCGACGATCAGCTCCAGGAGCTCGCGGACGGGCTGCGCTTCGCGCTCAACGCGGCGCACAACGACGGCAGCCCGGTACCGCCGCCGAGCGCAGCTCACCGGCACCGCACCGATCTCTCCGACTTCGCCGGCGCGACCCGCAGCGGCACCGCGACCATCGCCGTGATCGACCGGACCGACGGCAGCACGCTGCTGGCGTTCCAGGTCGACGTCGGCGCCGCGGCCGACGAGAACGCGCTCGCGGCCCAGATCGACAGCGACCTCGGCGCCTTCGGCAGCGCCGCGATCGGCGCCGACGGCAATCTCGAGATCACGCTCGCGAACAGCGACCAGGGCCTCGCGGTCGCCGAGGGCGACAGCAGCGATCACCCTCGCCGATGCGGCCGGCCGCGACCGCGACTACGGCTTCGCCCACTATTTCGGCCTCAACGACCTCCTGGTCCAGGACGGCGGGCGGCCGAGCGACTTCGCGGTCCGCGCCGACATCCAGGCCGATCCGTCGCTGCTCAGCACGGCGCGGCTCGACGTCACGACCTCGCCGCTGGCCGCGACGCTCGGCGGCGCCGGCGACAACCGCGGCGTCCAGGCGCTGGCCGATGCGCTGAGCAGCGCCCGGCCGGTGATCGCGCGCGGCGGCCTGCCGGCCAAGTCGGTCAGCCTCGCGACCTACGCCGGCGACATCATCGCCCGCAGCGCGAGCCTCGCCGACAGACGCCAAGCAGGCGGCGAGCCGCGATCGGGCGCTCGCCGACGAGCTCGACTACCGCGCCGCCGCGGTCTCCGGGGTCAATCTCGACGAGGAGATGGCCCGCCTGGTGCAGCTGCAGCAGGCCTACGCGGCCTCCGCCCGGATCGTCACGGTGACCAACGATCTGTTCGGCGAGCTGCTCGGACATGGTGAGGTAACGCCCATGCTGACCCGGATCGGCGACTACGCCCAGAACAACCTCGCGACCCAGCTCCTGCTCGACGCCCAGACCCGGACGCGCGAGGCCCAGATCCAGATCAGCACGGGCAAGAAGGCGACCCGCTTTCGCGAGCTCGCCGGCGACACCAACCGGCTGGTCTCGGCCAAGGACGCGCTGCAGCGGATCCAGAAGTTCCAGGCCAACAACCAGCTGGTCGGCGACCGCCTCGAGGTCATGGAGAGCTCGACGGCATCGCTGGTCGACATCGCCACCCGCCTTAGGACCTTGTTAATCCAGCGGCTGGATTCTGCGCAGGGCGTCCCCGGGATCATCACCGCGGACGCCGAGAACCTGCTCCAAGCAGGCGCTTTCGGATCTGAACGTGGAGCTGGACGGCCGCCATCTGTTCGCGGGCTCCAAGACCGACACCACCCCGGTGGTCCTGGATCCGGCGTACAGCGCGTTCGGGTCGGCGGACGATACCTATTACCAGGGGGATGCCGTCCAGCTGACCGCGCGCGCCGACGCCGACATCGACTTCACCTATGGCATGACCGCCGACCGCGAGGGCTTCCAGGAGCTGATCGGCGCGCTCCGGACCGCCATCGAGGGCGACGGCAGCGACGATCAGGCGATGCTGTCGAGCGCCCTCGATCTGGTCAACTCGGCGCTGCCGAAGATCACCGGCTACCGGAGCGAGATCGGCGCCCGCCACGCGGCGCTGGACCGGATCAACGACGGCCATGCCGACGCCGAACTCTATCTGCAGCGCCAGGTCAGCGACGTCGAGGACGTCGATCTGACCGAGGCGATCAGCCGCCTGACCCAGGACCAGATGGTGGTCGAGAGCTCGCTCGCGACCATCGCCCAGCTCAGCCAGCTGAGCCTCGTCGACTTCCTGCGCTGACCCCACCGGGTCCCTTGTCTCAGGAGCCACCATGACTCAGCTGGCCACCGCCCCCGTCCGACCCCGCTGCAGCCGCCCTTGCCGGCCGCCGCGCCGGCCTCGATCGCCACCCGGTTCGGCACGGTCGCACTGGATCCCGCCCGGCTGATCACGCTGCCCGAGCGGCCTGCTCGGGCTTCGCCGACTGCCATCGCTTCGCGCTCGCCGACCTGCCCGATCCCGAGGGGGCGATCAAGCTGTTGCAGTCGGTCGACGAGCCCGAGCTCGCCTTTCTCGTGCTGCCGATCGATCCGAGGGCCGGATCTGATCGCCGCGAGCGACCTCGAGCTCGCCTGCCAGGCGCTCGGGTTCGACTGGCCGGCGCTGGCGGTCCTGGCGCCTGGTGACCCTGCGCCCGGACGCCGAGGGGGTCCACTTCTCGATCAACCTCAAGGCGCCGCTGCTGATCGACAGCGGCCGCCAGACCGGCCGCCAGCACGTGTTCGCCGGCGAGGCCTATCCACTGCGTTACGACCTGCCCGCGCCCGTGCCGCCTGAGCCGGGCGCGGTCCTGGCCAGGCCCGCGCGCCGCGCCCGCCCGACCGCGCCCGCCGGACTCGGCGAGCTGCTCGAGGCGCAGCGGCAGCTGCGAGGCCGGGCGCCCGGAGCTCGCCGAGCGCAGCTGTCGCCGGCTGCTCAAGGCGGCACCCGAGCACGCCGACGCGCACAATCTGCTCGGCGTCGCGCTTCGGCCGGCAGGGCCGGCTCGACGAGGCGGAGCGGCACGCCCGGCGCGCGGTCGAGCTGCGGCCGCGCGACCCGGGCTTCATCGCCAACCTGGCCGAGCGCCTGCGCCGGCAGGGCCGGCTCGACGAGGCGATCCGATTGCACCGCCAGGCGCTCGAGCTGGCCCCGGATCTGCTGCCGGCGCTCGAAGGTCTGGCGCGCGCGCTGGCCGAGGCGGGCGCCCTGGAAGCGGCGCTCGAGGCCGCCGAGCGCGCCCGCCGGGTGGCGCCCGAGGACTGGCCGGGAATCATGCGCTGGTCGGCGAGCTGCTGGCGCTGCTGCGCCGGCACGACGAGGCGATCGCGGCGCTGTCCCGCGCCGTCGAGCTCGCGCCGGAGCGCCACGACTGGTGGCAGAACCTCGCCCGGGTCTGTCTCACCGCGCTGAACATCGAAGGGCTGGAGCGGGCCGCGCGCCATCTCCTCGAGCGCGACCCCGACGATGCCGAAGCCAAGGTCCATCTCGCCAACGCGCGGTTTCGCAAGGACGCCTTCGGCGAGGTCCGGGCGCTGCTCGAGACCGTGCCGGCGGACGGGCCTGATCGGCGCCAACGCCAGGAACCTTCTGGGCGTGACCCTCGCCCGCCAGGGCCAGATCGAGGCCGGTCTCGAGGCGCTCGAGCAGGTGCCGGAGCTCGCTCCCGAGGCGGCCGAGCTGCAGATGAACCGGCTCCTGCACCTGAACTACGACCCGGAACGCTCGCCCGAGCAGCTGAAGCAGGAGCACCTGGCCTGGGCGGAGCGCTTCGCCCGCCCGCTCTACGCGCTCCAGCTCGGCTGCCCGCAGGCGCGCGATCCCGACCGGCGGCTGCGGGTCGGCTATCTCTCGCCGGACCTCAGGCGCCATTCGGTCGCCTATTTCACGGCGCCGCTGCTTCTGACCCACGATCGGCACCAGGTCGAGGCGATCTGCTACGCCTCGGTCGCGCGCCCGGACGCCTTCAGCGACGAGCTGCGGGCCATGGCCGACGGCTGGGTCGACGTCCACCGCCTCGACGACGCCGCGCTCGCCGCCCGCATCCGGGCCGACCGGGTCGACATCCTGGTCGAGCTCGCCGGCCACACCCGCGACAGCCGGCTGCTCGCCTGCGCCTACCGGCCGGCGCCGGTGCAGATCGGCTACATCGGCTACCCGAACACGACCGGCGTCGCGGCCGATCGACTACCGGATCACCGATCCGCTCGGCGGATCCGGACGGCTTCGACGACCACTACTGCGAGACCCTGATCCGGCTGCCGCGCTGCTTCCTCGCCTACGCGGCGCCGCGCCACGCGCCGGAGATCGGCCCGCCGCCGGTCCGGCGCAACGGCCACGTCACCTTCGGCTCGTTCAACAACCTGGCCAAGGTCAATCGCCGGGTCATCGCGCTCTGGGCCGAGATCCTGGGCCAGGTCGAGGACGCCTGCCTGGTCCTGAAATCGGCCGGCACCGGCGATCCGGAGACCAAAGCCGGGCTCGAGGCCGCGTTCGCCGCCCATGGCATCGCCGAGGGCCGGCTCCGCATCCTGCCGCCCGAGCCCGAGGCCGGCAACCATCTGGCGCTCTACAACGAGATCGACATCGCGCTCGATCCGTTTCCCTACAACGGCGCCACCACCACCTGCGAGGCGCTCTGGATGGGCGTGCCGGTGATCACGCTCGCCGGCGACCGGCATGCCGGCCGGGTCGGCGCGAGCCTGCTCGGCCGCGGTCGGCTTCGAGGCCGGGATCGCCGCGACGCCTGAGGACTACGTGCTGACCGCGCGGCTGCTCGCGAGCCAGCCCGAGCTGCTGGCGACCGCGCGCCGCAACCTGCGCGCCGACCTCGCCCGTTCGCCGCTGCGCGACCATGAGGGCCACGCCCGGGCGATCGAGGAAGCCTACCGCGCGGTCTGGCAGATCTGGTGCGCCCAAGGCGCGAGCGCCGAGCCTTGAGCCGGCCCGCGGCGAGCGGAGCGTTGCCCCGGATCGTCTGGCTCGCCTCCTATCCCAAGTCCGGCAACACCTGGCTCCGCTTCCTGCTCGGCCACCTGTTGGGCGGTCCGATCGAGCGGAGCGACGAGCTTGGCGCGCGCGTGCCCGACGCCCACAAGATCGGGGACTGGACCGGTCTCGACCGGGGGCGGGTGCACTACGTCAAGACCCATTGGGCGTTCGATCAGGTCAAGGTGGCGCACCGGTGCGAGGGCGCCGTCCAGATCGTGCGCAACCCCTTCGACGTGCTGGCGGCCAGCTTCAACTTCTACCTGCTGACCTCGGCGTCCGAGGTCGACGTGGGCGACGCGGCGGCCTTCGAGCGCCTGCGCAAGGCCTATGTCGAGCGCTTCATCCAGTGGCGGGGCGATCTGCGCTGGCTGCCGCTCGGCGCCGGCAGCTGGCAGGGTCACGTCCGCTCCTGGATCGAGGCGGCGACCGGAGTCGGGGTGCTGCGGCTGCGCTACGAGGATCTGCTCGCCAGGCCCGGGCCGGAGGTCGCCCGCCTGGTCGCCTTTCTCGGCCTCGACGCGAGCGCCGCCGAGATCGAGCGCGCGGTCGCCCGCTCGTCGTTCGGAGCGCTGCGTGCCCTCGAGGAGCGTGAGATCGGAGCCCGGCAGAGCGGGCTGTTCTGGCGCGAGAGCTACGGCGCCGGCCACGCCCGGGGTCGGCGCTTCGTCAACCGCGGCGCCGCCCGCTTCGGGCAGGATCTGCTGACCGCCGCCGAACGCGCCCGGATCGCCCGGGCGTTCCGGGCCGAGCTCGAGCTCCTGGGCTACGCGGACGCCGCCGCCGCCGTGGGTGGGTGCTCGTAGCCGAGCAGCTCGAGGCTGGCGAGGTAGTCCCGATTGGCCGCCAGCGTCGTCAGCAGCTCGGGGGCGACCGGCAGGCGTGGCACCGGCTGGATCTCGCTGCCGCCGCGGCTGCCCGCGACGTCGCCGGTGACGAAGGTGTAGTCGCGCCAGCGCTCGGTGAAGCCACGGTCGTAACGCAGCTGCAGGCTCGCGCAGAGCGCCCGCATCGCCCGCACCGGGTCGGCGGTGAAGTCCTCGTAGCGCTGGAAGCCGATGCTGCTCGCGACCTCGGCGAAGCGCCGGTAGCCCACGAGAAAGCCGTCCAGGGTCAGCCGGCCCTGAACCACCGCGAGGCGGCTCAGGCTCAGCCACTGGTCGAGCGGATGGCGCACGGTGCAGACCTGGAGGAGCTCGAAGCGCGCGGCCAGCGCCTCGGCGGTCAGCAGACGGTGCGCCGGCTTGGTGACGAACGGCACGCCGGTGAAATCGAGATGGGTCCAATCCCGGATCACCAGGCGCTGAGAGCAGTCCTCGGCGCGGCGCCGGATCAGCTCGATCGCGTCGGCGAAGCCGACCCGGCCGCGCGCCTTGAGGTCGTGCAGATCCTGGCTCGACAGCAGGCCGTACCAGCGCTGCGCCTGGCTCAGCGGATTGAACTGATTGGTGCCGAGCGGATGGATCTCGCTGAGCAGCACGACGCCCGACATGCAGCCCAGGCATTTGCTGATCAGGGTCCCGCCCGAGCGGGCCATGTGATGGATCAGGCGCAAGGTCGGGCGCGCCGCGCGGCCCGGGTGCGCGGGCGCGGTCGGCTCGGGAGTGATGGCGAGCATGGGGCTTGACATGGGCGGGCCGGTTCCCTGGCAGGTGCAAGCGCGCCGGGATCTTGCCGGTCACCGGTTAACGACTTGCTACCTCGACGCGGCCTTCCGCCTGGCGGCCGGAGGCGGCAAAATTCGCCTAGCGGGGCGCTCCCCCGGCAGATCCTGCCGCGGCGCGCCGGCCGCCCGATTAAGCTTACCGCCCGGGGTTGCGCCACTAACCTTAACTGGCACGGGTCTTGCTGCCGTCGGCACGACCCCGAACGCGGCGCGGATCGCACAAGCGCCGTTCACCGCCAGGCAGGGACCTTTCGATGCCTTTGAACGTCGTCTCCAACTACGCCGCCAACGTCGCCCACCGCAATCTGCTCAAGACCGACATGGAAGCGAGCTCGTCGCTCGCCAAGCTGTCGATCGGCAAGCGGGTGGTCTCGGCCCGCGACGACGCCGCGTCGATGGCGATCGGCTCGCGCATGAACTCCGAGGTCCAGGGCCTGAAGCAGGCGGTGGTCAACGCCGGCCAGGCGAACTCGATGCTCCAGATCGCCGACGGCGCCATGAGCACCGTGTCCGACATCCTGACCCGGATGAAGGTCCTGGCGATCCAGGCCTCGTCCGCGAACCTCGGCGACACCGAGCGCAGCTTCCTCGACGTCGAGTTCCAGGCGCTCAAGAACGAAGTCAACCGGATCGCGCAGGATACCGACTTCAACGGCGTGCAGCTGCTCGACGGCCAGATCGACATCACCCAGTCGGCCAGCCTCGGCACCGGCGACGGCGTCGCCGGCCTCAGCGCCCAGGGCGTCGACACCAACGGCACGTTCACCATCGCCTACGACGGCACCGACAGCTTCACGGTCTCGGACGGCACCAATTCCTACACCGGCACGATCGCCGCCAACCTGCTCGACACCAACGGCGCCTTGACCCGCTCGACCACGATCCAGCTGACCAGCACGACCGGCGGCGGCTCGCTGTCGCTCGCGCTCAACAGCGCGTTCGACGCCGCCACCGCGGTCGCGGCCGAGGCCTTCACAGTCGCCGGCACCAGCGATCTCAGCCTGAGCTTCAAGCTCGGGACCGGCACCGAGACCTACGACAGCCTGAGCTTCACCCTCAATGCCGTGTCGCTCACCGGCCTCGGCATGACCGGCACCGAATCGATCGATACCGCCGGCAATGCCGAAAACTCCATGGAGGCGGTCAATACCGCGATCACCAATCTGAACAGCTTCCGCGCCAACGTCGGCGCCGCCCAGAACCGGCTGCAGTTCGCATCCGACAATCTGTCGATCGCGACCGAGAATGCCGAGGCGGCGCGGAGCACGCTGCTCGACCTCGACCTCGCCTCGGAGATGACCACCTTCACCAGCAAGCAGGTGCTGCTGCAGTCGGGCGTGGCGATGCTCGCCCAGGCCAACGCGCTGCCGCAGAACCTGCTGCGGTTGCTCCAGTAGCCAGCGCCGGGCGTCGTCTCCCCCACGACGCCCGGCAAGTTCTGCCGAGCGGCGCCGACAGCCGGCAGATCTTGCCGGGTCGGCGCCGCTCGCGGGACCCCCCTTATGGTTCTAACATGTTGATGTTGCGCATTTCGCTGCCAGCTGGCACGCGGCTTGCGTCCTTCGAGGTGCGCCGGCCCCGCGCCGGGCATGCGGCAGGTAGCCGCAGAATCGCAACCCGTCCAAGTAGGAGGGACGCCTCAATGCCTCTCAATATCGTCTCCAACTACGCCGCCAACGTCGCCCACCGCAATCTGCTCAAGACCGACATGCAGGCGAGCGCGTCGCTGGCCAAGCTGTCGATCGGCAAGCGCGTGGTCTCGGCCCGCGACGACGCCGCCTCGATGGCGATCGGCTCGAAAATGAACTCCGAGGTCCAGGGCCTCAAGCAGGCGGTGGTCAACGCCGGCCAGGCGAACTCGATGCTCCAGATCGCCGACGGCGCCATGAGCACGGTGTCCGACATCCTGACCCGGATGAAGGTCCTGTCGATCCAGGCCTCGTCCGAGAACCTCGGCGATACCGAGCGCGGCTTCCTGAACGTCGAGTTCCAGGCGCTGGTCAACGAAGTCGACCGGATCTCCCAGGACACCGACTTCAACGGCATCAAGCTGCTCGACGGCCAGATCGCGGTCACCCAGTCGGCCAGCCTCGGCACCGCCGACGGCGTCGCCGGCCTCAGCGCTCAGGGCGTCGACACCAACGGCACCTTCACCATCGCCTACGACGGCACCGACAGCTTCACGGTCTCGGATGGCACCAATTCCTACACCGGCACGATCGCGGCCGATCTGCTCGACACCAACGGTGCGCTGACCCGCTCGACCACGATCCAGCTGAGCAGCACGACCGGTGGCGGCTCCTTGTCGCTCGCGCTCAACACCGCGTTCGATGCCGCGACCGCGGTCAGCGCCGAGGCCTTCACGGTCGCCGGCACCAGCGAGCTGAGCCTCGGGTTCAAGCTCGGGACCGGCACCGAGACCTACGACAGCCTGAGCTTCACCCTCAACGCCATCTCGATCACCGGCCTCGGCATGACCGGCACCGAATCGATCGACACCGCGTCCAACGCCGACAGCGCGCTCGAGGCGGTCAACACCGCGATCACCAACCTCAACAGCTTCCGCGCCAATGTCGGCGCGGCGCAGAACCGGCTCGACTTCGCGTCCGACAATCTGTCGATCGCGAGCGAGAACGCCGAGGCGGCGCGAAGCACCCTGCTCGACCTCGACATCGCCTCGGAGATGACCAACTTCACCAGCAAGCAGGTGCTGCTGCAGTCGGGCGTGGCGATGCTCGCCCAGGCCAACCAGCTGCCGGCGAACCTGCTGCGCCTGCTGCAGTAGTCCGGGCAGAGAGGCGTGGGGCTCGTAGCCGCGGACGCTCCCGAGGCGAAGAGCCCCTCACCCTCTCGACCGAGGACTGGTGGATCCGGAACTGGGAAGACCGAAAATGAACGAGGACCTTTCCATCGCGGCGCAGCCGGCGAACCCGGATCTCGCTCCGAGCGTCCGCCGGGCGCTTCCGGGACCGGCGCGACCGACCACGCGTGACGTTGTCACCCGAACGCCGGCGGGCGCCTCGTCACCGATGCTCGTGGCCGCGGTCGGCGAGCACGACCAGGCCGCACGCCTCAGGGCCCTGCTGACCGATCCGAATGTCCATGTCAGCACGCATCTCGACGACACCACCGGCCGCTTCGTGCTTCAGGTGGAGAGCCTGGACACGGGCGAAGTGGTCGAGCAGATCCCCTCGGAAGAGCTGCTGCGGCTCTATGCGACGCTGCGCAAGTCCGCTGGTCGACGAGCGCGCCTGAGCGAGGCCCGGGAAATGGCGACCAACCTCAATCTGAACAGCCTGACCGTCGATCAGAGCGGGCGGGCATCGTTCTCGGGCCTCGGCACCGGCATCGACTTTCAGGGTACGGTCGACAAGATCATCGAGGCCAAGCACCTGCCGATCGACCGGATCGAGCAGCGGATCTCCGACAATCAGGCGAAGATCGCGGCCCTGCAGGACCTGCGCACCTATTCGCTCGCTCTCAAGACCGCGGTCGACAAGCTGCGCGGCAAGGTCAGCTTCGACGGCAGCGCCGACATCTTCCGGGCCAAGCAGGCGTTCGCGACCGCGAGCCGTGCCGACACCCAGGCGCCTTCGGCCGCGGACAGCCTGCTCGGCGTCACCGTCACCAACGCGGCCCAGGCGACCGGCCACAACGTCGAGGTGCAGCAGGTCGCCACCGCCCACAAGGTGGCGAGCGCCAGCATCGCCGCCGGCCTCAACGATGCGCTCGGGCTGTCCGGCAGCTTTCAGATCAACGGCCAGGAGATCACGGTCGATCCGACCGATTCGCTGCTCGACCTGCGCGATCGGATCAACGCGGTCAACGCCGGCGACGACGCCACCGGCGTGACCGCCAGCATCGTGTCGATCTCGGCGCACCGAGCAGGTGCTGATCCTGACCGCGGACAAGACCGGGACCGATGCTGCGATCACGGCCGGCGACACCAGCGGCAGCGTGCTCCAGGGTCTCGGCGTCATCGACGGTGCCGGCGCCTTCCAATCCGAGCTGCAGCCGGCGCAGAACGCCCTGATCCAGGTCGACGGCCTCGCCACCACGATCGAGCGCCAGAGCAACACCATCAACGACGTCTTCACCGGCGTGACCCTCAGCCTGTTCAAGGCCGAGCCGGGCACGACCATCAAGCTCGACGTCGAGCGCGACCTCAACCAGGTCAAGAGCGCGATCGTCGACTTCGTCGACGCCTACAACGAGCTGCGCACCTACATCAACCAGCAGGCGCTGACCAACGTCCCCGAGGACGACGACACCGGCGCCGGCATCCTCGCCGGCACCAGCGCCTTATCGGCCGCCCGCTCGCAGCTCTCGGCCGCGGTCGGCGCGGCGGTCGACGGCACCAGTCCGATCTTCGCGGTGCTGGCGCAGATCGGGATCACGATCCAGGGCCCGGGCCAGGTCGCCGACCCGACCCAGGCCAACACGCTCGCGATCGATGAGACCAAGCTCGACGACGCGTTGCTCAACCAGACCGACGCGGTGCGCGCCCTGTTCAGCTTCCAGATGTCGAGCTCGAGCCCGGACGCGGTCCTGGCCGGGTTCGACGGCAACACCAGTTTCGTCGCGGGCGGCTACACGCTCAACGTCGCCTACTCGGGCGGTGCGATCGTCTCGGCCAACATCGACGGCGCGGCCGACGGCAGCGACGACGGCAGCGTGGTGGTCGACGGCAAGGTCCTGAAGGTGGTCGACGGTGGCGCCAAGGGCCTGCAGCTGCTCTACACCGGCACCAGCTCGGCGAGCGGCATCCAGCTCGACCTGTCGGTCGGCATCGGCGCCAAGCTGTACAGCGCGGTCAGCGCCCTGGTCGACAACAGCAGCGGCCTGATCGCCAACGAGGTCAACAACCTCCAAGGCCAGAACGACCTGGGCCAGGATCGGATCGACCGCATGCAGGCGCGCCTCGATCGCGAGCATGACCGTCTGCTGGCGCGCTTTGCCGCCATGGAGACCGCGCTCACGACCATGAACCAGCTGCTCGAGAGCCTGCGTCAGCAGACCAACGCGGCCTTCGGCACCAAGAGCAACGGCTAGCCTGGCGACTCTCGAGCGCAGGAAAGAAAGAATTAGCCCCGGGCGCTTAAGACTACCGCCCAAGCGGCGAAGGCCCGGTGGTCAGGAAGTCGAACGATGCAACGCATGCAACAGGCGATGAGCGCGTATGGCCAGGCGGCTGAGACCCTGGCCCCGGCCCGGCAGATCGTGCTGCTCTACGACGGCGCGATCCGGCGGATCAAGGAGGCCCGGGATGCGATCGAGCGGCGCGCCATCAAGGAGCGCCACGTGGCGATCGCCAAGGCGGCCGCGATCGTCGACGCCCTGCAGTCCTGCCTCGACCACGAGCGCGGCGGCGAGATCGCGAGCAACCTCGACCGGCTCTACACCTATTTCGGCAACCGCCTGCAGCGGATCAATCTGAAGGACGACGTTCAGGTCTGCGACGAGCTGGTCGAGCGGCTCGGCGAGCTGCGCGCGTCCTGGGCCCAGATCGCGGACGCCGGTGCAGGACCCGGCGCCGCCGGCGCGGCAGCGCCGCCGGCCGAGGCGGGCACCACGGTCACGATCTGACTGCGCCCGATGGCCGCAGCCGGCGCCGTCCGGAAGCCTGTGCCACGGCGATTCTCTGGCTGACCGCCGGTTGCAGCACCTCGGCGCGGTTCTTATATCAGCTTCCGGAACCACCGCGACCGCCGACCCGGCCGCTGGCGCCGCCTGCGTGGCGGCCGCGATCTGGTGTTGCGCGTCGAGCACCGACCATCACGAGCCTCGGGCGTGAGAGAGTGGCATGAGCAATAAGATCATCGGCATCGATCTCGGCACCACGAACAGCTGCGTGGCGATCATGGAGGGCAAGAACGCCCGTGTGATCGAGAATGAGGAGGGCATGCGGACCACGCCGTCCATGGTCGCCTTCACCGACGACGGCGAGACCCTGGTCGGCATGCCGGCCAAGCGGCAGGCGGTCACCAATCCGACCAACACCGTGTTCGCGGTCAAGCGTCTGATGGGCCGGCGCTTCGACGATCCGGTGGTCCGCAAGGACGTCGACATGGTGCCGTACAGGATCGTGCGCGCCGACAACGGCGATGCCTGGGTCGAGGCGCGCGGCGAGAAGAAGGCGCCCTCCCAGATCAGCGCCGCGATCCTGAAGAAGATGAAGGAGACCGCCGAGCGCCATCTCGGCGAGACGGTGAGCAGGGCGGTCATCACGGTCCCGGCCTACTTCAACGACAGCCAGCGCCAGGCGACCAAGGACGCCGGCAAGATCGCCGGCCTCGAGGTCCTGCGGATCATCAACGAGCCGACCGCGGCCGCGCTCGCCTACGGCCTCGACAAGTCGAAGGCGCAGACGATCGCGGTCTACGACCTCGGCGGCGGCACCTTCGACATCTCGATCCTCGAGATCGGCGACGGCGTGTTCGAGGTCAAGGCGACCAACGGCGACACCTTCCTCGGCGGCGAGGACTTCGACAAGCGCCTGATCGACTACATGGCGGACGAGTTCAAGAAGGAGCAGGGGATCGACCTGCGCAGCGACCGTCTGGCCTTGCAGCGCCTGAAGGAGGCCGCCGAGAAGGCCAAGATCGAGCTGTCGAGCACGCTGCAGACCGAGCTCAACCTGCCGTTCATCACCGCCGATGCCAGCGGCCCCAAGCATCTGACCATGAAGATGAGCCGGGCCAAGCTCGAGATGCTGGTCGGCGACCTGATCGACAAGACGGTCGAGCCCTGCCGCATGGCGCTCAAGGACGCCGGCCTGTCGCCCGGCGACATCGACGAGGTGATCCTGGTCGGCGGCATGACGCGGATGCCCAAGGTGGTCGAGACGGTCAAGACCTTCTTCGGCAAGGAGCCGCACAAGGGGGTCAACCCCGACGAGGTGGTGGCGGTTGGTGCTGCGATCCAGGCGGCGGTCCTGTCCGGCGAGGTCAAGGACGTGCTGCTGCTCGACGTCACGCCCTTGTCGCTCGGCATCGAGACGCTGGGCGGCGTGTTCACCCGCCTGATCGATCGCAACACCACGATCCCGACCAAGAAGAGCCAGGTGTTCTCGACCGCCGAGGACAGCCAGAACGCGGTCACGATCCGGGTCTTCCAGGGCGAGCGCGAGATCGCGGCCCAGAACAAGATGCTCGGCCAGTTCGACCTGGTCGGCATCCCGCCGGCGCCGCGCGGCGTGCCGCAGATCGAGGTCACCTTCGACATCGACGCCAACGGCATCGTCAACGTCTCGGCCAAGGACAAGGGCACCGGCCAGCGAGCAGCAGATCCGGATCCAGGCCTCCGGCGGTCTCAACGAGTGCGAGATCCAGCAGATGGTCAAGGAGGCGCAGGAGCACGCCGAGGAGGATCGCCAGCGCAAGGCCCAGATCGAGGCGCGCAACCACGCCGACAGTCTGATCTACAGCACCGAGAAGTCGCTGAAGGAGCATGGCGACAAGGTCGGCGCCAGCGACAAGAGCGCGATCGAGCAGGCGATCGCCGACCTGCGCGGCGTGCTCGACAGCGCCGACACCGAGACCTTGCGGGCCAAGACCGAGACGCTCGCCCAGCTGGCGATGAAGCTCGGCGAGGCGATGTATCGGGCGCAGCAGAGCGAGACCGCCGCCGGCGGCGGTGCCGGCGACGGGGGTGATGCCGGCGGCGGCACCGGCGCCAGCGACGAGCACGTGGTCGACGCTGATTTCGAAGAGGTCGAGGACGACAAGAAGAAGTCGGCCTGAGCGGCCGAGCGCGACCGTATCGAGGGTGAACCGGATGCCGCGTCGGGCATCCGGTTCTTCATGAGCGGCAGCGGCAGCCGGCCTGGCCAAAGAATCGAGCGCGATGGCGAAGCGGGAGTACTACGAAGTCTTGGGCGTCCAAAGGAACGCCTCGGCCGCCGATCTGAAGGTGGCCTACCGTAAGCTCGCGATGCGCCATCACCCGGATCGCAACCCGGGCGACAAGGCGGCGGAGCAGCGCTTCAAAGAGATCAACGAAGCGTACGAGATCCTCAAGGACGAGCAGCGGCGCGCCGCCTACGACCAGTTCGGCCATGCCGCGTTCGAGGGCGGACTCGGCCCGGGCGGTCGGCCGGCCGGGTTCGACTTCGGCAGCTTCGCGGACGTGTTCGACGACCTGTTCGGCGACTTCATGGGCGGCGGCCGCCGGCGCGGCGCTCAGAGCCGGGGCGCCGATCTGCGCTACAATCTCGAGATCACCCTCGAGGAGGCGTTCAGCGGCAAGCAGGCCCAGATCCGGGTGCCGACCACGGTGCGCTGCGAGGTCTGCAACGCGACCGGCAGCAGCCAGGGGGCACCGCCCGGGGTCTGCGCCAGCTGCCGCGGCGCCGGCCGGGTGCGCGCGCAGCAGGGGTTCTTCACGATCGAGCGCACCTGTCCGACCTGCGCCGGCACCGGTCGGGTGATCTCCGATCCCTGCGAGGCCTGTGGCGGCAGCGGCCGGGTGCACCGGGAGAAGACCTTGTCGGTCACGATCCCGCAGGGGGTCGAGGATGGCACGCGCATCCGCTTGACCGGCGAAGGCGAGGCCGGCACCCGCGGCGGCGCGCCGGGCGATCTCTACATCTTCGTGAGCGTGGCGCCGCATCGGCTGTTCAAGCGCGACGGCAGCCATCTCTACTGCCGGGTGCCGATCCCGGTGACCACCGCGGCGCTCGGCGGCCAGATCGAGGTGCCGACCATCGACGGCCGCCGCGCGCGCCTGCAGGTCCCCGAGGGCACCCAGACCGGGCATCGCTTCCGGATGCGCGGCAAGGGCATGACCGAGCTGCATGGCCACACCCGCGCCGACATGTTCTGCGAGATCGTGGTCGAGACCCCGGTCAACCTGAGCCGCCGCCAGCAGGAGCTGCTGCGCGAGTTCGAGCAGGCCGGCAACAGCTCGACCCACCCGGAATCCGAAGGCTTCTTCGCCAAGGTCAAGGACCTCTGGGACGAGCTGCGGGACTGAAGGCTCGGTTCGGGCCGCGCTTGACAGCCCGCAGCCTGCAGCGCATGCTGACCTCGACGGAACGGGAGGCGGGGCATGAAGATCGGCGTCCTGGGCTGCGCCGGGCGGATGGGCCGGGCGGTCATGGCCGAGCTGCTGGCGAGTGAGGATCTGCGGCTCGCGGGCGGCGTCGAGCAGGCGGGCCATCCGGCGCTGGGACAGGATCTGGGCGTGCTCGCCGGCGCCGACCCGCTCGGCCTGGCCGTCAGCTGCCGACGATCGGGCGCTGATCGGCGGCGCCGACGTCGTGATCGAGTTCTCGAGCCCGGTGGCGACGGTCGCGCATGCCGAGCTCGCGGCCAAGCACGGCACCGGCCACGTGATCGGCACGACCGGCTTGAGCGCGGCAGAGGAGCAGATCATCCGGGCCGCCGCCGGACAGACCGCGATCTTGCGGGCCGCCAACATGAGCCTCGGCATCAACCTGCTGCTGGGCCTGGCCGAGCAGGTCGCCCGGGCGCTCGGTCCGGACGCCTTCGACATCGAGATTCTCGAGCTTCACCACAAGCACAAGGTGGACGCGCCGTCCGGAACCGCGCTGGCGCTGGGCGCCGCGGTCGCGCGCGGCCGGGGCGTCGATCTGGCCGAGGTCGCCGACCGCGGCCGCGACGGCCTGACCGGGGCGCGCCGGCGGGGTGCGATCGGGTTCGCAGCCCTCCGCGGTGGCGATGCGGTCGGCGACCATAGCGTGATCTTCGCCGGCGCCGGCGAGCGGCTCGAGCTGACGCATCGGGCGAGCGATCGCGCGATCTATGCCCGGGGTGCGGTGCGCGCCGCCAGGTGGCTGCACGGCCGCCCGCCCGGGCTCTACGGCATGGCCGAGGTCCTGGGCCTCGCGCCCCGGGGAGGCTGAAGCCATGGCGCGCACGGTGACCGTCTACTACGCCCTGCAATCACCCTGGACCTATCTCGGCTGGGCGCGCTTTCGCGAGCTCGCCGCGCGGACCGGGGCCGAGGTCCGCTACCGGCCGATCCGGATGGCGCCGGTGTTCGCCGCGAGTGGCGGTCTGCCGCTCGCGAAGCGGCCCAAGCAGCGGCAGGCCTACCGGCTGCTGGAGCTCGAGCGCTGGCGCCGGCGCCTGAACCTGCCGCTCAACCTCCACCCGAAGCACTTCCCGGTCGACGAGGCGCTGGCCGCCGGCATGGTGATCGCCCATGGTCAGCGCGGCGGCGACGTCGGCCGGCTCAGCCAGGCGATGATGGCCGTGGTCTGGGCCGAGGAACGCGATCTCGCCGACCGGGCGACGCTGCTCGCGATCGCCGCCGGGCAGGAGTTGGACGGGGAAGCGCTACTCGAGGCGGCGATTGGTGCTGCGGTCCTGGCCGAGCACGAGGCCAACACCGAGGCCGCGCTCGCGGCCGGCGTGTTCGGGGTGCCGAGCTTCGTGGTCGGCGAGGAGCTGTTCTGGGGTCAGGACCGCCTCGACTTCGTCGCCGAGGCGCTCGCCTGAGGACCTTGTCACCCCTCAGTCGGTCATCGTCTTGCCCGACTGTTCCGGGCCATGCTGACCGTGGTCCATACTCGGGTCCATGCCGCCCGCCATGCCCTTGATCGGGACCTCGAGCTCGATCTTGCCGGCGGTCGCGAAGGTGAGCTCGAGCGGCATGGTCTGGCCCTCGACCAGCTTGCCCTGGACGCCCATCAGCATGATGTGCAGCCCGCCCGGGGCGAGCACGGTCGGCGTGCCGGGGGCGATCTCGACCGCCTCGATCCGCCGCATCTTGGCGACGCCGTTGTCCATCACCTCGGCGTGCAGCTGGGCGTGCTTGGCGACCCTGCTGGCGGCGCCGATCAGCCGGTCGGGGTGGTCGCCGGTGACCTCGATGGTCATGTAGGCGGCGCTGGTCCCACTCGCGCCAAGTGACGCGCGCGCCCAGGGATCGTGAATCACCACCTCGCCGACCTTGGTCTCGGTAGCGAGCGCTCCGGCGGTCAGGCCGAGAAACGTCCAGGAAACGATCAGGATCCTGCGCATGCTGGGTGCCGTCAGCCGTCGCCCTCGACCAGCTGGGGCAGCGTCTGTGCCTGCGCGATCCAGTGCCGGACCTCCTCCGGCGTCGGCGCGCGCCGGGCGAAGCGCTCGGCGGCATTGAGCTCGAGCAGGGCGCGATGCAGCGCAGCGGGATCCTGGCGCGCCAGGGTCCCCATCCGATCGACCCCGAGCAGCTCGAGCATGTCGGCGAAGATGGCGCCGATGCCCTTGATCCGGATCAGGTCGGCCCGGCAGACGAGACGACCCAGCAGCGCGGCCTCGATCCCGCCGCGGACGGCCAGCTGCGAGCGCCGGGTGCGCGGCCCCGCGACGCCGAGCAACTGGTCGGTGTAGGTGATGCCATGGCGCTTGAGCTTGCGCCGGACCTGGGCGGTGATCCCGCGCAACTTGCTGAGGTGCAGCGAGGTGGCGCCGGCAGCGTCGGTGCGCGGCGGCGAGGCCGCGGGCGGTTCCCGGCCGGCCCGCTCGATCCGCGGCCGCGGCTCCGCCTTGGTGGGTAAGCGGGCACCGGCTTCGCGCGTCGCTTCCGAGAGGTGTGGCGGCATCGTGACCTCCCCGAATCGCATCGGCGGCCCTTACCGGACCGCCGCTGCAATCGCGTCGATTGATCGCTGTTTGTCTGCACAGCTTGATGACAAGCCATGAAGAACAACGACGAGCGCAAAAGTCAAGGGCTCGATTTCGCCTGACAATTGTATGGAACCGGGCGTACTCTGATCGCTCCCGAGATCTTTCGCGGCATTTTGGCCATGGGTGGACGCCAACACTGGAGATTGCGAGAGCTTGGCATTTTCGGCGCCTTCAATCATAACGCGATTGTTGCGCGCCCGCCGATTTTTGCCGGCCACCACTCGCGTCAGAGCTCCGGCCGGACCCCGAAGAGTCCTGCTCGGTCGCGGCCTAGCAGCGGCCGCTCGCAGCACCGGCGACCCCGCTATCATTCACCCGGATGGTGTTCAAAAATCTCGAACAGCTCTGCCGCTATTGCCGCTCGGTCAGACGAACCGACAGTGAATCGATAAAGTCGTTGGCGCTGTAATTTGACAATGATTGCTGATCACTCTTGCTAATGCTTTTCCAGACTGCATCGGAGACCATGATGGTTGAGCATTGACCGGGCGCCTGGGCTTGCATATCATTCGACGATTGGCTCGAGTGAAGCCCCCGGCCGCTTGGCCGCGGGCTCCAGCCCCGGGAGGCAACAATGACATCCATCATCACGCGTCGACTGCGCTGGCTGCCGCTGCTCGTCTTGACGCTGGCCCTCGCTCAGCCCGTGGGTAGCGCGCGGGCGGCCGGCGCGATGCACATCGCCTTTGGCGACATCGCCTCGGTCGAGACGCTGAGTTTCCTGATCGCCATCGAACGCGCCAAGGAACGCGGCGTCGACGTCGACATCACCTATTTCAAGTCGGAGGACCTGGCCGCCCAGGCGGTGGTCGGCGGCCAGGCCGACGTCGGCGTCGGCACGCCCTATGCGCTGCTGCAGAAGGTCAAGGCGCCGATCCGGATGTTCTTCCAGCTGAGCAGCCTGCGCTTCTTCCCGATCGTCGACACCGCGATGTACAAGACCTGGCAGGATCTGGACGGCCAGGAGATCGTGGTCCACTCGCGCGGGTCGGGCACCGAGGCGATCATGAACCTGATGGCCCAGCGCCACGGCATCACCTACAGCACCATGAGCTACGTGCCGGGCTCGGAGGTCCGCGCCGGCGCCATGCTCCAGGGCAACATCCACGCCACGATCGTCGATTCCGCCAATCGCCGGCTGCTGCTGGAGAAGGGCGGCGACCGTTTCGCGGTGCTGCCGATGGAGGGCGTCAACGCCAGTGACGAGGCGCTCTATGCCAGCGAGGACTACCTGCAGGCGAATGCCGGGGCAGTCGACATCCTGGTCGAGGAGCTGATCACGGTCTGGCGGGCGGCCAACGAGGACCCGGGCTACGTGGTGTCCGAGCGCGAGAAATACGGCCTGCTGGCCGACCTGCCGGCCGAGCTCGAGGAGCAGGTCCTGCCCTACTACGAGGAGGCCAAGGCGACCGGCGCCTTTCCGAACAATGGCGGCGGCGCGGCCGCGGCCGCCGACGACTTCGACTTCTATTCGATCTCCGGCCAGCTGGAGGGCGACCCGGCGGAGCTGAAGGTCGAGGACTTCTGGGACGTTGGCCCGCTCGAGCGGGCGCTCGACAAGCTCGGCCGGGTCTAGCGGCGGCGCAGCCGGCATGGCGCGCGCCCTTGGCTTTGCGCGTCCTGCCGGTGCGCGCCAGCGCGGCGTCATCCTGCGACGGCTGCTCGCCAGCACGATCGCCTGGCGCGTCTTGTCGGTGGCGCTGCTCTGCGCCGCGTGGGAGATCGCCGGCCGCGTCCCGGTCAGCCCGGCGTTTCCGACCTTCGCCGAGACCATGGCGGCGCTCGCACGGATGACCGCGGACGGCAGTCTGGTCAAAGCCTATGCCTCGACCCTGCAGCCGCTGGTGATCGGGGTCGTGATCTCGGCGGTGCTCGGCGTGGCCGTAGGCGTGGCGATGGGCCTCTGGCGGTCCGCCGAATGGTTCGGCGCGCCGATCTTCGTGGTCATGCAGGCGGCACCGATGGCGGCGCTGATCCCGCTGATCACCTTCATCTACGGCATCGGCCTCGCCGCCAAGGTGCTGGCGGTCGTGGTGCTCGCCATGCCGGTCGTCGTGCTCAACGCCTACAAGGCGATCCGCAACGCCAGTCCTTCGCTGATCCAGATGTGCCGCGCCTTTCTCGGCTCACGCCTGCAGGAGGTCTTCAAGGTCGTCCTGCCGGATGCCAGCCCGGTGATCTTCGCCGGCCTCCGGCTCGGGCGTCGCCGCCGGCTTCGTCGGCATCGTGCTGGCCGAGCTCCTGATCACGCCGACCGGCATCGGCGACCTGATCACCTATCATCGCGCGGTCGCCGACTACGCCGAGATGTACGCGACCATCCTCTCGATCATCCTGGTCGCCGCGCTGACCGTCGGTCTTCTGGAGCGCATCGAGGTCGCGTTCTTCCGCCCGGAACGGAAGGCGGGCTGAACATGTTCGCGCGCCAGGCCGAAGCCGCCGAGCCCGCAGCGAACATCGTCGAGGTGCGCGGCATCACCAGGACCTATGGCGAGGTGGTGGCGCTGGAAGGGCATCGATCTCAGCTTCCCGAGCGGCCAGCTGAGCGCGCTGCTCGGGCCCAGCGGCTGCGGCAAGACCACGCTCCTCAAGATCATCGCGGGCCTGCTCGAGCCGGACAAGGGCGAGGTCCTGGTCGCAGGGGCGAGAGGGTCAGCGGCCCCGGGCCGGAGCGCGCCTTCGTGTTCCAGGACTTCGCGCTGCTGCCCTGGGCGACCGTGCTGCGCAACGTCGGCTTCGGGCTCGAGCTGCGCGGCGTGCCGCGTCCGGAGCGCGAGGCGAAAGCGGAAAAATACATCGCCGAGGTCGGGCTCACCGGCTTCGAGCATCACTACCCGCATCAGCTCTCGGGCGGCATGCGCCAGCGGGTCGGCCTCGCCCGCGCGCTCGCGGTCGACGCCCTGGTCCTGCTGATGGACGAGCCGTTCTCGGCGGTCGACGAGCAGACCCGGCGCAAGTTCCAGGAAGACCTGCTGGCGCTGCTCGCGATCGAGCGCAAGACCGTGATCTTCGTCACCCACAGCATCGAGGAGGCGGTCTACGTCGCCGATCAGATCGTGCTGCTGTCGCCGCGGCCGGGCCGGGTCCACGAGATCATCCGGCCCGACATCGCCGCGCACGGGCTCGCCCGAGGCGATCCGCCGCGATCGGGTCTACCTCGATACCGTCGAGGCGATCTGGCAGATCCTGAAGCAGTACGTGGCTTGAGGGCGAGCCGATGACCGCTGTTCGGCTACCGCATCCCGATGTATCCTCGCGCCTCTGTTCTGGGCGCTGGTCTGGGAGGTCGTCGGCCGCAGCGGAGCCATCTTCCTGCTGCCGCCGCTCAGCGACGTGCTGGCGGCCCTGGGCGAGCTGGTGCTGAGCCAGAAGTTCCTGGCCGCCGCGCTGCTCACCCTCTACGTGTTCAGCGTCGGCATGGCGATCTCGATCCTGGTCGGCGTGCCGCTCGGCATGCTGATGGGCCGCGTGCCGGCCGCCAACCAGCTGCTCGGCATGTGGGTCAACGTGTTCGCGAGCGCGCCGCTGACCGCGCTGGTGCCGGTGATCATGCTGCTGTTCGGCTTCGGCCAGACCACGATGATCGTGACCGTGGTGCTGTTCGCGATCTGGATCATCGCGCTCGACACCTATGCCGGCGTCCGCGCAGATCAGCCCGTCGCTTGATCGACATGGCGCGCTCGTTCGGCGCAAGCCGGGTCCAGCTCTACGGCAAGGTCCTGATCTGGGCGGCCTTGCCCGAGATCCTGGCCGGCATCCGGCTCGGCGTGGTCCGCGGCGTCAAGGGCATGATCATCGGCCAGCTGCTGATCTCGATCGTCGGGCTTGGGCGAGCTGTTCGAGCTCTACTCGCGCAACTTCCTGATGGCGCAGTTCTGGGCGCTGACCATCCTCGTGTTCGCCTTCGCGCTTGCTCGCCTCGGAAGCGGTCGGCATGCTGGAGCGCAAGGTCGAGTACTACGCCGGCACCCGCGGCTGATCGTTCCCACCCACCCGAGGAGACCACCTTGGCCTACGTGATCCCGCCGCCGCCGGTGGTGGCTCTGCCGATCCGGGACACAGCCGACCTGTTCCCGGTGCACCGGATCTTCTGCGTCGGCCGCAACTACGCCGAGCACGCCCGCGAGATGGGCCACGACCCGGACCGCGACCCGCCGTTCTTCTTCACCAAGCCCGCCGGATGCCCTGGTCCCGGGCGGCGGCGTCTTCCCGTACCCGCGGCGTCGGAGAACGTGCATCACGAGCTCGAGCTGGTGGTGGCGCTCGCCGAAGGCGGCCGCGAGATCGCGCTCGGAGCGCGCGCTGGATCAGATCTTCGGCTATGCGGTCGGGCTCGACATGACCCGGCGCGACCGCCAGGAGGAAGCGCGCAAGATGGGCCGGCCGTGGGATGTCGCCAAGGCGTTCGACCATTCGGCGCCCTGCTCGGCGCTCGTGCCGGCGAGCAGCGGTCGGCCATCCCGCGCAGGGCACGAGTCCGGCTCGAGGTCAACGGCGAGCTCCGCCAGGACGGCGACCTCGCCCAGATGATCTGGAAGACGCCCGAGGTGATCGCCTATCTGTCCGGCCTGTTCACGCTCGCGCCCGGCGATCTGATCTTCACCGGCACGCCCGGCGGGCGTCGGCGCGATCGTGCGCGGCGACGTCCTGGAAGGCCGGATCGAGGGCGTCGGCGAGCTTCGGGTCGAGGTCGTCTGACCCCTCAGCTGCGGGCGGAGCGCGCTTTGAGCTTGCGGTAGACGACCGGCAGCAGCGCGAGCACGGCGAGCCCGATCAGCGCGATCACGATCTGCGGCGTCAGCACGCTCGACGGGCGAAAAATCCTGGCCGCTGTCGAGCACGCTGCCGATGCCGGCGCCGACCGAGGCGAACACGAAGCTGCCCGGGATGATGCCGATCGAAGGTGCCGAGCACGTAGGTCCGAAGCGGCACGCCGAGGAACGCCGGCACCAGGTTGACGATCCAGAACGGGAACAGCGGGATCAGGCGCAGCACCAGAAGATAGTTGAACGCGTCCTCCTGGAACCCCGCCTCCATGCGCTTGAGGAACGGGCCGGCCCGGGCGCGCAGCGGATCGCCGAGCGCGGTCTTGGCGATCAGGAACACGAGGGTCGCGCCGAGCGTCGCCGCGAACACCACCAGCAGCGTCGCGAGAATGCTGCCGAACAGGAAGCCGCCGGCGATGGTCAGGATCGCCCCGCCCGGCACCGAGAGCGCGATCGCGAGCGCATAGACGACGACGAAGGCAAGCGCTGCGAGCAGCATGTTGTCGGTCGACGAGCGCGGTCAGCGCCTCGCGATGCTCGCGCAGCGCCGACGAAGGTCAGATAGCGATCGAGGTCGAGCGCGAACACGGCGACGATCGCGAGCGCCAGAGCCAGCAGCGGCCATGTCCGCTTGAGCGAGAGTCTGGCCTCGACCGGTGCCGTCCTCGTGTCCGCGGCTGGGCGTTCATCTCCGCATTTCCCTTCTTCATGCCTCGCGCGCCAGGTCAGGAAAAACGCTGCAGGAAGCGGACGATCGACGCGCGTGCGCTCGCTGAACAGCTTGGGCGTGTAGTAGCTGCCGGCGGCCCGCTTCGAGGCTTCGCCGAGCGTCGGATAGGGGGCGATGAACTGCGCCAGGCTGCCGATCTTGAGGCCCTCGGCGATCGCCAGCACCCAGGGCTGGATCAGCTCGCCGGCGCGCTCGCCGACGATCGTCGCGCCCCGGATGCGGCCGCGGCGATCGAGCAGCACCTTGACGAAGCCCATCGGTCGCGCGCTCGGCCTGGGCGCGGTCGTTCTCGGCGAACGGCCAGGTCAGGACCTGGACCTCGACGCCCTGCTCCTTGGCCGTCGCCTCGGTCAGGCCGACCTGGGCGAGCTCGGGCTCGGTGTAGGTGACCCAGGGCACCGCGCGCGTGTCGACCTTGGCCGGCAGCTTGAACAGCGCGTTCCGGATCACGATCCCGGCGTGATAGGCGGCCATGTGGGTGAACTGGTAGCCGCCCGCGACGTCGCCGATCGCATAGATCCGCTTGTTGCTGGTGCGCAGCCGGGCATCGACCGCGATGCCCTTGGGGCTGTACTCGACGCCCGCGGCCTCGAGGCCGAGGCCCTCGACGTTCGCCCGCCGGCCGGCCGCCACCAGGAGATGGCTGCCGACGATCTGCTCCTCGCGATCCGCCTGCCTGATCGTCACCGCGACGCCGTTGCCGTCGCGCTCGACGCCGGCCACCTGGACCTGCTCGCGCAGGTCGATGCCCTTCCTCCAGCAGCCGCCGGCGCACGACCTCGACCGCCGCCGGGTCGTCCTTGGGCAGGATTGCGAACAGCTCGAGCACCGTCACCCTGGCGCCGAGCCGGCGCTGGGCCTGGGCGAGCTCGCAGCCGATCGGGCCGCCGCCGAGCACGATCAGGTGCTCGGGCCGCTCGGTCAGATCGAAGATCGTCTCGTTGGTCAGATGCGGCGCCTCGGCGAGGCCCGGCACCGGCGGGATCGCCGGCGACGAGCCGGTCGCGATCACGAAGCGCCTGGCCCGCACGCGCTGCCCCGCGACCTCGACCTCGCGCGGGCCGGTGAAGCGCGCCGGCGCCCGCAGCACCTTGACGCCGAGGCCGGCGAAGCGCTCCTCCGAGTCGTGCGGCGCGATCGCGGCGATCACGCCATGGACGTGGGCGTGGACCGCCGGGAAATCGATCGCCGGCTCGTGGCCGTTGACCCCGAAGCGGCCGGCGCTGCGGATCGTCTGCGCGGCCTTGCCGGCGGCGATCAGGGCCTTGGACGGCACGCAGCCGTAGTTCAGGCAGTCGCCGCCCATCTTGCCCTTCTCGATGAGCACGACCTCGGCGCCCATCTGGACGGCGCCGGCGGCGACCGCCAGGCCGCCGGAGCCGGCGCCGATGACGCAGAGGTCGGTCGTGATCGGACCCGCCATCGCCTTTCCCCTCGCTCGGCCCGATCTCAGCCCTTGACCTCGATCCGGTAGTCCGGGGTCGGGTTGAGCGGACAGGAATAGACGTACTCGCCGGGCTCGAGCTCGACCTCGTAGTCCTTGGTCACGCCCTCGAGCAGGCCGCCGCCCGAGACGCTGACCTTGGTCAGCTTGTCCAAGGGGTTGCGCCAGTCGTAATCCGCCTCGCGCAGCCAGAAGCCGAGCTCGTAGGGGACGTCCTTGTTGGTCACCCGAAAGACGTAGCTGCCGGGCGTCAGCTCGAGGACCTTGGCCTTGGCCAGGCGCTCGGCGCCGGTCTTGGCGTTGATCGCCTCGCAGTCGGCCTTCTGGGTGGACTTGAAGCCCAGATCGACGCCCTTCTCGCTCTCGAGGAACTGGCAAGGCGTCTGGGTCAGCTCGATGACCTGCGGCTCCGCGCTCCGGGCGCCCGGACTTCGCCAGCAGCGCGAGCGCCGTCAAAGCCAGGCCGCTCGTGACGAGGCTCTTGGCGTAGGCCGGCATGGCTCTCCTCCTTCTCGCGTCCGATCGACGTCGAGCAAATAACCGATTTCGCACCCGAAGCAATGACGTCCTGGGCATCGATTCCATAGCCGAGGCTGATCATGCCGCCGCCGGACCGGCCAGGCGGACGATCTTGCGCCGCCACTAACCCCGGTCTGACGAAGGATCACATTCCCGCGCCGCGCCGCGCCGCAAGCCTCGCCAATCCGCTGATCGAGTGCCTGGAGGACGAACTCGGTGACCGATCGTTGCGCACGCGGCCGCTCACGCGGAAGCACGCGCTGGTCACAATCCGGTGAACCCGCGGATGAATGCTCTGCCAGCGGCATCGTCAGAGGCGAGGGCGACCAGACCATGAGTGCGGGAAGCATCTCTGTCTGGTTCGCGCTTCTATTGCGAGCGCGCCTCGAGGCGCGCTCGATGCCTGGGGAGAGCAGCGATGCGTCGATTGATGATGGCCGTGGTCGCCGCGCTGGTCCTGAGCGTGACCATGGCGGCCTGTACCAGCATGAGTGACCAGGGCATGAGCGACAAGTCGAAGGCCCACAAGTCCACTGATAACGGGGGTTCGCACTACTAATCCACTCCAGCGTGGATCTGGGTGCCATGCTGGAGCGTCAGCATGGCGCTTCGAGACCCGCCGGCGCTCGTCCCGACGGCGGGCGGGCGGCGCCGGCGAGTCGACTTTGCCGAGCCCGTGAACCAGGTCATGCCCGACGACCACGAGCAGGAGCTGCACGTCCTCCTCGACCACCCCTCGCTCTCATAGCCGAGGCGGGCCCTGCCGGGCGGGCCATCTCGCGGTGCCACCAATTCCGTGACCGCTCGCTACGTGCGCGCCCATTCAGCGGAAGCGCGCGCTGGTCACAATCCGGTGAACCCGCGGATGACCGAAGCTCTCGCGGCATCATGAAAGACGAGGGCGTGACCGGACCTGTAGTGCAGGAGGCACTTCGGTCCGGATCGCGCATCCTGTGTCGGTCGAGAGCGCGGCAGCGTTGGGCCGCGCCGAAATCGCGAGCGCTTCGAGGCGCTTGACGACTGGGGAGAGAAGCGATGCGTCGAATGATGGCGGTGGCCGCAGCACTGGTCCTGAGCCTGACCATGGCGGCCTGTACCAGCATGAGTGACCAGGGCATGAGCAACAAGTCCACGAGCGACAAGTCCATGGGCGACGAGAGCATGCATGCCGCGATGATGGCGCCGCCCGGCGGCGACTATAAGAAGGTCAGCGAGCTCGTGGCCTTGCCCGACTTCATCCCGGGCCTCGGGACCCTGTACGTCCAGCCCGGCACTATCCCGCCCGGGCCGTTCCTCGCCTACGACAAGACCGGCAAGCTGGTCAGCACGATCTACATGGTGCCGCTCGCCGACATGGACGCCCAGAAGAAGTTCGACGCGCTGGCGGTTGGCGATCCCACCGTGAAATCGGTCGACATGTACTACAACGCCGGCCACCCGGGGGTGCCGCAGCCGCACTACCACATCGTGCTCTGGCACGTGGACGAGGACGAGGCGATGCTGCAGTAGCGGTGCCGACGCGGCGCGCGGTGGTCGCAGCCGGCGGGCTCTGGCTCGCCGGCTCGGCCGCACCCGCACCCGCGCGCGACGGCGTGGTCGAGGTCCGGATGCAGAGCGACGATCTGGGCGCGCATGTTGCGTTCGAGCCGATCGGCCTGCTGATCCGGCCCGGCCAGACGGTCCGCTGGGTCAACGCCGGCAACAACGTCCACACCACGACCGCCTACCACCCGGACAACGACGACCATCCACTACGGATTCCCGAGACGGCGCAGCCGTGGAACTCCGGATACCTGATCAATCCGGGCGACCGCTTCGAGCTGACGCTGACGGTCGAGGGGGTCTACGACTACTACTGTACGCCGCACGAGCTGGCAGGCATGGTCGGACGGATCATCGTCGGCCGGCCGGCCGGCCCCGGCACCCTGCCCTTCGACTACTTCCGCAACGATCCGGCCAAGCGGCACTGGCGGTCCGTACCGCCGCCGGCCCGGCGCGCGCTTCCGGCGATCGACCGGATCATGGCCCTGGGCGTAGTGCTGCGCAGCTGAGCGGCCGGCGCCAGGCGAGCCCGTCCGCGACGGGCGCCGGGGGCTCAGCTCAGAGCCAGATCCAGGTGGCCGTATCGTCGTCGCGACAGGCGGCGTGGTAGAACCGCCCGCTCTCCTCCGCGAGGTTCATCTCCTCCCGGTAGTCGCGGCAGAAACGCCCGGCGGCGCTGAGGTAGGTGCGGGTCGGCGTGATCGAGCCGCGATGGCCGGTAGCGTCGTCGCGCCAGCTGCGCGTCGCGCCGTCGGGCGCACGTTCGAGGGTCGCCTGAAGCAGTCCGGCCGCGAGCGCGACGTCGTGATCGGTCAGGCCCTGGTAGAGGCCGTGGCTCGCACGATCGCTACTGTAGCGGGTCGGCGTTGGAGAGCCGTTAACGTGTCGGCAAGATTTGGCCGCGCGGGCGCGACCGGCAGCGGCGCTCAGGCCTTGGAATGGGTCAGCGCCGACCAGGCCAGGGCCAGCCAGCCGAGCATCAGCAGGAGCGCGCCCAGGGCACCGAGCCCGAGCACGTAGGGCCCCGCCCCGAGGGCGCGCATGTAGAGGCTGCCCGAGAACAGCAGGATGCCGTAGAAGAACAGCCAGGCGACGTTGTCGCGCGGCCAGCCGAGCGCGCACAGCCCGATGATCGCGAGCGCGTGGCCCATCTGGAAGCTGGCGCCGACCGCCATCAACAGGTTCGCATTGACCTCCGGGCTGTGGAAGACGACGAAGGCAGCGACCAGGCCGGCGACGACCGCGATCAAAGCATTCAGGGCGGCCACACCGAGCCACGCCGTCCTGTGCATCCTGCGTCTCCGTTGTCAACCCGCGCCAGGAAGTCGAGCTGCATCATGTCTGCCACAGATCGACCGGTCAGGGCGACGCTTGCGCGAACCGGCGCGGTCGCCGTCGATCCTGCGCGGCCGGATCGCCTGCCATGAGCGCGTCCGGCCCGAACCCTGCTCCGGTCGCCATCCTGGTGCTGCGCGGCGAACGTGTCGAGAGCCGGCATCGGGTGAGCTATGCGGTAGCCGATGCCGCCGGCCGGCGGCGGCACGAGGGCGGCGATCCCGACCGCCCGATCTTTCCGCGCTCGGCGGTCAAGCCCCTGCAGGCCCTGGTCCTGCTGGAAAGCGGCGCCGCCGAGCGCTTTGCGGTCAGCCAGGCGGAGCTCGCCCTGGCCTGCGCCTCGCACGGCGGCGAGGCGCTGCACGTCGAGGCGATCCGGCGCTGGCTTGGCACGCCTCGGCCTCGACCAGGCGAAGCTCGAGTGCGGCGCCCATCCGCCGCTGCACGGCCCGTCCGCCGAGCGCCTCGTGGTCGCCGGTCGAGCGCCCGAGCCGATCCACAACAACTGCTCCGGCAAGCATACCGCGATGCTGGCCGCCGCCCTCCATCTCGGCGCGCCGCTCGCCGGCTACACGCCAGGCCGACCATCCGGTACAGCGCCGGGTCGCCGCAACCCTGGCCGAGATGGCGGGGGTCGATGCCCTGCCGGCGCCCGCGCTCGACGGCTGCGGCCTGCCGACCTACCCGCTGACCCTCGGCCAGCTCGCGACCGCCATGGCGCGCCTCGGCGATCCGGCGGACCTGCCCCCGGGCCGGCGCTCCGCCTGTCGCCAGATCTGCGCGGCGATGACCGCGTATCCGAAGCTGGTCGCGGGCTCGGGCCGGGCGTGCACCGCGATCATGACCGTAGCACCCGAAGGTGGTCGTCAAGACCGGCGCCGAAGGCGTCTATGGCGCGGCGCTGCCCAGGCTGGGGCTCGGCCTCGCGCTCAAGGTCGAGGATGGCGGCAGCCGCGCCGCGCCGGTCGCGTTGCTCGCCCTGATCGAGGCGCTGGGCGCGCTCGGCCCGGAGCAGCGCGCCGCGCTCGACGAGGTGGCGCGCCCGGTGCTGCGCAATCACGCCGGCCGGATGGTCGGCCGGATCGAGCCGGCCGCCGGCTGGCCGGATGCCTGACGCGCCTCGCCGGGGCGCTTCCGGTGTTCGTGCGCGCCCTGGCGGCGCGTCCAGGACCGCGAGCCGGCGGTCGTGATCGCGCCGGACCGCACCAACCCTTTGTTAAGTCGGCAACGGGCTCTTAAGCCTGCCTCAATGGCATGCTACTAAGCTGAGGCGATGGTCGAGCATATCCATCTGATCCCCGTCGCGCTGCTGCTGGTCGGCGCGGTGGCCGGTGGCCTGCTGCTCGCCGGGCTGCGCCAGCCGCCGTTGGTCGGCTACATCATCGCCGGCGCCGTGCTCGGGCCCTCGGGCCTCGGCCTGATCACCGATCGGGCGACCATCGAGGTGTTCGCCGAGCTCGGCGTCCTGGTGCTGCTGTTCGTGGTCGGCACCCACCTGTCGTTGCGCGCCTTCACCAACATCTACAAGATCGCGATCGGCGCTGCCGGGCTGCAGATCATGGTCAGCGTAGCGGTGATGCTGATGCTCGCCCATCTGTTCGACTGGCAGGTCGAGCGGGCGATCCTCTATGGCTTCGTGCTGGCGCTGAGCAGCACCGCGGTCGGCATCAACATCCTCAAGGACATCGGCGAGCTGCGCAACGAGGCCGGACGCTGCGCGGTCGGCGTCCTGATCGCCCAGGATCTCGCGGTCGCGCCGATGCTGATCATCGTGGTCGGGATGTCGAGCCGGGGCGGCGTCAGCGTCACCTCGGTGCTGCTCAAGATCGCGCTCGCCGTGGTCGCCCTGATCGCCCTGATCTGGTTCCTGAGCCGCCGGCAGCACAGTCCATCTGCCGTTCCGCCGGCTGTGGCTGCGCTATCCGGATCTCGCCCCGATCGGCGCGCTCGCGCTGTGCGTGATCGGCGCCGCCCTCAGCAGCGCGCTCGAGCTGTCGGCCGGCCTCGGCGCGTTCCTGGCCGGGCTGTACGTCGGCAACACCACCGAGCGGGCGGTCATGGTGCGCGCCATGGACCCGATCCAGAGCCTGCTGCTGATGATGTTCTTCCTGTCGGTCGGCCTGCTGGTCGACCTGGCGTTCGTGTGGAGCAACCTCGGCACGGTGCTGCTCCTGATCAGCCTCGTGTTCCTGCTGAACAGCGTGATCAACGTCCTGGCGCTGCGCGCGGTCGGCGTCTCCTGGCGGGTCGGCCGTGCTCGCCGGCTTCGCGCTCGCCCAGGTCGGCGAGTTCGCCTTCGTGCTGGCGGAGACCGGCGTCTCCAGCGGCATGATCGGCGAGGAGGCCGAGCGCGTCGTGGTCGCGGTGATCGCGCTGACCATGATCATGAGCCCGATGTGGCTGGAGCTCGCGCGCCGGCTGCACGAATTGCGCCGGATCCCGACCGAGCGGCTGTCGAGCCTGTTGAGCCGGCTGGCGCGCGACGAGGCCCGGGTCGCTGCGCCTGCGCTCGGCGCATCTGGTCCAGGGCGGCGCGCTGCTCGCGGCCGCGGTCGGCGGCGGCGGGTTCGAGCGTCGGACGATCGCTGCAGCCACCGCCACCCCCTGGGGGCGCCCCGATTGCCGCCACCAGGGCCGGTCCGAGCCCGCCGGTCCCGCCCTGAAACCGGCCCCCACGATGCCCGTTGCCCCGCCCGGCACGCGCCTGATCGCCGGCGTCGACGAGGTCGGCCGCGGGCCCGCTCGCCGGCCCGGTCGTGGCGGCGGCGGTGATCCTGCTCGAGCCGGTCGAGGGCCTCGCCGATTCCAAGCTTCTGGCGGCGCCGGTCCGCGAGCAGCTGGCGCTCGTGCTGCGCGGCCGGGCCGGATCGGCATCGGCGCCGCCTCGGTCGCCGAGATCGACCGGCTCAACATCCTGCAGGCGAGCCTGCTCGCGATGCGCCGCGCCGTGCTCCGGCTGGCTTGCCTGGGCTTTTTGCCCGACCTCGCGCTGATCGACGGCAACCGCGCGCCCGAGCTCCCCTGCCCGGCCGAGGCCGTGGTCGACGGCGACGCCCTGATCCCCTCGATCAGCGCCGCCTCGATCGTCGCCAAGGTGACCCGCGACCGCCTGATGCACCGCCTCGCCAGCCGTTATCCGGGTTACGGCTGGGAGACCAACGTCGGCTACGCCACCCTCGAGCACCGCGACGCCCTCTGGCGCCTCGGCCCCTGCCGCCACCACCGCAAAAGTTTCGCCCCAATCCAAGGCCGCCTGTTCTAGGGCGGCAGCGCCGCCTGGCCTCACCAAGACTGTACTCGCACAAGACAACGCGCCACCACCGCCGCCGCCCCAAATGGATGGCGAGATCTGCCAGCCCCGCGACAACTCACGAATGCGTCACAAGTGACGCCAATCTGGCGCATCCTGATCTTTCCATGCGGCAAAAGTGACGCATGCTCGACTTGCGCCCTCAAGTATTCGGAAACGTTGATCCGCCGCTGATCCTGCCTCCAGCCGATCAACTTACCATTCCCCCTCATGTTCTTGGACTTGACTCGTCCCGCCAGCCGCCGATTGATCTAGAATCAAGCGCACACCCCCGTGCGGGGCTTGCGCCCAGGCGACGGAAGTGGCGCATCTCGCGGGCCCGGGGCGGCAACGCGGTCCGGACGGGAGGGCGTCACGTCGGACGGTGCGCTGCGTGATACGGACGCGGTTGCAGGATGTCGGGATCAGCGCGGATACCGCGCTTCGGCTCGCCCGCCATTTTCGGCACCAGCGCCGGATTCTGGCTGAACCTGCAGACCCGCTACGACCTCGCGGTCGCCGAGCGCGACCACGGCGCCCGGATCGCCGCCGAGGTCGCCCGCGCCGCGTGATCCCTAAATGGCCGCCCCAAAAATGCTTGAATGCAAGACCTGATCCTGGAGCCACGAGGCGACATCGCTGCGGCAGACCAGCCGATCCACATGGCGCGCTGACCGCACGCTGTTCAGGTGGTAGGGTGGCTGCGGCAGAAGAGTTGCGTTGCGGCCCGCAGCCGTTTCCGGCGGCGAGCGCGCGCCTGGAGGTCGCCGCGATGACAGAGACCCGCTTCACCGAGCCCGCTGACCTGGCGCCCGCGGCCGAGGTGCTGCGGCTGGCGACCGCCTATCAGGTATCGCGGGCGACGTATGTCGCTACCAAGCTCGGGGTGCCGGATCTGCTGGCCGACGGGCCGAAGTCGGCCGAGGACCTTGCCGCCGCCACGGGCGCACACGCATCCTCGCTCCGCCGCGTGATGCGTGCGCTGGCGGGGTTCGGCGTGCTCGCGGAGCGCGGCGACGGCCGGTTCGCACTCAGGGCCCTTGGCGGGTGCCTGCGCGGCGACGTGCCTGGCTCCGTCCGCGCCCTGGTCCTGATGTACGGCGATGACGATTTCTGGCGCACCTGGGGCGATCTCGAGCACTGCGTACGAACCGGCGAGACCGCGGCCAAGCACCTGTTCGGCGCCGACGATGCCTTCGCGCGCTACGCCGCCGATCCGCGACTGGGAGCGGTCTTCAATGCGGGCATGACCGTGCTTTCCGCGACTGTCGGGGCCGCGGTGGCGGCGGCCTGCGACCTCTCCGGCGTCGGCCGGGTCGTGGACGTGGGCGGCGGCCAGGGGCAGCTGATCGCTGCCCTCCTGCGCGCCAACCCGGAACTGCGGGGCACCCTCTTCGATCTCCCTTCGGTCGTGGAAGGTGCGCCGCGGCTGCTCGCGGAGGCGGACGTCGCCGACCGCTGTGAGGTGGTGGGCGGGGACATGTTCGAGGCGGTGCCCGCGGGTGGCGACCTCTACGTGCTGTCGAGGGTGATCCACGACTGGGACGATGCGCGTGCGACCGCCGTCCTCGGCAACTGCCGCCGCGCGATGGGGCGCGCGCGCCTGATGCTGGTCGAGCGCGTGCTGCCCGAGCGGGTCGAGCCCACTGCGGCGATCCAGTCTCAGGTGCTCAGCGACCTGAACATGATGGTGCGGACCGGCGGGCGCGAGCGCACCGGCGGCGAGTTCGGCGCGCTGCTTGCCGCGGCCGGGCTCCGGCTGGAGCGTGTCGTGCCGACGCGGGCGCCGGTAAGCCTCGTCGAGGCCGCGCCCGCCTGAGACGCCGTCCGGCGCTCAACCGCCATCTCGCCACCGGCGCCCGGTTCTGGATGAGCCTGCGGACCCGCTACGACCTCGCCCTTGCCGAACGCGACCATGGTGCCCGCATCGCCGCCGAGGTCGAGCATGCAGCGTGAAGCGATGGTGATTTCGGTTGGCAAGGTTCCGGAAAAGGTTCCTGACACCTTTTCTCCCGCCGGTTCTGGATGAGTTGCGGACCGCTACGACCTCGCCCTTGCCGAACGCGACCATGGTGCCCGCATCGCCGCCGAGGTCGAGCATGCAGCGTGAAGCGATGGTGATTTCGGTTGGCAAGGTTCCGGAAAGAGGTTCCTGACACCTTTCTTGACCGCGGTTCCGAGGTCGAGCATGCAGCGTGAAGCGATGGTGATTTCGGGTTGACAAGGTTCCGGAATAGGTTCCTGACACCTTTTCTCCCAAGCTGAAGCTATCCCACCGGCCGCCGGGCTGCCAGGGGCCGCCGTCGGACGCATCTCCTCGGGGGAAAAGCGGAAAAAAATGGCGCGCTGGCTGATCATCCTGGGTGTGGTGCTGGTGGTGGCCGGGCTGCTCTGGCCGTGGCTCGCGCGGCTCGGGCTCGGCCGGCTGCCCGGCGATATCGTGGTCGAGCGGGAGCGCTTTCGGCTCTACATCCCGATCACCACCTCGATCCTGATCAGCCTGCTGCTGTCGTTGATCTTGTGGCTGCTCAACCGCTGACGCGCGCATGGAGGGCTTGCTTTGCTCCGATTTCGGAGTTATACTGGATCGAAATCGGAGCAGTCATGGCGACCGCCGATCTGCGCTACCCCGCGACGCGCCATCCGGCCGCGCCGCTTGCGGACCTGTCCCTGAAGGCCGAGCGCGCGCGGCTCAGCGGGCCGGCGTTGCGCGCCTTTCTCAACATCATGGCGCGCTGGGAGGTTCCCGACCGGGAGGCGCGCGAGCTGCTCGGCGGCATCGCGGCGAGCACACTGTACGACTACAAGCGCAATCCCGACCGGGTGCTCGATCAGGACAAGCTGGTCCGGATCTCGTATCTGATCGGCGTCTTCAAGGACCTGCACATCCTGCACGGCGAGGCCCTGGCCGATCGTTGGGTGCGGATGCCCAACCGCAACCGGATCTTCGGCGGTCGCCGGCCACTCGACTACATGATCCGGGGCGGCGCGCCGGCCATGCAGATGGTCCGGCGCCTGCTCGACGCCCGCCGGGGCGGCGCGTGAGGCCGCCCTCCGTCACGCGGATCGATCAGCCGGACGTCCATCGCCTGATCGCGTCGAAACACCGCCCCGAGGGCGAGAGCGTGCTGGTCGGCATCGCCGACGACGACGCCCATTTGCAGGCGATCTTCGAGCTCGATGGTGCGACCAACGACCGCCTGCTCGCGGAGGCGGACCGGCTGTCTGGGATCGGCGTCGACGAGCTCGTGTTCGGGGTGCCGCGCTATCGGGTGATCAACGCCGCGTTCTGTCACGCCCATCCGGAAGGCGGTCGGTTCAACGGACCGGATCGCGGTGCCTGGTACGCGAGCTTCGCGCCCGAGACCGCCCGGGCCGAGGTGATTTTTCACAAGACGGTGGCGCTGGCCGAGATCGACTGCTTCGAGGACCAGGTGACCTACGACGACTATCTGGCCGACTTCCACGCCGAGTTTCACGACCTCCGGGACGAGCCGGACTTCGAGGGCTGTCTGCTGCCGGACAGTTATGTCGAAGCGCAGGCCCTCGCGGCCGATCTTTTGGCGAAGGGTGCTTCCGGGATCGTCTATCCGAGCGTGCGCGATCGGGGCGGCACCAATCTCGCCTGCTTCCGGCCGGCCCTGGTCGGCAACCTGCGCCTGGGATCGACCTGGCGCTTCACCTGGGAGGGCGACCCGAGGCCTTCGGTCGCGCTCAAGACGGCCCGCTGACGCGCCGCCGCTGCCGGGCTAAGCTGCGGGCATGCGGATCATCGCCGGCAGCTGGCGTGGCCGGAAGCTGCTGACGCCTTCAGATCGGGCGGTCCGGCCGACCAGCGACCGGGCGCGCGAGGCGCTGTTCGCGATCCTCGAGATCGGCAAACCGCCGCTGCGCGGGGCGCGCTTTCTCGACCTGTTCTGCGGCACGGGTGCTGTCGGCCTGGAGGCTGCCTCGCGTGGTGCTGCCGAGGTCTGGCTCGTTGACAACGATCGTGAAGCGCTGGCGCTCGCTCGTGCCAACCTCACCCGACTCGGCGCGCCGGCCAACGTCCGGGTCGTCGAGCGCGATGCCACCCGGCTCGGTCCCGCGCGCAAAGAAGCGTTCGATCTGGTCTTTCTCGACCCGCCCTACCGCTCCGGGCTCGCGCGCCCGGCGCTGGCCGGCCTTGCAGGCGGCTGGCTCGCGCCGGGCGCTGGCGTGATCGTCGAGCTTGCAGCCAGCGAGGAGCTCAGCCTGCCCGCTGGCTACGCCCTCGAGCAGGAGCGCCGTTACGGCGCGGCCCGCTTCGTGTTTCTGCGGCCGGCCGGGTGACCCGGGGGCCGCCACCCGCGCGGCCGCCGGCATGGCTGCGGACCGGGGTCGGCCGCTGGGGCGCCATCTTGGGCGCCGTCTTGGCCGCGCCCGCCGCCGGCTGCCAGGGATGGTCGACGACCGGGATGCGGATCTTGATCAGCGCCTCGATGTCGCGCAGATAGGCGCGCTCCTCGGCGTCGCAGAACGAGATCGCGATCCCGCTCTTGCCGGCGCGCGCGGTGCGGCCGATCCGGTGGACGTAGCTTTCCGGCAGGTTCGGCAAGTCGTAGTTGATGACATGGGTGATGCCGTCGACGTCGATCCCGCGGGCTGCGATGTCAGTCGCGACCAGCACGCGGCCGGCTCCAGTCCGAAAGCGCTCGAGCGCGCGGGTGCGAGCGCTCTGCGACTTGTTGCCGTGGATCGCGTCGGCCGCGACGCCATCGCGGGCGAGCTGCTTCACGACCCGGTCGGCGCCGTGCTTGGTGCGCGTGAAGACGAGCACGCGGTCGATCGCGGCGTCCTGCAGCACCTGGCCGAGCAGCGGCCGCTTGTCGGCCTGGTCGACGAACATGATGCGCTGCTCGATCCGGTCCGCGGTCGAGACCGCCGGCCGGACGCCGACCGTGACCGGATCGGTCAGGATGCCGTCGGCGAGGCGGACGATCTCGGGCGGGATGGTGGCAGAGAAGAACAGCGACTGGCGCTTTGCAGGCAGGGCCCGGATCACCCGCTGGACGTCGTGGATGAAGCCCATGTCGAGCATCCGGTCGGCCTCGTCGAGGACGAACACCTCGAGCCGGTCGAGCCGGATGCAGCCCTGGCCCATCAGGTCGAGCAGGCGGCCGGGGGTGGCGACCAGGATGTCGACGCCGCGCGCGAGCGCCTGGACCTGCGGGGTCTGGCCGACGCCGCCGAAGACCACGGCGCGGCGCAGCTGCAGATGGCGGCCATAGGTGGCGAAGCTCGCCTCGATCTGGGCGGCGAGCTCGCGGGTCGGGGTCAGCACCAGGACCCGGCAGGCCTTGGGCCCGGCGCGGCGCGGCTCGCCGGCGAGACGCTGCAGGATCGGCAGCGCGAAGGCGGCGGTCTTGCCGGTGCCGGTCTGGGCGCAGCCCAGAAGGTCGCGGCCTTGGAGCAGATGGGGGATCGCCTGGACCTGGATCGGGGTCGGCGTGGCGTAGTTCTCGGCGCGCACGGCGCGCTGAAGGGGCTCGATCAGCCCAAGCTCGGCAAAAGATGTCACCTGGCAGTCACTTTCGGATTGGCCGCGCGCCGGCCTTCGACCGGGGCGCTGGTCGGTTCAGGCCATCCCGCGCGCGGCCGAGGCAGCCTCTCTGGTCATGATCTCGGGATGCAGCGGCCGGCTCGGATCGTCTGAGGCCCGCTTTGCGCGCTCGCGAGGATTTCTGGGACGATCGTACGCCCTGGCCATAGATGCGGACGGGCAGCCGCACAATCAAGGCCTTGGCCAGGCCCATGGCGGGGATGCGCATACGCCTCGTACCGGCGCTCCAAGCCCGCCCGTAGTGGCAATGGGGCCCCCGCAGCACCATATACTATATGGCTTGGTCTTTGACGCGGGCCGGTGGGTTGGCGTGCCTCGAACGGGCCGGGCCAGCCTTCCCCTTAGACGGCGCGCTTGAAACAATAAGCAAGGGATGAGCCTTTGATGGACGCTGCCAAATTGCCTGCCATGGAAGACGCCGCGCTCGGTGTCCTGCATGAGAATGCCGAACGTCTGGAGCGCATCGGCACCAAGTCGCAGCAAGCCGCGGCGGCCGCCCTGATGCCGGCGATCGAGGCCGAGATCGCCGCCCGGCGCACGGCCAAGCTCAACCACGCCAAAGAGGCCGCCGCGGCCAAGCGGGCGAGCAAACCGACGCCGGCCAAGCGGACCCCCAAGGCCAAGGCTTCATAAGCCGCGCCGCGATCCGTTCACGACGAGACGTCGTAGCCGAACCACTGCTGCGCCAGCCTGGCGATGGTGCCGTCGGCCTTGGCGGCGCCGATCGCGCGGTTGAACAAGGCGACCAGATCGTCGTTCGCCTGCCGGATGCCGACGCCGACCCCGGGGCCGAACGGCCCACCGGTCAGGCCGGGACCGATCAGGGTGAGGCTCGCGCCGCCCGCGGCCGCCAGCAGAGGCTGCCAGTGGTTCATCGAGGCGAGCGCCAGATCGACCCGCCCGGCCTCGAGATCGTCATCCAGGCTCTCCAGGGTCACGTATCTCCGGATCTCGACCGTGTCGGCCATGAACGCCTGCAGGAAACGCTCGGGCGGGCTCGCGACCTCGACGCCGACCGTCTTGCCCGCGAGCGCGTCTCTCAGGGCGTCGAGTGCGGCCTGCTCGCCGGTGCCGACCTCGCCCAGATCGAGCCGGCCGCGCTTGCTGGTCAGGCTGGCCAGAGCGCTCGTCTTGGGCACGGCGAAGGCGGCCGGGGTTTGCGCATAGCTGGTCGAGAACTGGATCAGCTTCGCGCGCTCCTCGGTGATCGTCAGGCCGTCCATGATCGCATCGTAGTCGCCATCCTGGAGGCCCGGGATGATGCCCTCCCAGTCCCGGGCGACCAGGTCGCAGACCACGCCGAGCCGCCGGCAAAGGTCATGCGCGAGGTCGACCTCGAAGCCGATCAGCGCGCCCGCGCTGTCGGTGAAGTTCCAGGGCGGGTAGGCCCCCTCGGTCGCGATCCGGATCCTGGTCCAGGGCTCGGCCAGCGCGGCGCCGGGCATGAGGCCAAGGCAAAGCGCGAGCGCCAGCGGCGCGATCCGGTCGGGTCTCCACATCGCAGACGTCCCTCGGTTCGATGCCCGGCTTCGTTTGTCCCGGAACCCTCGCCCGATCGTCAAGCGCGGCCGTCCTGGAACCCTGGCCAGCGGCCGGCGTTGTCGTCGGTTGGCGGCCGTCGCCAGCTCAACGCGACAGTTGAAAAAGAATTGCTTTCGCGGAACGATGATCCCAGCCCCGAGAGGAGACCAGCATGGCCACCGCCAAGTCTGCCGACGCCGGCGAGCCCGACCTGAAGAAGGACGTCGAGGCGCTGCGCGCCGATCTCGACGCGCTGCGAAGCGATCTCGGGCAGATCCTCGGGACCCTCAAGAGCAAGTCCGGCAACCGGGCCGAAGCCGAGATCGATGCGATCCGCAAGCGGATCGAGCGCGTCGCCGGCGACATTCAGAGCGGCGGCCGCGAGACGGCGCGCGCGGTCGGCGAGCAGATCGAGGAGCGACCGTTCACCAGCATCGCCATGGCGTTCGCAGTCGGGCTGGTGCTCGGCCGCCTGTTCGACCGCCACTGAGCCGTTGCCCTCGCTCGCCGATCTTGCCGCCCTGCTCGGGCTGCCCCGGTTCAGCCTGACCCGTCTGGTGCTGGCCCTCGCCCTGCTGGCGGTCGCGACGGCGCTCGCGATCGCGGCGTTCGTCGAGCTGATCGATGCGCTCCGGTTCGCGCTCCTGACCGTGCTCCACCCGGCGTGGGCGAGCCTCGTCACCGCGGGCTTCATCTTCCTCCTGGTCCTGGCGCTGGGCCTGACCGCCTGGCAACTGAGCCGGCCGTTGCCGCCGCCGACGCGGCCGAAGGCGGAACGATCCGGCGCTGCGCCGGCCGATCCCGCCCTCGCTCAGGCCCTGCGCTGGGTCCAGGGTCATCCGCAACAGGCGACGGTGATCGCGGCCGTGCTCGGCTTCGTGACCGGCGCTCTGCCCGAGGTGCGCCGCGCCCTGCAGCAGATCCTCGGCGCCGCCGGCCCGAGAACCAACCGCTGACTGCCGGGTGGTCCGCGCCCGCAGCCGCCTCTTGCCCGGACGGCGATCAGGGTGGATCATCGGCGGCGGCAAAACCCGCTACGAGCATGCCGAGCATGCAGGCCTTCTCGATCGCCCCATCGGAGCTCGATTTCGTCGGTCGCGACCTGGCGCGGCCGGAATGCGTGGTGACCACGGCGAGGGGTGCGGTCTTCGTCTCGGATCGGCGGGGCGGCATCACGCGGATCGATGCGGACGGCACTCAGGCGCTGATCCGCGCCCGCGGCGCCCAGGACTTCCTGCCGAATGGTTTTTCGCTGTTGCCGGACCGGAGCTTCGCGATCGCCAACCTCGGCCCCGATGGCGGCGCCTGGCGCATGCTGCCGGACGGCACCCTGATGCCGGAGGTCCTCGAGGTCGAGGGCATGCGCCTGCCGGCGACCAACTTCGTCAACGCCGACCACGTCCGCGGGACGCTGCGACTGTTCGTCTCGGTCAGCACGCGCCAGGTGCCGCGCGAGCTCGCCTTCCGGCGCGAGGTGGCCGACGGCTACATCGTGCTCAAGGACGCGAGGGGCACGCGGATCGTGGCCGATGGCTTGGGCTTCACCAACGAGAACAAGCTCGACCCGTCGGGCCGCTTCCTCTATGTCAACGAGACCATGGCGCGCCGCCTCAGCCGCTTTCCGGTGCAGGACGACGGTGGCCTCGGGTCTCGGGAAACGGTCGCCGAGTTCGGTGCCGGCACTTTCCCGGACGGCTTCGAGTTCGATGCCGAAGGTGGCATCTGGATCGCGAGCGTGGTCAGCAACCGCCTGCTCCGGATCGCCCCGGACGGCCGCCAGCGGGTGATCCTGGAGGACAGCGACCCGGAGGTGGTCGCCGCAGTCGAGCGCAAGTTCGAAAAAGGCGCGCTCGAGCGCGCCGACATCGACGCCGGCCGGGAGCGGCCGCTCGGCAACCTCGCGAGCGTCGCCTTCGGCGGGCCGGATCTTCGAACCGTCTACCTGGGCTCGCTGTTCGGGACGCGGATCGCGACCTTCCGCTCGAGGGTTGCGGGCGCCGAACCGCCCCATTGGCGCTATTGAACATCTGGAGGCAGCTCATGCCCGGCGAGAGAAGAGTGACGGTCACCGAGGTCGGGCCGCGCGACGGCTGGCAGATCGAGCCCGAGCTCATCCCGACCGCGACCAAGATCGAGCTGATCGACGAGCTGGTCGATGCCGGCATCCGGGTCATGGAGTTCTCGTCGTTCGTGTCGCCGCGCGCGGTGCCGCAGCTCGCCGACGCCGCGGAGGTGCTGAAGGGCGTCGACCGCTCCAAGGGCGCCAAGTTCGCGGCGCTGGTGCCGAACGCCAAGGGTGCCGAGCGCGCCGCCGAGGCAGGCGTCGACGAGATCCGGGTGTTCGTCTCGGCGTCCGAAAGCCACAACCGGAAAAACGTCAACCGCACGGTCGAGGAGTCGCTCAAAGGCTTCGAGGACGTGGTGCGGATCGCCGGCGATGCCGGCATCCCGGTCGAGGGCGCGATCGCGACCGCGTTCGGCTGCCCGTTCGAGGGTGAGGTGCCGGTCGAGCAGGTGGGTTATATCGCCAGGCGCTATCGCGACCTCGGTATGCACGGCGTGGGTCTCGGCGACACCACCGGCATGGCGACCCCGCCGCTGGTCGTCGAGCGTTGCCGCTATCTGAAGCAGCACGTGCCGGAGCTGCCCGTGGCGCTCCATTTCCACAACACCCGCGGCATTGGCCTGGTCAACGTCATGGCCGGCCTCGCCGAGGGCATCGACGTGTTCGAGTCCTCGTTCGCGGGCCTCGGCGGCTGCCCGTTCGCCGCCGGGGCGACCGGCAACATCTGCACCGAGGACCTGGTCTACATGCTGCACGAGATGGGCATCGAGACCGGCATCGATCTCGAGAAGCTGTGCGCGGCCGCGCGCCACATCGAGCAGGTGATCGGGCGCAGCCTGCCGGGCCAGGTCATGAAGGCCGGGCCCCGGCTCAAGCTGCATCCCTTGGACGACGTCCAGACCGCGGTCGGGTGAGCCGTGCCGCTGTCGGGCATCCGGGTCGTCGACCTCACCCGCATCCTCGCGGGCCCGTTCTGCACCCAGCTGCTGGCCGACCTCGGCGCCGAGGTGATCAAGGTCGAGCAGCCCGGGCGCGGCGATCCGGTGCGCGGCCAGGGTGCGATCAAGGACGGCCTCAGCTGGTACTTCGCCCAGTTCAATCGGAACAAGAAGTCGATCACACTCGACCTCTACCAGGACGAGGGCAAGCGGGTGCTCGCCGACCTGCTCCGGCGGGCCGACGTGCTGGTCGAGAATTTTCGCCCGGGCGTGCTCGCGAGGATGGGTTTTTCCGAGCTTCACCTGCGCGAGCTCAATCCCGGGCTGGTCGTCGCCAGCGTCAATGGCTACGGCAGCGCCGGACCCTACGCCGACCGGCCGGCGTTCGACTTCATCGCTCAGGCGATGAGCGGCTTCATGAGCGTCAACGGCAGCGCCGGCGGCGAGCCGCTGCGCGCCGGGCCGCCGATCAGCGATCTGGTCGCCGGGCTCTATGCCGCCTTCGGCCTGGTCACGGCCCTGCTCGCGCGGGAGCGCGGCGCGACGGCGGGCGGTCAGCGGGTCGAGGCGGCGTTGACCAACGGCCTGATCAGCATGATGGCCTATTTCTCGGCCTCCTACTTTGCGACCGGCGAGCTGCCCGAGCGCACCGGCAACGACCATCCCGTGGTCTACCCCTACGGCCTGTTCCACGCCGCCGACGGCGACGTCGCGATCGCGCCGAGCACGCCCGCGATCGTCGAGCGCCTGCTCCAGGAGCTCGGGCTCGCCGATCTGCTGAACGATCCCGACTTCGCGACCAACGCCGCCCGGATCGCGCAGCGCGAGCGCCTGAGGGCGATCGTCAACGCCAAGATCGGCGAGGCGACGGTCGCCGACTGGATCCTGCGCCTGAACCGGGCGGGCGTGCCCTGCGGCCGGGTCATGGACCTTGCGGACGTGTTCGCCGACCCGCAGGTGGTGGCCCAGGAGATGGTGCTCGAGGCCGAGCATCCGGGCCACGGCCGGGTGCGCATGACCGGCTTTCCGGTCAAGCTCGGCGCCACGCCTGCCCGCCTCCGCCGCCCGGCGCCCGCGCTCGGCGAGCACACCGATCAGGTTCTGGGAGAGCTGGGCTACGATGCCGCGCGCCTCGCCGAGCTGCGCGCGAGCGGCGTCGTGTAGGCGTTGACCGCCCACGCCGTGGCCAGGTTGAGGACGAGGGCGATCAGCCCGGCGTGCCAGCCCCAGAGCTTGCCATAGCCGCCAAGGCTCATGCCGCCGGCAAGCAGCGCACCGACGACCAGGCCTGCGAGCGCGCCCCTCGCGCGCAGCCCCGGCCAGAGCGTCCCGAGGATGAACAGAGGCGCGATCTGAACGAGGATCTCGAGCTTCAGCTCGATCAGGCCCCAAAGCGTGATGCGGGGGGTGAGCGCGAAGGCCATGAGCCCGAGCATGACCAGCCAGGAAAGCCCTTTGCCCCATCGGGCAAGTTGCTCCGATGAAGCGCTCCGGAGCCATGCCTTGCCCAGGAGATCCTTGGCCAGGATCGCCGACAGGCTGAGCAGCACCGAATCGGCCGTGGACATGATCGCGCCGATGATGCCGGTCAGAACCAACAGCGCCATGGCGTGAAGCCAGGCGGACTCGCCTGCCCACGTGCGCAGGAGCCGGGGCATCACCTGATCGGCGGCGATGCCCTGCAGGCCGGAGAGACGCGGCACGCTCAAGATCCCGACCAGAAGCATCGGCAGGACCGTGACCATGGGCAGGAACACCATGAAGCTCAACGAATTGCGCAAGGTCCTGGCGCTCCGGGCGGCGAAGATCCGCTGGAGCGCCTGGGGGTAGACGACCGCGCTCAGGCTGGTCAGCAGAAGCGTGCTGATCCAGGTCCGGATCGCCTCGCCATCCGGCACCGAGGCCTTCGCGGGCGCGTGGGCGATGATCCAGGCCGAGGCCTCGCTCAGCCCTCCCAGTCCCGGCAGAATCACGATCAGAATGCCCGCGAGCCCGATCAGCAGCATCGCGCCCTGGGCGCAGTCGGTCCAGGCGACCGCACGCATCCCGCCCACCGTCTCATAGAGCGCGACCACCAGACCGAGACCTACCACGCCGGCCCAGAACGGCAGGGTCTCCCCGGAGAGCGTCACGACCACGTGACCCATCGCCATCAGCTGGGCGAGCAGAAAATTCGTGATCACCACGAGGAACAAGAGATTGGCGATCAGGCTGAGCGCCGGCGAGCCGAAGCGATGATCGAGCCAGTCCCCGGGCGTGACGAAGTCCCGCTCGCGTGAGGCTCGATAGAGCTGAGGGGCGAACAGCAGGTAGACGACGATGATCGCGGTCATGAAGCCGACGCTCATCACCCAAAGAAAGCCGACCCGATAGGCCTCGCCCGGGAAGCCCAGCAAGGTGTTGCCGCTGTACTGCGTCGCATAGAAGGTCAGCAGGAGCACGAGCGTGCCGAGACTGCGGTCGGCAAGGTAGAAGCCGCTGAGGCTGCGCTGCCCCGGCGCGCGCCGCGCTGCCATGGCGAGCCCGACCATCCCGAGCAGGTAGAGGCCAAGCACGCCCAGCGCGCTGGCTCCAAACGGATCGTCGGTCATCGATCCGCCGCTTCCTCGTCGAGCGGCCAGTGGCGCTGCAGAACCCAGGCGGTGAAGCCGGCGATGGCGAGCACGGCGAGCAGGGAGATGACCACCCAGTAAGGCAGCCCGAGCCAAAGGCGGGGCGCCTCGTCCGCCGGCAGATACCACGGGACCGACAGTGCGAAGAGCAGCAGATACACGAGCCAGATCCACAGCCGGCGATGCAAGGCCGGCGGCTGGCGCTCGCGAGCGCCGCGCTGGGCCTTTTGGATGCGCTTCGCTGGCATGACCAAGCTTACCTAAGCTAAGCTGAATGCTCCGACTGCCCTCAGAGTCAACGGTAGCGGTGGCCGCACGGCACGAAGATCCCGACGAGAGACGGCTAGCGGCGGCGGCCCACCTCGCGACGCCGGTGGTGCTGGCGTTCGTGGCCGCGTTCGTCGATGTCGTCTGCTATCTTGGTCTGTTCCGCACATTCACCGCCTTCATCACTGGCAACATCATCGTGTTGTCGGCGGAGTTCGAGCACTATGACAGTGGCACCCTGACCAAGCTACTCGTCCTGCCGACCTTCGCGGTCGCCGCTGCCGGCTGGATCGTGCTGATCAAACGGATGCGCCGGGGCGGCGCCAGTGTTGCCCACCTTCTCATTGTGATGGAAGCCGCCCTGCTCACAGGGTTCATGCTAGCCGGCGGATTGCTCTCGCCGCTTCCGGGCGGGAACGCGTGGCAGACCATGCTGGCGACGCTTTTCGCGGTGCTCGCCATGAGCCTGCAAAACGCGATGATGATGCTCGTCCTGCATTTCCATATGCCGACAACGGTGATGACAGGCAACCTGACCAGGTTCATTGCTCATCTGCTGGCAGCAGCGAGTTCCGTCAGCGGGCCACCGATCGCGACGCCTGCAAACGGGCCTCGCTGGGTCGACCTCTTGCGCTACCTCGCCGTCGTGTCGGCGTTTTGCGCTGGGGCCGGGGTCGGCGCACTCGGGTTTTCATGGCTCGGCTTCTATGGTCTCGCGCTCCCGGTGGCAATTCTCGCCGCACTTGGCTGGCGCATCGCGGCCGCCTGATCTTCGTGCATCACCAAGCCCACTTTCCGATATCCGGCAGCATGAGGACAGCGCGCTCCACAACAGCGGCGGCGCGGCCGAGCGGGCTGCGCTGAACGCGGCTGTCCTCCATGCCTTCCAGCACAACGCGGTGCCCGGTCGGCGGCGCGCCCAGCTCACTCCGTGAGCGCCAGCAGCCGGCCCTGGTAGACCACCGGCCCGGTCGGCTGGCCGGTCGGCGAGCCGCCCGGGGGCTCGAGGCTGACCGCGAGCGCGGCGCTGGGCCGGACCGCCGCCTTGATCTGGGGCGGCAGCGCGAACGCGGCCGGCTGCTTCGGGTCGAGCAGGGCCAGCGCCTGCGGCGGCCGGCCCTCGCCCGTGATCAACCAGAGCTCGAGGGCGCGGCCCTCGGCGGCGGCGATCGCGAGCGGCCGGATGGTGACGCGCCCGGTCGCCGGGTCGACGGTCACGATCAGCGCCGGGCTCGCCTCGCCGCGGTCGAGCACGGCGACATAGCGGGCGGCCGGGGCCGGCGGCGAGCGGAGCACCGCCCCGACGATGTACAGCGCGAGGACGGCGGCGAGCGCGCTCGCGCCGAGGGCGCACCAGCGCCAGAGGGTGACGCTGTACAGCAGGCCATGATGGTGCCTGACCCGCACCCGGCGCGCATCCGGCGCCGGATGCGCCTCCGCGGCCAGCGCCTGGGCGATGCCGAGCCAGGCCGCGGGCGGCGGCTCGACCGGCGGGATCGGCGCGGCGAGCGGCGCCAGACGCTGCTGCCAGAGATCGACCAGCCGGGCGAGCTCACGGTCGGTCACCAGCCGCCGCTGCATCTCGGCGCGCGCCTCCGGCTCGAGCGTGCCGAGCACGTACTCGGCGGCCAGCGCTTCGGTCTCGTCCAGCTCGTCGGTCATCGCTCGAGGCAGTCCTTGAGCCGCAAGAGCCCGCGCCGGACCAGGCTCTTGGCGGTGCCGAGCGGGCAGTCGAGCCGGTGCGCCAGCTCGGCATGGGTATAGCCCTCGGCATAGGCCAGCAGCACGCTCTGGCGCTGACGGCTGTCGAGCTCGCCGAGGCAGTGACGGAGGGTCCGTGCCGGGACGCCGCCGTCATCGGGCAGGCTCGCGAGGTTGGCGCCAGGGTCCTCGAGCTCGGCGATGCCATCGAGCGGCAGCTCGGGCCGTCGGGCGCGCCGCTGGTCGAGCGCCCGGTTGCGCGCGACCGCGATCATCCAGGTCATCGGCGCCCCCTTGTCCGGACGGTAGTCGGCGGCGCGCTGCCAGATCCGCAGATAAACCTCCTGCAGCACCTCGCGCGCCTGCTCGCGATCGCGCAGGATGCGCAGGATCACGCCGAACAGTTTGGCGCTGCTCGCCGCGTACAGCTCGGCGAACGCCCGCTGATCGCCGGCCGCCGTAGCGCCGAGCAGATCGCCGAGGGTCGGCGGCACGGCCTGATCCTGGTTCGACATCCCCGGGTGCAAGCCCTGGCGGCGGAGAGCGACCTCGAGGGCGGCCCTCCCGACCGCAACATGGCCCCCAGCCATACCAGAGGGCTCGACCATGCGCCAGCCGACCTGCGCGCTGCGGCGGCGCCCCGCCACCGGTCGGGGGCGCCGCCGCGGTCAGGCTCAGCTCGGCAGCAGCACGTCGTCGATGACGTGGATCACGCCGTTCGCCTGATAGACGTCGTAGGTCGAGATCGTGGCGATGTTTCCCTCGGCGTCCTCGAGCACGAGGTTGGAGGGCCCATTGGCCCTGACGGTCAGCGTCTCGCCGTTGACGGTCTTGAGCTTGGCCATGCCGCCGCCGGCCGCGACCATGTCGCGCAGCGCCGCCGAATCCAGCCGGCCGGCGACCACGTGATAGGTCAGGATGCTGGTCAGCATCGCCTTGTTCTCGGGCTTCAGCAGATTGTCGACCGTGCCCGGTGGCAACGCCTCGAAGGCGCTGTTGACGGGCGCGAACACGGTGAACGGCCCCGGCCCCTCGAGCGTTGCGACCAGGCCCGCGGCCTGGACCGCTGCGACCAGCGTCGTGTGGTCGGCCGAGTTGACCGCGTTGTCGACGATCGTCTTGCTCGGCAGCATCGGCTGGCCGCCGACCATGACGTTCGCCATCGACGCCATCTGGACGTGGAACTCGCCAGCCATGGCGCTGGCCATGCCAGCCTGATGATCGGCCGGCGCGCAGGCGCTGGTGGTCGCGAGCACGGTCAGAGCGGCGGCCACCAACCCGCGCCGCAGCGTGGCATTCTCATGCATTTCGTCATCCCTCCGTTGCCGGCGGTGCCCCGGCACCGCCTCCAAGGCCGCAGTCGAGCGCGGCTCCGGTAGCTACGTTGGTCGGAGGGATTTGGATGCGGGACCGCCGGCCCGCGACGGCGGGCCGGCCGGTATCACAGATGGCTGGCGAGGAACTGGCGCAGGCGTTCGGAGCGGGGGTTGCCGAACACCTCCTTGGGCGGGCCTTCCTCCTCGATCCTGCCTTGGTGGAGAAAAACCGTGCGGCTCGAGACCTCGCGCGCGAAGCCGATCTCGTGGGTCACGATCAGCATCGTGCGGCCCTCCTCGGCGAGGTCGCGCATCACCTTGAGGACCTCGCCGACCAGCTCCGGGTCGAGCGCCGAGGTCGGCTCGTCGAACAGCATCACCTGCGGCTCCATGGCGAGCGCGCGGGCGATCGCGGCGCGCTGCTGCTGGCCGCCTGAGAGGTGGGACGGATAGTGATTGCGCTTGTCGCCGATGCCGACCTTGGCGAGCAGGGCCTCGGCGCGGGCGACCGCTTCCGTCTTGGGCTGCCTGAGGACGTGCACCGGCGCCTCGATCACGTTCTCGAGCACGGTCATGTGCGACCAGAGATTGAAGCTCTGGAACACCATGCCGAGCCGGGTGCGGATCCGGTCGACCTGCTTGGCGTCGGCGGGCCGGGCGCCGTGACGGCCGCGGGTCATCCGGATCAGCTCGCCGCCGACGTGGACCTCGCCCGCGTCCGGGGTCTCGAGCAGATTGATGCAGCGTAAGAGCGTGCTCTTGCCCGACCCCGATGAGCCGATCATCGCGATCACGTCGCCGTTGAGCGCGCTCAGCGACACCCCTTTGAGGACCTCGAGCGCCCCGAAGCTCTTGTGCAGATCGGTCACCACCAGGGCCGGCGCCGCCGCGGTCGCCATGTCCATCTCGCTGGTCCCAAGGCCACGTCCCGGTCGCCAGGCTACCGGCTGGCAAGGCGGCCGACAAGCGCGCCGCGCGGCCAGGGTTCACAGGTTAAGCTTTTGTTAACCATCCCGGCGCATGGTGCGGCGGACGCAGTGGTTGAGTCCCATGCGCCGGGCGTGCGCTTCCGGCGATCGCGCGGGACGCGCCGAGGACGGGATCGAGCTGATGGCAGATGCGGTGATCAAGGTCCTGCTGGTCGAGGACAACGCGGTCGACGCCCGGATGGCGGCGGAGCTGCTCGGCACGGACGGCGAGTTCGAGCTGACCCATGTGGAGCGCCTGAGCGAGGCCGCCGAGCAGCTGAGCCGGCACCGCTTCGATGCGGTGCTGCTCGACCTGATGCTGCCGGATTCGAGCGGGCTCGCCACCCTCGACGGCGTTCAGGAGCGGGCGCCCGATGTCGCGATCGTGGTCTACAGCGGCTTCGGCGACGAGGACGTGATGTTCGCCTGCGAAGCGATTCGCGGTGGCGCGCAGGAGTTCCTGCCCAAGAGCCTGGTGACGGCGATCGTCATGCAGCGGGCGATCCTCACCTCGATCGAGCGTAAGCGGCAGGAGCAGCGGCGGATTCGCCATGCGCGCCACGACGAGTTGACCGGCCTCGCCAACCACCTGCTCCTGGAGGAGCGCTTCGAGCGCGCTGCCGCGCGCGCCGGTCGCCAGGCACGGTACCTGGCAATCCTGTCGATCGAGCTCGACCACTATCTGAACGTGGTCGAGCAGATGGGCGGCGCGTTCGGCGATCGGCTGCTGCGGGCGGTCGCCAAGCGACTGCATGCCAACTTCCGCAAGTCCGACACCCTGGCGCGGTTTCGCCTGCACGGCTTCACGGCGCTGCTCGAGGCGCTCGCCCCGGCCCAGGACGCCGGCGTGATGGCCGCCAAGCTGCGCGCGGTGATGGCCGCCCCATTCCGGATCGATGGCACCGAGGTCGTCTTGAGCACGAGTGTCGGGATCGCTCTCTATCCGATCCACGGCCACCGCCTGCCGGAACTGATCGAGGCCGCCGACGCCGCCATGTTCGAGGTCGCCGTGGCCGGTGGTGACGCCTGCCGGGTTGCCGATCTGCCGGCGCCTGCCGGATCGCCCAACGAGTCCGGTGACGACGGTCACGCGGCCAGGGTCGCATGAGGCGGCTCGCTCCGCCAGGTGATGGCCCCGGGGGTCTCGGCGGCGATCAGGCGGGGGCGGCCCGATAGCCCGAGCCGACCAGGTAGATCTCCGAGGACCCGGTCCGGCTGGCGGCCGGCCGGACCAGCTTGGCGCGCTCGAACTGCCGGCGGCCGGTGGCGGTGATCCCGGCCTCGGCGCCGCGCAACAGCTTCAGCACGACGTCGCCGCCCGGCGCCAGCAGCTCCGGCAGCAGGGTCAGCACGGCTTCGGCGAGCGCATCGGCGCGCAGGCGATCGACCGTGCGCTGGCCGATCGCAGGTGCCGCGAGATCGCTCAACACGAGCTCGGCCGGGCCGCCCGCCAGCGTGCAGAGATTGGCGATCGTCGCCGGGTCGAAGATGTCGCCCTGGAGCAGGTGCGCGCCCTCGACCGGCTCGATCGGCTGCAGATCCACCCCGACGACCCGGCAGCCGCGGGCGACCGCGACCTGCGCCCAGCCGCCGGGCGCGCTGCCCAGATCGACGACCCGCCGGCCGGGGCGCAGGAGCTCGAACCTGGCATCGATCTCGAGCAGCTTGTAGGCCGCGCGCGAGCGGTAGCCGGCCACGCGCGCGCTCTGCACGAAGCGGTCGTTGATGTGGCGCTCGAGCCAGCGGCTCGAGCTGGCCCGGCGACCCTTGCTCGAGCGCAGGCGAACCTTGGTCGTGCGCGGCTCCGGCATCGCGGCTTGTATCTCTCAGTTGCCAACCTCGCCCCGCGGGGCGAGGTTGGCGGTGAACGGGCGCCCGGAGTCGGCTGGGGTGAATGAGCCCGTGTCTGAGTGCGGCGGCCTGCTCGCCGCCGCCACCGGCAGCACCGGCCCCGGCAGAGCGACCGTGGCCCCCGGTCCGCTCAAGGCCTGCGCCAGCGAGCGGCCCATCAGGCCCCGCAGCATGCCTTCGCGCAGGCCGCGATCGGCGACCCGCAGCTGGTCGGTCGGCCAGCTGCGCCAGACCGCTTCCAGGATCGCGCAACCGGCGACCACCAGATCGGCCCGTCCCGGCCCGATACAGGGATGCGTGGCGCGCTCGGCGTTACTCATGCCTCGCAGCCGCTCAGAGACCGCCGCGATCGTCCCGGCCTCCAGGATCAGCCCGTCGATCTGCCGGCGATCGTAGCGCAAAAGATCGAGGTGCAGGGCGGCGAGCGTGGTGACCGTGCCGGAGGTCCCGAGCATCTGGCTGCGCCCGCCGGCAAGCTGGCGCCCGATCGCGTGCCTCGCCTCGATCGGCGCCAGGAGGCCCTGGACGTGGCGGACCATGACCTCGAAGGTCGCCGGGTCGGGCTCGGGGGTGAACGCCTCCGACAGCGCGACCACGCCGACCGCCACCGAGTAGCTGCAGCGCACCACCGCCTCGCCGCCGGCCTGGCTGCGATCGAGCCACAGCAGTTCCGTGCTGCCGCCGCCGATGTCGACCAGCAGCACGTGCTCCGCGGCCGGGTCGATCAGCGGCAGGCAGCCCAACAGGGCGAGCCGCGCCTCGTCCTCGTGGGGCAGGATCTCGAAAGTGAGCCCGGTGACCCGCTTGACCCGCGCCAGGAACTCGACGCCGTTCTGCGCCCGCCGGCAGGCTTCGGTCGCGACACAGCGGATCTGGCCGACCTCGTGCCGGGCGACGATCCGGGCGCAGACCCGGAGGGCTGCGATCGTCCGCGCGATCGCCCGCTCGCTGAGCCGCCCGGTCTGGGCCACCGCCTCGCCCAGCCGGACGATCCGCGAGAAGCTGTCGGCGATCTCGAAATCCTGGTCGCGTGGCCGCGCGACCAACAAGCGACAGTTGTTGGTCCCAAGATCGAGAGCGGCCATGGCCGGCGGGATGCGGCTCGGCGCCCCCAACTCGAGATGCGATCGGGGCTGGGTCATGGGATGATGGCTGCGAATGTAGGCGGCTTGGTGGGCTTTGAGCAATGGTTTCCGAAAATCCACGCCATCCGGTTGGCGTATTCGGCCTTGCCGCGCTCGCAGGACTGAGCTTAGCTGGATTGCCCGGGGTTGAGGGCGACGGCGGAGGAAGCGATCTGGCGATGGGGGGCGGACCGTTCTGCGACGGCAGCCGCAAGCGGCGGTGAGACGCTCAGCGCGCCGTGGTGCCGGCGCCCGCATGCGGATGGCGAGTGCCGGCCTTGCGGGGCTGCTGCTCGCGGCCTGCGCGTCGAGCGCACCGCCACCGCCGCCGCCGGCGTGTCCGGCCGCCCTGCTCCTCGAAGGTGCGGAACGGACCGCGAGCTACCGCCCGGGCAGCGATCGCAGCCCGAGCGCGCTGCGCTATCTCGCCGTCCTCAGCCATCTCCAGAGCGCCTGCCACTACGACGACGAGGGGGTCGACGTCGACGTTGGGCTCAACCTGATCGCCCAACATGGCCCGGCCGCCACGGGCGATCCGGTGCGAACTGACCTATTTCGTCGCGACCATGGGCCCGGACCGGCAGGTCCTGTCCAAGCAGCTGTTCGATTCCGAGATCGTGTTCGCCAAGGACGAGGACCTCGCCGGGGTCGCCGAGCAGTTGACCCTGCGGCTGCCGTCGGTGACGCCCGAGGAGGCTTCGGGCTACAACCTCCTCCTCGGCTTCCAGCTCGACGACGCCGAGCTCGAGCAGCGTCTGAAGCCGCTGTTCCCCTGAGCCCGCTCGGCGAGCGCTTGACCTTCGCTTGACCTCTGGGCTGCCCGGAGTAGTCTGGCCGGACATCGCCAGCTGAGCCCCGCGGGAGAGCCCGTCGCCGGCCGCGTTTGCGGCCGGCGACGGCGCCGAAGGAGCAACCGCCCCGGAAACTCTCAGGCCAACGGACCGCGGGGGGATGGCGCTCTGGAGAGCGGGTGCCGTGGCATTCGGGTGGCCGGGCACTCCACCGAAGGGGTAAGGCGTCGGCCCGGGATCGCCCGGGTGGCGCCAAGTCTCTCAGGTTTGGGACAGAGGGGGCTGAACGTCGCCGGCCGTGGCCGGCGCGCAGCCCTTTGGAGGTCCCGGCCTTGAGCTCCGCTCCCGCCGACGCCGCCACCGAGCCCCGACGCACGCCGCTGCTACGCCCTGCACGTCGAGCTCGGCGGCCGCATGGTCGAGTTCGCGGGCTGGCCGCTGCCGGTGCAGTACCCGGCCGGGATCATGGCCGAGCATCGCCACTGCCGGAGCGCCGCCGGCGCTGTTCGACGTCTCGCACATGGGTCAGGTGCGGGTGCGCGGCGAGGGCGCCGCCCGGGCGTTCGAGCGCCTGGTGCCGGCGACGTCGCCGGCCTCGGCCCCGGCCGGCTGCGCTATACCGTGCTCACCAACGAGCACGGCGGCGTGCTCGACGATCTGATCGTCGGCCGGGTCGAGGACGGCCTGTACGTGGTCGTCAACGCCGGCTGCCGGGAGGCCGACCTCGCCCATCTGCGCGCCGCCCTCGAGCCCGGCTGCGCGGTCGAGGAGCTGGCCGGGCGCGCCCTGCTCGCGCTGCAGGGTCCCAAGGCGGCCGCGGTCATGGCGCGTCTGGCGCCGGCCGCGGCGGGGCTCGCGTTCATGCAGACCGCACGAGACGACGGTCGCAGGCTTCGCCTGCCGGGTCGCGCGCTCCGGCTACACCGGCGAGGACGGCTTCGAGATTTCGGTCGACGCGGCCGCGGGCGAGGCCCTGGCGCGCCGTCTGCTCGACCAGCCGGAGGTGGCGCCCGCCGGTCTGGGTGCCCGCGATTCCTTGCGTCTGGAGGCCGGCCTCTGCCTCTATGGCCACGAGCTGTCGGCCGCCGATCAGCCCGATCGAGGCGGGGCTCGCCTGGACGATCCCCAAGCGCCGGCGCGCCGAAGGCGGCTTTCCGGGCGCCGACGTGATCCTCCGGCAGCTGGCCCAAGGTCCGGCGAGAAAGCTGGTCGGGCTCCGCCCGGACGGCCGGGCGCCGGCGCGCGAGGGCACCGTGGTCCAGGATGCCGACGGCCGGCCGATCGGCGAGGTCACGAGCGGCGGCTTCGGGCCGACCGTCGGCGGCCCGATCGCGCTCGGCTACGTCGCGAGCGCCAACGCCGCGCCCGATGCCGCCCTGCAGCTCGCGATCCGCGACCGGCCGCACCCGGCCCACATCGTTAAGCTGCCGTTCGTCCCCCACCGCTACAAGCGCTGACGGAGAGCGAGTGCCATGGCCGAGATCCGCTACACCAAGGACCACGAGTGGGTCCGCGTCGAGGGCGAGATCGCCACGATCGGGATCAGCGACCACGCCCAGGAGCAGCTGGGCGACGTGGTGTTCGTCGAGCTGCCGCCGATCGGCAAGCAGGTCGCCCGCAACGACGCGCTCGCGGTGGTCGAGAGCGTCAAGGCGGCGAGCGACGTCTACGCGCCGGTCAGCGGCGAGGTGGTCGAGGTCAACGCGGCGCTGAACGACGATCCCGCCCTGGTCAACAGCGGCGCCGAGAGCGCCGGCTGGTTCTGCAAGCTGAGGGTCGCCGATCCCGGCGAGCTCGACCAGCTGATGGACGCCGACGCCTACCAGGCGTTCGTCGCGAGTCTGGCTTGAGCCAGCAGTCGGTACGGGGGAGCAGCATGTCCGAGCGTGCCCAGGCACTGACGAGTCATTGACCGACCTGGAGGACCAGGACGAGTTCGTCCGCCGCCACATCGGCCCGGACGACGCCGAGATCGGCGCGATGCTCGAGGTGGTGGGCGCGGCCTCGCTCGACGACCTGATCGCGCAGGCGACGCCGCAAGCGATCCGCACGCGCGCGGCCGCTCGACCTGCCGCCGGCCAGGACCGAGGTCGAGGCGCTGACCACGCTCCGCCGGATCGCCGGGCAGAACCGCGTGCTGACCTCGATGATCGGCATGGGCTACTACGGCACCCTCACGCCGGGCGTGATCCTGCGCAACGTGCTGGAGAACCCCGGCTGGTACACCGCCTACACCCCCTACCAGGCCGAGGTCAGCCAGGGCCGGCTCGAGGCGCTGCTGACCTTCCAGCAGATGATCGCCGACCTCACCGGCCTGGAGCTCGCCAACGCTTCGCTGCTCGACGAGGCGACCGCGGCCGCCGAGGCCATGGCGATGGCCAAGCGGGTCAGCAGGAGCAGCGCTCTCACCTTCTTCGTCGATGCCGACTGCCACCCGCAGACGCTTGCCGTGCTGCGCACCCGGGCCGAGGGCTTCGGCTGGCAGATCGCGGTCGGCGATCCGTTCGAGGACCTGGACGAAGCGGAGGTGTTCGGGGCGCTGCTGCACTACCCGGGCTCGAGCGGCGCGGTCCGCGACCTGCGCCCGGTGATCGAGAAGCTGCACGCGGGCTCGGCGCTCGCGATCGTGGCGACCGATCTCCTGAGCCTCGTGCTGCTGACGCCGCCCGGCGAGCTCGGCGCCGACGTCGCGATCGGCAGCGCCCAGCGCTTCGGCGTGCCGATGGGCTACGGCGGCCCGCACGCCGCGTTTTTTGCCACCAAGGATCAGTACAAGCGGGCGATGCCCGGGCGCCTGATCGGGGTCTCGGTCGACAGCCAGGGGCGCCCGGCGCTGCGCATGGCGCTCCAGACCCGCGAGCAGCACATCCGGCGCGAGAAGGCGACCAGCAACATCTGCACCGCCCAGGTCCTGCTCGCGGTCATGGCGGCCATGTACGCCGTCTACCACGGGCCGCACGGGCTGACCCGGATCGCCAGCCGGGTGCACCGGCTCGCGGCCATCCTGGCCGAAGGCCTGCGGCGATCCGGCGTCGAGGTCGTGACCGAGGCCTTCTTCGACACCCTGACCGTCCGGGTGCCGGGCCAGGCCCGGGCGATCGCCGCGCGCGCCGAGGCAGCGGGCATCAACCTCCGGCTGGTCGATGCCGATCACCTCGGCATCGCGTTGGATGAGACCACCGGGCGTGCCGATCTGCAGACCCTCTGGTCGGTCTTCGGCGGCGACGCGGCGCTCGAGATCGACCAGCTGGAGCGCGCCATCGAGCCGTGCCTGCCCGAGCCGCTCCGCCGGCAGAGCGCCTTCCTCAGCCACCCGGTGTTCCAGCGCTATCACAGCGAGACCCAGATGCTGCGCTACCTGCGCCGCTTGCAGGACAAGGACCTGGCGCTCGACCGCAGCATGATCCCGCTTGGGCTCCTGCACGATGAAGCTGAACGCGACCGCCGAGATGATCCCGGTGACCTGGCCGGAGTTCGGTGGCCTGCATCCGTTCGCGCCGAGCGGCCAGGCGGCGGGCTACCGGCAGCTGTTCGCCGAGCTCGAGGCGATGCTGCGCGAGATCACCGGCTTCGATGCGATCTCGCTCCAGCCCAACGCCGGCAGCCAGGGCGAGTACGCCGGCCTGCTCGCGATCCGGCGCTACCACCGGGCAAAGGGTCAAGGCGAGCGCGACGTCTGCCTGATCCCCGCATCGGCCCACGGCACCAATCCCGCGAGCGCCACCATGGCCGGCCTCGAGGTCGTGGTCGTCGGCTGCGACGATCAGGGCAACGTCGACCTCGCCGACCTCGAGGCCAAGGCGGAGCGGTACAAGGAGCGCCTCGCCGCGCTGATGATCACCTATCCCTCGACCCACGGGGTGTTCGAGGCGGGGATCCGCGACATCGCAGCGATCGTTCACGCCGCCGGCGGCCAGGTCTATCTCGACGGGGCCAACCTGAACGCGCTGGTCGGCATCTGCCGGCCGGCCGAGATCGGCGCCGACGTCGCCCATCTCAACCTGCACAAGACCTTCTGCATCCCGCATGGCGGCGGCGGCCCGGGCATGGGCCCGATCGGGGTCAAGGCGCATCTGGCCCCCTTCCTGCCCGGCCATGCGGTGGTGCCGGCGTCAACCCGGCCGCGGCGGGCGACGGAACGGCGGCCCAGGTTTCGGCCGCCCCCTGGGGTTCACCCTCGATCCTGCCGATCTCCTGGGCCTACATCGCGATGATGGGCGGAGCCGGCCTGACCAGGGCGACCGAGGTCGCGATCCTGAACGCCAACTACATCGCCAGGCGGCTCGCCCCGCATTACCCGATCCTCTACAGCGGCAAGCACGGCCTGGTCGCGCACGAGTGCATCATCGACCTGCGGCCGCTCAAGCAGGCGACCGGGATCACCGTCGAGGACGTCGCCAAGCGGCTGATCGACTACGGCTTCCATGCCCCGACCATGTCCTTTCCGGTACCCGAGACGCTGATGATCGAGCCGACCGAGAGCGAGGCCAAGCGCGAGCTCGACCGGTTCTGCGACGCCATGATCGGCATTCGCGAGGAGATCTTGGCGATCGAGCAGGGTGCGGCCGACGCCACGGACAATCTGCTCAAGAACGCGCCCCATACCGCCGATCGCCTGCTCGGCGACTGGCCGCATCCCTATGCCAGGCAGGCGGCCTTCTTCCCCGGACAGGGCCAGCTGGAGGCCAAATACTGGCCCCCGGTCGGCCGGGTCGACAACGTCTATGGCGACCGCCACCTGGTCTGCGCCTGCCCGCCGATCGAGGCTTATCAGGCGGCCGCCGAGTAGTCGCGGCCGGGGCGATGGACGTTCGTTTCAAGGACAAGGTCGCCCTGGTGCTGGGCGCCGGCAGCGTCGGGCCGGGCTTCGGCAACGGCAAGGCGACCGCGCTGCTGTTCGCCCGCGCGGGTGCCGAAGGTATTCGGTGTCGATCGCAACGCCGATGCCCTGGCCGAGACGGCCAACCTGATCGCGGGCGAGGGCGGCTCGTTCGCAGGGCAGGTAGCCGACGTCACCCGCGCGGTCGAGCTCGACGCCACGGTTGCCGCCTGCCTCGAGCGCTTCGGCCGGATCGACGTGCTGGTGAACAATGTCGGCGGCTCCGCGCCCGGCGATCCGGTCGCCATGTCGGAGGCGGTCTGGGCAAGGCAGCTCGATATCAACCTGACCTACGTCTTCCAGAGCTGCAAACGGGTGATCCCGATCATGGTCCGCCAGGGCGGTGGTGCCATCGTCAACCTGGCCTCGATCGCGGCGCTGCGGTTCTTCGGGCCGGACGTGGTCGCCTACGCCGCTGCCAAGGCAGCGCTGATCCAGTTCTCGCGGGTGACGGCGGTCAAATATGCGCCCAAGAACGTGCGCATCAACACGGTGATCCCGGGCCTGATGGATACCCCCCTCGTCAAGGCCCGGCTGGTCGGCGAGCGCGGCGGCGGCGACGCGGAAAGACTGATCGCGGCGCGCCACCGCCAGGTGCCGATGGGCCGGATGGGCGATGGCTTCGACGTCGCCGAGGCGGTGCTGTTCCTCGCCTCCGACGCGGCGAAATACATCACCGCGACCGAGCTGATCGTCGACGGCGGCCTGTCCGCGACCTGCGTCGCCCCCCATCCGGACGCTTCATAGGCTCATTCCGCGAACGGCCGCGAGCCGTCGGGGGTCGGGACGCCGAAGGCATTGAGCGTCATCGAGACCAGCGTGTAGTAGCCGAGAATGCCGACCAGATCGACCATTCCCTGCCGCCCGAGCGCGGCTTCGGCGTTGGCGTAGGTCGCATCCGAAAGCGCCCGCGTCGCGTGTAGCTCGCGGGCGACCGCATAGACGGCGCGCGCTTTCGGATCGGCGAGCTCGGGCTCGGCGCCGGTCCGGATCGCCTCGATCACGCTGTCGGAAATACCGGCGGCACGCGCCAGCCTGGCGTGCGCGTACCACTCGAAGTCCGCCTTCCAGGCGCTGCCGGTAACCAGGATCGCGAGCTCGGACAGCTCGGGCGGCAGCGAGCTCTGGAAGCGGGCGTAGGCGCCGAGCTTCTGGGCCTGGTCGGCGAGGCCCGGCGCGTGCAGCCAGACCTTGAGCGGACCGACCACGTGGCCGCGCGGGCCGGCCGCGATCTCGTCGTGCACCCGCCGTTGCTCGGCGGTCATCTCGTCGTAGCTGAGGTTGGGCAAACGGCTCATCGGTGACTCCGAAATGGGTCTTGGGCCCGGCCCGCAGAACGTGGCGAGCAGGCTACCGCCGTGCGCAGGCCTTGCAAACCCGGGCACGCTCCAGGCGGCGCCCCGCACGGGTCCGCCGGAGGTTCAGGAGGGAGCAGTGCCGGCCACGAACACCTGCGCGAGCATCCCGTCGAAGCTCTCCTCGCTGAAGGGCTTCGGCAGGCGCGGCGTATCGGCGAAGCGCGTCGGCAACGTGGTCACATCGTAGCCGGTCACCAGGATGATCGGGATGCCGCGTGCGATCAGGGCGTCCGCCAGCGGCAGCGAGACCGCGCCGTTCAGCTTGACGTCCAGGATGGCGCCATCGAGCCTGGCCACGCGCGCCAGGTCCTGCGCCTGATCCAGCCGGCCGACCGGCCCCGCGACCGTGCCGGCCCGGTCCTCGACCAGCCGCTTCAGCTCGAGCGCCGCGAGGAAATCGTCCTCGACCACCATGATCGTCAGTCCGTCGAGCGATGCCATCATCTCTCTCGTCCTCGAAGCCAGCGCGCCCGGGCGCGCGTCACTCTTCCGGGAGCGGGAATTCGATCAGGCATTCGACGCCGTCCGGATGGAAGGTCAGCCGCGACGTGCCGCCCAGGATGTAGGGCAGACTGTCCTCGATCACGCGCGATCCGAAGCCCTTGCTGGGCGCAGAGTCCCGGACCCGCAGGCCGCGCTCCCGCCAGCACAGCCAGAGATGCGATGTGCCGTCGCGCTGCTCGGTGCGCCAGGCCACCTCGATCCGACCGGACTCGACCGACAGCGCGCCGTATTTGAGGGCATTGGTGGTCAGCTCGTGGATGGTCATCGCCATCGCCTGGGCGTCGCGCGGCGACAGGCGGACCTCGGGCCCCTCGAGCGCGAAGTTCGAGCCCTCGCGGCCGCCGGAGGCGTCCAGCTCGAAGCGCACAAGATCAGCGAGCCCGACCTTCTCCAGAGGGCTGCGCACCAGCAGGTCCTGGGTGCGCGCGAGCGCCTGCAGGCGCGCATCGAACGCCAGGGCGAACGCCTCGAGGGTCGGACTGCTCTGGCGGGTCTGGACCGAGAGCGCCCGCACGTTGTTCAGGATGTTCTTGATCCTGTGCTGCAACTCCCCCATCAGGGCATCCTGCTGCGCCTCCGCCCGCCGCTCCTCGGTGACGTCGCGGATCGCCAGCAGGATCAGATGCTCGTGATCGAGCTGGCGGGCGTTGAGCAGCATGGTCCGCTGTCCGATGCCCTCGAACCGGTGCTCGACCTCGAAGTCGTCGAGCTGGGTCTCGAGGGGCAGGATGTCCTCGAGCAGCGCGCGCAGGCGCGGGATGTTCCACTGGCCGTTGCCGAGGTCGTAGATCAGGCGGCCCTCGGTTTCGGCCGGGTCGACCCCGAAGGCCCGGTAGAACGACTGGTTAGCCGAGCGCACCCGCAGGTCCCAACCCAGGACCACGAGCCCTTCCCGGACACTGTCGATCAGCTTCTCAGCGAACTCGCGGCGCCCCTCCAGATCGAACAGCAGCCGCTCGCGCTCGGTGATGTCGGTGATGGCGAGCAGGGTGCGCTCGACCACGTCGCCGCGGACGATGGGATTGGCGTTGAGGAGCATGATCTTGCGACCGATCCGCTCGAACTCGTGCTCGATCCGGTAGTCCTTCACCGCCTGCCGCCGACTCAGGACTTCCTCGAGCAGGTGCCGCAGCTCGGGCACGTCCCACTGGCCGTTGCCGAGGTCGTACAGCTGGCGCCCGACCGTCTCCTCGGGCGACACCTCGAACCGCTCGAGGAAGGCCCGGTTGGCGAGCTCGATCCGGAGCGCGCCGTCGAGCACCAGAAGCGGTTGGGTGATCGTCGCGACGATCGCTGCGGCAAGCTCGCCATTGCCGACCAACCCCGAGGCCATCGCCTCCGGGACCGCCGCCGGCTCGTGTGTGCCTGACTCCGACATACCTCCCCCGAGAGCGCAGCCTAGGCCTTGGCCGCGCCGGCATCGTGAACAGTCAACGTGACTGAGGGTAATTGGTTGCCCCAACCAAGGGAAGCGAAGTGGCGGGCCGGGGCCTGTCCTCCCGTGCGGCCCGAGGTCGGGGTGGTCGGCCGGAGGCTCGGGCTCGCTTGCCTAGGCGGCGCCGCAACCCTACATCTCGGGGCACACGCGAAGCGCGCGCCCGCCCGCTGGGGAGAGGACCACATGCAAACCGACAACCGGCTGCTCGACGACCTGGCCCGCATGGCGAACGGCGCGCTGAACACGCTCTCGGGGCTGCGCGAGGAGATCGAGAGCCGGGTGCGCGAGCGGGCCGAGCGGATGCTCGCGGACATGGACATGGTGCCGCGCGACGAGTTCGAGGCGATCAAGGCGATGGCCCAAAAGGCCCGGACCGGGCAGGAGGACCTGGCGGCCAAGGTGGCCGAGCTCGAGCGCCGCATCGGCGAGCTGTCGGGGCCCGCGAGCCAGCCGAAGCCGGCCGCAACTCGTCGTCGCTCGGCCAAGGCCAAGCCGGCCGGCGCTTGACGATCGGGCGCCTGGCCCGAGCGGGCGGCCACCTGCCGCCTTGCAGCCCCCTCATCATTTTGGCAGTGTCGTCGGAACGGGTCGGCGCGGGCGGCCTGACCGGTCGTCGGACCGGCGGTCGAACCGGACCGGCTCCGGCGGAGCGCTCCGGTGCTCCGGCGGCGCGATCGAGGAGTGCGCCATGGTGTCGTCGCTGAGACCAGAGACCGAGGAGACCGGCGGCAATCCCGTCGATCTCGTCGAGCAGGTCGCGATCGCCAATGAATGGCCCTTCCACCGGCAGAACGACGACGAGCTGGCGGCCGAGATCAGCGGCCATTGGTGCCAGTATCGGATGTGGTTCTGCTGGCACCCGGAGCTGGCCGTGATGCACCTGTCCTGCGCGCTCGAGATGAAGGTGCCGGCCAACAAGCGCGAGCCGATCTACGCCCTGCTGGCGATGGCCAACGAGAAGCTCTGGCTCGGCCACTTCGACCTCTGGTCGGACGAGAACCTGCCGGTGTTCCGCCACGCCCTGTTGCTGCGCGAGGGCGTGAACGTGAGCGGCGAGCTGATGGAGGACCTGGTCGACATCGCGGTCACCGAGTGCGAGCGCTTCTACCCGGCCTTCCAGTTCGTGATCTGGGGCGGCAAGTCGCCGGTCGAGGCGCTGACCGCGGCGATGCTCGAGACCGAAGGCGAAGCCTGATGACGAGCCTCGCCGGGCCGCTCCTTCTGGTCGGCTGTGGCAAGATGGGCGGTGCCCTGCTCCAGGGCTGGCTGGCCCGGGGCCTGGCGGGTGCGGACGCCTATGTGGTCGAGCCCGACGCGGCCTTGCGCGAAGCGGTCCGCGAGCGCCACGGCGTGGCTGCGCTCGCCGAGCCCAACATGCTGCCGACCGAGCTGGCACCACGGGCGATCGTGTTCGCGGTCAAGCCCCAGGCGATGGCGACCGTGCTGCCGGCCTACGCGGCGCTGGCGCGCACCGGCGCGGTCGTGCTGTCGATCGCCGCCGGCACCCTGATCGCCCGCTTCGAGGCGGCGTTCGGGGCGACGACGCCGGTCGTGCGCGCGATGCCGAACACGCCGGCCGCGATCGGCCAGGGGGTCACGGCGCTGGTCGCCAATCCCTACGCGAGCGCGGCCCAGAAAGATCTCTGCTCGGCCCTGATGGCTGCGGTCGGCGCGGTCCACTGGATCGAGGACGAAGAGCTGATGCACGCGATCACCGCGATGTCCGGCGGCGGCCCGGCCTACGTGTTCCTGCTGATCGAGACGCTCGCGCGGGCCGGGATCGCGAGCGGCCTGCCGGCCGATCTGGCCGGGCCGCTGGCGCGCGCCACGGTCGCCGGCAGCGGCGCGCTCGCAGCCCGCAGCGCCGAGCCGGTCGAGGTTCTGCGCCAGAATGTCACCAGTCCCGGCGGCACCACCCAGGCGGCGCTCGAGGTGCTGATGGCCGCGGACGGCATCCAACCCTTGTTCGACCGGGCGATCGCGGCCGGCACGCGCCGCTCGCACGCGCTCGCCTGAGCCGCAGGAGAGGTCGCATGGCCAAGCAGGATCGGGCGAAGCGGGACCAGACGGGCGCGCCGGACCTGCTGGTCACGGCCTTCGAGCTGATTGCCGAGCACGGCTGGTCGCGGTTGTCGCTGATCGCGGTCGGCAAGCGTGCGGGCGTGCCGCCGGCCGTGGTCTATCGCGAGTTGCCGGGTCGGGCGGCGGTGCTGCGGGCGCTGAGCCGGCGGATCGACGAGGCGATGCTCGCCTTCGACGAGGCCGAGCTCGCCGGCCTGCCGCCGCGCGATCGGGTATTCGAGCTGCTGATGCGCCGGCTGGAGGCGCTGGTGCCGTTCCGGCCCGGGCTCGAGCGGCTGGCACGCGGCGGCCGCTGCGATCCCTGCCTGCTGCTGGCGACCGCCTGCCGGCTCGAGCGCTCGCTCGCCTGGCTGCAGGACGCGGCCGGCCTGCGCCGCTCTGGTCTGCGCGCCCGGCTGGCGAGGCGGGCGCTCGGCGCCGCCTATCTGCAGACGATCCGGGTCTGGTTCAAGGACGAGGCGGCGGATCTCGGTCAGACCATGGCCGAGCTCGACAAGCAGTTGCGCCGGGTGCAGACCGTCGCCGGCCTGCGCCCGCCGCGCGCCGGCCGCGCGTCCCAGGAGGAGGCGCCGCAGCCCGCCTGAGGCGCAACGTGCCCGTTCATCATGGCTCAAAGGACACCGCTCATGGCCAAGTCACCGTTTCCCTTCGAGATCGCCGACTTCTCCAAGATGATGGGTGAGTACCAGATCCCGGGCGTCGACTGGTCGGAGCTGATGGCTTCGCAGCAGAAGAACCTGCAGGCGCTCGCCAAGGCCAATCAGCTGCTGGTCGAGGGCGCCCAGGCGGTGATCCGGCGCGAGGTCGAGATCCTGCAGAAGGCCATGGCCGAGCTCGCCGATGCGTCCAAGGAGATGATGCAGCAGGGCGACCCGCAGGCCCAGGCGAGCAAGCGGCTCGAGCTCGCCAGGACCTCGTTCGAGGCGACGATCCAGAACATGCGCGAGCTCGCCGAGGTCGCCGGCCGCTCCAACCGCGAGGCGCTCGAGGTGATCAACCAGCGCGCCCTCGAGAGCTTCGAGGAGATCAAGAGCGCGATGGCCCGCAAGCGCTGATTTTCCGGACCAAGGGTGCGGATGACGATCGGCTTCGAGGACTTCGCCAAGGTCGACATCCGGGTCGGCACGGTGATCAGCGCCGTCCTCAACAGGGCGGCGAGGAAGCCTGCCTATGTGCTCGAGGTCGACTTCGGGCCCGAGCTCGGGCGCAAGACCACCTCAGCGCAGCTGACCGAGCTGTATGCGCCCGGGCAGCTGATCGGACGCCAGGTTGCGGCAGTGGTCAATTTTCCGCCGAAGCGGATCGCCGGCGTCAGATCCGAGGTCCTGGTGCTCGGCTTCCCGGACGCCGAGCACCGGGTCGTGCTGGTCACGGTCGACCAGCCCGTCCCCGACGGCGGCCGTCTCTTCTGACCGGCACCCGCGCCTCAGGTGTAAGGATCGGCGGCGTCGCGCAGGCCGTCGCCGAAGAAGTTGAAGGCGAGCACGATCAGGATCACCGGGACGACGGGCAGCATCAGCCAGGGGTAGAGGGCCACGACATTGATGTTCTGCGCTTCGGTCAGCAGCACGCCCCAGCTGGTGATCGGCGGCCGCAGGCCGAGCCCGAGGAAGGAAAGCGCGGTCTCGCCGAGGATCATGCTCGGGATCGAAAGCGTCGCCGAGGCGATCAGGTGGCTCATGAACGACGGCACCAGATGGCGCAGCACGATCCGACGCGGGCGCGCGCCCATCAGCATCGCCGCGGTCGCGAAATCCTCCTCGCGCAGCGCCAGGACCTTGGAGCGGACCGCGCGCGCGAGGCCGGTCCAGTCGATCAGGCCGAGGATGATCGTGATCCCGAAATAGATCCAGAGCGGGTCCCAGGTGATCGGCAGCGCGGCCGACAGCGCCATCCACAAGGGCAGCTCGGGGAAGCTCCGGATCACCTCGATGATCCGCTGCACCAGGCTGTCGACCCAGCCGCCATAGTAGCCGGACAGGCCGCCCAGGATGATGCCCAAGGTGAAGCTGACGCTGATGCCGATCAGGCCGACCGTAAGCGAGATCCGGGCGCCGTAGACGATCCGCGAGAACATGTCCCGCCCCAGCCGATCGGTCCCCAACAGAAAGAGCGTGCCCTTCTCGGCCGGACAGACGAAGTGGAAGCTGGCCGGGATCGCGCCCCAGAAGTCATAGGGCTCGCCCGAGCAGAAGAAACGCAGACGTTCGACCTTGGTCAGGTCCGGTGAATATTCGCGCTTCAAGTTTTCCATGTTGAGCTTGAAGGTGAAGCCATAGACAAATGGGCCGATGAAAGCGCCATCGTGCCACAAATGGATCGGTTGTGGCGGGAAATGGATGAAGTCGGAGTGGCGGGTATGCAGATCATAAGGCGCGATCCATTCCGAGATCAGGATCGAGCCATACATGATGGCGAGGAGCCAGGCGGAGATCACGGCCAAGCGATGACGGCGGAACTTCCACCACATGAGCTGCCATTGGGACGCGGTGTAGAAGCGCTCCTGCTCCGGGGTCAGGCGCTCGGCGTCGGCCGGATCGAACGGCTCCGGGTTGACGTAGTGGTGGCTCATCGGCTCTGGCCGCCCTCGAAGCGGATGCGCGGGTCGAGCACGGCGAGCGCCAGATCGGAGACCAGGATGCCGACCACGGTCAAGAGCGCCAGCAGCATCAGGAAGGAGCCGGCGAGGTACATGTCCTGGGTCTGCAGCGCGCGCAGCAGCATCGGCCCCGTGGTCGGCAGCGAGAGCACGATCGAGACCACGGCGGCGCCCGAGATCACCGACGGCAGAAGTGTGCCGATGTCGGCGATGAACGGGTTGAGCGCCATCCGCAGCGGATATTTGCAGAGCGCCCTGAACGGATGCAGGCCCTTGGCCTTGGCGGTGACCACGTAGGGCTTCTGCAGCTCGTCGAGCAGGTTGGCGCGCAGCCGGCGGATCATGCCGGCGGTGCCCGAGGTGCCGATCACGACCACCGGCACCCACAGATGCGCGAGCACCGACCAGAACTTGGCCCAGCTCATCGGCTCATCGAGATATTCGGGTGCCATCAGGCCGCCGATCGAGGTGCCGAAGATCACGTTGGCGAAATACAGCAGGACCAGGGCAAGCAGGAAGTTCGGGGTCGCGAGGCCGAGGAAGCCGATGAAGGTCAGGACGTGATCGCTGACGCTGTATTTGTGGGTCGCGGAATAGACCCCGATCGGGAACGACACCACCCAGGTGAACAGGATCGTCGTGAACGAGACGATGAACGACAGGAACAGGCGGTCGCCGACCACGGCGTTGACCGGCAGGTCGTACTCGAACGAGTAGCCGAAGTCGCCGCGGAACAGGCCACCCAGCCAGACCAGATACTGTTGCCACCAGGGCTTGTCGAGGCCGTAGATCTGGCGCAGGTACTCGATCTTCTCGCCCTGGATGGCCTCGCCCTGGGCCTGCAGCTCGGCCATGTAGCTCGACAGGTAGTCGCCCGGCGGCAGCTGGATGATCACGAAGGTGATCAGGCTGATCGCGAGCAGCGTCGGCACCATGAGCAAGAGACGATGGACCACGTAGCGCAGCACGCCGCCGCCTCCCCGTTCTGCCTCTCTACCCCTGCGCAACTCCTGCCGCGCGCCATCCGGTCCGCCGGGGCTTCCCAGACAGACCGTAGAGGGGTTTTCCGGCACAATGCAAGAGGCCGATTGGCGGCGGGCGGTGCTATCGGTCGGACCGGGCTCCGGCCGCTGCCCGGGCAGGCAGGCAGATCCCGAGCGCCGCGCGCCGGCAGAGCGCCGCCGCTGGCCAACCGGTGGTTTTGCAGCCGATCTCGGCCTCGAGCAGGCGGCCGAGGCCGGCGGCCGCCCGCGCCGCCGGCCAGCGCTGCAGTTCCGCCTTCACGCTCGCCTTGCGCCGGAAGTGGATCGGCGGCCGCGCCCGATCGATCACCTGCTCGATGCCCTCGCCCGCCTCGACCCGCAGCGCCAGGGCATGCAAGCGGGTGACATGGTTGGCCAGGGCACGCAGCAGGCGGACCGGCGACTGGCCTTCGCCGAGCAAGCGGTCGAGACAGCGCTCGACCTGGCTCGCATCGCCGAGCACGGTCGCATGGACCAGATCGTCGAGCTCGAGTGCCGCGCTGTCGCCGACCACCAGGGCGGCCGTTTCCAGGGTCACGCGCGGCGCGTGTCGACCATCGGCGGGCTCGGCGACATAGAGCGCGAGCTTGGCGATCTCGCTGCGGGTGACGCCGCGATCGGCGCCCAGATGCTCGACCAGCCAGGCGCGGGCGTCGGGCTCGACCTCGAGGTCGTGCTCGGCCAGGAGCCGGTCGACCAGGGCGCCGAGGTCGCGCCCTTCGTCGCGATAGCAGGCGATCGCGACGGCGTTGGGGGCGCCTTCGAGCAGCCGGCGCAGCGACGAGCCCGGGCCGAGCTCGCCGGCGTCGATCACGATCAGCGCGTCGAGCGCCCCGAGCCCGAGCAGGGGGCGGCAAGCCGCGGTCACCTGGTCGCTCGCCTGGCGCAGCCGGACCACGCGCCGGCCGCCGACCAGGCAGAGCGAGCGCGCCTCGTCGAGCAGCCGGCCGGGGTCGGCGCGGACCGCATCGGCGCCGAGCTCGCTGAGGCGGAACGGGTCCTTGGGGTCATCGAGCACGGCGCCTACCAGGCGCTCGACCCGCTCGCGGACCAGGCCCTGGTCGGGCCCGTAGACCAGCACCACCGGCTGGCCGGGCGAGGGCTGGCGAAGGAAGCGCTCGAGCGGCTGACCGCCGAGCTTCACGTCGCCTCCGCCTGGCGGACGAAGTGGATCGCGATCTGGGTGCGGATGTCGGCGCCGACGTCGTGGGCGGCGCGCTTTTGGGCTTCGAACTCGGCGGCCAGCTCGGCGTAGGGGTCGCGGATCGCGTTGTAGCTCGAGACCCGGCGCACGACCGAGCTGTAGAGCACCTGCCGATTGTCCGCATCGAGCAGGCGAAAGCGCGCGGTCAGTGTCAGGTTGAAGCGGGTGGCCGTGTTGTCGAGCTGGATCCCGAGCGCACTCTTGCGACTTTCGAGATCGATCTGCAGCAGGTAGCGGGACGGGACCTGGATGCCGGCCGGGTTCAGCTCATCCAGGAGGTTGTCGCGCACCAGATAGCCCAGGCGGTCGGTCGGGGTCTTGACGTCGACCGCGGCCAGCTCGCCCTGCACGCTGGTGTCGTCGACCTGCTTGAGCATCGGCCGGAAGCCGCAGCCCCCGAGCAGGGCGGCGAGCGCGAGGAGGACGCCGCGGCGGCGCGCCATAGCGGTCTCAGACGACCAGATTGACGATCTTGTCGGGCACGACGATCACCCGCCGCGGCGGCTTGCCGCCGAGGCCCCGGACCACGTTGGGCTCGGCCAGCGCGGCCGCCTCGGCCGCCGCGCGATCGCTGCCGGAGGGGAGCGCGATCGTCGCCCGGAGCTTGCCGTTGACCTGGACCGCGATCGTCACCCGCTCCTCGACCAGCCAGGCCGGGTCCGCCTTGGGCCAGGCGGTCTCGGCGAGCAACGCCTCGTGCCCGAGGCGCTGCCAGAGCGCCTCGGCGAGATGCGGCACCATCGGCCCGAGCAGCTGCATCAGGGTCTCGAGCCCGTTGCGCATCAGCGCCGGCGCCGCCGGGTCTTCGGGATCGAACGCCTCCAGGCGGTTCGAGAGCTCGCGAATGAGCGCGACCGCCTTGTTGAAATGGAAGCGGTCGAGCTCATCGGTCACCGCCTGGATGGTCCGGTGGAGGGCGCGCGTGAGCTCGGTCGCGGCCGGCGAGAGCGGCTCCGGCGCGCGCGCGCCGCTCGGCGCGAGCTGCGCCGGCCGGTCATCGACCCCCAGCCGGTCATCGACTAGGCGCCAGAGCCGGTTGAGATAGCGCCAGGCGCCGTCGATCCCGGCCGCGGTCCACTCGAGATCGCGCTCGGGCGGGCTGTCGGACAGCATGAACAGGCGCGCCGTGTCGGCGCCATAGGCCTCGATCGTCGCCGTCGGATCGATCGTGTTGCGGCGCGACTTGCTCATCTTCTCGGAGCGGCCGACGATCACCGGCCGGCCGTCGTCCAGCGCCCGCCAGACCCCCGGCGCCGTTTCCGTGACCGCGGCGGGCTCCAGCCACGCGCCGGTCGCGTCCCGGAAAGTCTTGTGGCAGACCATGCCCTGGGTGAACAGGCCGGCGAACGGCTCGTCGAACGCCAGATAGCCGCAACGCTTCAAGGCGCGCATGAAGAAGCGCGAGTAGAGCAGGTGCAGGACCGCATGCTCGACGCCGCCGATGTACTGGTCGACCGGCATCCAGCGCTCGACCGCCGCCCGATCGAAGGCGGTCTCGGCGGCCGGCGAGCAGAACCGGAGAAAATACCAGGAGCTCTCGACGAAGGTGTCGAAGGTGTCGGTCTCGCGCTCGGCCGGCCGCCCGCAGGTCGGGCAGAGAACGTGCTTCCAGGTCGGGTGGCGGACGAGCGGGTTGCCGGGCTCCTTGAGCTCGACGTCGTCGGGCAGGGTCACCGGCAGCTGCTCGCGCGGCACCGGCACGATGCCGCAGCTGCCGCAGTGGATGACCGGGATCGGGCAGCCCCAGTAGCGCTGGCGTGACACGCCCCAGTCGCGCAGCCGCCAGGTGGTCTCGCCGCGCCCGAGACCGTGGGCCTCGAGGTGCTCGATCACGCGCCGCTTGGCGCTCGCGACGTCGAGCCCGTTCAGGAACCCGGAATGGATCAGCCGGCCGTCGCCGACATAGGCCTCGGCGCCGATCGTGAAGGTCTCGGCGTCCGCGCCCGGCGGCAGGACCACCGGGACCACCGGGCGGCCGTACTTGCGCGCGAACTCGAGGTCGCGCTGGTCGTGACCCGGGCAGCCGAAGATCGCGCCGGCGCCGTACTCCATCAGCACGAAATTGGCGACGTAGACCGGCAGCTCCTGGCTATCGATCAGCGGATTGCGGCAGCGGAGGCCGGTGTCGTAGCCCTGCTTCTCGGCCTGCTCGATCGCTTCCTCGCTGGTGCCGAGGTGGGCGCATTCGGCGATGAAGGCGGCGAGCCCGGGATCACCCGCGGCGAGCTCGGTGCTCAGCGGGTGATCGGGCGCGATCGCCATGAAGCTCGCGCCGAACAGCGTGTCGGGCCGGGTGGTGAAGACCTCGAGCCGGTCGTCCCGGCCGTCGATCGGGAAGCCGATCCGGGCGCCCTCGGAGCGGCCGATCCACCTCTCCTGCATCAGCCGGACCTTGTCCGGCCAGCGGTCGAGGCCGTCGAGCGCCGCGCGCAGGTCGTCGCTGTACTCGGTGATCTTGAGGAACCACTGCGCCAGCCTGCGGCGCTCGACCGGGGCGCCCGAGCGCCAGCCGCGGCCGTCGATCACCTGCTCGTTGGCGAGCACGGTCTGATCGACCGGGTCCCAGTTGACCCAGGACTCCTTGCGGTCGACCAGCCCGGCCGCGAGGAAGTCCAGGAACATCGCCTGCTCGTGGCGGTAGTACTCGGGATCGCAGGTCGCGAACTCGCGCGACCAGTCGAGCGCCAGGCCCATCGACTGGAGCTGCGCCCGCATCTCGGCGATGTTGGCATAGGTCCACTTGGCCGGATGCACGCCCTGGGCCATGGCGGCGTTCTCGGCGGGCATGCCGAAGGCGTCCCAGCCCATCGGATGGAGCACGTCGTAGCCCTGGGCGCGCTTGCAGCGGGCGACCACGTCGCCGAGCGTATAGTTGCGCACGTGGCCCATGTGGATGCGGCCCGAGGGGTAGGGAAACATCTCGAGCACGTAGTATTTGGGCCGACCCGAGGCCGGCGGTGCCCGGAACGTGGCGCGCTCGTCCCAGATCCGCTGCCACTTCGCCTCGGTGTCCTTGAACGGATAGCGCACCATCGAGCCGATCACCTCCACTGCCCGAGCCGCGCAGGTTTAGAAGAGCTGGCCGGGATTGCCCAGCACAAAGCCGCCCCGCCCGGGACCGGACCGCTCCCGGGCGACCCCGCCGGACGTCCCGATGCTAGCCTTGGGCGGTCCCGAGCGCGGCAATCCGGAGCTCGCGCGCCCGGGTCAGGATGCTGTCCTCGATGCCGGTCTTGGTGTCGGTATCGACCTTGGCATCGGCCCACCCGCCGCCGTCGTTGGTCTGGCGGAACACCGCGACCTTGACGGCATCGGCGCGCAGCACCCGGTCGAGGATGTAGACGTTGAGCTTGAAGCGCTCCGCAGGCGTCTCCGGCGGCGCGTACCAGTCGGTGATGATCACGCCGCCGAACGGATCGGCCTGGACCAGGGGCATGAAGTCGATGGTCTCGAGCGCCGCCCGCCAGAGATAGACATTGACCCCGATGCCGCCGCCACCGCCGCCGCCGGTGTCGGGCTGGGACTTGTCGCCGCCAAACAGCGTGATGCCGTCTTCGCCGTGCACCGTGCCGTAGTCGGCGCGGATCCTCTCCTGCGACGTGCCGGGCACCGCAGGCGTGGCGGGCCCGACGGCGGCACCCGAGCAACCGGCCAGCGCCAGCGCCGCCAAGCCACAGGCTACCCTGCGAACCTTGCGCAGTGACATTGGTCGTCGCCCCCTGACTGACCTGCTCCGGTCGGCAGACGAACCACCCCCGAACCCGAGCCCCCCAGTCTCAAAGCAGATCAGAAGTTGAGCTGGAAGCTGACGCGTCCCGCGGTGGAGGCATCGCCGTTCTTATCGTCGGCATAGGCCACGTCGCCCTGCACGACGAGGCCAGGCGTCAAGGTCAGCCGGCTGCCGACCGTGAACAGGCTGGTATCGACCGCCGTCTGGCGATCGACGACGCTGTAGCTCAAGCGGGTGTCGACCGGCCCGAGACCGTAGCTGACACCGGCCGTCATCCGGGTGCCGTCCAGACCCAGGCCCATGAGCGCCGCATCGTCGCCGTAGGCGGCATCGAAACGCAGGCCCGAGACCGCCAGCTCGCCGCCGACGACCAGACCGGAGTCGCCGCTGCCGGCGGTGGCCGCCGGATTGACGACGCCGGCGGTGGCCGCCAGATCGACCGCCCAGCCCGCGATCTCGGTGCCGCTCAGGCCGAGCAGCAGACTATGGGGCTCGTTGGACGCCGGCGGCTCGGCCGCGGCGCCGGCCGCGTATGCTGGCAGGTGCCCGGCACCACCGAGGCCCAGCCCGCCAAACCGCGGCGTGAATGCCGTCAGTGCGGAACTCTCTCCCAACTCCAACCGGATGGCATAGCGGCCGTCGCTGGCGGCCGATCCGAGAAGGTCACGGTGCATCGCTGCCAGGGCCTGGTCCTGGTAACCACCGACGTCGACGTCGGCCGCCGCCCTCACGGGGGCCGCCCACGCCGCCCACGCCAAGGCCGCCGCGACTACCGTTCCGCCGGTCCGAACCGCCTGCCACATCCTCGCTGCCGCTATCCGCCAGAGCACTCTTGAAGTTCTTACACCTTATATTGCGCCGTCGCCGCCGCATTTTCAAGCATCAAGACGCCAACTGATCGAAGCCACGGCGCCTGACCCCGCGCGCTCGAACGACAAAGGGAGGGGCAGGACCTGCCCGCCACCCCCCTTCGCCGAATCCGCCGCGGGTGCGCGGCCGGGCGCTCAGTAGTCCATCTGGATGCTCATCACGCCCGCCAAGGTTCCGCCCTGGTCGGCCCCGGCGCTGTCATTCTTGCCCGGGTCTTTGGTGTTGTAGGACACGTCCGCCTTGAGCGTGACCCCCGGCATCAGACCGACGTCGCCGCTGGCCACGAAAATGTTCTCGATATCGTCGAGGGCGTCGATATCGTTCCAGCTGTAGCCGATGCTGGCATTGGCATTGCCGAAGCCGTATTTGAGGCCGAGGTTGACGAATTTGGCCTGGGCGGCATCGGTCAGCTGGCCCCAGGTGGCGCCGAACGACAACCCACCGACCGCGATCAGCCCGCCGACCGAGTAGTCCCTCGTGTCGTCGGCGCCGTTGGCCTCGCCGTCGCCAATGACGCCAACCGCGCTCAGCGTCAGGTCGACGCCGCCGAAGGCGCCAACCCAGTTGCCGCCGGCCCCGACCACGTTCTTGAAGCCGTTGTCAAACCCCGCGCCGTCCTTGCCGCCATTGTCCTGGCTGTCCGGGATATAGCTGGCGCCGAGCTGGAAGCCGCCGACGCGCGGCGTGAAGTAGGTGGCCTTGGTCGCGTCGCCGGTGTTTTCGATATTGATCGCGGTCGCGAGATTGGAGGTATCGCCATCGACGCCGCCGGTGCCGGCCTGGGCGTCCTCGCCGCCGACGAACATCACATCTTCGGCGCCGTCCTGGCGACCGAGCTCGACCCGGCCGAAGTTCCCGTTGAAGAACAGGTTGACCTCGTCGACATAGACGTTGCCGCCGCTGCTGCCGCTGGCAAAGCTGTTGCCGCCACCCGCTTGCGACCCCGGCGCGCTGCCGCTGCCGATTTCCATCTCGAGATAGGAGCCGTAGGTGATGCCGGAGTCGGAGGTACCTTCGGCCGTGATATGGACTTCGTTGTCCATATAGAACGTGTAGCCACGATCAGGGGCGGAATCCAAGGTATCGTCAGTCGCCCCGGCAGCGCCGAACTCGGTGTAGCCGCCCAGTGTTACCTTGATCGGGGCCTGGGCCTGGGCAGGGGCCGCACCGGCAAACAGGATGCCGGCGCCCACGAGCGCGGTGCTGCTCAACAACAGCCTGTGATTCATGATCCCGTTCTCCACTCGCACCCGTAAGGGCGTGTGTTTTCTACTTCAGGATGAGCGCTTCGCCCGCTGGACACCCGATAAGGCGAACCCTCAACAGTCTCTGTTAACCACTTGAGCGCTTTGCCATCAACTGGGAATGATGCCCAAGCGCAACAAAAGCACGACGATGTTGCGGAAAAGCCACGGTCTCAATTCCGGGTCGCCCGCCGCTCGCCCGATTGCCGCGCCGGTGGCCGTCAGATCAGGTCGATCAGGCGCATGGCGCGGAGGTCGCGCAACAGCTGATCGATCACCGCGGCCTGGCGCTCGGGAAAGGCCGCGGCCAGCTCTGCCGGTGAGAACTCCTGCCGCCCGAGGACCCAGGCGACCAGGCCGCTGACGTCGGCAGGCACCTCGGTCGCCGCCCGCGAGCCCTCGGCGACCAGACCGAAGCGCCCGCCCTGCTGGGCCAGGCGGATGCCCTTGGCGTGCACCCGGTAGCGATCGTCCGGAGCGCCGCTCAGCACGCCCGGCAGCTCGTAGCGGTGACGCGGATAGTGAAAGGCCTGCTGCTGCGCCTTGATCTGGCGGGCGGTCTCGGGCTCGGCCAGGACCTTGGCGATCCGATCCGCCAAAGCCCCGAGATGCGCGGCCAGCTCGCGCTCGGCGTCGGGCCGGCCCTGCCGGGGCAGGTTGGCGCGGAACTCGGGCTCCGCGACCACCCGCTCGTACAGCAGGCTCATGACGTCCATGCCGATCGGGTAGGTGACGCCGAAGGCGATGTGGACCGCACCACCCTCGTCCGCGAGCGCATCGTGGTACTGGCCGCGCGGCAGATACAAAAGGTCGCCCGGCTCCATGTGGACGTCCATCAGCTTCCGGCCCTGGGCCTGCTCGTGCTGCTCGCGCGTCAGGGTCCGAAACGCCGGATGGGCGATCGGGTCGATCGTCCGGCCCTCGTAGACGTGCCAGGTCTTGGTACCCTCGACGTGCACCGCGTAGACGTCGTGAGTGTCGAAATGCGCCGCGAAACCCTGCCGGCGCCGCGACGACAGGTACAGATTGCCCTGGACTTTGCCGCCCAGCGCCTGCTCCAAGGCTTGCGAGAATGCGGTCAGATTGGCGCTGAGATGATCGATGTCGTTGGCGATCAGGGTGGCGCCGCGTCTCAGGAAGCCCTGCACCTGGTCCGGATCGGGCCGCAGCACCTGGCCGCCGTCGCGACCGACCGCCGCCGCGCAATAGTGGGCGGCCGGGATCGGCTCCTTGTCGAGCACCAGCTGCAGCGACGCTTGCGACCAGATGGTCGCCATGCCGAGCAGGTCGTTGAGCTTGGCCCAGCCCGCGACCGCGGCGAACTTGTCGGCGGCGCCCTTGAGGTGCAGGGGGCGGCGGCCTTCGTACTCGGCGAAGAAACGCTCGGCGCCGAGCGGCGCCATGATCTCGTCGAATCTGAACGGTGGCGTCAGCATGCGGCCGGTTCCTCCCGCAGCCACGTTGAGTTCGAGCGGCGGCTCGCCTAGGTGTCGTTTCCAAGAACGTTGTTCAGGTGACCGAGCATTGGGTTTTCTCCGGTTCGAGGGTGAACGGTCCGGCGGGCCGGCGCAAGGACGCTACGCGCCGGCTGGCGCCGGTCGCCTGTGGCGCTCCTGGCGCCGGCTCGCCGGACCGGTCGTGGGCGATGGCAGGTCGGGACGGAGGAACGGCGCCACCGATCGAACCGAGGAACGCCGATTGGCAGAGGCGGGTGGCCGGCGGCTGATGGGCCGGGGCAGTGTGCGGCCGGTCGGTGTTGTAATGGTCGAGCCAAGGGGTGAGCGCTGGTGCGCAGGTGGCGCAGCTCGAGGCCGCCGCAGGCGTGGCGCCAGTGGTGGCTGCGGTAGGCCGGGCCGTTGTCGGTCATGACCCGTCGACCGTGACACCCTGGCGCGCGAACCAGGCGACCGCGCGCTCCAGGAACGGCACCGCGCTGGTCTTGTGCTCGTCCGGCAACACCTCGCTGTAAGCCAGGCGCGAGGCCATCGTCGATGCAGTCACGCACGGCCTCCCGGCCGGCGCCGCGCCTGGTGTCGCGACGATCGCCGGTGATCCGATGGCCGACCGCCGCGATCCGGGCGAGCTTCCTGGTGTCGATGTGGATCAGTTCGCCCGGCCGCTCGCGCTGGTAGCGCACGACCGATGGCCTCGGCTCGAGCGCCGCCAGCTTGCCGAGCCCGAGGCGGCGCAGCACGCTGCCGACGGTCGAGACCGGCATCGCCAGCTGGCGCGCGATCACCGGTCCGCTCAGGCGCTGGCGCCGGTGCTCGATCTCGGCCACGCGCGCGGCCGGCACCTGGTGGGGACGGTGCCGGGGCGCCGAGCTGCGGTCGACCAGCGCCGCCGTCCCGCCAGCGCGATAGCGCGCAAGCCAGCGATAAGCCTGCCGTTCCGACAGGCCCGCAGCGCCGGCTGCCGACCCCACGGTCCAGCCCTGGTCCGTGATCCGATGCACCAGCAGGAGTCGACCTTGCGGCATCAAACGGGCATTCTTGTGCATGTTCATCCGGGCGATCTCCCGATCAACGCTGACAGTTTCGCAACCGACAGCTTGGCCGGGCCTGCCCGGATGAACAACCTTCATGGCAACCACAGCTAGTCCTCCTCGAGCAGCACGACGTCGGCGGCCCGGATTCCGACCTCGACCCGCTCGCCCGCGGCCAGCGGCAGGCATTGGGTCAAGGTCGCGGACAGCTCCTGGCCGTCCTCGAGCCGCAGCCGGTAGTCGCGGTAGACGCCGCGGTAGGTGATCTTGTCGAGCACCGCCGGCAGCACCAGGTCCGCGCTCCCGGCCTGCTCGCCGAGCAGCAGGCTTTCGCCCCGCAAAGCCACGGCCTGGGGTCCGCTGCGGCCGGCGCCGCCCCGAAGCGGCAGTGGCTGGCCTGCGAGCACCAGGAGGGCGCCGGCGTCGCCGTGCTCGATGCGCGCCTCGAGCACGTTGCAGCCGCGGAAAAAACCGGCGACGAAGCGGGTGCGCGGCAACCGGAAAATCCGCTCGGGCTGGTCGCACTGGACGCAGCGGCCGCGGTTCAAGACCGCGATCCGATCGCTCATCGTGAGCGCTTCTTCCTGGTCGTGGGTCACGTAGACGAACGTGGTGCCGGTCGCCTCTTGGATCTTGGTGAGCTCGCCCTGCATCTCGCGGCGGATTTTTTCGTCCAGGGCGGCGAGCGGCTCGTCGAGCAGCAAAAGCTCCGGCCGCGGCGCCAGCGCGCGGGCGATCGCGACCCGCTGCTGCTCGCCGCCGGACAGCTGGGTGACAGGGCGCTGCTCGAAGCCCGCAAGGCCGACCAGCGCCAGCAGCTCCTCGACCCGGGCCTTCACCTCGGGCTTGCCGAGACCCCGGCGCCGGAGGCCATAGGCGACGTTCTCCGCCACGTTCATGTGCGGAAAATTGGCATATTGCTGGAAGACCATACCGAGATGGCGCTGCCAGGGCGGGACGTCGCCGACGTCGGCGCCGCGCAGCAGGACCTGGCCGCCATCGGCCCGCTCGAGGCCGGCGATGATCCGAAGGATCGTCGACTTGCCCGAGCCGCTCGGGCCGAGCAACGTGAAGAACTCGCCGGCCGCGATCGCGAGCGAGATGTCGTCGGCGGGCACCGTCTCGCCGAATCGCTTGTGCAGGCGGCGAAGCTCGAGGATCGGCTCGGCCATCAGGCTGTGTTGGCGCCGAGCGTGGTCTCGATCGCGAGCCGGACAGCCTCGACCTGCATCTCCAGCGCCATCGACGCGAGATCGGCGCGCTGGTGCAGCTCGACCTTCTGCCAGTCGGCGAGCTGGAGGAGCAGGGCGCTCACCTGCTCGGGCAGATAGGGCAGGTGGATGAAGCCGCAGGGTGATCCGGGCACGTGCAGGGCCGAGGCGCGGAGCGCATGGTACATCAGCGCGTTGCACAGGAAGGTACCCGCGCTTGCCGACAGCCGCACCGGAATGCCTGCGGCCAGCAGCCGGCCCTGGATGGCATGGATCGGCAGCGTGCTCCGACAGGCCTCGGGCCCGCCCTCGACCACCGGCTCGCGCGTCATCAGCCCGACGTTGTCCGGGATCTCGAAATCCGCGATGTTGACCGCAATCCGCTCGAGCCGCAGCAACGGAGATCCCGGCCAGAGGCCGAGACAGATCACCGCCCGCGGCCGGACCGCCTCGATCAGCTCCGCGATGCGCGGGCCGAGCTCCCGGTAGTTCACCGGCAAGGTGTGCCCGACCACGCCGACGCCGGCGATCTCGGTCCCGGCGAGCCGCTCGACCACCTGCTCGGACGGATTGAGCGAGCGTCCGCCGTAGCTCTCGAAGCCGGTCAACAGCATGGCCTGATCCTCGATCCGATGGTGCCCGCTGCCTGCATGGGACGCCCCGGCCGGGCCTGTCAACAAGCTCGAGACGGCGGTCTTGGCCTCGACCCGGGATCGGTCTTATTCTCGCGCGCGGGGGAGCGGGAGAAGATGGCGACGGTCACCCTCAAACGATTGCGCAAGAGCTTCGGCAGCGTCGCCGCGGTACGCGGCATCGATCTGGAGATCGCCGATCGCGAGTTCGTGGTTCTGGTCGGCCCCTCGGGCTGCGGCAAGAGCACGACCTTGCGCATGATCGCCGGTCTCGAGGAGGTGAGCGGGGGCGAGATCTGGATCGGGGACACGCTGGTCAACGAGACCGAACCGAAGGACCGCGACGTCGCCATGGTCTTCCAGGACTACGCCCTCTACCCGCACATGTCGGTCTTTCAGAACATGTCGTTCGGCCTCGAGTACCGGGGCTACGGCAAGGCCGAGATCAAACGCCGGGTCGAGGACGCGGCCCGGATCCTGAGCGTCGAGGAGCTCCTCGATCGGCGGCCCGAGGCAGCTTTCGGGTGGCCAGCGCCAGCGGGTCGCGATGGGCCGCGCGATCGTCCGCGATCCGCAGGTGTTCCTGTTCGACGAGCCGCTCTCCAACCTCGACGCCAAGCTGCGCGTCCAGATGCGGACCGAGATCAAGAAGCTGCACCAGCGGGTCGCGACGACCGTGGTCTACGTCACCCACGATCAGGTCGAGGCGATGACGCTGGCCGACCGGATCGTCTTGATGCGGGATGGCGACATCGAGCAGATCGGCAGCCCCGACGAGATCTACAACGCCCCCGCCAGCACCTACGTCGCGAGCTTCATCGGCTCGCCGACCATGAACCTGGTGCCGGCCGAGCTCGGGCGCCAGGGCGATGCCGGGCTCGCGATCCGGCTCGGCGAGCAGCTGGTCTGGCCGGTCCCCGAGGCGCGCCGGGCGCGTTACGCCGACTGCCGGGACCAGCCGGTCGTGTTCGGGCTCAGGCCCGAGAATTTCCGGCTCGACGCCGGCCCAGGCGCCGGTGGCCAAGCGCGGCTCGATGCGGTCGCCGAGGTGATCGAGCCGCTCGGCAGCGACACGCTGGTGTTCTTTAGCCTCCGCGAGCACGAGCTGGTGGCACGCCTGCCGCCGGAGCGCGCGGTGCGTGCGGGCGAGCCGCTGACGCTTTACCCGGACCTCGGCCGCATGCACCTGTTCGACCGGGAGACCGGGCGCGCGCTCTGAGCTGGATGCCCGGGCTACCAAACCGCTCCTGGCAGGCCTATCTCAACCGCACGCGCGCTTTTGGGGCCGGAGATGGAGAACGCAGGCGTCATCCGCAAGCTCGCGGTCATCCTGGCCGCCGACGTGGTCGGTTACTCGCGCCTGATGGCGGCCGACGAGGAAGGCACGCTGGCACTGCTGAACGCCCGGCGCCAGGTGCTCGATGAGCTGATCGCCCGGCACCACGGCCGGATCTTCGGCACCGCCGGCGACAGTGTGATCGCCGAGTTCGCGAGCCCGGTCGAGGCGGTGCGCGCGGCCGCCGCGATCCAGGAGGAGATCTGCGCCGGAACGCCGACCTGCCCGAACCGCGCCGCATGCTGTTTCGGGTCGGCGTCAACCTCGGCGACGTCATGGTCGGCGGCGACGATCTGTTTGGCGACGGGGTCAACGTCGCGGCCCGCCTGGAAGCGATGGCGGAGCCGGGCGGGCTCTGCATTTCGGGCGCGGTCTACGACCAGATCCGGAACAAGGTCGAGCTCAGCTTCGAGGACCTCGGCGAGCGCGCGCTCAAGAACATCGCTGACTTAGTCCGCGTCTTCGGCCTCCGCCGGGACCGGTCCGGCGATCCCGCCCCTCAGGCGGCGGCGCCGGCGACCGGCCGGCCGTCGGCCCTGCCGTCGATCGCAGTGCTGCCGTTCGAGAACTTCGGCGGCGATCCCGAGCAGGACTACTTCGCCGACGGTCTCACTGAGGACCTGATCACCGAGCTGTCCCGCTTTCAGGAGCTGCGCGTGATCGCGCGCAACTCGGTCATGACCTACAAGGGCAAGCCGGTCCGCGTGCAGGAGGTCGGCCGCGACCTCGGCGTCCGCTATGCGCTCGAGGGCAGCGTCCGCAAGGCCGGCGCCCGGGTGCGGATCACGGCCCAGTTGATCGAAGCCGCCACCGGTCATCATCTCTGGGCCGAGCGCTACGACCGCGATCTCGCGGACATCTTCGAGCTCCAGGACGAGGTCACCCGCCGGATCGTGGCGACGCTCGCGGGCAAGCTCGGCGAGAGCGAGCGCCGTCGGGCGCGGAGCGGCCAGACCGAGAACCTGGAGGCTTACGACTGCGTGCTGCGGGGCCGGGAGCTTTGGGAGCAGTTCACACCTGAGGCCAATCGCGAGGCGCGCCGTCTGTACGAGAAGGCGATCGCGCTCGACCGTGACTACGCCCGCGCCTACGCCGGCCTCGCCTGGACCTACCTGGTGGAGCATTCCGAGCGCTGGGTCGGCCCGGAGGAGCAGCCGCTGGAGCGGGCCCTCGCGTACGCGCGCCAGGGCGTGGAGGTGAACCCGGCGTCCCACTCGAACCATCTCGCCCTCGGCCAGGTCTGCCTCAGCAACGGCCTGCACGACGAGGCGCTGGAGGCGCTGGAGACCGCGATCGCGCTCAACCCCAACGACGCCGACGGCTACGCCTTTCTGGCCCGGGCGCTCAGCTTTGCCGGACGGCCGGAAGAGGCGATCGAGCTGGTCGAGAAAGCCCAACGCCTCAATCCCGCTGCGCCGCGCTGGTACGCGTTGAACCTCGGGATGGCGCTCTATCTCGCGCGGCGCTATGACGACGCCGTCGCCGCCTTCCGCAAGGGCAGGCCGCTTGGCGATGTCGGTTACCGATGGCTGGCAGCCGCCTATGGTCAGCTCGGCCGCGAGCAGGACGCTAAGGCGGCGGCCGCGGAATACCTGAAGCTCACGCCCGATTTCTCCCTCGCCCGCCACCTCGAGATGCTGCAATTCCAGCACGCGGAGGACCGGGAGCACTACGCCGACGGCCTGCGCAAGGCCGGCCTTCCGGGATGATGCCGCCGGACGACGCCGCGGCGCGGCCTTGCCGACCGGCGCCGCGTCATGGAATAGTGCCGCGAGCAGCGGGGAGAGCGGCGTGTCGGGGACCGACACAAACGCCATGCGGTTCGGGCTCGTGGGCTATGGCGCCTTCGGCAGGTTGCACGCGCAATGCATCGGCCGGGTGGCTGACGCACGCCTGAGCGCGATCTGCGCCCGCAGCGATGACGCGGCGGCGCGCGCCCGAGCTGATTTCCCGGACATCGCCGTCTACCGCGACTACCGCAACCTGGTGGCCGATCCGGCGATCGACGTGGTCGACGTGGTGACCCCCAACCACACCCACGCCGAGATCGGCGAGGCGGCGCTCGCCGCCGGCAAGGACCTTCTGCTCGAGAAGCCGATGGCGAACACGGTCGAGGGTTGCGACCGGCTGATCGCAGCCGCCAAGCGCGGCGAACGCTTGATCAACGTCGGCCACGAGCTCCGGCTGTCGAGCCAGTGGGGCACCATCAAGCGGCTGATCGACGAGGGCGCGATCGGCCGGCCCGCCTATGCCAATCTCAGCCTGTTCCGCCACCCCTATCGCGCGGGGGCGGGCGGTTGGCGGCACGACCCGGGCCGGGTCGGCTCCTGGATCCTGGAGGAGCCGGTCCATTTTTACGACCTCATCATGTGGTACTTCGAGGTCTGCGGCGACCCCATGGCCGTGCGTGCGATCGGCATCTCGAGCGGACGCGCCGCGGTCAGCGGCCAACCCGGCATGGACGACAATTTCTCGAGCCTCCTGACATTCCCGGGCGGCCGCTACGCGACCATCACGCAGACCCTTGCGGGTTTCGAGCACGACACGCTCCTGGAGATTACCGGCGAGGACGGCGCGCTGCGCAGCTGGTGGTCCGGCGGCGACGCCCGCGCCCTCGAGCCGAGCTTCGAGCTGAAGGTCATGGCCAAAGGCGCGCACGCGCCCGAGCGGCTCGAGCTAGCGAGCTCGGGCGAGGTGTTCGAGCTCGAGGAGGAGATCCGGCAGACCGTGGCCGCCTTCCGGGAGCGCCGCACGCTGGTCTCGGGCGAGGACGCCCGCAAGCGGATCGCGGTCTGTCTCGCGGCCGAACGCTCGGTCAGGGAGGCACGCGAGATCGAGCTCAACCTTTGAAGCCAACGCTAAGGGAGGCGATCATGTCGAAGAAATGGGCTGTCGCGGCGCTCGGCGCGCTGATGGCGAGCGGGCTGTTCGGATCGGGGGCCAGCGCCCAGGACAAGAAGCTGACGCTCTTGACCTGGAACCTGCCGATCTACGAGGAAAAATTCCGCGGCTGGATCGCCGACTTCAAGCAGCTGCATCCCGATTTCGACGTCGAATGGCTGGACAAGAAGGGCACCGAGTGGGCGACCTTCTACCAGACCCAGCTGGTCGCCGGCACCGCGCCCGACATCATCGACGTCCAGGGCATGCTCTGGGCCGAGTACGCCGCCAATGACGGCCTGGTCGATCTCTCGCCCTATCTGGCCAAGGAGCCCGAGGTCAAGGATCGCTTCAATCAGGACGGCATGAAGCTCTGGCAGTACGACGGCAAGCAGTACCTGCTGCCGTATTATTTCTCGAAGACCCTGATGGTCTACAACAAGGATCTGTTCAAGGAGGCCGGCCTGGCCGGCCCGCCCGAGAACTTCGATCAGATCCTGGACGACGCGACCAAGATCGCGGCGACCGGGGAGGGCCGGTCGGGCTTCATCACGCTCAACTTCGACTGGCTGTACTGGGCGCTGTTCGCGATGAACGGAGTCGAGCTGCTCAACGAGGATATGACCAAGGCGGCGTTCAACACGCCCGCGATGCTCGACGCCCTGACCAAGCTCGCCAAGGCGACGACCTCCGGGGCGATCAACAACATCTCCTGGACCGGCCGTTGGGTCGAGCCCAACAACGCGTTTGCCACCGGCGACATCGGCATGTACCAGGGCCATGGTGCCGCGCTGTTCTGGATCGCCGGCAAGGCCGAATGGGTCAGCCCCGAGACCCTTGGCGTGATCGCCTGGCCGGGCGGCTACGGCGTGCCGAACGCGCACGGCCTCGGCATCTCGAGTTCGACCAAATATCCGGACGAGGCCTTCGACTTCATCAAGATCGCGACCAGCGACAAGTGGCAGAAGGTGATGGCCGACACCTTCACCATCCTGACCCTGAACAACAAGGTCGACGAAGCGCTGATCGCCGGGCTCGACGATCCGCTCAAGGCGGACACGCTGCGCCTGTCGCTCGCCAACATGGACAAGGCGGTCGGCAACTGGGTGACCCCCAAGGACGCCGCGCTCAAGGAGGCGTTCTGGCCAGAGATCCAGGCGGCGCTGCTCGGCCAGAAGGACCCCAAGGAAGCGCTCGACACCGCCGAAGCCAAGGTCAACCGCGTGCTGCACCGGCGCTGATCGGAACGGCGGGTAGGGATGGCGACGGCCGTCCTCCCATCGCGGTGACGGTAAGATGGCGACCGAAGCGCTCTCCGAGACTCGGAATCGGGCGCCGCCGGTGCCGCGGCGCCGGCTGCTGCGGCGCCGGCGGCATCGCGAGGCCGCCTTCGTCTGGGCGCTGCTGCTGCCGGCGCTCGCGATTTTTCTCCTGTATCGCCTGATTCCGCTGGGCTGGAACTTCGTGCTCTCGTTCGAGTTCTGGGAGCCGACCAAGCCCACCGAGTTCGCCGGCCTCTATCACTACGAGGACATGCTGTTCTACGACGACGTGTTCTGGCAGGCGCTTAAGAACACCTTCGTCTACATGGCGATGGCGCCGATCACGATCGTGATCGCGCTGGCCCTGGCGCTGATGGTCAACAGCCGGATCCGCGGCCGCGGCGTCTACCGCACGATCATTTTTCTCTCCTACCCCCTGATGGCGGTCGCGGTCGGGATCATCTGGCGCTGGCTCTACGACGCCAAGGTCGGCCTGTTCGACTACCTGCTGCGGGCGAGCGGCCTGATCGACCAGCCGATCGCCTTCCTCGAGAGCTTCTCGACCGCGATGCCTTCGGTGATCGCCGCAGCGATCTGGCAGATCGTCGGCTTCTTCATGATCATCCTGCTCACCGGCCTGCAGAGCATCCCGCCGCACCTCTACGAGGCCGCGGCGATCGACGGCGCGCCGCGCCGCGCCCAGTTCTTCAGGATCACCCTGCCGCTGCTCCGGCCCTCGATTTTCTTGTGCTTCGTGATCGGCATCATCGCGTCCTTCACCAGCTTCGATCTGATCTACGTCATGACCAACGGCGGCCCGGGCCACGCGACCGAGCTCCTGATCACCTACATCTACAAGGTGGCATTCAAGCTCACCCAGTTCGACTACGCCGGCGCGCTCACCGTGGTCATGTTCCTCTTGTTCGTCGGCATCGCGCTGATCGGCAACCTGCTTGCCGGCGGCGAGGCCGGCAAGGTCGACATCACCGAGTAGCGCCATGCACCGCTATCCCCGCTGGCCCATCCACACCGCGCTCATCTGCGTCTGCTTCATCATGCTCGTGCCGTTCTACTGGGTGCTGAAGACCAGCCTGACCGGCGAGAATATTTTTGCCTACCCGCCGTCGATCCTGCCCCAGGGCATCCAGCCGTTCTTCTACGTCGATGCCTGGTATGCCATCCCGTTCGCCCGTTTCTTCCTGAACAGCGTGATCGTGGCGAGCATCGTGATGGTCGCCAACCTGATCATCAACGCCGCCGCCGGCTACGCGCTCACTCGGGACTTCTGGGGCAAGCGCGCGATACTTCTGGTCTTTTTGTCCTGCATGATGATCCCGTTCCACGCGACGATCATCCCGGCCTATCTGATCACGGCCGACCTCGGGCTCCTCAACAGCTATCTTGGCCTGGCACTGCCGGCCTTCTCGCACATCATCTGCATCTTCATCTTCAAGGCCAATTTCGACGCCATCCCGCCATCGCTGGTCCAGGCCGCCAAGATCGACGGCGTGCCGGAGTGGAAGATCCTGCTCAGGGTCATGCTGCCGCTCGCCAAGCCCGCGATCGCGACCAACGTCATCCTCTCGTTCATCTGGTCCTGGAACGACTTCCTCTGGCCGCTGATCATCATCCGCGACCAGCAGATGCAGACCATGCCGTTGGGGCTCTCGACCTTCCTCTCCTATTTCGAGGACACGACCGGAGCCCTTTATGCCTTCTGCGTGATGGTCCTGGTCCCGGGCCTGCTGGTCTTCCTGCTGGCCCAGAACCAGTTCATCCAGGGCCTGACCTCGGGCGCCCGCAAGGGTTAGCGATGGTCTGGCGGCGCTGGCTGCTCAATCGGGTCACGGTCACGATCGGCCTGATCGCGATCCTTGTGGTCGGCTGGAACCTCTACGTGCTCGCCCATGACGACGGCATCCTGACCGGCATGGTCGTGGGCCCGGACGGCGCCCCGGTCGCCGGCGCAAAAGTGGTCCTCTCCGAGCGCACGCTCGTCAGCCTCGAGCCGATCGCCGAAACCCTGACCGGGGCCGATGGCGACTTTCGCTTCGCCAAGCACGATCGCCATCGCGTCGTGCTGACGGCGAGCAAGGACGGCGTCGGCGCCAGCGGCCGCCTCGAGGTCCGCCTCTACTTCCGCAACCAGAACCGGCATCTGGACGAGCCGCTGCGTCTGGTGCCCTGAGCCGCCCGGTCGCCCGCAGCGGCATCAAAACCATAAAGAAGCGGCATGAGCCGTAATTGATCCGTCCGCCTAACCTTGCCTGAAGCCGACCTGGGGTCGGCAGTCGAGGTCAAGAAAGGGCAAGTCAATGACGGGTGGATCCATGCGGGGCCTCGGGCTCGCGAGCGGCGTCTCGGCGCTGGCTCTGGCCGCGGGTCTCGGCTTCGGGCAGCCGGCGGACGCCGGCAGCGCGATGACCTTCACGGTCATGGTCGAGCAGCTGACGACCGACCATACGCTCAAGCTGCCCGACGGCAGCGCGACCAAGGCGCCGATCTCGCCCGGCATCGCGCTGGTCCACGAGCGGCGCCAATCCGCTGTTCACGATCGGCGAGCCCGCGCGCGAGGAGCTGCAGCGGATCGCCGAGGCGGGCCAGCCCGAGGACGCGATCGCCGCCATGAAGACGGCCGAGGGCGTCAGCCAGGTGCGTGATGTTCCAGCGCACCGACAGCTTCACGGTTCAGGCCAAGCCCGGCGAGATGCTGACGTTCGCCGCGATGTTCGGCCAGTCGAACGACTGCTTCTACGCGCCCAAGGGCGGCGACGTCCCGCTGTTCGACCAGAGCGGCAAGCCGGTGATGGGCGAGCAGGCGGTCGAGGTCGTGCTCTACGACGCCGGCACCGAGGTCAATCAGGTCCCGGCATCGGCCCGGATCAGGGCCCGCGCCAGGACCCGAAGACCTGGCGCCAGGGCGAGCTCGAGCACGCGACCGTCGAGCCGGTGCGCGACACCTTCGCCTATCCGCCGACCGCCGAGGTCATCCGGGTCACGGTCAGCCCCGCCAAGAGCAGCTGAACGCCGCTGGCCGTGCCGGCGGGTGTCGCAGAAATCAGGGGATCGAACCGATGAAACATTTCTCGAAGCTTCGCAGGAGCGGTGGCGCTCCTGCTGACCGCCGGGGCGGCGCACGCCCAGGTGGTCGATCAGAAGGGGCTGACGCTCGAAGCCGCCAAACGCGTGATCGCCGCGGCCACGGCCGAGGCCAGACGCAACAACGCCGGTGGTGCGATCGCCGTCGTCGACGCCGGCGGCCACGTCGTGGCGCTCGAGCGGCTCGATAATACCTTCGCCGCCGGCGCCGACATCTCGGTCGGCAAGGCGCGCACCGCAGCCCTGTTCAAGAAGCCGACCAGCTTCTTCGAGGACGTCATCAACAAGGGGCGGACCGCGATGGTCGGGCTGCCGCCGCAGCCGGACTTCACGCCGCTGATGGGCGGCGTGCCGATCGTGGTCGAGGGCCAGGTGATCGGCGCGGTCGGGGTCAGCGGGGCGATGAGCGCCAAGCAGGACGACCAGATCGCGACCCTCGCGGCGGCTGCGGTCGAGCCGACCATGGCCGGGATGGCGCCCAAGTCCGCGGCCGAGGTCAGCTATTTCGACCACGACACGGTCAAGGCGGCGTTCGCCAAGGGCGAGCCGTTGCTCCAGGTGCCGGGCTACGACGTCAATCCCAGCCGACGCGACGCGCCCGGCAAGGCCGAGGTCCATTTGTGGGAGACCGATGTCGTCTACGTGGTCGAGGGCGCCGCCACGCTGGTCACCGGCGGCACCACGGTCGATCCGAAGGCGACCGAGCCCGGCCAGATCCGGGGCTCCGCGATCGAGGGCGGCGAGACCCACGAGCTCGCCGCCGGCGATGTCGTCGTGATCCCGAACGGCGTGCCGCACTGGTTCAAGGCCGTCCAGGCGCCGTTTCTGTATTTCGTCGTGAAGCCGATCGCGCCCAAGGGAGACGTCTCATGAGCAGGATCTGGTCAGGGGTCGCCGTTGCCGCGACGGCCATCCTCCTCGGCATCGTTGCGAGCGCCAACGCCGCCCCGATCTCGCTGGCGACCCCGGAGGGCAAGCCCGAGGCGATCGTCGATCTGCGGACCGCGGACGGCGTCGCTCTGGTGCAGGGCGCCTGGCGCTACAGCGATGCCAGGATCGTCGAGGTCGACTTCAATGCCGCCGGCGCCGACATGAAGCCGAGCGGTCCGCCGATCCGGACCCACGACATCGAGCCCAAGGCCGGCGCCGCCGGACTTCGACGATGCAAGCTGGGAGGTGCTCGACCCGACCACCCTCGAGGCGCGCCGCTCGACGGGCCGGCTCGCCTTCAACTGGTACCGCACACAAGTCACCGTGCCGGAGAAGGTCGGAGCCTACGATCCGACCGGCGCGACCTTGGTGTTCGAGATCGTGGTCGACGACTACGCCGAGGTCTGGGTCGACGGCAAGCTGCACTATCCTCTGGGCCAGAGCGGCGGGGCGGTGATCAGGGGCTACAATGCGCCCAACCGCGTCGTCCTCGGCCGCGACGTCAAACCCGGCCAGCAGTTCCAGATCGCGGTCTTCGGCATCAACGGTCCGATCTCCAACCCGCCCGCCAACTACATCTGGATCCGCTCGGCAGCGCTCGACTTCTATGCGCCCAAGCCCTTGCCGGCGGCGGGCGAGATCGTCCGCCTCGACCCGGCGCTCGATCGCATCCTCGCCGGCCGACGCCCGGATCGAGAAGGTGGCGGAAGGCCTGACCTTCGGCGAGGGGCCGGTCTGGGACCCCGAGGGCTCGCTGCTGTTCAGCGACCCGAACCAGAACGTGATCTACCGCTGGAGCCCGGACGACGGCATCTCCGTCTTTCGCGCCAACAGCGGCTACGCCGGAGCCGACATCGGCGGCTACGGCCAGCCCGGCTCGAACGGCCTGACCTTCGATCCCGACGGCCGGCTCACGATCGACCAGCACGGCAACCGACGCGTGGTCCGGCTCGAGAAGAATGGCGTGCTCACCGTGCTCGCCGACCGCTATCAGGGCAAGCGCCTGAACAGCCCGAACGATCTGGTCTACCGCTCGGACGGCACCCTCTACTTCACCGACCCGCCGTTCGGGCTGCCGAAGTTCTTCGACGACCCGGCCAAGGAGCTGCCCTACTCCGGCGTTTTCTCCTGGCGTGACGGCGAGCTCCGGCTCGAGGCGACCGACCTCACCGGTCCGAACGGCATCGCGTTCTCGCCGGATGAGAAGAACCTCTACGTCACCAACTGGGATACCGCGAAGAAGGTGGTGATGCGCTATCCGGTGATGGCCGACGGCCGCCTCGGCGAGGGTGCGGTGTTCTACGACATGACCGCGGAGGCGGGCGAGCAGGCGCTTGATGGCCTCAAGGTCGACCAGGCGGGCAACCTGTTCGTCTCCGGCCCGGGCGGCGCCTGGGTCCTGTCGCCGACCGGAAAACATCTCGGCACGATCAAGGCGCCCGAGCTGCCGGCCAACTTCGCCTGGGGCGACGCCGACGGTCAGACGCTCTACATGACCGCGCGCACCGGCCTCTACCGGATCCGGACCCTGATCCCCGGCATCCGCCCGGAGCCCCGCCCCTCCTGACCGCTTTTCCCACTTTATCGAGCCCGGCCGGTCTCGCCACGGAGGCCGGCCGTTCCGTTCTCTGGTCCGGACTTACTTGCGCTTCGGTTTCTTGCGCAGCGCGGCGGCGTAGGCCTCGCGGGCCCAGGCGCACAGGATCTCGGGGTCGTCGAAGCCCTCGCTCGGCGCCTCGCAGTAGGGCATGCGGATCGACTTACCCTTGTCGGTGTACGTGAAATAGGAAAGGCTGGCGTCCTCGTAGGCCTGCCGGTTGCCGTCGTCGACCTTGAAGTAGAGCTGATCGTAGGCGATCAGCGCGAACATGGTGCCGTGCAGGTAGATGCCGTAGCCGCCGAACATGCGGCGGGCGCCGACCGGGCCGAGCGGCTGCAGGCACTCGACCACGAAATTCGCGAACTCGCTGTCCTTGCCGGCCATCGCTCCCGGCTCCAGCTGGGGCGGACCATAATCACGCCTTCAATGACACCCCGGCAAGAGGCAAGGCTCGGCTGGTCCTGGTCGCGCAGGGCCTCACAAGCCGGCCGTGAAGGTCAGCGCCACGAGCACGTGGACCAGGCCGGCGCCGGTCAGCAGCGTGCCCTGATCCTTGTCGGCGAGCGCGTAGGCCACGGCCGCGCCGACAAAGGTGATCAGGGGCGAGATCAGCCCGGCCAGGGCCAGGCCGACGACCACCGCGACCGGCCAGGGCGGCGGATGGCCGGCCGCGGGATCGAGGGGCGGCGCCACGGGCGGCGCGCGCTTTGCCATCAGGCTCATCCAAACTCTCCACGCTGCTTCTGCTGGAGAGTTCGGGATAGGCAGCCGGCCCCGGTAACCGGAGCCGGCCGGGAACGCGGCGATTCGCCGCCGGCGAGCAGCCTGGCGCGGCTACTGGCTGCCGGCGCCGGGCGCCGGCACCGCCGTCGACGGTGGCGCGAGCGCCGCCTGTTGGTTGGCGCGCTGGTCGGCCAGCGTCATGAACTCGGGCGCATTTTCGAGCTGGTCCTTGCTCATCGCCACGACCAGCGGCTCGTTCGGGCCACGCTGCTGGATCGCCTTCCAGGGCACCGCGACCTGCTTGTCGCCGATCCCGAGAAAGCCGCCGACGGACAGCACCGCGCCCTGGAGCTTGCCGTCATGGTCAACGATCAGGTCATCGACCTTGCCGAGCTGCTCGCCACCCGGGGTCACGACCTTGGACCCGACCACGTCGCTGGCCAGCGCCTGATCGTCCGCCTGGGCCGCGATGATGTCCCCGACCGGCGCCTCGTTGGCGGCCGCTTGCCCGGTCGGGGCGGACGGCTGGCCGGCGACCGCCGCATTGTCCGCAGGCGGTGACTTCGGCAGCTCGCCTTGCGCGGCCGGAGCGCCCGGCGCCGGACCGCCCATCGCATTGTCCGGCTGAATTCGGCGTAGCTTGAGTTGTGGGAGCGGGCGTGCCGCTGTCAGAAGCGGCTTGTGCCCAAGCACCGCCAGACATGGCCAGAGCAACGGCGGTTGCCGTCAGAAGTGTCTTGGGACTGATACTGTTGCGAACCATGGATACCTCCGCTGCTTGCTTGCGGTGATCTGGTACGTCTGGTTCGTAAACGGGTCCGGCGAAGATTTGTTCCCGATCCGTTTCTAAGCACGAGGGAAGGAAAGAGGCAAACGGAAGGCGACGGTAGCGCCAATGCGCCCTCAGCCGCGGTCGAGGCTGGCCCGGATCTGGGCGAAGACCGTCTCGAACATCGCGCTGGTGAGCCGTCGGGTGTTCAGGTTGTAGCGCGAGCAGTGGTAGGACGGAGCAAGCATCGGCAGGCCGTCCGGCCGATAGAGCGCGCCGTGCACGAACGGGTAGCGGCGGGCGCTCTGGCCGAGCGCGCGCAGTATCGAGCCATGAGCGATGCCGCCGAGCGCCAGCACGATCGCCGGTGCCGGCGACGCGCCGAGCTCGCCCACCAGAAAGCGCCGGCAGGCGTTGACCTCGTCGCCTACCGGCCGGTTCTCGGGCGGCACGCAGCGGACCGCATTGGTGATCCGGCAATCGATCAGCTGCAGGCCGTCCTCCGGGTCCGCCCGGTACTCGCCACGGGCGAAGCCGAAGCGCAGCAGGGTCTCATAAAGCAGCAGGCCGGCATGATCGCCGGTGAACGGCCGGCCGGTCCGGTTGGCGCCGCGCAGGCCGGGGGCCAGACCGACGATCAGCAGACGCGCCGCCGGATCGCCAAACGAGGCGACCGGGGCGTTGTGCCAATCGGGAAACGTGCTCCGGTTTGCCGAGCGAAAGCCGGCGAGCCGGGGACAGAGCGCGCAATCCGCGGGCGGCGCGGGACGCATTCGCTCGCCCGCGCCGCCCGGGAATCGGCCGCCGGCTCAGGCCGGCTGGTAGAACCGCCCCGAGCGCGGGGCCGGGCGCTGCGGGGTCTCGGTCTCGTCGTCGTCCTCGTCGTCGTCGGCGACCGCAACCGCCGGGCGGTGCTCGCGGGCGATGTAGGGCGACAGCTCGTGCAACTCGAGGAAGGTGTCGGCCTGGCGGCGCAGCTCGTCCGCGATCATCGGCGGCTGGGTGCGGATGGTGCTGACCACGGTCACCCTGAGGCCCCGGCGCTGCAGCGCCTCGGTCAGGCGCCGGAAGTCGCCGTCGCCGGAGAACAGGACCAGATGGTCGAGGTACTGCGCCATCTCCATGGCGTCGACCGCCAGCTCCATGTCCATGTTGCCTTTGAACTTGCGCCGGCCGGAGGCGTCCGTGAATTCCTTGAGTGGCTTGGTGACCACCGTGTAACCGTTGTAGTCGAGCCAGTCGACTAAGGGCCGGATCGGCGAGTACTCCTGATCGTCCAGCAACGCCGTGTAGTAACAGGCACGGACGAGCCGGCCGCTCCGGGAGAAGGTATCGAGCAGCAGGCGGTAGTCGATGTCGAAGCCGAGTGCCCGCGCCGCCTGATACAGATTTGCGCCGTCGATCATCAGCGCGAAGCGGTCCTCTTCGCTGAGAATGTCCTCGATCACCGGGCAATTCATAAGGGTCGACCTCCGATGGTGTATCGGCTCATGCTACATAACGATGAGCCTTGCCTCTCAAGCCAGCCTGACCGGCTCAAAAGCGCCGATCGGCAGGAGTCTGAAAGATGATCCTTCTTGGTCTCGGTGGCAACCTGCCAAGCGCAGAATTCGGTGCGCCCCGCGCCACCCTCGAGGCGGCGCTCGCCGCCCTCGCCGTGGCCGGGGTCGGCACCCGCCAGCGCTCGCGCTGGTATCGCACGACCCCGGTTCCGGACAACGGTCAGCCGCATTACGTCAACGGGGTCGCGCAACTCGAAACCGACCTCCCACCTTCGGACCTCATGGCGTTGCTGCTCGAGACCGAGCACCGGTTCGGGCGCATCCGCAGCCAGCGCTGGGCGCCGCGCGTCCTCGATCTCGATCTCCTCGCCTATCACGACCATGATACATGGACGAATCCGGCGCCGGCCGACTCGCTGATCCTGCCGCATCCGCGCCTCCATGAGCGCGCCTTCGTGCTGGTGCCGCTCGCCGAGATCGCGCCGGCCTGGCGCCATCCGGCCCTTGGCCGGACCGTATCGGAGCTGCTGGCGGCGCTTCCGCCCGGGCAATATGTCGCAGCTATGGACTCTTCTGGGACGGAAATCGCGGCCGGCTTGGTTGCAGGATCGGGCGCAGCACGCTAAGTAACTGTCAAATCGTCGAATTGCCGCCGGAGTGCACGTCCATGGCTCGAATCACCGTCGAAGACTGCGTCACCAGGATCCCCAACCGCTTCGAGCTCGTGATGCTCGCCGCCCAGCGGGCGCGCGACGTCTCGGCCGGAGCACCGCTCACGGTCGAGCGCGACAACGACAAGAACCCGGTCGTTGCCTTGCGCGAGATCGCCGACGGCATGGTCGAGCTCGACCATCTGCGCTACGAGCTGATCCATGGCCTGCGCCGCCACGTCGAGATCGAGGATCAGCCGGACGATCTGATGATGGCCTATCAGGACCAGCCAATGGTTGAGCCCGGAGCGCCGCTCACCGTCGGCGAGGATGCCGACGATGACCCGGATCCCGGCAGCGCGCCGCAGCCCTCGATGGGCGAGGACACGCTGTACGAGTAGCTGAACGACGGTGAACCAGCCGAGCGGAATGCTGGAACCGGCGCCGTTGCCGCTCGAGGCGGGAGCGACGATCGAGCCGGTCGGTCCCGCGCCGCCCCGGCGGCCGGTGATGCGTCAATACGAGCTGGTCGAGCGGGTCAAGGCCTACGATCCGACCGCCGACGAGGAGCTGCTCAACCGCGCCTACGTGTTCGCGATGAAGGCGCACGGCGCCCAGCTCAGAGCCTCGGGCGATCCCTATTTCTCGCACCCGGTCGAGGTCGCCGGCATCCTGTCCGCCTGGAAGCTGGACAGCGCCTCGATCGCGACCGCGCTGCTCCACGATACGGTCGAGGACACCGGCGCCACCATCACCGAGCTCGAGCGGCTGTTCGGCGCCGAGGTCGGCCGCCTGGTCGATGGCGTCACCAAGCTCAACAAGCTCGAGCTGCAGTCCTCGCACACCGAGCAGGCCGAAAATTTCCGCAAGCTGCTGCTCGCGATGTCGGAGGACATCCGCGTGCTGCTGGTCAAGCTCGCCGACCGGCTGCACAACATGCGCACCCTGCACTTCATCCGCAAGGCCGACAAGCGGCGCCGGATCGCCGCCGAGACGATCGAGATCTACGCGCCGCTCGCCGAGCGGATCGGCATGCAGGCGCTCAAGGACGATCTCGAGGACCTGGCCTTCGCCGCCCTCTGGCCGGATGCCCGCGAGTTGGTCCACAACCGCCTCAGCCAGCTGCGCAAGCACGACAGCAACCTGATCGAGCGGATCGTCGGCGAGCTTCGCCAGACCCTGCACGACGCCGGCCTCGAGGCCGAGGTCTACGGCCGCGAGAAGACCCCGTTCTCGATCTGGCGCAAGATGAAGCGCAAGAACGTCAGTTTCGAGCAGCTCTCCGACATCATGGCGTTCCGGATCACGGTCGACAGCGTGCCCAACTGCTATGCGGCGCTGGGCGTCATCCATGGCCGCTACGCGATGGTGCCGGAGCGCTTCAAGGACTTCATCAGCACACCCAAGCCGAACGCCTACCGCTCGCTGCACACGACCATCTTCGGGCCCGAGCGCCGGCGCATCGAGGTCCAGATCCGGACCCGGGACATGCACGAGATCGCCGAGATGGGCGTCGCGGCGCACTGGGCCTACAAGCAGAAGCGCCAGCTGACCGACGGCCGGCAGTACCGCTGGGTGCGCGGCCTGCTCGAGATCCTCGAGCAGGCGTCCGGGCCCGAGGAGTTCCTCGAGCACACCAAGCTCGAGATGTTCCAGGACCAGGTGTTCTGCTTCACCCCGCGCGGCGATCTGATCGCCCTGCCCCAGGGTGCGACCCCGATCGACTTCGCCTATGCGGTCCACTCCGAGGTCGGCGACAGCTGCATCGGCGCCAAGGTCAATGGCCGCCTGGTGCCGCTGCGCACCCGCCTCAACCATGGCGACCAGGTCGAGGTCATCACCAGCAAGAGCGCCACGCCATCGCCGGCCTGGGAGCGGTTCGTCGTCACCGGCAAGGCGCGCTCGCGCATCCGCCGCTTCCTGCGCACCCGCCAGCGCAACGACTTCATCGCCCACGGCCGCGAGCTGCTCCAGCGGGCCGGCCAGAGAGAGCGGCTCGCGCTCGGCGACAAGCGGCTCGAGGCGGTGCTCGAGGGCTTCCACCAGAAGTCGGTCGAGGATCTGCTGGCGGCGATCGGCGAGGGTGCGCTCGGCGCCCGGGTGGTGATCGAGGCGCTGCGCCGGGACCAGAAGCCGGCCGCGCCGGCCAGCCCGGCCGAGGCCGACGACGCCAAGGTGGTGCCGCTGCGCCGGCCGCGCCCGACCCCGGCACCGGACGGCCGCGAGGGTCTGATCAGCGGCCTCCTGTCCGGCATGGCGATCAACTTCGCCGGCTGCTGTCACCCGATCCCGGGCGATGCGATCGTCGGCGTGGTCCGCACCGGACGCGGCGTCGCGATCCACCGCAGCGACTGCCCGACGCTGATCCGCAAGGCCGACGACCCCGAGCGCTGGCTGGATCTCGGCTGGAACCCCGCGGCCAAGGACGCCAAGGCGATCGCCCGGCTGCAGATCATGACCACCAATCAGCCGGGCAGCCTCGGCTCGCTCAGCACCGTGGTCGGCAAGCAGGGCGGCAACATCACCGATCTGCGCTTCGGCAGCCGGTCGCCCGAGCTGTACGAGATCATCCTCGACATCGAGGTCGAGAACCGGGATCACCTGGAGCGGATCGTGGCCAGCCTGCGCGCCACGCCGGTCGTGACCTCGGTCGAGCGGAGCCAGGGGTGAGCGTGGCTGCGCCCCGTCCGACGCCGGCGCTCGGCAGTGAAGATGAGGCGGACCGGCCCGGCGGCGCGGCCGGCGCACCCTGAGCCCGAGGCCCCCGGCGTCGACAAAGGGGCGGACAAGCACGCGCTCCGCACTATAATCTGACCTTAACGAGCGTGACGCAAACTTGGGCGCTATGTTTCGCCGGCGACATCCGATCTCCCTGTGGCGGCGGTTGCACCGCTGGCTCTGGCCGCACATGGGCTGGCGCCGCCTGGGCATCTACCTGGTCAAGCGACTGACGCGCTTGCCCGGGACGCCGCACAGCATCGCCGCGGGCTTCGCCTGCGGCACGGCGATCTCGTTCACCCCGTTCATGGGGCTGCACACGCTGCTGAGCGTCCTGCTCTCGTTTCTCGTGCGCGGCAACTACCTGGCCGCGATGGTCGGCACCCTGGTCGGCAATCCCTGGACCTTCCCGTTCATCTGGGTGGCGAGCGCCCAGCTCGGCCACGCGCTGCTCGGCGGCGCGCCGCCGGCGACCGCGGCGCTCCAGGAGCCCGAGTTCCGCAGCCTGTTCCACGAGCTCGGCGCCCTGATCTGGCCCATGACCGTCGGTGGCGTGCCGCTCGGCGCGCTCGCCGGGCTCGCCGTCTATTTCCCGTTGGTGCGCATCGTCGCCGCCTACCAGACCGCGCGCCGCCACCGCCGGGAACGGCGGCGGGCGGAGCGCCGCGGCAAGCTCGGCATGGCCCAGCCGGGCGCATCGCCCGATACCAGTGCATCGTAATCACACCCTGGTCAGCGGCACGTACGCCGCCTATAAGCTGGCCGCCAGCCGAATCGGGAAGTCGATGACTTCGCGCGATGATCCGTGATGCCCGGGCACCGAGCCACGCCAGGGCACCGGCCCTTCCCGCTCCGGGCCGACCACCGAGGTCGGCCCGGGAGCCAGGGAAGCCTGGAGCCGGGAAGCCTGGGCGCCGGGGAAGTGTGGAGACGATGATTCTGGGCGTCGGGACCGATCTGATCGACATCCGCCGCATCGAGCGCACCCTCGAGCGCTTCGGCGCGCGCTTCGTGGACCGCGTGTTCACCGCCGCCGAGCAGGCCAGGGCCGAGCGCCGGAGCGACCGCGCGGCGGCCTACGCCAAGCGCTACGCCGCCAAGGAGGCCTGCGCCAAGGCGCTCGGCACCGGCTTCCGGCAGGGCGTGTACTGGCGCGACATCGGGGTCGACAACCGACCCTCCGGCCAGCCGCTGCTGCATCTGACCGGCGGCGCCGCGGCGCGCCTGGCGGTGCTGACGCCGGCCGGCATGACCGCGCGGATCGATCTCAGCCTGACCGACGAGCCGCCCTTCGGCCACGCCATCGTGATCATCAGCGCGGTCGCTGCGATCCCCGCGGGCACAGCATGATGCCACCGAGATGACAGGGCGTTCACTTTACTGCCCGTGAGCCGTTGGTTACTGTCCGGCGATGAGGGATGTCGCGTTGTCTGCTCGCCAGCTCCTCGATCACGCTCCCAGCGTGGCGTCTGCGGCCGGGAACCTGCAACCTATTGGTGCGCGAGTATGGCTGTGAGAAAGCATCTGGCGATCGCGCGCAGCCGATCCAAGGGCTTCTGGGAGACGGCGCGCACCCTGGTCTACGCGGTCGCGATCGCGCTCGCGGTCCGCACCTTCCTGTACGAGCCGTTCAACATTCCGTCCGGCTCGATGAAGCCGACCCTGCTGGTCGGCGACTATCTGTTCGTGTCCAAGATGGCCTATGGCTACAGCAAGCACTCGCTGCCGTTCAGCCTGCCGCTGTTCGACGGCCGGATCGCCGGCAGCTGCCGGAGCGCGGCGACGTCGTGGTGTTCAAGCTGCCCTCGGACAACCGCACCGACTACATCAAGCGGATCATCGGCCTGCCCGGCGACAAGATCCAGGTCAGGGACGACATCCTGTACATCAACGGCGAGCCGGTGGACCGGGTCCGGCTCGAGGACTTCTACGACGACGACGGCAGCAGCAGCAGGCCCGATGGCCCGCTACCGCGAGACCCTGCCCGACGGCCGCAGCTACACCGTCCTCGACATCACGAGCCACGGCTCGCTCGACAACACCGGGGTCTACGAGGTGCCCGCCGGCCATGTCTTCGCGATGGGCGACAATCGCGACAACTCGCTCGACAGCCGGGTCGACAACGTCGGCTTCATCCCGATCGAGAACCTGATCGGGCGGGCCGAGATCATCTTCTTCTCGACCAATGGCAGTGCCCGCCTGTGGGAGATCTGGAACTGGCCCGCCACGATCCGCTTCCGCCGGCTGTTCCACCTGATCGAGTGAAGCGGCGCGCTGCCGGCAGCGGGCGAGGTCGGCCGCCGGGCTCGAGGACAAGCTGGGCTACCGGTTCGCCGATCCGGCGCTGCTCCGCGAGGCCTTGACCCACAGCAGCGCGGCCGGCCGCGGCCGACGCGCGGCGCGCAGCAACGAGCGCCTGGAGTTCCTCGGCGACCGGGTGCTCGGCCTGGTGATCGCCGATCTGCTGATCCGGCGCTTTCCGCAAGGAGGGCGAAGGCGGACCTGACGCGCCGGCACGCCGCCCTGGTGCTGCGGCGCGACGCTCGCCGAGATCGCCCTCGAGCTCGCGCTCGGCGAGTGTCTGGTGCTGGCCCGGAGCGAGGACGACACCGGCGGCCGGCGCAAGCCCGCGACCCTTGCCGACGGCCTCGAGGCGCTGATCGGGGCGCTCTATCTCGATGGCGGGCTGGCGCCGGCCGCGGCGTTCATCGCGTCGCCACTTCGGCCCGCGCCTCGCGGCGATGCGGGCGCCGCCCCAGGACCCCAAGACCGCGCTGCAGGAATGGGCCCAGGGGCGCGGCCTGGCTCTGCCGGACTACCGCGTGGTCGAGGTCGCCGGACCGGCGCACGAGCCGCGCTTCGAGGTCAGCGTGCAGGTCGGCGACCTGCCGCCCGCGAGCGCGGTCGCCGGCTCCAAGCGGGCGGCCGAGCAGGCGGCGGCGGAGCGGCTGCTTGGCGCGCTCCCGACCGGGATCGGGGAGACCGATGGCTGAAGCCGAGCCGACCGCCGCCCGGCGCTGCGGCTTCGTCGCGCTGCTCGGCGCGCCCAACGCCGGCAAGTCGACCCTGCTCAACCGGCTGGTCGGCACCAAGGTCTCGATCGTCACCGCCAAGGTCCAGACCACGCGCCGGCGCATCCTCGGCATCACCGTCAGAGGTGCCGCCCAGCTGGTGTTCGTCGACACGCCCGGGATCTTCGCGGCGCGCCCGGGCCGGCCGCTCGAGCGGGCGATGGTCCGGGCCGCCTGGCGCGGCGCCGAGGACGCCGACCTCTCGGTCCTGGTGGTCGACGCCCGGCGCGGGCTCGACGCCGATACCCGGCTGATCCTGGACGGGCCTCCGCGAGCGCCGCGCCAGGGCCGTGCTCGTGATCAACAAGCTCGACCTGGTGGCGCCGCCCACGACCTTGCCGCTGATCCGGCGAGCTCGACCAGAGCGGGCGGTTCGAGCGGGTGTTCATCGTCTCGGCGCTGACCGGCGATGGCTGCGACGACCTGCTTGCCTGGCTGCTCGAGGTCCTGCCCGAGGGCCCCTGGCTGTTCCCCGAGGACCAGCTCTCGGACCTGTCGCAGCGCGCCATGGCGGCCGAGATCACGCGCGAGCAGCTGTTCCGCCAGCTGCATCAGGAGCTGCCCTACAGCCTGACCGTCGAGACCGAGGGCTGGACCGCGAGCGCCGAGGGTTCGGAGATCCGGATCGACCAGACGATCTACGTCCAGCGTCCGAGCCAGAAGGCGATCGTGCTCGGCAAGGGCGGCCGCCAGATCAAGGCGGTCGGCCAGGCCGCCCGGGAGGAGCTGGAGCGCATCCTGGAGTGCCGGGTTCACCTGTTCCTCTATGTCAAGGTGCGCGAGAAGTGGACCCTGGACCCGGAGCGCTATCGGGAGCTCGGCATCGACTATCCGGGTTGACGGCCTTGCAGTGGCAGGACGAAGGCGTCGTGCTGGCGGCGCGCCGGCACGGCGAGAGCTCGGCGGTGGTCAGCGTCTTCACGCCCACGCACGGCCGCCACGCCGGCCTGGTGCGGGGCGGCGCCGAGCCGGCGCGCGCGCTCGGTCTACGAGGCCGGCAACCGCGTGCGGGTGACCTGGCGGGCGCGGCTGCCGAGCAGCTCGGGAGCTTCAGCGCCGAGCTCGACGTTGCGGTCGCGGCCCGCCTGCTCGACGACCCCGACCGGCTGGCGGGGCTCGGCGCGGCCTGCGCGCTGCTCGAGACGACCTTGCCGGAGCGCGATCCTCATCCTATATTATACAATATGTTCTCTGATTTACTTGATCTATTACCGGAGAATAAGGACTGGTTGGAGTGCTATGTCAGGTTCGAGCTGGAGCTGCTCGCCGAGCTCGGCTTCGGGCTCGATCTTTCGGCCTGCGCGGTGACCGGTGCTGCCACCGATCTGGTCTACGTCTCGCCGCGCACCGGCCGCGCGGTCAGCCGGGCCGGGGCCGGCGTCTGGGCCGACCGGCTGCTGCCGCTGCCCGGCTTCCTGCTCGGCCAGGGGCCGGCCGACCCCGCCCAGATCCGGGCCGGGCTGCGCCTGACCGGGGCGTTCTTGCGCCGCCACCTGTTCGATGCTAGCGAGCGGCCCATGCCGAGCGCGCGCGAACGGTTGGTCCGCCGCCTCGCCCAATCTACCGACGGTTCACCAGCTGCGTGAGGGGCCATGTCGAGCCTGCCCGCACCCGCCGGGGTCGAGCCGATCCCGTTCGCCGATGCGCTGAGCCAGCGCTACCTCGCCTACGCCCTCTCGACGATCACCGCGCGCTCGCTGCCGGACGTGCGCGACGGACTGAAGCCGGTCCAGCGCCGGGTTCTCTACGCGATGCTCAAGCTCCGCCTCGACCCGGACGCCGGCTACAAGAAATGCGCCCGCGTGGTCGGCGACGTGATCGGCAAATACCACCCCCACGGCGAGGTCGCGATCTACGACGCCATGGTCCGCCTCGCCCAGGAGTTCGCGCAGCGCTACCCGCTGGTCGATGGTCAGGGCAATTTCGGCAATGTCGATGGCGATAACGCCGCCGCGATGCGCTACACCGAAGCACGCCTGACCGAGGTCGCCCGCGCGCTGCTCGACGGCATCGACCAGGACACGGTCGATTTCCGGCCGACCTACGACGGCAGCGACGAGGAGCCGGTCGTGCTGCCGGCCGCGTTCCCCAACCTGCTCGCCAACGGCACCAGCGGCATCGCGGTCGGCATGGCGACCAGCGTGCCGCCGCACAACGCGGGCGAGCTCTGCCAGGCGCTCTGCCGGCTGCTCGACGATCCGGACACCTCGAGCGAGGCGTTGCTCGAGCACATCAAGGGGCCGGACCTGCCGACCGGCGGCGTGCTGGTGGAGCCGTTCGCCAGCCTGGTCGAGACCTACCGGACCGGCCGCGGCAGCTTCCGCCTGCGCGCCCGCTGGCAGCGCGAGGATCTCGGCCACGGCCAGTACCAGGTCGTGGTCACCGAGATGCCCTATCAGGTGCCCAAGGCACGGCTGATCGAGCGCGTCGCCGAGCTCCTGGAACTGCGCAAACTGCCGCTGCTCGCCGACGTGCGCGACGAATCCGCCGAAGAGGTGCGCCTGGTGCTGGTGCCGCGCGCGCGCACCGTGCCGGCCGAGCTGCTGATGGAGCAGCTGTTCCGCCAGACCGACCTCGAGGTCCGCCTGCCGCTCAACCTGAACGTCCTGGACGCCGAGCGGCGTGCCCCGGGTCATGAGCCTCGCTCAGGCGCTGGCAGCGTTCCTCGAGCATCGCATGGTCGTGCTGGTCCGGCGCTCACGCTACCGGCTCGGCAAGATTGCGGACCGCCTGGAGGTGCTCGGCGCCTACCGGGTCGCCTATCTGAACCTCGACGAGGTGATCCGGATCATCCGCGAGGAGGACGAGCCCAAGGTCCAGCTGATGCAGGCCTTCGCGCTGACGGAGGCCCAGGCCGAGGCGATCTTGAACATGCGCCTGCGCAACCTGCGCAGGCTCGAGGAGCAGGCGCTCGCCAAGGAGGAGCGGCGGCTCAAGGCGGAGCAACGGGAGCTCGAGCGGTTGCTGAAGGACGAGGGCGGGCGCCGCGCCCACCTGAAGGCGGAGATCGAGGCGGCGCGCCGGAAGTTTGGCGAGGGCCCGCTGGGCGGGCGGCGGACCACGCTTGAAGAGCTGCCGGCGATCGACGACCTCGCGCTCGAGGAGCCGGTCGAGCGCCAGCCGGTCACCGTGGTCTGCTCGCGTCAGGGCTGGCTACGGGTGCTGCGCGGCCATCTCGAGGACGACGCCGAGCTCAAATACAAGGAAGGTGACGGCGCGCGCTTCGTGCTCAAGGCCGAGACCACCGACAAGCTGCTGCTGATCAGCAGCGACGGCCGCGGCTATCTGCTGCCGGTCGATCGCCTGCCGGGCGGCCGCGGCCAGGGCGAGCCGCTGCGGTTGCAGATCGATCTGGCGCGCGGCGCCGAGCCGCTCAGGCTCGCCGTGTATCGTCCCGACGGCAAGCTCCTGCTGGCGTCCAGCGCGGCGCGCGGCTTCATCGCCGAGGAGCAGGCGGTCGCCGCCCAGACCCGGACCGGCAGGCAGGTGTTCAATCTCGACGACGGCGAGCGCCTGGTGGTCGCCGTGCCGGCCGAGGGCGATCACATCGCGACCGTCGGGCAGCAACCGCAAGCTCCTGATTTTCCCACTCGACCAGCTGCCGGTGATGGGCCGCGGCAAGGGCGTGCTGCTGCAGCGCTACCGGGACGGCGAGCTCGCCGATGCCTGCGCGCTCCGTCTCGCGGACGGCCTCAGCTGGCCGGGCGGCAAGGGCACGCGGACGGTCACCGACCTCACGCCCTGGCTCGGCCGCCGCGGCCAGGCCGGGCGCATGGCGCCGCACGGCTTCCCGCGCAGCAACCGCTTCGCCGGCTGACCCTGGTCGTGCCCGGACCGCTGGCCATAGCCAGCCTTCGACATCGAGCGTCCACCGACTTGCCGGTTGGCGTGAGGGTCACCGCTGGAAGTCGGCTCAGGCTTCAGCCGCTCCGGCGCCGTGGCGCGGCCGGGTCGCGGTCGCGCAGCACGGCGTTGATCTCGGCCCCGAAGATCAGGGTGACCGCGCTCGCGTAGAGGAACACCAGGGTCGCCACCAGACCCGTGAAGCTGCCATAGACGGCGGCGAGCTTGCCGGCGCTGCTCAGGGTGTAGGAGAGGACCGCCGCGGCGCCGAGCCACATCAGCGCCCCGAACACCGCCCCCGGCAGCACGGTCCACAGGCGTTGCGGGATGTCCGGCAGCCAGCCGTAGAGGAGAGCGTACAGGACCACGAGGACGACCAGCGCCAGGCCGTAGCGGACGCCGGTGCGCAGCCAGAGGGCATCCGCTCCGAGGCCGACGGTCTTCTCGAGAAGCGCCCAGGCATAGGGCAGGATGACGACCGAGCTGAACACGAGCACGACACCGATCGTGCCGATCACGGTGAACAGCGTGACCTTGATCCGCGCCTGCCAGAACGACAGGCCCTGCTCGACCCCGTAAGCGCGGTTGAGGGCGGTGCGGATCGCCTGGGCGCCGGAGGATGCGGTCCAGATCGTCGCCAGCATGCCGATCGTGAGCAGGGCCGGGCTGCGCTCGCGCAGCAGCTGGTCGATCACCGGCCGGAGCGCCTCCGCGACCGCGGGCGGCGCGAACGCCACGACTCGGCTCGCGAGCTCGGCCGCCGCTCCCGGCTGGCCGATGAACGCCGCCGCGGCCGAGAGGAACAAGAGCAGCGGGAACATCGCGAGCACCGAGGAGAAGGCGACGCTGCCCGCCTGGTTCGCGCTCTGATGACCGATGTAGTTGCCCGCCGCCCGCAGAACCACGGCCAGGCCCGGCAGGCCCGTGCGCAGCCGGCGCCACCAAGTCAGGATTCCATGTCTCCAGCGCACCGCGGCCGTTCCGTCAAGCCTGCCTGTTCCCGTAGGACCGCGCGTAGAGCAACATCGGACCATAGTCCAGGGTTCACGCCGCCTTCCGGCAGTCGGACAGGCGCGCCCATCTCCTCCGGCATCACCTCGGTTCTGGCAACCAGCGCTGTCACGATTCGGTGATTCGCCGATACAGGAGTGGCTGGGAGGCCGCAAGCCGGGCGCCCGGCCGGGACAAGCCGGGGGGTGCGTGCTATCTCATCGGTGAGACGGAGCGCAGTCTGGGGAGCGAGAGCGATGCTGATACGCGTTCGACGCGGTTGGGAGCTGCCGGAATCGGCGGCCACGCCCGAGGCGGTCTTCACCGGGCGGCGTCAGCTCCTGAAGGGGCTCGCCGCCGGCAGCCTGCTCGCGATCGCGCCGCCGCTTGTGGCGGGCACAGCGCGCGCGGCCACGGCCGACCAGGACCCGTCCGCCAAGCTCTATCCGGTGCCGCGCAATCCCCGCTACCAGGTCGATGGCGCGATCACGCCCGCCGAGCTCACCAGCACCTACAACAACTTCTTCGAGTTCGGCTCGAGCAAGCAGATTTCCGAGGCGGCGCAGGCGCTCAAGATCCGGCCCTGGACCCTGACCGTCGACGGCATGGTCGAGAAGGAGATGACGCTCGCCATCGACGACCTGCTGGCGAAGATGCCGCTCGAGGAGCGGGTGGTCCGCCATCGCTGCGTCGAGGCCTGGTCGATGATTGTGCCCTGGAGCGGCTTCCCGCTGGCCAAGCTGGTCGAGCTGGCGCGCCCGCTGGGCTCGGCCAAGTTCGTCGAGATGCACACCTTCCTCGAGCCCGACGTCGCCGCCGGCCAGCGTCAGTTCTGGTACCCCTGGCCGTACACCGAGGGCCTGACGGTCGCCGAGGCGACCAACGATCTCGCCTTCCTGGTCACCGGGGCCTACGGCAAGCCGCTGCCCAGGCCGAACGGCGCGCCGATCCGTCTCGCCGTGCCCTGGAAGTACGGCTTCAAGCACGTCAAGTCGATCCAGAAGATCACCTTCACGGACAAGCAGCCGGTGAGCTTCTGGGAGACGATCGGCCAGGGCGAGTACGGCTTCTGGGCGAACGTCAACCCCGAGGTGCCACATCCGCGTTGGAGCCAGGCGACCGAGCGGCGGATCGGCACCAACGAGCGCATCCCGACCCAGCTGTTCAACGGCTACGCCGAGTTCGTCGCCGACCTCTACCCCGACCTCAGCGATCGGAAGCTGTTCGTCTGAGCGACTGCGGCCCGGCCCGGCCCGGCCCGAGGGCTTGCTTGACGAGCTGTCTTCATTGCCTGCGTTGAAGCAGCGAGCAGCGAGTGCCCACGCTGGTCGCAGATGCCCTGCGCCTGGGCCTGCTGCTTGAGCATCCGATCTACGATTGTCTCTATCTGGCGCTGAGCCTGCAGACCGGCACGCCGCTGGTCACGGCCGATCGTCGCTTCCTGGCCGTGGTTGGTCGGCATGCCGCGCTGCGTGCCCGTGTGATGTTGCTGGACGATGCCGTCTGACCACGATGCCCGGGCTCGGCTCCGGGAAGCCGCCCGCCCGCTGGCCCGGAAATTGCCGGCCCGGTCGCGACGGCCAAGCTGGCCAAGAGCGGGGAAATATGGCTGACTGAACCGGCGGTGGCGCGGTCGTCGGCTTGGGCGCGCCGCGGCGAGGACCGGCCTGATCTTGAGGAGGATGAGATGACGCTCAAAAGAACGCTCTTGAGCGCGTTGGCGGGGCTGGCGGCGTGCGCGGTTCAGGTCACGCAGCCGGCGGCGGCGGAATCGACGCTGCGCGTGGTCATGCACTCCGATCTCAAGATCGTCGACCCGATCTGGACCACGGCCTACATCTCGCGCAACTACGGCTACATGGTCTACGACACCTTGTTTGCGCTGAATGATAAACTTGAGATCCAGCCGCAAATGGTTGATTCTTATGAGATCAGCGACGACCAGTTGGTTTACACCTTCACGTTGCGCGACGGCCTGATGTGGCATGACGGCCAACCGGTCACGGCCGAGGACGCGATCGCCTCGATCGAGCGCTGGGGTCAGAAAGACAGCATGGGCCAGCTGATGATGTCGTTCGTCGCCGAGATGAAGGCGCTCGACGCCAAGACCTTCCAGATGACCCTGAAGGAGCCCTACGGCCTGGTCCTCTTGTCGCTCGCCAAGCCGAGCTCGAACGTGCCGTTCATCATGCCTAAGCGGATCGCCGCGACGCCGGCCTCGGAGCAGATCTCCGAGTATGTGGGCTCCGGCCCGTTCGTGTTCGAGCGCGACCAGTGGGAGCCGGGCGTCAAGGCGGTGTTCACCAAGTTCAAGGGCTACAAGCCGCGCAGCGAGCCGCCGTCCTGGGCCGCCGGCGGCAAGATCGCCAAGGTCGACCGGGTCGAGTGGGACTGGATCCCGGACGCCCAGACCGCGGTCAACGCGCTGATCAACGGCGAGATCGACCTGATCGAATCGCCGCCGCACGACCTCTTGCCGGTGCTCGAGGCCGGCCCCAACATCGTCATCTTCGACTACAACCCGCTCGGCAACCAGTACATGTTCCGGATGAACTGGCTGCACCCGCCGTTCGACAATCAGAAGGTCCGCCAGGCGGCCATCGCCGCCCTCAATCAGGAGGACTTCCTGAAGGCAGTGATCGGCAATCCCAAATATTACAAAGTGTGCCCGGCCATGTTCATTTGCGGTACGCCGTTCGCGACCGATGCCGGCGCCGAGCCCCTGGTCACCTCGCACTTCGATCTGTCCAAGAAGCTGCTGAAGGAGGCGGGCTACGACGGCACGCCGGTCGTCCTGATGCACTCGACCGACGTGCCGGTGCTGGCCAACCTCGCCCCGGTCGCCAAGCAGCTGCTGGAGAAAGGCGGCTTCACGGTCGATATGCAGTCGATGGACTGGCAGACCCTGGTCTCGCGCCGGGCCAAGAAGGGGCCGCCCTCGGAGGGTGGCTGGAACGCGTTCCTGACCTCCTGGGTCGCCGCCGACGTGCTCAATCCGATCAGCACCGCCGGCCTCACCGCGTCCGGCGACAACGCCTGGTTCGGCTGGCCCAGCGACGCGGAGCTCGAGAAGCTGCGCGATGCCTTCGCGCGCGAGACCGATGCCAAGAAGCAGGTCGAGCTCGCCCATCAGATCCAGGCGCGCGCGCTCGAGGTCGGGACGCATGCCTACGTCGGCCAGTGGTACCAGCCGATGGTCTATCGCAACACCGTCTCGGGCGTGCTGCACGGGCCGGTACCGTTCTTCTGGAACGTCGCCAAGGCCGAGTGAGCGAGGACCGACTTTTATGCTGACCTCGTGACCGTCATGTCCGGACGTGACCGAGGTGATCCGGGTAACGGGGGCCGGCGGGACTGCCGGACCCAGGGCGGAACCGTTCCGTCAAGCTTTGGTCAACCCTCGGCGGCTGGCGCGCCGACCTTCGCCGGTCCATGCGCTGGCGCGAGTCCTGCCGCCGCCAGAACGGCCGCTCACGGATTCCCACGGTCGCATGGACCAGCCGAACAACCGCCTAACGAGCAATGGTTAACGTCGGGTTACCGAGCCCGGCCTCCTCGGCCCGAAACTCGCCCGCGCACCAAGCGGCGCCCGAGCCGATGCTTGGATCCCATGGTCGAGCACGCGGCCCTGCCGTTAACCTTTCGTCAACCATTGGCCGCTCACATGTCGACCGTCGATGGTCCATGCGACCGTGGCAATCCGTGCCGCGCGAAGCCGCCGACGGCGGCGGAGGCTCCCAGGATCGCATGGACCGGCCGAAGCCAACGCTAGCGAGCAGTCGCTAACGACCGGTTACCCTACCGACCGGGAACGACGGGCCTGCCGGTCCCGGCGCGGGACTATGCTGTTTCCCGGCGGCTGTGGCCATGAGCGGCGCCGGCGCCGGTCCCGACGTTCGGCCTGGCGCTCTCGACCGTCGGCACCCGGCCTGAGCGGTCGGGCAGCGGGGCAGCCCGGTCGTGACCGGGGGCGGCTCCTGCGCAACGCCTGGCATTAGAGATCCGGCGCGGATCATGCTCGCCTTCGTCGCCCGCCGCCTGCTCGCCACCATCCCCGTGCTCGCCATGGTGGCGGTGTTCGTGTTCCTGATGCTGCGCCTGACGCCGGGCGATCCGGCGGCGATCATCGCCGGCGACAACGCGACCGGGGCGCAGATCGCGGCGATCCGCGACCAGCTCGGGCTCAGCCAGCCGATCTTCGTGCAGTTCCTGATCTGGCTCGGCAAGCTGCTCCGGGGCGACCTCGGCGAATCCTTCTTCTTCAAGGCGGAGGTCGCCGAGCTGATCGGTCAGCGGATCGGGCCGACGCTGGCGCTCGCGACCGTGACCATGATCATCACGATCGCGATCGCCGTGCCGCTCGGCGTGCTCGCCGCCTACAAGCACGGCGGCTGGATCGACCGCCTGGTGATGGCCTTCTCGGTGCTCGGCTTCTCGGTGCCGGTGTTCGTGCTCGGCTATCTTCTGATCTACGTCTTCGCGATCGAGATCAAGCTGTTCCCGGTCCAGGGCTATCGCAGCCTCGCGGGCGGCCTCTGGCCGTTCCTCTACCGTCTGATCCTGCCCGGGATCACGCTTTCCGTGATCTACATCGCGCTGATCGCCCGGATCACGCGCGCGAGCGTGCTCGAGGTCCTGGGCGAGGACTACATCCGGACCGCCTACGCCAAGGGCCTCTCCAACCGGGTCGTGCTGATGCGCCACGCGCTCCGCAACGCGGCCGTGCCGATCGTGACCGTGATCGGCATCGGCATCGCCCTTCTGATCGGCGGCGTCGTGGTCACCGAGAGCGTCTACAACATCCCGGGCCTCGGCCGCCTGACCGTGGACGCCGTGCTCGCCCGCGACTACCCGACCATCCAGGCCGTGATCCTCCTGTTCTCGTTCGTCTACGTCCTGATCAACCTGCTGATCGATCTGAGCTATACCCTGCTCGACCCGAGGATCCGCTATTGAGCGCCGCGCGCGCGGACGCCCTGCTCGATCAGGCCGGGGCGGCGGCCCGGGCCCCGAGCCGCTGGCGTCAGCTGCTGCGCCACCCGGGCGTGCTGTTCGGCGGCGGGGTCCTGGTCGCGATGATGCTGGTGGCACTGCTGGCGCCGGTGCTCGGCACCCTCGACCCGGCCGCGATCGATCCGAGCCGATCGCAACCTCACGCCCGGCACCGCGAGCACGGTCGACCTCCCGGGCGGACAGGAGGTCCTCTGGGTGCACTGGATGGGCACCGACAGCCTCGGCCGCGACGTCTACAGCCGCGTGATCTACGGCGCCCGGGTGTCGTTGATCGTGGGCGTCGCGGTCGCGGCGCTGAGCGTCGCGGTCGGGCTCGCGATCGGCCTGGTCGCGGGCTACTTCCGCTGGCTGGACGCGATCGTCATGCGCGTGATGGACGGCCTGATGGCGATCCCCTCGATCCTGCTCGCGATCGGCCTGGTGTCGCTCTGGGGCGGCGGCCTTTCGACCGTGCTGATCGCGATCGCGATCCCGGAGATTCCCCGGGTGGTCCGCCTGGTGCGCTCGATCGTGCTCTCGGTCCGCGAGGAGCCCTACGTCGAGGCGGCGATCGCACTCGGCACGCGCAACGCCCCTGATCCTGATCCGCCACGTGCTCCCGAACACGATCGCGCCCCTGATCGTCCAGGGCACCTACGTCTGCGCGTCCGCGATCCTGGTCGAGGCGATTCTGTCGTTTCTCGGCGCCGGCATCCCGCCCGAAACCCCGACCTGGGGCAACATCATGGCCGAGGGCCGCGTGCTGTTCCAGGTTTTTCCCCACAACATCCTGTTTCCCGGGATTTTTCTGGCGCTCACCGTGCTCGCGGTGAACGTGCTCGGCGACGGCCTGCGCGACACCCTCGATCCGCGCCTCGAGCAGCGGATCTAGCAGCTGCCGTGGCTGGGCGGCGGAGCGGAAGCGTGAGCGCGCCGGACGAGGCGAACGTCCTCGAGCTGGAACGGCTCACGGTCGAGCTGCCCGCGGGCGCCGATCGCCGTCACGCGATCGAGGACGTGAGCCTCAGGGTGGCGGCGCGGGAAATCCTCTGCCTGGTCGGCGAGTCCGGCTCGGGCAAGTCGGTGACCGCCCACAGCATCATGGGCCTGCTGCCAAAGGGCCAGCTGCGGCCGGTCGCGGGCCGCATCCGGCTCCAGGGCGAGGACCTGCTGCGGCTGAGCGAGACGCGCCTGCGCGATCTCCGCGGCACGCGCATGGCGATGATCTTCCAGGAGCCGATGACCGCGCTCAACCCGGTCATGAGCTGCGGCGCCCAGATCGACGAGGTGCTGGCCGCCCACACCCGGCTCGATCCCTCCGCACGCCTCGAGCGCATCCTCAAGGTCATGGCCGAGGTCCAGCTGCCCGAGCCGGCGGCCCTCGTCCACGCCTATCCGCATCAGCTCTCGGGCGGCCAGCGCCAGCGCATCATGATCGCGATGGCGCTGGTGCTGGAGCCGGCGCTCTTGATCGCCGACGAGCCGACCACCGCCCTCGACGTCACCACCCAGGCGCAGATCCTCCACCTGATCAAAACCCTGCAGCGGGAGCACGCGACCGCGGTCCTGTTCATCACCCACGACTTCGGTGTGGTCGCCGAGATCGCCGATCGGGTCGCGGTCATGCAGGCGGGCCGGGTGGTCGAGCTCGGCGCGACCGGGCAGGTGCTCCGGGAGCCGCGCCACGCCTACACCCGGATGCTGATCGGCGCGGTGCCGAGCCTGGCGCCCCGCGAGCGGCCGCGGGTCGCCGAGGCCACGACCGTGCTGCGCACCGAGGAGCTCACCAAGGTCTACCGGAGCGGCTGGTTCGGCGCCCGCCGCGAGGTGCGCGCCGCCGACCGGGTCTCGATCGCGGTCCGGCGCGGCGAGACCCTCGGCCTCGTCGGCGAATCCGGTTCGGGCAAGTCGACCGTGGCCCGCTGCATCGCCCGCCTGATCGATCCGAGCGCCGGCGAGATTTTTCTCGATGAGCAGCCAATCGGGCGGCTCGGACGGCGCCGGCTGCATCCCTTCCGGCGCCGGGTGCAGATCGTCTTCCAGGATCCCTACCGATCGCTCAACCCGCGCCGCACGATCGGCGCCTCGATCCTTGAGGGGCCGATGAACTACGGTCTCTCGCGCAGCGCCGCGCTCGACCGGGCGCGCTCGCTGATGGCGCTGGTCAACCTCGATCCCGAGGCGCTCGGCCGCTTCCCGCACCAGTTCTCGGGTGGCCAGCGGCAGCGGATCTGCATCGCCCGCGCGCTCGCCATGGAGCCGGATCTACTGATCGCCGACGAGGCGGTCTCGGCGCTCGACGTCTCGGTCCAGGCCCAGGTGCTGGCGCTGCTCGAGGACATCCGCAAGCGCCTCGAGCTCGCGATGCTGTTCATCACCCACGACCTCCGGGTGGCGGCCCAGGTCTGCGACACGATCGCGGTGATGCACCAGGGACGGGTCGTGGAATACGGCCCGGTCGGCGAGGTCTTCGCCCATCCCAGGGACGACTACACGAGATCGCTGTTCGCCGCCGCGCCGGGCAAGGACTGGGACTTCGGACGCTTCCGCGCGGCCTAGGTGTGGTTGCTCTGAAGGTTGTGCAGCTGGCCGAGCGCGCCCGCCTCGACCAGCCGTCGTCACGGTTGCGGCATCTCGACCGTAACCTTGATGCTGGAATACCAAGCGGCCACGTTGGCCACGTCGCTGTCGCTGAGGCCCTTGGCCACGATCGACATCTGCTCGTGCTGGCGCGTCCCGTCCTGGAACGCCTTCAGTTGCTTGATGAGGTAGTCGGCATTGTCGCCGGCGAGATTGGGCGCCTCGGGATTCCTGCTGAGCCCGTCGAGCCCGTGACAGACCGCGCAGATTGCGGCCTTCTTCTTGCCGGCGGCAACCGCCGCCATATCGGCGGCGCTGGCAGGAACAGGGAGCATGGCCAGCAGCACACAGCCAATGACAATGCCGAGGTGCATGCTGACGGACCCGCGCCCTTGTTCCCGCCCTGACGTCATTCAGTCACCGTAGGAGATGCGGTAGACCGCCCCCGCGAAATCGTCGGAGACGAGCAGCGAGCCATCGTGCAACTGGGTGAGAGCGACCGGCCTGCCGATATACTCGCCGTCTTTGGTCAGCCAGCCTGCCGCAAACTCCTCCTGGTCCCCTGCCGTGCCGTCGTCGTTGAGCGGCGTAAACAGGACCCTGGCGCCCGCGGGAACCGTGCGATTCCAGGAGCCATGCTGGGCGGTGAACACACCCTTTTTGTAGCGCTCTGGGAACTTGCTGCCCGTGTAGAACACCATCCCGAGATCGGCGGCATGCGCAATCGTCTCCACGACTGGGAACACCGCGTCCGCGGGCGGTTCGCTGTCCATGTACTCTTTGGTGCGGACATGGCCACCGCCATACCATGGGAACCCGAACTCCTGGCCCGGGCCGGTGATAACATTGAGCTCGCCAGGCGGGATGTCGTCACCCATGCCGTCGACCTGATTGTCGTTGGTCCACAGCTCCCCGGTCGTCGGATTGAAGTCGAACCCGACCGGATTGCGTAGCCCGGTGGCATAGACCTCACGGTTGGACCCGTCCTGGTCCATGCGGATGATGCCGCCGACGCCAAGCTGCTTGAACGTCTCGATCTTGTCCTTCGACGGCACGTTGAACGGCTGCCCGAGCTGGATGTAGAGCTTCTTGTCCGGGCCGACCGCGCATACCCGGGCGGTGTGATTGTAGGATTCGTCGGCGCCGGGGATGAGCTCCCCTTCCTTGACGACATCACCGACGGCCACGTCGGGGCTCTCGTAGAAAAATTCCGCCGCGGGGAAGACGCGGACGCGATTGCGCTCGGCGATGTATAGGAACCCGTCCTTAGAGAAGCAGACACCGTTCGGGATCACAAAGGTGAGCGAAGGCGCGAACCGCTTCACCTCGTCGGCGGTCCCGTCCTTGTTGCGATCAGTGACTGCCCAGACCGCGTCCTTCCGCGTCCCGACGAAGGTGACGACGCCCTGCGGCCCGACGGCCATGTGCCGGGCGTCCGGCACAACCGCGTAGAGGTTGATCTTGAAGCCCGGCGGCAGCTTGATCTGCTCGAGGTTCTTGCGAAGCTGGTCGGCGTAGGCGCCGGTCTGCGGCACGTAGTCGAACGCCGCCATGCCAGTGCCCGTGGCCTGCATGTTCTCCAGCTTCGACTGATTGTCGTCGGCTCGGGCGACTCCTTGGCCGCAAGCGAGCGCAACGATCGCCGCCGAGCACATTAGCAGCTGACGCATTGTTGCCTCCCATTGTTGGCTTCTGGGGACACCGAGCGCTTGGCGCGCCCATGCCCCAAGGGCTACCTATGGCACGCAACCTCCGAACGGGAAAGAGCCTTGTCAGTGCAAATTGGCTTGAGCCCTGGAGGGGCGGTCTGTAGCCTCGGCGGATGGGCAATCCCTTTCGCTACTTCAACAGCGCGGCGCCGGCTGCGCGCCCCAGTTGTTCCACGTCGCGCCCAGCCTGGCGATGCTGACCGACGCGCTGGCCCGATACGCCGTGGTCAAGCGGTGGCAGAAAGATCGTCCTCCTGCGGGGTCCGCGCCCCGAGGATCATACTCTTGCGGACTCCTATGCGCGCTCGCCGACCGGCTTCGGCGCCAAGGTCGTCGAGACCCGCGAGCTCGTTCCGACCAAGGATCCGCGCCAGCGCGAGCAGAACAACATCGCGCTCCTCACCTCGGGACCCGACTACGATGCGGTCGTGGCCGCCGATACCGAGGGCGACTTCGGGCGCTATTTCCCTACCAGGTCGCGCTGCCGCGGCCGCTGGTCGGCAGCGTCGGACTGGTGTCCGGCGCCTGGTGCTGGGCGTTCGAGCGCTACGGCGCGCCCCAGCTCAATCAACGCTTCGAGCGCGACGCCAGGCGGCGGATGACCAGCCATGACTGGGCGGCCTGGGCCGGATTGCGAATCGTGGTCGAGGCCGCCCGGACGCGCTCGGCCGATCTCGCCGCGGTCGAGGCCTATCTGAAGGGCGATGACCTCAGGTTCGACATGTACGAGGGCCCGCCCAGCAGCTTCCGGTCCTGGGACAACCGGCTGCGGCAACCCATCGTCTCGCACACCGCCGACGCGGTCATTGCAACGGCGCTGTTCGAGCAGTCCCTCTATCCCACCACCGATCTCGACACCCTCGGGGTCGACCAACCCCAGACCGAATGTCGCTTCTAGCACCCGCGATCGTAGGCTCTGGCCTGAGCTGCTCGTGCTCGCGAGCGCCGCACGCCCGGGCGGACTCGATGAGCGCGCCCGCGTGATGGTGCCGACCCTCAAGCAGCTGCGCTACTTCGTGGCGCTCGCCGAGACCCGGCATTTCCGCCGCGCCGCCGAACGTTGTCAGGTCACCCAGCCGGCGATGAGCATGCAGATCCGCGAGCTCGAGGCGACGCTCGGCGTGGCCCTGGTCGAGCGGACCCCGGGCGGCGTGCTCCTGACCACCGCCGGGCAGGAGGTGGCCCGGCGCGCACGCGCGCTTCTGCTGGCGGTCCAGGATCTGGTCGACCTCCCGCGCCACCGCGATCGGGTGCTCGCCGGGCCGCTCCGCCTCGGCGTGATCCCGACCATCGGCCCCTATCTCCTGCCCCAGGTCCTGCCGCGGCTGCACGCGACCTATCCGGACCTGCAGCTGTCGCTGCGTGAGAGCCAGACCGAGCGGCTGCTCGAGGCCCTGGCCGCGGGTGAGCTCGACCTCCTGATCCTGGCGCTGCCGGTCGGGCGGGACGACGTCGCGACCCAGCCGCTGTTCGACGACGCGTTCAACCTCGCGGTCGCCGAGAGCCATGCGCTCGCCAGGCGCGCCGCGGTCGCCCAGAAGGATCTGCTCGCCGAGCGGCTGCTGCTGCTGGAGGAGGGCCACTGCCTGCGCGATCAGGCGCTCAGCCTCTGCCACGCCGCGGGCGCCAACCAGGCCGACGACTTTCGGGCGAGCAGCCTCGCGACGGTGGTCCAGATGGTGGTCGCCGGCTATGGCGCCACGATCCTCCCGGATCTGGCGCTGCCGGTCGAGGCCGGCGTCCATTCGCGCCTCCGGGTCGTGCGGTTCACGCCGCCCGTGCCATTCCGCACGATCGGCCTCGCCTGGCGCAGCTCCTCGCCGCGCCCATCGGACTTCATCGAGTTCGGCCGGTTCGTCCTGGCGGCACACCAAGCCGCCGCGGCGCCCTTGCCCGACCAGGCACCGGCTGCGGCCCTGCGCCAGCCAGCGATCGCCGGGCAGCTCATGGGGCGCTGACCCCGTGCGGGTTCTGCCCTCAAGGCTCGCCGAGCGTGACCATGCCTTTGTCGGCGAGATCCTGGAGGAAGACCGTCACGTCGCTCTCGATCTGCGCGCGCTCGGCCGCGAAGGTCGCAGCCAGGTCGTCGATCACGGCGGCGACGCTCGCCTTGCCGTCGCAGCGCTTGAGGATCTCGACCGCGATCGGATCGGGCATCAGCACCCGCTCCGGGGCGAGCAGCACCCAGGCTTGGCGCGCCTGATCGAAGCGCAGCTTGACGCCGCGCGGCAGCGCCGGCACCAGCTCGGCGCGGACCTCGACGCGTTCGCTCATAGAGTTTCCGGATCGAAGGCGCCGGGCGGGATGCGGCCCGGCACGACGTAGGCGTGCTCGAGCGCGTCGAGCTGCACCCAGAGGACGTCGCATTTGAAGCGCAGCGCCGCCAGCACCGCCTGCTGCTGCTCCGGGCCCTTGGCCTCGCGCTTGACGTAGTCGAGGGCGAAATCGGCATCGCGCGGCGCCTGGCTGAGCCGTTTTTCGAAGTAAGCGAGCGTCTGCCGGCTGACGAAGTCATAGCTCGCGAGCATGCCCGAGACCCGGTCGGCGATGATCTTGGGCGAGAACATCTCGGTCAGCGACGACGCGATCGCCTCGAGCAGCGGCCGCTCGCGCACGAACTGGACGTAGGCCTGGACCGCGAAGCGGGTCGCCGGCAAGAGCCCCTCAGTCGAGACCACATAGTCACGATCCAACCCCAGTCCGCCGGTCAGCTTGAGCCAACGCTCGATGCCGCCCTCGCCCGCCCGCTCGCCGTCGTGGTCGATGATCCGCTGACGCCAGGCGCGGCGCATGTCGGGATCGTCCATCCGGGCGAGCAGGGTCGCGTCCTTGATCGGGATCTGGGCCTGGTAGTAGTAGCGATTGAGCGCCCAGGCCTGGAGCTGCGCCTTGGTCAGCTCGCCCCCTTTCATGGCGATGTGGAACGGGTGGTTCCAGTGATAGCGCTCCTCGCCGATCTGGCGGAGGGCCGCTTCCAGCTCATGCGGGCTCAGGATCTGGGTCACAGCTCGATCTCCATGCCGTCGTAGGCGACCTCCCAGCCGGCGGCCGTGACCTCCGCGCGCTGCGGCGAGTCCTCGAGCAGGATCGGATTGGTGTTGTTGATGTGCAGATAGATCCGGCGGCCGAGCGCCAGCCCTTCGAGCGCACTGAGCGAGCCATCGGGGCCCGAGACGCCGATGTGGCCCATGCGCGCCCCGGTCTTGACCCCGGTCTGGCTCGAGATCATCTCGTCGTCGGTCCAGAGCGTGCCGTCGAACAACAGCAGATTTGCCCCCTCGAGCCGTTCGGCGAGCTCGGCCGTGACCCGCGCGCAGCCCGGCACGAAGCAGGCGCGGGCACCGTTCTCGCCGTGCAGCTCGAGCCCGATCGTGTCCTCGGTCAGGGCGCCGACGTTGAGCGTCTCGTCCTCGAGATAGAGGGCCACCTTGCCGGGCACCGCGAACGGTACCACCCGGAGCCCTGGCAGGACTTCGGCCGGCTGCTCGAGGCGCAATCGATGTCGGGTCACGTAGCTCGGGTTCAACACGTCGAAAATCGGGTTTTGGGCGAGAACCTCGAGGATCGCACCGGTCGCGAACAGGTCGAACGCCTGACTCTCACGCAGACAGAGCAGGCCCGCAACGTGATCGACATCGCCATTGGTCAGCACGACCGCCCGGATCGGGCTATGGCGCGGCGCCACTTTGGGATGCAACGCCGCTGTCGCCAGGATCTGCTGGCGCAGATCGGGAGCGGCGTTGAGCAATGCCCAGTCCTTGCCGTCGACACTGATCGCGAGCGAGCACTGAGTGCGCCAGCGGGCCGCCGGGTCACCTCGCCACGCGCGCTGCCCGACCGGGCAGGCGCTGTTCCACTGCGGAAAGCCGCCGCCGGCGGCGGCGCCCAGAACAATGATGCGCATCACTGCCCAAGACGTGCTGCCGCCGGCAGGGCGGCCGGCTCAGAGGTCAGCTGGGAAATAGGCGTTGATCTCGCAGCCGCAGGCAATCTCAACGATCTTGGGCGTACGCCACTGCATGGGGATCCTCCCTGGTTGTCGGGCATTCACCATCCGACGGATGCCCAGGGCTTCTTAGGCCAAATGCGCGCGGAATGCCACAGATTTCGCCCCCCGCGGCGCGCGCTCGAACCGCCGTCCCAGGCCCGGTGCGGGGAGCGTTGAGCCCGCCGCGTCTGGACGGCGCCCACCATCCGCGCCCCGCCCCCGGGGAACCCGAGCCGCCTGGCCTCGGTGGCACGAGGAGCCTGCCCCGGGGCCACGTGGTCGAGGTGATCGCCGACCCGGGACCGCGCAGACCACCTGGACCACCGGGGCGTCCGGGCAAACCCGAAACCACCCCGGCGATGCCAGGTGAACACAAGCCGTCGGCAACCAACCGCTAGCGGCGTCGACTGGTCAACTCGAGCGGCAGCTCGAGCTGGTGTTGCCGGTAGCGCTCCAAAAAATCGCCGACCGCATAACGCACGAGCCAGGCGAGGGACACACGATGCTCTTCGGCCAGCGCCGACAGTTGCTCGTAGTCCCGCTCATCGACGCTGACCGTGACACGGGTGGCCAGCTTTTTCCCTCGCCTGGCGCGCACAGCAGTCTTGTCCTCCCAAGCCTGCATCACTTTGGTGAACGGGTCTGCACACTACTGCAGTCCGCTGCCGCCGTCAAGCACGACTTGAACCTTTTTGCACGATTGATTGTCCTCGATCCGGTCGAGCGTGCCACGCCCCGGTAAATCCGCGCGCCGGGCAGGTCCTGCACAGAACAGACCGCCGTTCAACTCGGATGACTTTTAGACGTCTTTTGACCGTCGACGGTCAGGGGTCAGGGACGGGGAAAGCGGGCCTCGAGCTCCAGGACCTCGGCCGCCGTGAGCGGCCGGACCGCGTGCCCCCGCAGCAGCAGGAACAGCTTGGCCGTGGCCTCGAGCTCCTCGACCGCAGCGACCGCAGCGTCCAGGCTGCCCGCCGCGACCACCGGGCCGTGGTTGGCGAGCAGGACCGCGGCGTGCCGGGCGGCGACCTCGCGGACCGCGGCCGCGAGCCGCTCGTCGCCCGGCGGAAAATAGGGAATCAGCGGCAGCCGGCCGACCCGCATGACGTAGTAGGCGGTGAGCGGCGGCAGCACGTCGTCGGCATCGATGCCGGCCAGGCACGACACCGCGACCGAGTGGGTCGAGTGCAGATGGACGATCGCCCGCGCGCCGGGTCGCATCTCATAGACGCACCGGTGCAGGAATGCCTCCTTGGACGGCGGATCGCCGTCGAGCAGGCGGCCATCAGGGTCGAGCCTCGCGATCCGCGCCGGATCGAGCCGGCCGAGACGCGAGTTGGTCGGCGTGATCAGCCAGCCATCGTCGAGCCGGACGCTGATGTTGCCGGTGCTGCCGTGGGCCAGGCCCCGATCGGTCAGGAAAGCGCCGAACCCGGCGATGGCCTCCCGCAGCTTCGCGTCGGTCATCGGACTCAGGGTGCCCGCTCGAACGCCTTGATGAAGAAATCGGGCGCACCGAAATTGCCGGACTTGAGCGCCAGCAGCAGCTCCGGCTGACCGAGGCTCAAGGTCCAGGGCACGCCCGGATCGATCGGCGGGCCGATCTTGAGCGCCTGGACGCCGAGCGCCTCGACCACGGCACCCGCGGTCTCGCCGCCCGCGACCACCAGCCGGCGGACGCCCTGCGCGATCAGGCCGCGCGCGATCGCCGCCATCGCGCTCTCGACCACGGCACCGGCGCGCCCGCGCCCGAGCCGCGCCTGGACCTTGGCGACCTCCTCGGGCGGTGCCGAGGAGGTGAACAGGATCGGTCCTTGGCCCATGTGGCGCTCGGCGAAGGCGAGCGCGTGCTCGATCTCGCCGCTGTCCTCGGCCAGGCGGACCGGATCCAGCGCCATCGCGAGGCGGCCGGCGGCACGGTGGCGCTCGACCTGCGCCAGCGTCGCGGCCGAGCAGCTGCCCGAGAGGATCGCGGCATGGCCCTCGATGTGCGGCAGCGCGTCCGCCGGCCGCGATTCGTCGAGCCGGCCCCGGCGCCGGGAATTCGCCGGCAGGCCCATCGCGATACCCGAGCCGCCGGTGATCAGCGCGAGATCGGCAGCACCGGCGCCGAGATCGATCAGATGCCGCTCGGAGAGCGCATCGGCGATCACCTGCCGGATGCCCTGCCCGCGGAGCTCGGCGAGGCGCGCCCGGATCGCGTCCGGCCCGCGATCGACGACGGCATAGGGCAACAGCCCGACCGGGGACCGGCTCTGGCGCTGGAGCACGGCCACCAGATTGCTGTCGGTCATCGGCGTCAGCGGATGGTGCCGCATGTGGCTGTCCGAGAGCAGCTGCTCGCCCACGAACAGATGGCCCAGATAGACGCTCCGGCCGTTCTCGGGCAGCGCCGGGCAGGCGATCGTCAGGTCGGCGCCGAGCGCGTCCAGCAGCGCCTCGCTGACCGGCCCGATGTTGCCCTCGTCGGTGGAATCGAAGGTCGAGCAGTACTTGAACAGGATCTGCTCGGCGCCGCGCGCGCGCAGCCACCCGAGCGCCGCCAGCGACTGCTCGATCGCGACGTCGGCCGGGATGGTGCGCGACTTGAGGGCGACCACGACCGCCTGCGCATCGCCCGGATCGACCTCGGCGCCCGGGACGCCGATCAGCTGCACCGTCGCCATCCCCTGGCGTACCAGCATGCTCGCGAGGTCGGTGGCCCCGGTGAAGTCGTCGGCGATGCAGCCCAACAACAGTGGCTTTGGCAGGAGCGACATGGGCGATCCGCTGCTCTATGGTAGCGTCCGGTTCTTTCTAGCGCAGTCGCCCCGGGCTGCGCCAAGTCCAAATTGGCCGGCGGCGCTGGCATCTTCGAGGGAGGCTCCGATGCGCATCGTGATCACCGGCGGCGCCGGCTTCATCGGCAAGAAGCTCGCGCGCGCCCTCCTAGCCCGCGGCACGCTGATGGACCGGGACGGCACCGTGCAGTCGATCCGGACGATCACGCTGTTCGACGTGGTCGAGGCGGATGGCCTGCCCGACGATCCGCGCCTCGAGACGGTCGCCGGCGACATCACCGACCCGGCCGCGGTCAAGGCACTGATCGGACCGCGCACCGATGGCGTGTTCCATCTGGCAGCGATCGTCAGCGCCAATGCCGAGCAGGACTTCGACCTCGGCTATCGGGTCAACCTCGACGGCACGCGTCACGTCCTCGAGGCCTGCCGGGCGTTGCCCGAGCCGATCCGCCTCGTGTTCGCGAGCTCGGTCGCGGTCTATGGCGGCGAGATGCCGCCGGTCCTGGACGACGGCACGATCCTGACCCCCCAGACCTCCTACGGCGCCCAGAAGGCCGCCGGCGAGCTGCTGCTCAACGACTACGGCCGCAAGGGCTTCGTCGACGGCCGGGCGCTCCGCCTGCCGACCATCGTGGTCCGCCCGGGCAAGCCCAACAAGGCCGCCTCGACCTTCGCGAGCTCGATCGTCCGCGAGCCGCTCGCCGGTCAGGAGGCGGTCTGCCCGGTCGAGCGCGAGGCCGAGATGTACATCCTCTCGCCGCGCCGGGTGATCCGGGCGCTGACCCACGCCTTCGAGCTGCCTTCGGCGGCCTTCGGCATGACCCGGATGCTGACCTTGCCCGGGATTACGGTCTCGATCGGCCAGATCGTCGACGCGCTCGCCGAGATCGCGGGCGCGCGGGTGGCGGGCCGGATCCAATGGCGGCCCGACCCGGTGATCCAGAAGATCGTTGCCGGCTGGCCGGCCCGGTTCGATGCCAGGCGCGGGCGTCAGATGGGTTTCGAGCCCGATGCCGATGTCGGTGAGATCATCCGCGCCCACATCGAGGACGAGCTCGGCGGCAACATCGGGTAGCTGTGGTGAGCCGTTCCGGCGTAGAGTGAGGACCATGACGGATGCAGCCACGAAACGGATGACCGTGGCCGAGTTCCTGGAATGGGACGACGGCAGCGATCAGCGCTACGAGCTGATCGCCGGCCACCCGGTCGCGATGGCGCCGGTCGGCGCCGACCATTCGATCATCGTCGTAAACCTCGGCTTCGAGCTCAAGTCGAGGCTCGAAGGCCCCCTGCTACGCTGGCGGTGAAGCGGGGATCGAGCGCCCCGATCGGAACGATACCTTCTATGAGGCCGACATCGTCGTCAGCTGCACGCCCGTCGAGCCGGGCACCAGGCTGATTCCCAATCCCGTCGTCGTGATCGAGGTGCTGTCGCCCTCGACCATCGAGCGTGATCGCGGGCGCAAGGCCTACGACTACAGCCAGATCGAATCCGTGCAGGAGATCGTCCTGGTGTCGAGCGAGCAACGTCACGTCGTGATCTGGCGGCGGCGAGGGGCCAAGTGGGAAGTCGAGCATCTGATCGGCGACGCCACGCTCGCGCTCGAGGCGGTGGCGGTCGCGATCCCCTTCGCCGCGATCTACACGGACAGTAGCATCTAGGCCGCAGACGATGACCGAGTTCGCGACCAAAGCCCTTGGCGGAGAGACTGACGTGATCGCGCCGGACGGCTGCGAGGTGCGGATTTTCGCGAGTGGCCCGCGCGGCAGCATGGCGCACTTCACCCTCGGCCCAGGGCAGACCGGGCACGCCGTCGCCCATCGGACCGTCGAGGAGGTCTGGTATTTTCTGACCGGCAAAGGCCGGATGTGGCGCCGGTTGGGCGAGCGCTCGGAGATCGTCGATGTGGCGCCGGGCGTCTCGATCGCGATCCCGACCGGGACCTGGTTCCAGCTCAGGAACGACGGCGAGCAGCCGCTCGCCGCGGTCGCGGTCACCATGCCGCCCTGGCCGGGCGAGGACGAGGCCTATTTCGTCGACGGCGCCTGGGAGCCGAACGTCGGCTAGCCCCGCGGGCTGGTCGCCAGTGGCACCGATGGACTGCCATCCGGCAGCAGCACGGCTACTTGGCGACGGCGCTGTGGAACTCCATGCCACTGCCGTCGGACAAGGAGAGCTCCAACTGGCCTGGCGTGACGGCGAAGGCCGTGGCTCTGGCGATCCGCGTCAGATATTCCTGCTCGAGGTCCATGACCGTCTGCGGTGCGCAGGCTTTCCGGGTCGAACCGGGCTCGGACACCTGGATCTGCTCGCCGGTGACGGTGAGCGAGGCGAAGTAGTCGTTGCAGCCGGCGAAACCGGACATGCGGCCGGCGCCGAGGTCGAACCTGGCGGTGATTCGACTGGCCGCCCATTGGGCTGCGGCGTGATCGCTGGGGCTGACGTTCGCAAGCAACCACTCGCCCTGGTCGAGGCGTCCGGTCAGGCTCTGCTCGGAGGCGCCACCCGCTTGCTTGCTCACGACTTGGATCAGCGTCAGGCGCGGCAACTCGGGGGCTTCGACCTCGCTGACCTGTGAAGGCTCCTCGACCAGCAGCTCGTAAGTGAACCCCGGCTCGTAGGTGAAGCCCGTGATCTCGCCAGGCCTCGTGATCCACACGTCGCCGGCTGTATCGGTGATGCTGACGCAGGTTCCGGGCGTACCGTCGGCGCAGTCGACCGGGTCCGGAGCGACCGTCAGCCGCTGCCGGGTGGGTTCGTTTTGGGCACAGCCCGCCATCAGACCGGCGGCGAGCGCGCTCACGGCGAGGCCGATCCCGACCGCGATTCGACCCGAAGGCTTCGATCTGCGCGCCACCCGGTTCATTCTGCCTTGTCTCCGCGCTTGGGGCCGGCGACCTTGGCCCCGGTGAAGCTCTCATAGACCTTGACGAAGCCCGCGTCGTCGATCGGCCCGAGGCCCCGCGCCGCGGCCATCATCACCACCTGATAGGCGGCCGCCGCCATCGGCAGCGGCATCTTCAGCGCCTTGCCGGTGTCGAGCACGAGGCCCAGGTCCTTGACCCAGATATCGACCGCGCTCCTGGGCGTGTAGTCGTCCGCCAGCATGTGCGGCACCCGGTTCTCGAACATCCAGCTGCCGCCGGCAGCACCCCGGATCACGTCGTAGAGCACCTTGGGATCGGCGCCGAGCGCCACCCCGAACGCCATGCCTTCGGCCGCGGTCACCAGGTTGATGCCGGCGAGCAGCTGGTTCACGGCCTTGACCGTCGAGCCGATCCCGGGTGCGTCGCCCAGGCGATAGACCTGCTTGGCGCAGGCGTCGAGCGCCGCCCCGGCGGCTGCGAACGCCGCTTCCGGCCCCGAGGCCATGATCGTGAGCTGGCCGGCCTCGGCGCCGACCGCGCCGCCGCTCACCGGCGCGTCGAGGAGGAGACAACCGCGCGCCGCGAGGCGCTCGCCGAGGCCGCGCACATAACCCGCCGGCACCGTGCTCGAAAGGACGACCGTGGCCCCCTCGGGCAGCGCTTCCAGCGCCCCGCCGGTGCCGAAGAGCACCGCCTCCACCTGGGCGTCGTTGACCACCATGACGACCAGCACGGCGGCGCCCTCGGCCGCGGCGCGCGGGCTCGCCGCGGCCTGGCCACCCTGCTCGACCAGCTTCTCGAGCGCCGCCTGCTTGAGGTCGAAGCCGGTCACAGCAAACCCGGCGCGCAGCAGGTTGGCGGCCATGCCGGCGCCCATGGCGCCGAGCCCGATGACGCCGATCGGAGTGGTCTGCGGCATCCTCGATCCCCCTCGCGAGCGACGACCGGCTCGCGGCCCCCGAAGCTAGCCAAGTCCCGGCCCGGCCACAACCGAAGCGCCTTCCGATGCGCGTCGGCTTCGCGATCCCGCCAGCGCCATGCTACACTTCCAGATGAACCGGCTCCGAGGTCGATGCAGGGAGGCGATCATGAGGCTCGGAATCTGCTCGGCAACGCTTCGCCCTGTGCTGTTGGCCGCGTCGCTGCTGGGCGCGCTGCCCGCCGCCGCGGCCGAGATCACGCTGTCCTGCGGCGCCCAGGACATGGAGATGCGCCTCTGTCAGGAGGCCGCCGACGCCTGGGCGGCCGAGAGCGGCAACAGCGTCAAGGTCGTCCGCGGCCCCGAGCGCAGCAACGAGCGCTATTTCCAATATCTCGACCTGCTCGGCCGTGGCGACCCCAGCCTCGACGTCCTCGAGATCGACGTGATCTGGCCGAGCGCGCTTGCCGGCGAGCTGGTCGACCTGGGGCCGGAGATCGCGCCCGAAGTGCTGGACCAGCACCTGCCGGCGATCGTCGCCAACAACACGGTCGACGGCCGCCTGGTCGCCATGCCCTGGTTCACCGACGCGGGCATGCTCTACTACCGGAAGGATCTGCTGGCCAAGTATGGCGCGCCGGTGCCGCAGACCTGGGCCGAGCTCGCCGACACCGCGCTCATGATCCAGGAGGCCGAGCGCGCGGCCGGCCACCCCGACCTCTGGGGCCTGGTGTTCGAGGGCCAGGCCTACGAGGGCCTGACCTGCAACGCGCTCGAGTGGATCAACGCCTATGGCGGCGGCACGATCGTCGATCGCAAGGGCCAGATCACGGTCGACAACCCGGCCGCTGCGCTCGCCCTCGGCGCGGCCGCCGCCTGGGTCGGGACGATCGCACCACCCCGGGTCACCCAGTTCGTCGAGGAGGACGCGAGGATCACCTTCGAGCGCGGCAACGCGGTCTTCATGCGCAACTGGCCCTATGCCTGGTCGCTGCTGCAGGCGGACGACAGCCCGCTCAAGGGCAAGGTCGGCGTCGCGCCGCTGCCCAAGGGCGGCGCCCATGGCCGCCACAGCGCCGTGCTCGGCGGCTGGCAGCTCGCGGTCTCCAAGCACTCCAAGAACCAGGCGGCGGCGATCGACTTCGTGCGCTATCTGACCAGCCCCGCCGAGCAGAAGCGGCGCGCGATCCAGGGCTCGTTCGCGCCGACCATCGCCAGCCTCTACCAGGATCCGGAGGTCCTGGCCGCGAACCCGTTCTTTGCCGACCTCGCCAAGGTGCTCGCGGACGCGGTCGCGCGGCCATCGGCGGTGACCGGGTCGCAATATGCGCAGGTCTCGACCCTGTTCTGGGAGGCCGCGCACGCTACCTTGAACGGCTACGGGACGGCAGGGGACAATCTGACCCGCCTCGAGGGCCGCTTGCGGCTGCTGCAAGCGCGCGCCGGCTGGTGACCGCCGCGCCATAGGCGGCGGGCGGCTTTGTTGCTACACTCCGACGCTCGCGCCGAGGGATGCAGCGTATGGACGTCAAAGCCGTCGAGCGTCGGCTCGCCGTGATTTTTGCCGCCGACATGGTCGGCTACAGCCGGTTGATGGAGGCCGACGAGGCAGGCACGCTCGCGCGTCTGCGGGCGCACCGGCTCGAGCTGATCGACCCGGCGATCGCCAAGAACCGGGGCCGGATCATCAAGACCACCGGCGACGGCATGCTGGTCGAGTTCGGCAGCGTCACCGAGGCGGTCCAGTGCGCCGCCGAGATCCAGCGCCGGATGGCCAGACGCAACGCCGACGTGGCGCCGGCTCGCTGGATCCAGTTCCGGATCGGCATCAACCTCGGCGACGTGATCATCGAGGACGGCGACATCTTCGGCGACGGCGTCAACATCGCCGCCCGGCTCGAGGGCCTGGCGGAGGCGGGCGGGATCTACGTCTCGCAGGCGGTCCGCGAGCAGATCGCCGACCGGCTCGACGTCGCCTTCGAGGACCTGGGCGAGCAGACGGTCAAGAACCTCGCCCGGCCGATCCGGGTCTTTCGGGTGCTGCTCGGCGAAGGCGTGGGCGCGGCGCCCGAGCCCGCAGCGGCGGCTGCCGCGGCCTCGGACAAGCCGGCGATCGCGGTGCTGCCGTTCGTCAACATGAGCGGCGATCCCGAGCAGGAGTTCTTCGCCGACGGCCTGACCGAGGACATCATCACCGCCTTGTCGCGCTTTCGCGACCTCTTGGTGATCTCGCGCAACTCGGCCTTCGTGCACAAGGGCAAGGCGGTCAAGATCCAGGACGTGGCGCGCGAGTTCGGCGTCCACTACGTGGTCGAAGGCAGCGTGCGCAAGGCCGGCAACCGGGTCCGGGTCACCGTCCAGCTGATCGACGCCCTGACCGACCGCCACGTCTGGGCCGAGCGTTACGATCGCGAGCTCGAGGACATCTTCGCGATCCAGGACGAGGTCACCGCGGCGATCGTCGCGACGCTGCCGGGGCGGGTCGAGCAGGCGACCCATGACCGGGCGGAGCGTAAGCCGACCGACAGCATGGTCGCGTATGAGTGCGTGCTCGCGGGCAAGGTGCTGCACCACCGGTCGACGCCGGAGGACAATGCCGAGGCGCAGCGCCTGCTCGAGCGGGCGATCGCGCTCGACCCCAAATACGCCCACGCCCACGCCTGGAAGGCCTGCGTCCTGGGCCAGACATGGGTGAACGGATGGTGCCAGGATCGGCAGGCGATCTGGGGCCGGGTGGTCGAGGAGCTTCAGGTCGCGCTCGCTCTCGACGACAACGACAGCGACGTCCACCGCATTCTGGCCGCTGTGAGCCTGACCTCCGACGACCACGACAAGGCGAGGTACCATCAGGAGCGCGGCCTCGCCCTCAACCCCAACAACGACCTGATCGTGGTCCAGCAGGGCGAGCTCTTGACCTGGCTCGGCCGGGCGGACGAAGGGATCGAGTGGATTCGCAAGGCGATGCGCCTCAATCCCTACCACCCCGAGCGCTACTGGAACCACCTCGGCCGCGCCTACTTCGTCGCCCGCCGCTACGCCGAGGCGGTCGAGGCCTTCATGCGGATCACGCGGCCGGATACCACCCACCAGGCGTTTCTCGCGGCGGCGCACGCGCAGCTTGGCGATGCCGCGGCGGCGCGCACGCACGCCCGGGAGGTCCTCCAGCGCGACCCCGGCTTCAGCCTCGAGAGCTACCTCGCAACCCTGCACTACAAACAGCCGGACGACCTCGAGCACCACCGCGCCGCCCTCCTCAAGGCCGGGCTCGGCGAGCTTTCGTTGCCATGAAGGCCGTTCGTCCGCGGTAGCCCGGCCGGGCGAGGGCCGGGCGACCCGGGTTGGCGACTCATGACACGGGGGAAAGGTGGATTTCGCGCTCGACTTCGTCGCGAGACTGGCCGGCATGTTGCTCGACGCGGCACCGGCGCTCGTTCTCCTCCTGCTCCTGATCGTGGGCCCGCCATCTTGATCGGACGAGGCGAGGGCTGGTCGCTGTCGGAGAACATCTATTTCGGCTTCATCACCGGGACGACCGTCAGCTACGGCGACTTCCGTCCGAAGCGCCTGGCAGGCAAGGCCATGGCGGTCGTCATCGCCTACGTCGGCCTGATCCAGATCGGCATCGTCGTGGCCCTGGCCGGACACGCCGCCGCGAAAGCCTATGAAGCGCGCGAGGGGCACGCGCCAGACCCGCTCTCATCGGCGGAGCATCCAACGGATTCAACGGGGCCGTGGCATCATGTGACCAGTGGTGAGAAAGACAATCCGATCACTCGACCCCAGGGTTCGCTTTTCGGATAGTCAGAGGCGCCCCTCGGCGCAATCCTGGTTCCAGAAATCAGCCAGTTCGCTGGATGGCCGCGAGCTGCGTGGCAACGGCAAGGCCGAGGGCTACTGTTCCTCGGTCGTCACGTCGTTCCGCCTGCGGGCGGGCGTCCGGAAAGTCAACCATGCCCTGTTCGTGGCGACCGCCATGCTCGACTTTGCCAGGAGCAGGTCGGGCGGCGAGACGACGACCCTCAGGGAGGGGCATCTACGCCTTCATCTACGGTCGGGGGGCCGATGGCGGGCCTTGGCATCGAGATCTTCAAGATCACGCAAGTCATCCCCGAATGGCGAGACCGGCGGCCCCATCATCCTGCCGAGGATCTGGTCGATGCTGACACCTGACCGCGTGGCCGAGCGGCTCTGCGCACAGAGCGACCGACCGACCCTCGCCTACTGGGGCCGATTCTTCCGGTTCCTGGGCATCTCGGTCGTGATTGCGACCCTTGGCCTTCACCGCAACTCCGGTGCCCTGGTCATCGCCGCCATGCTGCTCGCGCCGCTGATGACGCCGATCCTCGGCATCGCCGCGGCCCTGGTCAGAGGCTGGACCTTCCGGCTGCTGCGCCTCGCGGCATTCGTGGTGGTCGCGAGCCTGGCCACGATGGTGACCGCCTATCTGCTGTTCGTCCTGCTCGACGTGCCGCGCGGCGTGACCATTGCGAGCGAGGTCCTGACGCGCACCAACCCCGGGCTCGAGGAGCTGCTGGTGGCGCTGGCGGCGGGTCTCGCCGGAGCCTACGTCGAGATGCGCGAGGACGAGGCCGGCCTGGTGCCGGGCGTCGCGATCGGGGTCGCGCTGGTGCCGCCGCTGTGCGCCGCCGGGATCCTGCTCTATTTCGGCGAGCTGCAGCTGGCCTGGGAAGCAACACTCCTCTACATCACCAATCTCGCAGCCATCGTGTTCGCCGCCTCCGCCGTATTCTTCTTCATGGGCCTGAGGCCCGCGGCGCGCCACCGGGCGCTGACCGCGCAGGTCGCGCTCGGCACCGCGGTCGCGACCGTGGCGGTCGTCGTGCTCGCCCTCCAGCTCGGCGCCTCGACCGTGCGGAGGTTCCAGGAAGCACGCGACGAGAGCCGGGTGGTCGAGGCGATCCGGGAGTGGGCCAAAGACCATCCCGTCGAGATCGTGCGCGCCAAGGTGCAGGGCCGGATGGTCGACGTTGCCTTCATCTTCGACGTGGCGCTGACCAACGCGGACCAGCTGATCGCGCCGGGCGCGCTGGTCTCGGCGGATCTCGACGCCGGCGCGCTCGCGGCGAGGATTCGCGACGAGCTGGGCCGCGAGGTCGAGGTCCGGTTCAGCGGCCAGATCCGCTACAGCCAGACCTTGGTGGGCAGCTGAGCCATCCCGGGCCGGCGCCCGATGCGGGCGCGTGTCACCGGATCACTCGGCCGCGGCGGCGAGTTGGGCCACGGCGCGGGCGAGCGTGGCGCGCGGCGTCTCGCCAAAGAGAGCGCGGTAGGACGCGCTGAAGCGGCCGAAGTGGGTCAACCCCGCAGTGATCGCAGCGTCGGTGACCGGCGAGCGGATCAGGGGCGGGCGGTTCAGTTGCTGGCGTGCGAGGTGGAGCTTGCGCGCGAGCAGATATTGATGCGGGCTGATCCCGACGTAGCTCCGAAAGGCCTGCTGCAAGGCGCGCGCGCTGATCCCCAGGGCGTCCGCGATCTCCGCCACCCGATCGAGGAACGGCGCATTGGCGTCGATGTAGTGCATCGCCGCAATCGAGCGATCATGGCCCGGGATCGTGCGAACCATCAGCTGCGGACGGACCGGGGCGGCGAACCGGCCGGCCAGCGCGCGCAGCAGCCCGAGCGTCTGTTGGCGGACCACCGCTACCCAGACCGCGTCGGTCGTCGCCGACGCGGTGCCGATCGGATCGTCGAAGAGCGTCGCACGGAGCCGCGCCACCTTGGCCTCGAGAGCCGGTTCGAGCCGGATCAGACATCTTCGCGGCGAGAAGTCGCGTGCGCTCGGCCCGCCTCGGATGTCGCGCAGCTCAGGGAACAGGTCTTCGGGAACGATGAACTCGAGCGAGCGAAAGTCCGCCGCCGTGATCGAGCGAAAGTCCCGGCCGGCCCCAGCGACGATGGCGTGGCCCGGCGTGGCCTCGAGCCCGCACCAGCGCCCCGGCCGCTGTGTGCTGATGCAGACGACAAAATTGAGCCGGCCCTCCGCGACGGTCGACCAGTCGGAGATGGCCCGGCCGACCCAGCCCTCGGCAACGACGACATCCCCCAGAATTGCCTGTGTCCAGCGCAACCCGAGGGGCCCGGGCTCGAGCATGGTGATCTCGCGGTCCCAGCCGATGAGCCGTGCACGATGCTCATCCGGATCGTCGTACTTGGCGGCGTCCAACCAGCCCATCGTGCTGCGGTTTCCTCCAAGCTTCGCGTTTTGGATAGTAGCTGTGGATAGCGCGGCATACCAGTCGGCCTAGGCTGACTCGGGAAGGGGTAAGCGCAAACCTCCTACCGGCCCCCGTTTGCGCGCCATCGCGTCGAGGCCTGGAGAGGCCGAAGGGAGGGGCTATGACACGCCAGCTGATCGGGTGCCTTGGGATGGTCGTGCTGCTCGGGGCGGGGCCGGCCGCCGCGCAGTCGATCGAGAACTTCGAGCTCGACACCGCGGCGGATCTCCTCGACGTGTGCGCGCCGGCGCCAGGGTCGCCAGAGGCCGACGCCGCGCTCGCGTTCTGCTACGGCTACATCGTTGGCGGCGCCGACCTTTACGCCCGGCTCGTCCAGGCGAAGGCGATCGAGCCCTGGGCCTGCGCCGAGCCAGTCCCGCAGCTGACCGAGATCCGGAACGCTTATGTCGATTGGGCGCGCAGTCACCGCTCCGCGCTGGGCGGCGACCCCGCCGACGCGTTCTGGCAGGCAATGACCAGCGCCTATCCGTGCAAGTGAGTGCGCAGGCTGATCGGTGACACTTCACCAAGGAGGAAGGCCCATGCGACCCATCGTTGTTTCGGCCGTGGGTGCGATTTTGGTGCTCGCCGTCGCTGCCTGCCAGCCGATGGATAGCAAGACCGGCAGCCGCACGCTCACCGGTGCTGGCGTCGGTGCGGCGACCGGTGCCGCGATCGGCCTGATCAGCGGCAAGAACTTCGGCAGCTCGCTGTTGACCGGCGCTGCCGTCGGCGCCGCCGGTGGCTTCATCTACGACCAGGTCGAGAAGGACAAGTAACCGCACGCGGCCGAGCCATCGGCGCCGTCGCTTCGATCTCTTGGGCAAACAAGACGCGGCTCTCACATCGGGAAGGAACCGGATCATGCACGTGTCCAGACGGAGCTTTGTCGCCGCCATGCTGCTCGGTGCCGGCGCCTTGTCGATGCTCGGCCCGGGCGAGGCGGCCGCCGCGACGGCGGCCGAGATTGACGCCGATGTCGATGCGGCGCTCGCGAATCTCTACGAGACCGAGCCCGAGGCGAAGGAGCTCGCCGCCCAGGCCAAGGGCATCCTGATCTTCCCGGACATCGTCAAGGCGGGCCTCGGCATCGGCGGCGCATTGGGTGAGGGCGCGCTGCGCGTCGACGACAAGACCGAGGCTTACTACGCCTCGTTCGCCGCCTCGTTCGGCTTGCAGGCGGGCGTGCAGGCTTTCAGCTATGCCCTGTTCTTCATGACCGATGACACGCTCAGGTTCGTCAGGGAGACGTCGGGCTGGGAGATCGGCATGGGCCCGAGCGTCGTCGTCGTCGACGCCGGTCTCGCCAAGAAGCTGTCGACCACGACCGCGAAGGACGACATCTACGCCTTCATCTATGGCCAAAAGGGGCTGATGGCGGGCCTCGGTATCGAGGGCTCCAAGATCAGCAAGTTCACGCCGCCCGAGAAGTGAGGCCGGTCGACGGCGCGCGGCGCGACCTTCGCTGAAAGCGCCGCGCGCCTGCGATTTCGGCCGGGGAATTCGTCGATGGCGAGCGCAGACAGCGCCGCCCTGCGTGTCTGCGCGCAGGCGGAGCGGCCAACGCCAGCCCGGTCAGGCGACCAGGTGCAGGCGGCGCTGGTGACAGTCCTGGCAACGGGCGCGCTCCTACCGACCGGTGACGTGCCTAAGGAGGCCAGCGATGAGTGGCGAATCACGATGGCAACGTACTCGAGAACCTGTCGCTCGCCCTCTTGGTCGACGGGTGAGGGCCGCGCTCGGGCTCTTCTGGGCATGCGCACTCGCGCTCACGCAGATGCCTTCGCTCGCAGATGCTGAACGCGCTGGATTCGGCCATCAGGCATCCGTCGCCGATCCGCTCGATCGCTCGAAGCGCATGCTCGCTCAGGCCGAGGACGTGCCGACTCCGGCCAAGAGCTCGACCGAAGCGCCGGCCAAAGGGCCCACCGTGGTCGAGGTTGGCCTCAGGATTCATCAAATCACCGATATCGACCAGAAGGCGGAGCGGTTTGGTGCCGTCGGCGACATTCAACTACGCTACCTGGACCCGAATTCGCGTTTGACCCGAAGACCTGCGAATGTCAGTCTAAGATATTGAGTGCTGACGAGGCCGTACGACTGGCAAAGCAACTTGGTACAACGTGGCCGGAGATTTATCTTTTCAATCGGCAAGACAGGGTTTTTATGACGCCCAGCTTGTTGAAGTTAAACCAAACGGCGAAATCACCTATTTTGAACGATTTTCGGCTACATTTCAGGCTCCAGATTTTGATTTTCGCCAATATCCTTTCGACAGGCAGATGCTATTTGTTCGAATAATATCATTTTTTCCCAACAATTATTATGCATTTACTGAATTAACCGGGTGGAGTGGTTTGGGCACACAACTCGGCGAAGAAGAATGGTTGCTTTCAAATTTCCATAGCGAGGCGACCACGACCGATGATTCTCACTCGATAATCTCTTTTGGTTTTGAAGGTGAGCGACATGTCACTTATTATTTGCTACGCATATTTCTACCGATCGGTATCATAATTCTGGTCTCATGGTTCATCTTCTTTCTTCGTGATTACAGCAAACAAATCGATATCGCCACGACGAACTTACTCCTGTTCATCGCCTTCAACTTCGTGATCTCCGGTGATCTGCCACGCCTCGGCTATCTCACGTTCCTGGATCAAAATCTTGGCCAGTACGTTCGTCGTGACCGGGTTGATCGTGATGGTCAACGTTTTCTTGAGGCGCCTCGAGATGAGCGGGCGTGCCGGGCTGGCCGGTACGATCGATCGCTACGTCCTCTGGTGCTATCCGATCGGCTACGGGTTGGGGATCGGAGCGGTCGCGGCCTTTTTCTTCTTCTGATGGGCGATCGACCGGGGCGGCGGGGACGGTCGGGACAGACGATGTTGGCTCCTGCGGGGGTCCGACGCCAGACGCGCTGGCTGCCGCCATGCCTCATTGAAGTGATCCCGGCGCTCGGCACGCAGGCGGTCGGGGGCGGCATCGCGGGCCACTCCTGCGGGTACAGCGTCGACCGACTCGAATCCAAGGTCACCCCGCGACTTCCGCCGCCGTTGAGAGTGCGAGCGGGGTGGTTCGCAAATCGGATAGCGAAGCTCCGCCAGCGAGGGATGAATGCGGCAATGCCTACCGCACTCGATCAAGTTTACCGATGCACCGAGACGGACCGGCCCGCCGCCGGAGGTGTGCCGGGCTCGAAAGGAACGCGAGCGGGGGCGGGCGCCAACCTCTCGGCGGCCGCGGTGGCGGTCTTGGCGTCGGGCGCGCTCACGGCGCCCGGCGCCGTGGCGCAGGAGACCAGCGATCAGTGGCGGATCACGGTGGCGCCCTACGTCTGGATGACCTCGCTCGATGGCCACATCACGGTCCAAGGGCTCAAGGGCAAGCTCAACCTCGACTTCTCGGACGTGCTCGAGAACCTGTCGCTCGCCGGGATGCTGCTGGTCGACGTGCAGAAGGGGCCGTGGATCGTCACGGCCAACTTCGTCGGCGCGAGCCTCGAGGCCGACGCCACCAACGACATCAAGGTCACCAACGACGTCATCAACCTCGGCACCGCCATCGCCTACCAGGTGGTCGACCACGAGCTCCGACGGAGCGCCTCGGGCCAGCCGCTGTCGCTGCGCCTGGCCCCGCTTGCAGGCGCACGGGTGACCTATCTGCGGGCCGAGCTCGACAACGATGCCGGACCGAGCGTCGACGAAAGCGAGACCTGGGTCGATCCGCTGATCGGGCTGCGCGCCGACCTCGATCTGACCGAGCGTGTGGCACTCGCCGCCGAGGCCGATGTCGGCGGTTTCGGCGTCGGCTCGGATCTGGCCTGGAACGCCCAGCTGTTCCTGACCTGGCGAACCAGCCTGTTCGGGGTCGCGACCGACCTCGCGCTCGGCTACCGCGCTCTCAAGCAGGACTATGACCACAACGACTTCACCTACGACGTCACGACCTCCGGCCCGATCATCGGCGCCGCCTTCCACTTTTGAGGTTTTGAACGTGGCCACGACGGGAGCGGGAGACCATGAGCGCACTCACGACAGGCAGGGGAGGTGCGGCATTGGTCGGCTTGCTCACGCCCGGCGGTCGCCGCAACCGGACGTCGAGCGGTCGAGGCGCCACCGGCCTCGCCAGTCTCGCGCTGCTGACGTGGCCGCTCGCCATGGCCGCTGCCGAGGACAGCGACGATCTGCGCAAGCAGGCGCAGAACCCGCTCGCCACCCTGATCAGCCTGCCGTTCGAGCAAAGCCTCGATTTCGGCGCGCCGGATGGCTCCGCCTACATGCTCAACGTGCAGCCGGTGATCCCGATCAACCTCGGCGACTGGAACCTGATCAACCGCACCATCATCCCGTTCGGCTCCGTGTCCGGCGATATCGGCGGCCTGCCCGGGCTGCCGGAGGGCGCGAAGGGCGACCGGGTATGGGGGCTGGGGGACATCAACCACACCACCTTTCTGTCGCCGGCGGACTCCGGTCCGATCACCTGGGGCGTCGGGCCATCGATCCAGCTGCCGACCGCGACCGACTCCCAGCTCGGTACCGAGAAATGGTCGATCGGGCCCTCGGCGGTGTTCCTCGCCCAGCCGGCGCCCTGGAGCATCGCGCTGCTGGTGCGCCAGATCTGGTCGTTCGCCGGCAAGTCGGACCGCGACGACGTCAGCCAGTTCGTGATCCAGCCGTTCATCAACTACAACCTCGACGACGGCTGGTACCTGGTCAGCGAGCCTGCCTTCGTCGCGAACTGGGAGGCCAAGAGCGACCAGCGCTGGACCGCACAGGTCGGTGGCGGCCTGGGCCGGCTGTTCTCGATCGGCGAGCAGCCGATCAACATCCGCGCCCAGGGTTTCTACAATGTCGAGCGGCCCGACAACGCGCCGGAATCGGTCGCCACGCTCAACATCGCCTTCCTGTTCCCGAAATAGTCCGGCCCCGGCTTTTGCGGTCGGTCACGATTCCTAACAGATAAGGAGGAGATCTCATGGCCAAATCTGTCTGTTGGAGCCTGCTGCTTTGCGGTGCTCTTGCCGCGATGACACCAGTCTCGCCGGCGCTGGCGCAAGATGCGGCACATCCGAACATCCTGGTGATCATGGGCGATGACATCGGTTACTGGAACGTCAGCTACAACAACCGCGGTATGATGGGCTACGAGACGCCCAACATCGACCGGGTCGCGAACCAAGGTCTGATCTTCACCGACTACTATGGCGAGCAAAGCTGCACCGCCGGCCGCGCCGCGTTCATCACCGGCCAGTCGGGTTTCCGGACCGGGCTGCTCAAGGTCGGTCTGCCGGGCGCCGAGCTCGGCCTGCAGCCGGAGGACCCGACGCTTGCCGAGCTCCTGAAGCCGCTCGGCTATCGCACCGGCCAGTTCGGCAAGAACCACCTCGGCGATCGCAACAAGTATCTGCCGACCGTGCACGGCTTCGACGAGTTCTTCGGCAACCTCTACCACCTCAACGCCGAGGAGGAGCCGGAGAACCCGGACTACCCGAAAGACCCCGAGTTTCGGGCGCAGTTCGGCCCGCGCGGGGTGCTGAAATGCACGGCGACCGAGACCGAGAGCACCGAGGTCGATCCGCGCTTCGGCCCGATGGGCAAGCAGCAATGCGAGGACACCGGTCCGCTCACGATCGAGCGGATGAAGACCGTCGACGGTGAGTTCCTCGACGCGACGCTCGACTTCATCGACCGGGTGCACAGCGAGGGCAAGCCCTGGTTCGTCTGGTTCAATCCCTCGCGGATGCACTTCTACACCCACGTTCCCGAATACCTACCAGGGCAAGTCCGGCCTGAACTTCTACGCCGATGGCATGCTCCAGCACGACGACGAGGTCGGCCAGCTGCTCGACAAGCTCGACGAACTCGGGATCGCCGACAACACGATCGTGATCTACACGACCGACAACGGCCCGCACTACAACGAGTGGCCGGACGGCGGCATCACGCCGTTCCGCGGCGAGAAGAACACCAACTGGGAGGGCGCCTTCCGGGTGCCGGCGGCGGTCCGCTGGCCGGGCCACATCCCGGCCGGCAAGGTCGTCAACGGCATCGTCTCGCACAAGGACTGGGTGCAAACCCTGATGGCCGCGGTCGGCGAGCCGACCATCCAGGACAAGCTGCTCCAGGGCTACCAGGCCGGCGACCAGACCTTCAAGGTCCACCTCGACGGTTACAACATGCTGCCGTACTTCGAAGGCGAGCAGGACCAAAGCCCGAGAAAGTCGTTCTTCTACCTCAGCGACACGGGCGAGCTGATCGGCCTGCGCTACGACCGCTGGAAGTTCGTGTTCGCCGAGCAGCGCGCCGAGCAGTTCATGGTCTGGAGCGAGCCGTTCGTGACGTTGCGTCTGCCCAAGATCTTCGATCTGCGGATGGACCCGTTCGAGCGCGCGGACATCGATTCCAACACCTACATGCGCTGGTGGACCCAACACGCCTTCCTGCTGGTGCCCGCGCAGCAGTACGTCGCGCAGACCCTGCAGAGCGTGCGCGAGTTCCCGCCGCGCCAGCGGCCGGCGAGCTTCAACATGGAACAAGTGCTCCAGTCCCTGGAACAGCGTCAGGGCGACTAAGCCTCGGGCGGAACGCGGGCGCGGCTTCGGTCGCTGCCCGCTTCCTCTTTTGGTGGGCGATTCTGGTTTTGGTGGGGCGATTCTGGCCGCAGCTGCAACCCGCCGACGGTCCGTCGCGCCGCGGGAGGCATCTCGAGCCCACCCGGTCGAGGAACCTCCGCAGGACAGTCCCGACCAAGCCAGACCATCGCGGCGGGCCCCATGGCGCTGCCGCAGATCCGGCGGCCTGTGGCGCGCGCGCGAGCTTGCGCGACCCGCCCCCGAGCGCTACAAAGCCGCCATGACTTGGCTCGTCTCCATCGGTCGAACCGCGCCCAGCCGACGACGACGGCTCGGCTGAGCGCGCCCTGGCGGCAACGCCGCCGATCACGACCTTCGGCCCGACCTCGATCGGGCGACCTGGAGACCAGCCGTGCCTTCCTCAGACCGGGTCCATGCTGCGCCGTTTGCGCGCGCCCTGCGATCGGCGCCAGCGGCTGCCGGTCGCCCGTTTCCCCATCTCCAGCCCATGAGGACGCCATGTCGATCTGCACGCAACGCCGACGTACCGCCCCCTGCCAGGTTCCAGATCCGGGGTCGGGAGGCGGTCATGCACCAGACGAGGTTACTTAGCGGCGCCGATGCGCCTGCGTTTCAGGCGCTCCGGCTCGAGGCGCTCGAGCGTCACCCCGCGGCCTTTGCCGCCGCGCCCGATGAGGAGGCCGGCCGCAGCTTGAAGGAAGTGGCGCGCCGCCTGGACGAGGGTGTCGTGTTCGGCGCCTTCGTCGATGGCCGGCTCGCCGGCAGCGCCGGCTTCGCGCTGCCCGAGCGGGCCAAGAAGTGCCACAAGGGCGTGCTCTGGGGCGTCTACGTGCAAGCCGCGGTACGGGGCCAGGGCCTCGGCCGCCGCCTGGTCGAGCAGGTCATCGGCCACGCCCGCAGCCGGGTCGAGCAGCTGCACGCGACCGTCTCGGCGACCAACCTGGCCGCCCACCAGCTCTACCGCCAGCTCGGCTTCCAGACCTACGGCCTCGAGCCGCGCGGCCTCAAGGTCGACGAGCGCTACTACGACCAGGAGCTGCTGGTGCTCCTGTTCCACGACCTGAGCCGATCGGGCGAACCGTCGCCGCGCCGGTGATCGCCGGGGCTTGTCTGGCCGCAACGATGCCGGCAGAGTGCCGCGCGTCGCTTGCGAGCAGGGATTGCCCGATGGCCGAAACCCAAAAGCCCCAGCCGATCCGCCTTGCGGACTATCGGCCGCCGGACTGGCTGGTCGATCAGGTCGAGCTCGATTTCGCCCTCGGCGACGCGGCGACAGAGGTGACGGCGCGCCTCGAGGTGCGGCGCAATCCGGCCGCGGGCGAGGGCGGACATCCCCTGGTCCTGGACGGGCAGGAGCTCGAGCTGCTCGGGGTCGAGGTCGACGGCCTGCCGGTCGGCGCCAATCGCTATGCGCAGGACGACGACCAGCTGACGCTGCACGGGCTGCCGGACGTCTGCACCGTGCTGACCCGGGTGCGGATCCACCCCGAGCGCAACACCGCGCTCGAGGGCCTCTACGTCTCGAACGGCATCTTCTGCAGCCAATGCGAGCCCGAGGGCTTTCGCAAGATCGCCTACTTCCCGGACCGGCCGGACGTCATGGCGCGCTACCGCGTGCGGATCGAGGGCGACCGTCAGCGGCACCCGGTGCTGCTCGCCAACGGCAACCCGATCGCGGCCGGCGCGCTCGCCGGCGGGCGCCACTTCGCGCTCTGGGAGGACCCGTTCCCCAAGCCCAGCTACCTGTTCGCCCTGGTCGCGGGCCGGCTCGCCAAGCTCGAGGACCACTTCACCACCCGCTCCGGCCGCCGGGTCACCCTCCAGATCTATACCGAGCCGCAAGAGATCGACAAATGCGCCCACGCCATGGCCTCGCTCAAGAAAGCGATGCGCTGGGACGAGGAGCGCTTCCACCTCGAATACGATCTCGATCAGTTCATGATCGTCGCGGTCTCCGATTTCAACTTTGGCGCCATGGAGAATAAAGGCCTCAACATCTTCAACACCAAATACGTCCTGGCCCAGCCGGCGAGCGCGACCGATGCCGACTATCTCGGCATCGAGACCGTGATCGCGCACGAGTATTTCCATAACTGGACCGGCGACCGTGTGACCTGCAGAGACTGGTTTCAGCTGTCGTTGAAGGAAGGCCTGACGGTATTTCGCGATCAGGAATTCACATCAGACCTGCATTCGCGCGCCGTCAAGCGCATCGCCGACGTTCGTCGACTGCGCGCGAGCCAGTTCTTGGAGGACGCTGGGCCGCTCGCCCATCCGATTCGGCCCGAGAGTTATGTCGAGATCAACAACTTTTATACGACGACCGTGTATGAGAAAGGCGCGGAAGTCATCCGCATGCTGCATACGCTGATCGGCGAGGCGGCGTTTCAGGAAGGGCTCCGGCTCTATTTCGAGCGTCACGACGGCCAGGCGGTGACCTGCGAGGACTTCGTGCGCGCGATGGCCGCCGCCTCGGGCCGCGACCTCGACCAGTTCCGCCGCTGGTACGCTCAGGCCGGCACGCCCAGGCTCGAGGTCGAGGGCGCCCATGACGAGGGCGCGCAGAGCTACACCCTGACCGTCCGCCAGTCGACGCCGCCGACGCCGGGCCAACCCGAGAAACAGCCCCTGGTGATCCCGCTCGCCCTCGGTCTGCTCGATCGCGCCGGCCGCGAGCTGCCGTTGCGGCTCGCGGGCGAGGGCCCATCCGTGGCCACATCCCGCGTGCTCGAGGTGACCGAGGCCGAGCAGGGCTTCACCTTCCAGCAGGTGGCCGAAGCCCCGGTCCCGTCGCTGCTGCGCGGCTTCTCGGCGCCGGTCGTGCTCGCAAGCGACGCCGACGACGCCCGCCTCCGCTTCCTGATGGCGCACGACCCCGACCCCTTCGTACGCTGGGAATCCGGCCAGGCCTATGCGCTGAAGCTGATGCTCGGGCTGGTCGCCGAACGCCGGCAGGGGCGCCCGCCCGCCTTCGATGACGGCCTCGCCCAGGCGTTCCGGGCGACCCTTCAAGATCGCCGCCTCGACCGTGCCTTCGTCGCCCAGGCGCTGAGCCTGCCATCGGAGACCTACGTCGGCCAAGAGATGGCCGAGATCGACGTCGACGGCATCCATGCGGTCCGCGAGTTCCTGCGCCAAGCGCTCGGCCAACGTCGGCACGGCGACTGGCTCGAGGCCTACCGCGCGCTCGGAAGCGACGCGCCCTATCGGTTCGAGGCGGCCGAGGTCGGTCGTCGGTCGCTCCGCAACCTGGCGCTCGGCTACCTGGTCGCGGCGGGCAGCGACGAGGGCCAGACCCTCTGCCTGGCCCAGTTCCGCGACGCCGACAACATGACCGACACGATCGCCGCTCTCGACCTGCTGGCCGCGAGCGAGCTTGCGGAGCGGCCGCAGGCGCTGGCCGACTTCTATGCCCGCTGGCGGGACGACCCGCTGGTGGTCGACAAATGGTTCGCGCTCCAGGCCATGGCGCAACGGTCGGACGCGGTCGAGGTCGTGGCCGGGCTGCTCGGCCACGAGGCGTTCACGCTCAAGAACCCGAACCGCGTGCGGGCGCTGCTCGGCGCCTTCGCGGCCGGCAACCCGACCGGCTTTCACCGCGCCGACGGCAGCGGCTACGCCCTGGTCGCCGACCACGTGCTCGAGCTCGACCCACGCAACCCGCAGGTCGCCTCGCGCCTGGCGAAAGCCTTCGATCGCTGGCGCCGCTACGACACCGGGCGCCAGAACCAGATGCGCGCTCACCTCGAGCGCATCCTCGCCGCCCCGACGCTCTCCCGCGACGTCTACGAGATCGCCAGCAAGAGCTTGCAATGATCCGGAAGGCGATTTCCAAGCCAATCCGAATGCTCGATCGGGGCCGGATCATCCGACTCTCGCCATTCGCCCCGGCAACGTGACCGCACCGTACCAGGCGACCAGCCGCTCGGCGCCGGCGGTAGCGGGGGTCGCGCCGGGCGCCCATATCGGTATGGAAGGATGTGGAGAGAAAAGATGGCGCCGCTGAGCCTGCTGCTCAACATTCTCTGGGTCGTGACCGGCGGGATCTGGATGGCGGCGGGGTGGCTGGTGGCCGCGGTGATCATGGCGATCACGATCATCGGGCTGCCGTGGGCGCGGGCCGCGTTTGGGATCGCGAGCTACACGTTTCTCCCCTTTGGGCGGGTCGCGCTGCCCAGGGACGAGGTCGCGGGGGCGGAGGATCTCGGCACCGGGCCCCTGGGCGTGCTCGGCAATCTGATCTGGTTTCTCCTGGCCGGCTGGTGGCTGGCGCTCGGCCATCTGATCACCGCGGTCCCGCTCGCGATCACGATCATTGGCCTGCCGTTCGCCTGGGCGCATCTGAAGCTGGCACTGTTGTCGCTGTGGCCGATCGGCCAGACGATCGTCAGCGTCGAGGAGGCGGAGGCCCTGCGCGGCCGCCGAATTTAGCGGCCGGGCAGACAACGGAACGGATTGGGCTTGACCCGGGGGGCCAGCTGACCTGGACTCCCAAAGATCAGGTCCGACGCGGCCACGAGGCCATGCGGGCAACGCGGGCCGCGGGGCGATCGAGCGTCGTGACCCAAGTTTCGAGATCGCCGGTTCGGGGACTGGCGGCAAAGGGAGGTTAAGAACATGACCAGGACATTCAGGAGCGAACCGTTGCGGGCGACCCGGCGGCAGGTGCTGCGCACGGCCGCGGCCGGCGGGGCGGTGGCGGCGAGCTCGCCGTTTTGGTTCAATCTCGCGCGCGCCGCCGACGCGCCGATCAAGATCGGCTTCAGCATGGCGCTGACCGGCGGCCTCGCCGGCGCCGGCAAGCCTGCGCTGATCGCGATGGAGATCTGGCGCGACGACATCAATGCCAAAGGTGGCCTGCTCGGTCGCAAGATCGAGTTCGTCCACTACGACGATCAGACCCAGCCGGCCAACGTGCCCAAGATCTACACCAAGCTCTTGAACGTCGACGGCGTCGACCTCTTGGTCTCGGGCTACGGCACCAACCTGATCGCGCCGGCGATGCCGATCGTCATGCGCAAGAAGATGGTGTTCATGAGCCTGTTCGGTCTGGCTGCCAACGACGAGTTCAACTACGACAATTACTTCCAGATCATGCCGGCCGGCCCCAAGCCCAAGGAAGACTGGTCGCGCGGCTTCATCGAGCTGGCCAAGGGCAAAGATCTCGCGACCATCGCCCTGGTCGGCGCCGATGCCGAGTTCGCCAAGAACGCGGTCGCCGGCGCGCGCATCAATGCCAAGGACGCCGGCCTGGAGATCGTCTACGACGAGTCCTATCCGCCGAGCACGACCGACTACAGCCCGATCATCAGGGCGATCCAGGCGACCAATCCCGACATCGTCTACGTCGGCTCCTATCCGCCGGATTCCGCCGGCATGGTGCGCGCCGCCAACGAGCTCGATCTGCAGACCAAGATGTTCGGCGGCGGCATGGTCGGCCTGCAGTACGCGAGCCTGATGACCAACCTCGGGCCGATGCTGAACGGCATCGTCAACTATGACTTCTGGGTGCCGGAGCCGACCCTGAACTTCCCGGGCATCCAGGAGTTCCTGGCCAAGTACCAGGCGCGCGCCGAGGGCCAGGGGGTCGATCCGCTCGGCCACTACCTGCCGCCGTTCGCCTACGGCTATCTGGAGGTCCTGGGCGATGCCATCACTGCGGTCGGCAGCCTCGACCAGCAGGCGCTGCGCGACTACATCCACAAGACCACCTTCGATACCGTGGTCGGTCCGGTCCAGTTCGGGGCGAACGGCGAGTGGGCCAAGTCACGGACGTTGATGGTCCAGTATCAGAACATCACCAGCAACGAGCTCGAGCAGTTCAAGCACGCCGGCAAGCGCATCGTGCTCTATCCGGAGGAATGGGTCTCCGGCGAGTTCAAGTTCCCGTACACCGAGGCGAAAAAGGCGTAGCGCAGCCGACGCCGACCATCGTGCGCTGGCCCGGGACGAAGCTGTGGATCTGTTCCTGAACGCGATCGTCTCGGGCCTGCTGCTCGGCGGCTTCTACGCTGCGGTGAGCTTGGGCCTGTCGATCAGCTTCGGCCAGCTCGACATCGTCAACATCGCCCATCCGGCCTTCGTGATCGCCGGCTCCTACGTCACTTACATGGTCAACCGCGCCTTCGGCCTCGATCCGGTTTTGATCGGCCTGGGTCTTTTCCCCGGTTTTCTTCATTGTCGGCGCCATCGTTTATTATATTTACTACGTAAGCTTCGAAAAAACCGGGCAGGAGGCGCTGAGCGGCCTGGTGTTCTTCTTCGGCCTGATGTTCATCATCGAGATCTCCTTGATCATGGTCTATGGCGTCGACTACCGGCTGGTGGCGGCGCCCTACATCGGCACGACCTGGCGGCTGGGACCGGTCGACCTGCCGCTGCGCATGCTGGTGCCCTTCGTCACGGCACTCGCGATGACGCTCGCCATCCATCAGTTCCTGGCCCGGACCTTCGCCGGCCGGGCGGTGCTCGCGGTCGCTCAGGACCGCCTGGCGCTGCGCCTGATGGGCGCCGACCCGATCCGGATCAAGCAGCTGGCCTTCGGCCTCTCGATCGCGACCGCCGCCCTCGCGGGCTCGCTGCTGATCATCATCGGCCCGGTCGAGCCCTCGGTCGACCGGCAGTACATCGGCCGCGTGTTCGCGATCGTCGTGCTCGGCGGCATGGGCAGCATCGGCGGCACCCTGGCGGCCGCGCTGATCCTGGGGGTCGCCGAGAGCTTCGTTGCGACCTTCTACGGGCCCTCCTGGGCGCCGGCCGTCTCGTTCGGCATTCTGCTGATCACGCTCGCCGTCCGGCCGCAAGGCATCTTCGGCAGATATTGATGCGGAGCCTGGTCTTCTGGTCGGTCTCGGCCCTGATCTTCGCCCTTGGTCTCGTCGCCACCAAGCTGCTCGCCAACGAGTTTTTTTTCTTTGCCGGCTACGCCATCCTGCAGGCGGTGGTGATGGCGGTCGCCTGGAACATCCTGGGCGGCTTCACCGGCTATGTGAACTTCGGCAGCGCCGGCTTCTTCGCGGTCGGCGTCTACACCTCGGTCGCCCTCGACAAGGCGTTCGATCTGCCGCTCGTCGTCATGATGCTGGCGGCCGCCCTGATCGGCGGCCTGATCGGGCTCGGGACCGGCTATCTGACGCTTCGCCTGCGCGGCGTCTATTTCGCGATCGCGACCCTTGCCATGGCGATCGTGCTCGAGACCGTCGCCAACAACTGGGCCTACGTCGGCGGCGCCACCGGCGCCTATATCCTGACGCCCGAGACCGTGCCGTTCTTCGACGACTATATCGAGTTCCTGTTCGCGCTGATGCTGCTTCTGGCGCTCGGCGCGGTCGCGGTCGCGCGCGCCCTCAAGCTCTCGCGCATCGGCCAGGGCCTGTCCGCGGTCCGGGACGACGAGGTCGCGGCCGAATGCACCGGCGTGCCGACGCTCAGCCTGAAGCTGATCTCGACCACGATCATGGGCGCCCTGATGGCGCTCGCCGGCGTGCCCTATCCGTTCTTCGTCACCTACGTCGACCCCTCGTCCGCCTTCGACCTCACGATCGCGGTCAACGCGATCGCGATGCCGATGATCGGCGGCACCGCGACCTGGTTCGGCCCGGTGGTGGGCGCGCTGCTGCTCGGCTCGATCCAGGAGATCGTCACGGTCACGGTCTCCTCGGCTGCGAACGTGCTGATCGTGGGCGTGCTGCTCGTGATCTTCATCATGGCGGCCCCCCAGGGCATCGTCGGCCTGATCCAGGATCGCTGGCGCAAGCGGCGGGGCCATGGCTGAGCCGGTCCTGGAGATCTCGAGCCTCAGCAAGCGGTTCGGCGGCTTCACCGCGCTCGAGGCCGTGAGCCTGCATCTGGGCGCGGGCGAGCGTCTCGCCCTGATCGGCCCGAACGGCTCGGGCAAGACGACGCTGATCAACTGCATGTCGGGGGTGCTGCCCGCAGATGGCGGCCGGGTCGTCTTCAAGGGCCGGGACGTGACCCGGCTGCCCGCGCACCGGCGGGTCCGCCTCGGCATGATGCGGAGCTTCCAGATCCCGCGCCCGTTCCGGAGCCTCTCGGTGATCGAGAACCTCTACGTGCCGCTCGAGTTCGCGCCGGCGGCTCGCATCCACGACCGGGATCTGCGGGCCGAGGCGCTGGCGATCCTGGACGTGGTCGGGTTGGCCTCCCGGGCGGACGCGTGGCCCGCCGATCTGACCCAGGTCGATCTCAGGAGGCTCGAGCTCGCCCGGGCACTCGCCGCCAGGCCCGCACTGCTGGTCGCCGACGAGGCGATGGCCGGGCTCTCCAGCGCCGAGGTCGACGACATCTTGGGCGTGCTGTTCAGGCTCAACGAGCAAGGCGTCGCGGTGATCATGATCGAGCACATCATGCGCGCGGTGATGCGCTTTGCCGAACGCGTGGTCGTGCTCGATGCCGGCCAGAAGATCGCCGACGGCACGCCGGACCAGGTGGTCAACGACCCTGCGGTCGAGAGGGCCTACCTTGGCGCATAGCCTCACGGTCAGCCACGTCGATGCCGGCTACGGTGCCGTGCGCGTGCTGCACGACGTCTCGATCCGGGTCGCGGACGGCGAGACGGTCGTGCTGCTCGGCACCAACGGCAACGGCAAGAGCACGCTCTTGAAGTGCATCACCGGCCTGGTCACGCCCGCGCGCGGCGAGATCACCCTCGAGGCGGACGGGCAAGGAATCGATCTGGTCGGCAAGACGCCCGAGGCGATCGTCGACCAGGGCGTCGCGCTGGTGCCCGAGGGCCGGCGTCTGTTCCCGGCGCTCTCGGTCGAGGAGAACCTGATGCTCGGCGCCTACCGGCAGGCCGCCCGCCGCCAGATCGCGGCCAGCCTCGAGCTGGTCTACGACGTCTTTCCGGCCCTCAGGGAGCGTAGGCGGCAGCCGGCCGGCTCGATGAGCGGCGGCGAGCAGCAGATGGTGGCGCTGGGGCGCGCCCTGATGTCGGCGCCCAGACTGCTGCTGATCGACGAGCCCTCGGTCGGCCTCGCGCCCATTCTGGTCAGCCGCGTGATCGCCAAGATTTCCGAACTCAAGGCGCGCACGGGCCTGACCGTGCTGATGGCCGAGCAGAACTTCAACCAGGCGATCAAGATCGCCGATCGCGCCTACGTCATGGTCCACGGCCGCATCGAGTTCGAAGGCGCCACCGCCGAGCTCCAGGACAACCCGATGATCAAGCGCTATTACCTCGGGGCTTAGGCTACGCCGCCGTCGACTTGGCGGGGTGGACCGAACTCCGATATCAGCGACCCACGCGGGGGAGCCGACCACTTTACAATTGATCGACATTGTGAAGATACTCAACTGTCTTGAGCGGTAAATCGATGCGGTCAACACGGACGAAGAGCGAAACGGTTAGCGCGGCACACCCATGAGCCACCGATCCAAGAAGGAAACGACATGAAATCCCTGTGTTTGAATGATCCAGCCTGCTCTTCCCTAAATCTCTGAGGATTCCGAGCTGTCGCAAAATATTGGAGGGTTCACGATGCGGGAGCGAGGTTACTATTCCACTAGAACGGGCAAAAATAAGACTGTGTCCCGCGTTAACCTGTCACAGTGCAAGCGTCTCTTTCTTGTAATATACAATGATTTTTGGAGACGCGATTATTTTCAAGAAGCGTTTGGCTATAATTGCGTCGACGTGGGTGAAGTTCCTGGAACATTAGGCGATGACATTGCGGGACGCATCTACGTTGCGATCAGAAAATCTTACCTCTGGCCAATTCAAGAAAACATTAAGTCGTACAGTGACGAAGATCTTTTTGATATCGTGGAATTCTTATTTGATTATATTTCAGAGCCTCTGGATGGGTATTATCACTCGTTTAATGACTGTGGAATGCATTACACGAGTTTCAATCGGGGAAATGGACAAGAACAATTCCGAAAGGAATTGAACCCGGGCCTTGCGATGTACGACGGCGGCTACATCCTAACCGAACGCGGAGAAATCCTCCATCTTCCTCAGATCGGTATGTCGACGCTCATTGCCGCTTGATGGAGAGGGCTGGGTCGGTCAGGGCCTGGATCTGGCTTTTCTCATAGATCGAGAGCACCAGGCTGTGGGCCGGCGGCTCGACGTACAGGCCGACGATGTCCTCGAGCTTGGTGGCAAATTCGGGATCGTTGGAGCGCTTGAAGGTCGGATGCGGTGGGGCTGCAGCCGGTGGGCGCCCAGATCCGCTGCACCGAGCGCAAGGAGATCCGGCGGTCTGGCCATGGCACGGCCGGTCCAGTGGGTCGCCTCGCCGGGCGCCTCGGCGCAGGTCAGGGCGACCACCCGCTGCACCGTCGCGTCGTCCAGGCGCGCTTGCCGGCTTGCGGGTGGCATCCCGCAGCAGCCCGTCGACCCCGGCCTCGGCGAACCGCCGCTGCCAGCGCCAGACCGCCGGGCGACCGATCCGGGCGCGTTTGGCAACCTCCGCGACGCTCAGCCGCTCGGCCGACGCCAGGATGATCCGAGCCCGCGCCACATGCTTCTGGGCGCGGTTACGATCGGCGACGATCGCCTCCAAACGAGCACGATCCTCAGCCGAGACCACGGGACACACGATCTGAGCCATGGGCCCAGGATCGCACATTCGCCCTGTCTTGTGAATCCTATGATTGCATCAGTGCACTAGTTTGCCCCAACGTGATCCGGAAAATATTGAGGCCCGCGTGGAAAAAGCAAAAGATCGCTTTCTTCGTCATCATTCGTCGTTAGAAGACAGAAAACATGCACTTCGTGATCTGGCGGATGTTCTAGAGTACCTTCGTCCTCAAATTAAGGCGGTCGTATCTAAGAAAGACGAAAATGATCTGTTCAGCATCATTAATACCTTCGGCATTCGGCATCACAATCCACAGCAAAAAACCAACTACGACACCTCAGTGTGGTATAGCTGGATGTTTTATTTTTACCTTGCGACAATACACGCTTGTCTCCGTCTCATCGAGAAAAGGAAAGGATAATTCAAGGTGACGGTTTTCGGTTTGGGTGCACCAAGCGAGGTGCGAAATAGTGCAACATCCGCGGAGAAATGTTGGCCGTCGATGTAGTGATCGCGCCTGAAACATCACACTCTACTGCCGTCATAGATCGCCGCAAGTGGGATCGGGTTGGGGACGGTGTCGAGGTGGAGTTTCGCCTCGCCGATCAGGTCTTCGACGATCCAGCGACGGTCGTCGCGACGCCAGGTGCGGACCCGGCGCTCCCCGCTCGAGACCAGGAGGATCTGCTTGACCGAGGTCAGCCTCGAATAGTCCTCGACCTTGCGCCCGCGGTCGTGGACCGCGGTCGAGGGCGAGAGCATCTCGATGATCAGGATCGGGTCGACGGGGTACGGGCGGCCGCGCTCCGGCGGCGAGCAGGTCACGAGCAGGTCAGCTTGGTGGTAGGTGTCGTCCCTGTCGATCGGGATCACCCCGGCCTCCCCGACAACGCGGCAGGGTAGCCGGAGTTGGCGGCCGATGGCGATGGTGAGATTGGCGACGATCGTTCCCTGCGCCTCGCTCGGCGGCGCCATGGCCACGACATGCCCGTCGATCAGTTCGTAACGGCGGTCGGTGCCGTCGTCCCAGGCGAGGAACTCCTCGACCGTCCAACGCTGCTCAACGGGCTCCGCCATCATCGCCTCGCCGCGGATTGCCAAGTGTCCGTCTGCCGGTAGTCTAGCATGGTCCGCGGCGGCCGTTGAGCACGGCCGTTGCCCGCCGACGGAAGGCGGTCGCGGAGCGCAGGTCCCCCGATCGGGCCCCAATGCGCATGAGATGAGAGTCGATCGGAGATCATTGATGTTGGCCGACAATCCCGTCCTCATCGTCGGCGCCGGTCCGACCGGGCTCGTTCTCGCAATCGAGCTCGCGCGCCGGGGCGTACCCTTTCACCTGGTCGAGCGGCGTCCGGAGCCGATGGGGCGGGATCGGGCGATCGTCGTCAAATCCCGCTCGCTCGAGGTCCTCGCCGGCATGGGTCTCGCGGACAGGTTCGTGCGATCCGGGCGCGTCATTCGCGGCATCGATCTCTTCTCGGGCGGGACCAAGGTCGCATCGGTCGGGCTCGACGGTCTCGACAGCCCGTTTCCGTTCGACCTTTGCATCCCCGAGGAAGAGACCGAGCGGCTCCTGACCGACCAGCTCGAGCAGCTTGGCGGCCGGGTCGAGCGCGGCGTCGAGTTCGCCGGGATCGAGCAAGGCGAGCGGGGCGCCCGGGCGCGACTACGTTCGCTCGAGGACGGCGAGCACACGCTCGAAGCGAGTTGGGTGATCGGCACCGACGGCCTCCACAGCGCCGTGCGCGCGACGATCGGGGACGAGTTCGAGGGCCATGAATACCCGACGCCCTGGGGTGTCGCCGACGCCCACCTCGCCGGCTGGCAGCGGCCGGTCGACCACGCCACCGTGCAGATCGAGCCGCCGGTCGTGATCGCCTTTCCCCTTCGCGACGGGCGTTGGCGGTTCACCTTCCAGCCGGGCCCCGACGAGGCTGATGTCCTCGGGACGATCGGCGCGCGGCTGGCCGCGATCTCGCCCGGCGCGGCGCTGCGGGACCCCGATCAGCCGCAGCTCTTCCACACCCACGCCCGGGTCGCGCGCCGCTATCGGATCGGGCGCGTCCTGCTCGCGGGCGATGCCGCCCACGCCTCGACCCCGTTCGAGGGCCACGGCATGAACACCGGCATGCAGGACGCGTACAACCTCGGCTGGAAGCTCGCGCTGGTGGCGACCGGGGTCGCGCCGGAGACGCTCCTCGAACTCTTACGAGGCCGAGCGCCGACCGGTCGCGCAAGCGATCGCCAGCTCAGGCGACGACGCCGAAGCCCGCGCCGCGCACCGCGACCCGGCCGCGAGGCAGGCCCTGATCGCGTTTCTGGCCGACCCGCAAGGCCGCCGGCTGGCCGCCGTCGCCGAGGCGGAAATCGGCTTCGGCTATGAACGGAGCCCGATCGTCGATCAGGTCGTGGCCGATCCGCGAACCGCGGCCCGCGGCACGCAGATCGGCTTCCGGGTCGGCGATGCCGCACCGCTCGAAGGGCGGGACCGCACCTGCTGCCTGCACGAGCTGGTCGGCGCGGCCGGTCACACGCTCCTCCTCATGCTCGGCGAAGCGGATGCGGCCGGGGTCGACCACGGGCTCGCTCTGGCGAGCGCCGCCGCCCGACGCTACCGGCCGCATGTGCAGGCCTACGTCGTGACCCGCAACCGCCGGCCTGGTGCAGACGTTCCAGACGAGCTGCTCTTTGACCCGACGGGGGCGCTCCACGCCCGCCTCGGCGCCGATCGGCCGTGCCTCTGCCTGGTCCGTCCAGATGGCCATCTCGGATTGCGCGCCGAGCTTCCCGCTCTGGAAACGCTCGAAGCTCACCTCCGGCGCATCTTCCTGCCGAGCTGAGGCCATTGCGCCCGGGAGAAGCCCCGCCTCGAGGAGCGGCGGGCAGGGCGGACCGGGCGCTCAGTCCCCGAGCGCCGCCAGCCGCCGCACCGCCTGATCGAGCGGGCGCGCCTGCGGTCCGATCATAGCCCAGGGATCGGGCTTCTGGCCGAGGCGGCGAAACAGGTTGGCGATCGTGAACCGCCGCGGGCCGAGGCTCGGATCGTCGAGCTCCGCCCAGTCCAAGGGCGTCGCGACCGAGGCTTCGGGCCGGGCGCGCACGCTGTAGGGCGCGACCGCGGTCTGGCCATAGGCGTTGCGGCCGACGTCCAGGAAGATGCGGTCACCGCGGGCGGCCTTGCGCTGCGCGGTCGTGAGCTCGTCCGGCGTGCGCCCGGCCAGCCGCTCGGCCAGATCCGAGGCGAACGCGCGCACCTGATCGAAGTCGGCCGTGCGGTCGAGCGGCACCCAGACATGCAGACCGCGCGAGCCGGTGGTCTGGACGAACGGGACGAGGCCCACCGCCACGAGCAGCGCGCGGGCGGCCTTGGCGGCGCGCCGGACCTTGGCAAAATCGTCGTCCGAGGGATCGAGGTCGATCACCAGCCGGTCGGGGTGGTCGATCCGGTCGACCCGCGCGAGCCCGATGTGCAGGGTCACGGCGGCCTGGTTGGCGAGATAGACCAGGGTCGCGGCATCGCCGGCCAGGACGTGGTCGACCGCCCCGCCTTCCTTCGCCAGATGCGCCCGCTGGATCCAGCTTGGGAAATAGTCAGAGACATTCTTCTGCATGAAGCCGGCCGCCTCGATGCCGTCGGGATAGCGCTGGAGCGAGAGCGGCCGACCCTCGATGTGCGGCAGCATGACCGGCGCTGCCCGATGGTAGTAGTCGATCAGATCGCCCTTGGTCAGGCCGGGCTTGGGGAACAGGACCTTGGTCGTGTTCGAGAGCTCGATCCGTCGGCCGTCGACCTCGATCACGTGCTCGCCCTCAGCCATCGACGCGCGCCGCCGCCGTAGTCGCGAGCCCGGCGCTCGTGCCGCCGCGCAGAACCGACCTCGGCTGCCTCGATGTCGGTCGGCGGCGGCCGTCGGTGGCCTGGCCCCCGGGATTGATCATGTTCGACCCAAAATACACGAACGTCGACCTGCCGTCGGGGTTCCCGGGGCACGGGGCCGGGGTGGCCATCAGTCCCGGAGGTGACAGGCGACCTGGTGGCCGGGTGCGACCTCGCGAAACCGCGGCGCCTCCTGGCGGCAGCGGTCCATCACATAGGGGCAGCGGGTGTGGAAGCGGCAGCCGGACGGCGGGTTGACCGGGCTCGGCACTTCGCCCGTGAGAATCAGGCGCTCGCGCCTGAGCTCGGGATCGGGCACCGGCACCGCCGCCAGCAGCGCCTCGGTGTAGGGGTGCAGCGGCCTGCTGAACAGCGTCACCCGGTCGGCGAGCTCGACGATCTCGCCCAGATACATGACCGCGACCCGGTGGCTGATGTGCTCGACCACGGCGAGGTCGTGGGCGATGAACAGGTAGGACAGGCCGAGCTCGGCCTGGAGGTCGACCAGGAGGTTGATGACCTGGGCCTGGACCGAGACGTCGAGCGCCGAGACCGGCTCGTCGCAGACGATCAGCCTGGGGCCGACCGCGAGCGCGCGCGCGATCCCGAGCCGCTGGCGCTGGCCGCCCGAGAACTCGTGCGGGTAGTTCTGCATCTGCTCGGGCCGCAGCCCGACCCGCTCGAACAGGGCGGCGACCCGTTGCTCGAGCGCGCGGCCGGCCGCGATGCCGTAGTTGGTGAGCGGCTCGCCGACGATCGCGCCGGCCGGCTGGCGCGGGTTGAGCGAGGCGTAGGGGTCCTGGAAGATCACCTGGAGGTGGCGCCGGTGCGCATGCATCGCGCGCCGACCGAGGCCCAGGATCTCCTGGCCCCCGAGCCGGACGCTGCCGGCAGTCGGCGGTATGAGCCCGAGAATCACCTTGCCCGCGGTCGACTTGCCGCAGCCCAACTCGCCGACCAGCCCCAGCGTCTCACCCCGGCCGACCGTGAACGAGATGCCATCGACCGCATGCACCCAGGCGCGGACGCGGGCGAGCACCCCGCGCCGGACCGGGAAATGCTTCTTCAGGTCCCGCACCTCGAGCAACGGCGGATCGGCCTTGGCCGGGTGGGGAGACCGCAGCTCAGGCACCGGCCGACCCTGGCAAAACGTGGGAATTCCAGCAGGCCGCGAAGTGGCCCGGTGCCTTCTCCTCGAGCGGCGGATAGGCCTCGCGGCAGGGCGCGCTCGCGAAGGCGCAGCGGTCGGCGAAGGTGCAGCCTCGCGGCATGCCTCTGAGCGAGGGGACCATGCCCGGGATCTCGGCGAGGCGCGGCCTCGGCCCTGTCTCGACGGCGCGCTCGAGGCGCGGCACCGAGGCCAGCAAGCCCCGCGTGTAGGGGTGACGCGGCGCCCGGAACAGCGCCCGGACCGGCGCCTCCTCGACCTTGCGCCCGGCGTACATCACGACCACCCGCGAGGCGGTCTCGGCGATCACGCCGAGGTCGTGGGTGATCAGCATGATCGCCGTGTCGAAACGCTGCTTGAGCTCCAGCATCAGGTGCAGGATCTGCGCCTGGATCGTGACGTCGAGCGCGGTGGTCGGCTCGTCGGCGATCAGGATCTTCGGGTTGCAGGCCAGCGCGATCGCGATCATGACCCGCTGGCGCATGCCGCCCGAGAGCTGATGCGGATAGTCGGCGAGCCGGCGCCGGGCTTCGGGAATCCGCACCAGCTCCAGCATCTGGCAGGCGCGCTCGAGCGCGGCGCGCTTACCGAGCCCCTGGTGGAGCGCCAGCGTCTCGGCGATCTGGCGGCCGATCGAGAGCACCGGATTGAGCGAGGTCATCGGCTCCTGGAAGACCATCGAGATGTCGTTGCCGCGCACCTTGCGCAGATCCGCCGCGCTCAAGGTCAACAGGTCCCTGCCCTCGAAGCGGATGGTTCCGCTCGCGAAGCGGCCGGGCGGGCGCGGGATCAGACCCAGGATCGAGAGCGCGGTCACGCTCTTGCCGCAGCCGGATTCGCCGACCACGCCCAAGGTCTCGCCGCGCTGCAGCTGCAAGGAGACGCCATCGACCGCCCGGACCACGCCGTCGCGGGTGTCGAAGTGGGTGCGGAGATCCTCGATCTCGAGGATCGATGCCGCGGGCGCCCCTTGGAGCGTCATGTCACATCCGGCGCGCGATGCGCGGATCGAGCAGGTCGCGCAGGCCGTCGCCCAAAAGGTTGACCGCGAGCACGGTGAGCGCGAGAAAAAGGCCCGGGAACAGGATCATGTAGGGGCTGATCAGGAAGAACACCCGGCCCTCGGCCATGATGTTGCCCCAGCTCGGGACCTCGGGCGGGGTGCCGGCACCGACGAAGCTGAGGCCTGCCTCGATCAGCACGGCGGATGCGAAGATGTAGGTCGCCTGCACGATCAGCGGTGCCAGCGTGTTCGGCAGCAGATGTCGGGAAAAGATCCGGGGCAGGCTGGTGCCGATCGCGATCGCGGCCTCGATGTAGGGCTGCTCGCGGATGCTGAGGACGACGCTTCGCACCAGGCGGACCACGCGCGGCACCTCCGGGATCGTGATCGCGAGGATGACGTTGGTGACGGAGGCCTTGGTCAGCGCGATCAGCGCGATCGCGAGCAGGATCGAGGGCACCGCCATCATCCCGTCCATGACCCGCATCAGGACCGCGTCGACGACCCGGCTGTAGCCGGCGACCAGCCCCATCAGGAGGCCGAGCACGGTGCCGAGCACCGCGACGCTGATCCCGACGATCAGCGAGATCCGGCTGCCGTAGATGGTCCGGCTGTAGATGTCGCGCCCGAAGCTGTCGGTGCCGAACCAGTGGAGCTCGCTCGGCGGCTTCAGGCGCTGGACCGGATCGAGGCTGAGCGGATCGACCGTGCCGAGCCAGGGGGCGAGCAGCGCCAAAAGCGTCATCGCCGCCAGGATCGCGATCCCGGCCACGACCGTCGGATGCCGGCGCAGGAAATCGGCGGCCGGAGTCCGAGCGAGCGCCTCGATCTCGGCTGGCGGTAGGGCCGCTGTCGCCACGTTCGAAGCGCCTCGCCGTCAGCCGGCCGCGGCCCGCGCCACCTCGGTATCCTCATAGATCTCAGACCATCGCGAGGCGGACCCCGATCTCGGGCAGGTCCAGCGCGGCGGCCAGCCCCTCGACCACCTCGTCGTCGAAGCCGCCGTCGGCGCGCCGGCGCACGAGGTCGAGCCGGGGCTCGTCCTGGGACGCGTAGACGACCACGCGCATCGTCGGGAGCGCCGTGTAGGCGCGTCGCTTGCGGGTCAGATCGTTCTTGGCGGTGCTCGGCGAGAGCACCTCGACCGCCACGACCGCGTCCTCGATCCGGGTCCGCTTGCCCTCGCGCGGACCGCAGCGCACGAACAGCTCCGGGTACATCGAGGCGTTGCCGGCCCGGCTCACGACCTTGAGGTTGGAGGCGTGGACCGAGCACGGCCCACCGCGCAGCGCGTTGGCCAGAAGAGCGATCAGGTTGACGCTCAGGCGGTCGTGGTCCTCGGTGCCGCCGGGCATCATCCGGACGAGCCCGTCCAGGAACTCGTAGCGCTCGGGCTGCTCGTCCTCCCAGGCAAGGAACGCGTCCAGCGAGGCCGGAGCCTTCAGAGCTGTGCTGGCCATGATGCTCTCCAACTAATACCGGATGCGCGGGTCGAGTAGCGGATAGATCAGGTCGATCACCAGGTTGACCAGCACGTAAGCAGCCGAGAACACCAAAATCACGCCCTGGATGATCGGGTAGTCGCGGCGCAGGATGGCATCGACGGTGAGCCGGCCGAGGCCCGGGATCGCGAACACGCTCTCGGTGATCACGGCCCCGCCGATCAGCAGCGCGACGCCGACCCCGATGATCGTGACGATCGGCACCGCCGCGGCCTTGAGGGCATGGCCGAGCAGCACGGCGGTCGTGCCGAGCCCCTTGGCCTGGGCGGTGCGGATGTAGTCCTCGCTCAGCACCTCGAGCACGCTTGCGCGCGTGATGCGCGCGATCAGCGCGACGTAGATCACGCCCAGCGTCAGGCTCGGCAGCGTGATGCTCTGGAGGAACGGCCAGAAGCCCTCGGCGATCGGCTTGTAACCCTGGACCGGCAGCCAGCGCAGCTCGACCGCGAACACGAAGATGAAGAGATAGCCGAGCACGAACACCGGGATCGAGAAGCCGAGCACGGCAAAGCCCATGACCAGCCGGTCGACCCAGCTGCCGGCGCGCCAGGCGGCGAGGACGCCCATCGGCACGGCGACCACGATCGCGAACAGGATCGTCGCGAGCGAGAGCATCGCGGTCGGCTCGAGCCGCTGGGCGATCAGGGTCGTGACCGGCAGCTTGGAGAAGATCGAGGTGCCGAGGTCGCCATGGAGCAGCTGGCCGAGCCAGGTGAAGAACTGGACCGTGATCGGCTGATCGAGGCCCAGCTGGGCCCGGATCTTCGCGATGTCATCGACGGTCGCGAGCTCGCCCGCGATCACCGCCGCCGGATCGCCCGGGGTCAGATGCAAGAGCCCGAACACGAACAGCGCGACCACGGCCATGACCGGGATGGTCGCGAGAATCCGCTGGACGACGTAGGCGTACATGAAGCGTTGCGACCGTTGACGTTCTGCTGGAACAGGGTCCCCTGGCGAGCGAGGGCCACCGCCATTAAAGCCTCGTTCCGGTTTTACTGCCAGAGCTGGACGCGCCTAGCCCACCTTGCCGAGCGCGCGCAGGATACGCTCCGGCGTCGCCGGCTGCGCGGTGACGGTGACGCCCGAAGGTGCCAGCGCGTCGTTGATCGCGTTCATGATCGCCCCCGGCGCGCCGCCGGTCCCGGCTTCGCCCGCACCCTTGGCGCCGAGCTCGGATTCCGCGGTCGGGCTGATCACGTGTGCGACCTCGATGTCCGGCATCTCGGCCGCCATCGGCACCAGATAGTCCGCGAGGTTGCCGTTGCGCAGCTGGCCCGCCGCATCGTAGACGCACTCCTCGAACAGCGCGCCGCCGATCCCTTGCACCACCCCGCCCCGGATCTGCTCGTCGACCAGCTGCGGGTTGATCACGGTGCCGCAGTCCTCGACCACCCAGTGCTTGAGCAGGGTCACGAAACCGGTCTCGAGGTCGACCTCGAGGTAGCTGGCCTGGACGCCGTTGGTGAACGCGAACGGGTAGGCGCGCGGCACGAAATGGCGGGTCGCGATCAGCTCGGGCCGGACCCCTTCGGGCAGCGTGTCGGGGCGGAAATAGGCGATCCGGGCGAGCTCCGCGAGCGGCATGCGCTCGCGGCCGTCCGCGCCATCGACGACCGTACCGTCCCGGATGTCGAGGCTCGCGGGCGCCGCCTGCAGCAGCTTGCCGGCGACCTCCAGCACATTGGCACGCAGCGCCTTGGCGGCCTGCAGGGTCGCCTCGCCGCCGATCCCGGCCGCGCGCGAGGCCCAGGTGCCGCCGCCATAAGGCACGGTGTCGGTGTCGCCCGAGAGCACGCGCACGCGCTCGATCGCCACCCCGAAGGCGCTGGCCGCGACCTGCGCCATGACCGTCTCGGTGCCCTGGCCCTGCTCGGTGACGCTGATCTGGATCACCAGCGCGCCGCTCGCATCGAGCCGGGCCGTGCAGCCGTCCTGCGAGGAGATGCGGGCGCCGCCGACGCCATAGAAAGCAGCGCTCGGGCTCGTCACCTCGACGAAGGCGGCAAGCCCGATGCCGCGAAAGATGCCGTCCGCGCGCAGGCGCGCCTGCTCGGCCCGGAGATCCTCGTAGGCCATCATCTGCAGCAGCTTGGCGAGCGCCGCCTGGTGCGACAGCCGCTCGAACCGGAGGCCCCAGGCGTTGGTGTGCGGATAGGCATCGTCCGGGATCAGGTTGCGTTTCCGGATCTCGGCGGGATCGAGGCCGAGTGCCCGCGCCCCCGAATCGAGCAGCGCCTCAGTCACCGCGGTCGCGATCGGATGGCCGACCGCGCGGTACTGGCACATCGGGGCCTTGTTCTGGAGCACGACCCGGGCGCGGGCGCGGTAGTTGCCGTGCCGGTAGGGCGCGCCCGTGAGGTTGACCACCTGGTTCGCCTCGATGCCGCTGGTGCGCGGATAGACCGAATAGGGTCCGATGCCGGTCAGATCGTCGATCTCGAGCGCCCTGATCTCGCCATCGGCAGCAAGCGCCATCCGCCCGAAGACCTGGTGATCGCGGGCATGGATGTCGGAGGTAAAGGATTCCAGGCGGTCGGCGATGAACTTGACCGGGCGCTTCAGCAGCACAGAGAGCGCCACGGTCGCCATCTCGTCCGGGTAGATGTGGACCTTGATGCCGAACGAGCCGCCGACGTCCTTGCAGATCACCCGGACGTTGGTGGCCGGGATGTCCAGGTGGCGCGCGACCACGTCCTGCATCATGTGCGGCGCCTGGAACGAATGGTAGATCGTGAGCCGGTGCTCGGCCGGATCGTAGTCGGCGAGGATCGCCCTCGGCTCCAGCGTGACGCCGGTGTGGCGGCCGAACCGGAAGCTGTGCTCGACGACGGCGGCAGCCCCGGCGAACGCGCGCTCGACGTCCCCGATCTCGAGCTTGCGCTCGAAGCACAGATTGTCGCCGAGCTCCTGGTGAATCACGGCCGTGCCGGGATCGAGCGCGGTCTCGGGGTCGGTCACCGCCGGCAGCTCCTCGAGCTCGACCGCGAGCAGCTCCAGCGCGTCCTCGGCCGCCCGCCGGCTGGTCGCGACCACCGCCACGATCGGCTCGCCCTGCCAGCAGGCGCGCTCGAGCGCCAGCGGATACTGCGGTGCCGACTTGATCCCCTGGAGGTGCGCCAGCACGCCGACCCAGGGCGTGCAGATGGTCGCGATCTCGGCCCCGGTCACGACCCGGATGACGCCCGGGCTCGCGGCCGCGGCGGCGGTCTCGATCCGCCCGATGCGGGCGTGCGCGAGCGGGCTCCGGTAGAACGCGACCTGGACCGTGCGCGGCAGCAGGATGTCGTCGACGAACTGGCCGCGGCCCTGGAGCAGGCGGCGCGCGTTCGGCCGCGGCACGCTCCGGCCGATGTAGCTGTTCGGTCGGATGCCGGCGGCATGGGCCGAACTTCCGGTCATGGCCGGCCCTCCTGCCGCTGGCCCGCGACCGCCAGGACCGCATCGACGATCGCCTGGTAGCCGGTGCAGCGGCAGTAGTTGCCCGACAGGTAGGTCCGGACCTCGGCCCGGGTCGGATGCGGCCGGGTCGCGAGCAGCTCGGCCGCGGTCAGCAACATCCCGGGCGTGCAATAGCCGCATTGAAGGGCATTGCGCTCGAGGAAGGCGGCCTGCAGGTCGGCGAGCTCGCCCCGCTCGCTCAGCCCCTCGATCGTGTCGACCCGGAGCCCGTCCGCCTGCACCGCGAGCATCAGGCAGCCGCGCACGATCTCGCCCTCGACCCGGAGCGTGCAGGCGCCGCAGACGCCATGCTCGCAGCCGACATGCGCGCCGCTCAGCTGCAGCTCCTCGCGCAGGAAGTCGACCAGATGCAGGCGCGGCTCGATCCGCCGGCTGACCGGCTCGCCGTTGACGGTGATCGTGACCTCGACGCGCTGGTCGGTCATGACGCCGCTCCGGCGAGCTCCCGGACGACCCGGCCGGTCAGGACGCGCGCGAGCTGCATCTTCACCGCCGCGCTGGCGTGGAGGTCCCCGATCGGATCGAGGTCGTCGGCGAGCGCCGCCTGCGCGGCGCCGATCGCCGCCGGATCGGGCGACCGGCCTTCGAGCGCGGCGCCTGCCGCCCGCGCGACGACCGGCTTCGTCCCGACGCCGAAGAAGACCAGGCGAACGTCGGTGAGCGCGTCGCCCGCGGACCGCGCATGGGCGGCGAGGCCGGCCAGAGCATAATCGCCCTGGCGGCGCGCGAGCTCGGCGAAGGCGCTGCGCTCACCGGGCCCGGCCTTCGGCACGAGCAGCGCGCTCACCAGCTCGGCCGGGCCGAGCGCGGTGTCGTAGAGGCCGCGGAAGAAGTCGGCGGCCGCCAGCCGGCGCCTGCCGGTCGGCCCCTGCAGCTCGATCTCGGCACCGAGCGCCATGGCGCAGGCCGGCAGCTCGGCCGCCGGGTCGGCATAAGCGAGGCTGCCGCCGATCGTGCCGCGGTTGCGGATCGCCGGATGCGCAATGTGCGGGATCGCGAGCTTGAGCAGGGGCGCGTATTCGGCGACCAGCTGCGACTCCTCGAGCGCGCGCTGGCGGGTCAGCGCCCCGATGCGCAGCACTTTTTCCCCCGCTGATATCCCGGCAAGATCTTCCAACGAATTGATGTCAATCAAGATTGCCGGAGCCGACAGACGCAGATTGAGGGTCGCGATCAGGCTCTGGCCGCCCGCCAGCGGGCGCGCCTCGTCACCATGCTCCGCGAGCAGATCGAAGGCCTGATCGAGCGAGGCGGCCCTGACATAGGCAAAGGGTGCCGGCTTCACGGGTCCCCGCTCCCCAAAGCCTCCCAGCCCGCTGCCGGGCTTGTCCGGTCGGCAAGCAACTCTACCGGTGGGGCATGACCTGTCAACCGGTCGGACTTGAGGCGCCGCCCCGGGGGATGCCGGCTCGTTCGGCTCCTTGCATCGCGCCCGGCGGATCGGCAGGGTGGCCTCGCGAGCATCCTACCGGAGGCAAGCCATGACCCATCCGCAGGCGTCCCCGTCGGCGCCGTCGTTCGCCCGCACGCCAGCTGCCGCCGCGGTTTTGCAACCTCGACCGTCTGCTGCTTTGCGCTGGCGGCGCGCGGCCTGGATGGGATCGTCGCCTCGCTGCCCTTGAACGTCTTCTACCTCACGAGCTTCAACGGCATCGCCCACAAGGCGGACGAGCCCCGGCCCTATGCGGTCCTGCTCTCGCGCCATGCGCCCGAGCAGCCGATCCTGGTGGTCGCCGACTACTATCTTGCGACTTTTCTCAGCCAGCCGAGCTGGGTCGAGGACATCCGGCCGTTCCGAGCCGTGATGATGCCGCTCGACCTCGAGCCCGCGCGCACCGACATCGACCGCTTCATCCCGCAGAACGGCGAGGGCGTTCCCTGGGTCGAGCGCGCGAGAAAGAGCTATGCCTTCGACATGGGCAGCGCGGTCCGGGGCGCGCTCCGGGACCTCAAGCTGGAGCGCGGCCGGGTCGGCTTCGACGACATGGGCTTCGGCTTCCGGCTCGGCCTCGACGGGCTCGAGGTCGCCGACGGCTACGATCCCTTGATGTTCGCGCGCGCGGTCAAGACCGGGACCGAGATGCGCCTGCTCGAGCGCTCGACGCGGCTCAACGAGGCCGCGATCCGGCAGACCGTCGCCGCCTGGGACCGGGGCGCCAGCTGGCGCGACCTGAACCGCGCCTACGCCCGCGCCGTGGCCGATCTCGGCGGCTTCGTGCGCGATCCCGGCGGCATGGTCTGGGGCCATCCGCGCGGCGCCGATCCCGCCCTGATGCTGTCGACCGCGCTCGAGGACGGCCCGGTCGAGCCCGGCACGCACGTGATGTTCGACTGCCACGGCACGCTCGACCTCTACTGCTGGGACGGCGGCAAGACCTGGGTGGTCGAGGGCGAGCCGGAGGGCGGGGCGAAGCGCTTCGCGAAGCGCCACCGTCGGCGGTCGCGGACGCGCTGCTGGGCGCGATGCGGCCGGGCGCGCGGGTCAGCGAGCTACAGGCGCGGGCGCGAGAAATCTATCGTCGGGAAAACGTGCCCGACCCGGCGGCCGCGGTGATCTTCTTCCACGGCCTCGGGCTCTCGCACATGGACATCGAGCAGACGCTCGCCGACGGCCGCTCGAACACCGATTGGGTGCTCGAGGACGGCATGGTGGCACCTGTGCATCTGCTCTACCCGGGCGGCGAGCACGAGCGGATCTGGCTCGAGGAGGTCATCGCGATCACCCCGGAGGGCGGCCGGCCGCTGTTCTCCTGGGGCTTCGCGCCTCTGACCGGACGCTGAGCCGGTCCCGCAACGGTGCCGCGCAACTAAACAGCCCGCCGCGGCGGACCGGGCGGGCTGTCGGGCACACACTCTCTGAGCTGGCGAAATACTGGGGCGACGATGGGCCGTGTCAAGCCCGCGACATGATATTGCCGTGCGGCAATCCGGCTCGCGGTGCAGCGCCGGACCTTCAGGCCTCCTCGCCGAGGGTGACCTCGACCGTGTGCGGCTCGCCGTCGCGCTCGACCGTGAGCGTGACCCGATCGCCCGGCTTGTGGTGCTCGAGCGCGGTGAAGTAGTCCTCGGTCGACTTGACCGGGTCGTCGCCGATCGCCGTGATCACGTCGCCGAGCGCGATGTTGCCGCGCAGATCGCGCTCGGTCGGGTGCAGCCCGGCCGCCGCACCCGGCCCGCCCGGGTCGACCCGCATCACCAGCACGCCGTTCAGATCGAGGCGCTGGGTCAGCTGATCCGGGGCCAGCGCGATGCCGAGCCCGGGCCGGACGACCTTGCCGTTGCGGATCAGCTCGGTCACGACCTGGTCGACCTCGTCGACCGGAATCGCGAAGCCGACGCCTGCAGACGTGCCGGACGGGCTCAGGATCGAGGAGTTGATGCCGATCAGCCGGCCGGCGCTGTCCAGCAGCGGCCCGCCGGAATTGCCGGGATTGATCGCGGCGTCGGTCTGGATGACGTTGCGGATGTTGCGACCGGGCGTCGACTGGATCTCGCGTCCGAGCGCGCTGACGACGCCGGTGGTGAGCGTCTGGTCGAGCCCGAACGGATTGCCGATCGCGAACACCATCTGCCCGACCTGCAGGTCGGCCGAGCTGCCGACCGTGATCGGCTGCAGCTTGGCGGCCGGCGCGTCGATCGCGAGCACGGCCAGGTCCTTGGCCGGATAGGCGCCGACCAGCCGGCCCTGCCAGGTCGAGCCGTCGGCGAGCACGATCACCGCGGCGTCGGCGCCGCGGATCACGTGGAAGTTGGTGACCACGTGGCCGTCCTTGTCCCAGACGAAGCCGGAGCCGGTGCCCTCCGGGACCTGCTCGACGTCCATGCTGAACGGCTGGGTGGCGTTGACCAGGGTCGTGATGTGGACGACCGAGGGCGAGACCTTGCGGAAGATCTCGATGGTCGTCCGCTCGATGTCGGCGAGGTCGCCGCGCGCGGTCACCGGCCGCTCCACCGCGGCCGGGCTCAGATCGCGCCAGGGCTTCGGCACCAGCGCCCAGAAGCTCCAGAGGACGAAGGCGCCGATCACCCCGAGCAGGACGAGGTTGAGCCAGAGCAGCCGCCGCTGGAACCGCTTCTCCCCGTTCATGCCGGCACCTGCTCCGCATCGATCACCGCTTTGATATGGATCACCGCGCCCTCCGGGCCATGTCGGTACTTGGATAGTGAGGCACGTCAGTAAGTTCGGTTCCACCGGGCCGGCCGCCAGACCGGCTAGGACGGCGCCTCCGGATCTGTCGCCACTTTCCTGGGCGAGCCCTATCGACTACAATTGCGAGGAGTAACGCGGCAGCGGCCGGATTATGGACTCCAACCAATGCTTCGCTCACGGATCAAAAGCACGACGCTCAACACACGCCGAGAAGAGGAACTGCTCCTCTGCTGCGCCAGAACGCGTCTCGACGACGCGTGCGCTGCGAGAATCAGCACCTTCCTCCGGGAAGACATCGATTGGGGCTATCTGCTGCAGATCGCCGATCGGCACGGGCTGACGCCCCTGCTGTTCCGGACGCTTCGCAACAGCTGCGCGGATTCGGTCCCATCAGGGGTTCTCGCTGACCTGCAGGCCGACTTCCGCCTCAACACCGTGCGGAATCTCTACCTACTCGACGAGCTGCTCAGCGTTCTCGGCCTTCTCGAAGCCAATCAGATTCCCGTCGTCTCGCTCAAGGGACCACTCTTGGCCCTCTCGCTCTACGACAACGTTGATCTACGCCAGTGCGCGGATCTCGACATTTTCGTGTCGAGCAATGACGTCGCGCGTGCCGAAGGCCTGCTGAAGGAGCGCCAATATACTTGTGAACACATCGGCGCTTTCTTTCCAGAATATCATTTTCAAAGTGGCGCAACGACAATTGATTTACACTGGCACATTATGCCTTTATATTTTTCGTTAAACTGGCGCATCGAGCATTTATTGCAAAACTCTATCACAGCATCATTTGCGGATCAGAAAGTCCGATATTTGAAGGAAGAGGACACGCTATTGATACTGTGCATGTATGCCGCAAAGGAGCTTTGGGAACTGCGACTCGTGTATGTCACCGATATTAGCGAATTGATTCAGAAGCGTCAGGAGTTAGATTGGGCGTACATCGAAGAGCGGGCGGGCTTGCTGGGCATCCAGCGGATACTGCTGCTCGGCCTTCGCTTAGCAAGCGAGCTTCTCGGAGCGGCTCTGCCGACAGAGGTGGCGAAAGCGGCATACCGGGACAAAGCGGTGCATGCGATGGCTGCCAGGGTACGAAGCGGGATGTTTTCGCCCCCCACCGACCCCAGTCAATCGCTCCTGGTCAGGCAAATGCTGGTCCATCCGAGAGCGCGAGAGCGGCTGCGCGACAAGGTCGCCTCGTATTTCAGTAGTGCGCAGGTCCTGGTAGGTCCGAACGAACGGGATAGAGCGTTCGTACGGCTGCCATCATACCTCTCGTTCGCTTACTATCTACTCCGCCCGATCCGAGTGATGGCCGAGGCAGGCGCAGTTGTCGGCAGCAGGACTCGCCCGGCCGAGCAAGGCGACGGTCCGAATCGCGGCTATGACCTCCAGCACATGGAGACCTTGCCGATTGACAACAACGCGACAATAGAGCACCGCGACGACGTCGTTGAGTACGATGTGGAGGGCGACATCGTCCTGTACAACCCCGAAGAGGGACTGGCCCTGACCCTCAATGGGTCGGCAAGAGAAATCTGGCAGTTATGCCATAGTCACTATACCATTGCCAAAATCAGCGAGGAAATCGCTGGACGTTATGGCTGCTCCAGGATCGATCTGCAATCGGACGTGGAGAGTCTGATAGGTCGACTGGCGCAGCTCGGTTTTGTTCATTCGCTCCGATAGGATGCATTCAGCGACCCGCGCCAAATCTGTCGGTAGTTTATCGCGATCCGGAGTGCCTGGTGACGGGCGCTGGCCCCGAGGATTCAGATCCCCTCGGACGGCGACCCGCATAGACTAGCCGGCTGCGGCTGGTTGCCTGCCGCGCTCCGTATCCTGCGGATCTGAGGTCATAGTCAAGCGGCCGCTAGCAACCGGGCAGGCAGACCAGCCTACATGCGACCGCAAGGACCCAGAACTAAGCCCGCAGCAATTTCTCGGGCGAAATCAGCGGCGGGCCGATGATTCCGCCCGAGAGGAGTTCACCGAATGGCGGCGACGACGCAGTGAGTGCTTGGTCGCACTCGCATCTCAGCTAGGAAAACAGCGCTCCCATCCGAACGTCGCCGCCACCCTGCTAGTGCTCGTCGTCGCGGCCGCCCCAGTCCCCGCCGCCGTCCCACTTCCCGCCGCCGTCCCACTTGCCGCCGCCGTCCCACTTGCCGCCGCCGTCCCACTTTTTGTGGTGATCGCGGTGACCGTAGCCGTAACCTGCTTTGGCGATGCGAGGGAGGCCGATCGCTAGGACTGCAGGTACAGCCCAACCAGCTTGCACCAATGCTCGCCTTCCGAGATTCGCTTCAGGCTTTTTCTGTGTCGTGGTCATCGATCCCTCCGTTAGTCAGGGCCAGGGGCGCCAGGTTCGTTCCTCGTCGTCGGCGCCTCCTATCCGACGAATGCGATCACAAACGCCATTGAAATGCAAGCCTTTTTACCATACGCTATTCGATCGGCTGTGCGGATGGCTTGACAGAGCACTGCGAAACCATTTAGTACTAACGCGAAGAGTGTTCAAGATTATTTATCTACCACAGGGTGAACGAAGTGCGGAAACGGCACAAATATCGGCCAAGTTTGGCCTTGGTCTCGAGACGTGGCTCAATCAAGAGGCGTCCTCGCTCGATCGAATTTATGCAACCAGGGTTGCATACCCGCCTCCACCTGCTGGATGATGCGGGAATCCTCTTTGATGAGAGTAGCCAAAACCTCTACGTTTTGAACGCGACCGCGGCTTTTGTCTGGAGTTGTGCCGAGGATGATCTCGGCCGCGATCAGATCGTGGCTGCTGTCGAGCAGGCTTACGACATCACTGGCGCAGCGGTCGCGACCCAGATCGATGCCCTCTTTCGTCAGTGGGCGGAGCTGGGCCTGCTGGTCGGCACGGAGCAGAACCACCGCCGGCCGCCGGCACCGGAGGACGGGCAAGACGGGAATAGCGTTGAGGACTGGTCAGGCGCCGCGCCGCTGCCGTCACACAGCGAGCGCCCCTACCGATTGCTCACCACTTCTTTCAGGGTACGGTACGACAGCGCCGCGCAGGAGGCGACGGTTCACCCGCTGCTTGCCCATCTGGAGACGCCGTCGCCAGCGACTGAACCGGCGATTGCCGTCGATCTGGTCTGTGCTGGCGAAGCGCACTTCGTGCTGCTCGACGGCCAACTGAGGGAGCGCGGCGCTCGGCTCGACGAGCTGGCACCGATCGTCAAGTGGGCTCTGCTGGCAGAAGCGATCAACCGCTATCGCTATCTCCTCTACATCCACGCGGGCGTGGTTCGGAGCGCTCGCGGCTGCCTCTTGCTGCCTGCGCCCGCCGGGAGCGGCAAGACCAGCCTGACGGCGGCGCTGGTCCGTGCGGGCTTTGTTTACCTCTCCGATGAGGTGGCCCTCCTGGAGGAGGGGACGCCGCGCGTCCGCCCCGTGCCCGTAAGCTTGTGCATCAAGGACAGCGCCTGGGATCTGCTGGCGCCCCGCTACCCCGAGCTGCGTCACGCCGCGGTCCACCACCGGTTCGATGGAAAGATTGTACGTTACCTCAATCCACCATCCGAGGCGCTCGATCCCGACCCGGATATGAGCCATCCCGTCCGCTGGATTGTCTTCCCGCGCCACACGCCGGGAGCGCCGACGGCGCTCCGGACGCTCCGCAGGGCGGACGCTCTGCAGCGCCTGCTCGAGCAGTGCCTGGCGATGCCCAAGCCTCTCGATCAGGCCAAGGTTGCCAGCCTCATTCGCTGGATCGCGGACATCCCGTGTTTCGAAATGCCCATGTCCTCACTGGACGAGGCGGTCGCACTCATGCACGAGCTCTGCCAATGCGGGCAGTAAGCAGCCCTACCGCCCCGCTTGGCCATTGGCTTCCGCCCGCCCTGGCGCGCCAGTGCCTGAGTTTGTGGTCGTGGTGGGTATTGGCCAATGTCGTAGGCGGCACACTCAGCCTCTTGCTATGGCGCGTGCCCACCGAATTCGTCGGCGGCGACATCGGCTTATTGCTTGGGTTTCTTCCGCTGTCATTTGGGCAATGGCTGGCCCTGAGACGCTATCTGCCGCCCGCAGGCTGGTCGATACTGGCCACGTTGGAGTACAAGGCTGGGTGGGTCCTCGCCAGCGCCATGGGCGTGGTCCTGGGCTCGTACCTGCAGAGCGTCGCGGCAGTCGGACTCCTGACTGCGGCGGTCGTACCTAGCCAAGATCTGAACGTGCTCGGAGTGCTTGTTGACGCAGAGCACTTCTGGGTCAGGGCGGTGGGCTTCTTTGCCCTCTGGGGTGTGGTGGGAGCCGCTCAGTGGCTGGTGCTTCGGCGCCATACCGACTACGCAAGCTTTTGGATTCCGGCGAGCGGCCTGGCGGGAGCGGCCTCAGGAACGCTAGCGTTGGTGATCGATACGGCAATGCCCTTCGGCGGTTTGCTGCTGGCCTACATCGCGCGATGGACCGTGTACGGGGCAATGACGGGCATCGCGTTGGTGTTGCTGCTGCAAGACCCGGTCAGGCATCGGTTGGAGCGGCGCCTCGAATACATGCGCAGACAGAAGGAGCGGACAGCCGGTTGACTGGCTGCCCGCTCTGTCACACCTCTGAGGTCAGCAGCCGTTGGCGAGCGCGAGCGCCTTGTCGATCAGTTCCTGGCCACCTTCGACCTCGGCCGCGAACTGCTCGTAGACCGGCTTCGAGGCCGCGACGAAGGCGTCGCGGTCCGCCTCGTTGAAGGTCATGCCGCCGTCGATCAGCTGCTTCTCGAGATCGGTGTCGAGCTTGGCCGCGGTCTCGTAGGTCCAGCCCTGGACGTCGTTGCCGGCTTTCAGGATCGCGTCCTGGACCTCCTTGGGCCAGCTGTTCCAGCGCTTCAGGCTCGCGACCGGAAAGCTTGGCGTGTAGACGTGGTTGGTCTTGGACAGGTATTTCTGGACCTCGTTGAACTTGGCCGAGGCGATGTTGGCGTAGGGGTTCTCCTGGCCGTCGATCACGCCGGTCTGGAGGGCTACGAACACCTCCGAGAACGCCATCGGCGTCGGGTTGGCGCCGTAGGCCTCGAACATCTTGACCCGCCAGACGCCGCGCGGCGTCCTGAGCTTGATGCCCTTGAGGTCGTCGGGCGTGTTGATCGGCCGGACGTTGTTGGTGATCTGGCGGAAGCCGTTCTCCCAGACGCCGATCAGCTTGTAGCCCGCGGCCTCGACCTTGGGCGCCAGCTCGGGCCAGATGATCTCCTTGGCGATGCAGCCGGCGTGCGCCCGGTCCTTGACCAGATAGGGCATGTCGAACAGGCCGAACTCGGGCACCACGGTCGACATGATGGTCGAGGGCTGGGAGAAGTCGAGGGTCCCGAGCTTCAGCTTCTGCAGCATCTCCTGGTCGGTGCCGAGCTGGCTCGAGCCATAGACGTCGACCTTGGCCTGATCGCCGAGGGCCTGGTTGACCCGCTTGGCCCACTCCTCGGCCGACAGATACTGCATGCCGCCCGGGTCGTTGACCGTGCCGAAGTTGAGCTCGAGCGACTGGGCGCTCGCGGCATGGCTCACCAGCAACGCGCCCAGAGCGCCGGCCAGCCAGATCGTCGTTTTCATGACAAGCTCCCTGATCTTCGTGATTCTGCTCCCAGGTTGCCGGCAAACGGCGCCCGAGTCCATGCCGCACCGCCCGCGGCGTCTTTAGATCTTTCCGAGCCGCGCCGGAGCGCCTAAGGATCGCCGACGGTTCTTGAGCGGCGAGGACAGTATGGCGCGAGAGGGGCGGCGACCACGGCGGGACAAGGATGCCGGTCCGGCGCAGGCACCGTTCCGACATCTGCGCAATCCCTATCCGCCGTTCGAGATCCTCTCGGCCGACCAGATCGAGGCCATCCACCACGCCTCGCTTCGCGTGCTGGCCGAGATCGGGATCAATTTTCTGCTGGCAGAAGCTCGCCAGATCCTGAAGGACGCGGGCTGCGCCGTCGATCCGACCGGGACGCGGGTGCGCTTCGACCCGGCCTGGATCGAGGCCCAGATCGCGACCGCACCCGCCGCCTTCACGCTGCATGCGCGCAACCCCGAGCGCAGCGTCCACGTCGGCGACAACGCGATCAATTTCTCGCTGGTCGCGAGCGCGCCGCACGTCTCCGACCTCGAGGGCGGCCGGCGGACCGGCAATTTTTCCGACTACTGCAATCTCCTGAAGCTCGGCCAGAGCCTCAACATCTGCCACATGCTGGCCGGCTACCCGGTCGAGCCGGTCGATCTGCCGCCCGCGACCCGCCACCTCGATGCGCTCGAGGCCATGGCAACGCTGACCGACCGCACGCTCTACGGCTATGCACTGGGCGCGGTGCGCATCCGGGATTCGCTCGAGATCACCCGGATCGCCCGCCAGGCGACGCCTGAGCAGCTGCAGGCCGAGCCCTCGATGACCACGGTCGTCAACGCCAACTCGCCGCTCCAGTACGACGGCCCGATGCTGGAGGGCGTGATCGAGATGGCGCGCCACAACCAGCCGGTCATCTTCACGCCGTTCACGCTCGCGGGCGCGATGGCCCCGATCACGGTCGCGGGCGCGCTCGTCCAGCAGAACGCCGAGGCGCTGGCCGGGATCGCGTTCGCCCAATGCATCCGCCCCGGCTGCCCGGTGGTCTACGGCAGCTTCACCTCCAACGTCGACATGAAGAGCGGCGCGCCCGCCTTCGGCACGCCCGAATACGCCAAGGCGACGATCGCGAGCGGCCAGCTCGCGCGCCGCTACCGGCTGCCGTACCGGGCCTCCAACGCCAACGCCTCGAACGCGCCGGATGCCCAGTCGGTCTACGAGTCGGAAATGTCGATCTGGCCCTGCGTGCTCGCGCACACCAACATCGTCAAGCACAGCTTAGGCTGGCTCGAGGGCGGGCTCACGACGTCTTATGAAAAGATCATCCTCGACGCCGAGATGCTGCAGCTGATCGCAGCGTTTCTCGAGCCGCTCGACACCGGCGAGGATGCGCTCGCCCTCGATGCGATGCGCGAGGTCGGCCCCGGCAGCCACTTCTTCCAGGCCGCGCACACGATGGCGCGCTACGAGCACGCCTTCTACGCGCCCATGCTCTCCGACTGGCGCAATTTCGAGACCTGGCGCGACGCGGGCTCGATCGACGCGACCTGGCGCGCGAACCGGATCTGGAAAGCGCTGCTCGCGGCCTACGAGCCGCCACCCACGGACCCGGCGGTCGCCGAGGAGATCGCGGCCTTCGTCGCCAGGCGCAAGGAGGAAGGCGGCGTGCCGGGAACCTGATCGCCAGGCGGTCCGTTCGAATGTGCCGCGCCGTGCCGTTTGCTCGTAGAGCTGCTATGGTACGGAACGATGGCCACAATGACGCACCGCGATCCAGGTGATCACCGGCAACCGAGCCCCTAGCAATGGCTAAGCGCATCCTAGCGGTGGTCGAACCCACGCTCCTGAGGTGGGCGCGCGACACCGCAGGCTACACAATCGAGGAAGTTGCCAAACGGCTGAAGAAGGATGCTCGGGTGATTCTTGCCTGGGAGGAGGCGGGGGATGAGCGGCCGACGATGGGACAGCTCCGGAGGCTCGCCGGCATCTACAAGCGACCGCTCTCCGACTTCTATCTACCTAAGCCGCCGGAGGAGCGACCTTTCCCCCACGACTTTAGACGCGCGCCAGGCGAAGTCGCCCTCGTCTATTCACCCGCCCTTCGCCGCCAACTTCGCTTGGCCCGAGAACGCCGCGACCTAGCGCTGTCACTCTATGAGGAACTGCAAGAGCCGATTGCGCCGATCGGCGAGAGCATCTCCTTGTCCGCGGCCCCTGAAGCTGTCGGCGCCCGTATTCGTGAGCTTCTCAGGGTTAGTTTCGAACAACAGAAGCGCTGGGGCGATGGGCGCTCGGCCTACAACGCGTGGCGCCGGCGGATCGAGGTTATGGGTGGCTTGGTGTTCCAATTCGAGAGGATTTCCCCCGAGGAAGCGTGGGGGTTCTCGATCGTGGAGGCGATTCTTCCGGTCATCGGCATCAACCGTGGGCTCGCGCCGAACGGCAGGACCTTCACGATGCTGCATGAGCTCACTCATGTGCTTCTGGGCGAAAGCGCCACTTGCGACATTGATGATCTGGCACCGCGCGGCGCTCCCGAGATGCGCGTGGAAGCATTCTGTAATCGAGCCGCAGCTGCCGCCCTGATGCCTGAACGGATCTTCCTAGATCATCGAGTCATCCGGGAGCACACACACGGGCGCGAGGAATGGGGCGACTTGGAGATTGAGGCCATAGCTCGGACATTTGGCGCCAGCCGCGAAGCGGCAGTTCGACGTCTTGAGACTTTCGGCTTAACGAGCCTAAATTTCTACCATCGAAAACGCCTTCAGTACAATGAAGAGTTTGAACAAAAAAGACGTGCAGAACGCGCAGTGGCTAAAGATAAGCCAATTCGGCGCAATATGCCTCAAGAAGCTATTAGTAATCTTGGTCACAGATATGTTAGTTTGATTCTGCAAAATTATCAGGAAGATCGAATCACACTGCTTGATGCATCTGACTATTTGGGCGTACGCGCCGAAAAAGTTCGCTCTGTGGAGAATTTAGCCACAGATTGGGTCAGCGATGGCCGACGTGATCCACTACAGTATTGACACGAGCGCACTCATTAGCTGGTGGGTTGAGGACTACAGCCCCGACGTCTTTCGTGGCTTGCTGCCCAAGATGACAGCCCTGGTCGCTGCCGGCCAACTCCGAGCGGCGCGCAGCGTGAAGGACGAGCTCGGTGACGGAGAGGTTCGCAGATGGTGTCTTGCCCAATCAGATCTTTTCGTCGAGGAGAATGAAACGGTTCAGCGGCGCGTCCGCCAGCTGATGGCCGCCTATCAAGATCCGAAGAAGACGCGTGGCATCGACAAGGCCGATCCTTTTGTGGTTGCCTTGGCCGATACGCAGCTACCGAAATGGCACGTGGTCTCAGCGGAGAGAGGCGGCAGCCTCGCCAACAACCCCAACATACCGACCGTGTGCGCCCACATCGGCGTGCAGCACGTGCGCTTCTTCGAGATGCTCCGGCTCGAAAGATGGACACTATGATCCGACGTGGGCGACCCCCGCTGCCACAGGCGCCGCCCTCAACGACTTCCCCGAGCAATGGCTTCCGTCTAGGCTCGGCTCCAATCATCCTCTGAAAGAGAGGCAGAGCATGTCCTCCTTCCCCCGGATCGGCCTGTTGCTCGGTGACGCCGCCGGCATCGGCCCCGAGATCACGGCCAAGCTGCTGGCGAGCGAAGCGCTCGAGCCGGAGGTCGCGGTCGTGGTGATCGGCGAGCCGCGCATCCTGCAGCGGGGTGCCGCGGCCGCCGGGGTGGCGCTCGAGCTGCCGACCATCGAGCGCGCGGACGACGCGCCCGCCCGCGCCGCCGCCCTGCTGCCGGGACCGCCGCTCGATCCGGAGGCGGCGCCGGTCGGCCAGGTCAGCGCGCTCGCCGGCAAGGTCGTGCTGGAAAGCTTCCGCATGGCCCTGGATCTCGCCGCCGCCGGCGAGCTGGACGCGATCTGCTTTGCGCCCTGCAACAAGCAGGCGATGCACCAGGGCGGCCTCGAGCTCGAGGACGAGCTCCGCTTCTTCGTCGAGGTGCTCGATTTCAAGGGCTACGTCGGCGAGGTCAATGCCTCGGACCAGCTCGCGACCACGCGCGTCACCTCGCACGTGCCGCTCAGCGCGGTCGCGGCGCTGATCACCGAAGACGGCGTGCTGCAGGCGATCCGGCTCGCCCGCAACACGCTCCGGGCCGCGGGCAAGCCGCATCCGAAGATCGGTGTCGCGGGCCTCAACCCGCATGCGGGCGATGGCGGCATCTTCGGCCGCGAGGAGATCGACGTGATCGCGCCCGCGATTGCCCGCGCGCAGGCCGAACAGATCGCGGCTTCGGGCCCCTATCCTTCGGATACCGTATTCGTCCGGGCCCGCGATGGCGCCTTCGATGCGGTCGTCACGATGTACCACGACCAGGGCCAGATCGCGATGAAGCTGATGGGCTTCGAGCGCGGCATCACGATCCACGCCGGCCTGCCGATCCCGATCACGACGCCCGCCCATGGCACCGCCTTCGACATCGCCGGCCGCGGCGTCGCCCGGGTCGACGGGCTCGCCCAGGCTTACCGCACCGCCTGCCAGATGGCTGTGGCCACGGCCGGTTGAGGCGGCGGCCGGGCCGGATCAGGGCCAGGCGAGCTTGGACGCCGGCGAGGAGCGGACCCGGCCGGTGCGCTGGCATTGACGGAGCCGGGCAAAGAGGCGGCGCCAGCCGAGGATCGCTCCGACCGAGCGCCGCGCCCGGTCGGCGTACGAGCCGTGCAGGGCTCGCGCGCCGCGCCGCTGGCAGAGCTGCAGGTTGAGGGCGCTCTCGATCACCGCCAGATGGGTCGTGGCGCTCGGAACATTGCCGCGCAGCGCCCCACTGTAGGGATCGATCGCACCCGCCAGCAGGCCGACGTCGTTGGCGCATCGGATCAGGCGCTCGAACAGCGCCCTGGCCTCGGCGGTCCGGCCGAGCGCCAGCTTGGCGTCGACCAGCCAGAAGCTGCACAGCAGGCAACAGGCGACCTCGCCACCCCGGCCATCGACGCCGGCGTAGCGAGCCAGAAAGTCGCCCTGGCCCAGGGCGTGCTCGACCGTGTCGACGGTCTGCTGGAGCGTCTCCTGCCCGCCCGGCAGGCCCAACGTCGGCGCCAGCAGCGCCGCGGCATCGACGCCGCCATCGAACGTCTGCTCGAGATGGCCGCGCACCGGGTCGACACCCCTGCGGGCGATCTCGTCCCCGATCCGATCGGCGAGCGCGGCCCAGCCCTGGCCGTTCTCGAGCAGCTGGCGGGCGCGGTCCATGGCCACCCAGCTCATCAGCCTGCCGTGGACGTGCCGGCGCGGCGGTCCCCGCATGCGCCACGGTCCCTGATCCGGCACCTGCCACCGGCCGGCGACGAACTCCGCCAAGGTCGCGAGCGAGCGGCGGTCCTGCTCGCCGAGCCGGCCGCCGAGGCCCTGGTAGAGCAAGGCAAGATCGAGGGCCTGGCCGTAGACGTCGATCTGGCTCCGGTCATGCGCGCCGTTGCCGATCCGCACCGGCCGGCTGCCGCCGTAGCCCTCGAGGTGATCGAGCACGCGCTCGCTCGGCTCGTGCGCGCGCTCGATGCCGTACCGGCTCTGCAGGCGCGGCAGGGTCTGGCGCACCGCCCGGACGAGATAGTTGTAGAACCGCTCGGCCTCGCCGCCGTAGCCGAGCATCGCGAGGACGAACAGCGTGCGGCAGGCGGCATCCAGGCAGCAGAAGCGGTCGTCCCGGCCGCTCTGCCCCCCCAGCACCTCCGGCAGGCAGGCGGTGAGCGCTCCGACCACGGCCCCCGTCGGGGCGTAAGTCATCAGCTTGAGCGCCAGCGCGCTCCGTCGGACGGCATCGCCATAGGGGCCCTGGTAGCGGCAACCGGCGATCCACTCCTGCCAGAAGGCGCGCGTGATGCGGAACAGCTCGGACACCCGCTCGGTCGGCGGGTGACCGGGCAGGCCGCCCTCTGCCAGCACCAGATCGCGATAGCCGCCGCGCGTGCAGCGTGACCCTGCCACTGGCGCTGTCGCCGTCCGCCCGGAGCTCGAGGTCGGTGAACAGCGACGGCACGCCCTCGCCATGGACCGCGCCCTCTTCGACCACGAGCTCGGTCGGGTGGCGCGCGAAGGCGCGCGACGGCCGATAGCGGACGATCAGCTCGACCGTGCCCTTCAGGCCCTCGACCCGGCGCACGAGCCAGCCGGGCGCGTTCAGGCTGACGTAGTCGTGCGCGCCCGGCAGTCGAGCTCGCGGCCGACCGGCATGAAGTCGGTGAGCGCCACCTCGCCATCCGCGGTCGTGAACACGGTCCGGAGAATGTTGCCGTCCGGCAGGTAGCTGCGCCGGGCCCGGAACTCGCCGCTCGGCCGGATCGACCAGAAGCCGCCGCGGTCGGCGTCGAGCAGGCGGCAGAACACCGGGTCGGCATCGAACCGCCTCAGGCTGCACCAGTCGATGCTGCCGTCGCGGCCGACCAGGGCCGCGCCGTGGCAGTCGCCGATCGCGGCGTAGTCGCGGATCGGCCGGTAGCGCGGCTCGGCGTCACGCTCGCGCGCGCGGGCGCCGGGCATGGTCCTGATCGCTTCATCCATGCCCGATTTCTAACGCGCCGCGCGCATGCTGAGAACCGGCGACGCGCGCGCGGCGGTCGCGGACGGCGGCGCTCCAGTTCGCCCAGGCACTGCGGCTAACCGGAGCTTCATCCTGACGCCGCTACAACGGCCGAACCTCAACGCCGTACCAGAAGGCTGCGACCGCGTTCATGCCAATATTCCGAGCCGCCACCCCCGACAGTCAGCTTGCGGCGCTCCAGGCGACCACACGCGCCCTCACCCGCCGCTATGTCCTGGCGCTCAGCCTGATCGCCAGCCTTGCAATCGGCGGCTTCCTGATCCTGGAGGTGACGATCAAATCCCACCGCGCGAGCGCCTCGATCGTCGACGTCAGCGCGCGCCAGGGCACGTTGATCGAGGAAGTGCAGCATGCCGCGCAGAGCCTGGTGCTGAACGATCAATTCTCGGATCGCGCGGCCGACCGAGGGATGCTGTTCGAGAGCGCCCACACCATCGAGCAGGCGCATGCCCAGCTGACTGATCCCGACAATCGGCTCGGCGAACCACTCCAAACGTCGGCGCCCATCCGAGCGCTCTATTTCGCTCCGCCGATCGATCTCGATCGCAGGCTGCGCGCCTATCTCGACCATGCGTTCCGGCTGAGCGGCGCCCTGGATCAGGAGCTCGGGCCGCAGCATCCAAGCTTCCGTTACCTTTTGGCAGCGTCGGATGGGCTCCTGATCGCGATCGAGCGGCTGGTCGAGCTGCTCGATCAGGAAGCGAAGGCGAACGTCAAGCGGATCCGGATGCTCGAGGCCGCGCTGCTCGCCGCCACGCTGCTGATCCTGGCGCTCGAGGCTATGTTCCTGTTTCGCCCGATCGTCGGTCGGATCCGGGACGACGGCCGCAAGCTGCTCGAGTCGCAGGAGCGGCTGGTCGAGCTCGCGCACTACGATCCGCTGACCGGCCTCGCCAACCGCACCCTGTTCCGGCTGCGGCTCGAGATGGCGCTCAACCAGGCGCGCCGTGACGGCACGCTGGTCGCGGTGCTGCAGTTCGACCTCGACCACTTCAAGGACGTCAACGACACCCTCGGCCATGACGCCGGCGATCAGCTCCTGCGCGAGATCGGGCGCCGGCTCAACGAGCTTCTGCGCGGCACCGACACGGCTGCCCGGGTCGGCGGCGACGAGTTCGCGATCATCCTGACCGGGATCAACGCGCCCGATCAGGTCGGCGTCGTCGCGGGCAAGATCATCCAGGCGGTCGGCCGGCCGGTCACCTACGACAAGCAGGAGATGCACGTGGGTGCCAGCATCGGCATCACGCTCTACCCGACCGACGCCGAATACCCGGGGCAGCTGCTCGCCAATGCCGATCTGGCGCTTTACCGGGCCAAATCCTCCGGCCGTAATCGGTTCGCCTACTTCGTCGCCGACATGACCGCGCAGCTGGAGCGGCGGGCCAGGGTCGAGAAGGATCTGCGCCGGGCGCTCGGCTCGGACGAGTTCGAGATCCACTATCAGCCCCAGCTGCGCCTGTCCGATGGCGCCCCGATCGCGGTCGAGGCGTTGCTGCGCTGGCGACATCCCGATCTCGGGCTGCTCGGCCCGGGGTCGTTTCTCCCGGTCGCCGAGGAGACCGGGCTGATCCTGCCGCTCGGCCTCCTCGTCCTGGACCGCGCTCTGCGGCAGATGGCGTGCTGGCAGGATCGGGGCATCGCGCCCCTGCGCCTCGCGATCAACGTCGCCAGTCCGGAGCTGCGTGCCGATGGCTTTCTCGATGAGCTCGATCGCGCGCTGGCCGAGCACGGGGTCGAACCGGGCCGGCTCGAGCTCGAGATGACCGAGAACGCCATGGTCGGCCGCGGCGAGGGCCGGATCGCCGAGATCACGCAAGGCCTTCGGCAACGCGGGATCAGCGTCACGCTGGGCGATTTCGGGACCGGCTACGCCTCGCTCACCCACCTCAAACAAATCAAGGTCGACCGCTTGAAGATCGATCGCTCGTTCGTCTGCGGCATCGCCACCGACCCCGAGGACGCCGCGATCGTGCGGGCGGTGATCGGCCTCGGCATATCCCTCGGCCTGGAGGTCGTCGCCGAAGGCGTCGAGACCGAGCGCCAGCTCGACTTCCTTCGCCAGCATGGCTGCCATCTGGCGCAGGGCTGCCACTTCGCCCGGCCCGGACCTGCCGCCGAGCTCGAGCTCATGCTCGAGCGTCGGGTCGCGGCCACCGGGTAGGCGGCGCAGGGCCGGCCGGTCCGGCATTAGGTCAGATCAGCGCCGCCTGAAAACCAGCGTCCTCGGAACAACGGAGACTGGTTCGCCTTTGTCTGACAGCACCTATCGTGAACCGAACCTCGGCCTCGCCGGGTTTCGGCCATCCGGCGTCCCTCCCTCGCGCTTTGTGACCCCATGAGCTTCCTGACCGTCGCCTTATCCGTCTAGAAGCCCGATATCGCGGAACGCGGCGTGCATAACGCCGCCGCACGGATTGTCGAAATTCTGCTGGATGATTGACCATTCCCGCTTTGGGGGCGTATGGCTCATTGATGGCAAAGAAAATTTTATACACGCTCAACGCCAGGGACCATGTGCTGCTTGAGGTAGCCCGCGACTACTTCGAGATCGGTCCCGCGCGTATGCATCACGAGATTCAGGGGATACTGGCGCGGATCGAAGAAATCCTGGCCACCAAAGGCATCAAGTACAGCGGCCTGAAAAGCGCCCTTGTACCCGGCCAGAAACGGCGCGAAATCGCACTCGTATTTGATAGCCAGCGCATCGATAATAACCGGAAGGGATTTCCGATATATGAGGCCCTGATCCCGCTCTTTTTCAAGCAGAGCAACCACAGCATTTTGGCAGGCGACTATATAGGGGATAATGACCGCCAGGGCGCACTTTACGAAGCGTTCTGCGACAGCGTCGAACCGGTAAGGGAAGTCGTATGGCGGCACAGCAACCAGTTCTTCATTGTCTATATCAACAACCTGACCAAAAACATGATCAAAACCTTCCACGAAGGCCTTATCGGATTTGAGGCGTATGTCGGCTTTGCTGACATGACCTTCGCCTCGCGCTTCAAAATCTATCTGTCCACGATGCTGGTCAATGACTGCATAAAGCACAGAAACATTGTCCTGATGGGGCACGAAGACGACCGGGACAATAAAGAAGATGTGAATATGCGCAGCTACCCCTGGGAGGACTCCGGCTACACATGCCGCAGCCTTCAGGACATGTATTTCGGGGTCTTGCTCTCCTACAAGATCGAACGGCCGGTCTTTAAGGGATTCGAAACCGACACGGAATTCTCGATCAATGCCGTGAGTCCCGACCCGCTGCCGATCGCAGATTTTGAGCTCCGCATTGATGAGAATAAGCTCAGCTACCTCGCCGCCGAGAAGGCGGGAACCCTTAAACGCATTGGCTTGCTTACCGGTGATCTCTCAGAGCTTAAGAGCATGATCGCGGCAAAAATTTCCTCGAATTACATTTACAACATGGAGTATGACGAGCAGCGCGATATCGCGAAATTCAACATTATCCTGGAAACCCGTCCCGGCGACGGCGCGCCGCCGCAGCGCGTCCTTGCCGCTCTCGAATATATCCCCCACAAGCGCTGCCTTCGCCTGATCACCCTTTATTGATCGTCTGATCGCGCAAAAGGGCAGTATCAAACCAGATTGGCTTGAGGCTGGCAAGGCACGTCCGTAGCCTCGCGATGCACAATTCTTTCCGCTACTTCAACAGCTCAGCCGAGGTGATCCGCCTCACGTCACGGTGATACTCTACATCGACTATCCGCTCTCGTTGCGGTAGGCCGAAGATCTGCTGTTCGAACGTGGCATCGGTATCTGTCACGAAACAGTCGGTTCTGGTGGAATCGGTTCGGCCCGATGTTCGCCGAGGTCCGGAACAAACGATCGGCGGATCTACATCGCCCGGCGGCCGCGGCGATAGCAGCTGGACAGACCACCAGAACGACGCGGCGATTTTCCAGGTAACATCCACCGCGATTTGTGCTGTCTGCAATCCATTGAAAACAACACTTAGAGGGATTAGAGCGACATTCCTTCCCCCTTCGCCAGTATCCCTGCGTGGCCAACTCTACGCCGGGACTAGCGCCTTGGCGACCGGCGCACGCCCGAATGTCCGGATTGGGTCACGACCGGTAGCTCCGTGTGTCCTCGGCAGCGTGGCTGCGGGCCTGGTACCATCCGTCAGATTTCGACCCGTAGTACCCAAGGAGATCGGGCATGGACAGAGAGGTCACAGTTGAGGTGGGTTCTGGGCGCCCATCACGTTTTCGCGCCGCGTGGCGCTGGGCACTTATGGCCATATCGTTTCATCACCCAAATCGTTCTTCCCTCAGGCCAACCGATCCAGCACCTTGGCGTGGCGGGCGAGGCAGGCGAGGCCGAAGGCGGTCGGCGCCTGGGCGGGTGCGCGGTCGTGCACCGGCCCGAACCCCAGGCGCTCTGCGAGCAACCGCTTGCCGTAGCAGAGAAACTGATCGACCGACTGCATCAGGAACAGGATCAGGGGCGCGAGTTCGGTGTAGAGGCGCTCGGCCTCCGCTGCGTCCGCGGCGTCGCCGGTCTGCATCAGATCGAAGATCCGCGCCTGCAGGTGGCAGGATTCGACCGAGGGGATCATGCCGACGCAGCCCGCGCGCATCACGTCGGTGAACTCCATGCCGCCCCGGCCCTGGAACACGCCCATCCGGCCCAGGGTGAGCTCGATCAGCGCCCGGGTCTCGACCGCCGAGCCCTCGGCCTTGAGCAGGCGGACGTTCGGATGCCGGAGGCTCAGCCGGTCGAGGCCGGCGCTCGACAGCCCGACCCCGATGTACTGGGGCGCATTCTGGATCGCCACCGGCAGCGGCGAAGCGTCGGCGACCACACCGAAGAAGTCGACCAGCTGGTCTTCGGTGATCGGGTCTCCGGCTTGTGGCGGCTGCAGGATGACCCAGTCGGCGCCATGCTCGGCGGCCGCGCGGACGAACTCGATCTGCTCGGCAGGCGTCGCCCCGAACACCGTGATCGCGAGCGGCAGCCGGCCGGCCAGGTCCTCGGCCGCCCACGCCATCACCCGGCGGCGCTCCTCCGGGCTGAGTTTCTTGACCTCGGTTGCGAGCCCGAGCGCCGCGATCCCATGCACGCCCGCCGCGACGCAATGATCGACCTGGGCCTGCATCGCCTCCCGGTCCAGCCGCCCCTCGGCGTCGAAGAACGCATACAGTATCGGATAGACGCCCCGGAACCCGGCCGCTTCGCTCACGCTCCGCTCTCCCGCTACCGGCGATTACAGCGGCCATCGTAGGCCGGGTGGGTCGGAGCGCAAGCCGCCAGTCGCACGGCCTGGAGATCGCATCAATCGCACGCCGATGCCGCACCAGTGTGCGTTTCGCTAACTACTTGCAAACAAGCGGCATTCTCCGGCCGCGGGTTTCCAGCCAAGCGCCAGCCGCGCCGCCGCGGACAATGAGAACGGCAGATTTCAGCCATTTTTGCCAACTCAATCGAGCCTCCATCGAAATCCAGATTCTCGTCGTCTTCCCCCGGCAAGTCGACCTCTGCTCCACTTTCGTCGCCATGACAGTAAAAGATGCGTCACCCATGCGTCACTTGTGCACCATGCCGTTGTCGACCTCCAATCGTCGATCGCGCGTTCACTCGGAGCGTTACTTGGATAGCCGGATCGCGCCGAGCCATGTCTTAAGGTCGTCTGTCGCCTGAGTGATCCTACCGGCGCCCGCCCATGATGGCCGTGGACGTTCGACCAGCGATCATCTTCGATGGCGGAACGACGCGCGCCATGACGCCGGCCGCGGCGGCGGGCGGCGCGGCGTCGAGATGGAGACCATCTCCATCTCGCGTTGAGGCTGCGTCGGCGTTGGCCTCCGCGCCTGCACTCCCTTGCCCGATCGCGGGCATCCTGTACCATCCGCGCCGATGGGCCCGGCCGAGCGCGAGGGAGTCATGGCAACAGGCCAGCGCGGCTACGTCAACGCCGTCCGCATGGAGAGCATCCAGATGGCGTTCGGCAACGTGGTCGCGCTCAAGAACATCGACCTCGAGGTCGGCGCCAACGAGATCGTCGGCCTGATCGGCGACAACGGTGCCGGCAAGTCGACCCTGATCAAGATCGTGACCGGCGTGCTGAGGCCGACCGGCGGCCGCCTCTGGCTTCGCGACCAGCCGATCGACCCGGAACGCTACTCCGTGCGCCGCGCCCACGACCTTAGGATCGAGGCGGTCCACCAGGAAAAATCGCTCGCCGACAAGCAGCCGCTCTGGCGCAACCTGTTCGTCGGCCGCCAGATCACCAACCGCTTCGGCTTTATCGACGTCAAGCGCCAGAAAACGCTCGCCAACCAGCTGCTGCACGAGCAGATCGGCTTTCGCGGCGCCGGCATCGACGCCGAATCGACCGTGGGCGACCTCTCCGGCGGCGAGCGCCAGGGGATCGCGATCGGGCGCGCGATGTATTTCGATGCCGACCTGATCATCCTCGACGAGCCGACCGTCGCCCTGGCGCTGAAAGAGGTTCGAAAAGTTCTCGACTTCGTCCGCCGGATCAAGGAATTCAGGCCGCGCCTGCATCTACATCGAGCACAACCTCGCCCACGTCCACGAGCTCGCCGACCGCCTCGTGATCCTCGATCGCGGCGAGGTCGTGGCCGTGCTCGGGAAGGGCGAGCTCAGCCTCGCCGAGCTGACCGGCTACCTGATCGACCTCCAGGGCACCCGCGAGCGCGAGCCCGCCCGATGACGCGCCGCCGCCCGCTCTGGGCCCGGATCGAAGGCCTGCCGATCATCGGCGTCCTGCTGGTCATGGTCGCGGCCTTCATGATCTCGGCCCCCCAGGTGTTCCTCGGCTACCGCATCTACATGTCGTTCTTCGCGACCGTGCCGCCCGAGCTGATCCTGGCGCTCGGCCTGACGCTCGTGATCGCGGCCGGCGAGATCGACCTCTCGTTCCCATCCGTGATCGCGTTTTCCGGGTTTCTGTTCGCCTGGGCGTTCAAGACCTATGAGCTCACCTGGCTGGCCGTGCTACTGGCGCTCGCCGGCGGCGCGCTGGTCGGCGTGATCAACGGCCTCCTGATCGCCGTGATCGGCATCCCGTCGATCATCGCGACGCTCGCGACCCAGTTCTTCTGGGGCGGCATCACGACGGTCCTGACCGGCGGCCTCTCCTACGCGATCCGCACCATCAGCGACTACTCGGTCCACACCGTCCTGGTCGGCCGCATCGGCGTCCTGCCGGTCGAGGCCCTCTGGTCGACCGCGGTCGCCGTCGTCCTCTGGTTCATCCTCAACCGCCACCGCTTCGGCGAGCACCTGCTGTTCATCGGCGACAACGCCAGCGTCGCCCAGGTGGTCGGCGTCAACGTCGTCCGCGAAAAGGTCAAACTGTTCACCCTGATGGGCCTGCTCGCCGCCTTCGCCGCCGTCCTCCTGACGGCAGAAAACAAAAACTTCTTCAACACCCAAGGCTCCGGCTTTCTCCTGACGGTGATGGCCGCCGTCTTCATCGGCGGCACCTCGATCTTCGGCGGCAAGGCGACGATCGTCGGCTCCTACTGCGGCGCCTACATCATCGGCATGATCGAAGCCGGCCTGGTCGCGACCGGCATGCAGGGCTTCTGGGTCCGCGCCGTGGTCGGCTTGGTGTTCCTCGCGGCCGTGATGTTCCATCTGACTATGGACCAACCCCAGCGCCTGGCCCGGCTCAGGCAGATGCTCCGTCTCACCAACCGCTTCCAGCGCCGACCGGCACCAGAGGTGCACCAACCACGTTAGTGAGCTCGAGTGCCGACCAAGCGGGAACGTTCGGTTCTACCCTATTTGCCGACCCCTCCCGACGGCTCTGGAGCGTCCGGTTTCGAATCGCAAAGCAGACGATCTGAGGGCTCGGCTGCCAAGACCGCTTGTACAAGACCGCTTGTAGCACAGGAGCAGCCGTCGAGGGACAGCAAGGAGGCGGAAGCTGACCGCTGGGGCGGGGCCGCCTTTGCATCTTGTGTGGCGGGCCGGAACGGAGCAAGTTGGCTGCGCTTAACGCAAATCTATCGACTCGACGGAGGAAATCAGTATGGCCGTTATCGATGCCGCTCGCCAATTCTTCGATGCGTGCGAGGCCGGCAAAGGCTGGGCGGTGTGTCAGGCTTGGTGCCACGAGGGTGCCACCTTCGCCTGTCAGTCTGACGCGCTGGCCGACACGACCACGCTTCAGGGTTACACAGAGTGGATGAAAGGTCTCCTGGGCCCCTTGCCCGACGGGCGCTACGAACTGAAGTGCTTCGCCAGCGATCCTGAGCGCCACGCGGTCAGCGCTTTCGCGGTCTTTCACGGCACCCACACGGGCGACGGCGGTCCGGTGCCGCCAACGGGCAAGTCCATCGCTGCCGACTACGTCTACGTCATGGAGTTCGAGGGCGAGAAGATCCGCCACATGACAAAGATCTGGAACGACACTCAGTCGTTGCGCGCGCTCGGCTGGGCCTAGAGATCCGGGGGCCGGCCCCAAGCCGACGAGGAATTCCGCCGGGATGCGTCCTTCGGGCTCGGCCGATCCCGGGGTCGAAGGAGGTGACCCCGTCCCGATTCTGGGTGCGAAGCAAGGCCGGGCGTGGATTGAATGGCTTGAAAAGGCGTGCCAGCCCAGGCGAAAAAGCGCCGTCAGCAGGCCCCGACGGCGGCTGAGCTCGATCGGGTCATGGGACGCGCCGAACCTCACGTCGGAAGCCAGAGACCCGCCCGCATGCTCCTCCCTCCGTTCCGGCTGAATCGCGCCAACACCTCAACCCGGCGGGGCGACCGAGAGGCAGCGGATGTGGTGGCGGGTGATCAGGCGGGCGACCAGGCCTGAAGCTTTGGCGTCTTCGACGAAGGCGTGGAGAAAGCGGGCGCCGGCTTCGTTGGCCTTGGCGGTGCCGATCGCCTGTTGCACCGCGGTGAACTTGCCGTCCAGGATGCTGGCACCGGGAAGCTTTCTTGACGTCCTGGAGGAGGCGCGGGCGGAGGCCGGCCAGCGCATCGAGCCGGTCAGCACGGGTTCTGGATTTCCCTGCACGGTGATGGCCGCCGTGTTCATCGCCGGCACCTCGATCTTCGGCGGCAAGGCGACGATCGTCGGCTCCTACTGCGGCGCCTACATCATCGGCATGATCGAAGCCGGCCTGGTCGCCACCGGCATGCAAGGCTTCTGGGTCCGCGCCGTGGTCGGCCTCGTGTTCCTCGCGGCGGTTGTCTTCCACCTCACCATGGAAGACCCCGCGCGCCTGCGCCGCCTCCGCATCGCCGGCCGGCTCCAGCGCCGACCAACACCGCAGGCGCAGGAGCCACCTTAGGTGCACACTGGCACTACAACCTCCGAAGTGGCGACGTGATACTAAACAACATTGGGCCTCCGTCCACCGACGCCGCCCAGGCCGCGAACCCGAGCCCCTCCGGCGACGTCGTCCAGGCATGGTGGGCACGCCCCTCCGGCGACATGGCCCAGCGCTGGAGCGCCGACCCCCGTATTTCGCACTGCTTGCCGGGCTTCAGCCGCCAGAGGTTGTCACTGCCCACGCAGCCGGCGGCGACAGCTTCTCGTCGCAGGGTCGTGTACAGCCCCGGACACCAAGACATTACGTCGCCCGGGAGCGGGGCGCAAAAGCCCATGATCGCCGCGTCAGCGAGTGGCGGCAGCGGCGCGGATAGGGTGGCCACGGCCGGCGCAGACGGCTCAAAGACGGCCGGGCGGGCGGGCGTGGAGGCGCATCCTGCTAAGAAGGCGATGGCCGCGAAGGTGAGTACGGCCGGGATCAGGGTGGCAAATCCAGCAGAAGGAGCGTCCCGCCCTTGGCCAAGTACGCGCGCCCCTCCGGGGACGACCCCCAAGCCTTGAGAGCGAGCCCCTCTGGCGACGCTGTCCACGCGTCCATCATCCTCGCGCTGTCCCGCTTCATCCTCGCTGACTGCTCACAGCGCTCGCCGCGGTTGAGCAGCCACTCGTAATTTGGCCCGAGGCAGAGGGAGTTCTGATAATCCTCCCGCAAGGTGATGTAGAACCCTGGGCACCACGACATCGCATCGCCGGGAAGCTTCGTACAGGCGGCCGTGATTGCGGAGATGAGTGAGCGGCGGGTACGTTTTAAGCGGGTACGTTTTATTCGTGGCGCAGGCAGCCAACGGGGTGAGCAAGGCGACGACGATGACGGCCCAAGTCATGGCTTGCCTCTAAGGGCGACCATGGCCAAGCGGCCACCGAGCACGGGCGTGGGCCATACCCGCGCAGGTCCGGTGCTACTGCTTCTGCTCCTTTCAAACATGCGCTCTGGTAAGCCACAGCTCGACCTGACCTACTACCGTAGGTTTAGGCCAAAAACAAAAATAACAACCAGGAAAATCAGGCCTTACTCGGCGGGGCCACCGAGAGGCCGCGGATGTGGTGGTGGGTGATCAGGTGGGTGATCAGGCCTGAGGATTTGGCGTCCTCGATGAAGGTGTGGAGGAAACGGGCGGCGGATTCGTTGGCTTTGGCGGTGCCGACGGCTTGTTGGACCGCGGTGAACTTGCCGTCGAGGATGCGGGCGCCGGGGAGTTTTTCTACGTCCTGCATGAGGCGGGGGCGGAGGCCGGCGAGGGCGTCGAGGTTTTCCGAGACGAACAGGTCGAAGGAGGCATCGAGGCTGGCGGCGCGGACCAGCTCGGCGTGGCGGAGGTGGCGGCTGAGCCAGAGGTCGTAGGCGGCCCTCGCGGCGATCGCGATCCGGGTGCCCGGACGGTCGACCTCAGCGATCGAGCTGATCGGCGAGCCTGGGGGTACGAGGTAGGTCGCCTCGATCTCGGCGTAGGCCGGAGAAAACGCGATCACCTCGGCGCGCGCCGGCTCGGCCGCGATCAGGCCGATGTCCCAGACGTTTTTTCCGGCTGTGTCGGCGAGCTCGCCCGGTCTGGGGAAGGTCACGTAGGCGACCTTGACGCCCAGGCGGTCGGCGATCGCGCGCGCGAGGTCGGGGGCGACGCCCTCGGGATCGCCGGAAGCGCTCCTGCCGCTGACCAGCAGAAAATTGGAAAGATTGATGCCGGCGCGCAGCACCCCGGTCGGGGCCAGTTCGGCGAGCACGTCTTGAGGCGGGTCTTGGGGCATGGGACCGATCCGGGACTGGTGAGGCTGCTCGATCGTAGTTCGGATGACCGCCGGGCGGCAAGCTTCCCGCCCGACTTTGTCAATGGCACGTAAAGATGTCCGGTTTTCGTAGCTCGTCAAATGTCCGCTGCTGCTGTTTGGCCCGGCGTGGTTGTGGGCAACGCGGAGCGTTGTCCAGCAAATCCACCGGACGCGCCGCCGAGCGGGCTTAGGGCGGGTTTGATCGTCGCCTCAGCGTCCGCGAGGCGACCGTCGGACTGGTAGCGCGCCAGGCAGCGCGGGCCGTCGAAGACCGCGAGCCGGCCGTCCTCGTAGGCGTGCACGCGGACCTTGACCTTGACGAAGTGGTGGCGGTGCCGTTGCGGTGGGATTTGCAGACCGAGGCCGCCGTAGCGGACGCAGTTGTCGTTGCCGACCACGCGCTCGACCTGCACGCACAGGACCTCGGCGAGGTCGCCGGCGTAGGGCACGAACGCGCTGCCGGGCTCGGCCGCGGCGACCGCGAAGTGCGCGTTGGGGGCGGTCACGAAAGCCTCGGCGAGGAAGCGATTGGCGGACCTTCCTCCTCGACCAGAAAGGCCGAGTAGAGCTCGCTGGTGGCATCATCGAGGGTGACGATCAGATCGAGCGCCGGCCGGCCGGCGAGCCACAAGTGGGTCGAGCCGTCCTGAAACAGCATCATGCCCGGCAACGGCCGGCGCGGCCTCTTCTTGCGGTGCGCCGAGCGCTTCGCCGCCCGCTTGACCAGGCCGGCATTCTGCAACATGCGCTTGGTCCAGCTGTAGCCCAGCTCGAACCTGTGCTCGGCCCGCAGCCGCTCGTGGAAGTGCTTGACGGTGAAGTCGAAATAGCGCGTCCGGTACTCCTCCAGCAGCCACTCGATCCGGTCGACCGGCACCCGCCGGCCCGAGACCCGGCCGCGCCGCCGATCGATCAGCCCCTCCGCACCTTCTGCCTCGTAGCGATCCCTGAGCCGCCGGAAGTGCCGTTCGCTCATCCCCAGCACCTCCGCTGCCTTGCCACAACTCAACGCCCCGCGCCGCCACCGACCTATCGCCTCGACGATCCGACCCACCCGAACCTCCGCCAGCACGCGACCTCCCCGATTCTCCCGAACCGGACAGATCGTGAGCTACGAAAACCGGACATATTACGTGCTACCAACAGCTTCCCGCCCGACTTGCGCCGCGCGGCGATCGGGCTTTACGCCGCCCATGGGGCGAGTAGGATCACGGGCAACGCTCTATTGGGGCGCGAAATCAAGGGAGGCGAGCATGATGACCAATTGGCGTGCTGTGACGTTGGCGGCGGCTCTGCCGATGGCGGCCCTCGCGATGGCCGCTCCGGCGGCGGCCGAGGACGCGCTCGGCGCGGGCATGACGATCTACATGCAGATGGGCGGCAACCCGGGCGATGGCGCGACCCTGCCGCGCACCAACGGTGCCCGCGCCGCGGCCGCCGCGTTCGGGGCCAAGCTGGTCGAGCAGTATTCCGGCTGGCAGCCCGAGACGATGCTGAACCAGTTCCGCGAGGCGCTGGCCGCGGATCCCGCCTGCATCGGAATCATGGGCCATCCGGGCTCGGGCGCGTTCGCGGATCTCGTCGCCGAGGCCGAGGGGCGCGGCATCGTGGTCACCAGCGGCAACGCGCCGCTGACGGAACTGTTCGACAAATATCAGGCCGAGGGCTTCGGCTACGCCGGCGTCGAGCTCTACAAAGGCGGCTGGCTGACCGGCAAGAAGATGGTCGAGGTCGGCAAGCTCAAGGCGGGCGATCAGGCGCTCGAATATGGCCTCTTGTCCCAGGCCGAACGCGGCCAGAGCGACCGTGGCCTGAAGGAGGCGCTCGAAGATTCCGGGCTCAAGGTCGACTACCTCGAGATCAGCCCCGAAGTGAACAACGACTCCTCGCTCGCGGTGCCGATCCTGACCAGCTACATCGAATCGCATCCGGACGTGAAGGCGATCGGGACCCAGCACGGCAACGTCACGTCGTTCGTGCCCAAGGCGCTCGAGGCCGCGGGCAAGAAGCCGGGCGACGTCACGGTCGGCGGCATCGACCTGGTGCCGGCGACCATCGACGGCCTGAAGGACGGCTACATCACGGTCGTGCTCGACCAGCAGCTCTACCTGCAGGGCTTCCTGCCGGTGACCCAGTGCGTGCTGTCGAAGAAGTACGGCCTGACCGGGCTTTCGATCAACACCGGCTCGGGCGTGGTCACGCCGCAGACGATCAACGCGCTGGTGCCCCTGATCGACGCCGGCATCCGCTAGATCCGCGGCACCGCCGCCGGCGGCGGGCCAGCTGGCCCGCCGCCGTGCGGTGGGGCGGCAGCGGTCTTTTCGGCCGCTGCCAGGGCCGGCCATTCGGCGATTGACCATGCTGCGTTGGGGAATAGTCAGCCAATGGCGAAGTCGATTTGACGCGATCTCCGATCGCGGGGAGGATCTGAGATGAAAACCATGTTGCTTGCCCTGTCCGCCGGGTTGGCGGTGATGCTGCCGGGCCCGGCGGCATGGAGCGCGGACGTCAAGGATCTGTTCGTGATCCGATCGTCCGCCAAGCCGCCGGATCTGCTGACCGACGCCATCAAGACCTGCGCCGAGGAGAAAAAATGGCTGTTCCTCGGCGCCAACAAGGTCAAGCAGGGTCAGGTCACCTGATCAAGATCTGCCTGCCGGCGGTCGGCAAGGAGGTCTGGCCGCTCGGCCTCTACCTCAGCGCCATGCTGCCCTGCGGCAATCTCGGCGTGTACCGGAACGACGGAGCGACCGAGGTCTCGCTGCTCGACCCGCACGACATGGAGCTGCTGCATCCAGACCCCGCGGTCGCGGAGGCGAGCACGATCGCGGCGACCGCGTTGACCGAGATGCTCGACACCGTGACCCAGTAGCCCGGCGCCCCGGCTCAGCCGCGACCCGGTCGCCGGCGCGCCGGGGCTGGTCGCTTACGGGCGATAGGTGACGCGGTAGACCAGGCCGGCGTGGTCGTCCGAGATCAGGAGCGAGCCGTCGGGCAGCTCCTCGAGGTCGACCGGGCGGCCGGAAACGCTGCCGTCGGCGCCGAGCCAACCGTCGATGAACACGTCCTGGCCGGTCGGTTGGCCGTCCGCGGTGAAGCGCACCCGCACGACCCGGTAGCCGATCGGTTCGGAGCGGTTCCAGGAGCCGTGCTCGGCCACGAAGGCGTCGCCCCGATATTCGGCCGGGAACATGCTGCCGGTGTAGAAGTCGATGCCGAGGGCGGCGACATGGGCCTCGAACGCCAGCGCGGGCGGCGTGGCCGGCTGCGGCGGCGCTTCGCCCTCGAGCTGCGGATAGGGGACGTCGTCACCGTAGACGTAGGGATAGCCGAAGTGGAGGCCGGGCTCGGGCGCGCCGTTCAGCTCGTCCGGCGGGATGTCGTCGCCGAGATTGTCGCCGCCGTTGTCGGTGAAGAACAGCTCGCCGGTGGCTGGCTGCCAGTCGAAGCCGACCGAGTTGCGAATGCCGCGGGCGAAGATCTCGAGCTCGTGGCCGTCCGGGCGTAGCCGGATGATCGTGCCCTCGAAGCCCTTGACCCGGCAGATGTTGCAGGGCGCGCCGATCGCCACGTAGAGCTTGCCATCGGGGCCGAGGCCGGCATAGCGCCAGCCATGGTGGCTCTGGTCGGGGAGCACGCCCGGCGGGACGATCACCTTGGCCCGGCCCGAGGGATCGAGGCCGATGATCCGATGTTGCTCGACGATCAGCAGCGTGCCGTCCGGGGCCAGCGCCAGGCCATTCGGCACGTTCAGGCCGCTTGCGACCGCGACCACCTGGTCGGCGCGCCCGTCGCGCTCCGGATCGAGGATCGCGAACACTCTGTTGTCCCGGGTCGCGACGTAGATCCGGGCCCCACCCTCGGCGACCAGCAGCGAGCGCGCGCCCGGGACCTTGGCGAACTCCTCGATCGCGAAACCGGGCGGCAGGTGGAGACGGGCAAGCGGCGCCTCGGACGGGGCCGGTTGCGCCGCGAGCTGGCAGGCGTTGAGAAGCAGCACCAGGGCCGGCGACAGGCGGCGACAGATGCCGAACGGCATGGCAAGCCCCCCGGGGGTCAGGGCGGGTCAGGGGCTCCTAGCGCAAGCGCGCGGCGCCGCCAAGCGTCTTGTCACCGCGGCGGCACCAGAGGGCGGGCCGGCGTCGCGGCGCCGGATGCTCGACGGCGGGACTCGCGGTTGGCCGCGAACCGGCTAGCGGCGCGACCAGAGGCGCGACCAGCGGGAGTCCGAGGTCGCGGGGTTCGCCTGCGGCACGGCGGGGCGCGGCACGACGTTGCCCCAGGGCTCGCTCGGCCGGGTGGCCGCCTGATAGCGCTGCAGGTCGGCGATCGTCTTGGCGAACCGCTGTTGCCGGGGCGGGCGTTCGGGCACGGCGCGCCGGACCGCTTCGGCCGGCAGCAGCCTCGCGAGTCCCGGACGGCTGACCGCCTTGGTGGGTGTGGCCGGCGCCACCGTCTTGGGCGCTATGGCTGGCGCGGCCGGCGTACCTGGCGCCTCCGGTGCGGCGGTCGTGGGCGATGTCACCGCCTTGGCCGGCGCCGCCGGCTTGCCGGTTGCGGTCGGGATCGACGTGACGGCGAGCGGCTCGGCAGGCAGAGGCGGCGTCTTGGCGGGCGGTGCCGGGAGGGCAAGCGGCTGTCGCCGTAGCGGCTGAAAGGCGATCCAGGATGCGCACGCCGCCTCGGCCACCGACAGACCGCGGGTCGGCGGCAGCGCCGGCAGCCCGGCCGCGCCGGTGATGGTCAGCCGGGAGTTCACCCAGGCGGCGGTCATCTCGGCCATCTGCAGATCATGGGCCGGCGCTGGCGCCGGCAGGAACGCCGCGGGAGACGGGTCCGGTGGTGGCGCGGAGGACTGGTCCGGCGGCGCGAACCGCCATTCCCGCGGGTACGGCGAGGCTGGTCCCGCGGCTGCAGCCCAGGCCGCGGCACGAATGCACGCCGTGCGCGCCCGGGCCGCCGCCGCCGCCTTCAGGGCCGGAGCCAGATAGCGCTCGGCCACCTCGGCCGGCGCGCCATCGATGCTCGGGAAGCGGGCTGCGGGCTCTGCGGGCGGCATCGCGGCCGGAACCGTGCGATGGTTCGCGCGCGGCTCGACGGTCGGCGCCGGCGGGCTCGACGATCCCGGGCGTGCGCTCGGCCCGCGGCGGCTGTCCCGCGCCGGCATGGTCACCGTGGCTCGATGGCTCGTCATGTCGGCCATGTCTCCTGTTCGGCACTGCATCGGATGGTGATCACCGGTCAACCAGAGAGCAAGAAACGTCGCCTTAACACTTAGCTGGAGCGTTCAACTGATGTTAACATGGAGATAGTATCGTTAAACCATTGAACTCTTGTCAAGTGGGATTCCGGCACCTCCTCCTTCGCGCTTCCAGGACGCTCGATCGTAGGCTGGCAGACTCCAGCGCGCCTGCGCGCGCAGCGCGGCCGGTCAGGCCGCCACGCCACGTCCGCGGTCCGCCATCGGGCACGTTTCGTTGACAGCGCGGGGACCATCGGCATGATGACGCTCGAGCGTCGCCGGATTGACGTGGCGGCGCCGGAGCCACCGAGGTGCGCCATGTCCGACCGCCGCCCACTCGCCGCCACGCCAATTCTCACCGGCCGCCGCCGCTTCCTGACCGGCTCGCTGACGGTCGCCGCCGCCATGCCGGCCTTCAGTCGCCTGAGCTTCGGGCAGACCCCGCAGGTCAACGTCTACAACTGGGACACCTACATCGGTGAGACCACTCTCGAGGATTTCACCGACGCGACCGGGATCTCGGTCCGCTATGATCTGTTTGCCAGCAACGACGAGCTGTTCGCCAAGCTGCGCGAGGGCAATCCCGGCTACGACGTGATCTATCCCTCCAACGACTACGTCGAGCGCATGATCAAGGCCGACATCCTGCTGCCGCTCGATCACGCCAAGATCCCGAACATGGCCAACGTCGATCCGGCGTTCGCCAATCCGGCCTTCGATCCCGGCCTGGTGCACAGCATGCCCTACTTCTGGGGCACGGTCGGGCTCGGCTACCGCAAGTCCAAGGGCAGCCCCAAGGCGCTTGCCGACGTGTTCGAGGGCGACGCCTACGCCAGCCGGATGTCGCTGCTCAACTCGGTCGACAGCATCCTGGCGGCGCTCAAATATCGCGGCCACTCGCTCAACACCAAGGATCCTGCCGAGCTCGACGACGCGGTCGAGACCCTGGTCAAGGTCAAGCCCAAGATCAAGACCTTCGCCCCCGATACCGGCCAGGATCTGCTGGTCTCGGGCGAGGTCGACGTCTGTCTGGAGTACAATGGCGACATCCTGCAGGTGATGGAGGAGGACGACGACCTCGACTATGTCGTGCCGGCCGAGGGCAGCCAGATCTGGGTGGACAGCATGTCCATCCCGCGGGGCGGTCCCAACCCGGAGAACGCGCACAGCTTCATCAACTTCATCCTCGACGGCAAGGTGCACGGGGCGATCGCGACCTTTGTCCGCTATCCTTGCCCGAACGCCGCCGCGCTCGACTTCATTCCGCCGGAGGACCGCGCGAACCCGGCTCTTTACCCCGCGCGCAGCGTCCGCGAGCGTTGCGAGATTCCGGTCTACAAGGGCGAGAAGATCGAGAGCCTGTACGCCGATGCGCTGACCCGGGTGCTCGCGGCGTAAACCCTGGCCGGCACGACGAAAAAATGATCTTTGTCGAGCCATTGCCATCGACCTGATGGTCTCCTAAGTATACGCGCCATGGCGGTGGGGAGGCCCTCCTTGGCGAGGGCGCGGACCCGCCGCTTAGCGTTTTGGTAACTCGGTCGGCGCTCTAACCAGGGTCGACCGCGGGCCAATCGCCCTCTTCCTCCTCAACCCGGGAGACCACGCCATGATCCCTGTAGCTGCCGCTCAGATCTGAGCCGCTCGACCGCCGGGTCAACGGGCGGTCGGCGCGGGCGCAGAGGCGCCCGGTTCGGGCAACGTAGGGCCGACAGTCGGCCTAACGCTTAAATTGTACAGGGACACGAGCGATGATATCTGCGGGTTGGGGGTCGAGCGATCTGCTCGATCCCGGGTGGAGGACGGCGATGGCACAATCCCCGGACGCCGCGGTTGCGGCTGGGTTCGGTGTTCATCTGACGCTCGACGGCTACGGCGGCTCCCGCGAGAAGCTGGCCGACGGCGCCCACGTCCTCGCCTGTCTTGGCGAGTTGCCCGAGCGGCTCGGCATGCACAAGCTGGCCGAGCCCTTCCTGGTCGAGCTCGGGCACCACAGCGACAAGGATCCGGGCGGGGTCAGCGGCTTCGTGATGATCGCCGAGAGTCACATCAGCATCCACACCTTTCCCTTGCGCGGCTTCGTCAGCGCCGACGTCTACACCTGCCAGAACCACCTCGACAGCGAGCGGATCTGCCAGTACTTCGCCGACGCCTTCGAGCTCCAGGACCTCGAGATCAACCTGGTGCGGCGCGGCACCCGTTATCCCCAGCACAACATCTACGAGCCCGCCTGAGCCGGAGCGGGCACGCGCCAGCGAGACGCCGATGGACCGACAGCGGCAGCAGAAGGCCGAGCTTCTGCAGCGGACGATCAAGCACGTCGACATCAAGGCACACGACACCCGCGCGCTGATCGCGGCATTCCAGGAGATGTCGTTCAGCGCCCGCGAGCTCGGCCGGGCCTGCGAGATTTACGAGCGTATGCTGCGCGACCCCGACTGCACGATCATCCTGACGGTCGCCGGCAGCACGAGCGCTGCCGGCTGCATGCAGGTCTACGTCGACATGATCCGCCACAACATGGTCGACGTGGTGGTCGCGACCGGGGCGACCGTGGTCGACATGGACTTCTTCGAGGCGCTCGGTTTTTCGCACTATCGGGGCACGCAGTTCATCGACGATTCGATGCTGCGCGAGCACTACGTCGATCGCATCTACGATACCTACATCGACGAGGACGAGCTGCAGCAGTGTGATCGGACGATCAAGGAGATCGCCGACGCGCTGCCGCCCGGACCGTACTCCTCGCGCGCCTTCATCCGCGAGATGGGCCGCTGGCTGGCCGATCATCCGGAGCGGGCCCCCAAGCGCGCGTCCCTGATTCAGACCGCGTTCGAGAACGGCGTCCCGATCTTCTGCCCGGCGTTCTCGGACAGCAGCGCGGGGTTCGGTCTGGTCGCCCACCAGGTCGGGCAGCCCGATCGCTATCTGACCATCGATTCGGTCGCCGACCTGCGCGAGCTGACCGAGCTCAAGGTGCAGGCGCAACAGAGTGGCCTCCTGATCATCGGCGGCGGCTCGCCCAAGAACTTCGCTCAGGACACGGTCGTCTGCGCCGAGATCCTCGGCAAGGACGTGCCGATGCACAAATACAGCATCCAGATCACGGTCGCCGATCAGCGCGACGGCGCCTGCTCGAGCTCCAGCCTCAAGGAGGCCGGCTCGTGGGGCAAGGTCGATGCCGCCGGCGAGCAGATGGTGTTCGCCGAGGCGACCATGGCGCTGCCGCTGCTCGCCGCCTACGGCTATCACAACGGCAGCTGGCGCGAGCGTCCGAAGCGCGAGCTCGCGCGCCTCTTGAGCGCGGATTGATGGTCAGCCGCGGATGGTCGCCTCGATCATCAACTGGAACGAGCCGGACAGCGCCGACGCGGTCCTGATCTCGGCCCCCTATGGCCACGGTACCTCATTCGGGCATGGCGCCGGCGGCGGCCCGGCCGCGATCGTCGCCTGTCTCGACCGTCAGATCGAGCTGTTCGAGCGCCACACCGGGACCGAGCCGGCCGCCAGCTACCGGATCGCCCACCGGGCGTTGCCCGAGGTCGAGACACTCTCGCCCGGGGCGATGGTCGAGCAGGTGGCCGGGGCGGTCGCGCACACGGCACCCTTCACGATCCTGCTCGGCGGCACGCACGCGGTCTCGATCGGCGCCTTTCAGGCGCATGCCGCCCGCGGCCGTCGGGGCGAGGTCACCATCGTGCAGATCGACGCCCATCTCGACCTGCGCGACGATGACGCCGACTACAACGACGTCGACCCGAGCCGCTTTGCCCATTCCTGCGTGATGCGGCGCGCCGTCGAGCTCGGCTTTCGAACCTGCTCGGTCGGCATCCGGGCGTATTCGCGCGAGGAGCATCGGTTTGCGATCGCCGAAGCGTTGCCGGTGTTCGAATGGGGGCGGGGCGGGGAGCCGACCATCGAGGCCGTGCTCGCCGCGATCCGAACCGAGCGGGTCTACCTGACGATCGACGTCGACGGCTTCGATCCGGCAGTGGCACCTGCGACCGGCACGCCGGTACCGGGCGGCCTGTCCTGGGCCTACGGCACGTGCCTCGTGCGGGAGCTGTGCCGCGCCAAGAACGTGATCGGCGCCGACATCGTCGAGGTCGCGCCGGTTCCGGGCTCGGGGCTCACCGAATACGCCGCGGCCCAGCTCGGCTACGACATTCTCTGCTACACGCTGCTCAAGCGGGACGGTAAGCTCGCCTTCGCATAGGCCGGCGCCGCCGGGCGCGGGCCGGATCGCAAGCGGGGCGCCGATGGAGAGCTGGCGGCAGCAGCCGGTGGTCTTTTGGATATTCGTGCTGCCGGGCGCGCTCTGGCTGCTCGTGTTCTTCCTGGTGCCGCTCGGCCTGGTCTGGATCCTGTCGTTCGGCGAGCGCTCCGGGCCGGTCGACATCCTGATCACCGGCACCCTCGACAACTATGCGAAGGCGCTCGACCCGATCTATCTCGGCCTGTTCTGGAAGTCGTTCTGGATCGCAGGCGTGGCGACCGTGCTGGTGCTGATCGTGGGCTTCCCAGTGGCGCTCGCCGTGAGCTTCGCGCCCGGCCGCGTCAAGCCGCTGTTGCTGATGCTGGTGATCCTGCCGTTCTGGACCAACCTTTTGATCCGGACCTATGCGATGATCGCGGTGCTGAGGGGCCGCGGCTACGTCAATTTCGGCCTCGAGGGGCTCTGGGACCTGGCTGGCGCCGGTCTCGGCGCGCTCGGGCTTGCGGCACTGCCGCCCTATCAGCCGCTCGAGCTGCTCTACAACAACGCCGCCGTCGTGACCGGCATCGTCTACGTCTATCTGCCGTTCATGGTCCTGCCCCTCTACGCCACCCTCGAGCGCCTCGATCGCTCCTATCTCGAGGCGAGCCTCGACCTCGGCGCCGGCCAATGGCGGACCTTCCGCTCGATCGTGGTGCCGCTCGCCCGGCCCGGGATCATCTCGGGCGTGATCCTGGTGTTCGTCCCGGCGCTCGGCACCTTCCTGATCTCCGACCTTCTGGGGGGCCCGGACAGCCAGCTGATCGGCAATGTCATCGAGCGCCAGTTCAAGGCCGCCAACAACTGGCCGCTCGGCGCCGCCATGTCCTTCCTGCTGATGTACCTGACCTTCGCCGCGCTCGCCGCCCGCGCCTTCCTGGCCGAGCGCGACGTCTAGCCGGGCCGGCGTGGCCGCTTGCTTTTGGTCGCTTCCGTCTCACCTGCATGGCAATGGTGTAAGAGGACGACCCGGAAATCGCCATGAACGCCGCCCACGCGGTCCGCCGCCTGGAGGAGGCCGGCTTCAGCCATCAGCAGGCGACCGGCGTCGTCGAGGTCGTCCAGGGCGAGGTGATCAACAAGGTCGCGACCCGCGACTATGTCGGCGAGCAGACCGCCCTCGTCCGCCAGGAGCTGGCCGAGCAGATCGGCGCCGTCCGCCAGGAGCTGGCTGACCAGATCGCCGCCGTTCGCCGCGAGATCGCCGAGACCGTCGAGGTGATGCGCGCGATCAACCGCCAGACGGTCTGGATGAACGGATTTCTTGCCGCCCTCCTGGTCACGGTCCTCGGGCTCGCCGGGGTGCTGATCGGCAAGCTCTGAGGCTTCTGGCCAGGTGGGCGCTTTCTCTCCACCGGAGGTCGATGACGGCCGGAATTAGCATGCGCCCGAAGTGTTGACCTTAACGGGAGAGCGCGCAGGGTGTCGCCAGGCGGCAGCAGGCGTTCAGGGAGACGGAACGATGGTGGCCGTACGAGCCCTCCTTGCGACCCTCAACGGGCTGACCCAGGGGGGGCCGCTCACCCGCAGCTGGGGGTGGCGGAGCCCGGCCGAGGCCGAGGCTCCGGGCGAGCCCTGGTACGAGGGCGCTTATGCCCATGCAGGGGACGAGCCGCCGCTCGAGGAGCTGCTGCACGACCCCGTGGTCGATCTGGTGATGCGTGCCGACCGCCTGGAGCCGGCCCAGGTCCGACGCTGGCTCCGCCCCTAGCCGCCGCCCGCCGCCGGACCTCGCGAGCAGCTCGGCAAGGCTCGTCGCGAGCACGACCGGCGTCCGCGGCGTAGCGTTGCCGATCCGGGCTTATCACCAGCTCCGCACCGCCCTATAACCGAGGAAGATGGCATGCTGGGCGCCGGACTGGGCGCCGGGGCGGGGTGCGGCAATGCCGAAGCGACGCGAGCGCTCGGGACCGCTCGAGTACAGCCGGAAGCTCTGGCTGCGCGCCTGGCTCGCGGCGACCTTCACTTTCCTCTACGCGCCGATCGTGATCCTGATCCTGTTCAGCTTCAACAACAGCAAGCGCAACATCGTCTGGCAGGGCTTCACCCTCGACTACTACCGCAAGGCGGTCGGCAATGCCTCCCTGATCGAGGCGTTCACCAACAGCCTGACGATCGGCCTGATCAGCACCGCGATCAGCACCGTGATCGGGGCGCTGCTGGCGCTCGCCCTCTGGCGCTTCCGCTTCCCCGGCAAGCCGGGGCTGGAGGGTGCGCTGGCGCTCCCGATCGTGATCCCGGAGATCTGCATGGGCGTGGCGCTGATGGCGTTCTTCATCCGGACCGGCTGGCCGACCCAGCTGCCCTGGCCGCTCAACCTCGGACCGATCGTCATCGGCCACATCGCCTTCAGCTTCCCGTTCGTCACGATCGTGGTGCGCGCCCGCATGGCGGGCTTCGATCGCGCGCTCGAGGAGGCGTCCAAGGACCTCGGCGCCGGCGAGTGGCAGACCTTTCGCAACATCACCCTGCCCTACATGCGGCCCGGGCTGATCGCCGGCGGCCTGCTCGCGATGACCCTCTCGCTCGACGACTTCGTGATCACCTTCTTCACCTCGGGCCCGGCGACCCTGACCTTCCCGATCAAGGTCTATTCCATGGTCCGGTTCGGGGCGACGCCCGAGGTCAATGCCGCCTCGACCGTCCTGATCCTGGTGACCGTGCTGCTCACCGTGGTCGCGATGCGTCTGCAGCGCCCGGAGCGGGGCGGGGAGCTTGGGGGATGAGCGCCGAACCGATCGTCCGGGTCGAGGCGGTGACCAAGCGCTTTGGCCAGATGGTCGCGGTCGACCACGTTTCGCTGGCGATCGCCGCCAACGAGTTCTTCGCGCTGCTCGGCCCGTCCGGCTGCGGCAAGACCACGCTGCTGCGCATGCTGGCCGGCTTCGAGAACCCCAGCGAGGGAAAAATCCTGATCGACGGCGAGGACATGGCCGGCGTCGTGCCCAACCGGCGCCCGGTCAACATGGTGTTCCAGTCCTACGCCGTTTTTCCGCATATGACGGTCACGGACAACGTCGCCTATGGCCTGCGCGTCAGCCGGGTGGCGCGCGCCGAGATCGGCCCCAGGGTCGAGGCGGCGCTCGCCATGGTCCGCCTCGAGGGCCTGGGCGAGCGCAAGCCCGACCAGCTCTCCGGCGGTCAGCGCCAGCGGGTGGCGCTCGCCCGCGCCCTGATCAAGCGGCCCAAGGTTTTGTTGCTCGATGAACCGCTCTCGGCGCTCGACAAGAAGCTGCGCGAGGAGATGCAGCTCGAGCTGGTGCGCCTGCAGCACGAGGTCGGCATCACCTTCGTGATCGTGACCCACGACCAGGACGAGGCGCTCTCGATGGCCAACCGGATCGCGGTCATGGACAAGGGCCGCATCCTCCAGGTGGCGCCGCCGGACCAGCTCTACGAGCAGCCGAACTGCCGCATGGTCGCCGACTTCATCGGCACGACCAACCTGTTCCCCGGCCGCGTGCTCGGCCGCGCCGACGGCGGCATCCGCCTCGAAGCGCAAGGGATCGGCGAGCTGCAGCTGACCGAGGACGGCGAGCCGGGCAGCGAGGTCGGGATCGCGGTCCGCCCGGAGAAGGTCCGGATCAGCCACGAGCGCCCGGCGGACGGCCTCATCGCAGTCCCCGGCAAGGTCGCGCAACTCGCCTATTTCGGCGACTACAGCCACGTCTTCGTCGAGGCCGGCGCGACCGTCCGGATCACCTGCTACCGCACCAACGACAGCCGCCACCAAGCGGCGGCCCTCGCAGTCGGCGACGCCTGCTGGGTCTCCTGGCACCCGGCCGACTGCATCCTGCTGACCGAGTGATCGGGGTCGACGTCGTATTGAGTCCGGAAATTACGTATTTTACGAGCGAGGACGGATGAGGTAGATCCATGGTGCACGTCACGGCCACCGAGCTCCAGCGCCAGTTCGGCAGAATCAAGCGGATCGCACGGCGCGAGGCGGTGCAGGTCACGGATCACGGCCAAGTGGATTTCGTGATGCTTCCGGCCGAAGACTACGCGCGGATGCGCCGGCGCGATCTCGTGGTCGCTCAAACCCAGGATCTGCCCAGGGCGACCATCGAAAGCATGCTCGCTGCCCAGCTTGACCATCTGCCTGAGGACGACTGATCAGCGGCCATGGATCTGTCGCGCCCGCCCCAGGTCGGCGCAGTCATTTGCTTTTGCTATCTTTGGCAGCGCGAGTTCGAGGCAGGCCTCGTCGAGGGCAGCAAAGCTCGTCCGTGCCTGGTGATGGCGGTCGAGCCTGAACAAGGGGCCGGACCGCTGCAGCCCTGGGTGACGGTTCTACCGATCACGCATCGGTTGCCCGAAGATCCTGGCGGCGTCCTGCTGCCCGTCGATACTAAGCGCCGTCTTGGCCTCGACGACGACGCCTCGTGGGTCGTGCTCGGCGAGTCCAATGCGTTCCTATGGCCTGGCTATGACATTCGTCCTGCGCCGGGGCGCCCGACTTGGCTGTTCGGGTACATCGGTCGCGGCCTGTTTGCGATGATGCGGAGCAAGCTCGCTGACCATTGGCGCAAGGCGCCGTCCTTGGTGCCGGTCGATCGTGGCGGCTAACGCGCGAGGCATCGTTTATCTACCCGGAGTGATCTTCAAAATGATGCCTTCGTCGGCGCGAAGCGGTATGCGATCGGCCGCCGGGTCGCTGCGATCGAGGTGCGTCGAGAGCAGGATGCGGGCGCCGGCGGTCGGGGCCGGCAGGCGGGCGGGGGTGGAGCTCAGGTTCAGGGCGATCAGCAGCTCGCTGCCCTCGTGGCGTCGTCGGTAGGCAAGAACCGCGCCCTCGGCCTCGACCGGCTGGTAGTCGCCGATGGCGAGTGCCGGTTCCTTGAGGCGCAGCTCGATCAGCGCCCGGTACAGGGACAGCATCGAGTGCGGATCGGTCCGCTCAGCGGCAACGTTGACGCTCGCGAGGTCCTCTCCCAGCGGCAGCCAGGGTGTGCCGGTGGTGAAGCCGCCGTTCGGATCGGCGCTCCAGGGCATCGGCGTGCGCTCGGGGTCGCGCCCGAGGCCGAGGCCGGGAACGCCTTTTTCCCACGGGTCCTGGACCAGCTCAGGCGCAATCGGCACGTCCTTCATGCCGAGCTCGTCGCCGTAGTAAAGGGTCGGCGTGCCGCGCAGGGTCAAGAGCAGCATCGCCGCGACCCGCGCCTGAGCCGGGCCGACCCGGGTCGCGATCCGGTGGTTGTCGTGGTTGCCGAGAACCCAGTTCGGCCAGCCGCCCGGCGGCAGCGCCGCCTCGTAGGCGCGGATCAGGCGGTCGATGTTGCGGGCGTTCCAGGCGGTCAGGATCAGCTGGAAGTTGAACGGCAGATGCGCGCCGCGCAGGTCCCGACCGTAGTAGGTGACCAGTCGCTCGACCGGCAGATAGATCTCGCCGATCAGCACGCGCTCGTCATAGTCGTCGACCACCTGCCGGAGCCCGGCGACGACGTCGTGGATCTCGGGGCGATCGGCGGTGTAGACCGGCAGCAGCCGCGTGTAGGGCCACATGCCTTCGGCGAAGCCGGGATTGGGCGGATTGGCGCGGAACTGGTCGTCCTTGATCAGGTGCCAGATCACGTCGACCCGGAAACCGTCGACGCCGCGCTTCAACCAGAAGCGCATGGTGGCGTGCATCGCCGCCACGACCTCGGGATTGCGCCAGTTGAGGTCCGGCTGCTCCTTGAGGAAGGCGTGGTAGTAGTACTGGCCGGTCGCCTGGTCCCACTCCCAGCCGCTGCCGCCGAAATGGGACAGCCAGTTGGTCGGCGGCGCGCCGTCCGGCGCCGGATCGCGCCAGACGTACCAGTCGCGCTTGGGATTGGTGCGCGAGGCGCGCGACTCCTGGAACCAGGGATGCCGGTCGGAGCTGTGGTTGGGCACGAAATCGAGGATCACCTTGAGGCCGCGGGCGTGCGCTTCGGCGAGCAGCCGGTCGAAGTCGGCGAGCGTGCCGAACATCGGATGGATGTCGGTGAAGTCGGCGACGTCGTAGCCGAAGTCGGCCATCGGCGAAGGATAGATCGGCGACAGCCAGATCGCGTCGACGCCGAGCCAGCGGAGGTAGTCCAGTCGGTCGATGATGCCGGGCAGATCGCCGATGCCATCGCCATTGCTGTCCTGAAACGAGCGCGGGTAGATCTGGTAGACGATCCCACGCGCCCACCAAGGCTGGTTCGAAGCGGCCATGGTCACCACTTCCGTCGGTTGCTGCCGTCGAGGCCCCAAGACAAGCCGATCCGGGCGCGGTAGGCAAGCCGGATGCCACTGCGCATCACCACCTGGAACGTCAACTCGGTGCGCCAGCGCCTGGACGGGCTCGCGAGGCTCGTGCGCGAAGTCGACCCGGACGTGCTCTGCCTGCAGGAGACCAAGGTCCGCAACGAGCTTTTCCCAGTCACCAACCTGGAGGCGTTGGGCTTCCGGCACCACGTCCTGCATGGCCAGGCGGGTTACCATGGCGTCGCCATTTTCTCGAAGCTGCCGCTCGAGGACGCGGCGCCGCTCGACTGGTGCGACAGCACCGACTGCCGGCACCTCTCGGTCCGGCTGCCGGGCGACATCGAGCTGCACAATCTCTACATCCCGGCCGGCGGCGATGAGCCGGATCCCGCGCTGAACCCGAAGTTCCGTCACAAGCTCGACATGCTGGCAGCGCTCACCGACTGGTTTCGCCGGGACTTCGCGCCAGAGCGGCAGGCGGTGCTGGTCGGCGACCTCAACGTCGCCCCGCTCGAGACCGACGTCTGGAACCACAAGGCCTTGCTCAAGGTGGTCAGCCATACGCCGGTCGAGGTGCGCTCGCTCCAGCGCCTCCTGGCCTCGCACCGCTGGTATGACGCGGTTCGCCACTTCGTGCCGCCGAGCGAGCGCCTCTACACCTGGTGGAGCTATCGCGCGCAGGACTGGGCGGCGAGCGATCGCGGCCGCCGCCTCGACCACGTCTGGGTCACGCCCGCCCTGACCCCGCGGCTGCAGCATGCAACCGCGCTGCGATCCGCGCGCGGTTGGCCGCAACCTTCAGATCATGTGCCGGTCACCGTCGACCTCGCCGACCGGTGAGCGCCGGATCGGCCGTACCGTGGGCAACTGCCAAGCGATCGCCGCCGGACCGAATCACTCTGTTCGCGGCGGCGCAAAAAGGGTATGAGGTGAGGGTGGCATCCGTTGGAGTTGACCGGTTATGAACAATCGGCGTCCGTCGCAGCTGTCCGGACCCTACCGGACCGAAGTTGCAGCGGTGGTCAAATGGTATAACCGCACCAAGGGCTTCGGTTTTGTGAAGCCGAACGATGGCGCGCCCGACGCGTTCCTGCACGCCTCTCTGGTGGCGCAGGCCGGCCATGAGGATCTCGCCGACGGCACCAGCCTGGTCTGCGACATCGCCGACGGCCCGCGCGGCCCCCAGGTCGCCGCGATCCACAGCATCGAGCCACCGACCGAGCCGGTGGTGCGCTCGCGTCCGCCGCGCTTCGGCGGTGGCGGCGACGGTGAGCCGGTCGAAGGCACGGTCAAGTTCTACAATGCCGAGAAGGGCTTCGGCTTCATCGTGCCCGACGACGGCAGCAAGGACGTGTTCGTGTCGGCACGCACGCTGACCCGCGCCGGGATCAACGCGCTCGAGGCCGAGCAGCGCGTCCGGGTCGCGACCCGCATGGGCCAGAAGGGGCCGATGGCGGCGCGCGTCGAGCTGCTCTAGCGGGGCGCCCCTGAGCCTAGCGAGCGAGGCGGTAGCCGCCCGGCTCGGTCACGAGGATCTGGGCGTTGGTCGGCTCCGGCTCGATCTTCTGGCGCAGCCGGTAGATGTGGGTCTCGAGGGTGTGCGTGGTCACGCCCGCATTGTAGCCCCAGACCTCGTCGAGCAGCACTTCCCGGGTGACCGGGCGGTCGCCCATCCGATAGAGATACTTGAGGATCGCGGTCTCCTTCTCGGTCAGGTGGATCTTCCGGTTGCTGTCAGGATTGGTCAGCATCTTGGCGCTCGGCCGGAAGGTGTAGGGGCCGATCGGGAAGGTCGCGTCGTCGGACAGCTCGAACTGGCGGAGCTGGGAGCGCAGCCGCGCGAGCAGGACGCCGAGCCGGAAGGGCTTCGGGATGTAGTCGTTGGCGCCGCTGTCGAGGCCGAGGATCGTGTCGGCATCGCTATCGTGCGCGGTCAGCATGATGATCGGGCTCTTGACGCCCTGGCGGCGCATCAGGCGGCAGAGATCGCGGCCGTCGGTGTCGGGCAGGCCGACGTCCATCAGGATGACCTCGAAGTGATGATCCTTGACGATCTCGAGCGCCCGCCTGCCGTCCTCGGCCTGGAAGGTGACGAAGCCCTCGTGCAGCTCGAGCTGCTCGGCGAGCGAGCGGCGCAGCGCCTCGTCGTCATCGATGATCAGGATCTGCTTGCTGTTGGCCATCGGCCGTCCCTCGGCTGTCCCCCCTCGCGATCCATCAGTCCAACACGCCACCGCCGCCGTCAAGCCGGGGCCGCCCCGAGGCCCATCTGCGCGGGCGATCGCCCGGACGATCGGGGTCCCGGGCTCGGCCAGGGTCATGACGATCGCGAAGTGGTCCAGGCCCGGCTGGGTCACGAGCTCGCAGGGCCAGCCCGCGGCCTCGAGCATGGCCGCGTAGGCCTGGCTCTGCTCGTGGAAGGCGGCGGTCTCGAGCTCGCCGACCGTGACCACGACCGGGCAGGGTCGGCCCGGGCGCCAGATGCAGCGGGCTGTTCCGCCTCGCCTCCGCCTCGTCCATCCGCAGCACGTCGTTCAGGTAGCAGCGGCGGATCGGCTCGAGATCGAACATGCCGCTGATCGCGACCACGCCCTTGATCAGATCGGCCGGCAGGCCGAAGGCGCCCGGCCAGTCGGTCGCGAGCGCCATGGCCGCGAGATGGCCGCCTGCGGAATGGCCGGCGACGAAGATCCGGTCCGGATCGAAGCCCTGCGCGGCGCCATGGCGGTGCAGCCAGGCGAGGCCGTCGCGGATCTGGCCACGATCGCGTCCATCGTCGACCGCGGGCGCCAGATCGTAGCCGATCAGCGCGACCGCGGCGCCGGCCGCGACCAGCGGCTCGGCGACGAACGAGAAGTCCTTGCGATCGCGGCCCTGCCAGTAGCCGCCGTGGATGAAGGCGAGCAGCGGCGGCCGGGCGGCCGCGTCCGGCAGGAACAGATCGATCGCCTGGCGCGGGCCGTTGCCATAGGCGAGATCGAGGCGGCCCGGCGAGCGCCGCGGAAGGCCGCGCTGGTCGCCTCGTAGCGGTCGAACCAGGTCTGAAATTCGGGCACCGCGGCGCGCAGATTGTAGTTCCTGTCGAGCGTCGCGCGGTCCGGATCAGCTGGCGGCATGGCGTCCTCTCGATGGCGTCGGCTCGATGACGGCCGCTCGGCGTCGCTTTTCTCCACCAAAAGCTCTGTATTCGCTAAGCGTGGTCGAAAGCAACGGCTGGTTTGGGTGAGGCGAGCCGGCGCCGCAGCACCGGCTCGCCCGCACCGCCGGGACACCGGTAGGGAGCGGCGATGTCGCTGGCCCTGTATCTGCTCGCCCTGGCGGCGCTCGCGGCGCCGGCCTTGGCGACGGTCTGGCCGCCGGGCACGGGCGCGTTCCTGATCCTCCTCGGCCTGCTGGGCGCCTGGCACTACGGCTGGGGGGCCGCGTCCATCTGATCCGCGCCCTGATCTATCGACGTCTGGTGTTCCCCGGCTGGCGGCGTGCCGCCGAGCAGATCGGCGCCCTCGGGCTCGTCTCGGAGGTCTACGTCGTCATCACCAGCCATCGGATCCGCAGCGAGACCACGGCCCGGGTCTACCAGGCCGTGATCGCCGAGGCGACCCGATACGGCCGGCCGGTCACGCTCGTCGCGGCCCTGGTCGAGCTCGGTGATCAGCGTCTGATCAAGCGGCTGTTTCAGCGAGGCGAGCCCGCCGCCCGCGGTCCGCCTGATGTTCGTGCGCCGGCCCGGGATCGGCAGGCGGCACGGCCTGGCTTCGGCATTGCGGGCGATCAGCCGCGCCCGCCCGGCCGCCGATGCCGCCGTCGTCGTGCTCGATGGCGACACCCTGATGCCGCCCGGCTGCCTCGCCCGCAGCCTGCCGTTCCTGAGATTGCGGCCCGAGGCCGACGGCATCACCACCGACCAGGATGGCATCCTGGCGGAGGGTGCGGTTCTCCGAGCCTGGCTCGGGCTGCGCTCGGCCGCGCACCATCAGCTGATGTCGTCGATGGCCTTCGGGCGCCGCCCCCTGGCGATCGCCGGACGGATGTCGATCTACCGCGCCGCCGTCGCGACCGATCCCGGCTTCATCGCCCTGATCGAGAACGATGAGCTCGAGCATTGGCGGCTCGGCCGGATCAGGCTCTCGAGCGGGGCGGACCAGTCGATCTGGTTCTGGCTGCTGCGCGGCGGCCGCGCCATGCTCTATCTGCCCGACGTTCGGGTGACCCTGATCGCGCAGCCCCCATCGAGGTGGTTGCTGCCGGCCCTGACCGGGGTGATGCTGCGCCGGTTCGGTGACCGGCTGCGCACGACGGGGCGCGCGCTCGCGCTCGGCCCCCGCCGGATCGGCTGGTTCGCCTGGTGGTTTCTGATCGATCAGCGCGTCTCGATGTGGTCGATGCTCAGCGGCCCGGTTGCGGCGCTGGTGTTCGGGCTCGGCAAATCGGTGGTCTTCCTGTATGTTTATCTACTCTGGGTTGGAACGACCCGTCTGGTCCTGGCCCTGGCGCTGCTGACCGCACGGCCGTGGATCGGCGGGCTGTCCCCGCTGCTGATCTATTTCGGTCAGGTCTACGGCGCCCTGGTCAAGACCTACGTCCTGTTCCGGCCCGATCGGCAGGCATCGCCCCGGCGAAACCTCGCGGCCGATGGACCGCCGCCCTGGCGGGCGCGCCAGCGCCGCCTCGGCTCGGCTTATCTGCATCTTCTGGCGCTCGGCGCGCTGGTTGCCGCGGTGGCGCTCGTCGCCAATCTAGTGGACGTGGCGTCCCGCACCGGGGCGCCGTTCTGAGGCCGCAGGATGCAACCGCAGATTGTTCACGAAGTCGGAAGTTCATCGCCAGCATCTCCGGCTCAAGATCCCGATCCTGGTCGAGGTCGACGGCGTGCGCTACCAGGTCGACGACTGGTCGGCCGGCGGCTTCGGGGTCGAGAGCGTGATGACCTCGCGGCAGCCGGGCGAACGCTTCCCGGTCAAGCTGATCTTCGCGTTCGAAGAGTTCGAGATGACGATGCGCTTCGAGGCGCGGATGGTCTACCGCGATCAGGACCACGGCCGCTTCGGCTGTAGCTTCCTGGAGTCTGTCGCAGGCGCAGAGCCAGGTCTTCCACTATCTGATCGACGCCTATCTGTCGGGCGAGGTGGTCAGCGCCGGCGACCTCCTCCAGCAACGCGCCCGCGACGACACCGCGGCGGCCCGCCTCGAGGCGGTCTACGGGCCGGTCGCCGATACCGGCCGGCGCGGCGGCCGGCTCAGGCGCTACGCCGCCTGGATCGGCTTCGGCCTCGCCGGATTGGGCTTGCTGATCCTGGCCGGCTGGGGGATCGAGCAGCGCTATGTCCGCAGGGCCACGGTCAGCGCCGTGGTCGAGGCGCCGGTGGTTCAGGTCCGCGCTCCGATCGCCGGCCGGCTGACCACGACGCTGGCGGCCGGCGCGCGGGTGCCGCCGGGCACGGCGCTCGGGACGCTCACCGGCTTCGATGGCACCGTCGTGGCCCTCGACAGCCCCTGCGACTGCGTCGTGCTCGAGCAGACCGGACTGAACGGCCAGCCCTATCCGGTCGGCGCGCCGCTCCTCGCCCTGACCCCGGCCGACCGGCCGCTGCTGATCCGTGCCCAGCTGCCGCCGGCCGACACCGAGGGGCTTCAAGCCGGCGATCGGGTCGAGATCCGGGTGCCGGGCCAGAGCGGGCTGCGCTATGGCCAGATCGAGCGGATCGATCTGCGCGTCCCGCTCGAGGCGCTCGCCGACCCGGATGCCGGGACGCCGCGCGCCGGGCGCCTCGCCCAGGTGCTGGTGCGGCCCGACCGGCCGTTCGCGCTCGAGGACTTGGGCGCTCTGGTCACGGTACGCTTTCCCTGAAGCCGGCACCCTCCAGCGCCCGGTCCGGCCGCGGGCCTCGCACGCGGGGCGGTCGCGGGCAAAAGGTATCAGGATCTCCCGGTTGCAACGCCCAGCCGCGCCCCCGATTGATCCCCGTATCCACCAGCCCGGAAGGTCGCTCCCGCTCTCGGCGCCGGTCTCGTATTTTCGATTTCTCTGGAAGAGCCAGATGCCGTGGCTGAAACCAAAGTTGCACCGGGCTCACCCTGCCATTAATACTGTGGATCACATGTAATCAGTGAAATTGATACCGCTCTCTGGTCACGATCTGATTTAACGAGACCTCAGTTATGTGCGGGACCTGGCGCAGATTTGCGCCACCTCCGCACACTTCTGACGCATGATTGATTTGAGCCCTCCAAGACGAGCGAGAGGATCAAGATTCGAGCATCAATCGCCGCCTCAATTGATCTCACTTGATTGATCGCGGCTGATCGACATCGGGGTTTTTGGCAGCTGGCGTTCGACGTCGCCCGCGGCCCTCCATTGATCCTCCATCCCAGGCAAAGCCGGATTGATCCGGCCCGATGGCGCAGATCTGACGCATCGTGTGCGCTCGACCGGGCTAGCCGAGGCCGAGGTCGCGGGCGGTGAGATCGAGGGCGGCGCGCGCCCGGGCGACCAGCTGGTCGATCTCTGCCTCGGTGATGATCAGGGGCGGCGCCAGGACCATGACGTCGCGAACCGCGCGCATCACCAGGCCCTGCGCGAAGCAATGGTCGCGGCAGGTCAGGCCGACCCGGCGCGCGGGCGGGAAGTACCGACGTCTCGCCTTGTCCTCGACCAGCTCGAGCCCGGCGATCAGACCGCAGCTGCGGACCTCGCCGACCAGCGGATGGTCGCCGAGCACAGCCAGTGCCTTGGCGAAGTAGGCGCCGAGCGGGCCGCGCGCGCGCTCGTGCAAACCCTCCGTCTCGATCAGGCGGAGATTCTCGAGCGCCACCGCCGCCGCCACCGGATGGCCGGAATAGGTGAAGCCATGCGTCCATTCCTGCCCGGCCGCGAGCAGCGCAGCGCCGACCCGCTCGCCGATCAGCACCGCCGCGATCGGCAGATAGCCGGACGACAGCCCCTTGGCCGCGGTCACGATGTCGGGGACGATCCCGAACCGTTCGGCGCCCCACCAGTGGCCGGTGCGGCCGAAGCCGCAGATCACCTCGTCGACGATCAGCAGCAGATCGTAGTCGCGGCAGATGCGCTGGACCTCCGCCCAGTAGCCGGGCGGCGGGATGATCACGCCGCCTGCCCCCTGGATCGGCTCGCCGATGAACGCCCCGACCGTCTCGGGCCCGAGCTCCTGGATCCGCCGCTCGAGCGCCTGCGCCGCGAAACGGCCGTGCTCCTCCGGCGTGCGCGCGCCGCCTTCGGCATACCAGTAGGGGGCGGCCACGTGCTCGAACCCGGGCAGCGGCAGGTCCGACTGCGCGTGCATCGCGGCCAGGCCCGAAAGGCTCGCGCTCGCGAGCGTGACGCCGTGGTAGGCGTAGTTGCGGCTGATGATCGTCTTCTTGCGCGGCTGCCCGCTAAGGTTCCAGAAGAAGCGCACCAGCTTGACCGCGGTGTCGTTGGCCTCGGAGCCGGAGTTGGTGAAGAACACCCGCTCGATGCCGGCCGGCGCGATCTCGGCGAGGCGCGCCGCGAGGTCGACCGCGGGCGGCGTCGTGGTCTGAAAGAAGGTGTTGTAGTAGGGCAGGCTCGTCATCTGCCGGCGCGCCGCCTCGACCAGCTCGGCGCGGCCGTAGCCGACGTTGACGCACCAGAGGCCCGCCATGCCGTCGAGGATGCGGTTGCCGGCGCTGTCCCAGAGCCAGCAGCCTTCGGCGCGGGTGATGACCCGGACGCCCTGGCTCGCGAGCTCGGCCGGATTGCTGAACGGATGCAGGTGGTGGCGGCGATCGAGCTCCCGCCAGCGCCGGGTATCGTCGGCATGGGTCATCCGCGGCCTCCTCGGCCAGACTGGGTGGCAACGCCAAGCCATAGCGCCGCCGCTCGCCCCCGGCCAGCCCGAGGGCGGCGCGCCGGCCTTTGTGAGCCAGCTCACAGGCTCGGCGCGGCGGATGTGCTCTGGTGGCACCCGCGCCGCGCCGACCATGGCCATGGAGGCATACCAAAGGGTATACGACCAAGCCGATTCGGGCCCGGTGGGCGAGCGCGATTGTGGCATGCTGGACGCATAAGAAACGGGGGCATGATCGTTCGGGGAAAGCGCGAAGCTGGTTTGACATTTCTGTGAGGTCTGATCGTGTTGTCCTTCGTTGGCATGCTGGCATTTCTGATGGCCGCGGTCGACGCGGCCTGCCGCCTGTTCGGCTGGCCGCTGACCACGCTCAGCTGGTCGCCGCTGCTGTTCGTCGTGCTCGGCTTCTCGCTGGTCGCCCTCGAGGCGTGGGAGCGGGAGAGCGGCCCCTCGGCCGGCGTCGCGGCCGATCGCGGCCAGACCTGAGGCGGCGTCGGCCGACGACACCGCCTTCGGGCTCGCGGGCCTAGGCCGGCCGGTAGGCGATCGCCTCGACCTCGAGCTTGCCGTCGAGCACCAGCCTGGAGACCACGGTCGAGCGCGCCGGCGGCTGGTTCGGAAAGACCTCGGCAAAGACCGCGTTGAAGCGGGTGAAGTCGCGCGGATCGTCGATCCAGCAGGTGCATTTGACCACGTCGGCCATCGTGCAGCCGGCCTCGGCCAGGATCGCCTCGATGTTTCGGAATACCTGGCGCGCCTGGGCCTCGATGGTGCCGGCGAGCAACTGGCCGCCGGCGTCGGTCGCCATCTGGCCGGAGACGAACACCAGATCGCCCGCCCGCACCGCCTTGGCGAACGGCAGCTTCATGCCGGCCGCCGCGAACGCGCCGCCGATCACCTGTTTGCTCATGGCCGTGCCTCCCTGCTAGGACAGCCTCCGTTCATGGGCGAAGCGCACGGCCGCGGCAAGGGCATGATCCGGATCGGCTTCGACATCGGCGGCAGCAAGCTCGCGGCGCTCGCGCTCGACCCGGCGGGCAACGAGCTGGCGCGGGCGCGCGAGGACGTGCCGCGCGACTATGCGGGCACCCTGGGCGCGCTGCAGGGGATGGTCGAGGCCCTGGTCCGGAGACACGGGCCGGCGGCGTCGGTCGGCATCGCGATGCCGGGCATGATCGGCGCCGACGGCGTGCCGATCCGGGCGGTCAATCTGCCCTGGCTCGAGGGCCGGCCGTTGCGTGCCGAGCTCGCGCAACGCCCTCGGTCTGCCGGTCGCGGTCGCCAACGACGCCAACTGCTTCGCGCTCTCGGAGGCGACCGACGGCGCCGCCGCGGGCGCGGCCGTGGTGTTCGGCGCGACGCTTGGCACCGGCGTCGGCGGCGGCATCGTGGTCGGCGGCCGGCCGCTGGTCGGCGCCAACGCGATCGCCGGCGAATGGGGCCACAACCCCTTGCCGCTCGCCGACCCCGCTGCCGGCGCGCCGGTCGCCTGCGGCTGCGGCCGGCTCGGCTGCGTCGAGACCTGGCTGAACGGCGCCGCCCTGGCCCGCGACTACGCCAGGATCACCGGCCGGGCGCTCGCAGGCCCCGAGATCGCGCGCCTCGCCGCCGCGGGCGATGACCCGGCGCGCGCCGCGGTCGCCGCCTATGGCCAGAGGCTGGCGGCGGCGCTCGCCGCGCGTCGTCAACCTGCTCGATCCCGACGTGATCGTGCTCGGCGGCGGTCTTTCGTCGCTCCCCGGCCTGTATCGGCTGGTGCCTGAGCTTTGGGCCGCCTCGATCGTCGCCCCAGAGCCCAGGACGAAGCTGGTCCGCGCCCGCTTCGGCGCCGAGAGCGGCCTGCGCGGCGCCGCCTGGCTGCCGGCTCAACCGTAGCCGAAATAGGCCGCCTCGACGGCTGCCTCGGTCAGGCTGTCGCTCGCGCCGTGGAGCGCGATCTCGCCCGAGCGCATGACGTACAGCCGATCGGCGTTCTCGAGCGCGCGATGGGTGCTCTGCTCGACCACCAGGAGCGTGATCCCGCTCTCCCGCAGCGTGTGCAGGATGTCGTAGACCACCTGGACGATCAGCGGTGCGAGGCCGAGCGCCGGCTCGTCGAGGAGCATGAGCCTGGGGCGCGTCATCAGCGCCCGGGCGATCACCAGCTGCTGCTGCTCGCCGCCCGAGAGCTTGCCGCCGGGCGTGCCGAGCCGCTCCTTGAGGAACGGGAAATGGCCGAGGATGCGCTCGAAGTCGGCCTCGATCTGGTCCCGGTCGCGGCGCATCTGGCTGCCGAGGCGGAGGTTCTCCTCGACCGTCAGCTGGGTGAAGACGTGGCGGTTCTCCGGCACCAGCGAGACGCCCCTGCGCGCGATCATCTCCGGCGCCAGGCCGGCGATCGGCGCGCCGTCGAGCCGGATCGCGCCCTCGGCCGGGCTGCGGATGCCGGCGATCGTCCCGAGCGTCGTGCTCTTGCCGGCGCCGTTCGGGCCGACGATGCAGACGATCTCGCCGGCCTCGACCCGGACCGTAGCGCCGCGCACCGCCGGCACCCGGCCGTAGCGCACGTGCAGATCGTCGACCTCGAGCAGCTCAGCCTCCGCTCGCCGCTGGCCGCCGCCGCCGGCCCTCGGTCCTGGTGCCGAGGTAGGCCTCGATCACGGCCGCGTCGCGCTGGATCGCCTCGGGCGTGCCTTCGGCGATGGTCCTGCCGCTCTCGATCACATGGATCCGATGACAGACCCCCATGACCACCCGCATGTTGTGCTCGATCAGCAGCACGCCGCAGCCGAACTCCCCGGGGATGCGCGCGATCAGCCGCATCAGCTCGTCGCACTCGGCATCCGAGAGCCCGGCGGCCGGCTCGTCCAGGAGCACGAAGCGCGGCGCCATGGCGAGCGCGCGCCCGATCCCGACCAGCCGCTCGCCGCCATAGGGCAGCGTCTCGGCGAGCTCGAAGGCCTTGTCCTCGAAGCGCATCCAGTGGAGGATCTGGGCCGCCCGCTGCTCGGCCTCGCGGCGCCGGAGCCCGCTGCCGACGGCGGCGGCCTCGACGTTCTCGATCACCGACAGGCCGCGGAACAGGCGCACGCCCTGGAAGGTCCGGGCCAGGCCGGCGCGGCCGATGCGATGCGCGGGCCAGCCGGTGACGTCCTCGCCCGCCAGCAGCACGCGGCCGGCGCTCGGCCGCTGAAAGCCGGTGAGGACGTTGACGAAGGTGGTCTTGCCGGCGCCGTTCGGGCCGATCAGGCCCAGCACCTCCTGGCGGCCGAGGGTCAGCGACACGTCCTCGATCGCGGTCAGGCCGCCGAACCGCACCGAGATGGCGTCGGCCGCCAGGAGCTCGCCGCCCGCCGGCCGGTCGACCGCCGCCAAAGCCTCGATCGCCGGCGCGTCCATCCTCGAGCCACCTCCTCCTCCGTCGAGTCCTTGTAGGTCGCCGCCCCCCCGGCTGGCAAGGCGGCACGCGGCGGCACAAGGCGGCACGCGACCCTTGGCCGCCTGTCGAGGCGGGCGCGAGGGTCGAGGGCTGCGATTCGCCCCGGCCCGGAAAGCAACCGGAAAGGGATCGGCCTTATCCTGGGCCGAGATCGTCACCCGACCTGGGACGCAGCCGCGGCCGGGCCGGCAACCGGAGAGCCCGCGATGCGTCGTTCCCGTCTGTTCCTGCCTGGCCTGGCGGTCGCCGCCGCCCTGTTCGCCACCAGCGCCACCGCCGAGCCCGGCCCGCAAGCGGCCCAGACGCCCTGCAAGCCCTGGCGGGAGGTCGCCAAATATCTCGGCGAGCACTATTCCGAGCGGCCGGTCGCGGTCGGCCTGCAGTCCGACGGCAGCCTGCTCCAGGTCTACGCCGCGCCGACCACCAGCACCTGGACGCTGGTCAGCATGCGGCCCGACGGCATGGCCTGCCTGATCGGCGCCGGCAAGGCCTGGGAGCTGCTGGCGAAGCCGGACACCGATCCCGCGGCCTGAGCTCTCACCCGGCGTCGGCCGGAGCGAGCGCCGCGATGACGTGATCGAAACGCGCCGGACCGGCTCAGCGCCGGCCCGAGCGCGCCGGTTGCGGTGCTCCCTGTGCGCTCGCCCGACCGCTCGTCGGATCCGGCCCGGCGTCGGGGAGCGCCTTCTGACAACTGTAATTCTCCGAAACAAACTATTACTTTAATGTAACCAACTTTTACAATCCAATAACACCTCAGACGTCCTGCCGTAACCCGAAGGTCCTAGTTGATCAAGGCGCGGGATAGCCCCGCGCTCGATCAACCAACCAACCCACGAGACCTCTACGGAAAGGCGGGAACCCAAAATGGCAAAGTTCTTCACCGGCACAGCAAACGCCGACGTCTTCTACGGAACCACCGACGACGACTACATGTTCGGCATGGGCGGCAACGACTTCATGGCCGGCGGCATCGGCAACGACTACATGGAGAGTGGTACCGGCGCCGACACCATGCTTGGCGGCTCCGGCAACGACACGATCAGCTATCGTTTTCCCGGCAGCGCTCGCCGCCACCGAAGACCCCGAGATCGCGGCGCTGCGTGGCGCCGAGGTCAGCCGCTTCGAGACCCGGCGGACGGCGCTCGCCGGCCGCCAGGCCATCCTGCGCCGGCGGGTCGCCGAGCTGCAGGAGGAGATTGGCGGGCTCGAGGCCGAAATCGCGAGCCAGAGCGAGCAGCAACGCCTGATCGACGAGGAGGCGAGGAGCGTCGCCGATTTGGTCGGCCGCGGCCGCGCCCAGATCGAGGGCCAGCGCGCCCAGAACCAGGCCGCGATCGCCCGCGCCCGCCAGGCGATCGGCGAGGCCGAGCTGCAGATCCTGAGCCTCGCCAGCACGCGGCAGGACGAGATCGCGACCGAGCTCGGCTCGATGCGCGCGGAACTCCTCGATATCGACGAGCAGCTGCGGGCGAGTGCGGACGTGCTCGCGCGGACCGTGATCGCCGCCCCGGTCGCCGGCACCGTCGTCGGGCTGCGCTTCCGGACGCCCGGCGGCGTGATCGGCGCCGGCGAGCCGATCCTGGATCTCGTGCCGGCCGACGACCAGCTCCTGGTCGACGCCCGGGTGACGCCGACCGACATCGACGTCGTCCATCCAGGACTCCTCGCCCAGGTCCATCTGCTCGCCTACCGGCAGCGCGCCATGCCGCGGATCGAGGGTCAGGTCCGCCAGATCCCGGCCGACAGCCTGACCGATCCGAAGACCGGCCAGACCTATTTCGCCGACCGGATCGAGATCGACCGCGAGCAGCTCAGAGCCCTCGCGCCCGAGGTCGACCTCACCCCCGGCATGCCGGCCGAGGTGCTGATCCTGACCGGCAGCCGGACCCTGCTCGAGGCCCTGCTCGAGCCGGTGCGCGCGGTCTTCCGGCGGGCGCTGCGCGAGACCTGAGCGGCCCATGGCCGCACCGCCGAGAGTCCGCAACTTCGCCCTGTCGCGCCGCGCCGAGCGGGCATAGGATCGATGGCCGAGGTACCAGGCCTCGGCAGCCCGACAGGAGAGAGACCCATGCCCACAATCAGACGCAGCGTGCTCGCGGCCTGCCTCCTCGCCGCCGGGTCGCTCGCGTTCGCTCCGCGCCCGGCCGGGGCGGCGAGCGCCGCCGAGATCGACAGCAAGGTCGATCTCGCGCTGCAGAACCTCTACGACAGCACGCCCGCGGCCAAGGCGCTGGCCGATGCCGCCAAGGGCATCCTGATCTTCCCGGACGTCATCAAGGGCGGCCTGATCGTCGGCGGTCTCTACGGCGCCGGCGCGCTCAGAGAAAACGGCCGCTCGGTCGGCTACTACAACACCGTCGCCGCCTCGATCGGTCTGCAAGCCGGCGCGCAGTCGTTCAGCTACGCGCTGTTCTTCATGAGCGCGGACGCGCTCGACTATCTGCACAAGAGCGATGGCTGGGAGATCGGCGTCGGCCCGACCGTGGTGGTCGTCGATACCGGCCTGGCCGCCAAGCTCTCGACCACGACCGCCAAGAGCGACGTCTACGCCTTCATCTACGGTCAGAAGGGGCTGATGGCGGGGCTCGGGATCGAGGGCTCCAAGATCACCGAGATCACGCCGGACAAGTGAGGGCGGCGCCCCGACGCGCTGGCGTTGCGCCAAAAAAAGGCCCCCGCGGACGGGGGCGAATTGGCCAGGGAGACAAGGAAGCCCGATCAGCCCTGCCGGGCCCGAGCGGCCACGAGCAGGGCACGCTACCCGCGCGCTCCGGAGCCGGCCATGAGGAGAGCCTTGCGCGGGCGTCGCATGGGGGGGCCGCCAGAGACACACGTGCGCCAACAACATTGGCCGATCCGGAAAGGTTCCCGAAAAAGTTTGCCCGAGAAGGTTCTCCGAAGAGGTGGTCGGGAAAGGGTTGCCGGGCGAAGTGAATCAGCCTGCGATCGCCACGATCGTCGGGCCGGGGAACTTTCGCCGGCGGCGGCCGTTCACCCTTCCGTCATCCACTGACGAAGGGGTTAGCAGATGTTCGAACATCAGGACTGTGCGCCGGCCGAGAAGCCCTACGTCGCCTGGCTGCTGAGCCTGGTGGCGGTCGGGCTGCTCGTGCTCTCGGTCAATGCCTGCAACACCATGTCCGGCATGGGCAAGGATGTCGAAGCCGCCGGCGGCGCGATGCATGACACCGCCGACGATACCAAGGACAAGATGAACTAGGCAGCCGGGCGGGTCGCGCGCCGGCGTTGCCGCTTCCCGACCCCCTCGCCGTCGCGCTCCGGCGCCGCCCGTGTCGCCGGTCACCGGTACCCATCAAGAAGATCGGACAAGGAGGGAGCCGCAATGCTCTATTGGGCGCTCGTATTCTTCGTCATTGCGCTGGTCGCCGGCCTGTTTGGTTTCGGCGGCATCGCATCGGCCTCGGCAGGCATTGCCCAGGTGTTGTTCGTCGTCTTCCTGGTCCTGCTGCTGGCCAGCCTCATGATGTACGCGTTCAGAGGCCGCCGGCCGCCCGTGTGACCGATCATCAGCAGCCATGGGTGCAATCGTGCGCAACGAGATTGCAGATCTGGCCGTCTGCATGCCCGACCAGGGCAGCAGGCTTGGCACGTGCGAGCTGGTGTCGCCGGCGCCGGGCCGCTTCGCTGGCCCGCCGGCGGCGAGGCCGGCCTTTCCACCCGACGCGCCGCCGCCTAGGGTGCGCGAGCCCCGGGGCAGCCAGGGGCTCGGCGCGGGGAGGACGAGGCCGATGCCCGACATCCTGTCGCTGATCGAGGCGGAGATCCCTCATCTCCGGCGGTTTGCCCGCTACCTGGCGCGCGACGTCGATCGCGGCGACGACCTCGTTCAGGAGTGCCTCACCCGGGCGATCGCCAAGCATGGTACCTGGACGCCGGGCACCAACCTGCGCGCCTGGTTGTTCACGATCCTGAAGAACTGCCACATCAACGACGTGCGCCGCGCCCGGCGCACCGAGGAGATGCCGGACGAGCATCCGCTGCTGACGGTGCCGGCCAACCAGGACGCGCACGTCGGGCTGCTCGAGGTCCGCGACGCCTATCTCCGCTTGAGCGACGAGCACCGCGAGGTCCTGTTGCTGGTCGCGATCGAGGGGCTGCAGTACGACGAGGCCGCCGCGATCCTCGAGGTGCCGGTGGGCACCGTCCGCTCACGCCTGTCCCGCGCGCGCCAGGCCCTGCGCGACGCCCTCGAGGAACGGCGACCGGTCGGGGTGACGGCCGCGCCCCTGCCGAGGGCGGCGTCGTGATGGCATCTGGCCGCCCGAGCGACGAGCAGATCCAGGACTATGTCGACGGGCGCCTCGGCGGCCGCGATCTGGCGGCGATCGCTGCCTACCTGCTCGCCCATCCCGGGCTCGCCGCCGAGGTCGAGACCCTGCGCCGTCAGAACGAGGCTCTAAAGCGGATCGGCGAGGAGATCCTCGACGAGCCGGTGCCGGAGCGTCTGCGCGACGTGATCCGGCGGCTCACAGGCTCCGAGGCGAACGACGTCAAGCCGGGCTCCGGGCGATTGCACCTGGTGGCGCTCGCGGGCATCCTGCTGATCTGAAGCCGGCGCCAGTGTCGACCACCAGACTATCAAGACAAAACAAATCAACATAGCCCCATCGGTGCCACGGATGCTTGATGCCGGCAGTCGTTATGCACGAATTCGCGTGGAACCGGCAGCGCTATCGCGCGTTGTTCTTTGGACGACAGCGGGTCGTCGGCATGAAGGAGAAAGAATGATGAATTGGGATCGGGTTCAAGGCAACTGGAAGCAGTTCCAGGGCAAGGTGCAGCAGCAATGGGGCAAGTTGACCAACGACGATCTCGACGTCGTCGAGGGCAACCGCAAGGAGCTGGTCGGGCGCATCCAGGAGCGCTACGGCGTCGCCCGCGACGAGGCCGAACGCCAAGTCAGTGCCTGGGAGTCCCGGCTCTAGAGGTTCCAGAGGGGCATGCGGTCGGCGCCGGCGGCGCCGGCCGCTTCCTCGGTCACCAGCGCACGAGCGCGCGAACGGAGTTCACGGCGATGTTGGGGACGGTCCTGCTGATCCTCCTGATTCTGATCTTGATCGGCTCGCTGCCGGCCTGGCCCTACAGCGCGGGCTGGGGCTACTATCCGAGCGGCGGCCTTGGCGTGGTTCTTCTGATCATCATCGTCCTGCTGCTGATGGGTCGGATCTGAACGGCCCGGAGCCGGGCTCGGAGGAGCGGACCCCGAGCCGGAGGCTCCGGGCGCCGCTCAGCGACACGAGGCGGCCGGCCTCGACCACGCAATAGGGCTCCTCGATCGCCCGGCCGATGAGCCTGCCATTCTGGCGCACGACGGCGGCGAACGGGATCAGCGCGCCCTGGCGGCGGCCGTCGAGCCAGCCCGGCTGGGTCACGGTGACGCGGACCGTCTGGCCGGCGGCGTCAATCAGCAGGCCGTTCTCGATCCCGAGCTCGACCGGCGTGCCGGCCGCGAGCGTGACCCAGAGATCGGCGCGATCGGCGGGCGCGATCACATCCAGCGCGATCGCCGCCGCGAGCCCGGCGAGCGGCCGGTGCGGCTGGATCGCGTTGTGCAGCACCGCGACCTTGGCGCCGCTCGCGGGATCCTCGATCAGGGCCTGGCCGAGATCGGGCCGGGTCAGGACGAATGCCGTGTTGCCGGCATAAAGGCCGCCCGCCAGATCGAGCGCGATGATCCCGGCATCGGCCTCGGGATTGCGCTCGAGCTCGGCTTGGGCGGCGAGCGCCGCGGGCTCGCCCGCGGCCATGCGCCCGAGCACCGCGAGATTGAGCGGCCGGCCGTCGACGCCCGGCAGGTTCGGCAGCCGGTGGCCGCGTGACCAGCCCGACGCTCGGCCCGGCCGGGGGTGAACTGGCTGAGCGGCGCCGGGCGGTCGGGACCGCTCGACATGAGCGCGGCGAACCGGGCCTCGGCGATCGCGGCGGGCGGCGCCACGCCGGTGGTCTCGCCGGCGGTGAACAGGGTGCGCGAGCCGCCGCGCTGGGTCTCGGCGCGCACCAGCTCGCCCGCGCTCCGTGATCGCGACGAAGCTCGCGAAGCCGCCGATCGCCCCGCGCCCGGCCCGCTCGACCGCCTGCAGCGCCCGGAACACCGCGCGGCCGGCGTTCGGGCCCGAGACCGCGATGCCGATCGTCATGCCGCCACCAGATGGTCGGCTGCGACCTCGACCAGCGGCCCGCGCGGCAGCCGAGCGAGGTCGAGCTTGGGCAGGATGCCGCGCTGGCGGCGCGGATCGGGCACCGGCACGGCTGCGAGCAGGGCCCGGGTATAGGGATGGCGCGGCTCGCCCAGCACCGCCCGGCGCGGCCCCATCTCGACGATCCGGCCCTGGTGCATGACCGCGACCCGGTGGCTGACCCGCTCGACCACCGCCATGTCGTGGCTGATGAACAGATAGGACAGGCCGAGCGTCTCCTGCAGCTCGAGCATCAGGTCGAGCACCTGCGCCTGGACCGAGACGTCGAGCGCCGAGGTCGGCTCGTCGGCGACGATCAGCTTCGGCCCGACCCCGAGCGCGCGCGCGATGCACAGGCGCTGGCGCTGGCCGCCCGAGAACTCGTGCGGGTAGCGGCGCGCATGGCCCGGCTCGAGGCCGACCCGCTGGAACAGCAGGGCGACCCGATCGTCGAGCTCGCGGCCGCTGGCCAGGCCATGGATCACCATCGGCTCGGCGACCAGCCGGCCGGCGCTCATGCGCGGGTTCAAGGACGCGAACGGGTCCTGGAAGATCATCTGCATCTCGCGCCGCGCGGCCCGCAGCCGGCCCAGTGCTGAGGGCCCGGAGATCCTGCCCCTCGAGCCGGATCGCGCCGGCGTCGACCTCGATCAGGCGGAGCACGGCGCGCCCGGTGGTCGACTTGCCGGAGCCGCTCTCGCCGACCAGGGCCAGCGTCTCGCCCGGCATCAGCGCTGAAGCCGACCTCGTCGATCGCGAGCACGCCGCCGGTCTCGCGGCCGAGCCAGTTGCGCCGGCCGCGGAAGCGCTTGCGCAGCTTGTGGACCTCGAGCAGCGGCTGGTCCGGTCCGGCGGCGGCGGTGGCGCCGGCGAGCATCCGGCCGTCGGCCGCGAACCGGCGTGGCCGGTCGGTGTCGGCGAGGCTGCCGAGGCGCGGCACGGCGGCCAGCAGCTGCCGGGTGTAGGCCTCGGCGCGGGGCCTCGAAGATGCGCTCGACCGGCCCCTCCTCGACCTTGCGGCCGCGATGCATGACCACGACCCGGTCGGCCATCTCGGCGACCACGCCCATGTCGTGGGTGATCAGGATGATGCTGGCGGCAAAGCGCGCCTTGAGGGTCCGCATCAGGTCCAGGATCTGCGCCTGGACGGTGACGTCGAGGGCGGTGGTCGGCTCGTCGGCGATCAGGATCGCGGGATCGGTCGCCATCGCCATCGCGATCATCACCCGCTGGCGCATGCCGCCCGAGAGCTGGTGCGGATACTGCCGCAGCCGCGCCTGCGGCTCGGACAGGCCGACCAGATCGAGCATCTCGGCCGCGCGCCGGTCCGCCTCCGCCTGGCTCATGCCCTTGTGGGCGACCAGGCCCTCGGTCAGCTGGCGGCCGATCGTCAGCACCGGGTTGAGCGAGGTCATCGGCTCCTGGAAGATCATCGTGATCCGATCGCCGCGCAGGCCGGTCAGCGCCCGCTCGTCGAGCGCGAGCAGGTCCTGGCCCGCGAACCAGGCGTGGCCGCGCGGTGACCCTGCCGCCCGGGCTCCGGCACCAGGCCCAGCAGGGCGAGGCTCGAGACGCTCTTGCCGGAGCCGCTCTCGCCGACGATCGCCAGCGTCTCGCCGCGGCCGAGCCGGTAGGACAGGCCCTCGACCGCGCTCTGGCGCCGGCCGCCGCTGGTGAACACGACCGTGAGATCCTCGACGCTCAGCAGCGGCTCCGCCATGCTCAGCCCCGCTGCTGGCGGGGGTCGAGCACCTCGCGGATGCCGTCGCCCAGAAGGTTGAAGCCCAGCACCGTGACCGCGATCGCCGTGCCCGGGAAGATCATCATCCAGGGCGCGCGCGAGATCAGATCGCGCGAGGAGGCGAGCATGAAGCCCCATTCGGGCTCGGGCGGCTGGGCGCCGAGGCCGAGGAAGCTGAGGCCCGCGGCCGCGAGCACCGCGGTCGAGATGCCGAGCGTGCCGACCACGATCAGGGTCGGCACCACGTTCGGCAGCAGGTGCCGGAAGATCAGGCGCAGGTGGCCGGCCCCGGCCGAGATCGCGGATTCGAAGTAGGGCTTGTGCTTCTCGACCAGGACCACGCTATGCGTCACCCGCGCGTAGAACGGGATCGCGGCGATGCCAACCGCGATCATGGCGTTGGTCAGCCCGATGCCGAGGATCGAGATGCAGGCGAGCGCGATCACGATCTCGGTGAACGAGAACAGGATGTCGACCGCGCGCATCAGGACCCGCTCGGTCCAGCCGCCGGCATAGCCGCCGACCAGGCCCAGCAGCAGGCCGCTGGTCAGCGAGATGCCGACCGCGATCAGGCCGATCTGCAGGGTGAGCCGGGCACCGAACACGACCCGGGAAAACAGGTCGCGGCCGAAGTCGTCGGTGCCGAACCAATAGCCGGTGGACGGCGGCGCCAGGCGCGGCCCGGCCGCCATGCGCAGCGGATCGAAGGGCGCGATCAGGGGCGCGAACGCCGCCGCGACGACCAGGGTCACCACGACCGCGAGGCCGAGCACGCCGGTCGGGCTCCGGAGCAGCGCCCGCCAGAAGCCGCGGGCGCCGGCGGCGCCGGCATCGGTGCGGTCGGCGGCTGACGAGGCGGTGTCCGGCAGGCTCGCCATCAGCCGTACCGGATCCGCGGGTCGAGCCAGGCATAGAGCAGGTCGATCCCGACCGAGACCAGGACCACCACGGTCGCGAAGAACAGGATGAAGCCCTGGATCAGCGGATAGTCGCGCGCGAACACCGCCTCGATCGCGAGCCGGCCGACGCCGTTCCAGGCGAACACGTTCTCGACCACGATGGCACCGCCCATCATGTAGGCGAACTGCAGGCCCATCATGCTGACGATCGGCACCAGGCCGGCGCGCAGCGCGTGGCGATAGAGGACGACGGTCTTGGGCAGCCCCTTCGCGCGCGCCGTGCGCACGAAGTCCTGATCGAAGATGTCGATCATGGCCGAGCGGGTCAGGCGCGCGAGCACCGCGGCGTTGGCGATGCCAAGCGTCAGCGCGGGCAGCGCCAGGCTCCTCAGATCGCCACCTGCGACCGGCAGCCAGCCGAGCTTGAGCGCGAAGAAGAACAGAAGAATCAGGCCGAGCCAGAAATGCGGGATCGAGACCCCGAGCACGGCCAGGATCATGGCGCCGGCGTCGATCGCGGTGCCGCGCCGGTAGGCGGCGAGGAAGCCGAGGCTGAGGCCGATCACGACCGCGATCAGGAGGCTCGTGGTCGGCGAGCAGCAGGGTCGGCGGGAACCGGGTCAGCAGGATCTCGAGCACCGGCTGGTCGCCGACGATCGAGCGCCCGAGATCGCCCTGGAGGATGCGGCCGACGTACATCGCATATTGGACGTAGATCGGCTGATCGAGGCCGAGATGGGTGCGCACCGCCTCGATCTGCTCCGGCGTCGCCTGGAACTTGGCGTACATGATCCGGACCGGGTCGCCCGGCACGGCGTGGATCAGGAGGGTGACCGCGATGGTCGCGACCCAGATCGTGAGCAGCGCGGCCGCGAGCCTCTGGGCGAGGTAGCGGATCATCGCGCGCCGCCGCTCCAGGCGCGGACCGCGGCCCGGCGTTCTCGGATCGCGGTCCCGGACCTTCGGACCGCAGTTCTGCATCCGCGGCTCGGCGGGCCGCTGCTTCGGATCGGCCCGCTGCGGTTGCCGACCAGCATGGGGCATCTCGGAACGCGCGGCCGGGCCGGCATGGCCAGCCGGGGCCGCCTCGCGCCGCTGCCACCGCGCTCCGCCCGCCGCCGCCCTGTCAACCTTTCGTCAATCACTGGCCTCTAATGTCCGTGCTCGATGGTCCATGCGACCCTGGGACTCCGTGCCGCCAGCGGAAACTTCAGTCATGGATTCCCAAGGTCCCATGGACCACCCGAAGATGACGTTAACGGCGCAAAGGTTAAGCCCTGGTTAAGATCTCGACGTCAGGCCGGCCCACAGCCCCCGAGCGGTTGACCGATGACCTCGGCGCGCTGCGTGCCTGGCGCCCGGCGCCCCCGAAGCTGGCGGCCGGCTCGGCGGCGCCGCCGTTTGAGGACACCGGAACCCCGCGCGGCGACGGTTGCGCGTTCCGCCCACGCGCCGGCCGGTCGGTGCCCGGGCCAGCCCGAGCATCGACCCGCCAGCGAGGTGGCATCGGCCGCGGCACGGCAGCCCGGCGCTACTCGACCGTGACGTCGTTGAACTGCGGATGCAGGAAGGCGCCGACCTTGAAGCCCTCGACCTCGGGCCGGACCGCGAACACCCACTCCCAGCCCGGCGTATACAGGCCGATGTGGACGGCGTTCTGCATCAGATATTTGATCACGTCATCGACCGCCGCGAGGCGTCCCTTCGGATCGATCGTGGTCCGGGTCTTCTCGAGCATCGCGTCCAGCTCGGGCGTCTGGAAGCCCGAATAGGCGCCCGGCGAATGCCAGAGCTGGTAGAGGATGTCCGGGTCGAACCAGGACCAGGTCATCATGTCGAAGGTGCCGGGGCCGCCCTCGGTCTGCTCGTTCTGCGCCTTGACCTTGCCGTTCATGGTGCCGATGTCCATGATCTCGATCGCCGGCCTTGATGCCGACCTGGGCGAGCTGGTTCTGGAAGATCTCGGCGAGCTTCTGGCGGTTGCCGCCGGTCCAGACGTACATGGTCGTCTCGAGCGGCTTGTCCGGGCCGTAGCCGAGCTCGGCGAGCAGCGCCTTGGCCTTGTCGGGATCGTAGGGGTAGCCGTACTGCTTGCAGAAGGCCTGATCGTTGCCGAACACGCCGCGCGCGATCGGGCACCACTCGCGCTGCGACAGGCCGCCGTAGATGATGTCGATCGCCATCTGCGGATCGGTCGCGTAGGCGACCGCCTGGCGGGCGCGGATGTCGTTGAACGGCGGCCGGCTGACCGTGAACTCCCAGAACACGTTCTGGCCGGTGTTGTCGGCGACCACGAGGTCGAGCTTGCCCTCGTCCTTGATCGCCTGGATGTCGTCGAACGGCGGCTCGGCGATCTGGACCTCACCGGTGTGCAGCGCCGCCAGCCGGGTCTGGGCCTCGGGCACGGTCTTGACGATCAGCTTGTCGATGTGCGGTGCGCCCATGTTGTCGACCGGCTTGCCGAAGTTCTTGTAGTCGGGGTTCTTGGCCAGCTCGACCACGTCGCCCTTGACCCAGTTGACCAGCTTGAACGGGCCGGCGCCGATCGCGACGCTGGTGCCGAAGTCTTCGGATTTGTTGGCGTCGCTGTCGCAGACGATGCTCGAGAAGCTGTCGGCGAGGAACGGGATGAAGGCGCCAAAGCGGCTGGCCATGGTGATCTTGATGGTCGAGCGGGTCGACCACCTCGGCCGACTTGGATCGGGCCCCAGCTGGTCTTGGTCAGGCTCGGGTTGTCGCCGAACGCGCGGTCGATCGTGAACTTGACGTCGTTGGCGTCGAACGGCGTGCCGTCGTGGCAGAGCACGCCGTCCTGGAGATGGAAGGTGTACTCGAGCCCGTCCTCGCTGATGTCCCAGGACTTGGCGATGTGGGGCTGCGGGTTGCCGTCCTTGTCGAAGGCGAGCAGGGTATCGTAGATCTGGTCCCAGACCTGCATCGAGAGCGTGCTGGTGGCCCGGTGCGGATCGAGCGAGTCGATGTCGCCGTAGCGCGCCCAGACGACCTCGCTGGCGCCCGCCGAGGTGGCGGCGAGACCGATCGCGACCGCCGGCAGCCAGGCTCCTGCGAGTCCCAACGTCCCGGCGAATCCCAAGGTGCTGGCAAGCGAACGAGAGCTGCGCATGACGGCGTCCTCCTGATGAGACTTTGGCCGGCGCCAGCCTGGAACGCCGGCGGGTCGCAGAAGGCTGCCTCAGGGTCGCGGCCAGCGTCAAACGAATTTCGTTTTTGAAACTCATTTTTTCGTGATTGATGCGTTTGCGGGCCCGCACGGCCGGCGCCGCGACATCTTTGAAATCAGCTCGCGGGGTCGATCAGCTCGCCCCAGTCGGCGTGGATCTCGTCGATCAGGCGCAGCCGCTCGATCGCGCTCTCGCCGATCCGCGCCGCCAGCGCCGAGCACAGATAGGTCATCAGGCTGACCGGCGCGGTCAGGGAATCGAACAGGCTGGTGCCGAGCGTCCGGCAGCGGAGCGTGACCCCGCCGGCGGCGGCCTCCGGCTGGCCGGCCTGGTCGGTGACGAACACCAGCTGGGCGCCGGCCCGGCCGGCCGAGCGCAGGATGTTGCGCAGCGCCCGGGTCCGCCTGCCGACCCCGAAGGCGAGCATGACGTCGGCCGACGAGATCGAGGCGAACTCCTCGGGCACCGAGAAGCCGCCGATCGGGATCATCCGGATGTCGGGCCGGATCCGGATCAACAACGCGCGGGCGAAATGGGCGAGCGGATAGTTGTCGCCGAAGCCCACGACCCAGAGCTTGTCGGCGCGCGCCAGCCAGCGGATCGCAAGCGTGAGGTCGTCCGAGCGCTGCTGCTCGATCGTCCGCACCAGGTTCTGGACGTCGCCCTGGAGGTGCAGGCTGAGGTCGACCGGATGCCCGGGCAGTGCCCGCAGGCGCGCGCCGAACTGGACCGGCGGCGGCTCGATCCCATGCTCGCGGGCGGCCCGCTGGGCGGTCTTGAAGCTCGGGTAGCCGAGCCGCTTGAACAGCCGCGCCGCGGTCGCCTTGGAGACCTGAGCCCGGCTCGCGAGCAGGGTTGCCGACTGCTCGACGATCGCGGTCGGATGCTCGAGCAACAGGTCGGCAAGCCGCCGCTCGCCGCGCGGCATGCCCTCATAGTGCTCGAGAATGCGCTGCGGCAGGAAGCGCTCGCGGTCCATGCCTCGTTTCACATCAGCGTGCCAAAACGCCGTTCGTGAAACGGAACGCTAGCGAATTTCATCGCCCGCCGTCAACGCTCTCGCCGCCGAGGCTCCAGAACTGCGGCATGCCGGCGCAAATTTGCGCCACTCATGCGCCACTCGCGCATGCGCCACTCGTGCGCCACTGATGCGTCACCGGATGCGCCACCCGGGCGTCAGCCCCGGCCCGCGACGGCGTCGACGATGACGGCGACCGGCCCGCCGCCGTCCGGCCCCTGGTGCTCGGCGCCGCCGGAGACGAAGATCTCGCCGTGACCGACCAGGCTTGCGAGCGCGCCGCCGACCGCCGCGCGGGCGTGGCGGGTGGCGGCGATGTCGCTGTCATCGAGCATGGTGTGGCGAAAGCCGCGGATGCGGCCGGAGCGCGGCGGCTCCGCTTTAGCCAGCAGCGCCCTGATCTCGGCGCCCTCTTGCGCGCCCGGCCCGCCGAGGCGCGCCAAGAGCTCGCGGACCGGGGCGACATCGATCGGGTCGGCCATCAGCGTGTGATCGATCCGAAGCGGCCCGGTCCACGCCCGGCTCATGCCCAGCACGACCACCTCGTTGGCCATCAGCTCGACGCCGGCCGAGCAGCTGGCGCGGCTCGAGAACAGGTCGAGCGCCACCCCGATCGCCGCATCGCCGATGCGGTCGGGAGCGATCTCGCCGAGCGCGAGCGCGACCCCGAGCGCGCTCGCCCCGCGCGAGAGCGCCATGCTCTTGAGCGTATCGCCGGTGACCACCGCCGCCCCGCGCGCTGCGGCCGCCTCGATCCGGCCGGCGGTCAGCAGCGGGCATTTGACCTGGACGTAGTGGACCGCATCGGCATCGGTGATCGCCGCGTCCGCCATCGCCGCGCGCACGGCATCCGCGACCGCCAGCGCCTGCGTGCGCCGGCCGATCGCCTCGGGCGGCAGCTCGGCGGTCCGCGCCACCCCGATCGCCAGCGCGCCTGCTGGAGCCGGCGCCGTGCCGGCCGGCGCGGGCCTGGCCTCGAGGACCAGCCAATGCGGGGCGAGCGCTCCCTCGGTGCCGCCCGACATCACCATGCAGATCCGCTCGGCGCCGGCCGGGTCGCCGCTCGCGCGCGCGAGCGCCAGGCGCAACGACCGGGTCGCGAAGCCGCGGGTGAAATCGTTGACGCAGCCGTTGCCCTCGGTCTTGCCGAGGATCGCCCGAATGCCCGCGGCCGTGATCGCCCCCCGCTCGATCGCGTTCGCCAGTCCCGCGACATCATCGGGCCCGGCCGCGCTCAGCCGATGCACGTAAGCCTGCCGCATCCCGCCCTTCCTCCCGTGCTTCGCGCCTGCACTATGGAGCAAAGCTAGGGGTCGGCAAGCCGGCCTCCGGGACGCTGCCCGCTCGAGGCGCGCCGATGCCCCGCATCGCCGCCCGACACCACGCCCGCGCGGTCGTGCTCGAGCAGCTCCGCGAGGACAGACTGGAGGATCAAGGCGCCATACGCTGCGTGCGCTTGCTCCGTCAGAACGGTCGGTACGGGATCCTCTTGCTGGCGCCCGGCGCCGCGGCATAACATGATGGCGCCGGACGCGGCCGCAGACGGTCGAAAAAGTTGAAGTCTTGCCGTTAACGACCGAAAAGGTTCCTGACACCTTTTCCCCCGGCTGACGATCACCGTTGCCGGGTTTGGCGGACTGGTCGATCGTGTCATTGGTCCGGGTCAGCGCCCTTTTTCGGGCGGTGTCGCGCCTGGCGCCTTCGCCCCGACGAGCAGGCCGGCGAGCTCGATGTCCTCGTCGATCTCCGGCCAATGAACGCCGAAGCGGCCGATCTCGAAATGCTCGCGCTGGGCTGGCGTGGCGCGGAGGAGGCGCGGATACCACCACAGGGGCACGGTGACGGTTCGTCCGTCGGTCAGCGCGAGCCATGAGCTCCCGATCGCTGCACCGGACCGAGGCTACCAGGTCCGGTCGTTCAAGGTCGGAAATGGTCATGCCAGGCCTTCAAGAACCCCGACTGTTGTTCGCGCACCTTGCGCAGGATCGAGTTGATCTCGTGAGCTCCTCAAGTCGACCGTAGTTGCCAAGGCCACCGGGTCCAGCCAGACCTCGGCTTCGGCCGCACCCTTCTTGACATGCACGTGCGGCGGCTCGCCGCGATCGCCGCTCCAAAAGAAGAACCGGTAGCCGTTCCACCGCAGCAGCGTCGGCATGCGGGCATGACAGAGGCGCGTCGCTCCAGGCACGCAAGCTTGCGGCCAGCTTCATGCCCATTCGCCTGAGCTCTGTTCTCCTCGGCTCCGAGCACGGCCGGCTTCACAATCTCCCGCTGGTTCTCACTTGCGACAGCGCGCCGGCATCTGCGGGTTGTTGGCGGGGTTGGTGTCGTGTTTGGCGAGGCGGGTAATCAGGGGGCCGCCGACCAGGGGGCGGAGGTCGAAGAGAAAAGGTGTCAGAGAAGCGTAAAGGTGTCAGAGACAGTGTCAGGGACCGTTACTGACACCTTTTCTCTGATACCAGCCTAGTTGCCGAAGATGCTCTTGAGCAGCGGGGTCGTGCGGGCGGCCGGATTGGTGCGGATCGCCGCTTCTTCCTTGCCGAGGTAACCGAAGATCGCCTTTTCGGTGTAGGTGATGACGTGGCCGGTGAGGTCGACATCGAGCGTGCCGCCGACGAACGGCAGCGAGCGGTATTCGCCGGCGATGCTCTCGAACGCCTGCACGGCGCCGGCATCGGCCAGCTGCTGGTCGACGATCGGGCGCATCTGCTGTGCCAGCGGTTTTTCCGTCTTGCGCTGGAGATAGCGGGTCGCGGCATCGTTCGGGCCGCTGAGAATGCCAGCGGCATCCTGGAAGCTCAGGCCCTGGATTGCCTGGATGATCAGGTCCTTGGCGATCGGCGTCGCGGCCTCGGCGGCGCGGTTCATGCGGACGTCGAGGTCGTCGACCATGCCCGACATGCCGGCCATCCGAAGCGCGGTCTGTGCCTGTTCGAGCGGCCCCGGCAAGGGGATGCGCGCCTTCGGATCATCGAGAAAGCCGCCGGGCTTGCCCAGCTGGGCCACCACCCGATCGACACCGACCGTCAGAGCTTCGGTCAGACCGGCGCCAACATCCTGAGCACCTACCGGCGCGACCGGCAGCAGGCAGAGCAGCGCGACCAGCAGCGAGCGCATCTCCCTCACCCATTCCATATTGAAATGTCATCGACGACTGTAAACCGGAAACGTGCTCCGAGGCCTGGCCCCGGTCAAGGCGAATCGGGCGACCGCGGCATCGGGTCGGGGCTCGCTGCCGAGAAGCCGGCCCGCCGCTTGGATCATGCGGCGCGGTGGGTCGGGATGCGGGCGACGTCGGCGCTAAGCGTGCGCTCCAGGCGCCAGAGGTCGCGCCATCCGCGTCCGCAGCCAAGGCTCCGGGCCGTTGCCGCAGAGCTTGCCGAGGCGGAGCGCCATCTCGGGGGTGATCTCCTGCCCGCTCCGAAGTACCCGTAACCCCCCGGGGCTCGTGGGCGGGCGGCGGCCGTTGCTGGTGGTCAGGCCGCGACCAGCGTCGGGATCTGGCTGGTGTCGATTTCCCGTGTGGCGTGCCAGGTGTCGTGCGCCGCTTGCATGCGCACCCACACACCAGGGCCGTCGCCGAACAGCTTCCCGAGCCGGACTGCGACCTGGGGGGATACCGGCTTGCGCTCCCGAAGAATATCGTAGAGATGCTGCCGCGAGATACCGAGAAGCGAGGCGATCTCCGACTTGGAACGTCCGGTCGCCGGAATGATGACCTCGCGCAACAGCTCACCGGGGTGCGCCGGGCAACGGTCGGGAGAACGGGCGGCGCGGTACTCCATTCCTATTGCTCCTCAGTGGTATTGCTCCCAATCCACGCGACAGGCATCGCCATCTTCGAATTCGAAGGTCAGACACCAAGGGCCGTTCACGTGGATCGTGTAGCGCGTTGGCCTAAAGCCCTTCAGCGCATGGAAGTCGAAACCGGGCACCTGCATCTCCTCGGGAGCGCTCGCGGCGTCGAGGCGGTCGAGGCGAACGAGGATGCGCCTGTGCATCTTGGGATCGATTCTCCTGGTGCGGCCGGTGCTCCACAGGTCGGCAAGGGCCTTGCTCCTGAAGCTCCTGATCATGTTGCAGTGTAAGCTATTCGCTGACAGAAGTCAACCTAGGTTGCCGAGCTGGCTCCGCCCGAGATCGGCGGCAGTCAGCGCCGGTGAGTCTGCAGCCAGGCGACCACATCCGCGGCGTTCCCGTCGGGTGGAAAAACCGGATAAGAGACGTGCTCGATGATGCCGTCGGTGACGATCAGGGTCAGGCGTCGGATCAGGGTCATGCCTTCGACCTCGAAGGTCGGGAGGTCGAGGGCGCGCGCGAAGGCGAGGCGGGCGTCGCTCAGCAGGGGAAACGGCAGCTTGAGGCGGGTCGCGATCTCGGCCTGGGCGGTTGGCGACTGGGTGCTGAGGCCGAAGAGCGCCGCACTCTGTGCCAAAATCTCCTGGTGGTGGGCGCGGAAGGCGAGCGACTGCGGGGTGCAGCCGCGGGCGCCCGGGATCTGGTCCCAGTCCGCAGGGCTCGGCGCGTCCGGCTGGCCTGCGCGCGGGAAGCAGTAGAGCACGAGGCGGCCGGGCTCTAGTGAAAGATCGACGCTGCCGCCGGTAGTCGCCACCAGCGCGATCGAGGGCAGCGGGCGACCAGCCAAATGGTCGCAGGCGCCGTCGTCCACCGGTCGCGGCAGGTCCTCGGGCAATCGCTGCGGATCGGCGGCTGACGCCATCACTCCCTCCTCGCTTGGGCGGCGGGCGCCGCCTCGGATCAGAACCTGAGCTGGACCGTCACCCCGCCGAGCGCCGGGACGATCGACCAGCCCCCGGCGACGTCGGCCGGATGCCCGGCCCGGAAGCGCTCGTAGTCGGCCTGATCCTGGACCGGAGCGCCGGGCTCGGTCCAGATGTAGGCCTCGCCGCCGAGGGTGCCGGTGAGCGCCGAGATCGCACCCGCCCTGCCGTCGCCGGCGGCCCAGACGATCAGGCCCGCGGCGCCGTTGGCGGCGGCGTTGATCAGATGGAGCGGCCAGGAGGTCCGGGTCGCCGCCCGTTCGGCGTTGCTGCGCAGCAGCGCCTCGGCGCGCTCGAGCTTCTGGCGCTGCTCTTCGGGCGTGGCCTCGGGCAGGTCGCGGATCGGGTCGGCGCCAAAGCGCGCCTCGAGCGGCCGGAACAGCAGATCGCCGACGCCGCCGGCCGACAGCACCGCCTGGGAGATGTAGTTCGCCCGGTCGGCGGCCTGGTCGCTGGTCGCAGCCCCGACGCTCAAGGCCGCCGTCGCGCCGGTGAACACCGTCATCCAGCCCCAATACCAGATCTGTGCGTGCCGGCGCCGGGCATCGAGGCGGTCCTCGATGAAGCGGATCCGCTCCTGGAGCGCGCGCTCCGGCGGGGTCGGCTCGGGCGCCGCCGCCGGTCCGGCCGCGCCGGCAGGTCGGCCAGCGCCGGCGGCGAGCAGGGCCAGAACCAGGGCGCCGGCAACGATTCTCGACATCAAAGCTCCTTCCACCGCGCTCGACTGTAGCCGACAAGGCGGCTGCCGGGCGAGGGCTCTGAAGCGGCCGCAGTTGCGCAAGAATTGGGTGGGTTCCCGATTTGCGGGCGCCTAGCTTCTGCGGGCAAGCCAAGAGGAGATGTTCGATGTCGACCGACCTGCGTCTCGTGGTCCCGGGCAGGCCGCGCCTAGGGCAGGGTCAGAGCTTCGTCCGCAAGGTGGCGCGGCGTGCGGACCGGGTGATCACGGCCCTGCTGCGCTGGCACGAGCTGGCGCGGCAGCGCCGGGCGCTCCTGCGTCTGGACGACCATATGTTGAAGGACGTCGGCCTCTCGCGCGCCGACGCCGTGCGCGAGGCCGAGCGGCCATTCTGGGACGAGGGGAGCCTGTCATGGCACAACTGGCGGTGAACGGGGCAGACCTGGCGGTGACCGGGGCCAGGGGCGGGCTCGAGACGGCGCAGGACTATCGGCGCATCGAGCGCGCGATCCGCTACCTCGACGCCCATGTCGTCGACCAGCCGAGCCTCGAGGACGTGGCCGGCGAGATCGGGCTCAGCCCGTTCCATGCCCAGCGCCTGTTCACCCGCTGGGCCGGGATCAGCCCCAAGCGTTTTCTGGGACTCCTCACGGTCGGGCATGCCAAGGCCGCGCTGCAGGCGGGCGAGAGCGTGCTCGATGCGACCTTTGAGGTCGGCCTGTCGGGGCCGTCGCGGCTGCACGATCTGTTCGTCGGCTACGAGGCCATGACGCCCGGCGAGTACAAGCAGCAGGGCGACGGTCTGATCATCCGCTACGGCATCCATCCGACGCCGTTCGGCGACGCGCTGCTGCTGACGACCGAGCGCGGGATCGCGGGGCTGAGCTTCGTCGACGGCGATCCAGAAGCCGCGGTCGAGGACGCCCGCTCGGCCTGGCCGCTCAGCCGCCTGGTCGAGGACCGGCCGGCGACCAAGGTGGTGATCGAGCGGCTGTTCGAGGGTGCCGGCGATGCGTCCGCCCGGCTCCTGCTGCGCGGCACCAACTTCCAGGTCAAGGTCTGGTCGGCCCTGCTCCGGGTGCCGCCCGGCCGGGTCGTCTCCTACCTCGACCTCGCGAGCGCGATCGGCCAGCCGCGGGCGGTGCGCGCGGTCGGCAACGCGCTGGCCCACAACCCGCTCGGCTACCTCGTGCCGTGCCACCGGGTGATCCGGGCGACCGGCGCGCTTGGCGACTATCGCTGGGGCCAGGTTCGCCGCCGCGCCCTGCTCGCCTGGGAGGCCGCGCACGCCGAGGCGGCGAGCGCCTGACCGGGACGGCGGCGGCGACCGCGCGGCCGGTCGTCGCCCCATGGCCGCGCCGCTGACAACGGCGAAGGGCCCGGAAGGCAACGCCTCCCGGGCCCGGCCGGTGCGGTCGCGCCGCGGGGCGACCTTAGGGCACCGTCTCGCCGTGGAGCTGGAGGTCGAGGCTGTCGCGCTCGACCTCGGCGCTGACCCGGAGCCCGATCGTGCCGTCGATCGCCTTGAGCAGGATGAACGACACCACGCCGCTCCAGACGGTCGTCGCCAGCACGGCGTAGAGCTGGATCAGGACCTGGCCGGGATTGCCCTCGAGCAGCCCGGGCGTGCCGCCGATCGCCTCGACCGCGAACACGCCGGTCAGCAGCGCGCCGACCATGCCGCCGACGCCGTGAATGCCGAAGGCGTCGAGGGCGTCGTCGTAGCCGAGCGCGCGCTTGAGGCTGGTCGAGGTCCAAAAGCAGATGATCCCGGCCGCGATCCCGATCACCAGTGCCCCGACCGGCCCGACGAAGCCGGACGCCGGGGTGATCGCGACCAGGCCCGCGACCGCGCCGGACAGGATGCCGAGCACGCTCGGCTTGCCGTGGGTCGGCCACTCGGCGAACATCCAGGCGAGCGCCGCGGTCGCGGTCGCGATCTGGGTCACGGCCATGGCCATGCCGGCGCGGCCGTCGGCGGCCAGCTCCGAGCCGGCGTTGAAGCCGAACCAGCCGACCCAGAGCAAGGACGCGCCGATCGTGGTCAGCGTCAGATTGTGCGGCGCCATGTTCTCGCTGCCGTAGCCGAGCCGCTTGCCGAGCACCAGCGCGCAGACCAGGCCGGCGACCCCGGAGTTGATGTGGACCACGGTGCCGCCGGCGAAATCGAGCGCCCCCAGGCCCCCGACCCAGCCGCCCGGGCCCCAGACCCAGTGCGCGATCGGCGCGTAGACGAAGACACCCCAGAGGCCCATGAACCAGAGGAGCGCAGAAAACTTCATGCGGTCCGCGAACGCGCCGGTGATCAGCGCCGGCGTGATGATCGCGAAGGTCATCTGGAAGGTCATGAACACGCTCTCGGGGATCGTGCCGCTCAGCGTGTCCTTGTCCATGCCCCGGAGAAACAGCCGCGACAGGTCGCCCAGATAAGGCCCGTCGCCCTTGAACGCGAGGCTGTAGCTGACGATCGTCCAGACCACGGTCGTGAGGCAGCAGGTCGCGAACGCCTGCATGCACATCGTGAGCACGTTCTTCTGGCGCACCATGCCGCCATAGAACATGGCCACGCCCGGCACCGTCATCATCAGCACGAGCGCCGTCGACGCCAGCATCCAGGCGGTGTCACCGGAATCCAGCGTGGGCGTGTCCTGCGCGAGGGCGCCGGAACTCGACGCCAGCAGCATCGCCATGCCGGCGGCCACGCTCAGGGCCAGCCCCCCGCCGGCCCGGCGTGAGCGCCGCGACCAGCGCGCCATCGGTCCTACCAACATCGTCGCCTCTCCCCTAAATGGCAGCCATGCCGGTCGCGCCCGTCGCGCCGAGCACGGCCCTCCCGACCTCGAGCTCCACGATTCGCTTCGGTGCCAGGTGAACCGGGCGCAACCTCGCAGGGTTGGCGATCGCCATGCCGAGTCTCATCCTCACCTCTCGCTTTGCTTGGCTGCTGGCCAGTCACGGACCCGAGGGCGCGACGCCGTCGGGTCACGTCCGTCCTTCAAGTTTCGTGCCAGCGATGCGAGATGTCAGAAAACGCGCCACCGGTGTGATTTCTGCTCAGCATTTGAGCAGATTGCCGGATCGCTGCCGGCATTTCGCGCATGGTGGCTGGGAGAGACGACGCGCGCAGCGGCCACTGGCAGGGAGGCCTCGCCCCGAACCTCCGGGTGGCGGTGGCGAGCCCAAAAAAAGGGTGATTACGACGTTGACGTACCCATAGGAAAATGCTGCCGCTGAGTGTTCCCGAGCGGACCCAGCTCTCCAGCGCGCGCCGCTCGTCCGCCGTCAAAACGATCGGCGTGGCGTCTCGAATTGCCATGTCGACGCTCTACCATGGCGGGCTCCGAGGAACGCCGATTGGCAGAGGCGGATGGCCGGCGGCTGATGGGCCAGGGCAGTGTGCGGCCGGGCGGTGTTGTAATGGTCGAGCCAAGGGGTGAGCGCGGCGGTGCGCTGGTGCGAGCTCGCAAACGGGCACGCATAGGCCCACTCGCGCAGGCTGGTCTGGATGAAGCGCTCGGCCTTGCCGTTGGTGCGCGGCGTGTAGGGCCGGGTGCGCAGCTGGCGCGCGATCACCGGTTCGCTCAGGCGCTGGCGCCGGTGCTCGATCTCGGCCACGCGCGCGGCCGGCACCTGGTGGGGACGGTGCGATAGCGCGTCAGCCAGCGGTAAGCCTGTCGTTGCGGCAGTCCCGCAGCGCCGGCTGCCGACCCCACGGTCCGGCCCTGGTCCGTGATCCGATGCACCAGCAGGAGTCGGCCTTGCGGCGTCAAACGGGCATTCTTGTGCATGTTCATCCGGGCAATCTCCCGATCAACGCTGACAGTTTCGCAACCGACAGCTTGGCCGGGCCTGCCGGATGAACAACCTTCATGGCAACCACAGCTAGGCCGGCGCGAGCAGGCGCATCGCGCGGAGATCGCGCAACAGCCGGTCGATCGCTGCGGCCTGGCGTTCGGGAAAGGCCGCGGCCAGCTCGGTGGGCGAGAACTCCCGCCGCTCGAGCACCCAGCCGACCATGGCGCTGACCTCGGCCGGCACCTCGGTCGCCGCGCGCGAGCCCTGGCGCACCAGGCCGAAGCGCCCGCCCTGCTCGACCAGGCGGATGCCCTCGGCGTGCACCCGGTAGCGCTCGGTGGCCTGCTCGCCGAACAGCACCGGCAGATTGTAGCTGTCGCGTGGCTGGTGGAAGCCCATCTGCATCGCCTGGACCTGCGCCGCGGTCGCCGGATCCGCCAGCAGCCGGTTGACCCCCTCGGCCAGCTCGGCCAACCGTTCGGCCAGCGCGCGCCCGGCGTCGGGACCGCGCGGGCGCGGCAGATCGGTCCTGAACAACAGCTCGGCCACGGCGCGTTCGTGCAGCAGGCTCAACACGTCCAGACCGTTCGGATAGGTCACCCCGAAGGCGACGTGCATGGCGCCCCCCTCGTCGGCCAGCGCGTCGTGATACTGGCCGCGCGGCAGGTAGAGGAGATCACCGGGCTCCATCTTGACCTCCATGAGCAGACGCTCCTTGGCCTGCTCGTCCTCCGCCTTCGAGGTCTTGAACATCGGATGGGCGATCGGGAGGGCCGAGCGGCCCTCGTACACGTACCAGGTCTTGGTGCCCTCGACGTGGACGGCGTAGACGTCATGTCGGTCGCGGTGCGAGGCGAGCCCCTGGCGGCGGCGGGACGAAACATAGAGGTTGGCCTGCACCTTGCCGACGAGCGCCTGCTCCAGGGCCGAGGCGCAGGCGGTGAGGCCGGCGCTCAGATGGTCGATCCAGGCGGCCGTCAGGGTGGCGCCCTGGCGCAGGAAGTCCTTGACCTTCTCCGGATTGGGCTGCAGCGCCTGCTTGCGGCCCTCGCGACTGAGCACCAATTCGCAGTAGCGAGACGGCGCGACCGCTTCCTTGTCGAGCCACAGCAGCAGCGAGGCGTCGGTCCAGATCGTCGCCTGGCCGAGCAGGTCGTTGAGCTTCGCCCAGGTCATCACCTCGGCGAACTTGTCCGCGGCGCCCTTGAGATGCAGCGGCCGCCGGCCCTCGTACTCGGCGAAGAAGCGCTCGGCGCCGAGCGGCGCCATGATCTCGTCGAAGCTGAACGGCGGCGTCAGCATGCGGCCGGTCCCTCCCGCAGGCACGTTGAGCCGGAGCGGCGCGTTGGCTAGGCTGGCCCGAGCACCAGCACGAGGAGCTTACATGACTGGCGCCGCCGAACAAGCCGTCGCCGTCTCGGCGATCGAGGCCAATCTGCGCACGATCCGGGAGCGGATCGAGGTGGCCGCGCGGGCGGTCGGCCGGGCGCCGTCCGAGGTGACCCTGGTCGCGGTCGGCAAGGCGCAGCCCGACGATCGGGTGGCCGCCGCGCTCGCCGCCGGTCAACGGGTGTTCGGGGAGAACTATCTGCAGGAGGCCAAGGCGCGCTGGCCGGCTCTGCGCGGGCACCATCCCGACCTCCAGCTGCACATGATCGGCCCGATTCAGACCAACAAGGCCAAGGACGTGGTCGCCCTGTTCGACGTGATCGAGACCGTCGACCGGCCGAAGCTCGCCCGCGTGCTCGCCGACGAGATGGCGCGCCAGGGTCGTCGTCCGGTCTGCTTCGTCCAGGTCAACACCGGCGAGGAGGCGCAGAAGGCCGGGGTCTGGCCGGCTGCTGCCGACGCCTTCATCGGGGCCTGTCGGGACGATCTCGGCCTGCCGGTGGCCGGACTGATGGCGATCCCGCCCGAGAGCGAGGAGCCGTCGCCGCATTTCGCCCTGCTCGCCAAGATCGCCGCCCGCAACGGGCTCACGAGGCTCAGCATGGGCATGAGCGCCGACTTCGAGATCGCGGTCCAGTTCGGCGCCACCCACGTCCGGGTCGGCAGCGCGATCTTCGGTCCCCGGCCACCGCGGCACCAGGCCTGATCGCCCGCGGCCGGTTGCGCGAACGAGATGGGCGGACGCCGCGTCCAGGCTAGCCTTCCCGGAGAGCGGTTTCCTTGAGGCGGAAGATCCGGTCGGTGAGATAGGAGAGGATGGTCCGCTCGCCGACCAGGAGGTCGACCTCGACCGCCATGCCCGGCACGACGCTGAACCGGTCCTCGGTCGGGCCGAGCTCGGTGCCGTCGGCGCGCACCGTGATGCCGTAGGTGAGGGCGCCGGTCTTGGGGTCGACCGTGGCATCGGCGGCGATCCGCTCGACGGTGCCCGCGAGCGTGCCGTAGCGCAGGAAATCATAGGCCTGGACCTTGATCTTGGCCGGCTGGCCGAGTCGGATGTGGCCGATGTCGCGGTTGGCGACCCTGGCCTCGATCACCAGAGCGCCGCCGGTCGGGATCAGCTTCATCAGCGGCTGGTTGGAGCCGACCGACTGGCCGGGCGTGGTTACGCTGAGGTCCTGGACGATGCCCGCGACCGGCGCCCGGACCACGAGATTGCGGAGCGTCGCCGCCTGGCGCTTTTGGGCCTCGGCCAGCCGGTCGCGCTCGGCCTTGGCGGTGCCGAGCTCGGCGAGCACGCCCGAGCGCCACTCGCGGCCGAGGCCGTCGCGTCGGCTCCCGGCCTCGGCGAGCGCCGCCTTGGCAGCCTCGTGCTGGGCCTGGGTCTTGTGGATGTCGCCGGCGAGATCGTTCCGCTGGCCCTCGAGCGCAGCCAGACGCAGGCGCGGGTAGAGGCCCTTCTCCGCCAGTCCCCGGACCGCGTCGAGCTGCTCGCTGAGCAGCGCGTAGGCGTCGCGCAGGCGGACCAGCTCGGCGGTGATCGAGGCGAGCTCGTTGCGCCGCTGGGCGATCTCCTGGGCCAGGCCTTCGGCGCGGCTGGCGTAGGCCTGGCGCCGGCTCTCGAGCAGCGCCTGCTGCGCCTCGACCAGGCCGGGCCGGGCCGCGGCGAGCTCGGGATCGACGACCAGCTCGGCGGGCTCGGACCTGGCCTCGGCCTCGAACCGCGCCACCTCGGCGCTCTTGACCTCGAGGCGGCCGGTCAGCTCGGCAAGCTGGGTTCTGATCAGCTCGGGATCGAAGGTCACCAGCGGCTGGCCGGCGACCACCCGGTCCCCCTCCACGACGTGGACCTCGGCGATCCGGCCGCCATCGGGGTGATTGACGATCTTGACCCGGTCGGCCGGCTCGACCTCGCCGTTGGCCTGCACCACCTGCTCGATCTCGGTCAGCGCCGACCAGCCGAGCAGGCCGCCGAACACCGCCGCGATCACCAGGATCAGGAGGCCGGCGACCGGCGAATGGCCGCGCTCGACGACACCCTCGGCATCGGGCAGGAACTCGGCGAACCGATGGGCACCGTTGAGGCTGTTGCGGAGCTTGCCGAACATCGGCTCAGACCGGGGCGAGGTGGGGCCGCAGCGGCCCGGTGGGCGGCTGGCGGGAGCGCGCGAACGCCACCACCTGGCCGGGGGTGCCCTCGCGCTCGATCCGGCCGTCGCCGAGCAGCACGACCCGGTCGGCGATCGCGAGCGCGGCCAGGCGATGGGTGACCATGACGATGGTGCGGCCGCGCGAGGCGCGCTTCAGGTTGAGCAGCAGGACCTCCTCGGTCGCCGTGTCCAGACCGCTGGTCGCCTCGTCGAGCACCAAGAGGCGCGGGTTGCGGATCAGCGCCCGGGCGATGCTGATCAGCTGGCGCTGGCCGGCGGACAGGCCGCCGCCACGCTCGCTCAGGCGGGTGTCGTAGCCCGCCGGCAGGCGCTGGATGAAGTCGTGGGCGCCGACGAACTTGGCCGCGGCCACCACCCGCTCGAACGAGCGGTCGAGGGCGCCGAGGCCAATGTTCTCGGCGATCGAGCCGGCGAACAGCTGGACCTCCTGCGGCACCACGCCGACCTGCTGGCGGAGCACCGCGGGCGACCACAGACGGACGTCGAGATCGTCGATCAGCACGCGTCCGTGGACCGGCGGAGCCAGGCCGAGCAGCAGCTTGGCGAAGGTGCTCTTGCCGGAGCCGGGCGGGCCGACCACCCCCAGCACCTGGCCGGGCACGATCTCCAGATCGACCCGATCGAGCGCCGGCGGCGCGTCGTCGGCGTAGCGGTAGCTGACCTGCTCGAAGCGGACGTGACCCTTGAGCGCGAGCGCCGGGGCCGGCGCCAGCGCCAGCTCGCTCGGCTCGTTCATCAGCTCGTCGAGGCGCGCGAACGCGGTCCGCACGGTCTGCAGCTGCTGCCAGGCGCCGACCACCTGGCGGAGCGGCGCGAGCGTGCGCGCGGTCAGGATGGTGGCCGCGATCAGCGCGCCGATCGACATGTCGCCGGCGATGATCGCGCGCGCCCCGACGTAGACGATGACCAGCGCCACGACATGCTGCAGCGCCTGGCCGGAGCTCGCGATCAGGCCGCCGAGATTGCTCACCCGAAAGCCGGTCCAGGCGGCTTCGGCGAGCCGCTCCTTGAAGCGCCGCTCCATCTCGGGCTCGAGCCCGAGCGCCTTGACCGTGAGCGCCTGGCTGACGGTCTCGCCGAGGCTCGACGCCTTGGCCGCAGCGGCGGTGAAGCCGGCCTCCACGAGCCGCCGGTGCGGCCCCCGGCCGAGCATCGAGAGCAGCCAGAACAGCGGCATCGCCGTCAGCGTGATCACGCCCATGCGGGCATCGAGGTAGAACAGCACCGCGACGAACACCCCGACGAACGCGAGGTCGACCAGCAGCAGCGGCATCTGGCTGGTGAAGAACTGGCGCAGCTGGTCGAGCTGCCGTGTCCGCTCGAGGATCTGACCGGTCGGCACGGCCTCGAAGGTGGCGAGCGGCAGGTGGACCAGGTGGTGGATCACCTCGCTGCCGAGCGCGGCGTCGAGCCGGGCGCCGGTGTGGCTCGCGATATAGCTGCGCAGCGAGCGCAGCAGCCACTCGAACACGAACAGCGTGGCCATGCCGAGCGCCAGCACGTCCAGGGTCTGCAGCGCGCCGTGACCGATCACCTTGTTGTAGACGGTCATCAGGAACAGCGGCGTCGCCAGCGCCAAAAGGTTGATCACCACCGAGGCGAGGCCGAGCTCCCAGAGCACCGGGCGCAGCCGGTGCATGATCGTGTCCCGCCACTGGCGCCGGCCGGCCGGCTCGGCAAGCCGCTTGAGCAGGACCACGCGCTCGGCGAGGTCGGCCACGGTCTCGACGTGGAGCGCGCTGCGGCCGCTGCCCGGATCGCGCAGCACCAGGTGATCGCCGATCCGCGCTTCGGCCAGCCAGCCCTCGCCCGGCCGCTGGCCGAGGACCAGGAAGGGCGGCGGCATCTGGGTCAGGCTGTGCGCGTCCGGCTTGACGTCGGCCGCCTTGAAGCCGAGCCGCTCGGCCGCCAGCAGCAGGTTGCCGAGAGTCATGCCCGACTCGCCGGGCGGCGCCGCGGCCCGGATCTCGGCCGCCGAGAACGGCCGTCCGAGCTGCCGGCAGATCTGCTCGAAGGCGTACGCCAGGCTGGCCGAGGGCGGCGCCGCGTCCGGCCGGCGGGGTCGAGCCTTCGATCTTGGGCCGCCGTCCGCCGCGGGCCGCCACCAGCCGCGCGATCAGCCGGCGCGGCGGCCGGGCGAGCGAGATCAGGCGGGCGCCCGCCCAGACCCGCGGCCGGGCCGGGCGCGCCATCCGGCGCCAGCGCCCGATGTCGGCAAAGGCCAGCCGCCCGGCGAGCGAGCGAAGCCAGATCCGGAGCTCGGGCGTCGCCGGACGCGGCCGCGACCGCGGACGCCGCCCGGCCTGCGGGCGGCGCCGGCCATCAAGCGCGGCCAGTTGCCTGGCCACCGATCGGAGCCATCGCCTCATGCCGTCGGTTATAAACTAAAAACGACTATCTCGCCAATGATAAGCAACTATGACGCGAGACGAGGCGATGGCGACGGCGACTTCGATCGGCCGCAGCGGGTTACGCCAGCGCGTAAACCAGGAACTTGAGGTAGGTGGATTCCGGCAGGGCCGGGTGGCAGGGGTGATCCGGGGCCGCGCCCGCCTGCCAGATCAGGCGCCCGGAGCGGCCGGCATCGCGCAGCCCGCGCCGGACCTCGTCGGCGAAGGCGTCGGCGGGCACGTTGTGGGCGCAGCAGGCGATCGCGAGGATCCCCTCCTCGGCGACCAGCAAGGTGGCCGCGCGGGCGAGCTTGCGATAGCCGCGCAGGCCCGGCTTCAGCTCCTTCTTGGAGCGCACGAAGGCCGGCGGATCGGCGATCACGACGCCGAAGCGCTGTTTGGCCGTCGCCAGCTCGTCGAGGGCGGCGAAGGCGTCCTGGCGCTGCACCGCGAGGCGCTCGGCCAGACCGTTGCGCCCGGCGCTCGCCTGGGCCAGATCGAGGCCCTGCTGCGAGCGGTCGACCGCGAGCACGGCGCTCGCCCCGGCCGCCGCCGCGACCAGCCCGAAGCCGGCGCTGTAGCCGTACAGATCGAGCACCCGCTCGCCGCCGCACAGGCGCGCCACGAACGCGCGGTTCGCCCGCTGATCGAAGTACCAGCCGGTCTTCTGGCCCTCGAGCGGATCGGCGAGGAAGGTCAGGCCGTTCTCCTCGAGCTCGAACGGCGGCGCGAGCGTCCCCTTGGCGATCCTGACCTCGATCGCCAGGCCTTCGAGCTCGCGCACCGGGCTGTCGTTGCGCAGGATCACGGTCCGGGGCGCCAGCAGGCGCTCCAGCGCGCCCAGGAGCTCGCTCTCGAGCGCCGCCATGCCGGCGCTGTTCAGCTGGCAGACCAGGACGTCGGCGAAGCGATCGATCACGAGCCCGGGCAGGCCATCGGCCTCGGCGTGGACCAGCCGGTAGTAGGGCCGGTCGAACAGCCGCTCGCGCAGGCGCAGCGCCCGCGCCAGCCGGCGCTCGAGGAAGGTCGCATCGATCGTCGCGTCGGTGTTGCGGGTCAGCAGGCGCGCCGCGATCAGCGAGTGCGGGTTGAACTGCGCCAGCGCCAGGCGCCGGCCGTCGGCGGCGTACAGGCAGACCGGCGCCCCCGGCGGCAGCGCCTTGGCGGCCGCGTCCATGCGCAGCTCGTTGGAATAGGCCCAGGGATGGCCGGCGCGCAGGCGCCGGTCCTGGTCGGGCAGAAGTTGGACCTTGGGGTAGAGCATCGGCGATCCGGGCAACTGGAGAAGCCGCTCAAGCTAGTCGGATCGGCCGTCAGATCAAGCCATTGCCACGCGCGCGCCAGGGTGCGACGGGCGCGCGGGCCCTCAGTCGCGCGGCTCTTCGGCCGGCGTGCCGGGACCGGCGACCGGCGTGAAGGATGGCGGATCGCTCGCCGGGAAGCTCTCCTCGTCGGCCTCGGTCACCGCCGCGTCGCGCTCGGCCGCCGCCCTGAGCCCGGCGTAGAGCGCGTCGTACAGGACCATGCCCTGGCGCAGCAGCTCCTGGTCGTCGGGGAACAGGGCCGCCAGACCGCGCGACAGCACCAGCAGGCCCGGCGCCTCCGGCGCCAGCTCGAGCCGGCCGGTATCGGCGGCGCGCACGATGGTCGCGAGCTCGGGGAGCGCCGGCGCGGTCAGCTCATAGAGCCGCAGGAAGGCATCGAAGCTGCAGCGCTCGCCGACGTGCCCGAGCTCGACGCCCGGCACGTCGAAGGGGATCGCGCCGGTCCGCTCGGCGACCGGCAGCACCTCCTCGGCCGGCACATAGAGGAACTCGGGGTCGTCGTCGATGAAGCGGGCGATCAGCCAGGGACAGGCGATGCGGTCGATCTTCGGGCGTTCACGCGTGACCCATTTCATCTCCTGCCCTCCGTGGTTGCGACGAGGCGTCAGATCCTGACATGGGACACTCGCGCGCCTCCCTCAAGCGCGCGCCTCGGCCTATAGTGCGCGGCCGGCGGCCGGTTCGACAGGGAGGCAGACGATGCACCGAAGACGGCTCCACGGCTTGTTTGGGCTCATCCTGGCGGTCGTGCCCGCGCTCGCCCAGGCGGCGCCGGCCGGCGACAGCGAGCGCGCCATCGTCCATCCGGTGTTCGCCGGACACGGCATGGTCGCGAGCCAGGAGGCGACGGCGACCCGGATCGGGGTCGAGGTCCTCGAGAAGGGCGGCAATGCGGTCGACGCCGCGGTCGCGGTCGCCTTCGCGCTCGCGGTCACGCTGCCGAGCGCCGGCAATCTCGGCGGCGGCGGCTTCATGCTGGTGCACGACGCCGCGCGCGGCGAGACGGTCGCGATCGACTATCGCGAGAAGGCAGGCTCCAACGCGTTCCGCGACATGTTCCTGGACGAGCAGGGCAACGCCGATCCCGCGAAGTCGCGCGAGAGCGGGCTCGCGGTCGGCGTCCCCGGCACGGTCGCCGGCATGGCGCTGGCGCTGCAGCGCTACGGCACGATCACGCTCAAAGACGCGCTGGCGCCGGCGATCAGGCTCGCCGAGCAGGGCATTCCGGTCAGCCCGGAGCTCGCCGCCTCGCTGAGGAACGCGGCCGAACGTCTGCACCGCTGGCCGTCCTCGGCCGCGATCTTCTACCACCCGGACGGGACGCCCTACGAGCCGGGCGAGACGCTGGTCCAGCAGGATCTCGCCAACTCGCTCCGGAAGATCGCCGAGCAGGGGCCAAGCGGCTTCTACGACGGACCGGTCGCGCGCGCGATCGTCGCCGCGGTCGGCCGCGCCGGCGGCCACCTGACCCTGGACGACCTCGAGGCCTACCAGGCGATCGTGCGACCGCCGGTCGCCGGCAGCTACCGCGGCTATCAGGTCCTCTCGATGCCGCCGCCGTCGTCGGGCGGGGTCCACATCATCCAGATCCTGAACACGCTCGAGGACGTGCCGATCGGCACGCTCGGGCCGAACAGCGCCGAGACCATCCACATGATGGCCGAGGCGATGAAATACGCCTACGCCGACCGCAGCGCCTATCTGGGCGATCCCGACTTCGTCGACGTGCCGGTCAAGGCCTTGACCTCGAAGGCCTACGCCCGGGCGATCCTGGCCAAGATCGATCGCGAACGCGCGACCCCGGCGACCGCGATCGAGCCCGGCGACCTCACGCCTTACGAGAGCCCGGACACGACCCATTTCTCGGTCGTCGACGAGGCCGGCAACGCGGTCGCCAACACCTATACGCTGAACTTCGGCTATGGCCTCGGCCTGGTCGCCGACGGCACCGGCGTCCTCTTGAACAACGAGCTCGACGACTTCTCGGCCAAGCCCGGCGTGGCCAACGCCTACGGCCTGATCGGCGGCGCCGCCAACGCGGTCGAGCCCGGCAAGCGCCCGCTCAGCTCGATGTCGCCGACCATCGTGCTCAAGGACGGCAAGCCGTTCCTGGTCACCGGCAGCCCCGGCGGCTCGCGGATCATCACCACGACGCTGCAGGTGATCATGAACGTGATCGACCATGGCATGAACATCGCCGAGGCGACCTATGCGCCGCGCATCCACCACCAGTGGCTGCCGGACGAGCTGCGGGTCGAGCAGGGCCTGTCCCCGGACACCGTCCGCCTGCTCGGGGAGATGGGCCATCACGTCGTGGTCAAGGACCCCATGGGCAGCACCCAGTCGATCATGGTCACCGACCAGGGCCTCTACGGCAGCTCCGACCCGCGCACGCCGGGCGACCTGACGCTCGGCTACTGAGCGGAGCTTTTCTGCTACAATGTGGCGGCTGGAGGACGTTCACCCATGGCGCGCGCGAAACAGCAGATCGGGGCCGAAAAGCCGCTCTATGAGCGCGACTTCTACCTGTGGATCGATGAGCAGGTCCGCCTGCTCAAGGAGGGCCGGCTGCAGCAGCTCGACATCGTCAACCTGATCGACGAGGTCGAAGACTTAGGCATTCACGAGAAGAATGCCATCAAGAGCAATCTGGTCGTCGTCCTCAAGCACCTGCTCAAGTACCAGTTTCAGCCCCGCCGGCGCTCGCGCAGCTGGCTGTCCTCGCTCGTCGAGCATCGGCGCCGGCTGCGCGACGATCTGGCCACCAGCCCGAGCCTGCGCGGCTACGCCCGCGAACAGTTCGAGGAATGCTATCAGGACGGCCGCCGGCAGGCGCTGATCGAGACCGGCCTCGGAGAGGAAGCCGTGCCGCGCGCTCCTGTCTATTTCCTCGAGCAGGCCCTCGATCCGGATTTCCTGCCCGACTGACGATCGCCCGCGGCGTCGCCACGCCGCCGGTCGTTCGTGCTAGACTGGGGTCCGACTGAGTTGGAGACACAAACGTGGCACGCGCCAAGCAGGCGATCGCGGCCGACGCCGGACTGTACCAACGCGACTTCTATCGGTGGCTGACGCAGCAGGCGGCCCTGCTGAGCGATGGGCGTCTCCAGGAGCTCGACGTCGCCCATCTGCTCGAAGAGATCGAAGACATGGGTCGGAGCGAAAAGGCCGCGATCGAGAACAGCCTGATCGTCCTGCTCATTCACCTGCTTAAATACCGGTACCAACCCGATCAGCGATCGAGCAGCTGGCGGGGGTCGATTGTCGAGCATCGTCGCGACTGCGGAAGCTGATCCAGGAGAGCCCGAGCCTGGCCGCTACCTCGGCGAGGTCTATGCCGATGCTACGCCGACAGCTGCGAGCAGGCGGCGGCGGAGACGGGTCTGCCACCGGCGACGTTCCCGGCCGCGCCGCTGTTCAGCTTGGAGCAGGTGCTCGATCCCGGGTTTCTGCCGGACTAGGGGCCCGCCGGAACGGCCGGCGCCGCCGCCATCGCGACGACGTCGGCGAAGATCGGCAGGTGGTCGGAGGCGATCCGGGCGAGCGCGGTGTCGTGGCGGCGCAGGCGGCCGTGCAGGCGGCAGGCCGAGAGCGCCATGCGGTCGAGCGAGAACAGCGGGCAGCGGCTGGGAAAGGTCGGCGGCGCGAACGGCAGCACGGCGTGCCGGCGGAGCGCGCCGAGGCCGCGGCAGAACGGCCACCATTCATTGAAGTCGCCGATCACGATGGTCGCCAGGCTCAGCGCCGGCAGCAGCTCGTCGAGCAGGACCTCGAACTGGCGCCGGCGGCGGCCGGAATGCAGGTCGAGGTGGGTGGTCAGCACCCGCCAGCCGGAGCCCTCGCCGCCGGCGAGATCGGCGACGATGGCACCGCGGGCCTCGCGGCCGCGCGCCTCGAACACCACCCGGCGGACCGCGCGCACCGTGCGCCGGGTGAGCAGCGCGTTGCCGTACCAGCCGCGCGGGCCATGCAGCAGCGGGCCTTCGATGCACTGCATGTCGAGCGCGGTGGCGAGCGCCTCGGCCTGATCGATCGTGCTCCGGCCGTGGCGCGATTCGACCTCCTGCAGCCCGATCACGTCGGCTTCGATCTCGCGCAGCACGGCCGCGATCCGGCCGACGTCCTGGCGACGGTCGAGCCCGACGCAGGCATGGATGTTGTAGCTGGCGACGCGCAGCGTCGCGCTCATGCTGGCCGCCGGCGCCGTGACCAGCGCCGGAGCACGACGGCCAGCGCCACGACCGCGAGCGTGACCCCGACCAGGATCGCCAGATTGGCCGCGTCGGGCCGGCGCAGCCAGACGCCGAGCCGGTCGCCGAACACGGTCATCAGCGCGAGCCCCGGCAGCATGCCGATCGGGCTGCCGAGCATGAAGTCGCGAATCCGGATCGCGGAGGCGCCGGCGACCAGGTTGACGACGCTGAACGGTGCGACCGGCATCAGCCGCAGCAGCGCCATCGCGAGCAAGCCGTGTTGGTCGAGCCGGCGACTGACCGCATCGATCCAGCGGCCGGCGAACCGGCGCACCGGGTCGCGGCCGAGGCGGCGTCCGAGGCCGAACACCACCGCGGCCGCGAGCAGCGAGCCGGCGAGCCCGTAGACGAAGCCGAGCAGGCCGCCGAAGGCGGCACCGGTCGCCGCGATCATCAGGTTGACCGGCACGAACAAGAGGCTGGCGACCACGTAGGTGAGCAGCACGCCCGAGATGCCGAGCCAGGAGAAGCGATGGGCCTCGGCGAGCTGCAGCAACTGACGTCAGCAGGCGGCCACCGCCGGTGAACTCGACTCGCAGCAGCAGGACGAACGCCAGCAGCAGCACGAGCGTGGCGGCGCTGCGGATCACCACCTTGCGCAGGCGCCGGCGACGCGGCGGCGGCGCCAGGCGCTGCTCGAGGCTCGCCATCGTGATCGGCTCGTCGATGTCGGTGAGCGCGACGCCGGCCTCGACCTCGGGCGGCAAGGGCGCCTTCTCGACGACCAGGGGCTCGAGCCGGCGCGGCCCGCCGTTCAGGGCCTCGACCGCGGCGATCAGCGAGCCGTGCCGCGCCTGCTCCTCGGCGAGCGTCGCCGGCTGCTGCCCAGATGCTCGGCCAGCAGCGTGTCGCGGACACGACCGACGAAGCGCCGGGCGGCCGCATCGTCGGCCTCGAGCGCGAGCACGCATTCGCTGTCGAGACCCATCGAGCGGTTGGCGAGATTGGCCGAGCCGATGATCAGCAGCCGGTCGTCGACCGCCATCAGCTTGGCGTGCACATTGATCGGCGTCGCCGGCTCGCTGTCGGCGTTGACCGGGTAGAACGCGCGCACGCGCTGCCCCGAGCGGTCGGCGGCGCGCAGCCGGTCGAGAAAACGGGCGCGGCCGCGATCCATCACCGCGGTCTCGACCGGACCCTCGCAGACGGTCGGACCGAGGATCAGGGCCTCGGGGCCCTCGTCCTCCTCGAGCCTGGCGGCGATCGCCTCGGCGATCGCCGTCACCGTCAGATACTGGCTTTCGATGTAGATCGCCCGCCGGGCGCTCTCGATGGCGCGCAGATACAGGGCCTCGACCTCGCGCACCGCCGGCTGGCCGTCGTATCCGGGGCGGGTGCGGGCGATGCCGATGCTGGCGTTCTCGAACCAGGGTTCGACCGCCTCGGGCCAGGGCGAGCGACCGTGCACGCGCCGGCGCCTCGACCCGCTCGCCGCTCGCCCGCCGCCAGCGCTCCCGGGCGAGCTCGTCGAGCGCCCGCGCGGTCTCGCCCTCGACCATCAGCATGCAGTCGTGGAACGGCGGCTTGGGCGTGCCGTTCGGCAGCTGCCGGTGCGGCTCATCCGGCCGATGCGCGGGCGTGTCCCAGCGGCCGACCGTCAGATCGATGCCGCCGCAGAACGCGAGCTCGCCGTCGATCACCACCAGCTTCTCGTGCTGGCAGGCGCCCGGCGGGTGGTCGCTGTCGAACACGAACTTGAGCCGGCGCGAGGCGCCGATGCCGAACCGCAGCTGGGGCATGAACTGGCGGTCGAGGCCATAGATGAACGCCCAGTCCCAGATCAGCAGGCGGATCTGCAGCTCGCGGCGGTCCTTGAGCAGCTGGTTCAGGAACACTTTGAGCGGCGGCGCGCCGGCTTCGGGATCGAGGCTGATGTCGCTGTTGACGTCCCAGCCCATGATCAAGACGCTCTGCCTCGCGTTGAGCAGGGCCTCACGGAGCGCGGCGAAATAGGCCGCGCCGTCGATCAGCAGCGCGGCCCGGCGCGCGTCGGTCACGCGCCAGCAGGTGCCAGGCTGGTCGAGCAGTGCCGTCATGATCCGTCGGACGAGGCAAGACGAGCCGCGGGCGCGAAGTCCGGGCGCCCTCCATCAACACCCGACGCCACGAGAACGATCCCTGCCGTGCCGTCAGGCGTCGTCCGGTCGGTCGAGCGCGAGGCGGCCGCCGAGGCGGATCGGGGGGATCGTGCGCGCGAGGCCGGTCGCGTCGTCGGTCTCCAGGTAGACCGCGCACAGGGTCGCCTCGCCCAGCGCCGGCGTGTTGCGCGGGCCCGGCACGTGGCTGCGGAAGCGCTGCAGCGCCACCGCCTTGTTCATGCCGATCACCGAATTGTAGTCGCCGGTCATGCCGATGTCGGAGATGTAGGCGGTGCCGCCGGGCAGGATCTGGGCATCGGCGGTCGGCACGTGGGTGTGGGTGCCGGCGACCAGCGAGGCGCGGCCGTCGGCGAGATGGCCGAGCGCCATCTTCTCGCTGGTCGCCTCGGCGTGCAGGTCGACCACGATCGCCTGGACCGAGGCGCGCAGCGGGTATCTGCCGAGCTCGGCGTCGAGGGCGCGGAACGGGTCGTCGTAGGCGCCCATGAACAGCCGGCCCATGACCTGCAGCACCAGCAGCTTGCGGCCGTCGGCGAGCGCCAGCTGGGCGCTGCCCCGGCCGGGCGTGCCCGGCATCAGGTTGAGCGGGCGGATCAGGCGCGGGTCGCGATCGCAGTAGCCGATCAGCTCGCGCTGGTCGAACACGTGGTTGCCGGTGGTGATCAGGTCGGCGCCGGCGGCATAGAACTCCTGGCAGAGCGCCGGCGTGATGCCGAAGCCGCCGGCGGCGTTCTCGCCGTTGACCACGACCGCGTCGAGGCGGAGCTCGGTCCTGAGCTCGGGCAGCTTCTGCAGCAGCACCTTGCGGCCGGCGCGTCCGACGACGTCGCCGCAGAACAGGAGCCTCATGCGCGCGGGACCCGCGACCAGCGATGGCTGCCTGCTCGGTCACGATCGCATCGAGCAGCTCGTCGGCGGGTCCCGACGGCACCGCCTCGACCTCCTGCAGCGCGAAGGCGAGGCCGATCGCGAGCCGGGCCGCGCCGGCCGCGCGCAGAGCCCGGAGCGTGCGGTCGTAGTAGCCGCGGCCGTAGCCCAGCCGCTGGCCCTGGCGGTCGAACGCGAGCAGCGGCACCAGGACGACATCCGGGATCGCCGGCGGCGCGGCCGGATCCGGCTGCATGACCCCGAAGCCGCCCCGGAGCAGAGGCTGGTCCCAGTCCCAGGCATGGAACGCCAGCGGCAGCGCCTTGGCCTGCATCCGCGGCAGAGCCAGCCGATGGCCGCGCGCGGCCAGTCGCGGAGCGCCGGGCGCGGATCGAGCTCGCCGGGGAGCGGCCAGTAGGCGGCGACGACCAGGGCCTCGGGCGCGACCAGCTCGGCGAGCCGCCCGGCGATCGCATCGGCCGCGGCCGCGGCCGCTGCGGGGTCGATCTCGCCGCGCCGCGCCAGCATCCGGCCGCGCAGCTCGGCCTTGCGCCGGACCAGGTCATCGGGAGTCATCGGATCGGACAAACCGGGCGCTCGCAGGGAAGGGCAACGGGGGCCATCACGGGCTGGATGGCGCGCGGGGCCACCTTGGCCGTCGGTCGCTACTGTCCTCTGTGGCCTGCCTTCGCAGGTGGGCGCCGTAGTGACGAGGCCAGGGCCTCGCCAGGGACAGCTCCCGTACAGAGAATATTGGCCCCAGGGTTCTGAGGACCTAACGCACCAGGCAGCACCCGCATCCGGTTAGTTAGGCGCTCTCCAGCTGGGCCGCAATAGCGTCGAGCTCGCGGGCGACCGCCTCGACCGCCGCGGCCGCCTGCTCCTCGGTCGCGCTCGCCCGGCCCTCCAAGGCCGCCTTCAGGCGCTTGATCTCATCGAACGCGTCGGACAGCTCGTCCGCGACCAGCAGCGAGGCCATCAGCAGCAGCCGGGCATCGCCGACCTGGGTCTGGCCGCGCGCCAGATCGCTGACCCGGCGATCGACGTAGGACGCCAGCTGGCGGACCCGGGCTTCCTCGCCCTCGCCGCACTGGACCAGATGCCGGCGACCGTTGACGCTGACCTCGACCGTCGGCATGGCCTAGCTCCCGAGCAGGCGATCGAGCTCGGCGATCGAGCCGTCGAGCCGCTGGCCGACGTGACCGTTCATCTCGCGGAGCGTCGCGGCTGTCGTGCTGCGCCTCGCTGAGCGCCACGCTCAGGCGGTCGCACTGCTCGTGCAGCACGGCGAGGTTGCGCGCGAGCTCGTCGCGTTCGGCGCTGACCTCGGCGAGCGCCCGCGACTCGGGCGCCGCCGAACCGGCCGCGGGCTGGGTCAATCGGTGCTCCAGGGCGGCCTCGAGCCGCCTCAGCGCCCGGGTCAAATGCCGCTGCGCGCTCTCCAGTTGCGACATGCCGCTCCGTCGATCCCCCGACTTTGCTCCCAAGGGCAACAATGGCCCCGGGAAAACAACCAGTTAGCGAGTGACCTTGACACAGGCCGCGCGGCGCGTCAACTCGCGTGCGCGACCGCAGCCGCGGCTCGGGCCGAGATTCGGGTTGATTTTTGCCGCGGATGGGCCACGTTCGCGGCAGCTGCCTGTGGCCGGCCGCGCCGGGCCGGCGGCGCCGACCGAGACCCGCGAGCGGGACCCCGCGACCGAGATCATGACCGCCGCCCCGAACCCCGCCTCTGGCGCGCCCGGCGAGCCGGGCCCGCGCGATCTGGCCAACGCCATCCGCGCGCTCGCGATGGATGCCGTGCAGGCCGCCAATTCCGGCCATCCCGGCCTGCCGATGGGCATGGCCGACGTCGCGACCGTGCTGTTCGGCAAGTTCCTCAAGTTCGATGCCGCGGCGCCCGACTGGCCCGATCGCGACCGCTTCGTGCTGTCGGCGGGCCACGGCTCGATGCTGCTCTACGCGCTGCTCCACCTGACCGGCTATCCGCAGATGACGATCGAGCAGCTGAAGCGCTTCCGGCAGCTCGGGTCGCGCACCGCCGGCCATCCGGAATACGGCCACGCGCCCGGCATCGAGACCACCACCGGGCCGCTCGGCCAGGGGCTCGCCAACGCGGTCGGCATGGCGCTCGCCGAACGCCATCTGCGCGCCCGCTTCGGCGCCGACCTGGTCGATCACCGCACCTACGTGATCGCGAGCGACGGCGACCTGATGGAGGGCATCAGCCACGAGGCGTGCTCGCTCGCCGGCCACCAGCGGCTCGACCGGCTGATCGTCCTGTTCGACGACAATCACATCACCATCGACGGCGCCGCCGACCTCTCCGTCTCCGACGATCAGCTCGCCCGCTTCACCGCCTATGGCTGGCGCGCGAGCCGGGTCGACGGCCAGGATCCGGCGGCGGTCGAGGCCGCGCTCACCGACGCGCAGACCGCCGACCGGCCGATCCTGATCGCCTGCCGGACCACGATCGGCTACGGCGCGCCGACCAAGGCCGGCACCTCCGCGACCCACGGCTCGCCGCTCGGGCCGGAGGAGATCGCGGGCGCCCGCGAGAAGCTCGGCTGGCCCTATCCGCCGTTCGAGATCCCCGAGCACCTGCTCGCCGCCTGGCGCGCGATCGGCAGGCGTGGCGCCGCCCCCCGGGAGGCCTGGGCGGCGCGCCTGGCCGGGCAGGAAGCCTCGGTCCGGGCCGAGTTCGAGCGGGTCCAGGCGGGCGTGCTGCCCAACGGGCTCGAGCGGGTGCTCGACGAGCACAAGCGACGCCTGGTCGAGGAGCAGCCGACCTGGGCGACCCGCAAGGCGAGCCAGGAGGCGCTCGAGGTGTTCACCGCGGCGGTGCCCGAGATGATCGGCGGCTCGGCCGACCTCACCGGCTCGGTCAACACCAAGACCAAGGCGACCGCGCCGATCACGCCCGACCATCCGGGCGGTCGCTACCTGTATTACGGCATCCGCGAGCACGCCATGGTCGCGGCCATGAACGGCATGGCGCTGCACGGCGGGCTGATCCCCTACGGCGGCACGTTCCTGATCTTCTCCGACTACTGCCGGCCGGCGATCCGGCTGGCCGCGCTGATGCGCCAGCGGGTGATCCTGGTCCTGACCCACGATTCGATCGGGCTCGGCGAGGACGGCCCGACCCACCAGCCGATCGAGCATCTGGCGGCGCTGCGGGCGATCCCCAATCTGCACGTCTTTCGCCCGGCCGATGCGGTCGAGACCGCCGAGTGCTGGGCGCTGGCGCTGGCGCGCGACGACGGGCCGTCGGCACTCGTGCTGACCCGGCAGAACCTGCCGGCGCTGCGCACCACCCTCGACGACGTCAACCGCTCGGCGCAGGGCGCCTACGTGCTGACCGAGGCCGAAGGCCGGCGCGCGGTGACCCTGCTCGCGACCGGCTCCGAGGTCGCGCTCGCGCTCGAGGCGCGCACGCGCCTGCAGGCCTACGGCGTCGGCTGCGCCGTGGTCTCGATGCCCTGCTGGGAGCTGTTCGAGCAGCAGGATTTGACCTATCGCAAGGAAGTTCTGGGCGCGGGGCTCAGGATCGCGGTCGAGGCGGCGGCGCCCTTCGGCTGGACCCGTTACGTGCGGCGCGAGGAGGACGTGATCGGCATGACCGGGTTCGGCGCATCGGCGCCGGCCGAGGAGCTCTATCGCCATTTCGGCATCACGTCCGAGCGGATCGTCGAGCTGGTCCGCAAGCGGCTGTAGCTGCCCTGCAGAGCTGAAGGAGGGAATCCGTGAGCGTTCGTGTAGCGATCAACGGCTTCGGCCGGATCGGCCGCAACGTGCTGCGCGCGATCGTCGAGGAGGGCCGGACCGACATCGTGGTCGTGGCGATCAACGATCTGGCGCCGCCTGCGACCAACGCCCATCTGCTGAGGTACGATTCGGTCCACGGCCGCTTTCCCGGTCGGGTCCAGCTCGAGGGCGACACGCTCGACTGCGGCACCGGGCCGATCAAGGTGCTGGCCGAGCGCGAGGTCGCAAAGCTGCCCTGGCGGGCGCTCGGGGTCGACGTGGTGATGGAGTGCACCGGCATCTTCACCAAGCGCGACGCCGCGGCGAGGCATCTCGAGGCGGGCGCCCGCAAGGTGCTGGTCTCGGCGCCGTCCGAGGGCGCCGACATCACGGTCTGCTACAAGGTCAACCACGAGCAGCTGAAGTCCGCCCACCAGGTGGTCTCGAACGCGTCCTGCACGACCAACTGCCTGGCCCCGGTCGCCAAGGTGATGAACGATGCGGTCGGCATCGAGCGCGGCCACATGACCACGATCCACTCGTTCACCAACGACCAGAACCTCCTGGATGTGTTCCACAAGGACCTGCACCGGGCGCGGGCGGCGACCATGTCGATGATCCCGACCTCGACCGGGGCGGCGCGCGCGGTCGGCCTCGTCCTGCCCGAGCTCAAGGGCAAGCTCGACGGCGTCGCCTTCCGGGTGCCGACCCCGAACGTCTCGGTGGTCGACTTCACCTTCGTGCCAAAACGGGAAACCTCGGTCGAGGAGATCAACCAGGCGGTCAAGGCGGCGGCCGAGGGACCGATGCAGGGCGTGCTCGGCTATCACACCGAGCCCCTGGTCTCGATCGACTTCAACGGCGACAGCCACAGCTCGACGGTCGACCTGTCGGCGACCAAGGTGCTCGAGGGCAAGCTGGTCCGGGTCGCCTCCTGGTACGACAACGAATGGGGCTTCTCCTGCCGCATGAACGACGTCGCGGCGATCCTGGGCGGGCTCTGAGGCAGGGGCGGCCACGATGGGCGGTTTGCGCACCCTCGAAGACCTCGAGGTCGCCGGGCGGACGGTCCTGGTCCGGCTCGATCTGAACGTGCCGATGCACGACGGCGAGGTCACCGACGCGAGCCGGATCGAGCGCTCGGTGCCGACCGTCAAGGAGCTGCTCGAGAAGAACGCCAAGGTCGTGGTGCTGGCCCATTTCGGCCGGCCCAAGGGCAAGCGCGAGAGCTCGATGTCGCTCCGCCCGCTCTGCCGGCCGCTGGCTGAGGCGCTGGGCGGCAACCCGGTCGCGTTCGCCGAGGACTGCATCGGCGAGCCTGCCAGGCGCGCGGTCGACGCCCTCCAGCCGGGCGGCGTTCTGCTGCTCGAGAATCTCCGGTTTCACCCGGGCGAGGAGAAGAACGACCCGGTGTTCGCAGATCAGCTCGCGAGCCTCGGCGAGCTGTTCGTCGACGACGCCTTCTCGGCGGCGCATCGGGCGCACGCCTCGATCACCGGCCTCGCCCTGCGCCTGCCGGCGGCCGCGGGCCGGCTGATGCAGGCCGAGGTCGAGGCGCTCTCGGGCGCGCTCGAGCATCCCGAGCGGCCGCTCGCCGCGCTGGTCGGCGGCGCCAAGGTCTCGACCAAGCTCGAGCTGCTCGGCAACCTGATCGCGAGGGTCGACCTCCTGGTGCTCGGCGGCGGCATGGCCAACACTTTCCTCCATGCGCGGGGCACGCCAGTCGGCCGCTCGCTCTGCGAGAAGGACATGGCCGCGACCGCGCGCCAGATCCTGGCCGACGCCGCGGCCAAAGGCTGCCAGGTGGTCCTGCCGGTCGACGGCCGGATCGCGAGCGAGTTCAAGGCCGACGCGGAGTCCAGGCTGGTCGCGATCGAGCGGGTGCCGGAGGACGCCATGATCCTCGACATCGGGCCCGCGAGCGTCGAGCAGATCGAGGGCCTGGTCAACAGCTGCAAGACGGTGGTCTGGAACGGCCCGCTCGGCGCCTTCGAGATCCCGCCCTTCGATGCCGGCACGACCAGCGTCGCCAAGCGGGTCGCCGAGCGCACCCGGTCCGGCCAGCTGATGAGCGTCGCCGGCGGTGGCGATACGCTGGCTGCGCTCGCCCATGCCGGCGTGCTCGACCAGTTTTCCTATGTCTCGACCGCCGGCGGCGCCTTTCTGGAATGGCTCGAAGGCAAGGAGCTGCCCGGCGTCGCGGTGCTCCGCCGACGCTGACGCCGCGCCAGGTCGTCATCCACGACCTCGAGCAGGCGCGGGCCGCGCTCGAGGCGGCTGCCGAGCTTGGCGTCGCGATCGAGCTGCGGAGCGCGCCGGATGCGGCCGCCTATGCCGGGGTCGGCTACCTGAAGGCGCTGGGCGAGCTCGCCGGCCAGGCATTGCGGATCGACTGCGGCGACGATGCCGGCCTGGTGATGGCGGCGCTCCGCACCGGCTGCCGCAAGCTCGCCTTCTCCGGCCCGGCCAGCCTCGCCGAACGGCTCGCGGACATGGCGGTGCAGCAGGGTGCCGACGTTCGCCACGAGAGCAGGCCGCCCGCCTGCCTCGATCTGGCGCCGGACGCGGACGCCGGGCAGGCTTGCCGGGCATGGCTGCAGACGACCGGCGATTCCGCCTGCTGAGCAGGCGCCACCCACGCAGCTTGCGTTGCGCGCTCTCGGGCGGGCCGGCTAGAATGCCGGCCACGTCCCCGAAGCGGAGGGAAGCGACCGATGCAGATCACACCCAAGGTCAAGGAGATCCTGTCCTGGTACGAGGGCGAGAGCCCGGGCGTGAAGGGCAATCTCGCGCGGCTCCTGATGCACGGCCGGCTCGCCGGCACCGGCAAGCTCGTGATCCTGCCGGTCGACCAGGGCTACGAGCACGGGCCGGCGCGCAGCTTCGCCGCCAACCCGCCGGCCTACGACCCGCACTATCTCTACCAGCTCGCGATCGACGCCGGCCTGTCCGGCTATGCCGCACCGCTCGGCCTGCTCGAGCAGGGCGCCGACACCTACGCCGGCCAGCTGCCGACCATCCTCAAGATCAACAGCGCCAACAGCCTGGCCGACGGCACCCAGGACCAGGCGGTCCACGGCTCGGTCAAGGACGCGCTCCGGCTCGGGTGCGTCGGCGTCGGCTTCACGATCTATCCGGGCTCGCCGGCCTGCTACGAGATGATGGAGGAGCTGCGCGACATCACCCGCGAGGCCAAGGCCTCGGGCCTGATCGCGGTCGTCTGGTCCTATCCGCGCGGCGGCAAGGTCACCAAGGAGACCGCGCTCGACATCGTCGCCTATGCCGCGCACATGGCGGCGCTGATGGGCGCCAACATCATCAAGGTCAAGCCGCCGACTCGGCCGATCTCGACCTGGCGGCGGCGAAGAAGGTCTACGAGGCCGAGGACATCGACCGCTCGACGATGGCGGCGCGGGTCCGCCACGTCATGCAGTGCTGCTTCGCCGGCAAGCGGCTGGTGGTGTTCTCGGGCGGCGAGGCCAAGGACACCGAGGGCCTGCTTGACGAGATCCGCCAGATCCGGGACGGCGGCGGCTCCGGCTCGATCATCGGCCGCAACAGCTTCCGGCGGCCCAAGGCCGAGGCGCTCGACCTGCTCGACGAGGTGATCAAGATCTACCTGAACGAGGCGTGAGCCGCGCCCCGGCGGCCCTCGACCCGGCCGCGGCGGGCTGCCAGCTGCTCCTGATCAGCCCGCCGGCGCTGGACCCGGCGGCCTTCGCTCCCGAGCTCGATGCGGCGCTCGCGGCCGGCGGCAGCGCCGCCTTCCTGTTGCGCCTGGCGAACTCCGAACGGGAGGAGATCGTCAGGGCGGCGGCGCAGCTGCGACCGGTCTGCGGCGCCCGTGGCGTCGCCTTTCTGCTCCAGGACGACGTCGATCTGGCGCTCGAGCTCGGCGCCGACGGCGTGCATCTCGGCGCCGCCGGGCCCGTGGCCGCGGCCCGGGCGGCGCTTGGCGCGGAGCGGATCCTCGGGGCGTCCTGCGGCCGCTCGCGCGAGGCGGCGGTGGTTGCGGGCGAGGCCGGCGCCGACTATATCGCGTTCGGCGCGCCCGGCCGCCCGCCCGACGCGCCGCCCGATGCCGCGGTCGTCGAGCTGGTCGAATGGTGGAGTGAGCTGTTCGTGCTGCCCTGCCTGGTCGACGGCGATACCGCCTTGGCGGATTGTCCGGCGCTGGCGCGGGCCGGTGCCGACTTCATCGGGGTTTCGGGCAGCGTCTGGCAGCATCCGGCGGGGGCGGCGGCGGCGGTCGCGGATCTGAGGCGGGCGATCGCTCGGACCTGAGGCTGGCCGGGATCAGGGCCAACCGCCGGCTATGCCCGGCGCCGCGCTTGCGCTAGAGAGGCGGCGGCTCGCTCTCGAAGTGCTGCCAGGTGGCGCGCCGGACGAGCCAGGGACGACGACGCGATGAAGATCAGCGGCAACGAGATCCGCCCCGGCTACGTGCTCGAGCACAAGGACCGGATCTGGATGGTGGCCCGGGCCGAGCACGTCAAGCCCGGCAAGGGCCCGGCCTATCAGCAGGTCGAGCTCAAGGACATGGTCGAGGGCACCAAGCTCAACGAGCGCTTTCGCGCCGTCGAGACGGTCGAGCGCGTGCGCCTCGACGAGCAGCAATACCAGTTCCTCTATCAGGAGGGCGAGCAGCTCAACCTGATGGACCAGGAGAGCTTCGAGCAGCAGAGCGATCGACCAGCGCCTGGTCGGCGATCGCCTGCCGTTCCTGCAGGAGGGCATGACGCTCACGGTGCTGAGCTACGAGGGCCGGCCGCTGATGGTCCACCTGCCCGACACCACGGTGCTCGAGGTGGTCGAGGCCGATCCGGTGGTCAAGGGCCAGACCGCGGCCGCCTCCTACAAGCCCGCGGTGCTCGAGAACGGCGTCCGGGTCATGGTGCCGCCGCACATCGAGACCGGGACCCGCGTGGTGGTCAACATCGCCGAGGCGAGCTACGTCGAGCGGGCCAAGGACTAGCCGTCGTGGCGCTGCGCTCCGCCAACATCACCGTCATGATGCAGGCGGCCCGCAAGGCCGCCCGCCATCTGGTCCGCGACTTCGGCGAGGTCGAGCATCTCCAGGTCTCGATCAAGGGGCCGGGCGACTACGTCAGCGCCGCCGACCGGCGGAGCGAGCAGATCCTCCGCCAGGAGCTCGCCCGGGCCCGGCCGGGCTTCGGCTTGCTGCTCGAGGAGAGCGGTGCGATCGGCGACCGCGACGCCGACCACCGCTGGATCGTCGACCCGCTCGACGGCACCACCAACTTCCTGCACGCGGTGCCGCATTTCGCGATCTCGATCGGCCTCGAGCGCCAGGGCGAGCTGGTCGCGGGCGTCGTCTACGATCCGATCAAGGACGAGATGTTCTGCGCCGAGAAGGGTGCCGGCGCCTATCTCAACGACCGCCGGCTGCGGGTCTCGCGCCGCAGCGAGCTGGTCACCAGCCTGATCGGCACCGGCATCCCGGTGCTCGACTGGCCCGGCCGCAAGCAGGGCTTCGCCGCCCAGCTCGAGCGCGTCTCCGACGAGGTCGCGGGCATCCGCCGCCTCGGCACCGCCTCGCTCGATCTCGCCTACGTCGCCGCCGGCCGCTTCGACGGCTTTTGGGAGTACGATCTCAAGCCCTGGGACATGGCGGCCGGCATCGTGCTGGTGCGCGAGGCGGGCGGCCTGGTCGGCCGGCTCGACGGCGACCCCGACCTGCTCGGCCGGGGCACGCTGATCGCCAGCAATCCCGCGCTCTACGAGCGGCTCGGCGAGCTGCTCCGGGTCGATCTCTGATGGCCGCGCCGACGGTCGCCCGGGGGCGCTCCAAGGCGGGCAATTCGACCGGCGCGCGGCTCGTGGATTGTTAAGTTTGCATTTCAATGGGTTATAGCGTAGTGTTCACGCACGCCTCCAGGCATGGCCGCCGTCGCCGGCGCGCGGCCGCGGGGCTCGTTGCAGCGCGCGCGAGCGCGGCTGTCGGCGGCGCCGCGTGCATGGCAGCGTCGATCGGTCGAAGCCGCGTCGGGAAGGCCCGACGATGACCAGTCCGCAGCGTTTCATCAACCGCATGATCGTCTTCCTGGTGCTGGCGGCGGTCGCGGTCGCGTTCGCCTACGAGGTCGTCTGGCGGATCTACCTGTACAATCCGGTGCTCAACGGCCTGATCCTGGCGGTGCTGCTGCTCGGCATCGTCTACATCTTCCGGCGCGCGTTCGGGATCAAGCCGGAGATCCGCTGGATCGAGGCCTTCCGCACCAGCCACCCCGGCTTCTCGCTGCAGGCGGCGCCCCGGCTGCTGGCGCCGGTCGCGAGCGCGCTCGGCGAGCAGGAACGGCGCGGCCGGGTCATGCTGCCGGCGATGTCGGTCCGCCATCTGCTCGACAGCATCAGCGCGCGGCTCGACGAATCCCGCGACATCTCGCGCTACCAGATCGGCCTGCTGATCTTCCTCGGCCTGCTCGGCACCTTCTGGGGCCTGACCGAGACGATCAGCTCGGTCAGCCAGGTGATCAACGGGCTGTCGGTCGGCGAGGGCGATCTGGTGGTCGTGTTCGACGAGCTCAAGGCGGGCCTCGCGGCGCCGATGGCGGGCATGGGCACCGCGTTCAGCTCGTCGCTGTTCGGCCTCGCGGGCTCGCTGGTGCTGGGCTTCCTCGACCTGCAGGCGAACCAGGCGCAGAACAGCTTCTACAACGAGATGGAGGAGTGGCTCTCGGGGCTGACCCGGCTGACCGGCGGCGATCCGAGCCACGGCGCCGGCGACGTCAGCATCCCCGCCTACGTCCAGGCGATGCTCGAGCAGACCGCGGAGAACCTCGACAACCTGCAGCGCACGGTCGCGCGCTCCGAGGAGAACCAGGCGACCGTCCACTCCGGGCTGATCGCGCTGACCGAGCGGCTGACCGCGCTCGGCGATCAGATCGCGACCGAGCAGGCGCTGCTGGCGCGGCTGATCTCGAGCCAGGAGGAGCTCCGGCCGCTGCTCGGCCGCCTGGTCGAGACCGAGAGCGGCGGCTTCGACGAGGCGACCCGCAATCACATCCGCAACATGGACGTCTATCTGGCCCGCATCCTCGACGAGACCGTGCAGGGCCGCAGCCAGATGACCCACGAGCTGCGCAGCGAGATCAAGATGGTCGCGCGCACCATCGCCGCGGTCGCCGGCGAGCCGCGGGCCCTGTCCGGATAGGCGCCCGCCGATGGCCCGCTCGCGCCGCGAGCTGCGCCACGCTCGACCACTGGCCGGGCTACGTCGACGCGCTGTCGACGCTGCTCCTGGTGATGATCTTCCTGCTCGTGGTGTTCGTGCTCGGCCAGTTCTTCCTCAATCAGCTGCTCCAGGGCAAGGACAGCAAGCTCAAGAGCCTCGAGGCGTCGATCAACCAGCTGACCGCGCAGCTCGACGCCGAGCAGGCGACCAACTCGGAGCTGCGCCTGTCGGTCGCCCAGCTGTCGGCGGACCTCAAGGGCGCGCAGGCCGACCGCGACGACGCGGCGAGCCAGCTCGCCGAGACCTCGGCCGAGCGCGACCAGTTCCGCGACCAGCTGTTCCTGCTCCAGGACGAGAAGGCGCAGCTCACCCAGACCCTGAACGAGCTGCGGGTCGAGGCCGACAAGAGCCAGGAGCTGCAGGCCGACCTCGAGCGGACCACCGACCTGCGCGCCAAGCTCGAGAGGAGCTGCGGCTGGCCCAGCAGAACGTGACCACCGACAAGGCGACCATCGAGGCGCAGCTGGCGCAGCTGATCCAGCTCAGGCGCGACATCGACGCGCTGCAGAAGACCCGCCACGAGCTCGACCTCCAGGTCGCCGAGATGACCGCCCTGCTCAAGGCGGCGGAGACCGGCGAAGGGCGATGCGACCAAGGAGATCGCGCGCCTCGCCGACCTGCTCGAGGCCGCCCAGGCGAAGACCAAGGGGCTGGAGAGCCGAGGTCGCGAAGCTCAACCAGTCGGTCGCCGAGTCCGGCCAGAAGACCCAGGACCTCTCGAGCCAGGTCGCGCGCCTGAGCCAGCTGCTGCAGACCGCGCGCGGCGAGAAGACCGCGGCCGACCAGCGGGTCGCGGCGCTGAGCGCAGCAGCTCGACAGCACGCGCGAGGAGGGCGGCACGCTCAGCGACGAGGTCGCCCGCCTGCAGGCGCTGCTGAAGACCGCGCAGCAGGACAAGGCGGCCGGCGCAGCAGCGGGTCGCGGAGCTGTCCTCGCAGCTCGAGGCCGCGGGCGGCGATGCCGCCGAGCGCGAGCGGCGCCTGGCCGAGCTGTCGGCCCTGCTGCAGGACGAGCAGCAGAAGCGCGGCGCGAGCGAGGCGACCGCCGAGGAGCTCAAGAAGGCGCGCGAGCAGCTGCTGCTCCAGCTCGGCCAGACCCGCGATCAGGCGACCGAGCTGCGAGGCCAAGCTCGCCAGCGAGCAGGAGCACACGATGCTGGCGCAGAAGGAGATCGAGAAGCGCGACACCCGGATCGCCGATCTGCTGCGCCAGGCCGGCCGCAAGGAGGAGGCGCTCGCGACCGAGCAGGCGCTCTCGCGCGAGTCGCTGAACCAGGTCGAGGTCCTGAACCGGCAGATCAACGCGCTCCGGGTCCAGCTCGCCTCGATCCAGCAGGCGCTCGACCTCCAGCAGCAGAAGGTCGAGGAGCAGCAGGTCACGATCACCGACCTCGGCAGCAAGCTGAACATGGCGCTCGCCGGCAAGGTCGAGGAGCTGAGCCGGTTCCGCTCGGAGTTCTTCGGCCGCCTGCGCCAGGCTGCTCGGCGACCGTCCGGACGTCCGGATCGTCGGCGACCGCTTCGTGTTCCAGTCCGAGGTCCTGTTCCCGACCGCGTCGGCCGACATCGAGCCCTGCGGCCAGGACGAGCTGCGCAAGCTCGCCGACAGCCTGCGCCAGATCTCGGCCGAGATCCCGAGCGATCTGCCCTGGGTGCTGCAGATCAACGGCCACACCGACCGCCGGCCGATCAGCACGCCCGAGTTCCCCTCGAACTGGGAGCTGTCGACCGAGCGCGCGATCAACGTCGGCAAGTTCCTGATCAGCCAGGGCATTCCGCCCGAGCGGATCGCGGTCGCCGGCTTCGCCGCGTTCCAGCCGCTCGACGACCGCCACGACGAGATCGCCTACCGGCGCAATCGCCGGATCGAGATCAAGCTGACCACCCGCTGAGGGACCTCGGATGGCCCTGAACGCAAGGATTTCTCGTATCGGTGCGGGCCGCGCCGCGCCGGTACGACGGGTGAGCGCACAACGCGCCCCCAATCGACCCGAACAAGCGCGGCGCACGACTTGGGCTCGGTTCTTGGAGGACATGTAGAATGACCGAACGCGACATCTTGACCGTCGAGGTCGCCCTCGATCTCAAGCAGCCGCTCGAGACCCTGGCCGGCAGCCTGCAGCAGTCGCCGGCCTGGATCGTCAATCGGGCGCTGGAGGAATATCTCGACCGCCGCCTCCGGCCGGATCACGACGGGTTCGCCGCCGGCAGCACCTCGAGCTATATCGAGCTGACCGCCCGCGAGGGTCAGTTCGATTTTCTCTGACCAGGGCGGCGACTCGCGCCGCGTCCGGCTGGGTTATCCGGGCGCCCAGGTGCGGGCGAGCACGCGCAGCCAGTTCCGGAAGGCGAGCTTCTCGAGCAGCGGCTGGTCGTAGCCGGCGCTGCGCAGCGCCTCGACCAGGTGCGGCAGGCCGGTCACGTCCCTGATCGCGTTCGGCACGATCGTGCCGTCGAAGTCGGAGCCGAAGCCGACCTGGTCCTCGCCGAGCCGCTCGATCAGGTGATCGAAATGGCGGACCATGACCTCGAGCGGCGTCTCGGGGTCCGGCCGGCCGTCCGGGCGCAGCATGCTGACCGCGAAGTTGACCCCGACCATGCCGCCCGAATCCCGGATCGCGCGCAGCTGCTCGTCGGTCAGGTTGCGGGCGCTCGGGCAGAGCGCATGGGCGTTGGAGTGGGTCGCGACCAGGGGTGCCTTCGAGAGCCGCGCGATGTCCCAAAAGCCCTGCTCGTTCAGATGCGAGAGGTCGATCAGGACGCCGAGCTCGTTGCACGCCCGGACCAGCGCCTTGCCGGCGTCGGTGAGGCCGGGCCCGGTGTCGGGCGAGCTCGGGAACTTGAACGGCACGCCGTGGCCGAAGGCGTTCGGCCGGCTCCAGACCAGGCCCAGCGAGCGCAGCCCGGTCTGGTAGAGGACCTCGAGCGCATCCAGGCCCGGATCGATCGCCTCGGCGCCCTCGATGTGGAAGATCACCGCGAGCACGCCCCGCTCGAGGCAGCTCTCGAGCTCGGCCACCCGGCGCACGACCTGGAGCCGGCCGGCCGAGGCGCGCTCGTCCCGGAACAGCCGGGCGGCGAGCGCGCCGGTGAAGCGCTGGGCGCGCCCGAGGCTCGGCGTCGGCGGGAACGGCAGCTCGTAGCTGGCGCCGACGATCGCGCCGGCGCGGGCCGGTGCGCGCGGCCGGACGGCGTGAACATCGCGAAGAAGCCGCCGGCGAACCCGCCCTCCAGCGCCCGCGGCAGATCGAGATGGCCGCGCGCCGAGCGCTCGAGCAGGCTGTCCGGCCGCTCGGGGTCGCGCGCGAGCGCCAGCAGGGCGTCGTTGTGGCCGTCGATGATCGGCAGCATGCTGGTCACTGGCGGGCTCCTCATTCGGCCGCGGCGAGGCGGCCGTCGACGTCGAACTGGAGCTCGGCCAGGCGGGCGTAGAGGCCGTTCTGCTCGATCAGCTCGCGATGGGTGCCGGTCGCGACCAGCCGGCCCCGGTCCATGACCAGGATGCGGTCGGCCTTGAGCACGGTCGCCAGGCGATGGGCGATGACCAGCGTGGTGCGGCCGCGCCGCAGCCGCTCGAGCGCCTCCTGGACCAGGCGCTCGCTCTCGGCGTCGAGCGAGCTGGTCGCCTCGTCGAGCAGGAGCAGCGCGGGCGCGCGCAGGATCGCCCGGGCGATCGCGATCCGCTGGCGCTGGCCGCCGGACAGCCGCACGCCCTTCTCGCCGAGGAAGCTGTCGAAGCCCTCGGGCAGGCGCTCGATGAACTCGGTCGCGGCGGCGGCGGCGGCGGCGGCGCGCACCTCGTCGTCGCTGGCCTCCGGCCGGCCGTAGCGGATGTTGTCCCGGGCATTGGCGGAGAAGATCACCGGCTCCTGCGGCACGAGGCCGATCCGGGTGCGGAGCGCCGGCGGATCGAGCGTGCGCAGATCGATGCCATCGAAGCAGACGCGCCCGGCGGTCGGGTCGTAGAAGCGCATCAGCAGCTGGAAGACGCTGCTCTTGCCGGCGCCCGAGGGCCCGACCAGCGCGACCGTCTCGCCGGGCGCCACGGCGGCATCGAAATCGCGCAGCACCGGCTGCTCCGGATGCGCGGGGTAGGCAAAGCTCAGATGCTCGAAGCGGAGCGCGCCGCTCGCCGGGCTCGGCAGCGCCGCCGGCGTCGCCGGCGCGGTGATCTCGGCCCGCGTGTCGAGCAGCTCGAACAGGCGCTCGGTCGCGCCGGCGGCGCGCTGCAGGTCGCCCATGATCTCGCTCAGCGCGCCGGCGGCGCTCGCCACCACCGAGGCATAGAAGACGAAGGCCGCGAGCTCGCCGCCGGTGATCTTGCCCGCGAGCACGTCCTGGCCGCCGATCCAGAGCACGACGACGATCGCGCCGAACACCAGCGTGATGACGCAGGCGGCGAGGCCGGCGCGGGCCCGGGCGTGACCGATCGCGGCGCCGAACGCCTGCTCGACCAGGTCCCGGAACCGCCGGCGCTCGCGGGCCTCCTGGGCGAACGCCTGCACCGTCCGGACCGCGTTCAGGGTCTCCTCGGCATGGCCGCCGAGGGCGCCCATCCGGTCCTGGGCCAGGCGCGACAGCCGGCGCACCCGGCGGCCGATCACGACGATCGGCACCACCACCAGCGGCACCACGATCAGGATCAGGCCGGTGAGCTTGGGGTTGGTGACGATCAGGAGCGCGAGGCCGCCGATCAGCAGCAACAGGTTGCGCAGCGCCTGCGACAGGCTGGCGCTGATCACCGTCTGGATGACCGCGGTATCGCTGGTCAGGCGCGAGAGCACCTCGCCGGTGCGGGTCAGCTCGAAGAAGCCGGGCGACAGGCCGGTGACGTGGGCGTAGACCTCGGCGCGCAGATCGGCGACCAGCCGCTCGCCGAGCCAGGCGACCAGATAGGCGCGCGCGAAGGTCGCGGCCGCGAGCACGACGATCACGATCAGCGAGGCCTTGAGCGCATGGTTGAGGGCGCTCGGCCGCCCGGCCCCGAAGCCGCCGTCGATCAGGTAGCGGAGCCCGACCCCGAACACCAGCACCGCCGCCGCCGCGAACGCGAGCGCCACCAGCGTCGCCACGACCCGCCAGCGATAGGGCGCCAGATAGCCGGCCAGGCGGCGCAGCTGGCGCAGATCGCGGCTGGAGGCGCGCCTGGCGGTCTGGTCGTCGGTCGCGCCGCCTGCTCGTGCCATGCCACCTCCCCTGCGCGCTGAAATCCCTGCCTGCTGTCGGAGCCGCCGCTCCGCTTGTCCGGCCCGCCCCTTGCCGAGGTCGGCGGCTCCGGCTATATAGCGGCCGGCGCCAGCGGGAGAAAGCGGGTGAAGAAGGACATCCACCCGGACTACCACGAAATCACCGTCGTGATGACCGACGGATCGACCTTCAAGACCCGCTCGACCTACGGCGAGCCCGGGGCGACGCTGACTCTCGAGATCGATTCCAAGGTCCACCCGGCCTGGACCGGCGACCGCTCGCGGCTGGTCGAGCGCGGCGGCCAGGTCGACAAGTTCAACCGGCGCTTCTCGAGCTTCCGGCGCCAGAAATAGGTCGGCGCCTCAGGTTTTCGGCGCCTCAAGTCGCGGGGAAGTCAGTGGAGAAGGGCCGATGAAGGTTCGCAACTCGCTCCGCACGCTCAAGCACCGCCACAAGGACTGCCGTCTGGTGCGCCGCAAGGGCCGCGTGTTCGTGATCAACAAGACCAACCCGCGCTACAAGGTCCGCCAGGGCTGAGCCTGCGGCATTCCGCCCCAGCGGCGCCGAAGCGGCGCCTTTGGGACCCGGTGCGCCAACGCTCTTTCGACGGCTCGCGGCCGCCCTGCCATGACGATGGCGTGATCGGCAGCCCTCCCCTCTGGCATATCGCGCCCGATCATGCTTATGTTGTGATCATGCTTGGGCGCGTGCTGTTCGCCGTCGTCTGCCTGATCATCGCCACGGGGCTGCTGCTGCCGATCTACCCGGCTGAGGTGGCAACGGCCCCCGGCGTCGCGGGCGGGCAGGACATGCTGATCGCCGATAGCGGCGCTCCGGGCTGCCGGGATTGCGCGTCGGCGGCGGGTGCGGCTTGTTCGGCCGGCTGCCCGTGCCCGCACGCGCTGGTGGCCGGGTCCGCGCCGGCCAGGCCTGCCTCCACCTGACCGTCTATCTGATCGTCCGACCGCTGGGCGTGTCCGGGCCGCCCTCGGAACCCCAGCTGCTCCCGCCGAAGCTTCCGACCATCTGATCCGCGCCGACCCCTGGCGGCGGCCAGCCATGCCGCCGGGCGGCCGGCTGGTCCGTTGGCAGTCGGGGAGGGTATCATGGGTCTGATGGTTGCATGGCTCGCGCTGGTCGCGGGGCTTGGCTCGACTGCCTGGGCAGCGGTCGAGGGCGACCCCGAGGAGGGCGCCCGCGTGTTCCGGGCCTGCGGTGCCTGCCATTCGCTCGCACCCGGTCAGCATCGTACGGGACCGAGCTTGGCCGGCGTGTTCGGGCGGAAGGCGGGCACGGCCCCCGGGTTCCACCGCTACTCCCAGGCCCTCGAGGGGGCCGACGTCATCTGGACCGCGACAGCACTCGACGCCTGGCTCGCCGACCCGAGGCAATTCCTGCCGGGCAACCGGATGACCTTTCCCGGCATCCCGGACGCCAAGGCGCGCGCCGACCTGATCGCCTATCTCGAGATCGCTGCCGCCGAGGGCAGGACCGGACGGGAGCGGCCGGAACAGGGGGCGATGGGCGGCGGCATGATGGCCGGGCCCGAGCCGCTCGATCTGCGCGGGGAGACCGGGCCGAACAATCAGGTCACCGCGATCCGCTATTGCGGCGACACCTATACGGTCGAGGTGGCCACCGGCAAGTCGCACCCCTTCTGGGAGTTCAACCTGCGCTTCAAGACCAATTCCAGCGCCAACGGACCGGCGCCGGGACACCCGGTCCTGATCCCGGCCAACATGATGGGCGACCGCGCCTTCGCGATCTTCGCCGACCCGGCGGAAATCAGCTCGTTCATCGAGAAGCGCTGCTGAGGTCTGCGGGCGGCAAACGCCGCGAGCGATGCCGGGGCGGCCGATGGTGCGGTGCCCGGTCACGCCTGAGGCTCGCCGCCAGCGCCGGCCAAGCGCGTCCACGGCCTCGGCTTCGATCCGATGAGCGCGCCAGGGTTCCGACAAGCCGGTTGACGGCGCCGGCCCCGCCGCCGATCTTGCCGTGGAGCGGCTGAATCAGAGCGTGAGGGCGCCGATGCGCATGCCGGAAGCCGATGCGGGCAGCCTCGCCAAGCGGGATGCGATCATCGCCGAGCTGCGCGCGATCGTGCCGGGCGAGGGCGTGATCGCGGGCGCCGACGAGCTGCGCGCCTACGAATGCGACGGCCTCTCGGCCTATCGCGCGCTGCCGATGGCCGTGGTCCTGCCCGAGACCACCGCTGAGGTCGCAGAGATCCTGAAGCTCTGCGATCGGGAGAAGATCAAGGTCGTGCCGCGCGGCGCCGGCACCTCGCTCTCGGGCGGCGCCTTGCCGCTGACCGACGGCATCGTGCTCGGGTTGGGAAAATTCAAGCGAATCCTCGAGGTCGACTTCGAGAACCGCTGCGTGGTCGCCCAGCCAGGCGTCACCAATCTCGGCATCACGGCTGCGGTCGAGCACGCCGGCTTCTACTACGCCCCCGACCCCTCCAGCCAGATCGCCTGCACCATCGGCGGCAACGTCGCCGAGAACTCGGGCGGCGTGCACTGCCTGAAATACGGCCTCACCACCAACAACATCCTCGGCATCGAGCTGGTGCTGCCGAACGGCGACATCGTCCGTCTCGGCGGCAAGCACCTGGACGCCGAGGCCTACGACCTGCTCGGCCTGATGACGGGCTCCGAGGGCCTGCTCGGCGTCGTCACCGAGGTCACGGTCCGCATCCTGAAGAAGCCGGAGACCGCGCGCGCGCTGCTGATCGGTTTTCCCACCAACGAGCAGGCGGGCGATTGCGTCGCCGCGATCATCGGCGCCGGCATCATCCCGGGCGGGCTCGAGATGATGGACCGTCCGGCGATCCACGCCGCCGAGGATTTTTGTCACGCCGGCTATCCGCTCGACGTCGAGGGTCTGCTGATCTGCGAGCTCGACGGGCCCGCGGCCGAGGTCGAGCACCTGATCGGGGTGGTCGGCGCGATCGCCCGCCAGTGCGGCGCCGCCTCGGTCCGGGTCAGCGAGGACGAGGCCGAGCGCGAGCGCTTCTGGGCCGGGCGCAAGGCAGCGTTTCCGGCGGTCGGAAAGATCTCGCCCGACTACTACTGCATGGACGGCACCATCCCCCGGCGCCAGCTGCCGCTGGTGCTGCGCCGCATGCGCGAGATGAGCGAGCACTACGGCCTCCGGGTCGCCAACGTCTTCCACGCCGGCGACGGCAACCTGCACCCGCTGATCCTCTACGACGCCAACCAGCCGGGCGAGCTGGAGCGCACCGAGGAATTCGGCGCCGAGATTCTGAAGCTTTGCGTCGAGGTCGGCGGCGTCCTGACCGGCGAGCACGGCGTCGGCGTCGAAAAGCGCGATCTGATGCCGGTGATGTTCAACGAGGACGACCTCAACCAGCAACAGCGAGTCAAATGCGCCTTCGACCCCACCCAGATCCTCAACCCCGGCAAAGTCTTTCCCCAACTTCACCGCTGCGCCGAGCTCGGCCGCATGCACATCCACCGCGGCCAGCTGCCGTTTCCCGATCTGCCGCGGTTCTAGGCGCTCGTCAGCGGGCCAGGTAAGCCCCGGGGCTGAGGATGGCGATGCCGAGGAAAGGATCCAGCGCGAGCAGGTCACGATCGCCGGTGAGGATGAGATCGGCCCGGCCGTTGACGGCGGCCTCGAGGAACTTGTCGTCGCGGGGATCGCGGCAGGCGTGGACCACGCGCAGGATCGGAACCATTTCCGCGATGCGCCCGAGCAGACGAATGAACTCCTGCCGATCTGCGATCGAGAGGTAGGGATCGAACTTTGCCCGACCAGCGACGTCGGCCAGTTCCGCCATCGTCCCTTCCGAGACCAGCAGCTGCCCTATGTCGACTGCCTTTCTGACCGCCCGACCGGGGATCGAATCCGGTAGCAGCAGGCGACTGATCAACACGCGTTTATGGACGGACACTAGATAGAGCGCCAGCCCGGTTGCCCGTTGCTCGGCGAGCAGGCCGTCGTCTCGCCCCAGCGCTCCCGCCCCGAACCGGGCGCGTCCAAGATGCGAGACTTTCCCAGCCCGTGGTCCCGCGGATGGCGGCGGGGGTTGAGGAGTTGAGGTCGGTTCAGGAAAAACAGGGCCGGGATACTTTGGAACGAACGCCTTTTGAAGCGACCTGCTATGACGGCTCGCCAGGGCGAGCCGGTCGTCTCGGTGCAGGCCAGCGCCGGGGTCAACTCTCGCAGGAGATTAGCGGATTTGATGGCATTCGCCGCGGATGCGATGGACTGACTTGAGGGTGATCCGCTTGAGTGGCGGCTGCGGTCAATAGAAACTGGCGCATGTGCGCACGAACCTGCGTCACGACCGACGCATCTCGATCAAGGCGGCTCCAGTGAGCCGGAGGATCGCCATCATTCGCAAGCAGTGTATTGGATGGATGCGGCTGAGCAGGCCGCAATATTGAAAAATGTGGAAGACAGATTGCCGGGAGTGATCCCGGACGACCGGGTTACATCATGCGCATCTTTTGGATTTCACTCAGGTCGAGGTGGCGGCGCAGGCGGCGAGGAAGCCGCGGAAGCGATCGTCCATCAGGCCGGTCTGGTGGGCGAGCTGGGGGAGGTTGAAGTCGCCGCCGATGTTGACCTCGACCAGGACCGGCCCGTGGTCGGTGGGCGCGATGTCCCAGGCCTGCATGCGCAGGCCGGGGAAGGCGGTTGCCGCCTGGAGGCCGAGGGCGGTCAGCGCCGGCCAGTCGGGGATGGTCAGCGTCCTTGAGGCAGCCGCCGGTGTCGGGATGGCTTTCCGGCTCGCGCTGCTCCGGGCCGGTCCCCTGGACGACCCGGGTGACGCGGCCGCCGGCGTCGAGCGCGGCCAGGAGATTGCCCGGCCGCCAGAAGTTGTCGGCGGGGTTGTCGCCGACCGGGATCTTGCAGAGTGCGTGCAGGACCGCGGGGCCATTGTCCTCGAGCAGGACGATCAGGCGGACGGTCGCGAGGCGGGGGCCCAGGGCCGCCTCGAGCTCGGGGTGCGACCGCAGCAGTTCCTGGAACAGATAGCCGCCCGCCCGGTAGCGCTCGAGTTGGCCGACGAACGCCTCGACCTCGAGCGCCTGGCCGCCCTTGAGGACGATCCGGTCGGCGGCCGCGTCATAGGCCTCGAGGGCGGCGACACCGAGGCTCCGGATGCCGGTCACCGGCTTGGCAAAGCAGGGATAGGTCATGCCGAGCCGCAGATGGGCGGCGAGCGCCGCCGGCTGCGCGAGCGCCACGGCCGCTCCGAGCCGCCGGCTCGCGTGATAGACCGCCCGGGTCGCCGGCACCGGCAGCCCCAGACCGGCGAGCAGCGCATAGAAGACCAGCTTGTCGTGGGCCAGCAGCCACCACTCGGGTGCATTGCAGCGGCGGATGATCCGGTCCTGGATCGCACGGCCGAGGAACCGCAGCTTGTCGGCGAAGCCGAAGCGTCGGTCGTCGTACAGGCCGTAGGCGTAATACTCGTCGGGCCTGAGCTTGCCGGGGCCGAAGCGCAGCCGCCAGATGTCCATGACCTGCGCGCCGGGGCTCTTGCCGTGTGCGCTCGCCGCGAGCTGCAGGCTCCTGGGCAGATTGAACTCGGCGTCACGCTTGACGTGCTGAATGACCTCGACCGCCGTCGCCATGGCCTCTGCGCTCCCCCGGGGCCCGAAGGCTCGATATCGCGCAGCGCCGTTAAGCGAGCGTGAATCCGAGCTCGAAGGCGACGCTCCGGCGCCGCCCTGCGAGCCTCGCACGCGGGGGGCTCAGGCCGAGACGGCGCTCCGGATCTGCGGCCAGCCCTGGCGGCGGACCAGCTGCGGCACCTCGGCGGCGACCACCGGCCGGCCGAGGAAGTAGCCCTGGCCCTCGTCGCAGCCGTAGCGGCGCAGGATCGCCAGCTGCTCCAGGCTCTCGATCCCCTCGGCCACGACCTCGACGCCGAGCCCGTGCGCCATGGCGATCACCGCCCGCGCCAGGGCCGCGTCGCCCTCGTTGGTGCTGATGTCGCAGACAAACGAGCGATCGATCTTGATCCGCTTGATCGGGAAGCGCCTGAGGTGGCTGAGCGACGAGTAGCCGGTGCCGAAATCGTCGAGCGCCAGGCTGATCCCGAGCTCGCTCAGATGGCCGAGCAGACTGGCCGTGCTGTCGCCTTCCTGCATCAGCACGCGTTCGGTGAGCTCGAGCTCGAGCCAGCGGGTGTCCATCTCGGTATCGGCCAGGACCTCGCGGATCCGGTCCTCCAACCCGAGCCGCTGGAACTGGCGGGCCGACATGTTGACCGCGAGCCGCAGACCCGGCAGGCGGGCCAGGCGCCACGCCTTGTGCTGCAGGCAGGCGGTGCGCAGCACCCAGAGGCCGAGCGGCTCGATCAGGCCGTTCTCCTCGGCCAGCGGCACGAACTCGTCCGGCGAGACCAGGCCGAGCTCGGGGTGCCGCCAGCGGATCAGCGCCTCGACCCCGACCACCTGGCCGCTGTCGAGGGCGATCTGGGGCTGGTAGACCAGCTGGAACTGATCCTGCTCGAGGGCATGCCGCAGGTGCTTCTCGAGCACCATCTGCCCGAAGACCCGGACGTTCAGGGACGGGTTGTACAGCTGCAGGCGGTTGCGGCCGCGCTCCTTGGCGCGATAGAGCGCGATGTCGGCGCATTTCAGCAGCTGGTCGGGCTCGGCGCCATCAATTGGACAGAGGCCGATGCCGATGCTGCCCGTGACGTAGAGCTCGTGGCCGTGGACGTGGAACGTCGGCCGCATCGCATCGAGGATCTTCTGCGCCGGCTTGACCGCGTCCTCGGCGCTGCGCAGGCTGCGCAGGATGAAGATGAACTCGTCGCCGCCCATGCGCGCGACCGTGTCCTCGTCGCGGACGCTGGCGCGCAGGCGGCGGCTGAGCGCGACCAGGAGCGCGTCGCCGATCGAATGGCCGAGCGTGTCGTTGATGATCTTGAAGCGGTCGAGATCGAGGAACAAGACCGCCACCATCTCGTCGTGACGGACGCTGTGCTTGAGCGCGATGGCCAGCCGATCGTCGAACAGCGCCCGATTGGGCAGCCCCGTGAGGGCGTCGTGGGTCGCGCGATAGCGGATCAGCTCCTCGGCCGCCTTGCGCGCGGTGATGTCGCGCGCGGTCAGGATGAAGCTCCGGCGGCCATGCAGATCGAGCTCGGTGACCGACAGCTCGATCGAGAAGGTGGCCCCGTCCCGGCGCCGGCCGACCATCTCGAGCAGGCTGTGCCGGGCGAGCGTCGTGACGTCGACCGACGCCGGCCGAGGCAGACGCTCGATGTCGCGCCCGGTCGTGGTGGTCAGCAGCTCGCTGAGCCCCAGCCCGACCAGCTCGCCGGGCGCGAAGCCGAAGATCCGGGCGGCGGCGGCATTGGCGGATTCGATCACCCCGTCGTCGGTCACGGTCACGATGCCGTCGATCACCGAATCCATGATCGCCTGCAGGCGCTGCTCGCCCTGCTCGAGCGCCCGCTGTCGCCGCTTGGCCTCGGTGATGTCGGTGTAGATGCCGACCGTGCCGCCGTCCTGAGTGCGGAACTCGTTGACCGCCAGCCAGCGGCCATCCCGAAAATGCATTTCCCATGGCCCGCAGGACGCACGGCGGTGGGCCCGGCACTGCGCCAGCCAGACCTCGGGCTTCGGTGGCGCATCCTCGAGCGCCAGCAGACGCCGGTAGATGATCCGGCTGAGATCCTCGAAGCGGGCGCCGAGCACGACCCGCTCGCCCTCGGCCCCGAACAGCTGCCGCAGGCGGCTGTTGTACAGAACCAGCCGCTCGTCGGCATCCCAGAGCGCGAAGCCCTCGGACATCGCCTCGGTCGGCTGCACCAGACGGTCGCGCGCCGCGCGCAGCGCCTCGAGGTTGGCGGCGAGCCTCGCGACCATGCTGTTGACCGCCCGCCCGACCCGCGCCACCTCGTCACGGCCGGCGACCTCGACCCGGGCGGTGCGATCGCCCTCGGCGACCCGATCCGCGACCGCGGCCAGGCTGGTCAGCCGGCGGGTCAGGACGAAGCCCATGGCGAGCCCGACCACGGCGATCGCGACCATGCCGGTGAGCGCGATGCTGATGCCGAGATTGCGGGTGTCGCGATAGGCGAGCACGAGCGGATAGTCCGAGAACTCGATCGCCAGCGTACCGAGCGGGCTGGCGCGGCCGCGAATCTCGGACCGGCGCCAATAGTCATGCTCGCCCGCGGTCAGCTCGGGAAACGACGTGCCGATCAGGCTCGAGATCGGTGGCGGCGACCACCCGGCCCTGGACGTCGCCGAGCACCACCCCCTCGACGCGCGGGTCGCGCCGGGTCGCCTCGATGAAGGTCTGCAGGTCGGCGAACTCGTCGGTCAGGAGAGCCGAGCGGCTGAGATCGCCGACCAGCTGCAGGGTCACCGCGTCGGTGGTTCCGATCTGCTCGCGGATGGTCCGCATCGAATGGCCGAGCGTCGTCCAGAGCATCGCCCCGGTCAGGACGATCTCGAGCGCGAAGATGGTCGCTGCGATCCGATACCGGAGAGACATGCCGCGGGCTCTCGGGGCGGGTCTTATTGCTGAGCGAACGACTTGAGCCGCATGCTGTAGCGGCGGACCTGATCGTACTCCCGGTCCTGGGCCGGCACGAAGCCCGCCCACGCGCCGGCCGCCAGCACGGCCCGTCCTGCCTCGCTGTGCGACCAGGCAAGAATGCAGCCGAGCAGCTTGGCCCGGTCCGGTGCCGGCATGCGTTCATGAACGGCGAACACGAAGTGGTTGATCGGTGCCGTCTCGATCATGACGTGGAGCCGCATGTCCGCGATCGATTCGATCTGCGCCAGAACGAAGCGCGGGATGGCGCAGGCGTCCGCCGAGCCGAGCGCGACCGCCTCCAGGCAGGAGGTCTTGGTCCGGTGGTGTTGCAGTGTCACGTCGACGCCGGGCCGGAGGCCGGCATCGATCAGCGCGGCCTTGACCATCTCGCTGACCGCCGCCAGCTCGGGCGGCAGGGCGAGCGTCTTGCCCGCCAGGTCGCGCCAGTCGTGCCAGCTGTGGTTCTCTCCCACCATGACCACCGCGGTCAGCGGCTGATCGAGCCGCGCCAGCGCCAGATAATGGTACTTGTCGGCCGCGTCGACGTAGAAGAACGGATGCACGAAGATGATGTCGTAGGTCTGATCGGCGAGCTCATCCGCGAACTTCTCGAAGTTCGACTTGGTCTTCAAATAGACCGGCCGGTCGAGGTCTTTGCTGAAGCGGGCAGCGATCGGGCCGAAGATGCGGTCGATGCTCAGCACCGGCAGGTAGGGAAAGACGCCGAAGCGATAGGCTGGCCTCGGCTCGCCAGCCGCGGCCGACTGTGCCGTGATCAGGGTCAACGCAAGAGCGAGGAGCAACCGCCGAGCCAGACATGGGCCGGCGCCGACCGTCTTCGAGCCGCGGTCGGCGGCCCGCGGCCGAGCGCTGCCCAACTCCGGCATGACACACCCCCTCGAAACGGACAGGCTGGGGCCCCGGGGGTCCGCTGTCCAAACCAGCACCGACGATTTGCACACCAGCGGTTTATTGATGTGCGATAGAGGTTCGCTGTCTACGCGACCGAGCGCGAGTGGTCAAGCCGGCCGAGGTGCCTCGCGCTCGGCCGGCGACGGGCCGCCTCGTCCGCTGTCGATCCGCCCCTAGGCGAACCCCGGGCAAACGGTTAGGTTTGGCGCGCCGGTGGCCGCTGATGTCGCCGGAACGCGCAGCAGGACAGGGCGCCGAGCGATGAAGATAGGGGTCCCCAAGGAACGCCGGCCCGGCGAGCATCGGGTCGCGGCCTCACCCGATACCGTGAAGCGGCTGAAGGGCCTGGGCGTCGAGGTGTTGGTCGAGGCCGGCGCCGGCGCCCGCGCCCGGTTCGCCGATCAGGCCTTCGCCGACGCCGGCGCGGCCCTGGTCGAGGGGCCAGAGGCGCTGTATCGGGACGCCGACGTCCTGCTCAAGGTGCGCCGACCGCTGACGACCGGCGAGGGCGAGCTCGACGAGATGGCGCTGCTGCGCGACGGCCAGGTCCTGATCGGCATGCTCGACCCCTACCAGAACCGCGACCAGGCCGTGGCCTACGCCAAAGCCGGCGTGATCGCGTTCGCGCTCGAGCTTTTGCCGCGCACGACCCGCGGCCAGGCCATGGACGTGCTCTCCAGCCAGGCCAATCTCGGCGGCTATCGGGCGGTGATCGACGGCCTCGCCGAGTTCGACCGGGTGATGCCGATGCTGATGACCGCGGCCGGCACGATCCCGCCGGCCAAGGTGTTCGTGATCGGCGCCGGCGTCGCCGGCCTGCAGGCGATCGCGACCGCGCGCCGGCTCGGTGCCGTGGTCTCGGCGACCGACGTCCGCCCGGCCGCCAAGGGCGAGATCGAGAGCCTGGGCGCCAAGTTCGTGGGCGTGGTCAAGGAGGACGCGGCGACCGCCGGCGGCTACGCCAAGGAGCTCTCGGACGAGGACAAGAAGCAGCAGGCGGAGATGGTCGCCAAGCACATCGCCGCCCAGGACCTGGTGATCACCACCGCGCTGATCCCGGGCCGGCCGGCGCCGCGGCTGGTCAGCCGGGCGATGGTCGAGAGCATGAAGCCGGGCTCGGTCCTGGTCGATCTCGCGGTCGAGAGCGGCGGCAACGTCGAGGGCAGCAAGACCGGCAAGGTGGTCGAGCGGGGCGGCGTCAAGATCGTCGGCCACGCCAACGTCGCCTCGCGGCTGGCGCCCGCGACCAGCTCGCTCTACGCCCGCAACCTGTTCAACTTCGTCAGCCTGCTGATCGACCCCGAGTCCAAAGAGCTCAAGATCGACGAGGCCGACGACCTGATCAAGGGGACCCTGATCACCAAGGACGGCCAAATCGTTCATCCGGCCCTGACCCCCGACCAGGCCGCCTGACCCATCTCGGCCCGACCTCATCCCGGAAAGAAGCCATGGCAGAGATCGACCCGACGGTCCTCAACCTGATCGTGTTCGTGCTCGCGATCTTCGTCGGCTACTACGTGGTCTGGAGCGTGACGCCGGCGCTGCACACGCCGTTGATGTCGGTGACCAACGCGATCTCGAGCGTGATCGTGGTCGGCGCCCTGATCGCGACCGGCGCGGGCGGCTTCAGCTTCTCGACCGTGATCGGCTTCCTCGCGGTGGTGCTGGCCGCGGTCAACATCTTCGGCGGCTTCACGGTCACCCAGCGCATGCTGCAGATGTTCAAGCGGCGCAGCTGAGGAGGCGGGCATGAGCGCCAACGTCGTCGCCCTGGGCTATCTGGTCGCCGCGGTCTGCTTCATCCTGGCGCTGCGCGGCCTGTCGTCGCCGGTGACCGCGCGCCGGGGCAATCTGATCGGCATCGCCGGCATGGCGATCGCGATCCTGTTCACGCTGTTCCATCTGCCGAACGCCGGTGCCGGCAGTTATGTCATGCTGCTCGTGGGCCTCGCGATCGGCGGCGGCATGGGCGTGGTGATCGCGCGCCAGATCAAGATGACCGCGATGCCGCAGCTGGTCGCGGCCTTCCACAGCCTGGTCGGCATGGCGGCGGTGTTCGTGGCGCTCGCGGCGCTGACCAACCCGGCCGAGTTCGGGATCACCGATCCGAGCGGCGCGATCAGGGGGGAGAGCCGGCTCGAGATGGGGCTCGGCGTGATCATCGGCGCGATCACCTTCTCGGGCTCGGTGATCGCCTTTGCCAAGCTGCAGGCGCTGATGCGCAGCGCGCCGATCCTGTTGCCCTCACGCCATCTGATCAACGCCGGGATCGCCGCCCTGATCGTCCTGCTTCTGATCATCTTCGTCGCCGGCGAGAGCCATGCCGCCTTCTGGCTGATGATGCTGCTCGCCTTCGCGATCGGTTTCCTCCTGATCATCCCGATCGGCGGCGCCGACATGCCGGTCGTGATCTCGATGCTGAATTCCTACTCCGGCTGGGCGGCGGCCGGCATCGGCTTCACCCTCAACAACCCGATGCTGATCGTCACCGGCGCCCTGGTCGGCTCCTCGGGCGCGATCCTCAGCTACATCATGTGCCACGCGATGAACCGCTCGTTCATCAGCGTCATCCTGGGTGGCTTCGGCGAGACCGGGGCGGCGGCCGCCGATACCGGCGACAAGGTGGTCAAGCCGGGCTCGGCCGACGATGCCGCCTTCATCATGAAGAACGCGCGCTCGGTAATCATCGTGCCGGGCTACGGCATGGCGGTGGCGCAGGCTCAGCATGCGGTGCGCGAGCTGATGGACAAGCTCGTCCACGAAGGCGTCGACGTGAAGTTCGCGATCCACCCGGTCGCCGGGCGCATGCCCGGGCACATGAACGTCCTGCTCGCCGAGGCCAACGTGCCCTACGACGTCGTGTTCGAGATGGAGGAGGTCAACAGCGACTTCCAGAGCGCGGACGTCGCCTACGTGATCGGCGCCAACGACATCACCAACCCGGCCGCCAAGGACGATCCGAGCTCGCCGATCTACGGCATGCCGGTGCTCGACGTCGACAAGGCCAAGGCGGTCTTCTTCGTCAAGCGCTCGATGGCCCCCGGCTACGCCGGCATCGACAACACCCTGTTCTACAAGGACAACACCATGATGCTGTTCGGCGATGCCAAGAAGATGACCGAGGGGATCGTCCACGCCATGGACTAGCCTAGCCACGAGCGCCGCTTGAAGCGGCTGGCACGGTCGCCAGCCAGATTGGCTCGGTGCGAAGCGGGTGGGCTGATGCCGAGCGGGAGGGCTAGCCGATCAGCCAGCGCACCCCGAGCAGGATCAGGGCCCACAAGCCACCGCTCGCAACGGTGACGAACATCGCCGTCTGGGGCACCGACCAGCGCTCGTCATCCGCATCGATGACCGCCAGCCGAGCTGCATAGGGGCCGGCTTTGGTGATCTCGGCCATCACGATCCTCCGAGTGGCAAGTCTCCGGAGGGTCGCCCATCGGGCTTAATGAATGGTTAACGTCCACGCTGACGCCATGAACCGTTGGCGGCGGTGCCGCCGCGTCCGCTTCAACCTCGAGGAGATAAAGAAAAAGGAGGCCGAAGCCTCCCCAGCGAGTGATGCTCTAAGAGCGGTGCCGTTTCCGGCTTATGTTCACCCCTTAAGGGGTACCGGTTTTCCACAGCCTGTGCAAGATCCAATCTGATTGAATGATTAGACCTTACGTTCAACCATCAGTTTCTTAATCCCGGCGATCGCCTTGGCCGGGTTCAGGCCCTTGGGGCAGGTGTTGGCGCAGTTCATGATGGTATGGCAACGGTAGAGGCGAAACGGATCCTCGAGCGCGTCCAGCCGTTCGCCGGCATGCTCGTCGCGCAAGTCTGCGAGCCAGCGATAGGCTTGCAGAAGCACGGCCGGCCCCAGGAACCGGTCGCTGTTCCACCAGTAGGACGGGCAGCTGGTCGAGCAGCAGGCGCAGAGAATGCACTCCCAGAGGCCATCCAGGCGGGCGCGATCCGCCGGGTCCTGGCGGCGCTCGCGCTCGGGCGGCGCCGACTCGGTCTGCAGCCAGGGCCGGATCGTCTCGTATTGCGCCCAGAAGTCGGAGAAATCGGTCACCAGATCCTTGATCACGGCCATATGCGGCAACGGGTAGACCGCGACCTCGCCGTCGACGTCCTCGATCGCGGCGGTGCAGGCCAGCGTGTTGCGGCCGTGGATGTTCATGGCGCAGGAGCCGCACACGCCTTCGCGGCAGGAGCGGCGGAAGGTCAGGCCGCTGTCGACCTCGCTCTTGATCTTGATCAGGGCATCCAGGACCATCGGGCCGCAGTCGTCGAGATCGATCTCGAACCGGTCGAGCCGTGGATTGGCGCCACTCTCCGGGTCGTAGCGGTAGACTTTGAAGGTCCTGACCCGCCTGGCGCCCGGCGCCGCCTTGTGGGTCGTACCCTCGACCACCCGCGAGTTCTTCGGCAGGGTGAACTCAGCCATCGCGACTCCTCGCTTCCGAGCGCACGCAGGGGGTCAATAGATCCGCTTTTGCGGCGGGATCGGCTCGACCTCGTTGGTCAGCGGCCGGGTGTGCACCGGCCGGTCGCCGAGCCGCGCCCGATGCTGGCCGTCGACCCAGCAGAGCGTATGCTTGAGCCAGTCGACGTCGTCGCGCTCGGGAAAGTCCTCGCGCGCGTGTGCGCCCCGGCTCTCGGTCCGGTAGATCGCCGAATGCATGGTCGCGACCGCCTGCAGCATCAGGTTCTGCAGCTCGAGCGCCTCGACCAGGTCCGAGTTCCAGATCATCGAGCGGTCGGTCAGCCGGATCTCGGCCAGGCTGTCCGCGACCTCGGCGAGCTTCTTGGCACCTTCCTCCAGCACCTCGCCAGTCCGGAACACGCTCGCATAGCCCTGCATGGTGCGCTGCATGTTGAGGCGGATCTCGCCGCTCGACAGACTGCCCGCAGCATCGCGGGTCCGATCGAGGCGCTCGATGGCGGCCTCGCCGGCCAACTCGGGCAACGGCTTCTGAGCGCCGCCGGCGGTCACGATCGTGGCCGCTCTCAAGGCCGCCGCGCGCCCGAACACGACGATGTCGAGCAGCGAGTTGCAGCCCAGCCGGTTGGCACCGTGCACCGAGACGCTGGCCGCTTCGCCGATCGCCATCAGGCCGGGCACGATCGCGTCGGGATCGCCATTCTTCGGGCACACCATCTCGGCATGGGGGTTGGCCGGGATGCCACCCATGTTGTAATGCGCGGTCGGCAGCACCGGGATCGGCTCGCGGGTCAGATCGACGCCGGCGAAGATCTTGGCGGTCTCGGAAATCCCGGGCAGGCGCAGATGCAGCATCGCGGGGTCGAGATGCTCGAGGTGGAGCTCGATGTAGTCCTTGTTGGGGCCGCAGCCGCGGCCCTCGCGCAGCTCGATCATCATGGCGCGCGAGACCACGTCGCGCGAGGCGAGGTCCTTGGCGGAGGGCGCGTAGCGTTCCATGAACCGGTCGCCGTCGGCATTGGTCAGATAGCCGCCCTCGCCGCGGGCGCCCTCGGTGATCAGGCAGCCGGCGCCGTAGATCCCGGTCGGGTGGAACTGCACGAACTCCATGTCCTGCAGCGGCAATCCTGCGCGCAGCACCATGGCGTTGCCATCGCCGGTGCAGGTGTGCGCCGAGGTGCAGGAGAAATACACTCGCCCGTAGCCGCCGGTCGCGAGCGCGGTGAGCTGCGCCTTGAACCGGTGCAACGTGCCGTCCTCGAGGCAGAGCGCGATCACCCCGCGACAGGCGCCGTCGTCGTCCATCAGCAGGTCGAGCGCGAAATACTCGTTGAAGAACTCGGCCTTGTGCCTGAGCGCCTGCTGATAGAGCGTGTGCAGCAGGGCGTGGCCGGTCCGGTCGGCGGCGGCACAGGCCCGGTGGACGGGCGGCCCGGCCCCGAACTTGGCCATGTGGCCGCCGAACGGCCGCTGATAGATCTTGCCCTCGGGCGTGCGTGAGAACGGCAGGCCGTAGTGCTCGAGCTCGAGCACCGCCGGGACCGCCTCGCGGCACATGTACTCGATCGCGTCCTGGTCGCCGAGCCAGTCGGAGCCCTTGACCGTGTCGTACATGTGCCAGCGCCAGTCGTCCTCGGCGATGTTGCCGAGCGCCGCCGCCACACCGCCCTGGGCGGCCACGGTGTGCGAGCGGGTCGGATAGACCTTGGAGACGCAGGCGGTCCTGAGCCCCGCCTCGACCATGCCGACCACCGCCCGCAGGCCGGAACCGCCGGCGCCCACGACCAGGCAGTCGTACTCGTGATCGACAATCGGGTAGGCCTTGGTCATGGCAGTCAGCTTCCGATGGAGACTTTCAGCACCGCGACGATACAGGTCACTGCGAGCGCGGTCATGATCAGCGGGATCGCGATCACCGCCGCGAGCCGCCCGGGCTCGCGATGCACGTAGTCCTCGACCACGACCTGCAGGCCGAGGCGCGCGTGATAGCAGGTCGAGATGATCAAGAGGATCATCAGGCTCGCCGACAGCGGCGCGGCGAGCCACGCCCGCACCTCGGCATAACCGGCGCCGGCCAGGGCCATGGCGCTGAACAGGAACCAGGCCACCAGCAGGACGTTGGCGATCGCGGTCAGCCGCTGCCGGCTCCAATGGCCGACCCCTTCCCGCGCCGCCCCGAGGCCGCGCACCCTGGCGATCGGCGATCGCGCGCTCATGCCCGTCCCCTCAGCCGGCGATCGCGAGCACGAGCCAGACCAGGATGGTCGCGACGCCGGCGAACACCAGCACGGCGATGCCCGAGCGGGCGGCGACCTCGATGTCGAAGCCATAGCCGGCATCCCAGACCAGATGGCGGATGCCGTTGCCGAGATGATAGAGCAGGACGAACGTGTAGATGAACAGCACCAGCACGCCGAGCCAGGAGTGCATCACCGACTGCACGATCGCGAAGGCCTCGGGCCCGCTCGCCAGCGCCAGCAGCCACCAGGTCAGCAGCAGGAGGCCGAGCGCGAGGCCGATGCCGCTGACGCGATGGCCGATCGAGAGCGCCATCGTCAGGTACCAGCGATAGATCTGCAGATGCGGCGACAGCGGCCGCTCGGATCGGGCCATGACGCTCTCCGGACCGCCCGGGCGGGGCGGCTTTCGCAACTGCACAGGAGCATAGTCGCGGGTAAAGCCGAGTCAACGCCGGCGGCTCACACGCCGGCGGCTGAGGCGGATCAGCGATTCCGATTGACCCCAGGCGGGACACTGTGCCCTGAATGGCATGTCAGGGTCCGATTGAAGATTTGGGGTATGAGGTCGCTTACGGTCAAGATCTCCAAAACCGGACGCATGCATCTTCCGGCCGAGGTGCGGCGGGCGCTCGGCCTGAAGGGGGCGACCGAGGTCGTCCTTACGATCGACGACGACGCGGTCCGGTTGCGCACCCCGGCCCAGACGCTCGAACACATCCGCCGCCTGGCCCGTCCCTACAAGCCCAAGGGCCGGCTCGCGTCCGATGAGCTGATTCTGGAGCGCCGCGCGGAGGCGCGCCGGGAAGAGCGGGATGGCTGACGCCGTCCTCGATGCCTCGGCCATCCTCGCCCTGATCCTGGAAGAGCCGGGCGCCGAGCGGGTGGAGCCGTACGTGCCCGGCGGCACGGCGTCCGCCGTCAACCTTGGCGAGGTCGTTTCCAAGCTGCGTGACCTCGGCATGATGGAGGCCAGGGTTGACGAGATCATCGCCGAGCTGCAGCTGGACGTCCGCGGACATGACCTGACGGCGGCGCTGGCAGCAGGGCACCTTCGTCCCATGACCCGCAGCGCCGGGCTGTCGCTCGCCGACCGCGCCTGCCTCGCGCTCGCCAGGGCGCTACGTCTGCCCGCGATCACGGCCGATCGCGGCTGGCTCGGGGTGGCCGATGCGGTGGGCGTCCAGATCGACCTCATTCGCTAAGGGCGCCCCCTTGCCTAGGGCCGGTCGGCGCCGCCGAGCAGGCGATTGTAGATCCAGGCGCCTGCGGCGAAGAAGACGAAGCCGACCACGAAGCCCCAGAATGCCCCGATCAGCGCGCCGCCGAGCGTTGGTCCGAAGCCGGGATAGAAGCTGCCGATGATCTCCGCCATCGCGGCCCCCCAGCCGAACAGCGCGGCGAGCACGCCATAGAGGAAGAACACGACCGCATAGACGATGCCGAAGGCGATCCCGAACTTTGCCGGATGGATGCTCATGTCCTTGACCTCACCGCTGGACGCCGGCCGGCGTCACTTAGGCAGGATGCCCCAGTAGTCGAAGTCGAGCACGACCTCGGGCAGGTACTTACCCTCGGCGTTCTGGTACGGAAAATCCTCGCAGGGGCGGTCCTTGGTCGCGACCAGGCGCAGGCGGAGCGCGCCGAGATCGGGATGGCCCGGCAGCTCGGCCCGGTCCAGCACCTCCGACCAGGCATAGATGGTGTCGCCCGCGAACACCGGATTGGCGTGCCGGCCGCCGTTGATCGCGATCACGTGCAGGACGTTGCCGAGGCCGTTGAACGAGAGCGCCCGGGCGATCGAGAGGACGTGGCCGCCATAGACCAGGCAGCGGCCGAACCGGCCGGTGCGCTCGCGGTGGGCGTTGAAGTGGACCCCGGCCGGGTTCTGGTAGAGGCGGGTCGCGAGCCGGTGCTCGGCCTCGTCGACGGTCACGCCATCGACGTGATCGATCCGCTCGCCGACCTGGTAGCTGTCGAGACGTTCGAGCGCGCCGGACAGCACCCGGTCGAAGTGCCGCGGGCGCAGGCCGGGCGGCACCGAAAGCCGCGCCGGCGCGACGTGGTCGGGCAGATCCGGCACCACCGGGGCCGGCGCCGGGCCGCCCGGGTCGCGCTTTTTGACCAGCACCCAGCGGACGTACTCGAGGAGCTGGCGGCCGTCCTCCTTGAGCCCGCGGGTGCGCACCCAGACCACGCCGGTCTCATGGTTCGAGCTCTCCTTCAACCCGATCACCAGCGAGGTCGCCTGGACGCTGTCGCCCGGATACAGCAGCGCGCCGAAGCGGCCGTCGGCATAGCCGAGGTTGGCGATCGCATTGCGCGAGACGTCGGGGACCGTGCGCCCGAACACCAGGTGAAAGGTCAAGAGGTCCTCGAGCGGCGGCCGCGGCAGCCCGGCCATGCGGGCGAGCGTTGCCGAGCAGTGGATACCGAAGCGCGAGCCGGTCAGCGCCAGATAAAGCGTGGCGTCGGCTTCGGTGACCGTGCGCGGCGTGGCGTGCTGGATCTCCTCGCCGAGCTGGAAGTCCTCGAAGAAGCGGCCGGCGACGGTCTTGCTCATGGCGGCTGCCGATCCTGTCGATTGCGGGGCGGCGCTGGGGCGCCGAAGATCTCCATTCGGTAGTCGATACCAACCGTCTGGCGCAACTGCATCCAATTTTCAACCATTGAGCGACAATCGATCCTCTAGACAGCGGCGCAGGCTATGTGTAAACGCCAAAGTAGCGGTATGCTTCTTGCCTGCCGCTCACCAACTGGCTGAAACAAATGGGCACCCGCTCGCGGCGCGAAAGACCGTTCATGAATACCGGCTCGCATTGCGCTCGACCCGGCCGAGGCGCGCTCGCCTTGGCGGCGGCGTTCGTCGGCGTCCGTCTCCTGGCGCCGCCCGCGGCCGCCGCCGACGGCAATCTCAACATCGAGCTGAACAAGCTCGACGACACCGACCAGGGCTGCCGCTCGGTGTTCGTGTTCGACAACCACACCGGGCACGAGCTCGACCGCTTCCGCGTCGACCTGATCCTGTTCGATCCGAAGGGCGTGTACAGCAAGCAGCTGCTGCTCGACATGGCGCCCTTGTACGCCGACAAGAAGACGGTGGCGTCGTTCCTGCTCGACGACCAGGCCTGCGACGGCATCGGCAGCATCCTGGTCAACGACGTGCCGTGGTGCGAGGACGGCGCCGGCACCTCGCTCGAGTGCGTCAAGATGCTCGACGTCCGCTCGCTGACCAAGGTACCGCTCCAAAAGTGAGCGCCGCGGGCGCCTAACCGGCGGGCAGCGCGATCGCCTCGGCGAACGCGACTTGGCGCTTGGCCTCGCTCACGTGCAGCTCCTCGATCAGCCGGCCGTCGAGGAGGACCACGCCCTGGCCCTTGGCGCGGGCGGCCGCGTGCGCCTCGATGATCCGCCGCGCCTGCGCGACCTCGGCCGCGCTCGGCGCGAAGGCCTGATTGGCGGGGCCGATCTGCTGCGGGTGGATCAGGGTCTTGCCGTCGAAGCCCTGCTCTGCCCCCTGCCGGCAGGCGGCCTCGAAGCCCGCCTCGTCCTGAAGGTCGAGAAAGACGCCATCGAGGATCGCAAGACCATAGGCGCGCGCCGCCAGCAGGCAGAGGCCAAGTCCGGTCAGCAGCGGCAGGCGAAGGGTGGTGTGGGCCGCATGCAGCTCTTTCGCGAGGTCGGAGGTGCCCATCACCAGGCCGCCGAGGTGCGGGCTCGCGGCGGCTATCTCGGCCGCCTGCAGCATACCGCGGGGCGTCTCCATCATGCACCAGAGGGCGAGATCCGAAGGCGCCCCGGCCCGATCGAGCACGGCCAGCGCCTGCCGGACTGCGTCCGCGCTCTCGACCTTGGGCAGCAGCACGCCATCGGCGCCGGCCGTGGCGGCCGTGACGAGGTCGGCATGGCCCCAGGGGGTGGCGAGGCCGTTGACCCGGATGATGACCTCGCGCGGCGCATAGCCGCCCGCCCGGACCGCGGCCGCGACCTGGGCACGCGCGGCATCCTTGGCGTCGGGTGCGACCGCGTCCTCGAGGTCGAGGATCAGCCCGTCCGCCGGCAGCGACCGCGCCTTCTCGAGCGCGCGCGCGTTCGAGCCCGGCATGTAGAGCACGCTGCGGCGCGGACGGACGGTGGCGGTCATCGGGCGCAACTTCCGTTTCCTATGGTGCCGCACCGTAGCGCCGCGCGCCGCCTGCGCCAATGCCCCGGCCCGGTCCAGCGGCGCCGTGGCGTCCACGCCCGACCTCAACGGTCCTGGATGGCTTCCAAAGCTACGCGGTCCGCAACTCCAACTCTGTGGTTCCGGCTCAATTCTCGGGTTCGTTCGTTTGCGGTGGCGGGCAAGCGGAGCAGCGCGCCGCCACCCTTCGCGCTCGATCAGCGTGGGTATAGGCCGGAGGCCCCCGGAGGCCGTGGCACGCGCTCGACCGTCAACGCAATCCGCCGAGCTCCCCGCCCGCGGCCGCCGACACCTCCAGTTGCAGGAAATACATCAGATCAGTGCCGACTTTGTTCGGATTCTCTTCGACCGTGGCGTTGGAATGACAGCCCATGCAGTTCGACCTGACGTAGGATTCCATCGAGGTGTTGCCGAGGAACGGACGCGTCGACTGCCCATTGCCCGCGATGTCGACCTGCGGCTGGATCGAATCGCGCGGAGTGGCCGTTGATCCCGTCTGACAGACGTCCGAGGGGACGTCGAACCACTGGGTCGAGATCAGCTCGTAGTTCTGCCAGGCCGATCGCCGACCGAGTCGGCGCGCGCAGGCGCCATTGAGCAGAGCCGCCGTCGGATAGTTGGCGGCGATCGGGATCTGCCGGCAGATCTTGGAGACGCCGGCCTCTGCCGCCGGTGGCAGATCGAGGCACCAGCCGGTGTCGCCCGCGACGTCCGGGTTCGTGCACGCGGTGGCGTCGAGGGCGTTCGATTGGGGAGCCGCATTGCAGGTCTGGCAGGCCTGCGGGTCGCTGCCGTCCTCGGAGCAGGAGGCCGGGAAGAAGTTGTAGTCGCGCCGGACCGAAGCCGGGCAGCTGGTGCTCGGGCCGCTGCCCTCCTTGTCGCCCGCCGGCGGCAGGCTGGTGCAATCCGGGGCGTTGCGGCGGTGCTCGAACGTCGACCAGATCCACTTGGGCTGCTTGACCGTCTTGTGCGCGATGTGCATGCCCACCAGCGCCAGCCGCTCCAGCTTGCAGGAGGCCTCGCCGGTGCTGTCCCGATAGGCGGGCGTATAGACGAGCACATCTTCGGTGTGGAAGTCCCGGCCCTTCGGTCGACGGAAGTGGTTCGGGTGGCCGGGCGAGCCCAACTCCATCCACGCGAGCTTGAGCACGATGGCGCCCTCCCGTGGGTCGGCCGGGTCGCCACCGGTGTAGGAACGCTCGCCGCAGGGAAAATTCACCGGTTGCTGGAGCCCGGTCAGGACCGTCTGGTCGAAGTACTGGTTCTCGACGACGAAATCATAAGTCGCCGGGCTCACCAGAATCTCGAAGCGCAGAAATTTTCCTTTGGCATCCAGGACCGGATCGTTCGAGAGGCTGCCGTTGGCCGCTTGAAGAAAGGTGTCGTCGACCTTGCTGAGCTCGGCCAGGGCCCGGTAGTTTTGATAGCCCTCGATCTCCCGACATTTCGGCGGATAGTAGTGAGAGCCGGAGACCGAGCAATCGCCATTGGGACAGACGCACGTCTTGGGATGCAGCTGGCATTGAATCAAGTCGTCGGTCGACGACCATTTCGCCCACTGCGTCTCGTTGTCGCCGTGCCGGCTGACGCGCCGACCCACGCCCGGGGCGTTGAGCGCCAGAAAGGATTTCCAGGACAGCCGATCGAACGCCAGCTGGCGCGCCGGCCCGACGTCTGCCGGCAGATCGTACGCCAGGCTGCAGTACGGAAAGTGACGCCTGCCGCCACCAAAGCCCGGCCCGGCGCTCTCAAGGTTTCCGACGTTGAGCGCGTTCAGAAGGTCGGTCGCCCCATCCTGCGCTTGCGCATGTCCTATGGCGGCGGGTGCCATCGAGCACAGCAGAGCGAACGTCGCCGCCAGGAGGCGTGGCGCCCGGGCCGCCCGAATCGGTGCGACCGCAGGGCGGTCGAGCCGGGGTCCTTGCCGTCCCAGACGCCGGCAAGCGCGGTTCAGAGCACGCATATCGCTGAGGTCGATCGGGCGCTCGTGGTGCTCGGTCGGGTACCGCATCGTCGCCCCCCTGCGATTTTTCACGGATCAAGGGCACGATAATTCGACGCAGTGCGCCTGTCAAACGTCCGGCCCCGTCACGACCTGCGGTTTATTAGTATTCTGCCGCCTCGACTTAGGAGAACACCGGTACCATGCTGGCAATGCGCTGGTCGCCGCGGCTCAAGTACACTTTGCGCATCGGAATATCGTAGAGTCGACCCAACGCTTCCTCGGTCATGACCGAGGTCGTCGCCCCGAAAGAGTAGTCGTCGACGTCATACATCAGGAGGGCCTTGTCAGCCACGTGGATCGCATGTTGTGGATAGTGTGACGCAAAAACGACCGTCAGGCCACTGTCGCGGGCAACTCGTCGAATGGTTGAAAGAATGACATCCTGATTGTGAAAATCGAGAGAGGAAGTAGGCTCATCAAGGATCATGACATCGCATTCGGAGGCCAGGGCGCGTGCGATCATGACGAGTTGGCGCTCGCCACCACTCAGCTCATCGACCCGGCGGCCTTCGAAGGCGAGCATGTCGAGCGCCTCGAGCGCGGCCCGCGCGGCGCGATAGTCCGGTTCGCCCGGCACCGCGAACATCCCGAGATGCCGTGCCCGGCCCATCAACACCAGATCGAGGACCGAATAGGCGAACGGAACGCTGGCGCTCTGCGGCACGTAGCCGATGCTGCCGAGAAATCTTCGCGCGCCCCTCCGACCACGGCTGGAGGCCCAAAAGCGCCCGCAGCAGCGTCGTCTTGCCACGTCCGTTACGGCCGAGGATGGCGACCGTCTCACCGCCTGGAACCGCGAACGACAGGCGCCGGAAGATCCATCTCCCTCCGAAGGCCATGCCGGCATCTTCGACCTCAATCATTCCGCCAGCCCCCGGCATGGCTGCGGCGCAGCAGCAGGGCGAACACGGGCGCGCCGATGATGGCGGTGATGATGCCGAGCGGGATCTCTGCGGCCGTGGCGGTCCGCGCGACATCGTCGATCAGAACCAGATAGAGCGCGCCGATCGCGGCGGCGGCCGGCAGCAGGACCTTGTGGTCCGGCCCGACGATCATGCGCGCAAAATGCGGCACGACCAGGCCGACCCAACCGACCACGCCGGCGACCGCCACGACGGCGGCGGAGATCAGGGCGACGGCACCGAGGATGAGCCACCGGGTCCGCTCGACCGGAACCCCCAGCGCCTGCGCCTCCTCCTCGCCGAGCGACAAGACGTTGATGCGAAATCGCAAGCCGTAGGTGAGCGCCGCGCCCAGCCCGATCGGACCGAGCAGGATCGCGAGATCGGGCCAGCCGATGCTGGCGAAGCTGCCCATCAGCCAATAGACGATCGCGGGTAGCGTGTTGTCCGGATCGGCGACGTATTTGAGCAGCGAGATCAGGGCGGAAAAGAACGCGCTGGTCACCACGCCGGCGAGCACGAGCAACAGCATCGGCGCGCGCCCCGAGACCCGGCTCATCAGATAGACGATCGCAATCGCCGCGAGGCCGCCGATGAAGGCGAGCGCCACGGTCATTGCGGCGCTGCCGAACAGAAGGATCGCGAGCGCGCCACCGAACGCCGCGCCGGACGACACGCCGATGATCTGCGGGCCGACCAGCGGATTGCGGAACACGCCCTGGAGTGACGCTCCGGCGATCGCCAGTCCGGCGCCGGCCAGGCAGGCCGCCAGCACCCGCGGCAGCCGGATCAGCTCCACCACGCGTTGCTCGGGCAGCGACCAGCTGACGTCGACCGGCACGAGGTGGCTCAGCAGGATCGCCATCACGTGCGGGAAGGGAATCCCGTAGCGCCCGACCGACAGCGAGCCGATCAGCATGATCGGCGCGCCGATCAGAACCCCCCACCAGAACATCCAAAGCCCGGCCGCCCGCCGCTTGGGCGCCGCCCGCGCTGCAATCATCATGGCGCGCGGCCGCAAATCATCAGCGGTCTCGCCGTCACCTCGAACCCTCATGGACTGGCGTCTCCGGCCGGTTTTCTCGTGCTCTGCCCGTAGTTACTTCGGAAATATTCCCACATGATATTTGCTGTCGGCATTGGTCGCGAGCAGCATGATCTTGTCGACATCGTCATCGGATGGACTGTGGCCATTCATCTCGGTGTCCCAATCGCGGGCTACGCATTGGTGCCAGGCCGCCCTGGAGAGATTTCTCGCCGCGCCGCATGCAGCCCAGCGTTTCGAGGCAGTGCCGCTCTAGCTTCTTCTCAGCTGGCGATCCGGGACCCCGCGGGTATTGATCTTCGACTGAGCGAGCTTACGCAGCGGGCACGTGGCGATCAAGCAGCTTTCCTCCCGGGCCCGACGAGCGCAGCCAGCCTGGCGATTTGGGTCGACGGCCAGCCGATCAGTGGTAGCCGACATCGCCGCGCAGCTTGCCGCGGAAGACCCAGTAGGACCAGGCCGTGTACATCAGGATGATCGGCAGCAGGAACAGCGTGCCGATCAGCAAGAACGCCTGCGTGTCCTCCGATGACGCCGCCTGCCAGAGGGTGAAGTGGCGCGGCACGATCATCGGCCAGAGGCTGATGGCGATGCCGAGATAGGACATGAGGAACAGGCCGACCGCGGCCGCGAACGGTGCCACATCGCCGCCCCAGCCGGCGAGCGCACGCCAGGCGGCGTAGGCGATCAGGGCGGTCAGGATCGGTACCGGCGCGAGGAACAGGAGGTTCGGCCAGGAGAACCAGCGCTCAGCGATGTCCGGGTCGGCGAGCGGGGTCCAGAGGCTGACGATCAGGATCGCGGCGAGCACGCCGATCAGGCAGATCCGGCCCATGCGCCGCGCCCAGGCCTGGAGCTCACCCTCGGTCTTGATCACGAGCCAGCCCGCGCCCAGGAGGCCGTAGCCGAGCATCAGCGCAACCCCGGTCAGCACCGAGAACGGCGTCAGCCAGTCCCAGGAGCTGCCGGCGAACTGGCGGCCCTGGACTTCGAAGCCCTGGATGAAGGCCCCGAGCACCGCCCCTTGGGCGAAGGTCGCGAGGGTCGACCCGAAGCAGAAGCCCTGCGCCCAGAACCGGGTGATCCAGGGCTTGTTGAAGCGGAACTCGAACGCGACGCCGCGGAAGATCAGCGCCAGCAGCATCAGGAGCACGGGAAAGTAGACCGCCGGGATGATGATCGCGAACGCCAGCGGGAAGACCGCGAGCAATGCGACGCCGCCCAGGATCAGCCAGGTCTCGTTGCCATCCCAGACCGGTGCCACCGCGTTCATGACCGTGCTCTTGTCCGCCTCGGGGGCGAAGCCGTAGAGGATGCCGACCCCGAGGTCGAAGCCGTCGAGCAGGACATAGAGGAACACGCCGAGCGCAATGATCGCCGTCCAGATCAGGACCAGATCGAGCAGACCGCCGCCCATCGCCCTTACTCCGCCGTCGTCGGCAAGGGGACTTTGCGCTGCACGCCTTCGACCGGCTCATCCGGCGTCGTCTGGGCAACCGGGCCCTCGCGGACCAGCCGCGCCATCACGGCGACGCCGGCCGGGAACATGATCAGATAGACGACCATGTAGGCGAGCAGCGACCAGAGCACGTCGGGTCCGGTCAGCGACGGCGACACCGACTGGGACGTGCGCAGCAGGCCGTAGATGGTCCAGGGCTGGCGTCCGACCTCGGTGGTCGTCCAGCCGGCGATCACCGCGACGAAGCCGAGTGGCGCCACCCACTGGCAGAGCCGGAGGAACCAGTCGGTCTCGAACAGCCGGCCGCGCCACCAGAGCACCCAGCCCAGCGCGACCACGCCCAGCATCAGGAAGCCGATGCCGACCATGATCCGGAACGCGAAGAACACCGGCCAGACCGGCGGCCTCTCGTCGGGCGGCCAGTCCTTCAGGCCCTTGATCTCGCCGTTCAAGGAGTGGGTGATGATCAGGCTGCCGAGCCAGGGGATGTCGACGGCATAGTCCGTCCGCTCGGCCTGCTGGTCGGGAATGCCGAACAGGGTCAGAGGGGCGGGCGCCAGGGTCTCCCAGCGGCCCTCCATCGCCGCGAGCTTGGCCGGCTGGTGGTCGCGCGTGTTGAGGCCGTGCAGGTCGCCCAGGAAAATCTGGAGCGGCACGAACAGCGACAGAAAGCCGAGCGCCATCCCGACCATGAGCCGGCCATCACGCCCGAAGCCGCCGCGGCGCACCAGCCAGGCGCCGACCCCGAGCACGACGAAGCCGGTGGTCACGTAAAAGGCGCTGACGTTATGGGCTAGCCGATAGGGAAACGACGGGTTGAAGATGATCGCGAGCCAGTCGGTCGGGAAGAAGCGGCCATCGCGGATCTCGTAGCCGGCAGGCGTCTGCATCCAGCTGTTGGCCGCCAGGATCCAGAACGAGGAGAACAGCGTGCCGAGCGCCACCATGCAGGCGGCGAAGAAATGCGCCCAGGCCGGCACCAGCTTGCGGCCGAACAGGAGCACGCCGAGGAAGGTCGCCTCGAGGAAGAAGGCCATCAGGTCCTCGTAGGCGAGCAACGGCGAGATGACGTTGGCGGCGGCATCGGAGAAGCGCGACCAGTTGGTGCCGAACTGGAACGGCATGACGATCCCGGACACAACGCCCATGGCGAACGAGACCGAGAAGATGCGGGTCCAAAAGCGCGAGAGGCGGAACCAGATCTCCTTGCCGGTGAGGAAGTAGAGGCCCTCGAGGACGGCGATGTAGGAGGCAAGCCCGACCGTGAAGGCGGGGAGCAGGATGTGCCAGGCGATCACCCAGCTCCACTGCAGGCGGGAGAGGAACAGAGGGTCCAGGTCCATCGAAGGTCTCTCTCCGTCAAGCTCGGTTTTCCGGCCGTAGCCCTCATCGCCCCCAGTTGTGAGCCGCGGCGACGGTCCGGAAGTTCAGACGATCACCTGCGATGCCGCCAGAGGTCGTCCATGATGATCTTCCTCCCTCATGCCGCAGTTTGGTGAGTTGCGGTACCTCAGAGATTGGTCATCCCGCCGTCGATCACGAGCTCGCTGCCGACTGCGAAGGCGGCCTCGTCGGAGGCGAGGAACAGGATCGCCTGGGCGATCTCGTCGGGGTGGCCGCGGCGCCCGAGGGGGATCTGGCCCACCAGAGCGTCGAGATTGGCGCCGACGAGGCCGAGCTTCTCGTGCATCGGGGTCGCGGTCGGGCCGGGGCTGACCGCGTTGACGCGGATGCCGCGGCCGATCAGCTCGCCCGAGAGCGTGCGCACGAGCGAGGCGAGCCCGGCCTTGGTCGCCGCGTAGGTCGTGGTATTGGGCATGCCGATGCGATTGTTGATCGAGGTGTTGAGCACGATCGAGGCGGGATTGGCGAAGACCGGCAGCAACGCCTGCACCAGGAAGAACGGGCCCTTGAGGTTGACGGCGACCGAGCGGTCGAAGGCGGCCTCGTCGATCTGCTCGAGCGGCCGGAAATCGCCGATCCCGGCATTGACGCAGAGGATGTCGAGGGCGCCGAACAGCTCCTTGACGGTCGACGCGACCGAGCGCTGGGCGGCGACCTCGCCGGCATCGGCGCGGATCACCGTCACGCCCTCGCCGAGCTCGGCCCGCGCTGCCTCGAGGGTCGAGGGATTGGTGCCGGTGACCGCGACCCTCGCACCCTCTGCCAGGAAGCGCCTGGCGGTCGCGAGGCCGATGCCGCTGGTGCCGCCGGTGATCAGGGCACGCTTGTCCTTGAGCCTGTCCATGACGATTCCCCGACCTTCGGGTGAAGCCGGAAGCTCTGCGGATGATAGCAGCGCCGCGGCTCGGCGGCGCGTCACCGTTCACTCGTCGAACTGCGTCAGTTTGGCGCCGTCGTCGGCGACGAACACGGCGAGTCTCGGCTGCATGGTCGTCCGCCCCTCGAGGACCGAGGTGGCCCCCGGTCCCGACTGTCCCGCCCGACCCATCAAGCAGACCGGCGGTGGTCGTGTATCCTGCGATCCTGCCGAATCCGCCCGATCCTGCTCCGTTCGCACGCGGCTGCCAACATCGTCGAGGCAGGGAAATCCGGCGGGGCCGAGCGCCTCAGAGCCCGCCGACCCCGACCGCGAGGGCCAGCAGCAGCGCCAGCAGCACGTAGGCGGCATAGGCGTTGACCTGACCGATGTGCATGCGCCGGAGCAGGCTCGCCAGCGACCGCAGGCTGGTCACGGCGGGCATCAGGACCAGCCGGTCGAGCAGGTGGCCCTCGTCGTACTCGCGGCGCACCGCCATCCGGAAATGCAGCGCGACCGCCTCGGTCGAAATCCTCGATGGTCGCCGGCCGCAGCAGGGCATGGAAGACCACCCGCACCGGGTTCGAGAACCCGGTCGCCGTATAGGTGATGCCCGGCCGCAGGCGGCGCAGCCCGCCGGCCCAGGCCGCCCGCCGGGTGACCTTCCTCCCAAGCGTCAGCAGCCGGAACACGATCCAGGCGAGCGCCAGCAGCGCCGCCAGCATCAGCACGGTGTAGGAGGTCGACATCGCGAACACGACCGGGTTCGAAGCGCCGCCCCGGTGCAGGACCACGAGGCCGCGGCCGGGCAGGCTGCCCCGGCCGACCTGAGCACCCAGATCATGGAACTCGGCCATGAACTCGGGCGCGATCCCTTCCTGTCCGGCCTGCTGCGGCGCGAAGAACGGCGGCACCAGCGCTTCGGTGGCGCTGGCATGGACGATCGGCGCGACCGTCCGATCGATCAACGGCACCACATAGGTCGGCAGGACGCCGAGCAGCACGCACAGCAGGCCGAGCGCCGCCATCGGTCTGCGGGCGCTCGTCCGGCCTTCCCGGATCCGGGCCACCTCGGGCGAGCGCGCGATGCCGAGGAAGCTCATCGCGAAGGCTTTGGCAAAGCAGGTGACGGCGAGGCCCGCGGTCAGGGCCAGCAGCGCGCCCGAGAGCGCGAAGACGATCTTGACCACGCTCGAGGGCAGCAGCGACGCGCGCAGCAGGGTCTGGAGCGTCAGCCATTCGGAGACGAAGCCGTTCAAGGGTGGCAGTGCGGCGATCGCGAGCACGCCGAGAAGGAACAGGCCGGCGGTCCAGGGCATGCGGTGGATCAGGCCGCCGAGCCGGTCCATGTCGGTCGTGCCGACCCGGTCGTCGATGGCACCGGCGCCGGTGAACAGCAGCGCCTTGTAGAAAGCGTGGTTGACCAGGTGGTAGAGGGCGGCGATCAGCGCCATGCCGGCGATCACGCCGAGCCCGGCGGCGGCGAACACGAGACCGGCGCCGAGCGCTGCGATCACGATCCCCATGTTCTCGATCGAGCTGTGCGCGAGCATCCGTCGGAGATCGGTCTGGATGGTCGCGTACAGGATGCCGACCAGCGCCGTCAGGCTGCCGATCACGAGGGCTACCAGGCCGGGCCCGAGCGAGATCGGCGGCAGCAGATCGGCGTTGACCCTGAGGATCGCGTAAATGCCGAGATTGGTGGTCGCGCCCGCGAGCACCGGCGCGAAGCCGCGTGGTGCCACGACGTAGGCATCCGGCAGCCACTGGTTGACCGGCAGCAGGCCGGCCTTGACCCCGAAACCGAAGAAGGTCAGCAGGAACACCGCCCATCGGAGGCCGCCACCGAGACCAGGAAGCCCGCGCAGGGCTGCGAACTCGATGCCATTGGCGACGCCCGCGAGCAGCAGCAGCCCGATCAGGCCGGCGATCGTGCCCGCCTCGCTCATCGCGAGCATGACGTAGCCCGCGCGACCGGCGCTGCGCTTCCCGTTCTCGAAGGTGATGAGCGCGAAGATCAGCAGCGACATCAGCTCCCAGCCGATCATGAACGAGACGATGTCGCCGGCGGCCAGGACGAGCACGATCGCTGCGAGCAGCAGCTGATAGAGTGCCCCAAAGGCGCCCGAACGGGACACCTCGCCTGCCGGCGTCACCTCGCCCGCGGCGAAGGCGACCCCGATCAGGAACACGAGCGCGGTGACGGCCAGGAACAAGGCGGCGATCGGATCGAGGACCAGGACCAGACGGCCGAAAGACGAGAGCTGCCACAACGCCAGTTCGACCGGCGCGCCGCCCGCCAGCACGATGGCCGCGGCGGCCAGAGCGGCAAGCGCTTGCGCCGCCACGAGGCCGACGAACAGCGGCCGCCGCGGCGCAACGAGCATGGTGAGCGCGCCCGCGGCGGACAACGCCAAGGAGCAGATCAGAAGGGTGCCGGCTTCAGGCATCGCGCGCGATGTCCCGGCCCGGAACGAGACGTGCGGCTTTCAAGGCGGAAACCTCCGTAGCAGGCGGCGGTCTGAGGGTGATCATCAGCGGAGCTGAACGCCCAGGCTGCTGGTCAGCGAGACCAGCATGTCGTGGCCACGCCCGACGAGCAGCACGAGCAGCACCGTGAGCAGCACGTAGGCCGCATAGGCATTGACGTGCCCGATGTGCATCCGCCGCATCGTCCCGGCCAGCCGCCGGATGGCGGCCACGGCGGGCTGCAGCAGCAGCCGGTCGACGATATGAACCTCGTTGTACTCGCGGCGGATGGCGGTCCGGAAATGCAAGGCGACGGCTTCGGTGGTCTCCTCGATGGTCGTCGGCCGAAGCACGGCGTGGAAGATCACGCGCACCGGATTGGCAAAGCCGGTCGCGGTATAGGTGTGCTCGGATCGCAGCCAACGCAGCCCGCCTGCCCAGGTCGGACCCGTCAGCACCGCGCGCCGCCAGGTCGGCAACCGGAACGCGGCATACGCGAGCGCGAGCAGCGCCGCGAGCATGACGGTCGCGAGGGTGGTCGACATCGCGAACACCACCGGGTTCTGCTCGCCGCCCTGATGCAGGACGACCAGCCCGCGCCCTGGGAGCACGCCGCGACCGACCTCTGCGCCAAGGTCGTGGAACTCGGCGACGAACGCCGGGCTGAGGCCGGCATCGCCGGCCGCGGGCACCGTGAAGAACGGCGGCACCAGGGCCTCCGCGGCACTGGCATGAACCATCGGCACGATCGCCCGGTCCAAGACCGGGATCACGTAGGTCGGCAAGATCCCGAGCAGCACGCAGATCGCTGCCAGCAGCGCCATCGATCCCTTGAGTAACCATGGCCCCTCGCCTGCCGTGGCCGCCGGGCGGGAGCGGGCGATGCCGAGGAAGCCCATGGCAAACGCCTTGACGAAGCAGGTGACCGCGAGCCCGGCGGTCAAGGCGAGCGCCGCCCCGCACAGCGCGAAGACGATCTTGACCGCGCTCGACGACAGGGCTGCCGAGCGCAGGATCGACTGCAGCGTCAGCCACTCGCTGACGAAGCCGTTGAACGGCGGCAGGGCGGCGATCGAAAGCGCCCCGACCAGCCAGAACGCGCCGGTCCAGGGCATCCCTCGAAGCAGCCCGCCCAGGCGATCGAGATCGCGCGTCCCGGCCGTGGCCTCGATCGAGCCGCTGCCGATGAACAGAAGCGCCTTGTAGGCCGAATGATTGATCGTGTGATAGAGCGCTGCGGCCAGCGCGATCGCGGCGATGGCGGGCAAGCCTGCGGCCATGAACACGAACGCGGCGCCGAGCGCTGCGGTGATGATCCCCATGTTCTCGATCGTGCTGTGGGCGAGCAGGCGCTTGAGGTCGTTCTCCACGGTCGCATACAGGATGCCGACCAGGGCGGACAGGCTGCCGATCGCCAGCACCAAAAGGCCGCGGCCGACATCGGCGACCGGCAGCAGGTCGGCATTGAGGCGCAGGATGCCATAGATGCCGAGATTGACCATGACCCCGGAAAGCAGCGCCGAGACGTTGGTGGGTGCCACCGGGTGCGCGCGCGGCAGCCAGCTGCTCAACGGCACGAGCCCGGCCTTCACGGCAAAACCGAAGAACGACAAAAGAAACACCGCGAGACCGCCGGCGCCGGCGAGCGCCGCGGCGCTCGCGCGCAGGGCCGGGAAATCGAGCCGGCCGGCGGCGTTGACCAGGATCGCGAAGGCCAGGACGACCGCGATCGCCCCGGCTTCACTCATGGCGAGCATCAGGAAACCGGCCTGCGTGCTCTCGGTGCGCCGGTGCTCATAGCTGACCAGCAGATAGCTCAGCACCGACATCGCTTCCCAGGCCACCATGAACGACAATACGTCATCGGCAACCAAAACAAAGACTAAGGATGCCAAAAACGTATAGTACAATACACTGAAGTATCTCAGACTATATTTGTCCAGATACTTGTCCATGTAGGATGCGGAGAAAATCGAGACCGGCAGGAAGACGAGCGCGACCGTCAGGACGAAGACCGCGGACAAAGGATCGAGAGCAAGGCTGAGCGGTCCGAGCGTCATCAGCGGCCATAGTCGCAGCTCGAACGCGCCATCGAGCAGCAGGACCTCGACACTGGCGAGCAGCGCCGCCAGCGCCGCGGCCGAAGCCAGCCACGCGAGCGCCGTCGATTGCCGGCGTTCGGGCAAGAGACATGCCGCCACGACCCCGGCGACGCAGAGCACCAGGAACAGTGCCAGGAACTGCGCCGGCGTGATCACGGTGCGGCAGGCGGATGCGAGGGTGCGGGCGAGACCAGCGCTACCGGCGGCTTGCGCTGCACCGCGACCAGGAGCCCGTGCAGGATCGCGAGCGGCGGCGGCGGGCAGCCTGGCACCATGACGTCGACCGGGATGATGCCCGCAACCCCGCCCTGCGAGGCGAAGGTCCGCCCGAACACGCCGCCTGAGAGGGCGCAGACGCCGATCGCGACCACGCGCTTGGGCGTGGGCATGGCCTCGTAGGTCTTCTCGAGCGGCAGGATCATCGCGTCGGTGACCGGGCCGGCGACCAGCAGGATGTCGGCGTTGCGCGGCGAGGGCGTCATGAAGAAGCCGAGGCGATGGATGTTGTAGTAGGGGTTGTTGAGCTGGCGCGCCTCGCTCATGCAGGCGCCGCAGGCGCCGGCGTCCAGATAGCGGATGTGCAGGGAGCGGCCGAACGCGTTGCCGAGCCGGCGTTTGATGGCTTCGGGATCGCCCGCCTCGGCGGCCCACTCGTAGCCGTCCTGCCAGTCGATTCCAGTGCCATCGCTGGTGGTCCCGGCGCAGCGGTGGCAGTGGACGCAGTGCCTGTAGTCGACGGTGACGCCGCCCCGCTCCGAAGCGAGCGCCTCGGTCGGGCAGACCGCCACGAGGCGGGCCTCCGCGCCGGCCTCAGCCAGATGGGTCGTGCCCGGTCGGCCGGGCGAGACGCCAGCGGCGGGCTCCTCGCCGTCCGGGTAGCGGGTGCTCTTGATCCCGGTGCGAAGCCCCTTCAGGACCCACTTGCTCATGCGCGTAGCCTCAACGATCGCACTCGACGTTGGAGAGCCCGAAGCTCGCCATGATGATCGGGAAATCCTGGAAAGCGAAGTTCTCGGCGGCGAGGTGGAAGCCGTGCCAGTTGGTGAACGAGGGCGGCGTGATCCGCCAACGGGTCACGGTGCCGTCCTCGGCCAGGCGCAGCCAATGGAACGTCGCGCCGAGCGGCGCCTCGACCGCGCCGAGCGCCGCCCCGGCCCGGAGCTCGATCGGCGCGGCGACCGGCCCGGTCGGCAGGGCGGCCACAAGCTCGCGGATGATCAGGACCGACTGTCCGGCCTCGCGGAACAGGACGCGCAGGCGCGCGTAGCCGTCGCCCTCGGCCTCGGTCGGCACCTCGAACCCGACCCCGCCATAGGCGGCGTAGGGAAACAGCTTGCGCAGGTCGCGGTCGATGCCCGAGGCGCGCGCGATCGGCCCGACCAGGCCGTAGTCCTGCGCCGGCGCGCGGGCGACCATGCCGACCTCCTCGAGCCGGTCGAGGAAGCTCGAGGAGAAACGGAGCATCCGCTCGAGCTCACGGAGCCGCTCGAAGATCGCCCGGGCGTCGTCGGCCAGCCGCCGGCAGGCGTCGCCCTCGAAGTCTCGGGCAAGCCCGCCCGGCTGCAGCAGGCCGAACAGATAGCGATGGCCGCCGAAGGCAGCGCTCAGGCGGAGCAGCTCCTCCTCGAGGATCTGGGCCTGGCTGGTCGCGACCGCGAGCGCGGTCGAGGCGCAGATGCCGGCGATCGCCGCGACGTGATGACGGAGCCGCTCGAGCTCGGCCAGCATCGTCCGCAGGGCCTGCGCGCGCGCCGGCACCGCGACCTCGCAGATCGTCTCGAGCGCCTGGCAGAAGGCCAGGCCGTGGGCGAGGGCCGAACTCCCGGAAAAACGCTCGGCGAGAAGCAGCGCGCGGTCGGCCGCCTGGCCCTCGGCGATCTTCTCGACGCCCCGATATTTGTAGAAGAAGCGCGGCGTGGTGACGATCACGTCCTCGCCGACCGTCTCGAGCAGGAAGTGCGCGGCCTCGGCAAAATCGGAAAAAACCGGCCCGATCGGCATGGCGAAGGCGCCCGCCGCCTCGACGATGGTCTGGGGCTGCCACTTCGGGTCGAGCTCGCGCATGGCGAGCGGCTGGCTGGCATCGAACGCCTTGCGCATCGGATTGACGCCTTCCGGCCACTCCTCGTGCAGGACGAACTCGCCGAGCTTGGGGTGTCCCGCGAAGGCCAGCCCGAACAGGTCCTCGGCCTCGCGCTCGTGCCAGTCGGCCGCGTGTACCCGGTCGCTGATCGAGGGCACGGTCATGTCGGCGAGCGGCTGGCCGAGGTGGACATAGGCCCAGCCCTGGTCGGGGCCGGCATAGAAGACCTGGGTCAGCGACCAATCGCTCGCCCCCTCCTCGACGATCAGGGTCGCGAAGGCGAAGCCGAGCTCGGCGAACAGCCAGGCGGCGACGTCGGCCAGATTGTCGGACCGGCAGTGGAGATGACAGATCGCCCTCGGGTCCTCGACCACGGTCCGGACGCCGCCGCCGAAGCGTTCCTCGCACAGAGCCGGCAGTTCGGACCAGCTGGCCCCGGGGGTCTTGGCCGTGGCGAGCTCGCTCATGGATCAGCTCCCGAGCGCCGCGGCGGCGGCGGCGAGCAGGCTCTGGAACGCCGCCGGCACGTAGAGGCCGAGCACCGTCATCGGGATGGCGGCGAGCAGCAGGGTCGCCAGACAGGCCGCCGGTGCGGTGGCGGCGATGGTCGGCGACTCGGGCGTGCCGAACACCATCCGGCCGAGCTGCAGCAGGATGCCGCAGAAGGCGACCACGACGAAGAACGCGAGCAGCCCGATGGTCCAATACTGGCCGGCGGCGAGCCCGGCCTTGAAGATCGCGAACTCGCTCACGAACACCGCAAAGGGCGGCGCGCCGGCGATCGCGAGGCCGCCCAGGAAGAGCGTCAGCGCCGCGGTCGGCGAGCTCCGCAGCAGGCCGCGCACGGCCGCGATCTCCTGGGTCCCGACCGCGAGCACGGTGATGCCGGCGGCGTAAAAGCAGAAGGACTTGGCGAGCGCATGGGCGGTCATCTGATAGGCAGCACCAAGATGGGCGGCGCCGCCGCCAAGCCCGACCGCGACCAGGATGATCCCCATGTGCTCGACCGTCGAGAAGGCGAACATGCGCTTGTAGTCGCGGACGTGGATCAGGAGCAGCGCGGCGACCCCGACCGAGATCAGGCCGAAGACGATGAACCAGCTGCGGGCGTTGGCGAGGCCCGCGGCCTCGAGGGCCGGAAACAGCCGGAGGATCGCGTACAAGACGGTCGTGGTCTCGACGCCTGAGAGCAGCGCGCAGATCGAGGCCGGCGCCTGGCTATGGGCGTCGGGCAGCCAGGTGTGCATGGGCACGAGCCCGGCCTTGGTGCCGAACCCGACCAGGATCAGCAGGAAGCCGGTCCACAGCAGTGCTTGCGGCATCTTGGGCGCGGCCGCGACCAGACCTGCCCAGGTGAACGGGCCGTCGCCCGCGGTCCGGGTCGCCCAGTAGAGAATGAGGATGCCGAGCAGCGCCAGGATCGCGCCGAGCGTGGTCAGCACGACGTATTTCCAGGCCGCCTCGAGCGCTTCGGCCGTGTCCTCGTAGCCGACCAGGAAGGCAGACAACAGCGTGGTCAGCGAGACCGCGATCCACATCAGCGCGATCTGCGCGATCATCGGCACGGCGAGCATGGACAGCAGGAACAGGTTGAACAGCGCGTAGTAGCGGCGCGCGTCGCGGCGATCGTCGTGGTGGCCGCGGGCGCCCAGATAGCCTGCCGAGAACAGCGCCGCGGTGGTGCCGACGAAGGCGACCAGCAGGAGCACCAGCGCGCCCAGGGCGTCTGCGCTCAAGAGGCCCGCAAGACCGGTCATCGGGCCGGAGCGGACGATCGCTGCGGCGATCCCGATCGCGAGCGCCAGGGTGAGCGCGCTCGCCGCAAGGGTGATCGCGGCCGCGAAGCGGGCCCAGGCCGGGTGCATGACCAGGCCCGCGGCGAGCGCGGGGATCAGGAGCACCGCCGTGAGCTCCATCGAGGCGCTACTCCTCGCGCAAGGCGGCCAGGAGGCCGACCGAGGTGTCGCCGACCCGCTCGTGGATGCGACGGATCAGGAGGCCGATCACGAGGGTCACGACCGGGACGTCGAATGCGGCTGCGAGCTCGGCGATCACCGGCAGATCGAACGCGATCGCCACGGCCGCGAAGAACACCCCGTTCTCCATGGCGAGCAGGCCGAGCAGCTGCGAGAGGGCCTCGCGCCGGACCGCGACGGTGTAGGCGCCCAGCAGCAGCGCCGCGACCCCGATCGGCAGGTTGATGCGCACGAACGGGCCGGGGGCGGCGCTGACCATCGGGGCGACGATCAGGTAGGCGAACAGCGTGAGGCCGGCGCCGATCAGCAGCGAGGTCGGGATGTTCATGACCTGAACGATCTCGCGCCGGCCGTAGATCTCCCCGCGCACCGTGCGCCGCAGCAGCCAGGGAATGACGAGCGCCTTGGTCACCAGCGTGATCAGGGCGACCGCGGCCAGATGCGGCGAGCCGAGTGCCACCGCGAGCAGTGCTGCCGAGGCCACCAGCAGCACCGCCTGGAGGACGAACAGGCGGACGCAGGCCAGCATCTGGCGGGTAGCGACGATCGCGAAGGCCGCGAGCAGGAACAGGCCGCCGATCAGCGCGTCGAGGTGCATGAACAGGGGTGGCACCGGCTCGGTCATGCTCCTAGATCCCCGAGAGCCGGGTGATCATGGCCACGACCGAGGTGACGAAGGCGGCGCCGATGAACTCGGTGATCCGGAACAGCCTGAGCTTGGCGAGCGAGGATTTCGATCACCACCAGCACCACCACGAACAGCAGGATCTTCAACAGGATCAGCGGGATCGCCAGCAGCACCGCCGCGAGCGACATCGAGCCCGCCAGTCCCCAGGGGGTCACGAGCACGTTCATGAAGATGCAGACCAGCACGAAGAACTTCATGGCGCCGGCCCATTTCATCAGAGCGGCGCCGCGGCCGGAATATTCCAGCGACTTGGACTTGTCGATCATGGCGAGCTCGAAATGCCCGGAGGGGCTGTCGACCGGGATCCGGCCGTCCTCGGCCAGGATCAGCATCAAAAAGGCGAGCATGACCAGCACGTGCGACGGCTCGAAGAAGTTGCTGAGCGGCGTCACCCACACCTTTTGGACGATGTAGGGAATGGTCGAGCCGGCGACGAACGAGACGGTGAAGAACACGATGATGAACACCGGCTCGGCGAGGAAGCCGACCATGCGCGTGCGGCTGGCGCCCATCGGGCCGTAGGGGTTGGCAGTGTCGACCGCGGCGAGGGTGGCGAAGAAACCGCCGAGCGCCAGGATGAAGCCGCCGCCCAGCATGTCGCCCATGAAGGCAAAGAACAGCGGGTAGCTGGTCAGCACCGGGATCAAGAGGGCGACGAAGACCGGGGTCACGAAGGCCAGATAGGGTGCTGTGCGGAAGATCCAGGAGCTGTGCTCGGAGACGATCTCGTCCTTCTGCAGCAGCTTCCAAAGGTCGCGGTAGGGCTGGAAGACGCTCGGGCCGCGCTTGGACTGCACGATCTCCTTGAGCCGGCTCAGCACGCCTTCGACCAGGGGGGCGAAGGCGAGGACCACGAGCGCCTGGAGGAGGTTGTAGAGGATGCGCTCGGCCATGGCTCAGACCGGGGCCCGGCGCGCGCCGATCTCGGGCAGGCGCAGGCGCCGCCGCGAAGCCGTCCCGATCCGCCGCCTGAGGCCCGCGGCCGAAGCCGGCGCAGGCCCTGAACTGTCGCGAAAACCCGCCATCATGCGCGCCGCCTGGACTCCTACGCTCAAAGCCCCGCCGCCGCAGCGGCCGCAAGGGCCCGGGTAGGAGTCGATCAGCCCAAGCAGGCGCTTTCGGTGGACTCCATCACCATCGATCGGACCGAACCGCTAGCAGAAAGCAAACCCCCGATCAACCACCTCGTCGGCGGGAGCCTACCGGGGTGAGGCGCGCAGGTCCCCGATGCCGGCCCGGAGGGCGCCTTCGAACAGCCAGATGTCGCCGGAATAGAGGACCATCCGGAAACCCTGGGCGATCCACGCGCGCCCGCTCTCGACATCGCCGACGAGGCAGCCCGGGGCCTTGCCGTGCGCGTGGCAGGCGGCGACCACCTTGGCGACCGCGGCCCGGAAGTCCGGGTGCTCGAGCTGGAGCGGGATGCCGAGGCTGAGCGAGAGGTCGGTGTGGCCGATCAGGCCGACATCGACCCCGGGCACGCTCAGGATGTCCGAGGCATTGCGCACGCCGAGGGCGGTCTCGATCTTGACGACGACCAGGCAGCGCGCATCGGCATCCCGGATGGTCGCCGGCACGTCGCCGATCCGATAGCCGTCGTGGGCGACGCCGAAGGCGGCACCGCGGGTGCCGGCGGGCGGATAGCGGGTGGCGCGGACGATCGCCTCGGCCTGGGCCCGGGTCTCGACCTGCGGCACCATCAGGCCGAAGGCGCCGAGGTCGAGCAGCAGCTGGTGGTCGGCGCTCCGATCGGGGCCGCCGCGGGGATTGACGACCGGCACCAGGCCGGCGCCGCGGGCCTGTGCGATCTGCTGCTTGACGGTCTCGAAGCTCCAGCCGCTGTGCTCCATGTCGAGCACGATCAGATCGCAGCCGGCGGCCGCCACGATCCGGGCCAGACCCGGGGTCGCGAACTCCATGCAGAAGGTGCCGAGCACCAGCTCGCCCCGCGCCAGCTTCTGCCGAACGACGTTCTCAAACATCGCTTGCCCCGAGCTTTGGTCCGGCCGTTGCAGGCCAAGGTGCTGCAGTCATGGGCTGAAAGGGCGTTCCTGGGTCGTCGTTGCTTTAGGGACGGGACCCCCGCGCGTCAATACGCAGATCGACGACGTGGGATCACGGAGCTCCGGTGCGCAGGGGGATGATCTCAGCGCCCGGGACAGCAGCGATGGGTGTTGATCAAGCAGCCCGAACAGCGTCATGCTGCAGGCTACGCCTTTGTATTATCATCCTTCCTCGGGTTCGTTTGGTGTCTGGGGACGATCGATCCGAGCCCCCGGCCGCGCCGCCGCCGGGCCTCGGCCCGGAGCAGCCGGGCGCGGCCAGCGGACCGGGCCGGCCATAGGCTCGTGCGCGCCGAGAGGCCAGGCTTTCCGGACGGATCGTACCGAGTGCTCCTTGCCGGCCGCGGTTGCGGATCCTTGCGAGGCTGACGTCGTTCTGGCGACTGGCGCGCGCGCTCCGGCCGGCGATTGTTGGCATTGTCGTCCGTGCCTTGCGGGGGCTGGCTTCTGGTTCGGATAGACCGGGCAAATCGTAGCAGATGATAGGAACATAAGCAAGATAACGACAACGTTTGGGGACCTTTGGAATCTCGGTTCCAGGCTGCAGGAGACCAGGACGGCCACCGGGTTGATGGGCCGAAAGAGCGCCGAATTGTTCGCACGGTGCCCGGGATAGGCGGGATCGACAGCAGATTCCCGGATGAGAAATGCGCTCGGGACCGCGAGACGAGCCGCGCATGTCACCACGAAAAAGCTCGACTGTCCGAATTAATTCCGGATGCAGATCAAAAAACACGGACAGCGTGCCGCGCTCGGGAGGCCTCGCTTTCAAGGGCGGACCCGGTGACCGGCCAGAAACGGCGGTTTCGCTTGGGGAAATAAATCGGCGTGGCCGCCGGCGAGCTCCATGAATTGGAGCGAGTTCCCGTGCGGAGCGGCGCGCCTGGCTCGTCGGTCTGACGACCAAGATCAGCCCGGAGCGACACGTCCAGCGAATTTCCGACCATTTTCAAGCGCCCGCGGAAATTCCGCGCGATTTTCAGGCGCACGGTCCTGCGCCACATATGCGTCACCATGCGTCACTTCTGTAGCATCATGCGACAGGGTGTGCGGTGCGCGTAAGCCATTGCGCTGAGGCGGTTTTTCGCCGCTCGGGCGATCTGACCGCCGATTTCGGCCTCGAAACCGTGCGATTTCGACCGCAAAACGACTGATTTCGGGCGCAAATTGACCCAAGGATGCGTCACATGTGGCGCATCAATGGATTTTCGTCAATTTGAACGGTTTTGGATTTTCCCGCGAATTTCCGAGAAGCCGCGATGCGTCTGATTTCGGCCTCAAAACCGCCCGGATTCGGCCGCAAAACTGCTCATTTCGGGGGCAAAAGTGACGCCTGAATGCGCCGCCCTTCTGGCGCATCGACCGCAGTGTCACGAAATTTCCCAGCCGCGGGCGATTTTTGGATGCCTGCGGCTCGGGCCTGCTCCGCCCGGAGCGACGGGTAGCGCGCGTAGTCCCCGCTTATTGAAGAAGGTCGGTTGCCGCCGGTTGCCGCGCTGGGTGACATGATGCGGCAGGACGGAGGCGACGATGCGGGCGAGACGCGCCATGAGCGGCCTCTCTATGAGCCTCCGCCTGCGTCAATCGCGTATTGTGTCCCCATAACCCCCCCGAGCGTTGCTGCTCTGACGACCCGCGACACGCGTCCGCCAGCCCCGCTCTCGACAGGCCGCCCTTGATGACGTAAGCAAGACGATGTCGAGAACCTAAACCTGGCCCGGGCTGAGCCGTCCCTTGCTCGACAATCCGCCATCGTCGGACCCGGCCGAACCTGGACCTGGCATCGTGAGCCATCTCTCGAAGCCTCGGCGGGCTCTCGCCCGGCGGTCGCGCTGGTCGGCGGCGGCGCGCTGCTGGTGCTGCTCCTGTGGCTCGGCTGGCGCAAGCCGACCTGGCTGTTGATGATCGCGCTTGCCTCGCTGGCGATCCGCCCGCAGCTGCTCTGGGGCGGCCCGCCGGTCGGCTGGCAATGGGGGCTGCACCAGAGCCTGATCGTGTTCGCGCTGGCGATGAACGCGCTTCGCTACGGCATCCGGACGACCATCAACTGGCCGATCCTGGCGCTGGTCGCGGTCTTCGTCCTGAGCCTCGCCTTCGGCAACCTGCATCCGAAGCTGAGCGTCTGCCTCTCATGCTGGAGAGCCTGGCGATCCTGGCGCTGCCGTTCGCCTTCACCGCAGGTCGTGCTGGCGCCCGGCTCGCGGCGCGCCTGCGCGCTGACGATCATGGCTGACGCCGCTTGCTGAGCGTCGCCCTCGGCGGTCTGCTCCAGCTCGCGGGCCTCCGCACAGTGTTCAGCTATGACGAGTGGGCCGGAACTGGTACCGTCTCGAAGGCGCGACCGGCAACGCCTCCGTGTTCGCGGATGCTGGCGTTCGCCGGCTTCGCGGTCGCCCTGCACGAGTGGACCCGGCCCGGCCGGCGCTACGCGATCTACCTCGCGATCCTCAATCTGGCGCTGGTGATCCTGAGCGGCACGCGCATGGCGATCTTCGCGAGCGCCGTGTTCGCCGGGGCCTATGTCGTGCTCTCGGAGGTCCTGCGCCGGCAGCTCCGGCAAGAGCGGTGGTTGGCGCTGGCCGGCCTCGGACTCGTGGCGGCGACCCTCGTCGCCTACTGGCCGACGCTGCTCCAGCACATGTTCGTGCGACGGTAGCGAGACGCTCGATCTCACCGGGCGGGACGAGCTCTGGTCGTTCTACTGGCAGGAGTTCCTGCTCAGCCCGATCGTTCGGTCGCGGCCTCGGCGCCGGCTTCGTCGCCGCCGCCGACTGGTTACGGCTTTCCGCTGTCGACTGCCGCACAACGAATACCTTCATCTCCTGGTCATCGGCGGCGTGGTCGGCTTCGTCCTGATCGCCGGCGCGATCGTGCTCTGGTACCGGCAGCTCCTGCAGGTTGCCTCGCCCAACGACCGCGAGTTCCTGCTCGCCCTGCTCCCGGCCCTGGCGGCCTACGCGCTGACCGACAACGTCCTGATCTACTC
>CAVWRK010000015.1:0-177934 GCA_963757395.1 uncultured Alphaproteobacteria bacterium
GCGCAAGAGGCGGAATTCAAAAGCTTTAGTGCTTGCTGCTGGTGCATACCGTCGACCCGTCTGACTTCGGCCCCTGCTCCACGAGGCGCCAGAAGTCTGATCGAACGGCGGTAGCCGGCCAAAAGCGCCCGACCTGTGAGATGGTTCGCAACCGCCGGTGACGCGAGGAGAACTGCCATGACCCGTGCGCTTTTCGAAACCCGCGCCGAGCTCGAGCGCCAGATGGACGCCGCGCGTCAGCTGCGCTCCGAAACCTTGGCCAGCGCCAGCTGGATTTGCAGCGCTCTCTTCCTGGCTGTCCGGGTGATCCGTCGCATCATGCTGCGGATCAACGCTTACGCACCGCGCAGAGCATAGCCCGCTACTACTCCCGATCATCCGACGAGCACGCACGCGCCGACGGCGTGCCCGCACCGGGCGGAGCTGTGCCTAGCGTCAAGGCTCTTGGGAAGGTCATTTCATGACGAACCTCGTCTTGCTTATTGCCTGCTTTCTGCTCGGGATGCTGATGCGGCGGCTCGGCCGATTTCCGGACAATGCGCCGTCGGTGCTGAATGCATTCATCATCAACATCTCGCTGCCGGCGCTCACATTGCTGTATGTCCACGAGCTGCCACTCGACCGCTCGCTCGCCTATCCGACCGCCATGGCGTGGATCCTGTTCGCGCTCGGCGCGATCTTCTTCGTCACATTCGGCCGCGCCGCCGGCTGGTCGCGCGGCACGATCGGCGGCCTGATCCTGGTCGGCGGCCTGGCCAACACCTCGTTCCTCGGCCTGCCGATGATCGAGACCTTCTACGGCGAGGAGCATCTCGGCCTCGGCATCCTGATCGATCAGCTCGGCACCTACATGGTGCTCTCGACGCTGGGCATCCTGATCGCGGTAACCTATGCCGCCGGCGCCGCCTCGCCTGCCGCCATCGCCAGGAAGATCCTTCGACTTCCCACCCTTCCAGGCGGTGCTCCTGGCGCTGGCCCTGAAACCCTTCGTCTACCCGGAGGGGCTCGAAATCGTGCTCGGCAAGCTCGGCGCGACCCTGGCGCCACTCGCCCTGGTCTCGGTCGGCTATCAGCTGCGGCTCGGCGAGCTGCGCGGCCGGCTCGCCGCGCTCTCCGCCGGGCTCGCATTCAAGCTGGTGATGGGCCCGGCCATGATCATGGGCCTGTTCGCCGGCGCGCTCGGCGCGGGCGGCACCACATTCAGGTGACGATCTTCGAGGCGGCCATGGCGCCGATGATCGGCGCCTCGATCGTCGCGATCGAGCACAAGCTCGATCCACCCCTCGTGACCCTGATGGTCGGGATCGGCATCCCACTCTCGTTCCTGACTCTGCCGGTCTGGTGGTACGTGCTGCAGGGCGTGTGATCACGCTTTGTCGAATTTCAACCGAGGGATTCGATATGGACGGGATCATCGCGGTGGCGTTTCTGGTCTAATTCGCCAGGATCTGCCCATTCAGCCGGATCGGTTTGCAGACATGGAAGCCCTGTCGGGCGGCGCTGCCGGCGTTGATCCTGCGTCATGAAAGACGGGAGAACGGTCTGCCGGTGGTCATGGGCAAGTGCGGCCTGATGATCCGACCCGGGCCCCTCGCCCCGCCGGCTACAAGCGTGCTCGCCGGCTCTTTGCGATGAGCGCCTCCAAGCCGGGACAAGAAATCCGGGTTGCTGGTGGAAATGCAAAAAGGCGGGACGGCTCCTGCCCTGAAGTTGGCCGAGGTCGAGCACAGCTTCTCGAAATGGAAAGTTTCGAATACCGCGGCCTGACCAGCCTTCAGATCACCTCCGCGAGCACGTCGGCCTTGGCAAGGAACCGAATTGTTCGAGCCCGGCGCACTCCGCCTCACCCCTTCGGTCGCACGCTAAGCCATTGAATTCCCGAGATTCCAACATCCGTATCAAAATGGCCGTGGTTCGGTTGTGTCAGAGAGAGTTGCCGAAGAGAGACAGGAAATCGCCCCAAAATGGCTTCGCAGCGGGTGCCCGTGGTTCGGACAAGTGGGCGGAGATGTCCGCATTCCGCGGTCACGTCCCCGGTGGTGGTGTAGGAGCTGTGGGTAGGTAGCCTGCCGCAGCGACCGCCACGAGTTTGGCGTAGGCAGGCCAGCTATCCACAGCGGGTGGCCATCGCAGGATCTCCGGTAGGGTTGGGTTGCGACCAGCAACCCCAGACCGGAGACCACCACGATGACCGACGACAGCATCGCCCTTCGCGAGCTTCTGGAGAAGAGCGCCGACGCTGACCTCTTGCGCGAGATGATCGGCTTCGCCGCCGAGCGGCTGATGGAGCTCGAGGTTCAGAGCCTGGCGGGCGCGCCGGCTAAGGCGAGCGTGCCCCGGACCGACTGGCGGTCCCGCTGCCGGGGTGAGGGATTTCATCCGGTCAGATGCTCGGCCAGCTGTAAACTCAACCCTGCTGACGCAGACGGGAAAAACGATGGCCGCGGCGCTTTCACCGGTCAAATCGCGGGCGTGGCGAAAACCACGTCACCGCAGAAGCTTGCGCACACGGCACAGCCTGTCGCATGACGCTAGAGAAGTGGTGCCTCGCAGCCGCCCGAAAATTCATGGACTGTGCGGAAAAAATCGCCGGTAATTACCACTGAAGCCGCCTACGATCGGGTCGAGCAGCATCGAGGAAACCGCCTCAGTCAGCATCCTCAACCCTTGCCAGCGGCTCGCGGTCCGCGCCTATATGGCCACCTGGTGATCGAACGGACCGGCGCCTGACCGCGGCTATTGACCCCGCCTCCTGATTGGACAACAACTAATGGTTGTGCAGCACCAACCCGGTCAATTCGAGCTCTGAACGATGCGCCTTGAGGACCTGGTCCCAGGAGCAGCAATTCGCGGCCTTATCGCCGGCTCGGTGGCGAGGATCGTTCAGGTCGAGTGGTTCGGCGACCAGGCGGTCAAGGTTACCTTCGAGGAGCCTAACGGAACGGTCCGTAACCGCTTGGTCTATCGTACCGATGAGGCGTCGCTCGAGCGGGTCGGAGCGGGTCGGGCCTGGTCATTCGGCGGCGACGGCGACTTGTTCCGGCTGGCGTCGGAGGCCCAGCGCATCCGGCTCGCCTACTTGTTCGATCCCTATCTCGCGCTATCCACCTCCCTGATCGAGCCGCTGCCCCACCAGATCACCGCGGTCTACGGCGAGATGCTGCCGCGTCAGCCCCTGCGCTTCCTGCTCGCCGATGATCCCGGCGCTGGCAAGACCATCATGGCGGCCCTCCTGGTCAAGGAGCTGCTGATTCGCGGGGATCTCGAGCGCTGTCTCGTCGTCGCGCCCGGCAACCTGGTCGAGCAATGGCAGGACGAGCTGGCCGAGAAGTTCCACCTCGACTTCGCGATCCTGACCCGCGACCGGATCGAGGCGAGCCGCACCGGCAACCCGTTCGACGAGGCGGGGCTCTGGATCGCACGGCTCGACATGCTGAGCCGCAACGAGGATCTTCAGGCGAAGCTCCTCGCCGCGCGCGAGTGGGACCTCGTGATCTGCGACGAAGCGCACCGCATGTCGGCCACCTACTTCGGCGGCGAGGTCAAGTACACCAAGCGCTACCAGCTCGGGCAGCGGCTCTCCGCTCGGGCCCGGCATTTCCTCCTGATGACCGCGACCCCGCACAGCGGCAAGGAAGCCGACTTCCAGCTGTTCATGGCGCTGCTCGACGGTGACCGCTTCGAGGGCCGCTTTCGCGAGGGCGTGCACACAGCCGACGTCAGCGACATGCTGCGCCGGCTGACCAAGGAGGAGCTCAAGACCTTCGACGGCCGGCCCTTGTTCCCGGAGCGCCGGGCCTACACGGTGAACTACCGGCTCTCTGCCGACGAGGCAGCGCTCTATGACGCGGTGACCGATTACGTGCGCGAGGAGATGAACCGCGCCGAGCGGCTCGCCGAGGGCGATCAGCGGCGCCAGAACGTCGGCTTCGCGCTCCAGATCCTGCAGCGCCGTCTCGCCTCCTCGCCGGCCGCGATCCACGAATTGCTCCGCCGCCGGCGCGAGAAGCTCGAGCGCCGCATCGAGGAAGCGCGCCTGCTGCAACGCGGCCGCAGCGCCCGCCTCGATGCGGCCCGCGAGCTCGCTTCCTACCGCCCGGAGTTCTTCGAGGACTTCGACGACCAGCCCGAGGACGAGGTCGAGGCGGTCGAGGACCGACTGGTCGACAGCGCCACCGCCGCCCAGACTATCGCCGAGCTCGAGCTCGAGATCTTGTCACTGACCCGTCTCGAGGAGCAGGCCAAGGCGCTTCGCCGCTCGGGCACCGACACCAAATGGCGCGAGCTCCAGAGCATCCTCGACCAGCCATTGATGACCGACGCCGCGGGCAACCGGCGCAAGCTGATCGTGTTCACCGAGCCGCGCGATACGCTCACCTACCTCGCCGACAAGATCCGCACCCGCCTCGGCCGCGCCGAGGCCGTGGTCGAGATCCACGGTGGCCTCGCCCGCGAGGCGAGAAAGACCGCAATGCACGCCTTCCTGCACGACCCGACGGTCCTGATCATGGTCGCGAACGATGCCGCGGGCGAAGGCGTCAACCTCCAGCGCGCCCACCTCATGGTCAACTACGACCTGCCCTGGAACCCCAACCGCCTCGAGCAGCGCTTCGGCCGCATCCACCGGATCGGCCAGACCGAGGTCTGCCACTTGTGGAACCTGGTCGCGAACGAGACCCGCGAGGGCGCCGTCTATGCCCGCCTCCTGGAGAAGCTCGAGACCGCGCGCGCGGCGCTCGGCGGCCGGGTCTACGACGTGCTCGGCCAACTGTTCGAGCAGAAGCCGCTCCGCGACCTCCTGATCGAGGCGATCCGCTACGGCGAGCAACCCGAGGTCAAGGCGCGCCTCCTGCAGGTGGTCGACGACGCGGCGGGCCACGCCCACCTCCTGGATCTGCTCGAGCGCCGCGCGCTGACCCAGGAGACCTTTCCCTTCACCAAGGTCCAGGCGATCCGCGAGCAGATGGAGCGGGCGCACGCCCAGCGCCTCCAGCCCCACTACATCGAGAGCTTTTTCCGGGATGCCTTCGAGCACCTGGGCGGCCGCATCCACCGCCGCGAGACCGGCCGCTTCGAGATCTCCCGCGTGCCGGGCGCCTTGCGCGGGCACGGCAACCAGATCGGCACCGGCGCGGCTATCCTCTCGCGCTACGAGCGCATCTGCTTCGACAAGGCCCAGATCGCCGGGCCCCCGCTTTCCGACCTTGTCTGCCCCGGCCACCCGCTGCTCGACGCCACGATCGACCTCGTCCTCGAGCGCCATCGCGAGCTGATGAAGCAGGGCGCGGTCCTGGTCGACCCGCGCGACCAAGGCCAGCGCCTGCGCGTCCTGGTCGCGCTCGACCAGGCGATCCAGGACGGCCGGACGGACCGCCACGGCCACCACCAGATCGTCGCCCGCCAGCTCCACTTCGTCGAGCTGTTCGAGGACGGCACGCTCCGCAATGCCGGCCCCGCTCCCTACCTCGACTACCGGCCGGCGAGCGAGGCCGAGCGCGCGGCGACCCTGCCCCGGCTCGAGGAGCCCTGGCTCGCAGACGACCTCGAGAGCCGGGTGATCGGCCACGCCGTCCAGCACCTGGTGCCCCGCGAGGTGGACGAGGTGCGCGCCCGCCGCCTCACCCAGATCGACAAGGTCGAGCGCGAGGTCCAGGCCCGGCTCAAGCGCGAGATCAACTATTGGGACCACCGCGCCGAGGTCCTGAAGGACCAGGAGCGCGCCGGCAAGCAGCCGCGCATGAACCCGCAACGCGCCGCCGCCCGCGCCGAGGAGCTGGCCGACCGCCTGCAACGCCGCCTGGCCGAGCTCGCCCGCGAGCGCGATATCGCAGCATTGCCGCCCCTCGTGATCGCCGGCGCCCTGATCGTTCCGATCGGGCTCCTGCAGCAGCTGAACGTCGTCGACCCGACCGATCAGAAAGCCCCGCCCGAGATCGACCCCGCCCGCCGCGCCGAGATCGAGCGCCTGGCCATGGCCGCTGTCATGACGGCCGAGCGCACCCTCGGCTTCGAGCCGCGCGACGTGAGCCGCGACAAGTGCGGCTATGACATCGAATCGCGCGATCCCGCCGCCAACAGCCATCTCCGCTTCATAGAGGTCAAAGGCCTCGGCCCCGGCAACGACCGCGTGACCATCACCCGCAACGAGCTGCTGCGGGCGCGCAACGCCATGGAGTGGCACCGCCTCGCCATCGTCCAGGTTGAGGGTGACACGGCCGCCTCGCCCCGCTACATCTCCGGCCACGACTTCGGCGAGGTCGGTTTCGCCGAGATCGGCCGGATGCTCCGCCTCGGCGAGCTGCTCGCGATCGCCCGGGAGCCCCATTGATGGCCGCTCGCCGTCGGTCTAGAACCCTGGCACCTGTTCTAGAAAGGATGCCCCATGGCGCTCAGCCTCAAGGATGCCGAGACCGACCGCCTGGCGCGCGAGGTCGCGAAGCTCACCGGCGAGAACCTGACCGAGGCGGTGCGCAAGGCGCTCGCCGAGCGCCTCGAGCGCGAGCGGCGCAAGCGGGGACAGCCCAAGGGTCTCGCGGAGCGGCTCAACGAGCTTGCAAAGGAGTGCGCGGCGCTGCCCGACTACGATACCCGCAGTCCGGACGAGATCATCGGCTACGATGAGCACGGCGTGCCGCGCTGATGGTGCTCGATACCTCGGCGATCGTGGCCATTCTGCTCGACGAGCCCGAGAGCGCAGCGCTTGCCCGACGGATCGAGGATGATCCGACAAGGCTCGTCTCCGCCGCCTCGCGCGTCGAGGCGACCTTCGTCATCGAGAGCCGCAAACGCGCGGCCGGACGCGAACGGCTCGAACGCTTCTTCCGCCTCACCGGCGCGGAGGTGGTTCCTGTGACACCCGATCAGGTCGAGATCGCCTGCGAGGCCTTCCGCCGCTACGGCAAAGGTCGGCATCCGGCTGCCCTCAACCTCGGCGACGTGTTTGCCTACGCGCTCGCCAAGACCTCTGGCGAGCCCCTGCTGTTCAAGGGCGACGATTTCGCCAAGACCGACATCGCAAGTGCTGCCTGACATGACCCCGCGCAAGAAGCTGATCGAGGTCGCGTTGCCGCTGGAGGCAATCAACGCCGCCAGTGCCCGGGAAAAATCGATCCGGCATGGGCATCCGTCGACGCTGCACCTCTGGTGGGCGCGGCGGCCGCTTGCCGCCTGTCGGGCGGTGCTGTTTTCCCAGCTCGTCGACGACCCCTCGTCCTGGCCCGAGCGACTGCACGATTGTGTTGCTTAGTTTCTCGCGCTGGTCCAAGATACAACTAATCGGAGAGCCGAGGGGAGTCAAGCGGCTACGACTGCGGCCGAGACTCTATCTGACGCAAGCTAGGGCATCTGGAGATGAGCGTGAGGCTCGTCGTCGCCGTCACGGACGGCGAATGGTTCGAATATCTTCGAACTCGTCCTGACCTCCCAGAGATAAACTTCTGGGCACCTTCGGGAACAAACTTCCGTGCTCTGAGCCCAGGTGAGCTGTTTTTTTCAAGCTCCATGCGCCACTTAATTTCATCGTCGGCGGCGGCGTGTTCGCTCATGCTAGCATTGCGCCGTGCAGCTTGGCGTGGGAAGCGTTTGGCGAAGCCAATGGTGCAGTTACGCTGGCACAGATGCGCGCACGCATCGGGAGATACCGCAGGGCGGATCCGCATTCCCGCGAGGATTTTCGATTGGCTGCCGCATTCTGACGCAGCCATTCTTCCTCAATAAGGCTACTGGCTTCCCGTTCCAGCTTCGTGGTCTGCGAACATCGTGACTTTCAAAACGTTCACTTCGGACGAGGCTGAGGGGCGAGAACTGTGGGATGCGCTGGTCGATCGCACGTTGGAGCTGTCCACCTCGGGCCTTTCGGCTGGGCCGCAGGCGCGCTTCGGCGAGCCTGTTCCCGTTCGCCCTCGGTTGGGCCAGGGCGCTTTTCGCGTGCTTGTGACCGTATCTACGGCCGACGGTGCGCCGTTACTCGCGAGCGCACCCTCCCCGCGCTTGGGCTGCTCACATTCTTCCTTACGGCCAGGGAGGCGAACACGACGTCAAAAACGGCATTTTGATGCGCCGAGACATACACAGTCTCTTTGATTTAGGTTACGTAACTGTTACTCCAAGACTTGTTTTTGAAGTCAGCCGTAGAAAAGGAGGAGTTCGTGACGGTCGAGATTACTATAGAATGCACGGCATGCCGATCGCCGCACCACATCGATTGGAGATCGCGACCTGATCGTGAACTGTTGCGTTGGCATAACGAGAATACGTTTCGGGGTTAGTTGTCGGGCTCCTGAAAAGGTTCGCGCCGATATCGAGTGGCGGCGTGCGGATCATCAAGATCCGCGGCACCTCCGGATGACACTTCACCCCGTTCTCCCCAGCCGGAGCTTCTGCTATGAAGCAGGCCGACATCATCGAGTGGGGGGCCGGCAACGTCCGCCTCCTGAAGCGCGCCGAGCTCTCGGCCGACTGGGACTGGTGGACCGACGAGCGGCCGACCATCTGGGAGGGGACGCAGCACCTGATCCGCAGGCTCGAGGGCGAGGGCGAGGACAGTGCCGCGCGGCTGGTCAAGCATCTCGGCGGCTATGCCGACATGACCCGCGATCTGGCTTACCGCCTGTTTCAGGTCTGCGAGCGCAACAAGTGGGCCGAGGAAGCCCGCGCCTACAACGGCCTGGTGGTCGCCTGGCCCGCGCTGGTCAGCCTCGCGAGCAGGCTGCCCGACGAGACCACCCCCGGCCCGGCCCAGGCCGAGCTTGCGATCTAGGAGCTGGCCCCGTGTATAAGAACGCTTCCCGCTTCATGCACAGGGCGACCCGGAGCGACTACACCTTGGATCGGCTGGCAATAGCCGAAAAGCGAAAGGGCCAACGGACCGCGGCGGCCCGCTTGACGCAGCACCAAGCGTTTCTAGCCCTGGCTTCGCCGAGCCGGCCAGGGCGCCTATCTGAAGTACGTGGAACAGCAGCTAGGGCAGCTCGGTACGCCTCTTACTGTCGATGCTCTCGTTAGAACGCTCAACGCGCGCGGGCTCGCTGATCCGAGAGGTCGTCTCTGGCGCCGGTCAACAGCGCGTATCCTCTTGGATGAGCTTCTCACGCGCAACCGGTCAAGTCGGGCCCGGGTGCCCGAGAAGGAAAGCAGATGATCAAGATCGCCACGCGCCATGATCGAATCTCGGTCAAGCCGGAGGTCATGGGCGGCAAGCCCTGCATCAAGGGCACGCGCATCCCCGTCGACCTGATCCTGCGCTATCTCGGCAACGGCCAGAGCACCGAGGACATCCTCGAGGCGTTTCCCGGTGTCACGGTCGAGGACGTGCGCGCCGCGGCGGCCTTCGCCGCCGACGTCGTGGCCGACGAAGCTGTCGTACTCGAAGACGTATGAGGCTGCTGGCCGACGAGTGCTTCGATGAACGCCTGGCACGGGCCCTGCGGGCGGCCGGACACGACGTGGAGCGGGTCTTGGCTCAGAGCGGCCTCGACGATCTGGCGGTGGCGCGGCGTGCCGAGCGTGAGGATCGCGTGCTCCTGACCCAGGACACCGACTTCGGCGGGATTGCGCTCCGCCACGGGCAGCCGCGGACCGGCGTGGTCATCCTGCGGGCCGCGATCCTCGACCTGGAGGCCGTGGCGGCGCGCCTCGTGCAGCTGATCGCGCAGGCGGGTGACGATCTGTCGGCCGCTATCACGGTGCTCGACGACCGCGGCGTGCGCTCGCGCGCCATCATTTGAGAACCGACGGAGAATTGCCATGGCCATTTCCAACAAGGACCGGATCAGCCGCACCCTCGATCTGCTGCGCGACGGGCTCGTGCCGTTCGTCGAGCGCGAACTCAAGGCCAAGCTCGGGTCGAGCTGGCTGAAGGTCGTCAACGACAGCCTGCGCGAGAATCTGCGCGAGCGCGCGGACGGCAGCGTCGCCTGGGATACCCAGGGCCTATTCACGGTCACGGAGAAGTGGTGGGGCGACGTGTTCCGCTTCCCGCTCGGGCGCATGGAGCGCTCCTACATCAACGAGCTGAGGGAGACGCGGAACGACTTCGCCCACGAGAAGACCTTCACCTACGAGGACACCGAGCGGGCGCTAGATACTGCGCAGCGTCTGTTGCGGGGTCTCGGCGGGCCAGCACGCCGACGCGATCGAGAAACTCAGGGTCGACCTCAAACGAACGATCTACGACGAGCAACGCCGGCAGCAGGTGCGCCGCCAGAGCGCACTGACGCTCGAGGGCACGCCGAAGGCCGGACTGCGGCCATGGCGCGAAGTGATCACACCGCACGCCGACGTCGCGACCGGGCGCTACAGCGAAGCGGAGTTCGCGGCCGACCTCGCCCAGGTGGACCAGGGCAACGCGAGCGCCGAGTATGGCGATCCGGCCGAGTTCTACCGCCGGACCTTCCTGACCGACGGGCTTCGCAAGCTGCTCACGGGCGCCATGCGCCGGCTGTCGCGCCAGGGCGGCGATCCCGTGGTCGACCTCCAGACCAACTTCGGCGGCGGCAAGACCCACTCCATGCTCGCGCTCTACCATATGGCTGGGCACGCCGAGCCCGGCTCGCTGAATGGCCTCGACCAGCTGATGGCGGAGGCCGATGTTGCCGCGCTGCCCAAGATTCAGCGGGCGGTCCTCGTCGGCACGGCGCTCTCGCCGGGCGAGCCCACCCACCACGATGATGGCATCGCGACGCGGACGCTCTGGGGTGAGCTCGCCTGGCAGCTCGGTAGACGCGACGGCTACGCGATGGTCGCCGAGTCCGACCAGGCGCGCGTCAGCCCCGGCTCACGGCTTCTCGGTCAGCTGCTCGAACGGTATGCGCCGGCGCTGCTCCTGATCGACGAGTGGGTGGCGTTCGTGCGCCAGCTCTACGCCAACAACGAGCTGCCGGCCGGGACCTTCGACAGCAACATGACCTTCGTCCAGGCGCTGACCGAGGCGGTCAAGGCGACGCCCGGCGCCCTGCTGGTCGCGACCCTGCCGGCGTCGCAGATCGAGATCGGCGGCGAAGGCGGCGAGGTGGCGCTGGAGCGTCTCAAGAATACCTTCGGCCGGATCGAAAGCTCCTGGCGGCCTGCCACCCCCGAGGAGGGTTTCGAGATCGTGCGCCGGCGGCTGTTCGAGCCGATGGTCGATCGCGAGCTGTTCGCCGCCCGCGACAACGTCGTCAAGGCGTTCGCGGATCTGTACCGCGAGAGCGGCGCGGCATTCCCGGCGGAGTGCAGCGAGGCCGATTACCGGCGGCGCCTGGAGGCGGCGTACCCCATTCACCCGGAGTTGTTCGATCGGCTGAACACCGTCTGGGGCGCTCTCGACCGGTTCCAGCGTACGCGCGGGGTCCTACGCCTCATGGCGGCCGTGATCAACGCGCTCTGGGAGCAAGGCGACAAAGGGCTGATGATCATGCCGGCCTCGATCCCTCTGCACGATCCCAGCGTGCAGGCCGAGCTGACCCGCTATCTGGAGCAGAAGTGGGATGCGATCATCAGCGCCGATGTCGATGGCCCGAATGCGACGCCGCTCGCCGTCGATCGCGAGAACCCAAATCTGCAACGCTACGGCGCCGCGCGGCGGGTGGCGCGCACGATCTTCATGGCTTCGGCGCCGACCTCCGGCGGGCCTAATCCCCGGCATCGACGACCGCCGCATCCGGCTCGGCTGCGCACAGCCGGGTGAGACGCCCGGCTCGTTTGGCGATGCGCTGCGCCGGCTCGCCGATCGGGCGACCTATCTTTACGTCGATGGCGGTCGCTATTGGCTCTCGACCCAGCCGAGCGTCACGCGCACGGCGGACGATCGTGCGGCTGCGCTCGAAGCGGATGACGTCTGGGCCGAGCTGATCAAGCGGCTTCGGGCGGATCGGGAGCGGGGCCCGTTCGCCGCCGTGCACGTGGTCCCCGAGGGCAGCGGTGATGTGCCCGACGAGATGGAAGCCCGACTTGTCGTGCTCGGGCCCGACTATCCGCACGACAACACGGGCGAGAGCAAAGCCAAAGCGGCCGCCGAGGAGATCCTGGCCAGGCGTGGCCAGCAGCCGCGCATCTTTCGCAACGCGCTCTTGTTCCTCGCGCCGGACCAGCGGCGGCTCGGCGAGCTCGAGCAGGCCATGCGCATGTGCATGGCTTGGCGTTCGATCATGCAGGATCGGGAAACCCTCAACCTCGATGCGTTCCAGCGCCGCCAGGCGGATAGCAAGGCGAGCGAATGGAACAAGACGGTCGATGCCCGCATCGGCGAGACCTGGGTGTGGGCGATGGCGCCCTATCAGCCCGATCCGAAGCAGCCTGGTATCCAATGGACCATCAATCGCGTCAGCGGTCAGGATCCGATCGCCAAGCGCGCCAGCAAGCGCTTCGAAAGCGACGAGGCCCTGCTCACCCAGCTCGGTGCCCGGCGCCTGCGCACCGCCCTCGATCAGTTCTGCCTCTGGCGCGACCAGGACGAGGTCGAGATCAAGCAGGTTCTCGCCGACTTCGCGACCTACCTGTACTTGCCGCGCTTGCGCGCCCGGCAGCTCATGATCGATGCCGTCCGGGCGGCGATCAGCCAGCTGGTGTGCGACCACTTCGCCTACGCCGACGGCTACGATGCCCCCGGCGAACGCTACCTCGGTCTGACGGCGACCGGTGGCGGCAATGCCACGATCGATCTGTCAGGCCTGCTGGTGACGCCCAAAAGAGCGCGGGTTCAGATCGAGAAGGAGAGCAGCCGGGTCGTGAATGGTGACGCCGATACGAAAGGAGGAAAGCCACCACCGCCCCCATCCCCGCCGAGCCTGCCTAGACGCTTTTACGCCAGCGTGACGATCGATCCGAACCGCGCCGGCCGCGACGTCGGCCGGATCGCGGAGGAGGTGATTCAGCACCTGAGCACCTTAAGCCGCGCCGATGTGAAGCTGACGTTCGAAATTGAAGCCGTTGCTCCCGACGGCGTGCCGGACGATATTCAGCGCATCGTCATGGAGAACTGCCAGACGCTGAAATTCGCGGCGCACGGCTTTGAATAACTGCCGGCCGCCGATGCGCCACATGTGACGCATCCGTGTGTCACCTTTGCGCCCGAAATCAGCGGTTTCCGCCCGAACTCAATATTCAAGCGGACGCATCGCGGCCCCGGAAATTCGCAGGAAAATCCGAAAACCGTTGAGATTTACGAAAATCCACTGATGCGCCAGATGTGACGCATCCGTGCGTCAGTTTCGGCCCGAAATCGGCGCTTTTCGTGGCCGAATCTGGCGGTTTTGCGGTCGAAATCGGCGGCCAGATCGACGTTGTGGCCAAAAACCATTCCATCACAATGGCTTACGCGCAGCGCACACTTGGCGCATGATGCTACAAAAGTGACGCATGGTGGCGCATCGGCAATTTCGCGATGGCCCCGGAAATGGCTCCCTGAATTCTCGGAATTTCCTGAATTTCCTCCCGCGGCGCGCAGGCGAGCCGGGCTCGGACGGCCTGCGCGCCCGCTCCGGAGAATGCCGGGCGCCCAGGCAAACCGCCGCGGGACGGGCCTTCCGCTGAACCAGCGCCGAATACTACGGAATTAATTCCCTTATCTAAGATTTTTCTGCGCGCGTTGCTCGCGCGACTGACTCCCAGGGGCGATCTTGGTGGCTCCGCTGGCTCCCAGCACTGATCTTGGTGATCGGTGCGGAGCGCGAAGCAAAGCAAGGCACGCCGATCGAGGCCGACCTCGGTGGATACCGTCCCGGGGGGCCTTCCTGGGTCCGACAATCCTTGCATATTTTCCCATGATCTGGTATCGACGTGAGCATGGGAAGCCTCGACTTCCACGCTCCGCTGTGCGCCCGGATTGGGCGGCCGCGCAGCCCATCTTCGAGCGGGAGACCAGCATGACCATCGACCGTCCGTCGAGCGTGCGCTCGCGCAGGCAGGACGGGCCCGCCCGCGGCCTCGCCCTGGGTTCCGCAGCCCCGCTCCCGGCCGAAAGCCGAACGAACCCGAGAAAGCTCGCCCCAACAATGGCTTGGCTTGCGGCTATGGGTCGATCAGCGCCGGCTTGCGCCCTCAGGCCACGCGGGCCGAGGCCCCGATTTGACGATGCGGATCAGCCGCGACGGCGGCAGGCTCGAGGTGCGCGCGTACTGCCGCTCGCTGCCGTCCCTCTCGAGCAGGCGCCGAGCCTGTTTCTGCCGCGCCTGCTGCTCAGCCCAGGACGCGGTCGAGGCGGTCGAGGTCGTTGACCACCCGCCAGTGGCCGCCGCCGGATTCGACCTTGTGCTGCCAGTCCTCGAGCCGGGTCATGTATTCGCGCGGGTCGACGTTGTCGGAGCGCAGCTTGGTGACGTTGATCGCGATCACGTCGAAGCCGTCGACGGTCAGCGGGATGTCCCGCACGTAGCCCTTCTTCAGGTCCTCCTTGAGGTCCGAGAAGATCAGGATGGTCTTGCGGCCCGGGTTCTTCTCGGTGAGGTATTCGGACGCCTGGAGGAGGCCGCCGGTGATGTCGGTGTAGGCGGCCGGCTTGACCTGCTTGACGAAGCGGTCGATCTGGTCGCGGAATTGCCGTTTTTGCTGGTTGGCCATGCTCGGGCGGTCGTCGAAGGTGACCTTGGCGACGATATCCTTCTCGTTGAAGCTGCCGGTATCGACCCTTGCGACCGCCAGCGAATCGCCCGGCTGGAGCTTGGCCAGGAGCGCGTTGATCAGGGCCTGGGCCTTATCCAGCTCCTGGGTGTAGGTGCCCGAGGTGTCGATCAGCAGATAGACCCCGCGGGTCGTGGGCGCGGCCTCGCCGGAGCAACCGGCGAGCGCCAGCGCGAGGCCGGCAAGAGCGATCTGGCGCCAGGAAATCATGTCAGCTGCTCCTTAACCTTGGGGGTACGCTTGGGGGTCGGCACCGAGCCGGCCACGGCCATTGCCGCCGGCGCGCGGGCGGCGTCGGCGGGCGCGCCGAGATGGGCCTTGACCTGATGCTCGAGCCAGAGCGGCAGGAAGATCACCAGATCATAGAGGTCGATCAGCAGCCGGCCGAGATAGCGGCAACCATCGCCCGCGACCCGGAGCGTTGCCGCGAGCCCACGCAGGCCGCCCGCCAGAAGCATGCCGAGCACGGTGCGCAGCGCGTGGATGAAGCTCTCGAGCGGGATCGCGACGAAGGTCAGGGCGTACGGCAGGATGAAGCCCATGCCCATCTGCGCCGCGGTCGTGATCCAGACGAACTGGTTGCCGTAGGCGGCGCCACCCTCGCCGCGCAGGATCGCGCTGGTCGCGAGCTCGTCCTGGAGCAGGATCTCGCGCATGTAGGCGAGCCCGGCCTCGACGCTGGCGAGCGCGGTCAGAAGGCCGAGCGTGATCCAGATCATGATCACCCGCCACTTGTCCGGCAGCGCGCCGATCACCGGGAACAGGCGGGTGATGCGCAGGCTCTCCATCAGGAACAGGCCCATCGAGACCTCGACCAGGATGATCACCAGCGCCGCGATGTCGGCGATCTTCCAGCTGCCGATGAAGCTGTTGCCGCCGACCATCTCGGCCATCGGCCGCGCGATCAGATGGAAGTTGATCACCGCCCCGCCGACCGCGATGCAAAGGACGAACAGGGCGACGAAGAACTGGACCAGCGACGACGAGTTCAGCATGCGCTCGGCGCGGTCGGTCTGGTGCAGGATGTCCTGATATTCGGCGATGTGGCGGTCGATGATCTGGGTGCGCTGGAGCAGCAGAGTGACTTTGCTCTCGACGCCTGCGAGCAGCTGTTGGACGCGGCGCCAGTGGCCGATCATCCGCTTGAGGTGCTCGTGCCGGGCGCGGGTCGCGGTCCGGAACTCGGTCCGCGCCTGGTCCTGCGCCTTGACCAACGAGACGTGCACCGCCTCGAGGATCTGGCCGACCATCGGGTCGTCGCGGGGCGCGTCGATCTCGGCGACCGCCTTGACGGCCTTGACCCAGCCCGGCGGCGCCGGCGGCACCTCCTGGGACTGCTGGTGGTCTTCCTCGAGTGCCGTCGCCTGCTCGGAGAGGCGGCGGTTGAGGGTCGGGCATTCGGCGAGGTCGCGCCGCACCTGGGCATCGACGCGCTCGAACTCGCGCTCGATGATCCGCTCCTTGGCCTCGCGGCCGGCGGCCAGCAGGACCTCGCGGTTGCGCGCCTGGAGCCGCTGCTCGCCAAGCAGCACCGAGCGCGCCGCGAGGCGGAAGGTCCGGTGCAGGGCCCGGGCGAGCGACAGCAGCATCCGATGCGCCGGCAGGCGCGCGAAATACATCGCGACCGCCAGGACCGCGAACCACAGCAGCCAGGCGCCCGGAGAATTCAGGACGTGCAAGTCAGCCAAATGCATGACGGTCTCGCTTCGCTGTTGGCAATGGCATCGGTCAGATCCGGCGCCAGCCAAGTTTTGCGCGAGAAGCCGTGTCGAAAATGTTAATTCGCGAAGTTATCGCAAAATAATGACAACATGACCGCTCCGATTGGCTATTGTCAGGAAAACCTCGAAAGCGTTGGAGTAATTGTGGCGTTATTTAGCCTGTTGACCAAAATCCTGGCGGCGGTGCTTGTACTGGAGGGCGATCAGGGTAGCTTTGAATGGACGCATCAGGCCAAGGACCAGGAGGACGGCGAGCGGCAGCCAGAGGACGAGGTGCAGCCAGATCGGCGGCTGGTACTTGACCTCGGTGACCAGCGCGAGGCCGACCACGATGCCGCCGGCGATCAGGATGATGAACGCGACCGGCCCGTCGCCGCTGTCCTGGGCGGACAGGTCGACGCCGCACTCCGGGCATGGGTGGCGGACCCTGAGAAAGCCCGCAAACAGCGGCCCCCGCCCGCAGGCCGGGCAGCGGCAGCGCAGCCCGGCCGAGAGCGCCGATGGCGGCGGGGCGCTCAATGGTCGGCGGCGCTCAATGGCCGGCGGCGCTGGCGGCCGCCATGTAGCTGCCCCACCAGTAGACCCAGCTGAACAGGAACAGCCAGACCACGTCGACGAAGTGCCAGTACCAGGCGGCCGCCTCCAGGCCGACGTGCTTCTCGGGCCGGAAGTGGTCGTACCAGGCGCGCATCGTGCAGACGATCAGGAAGGTCGTGCCGATCATCACATGAAAGCCGTGGAACCCGGTCGCCATGTAGAAGGTCGAGCCGAAGATGCCGCTGTGGATCGAGAAGCCTTCCGGGCCGTAGATCGTGTGCACGTACTCGTAAGCCTGGAAGCTCGTGAACAGGACGCCGAGCAGCACGGTCAGCGCCAGCGCCTTGGTCGCGGTCCGGTTGTCGCCCTCGCGCACACAATGATGCGCCCAGGTCACCGTGCAGCCCGAGAGGAGCAGGATCATGGTGTTGAGAAACGGGATGTCCCAGGCCTCGACCGGCTCCGTGCCCTTGGGCAGCCAGGTGTAGCCCTCGACCGTCATCGGATGGTTCAGGACGCCCCAGAAATAGGCCCAGAAGAAGGCATAGAAGAACAGCACCTCCGAAGTGATGAACAGGGCCATGCCGATCCTCAGGCCCCTCGAGACCGGGTCGGTGTGATCGCCCGCGCGGGCCTCGTGGATCACGTCCCGCCACCAGTGTACCAGGGTGTAGGCGAGGCCCAGCACGGCCAGCAGCATGACCCAGGGGCCGCCCTTGATCTCGTGCATGTACATCAGGCCGCCGCTGACCAGGATCAGCGCCGAGATCGCGCCCGTGATCGGCCACGGGCTCGGCTGGACCATGTGATAGGGGTGGTGGACCTCGTGATGCCCGTGGTGGGCGGCGTCAGCCTGCGTGGCCATCAGTGAATTCTCCTGCCTGCCCTGGCGCTACGTTGGGGACATGGCTGTGGTCGACCTGGTCACGACGCGGGCTGGTCCCGATGGCCGTCCTCGACCATGAAGAAGGTGTAGGACAGCGTGATCGCCTTGACCTCGCGCGCGTTCGGGTCGTCGAGGATGGCCGGATCGACGAAGAACGATACCGGCATGTCGACCTCCTCGCCCGGTTGCAAGACCTGCTCACTGAAGCAGAAGCAGGCGATCTTGTCGAAGTAGGCGCCGACCTTGTCGGGCGTGACGTTGTAGGCGGCCTGGCCGGTGATCACGTGATCGGAGCGGTTCTTGGCGTGAAAATAGGCGAGATGCTGCTCGCCGAGCCGGACCTCGACCTCGCGCTGCTCGGGCTCGAACAGCCAGGGCAGCTTGGCATCGACGTCGGCGTTAAAGCGGACCTTGATGGTCCGCTCGACCGAGCCCGCCGGCGCCGCCTCGGCGACCCGGGTGGTGCCGCCGTAGCCCGTGGCCGCGCAGAACAGCCGGTAGAGCGGCACCGAGGCAGCGGTCAGGCCGAGCATGCCGGCGATCGCGGCGCAGGCGAGCAGCGCGGTTACGGTGTTCGCGCGTCGGGTCGGGGCGCGCCGGGCGTCCGCTCATGACACGTTGCCGGCCATCTTGACGATCGTGATCAGATAGAACAGCAGCGCGAGCCCGCCCAGGATCAGGGCGATCGCGAGGTTCTTGTTGCGCTGGCGCCGATCCATGCCCGCGGCGATCACTACACGCCCCCCGCGGCGCTCGCCGCGGCCGCAAAGCCGAGCGCCTTGTCCGCGACCAGGGCGAAGAACAGCGCGAACAGGTAGACGATCGAATAGCGGAACATCCGGCTGGCGGTGCGCTGGCTGCGGTCGTGCCAGAGCCGGACCGCGTAGCCGAGGAAGCCGGAACCAAGCGCGAGCGCCGCCAAGCCGTAGAGATGGCCGGCAAGGCCGAATCCCCAGGGCAGGAGGCTGACCGGCAGTAGCGCCAGCACGTAGCCCAGGATGTGCCGGCGGGTCTTCTCGGGGCCGGCGACCACCGGCAGCATCGGCACGCCGACCCGGGCGTAGTCCCGGCAGCGGTACAGCGACAGCGCCCAGAAGTGCGGCGGCGTCCAGACGAAGATGATCAGGAACAGGATCACCGAGGCGAGGCTGACGTCGCCGGTCACCGCTGCCCAGCCGACCATCGGCGGGAACGCGCCGGCAGCGCCACCGATTACGATGTTCTGGGGCGTCCGCCGCTTCAGCCAGAGGGTGTAGACGAACACATAGAAGGCGATGGTCAGGACCAGGAGCGACGCCGCCACCCAGTTGACCGCGAGCCCCATCACCATGGTCGAGACGATCGCGAGGATCACGCCGAAGGCGAGCGCGTCGTCCCGGCTGATCCGCCCGGTCGCGGTCGGCCGCAGGCGGGTGCGCACCATGACGCGATCGATGTCGACGTCGTAGCCATTGTTGATCGCGGCCGCGGCACCGGCCGCGACCGCGATGCACAGGATCGCGACGAACGCCAGCACCGGATGCAGGCTGCCCGGCGCCAGATACAGCCCAGCCGCCGCCGAGAACACCACCAGCGACATCACGTTGGGCTTTAGCAGCAGCCAGTAGTCGCGGACCTCGGACGCGTCCGCGACCGCTGGCTCGAGCCCGACCAGTTGCTCCGGCATCGCCACCCTACTTGACCTGCGGCAGCTCGTTGAAGGTGTGGAACGGCGGCGGCGACGGCAGCGTCCATTCGAGCGTGGTCGCGCCCTCGCCCCACGGATTGTCGGGGCACTTCTCGCCGGAGGTGAAGGTCTTATACAGCAGGTAGAAGAAGACCAGCGTGCCGATCAGCGAGACGTAGGCCCCGATCGATGCCACCATGTTCCAGCCGGCGAACGCGTCCGGATAGTCAGGAATCCGTCGCGGCATCCCGGCGACGCCGAGGAAATGCATCGGGAAGAAGGTCAGGTTGACGCCGATGAAGGTCAGCCAGAAGTGCAGCTGGCCCAGCTTCTCCGGGTATTGCCGCCCGGACATCTTCCCGATCCAGTAGTAGAAGCCGGCGAAGATGGTGAACATCGCGCCCAGGCTCAGCACGTAGTGGAAATGGGCGACCACGTAATAGGTGTCCTGGAGGGCGACGTCGACGCCAGCATTGGCCAACACCACGCCGGTCACCCCGCCGACCGTGAACAGGAAGATGAAGCCGATCGCCCACAGCATCGGCGTTTTGAAGTCGATGGAGCCGCCCCACATGGTGGCGATCCAGCTGAAGATCTTGATGCCGGTCGGCACCGCGATCACCATGGTCGCGGCCACGAAGTAGGCTTTGACGTCGACGTTCATGCCGACCGTGAACATGTGGTGCGCCCAGACGATGAAGCCGATGAAGCCGATCGCCACCATGGCGTAGGCCATGCCGAGATAGCCGAACACCGGCTTCTTCGAGAAGGTCGACACTACCTGGCTGGTGATGCCGAAGCCCGGCAGGATCAGGATGTAGACCTCGGGATGGCCGAAGAACCAGAACAGATGCTGGAACAGGATCGGGTCGCCGCCGCCCGCTGGCTCGAAGAAGCTGGTGCCGAAGTTGCGATCGGTGAGCAGCATGGTGATGGCACCGGCGAGCACCGGAATCGCAAGCAGCAGCAGGAAGGCGGTGACCAGCAACGCCCAGACGAACAGCGGCATCTTGTGCATGGTCATGCCCGGGGCGCGCATGTTGAAGATCGTGGTGATGAAGTTGATCGCGCCGAGCAGCGAGCTGGCGCCCGCCAGATGCAAGCTGAAGATGACCATGTCGACCGACATGCCGGGATGGCCGATCGCGGACGACAGCGGTGGGTAGATGGTCCAGCCGGTGCCGGCGCCGCCGGCCAGGCTCGAGCCGAGGAGGAGGAGGAACGCCGGCACCAGGAGCCAGAAACTGATGTTGTTCATGCGCGGGAACGCCATATCCGGCGCGCCGATCATCAGCGGGATCATCCAGTTGCCGAAGCCGCCGATCATCGCCGGCATGATGAAGAAGAACACCATGATCAGGCCGTGGGCGGTCACCAACACGTTGAAGACGTGATGGTTGTCGCCGAGGATGCCCGGCCCGGGCGACATCAGCTCCATCCGGAACGCGACCGAGATCAGCATGCCGAGCGTGCCGGCGATGAACGCCGTCACCAGGTACAGCGTGCCGATGTCCTTGTGGTTGGTCGAGTAGACCCACCGGACAAGGAAATTCGTCGGAGCGCCGCGCTCGTCGACGGCGGTAGCACCATAAGCCATGATCCGCTCCTCGGTCCTGTCTTCTCCGGCTCAGCGCTTAGCCAGGTCAATCGCGCCGCTCTGGGCGAACTGTTCCTTGGCCTGCTTGACCCAGCTCTCGAACTCGTCCTTGGCCACCGCCTTGACCATGATCGGCATGAAGCCATGGTAGTCGCCGCAGAGCTCCGAGCATTGACCGTAGTAGGTGCCGGGCCTTTCGATGCGGAACCAGCTCTCGTTGATCCGCCCCGGCACCGCGTCGATCTTCACGCCGAACGGCGGCATCGCCCAAGAATGAATGACGTCGGTCGCGGTGGTCAGCAGGCGGATGTTGGTGTCGACCGGCACGACGACCGCGTTGTCGGTGGTCAGCAGGCGCAGCTGCCCCGGTTGCAGATCCGCGTCGGCAACCATGTAGGCGTCGAAGGTGAAATCGCCGTCGTCCGGATACTCGTAGCTCCAGTACCACTGATGGCCGATCGCCTTGACCGTGAGCTCCGAGTCCGGCACCACGTCCTGGAAATACAACAGCTTGAACGACGGAATCGCGATGACCACGAGGATCAGCACCGGCACCGTAGTCCAGGCGATCTCGAGCAGCGTGTTGTGGGTCCGCCGCGACGGGGTCGGATGGCGCGACGCGGCGAAGCGAATGCAGACATAGATCAGGAGCGCCAGGACGAAGCCGGCGATCAGCGTGATCACCCAGGACAGGAAGGTGTTGAACGCCTCTATCCGCTCCATCACCGGCGTCGCCGCCGCCTGGAAGCCCATCTCCCACGGCTCCGGGCCGGCGGCATGCGCCGGGCCGGCGGCGATGCCGAGCAGCGCCAACAGGCTGAACAGGATCACTGGCATGCGAACCTCTCGCTCGGACGAGACGAAACCGGGCATGGTGCTGGGCGCGAGCAACGCGACCTTAAGACAACGCGCGCCAAATTTCACGCCATGATTCCGCCTCACATTCCAACCCTTCTAAGTGGCAGATTGTCGCAACGCCGTCCTTTGCCCGCGCAACGACCCCGATCCGCAACCGGCTAGCCCGGACCATCGTGAGCGTCGGCGCCGCATCGCGCTACCGCCGCGCGAAAAATGTCGCGACCGCGGCTCATCCCCGCTCCCGAGGGCCTATATCAGGTAAGATCGGTGGCCGCATCAGCTAAGCGGTGCCGCCAACTGTCGCGCCCCCAGACCGCACTCCAGCGCCAAGGGAAGACTCCGGCCCATGACCAGTCCGCGAATGCTCGACCCCGGCCCCTTCGCCAGTACCGAGCTCGACCTCGAGCGCCTGCCCGAGCTGGTCGCCCGCGCGCTGGCCGGGGTCGACGATGGTGAGCTGTTTCTCGAATATCGCGAGACCGAGAGCTTCGCCTTCGACGATGGCCGGCTCAAGAGCGCCGCCTTCGACACCAGCCGGGGCCTGGGCCTGCGCGCGATCGCGGGCGAGGCGATCGGGCTCGCACACGGCCCCGAGCTCAGCATGGCGGCGCTCGAACGCGCGATCGACGCGGTCGGCGCGGTCAAGGCCGGCTACCGCGGCCGCCTGGCCTTGCCGCCACAGGGCACCAATCGCAAGCGTTACGGCGAGGCCAACCCGATCCAGGGGCAGCTGCAGGCCGCCAAGGTCGGTCTCCTGGAGCAGATCGATGCCTACGCCCGCGCCAAGGACCCCCGGGTCAGGCAGGTCAGCGCCAGCCTCGGCGGCTCCTGGCAGCAGGTCCTGATCCTGCGCGCCGACGGCTCACGCAGCGCCGACATCCGTCCGCTGGTCCGGCTCAACATCCAGGTCGTGGTCGGCGATGGCCAGCGCATGGAGACCGGCAGCTTCGGCGCCGGCGGCCGGCTCGGCTACGATGAGCTGCTGGCTCCCGCCAAGTGGCGCTCGATGGTCGACGAGGCGCTCCGCCAAGCCATGGTCAACCTCGAATCGGTCGCGGCGCCGGCCGGCGAGATGACCGTCGTGCTCGGCCCCGGCTGGCCGGGTGTCCTGCTGCACGAGGCGATCGGCCATGGCCTCGAGGGCGACTTCAACCGCAAGCAGACCTCGGCCTTCGCCGGCCTATTGGGGCAAAGGGTCGCCGCACCGGGCGTGACCGTGGTCGACGATGGGACCCTCGATCAGAGGCGCGGCTCGCTCACCATCGACGACGAAGGCACGCCCAGCGCCTGCAACGTGCTGATCGAGGACGGCGTCCTGGTCGGCTACATGCAGGACCGCCAGAACGCCCGCCTGATGGGCATGCAGCCGACCGGCAACGGCCGCCGCCAGAGCTACGCCCACCAGACCATGCCGCGCATGACCAACACCTACATGCGCGCGGGCGACCGCAACCCGGAGGAGATCCTCGCGGGCGTCAAGCGCGGCCTCTACGCCCGCAACTTCGCTGGCGGCCAGGTCGACATCACCTCGGGCAAGTTCGTGTTCACCGCCGCCGAGGCCTACCTGATCGAGGACGGCCGGCTGACCGCGCCGGTCAAGGGCGCGACGCTGATCGGCAACGGCCCGGACTGCCTGACCAAGGTCGGGGCGATCGGGGACGACCTCGAGCTCGATCACGGCATCGGCACCTGCGGCAAGGAGGGCCAGTGGGTGCCGGTCGGGGTCGGCCAGCCCACGCTCCTGATCGAGGGTTTGACGGTCGGCGGCACCGCGACCTGAGCCGCTCACCGGGCCCGCGCGTTGACGATCCGTTAGCGCGTTTGCGATCGTGCTGTCACTTTCACGATCTGTTTCCGCCTCGAGGGTACCGTCGCGAGCGGAGCCTGGTGGCTCCTGCCTCGCTTCCTTGGCGGAGACCGACCATGCTCACACGGCTAGCCGCTCCGATCCTGACCGGTGTCCTGCTCCTGACCGCGATCGTCGTTCCGGTGGCGGCGGCCGACACCGCCCTGCCGTTGCCCCAAGGCGGGGTCATCCTGAGCGTCACCGGCAACATCGCGACCACCAACGCCGAGGGCCGGGCCGACTTCGACCGCGCCATGCTCGAGGCGCTCGGGGTCACGACCCTGACCACCTGGACCCCCTGGACCGAGGGCCAGGTGGCATTCGAGGGCGTCCTCGGCGCCGCGCTGCTCGATGCCGTCGGCGCGCGCGGTGCGACGATCCGGGCGGTCGCGATCAACGACTACGAAGCCGAGATTCCGGTCTCGGACTTCCGCAACTACCGCGTGCTGCTGGCCACGCGCATGGCCGGCAAGCAGCTACGCCTGCGCGACAAAGGCCCGATCTGGATCGTCTTCCCCTGGTCGGACCATCCGGAGCTCGACGATGAGCCCACCCGCTACAAGTCGGTCTGGCAGGTGAAGCGGCTCGTGATTCAGTAACCACCGCGCCGCGACCCAACGGCCGGCCGCATGGCGCGGCTGCTGCAGAGGCTGATCAAGGGCTACGGTCTGCTGACCGTGGCGCTCATCGTCTTCACCGCCTGCGCCTTCCTCAGCATGGGCCGCATCCGCGCGGAGCACGAGGTCGAGACCAAGGCGACGGCGGTCAGCTTCTGGATTATCGATCAGGCCAACTCCGAGCTGCAGCTGCTGATCAACGCGCTCGACGGCTATGCGCTAGGCTACCTCGGCGTCACCCACCAGGATCTGCTCGACCGCCTCGACATCTTCTGGAGCCGGGTTCCGCTCCTGCTCGAGGGAACGGAGGGCGAGCGGTTGCGACGCTTCACCGAAGCGGCCACGATCGTCCCCGAGATTCTGGCCGACCTCAAGGCGATCGAGCCGGAACTCCTGGAGCTGCGGCCGAATGACGCTGCGAGCCATCGTCGAATTCGCGACCAGCTGGCTCAATTGCTCCCCCTGCTGCACCGCGTTCTGCTCCAGACCAACCACGCCTTTGCGGACGGCCACTCCGATCGATCGGCGGAGTTCAACCGGCTATACGACCAGCAGCTCGCCTACCAGATCGGCATCCTGATCAGCGCCAGCATCTTCATCGTCTTTCTCCTGCGCGAGATCCGCACGGCGCACGCCGCCGAGAGTCGGGCCGAAGAGGCGCGCGGCCATCTGCAAAGCATCGTCGACGCGGTCCCCGCGCGCATCTGCGTGACCGACCACGAATCCCGGGTGGTGCTCGTAAACCGCTACCAATGCGACCTCGAAGGCCTCGACGAGGCCCAGGTCATCGGCCAGCGGCTAGGCGAGATCGGGATGGGCGACGAGGCTGACGAGCGCAACCTCAAAGTCATCGCGACCGGAGAGGCGCCGCCCCAATTTGAGGAGATGCTGTGCGACCGCCAGGGCTGGGAGCGCGCCTGGCTCACCACCAAGGTGCCGATCGTCGATGGCAGCGGCGAGGTCAAGCGGGTGCTCAGCGCCTCGCTCGACATCACCGAGCGCAAAGCGGCCGAAGCCCGCCTCGCCCATCTCGCGCTGCACGACCCGTTGACCGATCTGCCGAACCGGACCTTGTTTCACGACCGCCTGGCACAGCAGCTTCGCCGCGCCCAGCGCGACGGCAGCGGCGTCGCGGTGATCTGCATCGACCTCGACGGCTTCAAGGATATCAACGACGCCTACGGTCACGCCAGCGGCGACGCGCTCCTGGTCGCGGTGGCGGCGCGGATGCGCGCTGCCCTGCGGCGATCGGACACGATCGCCCGCCTGGGCGGCGACGAGTTTGCCGTGATCCTGAGCGACGCCACCAGTCCCAACGCCGTGGTCCAGATCGCCGATAAACTCGTCAAGGTGCTCAGCGAGCCCTGTACCATCGAAGGCAACCAGCTGCTCACCGGCGTCAGCATCGGCATCAGTCTCGCGCCCCAGGACGGCATGGAACCGGAACAGCTGCTCAAATTCGCCGATCTGGCGCTGTATGACGCCAAGTCCGACCATGGCACCGGCTTCCGCTTCTTCCACGCCAGCATGAACGCGCGCGTGTCCCGCCGTCGCGAGCTCCAGCTGGAACTCCGACGCGCGCTCGACACGCAGGGGTTCGAGGTCCACTACCAGCCGAAGTTCACCTTGCCGGATCGGCAGATGTGCGGCATGGAAGCCTTGCTCCGCTGGCCGCACCCGGAGCTCGGCATGGTCCCGCCATCGGAGTTCATCCCGGTCGCCGAGGACACCGGCCTGATCATCGAGCTGGGCGCGTATGTGCTCCGCGAGGCCTGCCGTCAGAACCGCGTCTGGCAGCAGGCGGAGGGTGGCACCGTGCCGGTCGCGGTCAACCTCTCGGCCAGCCAGTTCGTGCGGCGCGATCTGGCGACGCTGATCACCTCGATCCTGCAGGAGAGTGGGCTCGAGCCGGAGCTGCTCGAGCTCGAGATCACCGAGAGCGTCCTGCTGCGCAACGCCGAGGAGGCGCTCGCGGTGCTCAGCCGCCTGCGTCAGCTCGGCATCCTGATCGCGCTCGACGACTTCGGTACCGGTTATTCGTCCCTCAGCTATCTGCAGCGCTTCCCGATCGACAAGATCAAGATCGACCGGAGCTTCGTCAGCGACCTCGGGCATAGCACCAGCGCCGCGGACATCGTGCGCACCATCATCTCGCTGGCCAAGACCCTGAACCTCACGGTGGTCGCCGAGGGCGTCGAGACCGCGGCCCAACTCGACGACCTCGAGCGCATGGGCTGCGACGAGGTCCAGGGCTACTATCTCGAGGTCCCGCAGGCGCCTTCGTCGATCACCGCGATGCTGGCCACGCGGCGTTCGCCGACCCGGGCGACGGCCGCACACGCCTGAGCGCGGGGTCGGCGGCCAGAGGCCCGGTCACGCCAGGGCGGCGTCGACCGCCTGCCAGCAGGCGAGCGCCGCGAGCGCGGCGGTCTCGGCACGCAGCACCCGGGGGCCGAGGCTGATCGCCACCACCTGGTCGAGGCGGCGAAGCTCGGCCAGCTCCTGGTCGGTGAAGCCGCCCTCGGGCCCGATCAGCAGATCACCCGTGCCCCGCGTTCGCAAGGTCTCGAGCAGGGGTGCGCCCGCCCCGGTCTCATCGCCGAAATAGAGCAGGCGGTCGGCCGGCCAGCTCTCGAGCCGCTGGTCGAGCGAGGTCGGCAGATCGATCTCGGGCACCGTCAACCGCCCGGACTGCTCCGCCGCCTCGATCGCGATGCTCAACACCCGCGCCCGATTGATCCGATCGACCACGGAACGCTGGGTGAACACCGGCTCGAGCCGGGCGACGCCGAGCTCGGTCGCCTTCTCGATCAGGAACTCCTGGCGGATGCGCTTGAGCGGGGCGAACAGGAGCGCCGGGCCGGGCTCGGCCTGCTGCGGCCGCAGTTGCTCGGTGATCGCCAGGCGACAGCGCCGCCGCTCGATCGGCTCGATCGCCGCCAGCCATTCGCCGTCGCGGCCATTGAACAGCACCGCCCGATCGCCGGCCTGGCGGCGCATCACGGTCAAAAGATAGTGGCACTGGGCCGCGCTCGGCTCGAGCAGACCACCATGGGCCAGGGGTACGTCGACGAACAGACGGAGATCGGCAGATCGGGGCGCGCGCAACGGGTTTTCATCCATGGGGGGCTCGCTTGTCCTGAGGTGGCCCGAACGCTAGAAGGATGGCCATGGCGAAGCAAGGATTAGACGCTCCGCCGATCGTCATGGACCGCGAGCGCGGCTGGGTCGAGCGCCTGCCCGAGCGAGTGCGGCCCTATGCGGTCCTGGCGCGCTGGGATCGCCCGATCGGCAGCTGGCTCCTGCTCCTGCCCGGCTGGTGGGCGCTGGCGCTCGCCCCGCGCGGGCCGGACCCCCTGCTGGTCGCCCTGTTCGCGATCGGCGCCGTCGCCATGCGCGGCGCCGGCTGCGTGATCAACGACCTGATCGATCGCGACCTGGATGCCCGGGTCGAGCGCACCCGCCATCGGCCGCTCGCGAACGGCCAGCTGAGCGTCACCCGGGCGCTGGGCTTCCTCGCCCTCCAGCTGCTGGTCGGCCTCCTGGTCCTGATCCCCTTCAACCGTTTGGCGATCGCGGTCGCCCTGGCCTCGGTGCCGCTGATTCTGATCTATCCCTTGATGAAGCGGATCACCTGGTGGCCGCAGGCGTTCCTCGGCATCACCTTCAACTGGGGCGCGCTCACCGGTTGGGCGGCCGCGACCGGCGCGCTCGCGGCTCCGGCGCTGCTGCTGTACGCCGCCGGCTTCTTCTGGACCCTGGGCTACGACACCATCTACGCCCATCAGGACAAGACCGACGACGCGATGATCGGCGTCCGCTCGAGCGCGCGCCGGCTCGGCGCCGCCACCCCGCGCTGGCTCTGGGTCTTCTACGGGATCACGCTGGCGCTGCTGGGGGCGGCCGCGTGGGCGGCCGGCCTCGGACCCGGCTTCTATCTGCTGCTGGTTGCGGTCGCGGCGCATTTCGCCTGGCAGGTCCGAACCCTTGACCTCGACGATCCGGCATCCTGCCTGCGTCGTTTTCGCAGCAATCGCGAGCTCGGCCTCCTGGTCTGCCTGGCGCTGCTGGCCGGCAAGGTCGGGCCTTGATGGCGAGCCGGTTTGGCTGGACCAGCCTCAAGGATCTGACCAGCCTGCCCTCGCCGGCCCGCCTGCAGCGCGGCCTCAAGGAGCTCACCGACCTCGCCCGCGACCGCACGCTGCGGCTCGCGGTCACCGGCCTGCGCGGCAGTGGCAAGACCGTGTTCATCACGATGGTGGTGCATCATCTGCTGCGGGCCGAGGAGCTGCCGTTCCTGGTCGCGGCGCAGGACGGTCGGCTGCTTGGCGTCCGTCTGCTGCCGCCCGGCCCGGGCGATCTGCCCGCCTTCCCGTTCGAGAGCGCCCGCGCCGCGCTCGCCGCCTCCGAGCCGCGCTGGCCGAGGGCGACCGAGGACCTGAGCACGCTCCGGCTGCAGCTCCGCTTCGTGGTCAAGGGCGCGCTCCGACGCCGCCTCGGCGAACGACGCCTGCTGACCCTTCAGATCATCGACTATCCCGGCGAGTGGCTGCTCGATCTGCCGCTCCTCGACCAGAGCTACGAGGCCTGGTCAGCCGCCACGCTGCGCGCGGCCGAGACCGCACCCCGCGCCGCGCTCGCCAAGGACTGGCGAAACTTCGTCGCCGCGCTCGACCTGCAGGCGCCGGCCACAGGCGATCTGGCGGCCCGCGCGGCGGCGCTGTACACAGACTATCTGCGCCGTTGCCAGCAGGACGCCGGGCTCGGCTTGCTGCAGCCGGGCCGCTTCACCATGCCCGGCGATCTCGCCGGCAGCGAGCTGCTGCAGTTCTGCCCGTTGCCGGCGACCGGCGCGCCGCACGGCAGCCTGGCGCAGCTGATGCGCGCCCGCTACGAGCGCTACCGGCGCCTGGTGGTCCTGCCCTTCTATCGCGATCATTTCAGCCGCTTCGATCGCCAGATCGTGCTGGTCGACGTGCTCGGCGTCCTCAACCACGGCCGGGCCTGCTTCGCCGACTGCGAGGCGGCGCTGGCTCTGGTGCTTGCCAACTTTCGCTATGGTCCGAGCGGCCGGCTCGCGCGCCTGCTGCGGCCGCGCATCGAGACCCTGCTGTTCGCCGCCAGCAAGGCCGACCACGTCGCCCACAACCAGCATCCCAACCTCCGCCTGCTGCTCGAGCGCATGGTCGACGAGGCCGCCGGCGCGGCCCGGTTCGAGGGGCTCAAGCCAGCCTTCGTGAGCCTCACCGCGCTCCGCTCGACCGACGTTGTGCGGACCGAGCATCAGGGCCAGGTGCTGTCCTGCGTGCAGGGCGTGCTCAAGGGCGAGCGCCGGACCACGGTGCTGTTCCCGGGCGAGATCCCGCCCGACCTGCCGGCCGAGGAGGACTGGCGGGACGGCCGGTTCCGGTTTCGCGACTTCGCGCCCCGCCGCCTGATCCTCCACGGCGCCGACAAGCCGCAGCACATCCGCCTCGACCAGGCGCTCGAGGTGCTGCTCGGCGACCGCCTGCAATGACCGGGCGGGAGCCGATCGCCCCGTTCGAGCTCGACCCGGGGAGCCTGGCGCCTGACCGGCTGGAGCTGGTCGAGCCGGAGCCCGATGCGGCGCCGCTGGTGCCGGTGCCGACGCCTCCGGCGCCCGCCCGCACGCGGCCCTGGCGACGGCTCTTGGTCTGGAGCGGCGGCCTGCTGCTGGTCGGGCTGCTCGGCCTCCAGGCCTATGATCTGCTGGTCGGGCTGTTCGAGCGCTCGGTCTGGCTCGGCGGCAGCGCCGCGGTCCTGCTTGGCGGCGTGGTGGCGGGCGCGCTCGGCGTGATCGGTCGCGAGAGCATCGGGCTCGCCCGGCTCGCCAAGGTCGAGCATCTGCGCCATGACGGCGAGCGGCTGCTGGCCTCCGAGGTGCATGGGCAGGCCGACGCGCTGCTCGAGCGGATCGAGCGGCTGTATCGCGATCGCGCGGACACGAGCGCGCCGGTCGCGCGCTTCCATGCCCAGGCAAGCGACGCGCTCAGCGACGGCGAGCGGCTGCGTCTGTTCGCGACCACGGTGCTCGGGCCGCTCGACCAGCGCGCCTATCAACTGGTCCGGCGCAGCGCCCGCGACATCGGCGCGCTGACCGCGCTCGCCCGCCTCGGCCTGTTCGACGGCCTCCTGGTGCTCGGCCGCACGCTCGCGATGCTGCGCGCGATCGCCAGGCTCTATGGCGTGCGGCCGGGCACCGCGACCCTCGCGCGCCTGCTGCGTCGGACCTTGATCAACGTGCTCGCCGCCGACGTCGGCGAACTGATCAGCGACGTCGCGGTCGAGGCCACCGGGGCAACGCTCCTGAGCGCGCTCTCGGCACGCGCCGGGCAGGGGGCGGTCAACGGTCTGCTCGCGGCCAAGCTCGGGCTCGCCGCGATGCAGGTCTGCCGGCCGTTGCCGTTCACCCAGGGCCAGCTGCCGAGCCTCAGGCAGCTGCGCGCCGAGCTGTTCAAATAGGTGGCTCGAACCGGCCGCGTCCGACATGGCGGACCGATATGGCAGACGGGTCTCGCAGGCACGGAATAAACCTTGGGGCGCCCTGTTTGCCTCATTGACTGTCCGAGGGCTGAGCCAGGCGCGATCGCGGTACCACCCGTGAGAAGTCTCGGATGCTCAGCAAGCTGACCGGTGCCAGCGCCACGGTGGTGAGGTCGCCGGCTCAGGACTCGAATGGTTCGGCGTGACCGAGGTTTAGGCGATCGATCAGGCGCTCGTCGAATTGCCACCCTCGTCGTGTCGAAACACTGGTTCAGGTGCAGACACTCGGAGCCGAGTGTCGGGGCAGGCCGGAGCGGAGAGGACCCGCGGATGGTTTTGACCCCTATACAGCCAGTCAGGGCATCACCTGAACCGATCGGCCGGCGCATCGCCCCATGGTATTGATGCGCCGGCCATTTTTTTCGGCTGATGGTGAAAGCACCGCCACAACCAGAACCGCCAGCGCCGGCGCGGGGCATGGTGTGTGCAACAGGAGGTTATCTGATGCGTGTCACTAGGAAACAACTCAAGGCCGGGGCCGCTGGCGTGGGCGCGGCGCTCCTGCTCCTGCTCGCGGCCTGCGGCGAGCCGTCCGACCAGTCGTCGTCGGATCAGGGCGCGGTCGCACCCGCCGCCGGCAACAGTGAACCGGCGCCCGCCGCGCCGGCGACCGAGGGCAACACGACGACCAAGCAGTAAGCGCTCTGAGAGGCGTTGCCGGCCGCGAGCCGCGGCCGGTCGGAAGATCCGCGAACGGGGTGGCCGAGCCGGTCACCCCGTTCGGCATTTGGGCGCGGCGACGAGCGGCGGCTGGAGGTGAGCGCGGCCCCGCGGCCGCCGAATCGGTCAGGCAGTGAGCGCGGCGACCGGCTCGCGCAGCGTCGGGACCTCCAGCTTGTCGAGCATCTCCTTGGGCACGATCTGCCAGAAATGGCCGATCTCGCGGTCGAACTCGGCCAGAATTCGCTCCGCGAAGCGGCTCTGAGTGCTCTTGACGTGCAGGGTCAGGAGCGCCTTCAGCTCGTCCTCGTAGTGGTCGACCTCGAGGCGCTGATAGATCACCATGTCCCGGTTGATGCGCTCCGCGCCACGCTCCTCGGGATCGTAGACATAGGCCATGCCGCCGCTCATCCCGGCCGCGAAATTGTCGCCGATCGGCCCGAGGATCACGGCCACGCCGCCGGTCATGTATTCACAGCCATTGTCGCCACAGCCTTCGACCACAGTGACCGCGCCGGAATTGCGGACTGCGAAACGCTCGCCGGCGCGCCCGGCCGCGAACAGCTTGCCCGCGGTCGCGCCATAGAGGCAGGTGTTGCCGATGATCACGTTCTCATGGGCGACCATCGGGCTCGAGACCAGCGGCCGGACCACGATCGTGCCGCCCGAGAGCCCCTTGCCGACATAGTCGTTGGCGTCGCCGAATACCTCGAGCCTGAGGCCCTGGACGGCGAAGGCGCCGAGCGACTGGCCGGCCGAGCCGCGCAGCCGGACCGTGATCTGGCCGGGCGGCAGCTGATCCATGCCGTAGCGTCGGGTGATGTGGGCCGAGAGCCGGGTACCGACCGCCCGGTGCACGTTGCGGACATTGTAGGCGAGCTGCATCTTCTCGCCTTCGAGCAGCGCCGCCTTGGCATCGTCGATCATGCGCGCATCGAGGGAATCCGGCACCTCGTTTCGGCCTTGGATCGCGAAGTGACGCGGATGGCCGCCGGTGTCGATCTGGGCCAGGATCGCGTTGAGGTCGAGATCATCCAGATCGTCGCTGCCGCGCGAGACCTGGTGCAACAGATCGCTGCGGCCGATCGCCTCCTCGAGCGAGCGCAGGCCGAGCCCGGCCAGGATCTCGCGGACTTCCTCGGCGATGAAGCTGAACAGGTTGACGACCTTGTCGGGGGTGCCCTCGAACTTCTCGCGCAGGTCCGGCCGCTGGGTGCAGACCCCGACCGGGCAGGTGTTTGAATGACACTGGCGGACCAGGATGCAGCCCATGGCGACCAGCGCCGCGGTGCCGACGCCAAACTCTTCGGCGCCCAGCATCGCCGCGATGACCACGTCGCGGCCCGTCTTGATGCCGCCGTCGGTGCGCAACACGACCCGGTGGCGCAGCCGATTGAGCGTCAGCACCTGGTTGACCTCCGACAGCCCCATCTCCCAGGGGGTGCCGGCGTATTTGATCGAGGTCTGGGGGCTCGCCCCGGTGCCGCCGGAGTGCCCGGACACCAGGATCACGTCGGCCTTGGCCTTGGCGACCCCGGCAGCAATCGTGCCGATCCCGGCCTCCGAGACCAGCTTGACGCAGACCTTGGCGTCCGGGTTGATCTGCTTGAGGTCGTAGATCAGCTGGGCGAGGTCCTCGATCGAGTAGATGTCGTGATGCGGCGGCGGCGAGATCAGGGTCACGCCCGGGGTCGCGTGCCGCAGCTTGGCGATCTCCACGGTCACCTTGAACCCCGGCAGCTGGCCGCCTTCACCGGGCTTGGCGCCCTGAGCGATCTTGATCTCGAGCTCGCGGCAGGCATTCAGATATTCGGCGGTGACCCCGAACCGGCCGGACGCGACCTGCTTGATCGGCGAGTTGGCGTTGTCGCCGTTTGGGCGCGGCAGATAGCGCTCTTTGGCCTCGCCGCCCTCGCCGCTGTCCGACTTGGCGCCGATCCGGTTCATGGCGATGGTCAGCGTCTCGTGGGCCTCCGGCGAGAGGGCGCCAAGCGACATGCCGGGGGTGACGAAGCGCTTCCTGATCGCGGTGATCGATTTCGACCTCGTCCATCGCGATCGGCGTCTGGCGGCGGTCAAAGTCGAGCAGATGGCGGAGCGCGACCGGCTCCTGCTTGTAGATGATCTCGGCGTATTTCTTATAGGCGGCGTAAGAATTGGTCGCGACCGCGTATTGCAGCTGGTGGATCGCCGGCCCCTCGAGGGCGTGCCGCTCGCCACCCCGCCGGTAGCGGTACAGACCGCCGATCACCAGCGGCGGGTTGACCTCGTCGTAGGCCCGCCGGTGCAGCGCCAGGACCTTGTTCTGGATGCCGGCGAGCCCGATGCCCGAGATGCGCGTGATCAAACCCGGAAAATACTCGGCGCAGAGCGAGCGCGACAGGCCGACCGCCTCGAAGTTGTAGCCGCCGCGGTAGCTGCTGAGGATCGAGATGCCCATCTTCGACATCACCTTCAGCAGCCCCTGATCGACCGCCTCCTTGTAGCGCGCCAGGCACTCCTTCAGGGTCAGGCCCGGAAACAGCCCGCGGGCGTGGCGATCGGCGATCGCCGCCTCGGCGAGCCAGGGGTTGACCGCGGTGGCACCCACTCCGATCAGCACCGCGAAATAGTGCACGTCCAGGCACTCGCCCGAGCGCACCGTGATCGAGCTGAAGCTGCGCAGGCCCTCGCGCACCAGATGGCTGTGGACGGCGCCGGCGGCGAGGATCATCGGGATCGGCGTGCGCGCCTCCGAGGCCGCCTCGTCGCTGAGCACGATCTGCTCGTAACCCTCGCGCACGGCATTCTCGGCCTCGGCGCGGATTCGCGCCAGGGCGTCGCGCAACGCGCCGGCGCCGGCACCAACGTCGAAGGTGCAGTCGATGGACGTCAGCTTGCGCCCGAAATGGTCGACCAGCGCCTGGAACTCGGTGGTCAGCAGCAGCGGGCTCTCGAGCTGCAGGATCCGGGTCTGGCTCGGTGCCTGATCATAGACGTTGCCGAGATTGCCGTAGCGGGTCTTGAGGCTCATGACCCGGTACTCGCGCAAGCTGTCGATCGGCGGGTTGGTAACCTGGCTGAACTGCTGCCGGAAGAAGTGGTGCAGGCCCCGGTAGTGGGCGGAGAGCACCGCGACCGGCGTGTCGTCACCCATCGAGCCGACCGCCTCCTTGCCGTCCTGGACCATCGGCGCGAGCAGCAGCTCGAGCTCCTCGATCGAGATGCCGAACAGGTTCTGGCGCCGGCGCAGCTCCGCGCGCTCCATCTGGCACGGCTCGAACGGGCGCTTGGCGGCGAGGTTGTCCAAATGCGTGATGTACTTGACCCACTGCCCGAACGGCTTCTGGCCCGCGAGCAGATCCTTGAGCTCGCGGTCGCGGTAGAACCTGCCCGCCTCGAGGTCGACGCCGACCATCTCGCCAGGGCCGACCCGGCCCTTCTCGACGACCTCACCCTCGACCAGCGGCACCATGCCGGTCTCGGAGCCCACCACCAGCAGGCCGTCCGCGGTCCGGGTGTAGCGCATCGGGCGCAGGCCGTTGCGGTCCATGCCGCCGATCACCCACTGGCCGTCGCAGGCGACCACTCCGGCCGGGCCGTCCCAGGGCTCCATGACACAGTTGCAGTAGCTGAACAGATCCTTATGGGCCTGGGGAATCGCCATCTTCTTGGCCCAGGCAGGCGGGATCAGCAGGGTTTTGGCGAGCGGCAGCGAGCGCCCGGCCTGAACCAGGGCCTCGATCACGGCATCGAGCGCCGAGCTGTCCGAGCTGCCGGCCTGGACGATCGGCTTGACGTCCTCGTTGTAGTCGCCGAAGGCCGGCGCGACCATGCGCGTCTCGTGGCTCTTCATCCAGTTCAGATTGCCGCGCAGCGTGTTGATCTCGCCATTGTGGGCGAGCATCCGGAACGGCTGCGCGAGCGGCCAGGACGGCCAGGTGTTGGTCGAGTAGCGCTGATGGAAGACCGCGAAGCTGGAGACGAAGCGCTCATCCTGCAAGTCGGGGTAGAACACCGACAACTGCTCGGCCAGGAACAGACCCTTGTAGATCACCGACCGGCAGGACAGCGAGCAGATGTAGAAGCCGTTGATGTGCTCGGCCAGCACCTGGTTCTCGATCCGCCGCCGGATCAGGAACAATTCGCGCTCGAACTCGTGGTCGCTGACCGCCTTGGGGTTGCCGACGATGATCTGCTCGATTTCGGGCCGGGTGGCGATCGCCTTGTCGCCGATCACCGAGGTGTCGACCGGCACCTGTCGCCAGCCGAGAATGCTGTAGCCGAAGCCCAGGACCTCGGTCTCGACGACCGTCCGGCAGCGCTCCTGACCGGCGAAGTCGGTGCGCGGCAGGAACACCATGCCGACCGCGACCCGGCCGCAGGTGTGCTTGCTGCCGCGGATCTGCTCGCGCAGGAAGTCCTGCGGGATTTCGAGATAGATACCGGCGCCGTCGCCGGTCTTGCCGTCGGCGTCGACCGCGCCCCGATGCCAGACGGCGCGCAACGCATCGATCGCCGCCTCGACCACCCGGCGACGCGGCTGGCCGTCGATCGAGGCGACGAAGCCGACCCCGCAGGCATCGTGCTCGCTGGCCGGATCGTACAGGCCGCGCCTGGCCAGATGGCGGGCGTTGGCGGGATACCGCTCGACAAACCGCTGGCCGGACTCAATCGTCATGGGCGCCCTCCTCAAGACGCGGCAGCGAGCTGCGGCGCGCGCGCCTGCAGAAACTCGTGCATGCCCTCGGCGGCGTCGCGGCCGTCGCGCACCCCCCAAACCACGAGGGATGCGCCGCGCACGATATCGCCACCCGCGAACACGCCCTCCAAGGGCGTCATCATGGTCTGCCAGTCGACCCGCACGGTGCCCCAGCGGGTCACCTGCAGTTCCGGCGCGCCGAACAGCGCCGGCAGGTCTTCCGGGTCGAAGCCGAGCGCCTTGACCACCAGATCGGCCTCGATCACGAAGCTCGAATTCCGGGATCGACTCGGGCCGCTGCCGGCCGGTCGCGTCGGGCGCACCGAGGCGCATCCGGACCGCCCGCACCCCGGTCACCCGATCGTCGCCGAGGCACGCCTCGGGCGCCGCCTGCCAGAGGAACTCGACCCCCTCCTCCTCGGCATGCTTCACCTCACGCATCGAGCCCGGCATGTTGGCCCGGTCGCGACGGTAGAGGCACTGGACCGAGACGGCCCCCTGGCGGACCGCGGTGCGCACGCAGTCCATCGCGGTATCGCCGCCGCCAATCACCACCACCCGCTTGCCGGCGGCATTCAGCGCGCCTGAGGCGAACGCCGGCACCCGGTCGCCGAGGCCCTGGCGGTTGCTCGCCACCAGATAGTCGAGCGCCGGCACCACATTGGCGAGACCGACCCCCGGCATGGCGATGTCGCGCGCCCGGTAGACGCCGGTGCCGATGAAGACCGCGTCGTGGCGCGCGCGCAGCTCGTCGAAGCCGACCTCGCGGCCGATCTCGCAGTTCAGGTGGAACTGGATGCCGCCCTCGGCGAGCAGCCGGGTGCGGCGCTCGACCACGGCCTTCTCCAGCTTGAAGTTGGGAATGCCGTAGATCAGGAGGCCGCCGAGGCGGTCGTAGCGATCGTAGACGTGGATCTGGTAGCCACGTTTGCGCAACTGCTCGGCGACCGCGAGACCGGCTGGGCCGGCACCGATCACGGCGATCGATTCGGCGCGCTGGCGGGTCGGTCGCGGCGGCTTCACCCAGCCCTGCTCGAAGGCGGTGTCGGTGATGTGCTTCTCGACCGCGCCGATCGTGACCGCCTCGAAGCCCTTCTCGATCACGCAGTTGCCCTCGCAGAGCCGGTCCTGAGGGCAGATCCGGCCGCAGATCTCGGGCATGTTGTTGGTCGCCGAGGCCAGCTCGTAAGCCTCCTCGAGGCGGCCCTCGGCGGTCATCCGGAGCCAGTCGGGAATGTTGTTGTGCAGCGGGCAGTGGAGCTGGCAGAAGGGGATGCCGCATTGCTCGCAGCGCGCGGCCTGCTCGGCCGCCCGTTCCGGCTGGAAGCGGCCGTAGATCTCGCGGAAATCGTGCCGGCGCTCGGCGATCGCCCGCTTGTCGGGCATCGTCTGCGGCACGGACAGGAACTGCATCATTTTGGCGGTCACGAACGACAAACTCCCAGCGGCCGGCACGCGCGGCCGGCCCGCGTTTCTGACCTGCCCGGAGGGTCCGCAGGATGTGGCCTCTGTATAGCCCCAGAGAGCGGCCACGGTCCAGCGATTTCGCAAAAGTAGTTCCAAATTGGAACTAATTTTCGGAGTTGCTTAGCGAATGGGCAAGCGGCTTACAATCTGAACCCCGCCCGGCGTGGCAAGTAGTACCAAAGTGAGACTAATGCGCCTCGCCAAGGACCGCGCCAAGCCGCCGCCGCCGGAGCGGCCCGATCGGCTTCCAAGGGTCCGCCCGTCTTCGAGGGTGGTGCTCCGGCTCGGCGCGATCGGCGCCGTCTGCCGGGTCCATCTCTCGACCGCTTCCTGCGCGGCTCAGGGGCGCGCTATGCGCGCCGGGCTCGCCCGGTAGCGGCCGAGATACTCGGGCACCACCAGCTCGATCGGGGTCGGCGTGACCCCGAGATCGGCGAGCGTGCGCGCGTCGGCGCCGACCACGTTGTCGGTCTTCAACAGCTCGACCTGATCCCGGGTCAAGGGCGGCACCGGCAGCAGTTCCAGCACGCGCGCCTGCAACGTCGCCAGCTCGAACGAGAGCGGCAGCAGCAAGCGGCGGCGTCCGATCACCTGCAGCATGTAACGCATCAGCTCGGCGAAGCTGTAGACCATGGGGCCGCCGAGCTCGAAGGTCTCGCCACGGGCGTCGTCCTGCTCGAGGGCGGCGACGATTGCGTCGGCGACGTCGCCGACGTAGACCGGCTGAAACCGGGTGTGGCCGCCGCCGATCAACGGCAGCGCCGGCAGCAGCCGCGCCATGGCGGCGAACCGGTTGAAGAAGCCGTCCTCGGGCCCGATCACGATGCTCGGCCGGATGATCGTCGCGGCCGGGAAGGCCGCGCGTACCGCCCGCTCACCTTCGGCCTTGCTCCTCGCATAGGCGCTCGTCGAATCCGGATCGGCGCCGACCGCCGAGATCTGCACCAGCCTTGCCACCCCGGCTGCGCCGGCCGTGCGCGCGATCCGCCCGGGCAGCTCACCCTGGACGTCGGCGAAGGTCTGGCGCCCGGTCTCGTACAGGATGCCGATCAGGTTGACGACCGCGAGCGCGCCCTGCACCACCCGCGCCAGCCCTTCCTCGCTGGTGAGGTCGGCGCGCTCGACCACGATCTGGCCGACACCGCCCATCGGCTGCAGATGCGTCCCGTGCGCCGGGTCGCGGCTGATGACCCGAATCCGGGCGCCGCGCGCGGCCAGCCGGCGCACCAGGTGGCGGCCGATGAAGCCGGTGCCGCCGAAGATCGTGATCAGTCGGTTGCGCATGCTGCCTCCTGGCGCCGGTCCCGCGCGCCCCTATCGAGGCCGAACTATAAAGCGCGCCGCGCAAAAGAAAACGCTCCGGATCGAGCCCGCAGCGAACCCTTCGCGGACCTCCGCCGCCGCCTGGGATCGGGCCCGGGATCGCGGTTGACGAGGTCCGCGAGACGGCTTACATCGAGCCTGACCTCCGGGCCCAGGTGGCGGAATTGGTAGACGCACTAGCTTCAGGTGCTAGCGGTCGCAAGGCCGTGGAGGTTCGAGTCCTCTCCTGGGCACCATCCGCTCGTCAGCCTCAACTGAGGCGGACCACTCGTCAGCCCCGATTAAGCCGGGGTTTACTGGCCGCGGGCTAGATCTCCCCGGGCCGGCCGTGGTTAGCTACGGTCACGCGCCAGATTGGCAAAGCGCCGGGTCGGATGGATCAATAAGCGATGTCGATCAACTTACATGAGCGGGATCTGCCAGCCGGCGTCGAGCTCGGGCCGGTGGTGGCCGTCGACACCGAGACGATGGGTCTGAAGCCGGCGCGCGACCGGCTCTGCCTGGTCCAGCTCTCGGCCGGCGATGGCGACTGCCACATGGTCCGCTTTCGCGGCGACGACTACGACGCCCCCAACCTGGCGCGACTGCTCGGCGATCCGGCGGTCGAGAAGCTGTTCCATTTCGCCCGTTTCGATCTCGCGATCCTGTGCCGGTACCTCGGCGTGGTCGCGCGCCCGGTCTACTGCACCAAGATCGCGTCCAAGCTGGCCCGCACCTACACCGACCGCCATGGCTTGAAGGAGCTCTGCCAGGAGCTGCTCGGCATCGACCTCTCCAAGCAGATGCAGAGCTCCGACTGGGGGGCTGCCGAGCTGAGCGAGGCGCAGCTGAGCTACGCCGCCAACGATGTCCTCTATCTGCATCGGCTGCGCGAGCGCCTCACCGCCATGCTCGAGCGCGACGGCCGGACGGCGCTGGCGCGCGCCTGCTTCGACTTCCTGCCCCATCGCGCCGAGCTCGACCTTGCCGGCTGGGCCGATGACGACATCTTTGCCTATTGACCAGCCGGACCCTGCGATGGCCGGTCGCGTTGACGCCCAATGGTCGCCATGACCATATTATCGCCACAACCGTGGACCCTTAGATCCGGGGCGGCATACCTGTCTTGGCATCCCGGGGCCGCCGGCGGGTCGCGCTCGAAGCGGGCGACCGCGACCGGACGGCCAGCAGTGCGAGCCAGGAGCCCAAGATGATCGCTGCCGCACGCGAAGCTACCGACCTGACCGCCGCCCCCGCGAGCGCGGCGCTGGCGGCCGGGCGCCGGGTGCTGTGGACCGAGGCGGAGGCGCTCGCGGCGCTGGCCGAGACCCTGGACGACGGCTTCGAGCGGTTCGTCGAGGAGCTCGGTGCGGCGCAGGGCCGGGTCGTGGTCACCGGCATGGGCAAGAGCGGCCACGTCGGCCGCAAGATCGCCGCCACCCTGGCCTCGACCGGCACGCCTGCGCTCTACGTCCATCCGGCCGAGGCCAGCCACGGCGATCTCGGCATGATCACGATCCAGGACGTCGTCCTCGCCTTGTCCAATTCGGGCGAGACGCCGGAGCTCGCCGACATCGTCGCCTACAGCCGGCGCTTCGCGATCCCGCTGCTCGCGATCGTCGGCCGCAACCGCAGCAGCTTGGCCGAGACCGCCGATCTGGTCCTGGTCCTGCCCGAGCGGCCCGAGGCCTGCCCGATGGGCCTGGCGCCGACCACCTCGACCACGGCCATGCTGGCGCTGGGGGATGCGCTCGCGGTCGCCCTGCTCGAGCGGCGCGGGTTCGGCAGCCAGGACTTCAGCCTCCTGCACCCGGGCGGCAAGCTCGGCAAGCGGCTGGTGCGGGTCGACCAGCTGATGCACGCGGGCGCCGAGCTGCCGATGGTCGGCATGGAGGCGCGGATGCCCGAGGTGCTGATCGAGATGACCACCAAGCGTCTCGGCTGCGTCGGCGTGCTCAACGGCCGCGGCGGATTGGCGGGGATCATCACCGACGGCGACCTCAGGCGCCACATGAGCCCCGACCTTCTCGAGCGCCGGGCGGTCGAGATCATGACCGCCGGCCCCAGGACGATCCGGCCCCAGGCGCTGGCCGCCGAGGCGCTCGCCGTGATGAACCAGGCCGAGCGACCGTTCACCGTGATCTTCGTGGTCGAGGATGGACGGCCGGTCGGGGCGCTGCACATGCACGACTGCCTGCGCGCGGGCATCGCATGAGACAGATCGGCACCATGGACATCGGCAGCGACCGGCGCGCGGGGCGCCGCCCGCCGGCGCATCGCCGTTACAGCCGGATGGTCGAACTGCTGCGCTACCTGCTGCCGGCGGTCGCGTTGAGCCTGATCGCGTTGGTCGTGATCTGGCCGCAATTGATCGGCGGCGCTGGCGGGCTGATCGTCCCGATCTTCGCCAACGCCGAGATCGATGGCGCCGACGTCATGCTGATGCACAACCCACGCTACGCCGGTCAGACCAAGAATAGTGAGCCCTACGAGCTGACCGCGACCTCGGCCTATGCCGACCCGAAGCGGCCCAATCTGGTGCATCTGGACCATCCCGACGGCGCGCTAACGGCTGCCGGTCCCCGCGACCTGAAGCTGACCGCGAAGAGCGGTATCTACAACCGCACCGCCGACAAGCTCGATCTCAACGGTAGCGTCGAGTTGACCACCAGCGACGGCTACCGCTTCGACACCGACAGCGCGCACATCGACCTCCAGATCGGCCAGGTGATCGGCGAGCAGCCGATCCAGGGCTCCGGGCCGACCGGCACGCTCTCGGCCCAACGCTTCAAGATCCTCGACAAGGGCGACCTGCTGCGCTTCGAGGGCCGGGTCAAAGTGACCCTGCCTCCCCACCCGCCGCGCGACGAGGCGTCCTGAAGGTGCGCTGGGATCGCTTGCGGCATGGTTCGGGTCTGGAGTTGGGTTCGGGCCCCGGCTGCGGTTTGCGCTTCGCTTTGGGCTTGGGCTTCGGCGTCGCGTTGACCCTGGCGGCGCCCGGGGGCGCCTACGCCCAGGCCCAGGCTTCGCAGCACGACCGCAGCCTGCCGATCGAGATTACCGCCGATCGCCTCGAGGTGGTGCAGCCGGACCGGGTCGCCACCTTCACCGGCAACGTCGACGCGGTCCAGGGCGACATGGTGCTGAGCGCCGATCGGCTCCGGGTCTACTACAATGGCAGCGGCCAGGGCGCCGCGCCGGCTGCCGTCGGCGGCTCGATCCGACGGATCGAGGCCGAGGGCAATGTGTTCCTGTCGTCGCCAAGCCAGACGGCGCAGGGCAAGACGGGGGTGTACGACGTCGCCAGCGACCAGCTGACCCTCGAAGGCTCGGTGGTGCTGACCCAGGGCGACGACGTGATCCGCGGCGACCGGCTCGAGGTCGATCTGGCGAGCGGCCATTCCCGCGTCTTCGCCGCCTTGCCGAGCAGTGCCGGCGGGGCCGCGCCGCAACGCGTGCGGGCGCTGTTCGTGCCGCGGACCACCGCCCCCGCTGCCCGTCCGGGCAAGGCCGATGCCGAGGTGCAGGCGACGACGGCGCGCCCTGACCGCCCCGCGCTGCCCGCCGCCAAACCGCCGGCGACCCAATAGCCAGCGCCATGGCAGCGCGAACCCGACCGGCCGAGGCGGTCAAGCCGGCAGCGCAGCCCGGCGACCGCGGCCGGCCGCAGCTGATCGCCGGCACCGGCGGCTTGGCCGCGGACAATCTCGGCAAGCAGTTCAAGGGCCGCCACGTGGTGCGCGACGTCAGCCTCCAGGTCCACCGCGGCGAGGCGGTCGGCCTGCTCGGCCCCAACGGCGCCGGCAAGACGACCTGCTTCTACATCATCACCGGCCTGCTGCGCGCCGACTACGGCACGGTCAGCCTGGATGGCGCCGACATCACCCAGCTGCCGATGTATCGTCGGGCGCGGCTCGGGATCGGCTATCTGCCGCAGGAGGCGTCGATCTTCCGCGGCCTCTCGGTCGAGGCCAACATCCGCGCCGTGCTCGAGGTCTCGGAGCCGGTGCGCAGCCAGCGCCAGGCGCGCCTCGATGAGCTCCTGGCCGAGTTCTCGCTTGCCCATCTGCGCCGCGCGCCGGCCCTCGCGCTGTCGGGCGGCGAGCGGCGCCGGGTCGAGATCGCACGCGCGCTCGCCTCCGAGCCAAGCTTCATGCTTCTCGACGAGCCGCTCGCCGGGATCGACCCGATCAACGTTGCCGACATCCGGACCCTGGTCGCCCATCTCAAAGACCGCGGGATCGGCGTCCTGATCACCGACCACAACGTGCGCGATACCCTCGACATCATCGACCGCGCCTACATCCTGCACGACGGGCAGGTGCTGATGGAAGGCGCGCCGGACGAGATCGTCGCGCACGAGGGCGTCCGGCGCGTCTATCTCGGAGACCGGTTCTCTCTCTAGGCCGGCCGCCCATGTCATTGTCCCTCCGCCTCGATCTGCGTCAAAGCCAGAGCCTGGTCATGACGCCCCAGCTACAGCAGGCGATCAAGCTGCTGCAGCTCTCGAATCTCGAGCTGACGGCCTATGTCGAGGGCGAGCTGGAGCAGAACCCGCTGCTCGAGCGCCAGGAGGAGCCGGATCCGGCGAGCCCGGACGCCGGGCCCGAGCCGGCGGCGGTCGAGGTCGCCGCTGGCGCCGATCCCGAGCTCAACGGCAGCCTCGACATGACCGCCGGCGGCGAGCCGGGCGATGGTTGGTCGGGAGCGACCGACGACGGCTGGGCGGAGCCGGTGGCGCAACCCGAGCTGGCGGGCCTGGACGTCAGCGGCCCGGTGCCCTTCGGCCGCGGCGGCAACGCCGATTTCGGCGACCAGGTGGTCGATCTCGAGGCGCGCCTGAGCCGGCCCCAGACGCTGCGCGAATATCTGATCGAGCAGCTCCAGCTGGACGTTCCGGCCGGCCCGGAGCGGCTGATCGGGCTGCATCTGATCGACCTGATGGACGACTCCGGCTACCTGCGCGAGGAACTTGGCGCGGTGGCGGACCGGCTCGGCTGCCCGACCATGCAGGTCGAGGCGGTGCTCGCGCGCCTGCAATTGTTCGACCCGCCGGGCGTGCTCGCGCGCTCGCTCAGGGAATGCCTCGCCCTGCAGCTGCGCGACCGCGATCGCCTCGATCCGGCGATGGCCGCCCTGCTCGATCACCTCCACCTCCTGGCGCAGGCGGAGTTTCCGGCGCTGATCAAGGCCTGCGGCGTGCTGCCCGACGACCTCCCCGAGATGATCGCCGAGATCAAGGCCCTCAACCCCAAACCGGGCCTCGCCTTTGTCCAGGACCCGATCGAGGTCGTGGTGCCCGACATCTTCGTCCTGCCGACCGCGGGCGGCGGCTGGCGGGTCGAGCTCAACAGTGCCACCCTGCCCAAGGTCCTGGTCAATCGCGTGTACCACGCCGAGCTCACCCGCCACACCACCGACAAGCGCGCACGCGAGTATGTCAGCGAGCGGTTTCAATCGGCCAACTGGTTGGTCAAGGCCCTGGACCAGCGGGCCCGGACCGTGCTGCGCGTGGCCGAGGCGGTGGTCGCCCGGCAGTTGGCCTTCCTGCAGCGCGGCGTCCAACATCTGCGACCGCTGGTGCTTCGGGACATCGCCGCGGCCACCGAATTGCACGAGAGCACGGTCTCGCGCGCGACCGCCGACAAATACGTCGCGACCCCGCGTGGCAACTTTCCGTTCAGATATTTCTTCTCCAATGCGCTGCCGGGCACCGATGGCGATGCCAGCCACTCCGCGGAGGCGATTCGCCAGCAGATGAAGGCCATGATCGAGCGCGAGGATCCGGACAACGTTTTCTCCGACGACCAGCTGGTGGCGGCGCTGCGCGTCGGGGGCGTCGCGATCGCCCGCCGGACGATCGCCAAATACCGCGATTCGCTGGGCATCCCATCGTCGGTGCAACGTCGCCGTACGAAGGCATTAAGGCTTGCCTAACGCCGCGTTTAGGCTCATTCTCGCTGATGGTCGGACCGTGACACGTTGGGTGCCAGAAGACGTGCCGGGGAGGCCATCTTTGCCAGTGCGAGGCCGTGATCCGGCGAATGGGAACTTTGCCGAGATGGGTCCGTTCGGCCCCCCGATGGAATCAAGTCGGCGCCCATCTTGCCAGGGTCGACCGACGGCCGCCGGTGTGGCTTTGCCACGGCCGCCGGGTCGATTGCCAGCGGGGCAGCCGTGCCATGTCCCGGTGATCTGGCGTCCAGAGGGTTAGAGCCGAGCACTTCGGTCATCGCATGGTCGAGCTTGCCGACATCATCGCCCCCAATGGGATCGTCCTCGATCTCAGAAACTGCAGCAGCAAGCGACAGGTGCTGAAGGAGCTCTCGCAGCAGGCGGCCAAAGCACTCGGGATCGATCCGCAGCAGTTGCTCGACGCCTTGATGGAACGCGAACGCCTGGGCACGACCGGAATCGGCCACGGCATCGCGATCCCGCACGCCCGTCTTCCCGAGTTGGATCGGCTGGTCGGCCTGTTCGCCCGCCTCGAACAGCCGGTTGATTTCGAATCCCTCGACGACCAGCCGAGCGACCTGATCTTCCTCCTGCTGGCGCCGGATTCGGCCGACGCCGATAGCCTGAAGGCGCTCGCCCGGATCTCGCGGCTGCTCCGGGACCCGGGGCTCCGGCAGCGCCTGCGCCAGGAGGCCGACCGCGACGCGGTCTATCGCCTGCTGACCCAGAAGCCGGAGTGCCATGCGGCGTGATGCCGCGGAGATCGGCTTGGTCGAACCCCAGGGCCGAGCCAGCAGCGCCAGCGTCGGCGTGGCCTCGGCTTGGCTGCATGCCACCTGCGTCGAACTCGGCGGGACGGGAGTCGTCCTGCTCGGCGCCTCGGGCAGCGGCAAATCCGACTTGGCGCTGCGTCTGATCGACGCCGGCGCGTGCTTGGTCGCCGACGACGGGCTGACCATCGAGCGCCGGGGCGACCTCCTGTTCGGCCGGCCGGCCCCGGCTTTGGCCGGTCTGCTCGAGGTGCGCGGCTTCGGCATCGTGAAGCTGCCCTGGTGTCCGGAGAGCCGACTCGGGCTCGCGGTCGAGCTCCTGCCCGATGCGCCGCTAGCACGCTTGCCCGAGCCCGACCCCTACGAGCTGCTCGGCGTCGCCTTGCCCCTTCTGCGGCTCGATCCACGCGTGCCGTCGGCCGGCGCCAAGATCCGACTGGCGCTGGCCGCCGAGCGCCTCCCCGCGAGCCGCCTATGAGCCGCATCGTGCTGGTGACCGGCATGTCCGGCGCGGGCCGAACCTCCGCGCTGAAGGATCTCGAGGATCTCGGCTTCGAGGCGGTCGACAACCTGCCGGCGACCCTGCTCGGCACCCTGGTCCGGCCCGGCAATCGGGTCGAGCGCGACGTCGCGATCGGCATCGACTGCCGGACCCGCGCGTTCGATCCGCAGAAGCTGCGCCGGCAGCTGGCCGAGCGGGCGAACAGTCGCAGCTCGAACCTCAGTCTGCTGTTCCTCGACTGCGACGACGAGATCCTCAGGCGCCGGTTCACCGAGACCCGCCGGCGCCACCCGCTCGGTCCCGATCGGCCGGTAACCGACGGCATCCTGCGCGAGCGGCAGCTGATGGCGCCGCTGCGCGAGTGCGCCGACCTGGTGATCGACACCTCGCAGCTGTCGACGGCCGACCTGCGGCAGCTGATCGCCGGCCACTTCGGCCAATCGGCTGCGGTCCAGCCGACCTTGTCGGTGATCTCCTTCGCCTACCGCAGCGGCCTGCCGCGCGAGGCAGATCTGGTGTTCGACGTCCGCTTCCTCGGCAACCCGCACTACGTCGACGAGCTGCGTCCGCTGACCGGCGCCGACCCGGCGGTGCGAGCCTATGTCGAGGCCGATCCGGCCTTCGGCCCGCTGATGGCGCACCTCGAGGCGCTGCTGATGCCGCTCCTGCCGCTCTATCAGGAGGAAGGCAAGAGCTATCTCACGATTGCCTTCGGCTGCACCGGCGGCCGCCATCGCTCGGTGGTGGTCGCCGAGAGCTTCGCCGCGCGCCTGCGCGACGCCGGCCGGCTGGTGGCGGTGCAGCACCGCGACACCCCTGAGGCCAACCGCGTGGCGTCCGACACCGACCGCGACAGCCAGGCAGCGGACGCCGACGCCGCCGTGTCTGAGGCCCATGTCTCCTGAGGTTCGATGTCTCCTGAGGTTCGATGTCTACTGAGGTCCGATGGCTCCTGATCCCGCCCCCTCCTACCCCGTCCCCAGCTTTCAGGAGGGATAGTCCATGATCGGCCTGGTCTTGGTCACTCACGGCCGGCTCGCCGAGGAGTTCATTGCAGCGACCGAGCATGTGGTCGGCAGCCAGGCCAACATGCGCGCGATCTCGATCGGTCCTGACGACGACATCGAGCAGCGCCGCCGCGACATCCTGGCGGCCGTCGAGGCCGTCGACGACGGCGCCGGCGTGATCCTGCTCACCGACATGTTCGGCGGCACCCCCTCCAATCTGGCGATCTCGATCATGGACAAGGGCCGGATCGAGGTCATTGCCGGCGTCAACCTGCCCATGCTGATCAAGCTCGCGAGCGTGCGCGAGAGCGAGCCCCTGGAGACCGCGGTCACCAGCGCCCAGGAGGCCGGGCGCAAGTACATCAACGTCGCCAGCACGCTCCTCAAGGTCAACAAAGGTTCGGCCCGCAAATGAACCCGCCGCCCGCAGGCTCGGGGCCGGCCGGCGGGGCCGCGCCCGACGGGCTCCTGCGGCGCCGGGTGACGATCGTCAACCGCCGCGGCCTGCACGCCCGGGCGGCCGCACGCTTCGTCAACGTCGCCGAGCAGTTCGTGGCCGAGATCGAGGTCGCCAAGGACGACCTGGTGGTCGGCGGCACCTCGATCCTCGGCCTGATGATGCTCGCGGCGGCCGCCGGCTCGACCCTCGAGATCCGCGCCCGCGGTCGAGAGGCGGCGCCCGCCCTCGACGCGCTCGTGGCCCTGGTCGAGCGCGGCTTCGACGAGGATTGAGAGGCCACGCGCGGGAAGGGGTTGAACGCAGATGAACCGCACCCACCTGGTAGCCTTGCCCGGCCATGCGGCCTGTGGTTAAAGCTCGGCGACCGTGGACCGAGCTCGCCGTGCTCTCCCAAAGCAGCTGGAAACCAGATGACCGACTTCATCGACTATAAGGTCGCCGACCTCGGCCTCGCCGGCTGGGGGCATAAAGAGATCGCGATCGCCGAGAAGGAGATGCCGGGCCTGATGGCGCTGCGCGAGGAGTATGGCGAGCGGCAGCCGCTCAAGGGCGCGCGCATCGCCGGCTGCCTGCATATGACGGTGCAGACCGCGGTCCTGATCCGCACGCTCCGCCATCTCGGCGCGACCATCCGCTGGAGCTCCTGCAACATCTTCTCGACCCAGGACCACGCCGCCGCGGCGATCGCCGACGAGGGCGTGCCGGTGTTCGCTTGGAAGGGCGAGACCGAGGACGAGTACGACTGGTGCATCCGGCAGACGATCGAGGCGGCGAACGGCTGGCGGCCCAACATGCTGCTCGACGATGGCGGCGATCTGACCAAGATCATGCACGACGACTACCCCAAGCTGATGGCGGGCGTGCGCGGCCTCTCGGAGGAGACCACGACCGGTGTTCACCGGCTCTACGAGATGCATCGGGCCGGCACCCTCAAGGCACCCGCGTTCAACGTCAACGATTCGGTCACCAAGTCCAAGTTCGACAACCTCTACGGCGTGCGCGAGAGCCTGGTCGACGGCATCAAGCGCGCGACCGACGTCATGATGGCGGGCAAGATCGCGGTGGTCGCGGGCTTCGGCGACGTCGGCAAGGGCTCGGCGGAATCGATGCGCAGCCAGGGCGCGCGCGTCATGGTCACCGAGATCGACCCGATCTGCGCGCTCCAGGCGGCGATGGAAGGCTATCAGGTCGTGACCATGAAGGACGCCGCGCCGATCGGCGACATCTTCGTCACCGCGACCGGCAACAAGGGCGTAATCACGCTCGACCACATGCGGGCGATGAAGGATGGCGCGATCGTCTGCAACATCGGCCACTTCGACACCGAAATCGAGATCAGCGCGCTCCGCAACATGAAATGGGACGAGGTCAAGCCGCAGGTCGACCAGGTCGAGTTCCCCGACGGCAAGAAGATTATCGTGCTGGCCAAGGGCCGCCTGGTCAATCTCGGCTGCGCCACCGGCCATCCGAGCTTCGTCATGAGCGCCTCGTTCACCAACCAGGTGCTGGCCCAGCTCGAGCTCTGGCAGCACGCCGACCAGTATGAAAACAAGGTCTACGTGCTGCCCAAGGCGCTGGATGAGAAGGTCGCGCGGCTCCATCTCGACAAGCTCGGCGCCAGGCTCACGCAGCTGACGCCGGAGCAAGCGGAGTACATTGGCGTCGATATCGCCGGCCCCTTCAAGTCCGAGGCCTATCGCTACTAAGGATGCCGCCTCGGCCGTGGCGACGCGGGCCGAGCTTCAGCTACGGGATCTCGGCGCGACCCATGCGCTGGGCGAGTGGCTTGCCGGCGGGTTGCGGGGCGGTGACGTGGTGGCGCTCAGCGGCCCGCTCGGGATCGGCAAGACCGAACTCGCCCGAGCCCTGATCCGTGCCCGCGCTGGCGCCGCGATCGAGGTGCCGAGCCCGAGCTTCACCCTGATCCAGGACTACGCGCTCCCTGGCCTCCTGATCCGGCACATCGACCTCTACCGCGTGGAAAATCCGGCCGAGCTGGTCGAGCTCGGCCTGGAAGCGCCTGGAACGGAGGAGGTCTGGCTGATCGAATGGCCCGAGCGCGCCAGCGGCCTGCTGCCGGCGGACCGCCTCGACCTCAGCCTTGCGCAGGGGCCGAGCCCGGATGCCCGGATCGCGCATCTGCTTGCCGGCCCCGGCTGGGCAGAGCGGTTGGGGGCGCTCCGTCATGACCGGGCGTGACCGGATGATCCGGCGCTTTCTCGCCGGGCATGGTTTTGGCGGGGCCCGGCGCCTGCCGCTCGCGGGCGACGCCTCGGTCCGCCGCTACGCCCGTATTATCGGCGGTCCCCGCCCGGCCGTGCTGATGGACGTGCCGCCCGCGACGCTTGGCGTCTGCCCGTTTCTCGAGGTCGCGGCTTGGCTCCGACGACAGGGGCTGAGCGCGCCCGAGGTGCTCGCCACCAACGCCGAGGCGGGCCTCGTCTTGCTGGAAGATCTCGGCGACGACCTGTTCACTCGAATGGTCGCGGACCCTGGGCGCGAGCTCCTGCTTTACGAAAGCGCGGTCGATCTGCTCGCAAGGCTCCACCAGGCGCGGCTCGATCTCGCCCTGCCGCCCTACGACGACGCCTGGCTGGTCCGGGAAGCGGCGCTGCTGGTTGAGTGGTACGCGCCGGAGCTCGATGCCGCCGCCGCAACCGACTACCTGGCGATCTGGCGAGAGCTGCTGCCGGCAGCCCGGGTCGGCGCCGACGGCTTTGTCTACGTCGACTACCACGCCGACAACCTGCTCTGGCTACCGGCGCGCACAGGCCTCGCCCGGGTCGGCCTGCTCGACTTCCAGGACGCGCGCCTGGGCCCTTCCGCCTACGATCTCGTCTCGCTGCTCGAGGACGCCCGTCGCGACGTCGACCCCAGCCTCGCCCGAGCGATGGTGCAACGCTACCTGAACGCCCGGCCGGAGCTGAATGCGGATGCTTTTCGTGCCGCCTATGCCCTGCTCGGCGCCCAGCGCAATGCCAAAATTCTGGGCCTCTTCTCGCGGCTCGCCCGGCGCGACCGCAAGCCCCGGTACCTTGACCTGCTGCCGCGCGTGCGCGCCCATCTCGGCCAGGACCTTCGGCATCCCCTGCTGGCGCCGCTTCGTCGCTGGTGCGCAGGACATCTGGAGCTCGGTCCGGCGCCCTGAATTCAAGCCGATCCTGCGCCCATCAGATGCGGAGCAGGGGCACGGATCTCGGCGCGGGTCTTCGGTAGGTGCTGCGGATAGCGTTGCTGCAGAAAGGCGATCAGCCGCTCGCGGACGTGACAACGCAGGTCCCACGCACGGCCGGAATCGGGCGCGCTCATCAGCGCCCGCAGCTCGACCGTGTGCTCGCTGGCATTCGTGACCTGCAGCCCCCAGGCTTTGCCGTCCCACAGGCCCGACGCGTTCAGAATGTGCAGCAGCTCCTGACGGACCTCGTCGGCCGGAACGGTATAGTCGACGTAGACCATCACGGTGCCCAGGAGGTTCGTGGTACGTCGCGTCCAGTTCTGAAACGGCTGCTCAATGAAGTAGGACAGCGGCACCACCAGCCGGCGCAGGTCCCAGATCCGGACCACCACGTAGGTGGTACCGATCTCCTCGATCCAGCCCCACTCGTTCTCGACGATCACGACGTCCTCGATCCGGATCGGCTGGGTGAGCGCGATCTGGATCCCGGCGATCAGGTTGGACAAGGCCGGCCGCGCGGCCATGCCGGCAACCAAGCCCGCGATTCCGGCGGAAGCGAACAGGCTGACGCCGATTTGGCGGACGCTCGGAAAGGACATCAGGATGATGCCAAGCGTGATCACCGCCACGACACCGATCGCGATTTGCCGGAACACCTGGATCTGGGTCCGAACCCGGCGCGCCTGGAGGCGATCGACGCCATCGTCGCCGAAACGGATTTCGATCATTTCGGCGGCGATTTCGACGCAGCGGACGATCAGCCAACCGATCGAACCGGTCAGGCCGAGGTTGAGGCCGCGTCCGAGCACTGTTTTGATGTCGGAGGGCAGCAGCAGAAGCGGCAGCACCAGGAGGAATGCAAGCAGGGGCAGGAACAGCCGGCCGGGCGCGCGCAGACGGCGGGCGATCGCATCATCGGCCACGCTCTGCGTGCGCCCGGCGACCCGTCTGATCGCGGCGAAGAGGATCGAGTTGATCACCAGGCCGGCCGCAATGGCGACGACCGTGACACCTATCGTCCACAGCCAGCTGTGCCAGTCCTGGAGGAGCCGGAGCCAGACCGGCCCGCTATCGATCAACTGATCCATGTTCACCCCCAACTGAACGTGACATCGGGAAGACAGCATTGACTCGTACCATGGCGTTCCACTTGTGGTAGACTGGGGCGTCATGGGCGTCGTTACAATTCCTGCCGGGCTGCCGTTCGTCGACGCGCTCGCCGCCGGCCTGCTGGCGGAAGCGGGTGACGATCGCTTGGCGCTTGCCGACATGCTGGTCCTGCTGCCGACCCGGCGTGCCTGCCGGAGCCTCGGTGAGGCTTTTCTCCGCCGCGCCGCCGGTCGCGCCCTGCTGCTACCGCGGATTCAGCCGATCGGGGAGGTCGAGGTCGACGAGCTGCTCCTCGACGGCACCCTCGAGTTGGCCCTGCCGCCGGCAATCGGGCCGCTGCGCCGTCAGCTCCTGCTCGCACGTCTGCTGGCGCCTCTCGACTGGCCCCTCGAGCATGCGCTCCGCCTGGCCGGCGAGCTGGCATCGCTCCTCGACGAGCTGCAGACCGAGCGGGTGCCGCTCGACGCGCTCGATCGCCTGGTCCCGGACGCGCTCGCCGAGCATTGGCGGAAGAGCCGGACGATACTGGCGATCATCGCCGAGGCCTGGCCCCAGGTGCTGGCGGAGCGAGGCGCGCTCGACCCCGCCGAGCGCCGTCACCGCCTGCTCACCGCTCTCGCCGGGCGTTGGCGCGCGGCGCCCCCGGCAGCGCGGATCGTCGCGGCCGGCTCGACGGGCAGCATCCCGGCGACCCGCGCCCTGCTCCAGGTGATCGCCCGCCTGCCGCATGGCACCGTGGTCCTGCCGGGCCTCGATCAGGATCTCGACGAGGCCAGCTGGCAACAGCTCGAGGCGAGCCATCCCCAATACGGCCTGCGGCAGCTGCTCGAGGCGCTGGCGACCGACCGCGCTGACGTCTGCGTCTGGCCAGCGTCCGGCATTGCGGGCAGCGACCCGGCGCGCGCGCGCTTCCTGTCCGACGTCATGCGGCCAAGCGCCACGGTCGGCGCCTGGCAGGCGCTGGCGCCCCCGCCGGAGGCGGCGATCCGGGAACTGACGATCGAGGAGCATCCGGACCTGCCGGCCGAGGCGCTGGCGCTCGCACTCCGGATGCGTGGCGCGCTCGAGGTTCCGGGCCGGACGGCGGCCCTGGTCACGCCTGATCGCCATCTCGCCCGCCGGGTCGCGGTCGAGCTGCAGCGCTGGGGCATCGCGGTCGACGATTCCGCCGGCACTCCCCTCGACCAGACGCCAGCCGGCGCCTTCCTGCTGCTGAGCGCGCGGCTGATCGTCGAGGGTGTCAATCCGGTCACCCTGCTCGCAACCCTCAAGCATCCGCTGGCCGCAGCCGGGCTGGACCGCGGCGAGCTGCGCCGGCTGACCCGCGAACTGGAGACAACCTGCCTGCGCGGGCCGCGGCTTGCCGGTGGCTTTGCCGGCATTCAGGTCGAGCTGGAACGCGCGCGCCGACGCGCCGGAAGTGACGCCCGGAGGCTGCAGCGCGTCACCAATCTCGCCGCGTTCGTGCGCCGAATCGAGTACACCGCGCAGCCATTCGTGGAGCTCGCCGGCGCACGTCCGGTCGAGCTCGCAGCCCTGGTCCGGGCGCATCTCGGCTTCGCCGATGCGTTGGCCGAGCAAACCGGGCCATCCGGCGGCCTCTGGGCCCGGGAGGCCGGCGAGGCCGCGGCGTCTCTGTTCGCCGAGTTGCTGGAGGCGGCCGAGGACGCCCTGCCCATCCTGCCGGCCGCCTATCCCGCAGCACTCGCCCAGCTGATGGCGGCGCGCCCGGTCCGTCCCCGCGCGCCCAAACACCCCCGCTTGCACATCTGGGGCCAGCTCGAGGCGCGGCTGCAGCACGCCGACCTGCTGCTGCTCGGCGGCCTCAACGAGGGCGTCTGGCCGCGCTTCGTCGACCCCGGGCCCTGGCTCAGCGGCAGCATGCGCGAGGCCCTCGGCCTCGCCCCGATCGAGCGCCGGATCGGGCTCGCCGCGCACGACTTCGTCGCCGCCGCCGCGGCCGGTTCCGTCGTGCTGTCGCGCGCCGAGAAGGATGCCGACGGCAGCCCGAGCGTGCCCTCGCGCTGGCTCGTGCGGCTCAAGACCCTGCTCGCCGGCGCCGGCGGCATCGAGCTCGTCAGCCCGGACGATCAAGCCCGGCCGCTGCTCGACGACGTCAGTGTGCCGCGGCCGGCGCCGCGACCGGCCCCGCGGCCGCGTCTCGATGCCCGGCCGCGCGAGCTCTCGGTCAGCGACATCGCCCTTTGGATGAGCGACCCTTATGCCCTCTACGCCAGGCGCATCCTCGGGCTCAGGCCGCTCGAGGCGCTCGAGGCCGATCCCGGCGCGCTCGAGCGCGGCATCATCATTCACCGCGTGCTCGAGCGCTTCGTCAAAGCCTGTCCGGGCGACCTGCCGGCGGACGCTGAGCGCCGCCTGCTCGACCTCGGCCGGACCTTGTTCGAGGATTTCAGCCACCGGCCGCAGGTCATGGCGCTCTGGTGGCCGCGCTTCGAGCAGATCGCCCGGTGGGTCATCGACCAGGAGCGGGCCCGCCGCGTGCCGGGCCTCGAGATCAGGACCGAGGCCGACGGCCGGCTCAAGCTCGACGGTCTCGACTTCCACCTCAAGGCGCGCGCCGACCGCCTCGAGCGCCTGGCGGATGGCCGGATCACCGTGATCGACTACAAGACCGGGGGCCTGCCCAAGCCTGCCGACGTGGCCGCGGGCCTCTTTCCGCAGTTGCCGCTCGAGGCCGCGATGGTCGCGGCCGGCGCGTTCCGCGACCTTGCACCGGCCGCGGTCGCGGAGCTGCTGTTCTGGCGCCTCAAGGGCGACGAGACCGGCGGCGAGCAGCAGCCGCCGACGGCGATCCCGCCGGCCGAGCTCGCGGTCCAGGCGCTCGCGGGCCTGCGCCGCCTGGTCGCTCACTACGACCGCTCCGAAACCACCTATCCCGCCCGGTCCAAGCCGCAGGTCGCCTGGCGCGGCGACTACGATCACCTGGCGCGACGCGGCGAATGGACCAGCTGAGCACACCCGCACGGCGGCCGCCGCCGACGCCCGAGCAGCGGCGCGCGGCCGATCCGGGCAGATCGATCTGGGTCACCGCCTCGGCGGGCACCGGCAAGACCCGGGTGCTCGCCGACCGGGTCATGCGCCTGTTGCTCGGCGGCACCGATCCGCGCCAGATCCTGTGCCTGACCTTCACCAAGGCCGCGGCCGCCGAAATGGTCAAGCGGGTCGAGGAGGACCTGTCGCGGTTTGCCGTCCTGCCGGCGGACGCGCTCGAGGCGGAGCTCCAGCAGCTCGCGGGGCGGGCGCCGACGGTAGATGAACAGGCCCGCGCGCGGACCTTGCTGGCCGAGGTTCTGGACCTGCCTGCAGGCCTGCCGATCATGACGATCCACGGCTTTTGCCAGTCGTTGCTCAAGCGTTTTCCCCTCGAGGCGGGCATCGTCCCCCATTTCGACGTCCTCGATCCGCGCAGCGCCGCCGATCTGCTGCGCGAGGCGCAGGCCGAGGTGCTGGCGAGCCGCAGCGCCGAGATCAAGCGAGCGCTCGATCGCCTGGCCGTACTGCTCGGCGAGACGACGCTTGCCGAAGGTCTCGCGGCACTCCGCGAGGATCGGCTCCGGCTCGGCGCGCGGCTTGCGGACCTGGGCGGCGTCGAGCGCCTGATCGCCAGCACGTACGCGGCCCTGGGCCTGACCGCCAGCACAGACGCCGGACAGGTTCGGCACGCGGCCTGCAGCGATCCCGAGCTCGACCGGCGAGCCCTCCTGGAGGCCGCGCAAACGCTCGCCGCCGGCAACGACAACGAGGCCACGCGCGCCGCGGTCATTGCAGATTGGCTCGCCGCCGAGCAAAGCCAGCGATTGCGAACCTGGGAAGACTACACAACGGTCTTCCTGACCAAGGATCGGAATAGCAGGCAGGCAGGCTCGATCATCACCAAGGCGCGCGCCGCCGCCTGGCCCGGGGCCGAGGCGGCCCTGCTCGCCGAGCAGGCACGGCTGGTCGCCTGGGTCGAACGCGAGAAGGCAGCGACGGTCGCCGAGCGCACGGCGGCGCTGCTCCGGGTCGGGGCAGCCGTGCTGAGCGCTTACGACCGGCGCAAGCGCGAGCTTGCAGCGCTCGATTTCGACGACCTGATCGCCGCCAGCCGGCAGCTGCTCGACCAGCCCGGGATCGCGTCCTGGGTCCAGTACAAGCTCGATCAGCAGATCGATCACCTCTTGGTCGACGAGGGCCAGGACACCAGCCCCGAGCAATGGGCGATCATCCAGGCGCTGTGCGCGGAGTTCTTCACCGGCGAAGGCGCGCGGCAGGTCCGGCGCACGCTGTTCGTGGTCGGCGACGAAAAACAGTCGATCATGAGCGTGCAGGGCGCCGACGTCGCGACCTACCGCCATTCCCGCGAGGTCTTGCAGGCGCGCGCGAGCGCCTCCCGCCAGCCTTGGCGCGAGGAGCCGCTCGGCCGCTCGTTCCGCTCGGCCAAGCCGATCCTCGAGCTGGTCGATGCGGTGTTCGCCGACCCGGCGGCGCGCGATGGCGTGGTCAGCGGAGCGGATTGGCCGGCGCACGAGTGCTTCCGGACCTCGGCGCCCGGCCTGGTCGAGCTCTGGCCGCTGATCGAGGGCGAGCCCGCCGCCAGGACCGAGGGCTGGCAGCTGCCCGATCGCCAGGAGACGAGCCTGCGCGGCGAGACCCGTCTCGCCAGGGCGATCGCGCGCCAGATCTTCGAATGGCGCCTCGATGCCGTCCCGCTCGCCTCGACCGGCCAGCCGATCCGGGCGGGCGACGTGATGGTGCTGCTGCCGCGGCGCGGTATCCTCCAGGACCTCTTGATCCGCGAGCTGAAGAGCCTGCAGGTGCCGGTCGCCGGCGCCGACCGGCTGGCGCTGACCGACGAGATCGCGGTCATGGACCTGGTGGCCCTCGGCGACGCGCTGCTGTTGCCCGAGGACGATCTGACGCTGGCCGCAGTGCTGCGCAGCCCCTTGTTCGGGTTGAGCGAGGAGGACCTGTTCGAGCTCGCCCACGGCCGCGGCGAAGCGTCGCTGTTCGAGCGTCTGCGCGCGTTCCGGAAGACCGGCGGGCACTTCGGCGAGGCCTTCGAGCGGTTTTCCGAACTCTTGCGGCAGGCGGATTTCGGGCCGCCGTTCGAGTTCTATGCCCGTCTGCTCGGTGCCGGCGGTGGCCGTCGGCGTCTGCTCGAGCGTCTCGGGCCGGCGGCGGTCGAACCGATCGAGGCGTTCCTCGCTCAGGCGCTCGCCTACGAGCAGGGCCACCCGCCCTCGCTGCAGCGATTTTTGCACTGGCTGCGGGCTGATGCCACCGATCTGATCCGCGACCCCGACCGGCCGCGCGACGAGGTCCGGGTCCTGACCTGCCACGGCGCCAAGGGCCTCGAGGCGCCGATCGTGTTCCTCGCCGATGCCTGCTTTGTGCCCGACTTCAAGGACCGGCTGCTGTGGCTCGAGGACGAGCGACTGCCGCTCTGGCGGATGGGCGCCAGGAGCCGTGATTCCCTGAGCGAGGCGGCCAACGTCCGCGCGCGCCGGGGCCAGATGCAGGAACAGCGCCGGCTGCTCTACGTCGCCTTGACCCGCGCGCGGGAGCGCCTGATCGTGACCGGCTGGCAACGCAAGAATGCATCCGAGACCAGCTGGTACGAACTGGTTGCTGCCGGCATGACGCAGCTCGGCGCGGTCCGGGTGCCGGCGAGGCTCGGACCCGAAGTCACGGGCGAGAGCCTCTGCCATGGCAACCTGCCGGCGCGCGGAGCGGCCCAACTCGGGCTGCAGCTCGGCGCCAGGGCGCCGGCCCCGCCGCCGCCCGCGTGGCTGCGGCAGCCGGCGCCGGTCGAGGCGGCCAGTGCCGTTCCGTTCAGCCCATCGCGCGCGTTCGAGGACGAGGCGCTGGCCGCGAACTCGCCGCTACTCGGCGCCGCCTCCGGCCGCTTCCGCCGGGGTCGCCTGATCCATCGCCTGCTGCAGAGCCTGCCGGAGCGCCCGCCTGCCGAGCGTGCGCCGGCACTCGCGCGTTATCTGGCCGAGCCCTCCCTCGGGCTGGCCGGGACGGAGCAGGCCGAGATCGCGACCGAGGTCCTGGCCGTGCTCGCGCTGCCGGAGCTTGGCCCCCTGTTCGGCCCGGAGTTGCGCGCCGAGGTGCCGCTTGCTGGTCTGGTCGACGAGATGGCGATCTTCGGCCAGGTCGACCGGCTGGCCGTGACCGGGGACGCGGTGCTGCTGCTTGACTACAAGACCAACCGGACGTCACCCGCGACGCCTGCCGACGTGCCGCGCGCCTATCTGCGCCAGATGGCCGGCTATCGGGCGCTGCTCGAGGCGATCTACCCGGATCGTCAGGTGCGCTGCGCGCTGCTCTGGACCGAGGGGCCGAAGCTGATGGCGCTCGACGATGCGGCTCTCGCCGCCACCTGGCGGCCGGGCGCCAGCCAGGCTTGACAAGGGCTGCCTGTCTCCCCAAGTCCGCTTGACGGTCTCGGCGCAATCCCCCTAGTGTCGCTGGGCACCAGGGCCGAACCGCTGTCGAGGCAGCCAACTGGGGTTTGACGATGACGATCATCCAATCTTCCGACGCGTCGTTCGAAGCGGACGTGCTGAAGTCGGACGTGCCGGTCGTGGTCGACTTCTGGGCCGAGTGGTGCGGTCCCTGCAAGATGATCGCCCCGTTCCTCGAGGAGCTCGCGACCGACAAGGGCGAGCGGGTCCGGATCGCCAAGGTCAACATCGACGACAACCCGTTGACGCCGACCAAATACGGGGTGCGCGGCATTCCGACCCTGATGCTGTTCAAGAACGGTGAGATCACCGCGACCAAAGTCGGCGCGCTGCCCAAGACCAAGCTGTACGAATGGGTCGAGGAATTGATCTGACCGGCCGATCCGCCCTCCCGGGCCCGGGCTGATCGTCCGCGATCCTGCCGGCCAGCCCCGAGACGACGCCATGCCTGGAGATGCCGCCTTGAACGAGGCGGCAGGCCCCGTCTGGCAGGCCTTTCGCGAGCGCTGTCCGGAGGTTCGGACGGTCGATCTGATCCTCCCGGATCCGGTCGGGGTGGCCCGCGGCAAGCGGCTCACCGCCGACGCCTTCGAGGCGGCGCTGGGCGGCGGGCTGGCTTTTCCGAGCTCGCTCTACGGCCTAGATGCGACCGGCGCCAACGTCGACGCCTCGGGCCTGGTCTGGGAGCAGGGCGACGCCGACCGGCCCTGCCGGATCGATCTGACGACGCTCGCCCCGGTGCCCTGGCGTCCGGGTGGCGCGCAGGTGCTGGCGGGGCTCGGCGAGCCGGACGGGCGGCCGTTCTTCGCCGATCCACGCGCGCTGCTGGCCGCGGTCGCGGCCCGCTTCGAGGCGCTGGGCCTGTCCCCGGTCGCCGCGCTCGAGCTCGAGTTTACCCTGCTCGACGGCCGGCCTGGCCGCGACGGCCGGCCGCGCACCCGAGGTCATCCGGGTTTGGCCAGCGGCGCCGTCTACGGCCTCGAGCCGCTCGAGGCCGAGGACGATTTTCTCGAGCGCCTGCGGGGCTACTGCGCCTGCCAGCGCCTGCCGGCCAAGAGCGCGGTCTCGGAATACGCGCCCGGCCAGCTCGAGGTAAATCTCGGCCACGTCGCCGATCCGGTGCGGGCCGCGGACCAGGCGTTCCTGCTCAAGCGCGCGATCAAGGCCGCGGCGCGGGTCGCGGGCCGGCAGGCGACGTTCATGGCCAAGCCGTTCACCGAGCGGGCGGCCAATGGCATGCACGTCCACGTCAGCCTGGTCGACCGCGGCGGCGCCAACCACTTCGCGGCCGAGCCGGCGGCGCTCCGGCACGCGATCGGCGGGTTGCAAGCGACCATGGCCGAGGCGATGCTGCTGTTCGCGCCCAACGCCAACAGCTTCCGGCGCCTGCGGCCCCGGAGCTATGCGCCGACCGCGCCGACCTGGGGCCACAACAACCGGACCGTGGCGCTGCGGGTGCCGCTCGGACCGCCGGCCGCGCGCCGGATCGAGCATCGGACCGCCGGCGCCGACGCCAATCCCTATCTGGTCCTGGCCGCGGTGCTGGCCGGGATCCATCACGGCCTCAGCCAAAAGCTCGAGCCGGACGCGCCGATCACGGGCAATGCCTATGCCGAGGCCGTGGCGAGCCTGCCGCTCAGCTGGGACCGGGCGATCGACGCGCTTGCGGCGGCGGCGGTCCTGCCGGACTACCTCGGGGCCGAGTTCTGCCGCCTCTACCGGGTCTGCCGGAGCGCCGAGCGCGACCGCTTCGCCGACCTGGTCACGCCCGCCGAATACGCCTGGTATCTCGCCACGGTGTGAGGTCTCAGAGCTCGATGCCCTGGCGGTCGAGCGCCCGCTGCCATTTCGAGTCCTCCTGGTCGCCGAACAGCAGCTTCTCGTCGGCATCGATCACGACCCAGGCGCCGGCGGCGATCTCGGCCGCCAGCTGATCGGGCGCCCAGCCGGCATAGCCGAGCGCGAACAGGCTGTGGCGTGGCCCCTTGCCGGCGGCCAGATCCTCCAAAATGTCGGGCGAGCTGGTGAGCGCGACCAGATCGGACAGCACGACCGTGTCCTTGCCATGATACTCGGGGCTGTGCAGGACGAAGCCGCGGCCGCGCTCGACCGGGCCGCCGTAGTGGACCTCGATCTCGCCGGAGGCCTTGGGATTGGCGTCGAGCCCAAGGCCCTTGAGGAGGTCGGCAGCCGGGCCCTTGCCGAGCACCCGGTTGACCACCAGGCCCATGGCGCCGGAGCTGTCGTCCTGGATCATGTAGACGACCGTATGGCGGAAATTGGGATCGTCGAGATCGGGCGTCGCGACCAGCAGATGCCCGGTCAGGTTCGGCGTCGGGCCCGGCTCGCCCGGCGTCCGCGCCGCCTGAGTCGGTGGCGAGAACAACCACAGGAGCGCGAGCAGGCCCGCCCCCCCAATCTGGATCGAGGCGCCCGTCATCATCAGCCCCTCCACAGCCTTCGACCACATCGCAGTCTCGAAAAGTACGGCAATCTGCGGCTGCCTGCCAAGCAAGATCACGCGAGCCGGCTGATGCTGACGGAGCGCGCGGAGGGCTCAGCCGTTGCTGCGCAGGATGTGACCAGCAAGGTAGAGCGAGCCGCAGATCAGCACCCGGGCGGGCGCGCCCTCCCCCTCGACGATAGCGCCAAGCGCGCTCTCGACGTCGCGGGCGGGCGTCGCCGGCCAGCCCAGCGCCGCGGCCAATCCCGCCGCCTCGACCGGGTCGCGGCTCGCTGGCTCGTCCGGCACCGGAACGGTCGTGATCGAGCGGGCGAGCGGCGCCAGTGGCGCGAGAAAGCCGCCCTCGTCCTTCGTGGTCAGCATGCCCACGATCAGATGGAGCGGGCGCGGATCGGCGTCGGGGCCGCTCAGGCTCGCGGCCAGCGCCAGGGCCGCCGCGGGATTGTGGCCGCCATCCAGCCAAAGCTGCCAGCCCGAGGGCAGAAGCTCGACCAGCGGACCCCGCCGCAGCAGCTGCAGCCGGGCCGGCCAGCACGCCTGGCGCAGTCCGGCGGCGATTGCCTCCGGTCCGGGCTCGATGTCGCCCAGCGCCAGCGCCGCCGCCACGGCGAGGCCGGCATTGTCGATCTGATGGCAGCCCGACAGCACCGGCAGGGGCAGGTCGAGCCGGCGCGCGCGGATCTGCAGCTGGAGCCGGTCGCCTGCCCGCCATGCCCGCCAGTCGCGATCATGGACGGTGAGCGGCACGCCGAGCTCGGCGGCGCGCGCCAGGATCACCGCGAGCGCCGCGGGCGGCTGCGGTCCGACGACGCAAGCGACGCCAGGCTTCAGGATGCCCGCCTTCTCGAAGGCGATCTGCTCGAGCCGCTGACCGAGGTAGTCCTGGTGGTCGAGCGCGATCGGCGCGATCGCGGTCAGCCGCGGCCGCTCGATCACGTTGGTCGCATCGAGCCGGCCGCCGAGCCCGGTCTCGACCAGCAGGACGTCCGCCGGATGGCGCGCGAAGGCGAGGAAGGCCGCGGCCGTCGTGATCTCGAACTCGGTGATCGGCTCACCACCGTTGACGCGCTCGCAGGCGTCCAGGACGTCGGCCAGCTCCGGCTCGGAGATCGGCTGGCCGTCGAACAGGAAGCGCTCGTTGAAGCGCACGAGATGCGGTGAGATGTAGCGCTGCACGCGGTGGCCGGCCGCCTGCAGCATGGCGTCGAGCATGGCGAGCGTCGAGCCCTTGCCGTTGGTGCCGGCGATGTGCACGACCGGAGCGAGGTGCTGCTCGGGATGATCGAGGTGCCCCAGCAGCCGCTCCAGCCGCCCGAGCGAGAGGTCGATCCTGCGCGGATGCAGCCCGCGCAGGCGGGCCAGGATCAGGTCACTGCCGTAGCTCGTCACCGCCGTCCTCGCCGCCATCGGTCACGGCGACCGGCTCAGCCGGCTCGCTATCATCGCCGTCCTCGATCAGGTCGAGCGGCGCCTCCTCGGGCGACTTGCGCTGTCGCTCGACCGGTTGCTCGGCGTCGGGATCGAGATTGGGTCGGAGCAGGAAGCGAATGACCCGGGCGATGGTCCGCCGCAGCTCGAAGCGATGCACGACCATGTCGATCATGCCGTGCTCGAGCAGATATTCCGCCTTCTGGAAGCCCTCAGGCAGGTTCTCGCGGATCGTCTGTTCGATCACCCGGCGGCCGGCAAAGCCGATCTGCGCGCCCGGCTCGGCGATCGCGATGTCGCCGAGCATGGCGAAGGACGCGGTCACGCCGCCGGTCGTCGGGTCGGTCAGGAGCACGAGGTACGGCAGTCCCGCCTCCTTGACCTCTTCGATCGCGATCGTGGTACGCGGCATCTGCATGAGGGACAAGGCGCCCTCCTGCATCCGCGCGCCGCCGGACGCGGTGACCACGATGAACGCCGCCTCCTGCAGGACCGCGAGCCGGGCCGCCGCCAGCAGCCCCTCGCCCAGCGCGCAGCCCATGGACCCGGCCATGAAATCGAAGTTCATGACCGCGATCACCGCCGGCAGGCCGTCGATCCTGCCGTGTGCCGCCTCGATCGCGTCCGGATTGCCGGTCTTGCTCTGCGCCTCCTTGAGCCGCTCGACGTAACGCCTGCGGTCGCGGAACTTGAGCGGATCGAGCTCGACCTTGGGCAGCTCGATCTTGGTCCAGCTACCCTCATCGAACAGGGTCTTGAACCGATAGTCCGGCCCGACCCGGAAATGATGCTGGCAGTGCGAGCAGACGCGCTGGTTGGTCTCCAGGTCACGGTGGAAGATCATGCGCTCGCAGGACGGGCAGTTGACCCAGAGATTCTCCGGCACTTCGGGCCGGTTGCTGCGCACCAGCGCCTTGATCTTGGGCCGGACGTAGTCGGTCAGCCAGTTCATGCGGCAGTCCTCTTCGCACCCCGCACGCCTTCGGCGAGCTTCCGGGCCTGGCCCAGCACCTCCTCGACCAGGCCTGGCCGCGCGCGACCCTCGGCATCGAGCGAGCGGGCGATCCGATCGACCAGGGCGGAGCCGACCACGACCGCATCGGCAACGCCGGCGATCTCCCGCGCCTGCTCGGGCGTGCGGATGCCAAAGCCGACCGCGACCGGCAGCTCAGTGTGGCGTCGAATGCGCTCCGCGGCTGCCTGCACCTGCCGGGCGACCGGCGCTCCGGCGCCGGTGATGCCGGTGATCGAGACGTAGTAGATGAAGCCTCGGGTGTTCGCGAGCACGACGGGCAGGCGGCGGTCGTCGGTGGTCGGCGTCGCCAGGCGGATGAAGCAGAGGCCGCGGGCGAGCGCCGGCAGGCAGAGCTCGTCGTCTTCCTCGGGCGGTAGATCGACGATGATCAGCCCGTCGACCCCGGCGGCCCTGGCGTCGTCGAGAAAGCGCTCGGAGCCGTAGCTGTAGATCGGGTTGAAGTAGCCCATCAGGATCACCGGCGTCGTCTGGTCCCCGGTCCGGAAGTCGCGCACCAGCTCGAGCGTCCGCGCGAGCGTCATACCGGCCCCGAGCGCGCGCAGATTGCCCGCCTGGATCGCCGGACCATCGGCCATCGGATCGCTGAACGGCATGCCGATCTCGATCAGGTCGGCGCCCGCCGCCGGCAAACCGGCAAGGATCGCCGCACAGGTTCCGATCTCCGGGTCGCCGGCGCAGACGAAGGTGATCAGGCCTGCCCGCCCCGCCGCTTCGAGCTCGGCGAAGCGACGCTCGATCCGCCCGCTCACAAGGTGACGCCCATCACGTCGGCCACCGTGAAGATGTCCTTGTCGCCGCGTCCGCAGAGATTCATCACGATCAGATGGTCTCGCGGCAGGCCGGGCGCAATCTTGACGACATGCGCCAGCGCGTGCGCAGGCTCGAGCGCCGGCAGGATGCCCTCGAGCTCGCTGCAGAGCCGAAAGGCGGCCAGCGCCTCGTCGTCGCGAATCGGCACATAGGCAACCCGTCCCTGGTCCTTGAGCCAGGAATGCTCCGGGCCGACGCCCGGGTAGTCGAGCCCGGCCGAGATCGAATGCGGTTCGATCACCTGGCCGGCCTCGTCCTGGAGCAGGTAGGAGCGCGAGCCGTGCAGGACACCCGGCCGGCCGGCGGTCATCGAGGCGGCATGATGGCCGGTCTCGATCCCCTCACCCGCCGCCTCGACCCCGATCATCTGCACCTCGGGATCGTCGAGGAACGGGTAGAACAGGCCCATGGCGTTGGAGCCGCCGCCGACGCAGGCGACGAGCGTATCCGGCAGGCGGCCCTCCTTGGCCATGATCTGCTCACGCACCTCCTGGCCGATCACCGACTGGAAGTCGCGCACCATGGCCGGATAGGGATGCGGGCCGGCGACCGAGCCGATGATATAGAAGGTGTCGGCGACGTTGGTGACCCAGTCGCGAAGCGCCTCGTTCATCGCGTCCTTGAGCGTCGCCGAGCCCGAGGTCACGGAGCGAACCTCGGCGCCGAGCAGGCGCATCCGGAACACGTTCGGCTTCTGCCGCTCGATGTCGCGGGCGCCCATGTAAACGATGCAGGGCAGGCCCAGGCGCGCGGCGACCGTCGCCGTGGCGACGCCGTGCTGGCCGGCGCCGGTCTCGGCGATGATCCGCCGCTTGCCCATGCGTCGCGCGAGCAGGATCTGGCCGATCGTGTTGTTGATCTTGTGGGCGCCGGTGTGGTTGAGCTCGTCGCGCTTGAAGTAGACTTTGGCGCCGCCGAGGCGCGCGGTCAGCCGCTCGGCCAGGTAGAGCGGGCTCGGCCGGCCGGCGTAGTCGGCGAGCCAGACGTCGAGTTCCGCCTGGAAAGCGGGATCGGCCTTGGCCGCCTCGTAGGCCTGATCGAGCTCCAGGATCAGCGGCATCAGCGTCTCGGCGACAAAACGGCCGCCGTAGATGCCGAAGCGGCCGCGCGCGTCGGGGCCGCCACGGTAGGTGTTCAAGAGCGTCATGAGGGTGGGCTCACGCAACCGGGCGCGCGGTCAGGCCGGCGCGCCGACCGTGGCGGCGACCTCGAGAAAGCGTCGGATCCTGGCCGGATCCTTGTGGCCGGGCCGGTCCTCGACCCCCGACGAGACGTCGACCGCGCGCGCCCCGGAAAGCCGGACCGCGGTCTCGAGATTGTCCGTCGACAGCCCGCCCGAGAGCAGCCACGGCCGCTCGATTTCGAGGCCCTCGAGCAGCTGCCAGTCGAAGCTCTCACCGTTGCCGCCCGGCAGCGGCGCCCGCGGCGGCTTGGCGTCGAACAGCAGCAGGTCGGCGACCTCGGCATAGGCGCCGGCCGGTGCCAGGTCCGAGCGATCGGCGATCTTGAGCGCCTTGATCACGATGCGCCCGGTCCCAGCCTTGATCGCCGCGACCCGGGCCGGCGTCTCCGCGCCATGCAGCTGCAGGACGTCGAGCGGCACCAGACCCAGGAGCTCGCCGAGCTCGGCATCGCTGGGGTCGACCAGAACGCCGACCGTCCGGCAGTCCGCCGGCGCCAGCCCGGCGAGCGCTGCGGCGCGCTCGGGGGCCAGCGAGCGGGGCGATGGCGGGTAGAAGACGAAGCCGAGATAGCGCGCGCCACCTGCCACCGCGGCGGCGAGCGCAGTGGCGTCGGTCAGGCCGCAGACCTTGACGTCGATCATCAAGCCGCCCGCAGCTCCCGGATCTCGGCACCGATCGCCGCTGCTGCGGCGCGCGGGTCCGGCGCTTCCGTGATCGGCCGTCCGATCACCAGGAGATCCGCTCCGGCCGCGATCACCTCGGCCGGGCCCATGGTCCGCTTCTGATCACCGCGACCGAAGGCTTTGGGGCGGATGCCGGGCACGACCACCTTGAACTCGGGGCCAAAGCGCTGGCGCAGCAGCGCCACCTCGCGCGGCGGGCAGATCACCCCGTCGAGGCCCGAGGCCCAGGCCTGCTCGGCAAGCCGCAGGACCTGGTCGGTGACCTTGTGGGGTACGCCCAGGGCGGCGAGATCGGCATCGTCCAGGCTGGTCAGCACCGTGACACCAAGCAGTTCGGGGCGGGGCTCCCGCAGATGCGCCGCCTCGACCGCGGCGCGCAGCATAGCCGGCCCACCCGCGACGTGCAGGGTCAGCATCGCGACGCCGAGCGAAGCGGCGGCGCGCACGGCGCCGGCGACCGTGTTCGGGATGTCGTGGAACTTGCCATCGAGGAACACCGGCAGGCCAAGGGCGACGACCCGCCGGACCCCGTCCGGGCCGTTGGCGGTCGTGAACTCGAGCCCGACCTTGAGGCCGCCGACCACGTCCAGCAGTGCGCGGCCGACGCCGAGCGCACCCTCCAGATCGGGGCGGTCGAGGGCGCAAAAGACGGGCGATGCTGCGGTCATGCGGGGCGGCTCCTCGGGGCGGGCTTATAGCAGAGCCGGCCAGTCTGGCAAAGCACTCAAACCCCGCCCGCGGCCCAGGCGGCGAGATCGCTCGCAGCCAGCTCGCCCGCCAGTGCGGCCGCGACCCGCTCGCCGATCAGGGCGCCGAACTTGAAACCGTGCCCCGAGAAGCCGGCTAGAATCCAGGCGTTCTCGACCCGCTCGGCAATGAACCGTTCGCCCTGGGTGATGCTGTAGAAGCAGGTCTTGGCCTCAAGCACGCGATAACGCGTGAGCTCGGGCAGGCGCGAGGCGGCGAGCCGAAGCACGGTCGCCAGCTCGTCGGCGCTCGGCGTGCGCCCGCGGTCGGGATGGCCGCTGAGGGAGAAGCCGTGGTCGCCGACCTTGAGCGCAGTGCCGTCGACCGGTGGCACGGCGTAGAAGCCGCCCGCCGCCGCCTCGATCATGTCGAGCAGCATCGGCGCCGTCGCCCAGGCGGCACGCAGGTCCGTGGGCGGCTCGAGGTAGAGGGCGACCTGCCGCGACGGCGTGACCCGGCCGGTCAGCGCCGGTAGCAAATGCGGTGTCCAGGGTCCGGCGGCGATCACCAGCGCATCAGCCCGATTCTCGCGCCCGTTCTCGGTTCGGATCGAGACCCGGACCGGGTCGATTTCGACCACCCGGCTGTGGGTGTGCAGGGCAACGCCGCGACGGCTCAGGAGGTCGGCAAGGTCCTCAAGAATGCGCGCGGCGAACAGGACGCCGCCGGTCGGTGTGAACAGCGCGAAGCGGGCCGAGCTCAGTCGGAGAAAAGGCAGGCGGCTCGCGAGCTCGCCCGACGTCCAACGCTCATACGGCAGGCCGTGCTCCTCGAGATCACCGACCGAGGCCTCGACCCAGTCATCCAGCTCGTGCGCGATCACCAGCGTGCCGGTCGGGCGATAGTGGCTCCGGCCGAGATCGGCCCACAGACGGTCCCAGGCGGCATGAGCGTCCCGTACCATGCGTGCGTAGCCCGTCATGGCGCCGTAGGTGTAGCGAATCAGCCGGTGCTGATCGGTCGAGGAGGCGAGCGGGTTCGGGATTCTTTCGCTCTGCTCGTAGAGCACCGCCTCATGGCCGCCGCGATGCAGCGCCCAGGCGGTGCAAAGCCCCATGATGCCGGCGCCGACCACGATCACCCGCAACGCTACCTCCCTCAATTGCTGCTGCCCGGCTTGCGGGCCAGGACGACCGGCTGATGATAGCCGCTCTCCGGGGGCACCAGCCAGTGAACTTCGGGAGGCCGGCCGCCTGCAGTGCCGCGGTCAGCTCGGCGCGTGGCAGCGCGCGATAGAGGCCGACGTGATGATCCGAGCGCCAGCCGTCGGCGAGTTCGCGGGCGATGTGGATGCGCACGCGATAGTGGCGCTCATCCAGCCATTCCCAGACCTGCTGCACGATCCGGTGGCAACCGGCGGTCTCGAACCGGCGGACCGGTCCGACCTCCGGCCGGCTGCGGACCGCCTCGTCAGTCGGCGTAGATTAGATGGTAGTCGGCCGCGAGGCGGTCGTAGAAGGTCTCGATCGGATCGGCCAGCTAGTCGCCCGCGGCCTGGAGCGCCAAGCTCTTCTGGACGCCGTAGCGTTCGGCCTGCGCCTTCTCCTCCTGTTGCTTCAGGAGGCTCAGCTGGTTCTCGAGCGCCCAGACCTTGCTGCGCAGGCGCCGCGCGCGCTGGCGCCCGGCCAGGCCACCGAGCCAGACCCCGATGCCACCCACGAGAACGCCGACGACCAAGCCGAACAGGAACGCGCCGTAGAGCGGTAGCTCGATGGTGACCGGCAGCGGCGCGAAGCTGACGTCGACCGGCGTCCGGTTGGCGATCGCGAAGGCTACAATCACGATCAGCGCGATCAAGCCGAGCAGCAGGCGTAAACTCCTGACCATTGATCCTTCTCCGACCGGCCGGTCGATCCGGCCCGCGCCGGCCGGCCCTAGCGTTCGCCCTTAGTGTCCACCGTTGAGCCGATCGCGCAGATCCTTGCCGGTCTTGAAATAGGGCACCACCTTGTCGGGCACCCTGACCTCGGCACCGGTGCGCGGATTGCGCCCGACCCGCGAACTCCGCTGCCGGACCGAGAAGGCGCCGAAGCCGCGCAACTCGACCCGGTCGCCGCGCACCAACGCCTCGGTGACCTCGTCGAACACCGTCGAGACGATGCGCTCGATGTCACGCAGGTAGAGGTGCGGATTGGCGTCGGCGAGACGCTTGATCAGATCCGATTTCGTCATGGCTGGGGCTCGAGCAAACGGGACCACTCCGGCAACAACCCCATCCAAAGCCACATCGGGACCGAAAACGCAAGCCTGCCAACAGGCTAGCTGGAATCGGCGTCCTCTTTCTGGTCTCGATCCTGGTCCTGCTGCTCCTGCTGCCGACCCTTGATCGCGGGCCCGAGGATGTCGCCGAGCGAGGCGCCGCTGTCCGAGCTGCCATAGTCGGCCATCGCCTGCTTCTCGTCCTCGATCTCGAGCCCCTTGATCGAGAGCGTGAGCCGCCGGTTGACGGCATCGATGTTGGTCACCTTGGCGTCGAGCTTGTCGCCGACCGCAAACCGGTCTGGGCGCTGCTCGACCCGATCCCGCGACAGCTCGGCCTTACGAATGAAACCGGTCGCGCCGTCAGTGGTGGTGACCTCGATCCCGGACGAGGTGATCTGGCTGACCGTGCAGGTGACCCGGGCGCCACGCTTCAAGCCACTGACCGCGCCCTGGAACGGGTCCTCGGTCAGCTGCTTGATGCCGAGCGAGATGCGCTCCTTGTCGACGTCGACGTCGAGCACCACCGCCTTGACGACATCGCCCTTCTTGTATTTGGCGACCGCCTCTTCCTGCGCCACCTGCCAGTCGAGATCCGACAGATGGACCATGCCGTCGATGTCGCTGTCGAGACCAATGAACAGGCCGAACTCGGTGATGTTCTTGATCTCGCCCTCGACCGTACTGCCCAGCGGATGGTTCTCCTGGAAGCTCTCCCAGGGATTGCCCAGGCATTGCTTGAGGCCGAGCGAGACACGGCGCTTGTCCGGGTCGACCTCGAGCACCATGACCTCGACCTGCTGGCTGGTCGAGACGATCTTGCCCGGATGGATGTTCTTCTTGGTCCAGCTCATCTCGGAGACGTGGACCAGGCCCTCGACGCCGGGCTCGAGTTCGACGAAGGCGCCGTAGTCGGTGATGTTGGTAACCCGGCCGGTGAACTTCGCCCCGACCGGATATTTGAGCTCAACACCCTCCCAGGGATCCGCCTCGAGCTGCTTCATGCCAAGCGAGATGCGCTGGGTCTCGCGATTGAAGCGGATCACCTGGACCTGGACCTGCTGGCCGACGCTCAGGACCTCGGTCGGGTGGTTGACCCGGCGCCAGGAGATGTCGGTGACGTGCAACAGACCATCCAGACCGCCGAGATCGACGAAGGCGCCGTAGTCGGTGATGTTCTTGACCACGCCGCTCAGCACCTGGCCCTCCTTGAGGGTCGCGAGCAGCTCGCTGCGCTGCTCGGCACGCAACTCCTCGAGCACCGCCCGGCGCGAGACGACGATGTTGCCGCGCCGGCGGTCCATCTTCAGGATCTGGAACGGCTCGTCCTTGTTCAGCAGCGGCGTGACGTCGCGCACCGGCCGAATGTCGACCTGGCTGCCGGGCAAGAACGCGACAGCCCCTCCCAGATCGACCGCGAACCCGCCCTTGACCCGGCCGAAGATCGAGCCGGTGACCTTGGTGGTGTCCTTGAACGCCTGCTCGAGCTTGTTCCAGCTCTCCTCACGCCTGGCCTTCTCGCGCGACAGCAAGGCCTCACCGCTGCGGGTCTCGAACCGCTCGACATAGACCTCGACCGGGTCGCCGACCTGAACCTCGGCCGGGTGCCCGGGGGTCGAGAACTCTTTCAAGGGCACGCGGCCCTCGGATTTCAGTCCGACGTCGACCACCGCCTCGTCGTTCTCGATCGCGATCACCCGGCCGGTGATCACGGAGCCTTCGATCCGATCCCGATCGAGGAACAACTCGTCGAGCATGGCAGCGAAGTCGTCGGTCGAGGGCATCGATGGCGTGGCGATGTCAGATGCAGCAGTCATACCCTGGTCCAGATGTGAGCGCGCCCGCGCACGGGCGGTCGGCCGCGGCTTGGCCGACGGCTGGGGTTGAGAACAAAGTCAGCTGGAGGCGCAGCGGTCTATGCCGGTCGGCACGAATCTGGCGTTGCCGGAGCCGAAATGGCGCCCGCGACGTAGGCGCACGCGATCGCGAACGCGGTCTCGATGTCCTTGTCGGTCGTATCGATCACGAATGCATCGTCCGCCGGCAGCAACGGCGCGACCGCACGCGATTGATCGCGTGCGTCGCGCTCCCGTAGGTCCTCCAGAACTCGTCCATATATAATTGGCACATGCTCCGCCTGCAACTCTTTGCAGCGCCGCCTTGCGCGCTCTTCGGTCGAGGCGGTGACGAAGATCTTGCGGGCGGCGTCCGGCCGGACCACGGTGCCGATGTCGCGGCCGGCGAGAACCGCGCCCCGGCCACCGGCGCCGAACCGGCGCTGGAACGCGAGCAGCGCCTGGCGCACCAGGGGAATCGCCGCGACCTTGGAGGCTCCCTGGCTCACGGTCTCGTCGCGCAGCCCGCACGCAGCCAGGTCGGCGGCGCGCAGGCCTGCGGCGGCCGCAGCCGCAGCCGGCACGTCGTCAAACGGCCGGCCGGCATCGAGCAGCGCGCGGGCCACCGCGCGGTAGAGCAGGCCTGTGTCGAGGAACTCAAGGCCGAAATGGGCGGCGAGCCGCCTCGCGAGCGTGGTCTTGCCGGACGCGGCCGGACCGTCGACGGCGACGATGCAAGGCGCCGGCAGGTTCACGGCTCCAGGGTCTCGATCTTGGCGCCGAGACGGTTCATCAGCGCGGCGAAGCCCGGAAAGCTGGTCTCGATGGTCTCGGCGCCCTCGACCGTGACCGGTGCGCTCGCGACCGTCCCGAGCACGAGGAAGCTCATCGCGATCCGATGGTCGTGATGGGCGTCGATCACGCCGCCGCCCGGCGGCCGCCCCCCCGCGCCGTGCACGATCAGGCTATCGTCGCCGGCCTCGACCGCGACGCCGCAGGCGGCGAGCCCACGGGCGATCGCCCCCAGCCGGTCGCTCTCCTTGAGCCTGAGCTCGGCGAGGCCCGCGAGCCGGGTGGGCCCTTGCGCGCAGGCGGCGGCGACCGCGAGGATCGGATATTCGTCGATCATCCGGGGCGCCCGCTCGGCCGGAACGTCGATGCCGGACAGCGGTCCGCCGCTGATCTCCAGCCAGGCGACCGGCTCGCCGCTTTCGCCAACGCCCCCTTGGCGGAGATCGGCGCGCATCTCGGCGAGGCAATCCAGGAGACCGGTGCGCAGCGGGTTGACGCCGACATGGTCGAGGCGAAGCGACGATCCGTCGCCGAGCGCGGCGGCGACCAGCAGAAAGGCGGCCGAGGAGACGTCGCCCGGAACCGCGAAGCTGGTCGCCTCGAGCTCGGGCAGGCCCTCCAGGCTGACCGCGCGGCTGCCGTCCGCCAGCGCCTCGATCTCGAGCTTGGCACCGAGTTGGCCGAGTAGACGTTCGGTATGGTCGCGAGACGGCTCCGGCTCGATCACCGTGGTCCGGCCGGCGGCGTGCAGGCCCGCGAGCAGGATCGCGGACTTGACCTGGGCCGAGGCGACGGGCTGCGGGTAGCGGATCGGCAGCAGCTCGCTCGAGCCGGTGATCGCGAGCGGCAGGCGCTGACCGCTGCGGCAGAGGAACTGCGCGCCCATCTGGCCGAGCGGCAGGCTTACCCGGCCCATCGGCCGCGAGCGCAGCGATGGGTCGCCGGTCACGAAGCTCGTGAACGGGTGCCCGGCGAGCACGCCTAGCAGGAGGCGTGCCGCAGTGCCGGAATTGCCGAGGTCGAGCACCCGGTCGGGCTCGGCGAGTCCGCCGACACCGCGTCCCTGCACCCGCCAGCAACCGTCGCCCTGGCGCTCGAGCTCGACCCCGAGCGCGCCGAGCGCGGCCGCAGTCGCGAGCACGTCGGCGCCTTCGAGCAGGCCGGTGATCCGGCTCTCGCCGACCGCGAGCGCGCCGAGCAGCAGCGCCCGGTGCGAGATCGACTTGTCGCCCGGCACGCTCGCCCGACCACGCAGACCCGCGACCGGATGGGCCCTGAGCCTCATCGCCCCGTCGCGCGCCGCACACCGCGCCGCGCCCGCCTCTTCGGCTTGCCGATCGTCAAGATCAGACCAACGCTTGCCCGATTGTCCCTGGAATTTGCTTTTGACAGCTTGGATCGATCATGGCAATTGGCTTCACCCTTCGGCCGACCCGAGCTTTTTGGAGTGCAAGGCGTGGCCAAACCCGAATGGGGTTCCAAGCGGATCTGTCTCAATTGCGGCGCCCGGTTCTACGATATGAACCGGGACCCGATCGTCTGCCCGGCCTGCTCGACGGTGCTCGATCCCGTGGCCCAGAACCGGCCGCGCCGGTCGCGGGCGGCGCCCAAGCTCGCTGCGGTCGCCGCGGTCGTCGAGCCCGACGACGTGGTGGTCGCCGAGCCCGATGAGGAGGTCGAAGCCGACGACGATGAAGAGGAGGAGGTCGTGGTCGTCGCCGCGACCAAGGACGACGAGGAGGACGACGAGGACGAGACCGAGGACGATGGCGAGAGCGCGATCGAGGACGTCTCCGAGCTCGGCGACGACGACATGGCGGACGTGATCGAGACCGATCTCGACGAGGACGAGCAGGAACGCTGAACGGCAACGCGTGACGTTAGACCTTGCCAACCGGACGCAGTTTGCATATCTGTCGCCGGCCGCGCGCCGCTGCCGGCCGCGCGCTGCTGCCGGGCGCAAGCATAGTGGGGGCCGTAGCTCAGTTGGGAGAGCGCTTGAATGGCATTCAAGAGGTCGGCGGTTCGACTCCGCTCGGCTCCACCACCCAAGTCAAGAACTTAGCGACAACAAACACGTAGCGGCGTTAGATCCCCGGTCACAGGCGGGGTCACGCTGCGAGCTTGCGGAACGGGTTGACGAAGGTCACCGAGCCGAGTCATCGGTCATCCTGAAAATCCTCGGTCAGCAGCAGGTGACCGCCCGCCTGCTGCACGGTCACGCAGAGCATCGCGTCCCAGAACGTCAGGCCATGCTGGAGCACGGCTGCCAGGGCGGCTGCCGGGATGCCTGGATCGGCCGCCTTGATGGGGAAAGTGGCTTGGAGACTCTCGACGACGGCGGCCGCATCCACGGGCGCCACCTTGCCTTTGCGCGTCACCACATGGAAGAATTCGCCGAGCGTCTGCAGGGTCAGGAAGCTGTCCGCCCTGCCCGCGTGACGCACCGGTTGCGCTACGACCCGATGCCGTTGCCCGGCTTGACTTTCGGCAGCGTAGACCAGGACATTCGCGTCGACCCTCAACCTCATCGCTCGTGCATTTCGTCCCGCGTCGCGCGGATGCCGCCCGTCGGGAACCCTTGTCCAAAAGAGCCATTAAGCGCTCGATCGCGGCCTCACGCTCGGGCATCGTCGGCCGGCCGCGGTAGGGGGTCAGGGCCACGATCGGCTGCCCGCGGCGCAGGCCGAGACGGTTCTCATGGCGATTCGCATCCTGTAGTGATTGCACTACATTTAGCCCGCCAACTTTGGACCTGTCAGGGCTCTGCCATGAAGGTCACATGAAGGTCACCTTCCGCTGTCCACCCGAGTGGCTCGAGATCCTGCCGCGGCCGGTGCCGGCCAAGGACGGGCTGCCGGACTGGCTGCGGACGATGCCGGCCGAGGCGCTGGTGCCGGAGCTCGGCGGCGGGGTGCGGACGCTGAAGCACTGCCCGCCGTTCCTCGATGCCATGCGAGCGGGCTTTCTGATGCCGCTGGTCGCCGACATCCGGGTCGCGGACGGCAGCTTCAGCTGGGACTGGGACCCGCCGGCGACGGTGCTCGGTCGCACCACGCGCTCGCCGCTCAGCTTCCATCACGCCGAGCAGGCGACCGGCACGCCGCTGCATGATCCGGAGCAGCTGGTGCTCAAGTTCAACAATTTCTGGACCATTGAGCTCGAGGCCGGCTGGTCGGTGCTGGTGACGCATCCGATCAACCGCGCCGACCTGCCGTTCGAGACGATCACCGGTCTGGTTGACGTCGATCGGTTCACGGACGGCCTGATCCAATTTCCCGCCCGCTGGCTCGATACCGGCTACCAGGGGGTGCTGGCGCGGGGCAGCCCGGTCGCCCAGTGCATCCCGGTCCGGCGCGAGGCGCTCGAGCTGGCCTTCGAGCCGCTCGAAGGCGAGGTGGCGGCGCGCTTCGCCGCGGTCAAGGACGCGCTCGCGGCGGAACCCGGCGTCTATCGCAAGCAGTTTCGCGCCGCCCGCCCCTGATCGAGAGCCGCCATCCGTTGCGCGAGCGGCCCAAGGTCGTTGCGGGCGAGCAGCACGATCGGCCGCTGGATCAGGTAGAAGACCGCGCGCCCATTGGCATCCAGGATGTCGAAGTCGAGCCTGAGGTCATCCCGCGGATCGACGCTGCCGCCATCGAAGCGGATGCGGTCGAACGGCTCGTCCTCCTGCCAGGTCTGCTCGAAGCGATCGGCCTTCGCCAGGCGGTGAAAGGTCTGCGGCTGATCGAATGACAGGCCGTCAGTGTAGACGCTCGGCTGGTCAGGCGTGGTCCTGAGCTCGAGATCGAAGCCCGCCCACCGCCAGGGACCGCGGTTGGCGATCACGTTGACGATCGAGACGCTGAGGAAACCGACCGCCGGCGAGACGTTCAGATGACCCGGGCGGCGATTGCGGACCATCAGGATCGCGGGCCCCGGCCCGGTGATCTCCTCGACCAGGACGATCGGATCGCCGGCCGTGCCCGTGCCGCTCGCCGCCAGCAGCCGGCCGCCGCCGAGCTCGTCGCTGAACGACAGGCCGCCGGTGGTCCAGGTCTCGGCATGCAGGCGGCCGCTCGCGAGCCCGATCACGACCAGGCAGACGAGCCACCAGACCGGACCGATGCCGGACCGCAGGCGCGCGCTCATCCGCGCGCGGCCGAAGCGCCGAGCAGCGCGCGGCGCAGATCCTGCGGGCGGAGCCAGAGGCGGCCCCTGGCCGCGCTGGTGAGGTTCTTGACGACGGCGCCGTAGAGGTGCGAATCGCGCCGGAGAGCCGCCCGATAGACTCCGAGCGCGTCATCGAGCGCCCCGGTCTCCTGGAGGCAGAGGCCGAGGGCCAGCTGTGCCTCCGGCCGCGTCGGATCCGACCGCAGGCTGGCGCAAAGATGGGTCATCGCCGCGCCATAATGGCCGCGCGCCTGCTCGATCAGCCCGGCCTCCTCGAGCGCTTCCGGCGAGGCCTCGGCCCGCGCCAAGCAGGCGAGCGCATCGTCGGGCGCGGCCTGCGCGAGCCGCACGCGACCGAGCTCGAGCCAGGCTTTGGCATAGGCCGGATCGGCGGCAAGCGCGCGCCGCAGATGGCGCTCCGCAGCCTCGATCCGACCCTGCTCCTTGCGCAGCACGCCCAGATTGTAGCTCCGCCTGGGCGAGCCCCGGCTGCAGCCGGGTCGCCCGCTCGAGGCTCGAAGCCGCAGCCTCGACGCGGCCGGCCTGGTGTTGGGCGATGCCGAGGTTGGTCCAGCCGGCGGCATCCTCCGGCCGCAGCGTGACCGCGTGCCCCAACGCCTCGACCGCGGCCTCGGCCCGGCCCTGGAGCAGGGCCAGCACGCCCTTGATCTGCCAACCCCGGGCACAGTCCGGGTCAGCGCCGAGGACGGCGTCGACCTCGCGGCCCGCCTGGTCGAACCGGCCGTTGGCCGCGAGCGCCTCGGCCCGCGCCAAGCGCACGCCGGTCACGGTGTTCGCTCGGCCAACCACACCGCGCGCGGCGTTTCGATTTCATGCCGGCGGTCACGCTTTCCTGCACGCCCCGGACTCCCCTGCACCGCTTCAGGACATGCCCGCCAACGGCCGCGCACCGCAAGCCGTTTGTCAGGCGCAGCCCCTACCCCCGCCCCGGGAGCCCGTCGGGGGCTCGTGCAAAATCTCATGAACGAGGTCAATATATAGTGGTTATCGGTAGGGTAGTGGCACAAAATGCTGACCCAACGGCAACGAAACGGATGACTGGACAGGCTCCTAGCCGGCGAGTGCCACCGGCGCGGTCAGCAGGCGCCGCGCGCCCGGGTCGATCACCAGGCGGCGGTCGTGGTACGCGACCACGCTCGGCTTGTGGGCGACGCTGATGATCGCGGCCTCGGGCAGCCGTTCCCGCAGCAGGCCGTAGAGCTTCGCCTCCATCGCCTCGTCGAGCGCCGAGGTCGCCTCGTCGAGGAACAGCCAGTCGGGGCGCAGCAGCAGCGCGCGCGCGACCGCGAGGCGCTGCTGCTCCCCGGGCGACAGCACCGGCGACCAGAAGCGCTCCTCGTCGAGCCGGTCGGCGAGGTGCTCCAGGCCGGTGACCGTCAAGCGCCTCGCCGATCGCGACCAGGTCGTAGGCATCGGGGCTCTCGGGAAAGCAAAGCGCTTCCCGCAACGTGCCGACCGGCAGGTAGGGCTTCTGGGGCAGGAACAGCAGGCGCGCCGCCTCGGGCAGCTGGATCAGGCCCCTGCCGAACGGCCAGAGGCCGGCGAGCACCCGGAACAGCGTGGTCTTGCCGCTGCCCGATGGCCCTTGGATCACCAGCCGGTCGCCGGGGCGGACCTCGAGATCGACGTGGTCGAGCAGGATGCGGCCGTTCGGCAGCGCGACCTCGACGCCCTCGAGCCGGAGCAGCGGCTCGGCCGCGCGCTCGATCGTGAAGCCGGAGGCGGTCCTGGTGACCTGGCGGGCCGCCTCCATGCTCTCGCCGAAGGTGGTCAGCCGGTCGATCGTGGCTTTCCAGTCGGCGAGCGTCGGCCAGACGTCGACGAACCAGGACAGCGAGCCCTGCACCCGGCCGAACGCGCCCGCGGTCTGGGTCAGCACGCCGAGCGGGATCTGGCCCATGAAATAGCGGGGCGATGCGACCACCAGCGGAAAGACGTCGGCCGCCTGGCCGTAGAAGGCGGTGAACCAGGTCAGCCGCTTGTTGTAGCGCATGAAGTCCCACCAGACGCCGAAGATCCGGCCGAACGCGCCCGCGAGCCGCCGCTCCTCGTCGGGCTCGCCGCGGTAGAGCGCGATGCTCTCGGCGTTCTCGCGCACCCGGACCATGCGATAGCGGAAATCGGCGTTGAAGCGCTGCAGGTCGAAGTTCACGCGCACCAGCGGGCGGCCGATCTTGTAGGTCAGCCAGGAGCCGAGCGCGGCATAGACGACCGCCACCCACATCATGTAGCCGGGGATCACGAGCCCGCCGAAGACCGGCAGGGTGAAGCTGCCCGAGAGGCCCCAGAGCACCGACGGTGAAGGTGACGAGCGTCAGGACCTCGGAGACCAGGCCGAGCAGGATGACCAGGGTCTGGCCGGTGAACGCGTTGCAGTCCTCCTCGATCCGCTGCTCGGGGTTGTCGGCCTGGGCGCTGGTGAGCTCCATCCGATAGTAGGTCCGGTCGGCCAGCCAGTCCCGGTAGTAGACCTGGGTCAGCCAGCGCCGCCAGCGGATCTGCAGCATCTGGCGGAACCAGAGCCGGTAGACCGCGATCACGATGAAGAAGAAGGCGAGCACGCACGAAATAGCGCAGCTCGGCCCAGAACGCCTCGATGTTCTTGTCCTGCAGCGCGTTGAAGAACCGGGCGTTCCAGTCGTTCAGGAGCTTGGTGATGTAGACGAGGACGAAGCCGCTGCCGACGACGATCGCGAGCAGGCCGCGGGCGCTCCAGCGCTCCTCGGACCAGAAATAGGGCGCGGTCAGCTTCCACAGCTTGGCGAGGAAGCCGTGGGCGGCGGCGAGGCGACTGCTCAGCTTGCGCATCCCGGGTCCCGCATCTCAGCCATTCGCTCCAGAGGCCAGCCAGACCGCGCCGGCGCTGCGGACGGCGCCGCGCAAGCCACCGCCGGCGGCGCCACGCCACGCTAACCTAGAGTTGCGCGCCAAGGTTAACGAATCGTTAACGCCAGAACCGATTCCAGATCCGGTCTCCGGGGGGCCTACCACGCCGACCAGAAGAGCGCCATACCGATCAGCGTGATCAGCACAGCCCCGCCATAGTCGCTGACCACGGCCAGGGCTGCGCTCTGGCCGCTGCTCGAACGCTCGAGCCGGGCGGCGACGGCGTTGCGGGCGACGATGCTGAGCATGCCGAGCGCGCCCATCGTGATCGCCATGCCGGCGGCGATCGCCACCACCAGCAGGAGGCCGGGCAGCAGGATGTCGTTGGCGAGCGCATAGAGGAGGATCAGCACCGCGCCGGTGCAGGGCACGAGACCGACGCCGAGCGACAGCGCGCCCTGCTGCGCCCGGCTGGCGACCGCCGGCCGCGTGCCGTCGTGGCCGTGATCGCCATGCGCCTGATGCCGTGCCCCGTGATGCCCGTGGATCGGCCGGCAGGCCATGGTCGTGGCCGCAGCCGACCTCGATGCCCGCGCGCCTGAGGCGCGAGCGCCGGACCGCCTGGGCGAGCATCGTGGCGCCGATCAGCGCGATCAGCCCGTAGCTGGTCAGCCGCACGCCGGCGACCTCGGCCGGCGCGCTGCCGAACGCCTGGCGCAGGACGAGATCGGCGAGCGCCACCACGACGATCGCGGACAGCACGTGGTACACCGCGATCTGCAGGCCCATCATGAGCCCGCGCATGATCTGCGCGTCGCGCGCGAGGAAATACGACGCCACGACCACCTTGCCGTGCCCCGGCCCGAGCGCGTGCACGACCCCGTAGGCGAACGCGAGCACCAGCCCGATCAGCAGCGGGCCCGGCGGTGTCGCCGTCGCGGATCGCCCTCATGTGGGTCGCGATCAGCCGGTTGCTCTCGCGCTGGAAGGCGAGCAGCGCCCGCCCGACCAGCGCCATCGGGCCGGTGGCCCGCACGACCGCGGGCGCGTCCTCCGAGCCGCCGCCGGCGCGCCCGCGGGCGCATTTTCCGACGTGGTCGAATCGTGGCCGGTGAACGGGTCGGCCCGCGCCGGCGCACCCGCCGCCGATGCCGATCAGCAACAGCAGGGCGAGCAGGCAGCGGCAGATCGTCCGGGTCATGATCAGCTGGTCGCGCAGGTCAGATAGATCACGGGCGGATCCACCATGCCATAGTAGATCGGGTGCTTGGTATCCTCGCGGATGTCGAAGGTGCAGGCACCGCTCGGCAGGCCGCTGAAGTGGACCGGATCGTTCTCGTCGAGGTCGACTTCCACATAGTACTCGGGGTCGAAGACGCCGACCTGGAAGTGGTGTTTGGTGACATCGACCGGCTGCGGCAACCGCAAGGTGAACTCATAGGTCATAACGTCTTTCTTGATCGTCGCCTGGAAGTTCTCGACCTTGTCGAGCGCCACTTTTTGTCGTCGACCCGGACATGGGTGAAGTAGCCGTAGTCGTGCAAGTTGGAAAAGGCCTCTTTCTGCACCGACACATTCTCGGCCTTATCGAACTTGCCGTTGTGGTTCTTGTCGTGCTGGTCGATGACGAACGAGCTGAAGATCTCGTCGAACTCCCAATGGTGGTGGATGGCGACCAGCTGCCGATCCTTGAACAGGAAGGTGGTGACGTCGTTGATCCAGACGTGCGGGTGCGCCGCGACCGGGCCGGACTGGCCGATCAGGCACGACGGCACCTCCGACGACCGCCGCGCTCAGGGCGGTCCAGCGACACCGCAGCATCAGCCACGCCGAAGCGGCGTGGCCGCGCGGTTCGCCGATCTCAGCGCACGACCCGCGTGACGGTGATCGGGCAGCCGCAGATCGGGCAGACCGCCGTCTCGGACAGGGTCGTGCCGACCGGCCCGGTCTGGTTGGCCAGGTCGGCCTCGAGCCGGGCCGTGATCACCGGATGCATCGAATCGCCGCCGCAGCGGTTGCTGTAAGCCAGGCCGAGCGAGCTCCCCGGCGACATCGTCTCCATCGAGAACGCCTGCGCCGCGCGGCCGAAGCCGAGCAGCGCGAGCCCGGGCACCAGCGCCGCGGACCCCCTCAGAAGACTCCGTCGTGACAGGATGGCACCCATCTCGTCTCTCCGCAGCCAGAAGCCTACCGCATATGGGATAGCGGCTCCCGGCCGCCAAGGCCAATGAACGTTATGTCATAATATCAGGCGGCCTCGCTGAGCATGGCGGCCTTGAGCAGCGGCAGGTTGTGCCTGAACATGTCGAGGTAGGTCGGCGCCGGGCCGTCTGGCGGCGAGAGCGCATCGGCATACAGCGTGCCGCCGATCATGGCATCGGTCTCGCGGCCGATCTGCTGGACCAGGCGCGGGCTCAGCGCGTTCTCGAAGAACAGGACCTTGATGTGCTCGCGCCGGATCTGGTCGATCAGGTTCTTCATGTCGGCGGCCGAGGGCTCGGCATTCTCGCTGATCCCTTGGGCCGCTACGAACTCGATGCCATAGGCGGCGCCGAAGTAGCCGAAGGCGTCGTGCGAGCTGACCACCTTGCGGCGCTCCGGCGATACCTCGGCGATCTCGCTCCGGACATAAGTGTCCATGGCGTCGATCGCCGCCAGATACTGCTTGGCAGCGGCTTGGTAGGCGGCGGCGTGGGCCGGATCGGCCTTGACCAGGGCGAGCTCGATGTTGACCACGTAGCGATGGCCGATGGCAAGGTCCTGCCAGGCATGCGGGTCGGGCACGGTCTTGCCGTCCTCGTCCAGCTGGCGCGGTTTGACGCCCTGGCTCGCGACCAGGATCGGCCCCTGGTAGCCCGATGCCTGGATCAGCCGGTCCATCCAGCCTTCGAGGCCGAGGCCGTTGACGACCACCAGGTCGGCCTCGCTCAGCGCCTTGGCGTCGGCGGGGGTCGGCTCGAAGGCGTGGGCGTCGCCGTCCGGACCGACCAGCGTCGTCAGCGCGACGTGGCCATCGGCGACCTGCTGGACCATGTCGCCGAGGACGGTGATGGTGGCCACGACCTTGAGCTTGTCCGGGGCAGCAGCGTGCGAGGCCGACGGGACGACAACGCTCCCCAGGATGAGCGATGCCAGGAGCAAGGTGCGACGACGCATCGGGGGGCTCCTTCTCGAGTTGAGGTCGATGTCAGGCTAGCCGGAGGCGGTGGCGGAGCGCCCCGCTGAGGATGCCGCCCCGCGGCCCCGCGAGCACGGAAAGGACATAGATGCCGCTCGCGGTCAGGATGATCGCGGGCCCCGACGCCAGCCCGGCGTGATAGGAGGCGAGCAGGCCGATCAGCCCGGCGGCGAACCCGATCGCGCTGCTGGTGAGTGCCAGCGACCAGACCTCGCGCGTCCAAAAGCGCGCCGCCGCCGCCGGCACCATCATCAGGCCGACCGCCATCAATGTGCCGAGCGCCTGGAAGCTCGCGACCAGGTTCAGGACCACGAGCACCAAGAAGATGCCGTGGTAGAGGCCGCCGCCGACCCCGACCGCGCGCAGGTACAAAGGATCGAAGCATTCGGTGACCAGCGGCCGGTAGATCACCGCGAGCGTCACCAGGGTCACGCTGGTGAGCGTCCCTTCGAGCAGCAGCGCCTGATCGTCGACCGCGAGCACGGAGCCGAACAGGACGTTGAGCAGATCGATGCTGCTGCCTCTGAGCGAGACGATCAGCACGCCGAGGGCCAGCGAGGTCAGGTAGAAGGCGGCGAAGGCCGCATCCTCGCGGAGCGGCGTCAGCCGGGTGACCAGGCCCGCGAGCAGCGCCACGGTGAGCCCGGCGACGAAGCCGCCGACGCTCATCGCGGTCAGCGACAGGCCGGCGATCAGAAACCCGACCGCCGCCCCCGGCAGGACGGCGTGCGAGAGCGCATCGCCCATCAGGCTCATGCGCCGCAGCAAGAGGATGATGCCGACCGGGCCGCAGCCCATGGCGAGCGCCAGGCAGGCGACCAGCGCCCGGCGCATGAACTCGTAGCTGGCGAACGGCTCGACCAGCAGCGCGTAGACGCTCACGCCGACCTCCGCAAGCGGACGGCAGCGCGCTCGGCCAGGCCGTCGGGCAGGCCCCAGGCACGCAACAGATGATCGGGATGGAGCACGCGGTCGGTCGGCCCCCAGTCGATCACCTCACGCGCGAGCAGCAGCGTCTCCGGGAAGTCGGCGCGGACCTGCGCCACCTGATGGAGGACGACCACCACTGTCCGCCGCTCGCGGTGCCAGGCGCGGACGATCTCGAGCAGATCGGCGGTGGTCCTGGCATCGACCGCCGCGAACGGCTCGTCGAGCAGGATGATCCTGCAGTCCTGGACGATCAGGCGGGCGAACAGGACGCGCTGGAACTGGCCCGCGGACAGGCTGCCGATCGGCTGCCCGGCGCGGTCCTCGAGGCCGACCAGCGCCAGAGCTCGCGCCACCGCTGCCGCGCCGGCCCGGCCGAGCGGCCGGAAGGCGCCGGTCCGGCGCCAGTCGCCGAGGCCGACGACGTCCCGGACCGCGATCGGGAAGCTGCGGTCGATCTCCGCCTGCTGCGGCAGGTAGGCGATCTGGTCGCGGCGGGCATCGACCAGCTCGACCCGGCCGGAACTTGGCTGCAGCAGACCGCAGATCGCCTTGAGCAGCGTCGTCTTGCCGGCCCCGTTCGGGCCCATCACGGCGGTCAGCGAGCCGGCCGCGAAGTTGCCGCTCACCTGCCGGAGCGCAGGCTCACGGTCGTAGCCGACGGTGAGGTCCAGCAGACGGATCGCCGGCGTGACGGGTCCGCTCATCCCCACCAGCGGAGCACCCAGCCGATCGCCGACCAGAGCACCACCAAGGCGCTGGCGACGACCGCCAAGCGGCCGACCGCGCCGGCCCCAAGAGGGCTGACGACCGACCGTGCGACCGTCGTCCGCTGCTCCATGCCCACGTCTCCGATACAACGTTATACTGTTACATAACACCGCTCGACCCAAGGCGCAACCGGCCTCGGAACTGGATTCAGGTGAGGCGGAGATGGAGCCACGCGCCGTCGTCGAGGTCAGGGGGGCGCCGCGGTCCACGCACTGATGCGGGTTCTGGCCAACCTGCGCGACGAAATCGCCCGCGGGCTCCGACATACCGCCCTGCAAAAGACGGACGAGCATTCCCACCGAGGAGCTGCGTCTGCTGGCGCGCCAGGAGAGCGATGGGCGAATAGCCTGTCGGCCGGTCGGCATGGCGAATGCGTTGGCCGGCATGAAGCGGGGGCAGGCCGCCCGTCAAGCCGGGATGGACCGCCAGACGCTGCGCGACTGGGGGGATCCGGTTCAACGCCGAGGGCGTCGAGGGCCTGCGGGATCGGCCCCAAGAGCGGCCGGCCGGCTTGGCTGGATGACGGCCAGGGTGGCAACGCCGAAGGCGCTGACGCCACTGTTCCTGCCGTCCTATTCACCCTCAACGCCATCGAGCGGGTTTGGCTCTACCTCCGCGAGCGCTTCCCCTCCCACCGCCTCTGGCCGAGCTACGACGACATCCTCGATGCCTGTTATCAGGCCTGGAATGCGCCCCTCGCCGAGGCCGGCCGCATCCGCCGCTCTCTGCACCCTCTTGGATGACGGCAGCTCTCTTATGGGGTTGGGATAAGCAAGCAACGCGTGTTGTCTCTACGGCCTATGTCTGGAGGAATGGGTTGGTGCGGCGTTCGGTGCCGAGGGTGGAGCCGGGGCCGTGGCCGCAAATGAAGGAAAAGTCGTCGCCGAGGGGGAGGAGTTTTTCCGTGATTGCGCGGATCAGGGCGGCGTGATCGCCGTAGGGGAAATCGGTGCGGCCGATTGAGCCGCGAAACAGGACATCACCGACCAGGGCGAAGCGTGAGGCGTGGTTGACGAAGACGAGGTGGCCGGGGGTGTGGCCCGGGCAGTGGAGGACGGCGAAGGTGTGCGTGCCGAGCTTGATCTCGTCGCCGTCGGCGAGCCAGCGGTCGGGGAGGACGTTGCGGACGCCGGTCATGCCGAACCTCGCGGCCTGGGTCTCGAGGCCTTCGAGGATAAACTGGTCGCGGGGGTCGGGGCCCTCGATGGGGATGGGCGTTGAGCCGGCTTTCCCCTCGAGAGCTTCCTTGAGCTCGGCGGCGCCGCCGGCGTGGTCGATGTGGCCGTGGGTCAGGACGATGCGCTCAGGGACGACACCGAGCTTGTTGATGGCCTCGAGGATGCGGGGGACCTCGCCGCCCGGGTCGATCACCAGCGCGCGCTGGTCCGGCTCCTCCCAGAGGATGGTGCAGTTCTGCTGGAACGGGGTGACGGTGACGACCGCGGCCTTGAGCTCCGGCATGATCTCGTTCCCGGCGTCGGGGTGGGCCTGTCCGACACTTACACCGGCCGGCGGCGTTTGCCACGGGTCTGCAGATGGGCCCGGATCTCGGTAAGGGTGATCGGGCGGAAATCCCAGCAATCGACGCCGACGTCGACCTGGCGGGGCATAGGCGCGAGGCGGCCGTGGCTGTGGCCGTGCAGGTCGAGGGCACCCCGGGTCATCCGGTGCCAGCTGCGGAGCGGGTAGTGGCAGAGCACCAGCCAGGTGCCGTCCACCTCGAGCTCGGCATAGGCCTGGACGCTCGTCCAGCCGGGCGCGCCGGTGGTCGCGGCGCCGTCGTTGTTGCCGGTGATCAGGTGCGTTTCGCCGTTCAGCGCCGCGAGCAGCTCGCCGATACGTTCGGCGGATTGGCGGACCGCGAAGTCGCCGAGGTGGAAGACCGTGTCCCCGGGCCCGACGACCTGGTTCCAGCGCGCGAGGATGGCCTTGTCCATCTCGGCGGTCGAGACGAACGGGCGCTTGAACAGGCCGCGTGCGCCGCCGTGGCCGAAATGGTGGTCGCTCGTGAAGAACAGGGCCATCTCCACACCGCCCTTCGAAGGGAGTCTAGCCACTGACGGGCGTGGCCTCAATCGGTGTCCCGAGGCGGCGGCACCGGGACCGCTTGAACTCGCCCACGCCGTCGCGCCTGACTGCGCGAGGTTTCGGGAGTGCGGATGGAGCAGCCGTTGGAGAGAGGAGCGGGCGCGGCGCCGGTCGCCGACGGGCCGCCGGTGATGATGGCGTTGAGCGGCGTCAGCAAGCGCTTCGGCGCGACGGTGGCGGTCGACCGGGTCAGCTTCAACCTCGGACGTGGCTGCTTCCTCACCATCCTCGGACCGTCCGGCTCCGGTAAGACGACACTTCTGCGCATGATCGCGGGCTTCATCGCGCCGTCCGGCGGCAGCATCATGATCCATGGTCGGCCGGTCGCGGCGCTGCCACCCTGGCAGCGGAGCATAGGCATGGTGTTCCAGCGCCTGGCCCTGTTTCCGCACCTCAACGCCATGCAGAACATCGGCTATCCGCTGAAGATGCGCGGCCACGATCCCAGCACCATCCCGGAGCGGGTCGAGCGTTATCTTCGGTTGGTGCGGCTCGAGGGCTTGGGCGGGCGGCGCATCCAGGAGCTCTCCGGCGGCCAGCAGCAGCGGGTCGCGATCGCGCGCGCTCTGGTGTTCGAGCCAGATCTGCTCCTGCTCGACGAGCCGCTCGCCTCGCTCGACCGGCAGCTGCGCGAGGACCTCCAGCTCGAGTTCCGGCGCATCCAGCAGGAGCTCGGCGTGACCACGATCAACGTCACCCATGACCAACGGGAAGCCCTGGTCATGTCGGACGAGGTGATCGTGATGGACCATGGTCGCCTGCAGCAGCACGCGAGCCCGATCGAGACCTACCAGCGACCGGCGAACCGGTTCGTGGCCGGCTTCATCGGCGTCACCAACTTCCTGCCGGCGCGGGTGGCGGCAGTGGCGGGGGCGCGGGTTACGCTGACCATCGGCGGGCTCAGCTGGCCGGGACAGGGCGCCGGTCCGGTCGAGGCCGGCGCCGAGGTTCTGGCGGCACTCCGCGCCGAACGCATCCGGTTCGCGCCGCCGCCGGCCGAGCTCGGCGCGCTCGACGTCCGGATCGCTGCTATGGTGCGGGATGCCATCTTCGAGGGCGACCGGACCGTCTACCTGGTGTGCCCCGAGGGCCTGGGCGGACTCGAGCTTCGGGTGTTCGATCACGCACCCGGCCACGGTCGCGGGATCGGGGTCGGCGCCTCGGTCACGATCGGGTGGAATGCCGAGGACCTCACCGTGTTCCCCGCTTGACCCGAAGCCCGGCTTGGCGATCTTTGTCGATATTCGGCCAACGATCCAGAGGGAAGGAATCATGATGTCGGACGCGAGAAGGCGCGAGCTGACACGTCGCCACCTGCTTGAGACGGGTGGCCGGCTGGCCTTGGGAGCGGCAACGGCGGCGATTGCCGGGGAGCGCCTGCTCGGTGCGCACCCCGCCTTTGCCGAGGCCGACAAGCCGGCCGAGCTGATCGTGCGGGCTTGGGGCGGGGTCTGGGTCGAGTTCTTGGAGAAGGGTGTGTCCAAGCCGTTCACCGAGGCGACCGGGATTGCCGTGCGCCACGATCTGACCGAGGACAACGAGATCCAGCCCAAGATCTGGGCCGCGGTCGATCAGGGCAGGGTGCCGCCGGTGCACGTCAACTGGGACACCACCACCAACGCCACCAAGTCGGCGCTGCGCGGCGTATCGGAGTCGCTCAGCGACCTCGAGAACCTGGAGGGTCTCCTGCCCTCGGCGCGGCCGATCGGCCTCGACGGCTGGCCGATCGTCAACGTCTACAGCTACGTCTACGTGCTCGCCTATCGCGACGCGGCGTTCCCGGACGGCCCGCCGGACAGCTGGACGGTGATGCTCGATCCGAAGTTCAAGGGCCGGGTAGCCCTCTACGACGATGGCATCGGCTTCACACCGGTCGCGCAGATCCTGGGCGGCGGCCGCCTCGAGGACATCCCCGACCACATGGAGCCGGCCTGGGAGGTCTATCGGAAGCTCAAGGCGCAGGAGCCGCTGCTCGGCGAGGATCCGGACTTCACCAGCTGGTTCCAGAAGGGCGAGATCGACGTCGCCTGCACGATCATCTCAAATGCCCGCGAGGCCAAGCAGGGCGGCGTGGCGGTGTCCTGGACGGTGCCCAACGAGGGTGCCGACCTCGAGACCGACGCGCTTTGGGTGCCCAACGGCCTGCCCGAGAACGAGCTCTACTGGGCCAAGCGCTACGTCGACTTCGCCCTGACGCCGGCGGCGCAGGAGACTTGGTGCAATGGCCTCGGCCTGCCGCCGGTGCGCCCGGGTTTGAAGCCGCCAGCAGACCTCGAGGGCGACCCCGCCTATCCGACCCGGCCCGGCGATTTCGCGCGCCTGCTGCGGGTCCCGACCCCGGTCATGGTCGAGCACGAGAAGGGCTGGTTTGCCAAATTCAACGAGATCATGCAGGGTTGAGCGAGGGGCGCCGTTGGATCGCGTGACTGCGGCCTGCACCGCGGTCGGGTCGAAGCCGCACCGCCGGAGCCCCGAGCATGGCCCGTTCGTTCGTCAGCGAGACCCTGCAGCGGATCGCCAAGGGCTCGGAGCGTTTCGAACACCTCCTCGGTCTGGCCGACGTCGCCGTCGTCCGCCTGATCTGGCTGGCGTCGGCGGCACGGCCGGTCGACCGGGCCTCGGCCTTCGGCGACCGCCTGGGCCGTTGGCTCGGCCCCCGTCTCGGGCGGCGTCATCGGCGGGTGCTCGAAAACCTCAGGGTGGCGTTCCCCGACCGTGACGAGGCCTGGATCCAGAGCACTGCGGCCGCGATCTGGGGCGAGATCGGCCGCGTGCTCGCGGAATACCCGCATCTACCCGCGATCGGCGCCAGCGGGCCTGACGCTCGCGTGGAGCTGGTCGCCCATTTCGATCTCCGGCCCCTCCGCGATGGCACGATGCCGATGGTCTTCGTCGCCCCGCATCAGGCCAACTGGAACCTGCCGATCATGACCGGCAGCCTCGGCGGGTTTCCGTTCAGCGTCCTCTTCCGAGGGCAGCGCAATTCCACGCTCGAGGCGATCATCGCCCGTTGGCGCAACACGCTTTGCACAAACTTGATCGACGCCGCCGCCGGGCCGCGGCGAATCATCGAGGAGCTCGTCGCCGGCCGAAGCGTCGGCCTGCAGATGGACCAGCGTTTCGACGCCGGGGAACTGGTGCCGTTCTTCGGCATCGCGGCGCGGACCGTGACGATTCCGGCCCGGCTCGTGCTCAAGCTCGGCACCGGGCTGGTCCCGACCCGCACGGAGCGGCTCGCGGGCGCGCGCTTCCGGATCACGCTCTACGAGCCGATCCGCGCCGATCCCGCGATCGCCGACCGCCGGCTCGCTGCCCGGCGCATGACCGAGCAGGTCAACGCGCATTTCGAGCGCTGGATCCGCGAGCGACCCGAGCAGTGGATCTGTGCCAAGCGGCGTTGGCCGAAGGAGGCCATCCGCAGGGTCCACGCCCTGCGCCGCGGCCCGGGCGCGCCGGTCGGCACGGCCCCCTAGACCTTCTCGCGTGTCACGGTGGGCGCCAGTCGACGCTGCGACCATGGAGCGCTTGCCAAGGCCGAGCCTGGGCCCATTATGTCCTGCTGTCGCTTCCTCCTCTTCGACCGCGATGGAGCGCCTCTCGGACATGCGATCCGAACGCCCGCCCAAACTCCAGCTGCGCCAGCTGCTCGAGCACGAGGCCGCGAGCCACGAGCTGATCGGCTCGCGCGTGGTGCCGATCGAGGCGCCGTCCTCGGCGCACGCGCTGCTTGTCGCGCGCGTCCAGGAAGTGCTCAGCCGTCAGCTCCTGGGCCGACCGTGGCGCGTGCTGCGTGATGCCCAGCTGCGCGCCGGCGATGCCCATGTTCTGCGGCCCGACGTCATGGTCGCGTTCCAGGCACCCGGCGACGCTCCCGGTGCTCTCCACGAGCCCGCAATCGTGGTCGAGGTGATGTCGCCGACCACCGCCGTGCGCGACCGCGGCGCCAAGCGCCTCGCCTATTTCCAGATCGCCGACCTCCAGCACTACGTGCTCGTCAGCAGCGGCCAGTATTGTCTCGAGATCTTCAGTCGCCGGGCGGCCAGCGAATGGTCGTATCGCAGCTACGCCGATGACCTGAGCCGCTTGGTCGAGCTGTCCGGGTTCGACATTTGCCTGCCCTTGATGGCGATTTACGAAGGCATCGATCTGGACGAGCAGGGGTGGCGAGACGAATAGGCCGACGGCCGGCGCCCGGCTGGCATCTGCTCGACGTCCTGGAAGCTCTCGCCGCCCGGCTCTGGCCGCGTCCCCTGCATCGGTTCACCGGCTGGCTGCTGCTGTTGCCGGCGCTGGTCTTGGTCGGTCTGCTTGTGGCCGGTCTGGTCCATGTCGTGGATTTCAGTCTGCGTGCGCTCGATCAGGACAGCTATCGGCTCGCCGACAGCTACTCGCTCGCTAACTATGCCGAGGTCGGCCGGCGCAGCGTCTATCTCTGGATCACGGCGCGTTCGCTGCTCGCGGCGCTGATCGTCACCCTGCTCGCGTTGGTCCTCGGCCTGCCCTACGCCTATGCGATGGTCCGGACGAGCTGCGCGGCGCTGCGCAAGCTGTTGCTGATCGGTCTGTTCCTGCCGTTCTTCATCGGCCAGGTGGTGCGCGCCTACGGTTGGCTGATCGTGCTCGGCAACCAGGGCCTGGTCAATCAGCTGCTCGGCGTCGTGGGCCTCGGGCCGTTCAAGCTGCTCTACAACTATCCGGCGGTAGTGCTCGGGCTGGTCCAGTATATGCTGCCCTTCGCCGTGCTGCTGCTGGCGCCGGCGATCGTCGCGATCGACCCCGAGGTCGAGCTCGCCTCGGCGAGCCTCGGCGCCAGCTGGCAGCGGACCTTCTGGCACGTGCTCCTGCCGATGGCGCGCCCCGGCCTAGTCGGCGCCGGGGTCGTCGTGTTCACGATCACGCTCACCGACTACGCGCTGCCAGACATTCTGGGCGGCGGCACCAACGACTTCATTGCCAACGCGATCTACGACGCTTTCTTCCAGATCAGCGACGCCGGTCTCGGCTCGGCGCTCGCCGTGATCCTGGTCGTACTCGGCTCGACGATCGTCGCTTTGCTGTTCGCGCTGGTCGGCGCCGGCACCATGGGCCTGCTGCGCGCGGACCGGGGGTGATGGGCGCGCGTAGCCAGCGCCTGGTGATCTGGGGCGTGGTGGTGTTCGATCTGATCTTCCTCGCGCTGCCGACGCTCCTGGTGCTGGTCGCCTCGTTCACCGCCGGGGCGATCATCGACTTCCCGCCGGACGGTCTGTCGCTCCGCTGGTACCGGGCACTGCTCGACGAGCCGGCGTTCATCGGCGCGTTCTGGCGCAGCCTCTGGGTCGCGCTGGTCTGCACGCTGATCAGCCTGCCCGCCGGCACGCTCGCGGCACTGGCCCTGGCGCGCTACCGGCTGCGCTTCGCGCGTATGCTCCAGGTCTATCTGCTCCTGCCGTTCACGGTTCCGCTGATCGTCTCCGGAATCGGCATGATGCTGGTGTTCGGCGATCTCCGGATCCTGGGCCAGCTCTGGCCAGTCGGGATCGCCGCCTGCGTGATCAACCTGCCGTTCATGATCTGGGCGGTCGGCGCCAGCGTCAACGCGCTCGATCCGGACCTCGAGCATGCGGCCGCCAACTGCGGCGCACCGCCGCTCGCGACCTTCTTTACGGTGACGCTGCCCGCGGTCATGCCAGGCGTGATCACCGGCGGTCTGATCATGTTCATCCTGGCGTTCAACGAGTTCATCGTCAGCCTGCTGCTGACCGACGCCCGGATCGTGACGCTGCCGGTCTTGATCTACAACTCGATCCGCAGCATCCTGACCCCGGACTTGGCCGCGGTCTCGGTGGTCTACATCGTGATCGCGCTGGCCGCGATCTGGCTGCTCGACCGGTTGGTCGGGCTGGACGTCTTTCTGCGGTCCAGATGAGCGCTCAGAGTCCGGCAGCGGCCGCGAGCTCTCCCGCCACGGCGTCCGGGCGGCGGATCTCGAGGTGCTGATCCAGCGCCGCGGTCAACCAGAGCTGGGTGAAGACCGGTGCGAACTCACCAAGCAGGACGTCGTCGGGCAGGATGATGGCCTCGATCTCGGCGAGCGTGCGCCCCCGCTGCTCCGCTTCCCGGGCGATCCAGCGCCGGAACTTCTGGCGCTTGCGCCTGATATCCTTGACCAGATCCGGCACCCGATCGGCAGGCAAGCGGAGCATCCCGCGCGCCAGATAGGCCTTGCCCCCGATCGGCAGGAGCCGCGCCGCGATCCGATGTGATGGATCGAGGCTGGCCACGCACAGCGGGTCCTCGACCCGGATCGGACCGCCACCGCGGATCAGGTCGCGCAGCAGGAGATCGCCGCCGGGCGCCGTCGCCACGACCTGAAAGACGCTCATGACCGAGCGCTGCAGCGCGCGCAGATAGGCCTTGACCGGCGCCGTCTCCCAATAGCCGCGGCGCTTCAGATAGTCGGCGACGATGCAGCGCCCGTCCGGCTCGAAATCACAGGTCAGAAAGTCCTCGAGGACGCAGGCGAAAAGCGCTGAGAAATCGTCGCCCAAGATCTCGGGCAGATCCTCGACCGGCAGGCCGCGCAGGCCGAGCACCGGATCAAAGTGGGCATCGATGATCAGGTCGAGGCGGGCGCGCCACGCGCCGCGGCGCGCCCATTCGGTGATCTTGACGATGGCTTGGTTGCTGCCAGGCGCGCTCATGGCTCGATTCCGCTGGGGACGGCGGCGACAGCTCAAGGACTGAGCCCGACTATGGTAAAGGCGGACGGCACCGGCTAGCGTGGGACGTCGAGTTGTCCACAAGAAAAAACCGTTATCCACTGGACAATTCTTGTTATCCACAAGCGGGGAACCGTGCGACGATGAGTGGGGCGCAGGCCGTCAGTCGGTTCGAGTTGGCGAGGCTCAGCGCGGCCGAGCGGGCGCGGCTGCTCGAGCGCGCCGATGCCGATGTCGGGCGGTTCCTCGAGGCGGTCACGCCGATCATCGAGGCGGTCCGAGCCGAAGGTGACGCGGCGCTCTACCGCTTCGCGCGCGAGCTCGACCGGGCGGAGATCGAAGGTGACCTCAAAGCGAGCGAGGAGGACTTCGCGCGGGCGGAGCGCGACCTCGATCCGGAGGTCGTCCGGGCGATCGACTACGCGGCCGACAACATCCGGCGCTTCCACGAGGCCCAGATGCCCGAGGAGATGTGGCTGAAGGAGATCCGCCCAGGCGCCTTCGCCGGCGACCGCTACCGGCCGATCCCGTCCATCGCATGCTATGTGCCGCGCGGCAAGGGCGCGTTCCCGAGCGTCACCATGATGACCACGATCCCGGCGGTGATCGCGGGCGTGCCGAGGATCCTGATCGTGACCCCGCCGGGGCCGGATGGCCGGGTCGATGCTGCGACCTTGGTCGCCGCCCGCAAGGCGGGCGTCAGCGACGTCTACAGATGTGGCGGCGCCCAAGCGGTGGCGGCGGTCGCGTTCGGCACCGAGACCGTGCCCAAGGTCGCGAAGATCGTCGGCCCCGGCAGCCCCTATGTGGTCGCCGCCAAGCGTCTGCTCGCGGACCGGATCGATGTCGGCCTGCCGGCCGGACCGAGCGAGGCGATCGTGCTCGCCGACGAGCATGCGAACGGTCGGATCGCGGCGCTCGATCTGGTGATCGAATCCGAGCACGGACCGGACAGCTCGGCCTTCCTGGTCACGCCGTCGGTGCAGGTGGCCGAGGCCGCGATCGAAGCATTGCCGGAGATCTGGGCGGCACTCGGCCCGCAGCGGGCCGAATTTTCCCGCGCCGTGCTCGGCGGGCCGCGCGGCGGTGTCGTGCTGGCTGCGGACATGGACGACGCGATCGGCTTCGTCAACGACTACGCGCCCGAGCATCTCGAGCTGCTGTGCGAGGAGCCGTTCGCCTGGCTCGGCCGGATCGAGCATGCGGGCGAGATTTTGCTCGGGTCGCACACGCCGATCGTGCTCGGCAACTTCGTGCTCGGCCCCGACTGCGTGCTGCCGACCGGCGGCTGGGCGCGCAGCTGGTCACCCTTGTCGGTCTTCGATTTCCTGAAGCGCAGCTCGATCGGCTACGTCACGGCACGGGCCTATCCCGAGCTCGCGTACCACGCCCGCATCCTCGCGACCTACGAAGGTTTCGATGGCCACGCCCATGCGATCTCGGCGGCGCGCGACGAGGCCTGATCTCGCGGCCGATCAGCGGCTAAGGTCGAGCGCACCGCAGAAATCCTTGGCCGGTAGCATCAGCCCGATGCCGGTGTCCTTGTAGCGGTCGTAGGCGGCGCTCGCCGGGTTGCGCTCGGCCAGGATCGCAAGCGTGATCCCGACCACGCGTCCGGCCTCGTCGAACACCGGGCCGCCCGAGGTGCCGAGGCCGATCGGGAAGCCGAGCGGCACCAGTTGACCGGTGCCGATGCTCGCCGTCGTCGGCAGATGGCCGCCAACCGCCACCCAGCGCGATTGCGTCGGGTGGCCGATCGAGACCAGTTGCTCGCCGACGTGCAAATCGTCGCAGTCCAGCTCGATCGTCGGGTAGCCCTGCGGCACCTCGACGTCGACCAGCGCCAGATCGAGCTTCTCGTCGAACCAGCTGACCCGGCCGCCGACCACTGGCCCGTTGAAGAAAGTGACCTCGAGCGGCGCCTCCTGGACCACGTGATAGGCGGTCAGGACCGCATGCGGGCTGACGATGGTCCCGGTGCCGTGGCCCTTGGCGTGCTCGATTAGCACCGTCGCCTGATCCAGGCTGTCGAGCGGCGAGGCCGGCGGCGTGCTGCAGCCGGCAAGCGCGGCGGCAAGGCCGGCGCCCAGCAGCAAGCGCACAACATCACCCGGCAACATCACAACCCTCCAGCCACGCGCCAATTCCGTTAACGTTCTGGTAAGGATAGCATTTGTCGATCGGGGCTTGCCAGCCTTTTGCCGAAAATATGGAGTACCGTTGTGTCGCTTTGGCCGGATCGTTCGCCCCCAAGCCGCGAGCGCTGAGCCGCCAGAGGCAAAAAAATTCTGCCGTGTGAGCTGGTTCACAAGTCCGTCTGCCCGGCGTCCCGCATGCTGAGCCTGCCTCTCAGTTGAGCGAGTGATTGCACCTAGCGCAGCTCGCTCTCCCGGATCTCCCTGGTGAAACTTGCTTCGGCCCGACCGGGCCGAAGCTTTCTTTTGTTGCGCCCGGTTCGCCATGCACGGCGCGGCTGCGCCCGGTGGCTCGAGGTCGGCTCCGGTCCGCGCGCCGTGCCGCGATTGGCACCGACTTTGCAGCAAGGCTCTTGAGGCGAAAGCTCTGGCCGGGCTAGGTTGCCGGCGCGGCAAGCTCCGCGGCAAGCGATCCTAAGAGGGGAAGCACCCAACAGATGCGTTATGAAGCCCCAGAGTCAGTCGATACGGCGGTCGGCCTGCTCGCCGGCGCGTCGGGTCTGGTGCGGGTCCTGGCCGGCGGCACCGATCTGTTGGTGCAGCTGCGTGCCGGGATGATCGAGCCGGACCTCGTGGTTGACGTCAAGAAGATTTCCGAACTCCGGCAGATCACCGCCGAGAACGGCGGCTTCCGGATCGGTGCTGCGGTCAGTGGTGCCGAGCTCGGCGAGCATCCCGGGGTCAAGCGGCTGTGGCCCGGCGTTGTCGAGGCGGTCGAGCTGATCGGCTCGACCCAGATCCAGGGCCGTGCCACCATGGTCGGCAACATGTGCAACGCCTCGCCCGCCGCCGACAGCGTGCCGGCGCTGATCGCCGCCGGCGCGATCGTGAGCGTGGCCGGGCCGAACGGCCGGCGCGAGGTGCCGGTCAGGGACATCTGTACGGGCCCCGGCAAGACCTCGCTCGGCAAGGGTGAGCTCGTGGTCTCGATCCTGCTGCCGGCGCGGCCGCCGCATTCCGGCGATGCCTATCTGCGCTTCATCCCACGCACCGAGATGGACATCGCGGTGGTCGGCGCCGGGGTCAGCCTCAGCCTCGACGAGCGCGGCATTTGCCGGACGGCGCGCCTGGCGCTGGGCGCGGTGGCAGCGCGGCCGCTGCCGGTTGTGGAAGGTGGCGCGGCGCTGATCGGCACGCCGGTCGACGAGCCGGCGCTCGCGCGGCTCGCGGCCGTCGCTTCGGCCGCGTGTGAGCCGATCGACGACAAACGCGGCACCAAGGAGTACCGGATCAAGGTCGCAGGCGTGCTGGCGCGGCGTGCGGCCGAGATCGCGCTCGAGCGGGCGAGGGCGAACTGATGGCCAAGATTCATGTCACCACGACGGTGAACGGCGACGCGGTCGAGTTTCTCTGCGATCCCGAGCAGACCCTGCTGGATGTACTGCGCGACGAGCTGGAGCTGACCGGCAGCAAGGAAGGCTGCGCGTCCGGCGACTGCGGCGCCTGCAGCGTGATGCTCGACGGCCGGCTGGTCTGCGCCTGCCTGGTGCTCGGCGCCGAGGCCGAGGGCCAGAAGGTCGAGACCATCGAAGGCATGGCCACGGGCGACCGGCTGCACCCCTTGCAGCGGAAGTTCCTCGAGCATGCGGCGCTGCAATGCGGCATCTGCACGCCGGGCTTCCTGATCGCCGCCAAGGCCTTGCTGGAGAAGAATCCGGACCCGAGCGAGACTGAGGTGCGCTATTGGCTGGCCGGCAATCTCTGCCGGTGCACCGGCTACGACAAGATCGTGCGCGCCGTGCTCGACGCGGCCACCGAGATGAGAGGAAGCTGACCATGGCAACCGTGCTCAAGACCGAGACCCCGGCGCCGGCCGCGGAGAGTCCCCCTGCGCTGAAGTGGATCGGCACGCGGCCGATCCGGCCGGACGGCGTCGACAAGGTGACCGGACGCGCCAAGTTCGGCGCCGACCTGATCATGGCCGGCATGCTGGTCGGCAGGGTGCTGCGCAGCCCCCATCCGCACGCCAAGATCAAGTCGATCGACACGTCCAAGGCCGCCAAGCTGCCGGGCGTCAAGGCGATCGTGACCCGCGACGACTTCCAGGATCTGCCCTCGGAGTTCGTGCCGGCGGGCGAGATGCTGGTCAATTACCGCGATATGGTGCGCAACGTCATGGCGCGCGAGAAGGTCCTCTATCAGGGCCATCCGGTGGCTGCGCTCGCTGCGACCAGCGCCCAGATCGCCAATCACGCGCTGAAGCTGATCGAGGTCGAGTACGAGCCGCTGCCGCACGTGATCGACGTGGTCGAGGCGATGGCGGACGACGCGCCGCTGCTCCACGACGACCTGTTCACGGCCGGCGTCGAGCCCGCGCCCGCCAAGCCCTCGAACGTCGCCAAACGGGTTGAGTTCGCGATCGGCGACACCGCGGCGGGCTTCGCCGAGGCCGAGCTGATCGTCGAGCGCACGTTCGAGACCAAGGCCGTGCATCAGGGCTACATCGAGCCGCACGCCTGCGTCGCCAGCGTCTCCGAGGACGGCCAGGCGGAGCTCTGGTGCTCGACCCAGGGGCACTACATCGTACGCGGCCACTGCGCCAAGATGCTCGGTATGGAAGTCTCCAAGCTCCGGGTCACCGCGTCCGAGATCGGCGGCGGCTTCGGCGGCAAGACCGTGGTCTACCTCGAGCCGCTGGCGCTCGCGCTGTCACGCAAGTCGCATCATCCGGTCCGGATGGTGATGAGCCGTGAGGAGGTGTTTCAGGCGACCGGCCCGACGTCGGGCGCCAACGTCTGGGTCAAGATCGGGGTCACCAAGGACGGTCGGATCACCGCCGCCGAGGCGGTGCTCAAGTACCAGGCGGGTGCCTTCCAGGGCGGCCCGATCCAGCCCGGTTGCATGGCGGCATTCGCGCCCTACGACCTTGCCAACGTCAAGGTCGTGGGCTTCGACGTCGTCACCAACCGGCCGAAGGTCGCGGCCTATCGCGCGCCCGGGGCGCCGATCTCGGAGTTCGCGGTCGAGTGCGTGATCGACGAGCTCGCCAAGAAGCTGGAGATCGACCCGGTCGAGTTCCGGCTGAAGAACGCTGCCAAGGAGGGTACGCGCGCGGCCTATGGCCCGAAGTTCGGGCCGATCGGCCTTATGGAGACCCTGCGTCGGGTCAAGGAGACCGAGCACTATCGGGCACCGCTCGGGCCGAACCAGGGCCGCGGCGTCGCGTCCGGCTTCTGGTTCAACATCGGTGGCGAGACCTCGGTCTCGATCCTGGTCAACGAGGACGGCACGGTCACGCTGATGGCCGGCACGCCCGACATCGGTGGCTCGCGCGCATCCTCCTGCCTGATGGCGGCTGAAGGGCTCGGCATCGACTACGACAAGGTGCGCCCGATCATCGCCGACACCAGCTCGCTCGGCTACACGTTCCTGACCGGCGGCTCGCGCGCGACCTTCTCGAACGGCGTCGCGGTCAGCGAGGCAGCCCGGCAAGTGATCAAGGAGATGTGCGCCCGTGCCTCCAAGATCTGGGAAATCCCGGCGGACGCGGTCACCTGGGAGGACGGCATGGCCAAGCCCGCGGGCGCCAATGCCGGCGATTTCGAGCCGCTGTCGTTCGCCGAGCTCGCCAAGATGGCAGGCAAGACCGGTGGGCCGATCGCCGGGCATGCGCATCTCAACGCCCAAGGCGCCGCTCCGAGCTTCGGGACCCATTTGGTCGACCTCGAGGTCGACAAGGAGACCGGGCGGGTCACGATCCTCCGCTACACGGTCGCCCAGGACGCCGGCAAGGCGGTACACCCGGCTTACGTCGAAGGCCAGTATCAGGGCGGGGCGGTGCAGGGGATCGGCTGGGCGCTCAACGAGGAGTACATCTACGGCCCCGACGGCCGGATGCAGAACGCGGGCTTCCTTGACTACCGGATGCCGGTCGCCTCGGACGTGCCGATGATCGACACGGTGATCGTCGAGGTCGCCAACCCGCGCCATCCCTACGGCGTGCGCGGGGTCGGCGAGACCCCGATCGTGCCGCCGATGGCGGCGATCGCCAACGCGATCGAGCAGGCGACCGGCATCCGCTTTACCGAGTTACCGATGTCGCCACCCAAGGTCCTGAAGGCGCTCGAGGCGGCGAACGGCGCCGGCGGCTGAGATTCATGGCGCGGATTCTCCTCACTCGCAACCTCAGCCAGTTCACCGGCGGCGAGAGCGAGCTCGAGCTGGAGGCCAGCAACATCCGCCAACTGCTCGGTCAGCTGGCGACCCGCTTTCCCCAGCTCGAGCCGCATCTCGGCGACGGTCTCGCGGTCGCGATCGACGGTGAGATCTTCCAGGACGCCTGGCTGGAACCGATCCCGCCGGGAAGCGAGGTGCACCTGATCCCGCGCATCGCCGGCGGCTAGGGGCGGGCACCGCGTCACGCTGGCATTGTCGGGGGTCGAGCTCGGCGGCTCGGCGTCGGGGGGAGGCGGTCGGATGGGCCAGGTCATCGCCGCGGCGGCTTATAGCGCGGGCCGCAAGGTCGCTGACATCGCCCTTCAGGAGGGCGGGGTTTGGGCCACAAAACCCGGCCATTTCGTCTGGATTGGCATCCACCAGCCCGACGAGCACGAGTTGCGCCAGCTCCAGGAGCAGTTTCACTTGCATGAGCTCGCGATCGAGGACGCGCGCGACGCGCACCAGCGGCCGAAGCTCGAGCAGTACGGGGATGCGACCTTCGTGGTCCTGCGCACCGCCTTTCTGGTTGACGGCCACATCCAGCTTGGTGAGACCGAAATCTTCGTCGGCCGCGGCTACATCATCTCGATCAGGCACGGCGCCTCGGCGTCCTACGCGCGCGTGCGCCAATGCGCCGAGGCCGCGCCGCACCGGCTCGCGAACGGTGAGGACTACGTCCTCTACGCGATCGTCGACTTCATCGTCGACAGCTACCTCGCGGTCGTGGAGAGACTGGCGGAGGACGTCGAGGCGCTGGAGGAGAACATCCTGAGTTCCGTCGCTCGACGAATCCAAGATCGCGCGGATCTACGGCCTCAGGCGTGAATTGCAGAAGCTGCGCCAGGTGGTGGCCCCCACGGCCGAGGTCTGCCGGCGGCTCGAGCACGTCGACATACCGGGCATCGACCCTTCGTTCCGGCCCTACTACCGGGACATCGTCGATCACGCGAACGGCGTTCTCGAGAAGATCGACACGCTGCGCGAGATGTTGACGTTCGCCTTTGAAGCGACCCTGCTGCTCGAGTCGTCCCGGCAGGGCACGACCGGCCGGCGGCTCGCCGGCTGGGCGGCGATCCTGGCGGTGCCGACGGCGGTCGCCGGCATCTACGGAATGAACTTCGCATACATGCCAGAGCTGCGGTGGCACTATGGCTATTTCGCCGTGCTGGCGCTGATGGTCGCGATCTGCACTTACCTCTTTGTCCGCTTCCGCCGCGCCGGCTGGATCTAGCTGGCATCCGGGAGGATCCTGGCTTAAAGGGGCCCTCGGCCAAAAAAGGTACGACACTCCGCGGCTCCCCGGAGCGGTTGCCGCGATGAGGGGAGATGAAGGTGCCAAAGGCATATCCCTTGGTGGTTCTGGCGATTGCGGGCTTGCTCGGATGCAGCTCCGTCGGCCAGGTGGGCATGATGACCGGCGCGCGCGGCGATCCGGGCTCGCTCCTGAAGAAAGCGCAGTCCTACACGGAAGTCGGGCCCACGGAAGGGAAGGCTTGCCGATATTTCGCGTTGGGGATCATACCGTGGGGCGATTCGACGCCGACCGCGGCTATGGAGAACGCCTTGGCCGCGAGTGGAGGCGATGCCATCATCAACGCGTCGGTGGAAACCACTCTCTATGGCTTCCTCCCGATCTACAACGTCTTCAGCTTCACCTGCACGACGGTGCGCGGGGTAGCGATCAAGTTTGAACCTTCTTAGCCCCGGTGCTGAGTCTCCGGCCAAAAAACTCCGAAACCTCAGCGCAAGGCTCATTTCCTCGCATCAGCATGCTGGGAACCTCCAGCCTGAGGCATAGTGCTCGGCGTTCGGAAGCTGCGGACCCACCCATGCTATTAGGCGAGGGTCATCAGCTTTTGCCTCGATCCGAGCAATGACGCGCTCCTGGAGCGCGCCCTGCCGAGCACCTAGCGCGCCTTGGCGCGCTGGAGCTCCCGCTGGCGCAGGAGGACGTAGATCGAGGCCGCGATCACCGTGATCACGACGAAGATCACCCCGATCACGTTGATGACGGGGGACAGGCCGAAGCGGAAACGCGAGCCGATCTCGGTCACCAGCGTCCAGTCGCCGCCAATCGCGAACACCGTGGTGTTGTAGTTCTCGATCGACTGCAGGAAACCGATCACCGCCGCGGTGCCGATCGTCGGGGCGAGGAACGGCAGGGTGATCCGCCGGAACACCATGGTCGGCGAGGCGCCGAGGTCGAGCGCTGCCTCCTCGAGGGTGCGATCCTGGCGCTGCAGGCGAGCCATGAACATCAGCATCGAATAGGACGCTATGAAGGACGACTGAGCGACCGTCGCGACCCATTTGCCGCCGCCGACCCCGAAGTTCTGCCAGAAGATCAGGGTCGAGATCCCGAGGATGATGCCGGGCGTCAGGACCGGCGAGACCATGACCCCGTAGAGCACGCCGCTCCAGCGCGACTGCAGCCGGGTCAAGATCAGGGCGCCGGCGAGCCCGAAGGGTAGCGAGATCAGGATCACGCCGACCGCGATGATCAGCGAGTGGATCACGCCCTGCCACATCCGGCTGTCGTCGGCGAGCGCCCCGAACCACTTGAGCGTCCAGCCCTGCCACTGGGTGACCGAGGGATACTGATAGGCGTTGAAGGCGGCGAGCGACATCACCAGCAGCGGCGCGAACAGATAGACATAGAAGATCGCGAGATAGACGTTCAGCACAATCTGGCTCCAGTCGCGCTCCGCGCCGGCCGCTCTGGGCGCCGGTGCCGGGATCGCGACCGCCATTTTGCGGCTCCTACTTGGCGATGTCGCGGATGCCGACCCGGAAGATCGTCATCATCAGGAAAATGAAGGCGATGCAGACCAGCAGCAGCGTGAAGCTGTAGGCGGCGCCGATGTTCCAGTTGAAGCTCTCGAAGAACTGCCGGTAGATCAGCTGCGAGAACCAGTCGCCGCTCTTGCCGCGGGTCATGACCTGGGGCACCGAATAGGAGCCGGCCGAGAGCATGAAGGTCATGATGCAGCCGACCGCGATCCCGGGCTTGGCGTGCGGGATCACGACCCGCCAGTGGATCCGCCAGGTCGAGGCGCCGAGGTCGCGGGCCGCCTCGATCTGGTTCTTGTCGAGCGTCTCGATCGTGTTGTAGATCGGGAACACCATGAACAGCACGTAGGCGTAGACCAAGGCGACGAACACGCTGCCCGGATGCTCGAGGAACGGGACCCAGGTCTTGGCCTCGAAATCGACCAGGCCGAGCCACGCCAGCAGGCTGTTGATCACGCCCTGATAGTCGAGGATCATCAACCAGGCATAGACGCGTAACAATTCGTTGATCGCGTAGGGGATCACCAGGCCGAGCATCATCAGCGCCGCCTTGTTTGGCGTCGCCAGCTGACCGACCGTATAGGCAATCGGGTAGCAGACGACCAGCGCGAGCAAGGTCACCAGCGCCGCGTAGCCGATCGTCTTGACGAAGATCTGGAAGTGCAGACTGCTCATGCGCGTGTAGTTGCGCAGCCCATAGACCTTGACCGGTTTGATCTCCGTGCCTTCGAGCTGCGTGATCTCGGCCTTGGCGGCCGCGATCTTCTGCTCGATCGCGGCTTTGTCCTCGGGCTTGGCGGCGTTCAGGTCGAGCTCGGCGAGACTGACGTCATTGTAGAGCTGGTCGATCCGATGGGTGACCTGGAACTCGTCGGCGCTCTTCTCCTTCCACCAGAGCGACTGGTCGATCATGAACAGCTGGGGCACGACGATCAGGCCGAACAGCCAGAGGGCTGCGAGCAGCCAGATGGCGGCGGTCAGCGTCTTGCCGTAGATCTGGACCAGGCCCTGCATTCTGGGGGCTCAGTCCTTGGCGAGGTCGCCGGCCGCAAGCGCCAGCGCATCCTTGGCGGTAAAGCCGAAGGCGACCTCGTCGCCGATCGCGGCGTCGCTGAGATCGCCGCGGTTGGTCTGGTGGACGAGGAAGGTGGCGCCCGCCGGCGTCGCGATCGCGAGATGGGCGAACGGCCCCTCCAGCTCGCGCCTGACCACCTTACCCTGCAGCCGGTTGTCGATGCCGTTGGTCGGTCCGAGCTGGACCCGCTCCGGGCGCACGAAGACCATGGCCTCGGCGCCGGCGGCGAGGCCGCCCGGGTTGCTCGCCCGGACCGGGCCGACCGGCGTCTCGGCCTGCAGCAGGCCGTTGACAGCCTGTCCGACCTTGCCGCGCAGCACGTTGTTCTCGCCGACGAAGGTCGCGACGAAGGCCGAGGCGGGCGCGTCGTAGAGGCGATCGGGGGTGGCGACCTGCTCGATCAGCCCTTGCGACATGACCGCGATCCGGTCGGACATGGTGAGCGCCTCGCCCTGGTCGTGGGTGATGTAGATGAAGGTGATGCCGACCTGCTTCTGGATGCCCGCGGAGCTCGGTCCGCATGTGCTGGCGGAGCTTGAGATCGAGCGCCGAGAGCGGCTCGTCGAGCAGGAGCACCGCGGGCTCGACCGCGAGCGCCCGGGCGATCGCGACCCGCTGGCGCTGGCCGCCGCGAGAGCTCGGTCGGCTTCTTCTCGCCCTGGCCGGTCAGCGCCACGAGTTCCAAAAGCTCGTCCGCGCGCCGGCGGCGCTCGGCCTTGCGCCGCGCCCCGGCATTCCGAGGCCGAAGGCGACGTTCTCCCAGACGGTCATCAGCGGGAACAGCGCCAGGTTCTGGAAGATCAGCGCGGTCGGCCGCCGGTTCGGGCCGACCCCGGCCATGGTTTCGCCGCCGATCGCGATCCGGCCGCCGCTCGGCTCGAGAAAGCCAGAGATCATGCGCAAGATGGTGGTCTTGCCGCAGCCCGACGGCCCGAGGATCGAGAAGAACTCGCCCGCCTGGACGGTCAGGTCGGTCGGCTGGACGGCGACGAAGTCGCCGAACCGCATCGAGACGTTGTCGAGAACGACGTCCTTGCCGCGCATGGCGCTTCCTCGCACTCACCAGGCCGCTGCGGTCGCGGCCCGACGGGTCGCGGCGGTCGGGCAGCCTGGCTCGTCCGCCGCGACCTCGCCTCAAGCGTTGGTCAGCTTCTCGGAGTACAGCGAGCGCAGCTCGGCGAAGAATGGGGTCTGCGCCGGCCACCACCACAAGTTGTCGATCGCGCTCTGCTCCGGATACGACATCTTGAACGTCGTCTTCTTGCTATCGTCCAGATGCTCGCTGGCGCCGACCGCGACCGAATTGTAGCCGATCGTATTGGAAAAGATCCCGCCCATCTCAGGCGACAGGATGAAGTTGATGAACTCGTACGCCTGCTCGGTGTTCTCGGCGTGGGATGGGATGGCGACGGTATCGAGCCAGCCGAGGCCACCCTCCTTCGGCATGGTATAGCGCCACTTCTCATCGACCTTGAGGTGCAGGTCGGTGCCGGTATTGTCCCAGGTCTGGCCGATCTTGCAGCCGGCGTCGGTGAAGGCGGACGTCGCCTCGGTGCCATTGTTCCAGAAGGCACCGATGTTGGCCTTGTGCTTGATCGCGAAATCGGTGCAGGCCTCGAACACGCGCTTGGCGTCGTCCTCCGACTTGTAGAGGTCCATGGCGCGGTCCGACTTGACCTCGCCGGTGGCGTCCAGATAGAGCGCGAGACTGACCAGGACCGACTTCTGCCGGCAGGCGGTCTGGCCGGTCGCGCCCTCGCGCCAGAGATCGGCGTAGGACAGGCTGCCATAGGCGACGTCCGGGAATGCACTGCTGTCCCAGGTCATGCCCTCGGTGCCCCAGTCGAACGGCACGAGGTAGCGCTTGCCCCGGTGGGTCGCGCCGAGACCGATTGATTGCCGGTAGATCGCCGGGATGATCGCGTCGACCTTGAGCTTGTTTTCGTCGATCTCGGTCAACAGATTGTCGCCGTAGTAGTTGGGACCGGTGTCGACCGACGGGAAGATGATGTCGAAGCCGGCGCCGCCGGAGGCGCGCAGCTTGTTCTCGACCTCGTCGTTGGAGCCATAGGTCGAGTGGTTGACCGTGATGCCGGTCGCCTCGGTGAAGGCTTTGAAGATGCCGCCGTCGACGAAGCCCGGATTGTAGTCGCCCCAGGCGAACACGTTGACTTGCCCGGCGCCGAGGGCGCGCCTGGGCAGCACGAACGGGCCGATGCTCAGCGCCGCGCCGGTCGCGAGCGCGCCTTTGAGCAGAGTGCGGCGATTGAAATCCCGCGCCGCGCGCAACGTGACGGCGCTCGTATTCTGATCGGACATCTCGGTGGTCTCCCTGTCGCTCGGACCCTTCGCCGCGCTCGTAGCCGGGCGCTGTCACAGAATTCGTGACAGGCATGATTCCCCGATGCTTCGCGGGCGGTCCTGGCTCGTTCCAAACTCGGATTGTGCTGACAATCGGATGCGCTTGGCAAGCCCCATGCGTCGCTGCTATCAGGCCGGCCAAACCACCGCGAGCGTTGCCAGCGCCGGGATTGCCAAATGAACGTGCTTCTCATCACCGCCGACCAGTGGCGCGGCGAATGTCTGTCAGCGCTCGGGCACCCGTGCCTGAGGACCCCGCACCTTGACGCGCTCGCCCGGCAGGGCGTGCTGTTCAAGCGCCACTTCACCCAGGCGACGCCCTGCGGGCCCGCGCGCGCATCCCTGCACACCGGCTTGTACGCGCTCAACCACCGTTCGGTCACCAACGGCACGCCGCTCGACGCCCGCCACAGCGATCTCGCCGCCGAGGCGAGGAAGGCGGGCTTCCGCCCGATCCTGTTCGGCTACACCGACCGGAGCGTCGATCCGCGCGGGCGCGATCCCGGCGATCCCTGGCTTCGGACCTACGAGGGCCTGTACCCGAGCTTCGAGGTCGGCCTCTATCTGCCCGAGGACAATGCCGCCTGGCTCGCCCATCTGGAACGCCGACATGGCCGGTCCTGGAGCCTGGCCGAGCTGTTCGGCGGGCCGCTTGGCGCGCCCGCGCCCTATCCCGCCGAGGACAGCGAGACCGGGTTCCTCGCCGATTCGTTCCTTGCCTGGCTGGAGCGACGGGAAGGGGCCGCCCCCTGGTTCGCGCACCTGAGCTTCGTAAAGCCGCATCCGCCGCTGGTAGCACCCGCCCCCTATCACGCGCTCTATCATCCGGACCAGGTGCCGGCGCCGGTCCGGGCTGCCAGCGCGGAGGCCGAGGCAGCGGCGCATCCCTGGCTTGCGGCCAAGCTCGCGCAGCCCAAGTCCGAGAGCTGGTACGGTAAGCCCGCGGGCGTAGGCGAGGCCGAGATCCGCCAGACGCGCGCGGTCTACTACGGCCTGATCACCGAGGTCGACCACCACATCGGCCGGATCGTGAGCAGGCTCGAGCTGCTGGGCGAGCGCGAGCGGACCCTGGTCCTGGTCACCGCCGATCACGGCGAGATGCTGGGCGACCACTGGCTGCTCGGCAAGGACGGCTTTTTCCCGGAGGCCTTCCAGGTGCCGCTGATCGTCGTCGATCCGAGTCCCGGGGCCATGCCCGGGCGGGTGGTCGAGGCGTTCACCGAGCAGGTCGACCTGATGCCGACGATCCTCGAGCGGATCGGGCTCGAGGTGCCGCTCCAGTGCGACGGCCGGAGCCTGGTCCCCTGGCTCGAGGGCGAGACGCCCACGGGCTGGCGCGAGGCGGCGCACTACGAGCACGACTTCCGGGACGTCGAGACGCGCAGCTTCGAGACCGCGCTCGGCCTCGCCTCGGACCGCTGCGCGCTCGCCGTCCAGCAGAGCGCCGACTACGCGTACGTCCACTTCAACGGCCTGGGACCGCTCTGCTACGACCTCCAACAAGACCCGCATCAGCTCCAGAACATCGCAGCTGACCCGATCCGAGCGCCGGAGGTCCTGGAGCAGGCCCAGGCGATGCTCAGCTGGCGCATGGACATGGCCGAGCGTCGCCTCACCGGCTGTAAGCTCTCCGCCGCGGGCCCGCTCGGCCATTTCTGACGCCTGTCAGCCGAGGACCTGGAAATGCGCCTCGGTCGGGGCCATCGCGGCGCCGTTGATCGGCACCAGGTCCTGCGGGCAGGCGGACATCGCGACGATGCAGTCGAGTTCGGCGCGCAACACCACGTGGTCGCCGGGTCGGCTGACAGGTGGCCGCCAGTCGATGCCCTGGCCGTCGACCACGGGGGTGTTCATCCAGAGGTTCAAGGGGCTCGGGCATTCGGGCGGCATGAGGCCGAGCTCAGCCATGCCGGCGAACAGGTTATCCCGGCAGTTGTCGTGATGGTCAGCGCAGCCGAGGTTGCGATAGCGCCAGATGTCGCAGGCCGCCAGCAGCGTGTCGTGGATGCCGGGCGAAGTGTCCGCGACCAGGGTCAGGATCGGCCGGCGGTGGTTGGTCACGAGCGGGTCGCCGACCCGCGCCATGATCCGGTTGAGCACCTGGCGGAGATGCTCCATCGACATGAATTCGGCAAGGTCCTGGGCATGGAACGCCCAGGTGTCCACGACCTGCTGGCCGTGGCTGTTGATGACCTTCAGCGCCTGCCCCTTGCGCAAGCGCACCGCCTTGCCCCGGCGGGCCGGCAGAATCTGGATCGGGGGTTCGGACATCGATGGTCTCCAGCGCGTGCAGGTGGCAACGCGAGCTGCATCCTTGGGTTGATCCGACCCACTCCCACAATATACGTGAAGTCCTTGCTTCAAGATGATCTTGCCTGGTCCATTCTATCGTGCAAGATTTGTGGCAGGTCGACCTGACTACGTCTTAAATAGGGGAGGCGGTCCTGTGCAACAACTACTCAGAGTTTTGATTGTCACGATCCCGACGGGGCTCTGCGCTTTGTCGGCGTCGCCGCTCGCGGCCGCCGACCGGATCGCCCTGGTCGGCTGCAACGTGATCGCCGCGAACGGGCCGACCGCGACCTTCTTGCAGATCGGTGGCGAGCCCCGCAAGAGCGGGCCTTTCGCCACCCAGAACAACGGCTCATCGGAGGATGTCGCCGGCCGCAGCTGCGCGAAGGTTCTGGCCGACCTCGTCGACGACGGCTTCGCGTTCCGGAGCGCCGACGTCTCCGGGCGCCTTCTCAATCAATGGGTCTCGATCTGGCAGGCCAACAACTGACCGGCTCGCCGCCCGTGGGCGACCGTTCACGCCTGTCCCTATGATGATCCGGGGCGGCCGATCGCGAACGGGAGGCCATTGCAAGCAGGACCCACAAAGGCGCCCCTCGTTACGGCGCCCCGCCAGCCGCAAATCACGGCCCGGCAGGATCGCGATCAGACAGCTCAGTCGTGAAAGCGCAGGCGCGGCTCGACGCCGCGCGGGCGCTCGGCCCGATCAGCTGGCGTGCGCGGCGGGTCTCGTTGATTCGGACGTCCGCACCGGCTTCCGCGGCGCATGCTTGACGCGGTCGCGATGCCTGGCCAGCCAGCCGCCAAGCGCGAGTGCGATCGTCACCAGCGGCGCGAACTCATAGCGCTGATAGGTCTCTTCGAACGTGGCGCGGGCGTCTTCAGGGGTGCGGAATTCCTTCATTTCTGCAGCTCCAACCCAGGATGGCTCGCCGGAAGTGTTCATGCTACCGCCACAGGGCCGGCATACCTGTGAGCTACGCCACGGCTTCGGGATAAGATTGGCTGCGGCGGCAGCGCACCCGCGCACCATTGACAGCCCCGGTCCGCCTCTCATGATGGCCAGGGGTGAGCGGAAGGGGGAGGCGCTCGGCATGGATCTGCGGCTGGACGGCAGGCGGGTGGTGCTCACGGCGGGCGGTGCCGGGATCGGTCGGGTGACGCTTCAGACCTTCTTCGAGGCGGGCGCCCGGCTCGTCACCTGCGACGTCGACCGGGCGGCGCTCGACCGGCTGCGCACCGAGCTGCCGGAGGTGCCGGCGATCGAGGCCGACGTCGCGCTCGAGGCGGACGTCGATCGTCTGTTCGCGCTGGCTGAGGAGCAGCTCGGCGGCCTCGACATCCTGATCAACAACGCCGGCATCGCCGGGCCGACCGGACCGATCGAGGCGATCACGCCGGAGGACTGGCGGCGCTGCCTCGAGGTCAACCTGACGGGCCAGTACCTCTGCGCGCGGCGCGCCGTGCCGATGATCAAGGCCGCGGGCGGCGGCTCAATCGTCAATCTGTCCTCGGCCGCCGGTCGCTTCGGCTTCGCGCTGCGGACGCCTTATTGCGCGTCGAAATGGGCGGTGGTCGGCCTGACCAAGGCGCTCGCGATCGAGGTCGGGCCCGATCAGATCCGGGTCAACGCGATCTGCCCGGGCGCGGTCGAGGGCGATCGCATCAACCGGGTGATCGCCGCCAAGGCCCACGCGCGGGGCGTCGCGTTCGAGGCGATGTACGAGGACTACACGCAGACCGCTTCGATGCGGCGGATGATCAGCCCAGAGGACATCGCCAACATGATCCTCTACCTCTGCTCTGATGCCGGTCGGCTGGTCTCGGGCCAGGTGATCGGCGTCGACGGCAACGTCGAGTATCTGCGGTGAGCCCGGGGGAGGTGCGGCGGGTCGCGGTGCTCGGCGCCGGCACGATCGGCGCGAGCTGGACCGCGCTGTTTCTGGCGGGCGGCCTCGAGGTCGGGGTCTACGATCCGGCGGTGGGCACCGAGGCGCGCGTGCGTGGCTTCGTGGAGCGGGCCTGGCCGACGCTCGAGCGCCTCGGCCTGGTGCGCACGAATGCCCCGGCGGCACCGTCCTTCCATCCCGGCCCCGGAGCGGCGGTCGAGGGCGCCGGTTGGGTGCAGGAGAACGGACCCGAAGATCTGGCGGCGAAGCGCGCCCTTTTCGCAGCGATGGAGCCGGGGCTTGGCGCGGATGCGGTGGTCGCCTCCTCGACCTCGGGGCTGATGCCGAGCGATCTGCAGGCGGGGCGGAAAGGCGAGGGGCGCTACATCGTGGCCCATCCGTTCAACCCGCCGCACCTGATCCCGCTGGTCGAGCTGGTCGGCGGGCGCGCGACCGATCCGGCCGCGATCGACCGGGCCGAGGCCTTCTACCAACGCGTCGGCAAAGTCACGATCCGGGTGAGACGCGAGGTTCCGGGCCATGTCGTCAACCGCATGCAGGCAGCGCTCTATCGCGAGGCGATCAACCTGGTGCTGGCGGGCGTTGCCGACCTTTCGGACGTCGACCGGGGGATCGCCTACGGGCCGGGGCTGCGCTGGGCGATCATGGGGCCGCACGCGACCCACCACCTGGCGGGCGGCAGGGGCGGGCTTCGTCATCTGCTCGAGCATATTGGTCCCGGCCTGCAGCGCTGGATGGACGACCTCCAGGGACTCCGCATCACGCCCGAGGTGATCGAGCGTCTGGTCGCCGCGCATGAGGCGGGTCATCCGCCCTCGATCGAGCGCCTCGAGGCCGAGCGTGACGCGCTGCTGCTGGCCCTGCTCGAGACCCTGCAGACCACCCGCCGGCAGCTTGCCGAAGGCTCTTGAAGGAGGGCGGCATGAGGTTCGCGGGCAAGAGCGTGATCGTGACTGGTGGGGCCACCGGCATCGGCGAAGCGACCTGCCGGCTGTTCGCTGCCGAAGGTGCGAGCGTGGTCGTCGCCGATCTTCACCCGGCCGGCGAGGCGCTCGCCAAGGAGCTTCGCGAGCAGGGTCAGGAGGCGACCTTCGTCCGAACCGATGCGGCCGACGCGGGCGACGCCGAAAACCTCGTCGCCCTGACGGTTCGCCGCTACGGCCGGCTCGACGTTCTGCACAACAACGCCGGCGTCCTGGTCATCGGCGACGTCACGACGCTTGCCGAGGCCGACTGGGACCGCTGCATCGATACCAATCTGAAGAGCGTTTTTCTGGTCTCGAAGTACGCCGTGCCGGCTATGCGGCGAAGCGGCGGTGGGGCGATCGTCAACACCGCATCGGTCGCCGGCAAGGCGGGCGGTCGCGGCTATTCTGTCTACGGCGCCTCGAAGGCCGGGATCCTGCTCCTGACCCAATGCATGGCGCTGGATTTCGCCGCCGACCGGATCCGGGTCAACGCGGTCTGTCCCGGCCCGACCGCGACGGCCATGGTGCTCGGGCTGACCAATGATCCAGACCGCGAGCGTGCGCGCTGGGCAAACGAGCTGCCGGCCGGCCGCATCGGAGAGCCCGAGGATACCGCGAGGGTAATCGCCTATCTCGCCTCCGACGAGGCCTCGTTCGTGACCGGGGCCGCTTGGGTCGTCGACGGCGGCCGACTGCTGGCCGGCATCGGTCAGAGCACCGTCGACCGCCCTTGATCGCCCCGGTGCGAGCCTCGCCATCAGCCTGGATCGTCCGCTTCGCACCCCTGGTGCCGGCGGCGGCGCCGGTCCTCGACCTCGCCTGCGGCGGGGGTCGCCATGCCCGCCTCTTTCTCGAGCGCGGCCATCCGGTGACCGCGGTCGACAGCGACGTCTCCAGGCTCGGGGAGATCGCCGATCACCCAGATCTCGAGATCCTGCGGGCGGACCTCGAGGACGGTTCGCCCTGGCCGCTCGCGGACCGGCGCTTCGGCGCGGTGGTGGTCACCAACTACCTCTGGCGGCCGCTTTTTCCTCAGATTCTCGATGCGATCGAGGCGGACGGCGTGCTGCTCTACGACAGCTTTGCCGCCGGCAACGAGGCTTATGGAGTGCCGACCAACCCCGACTTCCTGCTACGGCCGGGCGAGCTGATCGACCTCGTGCGGGGCCGCCTGCAGATCGTCGCCTACGACCACGGCTACGTGGAGCGGCCGCGACCCATGGTCAGGCAGCGGATCTGCGCCGCGCGGCAGCGACTGCCGGTGGCACTCCGTGTTGAGGTCTAGACGGCAGGTGATCCGACGGTGATAACCGGTAATCCCTTGGTGGCCTATCTGCTCGGTCATGGTCTCGCCGGCACGCTCGCCGGCTGGCTGACCGTGGCGCTGCTGCTGGCGGGGGACGTCGGTGGCGTCGGCACCTTGGCGCTCGCCTCAGATCTCTTCCCGGTGCCACTGATCATGCTGTTCGGGTTCTTCGGACTGACGTTTGCGAGCGTCGCGATGGGCGCTGCCATCATGAGCCTTGGCCGGCTCGAGCCGCGAGGACCTGCGGCAGCTCGGCCAGCGGCACCACCAGATTGGCGAAGCGCGCCGGTGACGACGCCCTCACCAGACCGGCCAGCCGGGCGTCGGCGGTGACCAGCGGCTGGCCGAGCTCCTCGGCCAGCCAGAGATAGATGCAGTCGTAAGCCGTATGTCGGAGCGCGGACGCGATGGCGACCGCGGTCTGCCAATAGCGCCGCGTCGGGTGCAGCGCGATGTCGGCTTTCGCCAGGGCCGCCGCCATGGTTTCGGCCTCCGGTGCCGACAGCCCCCCGCGCATCACCTTCTTCCACAGGACGTTCGCGCATTCGGGGCCGAGCAGGTCGGGTGCGGCGAGCGAGTGATCGATCAAGAACGCGGCAACATCGGCGCCCGGCTCATCCACCAGCCACTTGATCGCGACGCTGGCGTCGACGATGAAGCCGCTCAACGTTCGTCGCGGCTCTCGCGCAGCAGGGTTTCTGCAGGCGTATGGTGCCGGCCGTGAGTTAGCGCTCGCAGCTGCGCCGCGATCTCCTTGAAGGTGGCGTTGGGCTCGTCGCTCAGGGCCTGCTTGAGAATCTCGCGATGCTCGGCCTCGGCCGACCGGTTGTTCCGTGCCGCCCGCATCTTGAGCCGTCGGACCAGCTCCTCGTCGACCCGCCGAACGATCAGTGCCTTGACCATGGGCATGCCTCCAGAGAGCGACGATTGCGAAGCTATCATAGGAACAGGCCTCACTCAGGCCCATCGACGCGTGCTATGCTGTTGGTTTCACGACACCAGGACAGGGCGGAGGCACCGTGATCGATCTGTACACCTGGAGCACGCCGAACGGGCGCAAGGTCTCGATCATGCTGGAAGAGGTCGGGCTGCCTTACGAGGTTCATCCGATCAACATCGGTCAGGGCGACCAGTTCAAGCCCGAGTTTCTGGCGATCAGCCCCAACAACAAGATCCCGGGGATCATCGACCGCGATAACGGCTACAAGATGTTCGAATCGGGCGCGATCCTGATCTATCTGGCCGACAAGACCGGCAAGCTGCTGCCGCGCCAGGACGACCAGCTCGCGCGCATGGACGTGATGCAGTGGCTGATGTTCCAGATGGGCGGGGTCGGCCCGTTCTTCGGCCAGACCCACCACTTCAACCGCTTCGCCAAGGAGAAGATCCCTTACGCGATCGAGCGCTACGTCACCGAGACCAAGCGGCTCTACGGGGTCATGGACAAGCGGCTCGACGAGGTCGAGTACCTGGCCGGCGACTACTCGATCGCCGACGTCGCGACCTGGCCCTGGGTGTCGCGTTTTGACTGGCACGGTCTGGACGATGGCCTGAACGATTTTCCGAACGTCAAGCGCTGGTATACGGCGATCGCGGCGCGGCCGGCGGTGCAGCGTGGCTACGATGTGCCCAAGGCGGGCAACGAGATCCCGGTCGCGTGAGAAGGCCACGCCGCGCCGCGGTTGCGCACCCACCCACGCGCGGGGGCATCCATGAGCGGCCGCCGGTGACGAGCGGGGTCGGGACAGCTTGGCCGAGTATCTCCTTCGACGGCTGATCCAGCTGGCCTTCGTGCTGGTCGGCGTCAGCGTCGTGGTGTTCTTCGCCATGCGCGTCCTGCCCGGCGATGTCGCGCAGCTCCTGCTTGGTGATCATGCGACCGTCGAGCAGCTCGCGCGGCTGCGCCATCAGCTCGGCATCGACCAGCCGGTCTACGTGCAGTACCTGCGCTTCGCGCTCGACGCCCTGCACGGCGACTTCGGCATCTCGCTGCGCACCAATGAGAGCGCCCTCCGCGCCGTGCTGATCGCCTTCCCGGTGACCTTGCAGCTCACGATCGCGGCGCTCGTGATCGCGGTCGCGATCGGCGTGCCCGCGGGCGTGCTGGCGGCGAGCCGGCCCTACTCCTGGCTCGACAATCTGGTCATGACCGCGTCTTTGTTCGGCGTTTCGATGCCGATCTTCTGGCTCGGTCTGATGCTGATCCTGGTGTTCGCAGGCTTCCTCAACTGGCTGCCGCTCGGCGGCGTGCTGCCGATCGGCGCCGAACTGCAAAGGGTCACGGGCATGCCGGTGGTCGACAGCCTGCTCGCCGGCCGGCTCGACCTGTTCGGGCTCGCCCTCGAGCACCTGGTCCTGCCGGCCTGCACGCTGGCGACGATCCCGCTCGCCCTGATCACCCGGATCACCCGCTCTGAGATGCTGGCCGCGCTTAGCCAGGACTACGTGCGCACCGCGCGCGCCAAGGGCGTCGCCGAGTGGAAGGTGATCTTCAAGCACACGCTGCGCAACGCGCTGATCCCGGTCGTGACCGTGATCGGCCTGCAGCTGGGCCTGCTGCTCTCCGGTGCGGTGCTGACCGAGACCATCTTCGCCCTGCCCGGGCTCGGCCGCCTCGTTGTCAACGCCGTCCTCAGCCGCGACTATCCGGTCGTGCAGGCGGCGGCGATCTTGACCTCGCTGCTGTTCGTCGTGGTCAACCTGATGGTCGACATAAGCTACGCCTATCTCGATCCGCGGATCCGCTACCGATGATCTCGGCCGAGGGTGCCGGCACGCTGATCGCGTCGCCGCGGCGGCGCGGCGTGCTCCGCCTGGTCCGCCGCCCGACCGCCCGGATCGGCGCGCTGATCGTGCTCGCCTTCCTGCTGCTGACGATCACGGCGCCGGTAGTCGTTCCCTACGGGCCGCTCGACCAGGACTTCCTGCAGCCGCTGGCGCCGCCCTCTGGCGCCCATCTGCTCGGCACCGACCAGTATGGCCGCGATCTTTTGAGCCGGGTGATCTACGGCTCGCGGACCGCGCTGATGTCGATCCTGGTCGCCGACGGCATAGCACTCGTGCTCGGCAGCTCGCTCGGGCTGGTGGCCGGCTTCTATGCCGGCCGGATCGACAGCCTGATCATGCGCCTGATGGACGTCCTGCTCGCCTTTCCCTACCTGCTGCTGGCGCTGATCATTGTCGCCGCGCTCGGGCCGAGCCTGCTCAACTCGATGTTTGCGATCGGCATCGTCTACACGCCGCAATACGCCCGCCTGATTCGCGGCCAGGTGCTCGCGGTCAAGGCCCGGGACTTCGTCCAGGCGGCGGAAGCCTTGGGGGCGGGGCGCATGCGCCTGATGCTGCGCCACGTCCTGCCCAACAGCTTCACGCCGATCCTGGTGATGGCGACCCTGCAGGCCGGGACCGTCGTGGTGGAGACCGCCGGCCTCTCTTTCCTCGGCCTCGGCGCGCAGCCGCCGTCCCCCGACTGGGGCGCCACGCTCGCCGACGGCCAGGGCTACTTTTTGACCGCATGGTGGATCGCGACTTTTCCGGGTCTTGCGATCCTGGTCGTGGTGCTGGGCTTCAACCTTCTGGGCGATGCCCTCCGCGATCACTTCGACCCGCGCCGGCGCTAGTTTTTCGGGTTGCCGAGCAGCTGCCAATAGCGGAGCCAGGCGCGCAGGCCGTCGTCGAAGCGCTGGAGTCGGAAAAACTCGTTCGGCGCGTGGTAGTCCTCATCGGCCGTCGAGAACGAGAAGAACACGGTCTCCTGGCCGAGCAGGGCGCGGAAGTGATCGCAGATCGGCAGGGTCGCACCCATCCGCACCCGGAGCGCGTCCTGGCCATAGATCTCGGCCAGCACCTGCCCGGCGAGGCGCAGTCCGGGATGATCGGCCGGGATGGCATAGGCGCGCGCCCCCTTGTCCGGTGGCCGGACCTCAAGGCGCAAGCCGGGCGGGCAGTACCGGTAGAGGTGCTCGGCGATCCGCGCCCCGATCGCCGCCGGGTCCTGGTCCGGGACCAGCCGGCAGCTGATCTTGGCGTGCGCCGCGCTCGGAATCACGGTCTTGCCGCCGGCCCCCTGATAGCCGCCCCAGAGGCCGTTCAGCTCGAGCGTCGGGCGCAACCACTGCCGCTCGAGCAGTCGGTAGCCGGCCTCGCCGCCGCCAGGCAGGGCGGCGATTGCCTCGAAATAGGCGGCCTCATCGAACGGCAGTGCCTGGAGCTCGGCACGGGTCGCGGCGTCGGGCTCGCGGACCTCGTCATAAAAGCCCGTGACCGAGACCCGCCCCTGCTCGTCGTGCAGGCTCGCGACCAGCCGGGCGATCGCCTGGAGCGGGTTCGCGACCGAGCCGCCATGGCGACCGGAATGGAGGTCCTTGGCCGCGCCAAAGACGGAAAACTCGAGGGCCACCAGGCCGCGGCCGGCGACCGTGACCGAGGGCAGGTCCGCGCGCCACATGGCGCCGTCGGCCGAGAGCACCCAGTCGGCGGCGAGCTCCGCGGCATGGTCGCGCAGGAACGCCGGCAGGCTCGGACTGCCGGATTCCTCCTCGCCCTCGATCAGGAAACGAAGGTTGACCGGCAGGCGGCTGGTGGTGGCAAGGCAGGCCTCGGCGACCGCGATCGGGATCAGGACCGGCCCCTTGTCGTCCGAGACGCCCCGGCCATAGATCCGGCCCTCCCGGACCCTCGGCTCGAACGGCGGGCTGGTCCAGGCCGCGAGCGGATCAGGCGGCTGGACGTCGTAGTGGCCGTAGACCAGAAGCGTCGGCACGCCCGGCGCGCGGAGCCACTCCGCAGTCACGACCGGATGGCCCGCGGTCGCATGGATGCGCACCCGATCGAGCCCGGCCGCGCGCAGCCGCTCGGCGAGCCAGGCGGCCGCACGGCGGACCTCGTCCTGGTAGGCGGGATCGGTGCTGACGCTCGCGATCCGGGCAAAGGCGATCAGGTCGTCCTGGAGCCGCGCGCAATTCGCTTGCAGCCAGTCGAGCGGCGTCATTTGCCGCCGTCCACGCTCAGCACCTGGCCGGTGATCCAGCCCGCGAACTCGGAGGCAAGGAACAGGACGGCGTGCGCGATGTCCAGGGTCTGCCCGAGCCGCTTGAGCGCGATCCCCTCGAGCAGCCGGCGCTGACCGTCCTCGCCATAGGCCTGCCACTGGCGCTCGGTGGTCGGATTGGAGCGGATGAAGCCGGGGGCGATGCTGTTGACCGTGATGCCGAAGGGGCCAAGCTCATGGGCCAGCTGGCGGGTGAGCCCGATCTGGCCGGCCTTGGCGGCGGCGTAGGCCTGGATGCCGGTCAGGCTGATACCGAGCCCGGCGCCGCTCGAGATGTTGACGATCCGGCCGCCGCCCGCCCGCTTCATGTCGGGCGCCACCGCCTGCGCGCACCAGAACGCGGCCGAGAGATTGACGTCGACGATCGCCTGCCAGTCGCCGGGCTCGATCTCCTCGAGCGGCCGGCCGACCTGGCCGAGCACGCCGCCCGCGTCGTTGACCAGCACGTCGATCGGGCCGGCCTCCTCGACCAGGGCCCGGACCGCGACGCGGTCCGTGACGTCGACCCGGCGCGCCTGCGCCTCGGCGCCGCAGAGCCGGATGGTCTCCTCGAGCCCTTCGTCATTGAGGTCGCAGGCCCAAAGCCTTGCCCCGCGCTCGGCAAACGCCTTGGCGATGGCCCGGCCGATACCGTGGCCGGCGCCGGTCACCAAGACGGTCCGGCCTTTGAAGTCGATGTTCAAGATGCCGCCATCCCGATCCGGCCACGCGCTGCACGCGGCATGACAAAACCCTTTGGCCGAGCTTTAACATCAGATCCGGCGCGTGCCGAGGCCAAACCTCGCCGCAGTTCTGACGGGGGGAGCGAGCGTGGACCAACGACGGCTGCTGGAGGTCCGCGACCTCGAGGTCCAGTTCCGGACCGAGCACGGGGTCGTGCGCGCCGTCGACGGCATCTCGTTCGACCTCGACCGGGGCGAGGTGCTGGCCGTGGTCGGCAAATCCGGCTCGGGGAAATCGGTGACGAGCCTGGCCCTGATGCGCCTGGTCCAGGGTCCGGCCGGGCGGATCGTGAGCGGCAGCATGAATCTCCGCACCAAGGACGGCACGATCCGCGACCTCGCCCGGCTGTCCGAGGCCGAGATGCGCAAGATCCGCGGCAACGACGTCGCGATGATCTTCCAGGAGCCGATGACCTCGCTCAACCCGGTCTTCACGGTCGGCAATCAGATCATCGAGGCGATCGCGCTGCACCAGGGCCGGTCCGGACGCCAGGCCTTCGAGCTCGCGGTCGAGATGCTGGTAAGGCTCGGCATCCCGGAGCCGCGTCGGCGCATGCGCGAGTACCCACATCAATTGTCCGGCGGCATGCGCCAACGGGTCATGATCGCGATGGCGCTGTCCTGCAACCCGGCGCTGCTGATCGCCGACGAGCCGACGACCGCCCTCGACGTCACGATCCAGGCCCAGATTCTGGGCCTGATCAAGGACCTGCAGACCGAGCTCGGGACGTCGGTGCTGTTCATCACCCACGATCTCGGCGTGGTCGCGGAGATCGCCGACCGGGTGGTCGTGATGTACGCCGGCGCCGCGGTCGAGACCGGCTCGGTCGGGGCGATCTTCGCCGAGCCCAAGATGCCCTACACCATGGCGCTGCTCGGCTCGATCCCGCGCCTCGATCTCGTCCGCGCGGGCGAGCAGCGGCTCGAGGCCGTGCCAGGCAGCGTGCCGAGCCCGCTCCGCCTGCCGCCCGGTTGCCGCTTCCACCCGCGCTGCCGCTATTTCGTCCGCGGCGCGTGCGATGCCAAGCTGCCGGCGCTCGAAGCCTGCGGCGACCACCACCTGGTCCGCTGCCGGCGCTGGCGCGAGATTGCCGCGGGGGCCGCCTGATGGCCGCCCCACTGATCGAGGTGCGCCATCTCAGGACCTGGTTTCCGGCCGAGGGCGGCCTGCTCTCGCGGCGCCGGGATCACGTCAAGGCGGTCGACGACGTCTCGTTCGACGTCGAGCGTGGCGAGGTTTTGGAACTCGTCGGCGAATCGGGCTCGGGCAAGACCACGGTCGGCCGCAGCCTGCTGCGCCTGGTCCAGCCGACCGCAGGGACCATCCACTTCGACGGGCTCGACGTCATTGGCCTCTCGCGGGCGCATCTTCGCGCCTTCCGGCGGCGCGCCCAGATCATCTTCCAGGACCCGTTCGCGTCTTTGAACCCGCGCATGACCGTGGCCGAGATCGTCGGCGAGGCGCTGGTGATCCATGGCCTGGCCCGAGGCGCCCGCGCGCGCACCGAGCGGGTCGCCGAGCTGCTCACGATGGTCGGCCTCGCACCCGAGCACATGACGCAATATCCGCACGAGTTCTCCGGCGGCCAGCGCCAGCGGATCGGGATCGCCCGTGCGCTCGCGGTCGAGCCCGAGTTCATCGTCGCCGACGAGCCGGTCTCGGCGCTCGACGTCTCGATCCAGGCCCAGGTCGTCAACCTGATGCGCGACCTCAAGGCTCGCCTCGGCCTGACGCTTCTGTTCATCACCCACGACCTCGCGGTGGTCGAGTATGTCTCGACCCGGGTCGCAGTGATGTATCTCGGCCGGCTCATGGAGGTGGCGCCCGCACGCGAGCTCTGCCGCAACCCCAAGCACCCCTACACCGAGGCGCTGCTGTCGGCGGTGCCGATCCCGGACCCCAAGGCGCGGCGCGGCCGGATCGTGCTCAAGGGCGACATCCCGAGCCCGATCGATCCGCCCTCGGGATGCGTGTTCCGCACCCGCTGCCCCTATGCGCTCCCGGCCTGCGCCGAGCGCGTGCCGGAGCTGCGCGAGGTCCGGCCCGGGCACCAGAAGGCCTGCATTCGGGACGACATTCTTTAGCCCGGCCAGGGGCCGGGCGGGTCAGCCGCTGCCTGCCGGCCGGCTGCGGGCTGATCTCGTCGAGGGTGCCCCGGCGCCAGGCGTGGACCAGGAACGGCCGGGGCGCCTCGCCGGTGAGCTCGACCACCGCCTCGCGCACGAACACCCCGCCGCCTGCGGTCTTGGCCTCGGCGCGGACCGTGTACATGACCTCGCGCGAGGGGATCAGATAGGGCTCGATGTCGACGATGCTGTCGTCGTCGGCCGCGGCCAGCGGATCCTCGTCCGGGCCGGCCTTCGCGAACGCCTCGATCAGCTGGTCGGTCATGCCCGGGATCGCGGCCAGGACCAGTCTCGAGGCCCGCTGCGGGTCGACCGCCTCGGCACCGGAGAAGATCGTGATGTACGGCCGCATCCGGCGATACAGCTCCGGCGTCATGCCAAGGACGTTCAACAGCTCGCTGTCGGCGGCGAACGGCCGGTCCTGCGCACCGAGCGGCTGGCCAGCGGCGAGGTATTGGGGGTCCTCGGCGCCCTGCGGACGCGGCTCGTCGTCCGGGTCGCGAAAGTCGACGATGCGGTCGGCCATCGCCTCGGCGGCATCCGCATCGAGCCCGAGCTGGCGCAGCAGGCCGGCCAGCAGCTCCGGCGGGGCGGCGTTGAGATCGACCTTGCCGTCCTCGTCGGCGATGCTCACCTGCACCTCGCCCTCGCCGTAGACCACCCGGTGCGGCGGGCCGCCGGCCCGCCAGGCCTGGTCCGGATCGAGCGCGAGCAGCCCCATTACGGTGCGCTGGACGGCGCCGTCAGCGAGCGCCTCGGCCTTGGCGTTCTCGACCAGGTTGCGCGCGAGACGGGCCTCGGTGCGGCCGCTCGAGACCAGGCTCGCGGCGATCACCGCGAGCAGGGCCGCGATCCACAGCACCAGGATCAGGGCGAAGCCGCGTGCGTCGTCGCGCCTCATGGCCGCTGTCAATGCATCTTGTCGGCGAGCGGCGCCACCGATTGCAGTCGCCGGCGCACCTCGTTGGTCACCGCGCGCGCCTCCGCTACGCCCCGGATCACCCGCGGCGTGAGCAGCACCAGGAGCTCGGTGCGGTCGTTGCTGCGGCTGCGGGTGCCGAACAGGGCGCCGATGATCGGCAGCCGGGCGAGCAGCGGCAGACCGCTCACGGAGCGGTCGCGATTGTCCTGAAATCAGCCCGCCGAGCACGATGGTCTCGCCGCTCTGGACCGCCACGGTGCTGCTGATCTGGCGCTGGCTGATGGTCGGCGACGACTGCTCGGAGCTGGTGGTCTGGGCCTCGCTGCGGGCGACGTTGCTGACCTCCTGCTGGAGCTCCATGATGACCAGGCCGCTGGCGTTGACCCGGGGCGTGACCGAGAGAATGACGCCGGTGTCGCGCATCTCGATCGAGTTGACGATCGGCGCGTCGGGGTTGGCCACGCTGGTCGCCTGCTGGACCGTGATCGGCACCTGATCGCCGACCTGGATGCGCGCGGTCTGGTTGTCGAGAACCAGGAGATGCGGCGAGGACACGACGTCGACGTCGGTCACGCTCTCGAGAGCTTTCAGCACCACGGTCCCGTCGCTCCCGGTGAGCAGGGCCGAGAAGCCCTGAAACGCGCCACTCACGAGCCCGTTCGCGGCCGTGGTGAGCGTGGTCGAGAAATCGCCCGAGCGGAGGAACCATTCGACGCCGTAGCGCAGCTCGTTCTTGAGCGAGACCTCGGCGACCGTCGCCTCGATCAGCACCTGCAGCGGCAGGATGTCGAGCTGCTCGAGCGCCTTCCTGATCTTGCGATAGTCACGCGGCGTGGCCCAGATCACCAGCGAGTTGGTGGTCGCATCGCCGATGATCCGCATCTCGGGCACCGCCGCACCAGCTGCCCCCAGCTGTGAGGTCGGCGGCCGTCCCGACTGCAGGCTTGCCAGCCGGCTCGACTGCAGGCTTGGCCGCGCGCCCGGCTGGTTGCCCTGACCCTGGAGGGCCGTCGGTCGCGGGTTCGGCGCCGTGGCGAGGCGCGGCTCGGCGGACATGGCGGATTCGGTGCCGGTTTCGTTGGCGCCGAGCCCCTGGCCGATCAGGCTCGAGCCGATCGAGGCCGGCGCGAGGCCGGGCGCCAGCAGGTCGCGGGGACCGACCGCGGTGCTCTGGACGTTGAAGATCTCGCCCAGGACGTCGGCGAGGTCGGCTGCCCGACCGTTCTGCACCGGATAGACGAAGACCTGGGGCTCGCCGCCCTCGCCGGCCTGATCGAGGCGCTGGATCCAGGCCTCGGCGCGGCCGAGATAGGCGGGCTGGGTCGACATCACGAGGACGGCGTTGAGTCGCTCGATCGGCAGGAAGCGCACGACGCCACTGACCGGTCCGGCCTCGGTCGCAAAAATCTGCTCGAGCTCGGGGACCAGCTCCGCCGGCCGGGCGAAGTCGAGGGGATAGAGCCCGAACGACATGCCGGCCAGCCAGTCGACATCGAACATCGCGACCAGATCGGTCAGCGTGTTGAGCTCGTCCTGGGTGCCGGCCAGGAGCAGCAGATTGCGTTCCGGATCGACCTGCAACGAGCCGCCCGGCGGCGCGAAGGGCTCGAGCAGTGGCACGAGTTCGGCGGCCGAGACGAAACGAACCGGCACCACGACGACGCCGAACCCGGACCGGCCGGCGTCCGGCGCCGGGTGGATGCCGGGCGCCGGGCCGCTGGACAGCGCCTGGTCGATCGGCACGACCTTGTAGAGGTTGCCGAGCTGGACCAGGGCGGCGCCATTGACGCGCAGGACCGCATCGAGCATCGCGGGCAGATCGGCGCTCGGGACCGGCTGGCTGGTCTGGACGGTGATCGTGCCGCCGACCGCCGGGTCGATCACGTAGTTGACGTGCAGCGTATCCTCGAGAACCAGGCGGACGACCTCGCGCAGATCGGCGTCGACGACGTTCAGCGTGACCTCGCCGGCCGCATTGCGCGCGATGCTGGCGCGCGAGCGGGCGGGCGGCGTCCGGACGAACACGCCGGTGCCGCGCTCGACCACCGGTACCGCGTGCGCCGGAGTCTCCGGCAGGGCGACCGGCGCGGCCGGCTGTGCCGGAGGAACGGTCGCCGACACCGCCGCCGGCGGCCCGGGCTCGGGCGGGCGCGGCCAGCTGGGCAGCCAGGGCTCGCAGCCCGCGAGGCCGGCGGCCGCCGCGACGACCAGACAGAGCTGCAGAAGCCTCGATCTCGGAGCCATCGCTTGCGGAGGCGGCCCTCGCCCTCGTTCGTATCGTTCCAGGGACTTGCCTAGCAGTCATCACACCGACAATCAAGAAGTTGTCGCTAAGCGTTCGGCTGGCTCGTTTTTCCACGCCATGCCAGCTTACCAAGAACTGACCGTCATTGGCTGGCCAGGCGCAGAGGGAGCGGATGCGGGCGGATTGGGCAAAGAGCGGTGCCAAGCAGCCGCGCCGGCGTCGAGGATGTCGTCACAGGGCGGCAGGAACGGCGGGGCGAGATTGGCCGGAACGGCTCGATCCTTGGCGATTTCCGCCGCGTGGGCGTACCCCCCACTCGTACCAACGCCGGCAAGCGTGGCCGCCCCGGCCGACCAGGCCCCCTCGCTGCATCAACTCGCAGGGCACCAAATCAATGGCGCAGGTCTGGTGCATCGCGGTCGCCAGCCCAATCCACCTCACGGGCGGTACTCGGACCGGCCCGCGCGGTCTCACTGGCTGGTTGGCTCGGCGGTGGCGGCCGCTTCCGCGCTTCGGCCAGCCGATTTGCGCTTGTGCTTGGACTTGGGCTTGGACCGGGGCTCGGTCGGCCCGCGCGCCTGATCGGCGCGCAGCTTGACGACCTCGACCCGGTCCCCTTCGCGCACCCGTACACGGTCGGGGGCGATCTCCTCGACCAACCAGCCGGCGACGGTCTGCTGCTCGTGCACCCAATGCGCGGCCGGCTCCCCTTGCGGCTGGACCAGGGCTGCGCGCTGGTGCTCGGTCAGGAGGACGCCGATCAGCTCAAGGCCAATCGCCGGTTCGGCGGCAGGCGTGGCTTCGGCTTCGGTTGCCCCCGCCGGCGGCACGAACGGTCGCCGCGACGGGAAAAAGAGCGGTCGGTCAGAGATCTCGTCGAACTGCCGCTCAGGCGGCGGTCGGTACGTGGTCGGCGCGGCCGCCGCCTCGGGCGCCGCGGTCGCCGGCGCTGCCGCCGTCACATCCGGCGCAATCGCGACGCCGCCGGTCAGCTCGAGCACAACCGCCGCGCTCAGCCCGGCGATCGCCAGCAGCAACAGTCCCGTCAACCAATGCGTCGATCGTCCAACCACGCTGGCACCGCCCCGTCGCAGGCTCCTATCCTATCAAGGATTCGCAGACCGGACCAGGACAGTTTGCGAACATGGCACGCGCTCTGGCCCGGCCCGAAATCTCAGGTTTCGGCGGCGCGGACGTAGCCGAAGACCTCGAAACTGACGTCGAGCACCGGCTCCTGCTCCGGCTCGGTCGAGCGCCGGCGGCGCATCCGTTGCTGCCGGATCGTCAGCTCGTCGACGAACAGATAGGGTTGGCCGGTCTCCAGCTCGTAGAGCACCTTCTGCAGCCCTTTGATGTCGATGCCGAGCTGGATCCTGAGCGCTGCACGGCGCGCCGGGACCGTCGGCTCGGTCGCGCCGGCCGGAAGAATCTGTGTGCTGCGCAGGCTGCCGGCGGCGCCTTCGATGACGGCCCGGACGTAATCCTGAAGCTCCGCGGCCGCGAGCGCGTCGCTCGGACCCTTGAGATAGCCGCCGGCTTTGGCCGCCCGCTGCTCGAGCTCGGTGAGCCGGGCGCTGAGCTGCGGCTGCTGACTGGCGAGGCGCCGGTAGCGCTGCAGCAGCAGCTGCGACTGCTCAATCCCCTGGCCAACCTCCCGGTAGGCGGCAATGACCGGCGCCACCACGAGGCCGTAGCCCGCGAGCAGCACGCCAGCGAGCAGGGCCACCGCCAGCATGCGGCTGGACAGGGTGCCGCGGCGGAGCATCAGCGACCCTCCACGGCGACCTCGGCCGAGAGCTGGAAGCGCGCGAGCCCGAGCCTCGGATCCTGGGTCACCGGCGCCCGGAACTGAGGTTTTCGAAACAGGGCCGACTGCTCGAGCAAGGCGATCAGATCGGATGGCGTCGTCGCCAGCCCGCGCAGATTGAGCTCGCCGTCGCGCACGTCGAGCTGCTCGACGTAGGCCTGATCCGGGATCACGCGGGTGAGCTCGGCCAGGACCCGGGTGACCATCGGGTTCCGGCTCTTCTGGTCGGTCAGGAAGCGCACGTTGGCGTCCAGCTGGTCCAGGCGCTCGCGCAGCTGGACACTCTGTTGCGCGGCGTCCTTGGCGGCCGCGACGCTGCGCTCGAGATCGGCGGCGGTCGAGCGCTGCTGCTGCAGCGGGATCGCCAGGGCGGCGGCGAGCAACGCCAGCGCGACCAGCGCCAGCCAGCGGTTCAGCCGGCTGGCGGACGGCGCCTCGGACTCGGCCGGCAGCAGGTTGAGCGCCGTCAGCCGGCCCAATTCGGGAGCCTGCCCGGAGGGCCCGAGCCCGGCCAGCTCGACCCGGGTCGGTCGCGCCTTGCAGCCGGCGGCCGCCGCGAGCGCCTGCTCGACCACGGCGCGCGGCGCGACGTGCAGTTCGACCTTCATGCGCTGCTGCTCCGGGTCGCGCGCCACGACGCGCTGCGCGAAGACGACATCCTCGGCGCGGAACGGCGTCAGGCGGTCCATCTCGAAGCGTAGCAGCTGGTCGAGGTCGTCCTGGGCCGCGAGCGGCAGGTCGAGCACCTTGCGCAGCCCCATGCCCCGGGCGAGGCGAAGCGTGATCCCGCTGGTTCGCCGGCGCGCCTTGCGCAGCAACCCGGAGATCTGCGCCGCCTGCCCGGGTTCGCTCCGGGCGACGCCGCCCAGCTCCCGCTCCCGATCGCCGACGATCTCGGAGACCCTGATCTCGCCGTCGTCGAACGCCAGGACCAGGCGATGCCGGTCCCGGCGTCGGGCCGGGCTGAGGCGCGCCGGGATCAGGCCCGCGAGCTCGCCGAGCCACCAGTCGAAGAAGCTTTGCAGGCCGTGGCGGACCGAATCGAGCAGGCTAGCCATGGGTCACCGTCACTCCCCGTGCCATCACCCGCGCGTCAGCGCGCCGGCCGCGCCGCCCCTCACGAGGTCTGACCATCGATCATGGGGCGTACGATCAGGTCCGGCCAGCTCCGGACGTCATGGTCCGGAAAGCGCAGCCGCACGCGCACCAGGAGCGGCAGCAGGGGCTGGACCCAGACTTCGGACCAGCCCGGCGGCTGCCTGGGCTCGACCTGGCCGAAATAGGCAAGGCTCAGCTCGGCGACATTGGCGAGCAGCACCCGGCTGTGGACCGCGTCGGTCGAAGCGGCGGGATCGTCGTCAAGCTCCGAGGGCCACCACTCGACGCTCAGATCGGAGCCCTCGGCCGCCGCCGTCACGGCCAGGGTCATGTGCTGGAAACCGGCGCCGAGATGGTCCGGCATCAGGGTGACGAAGCTCAGACGATCGGGCGCGCCCACGAAGGTCGCCTGCCCCCCCCGATCACCGACCCGTCGACCTCGTAGGCCTGGGTCAGGCGTTCGCGCAGGAAATCCTGGACCGCGGTCAGGCGGGCGTCGTCGTCGAGCCGAGCCCCGCTCGCCTCCCAGGCCCGGACGCCGAGCCGGACGCCGCCGAACAGCGCCGCCATCAGCAGGCCGAGCAGCGTGACCGCGACCAGGATTTCGAGGAGCGTGAAGCCCCGCTGTCGGGAATCGATCCGCGGCGTCATCCCGCCGGCTCCGCAGCCGCGAGGCGCAGGCTGGTGAGCGTCAGCGTCTGCGCCGGCCCGCCCTCACCCCAACCGACCGTCACCTCGACCTGATAGGGCAGGATCAACGGCTGGCGGTTCGGAACGTCGGTCTGGTCGCCGCGGTCGCCGTAGTCGCCGTCGAGCGCGGCCGGACGGATCACGATCCGCCAGTGGAAGCCGCCGCCGGCATCGCCCTCGAGCTCGCCCTCGGCGACCGGCACGTCGGCGCCGATCCGGGCCAGCTGCGAGCGCGCCAGCAGCGTCGCGGTGGTCATCGCCTCGGCACGCCCCGACTGCAGGATGCCGGTCTGGATGATCCGCGCCAGCACCGCGAAAGTGAGACCGAAGATCAGCAGCGCCACGATCACCTCGATCAGCGTGAAGCCCTGACGCCGGAGGACGGGATCAAGGTCCACCATCGGCGATCGCGACCTGGCCGGTGAGCCAGTCGACCACGACCTCGGCGTGCTGGTTCTGCATCGTCAGGCGGATGCGGCCGCCGGTCGAGCTGCCGTCCGGGTAGAAACGGATCTGGCCGCTGGCGGCATCGACCAGCTCCGAGCGCGCCGTGTCCAGGCCGAGCTGAAGGGCGCCATTCAGGGACTCGAGCGGGCGGTCCTGGCCGGGCCGGAAGCGGTGCTCGGCAACCTCGACCGTGAACACCCGCTCGCGGTTGGTCGCGAGCGCGTCGCTCCGGGTCTGGCGCAGGCCATCGGCGAGCGAGCGCGCCGCGACCCGGACCTCGAGGCCCGGCTGCGAGCGCCAGAGATGACCCGGGACGAGCACCAGCAGGAGGCCGATGATCACCAGCACGACCATCAGCTCGAGCAGGGTGAAGCCGCGCTCCGCCGGCATCGCGTGATCCGCTCTCAAGGGCGTCACCAGCTGGTGATGTCCTGATTCTCGCCCTCGCCGCCCTCGGCCTGATCGGCGCCGAGCGTGAAGAGATCGTAGGCGCCGTGCTCGCCCGGGAAGCGGTACTGATATATCTGGCCCCAGGGATCGACCAGGGCGTCGGCCTTCTTGACGTAGGGACCGTTCCAGCGGGGCGCGTCCGCCGGCTGCTCGAGCAGCGCCTCGAGCCCGTCCTGCTGGTCCGGATAGCTGCCGACCTCGAGCCGGTAGAGGTCGAGGATCGAGGCGATGTTCAGGATCTGGGCGCGCGCGACATCGGTCTTGGCCTTGCTCAGGTACTTCAGCACCTGCGGCGCCACGAACGCCGCGAGCAGGCCGAGGATCACCAGGACCACGAGCAGCTCGATCAGCGTGAAGCCGGACGCCGCGCGCCGGCGCCGCAGCAGGCGGGCGCGAAGCGAACTCATGAACGAGGCTCCGAGCGTCATAGCTGCAGGTCGTAGGCGGACAGGATCGCCATCATGACCGAGGTGATGATGACCCCGACGATCGCGCCGAGCATGATCGTCAGCGCGGGCACCAGCAGGGCCATCAGCCGCTCGATCGTGCTCCGGACATCGCGATCGAACACCTCGGCGATCTTGAGCAGCATCGGGTCGAGCTGGCCGGACTCCTCGCCGACTCCGAGCAGATGGACCGCGAGCTTTGGGAAGACGCCGGATCGCCCGAGCGGCGCGGCCAGGCCGCCGCCGTCCTTCATGACCGTGGCGGCATCGGCGAGCGCGCGGCGCAGGGTGGCGTTGGCGAGCGCGTCCTGGACGATCGCGAGCGCGGTCAGTGGCGGCACGCCGTTCGCGAGCAGGGTGCCGAGCGCGCGGGCAAAGCGCGCGGTGTCGATCTTGGCGAGCAGCTCGCCGAGCAGCGGCAGGCGCAGCAGCCAGCGATCGACCTGCGCGCGGCGCGCAGGCCGGCGCAGCTGCCGGCGGGCGACCCAGACCGCGCCGAGCACGCTCAACAGGAGCAACCACCAGTAGTGCTGCACGCCGTCGCCGACCAGGATCACGGCGCGGGTCAGCCAGGGCAGCTGGGCGCCGGCGTTCTCGAACAGCGGCGTGAACTGGGGCAGCACGACGGTCAGCAGGATCACGATCGAGACCACCGCCAGGATCAAGAGGAGCACCGGGTAGATCAGCGCCGACTTGACCTGCTCGCGGAGCGCCTCGGCCTCGTCCAGATAGCGGGCGAGCCGGCCCAGGACCTCGCGTAGCGCACCGCCGGTCTCGCCGGCACGGACCATGCTGACGTAGACCGTCGGAAACAGCTTCTCATGCTGCGCCAGCGCGTCGGCGAGCGAGCTTCCGCCTTGGATCCGTTCGAGGAGGTCGGCGAGCAGGCCCTCGAGCGGCTCGCCGGCCGCGAGCTCGATCAGGAGCTTCAGCGACTGGTCGAGGGTCAGCCCGGCCTCGAGCAGGGTCGCGAGCTCGCGGGTCATGATCGCGACGTCGCGCCGGGTCACGCGCGGCGCGCCCAGGACCGGACGGCGCAGCCATTGGGCGAGCGTCAGACGGCGCGCAGCGCCGGCACCGGCCTGGACCTCGTCGGCGGCGAGCGGCAGGTGCCCCTGACCGCGCAGGCGGTCGACCACGGTCGCCTGGCTCACGGCGTCCATCTCGCCGTGGACCAGCTCGCCCGACGCGGCCACGGCCCGATAGCGGAAGCGGCGCATCAGTCCGCCTCCCGGGTCACGCGCAGGACCTCCTCGATCGTGGTCACGCCGGCCACCACCTTGGCCATGCCGTCCTGGAACATCGGCCGCATGCCGGCGGCGAGCGCGGTGCGCTGCAACAGGGTCGCCTCGGCGTGCTGGAGCAGCTGGCGGCGCACCGGGTCGGACATGACCAGCACCTCGTTGATGCTGACCCGGCCGTAATAGCCGGTGCCGCCGCACTGCTCGCAGCCCTTCGGTCGCCAGAAGGCGATCTGCTGGCGCGGATCGAAGCCGATCTGCTCGAGCAGCTCGGGCAGCGGCGCGTAAGCTTCCCGGCAGTGCCGGCAGAGCTGGCGGACCAGGCGCTGGGCGACGATCGCATTCAGCGTCGAGGTCAGCAGGTAGTCCTCGACCCCCATGTCGAGCAGGCGGGTGAGCGTGCCGGCGGCGTTGTTGGTGTGCAGGGTCGAGAGCACCAGATGGCCGGTCAGCGCCGCCTGGATCGCGATCTGCGCGGTCTCGAGGTCGCGGATCTCGCCGACCATGATGACGTCGGGGTCGTGGCGCAGCATCGAGCGCAGGATGGCGGCGAAGCTGAGGCCGATCTGCGGCTTGATCTGGACCTGATTGATGCCGTGGAGCTGGTACTCGATCGGGTCCTCGACGGTCAGGATCTTGCGGTCCGGGGTATTGAGCTCGGTCAGCGAGGTGTAGAGCGTGGTCGTCTTGCCGCTGCCGGTCGGGCCGGTCACCAGGATGATGCCGTTGGGCCGCGTCAGCGCCTGCCGATAGAGCTGAAGGGCCTCGCTCTCGAAACCGAGGGCGATGAAGTCGAGGACGACGCTGCTGCGGTCGAGGACGCGCAGCACGACCGCCTCGCCGTGCATCGCCGGCATGGTCGCGACCCGCAGATCGATGTCGCGGCCGCGCACCGCGACCTTGATCCGCCCGTCCTGCGGCAGCCGGCGCTCGGCGATGTCGAGCCGGGCCATGATCTTGATCCGCGAGATGACCGCGGCGCCGAGCTCCGAGGGCGGCGCCTCGGCGTCGCGCAGCGCGCCGTCGATCCGATAGCGGACGCGCAGGCTCTGCTCGAACGGCTCGATGTGGATGTCCGAGGCGCGCGCATCGACGGCCTTGGCGATCATCCGGCTGACGATCCGGACGACCGGCGCCTCGCTCGCCAGATCGCGCAGGCGGCGGACGTCGTCCTCGGCGCCGAAGTTGCCCGGGTCGACGGTCTGGACGAGCTCGCCGATCGCGCCGCCGCGGCCATACAGGCGCTCGAGCGCCGCCTCGATGTCGCCGGGTGCCGCGACCCAGGGCTGGACCGGCTTGCCGGCGAACAGCTGCATCGCGCCGATGGTGTAGCGATCGAGCGGATCGGCCATCGCGACCGCGAGGCCATCCTCGGTCTCGGCGAGCGGCAGGATGTGCGCCTGCTTGAGGAAGTTGACGCTGACCCGCTCGCCCTGCACCGGCAGGTCGGGGAAGTCCGCGGCCCCGGCGAGCGGCAGCTGGAGCAGTTGCGCCAGCGCCTCGGCGACGACGCGCTCGGGTACCAGGCCGAGCTTGACCAGGAGGCCGTGCAGGCGCTCTTCGCTCGCTTCGGCCAGACGCCGCGCCCGCGCGAGGCCGGCCGGGTCGAGCTTGCCCTGCTCGACGAGCAACTCGCCGAGCGCTGCCTCGAAGCTCACCGCGTCGTCGTCGGCGCGCGTTATGAGCGCCCTGGTCGCCATCCTCGATCCTGTCACGTCCGGCGGTCGTTTCGCCACCACGATGGTGGAAATCTAGCGCGCCGGGGCGGTCGCCGACAAGCTGGCGTGCTCAATACGGCAGCTGCAGACCGTCCTGAGAGCCCAGCACGAGCGGGCCGTACAGCCAGGACAGCCAGAGGGCGAGCGCAAGATAGGGTCCGAAGGCGATCCGCGTCGTGGCGGCGAGGCGGGCGCCGAACGCGGCCCGAATGAGTGCCACCGCCAGCGCCAGGGCGGCGGCGACCACGACCAGGCCCGGCAGCGCCTGCCAGCCGAGCCAGGCGCCGGCGGCAGCGAGCAGCTTGGCGTCGCCCAGACCCAGGCCGGCGCGCCGACGCAGCCGGCGGTAGGCCCAGGCGATGCCGGCGAAGGCGAGGAAGCCGGCGAGGGCGCCGATGCCGTGATCCACGAGCTTGGCCGGGTCGACCAGCCAGGCGACCAGGAGACCGGCCGGGATCAGCGGCAGGGTCAGGCGGTCCGGCAGCCAGTAGTGGCCAAGATCGATTGCGGCCATGGCGAGCAACGTCCAGCCGAGCGCCAGGCTCACCCAGAGCAGCCAGCCGGAGAGCACGGCCACGACAGAGGCCGCGACCGCGAGCGCGGCCAGCTCGATGCCGGGGTAGAAGAGGCCGAGCCTGGCCTCGCCGCAAGCGCAGCGGCCGCGGCGCAGGAGATAGCTCACGAACGGGATCAGATCCGCGATCCCGAGCGGCCGGGCGCACCGGTCGCACCGGGACCGGCCGAGCAGGATCGGCCGGTCCTCGGGCAGGCGTAGGATCACCACGCCGAGGAAGCTGCCGACGAACGGGCTGGCCAGGAGGGCGAACAGCGCCTGGAGTTGCATCAATCCAGGATAGCCCGTCCTCGGTCGGGAGCGCGAGCGCGACGCCGCCCGGGACTAGTCGATGCGGTCGACCTGGAAGCCCCAGACGCCGCGCCGGTTGACCCGGGCGATCTTTTCCATGACCCCGTATTCGAAGGGCGCGCCCGGGCCGGCGACCGCGAAGCCCTGCTCGATCAGCCAGGCGCCGAGGTCAACCGGCGGGTCGAGGATCGAGCCCTCCCGGACGTAGCAGATCGCGCCGATGCTGCCGTCCCGGTAGCGCTGCTGCGGCAGGCATTCGACGAAGCCCTGGATCTTGAGATCGAGCGCGCGCACCGCCCGCGAGCCGCAGGCGGGCGGACGGAGAAAGGTCACGCAGCCGCGCTCGGTCGGTGGGATGTAGAGCCCGAACAGCCGGATCGTCTTGCCCTGGACCCGGAGCGTGGCGTCGTCCTGGACGATCGCATAGCTCTTGATCGTAGCATCACTAGCGGCGACGGCCCGGCCACCGGAGCCCGGCACCAGGGTCAGCAGCAACAGCGCGAGCAGCGCGCGAGCCATCCGGTCGCGACTCCCAGTTGGCACTCGAATTCGAATACTGACCGATCCCGGTATCCGCGGCAATGCCCGGCCGCCGGGCCGCCGGAATCCTGCAGCCGGCTCGAGATTGACGACCGTGCGGCAAGAGGGCAGGCTCGTCCCGTCTCGGGAGACAGGCAAAGTCCGATTCAGGTCCCGATGTCCGCACCCAAGGGTATGATCGCGCGCTTCCGGCTCGACCTCGACGCGCTCCTGGACCCGGCCGCCGCGAGCCCGCCGGCGCGCGCCTTCCGCGCCGCCCAACGCGCCGCGATCGCGATTGGCCTCGGCGCTCTGATCCTCGGCACCCTGCCCGATCTGGCCGCCGCGCACGAGCACCTGCTGACCGCGCTGGCGCTGACCGTCGCCGGCCTGTTCGCGATCGAGTACGGGCTCCGCCTCGGCCAGGCGTCCGCCGAGCCGGCCGATGTCGAGCCTCCGACGGGCCGCAGGACCCCGCGGCGAGCGGGCCTCTGGATCGCCTGGCTGCGCCGGCTGAGCGCGCCTTTGGCGTTGATCGATCTCGGCGCCGCGGTCGCCGTGCCGGCGGCGCTGCTGGCCGGCATAGCGCCCGCGAGCGCCCGGCTGCTCGGCCTGATCTGGGTGTTCAAGCTGGTCCGCTACACGCCCGCGCTCGACATGCTGATGCGGGTGCTGCGCAACGAGCGGGCGCCGCTCACAAGCGTGCTGCTGGCCTTCCTGATCGTGCTGCTGATCGCCGCCACCGGCGCCTACCTGCTCGAGCGCGACGTTCAGCCGGCCGCGTTCGGCAGCATCCCGGCGGCGCTCTGGTGGGCGATCACGACGCTCACGACGACCGGCTACGGCGACGAGATTCCGACCACGCCGTCCGGCCGGCTGCTCGCCGGTATCGTGATGATCGGCGGGATTGCGGTATTCGCGCTCTGGGCCGGCATCCTGGCGAGCGGCTTTGCCCAGGAGCTCAGGCGCCGGGAGTTCCTTCGGACCTGGGACCTGGTCGCGCGCGTGCCCCTGTTCGCGGCGGTCGGCGCCGGGACGATCGCCGAGGTGACGCGCCTGCTGCGGCCGCGCGACCTCGCGGCCGGCCGCGTGGTGGTGCGCCGGGGCGAGCCCGGCGACTGCATGTATTTCATCGTTGAGGGCGAGGTCGAGATCCGGCTCGCCCGGCACCCGGTCCGCCTCGGCCCGGGCGGCTTTTTCGGCGAGATGGCGCTGATCACGGGCGAGCCGCGGGTCGCGAGCGTCGTGACGGTGCAACCGACCCGGCTCCTGGTCCTCGACGTCGCCGACTTCCGCGGCCTCGTGGGCGCCCGCCCGGAGCTCAGCCAGGCGATCCACGCCGAGGCCCGCCGGCGCCAGGCCGAGCTGCAGGAGCGCGCTGCCAAGGGCCGCGCCGGCCGACGGCTGACCCGGGCGCCACCGCCGACGTTGCCCTGGCGCGCAGGGTTTGCTAACCCGCGCAGCGCTGAGGGCGTCGCGGGCGGTGCCGCGGGTTGGAGGTGCGATGTTCGGCGTGAGCGACGGGGTCAAGAAATGGGCGGTCCTGCTGCCGACCGCGGCGTTGCCGCGCGGGCCGCGGATCGCGAGCCGCAGGCATCTTCTGGCGCGCCTCGAGCTCGCCAAGGCGCGGCCGCACCGACCTCTTGATCATCGGCCATCCCAAGAGCGGCAACACCTGGCTCAAGGTCATGCTGTCGCGGCTCTATCAGGTCCGCCACGGCCTGCCGGCCTCGCTGATCGTGACCTCCGACGAGCTGGCAAGGCGCCATCCCGGGATGCCGCGGATCACCGCGACCAACGGCCACTACAGCTACGAGGGCGCGGTCGGCGCGGCGCTCGCTCCGGACGCACCCGATTCGCCGCTCCGCCACAAGCCGATCCTGCTGCTCGCGCGCCATCCCTGCGACATCGCGGTGTCCTGGTACTTCCAGTTCACCAAGCGCCAGTCGGCGGCCAAGCAGGAGCTGATCAACGCCTCGATCGACCACCCGATCGACCGGCGGACGATCGGCATGTGGGACTTCGTCCGCCACAGCGACATCGGCCTGCTCAGCCTGATCGACTATCTGAACCGCTGGCAGCGCAACCTCGCCCATCTGCCGCGGGCGCTCATGGTGCGCTACGAGGACCTGCGCGCCGAGCCGGCCCGGGAGCTGCGCCGGATCACGGCGCTGATGGGCGAGACGTTCAGCGACCCGGAGATCGAGCAGGCGGTCGAGTTCGGCGCCTTCGACAACCTGCGCGCGCTCGAGAGCAAGGGCTTCTTCCGCCAGGGCGGGCTCGCGCTGCGCAATCCGAACGACCCCGAGAGCTTCAAGGTGCGCCGGGCCAAGGTCGGCGGCTATCGAGACTACTTCACCGCCGGAGCAGGCCGCCGAGCTGGACGCGATTGGTGGCCGAACGCCTGTCGCCCGCTTTCGGCTACGCACCGGCGCCAGCGGCCGACGCTGCCCGCATCGCCGTCTGAGCCGGCACGGATCGCGCGCGCCACAGCCATCCGAATTGCCATGGATCAGCCGAACGGACCTGGCTGCTGCTCGGCGACAAGCGCGGCGACAACGCCCAGGTCGAGGCGATCGCGCAGGCCCTCGGCTGGCGCTGCGAGCGCAAGTCGCTGCAGATGCAGGAGCGCTGGCGGGTCGCCAAACCGCGGGTCAAGGCCTCGCTGCATCACATCGATCTGGACCGCTCCGACCCGCTCGTCCCGCCCTGGCCCGACCTGGTGATCACGATCGGCCGGCGGCCGTCGATGGCGGCGCTCTGGATCGCCGAGCAGGCGGGCGGCCGCACCCAGGCTGGTCCTGGTCGGCAAGCCGTCGGGCAGGATGACGCGCTTCGATCTGGTGATCGCCGGCGCCGAGACGCCGATGCCGCCGCTGGCTAACCTTCTGGCGATCACGCTGCCGCTGATGCGCGTCGGACACGAGCGGCGATCGCGGCCGCGGCCGACGACCTGGGCGCCCCGGCTGGCCGCTCTGCCGCGACCGCTGATCGGCTTCCTGATCGGCGGGCCGACCGGGCCGTTCGTCTACGACGACGGCCGTCGTGCGGCGGCTGCTCGGCGCTCGCCGCCGAGGTCGTGGCCGGCGGCGGCACGCCCTATCTCACGCACCAGCCGGCGGACGCCGCCGGCGACTGCGGCGGCGCTCGCCGAGGGTCTGCCGGCAGGCCGCCCGACTGTTCCGCTGGCAGCCCGAGGCCGAGGACAACCCCTATCTCGGCCTGCTCGGCCAGGCCGACGGCTTCGTCGTGACTGGCGACAGCATCTCGATGCTGGTCGAGATCGTCCGCCTGCGCCGGCCGCTCGCGATCTTCGAGCTGCCGACCGAGCGGCTTCGGCGTCCTCGACCAGCTGCGCCGCTCGCTCGCCAGCCGCGTGTTCGCGCCGGCGGCAATGGCGCCCGCGGCCAGCGGGCGACGCCGGCTGGCGCTCGCCCTCTATCATCTGGGCCTTGTCGGCTACACCCGCGACTTCCAGGCCTTCCACGCGCATGCTGCTCGAGCGCGGCCTCGCGGTGCCCGCCGGCCAGGCGCTGGTCCCGCCGTCGGGCGAGGTGCCGGACGACCTCGCGCCGCGTGGTCGCGCGCATCCGGGCGCTGATGGGCGCGCCTCAGGCAGACCGCTCGGCCGCCTCCGGCGCGCCGTAGCCGAACAGCGGTAGCGGTCGCGCCGCAAGCATGGCGTCGAGGGCCAGGGTCTGGCGCTCGTCGAAATAGTCGCGCCAGCCGCCGACCTTGCCGCGCCGGACCTTGAACGAGTCCGGGTTCGCTCGGTCGCCCGGCCGCAGCCGGATGCCATTCAGCCAGAACACGCCCCTGCGCTCGAGCTGCTTCATGTTGTCGTAGGCGGCGTAGGCGACCGCGCCCCGGATCTGCTCGGGCGTCCCGGGGGTGCCGAGGAACGCGAGCACGCGCTCGAGCACGGGCGCCGGATCGGCGCGCATGTCCTCGTAGCGGACGATCGCCCTGGCCTCGACCTTGGGCAGCTCCTGCTGCCAGATCTCGAAGAACTCGAGGATCTTGGGCAGGCCGGCCCCCTCGCCGGTGACGAAATCGAACACCGAGAGGTCGGCGCCATGCGGCGGGTAGTCGTTCAGGAGCTTCTTGACCGGCCGCATCCGGAACTTCCATTGGAAATACTGGGAGACGGCGACGTCGCGCGGGTCGCGCACCAGGATGACGACTCGCTTGTCGTAGAACGCCTGCCTGGTGGTCCAGTCGCCGGTATAGTCGCGCAAATAGTTGCCGTGGGTGAAGAACAGGCGTGGGATCGCCGGGTTGGCCCGGTGCAGGTTGTCGAACTCGAGCAGCTGGCCCTCCCGGATACCGTAGGCGAGCTGGTAGAACCGCGAGAGCATGAGTCGCAGCCAGGTGCGGCCGCTCTTGCCCCAGGATATCAGCACGTGGTCGGTGAGCGCGAGCTTGCGGGCCTCCTCGCGGCCGCGCAGCCAGCGGTCGATCGTCCGGCGCTTCCGCGGCGGCAGGAAGCAGAGCGATGCCACCAACGCCTCGCGCGCCGCCTCCCGCCAGACTGCGTCCATCGATCGCAACCTCCTGCGCCCGACGCCGGCGATCCGTGACCGCCCGTGACGATCCGTGATGTAGCAACTCCGGCGCCATCCTGCAAATCCCGAGTTTACGAGGCGGCGCCTTGGGCCCTACGGTTTGCTCTGAGCGCGCTCGCGCTGCCTCGGCCCGCGAAAATCGACTTGCCGGAGATGGCGACGCCTTCTCGAGTCACGCGGGCGGTCGGCGCCGGTTGCGGCGGCCTGCGGCCTCACTTAGTCTAGGTGATCGCTGGTTGGCAGGAGCCTACCGACATGCCGATTGCCGCCTCGGATTTCCCAGCAATACCGGAGCATTCTCGTGTTCTGGTCACGGGAGGAGCCGGCTTCATCGGCTCGCATCTCTGTACACGGCTCCTGCAGGCCGGTGCCGAAGTGCTCTGCGTCGACAACTTCTACACCAGCCGCCGCGGCAACATGGCAGCCCTGCTGGAGAACGCCGGGTTCGAGTTCCTCAGGCACGACGTGACCTTTCCGCTCTACGTGGAGGTGGACGAGATCTACAATCTGGCGTGCCCAGCCTCGCCGATCCACTACCAGCGGGATCCGGTGCAGACGACCAAGACCAGCGTGCTCGGTGCCATCAACATGCTGGGTCTGGCCAAGCGCACCGGTGCCCTGATCCTGCAGGCATCGACCAGCGAAGTCTACGGCGATCCAACCGTGCACCCGCAGACCGGAAGACTATCGCGGCAACGTCAACCCGCTCGGCCCCCGCGGCTGCTACGACGAGGGTAAACGCTGCGCGGAGACCCTGTTTTTCGACTACTACCGGCAGCACCGATTGCGGATCAAGGTCGCGCGCATCTTCAACACCTACGGGCCACGGATGCAGCTGAACGACGGACGGGTGGTCTCGAACTTCATCCTGCAGGCGCTCCGCGGCGAGCCGATCACGATCTACGGGGATGGTCGCCAGATCCGAGCGTTCTGCTACGTCGACGACCTGGTCGAGGGCATGATGCGCCTGATGGCGACGCCCGCCACCGTCACCGGGCCGATGAACCTCGGCAACGCGAGCGAGGTGTCGGTCCTGGAGCTGGCCGAGACCGTGATCGGGCTCACGCGGTCGCCTTCCCGGATCGTCTTCCAGCCACTGCCCGAGGACGATCCGGTGCAACGCTGCCCCGATCTGACCCGGGCCAAGGCGGTGCTGGGCTGGCAAGCGCAGATCCCGCTGGAAGAGGGGCTCGCGCGCACGATCGACGATTTCCGACGACGGCTCGCGGCCGGTCCACATCAGTGAAAGCGCCTCGAATTTGATGCACTTCAATCTTGCAGTCCGCCGTACTGGCTCAGTGACATTGGCCGCGATCGCGCTTGACTATCCGTCGGGGCCGGACGCGGGCTCCGCAGTTGGAGACAGCATCGGTGATCGGTTGGCCGCCCGGTTCTCGGGCCGTCCCGGCGGGCTCAGACAGCCAATGTCACGGCCCACGCGCAAGTTTCATGCCCGGCTTGCTAGGCCCGATCCGCCGGTCGACCAGAGCCAGCACGCTCGGTAGGACCACGAGGGTGCAGACCAGGCTCGAAAGGATGGCGATCGTCAGCAACAGCCCCATGCTCGCGAGTCCGCGGTGCGCCGAGACCGCGAGCGAGCCGAACGAGGCGATCGTGGTCAGGGCGCTGAACAGCACCGCCCGCGGCGTGCTGGTCGCCGCGACCGTCTCGGACAACGCCTCCTCGCGCCAGCGCATGACGACGTGGATGGCGCCGCTGACGCCGAGCCCGAGCAGCAGCGGCAGCACGATCACATTGGCGAAATTCAGGCTCAGGCCGAGCAGGACGGCGGTCCCGGCAGTCAGCAGGACCGCGAGCCCGAGCGGCGCCAGGACCAGCAGGACATCGCGCAGCCGCCGCAGCACCACGGCCAGCAGCACCGCGATCAGCAGAAGCGCGAGCCAGGATGCCTCCTGGAAGGCGTCGACCACGACCTCGCCCGCCTGGGTGACGATGATCGGCGTCCCGGTGGCGTGCGGTGCGACGCTCAGCACGGCGTGGGCGAAGTCCTCGAGCCTGGCGTCGTCGGTCAACGGCGCGGCCGGACGCACCAGCACCCGCGCCCGACCGTCCGGGCGCAGCCAGCGCGCGCGCAGGTGGTCCGGCAGATCCGCGAGTGTGACCGGGCCCGCGGCCAGCGCCTGGCGCAGGCGGGCGAGCAGATCCGGCAAGGTGCCGGTCAGCCGGCGCTCCAAGAGGGCGAGCGCGTCGTCGCTCGGACCGGCGCGCTCGAAGCCCTCGAGCGCCAGGGCCAGCTGGTCGGCACCGGGGCTGGAGCCGGCGGTTCTGGCGCTCGCGATCAGGCGCTCGAGCGCCGCCCGCCGCGAGGCGGCGTCCGGCGGCGCCGCGACGGTGCCCGGCTCGAGCATCGGACCGAGATAGAAGGCCAGGGAATCGATCAGCTCGAGCTTCGCGTCCTGAGCCTTGGGCACGAAGCTCGAGAGGGTGAGCGCGCCGTCGACCTGATCGAGGCGCCTGAGCTGGGCAGCGGCCCGGTCCGCCGCGGCGAGGCTGTCGGCGAGCACGTCGGCGACCTCGGGCGAGGTCGAAGGATCAGCAGCCAGCGCCCGGAAGGTGCGGACCGATTCGCTCTTCGGGTCTTTGAGATTGAGCGGATTGGCATCGAAAGTGACCTCGGGCAAGGCGATCACCGAGGCCAGCGTGGCCAGCGCCGCGAGGACGACCACCGGGCGCGGATGGCGCTGGATGCCAGGCAGGAGGCGCGGCCTGGCGAGCGGTCGGTGGCCCGGGGCCAGCGGCATCAGATCGAGCAGCGCAGGCAGCAGCGTCAGGCTGGCGAGCCACGCGATCAGCATGCCTCCGGCCGAGATGACGCCGAGCTCAGCGAGGCCGCGATAGGCGGTCGGGACGAAGGCGAGGAAGCCGAACGTGGCACAGAGCGCGCCCAGCGACAACGGACCGCCGACTCCGATCAGGGCCGCGCGCAGGGCCTGGCGATGGTCGCTCCGGTGGTCGAGCTCCTCCCGATAGCGGAGCACCAGATGAATGCCGAAATCGACCCCCAGGCCCACGAACAGCACCGCGAAGGTGACGGAGATCAGATTGAGGCGGCCGATCGCCAGGGCGGCGAACCCCGCGGTCAGGACCAGACCGAGCGCGAGGGTAATCAGCGTCGCGGCGATCAGGCGCAGCGAGCGCAGACCCCAAACCAGGAGCAGGGTCACCGCCGCGGTGCTGAGCAGGGCCGCGAGCGTGGCGCCGGACCTGACGCTCTGCAGCTCCTCCTGGTTGAGCACGGCTTCGCCGGTGAGATTGAGGCTCAGACCATGCTCGGCATCGATGCCGAGCGCGCTGGCGTGGGCGCGGAGCGCGTCGATGGCCGCTGCGGCCGCGCCGAGCGAAGCCGGATCGAAGCGCGGCTCGACCAGCACCAGCTGCCGGTCCGGCGCCGCCTGCTCGGCCCCGTCCAGTGCCTGGCGCCACGACAGCTCGCCCGGCCGGCCGGCGAGCCCGGCCTCGACCGTCCGGGCCATGGCGCCGAACAGCCGGTCGAGCTCGCCGGCAAAGCTTGGCCCGGGCCCTGCTCCCGCACCGCGAGCTCGACGAAGGTCGTGAGGCCGCGCAGGCTCGGATCCTCGGCCAGCGCCGCGAGCAGGGGCTGGGCGGCCGCCAGGCGGTCGCTCAGGTCGGCAAGCTTGTCGACCTCGAGATATAGCAGGCCGTGCTCGGCGAAGAACGTGTCGCCGGCGTTGGTCTCGACCGCGACGAAATGCGGGGCGTCGGCGCGCAGCGCCTCGGCCAGGGCCGCGGCCGCCTGCTCGACAGGTTCCGGGGTCGCCCCTTCGATGACCGCCACGATCGGATCACGGAACTCGGGGAACGCCCGGACGAAGGCAAGCTTGTTCTGTCGGAAGGGGACCTCGGCCGAGATCATTTCGTCCGTGCTGGCGTCGATGCGCAGGTGCGAGAGGGCATAGCCGAACGCGGCCGCGGCCAGGACGAGCGCGACCACAACCACCGACAGCGCCCGACCGGCGATCCGGTCGATCGTCCACGCCCACGCCCGCTGCGCGGCAGCGCTCAGGCCCCGTTCAGCCACTCGGGGCGACCTTGCGGGCGCAGGCAAAACGTGATCACGTCAAGCTTTCACAGAGGTTTCACGGTGGCCCTCGGTAGACAGCACATCTGGGCGCGGCTCATCAAGCGTCTGTGTGGCGCGCTGGTCGTCGTCCTGGTCCTGCCCGGTCCGGTCCGGGCCGACGGCGGCCCGCGGGCGGTGGTCGAGGTCTTGAATGCCGCCTTGCTCGAGACCATGCGCAACGCCGCCGAGCTCGGCTACCAGGGCCGCTATCGGCAGCTGGAGCCGGTGCTCAGGCAAAGCTTCGATTTCGACTTCATGACCAGGATCGCGGTCGGGCGCCCCTGGGCCGGCCTCAGCCCGAGCGAGCAGGCGCGGGTCACCGACCTGTTCGCCGAGATGAGCATCGCAAACTTCGCGGCACGTTTCAACGGCTACTCGGGCGAGCGTTTCGAGGTCGTAGCCGACGGTCCGGGTCCGCGCGATGCCGTGGTGGTCCAGAGCCGGATCGTGCGTCCGACCGCGTCGCCGGTCGGGCTGAACTACGTGCTCAGGGAGTTTGAGGGCAGCTGGCGGATCATCGATGTGCTGCTCGATGCCAAGTACAGCGAACTGGCGAGGCAGCACGCCGAATTCGCGGCCGTGCTGAAGGGCGGGGGTCTGCCCGAGCTGATCGCCACCCTGGAGCAGAAGATCAAGGCGCTCGCCGGCGAGACGTGAACCGCGTCGAGACCGGCGGCCCGAACGAAACTCTTGCGCGACCGTGAGCGAGCCTATTTAACGGCGCCGGTCGGGAATTCGCCGGCTCCAGGGTTGGGGGGATCATGCGCGGCGCGCTCACATCCGGCTTCTTCGTCAGTCTCGTGGCCGGTCTCGTGGCCTGCTCCGGAGGCGGCGCCGTCTCTGCCGAGGAGCGGCCGACGACGCCCTATTTCAAGCTTGGCCCGGTGGTCGTGCACGGCGACGAGGCCGATGCCCTGATGCTCGGGCTTGGCGCCTTCGACCCGTTTGACAACGGCAAGTCGGCGGGCGCGACGCTGGAGTACCGGCTCGGTCGCAAGCTGTTCGTGATCGGCCCCGCGATCGGCGGCATGGCCAACACCCAGGGCGGCCTGTTCGGCTATTTCGGCCTCTACAGCGACATCTCGGTCGGCAAGGTCTACTTCACGCCGCAACTCGCGATCGGCGCCTACCATCAGGGCGACAGCCGGGACCTCGGCGGCGTCTTCCAGTTCCGGGAAACGGTCGAGTTCTCCTACAGGTTCGACAATGGCCAGCGCCTGGGCGTCCGGGTCGCCCACATCTCGAACGCCGGCATCCACGAGATCAACCCGGGCGAGGAAGAGTACTACCTGACCTACGCGATCGCGCTCGGCCCGCTGCTCTGACACTTCGCCGTTCGGGCCTGCTATGATCGCCGCCGGTCGAACGGCGGCCGGGGCGAGAGGCATGGCGGCGATGGCGAGCGGGTCCAAGGCCTATGTGTGCGGCACCTGCGACACCTAGGGCGACGAGCTCGTCTATGTGCGCGACCTGATCGCGGCGGCCGGCGTGCCGACCGTGCTGGTCGATCTCGGGACCCGGAGCGAGGGCGCCGGTGCCGACGTCACGCCCGCGACGGTCGCTGCTCACCACCCGAGCGGCGCCGGCGCGGTGTTCGTGGATGACCGTGGCCGCGCGGTCGCCGCCATGGCCGAGGCGTTCGTCCGCTTCGCGAGCACAAAGGGAGACATCGGCGGCATGATCGGGCTCGGCGGCTCGGGCGGCACGGCGTTGATCACGCCGGCGATGCGGGCCTTGCCGGTCGGCCTGCCCAAGGTCATGGTCTCGACCGTCGCCTCGGGCAACACCGCACCCTACGTCGGCCCGTCCGACATCTGCATGATCTATTCGGTGACCGACGTCGCCGGCCTCAACCGGATCTCGCGCCAGGTGCTGGGCAACGCCGCGCATGCGCTTGCCGGCATGCTGGCGCACCGGGTGCCGGCCGCGGCCGACGCCAAGCCCGCCATCGGACTGACCATGTTCGGCGTCACCACGCCCTGCGTCCAAGAGGTCACCCGGGAGCTCGAGGCGGACTACGACTGCCTGGTCTTTCACGCGACCGGCACCGGCGGCCGGTCAATGGAAAAGCTGGTCAATTCCGGGCTGATCGCGGGCGTGATCGACGTCACCACGACCGAGGTCTGCGACCTGCTGATGGGCGGCGTGTTCAGCGCGGGCGACGACCGGCTGGGCGCGATCGCGCGCACGGCCGTGCCTTACGTCGGCGCCTGCGGCGCGCTCGACATGGTCAATTTCGGCGCGCAGGACACGGTGCCGGCGCACTATCGCGAGCGCAACCTCTATGTCCACAACCCGCAGGTCACGCTGATGCGGACCACGGCCGAGGAGAACCGGCTGATCGGCGAGTGGATCGGCGCGAAGCTGAATGCCTGTCAAGGCGAGGTGCGCTTCCTCCTGCCCGAGGGCGGGGTCTCGCTGATCGATGCGCCGGGCCAGCCCTTCCATGACCCCGACGCCGATGCGGCGTTGTTCGAGGCGCTCGAGGCGACCGTGCAGCAGACCCCGCACCGCCGCCTGCTCCGCCTGCCGCACAACGTTAACGACCTGGAGTTCGCCCAGGCCCTGGTCCAGAACTTCCGCGAGATCGCGCGCTAGGGAATAACTCCCGGCGGCTGTATCGTGGTTTCCTGCATGTCAATTCTGGAGCGCCCGGAGAGCGCGGGCCATGGAACGCAAGCTCGCCGCCATCCTGGTCGCCGACGTCGCCGGCTACAGCCGGCTGATGGGCGCGGACGAGACGGGCACCTTCACCCGCCTTCGCGCCCATCGTCAGGAGCTGTTCGAGCCTGAGATCGCGCGCCATCACGGCCGCGTCTTCAAGCTGACGGGCGATGGCCTGCTGGCCGAGTTCGGCAGCGCCGTCGATGCGGTCGAATGCGCGGTCGCCCTGCAACATCAGATGGCAGAGCGCAATCTTGGCCTGCGCCAGGACGAGCGGATCGACATCCGTGTCGGCGTGCACGTCGGCGATGTCATCGTCGAGGACGAGGATCGCCACGGCGATGCGGTCAACGTCGCGGCGCGGCTGCAGCAGCTGGCCAGGGCGGGCGGCATCTGCGTCTCGCGCCCGGTGGTCGATCATGTCCGGCAGAAGGTGACCTTCCGCTTCGAGCCGCGCGGTGAGGAACGGCTCAAGAACATCGCCGAGCCGGTGGCGGTCTATCGCGTCATGGTCGGCGCCGCCGCCGGCACCAGGTCGCGTAAGGGATGGCAACTGCGCGGCGGCCGTTGGCCGTGGGCGGCTGCGGCCGCGGTCGTCGTTGCGATCGCGGCCGGCGCGGGCGTATGGAATCTCTACCCGCTCGGGTCGGACGAGGTTTCAACCGGGCTGCCCACGGCGGCGACAATGTCCCCGGAACCCGCCCTCGCCGTGTTGCCGTTCACCAACATGAGCGGTGATCCGGCGGAGGATTACCTGGGTGCCGGCGTCGCCGAGGACATCATCACGGTGCTCTCGACCTTCCCGAGCCTGCGGGTGGTCTCGCGCATGTCGAGCTTCACCTACGACAAGCCGGTCAAGGTCCAGCAGGTAGGCCAGGAGCTCGGCGTCCGCTACGTTCTCGAAGGCAGCGTGCGCAAGGCGGCCGACCGGGTCCGGGTCACGGCGCAGCTGATCGACGCGCAGACGGGCGATCACGTCTGGGCCAACCGGTTCGACGAGGAAGCGGCCGACGTGGTGGCGCTCCAGGAGCAGGTGGCCAACCAGATCTATGCCTCGCTCGCGGGGCTCACGGGCGAGGTGCGCAAGGACGAGGAGCAGCATTCCTGGAGCAAGTCAGCCCCGAGCCTGGAGGAGTACGACTACTACCTGCGCGGCCATCAGCTCTTCTTCCATTTCACTCCTGAGGACAACGCGCGCGCGCAACAGGTCTGGCGCGAGGGGTTGGCGCACTTTCCGAACTCGACCCTGCTGCGGATCAAGCTCGGGTTCTCTTATATGGAACCCATCCTCGAAGGTTGGACCGAGCCAACGGAAGACGACATCGAAACCGCGTGGCAGTTCGGCAGGCAGGCCGAGGCCGCCGAGAACAAGTCCCGGCAGGAGACATGGCTTTGCCACTGGCTGATGGCGTTTCTATACCAGTGGCATGACCAGGACTTCGAGCGCTCGATCGCCGAGGCCGAGGCCGCGGTCCAGATGGTTCCCTACGATGCCTGGTCGCGGGCATCTCTCGCGACCTGGCTGGCGGCGGCCGGCAGGACCGACGAGGCGATCGCATGGCTCGAGGGCGCGCTTCGCCGCGACCCCCACGGTCCTCCTTGGTGGACCGGCAATCTGGCCTGGGCCTACTACCTCGGCGGGCGGTATGAGGACGCCCTGGGCGAATGGCATAAGATGAGCAAGCCATGGCCCCTTGGGCTGGCGGTCGTCCAGGTCCGCCTCGGCCGGGTCGGGGAGGCGCGCGCGACCGTGGCGGAGTTCCTGAAGGACGACCCCGGTTGGACGCTCAAGAAGGAGGCGCGCTGGCCGCTGATCGAGCCGCTCAAGCAGAGCTACCTCGAGGATCTGCGCCAGGCCGGACTGCCGGACGGATAGCTGGCACTGCGTCCAGCTGTATGAGGTCGAGAGAGACCTTCGCGGAGAAGGACATGCCGAAGTTCGAGCGCGCGGCCCTGCTGGGCAAGTTTCGTGGCATGGCGGCGCGGCGCGAGCCGATCGTCGGCGGCGGCGCCGGCACCGGCCTCTCGGCCAAATGCGAGGAGGCGGGCGGCATCGACCTGATCGTGATTTACAATTCCGGCCGCTATCGCATGGCCGGGCGCGGCTCGCTCGCGGGCCTGCTCGCCTACGGCAACGCCAACGAGGTCGTGCTCGAGATGGCCAATGAGGTGCTGCCGGTCGTGCAGAAGACGCCGGTGCTCGCCGGTGTTAACGGCACCGATCCATTCCTGATCCTCGATGACTTTTTTCGCCGCTTACGGGAGCTGGGCTTCGCGGGCGTCCAGAATTTTCCGACTGTCGGGCTGATCGACGGGACGTTTCGGGCGAACCTCGAGGAGACCGGCATGGGTTACGGCCTCGAGGTCGAGATGATCCGCAGCGCCCGCGAGCACGACCTCCTGACCACGCCCTACGTATTCTCGGCCGCCGACGCGGTCGCGATGGCCGAGGCGGGCGCGGACATGATCGTCTGCCACATGGGGCTCACGACCGGCGGCGCGATCGGCGCCGGCACCGCGCTCAAGCTCGAGGACTGTCCGCCGCTGATCGACGCCTGGGCGGAGGCCGCGCTCGCGGTGCGCCCGGACGTGCTGGTGCTCTGCCACGGCGGCCCGATCGCGATGCCCGACGATGCCGCCTACGTCCTCAAGTCCTGCCGCCACTGCCACGGCTTCTACGGGGCGAGCTCGATGGAGCGCCTGCCGACCGAGATTGCGCTCACCGAACAAACGCGTAAGTTCAAGGCACTGAGCTTCTAGCTCGCAAGCACCAACAGGGAGGACGACGATGGCGAGAGCTCATGCCAGTTCGGTGATCAACGCGCCGATCGAGCAGGTCTGGGCGCGGATCCGCGACTTCAACGGCATGACGAAGTGGCACCCGGGGATCGCCAAGAGCGTGATCGAGGGCGGCGGGCCGGGGGACCAGGTCGGTTGCGTCCGGGTGCTGACGCTCGGCAACGGCGCGGTGGTCCGCGAGCGCCTGCTCGAGCTGTCCGACATGGGGCACCACTACAGCTACGCGATCCTGGAATCGCCGTTGCCGGTCGCCAACTACCGGGCGACGCTGCGGCTGCGCCGGATCGCGGACGGCAATTGCACCCATGGCGACTGGACCGCGACCTTCGATGCCAACCCGCCGGAGGCGCAGTCCGACGCCGAGAAGATGATCAGCAACGACGTCTTCCAGGGCGGGTTCGAGGCGCTGAAGAAGCACTTCGGCGGCTGAAGCCTCGGGCGCCGGTCGCGGAGCCCGGCGCGGGCGCCCGCCGGGCCATGGCTGGTGATGCGCTGACCGTCGAGCGGGTCGAGGTCGCTTTCGGCCCGGTGAGCGTGCTGAAGGGGGTCTCGCTTGACGTCGCTCCGGGCGAGTTCGTGGCGCTCCTCGGCTCGTCCGGCTGCGGCAAGACCACGCTGCTGCGCGCGATCTCGGGCTTCGCCAAGGTCGACGCTGGCCGGGTGCTGGTCGCCGGGCGGGACATCACGGCCCTGCCGCCCGAGCGCCGCGGCATGGCCATGGTGTTCCAGTCCTACGCGCTCTGGCCGCATATGAGCACGGCGCAGAACATCGGCTATGGCCTCCGCCTGCGCGGCGTCGGCCGGGCGCAGCGGGCGGCCCGGGTGCAGGAGGTGCTGGCGCTGCTCGGCCTCGAGGGCCTCGGCGAGCGGCCGGTCACGCAGCTGTCTGGCGGCCAGCGCCAGCGGGTGGCGCTCGGCCGCGCGCTCGCGGTCAACCCCGGCATCCTCTTGCTCGACGAGCCGCTGTCCAACCTGGATGCGCGCATCCGCCAGAGTGTCCGCCACGAGATCAAGGCGCTCCAGGCGCAGCTCCAGATCACCGCGATCCACGTCACCCACGACCGCGAGGAGGCGATGGTGATGGCCGATCGGATCGCGATCATGGAGGCCGGCCAGATCGTTCAGCTCGGGCCGCCGGAAGCGGTCTACAACCGCCCGGCAACGCCCTTCGTCGCCGCCTTCATGGGCGCCGACAACGTCATCGAGCTCAGCGCACGGCAGGCGGAGCGCACGGTCGCGATCGCCGCGGGTACGTACAACGACGCGGCCCGGCTGGCGTTCGGGGCCCGCCCGGGCGAGGACGGCATCCACGTCGAGGGCGCGCTCAATGCCGGGTCCGGGGGGCGCGCGCTCGCCCATTTCCGGAGCGAGGCCGCACGCTTGGTGCGCGCGGGCGAGGCGCCCGCGGACAGCCTGATCCTGCACGGCGAGATTCGCCAGAGCTCCTATCCGGGCGGCTTCTACCGGTATGCCGTGGCGGTCGGCGAGCGGCAGTTCATGGTCGACGACCCGCGCCGCCTGCCGACCGGCGAGCCGGTCGGCATCTGCCTGCCGGCCGCAGCCCTGCATCTCTACCCGGCGGCGGCCGCCGCCCCGCGACCGTGAGCGCGCCCGCCGGGCGGGGCCTGGCTCCGATCCGCACGCTCCGGCCGCTTGCGGCCGCGGATCTGGATGGCGTCAGCCGGGTGCACTGGCGGGCCTGCCGGATCGCCTACCGTTTTCTGAGCTGGTCCTACACCCTTGAGGAGGTGCGGTGCTGGTACGCCGGCAAGCTCTGCGGGTGGGACTGGGGCCGGGTCGTGACTGTCGACGGCGCGATCGTTGCCTATCTGGCGGCGATCGGGTCGCACGTCGATCAGCTGTTCGTCGACCCGGACCATCAGCGGACCGGCCTCGGCCGCCTCCTGCTCGAGGCCATGCTGGAGCGGCGTCCGGAACCGATCACCCTGCACGTGTTCGCCGAGAACCAGCCGGCGCGTCGTTTCTACGAGCGGTTCGGGTTCCAGCCGGTCGAATCCTTTTGGGATGCGCAGGACGAGGCGCTGAGCCTGGTCTACCGGCTCGACCGGGACCCGGCGGGTTGAGCGCGCCGGCGCTGTCACGCGCCGGTCGCAATCGCCGGCTATGCCGCCGGCGACGCCCGCTGTGGGGGGTCGCGATGGCGGTCGCCCGGCCGATGTGCTAGGTGATGGACGAATCGAAGAGCGCTGAAAAAATGCGCTCGGTGCGCGGCGGGCCCGATGATCCCGGCGTCCGAGGGCGAGTCAGGAAAAGGGAGACTGCGATGCAACGGCGTATATGGCTGAATGGTGCGGGGCTTTCCGGCGCGGCCGCGCTGGCGCTCCTGGCGGGTCTGTCGACCGGGGCCTCGGCCGAGACCGTGCTCAACGTGATCACGGCCGGCTCCGAGAACATGGTCGACTACGTCACCGACTATCTCGGGCCCAAGTTCGAGGCGACCCACCCGGGCGTAAGAGTGCAGGTCAGCGGCACCGGCCCGGGCGATGCCGGCTCGCAGAAGATCTACGAGAAGCTCGAGGCCCAGAAGGCGGCCGGCACGGCGGCTTGGGACGTCGACGTCGCGGTCGTGCACCAGAAGATGGCAGGCCAGATGGTCCAGGAGGACCTGCTCGCCAAGTACCGGGACCAGATCGACACCGGCAAGCTGGTCACCCGGGATACCGCGAAGAATGCGCTCGGCACCGACGTCGACGGCTTCGTCATGCCGATGTTCCACAGCCAGACGGCGCTCGCCTACAATCCGGACCTGGTGTCCGAGCCGCCGGCCTCCTACGCCGCCCTGGTCGACTGGGTCAAGGCACACCCCAACCAGTTCGGCTACAATGGCATCAAGAACGGCATGTCCGGGGTGAGCTTCGTGGTCGGCTGGATGTACGCCAACACCGGCGAGGCGGACAAGCTGCAGGACGGCCCCTACGACAAGTCGGTCGAGCAGGACTGGGCGCCGGCGCTGGCCGAGCTCAAGGATTTCAACAAGAACGTGACGCTGACCCCCGGCAACGCCGGCACCCTCGACATGCTGAACCGGGGCGAGATCGCGATGGGCCCGGTCTGGGTCGACATGTTCTACACCTGGCAGGCGGACGGGCGGATTCCGCCGAACATGAAGCTCAAGCTGATCGACCCCGGCATGCCCGGCCAGCCGATGTACTACGTGACCCCGGCCAAGGCCGCCCAGCCCGAGCTCGCGCGCGAGTTCATCGCGCTGGCGACCTCGCCCGAGGTCCAGGCCGAGGGCATCGTCAAGAAGTTCAACTGGTACCCGGGCATCGACGCCCAGAACATCCAGAGCGCGATCGATCAGGCGACCTGGAACAAGCTGTTCGCCGACGTGACGCCCGAGGACCTGGCCTCGAAAGGCAAAGCCTTCCCGATCGGCCCGTACTTCGACGACATCCTCGAATCCTACGAGAAGCAGGTCGAGAACTGAGTCTTTCCGGACTTCATGGGACGGCGGGGCGGGAGACACGGGCCCCGCCCTGCCGCTTGATGGCGGCGTAGCGCGGCGCCTGGGCGCACTGACGCTGGTGTCGTTTGCCCAGACCAACGAGCGCATTGTAGTTGCATGGTCGAGAAGGTCTCCACGATCGATGTCAGGCGCCGGATCGGCGACCTGCTCGATCGGGTCGCGTTGCGCCATGACGAGTTCATCATCGAGCGCAAACGATACCTCTAGAGTCCTAGAGTCTCAGGGGTCTCTTTTGTGCAGCCATCGTCCTCAGGCAGGTAGCCCGGGTCGAGGATCTGCTCGGTCGTGAACGGGCAGGCGATGGGAAACGGCTGTGGCCGCAGGCCGGTTTCGGCGAGCGCGTGGGCGAGCGCGTCCGGGTAGAGCAGCTTCCCGGCTTGGCGTCGCTGTTCGCGCAGCGTGCGTTGCCAGCTCGGGCTGCGCAGGCCGGGCTGCGCCCGCCATTTCAGGAGATGGTGGAGAATGCGGCGAAACCGGCTCTCCAGCTTGCGCCGGTCGCGCCAGCCCATGGAGCCGATCTCCTCGGCAAGATTGCCCCAGTCGAGCGCGACCGTTAGCTAGCGCGTGCCCGCAGCATCTGCGCCTGCTCCTGAGTCCGGGCGAAGAAGTCCGCTTCGTAGTCGGCGCGCCGCCACCGGAGCTCGCACCTTCAGCTTGGTCATGGTCTCGATCCGCTGTCATCCTGCGAGCGAGCATAGGCACTCACCTGCCGCGTCATCGTCGAGCGAAGGGCCGATCGTCACAACCGCCCGCTCTCGCCGCGCCTGAGAAATTCGCCCATGCCTTCGCGGCCGAGGAAGTGGTCGCCGTCGACGATCAGGGTGCCGCGCAGGAAGGTCTTCTTGACGCGGCCCTGGACCTCGAAGCCTTCGAACAGCGAATAGTCGACGCGGGAGCGCTGGCCCTCGGCGCGGATCGTCCAGCGTTCCTCGGGGTCGAAAATGACGATGTCCGCATCGGACCCGACCGCGAGAGTGCCCTTCTTCGGAAAAATGCCGAACAGCTTGGCGGGGTTGGTCGCGACCAATTCGACGAACTTGCTCAAGGACATGCCACGTTTTTTTACAGCACCATCGAAGAATACCGAAAAACGGTGCTCGATGCCCGGGCCGCCGTTCGGAATCTTCGAAAATCCTTCTGCCTCGCCCTGGCGTTTGCTGAACTTCAGGCCGTAGGGCTGCTCCTCGAAGCAGAACGGGCAGTGGTCGGTCGAGACGACGGAGAGATCACCGCGCGCGAGGCCGCGCCAGAGCTCGTCCTGGTGCGCCTGGCTGCGGAGCGGCGGGGTGAAGACGTACTTCGCGCCCTCGAAGCCGGGCCGCTCCAATTCCTGATGGGTGAGAACGAGATACTGGGTGCAGGTCTCGCCGTGAATCAGGTCGGAGCGGTCCTTGGCGGCGGCGACCGCAGCGAGCGCCTGGCTGCAGGTGACGTGGACCACGTAGAGGGGGGCGCCCGCGTACTCCGCGAGCGTGATGGCCCGCGCGGTGGCCTCGCCCTCGAGTTCGGGCGGGCGGGTCAGGTAGTGATATTTTGGCGCGCGCTGGCCGGCTTGGACGGCCTCCTGGACCAGGACGTTGATCGCGTAGCCGTTCTCGGCGTGGACGCAGACGACGGCGCCGTGCTTGGCCGCCTCGCGCATGACATAGAAGCAGACGCCGTCGTCGACCATGAGCACGTTCGGGTAGGCCATGAACAGCTTGAAGCTGGTGACCCCCTCGTCGCGCGCGAGGGTCTTGAGGTCCGCCAACGCCTGCGGAAACGGGTCGAGGATGATCATGTGGGCGCCGACGTCGACGCACCGGCTGGCCGAGCGCCGGTGCCAGTCCTCGAGGCCGGCGAGCGGGCTTGCGCCATGGCTCTGGTTGGCGAAGTCGATCACGCTGGTGGTGCCGCCGAACGCCGCGGCCATCGTGCCGGTGCCGAAGGTGTCGACCGTGCGCGCGCTGCCGAACTCCCAGTCCAGATGAGTGTGGACGTCGACCGCGCCCGGCATCACCAGGAGCCCGCTAGCGTCGTGGACCTCGGCATCCGTCGGCGCCGGCAGGCCCTGGCCGAGCATCCGGACCTTGCCGGCCTCGATCAGGATGTCGCCCTGGAACTCGCTCTCCGCGGTCACGATCCGGCCGTTCCTGATCAGCGTTGCCATGGCTTTCTCCCCCGATGTGTGGTTCTGGGAGACTACGGCGTTGGCTCGCGCCGGTGAAGTGGCGCCTTGTCGGCGTGCGCCTCCGACCCCAGTTGAAGGTGGATTGTCGCTGCCCAACCCTCGTGATAGCTTCCTATCGTGGAGGATCTTGGGTAGACCGCCTAGGAGCCTCGCCGCACAGGACCCAGTGATGCCCCTCGAGTTCAGCCACATGGATGGCCATCCGGTGCACCGGCAACGTGCACGCGAGATCCTCGCCAAGCACCCCGAAGTCCGGAAGCTCATGGGGGCCAACCCGGCGTCGGCGCTCTGGGTCGTCGGTCTGGTCGCAGTTCAGTGGCTCGCGGCGTATTCGATGCGCGACCTGTCGTGGCTCTGGATCTTTGTCGCTGCCTATGTCTTCGGCGCCTTCGTCAATCACGCTCTCTACGTTCTCATCCACGAATGCACCCACAACCTTGTATTCCGGAAGAAAACATACAATAATATTCTTGGTATAGTCTGCGACTTTGCCCTCGCATTTCCGAGCGCTATGGCCTTTCGCAAATATCATCTGTTGCACCATCAACATCTCGGCCAATACGAAATGGACCCTGACATCGTGTGCCACGCTGAGGGCCGCTTGGTCCGCGATTCGGCTTGGCGCAAGGCGCTCTGGGTCGCCCTGCTCGGGCTGTCGCAAGCGCTGCGGCCGCTCAAGGTGAAAGGCGTGAAAGCGCTCGATACCTGGATCGTTACGAACCTGATCGTCGTCGTCGCCGTGGACGTCTTCGTGTACTGGGCGCTCGGGCCCCAAGCGCTCGCCTATCTGGCCTTGTCCACGTTCTTCGCCCTGGGTCTCCACCCGGTCGGCGGACGTTGGATTCAGGAGCATTACGAGACCAAGAAGGGACAAGAAACTTATTCCTACTACGGCCCGCTGAACAGAACCTGCTTCAACATGGGTTACCATAACGAGCACCATGATTTCGCCGGGATTTCTTGGAACAACCTGCCAAAGCTGAGAGCGGTCGCTACAGAATATTACGACAACTTGAAATCGTACCGCTCGTGGACGGGCGTTCTGCTCAAGTTCATTTTCGATCCGTCGATGTCGACCTACAGCCGGGTCGTTCGGGCATCGCAACATCGCGAGCCGATCGGGGCCAGGGCCGGACCGCGCGCCGGCGCATATGGTCGAGCGACCCCGGCTGGGCACGCGCTGATACGACGTTTTGACCCTTGATCGGCATACCGGCCCGGCAGCTCGGCGCCGCTGGCGTGACCGACGACCGGGTCTCGTTCGACCGGGCGAGCTCTGATCGCTTGGACCAACTTACGGGAGACGCGCTACAGTGACGGCGCTGTTCTTAGGCAGTGCACTACGCAAGCAGATCGACCGCGTGCCGGCGCTGCAACGAGCCCGGTGGCGCGTCGAGGCGGGCCTGCTCCAGCTGTTCTGGCAGGTCTGCGCCGTGCTCGGGCCGCGCGCGGCGTCCGCTTTCGGCCGGCGCCTGTTCGAGATGATCGGGCCGCGCCTGGGCAAGAGCGCCCATGTGCGGCGCAATCTCGATCTCGCCTTCCCTGAGCTCGCCAAGACCGAGCGCGACGCCCTCCTCCGCGCGGTCTGGGCCAACGCCGGGGCCGTCCTCGGTGAGTACCCCCACCTCAAAGTGATCTGCCACGACCATTTCGACGATCACTTCGAGTTCGTGGAAGGGTGGGACCTGGATGACTACCGCGCCGGCCGGCGGCATGGGGTGTTCGTCACCGCGCACGTGGGCAATTGGGAGCTGCCTGGCGCCGCGGCCGGTCGACAGGGTATCCTCATGACCACCATCTACGCCCCGAGCAGGAATCCGTTCATCGACCGGATGTTCCGGCGCCGGCGCGAAGCTTTAGGTTGCGGGCTGGTGAGCCTCGACCAAGGGGCGCGGCCCCTGATCCGTGAACTCAGCGAAGGCCGATCGGTCGGCTTGGTGGTGGACGCGCGCGACGACGACGGCGCTCCGATCTCGTTCTTCGGTCTCGACAAGTGGACGACCCTCGCCCCGGCCCGGCTCGCCCTGCGCTTCGGTTGTGACCTGATCCCGGTCCGCGTCGAGCGACGTGGCAACGCCCGCTTTCGCCTCACCGTTTACGAGCCGGTGCGGCCGGACCCCGCGCTCGCGTCGGACAAGGATCAAGCCATTCAGATGATGCGCGAGGTCAACCGGCTGTTTGAGCAGTGGATCCGCGAACGGCCGCAGCAATGGCTCTGCATGAAGCGCGCCTGGCCCAGAAGGCCCGATCCCGGCGCCAGCGACTCCCCACCGGCCGCGGCCAGCGCCCAAAGACCTGGAATCGAACCTCGAATCTCGACCTAAGGCGCCCTGGTCTCGGTCTCGAAATCGGCCGGTATGGTGATCTCGAGCACCTCCAGATCATCCGCGTAGTCGAGCACCCGATGGGCGATGCCGGGCCGCTGGTACATGCAGTCGCCCGCCTCGAGGGTGCGCTCGCCGACCCCCACGAACCGGGTCTTCATCCAGCCCCTGAGGATGTAGACCATCTGGAAATCCAGCACGTGCGCGTGCTCGTCGCCAGGCCCGTCACAGGGCTGCCGGGCGCGGATCACCTGCGCCAGGACCTTGCCCTCGGTCGCCTGGTCGATGCCGAGATCGCGGTACTCGAAATGCGGCCGGAGGCCGACCCGCCACCCGGCGCCCTCGCCCTTGGCGATCGTGAATGGTCCTCGCGGGAAGCTCGGATCGAGCGGTTGCGTCGATTTAGCTGCCGTCTCGGCGGTCGCGGCCATCCTTTTTCTCCACTTTCTGCGCGCGGTGGACTCTCGACGCCCTGCGCGCGAGGCGCGGGGTGTCGATCATAGGCTTGGCTCAGCCGCCGGGCCAGACCCGCCCCCCGGTCCCGAGCTTGCCGACCCGATCGGCCATCATGAACGCCGCCCCTTCCGGTTGCCGAAGCTCGGGAGACGATAGGGCGGCCTGGGCACGGCGTGAGGTCGCCTAGCGTGGGAGGTGACCCATGGCGAGGAGCCAGATCAAGGCGAGCACGAACGACAGCAGGGTCATCGGCACGCCGCACCTCGCGTGCTCGAGGAACGACAGGCGCAAGCCCGCCTCGGCCGCGCGCTCGAGCGCGATGATGTTGGCGAGGCTGCCGATCACCAGGAGGTTGCCGGCCAGGGTCGACAGCACGGCGAGCGTGTAAAAGGCGCCCTCGCCCAGCTGGTGCAGAGTCGAGAGCAGGAGCATGACCAGCGGCACGTTGCCGATGGTGTTGGCGCCGAGCAAGGTCAAGGGCGCCATCACCAGGAGGCGCTCGGGGTGCAGTCCTTGATGCTCGAGCCAGAGGACCGCCCGATCGGGCAGGCCGGTGGTATCGAGCGCGTGAGTGACCACGAACAGGCCGCAGAACAGCACCAGCAGGTGCCAGTCGACCAGGCCAAGCATTGTCCGGCTCGCGAGCCGCCGGCTGATCAGCAGATAGCCCGCGACCAGAAGCACGCCCGTGACGTGCGCGACCCCGGTCGCGAACAAAGCCAGCAGCAGGACCGCGGCGAAGGTCGCTTTGGCGAGCCCCAGGCGATCGAGCGCCGGCGGCGGCAGCCCCTCGGAGCGGTCCCCACCGGCCTCGAAGCGCTTTCGCCACTGCCACCAGACGACGACGTAGACGCAAGCGAGCGCGACGAGGGCCGGTGGCCCGCAGGCCGCGAGAAACTCCCAGAAATCGAGCCGGCCGACCTCGCCGATCAGGATGTTCTGCGGATTGCCGATGATCGTCGCGGCCGAGCCGGCATTGGCACCGCCTGCGAGCCCGATCACGAAGGGCCGCGGGTCGAGGCCGCGCTGCACGAGCCCGGCGCAGAGCATCGGCGTCATGGCGAACACCACGACGTCGTTGGCCAGCACCGCCGAGAGCACGCCCGCGATGACGACCGTGACCGCGAGCAGGGCGGCAGGCGACGCCTCGGCGGTCGCGATCCGATGCGAGCACCAGTCGTAGAAGCCGCAGACCGCGAACTGCGCCGAGAGGATCATCAGCCCGAACAGGATGACGATCGTCGGCACGTCGATCGCCGTGAGGACGGCCGGCCCGTCGACCGCGTCGAAGGCGTAGAGCGTGATCGCGCCGAGGAGCGCGATGCCGGTGCGATCGACCTTCAGCCCCGGCCAGCGGCCGATCGCCATGCCGACATAGACAGCGACGAAGACGCAAAGGATCAGGGCGGTCACCGGCACGCAGCCCGTGACCCGGGCCCAGCCCTAAGGCGCCAGTTCGGCGAACAGCTCGGCGATCTGCGCCCGGGTCTCCGGCGCCGCGAGCAGCACCATGAGCAAGAGGCGCGCCTTCGGCCCCCTGAGGTCGCCCGCGAAGATTGCGCCGGCGTCGAGCAGGTCCTTGCCGCCGCCCTTGCCGTAAATCGGTTCGACGCGCCCGGTCGGGCAGCGCGAGGTGATCACCACCGGCAAGCCGGTCCCGACCGCCCGCTCGACCACCCGCACCAGCGCCGCCGGCCCGTTGCCGCGGCCGAAGGCCTCGATCACCAGCCCGTCCAGGCCGAGGTCGAGCGCCAGCTCGATGATCCGGACGTCGAAGCCGAGGGTCAGCCGGAACAGCGGCACCTGCAGCTCCGGCATCCGATCGAGCTCGAAGGTCCGCCGGCGTAGCGGGCGGCGGTGCAGGATCACCCGCGTACCGTCGACCTCGCCGAGCGCGCCCTTGTCATAGGACTGGAAGGTGGCCAGCGCGCTGGCGCTGAGCTTGGTGACGTCGCGCGCGGCGTGGATCTGGTCGGCGAAGCAGATCACGGCGCCGAGTCCCACGGCCTCGGGTGCCACCGCCGTCCGGGCGGCGCTCAGCAGGTTCTTGGGCCCATCCGGGAGCGGATCGTCGTGCGCCCGCTGGGCGCCCGTGAACACCGCCGGCTTGTCGGACCGAAGCAGCAGATCGGCCAGATAGCAGCTCTCCTCCATGGTGTCGGTGCCATGGGTGACGACCACGCCCGCGACCTTGGGGCGAGCGAGCTGCCGGTTGATCCGCTCTGCGAGCCTGAACGCGACCTCGACCGACATGTCGAAGCTCGACACGGTCGCGAAGTCATCGATCTCCAGGTCGCAGATTGTCGCGAGCTCGGGCGCCTGCGCGAGCAGATCCTCGCCACGAGCCGAGGCGAGCGTCCGGTCGGACGCCGCGTCGAAGCGCGAGGCGATGGTCCCACCGGTGCTGATCAAGACGACCTTGGCTGCCATCTTGGGTGGCCCTCATGTCGCGCCACACGACCGCGCATGCTCGGCCTGAGAATAGAGGCCGGCGCCGCTGAGGGCCAGGACGTTGTGGGCTGTGGGGCCGGTTGGATCGACAAAATCGTACCGCGGACAAGCGATTGTTTGCTCTTTGGGTTTAAGACCAGCGCTGGTGCCGATGGCTCGCCGGCGGCCGATCCGGCTTGACCCGATTGGCCGGGGCCGACACAAGGGCGCTGCTCGATCGTGAGCTACACAATCGTGGGTCGTGGAACGGCCGGTCGAGCCAACGGGCGACAGGAGCTGAAGCACGATGATGCAAGGGCAGATCCTGGTCGACGGCGATTGGCGGGAAGCCCGCGGCGGGCAGACCATCCCCGTGGTCAATCCGAGTGACGGCACAGTCTTCGCCGAGCTCGCCCGTGGGACCGCGATCGACATCGACGCTGCGGTCGAGGCCGCCCATGCCGCGCTCGAGGGTGACTGGGGCCGGATGCCGGCGTTCGAGCGCGGTCGCATCCTCACGCGCCTCGGCCAGCTGCTGCAAGAGCGGGTCGAGCCGCTCGCCCGGCTCGAGGCGCGGGACGTCGGCAAACTGCTCCGGCAGGCGCGCGCCGATGCGCTGGCCCTCGCCCATTACCTCGAGTTCTATGGCGGCGCCGCCGACAAGGTCCACGGCGCCACGATCCCCTCCCAGACCGGCACGACGGTGCTGACCTTCCACGAGCCCCATGGTGTCACCGGCCACATCATCCCCTGGAACTCGCCGATGCAGATCCTGGGACGGAGCCTCGGCGCGGCGCTCGCCATGGGCAACGCCTGCGTGCTCAAGCCCTCCGAGGACGCCTCGCTCAGCGTCCTCGAGGTCGGCCGCCTGGCGCTCGAGGCGGGCCTGCCACCCGGTGTGCTCAACATCGTCCCCGGCTACGGCGAGGAGGCAGGCGCCGCGCTCGCCGCCCATCCCGGCATCGATCACCTCGCGTTCACCGGCTCGCGCGCGGTCGCCTGCCGGGTGCAGCAGGCGGCGGCCGAACACGGTCGCCCAGTGACCCTGGAACTCGGCGTCAAGTCGTCGCAGCTGGTGTTCGCCGACGCCGATCTCGACCAAGCGCTGCCGGTGACCGTCAATGCCGCGGTCCAGAGCTGCTCGGCCGGCTCCCGCCTGCTGGTCGAGGACCGGATCTACGACGCCTTCGTCGGCGCCGTCGCCGAGCGCTTTCACATCCTGGATGTCGGCGCCGCCGAGCGCGACCTCGATTGCGGGCCGTTGATCAACGCGCGCCAGCTGGAGCGCGTCCAGGGGTCTCTGGGCCAGGCGCACCGCGACCGCCTGCTGTTGCTGGCCGAGGGCAAGATCGCGCCCAACACGCCGGACGGCGGCTTCTTCGTCAAGCCGACCCTGTTCGGCGACGTGTTGCCCGAGCATCCGCTGGCCGGGGAGGAGATCTTCGGTCCGGTGTTGGTCGCGATCCGCTTTCAAGACGAGGACGAGGCGATCCGGATCGCCAACGGCTTCCCCCGCGGTCCGGTGGCCGGGGTCTGGACCCGCGACGGCGGCCGCCAGCTGCGCCTGGCGCACGCCCTCAAAGCCGGCCAGGTGTTCGTCAACACCTATGGCGCCGACGGCGGCGAGCTGCCGCTCGGCGGCATGAAGGGCTCGGGCTTCGGCCACAAGCAGGGCTTCGAGGCCCTCTTTGGTGGCTCGACCCTGAAGACGGTCGTGCTCCGCCACGGCTGACGCTGCAGCGCCGGCGCGACCGCGCTCAAGGCATGGGCTGGTAGACCAGGATCTCGGCCTCTTGGGCGCCCCGACGCGGAACCGCCACGTAGAGGCGATCCTGGTCGGGCACGAACAGCGAGGTCCTGGCGCCAACGGCGGTCGCGATCACAGCGATGCGCTTAGGCGTCGCGTCGGCCAGAGACAACACATCGAGCACGCCCTCGCCGCAGGAGACGTAGAGCTGCCGGCGCCGGGCGTCGAAGAAGATGTCGTCAGCGTCGCGGCAGCTCCCGGTCCGGGCCACTTCCTTGCCGGTCCCGGTGTCGAGTACCAGCAGCGCGGCCGGGGCGCGGGCGGCGACGACCAGCCGATTGTCCGGCTCGTCGAGCGCCATCGGGAAATTGGCCCGGGCGCCGGACAGGGGCCAGCTCGCGATTTTCGAGCCGTCGGCGCGATCGACGACCTCGATGTCGCCGGCATCCGGCACGTTGACGAAGATCAAAGATCCGGCCGACTGGAGCTGGAACGACTCCGGGTGTCCCGAAAGCGCCACATCGTCAATGCGCGACCCGCTCACCGCCGCCAATCGGCCGAGACCGCCGTTGCCAAAGCCGACATAGAGCTCTCTCTCGGTCGGGTCATAGCGGATGTTGTCGGCATCGCTATCGAGCGCGACCTCCTGCATGGGTGTGAGCGCGGCGCCCTCGAAGCTGGCGACCGAGCCGGTCTCGCCACTGCTCACGAACAGCCGGTCGAACTCGGGCACGAAGGCCACCCCCTGGGGCTCAGCGACGCCCTTGATCCGGCCGATCAGCTTGCCGGCCTTGAGGTCGACCACGGCGACCGTATCGTTGCCGAGCTCGGCGACGAACAGCCGCTGGCGGGCCGCATCCAGGTCCATATGGTCGATCCGGCCGCGGCCGTCCGGCAGCGCGATGGTCTGGATCAGACGGAGGGGCGCCTGGTCGGCCCGGGCTGCGAACCCCAGGAGCATGACGATCAGGAAGCCGAGTGTTCGCATCGTCACCTCGCCAGCGAACCGGACCGCCGGCGCACCCGCGGCCCCGAATGCCGGCTGGGGATGCCGGTCGTTGGCAATATGGCGCATCGCCGCGGTAATGCTAGGATGCGCGCATGCGCATCACCCTGCTCGGCACCGGCTGCCCGCAGGTCAGCCCGGAGCGGCTCGGCCCGGCGAGCCTTGTGCGGCCAGACGGCCGGACATTCCTGGTCGATTGCGGCTCCGGCGTCACCCAACGTCTGGTCGCCGCCGGCAGCTCGGGCGCCGAGATCGACGCGCTGTTGCTCACCCACCTGCACTCCGACCACCTGGTCGACCTCTATCAGCTGATCCTCTCCAGCTGGCATCAGGGTCGCGACCGGCCGCAGCGGATCTTCGGGCCCGCGGGCACCCGCACCTTCATCGAAGCGACCATGGCGGTCTGGCAGAGCGAGCGGGCGCAACGGATCGCCTGGGAGCGCCGGCCCTCGACCGTCGGCCTCGAGCTCGAGATCGTCGAGTTCGAGGCCGGCACGATCTGGAACGCGGACGGGATTCGCATCACCGCCTTCGAGGTCGATCACCGTCCGGTCGCGCCGGCGTTCGGCTTTCTGTTCGAGACCGCCGGGTGCCGGGTCGCGTTCTCGGGCGACACCAGGGTCTGCGCCAACCTCATGCGTGCGGCCGCGGGCGTCGACCTGCTGGTGCACGAGTGCTTTCTCCACCAGGCCATGCTGGCCAGACGCGTCGGGTTGAGCGATCAGGGCCTCGAGAACGTCGCTGCCTACCACACCCTCTCCTCCGAGGTCGGCAAGGTTGCGACCCGAACCGGGGCGCGCATGCTGCTGTTGAACCACTTCGTGCCGGTCGATTTCGACCACGGGGCCCTGCTCGCCGAGGTCAGCGCCGACTTCGCGGGCCCGGTCGTGATCGGCGAGGACCTGCTCACGATCGACGTCCCGCGTCGCGCCATCAGCTACCAGGAACTCCATCTTGGACTGGGCTCAGGCTGACCCAGCGGTCGGGGCCCGGCTGCCGATCGCCGCGATCAGGCCGCAAAGGAGGACCACGAGCCCGAGCGCCACCGGCAGGCCGATCAGCTCGGCGAGGCCGCCAATCGCTGGCGGGCCGACCAGGAAGCCCAGATAGCCGACGGTGCAGACGGCCGCGATCGCAGCGCTCGGCGTCACTCCGGGCGTGCGCGTGGCGGCCGAGAGGACCACCGGGAAGACGCAGGACAGACCGGCGCCGACGAGGCCGAAGCCAACGACCGCGATCACGGGATGGCCGACCACGAGCGTCAGGCCAAGGCCAAGGGCGGCGAGCATGCCGCCGCCGCGCACGACACGGTCGCCGCCCAGCCGCGCGACCAGCCGGTCGCCGGTGAAGCGGCCGCCCGCCATCATCAGCGAGAAGGCGGCAAACGCCGCGGCCGCGATCGTCGTGCCGGCGCCGAGGCCGGCGCTGAGATAGACCGAGCTCCAGTCGCCGATGGCCCCCTCGGACAGGAGCGCCGCGAGCGCCACCACGCCTGGGAGCAGAAGCGCCAGCGACGGGCGCGCGAAACCCGGACCGGCGGCACCGCCTTCGGCCGACGCCCCCAGCATCGGCCGGCAGGCGGCGAGGCCGATCGCGGCGATCAGCAGGCCGACCGTCAGCAGATGCGGCAGGAGCCCCAGCCCGACCGTCGCGACCAGGCCGGTCGCCCCGGCACCCGCCATCGCGCCGAGGCTGAACATGCCGTGCAGCGACGACATGATCGGCCGCCGGACGTGCTTCTCGACGGCCACGCCCTGGGTGTTCATCGACACGTCCAACACGCCGCCGGCCGCCCCCATGCAGAACAGCGCGATACCGAGCCCGATCAGGCCCGGTGCCAGCGCGAGCCCCGGCAGGCTCAGGCCGTAGAGCACGACCGTGGTCGCGGTCGCTTTTTGGCTGCCGTAGCGATGCGCGGCGGCGCCAGCCAGCGGCATCGCGAGCAGCGCGCCGACCGCGACCATGAACAGCGCCACCCCAAGCTGCCCGTCGCTCAACCCGAGCTCGTCCTGGATCTCCGCGATTCGCGGCACCCAGCTGCCATAGCCGAAGCCGCTCAGCCCGAAGACCGCAGCGACCCCCAGACGCGCGGCAAGCGGGCGCGGCGCTCGTCCGGTGCTCTCCAACAGCCGGGCCGGCCGGAGCGCCTACCGCAACGGCTCGAGGATCGAGACGTAGTTGGCGACCGCAGCACCGCCCATGTTGAAGATGCCGCCGAGCTTCGCTTCCTTGATCTGCATCTCGCCCGCGTTGCCGGTCAGCTGCATCGCGGAGAGCACGTGCATCGAGACCCCGGTCGCCCCGATCGGGTGGCCCTTGGCCTTGAGCCCGCCCGAGGGATTGACCGGCAGCCGGCCGTCCTTCTGGGTCCAGCCCTCGAGCGCGGCCCGCGCCCCCTGCCCGCGCTCGGTCAGCCCCATCGCCTCGTATTCCAGCAGCTCGGCGATCGTGAAACAGTCATGAGTTTCGACAAAATCCAGATTTTCCAACTCGATACGGGAGCTCGCCAACGCTTTGCGCCAAGCCTCGGTGCAACCCTCGAAGAGCGTGATGTCGCGCCGGCTCATCGGCAGAAAATCGTTGACCTGGGCCGCGGCCCGGAAAACTACGGCCTTCTTCATGGCGAGCGCGGTCTCGACGTCGGTCAGGACCAAGGCTGCCGCCCCGTCCGAGACCAGCGAGCAGTCGGTCCGCTTGAGCGGCCCGGCGACCAGCGGGTTTTTTTCCGATACGTTGCGGCAAAACTCGAAGCCCAGGTCCTTCCTGAGCTGGGCCAGCGGGTTAGCGCAGCCGTTCTTGTGGTTTTTGGCGGCGATCGTGGCCAGCGCATCCGATTGATCACCGTGGCGCTGAAAATAGCGTTGCGCGATCTGGCCGAAGACGCCGGCGAAACCGCCCAGGATCTCACCCTCCTCCTTCAGGTAGGCAGCGCTCAGCAAAGCCTTGGCGATTTCAGGCCCAGGCAGATCGGTCATCTTCTCGACCCCGACCACGAGCACGAAGCGCGCCTGCCTGCCTGCGATCGACTTCAGCCCCTGATGGATCGCGGCCGAGCCCGTGGCGCAGGCGTTTTCCACCCGCGTCGCGGGCTTGAAGCGCCAGGCATCGTCCGCCTGCATGACCAGCGAGCTCGTGAAGCCCTGCGGGCTGAAGCCACCACCATAGTGGCCGAGCACGACCTCGTCGATGTCCCGGACGCCGAGCCCGGCATCGGCCACGGCCCCGGTCGCGACCCTGACGATCAACGATTCGACATCCTCAGCCTCGTGCTTGCCGAACGGCGTATGACTCCAGCCGACGATGCAGGCGGTCATGATCGTTTTCCCTCACCTGGTCTCCGCGTTAGGTTATATAGGGAACCGGGCGGCGATGTCGTCGCCCCGAACGCCGGCCCCGTGCTTCTCGGTCCGGGCGGGTGGCGATCGAGGGCGTCCCGCCGCCTGGGGTTCAGCCTTTGTCAAGGCCGCCGGCGCTACCGTCCACCCTCGCGCTCAGGCCCGGAAGCCGATCCATGACCGTTGCCGCGATCCTGCTTGCCGTCGAGATGGCGGATGACGATCAGCCCCTTTTGAAGGTCGCCGAGCTCTACGCCAAGGCCTTGGGCGCCAGGCTCTATCTGGTCCACGTCATGCCGGCCGAGCCCGCCTTCGTCGGCCGCCCCAAGACGATCGAGGCGGCGCCAGCGGCGGATACGGAAGATGTCGAGGTCGGCTATGCCTATGATCGCCACATGGCGGCCAAGCGGGCGCGGGCGGCTCACGAGCAGCTGCACAGCTTGAGCGAGGGCCCGCGAGCGGCGGGCGTGCCGACCACGGCCCTGCTGATCGAGGGCCCGGCGGCCGAGAAGATCGCGAGCGAGGCCAAGAAGCTCGGCTGTGGGCTGATCATCACCGGCAGCCACCACCGCGGCCTGCTCGAGCGCTGGCTGCACGGCAGCACCTCCAAGGAGCTGCTGCACGACGCGCCCTGCCCGGTCCTGGTGGTGCCGGTCGCCGCCAGCGCCTGAGCTGGGCGGCGCGCGCTCGATCACCAGCTCAGCGGTCGAGGAAGCTCAGATCATCGCGAGCCGCAGACGGGGGCAGCTAGTCGAACAGGCGAGCGCGCAGGCGCCGATAGGCGAGGCCGAAGGCGACCGCGCCCAGCACGATCAGGTAGGCGATATGGCCGAAGCTCGCGGACAGCTCCAGCGGCTGGCCGGCGGTCAGCGGCCGCACCACCTGGATCAAGTGCGTCATCGGCAGCACCCAGGAGATCGGCTGGACATAGTTCGGAAAACGGTCGACGCCGAAGAACACGCCCGAGAACACGAACATCGGCGTCACCCAGAAGGTGAAGAAATAGCTGAAGAACTCCCAGGTCTTGGCGTGGGCCGTGGCCGCAAGCCCGCAGGCGGCGAAGGTGAAGCTGGCGACGAAGATCAGCGGCAGGCTCAGCAACGCGCCCGGGAGTGAGCCGATGCCGCCCCAGATCGCGCCGACCACGAGCACGCAGACCGCCGAGAACAGCGCCTTGGCCGCCGCCCAGAAAGCCTCGCCGAACAGAAGCTCCAAGAGGCTCACAGGGGTCGCGAGCGTGGCGTCCCAGGTCTTGAGCATGTTGAAACGGGCATAAGAGCCGACCGTGGTCTCGAAGCTGGCCGCGAACATCGCCGAATAGGCCATCATGCCCGGGACCACGAAGGCGAGGTAGCGGAGCCCGCCCATGTCGTCGATGACGGCGCCGAGCCCGAAGCCGAAGGCAAACAGGAAGAGCAGCGGGTTGGCGACGTTGGTGGTCAGCGACGCCCAGATGAGCTTCCGCCAGACCAGATACTGGCGGCGGCAGACCGCCAGCGAATGGGTCGCAATCGCGACGACCTCTGACATCAGTTCTCTCGCAGCTGGCGGCCGGTGAGACGGAGAAACACGTCCTCGAGATTGGCCTGGCGGTGCCAGTAGACCACCTCCTCCGGCAGGTCCTGGATGAAGCTCCGCGGCGTCTCGACATAGTAGAGGATGGCATCCCCGATGTCCTCATGCTCGAAGCGGCCGTCGCGAAAGCCGGCCGGCAGCGGCTTTTGGACCTCGAAGACGTGGCCCTTGACGTGGCGGTCGATCAGTTCCTGGGGCGCGCCGCGGTCGAGGATGCGGCCCTGGTCGATGACGATGATCTGGTCACAGAGCCGCTGCGCCTCCTCCATGTAGTGGGTGGTCAGCAGCAGGGTTTTTCCCTGTTTTCGAAGATCGAGCAGCCGCTTCCAGATCATGACCCGCGCCTGCGGGTCGAGGCCGGTCGTCGGCTCGTCGAGGATCACGAGCTCGGGGTTGCTGATCAGCGCGCGCGCGATCACGAGGCGGCGCTTCATCCCGCCGGACAGTTGGTTGACCCCGCTCTGGGCGCGATCGCCCAGCTGCAGGAACGCGAGCAGCGCCGGGATGCGCTCGGCGATCGCGGCCGACGGCAGGCTGAAGTAGCGGCCGTAGACTTCGAGGTTCTGGCGAACCGACAGGTCCGGATCGAGGTTGTTGTCCTGGGGCACGAGGCCGATCCTCGCCTTGTGCTCGCGCCGGATCGCACCGACCGGCACGCCGAACACCGTGAGCTCGCCGGCAGACGGCGTGGTCAGGCCCATGATCATGCGCATGGTCGTGGTCTTGCCGGCGCCGTTCGGGCCGAGCAGGCCGACGCACTGTCCGGGCTCGACCTCGAAGTCGATGCCGCGCACGGCGTGCACCTGGCCATACGACTTCTCGAGGGCTCGGGCCAGGATCACGGGCAACGGGTTCATGGGAGGGGTCCGATAGGGGCGATCTCCGCCAGCCGGCAACGGAGGCCCTAGCTACAGCGAAATCCAGTAGCGGCGCAACCGGCCGCCGCTCGGAGCGTCGATCACGTCCTCGAACCGGCCGCCGTTGGCCTCGATGATCCGGATCGACGGCAGGTTGTCCTCGAGCGCATTGACCAGCACGCGCCCGAGCCCGAGCCGCCGACATTCCTCGATCGCAAGGGCGAGGGTCAGCCGGCCATAGCCGCGCCGCCGGTGCGACGGCCTGACCGTGTAGCTGACGTGGCCGCCCGACCGCCTGAGCCAAGCAGTGAGCTCGTGCCGGATGTTGACCTCGCCAATGAACGCTTCGCCCTCGACCAGCCAGAGCAGGGAGTGCGGCTCCCCGCCGACGACCTCTCCGCTCGGCAGACTGATGCCGGCGCCCGGCTCGGTGATCGCCCGCAGATGACCGTCGAAGTCGGCCTCGATGCCTGCGATCATCGGACTGTCTGCAGCCAGCGGGATGCCGAGGTGAAAGCCTTCGCGCAGCGCCTCGAGATAGGAGGTCCGGTGGCGAAGCGACGGCACCGCCAGGCACGCCGTGACCGGGTCGGCGCTCATGCTATCGGGGGGCGATCGTCAGGCCGCCGCCGCAGTCCGGGTCGGGCGGCCCTCGATCGGGTAGGCCGGGTCGTTGAAGCCCGGGGTGGAGGGATGGCCGCTCGCGACCAGGCTGTCGACCAGCGCCTCGTCCTCGGCCGTGAAGCGATAGTCGAGCGCCGGCAGATAGGCCTCGAGCTGCTCCAGCGTGCGCGGGCCCGCGATCGCCGCCGTGATCAGGCGGTTGTCCAGCACCCAGGCGAACGCGAACTGGATCGGCGTGATCCCCTTGGCCTCGGCGTGGCCCTTGATCTCCTTTGCGATCACGAGCGATTCGCGGCGCCACTCGGTCTGCATCATGCGCATGTCCTGGCGGCCGCCGCGGGTCCCTTGGGGCGGCGGCACGTCGGGGTCGTACTTGCCGGTCAGGACGCCGCGGGCGAGCGGGCTGTAGGGCACGACGCCGAGCCCGTAGTAGCCGCAGGCCGGCAGATGCTCGACCTCGGGCATGCGGTTCATGGCGTTGTAGTAGGGCTGGCTGACGATCGGCCGGTCGATGCCGGCGCGATCGCAGAGGTTGCAGATCTCGGCGAGCCGCCAGCTGCGGTAGTTGGAGACCCCGAAATAGCGCACCTTGCCGCTTCGGATCAGGTCGGCCATGGCCCCGACCGTCTCCTCGAGCGGCGTGGCGTGGTCCTCCTTGTGCAGGTAGAGGATGTCGATCCAGTCGCTGCCGAGACGCGCAAGCGAGGCGTCGCACGCGAGGAACATCCAGCGCCGCGACAGCCCGGCCCGGTTCGGCCCCGGGCCCATGGCGTTGCACATCTTGGTCGCCAGCACCCAATCGCCGCGCCCGGCCTTGATCGCCCGGCCGACGATCTCTTCCGAGCGGCCCTCGACGTAGGCGTCCGCCGTGTCGATGAAGTTGATCCCCGCCTCCCGGGCGCGGGCGATGATCCGGGCCGAGGTCGGCTCGTCGGTCGGCCCGCCGAACATCATCGTACCGAGGCAGAGCGGCGACACCTTGAGGCCGCTGCGGCCGAGCTTGCGGTAGTCCATCATCTCGTTCCTCTCCCCCTTCGAGCGGTCAACATAACCAGTTCATCGCCGGCCGCGAAGGGCGGCACTCTCAGCCGCGCCGGCGTGCAAAGGTCAGGCGCCGGGTGAAGCGGCGCACTTGTCGCAGGCCACCGCGCTCCGGGTAGTGCCGCTCGAACACCCCGAGGTCGGTGAACCCCGCCTTCTCGAGCACCCGCGCCGAGGCCGGATTCTCGATGAAGCTGAACGCCTCGAGCACGCGATAGCCGACCAGGGCGGCGTGCGTCAGCATCGCGCCGACGCCCTCGGTCGCATAGCCCCGCCCCCAAAACTGCCGGCCGAGCACATAGCCGAGCTCGGCGGTGCCGCCGTCGCCGCCGAAGCCGATCCCGCCGATCGCCACGCGATCTCTCCGGCTCGCCATCAGGAACGAATGGCTGGCCGGCGCGACATAGACCGAGATCCACTTGCGCAGCGCCGCCTCGGTCGGCGGCCAGGGCATCCGGCCGGTCTGCTTGATCGTCTCCCAGTCGCCGGCGAACAGGCGCGCGAGCGCCGGCGCGTCGTCGATGGCGAGCGGTCGCAGCAGCAGGCGTTGGGTCTCGATTCGCATGACCTCCGGGCCGGCCCGATGGCCGCTCGCCAGCTCAGATCCACCTCAGCCGGCGGAGCACGACGATCTCCACGATCGCCAGGACCAGGAGCAGGACAATCACGATCGGAAACGCCCAGGGCTGCTCGGTGCCGGGCACGCCACCGACGTTGATCCCAAGCAGGCCAGTGATCAGGCTCGGCGGCAGGAGCACGGTCGCGACCACGGTCAACAGGTACATCGTGCGGTTCATCTGGTCGGACAGGCGCGTGGTGAGCTCGTCCTGGACCACAGACGCGCGCTCGCGCGCAGCATCGAGGTCCTCGACGAAACGGGTGGTGCGGTCGGCGACCTCGCGGAGCACCGCCCGGTCGCCCGCCGCGAGCCACGGCGCGTGGCTGGTCATCAGCCTGGCCATGACTTCGCGCTGCGGCGCCAGATAGCGGCGGAGCGCGATCGCCTCACGGCGCAGCCCGGCGATCCTGAGCCTGAGCTCGGTGCTGTGCTCGCGGAGCACCGCCTCCTCGAGGTCGTCGATGCGATCGATCAGATCGTCGATCACCGGCCGCATGCGGTCGATCAGGCGATCGCTAAGCATCGCCAGGAAGGCACCAGGCCCGCGCGGCCCGCGGCCCTCGGCCAGGGCCTCACGCAGATCGCTGACGGCGGTCAGCCGGCGATGGCGCAAGGTCACGATCCGCGCCGGCTCCAGCCAGATGCGGACCGCGACCATGTCCTCGGGATCGGCGCCGGGATTGAGATTGACGCCGCGCAGCGTCACCAGGAGCGCGTCGTCGACCGGCAGCTCGCGCGGCCGGACGTCCTCGGCGAGCAGCCCGTCCGCGATCACCGGGTCGATGCCGCCGTCCTCGCGCAGCCAGCGCCGGCTCTCGCGCCCGGTCCGGTCCAGATGCACCCAGAGCGGGCCGTCCGCGGATCGCCAGCGGCGGATCTCCGGCCAGCCGACCTCGCGCCCGCCACCCCGGCCATCGAGAGCGTAGGCGCAGATCAGGCCATCCTCGAGCGCCATCGTCTTGTCCTTCCAGCTGGGTGAGGCGCGAGTGGTCACGGCTCCGCCAGCGCGGCGCGGTGCGCGCGCCAGCTCTGGGCCTCGATGAACACCCGCTTGACCTCCGGATAGGCAGCCTTGATGCGGCGCTCGAGCTCGCTGATCGCGGCCTCGACCTGGTCGGCCGAGAGATCGCTCGCGAAGTCGAGGCTGAGGTTCAAGAGCACCTCGTCGGGTCCGAGGTGAACGCTGCGGTGCTCGTTGACGCGGAGGATGCCGGGCTGTCCGGCGACGATCCGCTCGATGCCAAGGCGCACCTCCGGCAGCACGCCCTCGCCGATCAAGAGGCCCTTGCACTCGTAGGCGAGCCAGACGGCGGTCGCGCCCAGGATCAGCGCGATGCCGATCGAGGCGACACCATCGAGGGCCGGCCGCTCGAGCCACTCGCCGAGCCCGATGCCGACGAGCGCCACGACCAGGCCGAGCAGGGCGGCGCTGTCCTCAAACAGCACCGTGAACACCGCCGGGTCCTTGCTCAGGCGCACCGCCTCGAGATAGCTGCGCCCGCCCTTGACCGCCCGGAAGGCCCGGAACGCAAAGGTCCAGCCGACGCCTTCGAACAGCATGGCGAGGGCGATCACCACGTAGTTGACGTAGGCGTGGGTCACCGGGGTCGGATCCTGCAGCTTGTGCAGCCCCTCGTACAGCGAGACCCCGGCGCCGCCGGCGAAGATCAAGAGCGCCACGACGAACGACCAGAAGTACAGCTCCCGGCCGTAGCCGAACGGATGCCGCTGGTCGGGCGGTCGCGTCGAGCGCCAGAGGCCATACAGCAAAAGGCCCTGATTGCCGGTATCGACTACCGAATGCACCGCCTCGCTCAGCATCGCCGAGCTGCCCGTGACCGCGGCGGCGGCGAACTTGGTGAGCGCGATCAGTGCGTTGGCGCCAAGCGCCGCATAGATCACCACCTTCGACCCGTGGGCCGGCATCGATCGAACCTCTGGATGGCTGGCGGTAAACTTGCCCAGATCACCCGTGATTTCAACTCGCGCGTGAGGTCGCGCGACCGCCACGCTCTGTTCCTCCGATCGCGGTCCAGCCGGCGGTCGGAGGCCGGCTCAACGACTTATTAACCTTAGCGGCCCATGAATTCCGCGAACCACCGCCGCCGTCGGGAAGGGGATCGCAGCGCATGGGCCGGTCGTCTGCAAGCATCGTCATCCTGGCACCGCTGGCCATGCTCGGCGCCTGCCTCCAGTTCGCGCCCAGATCTTCGGTCCCGTTTCAGGCCGCTGCCGACCGCCAGGCCCGCTACGCCGCCGAGATCATGCTCGCGGTCAAGGAGGACCGGCGGGGCGAGATCAGCGAGGCGGCGGCCAATGGCCGCATCGTGCTGCCGCAGCTACCTGAGATTTGGGGGCTTCCGCCGGCCGAGCCGATCCCCACGCAAGCCGCCCTCGAGCCCGCCCTGGCCCAGATCGAGCCGGGTGCAACGGGCGGCCCCGTGGCGATCGGTTGTACCTCGCCGCGCGGTGCGTTGCCCGGCGATGGCTGGCGGGCCGATTGCCGTCAGGGGCTCGTTCTACCGCCACTCGGCTACGCCTCGATCGCTCCCATGGCCGCACCTATGGACCCTTAGACCGAACCCCGACGATCGCCGGGCCTAGTCCGACCCGGCAGTGAGCGCGCCGAGGAACCCCGCCGCCGCCTCGATGTCACGCCGCAGCGCCGCGTGCCGGCGCTCGCTCTCGGCATCAGGGCCCCAGCGCTCGATCTCGAACATCTCGTCGAGCAGGCTCGCGGCCAAGGCCTCCCCGGCATTGATCCGGCCGTCTGCCAAAGCGAGGCCCAGGATCAGCGAGCCGAGCGCGGTGGTCGCCGCATGCAGTCCGACCAGGGGCCAGTCGTCCAGAGCCTCGACCGCTGCCCGCAGGCGCTGCAGCGCGACCGCCGGCTGCTCGACCGGCAGGACCGACGTGGTCATCCTCAGCCGGGCGCCATAGCAGCTCGCGGCCCACTCCAGCAACGGCTGCCAGGCCCGCCGTTGCCGCTCCACCAGATCGAGCGGGGCGGCGGCCCGGTAGCAGAGGAGATCGGTCGCGGCGTACTCGACCAGCTCGAGGGTCGCGGCCGCGCGCAGCCCGGGCAGGCGATCCTGGGCCGTGCTCGCCAGCCGAGTCAGGGGCATGGTGGTCGGCTCGATGGTGTCGGCCTGCGCCAGCCATTCGGCGGCGACCGCGGCGGCGAGCGCCGCCGACGGCAGCAGCAAGGTCCGCTTGGCCGGGGTGCGGAGCGGCCGGCCGTCGAGCAGCAGGCGATGCTGCCCATCCTCGGCGGCGACCTCGACCCGCTGGTAGAAGCGCTTCACGGAGCGCCGCCCGGCGCCAGATCGAGCAGATCCTCGAAGCGCTCGAGGATGGTCGTCGCCCCCGCTGCGATCAGGTTTTCCACCGGCTGATAGCCCCAGGCCACGCCGATCGCAGCAACCCCGGCGGCCCGCGCCATCGCCATGTCGTAGCTGCTGTCGCCGACCATCAGGGTCTCATCGGCGGTGCTGCCGGTCTCGCGCATCGCCGCCTCGAGCATGCTCGGATGCGGCTTGCTCGGGTGGCGATCGGCGGTCTGCAGGCTCGCAAACAGGGACGTGAGCCCGTGATGGTCGAGCACGCTCAACAGCCCGGGGCGCGACTTGCCGGTCGCGATGCCGAGCAGATGGCCCTGCCGGTCGAGCTCCATCAGGGTCGGGAGCGCGCCCGGATAGAGCGCCTCGTGCACGCCGTGCTCATCCCGCAGCGCCCGCCAAGCGGTGCGATAGGCCTCGACCAGCAGCGTGCGCTCGGCAAGCTCCGCCACCGGCCGCCAGGTGGCGATCGCGACCTCGAGCGACAGGCCGATCGCCGCATGCACGGCCGCTGCCGTCGGCGGCACCAGACCCTGCGCCCGAAACGCCCGCTCGACCGCGGCCACGATCACATGCTGGCTGTCGACCAGGGTCCCGTCACAGTCGAAGACAATCAGTCGGATCATGCCGGCCGTCAAATCGGATCGAAGTCGGCGAGGCGCGCGCCCGGCAGCTCCGGGTCCGGCTCGAAGCCGAGCCATGCGAACCCGGCGCGCACCGCCGGCTCGAGCGGCGCGGTCAGCGCCAGGTGGCCGCCGTCCGGATGCGGCAGGCGGATCTCGCGGGCATGCAGCATCAGCCCCGCGGGCGCGCCGGCCGGACCGGCGGCCGCGCCGCCGTATTTGCGATCGCCGAGAATCGGGGTCCCGAGCAAGGTGCAATGCACGCGCAGCTGATGGGTGCGCCCGGTCAGCGGCTGGAGGGCGAGCCAGCTCGCGATCTTGCCGGCGCGGGCGACGGTCCGGTAGCGGGTGCGCGCCGGCTGACCGTCGGCCGCGCCTGCGATGCGCTCGCCGCGACCACCGGCTTGCTTGGCCAACGGCCGGTCGACCACGCCTTCGGCCGCCGGCGGCCGGCCGACCACCAGCGCCCAGTAGAGCTTGTCCACCTGATGGTGGCGGAAGGCCGCGGTCAGCCTGGCGGCGGCGGGCGCGGTCCGGGCGACCACCAAGAGCCCGCTGGTGTCGCGATCGAGCCGGTGCACGAGGCGCGGCCGCTCGCCGCCTGCGGCCAGGGCCGCGAGCATGCCATCCAGATGGCGTGTGGTCCTGGTGCCGCCCTGGACCGCGAGCCCGGCCGGCTTGTTCAGGACCAGGAGCGCCGCATCCTCATGCAGGATCCGGGTTCGTAGCCAGTCGGCATCTCCGGCGTTCGGCTCCGGCTCGGGACGCCGGCTCGTCGCTCCGTCCGCAGCTGGCGCGAGCGGCGGGATGCGAATGCTCTGGCCCGCGACCAGACGGGCGTTGGCCGCCGCTCGCCGGCCATCGACCCGGATCTGACCGCTGCGCAGCAATTTCTGGAGCCGGCCGTGGCCGAGCCCCGGGAAATGCCGGTGGAACCAGCGATCGAGACGGATCTCCGCCTCGTCGGCACCGACCGCCCGCTGCTCGACCCCGGTCATCCGGCCGGATCACGCTCACGGCGTAGCTTCGCCCAATGCTCGAGCCTACGCCGGAGCGCCGCCTCCTCACCCTCTCCGGTCGGCTCGTAGAAGGTCGGGCGCGGCATGCCGTCCGGGAAGTAGTCCTGGCCGGAGAAGCGATCTGGCGCATCGTGGTCGTAGGCGTAGCCCTGAGCGTAACCCAACTGCTGCATCAGGCGCGTCGGGGCGTTGCGGATGTGCAGCGGCGGCATCAGCGAGCCGCTCTCTTTCGCCGCCCGCATGGCGGCGCCGAATGCCCGGTAGACGGCGTTGGATTTGGGCGCGCAGGCGAGGTGCAGGGTGCATTCCGCGAGTGCCAGCTCGCCCTCGGGGCTGCCCAGCTGCTCGTAGGCCTGGCTCGCCGCGAGCGCCAGCGGCAAGGCGCCCGGATCGGCGAGCCCAATGTCCTCGCTCGCCATGCGGACCAGCCGGCGGGCGATGTAGCGCGGGTCCTCGCCGCCCTGCAGCATGCGCGCGAGCCAATAGAGCGAAGCGTCCGGATCGGAACCGCGCACCGACTTGTGCAGCGCGCTGATCAGATTGTAGTGCGCCTCCTGCTGGCGGTCGTAGAGCGGCATCCGCCGTTGCAGGACGTGGGCGAGAGTCGCCTGATCGAGCCGCGGCTCGGCCGGCAGATCGGCCAGGTTCTCGACCATATTGAGCAGATAACGGCCGTCGCCGTCGGCGAGCTCGATCAGGCGCGCACGCGCCTCGACATCGAGCGGCAGCGCGTGGCCGAGCGCCGTCTCGGCGCGCGCGATCAGGGCTTCGAGGGCCGCTTGACCGAGCCGGTTCAGGACCAGGACCTGACAGCGCGAGAGCAGGGCGCCGGTGAGCGCAAAGGACGGGTTCTCGGTGGTCGCGCCGATCAGGGTCACCGTGCCGTCCTCGACCTGGGCGAGCAGGCCGTCCTGCTGGACGCGATTGAAACGGTGGATCTCGTCGATGAACAGCAGCGTCGCCTGACCGGTGCGGCGGTGCGCCTTGGCCTCCTCGTAGACCTTGCGCAGATCGGCGACCCCGGACATGACCGCCGAGAGGGCGACCAGCGGCTGCCCGATGCGGCCGGCAAGAAGCCGGGCGAGCGTGGTCTTGCCGGTGCCGGGCGGTCCCCAGAGAACGATCGAGCCGAGCTGGCCGCGCGCGAACATCCGTCCCAACGGCGTATCCGGCCCGAGCAGATGGTCCTGGCCGACCAGCTCGTCCAGCGTCTTCGGACGCAGCCGGTCGGCGAGCGGTTGATGGGCGCGCGCCTTTGGCGGGGCGACCGGTAGGTCCGGACCTTCGAACAGATCGCTCATCCACCGATCACCACCGCGAGGCGCTCGCCCTCCCGCTCGATCTCCAATCGCCAGGGCTGGCGCGCCTTCTGGAGAAGCTCGGTCAGCTGATCGACGTCCTCGACCGGCCGGTCGGCGACCTTGGTCACGAGATCGCCGCGCTTCAGACGCAGCTCGGCTGCCGGGCTGCCGCGCGCGACCTTGAGCACCACCACGCCACGCTCGAAGAGGTCGATGTTCAGGTCCTTGTTCAGGCCAGGCGACAGATTGGCGACCGTCGCGCCGGCCAGCACCTGAGTGCCCGTCAGCGTCGTCTGGTCAGGCGCCGGGCGATAGGGCGGAGTCTCGAGCGGCAGGCGGAGGTTGGCTTGGCGGCCCTGCCGCCAGACGTCGAGCCTGGCGTCCTTGCCGGGCGCGCCGATCGCAAGACGAAAGTTGAGGGCCTTGGGATCCTCGACCTCGCGGCCGTCGACCGCCAGGATGACGTCGCCCTTGGCGATACCGGCGCGCGCCGCCGGGCCGTCCGGATAGATCCGGTTGACCAGCACGCCCTCCGGCCGGCTCAGACCCAGCGAGGTCGCCAGATCGGCGTCGACCGGCTGTACGGAAGCACCCAGCCAGGCGCGCGCGAGACCCTTGCCGCCGCCCTCGACCGAGCGGATCAGCGCCTTGACCAGATTGACCGGGATGGCGAAGCCGATCCCGATCGAGCCGCCGCCGCGGGTGAAGATCGCGGTGTTGATGCCGACCAGCGCGCCATCCAAGGTCACCAGCGCGCCACCGGAATTGCCGGGATTGATCGCGGCATCGGTCTGAATGAAGGAGAGATCGGGACCGTCCCCGGGCGCGGTCCGGCCGAGGGCCGATACGATGCCGCTGGTCACGGTCTGGCCGATGCCGAACGGGTCGCCGATCGCGAGCACCAGGTCACCGACCTCGAGGGCGTCGGAATCGCCCATCGGCAGGGTCGGGAGGTGGTCGCTCTCGATGTCCAGCAGCGCGAGGTCGGCCGCCTGGTCGCCGCCGACCAGCCGGGCGGGGAACTCGCGTCGGTCGGAGGTCACGACCATGATCTCGGCGGCATTCTCGACCACGTGATAGTTGGTCACGATCAGGCCGTCGGCGCGCACGATCACGCCCGAGCCGAGCGAGTTCTCCGGCTGGCGCTTCGGCTCGCCCTCACCGAACTCCCGAAAGAAGTACCGGAAAAACGGATCGGCAGCGAACGGGTTGAGAGCCGCCTGCGGCACCTGCTTGTGGGTGTAGATGTTGACCACGGCTGGTGCCGCCTTGCGCACGACGGGCGCGAAGGAAAGGGCGATCTCGGCCCGCGACCCGGGCACCTGCTCGGCCGCCACGACCGGCGCCGGCCGCGTGGCGCCGAGCGAGCAGGCGCCCCCGAGAATCGCAACCGCAAACGCCAACCACGTCCTCATCCGGCAACTCCGGGCCGACATGGGACGGCGGCAGCACGAGCATTGGACCGGCCGCTGCCGCAGCCGCGCGTCCCGATTGCGGCTGCTTCAGGCCGCCTCGGCCGCGCCCTGATCGCCTTCGGTCTGCGGCGGCCCGGAATCCTGACCTTTGGCAGCAACATCACGCTCAACGAACTCGATCACCGCCATCGGCGCGTCGTCGCCGTGGCGAAAGCCCGCCCTGAGGACGCGCACATAGCCGCCCGGCCGCTGGCCATAGCGGGGCCCGAGCACGTCGATCAGCTTGGTCGCCGTGCTCTGGTCCCGGGTCTTGGCGATGATCAGGCGGCGCGCATGCAGATCGCCCCGCTTGCCCAGCGTCACCAGCTTCTCGACGATCCGGCGCAGCTCCTTGGCCTTGGGCAGCGTGGTCGTGATCTGCTCGTGCTTGATCAGCGCCGCCGCCATGTTGGCGAACATCGCCTTGCGATGGCTCGACGTTCGATTGAGCTTGCGACCGGCCAAACGATGGCGCATCGCCCCTCTCCCAAGACTAGCTCATGATCTCCGCTCGGACGCCGGTCGCGTCAGAACGGCTCCTCGATCCGGCGCGCCAGATCTTCGATATTGTCCGGCGGCCAGCCTGCCACCTCCATACCCAGACTGAGGCCCATATGCGCCAGGACCTCCTTGATCTCATTCAGCGACTTGCGGCCGAAATTCGGGGTGCGCAGCATCTCGGCCTCGGTCTTCTGCACCAGATCGCCGATGTAGACGATGTTGTCGTTCTTCAGGCAGTTGGCGGAGCGGACCGAAAGCTCGAGCTCATCGACCTTGCGCAAAAGGTGCGGGTTGAATGGCAGCTCCGGCTTGCTTTCTCCGCCCGTCGCGGCCCGCGGCTCCTCGAAGTTGATGAACAGCTGCAGCTGATCCTGCAGGATCCTGGCCGCCAGCGCGACCGCGTCCTCGGGCGTCACCGAGCCGTTGGTCTCGACCTGCATGGTCAGCTTGTCGTAGTCGGTGACCTGGCCGACGCGGGCGTGATCGACCCGGTACGCCACCTTGCGCACCGGGCTGTAGATCGCATCGATCGCGATCAGGCCGATCGGAGCGTCCTCGGACTTGTTCTGCGCCGCCGGCACGTAGCCGCGGCCGACCCGCGCGGTCATCTCGATCGAGAGCTCGGCCTCCTCATCGAGATGGCAGATGACGTGGTTGCGGTCCATGATCTCGATGTCGTGGCCGGCCTCGATCATCCCGGCGGTCACCACCGCGGGCCCGCGCACCTTCAGATACATGCGCTTGGGCGCGTCGCTGTGAACGCGTAGCGCCAGCGACTTGAGATTGAGCACGATGTCGGTCACGTCCTCGCGGACGCCAGCGATGGTCGAGAACTCGTGCAGCACCCCGTCGATCTGGGCGGCGGTGATCGCCGCGCCTTGCAACGACGACAGCAGCACGCGCCGCAGCGCATTGCCCAGCGTCACGCCGAAGCCACGCTCGAGTGGCTCGGCGACGATCGTCGCCTCACGGTCCGGTCGCAGCCCGGGCTGGATCTCGAGCTTGGGCGGCTTGATCAGTTCCTGCCAGTTCTTCTGAAATCACGGGCATACCTCGGATGTGACAGGCGTGGACAAACGTTCGATCGGCCTCTGCCGGTGGCTCGGCCGGGCGGGGCGAGCTGCGGGCGGCGCGCGCGCCGCTAGACCCGGCGTCGCTTGCGTGGCCGGCAGCCGTTGTGCGGAATCGGCGTCACGTCGCGGATCGAGGTGATCGTGAAGCCGACGCCCTGCAGGGCGCGCAGCGCCAATTCCCGACCTGATCCCGGTCCCCGGACCTCGACCTCCAGGGTCTTCATGCCATGCTCCATGGCCTTGCGGCCGGCCTGCTCGGCCGCGACCTGCGCGGCGAACGGGGTCGACTTGCGCGAGCCCCGGAAGCCTTGACTCCCCGCCGACGACCAGGCGATCGCGTTGCCCTGGGCGTCGGTGATCGTGATCATCGTGTTGTTGAAGCTGGCGCTGACGTGAGCCACGCCCGAGGAGATGTTCTTGCGCTCGCGGCGACGCAGGCGCGGACTGGTATCCTTGGCCATGAGCTTACTTCTTCACCTTCTTCTTGCCGGCGATCGGCCGCGCCGGGCCCTTGCGGGTGCGCGCGTTGGTGTGGGTCCGCTGACCGTTGACCGGCAGTCCACGGCGATGCCGGAGGCCCTTGTAGCAGCCGAGGTCCATCAGCCGCTTGATGTTCATCGCGACGTCGCGGCGCAGGTCGCCCTCGACCCGGTAGCTGCGGTCGATGGTCTCGCGCAGGCGTCCGACCTCGGCGTCGGACAGGTCGTTGACCCGGCGACTGAAGGGCACCTCGGCGACCGCCAGGATCTTCTCGGCGCTGGTTCGGCCGATGCCGTAGATGTACGTCAGCGCGACTCCGACCGGCTTGCCGCTCGGGATGTTCACTCCGGCGATGCGCGCCACACCAAACTCTCCTCTTGCTCGGGTCCGGGCCCAGAGGCTACGGACGCCAACCGCGGCGCGCTCCGGACACCCCGAATATAGGTAGCGAGGCGCGGGCGCGAAAGTCGCGCGATTATAGGTCGCGCCCTCGCGCTGTCAACGCGCGCCGTCAACGTACGAAACCGCCGATTTTCTTGAACAGTTCGTCGGTTACACGATCGATCTCGGCCATTCCATCCACGCTCACCAGCAACCCCTTGGCGCGATAGTAGGGCAGAAGCGGCGCAGTCTGGTCATGATAGGCCTTGA
>CAVWRK010000016.1:0-451547 GCA_963757395.1 uncultured Alphaproteobacteria bacterium
GCGCTCACGACCCGGCCCGGCCGCGCAGGCGGATCGCCCGCGAGCGGCACTCCCTGCATGCCTCGCCTTTCGATCGCGGCCGCCGAACGGCCGCGCCCTTTGGCCATTGCCGCCCCCCGACCGCGCCATTTTCGAGCGAGCGGCGCGGATTGTCCAAGGATTTTCAAGAACTGTCGACGCGGACCGCCTGATCGAGATCGCGGCTCTCAGTCGCACGCGCCCGGCCGGCCCAGGTGAGATGATCTGCCGATCGTCACCGTGATGGCGACGCCTACCTGCTCGGAGGCCCGTATCGGGCCGAGTTCAGACGGTCGCTCAAGGGGGCGCCGTTCATCGCACCGTCTCGAGCAGCCCGAACCGCACGGACATGAGCTCTCGAACATGGGTCCGGCCCGCGCTGTCCTTCTCGACCACCGTCAGCTTCTGTTCCTCGGCCGGACCGGTGGGCAGCACCATCCGGCCCCCGGGCTTGAGCTGCTGGATCAGGGCCGGAGGCACCAGCTCCGCCGCCGCGGTCACGATGATCTTGTCGTAGGGCGCATGGTCCGCCCAGCCCAGAGCGCCATCGCCGATGCGGATGCCGACATTGTCGTAGCCCTGCCGGCGCAGACGCTCCTCCGCCTCGGCGGCGAGCTCCTCGATGATCTCGACGCTCCAGACCCGGCGCACGAGCTGGCTGAGCAGCGCCGCCTGGTACCCGAGACCGGTGCCGATCTCGAGCACGACATCGTCCGGCCGCGGCTCCAGCAGATCGGCCATGACCGCGACGATGAAGGGCTGCGAGATCGTCTTGTCGAAGCCGATCGGCAAGCGGCGTGTCGTGATAGGCGTGCGGCGCCAGCAGCTCCGGCACGAACACGTGGCGCGGCACCCGCGCCATCGCCGCCAGCACCCGTTCATCGAGGGCCGACTTGCCCAGTTCGTCGCCGGCAAGGTCGACGTAGATCCCGATCACCTCGACCATGTGCCGGCGCAGGATCGCGAAATGCTCGTCCCTCATGGGAAGCCTCCCCTTGGGTGGAGCCGGCAGCGCCGCGTCCGCCACGCCGCTCAAAGACAAAGGTAGGGGCCGGGCGACCTGCCACCAACGAGCCGTCCCCTATTATAGGCGGTCGATTCGGGCTGGTCCTCCGGCTTCGCGGCTGGCCGCCTCACGCGGCAGGGTGGCGGGGGCGGGTTGGCAAATAGGTGGGCAAAATCTCTTCGACCGCCCTCGGTTCGAAGCCGAGCTCGGCGAACGACAAGGCCTTCGGGCCGACGACATTGTCGCGTTTCATCAGCACGACCTGGTCGCGGGAGATCGGGCGCTTCGGCAGTGGCGCCAACGCGGCAGCCAGAAGCTCCCAGACGAAATATGGCACCGGCATCAGCAGCCGTCTGCGACCAAGCTGGCGGAGCAGGAGTTGCAGGAGCGCCTTGTACGTGTAGGCGTTGGGCCCGCCCAGCTCGTAGATCTTGCCTTGCGCAGCCTCGGTCGTCAGCGCGCGCGCAACCGCCTCTGCGACATCGCCCACGTACACGGGTTGCAACCTGACGGTGCCAGGGCCGAACAGGGGTAAGATCGGCATCAGACGCGTCAGCGCGGCCAGCGAATTGAAGAACGCGTCCTCGGGCCCGAACATGACGCTCGGGCGAAGGATGGTGGCCCGTGGAAACGCTTCTCTGACCAGGTGCTCGCCGCGGGCGCGGGCGCGGACGTAGGTTGACTCGGACCCGGGGTCGGCACCGATCCCCGACAGGTGAACCAGCCGCCGGACCCCTGCTCTCGCCGACGCGCGCGCGACGTGCAGGGCGCCCTGGCCATGGATCGCCTCGAAGGTGGCCCCGCTCCGCTCGACATAGTGGCCGACCGTGTTGACCACGGCGTCCGAGCCAGCCACGGCCGGACCCACCGTCGCCTCATCCCAGACGTCGGCGTGGACTGTCGTGATCGGCCCGGCGCTGCTGAGCTTGGTCAGGAACGACGCGCCTTCGGGGTGCCGCACGGCGACGCGTACGGCCGCGCCGTCGCTGGCCAGGCGCTTGACGATCTGACGACCCAGAAAACCCGAACCGCCAAACACGGTAACTTGGCTGTAGGACATGTCGGATGCCCCGGATAGGACGGCCGCGAGGCTATCACGAGCGGGGGCAAGTGCGGGAGAGGCGGATCAAGCTCAAAGTTCGTGGCGGGGCGATCGTGCCGGTGACGACGCCAGCGCCGGAAGGTCCCTGGAAGTGGTCGATCAGAGGCCGGCACGCAGCCGCTCGAGCCCGCCCTTGCTCGGATCGCCCATGAGGAAACCGAGGTCGGAGGAGTACATGACCAGGCCCATGCCCTTGGCGAGCCAGGCCTGGAGCGCGTCGACACTGGCCATGTGGATCGCCGAGACGACGCCATGGCGCCCGGCCGCGGCCATCATCGTCTCGATCGCGGCGTCGAGCCGGCCCGGCAGGTCCGGTTCGCCGAGACCGAGCGAGACCGAGAGGTCCTCGGGCCCAACCAGGGCCACGTCCACGCCCGGCACCGAGAGGATGGCATCGATGCTCTCGATCGCGGCCTTGCGCTCGATCTGAGCGATCGCGATCGTGTCCTCGTTGTTGATCCGGACGAACTCGGCAAGCGGCCGGAAGTCGTAGCCGCTGTGCGGCGCGTCCGACGACATGCCGCGCCGGCCGAGCGGCGGATATTTGATCGACTGCACGAGCAGCTCGACGTCGGCAGGGCGCTCGACCCGCGGCAGCATGACGCCGACCGCCCCCTGATCGAGGATCCGGCCGATCAGCTCGTATTGCGGGCCGGCGACCCGGACCAGCGGTGCGATGCCGGCCAGCCGGGCGGCGCGGATGATCTCGGCTGCGGTCTCGAGAGTGTAGGCGCCGTGCTCCATGTCGAGCATGAAGAAGTCGAAGCCCACCTGCTTCAGGATCTGGGCGATCGCCGGCGTGCGCACCTCCTGCACCATGGTGCCGATCAGGGTCTCGCCGGCCCTGAGGCGCGCGCGCAGATGGCTTCGTGGCATCGTGGTGGTCTCCAGTCGATCCGGGCCGGGGGCGCTCAGGTGCCGACCGTCCGCAGCATGCGCGTCTCGAGATGGGAGACCGCGCGGGTCAGCGGGAAGGCGACGGCGAAGTAGAGGAAGGCGACGGTGGTCAGGAGCTCGATCGGCCGCGCCGAGATGTTGGAGATGTTCTGGCCGACGTACATCAGATCGCTCATCCCGACCACCGAGACCAGCGAGCTCTCCTTGAACAGGCTGACGCTGTTGGACAAGAGCGTCGGAATCGCGAGGCGGATCGCCTGCGGGAACACGATGTAGCGGACCCGCTGGTAGGGCTTGAGCCCGAGCGCCACGCCCGCGTCGATGTGGTCCCTTGGGATCGCGTGCAGGGCGGCGCGAAAGCTCTCCGAGGAGATCGCGGCCATGAACAGGGTGAGCGCGATCACCGAGGACGTAAAGTTGCTGATCTCGATGCCGAGCACGATCGGCAGGCAGAAGAAGATCCAGAACAGCTGGACCAGGACCGGCGTGCCGCGAAAGAACTCGACGTAGGCGGTGCTGACGATGCGCAGCGTGCGCGAGCGGCTGACCCGCATGGTGCTGAGCACGAAGCCGAGCAGCGAGCCCAGCAGGATGCAGATGGCGGTGAACTCGATGGTCGTGAGCAGCCCGATCAGGAGCACGTTGAAATAGTCGGCGATCACGCCGAACGAGAAGTCGTAGCTCATCGCGCCATCCCCCGCCCTCAGCCGCCGATCTTGGCGGCCAGCCGGTCCTCGACCAGCTTCACGGCCTGGCCGATCGGGAAGGCGATCGCGAAATAGAGGAAGGCGACCGTGGTCAGGGTCTCGATCGGCCGGTAGGTCTGGGTCGCGAGCAGCTTGCCCTGGTACATCAGATCCGCGATCGCGACGATCGAGACGAGCGCGCTCTGCTGAAAGGCGCCGATGCCGTTGGTCATCAGCACCGGCACCGCGAGACGGATCGCCTGGGGCAGGATGATGGTGCGCACCCGCTGGAAGGGCGACAGGCCGAGCGCCACGCCGGCATCCAGATGGGCGTGCGGGATCGCCTGGATCGCGGCCCGATAGGCCTCGGCGTTGAAGGCGGTGAGATTGAGGCTGAGCGCCAGGAGCGCGCTGCCGAACGGGCTGATCGCGAGGCCGAACAGGATCGGCAGGCAGTAGAACACCCAGACGATCTGCACCAGCATCGGCGTGCAGCGAAAGAACTCGATGAAGGCGGTCGCCGGCCAGGCGAGCAGGCGCAGCCGGCTCATGCGCATGAGGGCCACGACGAAGCCCGCGACCAGGCCGATCAGGATGGTGAGACCGGTGATCTCGAGGCTGAGCCTGAGGCCCTCGAGCAGCATGTCGAAATGCCGCCAGACGAAGAAGAAGTTGAATTGATAGTTCATCTTACGCGTTGCGGACCACGGGCCTTCTGGCGACCTCGAGCCACGTTACCCGACGATGAAGTGATCGAGGAAGTCGCGGGTGCGGGCTTCGGCCGGTGCCGTGAAGATGCGCTCGGGCGGCCCCTGCTCCATGATCCTGCCCTGATCGATGAACGCGACCCGGGTCGCGATCTTGCGCGCGAAGTCCATCTCGTGGGTGATGATCATCATCGCCATGTTCTGCTCGGCGAGCTGCAGCATGACGCTCAGCACCTCCTTGACCAGCTCCGGGTCGAGCGCCGAGGTGATCTCGTCGAACAGCATCAGGCGCGGTTCCATCATCAGCGCGCGGGCGATCGCGACCCGCTGCTTCTGGCCGCCCGAGAGCCGGTTCGGATAGGCGTCGGCCTTGTCCAGGAGGTTGAAGCGTTCGAGCAGGGCGCGCCCGGCCTCGACCGCCTCGGCCTTGCGCTGCCGGCGCACCAGGACCGGCGCCAGCACCAGGTTCTGCATGACCGAGAGATGCGGGAACAGGGTATAGTGTTGGAATACCATGCCGACCCGGAGCTGGATGCGCTTGTCGACGAACGTGCGATGGCGTCGGGCGCCGGGGCGCGCCTCGATGTAGACCTGGTCGTCGAAGGCGATCTGGCCGCGGTCGATCTCCTCGAGGCCCATGACGCAGCGCAGGAGCGTACTCTTGCCGCCGCCGCTCGGGCCGATCACGACCAGGCGCTCGTTCTCGGCCAGGTCGAGATCGAGCGCGCGCAGGACGTGCAGCTGCCCGAAATACTTGTCGAGCCCCTGAATCCGGAGCAAGCGCTTGGCAGCGCCGGAGTTTGGGACGATCGCGGCCTCCCGGGTGGCTGGCTCCAGCATCGTCATCCAGACGGCATCCTAGCCGGTTCGCGAGCGTGCGCCAGCCCTGCCGGGGGCCGCCTGTCCCGGCAGGGCGACGCCAAGGTTCACTCCTTGGTGGCCAGGATCTGGGTGACGTAGTGGTTCATCCACTGGTCCATGACGCCCTCGGCCCGCAGCTCCTCGATCAGGATGTCGAGCGCCTGGATGTCCTCGAGCGACACCGTCTTGCGGAAGCCGAAGGCGATCCCCTGCTTGGCGATCGCCGGGTCGGGAAGGACGGTGGCGCTCCACTCCGGATGGCTTTCGGCGAACAGCATGTTGCCGTCGGAGTCGTCGGCCAGGACGTCGGCCCGGTTGGAGATCACCGCCATCCGCGAGGCGTCGAAGTCCGGCAGCCGCGCGATCGTGGCGTTCTTGATCAGGGGCGTGATCGAGTGGTCCTGGGCGGTGCCCGACATGACCGCGATGGTCACGCCCGGCTTGTCGAAGTCGGCCAGCGACGTCCAGCTCGGGTCGATCTTCTTGTCGTTCTTATTGTAGACCAGCGAGATCTGATAGAACCAGTACGGCGCCGAGTAGTTGATGGCGATCGCCCGGCGCGGGGTGCGGTTGAGGGCGACCGCGATGTCCCACTTGCCGGCCTGCATGCCGGCGATGATGTTGTCCCAGGTGGTGTCTTCCACCTGCAGCTTGACCTCGAGCGTATCGGCCAGCTGGCGCAGCACGTCGATCGCGACCCCGCTCCACTCGCCGGTCTTGGGGTCGCGGATGGCGTGCGGGGCGGCGACCGCGGCGCCGACCTTGAGCACGCCCTCGCTCTGGACCTTTTCCCAGAGCTTCTCCTGGGCCTTGGCCGGACTGCCGGCGAGCAGCCCGACCAGGGCCAGCGCGGTCACAGACGCCAGCGCCATTCTCACGATGCTACGCATACTCGGACCTCCGCGGTGCTTGGGCGCGAGCCGGGCCTGCCGGCTTCATGCCACCTGTTCATTCGGTGCCGAAAAACTGTACGCAAATTGTCGACAAGGGGCAACACGCTAGCCCGAGACTGTGTCGGGAGCACACGCTAGGCCGGCGTCGTTGAGGGGGCGCGCGATATCCATCGGCACTGGCCGCCTTCGAGCGCACCGGTAGCAAAAACCTAGTGGTCCAAACCTGAGGGATGGTATCCGGCCCGCACCCCGGCTCTCGGACAAAACCGCGCGGCCGCTCGTAACCCAAGCGGCCATTGGCGTGGGTCGCCAGGCCAAGCTGACGGGCGAGGATCTGAAGGAGATCGGCAATTTCAACCGGTTGGTTTTTTCAGCACGCCTTGAACGACATTCGGACCCGGCGGCGGCTCGCCGAACACCGTGGCGGCCGGGCCAGGATGCGGTCGGGATTGATCTTGTGACCGACCAGGGCTCACCAAGCCAAGGACCCACTGTCCCGCGCCGTCGGAAAAGACCTCATATCCGATCACCTCGAAATCGTCGTGGCCGCTCGTCGGAAAGCTCTTGTATAGCGTTCCGTCTCCCAGGAACAAACACGGAACACCATACTTCTGTAACGGATCCAAGAAAGAAATAATGTTGAAATCCGTAGCCGCCTTCAACTCCAGTCCTGTGCCTGCGTCGGTTCCGTCGTCGAGCAACAGATCAGGCCCCTTGGTGCAGAGTTTACGCACTCTCTCGCCAAGGGCCGCGACGACTTCTACTTTGAGCCAGGCTTCGATGCCGGTTTTGGGGAACCGTTTCACGTTGTGTAGGTCACCCGCTCGCATCTTCACCTGTGCAAGCACTGGGGCAAACACCACGCTCCGAAGATAGCTACCCTTGAACCTGGCCACCGTATGGACGTAGCGGGCGAGTCCGTCGAGCAGCAGCGCTGGATTCTGGAATGGACCGAAGACGACAACCTTGCGGGGGCGTTTTGACGTCGCGATCTCTTGCCACTCGAGATCCTGGGCAAATTTGCGAAACGCCCGTTGGTTGATGCCGGGCTGGCCACCTCCGACCCTTCCTGTATGCCCGATGTATAGACGCCCCAACTTATCGCGAAGGAAGACGCCGGCCGTGCGGGTGTTCTCGCCCTCATGGGGCGGGTTGATCTCGACCGTGGTGGTGAGCGAAGAGTGCCGGTTCGGGTCGGCAACTCCGAAGCCGCACCAAAAACGGTCAACCAGCTTCCCCGACGGATACTCCTTCGGCGGCCTTACGAAGAGGCCCCAGATTCCGGCCGACGCATGCCAATGGACTTCGTCGACTGGATGGCCTCCGCCCCGAAAGCCGAAGACATGGTCCCGAAACAAAGCTGCGCCCGTCGCGAACGCTCGCTCGAACGCCTCGAAAGCCCGGAAGCTTTCGTCGCGCTCGGTGACAAGGGTCAGATGACGACCAGCGATCGTGGTGCCAGGAGCGGGGCTCGCACTCGTCATGGGTAGCCGATAAGCTAAGCCGACATTCCCCAGTGTCGGCGCCTGAACGCCAACTCTGCGCCGTTCATGGACGCAAGGCAAGGGTTGCAAGGGCCGGAGCGCGGCCAGTACCAGCCCTGCCTTGTATCACCATGAGCTCGAATGGCTGTCACTGGGCTAAGAGCTGAACTCCCGGGAGCACTCCCAAGCCCGCGTGCATCAGGTACCTTCCGTTGGATCTCGACCTCTAGACGTGCCGGGTGAGGCCGCCGTCGACCCGGATGTTCTGGCCGGTGATGTAACCGGCGCCATCGGACAGCAGGAAAGCGATCGTCTTGGCCATCTCCGCGACCGTGCCGATCCGCTGCGCCGGCACCCGCAGCCGGCTCTCCTCGCTCTGGGGCAGGCTGTCGATGAAACCGGGCAGGACGTTGTTCATGCGGATGCCGGCCTTGGCATACTGGTCGGCGTACAGCTTGGTGAAGCCCGCGAGCGCCGCCCTGAGCGATGCCGAGACCGGGTAGGCGGGCTCCGGCTCGAAGGTCGCGAAGGTCGAGACGTTGACGATCGCGCCACCGCCCTGCGCGACCATGACCGGGGTCACCAGGCGACAGATCCGGACCACGTTCAGGAGCAGCATGTCGAGCCCGGCGTGCCAGTCGCGATCCGGGATCTCGAGCAGCGCGCCCTTGGGCGGGTGGCCGGTGTGGTTGACCACCGCATCGATCCGGCCGTAGCGCTCGCGGCAGGCGGTGACCAGGCGTTCGAGGTCGCGGGCCTCGGTGACCGAGCCGCGCACCGCGATGCCGCCCAGCTCCGCCGCCAGCCGCTCGACCGCCTCCGAGCGCGACATCAGCGCCAGCCGATAGCCGGATGCCGCCAGCTCGCTCGCGACCGCAGCGCCGATGCCGCCGCCGGCACCGGTGACGATCGCTACCCGCTCAGCTGCCATGTCCGATCTGCTCCTGCTGTGGGCCCCCGTGGCTTACTAGAACCGGTCGACCCGGTAGGGGTGGAGGTCGATCGTCGCGGGCCTGCCGGCGGCGAGCTCGGCGATCAGCTGGCCGGTGATCGGGCCGAGGGTCAGACCCAGATGGCCGTGCCCGAAGGCATAGCTGACGTTCGCAAAGCCGGGCGCGCGCCCGATCACCGGCAGGGAGTTGGGGGTCGCCGGGCGATGGCCCATCCACTCCTTGCCGCCGGCATCGTTGAGCGCCGGGTAGATGCGCTTGGCCTTGCGCACCAGCACGTGGGCGCGGGCATAGTTGGGCGGCGCGTCGAGGCCGGCGATCTCGACCGTGCCGGCGACCCGCAGGCCCATCTCCATGGGCGTGACCACGAAGTGCTCGGGGGCATAGAGCACCAGACGCCGGGGTCGGACGCCGGCGTCGGGGAGCGTGACGTGATAGCCCCGGTGGCTCTCGAGCGGCACGGCGTCGCCCAGCTGCTTGGCGAGCAGATGGGACCAGGCGCCGGCCGCGATCACCAGCTGATCGAACCCCTGCTGGCTGCCATCGGCGAGCCGCAGCGCCAAGGCCCGGCGGTCCCGAGTCTCGATCGCGACGACCTGATCGCGCAGCAGCCGGCCGCCGCCGCGCACGAAGTGCTCGGCAAGGCCGGTCACCACACGAAACGGGTTGGTCACGTGGTACCAGCCGGGCATGCGGATGCCGAGGGCAAAGTCCCGCGCGAGGTCGGGCTCGAGCTCGGGCAAGGCGGCGCCGGGGACGCGCTCGAAGGGGATGCCGTGCGCGCGCCGGAGCTCCCAGTGCAGCCGTTCGGCCGCCAGCTGCCGCTCGTCGTCGTAGAGGTAAAGACAGTCCTCGCGCACCAGCAGGTCGCTGACGTCAGCGGCCGCGAGCAGCTGCTCGAGCGACGCCCTTGCGAGGTGCGTCAGCGCGGCGAGTGCGCCCGCGATCTCCCGCACCCGCGCATCCGAGCCTGCCCTGACGAAGCGCACCAACCAGGGCAGCGCCTTCGGCAGATAGCGCCAGCGGACCGCGAGCGGGCCGAGCGGATCGAGCAGCCAGCCCGGCACCTCGCGCAACAGCCCGGGCACCGCCAGCGGGACGATCTCGCCGGTGCCGACCCCACCCGCGTTGCCATAGGAGGTCGCTTCGCCCGGCGCCAGCCGGTCGACGACGCTGACCCGGAAACCCTCGCGCTGCAGCCAGCAGGCGCAGCTCATGCCGACGACCCCGGCGCCGATCACCAGGACCTCACGCCCGCTCGCGCCGTTCGTCTCGGAACCCATCACCGGCCTCGGTCGTTTGGCTGAAGCTAGGCGAGCCGGGCGCCGCCGACAAGTAGACATTGTGTCGACAGCTGTGCCAGGATGCGGCTTCGGTTCGGACATATTCCGGATGCGGAGGAGGCGGGCTGAGCAGATGGTGGACGTCCCGACGGGTCGCCCGGAGATCGGGCGCTTGAAGAGGGCGGCGTTGCCGGAAGAGGTGGTGCCGCGGAATGAGATTGCGGCGCGGCCGGTGCCAGTGCGTCGCCGGCGCACCGCCAGCTCTCAGCGGATCTACAAGAAAATCCGCGAAGACATCCTCTGTCTCAAGCTGCGGCCGGGCGAGCCGCTCGACGAGGTCGGCCTCGCCAGGCGGTTCAAGCTGTCGCGCTCGCCGGTCCGCGAGGCGCTGATCCGGCTCGCGGGCGAAGGCCTGGTCACGCTGTTGCCGAACCGGAGCGCCCTGGTCGCGCCCTTGGACGTCGAGACCCTGCCCCGCTACCTGGAAGCGCTCGACCTGCTGCAACGGATCACCACCCGCATGGCCGCGGTGCGGCGGACCGATGCGGAGCTGGCGCGCATCCGGGCGGCCCAGACCGCGTTCGAGCGCGCCTGCGAGCGCGTCTCGATCGTCGACATGATCGAGACCAACCGGGACTACCATCTCGCGATCGCGGGCGCCGGCCGCAACCCTTACTTCATCGCCCTCTACGCGCGCCTGCTCGACGAGGGCATGCGCATGCTCCACATCCACTTCAAGTTTCGCGCCGAGACCCAGGAGCTGAGGCCCGACCTGATGTTCGCCGAGCATACGGCGATGACCGAGGCGGTGGCGCGCCAGGACGCGGCGCTGGCCGAGCGGCTCGCCCATGAGCACGCGGAAGGCTTCAGCGACACCTTCATCCGCTACATGCGCCAGAACCTGGCCGCCGGGATCGACATCGCGAGCTCGACCGAGCGGGTGCTCCGCGAGGTCTCCGAGCTGCAACGCACCGGTATCAAAACTCGCTAGCCAAGAGGGAGTCTCCCATCATGCACGACCTGGCCGGGATCTGCGTGCCGATCTGCACGCCGTTCGACCCGAGCGGCGAGCGCCTCGATGAGGACGCGCTCCGAAATCACGTCGAACTCGATGCTCGAAGCCGGCGTGCACATCATTCTGGTCTGCGGCGGCACCGGCGAGTTCCCCTATCTGCGGGCGGCCGAGCGGCGGCGGATCGCCGAGATCGCCGGCCGGCAGATCGCTGGCCGCGCGCGCTTCATGGTCCAGACCTCGGGGGTCAGCACGTCCGAGACGATCGAGGCGTCCAGGCACGCCCAGGATCTCGGCGCCGATGGCATCATGGTGCTGCCGCCCTATTTCGAGGGGCCGGAGCGGCGCGGCGTGCTCTACCACTACGAGCAGGTCGCGCGCGCGGTCGATCTGCCGGTCATGCTGTACAACATCCCCCAGAGCACGACCATCGACATCACCCCGGATCTGTACGCCGAGCTGCTCGAGATCGACAACATCCGGGCGATCAAGGACAGCACCGGCAGCCTGATCCGGATCGAGCAGCTGCTGGCGGTCGGCGGCACGGTGTTCAACGGCGCCGACCCGATCGCGTTCGCCGCCCTGCTCGCCGGCTGTCCGGGCTGCGTGTGGGGCGCGGTCAATGCCATGCCGCGGCAGGCGGTGCAGCTCTACGACCTGGTCGCCGCGGGCGATCTCAACGCCGCCCGCGAGGTCTGGCAGCGCATGCTCCCGGCCCAGCTGTTCTTCTGGAGCCATTTCTACACGGCGGCGGTCAAGGCGGCGACCAACCTGTCCGGGCGCCCGGTCGGACCCTGCCGGAAGCCGGTGCAGCCGCTGACGCCGGAGGAGCAGCGCGGCCTGCTGCGGGCGCTCGAGCCGCTCGGCATCGGTCGCTGACCGGCGTGGCCGACCGCGCGCGGCACGATCGATGCGCGGCTCCAGGCGCGAGCAGGCGGGTGCGATCAATCACGCTCAAGTCGCGGCGACCTCAATCCCGGCCGTCGACTTGGCGGCGAGCGCGTATCGAGCGGATACGTCCTCAAGAGACTTCGACCCGTCAGCCGCTCGGAATGGTGATGACGGGCAGCTGCGGCTGGCCGGTCTTCTGCGCGACGTTGAGGAGCAGCATCAGGCCGGTGAACACGCGCTTCGAGGCATAGTCGTTGTCGTCGATCCAGAACCAGGTACCGCGGTATTCGATCGCCGCGAAGGCGTCGCCGGGCGAGAACTCCCGGTGCTTGACGGTGAGCGTCGGGATCGTCGACGTGGCAGCGAGGCCACTCGGATAGGTCCGGCCGGCGGCGACGTCGTCATCCGGCACCTGGATGCGCCCGGCGAGGCTGTCCAGGATCTCGAACAGGGAGCGCGTGTAGACCTTGATCTCGTCGCGCTTGCCGGCGCCGAAGCCGAACGTGATCAGAAAGCTGCGCTGCGCGGGGTCGAGGCCGAGAAGCTCGATCAGCCGTCGGGCGCGGGGCGGCAGCGGCCCCTTCGGGGGGGCGTTGATCAAAAGGCTGGCGTGCTGGACCTGGTCCTGGGTCTCGAACGCGAAACCGATCTGGCCGTCGCGGCGCAGGGTCGTCAACAGATCGATCACCTCGATGAAGGCGGGGTCGGCGGACGACACGCTCGACCAGTTGCGCAGGCTGTTGATCCCCTGCACCCCGAGGCCGATGACGTCGGCCGGCGCGCCGGCCGCGACCATCGCGAACAGCTCGCTCGGCGGGATCGGCGTGAGCATGGCGCGGGCGAAATCCTCGCCGGCGACCGGGGTGTAGGTCACCGTCGGGTTCTCGGTGAACGACCCGGAGGCCCCCAGATTGACGTCGTTGGCGAAGTTGAGGGTCTGTTGGAAGAACTGGGTGCCGAAGCTGATCGTGCCGTTGAGGCTGTAGCCGGCGACCAGCTGGCTGACCGAGACCAGGCTCGGCGTGTCGGCGTAGCGCAGCTTGACGATGTTGAGCAGGGTCTCGCGCTTGGTGGCGTCGAGGATCGCCTCGGCAAAGTCGACCCGGTCGCGCCGGATCGTGGCCGGGCCGAGGCTGGTGCAGCCTGACAGGCCCGGCAGGCCGAGGCCCAAGGCCAGCGCGCAGGCGATCCCGAGGCGGCGCCGGCTCCGGCCCCTCGCGCCGACCTCGGCACGTCGATAGTTGCCCTGCGCGGCGGCGCAGGAGGCGCTGGTCGCGGCAAGATCGTTCGTCGGTGACTCCCCAAGAGCTGACCGCTGTATGACATAGCCTGGCCGCTGCGCAATGCGGCGGACGGTCGCTCAGAGCCAGCGCCGGACCCGCCGCCGATAGTCCTGGTAGCGAGCCCCGAAGTGACGCTGCATGTGGGCTTCCTCGTGAACTACGAAGCGTGTCTGGAGCAGCCACAAGAACGCCGGCAGCACGATCAGGGGGCTGAGCGCGCCGAGCAGGAGGAACAGGCCGGCCAGCACCAGCAGCATGCCGAGATACATCGGGTTGCGGGTGAAGCGAAACGGGCCGTCTTCGACCAGCGCGGACGACGGTGCGAACGGCCGGACCGCCGTGCCGGCGCGCTTGAAGCGGCGCTCGCCCCAGATCGCCAGCGCGATCCCGCCGACGATCGCAACCGCGCCGACGAGCGACCAGGGCCAGGGCACGATCCGGGCGATCGGCAGCAGCCGATGCAGCGCGATCATCAGCAGGATCGCGAGCGCGAAGTAGAGCGGCGGGATGTCCCACGGCCGGCGACCCGGAGGGGCCGGCGCGCTCACACCTTGGCCTCGGGCAGGATCTGGCCGCCGTCGACCACGATCGTCGTGCCGGTGATGTAGGCGGCCTCGTCGGAGGCGAGGAACAGCGCGGCATGCGCCACGTCGCGCGGCGTTCCCAGCCGGCCGAGCGGCACCGAGCGCGCCATGGCATCGGCGTACTCTGGTGAGCGGTGCTGCGTGAGCGCCTCGGTCACGATGTTGCCGGGTTCGACGCCGTTGATCGTGATGCCGAACGGTGCCTGCTCGATCGCCGCCGCCCGGATCAGGCCGTTGATCCCGGCCTTGGAGGCGGAATAGTGGCCATGGCCGGGGCTGCTCACGCGCGGGCCGGTGATCGAGCTGGTCAGCACGATCCGGCCGTAACGCTGGGCCCGCATCGCCACGCTGCCGGCCTGAACCGCCAAAAAACAGCCGCGGAGGTTGACCCCCAGCACCCGATCCCACTCCGCGACCGTGATGTCGGGCAAGAGGGTCAGGGGATAGATGCCGGCGTTCTGGACCAGAATGTCGAGCCGGCCGAAGTGCTTCAGGGTCGCCTGTACGAGCCCCTTGACCGACGCCTCGTCGCTGACGTCAGTGGCCGCGAACAGCACCTCGCCCGCCTGTGCGAGACGCAGGGCGGTCGCCCGGCCTTCGTCCTCGAGCGTATCGCCGATCGCCACCCGTGCGCCTTCCTCGACCAGCCGCTCCGCGATCGCAGCCCCGATGCCGCGCGCCGCGCCGATGACCGCGGCGACCTTGCCCGCAACCCGGCCGGTCATGGCCGCGACCCGGCCGCGCGCGGGCCGAGCAGCGCCCGGATCCGCTCGACGATCAGGGCGGGCTCGCCGTCCTTGAGGCTCATCGGCCCGAATCGGATCCAGCCGTCGTGGACCGCGAACGGATCGGCGAAGATCGCGGGCGTGCCGGTCTCCAGGCGGTGCATGAGCTCGAGCGCGCCGACCCGCGCCGCCGGCTGGAGCTCGAACGCGACCTCCGGCACCTCGCCCTGATCTCGCAGCCGGACCTCGGTGCCGGCGATTCCGGCGAGGCCCTGCGCCAACTCCTGCATCAGCCGCAGCCCGCGCGCGCGGCCCGCCTCGGCGCTGTCCTCGAGGAACAGCCGGAGCGCGGTCAGGAGGCCCACGATCTCCTCCTTGCCGACCTTGCACGCCCGGCCGATGCCGTGCTGCGGCAGGCCCTTGAGGCGCGCCTTGTCGATCAGCTCCGGCGGCGGCGCCCACTGCTCGAAGAAGATGTCGAGGTCGAGATTCTGGAGCGCTGCCGCCATGATCAGATCCCTCCTCCCGCACAGGATGCCCGAGGCCTGCGGCCCGCCGATCGCCTTGCCGCCCGAGAACGCGACCAGATCGGCGCCTTCTCCGATGAACCGGCGAAGGTTATCGGCCGGCGGCAGCTGGGCCGCGGCATCGACCAGCACCGGCACGCCCGCGGCATGGGCGACCTCGACCACCTCCGCCAGCGCCGGCCGCGCGCCCGCAGCCGCGACCCAATGCACCGCCGCGGTCCGCTCGCCGATCGCATCCGCGATCTCCCAGGCCTCGGCATCGCGCACGCCGGCGCCGGCGTAGCGATCCGGCAGGCCGACCTCGACCAGCCGCACCCCTGCGGCGCGCAGCGCATGGTCGTAGAGATTGCGCTGGCTGCGCACGATCACGACCTCGTTCTTCATGCCGCTCGTGTCGGGCAGCCGGTTCATGGCACCCGGATCGAGGCCGGTGACGCAGGCCGCGGTGCCGAGCAGGAGGCCCGCGGCCGCGCCCGAGGTGACGTAGCCCGCCTCGGCGCCGGTCGCATCGGCGATGATCACGCTCGCCCGCGCCTGCAGCACCGCCATGTCGACGCAATGCTGCGAGGCCAGGGCCATGGCTTGCGCGACCTCGGGCCGCATGATCCCACCCGAGAGCCGGGTCGAGGGCCCCTTGGCGTTGATGATGGTCGGCACGCCGAGTGCCGTATAGACGTTGGTCATGGCCCCGCCCGCGTTGATTTAAGGTCCGTTAGCTCCCGGACCGTAAGCTCGGCTATCGATCCGGATTCGGGCATACCATATCAACCCTGGCGGCTTCGATCTTCGGTTGTCTGCCGCCAGACCTGCCGCTGCCTGCCGTCTATGGGGGACTCCGCCATGCAGAAGAACGTCGTGATCGCCGGCTATGCCCGCTCGCCGTTCCATTTCGCGCACAAGGGCGCGCTCACCAAGGTCCGCCCGGACGAGCTGACCGCCGAGGTGATCGGCGCGCTGATCGCGCACAGCGGCGTCGAGCCTGCGGACATCGAGGACGTGATCGTCGGCTGCGCCTTCCCCGAGGGCGAGCAGGGAATGAACATGGCGCGCCTGGTGGCATTGCTGGCGCACCTGCCGATCTCGGTCGCGGGCACCACGGTCAACCGCTTCTGCGGCTCCTCGATGCAGGCGATCCACATGGCAGCGGGCGCGATCCAGCTGGATGCGGGCGAGGTGTTCGTCTGCGCCGGGGTCGAATCCATGACCCGCGTGCCGATCGGCGGCTACAACCCGTTGCCGAGCCCGAAGCTGGTCGAGGGCTACCCCCAGGCCTACGACAGCATGGGCGTGACCGCCGAGAACGTCGCGCGGCAATATCAGATCACGCGCGCCGCCCAGGAGGCGTTCGCGGTCGAGAGCCATCGCAAGGCGGCGGCGGCGCGCGAACAGGGGAAACTCGCGGCCGAGATCGTGCCGATCAAGCGCAACGGCGAGGTGGTCGAGACCGACGGCTGCATCCGCCCGGAGACCAGCCGGGAGGCGCTGTCTGGCCTGAAGCCAGCGTTCGACGAACACGGCACGGTCACCGCCGGCACCTCCTCGCCGCTGACCGATGGCGCGGCCGCGGTGCTGGTCTGCACCGAGGACTACGCCATGAAGCACGGGCTCGAGGTACTGGCCCGCATCCGGAGCGTCGCGGTCGCGGGCTGCGCCGCCGAGATCATGGGCATCGGCCCGGTCGCCGCGACCCGCAAGGCGCTGGCCCGCGCCGGGCTCGAGATCGGCGACATCGAGGTGGTCGAGCTCAACGAGGCGTTCGCCTCGCAGGCGCTGGCCTGCGTGCGCGACCTCGGGCTCGACCCCGAGACGCTCAACCTCGACGGAGGTGCTTTGGCGCTCGGCCATCCGCTCGGGGCCACGGGTGCCCGCATCACCGGCAAGACGGCGGCCCTGCTCAAGCGCGAGGGCCGGCGCTACGGCCTCGCGACCCAATGCATCGGCGGCGGCCAGGGCATCGCGACCGTGCTGGAGGCGATCTGATGGCGATCCAGCGGGCGGCGGTGATCGGGGCGGGCGTCATGGGCTCCGGGATCGCCGCGCAGATCGCCAACGCCGGCATCCCGGTCCTGCTGCTCGACATCGTGCCGGAGGGCGCCGCGGACCGGAACGCGCTCGCCAAGGGCGCGCTCGAGCGCATGGCCAAGGCCGATCCCGCGCCCTTCATGAGCAGGCAGGCGGCGCGCCTGGTCACGCCCGGCAATCTCGAGGACGATCTGGAGCGCCTCGGCGAGGTCGACTGGATCGTCGAGGCCGTGGTCGAGAAGCTGGAGGTCAAGCGCGCCCTGTACGCCCGGCTCGACCGCGTGCGCAAACGAGGCTCCGCGGTCTCGTCCAACACTTCGACCCTGCCGCTTGCCAAGCTCACCGAGGGTCTGCCGGCAAGCTTCCGGCGGGACTTTCTGATCACGCATTTCTTCAACCCGCCCCGCTACATGCGCCTGCTCGAGGTGGTCGCGGGGTCGGACACGAGGGCCGAGGCGGTTGCGGCGATCGCGTCTTTTGCCGACCACCGGCTCGGCAAGAGCGTGGTCCGCGGCAAGGACACCCCCGGCTTCATCGCTAACCGGATCGGCTGCTACTGGATGCAGGCGGCGTTCTGCGAGGCGTTCGAGATGGGCCTGCCGGTCGAGGAGGCGGACCTGATCATGGGCCGCCCGCTGGGCATCCCGAAGACCGGGATTTTCGGCCTTGCCGACCTGGTCGGCATCGACCTTCTGCCGCATGTCGCGGCGAGCCTGCGCGCCGCGCTGCCGCCCTCCGACCCGTTCCACGAGGTCGATCGCGAATTCCCGCTGATCACCAGGCTGATCGAGACCGGCTACACCGGACGCAAGGGTAAGGGGGGCTTCTATCGCCTCGCCAAGGCCAACGGCCAGCGGGTCAAGGAGGCGATCGACCTAGCGGACCGGCGAGTATCACACCGCCTTGCGGCCGAGGCTGGATGCGGTCGATGCCGCCAAGGACGGCGGGCCGCGGGCGCTGTTCGAGGCTGACGAGCCGGCCGCGCGCTACGCCTGGCAGGTGATGCGCGGGACGCTCGCCTATGCCGCCTCGCTGGTGCCGGAGATCGCCGACGACATCACCGCGGTCGATCAGGCGATGCGGCTCGGCTACAACTGGAAATGGGGCCCGTTCGAGCTGCTCGACCGGATCGGCCCCGCCTGGTTCGCCCAGCGCCTGGCAGGCGAGGGCTTGCCGGTCCCCCCGCTCCTGCGCGAAGTCGGGGAAAAAACGTTCTACCGGGTCGAGCAGGGCCGTCTGCAGCATCTGACGCTGGCTGGCGACTACGCTGACGTCGTCCGCCCCGAGGGCGTGCTCCTGCTCGAGGACGTCAAGCGGCAGAGCCGGCCAGTGGCAAAAAACGGGGCCGCCAGCCTCTGGGACATCGGCGATCGCGTGGCCTGCCTCGAGTTTCACAGCAAGATGAACGCGATCGACGGCGACACGCTCGATCTGATCGACAAGGCGATCGGGATCGTCGCCAAGGACTTCAAGGCGCTGGTGATCTACAACGAGGGCAGCAACTTCTCAGTCGGGGCCAACATCGGCCTCGCCCTGTTCGCGGCCAACGTCGCGGTCTGGCCGATGGTCGAGGACCTGGTGGCCAAGGGCCAGAAGATCTACCGGAAGCTCAAGCACAGCCCGTTTCCGGTGGTCGCGGCGCCCTCGGGCATGGCGCTCGGCGGCGGCTGCGAGGTCTGCCTCAATTCCGCTGCCGTCCAGGCCCACGCCGAGACCTATATCGGCCTCGTCGAGGTCGGCGTCGGCGTGATCCCGGCCTGGACCGGCTCGACCGAGCTCCTGACCCGCTGGGTCCAGAACAAGAAACGGCCCCGCGGGCCCATGCCGCCGCTCGCACAGACCTTCGAGACCATCGGCATGGCCAAGGTCGCAAAGTCCGCGTTCGAGGCCAAGGAACTGCTTTTTCTTCGGGACGCCGACGGCATCACGATGAACCGGGACCGCCTGCTCGCGGATGCCAAGGCCAAGGCGCTGGCGTTGGTCGAGGGCTACCAGGCGCCCGAGAAGAGCGAGATCCCGCTGCCCGGTCCGAGCGGGCGGATCGCGCTCGAGATGGCGGTGGATGCGCTGCGCCTCAAAGGCGTGGCCACACCCCACGACGAGGTCGTGGCGAAGCAGCTGGCCTTCGTGCTCTCCGGCGGTGAGACCGACATCACGGAGCCGGTCGGCGACGATCACCTCCTGAAGCTCGAGCGCCAGGCCTTCATGACGCTGGTCAGGCAGCCGGCGACGCTCGCCCGCATCGAGCACATGCTCGACACCGGCAAGCCGCTACGGAATTAGGGGAGCCGCGCCATGACCGTCTACCGGGCACCGCAGCGCGACATGCGCTTCGTCCTGCATGAGCTGCTCGAGATCGAGCAGCTGGCGCAGCTGCCGGGGTACGAGGAGGCCTCGCCCGAGCTCGTCGACCAGGTGATCGAGGAGGGTGCCAAGCTTTGCGAGGGCGTGCTGTTCCCGATCAACCGGACGGGCGATGCCGCGGGCTGCACTTATGAGAATGGCGTGGTGCGCACGCCCAAGGGCTTCAAGGACGCCTATGACGCCTTCGTCGCGGGCGGCTGGACGGGGCTTGCGGCCGCTCCCGAGTATGGCGGCCAGGGCCTGCCCAAGACCGTGAAGTGCGTGGTCGACGAGATGGTCTGCTCGGCCAACCTCGCGTTCAGCACCTATCCCGGGCTCTCGGGCGGCGCCTACCACGCGATCTCGCTGCATGGCCGGGACGAGCTCAAGGCGCGCTATCTGCCGAAGCTCGCCGAGGGTCGCTGGAGCGGCACCATGTGCCTGACCGAGCCCCAGTGCGGCACCGATCTCGGCCTGATCCGGACCCGGGCCGAGCCCAACGACGATGGCAGCTTTGCGCTCACCGGCACCAAGATCTTCATCTCCGCGGGCGAGCACGATCTGTCCGAGAACATCATCCATCTGGTGCTCGCACGCCTGCCCGACGCGCCCAAGGGCATCAAGGGTATTTCCCTGTTTCTCGTGCCCAAGTTCCTGCCGAAGGGCGACGGTGAGGCGGGCCCGCGCAACGGGCTCATGTGCGCCGGCATCGAGCACAAGATGGGGCTCTCGGGCTCGGCCACCTGCGTCATGAACTTCGAGCGCGCGACCGGCTGGCTCTTGGGCGAGCCGCACCGCGGCATGCGGGCGATGTTCACGATGATGAACGATGCCCGCCTCGAGGTCGGCATCCAGGGCCTGGGGGTCGCCGAGACCGCCTATCAGAGTGCGGTCGCCTACGCCCGCGAGCGCCTCCAGGGCCGGGCGCTGCGCGGCGCGCAGCAGCCCGACAGCCCGGCCGATCCGATCCTGGTGCACCCCGACGTCCGCCGCATGCTCCTGACCATGCGCGCGGTGACCGAGGGCGAGCGCGCGCTCGCCTATTGGATCGGCATGGCGATCGATCGCGCGAGCAAGGACCCGGACCCGGCGGCGCGCCAGGCGGCCGACGACCTGGTCGCGCTGATGACCCCGATCATCAAGGCTTATCTCACCGACCAGGGCTCGGCCGTAGCCAACCTCGGCGTCCAGGTCATGGGCGGCCACGGCTATATTCGCGAGCACGGCATGGAGCAGCTGGTCCGGGATGCCCGGATCACCCAGCTCTACGAGGGCGCCAACGGCATCCAGGCGCTCGATCTGGTCGGGCGCAAGCTGCCGGCCCACTACGGCCGTTGTCTGCGGACCTTCTTCCACCCGGTGATGGCGTTCATCGAGCGGCACCAGAGCGATCCCGGGCTCGCCGAGTTCGTCCTGCCGCTCGCCAAGGCGTTCGCGCGCCTGCAGCAGATCACCCTGCACGTCGCCCAGCAGGGTCTCCGAAACCCGGACGAGGCCGGCGCCGCGTCCTCCGACTACCTGCGCCTGTTCGCGTTGGTCGCGATGGCCTTCATGTGGACGCGCATGGTCCAGGTCGCGATGGGAAAACTCGCCGCCGGCGCCGATGGCGATGCCTCGTTCTACGAGGCCAAGATCCGGACCGCGCGCTTTTTCATGACCAAGCTTCTGCCGGAAAACGGTGCGCTGTTCGCCCAGATCATGGCCGGCGGCGCGCCGGTGATGGACTTCGAGGACGCTGCTTTCTGAAACCAGCTACGCGCAGTTTCGATAGTGTCGGCGGCTGTAACCGCTCCAGCGCCTCAAAAATGCCATCGCTGATGGTAGCCTGCTCGTAAGCGATCCTCGCATGAGAGGGCCGAGCGGCGCTAAGCTCGAAGCACCCATGCGCATCGTGAGCCTCGTCGCCTGTCTCTTACTGTGCTCGGGCGCCGCCGCCTCTGCGGTCGAACCCGTGCCCGGCATCTACCGCTACCGCATCCACCACCAGATCTTCGGCGACATCGGCGAGCATCAGATCCAGGTGAGCCGGGAGGGGGACAGGGTGGTGGTCGAGCACGTGGCGCATCTCGCGGTCAAATTGCTGAGCTTCACCGCCTTCGAGCGCCAGTCCCACTACCGCGAGGTCTGGCAGGGCCTGCGCCTCATGGCGTTCGACGGCCTGACGATCGACAACGGCGAGCGCTTCGAGGTCCGCGCCCGGGCGGACGGCGACCACCTGACCATCGCGGGCAGCGCTGGCCGGTTCGAGGCGCCGGCCACGACCGTGCCGAGCCAGCCCTCGCTCGCCGGTGCGATCGCGCGCACGACGTTCATGGACATCAGGACCGGCCGGCTGCTCGAGGGGCGCGTGACCCTTGCCGGGCACGAGACGTTGCAGCTCGCGAGCGGCCCGGTCGAGACCGAGAGATACGAGGTCGCGGGCGATCTCGAGCATGTGGTCTGGTATGACGCTACCGGTGTCGTCGCGCAGTGGCGCCTGTGGCGTCAGGGTGCCGCGATCACGCTTACCCGCGAGTCGTCGTCACCGCCACCTTAGCGGCCTCGGACCCATGGTCCCCGCCTGAACGCGGTGCGCGGTCTCAAAGGATCAGCAGCTCGAGCAGCGCCATGCTGCCGAGCGCAACCAGCATGAGTCCCGCGATCCGGCCGAAGAAGATGGTGCGGGTGGCGCCGAGGCGTGCCCTCAGCCAGGCGCCGCCGAAGCTCAGCATCAGCCACCACGCGGCCGATCCGAGGAAGACCCCCACGACCAGCGTCCCGGCGTGGCCGGACAGGCGGTCGGGCGCCGCCAGTCCCAAAGCGGCGAACGCCGCGATGAAGGACAGCGTGGTCTGCGGGTTGGCAAGCGTCAGGAGCAGCGTGCTGACGTAGCCCGTGACCAGCCCGTCGGGGCGTGCTGCGGCCGGCCATCGGCTCGCCTGGCCCTTCAGGCTACGCAGGCCGAGGACGATGAACACCAGGCCGCCGATCAGCTGCAGGGCGACCCGGTGCTCGACCATGAAGGCCGAGAGCGCGACTGGCGCCGCTGGCACCCTTCCCGCGACACCATGAGCGTGCGATAGAGGATCGAACGCCTTGCCGGCGGCTTTGGGGGAGCGGGTGTCTCGACCGGTAGGTACCGACCATGGCTTGTCGTTGTGGCGCCCCGCTGCCTCGCGCGCCCCCTCGATCGCTTCGGTGGCCTGAGAACATGCGCGGCTACTCGATCGGCGCGCTGATCCAGCATGCCGTCTTTGGCCATCGCCGATGGCCGCGCGCCTGGCGCGATCCGGAGCCGAAGCCGGCCTACGACGTCGTCATCGTGGGCGGCGGCGGCCACGGCCTCGCGAGCGCCTACTATCTCGCCAGGAACCACGGCATCGGCAAGGTCGCGGTGCTCGAGAAGGGCTGGATCGGCAGCGGCAACACCGGCCGCAACACCACGATCGTGCGCTCCAACTACCTGCTGCCGGCGAACGCGCTGTTCTACGAGCACTCGCTCAAGCTCTGGGAGGGCTTGAGCCAGGACCTCGGCTTCAACGTCATGTTCAGCCAGCGCGGCGTGCTCAACCTCGCCCATTCCAAGGCGCAGATGGACGCCTACGCGCGCCGCGGCAACGCCATGCGCCTGAACGGCATCGATGCCGAACTGCTCGACCGCCAGCAGGTCTTGAAGCTCGTGCCCCTGCTCGACGGCGGCGAGACCGCGCGCTTTCTGATCGAAGGCGGGCTCTGGCAGGGGCGCGGCGGCACCGCCCGCCACGACGCGGTCGCCTGGGGTTTTGCGCGCGCCGCCGACGCACTCGGCGTCGACATCATCCAGAATTGCGAGGTCACGGGCTTCGAGCGCGCGGGCGAGCGGATCACCGGCGTCCAGACCAGCCGCGGCAGGGTCGCGGCCGGCAGGATCGGGATCGCGGTCGCCGGCCACAGCGGGCAGGTCGCAGCGCTCGCGGGTCTCCGTCTGCCGATCGAGAGCCACCTGCTCCAGGCCTGCGTCTCGGAGCCCCTCAAGCCCGTGATCGACACCGTCGTGACCTTCGGCGCCGGCCATTTCTACGTCAGCCAGTCGGACAAGGGCGGGCTGGTGTTCGGGGGCGATCTCGACGGCTACAATTCCTACGCCCAGCGCGGCAATCTGCCGATGATCGAGGAGGTCGCGAGTGCTGGCGTCGCCATGCTGCCCTGCCTCTCGCGCCTGCGCCTGGTGCGCCATTGGGCGGGCGTCATGGACATGACCATGGACGGCAGCCCGATCATCGCCAAGACGCCGCTCGAAGGGGTCTATCTGAACGGCGGCTGGTGCTATGGCGGCTTCAAGGCGACGCCTGCCTCGGGCTGGGTGTTCGCGCACACGATCGCGAACGACGCGCCGCATGCCCTCAACCAGGCGTTCTCCCTCGAGCGCTTCGAGACCGGGGCGTTGCTCGACGAGAAGGGCGCCGGGCCGACCCCCGGCTGGCATTGAGCGGCGCTCTGCCGATGACGGTCTTGGCGCGATGCTGATCCCCTGCCCGTTCTGCGGCCCGCGCGAGCACAGCGAGTTCGCCTATGGCGGCGATGCCACGGTGCGCCGGCCCCGCGAGGCCACGCCCGCCTGGGGACCGGCCTGGCAGGCCTGTGTCTACGAACGCGCCAATCCGCGCGGGCCGCACCAGGAGTACTGGCAGCACGCCCTCGGCTGCCGGCAATGGCTGGTGGTCACGCGCGACACAGGAACCCACGAGGTCCTGGACAGCGTGCTCGCGGAAGCTCGGGCGGAGCGGACCGCCGGATGAGCCAGCCGTTTCGCCTGGCCGAGGGCGGCCTGATCGACCGCCGCCAGAGCCTCCGCTTCAGCTTCGACGGCCGGGCCCTCGAGGGCCATCCGGGCGACAGCCTGGCCTCGGCGCTGCTCGCCAACGGCGTCCGCCTGGTCGGCCGCAGCTTCAAGTATCACCGCCCGCGCGGCATCCTCTCGGCCGGCTCCGAGGAGCCGAACGCGCTCGTCCGTCTCGGCGAAGGCGCGCGGGCCGAGCCCAATTGCCGGGCGACCATGGCCCCGCTCCAGGACGGGCTGGTCGCCCTCAGCCAGAACCGCTGGCCCTCGCTCGCCCTCGACCTGATGGCGCTGAACGGGCTGCTCAGTCCGATCTTCCCGGCCGGCTTCTACTACAAGACCTTCAAATGGCCGGCCGCGTTCTGGACCCGGGTCTATGAGCGCCTGATCCGGCGCGCTGCCGGCCTCGGCGAAGCGACGCTCATCCCCGACCCCGATCGCTACGACAAGCGCCATGCCCATTGCGACGTCCTGGTGGTCGGCGGCGGGCCGGCCGGCCTCGCAGCAGCCCTCGCGGCCGGGCGCACCGGCGCGCGCGCGATCCTGGTCGACGAGCAGACGCGCATGGGCGGGCGCCTGCTGGCCGAGCGGCTCGAGATCGAGGGCGCGCCGGCGCTCGCCTGGGTCGAGCGCGCCCTGGCTGAGCTTTCGAGCCTGCCCGAGGTGACGCTCCTGCCACGGACCACGGCTTTCGGGTACTACGACCACAATCTCGTCGCCCTGCTCGAAGAGGTCGGGAGGGCCGGCGGCCCGCGCCAGCGTCTCTGGACGGTCCGCGCCGGCGAGGTGGTGCTCGCGACCGGTGCAATCGAACGGCCGCTCGCCTTCGCCGACAACGACCGGCCAGGCGTCATGCTGGCCGGCGCCGTCCGCACCTACCTCAACCGCTTCGCGGTGGCGCCGGGCACCAACGCCGCCCTCTTCACGACCGGCGACGACGCCTATCGGACCGCGCTCGATCTCGCCGCCGCGGGCGTGCGGGTGGCGGCCGTGATCGACGCGCGCAGGTCCCCGAAGCACCCGCTGATCTCGACGCTGCGCAAGATCGGCATCGAGACCCTGGCGGGTCACGTGGTCACCCGGGCGCTCGGCGGCGCGCAGCTCGCGGCGGTCGAGGTCATGCGCCTCGAGCGCGGCGAGACCGCCGGGGCGGCGCGGCCGATCGACTGCGATCTCTTGGCGATCTCGGGCGGCTGGCAGCCCGGGGTTCATCTGCACAGCCAGACCGGCGCCAAGCCGGTCTACGACCCGGAGCTCAAGGCGTTCCGGCCGGGCGAGCCGCGCCAGCGGGAACGGTCCGCGGGCGCCGCCGCCGGTCAGCTCACACTCAAAGCCTGTCTCGAGACCGGCCTCCTGGCCGGTGCCACGGCTGCGGCTGCCGCCGGCCACGGCGACGGCGTGCCACCGCCGGCACCCGCCTGCGCGCCGGAGCCTTCGGGTCCGGGGCTCGATCTCTGGGCCGTGCCCGCATCGGCCAGGCGCGGCAAGACCTTCGTCGACTTCCAGAACGACGTCACCGTCGATGACGTGGCGCTTGCCCATCGCGAGGGCTACCGCTCGGTCGAGCACTTGAAGCGCTACACGACCCTCGGCATGGGCACCGATCAGGGCAAGACCGGCAATCTCACCGGCCTCGCCCTCATGGCCGGGCTCGAGGACCGACCGATCGAAGCGGTCGGCACGACCACCTTTCGCCCGCCCTATGTGCCGGTGACCTTGGGCGCGCTCGCCGGCGCCGAGGTCGGCGCCCATTTCCGCCCGCTGCGTCTGACGCCCATGCACGACTGGCACCTCGCCGCCGGCGCGGAATTCATCGATGCCGGGCTCTGGCGCCGGCCTCGCTACTATCCGCGCCCGGGCGAGGATCTGCTCGCCGCCACGCTCCGCGAGGCGCGCGCAGTTCGGGGAAACGTCGGCCTGGTCGACGTCTCGCCGCTCGGCAAGATCGACGTCCAGGGTCCGGATGCCGCCGAATTCCTCGATCGCCTCTACTGCAACCCGCTCAGGCGGCTCGCGGTCGGCAAGGCGCGCTACGGCCTGATGCTGCGCGAGGACGGCATGGTGCTCGACGACGGCACTGTCTCGCGCCTGGGCGAGACCATCTTCTACGTCACCACGACCACCGCCAACGCGGGGCCGGTGATGGCGCACATGGAGTTCCACCGCCAGGCGGTCTGGCCGGAACTCGCGGTCGAGGTCACCAGCATCACCGACCAGTGGGCCGGCATGGCGCTCGCGGGGCCGAACAGCCGGGCGGTGCTGGCGCGCGCGGTCGAGGACGCCGACGTCGGCGACGCGGCGCTGCCGTTCATGGGGGTCATGGCCTGCGACCATCGCCGGTTGCCCGGTGCGCCTGTTTCGGATCAGCTTCTCGGGCGAGCTCGCCTACGAGATCCACACGCCCGCGGACTACGGCACCCGGGTCTGGGAAGCCGTCTTCGCGGCCGGTGCCAGCAACGGCATCGTCGCCTACGGCACCGAGGCGATGGGTACGCTCCGGATCGAGAAGGGCCATGTCGCCGGCGCCGAACTCGATGGCCGGACCACGCCCGCGGATCTCGGTCTCGGTCGCCTGGCGAGCCGCAGGAAGGACTACATCGGCCGCGCCGCGCTCGAGCGGCCGGCACTCGCCGATCCGGCCCGGCCGAGGCTGGTCGGCCTGGTCGCCAAAGACGGCCGCTCGCCGATCCGGAGCGGCGCCCAGATCGTTGCCGATCCGGCAGCAAAGCCGCCGGTCGCCATGCTCGGCCACGTCACCTCGGCCGATTTCAGCCCGACCCTCCAACAGCCGGTCGCGCTGGCCCTGGTCGCGGGCGGCCTCGAACGCAAGGGCCAGACGCTCTATGCCGCCTATCCGCTGCGCGGCGAGGCGACCGAGGTGATCGTGACCGACCCGGTCTTCGTCGACCCCGAAGGACGCCGGCTCCATGGCTGACCCCGGGAGTCCTCCGCCGCGCCTCTCGGCGCTCGGCGATCTGCTGGCGCCGCGCCGGCTCGGGCCCGAGCCGTCGTCGGCGCACCTGTCAGAGCGATCGCTGCACGCGCTCTGGCAGATCGCCGCCTGGCGCGCGGGCGATGTCGCCTCGATCAGGGCGATCGTCGCGGAGCGCCTGGGCCTCGCCCTGCCCGAGGCCCCCGATGCCGCCGTGACGGGGGACCTGGTCGCGTTCCAGGTCGCCGCGCGCCGCTGGTGGCTCGTGGCTGAGGCGCCTGGAGGCGCGCTGGAAGCGACGCTTGGGGACGCTCTGGCCGGGCGCGCGGCGCTGACCGATCTCGGCCACGCCCGAGTCCGGCTCCGCCTGACGGGCCCCGTCAGCCGGAGCGTGCTCGAAAAGCTCTGCCGGATCGATCTGCACCCGCGGGCCTTCCCGGCCGGGCGCACCGCCCAGACCCCGCTTGGCCAGGTCGCCGTCCTGATCCACGCGCTCGACGAGCCCCCTGGCTTCGATCTCTACCTGCCGCGATCGCTTGGGCGCAGCGCTGCGTTCAGCCTGATCGAGGCCGCGACCGAATTCGGCGTCGCACTCGGCGGCCCGTCGAACTGACGCTTGCCCCCATGGCCCGGCCCGCTGGGTCGGCGCGGCCATTGAGGCCGTCCGGCATCATCGGATTCAACAATCGGGACGGAATGACGGCGCAGACCGCAGATCGCTGGAACTATGGGTTCCCGTGACCGTTCAGCTGCGGATCGAAAGACGCCCTTGCGCCTGGTCCTGGAGGAATACTCATGAAAGCGCTGCGCTGGAACGGCAAACAAGGCATTGGCGCTGACGTCAGTGCTGGAGGAATCGTCGGGCTCACACTTGCGGCGCTCCTGGGCGCTTGCCTGCTGGTCCTGGCCGCGCCGGACGCGCACGCGCAGGCCGGGTCGACGGCCGTCGCGCAGTCGCGAATGGAGAGTCCCGGCCACTACCTCGTGTTCTTCGGACTCAGCGAGGCGGCCCTGACCAACCAGGACCGCCAGGTGATCGCCCAGGCGGCTCAGGATTACCGGCAAGGCGGTACGCCGCAGATCACCGTCACCGGCCATACCGACACTTCCGGCTCCGCGGCCTACAATCTCGAGCTTTCGAAGCGCCGGGCCGAGGCCGTGGCCCAGGCGCTCGAGAGCGAAGGCGTCCCGGCGACCAGCATCACCACCGTCGGCCGCGGCGAAGAGGACCTGCTGGTGCCGACCGCGGACGGGGTGCGCGAGCCGCGCAACCGTCGGGTCGAGATCGTGGTACCGCAGGCGCCGCCGCCGGTGGTCGCCGCACCGGCCGTGCCGGAAGCGCCCGCACCCGCCGCGGGGCCGACCGAGGAGGTCGAAAAGACGGCTAAGAACGTGTTCACCATCGGTCCGATCTACGGCCATAACTACGGTGAGACCGGCCACACACAATCCGATCTGGCCGGCGCCGAGCTCACCTATAGTGCTCTTCCGAGTTTTCTGGGCGGCCTGTCGCTCAAGCAGGACTTCCTGCACAGCTTCAACGCCCAGGATGACGGCTGGGCCGGCCGCTCCGTCCTCAGCCTCGATTTCGCTCCGAAGTTCGGGCCCTTCCGCCCCCTCCTGGCCATCAACGGCGGCGGCATTTACGGCAAGGGAGCTCAGGACGGGTTCGTGGCCGGTCCTGAGGTCGGGTTCGGCGTCAACCTGTTCAAAAACGTGGCTATGACTGCCAAGGTTGCATACGACTACCAGTTTCGCAATCCGGGCGACTTTGACAAGGGCATCCTCTGGGCCGGGCTGGGTTTCGGCATCGGCTTCTAGGCCAAGTCCATCGTCTCGGCCCGAAGACCCGCCCGTTCCGGGAGCTCACCGGGGACCAGCCTTGGCTCTGATGATCCCGGGACTGGCGGGGGTCGCCGGTCCAGCCGGGGGCCGGGCACCGGAAACAAGACGGAAAGCCTTTTGCGGACCTGGACCCCTGGCCACCGGCTGAGCCAGGTCGGAGCTTACCCGCTCTGATTTGCCTCACTGTATGGCTTGGCTGGGGCGGCAGGATTCGAACCTGCGAATGCCGGATCCAAAGTCCGGTGCCTTACCGCTTGGCGACGCCCCAACGCGCCCGGAAGATAGGCTCGCCGACCCCGTCAAGCAACGCTCAGGTGGGCGGGTGGACCCCGACCGGACCGCCCGGCGTGAGTCCGAAGCGTGCCGCCGCGCTGCCGCCGTTGATCCCGATCTCGGCGAGGCCGTTGGCGTTGGCATACCAGAGCGGCTCGCACAGCGGCACGTCGCCGAAGGTGCGGGCGCGGCGAAGGCTGCGGCCGGCGACCTCGAGCTCGGTGCCGGCAGCGAGGCTTGCGGCGCGCAGGCCGGTCATGGCGTTGCCGAAATGGTCGACGTAGACGATCTGGGCGAGGTCGTCCGGCCAGTCGGGGTAGCGGAGCGGCAGCGCCTCGGGCCCGGGGGGCGGCTCGCCCAGCGCCAGGCGGGCCGCGACCGGCGCGAACAGGTCGCGGCCGTGGAAGGTCGCCGAGAGCGCCTCCGGTCGCCAGCTGATCGCGAAGCAGCGGGCCTGCCGCGCGCGCCGGAGCACCAGCTCGAACAGGCCGTTGTCGGGCCCGACGAAGCGCTTGCCATCGGCCTCGACCACGAAGGCGGCGCGCGCGCCGCCGACCCCGGGATCGACCACGGCCAGGATCACGTCGCCCGGCTCGAACCATTCGGCGTAGGCCGCGATCAGATAGGACGAAAGCTTTGGCGCGAAGGCCGGTAGATCGGCGAACAGATCGATCACCGGCACCGCCGGTGCGATGCGCGCGAGGACCGTCTTGACCTGTCCGACGTAGGGGCCGGCGAGCCCGAAATCGGTGCACAGAACGATCACCGCGGTGCCACCGGGCTGCCGGCGACCCACCACGTCGGCTGCGCGCGCCGGATTCGATCCGCCGCCGCGCCGAGCGCCGCCTGATCCGCGAACAGGCCGAAGCAGGTGGCACCGCTGCCGGACATGCGCGCGAGCTCACATCCGGACTGCGCCGTCAGCGCCGCGAGCACGGCGTCGATCGCGGGCTCCAGCCGGCGCGCCGGCGCCTCGAGATGATTGGCGCGGGCGCGCAGCCAGGCGAGCAGCGCCGCCCGGCTCCTGCGGCGGCGGTCCCTGCTCCGGGACGGGTGGGGGCAGCCCGCCGAGCCCGCCGAATACGGCCGCCGTCGCCAGCGGGCGGTCCGGGTTGACCAGGAGCAGGGCCAGCGCCGGCAGGCCGCCCAGCCACTCGAGCCGCTCGCCGACGCCGCGCATGCGGGCGGGCCGGGCGGCGAGGCACACGGGCACGTCGGCGCCGAGATCCCGGGCCAGCGGCATCAGATCGCCTTCGGCCAGGTCGAGCTGCCAGTGCCGGTTCAGCCCGCGCAAAGCGGCGGCCGCATCACCCGAGCCGCCGCCCAGGCCCGCGGCCACCGGCAGGTGCTTTTCCAAGGTGATGCGCGCGCGTCGGCGGCCGCCCGACGTGGCTGGCCAACCGGCGCGCCGCGCGCAGGACCAGGTTGTCCGCCTCGCCCGCCAGCGCCAGGGCGAACGGGCCGCAGAGCTCCAGGGTCAGACGGTCGGCCGGGGCGAAGCGCAGAACGTCCGCGGGCGGTCCGAACACCACCAGGCTGTCGAGCTCGTGATAGCCGTCGGGCCGCCGGCCGGTGATGCACAGGTCGAGATTGATCTTGGCCGGGGCCGTCTCTTCGATCGGCTCCATCAGATCGGCACGGGCGGACGGGACCCGCTACGAGCGGTTGCGCTCGGGCAGGCCGGAGCGCAGCTTCTGCTCGATCTCGGCGATCGCGTCCTGGTCCGGGTTGAGGCTCAGCGCCCGCTTCCACTGGAAGCGCGCCTCGCGCTCGCGGCCGACCCGCCAGTAGGCATCGCCCAGATGGTCGTTGATGGTCGGGTCGCCGGGCTCCAGCTCGACCGCGCGCTCGAGCCGGTCGACCGCATTGTTGAACTCGCCGAGGCGGAAATACACCCAGCCCAGGCTGTCGACGATGTAGCCGTCGTTGGGTCGCAGCTCGACCGCCCGGTTCAGCATGCCCTTGGCGCGATCGAGGTTCATGCCCTTGTCGACCCAGCTGTACCCCAGATAGTTGAGCACGTAGGGCTGCTCGGGCGAGAGCTCGAGGGCGTGCAGGAAATCCGCCTCCGCCTGCGGCCAGCGCTTGGTCCGCTCGTAGGTGATGCCGCGGGCGTAGAACAGGGTCCAGTTCTCGGGCTCGGGCTTCTTGATGCGCGCGATCGCCTGGCTGTAGGCGATCTCGGCGCGCGCATAGTCCTCGTCGCGGCGCGCCAGATCGGCGAGCTCGACCAGCGCCTCGATGCGCTCCGGCTGGGCATCGGCGAGCTGCTGGAGGAGCTTGAAGCACTCGTCCTTGCGGTCGAGCGAATGCAGCGTGCGCGCCATCCTGAGCTTGGCGGTGTAGGCCAAGGGCGAACTGTCGTCGACCGCCTGATAGGCGGCGATCGCACCTTCGAGATTGTCCTGCTCGGCCAGGATGTCGGCGATCAGGAGCGCCGCCTCGGCCAGATCGGGGCGCACGTACATCGCCAGGCGCGCGTACACGATGGCGCGCGAGTTGCCGCGCTCCTGATGCAAGGCCTCGGCGATCCCGAGCAGGGCATCCGCCATGCCGCCCGCGGCATCGGTGAACGGCGGCGCGGGCGAGCCGCCGGCCTCGAGGGTCGCCAGCAGATCGACCAGGACCGGCAGCTCGCGACCGTCGGACACCTGCTCGCGGACCGCCTTGATCGCCGTGTCGCGCTCGCCGTGACGGGTCAGGATGCTGGCATAGGCCTGGACGATCCGGACCGGGGCCGGGCCATTGCCGGGCATCGCCTCGCCGAGCGCCTTGGCCGCGTCGTCGAGGCGGCCGCCCAGATCGAGCATCATCGCCTTGTGATAGCCGTTCAGGGGCCCCAGCGACTCGCCCTGCCCGAGGCGCGCGAGCGCCGCGTCGGTCGCCGCCGGGCCGCCCGCGCCGAAGATCGCCCAGGCATCGAGGAAGGGCGCGGTCAGGCCGGCGATGCCCTCGTTTCCAAGCCCCTTCAAGGCGGTGCGCGCGTCCGCGAACTTGCCCGCCCGCACCTGCTCCATGGCCTGCAGCAGACGCGCCTCGTCGGCCTCCGGATCGCGCGGCACCAGGACGCGGGCCTGCTCGACGGCGGCATCGTAGCGGCCGCTCGCCAGGGTCAACAGGAAGAGCTGGCGCATCAGGTCGAGATTGTTCGGATCGGCAGCCAGCGCGCGCTGGAAATAGTCCGCCGCCTCGCCCAGTTGGCCGCTGTCGACCGCGAAGTTGCCGGCCAGGTAGTCGCCGGGCGCGGTGTCGAACTCGGTATCGGACACGGTCGGGACACCGGTGTCGGCGAGGCCCGCGAGCCCGCGGCTCGTGGAGGGCGAACTCTGGGCGCCGCAGGCGACCACCGCGAGCGCCAGCAGGGCCCCGCCCAGCCGGGCGCAGTGGAGCAGGCGACGGGTCGAGAACAACAGATCGGTCATGGACGCTTCCTGCGGCCGCCCGCCCCGCGCCGACCCGGGCGACGGCTCATCGGTCTTGACGGACGGCGCGCCGGGCGGCATGGAACACGCGGCCGTCCGACCCTGCCGAGGCCATCGGCGATCTCAGGAGCAGAGCGATGTTACGTACCAAAAGCAAAAACGACCCCAACGCCCGCGGTGCCGCCGACGAGGGCAAGACCTTCGACGGTAAGAAGGTCAAACCGGTGTTGTACGTCGGCACGGCGGTTGGCCATGGCCGTTACATAGCGGCGCAGGATGAGGGCGGCAAGCTGATCATGGGCCGTGAGGGCAAGCCGCTCGCATTCCGCGACGTCTGAGGCTGCGAACCGGCCTCAGGCGCGGCGCGGCGGGCCGCGCAATCGTTAGCGGAGGTCGGTGATCGGAAAGTGGCCTCCGAAGCGACCGGGGGTGTGCTTTTCGCCGCGAGGGCGGACACCAGGCGGACGGCTGCCGGGCGCTGACAGCAGGGCCTTCATCGGGCTCCAGGACGATCGGACGCGACGGGCCCTCGGACACCGATCGCCTTGCGCGGCAGAGCCTCGCCACGATCGGTCGCGTCGAGGGAGGCCCAGGCCGTGGGCATGACGACCGGGCGCGTCGGCGCCGCCAGGACCAGCGGCGGCGCGATGGTTGCGGCGGCGGTGTTGGGGCTTGGGCTGGCGGACGCCCAGGCGCAGGATGACGGCTGGTTCACATGGAACTCTGCCACCGGCGGTTGGGATGGAGCGCGCCAACGGTTGGTCAAAGCCGGGATCACCCCACAAGCCAACTACACGACCGATCTTTTGGCCAACCCGATCGGCGGGGCCAAGCAGGGCTTCGCCTACGCGGGCAATCTCGAAGCCTCGCTCCAGTTCGACTTGGAGAAGCTGCTCGGCGTCAAGGGCTCCAGCTTCTTCACCGCTGCGTCCTGGGCGTCCGGTCAAGATCTGTCCGCCACCAAGGTCGCCAACTTGTTCACGGTCTCTCAAGTGTTCGCAGGACAGTCGGTCCGCCTCGCGCAAATGTACTTCGCGCAGGACCTGCTCGAGAAGCGGCTCAACCTGGCGGTCGGGCGCCTCAGTACCGGAGATGACTTCGCCACATCCGATCTTTCGGGGAACTACGTGAACGCCGCAGTGAACGGCAACCCCTTCAGTCTATCTCTCAACGCGCCGTCGTTTTCGTCCGACCCGGTGGCGTCCTGGGGCCTGCGGGCGATCGCGAAGCCGGCCAAGGGGCTGCAGCTGACGGCAGGCGCCTACAACGCCGATCCGAAGGTCGGCGAGGACGATCAAAACGGCGTCGACTTCACGCTCAACCCCGAGCACGGCGTGCTCGTGATCGCGGAGGCGGGCTACCGCCACGGCCACGACGATGGCGATCTTGGTCTGCCGGGCACCATCAAGTTCGGCGGCTATTACGACAGCAGCAGGTACGAATCCTTCAGCGATCCCGGCGACGAGCGCAAGGGCAACTACGGCCTGTATGGCCTGCTCGACCAAATGGTCTACCGCGAGGGCGGCGCGGGCAGCGACCAAGGCCTGACCCCTTGGGCGACCCTGACCTTGGCGCCGAGCCAGGAGGTCAACAGCCTGCCGCTGTTCGGGGCGGGCGGGCTGGTCTATCAAGGGCTGTTCCCCGGCCGGGACGACGATACGACCAATTTCGGCGTGTACTACGGCCAATTCAGCGACGATCTGCCGGACCAGAGCGTCGAGACCGTGGTCGAGATCAACCATCAGTTCCAGCTGGCGCCCTGGCTCTACATCACCCCCGACTTCCAGTATGTCTTTCGGCCGAACGGCAGCGACGACGAGCCCAACGCCGCGGTGATCGGCGTCGAGATCGGGATCAGCTTGATCTGATTGGCGCGGATGTGGCCCGACGCTCGCCCGCTGCCGCGACGCTCCTGCGTAAACGCTCGGTCGTCACGCCTCCCGCCTTCACATGCCGACGTAGTTCGGGCCGTCGCCGCCCTGCGGCACCACCCAGTCGATGTTCTGGGCGGGATCCTTGATGTCGCAGGTCTTGCAGTGGACGCAGTTCTGATAGTTGATCTGCAGGCGCGGCGCGCCGCCGTCGCCATCGCGCACGATCTCGTAGACCCCGGCCGGACAATAGCGCTGCTCGGGCGCATCGTATTCGGCAAGGTTCAGCTCGATCGGGATGCGCGGGTCCTTGAGGCGGAGGTGGCAGGGCTGGTTCTCGCCATGGTTGGTGTTCGAGATGTAGACCGAGGAGAGCCGGTCGAAGGTGAGCTTGCCATCGGGCTTGGGGTAGTCGATCGGGGTGAAGCTGGCTGCCGGGCGGAGCTGGCTGTGGTCGGGATGGTGATGGAGCGTCCAGGGCGCCCTGCCCCGCAGCAGATAGGCGTCGAGGGCGGCATGGACGAGGCCGCCGAGCAGGCCGAAGCGGAAGCCCGGCCGGATGTTGCGGGCCTGATGCAGTTCGTCCTGCACCCATGACGCTCTGAGCGCGGCCGGATAGGCCTCGAGCATGGCGGGGCCACCGGTGCCCAGCGCCTCGAACACCGCCTCGGCGGCCAGCATGCCGGACTTCATGGCGGTATGGTTGCCCTTGATCTTGGGCACATTGAGGAAGCCGGCACTGCAGCCGATCAAGGCGCCGCCCGGAAACACCAGCTTGGGGATCGCCTGCAGCCCGCCCTCATTGAGCGCGCGCGCGCCGTAGCAGATCCGCCGCCCGCCTTCGAAGGTGCCGCGGATCGCCGGATGGGTCTTGAAGCGCTGGAACTCCTCGAACGGCGCGAGATAGGGGTTGGCGTAGTCGAGGCCGATCACGAAGCCGACCGCGACCTGGTGGTCGGCCATGTGATAGAGGAACGAGCCGCCGTAGGTCCGCTGGTCGAGCGGCCAGCCGATGGTGTGCACGACCAGGCCCGGCCGGTGCTGGGCGGGCTCGACCTCCCAGAGCTCCTTGATGCCGATCGCGTAGGTCTGCGGATCACAGGCCGCACGCAGGTCGAAGCGCGTCTCGAGCTGTTTGGTCAGCGAGCCGCGGCAGCCCTCGGCGAACAGCGTGTATTTGGCGTGCAGCTCGATGCCGGGTTCGAAGTTGGCCTTGGGCTGGCCGTCGCGATCGAGGCCCATGGCGCCGGTCGCCACGCCCTTGACGCTGCGGTCCTCGTGGTAGAGGACCTCGGCGGCGGCGAAGCCCGGGTAGATCTCGGCGCCCGCCTGCTCGGCCTGCTCGCCCAGCCACTTGACGACGTTGCCCATGCTGACGATGAAATTGCCGCGATTGTGCATGGCGGGCGGGGTCGGCAGGGTGAAGGCGCGCCTCGCGGTCAGGAACTGAAAGCGATCGGCGGTCACCGGCGCCTCGAGCGGCGCGCCCTTGGCCTGCCAGTCCGGGATCAGCTCGGACAGCGCGCGCGGCTCGAGGACCGCGCCTGAGAGCGTGTGGGCGCCGAGCTCGGAGGCTTTCTCGAGCACGCAGACGGAGATCTCGCGGTCCCGTTCGACGCTCAGCTGGCGAAGCCGGATGGCGGCCGCGAGGCCGGCCGGCCCGGCGCCGACGATCACCACGTCGAACTGCATGCTCTCGCGTTCCATGATCCCTCGGCTCGTTGCAGATGATCGATCCCCGGCGGCGCGCCTTTGACCCCGGCGCGATCGCCTGAGAAGATGTGCGTCAGGCGCGGGCGAATGTCACCCTTTGTGCGCGCGACCCTGGCCGGAGCGACGTCATGACCTCCCCTGCCGACCTGCTCGCCTGGCTCGACTGGTACCGCGCGATGGGGGCTGCCGACTGGCTCGGCGATCGTCCGGTCGATCGCTGCCAGGCCGGGGCGCTTGCGGCTGATGCTGGCCGACGTCCCGACATATGGTCGCCCGCCGCAACCGCATCAACGCCAGCCTCGACGCCAGCCCCGGGGCGTCCGGAGGTCCGGCCGCCACCACCGCCGCTGCGCTCGGCCGGCAGCGTCGCGGCCAGCGCCCGCGAGCTCGCCGCCGCCTGCCGGAGCGTCGCCGAGATCGAGGCCGCGCTCCGGACCTTCGACGGCTGCGCGCTGAAGGAGACAGCACTCCATCTCTGCTTCGCCGACGGCAACCCCGCGGCCGAGCTGATGCTGATCGGCGAGGCGCCGGGCGCCGAGGAGGACCGGCAGGGCAAGCCGTTCGTCGGCCCGAGCGGCCAGCTGCTCGACCGGATGCTGGCGACCATCGGCCTCGACCGCACCCGCGTCTACATCACCAACTCGATCTACTGGCGGCCACCCGGCAACCGCACGCCGACGCCCGCCGAGATCGCCGCCTGCCAGCCGTTCCTGGAGCGCCAGATCGAGCTGATCCGGCCCAAGCTGATCCTGTTCGTGGGCGGCATCGCCGCGCGCGGCCTGCTCGGGGTCAAGGAGGGCGTGACCAAGCTCCGCGGCCGCCGCCTGGTCTACCGGCTGGCCGACGGCACCGCGCTGCCGGCCATGGTCATGTTCCACCCGGCCTATCTGTTGCGCCAGCCCTCGCACAAACGTCTCGCCTGGCGTGACTTGCTCACCATCCGACAATTACTTAACGAGACTTAACCAAGACACTATTAACTCTGGTAATGGTAAATAGCGGTTAACTTTCAATTTTAGAGAAATCCGGCTTATTGCTTCCCCATGCATGGGGAACGCTGCAAGACAATGCTTCTAAGCCGGTTGCTGGTGGCGAGCCTGTGCGCCAGCTTCATGGTCTGCCCCCGACCCACCCTGGCGGCCACCGAGACCCTCCAAGTCGCCCTGCTCTCCCCGGACGACGTGCCGGACCGCAGCGATCAGGTGCTGCCGGGCACGCTCAATGCCGGCGACGTCGCGCTCTACCGGCGCATCTTCCAGCTGCAGTCGGCCGGCAATCTGGTCGCCGCCGACCAGCTGATCGCCAGGCTCGGCAACCGGTTCCTGCTCGGCCACGTGCTCTGGCAGCGCTACATGTCCGAGAGCTATCACTCGACCTACGCCGAGCTCGCGGCGTGGCTCGAGCACTACGCCGACCATCCGGGCGCCGATCGGATCTACAGCCTGGCGCTGCGCCGGCAGCCGGCCGGCGCGCCGCCGCCGCCGCGGCCGGTGCGCGGCTATCTCGGCGGCAACGGTCAGGAGGGCTCGGAGCTGGTGCGGGTCGACTACCGCACGGCGCTGGAGCGCACGCCCGCCGAGGACGCGGCGGTGCGCGACTGGCGCAGTCGGATCGACCAGCTGGTCGGCGCCGGCCAGCGGGACGCGGCCGAAGCCGAGCTGCAGCGGCCCGCGATCGTGGTTCTGATCGACCCGGTCGAGGCCGATCTGGCGCGCTGGACGATCGCGCGCGGCTATTTCAGCGCCGGCAACTTCGGCCGCGCCCTGGCGCTCGCCGGCCGCGCCGCCACCCGCTCGGGCGACGCGGTCCCGGAAATGCATTGGATCGCCGGCCTCAGTGCCTGGCGCCTGGGCCAGGTCCAGGTGGCGGCATGCCACTTCGCGGCGCTCGCGGATGCGCCCTCGATTCTGCCCGGCGAGCGCTCGCGGGCCGCCTTCTGGGCGGCGCGCGCCGATCTGGTCGCTTTCCGGCCGCAGCTGGTCCAGCACTATCTCGAGATCGCCGCTGACGGCCGCGATTTCTACGCGCTCCTGGCGCGCACCGTGCTCGGCCGGTCGATCGTCTACGACTGGCATCAGACCGGCATCAAGGACAGCCTGCCGCCGGTCCTGCTGCGCTTTCCCGGCGCGCAGCGCGCGCTGGCGCTGGGCGAGGTCGGTGAGTTCGACCGCGCCGAGCAGGAGATCCGCAAGCTCGCGGCCCGCGCCCCGGCCGATGTCATGGTCGCTTTGATCGGGCTGGCCGAATCCCTCGATCTACCCGCAGCGCAGATGCGCCTCGCCCAGAGCCTCGAGAGCAGCGAGGGCAGCCACCACTTCGGCGCCCTCTACCCGGTGCCGACCTGGCAGCCGGTCAACGGCTACACCGTCGACCGGGCGCTGGTCTATTCGATCATCCGCGCCGAGTTCGGCCTTCGACCCCTCGGCCGAGAGCCAGGCCGGCGCCCAGGGCCTGATGCAGGTCATGCCCGAGACCGCGCGCGATCTCGCCGCCCGCGGCATCCTCGAGGTGTCGGCGCAGAACGATCTGTTCGAGCCCGAGACTTCGATCCAGTTCGGCCAAGCCTATCTGGAGTACCTCTTGCAGTGGTCGCCGATCGGCGGCAATCTGATCTACGTGGCCGCGGCCTACAACGCCGGCCCGGGCCGGATCGCCCGCTGGCGGGAGCAGCTCGACAGCGACAACGACCCGCTGCTGTTCCTGGAATCGATCCCGATGCGCGAGCCCCGGGTCTACGTCAAGAAGGTGCTGACCAACTTGTGGACCTATCGCGCCCGGCTCGGCCAGCCGCAACCCTCGCTCGAGGCGCTGGCGCACAATCGGTGGCCGAGCTACCAGGCCCTCGACGTCGACGAGCAGACGGTGCATGCCTCGAATTGATCCCACCCGGGCGTTCCGGCCGCTCCAGATCGCCGTGCTCACGGTCTCCGACAGCCGCACGCTGGCCGACGACCGCTCGGGCGATCTTTTGGTCGAGCGGCTGACCGGGGCCGGCCACCGGCTCGCGGCCCGGGCGCTGGTGGCCGACGATGCCGAGCAGATCGCGGCCCAGCTCGCCGCCTGGATCGACGATCCGAAGGTCGAGGTCGTGATCAGCACTGGCGGCACCGGGGTCACCGGGCGCGACGTCACGCCGGAGGCGCTGGAGCGGGTCGCGGAAAAGCTGATCCCGGGCTTCGGCGAGCTGTTCCGGATGATCAGCTGGCAGAAGATCGGCTCATCCGCGCTGCAGTCGCGCGCCACCGCCGGCGTCGCCAAGGGCACCTATCTGTTCGCCCTGCCCGGCTCGCCTGGTGCCTGCAGGGATGGCTGGGACGAGATCCTGGCGAGCCAGCTCGACATCCGCCACCGGCCCTGCAACTTTGCCGAGCTGCTACCCCGCCTGCGCGAGCACGAGACGGGCTGAGGCCGCCGGCGCCGCGGCGGCATCGAGCATCGCCTGGGCGGTCGCCACGGCGGCCAGGATGTCGGCACCGTCGCCGAGCGCAAGGGGCTCGCCGATCAGGTAGCCCTGGATCTCGTCGCAGTTCTCGCGCCGCAGCAGGTCCATCTGCTCGACCGTCTCCACCCCCTCCGCGATCACCGGGATCTTGAGGCCCTGCCCGAGCCCGGTCACGGCGCGCACGATCGCCACCGCTTCGGTGGTATCCTGCATGGCTTCGATGAACGAGCGGTCGATCTTGATCTTGTCGAACGGGAAGCGCTGCAGATAGCTGAGGCTCGAATAGCCGGTACCGAAGTCGTCCATGGCGATGCGCACGCCCAGCGCCTTGAGCTGACGCAAGGTGGTGAGCGCCTGCTCGACGTCTTTGATCAGGACGCTCTCGGTGATCTCGAGCTCCAGGCGTTCGGGCGCCAGGTGGTGGGTCCGGAGCACGTTCTCGATCAGTGCCGGCAGATCGCAGCGGGTAAACTGCACCGGCGACAGGTTGACGCCGACGCGCAGGTGCTCCGGCCAGGTCGCGGCCGCGGCACAGGCGGTGTGCAGGACCCACTCCCCGAGCGGCACGATCAGCCCGGTCTCTTCCGCCAGCGGGATGAACTCGTCCGGCGCGACCATGCCGCGTCGGGGGTGCTGCCAGCGGACCAGCGCTTCGAAGCCCGTGATCTTGCGGCTGCTGATCTCCGCCTGCGGCTGATAGTGAACTTCGAGCTGCTGCTGCGCGAGCGCCTGGCGGAGATCGTATTCCAGCACCCGGCGGACCTGCAGCTTGGCGTCCATCTCCGGCTCGAACATGCGATAGACGCCGCGGCCGTCGGCCTTGGCGCGATAGAGGGCGGTATCGGCGTTCTTGAGCAGGGTGTCGACGTCGCCGCCGTCGTTCGGGAACAGGGCGATGCCGACGCTGAGCCCGACCGCCATTCCCTCGCCTTCGAACTCGAACGGCTCGGCCACCGTCGCGACCAGCCGGTCGGCGAAGCCGGCGGCGTGCTGGGGCTGGGGCCCGCCGGTCTGAACGATCGCGAACTCGTCGCCGCCGAGCCGGGCCACCGTATCGGTCTCGCGCACGGCCGCGCTCAGGCGGGCTGCCGCCTGCTCGAGCAGCGCGTCGCCGGCCGCGTGCCCCCGCATGTCGTTGACCTCCTTGAAGCGATCGAGGTCGAGGCACAGCACCGCAACCGCGTCGCCGTCGCGCCGCGCCCGCGCCAGCGCCTGCTCGAGCCGGTCCCGGAACAGCACGCGATTGGGCAACCCGGTCAGGACATCATGGTTGGCCATGAACAGGATCTGGGCCTCGGCCGCCTTGCGCTCGGTGATGTCCCGGATCGCCGCGACCCGCGCGCGCTGCCCCTTGTAGTCGATCGAGCGGGCCAGGATCTCGACCGCGACCTGGCCGCCGTCGGGGCGCTGCAGCCGGGTCTCGTAAGCGCCCTCGACCCCGTCCGCGATGCGGCCTTCGACGTCGGCGCGGTCCTCGACCGGGACGAAGCTCAGGACGTCGCGGCCGATCATCTGCTCGAGCGGATAGCCGGCCAGGTCGGCGAGCGCATGGTTGCCGTCGAGCAGCCGGCCGTCGGCGTGGATCGCGATGCCCTCGAAGGTGGCATTGACCAGCTGCTGCAGCCGGACCGTCTCCTGGACGCTGCGGTTGGCGAGGTGCTGATCGACGATCGAGCCGGTCAGGCTGATTCCGAGCAACAGGACGGCGACGCCGGCGACCGCGAACGCGAGCATGGCGGGCGACAGCACCGCGTCGGGCAGCGGCACGAGCGGGCTCGGGGTCAGCTCGAGCGCGCCCATGGCCGTGAAATGCATGGCGCAGATGCCCAGCGTCAGGAGCAGGGTGCCGAGACTGCGCCAGCGCAGGGTGTCGCGCGGCAGCGCGGTCCGCAGGGCGAGCGCGCCGAGGGTGATGCCGAAGATCAGGGACAGAACGACGAGGAACGGATCGTAGCCGACCAGGGCAGGCACCCGGATCGCCGCCATGCCGGTGTAATGCATGGCGCTGATCCCCGAGCCCGCGAGCCCGCCGCCGAGCCAGTAGCGGATCGGCCGTTCGGCGTCGATCGCGACCGCGAAGCCGAGCGCGGTGATCACGATCGCGACCACGATCGACAGGATGGTCAGACCCACATCGTAGCCGATCGGCATGCCCGGCTGATAGGACAGCATGGCCACGAAGTGGGTTGCCCAGATCCCGCCGCCGGCGGCGGTACCGGCGGTCGCGAGCCAGGTCAGCCGGGCGCGGCCGGTCGTCAGCTGGGCGCGGCGGATCACCGACAGCGCCGTATAGGTCGCGAAGATACAGATCAGCGCGGCCAGCACGACCAGCCGCAGATCGTGCTGCTGGGTGAGGCAAAGATAGACGCGCATGGGCGAGCATTCCTTCTCGCGGTCGGGTGCGACTCTGGCCCGATCGCGTTAACAGCGCCTTAGGGCAGGACGGCCGCCTCCTCTGCCCATGGCATCGGCCACGCCCCGCGCTTGCCGGCCCCTGGATGCTTGTCTGCGGCGCCGGTTTCGAGGAATGGTCGGGGCGTGCCCACGGCGGGTGACAGCCGCCGCACGAGCTCTTCGAGGAGACGGCATGGAGCCGGCGAGGTTGATCAATGGCGCTCTGCTGGCCCTGGCGGCGTCGGGTCTCCTGGCCGGCGCGGCAGCCTGGCTCGCGGACGCGCCCGAATGGGCCGATCGATGCTGGGCGGGCGCGACCCTGCCGGTCCTGGTCGTGGTCCTGGCCGGCATGCTGCGCGCCCTGGTCAGGGGCGAGCTCGGCGTCGATCTGATCGCGGTCCTGTCGATGGCGGGCGCCGTGGCGCTCGGCCAGATGCTGGCGGGCGTGGTGATCGCGCTGATGGTCGCAGGCGGCGGCGCGCTCGAGGACTTTGCGCAGCAGCGGGCGCGGCGCGAGCTGCATCGTCTGCTCGCGCGCGCGCCGGCGAGCGCCAACCGTTACGCCGACGGCGCGATCGCCCAGGTGCCGCTGGCCGAGCTGCGGCGCGGTGATCGCCTGCTGGTGCGCGCCGGCGAGGTGGTGCCGGTCGACGGCATGATCGTCGGCGGCACCGCGGTGCTCGACGAATCGGCGCTCACCGGCGAGCCGCTGCCGGTCCGGCGGCCGCCCGGCGATCGGGCCCAGAGCGGCACGGTCAACGCCGGCGATCCGTTCGACCTGCGCGCCAATGCGACCGCCGAGGAGAGCACCTACGCCGGCATCGTCCGCCTGGTCCGGGCGGCGCAGGCCGACAAGGCGCCGTTCGTCCGCCTGGCCGATCGCTATGCGCTGCTGTTCGTGCCGCTGGCGCTGGCGGTGGCCGGGACCGCTTGGTTGGCCTCGGGCGATCCGGTGCGCGCGCTGGCGGTGCTCGTGGTCGCCACGCCCTGTCCCTTGATCCTGGCGGCGCCGGTCGCGATCGTGGCCGGGATCTCGCGGGCCGCGCGCCAGGGCATTCTGGTCAAGGGCGGCGGGGCTCTGGAGACGCTGGCGCGCGGCAAGGTCCTGCTGTTCGACAAGACCGGCACGCTGACCACCGGGCGCGCGCGCCTGCACGCCATCGAGACCGACGGCAGCGTCGCTGCCAATGAGCTGCTGAGGCTGGCGGCCTCGCTCGATCAGGCCTCGCAGCACGTGATCGCCGAGGCGCTGGTCAAGGCCGCGCAGGCGCGCGGGCTGGCGCTCGCCACGCCGACCGAGGTGCGCGAGCAGGCGGGCGCCGGTCTCGAGGGCATGGTCGACGGCCGGCAGGTGGCGCTCGGCAGCTACGCCTGGCTGAGCGCGCGGACCGCGCCCGCGGCCTGGACCGGGGCGGTGCTGCGGCGGATGGTCCACGAGGGTGCCACGGGCGTGTTCGTCGCCCTCGACGGCGTCGCGCGCGGCGCGCTGCTGCTCGGCGACGAGGTCCGGACCGACACCCCCCGGGCGCTCCGGCGGCTGCGCCGGGCGGGCATCGCCAAGATCGTCATGGTGACCGGCGACCACGCCGAGGTGGCGACCGCGATCGGCGCCGCGCTCGACATCGACAGCGTGCTGGCCGAGCGCACGCCCGAGGACAAGGTCGCCGCGGTGCGCTCCGAGCGCAGCCAAGCGGTCACCCTGATGGTCGGCGATGGCATCAACGATGCGCCGGCGCTGGCGGCGGCCGATGTCGGCATCGCGATGGGCGCGCGCGGCAGCGGCGCTTCCTCGGAGGCCGCCGACGTGGTCCTGCTGGTGGACCGCCTGGACCGCCTGGCCGACGCGCTCCAGATCGCCAGGCGAGCGCGCGCGATCGCCCTGGAGAGCGTGCTCGCCGGCATGGGCCTGTCGCTCGCGGCGATGGTCGGGGCGGCCTTCGGGCTGCTGGCGCCGGTCGCCGGCGCCGTGCTGCAGGAGGCGATCGACGTCGCGGTGATCCTGAACGCGCTGCGCGCCCTTGGCAGCGGCGAGCGCCGGGCGCCGACCCTGGCCGGGGCGGTCTCGGAACGCATGCAGGCGGAGCATCAGGCGCTGCAGCCGCTGCTCGAGCGCATCCGCAGCCTGGCCGAGCGGCTCGACGAGCTGCCCACGCCGGCCGCGCAGAGCGCGCTCGCCGAGGTCGACCGCCGCCTGCGCGAGGACCTGCTGCCGCACGAGCGCCGCGAGGAGACCGACCTCTACCCGACCGTGGCCGGGCTGCTCGGCGGCCGCGACCCGATGGCGGCCATGAGCCGGAGTCACCGGGAGATCATCCACCTCGTGGGCGTCTACGGCCGGCTGGTCGAGGATTGGCCGGCCGAGGGCGCCGATCCGGCGCTGATCGGCGATCTGCGGCGCGTCCTGTTCAGCCTCGAGGCGATCCTGCGCCTGCACCTGGCCCAGGAGGACGAGATTTACGACGCCGTCACTCAGGCCAGCTGATCGCCCGCGCGCTCGCGGCTCAGGACCTCGGTCATGGCGCCGCGGCCGACGATCACGACGCTCGCCATGGCGATGAACAGGCCGTGCTCGACCACCCCCGGCAGCTCCGCCAGCGTGCAGGCCAGGCGCCTGGGATCGGCGATCGCGCCGAAGGCGCAGTCGAGGATGTGGTTGCCTTCGTCGGTGACGAACGGGTCGCTGCCGCCCGCCCGCAGGCGGAGCGTCGGGATGCAGCGACCGACGCCAGCTAATGCCCGCCTTGCGCTTCGAGCGCCCGCTGGCGCAGCTGGTCGATCGCCGCCCGGTAGTCGCCGCTCGAGAAGATCGAGGAGCCGGCGACGATCACATTGGCGCCCGCGGCCACGGCGGCGCCTACGGTCTCCGGGGTGATCCCGCCATCGACCTCGAGGTCGATCGGCCGCCCGCCGATCAGGGCGCGCACCTCGCGGATCTTGTCGATCGCCGCCGGGATCAGCTGCTGACCGCCGAAGCCCGGGTTGACCGACATCACCAGGATCTGATCGACCCGGTCGAGCACATAGTGGATCGCCGAGGGCGGGGTCGCGGGGTTCAGGCTCACGCCCGCCTTCTTGCCCAGCGTGCGGATCCTTTGCAGCGAGCGGTCGAGATGGGGGCCCGCCTCGACGTGCACGATGATCAGGTCGCTGCCGGCCTCGGCGAAGGCCTCGAGGTAAGGATCGACCGGCGCGATCATCAGGTGGACGTCGAACGGCTTTGCGGAGTGCGGGCGCAGCGCGCGCACGACCTGCGGCCCGAGCGAGATGTTGGGCACGAAATGGCCGTCCATGACGTCGATGTGGATGACATCGGCGCCGGCCGCATCGACCGCGCGCAGCTCCGCGCCGAGCCGGGCAAAGTCGGCGGCCAGGATCGAGGGGGCGATCTTGATCGGGCGAGCCATCGGGTCATCCGGGCCGCGGTGGGCGACCCCTGCAACTCTCCATAGCCGGGATCGCAGCCCGTCTCAACGCTCGCCGGCACGCGCGGTCCGGATCGCCTGCGCCAAGGTCGCGACCCTGGGGTCGGTCGCGATCTGCTCGAGCGGCACGTCCAGGCGGCGGCGCCAGTTCGGATGCTCCTCCGTGGTGCCGGGCAGGTTCGCCTGCTCGACCAGCTGGAGCGCATCCTCGAGCTGCATGACCACGACCTCGGCCGGCGAGCGCGCCAGCAGCCGGTGCAGGGCGAGGACGACGTGCCAGGGCAGCTCCGCCGGCGGGTCGGCCGGATCGAGCCCCGCCGGCAGCAGGCCCTCCGCGGCCAGGAGATCGAGCAGGCGGCGCCTGATCTCGCCGCGTTCGGCGCGCTCGCGCGCGGCCTGCGCCGGATCGGCGAACAGGCCGAGGCGCTCGCGCCAGTCGATGTCGCGCCCGACCCAGAAGCCCGCAAGCGTCGGCAGATCGTGCGTGCTGACCGAGGCCAGGCAGGCGGACGGATAGCTCGCGGAGCCCCGGAACCGGCCGTCCGCCTCGCGCTCGAAATAGAGCACGCGGCACCCGAGCAGGCCCGCTTCGGTCAGCTTCGCGCGCAAGCCGTCCGGCACGGTGCCCAGGTCCTCGCCGATCACGACGCAGCGCTGCCGGTGCGCCTCGAGGGCGATCAGACCGAGCAGGTCGGCGAGCGGATAGCGGACGTAGGCGCCGCCGAGATCGCGCTCGGGCGGCCGCCAGAAGCTCCGCCGCAGACCCAGCACATGGTCGATCCGCAGCGCTCCGGCATGCGCCATGTTGCGGCGCACGAGCTCGATGAACGGCGCGTAGGCCTGGTCCCGGAGCGCCAGCGGGGCGAGCGGAGCGAGGCCCCAGTCCTGGCCCTTGGGGCTGAAGTCGTCGGGTGGGGCGCCGATCCGCACCCGGCCGGCGACGGTCAAGGGATCGGCCCAGGCCTCGGCGCCGTCGGGGTCCACGCCGACCGCGAGGTCGAGATAGAGCCCGACCGGCATGCCGGCCGCGCGCGCTTCGGCCTGCGCCTGCCCGAGCTGCTCGTCGGCCAGCCACTGCAGGAACTGGAAGAAACCAACCCGATCGGCGTGCCGGGCGGCGAAGGCAGCAACCGCCGGGCTGTCGGGCCGCTGGTAGTCGGCGGGCCAATGGCGCCAGCAGCGGCAGGCGGGGTCCAGGGAAACCAGGTGCTCGAGCAGAGCCTCGAAGACCGCATGGCGCTCGAGGCTGGGTCCCGCGGCTGCCCGAAAGCGCTCGAATGCTGCCCGATTCGGCCCGCTGTCCCGGGTGAACACCCGATAGAGCCGTTCGAGCGCCTGCAGCTTGAGCGCGGCGATCGCCGGATAGTCGACCAGCTCGCTCGCCCGGGCGCGCTCAAGCATCTGTCCGGCCTCGGCCTCGGCTGCCGGCAGGCCGCCAAGCAGACGCACAGCGCGCTCGATCGAGATCAGGAGGACGTTGAGAAACCGGCGGCTGGAGGGCGCGTAGGGGCTGATCCGCTCGGCCAGCGGCGGGAACAGGGCGTGCACCGGATTGATGCCGACAAGGCCCGCACCGAGCGGGGCCATCAGCGTGGCGAGCGCCGCCAGATCGCCGAAGTCGCCGATGCCCCAGTTGGCCTCCGAGCGCAGGCCGTAGAGCGGCAAGGTCAGCCCCCAAAGCCGCCCACGGCCAAGGTCGGCGGACCCGAAGGCCTGCTCCGGCGTCACGATCAGGGCCATCGCCGCGGGCGCGAGGTTACCGGCCGTCACCTCCAGGCGGTGGTAGCCGGGCGGCAGGTCGAGCGCCAGCGGCAGCCGCTGGCGGCGGTATTCCATGCCGGCGACGTGCGTAGAATCGATGGTCTCGAGATCATCGAGATCCGCCTCGCCCGCAAAGCGCTCCCCAGCCTCGCTCGCTACCTTCCAGGCCAACCGACCCCGCGGCCCGGCGGGCAGGGTCAGGGTCGCCGCGAGGGCTGTGCCTGTGCGTACCACCTCGACCGGCGGCAGGAGCTGGCGCCAGAGTGCCGCTTCGGCCGCCTGCAAACTCGCCTCGATCTCGGCTGCGCTCCCGGCCGGCACGCCCAGCGCTTCGAGCAGGGCCTGCTTGGTGGCGTCGGCGACCACGTGGCGGCGCTGCCAGTTGTCGGTGAAATCGGGCTCGATGCCGTAGTGCGCCGCGAGGCGGTCGAGCGGTCGAGGATCGTCAGACACTGCGGTTCATCCGTCGGTTGGCCTCGGGCACGGGCGGTTGGATGGAGCGAGTTTGCCGCGCTGGTAGAAAAGCCGGTCTCCCGGCAAGCGCTCATATGATTCCGGCGGCGCCCGAGTGCTAGTCTAAGGGCGTCATGATGTGCACGAAGTTGATGCGGAGCCGGCAGACATGAAGGCGTTGCTGCAGCGGGTCAGCGAAGCGAGCGTCGAGGTCGAGGGCAGCGTGGTCGGCGCGATCGGCGGCGGACTGCTCGTGCTGCTCGGGGTCGAGACCGGCGATGGCCCGGCGGCGGCCGATCGGCTCGCGCGCAAGGTCGCGGCACTCCGGATCTTCGAGGATGCGGCCGGCAAGATGAACCGCTCGGTCGGAGACGTGGGCGGCGGCCTCCTGGTGGTCAGCCAGTTCACGCTGCTTGCGGATGTGCGCAAGGGCAACCGGCCGAGCTTCACGGCCGCCGCCGCGCCCGAGCTGGCGGAGCGGCTGTACGAGCATTTCTGCGCCCGGCTGCAGGCAGCCGGCCTGCCGGTCGCGACCGGCCGGTTCGGCGCGCGCATGGCGGTCCGGCTGATCAACGACGGCCCGGTCACGATCTGGCTCGACAGCGCGGATCTGGGCCCCGCGTAATCAGGCCGCGATCTCCAATCCGACTTGCAGAAGGTTGAAATGCCGGACCCCGGACTACCATCATCCACGTCCGCACGGTGATCCTGATCAAGCCGCTTGTAGGGGTCGACGAGGTGATCAATCTGGGGCTCGGGACCACCGGTGCGAATGGACGAGGACGATGGAGAGCGTCATCTGTGCACGCGGTCTGCCCGCAGTGCGGCGCCATCAACCGGATCCCGGCCGACCGGCCGGCCGGGCAGGCCAAGTGCGGACGCTGCCACCGGACCCTGTTCGACGGCCAGCCGGTCGCCGCCACGGCCGAGAGCTTCGAGCGCCATCGAACGCGCAACGACATCCCGGTCGTGGTCGACTTCTGGGCGCCCTGGTGCGGGCCCTGCAAGGCCATGGCGCCCGCCTACGCGCGCGCGGCCGCCGAGCTGGAGCCCATCTGTCGGCTGCTCAAGGTGGATACCGAGGCGGAGCCGGCGCTGGCCGCCCGCTACCAGATCCGCAGCATCCCGACCCTGATTCTGTTCGCGCGCGGCCAGCCGGTCGCGCAGACCGCAGGCGCGATGACATCGGCCGGCATCGTCGCGTGGGTGCGGGCCCATCAAGCGGAGTAGCGCATGAGGAACAAGCGAAAAGGGCGACGATCCGGCCAGAACGCGCCTGGGAAAGGGAGCGCGCCTGACCAGGGGACTGCCGATCCGGTCGACGAGGCGAGCATCGAATTGTTTCCGGCCAGCGATCCGCCCGCCTGGATCCCGCAGCATCCGGGGCGGCCCGCGCCCGCCAACCAGCCTCGGGACGACGACCCGCCGCGACCGGCGCCGACCCGCCGGGACCAGCCGGCCGGGGGTTCCCTCGATTGCCGGGCTCGCCGCTGACCGAGAGCCCGGCCGCCATCATCGCTGTCGCCGGCTCGATCCGAACAGGCTCGCCTGGGGCCGGAGAGGGGGCTACATCACCGCAGTCGCCCGGCCCGGTCGCCTCGAACCGCCAGCAAGGCTTCACCTCCATGTCGCTCGCGCAGCAACGCGATGCCCTGGCGCTGCAGATCAACCACCGCCTGTTCTACGGCTGGGTCATGGTCGCGGTCGCGGCGCTCGGCATGTTCGCGAGCGGCCCCGGCCAGTCGCACATGTTCAGCGTGTTCATCCTGCCGATCAGCCAGGACCTCGGCATCTCCCAGACCTCGATCTCCTCGGCCTACGCGCTCGCGACGCTCGCCGCCGCCTTCGGCCTGCCCTACATGGGCCGCCTGGTCGACCGTTACGGCGTCCGGCGCGTTCTGCTCGGGATCGCGGCGCTGTTCGGCGCCAGCGCCTGCGCCTTCGGCATGGTCACCAACCTCGCGCTGCTGGCGCTCGGCTTCGGCGCGTTGCGCTTCCTCGGCCAGGGCTCGCTGATGCTGACCTGCGCCAATCTGGTGGCGCAGTGGTTCAGCCGCAAACGCGGCTTCGCGCTCAGCCTGATGGCGCTCGGCTTCTCAGCCAGCGTCGCGCTGCACCCGCCCTTCGCCCAATGGCTGATCGACCACATCGGCTGGCGCCAGGCCTGGCTTTGGCTCGGCGTCATCACGTGGCTCGTGCTGATTCCGATGGTGCTGCTTCTGGTCCAGGACAAGCCCGAGGATCTGGGCCTGCAGCCCGACGCCGCCCGGACCGGGCAGGCAGACGATGGCGCCGGGGTCAGGCGAGGGCACCAGGTCACCGACAGTGCTCAGCTCGGCCTGACCAGCCGGCAGGCGCTCGCGACCCCGGCATTCTGGATCATCGCCGCCTCGCTCTCGACCTTCTCCATGCTGGTGACCGGGTTGTTCTTCCACCAGGTTTCGATCTTCGAAAGCCTGGGCCTGACGCCGCAGGTTGCGGCGCGGGTGTTCCCCGTGTCCGCGCTCAGCATGGTGCTGGCGATGCCGCTGATCGGCCGCCTGCTCGACCGCCTGCCGACCCGGCCGCTGTTCGCCGCGGCGATGCTGACCCTCGCCGCGGCGATGTTGGCCCTGCTACTGGTGCGCGACCTGCCGAGCGCGCTCCTCTACAGCGTCGTGTTCGGGGTCAGCAACGCAGCCGTCCAGACCCACATGACCTATCTCTGGCCGCGCTTCTTCGGCCGCCGCCACCTCGGCAGCATTCAGGGCACGGCCCAGACGATCGGCGTGGTCGGGGCGTCGATCGGGCCGCTGCCGTTGGCCTTCGCCTTCGATCAGTTCGGCAGCTATCGGGGCGCGCTCATGTTGCTCGCCCTGCTGCCGGTGCTGTGCGCGATCGCGGTTCTGTTCATGCGCGCGCCCAGGCTCGAGGACGACCTCCAGCGCCGGCCAGCCTGATCTGAGCGCTCAGCTCGCGAGGGCGCGCGCGATCGCCTGGCGCTGGCGCCAGAGCAGGCCGCAGGCGGCGAGGCCGAGCAGCGCACCGGCGGCGAGCGGCGCCTGCAAGCCGACCGCTTCCGAGGCCACGCCCATCATCAGCGCGCCGAGCGCCGGCCCGCCGCGGAAGATCAGCCCGAACAGGCTCAGCACCCGGCCGCGCATCTCGTCCTCGACCGCGGTCTGCATCAGGGTCTGGGTGCCGACGCCGGTCGCGACCATGGCGAAGCCGCCGACCGCCACGCAGGCGATCGCGGCCGGAAACCAGCTGCTGAGGGCGAAGCCGAGCGTGCTGAGCGCGATCAGCAGCGAGTTGACCAGCACCACCTGGGCCAGGCGCGACTGGTCGCTGCGCTGGGCGAGCCAGAGGCCGCCCACGATCGCGCCGATGCCGACGGTCGAGCTCAGGGTCGCGAGCCCGGGCGCGCCGCGGCCGAACACCTCGTCGGCAAAGCCGGGTAGCAGCTCGAAGAACGGCCGCGCGCCGACCGACAGCACGACGTGCAGCAGCAGGATCGGACCGATCCCGGCGTGGCCGGCGGTGTAGCGCAGGCCCTCGCCGACCGCTGTCAGCACCGATGGCGCCCGGCGCGGCCGGGAACTCGGCGCCAGGCGCAGGCGCGCCAGCGCCAACAGGAAGGCGATGAAACTCAGCGCGTTGAGCGCGAACACCGGGCCGACGCCGACCCAGACGATCGCGAGGCCGGCGAGCGCCGGGCCGATGAAGCGGGCGGTGTTGAACACGATGGCATTGATCGCGACCGCGGTCGCGAGGTCCGAGCGTGGCACCAGGCTTGGGACCACCGCGAGGCGGGCCGGCTGCTCGACGCCGGCGGCGGCGCCGCCGCACAGCACCAGCGCCAGGAGCCACGGCACGTTGATCAGGCCGCTCGCGGTCAGCAGGAACAGGGTCGCCGCCTGCACCAGCCCCAGCATCTGCGTGATCTTGATCAGCCGCAGACGGTCGAGGCGGTCGGCAAGCGCGCCGCCGAACGGCCCGATCAGCACGGTCGGGAACAGGTCCGCGAAGGCGGCAAGACCGAGCACAGCACCCGAGTGGCTGAGCTTCCAGGCGAGCCAGCCGACCCCGATCCGCTGCATCCAGGTGCCGATCAGCGAGATGCTGATGCCGGCGACGTAGGTCCCGAAATCGCGGTGCGCGAGGGTCCGCGGAATCGCGCGCAGGCCGACCAGCATGCTCATGCCGCGTCCGCCGCGTGCCGACCGGTTGCGGGGGGAAGGAGCAGACAGATGAGGCGGGCCAGAGCGTCGACTCCCCAATCAGCCGGCTTGCGAGCGCGGCTGACCATGGCATTGTGCAAAGGGCAGCCGAGCCTGCCGCAAGCTTAGTAGAGGAAGGATCGAAGCAGCACCATGCGACGCAATCAGGCGCTGGCCAAGCAGCGCGCCGGCCAGACCACCTTCGGGCCGAGCCTGGTCTACGATTCCCCCGATCTGGTCGAGCAGGTCGCCCATCTGGGCTTCGACTGGGTCTGGGTCGACTGGCAGCACGGCCAGTTCACCGAGCCGACGCTGAACCAGGCGCTGGCGCGCTTTCTCGCGGTCGAGAGCGCGCCGATCGTGCGGGTCAAGGGCAACGAGCCCGGCACCATCAACCGCGTGCTCGACATGGGTGCTTTGGGCGTGATCGTGCCCATGGTCCAGAACGCCGAGGAGGCTGCAGCCGCGGTCCAGGCCGCCTTCTATCCGCCCAAGGGCCGGCGCTCGGCGGGCGGCGTCCGCCTCGAGCTGATCGGCGGCTCGTTCGAGGACTACGTTCGCAGCGCCAACGACGAGATCATGCTGGTGGTCATGGTCGAGACCGAAGCCGCGGTCGCCGAGGTCCGCGCGATCATGAACGTTCCGGGGGTCGATGTGGTCCTGATCGGCCCGTTCGATCTGATGACCGACGTCAAGGCCAACGGCCACGACGCCGCCCATCACGAGCGCCTGGTCGAGGAGGTCGCGGCCGCGTCCAGGGAGACCGGCACCGCCGCGGGCTACGTCTGCGGCACCGCCGAGGTGGCCCAGCGCCGCCTCGCCCAGGGCTTCCGCTTCATCAACTATGGCCTCGACCACTTCGTCCTGCTCGGCGGCATGGGCGCGATCCGTGACCAGACGCGCGCCTGGGCCAGCGGCCGCTGAGGGGAGCATCGGAGATGCCGGACAAACGCCGCATCGCGCTGATCGGGCTCGGCATGGCGGTGACCCCGCACGCCAAGAGCCTGATTGATCTCGCAGGTCGCGTCGAGGTCGCCTGTGCCTTCAGTCGGAGCGAGCAGCGGCGCAAGGCGTTCGCCGAGCGCTTCAGCTTCCCGCTGACCGACGACCTGGAGCGGATCGCGCGCGACGACAGCATCAGCGCGGTCATGATCCTGACCCCGCCGAACACGCATCTGGAGCTGGTCCGGCGTTTTGCCGCAACCGGCAAGCACATCCTGCTGGAGAAGCCGATCGAACGCTCGACCGAGCGGGCGGAGGCGCTGGTGCAGAGCGCCGAGACCGCGGGCGTCAAGCTCGGGGTGGTGTTCCAGCACCGTTTCCGCGAGGCCTCCCTGGCGCTCCGTGACCGGCTCGCGGCCGGGACCCTGGGCGCACTCGCCGCGGCCAACGTCATCTGCCCCTGGTGGCGGCCACAGAGCTACTACGACGAGCCGGGTCGCGGGACGCTGGCGCGGGACGGCGGCGGGGTTCTGATCACCCAGGCGATTCATACGCTCGATCTGCTGCTCAGCCTGACCGGCCCGGTCGCCGAGGTCGCCGCGATTACCGGCACGACCGGCCTGCACCGGATGGAGACCGAGGACTTCGTCGGAGCGGGGTTGCGCTTTGCCAACGGCGCGCACGGCGCCCTGCTCGCGACCACCGCCGCCTATCCGGGTTTTGCCGAGCGGATCGAGCTGATCGGCACCCAGGCGACCGCGGTGCTCGCGGCCGGCGTGCTCACCCTCCATCCCCACGTGGGAAAAACGGAAACCATCGGCGAGGAGCAGGGCACCGGCGGCGGCGCCGACCCGATGGCCTTCCCGCACGATGCCCACCGCGCCCTGCTCGCCGATTTTCTCGATGCCCTCGATCAGGACCGCAGCCCGCGCCCCTCGGGCCGCGAAGCGCTCGGCGTGCATCACCTGATCGACGCGCTCCTTTGCGCATCGGCTGAAGGCCGAATGGTCCAGGTAGCAACCGACTAGAGTCTCAGAGCCCCCGGGCTTCCTTGGACCCAAAGACAATGTGGCTTATCGTGGCCAGGCAAGCTTTTGGGAAAATGGTCAGTGAACTTTTCGCACATCCTGCATGCGGTGATCGGGCTGCTGGTGGTCGAGGGGCGCCTTTCCTATCGAAGGCTGCAGGCTGAATTCGCGCTCGACGACGCCCAGCTCGAGGCGCTCCGGTTCGAACTGACCGAGGTCAAGCACCTGGCCGTCGATCAATGTGGCGAGGTGCTGGCGTGGGCTGACGACGGCGAGGCGATCGCGCGACCAGCGCTGCGCCCCGCATTCGCAACCAGGCTGGCCTACACGCCGACGCCGCAGGTCGACACAGCCGAGGTCGCTTCAGCGCAGCTTCTGGATGCCACGCCCGCAGCCGAGCCGCCCGGACTTTCAGCCACAGCCAGCGACGCCGAGCGGCGGCCGTTGACCGTGATGTTCTGCGATCTGGCCAATTCGACAGCACTCTCGGCCAGGCTCGACCCGGAGGATCTGCAGGACGTGATCCGGGCCTATCAGGAGCGCTGCACGGCCATCGTGCGCGAATACGAGGGCTTCGTCGCCAAATACATGGGCGATGGCATCCTGGTCTATTTCGGCTATCCCAAGTCGTTGGAGAAGAACGCCGAGCGCGCGGTCCGGACCGGGCTCGCGATCGTCGCGGCGATGGCCGGCCTGAACGCCGGGCTGGGGCGGGCCAAGGGGATCGAGATCGCGGTCCGGATCGGGATCGCGACCGGCCTCGTGATGGTCGGCGAGATCGTCGGCGAGGGCCTGGCCCAGGAGCGTGCCGTGATCGGCGAGGCCCCGAACGTCGCTGCCCGGCTGCAGGGCCTGGCCGGGCGCAACGCCATCGTGGTCGGCACGCTGACCAGGGAGATCGCGGGCGACGCCTTCCTCTACCAGGACCTCGGTGCCCACGAGCTGAAAGGCATCTCGGGGCGGATCAAGGTCTGGGGGGTGACGGGGCTGACCGGCGACGTTGCCGAGGACGCCGAGACCGAAAGCGGGGCGGCGCCGCCGGCGCTGATTGGGCGCGACGAGGAGACCGGGCTGCTGCGCCGCGCCTGGCAGAGCACCAAGGACGAGGGCCGCGGCCAGGTCGTGCTGATCAGCGGCGAAGCCGGGATCGGCAAGAGCGTGCTGGTCGACGGGCTGCGCGCCGAGGTGCGCCGCGAGGGCCTGCCCAGGATCGCGTTCCGCTGCTCGCCCTATCACACCAACAGCGCGCTCTATCCCGTGATCGAGCACCTCAAGCGGCTGCTGCGCTGGCAGCCCGGAGACAGCGCCGAGACCCGCCTCGCTTCCCTGGAAATGATGCTCGGCCGCTCCAGCCAGCCGCTCGCCGAGGTGGTGCCGCTGTTCGCCTCGCTGTTGTCGCTGGCGCTGCCCGAGGGGCGCTACCCGGCGCCGGCACTGAGCCCACCGCAGCAGAAGCAGCAGACCCAGGACGCGCTGATCGCCTGGCTGCTCGAGGAGGCCGAGCGTCAGCCGCTGCTGACCTTGTGGGAGGACCTGCACTGGGCCGACCCCTCGACGCTCGAGTTGCTCGGGCTCCTGATCGAGCAGGCGCCGACGGTGTCGCTTCTGATCGTGCTCACGTTCCGCCCGGACTTCATGCCGCCGTGGCCCAGCCGCTCGCACATGACGCCGATCACGCTCAACCGGCTGGAGCGGGCGCACAGCGAGGCCCTGGTGGCGCGGCTGGCCGGCGCCAGGCCGTTGCCGGCGGAGGTGGTCGAGCACATCGTGATCAAGACCGACGGCGTCCCGCTCTACGTCGAGGAGCTGACCAAGACCATCCTGGCCTCGGACATCCTGCGCGTGACGGGGGAGCGCTTCGAGCTGACCGGCCCGCTGTCGTCGCTCGCGATCCCCGCGACGCTGCAGGAGTCGCTGATGGCGCGCCTCGACCGCCTGCCGCAGGTGCGTGAGATCGCGCAGCTCGGCTCGGTGCTGGGGCGTGAGTTCGCCCACGAGATGATCTCCGGCCTGTCGACCGTCGGCGAGACCATGCTGCAGGAGGGGCTGGGCCAGCTGGTCGACGCCGAGCTGCTCTACCAGCGCGGCCGGCCGCCGCGGGCGCGCTACACGTTCAAGCACGCGCTGGTCCAGGACGCCGCCTACCAGTCGCTCCTGCGGCGCAATCGCCAGCAATACCATCAGCAGGTGGCCGAGCTGCTGGAGCGCAAGTTCCCGGATGTCGTCGAGGCGCAACCGGAGTTGCTGGCCCACCACTACAGCGAAGCCTGCGCCACCGGACCGGCTGTGGCGTATTGGCTCGAGGCGGGCCGGCGCGCGGCGCGGCAATCGGCGTATCCCGAGGCGATCGTCCACCTGCGCCAAGGGCTCGCCATGCTGTCGGGGCTGGCGGACACGCCGGAGCGGGCCAAGCAGGAGCTTGCCTTCCAAAGCACTCTCGGCCCGGTGATCATGGCCACCCAGGGCTATGGCTCCTCGGAGGCGGCGCGGATCTATCATCGCGCGCGCGAGCTGTGCCATCTGGTCGGCGACACCGAAGACATCTACCCGGTGCTGTTCGGCGTCTACTTGCTCGATCTGGTGCACGCGAGATATCAGGAGTTGATCGACGTCGCCAACGAGTTCCTGGAGCAGGCGCAGCGCGCCGGGGATACGGGAGCCCGGGCGGCGGCACATATGGCCTTGGGCGTCAGCTTGGTGCAGGCGGGCCAGCCGGCGCTCGCCTGCCAGCATTTCGAGCGGTCCCTCGCCGCGTACGATCGCGAGCAACACCTGCCGCTTGCCTTTCGCTATGGCTTGGAAATCGGGGCTACAGCCAATGCCTACTGGGCCTGGTCGCTGTGGTTGCTGGGCTATCCGGATCAAGCGCTCGAACGCAGTCGGCAGACATTGGCACTGCTCGAGCAGGTCAAGCATCCCTACACCGAGTCGCGCGGCCTGTACTGGAACGCCGTGCTCCACGCGTTCCGGCGGGACTGGCCGACCGTGGATGAGCGCGCGGCTGACGCGATGAGGTTGGCGGAGGAGCATGGCTTTGCGCTGGTGCTCGCAGCCGGCCAGATCATGCAGGGCGCCGCGGCGTCCGCCAGCGGGCAGGGCAAGCCCGGGTTGCAGCTGATCCAGGACGGTCTCGACGCCTATCGGGCCTCGGGCGCGGTCTTTCAAAGGTCATACCACCTGGCGTTGCTCGCCGAGGTGCTGCGCGCCGAGGGGTCGCGGGAGGCAGGGCTCCAGGCGTTGCGGGAGGCTGCCGATCTGGTCGAGACCTCTGGCGAGCGCTTCTACGAGGCCGAGATCCATCGGTTGAAAGGCGAGCTCCTGTTGGCAGCTCCAGCCAAAGCCTCGACCGCCGCCGAGGCCTCCTTTCACCAAGCGCTCGACGTGGCGCGCCACCAGGAGGCAAAATCGTTGGAGCTCCGTGCCGCGTCCTCGCTCGCCCGGCTGTGGCGCGACCAGGGTAAGGTGGCAGAGGCCCGCGAGCTGCTCGCCCCGCTGTACGACTGGTTCAACGAAGGCCTCAAGACCGCCGACCTCAAGGACGCCAAGGCGCTGCTCGACGCGCTGTCGGAAGCGTGCCCGAAAGAGAGCCATGAAGTTTCGTGAAGCCCTGCGCGAAGCACTCTGGCTGTTGCTGGCTGAGAAGCGGGTCTCGTATCGGCGGCTGAGACTGGAATTCGATCTCGATGACGCCTGTCTGGAAGGTCTCCGTCACGAGCTCATTCGAACCAAGCAGGTGGCCGCCGACCAGGACGGTGAATTCCTGGTCTGGGCCGGCACGGTCGAAGGAGTGAGCGCGGCATCGTCTTCGCACGTGCTCGCTCCGTTGAAGCCGCTGATACCGGCGGGTCAGATCGAAGGCGCGGTGTCACCAGAAGCCCGAACGCCGGCCCAAACCCCCGGCCAAAGCGCGGTTGCGGCCGAGCCGCGCGGTGTCGCAGCCGCGGCAAACGATGCCGAGCGGCGGCCGTTGACCGTGATGTTCTGCGATCTGGCCAATTCGACCGCGCTCTCGGCCAGGCTCGACCCCGAGGACCTGCAGGACGTGATCCGGGCCTATCAGGAGCGCTGCACGGCCATCGTCCGCGAATACGAGGGCTTCGTCGCCAAATACATGGGCGACGGCATCCTGGTCTATTTCGGCTATCCGATCTCGCTGGAGCGCAACGCCGAGCGCGCGGTCCGGAGCGGGCTCGCGATCGTCGCGGCGATGGCCGGGCTCAACGCCGGGCTGGGACGGGCCAAGGGGATCGAGATCGCGGTCCGGATCGGGATCGCGACCGGCCTCGTGATGGTCGGCGAGATCGTCGGCGAGGGCCTGGCGCAGGAGCGCACCGTGATCGGCGAGGCGCCGAACGTCGCCGCGCAACTCCAGGGTCTGGCCGGGCGCAACGGCATCGTGGTCGGCGCGCTGACCAAGGAGGTTGCGGGCGACGCCTTCGTCTACCAGGAGCAGGGCGCCCACGAGCTGAAGGGCATCGCCGGGCGGGTCAAGGTCTTCGGCGTGACGGGGCTGACCGCCGACCTTGTCGAGGAGGCGGAGACCGACAGCGGGGCGGCGCCGCCGGCGCTGATCGGGCGCGACGAGGAGACCGGCCTGTTGCGCCGCGCCTGGCAGAGCACCAAGGACGAGGGCCGCGGCCAGGTGGTGCTGATCAGCGGCGAGGCCGGGATCGGCAAGAGCGTGCTGGTCGACGGTCTACGCGCCGAGGTGCGCGCCGAGGGCCTGCCTCGGATCGCGTTCCGCTGCTCGCCCTATCACGCCAACAGCGCGCTTTACCCGGTGATCGAGCACCTCAAGCGGCTGCTGCGCTGGCAACCGGAAGATAGCGCAGGGACGCGGCTTGCTACCCTGGAAACGATGCTCGGCGGCTACAGCCAGCCGCTCGTGGAGGTGGTGCCGCTGTTCGCATCACTGCTGTCCCTGTCGCTGCCCGAGGCGCGCTATCCGCCTTTGCTGCTGAGCCCGCAGCAGCAGAAACAGCAGACCCAGGACGCGCTGATCGCCTGGACGCTGGAGGAGGCCGAGCGCCAGCCGCTGCTGACCTTGTGGGAGGACCTGCACTGGGCGGATCCGTCGACGCTCGAGCTGATCGGCCTCCTGATCGAGCAGGCCCCGACGGCACCCTTGCTCATGGTGCTGACCTCGCGGCCCGAGTTCGTGCCGCCCTGGCCCGCGCGCTCGCACATGACGCCGATCACGCTCAACCGGCTGGAGCGCCAGCACAGCGAGGCGCTGGTGACCCGGCTGGCCGGCGACAAGCCTTTGCCGGCGGAGGTGGTCGAGCACATCGTCGCCAAGACCGACGGGGTGCCGCTCTACGTCGAGGAATTGACCAAGACCATCCTCGCCTCGGACATCCTGCGCGAGACGGACGGACGCTTCGAATTGACCGGGCCGCTCTCGTCGCTCGCGATCCCGGACACGCTGCAGGCATCGCTGATGGCGCGCCTCGACCGGCTGCCGCAGGTCCGCGAGGTGGCGCAGCTGGGCTCGGTTTTGGGTCGCGAGTTCGCCTACGAGATGCTCTCCGGCCTCGCCACCATGGGCGAGGTGACGCTGCAGAAGGGGCTGGGCCAACTGGTCGAGGCCGAGCTGCTTTACCAGCGCGGCCGGCCGCCGCGGGCGCGCTATACCTTCAAGCACGCGCTGGTCCAGGATGCCGCCTACCAGTCGCTGCTGCGGCGCACTCGCCAGCAGTACCACCGCCAGGTCGCCCTGCTGCTGGAGAGCAAGTTCCCGGAGGTCGCCCTGGCCCAGCCCGAGCTGCTTGCCCGCCATTACACCGAGGCCGGCAGCAGCGGCGAAGCCGTGAGCCACTGGCAGCGCGCGGGCGAGAAGGCGCTCCAACGATCGGCCAATCTCGAGGCGACCGCGCACCTCACCAAGGGGTTGGAGGTCCTTGGCGCCCTGCCGGATGGCCCCGAGCGGGCGCGGCGCGAGCTGGATCTGCTGGCCGCGATCGGTCCCGCCCTGATCGCCACCAAAGGCTACGCCGCCCCGGAGGTGGAGCGCGCCTATCGGCGCGCGCTGGAGCTGTGCGAGGAGCTGGGCGACACGTCACGGCAGTTCTCGGCGCTATACGGTCTCTGGTATTTTCACTACATCCGCGCCGAGCTCGACGCTGCGCGCAGCCTCGCCGAGCAGCTCGTCGAGGTCGCCAAGGGGCGAGAGGACTCCGGCCTGGATCTCGGCGCGCACCGCTCGCTCGGCTATACCCTGAGCTACCTGGGCGAGCTCGAGGCATCTCGGATCTGCCTGGAGCGCGTCATCACCACGTACGATCCGGCCGTTCATGGCGACTATGCTTTCCGCCATGGCGGTGCCGATCCCGGCGCAGGCGCCTTGTCCCAGGGCGCCTGGACGCTTTGGGCGCTCGGGCATCCCGACCGGGCCGTTCGCCAGGTCGAGGAAGGCCTCGCTCTCGCCGGCACGCTGGCCCACCCGTTCAGCGAGGTGTGGGCGCTCACCTCGGCGGCCGCCGTTCATCAGCTCCGGGGTGAGCCGGAGGCGACTCAGGAGCGGGCCTCGGCCGCCGCGGCCATCGCGGAAGAGAAGGGGTTTGCGCTCTATGTCGGCTGGACGGGCGGCCTTCTCGGCTGGGCGCTTGGCCAGCAGGAAGCGGGCGCCGAGGCGATTATGCTGATGCGTCAAAGTCTCGCCGCATCACGGGCGACCGGAGCCAATCTGCTGACTCCCTATTGGCTGGCCTTGCTGGCGGACGTCCATGGCCGGCTGGGTCAGGCGGAGGAGGGGCTGGTCGCGACCGCCGAGGCGCTGACCGAGATGGCCCGCACCGGCGAGCGCTTCTGGGAGGCCGAGCTGCAGCGCCTCAAGGGCCAGCTGCTCCTGCAAGCCGATCCGGCGAACCAACCGGAGGCCGAGGCCTGCTTGCGCCGGGCGATCGAGATCGCGCGCTCACAGAAGGCCAGGTCCTGGGAGCTGCGCGCCGCGACCAGCCTCGCCCGGCTGTGGCGCGACCAGGGTGACCCGGAAAAGGCGCGCGCGCTGCTGGCGCGGGTTTACGACTGGTTCACCGAAGGCTTCGAGACCGCCGACCTCAAGGCGGCCGGACATCTCTTGGACGAGCTGGCACCATTGACCCGGGTTCAGGTCGCCGGCTGACCGCAGCAGTCTCAGGGACACGCTCATGGCCGACCATCCGCCGCTCAAGTTCGCCGCGATCGGGCTCGACCATCGCCACATCTACCATCAGGTCGGGCGCCTTCTGGACCTCGGCGCCGAGTGCAAGGGCTTCCACAGCCGGGACGACGCGGTGCCGCTCGAAGGGTTCGTCAAGCGTTTTCCGGACCTGAAGCGGGTGGCCGAGCCGCGCGCGCTGCTCGAGGACCCCGCGGTCCAGCTGATCGTGACCGCCGCCATCCCGGGCGAGCGGGCGGAGATCGCGATCCGGGCGATGCGTCACGGCAAGGACGTGATGGTCGACAAGCCGGGCGTGATCAGCGAGGGCCAGCTCGATGCCGTCAAACAGGCTCAAAAAGAGAGTGGGAAAACATGGTCGGTGAACTTCTCCGAGCGGTTCGAGGTGCGGGCGATGACGCGGGCGGCCGAGCTGGTCGAGGCGGGCACGCTCGGCCGGGTCGTGCAGACCATCGGGCTCGGGCCGCACCGGCTGAACCGGCATCTCCGCCCGCCCTGGTTCTTCGAGCGCGCCCAGGGCGGCGGCATCCTGGCCGACATCGCCTCGCACCAGATCGACCAGTTTCTCCACTTCACGGGCTCGAGCGATGCCGAGATCGTGACCAGCGCGGTCGCCAACTACGCCAACCGGGACAACCCGGAGTTCGAGGATTTCGGCGAAATCCTGCTGCGCGGCAACCACGCCAGCGGCTACATCCGGGTCGACTGGTACACGCCCGACGGTCTCTCGACCTGGGGCGACGGCCGCTGCACGATCCTCGGCACCCTGGGCTATATCGAGCTTCGCAAATACGTCGACATCGCCGGCCGCGCAGGCACCGACCACCTGTTCCTGGTGACCGACGAGGACACCCGCTACATCGACTGCAGCGATGCCCCGCTGCCCTATTACGAGCGCCTGATCGCCGACATCTTCGAGCGCACCGAGACCGCCATGTCCCAGGCTCATTGCTTCAAGGTCTGCGAACTCGCCATCGCCGCCCAGACCAAGGCCACACGGCTCGCCTGAAGATCGGATCGCGGCCGACTCGTCGTGCCGAGCGCATCGGCGGGCGCGGCACCACCTCGATGTTGGTCAGCCTTGCTCGATCGGCCCTGGCGCGTGCTAGAAGACGTGAAGCCACATCGGGGAGGAGCCGTCATGGCCGCAGCGCGCGCCCGCGAGGGGCAGTTCGTGGTCGTCGCCGAGTTCGAGGTCAAGCCGGGGGAGCTCGAGCGGTTCCTGGAGCTCGCCAAGACCGATGCCAGCCAGTCGGTCGCCAAGGAGCCGGGCTGCCAGCAGTTCGACGTCACGGTCGACCGGGCGACGAGCCGCGTCCTGCTGTACGAGGTCTATGACGACCAGGCAGCGTTCGATGCTCATCTGCAGACGCCGCATCTCGCGGCCTTCCGCGCCGGCATCGAGAGCCTCGTGGTCAGCCGCAACGTCCACCGCCTGACCCGCGTGCACGGCTGAGGAGCGGGAGGCATGGCCAAGGTCCTGGTCGCGATCCCGCGGGTCCACGAGGCGACCCGGCCGGCGCTCGGGCGGTTGACCGCTGCGGGCTTCGAGATCGTGGACAATCCCCATGGCCGAACGCTCGGCGAGGCCGAGCTGATCGCACTGCTGCCCGGCTGCTTTGCCACCATCGCCGGCGGCGAGCGTTACGACGAGCGGGTGTTCGAGGCGGCGCCGGAGCTCAAGGTCGTGGCGCGCATGGGGGTCGGCTACGACCAGGTCGACGTCGCCGCCGCGAGCCGCCATGGCGTGGTCGTGGCGATGGGCTTCGGCACCAACCACGAGGCGGTGGCCGACCTCGCCTTCACCATGATGGGGGCGCTCAGCAACCGGCTGTTCGCGTATCACCGGGAGGTCATGGAGGGCCGCTGGGGCGGGCATTTCCACCCCGGGCTGTTCCGCACCACGGTCGGCATCCTCGGCCTCGGCCGGATCGGTCGGGCGCTGGCCAGGCGCTGCCGCGGCTTCGAGATGCGCCTGCTCGCCTACGACACGGTCGCCGATCCGGCCTATGCCGCGGCCGAGGAGATTGAGCTCGTGCCGCTCGAGCGCCTGTTCCGCGAAGCGGACTTCGTCTCGGTGCATGCACCGCATATCCCCGAGACCGACAAGATCGTGAACCGCGCGCATCTGGCGCTGATGAAGCCGACGGCGTTCCTGATCAACTCCGCGCGCGGCGGCCTGGTCGACGAGGCGGCGCTCTACGAAGCGCTGGCGGCCGGGCGGATCGCCGGCGCCGGGCTGGACGTGTTCGCGGTCGAGCCGCTGCCCGCGGCCTCGCCGCTTCGCAGCCTCGAGAACGTCGTCCTGACGCCGCACTGCGCCGGCGGCAGCGTGCCCGCGGCGATCGCCATGACCGAGCGCTCGGTCGACCAGATCCTGGCGATCAGGGCCGGCCGCAGCCCCGACGATCAGGATCTTTTGAACCCCGAGGTGCTGCGCGGCGCTTAAGTGCTCGAGGCGGCGGCCAAACCGCTCAGGTGATCGTAGTGGCGGGCGATCAGATCCGCCTTCTCGATCACCATCCGGACCCGACCGATCTGCCGCTCCAGCCGTTGCTCCTCGGTCTTGCCAAGTGCCGGATCGAAGGCGACTTCGGTGACCTGACGGGTGCCGATGCAGATCTGGAGCGCGCCGACGGGCCTACCTGGCTCGGCTGGCCGCGCACCGGGCGTGGCGCCGGGCGGCATGCCTGGCTCGGCCGGACGCGCACCAAGCGTGCTGCCGAGCGGCGCGCCTGGCTCGGCTGGCCGCGGACCAGGCGTGGCGGCGAGCGGCGCGCCTGGGTTGGCTGGCCGCGCACCAAGCGTGGCGGCGAGCGGCGCGCTTGGCTCGGCTGTTCGCGCACCGAGCGCGGCGCCGAGCGGCGCGTCGTCGATGGTGCCGAGCCGGATCGGCTGGCCGACGTGGCAGATCAGGGCGGCGAGCCGGCGCTCGGCCTTCGCCAACTCCGCCGGCAGGCGATCGGAAAGGTCCTCCCGCAGCCAATGCCAGACCTGGCGCGCGGCGTCGATGTCCCGCAGGCGGCTTCGGCCTGCGCCATCGCGCTGCAGGATCCGGAACGAGAAGATGGTCGGCGGTATGTTGCTTTCGAGCGCGACCGGCTCGAGCCCGTCCTTTTCGGGGCCTATCGTTTCGGGCCCGACGGCTTCGAGCCCGACGGCTTCGAGCCAGGGCGAGGCGTCGATCGCCTGCCGGATCGCGCCTCCCAGCCGTTCGACGATCCGCAGGCGCAAGCCCTCGGGCATGGCCCGGTAGGCCTGGACCTCGAAGAGCGCGGCGCGCCAGCGGCACAGGAGGCCGAGGTTGGGTTGCGCGGGCAGGGCTGCGGTCAGCGACTGCCAGGCCTCCGGCCAGTCCGGCCGGGCGAAATACTGGCCGTAACCGGCCGGTAGCGGATCGAGCCCGGCCGCCTGACCGGCGAGCCGCGCCGGGACCAGGAGGGCGCCCGAGAACGGCGGCCCCATGGTGAACTTGGAGCCCGTGAGCAGCACCATCCAGCCGGCCTCGAGGTAGCTTCGAAGCGCCGCCCTGCCCCGGCGCATCTGACAGGCGTCGACCACCACTTCGATCCGCTCGCCGTGGCGCGTGATCAGATCCCGAATCGTCTGCAGGCTCGGCGCGCGCAGGCCGCTCTTCGACACCTCGAGCAGGTGGACGAGACAGCGGGCCCCTCGAGCGACCGCCCGCAGGGCCATCGCCTTGACCTCGGCATCGACCGCGCTGCGCCGGCGGGGCGTGCCATCCGGGGCCCGGATCTCGACCGTCTCGACCGTGACCGTCTCCGGTCGGACCCCGGCGAGCGGCGCACCTTGGACGACCGTCTCACCATCCGGGGTCTCGGTCGCGAAGTGCAGCCCCTGAGCCGCGTGCCGCAGCCCCGGCGTGGTCTCGTCGGGCGCGATCACGAGGTTGACCAGGCGCTCGGGGTCCCGCCGGCGCGCCAGATGCAGCGCCGCGTACTCGCCATCGGTGCCCGACGGCGTCAGCACCACCTCGGTGCCGGCCAGATCCAGGGCGCCGGCCGCCTCGAGGATGCCGCGCCTGATCAGGGCGATGGTCCGTTCGAGCGCTTGGGGCAGCCGACCGGCGAGTCCGGCCTCGATCAGCTCCTGGCGGAGCTCCTCGACGGCCCGATATGCTGGCGCCGAGATGGTCGAGGCGGTCGACGACCCGAACGCCAGGCTGTCCGGCTCGGGCAGGGCGCTGCAGCCATACGGGCTGCGGCCGGTCTTCGGGTCGAGGCGCAGCCGGCTGCCGCCGCCGCCGAGCAGGAGCTGCTCGCTGGGCGCGGCCAGCGCCTGAAGTCGTCCCATCAGCTGGTCGCTGGCCGGGCCCGGTCCGGCCTCGGCGGCTTCGCCATCGAGCCGCAGCAACTCGGCCGGCAGCCGGGCCCAGTCGGGGTCGTCGCTTGCGAGCGTCTCATGGGCGGCCGCGAGCCATGCCGGCAACGCCGCGAGACCCTCGGCGCGCGCGCGCGCCGGCAAGATGGCGCCGTAGCGGGCGGCGACCCGGCAGGCGAGGTAAGCGCGCGCCCGGCGCTCCTCGTGCCGGTGTTCCGGCCGGCCGAGCCGTTGCCAGAGCGCGAGCTCCAGGGCGTGGCGCAAGATCAGCGCGGCGCCCTGCGGATCGGCGAGACTGTCCGGGTGGAGGACGATCCGCTCGCCGCGCAACGCGCGGAACGGCAGGTCCAGCGCCGCGTCGACCGCGAAGCGGACCCCGGTGCAGAGCGGGCGCAGCTCGGGCCGGGCGGTGGTCAGCCTGATCGCGAGGCGGAGATGGTCGGCCGTCCCCTTCTCGACCGCAGCCGCCGCGGGGGTGCGGAACAGCGCGCCCGGCCCGGTATCGGGAGCCAGAGGTGCCAGGTTGCCGTAGTGCGCCGTGGTCGGCCTGCGCCATCACGCGGCCCTCGCGCCCGCACGGGGCAGTTGCGCAAGACGCCGGTCGCCGATCTCGATCACCGCCTCGAGCAGGCGGTCGAGGTCGGCCTCGGTGGTCCGGTGATTGGTGAGGTTGACCTGGATCGCGAGGCCCTTGGGCAGGCTCGCGGTCGAGGGCGCGGCAATGCCGCTTTCCTGCAGGTCGGCCACGATCTCGGCGTTCAGGCGATCGGTCTCGGCGGCGAGCAGGCCGCCCGCGGTGGCCGAGCCGTGCACCCAGTCGAAGAAGCGGGGGTGGATGTTGCCGGTCGGGTAGGGAAGGATCGAGCGCACCGCCGTCGCGGCCGTCGCCTCTGCACCCTGGCCGAGGACCGGCAGCGGTTCGCGGCAGGTCTCCTTGGCTGCGTCCGGCACCGGCTGCCAGACCGGCCGCTCGCCGACCGTGCGCAGATAGCCCAGCGCTTCGTCGAGCAGCCGATGGCCGAGCTTGGCGAACGCGTCCCAGTCGGCGGGATCGAGCGAGCCTGGCGGAGCAGCTGGCATGGCACCTATCGACCGGAGGTTGCGCGCGTGTGCACCCGCCCGACGCTAGGTGATCCAGGTTAACGAATGGTTAACGTGCCTTCGCCCGCAGGCCGGCGGCGATGGCGCAGGCGACCCGCCGGCCGCCGTCGACTCGCCCGGGCGCCTGGCCCCGGGACCGACCGTCAGTTGGCCATGATCACCGGCAGCTCGGCGTTGCCCAGGATGTGGCTGGTGGCGCCGCCGAAGATCATCTGGCGCAGCCGGCTGTGGGTGTAGGCGCCCTTGAGCAGGAGGTCGGCGCCCTCGGCGGCGGCTTCCTGGAGGATCGCGGCGCCGACCACGCGGCCGGCCGCCTGGGCGTGCCGGCTGCGCGCCGGGATCCGGTCGCGGACCAGATTCTGCGCGACCTCGGCACCACTCGGGCCGGGCACCATGCCCTCCTCGACGCTCAGCACCAGCACCTGCTCGGCGCGGGCGAGGAACGGCATCGCCATCGAGATCGTGCGCGCGGTCTCGGTGCTGCCGTTCCAGGCGATCACGACGTTCTTGCCGAGGCTCGCGGGCACGCCCGGCGGGGCGATCAGGACCGGCCGGCCGCTCTCGAACAGCGCCGTCTCGAGCGCGCTCATCGACGGCGCGGCGCTGCCGGCAACCGGTCGCCCGACCACGATCAGGTCGAACACCCGACCGAGACTGCCGAGCACCTCGGTGCCGGGCGAGACCTCCTCCTGCCAGTCGGCGACCGCACGCTCGCCGGCCAAAACGTCGCGCCCGACCGGGACCTCGTGCTCGCGCATGAAGGCATCGAAGGCCTCGCGCAGCCGCCGGCTCAGCTCGCGATCGGCGCGCTCCAGATCCTCGACGATCTCGGTCGCCGGGATGAACGCGCCCTCGGGCGCGACCGGCACCAGGCGCGGCATGCCCGGCCGCACGTGCAGCCCCGAGATGTACGCGCCAAAGCGGGTCGCGGCGAGCAGCGCCGTGGTCAGGACCGACTGCAGCCCCGCGTGCTCCTCGAGGTGAACCAGGATCGTGCCCATGCTCATCGTCGTCGTCCTCCTCGGAACCGCCGCCAGGGGCCTCAGGACCGCGGCCAGCTGCATCGGCTGCCGCGCTTCAGCCGCGACGAGCGGCCCGGCGAGGTCAGATTCGCCGAATTCGATCCGAGTTTCCAGCCCAACCTGCTGCCGGCCGCGCTCCGTTGTGCCGCGCGCCGCGCCTGACGATCGGAGCGGCGGGTGCTATGACGCGCAGACGTTAAGCTTCGGGGAGGGAAGATGCCATTCTCGACCTACATGCAGAGGCACCTCGGCCGGGCGGAGATCGCGCCCGCGGGCGAGCACGAGGCGGGCGCTCATGCCGCGCTGACGCTCACCTACACCGCGGGCGAGTTCGGGATCGACGATTCGGGCGCGATCAAGATCAGCTGGCGCACGCTGTCCGATGCCGCGAAGCCCCAGTTCGACCAGCCGGGCGCGGCCAACTACAGCACGGCCGAAGCCAGCAATGGCGCGAAGCTCGCCCTCGAGGTCAACCGCAACAACATCCGGCCCTGGGTCAACACGCTGCTGATCCGGGTCGCGCGCGGCTTCCTGCGCGCGGGCGAGCGGATCGTGGTCCGGCTCGGCGACCAGAGCCAAGGCGCGCCCGGCCTTCGCCTGCAGACCGCCTGCGAGAAGGAGTTCACTTTCAAGGTCTTCGTCGACGCCTTTGCGACCTACGACTTCGTCGAACTGCCGGACTCCCCGAAGATCCGCCTGGTGCCGGGGCCGGTTGCGGCCTGGCGGGCGATCCTGCCGACCCTGCGGCGGGTGGGCGAGCCCTTTCGGCTGGCACTGGTGGCCCTCGATCGCTGGGGCAATCCGACCGACCGCGCGGCCGCCACGCTTCGCCTGCGGGCCAGTCTGCCGGTCATGGGGCTGCCCGCCGAAGTGACCTTCGCGCCGGGCGACGGCCCGAGGTGCCTGGATGGCCTGCGGGTCGCGGCGCCGGGCGATCTCCGGATCGACCTACGTTCCATCGACGGCGCACCGCTGGCGCGCTCCAACCCGCTCCGGATTGCCGAGCGTGCGAACCTGCTGCCTTACTGGGGCGATCTGCACGGCCAGAGCCAAGAGACGGTCGGCATCAACAGCGCCGCCGACTACTTCGCCTTCGCCCGTGATCGGGCGTTCGTCGACATCGTCGGCCATCAGGGCAACGACTTTCAGATCGAGGATGGCTTCTGGTCCGAGATCAACCAGCTCGCCCAAGCCTTTGATCGTCCCGGCGAATTCGTCGCCGTGCCGGGCTACGAGTGGTCCGGCAACACCGGCATGGGCGGCGACCGGAACGTCTTTTTCGCGCGCGAGGGCCGCCCGATCCGGCGCTCGTCCAGCGTGCTCCTGGCGCAGGATTCGGGCACCGACGTCCATACCGCGGGCGAGCTGTTCGAAGCGCTTGCAGGCGAGGATGCAGTCGTGATCGCCCATGTCGGCGGCCGCTACGCCGATCTCGCGGCCGCCCACGACGGCCGCCTCGAGCGCGCGGTCGAGGTCCATTCCTGTTGGGGCACCTTCGAGTGGCTGCTGCACGACGCCTTCCGCCTTGGCCACCGGCTGGGCCTCGTCTGCCACAGCGACGACCACAAGGGCCGGCCGGGGCTCGCCCATCCGGGCGCCTCGACCTTCGGCGCGCTCGGCGGCCTCACCTGCTATCTGATGGAGCACCTCGACCGCCCGACCCTGTTCGAGACGCTGCGCAGACGCCACTGCTACGGCACGACCGGAACCCGCCTGCACCTCGACGTCCAGGCGCGCTTTGTGGGCGGCGCGGAGCGCTTCGCCGACGATCCGAAGCTCGGCCCGACCGAGCGCACGCCGATCGAGCGGGTGATGATGGGCGACATCCTGCGCACAGGCGATACCGAAGCGATCCTCGAGGTCGAGGCGGTAGGCTCGGCGCCGCTCGAGCGGATCGTGCTGTTCAACGGCATCGCCCCGATCGCAACCATCCGCCCCTTTGCCGAGGCCGATCTCGGCGCCCGCATCCGGGTGCTGTTCGAGGGTGCGGAGGATCGCGGGCGCGGCCGCGAGGTCTTCTGGCAGGGCCACGCGAGCCTCCGCGGCAACCGGTTCACGCGCGCGCGCGCGATCAACTTCTTCAACGTCGATCAGCCGCTCCGGCCCGCTCCGGACGGCACCCAGGTCGACTTTCGCTCGGTGACCACGGGCAATTTCGCGGGCTTCGACCTCTGGCTCGAGGACCCGCGCGCCGGCGAGCTGACGTTTGCGAGCGCGATCATCGAGCGGACCGTGAGGATCGCCGAGGTGGGCCTCGAGGATCTGGTGTTCGAGGCCGGCGGGCTCGGCCGCCGCCTGCGTCTGTTCCGCCTGCCCGCGGTCAACCCCGCCTGGCAGATGCGCTTCACCCGCCAGATCCCCTTGCGCCCCGGCGTCGACAACCCGCTCTACGTGCGCCTGACCCAGGAGGACGGCCATCAAGCCTGGTCGAGCCCGATCTACGTGATCCCCTGACCCTCGCCCGCATAGTCGGTCGCCAGATGGGCAAGGCAGTCGCCGCGCTCGACCTGCAGGATGGGGCGCTTGCAGATCACGGTGCCGGTGCTCGGGAACACTACTTCGAGCGGCGGCGCCGCCGGATCGTCGATGACGTGGAGAAAACCCGCGCTCTGACCTTCCCAGACCTCGTCGCCGAGCTCGAAGGCCGGCTCGAACAGGCCGCGGCCAGGCGCATGCAGGTAATATTCCGGCCCGCCGACCGTCATCAGCCGGGTCGCGGCGCCGGCATCCGCGGCCGGCGCCGGCTCGATCAGGCCGAGGTGGGCGAGCATGTTGCGGACGCCGCGGCGGGCGATCTTCAGGGTCTCGCGGGTCACGGTGCCGGCGCCGCCGAGCTCGGTGCCGACCCCGACCACGCCCGCCCGATCGGCCGCCGCGAGCATGGTCCGATCCTCGCGCCCCTCGCTCGCGAGGTAGCCGATCGGCGCGCGGAACGCCTTGAGCGCCGCGAGCTTGGCGGCGAACAAGGGATCGCCCGCGCGCTCGCGGATCAGGGTGCTCGGGAGGTACTCGAGCGTCTTGCCGCCGGAGTGGAGGTCGAGCGCCGCATCGCACATCGGCAGCAACACGCTCTCGATGAAATGGGCGATCATGGCGGTCGGGCCGCCGTCGGGGTCGCCGGGGAAGCTGCGGTTGAGGTTGCCGCCATCGATCGGCGAGCAACGCTGGCCGGCCAGCGCCGCCGGCAAATTCGCCGCCGGCAGGATGATCAGGCGGCCCTGGATGCTGCCCGGATCGAGCTCCCGGATCAGGTGCAAAAGCGTGATCTGGCCCTCGTACTCGTCGCCGTGGTTGCCGGCCTCGAGGTAGAGCGTCGGCCCCCGGCCGTTCCGGATCACGGCGATCGGGATGCCGATCCAGCCATAGGCCGAGACGTTGCTCGAATGCGGCAGCTGCAGATGCGTGATCTGCTTGCCATCCCGCTCGAAGTCGACGAAGCAGCGGATCCGGGTTTTTCCCACCATCTCTTTCTCCCAGGGGGTCGCGGGAGCCCATAGCACGATCCGCGGCCGCTCGCGTCTTTTCCGGACGCGGTCAGCCGACTAAGCTTTGGCGCACCTTCAGGGAGGGGAACATGCTGGAGCGATTTCCGGTCGACAAGGCGGACTTCGACGGCCCGGTGCTGATCACCGGCGCCGGCGGCTGCATCGGCAGCTGGGCGACAGCACTCCTGGTGCGCGCAGGCGTGCCGGTGGTGGTCTACGACCTCACCGACGATAAGCGCCGGCCGCGCCTGCTGATGACCGAGGACCAGCTGGCCAAAGTCACCTGGGTCAAGGGCGACATCGCCGATACCGCCGCGCTCGCGAAGGTCGTGGCAGACTACCGCATCCGCGCGATCATCCACCTCGCGGCCCTCCAGGTCCCCTTCTGCAAGGCCGACCCGGCCCTTGGCGCGCGCGCCAACGTGGTCGGCACGGTCAACGTCCTGGAAGCCGCAAGGCACCAGGGCCTGAAGCGGGTCGCCTACGCCAGCTCGATCGCAGCTTTGAGCTTCTTCCCGGACGCGCCCTGGCTCGACACCCTCTACGGCGCCTACAAGCTCTGCAACGAGCTGACGGCGAGCGTCTACTTCCAGGACTGGGGCGTCCCGAGCGTCGGCATCCGTCCGGGCGTGGTCTACGGCGTCGCTCGCGACCAGGGCCTGACCTCCAAGACCACGATCGCGATCCTCGCCGCCGCCGCGAACAAGCCCTACACCATCCCCTTCACCGGCGCAGTCTCGGCCCTGCACGCGGGCGAAGTCGCCTCAGCCTTCATCAAGGCGGTCTCCAAGGAGCGCAACGAAGCCCGCGTCTTCGACCTCAACGGCCGCCCCACCTCGGTCGCCGCCTGGCTCGATCTTCTTCGCGAGATCGCCCCCGCCGCGCAACTCTCGATGACCGGCGCCGAACTCCCCTTCCCCGCCGACCTCTCCGACGCCGAGGTCCAATCCTACCTCGGCGACTACGGTCCGGTGCCGTTAGAGGAAGGCATCCGCGCCACCTATGACGCCTTCAAACAACTCCTCGCCAAGGGCGCACTGTCGCCCGACGCAGTGGCTTGACGCTTCAGAGGCCGAATGACGAATCAGGCGGACGGCCAAACCGCGCGCCCTGCAACCGGACGCCGGGCAGCCGTTCGAAATCGGCCGGGCGGCCTCACGCTGACAGGCGTTCTCGATCGCTCAGCGACTGATCGTACGGAGGTGAGGCGATAGGGTCTCCGCCCTCATGTCGGCGCTTGCGCTTTGGCGTGCTATAGATGTCGGAATGCGATGCATGTACACAGTGAAACACATAGCGTTGTCCGGAAGAACTGCCTTTTGGCTCAGAACAACGTGAAACCAGAAATCGGTGTCAGGCATAGCGCTATGCAGGAGTTGCCAGCTGGGTCTTGCCGGTTGGCCTTTCGTTGCCGTCCAAATATCCTCACACAAAGCGTTTAACCAGCCTTCCGGACAGGCGCCTTTCTCCTCGCACAATTCAGTCCATTGCGTAGCCATTTCACCAAGCGTAAGATTGACGGGCAGTCGCTCATATCCGAAATGCCGGGCCGCAAGACCAAACTCATCGGTCACGGTGCAATTGTCCTTGGCGAATTCAATAACATCACTTTGCTGGACTTCCCATTTATACTTTTTAAGATTTTCGACCTGTTCTCTTGACAAACGCAGTTTAATAGAGTCCCACCGATCAAATTCCTGAAAACGACCTTCCGGGATAGCTTTGACTAGATCGTTGAAGAAGTCGAGACTCCGCCTTTTCAGTATTTCTTCGTCAACCTGCTCACTCAAACAACCTTCTCCAGGCCAACATTCCTGATCTTTATGCGCCTGGTAGACAAATCGGTTAATATCGTCCAGAACGTTTGCTTTGACGATGACTTGACTGCGGAACAATTTGGGACGATCGGTGGTGCATTGCAATACCATAATATGCGTCTTCTTTTTCCCAGGATCAGTGGCGACGCCACACTCCCACATGCAGTATGACCAATCTAGATCTGCAAATGTATAGATCAAGATGACCAGCTTGGTCTTTCTGAGTTCATCGCTCAGCAATTCGTTCAAATCGTCACCAATCCTAAGGCCACTATGGACATGAGAACTCGAAAATATCTCTTCTGTACCGATGTTCCAGAGCTGCAGGTGCGTGCGAACGACCTCAGCGATCGCGCTGTCGTCATGCCGATGACTGATGAACGTCTCGCGGGACATTGCCGCCTCCCCCTGTCGATAAGCGCAACCATCGATATCGATGGTCACTATCGCTCTTCAGCCGGCGGGATGCAAGGGCCAAAAAACTGGCCAGATGCGTGGCCCCCAGGGCACAGCCTTCGAGCGGACAGAAGCGGCAATCGCCATTGGTTGGAGAATCGCCGCGCTTACGGTTACTGAGACAGCAAAAGTGTAGATCGCGCCCGGGCGAATACCGGCCCACTCTTCTGCCTCGTTCACCTGCGCTGCCAGAGGAATTGTTGTCATGAACCTAAATGGCAAGGCACGCATCAAGTTCCGAGCTCACGTGATAGCCCGGACCGACCGTTCCCTCGACGCGAGGTTGGAGCAGTCGGTGTTCCTGTTGGGTGGCGGGCTGGAACGCCCCGGAACCCTCCGAAGGAGGGTGCCGGATCACCTCAAATCAGGGTCCTATCGCCCTTCGGTCCAGCTTTCGGAGAAGGCCAGCGCGCAGGTGCTGAAGGGGCGGGATTCGCGGTCGCGGGGCCAGGGTTGGCCCTTGGCCTCTTTGCCGTTGCGGGTCAGGCGGGCGGCGAGGGCTGGGATCAGGATCGTACAGACGCCGTAGCGGCGGTCCGGGATCTCGTGGGGCTTGGTGTGGATCAGGAGCGGCTCGCCCAGCTGGTACCAGGTCAGGGAAATCTCGTCGTCGAGCGAGATCAGGCGTTCGGTCCAGAAGTCGCGGGCGTCGCCGGATTTGGTGAACTCGGCCTCGGTGACCGGGATCGTGGTGTCCGCGAGTTCGGCATTCAGCATGCCCTGGACGGTCGTTTGCAGCCAGCGCGCCATCGCGATGTTGTCGGACCAGATGCGCCAGCGGTTTTCCGTGAGTTCGCTCTTGAGATAGAGCACGTGCCCCGGGCCGGCCGGACAAAGAGAATCCGCCAGAAGCTGGCGTCGGTCGAGTTGGGATCGCCGTCCTTGGCGCTCAGGCGGATGAACGGGTTCTCGCCGGTCAGGATCACCTGGTTGGCGTCTACCGTGCTCATGGATTCTTCTCCCGTCAGTGCTGAGGGGCCGTCCCCCACCCTGCCCCTCCCCGCGAGGGGGGAGGGAGGAACCAGTGTGGCCGGGCCTATTTGGCGGCGATCGCGGCGCCGGTTGCCTGGCGCAGGCCCGGCATGACCTCGTTCGCCATCAGCGCCATCGAGCGCTGCCAGAGCGCCTTGTCGTCCCAGTCGAGGCCGGTCAAGACGATCGTGCCGAACGGGCCGATCTGCTCGCGCACCGCGAGCAGCTTCTCGGTCACGGTCCTGGGGCTGCCCGCGATCACGATGTTGTCGATCGCCCAGTCGACCGTCAGCTTGTCGTCGTCGAACTGCTCCAGGCCCTTCATGATCTGCGAGAAGCCCGCCTTCTTCATCAGCGAGCTCAGGTAGTAGAAGTAGTAGCGGACCGCGGTGTTCGGCTTGGCGAGATAGGCCTTGGCCTCGGCGTCGGTCTCGGTCACGAGCACCGTGCGCGCGACGTGCCAGCGGTCGCCGTCGGGCGCGATCCCCACTTCCGCGCAGCCTTCGGTGAACTTCTGCCAGTGGGTCGCGACGCTCGCCGCCGGGATGAAGTTGGCGCTGACCGCACTCCAGCCGCGCTTGGCCGCCTCCTTGACGAAGAACGGGTAGGGGCTCATGCCGGCGACCGCGATCGGCGGGTGCGGCTGCTGGTAGGGCTTGGGCATGCGGCCCAGACCGAGTTCGGGCCAATGCCACTCGTCCTGGCGGATCTGCCAGTACTGGCCCTCGATCCGATAGGGCGGCTCGCCGGCCCAGATCTTGAGGATGATGTCGATCGATTCCAGGGTCATCTTGCCGCGCGCCATCGGGTCCTCGAGGTGGAACAACTCGAAGTCGGACGGCAGGCCGCCCGGGCCGATGCCCATGGTGAAGCGGCCGTTGGCGAGGTGGTCGAACATGGCGGCGAAGCCCGCGATCACCGCCGGATGCTGCTGCGGCAGATTGAGCACGCCGGTGCACAGCTGGATCTTCTTGGTCAAGGGGATCGCCTTGGCCATGAAGGTCAAGGGCGAGGTCACGGGCTCGGTCATCGAGCTGAAGTGCTCGCCGATCCAGACCTCGTCGAACCCCAGCTGGTCGGCCAGCACGATCGCCTCCAGGTCCTCCTCCAGCATCTGGTGGTAGTCCCGCGTCGGCGGGTGCAGCGGCATCATGAACAGGCCCAGTCTCATCGCTTGCCTCCTTCGCTGAACTTCTGCCGCCGCGCCGACCGCCGGCAATCAGGCGGAGCATCCGATCCCGATACCATAGTGTAGGGCTTCAGCGCCGCGCCGCCAGCCGGGAATCGGCGCCCGGCGCGCGGACAACCCGCGGCGCGCGCAGGCGCCAGAGCGCGGCCAGCCGCTGCCGGACGAGCGCCGCCGCGCCGAACACCGAAAGCGTCAGGATCAGGACCGCGCCGGTCACGATCTGCTGCTCCTCAGGCGTGACGCCGGCAAGGCCGAGCGCATTCTGCGTGAAGGCCAGCACGAGCAGCGCGATCAGGACGCCCGGAAGTGTGCCGCTGCCGCCGAAGATGCTGACCCCGCCGAGCACGACCGCGGTGATCACCGGCAGTTCGAGCCCGGTCGCGGTGTCGGCGCGCGCGCTCGCCAGATAGGCGGTGAGCACGATCGCCGCGATCGCGCACATGGTGCCCGCGATCAGGAACACGGCGCAGATCGAGCGGCGGACATCGATGCCCGAGAAGCGCGCGGCCTCGCGGTTGTTGCCGATCGCGAACAGGCCGCGGCCCCAGCGGGTCGCGTGCAGGAAGATGGCAAAGCCGATGAACAGCAGGGCGAAGATGATCGAGCTCCAGGGGACCGCGGTGTCGCCGATCGTGCCGAAGCCCAAGTTGGTGTACCAGTCGGGAAAGCCGAACACGCCCCGCTCCTTGAGGATGATCAGCGCGGTGCCGCGGTAGAGCGCGAGCGTGCCGAGGGTCACGACCAGGGAGGGCAGGCCGGCGTAGGCGACGATCAGGCCGTTGATCAGGCCGGCCAGCGTGCCGGCCAGGATGCAGAGCACCATCGCGGCCTCGATCGGCAGCCCCTGCTCCATCGCGACCGCGAGCGTCGCCGCGCACAAACCCACGTTCGAGCCGACCGAGACGTCGATCTCGCCGGTCACGATGATCAAGGTCATGCCGAGTGCCACGATCGCGATCGGCGTGCTGCCGGCGATCGCGATCGAGATGTTGGACGCGGTCAGGAAGTATTCGGAGCACCAGGTGCCGTAGACGAAGGCGCCGATCAGCACCAGGACCAGGAACACTTCCCAGCGCGCGACCAGGCTGCCGAGACGCGTCATCGCTCGGTCCCAGGCGTCATCGAGAGCCGCATGCCGGCCGGCTGGCGCGCGCTGCGCTCGGCGCCGCGCGCGAGCAGGCTGTAGAACATGACCGTGCCGAGGATCGCGAGCCCGATCACGGCCTGCAGCCAGAACTGGTTGATGCCGAGCAGCTGGACGCCGTTCTGGAGCACGGCGAAGATCACGGCGCCGATCGCGGCGCCATAGACCGAGCCACTGCCGCCGAAGATGCTGACCCCGCCGATCACGACCGCCGAGATCGCCTGCAGGTGCAGGTCAGGCGCGATCACCGCGTCGACCGTGCCAAAGCGCGCCCCCCAGAGCACGCCGACCAGTCCGCACAGGAGGCCCGAGAGGATGAACACGAAGGCCAGATGTGCCTGCTCGTTGATGCCGACCAGCCGCGCGCTGTCCGGGCTGGAGCCCAGCGCATAGAGGTTGCGCCCGGTGCGGGTATAGCTCGCGACGAAGCCGAACAGCGCGGTCAGCGCGAGCGCCAGCCAGACCAGGAGCGGCAGGCCCGCGATGTGGACCTGGGCGATATGGGCGTAGCTGTCGGGCAGCACGGTCGCCGAGATCTGGCGGCCGCCGGCCAGCACGAGCACGCCGCCGCGGTAGACCGCGAGCGTGCCGAGCGTGGCGACGATCGCCGGGATGCGCGCGACCGCCACCAGGAGCGCATTGCCGATGCCGAGCCCGCCGCCGACCCCGAGCCCGATCAGGAACACGATCGCGATGCTGCCGCTCTGATGATCCTCGAGCCAGTCGGCGCAAAGGAACGCGCTCATGGCGACGATCGCGCCGACCGAGAGGTCGATCTGGCGGGTGATGATGACCAGCGCTTCGCCGAGCGCCACGATGCACACGAGCGTCGCCGAGAGCGCCACCTGCTCGAGATTGGCGCTGTTCAGGAAGCGTGGCTCGCGCAAGGTCACGAGCGCGCAGATCAGGACCAGCGCCAGCACGAGGCCGATCTCGCGCACGCGCAGGATGCGGTCGATCAGCGCGCGCAGGCCGCCCCGCCAGCTCGCCATCATGGCCGGCCCGCCACAGCCAGCTCTGCCGGCGCGCGCACGGTATGGGCGGCGGCCAGCAGCATGGCTTCCTGATCGAAGGCCGCGCGCTCGAACTCGCGCACGATCCGGCCGCTCCGGAAGACGAGGATGCGATCGGCCATCGCGATCACCTCGGCGGCATCGTCGCTGATCAGGATGATCGCGATGCCCTGGGCTGCGAGGTGCGAGACGATCCGGTGGATTTCCGCTTTCGCGCCGACGTCGATGCCGCGGGTCGGCTGGTCGAGGATCAAAACGCGCGGTTCCGGGATCAGCCACTTGGCGAGCAGCACCTTCTGCTGGTTGCCGCCCGAGAGCGTATTGGTCAGCTGCTCGATGCCGGTCGCGACCACCCGCATGCGGCCGGTGAACTCGGCGGCGAGCTTGGCCTCGGCCGCGCGGTCGACCAGGCCGAGCCGGCCCGCGAGCCGCTTCAGCACCGGCAGGGTCTCGTTCGCCCGGATCGGGAACGGCAGCACCAGCCCCTGCTGGTGGCGGTCCTCGGGCAGCAGCGAGATGCCGAGACCCAGGGCATCGCGCGGCGCGGCCGGGCGCACCGCGCGGCCGTCGACCCGGATCTCGCCGCGCTCGGGCGGGCTGATGCCGAACAGCATCTCCGCGACCTCGGTGCGGCCGGCGCCGACCAGGCCGAAAAAGCCCAGGATCTCGCCCGCGCGCAATTCGAAGCTCACGTCCTCGACGAAGCCCGCCCCGGACAGGCCCTCGACGCTCACCACCGGCGCCCCGATGGTCGCCGCTTCCTTCGGGAAAAAAGCGGCAAGGTCGGTGCCGACCATGTGCCGGACCGTCTGCTCGGGCGAGAGCTCCCTGGCCTCGCAGGTGATCACGCGGCGGCCCGAGCGCAGCACGGTCACATCGTCGCCCATGCGCAGGATCTCATCGATGAAATGGCTGATGAACAGGATCGCGACGCCCGCCTGCTTGAGCCTCAGCACGATCTCGAACAGCCGGTCGACCTCGCTCGCGGAGATGGTCGAGGTCGGCTCGTCCATGACCAGCACGCGGGCATCCTGCGAGAGCGCGCGCACGATCTCGATCGCCTGGCGCTCGGCGATCCCGAGCAGCTTGACCGGCAGGCGAACATCGATGTCCAGCTGGAGCCTGGCCAGCAGCTCCCGGGCCTCGCTGCGCATCGTCGCCCAGTCGATCCGGCGGCCGCGCTCCGGCTGGCGGCCGATGAACACGTTCTCGGCGACCGAGAGGTCGGGAAACACGGTCGGGTGCTGATGGATCACCGCGACCCCGTGGCGCTGGGCGTCGGCAGCACCTCGGATCAGGGTCTCCTGGCCGTCGAACAGGATGCGGCCGCCATCGGGCTGATGGATGCCGCCCAGGATCTTGACCAGCGTGCTCTTGCCGGCGCCGTTCTCGCCGGCCAGCGAATGCACGCGGCCGGCGTGCAGGCTGAGGTCGACGTCGCTCAGGACCTCGACCGGCCCGAACCGCTTGGTGATGCCGCGCAGCTCGACGAGCGGGGTCATGCGCCCCGCCTCGGGCGGCAGATGCTCGTCGCGAGCCATCGCTGGTGCTGCCTGGCCGGTTGTGGGGCGGGCACCGGCCGCCGGCCGGGCCGCCCCTCCAGTCGGTCTTAGTAGTTGTGCTCTTTGTAGTTGGCCTCGGTGTACTGCAGCGGACCGCCGGTCACGATCTCGTGGTTGTCGCCGATCGTGTAGGTGCCGGGCCATTTGCCCTTGCCCTCGTCGATCGTGAAGCTGTCGCCGGGCTCGCCCTTGATCTTGCCTTCGGCGAAGTACTTGGCGGCGTAGTAGGTCACATAGCCGAGCCTGATCGGGTCCCAGAGATAGAAGAACCCGATCGTGCCATCCAGCATGTACTTCGACGTGATGCTGGGCACGCACATGCCGGCGAGCTTGATCTTGCCCTCGCCCTTGTGCACGGACTCGAGCGCCCGCGCGACCGCGGGCAGGCCGGGGCAGGTCGGCGCGTACAGGCCGGCCAGATCGGGGTACTTGGTCGTCAGCGCGACGGTCAGGTCGAATGCCTTCTGCTCGTTGTCCTCGCCATAGACCTCGTCGACGATCTGGACATCCGGATACTTCGCCTTCATCTCGTCGCGGAAGGCCGCGATCCAGGCGTTCTGGTTGGCAGCCGTCGGCTGCGCCGAGACGATCGCGACCTTGCCCTTGCCGTCCAGCAACTTCGCGAGCCCGTCGGCGCCGAACTTGCCGACCAATTCGGTGGTCGCCTGGTTGACGAAGAACGGCCGGCCGTCCTTGCCCGAATCGGCATCGAAGGTGATGACCTTGGCGCCGAGCTTCTGGGCCCGCTTCATCGCCGGCACGACGGCATTCGGATCGCTCGGCGCGATCGCGATCGCCGGCACGTGGCGGTCGGCGAGGTTGTTGATGATCGCGATCTGGGCCTCGGCGCTCGACTGGGTCGGACCATAGTTCTTGGCGGTGCCGCCGATCTCCTTGGCCGCGATCTCGGCGCCCGCGAGGGTCGCATTGTAGTAGGGGTTGGTAGTCTCCTTGATCACCATGGCCAACTCGAAGTCGGCCGCTCCGGTTGCCTGCGTCGTGACGGCCACCGCCGCCACGGCGAGCACGACGAACAGTCCGCGTTGCCGCGCCATGAGCCTTAGCCTCCCCATTAATTGTTCCGATCGGGTGTGGTTCCACCCGAGCGATTCCTGACAACCCGCAGGCTACGGCGGCGCGCCTTCGACCGTCAAGGGCCGGTCAGGGTTGGGTGCCTGGGGATGAGGCGCCGTCCGGCGCCGCCGCCGGTCGGCCGAGGCTGTCGCTGAGGCGCTGCATGGCGTCGCCGAAGGCGGTCCAGTCGCCTTTGGCGAGCGCCTGTTGGGCGGCGTCCAGGGCTTCGCGCGCCTGGTCGAGGCCAGCGAGCTGGGCAGGCGGCGGCGCGCCGGCCACGACCGCGGTCTCCGGGGCGCCGCCGAACACCACCTGCAGCGACTGGGCGAGCGTCGGCTCCATCGCGACCCGCTGGCCGTCGCTGACGATGATCCGCTTGAGCTGCGGGATGTCGTTGTCCTCGGCGCGCAGGTAGACCGGCTCGACGTAGACGAAGGCGTCGTCGATCGGGATCACCAGAAGGTTGCCGCGCAGCACCTGCGAGCCGCGCTGGTCCCAGAGCGAGAGCTGCTGCGAGATCGTGGTGTCCTGGTCGATCGTCGCCTCGATCTGGGTCGGGCCGAAGATCAGGCGCTCCTTGGGCAGCTTGAAAACCACCAGCTGGCCGTAGTGCGGCGGGTCCGAGCGCGCTGCCAGCCAGGCGATCATGTTGTCGCGGTGCGCGGGCGTTAAGGGCGTCAGCAGCAGGAACTCGAGCCTGGGCTCGCCCGGCATCCGGATCAGGACGTAGTAGGGCTCGACCGGGACCTGGCGGCCGGCGTACTTCTCCTGCGGGATCTGCCACAGGTCCTCGCTGTTGTAGAACACGTGCGGCACGGTCATGTGGTAGGCGGCGTATTTCTGCGCCTGGATGCCGAACAGGTCCTCGGGGTAGCGCAGATGCGCCTGCAGATTGGCCGGCATCGCATCGAGCGGCTGGAACAGGCCGGGGAAGGCCGCCGCATAGACCCGCAGCACGGGGTCCTTGGGGTCGATCGCATAGAAGCTGACGTCGCCCTGGTAGGCGTCGACCGTGATCTTGACCGAGTTGCGGATGTAGCTGATGCCGCTCTCGGTCGGCTCGGCATAGGGGAAGCGCTCGCCGGTCGTGTAGGCGTCCTGGATCCAAACCAGGCGGCCCTGGTCGACCACCAGGTACGGATCGCGATCGAGGACGAGGAACGGCGCGATCTTGCTGATCCGGTCCTGGATCTGGCGCCACAGCTGGATCCGACTGTCGTCGTGCAGATAGTCGGAGATCAACAGGTTGATGTCGAACTGCTGCCAGGAATAGACCAGCCGCTTGAGCGAGCTGTCGAGCAGGACGCCGCCGTGGCCCTGATAGCTCGTGTAGACGTTGTCGTCGCCTTTGGGATAGTCGAACTCGCGCACGCCGGTGTTGACCAGCCGGTAGCCCGACTGCTCCTCGCCGTAGTAGATCGCGGGCTGCGGCACCGCGAGCCCCTCCGGGGTCACCGGCGGGATGTCCTTGATCACCAGGACCGGCCGGCCATCGGGCGTCTTGTCGGCGCCCGGCGCCATGACCAGGCCGTAGCCGTGGGTGTACTGCAGCCGTCGGTTGACCCAGGTGATGTTCTTGCCCGGCAGCTCGGACGACAGCTCGCGCGCCGACAGCAGCACCTGGCGGAGCCCGCCGCCGAGCGGGTAGCGGTCGATGTCGACGTCGTCGAAGGTATAGTAGGTGCGGATCTGCTGCAGCTGCCGGAAGGTCTGCTTGAGCGGCTGCCAGTCCCATAGGCGGATGTTGTTGACGGTGTCCTGATTGGCCTCGATCTCGGCCATCGTCAGCGCGGGCTTGGGGTCGTAGGCCCGGATGTCGACCGCATCGAGGCCGAAGGCCACCCGCGTGAGGTCGATGTTGCGCTTGAGATAGGGCTGCTCGAGCGCCAGCTCGTTGGGCTCGACCATCAGCCGCTGGACGGTGACCGGCAGGACCAGGCGGATCAGCAGCATGGCGCCGAGAAAGGCGCCGGCGAGCGCGAACACCAGGCGCGCCCGGCCGGTCGCGACCACGGCGTAAGCGCCGAGCGCGAACAGGACCGTGAGCAGCGCCGCCCCCCAGAGCGCGAAGCGGGTGACGTGCACCGCGGTGTAGCCGGCGCCGAACACGGCACCTGTGGATTCGGTCAGGAGCCCGTAGCGGTCCAGGACGTAGCCCGATGCCCAGGCCAAGAGGAACAGGAGCGCATTGGCGAGCAGGTGGTTGAGCACGGCCCGGGTGGCCACGATCCCGACCCCCGGCCGGTAGCCGATCAGCCCCGCCCGGCGGTAGGCGCTGAACAAGAGCGCGGTCGCGGCGAAGGCGAGCATCGCGATCGTGTTCTGGACCCGGTCGAGGAACGGCAGGTCGAACAGATAAAAGCCGATGTCGCGACCGTAGAGCGGGTCGGCCTGGCCGAAGGGCTGCGCCCAGAGGAAGCGGATGAACTCGTCCCAGCCGGCGGCGAAACCGAGGCCGATGACCAGGGCCGCACCGAGCGGCGCCAGCAGCTCGAAGGCCCGGATCAGACGGCGGGGCGCGGCGCCGATCACCTGCGCCAGCGAGCCCGGCGCCGCGACCTGGCCGATCAGGTCGACCCGGCGCGCGAGCAGCCGGAGATTGGTCCAGGCGTAGACGAACACGATGCCGGTGGCGGCGGCGAACAGCGCGACCTTGATCAGCAGCAGGCGCCAGAAGACCTGCGCATAGCCGACCGCCTCGAACCAGAACAGGTCGGCAAGCCAGCTCAGCGCCACGAGCAGCAGGGCCAGCAGCGGCAGCACCAGCCAGAGCACGCGGGCCGAGGTGAAGAAGCGCAGGAGGGCACTCATGGCAGAGGCCAGCTTTCCTTCGGGACGCGTTGGCCGTCCGCGGCCGGGCGAGCCCGGCGCCGCCGGCGGCCCGGCTCAGGGCTTGCCGACGCGGAGCGTGAACGGCACCCGGCCGCCCTCGGAATCGACCACGTACAGCCGGACCTTGGGCAGAATCCGCTCCATCGCCTCGAGGTATAGCCGGGAGCGGGTGATCTCGGGCGCCTTTTGATACTCCTTTAAGAGCGCCAGGAAACGATCGGTGTTGCCGATCGCCTCGGCGACCCGCTGCTGCTTGTAGGCGGCGGCCTCGCGGACCACGGCGTTGGCCTCGCCGCGCGCCTTGGGAATCAGGTTGTTGGCGTACATGCGCGCCTCGTTGCGGCTCTTCTCGCGGTCGGCCATGGCGTCGGTCACCTCCTGGAAGGCCTGCGCGACCGACGGGTTGAGGGTGATGGTCATGATGCTGGATGAGGTGATCTGGATACCGCTCTGATAGCGATCGAGCATCGCCTGGGTCTCGGCCTTGACCCGCTCCTGCAGCGCGAGGCGCCCGGTGGTCAGAAGGTCGTCGACCGCCATGCCGACCGCGGTCTCGGTCAGGACGGTCTCGGCGAGGTTGCCGATCAGCGCCTGCGGGTTCTCGATCCGGAACAAAAAATCGGCCGGGCTGCGGATCACGTACTGGAGCACCAGGGCGACGCTCAGAAGGTTGGTGTCGCCGGTCATCAGCGGCATGCCGACCACGGCAGTCTGCTCGCCCGGCGGCAGCTCGAAGCCGACCCCGGTCTTCATCACACTCGTGGTCCTGACCACGTCGACCTGGTCGACCGGCCAGGGCAGGCGGTAGTGCATGCCGGGCCCGACCCGTGCTGCGATCGCGCCGAAGCGGCGGACGACCGCCTGCTGGTCGGTGCCGACGACGTAGAACCCCGAGCCGAGGTCGGCCGCGAGCAGGAGCAGGAGCAGGCCGCCGAGCCCGTACAGCACTTGGCGCGGCGACGGCCGCCAGCGACCGCCGGGGCGGGCGGTTGGGACGGTCTCGCTCATGGCGCGGCCTCGCCATGCCCGGGCGCCTCGGCGGCGAGATGGCCGCGCCCGGGCGCCGGCGTGCCCGGCTTGAGGTCGGCTCCGGCCGCGGCGCCCTGGAGGATCTGGAAGACCTCGGCGTCGGCCGGCAGGAACAGCGTGGTCTGCCCGTCGAGCACGGTCTCGTAGGTCTGGAGCGTGCGCAGGAACTTGTAGAACGACGCGTCCTGGCCGAAGGCGTCGGCATAGATGCGCATTGCCTGGGCGTCGCCCTCGGCCTTGAGCCCGGCCGCCTCCTTGTAGGCCTCGGCCGTGATCCGGGTCTTCTCCGCCTCGGCCTCGGCGATCATGCGGCTCGAAGTCGCGCTCGCCCTCGGAGCGGAACTGCTTGGCGATCTTGCCGCGCTCGGCCTTCATGCGCTCGAACACGCTCTGCTGGTTCTGCTCGGGCAGGGACAGCTGGCGGACGTCGACGTTCAGGACGTCGATGCCGTAGGCCGGCAGCGCATAGGCCGCGACTGCATCGCGGACCTCGGCGTTCAGGCTCTGGAACCGGCTGGTCTGATTGCCAGCCGCGACGAAGGACGCGAACGGGTAGTTGCCGAGCGCGGCGCCGATCTCGGCGAGCACGATGTCGGCGAGCCGGACCTCGGCGCTCTCGCGGGTCGCGAGCGTCTCGAGGAACCGCCTGGGATCGGCGATCCGCCAGAGTGCCAGGCTCTGGACCACGACGTTCTTCTTGTCCGCGGTCAGGTATTCCGCCTCGGCCGGCTTGGAGTAGAGCAGCCGCCGGTCGACCGGCAGCACCCGATCGAACGGCAGCTTGACGTGCAGGCCGGGCGCATCGACCACGCGCACCACCCGGCCGAACCGGGTCACGACCCCGGTCTCTGTGACATCGACCGTGAACAGCGAGGCCCAGGCGGCCAGGAGCACGCATCCGCCGAGCAGGACCAGCAGCGTGTGGCGCAGGCGGAGGGCGATTGCGGGCATGCGCGCGGCCGTCACTTCTTGCCCGCGCCGACCGGATCGAGCAGCCAGAGGTCGAAATCCTTGACCTCGCCGGCGCCCGGCCGGATCACCTTCTGCACGCCCGGCAGCACCGCCTCGATGGTCTCGAGCCGCAGCCTGAAGCGGGTCAGCTCGGGAGCCTGCCGGTAGGCATCGACCTTGACCCCGAAGCCCGCGGCATCGCCTTCGGCGTGCAGGACCCGCTCGGCCTGAAAAGCCTCCGCCTGCGCGACCTTGGCGGCCGCCTGCCCCTCAGCCTGGTTGACCTCCTCGACCGCGAAGGTCTGGGCGCGATCGATCGTGCGCAGCTTGTCCTCCTGGGCGCTCGCGACGTCGCGGAAGGCGTCGTGAACCTCCTGCGGCGGGTGCACGTAGAGCAGGCGCACGGACAACAGCTCGATGCCGGCGCCATAGCGCTCGAGGCGCTCCTGGACGCTGGCGCGGACCCGCCGCTCGATGGCGCCGCGGTCGGTCGTGTAGACGGCATCGATGCTGGCGGTGGCCACGACCCCGCGCAGCGCCGCGAGCGTCAGGCTGCGCACCAGCGCCTCGGGCTCGGCGATCCGGTAGGCAAACGCGACCGGGTCGGCGACCCGGTATTGGACGCTGAAGCGGATGTCGATGAAGTTGCCATCGCCGGTGAGGAGGAACGACTCATCCGGCACGCTCTTCTGCTCGAAGGCAACGCCGGTCGCCTTGATCGCGCTCGGCACCGGGTTGCCGGGCCCGCCGACGGTCAGAAGGTCGCGTGCCAGGGTGCGCGCGCCGAGGTTGGCGGCACTCCGGAAGCCGAGCTCGGCGCGCCGGACCAGGTCGGTCGCCACGACCCGGTCGCTCGCGAACGGCCAGGGCAGCCGGTAGTGCAGGCCCGGTGCCAGATCCGGCGCCGTCACCCGGCCGAAGCGCAGGCCGATGCCGACCTCGCCCGGCTGGACGCTGAACAGGCCGCTCGACAGCCAGAGCACGAGCGCGGCGACGAGGGTCGCGACCTGCAGGCGCCGGGCGGTGAGGCGCAGCCCGGTGAGCGCCGCGATGCGGTCGCGCAGCCAGAGCCACTCGCCCGGCACGTGCGCGCGGCGCAGGCTGACCAGCAGCAGCAGGATCAGGACCAGGGCGCCCGTCACCTTGAGCGGCTCGGGGATGATCGCGGTCGCGGCACCGAAGGTCGCGCGCGGGTCGAGCTTCCAGGTGGCGTAGATCCAATTGAGCGCGTAGCCCGCGAGCAGGGTCACGACCACGATGCTGGCGAGATAGATCGCGACCACCCGGGCGCCGAGGAACTTCAGGAGCACCGTCAGGCTGCCGAGATTGGTCGCCGGTCCGGCCAGGAGGAAGACCAGGGCGGCGCCCGGATTGAGGCCCTTCAGGACCAGCGCCGCGGCGACCGGGGTCGAGGACGACGCGCAGGTGTAGATCGGGATGCCGATCAGCAGCATGACCAGCATCGAGGCGAAACCGCCGCCCAGATAGTCGGAGAAGAAGGTGGCCGGCAGCGCCGCGGCGACGACGCCCGAGATCAGGATGCCGAGGACCAGCCAGTAGCTGGTCTCATCCAGCAGCTCCCGGAAGGCGTAACCGTAGATGTCCCGGACCGTCTGCAAAGGCGGTGCCGTCAGCCAGCCCGGCATCCTTTCCAGACTGGCTGCGTGGTCATGGCTGTGGTCATGGCCGTGATCGTGGCCGTGATCGTGGCCATGGCCGTGGTGATGGTGGTCGTCGGGCGGGCAGCAGAGGTCGGGTACGGCGGCCGCCTGATCGTCGGCACCGGCGGTCTCGGGAAGCGCCGCCAGCGGCCGGCGGCGCTCGCCGAAGAAGTTGGTCGCGAGCCCGGCGCCGACCGCCGTGACCATCGCGGCCAGCGGCCGGAACACGGTGATGATCGGGTCCATCAGCGCGTAGCTGAGGCTGATCGAATCGACGCCGGTCTCGGGCGTCGCGATCAGGAAGGCGACGGTCGCACCCTTGGTTGCCCCCTGCCGTCTCAGCCCGAGCGCGGTCGGCAGCACGCCGCAGGAGCAGAGCGGCAGCGGCACCCCCAGCGCTGCCGCCCAGAGCACCGACTTGACCTTGCCGGTGCCGAAGAACCGCATCAGGGTCCGGGCCGGCACCATGACCGCGAGCACGCCCGCGAGCCCGAAGCCGAACAACAGGAAGATCGCGGCTTCCTTCAGGATCCACCAGGTCTGCGCGCCGACCTGGAGCAGGAAATCGATCATCCGGTTCTCCCGGGCACCGGCCGGAGACCTCGCCTTGCGGTCTCCAGCCGGCTACCCGCGACCGCCGCTACTGCGGCAGGTATTTCTTCGGCACCTCGCAGGCCACCGAATATTGCGGATCGACCACGTTGGCGACCTCGATCTTGCCTACCTGACCGACCAGCTGCAAAGCTTCGTACTTGTCGTAGCCATAGTCCTCGACCAGCCAGCTGACCACGTCGGCGCAGGCGATCCGGAGCGCGTCCATCAGCGGCCGGGTGCTGCCGATCGACATGACCACCTCGTCGTTCTCGAGCCGCGGCCAGTGGATCGTCTTGCCCTTGATCAGGTCGACCGTGAACTGGGCGTCGAACGAGGTCTCGATCGCGGCGCCGTCGATCTCGCCGTCACCCTGGGCGGCGTGGCCGTCGCCGAGCATGAACAGCGCTCCCGGCACGAACACCGGGAAGTACATGGTCACGCCCTCGACCACCTCGTTGAAGTCCATGTTGGCACCATGTGCTCCCGGGACCAGCGAGCTGATGCACTCCTTGCCCGCAGGCGCGGTGCCGATCGTGCCGAAGAACGGATGGAGCGGCACCTCGACCTTGCCGATCTTGCTGTTCGGGAGATCGAGCACGCCGACGTTCTTGTCCTTGTCGAGATGCCAGACGAACAGCTTGTCGGGCACCGGATCGGTGATCATCGCGGTCTTGTACTCTGGTGCCAGGGCCCCGAAGTACGGGATCGAAGCCCCCCAGCCGAAGTCCCGGTTGAGCGAGATCTTGTCGATGTGGACCACGAGGGTGTCGCCGGGCTCGGCGCCCTCGACGTAGAACGGCCCGGTCTGCGGATTGACTGCCGACAGATCGAGTTTGGACATCACGGTCGTGTCGGACGCCGAGAACACGTCGTTGGAGGCGTCGCGGGTCTTGGTCTTGACCGTGTCGCCCGGCTTGATGCGGGCGGCAACCGGATGGGCGTAGCAGTAGGTGAAGTAGACGGTGTCGCCCGGGTTGTACTCGACCTCGGCGGCGAAGCCGGGCGCGCTGAGCGCCACCGCCGCCACGGCCGCGGTCAGGATGGGCAGGGTCGTGGTCACGGATCGTCCATGGTCAAACACTGGTTGATTCCCCCCTTTTGGATTCGATCGCCATCACCTCGCCGCACATGCGGCTCTGCTCCTTGATCGTCAGCGCATCGGCGTGCCCTCCTGCGGTGGCTCGGCGGCGTCGGTCGACGCGCCGGCCTGGTCCCCGTGGTGGCTGTCGTAGAGCAGCCCGAACAGCTCGGAGGTCGCGGGCAGGACCATGGTCGTGTCCGGCTTGACGAACTTCCGAGTTGCCTCCATCGTCCTCATGAACCGGTAGTAGTCGGGCGCCTTGCCCAGCGCCTCGGCGTAGATCCTGGCGGCCTCGGCCTCGCCCTGGCCGCGGTGCTGCTGGCTGACCTTGTAGGCGTCGGCGAGCCGCCGGCTCTTCTCCTCATCGGCGGCGGCCCGGATCTTGAGCCCCTCCTCCTCGCCCTCGGAGCGATACTTCATGCTGATGCGGGCGCGCTCGGACTTCATCCGGGCGTAGACCCGCAGCCGGTTGCGCTCCGGGAAGTCGAACCGCTGCAGCTGGACATCGACCACCTCGATGCCGTAATCGCGCAGCGCGCTTTCGCGCAGCGTCCGGGTCACCTCCTCGATCACGGCGTCCGCCCGATATTCGCCCGGCTCGACCGAGACGAAGGCGGTGAGCGGGTTGCGCCCGATCGCAGCCCCCAGCTCCGCGAACAGGATGTCGCTGAGCCGCGCCTCCGCGCCGGTGCGATCGAACACGGTCTCGAAGAACTTCCGCGGCTCGGCGACCCGCCAGAGGATGACGCTCGAGGCGACCACCGCGGTCTTCTCGAGCGTCAGGACCTCGGAGGGCGGCGGCGTGTAGACGAACAGCCGGTGATCGAAGCTGTTGACGCTCTGGAACGGCCATTTGAGGCCGAGGCCGGGCTCGGTCAGCACCTGGACCGGCTTGCCGAACTGGGTGACCACGGCATCGTCGGCCTGGTCGACCGTGAACAGGCAGAACGGCACCAGGCCCACGGCGACGGCCGCCAGCGCCCACAAAACCAGGCGCTTTCGTCCCACCTCTTTGCTCTGGCGCCACATGTCGGGCATTGGTACCTACCGCGGCTCGGGCAGGTGTCGGAACCAGGATCAAGCCTCAGCTTCTGCATGGCACGAGCCGACTGCTGCCTGCAAGCGAGAATTACAGAATCATTCGATTGGGACAACGCTGAGATCGGGCGATCGATATTATGTAATATTATTACATAACTGCTGCGCACCTCCCCTCACCTTCGATGCCGGACCCAAGAACTCGAGCCGAGGCTGCGCATGTCGGCCCGCGGCGCCGTCCTCCCGACGCACGACGGGCGCAGCGAAACTGCGCTCGGCCGTCAGTAGGCATTTGCGATCGGCAGCTCCTCGGCCGGGAAGTGGGTGATCACCTTGTGGCCGGTATCGGTGACCACGACCTCCTCCTCGATCCGGGCGGCGGAGTAGCCGTCGGAGGCCGGGCAGTAGGTCTCGAGCGCGAACACCATGCCGGTCTTGATCTCGAGCGGGTGCTCGAGCGAGCACAGGCGGCTGATGATCGGCCGCTCGTGCAGGCAAAGGCCGAGGCCATGGCCGAACTGCAGGCCGAAGGCCGCGCGCTCGTCGGGGAAGCCGAAGTCCGGAGCGGCCGGCCACACCCGGCAGACCGCATCGGTGCCGACGCCCGGCCTGATCAGCTCGATCGCCCGGTCGAGCCAGTCGCGGCAGCGCCGGTAGGCGTCGTGCTGGGCGGGCGTCGCCCGGCCGACGTTGAAGGTCCGGTAATAGCAGGTGCGATAACCGTTGAACGCCTGCAGGATGTCGAAGAACGCCTGATCGCCCGGCCGGATCAGCCGGTCGGTGAAGTTGTGCGGATGCGGGTTGCAGCGCTCGCCCGAGATCGCGTTGATCGCCTCGACGTCGTCCGAGCCCATCTCGTAGAGCAGCGCATTGGCCTTGGCGACGATCTGGTTTTCCCGGATACCCGGCTTCAGCTCCTCCCAGATCATGTGATAGACGCCATCGACCATGGCGGCCGCCTGGTTGAGCAGCGTGATCTCGTCGATGCTCTTGATCTCGCGGGCATCGAGCATGATCTGCTGGCCATCGACCACCTTCATGCCGGCCTCCTGGAGCGCGAACAGCATCGCGGTCTCGGCCATGTCGACCCCGACCGGCGCGGAGGCGCAGCCGGCCTCGCGCAGGAGCGCCATGATCTCCTTCGAATGCGCCTGCATCAGGCCGAAATGCGGCGGGATCGTGCCGCGCATGCCGAGCACGCCTGCCCGGCAGTTGGCGGGATCCAGCCAGTCGCAATAGAGCCGGTGGTGGACCGCGGCCGAGCCGAAATCCCAGACGATCGGCTCGCCGCCATCGGTCAGGAGCGCGAACCGACAGAACTTGTCGCGCTCCCACTCGCCGATCTTGGTGCCGGAGATGTAGCGGATGTTGTTGACGTCGAACAGCAGGAGCGCGCCGCACTCGGAGTTGGCAAGCGCCTCCTTGGCCCGCGCCAGGCGGTAGCGCTGCAAACGGCGAAAGTCGACCCGGGTCTCGAAATCGACCCCCATGCGGCCGGGCGCCGGCAGCGCGCGCTGCCAGTTCCAGTGCGGCTCGAGGTCCGATGTGCCGGCCCTCTCGAGCGGTGAAGGTGCCATGTCCTTGCCTCCCTCCGGCTGATGATCGGAGCGCAGCATGACGCCGCTGCGGGCGGCGGTGCAAGCCGGGGCGCGCGTCAGCCCTTGAGGACGTCCGCAGTGAGGCCGTAGACCGGGAATTTCCGCACGATGATTGAGAAGAACGGGGCCGGCGGTCAGCTGCGGCGCAGCTGAAAGCCGTGGGCGTAGGGGTCGCGCGGATCGACGAAGATCGTGTTGAGCCCGGTCAGGCGCGCCCAGCCGGCGACGCTCGGGATGATCGCCTCGTGCTCGCCCACCCGAGCTTTGGCCTCGACCCGGCCTTCGAACAGGCTGCCGATGATGCTCTCGTGGACGAACTCGTCGCCCACCTGGAGCCGGCCGCGCGCCGCGAGCTGAGCGATCCGCGCCGAGGTGCCGGTGCCGCAGGGGCTGCGGTCGATCGCGCTGGCGCCGTAGAAGACGGCGTTGCGGCCGTGCGCCTTCGGGTCGCGCGCCGGGCCGGTCCACATGATGTGCGAAACCCCGGAAATGGTCGGATCGTCGGGGTGCGCGACCTCGACCTGCTCCCGCAGGCGCAAGCGCAGCTCCGGGCTGAGCCGCAGGATGTCGCCCGCGGACAGCGGCATCGAGGCCGGCATAGTTCGGCTGCGGCTCGACGATCGCATAGAAATTGCCGCCATAGGCGATGTCGACCACCAGCTCGCCGAGCTCCGGGCAGTCGACCCGCACTTCCGGCAGTGCCAGATAGCTCGCGACGTTGGTCAGGCGCACGCGCTCGACGAAGCGGCCCGCCCGCTCGTAGGCCGCGCGCACGAGGCCGGCCGGCGTGTCGAGGCGCACTTCGCCCTCGGTCCGGGGTTCGACCAGCCCCTGCTCGAGGGCGAAGGTGACCGTGCCGATCGTGCCGTGGCCGCACATCGGCAGACACCCGGAAACCTCGATGTAGAGGACGCCCGCGTCGCAATCGGCGCGGCAGGGCGGGTAGAGGATCGCGCCCGACATGATGTCGTGGCCGCGCGGCTCGTACATCAGCGCGGTCCGGATCCAGTCGTAGCGCGCGAGAAAATCCTGGCGCCGCGCGCTCATCGAGGCGCCCTCCAGCCGCGGCCCGCCGCCCGCGACCAGGCGCACCGGATTGCCGCAGGTGTGACCGTCGATGCAGAAGAAGGTTTTTCCCGACATAGCGTCCGGCGCCCGTCCTCAGCCCTGATAGGCAAATGGGGAATAAAAGCCGTTGGAGTCCGAGATCGCCCAGGTCATGTGGTGGTCGGTGTAGTCGAGCCGCTTGGACTTGGCGACCACCGCCGGCTCGCCCGGGGCGATGCACAACGGGTGGCCGCTGACCCTGACCTCGCCGCCGCCCTGGCCCTCGATCGCCTCGATCTCGGCCTGCACGATGTTCGGGATCGCGAGGCTCCGCTTCTTGCCCTCTGCCCGGTAGTCGATCTTGACGCTGGCCACCCCCAGCACGTCCTCGACGAACGAGGCGAGCGCCGCCGGATGGCCGCCCGCCTGGCCGGCGAAGATCTTGGTCAGCGCCTGCTTTTGGGCATCGCTCGCGCGCTGATCCAGATAGAGCGCTGCTTTCCACTTGGTCTCGATCATGGTGCCGGGTGCGGTGATCGCCATCGCGACGTTGAGTCCGGAAAGGTCGGTCTGCTCGTCCTTGCCCTGCTCGACATGCCAGGCGACCAGCACCCGGCACTCGCCCTCGGTCGGCGGGCTGAGGAAGACGCAGGGACAGGCGACGTTGCAGTTGCAGGTCTCGAAATAAGTGCCCTTCAGGTTCCAGCTCATCGCATGCCTCCCTTTGTTCGTGACGTTCCTTGCAATCTGGTCGCCTCGGCTCGCGCCGGCAACCGTCGTTTCACGCCACCTGGTCGAGCAGGGCCTTCGCTTCCTTGAGATCGGCGGTCTCGAAGCCCTCGGTGAACCAGTCATATACCGGCGCGAGGAGGTCGTGCGCCTCGGCACGTCGCCCCGAACCGGCCCACAGACGGGCCAGGCTGGTCGCGGCGCGCAGCTCCAGGCACCTGGCGTCCTGGGCGCGTGCCAGCTGTAGGGATCGCTCAAAGCAGGCTTGGGCCTCGGCCTGATTGCGCGCGCAACGGGCCAGCAGGATCTCGCCCTCGAGCCGGTCGAACTCGGGCAGGCTGAACCGATCCTCGGTCTGTTCCGAGAGGGCGCGCCCCTGCTCGAGCGCGGCCAGTCCCTCCTCGAGGCGCCCTCCCTTGCCACAGATCTCGGCGAGCCAAGCGAAGAACAAGGGCAACGTATACTCGGTTCCGGAGGCGCGGACGCCGGCGAGCCCTTCGGCCACCTCGGCGATCCCCACCGTCACGTCGCCCTGTTCGGCGAGCGCCCCGCCACGAAAGACCCGTCCCATCGGGATGAACGGCGGAATGCCCTTGTCGCTGCAGTGTGCGATCATCGCCTCTCCGGTCTGTCGCGTGGCATCGGTTTCGCGCCGCAAGATATGCATCATGCCCGTGGCCCAAAACGCCACCGCGACCGTGAAGGGATGGGCCACCTCGCGCGCCAGCCGTTCGCCGTCTTGGCAGTTGGCCAACGCCTGGTCCGGGTAGCCGAGCTGCCAGAGGGCCAGCGATCCGAACGAGCGAGCGCAGACGCCGGGGTCGTGGCCGGAGTAGACGTAGGTCAGGTGATGATCGCGCTCGCGATCGTAGAGTGCGATCGCGGTCTCGGCGTGGCGGCGGGCCGCGTCGAAGTCGCCGGCGAAGGTAAGCGTACTCCAACCGAGGTGATGCGCTTCGATCAGGACACCTGGTTCATCCAGCTCCTCGGCGAGCCCCAAGATTCGTTTGGCTTGCGCGCGGGCGGTCGGGATGTCGCCGGAGATCAACTGGTATTGCCCTTTGCCACGCAGGGCGACGAAGAGACCTCGGGCATCACCCTCGTTCTCGGCGATCGAGGCAGCCCGCGAGAACGCCTCGGCCACCTCGGGATTGCCGAAGCCGCGCGTGGGCATCAGGCATGCGCCCAGGGTGTTCTGCAACGCGATCTCCCGACGCCGTCGCTCCGGTCCGTCGTCCATGGCCTGGAGCACGTCCAGCCCCTTCTTAAGGTGCCGTTCCGCCTCGACGTTGGCCGATCGCTGCATGGCGCGTTGTCCCGCCTTCAGCCATTGGTCGGCTGCGGGTCCGGCCAGCCCGGCCGCGGTATAGTGGTGAGCCACGACCTCGGGCTCGTTGTCCGCGACGACCGGGAATTGCTCGACCAGAACCTCCGCGATGCGGGCGTGCTGCTGCTGCCGGCGGCCCTTGAGGAGCGATTGATAGGCCACGTCCTGGACCAGAGCGTGCTTGAAATCATAGGTGATGTCCGGGGCGACGCCGCGGCGGTAGATGAGGTCCGCCGCCTCGAGCTGGAGCAGCGCGTCCTCGAGGGCGGGGCCGTCCATGGAAGAGACGGCGGCAAGCAACTCGAAGCTGAAGCTCCGACCGAGCGTCGCGGCCAGCTGCGCTACCTCCTTGACCGGCGCCAGGCGGTCGAGGCGGGCCATCAGGGAGTCGTGCAGGGTGGCCGGGATCGCGAGCGGCGGTAGCGGCCCGGACAGCTCGTAGTGGTCGCCGGCATCGGTCAGCAGGCCGGACTCCAGCACCGTTCGGGTCAGCTCCTCGACGAACAGCGGCACCCCGTCGGTCTTGGCCAGGATCTGGTCCAGAATCTCGTCCGGCAGGGCCTTGCCGCCGGTGACCCGGTCGACCATCGCAGCACCCTGGCGACGGCCAAGCCGGTTCATGGTCAGCGCCGTGACATGGCTCTGCCCGATCCAGGGTGGGCTGAACTCGGTCCGGTAGGTGAGCACCACCAGCACCCGCAGGGCGCGCACCCGCTCGACCAGCAGGTCGAGGAGCTCAAGGGTCGAGGGGTCGACCCAGTGCACGTCCTCGTACTGCTCGAGCACCGGCCGGTCGCGGGCGAGGCCGGCCAGCTGCTCGATCAGGACCTCGAGGGTGCGCTGCTTCTGGCGCTGCGGGCTGAGGTTCGGGGGCGCGTAGCGATCGCCGGTGGCGATCCCGAGCAAGGCCCCGATCAGCGGCACCGCCTCGTCCAGACTTGCCGGTCGCCTGACCGAGCAGCGCCTCCAGCTTGGCGAGCCGGCCCGCGGCCTCGTCATGGGAAGCAATGCCCGCCGCCCGCTCCAGCTGCGTGATCACCGGGTAGAGCGCGCTGTTGGTGTGGTAGGGCGAGCAGAAGTGCCTGAGTGCCACGTGCGGCTCGCCGGCCAGCCGCTCGCGCAGCGCCCGCAGCAGGCGCGACTTGCCGATCCCCGGCTCGCCCGCGATCAAGACGACCTGACCGTCGCCGTCCTTGGCCCAGGCCCAGCGCTCCAACAGCATCGCAAGCTCGTGCTCGCGCCCGATCAAGGGCGTCAGGCGCTGGCCATGCAGGGCCTCGAAGCGGCCATCGGCGCGCCCCTCGCCCTCGACCCGAAAAGCCGCGAGCGGCTCGGCGAAGCCCTTGAGGCGGGTCGGACCGAGGTCGGTCAGCTCGAACAGGCCGCCGACCAGCCGCCGGGTCGCCTGGCTGATGACGACGCTGCCCGCCTCCGCGAGGCTCTGCAGACGGGCCGCGAGGTTTGGCGTCTCGCCGACCACCGCGCGCTCCTGCGCCTCGCCTTCGCCGATCAGCTCGCCGACCACCACGAGCCCGGTCGCGATCCCGATGCGCGCGGCCAGCGGGCGGCCGGCGGCCGCGAGCCCGCCTACTGCCCGGACCAGAGCGAGACCCGCCCGGACCGCGCGCTCGGCGTCGTCCTCATGCGCCTGCGGCCAGCCGAAGTAGGCCAGCACGCCGTCGCCCATGAACTTGGCGATGTGACCCTCGAAGCGCAGGGTCTCGCCCGCGACCGCATTCTGGTAGGCGCGAATGACCGCGCCCATCTCCTCGGGATCGAGCTCGCCCGAGAGCGTGGTCGACCCCACCAGGTCGCAGAACAAGACCGTCAGCTGGCGGCGCTCGGCCTCGCGCGGCCTCGCCGGCGGCGCGTCGACGTCCCCGCTCACCGCCCCGGCGGCCAGCCCCGACCCGGCTGCCGGCTCCGCCAGCGCCGTGATCGCCTCCAGCAGCTTCTTGCGATGGCCGAGCGAGGCGACGCCCAGCTCCTTCAGATCGTCAGCGCTTAGGGCCCGCAGGACGTCGGCGTCGACATCGTTGGCGCGGAACGCCTCCAGATAGCGATCCAGCCCCAATCCCTGCAGCCAGGCGGCAATGTCCATACCGGCTCTCGCGACAATTCCAATCTACCCGAATGACTACCACCGTCGCCGGGCGGCGGCAGCAACAATCGGCCGGCGCTCAGCCGAGCAGCAGGCTGTCGTCCTCGAGCTGGCCGCGCACCGCGGAGAACCTTGCGACCAGGTCGACGACCCCGAGGCCGGCGCGCGCGGGGCCCGCGACGTCGAGGCAGATGCGGCCCTCGTGCAGCATGATCGTGCGCGTGCCGCAGTCGAGCGCCTGGCGCATGCTGTGGGTCACCATGAGCGTGGTCAGGCGCTGCTCGGCGACGATCTTGCGGGTCAGATCGAGCACGAACTCGGCGGTCTTGGGATCGAGCGCCGCGGTATGCTCGTCGAGCAGCAGGATCTTCATCGGGGCAAGCGTCGCCATCAGCAGGCTGACCGCCTGGCGCTGGCCGCCGGAGAGCAGCCCCATCGGATCGCCGAGGCGCCTTTCCAGACCCAGGCCGAGGCGGGCGAGCCGGGCCCGCAGCTGTTCGCGCAGGCTCCGGTGCAAGGCCGGGCCGAGGCCCCGCCTCCGGCCGCGGGCGGCGGCGAGCGCCAGGTTCTCCTCGATCGTGAGGGCCGCGCAGCTGCCGGCCTGCGGGTCCTGGAACACCCGCGCGATCAGCCGCGCGCGGGCGCTCGGGGCCCAGCCGGTCACGTCCTGGCCGTCGATCTCGATCCGGCCGCGCTCGAGGACCGCATCGCCGGTCAGCGCATTCAGAAGGGTCGACTTGCCAGCGCCATTGGAGCCGATCACGGTCACGAACTCGGCTTCGGCGATGCGCGAGGTCGATGCCGGCCAGCGCCCGGGTCTCGAGCACCGTGCCGCGGCCGAAGGTGACCTCGAGCCCCTCGACCCGGATCATGCCCGCGCCTGGCGGCCGAGCAGCGCGCGCAGCGGGTTGCGGGCACCCGGCAGGATCAGGGCGAGGCCGACCAGCGCGGCGGTCACCAGGTTGAGGTCGGAGGCCTGGAGTCCGAGCACGTGGGCATTGAGCGCCAGCGCCACCGCGAGCCGGTAGAGGATCGAGCCGAGCACGGCGGCGACGACGACCACCCCGATCCGGCGCGCCGGCAGGAGGGTCTCGCCGATGATCACCGCGGCGAGGCCGACCACGATCGTGCCGGTGCCGATGGTGATGTCGGCAAAGCCGTTGGTCTGCGCGAACAAGGCACCGGCCAGCGCCACCAGCGCGTTGCTGAGCGCCATGCCGACGCAGATCGCGCGGCCGGTCGCGATGCCCTGGGCCTGCGCCATGCGCGGATTGGCGCCGGTCGCGCGCATGGCCAGGCCATAGTCGCTGGCGAGGAAGCGGGTCAAAAGGACCATGACGATCACCAGGGCGACGCCGACCAGGGCGGGCGTCAGCAGCATGTCCCGGACGCCCAGGCCCGCAAACGGCGTCAGCACGTTCGGCTCGCCGAGCAGGGCGATGTTCGGCCGGCCCATGATCCTAAGGTTGATCGAGAACAGCGCGATCATGGTCAGGATGCTGGCGAGCAGATGCAGGATCTTGAAGCGGACGTTGAGCAGTGCGGTGACCAGCCCCGCGAGCGCGCCCGCGAGGAGCGCGAGCAGGGTCGCGAGCCAGGGATCGATGCCGCCGACGATGGCCCTCGCCGCGACCGCCGCGCCGAGCGGAAAGCTGCCGTCGACGGTGAGATCGGGGAAGCTCAGCACCCGAAACGACAGGAAGACCCCGAGCGCCACCAGACCGTAGACCAGGCCGAGCTCGAGCGCGCCGAACAGCGCCACCTGGTTCAAGGGCCGCCCCGCCGCCCGCCGCTCGGGCCCGGCCGCGCGCGCGCCATCCGCCGGCGCGCGGCCGGCCTCACCCCGGCCGCACGGCGCTATTCGACCACGACCTTGGCGCGTTTGATCACCGCGTCCGGGATCTTGATGCCCATCGCTTCGGCCGCCCCGGGATTGACGAACAGCTGGGTGGTCTGGACGCTCTCGACCGCCATGTCGCCCGGCTTCTCGCCCTTGAGCACGCGCGCCACCATCTTGCCGGTCTGGCGGCCGATATCGTAATAGTTGAAACCCAGCGCCGCGACCGCGCCCCGAGGCACCGAATCGGTGTCGCCCGCGAACACCGGCAGCTGATTGTCGGTGCCGACCTTGACGATCGCCTCGAGTGCCGTGACCACGGTATTGTCGGTCGGCACGTAGATCGCATCGACCTGGCCGATCAGGCTCTGGGCGGCCGACAGCACGTCGGAGGAACGCGGCGCCACCGCCTCGATCAGATCGAGCCCATGCTTGGGCGCCTCCCTCTCCAACAGCTTGACCAGCGTGACCGAGTTGGCCTCGCCCGGATTGAAGATCACCCCGAGCCCCTTGGCGTCGGGCATGATCTCCTTGATCAGGTCCAGATGCTTGTCGATCGGCGACAGGTCCGACATGCCGGTGACGTTGCCGCCCGGATGCTCGAGGTCGGTCACCAGCTTGGCGCCTATCGGGTCGGTCACGGCGGTGAACACGACCGGAATGTCCTTGGTCGCGTTGACCACCGCCTGCGCCGAGGGCGTCGAGATCGGCACGATCACGTCCGGCTTGTCGCCCACGAGCTTCTGCGCGATCTGGGCCGCGGTCGCCGGATTGCCCTGGGCGCTCTCGAACAGGAAATCGAGATTGTGCCCTTCGACATAGCCTTCGGCGGCGAGCTCGTCCTTGATCCCCTTGCGCGCGGCATCGAGTGCCGGATGCTCGACGATCTGCGTGACCGCGACCGTCTTCAGCTCCTGAGCCGACCCGACCGAAGCGCCGGAGATCAGCGCCAGCGCAGCCAGACCGCCGAGCCCGGCGCTGGCCAAAGTACGAGGCGAGAGCATGCTACAGCCTCCTCCTGCGATCCTGCCCGAGGCTATCAGGCCCGACCACCCGCCGTCGAGCCCGCCGCTCAGCGCCCCATCAGCCACTCTACGATCCGGTAGCCGGCGAACAGAAAGCCGCCCACCAGCACCCAGACGGCGGCCTGCCGCAGCCACTGCCGCTGGCTGCGCAACAACGGCAGGCTGCCCGCCAGCACCATCAGCAACAGGCTGATCAGCCAGACCGCGCGAAACGTCTGATCATCAGTCACCGGGCCGGGCCCAGCGGCAGGGCCCAGCCATCCTCGCCGATCCTGGACCTGACCGCCGTTCGGGCAGCGGGCCCCGCCCGCCTACGGCCAGACCTGGACGTAGGTCGAGCGCGCGCGTTCCGAGACGCCGCCGCCGAAATGGGCATCGTACTCGCGCCTGAGCTCCGCGAAGTGCTCCGACTCCAGGAACCGCTCCAGGGTCGTCTCATCCTGGAACTCATACACCGCCATGTACTGATACTTGTCCTCGCCGAGCAACGCCCGATAGCGCCGGGCACTGACCGCGCCCCGATACTGCAGCACCTGCGGACAGTGCTCCTCATTGTACCACCGATTGAACTCCGACTCCCGCTCCTTGGGGATCGAAGCCCGCACCATGAACACCGCCGTCGCCATCGCCTTTTCCCCACGTCATTTCTCCAGACACTGCACCTTGCGGCACCTGGCTCCCCGGAACAAGCCGCGAGCACCGACGTTGTCCGATCGGCTTGCATGCTGGCGGTTGTCCGCGCATTCTGATCCCACTCTGTCATGGTTGAGCCAATGTCTGGAGTTCCAGAGCGAGCGCATGGCCAAGCCGCCGGACGCCTTCCTCAGCTACACGCGCTTCGACGACGAGTATCATGGCGGCGCGATCAGCACTTTTCGCGAGCAACTGAGCATGGCCGTGCGCGCCGTGACCGCCAAATCTTTCGAGATCTTTCAGGACGTGGACGGTATCGGTGTCGGGGAGACATGGGGTAAGCGCCTCAACATCGCGCTTGGCGAGGCGCGCTTTTTCATTCCGATCCTCACGCCCAACTACTTCGAGAGCAAGGCCTGCCAGGAGGAGCTGAGGACGTTTTTGCAGTTCGAGGCGGCCAGCGGCCGGGACGACCTCATCCTGCCAATCTATTGGCTTCGCTGCCGCATCCTCGAAGACCCGAACGAGCGGGCCGCCGTCCCGTTGGCCGAGATCATTAACAACCGGCAGCGCTCCAACTGGCTGAAACTCCGCCACAAGCCGCACGCTGATCCAGAGGTGCGCGAGGCGCTGGAGGCGCTGGCCGAGCAAATCGGACAGGCTCGCGGGCGTATGGCTGAGGTAACATCCGCGGCACCGCCAACGGCGCCGAGGCCGCCTGACAACCGACCCGCTGCAAGGCTTCCAGAGTCCGGTACGGTGTTCCGCGACATCGACGCGCCCTGGTGCCCGCAGATGGTAGTCATCCCACCAGGCGAGTTCATGATGGGCTCGAGCGATGCTGAGCGCGAATGGGCCATGGCTCAGGGTGTCAGCCGCGAGTGGGTGGATTGGGAACAACCTCAGCACAGGGTTCGGATCGCTTATGCCCTTGCCGTCGGTCGCTACCCTGTGACCTTCGAAGAGTACGATAACTTTGCCGACGCGACCGGGCGAAGCCGACCGAAAGACCAGGGCTGGGGCCGGGCCCGGCGGCCGGTCATCGAGGTGTCCTGGGACGACGCCAAGGCCTATGTCGAATGGCTTGCCGCCGCGACACGGGAGCCTTACCGGCTGCTGTCCGAAGCCGAGTGGGAATACGTCTGCCGGGCTGGCACGACCACCCGCTTCTGGTGGGGCGACGACATTACGCTCAATAACGCGAACTACGCGAAAAATATTGGCAATACAAGTAGGGTTGGGACCTACCCCGCCAACCCCTTTGGCCTCTGCGATACTCACGGGAATGTCTCGGAGTGGTGCGAGGATCGTTGGCACGACTCCTATGATGGTGCGCCGGACGACGGCTCTGCATGGTCGCAGTGGGCACGTCGTGGCCGGGTCGTGCGCGGCGGCTCCTGGGGCAGCCCTCCAAGGAACCTGCGCGCGGCCTGCCGGAACTGGGTCGACACCGGCGGTCGGGGATACGCTCTCGGGTTCCGACTGGCCAGGATGCTTGCCGCATGATTCCCAGCAGTTCCGTCGGGTCTGGGCCGCCGCTATCGTAGCGACCTATACCAGCTCGAGCCGGAGGCGGCGGCCCACCGTCGTTGCGGCTTTCTGCAGCGTGCGCAGCGTGACCGAGGTGTTGTCCGGATCGAGCAGGCGGTCGAGGGCCGAGCGGCTGGTGCCCGTGCGCGCGGCCATCGCTTTCTTGGTCAACTTCTTCGCCTGCATCGCCGCCGCGACCTGGCGCGCCAGTATCCGCTTGATCGCGATCGCCTCGACCTCTTCGAGGATGCCTTCCTCCGCCAGGAAGTCGTCGAACGACGAGCCGATGTGCGGGTTGGTCATCGCTTTACCACTTGTTCAGGCGTTTGGGGCCACCTCATGACCCGGCCCGAGTTGTAGGCTGGATCGAGCAAAGCGCAACATCGCCAGCGCCAGGGCGCTTGCAGACAAGGGAACTGTCGGGCTAGGTTCCGCGCGCGTTTGTTGCGTCGCCGAAGGGGACTTTGAGCGGTGAGCGCCGCGGTTGAGAGTGGGAAAAACCTGGTGCATCTGGCCCTGCCCAAGGGGCGGATGGAGCAGGGCGTGCTGGCGCTGCTGGGCGATGCCGGCATCCGGGTGACCTTCGGGCGGCGTGGCTATCGGCCGAACCTGTCGCTGGACGGGTTCGAGACCAAGATCCTGAAGCCGCAGAACATCGTCGAGATGCTGCATCTGGGCTCGCGCGACGTCGGCTTCGCCGGCGCCGACTGGGTCGCCGAGCTCGCGGCGGAGGTGGTCGAGCTGCTCGATACCGGGCTCGATCCGGTGCGGCTGGTGGCGGCCGCGACGCCTGAGTTCGCGGCCGGCGGGCGGCAGCGGGCGGCGTTCGTCGTGGCTTCGGAGTATGAGCGCCTCACGCTCGCCTGGCTCGCCAGGCGCGGGTTCGAGGCGACGTTCGTTCATTCCTATGGCGCGACCGAGGTGTTTCCGCCCGAGGATGCCGACTGCATCGTCGACAATTCGGCGACCGGCGAGACCCTGGGCGCCAACGGCCTCGTCGTGGTCGACGAGCTGATGCGCTCCTCGACCCGGCTCTATGCCCATCCGCGGGCGCTCGAGAATGGGGAAAAACGGGGAAAAATCGAGACGCTGGTGCTGCTGCTGCGCTCGGTGCTCGATGCCCGCGAGCGGGTCATGGTCGAGGTCAACGTGTCGGCCGAGTGCCTCGAGGCGGTGATCGCGGTGCTGCCCTGCATGCGCGAGCCGACCATGGCGCCCCTGCACGGCGATCAGGGCTTCGCGCTCAAGGCCGCGGTGCCGAGGAAGGATCTGCCGCAGGTGATCCCCCTGATCAAGGCGAAGGGCGGCACCGACATCGTAGTCTCGGCGCTCGCCCAGATCGTGCCCTGAACGCCAGCCGATGAGCGAAATCCGATGAGCCCGCGCCAGGCCAAGGTCAGCCGCGAAACCCTCGAGACCAGGATCGCGCTCGAGCTCGCCCTCGACGGCAGCGGCCGGGCCGAGGTCGCAACCGGCATCGGTTTTTTCGACCATATGCTGACCGCACTTGCCAAACACGCCCGCTTCGATCTGACCCTGACCTGTAGCGGCGACCTCCAGGTCGACGATCACCACACGGTCGAGGACTGCGCGCTGGCGCTCGGCCAGGCGCTCGACCAGGCGCTCGAGCCAAGACGCGGCATCGCCCGCTTCGGCTCGGCGTTCGCCCCGCTCGACGAGGCGCTGGCGCGCGCGGTCGTCGACCTCTCGGGGCGGCCCTGCGCGGTCATCGAGCTCGGCCTCGAGCGCGAGGCGCTGGGCCAGCTCGCCTGCGAAAACATTTCCCACTTCTTCACCTCGCTCGCGACCGCCGGGCGGATGGCGCTGCATGTCGATGTGCTGCGCGGCGCCAACGACCATCACCGCGCCGAGGCCGCCTTCAAGGCGGTGGCGCTCGCCCTGCGCCAGGCGGTGCGGCTCGACGGGCCGGACCAGGTGCCGAGCACCAAAGGCGTGCTCTGATGGCGCGCGAGGTCGTGGTCCTGCCGACCGGCACGGCCAATCTCGCCTCGGTGCTCGCGGCTTTTTCCCGACAGGGCGCCACCACCCGGATGGCCGAGAACGCGGCCATGGTGAGCGCCGCCGAGCGCGTCGTGCTGCCCGGTGTCGGCACCTTCGGGGCGGCGCTCGCGGGTCTGCGCCAAGCCGGGCTCGCCGATGCGATCGCGGCCCGGGTGCGCGCCGGCGCGGCGACGCTCGCGATGTGCGTCGGACTTCAGGTCCTGTTTGAAGAAAGCGACGAAAGCCCTGATGTCAAAGGGCTTTTTGCGATCCCTGGCCGGGTCGGGCGGTTCCCCGAGACGGTGCGCGTGCCGCAGTTCGGCTGGAACCGGATCGAACCGGCGCCGACCTGTCGCTTCCTACGGCCGGGCTACGCCTATTTCGCCAACAGCTACCGCGTCCTCGACGCACCGGGCTGCGCGATCGCGACGGCCGAGCATGGTGGCCGCTTCGTCGCGGCGCTGGAGCGCGATCACGTGCTCGCCTGCCAGTTCCATCCGGAACTCTCCGGGGCCTATGGTCACGCGCTGATCGCGCGCTGGCTGGAAGGCGCCTGATGCTGACGCGGCGGATCATTCCCTGCCTCGACGTGAGCCATGGCCGCGTGGTCAAAGGCGTGCGTTTTCAAGGCCTTCGGGACGCCGGCGACCCCGCCGAGCGAGCCGCGCTGTACGAGCAGCAAGGCGCGGACGAGATCGTCATTCTGGATGTTTCGGCGACGCCCGAGGGTCGCGGCAACCAGGCGGAGACCGTACGGCGCGTGCGCGCGCGGCTCGGCATCCCGCTGACCGTCGGCGGCGGCATCCGCACGCTGGACGACGCCAAGATCCTGCTCGAGGCCGGCGCCGACAAGGTCTCGGTCAACACCGCCGCCGTCCAGCGGCCCGCGCTCCTGACCGAGATCGCGGAGCATTTCGGCCGCCAGTGCACCGTCCTCGCGATCGACGCCGCCCGCCGCGATGGCGGCTTCGAGGTGCTGGTCAAGGGCGGCCGCGAGGGCACCGGCATCGATGCCATCCGCTGGGCGGCCGATGGCGAGACGCGCGGCGCCGGCGAGATCCTGCTGACCAGCTGGGACCAGGACGGCACCCGGGCGGGCTACGATCTCGAGCTCACCCGAAGGGTCGCCGCCGCCGTGCGCGTGCCGGTGATCGCCTCCGGTGGCGCTGCCGGCCCGGAGCATCTGAAGGACGCGTTCGAGGCCGGCGCCGATGCGGTGCTCGCGGCCTCGATCTTCCACGACGACGAGCTGACGGTCGCCGACGTCAAGCGGTCGCTCGCCGCCCTGGGCGTGCCGGTCCGACCCGCGGTGGCCTGACCATGATCGTGCCCTCGATCGACCTCGAGGCGGGCAACGCCGTCCAGCTGGTGGGCGGCGAGGCCAAGGCGCTGGACGCCGGCGACCCGCGCCCGCTCGCTGCCCGCTTCGGCCGGGTCGGCGAGGTCGCGGTGGTCGATCTCGACGCCGCGCTCGGCCGCGGCAACAACCCAGCCGTGATCGAGGATCTGATCGACTTGGCACCCTGCCGGGTCGGCGGCGGCATCCGCGACGTCGGCGCGGCGATCCGCTGGCTCGACCGGGGCGCCGTCAAGATCGTGCTCGGCACCGCCGCCCGTCCCGAGGTGCTGGCAAAGCTGCCGCGCGAGCGCGTGATCGCGGCGCTCGACGCCCGGCACGGCGAGGTGGTGGTCGAGGGCTGGCAGACGCGCACCGGCCGCGGCGTGCTCGAGCGGATCGCCGAGCTGCGCCAGCTGGTCGGCGGCTTTCTGGTCACCTTCGTCGAGCGCGAGGGGCGCCTCGAGGGCACCGATCTGGCGTTCGCGAAGCAGATCCACGAGGCCGCCGGCGCGGCCGCGGTCACCATCGCGGGCGGCATCACCGGCGCGGACGAGGTCCGGGACCTCGACCGGCTCGGCTGCGACGCCCAGGTCGGCATGGCGCTCTACACCGGCAAGCTCGGCCTCGCCGACGCCTTCGCCGCCCCCCTGCAGAGCGACCGGCCGGACGGCCTCTGGCCGACGGTGGTGGTCGACGAGCGGGGCACAGCGCTCGGGCTCTGCTATTCGGACCTCGCATCGCTTTGCGCCGCGCTCGACCAGGGCCGGGGTGTCTACCACTCGCGCACGCGCGGCCTCTGGGCGAAAGGAGAAACCTCGGGCGCCACCCAGGAGCTGCTGCGCATCGATGCCGACTGCGACCGCGACACGCTGCGCTTCACCGTCCGCCAGCAGCCGCCCGGTTTCTGCCACCGCAACACGCGGACATGCTGGGGCCCGGATCAGGGCCTGGGCGCGCTCGCCCGCCGGCTCGCCGAGCGCAAGATCGCAGCGCCGGAGGGCTCGTACACGGCAAAGCTGCTGGCCGATCCCGCCCTGCTCGGCGCCAAGCTGCGGGAGGAAGCGGCCGAGCTCGCCGAGGCGGAAGCCCGCGACCACGTGGTCCTTGAGGCCGCCGACGTCCTCTACTTCACGCTCGCGACGCTCGCCCGCCACGGCATCGACCTCGCCGAGGTCGAGGCCGCCCTCGACCGCCGCGCCCTCAAGGTCACCAGGCGCGACTGAACCGCCGGCGACGGCGCCGACGGCAGCCACGCGCTGGCCACCCTCCAGCTCAAGGCCCAGCTCCAGGCGCTGGCTGCGCTGCCCAAGGCCGCTGCTTGACAAGGTCACGCCTGGACCCACGTATATGCCGTTGGGATATACGGAGGGTCCGAAGATGACTCGCTCGACCGTCTTCACCAGCAATCGCAGCCAGGCAGTCCGGCTGCCGAAGGCTGTCGCCTTCCCCGCGGACGTCCATCAGGTCGAGATCATCAAGATCGGCCATAGCCGGCTGATCAGTCCAGTCGGCATGCGCTGGGACGATCTGTTCCTGAACGGTCCACGCGCGAGCGAGGACTTCATGAGCGAGCGAAACGAGCCGCCGCCCGAGGCGCGCGAGCCGCTCTGATGCTGCAATACATGCTCGACACCAACATCTGCATCTATGTCATGAAGAGCTACCCGCCCCAACTGCGCGAACGGTTCAACCGGCTCGCCGACCAGCTTTGCCTGTCGAGCATCACGCTTGCCGAGCTGCACTATGGCGCCGAGAAGTCCGCGCGCCGCTTGGACAATCTCCAGGCGATCGCGCATTTCACCGCCCGGCTCGAGGTCTTGCCGTTCGCCGAGAAGGCGGCGGCGCATTACGGCCAGATCCGCGCGCAACTCGAGCGCGACGGTCGGCCTGCGGGCGCCTACGACATGATGATCGGCGGCCATGCGCGCAGCGAGGCGCTCGTCCTGGTGACCAACAACCTGCGCGAGTTCGAGCGCATGGACGGTCTGCGGGTGGAGAACTGGGTCTGATACCAAGCGCAGAAAGTCCTGACTTTCCGCGCTTGGTCTGCGCGCCCGGGTTGGCGGGCGGCGGGCGCGCCCCGCGAAGGTGAAGACTTCGCGGAAACCGTATGAGACGAGTGGCGGAGCTGGCGCTCAGCCGTCCGTCTCCTGCCAGCGCTGCGGCAGGTCGTTGTCGATGTCGAACAGGTCGAGCACCCGGCCGATCGCGTGGTCGACCAGGTCCTCGACCGACTTCGGGCGGATGTAGAACGCCGGCACCGGCGGCGCGATCACGGCGCCCATGCGGGCGAGCTTGAGCAGGCTCTCCAGGTGGCCCGCGTGCAGGGGCGTCTCGCGCACCATCAGGACCAGCTTCCGCTGCTCCTTCAGGACCACGTCCGCCGCGCGCGAGATCGCGGTGTGGGCGGTGCCGTTGGCGATGTCCGACATGGTGCGCACCGAGCAGGGGGCGATCACCATGCCGCGGGTCTTGAACGAGCCCGAGGCGATCCGCCCGCCGATGTCGCTCTCGGCGTAGACGTGGTCGGCCAGCGCCTTGACCTCGGCGGCCTTGAGGTCGAGCTCGGCCGCAAGCGTGCGCTCGGCCGCCTTGCTCAGGCAGAGATGGCTCTCGAGGCCAAGCTTGCGGCAGGCCTGCAACAGGCGCACGCCGTAGATCGCCCCGGACGCGCCGGTGATGCCGACGACCAGGCGCTGCCGCCAGTCCTTCGCGCTCACGCTCCAGAACCCGCCGGCGCCGCGCGACCAGCCGAGCACCCCCAGCTCATCGTTCCAGCCTCACCACGTGACCCACCCGTCGATCCTCCCCCGGCGTTGGGCCGCACCCGCTCTACCATCCGTTCCCCCGGCCTTGGGCCGCACCCCGCTCTACCATCCGGCTTCCCCCGGCGTTGGGCCGCACCCGCTCTACCATCCGTTCCCCCGGCCTTGGGCCGCACCCCGCTCTACCATCCGGCTTCCCCCGGCCTTGGGCCGCACCCCGCTCTACCATCCGGTGCCGCCGTCAGCTTGTGCGCCGCCGGCGCCGCCAAACCTGAATGCCGCCCCTTTTCTGAAGCAGGGTTCAACCTTTCGTTAACCCTTGGTCCGTAGCTTATCCGTGCTCGATGGTCCATGCGACCGTGGGAATCCACCAGCGATCGAATTCTCGGGCGGAGAGTCCCACGGTCGCATGGACCAGCCGAAGCAAGGGTAACCGCCGAATCGTTAATTCTTGGTTAAGATAGATCGCCGCCGTTCCACTCTGGAGACGTCCCGGGTGGCCCCTGGGTGCTGTCGGGCGCCTCTGATGAGCGGAGCCCACGAGGGACCGGACTGCCCCGGGTCACGCTCGGACGGCGCGGCCGGCCACCCGGATTGGAACCGACGACTATCCCGTAGCGTCGCCTTCGATCTCGTAGCCCTCGAGCGCCACCTCCTTGTAGGCCGCCCGATCGTGCTCGGAGGTGTAAGGAAAGGGCCGCGTGCAGTCGAAGCCGATCTTGGCGCCGAGATAGTCGGGAAAGCTCGGGTTGAGGCCGTGGCCGAAGCAGGCCGGGATCGTGATCACGCCGGTCAGCGGATCGAGCCGGTTGGTCATCGCCCACTCGACGTCCATGGCCTTGCGGATGTCGACGTCGTCGTCGACCACGGTCACCATCTTGAGCGGCGGGAAGGCCGCGAAGGTCGCCATGATCGCCTGCTTCGACCAGCCGGCGCGGACCGGGCGCATGGCCACGATGCAGTGATAGAAGCCGCAGCCGCCGTGGCTGAAATAGACGTCCTTGACGCCCGGCACCTGGCGCTGGACCAGGGCCAGAACGTTCGCCTCGCCGAGCAGGCCGACCGAGTTCCAGACCTCGACGCCCGAGAGGATGGTCTGGAACACCGGGCGCTCGCGATGATGGATCGCCTTGACGTGGACCACCGGCCGCGGCGCCCGCCTGGCATAGAAGCCCGTGACCTCGGCGAACGGGCCCTCGGGGGCGACCTCGCCCGGCACCATCTCGCACTCCAGCGCATACATGGCGTTCGCGATCATCTCGACCGCGGACGTTCTGCCCGCCACCAGCTCCAGCGGCGAGCCCTGGAACTCGCTCGCGATGCCGAGCTCGTCGGTGTCGATCGGGGCCGCCTCGGACGGCGTCGCGGCCGCGAAGTGGACCCCCGGCCCGACCCCGACGTTGAGCGTGAAGGGCAGCCTCTCGCCCCGCTGCGCCGCCTTGTCGAGATAGGCCTCGAGGTGCCGCCCGGCATCGATGTTGATGGTCATGGTGTCAGGGCCCGTCACCAGAAAGCGCTGGATCGAGGCGTTGCGCACGCCGGTCTCGGGGTCCCTCGCGACCACCACGGCGGCATCGAAATAAGGCCCGCCGTCCTCGAGCGCATGGGTCGGGACCGGCAGCTTGCCCAGATCGACCCGGTTTTCCGTCACCTCGGTGACCGGGCCGCCGTCCTTGACCACGGGCGGGATGGGCTGCTGCTGCCAGCGCTTGATGCAGCCGGAAACGAAGCCCGGCAGCTGCTGCTCGGGCTGCTCCAGGAGATCCGCAAGCAGGGCGCGCGACCAGTAGAGCCCGGTGAACACCGGCGCATCATGGCCCTTGACCTTATCGAACAGCACCGCGGCCGGCCGGCCCTCGAGCCGGGCGGCGATGCCGGCCAGATCGTGCACCGGATCGACCTCGGTCTTGACCCGGACCAACCGCCCGCGCTCCGCCAGGCGCTCGATGATCAGGCCCAGATCGCCCAGGACCTCGCTCGTCATCGCTTTTCCCCACTCAGCACCGGCTTCCCGCATCAAGCCGGGGTCCGATCGCCAGGGCAACCAAGCCGCGTCCGCCACGACCGCCGCGACCGCCTCAGCCTCCGAGCGATCCGGCACTAACCCTTCGTTAAGCCCCGATCCTTAGCCTGTCGGGATGCGCTGGTCCATGAGACCGTGGCAATCCGACCGCCCATCCAAGTGGGCGGCGCGCGGAGTCCCAGGATCTCATGGACCAGCGACAGGCAAGATCTGAACAGCCAGCGCCTAAGAATTGGTTAAGGCCTCGCTGCCTTGTCGCGAGGAGCCTTATCGCGAGGAGCCGGGCGGCCCCTTCGCGGCGCCCCACGGCACGTCTCCGCGGGGCCCAACACCCGCCGGTCCCGGGACCGCTACCGCGCGACGCCGACCAGGCCATGCAGGCGCTCCGGGTCGGCGGAGAGCGTGGCGCTCGGCCCGTCGTAGACGATCCGGCCGCGGTCCATCACGATCGAGCGGGGGGCGAACGCGAGCGCCAGCTCGGCATGCTGCTCGACCAGGACGACCGCCATGCCCTGGTCCCGGCCGAGCGCCTTGATCGTCTGGGCGAGCTCCTCGACCACGAGCGGGGCCAGGCCCTCGGTTGGCTCGTCCATCAGCAGCAGGCTCGGATTGCCGACCAAAGCGCGGGCGATCGCCAGCATCTGCTGCTCGCCGCCGGAGAGCGCATCGCCGCGGTGCTGCCGCCGTTCGGAGAGACTCGGAAAGGTCGCAAAGGCGCGCTCGATGGTCCAGAGGCCCGGCCGGGCCGCGACCTGCAGATGCTCGCGCACGCTGAGCGACGGAAAAATCTCGCGCTCCTGGGGCACGTAGCCGAGCCCCGCCCGCGCGCGCCGCCAGGCGGGCCAGCTGCGGATCTCCTGGCCGGCGAAGCGGATTGTGCCGGCGCGCACACGCGTGTGACCCATGATCGTGTCGATCAAGGTCGTCTTGCCGACCCCGTTGCGGCCCAGCACGCTCAAGGATTCGCCAGGCGCCAGCGCGAGGTCGAGCGCCTCCAGGACGACCGTGTCGCCATGCCCGGCGGTGACGCCCTCGAGGACCAGCGCCGCCTGCGGCTCAGCCATCCCGCCGCCTGCCCAGATAGACCTGGCGCACGCGCTCATCGGCCGCGATCGCATCGGGCGCGCCCTCGGCCAGGATGGCACCGGCCGCCATGACCGTGATGCGTCTTGCGAACCGGAACACGAGGTCCATGTCGTGCTCGACGATCAGGACCGCGATCTCTTCCGGCAGCGCCTCGATCGCCTCGAGAATCACGTGGCTCTCGGCCGCCGCCACGCCGGCCGCCGGCTCGTCGAGCAGCAGGACCTTGGGCCTTCCCGCCAGCGCCAGCGCGATCTCGACCAGCCGCTGGCGGCCGTAGGCCAAGGTCGCGATCGGGGCGAGCGCCTGGTCCTCGAGGCGCAAGCTGGCGAGCAGCCCGAACGCCTCGTCGAGCAGCTCCGGATCGGCGCCGAGCGGCCGCCACAGGCGCCGGCTCGAGCGACGGCGCTCGCCGAGCGCCAGCATGACCTGATCGATGACCGGAAGTTTCTTGAACAACTGATTGATCTGAAAGGTACGCGCGAGGCCAAGCCTGGCCCGTGCATGCTCCGGCATGGCGGTCACGTCGCGGCCGTCGAGATGGACGCTGCCGGCGCTTGGCCGGAGCGCGCCGCCGATCAGCTCGATCAGTGTGGTCTTGCCGGCGCCGTTCGGCCCGATCAGCGCCTGGCGCGCGCCACGCTCGAGCACAAGGTCGACGTTCGCGGTCACCCTGAGGCCGCCGAAGCTCTTCTGCAGCCCGCGGATCTCGAGCGCCGGCACACTCATCGACCAGCCCCCCGCCAGCGCGCGAGCCCGAGATCGACGAGGCCAAGCAGGCCGCCGCGCCAGAACAGCACCGCCAGCACCAGCACCAGGCCGACCCCGAACTGCCAGAACTCGGGGCTCGCCTTGGCCAGCTGATCCTCGAGCAGATAGTAGACCGTGCCGCCGACGAAGGCGCCATAGAGCCGCCCCGTGCCGCCCAGGATCAGGACGATCAGGACCGTGCCGGAGCGCGCGAAGCCGAACACATCCAGGGTCACAAACGCGTTCGCCTGCGCGAACAGGCCGCCCGCGATGCCGGCGAGTGCGGCCGAGATCGTGAAGATCAGGACCTTGCGCCGCAGCACGTCGCAGCCGATCGCGCGCATCCGCCGCTGGTTCTCGCGCAGCCCCTGCAGCGACAGGCCGAAGGGCGAATGGACGAGCCGCCGGCACAGCAGGAACGCGAGCCAAACCACAGCCAAGCTGTACCAATAATAGTTGTGGCCGTAGAGGTCGTTCTCGAACACGCCGAACAGCGGCGCCGGCGCGATCCCGGCGAGACCGTCGAAGCCGCCGGTCCAGGGAGCGAGCGCGTTCGCCGCCTCCTGCAGCATGACGCCGACCGCAAGCGTCAGCATCAGCAGGGCGAGGCCCTGGTAGCGCAAGAGGATCATGCCCGAGAGCCAGCCGGCGAGCGCCGCAGCGAGGCCCGCGGCGACCAGGCCGCTGAGCGGCTCCTGCCAACCCAGGCGCGCCGAGAGCAGGCCCGCGACATAGGCGCCGAGCCCGAACCAGGCGGCGTGGCCGAGCGTCACGATGCCGGCGTAGCCCAGGATCAAATCGAGCGAGAGCGCGAACAGGATCAGGATCAGGACCTGGGTCCCGAGATAGGCGTAGTCCGGGAACAGCGCGAACGCCGCAACGGCGAGCGCCCAGGGCAAGGCCTCGATCGGCCGCCAGCGATGGCGCGCCGCGACCGCCGCCCGTGCGGCCAGGATCGCCACCCGGCTCAGCCCCGCTGGCCCCTCGCCAGCAGCCCCTCGGGCCGGGCGAGCAGCAGGGCTATCGTCACGACGTAGATGAAGAAGCCGCCGCCCTCCGGCCAGAGATATTTGCCGGCGTTGTCGAGGAAGCCCAGGATCAGCGCCGCGAGGAAGGCACCCTTGAGGCTGCCCATGCCGCCGACCGCGACCACGACCAGGAACAGCACGAGGTATTGGGTCGCGAAGGTCGGCGAGAGGCCGACGATGTCGATCGCGAGCCCGCCGCCGAGCGCCGCCATGCCGCTGCCGAAGGCGAAGGTAGCTGTGAACAGCCGGTCGACGTCGATCCCGACCGACTGCGCCATGCGCCGGTTGTCGACCGCGGCCCGGATCCTGGCACCCAGGAGCGTGCGCTCGAACACCAGCCAGAGCAGTGCCATGAAGGCGAGGCCGACCCCGATCAGCACCATCCGATAGGTGGGAAAGGCCCGGAAGCCGAGGTCGATCTGGCCTTTCAGATAATCCGGCAGGCGCACCGGCACCGGCGCCGGACCATAGATGAACGTCGCCGCGGCGGTCGCCATGAACACGAGGCCGATGGTCAGCATCACCTGATCGAGCTCGGGCGCAGCATAGAGCCGGGCGTAGAGCAGGCGCTCCAGCACCACGCTGCCGGCCCCGACCAGGACGAAGGCCGCCAGCAGGGCGAGCGGGAATGGCAGCCCAAGGCCGTTCATGGCCGCGACGGTGAGATAGCCGCCGATCATCGCGAACGCGCCGTGGGCCAGGTTGATGAAGCCCATCAGGCCCATCGTGACCGACAGCCCGACCGCGATCACGAACAGCATCATGCCGTAGGCGAGGCCGTCGAACAGGATGCTGATCAGCACCTGCATCGAGATCGCCGGCGACCTTCGGCCGCCGCCCGGCGGCGCGCGTCAGCTCACTCTGCGCAGCGGCCGACCTTGAGCGCCTTGCACGGGTCCTTGACCTGCGGGATGACCTCGAGCGTGCGCGTGTGCAGGCGGCCGCCTTCGGCGTAGACCTGCTCGACCTTCATGTCCTGGACGATGTCCCGGGTCTCCGGATCGATCATGACCTTGCCGCGCGGCCCATCGAAGGTCCAGCCCTTCCAGATCTGCAGGGTCCGCTCGGGGTCGATCTTGCCGTTCTGCTCGACCACCGCGTCGACGATCGCGGCCATGCCGTCGTAGCCGGCCTCGCCCATGAAGTCCGGGGTCGAATCCTCGCCATAGGCCTTCTTCCAGGCGGCGACGAACTTCTGGTTGGCGGGGTTGTCGAGATCGGCCTGATACTGGCCGAGGGTCACGACCCCGACCGCGACGTCACCGAGCCCCTGGAGCTGGGTATCCTGGACGATGTCGCCCGGGCCGATCAGGCGCACGCCCGCGTCCTTCAGGCCGAGCTCGGCGTAGGTCTTGAACACCGCTGCGGCGTGATTGCCGGCCGGCACGAATACGTAGAAGCAGTCGGGCTTCGCGTCCTTGACCCGCTGCATGAACGGCGTGAAGTCCGGCACCGCCGCCGGCCCGCCCATCGGGATCGCATCGACCACCCGGCCGCCCGCCTTCTCGAACCCGGTCTGGAACGCCTCGAGCGCGTCCTTGCCGGGCGGATAGTCGGTGTAGCCGACCGCGGCGGTCTTGCAGCCGAGCTTCTGGAAGGCGTATTCGGCCATCGGGTAGCTGGTCTGCCACATGGTCATCGAGACCCGGGCGAGGTACGGCGACAGGCTCGGGATCCAGGCGGTCGCGGCGTTCAGGATCAGGGTCGGGACCTTGGCCTGCGAGATCAGGGGCGCGCTCGCGATGATGTTGGGCGAGAACACGAAGCCGGTCAAAAGGTCGACCTTGTCGCGCACGATCAGCTCCTGAACCGCGGCCTTGGCGACATCGCCGCCCGGCCCTTTGGAGTCGCGCTTGATCAGCAGGATCTGGTGCGAGCCGAGCTTGGCCTTGCCCGCCTCCGCCAGATACAAATCCATGCCGCGCTGGATCTGCTGGCCGAACTCGGCACCGTTGCCCGAGTAGGTGAGCACGACGCCGACCTTGACCGGAGCGGCGGCGGCCGGTGCGCCCGCGGCCAGAGCCAACGCCAGACCGCAGACTCCGAGCTTTGCCAGCTGCATGATCGCCTCCCTCACGTGGCCGCGTCGGGCTGCCGGCTGCGACCTCCCCGCGACCCGGGCGCCATCTTCGGGGAGCGGGGCCCCTTCAGCAAGGTGTGTTCGAAATCGGCGCCCTCAGACCACGGTCCGATAGCGCTCGGCGACGATCTCGAGCACCTCGTCCGGCTCGCGCTGCCACCAGTCGCGCGAAAAGATCTCGGCCTCGATGAAGCCGGCATAGCCCGCGGCCTCGACCAGGCCACGGATCTTCGGCAGGTCGATCGCGCCGTCGCCCATCATGGCGCGGTCGAGCACCAGGTCCCGCGTCGGCAGCCGCCAGTCGCAGACATGAAAGGCCAGGATGCGGCCGGCAGCGCCCGCGCGCGCGACTTCGCCCTCCAGCTCAGGGTCCCACCAGACGTGATAGACATCGATCGCGATCCCCAGGCCACCCTCATCCGACGGATCGAGCTCTTCGCACAAGTCATTGGCTTGCTTGAGCGTATTCACGGAGCAGCGATCCGCCGCCTGCATCGGATGCAAAGGCTCGATCGCCAGCGGCAGGCCGGCCGCGCGGGCGTCCGGAAGAATCGCCGCAATCCCGTCCCGGATCTGGGCGCGGGCGCCCGCCAGGTCCTTCGAGCCCGCCGGCAGGCCGCCCGCGACCACGATCAGGCACTCGGCGCCGAGCGCCGCCGCCTCCTCGATCACGCGCCGGTTGTCCGCGATCGCCGCCCGCCGGCCGGCGGCATCGCCAGCTGTGAACAACCCGCCCCGACAGTAGCCCGAGACGCGTAGCCCGGCATCCTTCAGCCGGCGCGCCGTCTCCTTGACGCCAAGCTCCAGGACCGGCTCGCGCCACGGCGCGATCGCCGCAATCCCGTGCCGGGCGCAGCCTTCGATCGCCTGCCCCATGTCCCACTTCTCGCGCACCGTCGCCCAGTTCAGCGCCAGGTGCTCGAGCCCGCCCTTCGACAGATCGCGCATCAGCGACTTCCGTAGCCCATCCGGGTCGGCCCTTCGACCATGGTTCAGTGACATATCACCGCCAACCCTGCAGCCAGATAGAAAACGCCAATGGATGACATTTGACCGATCGTCGACGTCCAAATCCAACGTTTGCGCTCTTCCGAATACACCCAGCCGAGCGTAGACGTGTCAGCCATAACCTTTGGTTGATTAACAGACCGTTAAGAATCGATCTTTAGTGTGCGCTGGTCGAACGAAACCCTGCCCGGATCCCGGGCGTACGAGCTTCGAGCGATCGGGTCCAATGGCGCTGGCGGGTAACCACGACTTTGCGGCGCAGGCGGTCACGGCCGGTGGCGCGCGCCGACCGGCGGATGCGTGGCGGGATCGGCTGGCGATCGCACGCCGTCTCGCCAATGATCGCCCGCTTGCCGCTCTGCTGGTCGCCGCGATCGCGCTGCCGCTCGCGCTGGCGGCCCAGCACAGCTGGTTGAGCTTCGCCGGCGAGACCGACTATCTCGGCCTGTTCGTGCCGGAGGCGAAGCGGCTGCTCGCCGGCCAGCCGCTGCTGATCGCGTTTCATTTGCCGCTCTATCCGGCCGCGATCGCGCTCGCCCGGAGCCTGCTCGGCGACTGGGCCCGCGCCGGGATCGCGATCTCCCTCCTGGCCGCGGTCGCGAGCGCGCTCACGACCTGGTGGCTGATCGACCGGCTGTTCGGGCGCGCGGCCGGCCTCGGCGCCCTGGCCGTGCTCGCGACCTCGGCGCCCTACCTCGCGCACGCGGCGGGCGCCGGATCGGACCTCGTCTTCCTGGCGCTCTATCTCGGGGCCTTGGCGCTCGCGCTCGCCGGCGTGCGCGGCGGCCACGATGCCGCCTGGCTCGGGCTCGGGCTGGTCGTCGGTCTCGCCCTCCTGACCCGCACCAACGCGCTGCCGCTGCTCCTCCTGCTGCTCGCCCCCTGCCTGCGCCCCGAGCCCGCCGCCCGCCGCGCCCGGGGTACGGCGCTGACATTCGCCGCCCTGGCTCTGCCGCTCAGCCTCTGGCTCGAGTTCGCGGCGGCGAGCGGCAGCCCGCCCTGGCCGACCAGCAATCACGTCAACCTCGCCATGACCTTCTTCGCGACCGCCGCCGATCCGGTCTCGGACGAAGCGTTCGTGTCGGTGGCGGCACGCTTTCACAGCGTCTGGGACGTGCTCGCCTACAACCCGGCGCGCCTGCTCGAGATCTACCTCGCCGATCTGTTGCGCCTCGGGCGCAGCGAAATTCCCGGCCTGGTGGCGTTCCCGTTGGGCCTTTTGACCCTGCCCGGCCTGCTCTTCCTGCCGGCGCGCCGACGCTCGGCCGTCGCGGGCCTGCTTGGGCTGGTCACGCTCGGCGAGGTGCTGTTCGTCAACCTCAAGACCTTCGAGGCGCGCTACTGGCTGTTTCTCCTGCCCTGGCTCGGCGCCGGCCTGGGCATGCTGCTGGCCGAGGTCGCCCGCGCCCTGCCCGCGACCGGGGCCTGGCGCCTCGGCCAGGGGATCGCGCTCGGCGCGGCCGGCCTGCTCGCGCTGACGCTGGCACTCACTGCGGCACGCGCCGAGCTGACCTCGGGCGCGACCGAGCTGGCCGAGGCCGTGCCGGCGGCCCGAGCGCTCGCCGGGCCCGACGACCTCCTGGTCGCCCGCAAGCCGCATCTCGCCTACTACACCGGCGCGCGCTTCGTCCTGCTGCCCGATCTTCGGAGCGCGGATGCGCTTGCCGCCTGGCTGTGCACGCTGCGACCCAAAGGCCGGGTCTTCGTCTACGACGGCCAGATCGAGCGCGCCTACCGGCCAGCGCTGCAGCCGGTGCTCGCAGCCCCGTCGCCGCCAGCCTGGCTCGAGCGGCGCGCCGCCGGCCCGGCCGGGGGCGGTTGGACGCTCGACCTTCGACGCGATGCCGCCTGCTCCTCCGGCCCTGCCGGCGCGGCCAGCCATGCCGGACCCCAGTCTCATGCCGGACCCTAGTCTCATGCCGACCCGGAGCCGCACGGCGCCGCCAGCCGCCACCGGCGACGGCCAGCCGATCGAGCTCAGCCTGGTCGTGCCGATCTACAACGAGGCCGCCGCGCTCGATGCCTTGTTCGCGCGCCTGATCCCGATCCTCGAGGGGGTGGCGCCGCGCTACGAGGTGATCGGCGTCGACGACGGCAGCACCGACGGCACGGCTGCGCGCCTGTGCGCCCTGCACCTCGCCAACCCCCGGATCAAGCTGGTCGCGCTGTCGCGCAACTTCGGCAAGGAAGCGGCACTCTCGGCCGGGCTCGACTTCGCGAGCGGCGCCGCGGTGATCCCGATCGATGCCGACCTGCAGGACCCGCCCGAGCTGATCGCCGAGCTGGTCGCGAAATGGCGGGGCGGCTACCAGGTCGTGCTCGCCAGACGGGTCGGCCGCGCCGGCGATTCGCTGCCCAAGCGGCTCACCGCCCGCCTGTTCTACCGCGTCCTCAACCGCCTGAGCGAGGTGCCGATCCCCGCCGACGTGGGCGATTTTCGCCTCCTCGACCGGCAGGTCGTCGAGGCGCTGAAGCAGATGCCGGAGCGCATGCGCTTCATGAAGGGCCTGTTCGCCTGGGCCGGCTTTCGCCAGACCGTGATCGACTACCGGCGCCCGGCGCGCGCCGCCGGCCGCACCAAGTGGAGCTACTGGCGCCTGTGGCACCTGGCGGTCGGCGGGATCACCTCGTTCAGCATGGCGCCGCTCCGGGTCTGGACCTACATCGGCCTGACCACGGCCCTGTTCGGCCTGCTCTACCTCGGCTACACCCTCGCGCACACCCTGCTCCACGGCATCGACGTGCCGGGCTACGCCTCGCTGCTGAGCACCCTCCTGCTCTCGAGCGGCCTCAACATGATCGGCCTCGGCATCCTCGGCGAATACCTCGGCCGGGTGTTCATGGAGGTCAAGCAACGCCCGCTCTACCTGGTGGCGGATACGCTCGGCTTCGCCGCCGACGCTCGCCATGGCCTGCCCGCGCGCCAGGCTGAAGCGGCGATCAGCGCCCTCCCGGCCAGAACCGGATGAGCGCGCCCGTGCTGGCGACATCCGGCAGGCGGATGTCGCGATGATAGGCCGCTGCCCGGCCGGCGAGCCTCACTGCTGGTAGGGCCGCTGCCCCTTGTCGACCTCCGGGTCGCCGGGCGTGGACCTCGGCAAAGAACAATCCCCGGCTCGGCGCTGAGCATCTGGCCACCGGCAGGCCAACCAGGCTTTCCCGGACGCACAACCTCTGAAGCAGCCGCAGCTAAATGAACAGGAACCAGCCGACCAGCCCGAGCCCGGCGACGACGACCGCGACCACCAGGGTCTGGATCAGCGCCATCGCCCTCATCCGCTCTGCTGTTCCCAGTCGGAGAAAGACGAGCCCGAGCACGAAGAATACGATGACGTCGGCAAGGCTGTGCGTGATCCAATGGTGACCAGTCAAGGACGCCATGAAGCTGTTCAGCGGCTCGAACGCGTCCTTGACCCAGGCCAGAACCGTGTTGAAGACGATCGCGACCGCCGCGGCAAGGCCGAAAGCGGCGGTGGCATGGTCGAGTTGCTGCGTGTCGGTGGCCATCATTCGAACTCCTGCGACACCGGTGTGCACGAAGGCGACCTTGACGCCGTAGTTGATGACCGCGCCGGCGCCCTCGATGGCAAGACCCGAGAGGGCGATCAGGGCGGCGACCGTCAGGACCATGCCCCGCGCCGGCCGGCTCGCGACCAGATTGGAGCGTGCGGCGATCGGCAGGTAGAGCGCCAGGATGAGCGGGATGAAGAACAGGTGCTCCTTGGTCTCCATGACGAGGCTGTGCGCCCAGGGCCAGGGGCCTTTCAGGATGATGGCCTTTTCCGGCGCATAGTAGGTGACGTACCAGTAGCCGCCGAGGATCCAGGCGAGCACGATGAACAGCGCGACCAGCACGGCCACGGTCCGCAGGCGGGCGAGGTTGGCGGGCGCGACGTTCAGCGTCTCGACAAAGACCCAGACCGCCGCGATGATCCCGAGAACGCCGAACGTGGGGTGGGCGAACAGGATGATGTCACTCACGAGGTTCCCTCCCGAGGTCGGCAGTTTGGTTGGCAGGCATTTGCACAAGCGACTTTGATTTAGATCAACTGCAAGAGAAGATAGTTGATCTGGCCCGAGTATCGGCAGACAACATCGGGCTGGTCTGGACAGCAGTGAACTTCGGTATGGGAGACTGGGGCGATGACATTCTCCTGACCATGGTCAAGAAACGCGGTCGTCTCTCTTCACTGCTGGTACGGGCGCTGCTTGGCGTCGAGCTCGGGCTTGCGCAGCGCGCGTTCGCCTTCGGGCTTGGCGAGCTCGGCGCGCAGGTAGGCCGCCCGGTCGGCGATGGTCGGCGGCGGTGCCGGCTGGTTGCGCAGGAAGCGGGTCAGCCAGTTCGGGCCTTCGGCGAGCTTGGGATCGAGCTCGAGGGCGCGGGTGTAGTCGGCCAGCGCTGCCTCGTGCCGGCCCATGGTGTCGAGCAGGATGCCGCGGTTGGCATAGGTCGCGCCGAACTCCGGCGCGCGCGCGATCGCCTCGTCGTAGACCGCGAGCGCCTCGTCGTAGCGGCCCTGCTGGTGCAGGCTCTGGGCCAGGCCGCGGAGTGCGAACAGGTGCTCCGGCGCCGCCGCGAGCGCCGCTTGATAGTCGCTTTCGGCGCGCCCGTAGTCGCCATCCTCAAACGCCCGGTTGCCGGCGAAATAGGCCATGTCGCCGGGCGCCACCGCGGCGAAAAACTTATCGTAAGCCGCCCAGCCGAGGAACAGGACGGCCATCGCCACGGCCGCCGCCTTGAGCACGCGGGTCAGCCGGTCGTTGCCGTGCCGGCGAGGCGCGGGCGGCTCAGCCATCGCTGGCGCCGCGGCTCGCTCCGGAGCTCGCCCGATAGCTCGCCATGTCCAGGATCTGGTAGTTGAACAGGGCCGAGAACACCGTACAGATGACGATCGCCAGGAAGCGCGCCCGGTTACGCTGGCCGGCGCGCTCCGGGTCGGTCAGCGCCTCGCCCCGCTTGCGCTCGAGCCGGCGCACGCTCATGACCCAGATCATCTTCGAGACCGGCCACACCAGCAGCGCCGCGAGCACCGCGACCGACAGCCAGTAGTAGGTCCAGGGCGACATCCGCGGGTCCGGGCAGCAGCATCCGCAGTACCATCCGATGCCAAGCTTAGCGCGGTTGGCCGGTGGCGAAAATGCCGTCCTTGGACGAAACGAAGGGAGGGGCCATAGCCCCTCCCCCCCCGACAGGGTCCAGCCGCTCGAGCAGCCTCAGGTGGCCGCCCGCTCGATCTCGGCGATGTCCTCGGCCAGGGATTCGACCTCGGTCTCGGGCACCGTCGACATCTGCATGGTGTACGCGAGGAAATACATCATGGCGACGCCGAGCACCCAGAACAGGATCTGCCAGGCCCAGATCGACGGCATGCCGAAGGTCCAGGTGGCGGCATCGGTCGGATCGCCGAAGATCCAGTTGCCGATCACCGCCCCCGGGCCGATGCCGAAGAAGAACCAGGCGATGGTCACGATCCAGGCGGTCGGGACCAGCCGGCGCTTCTCGGGCGGCAGCGAGGCGTGCTGGGCGAGGAAGTTGTGGAACTCCATCTTGCGGTCGAGGTCGTCGCGGGTGACCGCCGAGACGACGATCGCGACCAGCAGGTTGAAGAAGATGCCCCAGCCCGCCGAGTGGATGGTCCAGGGCCAGCGGCCCCAGGCCTCGATGCCGAAGGTCGACGGCCCGTCGGTGATGGTGACCACGATCAGGCCGACGATCAGGCCGAGGATCACGCCCTGACGGGTCAGCCACGGCCAGTAGCAGACCGCGATCAGGGCCGGCCACATCTGGAAGCCGTAGGCGACCGCGAGACCGCCGAGCAGCACGAGCGCGTCGGTCGAGGTGGTGGCGACCACCAGCGCCAGCAGCACGATCACGCCGACCCCGATGCGCCCGAACAGCTTCTGCATCCGGTGGTCGATGTTCGGCATCAGGAAGTGGCGGATCAGGTCGCGGGTCAGCATGCCGCCTGCCGTCGACATGTACGCCGCCCCGGTCGACTGCATGGCGGCGAGCGCGCACACCGACAAGAGACCGATCATCCAAGGTGCCGAATCGGCCATCAGATTGATCAGCTGGGCGACCAGCATGTCCGGCGTCGGCAGCGACAGGAGTGCTGGCTTGCCGGCGAGATCGGTGCCCTCGATCAGCTGGGCGGCGACCTGCGCGCCCGGACCGGTGCCCTTGGCGACATCGCCGAGCGTCGGAATCGCCTTGGTCTGGCCGAGCATGGTCAGGGCGTCGGCGCCGATCGGCCGCAAGGCACGCGCATTCAAGCCTTTGGGCTGGGCGTTGCTGCGGTAGTCGGTCTCGAGGAGGTTGCCCTGGATCCGGACCGCGCCCGCGGTCGCGACGCGCTCGGGATATTGGGCGGCGAACTTGAGGTCGGCGCCCAGGAAGTGACCGCCGAGGCCCTGCATCGCGGTGAAGAAAAACAGGATCAGACCGATCGCGAACGCCGAGCCCCAGACCTGCTGGGGCGCGAACGGCGCCGGATTGTGGTTCGCGAACGCCCACATCGAGAATGCGGGGGCCGACTGGATGCCCATCAGCGCGAACATGTAGGTCAGCACCATGACACCGGTCCAGGCGCCACCTTCGGCCTTGGGGCCGCTGGAGACGAACTGGATCACCCCCGGGATCGCGACGTAGGAGCTGTAGCCGTCGGGCGTGGTCTTGCCGCCCGGCACCTGGGTCAGAGCCGCGATGTTGTCGTTGAGCGCGCCCCAGCCGCCGACCGCGGTGAGGGCGATCAGGCCGATGATCACGATGCCGGCCGCCAGCAGGATGCACTGCAGCGTGTCGACATAGGCGACCGCGCGCAGGCCCCCCGAGGCGACGTAGATGAACACCACCGCCGACAGGATCCACATGCCGACGTCGACGCTGAGGCGGCCGTCGGTCAGGACGTTGAACAGGAACCCCGACGCCCGCAGCTGGACGCCGAGATAGGGGACCGAGAACACCAGGGCGACCAGGATCACCAGCAGCCGGATCACGTCGGAGCGGAAGTAGTAGGACAGCATCTCGCCCGGCGTGATGAAGCCGAAGCGCTTGCCGATGATCCATTGCCGCTTGAGGAACAGCACCCCGGTGAACGGGATGGTGATGGTGTAGAAGGAGGCGTAGGCGTACTGGAAGCCGTCGCGATAGATCAGGCCCGGATGGCCCATGAAGGTCCAGCCCGAGAACGAGGTCGCGGTCGCCGCCAGCACGAACACCCAGAGCGAGATGCGCCGCCCGGCGATGAAGTAGTCGCTGGCAGTGCGCGCCGACAAGGCACCCTTGATGCCCCAGAAGATGCAGTACGCCCAATACAGGATAACGAACACGAAGAGCCAGATTACCTTCGCTTCCATCGTGGGGTCCCCCTGATTGCTTGGGACACCGCCGCGGTCCGTCCGGCTCCCGACCACCCCTTCGGCAGCCCGCACGGCGGCTGGCGCTCACCCGCGCTTAGTGCAACTCTAGCGAAAATCATCGGGCCAGGGAGCAACTTTCTCGCGACATTTGGTCACAAGCATTGGTGCGCGGTTACTGGCACCCAAGCTTGTGCCGGGTGCGGTCGCCGACCGTCCTCGTCTCGGTCGCCGGCAAGTCCTCGGCATGCTGCAAGTGCGAAATGCTGCCGAACGCCCGGCTCTCGTCTTAGCGGTTGCAACAGAACGACTGCGCGGGAGGGCTCGCCGGCTCAGCCAGCCACCTCCACGCGCGCCACGGCATAAGCCCCAAGCTCGAGGCGGCCGATCTCGCCCGCGCTGGCGCGCCCGGCCAGCGCGTCCGGATCGGCGGCGGCGGCGCCGAAGCCCGCCTGGTCGAGCACCGCGATCCGGCCGCGCCGGGCGGCCAGCCCTTGGAGCGCCACGGTCTGCGGCGCGGGCGTCAGGTTGGCGAGCCAGACCACGGCCCCGCCATGCCCCTGCCAGGCGACCGCCTGCACCGCCGAGCCGTTGGAGAGGGTCGTCTGCAACCGCGGCTTGCCGGCCCCTTCGGCCAGACCGCGCAGCACGTGGTAGACCGGATAGACCAGCGCCCGCCCCCCCGCGGCCTGGTCGTCGAACCAGGGCTGCGGCCAAGCCATCTTCGCGTAGACCACGCCGAACTCGCCGACCGGCGCCGCCAGGCACACCGCCTCCAGGCCGCCCGCCGCCATGTGCGCGAAGTAGCCGAGATACCACGCCGCCCCCAAGAGGCCGCGCTGGCGCGGGTCCATGCCCGCCAGCGCCACCCGGCCGCCCGCCGGATTGGGCGTCGCCGTGGCGCCATAGGGATTGTCGCGCGCGCCGATCGCCGACGGCCCCGCCCGGTACGGCCGGCCGCCCGCAAAGGCCCGGGTCGACCTGACGATGTGCGGCAGCGCCTCGAGGTTCTCCATGACCGTGGTGTCGTCGCAGGCGTGCACGATCGGGCAGCTGGTGTGCACGACGAAATCGAGCGCGCCCGCAGGCGGCCGCTTGCGGTTCAGCTCGGTGAAGTACGAAAACATGCCGCCGCCGACCGGCACCGCCGGGAACGCCTCGCGCGCCGCCGCATAGAGCGCCTCGGCCTCCGGACAGGCCGGCCAGATGCTGCCCGGCAACGTGCACTTCAGATCCGAGGCCGGCGCCACCGCGACCCGGCCAAAGCGCACCCCGGCGGCCGCGACCGCATCCCGGATCCTGGCGAGGTCGGCCCGCATGGTCGCCTCGTCGCCGCACGGGCTGCCATCCGGCTCGCGACACGCGACCACCGCCTCCAGCACCAATTCCGCCCCGGTCACCTCGGCCATGGCCTTGTACATGCGCAACACCGCGCCCGGATCGCCGGTCCGCCGGTCGAAAGTGAAGGTCGATGCCCCAACCACCGCCGGCCCGGCATAGCCATCGGCGATCCGCGAATTGAACGGGCAGACCAGGAACTGCGGCCCGAGCTTTCGGATCAGATCGGCCGCCTCAAGCGTCGCCTCGGCGTGCTCCGGCCGCAGGCTCAGCCCCAGCGCCGGCACGCTCCCGACCGCACCGCCCACCCTCAGCTCGACCGGCGCCTCGCCGGCCGCGGCCGCAACCTTGGGCACGCTGCCAGCGATCGTCAGGACCACCGACTGCTCGCTGGCCTCGCCGGCCTTGAGCGTATAGGGCCAGGGCTTGGCCAGCGGCCGCACATAGGTCTTGTACGAGGCATCGTTCCAGTTGCGATGGTCCTCCATCTCGAAGGCATCGCCTGCCATCCTGCAGGTGACCCGCACCCCCGGCAGGACCTCATGGGTCAACGCCCGGATGTCCTGAAACGGACACATCGGGTCGATCAGCTCGGGGAAGACGCTGCGCTCGATCCGGCCATCGGTATGCAGGACCTCGACCGCCTCGCCCGCGACGCCCTCGATCGGATGCAGGACGACGAAGCCGGTCCGGTTGGTGACGAAGTCGCTGACCGCCCGCGCGCTCGCCTCGAAGGTGAGCCTGCCGTCGGATGCCCCCTTGATCTTCGCCCGGTAGCGAAGCTCCTGGCTCGCGTCCTTGCAGACCGCCTCGTAGCTGACCTCGAAGTCGTCCGCCCCCTGGCCGATCTTGAGGTCGAGGATGGTCGGGTTGTAGGTGCCCCAGTCCTGGTCGCGGACGATGAACGCGATCGCCCGGATCGCCTCTTTGCCGCCGATCCTGATGTAGCGCAGATTGCCGCCGTCGAGCTCGCAACTGAGCGGCCCCGCACGCAGCCTCTTGCGCGGCACCACCTTCTCCTCGGTCCCGAACAGCATGATCGCCGACGACGGCGCCTCGGACATGACGGCTCTCCCTGCTTTTTCCCGCACTCCCCAACGCCGCCGGTTATAGCCGCTTCGCCGGCCGAGGCAAAAGAGCCGCCGTTGGCCGGGCGGACGCTGGCCAGCGCCGCTCAGGAAAAGGGTCTTGGCGATCGCGGCCAGGGAAACAGGGTCGGGACTACGTTACGGAGAAAGCCCCGCCGCGGGTCGGGTCACGGTCGGGGTGCGAGGCCGGCCAGGGCGTTGCCGGACCCGCATCGTGGCTCAGCCGGCGGTCGCCGTGACCACCAGGCCCTGGACCGGCGCCCCGCTCTCCTTGCGCAGCACCTGGGTGTCCAGCCGCACGAGCTTGATGCCGGCGGTCGCCAGCGCCTGCTCGATGTGAGCGCTGGTGTGGCTGTAGCGGCCGGGCGGATGGATGCAGAAGCCCTGCGCGGGCGGCTCCGCGTCGGCGCTCTCGACCGTGAACACGAGCAGCCCGCCCGGGCGCAGCACGTGGCGCATGCCGGCCAGCACCTGATGCAGGTCGCCGAAGTAGCAGAGCGTGTCGGCGCACACCGCGACGTCGTAGCCGGCCGGCGGCTGCGCGTGCAGCCAGCCCGTCAGCTCGGCTTCCGCCAGCTCGTCGTAGACACCGCGCGCGCGCGCCTTCGCCAGCATGCCCGGCGACAGATCGACGCCCGTCATGCGGCTCGCGTAGGGGCGCAGCAGCGGCCCGCACAGCCCGGTGCCGCAGCCCGCGTCGAGCACGGCGAGACGCGCGTCCGGCGCCATGTTCACGGCCACCGCCTCGGCGACCAGCTGCGGCGCGCGGTAGTCCAGCTGCTCCAGGTGGTGGTCGAAGTTGGCGGCGAACTGGTCGAACACGAGGCGTATGTACGGGTCGGCGGCGCGCGGCGGGACGTCCTCGCCGGTGAGGGCCGGCAGCAGGTGACGCGGTACCGGGCTGTCGGGCGCGACCTCGATCCAGCGACGGGTCACCGCGGCGGCCTCCTGCAGCCGTCCGTCCCGGTACAGGGCGCGCACCTTGCCGTCCAACGCCTCCTGCAGTTTGCCCTCCAGCCGCAGCGCGCGGTCGTAGGCATCGACCGCGTACTGGAACAGGCCCTTGCGCTGCAGCATGTGGCCCACGTTGCAGTGCGCCGCGGCATGCTTGGCGTCCAGCGCGGCGGCGCGCTGGTACGCCGCCAGCGCCTCGTCGCGCCGGCCCATCGCCGACAGCACCCGGCCCAGCCTGAAGTGCGCGTCGGCATGTTCCGGCGCCAGCGCCAGCACGCGCTCGTAGGCCTCGGCGGCCTCCTGCCGCCGCTCCAGGGCATCGTACGCGTTGCCGAGGTTGTAGTGCGCGTCGACCATGTCCGGCGCCAGCGCGATGGCGCGGCCGAACGCCTCGACGGCGTCCTCCAGCAGGCCCTGCGCCTTGAGCGAGGCACCCAGGTTGCTCCACGCCCCGGCATGGTCGGGCTGCAGGCGGAGGGCTCCCCTGTAGGCCGCGGCCGCGGCGCCGGGGTCGTCCATCTCCTTGAGGACGTTGCCGAGGTTGTTGTGCGCGTCCGCGTAGTCCGGACGGACCGCGACGGCACGGCGTATGAGCGCCGCGGCGCGCTCGCCCTCGCCCTGCTGGTGAAGCAGGACGCCGAGGAAGTGCAGGGCATCCGGGTGCTCCGGGATGGCCTTGAGCACGGCCTCGTAGATGACGCGCGCCTCGGCGAAGCGCCCGCTGCGATGGACCTGCACGGCCAGCGCCATGGCCTCGTCCAGGCTCATGCTATGCTCGGCCGGGTCGCCGCCGCCCGCCGCGCCGCGCTGTTCATCGTCCGTCATGCGCAGGTCCCCCCCGCCCGGTCGCCGGGCCACCGCCAGCAGCCCTTGCACCGGTCGCCCGTTCTCGTTGCGCAGGGTCTCGGGGCGCAGAGGTGCTGCGCGCGTCGACCCGGCGCGGCCGGCCGTTCGGTGCTGCGTCATGGCTCGATGACATCGTGCACCGGTTCGGCCTCGGCTCGACCCTACGTCCCCGCGGCCGGCCGAAGCAGGCAATTGGTTCCTGACACTGTTCCTGATACCCAATTGGTTCCTGACACTGTTCCTGATACCTTTCTCCCTGACACCTTTCTCCCATAGTCCTTGTCGCGGACGATGAACGCGATCGCCCGGATCGCCTCGCTGCCGCCGATCCTGATGTAGCGCAGGTTGCCGCCGTCGAGCTCGCAGGCGAGCGGCCCCGCGCGCAGCCTCTTGCGCGGCACCACCTTCTCCTCGGTCCCGAACAGCATGATCGCCGACGACGGCGCCTCGGACATGACGGCTCTCCCTGCTTTTTCCACGTCTCCCCAACGCCGCCGGTTATAGCCGCTTCGCCGGCCGAGGCAAAAGAGCCGCCGTTGGCCGAACGGACGCTGGCCAGCGCCGCTCAGGCGAAGACGCGAAGGATCGAACGCCTCGACGGGGCGCCTGCTCTCGGGAGGCATCATCGCCGCCAAGGCAGATCCTCGGCGAGATCCGAGCTCGGGGCGCGTCCTCCTGCTAGGGGTACGCGTGCTCGCCCTCGGCACCCGGCGCGGCCTACCGAGCGAGGCGCAGACGCTGTACGCGGAGATCGGCGGCGACGGCTAGGCTGCGCCAAGTGGACCCCGCGCCTCGGCCAGAACCGACTGTAATCGGCGAGACCCGCTCGAATGCCCGACCACGAGGGAGGTTTCGTCGACCTCGGTGCTTGTCTCTCGCGCCCGACTACCGCATGGTTGACCCCCAGGGGCCGCCATGTGGGAAATTCCCACCAAGAACAGTGTGGCTGTGGTTGCCTCAGCCGGAAACGGCCCGCGCGACCTACCGTACCGGCGGGTGCTTCGGGAGGCTCGCGATGAGAAACGCCGGAATCGCCGCTCTGGTCGCTCTGGGCGTTCTTCTGCTGGCGCTCTGCCCGCGCGGTGGCGAGGCGCACGTGCCGCCGCCGCACGCGACGGCCAAACCAGGGGCCTGCCGGACCCAGGAGCTGGGGAGGCAGCTGACCCAGGCGGCCGATGCGGGCGTGATCCTCGATGCCGAGGACGGTCCCCTGCCCAGGGACCCGTCGAAGTGGGTCTGCCCGGCCTCGCTCAACGGTGCGACCCAGCCGGAGATCGATCGCTGGTGCGCGACCCACCCGGACCGCGGCCTGCCGCTGCCCGAGCGCTTCCGAAACCCGCCGCCGATTTCGCAACTGGAACGCAAGAACGCCTTCGATCGCGCGTTCACCGACTTCCTCAAATCGCAACTCTATCGAGCCAAGCAAGGTCCGGGGGCGTTGGGCTGGATCGGCGACCCCTTCTGGCGCTTCACCGGACCCTACGTCGGCGACATCGGCGTCGGCAGCAACTACAGCACGCACCTGCCGGTGCACATCTACTACTCCCCGGAGGTGATCGACTGGTTCTGCCACGATCGCAAGGGCGAGCTGCCGGAAGGGGCCGCGATCATCAAGGAGATGCATCTGATCGACGACAAGCTCGGCGTCGTCGTCGAGGACGACGGTTGCATGACGATCACCAACCAGTCGATCCTCCCGGAAGCCTGGACGGTGATGCTCCGGCGGGGCGGCGAATCGCTGGATCAGTGGTATTGGCCCGTCGCCCAGATCGAAATTCCCGGGGGTCAGCCGGGGCAGCTCGTCGACCCGCCGATCGTGGACCGCAGCGGGTTTACCCGACGGCGGTTCGTCCCCGACAACCCGACCGCGCCGGACCCTGACTGGTATCCGACCGGGTATTGGCCGGGGAACCCGAGCAAAGTGCCCAACGTGATCACACCCCTGTCCGGGTATGGTACCTTCTGCAACGGCTGCCATGCCTCGGCGGAGCGCGAGTCCACGTTCGCCTCGATCGACAACGTCCTCGGCAAGTCCATTCGCTACAAGCAGTTCGCCGACGAGCCGGGCCAGGTCCAGCCGCACGAACGCTCGTTTCACTTGCCGCCGGGGTTTGAGGACGCGCTGCGCGGCCTGCCGCCGACCGGCGCGTCAGATCCGTACGCCACACCGCTCGCGACTCCCCCTGACGCCTTTCTGAGCTTTTACGACCAGCTGCCCGAGGTTCCCTTCTCCGACACCTGGATGCACCGCCTGCCCGCCCAAACCTACGATCACGTGTTCGCCGCAGCGGGCGGACCAACGTCCTTCCTCACCTCCGATCAGTGCGTCCTGTGCCACGACGCCCTGAACTACCTCGACAGCAAATCGAACATGACCGTGGAAGAGGAGCGGGACGGGGCGACCAAGACCATCAACCTGAGCCCGTACGGGGAATGGTCCGCCTCGCCGATGGGCCTCGCGGGCCGCGATCCGATCTTCTTCGCCCAGCTCGAGGGCGAGACCAACAGCCTGACCGCGCACAGCCGGTGCATCGAGAACACCTGCCTCCACTGCCACGGCGTGATGGGGCAGCGTCAGCTGGCGGCGGACACGCCGCGCGAGGCCGACCCGGCGTGCGAGGCGTTCGACGGCGTGGCGCCGCCGCCGGGGGTGCCCTCCGGGCGGCCGTTCCGCCTCGACGTCGTGAGCCAGTGGCCGGGCTCGGTGCCGCGCCGTCAGCAGACCTACGGCGCGCTCGCCCGCGACGGCATCTCGTGCACCGCCTGCCACCGCATCTCGCCCGACGGCCTGGGCACGGAAAGCGGCTATACCGGCAACTTCGTCACCGACCCGCCGCCGCAGGTGAACGGACCCTACGAGCACGTCGTGACCAAACCGATGCAGAACGCGATCGGCGTGACGCCCGGTTTCGGGGCGCAGACCCTGAGCTCGGAGCTCTGTGGCTCGTGTCACGCGATCCTGCTGCCGGTCTTCAGGAACGACGGCCGGCAGGCCGGGTTCAAATACGAGCAGACGACCTACCTCGAGTGGCTGAACAGCGACTTCGCGTCCGGGCGACCCCGCGAGCAGCAGTGCCAGGGCTGTCACATGCCCACGCACTACCAGGGCAAGGAGCTCGCCTTCAAGATCGCCAACTTCGAGTCGAGCGACTTTCCACCCACGACCCATCGCCTGCCCGATGCCGACATCCATGCGACCGAGCGCGAGCACTACGCCCGGCACTCGCTGCATGGGCTGAACATCTTCCTCAATCAGATGTTCCAGCAGTTCCCGCTGCTGTTGGGCTTCCGCCAGGGCACCTTCTTCAGCCGGAGCGACCAGGACCTGCCGCCGCTGCTGCTGGGCGAGGAGTTGATGACCGACATGGCTCGGAGCCAGACCGCGAGCGTCGAGATCAGCCGTCTCGCCCGCACCCGGCGAGGCATTCTGGCGTCGGTGACGGTCACCAACCACACCGGCCACGACTTCCCGTCCGGCGTGGGCTTTCGTCGGGCCTTCCTCGAGGTGCTCGTCCGCGACGCGAGCGGGGAGGTCCTGTGGGCGTCCGGGCGGACCAACGGACTGGGCGCGATTCTCGATGGCACCAGCGATGAGGTCCTGCCGAGCGAGCAGCCGGTGCGCTTTCCCGGCGCCCCCTTCCAGCCCCACTACCAGCTCGTCACAGAGGGCAATCAGGTGCAGATCTACCAGGAGCTGGTCGCCGACTCCGCCGGCGAGCTGACGACCAGCTTCCTGCAGCGTTTCCGGGAGCTCAAGGACAACCGCATCCGGCCGAAGGGCTACGATCCGAGATTCTACGCGACCTTCGACTCACCCTTCATTCGCGAGCTGGCACGCACCCCGGGCCGCGCCAGGTTCGATCGTGACTACACCGACCCCAGGCGCACCGGTTCCGACCGGATCGAATACTGGATCACACTCGACCCCGAGACGCTGGCCCAGGCCGACAATGTCCAGGTCACGCTATACTATCAGTCGATCCCGCCGTTCTATCTGCAACAGCGTTTCCGAGACGCGGGCCGCGGTCCCGAAGAGCGCCGCGAGATCGAGCGCTTGTACTACGTAACGAGCCACCTGGACGTCGACGGGCACGAGGCCGCCCAAGACAAGTCGGTCCTGCAGAACTGGAAGCTCGAGATCGCACGCGAGACGAGGCTCTTGCCCGCGAGCGAGTAGGTGCCCGCGCCTTCGCGTATCAGGAACCATTCTCGTTCAGACACCCGCTCGGCCCTCCGAGCCTGAAGTTGCACCGCCCACACTACCTCCCGCCATCAAAGCAACCACCGCACACAAGTGTCGCCTGTCCGACGCAAAATGGGCGGTCCATCGGATCAATCGGGGCATCAAGAGACTATCTACGGAGTTTGACAGTACTTTGCCGGAATGCTGCAAACAGAAAGGCTTGGGCGGTCTGGTTGATGTCGTACGCGAGACTCAATCGCTTGATCCTGCATCAACCTGAAATTTTTACTTTGGGGGCAGGCGACACTTCGAGAAATACAGGCTACACATAGCGCACACTTTGTCGACAGGCCAAATAAAAAGTGGCGCATCGTCGAGATAAACGTGGGCGTGGCTGGCGGGCTGATCGGGAGCTCGGCCGGGCAACCGTTGGGGGGTGATTGGTTGTGCGGGGTCGTCGGCAGCTGATGTTCAATAAAGAAAACGAGGATCTGGCGCTTGAGGCAATCAAAGGGGTCAGAGGACGCGGTCGGTCTGCGGGTCGATGATGATCGCGCGGTTCATGTCGACGTGCAGGGTCAGGCGCTCGCCCGGGCGTTCGACCTCGTGCGCCTGGAGCTCGGCCACGACCTCGGTGCCGTTCAGGCGGAAGGTCGCGTAGGTGCGCGAGCCGGTCGGCTGGATCAGGTCGACCGTGATCGTGAGGGGCTCGAGGCCGCTCCTGACCTCGCCCTCGCCCGCCCGGTGCAGGTGCTCGGGCCGGATGCCGAAGGTCACGGGCTTGCCAAGATGTTCGGCCAGGCGCTGGACGTGCGCGGCCGGCACCGCGAGGCGAATGTCGGCGCCGATTTCGACCTCGACCCCGCGCTCGCCGCCTGCCAGCGTTGCGGGCACGAAGTTCATCGAGGGCGAGCCCAGGAAGCCCGCGACGAAGCGCGTCTGCGGCCGCTCGAACAGCTCGAGCGGGGCGCCCTGCTGCTCGATCCGGCCGTCCTTCAGGAGCACGATGCGGTCGGCCAGCGTCATCGCCTCGACCTGGTCGTGGGTGACGTAGACCATGGTCTTGCCGAGCTGGGTGTGCAGGCGCTTGAGCTCGCTGCGCATCTCGTCGCGCAGCTTGGCGTCGAGGTTGGAGAGCGGCTCATCGAACAGAAACAACCTTGCATCGCGCACGATCGCCCGCCCGATCGCCACCCGCTGACGTTGGCCGCCCGAGAGCTGGCGCGGCAGGCGTTCAAGCAGCGCGGCGATGTCGAGGATGGCGGCCGCCTGCTGCACCCGGCGCTCGATCTCGGCGCCGGCGAACCGGCGCGCGCGCAGCCCGAAGGCGATGTTCTCGTAGACGTTCATGTACGGATAGAGCGCGTAGTTTTGGAACACCATGGCAACATTGCGATCGCGCGGCCGCATGTCGTTGACGACCTCGCCATCGATCGCGATCGTGCCGCCATCGATCGGCTCGAGCCCCGCGATCGAGCGGAGAAGCGTGCTCTTGCCGCACCCGGAAGGACCGACAAGGACGGCAAACTCGCCCTCGGGGATGTCGAGGTCGACCCCGCGCACGGCGTGCGTCTGGCCGTAGAACTTGTGCAGCCCGCTGATCGTCAGCCGTGCCATCCCGCCCCGCTGGTGTGCTTTGTGCTCGACGGACCCCAGTCATAGCGGCAAACCGGCAGCTCTAGAAGGCGCTCGACCCGACCCGCCCGGCGGGCCCCGCGAACGCGGGGGCGTGCAGCCGTTCCACGCCTCCGACCCTGTTGATAGGCAATTGGCCTCCCGGCCCGGCTCCGTGCTAGCTTGGGTCGCGGGAGAAATTGGCGATGACCGAGAAGAGGAAGCTGGCGGCGATCCTGGCCGCCGACGGGGTCGGGTTCAGCCGGCTCACCGGTGCGGATGAGGAGCGCACGCTGGCGCGGCTGCGGGCGCTGCGCAGCGATCTGATCGATCCCACGATCGCGCTTCACGACGGCCGCGTCGTGAAGCGCACGGGCGACGGCGCCCTGGTCGAGTTCAGCAGCGTCGTCAACGCCGTGCGCTGCGCGATCGAGGTCCAGAACGCGATCATCGAGCGCAACGCCGGCCTGCCGCCGGAGCGCCGCATCGAGTTCCGCATCGGCGTCCATCTGGGCGACGTCGTCGAGGAGAGCGACGGCGTCAACATCGCCCGCCCGCCTCGAGGGCATCGCCGAGCCCGGCGCCATCTGCCTGTCCGAGGACGCCTACCGGCAGGTGCGCACCCGGCTCGACTTCGTCATGAACGACCTCGGCGAGACGACGCTCAAGAACATCGCGGAGCCGATCCGGACCTACTCGATCCAGGTCGGCCTCGCGGCGCAGGCCCAGCCCCACCGCCGGCCAGACGCCCGCGCGACCGGCGCTGCCCGACAAGCCCTCGATCGCGGCCGTCCCGTTCGCCAACATGTCCGGCGATCCCGAGCAGGAGTACTTCGCCGACGGCATCGTCGAGGACATCATCACCGCACTGTCCCGCTTCAACCACCTGTTCGTGATCGCGCGCAACTCGAGCTTCGCCTACAAGGGCCGCAACGTCGACGTGACCCAGATCGGGCGCGACCTCGGCGTCCGCGACCTGCTCGAGGGCAGCGTGCGCAAGGCGGGCAACCGGGTGCGCATCACCGGCCAGCTGATCGATACCGCGCCTGGCGCGCACTTGTGGGCCAACCGCTTCGACGGCGAGCTTGCCGACATCTTCGACCTCCAGGACCAGGTCACCGCGAGCGTGGTCGAGGCGCTCGCTTGCGCCCAGGCCGCGCACCGCGAGCTGCCGAACTTCCCGCTCGCGCCGGCCGTGGTCGCCGCCAGCGCCGCCCTCTTAGGTAGAGCCGCCGATGCCGCAAGCGCCATGGCGCGCCTGCGTCAGACCGATCCAGACCTCTGCCTGTCCACGCTCGCGGGCTGGATCCCCCTGCGGCGGCCCGCGGATGCCGCGCGCTGGGCCCTGGGCCTGCGCCGGGCGGGGCTGCCGGAATGAAGACAGCTGGGCTTGCCCTGGAGCATGGTCGGGCCCCACACACCCAGGGAGGCCCTCATGACGCTCCAGGTGATCGGCGCCGGCGTCGGCCGGACCGGAACCTATTCGCTCAAGCTCGCGCTCGAGCAGCTGGGCTTCGGCCCCTGCTACCACATGGAGGAGGTCTTCAAGGACGCGCCGCGCCGGGTCGCGCTCTGGAACGACGCCGCTCGCCGGCAAGCCCGACTGGCCGGCGCTGTTCGAGGGCTACAACGCGGCGGTCGACTGGCCGGTCGCCGCCTTCTGGCAGGAGCTCGCGGCGGCCTATCCGGAGGCCAAGATCGTGCTGAACACCCGCAGCGCTGAAAGCTGGTGCCGGAGCTTCTCGGACACGATCTTCAAGCTCATGGCGAGCCGGGCCGACGCGCCGGCGCAGGTCGCGCCCTGGTTCGACATGTCGATCGCCGTCACGCAAAAGAGCGGCTTCCACGGCACGATGAGCCAAGCCGAGCTCATCGAGGCCTTCAACGACGAGGTCGCGGCCGTCAAGAACGCGATTGCGCCCGAGCGCCTGCTGGTGTTCGAGGTCAAGGACGGTTGGGAGCCGCTCTGCACCTTCCTCGACCAGCCGGTCCCCACCATCCCGTTCCCGCGGACCAACAACACCGAGGAATTCTGGGACCTGGTGCGGCGCGCCATCGGTTGAGCGATCGGCGGCCGACCAGAAGCTCGCGCATCTGGCGAGCGTCGCCGCCTTGACAGGTGCGGCGCCGACTTCGACTATCGGATCTACGGCTTCGGCCTGATGACCGGGGCGTGCACGACAAGCTCGGGAGGCTGATGATGTCGAAGCGGATCTTGATGCTGGTCGGCGAGTTCAGCGAAGAGTACGAGATCTTCGTATTCCAGCAGGCGCTGGAGGCGGTCGGGCACAAGGTCGACATCGTCTGCCCCGACACCGCGAAGGGCTATCGCCTGAAGACCAGCGTGCACGATTTCGGCATGGACGGGGTGCTGACCTATACCGAGCATCGCGGTCACGACATCGCGATCACGCGCTCGTTCGAGGCCGTCGACACGGCCGACTACGACGCCGTCTACATCGCCGGCGGCCGCGGCCCGGAATATATCCGGACCTTCCCGCGCGTGCAGGCGATCGTCCGCGAGTTCCATCAGGGCGGCAAGCCGATCGCCTCGATCTGCCATGGGGTCCAGGTTCTGGTAGCGGTGCCGGAGGTGATCCAAGGCAAACGCGTCGCCGGCCTCTTCACCTGCGAGCCGGAGGTCGCCCTGACCGGCGCGACCTTCGTCCGGATCGGGCCGACCGACGCGTTGCGCGACGGCAATCTGGTCAGCGCAGAAGGCTGGACGGCGCTCGCCGCCTTCATCCGCGAAGTGCTCGCCGTCCTCGGCACCGAGATCGTCCATCACCCGGTGGGCACCCTCACCCAAGCCGCCGCGGAGTAGCGCCGCCGCGCGCAGGGGCCGCCGGAAGTCGACTGGTCGCCAAGGCGCGGCGCGGCGGCGCCAAGTATTGCAATTTGCGCTACAAGCGGCTATGTGAGTCCACGGTCACGAGGAGTGCCGCGATGCATGCCGCTGGACGAAAAGACCACCCGCTCTCGATGCGTCTTCAGGAAGCCGACATCGCGATCATCGACCGCGCCGCCGGCCTGCGCGGCCGCTCCCGCACCGAGTTCGTGCGCGAGGCAGCGCTGCGCGCCGCCGAGGAGGTGCTGCTGGAACGCACGCTCATCCGAATGACTCCCGAAGGCTTCGCCGCCTTCCGCGCCGCGATCGAGGCGCCCGCCGCACCGGTGCCCGAGCTGGTCGAGCTGCTGCGCCGGCCGGCCCCCTGGGAGGAGGGCGCCGAAGGCTGAGCGTCATGCCGCTCTCCACCCCGGAGCTCCTGACCGCCCGCCACGACGTCACGCAATTCTCCTGCGGCCAGCCCGCCCTCGACCACTGGCTGAAGACCCGCGCGCTCGCCAACCAGGACAAGGGCTTCACGGTCGTCATGGTCGTCCACGACGCCTTGCGCGTGGTCGGCTACTACGGCCTCGCCCCGACCGCCGTCATCGCCGCGGTCATGCCGCGCCGGATCCGCACCGGACAGCCACCCGACCCGGTCCCCTGCCTGCTGCTGGGCCAGCTCGCGACCGACACCGCCTACACCGGCCGCGGCATCGGCACCGGCCTCCTCAAGCACGCGCTCACCCGCGCGGTCGCCGGCGCCCACTTGGTCGGCGGCCGCGCCCTCGTCGTCCACGCCCTCGACGACAACGCCGCCGCCTTCTGGCGCCGCCGCGGTTTTCTCCCCTCCAAGGACGACCCGCTCACGCTCTTCCGCTCCCTCCCCGACATCGCGGCATCGCTGAAGGCCGCAGCAAAATGACACTGCCGAGCTTATGGAATACTTGCATGTCAGTCCGTCTCCTGGAGACCGAATATTTCGACTCCCGAGCGAGCGGTCGTCGGGAGAAAGGCACGCATCTCGTCCAAATCTAAAGGTTTCCGCTTCAATTTGAATCTCCCCTGGACTTTGTACGTCTCGTAGAATCCAACCTGTTTCTCTCTCGACTCTAGAGCAGTGGTGACAGCGTGCATAATGGCGGCTGGACAGCGCAGGCCAAAGGTCACATCTTTTAGCTCTAGGGCGGACTCTTGAACGCCTCTGTCGCCCAAAAGCCGCCACTCGCGCTCATATCGCCAACAAGGCGCCTTTCGAAGCAGGACATCGCGATCCAGAGATTCCCGCGCCTCAGCGTCGTCTCCGAGCATAGCCTTGGCAATTAGACTTGTCGCTACGGTGCGGCTGCCGCCGTAGACGACCTCACGTAGTAGCGGTCTCGGCGTTCGATTTAGACCATACCCAATACAAAGGCCGCGATGCTGATCACCATAGTGGCTCCATAGGAGAGCGTTGTCCGAAACTGCAGAAAAACAGCAAACGCCTCGGTCATACTGCTTTAAGAGTTCACGCTGGATGCCGGAAGCCAACAACCAACGCTCAGCTTCCTCTTCGCTCACTTCATACTCCGGATTCGTCGCGTGATATGCGATATTGTCAAGCTCGCTGAGAGCTGCTTGTTTGCCCAGTCGGCTGGCATGCGCCGCAGCCTTCTCGCCTTCTAGGTGGGCCCTGTTCAACGCGGCAACAGATTCAGCTTCTACTCTCCTCTTCACTAGCACGAAGAGCAAACGACGCAATGTATCAATATCAGAGTCTGTGTGTACAGTAGGCCGACAATCGAAAGGATCGTTAAAATCAGTCGGATCGGCAAAATACAACGTGTCATGACACAACGATTCGACTGTCGTTGCGCTGAAGCGCTGATACCGGTATATCTTTATCGGTTGACTAACTGGCATGAGGCAGGCTCATACGCTCATCCCCGCCAATCCATTCATCCCTTGACGGCGCCCAGCGAGATGCCGCGGACGAGGTAGCGTTGGAGCATCGCGATCGCGACGAAGATCGGGACTGTGCCGAGGACTGACATGGCCGCGATCTTGGCCCAGAAGTTGGACTGGCCGCCGAAGTAGTGGGTGACCTGGACCGGGAAGGTCGTGACCTCGCGGCGGGTCAGGACGAGCGCGAAGATGAAGTCGTTCCAGGCGAACACGAAGGTGAAGACCGCGGTCGCGAACAGGCCGGCGCGCGCCATCGGGAACACCACCTTGCGCAGCATCTCGAAGCGGGTGCAGCCGTCGACCAGGGCGCTTTCCTCGAGCTCGAGCGGGATGTCCTCGATGTAGCCGCGCATCATCCAGATCACGTAGGGCAGGTTGAAGGCGGTGTAGAGCAGGATGAGTCCCAGAAAACTGTCGACCCAGCCGAGCCAGACGTAAAGGAGAAAAATCGGAAAAACGATCGCGATCGGGGGGATCATGCGTTGGCTGATGATCCAGATCGCGAGGTTGTCGCCGCCGGTCTTGAAGCGGGCGAGCGAGTAGGCGGCGCTGGTGCCGAGCAGCATGGCGAGGATGGTGCTGAGGGTGGCGACCACCAGCGAGTTCCAGACCGTGACCACGTCGCCGTCCTTGAACAGGACCTTGAAGTTCTCGAGCTGCAGGCTCGCCGGGTACCAGACCGGCGGCGAGGCGAAGATTTCTGCGGGTGTCTTGAAGGCGATCATGAACAGCCAGTAGATCGGGAACAGGAAAACCGCCGTGATCAGCACCGCCGCGAGGTAGCGGAGCGCGAGGTTGCGCGCCTCGCGCCGGCGCCAGCGGATCGGCTCGGATTCCGCGCTCGGCTCGCGCTATCGGCTTCGCCTGCTTGAGCGCGTCATGTGCGGGCGATCTCCATGCGCCGGAGCGCGACCATCACCAGCACCGAGAGAAGGACGATCACCAGCAGCGCGATCGCGGCGGTGTAGCTGGTCTCGAACTGCTGGAAGCCCTGGACGTAGGCGTAGACCGAGATGGTCTCGGTCATGGTGCCCGGGGCCGCCCCTGGTCAGCGCCCAGACGATGTCGAACAGGCGCACGAGGTCGAGCGCCCGGATCAGGAGCACGACCGCGAGCACCGGGCGGATCGCCGGCAGCACGATCTTCCAGAAGATCCGCCACCAGCCGGCGCCGTCGATCTCGGCCGCCTCGATCAGCGACTGGTCGACGTTGGAGAGCGCGGCCAAGAGGATCAGGAACATGAACGGCGTCCACTGCCAGACCTCGCAGATCACGATCGCCGGATAGACCAGGTCGGGACTGATGATCCAGAGCAGCGGCAAGGGCTTGCCGGCGAGCCAGCCCAGGATCTGGTTGATCGGCCCGAAGTGGTTGTCGAACAGGAGCCGCCACATGGCGCCGGCGATGATCGGCGAGATCACGGTCGGCAGGACCAGCAGCGCCACGAACACCTGCCGCCCGGGCATCCGCTCGAGGAACAACAGCGCCATCGCCATGCCGAAGACCAGCTCGAGCGGCAGGGCGATCGCGGTCAGCACGAAGGTGTGCAGCAGAGCCTGCCAGAGCCTGAGGTCGTGAAACAGCCGGGCGTAGTTGATCAGGCCGCTGAACGAGCGATCCTCGTCCATCATGGTGATGCTCTGAAACGACACGACCAGGGTGTAGATGATCGGGAACAGCCCGATCAGCAGCAGCAGCAGCACCGCCGGGCTGATCATAAGATATTTGAACTGACGATCGGCGAGCGCGCCGAGACGGGCGCCGAGCGGCACCGGGGTCGCGAGCGTGGCCATGGCTCAGGACCGCGTCCGACCGAGCCCAAGCACGACGAACAGCGCCCGGTCGACGCTTGCCATCGCGGTGCCATCGAGGCGACCGATGACCCGCCGAACTCTGCCCGTCGACAGCCCGACCAGCTTTTCCACCATGACTTCGGACGGCTCCGCCAATCCGTTGGCCCGATCCGGGTCGACGACGATGCGGACGCTTGGTCGGGCGGTCAAGCTGCTGGTCATTGGGCAGACGACCACGCTTGAGAAGCCGAACCGGATCATCTCATCGCTCTGCACGACGACGGCTGGACGTGGCTTGCCGTAGTCGCCCGGCATGACGACCAGCACGACATCGCCGCGCCTCAATCTTTCTGCCTCTCGAGCTCGTCGAGCTCGGCCGCCAGGTCAGCCAGCGCCGCCTCGACAAACTCCTCACCCTCCTTCGTACTCGGATGGTCGCGGAGAAACTCCGCATCCTCCTTGAGCTGTCTGAGGAACTCCGGGTCATTCCAATCCGGCACCCAGAGCGAGACCTGGCGCAAGCCCTGCGCGCGCTTGCGCTTGCGATAGTCTGCCATCTTCTTCGCGGCGCTCTTCGGCATGCCAACTCTCCATCGAAAGGTAACAGGTTACCATTCGAGCCGCCGCTCTTCAACCCGGGCCCGGCGGCACCCGCTCGCCGCCGGGCCACGTCAGCCTCACTTCGGATAGGCGTTGGGCTTGCTCGCCCAGTCGAGATAGGCCTCCTTCTGCTTGTCGACCCCGACCCGCTGGGTGATGTCGTCCCATTGCGCGGCCACGTCGTCGAGGATCGTCTTCGGGTCTTCGCCGGCCCACAGGCGCGAGAGGCCCTGGCGAAGCGCCTCCTCGTAGCGGTCGGTCTGCAGCAGCGACAGGTCGAGCAGGCCGGTGAGCGCGGCCTGGTGCAGCGCTGCGAGATACTGCGGCGCCTCCGGCCAGCGCGACTTGTACTCGGCGCTCTCGTAGTGGCTGTTGCGGAACGGATCGCGCAGCGCGTAGGGCAGCTGCACGCGCTGCGAGCGAGATGTCCTCGCTGTTCAGCCACTGGATGAACAGATAGGCCGCCTCCTTGTGCTTGCTGTCCGAGGCGACCGCCAGCGAGAAGCCGAGCGCCAGCTCCGGATGGCCGCCCGGCGGCAGGGCGTAGCCGACCTTGCCGGCGATCGTCGACTTCGGGACCCAGGACAGCGCCTCCTCGTCGGTGCCGTAGCCCGCGGCCCAGCGGCCATAGGGCGGCCAGGAGATGGTCATCGCGGTCTGGCCGGCCAGGAACGCCGCCAGGTTCTCGACGAAGCCCCAGGTCTCGACGCCCGGCGGCATGAACTTGTTCTCGGCGCGCATGTCGGTGAACACCTTGACGCCGATGTCGCTGTTGATCGTCGCCTTCATCGTGTCGGGATCGAAGAACTTGCCGCCCTCGACCCGGAAGCGCTCCTGGAACATCAGCTGGGCGTAGGGCGGATCGCGGAAGAACGCCGCGCCGTACATCTTCGGCGCGTATTTGTCGGTCAGCATTTGCCCGATCTTGTCGAACTCGGCCCAGGTCTTGGGCGGCTGCAGGCTGTTCTCCTCGAGGATGTCCTTGCGGTAATAGAGCAGGAAGACGTCGCCGTCGTCGGGGAAGCCATAGATCGTGTCGCCGACCTTCATCTGATTGTCGCGGAAGACCGGCGCGATCTTCTGGAGCTCGTCGCGATAGCCGTATTTGTCGACATAGGCGTCGAGCGGCTCGAGCGCGCCGGCCCTGGCCAGGTCCGGCATCCACGACGGGATCACGTTGAGCGCATCGTAGGCGCCGGTGCCGGCCCGGTGCTCCTGCAGGATCTTGGTGAACATCTCGGCGGTCGGGACCTCGATCACCTTGACGTCGATCCCGGTCAGCTCCTTCCACTTCGGGCCCGAGAAGTTCAGCGGATCGAGCGACTGCAGGCCCGCCTCCCAGACGATCGTGATCTCGGTGCCGGCGTATTGCTTGGCCGCCTCGACCGCGCGCTCGGCGGCGCTCTCGGCCATGGCCACCCCGCCGACGCCGAGCGTCAGCAGAGCCGCCAGCCCCGCTCCCGCAAGCCCGAGGGCGGATCCCGTTCTAGCTGCCATCTTTGCCTCCCGTTGGCCAGGGGCGCGCCCGCAGCGCGCGGCGACGCCCTCATCCTTGGTCGGCATCGTCGCGATGCCGGGGACCGGCAGACGCCGAGCCGCGTCCGCTGCCTGCCGGCAGTCATAGCTCAGCAGCGACCGGCGATGTCAGCACCCTCGCGTGTGATTGACGCGCCTCGACCCGAGCGCAATCCCGCGGCTGTCTACAGCCGGCGCGCCAGCGGCTTGCCAGCCGCGCCGGAATGGCGTTAGCTAGGCCACAATCAACAGCTTCGGCGACGGCCGGCCGACGGCCGTGCACAACAGCGATCAGGGGGCCAAAGCGATGAGCAGGGAGCGCAAGCAGCGTGACTTTCAGGCGGGCTTGGCCGAGGAGGTCGACGCCTGGCTGCGGGGTGACACCTCCAAGCGGACGTTTCTCAGGCGGCTGGTCGAGGCCGGCGGCGCGGCCGCGCTGGCGCGCCCGGGCCTGGCCCTGCTCGGCACCAGCTTGGCACCACGCTCGGCGCGAGCGCGGCGCGGGCGGCGGTCGAGCTCGCCGATCCGAGCACGCCGTTCGGCCAGGCGCAGGCCGCCGCGGTCAAGGCCTCGACCGAGGGCCCGCCCGAGAACTCGGCCTACCGCGCCGTCCAGGCCGCCAAGCAGTACGAGGGCGCGACCCTCAACATGACCTACGAATCCGGCCTGCAGGCGCTCGAGCCGCGCAACTTCTCGGGCCCGCTCTGGCAGGACCTGACCGGCATCGGCTTCAACGTCGAGGAGCTGCCGCACCCGGACCAGTATTCCAAGCCGATCGCCGAGCACATCGCGGGCTCGGGCGCCTACGACATCCTCGACATCGAGCCGGCCTGGATCCCCTCGCTCGCCGACGGCGGGGTGATCCTGCCGATCGACGACTACGTCGCCAAGTACATGGACAAGGCCGACCTCGAGGACTACCATCCCCTGTACCAGTTCCTGCCGACCTACAAGGGCAAGCGCTGGGGCTTCTTCGACGACGGCGACGTGCTGGCGCTCTACTACCGCACCGACGTGTTCGGCGACCCCAAGCTGCAGGCGGCTTACAAGGCCAAGTTCAACCAGCGACCTGCGCGGTGCCCAAGACCTGGGACGAGTATGCCGAGACCGCCCAGTTCATCACCGATCAGCTGGCGCCCAAGATCTATGGCGCCGCCCACTTCCGCAAGGCGGGCAGCCCGGGCAATCAGTTCTCGTTCCTGCAACAGTATCGCGCCAACGGCGGCAAGTTCTTCGACGAGCAGAGCATGCAGGCGCTGCTCGATTCGGACGCCGGCATCACCACCTTCAAGCAGATGATCGCCGCCAACAAGGCGTCGATCCCGGGCAACAACGACATGGACGCGGTGGCCGCCTGGGTCGCCTGGCTGCAGGGCAAGGTCGCGATGCTGTTCTCGTGGCCGCCGACCGGGCGCATGAGCGAGAACTATGCGCAGCGGGACAAGGCGATCAACTTCGTGCCGCAGTCGACCGTCGTCGGCAAGGTCGGCTACGCGGTCATGCCCGGCGGCAATCCCGAGCAGGCGTCGGGCTACGTCAAGTCGCTGGCCGCCAATTCGAGCAACGAGGAGGCCGCCTATCTGTTCATGCAGTGGGCGACCAGCCCGGCGGTCTCGCTGGCGCGCGTCACGGCGCCGTTCGCGCTCCGCGACCCCTACCGCATGTCGCACTTCACCTCGCCGCTGTACCGGGCGCTCTGGCCGAACGCCAAGGACTATCTGATCAACCTCAGCAACTCGGCGAATGGTGCTGTGCTCGACATGATCATGCCCGGCTGGCAGGACTACGCGCTCTCGATCGACCGCATGTGCACCGCGGTCTGGGCCGGCGAGGACCCGAAGATCTCGCTCCAGCGGGCGGCCGCCGAGTGGGACGCGACCACCCAGAAGCTCGGCGTCGACAGCCAGCGCGAGGCCTATGAGCAGTTCATGAAGCTGCCGGGCTCGTATGCCGACCACACGATCGAGACGATGGGCCTCGCCGTGCACATCACCTGACCCGGCCTCTCCAGCGGGACCGACCGGGGCGCCGGGCTGCGATCGCGGTCCGGCGCCTCGTGCATGAGGCTTTCTTGATTTGCGCCAAGGAAACCGGGAAGCGGCATGGCGGATGGCGTCGGCATGAACGGGGTCGCGGTCGGGCGGCGCGCCGGAAGCGGCGGCGTCGCACCTCCTGGACCGACCGGCAGATCGCCTGGCTGCTGGTGCTGCCGGCGGCGCTCCTGATCCTGGCGCTCTCGATCTATCCGCTGCTCTATTCGGTCTGGGTCGCGTTCGTGAACTACGACTTCCAGATCCCGGGCCACGCCTTCGTCGGCCTGCAGAACTTCCGCGAGATCGTCGAATGACCCGATCGCCCGCTCCTCGCTCGTCAACACCCTGATCCTGTCGGCCGCGAGCGTCGCGGTCGAGTTCGGGCTCGGCCTCCTGCTGGCGCTCGCCATGCTCGGGCGCTTTCGCGGCCGCGGCCTGATCATGCCGATCCTGATCGTGCCCCTGTTCATCAGCCCGGTGATCGTCGGCCAGTTCTGGTCGCTCTTGCTGCAGCAGCCGTTCGGCCCGACCAACTATCTGCTCGGCCTCCTGCTCGGCCGGCCGGTCGAGATCAGCTGGCTGACCCAGACGCCCTGGAACTTCATCGCGATCGTCACCGCCGACGTCTGGCAGTGGACGCCCTTCATGTTCGTGATCCTGCTCTCGGGCCTGTCCGCGATCGCGCCCGAGATGTTCGAGGCGGCCGAGCTCGACGGCGCCTCGCGCTCGCAGACCTTCTGGTACGTCACCCTGCCGCAGCTGAAGCCGCTGATCCTTCTGGCGCTGACCTTCCGCCTGCTGGACGCGGTCAAGCTGTTCGACGTGATCTACGTGATGACCGGCGGCGGCCCGGGCTCCAGCACCTATACCGCGTCGTTCTACCTCTACCAGATCGGCTTCCAGCAGTTCCATCTGTCCAAGGCGACCGCCGGCAGCTGGATTTTTCTGCTGCTCTCGGCGATCCTGATCATGGCGCTGGTCCGCCGCCTGCTGCGACCGGAGGCCCGCTGATGGCGGCGTCGGCCCGAGCTCCGGGGCGCGGACCGAGGCGGCCGCTCGGCTTCGATGTCCTGCGCTTTGGGTTCATCGGCCTCTTTGTGCTGTTCGTGCTGGCGCCGCTCTACTGGGTCGCGATCACCTCGATCAAGCCGGTCAGCGACTATCTGACGACCCCGCCGGTCTGGTTCCCGGCGGAGCCGACCTTCGTCCACTATACCGCGGCGCTGTTCGCCTATCGCGGCCTCGAGGGCCTGATCAACAGCTTCGTCGTCGCGACCGCCACGACCGTGCTCTCGGCGCTGCTCGGCACGCTGATGGGCTACAGCTTCGCCCGCTTCAACACCGGCGGGCCGCATCTCTCATTCTGGGTGCTCTCGCAGCGCTTCCTGCCGCCGATCGCGATCGTGCTGCCGGTTTTTCTGCTCTATCGCGGCCTCGGCCTTTACAACTCAAGGATCGGCCTGGTCCTGATCTACACGGTGATCACGCTGCCGCTCTCGGTCTGGATGATGTACGCCTATTTCCGCCAGCTGCCCAAGGAGATGGAGGAGGCGGCCCTGGTCGACGGCTGCACCCGCTTCGGTGCCTTCTGGCGAGTGGCGCTGCCGCTGGCGGTGCCGGGCATCATCGTAGCCGCGGTCTTCGCCTTCATCTTCGTCTGGACCGAGTTTTTTTTCGCACTGAACCTCACCAGCCGGCACGCCTTCACCTTACCGACCATCTTCCGCGCTTTTCTCGGGTTTCAGGGCGCCCAGTACGGCGAGGCGAGCGCGCTTGCCGTCACCTCGCTCGTACCCTCGATCATCCTCGGCATGCTGGTCCAGCGCCACCTGGTCCGCGGCCTGACCCTTGGCGCGGTGCAGGGGTGAGCTCGAACTCGTCGCTTACTGTGCCGCCGCGCAGTGAGCAAGGGCGCGCTTGATCCCCGGCTCCAGGGTACCGAGCGGGACCAGATCGGCCACCTGCTGCCGCAGAGATGCATCGCCCGCTTCCAACGGTCGATCATAGACTGCAAAACGCTCGATGCCATCACCGTGATCAAGACGAGTATCGGCAAAGGCGACATATTTCGCCGATACCGAAACGTGATCCGGCACCACTGTATTGATTAAAAACAAATGCTGCTGTGGCTGTCGAATCGCAAAGTCCAAATGATGTTCTTTGCCGCTGAGCCCGATGAAGGGAAACTCCCGGACGACGAACGCGGCATCGAAGGCTTTCGACAGAATGTGGTCCATGATCGACCAAATCCTCATACCCCAGCGCGATGCCGCAAATGCGCTGCGTGAGCATGGTTTCGACGCTATGCTCGACCAACTCTTGGACGCGGCCATCAGCGAAGCACCGCGCCAGGCGTCGCACCAGGCCGATCGCCCGGTTCGCGGCGCCGAGCAGCAGCGCGCCAGCGTCGAAGGTCACCTGCCCGCCGTCGAACGCGGCCACCACCTGACGCCCTTCGAGGGCTTCAAATCCGAACCGATCGCGGCTACACTCTGTCGGCATCGGGGACCTCCTCTGCGTCAGCTTAACCCTTTGTCACAGAAGAGTTATCGCCGATCCAGAGCCCCAATGCACGCCCTAGCTTGAGAAATCCGGGCTAGCGGCGTTTGGGCAGGTAGAGGTCGGTGAGCGTGCCCGCGAACGCTTCGGCCGAGAAGGCGACCGTCTCCGAGAGCGTCGGGTGCGGGTGGATCGTCAGGCCGATGTCCAGGGCATCGGCGCCCATCTCGATCGCGAGCGCTGCCTCGGAGATCAGATCGCCCGCGTTGACGCCGACGATGCCGGCGCCGAGCAGCCGGCCGCTCTCTTCGTCGAACAAAAGCTTGGTCACACCCTCCGGTCGCGCGATGCCGAGCGCCCGGCCGGATGCCGCCCAGGGGAAGCTGCCCTTGCCGTACTTGACGCCGTTCGCCTTGGCCTCGGTCTCGGTGAGGCCGGCCCAGGCGACCTCGGGATCGGTGTAGGCGACCGAGGGAATGCACCTGGCATCGAAGCTCACTTTGTGGCCGGCCGCGACCTCGGCCGCGACCTTGGCCTCGTGGGTTGCCTTGTGGGCGAGCATCGGCTGGCCGACCACGTCGCCGATCGCGAAGATTTCCCGAACATTGGTCCGCTGCTGCCGGTCGACCGCGATGAAGCCGCGCTCGTCGACCGTGACGCCCGCGGCTTCCGCCCCGATTTCCTTGCCGTTCGGTCGCCTGCCGACCGCGACCAGCACCTTGTCGAAGATGTCGGACTTGGGCGCCTTCGCACCCTCGAAGCTGACCTCGAGGCCTTTCTTGCCAGCCTTGACGTCGGTCACCCTGGTGCCGAGGAAGATGTTCTCGTAGAGCCCTTCGATCCGCTTGTGCAGCGGCCGGATGATGTCGGGATCGGCGCCCGGGATCAGCTGGTCCATCAGCTCGACCACGGTGATCTTGGAGCCGAGCTCGTGATAGACGGTCGCCATCTCGAGGCCGATGATGCCACCGCCGAGGACCAGCAGGCGCTTGGGGACATCCTCGAGCTCGAGCGCGCCGGTCGAAGTCCATCACCCGCGGGTCGTCCCGCGGGATGAACGGGAGAAAAATCGGCTGTGAGCCGGCCGCGATGATCGCCTGGCCAAAGCCGATCGTCTTTTTCCCACTTTCGGTCGTGACCTCGAGCTGGTTGGGCGAGGTGAATTTTCCCACGCCCTGCACGACCTGGACCTTGCGCTGCTTGGCGAGCCCCGCAAGGCCGCCGGTCAGACGGCCGACGACGCCGTCCTTCCAGTCGGCGAGCGCGTCCAGGTCGATCTCGGGTTTTTCGAACCTGAGGCCGTGCGCCGCCATCTCGCGCGCCTCCGCGATCACCTTGGCAGCGTGCAACAGCGCTTTCGATGGAATACAGCCGACGTTCAGGCAGACCCCGCCGAGCGTCGGATAGCGCTCGACCAGCACCACCTTGAGGCCGAGATCGGCCGCCCGGAAGGCCGCCGTGTAGCCGCCCGGCCCCGAGCCCAGCACCACGAGCTCCGCCTGAATGTCGCCGGCACCGGGTTTCGCCGCGGCCGGCGCCGGCGCCTGCTTCGGCTTCTCATCCTTGGGCGGCTCCGGTTTGGCCTCCTTCGGCTTCGCCGCGGCGGTTTCGGTTTCCAGGAGAAGAATCAGATCGCCCTCGGACACCCGGTCGCCCGTCTTGACCTTGACCTCCTTGACCGTGCCGGCCTCGGGTGCGGGAACCTCCATGCTCGCCTTGTCGGATTCGAGCGTGATCATCGGGTCCTCGGCGGCAAGCCTATCGCCCGCCTTGACGTGGACCTCGATCACCTCGACGCCCTTGAAGTCGCCGATGTCCGGGACCTTGACCTCGGTGGTCGTCATGGTTCGTCTCCCGCTCAAAGCACCAGCCGGCGCACGTCCTCGAGGACGTGGCAGAGGTGGCGGGTGAAGCGGGCGGCGAGCGCGCCGTCGACCACCCGGTGATCGTAGGAGAGGGCGACCGGCAGCATCAGGCGCGGCACGAACGCGCTGCCGTCCCAGACCGGCGCCATCTTGGCCCGGACCACGCCCAAAATCGCGACCTCGGGCGCGTTGACAAGTGGGGTAAAACCGGTGCCGCCGATGCCGCCGAGGCTCGAGATCGTGAACGAGGCGCCCTGCAGCTCAGTCGAGGAAAGCTTGCCGTCGCGCGCTTTTTTCGAGAGCTCGCCAAGCTCGCGCGAGAGCTGGTCGACGCCCTTCCTGTCGACGTCGCGCACGACCGGCACGACGAGCCCGCCCGGGGTGTCGACCGCGATCCCCATGTGCACGTATTTCTTGAGGATCAGATTTTCCTTGTCGGGCGCCAGCGAGGCATTGACGTCCGGGTATTTCCGAAGTGCGGAAACCGCGGCCTTGATCAGGAAGGCGAGCAGCGTCACCCGGTAGCCCTGCTCTCTGGCCGCACCATCGAGCTCCTTGCGGTAAGCCTCGAGCCCGGTGATGTCGGCCTCGTCGGCTTGCGTGACCAGGGGCACGTTCAGCCAGGCGCGCTGCAGATGCGGGCCCGAGATCTTCTTGATCCGCGATAAGGGCACGGTCTCGATTTCGCCGAACTTCGAGAAATCGACCGCCGGGATCTCCGGGATGCCGGCCCCGCCCCCCGCGGCCGCGGGTGCTGCGGCGCCCTTGAGGTGGGCCTTGACGTCGTCCTTGGTGATCCGACCCTTCTCGCCGCTGCCCTCGATCGTCGTGAGATCGACCTCGAGCTCGCGCGCGAGCCGGCGGACGCTCGGGCTCGCATGCACGCCCGCCCCGTCGGCCTTGGCTGCGCTGCCTGCTTTTGGTGGGGCAGGCGGCGCTGCCGCCTTGGGCGCCGCGATCGGATGGGCGTCGGATTCCTGCATGCCCTCGGGCGAGGGCGGCTGCACCGGCGAGCTGACCTCGCCCGCCTCGAGCAAGAGGATCAGATCGCCCTCGGACACACGCTCGCCCACCTTGACCTTGACGTCGGTGACCTTGCCCGCGAACGGTGCCGGCACCTCCATGCTCGCCTTGTCGGATTCGAGCGTGATCAGCGGGTCCTCTTCCTGGACGTCGTCGCCCGCCTTGGCGATCACCTCGACGATCTCGACGTCCTTGAAGTCGCCGATGTCCGGAACCTTGACCTCCTGCACCCGAGCCATCGCGTTTTTTCCCCTGTTGTCCCTTAGTTCAGCGCCTCGCGCAGACGCGCGATGTGCCCGGGCCCGATCTCGCAGCAGCCGCCGACCAGGCGGGCGCCGGCCGCGATCCAGTCCCGGACGTGCTTCAGATAGGCCTCCGGACCGAGATCCTGGCGCGCGCCCAGCGCCGCGATCCCGTCGGCCGACACCCAACCTGCCGGCACCTGGGCAAAGCCGTTGGCGTAGCCGCCGCAGGGCCAGTCCCCGAGCGCTGCAAGCTCGGGCATGGCCGCCGTGATGCTCTCCGGCGCGCAGCAGTTGGCGAGAAAGCCGCTGACCGGCACGCCTTCGAGCGCGGCTGCGGCCGTCGCTCACGCTCTCGCCGCTGCGCAGGCGACCTTCGCCCCGGTCGTCGAGCGTCCAGGCGACCCAGACCGGCTTCCCGGTCGAGGCGGCCCCGCAGGCGGCCGCGCGCGCCTCGGCCGCACTCGACATGGTCTCGCATAAGTAGAGGTCGACGTAGGGGGCGAGGATCTCGGCCTGCTCGCGATAGAGCGGCTCTGTCTCCGCGAACGGCCGCACCAGGTCCGGCCGGTAGCTGCCGTGGAGCGGAGGGAGCGAGCCCGCGATCAGCACGTCCGGACCCGCCTCGTCGCGCGCCCGACAGGCGAGCTCGCCCGCGAGGCGATTGAGCGCCTCGAACCGGTCGCCGATCCCGACCTCGTCGAGTCGCGGCCGCCGGGTCGAGTAGGTGTTGGTGGTGATGACCCGGGCGCCTGCGCGGATGTAGTCGCGATGGACCGCGAGCACGGTTTCCGGCGCCCGCAGCAGCGCATTGGCCGACCATAAGACCTGCGGCCCGTCGGTCAGGCCGCGGCGCCGCAGCTCCTGGCCCATGCCGCCGTCCATCAGCACCACGCCCGCGGGCAGCGGCACGACCGGAACTTCGCCCTCAGCCATCGCGATCACCGATCAGAGGTAGAGCGGATAGGGCTTGTCCGCATCGATCTGATACTTCCTGATCGCGTCCGCGACCACGTCGGGCTTGATCGCGCCGTCGTCCGCGAGCGCCTTCAGCGCCGCGAGTGCCACGTGGTGGCGATCGACCTCGAAGTGCCGCCTGAGGTGCTCGCGGGTGTCGCTGCGGCCGAAGCCGTCGGTGCCGAGCACGACGTAGCGCTGGGGCACGAACGCCCGGATCTGCTCGGCGTACAGCCGGATGTAGTCGGTCGCCGCGATCACCGGGCCGGCCTGGCCCTCGAGGCACAGGGCGACGTAGGCCTTGCGCGCGGCCTCGGTCGGATGCAGCCGGTTCCAGCGCGCCACCTCCTGCCCGTCCCGGGCAAGCTGGGTGAAGCTGGTGGCGCTCCAGACGTCGGCGCTGACGCCGAAGTCCTGCTCGAGCAGCGCTGCCGCCTCGATCACCTCGTGCAGGATCGTGCCCGAGCCGAGCAGCTGGACCCACTTTTTCTTTTCTCGAGCTTTGCCGGTCGACTGCAGCCGGTGCAGGCCTTTGATGATGCCGGCCTCGGCACCGTCGGGCATCGCCGGATGCCGGTAGTTCTCGTTCATGGCGGTGATGTAGAACCAGACGTCGTCGCGCCGGACGAACATGCGCTCCAGCCCGTGCTGGATGATGACCGCCATCTCGTAGGCGAAGGTCGGATCGTAGCTGACGCAGTTCGGCACGGTCGCGGCCAGCACGTGGCTGTGGCCGTCCTCGTGCTGCAGGCCCTCGCCGTTCAAGGTGGTCCGCCCGGCGGTGCCGCCGATCAGGAAGCCGCGCGCACGGATGTCGCCGGCCGCCCAGCAGAGGTCGCCGACCCGCTGGAAGCCGAACATCGAATAGAAGATGAAGAACGGGATCATCGGCACGCCATGGTTGCTGTAGGCGCTGGCGGCCGCGATCCAGGACGACATCCCGCCCGCCTCGGTGATCCCCTCCTGGAGCACCTGGCCGCTCTTGTCCTCCTTATAGTACATCAGCTGATCGGCATCCTCGGGCTTGTAGAGCTGGCCCTTGGAGGAATAGATGCCGAGCTGGCGGAACATGCCCTCCATGCCGAAGGTGCGCAATTCGTCCGGCACGATCGGCACCACGAACTTGCCGACCGCCTTGTCGCGGCAGAGCACGTTCAGGATGCGCACGAACGCCATGGTCGTTGAGATCTCGCGCTCGCCGGTGTCCTTGAGCAGCGCATCGAACGCCTTGAGGTCCGGGATCTCGAGGGCCGGCGCGTCGTGCCGGCGCTGGGGTAGAGGGCCGCCGAGCACCTCGCGCCGCTCCTGGAGATAGCGCATCTCGGCGCTGTCCTCGGGCGGCTTGTAGTAAGGCGCCTTCGCGAGCTCGGCGTCCTTGATCGGGATCTGGAAGCGGTCGCGGAAGGCGCGCACCGCCTCGTCGCCCATCTTCTTCTGTTGATGGGTGATGTTCTGGCCCTCGCCGGCCTCGCCCATGCCGTAGCCCTTGACGGTCTTGGCGAGGATCACGGTCGGCTGACCTCGATGGTTCACCGCGGCCTGATAGGCGGCGTAGATCTTGTGCGGGTCGTGGCCGCCGCGGTTGAGCTTCCAGATCTCCTCGTCGCTCATGCCCTCGACCAGCGCCTTCAGCTCCTCGTACTTGCCGAAGAAGTTTTCCCGGGTATAGGCGCCGCCCTTGGCCTTGAACGCCTGGTACTCGCCGTCGACCGCTTCCGTCATCCGCCGGCGCAAGAGCCCGCTCTGGTCGCGCTCGAACAAAGGGTCCCAGAGCGAGCCCCAGATCACCTTGATCACGTTCCAGCCGGCGCCCCGGAAGTCGAACTCCAGCTCCTGGATGATCTTGCCGTTGCCGCGCACCGGGCCGTCGAGCCGCTGCAGGTTGCAGTTGATCACGAAGATCAGGTTGTCGAGCTGCTCGCGCGCGGCCAGCGAGATCGCGCCCAGGCTTTCGGGCTCGTCCATCTCGCCATCGCCGCAGAACACCCAGACCTTGCGGCCCTCGGTCTCCACGATGCCGCGGTTGTGCAGATACTTCATGAAGCGGGCCTGGTAGATGCCCATCAGGGGCCCAAGGCCCATCGACACGGTCGGGAACTGCCAGAAATCCTTCATCAGCCAGGGATGCGGGTAGGAGGACAGGCCCTTACCGCCGGTCTCCTGGCGGAAGTTGTCGAGCTGCTGCTCGGAGATCCGGCCCTCGAGATAGGCCCGCGCATAGATCCCGGGCGCCGAGTGGCCCTGGATGTAGACCAGGTCGCCGCCATGGTCCTTGGACGGCGCGTGCCAGAAGTGGTTGAAGCCGACGTCGTAGAGGGTCGCCGAGGAGGCGAAGCTCGCGATGTGGCCGCCGACGTTGGTGGTCTTGTTGGCGCGCACCACGGTCGCGAGCGCGTTCCAGCGGGTGAAGCAGCGGTTGCGCCATTCCAGATGGTAGTCGCCGGGCGCCTTGACCTGCTGCGCGAGCGGGATGCTGTTGACGTAGGCGGTATTCGCGGTGAACGGCAGATCGGTGCCGGCCTCGTGCGCCCGCTCGACCACCCGCTCGAGCAGGAAGCGCAGGCGCTCCGTGCCCTCGAACGCGAGCACCAATCGATCGAGTCGAGCCACTCGTGGGTCTCGGCCGGATCGATGTCGCCGTTGAGCTTGGCGTCTGCTGCCATGACGGCGGTTCTCCCTGTTGTGCCCGGTCAATCCGCGGCTTCGGGCATGCTGGCCGCGCGCGTCGCGGCGCGCGCCGCCACCAAAGCTTCGAGCCCCTTCGGCACCGGGCCGCCGGTCGCCCAGTCGAGCAGCGCCGCGGTGTGCACGATCGGCAGCGCGGTGCCGGCCGCGATCTGGGTGATGCAGCCGATGTTGCCGGTCGCGATCAGGTCCGGGCGCAGGCGTTCGATGTTTTGGCACTTGCGCTGCCGCAGCCGGGTCGCGATCGCCGGTTGGAGCAGATTGTAGGTGCCGGCCGAGCCGCAGCAGAGATGGCCCTCGGGCACGTCCTTGACCGTGAAGCCCGCGTCGGTCAGCAGCCGCTTCGGCTGGAGGCGGATGGCTTGCCCGTGCTGCATCGAGCAGGCGGAATGATAGGCGACCACCAGCCCCGGCACGCCGAGCGGGGGCTTCAGCCCGAGCTCCGCCATCAGCTCGGTGATGTCCTTGGCGAGTGCGCTGATCCGCGCGGCCTTATCGGCGTAAGGAGAATCCTCCCGGAGCATGAACCCGTAGTCCTTGACCGTGGTTCCGCACCCCGAAGCATTGATCACCACGGCATCCAGGCCCTGGCCCTCGAGCTCCCGCCACCAGGCGTCGATATTGGCCTTGGCAGCGCGAAGGGCCGGCCGCTCCATGCCCATGTGATGGGTGAGCGCGCCGCAGCAGCCGGCGCCGCGTGCGATCACGACCTCGACGCCGTGCCGGGTCAAGAGCCGGATGGTCGTCTCGTTGATCTCGGGCGCCAGGACCTGCTGGGCGCAACCGCTCAGCAGCGCGACCCGTGCCCGCCGCGGCCCTTCGGCCGGAAAAACCTGCGGCCGGTCGACCGGCGAGGGCGCCGGGATCGAGCCTGGCGCCAGCTCGAAGAGGGTTCGGAGACGCCCCGGCAGCAGGCGGGCGAGCGGCCTCGCGAGCCAGGCGCCAAGCAGGGAAAAACGGAACAGGAGAGGGCGCGGCAGCACGGAGGCCAGCAGGTTCCGGAGCAGGCGCTCGGGCAGCGGCCGACGGAAGGTCTGCTCGATGTGCCGACGGGCGTGGTCGACCAGATGCATGTAGTGGACATCGGACGGGCAGGTGGTCATGCAGGCAAGGCAGGACAGGCAGCGGTCGATGTGCTTCACGACCTCGGCGCTCGCGGGCTTGGAGTGCTCCAGCATGTCCTTGATCAGGTAGATCCGGCCGCGCGGGCTGTCGAGCTCGTCGCCGAGCAGCACGTAGGTCGGGCAGGTCGCGGTGCAAAAGCCGCAGTGCACGCAGCGGCGCAGGATGCCCGCGGAAGAGCGGACGTCCGGATCGCTCAGCTGCTCGGCCGTGAAGACGGTCTGCATGTGCCCTGCCTCGATGCACGCGCAACGCGTGCCGATTCCTCCCCGCGTCCCGCCCTAACATCGAGATCTGAGGTGGCCTTGGCAAGCCGCCGCCACCTATCATGCGCTCCGACGGACGAGGCGACGGCGGTGGCGATGAGCGGACAGGACCGAAGCCCCTCCTTGCGCGACCGGCTGATCGGCCTGGTCACGCGGTGCTCGCTGCTGCGCAGCGGCCAGATCAAGCTCGTCTCGGGCGCCGAATCGTCCTTCTACTTCAACATGAAACCGGCCGCGTTCGACCCCGAGGGCGCGGCCCTGATCGCCGAGCTGGTGCTGGACGAGGCCCTGCGCGATGGCGCGGACCTCATCGGCGGGCTCGAGATGGGCGCGGTGCCGCTCGTCGCCTGCGTCGCCCAGCTGAGCTTCATCCGCGGCCGCCCGATCGCCGGCTTCTTCGTCCGCAAAGCGGCCAAGGAGCACGGCACCCGCAAGATCGTCGAGGGCCTGCCCGAGGGCACGTCGATCGCCGGCCGGCGCGCGCTGCTGGTCGACGACGTCACGACCACCGGCGGCTCGGTGCTGCGCGCGGTCGAGGCCGCCCGCGAAGCCGGCGCAAAGGTCGAGACGGTGGTCACCATCGTGGACCGCCTGGAAGGCGCCGCGGCCAATCTCGCCAGCCACGGCCTCCGCCTGATCGCGCTCACCAACTCTGAGGACTACGGCATCGAGGCCTGAGCGCGACCCGATGCGCTGACGTATCAAGAGTCCAGAAGATGCGCATTGGCCTCGAGCAGTTCAGGAATCAGCACCCGTAGTTTGGTTGCCAATTCTTCCAGACTTTCGGCTTCGGTCACCAGGCCCGGTACATCTTCGTTTTCGGCAACCCAGACCGACGCCTCGGCGTCCCAGATTGCCGTGACCGCGAACGCCTGGTTCATGTTGGTCAAGCTCCAATCGGTGCCATCGATGATCGAGGCGTAACCGCTACGCTCATGTGTACGCTCGGCAAACGGGTCCGTCCCCGTAGCAGCCGGAAGGCCGGGCGCTGTTGTCCTCGACCGCTTTTCTGTTAGTTTGGCCGCAACCGTGCACTCGCCGCGCGGTGCGCAAAGGGCAGGCAAACCGAGAGGGTGGGCGTTGAAAATCTCCGCAGTGCGCGTGCGGAAGGTCCGTGGCACGATGCCGACCGAGGGGCCGTTCTGGGAGGAGCGGCTGGTCCGGCCGATCGACGTTTATCCGGACTTTCGCGCCGAGAGCTACCTCGGCGAGTACGGCCGCCAGGTCGGCGGGCGCGGGCTCGAGATCGAGGCCTTTTTCCTGACCATCGAGACCGATGAGGGCGTGAGCGGCATCTCGGGGCCGTTTCGCGAGCCCTGCGCGCATGTCGTGGCCACGCAGCTCCGGCCGATCTTGTTGGGAAAAGATCCGCTCGCCAGCGAATACCTCTGGGACGTGATGCATCGCCTGCTGGTGCACGGCCGCCAGGGCGAGGCAATGTTCGCGATCAGCGTCGTCGACTGCGCGCTCTGGGACCTGAAGGGCAAGTGGCTGGGCCAGCCGGTCTGGCGGATCCTGGGCGGACCGACCCGAACGGAAATACCGGCCTACGCCAGCATGCTGGGCTACGCCGTGCTCGATCCGGGGCTCGTGCGCGAGCGTGCTCTGATGACCAGGGAAAAAGGCTACCGCGCCCAGAAGTGGTTCTTCCGGCATGGGCCGATGAGCGGCGCCGAGGGCCTCAGGAAGAACGTCGAGCTGGTCAGGACGCTGCGCGAGACGCTCGGCGACGACGACGAGATCATGCTCGATTGCTGGCAGAGCTTCGATTTTCCGTACCTTTTGGCGCTGGCCGCGCGGATCGAGGAGTTTCGCCCTTATTGGCTCGAGGAGCCGGCGATGCCCGACCGCATCGAGACCTACCGGCGCTTTAAGGAGAAAACCGAAATCCCGCTCGCCGGCGCCGAGCACGACTATACGAGATGGGGCATGCTGCGTTTCATCGAGAAAGGCGCGCTCGATGTCTACCAGCCCGATCCCTACTGGTGCGGCGGCCTGTCCGAGACCCTCAAGATCGCGGCGCTGACCACGACCCATGACCTGATCTGCATCCCGCACGGCCACTCGACGCCGGTCAACGCCACCTTCTCGGCGCTGCAGTCGCCGATCCACACGCCCTATCAGGAATTCCTGGTCAAGTGGAACGCGGTCCACCAGTTCTGGTTCGAGCAGCCGCTCGAGCCCCAGGGCGGCGTGATCCGGCTGCCGGAGTTCCCGGGTTTGTGCCCGGCGCTCGACGAGGGCAGAATAACGGCGAGCGAGGAGCTTTAAGCCCGCCGCCACCACCGCTTCTGGTTGCCACGCTTGAGCTCGAATGACCGTATCAGGGAGAAAGCATGATGTTTCGGTTGAACCGTCGACGCACGTTGCAGGGCCTCGGTGCCGCCATCGCCGGCACCACGATGCTGGGCCGCTGGAGCCCGGCACAGGCCAAGCTCGCGGTCGCCAACCCGACCCCGCCCGACTACCCGATCGAGGACGGCGCCAAGCTGCGGGTGCTGCGGCCGTCCAAGTTCGTCCAGGGCGACGAGGACCTGTTCAACGCCAATACCAAGAAGTTCACCGACAAATACGGCGTCGAGGTCAAGGTCGACAATCAGAGCTGGGAGGACCTGCGGCCGCTGACCTCGGTCTCGGCCAACGTCGGCTCGGGCCCGGACGTCGTGCTCGCCTGGCAGGAGGACCCGCAGCTGTTCTCCGACAAGCTGATCGTGCTCAACGATCTCGCCGCCTATCTCGGCGAGAAGTACGGCGGCTGGTTCCCGGTCGCCGAGATCTACGGCAAGAGCGCCACGACCCATGACTGGGTGGCGCTGCCGTTCGGCGGCGGCGGCTCGACCATGGTCTATCGCCAGTCCTGGCTCAAGGAGGCGGGCTACGACGACGTGCCCAAGGACTTCCCGGGCTTCCTCGAGCTCTGCAAGGCGCTCCAGGGGACCAAGCATCCGGCGGGCTTCGCCCTTGGCCATGCGGTCGGCGACAGCGGCTGGACCGACTGGGTGCTGTGGGGGTCCGGCGGCGCCATGATCGACGAGCAGGAGCACGTCATCATCAACAGTCCGGAGACCATCGAGGCGCTGAAATACGCCAAGTCGCTCTACGACACCTTCATCCCGGGCACCCTGTCCTGGCTCGATCCGTCGAACAACAAGGCGTTCATTGCCGGCGACCTCGGGCTGACCGCCAACGGCATCTCGATCTACTACGCCTGCAAGACCTCCAAGGACCCGGCCACCAAGGCGCTCGCCGACGACATCCAGCACGCCTCCTTCCCGATCGGCCCGGTCGGCTTCCCGAGCCAGGGCACGCTGGTGATCAACTCGATCATCTTCAAATACACGCCCTACCCGAACGCGGCGCGCGAGTATCTCCGCTTCATGATGGAGGAGGAGCAGTACGCCGCCTGGCAGGAGGCGAGCCTCGGCTACTGGTGCCACCCGCTCAAGGCCTACGACAACAACCCGGTCTGGACCGAGGACCCGAAGGCGGCGCCCTATCGCGACATCATGCGCAACGCGCTGCCGCAGAGCTACAAGGGCCCGCCGAGCGAGGCGTCGGCCGCGGTCAAGGCAGACTTCGTCTCGGTCGACATGTTCCAGGCCGTCTGCGCCGGCCAGTCGACCCCCGAGGAGGCCGCCGCCGAGGCCGAACGCCGCGCCAAGCGTTATTTCCGCAGCTGACGCGTTTTCCGGGGCGCCCGCGCAGGCCTGGCCCTGCGCGGGCGCTCCGGGCGCCGGTCCGGTCCCCGCCGCGGGGTGAGGCCATCTTGTACGATGCGGGGCCGTGCCTGCGCGGCGCGGGTCAAGGTCGGGTCAGGCTTCCCCTACTCCGCGGGCGTGGCCGAGCGGGCCCGCAGTTCCTGCTCGAGCGCGCGCTCGATCGCCCGCGCCGGGCGGGTGAAGGGGGCGAGCAGGTTGTACAGCACCGGCGTCACGAACAGGGTCAGCGCCGAGGCGATGCCGAGGCCGCCGATCACCACGATGCCGATCGCGCCCCGGCTCTCGGCGCCGGCACCGGTCGCGAGCACGAGCGGCACCGCGCCCAGGATGGTCGAGACCACGGTCATCACGATCGGCCGCAGCCGCAGCACCGAGGCCTCGACCACCGCGTCCCGGACCCCGCGCCCCTCGTCGCGCAACTGGTTCGCGAACTCGACGATCAATATGCCGTTCTTGGCCATCAGCCCGATCAACAGGATGATCCCGATCTCGCTGTAGATGTTCAAGGAGTTGCCGGTCAGCCAGAGCGAGAGCAAGGCACCCGAGACCGCGAGCGGCACCGAGAGCATGATGATCAGCGGATGGACGAAGCTCTCGAACTGGGCCGCGAGCACCAGGAAGACGATCAGCAGCGCGAGCGCGAAGGTGACGGCGACCCCGCTCGAGGTCTCGAGAAACTGCTGCGACTGGCCGGCGAAGCCGAGGCTCGCCTCGGGCGGCAGGGTCTCGGCCGCGATCTGGCGCATGAAGCGGATCGCAGAGCCCAGGTCGTAGCCCTCGGCGAGCGCCGCCGAGACGGTGATCGAGGGCAGCCGGTTGTAGCGCCGAAGCGCCGGCGCGGCCGCACCCTCGTCGAGATGGACCAGCGCCGCGAGCGGCACCAGCTCGTTGCTGGTGGTCGAGCGCACGAAGATGTTGGCGAGATCGGTCGGCGTCCGCCGGTCCTCGGCGCGCGCCTGCACGATCACCGGGTACTCGCGGCCGCGGTCGACGTAGTCGGTGATCTCGCGCGAGGCGAGCATGATCTGCAGGGTCTTGCCGATGGTCTCGGCGCCGATCCCAAGATCGTCCGCCTTGTCCCGGTCGATCAGGACGTCGAACTGGGGCTGGTTCTGCTCGAAGTCGCTATCGACGTTGAGCAGGCCCGGGTTGGCCTCGGCGCGGTCGATGATCGCCTGGCTCCAGCGCTTGACCTCCTGGTAGTCCGGACCGCCGATCACCACCTGGAGCGGCGTCCGGCTGCCGCCGAGCCCGAGACCGGCCGGACTGGCGGGGAACGCCCGCGCCCCGGGCAGCGCCGAGAGCGGGGGGATCAGCGGCCGCAGGATGTCCTGCTGGCTGCGCGCCCGATCGCCCCAGGGCGCGAGCCTGGCGACCACGAACGCCTGATGCGGCTGGCCGCTGCGGCCGACGATCGCGAAGATGCGCGCCACCTCGCCGCTCGCGCGCAGCGGCTCCAGGATCGCCTCGACCTTGCGCACCTCGGCGTCGGTATAGTCGACGGTCGCGCCCTGCGGCGCGGTCACCGGCACGAAGAATACGCCGCGGTCCTCGGTCGGCACCAACTCCTGCGGCAGGGCCCGGTACAGCCCATAGGAGGCGCCGGCCATCAGGGTCGCCACGAGCAGCACCACGAGCGGCGCGTCGAGAGCGCGCCTGAGCAGCGCTCCGTAGCCGCGCGGTCGCCAGCCGGAGCCCGCGCTCGATCAGGCGGGCGACGGCGCCCCGGCCTTCGGCGCCCTTCAGCAGCTTGGTGCAGAGCGCCGGGCAGAGCGTCAGCGCGACCAGCATCGAGAGCAGCACCGCGACCCCGAGCACGAAGCCGAACTCGGTGAACAGCCGTCCCGCCCGCCCCTCGAGGAACGAGATCGGCACGAACACCGCGATCAGGGTCAGCGAGGTCGCGATCACCGCGAAGGTCACCTGACGGGCGCCGAGCACGCCCGCGACCAGCGGGCTCTCGCCGAGCTCGATCCGGCGCTGGATGTTCTCGAGCACCACGATCGCGTCGTCGACCACGATGCCGATCGCCAGGATCAGGGCCAGCAGGGTCAGCACGTTGATCGAGAAGCCGAGCGCGTAGATGCCGATGAACGCGCCGATCACCGCGACCGGGATGGTGACCGCCGGCACCAGGGTCGCGCGCGCCGAGGCGAGGAACGCGAAGATCACCAGCACGACCAGCACGACCGCGATCCCGAGCGCGCGCAGCACCTCGTGGATCGACTGGTTGATGAAGACCGCATCGTCCGAGCCGATCTCGATGTCCATGCCCGCAGGGCAAGGTCGGGCGGATCAGATCGAGCTGGGCGCGCACGCGGTTCGAGATCGCGATCGTGTTGGCCTGCGACTGCCGGAGCACGGCTACGCCCACCGCCTCGCGCCCGTCCGAGCGGACCAGCGTCTGGTCGTCCTGCGGCCCCGCGCACGACCCTGGCGATGTCGCCGAGCCGGACCGGGTAGCCGTCGATCCGCTCGAGGACGATGTTCTCGAACTGTTTGGGGGTCGACAGCCGCGTGTCGGAGCGGACGGTGAACTGCCGGAGCGTCGACTTGAGCTCGCCGGCCGGCAGCTCGACGTTGTTGCGCTCGAGCGCGCTCTCGACGTCGTCGACCGTGAGGTTGCGCGCCGCCATCGCCCGCCGGTCGAGCCAGATGCGGATCGCGTAGCGCCGCTCACCGTACATCTGGACCTGAGCGACGCCGTCCAGGGTTGCCAGTCGGTCGACGAGGAAGCGCTCGACGAAGTCGGTGATCTCGGCCGGGCTCAGCCGATCGCTGGTGATCGCGATCCGCATCACCGGATCGGAATTGCTGTCGTTCTTGGTGATCCGCGGCTCGTCGACCTCGGTCGGCAGCTTGGTCCGCACCCTGGCCACGGCGTCCCGCACGTCGTTGGCCGCCTCCTCGATGTTGCGGCCCGGCTCGAACTCGATCACCGTGCGCGCGCCACCGCGCTGGCTCGTGGACGAGATCGTCTTGACCCCGGCGATGCCGGCGATCGTGCCTTCGATCGGCGCGGTGATGTCGGTATCGACGATCTCGGGCGCCGCGCCGGTGTAGCTGGTGTTGACGCTGATGATCGCCGAATCGACGTCCGGCAGCTCGCGGATCGGCAGCCGCAGCAGCGACGCGATGCCCAGGACCACGATCAGCATGCTGAGGACGGCCGCGAACACCGGCCGCTTGATGCAGAAGTCGGAAACGCTCATCCGCCGCTCTCGGGCGCGGACGGCGGGGCGTCCGCGGCCTCGCCCGCGACCTTGACCGCGACCCCGTCGCGCAGCCGCTGCAGGCCGCTCTGGACGATCACGTCGCCGACCGCGAGCCCGTCCAGCACCTCGACGGTGCCGGCCTCGCGCTGGCCGAGCCGCACCTCCTGGCGTTCCGCCTGCGCGTCCCGCACCTTGAACACGTAGGTGCTGTCGCCCTCGGCCAGCACCGCCTGCTCGGGGATCAGCACCGCCGGCCGCTCCTCCAGGACCACGGTGACGTGCATGAACATGCCCGCCGGCAGGACCAGGTCCGGGTTGGGGATCACCGCGCGCACTCGGAACGCGCGCGAGACCTGGCCGACGCGGGTATCGATGGTGGCGATCCGGCCCTCGAAGCTCCGGCCCGCGAACGCCGCGCTGGTGGCACTCACCGGCTGGCCCCGGCGCACCCGGCCGAAGTAGACCTCCGGCACGCTGAACTCGATCTCGAGCTCCGCCAGATCGTCGAGGGTGGTCAGCACCGTGTCCTCGTCGACCCGCGCGCCGACGTCGATCCGGCGCATCCCGATGATGCCCGCGAACGGCGCCCGGACGGTGCGATCGCTGAGCTGCTTCTCGGCCGCGGCGAGCCGCGCCTGGGCGCCGTCGAAGGCCGCCTGGAGCTGGTCCACGGTCGCCTGCGCGACCGTGTTGCCGGTCCGCAGCTTCTGGGCACGCTCGAGCGCCAGCTCGGCCTCGCGGAGTGCTGCCTGCGCCTCGGCGACCGCCGCCTGCTCCATCCGGTCGTCGAGCCGGATCAGCACCGCGCCGGCATCGACCTGCTGACCAGGCTTGAGGTCGATCTCGGCGACCCGGCCCGCGCTCAGCGCGACGATGTCGACCGCCTGGCGCGCCAGCGTGGTGCCGACCGCCTCGATCCGCTCACGCATGGTGCCGGCGGCCGCGGTCGTGATCTCGACCGGCACCGCGCTCGGCCCCCGGCCGACGGCCGCCGCCGCCTCGCCGTCGACCGCCATCCGATGATAGGCAAAGCCGGCGGCGCCGACGATCAGCAGCAGGATGCCACCAATCACGAGCTGCTTGCCTACCGACACCGCCTCACTCCTGGCACGCGACGCCCGGCGCCGCCGCCCGCTGCGCGCAAACGTCGGCCGCAGCGTCTGCCGTCGCGGTTAAGAAAGCATCGTGCGCGACTCTGGTCCACAACCATCGTGCCGGGCCGTGGCCTGGTCTAGCCGGCATCGCTGCGGATCAACATCAGCCGGTCGGTGCCCAATTCCGGCGCCCAGATCTCGCCCGGGCGGCCGAGGATCTGGCGCACGTCGGCGCCGGGCGCGCTGCCGGGGAAGCTCGTGAAGGTCTCGGTCGCCGGGTCGAAACGGACGACCGCGTTGGCGCCGAAGTCGCTGAGCCAGACGATGTCCCGGTCGTCGACGTAGACCGCGTAGGTCCGGGGCGCGGCGCCGGGCAGCCGCCAGCTCCGCCAGGCGCCGGTCGAAGGCGTGTAGCGGCTGACCTGGCCGGCGTTCCACTCGCTGACCCAGATCTGGCCCTTGGAGTCCGCCCAGACCCGCCTGGCACCCTGACGAGGGGTCGGCGGCTCGATCACCGTCGCCGCACCGGTCCTGGTATCGATGTGGCCGACGTAGCTGCCGGCGAGCGAGGCGAAGTAGATCTCGCCCGCCGGCGTCGCGGTGATGCCATAGGGACCGCGCCCCTTGGGGGCATCGAACACCTGCATCTCACCGCTGGCCGGATTGAGCCGGCCGTAGATGCCGCCCTGGCCGGTGAACCAGAGAATGCCGTGGCCGTCGAAGGCGGCGGTGTTGAGATTGGCGTAGTCCCCGTCCGCGGGCAGGGGATAGACCGTGACCTTCCGGGAGCCGGGGTCGAAGCTCACGATCGCGTTCTGGCCGCCGTCGGTGATCCAGGCCTTGCCGTCGGGCCCCGCGATCACGCCGTGGGGCGCCGAGTCGTCGCCGAGCGGCACCTGCTCGAGGGCGCCGGTCGAGGGATCCAGGATGCCGAGCGCGCCCTGGCCCTGCGCCGTGTACCAGACCTTGCCGTCGGGTGCCGGGGCGACGTCGTGCGGGTGGGCGCCCTCGGGCAGATCGAAGACCTGCACCTGGTCGGCGGCAAGCGCCGGGGCGGCCACGAGCGCCGCCGCCATCATCCAACCGGTCCAGGTCCAGCTAAGCATCGTCTTCGCCCTCCTCGGGCTCAGCCGGCGAGATGCCGCTTCAGGAAATCGATCGTCCGCGACCAGGCGAGCTCGGCCGCGGCCTTGTCGTAGCGTGCCGGACTGGTGTCGTTGTGGAAGGCGTGGTTGACCCCCTCATACACATAGATCGTGTAGTCGACCTGGTTGGCCTTGAGCGCCTTCTCGTAGTCCGCGATGCCGGCGTTGGTCCGCTTGTCCAACCCGGCGTAGTGCAGGAGCAGCGGCGCCTTGATCTTGGCGACGTCCTCGGTCTTCGGCTGACCACCGTAGAAGGCGACCACGGCATTGACCTCGGGCGAGTTGACCGCGACCTGGTTGGCGAGCGTGCCGCCCCAGCAGAAGCCGATCACGCCGACCTTGCCGGTGGTCGTGTCCTGGGCCTCGAGGTAGCCGACCGCGGCCACCGCATTGGCGATGTTGTCCTCCGGATCGACCCGGGTGATGATCCGGCGCGCCTCGTCCTCATCCGCGGGCGTGCCGCCGATCGGCGACAGGAAGTCCGGGGCGAGCGCCACGAAGCCCGCGAGCGCCGCCCGCCGCGCGACGTCCTCGATGTACGGGTTGAGGCCGCGGTTCTCGTGCAGGATGACAACACCCGGCAGCTTGCCGCCGGCGTCCGCCGGGCGTGCGAGATAGGCCTTCACCTCGCCGCTCGCGCCCGGAAAGGTGATCTGCTCGGTCCGCAGGCGGGCATCGTCGGCCGCGACCATCGCCGCCTCGGCGTAGTTGCACCGCAGCAGCGGCAGCAGCGCCACCGCCGCGGCGCTACCGCCCGCAAGCGCCGCCAGGCGGTCCATGAAGAGCCGCCGGTCGAGGCGCGCGTGGGTGTAGTCGTCGTACAGATCGATGATGTCCTGATGCATGCATTGCCTCCTGATACCTGGTGATCGCCGTACGGTCGCCGGCGTCATGGGATGGCTGCCGGTGGCGGCCCCGCCGCCGGGTGGGTCCCGACGGCGGTCGCCCCACTCGGGGATCGCGGGTGGCGGTGGCGGTCAGCCCCGATCGCCATCGCGATCATCGCCGTCCCGCTCCTGCATCCGGCCGTGGAACCGGTGGTGCAGCTCGTCCTCGGTCACCTGGCCGTCGCCGTTGGTGTCGAGCCGCTCGACGACATGGCTGAAGCGCGCCGTGAACTCCTCCTCGGTCATCGCCGCGTCGCCGTTCACATCGAGCGCCTGGAAAGAGCGCACCATATACCGGTGCATGGCGTCCAGCCAGAGCGCCTGGTACTCCTCGAGCGACAGCTGGCCGTCCCCGTTCTTGTCGAATTCCGTGAAGCGGGCCTGGCGTACCTGGTCGATCTCGTCCTGAGTGAGTTTGCCGTCGTGGTTGGTATCGAACGTCTCGAACAGGCCGCCGCCGAAGCCGCCCGAGTGGCCGCCGCCAAACCCGCCCTGGTGGCCGCCGCCGCGGTGCCAGCCGCAGCTGCCATCGGCCAGGCTGGCGCCCGCGAAGGCGGTGACGCCGAGCGCGAGCGCACCGGTCGTCAGTAGAAGCTTGGTTGTCCTGGTCATCTCCGAACCCCTTGGGTTGCTGTCGTTCCGATGACCCGCATGGAAACAAATAAACGTCAGGGAAGTTCGTCAAACCCAGCCCGAAAGTGTCGGCAAGTGTCCTAACCGGCAGCCCTGACACAGTTTGATACAATTTTCCCGGGCCGGCGGGTCGGATGGCCGGGCGCAACTGCGGGCAGGCTCTTGCGCTGGCGGCCGCGGCGACGGCAAAAAGCCCGGACGGGCAGCCGTCCGGGCCGATCGCCTCCGGGTCGTGAGGGGCTCAGTCGCCGGTCGCGACCACCTCCCAGGCGCCGTCGGGCTGCTGGCAGGCGGTGCCGTAGGCCTGCTCGCTCCGGCCGCCGATGGTCACGTTCTGCTGGAACTCGCGGCAGTAGCGGCCGAGCGTGCTGGTGCCGTCGCGGACCGCGGTCACCGCGCCCGAGGCGCCGCCTTCGTGCCAGGTGATCCCCTCGCCGATCGGGGCCGAGGTCGCCTGGACCTGCGCCGCCTCGAGGGCCCGCTCCTGCGCCTGGTCGAGGCTGTCGAGCACCTTGAGCGTGATGGCGGTGAACGCGAGCCACTTGTAGGCGCTGTCATCGCTGCGGAAGCGGCCGTAGCCGGGGTAGATGTGACCGTAGGGCCTGATCACCACGACGTCGCGGTAGTGGCGGATCCGGGGTGCTGGGACGACCACGACCTGGCGGCCGCGCTGGATCGGGGCGATGCTCCGGCCGGGCCCGCCATGGTCCCAGCGGTCGGGGCCACCCTGCCCCGAACCGCCCTGCCCATGCCAGGGCGCATCTGCGGGGATCGGGACCACGCCGCGGCCCGGGAAGGCGTATTGGGAATGGCCAGGGCTGCCCTGCCAGGGCGCATCGGCGGCCGCGACCAGGGGCGTGCCGAGCAACGGCAGCGCGGCAAGGGCCACGGCAACGAGTCTCGAACGATTGATCGTCATGTTCGTCTCCTCGTATCGTCGGCAGCGCGCGGCCAGCCCACGTCCTGCCTGCAACGACGGCGATTAGAACAGCCGAATGTCCCCGGAGTTCGTTGGCCAGAGGCGAAAGTGTCAGCAAGTGTGACGAGCGTCGGGACCGACATGGTTTGATACAAAATTGGCCGCCTCGCCCGCGGCCGTTCGCGCCATACTGCTGGCTCGACGAAAGGGGCGCGAGGTCCGAATGGAATCGTCTGCGCATATCCTGGTGGTCGACGACCATCGCGAGATTCGCGACCTGCTGGCGAAGTATCTCGCCAAGCACGGGTTTCGCGTCAGCGCCGCCGAGACCGCCGCCAAGGCGCGCAAGCTGCTCGAGGCGAGCGCGATCGATCTGGTGGTGCTCGACATCATGATGCCGGGCGAGGACGGCCTGTCGCTCTGCCGGCATCTGCGCGCCACCTCCGACCGGCCGGTAATCATGCTGACCGCGATGGCCGAGGACACCGACCGGGTGATCGGGCTCGAGATGGGCGCCGACGACTACCTGGTGAAACCGTTCAACCCGCGCGAGCTGCTGGCGCGCATCAAGGCCGTCCTCCGGCGCACCCACAGCCTGCCGCGGCAGCGCCAGCCGGTCGACGCCGAGGCGCTGCGCTTCGACCGCTGGGTGCTGCAGGTCGCAAGGCGCGAGCTGGTCGGCGAAGACGGGGTCGCGATCCCGCTCAGCACCGCCGAGTTCCTGCTGCTGAGCGCGCTGCTCAACCACCCGCGCATGGTCTTGAGCCGCGACCAGCTGCTCGACCTGACCCGCGGGCGGGCCGCCAATGTGTTCGACCGCAGCATCGACAACCAGGTCAGCCGGCTGCGCAAGAAGATCGAGGCCGACCCCAAGGAGCCGAGCCTGATCAAGACCGTCTGGGGCGGCGGCTACATGCTGACCGCCGAGGTCGCGCGCGGATGAGGCGCATCCCCGCCTGGCTCAGGCGGCTCTGGCCGCGGCGTCTGGCCGGCCAGATGATCGCGCTGTTGCTGCTGGCTCTGGTGCTCGCCCAATCGGCGAGCTACCTGATTTTCGCCGACGAGCGCTGGGCCGCTCTCCAGACCGCCGAGCGCGGCCATATCCTGGCCCGGACCGCCTCGATCGTGCGCCTGATCGAGAACACGCCGGCATCCCTGCACGACCAGATCCTGCGCAGCGCGAGCAGCCGCCAGCTGCGCTTCTGGCTGAGCGATCAGAGCGCGGTCGCGCCGGCCGACGCCGACGGCGACAGCTGGCTGCGCCAGCGCCTGGTCAGCCTGCTCGACGACGGCCTGACGCGCGAGGTGCTGATCGATCTCGGCAAGGACGACCAGCATTTCTGGTCGCGCGACGACGACGCCCAGCGGGACGAGCGGATCGCGGCGGTCGGCGAGATCGCCCGCGCCGGGGAGGTCACACCGGCGCGCGCCGCCCGCTGGCGCGCGCGCTGGCATCACCGCCTGCCGCCGGCCGACCTGATGATCTCGACCCGCCTCACCGACGGGCGCTGGCTGAACGCCGGCTTCGCGGTGCCCGACCCGCCGCCGCGCTGGACCCCTGCGGCCCTGCTCGCCATGGTGGTGACCGCGGTCGCGCTGTCGCTGATCGTGACCTTGATGGTCCGGCGGATCACCCGGCCGATGGCCGAGCTGGCGGCGGCGGCCGAGCGGCTCGGGCGCGGCGAGACGGTGCCGGCGATCGCCGAGCACGGCCCCCTCGACGTCCGCCAGACCATGCGCGCCTTCAACCGCATGCGCGGCCGGCTGCAGCGCTTCGTCCAGGACCGGACCCGCATGCTGGCGGCGATCAGCCACGATCTGCGCACGCCGATCACGACGCTTCGCCTGCGCGCCGAGTTCGTCGAGGACGAGGAGACCCGGACCAGGATCCTCGAAACCCTGGACGAGATGCAGCGGATCACCGAGGCGACGCTTGCCTTTGCTCGCGAGGAGGCGGCTGCCGAGGACACCCGGACGGTCGATCTCGCGGCGCTGGTCGACAGCGTCTGTGCCGATCTCGCCGACCTCGGCCAGGAGGTCGCCTTCAGCGGCCCCGAGCGATTGCCTTATGCCTGCCGCCCGGTCAGCCTCAAGCGGGCGGTGCGCAATCTGATCGAGAACGCGGTCGCCTATGGCCTGCGCGCGCGGGTGGCGCTCGAGCCTGGAGCGGCGGCGCTCCGGATCGTGATCGACGACGACGGTCCCGGCATCTCCGCGGCGGACTTCGAGCGCGTGTTCGCGCCCTTCGTCCGGCTCGAGGAGTCGCGCTCGCTCGAGACCGGCGGCATCGGGCTCGGCATGGCGATCGCGCGCTCGATCGTGCGCGGCCATGGCGGCGACATCGAGCTCGCGAACCGGCCGGAAGGCGGCCTGCGGGCCGTCATCCGCCTGCCGGCCGCGGCGCCCGGGTGATCGCCTGACAAGCAGGCTTGCGCTCCCGGCTCGAGGCGGCAGACTGGGCGATCGCCCGCGCTTGCCATCGAGAGAGCCCGATGAGTGCCAATCTGTATGCGAAAATCCGCGCCAGCGCGCCCGCCGATCCGGCGGCGCTGATGCTCGAGACGCTGGATGGTCGGGACTATGCCTGGAGTGCGCTCGACCCGATCACCGGCCGGATCGCGAACCTGCTCGCGGCTGCGGGCGTGGCCCCGGGCGACCGGGTCGCGGTCCAGGTGGCAAAAAGCCCCGAGGCGGTTTTCCTGTATCTCGCCTGCCTGCGCGCGGGTGCGGTCTACCTGCCGCTCAACACCGGCTACACGCTGCCCGAGCTCGACTATTTCTTCGGCGACGCCGAGCCGGCGGTGATCGTCTGCGATCCGGAGCGGGCGGCCGGCATCGGGGGCCTGGGGAGCGCGGGCGATGCCCGCGTGCTGACCCTCGATGGCGAGGGCCGGGGCGCGCTCAGCGATGCCGCGACAGGCTCACCGGCGGCGTTCGAGACGGTTGGGCGGAGCGCCGACGACCTGGCCGCGATCCTCTATACCTCGGGCACCACCGGGCGCGCCAAGGGGGCGATGCTGAGCCACGGCAATCTCACGTCCAACGCTCTCACCTTGCGCGCTGCCTGGGGCTTCACCGCGGCCGACGTGCTCCTGCACATGCTGCCGATCTACCATACCCACGGCCTGTTCGTGGCGATCAACACGACGCTCCTGGCCGGCGGCGGCATGATCTTCCTGCAGCGCTTCGAGCCCGGCGCGGTGCTGGAAGCGCTACCACGCGCGACCGTGACCATGGGCGTCCCGACCTACTACGTCCGCCTGCTGGCGCGCCCGGAGTTCACGGCCGCCGCCAGCGCCCACATGCGGCTCTTCACCTCTGGCTCGGCGCCGCTGCTGGAAGAAACCTTCCATGCCTTCGAGGCGCGCACGGGTCAGCGCATCCTCGAGCGCTACGGCATGACCGAGACCGGCATGAACACCTCCAACCCGCTCCATGGCGAGCGGCGTGCGGGCACCGTCGGCCCGGCGCTGCCGGGGGTCGAGGTCAGGGTCGCGGACGGGGAGGGGCGCGTGCTGGGAGCCGGCGAGACGGGCGTCCTCGAGGTCCGCGGGCCGAACGTGTTCCGGGGCTACTGGCGCCTGCCCGAGAAGACGCAGGAGGAGTTCCGCGCCGATGGCTTCTTCGTCACCGGCGACATCGCCCGGATCGACCCCGACGGCTACGTCACGATCGTCGGCCGGGCCAAGGACCTGATCATCTCGGGCGGCCTCAACATCTATCCCAAGGAGATCGAGGGCGTGATCGACGCGCTCGAGGGGGTTCAGGAGTTGGCGGTGATCGGCGTGCCGCATCCGGATTTCGGCGAGGGCGTGCTGGCCGTGGTCAAGCGCCGGGACGGCGCCGGCGCGCTCGATGCCGAGGCGATCATCGCCGCCGCCCGCAGCCAGCTCGCCGGGTTCAAGACCCCGAAGAAGGTGGTGTTCGTCGACGAGCTGCCGCGCAACAGCATGGGCAAAGTCCAGAAGAACTCGTTGCGCGATACCTACCGGGACGCCTTCCGAACCCAAGGTGGCTGATCCCGGCCGGCGCGCTCCTATGTTGGCCGGCAAAGGCCATGCGTTCACACCGGGTTCTGGCGGAACAGCTCGGCGACCAGCGCGGAGTCGAGGTAGGCGCGCACCTCGACGATGCTGTCGCCAGCGAAGCGGACGACCCAGCAATAATGGTTGTCGAAGCGCATGCCGTTGCGCGCCGTGGCGTCGGAGACGAGCTCGACCACCGCCGTGTCGCCCGCGGTGATGACGTTGACGACTCGCAGCTGCGTGCCCTCGGCGAGCACCTCGCCGGGCTTGCTGAACGTACCCGCCTGGAAGGCGGCTTTGAAGGGGTAGTGACCGGCAAGCGGGTGGGTCCCCATCACCGTCCAATCGACCTCATCGGCGACATGCGCGAAAAAGGCGTCGCCGTCGCCATGCTCGAGGCCGGCGAAGATCGACCGGACCGTCTGCTCGTCGATGCTGATCTCGTGACTCCGTGTCGTCCATCGGCCATCTCAGGAGCAAAGCGTGAGGAAGCAGGTCTCCGCGAACCCTGGGCTGGTTCGAGCCCCTCGAAGCCTTGCCTGGCGCGCCGGGGCGACGCATGGTGCGCCTTCAGGAACCGGCATGGGGGGGATTTCGGATGAAGCATGCGGGAGCGCGTCCCACATCAGCTGAAGCGATCAGAATTGCTCTCGTTTTTGCCGGACGATGGGTTTTGACAGGCTGCCTCACCTTTGCCCTTGGCACTCTTCTTCACACCTCGCAGGCGGTTGCACAAGGCCGGGAGACGATCCTGCTGAACGGCCATGATCTGACCCTGGACGAGGTGGTGCGGATTGCTGAAAATCGTGCCGATATCGGCATCAGCCCGGCGGGCATGACCAGGATCAAGGCGGCGAGGCAGGTCATCCAGCGCTACGTCGACAACCACATTCCCGCCTATGGCGTCAACACGATGTATGGCCAGGACGTCGACGTGATCTTGCCGCAAGAAGAGATAGAACGATGGAATCGTGTCAATGTCTTTCAGGAAGCGACCAGCATCGGAGATGGATCCAGGCCGATTTTAACGACTGGCGTCATCCGCGCCACCTGGGCGTTGCTCGTCAACAGCTATGCCAAAGGTTTTTCCGGGGCATCGCTTGGTTTGGCTGAGACTCTTGTCTCCCGCGTCAACTCCAATCAGATCCCGGCTGACATCGAGGATGGCGGTTCGGTTGGCGATGCGGATCTGACCATGAACAACAAGCTCACGGTCAGCCTTTACGATACGCCCGGTTTCGAGGTCGGTGCCGGCGAGGCGACCACCTTGATGACCCACAATTTCATCTCCATCGCAAGAGCGGCGATTGTGGCCATGCGGTTCGAAACACTTTTGGCCAAATCGAAAGTTGCCCTGGCGCTGGTCATGGAAGGCTACAGGGCGAATCCTTCGCCGATATCCAGCACCGCGATGAAGATTGCGACGACCGCCAACAAGCGTAGCGTGCAGGGTCAGATGCAGTTTCTGCTGAAGAACAGTAGACTTTGGGGCAATGTCGGCGAAAAGGGCGGGCCGCGAGATCTCCAGGATTTTTTGAGCCTGCGTGTGGCAGGAGATGTCTTGGCGGCGGTTGAAACCAGTCTGCAGCGCCTTGACGGAACCCTCACCGAGTACAGCAATGCCGTTCCGGTCAGCCCTATGGTCGATGTCGATACCGACAGCATGCTGAGTGTCACCGAATGGGACCCCACCCAACTGACCCTCGAGATGGATCAGTTCCGCCAGGCGCTGGGCGTAATGGCCATTGCCGTTGAAAGCCGGGGCCTGAAGGTCATGGCGCGGCCCTACAGCGATCTGCCGTCCGGCTTTGTCAGCGGGGATCCGACAAAGTTTGATGGTCTTTACACGCGAAACGTCTCCTACTGGATGACCAGCCTTGCTCGGGAAGCGGTGCTGAATGGGCAGCCGGTCACGCCCTTGACGGCGAGTTTCCAGGCAGAAGGTCACGAGGATATCTCGGCGCCGTTTCCAGACTCGGTTGCCATGGCCGAAATCCAGGTTGACCGTTTGGAGAAATTGATCACTCTGGAGGCCTTGATTGGCAGTTTTGCCATAGAACGTCGCATCGAGACCGGCGAACTGGCCGAGCTGGACTTGCCGGCGCCTTTGCGCGAGGTGCAGAAGGGCGTCATGGCGCATTCCCCGATCCATGTTGCCGTGGAAGAGCGCTATTCGATGGCCAACCTGCTGAAATACTTTATCGAAGACTACCAGCCGCCGCAGGAGATATCCGGGCCCTTGCTGCCGTAAACGGCGGCGGCTTGGTTCGCGCGCGATAAGCTGGGCCAAAAACGCCTGCTCGACCGCACCGCATCGCTTGTCCGGTCATGGAGCTTGGTGGTGCGTGCGCTTTCATTCGCGGCCATGACGTCAGCCTTCCCGAATTCGATCTTTTTGGTACTCGTTGCGCCGCCCCGACTGGCCCTCAGATCGAAGCTGCTGGTCGGCGGCACCCCCGGTCGGTCGCCGACCCCGCGGATTTGTTGCTTCGCACCCGTTCGGCTGGCTCAGCGCCGATCGCCTTGCCAGTTGGAATCGGGCTCGGCGGGTTCTGGCGTCAGGCCCGCAGCCCGGATGCCCTCGATCGCGCAATACTCGTCCTTCTCGGAGGAGTCGCCGCTGATCCCGACCGCGCCGATCACCGCACCCGCGCCATCCCGGATCAGGACACCGCCCGGCACAGCGACGAAGCGGCCGCCCGAGGCCGCCGCGAGTGCTGCCTGAAACGCCACCCGGTCGCCCAGGCGGTCGCGAAGCCCGCGGCTCGATTCGCCCATGCCGAGCGCGCCCCAGGCCTTGCCCTCGGCGATCGCCGGGCGGAGGATGCCCGAGCCGTCCTCCCGCGCCAGCGCCACCAGATGGCCACCGGCATCGAGCACCGCGACCGTGAGCGGCGCCATGCCCGCCGCCCGGCCGGCCGCGAGCGCGCGCTCGATGATGGTGCTGGCGGCCGCGAGCGGCAGATCGGTCCTGAGCTTCATCCTTCTCCCTCCTGGCCTGGCTTCGCCTGGCTTGGCACAGTATGCCGGTCAACACCACCCAAGGGCGAGAGGAGACCATGACCATGCTGCTGCGCCACGTCGTGCTGATCCGCTTCAAGCCCGGAACGGCGGACACGACCATTCGTGAGGTCGAGACCGCCTTTACCGGGCTGCAGGCCAGCATTTCGGCGATCCAGGCCCTGGAGTGGGGCACCAACTGCAGCCCGGAAGGCAAGGCTCAGGGCTTCTCGCACTGTTTTTTCCTCACTTTCGCGAGCGCTGCCGGACGTGACGCCTATCTGCCGCATCCCGCGCATCAGGCCTTTTCCGCGCTGCTGCGCCCGCACGTCGACCAGGTGCTGGTGATCGACTACGAGCCTGCCTGACGCCCGTCGCTAGGCGGCCAGCGGCTGGGCGCGGTTGCCCTTGATCAGATCGGCCCCCTTCTCGCCGATCATGATCGAGGCGGCGTTGGTGTTCGAGCTGATCAGCCGCGGCATGATCGAGGAATCGATCACCCGCAGCCGCTCGATCCCGCGCACGTGAAGCTCGGGATCGACCACCGCGAGCCCGTCCACGCCCATCTTGCAGCTGCCGACCGGGTGGTAGTCGGTCTTGCCGAAGCGGCGCGCGTAGGCCTCGAGCTCCTGGCGCGTCCTGACCCCGGCGCCCGGCAGGTGCTCGCGCTTGAGGTAGGGGCGGAAGGCGGGCTGGGCCATGATCTCGCGGGCGAGCTCGAAGCCGCGCAGCGACATCTCGAAGTCGTAGGGCTCGGCCCAGTAGTTGGGGTCGATCAGCGGCGGGGCCTTGGGATCGGCGCTCTGCAGCCGGACGCTGCCGCGGCTTCTGGGGCGCAGATGGCAGGAGTTCAGCGTGCAGCCGTAGCCGTCGAGCGGCGGCACGCCCGCCTCGAGGCCGGCGCCCGGCAGGAAGTGGCATTGGATGTCGGGCGAGCGCTGGTCCCGGTCGACGTACCAGAAGGCACCGCCCTCGGCGAGGTTCGAGGTCACCGGGCCACTGCCGAACAAGGCGTATTGCAGCCCGGCCCAGAGCATCCGGTGCGGCCGGGTGTGGCGGTCGAGGCTGTACGGCCCGGCGAGCTCGTTGATCACGTAGACGTCGATGTGGTCCTGCAGGTTTTTGCCGACGCCCGGCAGATCGTGGACCGGCCTGATCCCGACCGCCTGCAGCTCGTCCGCGGGCCCGATCCCGGACAGCAGCAGGAGCCGGGGCGAGCCGATGGCGCCACTCGCGACCACGACCTCCTGCTCGGCGCGCGCGGTCTCGAGGCCGCCGCTGTCGCCCCGGACATATTCGACGCCGACCGCGCGCCCGCGCTCGATCAGCAGCCGGGTCGCCTGCGCACCGGTCACGACGCTCACGTTGCCGCTCCTCATGGCCGGCCGGAGGTAGCCGACGGCGGCGCTGCAGCGCCTGGCGCCGCGCTGGGTCACCTGATAGAGGCCGCAGCCCTCCTGACGCTCGCCGTTGAAGTCGGGATTATACGGCAAGCCCGCTTCCTGCGCCGCCCGGACGAAGACCTTGCTCAGCTCGTGCGGGCTGATCGGGTCGGACACACCCAACGGCCCGCCGCTGCCGTGATAGCGGTTCGCCAGGCGCTCGTTGTCCTCGGCGCGGCGAAAGTACGGCAGAACCTCGGCGTAGGACCAGCCGGCGCAGCCCTCGTCCTGGGCCCATTCGTCATAGTCGAACGCGTGGCCGCGGGTATAGACCATCGCGTTGATCGAGCTGCCGCCGCCCAGCACGCGCCCTTGCGGGAAGATCATCTGGCGGTCGCCGGCCTGGCGGAGCGGCGCTGTGCGATAGCCCCAGGTGAGTGGCCCGGTGGTCATCTTGTAGAAGCCGACCGGCATGTGGATGAAGCGGTCGCGATCGGGCGGGCCGGCCTCGAGCAGCAGGATCCTGGCATCGCCGAGCTCGCTCAGGCGGCGGGCGAGCACGCAGCCGGCCGAGCCGGCGCCGACGATGACGTAGTCGTACATCAGGATCCTCCGCAACCCGGACCGGTCCGGTTATAGCTGTCGAGACGCCCGGCGCCAGCCCGGATGCGGCGCCGCGTCAGGCCGACCCCGCGGCCGGCGTTTCCGGCGCCTCGCGGCGGAGGTTGAGGTGGATGATCATCGGCGAGGCAACGTAGACGCTGGAGTAGGTGCCGACCACGACGCCCCAGATCATCGCGATCGTGAAGCCGCGGACCACCGGACCGCCGAACAGGACCAGAGCGACCAGGGCCAGGACCGTCGTCAGCGAGGTCATGACCGTGCGCGCGAGGGTCTCGTTGACCGAGCGGTCGATCACGTCGGGCAGCGGCATTGCCTTGTAACGGCGCAGGTTGTCGCGCACCCGGTCGTAGATCACCACCGTGTCGTTGATCGAGTAGCCGATGATCGTCAGGATCGCGGCGATCGTCGTGAGGTTGAATTCCATGCCGAACAGCGCGAACACGCCGATCGTCGTGACCGCATCGTGGATCAGGGCGACCACGGCGCCGACCGCGAACTGCCATTCGAAGCGGAACCAGACGTAGGCGAGGATGGCGAGCAGCGCATAGGCCATCGCCTGCGTGCCACCCCACAGCAGATCCGCGCTGACCTTGGGGCCGACGAACTCGACCCGCCGGTAGCTGAGATCCTGGCCGAAGTGATCGGCGAGCGCGGCTTTGACCTTGTTGACGGCTGCCAGCTGCGCCGGCTCGTCGCCGGTCTGGCGCGCGATCCGGATCAGGACATCCGAGGGGGTTCCGAACTCCTGCAGCGCGACGTCGCCGAGGCCGAGGCTGTCGAGGGTCGAGCGCATCGCCGCGAGGTCGGCCGGGCCCGGCATGCCGACCTCGATCAGGCTGCCGCCCTTGAAATCGATCCCGAGGTTCAGACCTCGGATTGGCAGCAGGATCAGCGTCAGGAGGATCAGGGCGCTCGAGACGGCGTAGGCCAGATACTGGTAGCGGACGAACGGAATCCGGGTGTCGTCCGGAATGAACCGGAAACTGCGCAGGATGCTCATCGGAGGAGCCCATCGTAGGTGCGGTCCCGAGAGCGGGATCAGGAGCCCGGCGGGTCTCCCGGCCTGACCTGGCGCCGCTTGCGTCCGGGCGCCGCCGCGGGGCCGCGCCAGTAGCAGAGCAGCGGGCCGAGCAGCGGCAGACCGATCACCAGAGCGGCCCAGCCGGCCTTACGCCGCCAGGGCGCCGGGCCGGTCAGGAGATCGAGGAGCACGAACGCCGCCAGGTTGATCGCGGTCACCGCCGCGAGCAGGACAAGAGCTTCCATCGCCCTGGACCGCAAAGATCACATCTTGAGAGTTCGACCGCGGCGAGTCGGCCGCGGCGCCACCTTCGATGCTCAAAAGGGCGGGCCGGTCGGGGTCCGTGCGGTGCCGACGGAGCTGCGGTGGAAGACCCGCGCGGGCTCTTTCGGCGCTTCGACGGCGTCGGCTGCGACCAGCCACCGGTCGGCCGCCGCCGGTTGATGCAGGGGCGATTTGGCCGCGGCCGGTCCGAATGCCGTCTCGACCGGCAATGGCCGCGACAGGATGCCGAAGCCCGCCGGCTGCGCCGGTTCCAGCCGCGCGGCGGGCTCGGTCGCGCCGTCGCTGCGGAGATTGGCGGCGCCGAGATCGATGGGCAAGGCCGGAGGAACGACCGGCGCGATCGCCAGCAGGGCGGCGAACCAGGCCGCAAGGCAGCCACGCCACCGCCGGGCTCGATCCGCCCGCCGACTCACGACCCCGTCAAACATGTCCGGCCTCAGATGGTCGCCGCTCGCTCGCGGCGCCGACCGGGAAAACTGGTCCTGGTCCGATCGGGCGTCAAGCGGAATGAGCCGGGATCGAGCGCCTGGCGCGGAGCTCGGCCAGGGCTTCGATCGCGCCGGCGGCGAGGATCAGGAGGCAGCCCGCGGCCTCGCGGACGCCGAACGGCTCGCCCGCGAGCAGGGCCGCCGAGACCGCGGCGACGGCGACCTCGAGCAGGAGCAGGAGCGCGACCCGCCCAGGTTCGAGAAATCGGGCGCCCCAGAGCAGGAGCCAGGTGCAGGGCAGCAGCCAGGCGAGCGCGGCGAGCGCGACGAACGCGAGCACGCCCGGCCCGATCGATCCCGATCCCGGCGCCGGCAGCACGGCCATGAGCAGAAGTGACAAAAGCGTGGCGGCGGCGCAGGAGACCACGGTCTGCTCGAGACCCTCGATCGACTGGCCCTTGCGCACGAGCGTCATCGAGAGCGCGAACAGGAGGCCGGCGGCGAGCCCCAGCCAATCGCCGGCCGTGCGCGGCAGCGGCAGGCCGGCCCCGAAGCCGAGCAGCACAAGCGCGCCCGCGAGCCCGAGCAGGACCGAGATCAGGCGGAGCATGCCGACCCGCTCGCCGAGCAGTGCCACCGCGAGCAGGGTCGCCCAGATCGGCGCGAGATAGAACAGGAGCGTCACGCGCACGACCTCGCCCAGGATCAGGGCGAGGTTCCAGCTGACCAGCGCAGCGCCGAACAGGCCGCCGGCGCCGAGCAGCAGGAGGCCGCCCGCGGCGAGCCGGCGCCGCCGGCGCCAGAGCCAGGGCAGCAGCGCCAAGCTCATCGCACCATAGAGAGCGGCGTTGAGCGCCGGTGCGCTCAGCCCGGTCGTTGCGAGCGCGCGCAGCGGCAGCCACCAGAGGCCCCAGAGCGCGGCCGAAAGGGCAACCGCGCCGGCGGGCAGGAGGGGCGAGCGGCCCGCCATCGAGCTCAGGACGGGCCCGGATGTCGGGTCGGCTCAGCCCGCGGCGGCGTCATGTCCGGGCATGGTCAGATGCAGCCAGGGCAGCTGCTCCTCGACAAAAGCGTTGCCGGTCGGGGGGAAGTCCTCCGGCCGGTCGAGCGTGCCGACCAGGACGTGGACCTCCCCCGGCCAGCGTGCGCCCTCGTAGGTCAGCGGCGTCCCACATTGGCCGCAGAAGCTCCGCGTCACGCCCGGAGACGAGTGGAAGCCGACCGGCATGCCGGCGAAGTAGGAAAAACGGTCGGCGGCGAAGCCGGCGTAGGTCGCCATCGGCGCCCCGGTCGCGCGCCTGCAGCTCTCGCAATGGCAGTTGGCGATCCACTTCGGCGCCCCGACCGCCCGGTAGCGCAGCGCCCCGCAGAGGCAACGCCCGCGATGCTCGAGTTCGGTCATGACCCCTGCCCGCTCGCCTCGAGGTTCAAAAGCAATAGCTGCGGAGCGTCTCGAAGGCGATCAGAAAGCCCCATTTTGCCCAGAGCACGAGGCCGATCGCCAGGCCCGCGCCGATCACCAGGAGCGGCAACCAGCCGAGCAGTCCGGCTCGGCCGTGACCTGATGCCACCGGCTCCGAAGCTGCCGCCGCGCGCGGCGCTGTGACCCTCAAGGCCTAGCTCCCCAAAGCCACCGTCAGGCTCTAAGATCACGCCGTGGCCGGCCGTTGGCAAGGGCGGGCGCACAAGCAACCACCGAGAGGGGAGTCGCCATGCGCAAGTACATCATCGAGCGCGAGCTGCCGGCGGTCGGCAGCCTGGACGGCGCGCAGCTCGAGGGCGCTGCCGCCAAGTCGAACGCGGCGCTCGCCGAGATCGGCCCGACCGACATTCAGTGGGTCGAATCCTACGTCGCCGCCGACAAGACCTTCTGCGTCTACCTCGCCAAGGACGAGGCCGCGATCAAGCGGCACGCCGAGATCAGCGGCTTTCCGGCCAGCAAGATCACCGAGATCAAGCGGATGATCGACCCGACCACCGCCGGCTGACCGCGACGCGCCAGCGCCCACCGTCATGAGCCTGACCATCACGCTGGTCCTGATGCTCCTGGCGGTGGGCGCGGCGGGCGTCGCCAACTGGCAGGAGCGCCGCCCGCGCGAACTCGGCAACCCGCCGCTGATCTCCTACACGCTGGTCCAGATGCTGGCACTGGTGGTCGCGCTGGTGATGGCGGCGCATCTGGTCAGCCTGCTGACCGGCCATCCGCTGGTCAGCCGTTTTTCCCGTTAGGCACGAAAATCTCAACCAGGGAATCGCTACCCCCATCGCCCTGACACGTAGCTCCTGACGTCCCCGCCGTAGTCGCGGTAGCCGTACTTGGCGTGCTTTTTCGCATCGACCTGGCTGAGGGCTACACCGACGATGTCGGCGCCGGCTTCGAGCAGCTCCTTGACACCCATCAGCACACTCGTGCGAGGGGTGCTACCCCACTGAGCCAGAAATACGGTTTTGTCGACCAAGCTCGACAGCACTCGAGCGTCCGCCACGCTCAGCACCGGCGGACTGTCCAAAATCACCAGGTCGTAGGCAACTGATGCTTGCAGGAGCAGTTCAACCATCTCGCCAGAAGCCAACAAAGCTTCCGGATCGAAGGCCCCACCGCCAGCCGGCATGATGTGCGCGCCGGACTGCTCGTCCAGGATGACGACCCATTCGGGTCGCGGCGCATCTGCAAAACGTCGCTTAGTCCATGCTTATTGGTGATCCCGAACACCCTGTGAACACGTGGCAAGCGCAGGTCGCAGTCGATGAGCAGGGTAGACTTGCCTGAACGAGCGTTGATTCTGGCCAGGCTCGCAGCCAGCGAGGTCTTGCCTTCGCCTGGAACCGATGAGGTCACCAGGACGGTCTTGGGTGGCATGGCTGTGCTAGTTAGCAGCACCGAGGTGCGCAGCCTTCGCACAGCCGTGCCGAAAGCTGAGTTCGGATTGCCCAATATGTAGTCCGCCGGTGAGCGGTCAGTGATTGTTGGCAGTAGGCCCAACCCAGGTAAGCCAATCAGATCCTCAATCTGCTCGAAGCTGCGGAAGCTCCTGTCCAGCCGTTCCAGGCCGAACGCGGCGAGCGCGCCAAGCAGCAGCGAGCTGAACGCGACAATGCCAAAGATCAGATGTCGGCGTGGGTAGGCCGCTTCATTCGGCGGTTGCGCCGTCGAGATAATCTGAGCATCAGGCGTTTGCGCTTTCAGCAGCGAGCCGAACTCCTTCGACCGGTTGATATAGGTCTCGAGCAAAGCCTGATCGGCACTAGCAGGGCGTTGGAGAGCCGCGAGCCCAACCTCCGCCGCCTGGTAATTGGCCAGGCTTCTTCTGATGGCCTCGATGCTGGTGGCCAGGGCGCGCTCGCGCGAACGGCTCACCTGTACTTCATCCTTCAGGTTCTGCGCGATCTGACGAATTTCATGCCGCTTGCTGTCGTTGAGCGCCTTCAACTCGGCCTGGAGAATGTGCATCCGAGGATGTTTGGGGCCCAGCTCGCCGCTCAGCTCCGCCCTCTCCTTGTCCAGTTCAATAGCCCGCAAGTTCAGCGCGGTCAAAACCTCCGAGTTCAGCATCTGTGCCGCCTGAGGCAGGCCTACGTCGGACGCCAAAGCGCTTTCGACCTGGCGTAGCCGCGCTTCCTTCTCCGCAGTCTCGCTGCGCGAGAGCACTAACTGGGTGGTCAACTCCGACACCTGCTGATCGCTCGGCCGGGCTCCTTCCAGACCGTTCTCGCTCCGATAGGTCTGGACCGCCTGTTCATCCGCCGCCAAGCTAGCCCGCAACCGTTCTATCTCGGGCTCAAAGAACGCGATCGCCTTGTTGGAAGCCCCTAACTTAGTCGCCAGCTGGTATGACAAGTACAGATCTGCAAGGGTGTTGGCGCCAATTGCGGCCAAGGTTGGGTCGGTGCAAAGGAACTTGATGCTAAGTGTTGTCGAGTCCGGTACCTGAGACACGCTGATGCTGGCGGTCACCGCCGCGACGATCTCGTCTCGCAAGAAGCTAGACTGGCGCAGATCGGTCATCTCCACACCGGACGTGGCGCCAATGATCCTGTCAGCCCATCTCTCGGGCAAGAGGTCGATCAACAGCGCCTGCGCCCAAGATCCGCCCTCGCGCAGGGTTGGGTTGAACTCTGGCAGCAGGTTCAGCTGGAGCCGGTCCACGAACTCGCCAACCAGACTGCTGGACGTGATCAGGAGCATCTGGTTGTTCACGTACCCCCCGTACGGCGGGGCCGCCGACTCGACCGGGTTATTGAGCGCTGGCTGGGGGGGAGGCGTGTTCAGCATGACCAGAGCCTCAGCCTCGAAAGTTTCGGGCATGCGGCTGATCAGAGCATCTGTTACGGTCAGCGCAATTACCAGGCAGCTGAGTGGAATCACCTTGCGGCGCCACAGCGTGCGCCACAAGCTAGGCCAATCGAGGTCGTCGCTGCCGTGTCTGCTGCTCCGGCGCCGATTGGATGGCGATTCGCTGCCATGCTGCGGCTCGCCAGAGCCGGGCCAAGCCACAGCACCTCGCGTCGTCATCGCCGTCACTCCCAGGCTCCTGGCTCATTGACTGAAACTTCCAGGATGCCAAACACAGTCGAATACAATGCGCCCAATGAGGGCCAAGCTAAAGGGCTTCCTTGAGGGTGGGGCCATCAGATCGTGGAGGCCGGGATTCCCCATCAGAGGCTCCCGAACGCTGATCATGCGTCGGTTCGCCGCATGAGGCAAGCCTCCAACAGCCGGGCGAGCCTGTGAGGTTGCCCACAGCTGCAATCTCAGGCTTACGTGTGGCTTTCTTGGCGCTTTTGGGCAGTTCTCGGCCCGTCGTGACTGCACCCTCGCATGCTCAAGAGCCCCTTCCGACCGCAACAACCGGGTGGCGGGTGGCGCTCGGGCCGACCAGGGTCGGGGCCTGTCCTGCGATCGAGGTTGATCATGCCCCCTTCGAAGCACCGCGTGATGGGGCCGGCCGAATGGCTGCTCCTGGTGACCCTCTCGGTCCTCTGGGGCGGGTCGTTCTTCTTCGCCAAGGTGGCGATCGCCGAGCTGCCGCCGTTCACGGTCGTGCTCGCCAGAGTCGGTCTCGCGGCGCTGGCGCTGCTGCTGATCGTGGTCGCGAGCGGCCAGCGCCTGCCGCGCTCGGCGCGTCTCTGGGGCGCCTTCCTGGTCATGGGCGCCCTCAACAATCTGATCCCCTTCAGCCTGATCGTCTGGGGCCAGACCCAGATCGCGAGCGGCCTCGCCTCGATCCTGAACGCCACGACGCCCTTGTTCACGGTCGTGCTCGCCCATGTCCTGACGCGCGACGAGCGGCTGACGCCCGGCCGCTTCGCGGGCGTGCTCGCGGGGCTCGCGGGCGTCGCGGTGATGATCGGTCCCGAAACGCTCGCGGGCCTCGGCGGACCACTGCCGGCCGAGCTCGCAGTGCTCGGCGCCGCGCTTTCCTATGCGCTCGCCGGGATCTTCGGCCGGCGCTTTCGCGGGACGCCGCCCCTGGTCACGGCGCTCGGCCAGGTGAGCGCGTCGACGCTGCTGATTCTGCCGCTCGCCCTGCTCGCCGACCGTCCCTGGACCCTGCCGCCGCCGGGACCTGCGACGCTTTGCGCGCTCGCCGGCATCGCGCTGCTCAGCACAGCACTCGCCTACGTGATCTATTTCCGGATCCTGGCTGCGGCCGGTGCGACCAACCTTCTGCTGGTGACCTTCCTGATCCCGGTCAGCGCGCTGATCCTCGGCACCACCGTCCTTGGCGAGCATCTGACCGGCGGCCAGCTCGCCGGCATGGCGCTGATCGGGCTCGGCCTTGCCGCGATCGACGGCCGGCCGCTGGTCTGGCTGCGGCGCCGCTTCGGGCGGCGGGCGGCCGCGCTTCAGCTGCGGCCGTAGACGTCCTCGTAGCGGATGATGTCGTCCTCGCCGAGGTAGTCGCCGCACTGGACCTCGATCAGGTGCATCGGCAGGACGCCCGGGTTCTCCATCCGGTGCCGGGCGCCGAGCGGGATGTGGACGCTCTGGTTCGGCTCGAGCAGCAGGATCTTCGGCGTCGACCGTGACCTTGGCCGTGCCGGCGACCACCACCCAATGCTCGGCGCGGTGCTTGTGGCTCTGCAGGCTGAGGCGGCCGCCGGGGGCCACGATGATCTCCTTGACCTTGAAGGCGGGGCCCTCGTGCAGGACCTGGAAGCTGCCCCAGGGGCGCTGCTCCTTGGCGTGGGCGTCGCCCTCGGGGCGGCCCGCGGCCCGCAGCATGGTGACCAGGTGGCGGACCGCATCGCTCCGGCCGCGATCGGCGACCAGGACTGCGTCGTCGGTCTCGATCACCGCCAGATCGCGGACTCCGGAGCAGGCGACCAGCCGCCGCTCGGCGTGGACCAGGCAGTCCTCGGTGTCATCGAGCAGAACGTCGCCCTGGACCGCATTGCCCGCCTCGTCCTTGGGCAGCTGCTCCCAAAGCGCCTGCCAGGAGCCGAGGTCGGACCAGACAGGGTCGCAGGGCACGACCGCGATCCGGTCGCTCTGCTCCATGACCGCCTTGTCGATCGGCTGGGCCGGCACGGCCTCATACAGATCGAGCGGGATCTCGAAGGCGCCGCCCGGGACTTCCCGGAGGCCTTCGAAGGCGCGCTGCACCGCAGCCAGGATCGCCGCGGCATGGCTGCCGAGCTCGGCCAGGATCCGATCGGCCCGGAACAGGAACATGCCGCTGTTCCAGAGATGGCCGCCCGCGGCCAGCATCGCCTCGGCGACCGCTTGCTCGGGCTTCTCGACGAAGCGGCTGACCCTGAGCGCGCCCGGCGCGTCTGGGATCGGCTGGCCGGTCTGGATGTAGCCGTAGCCGGTCTCGGGCCGGGTGGCTGTGATGCCGAAGGTCACCAGCTCGCCCGCCGCGGCCAGCGGCAAGGCAGCCTCGAGCGCCTCATAGAGGGCGTCCGGGGCCTGCATCAGATGGTCCGAGGGGCAGACCCAGAGCAGCGCGTCGGCGCCGAACCGCTGCTGGACATAGAGGGCGGCGAGCGCGATCGCGGCCGCGGTGTTGCGCCCGACCGGCTCGAGCAGCCGGTTGTGGGCGAGCGCCGGATCGATCTGCTCGAGCTCGCGTCGGACCAGGAAGTCCTGGGCCTTGGCGCCGACCACGACCACGTGCTCGGGCAGCGCCCGGGCGAGCAGGCGGCGCGCGGTCTGCTCGAGCAGCGACGGTTCGGCGGTCAGCTTGGCCAGCTGCTTGGGCAGGGTGTCGCGGCTGACCGGCCAGAGGCGGGTGCCGGAGCCGCCGGCGAGAATCACGGGCACGAGTGTGGACACGGCGGCAGCTGCCCCCCTTGGGCGCACGAGCAACAGTCCTTCGAGGCTAGCCCGGCGCGACGACCCGGTCCAGCCTCGAGCGCGCATCCCGACCGATGCCGACCGGACAGGCAAGAGATAGCCCGGCGTGGTTGCCAAATGGTGACCGGCCCGATCGGCCGGCGCGGCGATCTGGTCAGAGGCGGGCGGATCGCCTACATCGTCCTATGAGCATCGGGACCCGACCGGGGGCACCGGATCGGGGTCCGGAGACTTGGACCATGGGGCTGCTCGACCGACTGAAACGCATCTTGGAGCCGGAGGCCACGGTCGCCCGGCCGGCCGAGGACGAGCTCCATCTGGCGGCTGCGGTCCTGCTGGTCGAGGCCGCGCGCATGGACGACGAGTTCGCCCCCGCGGAGCGCGTCCGGATCGAGGCGCTGCTGGCTCAGCGCTTCAGGCTCGATACGGCGGAGAGCCGGGAGCTGCTGGCGCTCGCCGAGCAGACCGCGGCCGAGACCGTCGAATGGCAGGGCTTCACCCGGGTGATCAAGGAGCGCCTCGAGCCCTCCGACCGGATCGGGATCATCGAGATGCTCTGGGAGGTCGTCTACGCCGACGGCCAGCTGCACGACTACGAGGCGAGCCTCCTGCGGCGGATCACCGGCCTGCTCTACGTCGGCGACTGGGAGAGCGGCGAGGCCCGCAAGCGGGTGCTGGCCCGCCTCGGCCTCGGCTGATCGCCCGACCTCAGCCGACCTCGACGTCCTGCCAGAAGCCGAACCGGCCGGCGACCCGCTCCATCCTGGGGCGCGGGTCCTCGTAGGACCAGGCGGCGCGCTCGTGGCGGGCGCCGTCGATCACCACGTCGTAGAACTGGACGCTGTGCGGGCATTCCAGGTCGTCGGCGGTGCGCGGCGTCTTCTCGAGCCACTCCATGCGTACCGCCGAGGGCGGAAAATACTGGTAGCCGGCGGCCTCGACGATGTCGTCGCTCTCGGCGACCACGTGCTCCTCCAGGACGGCCTTCATGCTCGGGTCCTCCTCCGTGAACCATTGAGTCCAAGAGAAATGAGGCGCCCTCGCCGTCCCGGCAAGCGCCCGGGCATGATGCCGCGACCTTGACATCCTTATTTGCCATTAGCAAATAGGTCACGTGAAGCTCGTGCTCACCCGCACGGCACAGCGGCGCCTCGGGCAGTTGAGTCCGAAGATGCGCGTGGCGCTCGTCAAGCGACTGCAGGCGATCGCCGAGCAGCCGTTCGCGAAGCACCTCAATGTCGAGCGGATCAAGGGTGAGCCGGATGCCTTCCGGCTGCGCCAGGGCGATTGGCGAGCGAAGTATCGGCTCGAGCGAGAGGCGGGCGAGATGCGCGTCTTGGTCCTGGAGTCCCGAGGGAACGTGCACCGATGACCGACGTCCATGCCATCCGGCCGCTGGCCGAGGACGACGACACCGTGCTGCTGAGCCGCGCCGACTACGAGGCGCTGGTGCAGCGGGCCGAGGACACCGCCGATGCCGCGCAGATCCGCGAGGCCGAGGCGCGGGTCGCGGCCGGCGAGGACGAGTACGTGCCGATCGAGGTCACCAGGCGGCTGCTGGCCGGCGAGGTACCGGTGCGTGTCTGGCGCGAGCACCGGGGTGTCAGCGCCCGCGCGCTTGCGAGCGGTGCCGGCGTGTCGGCCGCCTATCTGAGCCAGATCGAGACCGGTAAGAAGCCGGGCTCGTTCGACGCCATGGCGAAGCTCGCTCGCGCGCTTGGCGTCGACATGGAGGATCTCGAGCCGTGGCGAGCGTAACCTTTGCGGCTTTCGGGTGACGTTGTTGCTGGATCTGGAGCGGCCGGAGGCAACAGGTCAGCCGCCGCTGATCGCGGTCATGATGATCACCTCCGTGCCCGGGGTAAGGCGGGTCGCGAGGGTCGCGCGCTCGCCGGCGACGAAGACGTTGATGTGGCGCCGGATGCGCGGCGTCGAGTTGCAGAGGCGGTCGCGCATCCCGGGCCAGCGGCGCTCCAGCGCGTCGATCACCTCGACGACGGTCGCCGCGGAGAGCTCCAGGCGGCGCACGGAACCGGGAAACAGCCGCACCAGAAGCGTCGGCAGCGTGACCGAGACCTGCGGCAGGGTGAGCACGGGCGCATCGTCGGGCATGGCTGTTCCCCACCAGAGGCTAAGCGTCGACGACCAGCGTCTCGACCGACGTGATCAGGGGCAGGTGCTGCGCGATGCAGCGCCAGCTGTCGCCCTCGTCGGTGCTGGCGTAGAGCGCGCCCGTGTTGGTGCCGAAATAGACCCCGGCGGGCTCGAGAGGGTCGGTCGCCATGGCCTGGCGCAGCACGCCGAAGAACGTGTTCTTCTGCGGCAGGCCCTCGCGCAGCGACTGCCAGCTGTCGCCGCCGTCGCGGGTGCGCCAGACCGCGGCCTGGGCGTCGGGGACGTAGCGGCCCGCGATGTCGCCATTCAGCGGCACGAGGTAGAGCGTCGCAGGGTCGCGCGGATGGACCGCTACGGGAAAGCCGAAGCTCGACGGCAGACCCGCCTCGATGCTCTGCCAGCGCCGGCCGCCGTCCTCGCTCCGGTACATGCCGCAGTGGTTCTGCTGGTAGAGCCGATCGGGCATGCCCGGCGCCATCGCCAGGCAGTGCACGCACTGGCCGTATTCCGGGTAGCGCTGCTCCGCCGGCAGATAGTCGCACCGGGTCCCGCGGTTGCGGGGTTCCCAAGAGGCACCGCCATCTGCGCTATGGAACACGCCGACCGACGAGATGCCGACCCAGAGCTGGCGCCGATCGTCGGGATGGGTCACGAGGGAATGGAGAATCGAGCCGGCGCCGCCCGGCCGCCAATGCGGCCGCGTCGGGTGGTCGCGCAGGCCCGCGATGTGCTGCCAGGACCGGCCGCCGTCGTCGCTCCGGAACAGCCCGGCCGGCTCGACCCCGGCGTAGAGGCTGCCCGCGGCCGGGGCGACGCTCCAGACGGTCTTGATCGGATCCTCGCCCTCCGGATAGGCGAGACCCGCGCTCGAATGGGTCCAGGTCGCGCCCAGATCCTCGGACTTCCAGACCGCCGGGCCGAACCATTCGTTGCCGCCGCCGCCATAGATCGTGCCGGTCTCTGGGTCGGCCTTGACGTGGTTCAAGGGCCAGGTCTCGCAGAACGGGCCGCTCAGCTCCCACGACCGTCGCCCGGCGTCGCTCTCGAGGATGAACGCGCCCTTCTTGGTTCCGAGCAGGATCAGGACTTTCTGCGCCATTGCGGCCTCCGTCAGCGTGCCACAGCCGTCATGCGTGATCAGCTGCGCTCTGGTTGATCAAACATGTCGATCGGCCGGATCTCGATCCCGCCGCCGAACTCGGCGATCTGGGCGCCCGGGTGTTTCGAGGCGATCTCGACCGCCTCGTCAATGTCGCCCGCCTCGATGATGAAGAAGGCGCCGAGCGGCTCCCTGGTGGCGACGAACGGGCCCTCGGTCACCGAAGCTCGGGCCCGCCCGGCGCGCAAGGTCCTGGACTCCGGCGGCAGGGCCAGCGAGCCGACCAGGAGCAGATGGCCACTTTGGCGCAGCGCCTCGTCATGGGGCTGGCACGCGCGCCCCAGGGCCGCCAGCTGGTCCTTGGACAAGGCCTCGAACCGGTCCTGGTCATAGTAGCAAAGGCAGAGGTATTGCACCGGATTCCTCCTTCCAATTCAGTCGTCGATCGCCTGGTAGACCAGCGTCCAGAAGTCCGCGTCGATATCGAGCGTGATCGAGTCGAACAGGCGCTGCACCATCAGGATCGCCACCAGATCTTCCTTTGGATCGGACCCCCAGGAAGTGCCGAAACCACCGTTCCAGCCGAATCGGCCGGGCACCGCGCCGATGCCGTCGCGCCGCGTGATCATGGACAGGCCAAAACCCCAGCCGTGACTGTCCCAGAAGCCCGGAAAGAAGGGCGAGGCGGCCTTCTGGGCCGGCGTCAATTGATCGATCGTCATGACCTCGACGGTCGGGCGCGCGAGGATCCGGTGCCCGCCGTGGCGGCCGCTGTTCAGCATCATCCGGCCGAACGCGAGGTAGTCGTCGACGGTCGAGAACAGCCCGGTGCCGCCGCCGGGGCAGACGCTGAAGCGGCCCTCCTCGCGGGGCAGGAGCCGGCCGGTCGCAGCGTCGGCCTGGTAGCAGCCCGCGAGCCGGGAGCGCCTGGCCTCGGGCACGCTGAAGCCGGTGTCGGTCATCCCGAGCGGGGCGAAGATCCGCTCGGCCAGGAAATCCTCGAAGGGCTGGCCGGCGGCGCGCGCGATCAGCACGGCGAGGGGGTCGAAGCTGCTGTGATAACGCCACCTCTCACCCGGCTGATGCATCAGCGGCAGACGGCCGTAGGCCTTCATCAGCTCGTCGGGCGAGAGGGCGGGCGGGTTGGGTCCGGGGGTGATGCCTGCCTCGTTCATGGCCTGCTGGATCGGCCAGGAGCCCGAGGGCTCCATGATCAGGCCGAAGCCCATGCGCATCGTCAGAAGGTCGCGTACGGTGATCGGCCGGGCCGCGGGCAGGGTCTCGCCGAGCGGCCCGTCAAGGCGCTTCAGGACCTTGCGGTCGGCCACTTCCGGTAGCAGCGGGTCCACCGGCTCATCCAGCCGAAGCTTGCATTCCTCGACCAGGATCATCGCCGCCGCGGCGGTGATCGGCTTGGTCATCGAGGCGATCCGGAAGATCGTGTCGCGCCGAATCGGCTCGGGCGCGCCGAGGGCCCGCGCACCGATCGCGGCGGCGTGGACCTCGCCCCGCCGGCTGATCAGCGTCACGACCCCGGCCGCGTCGCCGCGCTCGACATGGCCGGTCATGACCTCGCGCATCCGGCCGAGCCGCGTCTTGGACAATCCGCTGCTGCTCATCGCCTGTCCGACCGTTGGGGCGCCGCCGCCGGCGTCGGCCGGGTGAACTCGGCCTCGATCAGGATCTCGACCTCGTCGCCGAGACCGAATGTCGAGCCGGGCGGCGGCAGGGCTTCCGCGATCCCGAAGTCGGAGCGCTTGAGCGAGCCGTGCGCGGAAAAGCCGATCCGCGACCCGGACGGGTCGAGAGCAAAGCTCGCATAGCCGCCGTTGAAGGTGACGTCCAAGGCGACCTCGCGGGTCACGCCATGCAGATCGAACTCCCCGACCACATGGGCGGTGTCCGGTCCGGTCAGCTCGAGCTTGGTGGAACGGAAGGTCATCTGCGGGAATTGCGCCGTATTCAGCCAGTGCTCGTTGCGCAGCTGGCCGTTGAAGTCGAGTGCGGGGTCGGGGTTGTCGGTCTCGATCGAGGCGGGATCGATCATGGCGGTCACGCTCGAGACGCCTGGATTCGCCGGATCGAGCTCGAGCTTGGCCTCGAAGCGGGTGAAGCGCGCGGTATAGTGCGAGAAACCGAGATGATTGATCCGGAAGATCAGGCTCGCGTGGTCCCGGTCGAGCGTATAGGTGCCGGCCGGCACCTCGGTCGCCGCCGGCGCGACCGGGTCCGCCGCCAGGACGTCATGACCTGGCAGCGGACCGGCCGCGAGCAGGACGATCGTGCAGATCGTCAATCCAACTCTCATCTTAGCCGGGCTCCGCGGCGGCTCAGAGCCTATCTTCCTGAGGACGGCACGTAGACCATCCAGCCGACGCCGAAGCGGTCGGTGACCATGCCGAAGCTCGAGGCGAAGAAGGTCGTGGTCAACGGCAGCCGCACCTGACCGCCGTCACCCAGAGCCTCGAACAGCCGCTTGGCCTCGGCGTCGTCGCCGGCCGTGAGCGACAGCGAAAAGCCACGGAAGCTTGGCTGGCCCTGGCATTCACCGTCGGACGCCAGCACCGTGCTGCCGCCGATCTGCAGGCTCGCATGCATCACCTTGTCCGCGTTGCCGTGGGCCATGTTGGGGTCGGGGCTGTCCTTGTAGCGCATCAGCATCTCGACCTTGGCGCCGACCGCATTGCGATAGAATTCGATCGCCTCGTCGCAGCGACCGTCGAAGAACAGATAGGGTTGGACCTGCATGGTCATATCCTTAAGGGGGTTGGGTGGCTGCTCAGGTTTTTGCGAGAGCACCGGGTCTGGCGATCCGAGGTTTGTTCTCCAGCGGGAAGAGCCTGAAGAAGGGCTGCGCTTCCTCGAGCACGCGCGCGAAGGACGGGCGCGCCATCAGGCGGTCGAGATAGGCCCTGAGCCTGGGCTGGTTCTCGTCGAAGGGGACCACCGTATCGGCGTAGAAGAGTGCTGGCGCGGCCGCGCAGTCGGCGAGCGTGAACGCATCGCCCATCGTCCAGGTCCTGGCGTCCAGCTGCTGCTCGATCAGCGCGTAGACCTGGTGGAGCTGTGCCTTCGCCTGCTCCACGCCCCAGGCGTCGTTGTCACCCGCCGGACGCAGCCGGTCGGTGACGATCTTCTGCATCGGCTCCTGGACGTAGTGATCATAGAAGCGGTCCCACAACCGCGTCTGCCAGGCACGATCGGGGTCGGCCGGCAGCAACCGTGTCGTGCCCGGGTAGAACGCGTCCAGGTACTCGACGACGATGGTCAATTCCGCGACCGTGCGATCGCGCCCGTCGTCCCGCAGCACGGGCATTTTCGCCATCGGCCAGACCGCCCGGAAGGCCGCGCTCGAAGCCTCATCCGACAGATCGACGAGCACCGGCTCGAAGGCGATGCCGTTCTCGTACAGGGCGATCAGCGCCTTGTGGCAAAAGGATGCGAGCGGGTGGAAGTAGAGCTTCAAAGACATCAGGCCAAGCCTTCGTGCTGCAGCGCCTGCTGCACGGCCGGCCTTGCCTCGACGCGCTCGAAGAACGCTGGCAGCGGCTCGGGCAGGGCCAGCCCCTTCGCCCGCGCCCAGCGCAGCATCACGTAGAGGTAGGCGTCGGCGGAGCTGACCTCGCTGCCGAACAGATACTCGCCCCGCAGCCGGTCGGCGAGGAAGCCGAGCCGCTTGTCGATCATCTGTTCGGCGACCTCCTTCTCCCGGTCGCTCGTGGGAAAGAAGCTGCGAACGAAGGGCTTGTGCAGCTCGGTCGCGATGAAGGCGAGCATCTCGATCAGGCGGATCCGCCCGAGCTCGCCGCCCGGCGCGAGCCTCGGGGCGCGCTCGGCGGCCCAAGTGAGGATCGCGACGTTCTCGGTCAGGAGCTGCCCGTCGTCCAGCACCAGCGCCGGCACATAGCCCTTGGGATTGATCTCGTTGAAGTCGCGGCCGTCCTCGGTGCGCCTGGTGCGCAGATCGACCCGGATCCGATCGAACGCGAGCCCGGCCTCGTGCATCGCGATGTGGTCGGCGAGGCTGCAGGCGCCGGGGGTGAGATAGAGCTTCATGGAACGATGCCCTTTCGCTGCTGGTGGCTGCTATGGTCTGAACGTCGGGCGCGCGGCACCCGCGCCAGGTGGGACCAGCCGCTGGTCGCTCGCAGTGCGAGCCTATCCGACCGCGGCGGGATCGCCTCACGCGTGGTCGTGCTCACCCGCCAGCCTCCTCCTCCATCCCCCGGCTGCCGATCCTGGTCACGGTCATCGGCAGCCCGATGCCGCGGAACTCGACGGCTCGGGGCTCGGCCGGATAGGGCTCGAGAAGCGCCTGCACGCCCGGGTAGCGCCAGACCGCCTCGGTGATCCAGATCTCCGCGGCATCGGCCATCTCCTGCACACGCGAGGCGATGTTCACCGTCTGGCCGAAGTAGTCGAGCTCATCATTCAGCGTGACCGCAATCGCCGCCCCATGGTGGACCCCGATCTTCAGCAGCACGGGCCGCTCGGGCTGGCTCTCGTTGAAGCGTTCGATGGCGCCGCGCATGTCGAGCGCCGCGGCCACCGCGAGGCTCGCATCCGGGTAGGCGGCCATGACCGCATCGCCGATGGTTTTCACGATCGCCCCGCCATGGCGCACCGTCGTCTCGCGCAGCAGGTCGAAGTGTTGCTGGACCAGTTGGAAGGCATTCAGATCGCCGATCCGTTGATAGAGCGCGGTCGATCCCCTGATGTCCGTGAACAGGAGCGCAATGTCGCGGATCGCGAGGCCCTGGGCGCCGCCCACCACCTCGGAGCGGAACAGGCTCCGAAACGTCTGGCTGGTGAGCAGGTGCTTGCCGGTCAGGTAAGGATCGAAGTGTAGCGGCGCGTCTTCCTCGCCGGGCGCCGTTTGGACGATCGCGAGAACCCCACGGCTCGACGTCGGGTTCGCGACCTCGAGCGTGACCGGCCCTGGCGCCAGCGTGGCCTCGTCCGGCTGGTAACCGGTGCCGAGATAGGTCAAGTGCATCTGCTGCGGCTCGGCGGTCGGCGCGCCGCCGACCTGCAGCACGAACCCCGCTTCCGTGTCCGTGCTGATCCCCGAAAGCGCACCCTCCACGGCCTCGAGGGCGAAGGTGGTGGTTCCTTGGGGCTCCAGAAAACCAATCCCGCGCAGCGCCGAGCGGACCGAGTCGACGTAGCGTTGGCCGTCCGGCCGATACCCCTCGCGCACGCCTTTGAACGCGAACATGTAGTCGAACGGGTCGAGGGTCTCCGGGTGATGGTAGCGGATGGTGCAGATCTGGGCTGAGACGCTGAAGTAGATCGCGATGAAGTCGTCCATCGCGGCCTCGTATTCGTTGTGACACTCCGGGCAGCGGAAGCGGCGCAGGACGGCGCGCAGGCGGGCAAAGCTCTCCACGGCGCAGGCGCACCTCGGGCACACCAGCAGCCAATCCATCTCGAACAGCCCGAACGCGGTGGCGTGCAGGAAGAGGTCGATCGCCTCGCCCTCGTCGAGGCCCTGCCGGCTCGCGAACGCGAACGGGTTGATGCGAAAGAGCGCAGCGTCGTCATTGGTCCGGAGCAGCGCCTCCAGGCGCGAGACGACGCGCGGGCTCCAGGGCCGTGCCGCCTCCAGCCTGGCCAGGCGCTCATCGAGTGTCCGCTCGTCGACCAGTGTCGCCATCAGCCCATCCCCCATGCTCGGCGCCGGAGCGGGATGCTACGGTCGAAGTCCGGCTCTTCCAAGCCGCCGCGCCGTCCGAACACAATCGTTCTCAGCGAACGCTATGGTTTGAGGTCGAGCGCCGCGCGGCCGGTCTCGACCTCGAACGGCACCGAGGCATGGGCGTGGGTGACCAGCCACGCGCCCTCGATCCGGCGCCAGCCGACGGTCGCCCGCCACCACATGTCGAGCCTCGCTCCGCCGGTCGTGGTCGCGTCGACGTGATTGAGGCTGTGGGAGAAGGCCACGTCACTGCCCGCCGTGATTTGAAGATCGCGCAGCTCGTAGCCGATCGGGCCCTCGAACGACGCGAACCACTGCGCCAGGCGCTCCCGGAGCGCGTCCGATCCGCTGGCGTGCAGCGGGCCCACGACGTCGAACAGCAGAACATCCGGCGCGTAGCCGACCACACCGCCGTCGATGTCCTTGGCCCGGATCGCCTTTGCCTGCCGGTCGATCAGCGCGCGGATCTGGACTTCAGAGCTTGCCATCGTCAAAACCTCGGCGCATCGCCCGGTCCCAGGTCGAGCATCGCCTTGCCGTCGTGCGGGTCGAAGGGCGCGGAGCAGTGGTCGTGCACGATCAGCCACTGGTCCCTCACCTTGCGCAGACACACGGTCACGCGCAGCCAGCCGGTGTGCTGCTGGCCGCTCAGGCCGGTTGCGCCGTAGCGGGCAAGGTAGTGGCCGAACGCCACGTCGCCATGCACCGCCATCTCCAGATCGTGGATCTCGAAGGTCATCGGCCCCTGCATGTGGGACATACAGGCTTCCAGGTGCTGCCTGAGCGCCTGCGCACCCTCGAGCTGGAAGTGCGAATGGCAGTCGAACGAGCGCGTGTCTGCCGCGTAGCTGGCCATGATCCGGTCGACGTCCTTGGCGCGGGTCGCCTTTGCCCAGTCGTCGAGCCGCGCGCGGATCTCCACCTCGGCCGTTCTTGCCATGGTCGCAGTTGTCACGTTGGTCTCCGCACTACAGGCTGGCCCCGTCGAACTGGGTGATCTCGATCTTCGAGAGGTCGAGGTTGTCGGCGCAATGCAGATTGACCACCACCATCGCCTTGCCGTCGCGGCCGGTGCCTTCGGCGAACGGCGCGCAGCCGCAGGTCTTGCAGAACTGATGGCGGATGACATGCCTGCCGAAGGTGTAGACGGCGATGTCGTCGCGCGAGGTTTCCAGGTGGAACTGGTCCGGCGCGAAGGGGGCGAGCAGAGAGCCCTTGCGCCGGCAGATCGAGCAGTTGCACTCGAAGGCCGCCCTCGGTTCCGCATCGAGGCTGTACGCGATCTTGCCGCAATGGCAGCTGCCGCGAATCGGCATGATCTTCTCCTCCCTCATCCCGTTGGTCGGATACCTGCCTGGCACGCCGCGTCAGGCGGCGCTCGGCTGTCCCGGGCTCTGGTCGTCGTAGCGATCGTGGTGGCGGACCCAGGCCATGGTCCACGGCAGCTGCGCCTCGTCGCGGCCCTTCGGCGCCAGGTCGAGCCAGTTGTACGCGCCCACCAGGATGTCGAGCCCGCGCGCGTAGCAGGAATAGGTGTGGAAGATGTCGCCGGCCGCGTCCTTGTAGAACACGCTGGCGCCGGGTGCTTCCTCGCTCGGGAATTCTCCCCGTTTATAGTTGTAGTAGACCTTGCCCTTGGCCATTTCGTCCGGCGTGAACGAGACGTGATAGTCCTGGTTGAAGTCGTTGCCGGAGGACGACAGCCACTTGAAGCGCCAGCCCATGCGCCGCTTGAAGGCCTCGATCTGCGCGAGCGGCGCGCGTGACACCACGAGCAGCGTCACGTCGCGCTGCGCGAGATGGACGATCGCGCCATCGAAGTGATCGGCCAGGAGCGAGCAGCTCGGGCAGCCTTCCTCCCAGCCGGGGCCGAACATGAAGTGGTAGACGATCAGCTGGCTGCGGCCCTCGAACAGGTCGGCGAGCGTCGCCTTGCCGGCCGGCCCGTCGAAGACATAAGCCTTCTCGACCTTGACCCAGGGCAGCTGGCGCCGCTCGGCGCTCAGCCGGTCGCGCAGCCGGGTCAACTCCTTCTCTTTGGTCAAGAGCCCCTGGCGGGCGGCGAGCCACTCGTCGTGGGATACGATGGGGTGCTCCATGATCCGATCTCCCTCGTGTTGCAGGCACGCTTCAGACGTTGGCGAGGTATTCCGCGAAGCGCTCCAGGCAGCTGCTCCAGCCGCCCTCGTGAGCATCGCGCGAGACGATCGACTCGAAGCCGCTCTGGCGCAGCGTGAGCTTCGTCTTGGCGCCCTGCTCCTCGAAGGTCACGGTCACCAGCGTCTCGGGGCCGAGCCGGCCGGCGGCATCCTCGTCGACGTAGGTGAAGACGAGGCGCTCCGGCTCGACCAGCTCGCGGTAGATGCCGCGCTTGATGTGCCTGGTGCCCTCGGGCGAGCGCATGCAGCGAACCCAGGCGCCGCCCGGCCGCACGTCGGTCTCGCAGGACAACAGGGTAAAACCCTTTGGCCCCCACCAGCGCGCCAGGTGCTCGGGCTGGGTCCAGACCTTGTAGACGAGGCTTCTGGGCGCATCGAGGAGGCGGGTGACGACGAGCTCCGGCGCCGCCGCCGGCGACGGTGCCATCGTGGCGCCGCCCGGTCGCCTCGGCATCTTCGGTTCGGCCGCCGCTGGCAGATCGATGAGAAGCGCGTCCAACCGGTCGAGGCGCCGCTCCCAGTCGTCGCGGTCGTCCTCCTGCCCGTCGTGGCTGGCCGGCTCGAACGCGGCCTGATGGACGATCAGCCTCGTCTTGCCTGCCTGCTCGGCGAAATTGACGGTCACCAGCGTCTCGTGGCCGGGCTCGCCCACCGTATCTTCCCAGGCCCAGGTGAAGGCGAGCCGCTCGGGCGCCACGATCTCGCGATAGGCGCACTGCAACCAACGGAGACTGCCCGCGGCCGAGCGCATGCAGACGCGCCAGGCGCCATCCGGGCGGACGTCCATCTTGCCGGCGGGCGTCGTGAAGCCGCGCGGGCCCCACCAGCGCACCAGGCGTTCCGGCCCGCTCCAAGCCTCGAAGACGCGCGGGCGCGGCGCATCGAACGCGCGGGTGACGACCAGCTCCCGCGCCGTCGATGTCGTCGCCAGCGTGGCGGCGCTAGTTCTTGCGGTCATGATCTTCTCCGGGCGTCTGCAGCTCGCGCAGATAGTCCTCCAGGCGATCGAGGCTCTGCTCCCAGAAACGCCGATAGTGCTCCACCCATTCCGCGATATCCTTGAGGGGACCCGCCTCGAGCCGGCAGGGCCGCCATTGCGCCGTGCGGCCGCGTGCGATCAGGCCGGCGCGCTCGAGCACCTTGAGGTGCTTGGATACCGCCGGCAGGCTCATCTCGAACGGCTGCGCCAGCTCCGTGACCGAGGTCTCGCCCAAGGCGAGCCGGGCCAGGATCGCGCGCCGGGTGGGATCGGCGAGGGCGGCGAAGGTGGTGTTGAGACGATCGGGCGACATGCGCTCTTGAACCATTCAGTTAAGTAACCATTCGGTTAATTACGCTCCGTGCAGAAGCATGTCAAGCGATGATTTCGAGCGCTGTCGCAGAGGCTAGGAGGCCCCGCTCGCGTCGGCCGTGCGGAAGCGGTCCGCGGCCCTGGCGCGCGCCCTTGCGGCCTCGACGTCACGATCGCGGGGCGGAGCGTTGGTCACGAGCGAGTTGAGCAGCTCATGCGCCGCTTGCGCCACCTGGTCCACGGCCCGGCCGAAGGCGCGCTCGTTGGCTTTGGAGGGTCGGTTGAAGCCGCTGAGCTTGCGCACGAACTGCAGGGCCGATGCCCGGATCTCCTGGTCCGTCGCCGGCGGTCTGAAGTTGTGCAGGGTCTTGATGTTTCGACACATGGGCATCTCCGCGGCAGCTGAGATCGCGCGGCAGCACGATGTCGCGGATCATGGTCTGGTAGAACGAGTTGTTCACCATGCTGATCCAGCAGCTCATGCGCGCCCGGACGACCGGGTCCGCCGGCTGCAGCCGGGTGCCGCCGAAGGTGTCGTCGAGATAGCGCACGATCGCGCTGGTCTCCCAGAGCACGAGGTCGCCGTGCTGGAAGCCTGGCATCTTGCCGGTCGGATTGTAGCGCAGGAGCTCGGGCGAATGCGGCGCTGCGTCGCGGCGCTCGTAGCCGATGCCCTTCTCCTCGCAGACCATGCGGCAGGTGCGCACATAAGTGCTCTGCGCCATGCCATGGATCGTCACCCCGGCCATCGCCCCCCTCCTTGCTCTTGGATCGCGGCCAGCTCAGGCGAGCGCGCCCGCCGCCAGAGCCTCCTCCAGGCAGTCGAAGCAGCCCGCCCAGCCATGCGCGTGCTGGTCGCGGCTGTTGGCTGGACTCGAACACCTCCTGATGGAGCTCGAGCCGGGTCCCGTCCGGCACCTCGAACAGCTCGATCGTGACCACCGTCTCGTGGCCACGCGGGCCCTGCGTCTCCCACCCCCAGGTGAAGACCAGCCGCGAGGGCGGCACGATCTCGCGGTAGACGCCACTGACGATGTGGTCCTGGCCATCGGGCGCGCGCATGGTCGTCCGCCAGGCGCCGCCCGGGCGCACATCGAGCGCCAGATCGGGTACGGTGAAGCCCTTGGGCCCCCACCACTTCGCGAGCTGCTTGGGCTCGGTGAACGCCCGGAACAGACGCTCGCGCGGCGCCTTGAAGCTCCGCGAGATCGCTGAGCGCGAGCGCTTCATCCGTCTTCGGATCGGCCATCGCCATCGTCGGGCTCCCCGCCATCGATTAACCGCTGAGTTAATTAACCCTCGACTAATTATCGGCCGCTGCCGCGAGGCTGTCAAGCTACGAACTGTGACTTTGCTCTGGGTGGTCGACCTGTCCGGGGAAGGCTCGCCGGCCCGACCCGGTCGTCGGACCGGCCTTGGAGGTCGAGGGCTTAGTCGTGATTCTTCCAGACCGGCTTGCCCAGATCGATGTCCTTCTCCTTGGTGAGCGCGCCGGTCGCGGCACCGGCCGCACCGCCGAGCGCGGCGCCGCCGAGGGGATGGCCGGTGAGCGCGCCGGCCACGCCGCCGACGCCGGCGCCGATCGCCCCGCCGCTCAGCGCGCGATCCGACGTGCTCGAGCCACAAGCGGCGAGCATCAGAAGCGTGATCGCCGCAAAGCCTGCTTTCCACAGCATCTCGATCTCCTGAGTTGCGTCTGGTAGGCTTGAGAACGCCTGCCGGCGGCGATCGGTTCCCGGAGACCAGCGGCGCCACCGCAGGCTCGGGCGGGCGGCCGATTTGGCCGGCCCCCGCAAACGGAGCGCGCTCGACCATGACCGGACCATCGACGGATGCGCTGACCCAGCTCGGCCGGCCGGCCGAGCTGCCGCGTTTCGCCCGAACAGGCGCGGCTCGAGACCGTGCCCAACCCGCACCCGGACCGGGTCTATCTGGTCCGCTTCACCTGCCCGGAGTTCACCTGCCTCTGCCCGATCACCGGCCAGCCCGACTTCGCCCACCTGGTGATCGACTATCTGCCGCAGGCGCGCCTGATCGAGAGCAAGTCGCTGAAGCTGTTCCTCGGCTCCTTCCGCAACCACGGCGCATTCCACGAAGACTGCACGATCACGATCGCCAGGCGCCTGGAGGCGGTGCTGGTGCCGGCGTGGCTCCGGATCGGCGGCTACTGGTATCCGCGCGGCGGCATGCCGATCGACGTCTTCTACCAGTCCGGCGAACCGCCTTCCGGCCTCTGGCTGCCGGACCAGGGCGTGCCGCCCTACCGCGGCCGCGGCTGATGGGACGCTGGCACGCGCCGCTGCGGTTGCTCGCGGCGGGAGCGCTGATCCTGGCCGCCTGTGGTGACAAGGACGGCAATTTTTCCCAGGATCCCGGCTTTGCCGAGTGGTACGCCGCGCATCCGCCGAGCGAGCAGCTGCCGACCGCGGCCGAGCAGGCGCTGCTCGATGCGCTACCGGCCGCGCGTGTTCCTGCCGGCGGGCAACGAGGGACCGATCGACTTCTACCGCGACTATGTCGCCGAGGGGCAGCTGTTCGATGGCGCGGGCCGGCTGGTCTCGGCTGCGGTCACGCCCGCGCTGCTGAACGCCCACAAACGGGATCCGAAGGCGGTGTTCGTGCACACGCCGGGCCGGGCGGCGCCGAGGCCGGTGATCTACGGCCGGATCGATCGCGCCGACCTCGAGCTGCCGGGCTGCGCGGCGCCGCTGCCGGTGGCCTTCCTCACCTACAACCTGGTGTTCCGCCATTCCGGCCTGCCCGCGGGGCTGGCCGGCTGGCAGACGGTTCTGCTCGAGCGGGTGGCCGATCTCGACGACTGGCATCAGCTCGATCACTACACGGCGCTGACCCTCGCCCTGGCCCCCCACGGCAAGGAAGACGGCAAGGAGCTGACGCCGTTCGCGGTCACCTTCCAGCAGCACAATTATCAGCGGACCTATCTGCTGGCCGACCTGGGCGGCCCGGGCCGCCTGGCGCTGCCGCCGGATGGCCGGATCGGGATCGACGTCGCCCGCCGCTCGAACGAGCTCTACCCGCATCAACCGGGCCGCGTGCGGCGCCGGGCGGTCGCTTTCATGAGCCCCGAGTCCGCCCGCTACCTGGTCGAGGGCGTGGACCCGCCCTGGCTCGCGGCCGACGACATCACCGAGCCCGTGCGCCGGATCGAGCCGGAGCTCCGGTTCCTGCCGCCCGCGGATGCTTTCTACGTCTTTCAGGGCTGGCTCGGCGCCCGCCGGCTGCTGCCGGGCCGCGACGGCCCGCCCGGCGCCGACTACAACACCCTGCCGGCGTTCAAGTCGAAGGCGACCCAGCTGGCGCTGGCCTATTGGGCCGAGGGCGACCAGGACTATCTCGCGCGACTCGGCCAGCTGTTCGCCAACGGCCGCCCGCGCACGGTGACGCTCGCCCCGTTCGCCGCCCGCCTCGCCCGCGATCTCGAGACGCCCGCGGTACTCGCCGCCTGCGCCGGGTCGCCCACCGCATGATCGGGGTTGTGCCGCCGACCACCGCGGCCTAACCCGCCCGCCAGGCACCCATCGCACCGGCAGGCGCCGCCCATGGCCAACCGCGCACCGTCCCGACGTCCGCCCCCGCGCCCGCCTCTGGCGCGGCTGCCGTTCTTCTATGGCTGGGTGGTCGTCGCGGTGGCGTTCGTCACCATGGCGATCGGGGTCAACACCCGGACCGCCTTCTCCTTGCTGTTCCCGCCGATCCTCGACGAGTTCGGCTGGGACCGGGCGACGATCGCGGGCGCCTTCTCGATCGGCTTCGTCGCCTCGGCGCTGTACACGCCGTTCATCGGCATGGCGATGGACCGCTTCGGGCCGCGCCTCGTGATCCCGTTCGGCGTCCTGCTGGTCGCGGGCGGCCTCGCCCTGGCGACCGGAGCGGCCCGGCCCTGGCAGTTCGATCTCAGCCTCGGCGTGCTGGTGGTCGGCGGCAGCGTGTTCGTCAGCTACATCGGCCACTCGGTCTTCCTGCCGCACTGGTTCGTGCGCCGGCGCGGGCTCGCGACCGGCATCGCGTTCTCGGGCGTCGGCGTCGGCTCGATCCTGATGTTCCCCTGGCTGCAGGGTCTGATCGACGGCGCCGGCTGGCGGAGCGCCTGCTTCGCCATGGCCGGCCTCCTGCTGGTCGTCCTGCTGCCGCTCAACCTTGTGCTCCAGCGCCAGCGACCGGAGGATCTGGGCCTGGTGCCGGATGGCGATCCGGGTGACGCGACCGCGCGAGCCAGCACGTCAGCCGACGCGAACATCGTCGATCGGGCCTGGGTCGCGAGCGATTGGACGCTCGCGCGGGCGATGCGGACGATCCGCTTCTGGTGGCTGTTCGTGGCCTTCTTCAGCGGCCTTTTCGCCTGGTACGCGGTCCAGGTCCATCAGACCCGATATCTGGTCGAGATCGGCTTCCGGCCGGAGCTCGCCGCCTTCGCGCTCGGCCTGGTCGGTCTCGCCGGCGTCGTCGGCCAGATCGCGATCGGCCATCTGTCCGATCGGGTCGGGCGCGAATGGGCGTGGACCGTGGCGGCGCTCGGTTTCGTCCTCTGCTACCTCTGCCTGCTCGCGCTGCCCGCCCATCCGAGCCTGTTCCTGCTCTATGCCATGGTCGGCGCGCAAGGCCTGCTCGGTTACGGCCTCGCCACGGTCTATGGTGCTATTCCGGCCGAGCTGTTCCAGGGCCCGCACTTCGGCACGATCTTCGGCACCCTCAGCAGCGCCTCGATCCTCGGCGCCGCGAGCGGGCCCTGGGTCGCAGGCATGGTCTACGACCGGGCCCACAGCTATGCCCCGGCGTTCTGGCTCGCGATCGGACTTTCTCTGCTCTCGATCGCCTGCATCTGGCTCGCCGCCCCGCGCAAGGTCCGGGTCGTCGCCGGCCAGATTGCCCGCCTCGAGGCGCGCCGCGTCGCCGCGACCAGGCCGGAAGCCTAGAGGTCGCGGGTCTCGCCGATCCGCATGACCCAGGTGTCGTCGCTATCGTAGCCGGTGGCGGCCGCCGCGGCGCGAAAGCGGACCGGCGGCTCGAAGGGCGGCTCGTCGGTCAGACGGATCGTCCCCCAATGCATGCCGACGAGGCGCTTGGCCCGGAGGTCGCGCGCGATCTGGAGCGCCTCCTCGGGCGTCGCGTGCGAGCCCCGCATCAGCAGGCGCGGCTCGTAGGCGCCGATCGGCAACAGCGCCAGATCGAACGGCGCGAGCTCCCGGCCGACCTCCTGGAACACCGGCCCGTAGGCGGTGTCGCCCGCGAAATAGACCCGCCTGGCGCGCCCCTGGAGCGCATAGCCGGTCCAGAGCGTGCGGTTGTGATCGAACGGCGTGCGCTTGGAGAAATGGATCGCCGGCAGGGCGGTGATCCGGAGGTCGCCCGCCGTCAGATCCTGGTACCAGTCGAGCTCCTCGACCTGGGAGTAGCCGCGCTTCCGGAAGTAGCGGCCGAGGCCGAGCGGCACCACGACCAGGGTGCGCTCCTTGCCGGCCAGCGCCTCGATCGTCGGCAGGTCCAGATGGTCGTAGTGGCTGTGCGAGAGCAGCAGGAGGTCGATCGGCGGCAGGCGCTCGACCGGCAGCCCGGGCGGCGCGAACCGCCGCGGTCCGAGCGGCGGCAGCGGCGAGGCATAGTCGCTGAGATAGGGATCGGTCAGGATGGTCCGGCCGTCCAGCCGGAGCAGGAAGCTCGCGTGGCCGAGCCAGGTCAGACGGTCGCCGTCGCTTCGCCGGTTGAAAACGCCGTCGAGGGCCTCGGCGACCGGCAGCACGTGGCCGGCCGGCAACTCGACCGCGCTCCGGTCGATGAACCGGCGCCAGAAGAAGCTCCGCCACGCGCCGGAATCACCGCCGCGACCGGGGCTGCCCTGCGGATTGCGAAACCCGTCGGCGGTGTGGTGCCAAGGGCGACCGTCAACCGCGCCGCGAGCCAGGGCGCGGCGGCCGACCTTGGTCGCCGCTGCTGGAGTCGATTCCGGCGCGGATTGCGCCATCTTAGCTTCCGGGTCCGGTCATGGGCTTTAACCGCTCGCTGGTGGCCAATCTGTTAGCTTACCCGGGATCGGTCGACTTGGGCCAGGTCTTGAAACCGTCAACATCATCGTCTAGCCCTAGAAGCACCGCGGCGCCGGATGCGACCCGGGATGCGCCGAGATCAGGAGCCGACCACCGGCAGGCAGAGATCGCATGAGGTCGATGGAAGCGCAAAGATTGCCGCCGCTCGAGGCTTGCCCGGCGTTGGTGCTGAACGCCGACTACCGGCCGCTCAGCTACTTCCCGCTCTCGACCTGGCACTGGCAGGAGACGATCAAGGCGATCTTCCTCGACCGGGTCGCCGTGCTCTCGCACTACGATCGCGTGATCCACTCGCCGTCCTCGGCCTTCCGCCTGCCGAGCGTGGTCGCCCTCAAGCAGTACATCCCTCAGAACCGCCGGCCGCCGTTCACCCGCTTCAACGTCTTCCTGCGCGACGGCTTCACCTGCCAGTATTGCGGCCAGGCGCGGCAGGCGCCGGAGCTCACCTTCGATCACGTCGTGCCCCGCTCGCGCGGCGGCCGCACCAGCTGGGACAACGTGGTCACCGCCTGCACGCGCTGCAACCTCGCCAAGGGCAGCCGGCTGCCGCGCGAGTGCCAGATGCGGCCGCTGGCGAGCCCGGGCATGCCGACCACCTTCCAGCTGCAGGAGCGCGGCCGGGCGTTTCCGCCCAACTTCCTGCATGTGAGCTGGCGCGACTTCCTGTACTGGGACAGCGAGCTCGAGCCCTGAGCGGGCGGCCGTGAGGCCGAGCCCGGCCACGACTTCCCGGGCGGGCCGTGGCAGCGCAGTGACGGCGGATCGGCCGGTCACTTAATCCGTGGCCGGGGCCGACGGTCGGCGGCGAGCTTCTGGTCAGGCCACGGATCGGGGGATTCGGCGTTGCCTTGGGCCGGCTTTTTGTGACAATTGGGCCGGGGCGCCGGTGGCCAGTGCTCCCAACCAGGCTCATCAGAGAGGCAGATCATGGCCCTGCGCGCGCTCGTCGCTGTCGCCCTCCTCGCCCTCCTGGGCGGAACGGTCTCCGCCCATGCGCAGGAGATGCGGTTCTTCCGGATCGGCACCGGCGGGGTCGCCGGCACCTACTATCCGATCGGCGGCCTGATCGCGGACATCATCAGCAGCCCGCCGGGCGCAAGGCCCTGCGACAAGGGCGGCAGCTGCGGCGTGCCCGGCCTGGTCGCGATCGCCCAGAGCTCGAACGGCTCGGTCGCCAACGTCAACGGGATCAAGGCGGGCGAGCTGGAGAGCGGCTTCGTCCAGTCGGACGTCGCCTACTGGGCCTATACCGGGACCGGCATCTTCGAGGGCAAGGGCAAGGTCGACAATCTGCGCGCGATCGCCAGCCTCTATCCCGAGACGATCCACATCGTGACCCGCAAGGACGCCGGCATCAGCTCGGTGCGCGACCTCAAGGGCAAGCGCGTGTCCCTCGACGAGCCTGGCTCGGGCACCCTGGTCGACGCCCGCATCATCCTCCAGGCGTTCGGCCTGTCGGAGGCCGACATCCAGCCCGAGTACATCAAGTCAGGCCCCGCGGTCGGCAAGATCCGGGACAATCAGCTCGACGCCTTCGTCATTGTCGCCGGCTACCCGACCGGCTCGGTGGTCGAGCTCGCCTCGAGCGTCGGCTGCGGCCTGGTGCCGGTCGACGGCCCCGAGATCGACGCGCTGCTGCAGCAGTATCAGTTCTTCGCCAAGGACGTGATCCCGGCCGGCGTCTACGAGGGCGTCGGCGAGACGCCGACGATCAGCGTCGGCGCCCAGTGGGTGGTCGGCGCCGAGGTCGACGAGGAGCTGGTCTACGGCATCACCAAGGCGCTCTGGACCCCGACCGCGCGCCAGCTGCTCGACCACGGCCACGCCAAGGGCCAGTCGATCACCCTCGAGACCGCGCTCGACGGCATCGGCATACCCTTGCATCCCGGCGCCGAGCGCTATTACCGGGAGGTCGGGCTGCTGCGCTAGCCGGTGGGGACGGCGGCGGTCGCCGGGTCTCATCTCGCCTGCACCTGCCTGCGTTGGCCCCCATGGCGACGTCTCAGCCGCTCGCGACGCCCGCGGCCGCGATCGACCCGGAGACCAGCTTCCGACCGCTGGCGGCGCCGGCGTCCTGGATCGTCGGCGGGTTGCTGATCGGGCTCTCGGCCTTTCACTACTACACCTCGGGCTTCGGGCTGCTGCGTGACGCGACCCATCGGGGCATCCATCTGGCCCTGGTGCTGAGCCTGATCTTCCTGGTCTACGCCGGCGGCCGCCGGCCGGCGCATGCGCCGGCGGCCTCGCTCTGGCGCCCGGGTGGCCTGCCCCTGCTCGACTGGCTGCTGGCGCTCGCCGCCATCGCCGCCGCGCTCTACGTTCCCTACGTGTTCGACGAGCTCGCCTTCCGGGTCGGCGCGCCGTTCAAGATCGACGTCGTCTTCGGCAGCATCATGATCGTTCTGGTGCTCGAGGCGACCCGGCGGGCGATGGGCCCGACCCTGCCGCTGATCGGCCTGATCTTCATCGTCTACGCCCTGTTCGGCCAGTATGCGCCGGGCGTTCTGGTCCATCCCGGCGCCAGCTGGACCGGCTTGGTCAACCACCTCTACCTCACCAGCCAGGGCATCTACGGCATCGCAGTCGGGGTGGTCGCGACCTACGTCTTCCACTTCGTCCTGTTCGGCGTGCTCGCGACCCGGATCGGGCTCGGCCAGCTGTTCATCGATCTGGCATCAGTCGTCGCCGGCCGGTTCGCGGGCGGGCCCGCCAAGGTCGCGGTCGTGGCCTCGGCGCTGCTGGGCATGATCTCGGGCTCCTCGATCGCCAACACCGTGACCACCGGTGCTTTGACCATCCCGGCCATGCGTCGGACCGGCTATCCCGCTCACTTCGCGGCCGCGGTCGAGGCGACGGCGAGCGCCGGCGGCCAGGTCACGCCGCCGATCATGGGTGCTGCCGCGTTCATCATGGTCGAGTTCCTGCAGATCCCCTATCGCGAGATCCTGCTCGCCGCCCTGGTGCCCGCCCTGATGCACTACCTGGGCGTGTTCACGATGGTCCATCTGGAGGCCAAGCGCCTGGGCCTGCGCGGTCTGCGCCCCGACGAGCTGCCGCCGCTCGGCCGCATCCTGCGCACCAACTGGCTGAGCCTGATCCCGCTCGTCCTGCTGATCACGATCATCGTCCGCGGCCACACCCCGTACCTCGCCGCCTTCTGGGGCATCACCGGCTGCCTCACGATCGGCCTGCTGCGGCCCCACGACCGTCTGGGGGTCCGCGACCTGCTCGACGCTTTTCAGCTCGGCGCCAAATACGCGCTCGCGGTCGGCGCCGCCGCGGCCACGGTCGGCATCGTGATCGGCGTCGTGTCGCTGACCGGGATGGGCTTCAAGCTGTCGTTCATGATCACGAGCCTGGCTGGCGACCTCGGCGGCGCGATCGCCGCCCGGGTGCCGTTCGATCTGGTCAGCGCCGAAGGCCTGGCGCTGTTCTTCACGCTGCTGCTGACCGCGTTCGCCTGCATCCTGCTCGGCGCCGGCATCCCGACCACGGCGACCTACATCATCCTGGTCACGGTCGCGGCGCCGGCGCTCGGGCTGCTCGGCCTGGCGCCGCTGGTCGCGCATTTCTTCGTGTTCTACTTCGGCGTCCTCGCCGACATCACGCCACCGGTGGCGCTCGCCGCCTACGCCGCCGCCAGCATCGCCGGCGCCGATCCGGTGCGCACCGGCAACACCGCCTTTCGCCTCGCCTCCGCCAAGGCGCTGGTGCCGTTCGTGTTCGCCTATGCGCCGGTGATGCTGATCGTGACCGATGGCTTCGCCTGGCTGCCCTTCGTCACCACCAGCCTTGGCTGCGCGCTCGGGGTGATGTGCCTGGGCGTCGCCCTGACCGGCTTCCTGACCAGCACGCCTCAGGCTCTGGGAGCGCCTGCTGGCGGGCAGCGCCGCGCTGTTCCTGGTGGCCCCCGGCGTGCAGACGGGACTGCTCGGTCTCCTCCTGCTGGCGCCCGTGGCCTGGCGCCAGCTCCGGCCCGCCCGGCTCACCGCCTGAATGGCGTTGGCCTATAGGGTCAGATCGGCGAGCATCCGGACCCGCATGGCATGGTCCGGATGGCTGGCCACGCGCCGCGCGAAGCGGAGGTCTGCAGTTACCATATAGGTCTCGTGGATGTGTGCCGCGGCAAGATAGAAGCAGTCGTACACGGGGTGTTGCAGCGTCAGCGCATAGTCGATGGCGGCCGGTAACAGAAGCTCCAGCGAGATTTGAAATACCGGAGCCTGCCTCAACGTCACGCAGGCCCGACGGACCTCGTCTTCGCTGATGTCCCGCCGGCGACACTTGCTCCAAAGCGCGCTCGCGGCTTCCGCCAGCCATAAGGTGGGGGCAGCCAGTGGCTCGCCGAGCAGCTTCTCCGCCTTGTTGCCATCGGGTTCGTCAACGACCCATTTGACGGCGACGCTCGCGTCGATGATCACCATCCAGCGTCAGGCGCCTTCGGCATCGTTGTCCGGCGGAGAATAGTCGCGGTCACGATCGGCGCGAATCAGCTCCCAGGCTTCGACCGTGCACCTGCCTTTGGTGCGCTCGCGCAGTTCGCGGGCGCGCTCCTTGAACGCCTCGACGTCCGACCGCAGCGCCTGTTCCAGGATCAGCCGATGCTCGGCCTCGGCCGAGCGGCCGGCTGCGACCGCGCGTCTCTTGAGGCGCCGGACCAGATCGTCATCGAGGTTGCGCACCAGCAGCTGAGCCATGGCGTCATCGACCTGAAAGCCGGATTCGATAGCAAATATAGCATGGCCGCAGCAGGGCGTCGAGCACGCCGGCCCGGCCCCCGGTCAGCCGGCGGGTTTGGGGAAGCGTAGCTCGCAGCGCACGCCTTCCGGGTCGAATGCGAGCGCGACCGCGCCGTCGAGCTCGTGGGCGATGCCGGCCTCGATCAGCTGGGTGCCGAAGCTCCGCTGCTCGGGCGGCGCGACCGCGGGACCGCCGCGCTCCTGCCAGAGGAGCACCACCTGCCTGCCCGGTCGTCCTTCGGCTCCTGCCGCCACGTGACCTCGACCGTGCCGGCATCGGTAGACAGCGCACCGTATTTGGCGGCATTGGTCGCGAGCTCGTGAAGCGTCATGCCGAGGGTCAGCACCGCGTTCGAGGGCAGCATCACGTCCTCGCCCGTGAGCTTCAACCGGTCCTGGCGCTCGAGGAACGGCGAGAGCTGGGCGAGGATCAGCGCGCGCAGCCCGGTTCCGGCCCAATTGCTGTCGACCAGCAGATCGTGGGCGCCGGCGAGCCCTGCGAGGCGGCCCTGGAAGGCGCGCGGCGAAGGCCTCGAGCGAGCCCGCATGGCGGAGCGTCTGGCTGGCGAGCGACTGGACCACGGCCAGCATGTTCTTGACCCGATGGCGCAGCTCCTGGAGCGCGAGGTCGAGCCGCTGCTCGGCCTGCTTGCGCTCGGTGATGTCCATGCACACGCCGGTCATGCGCAGGGGCTGGCCCTGCGCGTCGAGGACCATGCGGCCCTTGCCCTCGACCCAGCGCTGCCGCCCGAGCCCGCGAGCCGGTACTCGATGTGATAGTCGCCGCCGCGTGCCACCACCTCCTGGATCCGGGCCATGACCGTCTCGCGATCGCGCGGGATCGACGTCCGCGAGAAAGCTCGCGAAATCGCCGCCGAACGAGCCCGCGCGGAAGGCCATGGATGCCTTCCAGGATGTCCGACCAGTGACCCGGCCGGTCTGGACGTCCCAATGCCAGGTGCCGACGTTGGCGGCCTCGAGGGCAAAGCGCAGCTCGGCCGGCGTCTCGCCTGGCTCCGCCCGCGGTCGTCTCCTGCGATCCGGGCAGCGCCCCCGCCATCGACCCGTAGGCCCCGCTCCCCTTCACGGCGCGCTCCCAAGATGGTTATTGCCTGATTTTAGCATGTGCTGGCGCCGCTGTCGCCTCTTTCCCGCGGCGCGCGGATCGCCGCCTAGGCCGCCGGCTTCAGGATCACGCGGCCGCGGACGCGGCCGGCGCGCAGGTCGTCGAGCGCCTGGGGGGCGGCGTCGAGCGGGCCGGATGTCGAGCGGGATCGGCGGCACCATGCCTGCCTGGCCGAGCGCGATCACCGCCTGCAGCTCCTCGAGCGTGCCGACGTAGGAGCCGCGCAAGGATAGCGAGCGCTGCGGCATCAGCGGCAAGGGCACCGAGAGCGCGCCGCCGAACAGGCCGACCACGATCAGCGTACCGCCCTTGCGCAGCACGTCCATGCCAAAGCGCGCGGTCTGCGGCGCGCCGACGAAATCGATCGCCGCCTTGACCCCGCCCTTGGTCAGCTCGAGCACCTTCTTGGCCGCGTCCGGGGCACCGTTGTCGATCGTCTCGAAGGCGCCGGCCTGGCGCGCGACCGCGCGCTTCTCGGGGTCGATGTCGGCGACGATCAGCTTCGCCGGCACGACCGACGGGCGCGATCTGCGACGCCGCTGAGCCCGACCCCGCCGGCGCCGATCATGACCAGAAAATCGTCCTCGCGCAGAGGCGCCACCTTCTGGATCGCGCTGTAGGCGGTGAGCCCGGCGCAGGCGTAGGTGCAGGCGAGCTCGGTCGGGATGCCGTCGTAGGGGACCAGATAGCGCGGGTGCGGCACGATCACGTGGTCGCTGTAGCCGCCCGGCACCCGGGCGCCGAGGAACTTGGGCGCTCAGGCACCACTGCTCGCGCTCGTGCTCGCAGATCGCGCACTGGCGGCAGCCGATCCAGGGGAAGGCGACCCGCGCCTCGCCGACCCGGACGCCCTTGGCGTCGGGCCCGAGCGCCTCGACCACGCCCACGATCTCGTGGCCGAGCGTCAGCGGCAGAGTGGCGCCGAGCTTGGCGAGCTCGACCCGCCGGCCGTCGCCGAGATCGAAGTAGCCGTCGTTGATGTGCAGGTCGCTGTGGCAGATGCCGGCGGCGGTGATCCGGAGCAGGACCTCGGTGCCCTGCGGGGTCGGCGTCGGCTGCTCGCGCAGCTCGACCCTTTGCCCCCATTCGACGATCTGATAGCTGCGCATGGTGGCCTCCCTTAGCGTTCCTCGGGCTTCCTCGACCCTCAGGCCTGGTCGACCAGGATCGCCCGGAAATCGTTGACGTTGGTGAGCGTCGGCCCGGTCACCACCAGATCTTCGAGCGCGCTGAAGAAGCCGTAGCCGTCGTTGTCGGCGAGGCTCGCCTTGGCGTCCAGCCCGAGCGCGGCGCGCGCGTCAGCGTGTCCGGGGTGATCATGGCGCCGGCATTGTCCTCGCTGCCGTCGATGCCGTCGGTGTCGGCGGCGAGCGCGCTGATGCCCTCGGCGCCGTTCAGCTGCACGGCGAGCGCCAGCAGGAATTCGGCGTTGCGGCCGCCGCGGCCGCCGCCGCGCACGGTCACGGTGGTCTCGCCGCCGGACAGGAGGACGCAGGGCGGCGGCGCCGGTTGGCCGTGGCGGCGGACCTGGAGCGCGATCGCCGCCAGCACCTTGGCGACCTCGCGCGCCTCGCCCTCGATCGCATCGCCGAGGATCAGGGCCTCGAGGCCGCGCTCCCGCGCCATCGCGGCCGCCGCCTCGAGCGAGGCCTGCGGCCTGGCGACCACGATCGCGGTGGCACCCGCGAGGCGCGGATCGCCGGGCTTCGGCGTCTCGTCGGCGGCCGCCCGCAGATGCTCGAGAACCTTGACCGGCGGCGCGATCCGGTAGCGCTCGAGGATCGCCCGCGCATCCTCGAAGGTCGAGGGATCGGGCACGGTCGGGCCGGAGCCGATCACCGCCGGGTCGTCGCCCGGCACGTCCGAGATCAGGAGGCTCACGACCCGCGCCGGATGGGCCGCGGCCGCGAGCCGCCCGCCCTTGATCGCCGAGAGATGCTTGCGCACCACGTTCATCTGGCCGATGTCGGCGCCCGAGGCCAGCAACGCGCGATTGACCGCCTGCTTGTCCCCGAGCGTCAGGCCTGGCGCCGGCAGAGCGAGCAGCGCCGAGGCGCCGCCCGAGATCAGGCAGAGCACCAGATCGTCGGGGCCGGCGCCGGCGGCGAGCTCCAGGATCCGGCGGGCGGCGCTCTGACCGGCGGCGTCGGGCACCGGATGCGCCGCCTCGACCACCTCGATCTTGGTGCATGGGGCGCCGTGACCGTAGCGGGTCACGACCAGGCCCTCGAGCGCGCCGGCCATGTGGCGCTCGACCGCCTGCGCCATGGCCGCGGCCGCCTTGCCGGCGCCGAGCACGATCGTCCGCCCGGGCGGCGGCGGCGGCAGGTGGGACAGGATCGCCTGCGCCGGCCTGGCCGCCTCGAGCGCCGCCTCGAGCAGCTCGCGCAGCAGCGCCTCGCTCTGGATGATCCGTTGCGGCGAACTCATGACCTCGCTTCGGCCTTCACCCCTGCTCCGGCTGATCCTTCAGGATCGCCCGCACCAACCCTGGCGCTGGTTGGAGGCCCCAAGACGCCATCGCCGGCGCCCGCCGTCAAGCCCGGCGGCCGAGCGGTCGGGGTCGAGCCGGCTCAGCCGCCGTCGGCGGGGGTGCCTTCGGGTGGCTGGTCGGTCGCGCCGACCACCGTCTGGGTCGGGTTGCCGGCGGCTCCGGCCGGCCGGTGGCCCTGCAGCTCGGCCGAGCGAACGGTCATCTGCTCGCCGATGTAGCGGGTCAGCGCCTCCGCCCAGGGTCGGTTGAGATGATAGGCGTCGAAGAACGCTTCCTCGGGCATCTTGAGGGCGGCGTGGGCGTCGATCAGCAGGGCGCCGGTGCCGGCGAGCTGTTCCTGAAGCCGCCGCCGGTGCTCGGCCAGCAAGGCGCCGTCGGGATCGCGGTCGGCGAGATAGCCGGGGCGCATCGGTGCGATCACGTAGGTGAACGCCAGGCGGGCGCGCCGCAGGTCCAGGGCCAGGGCGCGGAGGCTCTGGTAGCAGGCCGGATCGAGCGTGATCGGGTCGCCGCGCCAGACCCGCGGGTTGATCCGATCGCGCGGCACGTTCAGCAGCAGGCTACCCGACCGGTCGAACGAGACCGAATCCAGCTCGTCGGTGGTTCGCCGCAGATCCTTGATGTCCGCCGCGCGTTTGACCACCCCCTCCAGGTCCAGATATTTGAACTGAAAGAAAATTGCCGGTAGCGATTTCGAAAGGTACTTCTTGACCTGGTCGGGATTGAAGAAGCGGGCGGGCGTATTTTGGCAGTCTTTGAAGTCGCCGAGGGTCGAGACCATGACGAGCTGGGCGGCGTGAGGATAGACCGAGAGGAACTGATCGGTCAGGAAGCGCGCCTGATTGATCCTGAGGTCCTGCACGCCGAGATTGGCGACGCCGCCCCGGAAGTGCAGCACCTGGCGGAGCAGGTCGCCATCGACGCCGTGCAGCGTGGTCGACGAGCCGACCAGGAGGATCTCGACGTCGGCGAGCGGCTCGTCCCGGAGCAGGCGGAGCTTCTCGTCGAAGCTCAGGCGATTGGCAAACGCCGGCGCCTTGAGCCGGTCGGCCTGGTCGAGACCGACAAAGAGCGTGCCGAGGCCGACGATCAGGCCGGCCATCCCGATCACGAACGCCGTGATGAAGCGCGCACCCGTCGACATCAGAGGCTCCCGGTCTGCAGGGTCAGAACTGAAAATACAGGAACTCGCTCGGGGTCTCGGCGAAGATCGAGAGCAGGCAGTAGCATAGGATGACGCCGAGGACCGAACCGTAGGCCATGGTCGGCTGCCACCTCGGCAGCGCGGCGGCCAGGCGGACGAACAGCGGTGCCCCGCCGGCGCGGTCGGTCGCGCGCTGGCCGCCGAGATAGCCGACCCATTCCTGGGTGTTCGGCAGCAGGAACGCGATCGCCAGCAGCGCCGCCAGCCAGCTGGTCTCCGCCACGCCGCCGAACAGCAGGGAATCGAGGGTCTCGAAGCGCCAGCCGGCGCCCTGGAGAATCGGGCCCAGCGGGCCGAACAGGCTGAGATAGGACGCCGGCAGCCAGACCCCGTTGGCGCCCGCCATGCCGGCGAGGACGCGGCCGGCCGCGTGCAGGCCGTCGGCGCGGAACACGACCAGGGCGAGGACCACGGCGAGGAAGGTGAGCGCGCGCCCGGCGACCCGGCCGTGCCAGGTCGACTGCGTCAGATCGTGGCCGAGCCAGCGCCGGAGCGCGTGCCAGGCGTGGTTGATCACCAGGTAGACGCCGTGCAGCCCGCCCCAGATGATGTAGGTCCAGCCGGCGCCGTGCCAGAGCCCGCCGAGCAGCATCGTGGTCATCAGGTTGACGTAGCGCCGCGGCACGCCGAGCCGGCTGCCGCCGAGCGGGATGTAGAGGTAATCGCGCAGGAACCGCGACAGCGTGATGTGCCAGCGGCGCCAGAAGTCGATGATGTTGACCGCCTTGTACGGGCTGTTGAAGTTGATCGGCAGGCGGATGTTGAACATCCGCCCGAGGCCGATCGCCATGTCGGAATAGCCCGAGAAGTCGAAGTAGATCTGGAGCGTGTAGGCGAGCGCAGCACCCCAGGCCTCGAACAGGGTCGGCGCATAGCCGCCTTGGGCGGTCTCGAACACCGGCGACGCGTAGACCGCGATGCCGTCGGCCAGCACGACTTTCTTGAACAGGCCGATCGAGAAGATGCTCAGGCCAAGCGCCAGGTTGTCCGGGTTCAGCTGGTAGGTCTCGCGCCGCCCGAACTGCGGCAGCATCTCGCTGTGGTGAACGATCGGACCGGCGATCAATTGCGGGAAAAAGGTCACGAACAGGGCGTAGTCGACGAAGCCCTCGGCTTTGAGCTCGCCGCGATAGGCGTCGACCAGATAGGCGATCTGTTGGAAGGTGAAGAACGAGATCGCGAGCGGCAGCACGATCGTTCCGAGGCCGATCTCGACGCCGGTCAGCTGCTCGAAGTTGGTGACCAGGAAGCCCGCGTATTTGTAATAGCCGATGCTCGCCAGATTGGCGCCGACGCCGACCGCCAGGACGGTCCGCGAACGCCCTGCGACCAGGCTCTGACCGACGTGATAGTTGAACACCATCGACAGGATGATGAGCCCCAGATAAGTCGGGTTCCACCAGCCGTAAAAGAACAGCGAGGCCACGACCAGCCAGCCGAGCGCCAGGCGCGGGCTGTCGCGACCGCCGAGCACGAAGAAGCCGATCAGCGTGATCGGCAGGAACGCCAGGATAAACTCGAGGGAATTGAACAACATGCGATGCGTGCTCGACCCGACTCGGCGACGGGCGCGCACAGTCGGCGGCCCGGGTCATGCCTACGCCGGCCGTTCTTAAGACGACGTGAAGCTCGAGGCTCGTGCCGCCCGGGCGGGATCGACAAGGGTCGGCGGCGGGCCGGAACCGGCTAGCTCAGCCGCCAGGCATCGACCAGATGGCGCGGCAGGCGCCACGGCCGGACCGCGATCAGATCGAAGCGCAGGATGCAGTCGGCGTGATTCGGATGACGCAGCAGGAAAAGCTCGGCGGCGCGCCGCGTGCGCTCCCGCTGCCGGGGTCCGAGGGCGCACAGCGCCTGCTCCAGATCGGGCCGCGCCTTGACCTCGACGAACGCCAGCAGACGGCCGCGGCGGACCACCAGGTCGATCTCGCCGAGCGGCGTCCGGTAGCGCCGGGCGAGCACCCGGTAGCCGCGCAGCCGGAGGCTCCAGGCGGCGAGCGTCTCGGCCCACCAGCCCCAGGCCTGACGGCGCGCCCGGCTCATGCCCCGGCTCAGTTCCTCGGGCGGCTGGCGGCCGCGCTGGCGGAGGCCGAGCGCCCGGCGGTAGATCTCGCGCCGCGGCCGGCCGGTCGCGGCCGCGACCGCGGCGGCCGCGGCCGCCGGGGCCATGGTCGCCAGCGCCGCCTCGAGCGCGGCGTCCAGTTCGCCTTCCGTTGCCGCCGCACCGGCGGCCGGCGGCGGCCCGATCACGAGCACCACCTCGCCCTTGGGCGGCCCGCCGAGCGCGTAGTCGGCGGCCAGCCGATCGAGCGGGCCGCGCCGGACCTCTTCGAAACGCTTGGTCAGCTCGCGCGCGACCGCCGCCTCGCGCGGGCCGAGCGTGCGTGCGAGCTCGGCCAGGGTCGCGGGCAGCCGTCTTGCCGCCTCGAACAAGCACGAGCGTCGCCCGGACCGCGCCCAGCTCGCGCAGCGTGCGCTCGCGGGCCGCAGCGCGCGCCGGCAGGAAGCCCGCGACCAGGAAGCGGTCGGTCGGCAGCCCCGAGACCGTGAGTGCTGCGATCGCGGCCGAGGGCCCCGGCACCGTCAGCACCTCGATCCCGGCGTCGATCGCCGCCCGCACCAGCTTGTAGCCGGGGTCCGAGATCAACGGCGTGCCGGCATCGGTCGTGAGCGCCACGACGGCGCCCGCCTGGAGCCGGGCGAGGATCTGCGGGCGCATCCGGGCGGCATTGTGCTCGTGATAGGCGAGCAGCGGGCGCTCGATCCCCTGCCGGTGCAGCAACCCGCCGGTCACCCGGGTATCCTCGCAGACGACCAGGTCGGCAGCAGCCAGCGCCGCCAGCGCGCGCGGCGACAGATCGCCCAGATTGCCGATCGGGGTGGCGATCAGATGCAGGCCTGGCGCGAGTTTACTTCGCCCGGAAGCGCCGCTAGGTTGGCCTTCGTCCGGGGCAGCCAAAGCCGAACGGGTCACGCTCATGTCTGCGGCTTGGGCAAAGGCAATGAGGTGGATGCGGGTGAAGGCGGAGCTGGCGGCATCGGGTCTCGGTCTGCTGCTCCTGCTCGCAGCCTGTGCGTCCGACACCGGACCGGAGCCGGGCACGACCGTACAATCGCCCGAGGGAAAGGTCGAGTTGCAGCTACCGCCGGAGGTTCGGGTCGGGCTGCTGCTGCCGCTCACCGGACCGGCCGCGGGTCTCGCCAAAGACATGCTCGACGCGGCGCAGATGGCGCTGTTCGACGTCGGCCCCAACGATCTGACCCTGTTGCCGCGCGACACCGCCGGCACCCCGGACGGCGCCCGTCAGGCCGCCGAGCAGGCGATCGAGGAGGGCGCCGTCGTGATCCTCGGGCCGCTGTTCAATCAGGCGGTGACCGCGGTCAGCCCGGTCGCCGCACAGCACGGGGTCCGGGTGCTGGCGTTCTCCAACGTCACCACGGCCGCCGCCGACGGCACCTTCCTGCTCGGCTTCCGGCCGGAGGAGCAGGTTCAGCGCGTCGTGCGCTACGCGCTCGAGCACGTCCAACGCCAGCCCGACGAAGCGACGTTGCCCGGAACCGGACCCCAGCCGGGCCTGGCCGATCCGGGCACAGCCGACCAGGGCGGCCCGGATCAGGCGGCGCCCGATCAGGCGCCCGGAGGGCCCGTTCCGGGTCCGGTCCGGATCGCCGGCCTGGCGCCCAACGACGCCTATGGCGCGACCGCGATGGACGCCCTGCGGCGCACGGTTCTGGGGAGCGGCGGCGAGCTCGGCCAGACCCTCTTCTATCCGCCGGACCAGGCCGATCCCTCGACCGTGGTCCGCCAGATCGCGGCCTACGACAGGCGCAAGGCGGCGCTCGAGCGGGAGCGCGCCCGCCTCAAGCAGCTGAACGACGACCAGTCCCGCCAGGCGCTCGAGCGGCTGACGACCCTGGACACGCTCGGCGGACCGCCGTTCGACGCGATCCTGATCGCCGATGGCGGCGATCGGCTGCGCTCGGTCGCCTCGCTACTGACCTTCTTCGACGTCGACCCGGCGATGATCCGCTTCCTCGGCACGATGCGCTGGCAGGACGATCCGCGGGTGCTGCAGGAGGCGGCGCTGCAGCAGGGCTGGTTCGCCGCCTCGGCGCCCGAGAGCCTGGCCCAGTTCCAGAGCCGGTTTCAGGGGGTCTATGGCCACCCGCCGCAGCAGCTCGCCGCCCTCGCCTATGACGCCACCGCGCTCGCGGTGATCGTCGCCCGGGATCTGCGCGACCCGAAATTCGAGTCCGCGACGCTCGCCAACGCCCAGGGCTTCGCCGGCGCGACCGGGCTGTTCCGGCTGCGCCCGGACGGCCTGGCCGATCACGGCCTGGCCATCCTCGAGGTCGCGGGCGGCACCGCGCGCACGATCGAGCCGCCGCCCGCGAGCTTCACCGACCAGCTGGCGGGCCGCTGAGCCGGGCGCCGGCCGGCGCCCCGAAGCAGCGCCCGAGCAGCCGGCGCAGCGCCTGGCCGCGATGGCTCTGCGCCTGCTTGGCCGCGCGCGGCAGCTCGGCGAAGGTCTGGCTCGAGCCCTGGGGCACGAACATCGGGTCGTAGCCGAAGCCGCCCCGACCGCGCGGCGGATCGACCAGCTCGCCCGCGACCCGGCCGTGCACCAGCTCCTCGTGGCCGTCCGGCCAGGCGAGGCAGAGGGCCGCGACGAACGCCGCGCGCCGGTCGGCGGCGGCAAAGCTGCCGTAGCGGGCGGCGAGCTCGTCCCGGACCCGGGCCATCGCCCGGCCGAAGTCGGCCTCCGGCCCCGCCCAGCGGGCCGAGTGCACCCCCGGCCGGCCTCCCAGGCCCGCCACCACCAGCCCGGAATCGTCGGCCAGCGCCGGCAGACCCGCGGCCGCGGCCGCGGCGTGCGCCTTGATCCGGGCGTTGGCTGCGAAGCTCCGGCCGTCCTCGACCGGCTCGGCAAGGCCGAGCGCCGCGCCCGAGGTCACCTCGACCGGCTGGCCCGCGAGCAGCTCCTGCAGCTCGGCGAGCTTGCCCGGATTGTGGCTCGCGAGCACGAGCTTGGGCTCGGCGAACCGCCGTGCCACCCTCACGCGTCGAGACCGAGCGCCCGACGCTGGCAGGCCAGCAGCTCGCGCACGCCCTGCTCGGCGAGCCGATGCAGGGCGGTGAACTGCTCGGACGTGAGCGGCTCGGTCTCGGCGGTGAGCTGGATCTCGACGATCCCGCCCGAGCCGGTCAGCACGAAATTGGCATCGGCCTCGGCGGTGCTGTCCTCGGCGTAGTCCGGGTCGAGCACCGCCTGGCCCTCGACCAGAGCAGAGGCGACCGCGGCGACCGGCTCGCGCAGCGGCAGCGCCGGCAGCTGCTCGGCCGCGACCAGGCCCGCGAACGCCTGGTGCAAGGCGACGTAGGCGCCGGTGATCGCGGCCGTGCGGGTGCCGCCGTCCGCCTGCAGCACGTCGCAGTCGAGCAGGATCTGACGCTCGCCCATCAGGGACAGGTCGGTGACCGCGCGCAGCGCCCGGCCGATCAGCCGCTGGATCTCCAGGGTCCGCCCGGACTGCCGGCCGCGCGCCGCCTCGCGGTCGGTGCGGCGGTTGGTCGCGCGCGGCAGCATGCCGTATTCGGCCGTGACCCAGCCGCGGCCGCTGTTGCGCAGGAACGGCGGCACCCGCTCCTGCACGGTCGCCGTGCACAGCACGTGAGTGCCGCCGCAGCGGATCAGGCACGAGCCCTCGGCATGGGGCGAGCAGCCGGGCTCGAAGGTGATCGCGCGCAACTGGTCGGGGGCGCGTCCGGAGGGGCGCATGGAGCCTCCCATGGTTGGGCGCCCGTCCTAGCGCCCAACGCCCCCGACTTCAAGGCCGGCCCGGACCGAGCCGCCGGTCGCGCTTACGGTTTGTTAGGAGGCCGGGGCGTTGGTTGACGCCCGGTGGCGCGCAAGGTGCAGCGCTTGGGTCAGGTTATGTTCGGTTGTCAGCGGTTCCAGCTCTCTCGGCTTCGGCAACCACGAAGGCTACTGATCGCGCTCACCCTCACGGTCGCGACCACCAGCACCGCAGCCGCGAGCCCGGCCGGCCCGGTCGATCATCTGCAACGCGACCTCGGCGCGCTCCAGGCCCAGCTCGAGCAGATCGATCCGGAGCTCGGCGACAACGGTCCCCAGACGGTCGGGTTCAACGCCGATCTCGGCGACGGCAGCCCGGCCTTTCGCCGGCAAAGCCTGGTGGCCATGGTTCACGCCTCAGCGCGCAACCTCGACCGGCTGATCGTGGCCTACCGCGCCGCGGGCGACGAGCAGCGCGCCGGCGGCGCCGAGACGCTGCGCCTGAGCATGTACGGGCTGACCGAGCGCTTCGAGCGCCTGGCCCAGCCCGCGGACTCGGCGACCCTCGTCGTGCTCCGCGACCAGACCGGGGCTCTGCTGGCCGAACTCGTTCAGGATCTCAGCCTGCTGGCCGCCGAACCGGCGCCCGCCGACCCGACGGCCGCGCCCGCGCCGCAACCCCTGCCCTGACCTATCGGATCTGACACGCGGAGCCGCACCGGGCGGCGGGAAGGCCACGCGCCGCAGTCCGGGCTGGACAGCCCAAGGCCATGCCCGCATCATCCGGACCACGCAGCCGCCTCACCGCCACCGGCGGTGTCAGAAGAAGCGCAAGCTGCGCGCCCAAGACCGAGTCCAGGAGGCCCAACCGATGACCCGCATGACGCCGAGCGAAGCTTTCGTCGAAACCCTGGCCGCCCACGGCGTCAAGACCGTCTTCGGCATCGTCGGCTCCGCCTACATGGACGCGCTCGACATCTTCGAGCCGGCCGGCATCCGCTTCGTCTCGGTCGCGCACGAGCAGAACGCCGCCCACATGGCCGACGGCTATTCGCGGGTGCTCGACAAGCACGGCGTCTGCATCGCCCAGAACGGGCCCGGGATCACCAATTTCGTGACCGGCATCGCGGCCGCCTACTGGGCCCATTCGCCGGTCGTCTGCATCACGCCCGAGACCGGCAGCGCCACGATCGGCATGGGCGGCTTCCAGGAAACCGACCAGATGCCGATTTTTTCCCGGATTACCAAGTTCCAGACCCACATCAACCGGCCCGACCGGATCGCCGAGCTGACCTCGCGCGCGTTCGACCTGGCATTGGCCGAGCGCGGGCCTGTGCAGATCAACATCCCACGCGACTACTTTTACGGCGAGATCGACGTGACGCTGCCGAGGCCGGTGCCGATCGAGCGCTCGGCCGGCGGCCCGGCGAGCCTGGCCGCAGCCGCCGACGCGCTGAAGTCCGGAAAATTTCCGGTGATCGTCGCGGGCGGCGGCGTGATCATGTCGCATGGGGTCGACGAGGCGGTGGCGCTCGCCGAGCAGCTCGGCGCGCCGGTGGTCGCGAGCTATCTGCACAACGACAGTTTTCCGAGCCGTCACGAGCTCTATTGCGGCCCGCTGGGCTACCAGGGCTCGAAGGCGGCGATGCGCATCCTGGCCCAGGCCGACGTCGTGCTCGCGCTCGGGACCCGGCTCGGCCCGTTCGGAACCCTGCCGCAGTACGGCATCGAGTACTGGCCCAAGGACGCCCGGATCGTCCAGGTCGATCCCGACCACCGGATGATCGGCCTGACCAAGGCGATCGACGTCGGCGTGGTCGGCGACGCCAGGGCGGCGGCCGCCGAGCTGCTCGCGCGGCTCCAAAATCAGCCGCTCGCGGGCCACGCCAACCGGACCGAGAGGCTGGCCGAGGTCCGCCGCCAGAAGGCCGCCTGGGAGGAGGAGCTGTCCGGACTCTCGTCCGCCGAAGGCTCGCCGATCGCGCCCCGGCGGGCCCTTCGCGAACTCGAGAAGGCGATGCCCAGGAACGCGATGGTGACCACCGACATCGGCAACGTCTGCTCGGTCGCCAACAGCTATCTGCGCTTCGATGCCCCGAACAGCTTCTTTGCCCCGATGAGCTTTGGCAACTGCGGCTACGCCTTCCCGACCGCGATGGGCGCCAAGGTCGCGGCACCCGAGCGGCCGGCGGTCGCCTACGTCGGCGACGGCGCCTGGGGCATGAGCCTGAACGAGGTTTTGACCTGCGTCCGCGAACGGATCCCGGCCACGGCGGTGGTCTTCAACAACGGCCAGTGGGGTGCCGAGAAAAAGAACCAGATCGACTACTACGCCGATCGCTACGTCGGCACCAACCTCGAGAACCCGAGCTTCGCCGCGATCGCGCGCGCGATGGGCGCCGAGGGCATCACGGTCGAGGCGCCGGATCAGGTCGGCGATGCGCTGCGCGCGGCGACCGCCGCGGACGTCTGCACCGTGATCGAGCTGAAGATCACCCAGGAGCTCGGCGAGCCGTTCCGCCGCGACGCGCTGAAGAAGCCCAAGCGCTTGCTGGCGAAGTACAAAGCCTACGAAGTGGCGTAATGGCGACCTCGCTCAACGACCTGCGCGGCCGGACGCCCGCCTGGGCCCTTCTTGCCGGCGCCCTGATCCTCGGGCTCGGCCTCGCCGCCGCGGGCTTCCTGGTCGGCCGCGGCTTCGAACGCGGCCGGAGCGTCGACCGTTACGTGACGGTCAAGGGCCTGGCCGAGACCTTCGTCAAGGCCGACCTCGCGGTCTGGCCGCTCCGGATCACCGCGACCGGCAACGACCTCGGTCAGGTCCAGACCAGGATCGACACCGACCTCGGGACGATCACCCGGTTCCTCTCCGAGCACGGCATCGAGGCCGAGGCGATCCAGCCGCAGCGGGTCGAGGTCACGGATCTTTTGGCCCAGGCCTATCGGCCGGAAGGGGTCGGCGACAACCGCTTCATCGTCGCCCAGACCGTGATCGTACGCACCGAGCAGGTCGACCGGGTCGCCGAGCTCAACCGGGCGACCGGCGAGCTGGTCAAGCAGGGCGTGGTGCTCGCCGATACCGGCGGCCCGAGCTACCTGTTCACCAAGCTGAACGACATCAAGCCCGACATGTTGGCCGCGGCGACCCGCAACGCGCGCGAGGCGGCCGAACAGTTCGCCGCCGATTCCGGCAGCGAGATCGCCGAGATCCGACGCGCCTCCCAAGGCCTGTTCGAGATCCTGGCCCGCGATCCCGCACCCGGTCTCTCGGAGCAGAACCAGCTCGACAAGAAGATCCGGGTGGTCAGCACGGTCGAATACCGCCTCAGCCGCTAGGGCTGCGCGCGCGACGATCGCAGGCCGTCAATTTACAGGCGACCCGTCGAGGTCCGGCGATGATTGATGGTGGGTTTAACGCAGATCACGCCGGCATGGAGTCGAACACGAGCGCCTGGTGGAGCGAGACGCCGGCGGTGACACCATCGGATGACGCCAAGGTCGCGTTGTTGTGCGATGCGCGCACGATATCGCCAGCTGCATAGACCCCTGGCACCGTGCTCATTCCCGCCGCATCTATTTGGATGACGGGGCCAAAGGGCCCGTCGTCGAAGGCGCATCCAAGCTGCTGCGCGATCGGGCTGTTCATGCGCGTCTCGGTGAGGAGATAGAGGGCGCTCGCGCGTACCGACCGGCCGTCGGCGAGGGCGATTCCGGTAAGGCCGGGGGCGTCGCCTTCCAGCCCCGCGATCGGGGCTGGTTCGATCGCGACCCCGCGCTTGGCGAGCTGACTTCGGGCGGCGTCGTCAAGGTCGTTGCGGCCATTGAGGAAGAAGGTGACGGGCCCCCAGTCCGCGAGCAGCGAGGCCTGGTAGGGCGAGATCGGTCCGACGTCGAGAACGCCCGGCCTTTCAGCGCGGAATTCGTAGCCATGGCAGTAGGGGCAATAGAGAACGCTCGCTCCCCAGCGCTCGGCGAGCCCTGCCATCTCTGGCAGAATATCCGACACGCCGAACGCCAGGACGAGCTTCCTCGCCGATAGTTGCTGGCCGGATTCGAGCCCGACGCGAAACCCGTCATGGGGGTCGGCTTGCGCGGCGAGCGCGACGCCGTCGATGAATGTGACGAAGGGGTAGGCGCTGAGGCGGTCTCGCGCCTCGCGGATCATCGCTGCCGGATTGACGCCGTCGCGACCAAAAAATCCATGCAGTGCGGATGCGAAGCGATTGCGCGGCAAGCCCGCATCGACCACGCACACGCTTCGGCACGCACGGGCGATCTGGATGGCAGAGGAAAGCCCGGCGAAGCTGCCACCGATGACGATTGCGTCGAGTTGCATTGGGACGTCTCCGCACCGATGCTGCCGCGCGCTGGCGAGAATCGCGCGCTTTGGTTCAATTGGTCGTTCAGGCATCATGGGCTGAAGTCCAGGTGCGCCGCCTCGAAGCCGCCTGACCCTGACCCGCGATCACAGATATCTGGCTGGCGCGCTGCGGAGCAGCCGGGCGGCCTCGGCCACGGTCTCGGCGACGATCTCGGCCGCCGGCATGACCCTGGTGATCAGGTCGACGACCTCGCCGGCATGGACGACGCGGGTCGCGAGGTCGTCGGCCGCGGCTCCGTCATAGCGGGCGCGCTCCTCGTCGATCCGCGCTCGCAGGCCATCGGCATCGCCATGCCAGCGGCGCGAGAAGTCGTTGTGCAGGACCCGTCCGGTGAAGCCTCCGGGCCAGTCGATGGCGCGGGCCAGATCGAACACCCGGGTCCGCACCGTATCGTCACCGGCGGCTGCAACCAGGCGGGCCCCGGCGCCGGGCGGGCCGCCGGCTTCGGCGGCCGCGAAGAAGCGCGTGCCCATCATCACGCCGTCGGCACCCAGCATCAGGCTCGCGGCGAGGCCGCGCCCATCACCGATGCCGCCCGCGGCGACCACCAGCTGGTCGTCGCCGGCGAGGTCGCGGACCGCGGGCAGAAGCGCCGTCAGACCGCGCTCCAGGCCGTGGCCCCCGGCCTCCTGTCCCTGAGCGACCAGAATGTCGGTGCCGGCGGCGAGCGCCTGGCGCGCCTGGTCGAGCCGCTGCACCTGCCAGATCGTGGTCACGCCCGCGTCCTTGCACCTGGCGACGAAAGCAGTGGCATCGCCGAAGGCGAAGATCATGGCTTTCGGGCGGCGCTCGAGGCAGAGCTCGAGCAGCTCCGGCTGCCGCGCCAGCGACCAGGTGATGAACCCGGCCCCGACCGGCTGATTGCCGGCGGCGACGAACTGCTCCTTCAGCCAGGCGGCATCGCCATAGCCGCCGCCGATCAGGCCGAGGCCGCCGGCCGCGGACACCGCCGCCGCGAGCTCGCCACCCGCGACCGCGCCCATCGGCGCGAGCAGGATCGGATGCTCGATCCCGAGCGTTTCGGTCAGTCGCGTGCGAATCATGGCCACTCGTCCGCAAGCCCCTCCGACAGCACTACATCTTGCCCTTCCAGGGCACCAGCGCCTGCTCGATCCAGCGCATCAGCAGGTCGAACAGGTAGGCGAGCACGCCGATCACCACGATGCCCATGATCACGACGTCTGAGCGCAGGAACTCGGACGCGTTCCAGACCATCTGGCCGAGCCCCGCGCGCGCGGCGACGATCTCGGCGGCGACCAGCGTCGTCCAGCCGAAGCCGATGCCGATCCGCATGCCGGTCAGGATCTCGGGCAGCGCTGCCGGCAGGATCACGTGAAAAATCACCTGCAGGCGCGAGGCGCCGAGCGAATAGGCGGCGTGGATCTGCTCGATCGCGACCGAGCGCACCCCCGCGCGCGCGTTGAGGGCGAGCGGCGCGAACACCGCGAGGTAGATCAGGATGATCTTGGCGAGATCGCCGATCCCGAACCAGATCACGATCAGCGGCAGATAGGCGAGCGGCGGGATCGGCCGGTAGAACTCGATCGGCGGGTCGAAGACGCCGCGGGCGCCCCGGCTGACCCCCATCGCGATGCCGACCGGGATCGCGGTCAGGCAGGCGAGGAAGAAGGCCGCGAACACCCGATACAGGCTCCAGAGCGTGTGCTCGAGCAGCGTGGCGCCGCCGAAGCCTTCGGTCGCGACGTCCCGGAACTGTGTGAGCACCGCCGCAGGCGACGGTAGGAACAGGGGCTTGATCCAGCCCTTGCGGGTGACGAACCACCAGAGCAGGAGCAGCGCCAGCACCGTGACCACGCTGATCGCCACGCTCGTCCCCTGGCCAGGCTGGCCGTAGGCCTCGCCGGGCTTGGCGGGCGGCGCCTTGAACAGCTCGGCCAGGCGCGCCGAGAGACGCGGACCGGGCCGGGGTCATCTGCTCGCGCTCGGAGGTGGCCACGGGGGCGCCTCAGGCGGCCTTGCCGTGGATGATGTTGAGTGCCTGCTCGCGCATCGCGATGAAGTCGGGGTCGGACTTGATCTGGCGGGCGTTGCGGCTTTTGAAGAAGCGCTGGCAGAAGTCGAGCTCGAAGCGGTGCGTGATCCGGCCTGGGCGCGGCGACATCATGACCAGCCGGGTCGCCATGAACAAAGCCTCCTCGACGCCATGGGTGATGAAAAAGACCATCTTGCCGGTCGCCCGCCAGACGTCGAGGATCAGCTCCTGCATGGTCTCGCGGGTCAGGCTGTCGAGCGCGCCGAGCGGCTCGTCCATCAGCAGCATGGCGGGATCGCTGGTCAGCGCGCGCGCAAGGCCGACCCGCTGCTGCATGCCGCCCGAGAGCTCGTACACCGGCGCCTCGGCGAACGCCTCGAGGCCGACCAGACGGATGTTGCCAAGAGCCACCTCGCGCCGTTCGGCCCTGGCCATGCCCTGCAGCTTGAGGCCGAACTCGACGTTCTCGCGCACGTTCAGCCAGGGCATCAGGGCGTGCTTTTGAAAGACGACGCCGCGATCGGCGCCCGGACCGATCACCGGACGGCCGTTCAGGGTGACGCTCCCCAAGGTCGGCTGCAAGAAGCCCGCGAGCACGTTGAGCAACGTGGTCTTGCCGCAGCCCGACTCGCCGAGCGCCACGACGAAGTCGCCGGGCTCGATCAGCAGGTCGACGCTCGAGAGCGCCTCGACCGCCTCGCCGTGGCGCGCCGGATAGACGACCGACAGGTCCTTGACCTCGAGCATGTCGCGATCAGCATCGCCAGGTCGGAATTGTCATCGTCGCAGCGCCTTTGCGGGCGCCGGACCACCGGCCCGGCGCCCCGCCTGGGCGGGCTACTGCAGCTTCATCGCGGCCTCGACATACTGCGGCGTGACGAAGCCGGTATAGTCGGGCAGCACGTCCGGGATCTTCTTCTGCTCCTTGAGGAACTCGGAGGTGTAGATCAGCGCCTTGGTCGCACCACCGTCGGCGCCGCAGCCGAGCCAGGCGCAGGACGCCTGCTTCTCCATGTCCGGGAAGTTGTAGAGGGCGAGCACGCCCGGCACGTCCTCGGCGGTGCCGCCGACCACGCCGACGATCTTCTTGACCGGCTCGGAATCGGCGGTCCAGGCATCCTTGTGATCGCGATAGTCGGCATCGGCATCGGCGATCGTTTTGATGAACTTGGCGAGCCCGTCGGCGTGCGACTTGGCCCAGGTCTTGTTGACCACGAGGCCATCGAAGGTCGGCTTGCCGAGCTTGCTGAGCTCGCCCGAGGTGATCACGACGTGGCCGGTCTTCTTGATCGCGCCGAGCGCCGGGTCCCAGACGAAGGCGGCGTCGATGTCGCCGCGCTCCCAGGCGGCGGCGATCTGCGGCGGCTGCATGTTCAAGATGTCGACCTCGCCCGCCGGCACGCCGGCATGCTCGAGCGCGAACAGCAGATGGAAATGGCTGGTCGAGACGAACGGTACCGCGACCTTCTTGCCCTTGAGGTCCTCGACCTTCTCGATGCCGGAGCCTTCGCGCGCGATCAGCGCCTCGGCCGAGGCGATGTCCTCGACGATCCAGACCAGCTGGATGTCGAGGCCCTGGCTGGCGCCGGCCGCGATCGGGCTGGAGCCGGCGAGCGCGATCTGGACGTCGCCGGACGCCATGGCGGCGATCACCTTGGCGCCGGAATCGAACTGGCGGTACTGGACGTCCCAGCCGGTCGTCTTCGAGAAGGTGTTGTCGGCGATCGGCACCTTCCAGGGATTGTAGATCAGCTGATAGCCGACGGTGACGGTCTCGGCGGCAGCGCCGCCGCTGACGAGCGCGCCGAGCCCGAGCCCGGCCGCCGCCCCGCAAAGCTGCTTCCAGTTCATCAGACGCCTCCTCCATGATTGGGCCGGTGGGTTGCCGGGCCATACCAAGGGCCCGGGCGGGCCGGCAGGTCAGATCATGATGGCGGTGACGGCAGCAGCGGTCCAGCCTTAATGGCCCGCCACCTCGGGCGACCGTCGCCCGACGGCGACATCGTCGTGATTCTCTTTAGCGAAGGCGCCCAGCGCGCCGTCCGGAGCGGAGCAGCGCTCAGCTGGCGCGGTCGTCCCGGGCGCTCTTGGCGTAAACGTAGACCGGCTTGGCGCTGGCGCCTGCGACCTCCTTGTTGATCACGACCTCCTCGACCCCGTGCAAGGACGGCAGCTCGAACATCGTCTCGAGCAGGATCGTCTCCATGATCGAGCGCAGGCCGCGCGCTCCGGTCTTCCTCAAGATCGCCTTCTTGGCGATCGCCTTCAGCGCGTCCTCGGTCAAGGTCAGGCGCACGTCCTCCATCTCGAACAGCTTCTGGTACTGCTTGACCAGCGCGTTCTTCGGCTCGACCAGGATCTGCACCAGCGCCTTCTCGTCCAGATCGGTCAAGGTCGCGACCACCGGCAGCCGGCCCACGAACTCCGGAATCAGCCCGAACTTGAGCAGATCGTCCGGCTCAACCTCGCCCAGAAGCTCCCCGGTCTTCCGCTCGTCCGGACCCTGAACCTCGGCGCCAAAGCCCATCGAGCGCGAGCGCCCGCGCGCCCCGATGATCCGCTCCAGGCCGTTGAAAGCACCACCGCAGATGAACAGGATGTTGGTCGTGTCGACCTGCAAAAACTCCTGCTGCGGATGCTTTCTGCCCCCTTGCGGCGGCACGCTCGCGATCGTGCCCTCGACGATCTTCAAGAGCGCCTGCTGCACCCCTTCGCCCGAGACGTCCCGGGTGATCGAGGGATTTTCCGATTTGCGCGAGATCTTGTCGACCTCGTCGATGTAGACGATCCCGCGCTGCGCCCGCTCGACGTTGTAGTCGGCCGCCTGCAGCAGCTTCAGGATGATGTTCTCGACGTCCTCGCCAACGTAGCCCGCCTCGGTCAGCGTGGTCGCATCCGCCATCGTGAACGGCACGTCCAGCGTCCGCGCCAGCGTCTGCGCCAGCAGCGTCTTGCCGCAGCCGGTCGGCCCGATCAAGAGGATGTTCGACTTCGCGAGCTCGACCTCGCCGCCCTTGGACCCGTGCGCCAGCCGCTTGTAGTGGTTGTGCACCGCCACGCTCAGCACCCGCTTGGCCTGCTCCTGACCGACCACGTAGTCGTCCAGAACCCCCTTGATCTCCATCGGCGACATCACGGCCGGGCCGGACGCCTTGCGGGTCTTGCGGTCTTCCTCCTTGATGATGTCGGCGCAAAGCTCGACGCATTCGTTGCAAATGAACACGTTCGGGCCAGCGATCAGCTTGCGCACCTCATGCTGGCTCTTGCCGCAGAACGAGCAATAGAGCGTCGATTTCGCGCCGCCATCGCTGGATTCAATCATCGGCACTCCGCTTCGCTTCGACAGCGCGGGCCGCCTGGCGTCGACGGCGCGGCCCGTCTGGGACGCATCTGGCGCATCTCAAGAACTACCAAACACGCCCGGCTCGACCGGGTCAAGTCCGGGGACTCGCCCTCACATATAAAGACCTGGTTGAGGATTGCCAGCAGCGTGACGCATAAAGACCTGGTTGAGGATTGCCAGCAGCGTGACGCGCTTATGATCGAGCCCGACCGGCGATCGATGCTCGGGCGCTCGAGCGGCCGAATGCACCCCGGCAAGCCGGCCATGCCGGGTGCCTCGGCGAGGCAGGTTGCGATCGCGCCCGGCCCCCCGGGGCGGAGCCGAGGTCCGGAACTGCCGTCGGCCGGCATCGCAGGCACGAATATTGCTTTCGGTCGACTGAGGCCCGGCGGCTGAGGTCGGGCGGGGTCGGGGGCAAGAACCATGAATCAGGGTGCTGCGGGCGCGGCCCGGCTGTGGGTCCCGGGCGACTGGAACGCGTTCTTCGGGCTGTTCACCAACGTCCTGCTCAACGTCATCGTGCTGACCGGGCTGGCACTCGGGGTCGTCCATGTGCCCGACGACGTGGTGTTCGGGCGGATTCTGCCGGCGCTCGGCATCGCGCTGCCGATCGGCAACCTGTACTACGCCTACCTCGCCTGGCGCCTCGCCCAGCGCGAAGGGCGGGGCACCGTCACGGCGATGCCCTACGGGCCGAGCGTGCCGCACATGTTCATCGTGGTCTTCCTGATCATGCTGCCGATCTACCTCAAGACCAACGACCCGATCCTCGCCTGGCAGGCGGGCCTCGCCTGGGCCTTCATCATCGGCGTGATCGTGCTCTTGGGCGTGTTCGTCGGCCCCACCATCCGCAAGTACACGCCGCGCGCCGCCATGCTCGGCACGCTCGCCGGCATCTCGATCGCCTTCATCTCGATGCGGCCGGTGTTCCAGATGTGGGAGGTGCCCTGGGTCGCCTTCGTGGCACTCGGCATCATCCTGATCAGCTGGACCGCCAACGTCCGCCTGCCGGGCGGTCTGCCGGGCGGGCTGGCGGCGGTGATCGTCGGCACGGTGCTCGCCTGGGTCGCCGTGCTGCTCGGCTGGTCCGGGGTCATGGAGCCCTCGGCGGTCGGCCAGTCGCTCAGCCAGTTCGGGCTGCGCCTGCCGATGCTCTCGACCGACGTCCTGACCGGCCTCGGCGACATCTGGCCGCTGCTCGCGACCGCGATCCCGCTCGGCGTCTACAACTTCACCGAGGGTATGAACAACGTCGAGAGCGCGGCCGCCGCCGGCGACAACTACAACCTCCGCCACATCCTGGCGGCCGACGGCATCGGCGCGATCGCCGGCTCCCTGCTCGGCAGCCCGTTCCCGCCCGCGGTCTACATCGGCCATCCCGGCTGGAAGGCGGTCGGCGGCCGGATCGGCTACTCGTTGGCGACCGGGATCGTGATCGCGGCGGTCTCGTTCCTCGGCCTGACCGCTCTCCTGCTGGCGATCATCCCGCTGGTCGCGATCCTGCCGATCCTGTTGTTCATCGGCCTCGTGATCGGCGCCCAGGCGTTCCAGGCGACGCCGTCCCGGCACGCGCCGGCGGTGGTGCTGGCGATCGTGCCCAACATCGCGGCCTGGGGCCAGACCCAGGTCGACGGCGCGCTCAACGCCGCCGGCACCTCGGCGGGCGCGCTCGGCTTCGATAAGCTCATGGGCACCGGCGTCGTCTATCATGGCATGGAGCTGGTCGGCGGTGGGGCGGTGCTCGCCGGCCTGATCCTCGGCGCGGTCGCCGCCTTCATCATCGACCGGCAGTTTCGCTGGGCGGGCATCTATGCGCTGGCCGGCGCGGTTCTTGCCTTTTTCGGCTTCATCCACGGGGTCCAGCTCCAGTTCGCCGCCTCGCCGCTGGTCGCTCTCGGCTATCTGTTCCTGGCCGCGATCTGTCTGATCGTGGCGTGGCGCGAGGAGCCGGCGTCCGAACGGTTCAGCTGGGCGCCGCCGCCGAGTGGGGAGGAGGTGCCTGCCGAATAGGCAGCCGCACAATGGCTGGGCAGATCGATGGAGCCGGAGCCATGGCGTTCGAGCTGTTCGTCAACGGCACGCTGATGCGCGGCCTTGCTTTGCACGCCAATCTCGAAGGGGCGGAGTTTCTCGGCGAAGCGTGGACGATGCCGGCCTACCGGCTGTACTCGATCGACGATCGCCATCCGGGCATGTTCGAGGTCGCAGACGGCGGGGTCGCGGTCAGGGGTGAGGTCTATCTGGTGCCTGACGAGGTCTGGCAGCGGGTCGAGGCGGGCGAGCCGGCGAACCTCTATCGCGGGCCGGTGCGGCTCGCCGACGGCCGCACCGTCCAGGGCATCCTCTATCCGCAGGCACTGGCCGAGGACGGTCATCCCGACATCTCGGAGTTCGCCGACTGGCGCGCCTACATGGCGTCCAGGCAGCCCGCCCGATAGCCGCATCCTTGGGGACGACACCATGGCGACCATGCAGTTCGAGGCGGAACCCTATGCGCTGGCGTTCGAGCCGGCATCGACGGCGCTCCTGATCATCGACATGCAGCGCGATTTCGTCGAGCCGGGCGGCTTCGGCGAGCTGCTCGGCAACGACGTCTCGCTGCTACGCTCGACCATCCAGCCGATCGGCCGCGTGCTCGAGGCGGCAAGGCGGGCGGGGCTCGCCGTGATCCATACGCGCGAGGGTCACCGCCCGGACCTCAGCGACGCGCCGCCCGCAAAGCTCAGGCGCGGCGGGCTCGAGGTCGGCATCGGCGACCCGGGGCCGATGGGCCGGATCCTGGTGCGCGGCGAGTATGGTCACGACATCATCCCCGAGCTCTATCCGATCGCCCGCGAGCCGGTGATCGACAAGCCGGGCAAGGGCTCGTTCTATGACACCGATCTGGACCTGATTTTGCAGAATCGCGGCATCAGGACCCTGATCGTGTGCGGCGTCACGACCGAGGTCTGCGTCCACACCACGGTCCGCGAAGCCAACGACCGCGGCTACGAGTGCTTGGTGCTCGCCGACTGCGTCGGCTCCTATTTCCCCGAGTTCCAGCGGGTCGCGCTCGAGATGATCAAGGCCCAGGGCGGCATCTTCGGCTGGGTCGCGGATTCCGCAGCCGCCCTTCGCGCGTTGAACCAGATTGCCCCAGCAGGCGGTCCGGTGGTATCCGAGGCAGGGATGGTCGCGGCCTCTGACGATTGAGCGTATGCGTCTTCAGGCGATCTCTGCCGGTACCGGGGTTCCGAGCGACCGCTTCACAGGGGTCGTGCACAGCGTCTTTCGGCGCGCCTGCAACATCCGCACCGACGACCGCGGGCTGCTCGCGCTGCTGGCGCCCGAGCTCGGCAACGTGCCGCACGGGATCCGCGTCGAGGCACCCGTCGGCCTCGCCTTCGCCGACCATGTCCGGGTCGGGCAGCGGGTCGGCTGCCGTGCGGCCGTGCTCCGGATCGCCGACAGCGAGCTCGCGGTCGATCTGAGCACGGCGCTGATCTGGCGAAGCGAGCTCGCGGGCTTGCGCGTCGATCTCAGCCGGCCGGCGGTCGCCAGCGCCTGGCAGGTCGCTTGGCGGGCATCCCAACGTCGTCGGCACAGCGATCACGACCCGCTGTCGGGTACGATCTGCGGCCGCGGCATGGTGCTCGCAGACGCGAGCCGGGCGCTCGACCCCGAGCGGGCGGCCGCCGCGGTTCGTGCGTTGATCGGCTGCGGCCCCGGCTTGACGCCCGCGGGCGACGACCTGATCGTGGGTCTGCTCGCCGGCCTCTTTGCGGGCCTCGGCGACGATCCGGCCAAGCGCCGTTTTCTTCACCATCTGGGTGCCGCCGTCAGCGCGCTGGCCGCAGGCACGGGCGAGATCAGCCGCAGCTATCTGCGGCACGCGACCCTGGGTAGCATCGCCGAGCCGCTCGCCAGGCTCGCCGGCGCGATCGCGGCCGGCCGGCCTGCTGCCGAGGTCGAGCTGGCTGCGGACCAGGCACTCGAGGTCGGCCATACCTCGGGCGGCGATGGCGTCTTCGGGCTCCTGCTCGGTCTCGAGTCCTGGAGCCACTGCGAGCCTGGCCATGGCTAGGGCGGAGCGGGTCTTTCGCAACCTCTATCGCGATTCGGTCTCGCTGATGCAGCTCTCGGCGAAGATCGGGGCGCTCACGGGGATCAACCAGGCCTCGGCGGTGATGGCGACCGCCGGCAACCTCGATCTGCTGCGGGATGCCGGGCTGATCGCGGCCGCGGTCGCGCCGAGCCCGAATGATCTGCTGGTCGCGCTCGAAGGTGACGAGGCGGCTTTGGCCGATGCCCTCGCGGCCGCCGAAGCGGAGCTTACCCGCGCACCGGCCGCACGTGCCGACGGCGGGCCGCGCCGCATGCCGCCGAAGAGCCTCGAGATGGCGCTTTCCGAGGTTCCGACCGCCAACCTCGCGCTGATCTCGACCCCCGGCGACTACGCCGGCGCCGAGGCCATGAAGGCGCTCCGTCTCGGCCTCAACGTCATGCTGTTCAGCGACAACGTCACCCTCGAGGACGAGATCGCGCTCAAGCGCTACGCCCAGGGGCACGACCTCATGGTCATGGGGCCGGACTGCGGCACGGCGATCGTGAACGGCATCCCGCTCGGCTTCGCCAACGCCGTCCGCCGCGGCGAGATCGGCGCGGTCGCGGCCTCGGGCACGGGGCTGCAGCAGGTGACCTGCCTGATCGATCGCTGGGGCAAGGGCATCTCGCAGGCGATCGGCACCGGCGGCCACGACCTCAGCGCAGCGGTCGGCGGCATCACGATGTTGCAGGGCCTGAACGCGCTCGCGGTTGATCCCGGCACCCGGGTCGTGGTGCTGATCTCGAAGCCGCCCGACCCCGAGATCGCGGCGCGGGTGCTGGCTGCGGCCGAGGCCGCCGGCAAGCCGATCGTGGTGAGCTTCCTTGGCGCCGACCCGGGCACGCTCCGACGACCGAACGTCCATCCCGTGCGCACGCTCGAGGACGCGGCCAGCCTCGCGGTGGCACTCGCCGGCGGACGGCGCCCGGACGCAGAGACCGAGCCGACCACGATCCCAGAGCTCGCGGCGGGCCAGAGATACGTCCGCGGGCTCTACAGCGGCGGCACCTTCTGCTACGAGGCCCTGCTGCTGCTCAGTGAGGCTCTCGGGAGGGTCGCCTCGAACACGCCGCTCGATCCCGACTGCCGGCTGGCGGACGTCTGGCGGAGCGAGGGCCACACGGCGATCGATCTCGGCGACGACGTCTTCACCCGCGGCCGGCCGCACCCGATGATCGACCAGACGCTGCGCATCGAGCGCCTGCAGAAGGAGGCCGCCGACCCGGAGGTCGCGGTGATCCTGCTGGACGTCGTGCTCGGTTACGGCGCCCATGCCGACCCGGCCGCCGAGCTCGGGCCCGCGATCCGGAGTGCCGCGGCCGCGGCCGCCAGCACCGGCCGCCAGCTCGCGTTCGTGGGCTCGGTCTGCGGCACCGCGGCCGATCCGCAGGACCTGGGCCGCCAGGAGGCGGCGCTCCGGGATGCGGGCGTGCTGCTCGCCGAAAGCAACGCCCAGGCGGTCCGCCTTGCGGCCCGGATCGCGGCTGGCGGCTCGGGCTGAGGGCAATGCCGGCGCTGTTCGAGGAGGAGCTGCAGGTCGTCAACGTCGGCCTGTCGGCGTTCGCCGACGCGATCCGGGCGGCCGGTGGCAACGCGCTCCAGATCGAGTGGCAGCCGCCCGGTCACGGCGATCCGCAGGTGGCGCGAAAGCTCGCCCGGCTGATCAACGAGCCGCGGATCGAGGGCGCCAATCGCGAGGCCTTCGGCGCCTATCTCGCCGCCCAGCCCGTGCTCGAGGGGATCGGCCCTGCCCGCGCGCATGTCCCCGGACTCGGCGAGCGAACGATCCTGCACGCCGGCCCGCCGATCGCCTGGGCCGACATGTGCGGGCCGATGCAGGGTGCGATCGTCGGCGCGATTCTCCACGAAGGCTGGGCCGCCGATGCCGAGACGGCCGAAGCGCTCGCCAGTTCCGGAAAAATCGACTTCGCGCCCTGCCATCATCATGGTGCGGTCGGGCCGATGGCCGGCGTGATCAGCCCTTCGATGCCGGTCTGGGTGGTCGCCAACCCCGAGCATGGCAACCGCGCCTGCTGCAACCTCAACGAGGGCTTGGGCAAGGCCCTGCGCTTCGGCGCCAACGGTGACGAGGTGCTCGCGCGTCTGCGCTGGATGACCGAGGTGCTCGCGCCGGCGCTCGCGGCAGCGCTCAAGGTCCTGGGCGGGCTCGAGCTCAAGCCCTTGATGGCGCAGGCGCTGCACATGGGCGACGAGGTCCACAACCGGAACGTCGCCGCCTCGTCGCTGCTGCTGAAGCGCCTGGTGCCGGCGCTGCTGCGGACCAAGGTCGCACCGGCCGAGATCGCCGCGGTGGTCGACTTCGTCGCCGGCAACGATCACTTCTTCCTCAACCTCTCGATGGCCGCCTGCAAGGTGATGCTCGATGCCGCAGCGGCCGTTCCGGGCAGCAGCCTCGTGACCGCGATGGCGCGCAACGGCGTCGAGTTCGGCATCCGCCTCAGCGGCACGGGCGATGCCTGGTTCACCGCCCCCGCCCCGATCGTCGATGGCCTGCTCTTTCCGGGATACACGACCGCCGACGCGGCGCCCGACCTCGGCGACAGCGCGATCACCGAGACCGCGGGCGTGGGCGGCTTCGCGATGGCGGCGGCACCCGCGATCGTCCAGTTCGTCGGCGGCGCGGCCCAGGATGCGCTCGCCAACACGCTCGCCATGAGCCACATCACCCTTGGCCGCAATGGCGCGTTCACGCTGCCGGCGCTCGACTTCACTGGCACGCCCGCCGGGATCGACGCGCGCAAGGTCGTCGATACCGGCATTGCGCCGGTCATCAACACCGGGATCGCGCACCGGGCGGCCGGCGTCGGCCAGATCGGCGCCGGCATCACGCACGCTCCGCTCGCCTGCTTCGCCAAGGCGGTCGTGGCGCTCGCCGACCAGCTCGAGGCTGACGATGGCGGTCGGTGAGCGGACCGCCGTGGTCGCGGTCGGCGGCAACTCGCTGATCCTCGACCCGGCGCGCCAGTCGATCCCGGACCAGTACCGCGCGGCCGCGACCACCGCGCACCACATCGCCGAAATGGTGGCGAGCGGCTGGAACGTGGTCGTGACCCACGGCAGCGGGCCGCAGGTGGGCTTCATCCTCAGGCGCTCCGAGCTCGCGATCGCCGAGGTGCCGCCGGTGCCGATGGACTACGCGGCCGCCGACCTCCAGGGTGCGATCGGCTACATGTTCCAACGCGCGCTCGGCAACGAGTTCCGGCGGCGCGGCATCGAGCGCCGGGCGGCGACCGTGGTGACGCAGGTGCTGGTCGACCCCGCCGATCCGGCGTTCGCCGATCCGATCAAGCCGATCGGCTCCTACATGGACCAGGCGACCGCCCTGATCCGGGCGCAGGAGCTCGGCTGGATCGTCAAAGAGGATGCCGGCCGCGGCTTCCGGCGCGTGGTCGCCTCGCCCCTGCCGCGGGGGATCGTCGAGATCCAGGAGATCGAGCACCTGGTCAAGGCGGGCTACGTCGTGATCGCCTGCGGCGGCGGCGGCATCCCGGTCTGTCGGGACACAGCCGGCGACCTCGAGGGCGTCGAGGCGGTGATCGACAAGGACCTCGCCTCGAGCATGCTGGCGCGCGAGCTCGATGCCGACCTCCTGCTGATCTCGACCGGGGTCCCAAAGGTCGCGATCGCCTTCGGCCGCCCGGAACAGCGCTGGCTCGACCGGATCACCCGCGCCGAGGCGGAAGCCCACCTCGCCGCCGGCGAGTTCGCCGAGGGCAGCATGGCGCCCAAGATCCGGGCGATCATCGGCTATCTCGACCGCCCCGACCGCCAAGCCCGCCAGGGCCTGATCACCGACCCTGAGAACATCGGCCGCGCGCTGCGCGGCGAGACTGGGACCACGATCGTCGCCGACTGACGAAGGCGGCGCGGTTGACACTCTGCGGGCCGATACCGCTTAATCCCAGGCGAGGCTGACGGGGGCGGCAGGGGACGCTCGGCGATCGCCGAGACGTGGAAAAAGGGAGAAAAAAATGGCTGCGGGCCAGAAGGTCATCATCACCTGTGCCGTCACCGGCTCGATCCACACCCCGACCATGACGCCCTATCTGCCGATCACGCCGTCCGAGATCGCCGAAGCCGCGATCGGCGCGGCCGAGGCCGGTGCTGCGATCATCCACCTGCACGCGCGCGACCCGGAGACCGGCCGGCCGACGCCTGATCCTTCCGTGTTCATGCAGTTCCTGCCGCGGATCAAGCAGGCGTCCGATGCGATCGTCAACATCACGACCGGCGGCGGCCACGGCATGACCGTCGACGAGCGCTTGGCCGCGCCGTTGCGCGCGCAACCCGAGATGACCTCGCTCAACATGGGCTCGATGAATTTTGGTCTTTTCCCCATGCTAAGCCGCTACAAGGACTTCAAGTTCGAGTGGGAGCGCCAGCACCTCGAGGCTTCCCGCGACTTTATTTTCCGGAATACCTACAAGGACATCGAAAAGATCATCCAGGCGCTGGCCGAGGGCTGCGGCACCCGCTTCGAATTCGAGTGCTACGACGTCGGCCACCTCTACAACCTCGCCCACTTCCTCGACCGCGGCCTGGTCAAGCCGCCCCTGTTCGTGCAGACGATCTTCGGCATCCTGGGCGGCATCGGCGCCGACCCGGAGAACCTGGTCCACATGCGCCGGATCGCCGACAAGCTGTTCGGCGCGGACTACCAATGGTCGATCCTCGCCGCCGGCCGCCACCAGATTCCCATCTGTACGATGGGCGCCACGATGGGCGCCAACGTCCGGGTCGGCCTCGAAGACTCGATCTACGTCGGCCGCGGCCAGCTCGCCAAGAGCAACGCCGAACAAGTCGACAAAAATCCGCACGATCCTCGAAGCTCTTTCCCTGGAAATCGCCACCCCCACCGAAGCCCGCGCCATGCTCGCCCTCAAGGGCGGCGACCAGGTGGCGTTCTGAGCGCCCAACGACCGCTTGATTACGACCACCTCTCGGCTCCAAGGCCGCAAGCGGCTCCTGGTCAGTTTTCTCCGGGCGAATGAGGCTCCAGGTATGGATGACGAGACGCAGCTGGAGTTACTAAAGCACAACCGCTTTCTGAGGCAGCTCCATGAATGGATGATAACGGTTTCGGAGCAGCAGATCGAGGACTGGGAAGCGCTGGGGAGACTGAATGGTATCGTCTCCCATCTAATCGATGTTGTTTTGAAAGTCTCAAATGACAGAGCAGATGTTAGGGGCGATCTAGTTAAGTTGGACGAGAAGCTCGTCGCTTTGCAGGAGTATCTGGGCGACTTGCATGCCCGACCAAGGCCGATTCCGGGAAAACCTCCAGACCTTTCGGTCATATTAGGCGGCCGCAACGATGACAAGAAAAGCTAGCTAGTTCAATTCACTATGCGTTCGAGCCCGAAGCGTCCGGCAGCGGGCTGGTACAGTTCGTTGACGTCCCCGAGGCTCACACCTCCGGCGCGACCGAACCGGCCGCCGCCGAGCAGGCCCTCGACTGCCTAATCGCGGCGCTCGGCGGCTATATCAAGCTGGCACGGAAAATCCCCCGCCCGAGCCCGGCGCGCGGCCGCCCCGTCGCCACCTTACCGCCCGTGGTCACGGCCAAGCTCGCGCTGTACGAGGCCATGCGCGCCCAAGGCATCACCTGTCCCTGCTCGAGGTGCTGGCGACGCTGGCACCGGTCGATGAGGAGTTGCCGCCGATCGCTGAACTCGACCTCGATCCGGTCGAGCTTTGATCGCGCTATACCTACGCGCTGCGGTTGGCGCGGGTTACGACGGAAGTAGCGGGCCGAGTCCCATTGCCAATATCATAAGCAATACGAGGACGATGACGGCCACACCTAGAAAGCCTTCCCCGACATGCGCCCGTTACGCAGGTCCAACTCGAGCTTGCAGTCTCGAATAGTACTCACGATCAAACCTGCCAACCAGTGCGTTCTTCTGCTCAAGGGACCTCCTCCGAGCAGCCCTCGCTGCTCTGGCTAGAAGTCCCTTAGCAAGACGCGGATTGGCGACCGTCCGGATGTCGCCTCACCAAGGGCACGAAAACAGCCTTTGCGGAACCTTGCATCCCGCCGTGAGAACGCCCAGCCCGCCGGGCGTTACCGCTCATGCATCGTCTGCGGTCGCTTCACCACATGCAACGAGCTAGCTGAACAGGTGCGATAAGCAGCAGAACAGCTGCGTCACTGTAGCCGAATTTTGAGCCCGGGAGAAAAGGTGTCAGGCCCGGGAGAAAAGGTGTCAGGAACCTTTCCGCAGCTCGACGGGACGCGCGTCACGCCGCTTGGCGGGCCTTGGTCGTGGGTTCGGGGATCGGGTCGCCGCCGGCGCGGCAGGCGGCGATCCAGGCTTCGATGGCGTCGCCGATCTCGTGGACCGCGGCCTCCGGCGTCGTGCCGAAGGCCGAGCAGCCCGGCAGGTCGGGCACGACCGCGATGTAGCCCTCGTCGTCGTCGCTCCAGAACACCTCGACCAGGTATTTCATCAGCAAACCCTTCGTTCGCGCACCGGCGCGGCGCCGGTCAGCCGCGGACGCGGGGCAGGATGAGGTAGGGCCAGGGGCCGGGGAGTTCGCCGAGGGGGACTTCGATCAGGGCGGGCTCGTTGCGGGCAAGCGCACGGTCGAGGGCGGTGCGGAGGTCGGCCGGAGTGGTTGCGCGTTGGGAAAACAGTGAAAAAGAGGCGGCGAGCTTCGGAAAATCGGGGTTGGTGAGGTCGCTGGCGATCACGCGGTTGCCGTAGAGCTCGCGTTGGATGCGTTTGACGTTGCCGTAGGCGCGATCGTTGAAGACCACGGCGACCACGGGGATGTTGTATTGGGCGGCGGTCGCGAGCTCCTGGACGTTGTACATGAAGCCGCCGTCGCCCGCGATCGCGACCACGGCGCGTTCGGGGCACGCGACTTTGGCGCCGAGGGCCGCCGGATAGCTGAAGCCGAGCGTGCCCTGGTAGCTGGAGCTCAGGTACTGGCGCGGCCCGTGGACCGGAAAAGCGAGGCGCGAGACGTAGCCGATCTGGGTCAGGTCCTCGACCAGGATGCCGTCCTCGGGCAAGGCGCTCCGGATTGCGTCGATGTAGCCGTGCTGGGGGGCGAGCTCGCGGCGGAGGAGGTTTCCCACTTCGGCCTTGACCGCGGACACGCGCGCGCGCCAAGCCGGGCGCTGGTTGCTCTTGACTGCCGGCAGCAACGCTCGCAGCGCCTGGCCGGCATCGGCCAAAAGCGCCACCTCGGGGCGAGCATGTCGCGAAATCTCGGTCGGGTCGAGGTCGATCCGGATGACCTTCAGGTCCTGGTCGAGGCCCCAGTCCATCTGCACGCGCTGGAAGCGCGAGCCCACGGCGAGTGCCACATCGACCTCGGGCCAGAGCCTGTGGGCCGCGGTGATGTTGAGGCTCAGGTCCGAGCGCCCGTCCATGACGCCAAGGCCCATCCAGCCGGCGGCCACCGGGGCGCCGAGGCGTTCGGCCAAGTCTCGGACTTCCGGGCTCGCCTCCTGAGCGCCGCCGCCCGCGAAGATCATGGGCCGCTCGGCGCCGTTCAACAGATCGGCCGCGCGCTCGAGGGCGTCCGGATCGGGCTCCGGGTGGATCACGGGCTGTGGTCCCTGCGGTTCGCGGGTGATCCAGCCCTCGCGCGCCATGACGTCCATCGGCATCTCGAGAGCGACGGGCCGCGGCCGGCCGCTTCTCATCTGGGCGAAGGCCTCGGCGACGAGTCGGAAAGCCTCCTCGGGCGCCTCGATGCGGGCGGCCCATTTGGTCAGCCGCTGCATGATCCCGAGCTGGTCCGGGATCTCGTGCAGCAGGCCGGCGCCGCGGCCGATCCAGCGGGACGGGATCTGGCCGGACAGGCAGAGCACGGGCGCGCTGGCGCCATAGGCGGTCGCGAGCGCTGCGGTCGTGTTGAGAAAACCCGGGCCTGGCACGACGCAGTAGGCGCCGGGGCGGCCGGTCGCGGCGGCGTAGCCATGGGCCATGTAGCCGGCCGCCTGCTCATGCCGGACGACGATCACCCGCAGGCGCTCGGCACAATCGTAGAGGGCGCTGAAGAACGGGTCGTTCTGGACGCCCGGCAGCACGAACAGGGTGTCCACGCCCTGGGCCAGGACCGCGCGCATCAGCGCTTCGCCGCCGGTCATTCTTGTCATTTTCGACCTCTCCCGTTCCGGTGCTCCGCCCGGGCTCCGGCGCGAGCTTAGCCAGCGCGCTCTTGGCTGTGAACCGCGGCGGTGTCATGAAGTGACCTCGAGCGCCGATCTCATGACCCGCCGCCGACCTGCGTGATCTGTCGATGCCGCATGCCCTGAAGCAGCTCCTTGCCGACCGCGCCGCGCTGTTCGGCCTGATCGTGATCGCCGGCATGACGCTCGCCGCCCTGCTCGCGGGCGTGCTCGCGCCTTACTCGCCGGACGAGCAGTTCTTCGACGGCCTGACCCTCGAGGGCGCGCCGTTGCCGCCGAACGGGCATTTCTGGCTCGGCACCGACCTGCTCGGCCGGGACCTGCTCTCGCGCCTGATCTTCGGCGCCCGCACGTCGATGATCATCGGCATCGCCGCCAATGGCGTCGCGGTGTTGACCGGCACCCTCCTGGGCGTGATCGCCGGCTATCTCGGCGGCTGGATCGGGGCTGCAATCATGCGCTTCACCGACCTGATGATGGCGTTTCCGGCGCTCTTGCTGGCGATCGCGCTGGCGGCGATCTTCAGCCCATCGCTCTGGATCGTGGCGCTCGTGATCGCGATGGTGAACTGGGTTCAGGTCGCGCGCGTCGTCTACACCCAGACCCGCGGCCTGGTTGAGAAAGAATTCATCGAGGCCTGCCGGGCGCTCGGCGCCAGCTCGCTGCGCATCCTCGGCCGCCACATCCTCCCTCATCTGGTGCCGACCATGCTGGTCTGGGGCACGCTCGGGATCGCGACCACGGTCCTGCTCGAGGCGACGCTTTCCTTCCTCGGCGTCGGCGTCCGTCCGCCGACGCCGTCCTGGGGCAACATCATCTTCGAGAACCAGACCTACTTCGCGACCGCGCCCTGGCTGGTTTTTTTCCCAGGCGCCGCGATCCTGTTGCTGGCGCTCGCCTTCAACCTGGTCGGCGACGCGCTCCACGACGCTCTCGACCCGACCCAGCGGGGCCGCGGCTGATGCTCGCCTACATCGCCAAGCGCCTGGGCCAGGCGGTCTTCATCCTGATCGGCATCACCGCGGTCACCTACGTGCTGCTCTACCTGGTGCCGGCCGATCCGGTCCGGCAGATCGCCGGTCGCAGCGCGACGCCCGAAACCGTGGAAAGCATCCGCCGCCAGCTCGGCCTCGATCTGCCGCTCTGGCAGCAGTATCTCCGCTACCTCGGCCATCTCGCGCGGGGCGATCTCGGCCGCTCCTATATCCAAAAGACCGAGGTCAGCGCGCTGATCGTCTCGCGCCTGCCCGCGACGCTGCAGCTGATGGCGGCCGCCATCTTCGTCGAGCTGCTGATCGGGCTCACGGCCGGGATCACGGCTGCCACCCGCCGCGGCCGCCCGAGCGACCGGCTGGTCATGATTCTGTCGTTCACCGCCGTCTCGGCCCCCCAGTTCGTCGTCGGTATTTTGTTACTGTACGTCTTCGCCGTGCAACTGGGCTGGTTCCCGATCGGCGGTTATGGGACTTTCCGCCACCTGGTCCTGCCGGCGGTGACGCTCGGCATCCTGGGCGGCGGCTGGTACGCGCGCATGACCCGCTCCTCGATGATCGACGTGCTCCGCCAGGACTACATCCAGACCGCGCGCGCCAAGGGTGCTGGCGAAGCGCGGGTCGTGCTCGTCCACGCCCTGCGCAACGCAGCACTGCCGGTGATCGCGATGGTCGGGCTCGACATCGGCATCTTCATGAGTGGTGCGGTGGTCGTCGAATCGGTCTACGGCTGGCCCGGCATCGGCCAGCTCGCCTGGCAGGCGATCCAACGCGTCGACATCCCGATCATCATCGGCGTGACCCTGGTCGCCGCAGTCGCGATCGTGATCGGCAACCTGCTCGCCGACCTCGCCGCCCCCTTCATCGACCCCCGCATCAAGCTGCGGTGAGACTAGCCGGGCGGCTCGAACTCCAAGGGAACGCACGGCCAATCCCTTCCCGCCTTCCAGGCAAGATGGCCTGTTCCTCTGTTAGCGTTAAGAATGTCATCATTGTTTCAACTAATAGTTGCTTAGCCAACTCGGTCGCGATACGCTCTCGCCTTGGTGGGGATCCAAGCTTCTGCTGGTTGCTATGCGAGCTCCTTCACCACGCATCAGGCGGAAGTGGGTCAGGACATCCGCACGATCCTGGCCCTTCTTCGAAGAGTGCTCCTCGCGGAACCGCGCTGGGCGCGGGCCAGCCGCAGCTGTAGGAGAGAAAAATGGAGTTATTCAGCGGTATAAAGAGCACATACAAAAAGAGCGAAGCGGCTGTAGCTGTTCAAATTCTACTTGAGCATCAGGCTGAAGCTAGCACGTTTAGCTTAAATCCTGCGTCATTGGCAAACAAATTGGTTGCTGCCGTTTGGGATCAAAAACCTGACATATACGATGGCAAATTCGGTCAGAGACCGCATAAACTTTCCGTCGCCGCAACTGCTCTCATGAATGGAATTGATCAATTTCGCAGAGATGACCCGAATAGACAAGCTCTGATATTGGCAATTACCAATCTCATAACAGAAATAGAAATGAACTATGGGCTCTATCCATTCAATAGCTTGGATCATGTCCTGCTCAAATCCGTGCGGTCTGCACCTGCTTAATTTAATGGACATCAGCGCGGCGGCGTCCGCAGAATTAAAATATCAACATTATGACACATTCGAAGAATGGTACGACGTCTACAAGAAAGCTGCTGGAGAGGCGAATCCTCAGCTTGAGGTCGATCAAAATAATGAGAGCTATCTCGATTTCATGGAGCATGAACCTCTTCAGAGAGCATTTCGGGACGGCGTCGAGCCTAAATCCCTAGCTCGGGCTTTTGCAAGACAGTTCGACGTTTTTTCGTTTGGCCAGAGATAATCTCCGCTACCGATTCGCGCGAGATGGCTTGAAGTAACTGGGGACCCCTTCCGCGTGGAATCGCTTGGGATCACCCCCTTTGGGAGGCGGTCGCCGCGGACTGCCGGCGCATATGCTCTTGCGCGATGCGGCGCTTGCCCTCGGCTCTGCTGGTGTATATCTAATGCGGACCTGCGTATATCCGGATTCAGTGCTATGGCCCTCGTGATCAGCGACGACGGCGTCCGCGAGTTGGCGGAGCGGCTTGCTTGGTTGCAGCGCACGACGGTGGACGAAGCTGTTCGGCAAGCGCTTGAGCGGGCGCTCGCCGATGATCGTGCGGAGCGGGAGCGGCGCCTCGATCAGAGTCTGGCGCGGTTGGACGCGATGCCGCGTCGGCTCTACAACGAAGACATGTACGACGAGTTCGGCGATCCCAGGTAACCGGAGGAGCCAGTGATGGGGCTCGACATCCGCGACGATCGGGTAAGAGACTTGGCCAAGCGCCTCGCTGAGGCTGAGCACGTCACCGTGACCGAGGCGGAGCGGCAGGCGCTCGAGCAGCGGCTCAAGGACCTAGACGAGGACCGTGCGCAGCGCGATCGCGACATCCGGCAGATCTGGGCCGAGGTCGATGCAATGCCTCACTACGAGTTCGACGAGGACGACATGTATAACGAGATCGGCGTCCCAAGATAGGCGACCTCGAGCCAGCGAGGCGGCGACAGGAGCGAGCGATGGGCCTCTACATCCGAGACGATCGGGTCCGTGCCATGGCCAAGCGCATCGCCGAGGCCCGACACATGACCGTCACCGAGGCGGTGCGCCGGGCGCTGGAGCGTGACCTCGCGGAGATCGATCGCGACCTGGAAGAGCGCGACCGGCTCATTCGGGAGAGTTGGGCTCGCGTCGATGCCATGCCGCACTACGATTTCGACGAAGACGACATGTATGACGAATCCGGGGCGCCCAGGTAGGCGTGATTCCGTCTGATGCAGGTCGTTGTCGACAGCTCGGTCCTGATCGCGTTGTTGCTAGGGGAGCCAGAGCGAGACGCGTTCCATTGGGCCCTGCTCCGAAATGAGCCGGTCATGTCGATCGCGAACCTGACCGAAGCCACGCTGGTTGCGCGGCATAGGGTAGGAGACCGCGGGATCGCTGAGATCGATCTTTACGTCGCGACGTATCGCATCCGCATCGAGCCCATCACGACCCAAGACTTTCCGTTGCTGCGCCAGGCGATGCTCGACTTCGGCAAGGGGCGGCGGCGAGCGCCGGCGGTGTTGAATTTCGGCGATCTGTTTGCCTATGCGCTGGCCAGGCGGCTCGGGCTGCCGCTGCTGTACAAGGGAGACGATTTCGCGCGGACGGATGTAGTGGCGGCGCTGCCGTGAACACGCACCGTTGATCGACCTGCGCGACAAGCTGCGCTAGGCTGCCCTCAAGCAACCAACCGGAGGGCCCGTCCCATGCTCCGACATCTGCTGTTCGCGACCACCGCGCTGGCGTTGCTCGCCGGGGCCTCGCTTGCCAGCGCCGAGGAGGCCAAGCAAGGCGGGAGCATGATCGTCACCTACAAGGACGACGTCTCGACGCTCGATCCGGCGATCGGCTACGACTGGCAGAACTGGTCGATGATCAAGAGCCTGTTCGACGCCCTGATGGACTACGCGCCGGGCACCACGGACCTGGTCCCTGACCTTGCCGAGAGCTACGAGGTCGCGCCCGATGGCCTGAGCTACACCTTCAAGCTGCGTCACGGGGTCAAGTTCCACAACGGCCGCGAGCTCACGGCCGAGGACGTCAAATGGTCGATCGAGCGCGCCGTCCAGCCCGAGACCCAGAGCCCGGGCCAGGGCTTCTTCGGCATGATCGCGGGCTTCGACGACGTGGCCGCGGGGAAGGTGAAGGAACTGTCCGGGATCGAGGTGGTCGATCCCTATACGCTGCGCTTTACGCTTTCCCATCCGGATGCGACCTTCCTGCACGTGATGGCGATCAACTTCGCGTCCGCCGTGCCCAAGGAAGAAGTGGAAAAGTGGGGACAAGACTTCGGCAAGCATCCGGTCGGCACCGGCGCCTACAAGATGACCGAGTGGACGCTTGGCCAGCGCCTCGTCTTCGAGCGCAACCCAGATTACTACAAGGAAGGGCTGCCGAAGCTCGACAAGATCACGTTCGAGGTCGGCCAGGAGCCGCTGGTGGCGCTGTTGCGCCTGGAGCGCGGCGAGGTCGACATCCTGGGCGACCCGATCCCGCCCGCCAAGTTCCTCGAGGTCAGGAACGACCCCGCGCTCAAAGGGAACGTGATCGAGGGGGGCCAGTTGCACACCGGCTACGTCACGATGAACGTCAAAATACCGCCGTTTGACAATAAGTTGGTCCGCCAGGCGGTCAACCAGGCGATCAACAAGGAGCGGATCATCAAGATCATCAACGGCCGGGCGGTGCCCGCCAACCAGCCCTTGCCGCCGGCGATGCCGGGCTACGCCAAGGACTATAAGGGCTACGCCTACGACCCGGCCAAGGCCAAGGCGCTGCTCGCCGAGGCGGGCTTTAAGGACGGCTTCGAGACCGAGCTCTACGCCATGAACACCGACCCGAACCCCCGGATCGCCCAGGCGATCCAGCAGGATCTGGCCGAGATCGGCATCAAGGCCGAGCTGAAGACGCTGGCGCAGGCGAACGTGATCGCGGCCGGCGGCGAGGAGACCGAGGCGCCGATGATCTGGTCGGGCGGCATGGCCTGGATCGCCGATTTTCCGGATCCCTCCAACTTCTACGGCCCGATCCTGGGGTGCGCCGGCGCCGTGCCGGGCGGCTGGAACTGGTCCTGGTACTGCAACCAGGAGCTCGACAAGAAGGCGGCCGAAGCGGACGCCATGACCGATCCGGCCAAGGCGGACCAGCGGCTCGCCCTCTGGCGCGACATCTTCATCGAGATCATGGACGACGCCCCCTGGGCGCCGGTGTTCAACGAGCAGCGCTTCACGATGAAGGCCGATCGCCTCGGCGGCCCGGATGCGATCTTCGTCGACCCCGTCCACATCCCGGTCAACTATGACGTGGTGTTCGCCAAGGACGCCCAGTGAGCCAGATGTAAGCCAGAGTGCGCCCAGAGAGCGTGAGCCGGAGGCCCCCATGCACACGATCCACCAGCACCGCCACCACTTCGGCTGGGACAACGCCAACCCGCCGGCGCTGACCGTGGCACCGGGCGAGACGGTCGCGTTCGAGACGGTTGATGCGTCGGGGACCCAGCTATCGCCCACCTCGACCGTGGCCGACGTCGCAGCGCTCGACTTCGCGAGGGTCAATCCGGTGACTGGCCCGGTCCATATCGACGGCGCCAGGCCCGGCGACGCGCTCAAGGTGACGATCGAGAGCTTCGCCCCCTCGGGCTGGGGCTGGACCGCGAACATCCCGGGGTTCGGGCTGCTCGCCGACCAGTTCCCGGAGCCCGCGCTGCACATCTGGAAATACGATCCGGCGACCATGGCGCCCGCCATGTACGGTCCCGGCGGGCGGGTGCCGCTCAAGCCCTTCACCGGCGTGATCGGGTGCGCCCCGCCCGAGCCCGGCCTCCACAGCATCGTGCCGCCGCGCTGGGTCGGCGGCAACATGGACATCCGCGACATCGCGGCCGGCACAATTCTCTACCTGCCGGTCGCGGTGCCGGGTGCCCTGTTCTCGGTCGGCGACTGCCACGCCGCCCAGGGCGACGGTGAGGTCTGCGGCACCGCGATCGAGAGCCCGATGACGGTCACCCTGTCGTTCGACCTGATCAAAGGCGCGAACCTCAAGGGGCCGCGCCTGACCACGCCCGGGCCAGTCAGCCGCCACTTCGATGTGAAGGGTTACGAGGTCACGACCGGGATCAGTCCCGACCTGTTCCAGGGGGCCAAGGACGCGGTCAGCGCGATGATCGACCTGCTCTCGGCCCGCCACGGCATGGCGCCGGTCGAGGCCTACATCCTCTTGAGCGTCTGCGCCGACCTTCGGATCTCCGAGATCGTCGACCAGCCGAACTGGCTCGTTTCCTGTTATTTTCCGCGGGTCGTGCTGGACTGAGGGTGGGAGCGACGCTTGGCTCGGCGAAGGCGTCCGCATCGACCCTCGAGATCACGGATCTCCAGCGCCGCATCGGCGTCGAGGCGCTTCGCTCGGCCAACCGCAAGTCCGAGCGCCTGAATTGATCGCATCGTGCTGGTTAACCGAAAATTAACCACTGATGGTTAACCCTTCGTTCGGCTGGTCCATGCGACCGTGGGACTCCGTCGCCGCCATCTGGGCGAGATGTCTATCGCATCAACCGATGCGAGATCTTCGGATTGATCGAGATTGATTTAGGTTCAATCGGGCTGGGCGACAGGGGTGTCGCATGAGTGGCGCATGATTTTCTGCATGGCGCACAGAAGTGGCGCATGTTCTGCTTGGTGGCCGGCCGCCTCCAGCGCATCAGCATAAAGTAAGTCGATCGGATTTTCGACAATTCTTGGAATGCAGCGGATTCTGCGGGACGCCGGCCGTCAACGCGATCAAGCGCTTGATCGGAATCTGGAGGGTTGACTGGAGGATCAATGCGCCACATGCGCCACTTCCGTGCGCTTTTCTCCGGTAAAGCCCGCACGGGACGGGGATGCTCTTGATGGCACCCGAAACCGCCACGTAACATGACGACGTTGGAGGCGGCCGCGCACGAGGTCGAGGCCCCCGATGGTCACGAGGGGAGGGTGAGCTCCGACGGTCCCCATCCATCCTGGCCGCATCCTTAGGCGCGAACTCGGGGCACGAGCGATGTCTGCCAACCGCCTGGCGCTGGCGCTTCGCGTCCCTTCGGGGCGAAACACGTCGATCCTGAACGGCAAGCGAGCGGTCAGCGCCGATACCGCGTTCCGCCTCGCCCGCCATCTCGGCACCAGCGCCCGGTTCTGGCTGAACCTGCAGACCCGCTACGACCTCGCCGTCGCCGAACGCGACCACGGCGCCCGCATCGCCGCCCCGGCTGACACCATAGCCGCCGACCGGATTCTGCCAGGATAATCTGCTTGACAAGCTTAATGCCATGCGCCTCTTTCGGTCACCCATGCCACCCCCTACCCCTTAGTTGCTACGGAGCGACTGATGGATAAGCCTGACCTCCTGCGGCACCTCTCATTCGGCAGCCGTGTCGCTGAGGAGGAAATTGACGATCTCCGCTCCTATTTTGTCGAGACCCATCAATGGGAAAAGATCTTCCATGATAGCGTGGATATAGTTTACGGCCCAAAAGGATCTGGAAAGAGCGCCCTTTACTTTCTTCTCTTAAGTCGGCTTGACGATCTATTCGACCGCAACATTATACTTATACCTGCTGAAAATCTTCGAGGCGCACCAGTGTTTCGTGATCTTGTATCTAACCCGCCGACCACCGAACTAGAATTCGTCAGCCTCTGGAAGCTCTTATATGCTCTCTCTGGCTGCGCAGTCCGGCGAGAATATGGCGTCATAAATGATTTTCTCGGCATGTCGTGCGCACTCTAGAATATTCCGGGTTCTTGAAAAAGGCTAACAGCTTGCGGAATCTCCTGCGGGATGCGATAGACTACGTACGTCCTTTGCTACGACCTCGACTCCGTCGAGGGTGGAGTTGCATTCACCCAGATACAGGGATGCCAGTGGGATTCACGGGCAAAATCACTCTGCGCGAACCGACCTCATCGCAATGCCAGCTTGGTTTTACGTCGATCGACGAATTGATAGACGCATTGAATCAATCTCTAGAAGAAGCCAGTTATCATATTTGGCTTGTTATCGACAGGCTCGACGTGGCATTTTCCGACAATCATGACCTGGAGACGAATGCTCTACGGTGGGTTGTTCAAAATGTATCTTGATATGCTGGCGCATCCTAACATTAGCGTAAAGATATTTTTGCGGAGCGATATATGGAGACGAATCACGAGGAGTGGCTTTCGGGAAGCCAGTCACATAACCCGAGCTGTCGACGTAACATGGGATAGAACTTCCTTACTTAACATTGTTATAAAAAGAATCGCAAAAAATGACAGGATAATCCAAGAATATGATTGGGATCTTAATTCTATTCTTACAGATATCGACAAACAAGAAAATTCTTTTGAAGAAATATTCCCAGAACAAGTGGAAATTGGAAAAATAAACCGCGGACATTTGATTGGATGTTGGGCCGCACACGCGATGGTACAGGAACTAATGCGCCTCGAGAATTGATCCATTTGCTAACAGCAGCACGAGATGTTCAACTTGGGAAACTAGAAGTAGGGGAAAGAGAACCGCCGAACGGGAAGCTTTTTGGCGGCGCGGCGATCAAAGAAGCATTGGCCGAGGTATCGCGCGTAAGACTTGAGCAAACTCTATATGCGGAGTATCCGGAGTGGCGGGAATACCTGGAGAAGATGCAGCGTCAGAAGACAGAACAACAACTTGCGACGCTCGAAGTAGTATGGGAAACTGATAGTGTTAAAAGTCGACAGGTGGCCGATGAGCTTGTCGAGATAGGATTTTTCGAGCGGCGCGGCACGCGGGAGCAGCCTGCGTACTGGGTACCGTTTATCTATCGGGACGCGCTTCAGATGATACAAGGAAAAGCGGAAGTGGCGCAACCGGGGTTAGAGCCGCCGTTTATAGATGACGACGAATAAGGGGCCGGTTAGGAGATATGACTGAGGACGAGAGTTATTTTGGGGTTTGGAGTTAGGTCTTGCGTCAAGCGGTCGGGAGGATCAAGGGCGAGAACTCTCACGCAGAGAGCCGGCTTGTGGCTCGGCCACGCGGCGCGGTGGGTGGGATGCGGGCGAGGCCATTCGGCAGATCGGCTTCAGCGTTCGATCGCCAGAAGGTCCTCGATGCCGGCGCTCTTGGCCAAGGCGCCAAGGGTGAGCCCACGATACTCCCGCCAGGCCCGGACCGGATGCTCGCCCGCGAAAATCCGATCGGCGAGCTCGATCAGGACGTACTCCGCCTCGCCGGAGGCTTCGCGGGCGCGCAGATCCGCAAGCGCCCGGGCGTCGCGCGCGTCTTCGACCGCCGCCATCAGGGCGTCGTAGGTGGCGCGGCGAGGCGCCACGATCTCATCGGTCAGGGCCAGCGGCTCCGCGATCGTCATCGGTAGACGCTCCCTAGGGTGTCGATGATCTGAACTGCATCTCGCCTGGAGGTCGATGCGTCACGGCGCCGCGCGCCGCCTTCGGCAGGACCACGTGGCAGCGCTGCTCGTTGACCAGCGTCGGGCAACCGCCACATCTCTGCCACGGGCATGCGCGATCGATCATCGGCCGCGCGCCCACGACCTCCTTGTAGATTGGCGCGCTCGAGCCTGCCATGATCATTGGCATGGCTTGTGGGGGGTCTGGTTTCGGCTGGTTGCGGGGGCGCCGGGTTTGGCGGCCGCTGAGATTTTGCCTTTGACCCCGCTGCTCGGCGGTCGAGCATCTGAGCGTCGGGTTTCGGACCGAGGCGGGGTTCGCGCGCGTGGTCGACGATCTGTCGTTGGCGATCGAGTTGGGAAAAATCGTCGGGCTGGTCGGGGAGTCGGGTTGCGGCAAGAGCGTCACGGCGAAGGCGGTCATGCGGTTGCTGCCGATGCCGCCCGCGCGGATCGAGGCGGGGTGCATCCGGCTCGAGGGGGAGGACCTGCTCGCGCTGGGCGAGCGGGCGATGCGGGCGGTGCGCGGCAACCGGATCGGCATGATCTTCCAGGAGCCGATGACCTCGCTCAACCCGACTTTTACGGTCGGCTTTCAGATCGGCGAGGCGCTCCGGCTGCATCGGGCGGCGAGCCGTGCCGAGACAAGGGAGCATGTGCTCGACCTGCTGCGGCTGGTCGGGATCGGCGCGCCCGAGCGGCGGCTCGGGCAGTATCCGCATGAGCTCTCGGGCGGGCTGCGGCAGCGGGTCATGATCGCGATGGCGCTCGCCTGCCGGCCGAAGCTGCTGATCGCCGACGAGCCGACCACGGCCCTCGACGTCACGATCCAGGCGCAGATTTTGGAACTTCTGTTGCGCCTGCGCGACGAGCTCGGCATGGCGATCCTGTTGATCACCCACGACTTGGGCGTGGTCGCCGAATACGCCGACGAGGTGGTCGTGATGTACGCCGGCAAGCGGGTCGAGTGGGCGGACGTGCGCGCCCTGTTCCGGGCGCCGCGCCACCCCTATACCCGGGGCCTGCTCGCCTCGATGCCGAGGCTCGAGGGCGCTGCCGGCAGGCTGCCGACCATCCAGGGCGCCGTGCCGAGCCCGATGGAGCGGCCGCAGGGGTGCCCGTTCGTCGGCCGCTGCCCGCAGGCGCAAGGCCGCTGCGCCGAGGCGTTCCCGCCGGTCGAGCAGCAGGATGGCCACGGCTTTGCCTGCTGGAACCCGGTCCGATGACGGGCGCGGAGCCGCTGCTCGCGGTCGAGGCCCTGACCAAGCATTTTCCGGTCAAGGGCGGCCGGGTGCACGCGCTCAACGGCGTGAGCTTCGTCCAGCGGCGCGGCGAGACGATCGGGATCGTCGGCGAATTGGGCTGCGGCAAGTCGACGCTCGCGCGCGCGGCGCTCCGGCTGATCGAACCCTCGAGCGGCCGGGTGCGCTTCGAGGGTCAGGATCTGGGCGCGCTCTCGGCGCGCAAGCTGCGCCGCCGCCGGCGCGAGATGCAGATCGTGTTCCAGGACCCGTACGCCGCGCTCGATCCGAGGGTCCGGATCGGCGCGACGCTCGCCGAGCCGCTCATCATTCACGGCCAGGGCGGCCGCCGTGAGCGGGCGGCGAGAGTGGCAAAACTGTTCGAGCTGGTCGGCCTGCCGGCCGAGGCCGCCTCCCGCTATCCGCACGAGTTCTCGGGCGGCCAGCGCCAGCGGATCGGGATCGCCCGGGCGATCGCGCTGCACCCGAAGCTTCTGGTGCTCGACGAGCCGGTCTCGGCGCTCGACGTCTCGATCCAGTCGCAGATCCTGAACCTGCTGGTCGAGCTGCGCACCCGCCTCGCGCTGTCCTATCTGTTCATCTCCCACGACCTCGCGGTGATCCGCTACATCAGCGAGCGGATCGCCGTGATGTATCTCGGCCAGATCGTCGAGCTCGGCAGCGCCGCCACGATCTATGAGGGCGCCGCCCACCCTTATACCCTGGCGCTGCTGTCGGCGATCCCGCAGCCCGACCCGGAGCGGCGCCGGACCCGGATCGTGCTCACGGGCGACGTCCCGAACCCGGAGCAGCTGCCGCCCGGCTGCCCGTTCCATCCGCGCTGCCCGAAGGCGTTCGACCGCTGCCGGAGCGAGCCGCCGGCCGAGCGCAATCTCGGCAGTCCAGCCGCGCCGCACCTGGTCCGCTGTCATCTCTACTGAGACCCTCGCGGAATTGACATCGGGACCGCTTCGGGTCCCTGCCGGCCGGCGTCAGCCGAGCGCTGTTTTCGGCAGGACCACGTGGCAGCCCTTCTGCTCGTTGACCAGCTGGGTGATGCGGACGTCGGCGGCGAGGCTGCAGAGCATGTAGGCCTCGGCCGCGTCCAGGTTGGTGCGGCGGCAGATCAGCGCGATCATGTCGCGGAGCGCGTCCTTGGCGGCATCGTCGAGATCGGCGTTGGCGGCCATCGTGATGTGCGCCGTGGCGGTCTCGGCCGCCGGGAAGCGTAGGGAAAAATCGCGCCGGAGGTGGAACTCGAAGACGCCGGTCAGCGCGGTCTCGATCGCGGTCACGCAGACCTCGCCATCGCCCTGAACGCCATGGCCGTCGCCGGCCGAGAACAGAGCACCTTCGACCCAGACCGGGAGGTAGAGCGTGGTGCCCGCGACCAGCTCCTTGTTGTCGAGATTGCCGCCGTGGGCGCGGGGCTGGATGGTGCTGATCCGGCCCCAGGCGGCCGGCGGGGCGACGCCCAAGACGCCGAAGAACGGCCGTAGCGGCAATTCCGTCCCCCAGGGCAGGCGGCCGACCATCCGGGCGGCGTCGAGTGCTATGTGGATCAGCCGGTTGTCCGGGAAATCCTCGGGCAGCGTGCCCCAGAGCGGGCGGATCCGGGTGTAGCCCCAATCCTGCCGCAGCTGCACCTCGAGGATGCGCACCTCGAGCACGTCGCCCGGCCTTGCCCCCTCGATCCGGATCGGGCCGGTCAGGATGTGCGGCCCGGGGTCGGGGCGGAGCGCCCGATGGATGGCATACAGCTCCGGCGGCACGTGAAAGCCGCCATCGGGCAGCACATAGGGCGGTCCCGAGACGGTCTCCAGCCTGACCCGGTCGCCGGGCGCGACCGTGAGCACCGGCTCGAGGGTGGCATCGAAGCTGCCCCAGTGGCAGGTCGCCGGCGAGGCGGCCAGCTCGTGATCGGTCATCTCGTGGTCGGTCATCGCGGTCGGTGCTCCCAGATCGAAAGCGGGAGAGCCGCGCGGCGCCTCAGCCGTGGGGCAGCCGGTCGAGCGCCTGCCGGAGCATGACCTCGAGCCATAGGGCCCATGCCGCCTGGCCCGGCGCCTCGGCGATCAGGTCCTGGCGGATCTCGATCCCGACATGCGCCAGGCCGCGGCGCTCGCCGTGCACCGGCAAGGTATAGTCGGTCTCGTCGTCGACCACGTAAGGCAGCCGGTCGCCGACATAGGGCGCGCTGTCCTGGTTCAAAAGCTCGAGCAGCGGCCGGGCGAGGCGCCCGTCGCGGTTGTACAGAAGGCCGATCAGCCAGGGCCTTGGGATGCCCTTGTAGACCGGGGTGAAGCTGTGCATGGCCACCAGCACGGTCCTCTGGCCGGCCTCTGCCCGCGCCTCGAGCAGCGTCTCGATGGCGCCGTGATAGGGCCGGAACAGAGCCTCGATCCGGGCCTGGCGGGCGGCGTCGGACAGCCGGCGGTTGCCCGGGATCTCGGTCAGCTCGCTGAGCTCCGGGATCGACTGGGCGACGTGGGTCGGCCGGTTGCAGTCGACCACCAGGCGCGAGTAGGTCTGGGCGACGAAGGGCGCGTCGAACGCGCGCGCAAGAGCCCTCGCGACCGGCAGGATGCCGATGTCGTAGGCGATGTGGCGCTCGAGCTCGGTGGCGCTCAGGCCGAGATCGCCCAGGCGACGCGGCAGGCGCCGGCCGGCATGGTCGGAGACGAAGACGAAGGGCGAGCGGCTCAGGGCGCGCTCGACGATCACCGGCGCCGGCTCGTCCGGATCGAGGAGCCGGGCGATCGCGAGTGGCTCTGGGATCGAAGGCTCGGGAGGCGCCGTCATCGTCGCCCTAACTGAGCCGGAGCGTTCGGCTTTGTCAAACCATCTCCTTGATCGAGCCGCGGATCCTGCTTCAATCGGCGGCGAACACCGACCGAAGGGAACCGGCATGCGAGGTGAACCGCTGATCATGGCCTGTTGCAGCGACATCGCCGGGCTGGTGCGCGGCAAGGCCTTCCCCGCCCGAGACTTCGAGAAGCGCCTGGCCAGCGGGATCGGCTGGTGCCCGACCAACGTCCAGATCACCGCTTTCAACCAGATCGCCGACACGCCGTTCGGCTCGCTGGGCGATGCTCTCTTGATGCCGGACCCCGCCGCCAGGGTCGACGTCGACCTCGGCCCGGACGACCCGGGCGAGCATTTCGTGCTCGGCGACATCGTCGAGACCGATGGCGTGACCCCCTGGCCCTGCTGCCTGCGCTCGCTGCTGAAGAGCGCGCTCGGGGCGCTCGAGAGCGAGGCGGGCCTCGGCCTGCGCGCGAGCTTCGAGCACGAGTTCCACTACGCCGGACCCGGTACCGAGGACGCCGGCGGCGGCTTCGGCCTGCGCTCCTATCGCACGGCCGCGGCCTTCCACGAGCACTTCATCGCGGCGCTCGACCAGGCTGGCATCCAGGTCGAGCTGATCCAGCCGGAATACGGCCTCAGCCAGCACGAGATCAGCGTTTCCCCGAGACCGGGCCTGGTCGCCGCCGATCAGGCGGTGATCCTTCGCGAGCTCGCGCGCGCGGTCGCACGCCGCTCAGGCGCCCGCGTCACCTTCGCGCCGATCGTCGCCGGCATGGGGGTCGGCAACGGCGTCCATGTCCACCTCGGCCTGGTCAACCGCGAGGGCCGCCCGGTGATGCACGATCCCACCGGCCCGGGCGGTCTCAGTGCCACCGCCGGCAGCTTCACAGCCGGCATTCTCCGTCACCTGCCGGCCCTGGTCGCGTTCACCGCGGCGAGCACGGTCTCCTATCAGCGCCTGGTGCCGCATCGCTGGAGCTCATCGTTCAACAATCTCGGCTACCGCGACCGCGAGGCCGCGGTGCGCATCTGCCCGGTGCGCGAGGACGCGGACGTCGCGACGCAGTACCACGTCGAGTACCGGGCGGCCGATGCGATCGCCTCTCCCTACCTGGTGCTCGCCATGCTCACTCTTGCCGGCCTGCAGGGCCTGCGGGAAAGCCTGCCGACGCCCCGGCCGACCGGGGGCGATCTCTCGACCATGGGGGCGGCCGAGCTGCAGGCGCTGGGCGTGCAGCGGCTGCCGACGTCCTTACCGCTGGCGCTCGCGGCGCTCGCCGCCGACGCGACCGTCCGGGGCTTCCTGCCGCCGGTCCTGCTCGAGTGCTACCAAAAGCACAAAGCCGACGAGATCGCGACCCTTGCCGACCTGTCCGACGCCCAGCAGGCGGTGCGCTACGGCGAGGTCTACTGAGCGCGCGCTACGCCAGCCGTGCCTTCAGGCGCGGTGCCGCGAAATCGACGAAGGCGCGCAGCTTCAGCGGCAGCAGTCCCTGGCCGGCATAGAGCAGGCTGACCGGCCAGGGTGCCGGCTCGAAGGCTTCGAGCACGAGCGTCAGGGTCCCCGCGCGGATCGCCTGCGCGACTTGGTAGGACAGCACGCGCGTGAGCCCGACGCCGGCGATCGCGGCGTCGATCGCGGCCTCGGCGGTGTTGACGACTAGCCGCGAGCGGACCCTGACGGCGACCGCGGACCCGCCCTTGGTGAAGGTCCAGACGCGCGGCGCCGCCAGGTTGTCGAAGGTGATGCAGTCGTGACCGCCGACGTCGGCCGGGGCGATCGGCCGGCCGCGCGCGGAAAAGTAGGCCGGACTAGCGCAGACGACGTGGCGGATCAGGCCGATCCGGGTAGCGATCAGGCTGCTGTCGGGCAGGATGCCGATCCGCACCGCGAGATCGATGTTGTCATCGAGGAGGCTCAGGGTGCTGTCGCTCAGCATGAGCCGTAGATCGACGTCGGGGAAGGCGGTCAGGAATTCGAGCGCGATCGGCAGCAGGTGCAGGCGCCCGAAGACCACCGGCGCGGTCACCGTCAGATCGCCCCGGGGGGCACGGTATTCGCCGGCTGCGGCCCGTTCGGCCTCGTCCACCTGGTCGAGGATCCGCTTGCACGCCTCGATGTAGGACCGCCCGGAATCGGTCAACCCGATCTGCCGGGTCGAGCGGATCAGAAGTCTCGTCTTGAGGTGCGCCTCGAGGTCGCTGATCTTGCGGCTCACGGTCGCGAGCGGCGCCCCGAGCCGGCGCGACGCGGCCGACAGGCTGCCGGCCTCGACGACCGCGAGCAGAACCGACATCGCGTTCAGGCGATCCATCGTCGCTTCCACAAATCGGGAGGACGTCTCTCAGCTCTAGCCAATAGCCGAACAAATCGGAAGACCCAACTGAGCCTCGACACCTCGCAGGAGAATGCGAATGACCGCCACCCATCACCGGACCGCTACGATCGAGGGGGTCGGCATCTTCTACCGTGAGGCCGGCCGCGCGGATACGCCGGCCGTGCTGCTGCTCCACGGCTTTCCGACCTCCTCGCACATGTTCCGCAACCTGATCCCCGCCCTTGCGGACCGCTATCACGTCATCGCGCCCGACTATCCGGGCTTCGGCCAGAGCGAGATGCCGGATCGCAGCGGGTTCGCCTACACGTTCGACCGCTTTGCCGAGCTGGTCGATGGCCTTCTCGATCATCTCGGCGTCACGCGCTATGCGATGTACGTCATGGACTACGGGGCGCCCGTGGGCTGGCGGCTGGCGCTCAAACATCCCGAGGCCGTCACCGGCCTGATCGTCCAGAACGGCAACGCCTATGACGAGGGGCTCAAGGAGTTCTGGGATCCGATCAAGGCCTATTGGGCCGATGGCGCGGACGCCCATCGCCAGGCCCTGAAAGGGCTGTTCACGCTGGAGACGACGAAGTTTCAATACACCGACGGCGTCGCCGATCTGAGCCGCATCTCGCCCGACAACTGGGTGCACGACCAGGCCCTGCTCGATCGCCCGGGCAACAATGATATCCAGCTCGACATCTTCTACGACTATGGGACCAACCTCGCGCTCTATCCGAGGGTCCAGGCCTGGTTCCGCGAGCACCGGCCGCCGACCCTGATCGTCTGGGGCAAGAACGACAAGATCTTCCCCGCCGACGGTGCCCATCCCTACCGGCGCGACCTGCCCGATGCCGAGTTTCACCTGCTCGACACGGGCCATTTCGCGCTCGAGGACAAGGCCGACGAGATGGTCCCGCTGATCCGGGATTTCCTCGAGCGCAAGGTCGGAGACCGCTGACATGGCCGAGCCACGCCCGCCGCTGCCGCCCTTCACGGCCGAGACCGCAGCGCACAAGGTCCGCCTCGCCGAGGACGCCTGGAACACGCGCGATCCGGCGCGCGTGGCGCTCGCCTACACGGAGGACAGCCGCTGGCGCAACCGTGCCGAGTTTCTCGAGGGTCGCGCGGCGATCGAGGCGTTCCTCGTGCGCAAGTGGCACCGCGAGCTCGACTACCGGCTGATCAAGGAGCTCTGGGCGTTCCGGGAGAACCGGATCGCCGTGCGCTTCGCCTATGAATGGCATGACGACAGCGGCAGCTGGTTCCGGAGCTACGGTAACGAGAACTGGGAGTTCGACGAGCATGGCCTGATGCGCCTGCGGATCGCCAGCATCAACGATCTGCCGATCAGGGAGACCGAGCGCAGATACCACTGGCCGCTCGGCCGCCGGCCCGACGATCATCCGTCCTTGAGCGACCTCGGCCTGTAAGGAGGCCACATGGACGCGACCCCGACCGTCTCGAGCGACGTCGCCTTCACGCCCACGGTGAAGGCGATCCAAGCCCGCAAGGGGTCGCGCGCCGCCTACGGGCGCATGGAGGAACGCGGCTCCTGGGAGACCCGGATCACGCCCGACCTCGCGGCCTTCATCGGGGCGCAGACGAGCATCTTCCTCGCGACCGCGAGCAAGGACGGTCAGCCCTACATCCAGCACCGCGGCGGCCCGCCCGGCTTCTTGCACGTGCTCGACGATCGGACCCTCGCGTTCGCCGATTTCGCCGGCAACCGGCAATACATCACGCAGGGCAATCTCGCGGACAATCCCAAGGCCCAGCTGTTCCTGATCGACTACGTGCACCGGCGGCGGGTCAAAATCTGGGGCGAGGCGCGGGTCGTCGAGGGCGATGCCGAGCTCGTGGCCAAGCTGATGCCGGAAGGCTACAAGGCGCGTCCCGAACAGGCGATTCTGTTCACGGTCGCCGCCTGGGATTCGAACTGTCCGCAGCACATCCCGCAACGCTTCGAGGCCGCCGATGTCGCGGCAGCGCTCGCCGAGCGCGACCGCCGCATCGAGGCGCTGGAGGGCGAGATCGAACGCTTGCGTGCGGCCAAAGGGGGTGACGGGTCGCAATCAGCCTCGAATTGACAAAAATACACTAGCCAGCTGGCGGCTGCCGTGGAAATCTCCCGCCGCGCGCGCATAAGGGCGGTTGCCCGTCGGGCTCCGGAGCGCGTGAACCGTCATCTTCGCGACCAGGGAGAGATCACGTGACCAGAACAGCTGGGTTTCCGGAAGACACACGGCGTGCGTTCCTGAGCAAGACCGCGGCCGGCGCGGCCGGCGCCGTCCTTGGCGGGCTCGGTCTCGATCCGCTGATCGGGCCGGCCATGGCCCAGGAGCTGATGAGCTCCGAGAAGCCGCTCAAGGCCGCGTTCTCGAACGCCGGCCTGCAGGCGACCTGGTGCGCCCAGGGCAAGCAGGCGGCCGAGGCCTGGGGCAAGCTGTTCAACGTCGAGGTGACCTGGTTCGATGGCGAGCTCAGCGCCACCAAGCAGCGCGCCGCGATCGACAACATGGCGTCCCAGAAGTGGGATTTCGTCGCCATCCAGGCGTTCGGCATCGGCACCTTGACCGACCCGGTCAAGAAGATGATCGACGCCGGCATCCCGGTGATCGACATGGACACGCTGATCGCGCCGCTCGATCAGATCAACGTCCACAGCTTCCTCGCGCCCGACAACGAGTTCATGGGCTCGTCGGTGACCCAGGCGCTGGTCGACGCGATCGGCGGCAAGGGCACGATGATCATGACCCAGGGCGCGCTCGGCCACACCGGCGCTCAAGGGCGTGCCCGCGGCTTCGAAGCGGTGGTCAAGAAGTTCCCCAACATCAAGGTCCTCGACACCCAGCCGGCCGATTGGGACGTCACCAAGACCGCCCGGATCTGGGAGTCGCTGCTGACCAAGTACTCCGACATCAGCGCCGCCTTCTTCCATAACGACGACATGGCGCTCGCGGCCTACAACGTGATGAAGGCGCACAACCGGACCAAGATCCTGATCGGCGGGGTCGACGCCATGCCGCCCGCGATCGAGGCGGTGCTCGACGGCCGCATGTATGCCACCGTCAGGAACCCCTCCTGCCGGATCCACGGCGGCGCGGTCGTGGCCGGGGTCGCGGCGGTGGCCAGCGGCGAGAAGACCGGGCCGGGCGGCATCCCCAAGCACGTGATCACCGACGGCCCCGTGGTCACCAAGCCGAACGCCGAGGGCATGCTCTGGATGGAGCGGCACTTCCTGATCTAGCGATCAAGCGTACAGGGCGTCGCGTGGCGGAAGCGGCCGGGCCGATCCTCGAGCTCGAGGGCATCGGCAAGACCTTCGGCGGGGTGGTGGCGCTGGACGGCGTCGACTTCACGCTGGCCGAGGGCGAGGTGCATGGTCTGATCGGCGAGAACGGCGCCGGCAAGAGCACGCTGATGAAGATCATCTCGGGCGTGCACACCGACTACACGGGCGTCATGCGCCTGCGTGGCGCGCCGGTCCGCTTCCGCTCCACCCGCGACGCCCTGGCGGCGGGCATCGGCATGGTGCATCAGGAGCTGAGCATTGTGCCGAGCCTGTCGGTGGCGGAGAACGTGTTCCTCGGCGTGCAGCCGGTCGGCCGGCTCGGCACGGTCCGTTGGCGCGCCATGGCGGCGCATGCGCGCGAGCATCTGGAGCGGCTCGGCATCGACGTCGACCCGACCGCCGAGGCGGGCGCTTTGCCGCTCGGTCTGCAGCAGCTGGTCGAGATCAGCCGGGTGATGTTCTCGGGTGCTCGGATCATCATCCTGGACGAGCCGACCTCGGCGCTGTCGCCGCCCGAGATCGAGCGCCTGTTCGCGGTGCTGCACCGGCTCAAGGAGGGCGGCACCAGCTTCGTCTTCATCTCGCATTTCATCGACGACGTGCTCGCGGTCTCGGATCGGGTGACGGTGTTCCGCAACGCCAAACGCATGGCGACGGTGCCGGCGGCCGAGGTCGACAAGCGTTGGCTGATCGAGCGCATGATCGGCCGCGGCCACGCCGAGCTCGAGGAGAGCTATACCGGCGAGATCCAGCTGGTGAGCGACCCGAATGCGCCGGTGGTGATCGAGGCGTCCGGCTTCGTGCGCCGCGGCCAGTACAAGGACGTCTCGTTCGCGGTCCGGGCGGGCGAGGTACTGGGCATCTATGGCTTCATGGGCTCGGGTCAGCTCGAGCTGGCCAGGGCGCTCGGCGGCAAGCTCAGACCCGAGGCCGGCCAGCTGTGGATCGACGGCCGGCGGGTGCATCTGCGCAGCACGTCGGCCGCCAAGCGCGCCGGCGTGGTGCTCCTGCCCGAGAGCCGCCGCAGCATGCTGTTCGCCCACGAGCCGGTCTACAAGAACATCTCGATCAGCATTCTCGAGCGGATCGGCGCGCTGCTGGTCAAGCCACGCGAGGAGCGCCGGCTCGCAGCGCTGCAGGTCGAGCGCCTGCATATCCGTCCGGCCTCGGTCGAGCCCGAGCTGAGCACGCTCTCGGGCGGCAATCAGCAGAAGGTGGCGCTCGCCCGCTGGCTGACGCATCTGCCGCGCGTGCTGGTCCTTGCGGAGCCGACCCGCGGTATGGACGTCGGCGCCAAGGACGACGTCGTCAAGATCGTCAAGGGGCTCAAGAAACAGCGCATCGCGGTGGTCGTGGTGTCGACCGAGCCGGAGACGGTGCTCGCGCTCGCCGACCGGATCCTGGTCATGCGCAAGGGCGAGATCGCGCAGGAGTTCGCCGGCATGGCGGTCAGCAAAGACCGTCTGCTGGCCGCTGCTTGAGGGTGCGAGGCGCATGAAGGCGGAAGCGATTGCGGGGCGTGAGCCGTCGATCTGGACGAGCGTACGCGAGTGGCTCGCGCGTCAGCTGATCAACATCGCTCCGTTCGCGACCCTTTTGTTCCTGGTCATCGTGTTCAGCGTGCTGAGCCCGTCCTTCGTCACGCTCGACAACCTCGGCAACATCCTGCGCCAGGTCTCGGTGACCGCGATCATCGCGACCGGCCTGACCTTCGTGATCCTGACCGCCGAGATCGATCTCTCGATCGCCGCGATCGCCAACGCCACCGGCATCGTGGTCGCGTTCTTCACGCTGCAGGAGTCCTACGTCAACATCGCCGGTCTGCCGCTGCCGGGGTTCGCCGCGGTCATCATGGCCCTGCTCGCCGCCTTCGCGCTCGGCTGCATCAACGCTGCGGGCATCACGCTGATCGGCATCCCGTCCTTCATCATGACGCTTGCCATGCTGCAGATCGGCGCCGGCGTCTCGGCGATGCTGGTGCGCGGCCAGATCGCCTACAACGTGCCTGCGCTGATCCACACGCTTGGCAGCGGCGCCCTCGGGCCGGTGTCCTGGATCGTGATCATCGCCGCCCTGTTCCTGCTGATCGGCCATCTCGTGCTGACCTACACACGCTTTGGCCGCTATGTGTACATGGTCGGCGGCAACCGCGAGGCGGCCGAATATTCGGGCGTCAACGTCAGGGCGATCGTCGCCGCGGTGATGATCATCAGCGCGGTCTGCTCGGGCGTCGCCGGCATGCTCGGCGTCGCCTATTTCGGCAGCGCGCAACAGAACGAGTTCGACGACTTCCTGCTCGATGCGATCGCGGCCGTGGTGGTCGGCGGCACCAGCCTGTTCGGCGGCCGCGGCGGCATCCCCAACACGATCATCGGGCTGTTCGTGCTCGGCGTGCTCAACAACGGCCTCGACCACGTCGACATCGACAGCTTCCTCAAGATCCTGATCCGCGGCCTGATCCTGTTGATGGCGCTGATCATCAACGTCTACGCCCAGCGCCTGCGCGCCGGGCGCCAGGCCGCTTCTGCCTAGGCCGCGCTGAAAGCCGGCAGCGGCCTGGTCAGGGCCGCAGGAGGTCGGCGAAGGTCTCGCGCAGATTGGCGGCGAGGCCGCCGTCGAGATCGTCGACCAGGTCGCGCACCAGCTCGTAGCCGATCCGCTGCCGCTCGGCGTCGTCGGTGTCCTCGGGCAGCGCCCGGGTCCGGGTCGCGGTCGTGCTGATCGAGCCTTGGATGTCGCCGGCATCGTCCAGGTGATCGATCCGCACCTTCAGGCGGCCCTCGAAGCGGGCGGCCGGCTCGTTCGTCAGATAGCCCTGGACGCCGGTCTTGGTCTCGAGCTTCTGCGCCTTGACCGAGGCGTCGAGGATCACCGCCTGCAGGCGGCCCGGGCCGCCGACCGCCTGCAGCCTCTGCTCCAGGAGCTGGCGGGTCGCCGCTTCCGGGGTGAGCGCGAAGGTCTGGTCGACGAACGGCGGCGCGCCGCGCGGCTGATAGGCGCTTTGAATGTCGATCGTCGCGACCGCGAAGTGGAGCGGCGGCTGGTTGCCGAAGTCGAGCGGCGGCGCCTGGAAGGGTTCTTGTTGGCCCGCGCAGCCCGCGAAGCCCAGACCCACGAGGACGACGGCGACGACCGGGCGCATCGGCTCTGCCTTCCGCTCAGTGCCGGCGGCCGGCGTGCAGGCCCGCAAGCTCCACCGCGTCGAACCGGTAGGTCGCGCTGCAGAACTCGCAGGTCACCACGAGATGGCCGTCGGCCTCCTTCATATCGTCGAGCTCGCCCGCCGGAAAGCGGCGCAGCATGGCCTCGACCCGGGCGCGCGAGCAACGGCAGCCGAAGGAGAGATCGAGCGGCCGGAACACGCGCACACCCTCCTCGTGGAACAGCCGTAGCAGCAGGCGCTCGGGCGCCAGATACGGGTCGACCAGTTCGGCCTCGGTGGCGGTGCCGAGCAGCAGCATGGTGCGGCGCCAGTCCTCCTCCATCTCGTCCTCGCGGCCTTCGGCGACCTGCTCGGGCAGGCGCTGGACCATGATCCCGCCGGCCCGCCAGTGCCACTGGTCGCGGTCCCCAACCCGGTCCACGATCCGGTCGACCGCGATCTCGAGCCCGGTCCGCACCTGCTCGCTCTGGCGGAAGTAGGTCTGCATGCACTCGGTCAGCGTCGCTCCGGTGAGCGTCACGATCCCCTGATAGGTCTGGCCCGCCTCGCTCTGATCGACGGTCAGCGCGAGCTGGCCCTCGCCCAGCAGATCGGGCACGCCGACACCCGTGGCGGCGGCGACGCCGGCGGCGTCGAACTTGGCGTAGCCGCGCATCGCGCCGTCGCTGGTGCAGTCGGCGATCATCAGCGAGACCGGGCCCGCACTCCGCACCTGCAGGCTGAACGTGCCCCGGAACTTGAGCCCGCCGGCGAGCGTCGCGGCGAGCACGAGCAGCTCGCCGAGCAGACGGCTGACCGGCTCCGGGTAGTCGTGCCCGGTCAGCACGCGGTCGACCAGGCCGCCCAGGCGGACCAGGCGGCCACGCAACGCCGAGCGCTCGAGCTGGAAGGGGCGAAGCAGGTTGTCGCCGATCGGCCTTGCGATCATCGAGGCCAAAGCGTCACGCCGGCGAAAGCCTCAACCGAGGCACCAGGCGAGGATGCCCTTCTGGGCGTGCAGCCGGTTCTCGGCCTGCTCGAAGACCACCGAGCGGGGCCCATCGATCACGGCTGCGCTGACCTCCTCGCCGCGATGCGCCGGCAGGCAATGCATGAACAGCGCGCCCGGCTCGGCCGCCACCATCAGCTGGTCGTCGACCCGGTAGTCCGCGAGCAGCCTGCGCCGGCGCTCGGGCTCGCCGTCGCCCATCGATACCCAGACGTCGGTCATCACGGCTTCGGCGCCGGCGACCGCCTCGCGCGGGGTCTCGAACAGCTGCACCCGCGCCTGGCGCTCGGCGGCCCAGGCGAGCACCTCGGGCGTCGGGCGCGAGCTCCGGCGGGCAGGCGAGCCGGAGCTTGAAGTCGAAGCGCTGGGCGGCATGGATCCAGGAGGTCGCGACGTTGTTGCCGTCGCCGGTCCAGGCCAGCGTGTGGTCGCGGATCGGGCCGCGATGCGCCTCGAAGGTCATCACGTCGGCCATGATCTGGCAGGGATGCGAGCGGTCGGTCAGGCCGTTGATCACCGGCACGGTCGCCGCCTCGGCCAGCTCCAGCAGCTTGGCGTGATGGTCGGTGCGGATCATGATCGCATCGACGTAGCGGGACAGCACGCGGGCGGTGTCGGCGATGGTCTCGCCGCGGCCGAGCTGCATCTCCTTGGTGTTGAGCACCACGGCATCGCCGCCCAGCGCCTTGACCGCGACCTCGAACGACACCCGGGTGCGGGTCGAGGGCTTGTCGAAGATCAGGGCCACCGCCTTGCCGGCGAGCCGCGACCGATCGCCGCCGTTGCCGTTGATCTTGAGCTCGCCGGCGAGATCGAGGATCGAGCGCAGCGTGCCCGCCTCCAGCTCGTCGAGATCGAGAAAATGCCGCGGTCCGGTCATTGCGCCGCCTCCTGGCCGGCCAGCTCCTGGCACAGCTCCTCGAGGATCGCCAGCGCCTCCTCGATCTCGGCCGGGCCGATGATCAAGGGCGGCAGCAGGCGCACGACGTTGTCGCCGGCCGGCACGGTCAGCAGCCCGCGCGCCATCAGCTTGGCGCTGATCTCGGTGTTCGGCGGCACGAACACCAGGCCGAGCAGCAGCCCCTGGCCGCGGACGCCCGAGATCACGCCCGGATAAGCCGCGGCCAGCTGCTCGAGCTGATGGCGCAGCCGCTTGGCCAGCTCCTCGACCCGTGCCAGAAAACCGTCCTCGAGCAGGACGTCGAGCACCGCGTTGCCGCAGGCGCAGGCGAGCGGGTTGCCGCCGAAGGTCGAGCCGTGGGAGCCCGCGGTCATGCCCGAGGCGGCGCGCGCGGTCGCCAGGCAGGCGCCGATCGGGAAGCCGCCGCCGAGGCCCTTGGCGAGCGTCATGATGTCGGGCGTGACCCCGCTCCACTGATAGGCGAACAGCCGGCCGCTCCGGCCCATGCCGGTCTGGACCTCGTCGAAGATCAGCAGCAGGTCGTGCTCGTCGCAGAACCGGCGCAGCTCGGCGAGGAAGCTTGCCTCGGCTGCGCGGATGCCGCCCTCGCCCTGGATCGGCTCGATCAGGATCGCCGCGGTCTCGGGTCCGATCGCCGCCTCGACGCGCTCGAGATCGCCGAGCGGCAGGTGATCGAAGCCCGGCATCTCCGGGCGGAAGCCCTCGAGGTGCTTCTCCTGGCCGCCGGCCGAGATGGTGGCGAGCGTGCGGCCGTGGAACGCGCCCTCGAAGGTGATGATCCGATAGCGCTCGGCCTGGCCGCGCTGGTAGTGGAAGCGCCGCGCCATCTTGATCGCGCACTCGAGCGCCTCGGCGCCGGAGTTGCCGAAGAACACGGTGTCGGCGAACGACTGCGCGACCAGCCGCTCGGCGAGCTGCTCCTGGACCTCGATGCCGTAGAGGTTCGAGCAGTGCCAGAGCTTCTCGGCCTGCGCCTTGAGGGTCGCCACCAGATGCGGGTGGGCATGGCCGAGCAGCGTGACCGCGATCCCGCTGCCGAAGTCGAGATAGCGTCGGCCCTCGCGATCGAACAGATAGGCGCCCTCGCCGCGCTCGAAGCTGACCGGGGCGCGCTTGTAGACCGGCAGGAGCGGCGACACGGGAGCGTTCGACATGGCTGGCTCGGACTTTTGGGGGAAACGGCAAACTTGGGGGCAACCCGCCGTCCTGTCAACGTCGGCTCGGCGGCGGCTCGGCGGCGGCTCGGCAGTCGCTCAGGCCTCGAGTTGCCAGCCGCGGCCGCGCCGACGTTGGGCCGATCGGGGCGGGCTGGCCAGGGCAGCGGTGCGGCCGCCATAATCGGCACTCGTGAGGCGATCGGGAGGAGCGAAGATGGCGGATGGAAAAGGCAGGATCGGCTTCATCGGGCTCGGCCTGATGGGCCAGGCGTTCACCAGGCGGCTGGTCGCCTGCGGCCACGCCGTGAGCGGCTACGACATCCGGCCGGAACAGCTCGAGGCGGCACGCGGCCATGGCGTCGAGCCGGCCGCATCGGCCGCGGCGGTCACCCGCGCGAGCGATCAGGTGCACGTCTGCGTGATGACCAAGGACGATCTCGCTGCTGCGGTGTTCGGCGCCGACGGGATCGCCGCCGGTGCGGCGCCGGACAAGGTCCTGGTCGACCATTCGACCACCGAGGTCGAGACCACGAGGGCGTTCGCGGAGCGGCTCGAGGCCGCGACCGGCATGGGCTGGGTCGATGCCCCGGTCTCCGGCGGGCCGCCGGCGGCCGCGGCCGGCACACTCGCGATCATGGCCGGCGGCAGCGCCGAGGACCTGGCCCGGGTCCAGCCGGTCCTGGCCGATCTCGGCCAGTGCACCCACATGGGCCCGGTCGGCGCCGGTCAGGTCACCAAGATGGTCAATCAGGTCCTGGTGTTGAGCAACTACTGCATCCTGGCCGAGGCGCTGGCCCTGGCCGAGGCCGGCGGGGTCGACGCCGCCAAGATCCCCGAGGCGCTGGGCGCCGGCTATGCCGGCAGCAGGATGCTCGAGCGGCTCTATCCGCGCCTGGTCGCGCGTGACTTCGCGCCCGCCGGCTACGCGCGTCAGGTGCTCAAGGACCTCGATATGGTCCAGGGCCTCGCCAAGCAGCTGAACGTGCCGACCCCGATGAGCGCCCAGGCGGCCTCGCTCTACCGCATCCTGGTCGCCAAGGGCCTGGGCGACCTCGACGGCCTCGCCGTGCTCAAGCTGTACGACCCCAAGGAGCGGCTTTAGGATGCTCCGACCATCAGCAGGGGCAGTCATTCCATGATCAGATCGAAGTCGAGGCAGTTCGGGTCGACGCCTGTAGTCCGCAAGGTCCCTGAGGGTTATATCGGTTTCGGCGAGGACCTTCCTGGCGCCAACACACAAGGCGCAACGTTGGCGGAGGTGCGACGCAATCTGCGCGAGGCGATGCAACTGGTCCTCGACGCCAATCGGGCTTTGGCGAGGGGTGATCAGAGCGGCCAGGATCTGATCGAGCCCTAGCGGCCGGAGAGATGGCCCGATCGTCGCGATGTCCGGACAGATGGCCGGAGGCCAAGGCGAGCTGGCGGCGCCGGTGCGCAAGATCATCCACGTCGACATGGACGCCTTCTATGCCTCGGTCGAGCAGCGGGACCAGCCGGCGTTGCGCGGCAAGCCGGTCGCGGTCGGCGGCGGCGGGCCGCGCGGCGTGGTCATGGCGGCGAGCTACGAGGCGCGCACTTTCGGGGTGCGCTCGGCGATGCCGGGGTTCCAGGCCCGCCGACTCTGCCCCGAGCTGATCTTCGTTCGGACCCGCTTCGACGCCTACAAGACCGCCTCTCGCCAGATCCGCGAGATCTTCCTCGGCTATACCGAGCTGGTCGAGCCGCTCTCCCTGGACGAGGCCTATCTCGACGTCACCCTGCCGAGGCGCGGGCCGCCGTCGGCAACCCTGATCGCGCGCGCGATCAAGCAGGAGATCCTCGAGCAGACCGGGCTTACCGCCTCGGCGGGCGTGTCGTTCAACAAGTTCCTGGCCAAGGTCGCCTCGGCCATGGACAAGCCGGACGGCCTGTACGTGGTCCGCCCGGAGGACGCGCTGGCGTTCGTCGCGGCGCTGCCGATCGAGCGCTTTTTCGGGGTTGGCCCGGTCACCGCCCGCAGGATGAAGGAGGCCGGGATCGCGACCGGCGCCGATCTGCGCGCCCGTTCCGAGGCCGAGCTGGTCCACCGCTTCGGCAAGGTCGGCCGGCACTATTTCCGGATCGCGCGGGGTGAGGACGAGCGCCAGGTGTCGCCCGACCGGCCCTACAAGTCGATCGGCGCCGAGGAGACCTTCGCCGTCGATCTGACCGCGCCCGAGGCGATGCTGGAGACCTTGCAGCCGATCGCCGAGCGGGTCGCCGAGCGCATGGCCGCGGCCGACCTGTTCGGCCGCACCGTGACCCTCAAGATCAAGCACGCCGACTTCACCATCAACAGCCGCCAGCACACGGCCGTCGATCCGGTACATTCTGCCGAGGAGCTGATGGCGCTCGCCCGCTGGCTCCTGCACACCCCGGCACCACCCTCAAAGCCCGTCCGCCTGCTCGGCCTCACCGCCTCGAACTTCGGCCCGCCGGCCGCGACCGCGCCGCGCCAGCTGATCCTGACCCTCTGACCCGGCGCGGCCCCGAATGGACGCCGGCCGCTCGGGGAACCCTGACGGGCCCGGCACCGTTGATGGCCCCGAACGACCGGCCAACCGACCAGAGGGAGCACATCATGCGGACGACACCCGTCGGCGCGCTGGCCTTGGGCGCGCTTCTTCTGCTGACCGCCTGCGGCAGCAACACCGAGCAGCGGGCGGCGACCGGCGGTCTCGGCGGCATGGCTGCGGGCGCGCTGATCGGCGGCCCCGTCGGCGCGGTCGCGGGCGCCGCCGTGGGTGCGGGCGCCGGGACCGCGGTCAGCAAGGGTATCGAGCACAACCAACAGTCCAAGACCGCGGTCGACCAGAGCAACGGCCCGACCGACCTCACCCGCCACGCCGAAGACAGCGGCAACGTCCCGACGCCAAACCGCGTCCAATAGCCAGCAAGAAGCCGGACCAACCGCCCGGCGGCGTCAGGGCAAGCTGTGCGCCGCCTCGGCCAGCACCTCGAGTTTGCGCCGGGCGAGATCGCGGCCGAGCAGGCCGAGCCCGCAGTCGGGTGCGGCGAGCAGGCGCTCGCGGTCGATGTGCTCGAGCGCCGAGCGGAGCCGGTCGCGGACCTGTTCGGCTTCCTCCACCCGGCTGCGTGCAATCGCGATCACGCCCAGGATCACTTTGGTGCGCGCAAAGCGCTCGAGCACGGAAAGATCGTTCGGCCGGTGCGCGTCCTCGATCGAGACCGCATCGATGGCGACTTCGTCGAGCCCGGTGGCGAGCTCGAGGTAGGCTGCCTTGGGCGCCTTCGGATAGTCCTCGTTGTCGAGCCGGTCGGGATAGCCGCAGCAGACGTGCACGACCCGCCCGGCGCTGCGCGCGACCTTGTGGAAGCAGCGCTCGAGATGTTCGAGCCCGTAGGCCAGCGCCGCGTCGGCCTGGCGGGCGAACACCGGCTCGTCGATCTGGATCACCGGACAGCCGGCCTCGGCGAGGCGCCGGATCTCGACATTGAGGGCATCAGCGAGCGCCGCGCCGCGGACGCGCGGGTCCTCGTAGAAGGCGTCGGCGACGCTGTCGGCGATCGTCAGCGGTCCCGGCAGCGTGATCTTGACCGGTTTGCGGGTGGCGCTCTGGGCGACCTGCCAGTCGCGCACCAGGAACGGGTCCCGGGATGCCTGGAGCGGGCCGGTGATGGTCGGCAGACGCGCCTGATAGTGGCCACGCATCTGCTTCTCGGTCAGCGTCTCGAAGTCGATGCCCTCGAGGTGCCGGCAATGATAGTGGATGTAGTTCTCGCGCCGGATTTCACCGTCGGTCGGGATATCGATCCCGAGGTCTGCCTGCTCGCGCACCACAAGGATGGTCGCCCGATCGAAGATCGGCTCCAGCCGCGCGCCGTATTGCCGCAGGGTCAGGGCATAGCCCGCGGTCGGCTCGGCCGCGTCCGTGCCACCGTCCTGCTGAAACCAATCCCGAATCGGCACCTCAGCCGGCTTGGGATAGGCCCCGATCGTCGTGGTCAGGAGCATGTGAACCCATTCACACTTTTCGATCGCAGATTAGGCTAGGCTGGCTCGTTAACCAATACTTAACGCTTTCGACCTCAACTAGGGTCTGGCACCGGGATTGCATGAGCGCAAAGCAAGTCGAAAAGCGGCAACGAGGGAGACGGTTCCGAGGATCGAGATGGTCTAGAAGGGATCGAGACGATGATGATGCAGACGTTGCTTCTGATTTGCGCCCTCGGTACGCCGCAGATGGATTGCGGTCTGGAGACCGCGGAGGCAGTGATTCAGGGTCCGGAAGCTGCAAGCTTGGTCGAGTGCGGCATGCACGGTCAAGCCTATATCGCCGGCGGCGCGCTGGCCGGCTATGTCGACGACGAGCACTATCTCAAGATCAGCTGCACGTCGGGACGGCGCGGGTACCCGGTTCAACGGGCCGCGCAGGTGAGCGACTGAGCCCGCCTGAGGCGATGGGCCGGCGGCCGCAGCGCGCGGTCGGTTCCTTTGGCGCGACCGGTCAGCGGGCCGTGGCCGGCAGCTCGCGGCGGAGTTCGTCGAGGTAGGCGCGGACGCGGGCGGCGTTGGTGCCGGTATCGCCCTTGCCGAGCCTCGAGACCGAGCGGACGTCGATCCGGCTGTCCGCACCCTCGGGACTGATGCGGACCACGATGTCGTCGGTGAAGCCGAACCAGAAGGTCTGATCGGTCGCCTCGATCCGGCGGCGATGCGGTGCCGTCGCGACGATCCGCCAGCCGAGCCCGCGCGCCACCTCGAGCGCCAGATCGAAGGCGCGGTCCGGCGGTAGCTCGACCGTCAGCGGCTGGATCTCTGGGTAGGCCCGGCGCTGCTGCGCCGCGACCTCCGGGCCGCCATAGGTGGCGGGATTGGGAGCGTCGGCGCGCAAGGGCAGGATCGCATCGAACGCCGGCGGGTCGTCGGGATCGGTCGTGATGTCGTGGATCGGCGGCACCGCCCGGGCTGCCCGCGCGTGGCTCCAGGGCAGGCCGACCACGAGCAGGCCGATCACCAGGCCGGCGAGGGCCGGCGCCATGGCCCGTCGCTGCCCGCCGGCGGCGGCGCAGGCCAAGCCGGCCGCCGCGACCAGCGCCGCAGCGATGCCGCCATAGGCGGCGTAGCGCAGGATCGCGAAGCCGGTCGCGAGCGGCCAGAGGCCGAAGCGGTATCCCGGGCCGGCGGCCAGCAGGGCCAGCCCCGAGAGGATGGCGAGCGCCAGCCCGAGGCTGGCGAGGGTCCGGGCAACGCGAGCCATGCCGCTGCTCCTCGGGGCCGGCTAAGCCGGCAAGCCGGCGCGTTCGGCGACCAGCGCCTCGAACTCGCGGTCGGTCCGCGGCCCGAAGGTCTCGAAGGTCGGCTCGGCCTGCTCGCGATAGACCGCCTTCCTGCGGCCGACCGGATCGACCTCGGCCTTGCGCCGCTGGGCGGGGACCTCGATTCCGTAGACCCGAGCACCGTTCAGGCCGAAAACCTTGGCCCTGAGCTCGGAGGTCAGCGCCGGATAGCCGTGCGCGGCGATCAACTCGGGCGCGATCTCGAACGTGCGGAAGGCCTGGATCTGGTCCTGGGGCGAGCCGTACCAGATCGAATCGGTGCCCCAGAGCAGGTTGTCCTCGCCGACGTGCTGCAAGAGCTTGCCGAGCAGATGCGCCGCCGTGGTCGGATCGCGCATCACGAACCGCCAGGTGCTGCCGAGTTCGGCGAAGACATTGCCGTTGGGTCCGATGTCGTTGTCGAGCAGCGACTTGATCAGGACGTCGACGCCGCGCTCGGCACGGTCGGGATCGAACGGACCCTCCGCCGTGCCCGCCTCGTAGCCCGAGTGGTAGATGATGAAGTTCATGTCCGGATAGCGCCTGGCGGCGCGGCCGACGTCGGCGCAGCGCCCGTAGTGCTCCGGGAAGCCCGCGAACAGGAGCCCTTTGTGGATGCAGATGGTGCGCACGCCGAGTGCCCGCGCCTGCTCGATGAACGGGATGCCGACCGCGGGGTCGTCGAGCTCGAAGCCGACCCCGTCCGGCCCCCACTGCGTGTAGCACTTCCAGGCTGCGATCGGATAGCGTCGGACCGCCTCCGCCATCAGCTCGAGCGGCAGGGTCGCGGGCGCGTTCGGGACCACCATGGCATGCAGGAAAAGGCGGTGCGCGCCCGCCATCTGCTCGACCAGCACGCGCACCCGCTCGGCTTCTTCGAGCGACAAAGGGTTGCGCTCGGGCAGCTCGGGCACGAACGACAGCACCGCGAGCTCGGTGTCGCTGTCGAGGAACACGTGCTTGATGAACTGCTCGGCCGAGAAGCAGTCGACCGGGTCGGCATCGCCGCAGGCCCCTTGCGGGAAGTGCGCCAGGATCTGCTCCCAGTACTGGCCGGCGTTCGAGCGCCACTTGCCCGCCGGATCGACCATGTGGGTCTGGACGTCGAAGATGAACTCGTCGCCGGCGAGCGCGCTCTCGGCGGCGGCGGTCTCGAACGCCGCCTCGGCGGGCAGACGAAAGGCGCCGCCGGTATTGCCGCGCGCCGCGAACGCCTGGTTCAGGGTCAAGAGCGTGGTCGCGGCGCCGCACAGCGACTGGAGGAACGCGCGGCGCGCGAGGCCGAGTCGCACCGCATGGTCGGTCAGCCGGTCCGCGGCGAGCGCGTTCGCCCGGGCCACGGTCTCGGGCAGTGGCACCGGTCGGAACTCGCCGTTGGAGGTTGGATCGATCTTGATCGGCAGCCGGCTCGAGCTGGTCATGACGCGCGATCCCCGCTTGGCACCTTGCCCGTAACGCTCAAGGTATCGTCGCGCGGCCGCCGATCAAGCGACCGCGGTGCGGCCGATCACAATCGCGCCGGCCAATTCGACGGCTCGTATTTACAGGCCGCGACCGGCCCCCTAGAAGTCGTGGCTAACTCACGAGCGAATGGCACCGAATCGGGATGCGGTCGCCCGGCGGCAGCCGGTCTCGAAGCCGGGCCGAGCGGGGTTGGCGGACACGGCTTGACCAGCGATCGACAGGGGCGGACCGACCAGACGGCCGGCGAGGGTGGCGCGCCCGACCTGTCGGTGATCGTGCCCGCGTTCGACGAGGAAGCGAGCATTGAGCCGCTGTACGAGGCGATCGTTGAGGCCGTGACGCCGCTCGCGCTCGCCTTCGAAATCATCTTCGTCGACGATGGCAGCCGGGATCAGACCTTCGCCCGCTGCGCCGCGCTGGCCGCGACCGACCCGCGGGTCAAGGTGATCAAGTTTCGCCGCAACTGCGGCCAGACGGCCGCCATGGTGGCCGGCATCGAGCACGCCGCGGGCGCCACGCTGGTGACCATGGATGCCGATCTGCAGAACGATCCGGCCGACATCCCGAGGCTGCTCGCGAAGATGCGGGAAGGCTACGATCTGGTCGTCGGCTGGCGCCATCGGCGCCAGGACAGGCTGCTCTCGCGCCGCCTGCCTTCGGTGCTGGCGAACCGGCTGATCGCCAGGGTCACCGGCGTCGACATCAGGGACAACGGTTGCTCGCTCAAGGCCTACCGGGCCGCTCTGATCAAGCGGGTGCCGCTCTATTCCGAGATGCATCGCTTCATCCCGGCGATGAGCTCGCTCGCGGGTGCCCGGATCGCCCAGATCAAGGTCAACCATCGTGCCCGGCGCTTTGGCCGGTCGAAGTACGGGTTGTCCCGGACCTACAAGGTGCTTGCGGACCTGTTGGCGATCAAGACGCTGCTGATGTTCGCCGCCCGGCCGCTGTTCTGTTTCGTCGGCAGCGCCGCGGTCGCCGGCGCTCTCAGCCTGTTGTGCGCCCTGATCGCGGGCTATCATGCGATCTTGCTCGAGGCGCACTCGGTCGCGGTCTTCATGGGCGTCTCGGTCATGTTGGGCGCCCTGTCGCTATTCCTCGCACTTGTCGGGCTGATCGGCTACCTGGTCTATCAGAGCGCCTCGGACGACTGGGATCTGCGACCCTTGCAGGCCTGGGGCGGGCCGGGCGCGCCCGAGCCCGGGCCGGCGTCCGGCGCGTCCGTCATCGGGCCATCCGCATGCATGCCCGTCGACCCCTCGACCAGCTGAACGCCCGGACACGGGCGCCCGCCGCGGTGGCCGAAGGGCAGCCGACCGGCGCGTCAGCGACCCTGTCGGTCGTCATCCCGATGTTTCAGGACCGCACCGACGTGATCGAGGTCTACCGTGCCTACAAGGCGGAGATCGAGCGGATCGGTCGGCCCTATGAGCTGATCTACGTCGTCAGCCTGCAGAGCGAGCGAGCGCTCGCCGACCTCAGGCATCTCCAGGCGCGCGGCGAGAGGGTGCTGGTTGCGGTGCTCGGGCAGCGCTTGGGTGAGGCCGAGGCGCTCTTGAACGGCTTCAAGCAGGCGCAGGGCGACATCATCCTGACCCTGCCGGCCGACCTTCAGGTCGAGCCGGCCGACATTCCGGCGGTGGTCGCCGCGCTCGAGACCTGTGATGTCGCGGCCGGACGGCGGTCACAGATCGGTGCGACCCGGTCCCGCCTCCAGGCCCAGGCCTTCCACTGGCTGCTGCGGCGACTGTTCGGCCATTCCTTCACCGACCTGGTCTGCCGCGTGCGGGCGTGGCGTCGGCGGGTGATCGAGGAAATCGCCGTGCACGGCGTGCAGCCGCACTTTCTGCCGCTGCTGGCGAGCGAGCGGGGCTTTCGGATCCGCGAGGTCGACGTGCGTTCCGGCCGCACCGGGCAGGCCGGGGTCAAGCTCTCGTTCTGGAACCGGATCGGCGTCCTGCTCGACATCCTCGCGCTCTATCTGATTCTCAAGTTCACCAAGAAACCACTGCGGTTCTTCGGCATGATCGGCCTGCCGATCCTGGTCCTCGGGGTTCTGTCCAGTGGCGGCCTCGCGGTCGCCAAGCTGGTCTACGGGGTTCCGCTCGGCGACCGCCCGGCACTGATCCTGGCCGTCCTGCTGATCGTGCTCGGCATTCAGATCCTGGCGCTCGGCCTGATCGGGGAGCTCGTGATCTTCGCCTCCGGACGACGGATCAAGGAGCACTCGATCGAACGCATCGTCGGCACGGTGCAGACGCCCGAGCCGTGACGGCGGCAGTCCGCACCGTCGCCATCGCGCCACCTGATCGGCCGCGCGGCGGGGGTGGCGCCGGCTCAGCGGGTCGGGACCGGCGCCTCGCCCCGATAGTCGTAGAAACCGCGCTTGGTCTTGCGACCGAGCCAGCCGGCCTCGACGTATTTGACCAGCAGCGGGCACGGCCGGTACTTGGAATCCGCGAGGCCGTCGTAGAGCACCTGCATGACCGCGAGGCAGGTGTCGAGGCCGATGAAGTCGGCAAGCTCGAGCGGGCCCATCGGATGGTTCGCCCCGAGCTTCATCGCGGTGTCGATCGACTCGACGTTGCCGACCCCCTCGTAGAGCGTGTAGACCGCCTCGTTGATCATCGGCAACAAGATGCGGTTGACGATGAACGCCGGGAAATCCTCGGCGGTCACCGCGGTCTTGCCGAGGGTCTCGGTGACCCCCCGGATCGCCTTGAAGGTCGCCTCGTCGGTCGCGATGCCGCGAATCAGCTCGACCAGCTTCATCGCCGGCACCGGGTTCATGAAATGCATGCCGATGAAGCGCTCGGGCCGGTCGGTGCCGGCAGCCAGGCGCGTGATCGAGATCGACGAGGTGTTGGTCGCGATCAGCGCATCCTTGGGCAGATGCTTGATCACCTCGGCGAAGATCTGGCGCTTGATCGCCTCGCTCTCGGTCGCCGCCTCGATCACCAGTTGGCAGTCGGCGAGCTGCTGGTAGCCGGTGCCGATGGTCACCCGCGCGAGCGCCGCCTGCCGCTCGGGCTCGGTGCCCGTGCCCTTGTCGACCCGCCGGGCGAGCCGGCCGTCGATCCGCTCGAGCGCCCGGTCGAGCTGCTCCTGGCTCACGTCCAGCAGGCGGACCTCGAAGCCGGCCAGCGCCGCCACCTCGGTGATGCCGGCGCCCATCTGACCGGCACCGACCACGCCGATCCGGCGGATCTCGGGGACCGGGGGCAGGTCGTGATCACGGCTCGCTTGGGGCATGGCTCGCCAATCGCGCGGCACGGCGGCTCAACCGGATTTCTGGAGCTCGGCGGTGAGCTCCGGCACGGCTTTGAACAGGTCGGCGACCAGGCCGTAGTCGGCGACCTGGAAGATGGGGGCCTCCTCGTCCTTGTTGATCGCCACGATCACCTTGCTGTCCTTCATGCCGGCGAGATGTTGAATCGCGCCCGAGATGCCCACGGCGACATAGAGGTCGGGGGCGACGATCTTGCCGGTCTGGCCGACCTGGTACTCGTTCGGCACGTAGCCGGCATCGACCGCGGCGCGCGATGCGCCGACCGCGGCACCGAGCACGTCGGCGAGCGCCTCGATGATGTTGAAGTTCTCGCCGCTGCCCATGCCGCGGCCGCCCGACACCACGATCCGGGCCGAGGTCAGCTCGGGCCGCTCGCCGCCGCTGACCTCGCGGCCGACGAACCGGGACAGGCCCGAGAGACCGACCGGATCGCGCGCCTCGATCGCCGCGGCACCGCCTTCGGCCGGCGCCGGGTCGAACGCCGTGGTGCGCACCGTGATCACCTTGATCCGATCGCTGGTCTGGACCGTGGCGAGCGCATTGCCGGCGTAGATGTAGCGATTGAAGGTGTCGGGGCCGACCACCTCGACGATGTCCGAGAGCTGCGCCACGTCGAGCAAGGCCGCGAGCCGCGGCATCACGTTCTTGCCATGGGTGGTCGAAGCCGCGAGCACGGCACCGTAGTCGCCGGCCAGGGCCTGGAGAAGTAGGGCAAAATCCTCGGCGACCGGCTGGGCGTAGGCGGTGTGCTCGACCTGCAGCACCCGGGCGACGCCCGCGACCTTGGCGGCGGCCGCGGCCGCCGGCCCGCAGCCCTGCCCCGCGACCAGCAGATCGACCGCGTCGTCGAGGGCGCGCGCGGCGGTGACCGCGTGCAGCGTCGCGGGCGCCAGCCCCTGATTGTCGTGCTCGGCGAGGACCAGGACCGCCATCAGATCACCTTCGCCTCGCGCCGGAGCTTGTCGACCAGCTCGGCGACGTTCGCGACCTTGACGCCCGCCTGCCGTCTGGCCGGCTCCTCGACCTTGAGGATCTTGAGCCGGGGCGCGACGTCGACGCCGAGCTCCGCCGGCGTCAGCACGTCGATCGGCTTCTTCTTGGCCTTCATGATGTTGGGCAGGCTCGCATAGCGCGGCTCGTTCAGGCGCAGATCGGTGGTCACGATCGCGGGCAGCTTCAGGACCAGCTTCTCGAGCCCGGTGTCGATCTCGCGGGTCACCTGCAGCTCGCCGTCGGCGAACACGAGCTTGGACGCGAAGGTGCCCTGCGGCCAACCGAGCAGGGCCGCCAGCATCTGCCCGGTCTGGTTGCTGTCGTCGTCGATCGCCTGCTTGCCGAGGATCACCAAGCCCGGCTGCTCGCGCTCCACGACGGCCTTGAGGAGCTTGGCGACCGCGAGCGGCTGCAGCTCGGCGTCGGTCTGAACGTGGATCGCCCGGTCGGCGCCCATGGCGAGTGCCGTGCGCAGCGTCTCCTGGCACTTGGCCTCGCCGAGCGAGACCGCGATCACCTCGGAGGCCGTGCCGGCCTCGCGCAGCCGGATCGCCTCCTCGTTGGCGATCTCGTCGAACGGGTTCATCGACATCTTGACGTTCGCGGTCTCGACCCCGGAGCCGTCGGTCTTGACCCGGATCTTGACGTTGTAGTCGACCACACGCTTGACCGCGACGAGGACCTTCATCGCTCGGCAGCTCCTTGATCACTCGGCCCGCCGCACCCGCGCCCGTACAGCTCCTACGGGTAAGCATTGTGCGCTGCACACGAACTAGGCGTCTGCCCGGTCTTTGTCAATTGCGTGACGGCGCCCACGCCGCGGCTGCGCCGTCGACGCGCCCCACAAGACGGTTTCGCACCCCCCTCGCTTATGCGAGGTTAACGGCGCATTGAAGGACGCGGGACATGGACCTGCCTGCTTGGTTGCGCGAGCTGGGATTGGAGCGCTACGCCGCTGCGTTGGCGGCCAACGACGTCGACGCCGAGGTTCTGGTCAAGCTCAGAGGCGCGGGACCAGGCCGAAGTCAGCTTCCGAAAGGCTCTGCACATCGCCCGGCGCCAGGAATTGAAGTCCCTGGAGCTGCGCGCAGCTGCCAGCCTGGCCCGGCTGTTGGCCGAACAGGGAGAACGCCCCCAGGCCTGCAACCTCCTCGCCCCGGTCTTCGGCTGGTTCACCGAGGGCTTCGAGACCGCCGATCTGAAGGACGGCCAAGGCGCTGCTCGACGAGCTTGCGCTGACCCTAGCGGTTGGCGCCGGGGACCCAGAGGACGTCGGCCGCCCCTTTGTCGTTGAGGTGGCGGGCGAGCACGAACAGGTGGTCCGAGAGGCGGTTCAGATAGTGGATCGCGACCGGGTTCACGGGCTCCTGCGCCGCGAGCTCCGTGACCAGGCGCTCGGCGCGGCGGGTCACGGTGCGCGCCAGGTGGAGAAACGCCGCGGCCGGCTTGCCGCCCGGCAGGACGAACGAGTTCAGCGGCTTGAGCGCCATGTTGAGGGCATCGATCTCGTCCTCGAGCCGCTGCACCTGCTTGGCCTGGATGCGCAGGACGCCCGCCTCGTCCGGGTCGGCGCCCGGCCGGCAGAGATCGGCGCCGAGGTCGAACAGATCGTGCTGGATGCGCGCCAGCATCGCGTCCGCGACCTGCTCGGTGTGCAGGCGGGCGAGGCCGATCGTGGCGTTGGCCTCGTCGACCGTGCCGTAGGCCGCCACCCGAAGCTCGTGCTTGGCGACCCGCTTGCCGTCGCCGAGCGAGGTCTGGCCGCGATCGCCGCCCTTGGTGTAGATCCGGGTCAGCGTCACCATGGCGCCTGGCCCGCGTGGTCGCCGCGCGCGCTCAATGGGCGGTGACCAGCACGAGCAGCAGCAGCAGCACCGCGACCGCCTGCAGGGCGACGCGCGCCTGCATCAGCTTGTTGCCGTATTTGCGATTGAACTCGCCGCCATGGAAGAAGCCCGCGAGCCCGACGATCAGCACGCCGAGCGTCGCCGCCATGGCGATCACCAGCAGCGTCGTCAGAACCGTCATGGGTTCAGCCTTTCCTCTGGGTCGGGTGCCAGCCCCTCCTATGTAGCGCCGCCAGAGGGGTTTGCCCAGCAAGGTGGGCGATTGCGCATCGGGTCGCTTTCCCGGGTAAGCCTCGGTATGCTGCCGACCAAGTCAGGCGAGGGGAGGCAGCGGCCGTGAATCGGATCGATCTCGACGGCAGGCGGGCGGTCGTGACCGGCGGCGCCCAGGGCATCGGGCGGGCGATCGCCGAGCGGCTGCTGGCGTCCGGGGCCGCGGTCGCACTCTGGGACCGCGACCAGACCCTGGTCGAGGCGACCCGGGCCGAGCTCGCGAGGGAGGGTCGGGTGCAGGCGGTCGCGGTCGACGTCACCGACCTGGTCGCGGTCGAAGCTGCGACTGCGGCGACCGTGGCCGCGCAGGGCGGCATCGACATCCTGGTCAACAACGCCGGCATCGCCGGGCCCAACCATCCGCTCTGGGAGTACCCGGCGGACGCCTGGCGCCAGGTGATCGAGATCGACCTCAACGCCGTCTTCTACTGCTGCCGCGCGGTCGTGCCGCGGATGATCGAGCAGGGTTACGGCCGGATCGTCAACGTCGCCTCGATCGCCGGCAAGGAGGGCAACCCCAGCGCCAGCGCCTACGCCGCCGCCAAGGCCGGCGTGATCGCGCTGACCAAGGCGCTGGGCAAGGAGCTCGCGACCCACGACATCGCGGTCAACTGCATCACGCCGGCGGCCGCCCGGACCCGGATCTTCGACCAGATCACCCAGGAGTTCGTCGACTACATGCTGACCAAGATCCCGCGCGGTCGCTTCGTCAAGGTCGAGGAGATCGCGGCCATGGTCGCCTGGCTGGTGTCGGCGGAGAACTCGTTCACGACCGGTGCCGTGTTCGATCTCTCGGGCGGCCGCGCGACCTACTGAGCCCCGCCCCGAGCTCGCCCGGCGATCGGTCCGATGCCGAGGCCGGCACTCGCCGTGGCTCGCGTCGGGCACGACCGTCGCCCTGCTGATCCTCGGCTACCTGGCCGCGCATCTCGCGGTCCGGCTGCTGACCAGCCCGACGCTCGGCATCGACGACGCCGAGCAGGCGCTGCTCGCCCAGCGCTTCGCCTTCGGCTACCAGGTCCGCCAGCCGCCGCTCTACACCTGGCTGCTGCTGCCGACGATGCGCGCGGTCGGCGCCAATCTGCTGGCGCTCAGCCTGGTCCGCTATCTGCTGATGGGGCTCACCTACGGCCTGATGTACGGGGTCGCGCGGCGCTGGATCGCCGACCCGCGCCTCGCCGCGCTCGCGGTCCTGAGCTACGCCGCGATCTACATGTTCGGCTATTACGCCCACCACGACCTGACCCACACCACAGCGCTCGCGGCCACGATCGCGGCCAGCTTCTACGCCTTCGCCCGCCTGGTCGAGCGCCCGAGCGTCCAGCGCTACCTGCTGCTCGGCGTCTGCTTCGGCCTCGGCATGCTGGCCAAGTGGAACTTCGTCATGCTCGCCGCCGGCCTGCCGCTCACCTGCCTGCTGCACCGGCGGTTCCGGGCGCTGGTGCTCGACCGCAAGCTGCTGCTCGCGCTCGCCGCGATGGCCCTGGTCGCCGCGCCGACCATGCTCTGGGTGCTCGGTCAGGAGCAGAGCGTCGGCTCCACGGCGACCGCGGTGCTGGTCGACCGGCCGGGGCGCTCCTTCCTCGGCACGCTCGCCGCCGGCACGACCGCGCTCGCCCGCTCGACGCTCGCCTATCCGCTGCCGTTCCTGGCCCTGTTCCTGCTGACCTTCGGCGGGGCGCTCTGGCGCGCCCGCGGGGCGACCGATCCGGAGCCCGAGGCCGCCCGGCCGCGCGTGACGCCGGGCTTTCTCGGCACCCTGATCGCCCTGATCCTGGCCCTGCACTGGCTGCTGATCCCGACCGTTGGTGCGGTCGCCTTCACCGAGCACTGGATGCATCCGGCGCTGATGATCCTGCCGGTCTTCCTGTTCGCGCTCGCCGAGCGCGGGCAACCGACGCCCCGGGCGCTGCAGGCCTATCTGGCCCTGCTCGGCCTGGTGGCGGCGATCGCGCTCGGCGCCCGCATCGCGCACTACGTCCGGGGCGCCGACCACTGCGGGCGCTGCCGCGATCTGGTGCCGTTCGAGGCGCTCGCGGACCAGCTGCGCGCGGCCGGCTTCGAGCGCGGCACGATCGTCGTCGACGACCTCCACATCGGCGGCAATCTCCGGCTCGTCTTTCCCACGAGCCGAGTGATCGACCCCGCGTACCCGGCCTCGATCTGGCCGCCGCCGACCGACCACGGCCAGTGCCTCGCGGTCTGGCAGGTCGAGCGGCACCCGAGCACAGGCGCCGGCTCGAGGCCTGGCTCGCGGACGAGCTCCAGGTTACGTCGGCCGCGATCCCGCTGCGCGGCCGGGTCGCAGCGCCGATGATGGGATCGGGGACGAAGGTCTACGCCTTGGAGTATGAGTTGTGGCCGGAGGGTCCGGGCGCCTGCCGTTGAGGTCGGCGGGCGGCCGCGACGGGGCAACTGACCGGCCCGCGTGCGGGCGGCGACTGGCGAGGACTTCCGGAGCCGTGTGGCGAGCTGTGCTGTCGACGCTCGCGGCGCTGATGCGTCAGCGCCGCCGTCCTGTGGTGGCTGCTCTCGGAGCCGGTGCTCGCCGCGTTCGCCGAGGCGCTGCGCCGGGCGCACGTCTGGCAGCTGGTCGCCGCCTTTGCGCCTGGTGCCGGTGATCCAGGGGCTCCGGGCCGGGCGCTTCTCGCTGCTCGCGAGCGGCCGCGCTCGATTGGGCGTTCTGGACCATGTACGCGATCACGGCGCGGCTGCTGCTGTTCAACTACCTGCTGCCGTTCAAGCTCGGCGAGCTCAGCTTCCCGGTGATGATGAAGCGCGCCTTCGGCACCGACTACCTGCGCTCGGCCGGGGTCCTGATCCTCGCCCGGCTGATGGATCTGTGCGTGGTCTGCGCGATCTTCGCGCTCGGCGCCGCGCTCCTGCTCGACCCCGCCGCCCGCCCCTGGAACCTGCCGGCGCTGCTGCTGGCGCTCGCCGGCGCCCTCGCCCTGCCCGTGCTCGGCATCGAGCTGCTCGCCCCGCTCGCCCGCCTCAGCGCGCGCCTGCTGCGCCTCGCCCCCTGGTTCGACCGCCTGCTGTGGCACGAGATCCTGGTGCATCCGCGCGCCCAGCGCGCCCAGGCGCTGGCGCTCACGCTCGCGATCTGGCTAACCCATGCGGTCCTCGCCTACACCGCCGCGACCGCGGTCGCCGACGGCCTCGGCTTCTTCCAGGTCATGCTGGCCAACGCGAGCGCCAACCTCGCCTTCGCGGTCCCGGTCAGCGGCCTTGCCGGCCTCGGGCCGCCGCAGGCCGCCTGGGCCACGATGCTGCATCTCGCCGGCGTCGCCTGGGCGCCGGCGATCGTCACCGCCCTGATCTGCCAAGGCATCCTGCTGAGCGGCGCGCTGGTGGTCGGCATGGCGACCTTCGTGCTGCCGAGCTGGCGGCCGTTGCGCCAGCGTTCGCTCAAAAGCCGTTGAGGCCCGGGCAGGATCTGGGCTGTGGCCGCCCGCTTCGTGCTATGCTGGCCGGACCGTCTGGATCTGACCCGTCGCATGCCAACATAGAGACCATGACCAAGAGGGATCTGCCGACGCCGCGGGGGAGCGCCGATCCGGTCGAGACGTTCCTCAAGGAGGTCGCGAGCACGCCGCCGCCCCAGCCGGGCCACGGGCGGGGGCGGCTGATCTTCGCGATGGACGCGACCGCGTCGCGCGAGCCGACCTGGGACCGCGCCTGCCAGGTCCAGGGCCAGATGTTCCTCGAGACCGCGGCGCTCGGCGGCCTCGACGTCCAGCTCGTCTACTACCGCGGCTTCGACGAGTGCCGGGCGAGCCGCTGGGTCGACAATCCGGGCGATCTGGTGCGCCTGATGACCGGCGTCTTCTGCCTCGCCGGCCAGACCAGGCTCGGCCGGGTGCTGCGCCACGCGGTCCGCGAGACCGAGAAGAAGCGGGTCACAGCACTGGTGTTCGTCGGCGACTGCTTCGAGGAGAACCTCGACCAGGTCGGCCAGATCGCCGGCCAGCTCGGCCTGCAGGGCGTGCGCGCCTTCCTCTTCCAGGAAGGCCGCAATCCGGATGCCGAGCGCGCGTTCCGGCACATCGCCCGGCTGACCAACGGGGCGCACTGCCGGTTCGATGCCAACAGCCCGCAACAGCTCCGCGACCTGCTCGGCGCGGTCGCGGCCTACGCCGCCGGTGGCCACCGGGCGCTCGCCGATCTGTCGGCGCGCTCCAGCCCCGAGGTCCGATTGCTGGCCAGCCAGGTCCGCTAGCGGCCGCCATGAGCCTGTACCTCCTGTTCGGGGTGCTGCTGCTGTTCGTGGCGCTGCTCGCCGCCCGCAGCTACGTCCAGGCCAGCCCGGCGCATCTCGCCCAGGGCGTGCGCGCCTTCATCGCCGCGTTCAGCGCGCTGGCCAGCACCGGGCTGCTGTTCACCGGCCGCCTGGGCCTCGCGCTGATCACGATCAGCGCCACCTTCATGGCGCTCCGCGCGATGTCGCGGGCGCGAAGCACGGTCGGCGGCTTCGGCGGCCAGAGCCCCGGCCAGGCGAGCTCCGAGGTCGAGACCGACACGCTGCGCATGGAGCTCGACCATCGCACCGGCGAGCTCGAAGGCGAGGTCCGGCGCGGCCGCTTCGCCGGTCGCCCGCTCGCCTCGCTCGGCCTCTCCGACCTGCTCGACCTTTTGGCCGACTGTCAGCGCGAGGATCCGCGCTCGATCGCCCTGCTCGAGACCTATCTCGACCGCCGCGCGCCCGACTGGCGCGGCCAGGGCGCGGCCGGGGGCGGCGAGCAGCACGCGGCCCCGGGAGGACAGCCGGCCATGGACGAGACCACCGCCTGGCGGGTCCTGGACCTCGCCCCGGGCGCCAGCGTCGCCGAGATCAAGGCCGCGCATCGCCGGCTGATGACCAAGCTGCATCCGGACCACGGCGGCTCGAGCTATCTGGCGGCGCAGCTCAATCAGGCCAAGGACTATCTTTTGAGCCGGCAGCGTTGAGGGCAGAACCGTCCACCCCTGGCCTTGGCAGGCGCTGCGGCATGCGAGCCCCTGCCATCGGCCTGGCCGACGTGCTAGTCTCAGGCAGTCGACGGCGCTGTTGAACTGTTAATCGTCGCGCCGCTATGACAGGGGCGTGGTGTCAGCGGCTGGGCCGGCGATTATCGGCCGCGCCGCGGAACGCCGGCCGGCAGTGAAGCGTTGGGCGGCCATCCACAGCCAAATCGGGGGTGACTCTGTGATCCGCAAGGCCGTCTTTCCCGTCGCCGGACTGGGCACGCGCATGCTGCCAGCGACCAAGGCGATCCCGAAGGAGATGCTGCCGGTGGTCGACAAGCCGATCATCCAGTACGCCTTCGAGGAAGCGCGCGCCGCCGGCATCGAGCACTTCATCTTCGTGACCGGGCGCGGCAAGAGCGTGATCGAGGATCATTTCGACCGTGCCTACGAGCTCGACGACGCGCTGGCCAAGAAGGGCAAGCGCGCCGAGCTGGAATCGGTTTCCGCCTGGGTCCCGCGCCCCGGGCGAGCTCAGCTACACCCGCCAGCAGGAGCCGCTCGGCCTCGGCCACGCCGTCTGGTGCGCCCGCGAGCTGGTCGGCGACGAGCCGTTCGCGGTGCTTCTGGTCGACGATCTGATGCTCGGCGACGTGCCCTGCCTGGCCCAGATGGTCGAGGCCCAGGCCGAGACCCGCGGCAGTATCGTCGCGGTCGAGGAGGTCGCGAGCGAGCATACCAACCGCTACGGCGTGCTCGATCCGGGCGCCGACGACGGCCGGCTGGTGGCGGTCAGGGGCCTGGTCGAGAAGCCCCATCCGGCCGAGGCCCCTTCGCGGCTCGCGATCATCGGCCGCTACATCCTCTTGCCCGAGGTGTTCGAGCACCTCGCCCTGCAGCAGAAAGGCGCCGGCGGCGAGATCCAGCTCACCGACGCCATGGCCAGGATGATCGGCCGCGACCCGTTCCACGGCTTGCGGTTCGAGGGCCGGCGCTTCGATTGCGGCGCGCGGCTCGGCTATCTCGAGGCGACCATCGCCTGCGCGCTCGAGCGCGAGGACATGCGCTCCGACGTCCGCGCGATTCTCGAGCGCCATCGCTGATCGGGCGGCGATTCCCCTGCTCCGGCGGCCGGGCCGACCTATGGAGGTTGCATGCACATCGCGATGATCGGCACCGGCTATGTCGGCCTGGTGTCCGCCGCCTGCTTCGCCGAGTTCGGGGTCGAGGTGACCGCGGTCGACAACGATCGCGACAAGATCGCACGCCTGCTGGCGGGTGAGATCCCGATCTACGAGCCCGGGCTCGACGAGGTGGTCGCGCGCAACACCGGCGCCGGGCGGCTGACCTTCACCAGCGACCTCGAACAGGCGCTCGCCGACATCGACGCGGTGTTCATCGCGGTCGGCACGCCGTCGCGGCGCGGCGATGGCCACGCCGACCTCACCTATCTGTTCGCCGCCGCCGAGGAGATCGCCCATGGGCTGAGCCAGGATACGCTCGTGGTCACCAAGTCGACGGTGCCGGTCGGCACCGGCCGGCGCCTGCAGCAGCTGTTCGCCAAGCTGCGTCCGGACCTCGTGATCGAGGTCGCCTCGAACCCGGAGTTCCTGCGCGAGGGCTCGGCGATCGAGGACTTCATGCGCCCGGACCGGGTCGTGGTCGGGGTCGAGAGCGAGCAGGCCCGCGAGATCATGGAACGGCTGTATCGGCCGCTCAACCTGATCCAGACGCCGATCCTGTTCACCTCGCTCGAGACCGCCGAGCTGATCAAATACGCGACCAACAGCTTCCTCGCGACCAAGGTCACCTTCATCAACGAGATGGCCGATCTCTGCGAACGGGTCGGCGCGGACGTCCAGGGGGTCGCGCGCGGGCTCGGGCTCGACCGCCGGATCGGCAACAAGTTCCTGCACCCCGGCCCCGGCTTCGGCGGCTCCTGCTTCCCCAAGGACACTGCGGCGCTGCTCAGGATCGCCGAGGAGGCGAACGTGCCGCAGCGGATCGTCGAGAGCGTGGTCGCGGTCAACGAAGGCCGCAAGCGCGGCATGGTGCGCCGCATCGTCCAGGCCTGCGGCGGCTCGGTGCGCGGCCAGACGGTCGCGATCCTGGGCGTCACCTTCAAGCCCAACACCGACGACATCCGCGACAGCCCGAGCCTGGTGATCGTGCCGGCGCTCCAGGCCGAAGGGGCAGTGGTCCGCGCCTTCGACCCCGAAGGCATGCCGAGCGCGGCGGTGGCGCTGCCCGACGTCGTCTGGTGCGACGACGCCTACGCCGCGACCGAGGGCGCCGACGCGATGGTCGTGCTGACCGAATGGAACCAGTTCCGCGGCCTCGACCTGGAACGGGTGCGCAGCCTGCTCCGGCGCCCGATCGTGGTCGACCTGCGCAACATCTACGAGCCCGGCGACATGGTCGCCCAGGGCTTCAGCTACAGCAGCATCGGCCGGCCGCTCCTGGACCCGGCGGTCGGCCAGACCAAGAGGAAGAACGCATGAGCGCTGTCGGCGCTGCTGCCGGAGACCCGATCGGGCACCGGTTCCATCCGACCGTGCTGCGGGAATACGACATCCGCGGCATCGTCGGCGAGACGCTGTTCGCCGCCGACGCCCGCGCGCTCGGGCAGGCCTATGCGACGCTGCTGCGCGCCGAGGGCGGCAGGCGCGCCTGCCTCGGCTTCGACGGCCGCCTCAGCTCGCCCGAGCTCGCCGAGGCGCTCGGCGAAGGTCTGCGCGCCGGCGGCGTCGACGTGCTCTGGATCGGCCGCGGGCCGACGCCGATGCTGTATTTCGCGGTCCATCATCTCGGCGCCGACGGCGGCCTCCAGGTCACCGGCTCGCACAACCCGCCGGACCACAACGGCTTCAAGATGATGCTGGGCAAGGCCTCGCTGTTCGGCGCGCGCATCCAGGAGCTCGGCCGGATCGCGGCGAGCGGCGCGCTACGCGACCGGCGCCGGCCGGATCGGATCGAGAGCCCGGTGTTCGACGCCTACGTCGAGCGGCTGCTGCACGACTTCCGGGGCGGGCGCGAGCTCGCCGTGGTCTGGGATGCCGGCAACGGCGCCACCGGCGAGGCGCTGAGCGCGCTCGCCGCCCGCCTGCCGGGCCGGCACAGCGCTGCTGTTCGCCGAGATCGACGGCCGCTTCCCGAACCATCACCCCGACCCGACGATCCCGGAAAACCTCGAGGACCTGATCCGGACCGTGCGCGCCGAGGGCGCCGAGCTCGGCATCGCCTTCGACGGCGACGGCGACCGGATCGGCGTGGTCGACGGCCAGGGCCGGATCATGTTCGGCGACCAGCTGATGCAGATCCTGGCGGCCGAGGTGCTGGCGCGCCGGCCGGGCAGCCCGATCCTCGCCGACGTCAAGGCGAGCCAGGCGCTGTTCGACGAGATCGCCCGCCTCGGCGGCAAGCCCGTCATGTACAAGACCGGCCATTCGCTGATGAAGGCCGCGATGGCCGAGATGCACGCCCCGCTCGCCGGCGAGATGTCGGGCCACATCTTCTACGCCGACGGCTTCTACGGCCACGACGACGCGCTCTACGTCGCGATCCGCCTGCTCAGCATCCTCGCCCAGAGCGATCGCGACGCTCGCCGAATGGCGGGACGGCATGGCGCCGATGGTCAACACGCCGGAGCTCCGCTTCGACTGCCCGGACGAGGCGAAGTTCGAGGTCATCGAGCGGGTCAAGGCGAAGCTCGAGGCCGAAGGTGCCAAGGTCAACGCGATCGACGGCGTCCGCGTCATGACCGAAGACGGCTGGTGGCTGCTGCGCGCCTCCAACACCCAGGCCGTCCTGGTCGCCCGCGCCGAAGCCGCCGACGCAGGCCGCGCTCGCCCGCCTCAAGCACCAGATCGCCACCAACCTCGAAGCCGCCGGCGTCACCCCGCCCGCGTTCTGAGCGTCAGCCGGAAGTCCCATCCGCGGCTTGCGTTTATTGCATTTTTGCAATAGGCCGTCCATGCGATGGGATGGGTCGTCGAGTTGCTGGACGGCCGGGTCGGCGAGGAAATCGAAGCCCTGCCCGCGGACATGAAGGCGCGCTTTCGCCGGATCGTCGAGCTGATCCAGACCCACGGTCTGGAACGCATGCGCGAGCCCCAGGTCAAGCATCTCGAAGGGTCGATTTGGGAAATGCGCATGACCGGTAGGGACGGGATTTCACGTGCGCTGTACGTGACCGCCAGGGGACGATGCGTGGTGGTTGTCCGGGCTTTCGTCAAGCGCACGCAGAAGACGCCCCGCCGCGAGATCGAGCTGGCGCTACGCCGGGCGGAGGAGGTGAGATGAGCCGAATACGGGTCGATGTCCTGCATGAAAAATGGCTGCAGGATCCCGAGTACCGCACCGAATACGAAGCCCTCGAAGGAGAATTCTCGCTGGCTTCGGCGCTGATCTCCGCCAGGGCTCGAGCCGGGCTCACTCAGGAGCAGGTCGCCACGCGCATGAACACGACCCAGGCGGTCGTCGCCCGGCTCGAGAGCGGGCGGGTGAAGCCCTCGACCCGAACACTCGAGCGCTTCGCCCAGGCAACCGGCACCCGGCTCAGGATCAGCTTCGAAAGCGAAGACGCTCGTACGTGATCGGGCGAAGAATGGGAGGACGCCTGTGAGCATCGATTTCCTCGTGACGTCGCTGATCGTCGTCGTGTCACCCGGCACCGGCGTGCTCTATACGCTCGCGGCCGGCCTGTCGCGGGGATCGCGCGCGAGCGTGGTTGCAGCGTTCGGATGCACGCTCGGCATCGTCCCGCACATGGCGGCGGCGATCCTGGGCCTCGCTGCCCTCCTGCACACCAGCACGCTCGCGTTCCAGACCTTCAAATATCTGGGCGTCGCCTACCTCCTCTACATGGCCTGGACGACGCTGAAAGAGCAGGGCGCGCTCAAGGTCGAGAACGAGATCGGCCCGCGCTCGGCCTTGCAGGTGATCGCCTCGGCGATCCTGATCAACCTCCTCAATCCGAAGCTCTCGATTTTCTTTTTGGCATTTCTGCCGCAGTTCGTGAGGGCCAGTGAACCGCACCCGCTCGCGCGGATGCTGGAGCTGAGCGCCGTCTTCATGCTGCTGACGTTCGTCGTCTTCGTCGGCTACGGCATGTTCGCCGCATCGATCCGGACCCACGTCATCTCGCGCCCGCGGGTGTTGACCTGGATGCGCCGGACCTTCGCCGGCGCGTTCCTCGCGCTCGGCGCCAAACTCGCGCTTGCCGACCGATAGAGATCGTCAGGCAGTTCTTGGCGGGCCGCTGCCCTGCGCGTGCTGGGGCAGGCCGTCGGTGATCTCGTAGTAGGCGGCCTTGTCGGCAACGAAGATGTGGACAGCGGGCTGGAGGTCGGCCGCGTCATCGAGCGAGCCGGCGGCAACCCCGCAGTCGTCGCCGCCGATCCTGCGCCAGAACAGGCTCGCGCCGCACTCGCGGCAAAAGCCGCGCTCCGCCTCGGCCGACGATCGGAACCAGCCGAGGCCCCGCTGCTCGACCAGCTCCAGCGCCTTTGCAGGCACGCTGGTATAGGCGGCAAAATGGCCGTGGGTGCGCCGGCACTGGCCACAGTGGCAGTAGACCACCGGGCGCAACGGGCCGCGCAGTCGATAGCGGACCGCCCCGCACAGGCAGCCGCCGGACGTCAGTTCGACCCTGGTCACGGCCTTATCTCCACGCGCGCTACGGCTCGAGCCGCAGATCGGTCCAGACGCCGCCGCGTGCGCTGGAGTTGATCGCAGCGGTGATGAATTTGACGCCGCTGGCGCCGTCCTCGACCGAGGGCACCAGAGTGGCGCCCGGGTCGGGCGCCCGGTCCTCGAGCTTCGCCGTGATCAGCTCGGCGCAATCGCTGTAGATCGTGGCAAAACCCTCGAAGTAGCCCTCGACGTGGCCGGGCGGGATGCGGGTCACGCGACCGGCGCTTTTTCCGGTGCTCGGATGGGCGCGGACGATCCGTTGCGGCGGCTTGCCGAGCGGGAACAGCTCGAGAAAGTCTGGAAACTCCTGGTGCCAGGCGAGGCCGCCTTTGTCGCCATAGACGCGGATGCGGAGCGCGTTGTCGTTGCCGGGCGCCACCTGCGAGGCCCAGAGCATGCCGCGCGCACCACCTCCGTAGCGGAGCAGGATGTTGCAGTTGTCGTCGACCCGGCGGCCGGCGACGAACGTCGAAAGATCGGCGAGCAGCGCTTCGGCTTCGAGGCCGGTGATGAAGGCCGCAAGGTTGAAAGCATGGCTGCCGATGTCGCCGATCGCCCCGCCGCCGGACTGCGCTGGATCGGTCCGCCAGGCGGCCTGCTTCTGGCCGCTTTCTTCCAGCTTCGTCGTGAGCCAGTCCTGCGGATACTCGGCCTGGACGACGCGGATCCTCCCGAGCTCACCCGCCTGCACGCGCTCGCGCGCCTCGCGGACCATCGGAAAGCCCGTGTAATTGTGCGTCAGGCCGAACACCAGGCCCGTGCGCTTCACTGTCTGAACGAGGTCCAGCGCGTCCTCGAGGTTGGTCGTCATCGGCTTGTCGCAGATGACGTGGATGCCCGCCTCAAGGAACGCCTTCGCCGCCGGATGGTGGACGTGGTTCGGGGTCACGATCGCGACCGCGTCGATCCCGTCCTCGCGCGCAGCCTCCTTCGCGGCCATCTCCGTGAACGAGCCATAGGCCCGATCAGGCGCGATCCTGAGCTCCGCGGCCGACGCCTTGGCCTTGGCGGGATCGGCGCTGAGCGCGCCCGCGACCAGCTCGTAGCGATCATCCAGCCGGGCCGCGATCCGGTGCACGCCACCGATGAACGCCCCCTGGCCGCCCCCGACCATCCCGAGCCGCAGCCGCCGCCCGTTTTTTCCACGTTTGCCTTCGATCGCCATCGCCCCCTCCCTCAGCCGATACCGAGCATGCGGCGGTTGGCGGCCTCGTCGGCGCCGCCGGCGGCGAAGTCGTCGAACGCGGTCTCGGTCACCCGGATGATGTGCTGGGCGATGAACTCAGCGCCCTCGCGGGCTCCGTCCTCGGGGTGCTTCAGGCAACACTCCCATTCGAGCACCGCCCAGCTCGCGTAATCGTAGGCGGCGAGCTTCGAGAAGATGCCGACGAAGTCGACCTGACCATCGCCCAGCGAGCGGAACCGCCCGGCCCGGTTCAGCCAGGATTGGAACCCGGAATAGACGCCCTGCCGGGGGCTCGGGTTGAACTCCGCGTCCTTGACGTGGAACGCAAAGATCCGCTCGTGGTAGACGTCGATGAAGCCGAGATAGTCGAGCTGCTGCAACAGGAAGTGGCTGGGATCGTAGTTGATCCCGCAGCGCGGATGGTTGCCGACCCGCTCGAGGAACATCTCGAAGGTCGCGCCATCGAACAGATCCTCGCCCGGATGCAATTCGAACCCGATGTCGACGCCCGCCTCGTCGTAGGCATCGAGGATCGGCCGCCAGCGGCGCGCCAGCTCATCGAATGCGGTCTCGATAAGCCCGGCCGGGCGCGGCGGCCAGGGGTAGAGGTAGGGCCAGGCGAGCGCGCCGGGGAAGCTGACATGCGAGGTGAGGCCGAGACGTCTGGACGCCTTGGCACCGAGCAGCATCTGGTTGACCGCCCATTCCTGGCGGGCTTTGGGATTGCCGCGCACAGACGGCGCCGCGAACGCATCGAAGCCCGCATCGAAGGCCGGATGGACCGCGACCAGCTGGCCCTGGAGGTGGGTCGAGAGCTCGGTCAGCTCGACGCCCGCGTCCTTGAGCGTGCCCTTGACCTCGTCGCAGTAGGCATCGCTGGAGGCCGCCTTCTCGAGATCGAACAGGCGCCCGTCCCAGCTCGGGATCTGGACGCCCAGATAGCCGAGATCGGCCGCCCATCCAGCAATGCTGGCGAGCGTGTTGAACGGCGGCGCGTCGCCCGCGAACTGGGCGAGAAAGATCGCCGGCCCCTTGATCGTCTGCATCCGCGCCTCCCTGAGAGCAGCGATGGTTCGCGGCAATCTAGGCGGTTTGACGGCCGGACGGAACGCCGATTGCGGCGAAGCCCGCGCGCGGGGTTGACAAGCCGGGCGTGGCGTCGGCGTTATCGCCGCGCGTTGCAGGAGGATTCGAGCCGTGAGTGAAGCTGTCCGCCGCTATTTTCCGGTCTCCTGGGACGAGCTCCACCGCGATGCCCGGGCGCTGTCCTGGCGGCTTGCCGAGCGCGGGCCGTTCGCGGGCATCGTCGCGGTCACCCGCGGCGGCCTGGTACCGGCCCACATCGTCGCCCGCGAGCTCGACATCCGGGTGATCGACACGGTCTGCGTCTCGTCCTACGACACCGAGATCCAGCGCCAGCCTGAGGTCCTGAAGGGGGTCAAAGGCAGCAGTCGCGGCGCCGGCTGGCTGATCGTCGACGACCTCGTCGACACCGGCCAGACCGGGCGGATCGTGCGCGAGCTGCTGCCGGAGGCGCACTTCGCGACGGTCTACGCCAAGCCCGCCGGCCGGCCGGTCGTCGACACTTTCGTCACCGAGGTCAGCCAGGACACCTGGATCCTGTTCCCCTGGGACACCGAGCCCAAGTTCGCCCAGCCGATCGTCACCCTCAAGGGCCAGTAGCGCCGCCCGATCCGACGCTGGTCCGGTGCTGCACCTCGTCAGCCGGTCGGAATGGTGATGACCGGTAGTTGCGGCTGGCCGGTCTTCTGGACCACGTTCAAAAGGAGCATCAGGCCGGTGAACACGCGCTTCGACGCGTAGTCGTTGTCGTCGACCCAGTACCAGGTGCCGCGGTACTCGACCGCCGCGAAGGCGCCATCGGGCGAGAAATACTGGTGCTTGACCAGCAGCGTCGGGATCGTCGAGGCGGGGGCCGGCCCGGTCGGATAGGTCCGCCCGGCCGCGACGTCGCCGTCCGGCACCTCGATGCGCCCGGCGAGGCTGTCCAGGATCTCGAACAGCGAGCGGGTGTAGACCCGGATCTCGTCGCGCGCGCCGGCGCCGAAGCCGAACAGGATGCGAAAGCTCCGGACCTTGGGGTCGAGGCCCAGAAGGTCGATCAGCCGGCGGGCCCGGGCCGGGAGCGGGCCGTTCGCCGGGGCGCTGATCAGCAGATCGGCGTTGCGGACGCCGTCCCGGGTCTCGAAGGCAAAGCCGATCAGGCCGTCGCGGCGCAGCGTCGTCAGGAGATCGATCACCTCGATGAAGGCGGCGTCCGCGGGCGTCGCGCCGGGGGCATTGGTCGACCAGTTGCGCAGGCCGTTGACCGACTGGACCCCGAGCCCGATGACGTCGGTCGGCGCGCCGGCCGCGACCATCGCGAACAGCTCGCTCGGCGGGATCGGGGTCAGCATGGCGCGGGCGAAATCCTCGCCGGCGACCGGGGTATAGGTCACGGTCGGGTTCTCGCTGAACGACCCGCTCGCCCCCAGATTGACATCGTTCGCGAAGTTGAAGGTCCGGTCGAAGAACTGGGTGCCAAAGCTGACCGTGCCGTTGAGGCTGTAGCCGGCGACCAGCTGGCTGACCGAGACCAGACTCGGGGTGTCGGCAAACCGCAGCTTGACGATGTTGAGCAGGGTCTCGCGCTTGGTCGCGTCGACGATCGCCTCGGCGAAGTCGACCCGGTCGCGCCGGATCGTGGCGGGCCCGAGGCTGCTGCAGCCCGCGAGGCCGAGCAGTCCGAGGCCCAAGGCGAGACGCAGGCCACGCGCGGTGCGGCGCTTGCCGCGCGCGGCGGCGCAAGCACCGCTCATCACAGCCGGATCGATCGTCGGTCACTCCCGGTTACCTGCAGGCTCAAATGATACGGCTGTGCGACTGCGCAATGCGGCGGACGGTCGCTCAGAGCCAGCGCCGGACCCGGCGCCGGTAGTCCTGGTAGCGGGACCCGAAGTGGTTCTGCATGTGCGCTTCTTCGTAGACCACGAAGCGGGCCTGCAGCAGCCAGAAGAACGCCGGCAGCACGACCAGCGGACTAAGCGTGCCGAGCAGGACGAAGAGGCCGGCCAGGACCAGCAGCATGCCGAGATACATCGGGTTGCGCGTGAACCGGAACGGGCCGTCCTCGACCAGCGCGGAGGACGGCGCGAACGGCCGGACCGCGGTGCCGGCGCGCTCGAAGCGGCGCTCGCCCCAGATCGCGAGCGCGATGCCAGCAAGCATGACAACCACGCCGAGGAGCGACCACGGCCAGGGCACGATCCGGGCGAACGGCAGGCCGAAGTGCAGCGCGATCATCAGCAGGATCGCGAGCGTGAGATAGAGCGGCGGGGTGTCCCAGAGCTTGCGCGTCAGTGGCGCCGTCGCCGACATGTCAGATCTCAGCTCCGGCCACGATACACCTCACGCCGATGGCCAATGCGGACCACCACCACGACGAGCCCGTCATCATCCAGCTCGTACAGAATTCGGTAGTCCCCTACACGCAGCCGGTAGCGATGCTCGCCGCCACTGAGTTTGACCGCACCCACAGGGCGCGGCTCATCGGCCAGCTGATCAATGACGGTGCGAGCCGCTTTCGCAGGTCAGGCGCCAGCCGCCTGAATTGACGCCGTGCCGAAGGGGTGAGCTCGAGTTGATAGACCACAGCGATTGATCCGGCTGGATTGGGTGAGGTGTGCGCCCCAATGCTGGCGCGGTCCGCGCCTGCCCATGGGGCACCGGTGCCCACCAAGCCCGACAGCGCGCTCTGCCATCTCAAAGGGCTCGACCCGGCCCCCGACGCGAAACCGGCATCCTATCGAGCTGCCATCCAGCTCAGAGGCCGAGCTCGGCCTTGACCTTCGCCCAAGGGATGGTGGGTTCGCCGCTGCGCTCGAACTCCTCTTTGGCGCGCTGGAACTCTTCGGCATCGAGCTGGCCCTCGATCGCTTCCAGGAAGTTGAAGTCCTCGATCGGCACCAGGGCAGCGACCGGCCTGTTGCGGCGGGTCAGAACCACCCGCTCGTTGTGTTTCACCGCGCGCTCGAGCAGATCGTCGAAACATTCCTGCGCTTCCGTGCAGGCCACGCTATGTCCGGCCACGTCGTTCATCGGCGCTGCTCCACTGGCTCGCAGCTGTATGCCACTCTCGGACCCGATCGGAAAGCTCCGAGAACTCGCAGACGGAGGGCGCCGAAACGCGGTGCCATCAGACCTTGGCCTCGGGCAGGATCTGGCCACCGTCGACCACGATCGTCGTGCCCGTGATGTAGGCGGCCTCGTCGGAGGCGAGGAAGAGCACGGCGTGCGCCACCTCGCGCGGTGTTCCCAGGCGGCCGAGCGGCACCGAGCGCGTCATGGCGAGGGCGTAGTCCTGCGAGCGGTGCTCGGTCAGCGCCTCGGTCACGATGTTGCCGGGCTCGACGCCGTTGATCGTGATTCCGAACGGTGCCTGCTCGATCGCGGCGGCGCGGATCAGGCCGTTGATGCCGGCCTTGGAGGCGGAATAGTGGCCGTGGCCGGGGCTCGAGACCCTCGGGCCGGTGATCGAGCTGGTCAGCACGATCCGGCCGTAGCGCCGGGCGCGCATCGGCAGGCTCGCGGCCTGAACCGCCAAGAAGCAGCCGCGCAGGTTGACCGCCAGCACCCGATCCCACTCTTCCACCCCGATGTCCGGCAGCAGGGTCAGGGGATAGATGCCGGCATTCTGGACCAGGATGTCGAGCCCGCCGAAGCGCTCCAACGTGGCCTGCACCAGATGATCGACCGACGCCTTCTGACTGACGTCGGTGGCGACGAACAGGGTTTCGCCCGGCCGGGACAGCCGTGCGGCGGTCGCCCGGCCTTCGTCCTCGAGCGTGTCGCCGATCACGAGCCTGGCACCTTCCTCGACCAGGCGCTCCGCGATCGCCGCGCCGATGCCGCGGGCCGCGCCGATGACGATCGCCACTTTGCCATTGACCCGGCCGGTCATGGCCGCGGCCCCGCCGCGCGCGGGCCGAGGATCGCCCGGATCCGCTCGGCGATCAGGGTGGGCTCGCCATCCTTGAGGCTCATCGGCCCGAACCGGACCCGACCCTCGTGGACCGCGAACGGGTCGGCGAAGATCGCGGGCGTGCCGGTCTCCAGGCGATGCATGAGCTCGAGCGCGCCGACGCGCGCCGCCGGTTGCAGCCCCAGCTCGACCTCCGGCACATCGCCTTGACCTTGCAGCCGGACCTCGGTGCCGGCGATCCCGGCGATGCCGTTGGCCAGCTCCTGCATCAGCCGCTGCCAGCGCTCGCGCCGTGCCTCGGCGCCCTCCTCGAGGAACAGCCGGAGCGCCGTCAGCAGGCCCACGATCTCCTCCTTGCCGACCTTGCACGCCCGGCCGATGCCGTGCTGCGGCAGGCCCTTGAAGCGCCGCTTGTCGATCAGCTCCGGCGGCGGCGCCCATTGCTCGAAGAAGATGTCGAGATCGAGGTTCTGGAGTGCTGCCGCCATGATCAGATCGCGCCGGCCGCAGAGGATGCCCGAGGCCTGCGGCCCGCCGATCGCCTTGCCGCCCGAGAACGCGACCAGGTCGGCGCCGGCGGCGACGAAGCGGCGGAGGTTGTCGGCCGGCGGCAGCTGGGCGGCGGCATCGACCAGGACCGGCACGCCCGCGGCATGGGCGACCTCGACGACCTCCTCGAGCGCCGGCCGGGCGCCCGCGGCCGCGACCCAATGGACCGCGGCGGTCCGCTCGCCGATCGCATCCGCGATCTCCCAGGCCTCGGCGTCGCGCACGCCGGCGCCGGCGTAGCGGTCCGGCAGGCCGACCTCGACCAGCCGCACCCCGGCGGCGCGCAGCGCATGGTCGTAGAGATTGCGCTGGCTGCGCACGATCACGACCTCGTTGCGCATGCCCGTGGTGTCGGGCAGCCGGTTCATGCGCCCGGGATCGAGGCCGGTGACGCAGGCCGCGGTCCCGAGCAGCAGGCCCGCGGCGGCGCCGGAGGTGACGTAGCCCGCCTCCGCCCCGGTCGCATCGGCGATCAGCGCGCTCGCCCGCGCCTGCAGCACCGCCATGTCGACGCAATGCCGCGAGGCCTCCACCATGGCTTCGGCGACCTCGCGCCGCATGATCCCGCCCGAGAGCCGGGTCGAGGGCCCCTTGGCATTGATGATGGTCGGCACGCCGAGTGCTGTATAGACGTTGGTCATGACACCGCCCGCGTTGATTTAAGCTCCGTTAGCTCCCGAGGCCGTAAGGTCGGCTATCGATCGGGAATCGGGGCATACCATATCAACGCCTGGGGCTTCGAGCTTGCCGTTGCCAGCCGTCAATGGGGACAGAGCCATGCACAAGAACGTCGTGATCGCCGGCTACGCCCGCTCGCCGTTCCACTTCGCGCATAAGGGAGCGCTGACCAAGGTCCGTCCGGACGAGCTGACCGCCGAGGTGATCGGGGCGCTGATCGAGCGCAGCGGGGTCGAGGCCGCCGACATCGAGGACGTGATCGTCGGCTGCGCGTTTCCCGAGGGCGAGCAGGGCATGAACATGGCGCGCCTGGTCGCGTTGCTCGCGCATCTGCCGATCTCGGTCGCCGGTACTACGGTCAATCGCTTCTGCGGCTCCTCGATGCAGGCGATCCACATGGCGGCCGGCGCGATCCAGCTGGACGCGGGCGACGTGTTCGTCTGCGCCGGGGTCGAATCGATGACCCGGGTGCCGATCGGCGGCTACAACCCGCTGCCGAGCCCGAAGCTGGTGGCCGAATATCCGCAGGCCTACGACAGCATGGGCGTGACCGCCGAGAACGTCGCGCGGCAGTACCAGATCACCCGCGACGCCCAGCAGGCGTTCGCAGTCGAGAGCCACCGCAAGGCGGCAGCCGCGCGGGAGACCGGGAAACTCGCGGTCGAGATCGTGCCGATCCGCGCCAACGGCGGGGTCGTCGACAGCGACGGCTGCATCCGCCCGGAGACCAGCGAGGCGGCGCTCGCGAACCTGAAGCCCGCTTTCGACGAGCACGGCACGGTCACCGCCGGCACCTCCTCGCCGCTGACCGACGGCGCCGCCGCGGTGCTCGTCTGCACCGAGGACTACGCGATGAAGCATGGGCTCGACGTGCTGGCCCGGGTGCGGAGTGTCGCGGTCGCCGGCTGCGCCGCCGAGATCATGGGCATCGGGCCGGTCGCTGCGACCCGCAAAGCGCTCGCCCGCGCCGGTCTCGAGATCGGCGACATCGAGGTGGTCGAGCTCAACGAGGCCTTCGCCTCGCAGGCGCTCGCCTGCGTCCGCGACCTCGGGATCGACCCCGAGACGCTCAACCTCGATGGCGGCGCGCTGGCGCTCGGCCATCCGCTCGGTGCCACGGGCGCTCGGATCACCGGCAAGACGGCAGCGCTCATGAAGCGCGAGGGCCGGCGCTTCGGGCTCGCGACCCAGTGCATCGGCGGCGGCCAGGGCATCGCGACCGTGCTGGAGGCGATCTGATGGCGATCCAGCGAGCGGCAGTGATCGGCGCCGGCGTCATGGGCTCCGGCATTGCCGCCCAGATCGCCAACGCCGGCATCCCGGTCATGCTTGCTCGACATCGTGCCGGACGGTGCGAGCGACCGCAACGCGCTCGCCAGGGGCGCGCTCGAGCGGATGGCCAAGGCCGATCCCGCGCCGTTCATGAGCCGGCAGGCGGCGCGCCTGGTGACGCCCGGCAATCTCGAGGACGATCTCGAGCGTCTCGGCGAGGTCGACTGGATCGTCGAGGCGGTGGTCGAGAAGCTGGACGTCAAGCGCGCCCTCTACGCCCGGCTCGAGCGCGCGCGCAAGCCGGGCTCGGTGGTCTCCTCCAACACCTCGACCCTGCCGCTCGCCAGGCTGACCTCGGGCCTGCCCACGAGCTTCCGGCGGGACTTCGTGATCACCCATTTCTTCAACCCGCCCCGCTACATGCGCCTGCTCGAGGTGGTCGCCGGGCCGGACACCCGGCCCGAGGCGGTCGCTGCGATCTCCTCGTTCGCCGACCACCGGCTCGGCAAGAGCGTGGTCGCGGGCAAGGACACGCCTGGCTTCATCGCCAACCGGATCGGCTGCTACTGGATGCAGGCGGCGTTCTGCGAGGCGTTCGAGATCGGCCTGCCGGTCGAGGCGGCGGACCTCGTCATGGGCCGCCCGCTCGGCATCCCCAAGACCGGGATCTTCGGGCTCGCCGACCTGGTCGGGATCGACCTCCTGCCCCACGTCGCGGCCAGCCTGCGGGCGGCGCTGCCGGCATCCGACCCGTTCCATGAGGTCGACCGCGAGTTCCCGCTGATCACCAGGCTGATCGAGACCGGCTACACCGGGCGCAAGGGCAAGGGCGGCTTCTACCGCCTCGCCAAGGCCAACGGCCAGCGGGTCAAGGAGGCCATCGACCTTCAGACCGGCGACTATCACACCGCCCTCCGGCCGCGGCTCGACGCGGTCGATGCCGCCAGGGACGGCGGCCCGCGGGCGCTGTTCGAGGCCGACGAGCCGGCGGCGCGCTACGCCTGGCGGGTGATGCGCGGGACCCTCGCCTATGCCGCCTCACTGGTGCCCGAGATCGCCGACGACATCACCGCGGTCGATCAGGCGATGCGGCTCGGCTACAATTGGAAATGGGGCCCGTTCGAGCTCCTCGACCGGATCGGCCCGGCCTGGTTTTCCGGGCAGCTCGAGGCGGAGGGCCTGCCGGTACCCCCGCTGCTGCGCGACCTGGGTGAGCGCAGGTTCTACCGGGTCGAGGGCGGGCGCCTGCAATATCTGTCGGTGGCAGGCGACTACGCGGATGTCGTCCGCCCGGACGGCGTGCTTCTGCTCGAGGACGTCAAGCGGCGGACCAAGCCGGTCGTCCGCAACGCTGCCGCCAGCCTCTGGGACATCGGCGATGGGGTCGCCTGCCTCGAGTTCCACAGCAAGATGAACTCACTCGACGGCGACACGCTCGATCTGATCGACAAGTCGATCGGCATTGTCGCCAAAGACTTCAAAGCACTCGTGATCTACAACGAGGGCAGCAACTTCTCGGTCGGGGCCAACATCGGGCTCGCGCTGTTCGCCGCCAACGTCGCGGTCTGGCCGATGGTCGAGGACCTGGTCGCCAAGGGCCAGAAGATTTACCGGAAACTCAAGCACAGCCCGTTCCCGGTGGTCGCAGCGCCCTCGGGCATGGCGCTCGGCGGCGGCTGCGAGGTCTGCCTCAATGCCGATGCGGTCCAGGCCCATGCCGAGACCTACATCGGCCTGGTCGAGGTCGGCGTCGGCGTGATCCCGGCCTGGACCGGCTCTTCCGAACTCCTGACCCGGTGGGTCCAGAACCAAAAACGGCCGGGCGGGCCGATGCCGCCGCTCGCCCAGACCTTCGAGACCATCGGCATGGCCAAAGTCGCAAAATCCGCGTTCGAGGCCAAGGAGCTGCTTTTTCTGCGGGAAGCCGACGGCATCACGATGAACCGCGAGCGGCTGCTGGCCGACGCCAAGGCCAAGGCGCTTTCGCTGGTCGAAGGCTATCAGGCGCCCGAGAAGGCCGAGATCTCGCTGCCCGGACCGAGCGGGCGGCTGGCACTCCAGATGGCGGTCGATGCGCTTCGGCTGAGGGGTGTCGCCACGCCCCATGACGAGGTGGTCGCCAGGGAGCTGGCCTTCGTGCTCTCGGGCGGCGAGACCGACATCACGGAGACGGTCGGCGACGATCGATCTGCTCAAGCTCGAGCGCGAGGCCTTCATGACGCTCGTCAGGCAGCCGGCGACGCTCGCCCGCATCGAGCACATGCTCGATACCGGCAAGCCGCTGCGGAATTAGGGGGAGCTGTCGCCATGACCGTCTACGTTGCGCCGCAGCGCGACATGCGCTTCGTCCTGCACGAGCTGCTCGAGGTCGAGAAGCTGGCTCTGCTCCCGGGCTACGAGGAGGTCTCCGCCGACCTCGTCGATCAGGTGGTCGAGGAAGGCGCCAAGCTCTGCGAGAACGTGCTGTTTCCGATCAACCGCTCGGGCGATGCCGCGGGCTGCGTTTACGAGAACGGCGTCGTGCGCACCCCCGACGGCTTCAAGGAGGCCTACGACGCCTTTGTCGCTGGCGGCTGGACCGGGCTCGCGGCCGCGCCCGAATACGGTGGCCAGGGCCTGCCCAAGGCCGTGAAATGCGTCATCGACGAGATGGTCTGCTCGGCCAATCTTGCGTTCAGCACCTATCCGGGGCTCTCGGGCGGCGCCTATCACGCGATCTCGCTGCATGCCGACGACGGGCTCAAGACCCGCTACCTGCCGAAGCTCGCGGAGGGCCGCTGGAGCGGCACCATGTGCCTGACCGAGCCCCAATGCGGTACCGATCTCGGCCTGATCCGGACCCGCGCCGAGCCCGCAGGCGATGGCAGCTACGCGCTCACCGGCACCAAGATCTTCATCTCGGCGGGCGAGCACGATCTGTCTAAGAACATCATCCACCTGGTGCTGGCACGCCTGCCCGATGCGCCCAAGGGCATCAAGGGTATTTCCCTGTTTCTGGTACCGAAGTTCCTTCCTCGGGCGGATGGTGAGGCGGGATCGCGCAACGGCGTCATGTGCGCCGGCATCGAGCACAAGATGGGCCTCTCGGGCTCGGCGACCTGCGTGATGAGCTTCGAGCAGGCGACGGGCTGGCTCCTGGGCGAGCCCAACCGCGGCATGCGGGCGATGTTCACGATGATGAACGATGCCCGGCTCGAGGTCGGCATCCAGGGCCTGGGCGTCGCCGAGACCGCCTATCAGAGCGCCGTCGCTTATGCCCGCGAACGCCTGCAGGGCCGCGCGCTCAGCGGCGCGAAGTACCCGGAAAAACCCGCCGACCCGATCCTGGTCCACCCGGACGTCCGGCGCATGCTCTTGACCATGCGCGCCACCACGGAAGGGGCGCGCGCGCTTGCCTACTGGATCGGGATGGCGATCGATCGTGCAGCCAAGGACCCGGACCCGGCGGCGCGCCAGGCGGCCGATGATCTGGTCGCGCTGATGACCCCGATCATCAAGGCTTATTTCACCGATCAGGGCTCGGCCGTGGCCAATCTCGGCGTCCAGGTGATGGGCGGCCACGGCTACATCCGCGAATGGGGCATGGAGCAGCTGGTCCGGGACGCGCGCATCACCCAGCTCTACGAAGGCGCCAACGGCATCCAGGCGCTCGACCTGGTCGGGCGCAAGCTGCCGGCCCACTACGGCCGTTTTCTCCGGACTTTCTTCCACCCGGTGATGGCGTTCATCGAGCGCCACCAGAGCGATGCCGGGCTCGCCGAATTCGTCCTACCGCTCGCCAAGGCGTTCGCGCGTCTGCAGCAGATCACCCTGCATGTCGCCCAGCAGGGGCTCAGGAACCCGGACGAGGCGGGCGCCGCGTCCTCCGATTATCTCCGTCTCTTTGCCCTGGTCGCGATGGCTTTCATGTGGACACGCATGGTCCAGGTCGCAAAAATGAAGCTCGCCGCCGGCGCCGATGGCGACACGTCCTTCTATGAGGCCAAGATCCGGACCGCCCGCTTCTTCATGACCAAGCTTTTGCCCGAGACCGGCGCCCTCTTCGCCCAGATCATGGCGGGCGGCGCCCCGGTCATGGAGTTCGAGGACGCCGCCTTCTAGCAGGTTGCGGAAAAAGGATTTTCGAAGACCTACAGCCTACGAGGTGTTGTGTCTGGGGCGACGGTGGCGCTAGGTATCGTGGTATCGAGCCGCTCGCTGCACCCCTTTTTCCGCACCCTTCCAGCGGTCACCGAGGCCGGCAACCTCCGCTTCCCATGGCGGCATGCCGTCAGGGCAGGAAAATACCGTACGACCACGACGACAACTGGCCGCAGGCGCGGCTCGCCTACCGGGCAAGGCGATCACCCTCGTCCCGTAGTGACGGCCTGCGTATGCTGGTGGTCTGGCCGCGCGGGCGGCGCTAAGCTCGAAGCGCCGAGCCGGAGCCCTCACCCATGCGCATCGCCAGCCTGGTCGTCGGCCTTTGTTTGTGCGCCAACGCAGGCGCGCTCGGGCTCGAGGCCGCGCCCGGCACCTACCGTTACCGCATCCACCACCAGATCTTCGGCGACATCGGCGAGCATCAGATCATCGTCAGTCATGAGGCCGGCATGGTGGTGGTCGAGCATGCCGCGCACCTCGCGGTCAAGCTGCTGGGCTTCACTGCTTTCGAGCGCCAGTCCCACTATCGCGAGGTCTGGCAGGGCGACCGCCTGATCGGGCTCGACGACGTGACCCTGGACAATGGCGAGCGCTTCGAGGTCCGCGCGCGGGCGGAGGGCGACCGTCTGATCATCGAGGGCAGCGCCGGCCGGGTCGAAGCCCCTGCCATGACCGTGCCGAGCCAGCCTTCGCTCGCGGCCGCGATCCTGCGCGCCACGACGTTCATGGACACCAAGACCGGCGAGCTGCTCCAGGCGCGGGTCACTCCCGCCGGCCACGAGACGCTGCTGCTCGCGAGCGGCCCGGTCGACACCGAGAAATACGAGGTCGCGGGCCAGCTCGGGCAGGTGGTCTGGTATGATGCCGCCGGCGTCGTCGTGCAATGGCGCCTCTGGCGTCAGGGGGCGGCGATCACCCTCACCCGGGAATGATGCCGCGCCGACGTCAGAGCACGAGCAGCTCGAGCAGCGCCGCGCCGCCGAGCGCGACCAGGAGCCAGCCGGCGATTCGGCCGACCGAGGCGGCGCGCCGCGCGCCGAGATGGTGCGCAGCCAGCCGCCGCCCGAGCTCAGCACCAGCCACCACCCGGCCGAGCCGAGGAAGACCCCGAGCACCAACGGGCCTGCCTGGCCGGTGCCCCCGTCCGGAGCGGCCAGGCCCAGGGCCGCGAACGCCGCGATGAAGGACAGCGTGGTCTGCGGGTTGGCGAGGGTGAGGAGCAGCATGCTGAGGTAGTCGGTCACGAGCCCGCCGGAGCGGGCGGCCGCCGGCCCGCGCTGCGGCCGGGACCACAGGCTGCGCAGGCCGAGGACCATGAACACCAGGCCGCTGACCAGCTGCAACCCCGCCCGATGCCGGGTCATGAAGGCCGAGAGCGCGGCCATGGCGAAGCCGGCGGCGGCATGGAGCGCGTCCGCGCTCGCGAGCCCCGCAAGCCGCCCCTGGCGCAAGGTCCGCTGCATGCAGAGCACGCCGATCGGTCCGACCGGCGCGGCGATCGCAACCCCCAAGGCCAATCCTTTCAACAGCATCGCCGGCAGGACCATGGCGGGTGCGGCAGGCCGTCCCGAGACCACGTGCAGAGCCTGCGCATGTAGTCGGTGGCCGTGACAGAACCGCGACCGGCGGCGCTCGCCGTGCGACGGGTTGTCCGGACCGGGCGCCGGGAGCATGATCGGCCACTGGCGCGCGCGCCAGTCGTGGGACAAACCGAGGGCGGACGATGGATCTCGAGCTTGGCGGCAAGGTGGCGCTGATCACGGGCGGCAGCGACGGGCTCGGGCGGGCGACCGCGGCGAGGCTCGCGGCGGCCGGCGCCAAAGTCGCGATCTGCGCCCGCCGGGCGGCGCATCTGCAGCAGGCGGCCGCGGAGCTGTGCCGCGCGACCGGCGGCGACGTGCAGGGCATCGTCGCGGACGTCAGCCGGGCCGAGGACTGTCAGCGCTTCGTCGACCAGGCCATGGAAGCCTTCGGCGGCGTCGACATCCTGATCAACAACGCCGGGACCTCGGCGGCGCACGGCCTCGAGGAGGTCGACGACGACGCCTGGTCGGCCGACATCGAGCTCAAGCTGATGGCCGCGGTCCGGCTCTGCCGGGCGGTCGTGCCGGTCATGCGGGCGCGCGGCGCTGGTGCGATCGTCAATGCCACGATCGTCGGCGGCAAGGCGCCGGCCGCGCGGGCGCTGCCGACCAGCGTTACGCGCGCGGCCGGGATCAACCTCACCAAGTCGCTTGCCAACGAATACGCAGCCTTTGGAATCCGCGTGAACACGATCTGCATCGGGCTGATCAAGAGCGCCCAGTGGCAGCGCCGCGCCGGCAACCGACCGGTCGCCGAACTCTACGCCGAGATGGGCAAGAGGGTGCCGCTCGGCCGCATGGGCGAGGCCGAGGAGTACGCCGATCTGGTCGCCTTCCTGGTCTCGGCGCGCGCCGCCTTCATCACCGGCACCGCGATCAACCTCGACGGCGGCATGGGGGCGACCGTGTGACGGGACGGTGGTCGCGCTCCCCCGATCCGCCTTGACCGAGGCACCAGCCGGGAGCGGCTTGACTTCCGGGATTTCCAATCGTCGACTGGATTTCGGGCCCGAAGGGGCGAAGATGCGCCCATTGCTGGTCGCGCTGCGCTGCTGTCGGTCGCGCCGGCGGGCGCTCAGGACGTAGAGGCGGGGCTGGTCGGGACCAAGGGGGAGGGAGCCCAACCGGGCAAGCCCGGCCGCCTTCTCGATGATCGGCCGGCGCTCATCCCGCTGTGCGGGCCTCTCGAGCAGACGCAGGCAGCGCTTCGGATCGCCGGCCTGTCGGCATCGGCCCACTACGGAGCCACGGTCGGGACGCGCGGGGGCTTTGTCCGCAACGGCGCGCGCTTGCCGCCCGTCGCAGTGCTCCGATCGTATCTATGGGTTCAACCTGGTGCCCTGGCCGCAGCGAGCAAAGAGCCTTGAGCGACGGCAACAGCGGACGCCGCAGCCACGGTCGCTGTCCGGCATCGCCGCCAAGCTCTTGGTTCCGGTGCCGATGGCGCCGGGCCTGCTCGTCGCAGCCATCGCCCCAATTTCCCCGACACGTCGTTGCGGCCGCTAGCTCAGGGCGTGGTAGATACTGGTGATGATGATGCCCCAGAGCACCAGTGATGACAACACACTGAACAACACACCATCCGCAAGCTGCCACACCCCGACATCGGAACAGACCGGGGCCCGCGGTGGCTCCGTCCTCGAAGTTGCTGAAGTCGGGCGAGCCCGAGACATGCGAGGTCTCCTATCCCAAAGATGTCCGTGGCCAGCCAGTTTAGATTAGCACTTTGGCGCGAAGATGCCAGCCAATTCTCACCCGCCGCCAGGGGCCGGCGACCGACGCAACGGCCGGACCGCTTCTGGGCGGTGCTCGCGCCGCGCGGTGCTCTGCTACGTGTCCTTTTGCGCTTGGCGACGATACATCTGGGGTGGCGTCTGGTCGAGGTCCTTGGGCGGCAACTGCGGCTGCGGCATGGCATAAAACTTGGGCTCCCGGTCCTCGAGGGACTGCTCGAACGGCAGGCGCATCTGGACCTGGGTCTGGTTCTCGGCGGCTTCGCGCTGGGCGGTCTGGAGCTGCTCTGCGAGATCGCGGTTCCAGGGCAGCGCGTAAGCGCGCGGCTCGGCGACGTCGCTCAGTTGCAGCCAGAGGTAGATGGCTTCGTTCTCGCGGAAGCTGGACGCCAGCACCGTGGCCTCGTCGGCCTTGGCCAGCCACCACTCCAGTTGGACCGGTTTCGGCATGCTCAGCAACCGGCTGAAGCTGGCATAGGTGGTCGGCAGGAACAGCGCCGCCGCGCCGATGGCGACGACCTTGATCCACAGCTGGCGCGGCGCCCAGACGCTGACGCTGGTCATCAGGCCAGCGACGACCGCGACCGCCGCGAACAGATAGGTGAGCTCGGTCATGACGCCCTCCAGGCCCGCAGGTTGCGCTGCAGGCTGTGCACGCTGCCCGGCACCAAGTCGCCGTCCGCGGACAGCTTGAAGCGGTAGACGGTCAGCTCCTCGCCCTCGCGGGTCAGCTCGACCTTGCTGGCCAACAGCTGGCGGGCCGAATCCTTGGGCGACTTCTTGACGCTGGTCACGATCGTCACCGGGATCGGGAGAACGCCGGCCGTGTTGCGGTAGAGATGCACGTTGACCGTGTATTCGCCGGCCGGGATGCCGCGCGAGTACGACACCTCGTAGTTCATGCCGGTCGCGTCGGCCCGCTTGCCGAGGTCGTCGCGCAGGAGATTGAAGATCAGACCGCCCTTGTTGGAGTAGCCGACCGGCCGATCGCCCGGCGCCTGGACCCAGAGGTCGACGTCGCTGTCGAGGTCGTCCGGCCAGCGGACCTCGACGATCACGTTGCCGGGTGGATAGGTGTTCTCCTGGGCGGCCTTGCCGGGCGGGTTCAGGTGCGGCAGCAGCAGGATGACCATTGCCACGAACCCGGCCAGCGCCAGCATGATGACATCGCGGAAGACCGTGTCGCCATCGTCCTGCTCGAGCTGCTCAAGACCGTGCATGACGCTCCCCAAGCTCGACGAGCTCGGCCACCAGCGTGACCGTGCCGCTTTCCAGAATCCGATAGTTGAGCATCAGCCAGACGTTCAGGACTGCGCCGACCAGGGTCGTATAGAGCGCCACCGACATGCCGCTGATCAGGGTCGAGACCATCGGGCCGATCGCATCGATATCGGCCGCGGCTTCGGGATCGATGCCCGAGAGCGCGATGATGAAGCCCACCACGGTGCCGATCAGGCCCAGGAACACCAGGCTGTTGGCGATGTGCCGGATCGACCCGATCCGGGCGCCGAGCTTGAGCCGGAGCGTCGAGGCCGAGAGCGCGCGGCTCTGGCCGTCCCGGCCCTGCATGGTCTGCAAATAGCGGGCGCCGCGCGCCGAGTGGTCGCGGACCGGCTGCTTGAGCTGATTGATCTCGGTGCTGGTCAAGAGGATCTTGCGGCCGCAGCTGATCAGGCCGTAGCCGAACACGAGGGCGATCACCGAGACCAGCTGGGTGGTGTCGCTGCTGAACACGACGTCGACCCAGCCCTTGAGCCAGGCGGCCCCCAACAGCGCCGCCGCGACCAGGTTCAGCACCATGAAGCGCAGCAGCAGGAGATACCGATAGGACGCCGTGTCGTCCTCCGACAGGACGGCGAACCAGTTCGCCAGGGGACCCTGCCGCAGCGCCAATCCGGGCGTGCTGGCGGTAGCTGGAAAACTGCCGGCGGTGGGAGCAAGGGTGTCCGTCATGACCGCCTCTTGGGGCTGGGGTGGATCGCTCGCCGCCCCCGGCGGATCCCCGGCCGCGGCCCGCGCGCTGCAGGTCTCGACCCTGATCGGGATTGCCGGTGGCGGCGCTGAGGGGGGTACAATCGCGGCGTCTGGTTAAGAAAGGATGAAGACCTTCCGCCCCACCAAGGCTTGCCGAGCGACCGTTGCGCTCATGCCGCAGGCGGTCGCGCGCGGCATGGTGGAGCCCGGCGAGCGCTCTGCGCGCGCGCCCCGGCGGCTATTCCACGGTGACCGATTTGGCCAGATTGCGCGGCTGATCGACGTCGGTGCCCTTGAGCACCGCGGTGTGGTAGGCGAGCAGCTGGACCGGGATCGCGTACAGGATCGGCGCCAGCAGCGGGTCGACCTCGGGTAGTGCGACCGCGGACGCGACATATTCGGACAGTTGGTCGCAGCCGCGCCGGTCGCTGAGCAGGATCACCTTGCCGCCGCGCGCGACCACTTCCTGCAGGTTGCTCGCGGTCTTGTCGAACAGCGGACCGGGCGGTGCCACGACGATCACCGGCACCGCCTCGTCGATCAGCGCGATCGGGCCGTGCTTGAGCTCGCCGGCGGCATAGCCCTCGGCGTGGATGTAGCTGATCTCCTTGAGCTTGAGCGCGCCCTCGAGCGCGATCGCGAAGCTCGTGCCGCGGCCGATGTAGAGCACGTCGCGGGCGGGCACCAGGCTGTGCGCGATCTGCTCGTAGGTCGCGTCCTGCATCAGGACCTCGGCGGCGCGCGCCGGCACCTCGTCGAGCGCCTGGGTCAGCTCGGCTTCGCGCGCGCGGGTCAGGCGGCCGCGCGCGCGGGCCGCGCCGAGCGCCAGGCAGGCGATGGTCGCCAGCTGGGTCGTGAACGCCTTGGTCGAGGCGACCCCGATCTCGGGGCCGGCAAGCGTGCGCAGCTGACAATCGGCCTCGCGCGCGAGCGTGCTGTCCGGGACGTTGACCAGCGCGATCGTCTTCAGCCCCTGCGCCTTGACCGCGCGCATCGCCTCGAGCGTGTCCATCGTCTCGCCCGACTGGGAGACGAACAGCGCAGCACTGCCCGGCACCAGCGGCGTGCCGCGGTAACGGAACTCCGAGCCGATGTCGAGGTCGACCGGCAGGCCGGCCAGCTGCTCGAACCAGTAGCGTCCGATCATGCAGGCGTAGGCCGCGGTGCCGCAGGCGACCATCGCGAGCCGCGGCAGGGTCGCGAAATCGACCGGCAGATCGGGCAGCACGATCCGGTGATCGGCAGGGCTCGCAAACGAGCGCAGCGTGTCCCCCAGAACCGCCGGCTGCTCGTGGATCTCCTTGTGCATGAAGTGGCGGTAGTTGCCGCGGCCGATCAGGGCGCCCGAGAAGGCGGTCTGCCTGATCTCGCGCAGGGCCTCGGTGCCATCGGCGGCGTAGACGCTGGCGCCGCGCGCGGTCAGCACCGCCCAGTCGCCCTCCTCCAGATATTGGATCCGATTGGTCAAGGGCGCCAGCGCCAGAGCGTCGGAGCCGATGTACATCTCGCCATCGCCGTAGCCGATCGCGAGCGGGCTGCCGCGGCGCGCGCAGACCAGAAGGTCCTCGTGGCCGGCGAACAGCATGGCCAGCGCGAACGCCCCCTCGAGCCGCTTGAGCGCGCCGGCAGCCGCCGCGACCGGGCCGAGGCCGCTGCTCAGATAGTGGCTGACCAGTTGCGGTACGACCTCGGTGTCGGTCTGGGTCGCGAACTTGTGCCCCCGGGCGGTCAGCTCCTGGCGCAGGCTCTGGAAGTTCTCGACGATGCCGTTGTGGACGACCGCGACGCCGCCTGCCTCGTGCGGGTGGGCGTTGTCCTGGGTCGGCGCTCCATGGGTCGCCCAGCGGGTATGGCCGATGCCGGTGACGCCTTTGAGCGGCTCGGCCTCGAGCGCGCGCTCGAGATTGGCGAGCTTGCCTTCGGCGCGCCGGCGCTCGATCCGGCCGCCGACCAGGGTTGCGATGCCGGCGCTGTCGTAGCCGCGGTACTCGAGCCGTCTGAGGGCTTCGAGCAGCAAAGGCGCGGCCGGCTGGCGGCCGAGGATACCGACGATTCCACACATACGCAGCAGCTCCTGTCGGGCGAAAGTTTACGAGCCCGGGCGACGGCGGGCGCGGATCCGGGCGGCGCCGTCGGGGATGTCGGTCTGGCGCGCGCGGGCGATGCTCAGGCTGCCGGCCGGCACGTCGCGATTGATCGTGCTGCCGGCGCCGACGAAGGCGCCGTCACCGATCGTGACCGGCGCCACCAGGGCCGAGTTGGAGCCGACGAAGACGCCGGCGCCGATCTCGGTCCGGTGCTTGGCGCTGCCGTCGTAGTTGCAGGTGATCGTGCCGGCGCCGATGTTGGACTTGGCGCCGACCCGGGCATCGCCGATGTAGCTCAGGTGATTGGCCTTGGCACCGGCCTCGAGGGTGGCGTTCTTGACCTCGACGAAGTTGCCGACGCGGGCGCCCTCGCCGATCGCGGCACCGGGACGGATTCTGGTGAACGGCCCGATTCGCGCGCCGGCCTCGATCCGGACCCCTTCGAGATGGCAGAACGGCAGGATCTGCGCGCCGCCGGCGACCGTGACGCCGGGTCCGAACACCACATATGGGCCGACCTCAACCCCGGCCGAGAGCTCGGTGTCGGCGGCCAGGAACACGGTCTCGGGCGCGGTCATCGTGACCCCGGCCGCCATCGCCGCCGCCCGCAGCCGGCGCTGCAGAATCGCCTCGGCCTCGGCGAGCTGTGCTTGCGAGTTGATACCGAGCCCGGCCTCGTACGGCCCCTCGATCGCGGTGCAGGCCCAACCTCGCGCCCGGGCATGCGCGACCACGTCGGTGAGGTAGTATTCGCCTTTCGGCTGCTTGATCTCGAGCGCGTCGAGCAGCGGCATCAGCCGCGCGGCATCGAACGCCATGATCCCGGCGTTGCACATGCCATCGCGCTTCAGGGTCGCGTCCGCGTGCCGCTCCTCGACGATCGCGGCCAAGCCGGCCTGGTCGAAGGCGAGCCGGCCGTAGCCCGAGGGATCGGGTGGGTGGAAGCCGAGCACCGCGACCGCGGCATCGGCCGCGCGCCGCGCCTCGAGCAGCCCGTTCAGGGTCTCGGCGGTCGCGAGCGGCGTATCCGCGTACAGCACCAGCACCTCGCCCGCCTTCGGCAGCTCGGTGCGCGCCGCCATGAGCGCGTGGCCGGTGCCGAGCTGCGGCGCCTGGTGGACGATCACTGCCGGCTGCGGGCCCCGGTCGACCTCGGCCGCGACCTGGTCCATGCCCGGCGCCAGAACCACCACGACCCGCGCGGGCGCGAGCGCCCCCGCCGTGCCCAGGACGTGCGCAAGCATCGGGCGGCCCGCCAGCGGGTGCAGCACCTTGGGCCGCTCGGACCGCATGCGCGTACCCTTGCCGGCGGCGAGCAGGACGACGGTGATCGGAGCAGGCATGTCGTTTCAACCTCGGAGCAGACGCGATGCCAATCGGCGACTGGCACTTTGCGGCCGGAGAATTGCTGCGTATTTAACGCCATCGATCCTCCTGGCAAAGCAAGGACGAAACCTTTGGCGCTCCGGTTTGAAGCGGTCGTGTTCGACCTCGACGGCACCCTGATCGACAGTGCGCCGGACCTGCACGCTCTGGTCAACGAGATGCTGGCTGAGCTCGGCCACCCCGGTCTCGCGCTGGCCGAGCTCCGACCGATGATCGGCGACGGCGCCCGGGCGCTGTTGGAGCGCGGCCTTCAGGCCTCGGGCGGGCTGCCGTCGACGGTCGATCTCGACGCCCTGTTTGCGGAGTTCCTGCGCCGCTACGCCAGGATGCCCGTGCGCGCCGGCCAGGTCTACGCCGGCGCGGTCGCCATGCTCGAAGAGCTGGCGGCGGCCGGCGTCCGCCTCGGGGTCTGCACCAACAAGCCGCAGGCGCCCACCGACCGGCTGCTCGCCGCGCTCGATCTCGCGCGCTTTTTCGGCGCGGCGGTCGGCGGTGATGCTCTGCCGGTGCGCAAGCCGGACGCCGGTCACCTGCGAGCGGTGCTGGCGCGCCTCGGCATCGATGCCAGGCGTGCGGCGCTGGTCGGGGACAGCCGGACCGACCTGCTCACGGCGCGCGCCGCGGGCGTGCCCTGCGTGCTGGTGAGCTACGGCTACACGCCGGTCCCGGCGCGGGATCTCGGTGCCGATCGGGTGATCGACGACATGGCCGAGCTCGGCGCCGCCCTCGCCGGTCTCGGTGCGAAGCGCGGGCTCGACCCGGCGGCGCGCCCGCTTGACACCGCTTAGAGGGCACTCTTATAGCGGTGCGGCGCACACGGGCGGTTAGCTCAGCGGGAGAGCACTCGCTTCACACGCGAGGGGTCGCTGGTTCAAACCCAGCACCGCCCACCACCTGCCATCGGCCCAAGCCCGGAGCGATGGGCGTCGAGGGCAGCCGGGCGCCCGGCCCTGGACAGAGCGGTGATCCAAGCTAGTTTGGCGCAGGTCCGGGCGAGGCCCGCCCGTCCGGACGGGCTCGGGCCGGTCCCCGGCAGGTAATCCGCTCAAGTGCTGACCATCATCGATCGCTACCTGCTCCGCCAGATCGTCACCAGCTCTCTGGTGATGACCGGGATCGCGCTGGCGATCCTGCTGCTCGAGCGCGTCCTGACCTTGTTCAGCCTGGTCGCCAACCCCAACAAAGCGTTCAGCTACGTCGGCCAGATGCTGGTGCTGCTGCTGCCGCATTTCCTGAGCATCGCTTTGCCGGCTGCGTTCTTCTTCGGCATCCTGCTGACCTTTCGGCGCCTCAAGCGGGACAGCGAGTTCGTGATCCTCGCGGGCGCTGGCCGGAGCCTCGGCCGGCTGCTGGCACCGGTGATGGGCCTGGCGGTCCTGATGGCCATGCTCGCCACGCTGATCGTCGGCTGGCTCAGCCCGCATGCACGCTACGCCTACCGTGCGCTCAAGCAGCAGGTGGCGGAGGCGTCGCTGACCGCGGCGGTGCGCGGCGGCACCTTCATTCATGCCGGCGATCTGACATTCTTCGCCGAGCGCTCGACCCCCGCCGCCGACGGCCTGCGCCTTGCCAAGGTGTTCGTGTATCAGGACAATCCCGACGGGGGTGCCACCGTGGTGACCGGTCAGAGCGGCCGGCTCGGTCAGCTCGATGCCAGCGAGAGCCCGCTTTTGATCCTGCAGCAGGGCGAGCGCGCCGAGCTGCCCGCCGAGGGCCCGCCGAGCACCGTGACCTTCGGCAATCTCAGCTGGCCGGTGGTCACCGAGGCCGATGCGAGCTTTCGGCCGCGCGGCTCCGATCAGCGCGAGCTCACCCTCAGCGAGCTCTGGAGCCGGCCGGCGACCGCCTCGAGCAAGCCCAGCGCGGCCGAGATCGCGGCCGAGCTGCATGCCCGCCTGGTCGTGATCGCGTCGGTGCCGATCCTGCCGTTGCTGGCGGCGCCGCTCGCGCTCCTGGGCGGCCCGCGCAGCCAGCGCAGCGGCCTCCTCATCGGCCTGTTGATCCTGGTCGTCTACTACCAGGCGTTGAACTTTGGCGAGGCCCTGGCCAAGCGCGGGCTGGTCGCACCGCCCTGGATCGGGCTCTGGCTGCCCTTCCTGGCCCTGGTCGCCGGGGCTGGCTGGCTGTCGCTGCGCACCCTGCTCGGCGCCCGGCCGATGCGGCGGCGTGGTTGAGGCGGCGCACGGGCAACCGGCAGGGACGCTCGCATGGCCTCGGTGTTCAGCCGCTACATCGCGCGCCGGCTGCTCGCACGGGCCGGCATCCTGCTGTTCGGGCTCGCGGCCTTGATGATGCTCCTCGACTTCCTGGCCAATGGCGATCAGGTGATCGCGGGCAGCGACAGCGTTCTGCTGCCGATCCTGCGCTACACGGTCCTGCGCCTGCCGGAGATCGTGGCGCAGCTGTTGCCGATCACCGCGATGCTCGCGGGTCTGCTGACCTTCGCCGAGCTGGCGCGCCACAGCGAGCTGACCGCGATGGCGGCAGCCGGGGTCTCGAAGGCCCGGCTCGCGGCGGCGGTGCTGCCGGTGGCGGTGCTGATCGCGGTGGTCCAGTTCCTGATCGAGGACCAGGCGGTACCGGTCGCAGTCGGCAGGCTGCGCGCCTGGGGGATCGGCGACTATGCGCCCGCCGGCGATGCCGAGGGTGTCTGGCTGCGCCACGGCGACGACATCCTGCGCCTCCACGGGCTCGATCCGGCTGCCGGCCGCATCGACGGCGTCACCGTCTTCCAGCGCGATCCGGACGGCAATCTGGTCGCCCGGCTGGCGGCGCCGAGCGCAACCTACGAGGATGGGGGCTGGACCTTGCACGACGTGACCCGGACCTTGGTCGGGCCGGGCGTGGTCGAGCATCAGGACCGCCTGCGTTGGTCCGACGATCTCGATCCGAAGCTGCTCGCCTCGGTGCTCGCCGATCCACGCGAGACGCCGCTCAGCGAGCTGCTGCGTGCGATCCGCGCGCAGGGGCTTGGAACCCAGCCGAGCCTATCGCTACAAGCTCTGGCTGCAAGAGCGGCTCGCCGCGCCGGTGACGACGATCGCGATGATCCTGATCATCGTCGCGCTGGCGCGGCCGCTGAGCGGGCGCGCGGCGCAGGGGTGGTTGATCGCGTTCGGGGTGGCGGTCGGGTTCGTCTGCTGGACCTTCGATGGCCTCGTCCTCACGGTCGGCGATCTCGGCCTGCTGCCGCCGGTCCTGGCGGCCTGGACACCGCTTGCGGTGTTTGCCGCGAGCGCGGCCTCGCTGCTGCTGCAGCAGGAACGGCGCCCGGCAGCGGGTCGCCGGCTTGGGATGGAAGCGTGAGCGCGAGGGTTAGGCGTTTCGAGCACACGGTCGTGACCGGGCGCGGGTCGCTGGCCCGGCGCCGCGGCGCGCCCACTGATTGAGAGTGATGCGCCGGATCTTTCGCGTCTTCATGAGCGTGCCGGGACGGTCCAAGTGGACTGATGGCCGGCCTGCTGCTCGCGAACCTGGTCGAGGGCTTCGGGCTCGCGAGCCTGCTGCCGGCGCTCACCCTTCTGATGAACGACACAGCAGCACGCCGACGATGGTGCACAAGATGGTCTATGGCGCGATGAACGCGCTCGGCCTGCCGCCCTCGCTGGGGAAGCTGCTGCTGGCGGTGCTGTTCGGGGTGATCGGCAAGGCGGCGCTGGTCGTGCTCGCCATGGTCCGGGTCGGCTACGCGGTCGCCGAGGTCGCGACCAACCTGCGCACCACGGTCGTGCAGAGCCTGCTCGAGGTGAAGTGGGCCTACTTCACCCGCCAGCCGGTCGGCCGGTTCGCCAACGCCATGAGCCAGGACGCGACCCGCGCCGGGCGCGCCTACATGCTCTCCACCATGTTCATAGCCTCGCTCCTCGAGACCGCGGTCAGCGTCGGCCTGGCGTTCCTGATCTCCTGGCGCATGGCGCTGCTCGGCATCGCCGATCGGCGGCCGTGATCCTGATCATTCTCGGGCCCGCTCGTGCGGGTCGCGAAGAAGGCCGGTCGCCGGCAGCAGAGCAGCACCCAGGCCTTCGTGACGCTGCTGAGCGACACGCTGATCGGCATCAAGCCGCTGAAGGCGATGGCGCGCCAGGCGCATTTTCTCGCGCCTGTTCGCAGCAGCGGGCCCAGTCTTTGCGCCGGGCGCTGCGCCGGCAGGCGGTGGCCGAGAACATGATGAACGAGATGCGCGAGCCGATCTTCGTTATGTTCGCCGTGGCCGGCCTCTACGTCGCGCGGGCGCAACTGTCGGTCCCGATGTCCGAGCTCATCGTGATGGCGGTGCTGCTGTACCGTACGGTCGGCTCGCTCGGCCGGGTCCAGCGCCAGCTGCAGCGGGCGATGATGCTCGAGGCCTCGCATCGCGCGGTGCACGAGATGATCGCCGAGGTCGGGGCCGAGCGCGAGGCAGTTCGACGGCACGCGGCCGCCGACGCTCGAGCGCGGCCTGGTGCTCGAGCGGCGTGTCGTTCGGCTTCGGCGACCAAGCGGGTGCTCGATAACGTGTCGATCACCATCCCGGCGAACCGGCTGACCGTGATCATGGGGCCGTCGGGGGTCGGCAAGACGACCATCATCGACCTGCTGCTCGGCCTCTACGCGCCGCAGCGGCGGGCCGCATCCTGGTCGACGGCGTGCCGCTCAGCGAGATCGATCTCGCAGGCTGGCGCGGCATGGTCGGCTACGTGCCGCAGGAGATCGTGCTGTTCCACGATAGCGTGCTCGCCAACCTGACGCTGGGCGATCCCGCGCTCACGCCGAGGCAGGCGATCGAGGCGCTCGAGACCGCGGGCGCCTGGTCGTTCGTCGCCTCGCTCAAGAGACGGCCTGACGACCACGGTCGGCGAACGCGGCATGCAGCTCTCGGGCGGCCAGCGGCAGCGGATCGCGCTGGCCCGCGCACTGCTGGTCAAGCCCAAGCTCCTGATCCTCGACGAGGTGACCAGCGCGCTCGACCCGGCGACCGAGGCCGAGATCTGCGCCAACGTCCGGGCGCTCGACGGCAAGCTTCACGATCCTCGCGATCACCCATCGGCCGGCCTGGGTCGACGTCGCCGACCGGGTCTACGAGATCGCGCCGGGCGGCGTGCGCCTGGTCAGCGACACGACGCCGCACCTGGCCCTGCTGCCATCGGGTGACTGACCGCCGCCGAGGCAGGGGAGCGCCGCGCCGGTCGCGGCCCGGCGCCGCTCAACACCATGATGACCGCCCTGCTGACGTCCGGCAAGAAGATGACCATTTGTTGTGGGCCCTGACGACCTCGAGCCTCGGACGCTTGGCCTCCTGCCGCGTCTGGTCCGCTTGGCACCGCCCCACCATTTCGTTGGCACAGCAGCGGTGAGCCCAACCTTGCTTCGCCGCTCGGAGTGCGGTTAGGGCACGTGACTATCCGAACAGGGGCGCACGCTCATCATGATGACCTTTAGCTTGAGCGACGATCTGGCCGCGACTCCGGACCCGTCAGCGGTCATGTACAGTCGTGAGCAACCAAGCCCGCGCTACCGGGCATTGGTCGCGCTCTACCGCCAGATGCACATCGAGGGCGAGCCGACGCTCGGCATGTCGTCCGAGCGAACCTTCGCCGGCAGCAGCCTTTGGCGTCACGTGGCGGAGATCAAGACCCTGATCGACGAGACCGGCGCGCGCAGCTTGCTCGACTATGGCGCCGGCAAGGGCCAGCAATATGCCTGGCGGGACGTCGAGCTTCCGGACGGCGCCCGGGTCGAGAGCCTGATCAGCTATTGGGGGGTCAGCGACGTTGCCAAGTACGACCCCGGCTACGAGCCGTTCGCGCGCCTGCCGCGCGGCATCTTCGACGGTGTCATCTGCACCGATGTCCTGGAGCATTGCCCGGCGGAGGACGTCCCCTGGATCGTCGAGGAGATCTTCGCGTTCGCCGGCCGGTTCGTGTATGCCAACATCGCTTCGTTTCAGGCGATCAAGACCTTGCCGAACGGCGAGAACGCCCATTGCACGATCCGTTCGCCGGATTGGTGGCACGGCCTGCTGCATGCCATCGCGTGCCGGCATCCCGGGGTTCGATATCGGGTTCCGGTCCGCACCAGGGTCGAGCAGAGCAGCTTCCTGGGCCGGCGGCGCAAGCCCGTCTACCCGATGACGGTTCTCGACAACCGCGACGAGTTGATGGCGGCATCGGGCGTGACGGCTGTCGGCGCGGGTTGAAGGCGGCGCGCCGACCGTCCGCAACCGCCTTGACGGCCATCGGGATGGTCGAGAGCGTTCGGTGAGCGGCGATGACCACCCTTTTGATCCTCGGCTCGAAGGCGGACCCGGCGCTGCCGCCGCGTGCCGCCTATGACGAGGTCGCCTGCGCCAACGCGTCGGGCTTCTCGGCCGCCCGCCACGGCCTGCCGACCCCGGCCTACACGGTGATGACCGCGGTCCTGACCTCGGGCAAGGCGGAGGACGACCACTCGCTCAGGGCCCTGCGGGGCCTCGAGACCCGGACGCTCTATTTCCTACCGCGGCCGGAACGGCGGGGCGGCCGGGTCAAGCGCCTGATCACCCACCTCAAGCAATGGCGTCTGAGGCCGTTCCACATGAGGCGCTGCCTGCACCGGCTCGGCTATCGCTACGACGCCCTGGTCGTGCGCTCCGCGTCCTACTACCACGAGCTGGTGCGTTCGCTGTGCGATGACGACCCCGAGATCGCCGAGCTGATCCAGAGCAAGCAGCCGTCGACCGGCATGTTCACGCTCGCGATCGGGATCGCCGACGGTGGCTACGACCGGTTCATCCTGAGCGGCTTCAGTTTCGGCCTCAGCCACGCTTATGGCGAGAACCCGCTGATCCGCGCGCGCGGCACCACCCTGAGCAAGCACGCCGATACCGACGTCGCGATCCTCCGCTACCTCTCGGCCAGGCGTGGCGGCATCCTGACGACCGAGCCGACCGTCCATGAGCGCGCCGGCGTGCCGCGGCTCCCGGCCGACGGATCTTGAGAGGATGGCTTCGCGCCGCCGCCGCGCGCCTGGCCTGTGCTAGCGGATCGTTCGGGCGACCGTCTCGGTCCGCGGCGCCTCGTGGCGCGGCACCGGGCCTGGCTGCAGACCATATCCCAGAATTGGCGCGACCCTGCCGTCCACCATCGAGTTGATGACCGCCAACTGGGCGGCGTCGAAGTAGTCGCGATAGCCTCCAACCTTACCCCGCCGCACCTTGAAGGCATCCGGATCGGCGCTGTCCGTCGGTCGCAGGCGCTCGGTGCCGAAGAAGCGCCGGGCCTCCTTGTCTCTGAGATTCTCCAACGATGCGAACTCGACCGCCTGCTCGAGCTCGTCCGGGCGGCAGGGCGTGCCGATGAACGCCATGACCCGCCCGAGCTCGGCGACGGGAGCGGCGCGCAGATCCTCGTAGCGGACCATGATCGCCCGGTCCAGCGCGGCCAGGTGCTCCGCCCAGCGGTTCATCAGCTGGACGATCTGCGGCAACCCGACCTGGTCGTCGACCACGAAGTCGAACAGCGACTTCGCCAGAATTGCCTCCGAGATCGCCTTGCGGGCCCGCTCGACGGGCGTCGATCGCTTCTGCAGGTGAAAGTAATACGAGACTGCGATATCGCGCGGATCTCGAAACAGGAAGACGAACCGGGTATTGGGACCAAAGCCTGGTCGTCGAATGTCCGCGTCTGGCGCCACCAGATCGGCATAGCGCGTGTAATGGAGCTTGGGAAGCCGAGAATCCAGGCGATGAAGATTGTCGAATTTGATGATCTCGGTGGCCGGCGTGGCGTATTTGAGATGAAACAGATGAGAAATCATCACCAGCAGCCAGGTCCGGCCACTCTTGGTGTGGGTGACAACGACGACATCGGCCTGGCTAAGCCGCCAGGCGAACTCTCGTCGCCGGCGTCGCACTCGGTACCAGATGCCGAGCCGGCGCAGGGCGGAGATCATCCCGAGCGCTCGACGGGTCGGTCCTTGCGGGACGGCGGCATGGCGCTCAGGCGTGCGCCTCGATGTTGATGGTCAAGGTCTTGCGCATCGCGTTGGAGCCATTGCCGGTCATCGGGCGCACCGAGTGCCAGGAATTGAACGTCTTGACGAAGATCACCGCCTGATTCGGTGTGAAGTCGAAGGTGTCGATGACCTCCATGTCCTCGAACTCGGCCTTGTCGTTCATCCAGTTGAAATTGCGCCGGATGTCCTTGGGCCGGTTGACGTCGGTGCCGCCGCCGAAGGCGGGGTCCCACTCGCCCTCGCGCATCATCGAGATCACCAGGGTGACGATCTTGTTGCGCTCGTCGGTGTGCGGGATCACGTAGCCGCCGGCCGCCGGCAGCATCGAGAACTCGAACCGGGCGGTGAGCCAGGGCGCCCTCTGCCAGAGCCGGCCACGCAGGACGTTCTTGAGCCGTTTGAGGGCGCGCGCCGCCGGCGAGACCGGTTGGCCGAAGCCGAGATCGACGCACTGCTCCTTCAGCGCCTGCATCACGCCGGTCGCGAAGTCCGCGCTCTTGATCCAGGCATGAAAGTCACGCCAGACCGGCCGGGCGCGAATGAACTCCCGGTACTTGTCGGCATGGAACTTCTGCGACAGACAATATTTGTGGCCGACCTTCGGAATGTGCTGGAACAGCTCGATCGGCGGATAAGCCTCGATCAAGGTGGCGTAGGTGGCCGGGTCCATCAGCGGCTTGGCCAAGCCGATCGGAAAGGGTTCGTAGCGCAGCTGGAGATGATCGTACGAGAAGTGCATGCCGGCTCGGTCTCCGGATGGCCTGGGTGCCCGACGCCGTCCGTTGGGTTGCCAGAACTCGCAGAATTGCTGGCCGGATCGCGGCTTAGAGGGTCGTCTGTCATATTTGCCCGACCCTGGCAAGCTTCAAGGTTGCAGCGCCGGGCGCGCCGCCCAAGGCCGCGACCGATCGTCACGATCCCTGGATTGCCTGGTCCGGCATTCGACAATATCGGTTGAAAATCGCCGGGATGGCGCTCGCGGCTTGTGACCAGGACCGCCTTTTGCTAAGTAGCCGTCCGGCTGCACTTTGCGGAGGGACCTCGCCGTGACGCCTCGGGTGTTCATTCACACCAATCACAAGCAATACGTCGGCGCCCTGGTCTCGCAGTATTCGTTCGGGCGCAACTCCCGGAATGCCGACAAGTTCGCCGTCGAGATCATTCACACCAAGGACCATCCGTTCCTGTGGGCCAGGGAAGGGCAGCGGTTCCTGCGCGACGGCCGCCAGGCGGTCTGGCGGATGGAGGATCTGCAGTCGTTCACGCCCTTGCGCTTCATGCCGCCGGAGCTGATGGGCTATCAGGGCCGCGCGCTGGTGGTCGACCCCGACGTGTTCGCGGTCGCCGACGTGTTCGAGCTGCTGGAGCGCGACATGCAGGGCAGCGCGCTGATGTGCCGGGCGCGCTCCGGCACCAAGGGTGCCGGGGGCGGGCTCGCCACCAGCGTCATGCTGCTCGACTGCGCCAAGCTCCAGCACTGGCGCGCCGAGCCTGACTTCGCTCTGTTGTTCGCCGGCGAGCGCGACTATGCCGACTGGATCACCCTCAGTCTCGAGCCGAAGGGCAGTATCGGCTTGTTCGAGCCGGAGTGGAACGACTTCGATCACCTGACGCCGAGCACAAAACTTCTGCACAATACCAAGCGGCAGACCCAACCATGGAAGACCGGCCTGCCGGTCGATTTCACCCCGCCGGACAAGCGCTTCAAGGCGATGAGGCCCAAGACCTGGATCAATCCGCTCAAGAAGCTGGCCGGCGGCGGCCCGCCGAGCCAATACGCTCGCCATCCGGACCCCAGACAGGAACAATTCTTCTTCGGGCTGCTGCACGAATGCCTGCAGCGGGGCATCGTGACCGAAGCCATGCTGCGCGACGAGATGCGGCAGAACCACATCCGCCACGACGCGCTGGAGCTGGCCGAGCGCACCGCGCCGCTGGCCGCTTGAGCAGCGGCAGGCGAGGCGCCATATCGAAGGCGACGCGTCGGGCGCCCGGACGCCGACCCCGGTGAAGGTCCGGGGCGCGGCTTGCCGGCATCGCGGCCCTATGGTAGCAGCGGCCGGTCGCGGTCGGCGTCCGTCTCGGTCGATGTCTTCGGGGGAACTCGCCGCATGAAGCCTGCCGTCTTCATCCACACCAACCATCGCCAGTACCTCGGCGCTCTGGTCTCGGCTTACTCGATGCAGCGCTGTTCGCCCAATGCCGAGCGCTTCGACGTCCGGATCATCGAGCACAAGGACTATCCGTTCTTCGAGCCCTACGAGGGTCAGGAGTACCTGCGCGACGGTGTCCGGCGCCATTGGCGCAACGACGACTTGCAGTCGTTCACGCCGCTCCGGTTCCTGCCGCCCGCGCTGATGGGCTACCAGGGCCGGGCGGTGGTCATCGACCCGGACGTGTTCGCGGTCGGCGACGTGTTCGAGCTGCTGACGCGCGACATGCAAGGCAAGGCGATCCTCTGCCGCACGCGCAGCGGCACCAAGCGCCTCAACGCCGGCAACTACGCGAGCTCGGTCATGCTGCTCGAGTGCGCGAAGCTCGGCCACTGGCGGGTCGAGGATCAGTTCGCCGAGCTGTTCACGTTCGAGCGCGACTATCGCCATTGGATCAACCTTCAGTATGAGCCGCCCGAGAGCATCGGCGCGCTCGAGCCGGAATGGAACGACTTCGACCGGCTGACCGAGCGGACCAAGATGGTCCACAACACCAAGCGCAAGACCCAGCCCTGGAAGAGCGGCCTGCCGGTCGACTTCATCCCGGCCGAGACCTTCAAGCTGTTCCCGCCGATCGGCTGGCTGATGCGGGCGCGCCGCCAGCTGTTCGGCGACTACGGCCTGCTCGGCAGCTACCGGCGGCATCCCGATCGCAAGCAGGAGCACCTGTTCTTCGGCCTGCTGCGCGAGTGCGTCGACAAGGGCATCGTGAGCGCGGATCTGCTACGCGAGGAGATGCGCCGCAACCACGTCCGCCACGACGCCTTCGAGGTGATCGAGCGGACCCCGCCGCTGGCGGCCTGAGCCCGGCCGCGGCTCAGATCCGCTTCTCGAGCCAGAGGCTGCTCGCCAGTCCGCCGCCGCCCTGGGGCAGCTCGCCGAGGATGCCCGTGGCGAGGCGCTCGGGTCGCCGGCTGGCGACGTAGTGGCTGGCAAAGCGGATGCCGTAGCCGCCGCCCCCACCCGGTCCTCCACGACCCGATCCTGCCCCCTGGAGCAGGGCTGCCAGCGCCTGCTGCTCGTTGTAGCCGCGCCAGGCCCAGGCCTCGGGGTAGGGGTCGGGCAGGAAGACGTCGTGGACGTGGACCAGGACGCCCGGCGCGATGGTCGGCAGGATGCGGTTCAAGAGCCAGTCGACGTCGGTGCCGGGCATCAGGATGTGGCTCGAGTCGACGACCAGGAGATCGCCTGCGGCCAGCTCCAAAAAGCAGCTCGCGGGCGCCTGCTGCAGCGTGGTCTCGAGCCAGCGCACGTCGAGGCCGCGGAGCGTCGCGCGCGGCGCCGGATCGATGCAGAGCAACTCCGTGGCGAGGGCGTGATCCGCGACCGCACGGACCAGAAAGCGGGTCGAATGGCCGGAGCCGACCTCGACGATCCGGCGCGGCCGCGTGGTCGCGACCAGCGCGTAGGCGGCGGCCGCGTCGAGCGTCGGGAACCAGTCCTGATCGAAGCGCGGCGCCGGCGGCGGCCCGCCGAGGCGGCGTAGCGCGGGTGCCAGAGCGTCGATCGCGGCAAGCACCCGCTCGAAGGCCGGCCAAGCCGCGGCGAATGTCGTCTCGAGCGCCGGATAGGCGCAGGGTTCCACCCGGTCGGCATAGCGATGCGGGATGAAGAAGCCCCTCGGCCGGCCGCCGAGCAGCGTCGAAAGCCCCATGACCAGGCGCCGGCGGCGGCCACGCCTGGCGCTCTGCACTGCCGATCCCGATCGCCCGGCCAACCGCCCTGTGTCCCGCTCAGATGTCGCGCTCAGGGGTGGAGGACCAGGCCCTCCTGCGCCACCCGCGACCCGGGCAGCGCGCGTTCGAGCTGCGCGCCGATCTGGTCGAGGGCGGCATCATCGTGGTCCGGATCGTGGTGGAAGGCGATCAGGCGTCCGGCTCCGGCCGCCTGGCAAAGGCGCACGCCCTCGTTCCAGGTCGAATGGCCCCAGCCGCGGTAGCTCGGGTACTCCGCCTCGGTGTAGGTGGCGTCGTAGATCACGATCTGGCTGCCCTGGATCAGCTCGAGGATGGCCTGGTCGAGCTCGCCCTCGCGGTGCTCGGTGTCGGTGACGTAGCAGATCGCCTTGCCGGCGTGCTCGATCCGATAGCCGGTGGCGCCGTTGGGGTGATTGAGCGGGGCGGTGCGCAGGACGACCCCCGGCACGACCTCGATCACCATGCCGGCGGCGAAGTCATGAAAGGCGATGCAGGCGTGCATGATGTCGAGCGGCACCGGGAAGATCGGCGCCCGCATCAGATCCTTGAGCACTGCTTGCAGGGCGCCTTGCTGGCCGCCCAGGTGGCCGGCCCACAGCTCGAAGTGATTGTTGGACTTGTAGGCGGGGCGGAAGAACGGGAAGCCGATGATGTGATCGATGTGGGTGTGGGTCAGGAAGATGTGCGCGTCCAAGCCGTCGCGACCGTTCAGGCTGGCGCCGAGGGCGCGCAGCCCGGTGCCGGCGTCGAGGATCAGCCGCCGACCGCCGCACATGACCTCGAGGCAGGCGGTATTGCCGCCATAGCGGAGCGTGTCCGGGCCCGGGCAAGGCACGGTGCCGCGGACCCCCCAAAAGCGTAGCCAGAACTCCTCGCTCACCGCCATCGCCGCCTGCCTGGTCCATCAGCAAACAGGAATTTGCAGCCGAGGACAAGAGGTGCAAGAGGATCCGGCGTCGGCTTGCTAACCTCAGGTTTATTGCGCTGCGTTAGCCCAAACGATGTCGGTAGAGAAAATAGCGCTCCCCCGCGATCCCTTCGGGCGGCGGCAGCGGCGCCAGCGCGACCGCTCGCATCGGCTGATCGGAGATCACCCAGGCGCCAGGCGCGAGCAGGGCCGGCAGAGTTTCCGCGAGCCAGGCCGCGAGCTCGGCGTTTTGCGCCGCATCGCCGGTGCCGATGTCGCTGTGCGCGAGCGCCGCTGGCGCGCCCAGACGAGCACCGGCCGCCGGCAGGGTTGCCCGGATGTCGCCCAGGATCAGATGCGCGCCATCGGGCATGGACGCCGCATGCGCCGCCAGCTGCCGCTCGAACACGAAGATTTCCCGCGCGGGCAACAGCTCGCGCAGATGATCATAGGTCCGCCCGTTGCCGAGCCCGAGCTCGAGCACCGGCCCCGGCAGCTCGGCGACCGCCCGCGCCGCCTGGTTCAGACACGCCCGCTGCGCCTCCAGCCGGCGGATGAAGCTGTCGAGACGGCTCATCGGGCGTCCTCCGCTCGGTGCCGGAACACAAGGTCGGATCGACCGCCGGCCGGCGCGACCGGCCTCCCTCAGCCGTCGAGCCTGAGGATCGCAAGAGCGAGCGCCTTGGCGCGTGGGATCAGGCTGTCGAGGTGGCAGGCCTCGTCGGGGCTGTGGGCTTTTTCGCCGATCGGGCCGATGGCGCAGACGGTGGGCGCGCCGAGGGCGGCGGTGAAGCCGGAATTGGCCGAGCCGCCGGTGTATTCGCCGCCGACCGTCATGCCGAGCTCGGCCGCGGCCGCGACGTAGTGCTCGAACAGGGCGCGATTCGCCGAGCTCGGCTCGAATGGCAGGAAGGCCGCTTTCTCGGTCAGGCGCGTGGTCGTGCCGGCGAGGTGGGTGTTCGCAAGGATCGCCTCGATCGCGGCCTCGGCATCCGCCATCGCCGCCATGGTCTTGAAGCGCACGTCGACCCGGCAGCTGGCAAAGGGGGCGACCGTGTTGACCGACTGGCCGCCGCTGATCAGGCCGACGTTCACCGTCGTGCCGGTCGCGTAATCGGTCAGCGCATGGAGTTCCAGAACCTTGCGGCAGAGCTCGTCGATCGCGCTCACGCCCTGGTCGTGCGAGGAGCCCGAATGGGCGGCCTTGCCGGTCACCTCGACGGTCAGGAACATCGCGCCTTTGCGGCCGGAGACGATGTTGCCGGAGGGGCGTCCGGGCTCGGCGTTGAAGACCGCGCGCGCACCTTGGGCTGCGGCCTCGATCGTCGGCCGCGAAGCGGGCGAAGCAATCTCCTCGTCCGAGGTCACGAGCATGACCAGCGGCCGCGCGGCGCCGCCCGCCCGCGCGAACGCTTCGAGCACGAACGCGTTCATCACCAGCCCCGCCTTCATGTCGGCCACGCCCGGACCATAGGCCCGGCCATCGGCGACCCGGAACGGCCGCTTGGCGACCGTGCCGGTGGGAAAAACCGTGTCGCGATGACCGAGCAGCAGCACATGGGCGTTGCCGGCCGCCGGCTGCCGCGGCCCGACCATCGCCTTCAGCGAGAGGCTGCCGTCGGCCTGCGCGATCGCCTCGGCGGCGATGCCGCGAGCCTCGAGGTGGCTACGGATGATCTCGCCGGCCCGCGCCACGCCCGCCGGGTCGAAGGAGCCGGAATCGACGTTCACCAGCTCGCCCAGCAGCCCGACCATCGGCTCGTACTGCCCCTCCAGCCAGGCGAGCAGCTCCGCCTCGCGCGCGGTGATCGGCATCTCCTCCTCCTTCGGCAGTCACGGTCCGCAGATCGCGGCACCGTAGCCCGTCGGCCCACGGCCGGCAAACCGCTCGACAGGCGGCCTCGCGAATGCTGTGCTGGGCCGCCCGTGACGAAGGCCGGGGAGACCTCGATGAGCTGGCGCGATCTTGACGCGGGTGCGCTCGAGCAGGCGTTCAACCCGCGCCGCTCGGTCCCCGATTTCGAAGCCTGCCAGACGGAAAAAGCAGAGCTCAGCGCCGAGGTGCGCGCGCGCCTTGCGGGCCATGTGGACGTGTCTTATGGCGACAGCGCTCTGCAGAAGGTCGACGTGTTCGCCGCGCCCGCCGGCCGGACGGCGGCGCCGATCCACGTCTTCTTCCACGGCGGCTACTGGCGCGCCCAGGACAAGGCGAACTTCGCCTTCGTCGCCGAGCAGCTGGTCAGGGCGGGCATCTGCACGGTGATCGCCAACTACGACCTCTGCCCGGCGGTGACCCTGGACGGCGTGGTCGCCTCGGCACGCGGCGCGCTCGCCTGGACGTTCCGACATGCGGCCGAGTTCGGCGCCGATCCTGCGCGGCTCACCATCTCGGGCAGCTCGGCGGGCGCCCATCTGCAGGCGATGGCCCTCGCCCACGACTGGCCGGCCGAGGGACTGCCGGCGGACCTGATCAAAGGCGCGGTACCGATCAGCGGCATCTTCGACCCGGAGCCCGCGCGCCACATCTCGGTCAACGCCGAGATCGGGCTTACCGAGGCGATCGCGCGGCGCAACAATGCGCTCATGCGCGAGCCCAAGGTCCGCTGCCCGGTCGCGCTGTTCGTGGGCGGCGACGAGCCCGCCCTCTGGCGCCAGCAGACCGAGCTCTATGCCAGGCATCTGAAGCAGCACGGCCTCGATCCGAGCCTGACGGTCGTGCCGGGCGCGCATCACTTCAGCATCCTCGATGCCTACCTCGATCCACAGAGCGCGATCGTCGGGACGATCGTCGCCATGGCGAGCGGCGAATGAGCCTCATCAAGGAGTGGCGCCGATGACCACCAAACCTCTGCGCGGACGGGCCGCCCTGGTCACGGGCGGCGCCGCCGGCATCGGCCGCGCGACCGCGGGCGCGCTCGCCGCGGCTGGCGCCGATGTCGGGATCGTCGACCTCGATCCGGCCAAAGCCGGCGAGGTCGCGCGGGCGCTCGCCGCCGAGCACAGCGTGCAGGTCGCCGTCGCGGCCGGCGACGTCGCCGACGAGGCCGCGGCCAAAGCGGCCCATGCCGAGATCGTCCAGGCGCTTGGGCCGGTCACGGTGCTGGTCAACAACGCCGGCATCATGGCCCAGGAGGTGCGCCCGTTCCATGAGCAGCCGATCGGGCATTTCGATCGCATGCTGGCGATCCATCTGCGCGGCAGCGCGCTGTTCAGCGCGCTCGCGGTGCCCGGCATGCGCAAGGCGGGCTTCGGCCGGATCGTCAACCTTTCTTCCGTACTCGGTCTGGTCGGGCTGCCCTATCGTTTGGGCTACGGCGTCGCCAAGACCGCGATCATCGGCCTGACCCGCGCGCTCGCGCTGGAGAACGCGCGCTTCGGCATCACCGTCAACGCGCTCGCGCCCGGCTACATCGCGACCGAGACCAACCTCGAGCGCGCCCGGCTGGGCCTTCTGAACTACGAGCTCTACGCCGAGCGCACCCCGGTCGGCCGCTGGGGCCAGCCCGAGGAGATCGCGCGGGTGATCGTGTTTCTGGCGGCCCCGGCCTCGGCGTTCATCACCGGCGCCGTGATCCCGGTCGACGGCGGCTACACCGCGCGCGGCGACCCGGGCGACGACCTCGGCCCGAGGCCCGCCTGAGCCGCGCCTCCTTCAGCCATCGGCTGGGCCACGGAACTCCTCAAGCCCTCGTCGACGAACTCTACACCGAACCCTATTCGGCGGCGGTCCTGGTGGCGGTCTGAGGTTGCATTCTCAACCTCGGAGTTCGATCCAGCCCCTCGCAACCTTGCCTTGCGCGACAGAGAGGCTCATGATCGGCTCCAACGAATTGGGCGTTTGAATCGGCATCACAGAGGTCGGTCAGGTGAGCGGCGGTGCTGTTGCCTGTCCTATTGGGGGAGGTACTGAAGATGGCCAGACTGGTCTTCATTTTCACTTTGTCCTGCGGGTTGGTGACGGCCACTGTCGGAGCCGCGTGCGCGGCGATCATCACGACCAGTGCCACCTGCTCGCTGGTGGACGCGATCGCGAGCGCGAATACCAACGCCGCCGTCGGCGGCTGCACCGCCGGCAGCGCGGGCCGCGACACGATCGTCACCGGCGGCGCCATCCTGACCGCGCCCAACAATGGCGTGAACGGCCTGCCGGTGATCACCGAGGATCTCCGCATCACGAGCTCCAACCCGGCGGTCAGGAGCTTCATCCAACGCGACTTCGCTTACGGCACGCCCGAGTTTCGCCTGTTCGAAATCGGAACCGCGAACGATGCACCTGAAGTGAACATCGCACACGTCTATCTGCAGAACGGCCAGGTCTCGGGCAGCATCGTCGGTGGCGTGCCGGCCGCCGGTGCCGGCGGCTGCATCCGTCTTCGCAACGGGTCACTCACGATCGTCGACAGCGTGGTGGAGGAATGCAAGGCACGGGGCTTCGACGACGGCAACGGGCTCAGCGCCGGCGCCCAGGGCGGCGCGATTGACGCGGTCGCCGGGACGCTCGTCATCAGGGGCAGCTATCTGAATCTCAACAGCGCCAGGGGCGGCGCCGCGCTCGCGAGCGGGTATCCCGGGGCGATGGGCAACGGTGGTGCCATCTTCGCGACCGGCCTCGACGCTCTCGTGATCGAGCGGACCAGCATCAGCAGCAACGACGCAACCGGAGGTGCCGGCGTCACCACGGGCGGCAATGGTCGAGGCGGCGGCCTCACCGTCTTCGGCACCGAGGTCAGGATCATCCGCTCGTCCTTTTTGGCCAATGTCGCCGCAGGTGGCCTCGCCAGCAGCGGCTCTGGCGGCTTGGCCGCGGGCGGGGCCATCTTCACCGAAGCGGGTGCCACGCTGACGCTGACGGACAGCGAGTTAATCGGCAACGTCGCCAGCGGTCCGGACAGCCCCGCGGGGACCGGCGGCTATGCCTATGGCGGCGGCCTCTACGCGCGCGGCGCCACACTCACGCTGACCCGCTCGGACATCACGGACAATCACGCCAACGGCGGCACCGGCTCGTCGGCGGCATCCAATGGGCTGGCGCGCGGCGGCGGCCTCTACCTGTTCGAGGCCACGACCACAGCCGACCGGGCGCGCGTCGAGACCAACTCGATCACCGGCGCCGGCGCCAAGGGCGCTGGCATTGCCGTCTTCCATGAGGTCGCTGCCGCGACGCCCTTCCTGCTCACCCGCTCATCGCTCGCCTACAACAACGCGATCGCCACGCACGATCTCGCCTATGGCGGAGGCCTCTATCAGGAGGGCGACACGGTCACGATCCGCAACACCAGCGTCAACGACAACAACGCTGATCTGGGCGGCGGCGTTTTCCAGGAGAGCGGCGCGGCGGTCGTCAGGTTGAGCACGCTCTCGAGCAACACGGCCCATCAGCACGGCGGCGCCGTTGCGGTCGACGGCGCCCTCCAGGTCAGCAACAGCGTCGAGCTCATCAACGTGACGATCAGCGGCAATACCGCCGGCGTCGACGGTGGCGGCGCCTACGTCACCGGCCGGCCGATCGCACCCGACGCGACCACCTTGCTGCTCCACAACGTCACCTTGACCGCCAACACCAACGGCGGCGTCCAACTCCTGCACGATCGATCGGACCCCGTGCTCGAGGCGGGCAACAGCGTCATCGGCGCGCAGGCGAGCGGCGCCGACTGCGCCATCAGCGGAACCGCAAGCCTCACGAGCGACGGCGGCAACCTCGAGAGCGGCACGAGCTGCGGCTTCACCGCGGCTTCCGACCAGCAGTCCGTGGCCGACCTCGGTCTCGGCGCGATCGGCAGCCACGGCGGCCCGACGCTCACCCACGACCTCCTCCCGCGCTCGCCCGCGATCGACGCCGGGCAGCGCCGGACCTGCAACCGCGAGGCCAACGGCAAGGACCAGCGGGGCCTGGCCCGGTTCTACGACGGCAACGGGGATCGCGATTTCGCCTGCGACAGCGGAGCGATCGAGGTTCAGGGTCTGCTCGCCAATCCCGGGTTCGAGGAGCCGCTCGACGCCGCGAGCGACTGGTCGCTGGTCGCTTCCGGCGGCGGGGACGGGCGCATCGCTTTGCCGAGTGCGCCGAGCGGTGGGTTCGCGGCCGTGTTCCAGGCCAACGGCGCGCTCGAGAGCCTGAGCCAGAGGGTCGGGATGGCGGGTGGTGCCGGCGAAACCTACGCCTTGACGTTTCTCGCGCTCGGCGCGGGTCTCAACCCCGGCGAGGCCATGGACGTGACGCTGCGTTCGGCCTCGGGCGGCACGGCCCTCGACACAGCCACCTGCAGCTTCGCCTTCCCCTCCGCCGACTTCAAGGGCCCCCCCGCCGCCTGTGAGCTGACCACCACGGCGAGCTACGACTTTTTCGAAGCGATCCTCGGCTGGGCCGGCGCGACGACCGGTACGCTCACGCTCGACGCGGTCTCCCTGATCAAAAGATGACGCGTTCGGGCATCGGACCCGCTTGGAACCGCGGGGATCGCCTCAGGGCGGCAGGAGGGTCGTCTGCGCCGCCGCCGTCCGGATGGCGCCCGCCTGCTCCTCGTCGATCAGCCCGTCTTGGCGCCAGGTCTGGGTCAGCAGGGTGACGCGCCGGACGAACTGTCGGCGGTTGAGCGCACTGGACCCGGCCTGGATGATCCGGTCCATCAGCGTGCAGCCCGCGGGCGTCGCGGGGACGTTGGCGACGCCGGTATCGAGCGCATCGATCACGACCGTCGGGCTGAGATCGAAATCGCGGCATCGATCCTCGGCGTCCGGCACGCCGTCGCCATCGCCGTCGTCGGCGCGCAGCATCACCGTGGTCGTGGCCTCCGTGACCGGATCCTTGACCTCGACGTTGCCGGCCAGATCGCGGGCGATGCTGTAGAATTCGTACGTTCTGCCGGCCTCGCCGAGGAACATCGCCGTGGTCGCCGGCGTGTTGGTCTGCCAGGCCGCGAACGGCCCGCCGTCCTCCGACGCGAAGACGCTGAAATCGCGCACGCCCGCACCGTCGTCCTCGCCGGTCCAATTCACCGCGAACAGGGCCCGATCCTGCGCGCTCTCGAGCGGCTGCACCTCGCTCGTCGGATTGGCGTCGTCGATCGTGTCGAACGAGACCGGCGTCAGAGTCTCCGTGAACTGCGCGTACTTCAGCCGCGGACGGCCGTCCATCTCGAAGAACAGGCCACCGGCGTAGAGGGTCGAGTTCGACGTCGCGAGCGCGAGCACAGCACCGGGTTGATCCCTGATTTTCGGGTTGAACGGGGTCAGGACCCCGGTCTTCGTGAGGCGCGCGATCTGGCCTTGCGCCTGTCCGCCAACCTCGGTGAAGGCTCCACCGATGTAGACCTCCTCGCCCCTGACCGCGATCGCGAAGACTTCGGGTCGCGGACCGCCGCTCACGTCCGGGTTGAAGCCGGTCACCTCGCCGCCGGTCTTGGGGTTCAGCGTCGCGACGTTGTTGCGGGCTGCGCCCCCGATGCTCGAGAAATCCCCGCCGACGAACAGCGTGCTGCGCGCGAGCACGATCGTGAAGACGTTCGGGCCGACGTTGCTGCCGCCGCTGACGTTGGCGTCGAACTGGACGTCGACATCGCCGGTCGTCCCCGAGATCTTGGCGATCTTGTTGCGCGATCGGCCGCCGATCGACGTGAAGTCGCCGCCCACATAGACGTCGTCACCGGAAACCTGGAGCGCTCGGACCCGGCTCGGGTTCACGCCCTTGAGGGGATCCGGGTCGAAGGATTGCCGTCCCCCGTCGACCAGGCCCGTGCTCGGATTGAGCTTCGCGAGATCGAGGCGCGGCTGGCCGCCGATCGTGGAGAAGTCGCCGCCGACGTAGACATCCGCACTCGTGACCACGATGGTGTCGATGCCGGGAATGCTGCCGCCGGTGGCGTTCGGGTTGAAATCCGGGTCGAGCGTGCCGTCCTTCGAGACCTTGGCAATCCGGTTTCGAGGCTGGCCAGACATCGACGTGAAATTGCCGCCGAGGTAGATGTCGTTGCCCCTGACGGCGATCGCGCTGACGTCGTTGAACGTATTCGGGCCACCGGGTCCGGCATCCGGATCGAAGGCGGTCGGGACGCCGTCCGAAATCGAGCGCGGCAATCCCGTGGCGCGTGACCCGGCTCACGAAGGAGAAGTCTCCACCCACGTAGACGCGGGCACCTTGGACCGCGATCGTCTTGACCGAGACCGTGGCGTCGAAGTCGCCGATCCCGGCGATGAACGCTTGCCTTCCGGCGCCGGTATTCGCGTTGACCTTGACCAGGTTGTTGCTGCTGACGACCGGATTGCCGAGGTCGGGGAAAAAGCCGCCGACATAGAGATTCGCGCCGGCAACCGCCAGAGCGCGGACGCTGTCGGTCATGCGGGCGTCGACGTTGAACGCGGTGGCGTTGCCGTTGGCTGCCACGAGGCGCGCGACCGCCGGGCGGATCTGGCCCCCGATGGTGTTGAAGTCGCCACCGGCATATAGAAACCGGCCCGAACGCACGAGCGAGAACACGGCGTCGTCAGGATTCGGTGCGAACGCTGCGACCGCTTTGCCGGTCCTGGCCACGAGCTTGGCGAGGTGGCTGCGTGCCCGGCCGCCGATGTTGGTGAACACGCCGCCGACATAGACGTAGTTGCCCGCGGCCTCGAGCGCCAGGATCAGGCCGCCACCGCCGCCGAACGTCGGGTTCGGGATCCAGCCGAGATCGCCGCCCGTCGTCCCCGCGACCTTGGCCAGCCCATTGCGCGTCTGGCCGCCCAGCTTCTCGAACTGGCCGCCGACGTAGACCTGCTTACCCGACACCTCGAGCGCGAACACCTGGCCGTCGGTGCCGAGCCCCGCCGGGTTGAAGTTGGTGACGTTGCCGGTCGCGGCCTCGACCGCCGCGAGGTTGTTACGCGATTGGCCGCCGATGTTGTCGAAGCCACCGCCGACGTAAACGGTATTGCGGTCCACGGACACGGCGAGCGCGTTGACGGCGCTGGTCTGCCCCGGCACGCCTGGATTGAACTTGGGGTCGACGCTGCCGTCGGCGAGGATGTGGCCGATCTTTTGCCGGGGCTCGCCACCGATCGAGGTGAACGTGCCGCCGATGTAGAAGCCGCCGTGGCCGTCGGCAGCGCTCGCGCGCACCTCGCCCCGTTCGACCTCCGCAAGCGGCGCGATCCGCTTGGCGGTCGCGGAGCTGAGCCGCGCGAAGGCGCCCGTGATCGCGGCCAGCTCGTCGAAGTTGCCACCGATGTACGTGACGTCGCCGCGCGGAACGATTGTGCTGACCGCTCCATTTCCCAGCACGCCGAACGCCGACTGGGTCGGCGTGTTCGGGGGGTCGAGTGCCTCTGCGCGCCCCACGCCGCCGGTAAGCGTTACCAGAGCCACGAGCGTTCCGAGCACTCTTTTGGTACGAAGTTTCTTCATTTCCGTGCTCCCGGTCATCGTCGTCCCGCCACCTGGGCGAACAGCCAGGACGTCCATGCCTGGGTGCGGCAGCACCCTAGGACGAGCGGGGGCCCGGCGGGTGCGGCAGCCAGGCAGCCACGCACGGTCGTTGCGGTCAAGTGCCGGATCAGGACTGACGGGAGGCCCCGATATGACCGGTCTGGTAGCACGCGATCCGTCCGATTGGATCACGCCTCCCAGTGCGGAGACGCGGCTGCGGCGGCCGGCCGCGCCGAACTCAGCCCATCGTCTGCGGCAGGAACAGCACCAGCCAGGGGAAGGCGACCAGCAGGGCCAGTCGGAGGATATCGGTCAGGACGAAGGGCGCGACGCCACGAAAGATCGCGATCAGGCTGACGTCCGGGACGATCGAGTTGATCACGAACACGTTCATGCCGACCGGGGGCGTGATCAGGCCGAGCTCGACCGTCATGACCACGATCACGCCGAACCAGATCGGATCGAAGCCCAGCGTCTGGATCACCGGGAACACGATCGGCACCAAAAGGATGATCATCGCCATCGCGTCGAGCACGCAGCCCATCAGCAGGAACAAGACGAGGATCAAGGCCAGCGTGCCGTAGCGGCCGAGCTCGAGGGCGACCAGAAGGCTCGTGATCTTCTGCGGGGTCTGGGTGATCGCGAGGAAATAGCCGAACAAGAGCGCCCCGATCAGGATCGTGAAGATCGCGACCGAGGTACGCAGCGCCTCCACCAGACACGCGATCAGCGCCTTGGCGTCGAGGCGGCGGCGGGCGAGGCCGATCAGGCCGGTCAACACCGCGCCCGCGGCGGCTGCCTCGGTCGGCGTCACGACGCCGAGGTAGATGCCGCCGATGATCAGGACGAACAGCAGCAGGACCGCCCAGATACCGCGCAGCGATCCGAAGCGCTCGGCCCAGTCCGCAGGGGTCCCCGCGGGCAACGCTCGGCCGTAGGCGATCCGGATGGTCGCCATGTAGAGGGCGAGCGCGAGAAAACCGGGAAAAATGCCGGCGATGAACAGGCGGCCGACGTCCTGCTCAGTGATGAAGGCGTAGACCGCGAGCACGACCGAGGGTGGGATCAGGATGCCGAGCGTGCCGCCGGCGGCGATCACCCCGGTCGCGATGTCGTCGCGGTAGCCGAAGCGGCGCATCTCGGGCAAAGCGATGTTGCTCATGGTCGCCGCGGTCGCGACCGAGGAGCCGCAGATCGCGGCGAAGCCGCCGCAGGCCCCGATGGTGGCGAGCGCGAGCCCGCCCCGGAAGCGGCCGAGCCAGGCGTGACCGGCCCGGAACAGCTCCTTGGACATGCCGGATGCGGTCGCCAGCACCCCCATCAGCACGAACATCGGGATCAGGCCGAGATTGTAGTCGGTGACCGTGCGCACCGGTGAGATCGCGAGCAGGTTGAGGGCGGGGCCCCAACCCGCGATCGCGGCGAAGCCGCCGACGCCCGTCAGCGCCATCGCGATGCCGATCGGCACCCGCAGCAGCATCATCGCGAACAACAGGATGAAGCCGCCGACCGCGACCAGGTCGGGCGAGCTCATCCGGGGCCGGCCTCGTCGCCCGGCCGCGGCCGCAGCAGGAGGACGATGCGAGCCGAGATCGTGAACACCGAGGCGACCACGCCGAGCCAGATCACGGCGAGCCAGGGCCAGACCGGCAGGCGCAGGTCCATGGTCGCCTCGTGGCTGGCGAAGGCGCTCTCGAGCCGGTCCGCGAGCTTCCAGGCGAGCAGGACCGTGAACAGTAGCAGGACCGAGGCGCCGAGCAGGTCGAGCCCGCGCCGGGCGCGCGCCGGCAGGAGCTCGGCGACCAGGTCGACCTTGATGTGGGCGCCCCGATAGCCGACGCTCGCGAAGCCCCAGAGGATCACGACCCCGAGCAGCAGCCGCGAGAGGTCGAAGGAGTCCGGGATCGGGGCGGCGAAGGCGTAGCGGCCGATCGCCGAGACGAACACCAGAAGGGTGATCGCGGCGAGGAACAGGCCGGCGATCTTCTCGACGACGGTCGCGAGCCGGTCGAGCCGGTCCACGAGCCACACGCGCGGAGCGCCGGGCTATTCGCCGTAGTAGGCGCCGTTGGCCTTCATGGTCGAGACGAACGCGTCGTGGATCGCTTCGGCATCATAGCCGCGCGCCTTGACGTCGGCCTTCCAGGCGTCGAGCAGCGGCGCGGCGGCGGCGCGCCAGGCCTGCACGTCCGCGGCCGTCGGCTCGTAGACCGTCTGCGAAGGGTCGGCCAGCATCTTGGTCCGGCCCTCGTCCTCCCAGTCCGCCCAGCCGCTCGCCATCTTCTCGGCCCAGTCGCTTGTGCAGTGGTCGTCGATCACCTTGCGGTCGGCCTCCTCGAGGCCGTCGTAGCGGGCCTTGTTCATCACCAGCACGAAGGTCGTGACGTAGAGCGGCATGTCGAGGTGGTGCTTCGTGATGCCGTCGATGCCGAAGATGTAGAGCGAGTTCCAGGGAAAGGTGATCGCGTCCGCCGCCCCCTTGGCCAGCGCCTCGCGGGCTTCCGGGGCCGGCACCTGGACGCTGGCACCCCCGAGCAGATTGACGAAGCGGGCAATCGTCGCCTGCGCCGGGCGGATATTTTTCCCGCGCACGTCCTCGGGGCGGTTCAGCTTCTCCTTGGAATGGAAGGTGCCCGGCGAGTGGAGAAAAGCCATGCAGAACTTGACGTCGGCCATCTCCTGCTCGGCGTACGGCCGGTACCAGGCGTCGATCGCCTTGGAGCCGCCCTTGGCGTTGGTGATCTGGAACGGGATCTCGCCGTGGGCGATGATCGGGAAGCGGCCGGCCTGATAGCCTGGGTTGACGAAGGTGATGTCGGCGATGCCGTCGCGCGCCATGTCGTAGTGATCGGGCGCGGCGCCGAGCTGCTGGGCCGGGAAGATGGTGATCTGGATCCGCCCGCCTGAGGCGTCGGCGATCGACTTGGCCCAGGGTTCCAGCCCGGTCGGCTGGAGGGGATGCTGGGCGGGGACCCAATGGGACAGACGGAGCTCGACCTCGGCCGCCTGCGCGGCCCCGAGCCCGACGACGATCGCTGCGGCACCGAGCGCGGCCGCAAGTGCCGTGATCCTGATCGCTGCCACCGTTGCACCTCCCGATTTGTCGCCGCCCGAAGACGGTCGGATCGCCATGATTGGGCACGGTTATCCACGGAAGCCGGATCGGTGACAACCGATCTCATGCCGACCGCCGCCGGCCGAGGGCGGCACCCGTCGCCAGCACGCTCAGTCACTCGGGAAAACACGTTAGAATAAATCAGAGACGTACTCGGAAAATTTGTTCGTAATTCTCTTGAATATCAGCAGTTATTTTTTCTTTAACCTGTCGGTAAGAAGTTGTTGAATATTGTCAGCCTTCGTCATTGGCGAAACCGAGGGAAGCGGCGAGGAAATCTGCCGCCACCTGCGCCGCTATTATTGCTCGACCCTTGCCGCGAGAACCGACCATGGAAGATGTGTTTGCCTCCGTCGCTGGTACGGCGATCGTGATCGCCCTGGTGCTGTCGGGATCGATCAACGAGGCCTTGAGCGTCGGCCATGCCCTGGGCTCGTGGCTGAACGCGGTCCTCCCCATCTGAGCCACGCGGGGTCGAGCGGCAGCGGGCAAGCGTCGCGCGCCGGGGTGCGACGCCCGCTGACGATCTCATCCGTCTCATCTTGGTGATCGGAAGGGATACGCCTTATACGGTGGATCTCGGTGGGTGTGGCACATCTGCCGGTTCGAGCCGGAGGCAGCGATGCACGCGGTATGGTATGAGCGCAATGGTGAGGCGGCCGACGTCCTTCAGTACGGCGAGCTGGAGATGCCCTCGCCCGGGTCGGAGGAGGTCCTGGTCCGCCTGGTGACCGCTGGCATCAACCCGATCGACGTCAAGCGGCGACGCGGCGCCCGTGGTCAGGTGATCAAGGAGCCGCTGGTGATCCCGGGCTTCGATGGCGCGGGCGTGATCGAGGCGACCGGCGAAGGGGTCGACCCGGGCCGGGTCGGCGAACGGGTCTGGGTCTACGAGGCCCAGTGGCAGCGCGCGCGGGGCACGGCCGCGGAGTTCGTGACGGTGCCGGCCGAGCGCGCCGTGCGCCTGCCCGATCGGACCGGCTTCGTCGAGGGCGCCTGCCTCGGCATTCCGGCGCTGACCGCGCATCGGGCGGTGTTCGCGGACGGCCCGGTCATGGGCAAGACCGTGCTGGTGACCGGCGGGGCGGGCGCGGTCGGGTCTTATGCGATCCAGTTCGCCAAGCTCGGCGGGGCGCGCGTCCTGACCACCGTCAGCAGCGACCAGAAGTCCGAGATCGCGGCCGACGCCGGCGCCGACTACGTGTTCAACTACAAGGCCGAGAACGTCGTCCAGCGGATCGCCGATCTGCCCGATGGCGGCGGCGTCGACCGGATCGTCGAGGTCGAGTTCGGCGGCAATCTGCCCCAGAGCGTCGAGATCCTGAAGCCGAACGGGGTGATCGCGAGCTACGCCTCGGACGCGACGCCGGAGCCGAAGGTGCCGTTCTACGCGCTCGCCTACAAGAGCGCCGCGGTCCGCTTCATCCTGGTGTTCATGATGCCCGAGGCCGCCAAGCAGCAGGCGATCGGCGACCTGACGCGCTGGCTCGAGGCGGGCGAGCTCCGCCACTACATCGCCAAGCGCCTGCCGCTCGCCGAGACGGCCGCGGCGCATGAGGCGATGGAGCGGGGCGTGATCGGCAATCTGGTGCTCGACATAGCCGGCGAGGCCGCGCCCGTCAGTCCCGATCCAACAGGCTAGGCGGCCCCGGCTGGATAATCCGGGCCGGCCGGTTCAACCGGTCGAGCTGGCGCTCGAGCAAGGGCGTTGCGGCCGCATTCGGGTGCTGGGTCTTGAAGGTACTCAGATCCTGCCCGGCGGCGCCGAGGTCGCGCTTCAACTGCTCTTGCTCGATCGGCCGCTGAGAGCGCCGGAGCACGCGGCTCTCGGTGGTGTCGAGCTGGTGCTCGATGATCCGCTCCTCGGGCACGATGCCCCTCAGAGACGGAACGCCGAGGTGTTCGGTGTCTCCAAAAGGAGGCGCGCCCGACTGCTCGATGTCGCCAGCCAGGGTGGCCGGGGCCAGGAGCAGGGCCCAGCCGGCAACCAAGGCGGTGCGCATGAGCGACATAAGCCTGTCCTCCAAAGCACCTGTTATCAATTCATGGGATAGCGGCCGGCGCATTTCCAGCCGGCGGCGACCATGCCGCGGGCTCAGGAGTTGAGCGCCTGGTAGGTGAGGTGGCCGAGGCGGAGCAATTCGTCGCGCGGCAGCTCGCCGAGCAACGCCCAGGCGATGCCCGCATCGCGCCAGTAGAGGGCGGTGAGCTTGCCCTGATGGACGACCCGGAAGGCGGTCTCGCCGGCCTCGGCGCTGGCCCGGCAATAGAGGGTCAGGCGGCGACCGCTGGCATCCTGATACATGAACTGCGCCGCCGGGCCCGTGCTCGCCGGCAGCAGCCGGCCGCCGATCAGATCGAAGCCCTGGGCGGCGAGGTCGGGCGCGGTCAGCGACCGGCCGAGGCGATGCGACAGCCAGGTCACCAGATGGGCCTCGTCGCCCGCCCCGACCTCGACCGGATGGCGGACCTCGACCGCGTAGATCGCATGGGCGCTCATGGCGTCGGCGACGAAGCCCTGCTCCTGCGCGCTGATCGGCCGCAGCCGGTCGTGCAGCCACCAGCCCGAGCCGGCGCCGCCGGCGACCAGGAGCACCGCCGCGGCCGCGGCGGCCGCGAGCCAGCGCCGGGCGGACCGGCGGCGCGGCGCTGTGGGGGCGGTCTCCGCCGTCATCGGCGCCGGCACCGGTCGGTCGAGGAGCGGGTCATAGACGCGGGTGATCAGCGCGGCCTGGCGCCGGTAGCTGCGGGCGCGCGCCGCCTCCTCAGGATGGGCGGCGAGGAAGGCCTCGACCGCGGCGCAGCGCTCGGCCTCGAGCTCGCCGTCGAGATGGGCGTGCAGCTCGGCCTCGCTGATCCAGTCGCCCGCGCCGGTCACCGGACTCTCCGAAGCATCTGGTCGTCGCCGCCTTCGAGCGCGATCCGCAAGCGCTCGCGGGCGCGCGCCAGGCGCGACATCACGGTGCCGATCGGCACTTCGAGCAGCTCCGCGATCTCGCGGTAGGTGAGGCCCTCGAGGCTGACCAGCAGCAGGATCTGGCGATGATCGTCGGACAAGGACGCCATGGCGCGGGCGAAGTCCCGGATCTGATTGCGATCCTCGGGCGGCGCGCTGAGCGCCAGATCGTCGGCCAGGCTGTCGAGCCCGATCGTGGTGCCCCGGCGGCGGGCGCGGCGCAGGTTGCTGAGGTGCAGGTTGTGCAGGATCGCGAACAGCCAGCCGCCGAGACGCTCGGGATGCTGCAGCGTGGCCTGCTGGCGGAGCGCCCGCTCGACGCAGTCCTGGACCAGGTCGTCGGCGTCCGCGACATTGTGCAGCCAGGCCGTGGCATAGCGGCGCAGGCGCGGGATGTGCGCGATCACGCGGGCGGCAAAGCGCGGGTCCGGGCTCGAACCCGGCATCGCCCGGGCGCCGCCGTCCCGCGCCGCCCGGATCAGGCCTGCGCCTGGGGGGCGCCAGGGTCGGTCGGCAGGACTGGGGCGGGTGGGATCATCGTTGGAGCTCCTGAACTGGTTGCCTCTGACACTCGACGCGCGCGACCCCAGCTTATTCCGTGCCCGGCTATCGAGGCCAGCTTGGGTGCGGTCTTGGTGATGGTGCGGACGCCGTCGCGCTGGCGTCAACGATAGAAGATGTGGTGCCCGATCTGCACCGTGCGCTGGCGCGGCAGCACCCAGGGGGTCGAGATCCGGGCGCTGTGGAAGAACAGCGCGCCCCGCGTCGGGTCCGGCCCCGCCTCTTGCCGCGTTCCACCCAGGAGAGCCCTGGCGAGACGCTGGGCTCGCTTCCAGGCCCGCGCCTCGGTCGGCTTGTCGCTCTTGCCGTCGCACCACCAGGAGAACTGACAAGGGGGCCGCTCGCCGCCCTGCTTGACCACGCCACAGACGGTGCCCGGAAACTTCGGATGAGCGACCCGATTGAGCACGACCGCGGCCACCGCGCGCATGCCTTCGGCGCCCTCCGCCTTGGCTTCCCAGTACATCGCCAGCGCCAGGCAACGGATCGCCTGCTCGCGGGTCTCGGCCGCCGCTGGGGCGCCGCCGCGGCAGAGCCAGCAGAACGCGATCAGCAGCGCCGCGCTCGCGCGAGGCAGGGTCATGGGCGCATCGACCGGCCGTGGTGGGCGGCCCCTCAGGAGCTGCACGCCGACGGCGCCGCTCCCGGACCTGAACGGCCAGGCTAGTCGTGCCGATGTAAAAGAACCGTTGCTCGCCCGGGGTTACCAATGGCGCAAGACTAAAGAGCAAATCAGATCTCTATTTGGTCAGACCAATGGTAGAAAATCCGGCAGCCGCTCGAATTTTCTCCAGGATTTCGGGGCGTGTCTTCCGTTGGCCAGCGCCCAGACCGCATGGCTTCGCAGCCCTTGCGCGGCCTCGGGCGGTGCTGCAAACTCGCCGATCGAACGGGGCCATCGGGGAGGCGATCGCAATGAAGCGGGCTTTGGTGTTGGCGTTGGTGGTCGGCGGGGCCGCCTCGGCGCTGGCGCAGGAGGTCGACGTCAACAAGGCGGTGTCCTGCCAGACGCTCGCCCAGCAGTTCGGCGATTCGATCAAGGCGGCCAAGGCCGACGACGCCGTCAAGAAATCGGCGACCGACCTCGCCAAGCAGGGCGATCAGGCCTGCAACGGCCACGATTACGACGCCGGCCTGGATCAGATCCGCGAGGCGATGCAGCAGGTCGGGATGAAGCCCGCCCGCTGAGCTGGCGCCCCGGTCCGGGCGGCGGTGCGCCGAGGTAGTTGAACTCCCGCCCTGGCCCGGCTAAGTCCGGCCGACTGCCGGTGGGGGCTCGCGCGTCTTTGCGGCTTGGTCGGCGGTCACCGGCAGCGGAGCCTGGACCTTGGCGGATTTCGACCTGTTCGTGATCGGGGGCGGCTCGGGTGGGGTCGCCTGCGCCCGCCGTGCGGCGGCCTATGGCGCGCGCGTAGCTCTGTGCGAGCCCGGCCGGGTCGGCGGCACCTGCGTGATCCGCGGCTGCATCCCCAAGAAGCTGATGCGCTACGGCGCGGTTTTTCCGGACCATTTCAAGGCTGCCGAGGGTTATGGCTGGCGGCTCGAGCCGCCGCGGCTCGAATGGAGCGCGCTGATCGATGCCCGCGACCGCGAGATCGCGCGCCTGAACGGCATCTACATCGGCATGCTCGAGAAGGCCGGCGTCGAGCTGTTCAAGGCCCGGGGGCGGGTCACCGGCGCGCACGAGGTCGAGGTCGGCGGCGAGCGCCATCGCGCCGAACAAATCGTGATCGCGGTCGGCGGCAAGCCGAGCCTGCCCGATCACCCCGGGATCGAGCACGCGATCACCTCGGACGACGCGCTCGAGAACCTGCGCGCGCGGCCGGAGCGGCTGGTTGTGATCGGCGGCGGCTACGTCGCGGTCGAGCTCGCCTGCATCTTCCACGCGCTGGGCGTCGAGACCTCGCTGCTGCTGCGCCGCGAGCAGCCGCTGCGCTGGCTCGACGTCGATGTCCGGCAGTTCCTGACCGAGCAGATGCGCGCGCACGGCCTCGACATCCGTGGCAACACGCCGGTCGACCACATCGAGCCCGCTGGCGGCCGGCTGGTCGTGATGACCGGATCGGGACCGATCCCGACCGATGCGGTGCTCTACGCCACCGGCCGATTGCCGATCCCCAATACCAAAGGGCTCGGCCTCGAGCAGCAGGGTGTGGCGATGACCGAGAATGGTGCGGTCACCGTGGACACCGCCTGTCGGAGCAGCGTCGCCAGCATCTATGCGGTCGGCGACTGCAGCGATCATGCCGCCTGCGGCATCGACCCGGCGCAGTTCGATCTGACCCCGGTGGCGATTGCCGAAGGCCGCGTGATCGCCGAGACCCTGTTCAACGACAACCCGCATGTCGTGAACTACGACCAGGTGCCGACCGCGGTGTTCGGCATTCCCGAGGTCGCTTCGGTCGGCCTGAGCGAGACTCAGGCGCGCGAGCAGGGCCATGAGGTTGCCGTCTTCAAGACCAGCTTCCGGCCACTGCTGCACACTTTGACCGGGGAGCCGGTTCGGACCATGATGAAACTCGTGGTCGACCGGGCGAGCGATCGCGTGCTCGGCTGCCACATGGTCGGCGACGATGCTGCCGAGATCATCCAGGGCTTGGCGATCGCGCTGACCGCGGGGGCGACCAAGGCGCAGTTCGATGCGACCGTCGGTCTGCACCCGAGTGCGGCGGAGGAGTTCGTGACCATGTATCAGGCAACGGCGTGAGCCACGCCCAGCCATAAAGGGGACGCCGTCATGGCGCAGACCTGGACGCCTGCCGGCTGGCGCGCGAAGCCCGCCCGGCAGATGCCCGAATACCCGGATGCCGGGGCGCTGGCCAAGGTCGAGGCGCAGCTGTCGCGCTATCCGCCGCTGGTGTTCGCGGGCGAGGCGCGCAACCTCAAGAAGCAGCTGGCCGAGGTCTGCGCCGGCCGGGCGTTCCTGCTCCAGGGCGGCGACTGCGCCGAGTCCTTCGCCGAATTCCACCCCGACAACATCCGCGACACGCTGCGCGTGTTCCTGCAGATGGCGGTCGTGCTCACCTATGGCGCCGCGATGCCGGTGGTCAAGGTCGGGCGCATGGCCGGCCAGTTCGCCAAGCCCCGCTCGACGCCGACCGAGCGCCAGGGCGACGTGGAGCTGCCGAGCTACCGGGGGGACATCGTCAACGGGCTCGAGTTCGACGAGGCGACCCGGCTGCCCGACCCGGCGCGCCAGATCCAGGCCTACGCCCAGGCGGCCGCGACGCTCAACCTGTTGCGCGCCTTCACCGACGGCGGCTATGCGGCGCTGACCCGGGTGCACAGCTGGATGCTGGGCTTCGTCGACCGCTCGCCGGAGGGCCAGCGCTACCGCGACATGGCCGACCGGATCACCGAGGCGCTGGCCTTCATGGAGGCCTGCGGGGTGACCGACGAGTCGACGCCGGAGCTCAAGCGGACCACGCTCTACACCTCGCACGAGGCGCTGCTGCTCGGCTTCGAGCAGGCGATGACCCGGATCAATTCGACCTCAGGGCTCTGGTACGACACGTCCGCGCATCTGGTCTGGATCGGCGAGCGCACCCGCCAGCCGGACGGCGCCCACGTCGAGTTCGCCCGCGGCATCGCCAACCCGATCGGGTTCAAGGCCGGGCCGAACATGACCCCGGACGAGCTGCTGACGCTCTGCGACCTCCTCGACCCGGCCAACGAGCCCGGACGCCTGACCGTGATCGTGCGCATGGGCCACGAGCTGGTCGAGCACCGGCTGCCGGCGCTGGTCCGCGCGGTCCAGCGGGAAGGCCGCCACGTGGTCTGGACCTGCGATCCGATGCACGGCAACACGATCAAGTCGAGCAGCGGCTACAAGACCCGGCCGTTCGAGCGCATCCTCGCCGAGGTCCGGCGCTTCTTCGCGGTCCACAAGGACCTGGGCACGCATGCGGGCGGCGTCCACGTCGAGATGACCGGCCAGGAGGTGACCGAGTGCACCGGCGGCGCTCAGGCGATCACCGACGAGGCGCTGGCCGACCGCTACCACACCCACTGCGACCCGCGCCTCAACGCCTCGCAGAGCCTGGAGCTCGCCTTCCTGATCGCCGAGGCCCTCAAGGACGAGCGCCAGGCGCTCCGCGTCGCGGCGCAGTAGCCGGCCGGTCAGGCGGACGCTTTGCGCCGGCTGGGGGCGAGTGGCCGGTAGCGCTGACCCGCTTCCGGCGTCGGCGGCAGACGATCGCCGCGTACGACCGTCACGGTGCGTTCCGTGCCGGCGAGATGGCCGTGTGGTCCGACGACCCGATAGACACCCGATTCCGGGGCCCGCGACCCCGGCCGCAGAAGTCCGGTGCTTTGCGGTCGCGGCACCCGGTCTCGATAGGGCGTCCGGGTGCCATCCGGGCTCACGATCACGGCCCGATCGAGGGCGTCCTCGGTCAGCTCCGGGGCCGTCTCGGGATCGTCGGCAATCTGGCGTGCGACGTCGGCCTCGGTGGTGGCATCCACCTTCGGCCAGTCGACGCGACCGCTGTGGGCGTGGCGCTTACGCGATCGTGACATGATAGGCACGCCTTTCCCTCCGGCTGGCCCGTCTTGCCGATATGATGCGGCGGCGGCGAATTCGCCATGTGTAGACCACCGCGAAGAGGCGGCCCTCGATCGGACCGATCACGACAAACCGCTTCTCACCGTAATCCTTACGTCGGTCCTCGTACTCGATGAAATCACCGTCGAACACCCTGGCGGCAAAACCGAAATCGATCCGGCGATCGCGAAACGTTCGCTCGCTCTTATCGTCGTCGTACTCGTAGTCCATATTCGATGTGTACAGAGACCAGACGTCGGGTCACAGGCGGACTGGGGCGGGTAAGCGGGCGCCAGCGGTACCAACATGCCCGCACCGCTGGCGTGGCTTGCGCCGGAACGCAAAAATGCGCCTAATTCGGAGCCATGAGCAAGCCAAGGGAAAATGCCCGGCGATGACTTCGGCGACGGACGCGCATCGAGCGACGCCCGCCGGCCGCCTGCGGGCGCGGGCTCTCGGGCTGCCGTTCGAAGGTGAGCCGGGTGCGTGCAACGCGATCACTGACGTCGCCGGCGTCGGCGTCGGCTACAGCACGCTGATCGAGGGCGAGGGGCCGCTGGTGGTCGGCCGGGGGCCGGTGCGCACCGGCGTCACCGCGATCCTGCCCGGCCGCCGGAGCAACTCCACATGCCGGCGTTCGCCGGCTGCTTCAGCCTCAACGGCAATGGCGAGCTGACCGGCACGCTCTGGATCGAGGAATGCGGGCAGCTCAGCTGGCCGATCACGATCACGAATACCCATTCCTGCGGCCTGGCGCGCGATGCGACCTTGAAATGGGCGGTGGCGCATAGGCCCGGCTGCCTCGACGACAGCTTCGGCCTGCCGGTCGCGGGCGAGACCTATGATGGCTGGCTGAACGACATCAACGGCTTCCACGTCCGCGACGAGCATGTGTTCGCGGCGCTGGACGCGGCCGCCGGCGGGCCGCTCGAGGAGGGCAGCGTCGGCGGCGGCACCGGCATGATCTGCTACGGCTTCAAGGGCGGCTCGGGGACCGCGTCGCGGCGGGTCGGTCACGACGGGCGGGACTACGTCGTCGGCGTTTTCGTCCAGGCCAATTTCGGCCGCCGGCCCGAGCTGATGGTCGCCGGCCGGCCGGTCGGGCGACACCTCGACGCACCGGCCCCGGCGCGGCCAGGCGACGGCTCGATCATCGCCGTGGTCGCGACCGATGCGCCGCTGCTGCCGCACCAGCTGAAACGCCTGGCGCGCCGCGTCGGCCTCGGGATCGGACGCTCGGGCACCTTCGGCCATCACAGCTCGGGCGACATTTTTCTCGCGTTCTCGACCGCGAACGCCGCGGCCCTGACGGCCGCGGGCGAGCTCGCCGAACTGGCTTTCATCCCCGACCGCGACCTCGATCCCTGGTTCGAGGCGGTCGTCCAGGCGACCCACGAGGCGGTCCTCAACAGCCTGATCGCCAACGCCGACATGACCGGCCGGGACGGCCACTTCGTGCCGGCGCTGCCGCACGCAGCGCTGCTGGCCCTGCTGCAGGAGAGCGCAACCGGTTAGCCGGTCCGGCAGGGCGGCGGGTCGTCGGGTATGCTGGGCGGCTCGCCCCGCTTGCCTCGGCGTCGCGGAAGTGCCTAATTCGGAGCGGTCCGCGAGGCGAGGGAGATCCGGCGATGCGTCCGGGCGCTGACGAGGTCGCGAGCTTCACCGACAAGTACTTCCTTAAGACCAAGGAGGTGGTGCGCCGGTTCGGCGACCTCGAAGCCACTTACGCGGTGTTCATGCGTCGGCCGGTGATCTGCACGCCGAGGCTCGCGGTCGACTGGTTGCAGGCGATGGCGGCGGCGCGCGGCACCGAGTTCGCGGTCGAGCTGTGCTACGCCGAGGGCGACTGGGTCGGCGCCGGCGAGCCGCTCATGTATATCGCGGGCCCGCTCCAGCATCTGGTCGATCTCGAGACCGTATTCCTGCAGAAGCTGGGAGCACCCTGCGTCGCCGCTTTCAACGCCTTCCTGATGTGCACCGATCTGCCCTACGTCGGCTTCCTCGCCATGGACGCGCGCCACTGCGCCGGCGCCGAGATGGCCGAGATGATGGCCTATGCCGCGAGCGTCGGCTCGGCCAAGGCCAAGCACGAGACCAGCGCGCGCGGCTTCATTGGTAATGCGACCGACGCCACCGCGCACTATTTCGGCAACCCACGCGGCCTCGGCACCATGCCGCATGCGCTGATCGGCTATGCCGGCTCGACGCTGCGCGCCGCCGAGATGTTCCACGCGACCTTCCCCGACGACCCGCTCTACGTGCTGGTCGACTATTTCGGCCGCGAGATCACCGAGACGCTCGAGGTCTGCCGCGCCTTTCCAGAGCTCGCCGCCGAGGCCCGGCTCGGCATCCGTCTCGACACCCATGGCGGGCGCTTCGTCGAGGGCCTGGACACCGCCGCCTCCTATGCCGTGCTCGACCGCCACTGGCCGGATGCGATCCGCACCTACCGCACCGAGACCGAGCTTCGCTGGCTGGTCGGCACCGGCGTCACCGCGGCCGCGATCTATCACCTGCGCGAGACCCTCGACCAGGCCGGGTTCGACAAGGTCAAGATCATCGCGAGCTCGGGCTTCAGCCCGCGCAAATGCAAGCTGATGGCGAGCGTGCGGGCCCCGATCGACATCATCGGCACCGGTTCCTTCCTGCCTGAGCTCTGGAGCGAGACCTACGCCACCGCCGACGTGATCGCCTACAACGGCGAGCCGCGGGTCAAGATCGGGCGCGAGTTCCTGTTCCCCGACCGACCCAAGGCGGCCGAGTGAGAGGCCGCCGGCGCTGACCCAGGACCCGGCGCGCGCGATTTTTGACGGCGCCCGCGCCGTCTCCTAGGATGGCTGCAAGCGCTCGCGCGCGGGCTTGGCAGGGCGGCCCGGCCGGACACAAGCGGGGAGACGAACCTTGGGCCTCCTCTTGCAGATCGTGGTGTTTCTGATCATCGCCGCCGCGCTCGGCTTCGCGGTCGGCTGGCTGGTCCGAGGGAGCCGGCTGCAGGCCGAGCATGCCAGCCTGGAGGGCGATTGGCGAACCCGGCTCGCGCAGATGGCCGACGAGCGCGACCGGCTGCGCGCCGAGCTCACCGCGGCCGGAGATGCCGGTGCGGCAGCCGGGCAGCGGGGCACGTCTGATCAGGCGGAGCGGGCGGCGCGGATCACCCGGCTCGAGGCCGAGCTCGTTCAGGCCCAGGAGGCCCATGCCAGGCATCAGGCGGAGGCCGGGCGGCTCGAGGCGCGGATCGCCGAGCTCGAGGCAAGTGCCGCCGCGACCACAACCAGCGCCGCGAGCGTCCCGACCGGCCCCGATCGAGCGCCCGTCGAAGTGGCGGGGACACCGCCCGCGGCGCTCGCCCGGCCCGAGGGCAAGCCGGACGACCTCCAGCAGATCAGCGGCATCGGTCCCGGCATCGAGCGCACCCTGCACCGGCTCGGCATCTTCCATTTCCGGCAGATCGCCGCGTTCACGCCCGACAACGTCGCCTGGGTCAATCAGCGTCTGCGCTTCAAGGGCCGGATCGAGCGCGAGGACTGGATCGGGCAGGCAAAGCGGCTCGGGGCCGGCGGCCAGCCGCTGCCGTGATCGAAGCCGCCGGCAGCGCTCGGGGCAAAATCAGCTGGATCGGAAGGGGTCGGCGGCGCTATAGCTCGGCTGTCTGATCAACCTCTGGGGAGACCGGCCGTGCGCGCACCCTGTGTCGCCAATCTGGATACCGCCAAGGAGCTGCTCGAGTTCGGCGTGGTCGGCGAGGCGGCGCAGGCCATGGTCGATCTGCGCCGGTGCGCCCAGAAGCCGGGCTGCGAGGACTGGCAGAACTGCAGCTCCACGGTCGAGGATAGCTGGCGTGCCGCGGCCGAGCCGCTGCCCGAGCCCAAAGCGCGGGACGAAAGCCCGGGCCAGGGTTGAGCCCCGGTCACAGCGACCGACGTCGGCGCTGAGGGTTCGGCTGGACCGCCGGCGCGGGCTGGAGTCGCGCCGATGCCAGGACGCGACGCCTTCGACTACGTGATCCTCGGTGCGGGCTCGGCCGGCTGCGTGCTCGCTGGCCGCCTCTCCGAGGACGCCGATGTGCGCGTGCTCCTGCTCGAGGCGGGGCCGGTCGACCACGCCTGGGACTGGCGCCTGCACATGCCGGCGGCGCTCGCCTATCCGCTCAAAGGCAAGACCTACAACTGGCACTACGAGAGCGAGCCGGAGCCGTTCATGGACGGTCGCCGGATGTACTGCCCGCGCGGGCGCGTGCTCGGCGGCTCGTCCTCGATCAACGGCATGGCCTATGTCCGCGGCCACGCCCGCGACTACGACCGCTGGGCGCAGGCGGGGCTCCTGGGCTGGGACTACGCCCACGTCCTTCCTTATTTCAAGCGCGCCGAGACCCGGGACAAGGGTGCCGATGCTTACCGCGGCGGCGACGGGCCGCTCCACGTCGCGACCGGCGCCGGCCGCAACCCGCTCTATCGGGCGTTCGTCGAGGCCGGACGGCAGGCGGGCTATCCGGTCACCGCCGACATGAACGGCTTCCAGCAGGAAGGCTTCGGCGCGATGGACATGACCACGCACCGGGGCCGGCGCTGGAGCGCCGCCAAGGCCTATCTGCGCCCGGCGCTCGGGCGCCCGAACCTCGTGCTGCGGACCCGTGCGCTCGCGACCCGGATCCGCTTCGAGGGGCGGCGGGCAAGCGGCGTCGACTATGCGGTCGGCGGTCAGATCCGGCACGCCCGGGCAACCCGCGAGGTGATCCTCGCCGGCGGGGCGATCAACTCGCCCCAGCTCCTCCTGCTCTCCGGGATCGGCCCGGCCGATCAGCTGAGCGCGCTCGGGATCGAGGTGGTCGCCGATCGCAAAGGGGTCGGCGCCAACCTCCAGGACCATATGGAGATCTACGTCCAGCACGCCTGCACCCAGCCGATCTCGCTCTATGGCTCTGAGAAACTGGGAAGCAAGCTCTGGATCGGGGCCAACTGGCTGTTTTTGCGGCGCGGCGTCGGCGCCTCCAACCAGTTCGAGACCGGCGGCTTCATCCGCTCGGCAGCCGGCGTCGAGCACCCGGATCTGCAGTATCATTTCCTCCCGATCGCGATCAATTACGACGGCAGCAATCCCTACCCGGGCCACGGCTTCCAGGCCCACGTCGGGCCGATGCGCCCGACCTCGGCCGGCCGGGTGCGGCTGCGCTCCGCGGACCCGCGCGAGCCACCCTCGATCCTCTTCAACTACATGGCAACCGAGGGCGACCGCGCCGAGATGCGCGCCGCGGTCCGCCTGACCCGCGAGGTTTTTTCACAAGCGGCCTTCGATCCCTATCGCGGGCCTGAGCTCGCCCCCGGCCCCGGCGTCCAGAGCGACGCCGAGATCGACGCCTTCATCCGCGCCCACGCCGAGAGCGCCTACCACCCCTCCTGCAGCTGCAAGATGGGCCCGGACAACGACCCGATGGCGGTGGTCGACGCCGACTGCCGGGTTTACGGCGTCGAAGCCCTGCGCGTCGTCGATGCCGGGGTCATGCCGAGCATCCCGTCCTGCAACCTCAACGCGCCGACGATCATGCTGGCCGAAAAGGCCGCCGACCTGATCCGCGGCCACCCTCCTCTCCCGCCCCTCGACGCACCGGTCTGGATCGCCCCCGACTGGGAGACGCGGCAGCGCTGAGTGGCCTCGGACGGGCTGGAATATTCGTGGCTATGATCGTACATAAGTGTCCGATGGCGTGACCGGTCGCGAGTTCATCAGGCGCGTGCGCCGGCTGGCGAGGAAGCGTGGCCTTCGGGTCGTGCTGGACGTCGCCGCCGGCAAGGGTGACCATGCGACGCTCTACCTTGATGGCCGCAGGACGCTGATTCCGGACATGACCGGAGATCTGAGACCCGGAACGTTCCGAACGATGTGCCGCAACTTGGGGATCTTCCCTCGCGACCTGTGAGCCTGGAGGTCAGGATGACCGCATACCCGGCAACGTTCGAGTCCGAGGACGATGGAGGCTTCGTGGTCACGTTCCGGGATCTCCCGGAGGCGGTGACGCAGGGCAACAACCTCGATGAAGCGCTCGTGGCCGCCATGTATGTCGTGGGCGTGGCGTTGGAGTTTCGGATCAAGCGCGACGAGCCGTGGCCGGAACCGTCGCCGGTCGCCGCGGGCGAGCGGCTCATCGAGCTGCCGGTGCTGATCCTGGCCAAGCTCGCGCTGATGCGGCGCCTGCACGAGACCGGCACCAGCAAGGTCGATCTCGCCCGCCTGCTGGGGGTGAGCGAGGGCGCGGTGCGCCGCCTGCTGCGCTTCGACCATCGCTCGCACATCGACCGCATCGAGGCGGCGCTGAAGCGCCTTGGCGGCCGGTTGGAGCTGCGTCTCGGCCGTGCCGCGTGAACAGGCGCGCCGTTAACCGAGTTTGTCAATAAAGTCCTAACGGCGATGTTTTACGCTCCGGGTCAGAGGAAACGTCCGGGAGCGCATCGACCCTGCCATGCTGTTTCGCCCCGCCGGTGGCCAGCTCAGCCCCTCGCTGCTGGTGAGGTATGGCGCCGAGCTGGCGCGGATCGTCGATCGCGGCCAGGCCGAGCTCGCGCTCGTCCATGGCCAGAAGCTGCAGAAGCTCGACGCGCTGATGCGCAACATCGTGCAACAGAGCTTCGATGGCATCCTCTCGGTGCGCGCCGACGGCCGGATCGACACCGCGAACGAAGCGGCGCTGCGCATGTTCGGCTGCCGGCCGGCCGAGCTGGTCGGCCGCCACATCCTGCAGCTGTTCCCGGAGCTGCCCAAATACCGGCGGCTCGAGGCCGCCCGCGCCGGCCGCGGCGACCGCCTCGAGGGCCTGGCGCGCCGCCAGGACGGCGCCGCTTTCCCGGTCGAGCTGTCGCTGCGCCCGACCGTGGTCGAGGACGAGCGGCTGATGATCGCGATCGTGCGCGACATCACCGCCGCCAAGACCCAGGAAAACCGGCTGCGCCACCAGGCGGTGCATGATTCCCTGACCGGCCTGCCCAATCGCATGCTGCTCAACGATCGCCTGGCCCAGGCGCTGCGCAGCGCGGCCCGCGAGCGGCAGCCGCTGGCGCTGCTGCTCCTCGACCTCGACCGCTTCAAGGAGATCAACGACACCCTCGGGCACCATCTCGGCGACCTGCTCCTGATCCATTTCGCCCGGCGTCTGTACGACTGCATCCGCGACAGCGACACGATCGCGCGCCTCGGCGGCGACGAATTCGCGATCCTGCTGCCGGCGGCCTCCGACCTCGAGCGCGCCTGGGCGGTGTCCGAGCGGATCGTGCAGGCGGTGCAACAGCCGTTCGAGGTCACCGATGGCCTCAGGCTCGAGATCGGGGTCAGTATCGGCGTCGCGCTGTTCCCCGAGCATGCCGGCGACCCGGCGCGCCTCCTGCAATGCGCCGACGTCGCGATGTACGCGGCCAAGAAGGGCGCCGGCCCGATCCAGCTCTACGACCGCGACAAGGATCGCAACACGATCCGGCACCTGACCTTGTCCGGCGCGCTGCGCCAGGCGATCGAAGGCGGCGAGCTGTCGTTCGAGTTCCAGCCCAAGCTCGACCTCCTGGCGGGCACGATCCGGAGCGTCGAGGCGCTCGCCCGCTGGTGCCATCCGGCCCAGGGCCCAATCCTACCCGACGAGTTCATCCCGCACGCCGAGAAGACCGGCCTGATCCAGCCGTTCACCCGCTGGAGCTTCGATGCCGCGCTCGGCCAGCTGGCGCGCTGGCAGGATGCCGGGCTCGACATCAGCATCGCGGTCAACCTCTCGACCCGCAGCCTGCACGACGAGAAGCTGCCCGAGGTCATCGCCACCCTGCTCGACAAATGGCGGGTCGATCCCCGCCTGCTCACCCTCGAGCTGACCGAGACCGCAGTCATGCACGATCCCGACCGTGCCCGGCGCAACCTGTTCCGACTGCACGATCTCGGGGTCCGCCTGTCGATCGACGACTTCGGCACCGGCTACTCCTCGCTCTCGCACCTGCAGCGCCTGCCGCTGCACGAGCTCAAGATCGACAAGTCCTTCGTGCTCCAGATGACCGCCAACGACAGCGATCTGGTGATCGTGCGCTCGACCATCGATCTCGCCCACAATCTCGGCCTGAGCGTGGTCGCAGAAGGCATCGAGACCGCGCAGCATCTGGCAATCCTGCAGGAGCTCGGCTGCGATCTTGGCCAGGGGTTCTTCGTCTCCCAGCCGCTGCCGATCGATCGTCTGACGAGCTGGTTCGACCAGACGCCCTGGGCCGAGCGCGCGCCTGCGCGGGCATGCGGTGGCCGGCCGGCCATCGGATGACGTGGCCGCCCGGCCGCGCCTCGTGGTGCCGGGCTAGCGCCGTCGCCGGTCAGCGCTGCTGACGGCGCCAGCGCTCGACCACGTCGGCGACGAAGCTCTCGTCCTGGCTGTCGGATTGCCAGGAGCTCGAGAAGCGCGCGGTGCCGCTGTGGGGCTGCTGCTCGGGCGGCAGCTGATCGAAGCGGACGCGCAGCGGCAGGGCCACGCCTTCGCCCGCGACGATCGCCTCGGCATCGCCGAGCGAGGGCAGGAAATCGAGCAGCCCGTAGGCGGTGTCGGTGGTGATGCCACGCACGATCTCCTGATCGCGCAGCCCGGTCAGACGGAAGGCGAAGGTCGTGTTGCATTGCGAGAGGATGCTCGGCGCCAGCTCCGAGGGCCGCTGGCTGACGATGCCGAGGGAGAGGCCGTACTTGCGGCCTTCCTTGGCGATCCGCGCGAGCGCCTCCTTGGTCGGCTCGAAGCCGAGCGCCGGGTTGGCAGGCGCGTAGCGATGCGCCTCCTCGCAGACCAGCAGCATCGGCTGGGCGCCGCGGCTCCAGAGCGCGAAGTCGAAGGTCATCCGGCAGAGCACCGACACCACCACGTTCAGGACCTCGGAGGGCACGCCCGAGAGGTCGATGATGGTGACCGGCCTGCCGTTGACCGGGATCCGGAACAGCCGGGACAGGATCTTGACCATGCTGTCCTGGACCGAGATGCCGCCGAACATGAAGGCGAAGCGGGAGTCGGTGGTCAGCACCTCGAGCCGGCTCTTCAGCCAGCGATAGGGGGCCAGGCTGTCGGGCTTGTCGAGGCGCCCCATGGCATCGTCGAGCAGCTGGTTGATGTCGGTCAGACGGTAGGGCACCGGCGTGTCGACGGTGATGTGCAGGCCGCCGTAGCGCTCGCGCTGCAGCGCCGTCTTGGCGATCGGGATCAGCTCGTTGAGGATCGCGATCACCGCACCGCCGTCCGTCGACTGCCGCTTGCTGCCCAGGATCACCGAGGCGATCTCCTCGGAGTTGAGCAGCCAATAGGGCAGTTGCAGGTTGTCGGGGCCGAGGATCTCGGCGTAGTCGGCGAAGGCGCGCGGATATTCGTTGTGCGGATCGAGCAGCAGGACGTGGGCGTTGGCGTGGGTCTCCAGGATCCGGCGCAGCAGCAGCGTGACCGCGCAGGACTTGCCGCAGCCGGTGGTGCCGAGGATCGCGAAATGCTTGCCGAGCAGATCGTCGGGTGAGATCAGCACCGGCTGCGACTGGTTGAGATGGACCGTGCCGATCCTGACGGTCGAGCTGGCGGTCGGCGCATAGACGCAGGCGAGATCGTCGTGCGTGACCGCCAGGACCGCGTCGCCGAGCGCCGGAAAGGCGGAGATGCCGCGCCGGAAGCGGGTCGGCTGGGCGTCGTCCGTGGGCTTGGCCTCGCCGATCAGCTCGAGCTCGGCGAGCCGGACCTCGCTCTCGACCGAAGCCTGCGCCGGCACCGGGATGCTGAGGCCGCTGACGATGCCGTAGATCGTGATCTCGGGCATCCGCATCTTGACCAGGCTGCCCTTGTGCAGCCGCGTGCCCGCCTTCCCCGGCGCGTCCGGCTCGATCACGGCCACGACCTGGGAGCCGGACACGCAGACCACGCGGCCGATCTGATGCTGCTCCGCTCCGCTCAAAGGCGCTTCTCCGCAGGCTGGGCACGAATCCGGGCGCGACCGGCGCCCGCCCGTCGCCGAGCGGCAATTGTTACCCACGGCGCGTTAACGATCCGCTTCGCCTCGGCGGCGACACCCTCACAAGGAAGCGCCGCTACGACTTGGGCGGCTCGAGTCCGGGCAGCTTCGGCAGGGCAAGCTTGCCCTCGCGGTGAAACGGCACCTTGCTGAAGAACAGGCTGTCGAGCTCGGCCTCGCCGGTCAGGCGATAATCGAGCCGGCGCTCGCTGCCGACCTCCATCACCCGCTCGATCAAATCGTTGGTCGGCACCTCGACGGTCACCGGCACGACCGTCTCACCGAGGGCCGGCAGATCGAGCCCCTCGCTGGCCTGGCCATGGGCGAACGGCTTGTCGTTGACCTCGAGGTTGAACGTGACCCGGTCGATCGCGACCTCGAAATCGTTGGGATTGCGCAGGCGGAGGTCGATCCGCAGCTGCTGCTCGAACAGGCCGGGCTCGCCAAAGCCGAGGCCGGCGAGGCTGACCTCGGGTGGCTGGATGTCGGGCGTCAGAAGGCTGTCGCAGGCCCCCAGCGTGAGGCTGAGCAGCAGGCCGAGCGACAGCCCAAGCGGCCGCCCCACGTCGCGCATGCGTCTGGACATCGACCGCCTCCGCCTGGAACCGACGGGCGGAGTTTATCCGGAACCGGTAAATTGTTCACCTTCGCGCTCCTGCCGGCCCCGGCCGGCCGGCTTGGCCGCCGGCACGGTCTGAGCCGGTGGCCGCACCGACCAACTGCCGAGACCGGCGCCAAATTTGCACCCGCGGGTGGCCGGCGCTTTAATCGGGCGCTACGCTGGGTCATGGAGCCATGTCGATGGCCTTCACCCGGTTCCGCCCCGGCTCTTGGTGGGACATGATCTACCCCCGCTGGTCGAGGTCGACCCGGCACGGATCGTGCAAGCCGCAGCCGAGGTGCCGGACGGCGGCAAGCCCGCGGATCGAGGCCCAGGGCCACTTGATCGCGAGTGACGAGGTCGCCGGGACCGTGATGCTGCCGATGGCCGCGGCCGGCCCCGGCGAGGAGTGCCTGCAGACGCCCGGACTGGAGCTGCGCGCGGAGGACGGCAGGGTGTTGATCGACGGCATCGGCTTCGGCAGCGCGGCCGGGAAGGCGGGCTTCGACTTCGAGATCACGAGCGTGCTCGGGGTCGACGACCGGCCACCCAACGGGCTGGCGTGGCCGCCGGCACTCGTGGTGCTCGACCTGATCGTTTGGCTGCAACGGCGCCGCAGCCCAAGCCTGGCGCCGGCAACCGCCACCGCCGGTGGCGCCTGACCGGGAGGACGACGTCCATGTACCGCAACATCCTGGTGCCGGTCGACCTGTCCGACAAGCACTCCTGGCGCAAGGCGCTGCCGACCGCGGTCTCCTTGTGCGAGACCTTCGAGGCCCGGCTGCACCTGATCGCGGTGGTGCCGGAATTCGGGCTGCCGGTGGTCGGCCAGTTTTTTCCCGAAGGCTTCGAGGCCAAGCTCCGCCAGCAGGTCGCCAAGCAGCTTCGGGACTTCGCCGCCCACCAGGTGCCGCCCGAGATCGAGTCGCGCCGGATCGTCGCCGAGGGCAGGATCTACCCGGAGATCCTCAAGGCCGCCGACGCGATCAAGGCCGATCTGATCGTCATGGGCGCGCACCGCCCCGAGCTCAGCGACTACCTGCTCGGCCCCAACGCCGCCAAGGTCGTCCGCCACGCCAAATGCTCGGTCATGATCGTGAGGGAGTGAGCGTAGTCATCGGCCGATGGCGGTGAGGCTCTGGCTGCCCGCCTGGCCCAAAGGTCGACCGGGCCGATACCGCGTTCACTGGTTCAAGCATTCGGGCGACGCCATCGGTCAAAACGAGTTAGCCGCAATAGGATTCACGCCTTGAGGACGCCTTCCATGAGGCCTTTGAAGAACAGGCGTTGGGCGAAGGCGAAGGCGACGATGCCGGGGGTCACGACGATCATGTAGACCGCGGCGATCCGCGGCCAGGCCCATTGGCCCATGCCGCCCTGGGCGGCTGCGAGGACGACCGGCATCGTGCGCACGACCTGGTCGTTGGTCAGCGTCGTGCACAGCAGGTATTCGCCCCAGGCGGTGACGAAGTTGACGATGATCACCACGACCAGACCGTTGCGGACGAGCGGCAGGCCGACCATCCAGAGTGTGCGCCAGACGCCGGCGCCGTCGATGTGGGCGGCGTCCATCAGCTCGTGGGGCACGAGCTGGAAGACGCTGCGCATGATCAGCACGCTGACCGCCAGATTGAGGGTGATGTAGGGCAGGATCAGCCCGCTCGTGGTGTTGATCAGGCCCAGGGAGTCCTGGATCTGGTAGATGGTGATGATCGACACCACCCGGGTTGGGAAATAGAGCGAGGCGATCAGCAGCGCCACGATGAACGGCGCGCCGCGCGGCTTCAGGTGCACCAAAGCATAACCGGCCAGGACCGCGCAGAACACCGTGATCACGACGGTCGCCGCGGTCACGTAGATGCTGTTGAAGAGATTAACCGGCAACGTCGAGATCTTGTCGAACACATACGCATAGTGGGAAAAATCGAACTTGCGCGGCCACAGCTGGCCGGTCATCGAATCCGGCAGCGACTTGATCGACAGCAGCAATACCCAGAAAAGGGGCAGGAAAATCGTCAACAGGAAAAAATTGATGACGACGTGCCGGATGATCACGCTGCGATGGCGCACCAGCCACGTCGTGACGCCCCGGCTCTGGATGACATCGAGCCGGCGCCGTTGCGACTGGCTGGCCTGCATCCGCTCAGCCCTTGCGCCGGAAGGCGTAGAGCAGAAACGCCACGAACACCATCATCACCACGGCGCCGATCATGCCGATCGCGGCGGCGAAGCCCTGGCGCCACAGGCCGGTCTTGAAGGCCTGGTCGTACATGAAGATGGTCCAGGTGTAGGTCGGCGAGGCGCGGTTGAAGCCGCCCATGATGAGGTACTCGTCGATCACCGCCATCGAGGTGCCAAAGCGCAGCACCACCAGGATCATCATGATCGGTTGCAGGCGCGGCAGGGTGACGTGCCAGAACACCTGCCATTCGTTGGCGCCGTCGATGCGCGCCGCCTCGGGCAGCTCCTTGGGGATCGCGGCGAGGCCAGCGAGAAAGAAGACGCTGTGATAGCCCAGGCCCCACCAGACCTCCATGATCGCGATCGCCGGCAGGGTGAGCGGCGTGCCGCCCAGCCATTGCGGCGCGTTCTGGAAGCTGAACAGCCCGAGCACCTGGACCAGCAAATGATTGATCGGTCCAACCTGGTAATTGTACAGCCACTTCCAGAGCACGAACACCAAGGTGCTCGGGATGACTGCCGGGATCAACAAGATCACGCGATAGACGGTCGCCACCCGCTGGTTCTGCACCCGGTCGACCAGGATCGCCACCAGCAGCGGAATGATGATCGTGCCGGGCAGGAACAGCATGGTGAAATACGCGGCCCGCCACAGGCTCGTCCACATCAAAGGATCGTGCAGGGCCTCGGCATAATTGCTGAAACCGACCCAGTTCGCCGGCTCCTTGGTCAGGAACTTGAAATCGGTAAAGCTGATCCAGACCACTCGGACAATCGGATAGGCCTGATACCAGACGAAGAAGATCAGCGTGGGCAGCAGGAACACCCACGGACTGATCTGCTTGTTGAAGATGGCTCCGGCGGTTCGACCAGGAAGTTCGAGCTACTGCGGTGGCCACGAGCTTGCTCGTCTCGAACGCTGAGGAAGCCGGCAGCCGGACCGGTCAGGAACCGTCAAACGGCGGGAGCGCCGCCCGTGCGCTCCCGCCTTTGCCCATGACGCATCAGCCGCGCTGCATCTCGGCGTGCACGGCATCGACCACCTTCTTCATCGCGACGTGGGGATCCTTCTCCTCGCCCTTGAGATAGGTCTCCCAGATCGGCTGCCCGATCACGAACTGCTGCAGCCCGAAGAGGTGGTTCGTGATCGCCTTGGCTTGGTCGAGCTGGCCGCTGACCAGGCCGACGAACTCCGGCATCCAGTCGGGCGGGTTGGCCGTCCACTCGGCGTAGATCGAGCTGTAGGGCGGCAGCTGGCCTGGATGCGCGGTCTCGGTGCCGGCGATCGAAGTCCTGCCAGATCTGCGGGTCGTAGGTCAGGGCCTTGATGTATTCCGCCGCCTTCTCTTTGTTCTCGCCATGCTTCAACAGGCAGGAGCCGGTGGTCCAGAACACCGTCGAGCCCTCACCGTTCGCGAACTTGGGCTGGCGGGCAAGTTTCAGCAGGGTCGGATCGTCCCAATACTGGGCAAACCGCAGCGGCGAGTTGAAATACTTGGTGTAGTAGCAGACCCGCTGGGCGCCGAAGGCGATCTCGTCCGGGGTGCCGTTGACGCCGGCATCGGTCGCGCCCGCGAGCAGGATGTCCGGATGCGACACCGCCATGATCTTCTTCATCAGCATCAGCGCTTCGATCGCCGGATCGCTCGTGAAATCGAACAGGCCCTCTGCCGTGTAGACGTCGGTGCTCATGCTGTGGGTCATCGGCGCGAGCGAGCGCCAGCCATGGGCATCGAAGGTCGCGCCGAAGGGCGCGGCGCCGAAATCGACGACCGTCTTGGCGTTCTGCAGATACTCGTCCCAGGTCGCGGGCGGCGGCCCGGACAGCCCGGCCTGGCTCGACAGGCCCGAGTGCCAGCCCATGCCGATCACATCGAGCAGGAACGGCCAACTGTAGAGCTTGCCGTCGACCGTGCATTCATTCCGGATCGACGGGATGATGTCGTCGATGACCTCCTTCGGGATGTAGTTGTCCCACGGCTCGATCACGTCGGCCTCGATCATCGCCGTCATTTCGACGAACGGCGTCATGCCCACATACACGTCCCAGGTGCTTTCGCCGTTCTTGGCTTCGGCGACGAACCGCTCGATGCCGAAGCCTTCGACCGGCGCGATCTGGTAATTGATGCCGGGGAACTTGGCGTTGACCGCGGGAATCCCGGGATGGAGATCCTCGATCCACTGGTAGAAGGTCGGCGTAAGGGGCCGCTCCGCGTAGGCGGTGCCGATGCCATAGCGGGCCGCCACGCCGACCCCGGCGGCGCTCAGGCCGGCAATCAGGCTACGCGACAGGAACTCCCGGCGATCGATCTCGCCGCGCAGCATCTGCTGGCGCCACACCTGCTGCCGGAGATAGTCCCGCTCTTTGCGTTCGACCATGTTCTGCCTCCTCCAGTCTACGAGAGGCCGTAGGCCCCCGCGTTTCCGGTCACTATACCGCCTCCACTGCGGTTGGCAATGCGAGGCCGGCGTCGCCAGCGTCCGCGGGAGGAAGCGCGCGGCGGGGCAGACGCAAGCGCGCCGCCGCCGTTGACGCACTGGCCGCGGCGGCGGCCCGCCCTAATCCTGGCCGGTCGCGCCCGGGGCGGGAAACCCGGCCCGCATGTAAGTGACGACCTGCCAGATCTGCTCCTGGGTGAGGGCGTCCTTGAAAACAGGCATCTTGGTCCCGAACGGCGCCCCGCCCTCGGAGATCGCCCAGAGCAGATACTCGTCGACCGCCTGCGGCATCCGGATCAGGTCGGCGAGCAGCGCAGGCGACGGGTAGAGCGCGAGGCCCGCGTCGCCATGACCCATGCCGGAGGCATCGTGGCAGGCGGCGCACCTCTCCGCGTAGATCACGCCGCCCCTGCGGACGGTGTCGGGCGTCTTGGTGAAGGGATTTTGGGCGCCGTGGTAAGCCTCCGGCACGCCATCCCGCAGGAACGCCTGGTGGCGGGTCAGCCGCCAGCGGAGGCCCTGATCCATGCGATCAGTCTGCCAGACGTCGCGGCGCGTCCAGCCGGGATCCCACATGTCCCAGCCAAACGGCGGCGCCTGCATCTGAGCCCCCGCCCCGCTCGAGCCAAGGGCGAGGGCGGCGAGCCCGAGACCGGACGCCGCCATCAGCGCGGCAACCCAGGGGGCGTTGCGGGTTCGGCTCATGCCTGCTTCTCCACCCTGGCCCATAGCGAGCGAGCCGCCGAACAGGGTCGTGCGCCCCTAGGGGGCGCGCCGCCCGGCCTCAGTGCAGGCGGCCGTGGCAGTGCTTGTACTTCTTGCCCGAGCCGCAGGGGCAGGGGGCGTTGCGCGGCACCTTGCCCCAGCTCGCCGGCTGGCTCGGGCCGGGCGCGCCGGGCCCGGCGGTGGCACCACCGCCACCGCTCGCCGCGACCCGCGGCCTTGGCGTCGTGCGGGCGGCAACCCGGGTCGGGCGCGCATCGTCGGTGCCGGTCGCGGCCAGCGGCTCCTCGACGCCGTCCGCGACCTCGGCCTGCTGCGCCTGCATCCGGATCTCGAGATGGCTCAGCACCTGGGTCACCGTCTGACGCAGGCTGGTCAGCATCGCCTCGAACAGCACGAACGCCTCGCGCTTGTACTCGTTCAACGGGTCCCGCTGGCCGTAGCCGCGCAGGTGGATGCCCTGGCGCAGGTGGTCCAGGTGCAAGAGATGCTCTTTCCATAGGTGGTCGAGGATCTGCAGCAGCAGGCTCTTCTCGGCCATCCGGATCATGTCCGGCCCGTAGGTCACGACCTTGTGCGCCGTCCTGCGATCGGACTCGGTGACGATCCGCTCCTTGATCTCGGCCTCGGCGATCCCCTCCTCCTTGGCCCACTCGGCGACCGGCAGCTCGAGCGCCAGCAGGCGTTTGGTGTCGCCCTCGAGCCGCTCGATGTCCCACTGCTCGTGATAGGCCTTCTCCGGAATCGTCGCCGCGACCAGGTCATCGATCACCTGATGGCGCATGTCGCGCACGGTGTCGGCGATCTCTTTCGCCTGGATCAGCTCGTGGCGCTGCTCGTAGATCACCTTGCGCTGATCGTTCATGACGTCGTCGAACTTGAGCAGGTTCTTGCGGATCTCGAAGTTGCGGGCCTCGACCTTCTGCTGCGCCTTCTCGAGCGCCTTGTTGATCCAGGGGTGGACGATCGCCTCGTCCTCCTTGAGGCCGAGCTTGCCGAGCATGCTGTCCATGCGCTCGGAGCCGAAGATGCGCATCAGGTCGTCTTCGAGCGACAGGAAGAACTTGGAGCGGCCGGGATCGCCCTGGCGGCCCGAGCGGCCGCGCAGCTGATTGTCGATCCGGCGCAACTCGTGGCGCTCGGTGCCGAGCACATAGAGGCCGCCGGCCGCGATCACCTTCCGTTTCTCCGCTTCGACCTCGCGGTCGATCCGGGCGGCGTGCTCGGCCCGCTCCGCCTCGTCCTCGATTTCGGAGAGCTCCTGGAGCTTCCTCATCTCGGCGTTGCCGCCGAGCTGGATGTCGGTGCCGCGGCCGGCCATGTTGGTCGCGATCGTCACCCCGCCGAGCCGCCCGGCCTGGGCGACGATGAACGCCTCCTGCTCGTGGTAGCGCGCGTTCAGCACCTGATGCGGGACCTTCTGCTTCTTGAGCAGGGTCGAGAGATGCTCCGACTTCTCGATGCTGACCGTGCCGACCAGGATCGGCTGGCCGCGTTCGTGGGCATCGGCGATGCTGGCGACGATCGCCTTGTTCTTCTCGCCCGCGGTCCGGTAGACCTCGTCGTCCTCGTCGTCCCGGACCATCGGCATGTGGGTCGGGATCTCGACCACGTCGAGCTTGTAGATCTCGCCGAACTCGGCCGCTTCGGTGACCGCCGTGCCGGTCATGCCGGCGAGCTTGGGGTAGAGCCGGAAATAGTTCTGGAAGGTGATCGACGCCAGCGTCTGGTTCTCCGGCTGGATCGTCACCCTCTCCTTGGCCTCGAGCGCCTGATGCAGGCCGTCGGAATAGCGCCGGCCCTCCATCATGCGGCCGGTGAACTCGTCGACGATGATGACCTTGCCGTTCTTGACCAGATAGTCGACGTCGCGCGTGAACAGGCGGTGCGCCCGCAGCGCCTGGTTGACGTGGTGGACCAGGGTGACGTTGGCGATGTCGTAGAGCTCGGGGTGCTTGAGCAGGCCCGCCTCGGCCAGCCAGGCCTGCATCTTCTCGCCGCCGCTCTCGGTCAGCGAGACCGACCGCTGCTTCTCGTCCTTCTCGTAGTCGTCGGGCTCGAGGTTCGGGATGTAGCTGTCGACGGTCAGGTACAGCTCCGAGCTCTCCTCGCTCGGGCCCGAGATGATCAGCGGCGTGCGCGCCTCGTCGACCAGGATGCTGTCGACCTCGTCGACGATCGCGTAGTTGAAGCCGCGCTGGACCAGGCTCTCGGGCGCGAACTTCATGTTGTCGCGGAGATAGTCGAAGCCGAACTCGTTGTTGGTGCCGTAGGTGATGTCGGCGGCGTAGGCCTGCTTGCGCGCCGGCTCCTCGAGGCCGGGCACGATGCAGCCGACCGAGAGGCCGAGGAACTGGTAGATCTGGCCCATCCAGCCGGCATCGCGCCTGGCCAGATAGTCGTTGACCGTGACCACGTGGACGCCCTTGCCGGTCAGCGCGTTGAGATAGACCGCGAGGGTCGCGACCAGGGTCTTGCCTTCGCCGGTCTTCATCTCGGCGATCTTGCCCTGATGGAGCACCATGCCGCCGGTCAGCTGGACGTCGAAATGGCGCTGGCCGAGGGTCCGCTTGGAGGCCTCGCGCACGGTCGCGAACGCCTCGATCATCAGGTCGTCGAGGGTCTCGCCGGCTTCCAGTCGCTCGCGGAAGCGATCGGTCCGGGCCCTGAGATCGGCGTCCGATAGCCCCTCCAGCTCCGGCTCCAGAGCGTTGATGGCATCGACCGTCTTCTTGAGGGACTTGATGACGCGGTCGTTGGCGGAGCCGAACAGCCGCTTGGCGAGAGCGCCGATCATGGGCGCAGGGTCCTCCCGGGGCGGGTCGAGACAGGGCGAGACTGCCCCGTCAGATAGGCAGTTTGCCCCGAAGTGTCAACGCGACCCCCAGTCGATCGGGCGCCCGATCGGGCGCCCGGCGCCGCCGCCGAACGCTTGTGAGCCGCCCGCTCTTGTGCCTTTATGTCGCGCGATCCTGCACTGGTCCCTGGAGCCCCTTCATGTTGGTCAAGTCCTTCGTCGCCGCCGCCGTCGGCCTCCTGGCGTTGAGCGCCCCGGTCCGGGCGCAGCAGCCAGCCACGGATGCAGACCCCGTGGTGGCGATCGTCGACGGCGTCGCCGTCCATCGCTCGCAGATCGAGGAAACCGCGCGTGGCCTGCCCGAGCAGTTCCGGCAGATGCCCATGCAGGTGCTGTTTGGCGTCCTGCTCGACCGGGTGGTCGATTTCCAGCTGCTGGCCAACGAGGCCGAGCGCCAGGATCTCGAAACCGATCCCGCGGTCCAGATCGCGCTCGACCGGGCCCGGGCGAACGTGCTGCGCGATGCCCTGATCCGCCGCCAGATCGACCAGGGCACGACCGATGCGAAGCTGCACGAACGCTACGATCAGCTGAGACAGACCGCGAATTTCGCGCAGCCCGAGGTCCATGCGCGCCACATCCTCCTGAAGAGCGAGGACGAGGCCAAGGCGGTGATCAAGGAGCTGCAGGGGGGCGCCGATTTCGCCACTCTCGCCCAACAACGATCGACCGGACCGTCGGCGCAGAGTGGCGGCGATCTCGGCTTCTTCCGGCGCGACCAGATGGTGCCCCAGTTCGCCGAGGCGGCGTTCGCGCTGCAGCCTGGCCAGATCACCACCGAGCCGGTCCAGACCCAGTTCGGCTGGCACGTGATCATGGTGCTCGATCGGCGGACGGTCGAGCCGACCTTCGAGGACAGCGAGGCGCAGCTGCGCCAGGACGTGGCCCGTGACATCGTGACCTCCCTGGTCGCCGGCCTGCACGAGGGCGCCAAGATCGAGCGCTTCAATCTCGACGGCACGCCGATGGCCGAGCAGCCCCAGGCCGAGCAGCCCCAGGCCGAGCAGCCCCAGGCCAAGCAGCCCGAGCCTCAGCCGGAGGCCAAGCCGAAAGCCGAGTGACCGAGGCCCTCGCGCACCCCGGCTTTTTGGGAGGGAACAGCGATGGCGCTTGCCCGCTCACCGCTGGCACCGGCATGCTTTCCGGACCTGCCGAGGGTCGCGGGGGTGCGTCTTGCCGCCTGCGCCGCCGGGCTCCGCTATCGCGGCCGACCCGATCTGACCCTGATCGAGCTGGCGCCAGGCTCCACGGTCGCGGGACTGTTCACGAAGAGCCTGCTGCCGGGCCATCCGGTGCGCTGGTGCCGCGCGATCCTGCCCTATGGCCAAGCGCGCGCGCTGGTGGTCAACGCCGGTCAGGCGAACGTGATGGTCGGCCCGGCGGGCGATGCCGTCGTCCGGACCGAGGCCGAGGCCGCGGCCAAGCTGCTCGGCGCCCGGCCCGAGGAGATCTACATCGCCTCGACCGGGGTGATCGGCGAGCGCCTCGATGTCGGCGCCGTGGTCGCCAGATTGCCGGAGCTCGAGGCGAGCCTGGAGCCCGGCGCCTGGGAGCTCGCGGCCACGGCGATCTCGACCACCGACACCTTCTTCAAAGGCAGCTCTGCGCGGACCGCGATCGGCGATGGCGAGGTCACGATCTGCGGCATCTGCAAGGGCTCGGGCATGATCCAGCCCGACATGGCGACCATGCTCGCGTTCCTGTTCACCGATGCGGCGCTGCCGGCTGGCCTGCTCCAGGCGCTGCTGGTCGAGGCCAATCGCGGCTCGTTCAACGCGATCACGGTCGACGGCGACACCTCGACCTCGGACACGGTGCTGCTGTTCGCGACCGGCCAGGCCCGCCATCCGGCTCCGGCGCGCCTCGACGACCCGCTGCTCGAGGGCTTTCGGAGCGCGTTGGCCGAGGTCATGACCGATCTCGCCCTGCAGGTGGTGCGCGACGGCGAGGGCGCCAGGAAGCTGATCGAGGTCCGGGTCGCGGGCGCGGTGACCCAAGAGTCGGCGGCAAAGATCGCCTTCAGCATCGCCAACTCGCCGCTGGTCAAGACCGCGATCGCCGGCGGCGATGCCAACTGGGGCCGGCTGGCCATGGCGATCGGCAAGGCGGGCGAGCCGATCGAGCCCGGCCGGATCGCGATCCGCTTCGGCGGCCACCCGATCGCCGAGGACGGCCACCGGCTCGAAGGCTACGACGAGACCCCGGTCGTGGCCCACCTCGAGGGCCAGGAGATCCTGCTCGAGGTGGTGGTCGGCGGCGGCCCGGGCACGGCTGTGGTCTGGACGTGCGATCTGACCGCAGGCTACATCGCGATCAACGCCGACTACCGCTCCTGAGTCACGCCCGCTGGCGCTCAGACGCCGGTGACCAGCAGATCGATCGCGCCGATGATGTCGTAGCGATGGCTGGCGAGGTTGGTGACGGGCTCACGCAGGCAGCGAGCCGGCAGGCCGCCGATCAGGGTGGTCGCCATGACGACCGTGCTCTCCTCGACGACGAACTCGGGATTCAACCCCGGCATAGGTGGATCGACCGCGTCTGCTCGAACCAACGGGACCACGACCCGCAGATTCAGGTGTTGCAGGATGTCGGCTTGGATGTCGAGCACGTAGGGGAACCCCTCGCTCGCCGGCGCGGGGTTCCGGTAGACGTCGAACTGCGGCACTAAAGCCGCTTTCGGATGTCGTTGAAGAGGCCGTACTTCTCGACGAAGCGGTTGTGCGCCTCGATCGCCTCACGGTTCTCTTCCTGCCAGCGCGCGCGCGCGCTCGGCGCGGATCAGCTGCTCGAGCTGGCCTTCGAGGGTCTTGGACAGGTTGACCCCGAGCTCACGGGCTTGACGAAGCAGGTCGCTGTTGATCGACAGATTGACCGGCTTCTTGGGCGCCTTAGGGTCGCAGACAGGCGCAGCCATGGCCATTCTCCGCTGGTCCGAGCGGAACCATATGCGCATGGCCATGCGCATTCAAGTTCACTTACTCAGCGTGAAGGTAGAAGGTAGAAAGACAGGCAGAGTATGGAAGATGGCCGTCAGCATCAAGAACCCGGAGACGGAGCGCCTAGCTCGGGACCTCGCGAGCAGAACCGGTGTCTCGATCACCGAGGCGATCACGGTTGCGCTGCGTGAGCAGTTGGCGCGTGAGGAGGGCCGGCGTGCCGCGCCCCGCGTCCGCGACGAGCTGCTGGCGATTGGCCGCCGGTGCGCGGCGCTGCCCGATCTCGATCTCCGCACCGCTGAGGAGATCCTCGGTTACGACGAGATCGGGCTGCCGCGGTAGGGGGGGCTCGCCATGGTGATCGACAGCTCGGCTGTCCTGGTCATCCTCTTTGGTGAACGGGAGGACGAGGCCTTCGCCGACGCCATCGACGCCGACCCGACGCGCATCATGTCGGCGGTTTCCGTGCTCGAGACCAGCATCGTTGCCGAAGCACGCAAGGGCCCTGCAGGCGGCCGCGAGCTGGATCTGTTCCTGCATCGCGGCCGGATCGACGTGGTCCCGTTCAACGCTCATCAGCTGGACCTGGCGCGTGACGCCTATCGCCGCTACGGCAAGGGCTATCATGCTGCGGCGCTCAATTTCGGCGACTGCTGCACCTACGCGCTCGCCGCGGCAACCGGCGAGCCCTTGCTCTTCAAAGGCCACGATCTCAGCCGGACCGATATTCCAGTCGTGATCCGACCGTAGCGCTCATCGCAGCAATACGCTCTCCGCGCTACAGCGCCCGGTAGGAGTCGCCGTGGGCCTGGTGCTTGGCCTCGAGGGCCTTCACGAACTGAACCATGAAGGCGCAGGTCGGGGTCGGGACGCCGAGCCTGGCGCCTTCGGCGACCACGCCGCCCTGGATCGTGTCGATCTCCGAGCGCCGGCCGGCGAGCAGGTCCTGGTACATCGACGGGCGCGAGTTCGGGATCTTGGCGACGAAGTCCGAGACCCATTGCACCGGGTCGTCGTAGGCGAGCTTGATGCCCTTGGCGGCGGCGACGGTGGCCGCCTCGTTGATGCAGGCCTTGGCGATCCCCCAGGCCCACTCGTTCGCCCGCGCCTGGCCGGACCGCATGCCGGTCGCGGCGCAGACCGCGCTGAGCGCGACATTGGCGATCAACTTGCTCCAGACCACCGGCCAGAGGTCCTCGAAGGTCGCGACCTTGAAGCCCGCCTGGCGCCAGACCTCGGCGACCCGCTCGAGGCGCGGCGTGATTCCCCCCTTCAGCTCGGCGAGGTTGATCGCCTCCATGCCGTTGTGGTGGACGTGGCCGGGACCGATCATTTCGGCACCGAAGCCGCCGGCGATCCCAAACAGGAGGTTTTCCGGGCTCAGCACGCGTTGAATGCGCTCGACGTTGCCAAGCCCGTTCTGGATCGTCAGGACCAGCGTCTCGGGCCCGATCATCGGCTTTGCCGCGCCGACGCCCGCCTCGATGTCCATGACCTTGGTCGCGACGATCGCCAGCTCGCAGGGCCCGGCCTCGGCGGCATCGGTGGTCGCGTTGACCCGGACCGTCCGGTCGCCGCTCGCGCCGGCGCAGCGGAGCCCGCCGCGCGCATCGCGTCGACGTGCTCCCGCCAGCGGTCGAACAGCCAGAGCTCGTTGCCGGCGGCGGCCAGGAGCGCGCCGTAGACCGAGCCCATGGCCCCACTGCCGACGATGCCGATCTTCATCCGCTTTTTCCCCCCGGATCACGCTTGGCCAAGCTACGCTCGGACGCGCCGGGCGACAACCGCGCCTGCCGGCGGGCGCATTTTCGGCCGCAACATACCCGACTGTGGCCCGGGCGGATTGCCCGAAACAATTTGTTGTGTTTTTTATGGACCTTTCAGGCGGGGAGCTCCTTCTATGCAGTGGGTGCCGGGATCGGGCAGGCGATGGATCAGCCTCGGCTACGGGGCTCTGTTCGGCGCGCTCGTGGCACTCGCCGGCTGCAGCAGCACCCCGCCCGGGTCCGGCCCGCATTTCAAGGTCGGCGCGCCCTATCAGGTCGACGGCAAGTGGTACTACCCGAAGCTCGTCAACAGCTACGAGGCGACCGGGATCGCGTCCTGGTATGGCGCCTCCTACGACGGCCACGAGACCGCGAACGGCGAGATCTATGATGTCGATGCGCTGACCGCGGCCCACCCGACCCTGCAGCTGCCAAGCCTGGTGCGGGTCACCAACCTCGAGAACGGCCGCAGCCTGGTGCTGCGGGTCAACGACCGCGGGCCGTTCGTGAAGAACCGCGTGATCGATCTGTCGCGGGCGGCGGCGCGCGAACTCGGCTTCGAGGACCAGGGCCTCGCCCGGGTGCACGTCCAGTATCTCGGCCTCGCGCGCCTCGACGACAAGCCGATCCGGCCGGGCGAGCAGCGCAGCTACGCCGCCGCCACCTGCGGGCTACCGAGGCCGGACCAGCTGGTCTGCTGACCGGTCAGGGACTGTTCCGGGCGTGCCAGGCGCCGACGAACGCTCTGGCGGTGCTCGCGACCTCGGCCGCGCTCATGCCGGCCCGATAGAGCGCCGAGCCGAGGCCGAAGCCGTTGGCGCCGGCCGCGCGATACGCCGCCATGCTTTCGGGCGCGATGCCGCCGACCGGCAGCACCCAGACGTCCGTCGGCAGCACGGCACGCCACGCCTTGACCGCCTTGGGCGGCAGAGCCTCGGCCGGGAACAGCTTGAGGGCATCGGCGCCGGCCGCGAGTGCCGCGAACGCCTCGGTCGGGGTTGCGACCCCGGGCACGCAGAAGAGCCCCGATGCCTTGGCCGCGCGGATGATCGCCGGATCGCCATGGGGCATGACGACCAGCCGGCCGCCGGCTGCCGCCACCTCCCCGACCGCCGCCGGTCGCAGCACGGTGCCGGCACCGATCAGCGCCCGCCCGCCGAACGCCAGGGCCAGGCGCTCGATGCTCGCCAGCGGCTCGGGCGAGTTGAGCGGCACCTCGATCGCGACCAAGCCGGCCTCGAGCAGCGCCTCGCCAATGGCGATCGCCTCATCCGGCCGGAGGCCGCGCAGGATCGCGACCAGCGGCAAGGGCGCGAGTCTGGCCTGCAGCTCGTTCACGACACCAACCCCGCCGACCGGGCGATCCGCAGCTGACCGCGCGCCCCGGCTTCCGCCTGCCCGGCCCGCGCCCGCAAGCCTGCGGCCTCGATCGCGAGCCGGTACCGCTCGGCCAGCTCAGAGGCGCCGATCACGGTGATCTCCCCTTCGCCCGGCAGCTCCGGCAGGCACCCCTGCGCCTCGGCGATCTCGCTGCCGATCAAGAGGCCGGAGAGATAGGAGGCGACGCCACTCGCCGGCAGCCGGTCGAACAGGCCGAGGGTGCGCGCGCTGAACAGCCGCTTGAGCAGCCCGCCCGGGCCCGCCCGGGCATAGCCCAGGCCGCGCGCGAAAGCGGCCTCGTCCGCCGTCTCGCCCGCCATCAGCCGGCCGAGGATGCTGTGGTCTTTGAGCACCGCGAACAACTCGCCGGTCATGAAGGTCGCGAACCAGACGATCCGGCCGCCCTCGGCGTAGACCCATTTGCTGTGGGTGCCCGGCAAGACGAACGCCCGGCGCGCGCGCTCGCCGCCAAGCTCACCGATGATCTGGGTCTCCTCACCGCGGATCACGTCGGGGACGCCGTCGGCGCCGACCAGCGACAGCCCCGGCACGAAGTGGATCACGCGCCCGGCGGCGGTCCCGTGGCGCAGGAGCGCGCTCGCGAGCTCGGCGCTGCCGGCGGGGCAGGCGCAATACGGCACCTCGACCCAGCCCTGGCGCGAGGTGATCATGCCCGAGGCGACCACCGGCAGGCCCGGTGCAGCCGCGAGCCAGGGGCCAATCTCACGTTCCAGGACAGCCTCGAACGCGCCGCCTTCAACTTTGAGAATCCCGGCGGCCGCCGTCCTGGTTGCGAGAACGCCGCCAGCCGCATCGATCCGGTAGCCGCGAAACGAGGTCGTGCCCCAGTCGATGCCGATCAGCGCGGCCCCGTCCTGCATCGCCACCCCTCGATCGCGCGACCCGTCGGCGGCGCCAGCCCGTTATGCGAGAATTCGGCGATCGAAGGGAAGGCGCAGGCCGAGCGGCTCAGTCGCGCCCGCGCGGATTGCCGCCGCTCATCAAGGTCGCGATCGGCTGCAGCGCCGGCACCTGCTCGCAGAGCGTGATCAGGGTCGCGGTCATCGGCACCGCCAGCAGCATGCCCGGGACGCCCCAGATCCAGCCCCAGAAGATCACCGACACCAGCACCACCAACGGTGAGATGTCGAGCGTCCGGCCCTGCAGATGCGGATCGAGCACGTTGCCGATCGCCTGGTCGATCGCGATCATCCCGGCGGCCGCGACCGCCGCCCAGACGGGCCCGAGCTGCAGGAGGGCGACCAGCACCGCCAGAATACCGACAGCGATCGAGCCGACCGTGGGGACGTAATTGAACAGAAAGAACATAACCCCCCAGAGGAGGGCGAAATCGACGCCGATCAGCCACAGCCAAAGTCCGACCAGGAGGCCGGAGAGCGCGCCTGAGAAGCTCCGGACCAGTAGGTACCAGCGGACCTTATGGCCGATCGTCTCGCCCGCTTCGCGCATCTCCTCGGAGTGCCCGAAGGCCGCCGCGGCCTTGCGCTCCCAGACGTCGGCTTCGAGCAGCATGAGCAGGGCGAAGAAGAAGATCAGCACCGCCAGGCCTGCGGCCCCTCCGACCAGATTGAGGCCGGTCGGCAGGTGTTGTGCCAGTGTGCTGAGGCTTTTGCTGCCGAGCTCGCCGGCCTGCGGCAGCTGGACACCGTGGGCGCTAGCCCAACCGAGCGCGCCATCCAGCCAATCCTGGAACCGCTGCGCATAGTCCGGTCCCCGGCTGATGACCGGCTCGAGGCTTAGGGACAAGATGCTGATCGCCAGCGCCAGCACCGCGACCACGCTCAGCATGGTCAGCGGCACGGCGAGCCAGCGCAGCCAGCGCGGCAGCTTGCTCCGCAGCCAGACCTGCACCGGTTGCATCAGGACCGCCAGAAAATACGCCAGAGCGAGCGGCGTGGTGACCGCCGCAGACAGCTTGAGCGCTGCCGCACAGAGGATCAGGGCGATCGGCGCGAGCAGCCAGACGACGGCGCCTGCGCCGCGCCCATCGGTGACCGGCACCGGCCGCACCCCTGCCGGCGGCCCGGCAGCCAGCGTCGCTGGCTCCGCGCGTTCCTTCCTCAATGGTGGCGGACCGCGTCGACGAGCTTGCCGCTGCTCATGCGCGCTGCCTGCTTCTTGAGTTCGTCCTTGATTTCTGATCCGTGGTCCTTGGCCATGGGCTCCCCTACGCGCCAGGTCCTGCAACAACGGCCGATGCCATGCAGAGTTCCCGCGCCGGGCGCCGCGGACGATCGAGACGCGCTAGGCAGCGCCGCGGCCTGTCGGTAGCATGGGTCCGGCAAGCGAGCGGGGCGTCTATTGTCCCGCCACCAGCGAGCGGGAGATGCATGATGGGCATCCTGGACACGCTGCGCGGTCTGTTCGGCGGCGCCGGCGGTGCCGACGGCGTGGCGGCGACCGGCGAGCCGGTCGAGTACCACGGCTACCAGATCACGCCCGCGCCCCAACGCCAGGCCTCGGGCTGGAACACCGCGGGCGTGATCGCCAAGACCTTCGAGGACGGCGTCAAGGAGCATCGCTTCATCCGGGTCGACACCCACGCCAGCAAGGACGATGCGGTCGCCTTCTCGATCACCAAGGCGCAACAGATCATCGATGAGCAGGGCGATCGCCTGTTCCGCAGCCGCTAGCGCGGCGCCGCCGAACCTTTTGCCCCGCGACGGCGCGGTTTTTCTCCAGCCGGACGCGCTCGCGCGGGCGGCGCCGATCGGCTGTTCGAGGAGCTCCAGAGCACGGTCGCCTGGCGTCAGGAGGTGGCGACGGTGATGGGGCGGCGGCTGCCGATCCCCCGGCTCACCGCCTGGCACGGCCAGGCGGGCTACGTCTACAGCGGCATCCGGATGGAACCGGCGCCCTGGACGCCCGCCCTGCTTGAACTCAGGGAAACGGCCGAGGCGCTGGCCGGCCAGTCCTTCAACAGCGTGCTCCTCAACCTCTATCGGAGCGGCCGGGACAGCGTCTCCTGGCACGCCGACAACGAGCCGGGTCTCGGCCAGAACCCGGTGATCGCCAGCCTCTCGCTCGGCGCCGTCCGCCGCTTCCAGCTCAAGCACCGCCGCACCGGCGAGCGGCTGTCCCTGGACCTGCCGCACGGCTCCTGCCTGATCATGGCCGGCGCGACCCAGCACCACTGGCTGCACCAGCTGCCCAAGACCGCCGCAAGCGGTGGGCCCGCGCATCAACCTCACCTTCCGCGCGATGGCGTGAGGCGGACCGACGCCGGGGCTGAGATCGTCCTTGGCTACTGCGGCGCCTGGGCGAGCAGCTTGCCGGACTTCGAGTGGTGCTGATAGAGGAGGAAGGCCGAGACATCGAGCTTGTCGACGCTCGCGACCATGCCGACCTTCTCGGCGAAGAAGCGGTATTGGGTGTCGTCGACCTTCGCGGGCCCGATCTTGCCCTTGTAGGCCCACTTGATCAGGGCGGCGTCGTAAGCCCCGGCGGGCGTGGTGACCTTGTAGGCCCCGAGGTAGCTGTAGGTGACGTCGAGCATGCCTTTGTGGCTCACGACCTCCGGGCTGCTCAGGTCGGAGACCTGGACGGCGATCGACGAGCTGTGAGCGTCGCCCGGTGCCAGACCGACGAGCAGACCCGGCTCGGGTGGGTTGTAGCGGACAATCACCCCCTGGGCGAGTCCTCCTCGGTGACGAAGGTGAGGTCGCCGTTCTCCAGCTGCTTGATGAACAGGAGTTCCTTGGTGCCGACCGCATAGCGCCAGCTGGTGCCCGAGGGGTCGCGCTCGAGCCGTTTGACGACGTGCTGCTCGGTCTGGCCCTCGTCCTTGCCGCTGGCGATCCGATAGGTCCAGGTGCCGTCGCGCAGCGGCGCGAACGCCGGCGTCAGCGGGGCCGCCGGCGACCGGCTCGCCCACGACGCCGCTGCCGAGCAGCTCCTCCAGCATCGCCTGCTCCGCGGCCGTCAAGGGGTTGGCCGCGCCGGCCGCGGGCGCGGCGCCCGAGTTGATCAGCAGCAGCGGCCCGATGATGGCGAACACCCAGAACGGCTTCATTGGATCTCTCCCCTCGAGCTGAACCGCCCACATCATTTGCCGGTAAAGTGCTCCGTCCCGCCGGCCGTGCACGAAGCGGCTCCGATCGAGAGGCCGACGTTCTCGCTGGCTTCAACCACCTTCGCCCCCCTGCGGTTGGCGTCAGCCACCCTGCCTCGGCGACGGGCACCGGTTGATCGGTGGCACCGGTGGGCCATCCAGCAGGAGGGTCAGGATTTCGTGCCGATCCCGTTGGTGCGCCGACCGGTATCGTGGTGCCAGTCCTTTTGTTGGTGTCGGCGCTCTGGCAGTTCTTGAAGAAGTCGGCCTCACAAGGATAGGGGCCCGCAATCTGATAGCCGAAGCTGGCCGTGTCGGGGTCCGCGACCGTGATCGGACAGGAGCAGATGATCTGGTTGGCCGCGAGCGGCTCATCGGAGCCCGGAAACGAGGGACCGGCTTCGGTGCTGGTGAAGCAGAAACCGCCGTCGCATTGGGCGTAGGCGCCGTCCGACTTGCCGGCCGGGCAGGTGTACAGAGCCATGTTCCCGCCCGCCAAGACCGAGTTGGGCAAACGAAACGTGCTGACCATGTAGCCATTGGCGGGGCCATTGGCGTTGACGTCACAGACATTCTCGCCATCGACCGCGAAGGGCAGGCTGATGCTGTCGCCGTTCTCGACGTCGCACTTGCAATAGGCAATCTGATTGTAGACGTAGCAGCTCGCGACGGCGCAGAGCGCGTAGGTTTGATCATGGCAGATCGCGAAGAACTCCTGGCGAGCCCGCGATCAGTTCGCGGGTGACCGATCTCGGAACCCGTGGGCTGACCGTGGTCGAACTGCTCTGGTCGTCGGTAGCCAGGGCGGGACCAGCGACGGTCATGATCAGCGCAACCGCCATAGTAGCCAGCCTGCTTCGACGGATCATCGCGGCCTCCCCCTTCCGTGGTGTTCCTCCTGCTATCCGCCAGATCCGGCGGGGAGGCAAGCCTCCCGGGTTGGCCCCGGCTCGGAGCGATCTCGGAGGGCGAGGCAGCGGTTCAGCTCAGGGATGCCCACAGAAAGATCAGGGTCGCGGCGACGCCGAGCGCGCTGCGGCCCGCGTGCAGCGCCGCCCACGTCTCGATCAGGGCGCGACTCTCGGGCCCGGCGTCGGCCGGTGCCGTAACCATGAGCCTGCGATTGGTCGGCATGATGACGAGGAGCGTGTAGGGCCAGTTCGCGACCAGCACGCTGGCGCCGAGCAGCCAGCGCCAGTCGTCGGTCTGCCACCATGCCAACAGGCCGAGGAGAAAGCCGATGATCGCGAGCGGCGCCTGCATCGCGAAGCCGCGTTGATAGGCGGGCTGCCACTGGGTCAGAAGGGCGCGGTCGTCGAGGCGCAGACGGGCAGGCTGCTCGGCGACATTGATGTAGAGCGCCGCGCCCGCGAACAGCGCGGCGACGATCAGCGCGAGCTGTCCCGCAAGCATGGCCAGACCTAGTGGGCGGTCCAGCCGCCGTCGACCAGCAGGCTGGTGCCGGTGATCATCGCGGCCGCGGGCGAGGCGAGGTAGACGACCGCGGCCGCGATCTCCTCGATCCGCGCCAGCCGGCCGAACAGGATCTGGTCGAGGACCGCGGTCTTGAACGCCGGGTCGTCGAAGAACGGGCGGGTGAGCGGCGTCTCGACAAAGGTCGGGCGCGACCGTGTTGACCCGGATCCGGTGCGGGGCGAGATCGATCGCCATCGCCTTGGTCAGGCCCTCGATCGCGTGCTTGGTCGCGCAGTAGACCGTGCGGGTCGCGCCGCCGACGTGGCCCATCTGCGAGGACATGTTGACGATCGCGCCACCGCCGGTCCGCGCCATGACCCGCGCCGCCGCCTGCGCGACCACGAAGGCCGCCCGGAAGTTCAGGGTCAGGAGCCGGTCGAGCACCGCGTCCTCGACCTCGAGGAACGGTTGCGGCTGGTTGCTGCCGGCGTTGTTGACCAGCACGTCGAGTTTTTCCAGGTTCTCGATCGCGGCGCGGACCGCAGCCGTGTCGGTGACGTCACAGACCAGCGCCCGCGCCCGCCCGCCTGCCGCCTCGATCTCGCCGACAAGTGTCAAAAGCTCGGACTCGGTCCGGCTGAGCGCGATCACCTCGGCGCCGGCCTCGGCGAGTGCCAGCGCGCAGCCCCGGCCGATCCCGCGTCCGGCACCGCTGACCAGTGCCACCTGGCCATCGAGCCGGAACGACGGCTGGCTCATGCGTTCCGGCCGCCATAGCGGCGCACCCGCAGATCCGCCTGCTCCTGGTGGCCGGCGAAGCCCTCGAGCGCGCAGAGCCTCGAGCAGTACGCGCCGATCATGGCGCTCGCCTCGGGGGTCGTCACCCGCTGATACGTCACGGTCTTGAGGAACTTGCCGACCCAGAGGCCGCCGGTGTAGCGGGCGGCGCGCTTCGTCGGCAGCGTGTGGTTGGTGCCGATCACCTTGTCGCCATAGGCGACGTTGGTCATCGGGCCGAGGAAGAGCGCGCCGTAGTTGGTCATGCGCTCGAGGAAAAAGTCGGGGTCGCGGGTCATGACCTGAACGTGCTCGGACGCGATCTTATCGGCGACCGCCACCATCTCGGCCTCGTCCGCTGCGACGATCACCTGGCCGTAGTCGACCCAGGCCTGGCGGGCGACCTCGGCGGTCGGCAGATGCTGCAGCTGACGCTCGACCTCGACCATGGTTGCCCGCGCCAGTCGTTCGGAGCTGGTCAGCAGGATCGCGGGCGAGGTCGGGCCGTGCTCCGCCTGGCCCAGGAGATCGGTCGCGCAGATCTCGGCGTCGGACGTGTCGTCGGCGATGATCAGGGTCTCGGTCGGGCCCGCCAGCAGGTCGATCCCGACCCGGCCGAACAGCTGCCGCTTGGCCTCGGCGACGTAGGCGTTGCCGGGGCCGACCAGCATGTCGACCGGGTCGATCGTGGCGGTGCCGAGGGCCATCGCCGCGACCGCCTGGACGCCGCCCAGCGCATAGATCTCGTCGGCGCCGCCCAGATGCATCGCGGCGACGATCGCGGCTGCCGGCCGGCCCTGGTAGGGCGGCGCACAGGCGATCACCCGCGGCACGCCCGCGACCTTGGCGGTGACGACGCTCATGTGGGCGGACGCGACCATCGGATACTTGCCGCCCGGCACGTAGCAGCCGACCGACTGCACCGGGATGCTCCTGTGGCCGAGGATCACGCCCGGCAGGGTCTCGACCTCGACGTCCTGGAGCGCTGCCTTCTGAACCTCGGCAAAGGCGCGGATCTGCGCCTGGGCGAACTCGATGTCGTGGACCACGCCGGCGCCGAGCGAGGCGACGCAGGCCAGGATCTCCTCGGGGCTCAGACGGAAGCTCGGCGGCGACCAGTGGTCGAACTTCTCCGACAGCTGCCGCACCGCATCGTCGCCCCGCGCCTTGACGTCGTCGAGGATGCCGGTGACGGTCGCGCGCACCCGGGCGTCGGCCTCGTCCGCCGCCGCCTGGCTGATTCCCTCCTTGAGCCATCGCGCCATAGCCATCCCCTGCCCGCTTGCCAGGACGCCCGCCTCAGGCTTTGGGCAGGCCGCAGGTCCAGCGGCGGATCTCCCATTCGGGCCGCTCCTCGGCGAAGCGGACCAGCTGGAACTGCGCCTCCTGCGCGCAGTGCAGCGCGTCCGTCGCCTGCTGGAAGGGAAGATCGAACTCCTCGCATTTGGCCGGCTGGTTCAGCAGGCATGCGATCACGATCAGCTCGTACATCTGGCCTGGTCTCCGTCGGCTGGCCGCCCGCCCCCGAGCGGCCCTTGAGCCTACCGATTGTCGGTGCCCGCGTATAGAATGCTCCGCCCTGGAGCGGGAGGATAGCCATGCGATCGGTGCCCAGTCTCGTCTTGCTCGGGCTCCTGACCATGATGGCCGCCGCGGCACCGGCCGGGGCGGTCATGAGCGGCGGTGGCGAGGCGCCGGCGGCGGTCGGGTCGGACGAGTACGCGGCCGGGCGCGCGGCGTTCGACCGGCAGGACTGGCAAGGCGTGATCGATCATATGGCGAAGGTGATCGAGGCGCGGCCGTGGGAGGACGAGGCCTACAACCTCTCGGGCTTTGCCTACCGCAAGCTCGGCGACTACAACCGCGCGCTCGTGTCCTACGACCAGGCGCTGAAGTTGAACCCGCACAACCGGGGCGCGCTCGAGTATCTGGGCGAAGCCTATCTCGAGATGGATCGTCCGCAGGACGCCCAGGCGATGCTCGACCGGCTCGACGAGGAATGCCAACGCCTTGCCGCCAGCGCTGGCGGCAAGCAGCCCGACTGTCAGGAGCGGGAAGATCTCGAGGAGGCGCTCGCCGTCTACCGCGCCGGCAAGTCGTAGGCCGGGCGCGACACCCTAAGGCCCCGCCTCACTCGGCCGGCGCCATCGCCTGCGCGGCCGCGCGCGCCGCGTTGCCGGGGCGCCGATAGACGAACTCAGGCGGCGGGGCCCCGGCCTCGCGGACCGCGGTCGCGACCAGCTCCTGGTGCCGGGGCGAGAGCGAGCAGGCGGGGTCGGTCGCCTCGGCGCTGCCGGTCATCGCGAACGCCTGGCAGCGACAACCGCCGAAGTCGGTGAGCTTGCGCGGGCAGCTCCGGCAGGGCTCGGCCATCCAGTCGGTGCCGCGGAAGGCGTTGAAGGCCTCGCCGTGGTACCAGATCTCGGCGAGCGAGCGCTCCTTGACGTTGTCGAAGCGGAGCGTCCTGATGCCCTCGGCCGCGTGACATGGCAAAACCTTGCCCGAGGGCGTGACGTTCAGGTTCTGCTTGCCCCAGCCGCCCATGCAGGGCTTGGGATAGCGGGCGTAGTAGTCGGGGACCACATAGTCGATCACGAGCACGCCCTTGAGGCGCGCCCGCGCCGCCTCGACCAGCTCGATCGAGCGTTCGGTCTGCTCGCGGGTCGGCATCAGCGCCGCGCGGTTGACCAGCGCCCAGCCATAGTACTGGACGTGCGCGACCTCGAGCCGCCTGGCGCCGAGCTCGACCGCGAGCTCGATGATGGCGTCGAGACGCTCGAGGTTCTGGCGGTGGACCACGGCGTTGATCGTGAGCGGCAGGCCCGCGGCCCTGACCATGCCCGCGACCGCGAGCTTCCTCGCGTGGCCGTCCTTGTAGCCGCCGATCCGGTTGGCGTTGGCGGGCTCGCTGTCCTGGATCGAGACCTGGACGTGATCGAGGCCGGCATCGGCGAGCGCGTCGACCTTGGCCTGATCGAGCAGCACCGCGGCGGTGATCAGGTTGGTGTACTGGCCAAGCCCGCTCGCATGCCGGATCAGCTCCGGAAGGTCCGGCCGGAGCGTCGGCTCGCCGCCCGAGAAATGGGTCTGCAGGACGCCCAGCGCATGGGCTTCCTCGATCACCCGCCGCCAAGTGCTGGTGTCCAGCTCGGCCGCGGCCTTCTCGAGCGCGAGCGGATTGGAGCAGTAGGGACACTGCAACGGGCATCGGTGGGTGAGCTCGGCCAACAACGACACCGGCGGCGCAACCTCCTGCGCCGCCGGCGAGCTCATCACCGGCTCAGATAAATTCGACATCGTTGGCAGCCACCGGGGCGGCGGGCGCCTGCGCCGCGCCGCCCCCTGCGTAGCTTACCGGCTCAGAGATCGGCCGGGAAGTAAGCGTTGATCTCGCAACCGCAGGCGATCTCGACGATCTTCGGGGTCGTCCACTGCATGACTGCCTCCTCGTTCGCGCGGCCGTGATCGGCCGCCATCTCTTCAAACCGGGGGGACACCCCCCAACACTGATCGGACAGAGTAACATAGTCACTGGTATCGATCAGGTCCAATCGTATGTTCTTGTCGATCCAATCAGCCCATCTGATAAGACAACTTGCAGGCGCGTCCGCCAGCCCGGGCGGCCTCAGCCCGAGCCTTCGCCGGCCGCCGCCGAACGGTCTCCGAGCGGCAGGAAATCCGGCATCGGCACCGGCTCGGCGGCGACCAGCGGCAGCCCCGCCGCCCGCCAGCCGTCGGTGCCGTCCGGATACCAGACCACCTGGTCGTAGCCATAGGCGAGCGCCCGCTTGGCGGCGTTCCACGACATCCAGCAGTTCGCCTTGCAGTAGAAGACGAGCAGCCGCGATCGGTCGCCTTCGGTCATGCGCGCCAGATTGTCGCGGAACCAGGTCTCGAACTCGGCCGAAAGCTCGCCGTAGCCGACGTTCGGCAGCCAGACGCTGCCGGGGATGTCGTCGCGGGGCGCCGGCCGCCAGACGCTGCCGGCCGGCCGGTTGGCGGGCTCGCGCGGCGCCGGCAGGACGTCGATCAACCGCACCGCACCGCCGGCGGTCAGCGCCTGCAGCTCGGCCGTGGTCACCACTCTGGCGCCCGCGAGCGACGCCGGCACCGGCGCCCGGTAGTCGGCAAGGCGGTAGCCCGCCGGTTCCGGCACCGTCTCGAGCATGCCCTGCCGCTTGTCCTTGGCCGCGATCGGCTGCCCCTGGTCGTCGAGCAACGGGATGCCATAGTCCAGAAGGATCGCCTGGATCGCGTCGCCATTGGCAGCCAGGAAGTCGTTCAGGTCGTGCTTCCAGTTCGGCTCGTTGCGCCGCAGCCCCATCGACATCCGAAAGTCCAGACGCAGACCCTTCTCCTCGCCGGTCAGCGGCGTGACCTCGAGCGGGACCTTCTGCTGCTTGGCCCAATAGCCCGCGATCGGACCCCAGAGGATGCCGACGTCGATCACCCCGGCGGCGACGTCCTCGACCATCTGCCGTCCCGAGTTGTCGAAGCGGGTGTCGACGATCAGCTGATAGGGCTTGAGCTTGCGCAGCAGGCCTTGCTGCGCCAGCAGGGTCACCGGCGGGGTCCCGGCGACCGCACCGATCTGCCGGTCGGCGAGCATCGGATCGTGCAGCGATGTGACCTTGGAGTTGGCATCGGCGCGCTGGACCAGCGCATAGCTCGAACGGTAGTAGGGGTTGGTGTTCTGCATCAGCCCGTTGGGCGCCGGGACGTTGATGACCACGTCGCAGGCGCCCGCATTGAGCGTGTTGCGCACGAAGCCCATGCTCTGCGGATACCAGGTGTAGGTCAGCTGGACCCCGAGCTTGGCGGCCAGCAGCTCGGCGATCCGGTTCTCGAAGCCCTCGCCGGCCTGGTTGGAGAACGGCAGATCGCTCGGATCGGCGCAGACCCTGAGCTTGCTCCGATCGACCAGCTCCCCGACCTGAGCCCAAGCGCTGGTCACGACCCCACCGAGCGCCAGGGCGCCCAGGACCGCCGCAGCTGCCTTCACCATGTCGCGACCTCTCCGCGCGCCCGCATCGCCCGCCTAATTCGCCATCCGCTCGGGCCGGCCGCGGCCGACCACGCCGTCGGAGCGCGCCTTGAGGTAGGTATAGATGTCGTCGAGATAGTTGACGACGTCCTCGACCTCGCCGAACGCCGGCATCACCAGCTGCTGGCTCGTGCTGACGTCCTTCTTGCCGTAGATGACGGTCTCGACGAATTTCTCGTAGCCGATCTGCTTGAGCGAATTGACCAGCGACGGCGCGTAGGAGCTGCCGGCGCCATCGGGGCCATGGCAGCGCAGGCAGGAGTTGTCGTAGCGACGGTAGCCGTTGTAGGTGGCCGGGTCGACCTTGCCGTCGACCACGTTGTAGGGCTTGTCCTCCCAGGCGGGCGCCTCGGCTTTATCGGCCCGGACCACCGAGCTCAGGCCAAGGGTCGCGACGCCGAAGGCGAGCATGAGTAGCGCTGCTGCGCGGCGACACCGGGTCATGTCGGACATGGCCAGACACACACCTCCACCAATCCTGTCGTTTCTTGCTCCCGTGCCGCGGCCGGCGGCCGGGCGGGAGGATGGCGCCCGTCGAAGGCGGGCGCCCGGCATCGCCCGAGAAAGCAATGCCGGGCCGCGCGCGCGACGACTGGCTCCGATCAGTCGGGCAGCGTGAACACGGTCAACACGCCGCCGAGCTGGGTGTAGTTGGACAGCGCCTTGTACGCGCCGACCGCGCCCAGGCCCGCGGTATCCTCGGTCAGGCCGGCCGCGAGGCCGATGCCCGCCCAGCCGCCGACACCCGACAGCACGCCGACGTATTGCTTGCCATTGTGCATCCAGGTGTTGACGTTGCCGATGATCCCGGACGGGGTCTTGAAGCGATACAGCTCCTGCCCGGTGTTGGCGTCGACCGCCTTCAGATAGCCCTCGAGGGTGCCGTAGAAGACGACGTCGCCCGCGGTCGCAAGAGCACCGCTCCAGACCGAGAACGGCTCCGGGTTCGACCACGCGATCTGGCCCTTGGTCGCATCCCAGGCGATGAAGTTGCCGAGATTCGTGCCACCCGGCGCCGGGTACATGCTGAGCGTGGCGCCAACGTAGGGCTGACCGGCGGTATAGGAGACCGCGAACGGCTCGTAGTCCATGCAGACGTGGTTGGTCGGCACGTAAAACAGGCCGGTCCGGGGCGAGTAGGCCGACGGTTGCTGGTCCTTGGAGCCGAGCGCCGCCGGGCAGATGTTGGTGGTGTTGACGTCCTCGCCCTGATGGCCGGTCGAGTAGCGCGGCACCACCTGCGGCCGGCCGGTCTCCATGTCGACGTTGGTCGCCCAGTTGACCGCCGGATCGTACTTTTCGGCGACCAGCAGCGCCCCGGTCTCACGGTCCAGGGTGTAGCCGAAGCCGTTGCGGTCGAAGTGGACCAGGGCCTTGTGCATCTGGCCGCCGACGTTGAGGTCGGTGAGCACCATCTCGTTGACGCCGTCATAGTCCCACTCGTCGTGGGGCGTCATCTGATAGACCCACTTGGCCATGCCGGTGTCGGGATCGCGGGCGAAGATCGTCATCGACCAGCGGTTGTCACCAGGCCTCTGCACCGGGTTCCAGGTCGAGGGATTGCCGGAGCCGTAGTAGACCAGGTTGAGGTCCGGATCGTAGGACATCCAGCCCCAGGTCGCGCCGCCGCCGATCTTCCACTGATCGCCTTCCCAGGTGGCGGTGCCGGAGTCCTTGCCGACCGGCTGGCCGAGCATGGTGGTCTTCTCCGGATCCAACAGGGTCAGATCGTCCGGACCGCTCGAATAGGCGCTCCAGACCTTCTTGCCGTCCTTGATGTCGTAGGCGGTCATGCGGCCCGGGATGCCGAACTCGCCGCCCGAGATCCCGACCAGGACCTTGTCCTTGATCACCATCGGCGCGCTGGTCCCGGTCTCACCCTTCTTCGGGTCGCCGTCGACCGCACTCCAGACGACCTCGCCGGTCTTGGCGTCGAGGGCCACCAGGGTCGTGTCGGCCTGATGCACGAAGATCTTGCCGTCACCATAGGCGGCGCCGCGATTGACCGTATCGCAGCACATCACCGGGATCGTGTCCGGGTCCTGCTTCGGCTCGTACTTCCAGATCACCTTGCCCACATCGTTCAGGTCGAGCGCGTAGACGGTGTTGGGGAACGGTGCGACGATGTACATCACGTCGCCGATCACCAATGGACCGCCCTCGTGACCGCGCAGCACCCCGGTCGAGAAGGTCCAGGAGACTTGCAGGTCCTTGACGTTGCTCTTGTTGATCTGGGCCAGATCGCTGTAGCGCGTGCTGCTGTAGTTACCCAGCGGCATGGCCCAGTTGGCCGGATTGTTCTGCATGACCATCAGTTCTTCGTTGGCCTGTGCAGACATCGAAAGCGCCAGCAGCCCAACGGCACCCGCGCCGGTCAGTAGCCACCCTCTTCGCATGATCAGCTCTCCCAGCTGGTTCTGCGCCCGCAACCCGGGACACGGATTGCGTGACGCCCTCCTTGCCGTCCCGGTTCGATGGCGGCCATGATTGCCGATCGCCCGGGCGTCCCGATTTTCATGAACAGGCGAAATCTAGCGACACCGATCCGATGACGGCGATGATTGCCGATCGTCCGGGCGCCCCGATTTCTATGAACGAGCGAAGTCTAGCGGCAGCCGCCGCGCCTAGACAAGCAAAATCGGCTCGAATTTTGCCGATTTGCGCCCGACGACGACCGGCGTCGCAACCGGCTGGCGACCACCAACCCGCGGGATGCGAGCCGATGGTTGCGAAGCTCGCGGCCGACCTCAGAACGATCGCGCGTTGCGCACGCCGCGCCCGGCGCCGTCCACCTCCTGGTCCTTGGCCACGATCGCCTTGTCCAGGATCTCGACCTGCGCCTGCTTGCTCGCCAGGTCCTTTTGGAGCTCGAGCCGCTGCGCCAGCAGGGAGGCGCTCTCGACCCGCAGGTCGTCGACCTGCTGGCGCGCCGTCTTGCCATCGTCGAGCATGCTGCCGACCAGCCCGCGCAGGAAGTCCTGCTCCTTCTTCAGCACCTCGAGGGTCGCAAACACCGAATCCTGGTGCTTCACCTCGACGCCGAGCTCTTCCAGCTTGACCTCGAGATCGCCCTTCTGGCCGCGCAGATCGCTGACCTTGTCGACCAGCTTCGCGTATTCGTCGGCGGCCAGCTTGCGATCGGCCTCCGCGAGGCGGAGGTCGGACTGGGTGCGCTGGAGCTCGCTCGCCGTCTGCTCGCGATCACGGGTCAGGTCGACGATCTGGTCCTGCAGCTCGGACACCCGCTTGGTCAGCGCGATCGCGCTCTCGGCAAGCGGCCCCTTGCGCTTGATGTCCGCGTCCAGCGCGGCCACCTGCTTGGTCAGATCGTCGTGCCGGGCGGTCAGGTCGACGACCTCGGTCGCCAGCACGGCGTGCGAGAGCTTGCCTTCGACCTGGTTGAGTTCGGTCTGGGTCGCGGTCAGGTGCTGCTGGGTGCGCGCCAGCTCGGCGGCCTGTTGCGACTGGCTGCGCTGGGCCTGAGCCAGCTCGACCTCGACCTGGGCGCGTGCGGTCTGCTTGTCGATCAGGTCGGACTCGATCGCGGCCAGCCGATCCTTCGTCTTGGCCAGCTCGGCGGTCTGCCGATCGAGGTCGCGGGCGCCGTCGGCGGTCTGCCGGTCGAACTGGCCGAGCAGCTCCAGGCGATGGTTCAGACGGCCGGTCGCCGAGACGTATCTGGTCTCCTGGTCGGCGAGCTGGTCCTTGACCGCCGCGAGCGCCACGCGGGCGTCGGCGGCATCACGGTCGCGCTCGCCGAGCACCTGCATGCGCTCGTTCAGCCTGGCGACCGCCTGGCCGATCTTGCCCTCGGTCTCGGCCAGCGAAGCGACCAGCCCGGCGAGGTCACCCCGCTTGGCCGCGAGGTCGCGCTCGCGCTCGCCGAGCACGCCCATGCGCTCGTTGAGCGCGACGGTGACCTTATCCAGGCGAGCTTCGGTCGCCGCCAGCTGATCGGCCACGGTCTGCTTCTGCTCGCGCAAAGCGGCGAGGTCGCGCTCGCGCTCGCCGAGCGTCGTCATGCGCTCGTTAAGCCGGCCGTTGAGCTGCGCCAGCCGGTCCTCGGCGGCCGTGATCTGGGTCTCGAGCCGGTCCTTTTGGTCGCGGCTGGCCGCGAGGTCGCGCTCGCGCTCGCCGAGCACGGCCATGCGCTGGTTGAGGCCGCCCGTGGCGTCGTCGATCCGCGCCTGGACCTCGCCGAGCTGGGTCTTGAGGCCGGCGAGGCTGGTCTCGGTGTCGGCGATCTGGCGCTCGCGCTCGCCGAGCGTTGCCATGCGTGCGTTGAGCTTGGCGGTGGCGTCGTCGATCCGGCCCATCAGGTCGTCGAGATCGCCGGCCTTGGTGCGCTCCTGATCGAGCGAGCCCTCGAGCTCGGCCACCTGCGCCTGCAACTGGTCGCCGCTCTTGGTCAGCTCGGCCACCTGGCTCTCGAGGCCCTGGCGCTCCTGAGCCCACTGCTCGGTCGCATCATTGTGGGTCGAGGTCGACCAGATCAGGCCGCCCCAGCCCAGGAGGGCCACCACCAGCGCCCCGATCGTGAATTGCGTGGCGCGCGGCAACGACATCACGTTCATCATGGCCAAGCCTCCGCGTTGGTCGGCCCCGGTTCAGTCCCCAAGGCATCTTCGTTCGACCCGGAGGCTAACACAGCCCTCGCGCGGTTGCCACAGAGCGCGTGCGGAAAAAACGGCGCGGCGGCTACGGGCTTACTCTCGGACCAGCTTGGCCAGGCTCTCCGGCGTCGCGTCGGCGCCGGCCGCATGCCCCTCCTGCGCCTGCCCGAGCTGCGCCACCAGCGCCTGCAGCTCGGCGGTCAGCTTGTCGCGCTCGACCGAGAGCGAGCGCAGCTGCTCGTCGAGGCCCAGCAGCTTGCGATTGACGTTCACGCTCTGGTGGAACAACGGTTGCTTGTGCTCGAGCTCGGCGTTGAGACTGGCGACCTCCTGCCGGAGCGCCGCCTGGCTCGCCGTGAGCTCGGCGACGCCCTGCGCCAGCAGCGCCTTGTCGAGCTTCGCCTCGACCTCGGTGAGCGCCGCCTGGGCCCCGGTCAGCGCGCTTCGCGTCCGGTCGAGCTCGCTCGCCGATTTCGATTGCTCGCGCCCGAGCGCCGCCATCTCGACATCCAGGGCGCCGAGCGCCGCCTTTCGGCTCGCGAGCGTCTGCCCCAGATCCGCGACCTCGGCCTGCAGCCGGTCGCGCTCGGTCCGGGCCTGGTCGAGCGCCCGTTCGGTCCCGACCAGGTCGAGCTCGCGCTCGCCCAGGACCTGGAGGCGGTGATTGAGGCGGCCGGTCGCCCGGTCGCGCGCCTCGGTCAGCGCGCTCAGCTGGCTTCGGGCCTCGGTCAGCGCGACCTCGGCGGCGGCGCGGTCCTGCTCGCGCGCGCCGAGCACAGTCATCCGCTGATTGAGATTGGACTTGGCTTCGTCGATCCGGGCCTCGAGCGCCGCCAGATCGCCGGCCGCGGCGCGCTCGCGGCCAAGGGTGTCCTCGAGCTCGGCAATCCGCCCCGACAACGTGCCGCGCTCGGTCGTGAGCGTGCTCTGCAGGTCCGCGATGCGGTCGGTGAGCTCGGTCCGTTCCTGGTTGAAACGCCCCTGCTGGGCGTCGTAGCCGGCCCTGACGCTCAGATACATGCCCCAGCCCAGGACCGCGAGCAGCACCAGCAGGCCAAGCACGATCAGCGATGTGCGCGGCTGCGCGAGAGATCGTGGCATGTCTCAAGACCCCAGACGCAGTGGTTGGTTGATCTTTTGCAAGCATAATCATACCACGCCCGGCAATCGCTCACCAGCGCTCTCGCCCGACCGACCCGACCCGGGGCAGGCCCTTTCTGACCGGCCCCGGATCTCGTAGGCTCGGCCGATCAGGGGGCGGTACAGCGCCGGGAGCGAACGATGGACAGGACAACCGAAGACCGGGATCGCGATCTCGCCGGGCGCGTTGCCCCGGCCGTACGGGCGCTGCTGGCGCTCGGCCTCGGCCTGCTCTGGCTGACGCCGGCCGCCGCCCCGGCCGCCGACTTGACGGCTGCGCAGCTGGCGGCGCGGATCGAGGCGGCCGGCGATCAACCGGCCGATCTCGCCGGTCTCGACCTCATCGACGTTGACCTCGCCGGCCTGAAGCTCAAGGGCGCCAACCTGCACGGCAGCCGGTTGAACCGTGCCAATCTGGAGGGCGCCGATCTCACCGGCGCCAATCTCGATCTCGTGATCCTGCGCGATGCCAGGCTGAAGGGCGCCAGCCTGCGCGACGTCAGCGCCTTTCAGACCGTGTTCTCCGGCGCCGATCTCGCCGGTGCCGACCTCAGCGGCGCCAACATCGTCGCCAAGTTCGAGCGCAGCAACCTCGAGGGCGCCAATCTCGCCGGCGCCAACCTCGCGGCCGATATGAAAAACCAGTCGATGGGGCTGATGCGCGCCCATCTGACCAAGGCCAACCTCAAGGGCGCCAGGCTGGCCGGCGCCAAGCTGTCGCGCTGCACCGCCGAGTTCGCCGACTTCACGGGCGCCGATCTCGAGGGCGCGGATCTGTCCCGCTGCCAGCTCGCCGGCGCCAGCTTCGTGGGCACCAACATCGCCGGCGCCGACTTCACCGGCGCCGACCTCCAAGGCGCCCGGTTCGAGGGCGTGATCGGCCGCGCGCAGGCGATCGGTCTGGACTGAGCGGCCGAGGTGCTGCATGTCGGCCCGGGTGACGCGGCGCGCGACGCTGGCCCTGGGCGCCGGCAGCCTCCTAGCCGGCGTCGGTTCGCTCGGGACGGCAACCGCCGACGCCCCCCCGCTCGCGGTCAGCGAGATCGCAGCCGGCATCTTCGTCCATCAGGGGGTGCACGAGCTGGCGAGCGCCGCGAACCAGGGCGGGATCGCCAACGTCGGCTTCGTGGTCGGTGCCGATGCGGTCGCGGTCATCGACAGCGGCGGCTGCGCCCGGGGCGGCGAGCGACTCCGCGAGGCGATCCGGGGGGTCACCGACCGGCCGATCCGCTACGTGATCGCGAGCCACGTCCACCCCGACCATCTGTTCGGCCATGCCGCGTTCGTTCCGGATCGGCCCGAGTTCGTCGGCCACGCCAAGCTGCCGGCGGCGCTCGCCGACCGCGGCGCCTACTATCTGGACAGGCTGCGCCAGGACCTCGGATCGGTCGCCGCCGGCACCCGGGTCGTGCCGCCGACGCTGCTGGTCGAGGACCGGCTCGAGCTCGAGCTCGGCGGCCGCAGGCTCGTGCTCGAGGCCGCGCCGACCGCCCATACCGACAACGACCTGACCGTGCTCGACGACGCGAGCGGGACGCTCTGGCTCGCCGACCTGCTGTTCATGGAGCGCGTGCCGGTGATCGACGGCAGCCTGCTCGGCTGGCTCGCGGTGCTGGCGGCGCTGCGGGCGAGGACCGCGGCCCGGGTCGTGCCCGGCCATGGGCCGGTGAGCGCCCCCTGGCCGGACGCCGCCCGCCCGCTCGAGCGCTATCTCAGCCGCCTGCGCGACGAGACCCGGGCCCTGCTCGCCGCCGGCGGCACCCTCGAGCAGGCCACGGCCACGGTCGGCCAGGCCGAGCGCGACCGGTGGCGGCTGTTCGATTTCTACCACCCGCGCAACGTCACCGCCGCATTCACCGAGCTCGAGTGGGAATAGACGCCCGAGCTCGGATCTATCGCCCGACGCGGGCCGGGGCCGACGCCGGCACCGCCGTCGGTTGGTGCAAAAGCACGATGCTGATCCGCCGGTTCTGGGCCGCGTCCGGATGCTCCGGCTCGAGCGGCTCGGTATCGGCCTTGCCGACCACCCGGGCGACCCGCGCCTCCGGCAGGCCGGCCGCGATCAGGGCCCGGCGCGAGGCGTTGGCGCGGTCCGAGGACAGCTGCCAGTTGTCCTCGACGCTGCCGGCCCGGAACGGGATCGCGTCGGTGTGGCCGGTCACCGACACCTGCCGGCCGGTGCGGCCGATGATGGTCGCGAGCTTGGCCATCAGCGCCGCGGTATAGGGCTGCAACACCGCCCCGCCGAGCGGGAACATCGAGCGCTCGTCCTGGTCGACGATCTGGATCCGCACTCCCTCCGACGTCCGGTCGACCCGCAGGTTCTTGCCGAGCCCGGCGAGCTCCGGGTCGGTCGCGATGGCCTCCTCCAGCTCTTTCTTGACCTGCTGCAGCTCGGCCTCGTCGGCACGCTCGGCCTGCTCCTTGAGCTGTTCCTCGGTCACCTCCTGGTCGCGGTTGTCGTCCTGGGGCATGCCCATGCTGAGCGTGACGTCCGGACGGCTCATCGGCGACTGGTTGAGCGAGCCTGGATCGTTCATGGTCTGGCCGCCGCTGATCCCTTGACTGCCGACCATGTCGTTCTTGGTGAAGGGGGTCGGCATGAAGAAGTTGGCGAGGCCGAGCTTCTGCTCCTCGGTGGTCGCGTTGAGCAGCCACATGAGCAGAAAAAAGGCCATCATCGCGGTCGCGAAATCGGCGTAGGCGATCTTCCAGCCGCCGCCGTGATGGCCGTGGCCGTGGCCCTTCTTGACCTTCTTGATGACGATCGGGATCTCGTTCCCGCGAGCCACTGGCGGCCTCCCCGGCTCTGGCCTCTAACCGACCGCGGGCGTGTCGGCGACCGCCTGCTCGACCGTGGTGAAGCTCGGCCGTTCGTGGCTGTTGAGCGCCTTGCGGGCGAACTCGACCGAGACCACCGGGGCGTAGCCCTGGAGGAAGGCGAGCAGCCCGGCCTTGATGCACTCGTGATATTTGGCCTCGGCGGCAAAATAGGCTTTGAGCTTGGCGCCGGCGGGCGCCACGATGCCGTAGGCCAGCAGCACGCCCAGAAACGTGCCGGCGAGGGCGGCCGCGACGTGGCCGCCGAGCACTTCGGGCGGCTCCGCGATCGCGCCCATCGTGACGATCACGCCGAGCACCGCGGCGACGATCCCGAACGCCGGCAGGCCATCGCTCATCGTGGTGACCGAGCCCGCGATCTGCTCCATCTCGGCATGGTGGGTGTCGAGGTCGGCCGTCATCAGCTCCTCGATCTGCTGCGGGTTCTCGGCGCCGAGCGAGATCAGCCGCCAGTAGTCGCACAGGAACTCGACCGCGTGATGATTGCCGATGAAATGCGGGAACTGCTTGAACAGCTCGCTCTCGAAGGGAGTCTCGAGATGCGACTCCAGGGCCAGCAGACCCTTGGTGCGGGCAAGCTTGAACATCGTGAACAGGAGGGTCAGCAGCTCGAGATAGGCGGCCTTCGGATAAGGCGCACCGCGAAACAGAACCTTGATATTCTTGAGCACGGCGACCTGCACCGTGGCCGGGTTGGCGATGATGAAGGCGCCGATCGCGCAGCCGAGGATGATCAGGACCTCGAACGGCTGCCAGAGGACGCGAATGTCGCCATGCGGCAGATAGCCACCCAGCACCGAGCCGACGACGACCACGAGACCAACGATGAACAGCATGGGACATCCGCGCCGGAAGCGCCCCATTCCGGGCGCACCATAGAGGTAGCGGGCGCAGCTGAAAAACCGGTAAAGTCCGCGCCGTAGTCGTCGCGCCAGCCGCGTGGACGCGCGAATTGCCAGCCGGTCGGGCTCAACGATGATGACGCCCGGAGGCTCGATCTGGAGGAGAGCATCGATGGCCGCCCTGGACCGCCTGAGGGGTATCGGCTGGGCCGGCGCCCTGCTGCTGGGGGCCGCCCTGGGCCAGCCGGCCACGGCCGCCGACGCCGACGATCCGTGGCCGGAGCTGCGCGACCTCTTGTTCGCGGACCGCCCGATCCAGGACGGCGCCGGGGTGATCGCGCTCGACGCGCCGGTCCGCGCCTACGACGCTGCGGTCGTGCCGCTCACGATCACCGCGCTACTGCCCCAGACGCCGCAGCGTTACATCAAGACCGTGCATCTTCTGATCGACCACAACCCGGCGCCGATCGCGGGCGTGTTCCATCTGACCCCGGCGAACGGCATCGCGACCATCGCGACCCGGGTGCGGATCAACGAGTACACCAACGTCCGGGCGATCGCCGAGACCAGCGACGGCCAGCTCTACATGGCAAGCCGCTTCGTCAAGGCGGCCGGCGGCTGCTCGGCGCCGGCGCTCAAGGACCGCGAGGCGGCGATCGCCCGGCTCGGCCAGATGAAGCTCAAGCACGCGCCCTTCCGCCTCGGCGAGCCGAACCAGGTCCAGCTGCTGATCAGCCACCCGAACTACACCGGCATGCAGATGGATCAGCTGTCGCGCAACTGGATCCCGCCGCACTACGTCCAGAGCATCGAGGTGCGCTTCGACGCGCGGCCGGTGCTCACGGTCGACGCCGACATCGGCCTGAGCGAGAACCCCTCGATCCACTTCTCCTTCGTGCCGGACCGGCCGGGCGCGCTCGAGGTCCTGGTCCGGGACAGCGAGGGCGGCAGCTTCAGGAGCAGCTGGCCGGTCGCACCCGAGACCTCATCCTAGGGGCGCTCGATGTTCGAATCGGCGGCGCTGCGCCACGTCATCGACAAGGACGCCTACAAGGCGGAAGAGCCCAAGCTCCGGCAGGCGTTGCTCGACGCGCAGTTCGATCTGATCGAGCGGCGGAGCTTCGCGGCGATCGTCGTGATCGCAGGCGTCGACTGCGCCGGCAAGGGCGAGGCGATCCAGAAGCTCTACGAGTGGCTCGACCCGCGCCACCTGCGCACCCGCGCCTACAGCGAGCCGACCGAGGACGAACGCGCCCGGCCGCGGATGTGGCGCTACTGGCGCGATCTGCCGCCCAAGGGCGAGATCGGCATCGTCTTCGGCTCCTGGTACAACGATCCGGTCAAGGCGTTCGTGCTCGGCGAGCTCGATGGCCTCGCGTTCGAGCGCGAGCTCGACAGGATCAACCGCTTCGAGACGATGCTCGCCGAAGAGGGCGCCCTGATCCTGAAGCTCTGGTTCCACATCGGCCGGGCCGAGCAGAAGAAGCGTCTGAAGAAGCTCAAGGCCAAGGCCGGCGCCGGCCGGCACGTGCTCGAGGAATGGTCGGGCATCGAGCACCATCTGGCGGCGACCGGCGCCGGTGAAAAAACGGCGCAGCGCACGAGCACGGCGCACGCTCCCTGGGTGGTCGTCCCGAGCACCGACGACCGCTTCCGCGACCTGACCATCGGCCAGACGATCCTCGCCTCGCTCCAAAAGCGGCTCACCGGAGGGATGGTCGAGGAGCCCGATGCCGCGCCGGCGCTGATCGCCGCCCTTGATCGCAAGACCGTGCTCGACGCCCTCGACCTCACGCTCTCGGTGCCCAAGGCGCGCTACGAGAAGCGTCTGCGCGACCTCCAGGATCGTCTCGCGGTGCTGAGCGACGCCAAGGCGTTCATGGACATCGGTCTGGTGCTCGCCTTCGAAGGCAACGATGCCGCCGGCAAGGGCGGCGCCATCCGGCGGGTGACGCAGGCGCTCGATCCGCGCCGCTTCGACATCCACCCGATCGCAGCACCCTCCGACGAGGAGCGGGCGCAGCCCTATCTCTGGCGCTTCTGGCGGCGCCTGCCGCGCCGGGGCACGGTCGCGATCTTCGATCGCAGCTGGTACGGCCGGGTGCTGGTCGAGCGGGTCGAGGGTTATTGCAGCGAAGCCGAATGGCTGCGCGCCTACAACGAGATCAACGATTTCGAGACCCAGCTCGCCGAAGCCCGCCTGGTAGTCGTGAAGTTCTGGCTGGCAATCAGCCAGGACGAGCAGCTGCGTCGCTTTCAGGCGCGCGCCGAGATCCCGTTCAAGCAGTTCAAGATCACCGACGACGACTGGCGCAACCGCGACAAGTGGGACCAATACCGGCAGGCGGTCGGCGACATGGTCGACCGCACCAGCACCCGTCTGACGCCCTGGACCCTGGTCGCGGCCGAGGACAAGCGGCACGCCCGCCTCAAGGTGCTGGAGACGATCTGCGAGCGGATCGAGACCGCGCTTCGGTAGCCGGCCGCCCGCTCAGAAGCAGCGGACCTCGGCCTCGGTCTGGGCGCGTTTCAGCTTGTCGACGGCGTCTTTCGCCACCGCGGTGTCGCGGAACAGCGCCGCATTGTCGCCGCCGCCCTGCATGTGGCGCATGCGCAGCACGGTCTCGGCCTCGACGTAGTCGTCATAGGGCAGGATCGAGGCGATCACGTCGATGCTGCAGGAGCACTTCCTGAGGGTCTCCTGGGTCTCGCCGTTGCTCGCCATGCAGCCGAACACGTAGTCGGCCAGGGTCTCGGTCGGGTAGTCGTTGGCCCGGACCGGGGCGGCCGTCGCCACCAGCAGGCCGGCCGCGCCGAACGCGCCGAGGATCCATCGCATACAGCTCGCCATCACGTCACTCCAGATGGGCGGCGATCGCCTTGGCCACAACAAACGCCCGCTTCTCGAGCAGCACCGGTTGCTCGCAGAGATAGGAGAGCGACGAGCGGCGATCGCCGTAGATCCGCATGTCCCAGTCGCGCTCGGTCTTCAGGGTATCGCGCTCCTGGGTCTGATCGGCCCCCAGCTGGTCGAGCCGCTCGTTGCTCGCCGAGATCTTTTGGGCGAGCGCCTGCTGGCCGCGGGCGTACTTCTTGATCCCGCCGACGATCGCGCCACGGTCGTGATTGATGAGCTCGAGCGTGGCTGCGAACAGCCGGGTCAGTTGCGCGTTTCTGCTCTCGGCGGGCAGCCCCTTGGCGAAGTCGTCGATCTGGGCGCTCGCCTGCTCGAAGGGCGTCCGGCGGGCGGCGAGCTCGCCGGCGAGACGCCGGATCGCCGGATCGTCGGCGCCCGCGTCCGCCGCGGCCGTTGCCAGCGGCGGACCCGACCAGATCATGCCGGCCGCGATCTCCGGCACCAGACGCTGCTGGCATGGCCAGTCCGGATCTTCCGCAGCCGCCGACCGCCCGGCCGGCGTCAGGATCAGCAGCCCGGCCAGCGAAACCGCCGACCAACCGAAGATCGCCCGCAACCCACGGGCACGTTCCACATCATGGCGGGTCATTGGAGCAACTCCGACTCGATCCCTCTCAATCCTTGACGGCGACGCCCCAGGGGTAGCTGCCGACCTTGACCGACTTGATCACCTTGTCGGCGTCGACGTCGATCACCGAGATGTCGTTGGAGACGCCGTTGGTCGAGTAGACGAACTTCTCGTCCGGCGAGAACGCGAGCTGCCAGACCCGCTGCCCGACCAGCAGGTAGTCCAGGACCTCGTAGGTCTTGGCGTCGATCACCGCGACCCGGTTGGCCGGGCCGAGCGCCACGAACGCCTTGCTGCGGTCCTTGGTGATCTTGACGGCGACCGGCTGGATCGCCTCGTCCGGCACGCCCGGGATCGCGAAGGTGATCCGGTGTACGACCTTGCGCGTCGCGTTGTCGATCACGCTGACCGTGCCGCCGACCTCGGAGCTGACCCAGATCTGGGCGTCGTCGCTGGTGAACTCGGCGTAGCGCGGGCGCTGGTCGACCAGCACGTTGTCGGTGATCTTCTCGGACTCGGCGTCGATGAAATGCGCCATGTTGGTGGTCTCGGAGGTGTTGACGATGGTCTTGCCGTCGTGGCTGACCGCCATGCCCTCCGGCTCGACGCCGACCGGGATCTGGGTCGCGACGGTGCGGCCGGCGATGTCGATCACGGTCACCATGTTGTCGTCCTCGTTGGCGACGTAGAGCCTGGCGCCGTCCGGCGAGATGCTCATCCGCTCGGGGTCCGGGCCCGACGGCAGCTCGCCGACGATCTCGAGGCTCGCGGTGTCCATGATCTGGATCGTGTCGTCGTCGCTGGCGCAGATGTAGAGGAACTTGCCATCGGGGCTCAGCACGATGCCGCGCGGCCGCTGGCCGACCGGGATCTGCTTGACCAGCTCGAGCTTGTCGCCGTCGACGAGGCTGATCGAGTTGTCCTTCTCGTTGGACACGAAGATGGTCCGCGCCGCGGCGGCGTGGCAGAGCGCCAGCGACCCGGCGGCGAGCGTGAGGAGCAGCAGCGTGCGCGGCATCGTCGGGTCCTTCTGGGCGGCTCCGGCTCATGGGCCCGGCCGCCGCTCACTGCAATCGGCAGCTCGATTCCGGCTCGTCGTAGCCCAGGGTGTCGAGCGGCGTGCGCTGGTGCAGGAAGCCCTCCTGGGGCGAGACCGAGACCAGCATGCGCGGCTCGACGATCAGGATCGGCTGGCGCATCTGCTGATTCCATGTCCGGAAGGTCAGCCCCTCGCCCTTGAAGGCCGCGATCTCGAACCGATCGCTGCGCAGATAGTCGCGGACCACCTTGGGGTCGACGCTCTTGGTCCGGGTCACGGCCTCGCCGATCGTCCGTACCGCGAGCCAGGCGGTATAGTCGCGCTCGGTCATCCAGCGGCCGGCGAACTTCTGGAACCGGCGCTGCATCTGGGTCGCTCCCCACTGCTCGTTGGAGCGATGCCAGGCGCTGGCGATCATCCCCTGGGTGCCGGCGACCGGCCGCGGGTCCCAGGTCCGGCCCGGCAGGTACTCGCCGAAAATGTCGCTCTCGTCGGCGACCATGACCACGTCGTAGTCGGGCGCGTTCTGGGTGAAGACCGGGATCTGGCGTTGGATCTGGACATGGCCGCTGTCGGTCCGCCGCGCGGTCGCGACATACTCGTAGGCCCGGCTCTCGACGATCTTGGCGCCGAACTTCTTGGCCGCCCGCTCGATCGCGGCGGCGAACGCCAGGTCGGGCTCGCGGGTGCCGTGCAGCAGGAACCAGCGGTTCCACTTCTTCCAGATCAGATATTCGGCGAGCGCATCCGCCTTCATCGCCCGGCTCGGCATGATGTGGAACAGGTTGGCCCGGCAGTCGGTGACCCGCAGCCGGTCGTCCTCGGCCCGGCTGTTGAACAGCACCGCGCCGGCCGCCTCCGGCAGATCGGCGAGGGCCAGCAGCTGATCGGCGTGCAGATCGAGGATGAACAGGCGCTGGCCGGCGGCGAGCGCGGCCTTGAACGCCGCCACCAGGTCGCCACCCTTGGGAACCAGCACCTCGTTGAGCTCGAAGGTCTGGCCGAGGAAGCTGCCGGTGGTCTGGTTCTCCTTGATCGCCTGGCGGGCGCCCATCACGCCCTCGTCGGGCAGCAGGCTGTCGAGCAGCGACAACGGCGCGACCCGGTCCTCGTCCTGGGTGACGTAGGTGATCTTGACCTCGAGCGGGTCGGCGGCGCGCGCCGCGAACACCGGCCAGCCGATGGCGACCGCCATCAGGGCCCCGACCAGCGCGCGACCAGCCTCGCGCCTGCGCCATGGCAATGCCGCCACGAGCTCTCCCATTCCTGCCGAAGGCCTCACGGGCGATCGCTAGCGTTTGCCCGAGGCTCTTGCTTGTCCGCCCGGACAACGAGATAGTCCGGGGCCGAAGCCGGGGCAAGCCGATCCCGGCTCGTTTTCTGGGAGGAGCACCGATCATGCGCGGACCCGGACCGGACCGGGCGCTCGGTCTTGCGGGCCTGCTGCTGGCCGCGGCTCTGGCCGCCGGCCCGGCCGGCGCCGCCGGGCCGCCGCGCCTGGCGCTGTTCCCCTTCGAGCTGATCGACAGCAGCCTGCAGCCGGGTGAGCAGCAGGGCGTCGATCCGGCCGACGAGGCCCGTCTCGCCATGATCCAGGACGAGCTGCGGACGGCGCTCCGGGACTCGGGTCGCTACCAGCTGGTCGATACCGCGCCGGCGGCGGCCGCGATCGAGGATGCCGGCTGGCTCTGGAGCTGCAACGGCTGCGAGCTCGGCATCGCGAAACGGCTCAACGCCGATCTCGCGCTGGTCGGCTGGGTGCAGAAGGTCAGCAACCTGATCCTCAACCTCAACGTCGTGGTCCGCGACGCCGCCAGCCGCAAGCCGGTGCTCGCGGGCAGCGTCGACATCCGGGGCGACACCGACGAGAGCTGGCGCCACGGCATCCGCTATCTGATCCGCCATCGCCTGCTGCCGGATCCGGGATGATCGCGCTCGAAGACGTGCGCCAGGCGGCCGCGCGGATCGAAGGCCGGGTGCGGCGCACGCCGCTGCTCGCGGCCGCGCCGATGCAGCGCGGGATCGCCCGCCTCGACCTCGTCCTGAAGCTGGAATGCCTGCAGGTGACCGGCTCGTTCAAGGCGCGGGGCGCGATCAGCAAGCTCGGCACGCTCGCCGCGGCCGAGGTCGGGCGCGGCATCGTCACCGCCTCCGGCGGCAATCACGGCGCCGCGGTCGCCTACGCCGGCTGGGTCGCGGGCACGCCCACGACCGTGTTCGTGCCCGCCAACGTCTCGCCCGCTGAAGGCGAGCAAGATCGAGCAGCTTCGGCGCCCGCCTCGAGGTCTCGGGCAGCGTCTGGGACGAGAGCAACCGGGCAGCGCTCGCCCGCGCCGAGCGCGACGGTCTGACCTATATCCACCCGTTCGCCGATCAGGGCGGTGATCGCGGGCCAAGGCACGATCGCGCTCGAGATCCTGGCGGATGCGCCCGACCTCGATGCTGCTGATCGTGGCGATCGGCGGCGGCGGCCTGATCTCGGGCATCGCGGTCGCGGCCAAGGCGCTCCGAAGCCCGCGGTCCGGATCATCGGCGTCGAGCCCGAGGGCGCCCCGACCCTGCACGCGAGCGTCCAGGCCGGGCCACGTGGTCGAGCTCGCGGCGATCACGACCCGGGTCCCGACCATGGCCGCGCGCAAGACCGAGCCGCTCAACCTCGAGCTCGTGCAGCGCCATGTCGAGCAGATCGTCCTGGTGAGCGACGACGAGATGCAGGACGCCGCCCGCCTGCTCTGGCTGGAGCATGGCCTCGCCGTCGACCTGTCCGGCGCCGCCGCGCTCGCGCTGCTCACCGCCGGCAAGTTCCGACCCCGCCCGGGCGAGAAAATCTGCGCCCTGATCTGCGGCGCCGGCACCGACGGACTCGATTGACGCTGCCCGGGAGGTTCGGCCTCAGACCGGGAACGGGGTCGGGTCGAGGAAGCGGCGGAGCACGTTGGCCGTGATCCGGGCGACGTTGTTGGCGTAGCCGTTGTGCGAGAGCGAGCCGCACCAGGCGATCGAGCCGGTGGAAAAGACGGCGCCGCCCGCGGGGGTCTCGAAGAACGCGAGGTCGGCGCGCACCAGCTCGTTCTGCGAGCCGGTGAGGTCCGGGGTCATGACGTTGACCTCCTCGGTCACCACCAGGATCAGGTCGGTGTGGTTTTCCGACGACGCCAGCACCAAAAGGTTGGGCGGGGTGCCGAGCGCATAGTCGGCGCGGTCGAGCTCGAGCCCGGCGGCGCCGCCGCCGACCAGGCCGAAGTCGCCGATCTTTTCCCCGGTCACGCCCTCGAAGATGAAAGCCGCGCGCGGGTCGTAGCTGCCGGGTTGACGACGATAGTACGAAGAAAGATCGAAGCCCTGGGCGGTAAAGCCGAGGCCGACGACGACGTTCGGCGGCCGGCCGTTGCGCCGCCAGAGACCGCCGAACTCGCCGCTGAAGCTGTGATGGTACTCGCCGGGCTCGGCCGCCCAGGTGCGGATGCCGCCCTCGGCGCGCCGGACCTCGATCACGCCCGGCAGGCTCTGGTGCCAGGCGATCCGCCAGTACCAGCCGTTGGCGCCGAGATACATCAGCCGCCCGCCCCGCTCCAGCCAGGCGAGCATGGCATCCGACATGCGCTTGGAATGGTACTCCGGGTGGGTCCCGGTCAGGACCACGCGGTAGGGCTCGAGCAGCGCCACGCCTTCGGCCTCGAGGTCGTGATCGGTGATGAAGTCGACCGCGACGCCCTCCTGCTCCAGCCAGTCGATCAGGTGGCTGTCGGCGTTGAACTGCCAGAGGCCGGAGCCGTGGGCGCCGAGCCAGGACGCATACTTCGGCCGCAGGTTCAGGATCGGCCGCAGGCCCGACGAATAGCAGACGCCGCTGCCGTCGGCATGGGTGTCGTAGAGCGAGTAGCCGAGCTCGCGATGCTCCTGCAGGTACAGATCGGCCTGCTGATAGACCAGGAGCCGGCCCATCAGCACCTCGGCGCGCTCGCCGTCGAGGTGATTGTGGTCGTTGGCATAGGCGAGATAGCTCGCGGTCGGCACCAGGAACGCGGCCTTGGGCCGGCCGGTCTTGCCCGAAGGCCCGCGCGGCGGCCGGACGAAGAAGGTGATGTAGTCCTCCTCGGTGCCATCCTCGGCCTCGCCGCACCAGACATGCGCGGCGTAAGCGCCGCTTTGCAGGCCCTCCGGCACGGTCAGCTCGAAGTCCACATCCCAGCCGGCGTCGTACAGGTCGTCCTCGTGGAAGTGGATCGCGCCATACTGCTCGGGCCGGTCGCTCCAGCTGCCGGTCTCGCCGGTCCAGTTCCAGCCCTTCATCGCGCGCGCCGGCAGATTGACGAGCTCGCCGTCGAGACCGAACGGGCCGCGGTCGATCACCCGCGTGGTCGGGATCGCGCTCGAAAAATCCCAGGCGCCGACCAGGTGGCGGCGGAGCGTATCGGGCAGCGGCCGGAGCAGCGCCGCCTCCGGCTCGCCCGGGCCCAGCAGCCGGTCGAACAGCGCCGGGCTGTCGAGCTTGCCGTTATAGTGCCGGTCGACCCCGCCATCGGCCGTCGGCAGGCCGGCCATCAGCAAGGGCGCCGCGGGCATCGCGGGCAGGAGGTCCACGGTCTCGCTGACTTCGGCGCCATCGTCGGTCAGCGCCGCCGGCTCGAGCGGCCGCTGCACCAGCGTCACCAGCCCCTGGCCCGGATCGAAGCTCGCGGCCGCGAGATACCAGCGCCGCTTCAGGAGCTTTCGGCCGCTCCGGACCGTCGCCTGGCCCTTACCGTCGCCCAGCGTGAGCGCGAGCTCGCCGTCCCGAATCTCGAGCGCGAAGCCGGAAGCGCGCGCCGCATCCCACTTCGCCACCAGCCCCTGGCGGCCTTTTCCGGGGGTCGTCGGCCAGATCATGGCCATGACCGTGAAGCGCTCGAGCGCGCGCAGGCGCGCGTGATCCGGCACCCGCAGATAGGAGCCGGCATCGATCGTCTGCAGCCGCGCCGGATAGTCGCCGCTCACCGGGGTCGCGATCTGCTCGAGCCTGAGCCCCGGCCCGGCGGGATTGGCATCGCCATGGATGATGCGGACGATCTCGGCCCGGTAGCGCGCCGCACCCGTGCAGCTGACCATGAAGCGCACGCTCTCGCCCGGCGCCACCGACAGCCGGTCGCCATAGCCCAGGATCTTCAGCATTTTTCCGGTTTTCCCCGGCGTTGCCGCCTCAGTTCAGGTCCTCGCCGGTGTGCGCCTGCCAGCGCAGGCGGAACACCGCCCACTCGGCCTCCTCTTTGCTGCTGAAGGTGTGCTCGCGCAGGAGCTCGACCGGCTGGCCACGCTCGCCCGGATGGCGCGCCAGCATCCATTCCTTGAACGGCCGGGTGCAGACCAGCACGTACTTACCCTCGAGCGGCCCGCCGCGCAGCGTATTGAGCACCCGCTGCAGATTAGGGCTGTGGTGGCCGATCGGGTTCTGCCGGAACTCGTCCACAACTTCGCGATCGCGCCTGGGATCGATCTTGTACGCCATCGCCGCCGTACCCCCGATTGTGCCGGCTACGCGCCTCAGAGCTCGACCGCGCGCCGGGTGCGGATGCTCTCGTCGGCGGCGAGCACGATGCGCAAGGAGTTGACCGCGTCGCTCATCCAGTCGGACAGGTCGAGGTCCTCGCGGATCGCCTTCAGGAAAAACGCCTGCTCGCGCTCGCAGAGCTCCTGGTGGTCGGGCTCGTCGGCCATGTTGATCCACTGGTCCGATCGTGTAAAATTGTTGTCGGCGTCGATGTCGGCGTAGTGGACCTTGAGCGCGTTGGTCTTGGTGTGCTGGTCGATGTCGGCGGAATCCGAGAGGCCCTCGGCGCTCGCATCCTTCTGCCCCTCCTGCGGCATGACGATCGAGACGCAGCCCTTGGGCCCGACCACGTCCTTCACGAAATAGGCGACCTCGCTCATCATCGGTCCCCAGCCGGCCTCGTACCAGCCGACCGAGCCGTCGTCGAACACGACGTGCAGATGGCCGTAGTTCTGGACCCGGGTCTCGGCCGAGAGCTGCGCGCCGATGCCGTGGACGCGGACCGGCTTGGCCCCGGTCAGCTGGCACATGATGTCGACGTAGTGGACGCCGCAGTCGACGATCGGGGTCAGGCTCTCCATCAGGTTCTTGTGCCAGTTCCAGGCCTGGCCCGAGGACTGCTGGTTGAGGTTCATGCGCATCACCAAAGGCTTGCCGAGCGTGCGGCCGACCTCGACCAGCTTCGCCCAGGACGGATGGTGACGGAGGATGTAGCCGAGCACCAGCTTCCGGTTCTTCTCCCTGGCCTTCTCGACCACCCGGACGGCGTCCTCGTAGGTGGTCGCGATCGGCTTCTCCATGAAGACATGGCAGCCCGCGGCCATCGCCCGGAGCGCATAGTCGGCATGGGTGTTGGGCCAGGTATTGATCGAGACCGCGTCGGGCCGGGCCTCTGCGAGCGCCTGATCGAGGTCTTGAAAGCGCGGATAGCCTTCGAGCTCGGCCGGCAGGTCGGTGCGACGCTTGATCGTCCGGCTCATCAGGCCACAGATCTCGAAGCCGTCGAGCTTGTGGTAGGCCTTGGCGTGCGAGGCGCCCATGTTGCCGACGCCAACCACCAGAATTCGCACCCGCTCCGCCATCTCCTCCTCCTCCGGTTGCGCCGTCGCCCGGGCTCCCGAGCGCCCGCCGACGATAGCATCGGGCCGCCGGCTTGGAAACGCGGTCTTGACGCCAGGAGCCGGCTTGGTAGAGCCTGCACCGAGCAGCGGCTGAAAGGTTGGCAGCGCATGGGAGGCAAACGGGCCGGGCGACCGGTCAAGCTCGTGGTCGAGCGGGCGACCAAGCATTATCAGACCCGGTCCGGGACCGTGCACGCGCTCGAGGACTACTCGATGAGCGTCGCCGAGGGCGAGCTGGTCTGCGTGCTCGGGCCGTCCGGCTGCGGCAAGTCGACCCTGCTCTGGGCGATGGCGGGGCTGCACGGGCTCACCAGCGGCCGGGTGCTGCTCGACGGCCAGCCGGTCGTCAAGCCGCACCCCGAGATCGGCATGGTGTTCCAGGACGCCAACCTCCTGCCCTGGCGCTCGCTCCTCAAGAACATCCATTTGCCGTTCGAGATCAAGGGCTTGAAACCCAGCGCCCATCAGGACCGGATCGACGGCCTGCTGCGCCGGGTCGGCCTCAAAGGCTTCGAGACCAAGTACCCACGCGAGCTGTCGGGCGGCATGCAGCAACGCGCCTCGATCGTGCGCTCGCTCTCGGTCGATCCGTCGCTGCTCCTGATGGACGAGCCGTTCGGCGCACTCGATGCCTTCACCCGCGACGAGATGAACCTGTTGTTGCAGGAGATCTGGCTCGAGACCGGCAAGACCATCGTGTTCATCACCCACAACATCGCCGAGGCGGTGTTTTTGGCCGACCGGATCATGGTCATGTCGCCGCGGCCCGGACGCCTCGCCAACATCTTCCCGATCGACCTGCCGCGGCCGCGTGCGCTCGAGGTCACCGCCAAGCCGCACTTCTTCGAGCTGGTCGCCGCGATCAAGGGCTCGATCGACCACGGCGCCGGCGCCGGCGCCGGCCTCGACGTCGAGCTGGTCTAGGAAGCCCGCCGCCATGGATTCCGAGCTCCGCGATCAGATCCCGACCTTCGGCCGACCGGCCGACCACGCCGACCGGTCGGTGGCGCTGACCAATCTCTCGGCCCTGACCTCGGCGCTGGGCGGCATTCGCACCTGGGCGGAGATCGGCCTGATCGCGCTGGTCGCGGTCCTGATCATCGGCGGCACCGAGGTCCTGCTGCGGACCCTCGAGGTGCCGCAATACATCATGCCGCCGCCGTCCCTGATCGCGGCCGCGCTGATCCGGGATTTTCCGCTAATCGCGCCCCATATCGGGGTCACGCTCACCGAGCTCCTGGCCGGCTTCGCGGTCGGCGCCGCGCTCGGCTTCCTTTTGGCCGCGGTGATCACCCAGTTTCCGCTGGTCGAAAAAATCGTCGCCCCCTACATCCTGCTGCTGGTCACGACGCCGATGCTGGCGCTGGTGCCGCTCCTGATCCTGCGCTTCGGCTTCGGTCTCGAGCCCCGGATCATCGCCGTGGCACTGGCCTCCGGACCGATGGTCATGATCAACTCGGCGACCGGCTTCCGGCGGGTCGACCTCGCCAAGATCGCGCTTGCGCGCTCGTTCGGCGCCAGCACGCTGCAGATCTTCGTCAAGATCCGGATCCCGATGGCCTTGCCGATGGTCATCGTCGGGCTGATGATCGGCTCGATCTTCGGCCTCCTGACCGCGGTCGGCGCCGAGATGGTCGGCGGCTCGTCCGGGCTCGGCAACCGGCTCGCCTACTACTCGTCGCTGATCCAGATGCCGCAGTTCTTCGCCTGCATTCTGGTCCTGGCGACGATCGGGATCTCGATCTACGTTGTCTTCTTCTGGATCGGCAAGCGCTGGGCGAGCTGGGAAACCTGAGCGCCACCGCGAGCAGCCCAACATCGAACGGGGGGATGGATCATGCTTAGGTTTGCTCCGACCGGTCTCGACCTCGACCGACGCCGCTTTCTCGGGGTGACCGGCAGCGGCGCCTTGACTCTGGCGTCGGCCGCCGTCCTGTGGCCTGGCCGGGCGCAGGCGGTCACCGGGCGCGTACGCTGGGTGAGCCCGCGCGGCACCATCGAGGTGCTCGACGACTATCCGTATTGGGTGGCCAAGAAGTATGGCTATTTCGGCGACATCGAGACCACGCTGGAACCGGGGCCGATGGAGGCGACCGCGACCATCAAGCTGGTCGATCAGGGCCAGGCGGACATGGGCTTTCCGTCGCCCGGCGTGTTCTCGCTCGGCCTCGAGCAGGGCATTCCCCTGGTCTCGGTCTGGGACATGGGCGCTTACGACGTCTTCAGCTTCGCCTTCCGCAAGGGCGAGAAGGTCGCCAAGATCAGCGACCTCGCCGGCAAGACAATCCTGCTCGGCAGCGCCGGCTGGCAGTCGATCGTCGATCCGATGCTCGCCCAGGCCGGCGTCGACCCCAAGAGCGTTCACTATGCCGAGGCCGGCAACCTCTGGGGCCAGGCGCTCAAGCAGGGCCAGGGCGACGCCGCCCTGTCCTGGGAGGGCCTGCGCGCGCAATGGACCGGCCAGGGCCTGGACTTCGACTACATCCTGCCGACCGAGTTCTCGAAGTTCCCGGCCAACAGCTTCGTGATCCGGCGCAAGGATTTCGAGGATCCGGGCAAGGACGAGCTGTACGAGGCCTATCTGCGCGCCTGGGCGATGGGCCTCGAGTTCGGCTATCGCAACCCGCGCGCCACGACCCACCTCGTGCTGCAGCAGTTTCCGGCGCTCGCCTCGAGCCTGACGCCGGAGGTCGCCACCGAATCGATGATGCAGCTCGCCAACGTCTTCCGCGGCGACTGGACCCACCGGCACGGCTGGGGGTGGCACGACATGGATCAGTGGCGCCTGTTCTTCGACACAATTCTGCGGATCGGCCAGATCACCAAGCCGATCGCGCCGGAGGATGTGCTCAGCAACAAATACGTGGGCCCGGCCAATCAGTTCGAAGTCGACCGGGTCGCGGCCGATGCGCAGGCCTACCAGCTACCGCCCGAATTCGAGGCGGTCGACGTCGCGGCCATCCGGGCCCGGATCTGAGCCCTACCCGCGGCACGGATGTCGCCGGCTCGGCGTGACGGCGCGGACGCGCGCGATCACGGGAAGCCCGGGCCGGCGGACCGTGACCTCAATGACGCATCGGGTCGATCGACCTCCGGATCACCGGCAACGCTCCGAGCGCCGCCAGAGCCCCGCGCACCTGGGTCAGCATCCGGGCGTCGCCGGCCAGGAGCAGGATCGGATCGCCACCCGGCGTTCGCCGCGCATCGAACTCCCAACGGCGCAGGATCTGAAATCTTTTGCGCCCGGCTGAGATCAGCCGACCTGACCACGGCGTCGGGGCTGGCAAACATCGAGCTCGGCACCAGTCGGGCCCGCTTCAGCTCGAGCCCATTGAGCTTGCTCATGTCTCCCCCTTCGGCTCACCACCCATCGGTGGTCCTACCTGACAAACACTGCTGCCGACCGAGAGGTTCCCGATGTCCCGGCACAGGTTCGAAAAATTTCCGACGATTGTCAACCATAGATCAATCATCTATCGAGACAAAGCAACCATAAGGCGTTGCCCGCCTACAGCCCACCGGACGCGCGGCCCGAGCGACCGCTGAGCCAGCTCCGCTCGAGGCCGGCCCCGGCATCCACGGAGGCCATCCCGTGCAGCCAGACCGGGCCACGTGCGGACGACCAGGGCGCCTCGAGCATGGTGGTTCGCAATCCTCGGAACGGGCCCCATGGATGGCGTCGCCGCTGGCCCCAAGCTGGATCGCCGACCTGAGCCGCCCGGGCAATCCCGGACCAGCTTGGCAGAGCTGAGGACACACGGAGCTTGAGCCAAGATGCGATGTCGGACAACTTGCTCGGGCCTCAGGTGTCGCGAACTCTCAGCCGATGGCCGCGCGCCGTGACGGGCCGCGCCCGCGCCCGACCGCAGCGCGTCGGGCACGGGCGGACGATGTCACTCGAGAGGCACGTCCCGGCCATGCCCCTCGTCGCCGGCATCGTGGCCGACACGCACCGCTCGGCGATCCGGTCGGACGCCCACCAGTCCGCTGGCGGTGACGATCGATCCAAAAGCTCCCTCCACCATCTCCCCTGAGCTGCAGCGGGCGATCACGGTTCAAAGCATCGGCGTCCCGCGGCCAGCGGGACTTACGGGCGGCTTCGCCCATCTCGGTCCGCGGCATCGGCTTTAGGAGGCCGGTTCGGCAGCGGCGCAGCCTGCAGCTGCCCCGACGCTCGGTCCGGCCGCTCGCCGCCGTCGGGGCGACGCCGGTCCGGCGGCGCGCGGGTCCGGCCAGCGGGCGAGCCCGGGAAAAGTCGGCGAAATTGACTAACTTCCGGTAAGCGACGCTGGTCGTTCCGGAACGGTTCGCGGCGTCGATGGTGGCCGACGCCGGATGGCCAGCCGGACCGCGCCCTGGTGCTGGCCTGGCCCGGCATCCTGCATCGGCCTGGAAGCGGCAACGATGACGCGTCGATCCGAGGATCGGGTGCTGGGTCTGCCGGATGGCCGGCGGCTCGGCTTTGCCGAGTATGGCGCGCCGGACGGCCGGCCGCTGCTGTTCTTCCACGGCACGCCCGGCGCCCGCCTGGTCGCGCGCTTCGCCGATGCCAACGCCGCGCGCCGCGGCATCCGGATCATCGCACCCGACCGGCCGGGCTACGGCCTGTCCGACTTTCAGCCCGGCCGCCGGATCGGCCAGTGGCCGGACGACGTCGCCGCCCTCGCCGATGCCCTCGACCTCGATCGTTTCGCGGTCGTGGGCGTCTCCGGCGGCGCTCCCTACGCCGCCGCCTGTGCCTGGCGGCTGGCCGATCGGGTTCGGGTCGCCGGCATCGTGAGCGGCGTCGGCCCGCTCGACGATCCGAGCCTGATCGCTGATCTGAGTGCCGGGCACCGCCTGAGCTTCGCCCTGATGCGCCGGGCGCCCTGGCTGACGCGCGGGGCCCTGGCCCTCGTGGCTCTGGCGGTGCGCCGCTGCCCGATGCGGGCGCTGGATCTGGTCGCGCAACTCGGGCCGGTCGCCGATCGCCAGATTCTGGCCCGGCCCGAGATCCGGGTGGCCCTGGCCCGGGATCTCGTCGAGGCGTTGCGCGCCGGCGGCCGTGGCGCGGCCCACGAGCTCGGGCTGTTCGGCCGGCCGTGGGGCTTCCGCCCGGACGACATCCGGGTTCTGGTCCAGCTCTGGCATGGCGAGGCCGACGCCCAGGTGCCGGTGGCCGTCGGTCGTCATCTCGCGCGCCGCATACCCAATTGTAAGGCGCATTTCCTGGCCGGAGCAGGCCATCTCTGGCTGTTCGATCACTGCGACGAGGTCTTGGCCGGCCTGACCGCGGCGTGACCGTTGGCGCGAACGGTCATCCGCCCGACGCCCTGGCGGTCGGCTGCCGTGCGCGGGCGCCCGGTTGCGAGCGACCTGCCTTTTCGACAAACGTGCCGCGTTCGGGCAATTCCGGGTCACTGGGGCAGCTCGAGATCGGCGATCACCGCGGCCAGGAAACGCGCCGCCTCGCCGCCGGTCACCACCCGATGGTCGAAGGTCAGGGACAGAGGGATGGTGCGGTGGACCGCGACCCGGCCGTCGACCACCACCGGACGCGGCTCGATCTTGCCGGTGCTGAGGATCGTGACCTGCGGAGGGACCACGACCGGTGCGGCGTAGCGACCGGCGAGGGTGCCGAAATTGGACAGCGTGATGGTGGCGCCTTTGAGCTCGTCGGGCGGAATCGTGCGCGCGCGGATGTCGGCCTTCATGCGCTCGAGACCGCGGCGCAGATCGGTCGGCGCGCGCTTCGCCACGTCCCGCAGGACCGGCACGAACAGGCCGTCGGGCGTGTCGACCGCGATGCCGAGATCGACCTTGGCATGCAAGCGGCGGCCCTGGCTTTGGGAATCGTACCAGGCATTCAGGGCCGGCTCCTCGGCGCAGCCGACGACGATCGCCCGGACCAGCCGGATCGTCACGTCGTGGCCGTTGGTCCAGGCCTCGACGTCAGCCTCGTCGATCACCGTCGCCGGAACCACCTCCGCGTGGGCATGCGTCATCCGCAGCGCCATCGCGCGGCGGACCCCGCGCAGCGGCTCCAAGGGCCCGGCCGCGGCCAGGGTCTCGGCCGCCTGCTCGACATCCTTGGCGCTGATCACGCCATCCGGCGACGACGGCGCCACCAGCGCGAGATCGACCCCGAGGCGACGCGCCAGCGCCCGCACCGCAGGGGTGGCTCTGACCGCCGATGCCTGGCCGCCACGTTCGGCGACGGTCGCCTCCTCGGCGCGCTCCTCGGACGCTCGGATCTCACCAACCACGGTCCCGGTGTCGGCCCCGGTCCGGTCCTCGAAAGCGACCAGCGGGGCGCCGACCTGGACGAGGTCGCCGGCGGCCGCGAACAGCTCCACGACCCGACCGGCACGCGGCGAGGGCACCTCGACCACGGCCTTGTCGGTCTCGACCGAGAGCAGCGGCTGGTCGGCGACCACGTGATCGCCCGGACTGACGTGCCAGCTGACGATCTCGGCCTCCTGCAGGCCCTCGCCAAGGTCGGGCAGATTGAAGGTCTTCATGACAGGGTCCCGTCCCCTCGGTTGGCGGCGGCTTCAGGCAAAGGCCAGGACGCGCCGGGCGGCAGCCAGAATCCGGGCCTCGCTCGGCAGATAGTGATGCTCCAGCCGCGGCAGCGGCATGATCGTATCCCAGCCGGTGACCCGCTCGATCGGCGCCTGCAGCGACAACAGGCCAGCTTCCGCGATCCGGGCCGCGATCTCGGCGCCGAAACCGCCGGTCAGCGCCGCCTCGTGCACGATCACGCAGCGGCCGGTCTTCTCGATCGAGGCGAGGATCGTGTCGGCATCCAAGGGCTTCAGCGTGGCGACGTCGATCACCTCGGCCGAAACCGCCTCGCCGCTCAGAGTCTCGGCGGCGGCGAGCGTCTCCTTGACCATGGCGCCCCAGGTGACCAGCGTGATGTCTCTGCCTTCGCGCAGCACAAAGCAGGTATCGAGCGGCAGCGCCGCGCCATCGTCGGCGACCTCCTGCTTGACCGCCCGGTAGATCCGCTTGGGCTCCAGGAAGATCACCGGGTCCGGGTCGCGGATCGCCGCCAGCAGGAGGCCGTAGGCGCGCTGGGGCGAGGACGGGATGACCACGCGCAGACCCGGCATGTGCGCGAACATCGCCTCGGTGCTCTCGGAATGATGCTCGGGCGCGTGGATGCCGCCGCCGAACGGGGCGCGCACGACCAGGGGGCAGGACAGCCGGCCGCGGGTGCGATAGCGCAAGCGCGCGGCGTGGCTCACGATCTGGTCGACGATCGGGTAGATGAAGCCCATGAACTGGATCTCGGCGACCGGACGCAGCCCGGCCGCCGCCATGCCGACCGAGACGCCGGCGATCGCCAGCTCGGCGAGCGGCGTATCGATCACCCGTTCCGGCCCGAAGCGCTCGAGCAGGCCCTGGGTGGCGCGAAAGACGCCGCCGTTGACTCCGATGTCCTCGCCGAGCACCACGACGCTCTCGTCCTCGGCCAGCGCATGCGCCAGCGCCATCGTGACCGCGCCGACCAGTGTGGTCTCAGACACCAGTGTCGTCTCAGACATGGGGGCCTCCTGCGCCGGCGGCTGCGACCGCCATCCGCTGCCCGACCAGCGCCCGCGGCAATTCGGCGTACAAATAGTCGAACATCGCCTCCGGCGGCTGCCCCGGGGTCGCCAGATAGCGCTCGACCGCGTCATCGATCTCGCGGTTCAGCTCGACGGTCAGACGCTCCTCGTCGGCCTTGGTCCAGGCGCCGGCCTCGGTCAGGAACGTGCGCAGGCGCGCGACCGGATCGCTCGCCCACTGCGCGCTCACCATCTCGCCGTCCCGATAGCGACCGGCATCGTCGGCCGTGGTGTGATCGGACATCCGGTAGGTCAACGCTTCAACCACGCTCGGCCCTTCGCCGACCCGGGCGCGCTCGATCGCGCGCTCGACCAGGTGGCGGACCGCGATCACGTCGTTGCCGTCGACCTGGATGCCGGGGATCCCGGCGGCGATCGCCTTTTGGGCCAGGGTCGCGGCTGCGGTCTGCGCGCTCCGCGGCATCGAGATCGCCCACTGGTTGTTGTTGATCACGAACACCGCCGGCACCCGCCAGGCGCCTGCGGTGTTGATCGCCTCGTAGAAAGCACCGCTCGAGGTCGAGCCGTCGCCGGAGACGCAGACCGCGACCCGTGGCTCCCGCCGGAGCTTGAAGGCATAGGCCACGCCGGTCGCGTGCAGGCACTGGCTGGCGATCGGCACGGCGACCGGGAAATCGGCGCGCGGCCCGGCGAAATCGCTGCCGCGCTCGTCGCCGCCCCAATAGAGCAGCAGCTCCAGGAGGCTGACGCCACGCCAGAGTTGCGCCCCGGTCTCGCGATAGGACGGCAGCAGCACGTCCTCGGCCCGCATGGCGCTGGCGAGACCGACCGTCACCGCCTCCTGCCCGAGCGACGACGCATAGGTGCCGAGCCGGCCGGTCCGCTGCAGCGCGATCGCCTTGGCGTCGAACCGGCGGGTCAACACCATGCCTTGGTAGAGCGGCAGCAGCGCGGCCGGCTCCCGGGCAAAGTCCGGCAAGGGGCCGACCGCGCGCCCCGCGGGATCGACGAACTGCTGATAGTTGATCTCGAAACGCGCCACGTTGGTCATGCCGTTCTCCCTGCCGGGCGCCGGATCGTCGAACTCGATCGATGGTTGCACGCTCGCCTGCCTCTGGTTGGACATCGACCCTGCCCGATAGATGGGGTCGGGCGACTGTGATCGCCAAGGTTCGAAGGCCCGCTGCGGCGACCGCCGCCTCACGGACACCGCACCCACCTGCAGTTGACCCCAACAGGGTTAAATTTTGGTTAACGCCCTCGATCTTCGCCAGTTCCCGCCGTAACTGGGGCAAAGGCGGCTGAAACCGCCCGCTCAGGCCGCCGGCGCCTCCTGCTGGCGGGCCCACATCTGGGCGTAGGTGCCGCGCCGCGCGAGCAGCTGGTGGTGGCGGCCCTGCTCGACCACGCGGCCCTGCTCGAGCACCAGGATCTGGTCGGCGTCGACCACGGTCGAGAGCCGGTGCGCGATGGTCAGCGTGGTGCGCCCGGCCGAGAGGCGCCGGAGTGCTGCCTGGATCAGCTGCTCGGTCCGGCTGTCGAGCGCCGAGGTCGCCTCGTCCAGGATCAGGATCGAGGGATCCTTGAGGACCATGCGCGCGATCGCGACCCGCTGCTTCTCGCCGCCCGAGAGCTTGAGGCCGCGCTCGCCGACCATGGTGTCGTAGCCGTCCGGCAGGCGTTCGATGAAGTCGTGGATCTGCGCCGAGCGGGCGGCCGCCTCGATCGCCGCCTGGGGCGCGCCCGGCCGGCCGTAGGCGATGTTGGCGCCGATCGTATCGTTGAACAGCACCGTGTCCTGGGGCACGAGGCCGATCGCGGCGCGCAAGGATTCCTGGGTGAGCGCGCGCAGATCCTGACCGTCGATCAGGATTTTTCCGGTATCAATCTCGTAAAAGCGGAACAAAAGGCGCACGAGCGTCGACTTGCCGGCGCCGGAGCTGCCGACCACCGCCAGCGTCTGCCCGGCCGGGATCGTGAAGCTGAGATCGTGCAGGATCGCCCGGCGCGGGTCGTAGCCGAAGCCCACGCCCTCGAAGCGGACCTCGCCGCCGCCCAGCCGCAAGGGCGCCGCGTCCGGGCGGTCCTTGATCTCGGGCTCCAGCTCGAGCAGGCGCATCAGGCTCTCGAGGTCGGTCAGCGACTGTTTGACCTGGCGGTAGACCACGCCCAGGAAGTTGAGCGGCTGGTACAGCTGCAAAAGGAAAGCGTTGACCAGCACGATGTCGCCGACCGTGAGCGTGCCTGCGACCACGCCCCTTGCCGCGAGGACCATGATCACCGTGACCCCGATCGCGATGATCGCCGCCTGGCCGAAGTTGAGCGCCGCGAGCGAGGTCTCCGAGCGCACCGCGGCCCGCTCGTAGAGCGCCAGCGGGCCATCCAGTCGGTCGCGCTCGAAGGCCTCGTTGCCGAACGCCTTGACCGTCTCGTAGTTGAGCAGGCTGTCGACGGTCTGGGCGCTGACCTCGTTGTCGGCAGCGTTCATCTCGCGCCGGATCGCGATCCGCCACTCCGAGGCTGCGAAGGTGAAGGTGGCATAGGCGCCGATCGTGACGAACGTGACCGCCGCGAACGGCCAGGGATATTTGTAGAGCAGGATGCCGATCACCAGCCCGAACTCGAGCAGCGTCGGGCCGACGTTGAACAGAATCACCCCGAGCAGGAAGCGGATCGCCTGGACGCCGCGCTCGGTGACCCGGGCGAGCTCGCCGGTGCGCCGCTCGAGATGGTAGCGGAGCGACAGGTTGAACAGGTGCTGGAAGAGCTTGAGCGAGACCCTCCGCGCGGCGCGCTCGGCGACCTTGGCGAAAATGCCATCGCGCAGCTCGCCGAAGCCCGACGCGGTCAGCCGGGCGAGGCCGTAGGCGAGCAGGGCCGCGAGCGGCAGCACCAGCAGCGCGCCCTCCGGTCCGCTCAGCCGGTCGATCACCGCCTTGAAGAAGAACGGGACCTGGACGGTGATCAGCTTGGCCGTGACCAGGAGCGCGAACGCGATCACCACCCGGACGCGCAGCTCTAAGCTCTCGCGCGGCCAGAGGAAGGGCAGGATGACGGCTTTGATGCGCGGCCAGTCGACCCCCCGGTCCGGATCCCGGGTCATCGACACGCCAACCGGCGGCACACCAGCCGGGCCAGGAGCTGCAGACGGAGCATCGCGGGCAACGGTCCTTGGAGCGAGCTTGGAACGATCCGCCTTTATGTGGGCGGCCGCGCGCCGCTGCCAAGACGATCAGATGCGGGCCGGCGGCGGTGATCGGGACGGGGCTGCGCCCACAGGCCCTGTCCGAACCGTTTCCGAGCCGGGCCAACTGTGCTACCCGAAGCTGAGGCAGCACCCCCGCCGGGAGCGCGATGATGAAGGCGATCGAGAACAAACCGCTGGCCGACCCGCCGGCCACGCGCAAGGACGCGATCTTCGCCCGCGAGCGACCGCTGGTCACCGATTTCGAGTTCGGCCCCGAGACCGCCGGCGTGTTCGACGACATGGTCGATCGCTCGGTCCCGTTCTACGGCGAGATCCAACGCATGGTCTGCGAGCTGGCGGCCGACTTCGCGGCCAGCGGCAGCACGCTCTACGACCTCGGATGTGCTACCGGCACCACGCTGCTCGCCCTCGACCCGCTGGTGCCGCCGGACGTCCATTTCGTCGGCGTCGACAATGCGGACGCGATGCTCGCCGAAGCCCGGCGCAAGCTGATGCGCCGCTCGAACTCGCGCCAGATCGACTTCTGCCTCGCCGACCTGCACGAGTCGCCGATCATCGAGAACGCCTCGGTCGTGCTGATGATCCTGACCCTGCAGTTCATCCGGCCGCTGCACCGCGCAAAGATCATGCGCCGGATCGCCCAGGGCCTGAACGAGAACGGCTGCCTGATCGTGGTCGAGAAGCTGGCGCTCGGCAACTCCCTGCTCAACCGCCTGTTCATCAACTATTACTACGCGATGAAGCGCCGCCACGGCTATTCCGAGATCGAGATCGCGCAAAAGCGCGAGGCGCTCGAGAACGTCCTGATCCCCTATCGCCTGGAGGAGAATCGGGAACTGCTGCTCGACAATGGCTTCCGGCACGTCGAGGAATTCTTCCGCTGGTACAACTTCTCAGCTTCGATCGCCCTCAAGTAACATGGGAGGCTCGCGGCCGAGGATGCGGCCCCCGCCCTGGCTGCTGGCCTGCGGCGACTTCTTCTTCCGCTATCGGAACACGGTGTTCCCGCTGGTGCTGGCGGGCCTGGGCATCGCCTTCCCGCCAAGGCTGGCGGGCGGCAGCTTGGCGCTCGACCGCTGGCTCGATCTGCTGGGCCTCGTGGTCGTGCTCGCCGGCCAGGCGTTACGCGCCGCCGTGATCGGCTTTGCCTACATCAAGCGCGGCGGCCTCAACAAGCGGGTCCATGCCGCGACGCTGGTGACCACGGGCCTGTTCGGGGTCTGCCGCAACCCGATCTATCTCGGCAACGGCCTGATCGTCGCCGGCCTCTTGATCCTGCACGGCAATCCCTGGGCCTGCCTGCTCGGCCTGCTGCTTTTCGGTTTCGCCTACGTCAGCATCGTCGCGTCCGAAGAAAACTTCCTGGTCGGCAAGTTCGGCCCCGCCTACCTCGACTATTGCCGGACGGTCGGGCGCTGGTGGCCGGATTTTTCCAGGTTCGCCGAGGCGACAGAGGGCATGCGCTTCGACTGGCGCCGTGTCGTGATCAACGACTACGGCACCGTGTTCGCCTGGGTCACCGGCGCAGCCCTGCTGTTCGCCTACGAAGGCGCCTACCATGAGGGCCTCGCGGGCGCCAAAGCGCGCCTGCTGGCGGCGGCCGGGCTGATCCTGATCATGGGCGCGCTGGCGCTCGCGATCCGTCACCTGAAGAAGTCCGGCCGCCTGGTTCCGGCCCGGACCTAGAGCGGCGGCCGCCGCTGGTGCCAGTCGGTCGCCCGCTCGTAGGCCGCCGCCACCCGGAGCACGCCCGCCTCGTCGAAGGCGTGGCCGGCGATCTGGAGGCCGATCGGCAGGCCGACCGCGGTGAAGCCGCAGGGCACCGAGATCGCCGGCAGGCCGAGCACGTTGAATGGCATCGTGTTGCGCGGCCGGAGCATCGCGTGCTCGGGCGGGCTGCCCGCGATCGGGGTCGCCACCACCGGCGAGGTCGGCATCACCAGCGCTGCAAAGCCCGCCATGGCGCGCTCGGTCTCGCGCATCAGCTGGCGCCGCAGACGCTGCGCCTGCACGTAGTCGACCCCGCTGTAGAAGCTGCCGAGCTCGAACGAGGCCCGCAGCTCGTCGCTGAACGCCTCCGGGCGATCGCGGAGACTGGCAGCATGATAGGCCGCCCCCTCGACCGCGATCGTGATCGTGCCGATCGTGTAGACGGCCGCCATGTCCGGAAGGTCGATCTCCTCGAGCACGGCACCCTGATCCTCGAGCACCTCGAGCGCCGCCTCGACCGCGGCGACCACCTCGGGATCGCAGGCCTCGAAGAAGAATGTCCGCGCGATCCCGATCCGGAGGCCTCGGACGCCGGCCTCCAGGCCGGCCGTGAAGTCCGGCACCGGCCGTCGCACCGTGGTCGGATCGCGCGGGTCGTGGCCCGCCAGCACCTGCATCATCAGCGCGGCGTCGCGCACGGTCCGGGTCAGCGGGCCGGCGTGATCCTGCGACCAGGAAAGCGGCAGCGCGCCGTATTTCGAGACCCGGCCGAAGGTCGGCTTGATGCCGGTGATCCCGACACACGCCGCCGGCTGGCGGATCGAGGCGCCGGTATCGCTGCCCATGGCGCCGCAGACCATGCCCGCGGCGACCGCGGCCGAGGAGCCGCCGCTCGAGCCGCCCGGATGATGGTCCAGACGCCAGGGATTGTGCACCGGCCCATAGTGGGCATTGGCGCTGGTCGAGCCGTAGGCGAGCTCGTGCAGGTTGGTCTTGCCGACCAGAACGGCGCCCGCGCGCTTCAGGCGCTCGACCGCGGCGGCATCGAAGTCCGGGACCCAGTCGGCATAGAGCGGCGAGCCGTAGGTCGTGGCAACGCCCCTGGTCGCGTACAGGTCCTTGATCCCGACCGGGATGCCGTGCAGCGGCCCGAGATGGTTGCCGGCCAGGATCGCCGCCTCGGCGGCACGCGCGGCGTGGCGCGCGCTCTCGGCCGTGACGTTGATGAAGGCGTTCAGCCTCGGCTCCAGCTGCTCGATACGGGCAAGCGCCGCTTCCGTCACCTCGACCGGCGACAGCTCCTTGGCGGCCAGCCGCGGCGCCAGCTCGGCGATGCTGGCGTAGGCCAGCTCCGCCTCACTCACCGTCGCCTCCCGCCAGCATCTCTTGAATCTGGGACGGCGCTGTGTCGCCAAGACGCCTGGCCCACTGCTGCAGCCGCTCGACATTTCGCACCATGGTCGGCAGCCGGCCACGGTAGGCCAACGCCTGCGCCTCGCTCAGCTCGCGCCCGAAGGTCGCGCGCGCCATCTTCTGCAGCTCGACAATCGACGGTCCCGACATCCTGTCCCGGCCCCCTGGCATTTTGCACCGCAATCCACGAAGATCCTTGGCCGGATTATGACGCGGCGCCTAAGCTCGCGCCAGCAGAGACCATGGCCATGCAGCAAAAGTTCGCCGCAATCCTGGCGGTCGACGTGGTCGGCGCGCCCGCCGCTGCCGACGACGAGCTCCTGACCATCCAGTACGAGCTGGTCGACCCGACGATCAGCCGCTACGGCGGCCGGACCTTCGCGCTGCTGCCGATGACCACGCTGGTCGAGTTCGCCGAGCCGGCGGCGGCGGTCGGCTGCGGCCTCGAGATCCAGCGCGGCATGGCGGAGCGCGCCCCGGATCAGGCACCCGAAACGCGTATCGGGCTCCGGATCGGGATCGACCTCGGGCCAGTGATCACCGCGAGCGGCGATCTCGGCGGGCCGCCGGTCGCCATTGCCCGAGGGCTTGCCCGCATCTCGCCGGCCGGCGGCCTCGCGGTCTCGGGTCGGGTGGCGCGCGCGGTCGAGCGCCGCAAGCTCGCCGCCGAGTCCGCCTACCGCGGCGTGCACAGCGTCGCCGGCGTCGCCAAGGTCGAGGTCCTCGAGCTGCGCCCGCTCGCCAACCCCAAGGCGCAGTCGCCCTGGACGCTCCGGCGCCGGTGGACGTGGGTCGCGGCGATCGCGGCGGTCGTGCTGCTCGCCGGCGCGTCGCTGGTGCTCTGGCGCCCGGTCCGGGAATGGCTCGTGCCGATGCCGACCGAGGCCGCGGCCGAGCGCGCGCCGATCGGTGGCACCGAGGGCGACCGCTAACTCCGGCGCTCGCGCACGGAAGATCTTGTCCGCGGCAGCGGCGGCGTTACGCTGGGCCCCGGCGTCGGGCTCGAATCGGAGGCCGCCATGCCCTGGATCCTGCACCGCCTGCCACCGATCCTGATCGCAGCCGCCGCCCTCTCGGCATGGGCGGGCGGCGCTCTGGCCCAAGGCGCCAACTGCCCGCCGCTCACCGGCCGCTGGGCCTGGTTCGTGGGCGGCATCGTCACCTTCGCAGCCGACGGCACCGGCGTCTGGAAAGCCTACCCCGAGGCGTCGAAGTCGCTGTCGGTCACCTGGCAATGCCAGCCCGCGACCGGTGTCTTCACGCTGACCTGGCAGCAGGGGCTGATCGACACGGTCACGATGTCCGAGGACGGGCGCGCGCTCAGCGGTCAGAACCAGTACGGGGTCGCGGTCCGCGGTGAGGTCGACGAGCAGCAGCCGTCCCAGACATCTGGCCCGCCGAGCGCGATCGATCCGAGCCTGGTCGGCAGCTGGCGGCTCGAGGTCGCGCTGCCGAGCCCGCAGGGGCCGGTCGCGGTCGACTGGGACATGCGCGCCGATGGCACCTACGCTCTCGATGCCGGCCCCTTCAGCCATGCCGGCACGCTCGCGGCCAAGGACGGGCAGTGGCATCTGCAATCGACCGTCAACAGCTTCACCGACGGCGGCCGCTACGAGCTGCCCGACTGGACCACGCTCATCACCTACGGCACGCTCGGGGTCGGGCGCTGGTACCGCGAGGCGCCGAAGCTGGTGCTCGAGACCACGACCATCGGCGGCGATGCGATCGCGAGGAACCTGCCGGAGCTCGTGCGCTCGGCGAGCGCGGGCGCGCAGCATTGGCAGGCCGACGCGATCCTGACGATGCTCGAGGTCAAGCCGCCGGCCGGCGCGCTCGGCTACCAGGCGAACCTGACCTTCTTCTCGCCCGCGACCGGGGCGGCCTCTGGCTGACGGCGAGCCGGGACGGTGCCCGCCTGAGAGCGATCCGGGCCGGGGGTGGCGGCTTTCGGATCCCGGATGGCTTTCTCGATCTGCCGGAGGCCTGGGCGATCGCCCGTCAGCACGGCCTGCCGCCGCCGATCGGCCCGGCGACGCTCCGGGTCTGGCAACCGAAGGACCAGGACCCGGTCCTGCTCTGGTCCCTGCGCTCGGCCCGCGGCAATACCTCCGGCGCCCAGATCGACGGCGCCACCGGGCGTCGCGTTCGAGGGCGATCCGTCGGGCTACATCGAGGAGTACAACCGGCAGTGGACCCAGGCGGTCGCGGGCCTGCGCCGCCTGCTGGCGCGGCCGACGCACCACCTCGGGTTCGCCGCCGCCTCCGGCTCCGAAAGCTCCTCCTCCTCGTCGGGCTCGGACGAGGCCGATGCCGGCGTCGCCGACGACTGGGACTTCAACACCGCCGCCCAGAACGCCTGGGAGGACGGCGCCATGGACAGCTACGACCGGATCATCGGCGGCGAGGGCACCGACGAGGACAAGTCCCGCTACGGTGACTACTGAGCGCGGTTCGGCTGCGCCCTCAGCCGGCCGGCGCCATCGCGCCGGTGCGGATCTGGCTGAGCGAGAACCGGGGCGTCAGCGCCTCCGGATCGACCCGCAGATCGAGCAGGGCAAAGCTGCCGGCCGCCTCGGCGCGCCGGAAGGCGTCCGGGAAGTCGGCGGTGCGCTCCACGATCTCGCCGTGGCCGCCATAGGCGCGGGCGAGTGCCGCGAAGTCCGGGTTTTTGAGCTCGGTGCCGATGACCCGCTCGGGATAGTCGCGCTCCTGGTGCATCCGGATGGTGCCGTACATGCCGTTGTTGACCACGATCCAGACGACCCGGAGGTCGTATTGGGCCGCGGTCGCGAGCTCCTGGCCGGTCATCAGGAAACAGCCGTCGCCGGCGAAGGCCACGACCGTCCGGTCCGGATGGACCAGCTTCGCGGCGATCGCGGCGGGCGTGGAGTAGCCCATCGAGCCGCTGGTCGGCCCGAGCTGGCTGCGAAAGCCCCGGTACTGGTAGTACCCATTGACCCAGATGCAGTAATTGCCGGCGCCGTTGGTGACGATCGCGTCCGCCGGCAGGTGCTCGCGCAGCCAGACCAGGACCTCGCCGAGCTGCAGCTCGCCGGGCGTCGGCCGCGGGGTCTGGGAGGCGAGATACTGCGCATGGGCGACCTCGGTCTGCTCGCGCCAGGCGCTGCTGTCGACCGGAGCGAGCGCGCGGGCGGCGGCGGCGAAGGCGCGCACGCCCGCCTGGATCGAGAGATCGGGCGTGTAGACCAGGCCGATCTCCTCCGCGCTCGGATGGACGTGGACCAGGGTCTGCCTGGGCTCGGGGATCTCGATCAGGCTGTAGCTCCGGCTCGAGGCCTCGCCGAGCCGGGTCCCGATCAAGAGCAGCAGGTCGGCGTCCCGGACCCGGTCGCTGAGCGGTGGTGCCACCGCGATGCCGACGTGGCCGGCGTAGCAGGGGTGGGTGTTGTCGAAATAGTCCTGGCGCCGGAATGACACCCCGACCGGCAGCTCGAAGGTCTCGGCGAAGGCCTGGATGTCGGCCCGGGCCCTGGCATCCCAGCCGCCGCCGCCGAGGATCGCGAACGGCCGCCTGGCCGCCGCCAGCAGGACCCGCAGCCGCGCCATGTCCTGCTGCGCCGGGTGCGCCTGGACCGGCTGGTAGCGGGCCGCATCGGAAGCGGCCGCGGGCTCGGTCAGCAGGTCCTCGGGCAACGACAGCACGACCGGCCCCGGCCGGCCCGAGGTCGCGGTGTGGAAGGCGCGCGCGACCAGCTCCGGGATCCGGGTCGGGTCGTCGATCTCGGCGACCCATTTGGCGATGCCGCCGAACATCTGCCGGTAGTCGATCTCCTGGAACGCCTCGCGCCCGCGCATCGCCCGCGCGACCTGGCCGATCAGCAGGATCAGCGGCGTCGAGTTCCTGGCGCGCGATGTGCACGCCCGGGGCACCGTTGGTGGCACCCGGGCCGCGGGTCACCATCGCGATCCCGGGCCTCCCGGTGAGCTTGCCATAGGCCTCGGCCATCATCGTGGCGCCGCTCTCCTGGCGGCAGGTGATGTAGCGGATCTCGCTGTCGTAGAGGGCATCCAAGAGCCCGAGATAGCTCTCGCCGGGCACCCCGAACGCCAGGTCGACGCCGTGGATCTCGAGCTGGTCGACCAGGATCTGGCCGCCGGTGCGGAGGTTGGTGGCCTGGGTCATCACTTTTCGTCGATCGGGCCAGGGAAGAAGCCGTCGTCCAGGATCTGCTCAGCCGTGTAGGGCAGCGACCTCGGGAAGGTCCGCGGCGCGAAACCTGTCTCCGCCGACGCCTCCTGGCGTGCCGCCCCGTATTCGTCACCGGCGAGTTCCGCCACCTCAGGGCGCAAGCTCGGGCTTTCCTTCAACAATCGCTCGATGCGCCCGCGTTGAACCCGGATCGTGCTCTGCCAGCTGCGCGACCGATGCATTGGCTGGAACTGCCACTTCAGCAGATGCATCATCAGAACCGCGAGCCTGTTGCGCAACTGCCGCCGATCGCTGATTCCCGAGCTCTCGATCTCCTCGGCGACGTTCTCCCAGTCGACCAGCTCGAAGCGGCCGGCGCGGATCAACGCCGTCTGGCGCTCGGTCCAGAGCACGAAGTCCTCGTCGTAGCCCGGGTCCGGCTCGACCTTGGCCGGGCGCGGCGGCGCCACGGTCTCTGCCATCCTGTTGTCTCCACCTCCTGGGCGCGTGCCCATCATGCCGAGCCCGGACTCCGATGACAATCGGGCACCGCGCCAGCGCGTCCGCGCGGGTCGGACCGCGGTCATGACCCGGGGGCGGTCGTCGCGGGCTTGATGCCGGCGGCGCGCAGCCGGAGCGCCTGCTCCAGCGCGTTGAACCAGAACTTCGCGCCGAGCATGGCGGCGAGCCCGGTCATCACCCACCCGACCAGGCTGAGCAGGGTCAAACGCGCCCAAGCGTCGGCCGCCTTCTGCAGCACATCCTTGCCCTGGTAGCCAAGCGGCACCGTCGCTCCGGCCGGCAACTGCGCGGCCAAGGCGGTCACGGCGCCTTTGAACTGCGGGTCCTGGGCGAGCTTGGCCCAAGCGGCGTCGTCCAAGGGCGCGCCTTGGCCGGCTGCCCCTTGCCAGGTCTCGATCTGCTGCACCAGGGGCTCGAGCCGGGCCCGATCGGCCCAAAGGGCGCTGCCGATCGACAGGCTGTCCAGGTTGAAAAGCGCCGCCAGCAAGACACCGAGCAGGAACAGCCAGAGCTGGCTCCAGCGCTCGTATTTGCCGGTCAACCTGCTCATGGCGTTATCGTACCACACCCCCAATCGGGTCTTGAAAACCCCGAGATCACCCTGCACCTCGTCGTAGAGCGCAGACATCGGGCCGGACAGCTTGGTCCGGTCGAGGGTGCCGGCAGTGGTCGCCATCTCGATCACGCTACTCGCGAACTCGACCGACGGGATGTAGGAGGGCAAGGTATTGGCGCCCGAAAGACTCTTGATGATGCTCGTACCGTAGAGGATCTCGGCCGCCTCGGAGGTCAGCATCTCCCCGATCCGCTCTTTCAGCATCTTGGCTCGCCGGTTGAACCGGGCCGCAATCGCCTCGAGCATGGCCGAACAGGCGAGGCTGACCGCGAGGTAGAGGAAGATCAGCGCGATCGCGACATTGAGCATGGCGCCGAGATCACTGAGCGACATGATGCCCTCGCTATGAGTCACTTTCAGGCACGGTGCTCGATATCACAGGTTGGACGGGGCGTCATTGATCCTCGGTCGTTTCCGGGGTCGCTTGGCAAGCCCGACGCCGGCTCACTCGAGCGGTGCGCCGCGGCCGCTCGGGTACTGGCGTTCCCATTCGAGACCGTTGAACCGCCGCACCGTCAGGCTCTCGACCGTGCCCGGGTCGAGGCAGCGGACGTTGACGTTGTAGCCCTCCGGGTGCGAGCGCGGCACGTAAAAGGATTTGATGCCGCAGCAGGAGCAGAACAGATGCCGGGCGACGCCGGTGTTGAAGCCGTACGCGGTCAGGCAGTCCGCCCCGCTCAGCAGCCGGAAGCGCGCCTTGGGCACGACCAGGCCGAGATAGCCGGACTTGGCGCAGATCGAGCAGTTGCACTCCGACACCTTGAGCGCGGCCGGTGCTGTCACCTCGAACCGGACCAGCCCGCAATGACAGCCGCCTCGGTGGATGATCATGTCGCCTCCTGCTCCTGCGCCACGCGCCCGTCTCTCATCGCCGATGGTCATGCCCGGAGTTGATCCCACCATCCAGTGTTTCTGAATCGTCCGCACCGCCTGTCGGGACCGTCGCGATCGGGCTATGGTGCACGGGCGGCCGAGGTGGGAGAAACGGGATGGATCGGATTGCGTTGGTCGGAGCCGGCCTGATCGGCCAGGCCTGGGCGATCGTGTTCGGGCGTGCCGGGCACCAGGTGCTGCTGTACGACGCCGAGCCCGCCATGCTCGAGCAGGCGCGCCGCAACATCAGCGCGCGCCTCGAGGACCTCGCCAGCCTCGGCCTGGTCGCCGACGCCGAGGCCGCGCTCGGCCGGGTCGGCTATGCCGCGACCCTCGGCGAGGCGCTGGCCAGCGCTGACTACGTCCAGGAGAGCACGCCCGAGCAGGTCGAGGTCAAGCGGGCGATCTTCGCCGAGCTCGATCGTCTCGCGGCGCCGGATGCGATCCTCGCGAGCTCGACCTCGGGCATCATCGCCTCGAGCTTCACCGAGGCCCTGCCCGGCCGGGCGCGCTGCCTGGTCGCGCACCCGATCAATCCGCCGTTCGTGACGCCGCTGGTCGAGCTCTGCCCCGCGCCCTGGACCGACCCTGGGGTGGTCGACCGAACTCATGCATTGATGCTCGCGGCCGGCCAGGCGCCGATCCGGCTCAAGCGCGAGGTCCAGGGCTTCGTCGCCAACCGGATGCAGGGGGCACTGATCGGCGCGGCGCTGCGCATGGTCCAGGACGGCGTCGCCTCGGCCGAGGACATCGACATTGCGATCCGCGACGGCATCGGGCTGCGCTGGTCGTTCATGGGGCCGTTCGAGACCATCGACCTCAACGCCCCAGGCGGGATCGCGGACTACCTGGGCCGCTACGGAGCCCTCTATCAGGCGATCGAGCGCGAGCACGCGCCGCTCGACTGGAGCGATCCGGCGTTGATCGGCAAGGTCGAGACCGAGCGGCGCGAGCTTCTGTCGGTCCGGCGGCTCGGCGCCCGCAGCGTCTGGCGCGATCGCCGGCTGATGGCGCTCGCCGCGCACCGGCGGGCGGCCGCCAAGGAGATCGCGGAATGACCGCCTGCCGGGGGCGCTCCCTGACCGGCGCCAGCCGGACCGACGGTCGGCTGCGGGAGATCCGGCAGCCAAGAAATGGCATAGGAATCGCTAGGTTATCTGGAACAATTAAGGTTGACATAGAGATCCACAGCGGCTAGGCGCTGGGGTAGCAGGATGAGGGTGTAATGACCGAGCCCGTACATGGCCGCGACCGAGGGCGTCCTGCTGTGCGCGCCCGGCCGTCCAAGCCTGAGCTCTCGATCGTGGGCGGGACCAAGCCGTCGGCGACCGCGACGGTTGCGATCAGTGGCACGACGCCCGCCGAGGCCGAGCTCCTCGGCAACTACAACCTGTACAACGGGTGAGGAGGGCGGCCATCAGCGGCCGCAGCCGCGAACCGGTCCTCGTCGCCACGGGTGGGCCCGGCCCGCCACGTCATCCCGATCCCCGCGCCCGTTCCCCGCTGCCAGGAGGCATTTCGCGGCCATGAGGATTCTGCTCTCGGCTTACGCCTGCCGTCCTGGCCAGGAACTGGAGTTCGGGCTCGGCTGGACGATCGTCCGGCAGATCGCCAAACACAACGAGGTCTGGGTCCTGACCCACGGCCGTAACCAGGCGGCGATCGCGGCCGAGCTCCGGCGGACCCCGTTGCCCCATGTGCGATTTTGCTACGTCGACGGCCAAAGGTGGCTGCCGCGCTGGCGGCCCGGGCCAACCGGACAGTCGCCCGGGTCCTATCTCTGGCAGATCCGGGCGTATCTCGCCGCCCGGCGCCTGCATGCCGAGGTCGGGTTCGACGTCGCCCATGACGTCGGTCAGGCGCACTACGCGGCCCCGAGCCTCTTGGCGCTGCTGCCGATGCCGTTCGTCTGGGGCCCGCTTGGCGGCGGCGAATCGACGCCCCCGAGCTTTCGCTCGGGTTGCGACCGGCCCGCTCGGGCGGCCGCCTGGCTGGGCGCGCTCGGGCGCCGCATCGCCGAATGGGATCCGTGGGTCCGGCTGACCGCGCGGCGGAGCACGATCGTCCTGGCGATGACCCGGGACACGGCGGCGAAAGCGCAGGCGCTCGGCGCCGGACGGGTCGAGCTGCGCGGCGGCTCGGGCCTGTGTGCCCAGGAGATCGATGCGCTCGCAGGCCTGCCCTCGCCGCCCGAAGAGCCGATCCGTCTGATCAGCATCGGCCGGATGCGCGGGGGCAGCGGCCTCGCTTTGGGCTTGCGCGCTTTCGCCGCGGCGGCGCTGCCGGGCGCCGAATACTGGATCGTGGGCGACGGCCCGCAGCGCCGGCGGTTGCGAGCGCTCGCGCGTCAGGCCGGGATCGCCGATCGGGTCCGTTTCATGGGCGAGATTGCCCGCGCCGAGGTGGCCGCGGTGCTCCGGGACTGCCATCTCTTGCTGCATCCGAGCCTGCGCGACGCCGGCGGTTGGGCTTGCCTCGAGGCGATGGCAGCCGGCCGACCCGTGGTCTGCCTCGATCTCGGCGCGCCGGCCCTGCAGGTCACCGATCAGGTCGGCGTCAAGGTGCCGGCGCACACGCCCGAGCAGGCGGTGCGCGATCTCGCCGCAGCGGTCCGGCGTCTGGCCGCCGCGCCGGAGCTCCGGCACCGGCTGGGCGAGGCCGGCCGCGCCCGGGCCCGCCGGCTCTACGAATGGAACGCCAGAGGGCGCAGTCTTGTTCACCTCTACCAGCAGATCGCAACCCCGGCCCGACCCGCGATCGCGAGAGGAAGCCGAGCCGATGCGCATCCTGGTGGTCCACAACCGCTATCTGATCCGCGGTGGCGAGGACGAATCGGTCGCGGCGGAGCAGGAGCTCCTGCGCCAGAATGGCCATGAGGTCGACCTCCACGAGGAGCGCAACGAGCGGGTCGCGGATCTCGGCCGGCTGCGGGTCGCGCTGCGCACCGTGTGGTCGCTGGAGAGCCACCGGCGGCTGCGCCAGCGCCTGCGGCGCCGGAAGTACGATCTCGTCCACGTCCACAACTTCTTCCCGCTGATCTCGCCCGCGGTCTACTACGCCGCCCGGGCCGAGGGCGTGCCGGTGGTGCAGAGCCTCCGCAACTACCGGCTGCTGTGCCCGAACGCGGAGCTGTTCCGGTCCGGCCGGCTCTGCGAGGATTGCGTCGGCCGCCGGGTGCCCTGGCCCGGTATCGTGCATGGCTGCTATCGGGGCAGCCGGAGCGCGACGACCGCGGTCGCGACCATGCTCGCCGTCCACAATTACCTGCGGACCTGGCAGCGGATGGTCGATCTCTACATCGCCGTGACCCGCTTTGCCCGCGACAAGCTGATCGAGGGCGGCCTGCCGGCGGAGCGGATCGTGGTCAAGCCGAACTTCGTCGAGGGCGCTCCGACGCCCGGCACCGGCACCGGCGGCTACGCTCTGTTCGTCGGCCGGTTGTCGGCGGAGAAGGGCCTCGCGACCGTGCTCGAGGCCTGGCAGCGGCTGGGCGCTGCGATCCCGCTCAAGATCGTCGGCGAGGGCCCGCTCGCCGAGAGCGTCGAGGCGGCCGCGGCGCGCGAGCTCGGGGTGGAATGCCTGGGTCGCCGGCCGCTGGAGGAGGTCTACGAGCTCATGGGCGGCGCCCGGTTCCTGGTGTTCCCGTCGGAGTGGTACGAGCCGTTCGGCCGCGTCGCAGTCGAGGCCTTCGCCCGCGGCACGCCGGTGATCGCTTCCGACACCGGCGGCATGGCGGAGCTGATCGACGACCGCCGCACCGGGCGCCTGTTCCGTCCGGGCGATGCCGGCGACCTCGCCGGGGTGGTCGGATGGGCGCTGGACCATCCCGAAGAGCTGGCGCGCATGCGCGTGCAAGCGCGGGCGGAGTTCGAGGCGAACTATACCGCCGAGCGCAACTATCGGCTGCTGATGGCGATCTATCGGCAGGCCCTCGCGCCGGCGGCGCCGCGCCAGGCGCGCGCGGGCGGCGCCGGCGTGACCTGGCCGAGTCGACCCTGAGGCGGGCGATCGGCCGCCGGATCGGGCGGCGTCCGAACCGCGCGCCTTTGGACCGCGCGCCTTTGGATTGACTTTCTTAACCCCGCGCCGGCACCCTGGCGTGATCGGTATCCGACCCCCCATCGAGGATCGACGAGCCCCATGCGGGTATTGATGGTCCACTGCCGCTACCAGGTCCGGGGCGGCGAAGACGAATGCTACGAGGCCGAACTGCGCCTGCTGCGCGAAGCGGGCGTCGAGGCCGACGGCTACGAGGACGACAATCGGCGGGTCGAGCAGCTGGGCGGCCTGCGGACCGCGCTTGCGACCGTCTGGTCGGGCAGCGCCTATCGGGCGATTCGCGCGCGCCTGCGCGAGAAGCGCTACGACGTCGTCCACGTCCACAACTTCTTTCCGCTGATCTCGCCCGCGGTCTACTACGCGGCCCGGGCCGAGGGCTGCGGCGTGGTCCAGACCCTGCACAATTATCGCCTGTCGTGCCCGGCCGGGATCTTCTACCGCGACGGCCGGGTGTGCGAGGACTGCCTGGGCAAGGCGGTCCCCTGGCCGGGCGTGCAGCACGGCTGCTACCGGGGCAGCCGGGCCGGCACGGCGGCGGTCGCGGCGATGTTGGCCGGCCATCGCCTGCTCGGCACCTGGCGGACCAAGGTCGACCTCTACATCGCGCTCAACGAGTTCATGCGCCAGAAGGCGATCGCGGGCGGCGTCCCCGCCGAGCGGATCGTCGTCAAGCCGAACTTCGTCGGGCACGACCCCGGTGTCGGCGACGGCCAGGGCGGCTTCGCCCTGTTCACCGCCCGGCTCAATCCCGAGAAGGGCGTGGCCGAGGTGCTCGCGGCCTGGCAGCGCCTCGGCAGCCGGATCCCGCTCAAGGTCATGGGCGACGGCCCGCTGACCGAGATGGTCAAGGCGGCGGCCGCGACCACGCCCGGGATCGAGTACCTCGGCCGCCGGCCGCTCGCCGAGTTCTACGAGCTGCTCGGCCAGGCCAGCTTCTTCGTCTTCACCTCGACCTGGTACGAGGGCTTTCCGCGGGTCATCAACGAGTGCTGCGCCCGCGGCACGCCGATCGTCGCCTCGGCGATCGGGCCGATCGCGGAGGTGGTCGCCGACGGCCGCACCGGCGTGCATTTTCGCCCGGGCGACGTCGACGATCTGGTCGCCAAGGTCGAATGGCTGCTCGACCACCCCGCCGAGCAGGCCGCGCTGCGGCAGGGTGCCCGCCGCGAGTTCGAGATGAAATACACCGCCGAGGGTGCCCTCCAGCAGCTGCTCGCGATCTACCGGCGGGCGGCCGCCGCCCGCCAGGCCCACACGGCCGACGCCGAAGCCAAGCACGTACCGTCCTGAGCCGGCAGCCGGCAGCCGGCGGCGCGGCCGGACGCGCGGCGTCACTGGGTCCCGGATCCGCTGCGGCCCGGAGCTGCGGGCTCAACCCCAGGGCCCGGGGCGGCGCCGGCTGGTCTCTGGCAGGCGCGAGCGACCGCGCCGCCGGGCGCCGAGCCGGGTCCGGAACTGCGGGTCGCGCAGCACCAAGATCAGCCCGAGGCCGGCGACGAAGCCGCCGACGTGCGCCCAAAACGCGACCCCGCCCTCGGCCGAGTGACTGCCGAGGCCGCTCAGCAGCTGGAAGAGGAACCAGAAACCGAGCAGCCAGCCGGCCCGGATCGTCGTGAAGAACACCAGCCCGAGCGGGATCAGCACGCGCACGCGGGCGTGCGGAAACAGCAGCAGATAGGCGCCCAGCACGCCCGAGATCGCGCCGCTCGCGCCGATCATCGGGATCTCGGAGGCGGGATCGGGCAGGGCCTGGGCGAATGCCGCCACCAGGCCGCAGAGCAGGTAGAACAGCAGAAAACGGAGATGACCGCAGGCGTCCTCGATGTTGTTCCCGAACACCCACAGATAGAGCATGTTGCCGGTGACATGCATGAAGCCGCCGTGCAGGAACATCGAGGTCAGGATCGTCAGCGCCGCCGGCACCCGGACCAGCTCGGCCGGCAGGGCGACGCCTTTGAGGAGCACGGCCGGGATGAAGCCGAAGCTGTAGACCACGGCCGCCCCTTGCCGCGGATCGAGCGACGTCTGCCAGAAGTAGACCAGGACGCAGATCGTGATCAGCGCGATCGTGACGATCGGCGTGCGCGTGGTCGGGTTGTCGTCGTGCAGCGGAATCATGCGCAGGCCCGCGTCCCGGTCGCAGCCCGCGCGGCGGTGCGCGGTCGCTCAAAGCCCCATGTGGGCGCGATCGCGGGCGCTCGCCAGGCTCGGCTGGTCGAGGCGCCCGCGCCGCGCCGGCACCGGTCAGCCGAGAAAGCCGCGCACCGCCTCGCAGATCCGATCGATCTCGCCGGCGTCCAGGCCCTGATGCAGCGGCAGGCTGATCACCCTCCGGGTCTCGCGCACGGTGGTCGGCACGTCGCCCCGGCAGTCCTTGAACGCCGGCTGCTCGCGCAGGTTCGGGTAGTGCACGGTCGAATTGATGTTGCGCTCGGCGAGATGGGCGCGCAGGCCGTCGCGGCGCGCGGCCGGCACCCGGATCGGCATGATGTACCAGGAGATCCGGGCGTTGGTCCGGCGCGGCAGGAGCTCGACCTGATCCAGGCCCTCGAGTTGCGCGTAGTAGCGCTCGACCAGCTCCGCCCGGTGCTCCACGATCTCCTCCAGCCGCTCGAGGTTGGCAAACGCGACCGCCGCCGCGAGGTCGTCGATCTTGTATTTGTGGCCGATGCGCGCGACCTGCTGGGTCGGGCTGACCCCCTTGGCCACGGTCCGGTTGTAGGTGTCGGCGGCGAGGCCGAGGAAAGCAAGCTGGTTGATCTCGGTGCGCCGCTCGCCGTCCCGGTACAAGAGGATGCCGCCGTTGCTGCTGGCGATCTGCTTGGTCGGGGCGAAGCTGAAGGCGGTGAACTCGGCGCCGGCGCCGACGCGCTCGTCGTCGCGGCTCGAGCCGAAGGCGTGCGCCGCATCCTCGACCACGGTGATGTTGCGCCCGGCGACCAGCTCGCGGATCGGCTCGAAGTCGGCCGGCGGACCGGCGTAGTGCATCGGGATGATCGCCCGCGTCCGCTTCGAGAGCAGGGGCTCGACGGTCGCGGCCGAGAGCGTCAGCGTCGCCGGATCGACGTCGGCGAACACCGGCTCGGCGCCGCAATAGATCGCGACGATCGCGGTCGAGACGTAGGTGAAGGCCGGCACGATCACCTCGTCCCCCGGACCGACGCCGGCGGCCCGCAACGCAAGATGCATCGCGGCGGTGCAGCTCGAGGTCGCGAGCGCGTTCTGGCGGTGGTCGTAGAGGTCCTCGATCGTCGCCTGCAGGTGCTGGGCGACCGGGCCATAGCCCCACCAGCCGGAGCGCAGCACGTCGTCGACATAGACGAGCGCGTTGTCCTGCAGCCGGGGCTTGGAGACCAGGGTCGCCTTCAGCGCCGGCCGCTGCCAGGGCGGGACCGCAGACTGGTGACGTTTTCTCAGGCTCTCGACGATCTGGTGGCTGGCCATGGGCGTGACTACTCGAGTTTCCAGGTTGGCGGGCGCGCGCGCGCACCGCGCCTGTTGTGGCGCAAGGCCCTTTAGCCGCGGGTTAACGGCGGCCGCTTTTGCCGGGCCGCCGCCATCGCCGACGGCCCGTCGTGGCGGATTACCGGCCTATCGCGGCGGATCCAGGAACTCGATCAGACCGTCAGCGCGGGTTGTGCGGAGGCGGGCGCGGCCGTGGGCCGGCCGTGGACGAGCGAGCGCTCTGAAGCTGGGCACCTTAGGGCACACCATGCTGGTCGCGCCGCGGCCCGGGACCAGAGATGCGGCGCGTTGCTGCTGCGGGCCGAGCCAAGATATAGGGCGCGCTATGGTCTTCTAGCGCCGGTTGACCTGGCGCTTACGAATTTTTCGCGGACCCATGCAGGAAAGTCACATCCCGGCCACTTCGCCGCCGCGTCCCGAGCAGGCCGCCGAGAGCCGCGGCCGGCAGCTGGCCCTGCGCAGGTGGGGCTGGCAGAGGGCTGCGGTTGGGCTATGTTGTCGCCAAGTCTCGGATCAGCGGGTGGGGGAGCGAAATCATGGCGAAGTTCGGGGTCGGCCAACCGGTGCGGCGGGTCGAGGATCAGCGGTTCATCACCGGCCAGGGGCGCTACACCGACGACATCGACCTCGCGGGCCAGGCCTATGGCTTCGTCCTGCGCTCGCCCGAGGCGCACGCCCGGATCACCTCGATCGACGTCGCGGCGGCCAAGGCCGCGCCCGGCGTGCTGATGGTGCTGACCGGCGCCGAGATCGAGGCGAGTGGCGGCAACGCCCTGCCTTGCGGGGTCCCGATGGAGAACCGCGACGGCTCCAACGGCATCAACCCGCTGCGCCCGGTCCTGTGCACCGAGCGGGTGCGCCACGTCGGCGACCAGGTCGCCTTCGTGGTCGCCGAAACGGTCGCGGCGGCCAAGGACGCGGCTGAGCTGATCAGCGTCGAGTACGGCTCGCTGCCCGTGGTCGCCGACACCGAGACCGCCGCCGCCGCCGGCCAGCCGCTGGTCCACGACGACGTGCCGGGCAACCTCAGCTTCGACTGGGAGTTCGGCGACCGCGCCGGGGTCGAGGCGGCGCTCGCCAAGGCCGCCCACGTCACCAGGCTCAAGGTGATCAACAACCGTCTGGTCGCCAACGCGATCGAGCCGCGCGCCGCGATCGCCGAGTGGGACGCCGAGACCGGCATCACGCTCCACACCTGCACCCAGGGCGGCTGGCTGCTGACCGACATCCTGGCCAATGTGCTCAAGGTCGAGCCCGCCAAGGTGCGGATCCTGACCCCCGACGTCGGCGGCGGCTTCGGCATGAAGGCGTTCTTCTACCCCGAATACGCGATGGCGGCCTGGGCCGCGCGCGCGCTCGGCCGGCCGGTCAAGTGGACCGGCGAGCGCAGCGAGACCTTCCTCGCCGACGTGATGGGCCGCGACCATGTGACCGAGGCCGCCCTCGCCCTCGACGCCGACCACAAGATCATCGGCATGCAGGTCGAGACCACCGCCAACATGGGCGCCTACAACTCGCTGTTCGCGCCGTTCATCCCGACCATGGCGGCGCTCAAGGTCCTGCCCGGCGTCTACGACGTCAAGAACCTGGTCTACCGGGTCAAGGGCGTGCTCACCAACACGACCCCGGTCGACGCCTATCGCGGCGCCGGCCGGCCGGAGTTGATCTATCTGGTGGAGCGGCTGGTCGACGCCGCGGCGCGCGAGGTCGGCCTCGTCCCGACCGAGTTCCGAAGGCGCAACTTCATCGGCGCTGCCGCCATGCCGTTCAAGACCACGGCCGGCGAGATCTACGATAGCGGCGAGTTCGCCAAGGTCATGGATGCGGCACTCGAGGCGGCCGACTGGGGCGGCTTCGCCAGACGCCGGGCCGAAGCCGCGAGCCATGGGCTGCGGCGCGGCATCGGCGTTTCCTATTACATCGAATCGACCATGGGCGACCCGCAGGAAGCGGCCCGGATCGAGTTCGCCGACGATGGCATGGTGAACGTCGTGGTCGGGACCCAGTCCAACGGCCAGGGCCATGAGACCGCCTACGCCCAGGTCCTGAACGACCGCCTCGGCATTCCGTTCGAGAAGGTCCGGATCGTCCAGGGCGACACCAAGAAGCTCAAGTGGGGCGGCGGCACCGGCGGCTCGCGCTCGCTGACCGCCGAGGGCATGGCGATCCGCGACGCTTCCGAGATCGTGATCGAGCGCGGCAAGCACTACGCCTCCCAGGAGCTCGAGACCGCGACAGCCGACATCGAGTTCGCGCGCGAGGCGGGCGAGTTCCGGGTGATCGGCACCGATCGCCGGATCGGCCTGATCGAGCTCGCCGCCAAGGCGCGCACCATGACCCCGCCCGAGGGCGCCGAGCCCGGCCTCCCCGGCCTGGATGCCGAGGCGATGGCCAAGATCGACGCCTGGACCTTCCCCAACGGCTGCCACGTCGCCGAGGTCGAGATCGACCCCGACACCGGGGTCACCCGGATCGTCCGCTACAGCGCGGTCGACGACTTCGGCGTCGTGGTCAACCCGATGCTGGTCGCGGGCCAGGTCCACGGCGGCGTGGTCCAGGGCATCGGCCAGGCGCTGTACGAGCACGCGGTCTACGACGGCAGCGGCCAGCTCTTGTCCGGCTCGTTCATGGACTACTGCATGCCGCGGGCCGATGGCGTACCGGCGATGGCGGTCTCGACCCTCGAGGTGCCGTGCAAGACCAACCCGCTCGGCGTCAAGGGCTGCGGCGAGGCGGGCTCGGTCGCCTCGCCCGCAGCCGTGATCAACGCCATCATCGATGCGCTTTCCGACCTCGGCGTGCGCGCGATCGACATGCCGGCAACCCCCCAGAAGGTCTGGCAGCTGATCCGGAGCCACGACCGGCCGATCGCCGCCGAATGAGGCCGGACCTCGTGGCGGCGCGCCTTCCGGCGGGCGCGGGCGGCCGATGACCGGCCTGACCCTCGAGCGGGTCGAGGTGCGGCCGGTGCTGGTGCCGCTGAGCCGGCCCGTGGTCTCGCGGGTCGGCAGGTTCGAGCAATGGCCGCTGATCCTGATCGACCTCCAGACCGCGCAAGGGGTCGTCGGGCGGAGCTATCTGGCTCCCTATCTGAAGCACGCGGTGCGCTGCGGTCGTGGCGGTGATCGAGGATCTGGCCGCGGCACGCCACGGCAAGCCGCTGGCACCGCTCGACGACTTCGCCGCCGGGCGCAAGGCGCTCGGGCTGGTCGGCCTCGAGGGCGTCAGCCTGATCGCGATCTCCGGGCTCGACATGGCAGCCTGGGATGCGCAGGCCAAGGCCGCCGGCCTGCCGCTTGCGGTCTATCTTGGCGGCTCGCTGGCGCCGGTGCCCGCCTACCACAGCGGAGGTCTCTGGCTGACGCCGCTCGAGGCGCTGGCCGAGGAAGCCGGGGCGCTGGTCGCCGACGGCGGCTTCAGCGCGCTCAAGCTGCGCCTCGGGCGCGCGCGGATCGCGGACGACCTCCTGGCGATCCGGGCGGTCCGCGAGGTGCTGGGCGCCGATGGCCAGATCATGACCGACTTCAACCAGGGCCTCTCGCTGGGCGATGCCCTGCACCGCTGTCACGGCCTCGACGATCAGGGCCTCTACTGGTTCGAGGAGCCGATCGCCTGCGACGACCTTGCCGGCTACGCGCGCCTTGCCCGCGAGCTCAGGACTCCGGTCATGCTGGGCGAGAATTTCTACGGGCCGCGCTCGCTCTACGCCGCGATCCAAGCTTGTGCCGGCGACTACCTCATGCCGGATCTGATGCGGATCGGCGGCGTCACCGGCTGGCTGCGCGCCGCGGCGCTCGCCGGCGCCGCCGGCATCGAGATGTCGTCCCACCTCTATCCGGAAGTGTCGGCGCATCTGCTGCGGGTGGCCGAGAGCGGCCATTGGCTCGAGTGGCAGGACTGGTCGCACCCGATTCTGGCCGAGCCGTTCCGGCTCGCGGACGGGCATCTGATGATCCCGGACGTGCCCGGCAACGGCCTCGCGTGGGACGAGGAGGCGGTCCGCCGCTACCGGCTCTGAGGCCGCGTCGCGACGCGGCCCGCGGGCAGCATTGGCATTGAAATCAACTTTTAGTTGAGATACGATGCCTGCGTCTCTCGGGGCGGAGCGGGAGCGGGTTTGATCGCGCGCCTGATCGCGAACTCAGTGGATCGTCCGCGCTTGGCTGAGCGGCGGAGCCAGGGGCACCGGCATGAGCCGGGCCTGTCCACGGTCCTCGACCACGTCCGCTGGCTGGCGGCGTTCCTGGTCCTGCTCGACCATCTCCGCCTGCACACGATCGGCGACTATGGCAGCGACTTGGCCAGTGCCGATGGTCTGCCGATCCGGGCGTTCTTCTTCGTGACCGGGCTCGGCCACGAGGCGGTGGTCGTCTTCTTCGTCTTGAGCGGCGCGCTGGTCGCCGGCAAATTCGTCGGCCGGCCACCCTTCACTCTCGATGAGCACGCCGACTACCTGATCGATCGCCTCACGCGCATCTGGGTGGTGGCACTGCCGGCGTTGGTCTTTTCGGTGATCGTCGCCCAACTCGCGCAGCGGACCCTCGGCGATTTCTTCAGTCCTTTGCAGGAACCGTGCGCACCCGCCGCGCTCGACCTGCTCGCCAATCTGTTGTTCCTGCACAAGGCGTTCTTTCCAATCCTGTGCAGCAATGGTCCCTATTGGAGCATTCACAACGAAGTCTGGTATTACTTGCTGCTGCCGGCAACCCTGCTGATCTTTACCGCCCCCATCCTTTGGCTGCGGGGGACGATGCTGACCGTGGTGATTGCGGCGGTCGGGGCGTTGCTGGTGTTCGATCCTTGGGATTCCAAGAACACGCTCGCCTATCTGCCGGTCTGGCTCGCGGGGGCGCTGGTCGCGACCGGCTGGCGCTGGCGCCTGCCGCCGGCGCTCGGCGTGACCTTCCTGGCGCTCGCGCTGGCCCTGTCCAAGGGGACTGACGGCGGGCCGGGCCTGATCAAGGACTACCTGATCGGGCTCGCGCTGCTGGCGCTGCTTTTCGCCGTCAAGGACGGGCGGCTTTCGGCCTGGTGGCTCAGGCCCGGCCTGGTCCGCAGCGGGCAGCGCCTTGCCGGCTTCTCCTATTCGCTCTACCTCACCCACGCGCCGGTGATCTATCTGCTGCGGACGGTGCTCGTGCGCCAATTCGGGGTCGCGCTGCCGATCCGGGCGGTGAACGCGCAATCCCTCACGATCATGCTGCTCGAGGGCCTGATCTCGATCGCGGTCGCGTGGCTGTTCTATCTGGCGTTCGAGCGCCACACGGGCGCGCTGCGCGCCGCGATCCGGGCGCGGCTCGGTCGTCCACGGCTCGCGCGCGCCGCCTCCGGCTCCTGAACCGAGGCCTTCAGGCGTCCTCGCCGCGGGCGATCCGCGCCTCCCAGGCGTCGTAGTCGAGGTCCGGCTGGTCAATCGCGCGCTGCTGGTGCAGCTCGCGGCCTTTGAGCAGCGCGACCAGCGCCTGGTTGTTCGGCGCCGGAATGCCGAGCGCTCTGGCCTCGCGGATCAGGGCGCCGTTGAGCGCCTCGATCTCGGTCCGCCGGCCGGCCTCGACGTGCTGCAGCATCGAGGGCTTGTTGAACTTCTTGTGGCACTGCGCCTTGATCTTGGCCACGATCTCGGGGTTGGGCAGGCGGATGCCCTTGGCCGCGGTCACCGCCATCACCTCTTCCAGCACCCGGTCCTGGAAGGCGTCGAGCTCGGGCACCCGGACGAACTCGCCGGCGCGCAGGCCCGTGGTCGCGGAGATCGCGTTGACCGCGCAGTTGACGATGAACTTCTGCCAGACCAGGCCCATGACGTTCGGCTCGAAGCTCGGCCTCGAAGCCGGCGCCCTGCAGCGCCTCGATCAGGCTCTTCGCGCGCGCGCTCGCGCTGCCGTCGGTCTCGCCGACCGAGGTCAGGCCCATGTGGGTCAGGCAGACGTGGCCCGGGCCGCGGCTCGCGGCGCTGCACATGCTCGAGCCGCCGAGCACCCGCTCCTTGCCGAGCGCCGCCTGCAGCTTCTCGACGTTGCCGATGCCGTTTTGAAACGTGATCGCGAAACCGTCCGGCCCGAGCAGCCGCTTCACCGTCGCCGCGGCTTTCTCGGTGTTGTTGGCGTCGACGAACAGGATCACCACATCGGCGGACGTACCGCTCCCGAGCTCGGTCGACGCCGGTACCCGCACGCGATGCTCGCCGCGCACGCCATCGATCCGGAGCCCGTCCCGCTCGATGGCCTCGACGTGCTCGCGCCAGGCATCGATCAGGCTCACCTCGTGCCCGGCCACGGCCAGCAGCCCCCCATAGCTGCCACCCATCGCGCCCGCACCCACGACCGTGATCTTCATCGCTCTCCTCCCAGGCTTGGCGCGAGCCTAGCCGATCGCTTCGCCCTCGGCCAGCTCGACCAGGCTGGCGGCGAGCACGCGCGCACCGGCGGCCAGGTCCTCGGGTCTGGCGTTCTCGGCCGGGCTGTGGCTGATGCCCCGCTCGCACGGCACGAAGATCATGCCCGTGGGGGCCAGGTCGGCGATGAAGTTGGCATCGTGGAAGGCGCCGGACGGCAGCCGCATGTGGCCGATGCCGAGCGCGCGGGCGGCGCCCTCGATGGCATCGACGATCGGTGCCGGGAAGACGCAGGGCGGGCGGGCGAAGGTCTCTCTGACCCTGACCGCGCAAGGCCCGGCGAAGCGCCGGCAGACGCGCTCGATCTGAGCGCCGCGGGCGTCGAGCACGCGCCGCCTCGGGATGGCGGAAATCGATGCTGAAGGTGACCTTCGCCGGCACGGTGTTGGGCGAGTTGGGCTGGACCTCGATCCGGCCGACGGTGAAGCGCAGCCGGTCGGCGGGATCGTGCATCAGCTCCTCGAGGCCGGCGATCATCCGCACCGCGGCGCGCACGGCATCCTTGCGACCGGCGAGCGGTGCGGTGCCGGCATGGGCCGGCTCGCCCTCGACCTCGATCACGTACCAGCGCGCCCCCTGGATGCCGGTGACCACGCCGACCTGCAAACCGTTCGCCTCGAGCTGCGGCCCCTGCTCGATGTGCGGCTCGAGATAGGCGGCGATCGGAAAGCCGAACGGCCGGCGCGGCACTTCGGGCGTGGCGGCGAGGGTCTCGGCGAGCGCTGTGCCGAGCCGGACGCCGGCGGCATCGGTCAGATCGAGGCAGTCCTCGAGCCGCATCTGGCCCGCAAACACCGCCGAGCCCATGCAGCCCGGCGCATACCGCCCGCCCTCCTCGTTGGTCCAGGCGACCAGGTCGATCGGGTGCCGGGTCGCGATCCCGGCATCGTCGAGCGCCTCCAGCGCCTCGAGCGCGGCGAGCACGCCGAAGATGCCATCGAAGCGCCCGCCCGCGGGCTGGCTGTCGATGTGCGAGCCGGCGACGATCGGGGCCGCATCCGGATCGCTCCCGGGCCGGCGGATGAACAGGTTCGCGGCGGCGTCGACCGCGGGCGCGTAGCCGCGCGCCCCCGCCCAGGCGAGCAGCAACGCCCGCGCCCGGACGTCCTCCGCCGACAAGGCCTGGCGGTTGACGCCGTTGCCGGCGAGCGCGCCGATCTCGGCCATCGCCATGTGCCGTTGCCAGAGCCGCGCCTGATCGACCGCCGCGGCCGCGCGCCGCGCCGAATTCCTTCCTCGTCGTCACGTCCGACCCTCCCGCGGCCAAGCTTCGCCGACCCGATTGAACCCGCAGTACCGCCGCCAGGCAACCACGCCGTCAGGAGTCGGAGTGGACAGACGACGTTATGCCTGACATCGTTTTCCCATCGTGTCAGTCTGGCGAGCGGTTGGCAGATGCGTGAGGTGCGGACTCGACTGGGCGAGAACGGGCGGGTCGTGATCCCGGCCGAGTTCCGCAAGTCGCTCGGGCTCAAGGTCGGCGACCCGCTGGTCGTGCGGCTCGACGAGGATGGCCTCAGGATCGAGAGCCGGCGGGCGGCGGTGCGGGCGGTGCAACGCATGGTCCGTGAGCGCGTGCCGAAGGGTGAGCTCCTGACCGAGCGGCTCTTCAGCATGCGGCGCGCCGAAACCCGAGATGAGTGAGGTCGTTCTCGATGCCTCGGCGGTGCTGGCCCTGATCAACGAGGAGGCCGGCGGCGAGACGGTCGATGCCCTCTTCGACGAGGCCATCATCAGCGCCGTGAACTGGTCCGAGGTGATCGCGGTGCTGGTCGATGCCGGTTTCGCGGTCGAGCGCGCCAGCGCCAGGATCGCGGCCCTCGGGCTTGCGGTCATTGCCTTCGACCAGGCGCAGGCTCTGTCCGCGGGCGCGCTCCGGGCGGTCACCCGAAGGGCCGGTCTGTCGTTCGGGGATCGGGCCTGTCTCTGCCTTGCCGAGGCGCGCGACGCACCCGCCGTCACGGCCGACCGGCGCTGGGCGACGCTCGGCCTCAACGCTAAGGTTCAGCTGATCCGATGATGGCCAAGGAGTTCCGGCCCGACGCGCGCGGCCCGCTCGACGCGGTCCGGGTGCTGGACCTCTCGCGCCTGGTCGCCGGCAACATCCTGACCCACGTGCTGGCCGATCTCGGCGCCGACGTGATCAAGGTCGAAAAACCGGGACGCGGTGACGATCTGCGCAACTGGACGACCCGGGGCGTGCCGCTCTGGTGGCAGGTGTACGCGCGCAACAAGCAGAGCCTCTGCCTCGATCTCCGCCAGGCGGCGGGACGCGATCTCCTGCTTCGACTGGTCGAAACTGGGAAAATCCTGGTCGAGAACTATCGCCCGGGCACGCTCGAGAAGATCGGCCTCGGGCCCGACGTGCTGCATGCCCGTAACCCCAAGCTGGTCGTGGTGCGGGTCTCGGGCTGGGGCCAGACCGGGCCGTTTCGCGACAAGCCGGGCTTTGGCTCGCTGATCGAGGCGTTTTCCGGGTTTGCCGCGATGAACGGCTTTCCCGACCGGCCACCGGTGCTGCCGGCGTTCGCGATGGCGGACGCGTTCGCTGGCCTCTATGGCGCGCTCGCCGCGCTGACGGCGCTGCGCGTTGCCGAGCGCGGCGGTCCCGGTCAGGTGATCGATCTCGCTCTGCTCGAGCCGATCCTCGCCATGCTCGGCCCCAAGGCCGCGGAATACCGCTTGACGGGCGAGACCACGCCACGCATGGGCAGCCGCTGCACGATCCAGGCGCCGCGTGACGTTTATCCCACCAAGGACGGCAAGTACCTGGCGCTGTCGACCGGCACGCAGGCGATGGCCGAGCGCCTGTTCCGCGCGATCGGCCGAGCCAGACCTGCTCGACGACCCGCGCTTTCGCACCAACGCTGCCCGGCTTGCCCACCGGGACGAGATCGAAAGCGTCGTCGCGACTTCATCGCGGCGCGCACGCAGGCCGAAGCGCTGGCCTTCTTCGAGCAAGCCGAGGTCACGGTCGGGCCGGTCTGCGACGAGGCCGACCTCGCGGCCGATCCGTACGTCGCCGAACGCGAGGTGCTGATCGAGCTGCCGGACGCGCAGGCCGGCAGCCTGCCGATGCACAACATCGTGCCGCGCCTCTCGGCGACCCCCGGCGCGCTCCGCCGCCCCGCGCCTAAGCTCGGCGAACACAACGCCGAGATCCTCCGCAACCTCGGCTGCTCGGACGATGAGATCGCACGGCTGACCGAGACCGGCGTGCTGGGCCGGTCACCGGATTCGGATCAGGCGCCGTTGGCGACGACCTCCACCTGAGCCATGACTCCTGGGACGCGGGCGAGCCGCCGGTCGCGCGTCAGCAAGGTCGCCTCCAAAGCTTCGGCAAGCGCCAGGTACAGAGCATCGTAGATGGTCGCGTTGTCGCGGAACTCGAACGCTCGCGGCAGAAGCTCGGTATGGGGATATCGATCGATCGGCAGCGCCAGGTAGTCGTCAAGCGCGGTCTGGGCGCGCCTGGTGCTAATCCTGGCCGATCAACACATGCCGGCGAATCACGTGCCCGACTTCGGCATCGAGCAGATGGGGCGCGGCCAGCGACGCGCCGCCTGCCAACTGCTCGACCAGCCGAGATGTCGGTACCCGGGTGGTCAGCAGCCAATGAGCGATGACCGAGGCATCGATCACGACGATCAAGGCAGCGGGCCGCGGAGCTTACGGATCGTCACAACCGGATCCTCGTCGAGCTCGACCGGTTCCCGCTGGCGAATGCGCTCGATAACCTCGGCGAGCGAAGGCCTCTCCGCCACCTTGGTGACCTCGCGGCGCAGGAAGTCGGAGAGGCTCATGCCTTCCTTGGCGGCGCGGATCTTGAGCGCCTGATGCACCTCGTCCGGGACGTTGCGGATCTGGATCATCTTGGACATGCGCAACACATGCGCTCATGCGCTGGGCATGTCAACCCACGGCGCCTTGGCGCAACCGAGATCCGGCCGCCATAGTCGTCCCTCGCCAATCCGCGCCGGTCAGGCGCCCGAGCCTTGCAGGGAGGCCCCATGTCGGAACCGACCACCTACGAGCTGTTCGCGATCAAATATGCCCATCACGAACGCCCGGCGTTCGACAACTTCGTCTTTCGCGACGACGTTCACGACGGCCCCGGGCCGCTCGACTACTTCGTCTGGGTGGCGAAGTCCGCCGAGCGGACCTTCGTGATCGACACCGGCTTCAGCGAGATGGTCGGCGCGCGCCGCCAGCGCCAGATCCTGCGCAACCCGAGGACGGGCCTCGCGGCGATCGGGATCGACGCTGATCAAATCGAGAACGTGATCGTGACCCACCTGCACTACGACCACGTCGGCAATTTCGAGATCTTTCCGCGCGCGACCTTCCACCTCCAGGACCGGGAGATGGCGTATGCCACCGGCCGCTACATGGGCCATGGGCGCCTGCGCATGCCGTTCGACGTCGAGAGCGTCACCGGCATGGTCCGCGAGCTGTACCGCGGCCGGGTCGCGTTCCACGACGGCGACGAGGAGCTTGCGTCCGGCATCAGCCTGCACCTGGTCGGCGGCCACAGCCACGGCCTGCAGTTCGTGCGCGTGTTCACCAAGCGCGGCTGGGTCGTGGTCGCCTCCGATGCCGCCCACTTCTACGCCAACATGGAGAGCGGCAACCCGTTCCCGATCGTGCTCCACGTCGGCGAGATGCTGGAAGGCCACCGCAAATGCCGGCGCCTCGCGGCGAGCAAGCACCACATCGTGCCCGGCCACGACCCGCTGGTCATGCAGCGCTATCCGGCGCCGTCGCCCGAGCTCGAGGGCATCGCGGTCCGGCTCGACGTCGCGCCCGTGGACTGAGCGACCTCCGGCACGAGTGCCACCGGGCGGCGGAGCTCCGGCCAGACCAGCGCCGCGACGGCGAGCGCAAGCAGACCCTCGAGCGCGATCAGCATGACCGCGTGGGCGGCGCCGAGCCAGTCGGCGAGCAGGCCGACGTGGAGCATGCCGATCGGACCGCTTCCGATCGCGACCGTGAGCAGGCCCATCAGGCGCGAGCGCAGATTGGCGGGCGCCGCCAGGAACAGGATCGTGCTCTGCATCACCGAGAAGCCGGCGATGCCGACGCCGCAGACCAGGATCAGCGCGAACGACAGCGGCGCCTGGGAGGACAGCGCGAAGGCCAGGACCGCGACCAGGAAGAGCAGCGACGAGCCGGTGTAGATCTGGGCATAGCGGCCCGGCCGGTCGGTGCGCCCGACCAGCAGCGCGCCAAGCAGCGCGCCGAAGCCCTCGGTCGACATCAGGACCCCGATCAGGACCGGCTGCAGCTGCAGCACGCGCTCGCCGATCACCGGCACCATCGTGATGTAGGCAAAGCCGAACAGGTTGACGATCACGGTCACCACGAGCGTGCCCAGGATCAGCCGCTGCGCGCGGGCAAAGCGCCAGCCTTCGGCCAGCATGGCGATCAGGGACGCGCCCGCGCCGGCCGGCCGGGCCTGCGCATAGCTGATGCGCAGCACCAAGACAGCCGCGGCGGTGTAGAAAATCGCGCCGAGCAGATAGACCCCGTAAAGGCCGGTCGTCTCCAGCAGCAAACCGCCGAGCGCCGGCCCGACCATCCGGGTCGCGTTGCTGGTCGCCAATTCCAGGGCCATCGCGCGGCTGAGCAGGGCCGGACCGGCAAGCTCGCCGAGCATGGTCCGGCGGACCGGGAGGTCGGTCGACCAGAACATGCCGTTGACGAAGGCGCCGAGCGCCACCTGCCAGATCGTGATCCGGTCGGTGAGCGCGAGCACCGCCAGGATCCCCGAGGCGAGCGCCAGCAGCGCGAGCGCAAGCATCAGGAAGAGGCGGCGGTCGTAGCGATCGGCGAGCGCGCCCGCCGGGATGCCGAACAGGAACATCGGCGCCATACGCAAGAGCGTCAGCAGCGCAACCAGGAAGGGCGAGCCGGTCCGCTCGAGCACGAACAGGCTGATCGCGAGCAGCTCCAGCCAGCGCAACGCGCCGCAAAGGATGCCGCTCGACCAGAGGCGGACGAAGCCCGGGTTGTGGAGAAGATCGGCCAAGCGCGTGCGCGCCCCGTCCCCGCGTCAGTCCTCGATCTCGACCTCGAGGCCGAGTACGAGAAAGCTCCAGGACTTGCCGTGGGCGTCGAGGTTCAGGGATTCGTTGACGCCGCCCTCCAGCGCCTGGTCCATGACGAAGTTGAGCGCGCCGAGGCGATCGAGCGCAAAGCGCTGGACCGGCCCCTGGAGCAGCCCGGAAAACTCGGCCTTGAGGCGATCGGGCGTGAGCTGCGCCTTGATCGCTCCGTAATGGCGCGGCTCGTAGGCGTAGACCGCGACGTTCGAGCGGTTGCCCTTGTCGCCGGCGCGGGCGTGCGCGATCTCGCGGAGCTGCACCCGCCGGGTCATGCTTCGAGGATCGCCACGCGCGGGCGCACTTCCTCGCGCGCGAGATAGGCGCTCTGCGTGATCACCGAAGGCGTGATCTGGCCGCGGTAGCCGCCGCCGCCCGCGGGACCGCAGCAAAGCAGCAATTCGACCTCCCAGAGCAACAGCTCGGCCTGCTCGCGCGAGCTCGCCCGCAGCGCCGCCCGCAGGCGGACGTCCTGGGCGTCGCTCGGATAGACGGTCGCCGTGCGGTGCAGCGCGCCGACCCCGATCAGATCGAGCCGGAGCGGCGCGTTGCAGCCATGCAGAGCGACCATCCGTTCCTCGACGATCGCAGCGGCGAGCTCGGCCCGCTGCCTCGCCCCCGGTCCGGCGTAGGAGATCCCGGCCTCGGCGAGCAGGCCGCCATCGAACGCGACCGTGACCTTGAGCCGATCCGGCCGCCTGGCGCCGCCCGCCCCGCTCACCGCGACCCGATTCTTTTCCCGTTCCCGGATCTGGACGCCGCTGAAGTCGGCGACCACGTCCGGCGTCACATAGGCCGCCGGGTCATGGACCTCGTAGAGCAGCTGCTCCTTGACCGTGCGTTCGCTGACCAGGCCGCCGGCATCCGGGAGCTTGGTGATCACCGCACTGCCGTCGGCCGCGATCTCGGCGATCGGGAAGCCGACGCGCGCGAGGTTCGGGACGTCCTTGTAGCCGGGGTCGGCGAAATAGCCGCCGGTGATCTGGGCCGCGCACTCCATCAGATGGCCCACGAGCGTGCCGGCGCCGAGCCTTGGCCAGTCGTCCTCGGCCCAGCCGAACGCATGGCGAAGGGGGGCGAGAAAAAGGCTCGGATCGGCGACCCGGCCGGTGATCACGACGTCCGCGCCCGCCTCGAGCGCCGGCAGGATGGCGTCGGCGCCGAGATACGCATTCGCCCCGACCAGCCGCCGGCCGACCTCGCCGACAGTCATGCCGGACTCGGGCAGGGCCGTGTCGGGGCCGATCGAGGCGCTCACGTCGTCGCCCTCGAGCGCTGCGATCCTGAGGCCGGACAGTCCGAGCGCACGCGCGACCTCGGCGGCTTTCAGGGCCGCAGCCTTGGGATTGGCGACCCCCATGTTGGTGATCAGCCGCGTGCCGTGCTCGGCGCAGAGCGGCAGGACCGCGCGCAGGCGCCGCTCGAGCAGCGGGTTGTAGCCGGCCTCCGGATCGGCCATGCGGTCGCGATGGCCGAAGGCCAGCGTGCGCTCGCCGATGCACTCGAACACGATCACGTCGAGCCGGCCCTTGGCGACCAGCTCGACCGCCGGCTCGAGCCGGTCGGCCGAGAACCCGGCGCCAGTGCCGAGACGGAAGGTGTCGAGCCTGGACATCGAACCTCAGCTTAGGCTGCGACCGCGCCGACTGCCAGCCTGGCGGATCAGTCAGGCTTGAACGACCGCAACCTGATAGGATTGCAGCCATGGGTCGCTGGTGATCAGCGTGAAGCCCTCGGCGATTGCCTGGGCGACCAGCATCCGGTCGAACGGATCGTCATGATGGCGCGGCAGATCACCTGCGGCGAGCGCATGCTCGGCGGTGATCGGAAGGATGCGGATGCCGCCCTGATGCAGGCTGTCCAGCAGGACCGGCGTCTCGAAGCGGAGCTTGCCCAACGCACGTTTGATCGCGGCCTCCCAGAGCGTGGCCGCGCTCACGACGGCCTCGTTGTCCGGGTCCGTGATGATCGCCCGCACCCGTTTCTTGAGCTTCGGATTGTCCTCGATCCACCACAGCAGAACGTGGGTGTCGAGCAGGCATCTCACGGCCGCTCGCCCCGAAAGGCCGCCATGATCTCCTCGGGCAGCGGGTCATCGAAATCGTCGGCGATCCAGATCTTGCCCTTCATCAGGCCCGGCTGGCGCGGCTCGCGCGCCGGCCCATACGGCAGCAGCCGGGCGACCGGCTTGCCGGCCTTGGCGATCACGATCTCCTCGCCGGCCGCGACCTCGGCTACGAGCCGTGATAGATGGGTCTTGGCGGTGTGGATGTTGACCATGCGCATCGTGGGCCTCCTTGACCAGACTTAGCTTAGTCTAGCACACTGCCCGCGCAAGCGTCTGCGTGCATGACCCGAGGCGGACGGCGAGGGGCGGCAGCCTCGGCGATGGTGGGAGAGGGCATGCGCAAGAGCCTGGCTGACGCCACCCCGCGCCCGGTCCGGAGCGCACCGGCCGGCGGCGGGGCCATGCTCGGCATCGCCATGACGCTGCTCGCGATCGGCCTGTTCTCGTTCATGGACACGATCGGCAAGAGCCTGATGCAGCACTACCCGTCTGCGCAGGTGGTCTGGGCGCGCTACTTCTTCCAATGCACGCTGATGCTGATCATGCTGCCCAGGCTCGGCGTCATGGGTTTCCTTCACACCCGCCGGCACGGCCTGCAGATCGGCCGCGGCGTCCTGCTGCTGGTCGCCACGGGGTGCATGTACGGCGCGATCAGCGTCGTGCCGCTGGCGGATGCCTACGCGATCACCTTCACGGCCCCTCTGATCGTGACCGCGCTCTCGGTGCCGCTGCTCAAGGAGCGGGTCGGCTGGCGCCGGTGGACCGCGGTGGTGGTCGGCTTCATCGGCGTCCTGATCGTGATCCGCCCGGGCTTCGGCCAGGTCCCCTGGCAGCTGCTGCTGCCGCTGGTCACCGCCGCCTGCTTTGCCGTCTACCAGGTCTTCACCCGCATGATCAGCGTCGACCCGTGCGAGACGCCGTTCGTCATGCTGTTCTACCTCGCCTGGGTCGGCGCCGCGGTGATGACCGTCGTGGTGCCCTTCTACTGGCAGCCGGTCGCCGCCGTCGACTGGCTCTGGATGGCCGCGATCGGCGGCCTCGGCGCGCTCGGCCACCTGATCCTGATCCGGGCGCTCGTGATCGCCCCCGCCTCCCTGATCGCGCCGTTCACCTACAGCCAGATCATCTGGGCCCTGATCCTCGGTTATCTCGTCTTCGGCGACCGCCCCGACGCCTGGATGCTCGCCGGCTGCACCGTGATCATCGCCAGCGGCCTGTTCGTCTTCTACCGCGAAGCGGTGCTCGGCAAGCGCTGAGCGGAGCGCCACAGCACGCCGCTCCGTTCAGGGATGAACCTCGTCAAGCCAGTCCTTGAGATCGATCAGGATCTCAATCTCGGGTTCCGCGCCGAGCAAGCGCCGGACCAGGAATTCGGCGCGTCGACGTTGCTCCCTCGGTAGCAACTGGCCGCTGCGCTGCATCGCCGTCATCGAGGCGATGAACTCGTCCCGACCGAAGGGGATCAACTCTCGATGCTTGGCCGCGCAGAACTGCTCGAAGAGTTCGACCGCACGCGGATAGAGAGCTGCAAACGGGTTGCCGACGACGCTCTGGAGCGCGTTGTCGAGCTTGCTGAGAACTCTTCGGGGCTGAGGTTGCCGTAGGACACGAAGGCGCGGATGTCGCAGATGTCGGCGCTTCCTCCACGGCGTCACTCGTGAATAGCGCGGACGATGCCTTTTTTGAGGAGCGCGTTGCCGTACAGGCGAGTCTCCGCCGGTCCGGACCAGGGAGGAAACGGGGTCAGGGGAAACAGGCCGCGATTCTCTGGGGACACGCCCTGATGGTCGCCCCCGAACGACGCCGGGGCAGCGTCAAGCGCGGCAGCCCTGAACTTGACTGAAAACCTTCTCTTGGCATAGCGTACCCGGAAGAAGCAACCTTGGGTTAAAGCGAAGCCCGATAGTGGCCAAAAGCCGACTGACGAGCCGTTTGGCCGCCTCAGAGAAGGATCTGAGCCCGATGCGTCAGTCAGCACTTGCCGTCGTCGTCCTGATCGGCCTTGCCGTCGCGGGTTGCGCTCGCACGATGCCGGTCTACAACGTGTCCGCGGCCCCGGTGGTGACGAAGTCCGGCCAGGTGAGCGCCGAACAGGTGCGTGGCGCGATCGTCGAGGCACTCCACGACAAGGGATGGGTCGTGAACCAGGACGACCCCGGCAAAATCCTCGCCGGTATCGTCGCCAATGACCGCCACAAGGCAACGGTCGACATCGACTACTCGCCGAGCGCATACAGTATCACTTACAAGGACAGTGAGCTTCTTCTGTATGACGGCACGAACATCCATAGGAATTACAACAATTGGATTATGCTTTTGGAGCAGGAGATCAATCTGCGCTTGAGCCAGATCTGACAGCCGGCGGCGCGCCAGCGGAGTGGTCCGGAATTTCAACCCGACCGGCGCCGAGCACGGCTGGAACGACCCGAATGGCCATCACGCCGGCGACCTGCCGAACGTCCGCATCGGCGACGACGGCCCTCGATGCCGGTCCAACCTCGCTGTTCGGCGCGATGGCGCGGCGATCGTCATGCACCAGGGGCCGACGACTACGCGAGCGACCGGCCGGCAACGCCGGGCCCTGGATCGCCTGCGGCGTGCTCGCCAAGGCGCAGTAGCCGGAGCGGCGGCGGCCCAGGAGAGCGCGCGGCGCCGGCGGCGCGCCGCGCCGGCGTTCAGGAGGCGTGCAGCTCCTCCTGACGGTGCGCGACCACGGTCTCGGCGAGCTTGTCCGGGACCGGGTTGAGGTGGTCGTAGCGCCACTCGAAGAACGCGACCCCCTGGCTCAGCGAGCGCAGGCTGACGATCAGGTCGTGGATCTCGGCCTGCGGGATGTTGGCCGAGATCCGGTCCCAGCCGCTCCAGTCCGCCTTGGCGTCGTAGCCCAGGATCTGGCCGCGCTTCTGGCTGACCAGCTGGAGCGCCCGCGAGGTGTACTCGGTCGGCACCGAGATCTCGACCGCGAGAATCGGCTCGAGCAGCACCGGCTCGCAGCTCTTCAAGCCCTCCCGCAACGCGAGCGCGGTCGCCATCCGGAACGCGATCTCCGAGCTGTCGACGCTGTGGAACTGGCCATCGAACAGCGTGACGCTGACGTCCACCACCGGAAAGCCGAGCGGACCGCGCTGCAGGAAGTCCCGGGCGCCGGCCTCGACCGCCGGGATGTACTGGCGCGGCACCGAGCCACCCACGATCTTGTCGACGAACTCGAAGCCCTCGCCGCGCTGGCGCGGCCTGATCTCGAGCTTGACGTCGCCGAACTGGCCATGCCCGCCGCTCTGCTTCTTGTGCCGGCCGTGGCTCTGGGTGCTCTTGCGGATGGTCTCCCGATAGGCGGTATGCGGCGGCCGGCCCTCGACCGCGATGTGGTACTTGGTGCGCATCCGGTCGAGCGCCACCCGCAGATGCATCTCGCCCTGGCCCCAGAGCAGGCTCTGCTGCAATTCCGGATCCTGCTCGAAGCGCAGGCTCGGGTCCTCGTCGGTCACCTTGGCGAGCGCCGCCGACAGCTTGACCTCGTCGTTGCGGTTCTCGGCCCGGAGCGCGAAGGCGTACATCGCTGCCAGCGGCTCCGCGACCGGCAGCTCGACCGGCGCCGGGCCGGCGCCGTTGGCGAGCGTCTGCCCGGTCCTGGCCTCCTCGAGGCGGCCGAGGCCGATGATCTCGCCGGCGCCGGCGCTGGCGACGTTGTTGTGCTGGGCGCCGAAGATCCGGTACACGCCCCCGACCCGCATGCCCCCCAGCGTCATGCCGTCCTTGACCTCGCCCGCCCAGACCCGGGCCAGGCAGAGCTTGCCGGCGTGCGGCAGATGGTAGTTCTTGAGCACCTGGACCAGCGTGTCGCCGGACGGATCGACCCCGATCCGGGCCGCGGCCACCGCCGGCGGCGGGGTCTCCTTGAGCAGCGCCTCGAGCAGGCGCCGCACCCCCATCTCGCGCTCGGCCACGCCCATGAACACCGGCACGATCTGATCGGCGCCGAGCGTCTTTTGCATGTGGCGCAGGATGTCCTCGGCCGGCGGCTCCTGCTCCTCGAGCAGCATCTCCATCAGATCGTCGTCGAAGTCGGCGAGCGTCTCGAGCATCTCGGTGCGCGCCGCCTGCTCGCGCTCCCGATACTCGTCCGGCAGAGCGATCAGCGCCGAGGGCGCGCCGTCGTTGTAGCTGTAGGCCTGCTCGGTCACGAGATCGATGTAGCCGACCAGGCGTGTCGGCGCGGCCGATCGCGTATTGATGGGGTACCACCGGCCGGTCGGACAGATCGCGCAGGCTCTGCAAAAGATCGCGATAGGCGACCTCGGAGCGGTCCATCTTGTTGATCAGGATCAGATGCGGAATCTGGTGCGCGTCCAGGAACTTGAGCAGGGGCGATACGGTGATCATGCGCTCCAGGACCGGCTCGACCACGACCACCGCAGCATCGACCCCGAGCAGGACGTTGTGGACCTCCTGGGCGAAATCGACGGTGCCCGGGCAGTCGAGGAAGCTGAGAACGATCCCCTCGTGCTCGATCGTCGCGACGTTGACCTCGGTGCTCATCTGGCGCTCGCGCGCCTCGGGCGAGGCATCGCCGACGGTGTTGCCCTCGCTGGTCTTGCCCTTGCGGGCGACCGCGCCGGCGGCGAACAGCAGGCTCTCCAGGAGCGTGGTCTTGCCCGTGCCGTTGGGGCCGACGATGGCGACATTCCGGACCGAATCAACCGCGGCCATGGCAGTCTCCCTGGGTTGCTGCTTCCGCCGTCCGGACTTGGCTTCGCCGCCTCGGGGCGGCGCCGACGGCCCTTGCTCGACCCCTCAATTTCGACAAGCCCGGCTTTGATGGCAACCGGAAAGTCGACAAGACGTCACAATCGGCCGCTAAGCTCGGGCGCGTTCCAGCGCCTCCGCGGCTTCGAGCCAGCGGTGCTCGGCGGCCGCGACGGCCGCGTCGAGCACGGCCTCGCGCTTCAACAGCGCCGCCAGCTCGTCGCCCGGCAGCTGATAGGTGGCACCGTCGGCAAGCCTCGCTGCGAGCGCGGCCCGCTCGGCGGTCAGCTGCTCCAGCGCGTGCTCGGCGGCCTTGGCGGTCCGGCGTAGCGGCGCCAGCTCGGCGCGCAACGCGGCCCCCCGCTGGCGCTCGGCCCGCCTGGCGTTCGGCGGAGCCGCCGCGGCTGGACGATCGTCCGCCTGGCCAGCGAGCAGGCGCTGATAGTCGTCGAGATCGCCATCGAACGGAAGCACCCGCCCGCCGGCCACGAGCCAGAGGCGATCCGCCGTGACCTCGACCAGGTGGCGGTCGTGGCTGATCAGCAGGACCGCGCCCGGGAATTCGTTGATCGCCTCGACCAGGGCCGCCCGGGCGTCGATGTCGAGGTGGTTGGTCGGCTCGTCGAGCACCAGGATCTGGGGCTCGAGCGCGCTGATCAGCGCGAGCGTGAGCCGCGCCTTCTCGCCGCCCGAGAGCACGCCCGCCGGCTGCTGGGCTTTTTCCTGACTGAGACCGAAGCTGCCGAGGCGGGCGCGCAGCCGCTCCTGCCGCTGGTCGGGCAGGAGGTCGGCGAGATGCTGGAGCGCGCTCCGCTCGGGCTGCAGCTCCTCGATCTGATGCTGGGCGAAATAGCCGACCCGAAGCTTCGGCGCGCGCACGATCTCGCCCGCCTGCGGCTCGATCCGGCCGGCGAGCAGCTTCGCGAAGGTCGACTTGCCGTTGCCGTTGGCGCCGAGCAGCGCGATCCGGTCGTCGGGGTCGATCCGGAGGTCGAGATGCTCGAGCACGACCGTCTCGCCATAGCCCGCCTGCACGTCGGCGAGCGTGATCATGGGCGGCGGCGGGACCGCGGGCTTCGGAAACCGGAGAATCATGTCCGGCGCCTCGATCACCTCGGCGATCGGCTCGAGCCTGGCCAGCGCCTTGAGCCGGCTCTGGGCCTGGCGCGCCTTGGTGGCCTTGTAGCGGAAGCGGTCGACGAACGCCTGCATGTGGCGCCGGTGCGCCTCCTGCTTGGCGCGCTCCTTGGCCTGCAAAAGGCTGCGCTCGCGTCGGACCCGCTCGAAGGCGTCGTAGCCGCCGGCGTAGGTCGTGAGCTTCAGCTGGTCGAGGTGGACGATCTGCTCGGGCACCCGGTTGAGCAGGTGGCGGTCGTGGCTGACCAGGAGCAGCGTGCGCGGATAGCGCAAAAGGTAGTCCTCGAGCCAGAGGCTGGCCTCGAGGTCGAGGTGGTTGGTCGGCTCGTCGAGCAGCAGCAGGTCGGGCTCGGCGAACAGCACCGCGGCCAGCGCCACGCGCATGCGCCAGCCGCCGGAGAAGCTCGCGAGCGGGCGCGTCTGGGCGGCCTCGTCGAAGCCGAGGCCGGCCAAAATTGCCGCGGCCCGGGCCGGCGCGGCGTGGGCGGCGATGTCGGCGAGCCGGGTCTGGACCGCCGCGATCTCGGCCGGATCGTGGGCGCTCTCGGCGGCACGCAGCAGCTGCGCGCGCTCCAGATCGGCATCGAGCACCGCCTCGCGGGGCGTCCGCTCGCCGCCCGGCGCCTCCTGCGCGACGGTGCCGACGCTCGCCCCGCGGCGCAGCCGCACCTCGCCCGCATCCGGGCCGATCTCGCCCCGGATCAGGCTCAGCAGCGTGGTCTTGCCGCTGCCGTTGCGGCCGACCAGGCCGACCCGGTGCCCGGCCGGCAGCCGGACGCTCGCGTGCTCGAGCAGCAGGCGCGCACCGATCCGTAAGGTGACGTCGTTCAGATGCAACATGGCGGGCGCCACATAGCATGCCCGGGCGCCCGGCCCAATCCCCCGCCGGCTGCACTCTGCGATCCGATCCCCAGCCCGCCCGGGGGAAGATCCCTGATCGGACCCCGGAACCCCCCGCAACGCCTGAATATCAGCGCTCTTCCCGGTCCAACACCTCAGTAGTTCACCGATCGCGGCGGAGTCGCTGGCCCGATCAGGGTGGTCGCCGGCGGCGTCGAGACCAAGGCGCAGTTGTCGTTCGTGCGCGAGGCCGGCTGCGACAGCCTGCAGGGCTATCTGATCAGCCCTCCGCTCGACGGTGACGGCATGACCGCCTGGCTCGGCAACGCCTCCAAGGCCGCTTCGCAAGGCGCGAAGTCGACCGACGCCTCGAGGCGGCGCTCATCGAGAAGGCGGTCGGCCCCGAAATAGCGCGGCGAGGATCGCGCGCGACGGGTCGGTGTCAGAGCCCGTGGTACTGGCGATACCAGGCGATGAAGCGGGGCAGGCCGTCCTCGATCGGGGTTTTGGGCTCGAAGCCGAGGTCGCGGCGGCTGGCCTCGATGTCGGCGCAGGTGCGGACGACGTCGCCGGGCGGCAGCGGGGCGAGCTCGATCTGCGCCTCCCGGCCCAGCGCCTGCTCGATCACCGCCACGAAGCGGCGCAGGGCCACCGGCCGGTGGTTGCCGAGGTTGTAGATCCGGTGCGGCGCCTGCCCATCTGATGCCGGCGGCCGGTCGAGGGCTGCGAGCACGCCCGCGACGATGTCGTCGATATAGGTGAAATCGCGCTCCATCTCGCCCTGGTTGTAGAGCGTGATCGGCCGGCCGGCCGTGATCGCGTCGGCGAACAGGAAGGCCGCCATGTCCGGCCGCCCCCAGGGGCCGTAGACCGTGAAGAAGCGCAGGCCCGTCGCCGGGATACGGTAGAGGTGGCTGTAGCAGTGGCAAAGCAGCTCGTCCGCGCGCTTGGTCGCGGCGTACAGCGAGATCGGCTGGTCGACCCGGTCCTCGACCGCGAACGGGGTCTTGGTGTTGCCGCCGTAGACCGAGCTCGAGCTGGCGTAGACCAGGTGGCGGAGGGCCGGCAGCTCGTGCCGGCAGACCTCGAGGATCACCATGTGGCCGACGAGGTTGCTGCGGACGTAGTCGAACGGCGCCTCGAGCGAGTGACGGACGCCGGCTTGCGCGGCCAGATGCACGACCCCCGAGATCTGGTCCCGGTGACGCCGCGCGAGCCCGGTGATCGTCTCGAGATCGGCGATGTCCGCCTGCTCGAACCCGAAGCCCGCGTGCAGCGCGCAGGCGCTCGAGCCGCGCCCGCTTCAGGGCCGGGTCATAGTAGCTGTTCAGGTTGTCAACCCCGAGGACCGCCTCGCCGCGGGCGAGCAGGGCTTCGCTGACGTGGTAGCCGATGAAGCCGGCGCTGCCGGTGACCAGAATCGTCATGCTGTCAGAACCGCCATCGTGGACCACCTTCCTCGCGAGCGCGTCTCATCGTTCAGCCGCCACGCGCTTGCCGAAATAAACCCGGGCATAGCCGTCCTCGACGCGGCGCGCGATCTCGTGATAGCCGAGCGCGGGATAGAGCGCGAGCGCGCCGGTCATGACCTCGTGGGTGTAGAGCCGGACCTCGGCAAGCCCGAGGCGGCGCGCCTCGGCGGCCGCGAACGCCATCAGCCGGCGGCCGAGCCCCTGCCGCTGCCGCTCCGGGCGGACCGCGACCACGTCGACGAACAGGTGATCGGGTTTGGCCTCGGACACGAGCAGCCCGAGCAGCTCGCCGCCCGCCTCGAGGACATGGACCTGGCCGCGGCCGATCAGCGCGCCGTAGTCGGCGAGCATCGGGGCGGGCGGCTTGCCGATCTCGGCGATGAAGTCCCGGAAGGCGGCGTCGACACAGGCTTCCACCGCGCTCCGGTCCGCGGCCTG
>CAVWRK010000017.1:0-11602 GCA_963757395.1 uncultured Alphaproteobacteria bacterium
TCTGGCGCTCTAACCAGCTGAGCTATGCCCGCCGCAAAGGCGCTCCTCTTGTGCCGTGGACGGCGGCCGTGGTCAAGCAGGCGACCCCACCGGGGCCGGCGATCCGTTGCCCGCGATCAGGGCAGAACGCTCATAAATTAGGCAACGAGCCCAGATCTTTTGGCGAAACGCGCGGCCGCGGGGCGAACTGGCGGCTGGCACGATCCATGCTTCGCAGGAGGTGATCGCGGGCGGGCGCACGCCCGTCGGTCGGAGCAAACTCGGAAGAGGGCGGTGGCTGCCATGAAGAAAATCGAGGCGATCATCAAGCCGTTCAAGCTCGACGAGGTCAAGGAGGCCTTGCAGGAGGTCGGCCTCAAGGGCATGACCGTCACCGAGGTCAAGGGCTTCGGCCGCCAGAAGGGCCACACCGAGCTCTACCGGGGTGCCGAGTACGTGGTCGACTTCCTGCCCAAGGTCAAGGTCGAGATCGTGCTCGAGGACAGCCTGGTCGACCGGGCCGCCGAGGCGATCCTGAACGCCGCCAAGACCGACCGGATCGGCGACGGCAAGATCTTCATCTACAACCTCGAAGAGGCGATCCGGATCCGCACCGGCGAGCGCGGCGCCGACGCGCTGTGAGCGACCGCCACCCGCTGCCGCCGAGGCCCCTGATGCGCTCCCTGCCGCGCGCACCCGCCCGGACGGTCGCAGCCGCCTCGAGGCCCGCCGCCGGTCCGATGCCCGAGCCCGCCCACCGCAGCAGCCCTGCCCAACTAAGCCCTGCTCAAGCAAGAAAGGAACCCCGCCCATGATGCTGGGATGCAAGACCCCCGACGACGTCATGAAGGCGATCAAGGACCAGGACGTCCAGATCGTCGATCTGCGCTTTGTCGACCTGCCCGGCATGTGGCAGCACACCTCCTATCCGTCGCCCGCGATCGACGTCGAGGCGATCGACGAAGGCCTCGGCTTCGACGGCTCCTCGATCCGCGGCTTCCAGGAAATCCACGCCTCCGACATGCTGCTGATGCCGGACGAGACCACCGCCTTCATCGACCCGTTCTGCGTCCACAAGACCCTGGTGCTGATCTGCGACGTCCGCGACCCGATCACCAAGGAGTACTACTCGCGCGATCCGCGCGGCGTCGCCCGCAAGGCCGAGGAGCACCTGAACAGCACGGGCGTCGGCACCAAAGCCTTCTTCGGCCCCGAGGCCGAGTTCTTCGTGTTCGACGACGTCCGCTACGGCCAGAGCATCAACTACGGCACCTATCAGATCAACTCGGTCGAGGGCCACTGGAACATGGCCAAGGACGAGGGCCCGAACCTCGGCTACAAGATCCGGCCCAAGGAGGGCTACTTCCCGGCCCCGCCCTCGGACACGCTGATGGACATCCGCTCCGAGATGGTCCTGACCATGCAGGACATCGGGATCGCGATCGAGGCCCACCACCACGAGGTCGCGACCGCCGGCCAGTGCGAGATCGACATGAAGTTCGACACGCTGGTGTCGATGGCCGACAAGCTGATCAAGTACAAATACGTGGTCAAGAACGTCGCCAAGAAGCACGGCAAGACCGCGACCTTCATGCCGAAGCCCCTGTTCGCCGACAACGGCTCGGGCATGCACGTGCACCAGTCGATCTGGGACGGCGACAAGCCCCTGTTCGGCGATCCCGCGGCCTACGGCGGGCTCAGCCAGACCTGCAAGTACTACATCGGCGGCCTCTTGAAGCACGCACCGGCGCTGCTCGCCTTCGCGGCACCGACGGTCAACTCCTACCACCGCCTGGTGCCGGGCTACGAGGCGCCGGTCAACCTCGCCTGGTCGCTCAGGAACCGCTCGGCCGCGGTCCGGATCCCGATGTACTCCGACAGCCCCAAGGCCAAGCGCGCCGAGTTCCGCTGCCCGGACCCCTCCTGCAACCCGTATCTGGCGTTCGCGGCGATGCTGATGGCCGGCCTGGATGGCATCCGCAACAAGATCGACCCGGGCGACCCGGTCGACAAGAACATCTACGACCTGCCGCCCGAGGAGCTGGCCGACATCCCGACCGTCCCGGGCTCGCTGCCGGAGGCGCTGGACGCCCTCGAGGCCGACAGCGAGTTCCTGATGGAGGGCGAGGTCTTCACCCAGGACTTCATCGACAATTTCCTCGCCTACAAGCGCGAGAAGGAGATCGACGAGATCCGCCTGCGCCCGCATCCCTACGAGTTCGTGCTCTACTACGACATCTGAACGCGGCGCGTTCAGGCCCGACTTCTACCTCGGGCGGCCATCAGTACGGCCGCCCGGCACGCTAGCCTCCCTGGACTTGGGCGGGTCGCCTTCGGGCCCCGCCGTTTTTTTCTTCCGAGATCTTGAGCGATACCACATCCGCTGAAGACGACGGTAAGAATTGATCGCCGATCAACCGGGAAATACTGGGGAACGAGGGCCCGCATGCGTCAGTTTTGACTTCGAGTGACGCATCGATGGCGCAGATATGCGTCGGAACTGGCGCATCCTGGCAAGTAATGATCGAGCCTCCACCGCCTCCAGCGGCTCGCGCAACCTGCAGCCGGATCGCCCGCCCAGGATTCCCGCCAAATTCGTGAACCCCTCGCATGCTCGACGGGTGCGGCACTCCCGTCAGATGGAGCCGGATGGAGGCGACGATTCCGACGCATTTTTGCGCCACCCCTGCTGGCCGCGGGGCCCATTCGAGGTCACCCCGAAGGCGGCCACAACTTTTCGTAGAATTGCCTGGTACGATCTTTGCGTGCCGGAAAGGTCCCAAATCGGGACGATTTTCCGATCACAAACGCGTGAGCTCCAGGAGGCCGCGATAGGCATTTTTGCCTATTCATTGAGCAGTGGTCTACCGGAGAAACTCGGCGGCCCATTCTGTAGGCAGAGGCATTTCGGCGCGGGTCGGAAGCAGTGCGATCGGTTTGGATCACAGAGGAAGCGGCGTATGCCTGCGCGGGTCCGCAGGGTCCACTGCCCTTGGGACTCCCGGGCGGCCGTGCGGGTCGCGGCGAGCCCGCTCCCGCCGATCATCAGGGCCTCGTGTTCTCGTACGGGCCAGACGAAAAGGTTCCTGACGTTCTCGTATCTCTGGACGTGTCGGTTCGAAGCGGGTGACTGTTTGAGCAATGGCCTGGTCGCGGCCGCGGCCGCGACCAGGCCGGCGAGCGGGACGCCGGAGGTTCCTGGGTCCCGACAGACCGTGTGTCAGCTCGGCGCCCGCTCGCGCTGCCATTCAAGCCGAACAGTCGATCGGGCTGCAAGCCGCATACGAGGATGGTGATGACCCGAAACCTCGAATTTGAGCGCTTCGTTGGCGTCGACGTCAGCGAGGCGCGTTTGGATGTGCATCTGCTGCCGGATGGTGAGTGCGCCGGCTTCGGCCGCGACCGGCGCGGCTTGGCACGCCTGGTCGCCTGGCTTGCCGGTCGGCAACGGCTGCTGGTGGTGGTCGAGGCGACCGGCGGTCTGAGCGGCTGCTGACGGTGGCGCTCGAGCAGGCCGCGATCGCGGTCGCGGTGGTCAACCCGCGCCAGATCCGCGATTTTTCCGCCGGCGCCGCCGGTCTGCTCGCCAAGACCGATCGGCTCGATGCCTATGCGCTGGCGCTCGACGCGGAACTGCTGCTGCGCCCGCTGCCGCGCCCGCCGCGCTCGACGGCCGACCAGGCGCTGGCGGCGCTGGTGCTGCGCAGGCGGCAGCTCGCCGAGGCCATTCTGGGCGAGCGCAACCGGGCGCGGCGCGCCGAGGAGCCGGTGGTCCTGGCCTCGATCGAGGCCCATCTCGGTGGCTGCAGGCGGCACAAAGTAGCCTCGAAAGCCAGATCGAGGCCCGCCTCGAGAGCGACCCGGCGTGGTGCGCGACGCACGTCCGGCTGGCGTCGGTGCCGGGGGTCGGCAAGGTCACCGCCGCCACCCTCTTGGGTCTTCTGCCCGAGCTGGCCAGCTCGACCGCCGCGCTGTCGCGGCGCTGGTCGGGGTCGCCCCGTTCGCCCGCGACAGTGGCCTGATGAAAGGCCGGCGCACGATCTGGGGCGGCCGCGCGCCGGTCCGCGCGGTCCTGTATATGGCAGCCCTGGTCGCGGTCCGCCACAACCCCGTGCTCCGCACCTTCTACCAGCGGCTGGTCGCGGCCGGCAAAGCCAAGAAGCTCGCGCTGACCGCCGCCATGCGAAAGCTCCTGGTCACCCTCAACGCCATCCTCAGGGACCGCCAGCCATGGCGCCAACCACAAACTGCTTGACCTTCCAAGACAGTCCTGACACCTTTTCTTCTCACTCATCCGCATTCTCGAGCACCTGCTGCTCCTGGACCATTCCACGAGGGCGGTTTGAGGTTGCGCAAGGCGTTCGAAAGCGCGATCCTCTTCGCATCGCAGGCCTGGGTGATGGAAGACGACAAGTGGCTGGAGAACGGTGATCGACAGCCGGTAGTCTTGCGCTGCGTGCGGATGGAGCGGCGACAAGGACACTGAAACTGGAGACCTGAACGATGCGGTTATCGAATGCACTGCTTGCTTTCTTTGTCTTCGGTGTGGGGCATTCGTCCGCCGCAAGCGCCGATGACGCGTCGGTCGTCGCCGAGATCAACGCCGCCATGACCACCTTCCGCGAGGCCATTGTCAAGCACGATCTCGCCACGATCAAGCGGATGATGACGCCCGACCACCTCGCGGTCATCCCCCGCTACGGCCGGCCCGTCACACCCACCGACGAACTCAAGGCTCTCGACGGCCTCAAGGCGAAGTACGTCGCTTGCAGCCACACGACGGTGACGGTCCTCGCGCCCGCGGTCGTCGAGACTACCTGCCTGATACACTACGAGGCAACCTTCGAGGGCAAGCCGGTGCCGCCGCTGGACTTCGCCACCCAGATCTGGATAAAGCGGGCTGGCACATGGCAGCAACAGTTCTACCAGGAGACACCGATCGCGCCGTGATCGACGAGGCCGGGCCGACATCGTGCGCCGGTTCGCTCTCGGCTCGACCCTGCGTCGCCCCCGACATCGACCCGCAGCGGCCTGCCCATGGGCGGGACCCTACCTCATGGGCGCTCGCTTGAAAAGGTTCCTGACACCTTTTCTTCCTGACACCTTTTCTCTGACGCTTCGCCCTCAGCGTCATGGGCACCAACCGCAACCGGGGCTCGACCCGCGGCAAGATCAAACGCGCCGGCTGGGACGACACCTTTCTCCTCCACCTGCTCGCCCCCGATTAGGGCGAGCGCCTTGTTCGCATCGGCGGTCAACGTTGCGAGGTAAGCCCAAATGGCCTAAGCTGGAGCTTCGATAACCTAGTCATCCGGGGAGGGTGGTTAGGTTGAGTGTGACCGGTGGTGAAAAACACCCACTGACCGGCACAAAAACGTGGGAGACGTAGGGTGGGAATTCGGTTTGTATTCCTGGCGGTGTTCGCCGCGTGCAGCCTTCATGTGTTGTCGGCCGCAGCAGATGAGGCAGCGACTGTCGCGCAGTTGCAAGCGGCTGCGTTGGAGCTTGATAAGGCATATGCCAACCAGGATATGTCAACGATCAAGCGGATGATATCGTCGGATTCCCTTTCGGTTGCCGCTCGCTATGGCGGGTCGGCCTCACTTGCTGAACAGACCAAAACGTTTGGCGAGTTGAAGCGAACCAACCTCGACTATACGCCCATCGACGTGACGTTGCTTGGCGCCGATGTCGCCCTGGTCACCTTCGAAAAGTCATACGCGGGAACGTATGAAGGTAAGGCGTTGCCACCACGGGTATTCGTCGGCGAGGTTTGGCTCAAGCGTGACGGCAAATGGCTGCAGCGGTACTACCAGGAAACAGCGATCGAGAAACGATAGCTAGGCGGGTCTGCTCCGTACACTGCCACCCGGGACGCTACCCTGGGCGCCCCGTCGTCGGTTTAGCCGAAAGCGATCGGCAGGAGTGCGATGACGACGCCGGCCGCGACCATGCACCAAACCGCCGGCCGGTCCACGCCGCCCGAGTCGGCGAGCGCGCACAGCCGCGCGCCATGTTCGCACTGCTGACGGCCAATCTTGCGCGCCATCTGGCGAAAGTGTTGCAGGTAGAGGGTGTTGCCATAGGCTCCGAAAGCCAAGGCGATCGCCAGCTGGGCCACCGCAAGAAAGCGCAGCGACGCTCCGTTCATGGCCATCACCACCAGCCAGCCGAGCCAGGCGACATAGAGCGCTGCCCATCGGTACAAGCGCCGATAGGCCAGCCAGGCGCCAAAGGTCAGCGCGGCAGGCCAGTTCCAGCTGCGCGCGAGCCCCCGCCACTCCATCCAGCGCCAGCGTTCGTCGTAGTAGGTGCCGTTGGGCCCGACGAACGTTTTGGCGGAATCGATTGGAATCAGGTCCGGCTCGCCAGCCGGCGCACCTTGTACACTCACCGCTGTCGGAGGCCCGCCGGCTTGAGCAGGCGGGTGCGCCGAGTGGGCTGACCGGCGGCGATGAGGCGACCGGGGGCACAGCCCCGACACCCCGCCAAGCGGGCTCAAGCGCTTGCGCACAGCGCGAACCAGGCTTCGTGCCGGGCAGTTAGAAGCCCGGCAACGACCCCGCAGGTCAACCAGAGCCACGGGAGCTCAGCGCTGGCCAAAGACGACCCAACCTTGTTCACGGCGCTTGGTCCACAAAGCAAACGGAAAAGAAACGCTCCCCGCCCGGTGAGGCAGCAGGGGAGGGCGAGGAGCTAAGAAAATCACTTGGTGCTCGTAAAGTCGCAGCAACTCATAGAGCACCAGGATGATTCCGTCAAGCTTAAAAGGCGATCCCTTATTTCGAAGCGAACGGCCTGCGCTGCCGGCCGATTTGTCAGGGCCTTGTGCTGGACTGCAAGATCTGACCCCGGAGTCGCTGCTCCCATCCGGGCCAGACGAAAAGGTGCTGACACGCAAGCAGCCGCCGCTCAGCGCAGGCGGCGGATGATCAGCCTGCCGGTGATCACCCAAGAGACGACCGCGAGGAGCACGAACAGCATCAGCATCAGGAGGCCGCCGAGGATCGCGCTGGAGGTCTTTCAGAAGCCGACCTCGAGCCGGGGGTCGGGCATCCCGATGCGGCCGCGGTTCGGCACGATCGTGCAAAACGGGTAGTGCGCGGCCGCGGCGGTGCTGGTGATGGCGTCCAACAGCGTTGCCGCAATTGCATCGTCGCCGGCCGCGATCAGCGATGCCGCCTCGGCCACCGCAGCGTCCCACTTTGTCAGATCCAGCCGCGTATGACCGCCGCAGGAACCAACGGAGGCAAACTCCGTTGTGGCAATTCATTCGGAGAGATCCCGGCCGGGCGTTCGCAAAGTCCGGGCGAGGTCGGAGCTGGCTTATGCAGGGGAGCACGCGCGATGGCACCAGCTTTGAAGGACCTGTGGAAGGACGCGCGGATCGCCGCGGTCCTGGCGACCGTGGCCCTCGTTTCGGCCTGCGTGGCGCCGCAGCACTCGTTGCAGCAGGTGAGCGCCGAAAGTCCGAGCGTCACTTACGCCTATAGCGGCGATGACGAACTGCTTCAGGCCTCGCAGAACGCAGAGGCGTTCTGCAGGCAGTACACTTCGACACCCGAGCCGGCGAGAATCACGACCACTTCGAGCGGGGCCAAGAGCGCGGTCTTCGTCTGCAATCCGAACCCCGCGCCGGTCGTGGTGCCGCAGCAGGCGGTGGTGGTGCCGCAGCCGATGCCCGCAGGCAATCTCACCTACAGCTATCAGAGCGACGAGGAGCTGCTGGCGGCGTCGCGGACCGCCGATGCCTACTGCGCGAACACCGGGTTGCACGGGGTCGTCTCGAGCATCACGCCCAACACCGACGGTTCCAAGATCGTGACCTTCCAGTGCGCCCGTGGGTGAGGCGAGGCGCAGGCGGCCGCTGCCGGTTCGCCGGCAGCGCGACGGCGGGATCGCCGCTCAGCGCAGCCGGCGGATGACCAGCGTGCCGGTCAGGACCAGGAAGACGATCGCCAGGATCACGAACAGCACGATCATCGCGATGCCGCCGATGATGGCGGCGAAGGTCTTCCAGAAGCCGGCCTGGGCGATCAGGATCACGAGGATCAGGAAGGCGAGCAGCGGCATGGGCGGGGGCTCCTTGCGGCGCCGGTTCAGACGTTGAAGCGGAAGTGGACGACGTCGCCGTCCTGGACGACGTAGCTGCGGCCTTCCTGGCGGAGCTTGCCGGCCTCGCGGGCGCCGCTCTCGCCGCCGGCCTGGACGTAGTCGTCGTAGGCCACGACCTCGGCGCAGATGAAGCCGCGCTTGAAGTCGCTGTGGATGGAGCCGGCGGCATCGGGCGCGCGGGTGCCGCGGGCGATCGTCCAGGCGCGCGCCTCCTTGGGGCCGGCGGTCAGGAACGTGATCAGGCCGAGCAGCCGGTAGCCGGCCTCGATCACCCGTTCCAGGCCCGGGCGCTCGAGGCCGAGGGCGGCGAGGTACTCGGCGCGCTCGGCGACCGGCAGGCTCGCGAGCTCGGCCTCGATCGCGGCCGCGATCACGACGCAGCCGGCACCTTCCCTTGCCGCCTGCTCGGCGACCCGGGCGCTCGCGGGGTTGCCCTGCGCGGCGGCGGCCTCGTCGACGTTGCAGACGTAGAGCAGCGGCTTGGCGGTCAACAGCTGCAGGGTCTTGAGCCGCGGCCGGTCCTCGGCCTCGAGGGCGAGCGCGCGTGCGGGCGTGCCCGCCTGCATCGCCGGCAGGATCTGCTCGATCAGCGCCAGCTGGTCGCGGGCGAGATCGTCGCCGCCGCGGGCGCGCTTGGTCAGGCCCTCGACCCGGCGCTCCAGCGCGGCGAGGTCGGCGAGCAGCAGCTCGGTCTCGACCAGCTCGGCATCGCGCAAGGGATCGACGCTGCCCTCGACATGGGCGACGTCTTCGCTCTCGAAGCAGCGCAGCACGTGCAGGATGGCGTCGACCTCGCGGATCGCGCCGAGGAAGCGGTTGCCGAGGCCCTCGCCGCGGGCGGCGCCGCGCACCAGGCCGGCGATGTCGACGATCTCGAGCTGGGTCGGCACGATCTGGGCCGAGCGCGCGAGCTTCGCCACGACCTCGAGCCTCGGGTCGGGCACCCCGATGCGGCCGAGGTTCGCCTCGATCGTGCAGAACGGGTAGTTGGCGGCGGCCGCGGCCGCGGTGCTGGTGATGGCGTTGAACAGCGTCGACTTGCCGACGTTGGGCAGGCCGACGATGCCGCAGTTGAAGCCCATGCGCTCTCACTCGGTCTTCTGAGGTTTGCCGCGCGCGCCCGCGGGCGGCTGGCCAGGCTCGGCCGCGCGCGGGTCCCCCGTCCGGGGCGGCCGGGTCCGGACCACGATCCGGTTCATGGCGCCGGCATCGTCGCCGGCCGCGATCAGGGGCGCCGCCTCGGCGACCGCGTCGAGCAGCGGCTCGAGCCAGACCCGGTCGGCGGCCGCGAAGTCGGACAGCACGTGGCCGACCACGCGCTCCTTGTCGCCCGGATGGCCGACGCCCAGGCGCACCCGGCGGAAATCCCGGGAACCCAGCCACTCGGCCAGCGAGCGCAGGCCGTTGTGGCCGGCGACCCCGCCGCCCGCCTTGATCCGGACCTTGCCGGGCGCGAGATCGATCTCGTCGTGCAGGACCACCACCTCGGCCAGCGGCAGCTTGAAGAAGCGGACCGCCTCGGCGACCGCGCGGCCCGAGAGGTTCATATAGGTCTGCGGCTTGAGCAGCAGAACCCTCTCGGCGCCCAAAAGGCCTTCGGCGGCCAGGCTCGAGAAGCGGCTGCGCCAGGCGCCGAAGCGGTGCGCCCGGGCGATCGCGTCGAGGGCCATGAAGCCGATGTTGTGGCGATCGCGGGCGTGGCGGGCGCCGGGATTGCCGAGCCCGACCAGCAGCAGCATGAGACCGCCAGGCGGCGGCCGCCTACTCGCTGGTCGCCTCGGGCTCGGCCTCGGCTTCGGCCGCGGCAGCGGCCTCCTCGGCCGCCTCGCGGACCACGGTCGGCGCGGCGATCGTCACGATCGTGAAGTCGCGGTCGGTGATCGCGGGCGCACCCCCTCCGGCAGGAGGACGTGCGAGATGTGCACGCTGTCGCCGAGGTCGAACGGCAAAAGATCGATCGCGATCTCGGCCGGGATCGCATCGGCCGGGCAGCTGAGCTCGAGGTCGCGGCGCACGATGTTGAGGACGCCGCCGCGCTTGAGCCCGGGCAGAGTCCTCGTTGATGAACACCACCGGCACCTCGACGGTGACCCGGGCGCCCGCCGAGACGCGCACGAAATCGGCGTGGATCGGGTAGTCGGTGACCGGGTGCAGCTGGACGTCGCGCGGCAGCACCCGGACCAGCTCGCCGTCGACCTCAGGCCGCAAAGGGTGTTGAAGAAATGCGGGTCGGTGAGCTGCGCGGCGCAGCGCGCGCGCCTCGAGCGAGACCATCGCCTGCGCCTTGTCCTCGCCATAGATCACCGCCGGCACGCGGCCGGCGCGGCGCAACGCCCGGGCCGGCCCTTGCCGGCGAGCGTGCGGGCCTCGGCCGCAAACGTCATCATCTCGACCATCTCTCGTCCCCACCCGGCCGCCGCGGCGGCCAACCTCGTCGAATCCTGCCACGCCCGGCGGCGGCCGACCCCATCCGGGCCTGCCCATCCGCGGCGGCATTCAGTCGAACAAGCTCGAGACCGAGCTCTCGTCGCTGATCCGCCGGATCGCCTCGCCGATCAGCGGCGCCACCGACAGCACGCGGATCTTCTCGCTCACCCGGACCGCCTCGGTCGCCCGGATGCTGTCGGTGGTCACCAGCGTCTCGAGCCGGCTGGCGCTGATCCGCGCGACCGCCCCGGCCGACAGCACGCCATGGGTCACGTAGGCGCCGCCGCGGTCGCCCCGGCCTCGAGCAGCGCCTGCGCCGCGTTGCAGAGCGTGCCGCCGAAATCGGCGATGTCGTCGACCAGCACGCACAGCCGGTCCTCGACGTCGCCGATCACGTTGACGACCTCGGAGGCCCCCGCGCGCTCGCGGCGCTTATCGATGATCGCCAGACCGACGTCAAGCCGCTTGGCGAAGCCGCGCGCGCGGCCGACCCCGCCCACATCGGGCGACACGATGATCAGGCCATCGGGTCGTAGCGGTGCTGGATGTCGCGGCGAACAGCGGCGCGGCGTAGAGGTTGTCGACCGGGATGTCGAAGAAGCCCTGGATCTGTCCGGCGTGCAGGTCCATGGTCAGCACCCGATCGGCGCCGGCGACGGTGACCAGATTGGCCACCAGCTTGGCCGTGATCGGCGACCTGCGGGGCGGCCTTGCGATCCTGGCGGGCGTAGCCGAAGTAGGGCACGACCGCGGTGATCCGCCGCGCCGAGGAGCGCCTGCAGCGCGTCGAGCAGATCAGCAGCTCCATCAGGTTGTCGTTGGCCGGATACGAGGTCGACTGGATCAGGAAGACGTCCTCGCCGCGAACGTTCTCGTGGATCTCGACGAACACCTCCATGTCGGCAAACCGCCGGACCGTGGCGCGCGTCAGCGGCAGCCCCAGCAAGGCCGCGACCGCCTCGGCCAGCGGCCGGTTGCTGTTGCCGGCGAGAAGCTTCATCCAGAGCGCCCGAGTGAGCCACGGCCATCCGCGCTCGGCACCTTAACCTCGCCGCCGGATGAAGTAAACGCCAAGACCCAA
>CAVWRK010000018.1:0-146650 GCA_963757395.1 uncultured Alphaproteobacteria bacterium
TCGATCTCAGCAGTTTGCTCCGCCTTGAGCGACATCACTCATCCGCCTATGCTCGCTTCTGGGCCTACGTATCATATCCGCGTCAGTTCGGCGTGCAAACTGTCGCGGTGACAGCCTCCTATCCCTCCATCTACGGGCATCTCCACGGCGATGGCTCTTTCAATCCCTTCTAATCCGACCCTGGCAAATCTCGAAGCTATTGCCCTCGAGTTGGCCCGAGTGCCAGCTCACTATCCGATCGTCCTCTCTCTCCCACGCAATCTCGGAGCAAGACTTCTTGCTGACAGTCGGGTCGCTGCAATCATTGCCACTGCTGCGCTCCGAGCTGAACGTTTGGTCGTCAGGGACCATGTCGCGGATTGGACTGCAACGAGGCAAAAACTATACGGGTATACACTGCCTCAGGTTGTTGCACTCGCTTACACCGAAAACATGAGAGCTACAGCGGAAATCTGTTAAATCGGCCCGCCATCAGAAATTTCCAGACCAGGCGCTCATAGAGCTTCGGCAGCTCGTCCGCGAGAGGGGGACGATGTCGAGCGATTATGCCGGCGGTTTGGATAGAGTGGCGATTTGCTGGGATCCAATCCCAGGGGAGCCGATCGACCTAGCAGGAGCGCGTCGCAATTTCGACGAGTTTTCGGATCGAATCCGCGGGTACAGGGCAGCTCTCTTCGGTGATAGCAATACTAAACTTTCGGCTGTGCCGAGACGATTTGCCCGAATTTCTCTTTGAACTCTATAAGAATTCATTCGAGCATGGTCGCGTCGCTGCCGACGGGAGCGTAATACCTGGGGTGCGATATATTCGAGTGAAAAAGTACATTGATATTTCAAAGAATGAAATGATGCGACGCGCCGAGGATTTTGAACCGCTTCAAACATATCTCGATCATGTGCTGCCTCGCGGACCGAAACTAAGGACGGTCACTCTCTGCGAACTGACAGTTGCGGATTTCGGGCTTGGCATTCTCCAGCGATATTGTGCTAGCCTCCCGCCTGAACACTCAGATCGATCAGAGACGCAGCGCTCTTTGCTCAACCTCATCTTAACGACGCGCCGCTCAAGTCACCAAGGGACCCTCGGCTCGGGCCTCGGACTGCTGCTCGCGCTGGAAGCGATGCGCGAGATCCGTGCGTTCGTTTCACTCCGGACCGGCACCTTCTGGATGTATCGCTCGTTCAACACCGGCGAGGGGGAGCCATGCGGGGTAGACCTTTTGCATACCGCTGATAGCGGGGAATTGGCCGATATCCGCGGCGCCACTTTTAACATCCTCTTTCCGCTTGCGCTCCAGAGTTCCCAATGATGCGGCATAGCGTACTTGACGTCTCGACGCCCGATGCTGGGGCGCGCATCGTATTGGTAGACCGGCCGCGAAACCTAAGCGCTCTTAACGTTGCGACATGTTTCACGACTCACTCCGAGGGATCGTAACGACCGTGGATGCCCTAGTGCTTAGAGAACCGGGAACGGACCCCACGGCACCTTCGCCAGAAAAGGCGTCGCCGACGCGCTCGCTTCACCCGATTGAAAGCCGGTTTCCCGATCTCCCCTGCTATATGCTATCGCACAGACGATTCTCACATGTATTAGCGTCTTCCTCAAACCTTCCAGCCGACCCATTACATTGCTTGACCGATCCTCAGGACACTATTATTGCGGCAATTAGAGATGCAGAGTTGCGCAGTTTTATTCGTCCTGTCGCACTTTTTGGCGAGAGGCGTGATTGCATTTATAGGTTGCCGTCGGGTGTATACTCCAACATGTTTTTGAGGGTAGGTAGCCTTTTCGTCGAACCTCACGTGGCGAAATCATGCGTATTCTGGATGATTCCTTGGCTGGAAGGCGTCACCTCCGTTATTACAGATACATGGTCCATGTCTCCCGTTGGCCTCATGGCCTGCCTATGGAGGGGATCTCACGGAAGCGCCAGGGACGCAAGGATAGAGTTCCACACGATTTCTGAATATCACCAGACGCGCGAGGAGGCGGCAACGTCGGTTCAACGGATCATCGAGGAATTAGAGATTATCGGCAGCGGAAAGGCGCTGGTACTACTCAGCGCGTGCATGACGGGACGATTGCTTGATCAGATTAAAACAGCGATTTAATTAACGGGCCGTGGTGAGGGTACCTTTCGTTACCTGGCAGTGTTTAAGCTCGGAGAGGAGGTAATAGTAGACACACTTTGCGATCTTACGAAAGGTGTCGGACACGAGAAGCACCGCTTTTTGTTTGCGAGAACGAAAGAAGAGATTTGGTGGGGTCGAAAAGCGAGTTATAGAAATCGATAGAAGGACGTATTTTCCTTTGCTGTTAATAGAGCGTCCTACTTTTATACATTGGAAGGAGGCGGGAGAGAGAGAGAAGGTTTTACGATGATTACGTTGATACACGAGTTTTAACGGTGCATAGAAATTCGTATATACAAGGAAAGGTATTTCGTCACCATGGCATTTATGTCGACATAGTGTGTCTCCTTGGAAGCGGGACGTTTCGGGAGAAGTTGAAGCTGGCTCTTTGCGCACTCGACCCGAGGCCCGAGATGATAGTTAGTCCGCCGCACTTAGCTGGAGATGCTTTGGCGGAATTCGCGGCGGCGGTATTGGGAATAGCTGTCGATCGGCGGTGTCGCCATCTGACTTTACGCTTTGGACCAGGTCAGAGTTTAGCGGAAACGGGGGGTGTGTCCGGTCTGACGACGACCGACCAACCTCGGGCGATCTTGGTTCTCGATGATGTAGTTACGACCGGTGCCCGGCTTCGTGTTTATCAACGAAGCCTGCGGGATCTGGGATACAGAGGGCTTATACATTACGTGGTGGGAGTAGCGCGATTGAGCGACGCCCGGGAGAGAACGAGATTAGAAAATGTGCTAGGGGCGAATCAGTACGGGGCTCGGCATACATTTACGCCAGTCGAGGAGGTTGTATTGCCAGATTGGGATGACAGGGATTGTCCCTGGTGCGTCGAACAACGATTTTTGCGAAATTGTATCCAGAATCTTTATAAGGATGAGGTTGTGCCGGCGGCGCTCTTTGAGAGGTGGGGTATCCTTCAGGCGACGCCGGATGATGGGGGGCTTCATAGTGAAATCTTCGTGATGCGGCCCGGGGAGGCTGAGGTTCCTTTGGGCGATAATTCGTACTTTGTTGTCGGCGGAGCGAGTGCGTCCATGGTGTTCGCTGCCGTAGCGGGAGCGCTGCAGAGATTGAGGAATAAACCGGATAGTAACAACGGGCCGCCGAGGCTGGCGCCACTAGATTACCCTATAGTGTCGGTGTTGGATCCAAAGGACATCGGAGAGAGATACACGGACGCCTTGCTGCGCTCGGCTTACCTTCGGGCTGCGCGGCGCGACGAACTGGAGCAGGTCAGAGCTGCAGGCGAGGAACGCAGAATTGAGATAAGTCAGCGCATTTTGCAGAGCGTGGACGTTCAGGACCGCGGTGCTGCGTGTGAGATTTTGATTAACATTGCATTAGGCAAAATTCCACCCCAGGTTTTAAGCGAGGAAGTGCGTGAGGCGCTCAGTCGAGCCGGGTGCGGTTTCATGGTGGACCTCGTGAACCGCGTGCTGGCAGCCGGTGCAGGCCAGAGTGTCGGATAGGCCCTTCGCGACCTCGGGTTTTCGCCCTTCAAACCGGGGGGACAAAGCGCCGGTCGGAATGGGCGTGGCGAACCGGGGTTGTAGGCCGGTGATTGGACCACATCGCGGCGGCCCGGTCGAGACCGCCTTGCGGCCGCGCGAGCGCGTCTCTAGCCTGCCGGAGCTGATCGCGGCGGACGGAGGCGGGCGATGCGGCGGCAGTTCGCAATCGCGCTCGCGCTGGCGCTCGGAGGCTGGTCGGGGGAGGTCCAGGCGGTGAGCGGCTGGAGCGTCTATGGCGGCGATCCGGGCGGCATGCGCTATTCACAGCTGGCCCAGATCGACCGCAGCAACGTCGGCAGGCTCGAGGTCGCCTGGACCTATCGCACGGGCGAGCTCGGCCAAGGCTTCGCGACCCGGGACAAGCTCGCCTTCGAGGCGACCCCGATCCTGGTCGAGGGCCGGCTCTATCTGTCGACGCCGACCGACCAGGTGGTGGCACTCGACCCGGCGAGCGGGCGGGAGATCTGGCGCTACGACCCGAAGATCGAGCGCGGCCGGCGCTATGCCGAGGCGACCTCGCGGGGCGTCAGCGCCTGGCGCGACCCCGAGGCCGACTCCGCGGGCCCTTGCGCGCTCCGGATCTTCGTCGGCACGCTCGACGGCCGGCTGATCGCCCTCGACGGCGCGACCGGACGGCCCTGTCCGGACTTCGGCGCGGGTGGTGCCGTCGACCTCGCCCGGGACGCGCGACCGACCCAGCCCGGCCAGTACGCGGTCACCTCGCCGCCGGCGATCGCGGGCGATCTGGTGATCACCGGCGCGGCGATCGGCGACAACCGCGCGGTCGAGCTCGAGCTCGGCACGGTGCGCGCGTTCGATGCCCGGACCGGGGCGCGCCGCTGGGCCTGGGACCCGATCCCGCGCGCCGAGGACGACCCCGCGCACGCCAGCTGGCAGTCGGCCCAGGCGGCCCGCACCGGCGCCGCCAACGCCTGGTCGATCCTCTCGGTCGACCCGGAGCGCGATCTGGTGTTCGTCCCGACCGGCACGCCGAGCCCGGACTTCTATGGCGGCGAGCGTCTGGGGGACAACCGCTACGCCAACTCGGTGGTAGCACTCCGGGCCTCGACCGGCGAGCTGGTCTGGCACCGGCAGCTGGTCCATCACGATCTTTGGGACTACGACGTCCCGGCCCAGCCGGTGCTGGTCGAGCTGCAGCGGCACGGCAGCCGCATCCCGGCCCTGATCCAGGCGACCAAGATGGGTTTCTTGTTCACCTTCGATCGGGGCACCGGCGAGCCGCTGTTCGAAATCGAGGAGCGGCCGGTGCCGCAGGGCGGCGTCGCCGGCGAGCGGCTGTCGCCGACCCAGCCGTTCCCGGCAGCACCGCCGCCACTGGTTTCCCAGGCGCCGGTGACCCCGGCCGACGCCTGGGGCCTGATCCTCTGGGACAAGTGGCGCTGCCGGAAGCTGATCGAGCGCTATCGTTCGGAAGGCATCTACACGCCGCCCTCGCTCGAGGGCACGATCATGAACCCGGGCTACGCGGGCGGCGTCAACTGGGGCAGCCTGGCGTTCGAGCCGGAGCGGCAGCTTGCGATCGTCAATGCCATGCAGGTGCCGATGGTGGTGACGCTGGTGCCGCGGGACGGCTTCGCGACCATGGCGGGCTCGAAGGCGTTCGAGAAATCCGAGTTCGGGCGCCAGGAGGGCACGCCCTACGGGATGCGCCGCGAGGTCCTGCTGTCGCCGCTCGGGATTCCCTGCACGGCACCACCCTGGGGCACGCTGAGCGCGGTCGACATGGCCGCGGGCACGATCCGCTGGCAGGTGCCGCTCGGCACCACCAAGGGCAAGGCGCCGCTGGCGCTCCGGTGGGGCATGCCGAACATGGGCGGGCCGATCGTGACCGCGGGCGGCCTGATCTTCATCGCCGCCGCGACCGACGATGTGCTCCGGGCCGTCGACGTCGACAGCGGCGAGGAGCTCTGGCACGCCGACCTGCCGGCCGGCGGCCAGGCGACGCCGATGACCTACCAGCTGAACGGCAGGCAATATCTGGTGATCGCGGCCGGCGGCCACGGCGGGCTCGACACGACCCGCGGCGACTATGTCGTGGCCTTCGCCCTGCCGGACCACCCGGGCGACTAGCTGGAGGCTGGCGCCGCTCGCCGGCGATCAGCCGGCGATCTGGATCACGCCCTCGAGCCCGCTCCTGGCGTCCTGGGGCAGACGCCCGATGCCCCGGTCGATGCTGTCACGCCATGCCGGCCCACGGTTGCGGGCATCGACGAGCGCGTCCGCAAGCTCGTCCGGACGGTCATCCGCGAGCACCCGGATCATGGCGGCCGCCTGCTCGATGTCTTTGGTGGCCCTGGCCGCCGCCGAAGCCGTCCGCCGGATCGCCACGATCAGCTTGTGGACAGCATAGCGTGCCGGCTGAGGGATGTTCACGAGAACGCCCGCGCGATGGAGGACCGCCGCCTGGATGGGCTGATGAATCAGATAGTCGAGAAAGCGAAACGGCTGCGCCCAGGCGCCGAGCGCCGGCAGCTCCAGCGGTTGATCGCGATCGGGTCCTTCGTTGGGCGTCAGCAACTCGACGACGGCCCCGCTGTCCCGGTCTCGCCAGGTGGTCGGGTGCTCATGCAGGCTGGGGCGGGCGAGGAACGGGCCGATCCGCTGAAGCGCCTCGGTCGACGCCGGGTCGAGACGATCGTCCAAGGCCACCGCGATGGAGCGGAAGGCGGCGATGCCGATGTCCTCGGTGACCGCGTGCGCTTCCGGTATCGCAACGCCAAGGAGTGCGGGGTAGCAACGGAAGGCGTCGGTCCCGACCAGCACGGCGCGTAACCCGAACAGCCCGGCATTCGCGAGGGCGAGCAGAACCTTGCCGGTCTGGGCGTCGACCCGCGGCAGGCCAGCTCCGCGGCACATCCGAGCGAGCAGGCTGCGCTGATCCGCGCGTTGCCTGGCATTCTCGTTGATCTGTCGGACCTGGGCCACGCGCGCACGGATCTCGCTCGTATCCGGCCCAAGGTAGCGCTCCACGGTAGGGCCGGCGGCGAGGCGCTGGACGGCGTACCAGTACTTGCGTCCGCCACGATCGCGCAGGACCGGCGTACCCCCGATCTGGAGCAGCGCGTCGTCCTGCAGTCGGGCCAGCAGGTCCGAATAGGCCGCCTGAACCGTCAACGGGAGCCGGCGAACTGCAGCCACCGTGAAGCTCCCTTGCCCAACAAAAATTCCAGTCTGTTGGGCAAGGTAGGATCGAACGCGCTCCCACGCAACTGCGGCCCGCAGGGAGCCCTCTTCCAACGGGCCGGCGAGATCCCTATATTCAGGGTGTCGGCCTTGGTCGACTATGGCGATAAACGCCGTTCGGAATAAGCGTAGCGGACCCGGGGGCAGTACCCGGCGCCTCCACCAATTTCCCCGGTTGGGGTGACCTAGGGGGGCGAAACAGGCTCGACGCGCGTGGTAAAGGGACGGTTTTTGCCCGGCATGGTACCGCCGTTACCGGGCCAAGCTTAGAGATGCCAACGACAACCGTATGGCTCTCGCTGCCTAGACATAGGTAAGCGCGGCTCGGGGGGCGCCGGGCAACAGAAGCCCCCCACTTGCCATGCGGTCGCGGGCTCGGCCCCCGATCGAGCCGAGGTCCGCCGATCGAACGCGCGAGCATGCCCGCACCTCAACTCGACTATGGCCAGCTGGTCGAGCGCGCCCTGCGCCGGGTCGTGCACGACGCGCTCGCGGTCGCCGCCGAGCACGGCTTGCCCGGCCGCCATCATTTCTACATCACCTTTCGCACCGATCATCCGGGTGCCGTGATCGGTGACGGTCTGCGCGCCCGCTATCCGACCGAGATGACGATCGTGCTCCAGAACGAGTACTGGGGCCTCGAGGTCGGGCCGGACGGCTTCGCGGTGACCCTCAGCTTCAACAATCAGGGCCAGCGGCTCGAGATCCCGTTCGAGGCGGTCCGGGTGTTCGCCGACCCGAGCGTCGAGTTCGGCCTTCAGTTCACGGTCCCGGAGGGGCCGAGCGAAGTCCGACCGGCGCCGGTTGCCGAGCCGCCGGCGTCCCTGCCCGCGGCGGCGACGCCGGCGCAGGACGAAGCTGCGGCCGGGTCGGGCGGCGCCGAGGTCGTGGCCCTGGATCGTTTCCGGAAGAAGTAGCGACGTGGCCGTGCCGCCGCCGGCGCAGAAGGTCGACGGCCGGCGCCGCACGCTCGGCGATTGACAGGGCGCGGGCGCCGGGCGTTGATGGAAGGCCAGCGACTTGCAACCACAGGTGTGACGATGTCCGGCGACAAGCGAATGCGCGTTGAGACCGACACCTTCGGTCCGATCGAGGTGCCGGCCGATCGCTATTGGGGCGCTCAGACCCAGCGCAGCCTGCAGAACTTCCGGATCGGCACCGAGATCATGCCGGCGCCGCTGATCAGCGCGCTCGGCCTGGTCAAGCAGGCTGCCGCCAGGGTCAATCGCGAGCAGGGCCGGCTCGAGCCGCGGCTCGAGGGCGCGATTGTTCGCGCCGCCCACGAGGTGGTCGACGGCAAGCTCGCGCTCCACTTCCCGCTGGTGGTCTGGCAGACCGGCTCGGGCACCCAGAGCAACATGAACGCCAACGAGGTGATCGCCAACCGGGCCAACGAGATCCTGGGCGCGCCGCTCGGCAGCAAGTCGCCGGTCCATCCCAACGATCACGTCAACCTGAGCCAGTCCTCGAACGACACCTTCCCGACCGCGATGCACATCGCCGCGGTGCAGCAGGTCCACCAGCAGCTGCTGCCGGCGCTCGAGCATCTGCTGGCCGGGCTCCAGGCCAAGGTCGAGGCGTTCAAGGACATCGTCAAGATCGGCCGGACCCATCTCCAGGATGCGACCCCCCTGACCCTCGGCCAGGAGTTCTCCGGCTATGTCCAGCAGGTCGCCTACGGCATCGCCCGGATCAAGCAGGCCCTGCCGCGGGTCTGCCAGCTGGCCCAGGGTGGCACCGCGGTCGGCACCGGCCTGAACGCGGCCCCGGGGTTCGCCGAGCGGTTTGCCGAGGAGGTCGCGACGCTCACCGGCCTGCCGTTCGTCAGCGCCGACAACAAGTTCGAGGCGCTGGCCGCGCATGATGCGCTGGTCGAGCTGTCCGGCGCGCTCAACGTGGTCGCGGTCAGCCTGACCAAGATCGCGAACGACATCCGCCTGCTCGGTTCCGGGCCGCGCTGCGGCTTCGGCGAGTTGCGCTTGCCCGCGAACGAGCCGGGCTCATCGATCATGCCGGGCAAGGTCAACCCGACCCAGTGCGAGGCGCTGACCATGGTCTGCACCCAGGTCATGGGGAGTCACGTCACGGTCACCATCGCCGGCGCCAGCGGCCACTTCGAGCTCAACGTCAACAAGCCGGTGGTCATCTATAACGTGCTGCAGTCGATCCGGCTGCTCGCCGACGGCGCCCGCAGCTTCACCGACAAGTGTGTTGCCGGCATCGAGGCCGATCGGGTGCGGATCGACGAGCTGCTGCACCGCTCGCTGATGCTGGTGACCGCGCTCAACCCCAGGATCGGCTACGACAATGCCGCCAAGGTCGCGAAGAAGGCCTATGCCGAGGGCACGTCGTTGAAGGAGGCGGCGCTGGCGCTCGACCTGCTCACCGCCGAGGAGTTCGACCAGCTGGTCCGGCCGGAGCAGATGCTCGGGCCGGCCTGAGCGGCCGCCGCGCCCGGATCAGGGCGCCTGCTCCGGTCGGATCGAGGCGGGCGCCCCGAGCAGGCGGACTTGCGGCCGATCGAGCGGCCCGACCAGCTTGAGCCCGACCGGGCCGTCGGCGCCGTCCAGGCGGCCGCCCTTGCCGTCCAAGCGGAAGGTCAGATCGGCCGCCCAGAGCAGGAGGTCGACCGTGCCCTCGAGCCGGACCGGCGTGGCCGCCAGCTCCAGGTTCACCGTCTGCGCGGTCGCGATGCCGCGCTTGAGCGCGAAGCTGCCGCTGAGGTTCGGCACCGCCACGGCCGGCACGCTGTCGGTCGCCGTGTCATCCCCGGTCGTTGCCCCGGACGCCGGCGCCGCCAGCCTGGCGAGATCGACGCCGGCCAGGCGACCGTCGTGGAGCCCGACCTTGGCGTCCCCGATCAGGCCGCGGACCAGGTCGCGCAGATTGTCGCCGGCGGTGGTCGCCTCGACGTAGAGATCGGCCTTGCCCGCGATCACCGGCGGCAGGGCGAGCCAGGCGGCGAGCGCCTTGGCGTCGATCGCCTTGAGATCGAGGGCCACCGCCATGAAGGGCAGGGGGCGCGCGCCGTCGAGCGAGACCTGGGCCTCGAGCTGGCCGTCCCAGAGCGCCGTCGACAGGTGATCGATCATCAAGCGGCCCTGGTCGAGCCGGGCCTCGAGCTCGATCCCCGGGCCGGCGAGGCCGCCCTTGGCGGACAGCTCGACCTCGGCGTCGGCGGCGCCGAGCCAGCCGAAGGCGAGCGGCTGGGTCGACCAGGCCCCACCCTCCGCGCCCCGGGTCACGATCGGGTCGGGCCGGATCCCCGCCAAGGCCGCCAGGCTCGCGAGACCGTCGGCGCTCGGTTCGCCGGCGCTGAGCCGGACCACGAGCTTCGGTCGCGGCGTGCCGCGCTGCCAGTCGACCTGCCCGGTCAGGCTCATGGCGCCGAGGTGGGCCGTGCCGACCACGGCGGCCTGGCCGACGAGATCGCCGGTCAGCTTGACGGTCAGGTCGAACGGTGCCGGCTCGGCCGCGGCGGGCGCGATCAGAATCCCCATCTGGTCGAGCAGCTGCCGGTAGTCGGGGTCGCCGCCGTCGACCGCGAGCGCGTAGGTCGATGGCCCATCCGGGGGCGATTTGACCTGGCCCTTCAGGGCGAGGCGCGCGTCGTCGTGGCGGAGCACGAGCGCCAGGTCGAACGCATCCAGATCGCCCCTGGCCGTGCCGCTCACGCTCACCGGGGTGAGCCGGGCGAGCATCAGCGGCGGCGTCATGCCCAGCCCCCGCAGCAGCTGGACCGGTCGCGTGGTCTGCACCGCCCCGGCCAGATCGAAGGTCCGGCGCTCGAGGTCGAGCGCGCCGCTGAGATGGGCGTCGGTGGCGGCGGAATCATGCAGCGAAAGGTCGTTCAGGGTCAGCTGGCCGGCGACCGAACGGCCGTCCAGGGCGATGTCCTGGAGGCGGACGCCGTGCCAGGTCAGGCGCGCGATGTGGGCCTCGAGGGCGAGGTCGAGGTTGGCGAACGCCTGCAGCCCGTGCTCGACCAGCTGCGCCGCGCGGCCGCCCGGCAGGTAGGCGTCGAGGTTCAGCCGATCGAGCGTGAGCGCGCCGGCGACCTGCGGCCGGGCGCCCAGGCTCAGCGCCAGCGAGCCGGACAGGCGCGACGCATCGACCCGGAGCTCGGCCTCGGTGAAGCGCACCGTCGAGCGGTCGAGCGCGAGCCGGCTGTCCAGGCTGAGGGTGCGCAGTCGGCCGGCGGCGATCCGGGCCGGGTCGAGACCCGACCCCAGGCCCGACCACTTGAGGAGCCCGCCGAGGTCGTCGGACACCACCGTCAAGGCGCCCTGGAGCAGGGCATCGGCGCCTTGGCCGGCGAGCGCGCCGGTGAAGTCGACGCTGGTCTGGCCGGGCAGGGTCGCGCGCGCCTGCTCGACGGTCAGCTGGCCAGTGCCGGTGAGCGCGAGGGTGGTGCGCAGCCGCCGGATGGTGCCGCCCCGAAAGTCGAGCGCCTGCACCGAGAGGTCGATCCGCCCCTTCAGGGCTGCGAGCGCCGCGAGCGGCGCGAGGCTGGCGGCGTCCCGCGGCCAGGCATCGGGGAGGGTGAGCTGGGGCAGGTCGAGGTCGAGATCGAGCTCCGGTCGCGGTCCCCCGAGCCCGAGCCGCAGGCTACCCTTGGCCTCGGTACCGGCGAGCGCCACGCGCAGCTGCTCGAGCTGGGCCTCGCGGTCGACGAGATCGAGGTGGCCGGCCAGGCGGAACGGGGCCGCGAGCCAACCCGGCAGCTCCCCCAGCGCGCCGCCCCCCAGCGCGCTGCCCCCCAAGCCCGCCGCCGAGCGCGCGGGCGAGCGCGTCGAGCCTGGCCCGGGCGTCGCTCCCGGTCAACGACAGGTCGCCGCGCAGCCGTGGCGCCGCCAGATCCGACCAGGTCAGGCCGCGAAAGCTGAGGATGGTCGGATCGCTGCCGGGCTCGGCTGCGGTCACCACCAGTTGCAACGTGCTCCAGCTGTCCGGGTGGATCTGGCCGAGCCGGCCGGTGACTCCGAACGGCTGCGCCGCGACCACGAACTCGCCATCCAGCGTGTAGGGTCCGTTCGGCCCCGCCGACCCGACCTCGAAGTTGATCGCCTCGATCGCGTGCTCGACGCCGTGGTCGCCGCCGCCGACGAGCGCCCGGCCGTCGACCACGGTGAGCCGGCTCGGGCCGTTGGTCCCGAGCGGCAGCAGCAGGCCGCCGCCGGCGAGCAGCAGGGCGTTCGCCCGGGTGGCGTGCGGCGCGTCGACCCGGAGCACCGGCCGGACCAGGCGCACCGAGTCGACCTCGAGCTGGCCGCGCAGCAGCGGCAAGGGCTTGAGGCGGAGATCGAGGCGGTCGACCGCGAGCGAGCGGCCGGTCGGGGCGCCCGACGGGCTCGACAGGGTCGCCCGCGCCAAGGTCAGGGTCGGCCGGGGCAGCAGCTCGAGGTCGATCCGGCCGGCGATCGCGACCCTCTGGCCGGTGATCGCCTCGGCCTGCCGGGTGAGCTCGTCACGGTAGTCGTTCCAGGTGACCAGGCGCGGCAACAGCCCCAGCCCGCCGATCAGGGCGCCAGCCAGGAAGACCGCGATGACGACCAGAATGCGCACGACCGGTGCAATCCGACGACCCGCGTCACCAGCGCCGGCGGCGGTGGCCGCCGGCCGGCGGTCGGTGCGGCTCAGGCGCGCGGATGGGCATCGTGGTACAGCCGCATCAGGCGTTCGCCCTCGATCCCGGTATAGCCCTGCGTGGTCGACAGGCTGGCATGACCGAGCAGTTCCTGGATCACCCGCAGATCGGCGCCGCCGGCCAAGAGATGCGTGGCGAAGCTGTGGCGGAGCGCGTGCGGCGTGGCGCTTTCGGGCAGCCCCAGGCGCCGCCGCAGGACCTGCATCCGACGGCGGACCAGCGCGGACTGGAGGCGCCGGCCGCGCAGGCCGACGAACAGCGGCGCGTCGGCGCCCCGCCCATGGGGACAGTCATCGAGATAGGCGCCGAGCGCGGCTGCGACCACCGGCAGGAGCGGCACCAGCCGTTGTTTTTGGCCCTTGCCGGTGACCGTCAGGCTCTGCTGCCGGGCCGGCTCGCGCCCGAGCGCGCGGCGCTCCAGGGCGAGCGCCTCGCCGATCCTGAGGCCGGCGCCGTAGAGCAGCAGGAGCAGCGCCAGATCGCGCCGGGCAACCCAGTCGGGGGTCGCGACCTCGGGGACCTCGCGGATCAGCTCCCGCGCCTGTCCGGGCGACAGCGGCCGCGGCAGCCGCTTGGCGAGCCGCGGTGTGCGCAGCGCCTTGAGCGCGGCGTTGTGCCGCCCGTGCTGGCGATCGAGATAGCGATAGAAATTGCGCAGCGCCGCCAGCGCGCGCGCGGTCGAGGTCCGGGCGAGGCCGCGACGATGGCGCCACGCGAGCCAGGCGCGAAAGTCCGCCGCCGCGAGCGTGGCCAGCTGATCGAGCCCGGGCGGTCCCCCCAGGTGGTCGCAGCAGAACGCCAGAAAACCGAGCAGATCGGTCTGGTAGGCCTTGACGGTCAGGGCCGCCTGGCGCTTCTCATGGGCGAGCCATTCGAGCCACGCCGCGGCCACCTCGCCGACGTTCGCCCCGGCGCTCGGAACGAGCAGCGTCACGTCGATCTCCGATGCCTTATCCTTTGCGACACTGCCGTGGGCGGCCGGTGTCGCGCAAGCTGATATAACTGCGGCCGGCGGTACCTCAAATGGCCAACTCCATTCCGGTCCTGGTCCCCCTGCCGCTCGACGCGCCGTTCGACTACGCGCTGCCGGCGGATCTCCGGGTCGCACCGGGCGATCTGGTCGAGGTGCCGTTCGGGCCGCGCCAGGTGATCGGCGTGGTCTGGGACGCCCGGTCGGCCGAGGTCGCGGGGACGTCGGTGGCGGCGGCGCGGCTCAAGGCGATCCAGCGCCGCCTGGACGCGCCGCCGCTGCGGCCGCCCCTGCGCCGGCTGATCGAGCATGTCGCCGCGGTCACCCTGGCGCCGCTGGGGGCTGCCTTGAAGCTGGTGCTGAGCGTCCCGGCGGCGCTCGAGCCGTCGCCCCCGAAGCTCGGCCTGGCGCTGGCGGACGGGGCCGACCCGGCTGTGGCGGTGAGCGCGCAGCGCCGCCGGGTGCTGGCGGTGCTCGGCGATCGCCAGCCGCGGCGTCCGATCGAGATCCAGCAGCTCGCCGGGGTCGGCGCCGGCGTCGTGCAGGCGATGGCCCGGGCCGGGCTCCTGGCCTCGCTGCCGCTGCCGGAAGCTGCCGAGGAGCCGCTCGTGCCGGGTCGCGCGCCGGTCGCGCTGTCGCAGCCGCAGGCGGCCGCGGCGCGAGCGCTCTGCGACCGCCTGGCGCACGGCTATGGGGTAACCCTGCTCGAGGGCGTGCCTGGCGCCGGCAAGACCGAGGTCTATCTCGAGGCGGTCGCGGCGACCCTCGCGCGCGGCCGGCAGGCGCTGATCATGCTGCCGGAGATCGCGCTCACCGCGCAGCTGCTCGAGCGCTTCGAGCGGCATTTCGGGCGGCCGCCCGCGGCCTGGCATTCCGAGCTCGGCGCGGCCCTGCGCCGGCGGACCTGGCGGCGGATCGCCGAAGGCCGCGAGCGGGTCGTGATCGGCGCCCGCTCGGCGCTGTTCCTGCCGTTCCCCGAGCTCGGCCTGATCGTGGTCGACGAGGAGCACGACACGAGCTTCAAGCAGGAGGATGGCGTCCCCTACCACGGTCGCGACATGGCGGTTGCGCGCGGCCGCCTGGAAGCTTGTCCGGTCATCCTGGTGTCGGCGACGCCGTCGCTCGACACCGCCTGGCGCATGGGCCGGATCGCGGGCGATCCTGCAGTTTGCGCCGAGGGCCGCGCCCTGCTGCTGCCGGCCCGGCACGGCGGCAGCGCCCTGCCGGAGATCCGGCTGGTCGATCTCCGGCGCGACCGCCCGGCGCGCGGCGGCTGGCTGGCGCCCAGCCTGCGGGCAGCGCTCGAGGCGACGCTCGCGGCGGGCGAGCAGGCGCTGTTGTTCCTGAACCGGCGCGGCTTCGCGCCGCTCACCCTCTGCCGGGCCTGCGGCCACCGGCTGCGTTGCCCGAACTGCAGCGCCTGGCTGGTGACTCATCGGCTGCGCCATCGCCTGCTCTGCCATCACTGCGGCTATGGCCGCGCCGAGCTCGACCACTGTTTGAGCTGCGGCACGGTCGATTCTCTGGTCGCCTGCGGTCCGGGGGTCGAGCGCCTCGCGGAGGAGGTCCGAGCGCTGTTGCCGAAGGCGCGGGTCGCGATCCTGACCAGCGATCAGCCGGCCGGGCCGAGTGCGGTGGCAGCGCTCTTGGGCGCCATGCGCGATCACGAGCTCGACCTGCTGATCGGCACCCAGATCATCGCCAAGGGCCATCATTTTCCGGACTTGACCCTGGTCGGGGTGGTCGATGGCGATCTCGGCCTTGCGGGCGGCGATCTGCGCGCCGCCGAGCGCCAGTTCCAGCTGCTCTACCAGGTCGCGGGCCGGGCCGGGCGGGCGCGCCCGGGCCGGGTGCTGATCCAGACCCATCTGCCGGACCACCCGGTGATGCAGGCGCTGGCGGCCGGCGACAAGGAGCGCTTTTACGCCGAGGAGCTGGCCGAGCGGCGGGACGCCGGCATGCCGCCGTTCGGGCGCCTCGCGGCGCTGATCGTCTCGGGGCGCGACCTGCCGGCCGTGCGCCGCTTCGCCGCCCTCCTGGCGCGCGAGGCGCCGGCCGCGCCGGGGGTGCGGGTGCTCGGCCCGGCGCCCGCCCCGCTCGCGCTCTTGCGCGGGCGCTACCGTCAGCGCCTGCTGGTGATCGCCGGCCCCGAGATCGACCTGCCGACGGTGCTCCGCCCCTGGGTCAGGGGCCGCAAACCGCCGGGCGACCTCCGCCTCCAGGTCGACGTCGACCCCTACAGCTTTCTGTGACGCGGCCAATGGCGGGATTGGCGCTCGTCCGCTAGGATCCGCGGGCATGAAGCGAGCACACCTCACTCCCCGACAGCCGGCCGCCGGCACCGGCGGGCGCCGTCAGGCGAGGCGTCTCCGCGCGAACGTCATCCTGCGGCGGGCTTGCAGCCGGCGCGAGCCGGCGACGACCTGCTGTCGTTCTTCCGCCGCTCGCCGCTCGTCGGTGAGAGGCTGAGCTTCGAGCGGGACCGCTCGCGCGGCCGCGCCAGCGACCTGTGAACGGTCCCGCATCTGTTCTGGAGACCGCGGGATCAGCGAGTTGGTGGGGCGACGTTTCAGGCGCGGGGTTCTCGAGCGGGTCCGGCGACCGTAGCCCGCCGAGGCGGGAGCGCGCTGGCGGCTTGCACGGCCCCGGGCCCTGTGTTATTCGGGCCGCGCTGTACGGGAAGCGAGGGTTCCGGGGTCTTTTTCGGCCCGCCGTCGGGTTTGGTGACAAGCAAGGAAACGTCGGATTGCCTGCATCTTCAGCCGACGCGTCGGGCTTGGCGGGGCGCTACGCCGCGGCCCTGTTCGAGCTGGCCGAGGACCGGGACGCGCTCGACGCGGTCGCGGGTGATCTGCGCGACCTGCAGGCGATGCTCGGCGAGAGCGCCGATCTGCGCCGGTTGATCCGCAGTCCCGTGCTCTCGCGCGAGGACCAGGGCGGGGCGATCGTCGCCGTTGCCGAGCGCGCCGGGTTCGATCGGCTGAGCGTGCAGTTCCTGGGCCTGCTCGCGCACAAACGGCGGCTGTTCGTGCTGCCCGAGATCATCGCGGTCTATCGCGTCATGCTCGCCCACCACCGGGGCGAGGTCAGCGCCGAGCTGGTCTCGGCGGTGGCGCTCTCGGAGGCGCAGACCGAGGCGGTCAAGCAGCAGCTGGCGGCGGCCATGGGTCAGACCGTGACGCTCGCGACCGCGGTCGATCCCGGCCTGCTCGGCGGGCTGGTCGTGCGGGTCGGCTCGCGCATGATCGACGCCTCGCTCCGGACCAAACTCCAGCGCCTCGAGCTGGCCATGAAGGGGGCTGCCTGATGGACATCCGCGCCGCCGAGATCTCGGCGCTGCTGAAAGAGCAGATCGCCAGCTTCGGCACCGAGGCCGAGATCGCCGAGGTCGGCCGCGTGCTGTCGGTCGGCGACGGCATCGCAAGGGTCTACGGTCTCGATCAGGTCCAGTCCGGCGAGCTGGTCGAGTTCGAGGACGGCACCCGCGGCATGGCGCTCAACCTCGAGACCGACAACGTCGGCGTGGTGATCTTCGGCGACGACCGCCACATCGGCGAGGGCGGCACGGTCAAGCGTACCCAGTCGATCGTCGACGTGCCGGTGGGCAAGGGCCTGCTCGGCCGGGTCGTCGACCCGCTCGGCAACCCGCTCGACGGCAAGGGGCCGATCGAGGCGACCGAGCGCCGGCTCGCCGAGGTCAAGGCGCCGGGCATCATCCCGCGCCGCTCGGTCCACGAGCCGATGCAGACCGGTCTCAAGGCGATCGACAGCCTGATCCCGATCGGCCGCGGCCAGCGCGAGCTGATCATCGGCGACCGCCAGACCGGCAAGACCGCGATCGCGATCGACGCCTTCATCAACCAGAAGGGCATCAACCAGAGCGCCGACGAGAGCAAGAAGCTCTATTGCATCTATGTCGCGATCGGCCAGAAGCGCTCCTCGGTCGCCAGGGTCGCCAAGACCCTCGAGGACTACGGCGCCATGGAGTACTGCATCATCGTGGCCGCGACCGCCTCCGATCCGGCGCCGCTGCAGTTCCTGGCGCCGTACAGCGCCTGCTCGATGGGCGAGTATTTCCGCGACAACGGCATGCACGCGCTGATCGTCTACGACGATCTGTCCAAGCAAGCGACCGCCTATCGCCAGATGTCGCTGCTGCTGCGCCGGCCGCCGGGCCGCGAGGCGTTTCCGGGCGACGTGTTCTATCTGCATTCGCGCCTGCTCGAGCGCGCCGCCAAGATGAGCGAGGAGCATGGCGGCGGCTCGCTGACAGCGCTACCGGTGGTCGAGACGCAGGCGAACGACGTCTCCGCCTACATCCCGACCAACGTGATCTCGATCACCGACGGCCAGATCTTCCTCGAGACCGACCTGTTCTATCAGGGCATCCGGCCGGCGGTGAACGTCGGCCTGTCGGTGTCGCGGGTCGGCTCGGCGGCGCAGATCAAGGCGATGAAGCAGGTCGCCGGCCGGATCAAGCTCGAGCTGGCCCAGTACCGCGAGATGGCGGCGTTCTCCCAGTTCGCCTCCGACCTCGACGCCGCGACCCAGCGCCTGCTCAACCGCGGCGCCAGGCTGACCGAGGTGCTCAAGCAGGACCAGTACGTGCCGATGCCGGTCGAGGTCCAGGTCGGCGTGGTCTACGCCGGGGTCAACGGCTATCTCGACCGGATCAAGGTCACCGACGTGACCCGCTACGAGCGGGGGCTGGTCAGCGAGCTGGAGGCGAACGGCCAGGAGATCCTCAAGGCGATCCGCGACCAGGGGGCGCTCAGCGAGGCGACCGAGACCCAGCTCAAGCGGCTGCTCGACGGCTACACCCAGGCGTTTGCCGCCTGAGCTCCGCCGAGCGCCATCGAGCACTGAGCGATGCCCAGCCTCAAGGACCTGCGCACCCGGATCGGCAGCGTCAAGCAGACGCAGAAGATCACCAGCGCCATGAAGCTGGTCGCCGCCTCCAAGCTCAAGCGGGCGCAGGAGCAGGCCGAGGCGGCGCGGCCGTTCGCCCAGCGCATGGCGCAGATGCTGGCCAATCTCGCGGCCAGCGTCGCCGACCTGCAGGGCGCGCCGCCGCTGCTCGCCGGCAGCGGCCGGGATGCGGTCCACCTGGTCGTGGTCGCGACCGCCGACCGGGGCCTGTGCGGCGGCTTCAACAGCTCGATCGCGCGCGGCGCCCGGGCGCGCATCCGCGAGCTGCTCGAGCAGGGCAAGCAGGTCAAGCTGCTGTGCGTCGGCCGCAAGGGCCGCGACATGCTGCGGCGCGAGTTCGGCGCGCTGATCGCCGGCACGGTCGAAGGCGTCGGGCGCAAGCGGCTGGAATACGCCGAGGCGGCCCAGATCGCGCTCCGCATCAACGCGATGTACGAGGCCGGCGAGTTCGACGTCTGCACGATCGTGTTCAACCGCTTCAAGTCCGCGATCACCCAGATCCTGACCCTGCAGCAGCTGGTGCCGGTCGCAGCCGGCGGCGGTCGAGGGCGCAGGCGAGGTCCGTCCGGACGAGGTGCACGCGGTCTACGAGTTCGAGCCCGACGAGGCGGCGATCCTCAAGGAGCTCCTGCCGCGCAACCTCGCGGTCCAGATCTATGGCGCGCTGGTCGAGAACGCCGCCAGCGAGCAGGGCGCGCGCATGACCGCGATGGACAACGCGACCCGCAACGCCGGCGAGATGATCGACAAGCTGACGCTGTTCTACAACCGCACCCGCCAGGCGCAGATCACGCGGGAGCTGATCGAGATCGTCTCGGGCGCCGAGGCGCTCTGACCCAGCCGCACTGGACTTTGGCGTAGCCGAGGAACCAAGATGAACGATGTCAGCCGCGAGAACGTCCAGGCCGGCCGGGTCACGCAGGTGATGGGCGCGGTCGTCGACGTCCAGTTCGACGGCGCGCTGCCGGCGATCCTGAACGCCCTGCACACCGACAACCACGGCAACAAGCTGGTTCTCGAGGTCGCGCAGCATCTGGGCGAATTCGACCGTGCGCACGATCGCGATGGACGGCACCGACGGCCTGACCCGCGGCCAGGAGGTGATCGACACCGGCGAGCCGATCGCGATGCCGGTCGGGCGCGAGACGCTGGGCCGGATCCTGAACGTGATCGGCGAGCCGGTCGACGAGCGCGGGCCCGGTCGACGCCAAGATCCGGATGCCGATCCACCAGCCGGCGCCGCTGCTGATCGACCAGTCGACCGAGACCGAGATCCTGACCACCGGCATCAAGGTCGTCGACCTGCTGACGCCCTATCCCAAGGGCGGCAAGATCGGGCTGTTCGGCGGGGCGGGCGTCGGCAAGACCGTGATCATCATGGAGCTGATCAACAACATCGCCAAGGCGCACGGCGGCTTCTCGGTGTTCGCGGGCGTCGGCGAGCGCACCCGCGAGGGCAACGACCTCTACCACGAGATGATCGAATCCGGGCGTCATCGACCTCGACGACCTCTCGAAGTCGAAGGTCGCGCTGATCTACGGCCAGATGAACGAGCCGCCCGGCGCGCGCGCGCGCGTCGGCCTCTCGGGCCTGACTGTCGCCGAGCATTTCCGCGACACCGAGGGCCAGGACGTGCTGCTGTTCATCGACAACATTTTCCGGTTTACCCAGGCCGGCTCCGAGGTCTCGGCGCTGCTCGGCCGCATCCCGTCGGCGGTCGGCTACCAGCCGACGCTCGGGACCGACATGGGCGCGCTCCAGGAGCGGATCACCTCGACCACCAAGGGCTCGATCACCTCGGTGCAGGCGATCTACGTGCCGGCCGACGATCTGACCGACCCGGCGCCGGCGGCGGCGTTCTCGCATCTGGATGCGACCACGGTCCTGTCGCGCCAGATCGCCGAGCTCGGCATCTACCCGGCGGTCGATCCGCTCGATTCGACCTCGCGCATCCTGACGCCATCGGTGGTCGGCGAGGAGCACTACGCGGTCGCCCGCGAGGTCCAGGAGACGCTGCAGCGCTACAAGGCGCTCCAGGACATCATCGCGATCCTCGGCATGGACGAGCTCTCCGAGGAGGACAAGCTCGTGGTCGCGCGGGCGCGAAAGCTGCAGCGCTTCCTGTCGCAGCCGTTCCACGTCGCCGAGGTGTTCACCGGCTCGCCCGGCAAGCTGGTCGCGATCGCGGACACGATCGCGGGCTTCAAGGCGATCTGCGCCGGCGACTACGACGACCTGCCCGAGGCCGCGTTCTACATGGTCGGCGGCATCGAGGAGGTGGTCGAGAAGGCCAAGCGCATGGCCGCCGAGGACTGAGGAGGCGGCGGATGGCCGAAGCCGGAACCAGGGCCGCGGACAAGGTCGCGTTCGAGCTGGTCGCGCCGGAGCGGCTGCTGGCGAGCGCCTTGGTCGACATGGTGGTGGCGCCGGGCGAGGCCGGCGATTTCGGCGTCCTGCCGGGCCACAGCCTGCTGATGTCGCTGCTGCGCCCGGGCGTGATCGAGACCTGGGAGGGCAACCAGGTGACCCGGCGGATCTTCGTCGCCGGCGGCTTCGCCGAGGTCAACGAGCGCGGCTGCACGGTGCTCGCCGAGGAGGCCATGCCGGTCGAGGAGATCGACCTCGAGCGGGCGCGCCAGCGGCTGCGCGACGCCGAGGAGGACCTTGGCGAGGCCAAGGACGATGCCGAGCGCGCCCGCGCCGAGCGCGAGATCCGGATCGCCCAGGCGGAGATCCAGGCTGGCGGCGGCTGAGGACCTGATTCCGGGCGCGGGTCCGGATCTACCAGGGGCAGACAAGATGACCATCAGCCAGGATGCGATCCGCGCGGCGGTCGCGGCCCTCACCGATGCGCGGCGTAGCCGGACGGCGCTGGCGGGGCTGCCGGAGGCCTGCCGGCCGGCGTCGATGGCCGACGGCTACGCCATCCAGGAGGCGTTCGTGGCGAGCTTCGGCCAGCCGGTCGCCGGCTGGAAGGTGGGGGCGACCGCCGCGGCGAGCCAGCGCCTGTTCGCGATCGAGGAGCCGTTCTACGGGCCGGTCCTTGCTCCGGTCGTGTTCTCGTCGCCGGCCGAGCTGCCGGCCGCCGACTTCCCGATGCGCGGCATCGAGTGCGAGTTCGCGTTCCAGCTGGCGGCCGATTTCGAGCCGCGCGAGCAGCCCTACGCGCCCGACGAGGCGGCCGAGCGGGTGAGCGCGCCGATCCCGGCGATCGAGGTCGTGAGCGCGCGCCTCGACCACCCGATCAAGCACGGCGCGCCGTCCGCGGTCGCCGACTGCGGGGTCAACGGCGCCCTGGTGCTCGGGGCCCCGACCTTCGACTGGCAGACCCTCGACCTCGGGAGCCACGAGGTCCGGCTCGAGATCGACGGCGAAGTGAAGGCCACCGGCACCGGCGCCTTGGTGCTCGGCCATCCGCTCAACGTGCTGGCCTGGTTCGTCAACCGCTACACGGCGAGCGGACGCACGCTGCCGGCCGGCCAGATCGTCAGCACCGGCACCACGACCGGCCTCGTGATCCTCGAGCCGGGCCAGACCGCGGTCGGCGACTTCGGCGTGCTCGGCCAGGTCTCGGTCCGGTTCAGCCCATGAGCAGGGCCTCGGCGCGCAGCGAAGCGCGCATGACGGTCGGCGACTTCCTGACGTGGCGCGCGGATCTCGCCGACGATGGCCGCTTCGAGTTGGTCGGCGGTCAGCCGATCCGGCTGATGTCGCCGACCAACATCCGGCACGCGCGCATCCAGCGCAATGCCAGCGAAGCGCTGAGACGCGCGGTCGCCGAATCCGGCGTTCCCTGCGAGGTCTTCGACGCCGGTCCCGGCGTGGCGGTCGGCATCGACGGCGACGAATGCCGCATCCCCGATGTTGTCGTGACCTGCGCCGGGACGATCGACGAGAGCGCCTATCTGGTGCCCGAGCCGATGATCGTGGTCGAGGTCGCCTCGCGCTCGACCCGGCTCGCGGACGTCAACGACAAGGTTGACTTCTATTCCGGCATCGGCTCGATCCGGCACTATCTGGTGATCGAGCAGGACCAGCGCCGCGTGGTCGATCACGGCCGCGGGCCGAGCGGCGGCCTGGAGCCGCACATTCTCCGCCATGGCAGCATCGCCTCGACCCGCCCGGGATCGCGCTGGCGCTTGCAGACCTCTACCTCAACACGGCGCTGGCCAATCCCGCCCCACCACCGGGCGCGGAATGAGCGACGTGCTCAAGGCTGCGGCGCGGCCACCCGGATCACCTCGCCCGACGATACCCGGATGACCGCCTGGACGATCTCCGGAACAAGCCGCTCCACCTCTCGCAGCCGATCTGGTGGTTAAGACCACGAAGCCGATCCCGTGGCGATCTGCGTCATGCTCCCGCGACAAGAACTGGTCGTTGGTGAGCAGCACGTCGAATTTGCCCTGCGCCGCAGCCAGCAGCGCGCCGTTTCGCTTGCCTTTCCAGCCTGAACGCGACAGTTCGGACATCGAAGCCATCGAACCATCGATGCAGCTGGACTGGCAAGCACTCGTCGACCAGCACGTGGCGCATCAAGCCGCGTCGTCGAGCAGCCGCTTGCGTGCCATCTCCAGTGCGCTGACCACGTCCTCGCGGTCGAGCGTGGGATAGGCCCGCAGGATCTCCTCCAGGGTCAGCCCGTCGGCCAGATTGTCGAACAGCACGTCGACCGGGACCCGCGTGCCGCGAAATACCGGCCGGCCACCCAGGATGTCCGGATCGCGGACGATCAGCGCCTCGATCGGGCGAGCCGCGGTAGGGGTGTCAGCTGCCATCGCCATCCTCGCTCGCGACGCAGCACGGCTCCCGCGCGGATGATAGCATGGCCATGGCTTGGCGGCTGCTCAGGCGCCCGGGTGAGCGACGGCGGCTTCGAAGGCGGTCAGGATCTGCTTCTGGCGGACGCCCCAGCGGTAGTTGTGGATGATCCCGCTCGCCAGGATCACCCGGTGGCAGGGGATCAGCCAGGAGATGTTGTTGGCGCCGACGGCGCGGCCGACCGCGCGCGAAGCCTGCGGCTGGCCGATCGCGCGCGCGATCGTCTGGTAGCTGACCAGACGTCCGAACGGGATCTTGAGCAGCGCCTCCCAGACCTTGATCTGGAAGTTGGTGCCGCGCACCAGGACCGGCAGAGGCTCGGCCGAGGGCGCGCCGATCGCGAAGGCGCGCGTGGCCACCTCGGCGGTGCCCGCATCGTCGCGGACCAAGCGGGCGCCCCGCCATTCGCGCTCGAAGGCGACGATCACCGGCGCGTCGTCGTCCTCGACGAAGGCGAGCCAGCAGACGCCGCGCGCGGTCACCCCGACCAGCACGCGGCCGAGCGGCACGTCGTGCAGGCCCCAGGAGATCACGAGCTTCTCGCCCATCGCCTTGAACTCGCCGGGCGTGATCGCATCGCAGGCGACGAACAGGTCGTGCAGGCGCGAGGGGCCCGAGAGGCCGGCCTCGAACGCCGCGTCGAGCACGCTCGCCCCATCGGCCAGCGCATGCTTGGCGTGGGCGAGCGTCGCGTACTGGAGAAAACGCTTCGGGCTGATCCCGGCCCAGCGCTTGAAGATGCGCTGGAAGTGGAACGGCGACAGGCCAGCCTGCTCCGCCATGGTCTCGAGCGAGGGCTGGTCCTGGCCGTGCTCGACCACATAGCGGAGCGCCGCGGCGATCCGGGCGTTGTAGGGCAGGACGCGCTCAGGCGTGGTTTCGTCGATCAGTGCCAGATTGGCGGCCATGGCTCGGCTCCTCGGTGATGCTCGTCCGAGATTCGGCCTGGCGGTCGCCGCACACAACCCGGTTCTTGCGGTCGCTCCGTCAGCGGCCGAGCATAGTGCCGATCGGCCGCAGCGGCTCGATGTGATCGCAGCAGATCTTGAAGGTCGCGAGCAGGGGCACCGCGAGCAGCGCGCCCGCGATGCCCCACATCCAGGTCCAGACGATCAGCGCCAGGAACACCGCGACCGGGTTGAGGGTGAGGCGGCGGGCGAGCAGGGCCGGCGTCACGAACTGGGCCTCGATCGAGGTCAGGCCAAGATAGCAGAGCGGCGGCAGGAAGATCGACCACACCTGGTCGAAGGTCAGCAGCGCCACCAGGCCGACGATCCCGATCCCGGTCACGGCGCCGAGGAAGGGCACGAAATTGAACACCCCGGCCATGACGCCCCAGAGCAGGGCGTTGGGCATGCCGAGCAAGTACATCACGGTCCCGATCGCAACCCCCAGTCCGGCATTGATCATGCTCACCGTCAACAGATAGTAGGAGATGTCGTCCTCGGTCTCGCGGGCAATCTCGACGACGCGCCGCTTATCGCTCAAACGGGGTGCGATGCTGACCGCCTGGCGAAGCAGGGTATCGCCGGAGGCGAGCAGGAAGAACAGCAAGGCGATCATGACCACCAGGCCCGCGATGATGGTCAGCGCGCCGTCCAGGAACATCTGGGTCAGGCCGGGCCCCTGGACCGCGACCTGGACCGGTTGCTGCTCGCCCGCCTTAGGCTCGCCCTGGGCCAGGTTTTCCACTTTTTTGGCCGCCTGCTGAACCTCCTTGACCGGCCGCCGCAAGGTCTCGACCTTGTCCCGGACCTCGATCATCGCGACCGGCAGCTGAGCGAACCAGCGCGTGGCCGGGCCGGACAGGCCGTAGATCGTCCCGACCACGACTGCGACGAAGGTCAGCAGGACCAGCGCCGCGCTGAACGCCTCGGGCAGCCGAAGATATCTCTTCAGGCCGCGAACCACCGGCGCCAGCAGCAGGTTGAGCAGCAGCGCCAGCGCAATCGGGATCAGCACCGCCTGCGCGAAATAGCAGGTGTAGAGGATGGCGAGTGTGAACAGGCCGGTGAGCATGCGCGAGCGGACCCGCGTCCGCCCGTTGGCGATCGCCACCGCGCGCTCGGTCTCCTTATCGAGGACGATGCTCGATCCGGCGGGGGATGGCTCGGCGCTCACCGGACGCAACAATTCGAGCCGCACGGGTTCCTCCTCGCGCGCCGCCACCTCGGGCGATGGTCCGGGCACGGCCGGAACAACGTCGCTCGCCGGTGATGGTTCCGGAGCCTCGCCGGCTGGCTCCGCGCCCGGCCTGATGTTCAGTTCTCGAACACGATCTTCGGGAACGGCCGGCGGTCGGTGGCGGCCGGCTGGTCGAGCTTGGCCAGGACCAGGCGGGCGACCTCCACATAGGCGAGTGCCTGGGGGCCGTCGGGCTCGGCGACCACCGGCGGCCGGCCGGCGTCGGTCTGCTCGCGGATCGCGAGATCGAGCGGGATCTCGCCGAGGAAGTCGACCCCGAACTTGGCCGCGGTCGCGCGCGCGCCGCCGTGGCTGAAGATCTCCGAGCGGCCGCCGCAATGGGGGCAGAGGAAATAGCTCATGTTCTCGACGATGCCGAGCACCGGCACGTCGACCTTGCGGAACATGTTGAGGGCCTTGCGCGCGTCCAGAAGGGCGATGTCCTGCGGCGTCGAGACGATCACGGCACCGGCCAGCGGCACCCGCTGGGCCATGGTCAGCTGGGCGTCGCCGGTACCGGGCGGCAGGTCGACCACCAGCACGTCGAGCTCGCCCCACTCGACATCGCTCAGCATCTGCTGGATCGCGCTCTGGACCATCGGCCCGCGCCAGATCATCGGCGCGTCCTCGTCGACCAGGAAGCCCATCGACATCACCCGGACGCCGTAGTTGGCCATCGGCCGCAGCTTCTTGCCGTCGGGGCTGGAGGGCTTGCCGGTGATGCCGAGCATGCGCGGCTGCGAGGGGCCGTAGATGTCGGCATCGAGCAGGCCGACCCGCTGGCCGAGCCGGACCAGGCCGAGCGCCAGATTGACCGAGGTGGTCGACTTGCCGACCCCGCCCTTGCCGGACGCGACCGCGATCACCGAGCGGATGCCTGGCAGGCCGGGCTTGCCTTGCACCGGCTCCCGACCGGGCGGCGGTCCCCGCCGGGCCATCGGGCTGCCGGTCGGGCGGGGTGCCCGCTCGCCGCCGGCGGCGCGCTCGGCGGTCAGGACCGCGGTCACCGAGGTCACGCCCGGCAGCGCCAGCACCGCCCGCTCGCAGGCCTGCCGCAGCGGCTCCTTGGCTTCGGCCTCGCTCGGCTCGACCTCGAGCGCGAAGCCGACGTTGCTGCCCTTGACCACGATTCCGGACACCATGCCGAGCACGACGACGTCTCGGCTATCCGCCGGATCGACGACTCCGGCGAGGGCTTCGAGGACCTGGTCTCGGCTGACCTGCGTCATGGTTGAACACTCTCGGTTGCCGCACGATATTCTCGGCAGCAGTGCGAAGGGCACGAAGCTCGCCCTGGCGCTTCCGGTCCTGCTGATATAGAGGACGCCGTAGCGCGGGCATAGCCCTCCGGGGCGCGGCCGCAGCAGCAAGAGGTAGCGATTGATGCCGTGGAGCAACCAAGGAGGCGGCTGGCAGGGTGGCGGTGGCCAGGGGCCCTGGGGCGGTCGTCCGGGTGGCGGCCAGCAGCCGCCGGACCTTGAGGAGCTGCTGCGCCGCAGCCAGGAGAAAGTCAAAAAGATCTTTCCGGGCGGCCTCGGCGGCGGCTTCGGCGGCAACCGCAAGGCGCTGGTGGCGATCCCTCTGATCCTGATCGCGGTCTGGCTGGCGAGTGGCTTCTATCGTGTGGAGCCGGACGAGCAGGGAGTGGTGCTGCGCTTCGGCAAGTGGATCAAGACCACGCAGCCGGGTCTCAACTGGCACATTCCGGCGCCGATCGAGACCGTGTTCATGCCCAAGGTGACCCACTCCAACCGGGTCGAGATCGGCTTTCGCTCGGCCGCCGAGATCGGGCGCGGCGGCTCGGCGCGCGAGGTCGCCAACGAGAGCCTGATGCTGACCGGCGACGAGAACATCGTCGACATCAATTTCGTGCTGCTCTGGATGATCAAGGACGCCGGCCAGTTCCTGTTCAACATCCGGGATCCGGAAGCGACCGTGAAGGCGGTGGCCGAGAGCGTGATGCGCGAGATCATCGGCAAGACGCCGATCGCCGAGGCGACCACCGAGGCCCGGGGCGCGATCGAGGTGAGCGCGCGTGAGCAGGCCCAGGCGATTCTCGACAGCTACGGCGCCGGCATCCTGGTCACCCAGGTCCAGCTCCAGAAGGTCGACCCGCCGGACGAGGTGATCGAGGCGTTCCGGGACGTGCAGCGGGCGCAGGCGGACCGGGAGCGCGCCCAGAACGAGGCCGAATCGTTCGCCAACGACATTCTGCCCCGGGCGCGCGGCGATGCCGAGCGGATCTCGCAGGAGGCCCAGGCCTATCGGCAGGAGGTGGTCGCCAGAGCCGAGGGCGACGCGCAGCGTTTCCTGGCGGTGTACGACGAGTTCAACAAGGCCCGCGACGTGACCGTCAAGCGCATCTACATCGAGACCATGGAAGACGTGCTGCGCGGCATGAACAAGGTGCTGATTGATCAGTCCGGCAAGGGCACCGGCGTGGTGCCCTATCTGCCGCTGCCTGAGCTCGAGCGCCGGGCGCGCGAGCGCGCCGCCGCTCCGAGCCCGAGCCCGAGCAGCGACGGAGAGCAGCCGCAATGAACCGCAATCTCCTGATCGGCGCGGGCGCGCTGGCGGCGGTCGTGCTGGTGTTCGCGATGAGCGCCCTGTTCACCGTGCCTCAGACGCAGCAGGCGCTGGTCCTGCAGTTCGGCGACCCCAAGCGGGTGGTCACCGAGCCCGGGCTGCACGTCAAGCTGCCGTTCATCCAGAACGCCGTCTACATCGACCGCCGCGTCCTCGATTTCGATGCCGAGGCGCAGGAGGTGATCCTCGGCGATCAGAAGCGGCTGGTGGTCGACGCCTTCGCCCGCTATCGGATCGTCGACCCCTTGCTCTTCTATCAGTCGGTTGGCACCGAGGCGGTGCTGCGCGGCCGCATCGATACCATTCTCGACGCGTCGTTGCGCAAGGTCCTGGGCGAGGTGCCGCTGTTCACGGTGCTGTCGGCCGATCGGGCCGCGCTGATGAACAAGATCCGCGACCAGGCGAACACCGAGGCCAAGCAGTTCGGCATCGACATCCTCGACGTCCGGATCAAGCGGGCGGATCTGCCGGCCGAGAACAGCCAGGCCATCTACCATCGGATGCAGACCGAACGCCAGCGCGAGGCCAAGGAGCTGCGGGCGCAGGGCGCCGAGCTGGCGCAGCGGATCCGCGCCCGGGCCGATCGCGAGCGGCGCGTGATCCTCGCCGAAGCGGACAAGGAAGGCCAGATCATCCGCGGCGAGGGCGACGCAAAGGCAATCCGGATCTTCGCCGATGCGTTCGGCCGGGACGTCGACTTCTTCACCTTCTACCGCTCGATGCAGGCCTACAAGACGGCACTCGGAGACGACAACACGAGCGTCGTGCTGTCGCCGGACAGCCAGTTCTTCCGCTTCTTCGACAGCCCCGAAGCGGCGTTGCAGGCCGCGCATGGTACCGGGGGCGCCCCCGGCCCCGCCGCGGCGAACGCGCCGACCGCGCCGCCGAAAACGACACCGCCTGCCGCCACGGTTGGGGTCGACCAGCCGCCGGCGACCAGCGCGGTCGAGTAGGCGCGGTGTCGGCCGGGCGAACTCGGCGCTGCCGCGGGCAACGGGGCCGTTCTTGCTGCCGGTCGGGCGGCCGGTCAGGCGGCCGGTCAGGCTGCCGGTCGGGGCGTTGCTCCTGGGGCTGGCGGACCGGTCGGCGGCCGGCGGCGGCGGATCGCGCGCGCTGGCGGGCGCGGCCCGGACCCGCAAGCCGACGCGCCGCTGGCGGGCAGGAGCAGGGGCGGCGACCCGATGACCGATCTGGCGACGGCTTTGGCCTTGGTGCTGGTGCTGGAGGGGCTGCTCTGGGCGCTGTCGCCGGAGGCCATGAAGCGCGCCGCCGCGATGGCGCTCGGTTTGGCCAACGAGCAGCTCCGGATGGGCGGCCTGGTCGCGGTCGCGCTCGGCGTCGTCCTGGTCTGGCTGGTGCGCGGCTAGCGGCCGCTTCGAGCGCAGCATTTTCCCTGGAGATGATGGCGCAGGATCGATTTCGCGGGTATGCTTAACAGGCTGCTAAGCCAATCATGAGCCTCCTGGCGCGGCAATTTGGGTGCCCTTTCGTAGAGCGAGGTCAGCTGCTCGGATAGCCAGCGGCCGATCGCGCGGAGAACCGTAGATGAGCCTGGTGTCAGCCTTCGCCCCTACTCTGCCGACGGTACCGCGCGGCGCTGTGCGAGGGGCTGGTCGCACGCTGTTGCTGACCGCGGTCCTTCTTGGGACGCTGGCCGGACCCCAGCCGACCCGCGCAGGGCCGCCGCCGCAGATCAGCTTCGCCGACATCGTCGACCGGGTCGGCCCGGCGGTGGTCAACATCGCGACCACCAAGGCGGTCCCCCGCGGTCAGAATCCGGCGTTCCCGTTCCCCGAACCGCCGCCCGGCTCGCCGTTCGAGGACTTCTTCCGCGAGTTCTTCGACCGCAATCGGCCGCCCGAGCAGATCCCGCAGCGCCAGTCGTCGCTGGGCTCGGGCTTCGTCGTCGATCCGGCCGGCTACGTGGTCACCAACAACCACGTGATCGCCGAGGCCGACGAGATCTCGGTGATCTTCGGCGACGAATTCGACCTATTCGGCGAAGCTGGTCGGGCGCGACCAGAAGACCGATCTGGCGGTGCTCAAGATCGACGGCGACAAGCCGTTCCCGGCCGTGACCTTCGGCGACAGCGACCACATCCGGGTCGGGGACTGGATCATCGCGATCGGCAACCCCTTCGGCCTCGGCAGCACGGTGACCGCCGGCATCATCTCGGCACGCTCGCGCGACATCCGGGCGGGGCCGTACGACGACTTCCTGCAGGTCGACGCGCCGATCAATCGCGGCAACTCGGGCGGACCGAGCTTCAATCTCAACGGTGAGGTGATCGGCATCAACACCGCGATCTTCTCGCCGAGCGGCGGCAATGTCGGGATCGGCTTCGCGATCCCGTCCAACCTTGCCTTGCCGGTGATCCAGTCGCTCAAGGCCGAAGGCAAGGTCAAGCGCGGCTGGCTCGGGGTCCGGATTCAGACCGTGACCGAGGAGATCGCCGACAGCCTGGGCCTGGACAGCGCGGCGGGCGCGCTGGTCGCCAGCGTGACGCCGGACGGGCCGGCCGAGCACGCCTCGATCCAGGCCGGCGACGTGATCCTCGAGTTCGACGGCAAGAAGATCGACCGGATGCGCGGTCTGCCCCGGATCGTCGCCGAGACGCCGATCGGCGAGGCGGCCAAGGTCGTGGTCTGGCGCCACGGCGAGCGCAAGACCTTCGATGTGACTCTGGGCGAATTGCCGGAGGAGGAGGAGTTGGCGGCGCTCACCGAGGGCGAGGCCGACACCCCGAGCTCGGCCGACATCGAGGGCCTCGGCGTCACGGTCGCGACCATCACCGACGAGCTCAGGACCCGCTTCCAGCTCGCCGAGGACATCAAGGGCGTGGTGATCATGAACGTCGCCGATGGCGGCGCGGCCAGCAAGGAGAGCCTGCGGGCCGGCGACGTGATCGTCGAGGTCGGCCAGGAGGAGGTCCATTCTCCGCCCGAGGTCGCGGCCAAGGTCAACCAGGCCCGCCAGGACGACAAGAAATCGGTGCTGCTGCTGATCGATCGCCAGGGCGACCTGCGCTTCGTGGCGCTCCGCCTGGCCGACGCGGCGGCGCCAGCGCCGGCGCCGGCGCCGGCGCCGCAGTAGCTTCGGCACCGGCGCCCGGGGCGAGGGCAGCCGAGCGGTCCGCCATCGGTCGCAGTGGGGGTCGCAGCGGAGGTCGCAGCGGGGGGCGTCCGCGCTGCGGTGCGCTCAGGCGATCACGAAGTCGCGCCGGGCGATGCCCTGCAGATAGAGCAGGGCGGTCAGGTCGCCGTGATTGATGGCGATCGGGACCACCGCCCTGACCACCGGATGGGCCCGATAGGCGACCCCGAGACCGGCGGCCTCGAGCATCGGCAGGTCGTTGGCGCCGTCGCCGACCGCGAGCGTCGCGGCGGGCGCGAGCTTCTTGGCCCGGGCCAGGCGCTTGAGCAGGGCGAGCTTGCTCTCCGGGCCACGCACTGGCTCGAGCACCCGGCCGGTCAGGCGGCCGGCGCTGGTCTCGAGCCGGTTGGCCTGGACCAGATCGAAGCCGAGCGCCGCGCGGACCCGCAGCGTGAACGGCGCGAAGCCGCCCGAGACCAGCGCGGTCGTGGCACCGCGCGCGCGCATCGTCCGGACCAGGGTCGCCGCACCCGGCATCAGGCGCACGCGCTCCCGATAGACCTCGTCGAGGACCGTGACCGGCAGGCCTGCGAGCAGGGCGACCCGGGCCGCGAGCGCGGTGCGGAAGTCGAGCTCGCCGTTCATGGCGCGCCGCGTGATCGCCGCGACCTCGGCCTGGATGCCGAGCGCGCCCGCCAGCTCGTCGATGCACTCGACCGTGATCACGGTCGAGTCCATGTCGCTGACCAGGAGGCGCTTGACCCGCGCCGCGGCCGGCACCACCGCGACGTCGACGCCGGCGCCCTCGAGGGCTTGCCGGAGCGGCCCGGCGAGCGCCCCCCGGGCGGCGTCCTCGAGCGCGAACTCGCAGGCTTCGGCCTCGGCCAGCCAACAGGGTCTGGCGCCGACCGCCCGGCCGACCTCGGCGACCAGCCCGGGCTCGAGCGGCGCCCGCGCGGGATCGGCGATCAGGCAGAGGATCTGGCTCACCGCCGGTCGTCCCTTTCGCGCCGACCCCGGCTCACCTTGCCCCAAGCGGTCCGATGAGCGGTCCGATGAGCGGTCTGATCGTGATCGGCGGCCCGACCGCGAGCGGCAAGTCGGCGCTGGCGCTGCGCCTGGCCGAGGCTCTGAACGGCGTGGTCATCAACGCCGACAGCCGGCAGCTCTACCGCGAGCTGCCGCTGCTGACCGCGCGCCCGCGCCCGGCCGACGAGGCGCGGGTGCCGCATCGCCTCTTCGGCGTGCTCGGTGCCGCCGAGACCGCTTCGGCCGGACGCTGGCTCGAGCTCGCGGGTGAGGCGATCGAAGCGAGCTCGGCCGCGGGTCGCCTGCCGATCGTGGTCGGCGGCACCGGTCTCTATCTGAGCGCCCTGCTGCGAGGCCTGGCACCGGTGCCGCCGGTGCCGGCGGCGACACGGGCCGCGGCCGAGGCGATGCTCGAGCGCCTGGGCGGGCCGGGCCTGCATGCCGAGCTCGCCAGGCGCGATCCGGTCATGGCGGCGCGGCTGCGTCCGAGCGACCGGCAGCGGCTGATCCGCGCCTTCGAGGTGCTGGCGGCGACCGGCCGCTCGCTCGCCGACTGGCAGGCTCTGCCCCGTTTCCGGGTGCGCTTGCCAGAGCCGGTGGTCGGCTTCGCCTTGCTGCCGCCGCGGCCCTTGCTGCAGCTGCGGATCGAGCGCCGGCTGCAGGCGATGCTCGAGGCGGGCGCGCTCGCCGAGCTCGAGGCGCTGCGTCGCGCCCATTCCGACGCCAACCTGCCGCTCCTCAAGGCGGTCGCGGTGCCCGAGCTCTGCGCGCATCTGGACGGCCGCCTCGATTTCGCTACCGCGGTCACGGGCGCCGTGATCCGCACCCGTCAGTACGCCAAGCGCCAGGTGACCTGGCTGCGCCATCAGCTCCCCGAGCTGGAGGCGCTCGAGGGATTCGGCGACGACCTGACGATCCTGACCGATCTGCAAAGGCGCCTCTTGTTGACCGATGCCGCATTGCCGCATAGTTTCCGATCCAGCCCTTAACGGGCCAAAAACGCCGGCGCATGGGGACAGCCCACCCCAACCGACCGCCCAGGCATCGATCGAGGAGCGAGAATCATGCCAGATGCCACCTCTTTGACCCGAACCGACGCCCAGACCCAGCCGATGACCGGCTCCGAGGTCGTGCTTCAGGCGCTGGTCGAGCAGGGGGTCGAGGTGGTATTCGGCTATCCGGGCGGTGCGGTCCTGCCGATTTACGACGCGATCTTCAAGCAGGACAGGATCCGCCACATCCTGGTCCGCCACGAGCAGGGCGCGGTCCACGCCGCCGAGGGCTACGCGCGCAGCACCGGCCGGGTCGGCGTGGTCCTGGTGACCTCGGGGCCGGGCGCCACCAACACCGTGACCGGCCTGACCGATGCGCTGATGGACAGCGTGCCGGTGGTCTGCCTGACCGGCCAGGTGCCGACCCACATGATCGGCAACGACGCCTTCCAGGAGGCGGACACCGTCGGCATCACCCGGCCCTGCACCAAGCACAACTACCTGGTGAAGTCGGGCGATGCCGTCGCGCGCACCGTCCACGAGGCGTTCCACGTCGCGCGCAGCGGACGCCCAGGCCCGGTCGTGATCGACCTGCCCAAGGACATCCTGATGGGGCCCGCGACCTATAGGAGCGCCGATCAGGCCCGGCATCGGACCTACAATCCAAGGGTCGAGCCGCAGCCGGAGCCGATCGCGCAGGCGGTCGAGCTGATGGCCAAAGCGCACCGGCCGGTCTTCTACGTCGGCGGCGGCGTCATCAACTCGGGCCTCGAAGCCTCGGCGCTGGTCACCGAGCTGGTGCGCGCGACCGGCTTCCCGATCACGCTGACGCTGATGGGGCTCGGCGGCTATCCGGCCTCGGACGCGCAGTTCGTCGGCATGCTCGGCATGCACGGCACCTACGAGGCCAACCTCGCGATGCATGATTGCGACCTGATGATCGCGATCGGCGCGCGCTTCGACGACCGGGTGACCGGCCGCCTGGACCGGTTCTCGCCGGGCTCCCAGAAGATCCAGGTCGACATCGATCCGAGCTCGATCAACAAGAACGTGCCGGTCGACGTCGCGATCGTCGGCGATGCCACCCGGGCGCTGCGGGCCCTGCTCGAGGGGTGGCGGGCCAAGGGCAATCAGGCCGACCCGGCCAGGCTCGAGCCCTGGTGGGCCAAAATCCGCGAGTGGCAGGCCAAGGACAGCCTCCGCTACCGGCAGAACGGCAAGCTGATCAAGCCGCAATACGCGATCCAGCGCCTGTACGAGCTGACCAAGGACCGCGAGACCTACATCACGACCGAGGTCGGCCAGCACCAGATGTGGGCGGCGCAGCACTACAAGTTCGAAAAGCCGCGGCATTGGATGACCTCGGGCGGGCTCGGCACGATGGGCTACGGCCTGCCGTCGGCCATGGGCGTGCAGGTCGCGCATCCGGAGGCGCTGGTGATCGACATCGCGGGCGAGGCCTCCTGGGTCATGAACATGCAGGAGATGTCGACCATCGTGCAGTACCGCCTGCCGGTGAAGTCGTTCATCCTCAACAACTCCTACATGGGCATGGTCCGCCAGTGGCAGGAGTTTTTCCACGGCAATCGCTACAGCGAGAGCTACATGGACAGCCTGCCGGACTTCGTGAAGCTGGCCGAGGCGTTCGGGGCGGTCGGCCTGCGCGCCGAGCGCCCGGACCAGGTCGACGACGTGATCAAGGAAATGATCGAGACCCCGCGGCCGGTGATCTGCGACGTCGTGGTCGACCGGGCGGAGAACGTCTACCCGATGATCCCGGGTGGCGCTGCCCACAACGAGATCAAGCTCTGCCCGGAGCACGACGGCAGCGAGACGGTACCGCGCTCCGAGGAGGGCATGGTCCTCGTCTGACCGCGCCCGATGCGCCGCCTGCGGTCCGGATGCCGCCCGCGGCGGCGCCGGGCCGAAGGAGTGCGGAGCAAGGGGTAGCCTGTCATGAGCCAGCCGGAGCAGCGGCACACGATCGCGGTGCTGGTCGACAACGAGCCGGGCGTGCTCGCGCGCGTGATCGGCCTGTTCTCGGGCCGGGGCTACAACATCGAGAGCCTGACGGTAGCGGAGGTCGACCGCGCCCGGGGCCGCTCGCGGATCAACATCGTGACCACCGGCACCGCCCAGGTGATCGAGCAGATCAAGGCCCTGCTCGCCAAGCTGGTGCCGGTGCATAAGGTCGCCGACCTCACGGTCGAAGGCCCCTGCCTCGAGCGCGAGCTCGCGCTGGTCAAGGTCACGGGCGACCGGGAAAAGCGGGTGCAGGCGCTTCGGATCGCCGATTTCATGCATGCGCGCCTGGTCGACAGCACGCTCGACAGCTTCGTGTTCGAGATCACCGGCTCGCCCTCGGAGATCGACGCCTTCGTCGACTTCATGGAGCCGCTCGGCCTCGCCGAGGTCAGCCGGGCAGGCGTCGTCGCGATCGCGCATGGCGCAAGGGTCTTGTGATAAGCTGACGGTCGTCGAATGCAGGGCGGCGGGGCGTCTGCCCTTGGGGAGAAAGCTGATGGCCAAGGCGCGGCCCTATCCCTGGACGGTCGAGGACTTTCTGGCGTTCGAGGTCCAGGAGTCCGAGCGTTACGAGTTCGTCGACGGCGTCGTGCGCATGATGACCGGCGGCTCGGTTGCGCACGGCATAATCAAGAACAACGTGACGAATGCGCTCAACTCGGCGCTGGCCGATGGTCCGTGTATTGCGATCGTCGACGAGCTGAAGGTCGTGACGGAGACCGCAGTCATGTATCCGGATGTGGTCGTGGCGTGCCGGCCCCTGGCGCCCGACGACGACCGCATTTCCGATCCAACCGTCGTGGCCGAGGTGCTCTTGCCGACCACGGAGCGCCACGATCGAATCGCCAAATGGCGCGAATACCAGGAGATCGGTTCGCTCCAGCACGTCGTCATGGTTGCGCAAAGGGAACGCCGTATCGAGGTCCACTCGCGCACGGAGCTCGGTTGGGAGATGGTTGCCGTCAAACCTGCTGCGGATGCGGTGGCCCTGAAGGGTGTGGGCGCGACATTGTCGCTGGAGGCGATCTATCAGCGGAGCGGCCGCTGAGTGCGGGTCGGGCGACGTGGGCCGCTTGATCGCGCGCCGCTCCTTGCCTACAAGGCTGTGGCCGAACGAATGCCGCGGGGCTTTGGTGCCTCGCCCCGTGGGGCGCGTACCCCGCCATCAAACCAAGCCGGAGGCCCGCGCGATGCGCGTCTACTATGACACCGACGCCGATCTGAACCTGATCAAGAGCAAGCGCGTGGCCGTGATCGGCTATGGCAGCCAGGGTTTCGGCCATTCCAACAACCTCAAGGACAGCGGCGTGCCCGAGGTGGTGGTGGCGCTGCGCCCGGGCTCGGCTACGGCCGCCAAGGCCAAGAGCGCCGGCTTTCGGGTGATGCCGGCGGCCGAGGCGGCGGCCTGGGCGGATGTGGTCATGGTCCTGGTGCCGGACGAGCTCCAGGCCGACCTCTACCAGCAGGATCTGAAGCCCAACCTCAAGGAGGGGGCGGCGCTCGCCTTCGCCCATGGCTTCAACATCCATTTCCGGCTGATCGAGCCCCGGCCCGATCTGGATGTGTTCATGATCGCGCCCAAGGGGCCGGGGCATCTGGTGCGCGCCGAGTACGAGCGCGGGGCAGGCGTGCCGTGTCTGGTCGCGATCCAGCAGGACGCCTCGGGCGGGGCGCTCGACGTCGCGCTGTCCTATGGCGCCGCGATCGGCGGCGGCCGCGCCGGGATCATCGAGACCAGCTTCCGCGAGGAGACCGAGACCGATCTGTTCGGTGAGCAGGTCGTGCTGTGCGGCGGCATGTGCGCGCTGATCCAGGCCGGCTACGACACCCTGGTCGATGCCGGCTACGCGCCCGAGATGGCCTATTTCGAGTGCCTGCACGAGGTCAAGCTGATCGTCGACCTGATCTACGAGGGCGGGCTTGCCAACATGCGCTACTCGGTCTCCAATACCGCCGAGTTCGGCGACTATACGCGCGGGCCGCGGGTCGTCGACGAGCACACGCGGGCCGAGCTGAAGCGGATCCTGGCCGACATCCAGAGCGGCGCGTTCGCCAAGGAGTGGGTGCTCGAGAACAAGGCCGGGCAGGTCAGCTTCAAGGCGTTGCGGGCGAAGCACGCGGCTCACGGCAGCGAGGCGGTCGGCAAGCAGCTGCGCGACATGATGCCCTGGATCACGGCCAAACGCCTGGTCGACACGACCAAGAACTAGGACGGACGAAAGTGGCTCGAGGCGACAAGAAGCCCCCGGCGGGCCGCGCCGGTCAGCGCCCCGGTCCAGGGCGCAAGCCGCCGGCGCCGGCCAAGCCGCCGGGCGCGCCGATGATCGAGCAGCCGACCATGCGCCGGCGTCTGGCGCTGCTCGGCCTGCACCTGCCCGAGGTCAAGCCGCCCGCGTTTCACTATGTGCCGGTGGTGGTGCACGGCGGGGTCGCCTACGTCAGCGGCCAGCTGCCCTGGCAAGGCGACGGGCTCGGGCCGCTCGGCAAGGTCGAGCGCGAGGTCGGGGTCGAGCAGGCGCAGGACTTGGCCCGCCGCTGCGCGCTGCAGGCGCTCGCCTGGCTCAACCAGACGCTGACCGGCGGCCTCGACGAGGTCGAGCGGGCGCTGCGCCTGACCGGCTACGTCGCCTCCAGCCCGGGCTTCGACCAGCAGCCCAAGGTGATCGACGCCGCGTCCGAGCTCCTGGTCAAGGTGTTCGGCCACGCCGGCCAGCACGCGCGCTCGGCGATCGGGGTCGCCGAACTGCCGCGCAACGTGCCGGTCGAGATCGAGTTCACCTTCGCGCTGAAGCGCCGCCCGAGCCCGGCCCAACGCTTCCGCCGACCCGGTTTTCCGGTGGTCGAGATGCGCTGAGGCCGATCACGACGACGATTGATCACGAGCAGCTCGCCGTCACTCGCCGAGCGCACGCTTACGCTCCTCGAACTCGGCGACCTCGATCTCGCCTTTGGCAAGGCGCTCCTTGAGGATGTCGAGCGCGGTGCGGTGACCGGCGGCCGGCCCATGCCGGAACGGCGAATGCTCGGCGCCGCCGAGCCAGCGGACGCCGAGCACCACCAGCACGACGATCACGCCGAGGAAAAGGAGCATCATCAAAAAGCCGAACAGCATATGGAACCAGCCGCCTTCCCACATCATGCCCGGGCCGTAGTAGGGCATGCCCTGTTGCGCCTGCGCGATCGCGGGCAGGCTGAGCGCCACGCCCCCGATCGTCATGGCCGTGCGCCAGACGTACTTCATCACCTTCTCTCCAGCTACGAGGGGGTCTGCCCGGCCCGTGCGCCCGCAGGCGGCAGCCGGCAGAAGCCCTGGGGCGGCACCCCGAGCGCGGCGTTGAACTTGCTCGACAGGTTCTGGAACGCGATCAGGGCCGTCAACTCGATCAGCGCATCGTCGTCGAAGTGCTCCTTGACACGCGCCATCAGGGCGTCGTTGACCTCGAGGTCCGACCGGGTCATTGCCTCGGCGTAGTCGAGCGCCACCCGCTCGCGCGTGCCGAAGAGGTTGCTTGCGCGCCAATCGTCGAGCGCCCAGAGCTTCGCCTCGCTGACGCCACGCCGCAAGAGCGTCGCCGAGTTGAGGTCGACGCAGAAGCGGCAGTGGTTGAGCTGGGAGACGCGCACAGTGAGCAGCGAGCGCAGCGCCGGCTCGAGCGGCGAGCCCTTGCGGTCGAGCGCGCCATAGAGCGCGGCGACGCCGAGGAACAGCCGGGGCGAGCGCGCCCAGAGCAGCGCCGCGTCCAGCACCTGGCCGTACTTCCGCCGCTGGTTCCAGAAGAACGGCCAGAGGTACCAGGAATAGCGGCGGAGCGGCTTGGCTGCGATCCTCAACACCGGCGATCCGCTCAGCCCGCGGGCGCGATCACGCCCGTGTGCCGGTCGACCTTGTAGCTCGCGACCAGGGAGCCGTCGACGGTCACGATCTGCGCCTCGATGGTGTTGTCGTCGAGCGCCTGGACCTTGCCGACCTTGAGGCGCTTGTTGCCCTCGGCCGCGAGCTGGCCCTCGAAGTACGAGCGCACGTCGTCCGTGCTCAGGTCCATCCTAGGAGTGACGCGGGGGGCGGCCCAGGTCTGCTGCCCGGGGTTCATCCCGTAGCCCGGGCCCATCATGCCCGGCCCCATCCCGTTGCCCGGCCCCATCATGCCGGGACCCATGCTGTAGCCGGGGCCCATCATCCCGGGGCCCATGCTGTAGCCGGGGCCCATCATCCCGGGACCCATCCGCCATTGTTGCTGCCCGGGACCCATCATGCCCGGGCCCATCGGCCATTGTTGCTGCCCAGGACCCATCATGCCCGGGCCCATCGGCCATTGCTGCTGTCCGGGGCCCCCGTAGCCGGGGCCCATCATGCCCGGCCCCATCCCGTAGCCTTGCCCCATCATGCCGGGGCCCATGCCGTAGTAGCCTGGCCCCTCGTCTCCGCCGTGGGCCTCGGCGATCGCGACGCCCGCCGCGCCGACCGTCAGCGCCGCCACCAAGCCTGCAACCATCATTTGGCTCTTGGTCATGACCTCGCTCCTTGGCTCGATTCCGGGGGCAGACTATCGATACCTCGCGGGCCCGCATTGATCCGGATCAAAGCTTGACCGCGCGGGCACAGCGCCCTGGCGATCACGATCATCGGGCCCCGCCCTGGCGACCGCCGGCAGAACCCTCTGTGGCTTCCCGAGCGCGGCGTCGAACCTGCTCGATCAGTCCGGCTTTTGCCCCTTCCTTTCCAGCCAGGAGCGCATGAAGGCGATCTCCTTCTCCTGGGCCGCGATGATCTCCTCGGCGAGCTTCCTGGTCTCCGGATCCTTGCCGTACGCGAGCTCTGCCTTCGCCATGTCGATCGCGCCCTGGTGGTGCGGAATCATGCCGCGAACGAAGTCGACGTCGGCGTCGCCGGTGAAGTCCATCGACATATCCTGCTGCATACGCTCCATGGCAGCCTGATAAGCCTGGTCCGCCGGACCGGCCGACGACATCGGCATCGCGTGCATCGATGGTGGCGGATTTTGCTGCGCCGCCAAGGGTCCGCTTGCCATGACGAGCAAGGCTGCGCCAAGCGCATTGGCGAGCGCCAAGGTCCTCTTCGCGGTCCATGTGAGCATGAGTTTGATCTCCGTTTGCGACCGCCGCTGCGGCGCCGATTCGGCGAGGGCGGCGTGCCTGTCATGTGCTCGTCCCGGCGCTCGCACCGGTTCCAGGATCGGGCTGCCGAGGCATTTTTCAGAGCTTCACCGTCTTGAGCCGCAGCGCGTTGCCGATCACCGAGACCGAGGACAGGCTCATCGCGGCGGCGCCGATGATCGGGCTGAGCAGCAGGCCGGTGAACGGATACAGGACGCCCGCGGCAATCGGCACGCCGAGCGCGTTGTAGACGAACGCGAAGAAGAGGTTCTGCCTGATGTTGCGCATGGTCGCCTGGGACAGGCGGCGGGCGCGCACGAGGCCGGTGAGATCGCCTTTGACCAGGGTGATGCCGGCGCTCTCCATCGCGACGTCGGCGCCGGTGCCCATCGCGATGCCGACGTCCGCCTGGGCGAGCGCCGGGGCGTCGTTGATGCCGTCGCCGGCCATCGCCACGACCTTGCCCTCGGCGCGCAGGCGGCTGATCACGTCGTTCTTATGCTCGGGCAGGACCTCGGCCTGGATCTCGTCGATGCCGAGCTTGCGCGCCACCGCCTCGGCCGTGGTCCGGTTGTCGCCGGTCAGCATGACGATCCGCAAGCCCTCGGCGCGCAGCGCCTCGAGAGCGCCCGCGGTGGTCGGCTTGATCGGGTCGGCGACCCCGATCAGCCCGGCCGGCCGGCCATCGACCGCGACGAACATCACGGTCTCGCCCTCGGCGCGACGTTTTTCCGCAGTTTCGGCCAACCGACCGAGATCCATGCGGAGACTCTCCAGGAGCCGTCGGTTGCCGAGGGCCACGTCGCGACCGTCGACGGTGCCGCGCACACCCTTGCCGGTGATCGAGTTCGAACTGGCTCGCTTCCAGCAGTTCGAGGCCGCGTTCACTGGCGGCAGCGACGATCGCCGCCGCCAGCGGGTGCTCGCTCGCCCGCTCGAGGCTCGCGGCCAGACGCAGCATCTGGCCCTCGTCGACGCCCTCGGCTGCCAGCAGGGTGGTGACCTTGGGCTTGCCCTCGGTGAGCGTGCCGGTCTTGTCGACGACCAGCGTGTCGACCTTGGCGAAGCGCTCGAGCGCCTGGGCGTTCTTGATCAGGACGCCGGCTTGAGCGCCGCGCCCGGTGCCGACCATGATCGCCATCGGCGTCGCCAGACCGAGCGCGCACGGGCAGGCGATGATCAGGACCGAGACCGCGGCGACCAGGCCGTAGGCCATGGCCGGTGGCGGGCCGAAGATCGCCCAGGCGACGAAGGCCGCGATCGCGACGCCGACCACGGCCGGCACGAACCAGCTGGCGACCCGGTCGACCAGGCTCTGGATCGGCGCGCGCGAGCGCTGGGCTTGGGCGACCATCTGCACGATCTGGGCGAGCATGGTGTCGCTGCCGACCCGCAGGGCGCGCATGACGAAGCTGCCGGACTGGTTGAGGGTGCCGCCGCTCACCTGCTCGTCCGCGGTCTTCTCGACCGGGACCGGCTCGCCGGTCAGCATCGATTCGTCGACCGTGCTCCGGCCCTCCAGGACGACGCCGTCGACCGGAACCTTGTCGCCCGGGCGGACCCGCAGCCGGTCGCCGACCGCGACCGCATCGAGCGCCACCTCCTCGTCGGCGCCGTCGTCGCGCACGCGGCGCGCGGTCTTCGGGGCGAGGCCGAGCAGTGCCTTGATCGCGCCCGAGGTCCGCTCGCGCGCGCGGATCTCGAGCACCTGGCCGAGCAGGACCAAGGCCGTGATCACCGCGGCTGCCTCGAAATAGACGTCGACCTGGCCGTCCGGACCGCGGAAGCCGGCCGGAAAGAGGCCGGGCGCCAGCGTCGCGACGATGCTGTAGAGGTAGGCGGCGCCCGTGCCGATCCCGATCAGGGTCCACATGTTCGGGCTGAGCTTTTGGAACGACGCCCAGCAGCGCTTGAAGATCGGCCAGCCCGCCCAGAGCACGACCGGGGTCGCGAGCGCGAGCTGCAGCCAGTGCGCCAGCTGACGGGGCACCAGCTGGCCGAACCCCAGCAGGTGGTCGCCCATGACCCAGAGCAGCAGCGGCAACGACAGCGCGGCACTGGCCCAGAACCGGCGGGTCATCGCGCGCAGCTCTGCGCTCGGCCCCTCGTCGAGACGGATCGTCTTCGGCTCGAGCGCCATACCGCAGATCGGGCAGTCGCCTGGCCCCGACTGCTCGATCTCCGGGTGCATGGGGCAGGTGTAGATGGCGTCCGGCGGTGTCTCCTGGGCGTTCTTCGGCCCGCCCTCGAGATACTCGTCGGGTGCCCGGACGAACTTCTCCCGGCAGCGAATTCGAGCAAAAGACGTAGGTCGTGCCGCGGTGATCGAAGCGGTGCCCGGCGGTCGCCGGATCGATCGTCATGCCGCAGACCGGATCCTTGACCCCGACGGTTTGCGCCGCGCGTTCAGTGGCTGTCCGATCCTCTGACTGGGTAAGAGTCGACATCCGCATCCCCCTCGCGTCACCGATAGTCCGGAGATGGACATTCCAGTGACGGGAAGGTCAAGGGCCGCCGTGAAGGCGCCTGTTGCGGACCCCCACGAACGAACTCGAGCCCACCGTTCGAGCGGGTCGCCGCCGGCGATCCTCAGTCGACGACGGAAAGGCCGGCCATGACCGCGAGCCCACCGATGAAAAGAAGCAGGTCCGCCCAACTCGCTCGCTTGTGAAAGAACTCGTCATGGACCACATCGAGCGCTGCAACGTAAAGGAACGTGCCGGCCGCCAGGGCTTCGAAGCTGGCCTCGACCAATTGCCCGGCATTATCTGTCAAGAAAGTTTGGACCTGGGTGCCGAGAAGCATCCCCAGCGGCGTCGAAACCGCGAATATGAGCATGACCGTCAGAAAGCTGCGAGAAGAAGCGCCACCCCGGATGAGGCTCGAGCCCAAGGTGAAGGCGGCAGCGAACTTGTGAACGCTAATCGCCGCCGCCACGACTAAAAACGTGACCGCGGACTGTTCTGTTCCGACGGCAAAGCCGGAGAGCAGGGCATGGCTGCTCAGGGTGACACCCAAGACCGGGGCCCTGCTCGCGGCGCCTTCCTGTTCCAGTTTATGTGCGTTCGGGTCGAACAGCAGTCGCTCAATGGCCAGAATTGCCGTGAATCCAACGGCGCAAAGCACGAACCCGGCATGCAGCTTGTGGCCCGGAAACACGGTTTCGAGACGCGCATGGGCGTCGGGGAGGAAATGAAACAGTCCGGCGCCCAGGAGGAACCCGCCGGCGGCGGCATTGGCGCTGGCGGAGGCTTTGCGGGCGCCTTGGGCGGGTCCGGCCAGGCGCCGCGCGACCCAGCCGCCCAGGTAGGCGGCTGCCATCAGCGCGACGATCGCAACCTCTCGGCTGAAACCGAGCAAGACCCCGGCGGTCTCTTGGCCGAAACCGCTCATGTCATCTCCCTATGGCGAGTTCTCCCGGATGACGCCTCCAGTGTGGCAATCGCCAACTGGGACGCACATAGCCTTGGGCGCTCCCTGATCCGATAGTCGTCAGACTTGACCTCAGCGTCAAGGAGCGAAGTCCTGGTCGCCGGCGAAGCGGTGGCCAGGAGCTCAGGGAGTCATCGTCGGACAGGCTCGGCGACCGGCCGGTCAGCTCGCCAGCTGGTCGCGGATCTTCGGCCAGTTGGCGTCGGCCTTGCCGATGTAACCCGGGATATCCTGCAGCCAGATCGACTGGACCTTCTTGTTGAGGTTGAGATAGAGCTTGGCGTTCTCGATGTGCCAGGCATCCGGATCGATGTCCGCGGTCGCACCCTGGGACACGGCGTAGGCGCAATAGCCGCCGTATTGGGGCGCGTATTTCTCCGGGCCGGCGGCGAACTGGTCGCGGTGGGCTGCGGACGCGAAACGCCAGGTCGCGCCCATCCACTCGTACTCGAAGTCGCTCGAGCCCTCGACCGGCTTGCCCTCGGTGAAATAGGCGACCGGGTCGTAGCCATCGATCGCGACGCCGCTCAGGAACGAGCTGTTGATGATGCCGCCGGCGGCGGCCGGGACGGCGGCGCCGAGGCCGATCAGAAGACCGACCAGCAGGCCCGGCAGCGCGCGCCGGCGCAACCCGGATGTGGCGTGCGACATGAAGCCCATGGGTTCTGCTCCGTGCTGCTTAGAGACTTGACCGAAACCCTGCTATCCTGCGTCCACGGCCGGCCTGCCGAGGCGCTTGCCCTGCCTTGGACCGGTGCCGCGGGTTCGGTTCGAGGGGAGGATGTACCATGGTCCTGGCGCCGCGCGAGCCGGTCGGAACGATCAATGGCTATCACGCCCACGTGTACTACGACGAACGGACCAAGCCGGTCGCGGCGCAGCTGCGGGAGGCGGTCGGCGGGCGCTTCGAGGTCCGCCTCGGGCGCTGGCACGACCAGCCGATCGGGCCGCATCCGACCGGCAGCTACCAGATCGAGTTCGGGCCGGAGCTGTTCGCCGAGCTGGTCCCCTGGCTCGCCCTCAACCGCCAGGGGTTGAGCGTGTTCGTCCACCCGGAGACCGGCGACGCCATCACTGACCACAGCGCGCATGTGATCTGGCTCGGCGACAGCTGGCAGCTGAACCTCGCCGCTCTCGGCTGATCATCGGCCCCCGCCCAACCGCGCGCCGGCAGGCGCGTCGCGTTCGCATTCCCTTTGTGAACGACCTCACAAAAACGGTTGGTGATTTTCGGTAGAGTGCGGCTTGCAACCCTGCAACCCCGGCGCCAGCAATCATGGCCGGTGCCGGACCCGTCGACAGAATTGATGTCGCTGACGGAGGGATTTCGATGATCGGCATGGATAAGAACGCGCTTTTCGGCCCCGGCTGCGCCGCCGCCTTGGCGCTCCTGGGTGGCTGTCTGACGGACGGTCAGCTTGCGCCGGACCAACATTTCGCGGCCTCGAAGGTCGAGCATCAATGCCCGGACCCGCGACCGCGGGTGGCGGTCGCCGGGTTCGCCCCCGGCGACCAGGCCGTGCCAGCGGAGGTCGGTCCCGGTCTCGCCGAGCTGTTGGTGGCCGCGATGACCGAGACCGGCTGCTACCGCATGGTCGACTCGACCGTGCTGGCCAAATTCGCGGACGCCGGCGGCCGCGCCCCCGATCTTGCCCGGCAAGCCGGCGCGGATCTGTTCGTGGTCGGCCGGGTGACCGCCTTCGAGCCGGACGCTTCGGGCGCCGATGTCGGCGTGGCGGACGGCGACAAGCTGCCGGAGTGGCTGCGCAGCGCCGGCTTCAACGTCGCGAGCTCACGGATCTCTCTGGCGTTGCGCCTGGTCGACACGCGCACCGGCGAGGTGGTGGCGGCGTCGACGGTCACGGGCAGCGCCCAGGACTTCGGCGCCGCGGTCCAGGAAACCCAGTTCGGCCTGAGCCTGGCGGCCTATGCCAAGACCCCCATGGGGGAGGCCATGCAGGCGGCGATCGATCAGGCGGTGACGTTCCTGCTCGCCCGCACGCCAACCGAGACCGCGGCCTATCAGCAGGCCGATCTGGCGTCGCCGCGATAGCAACCGCGGCCGCCGCACTTGCCTTCGGGACGCGGTCACTGGTTCGGCCGCGTCCCGTTTCCCGGTCTCGGTGTGATCGAGGTCACAGGGTGCATACCGACAGACCTGGTAGATCAGCGATTTGACTACACAATCTCGGTGGCAGCCAGACGTCGGGCGATGGGTACCGAGAAGTTTCGACGATTTAGTCGGCAAAGCAGATTGCTTTCCTTTGGGGCTGCGCATGGGCTCTGGTCCTGGCGGCCAGCCAGGCGACGGCAACGCGTCCGGTTCTGTCGTATCGGCACGCCACCCGCCATTGCCGCCGCCATCCGCCGCTGCTGGAGCAGGAGCCGCCGAGCTGGCTCGCGCCGGTGGCGCGGGGTGGTTCTGGTCCTGGCGCTGGCAGCTCTCGGCTTCGCGACTCTGCTCGACTACGGCGATGGCTCGCGGTGAAGTCGACGGGCCGGGAACCCCGCTCCGGTCACTGGATTCGTCGGCAACCTCCGCCTATTGAGGAGGACGACGAGCAACGCCGAACGGGAGACGGGCCATGGTCAGCATCCGCAATCTTGCCAAGGAGCGCCTGGAGGCGGGCGAGCTGGCGCTCGGCATAGGCCTGCGCCTGGCGCGCACGGTCGAGATCGGCAAGCTGATGAAGACCGCGGGCTACGACTTCCTGTTCATCGACATGGAGCACGGCTCGATGTCGGTCGACCTCGCGGCCCAGCTCAGCATCGCGGCCCAGGACACCGGCATCACGCCGGTCGTGCGGGTGCCGGGCTTCGAGCATTTCCACGCCTCGCGCGTGCTCGACGCGGGCGCCCAGGGGATCGTCGTGCCCCACGTCGACACGCCCGAGATCGCCGCCCGCATGGTCAGCAACTGCCGCTATCCGCCGGTCGGCCATCGCTCGGTCACCGGCGCCGTGCCGCAGCTCGACTTCGAGAGCCACCCGATGGCCGAGTGGACCCAGGCGGTCAACGACGCGACGCTGCTGATCCTGATGATCGAAAGCCCGAGGCGCTCGAGAACATCGACCGGATCGCCGCGGTGCCCGGGTTCGACGCGCTGCTGGTCGGCACCAACGACCTCTGCATCGAGATGGGCATCCCGGGCCAGCTCGAGCATCCGCGGGTGGTCGATGCGTTCGAGAAAATCGTCGCCGCCTGCCGGGCGAACGGCAAACACGCCGGCCTCGGCGGGGTCTACGAGCCGCGCCTGCTCGAGCGCTACGTCGCCATGGGCTTCCGCCTCGTGCTCGCCGGCAACGACCTGCCGTTCCTGCTCGCCGCCGCCCGAGACCGCGCGAAGGCCGTCCGCGCGATGCCGCTCGGCTGAGGCGCTACTCGCCGAGCGCGGAGAGATAGAGCTCGAGCAGCTGGTCCTCCTCCTCCCGCTCGCGCGCGTCGCGCCGGCGCAGGCTGATCAGCTTGCGCAGCACCTTGGTGTCGAAGCCCTCGCCCTTGGCCTCGGCGTAGACCTCGCGCAGGTCGAGCGCGAGCGCCGCCTTGTCCTCCTCGAGGCGCTCGATCCGCTGCACGAACGAGCGCAGGCGCTCGGCGGCAACGCCGCCGGTGTCGGGAGCCCGGGCCGAGGGCGTGGGGGCGGCATCGTTCATGTCAGCGGTCCTCCGTCAACGAGAAGCAGCTCAAGCGGGGCGGGCAGCACGCCCGTCGACCAGGAATCGGGCGAACGGTCGCGGCTAGAACGGGATCTCGTCGTCCAGATCGTCGAAGTTCTCGGACGACGGCTCGCGCTTGGCGCCGCCACCACCAGCCCGGCCGGCGCCGCCGCCGCCACCGCGTGCCGGCTGGCTCGGGGTCCGGCCCCAGTCGGACTGATCGTCGGCCGGCGCCCCGGCGCTCGCGAAGCCGCCCTCGTCGCGGCCGCCGAGCAGGACCAGCTCGCCCCGGAAGCGCTGCAGCACGATCTCGGTGGTGTAGCGTTCCTGGCCCGACTGGTCCTGCCACTTGCGGGTCTGGAGCGCGCCTTCGAGATAGACCGAGCGGCCCTTGGCCAGGTACTTCTCGGCGACCTCGCCGAGGCGCTCGTTGAAGATCACGACGCGGTGCCACTCGGTGCGCTCACGGTTCTCGCCGCTGTTGCGGTCGCGCCAGCGATCGGAGGTGGCGACCGCCAGATGCACGATCTTGGTGCCGTCCTGGGTGCTGCGGACCTCGGGGTCGCGGCCGAGGTTGCCGACCAGAATCACCTTGTTGACGCTCCCGGCCATGGTGCCCGCTCCCTCACTCGATGCTTGAGGGCCAATCTAGCACGCCCGTCGGCGGATGCGAGACCGGACTGAGTGTTCGCCTCCAGTGCCGCGCGTTGTTGAGAACAATCACTGCTTACCAAAGGTTTACTCAACCAGGTTCACGCAGAGAACGAGAAACGGCGCGACCCGCTCCCGGAGCTGACGCCCGGCATCGGTGAGATCCTTGCTGCCATAATCCGCCTCGGCCCGAAGCTTGTAAGCATCCGAGAAAAGTCTTAGCCGGATCGCAGCCCTGCCCGGCCGGCGCCGCCTGACCATGCGCTCGAACGTCTCGACGACGCGCCCGTGGTTGGTGCTGGCCGAACCATCGACCGCCAGCAGGGCCGCCCGCGCGGCATGGAACATGGCGTAGTAGGCGCCGTGGATCACGCCCTCGAAACGCTCGTCCGCCGTCTCGGCAGCAAGCTCGGCGCAACGCTCGGCCTTGGCGAGCGCGGTGCGCGCATGCTCCAGCACCGGACGTTCAATCATGGGCACATCATCGGGCCCCTGAATGATCAACCCATCGTCTCGAATGTTGCACGCGAGCTCGTCCGTGGCGAGCCACTTCGAGGGCGCGAACACATGCGATTGGACCTCGGTATCGAACGCCTCCCAGATCTCGCTGCCAATCGCGCTGATGCGCTGCCGGTCGTCCGGCGTCGGCTCGTGGTCGAGAAAGACGGCAAAATCCCAGTCGCTCTCGGCGTGCGCCCCGCCGCGGGCGCGCGAGCCGAACAGCAGGATGCGCTCGATCTGGGTCGGAAACGCCGCCAGCAGCCGCGCCCGATAGCGCGCGGGCACCGCGTCGTCGCCGCGGCCGCGGTGCCGTTTGCGCGGACTGAGGGCACGGGCGGTCGCCATCTCACAAACCTTCCGTCAGGTTCGATGTCAGCATAGCAGAACTGGCGCGGCCGCACCCCCGATCACGATCGCCCGAGATCGGCTGCCTGAAGTCACGGTGGGGCCATGATCGGGGTTGCGCGATCGTCCGCATTGGCAGTCAATACGCTCGGGGCGCGCCGGTCGACACCAGCAGGGCGCCGCGGGCGTCGGTCTGCGCGCGCAAAATCAGGGAGCTAAAACCATGTCGTCAATCGTCAAGCCGCTCAAGCCCGGCGATTCACATGACCCCGAGGTCAACCGGCTGTTGCAGAGCGCGGTCGACGGCTGGTGGAACGATTCCGCGATGTTCGGCGTGATCGGCCAGCAGCCGGAGCTGCTCAAGAAGATCGTGCCGGTGTTCGAGGCCTTCTTCATGGCCGGCCGGCTGCCCGCCTCGCTGTTCGAGCTGATGCGGCTCAAGACCGGCGAGATCAATCAGTGCACCTATTGCGCGACGGTCCGCGCCGCCGGCGTGCGCGATGCGGTCCGGCCCAAGGAGGCCGCCGTGTTCGGCGAGATCGACCCGACAAAGCTCGACCGCCGCGAATGGCTCGGCGTGCGCCTTGCCGAATACATGGCGGGGGACCCGAACTTCATTCCGGATGCGTTCTACGATCAGCTGCGCGCCGAGTTCAGCAAGGAGGAGATCGTCGAGCTGATCTTCGCCTGCAGCGTCTTCAACTTCGGCAACAAGTTCAACATCACGATGCGTCTCGACAGCGCCGACGACAGTAAATACCCGAAGGGCATGACCTACCCGCTGGGTGAGCCCCAGGTCGCGGCCGAGTAGCGCGCGCAATGGCGGACGCCCGACCGGTTGCCGCCGACGGCGCCGCCTGCCGGGCGGCGCTGGGGCGGCACCGGACCGTGCTGGTCGACTTCTGGGCGGCGTGGTGCGGGCCGTGCCGGGCGGTCAAGCCGATGGTCGCCAAGCTCGCCGCCGACCACCCCTGGCTCACCGTGCTCGAGGTCGACATCGAGACCGAGGGTGATCTGGCGGATGAACTCGGGGTCCAGAGCATCCCGGCGCTGCTGCTGTTCCAGGACGGCCAGTGCGTCGCCCGGCTGCTCGGCAAGGTCCCCTACATCACGCTCCAGCGCATGGTCGCGAAGCACAAGCCGGCGTGACCGCGCGCAAGCGCTGCCTGGTTGCCGAGGCGATGGAAAGGCCCGCGCTGGCTCGCCCGCCGCGGGGAGGGCTGGCACGCGTCTGGCTCCCATCAAGACGGGTCTTGCTTTCCTCAGAAGGTCGATCGGGCGCAATGCAATATACGACGACGGTCGAGGGCGAGCGCGACGACATCTGCGGGGTCGGCCAGACCGAGGCCGCGCACGACCTCTGCGCCAATCTGCCGATCGAGCAGCACGAGCAGCCGGGCGTCGGCCATTACGGCGTGTTCAACGGCACCCGCTGGCGCACCGAGATCCAGCCCCGGATCCGCGAGATGATCCGCACCACCCAGTTCCGCCGCCGGATCGCCGGCAGCCGCTCTCGTGACTGAAAGGCAGCAGCCGGAACTCCATCGGGATGCGCCGGCGGACCGCCCTCAAGACCCCCACGGATCCAGGACCGGCAGACCACAGCCCTCGAAGTCGGCGACATTGCGGCTCGCGATGGCAGCGCCGCGCGATCGGGCGATCGCGGCGATCATCGCATCGAAGGCCTCGATCGGTCGCCCCGCGCTCTGGCGGGCGGTGACGATCTCGGCGTAGGCGTCGGCCGCGATGGCGTCGAAGGCCAGGATGCGGTTGCCGAAGCCATGCGCCATGAAGGCTCTGAGCCGTGCCTCCAGGTCGCCGCGGCGACGGCCGTGGGCAAGCCGCCGAAGCCCGTAGTTGATCTCGGCCAGCGTGATCGCGGTCGTAGTCAGCTCTTCCAGCGGTTGCTCCCGCAGCCACGCCATGACGCCCGCATGGGGTGCGGGCTTCATCGCCTCCGAGACCACGTTGGTGTCGAGGATGATCACGATCCGAGATCGGGCGGTTCGCGCACCGGGATCGGAGGATGCGCCTCCAGGTCCACGCCGCGGCTGCCGAACAGCGCTGCTGCGAGGTCGGCAAGATTGGTGGGCTGCGGATGGTCACCCACGGCCGCGCGCAGGATGTGCCGCGCCTCTTCCTCCATGGAGCGGCCGTGCTGCGCCGCGCGGATGCGAAGTCGCGCCTTCACAGCCTCGTCCAGATTTCGGATCGTGATGCTTGCCATATCTTGCGTCTCGCTCACGCGATCGATGCATTCAACGTAATCAATGACTGCATGCATGACAAGGCCGCGGCGCCGCGGCGGCCGCGCCGCCGGGTTATCCACCGCTGCGCATGGGGCGGGCCTTGCCCACACCCGGCCAAAAGGGCATCTATGCGATGCGGCCGTATTCGGGTTGGTCGAGGCCGCCCGCCGTCCGACTGAAGACCGGGATCATGGACGACTTCATCCGCATCCGCGGCGCGCGTGAGCACAATCTGAAGGCGGTCGATCTCGATCTGCCGCGCAACAAGCTTGTGGTCATCACCGGCCTTTCCGGGTCGGGAAAAAGCTCGCTCGCGTTCGATACCATCTATGCCGACGGCCAGCGCCGCTACGTCGAGAGTCTTTCTGCGTATGCCCGCCAGTTCCTGGAGCTGATGCAGAAGCCGGACGTCGATTCGATCACCGGGCTGTCGCCGGCGATCGCGATCGAGCAGAAGACGACGTCGAAAAACCCGCGCTCGACGGTCGGCACGGTCACCGAGATTTATGACTACCTGCGGCTGCTGTTCGCCCGCATCGGGGTTCCCTACTCGCCCGCGACCGGGCTGCCGATCGAGAGCCAGACGGTCTCGCAGATGGTCGACCGGGTCATGGGCCTGGCCGAGGGGACGCGGCTCTATCTGCTGAGCCCGATCGTGCGCGGCCGCAAGGGCGAGTATCGGAAAGAGCTGGCCGAGCTGCAGCGCGCGGGTTTCCAGCGGGTCAAGGTCGACGGCAAGCTGTATGAGCTCGATGCGGCGCCGAAGCTCAACAAAAAGCTCAAGCACGACATCGAGCTGGTGGTCGATCGCGTCGTTCTTGCGCCGGGGCTGGAGCAGCGGCTGGCTGAGAGCATCGAGACCGCGCTCAACCATTCCGACGGCCTCTTGATCGTCGAGAGCGCGGACAGCGGCGAGCAGCTGATCCTGTCCTCGAAGTTCGCCTGCCCGGTTTCCGGTTTTACGATCGAGGAGATCGAGCCCAGGCTGTTCTCGTTCAACAGCCCGCACGGCGCCTGCCCGGCCTGCGACGGCCTCGGCCGCAGGCTCTACATGGACCCGGTGCTGGTCGTGCCCGATCCGGAGAAGAGCCTCTACGACGGCGCGATCGAGCCCTGGTCGGGCTCGTCCTCGACCTATTATCTGCAGACCCTGGACGGCATCGCCAAGCATTTCCGGGCGAGCCTGCACACGCCCTGGGAGGAGCTGCCCGAAGCGATGCAGGAGCTGATCCTGAACGGCTCGGGCACCGACGAGGTCGAGCTCAGCTACGACGACGGCCTGCGGCGCTACGGCACCAAGCGGCCGTTCGAGGGCGTGCTCCCCAACCTGCAGCGGCGCTGGCGCGAGACCGACAGCGCCTGGCTCAAGGATGAGCTCGGCCGCTATCTCTCGAGCGCGCCCTGCGAGGCCTGCCACGGTCACCGGCTCAAGCCCGAGGCGCTCGCGGTCAAGGTCGGCGGTCGCCACGTCGGCGAAGTGACAGAACTCGCGATCGAGGCGGCGGCGGCTTGGTTCGAGGCCCTGCCGGCGCAGCTCAGCGCCAAGCACAACGAGATCGCGAGCCGGATCCTCAAGGAGATCAACGAGCGCCTCGGCTTTTTGAGGAACGTCGGCCTCGGCTATCTGACGCTCGCGCGCGATGCCGGCTCGCTGTCCGGCGGCGAGAGCCAGCGCATCCGGCTCGCCTCGCAGATCGGCTCGGGCCTGACCGGCGTGCTCTACGTGCTCGACGAGCCCTCGATCGGGCTGCATCAGCGTGACAACCACCGCCTGCTCGAGACGCTGAAGAACCTTCGCGACCTCGGCAACACGGTGATCGTGGTCGAGCATGACGAGGACGCGATCCGCGAGGCCGATCACGTGGTCGACATGGGCCCGGGCGCCGGCGTCCACGGCGGCATCGTGGTGGCGGAAGGTCCGCCGGCCCAGATTCTGGCATCGCCCGAGAGCCTGACCGGGCAGTATCTGGTCGGCCGCCGGCAGATCCCGCTGCCGTTGGTCCGCCGCCAGGCCAAGCGCGGCCACTGGCTGACCGTGGTCGGGGCGTCGGAAAACAACCTGCAGAACGTCACGGCGAGCATCCCGCTCGGCACCTTCACCTGCATCACCGGGGTCTCCGGCAGCGGCAAGTCGACGCTCGTGCTCGACACCCTCTACCCGGCGCTCGCCAAGCGCCTGCACAAGTCACGCCTGATCCCGGGCGGGCACGCGCGTATCGACGGCATGGAGTTCCTCGACAAGGTGGTCGACATCGACCAGTCGCCGATCGGGCGCACGCCGCGCTCCAACCCGGTGACCTACACCGGCTGCTTCACCCCGCTCCGCGACTGGTTCGCAGGCCTGCCGGAGGCCCGCGCGCGGGGCTACAAGCCCGGGCGCTTCTCGTTCAACGTCAAGGGCGGCCGCTGCGAGGCCTGCCAGGGCGACGGTCTGATCAAGATCGAGATGCACTTTTTGCCCGATGTTTTCGTCACTTGCGACGTCTGCCATGGCCGGCGCTTCAACCGCGAGACCCTGGAGGTCCGGTACCGCGACCAGTCGATCGCGGACGTGCTCGACATGACGGTCGAGACCGCGGTAGCCTTCTTCCACGCGCTGCCGCCGGTCCGGCACAAACTCGAGACGCTGCAGAAGGTCGGGCTCGGCTACATCACGCTCGGCCAGTCGGCGACCACGCTTTCGGGCGGCGAGGCGCAGCGGGTCAAGCTCGCCAAGGAACTCTCGCGCCGCGCGACCGGCGACACCCTCTACATCCTGGACGAGCCGACCACCGGCCTCCACTTCGAGGACGTCAGAAAGCTGCTCGAGGTCCTGCACGCGCTGGTCGAGCAGGGCAACACGGTGGTCGTGATCGAGCACAATCTCGAAGTCATAAAAACCGCCGACCACGTGATCGACCTCGGCCCCGAGGGCGGCGACGCCGGCGGCCGGATCATCGCCGCCGGCACCCCCGAAGAGGTCGCCGCCACCGCCGCCAGCTACACCGGCGCCTACCTCACCCGCGTCCTCGCCCCCCGCCTCGAAGGCGCCAAACGCCGGGCGTGAGCGGGCGCGGGGTCTCCGGCAGTCGAAGCTATCCGGCCAGGAGGCCCCGTACCTCGGCTTGCAGCACGGGAAGATTCTGGTCGAGGATGTTCCAGATTACCCGGTCGTCGATGGTGGTGTAGCCATGGATCAGGATGTTGCGCAAAGCGATGATCCGGCGCCGGCCCGTCAAGTCTCGCCGCCGTCGTCGGATCGACGCCCGACAGCTTGCTCACCGCCTCACCGGTGATCTCCAGCTGCCGTTCCACCGCCGAACGAAGCAGCGCGTCTGACAGGTAGTCGTCGAACGCCTTGTCGCGCCGGAACTGGTCGATCAGGATCGTCGCGCGCTCGATGTCGTGCAGATAGGCCCGCGCTTCAGGCAGCATGGAGCGGGATACGCGAGCGTTCGATCGTCTCCCGGACGAAGGGGTTTTTCACAGCTGACGCCATGACCAGATCGACCGGCCGTTCGAACAGCGCCTCGAGGTCGGCGAGCAGCCCGAAGTAGGCGTCGGCGTAGGCGTCCGCCGGCAGATTCTCGAACTCCACGAGCAGATCGAGGTCAGCGGCGCCCTGCGCCTGCCGGGCAGCGGAGCCGAACACGTCGAGCCGCGCGACGCGATGGCGTCGACAGATCGCGGCCACCTCCTGCAGATGGTCGGCGAGCACCTGGTCCATGATGGCGCCACCATAACGCCACGACCTCCGCTCCGCCATCGGTACCTGTTCGACCTCGGCCCCCAATGGCGGCGACGCCCGCGGACGTGCATTCACCCGCGTCCTTCGCGCGGGTATGAGCGCGCGCGCAACGCGCCAGCCGGCGGCGCGGCATTTGCGCTGAGGACATTTTTGTCCTATGCTGGTCGGCGATGAAGGGCCGGCAGCTGATCCGCAGGCTGAAGGCAGCCGGCGTCGAGATCGAGGAGCGACGCGGCAAGGGAGGACATTACTACGCCCGCTATCGCGGTCGTCAGACGGCGATTCCGGTCCATGGCGACACCGACCTCGGGCCCGCGTTCATCCGCAGGATCTGCAAGCAGCTGGGCCTCGACCCGAATGAGGTACTCTAGGAGCGACATGCAGCCCTACCCGCTGGTCCTGGAAACGGACGAGAACGGCACGGTGATCGCACAAGCGATTGACGTGCCCGAGGCGATCACCGTCGGGCGCGACGCGGCGGAAGCGGTGGCACGCGCCGGGGATGCCCTGGTGGCGGCGCTGCGCGCCTACATCGACGATGGCCGAACGATTCCGCTGCCGTCGCGGCCGAAGCGTGGCCAACCCTCCGCGGTGCTGCCGCCGATGGTCGCGGCCAAGCTTGCGATCTACCGGGCCATGCGCGATGCGAGCCTGACCCAGATCGCTCTGGCCGAGCGGCTGGGCTGCGATCCGCGCCAGGTGCGCCGGCTGCTCGATCTCGATCACCGCTCGCGCCTCGACCAGCTCGAGGCCGCATTGGCCGCGCTCGGCAAGCGTCTGGTCCTCGAGGTTCAGGACGCTGCATGACGCGCGCCGGATGTCCGCGATGAGCGTCGCCAGCCTGCCGATGTACGATCTGCCCGAGCTGCGCGCCGCCCATGCCGCGCTCTGGGCCGGGATTGCGCGCCATCTGAGGCAGGCGGGTGGGCCAAGGGTGCCGGCGGCGCTCTGCCAGGACCGGCCGGCGGACGAGGTCTGGCGCGATCGGACGCTGCTGCTCAGCCAGTGCTGCGGTGCCGATCTCATGGGCGGCTTCGCCGGCAAGCTGCGCGTCGTCGCCACGCCGCGCTATCGCGCCGCCGGCTGTGCGGGCGGCGACTATGCGAGCCTGGTGGTGGTCGCCGAGGGCGCGGAGATTCGGGAGCTCGAGCAGCTGCGCGGGCGGGTCGCGGCGATCAACGACCCGGAGTCGCATTCCGGCGCGAACGCGCTCCGCGCTTTGATCGCGCCCCTCAGCCGCGACGGGCGCTTCTTTGCGGCGGTCGAGGTGAGCGGCGCCCATGTTGCGAGCCTGGCCCTGGTCGCAAGCGGTGCGGCCGACGTCGCCGCGATCGACTGCGTGACCCATGCGCTGCTCGCCCGCCACCGCCCGGCGGCGCTCGCCGGCACGCGCGTGCTCTGCCGGACCGCTCCGGCGCCGGCGCTGCCGTACGTCACCCGCGCCGACGCCGGCGACGATCTGGCCGCCCGCCTGCAAGCGGCGCTGCGGGCCGCGCTCGCCGACCCCGAGCTCGGGATCGTGCGGGAACAGCTGCTGCTCGACGGCATCGAGCAACTGGCGCCCGCGGCCTACCGGCGCATCCCCGCCTTCGCCAGGTTCGCCCGCCGCCACGGCTACCCGGCGCTGCGCTGAACGCGGCGGCGCCCCCGTGGCGTGGTGGAGGAGCGGCGGAACACGCGCTAGGATCGGGGCGTTCGTAGCGATGGCGGGCTGGTCTTGGCGCCGCCGATCAAGCAAACAAACGGGAGGACCGATCATGGCCGACGCCAGTCCCTGGCAAGCCCGCCGCCGCTTCCTCAGGCTCGCGACCGCAGGAGTCGCGGCGGTGCCGTTGGGCGGCATGCTGGTCATGCGGCGGGCGCGCGCCCAGGAGAAGGTGAGCGAGGACGACGAGCTCGCCCAGCAGCTCGGGTACAGGCAGGACGCCAGCCAGGTCGATGTCAACGAATGGCCGGATTACGCCCCGGGTCACAGCTGCGCCAACTGCCAGCTGTTCCACGGCAAGGAGGGTGACGCCTTCGGCCCCTGCGACCTGTTCGGCGGCCAGCTGGTCAGCGCCAAGGGCTGGTGCCAGGGCTGGACCGAGAAGTAGGCCTGGGCCGGCAGCGCCCTACCCTGCGCCGAGCCAGTCCAGGGCGTCGGCGACGGTCGCGACCACCGGCCCGGGCGGCGGCGGCGGCCGGCGCACCATCAGCACCGGCAGTCCGAGCGTGCGGGCCGCGACGAGCTTAGCATGGGTCGCCTCGCCGCCGCTCGCCTTGGTGACCAGGACGTCGATCGCATGCGCCCGCAGCAGCTCGAGCTCGGCCTCGAGCGTGAACGGCCCGCGCGCCTGCAGCCAATGGCCCGGCGGCGGGTCGGCCGGCGGCTCGATCGTGCGGACCAGGAGCCAGACGCCCTCGAGGCCCGCAAAGGCGCCGAGCTCGCGTTGGCCGACCGTGATGAACGCCCGCCGTCCGAGGCCGGGCAGCCGCCGCGCGGCCTCGGCGAGGTCGCGCGACCTCGAGCCAGCGATCGCCCGCCTGCCGCCGCCAGGGCGGGCGCAGCAGGCGCAGCCGCGGCACGCCGGCCGTTCGGCAGGCGGCGGCCGCATGGCGGCCGATCTGGGCGGCGAACGGGTGGCTGGCATCGATCACCCGATCGATCGCCCGCGCCTTCAGAAACCGCTCGAGCCCGGCGGCGCCGCCGAAGCCGCCGACGCGCATCTCCCCCGGCGGCGCCTGCGGGGCCCGGGTCCGGCCGGCGAGCGAGCTGATCACCTCGAGCTCGGCGCGCCCGACGCAGGCGGCCGCGAGCGCGCTCGCCTCGCTGGTCCCGGCCAGGATCAGGACCCTGGTCATCGGTGCACCCGCCCGAGCGCCGCCGGCCCCGGCGGCGCTCACCAACCCCGGGCGTGGCCGATCAGGCCGCCGTCGCGGTCGAAGATCATCACCTCGATCGCGCTGCTGCCGGCGAGGGCTGCGAGCGCGATCTGGCGCGCGCGCAGCGCCACGTCGTCGGCGAGCGGCAGGCCGACGCCCTGGGCCAGCTCGAGCACCTGATGGGCCGAGTCGGCATCCTTGGCGTAGGCCACCAGCTCGCCCGCCGCGCCGCGCTCGGCGAGCAGCTCGGCGAGCGCCGGCAGGTCGACCGCCGAACGGCTCGAATGCAGGTCCAGGTGGCCGGCCGCGAGCTTGGCGAGCTTGGCGAAGCCGCCGGCCAGCGTGACCCGCGGGATCGGATGGCGGCGCAGATATTTGAGCATGCCGCCGACGAAATCGCCCATGTCGATCAGCGCGAACTCGGGCAGGCGGTAGAGCGCCTGGACCGCGCGCTCCGAGGTCGAGCCGGTGGCCGCGGCGACATGGGTGAGGCCGGCGGCGCGGGCCACGTCGATGCCGCGATGGATCGCATGCACCCACGACGCGCAGGAATAGGGGATCACGACCCCGGTGGTGCCGAGGATCGAGAGGCCGCCGACGATTCCGAGGCGGCCGTTGGCGGTCCGCCGCGCCAGGATCTCGCCGCCGGGGATCGCGATCGTCACCTCGAGATCGCCGGCATCGCCCTGATCGCGCGCGATCGTCTCGACCAGCCCGCGGATCAGCCGCCGCGGCGCCGGATTGATCGCGGGCTCCCCGACCGGCACCGGCAGGCCCGGCCGGGTCACCACCCCGACCCCTTCGCCGGCGATGAACACGACGCCGCTGCCCGGCTCGCCGCGGCTGACGCGCGCCCGGATCAGGGCGCCGTGGGTGACGTCGGGGTCGTCGCCGGCGTCCTTGATCACCGCCGCCATGGCCTGGCCGCCGGCGAGCGCGCGCTCCGCCAGATCGAACCGGGGCTGCTCGCCGCCCGGCAGGCGAATCGACACGGGGTCCGGGAAGCGGCCGGTCAGCAGGGCCAGATAGGCAGCCTTGGTGGCCGCCGCGGCGCACGCCCCGGTGGTCCAGCCCCGGCGCAGCTCGACGTTCGGTTTGCGTCCCATATGGCGTCAGCGATCTCCTGCGCCCCTTCATCCCCGGCCCGGGTTCGGGCTACACTCGCCCGACCATGACCAGCCCGATCTTCATCCAGCCGCCAGGCTTCGGCAAGCCTCCGATGCGTGCCGATCGATGAGCGCGGGCTCGTGAGCGCGCCGGGCATCCTGATCGCAGCACCTGCCTCGGGCAGCGGCAAGACCACGATCACGCTTGCGCTGCTGCGCGCGTTCCGGCGCCGGGGCCGCACGGTCGGTGCCTTCAAGGTCGGACCCGACTACATCGACCCGACGTTCCACGCCCGCGCCTCTGGCCGGCCGCCGGTCAACCTCGACAGCTGGGCGATGCGCATCGAGACCCTCGCGGGTCTCGCCGACCGGGTCGGGGGCGGCGTCGACCTGGTGCTCGGCGAAGGGGTCATGGGGCTGTTCGACGGCGCCGCCGACGGCCAGGGCTCGACCGCGGATCTGGCCAGCCTGTTCGATCTGCCGGTGCTGCTGGTGGTCGACGTGCGCGGCATGGGCGCCTCGGCGGCGGCCCTGATCGAGGGCTTCACCCACCATCGCGACGACGTCGAGATCGCGGGCATCCTGCTCAACCGGGTCGCCAGCGCCGAGCACGCGGCGCTGCTCCGGCGCGCCTGCGACGACCGCTTCGCGCAGCCGGTGCTGGCGTGCCTGCCGAGCGATAAGCACCTCGAGCTGCCGGCGCGCCACCTCGGCCTGGTCCCGGCCGCCGAGCTGCCCGAGCTCGACGGCTGGCTCGATCGGGCGGCGGAGATCGTCGGCGAGCAGACCGATCTGGACCGGCTGGTCCGGCTCGCCCGGCCGTTCGGGCTCGGCCTCTACGGTCCGCCCGCCCGCCCGCTCCGACCCCTTGGGCAGCGGATCGCGGTCGCGAGCGATCTCGCCTTCGCCTTCGCCTACCCCGCGACCCTCGAGGGGTGGCGGGTCGCGGGCGCCGAGATCCTGCCGTTTGCGCCGCTCGCCGACCAGCCGCCGGACCCGGGCGCCGATGCGGTTTACCTGCCGGGCGGCTATCCCGAGCTGCACGCCGGCCGGCTCGCCGCCAATCGCAGATTTCTCGATGGCGTCTGCGCCGCGGCGGCGCGCAGCGCGTTCGTCTATGGCGAGTGTGGCGGCTACATGGCGCTCGGTCGGACACTGACCGACGGTGCCGGCGAACACCACGTCATGGCGGGCCTGCTACCGATCGCGACCAGCTTCGCCGAGCCGCGCCGGCAGCTCGGCTACCGGCGCCTCAAGCTGCTCGAGGCGAGCCCGCTCGGCCAGGCCGGCACCACCTATCGCGGCCACGAGTTCCACTATGCGAGCCTGATCGAGGGCGGGGACGCGCCGCCGCTGTTCGAGGTCGGCGACGCCCGCGGGCGGTCGCTCGGCAAGCTCGGTGCCCGCTCGGGCACGGTCGCGGGCTCGTTCCAGCATCTGATCGACCGGGTCACCGAGCCGGGCGATGGCGGGCTTCCCCCGCGCCATCTGCGCCTGATCGATCCTTAGACCCGAGCGCCGAAGCTCGACCGTCGATTAGCGCGAGGCGCCGCCTGCCGGGTGACAGTCCGCGGGCGCCAAGCCCAGGACCTCCTCCCAATCCAGCCTGCCCTGCTCGTTGCGTGCGGCCACCTCCTGACCGAAGACGAGCGCCGCAAACAGCGCCTTGAGACCGTGGCCCATGGCCCGCGCCTGCAGCGTCCGACCTCGGCGGATGGATGCCTCGAGCGCCTCGATGTCGAGATCCTCGAGGCGGCGCGGCTCCTGATCCAATTCGAAGCTCAGCATGGTCGATCATCCTTCGGCCCGGCGGCGCAGCACGCCGCCCAGCAGAGCAATACGCTTTGGCAGAAGACTGGATAATGCCGATGAGTGGCGTAAGATCTGTGCACGCCACGCATAGATAGCGGGTCCGGATGGATACCTTCGATGGCATGCGCCTGCTGACCGAGGTGGTCGAGGGCGGCAACTTCTCGGCGGCGGCGCGCGCGCTCGGCATGGCGCCGTCCTCGGTCGCGCGGGGGATCGGCGCGCTCGAGGACGAGCTCGGCGTGCGCCTGCTCCATCGCACGACCCGCAAGCTGAGCCTGACCGAGGCGGGCCGGCTGTATCACGAGCGCAGCAAGCGGATCCTGGCCGAGGTCGACGACGCGCGGCTCTCGGTGACCCAGCTGGAAGCCGAGCCGCGCGGCCGGCTGCGGCTGAGCGCGCCGGTGACCTTCGGCCGGCTGCACGTAGCGCCGGCGCTGCCGGGGTTCCTGGCCGGCTACCCGGCGGTGCAGATCGACCTCAGCCTGACCGACGCCTTCGTCGACCTGGTCGAGGAGGGGGTCGACCTCGCGATCCGGATCGGCGAGCTGCAGGACTCCAGCCTGATCGCCCGCCGGCTGGCGCGCAACGTCCGGGTGATCTGCGGCAGTCCCGGCTATTTCGAGCGCGCCGGCGTGCCGAGCGCGCCCGCCGACCTCGGCCAGCACAACTGCCTGGTCTACAAGCGCCAGTCGAACCGCGCCGTCTGGCGCCTGCGCGACCGGCAGCAGACCTACGAGGTCGAGGTCGGGGGCTCGCTCTGGGCGAACAATGCCGACGCGCTCCACACCGCAGCGCTCGCGGGCCTGGGCCTCGTCATCCTGCCGACCTGGATGGTCGGCCAGGACGTCCGCCGCGGCGCCCTCAAGGTGGTGTTCGCCGCCTACCAGGTCAGCCCGGGCGCGCTCGACACCAGCATCTACGCGGTCTTTCCCTATGCCCGCCACCTCTCGCCCAAGGTCCGCGCGCTGGTCGACTTCCTCGTCAAACGCCTCAGCCCAAGACCCGACTGGGAGCTTGATGACGGCAACCGGGCGGGGCCGCACCTGTCCGACGCAGCCGCGGCCACGACGGCCATCAGCCTTGAAGTATCACACCAAGAGTGATACATAGACGAACATACGACGGAGCCCTACCGTTGAGGATCTTCATGAATGCATGGTTTGAACGCTTTGCCCGCAAGGAGAAAATCACCGTCGGCGTTCTTCGGGACGCGGTGGCGAGGGCTGAGAAGGGCCAGATCGATGCCAACCTTGGCGGCGGCGTGCTGAAGCAGCGGGTCGCGCGCTCGGGCCAAGGCAAGTCCAAGGGCTATCGGACGATCATCTTCTTTCGTCAGAGTGAGCGCGCGTTTTTCGTCTACGGCTTCGCCAAGAGCGGCAGGGACAACATCCGCAAGGACGAGGAAGACGAGTTCAAGCAGGCCGCAAACTATGTCCTTGCCCTCTCGGACGAGCAGATCGAGGCGCTGATTGCCAGGGGGCAGTTCTCGGAGTTTGCCAGCGATGACCGACGATAAGAACTACCGGAGTGAGGCGTTCGCAGCCATCCATGAGACCATGGAGGCGCTGCACGGCGTCGGCGCGATCGACCAGCGGACCATGCGCGAGTTCGACGAAGCCTGCCTCACCCCGGTGCGGACGCTGTCACCCGAGGAGATCCGGAAGATTCGCGAACGCGAGCATGTCTCGCAGCCCGTGTTCGCCCGCTATCTCAACGTCTCGAGGAACCTAGTCTCCGATTGGGAGCGCGGCGTCAAGAAGCCCGGCGGGCCGGCCTTGCGGCTGCTCACCGTGGTGCAGGAGAAAGGGCTCCGGGCGATCGCCTGAGCACCGCGTCCGGTAAGCGATCCCGGGCGAGCTTACGCGAAGCCCGCCTTGCGCAGGCCTTCGGCGTAGTGCTCGGCATCCGCGGGGCGCCGGAACGGGTCCATCGCGACCAGCCAGTCGATGCAGCTGGTGCCCTCGGGAAAGAGGCCGCGCGCCAGCTGGCGGCGGTGATGGCGGTAGACCGTGTCGCGATGGCCGGGACAGGCCTCGACGTCGCCGAGATGGGCGTAGGCGGCGGCGATGAAGGCGGGCGTGTTGCAGAGCGCCTCGGGTGCTTGCGCCATCGTCGCGATCGCCTCGTCGTGCAGGCGGGCGCTGAACAGCGCGATCCCGGCGAAGGCCGTGTACCACTCCGGGTGGTGCGGGGCGAGGCGGAGCGCGCTGCGGCCGGCCTCGACCGCGAGCCCGGGCTCGCCGATCAGCGCCATGGCGGCGGCGGCGTGGGCGAGCACGTCGGCATCGTTCGGATTGAGCTCGAGCGCGCGCAGCAATTGCCTGCGGGCGCCCTCGTAGTCGCGGCCGTAGAGCTTGGCGACGCCGAGCACGCAATGCGCGCGGTGATCCCGATCGTCGAGCTCGATCGCCTTTTGCGCCAGATCGAGCGCCTCCTGACGCAGGAAGAACCAGTGGTTCCAGGAAAAGCAGGCCCACTCGTTCAGATAGGCCATGGCGAGGCCGACGTAGGCGCGCGCGAACTGCGGGTCCCGGGCCACGGCCTGCTGGAAGCAGCCGCGCGCGTCGGCGAGCGCCGCGAGGTCGGGCCGCTTCAGCGCGCTCCAGCCGCGCAGCCAGAGATCGTAGGCCGCGAGGTCGCTCGGCCGCCGGCGCCGGGCGAGTTCGAGCCGGGATTCCTCGATCCGGCCGACCGCGGTGCCGACGATCCGGCGGACCATCTCGTCCTGGAGGTCGAAGACCTGGCCCCTGGCGCCGTCGTAGCGCTCGGCCCAGAGTTGGCGTGCGCTAGCGGTCTCGACCAGGCGGGCGGTGATCCGCAGGCGCTCGCCGGCGGTCCTGAGGCTGCCGCCCAGCACGTAGGTCGTGCCGAGCTCGCGCCCGATCCGCTCCGGCGCCAGCGCGCTCGTGCGGTAGGCCAACGCGGTCGCCGGCGCGATCACGTCGAGCTCGCGAAAGCGGCCGAGCTCGGTCGCGATGTCCTCGGCCAGGCCGTCGCCGAGATGGCGATCCGCGTCGTCGGCGGCAAAGGCCAGCACCGCGATCGCCGGCCGCCCGGAGGGCTCGGCTCTGCGGCGCGCGCGATCCGCGGCCGCGGTCTGGAGCACCGCCCCGCGCTCGGGCAGATTGTCCCCCTCGGGGCCGGGCGGAGCCTCCGGCAGCAGCCTCGAGAGCTCGGCGCGCAGCCGCAGGGTCTCGGGCGCCGGCGCGACGCCGAGCTCGCGCTCGAGCAGCTCGCGGCAGCGCCGGTACTGGTCGAGCGCCGAGCCGACCCGGTCCTGGTACATGTACAGCCGGATCAGCGCGCGGTGGACGCCCTCCTGCAGCGGGTCGAGCGCCAGCAGCCGCAGTGCTGTCTGGATCGCGCGCTCGATCGCGCCGGTCACGACATAGTGGTCGAGCAGACGCTGCAGCGTCTGCTGCAGGATCTCGTCCAGCCGCCGGCGCTCGGTCGCGAGCCAGTCCTCGAACGCCTCGCCGGCGCCGGCAAAGCCGTCGAGCAGGGGGCCGCGATGGAGGTCAGCCGCCCGCTCCAGGGTCTCGGGCGTGCCGTCGGCGGCGAGCCGCTCGAACAGCCGGGCGTCGACCTCGACCAGGCTCAGTCGGATCGCGATCTGGTCGGCCTCGGCGGCGACGCAGTCCCTGACGGCGGCGGGCAGGGCCGCGCGCAGGCGCGAGAGCGTTTTCCTGAGGTTGGCGCGCGCCTCGGCCTCGGGCCGGTCGTCCCAGAAAAGCGCGGCCAGCTGGTCGCGCCGCTGCGCCCGGGCCGCGTTCACCGCCAGATAAGCGAGCAGCGCCCGCACCTTGCGGGTCGGGAAAGTCAGCGGCGCGCCGGCGGCCGAGCGGCACTCGAAGCCGCCGAGCAGACTGAGGTGGAGGAGCGTCATCGGCCAGAGCCTCTCGCGACCAGCGCATGCTGCCCGCTTGTCCCGCTCTTGTCACGCCGGCGGGGACGCCCGCCCGCCAGGATGGCCGCAGAACCGACCCAACGGAGGTGTCAGGTCATGTTGGCAGCAGCAGACCACGAGGATGCCGCGATCGAGCGCGGCCAGGTCACGCGCAGCGCGGCCGAGGTGTATGAGGAGTTCTTCGTCCCGGCGCTGTTCCGGGAATGGGCGCCGCGGGTCGCGGCAGCGGCTGGCGTCCGCCCCGGCCAGAAGGTGCTGGACGTCGCCTGCGGCACCGGCGTGCTGACGCGTGAAGTCGCGAGCCGCGCCGGACCGGAGGGCGAAGTCGCCGGCCTCGACCGCAACGAGGGCATGCTCGCGGTCGCAAGGCGCATGGCCCACGGCATCGCCTGGCGCGAGGGCCTGGCCGAGGCCCTGCCCTATGACGCCGGCCAGTTCGACGCGGTGGTCAGCCAGTTCGGGCTGATGTTCTTCGACGACCGGCAGCGCGCGCTCGAGGAGATGCTGCGGGTGCTGCGGCCCGGCGGGAAGCTCGCGGTCGCGGTCTGGGACCGGCTCGAGACCTCGCCCGGCTACGCCCAGATGACCGCGCTGCTCCAGCGCCTGTTCGGGGAGGCGGTCGCTGCCGGGCTGCGCGCGCCCTTCGTGCTCGGCGATCCGGCCGGGCTCCGGTCTCTGTTCGCCGCCGCCGGCATGCCCGACGTCCAGATCGCGACCGAGACCGGCAGCGCGCGCTTCCCCTCGATCGAGGCCTGGGTGCACACCGACGTCAAGGGCTGGACGCTGGCCGACATGATCGACGATGCGCAATACCAGCTACTGCTGCAGGCGGCGCAGACGGAGCTCGAGCGCTTCACGGTCGCCGATGGCAGCGTCGCCTTCGCCTCGCCCGCCCATATCGTGACCGCGATCAAGCGCTGAGAGCACGAGGCACGGGCGTTCCCCGGCGCTCGTGCCTGTGACCTCGGTTGATCCGGGGGCCGGCCGGGCTACTCGGCGAGGCCCAGCTGGGCCGGTGTGTCGACGTGGAAGACCGCGGGGTTCTCCGGCCCTTCCACGTCGAGGTAGCCGACCAGACCGCGTTCGATCCGTGAGAGGGCGTGGTCGACCAGCAGGTAGCGGCCGGGCACCTCGAGGGTCAGCTCGGCGATCGTGGCGCCGCCCGGTGCCACCGTCACGGTCTGGACGTCGGGCGTCGCCGCGCCGGTGACCGACCCGAGCTGATACACCCGGTCGAAGATCTCGCCGATCACGTGGAACGACGAGCTCTTGTTCGGGCCGCCGACACCGAAGAAGATCCGCATCTTGTCGCCGACCTTGGCCCGCAGCGGGTGCTCCGTCTTCAGACCCTGCACCGAGCCGTTGAAGACATAGTACTCGGGCCGCTCGTCGAGCAGCTTCTCGTAGCTTTCGGTCAACTCGCCCGTGGTGCCGACCGCCTCCTCGGTATAGATCTCGCCCTGCATGACGTAGAACTCGTGGTCGACCGGCGGCAGGCCTTCCTCCGGCTCGACCAGGATCAGGCCGTACATGCCGTTGGCGATGTGCTGGGCGACCATCGGCGTCGCGCAATGGTAGACGTAGAGGCCAGGCTTCAAGGCCTTGAACGTGAAGCCGGTCATGCTGCCCGGCTCGGTCATGGTCGCCTTGGCGCCTCCGCCCGGGCCGGTCACCGCATGGAAGTCGACGTTGTGGTTCATCCAGCTGTCGTCGCGGTTCTTCATCGTGACCTCGACGGTGTCGCCGACCCGCACCCGGACCATCGGCCCGGGAATCTTGCCGCCGAAGGTCCAGTAGCGGTAGGTCGTGCCCTCGTCGAGCTGGCCCAGGAGCTCGACCGCTTCGAGCTCGACCTTGACGGTCCGGGCCTCGCGGCGTGTGATCGGCGCCGGCAGATCGTCCGGCGCACGCACGATGCTGACCGCCTGGGCGTCCTCGGCGGTCGCGGGCAAGGCCCAGGTGCCGATCCCGAGGGCGCCGCCGAGGGCCAGCGCGCCGGCGGTCATAACCAGACGATGGCGATTGAGTGGTCGCATGGCCCTGCTCCTTCTGAGGTCCTGCGCCCAACTCTGCGCCCGCCCGGCTTGCGCTTGTTTGAGCTAGCGCAAACGACGGCAAATATTTTCCGGGTCAGGCAACGCCGGCGGGCCGGCTGCAGGATCCTGCGGCCGGCAGGGGCGGGTCGAGATGGGCGGGGACCCGCCAGCCGACCTGTCGGGGGGCCGAGCCGTGGTCCGGCGCGCGGCCTCCTGCCGGCTCAGCCCCAGCCGAGCCGGCGCAGGTAGTCGCGATTGGCCCGGGCGATCGGCAGGGGCTTGTCGGGCGGGGCGGGATACATGTCCTGCTCGACCACGACGAAGCCCTGGAAGTCGACCTCGCGCAGCAGCTCGCCAAACCCGGAAAAATCGATCGCGCCGCGATCGAGCTCGCAGAACACGCCGCGCGCGACCGCCGCTGCGAACGGCAGCCCGTCGCGTCGTGCCTCTGCCAGCACCGCCGGGTCGACGCTCTTGACGTGCAGATAGTCGAGCCGGCTCTCATGCTTGCGCATGAAGCGGGTGGCATCGCCGCCGGCGTAGACGTGATGGCCGGTATCGAAGCCGAGCCGGACGAGATCGGGGTCGGTTTCGGCGAGCAGGCGCTCGATCTGAGGCTCGGTCTCGACGTGGGTCTCGGCGTGCGGGTGATAGGCGAGCGTCAGGCCGAAGCGCTCGCGCGCGAGCCTCGCGGCCCGTTCGGTGGTCAGGACCAGGCGCCGCCAGGCCTCGTCGTCCAGCTCGCGCGGCTGCCGGAGCGCACCCGAGTGCAGGTCGGTGTACATGTCGTCGATCAGCACCAGGTGCCGGGCGCCCAGCTTCTTCAGCAATCCGCCGGCGGTCTCGATCTGGCGCTCGAGCTCCGGCCAGATGCCCGGATCCTCGAGCGGCAGCATGACCACCTGGCCGCAGGCGCCAAGTCCGCGCGCCTGGAGCTCGGCCGCGAGCGCTTCCGGCTCGCCCGGCAGATAGCCGACCGGGCCGAGCTCGGTCCAGCGGTAGCCGGCGGCGGCCGCCTCGTCCAGATAACGGCGCCAGCCGATCTGCCGGTCGTCCGCGGCAAACCAGACGCCCCACGAGTTCGGGCGCGGTCGCGATCTCGAGCTGCATGGCTCCCTCCGGGCTCAATACTGGATCGATACGGGCTGGCCGGTCCTGGCCGAGCGCAGCGCGGCGTCGGCCAGGACCAGCGCCCGACGGCCGTCCTCGGCGGTGATCAGCGGCTCGGCGCCATGCCTGACCACGTCGGCGAAGTGATCGAGCGCCAGCCGGTAGGCCTCGGCATAACGCTCGGTGAAAAAATACGGCAAGACGTCGCTGCGCACGGCCGCGGCGTCGTAGCGCTCCAGGGTCGTGCGGCGGAGGTTGCCGGAGCGCAGCATGCCGCCCGAGCCCAGGACCTCGATCCGCTGGTCGTAGCCGTAGGTCGCGCGCCAGCTGTTGTTGATCTGGCAGAGCCGGCCGCTCGCCGTCCGCAGCACCGCGACCGCGGTATCGACCTCGTTCAGCTCGCGGAAGGCGGGCTCGATCAGGCAGCTCGCCATCGCGAACACCTCGACCGGCTCCTCGCCCAGCAGCCAGCGGGCCATGTCGACGTCGTGGACCATGGTCTCGAGGAAGAGCGCGCCGGGCGAGGTCTCGAGATAGGCGACCGGCGGCGGCTCCGGGTCGCGCGAGGTGATGCTGACCAGCTCGACCCGACCGGCCTCGCCGGTGCGCAGCGCCCGCTCCAGGGCGGCGTGGTTGGGATCGAAGCGCCGGTTGAAATCGACGAACACCGGCACGCCCCTACCCTCGATCGCGCGCAGGCAGGCGTTGGCCCGGCCGAGATCGAGGTCGAGCGGCTTCTCGCAGAACACCGGCTTGCCAGCCTCGACCGCGCGCAGGATCAGCTCGGCATGCGTGCTCGACGACGACGCGATCAGCACCGCATCGATCGCCGGCTCGCGCATCGCGGCCCCGACATCGGCGCCGGGCCTGGCGCCGTAGGGCTCAGCCAGGCGGGTCGCCGCCTCGAGGTTGACGTCGACCACACTCGCCAGCCGCAGGTCCGGATGCTCGGCGATGCGCCGGGCATGGACCGCGGCGATCCGGCCGGCGCCGATCAGGCAGATGTTGAGCATGAGGTCGCCCTCTCCCGACGTCGGCCGCGCGCGGCGCGCTTGTGCGATCTTGCCGGTCCGCGGCATTCTGCCGTCAGAGCGCCGGTCTCACAATCCGTCTCTTGCCGGCGCCTGGGGCCCAAGAGCGTCTCCGGAGGCAGCGCCATGCTGCACGTCTATTACCTCGAGGATGGCCGGCTCAAGAGCGTGGATCCCACCGACGGCGAGCTGGAGCTGCCCGAGCGGACGGTGTGGCTCGACCTGCTGCAGCCGACCGGAGCCGAGGAGACCGCGATCGAGCGGGCGTTGGGCGTCGAGGTGCCGACCCGGGAGGAGATGAAGGAGATCGAGGCCTCGAGCCGCCTCTATCGGGAAGACGGGGCGCTGTTCATGACCGCGACCCTGGTCGCCAAGGCGGACACCGAGGCGCCGGAGAGCACGGCTTTGACCTTCATCCTGGCGGGCGAGCGGCTGGTCACCGTGCGCTACGCCGATCCGCTGCCGTTCCGCGCGTTCACGACCTTTGCGCTCCGCCATCCGAATGCGTGCAGCGATGGCGATGCGATCTTCAACGGCCTGCTCGAGGCGATCATCGATCGGACCGCCGACATCCTCGAGGCGGTCGGCGCCGATCTCGACCGGATGTCGCGCGACGTCTTCTCCCGCAGCAGCGGCGAGACCAGCCGCGACTTCCAGAAGCTGCTCACCCGGATCGGACGGGCCGGCGATCTGGCCAGCAAGGCGCGCGAGAGCCTGGTCAGCCTCGGCCGCCTGCTGGCGTTCGCGATCCAGGGCAGCCAGGCGCGCGGACGCAAAGGCAGCGGCTCGCGCCTCAAGACCATCGGCCGCGATGTCGCTTCGCTGAGCGACCACGCCTCGTTCCTGAACAACAAGGTCAACTTCCTGCTCGACGCCACGCTCGGCATGATCAACATCGAGCAGAACGCGATCATCAAGATCTTCTCGGTCGCGGCGGTGGTGTTCCTGCCGCCGACCCTGATCGCCAGCATCTACGGTATGAATTTCACCGACATGCCGGAGCTCGGCTGGCCGTTTGGCTACCCGCTGGCGCTCGCCTTGATGATCGTTTCGGCGATCCTGCCCTACTGGTACTTCAAGCGCCGCGGCTGGCTGTAGCGGTCGAGATCCAACGGAAGGTCTGAAGCGCGCGGCTTTCGGCGGCGCTGGCCGCAATTCCGCCTTTGGCATGCTGGTCGCCCCGAAGCACCGCTTCGCGGCCTCCTCGATCCTGGCCAGATTCCTTCCTCGGGCGTTTTGGGGCAGGCAGCGTCATCACTCATTCGGAACCGATGTGAGCGCCTTTTTCAGCCACCGAGCGCTTCATCAGCAGAACCACGAACACGAGCGCCAGCGTCAGGGCGGCAAAGATCCAAAAGGTGTCGAAGTAGGCCAGCGCCGAGGCTTGCTGCTGGCGCAGATGTTCGAGCCCCTGCCAGGCGAGCTGCTGCGAAGCGACCGGATCGGCGGTCTGCTGGTGGAAGAAGGCCTCAGCCCGTCTGATGAAGGACTGCGCGGCCGGGTTGAAGGGATCGAGATACTCGCCAAGGCGCAGACTGTGGAATTGATCACGGCGCTCGTGAAAGGTTTGAGCGAACGACGTTCCGACACTGCCGCCTTCGTTGCGCAGCAGGCTCAACAGGCCGACGGCCGCGCCACGCAACTCTATCGGCATATAGAGGTAGGCGGCCACATTCGCAGGCGCGAAACAGACCGCCAGTCCTGCGATCAGGACCACCCGGGGCCAGACCGCCTGGCCGGGGCTGATATCCAGGTTCAACTGGGACATCCAATAGTTCCCGACCGTCATCGCCAGCAGCCCTGCCGCGATCAGCCACCTGGCGTCCGTCCCCCGACCGAGCGTGAAGCCGACGACGGGCATGGCCAGAAGGGCAAAGATTCCGGCCGGTGACATGACCAGCCCCGCGCTCATCGCGTCATAACCGAACAGGGACTGAAGCAATCCGGGCAGCGAAGTGCTGGCGCCATAGAGCGCGAGGTAAGCGCCAAAGATGATGGCGCAGCATGCGGCGAAGTTGCGGTCGCGCAGTGGCCGGAAATTGACGACGGGGCTGCGGTGGCGCAACTCCCAAAAGACGAGCCCAACCAGGCCGACAACGGCGAAAATGGCCAAGGTCTGGACGCGCCAGAAGGGATCGCTCAGCCAGTCCCACTGCTGACCCTTGCTCAGCATCACTTCCCAGCTGACCATGACGATGACCAGCAGCGACAGGCCGATCGAGTCGAACCGAAACGGCTGCTGCCTCAGCTCGCGGCGCTGGGCGACCAGGTAGTCCGGGTCGCGGAGCTGGGCATAACAGGCGGCAAAGACCAGGAGACCGACGGGTACGTTGATCAAGAAGACCCATCGCCAACTGTACTGGTCGGTGATCCATCCCCCGAGCGTCGGGCCGACAACCGGCGCGATCAGGGCCGCCAGGCCAAAGAGCGTCATTGCAACGCCTTGCCTTTCCCGGGGGAAGGCGTCCAGCAGCACGCCCTGGCTGGAGGGCTGCAGACCGCCGCCCGCCAGGCCCTGGATGACGCGGAACAGGATCAGCTGACTGAGGCTGCCGGCCATCCCGCACAGTGCGGAGCTGAGGGTGAATACGGCGATCGACAGCAGGAAGTAGTTGCGCCGACCCAGACGCGCGCTCAGCCAGCCGGTGATCGGCAGGATGATGGCGTTGGCGGCAAGGTAGCTGGTGAGAACCCATTCACCATCATCGACCGTGGCCGACAAGCCGCCGGCGATATAGCGAAGGGCGACCACCGCGATCGTGGTATCGAGCACCTCCATGAACGTCGGCACCACGACCGTGGCGGCCAGCAACCACGGGCTGCCCGCAGCATGGGGTCTGGCGGGTGCGAGTGCCGCGGCCGTCATTGGTTGGCGTCCGGCGGGCTCTGGGACGCACCGGTGGCTTGCAATCGAGGCAGGTAGGCCTGCAGAAACTTGCCGGCATCGGGTCCGGTCGGCGGCTTGTCGATGTGAACGTAGGGAACGACGGAAGTCCCGATGAACAGAGGGTCCTTGGTCGGGTCATACCCTTCGAGGTCGATCCGGACCGGCAGCCGCTGCACCACCTTGACGAAGTTACCCGTGGCGTTCTGCGGCGGCAGCAGCGCCAGAGTCGATCCGGTTCCCATCGTAAAGCCGGCGACCCGACCCTTGAAGACGTGTCGGTTGCCGTACATGTCGACATACAGATCGACAGGCTGGCCAATGCGCAGGTCGTCGAGCTGTGTCTCTTTGAAATTGGCATCGACCCAGATTTCGTCGAGCGAGCGGATGGCCATCAGATTCTGGCCGACTTGAACGTAATCGCCGGGATTGACGTTCCGACGGGTGACGACCCCGTCGATGTCGGCCACGATATCGCAATACTGAAGGTCCAGTTGGGCCTGGGCGAGATCGCGCTTGGCGGATTCGAGCTTGGCCTCGGCCTGTTTGACCGCCGGCGCCGTCGCCGTCAGCTGTGCGAAGACGCGGTCGATGTCACCCAGCTTTGCGAACTCCTCGAGCATCTGCTTCGGGCTCTGGTCGTAGGAGTGGATGACGCCGAGCTGAGCCGCGCTCTCGATCAGACCTGCCTGCGCCTCGAGGACCGAGGAGAAGGTCTGATCGAGAGCGGGCGGCACCTGGCCAAGGCTTTCGCCCTCCTCGGGCTGTGCAGGCAGCCCCAGGGAGGCGCGCACCTGGTAGACTTCAGCGAGCGCCTGGGCGACGTTGGCGTTGGCAGTCGTCAACGCCGCTTGCCGCTGGTCGTACACCTCACGGCTGGCAGCCGCGGTCCCGACCAGTCGCTTGGCGCGATCGAATTCAACTTGCGCGAGCGTCAACGCGGCCTTGCCCTTGTCGAGGGCAGCAACCCTTGCATGCAGGAGAGCTATCTGGTTGTCGACAGCCTCCACGGCGCGTTGCAAGTTCCAGCGCCGGCTTCTGGCCTCCCCTTCAATGCCGCGCACCCTGGCGATCGCCGCCTGCAGGTCCGCATTCGCCGTGTCGACGGCGGCCCTCTTCTGGGAGACTGCGACCTGATAGGGCTCCTGGTCGAGCTCGGCCAGAAGATTGCCTCTGTGCACTCGGTTGTTGTCGTCCACCAAGACCCGAGAAATCTGGCCTCCGACACGGGAAGCAACAAACGTCACATGCCCGTTCACATAGGCGTCATCTGTCGAGACGGTGCTAAATGTCAGCTCGATCCAGGGAATGCCGAAAGTGGCGACGCCTGCAACGACCAGCGCGCCGAGCACGCCGATCAGCAGCTTTCGCCTTCGCGTAAGCCCGTGGCTCGACGGCGGGACCTGCGACGGATCGGCTGCGTCCTCAGCCGAGACGCCTTCACCAGTCGCACCCGCCTCGGCCGGAGCTGGCTCGCCGCCGTTGCCTCCCTGTGTCTCTGTCGTCTCGGCGGGCATTGGCTTCTAGCGCTTTTATCAACCTCCGTACTCTGATGAGATATCATCATGCGGGAGCTCGGCCAGCTGGAACAAGACGTCGCGGCCATGGGGCACGATGCGCGCGCCGATCTTGGCCAGCTTCTCCACGTCAAAGACCGCTTCGGGTCACGACCAGCCGCTCCGTGGGTTCCCGGCGGTGGCGATGCGGGCAGGGGACCATCCGTCAGATTTCGACCAGCGGGAGCAAGCGCAGGCAGCCGCCGCGGATCGGCTCCTGGCGGCGGCTCATCGCGTCGGTTGCTGATCGTCGCCCGTGGCTTTAACCGTTCGGTGTCTTGCGCCGCCGGGGACATGATGGCAAAGGCGAAGCGTGCGCCAGCTGCTTCGGCGCCAAAAGGGATCGAACAACCGGCCGAAGCGAGCCCGCGCGAGCCAAGGATGGGAAGGAACGATGGCATTGATCGAGCCGCACGGGGGCACGCTTCAGGCCCTCTATTTGCCGGACGACCAGGCCGCAGCTTTGGGGCGTAAGGCGGGGGCCTACCCCTGCTGGGACCTGACCCAGCGCCAGCTCTGCGACCTGAAGCTGCTGCTGAGCGGCGGTTTTTCTCCACTTGAGGGCTTCCTCGGCCAAGCCGACTACGAGCGGGTGCTGGCGCACATGCGGCTCGCCGACGGCACGCTCTGGCCGATCCCGGTCACCCTCGACGTGACGGATAAGTTTGCGGGCGCCCTGCGGCCCGGCGATGCGATCGGGCTGCGCGATGCCGAGGGCTTCCTGATCGCGGTCATGGCTGTCGAGGACGTCTTCGAGCCCGACCGGCGGCGCGAGGCGGAGGCCGTGTTCGGGACCCTGGATGAGACCCACCCGGGTGTCGACCACCTGCTCAACCGCACCCATCCGGTCTATCTCGGCGGCCGGCTCGCCGGCCTTGCCCGGCCGACCGAGTACGATTTCAAGCCGCTGCGCGACGAGCCTGCGGACCTCCGCCACAAGTTCGAGCAGTGGGGCTGGACCCGGGTGGTCGCCTTCCAGACCCGCAACCCGATGCACCGCGCGCATCAGGAGCTGACCCAGCGCGCCGCCCAGATCGCCGAGGCCAATCTATTGATCCACCCGGTGGTCGGTCTGACCAAGCCCGGCGACGTCGACCATTTCGCCCGCGTGCGCTGCTACGAGCACCTGCTCAAGACCTACCCCGAGCAGACCACCCACCTCAGTCTATTGCCGCTCGCCATGCGCATGGCCGGCCCGCGCGAGGCGGTCTGGCACGCGATCATCCGCAAGAACCATGGCTGCAGCCATTTCATCGTCGGCCGCGACCATGCCGGCCCCGGCAACGATCGCGCCGGCCGGCCGTTCTACCCGCCCTACGCCGCCCAGGAGCTGGTCGCCGAGCTGGCTTCCGAGCTCGGCATCGGCCTGGTGCCGTTCAGGGAGATGGTCTACGTCCAGGACCGCGGCCAATACGCGCCGGTCGACGAGGTCGAGGCCGGCGAGACGGTGCTCAGCCTCTCCGGCACCGAGCTCCGCCGGCGGCTGCGCGAGGGCATCGAGATCCCGGCCTGGTTCACCTATCCCGAGGTCGTCGAGGAGCTCCGGCGCAGCTACCCGCCCCGCCACCGCCAGGGCTTCACGGTGCTGTTCACCGGCCTCTCCGGCGCCGGCAAGTCGACGCTCGCGCATGCGCTGATGGCCAAGCTGATGGAGCTCGGCAGCCGCTCGGTCACTCTCCTGGACGGCGACCTGGTGAGAAAGCACCTCTCCAGCGAGCTCGGCTTCTCCAAGGAGCACCGCGACCTGAACGTGCTCCGGATCGGCTACGTCGCGAGCGAGATCACCAAGGCGGGCGGGGTCGCGATCTGTGCGCCGATCGCGCCCTATGCGAGCATCCGGCGGCGGATGCGCGAGCTGGTCGAGGCCCACGGCGCCTTCGTCGAGATCCACGTCGCGACCTCGCTCGCGATCTGCGAGCAGCGCGACACCAAGGGCCTCTACGCCAAGGCGCGGGCCGGGCTGATCAAGCAGTTCACCGGCATCGACGATCCCTATGAAACGCCCGAGGACGCCGACGTCGTGATCGACACCGAGAGCGAGGCCCCGGATGTCGCCGCCCACCGTATTCTGCTGAAGCTCGAGGGCCTGGGGTTGATCAAGTGAGCTGCAGTCGCGGCGAGGTCGCTGCTTGCGATCAGGCGAGCGCGCGGGTGCGACGTCGCGCTCGATCCTGGGAGGCCGGCCTCGAAGCCCGCAGTCGACCTCGAAGCGGCGCCTGGTGCCCGCCGATGCCGGGGATCGGCGGGTGAATGCACCGGACCGGCTCAGTGTAGCCGGTGGTCAGTAGGCCGGAATGCGATCGGTGGAACAAATGTCAGCGTTAGTCAGGAATTACGGCGGCCGTGTCAATTCCCACTGACAGCACTGCTCCTTCAGCGCTTAGTCTAAATCAGGACATGATCCAAGAAGTAGCGTTTAAAGTCCGCGGTGGCTATAAGGGTTCCGCAACGGATGCAGAACGCGAAAATCAAGCTGTTCCGTCGACGTGCCCTTCAAGTCTTCAATTGCCAGGCCTGATGAGAACTGCGACTTCATCCAGTAGACCTCGTAGATAGGCGCATTGACCGAACCGGGCGTGAGATTCCATACCGTTGCCACCAATGGGCGAGCATCATTGAGGACGCCGAGGCCAAGGCCGGATCGAGCAGCCCCGCATGCATCAAGGGTCACACCCGAGGAGCATCATCTCGAGTGTTATCCGTAGAGGAAGCGTAAGGGGCCGTGTTTTACGCATCCAGATACCTATGAGCCCTGCGTGTTCGCACAGCTGTGGTATGCGCGCGCCGGATCAGTCGCAGCCGAGAGCGTGCGGCCATGTCTGATGTCCTGGGCCTGCGAGACGCAAGGCCAGCTCCTCGCAGGAACTCGATCGCTGGCGCGCTGGCTATGCTGGTGGTGACGCGCGCCTGGATGGCAGGCGCTCGAGGAAGCTAACGCGAAGGCATCGTAGCCGACGCTGCCGAGAGCGAAGACGGCGAGGCCGATCGATAACGATTAATGGGAGCTACATACGCTAGCTTGCATATCAACCGAAGGTAGATGAGAACGGGCATTGTAGGCCCGATCGAGCGAGCCTGTCAATCATGGTTTAAGGAGCCGTTAAACGATGTTCCAACTGGACGAGTGCGGGCGCCGGTCGGCACGGTCAGGGACAGCTCGTAGGCGGTCTGGAGGTTGAGCCAGAACTCGGGCGTCGTGCCGAAGTAGCGCGCCAAACGGAGCGCGGTCTCGGCGGTCACCGCCCGCGGCCGGTCGCTCTCGGATGATCGCCCCGATCCGCGTCGCCGGCACACGCAGCGCCAGGGCCAGCGCATTGGCGGACAGGCCGAGCGGCGCCATGAACTCCACCCGAGCACTTCGCCCGGATGGGCTCGAACGCGCCCGGGCTTGCGGTCACCAGCTGTGATCATCGACGATCTCGATGTCTTCGGCATCGTCATGATCCTCAAGCCCGATTGCTGACGCCGGCGGCCTCGAAGGTCGCCATGCCGGTGTGGCAGGCGAGCGCGGCGCGGCAGAGCAGCACGGCCAGGGCAGCGCCCGAGGCCTCGCCGAGGCGCATGTCGAGATCGAGCAGCGGGCGGAGATGCAGGCGCTCCAGCAGGCGGGCATGGCCGGGCTCGGCGGAGCGGTGGGCGGCCTGGACATGGTCGAGCGCCGAAGGCTCGAGGGCCTGGAGGACCGCAGCCGCGGCGCCGGCGACGAAGCCGTCGAGCAAGACCGGGATGCGGAGCTCGCGGGCGGCCAGGATCGCGCCGGCCATGGCGGCGATCTCGCGGCCGCCGAGCCGGCGCAGGATCTCGAGCGGGTTGCCGAAGGCCTCGGCATGGCGGGCGAGGCCGCGACCGACCACGGCGGCCTTGTGGGCCACGCCATGGGCATCGAGCCCGGTGCCCGGCCCGGTCCACCAGGCGGCCGGGCCGCCGAACAGCGCCGCGCACAAGGCCGCGGCCGCGGTCGTGTTGGCGATCCCCATTTCCCCGACTGCGAGCAGATCGAGGTCTGATGCCACCGCCGAGAGGCCGCGGTTGAGCGCATCGAGACACGCCGCGGCGGTCATGGCGGGCGCGGTGCAGAAGTCCGCGGTCGGATGGTCGAGGTCGAGGGCCAGGACCCCGAGCTCGGCGCCTGCGGTCCGGCAGAGCTGGTTGATCGCCGCTCCGCCGGCCTCGAAGTTGGCGACCATCTGGGCGGTGACCGCGCTCGGATAGGCGGAGACGCCCTGGGCCGCAACGCCGTGATTGCCGGCGAACACCAGGACCCCGACCCGGTCCAGCACCGGCGGCTCGCGGCCCTGCCAGCCAGCGAGCCAGACCGCCAGATCCTCGAGCCGGCCGAGCGCGCCCAAAGGCTTGGTCAGCCGCTCCTGATGCGCGCGCGCCGCCGCTGCCGTCGCGCCGTCGGATGCCGGCAGTTGCCGAAGCCGCCGGCAGAGGTCATCAAGGCTCGTGATCGGGTTCGCCGGCGGCATGTCGCGAATCCTGCTGGCGCTATGGTGTTTCTGGGGCGGCGATGGTGCGCGCGGCGATCGAGGAGTGCAAGGTGGCGCTCCAGTTCCTGACCCGGCTGCCGGTCGGCGCGCCCGCACGCTCGCCGGCGGGCGCTCTGGCCGCGAGCGCACCGATGTTCCCGCTGGTCGGCGCGCTGATCGGCGCGGCCGGCGGCCTCGTCTTCGCCCTTGCCAACTGGCTGGGCCTGCCGCCGATGCTCGCTGCCCTGTTCGTGGTCGCGGCCCAGATCGTGTTGACGGGCGGTTTGCACGAGGATGGCCTCGCAGATGTCGCCGACGGCTTCGGCGGCGGTCGCACGCGCGCCGACAAGCTCCGGATCCTGCGCGATTCCCGGATCGGCAGCTTCGGTGCCATGGCGCTGATGCTGGCGTTGCTCGCCAGGATCGGCGCGCTCGCGGCGCTCGGGGGGCCGGCGCTGGTCGCAGCGGCCCTGATCGCCGCCGGAGCGGCCTCGCGCGCCGCGCTGCCCGTCCTCATGGCGGGCCTGGCGCCGGCCCGGGACGAAGGCCTGGCCGCCGGCGCCGGCCGGCCGCACCCGCTGCGCGTCACGGCTGGCGTCGCGATCGCGATCCTCGCCGCCTTAGCTCTGCTGCCACCCGCCATGGCGACGGCCGGGCTGATCGCCGCCGCCGGCGGCGCGCTCGTTATCGGAAACCTCGCCCGGCGCCAGATCGGCGGCCAGACCGGCGATGTCCTGGGCGCCGCCCAACAGCTCGCCGAGCTCGGATTCCTGCTGGCTGCGCTCGCTTTTCGTCCAATACTTTAGGTTTATCATGTAACTATCAGATCGAGGCCAGATAGCCGCCGTCGACGTAGAGGATCTGGCCGGTGACGTAGGCGCTCGCGTCCGAGCAGAGGAAGACGGCGGCGCCGAGCAGATCGTCGAGCCGGCCAAACCGGCGCATCGGGATCTTCGCCAGCATCGCCTGCTGCCAGGCCTGGTCCTGGTAGAACGGCTCGGTCAGCGCGGTCCGGAAGTAGCCGGGTCCGATGGCGTTCACGCGGATATGCTGCGGCGCCCACTCGGCCGCCAGCGCCCGGGTCATGCCCAGCAGCCCGCTCTTGGAGCTGGTGTAGGGGACCGCGGTCGGGACGCCGACCGCCGAGGTCAGCGAGCAGACGTTCAAGATCACGCCGCCGGCACCTGCCGCCATCACCCGGGCGGCCGCCTGGCTCAGGAAGAACGCGCTCTTGAGGTTGGTATCGAGGAGCCGGTCCCAGAGCTGCTCGCTGACCTCGAGGCTGGCCGCGACCTGCTCCTGGCCCGCGTTGTTGACCAGGATGTCGAGCCCGCCAAGGGCCTCCGTCGCCAGCTCCACGGCGCCCGCAATCCGGGCGACCTCGCCGACGTCGAGCTCGATCACGACCGCACGGCGCCCGAGCGCACGGATCTGCTCCGCAGTTGCCTCGAGCGCCGCCTTGGAGCGCGCGGCGAGCGCCAGATCCGCGCCGGCCTGCGCGAGGCCCTGCGCCAGCGCCCGGCCGATGCCCCGGCTCGCCCCGGTCACCAGCGCCGAGCGGCCATCGAGGCGAAAGCTCGGATGGGCGAGTTCGGGCTCAGCCATGGCGCCCCGCCATCCCGGGGGCTCGACCAGCTGCCCGCGACCTGCCGGCTCAGCCGAGGCCGAGATCGCCGGCGTAGGCGAACAGCGCCGGCGTGCCGCCGGTGTGCAGGAACACCACGGTCTCGCCGCGGCCGATCCGGCCTTTGCGGATGTGGTCGATCAGGCCGGCCATCGCCTTGCTGCTGTAGACCGGATCGAGGATCACCGCCTCGGTGCGCGCGAGCAGGCGCATCGCCTCGCGGCCGCCCTCGCTGACGACGCCGTAGCGTTCGCCGATGTAGTCGTCGTGGCTCTCGATCTCGGTGGCCGCGATCTGGGTGTCGAGACCGAGCCGCTTGGCGGCGGCGTTCGCGATCCGGGCGATGTCGGCGGCGCGTGGCTCGCTCCAGCGGATCGGCGTGATGTTGACCAGCTGCGTGCGCCGGCCGAGCGCGCGCAGCCCCAGCAGCATGCCGGCAGGGGTCATGTTGGCACCGCAAAGGTAGAGAAAATCAGGGTCGATCCCGGCGTCGTCGAACTGCCGGTCGAGCTCGAGCGCCGCGTCGACGTAGCCGACCGCGCCGAGCGCCAGCCGGTCGACCGCGAACGGCGCCAGAACGTAGGGCTTGCGGCCGGCGCGCTCGAGCTCCAGGGCCTTGGCCTCGAGCAGCGGCGCCAGACGCTCCATGCTGTCGAGCTCGACCACGGTGACATCGGCGCCCATCAGCCGGTCGAGCAGCAGGTTGCCTTGCAGCGCCGGGCCCTTCTCGCCGTGCAACAACACCAGAGAAACCTCGAGGCCGAGCTTTCTCGCCGCCGCGGTCATCTGCCGGCACCAGTTGGACTGGGTGTAGGCGCCGGCGACCACGGTATCGGCGCCCTGCGCCAGGAGCTCGGCGAACACGAACTCGAGCTGGCGGGTCTTGTTGCCGCCGAAGGCGAGCCCGGTCAGATCGTCCCGCTTCAGCCAGATCTCCGGGCCACCGAGCATGGCACTGAGCCGCGGGCAGGGCTCGAGCGGGGTCGGCAGATGGGCAAGCCGCACCCGTGGCTGAGCGTCGATCCTCGCTTGCAGCGCCGCCCGCGCGGCCGAGATTTTTGTCATGATTGGCAAGCCTCCCTTGCTCCGCTAATCCGGAGCCATCCTAAGCGACCCGCGGGAGGCGCGAAAGCGCGATGCCCGAGCTGCCGGACGTGACCCTCTACATCGAGGCGCTGGAAGCGCGAATCCGGGGCCGGGCGCTCGAAGGCGTCCGGCTCGCGAGCCCGTTCCTGCTGCGCACGGTCGATCCTCCGATCAAGGCCGCCCACGGCAAGCGCGTGCAGACGCTGCGGCGCCTCGGCAAACGGATTGCGATCGGGCTCGAGGACGAGCTCTGGCTCGTGCTCCACCTGATGATCGCCGGCCGCCTGCACTGGAAGGCTTGCCGCTCCGCGCCGACACCACGTCGGCGCTGGGAGCCAGGCAAGGGCGCCGAGCTCGCCGGCCGCCATGCGCTGGCCGCGTTCGATTTCCCGAACGGCACGCTGACGCTCACCGAGGCCGGCGCCAAGAAACGGGCGTCGCTGCACGTCGTCCGCGGCGCCGTGGCGCTGGCCGAGCACGATCCGGGCGGGCTCGAGGTTTTCGACGCCGACCTGGAGGCGTTTCGCGGCGCGCTGCTGCGGGAAAACCACACCCTCAAGCGCGCGCTCACCGATCCGCGTCTCTTCAGCGGCATCGGCAACGCCTATTCGGACGAGATCCTGCACCGGGCACGGCTCTCGCCGCTGGCGATGACCGAGAAGCTCGCCGCCGCCGAGATTTTCCGACTCTACGAGGCGACCCGCGCCGCGCTCGCCGACTGGACGGAGCGCCTGCGTCGTCACTACGGCGATACGTTCCCGGAGAAGGTCACCGCCTTTCGCCCGGACATGGCGGTGCACGGCAAGTACGGAAAACCCTGCCCGGTCTGCGGCACCGCCGTGCAGCGCATCCGCTACGCCGACAACGAGACCAACTACTGCCCGCGCTGCCAGACCGGCGGCCAGCTGCTCGCCGATCGCGCTTTTTCCCGGCTCCTCAAGCGCGACTGGCCGAAGACGATCGACGAGCTGGAGCGCCTCGCGGGCCGCGAGGACCGGGAGGATGGCATGAGCGCATCGGGTGAACTCGGCGATCCGACCGCTGACGGCCGACCGCTGGCCGGATCTCGAGCGGCTGTTCGGCCCGAACGGCGCCTGCGCCGGCTGCTGGTGCATGTGGTGGCGGCGGCCGCTCGGAGTTTCGGACCGGCGTCGGCGAGGGCAATCGCCGGGCGTTCGCGGCGATCGTCGCCGCGGGGCCGCCGCCGGGCCGGCTCGCCTACCTGCGCAACGAGCCGGTCGGCTGGTGTCAGGTGACGCCGCGCGCCGACTTGCCCGGCCTCGACCTTCCTTCGCCTCGGGTTCGCGGAGGTCGCGCGCCGGGCACCGCGGCGGCCGGTGCTCTGCTGCAATCTCACTCGCTGAATTTCGGGGTCGCCGCAGCAAGCAAGGAGAAGGACATGCACCGGATCGCTTTCACCCTCGTCACGGCGGCCTTGGTCGCGCTCGGCCTCCCGCGAACGATCGGCTTGCCGCCGAAAATCTGCGGATCGGCAGTGATGCGGTTCAGGAGGTCGTCGTTCGGCATGGTCAAGAAATCCCTGCTCCGCGCACAAGCTGCCAAGTCGTAGGGCGGCGCGCGAGCATTCTGACCGTTGTCAACGGCTGCCTGCCCCATGCCGGAAGCAGTCGAGAAGGTGGTCGTCGACCATGCCGGTCGCCTGCATGAAGGCGTAGCAGATGGTCGGGCCCACGAACTTGAAGCCCTTGCCCTTGAGCGCCTTCGACATGGCGCGGGCCTCGGCGGTCTCGGTCGGGATCTCGCTCATCGCGCGCCGCCGGTTGACGATCGGCTGGCCGTTCACGAACTGCCAGAGAAGACCCGAAAAGCCGGCGGGTTCCTGCATCAGCTCGAGATAGTGGCGGGCGGACAGGATCGCGCCCTCGACCTTGGCGCGGTTGCGCACGATGCCCGGGTCGGCGAGCAGCGCTGCGACCTTGTCCGGGCCATAGGCGGCGATCGTCGCCGGCTCGAATTGATCGAACGCTTTCCGGAAGTTGTCCCGCTTCCTCAAGATCGTGATCCAGGAAAGACCGGCCTGGAAGCCCTCGAGCACCAGCATCTCGAACAGGCGCCGGTCGTCCCGGAGCGGCATGCCCCATTCCTGGTCGTGGTAGGCGAGATTGAGCGGGTCGCTCCCCGCCCAGCCGCAGCGGATCTTGCCGTCGTCGGCCATCGCGCTCAGCCCCGCCCCGCGATCCTGACCAGATCGTCGCGGCCGCGCCGCATGTCCTCGATCGAGCCGAACGCCAGCATGTAGTGCTTCTGATAGCCGGCGCCCTCGATCTGCTCGAACATCGCCTTGAAGTCGATCGTGCCTTGGCCTGGGTAGAGGTGCTCTTCTCTGTCCCCCCGATTGTCGGCGAGCCGGACCTCGCCGCAGCGGCCGAGGTCGAACAGCCGCGTGAAGCCCTCGATGCCCTCGGGCAGCATGTGGGCGTGGTTGACCGTATAGGCCCACCCCAGGTTGGGCGAGGTCAGATGGTCGAAAAAGAAGCGGCACTCGGCGACGTCGTGGCCGAGGTAGTGGACCTCGGCATCCTCGGGCTCCCAGTTCATGTTCTCGAGCAGGAGCTGGACCCCGGCTCGCTCGGCATGGGCAGCGGCGCGCTTCAGCCGTTCGAGCGCCGCCTGTTGGCGGACCTCGACGTCGCTGGTGAAGTGATAGCCGGCGTGGACCACGATCCAGCCGGCGCCGAGGCGGGCCGCGAGGTCGATGTAGGCGCGCAGATAGGCGTCGACCGCGTCGGCGACGAAGGGCGAGGTCTCGGCGACGTTGACCGCGGACAGTGTGTGCAGGCCGAGCCGGATGCCGTGTCGATCGAGCACCGCGCGAACCTCTCTGACCCGCGCCGCATCGAACGCGCCGAGCTCGTTCGGCGGGTTGTCGACGCAGATGTCGACGTAGGCGAACGCATTGGCCGCGGCCCACGCGAGCGCCTCCTCGAGGCGGAGCTTGCCGCCGAAGTCGATCCCGATCCGCTCGCGCAGGCTCATCGCCCGTTCCTCCCTGGCCGCTTGTCAACCTACCCTAAAGGGTCCGAGCTCGAGCTGCGAGCCTTCCCCGGTGGCAATCGCGGCGCGATCTGCTAAGCTCCGGCCATCAGGGGCAACAAAAAATGGGAGACCCAAGATGCTCACGAGGCGGAACCTCGCCACGCTCGCGCTGCTGACCCCGCTCGCCGGGCTGCTCGCGACCGAAGGTGCTGCTGCGGCAGATCTCCATATCCGGATGTCGGTCGAGAGCGCGCCCGGTGCTTCGACCCAGGTCATGCTCGCCGCCTTCCGCGACGCGCTCCAGGAGGAGCTCGGCGATGCGGTCGAGATCGAATACTACGACGGCGGCACGCTCGGCGACGAGATCGTGCACATGGAGATGGTCCGCAGCGGCCAGCTGGATGTGATCCCGATCGGCTCCGACGCGGTCCAGCTGGACGCCAAGTGGGCGATCTTCGACATGCCGTTCCTGTTCCCCGACCGGGAGACCGCGTCCCGCATCCTGGACGGCGCGATCGGCGAGGAGCTCACCGCCTCGATGCGCAAGAGCGCCGATCTGCAGGTGCTGGGCTTCGGCGAGATCGGCTTTCGCAACATCACCAACAACGTCCGGCCGGTGGTCGAGCCGTCCGATCTCGAGGGCCTGAAGCTGCGCACGCCCGGCAGCAAGACCCGGATCCTCGCCTTCCAGATGCTGGGCGCGACGCCGGTCACGATGAACATCGGCGAGCTCTATCTGGCGCTCCAGCAGGGCACGGTCGACGGCCAGGAGAACCCGCTCGGCAACATCAAGGCGTTCTCCTGGTTCGAGGTCCAAAAGTATCTGTCACTGTCGCACCATGTCTACACGCCGATCACGCTGGTCATGTACGGGCCACGCTGGGACGGGCTGTCGGACGACCAGAAGGCGGCGTTCGGGCGGGCGGCCGAGAAGGCGGTCGAGCAGAGCCGGCAATACGGCGCCGACAACGACGCCACCCTGCTCGACGAGCTCGGCAAGAGCATGCAGGTCAACGAGATCGACCTTCCGGCGTTCAAGGCGGCGGCCAAGCCGATCTGGGACCAGATCGCGCCGGTCGCGGGCGAGGAGTTCACCAAGAAGGTGGTCGAGGCGGCGAGCTGATCGGCCGCGCGCAGGCTCGCGCCTGTGGCTGACCCGGCACCCGGCGACGGCGATCTCGCGGCGCAGATCGGCGCCGTCTCCCGCCAGCAGGAGCTGCAAGACCCGGATCAGGGGCTGCCGCGGGCCGACCGGGTGATCAACCGGGCGGCCGAGGTCCTGGGCGTCGGTCTGCTCGGCGGCATCCTCGCGATCGTGTTCGCGAATGCCCTGTCGCGTTACCTTTTGAACTACTCGTTCGTCTGGGCCGAGGAGGTGGTGATCAGCCTGGTGCCGTGGCTCGCGGTGACCGGGCTGTTTCTGTCGGTCCGGCGCCAGCAGATGATCCGGATCGAGTTCTTCCTCGACCGGATTTCTGCGCCCGGACGGCGCTTTCTGGGCGTGACCGCGCAACTGGTCGGCGCGCTCATGCTGGGCTGGCTCGCCTGGCTGGGGTTCGCCTATGTCGCCAGGTTCGGCGGCGACCGTACGCCCTATCTGGCGCTGCCGAAGGGCCTGTTCACCTCCGCCCTCGGGCTCGGCGCCGCCCTGGTGGCGCTCGCGTTCGCCGTCGCCGCGTGGCGGGAGTGGCGTGCTCGGAGCTAAGGGGTCCGGGTCGGTCCAAGGGATCGCCCTGCGATGAGCGCGGCGGCCATCACCCTGGTCGTGCTCTGCGGCCTCCTGGTGCTGGGCGTGCCGATGATCGTCGCGCTGATCAGCGCGGTCGCCCTCGACCTCTGGCTGACCGGCGCCTGGGCCGCGACGCTGCCGCAGACCATGGTCTCGGGCATGAGCCGGTTCGTCCTGCTCGCGCTGCCGCTGTTCGTGCTCGCGGGCGGCGTGATGAACGCGGGCGGCATCTCGGCGCGCCTGTTCGAGTTCGCCCGCGCCCTGGTCGGCCCACTGCGCGGCGGCCTCGCGCACGTCAACGTCGTCACCTCGATGTTCTTCGGCGGCATGATCGGGTCCTCGACCGCGGACCTCGCGGGGACCGGCTCGATCGTTATCCCGGCGATGAAGAAGAACGGCTATCCCGCTGATTTCTCGGCCGCGCTCAGCGCCTCATCGGCCGGGATCGGGCCCATGATCCCGCCGTCGTCGCCGATGATCCTGTACTCGGCGGTGACCGGCACCTCGCTCGGTGCCTTGTTCCTCGCCGGGCTGATCCCGGGCATCCTGCTCGGCGTCAGCCAGATGGCGATCGTCGCCTGGCTCGCGCGGCGCTACGGCTGGCAGCCGTTCGCGCCCTTCACGCTCCGCGAATGCCTGCGCGCGGGCGGGCGCGCCACCCTCTCGTTCGGGCTGCCGGTGATCATCGTCGGCGGCCTGGTGATCGGCGTCTTCACCCCGACCGAGGCGAGCGCGTTCGCGGCGGTTTACGCGATCTTCCTCGCCTGCATCGTCTATCGCGTGCTGGGACTTCGCGACCTCTACCGGGTGTTCGTCAACGCCGTGCAGCTGACCGGCGAGCTGCTGCTGATCGTCAGCCTGTCGTTCGCGCTCGGCTGGGGCCTCGCCAACGCCCATGTGCCCGAGGTCCTGGCGCATGCGATCAACGCGCTCGTGATCGTCGACAGCCAGTTTTTGCGCGTCCTCTCGATGGTGATCCTGGCGATCATCGCCGGCATGATCCTCGATCCGCTGATCCCGGTGCTGCTGCCGATCATCCTGCCGACGCTGCTCGCCTACCACATCGACCTGATCCATTTCGGCGTGCTGATGGTGATCGCGGTCGTGATCGGCCAGGTGACGCCGCCGATGGCGATCGCGCTGGTGATCACGGGGCGGATCGCCGAGGTCGACCAGCTGCGGGTGTTCCGGGCGAATCTCCCGTTCCTGTGGGGCCTGCTCGCCTTCCTGCTGCTGATCATGACCGTGCCGGAGCTCGCGACCTGGCTGCCGAGCGTCCTGCGACCCTAGTCTCCTAAGGGATCGTCTGGCGCGCTCAGCGGTCGTGGTCGACCGGAAACCGGGGAATGGTTGTGTCGCGGTGGACGTCGACGCTCAGCATCAGGCCGAAGCCGATCAAGACGGTCATCATCGCGGTGCCGCCGTAGGAGATCAGCGGCAGGGGCACGCCGACCACCGGGATCAGGCCGGTGACCATGGCGATGTTGATCACGACGTAGAGCGAGAAGGTCACCGTGATGCCCATCGCCAGCAGGCGGCCGAACTGGTTGCGGGCGCGCAGCGCGAACACGAAGCCGTAGGCGATCAGCACCATGAACAGGCAGAGCAGGCCGAGCGCGCCGACCAGGCCCGCCTCTTCGGCCAGCATCGTGAACACGAAATCGGTCTGCTTCTCGGGCAGGAAGCTGAGCTGGCTCTGGGTGCCGTGGAGGATGCCCTTGCCCCAGATGCCGCCCGAGCCGAGCGCGATCTTCGACTGGATGATGTGATAGCCGGCCCCGAGCGGGTCGCGCTCGGGGTTGAGGAAGGTCATCACCCGCTGCTTCTGATAGCCGTGCAGCTGGTGCCAGAGGATCGGCAGGGCGCCGAGGGTGGCGCCGATCACGAGCGCGAACTTCCACCAGCGGACGCCGGCCAGGAACAAGAGCGCGCCGCCGCCCGCGAGCAGCATGACCGAGGTGCCGAGATCCGGCTGCTTGAGGACCAGCGCGGTCGGTACGAGGATGATCGCGAGCGGCACGATCAGCTGGCTCGGCCGCGCCACGTCCTCCAGATAGGTGCCGTGGAAGTAGCGTGCGAGCGCCAGCACCAGCGCGATCTTCATGACCTCGGACGGCTGCAGCTGGAACAGGCCGAGGTTGATCCAGCGTTGCGCGCCCATGCTGATGTTGCCGGCGATCTCGACCGCGATCAGGCCGAGCAGGGCGGCGCCGTAGATCGCATAGGCCCAGCGAAACCAGACCCGGATGTCGGTCAGCGCGATCGCCAGCATCAGGACCAGGCCGATTGCGAAGCGCACGCTGTGGCGCCAGGCCCAGGGCTCGTGCGAGCCGCCGGCGGCCGAGTACAGCATCCCATAACCGACCAGCCCGATCAGGATCACGACCGCGACGAACGGCCAGTTGAGCAGCCGGAGCTTCTCGAGCAGCGACAGCTCGATGGTCTTGAAGCGGGCGGCGACCGCCATCGGGGTCATGCCGGTTGGCCGCTCGGGCGCGGGCTCGGCCGGTCCGCGGTCACCGGTGGCCGCGCTCGGGTCGGATCGAGCTCGAGCACCTTGGCCATGATGTCGCGGGCGATCGGCGCCGCCGTCGCGGCGCCGCTGCCGCCATGCTCGACGACCACCGCGAGCGCGTAGCGGGGCTCCCGGTAGGGCGCGAAAGCGACGAACAGGGCGTGATCGCGCTCCTCCCAGGGCTTGTCCTCGTTCTTGCGCACCGTGGTCTGGCGCTCGGCATGGCTGATCCGGCGCACCTGCGAGGTCCCGGTCTTGCCGGCCAGCGCCACCTCCGGATTGCCGAGGCTCGCCTGGCGGGCAGTGCCGTGCTCGCCGTTGACGACCTCGTACATGCCCTGCCGGACGAACCGGAACGACCAGTCCGAGATTCCGAGCGCCGCCGCCGGCTCGGGCGCCGCGGCACCGTCGGCGTCGGCGTCGCCATGCACCAGGCGCGGCAGCACCGCCCGGCCGCCGTTGGCGATCCGCGCGGTCATCACCGCGAGCTGGAGCGGCGTCGTCTGCATGTAGCCCTGGCCGATGCCGGTGATCAGCGTCTCGCCGAGCTGCCAGGGCACGCCGCGGGTCGCCCGCTTCCACGCCCGGTCCGGCACCAGCCCGGGGCGCTCGCCGGGCAGATCGATGCCGAGCGTCTGACCGAGCCCGAACCGGCGCGCCATGTCGGCGATCGCGTCGACGCCGAGGCGGCGGGCGAGGTCGTAGAAGTAGACGTCGCAGGACTGCGCGATCGCGTCGACCAGCTTGAGCCGGCCATGCCCCCAGCGCTTCCAGCAGTGAAACTGGTGATCGCCGAGCTGGACGTAGCCCGGGCAGAAGACCTCGTAGTCGGGGCCGGCGACGCCCGTCTCGAGGGCCGCCAGCGCCACCATCATCTTGAAGGTCGAGCCCGGCGGGTACTGGCCGCCGATCGCCTTGTTGACCAGCGGCGCATTGACGTTGGAGATGAGCTCGCGCCAGGTGTCGCGGCTCAGGCCGTCGATGAACGCGCGCGGGTCGAAGGTCGGCACCGAGGCGAGCCCCAGCACGTCGCCGGTGTGCACGTCGAGGACCACGACGGCGGCGCTCTGCTCGTCGCTCAGGCGCTCGTGGACGTAGCGCTGCAGATCGAGGTCGATGGTCAGCCTCAGGTCGCGACCGGGCTCGCCGTCGTAGCGGTACAGCTCCTTGATCTCGCGGCCGAGGGCGTTGACCTCGAACCGGCTGATGCCGGCGCGCCCGCGCAGCGCCTGGTCGTAGACCTTCTCGATGCCGTTCTTGCCGGTCCGGAACTCGGGCAGCTCCAGCAGCGGATCGCCGTTCAGCTCGCTTTCCGAGACCGGCCCGACGTAACCCAGGACATGGGCCATGATCGAGCCCATCGGATAGTCGCGCAGCAGGCCGGCATCCAGGCTCACCCCCGGCAGGTCGGGAGCGTTGACCGCGATCCGCGAGAGCTCGGTCCAGGTCAGATCCTCCTGCACCGTGATCGGCACGAAGCGGCGGCGCCGGGCGGCTTCGGCAATCACCTCCTCGATGTGCTCCTCAGGCACCGGGATCAGGCGCGCGAGCGCGCCGAGGGTGGCCCGCAGGTCTGCCGTCTGCTCGCGGGTCACGAGCACGCGATAGGTCGGGCTGTTGCGCGCCAGCGCCACGCCGTGGCGATCGAAGATCTCGCCGCGCGCCGGCGGCAGGAGCCGGTGGTTGATCCGGTTCTCGTCGGCGAGCAGGGCGTATTCGTCGGCGGTCACGACCTGCAGGTAGTACAGCCGGCCGGCGAGGATGCCGAACAATCCCAGCTGGCCGGCGCCGATGAGCAGCGCGCGGCGCGAGAAGCTGCGCAGGCGGTCGCCCTCACGATGCATGGAGGAGCCTCGGGATCTGGTTGTGCATGCGGCTCAGCAGCCAGCTGGCCGCGGGATAGAGAGCGATCGTGACCAGCAGCTCGAGCAGCATCGGCTGGGGCGCGAACACGTGGCTCCACCACAGGCTCGACAGCAGCCACCGGGCAGCGTCGACGGCCGGCGCCAGCAGCACGAAGCAGCTCCAGATGACCAGGAACGAGCGGGTCACGAAGAACCGCTGCTGCAGGATCATCAGTTGGCGGACCAGCAACAGGACGAGCGAGGTCAGGCCGAGCGGCAGACCCGCGAGACCATCGTAGATCAGCCCGGTGAGAAACGCCGCGGTCGGCGTGAACAGATCGGGCCGATAGAGGCTCCAGAAGTAGACGACGCACAGGGTCGAGAACGAGGTCAGGGCGCCCGGTCCCGCGCCGGCCACGGGCGCGACGTCGATCAGCACGGCGATCAGGGCGGTTGCGAACGGCACCAGGGCACGCAGCTGCGCGTCCAGGTGGCGCAGCCAGAGCCAGGTCACCAAGGCGTCTCCGTCGCCGGCTCCGAATCCTCGCTCGGTCCCGGCGGCGGCCGGTCGGTGAAGCCCGGGACCGGCTCGTCGGCCGGCGCCCCGCCGGTCGCCTCGGCCGGCGGGGCGGGCGGCCCGTAGGTCTCCTGCTGCAGCTCCTCGAGCTGCTCCGGCGGCAGCACCGGCGCGTATTCCAGCAGGCGCAGATAGGCCAGCCGGTCCCAGTCGACCAGCGGCGTGACCGTGACCTTCTGCTCGCCGACCGCGCTCACCACGCCGACCGCCAGACCGGGCGGCAGGACGCCGCCGCGCCCGGAGGTGACCACACGATCACCGACCGACAGGCGCGGGTTGAGCGGCAGGAACACGAGGCCCGGCTCGTGGCTGTTGTCGCCGGCCAGGATCGCCTGATCGCGCGACGGCTCGATCATCACCGGGATACGGGAATTGAAATCGGTCAGCAGCAGGACCCGGGCGCTCCGCTGCCCGACCTCGATCACCCGGCCGGCCAGGCCGCGCTCGTTGACCGCCGCCATCCCCTTGGCGACCCCCTGCTCGGTGCCGCCGTTGACCAGGACCGTCTGGACGAAGGGGCCGCCGGCATCGGCCACCACCCGGACCGTGACCACGGTCGGATGCTGATCCTCGGGGACGCCGTGCAGCAGCTGGCGCAGGCCGGCGTTCTCGACCGCCAGCTGGCGCGCCGCGCTTTGCCATTCGAGCAGGCGCTGGTTCTGCTCGCGCAGCTCGACGTTCTCGGCTCTGAGCGCGACCAGCTCGCCGACGTTGCGGGCCAGGCGGCGCGAGGCCTCGATCGGTCGCACCGCGACGTCGAGCGCCGGCGTCAGGAGATCGCTGATGCGGCTGTCGACGGCCTCGAGCAGCCGGATGTCCGCCTTGCTGACCACCAGCAGGACCACCGAGACGACGATCAGGGTGCCGAAGGCGAAGCGATCGACCAGCGCCTTCAACGGCACTGCAAGCCGTGACAGCGAGCGACGCTCGAGCTTCACGCGCAGTCTCCGTCACGCTCGACCAGGCGCCGGGGACGGTACCGGCGGGCCCAAGCCCCAAAGCGCCCGCGGGGCCCGACCGACGCCCCCCGGGCCCATGCCATAATCTGTGCAGCCAGCGCAGGCGTACCAGAACCGACGGCAACGGGCGGCCTCTAGCGTGTACCTTAATACGCGGTATGGAGGACGTGGCGCAACGTCTTCATCTCTTCGAGGCATCGGCCGGTGCCGAGCGCCACGCAGGTGAGCGGTTCGTCGGCGAGGCTGACCGGCAGCCCGGTGGCGTGGCGGAGCACGAAATCGAGATTGCCGAGCAACGCGCCGCCGCCGGTCAAGACGATCCCCTTGTCGACGATGTCGGCCGACAGCTCGGGGGCGGTGTGCTCGAGCGCGACCTTGACCGCCTCGATGATCGCGCTCACGGGCTCCGCCAGGGATTCGGCGATCTGGCGCTGGCTGATCACGATCTCCTTGGGCACGCCGTTCATCAGATCGCGGCCCTTGATCTCGAGCACCCGGCCGTTGCCGTCCTCGGGCAGGCAGGCCGAGCCGATCTCCTTCTTGATCCGCTCGGCGGTCGATTCCCCGATCAGCAGATTGTGGTTGCGCCGGATGTAGCTGATGATCGCCTCGTCCATCTTGTTGCCGCCGACCCGGATCGAGCGGGCATAGACGATGCCGCCGAGCGAGAGGACCGCGACCTCGGTGGTGCCGCCGCCGATGTCGACCACCATCGACCCGGTCGGCTCCGTGACCGGCAGACCGGCGCCGATGGCCGCGGCCATCGGCTCCTCGATCAGGAACACGCGCCTGGCGCCGGCGCTCTCGGCGAATTCCTGGATCGCGCGGCGTTCCACGGCCGTGGAGCCGGACGGCACGCAGATGATCACCCGCGGGCTCGCGAAGCCGCGCCGGTTGTGCACCTTGCGGATGAAGTGCTTGATCATCTCCTCGGCGACCTCGAAGTCGGCGATCACGCCGTCGCGCAAGGGTCGGATCGCCTCGATGTTGCCGGGCGTGCGGCCGACCATCTGCTTGGCTTCCTCGCCGACCGCCAGGACCTGCTTGCGCCCGCGAATGTTGGTGATCGCGACCACCGAAGGCTCGTCGAGGACGATGCCCTTGCCCTTGACGTAGACCAGCGTGTTGGCCGTGCCGAGGTCGATCGCCATATCGGCGGACAACAGGCCAAGCAATCTCGAGAACATGGGGACGCGTTCCCTGGCTAAGGATCCGGGCCCAGACGCGCGGGAGCGGCCGGCCCGCAACGGCCACATCGGCCATCACCGGTCGACCGCTCCCCGACCCGACTGCCTCGGCCCGGGCGGACCCAAGCCGAGGCTGTCACGCGGACAGGGCAGCAGGTGCTGTTCTTTCCCTTTTCACTAAAAGCTTGTTTAACGCCATCACATAAGCGCGTGCGGAGGCGAGAATTGTGTCGGTTTCGGCGGCCTGACCATTGACCGTCTTGCCGTTCTCCTCCAGCCGGACCGTGACCTCGGCCTGGGCATCGGTGCCCTCGGTGACCGCATGGATCTGGAACAGGGAGAGCGTCGCCGCATGCGGCACGAGCTTTTGGATCGCGTTGAAGGTGGCATCGACCGGTCCGCTGCCCTCGGCCTCGGCGGCGCGCTCCGCGCCATCGATCTCGAGCATCACGCGCGCCAGCGACCTCGGCCGCGCGCCGCAGTGGACATCCAGGTCGACCACCTTGATCCGCTGATCGATGGTCTGGATCTCGTCGTCGACCAGCGCGATCAGGTCCTCGTCGAAGATTTCTTTCTTTTTGTCGGCCAGCGACTTGAAGCGGGCGAACGCCTCGGCGAGCGCGTTGTCGCCGAGCTCGTAGCCGAGCTCCGCCAGCTTCTTGCGGAAGGCGTGGCGGCCGGAATGCTTGCCCATGACCAGGCTGGAGCGGACCAGGCCGACGTCCTCCGGGCGCATGATCTCGTAAGTGCCGGCGTCTTTGAGCATGCCGTCCTGGTGGATGCCCGCCTCGTGGGCGAACGCGTTGGCGCCGACGATCGCCTTGTTGTTCTGGACCGCGAAGCCGGTCACCGCGCTGACCAGCCGCGAGGCGCGGGTGATGTGCTGGGTGACGATCCGGCTGGCGTAGGGCAAAAGATCGTGGCGGGTGCGCATCGCCATCACGATCTCTTCCATCGCGGCGTTGCCGGCGCGCTCGCCGATGCCGTTGATCGTGCACTCGACCTGGCGGGCGCCGGCCTCGACCGCGCGCAGCGAGTTGGCGACCGCGAGCCCGAGATCGTTGTGGCAATGGACCGAGAGGATCGCCTTGTCGATGTTCGGCACCCGGTTCCTGATCATCCGGATCAGGTCGGCGAACTCCTCCGGGTAAGCGTAGCCGACCGTGTCCGGGATGTTGATCGTGCGGGCGCCGGCCGTGATCGCGCTCTCGATGCACTGGCAAAGGAAATCGTGCTCGGAGCGCGAGCCGTCTTCGCAGGACCATTCGACGTCGTCGCAATAGCGGCGGGCGTGGGTCACGCTGTCGATCACCGCCTCCAGCACCTGCTCGGGCGTCTTTTGCAGCTTGACCCGCATGTGCAAAGGGCTGGTCGCGATGAAGGTGTGGATGCGCTTCTGGGCGGCCGGCTCGAGCGCCTCGGCGGCGCGCTCGATGTCGCCCCGGCTGGCGCGCGCGAGCGAGCAGACGACGCTGTCCTTGACCTTCCTGGCGATCGCCTGGACCGCCTGGAAGTCGCCTTCCGAGGCGATCGCGAAGCCCGCCTCGATGATGTCGACGCCCATCTCCTCGAGGACCTGGGCGATCCGGATCTTCTCGGGCACGGTCATCGAGGCGCCCGGCGACTGCTCGCCGTCGCGCAGGGTCGTGTCGAAGATGATGATGCGGTTTTCCGGGGCGGTCTGATTGACTGGTTCGGCCGACATGGCCCGATTCCCTTCTGGCGGCTGGATGGTGCTTCGAGGTGGCACGGCTGTCCCCTGAACGCGCGCGGATTGGCAGCGGCTCAGGGGCAGCTAAGTCGAAGCTCCGCCGGAAGGAGAACCGCATGGGCACGGTCGCCGCGACCGTTGGTCGACTGTCTGTCGCGGCCCAGCATCACCGTCGTCCCACGTCCCCGTTCAGGTTCGCCCAAAGGGTCACCGGCCCAACTCGGCGATCACCCATCGCGGCACGATACAAGACCATCGCCCCGCCTTTGTAAAGCCCGATGCCTTCAATTCAGTAAGCGTCGGCGCTAGCCTCGGCCGCGCCCGCCATCGCGCCGAGGACGTCCAAGCGCTGCCGGTCGTGGCATGATGCGTGGCGCGGCTGTTCACGCCTCGGCGAGCGAGGCCTGAGGCGATCACGGGGGACGGGCGATGAACATCGGCCAGGCGGCGGCGCGCTCGGGCGTGCCGCCCAAGACCATCCGTTACTACGAGGACATCGGGCTGGTCGCGCCGGCGCCGCGGTCCGACAATGGCTACCGCGCGTATGGCGAGACCGACCTGCATGTGCTGCGCTTCGTGCAGCGTGCCCGCTCGCTCGGCTTCAGCGTCAAGGAATGCCGGCATCTGCTTGATCTTTATCGGAATCCTGATCGAGCAAGCGCCGAGGTCAAGGCGCTTGCCGAGCAACGGATCGAGGCGATCGACTGCAAGATGGCGGAGCTGGCCACGATGCGCGCGACCTTGGCCCGGCTGGCCGAGAGCTGCCATGGCGACGAGCGCCCCGAATGCCCGATCCTCGACGACCTGGCCCTGGGTGCGCCGGCGCGGTCCGAATAGCACCCGGCATCAGAAAGTAGCCCGTCAATCTGGGCAGGCGCGGTCAACGACCATATATGCGGCCGAGGCGAACTCGGGCGGGGTTTCGATGAAACATTCCCTGGTCACGCGCGTGCTGCATCTGGTGGTCGCCGCGGCGATCGTCCTGCAGCTCGCGAACTCCCAGCTGATGCGCGTGCCGCGCCCCGGCCGCTCGTCGACCGGCACCGAGGCGGCGGCCTTCACGCTGCACGAATATGCCGGCCTCGCCAGTATGGCGATCGTCGCCCTGTTCTGGCTCTGGCTGCTGGTGCGGCGCCAGGAGACGAGCCTCGGGCTGCTGTTTCCCTGGTTCTCCCGGCAACGCCTGGCCGGCTTGCAGGAGGACGTCATGCTGCATGTCCGGTGCGCGCTGCGGCTCGCGCTGCCGGAGCCCGAGCACTCGATCGCGCTGTCCTCGGCGATCCAGGGCGTAGGCCTGGTGCTGGCGCTGGTCATCGCGGCGACCGGGACGGTCGGATACTTCGTCTGGACCAAGGGCACGGCGATGACCGGGCTCGCGGGCGTCGCGTTCTGGGTCCACGGCACGCTCGCCAACGTCCTGTGGGGCTATCTGGTCGTCCATGTCGGCGCGGCTCTGCTCCACGAGTTGCTCGGCCACCGCATTCTGTACCAGATGTCGCCGATGCCACACGCCACCGGAAGCGCAGCAGGGTCACCCTCGCGCGCGCTCGAAGCCGGCCCCGATGCCGGGACGAACGCCAGGCGCGCCCCGAGCGGGTTGCGCTAGGCTGGGGTTGCGCTTTACCGGCCGATCTGCTCGAAGGTCCGACGTTGCCCGAAGGAACGCCCCGACGCCGGTGACACACCGATGCGATTGATGGTCCTTGCTCTGGTGGTCCTGCTCGGCGGCGGGTTGATCTGGCTGCTGTTGCCATGGCCCTTGAGCCCGCCCGAGATCGCCCAGGCGGGGGACGCCAAGCGGGGCGAGTATGTGCTGCGGCTCGGCGGCTGCGTCGCCTGCCACACCGACGCCAAGAACAGCGGCCAGTTCCTGGCGGGCGGGCGCGCGCTCGCGACGCCGTTCGGCACCTTCTACCCGCCCAACATCACCCCGGACCCGGAGAGCGGCATCGGCGGTTGGTCGACCGGCGCCTTCGTCCAGGCCATGACCGGCGGCCGTTCGCCCGACGGTCACCCCCTCTATCCGGCCTTTCCGTACACCTCCTATACCAGGATGACCGAGCAGGACCTGGTCGACCTCAAGGCCTATCTCGACACCGTCCAGCCGGTCGCCAATGCCGTGCCGGACCACGATCTGCAGTTCCCGTTCGGCTTCCGCCCGCTGCTCAAGGGCTGGCAGCTGCTGTTTTTCGACCCCGGCCCATTCCAGCCGGACCGGTCACAATCGGAGAGCTGGAACCGCGGCGCCTACATCGTCAACGGGCCGGGCCACTGCGGCGAATGCCACACGCCGCGCAACGCGCTCGGCGCCGGCGATCATGGCCGCTTCCTCGCCGGCACCCGCGACGGCCCGGACGGCAAGGCCGTGCCCAACATCACCCCGAACCCGGAAAGCGGTATCGGCGGCTGGAGCAAGAGCGACATCACCTTCGCGCTCCAGACCGGGATTCTCCCCGATGGTGACGTCCTCGGCGGCGCGATGGCCGAGGTGGTCGAGGACGCGACCAGCCACCTGACTCCGGACGACCGCGCCGCGATTGCCGACTACCTGCTGTCCCTGCCGCCACTCGAGGGGCCGCCCCGGGCAGCCAGCCGAGGACCACCTTCGACTCAGTGATAGTCCACCAGATCGAGATCGAAAGCGTCCCCGCCGTCGAAACGGACGATCAGGCGCCAGTTGCCGGTAACCTCAGGCTCCAGCGGCCCGCGAGATCCCCGGTCAATGCGTGGACGTGCCATCCCGGCAATCGGCCGCGGCCAGCTTTTGCGGTGCGCTCGACCGATTGATGGCAGCCAGCATGCGGCGTAGGTTGTCGGTGCTGTTCGCGGGGACGCGGCTCGGATCGTCTTTCTCCCACAAGCGACGCAGTCCTTCGTGCCGAATGGACTCAACGGCCATGATCAAGGTGCTGATGGCACTCGTCAGCCGAATATTGGCGGTGATCTCTGCCTGACGGGCGCGTGCCTGGGCCAGCTTGTGGTCGGTCTGCATGCCCATGAGCATGTCGGCGTCGAGCCCGAAGGCGGCCTCGAGCTTTGGAAGGGCCATCTCCGGCGACAGGTCGATGCGCTCGTTCAAATAGCAGCGACAGATTCGGGACACTCCCGCCGAGGATCTGGGCGGCCTTGGTGATGGTCAGGTCGAGCGGCTTGAGCACGTCCTCACGGACGAGCGCACCCGGATCGGGCGGGCTGCGCATCGGGACGAGGCGGCGTGGTCGAGGTCATCTTCCCCTCCATGTGTTAGTCGTTATAGTGACACAAACGGAGAAGCGCTTCAAGTCCTCCTCGCGCGTTCGATCGGATCGAGGCCGAGGTTGCGCCCGGGGACCACCGGCGAGGTCAGCCGGCCCGTGTTGCAGCGCAAAACTTGTCGGATGGCTGGGGTTCTGCTAGATCAGCGGCGCCATCGTCCTGCGGGCTAGAGCGCCCCGAACTCCTAGCTGGATTCGCCTGAGCTTTGGCCGAGACAAGCCCGCCCCGCCGTTTCGAGATCGTGCCGATCGAGGAGGAGATGCAGCGCTCCTACCTCGACTACGCCATGAGCGTGATCGTGGCGCGGGCGTTGCCCGACGTCCGCGACGGCCTGAAGCCGGTCCATCGGCGCATCCTCTACGCGATGGAGGAGGGCGGCTACGAGCACGGCAAGCCGCCGCGCAAATGCGCCCGCATCGTCGGCGACGTGATGGGCAAGTACCACCCCCACGGCGGCGATGCGATCTACGACGCGCTGGTGCGGATGGCGCAGGACTTCTCGATGCGCCTGCCGCTGATCGATGGCCAGGGCAACTTCGGCTCGATGGACGGCGATGCGCCGGCGGCGATGCGCTACACCGAGGCGCGGCTGGCGCTGGCCGCCGATGCTTTGCTCACCGACATCGACAAGGACACGGTCGACTTCCGGCCCAACTACGACGAGTCCGACCGCGAGCCCTCCGTGCTGCCGGCGCAGTTCCCGAACCTGCTGGTCAATGGCGCTGGCGGCATCGCGGTTGGCATGGCGACCAACATCCCGCCGCACAACCTCGGCGAGGTGATCGACGCCTGTCTCGCCCTGGTCGACGATCCGGACCTGTCGTTCGAGCGGCTGCTCGAGCTGATCCCAGGCCCGGATTTTCCGACCGGCGGCATCATCCTGGGGCAAGGCGGCATCCGCCAGGCCTATGCCACCGGCCGCGGCAGCCTCTTGCTGCGCAGCAAGACCCACGTCGAGGAAGTTCGGAAAGACCGGGACGCGATCATCGTCACCGAGGTGCCTTTCCAGATCAACAAGGGGCGGACGCTCGAGCGGATCGGCGAACTCGTGCGCGAGCGCCGGATCGAAGGGATCGCCGAGGTCCGGGACGAGTCCGATCGCGACGGCACAAGGGTCGTGATCGAGATCAAGCGCGACGCCGACCCGGACATCGTGCTCAACCAGCTGTTCCGGCACACACCGCTGCAGGTGACCTTCGGCGTCAATCTGGTAGCCCTGGCGGCCGGCCGGCCGGTGCAGCTCAGCCTCATCGAGGTGCTGCGCGCCTTCCTCGAGTTCCGCGAGGAGGTGATCGCGCGGCGCAGCGCCTACGACCTCGCGCGGGCGAGGGACCGGGCGCACACTTTGCTCGGGCTCGCGGTCGCGGTCGCCAACATCGATGCCGTGATCGCCCTGATCCGGGGCGCGCCCGATCCGGCGACCGCCAAGGCCGAGCTGACCTCTCGCGACTGGCGGCTCGGTGAGGTCGCACCGCTGCTGCGCCTTGCCGAGGAAGCGCCGGACGATGCCGCACCGGCCAGCCCGGACGACAGCTACCGCCTGTCCGAACGCCAGGCGCAGGCGATCCTCGACCTCCGCCTGCAGCGCCTGACCCAGCTCGAGCGCAGCAAGATCACCGACGAGCTGACCGAGCTCGGCGACAAAATCAAGGAGCTCTTGCAGATCCTGCGCTCGCGCGAGCGCCTGCTGGAGGTGCTGAAGGCCGAGCTGACCGCGGTCCGCGAGCGCTTCGCGACCCCGCGGCGCACGACCCTCGAGACCGGCGAAGACTACGACATCGACATCGAGGACCTGATCCAGAAGGAGGACATGGTCGTCACGGTGACCAGGCTCGGCTACATCAAGCGCACCCCGCTCTCGACCTATCGCGAGCAGCGCCGCGGCGGCAAGGGCCGGGTCGGCATGGCGACCCACGACGATGATTTCCTGGCCCAGCTGTTCGTCGCGGTGACCCACACGCCGGTCTTGTTCTTCAGCTCCGCGGGCCGGGTCTACAAGCTCAAGGTCTACCGGCTGCCGCAGGGCAACCCGCAGGCGCGCGGCAAGGCCATGATCAACCTGTTCCCGCAGCTCGGAGACGGCGAGACGATCACGGCCGTGCTGCCGCTGCCCGAGGACGAGAGCACCTATGACGCGCTCTCGGTGGTGTTCGCGACCGCGAGCGGCAAGGTCCGGCGCAACGCGCTCGCCGACTTCATCTTCGTGCCCGCGAACGGCAAGATCGCGATGGGCCTCGACGAGGGCGACCACCTGATTGGCGTCGCGGTCGCGACCGGGGCGGACGACGTGCTGCTCGCGGCCGAGGGCGGCAAATGCGTGCGCTTCCCGGCCGGCAGCAGCGTGCGCGTGTTCCGCTCGCGCTCCTCCGAAGGCGTGCGCGGCATGGATCTGGCCCGGGGCGACCGGGTGATCTCGATGTCGATCCTCGACCACGTCGAGCTGACGATCGAGGAGCGGGACGTCTTCCTGCGCTACGATTCGGCGAGGCGCCGCCAGGACATCTACGAGGACGGCGGCGCCGAGACCCCCGAGGAGGCGCTGCAGAAGGCCGAAGCCGCGATCCGCGCCGCGCGAGAAATGCTCGGCGCCAATCGTCTCGCCGAGCTCGACGCCCACCAGCAGCTGATCCTCTCGGTCACCGTCAACGGCTACGGCAAGCGGACCTCGGCCTACGAGTACCGGGTCACCAACCGGGGCGGGCAGGGGATCATCAACATCGAGACCAGCAAGCGCAACGGCCCGGTGGTCGCGGCCTTCCCGGTCGCCGACGACGACCAGGTGATGCTGGTGACCGACCGCGGCCAGGTGATCCGGATCCCGGTCGACGACATCCGGATCGCCGGCCGCAACACCCAAGGGGTGACCCTGTTCGACGTCGCCGAGGGCGAGCACGTGGTCTCGGTCGCCCGCCTCGAGGGTGCGGCCGAAGCCAACGGCGACGCCGGCGACGAAGGCAGCGCCGATCCGGACGGCGATGGCACGAGCGGCGGCGAGCCGGACGACGCCGGGACCGACGAGTGAGCGCGGGCAAACCCGTAATGAGCGTCCCGCGCACCGGGGTTTATCCGGGCACCTTCGACCCGATTCACAACGGCCATCTCGACATCATCCGGCGCGCGACCAAGGTGGTCGACCGCCTCGTGATCGCGGTCGCGGTCAACATCGGCAAGGAGCCGATGTTCACCCTCGAGGAGCGGGTGCGCCTGGTCGAGCACGAGGCGAGGGCGCTGATGGCCGCCAACCGGGTCAACGGCTGCAAGCTCGAGGTCCACCCGTTCGAGCGCCTGCTGGTCGACCTCGCGCGCGGGGTTGGTGCCAACGTAATCATCCGCGGCCTGCGCGCGGTCTCCGACTTCGAGTACGAGTTTCAGATGGCGGCGACCAACGCCCGCCTGGCGCCTGGCATCGAGACCGTGTTCCTGACCGCATCGGAGACCAACCAGTTCACCTCCTCGCGCTTCGTCAAGGAGATTGCCCGGCTTGGCGGCGACGTTTCCAGTTTTGTCTCCGCCAACGTCCGCGCCGAGCTCCAAGCCCTGCAGGCCGCCAGCTGAAGTCTCCAAAGAAAGGCCTCCAAACCAGAGCGAATCGAGCTCGCTGCGTGATTTTGCCAAAGATCGATCTGGGCCAACCATCCACGACATCATTACCATACGCATCTTATGATTGATCGGGGACGACTTCGGGATTGAGATCTCTTGACCGAGAATGCGCCGGCCATCGGACAGTTTCGTGCGCTCATGCGTCACTTCTGCGCCACTTTCTACTTGCCGCCCTCGCCGCTCCAGGGGATCAGCCTCAAGTCAGTCCATCGCATCCGCGACGAATGCCCTCGAATCGTTTAACCCACTGAGACGATTGGCTTCACCCGACCGCTCCCGGTCATCGCGATTGATGCAATTCTGGAGTTGACTGGAGCGCTCCATGCGCCACAGGCTACACTTTCGTGCGCTCGCGCCTCCGGCGGAACGTCCCGGACCTGGTGCCCGGGCGGCAAAATCCCGTTGCGCTCGGGACCCGGACCTGTGCTGGAATGGCAAGCCACGGCGACGCCGGAACCGCGAGAGGCTGCCCATGAGCGGAGACTGGAAGTACCAACTGCGCGTCGACCTGCCGGACGAGGTTGCCGAGGTCGCGCGACGCGACCCCGAGGGCCCGGCGCTCCGGCCGCTCGCGGCCATCCTCGCCAGACACCACGCGAAGCTCAAAAGCCAATACGACGCGTTCGCCGACTACGTCGCCGAAGCGGAGCGCCAGGGCCCGGAAAATTTCCCACTTTACCAATGGACCAAGGACACGATCGAACAGCCCGCAAAACGGCAAAAATACCAAAGATCGTTCACGCTCTACGTCGGCGGCGCCGAGGTCTATTCCCGGGAAAGAGCCGACGCCCTCGAAGCCGACCTCCGCCCGCTGGTCGGCGGCCCGCTGATCACCCGCCTGGCCAAACACGACACCAACCCCGCCAACAACCCGCAGATGCCGGCGCGTTATCGCAGGTGAGAGGTAGCGGGCGACCGGAACCCGGCCGCGCCCGGTCGTGAGAAGCTGGCGGCGATCCTCGCCGCCGTCTGGAAGACTTCCGGCGGACTCGCCTACCGTCTCCGGCGAAATGCCGGCGGAACCGATCAGGGGAATCCGTATCTGCCTGCCACGGCTTCACACGGACGCCGCGGCTTCTGCCGCTGCGTTCACGAACTGCTCGGACGTGGAGATCCAGCCGAAAAGGGTTTCGATCAGCGCAACTGAGGCGTCATGGTTGCTTCGCGCGGCATCATGGGCGATGGGCTCGCTCGTGCAATCCGTCAGCAGCACACAGCTGTAATCTCTGAAGAAGGCGTCGCGGATGGTCGAACTCGACGCACACGCTCGTCGTGCACCCCGCGAGCGACGAGGAGCTTGATACCCGACGCCTGAGGATGGAATCCAGTTCGGTCTGATAGAAGCCACTGAAACGTGTCTTGTAGATGACGACATCGCCGGCCCAGCGCGGCATCCAGATCGTCGACGATGTCGGTTCCCCAGGTGTCGCGGATCAGAACCCGCCCTGGCCTGCCCTGTGGAGTTGGGACGGTCTCGCCGACTCCGAAGATGCGCAGATGCCGCACGTGGTTCGGGGAATCCGGAGCACCCAGATCCGAAAGATCGGCGCGGTATCCCATCTCGAGGTAGACAATTCGGATCGCCAGGCGGCGGGCGGTGGCCAGGACCTCGGCAGTAGGGCCGATGGCCCTGCGGATGCCGGAGATGTCGATCCCGGCCCGGTCGAACATGCCGCCCCTGGAGCCGAATTCGTTCTGCATATCGACGACGATGACGGCGGTGCTCGCCGGATCGACGACAATCGGTCCCGGTCTGGCGGCGAGCCTCAGTGTGCCCGTCATGCACTTTTCCTCCGGCGGATGGCTGCTCCTCGACGTCTCGGTGCCGTTTCGCCTTCCAATCAAGCGTAAAGCCCAGCCCTTCATGTGACAACGACGTCAGCGGCAACGCGCCGGCCGGCATCAGCCGGCGCTTGCGCCGGACGGGGAACGCTTGATCGCCCGTCGGTTAGGAGCCATAGATGAGCGCATGAGCACGGCGCTGGTCGAGGTCTACGACGCCCTCAAGGAGGCTGGCGCTTCCGAGGAGAAGGCGCGCGCTGCGGCCGCGAGCCTCACCGGCCGGGAGCATTGGTTCGACCGGGTCGAGCAACGGCTGGACGACGTCGAGCGCCGGCTGGGTGCGCTCGAAAAACGTGTCGCCGCGCTCGTCGAGGAGAAGTTCATCGCACTCATCCAGAACATAGCCGTGATCAAGGCCGAGCTCCGGCTCATGAATTGGATGCACGCCATCACGATCGGCGGCGTGCTGGCACTCCTGGTCAAAGCGTTCTTCGGGTGACTGCGCCTTACCCGGTATGTATGCTTGAATGCAAGACCTGACCCCTGAGGCAAAGACCTAACGCCGAGATCATGAATACGATCAGGGCGATCATACTCGGTCTTGTCGGGATGACTGTTGCTACAACTGCGACCCAGTCGACAGGCCATACGTTCAGTCGCTCTGACAGCTATTGTGCTCTAAATCTAACCTATTCGAACCTCAGTGCGCTCCTTGCGCGTATAAGAAATCTGCGTGACTTGGCTTTTAAAGAGAATAACATTTCGCCGCTTATCGAGTGGTTGAAACTTGACGCAGGAGACATCAGCGTTATGATAGAAAATGACTTCTCTAACACCTCTCTATTAAGTGGGCCGGAAGTTACTACCTACGTTCATTATTACTATGTCGCTTCAACAGAAAATCGCCCGTTTATCAGATCGATTTAACTCTTGGTGATACCATACGATCTCTTTCAGTTGTAGGAAAATCGAAAGAAAATGTAGATATTATTGTTTCGACATTGTCCGATGACGTGCGTAAGCTAGGCTGCACTACTGGGAGGATCGACCGTCCGCAGTGTAGCCGGCGGAATCCTAGTCGCATCGGGACTGTTCCTTAGCTTTATCGGTTTTTTCACTAAATCGTCTCAAATACAATGGTTTTTCACCTCTTTGATGATTGTGTGCAACCTCTGTGTGTCGATTCCCTGGCAATCCTGGCTGCCTGGAACCGCAGTATACGTAGCGGGAGCATCATTTGCTGTTAGAAATTCGCCAATGATTGGGGTTCTGGGAGTTGTTGTTGAACTCGTTGCCTCGCTGTTACCAGTGGGATTGGGGTTTCGTCGTGGCTCGCCGGCGGCCCAGCCAACGCGCGGCGACGACGACGAAGTCGATCGGACGTCGCAACGCCAGGATGGACCGGGCTCATGAAATCTGGCAATTCTTGATTATTGAACTTCGCGCCGGAGTTGCCGTCGGGGCATCTTGGCGGTACAAAACGACCAGGATCACGCAGTCGGCACGTGTCATCCGAGCGAAATGAACGTGCTCGCAAATGCATGGCCCGAAATCTCAAAGGACCTCGCGGTTGACGACCATCGAGGGGTCGAGCTTGCCGTCGAGGGCGGCGAGGGCGGCGAGGGCGGCGAGGGCGGCGAGGGCGGGCGAGGGCGGCGAGGGCGGCGAGGGGCGGCGAGGGCGGCGAGGGCGGCGAGGGCGGCGAGGGCGGCGAGGGCGGCGAGGGCGGCGAGGGCGTTGCGGGCGGTGGAGATGGCCATGCGGATCGCGGCTTCCTTGCTGAGGCCGGCGCTGTAGGGGGTGAGGATCACGTTGTCGAGGCGGAACAGCGGGTGGTCCTCGGGCGGCGGTTCCTGGTCGAAGACATCGAGCGGGCGGCGGCGATGACGAGGCGTGGGGCCTGACCGCGCCACGTCTCCAAGCAGGCTACCAGCATCCGGGCCGCGGTGGTATCCTGTGGCGCGGAGGTTCGTGATGGCGAAGAGCACCTCGGTTACGCTTGACGAGCGTCTCGTCGGGTTCATCGACCGGCAGATCGCGGCAGGCCGCTACGGCTCCGCGAGCGAGGTCGTGCGTGCGGCGCTGGAGTTCCTGGAGGAGCACGAGGCTAGGCTCGAGGCGCTGCGCGGCGCGCTGATCGAGGGCGAGCAGAGCGGGCCCTCGAAGGCGTTCGATTTCGATGCCTTCATCGAAGCCAGGCGGTCCGCCGATCGGTAGATGCCCTACGTCCTTTCGCCGCGGGCAGAGGCCGATCTCGGCGAGATCTGGGACCATACGCAGAGCCGCTGGGGGCGCGATCAGGCGGAGCGCTATCTGCGCCAGATCCAGGCCGCGCTCGAGCTGCTCGCGCAAAACCCGCGGCTCGGGCGGTCCGCCGGCGCCATACGGCGGGGCTATCGGAAGCACGCGAGTGGCGCTCACGTGATCTTCTACCGCGAGATCGCCGGCGGCATCGACGTCGTCCGCATCCTCCACCGGCGCATGGACGTGCCGCGCCATCTCTGAGCGAGCCCAGGCCCCGCAGACCCTTGCCGGCGATTTCGGAGAGCGGGGAACGTACGGTGCCCGCGAGCCTTCACAGGACCTCGCGGTTGACGACCATCGACGGGTCGAGCTTGCCGTCGATGCCGGCCAGCGCGTTGCGGGCGGTGGAGATCGCCATGCGGATCGCGGCTTCCTTGCTGAGGCCCGCGCTGTGGGGGGTCAGGATCACGTTGTCGAGGGTGAAGAGCGGGTGGTCCTCGGGGGGCGGTTCCTGGTCGAAGACGTCGAGGGCGGCGCCCGCGATTTTGCCGGTCGTCAGGGCGTCGTAGAGGGCGGGTTCGTCGATGATGCCGCCGCGGGCGGCGTTGATGACGAAGGCGTGCGGGGGCAGCGCGGCAAGTTCGGAAAAACCGATCAGGCTCGTTGCTGTCCGGGCCGAGTGGCATGTGGACCGTCAGGATGTCGGTCTCCGGGAGGGCTGCCTCGAAGTCGGGGATCGAGCGGTAGTCGCCGGACTGTTCGATGATGTTGGCCTGGACGTAGGGGTCATAAATGGTGACCGTCATGCCGAAGGCGGCGCAGCGCTTTGGCACTTCGCGGCCGATCCGGCCGAAGCCCATGACCAGGACCCGGCGGCCGAGCAGGTCGACCGAGTCCAGACTGTTGCGCACCGCCCAGCGGCTTTCCCGGGTTGCGCGGTCATAAGCAAGGCCCTGCTTGGCCAGCGCCAGCATGAAATACAAAGTATGCTCGGCGACTGCGGTCGCGTTGGCGTCGGCCGCGATCGCGAGCGGGATTTTACGGGCGGTGAGGGCGGCGACGTCGATGTTGTCGTAGCCGACGCCGTGGCGCGAGACGACTTTCAGGCGCAGGGCCTGCTCGATCACCGAGGCGGGCAGCAGCGAGGTGCGGATCGTGACGGCGTCGGCGTCACCGATCTGCGCCACCGTCTCGGCCTCGTTCGAGCCGTCGACGATCGCAAGCGCGACCTCGGGGCGGGCCTCGAAGAGCTTCATGCCGTCCGCGTGAAACGGGCCGATGATCAGGACTTTAGGCATTTTTTCTTTTTTTCCCACTTTACCAACCAGGGGACTGCGGTCGGCGATCCTGACCCAGGCGTGGGGGCGGGCACAAGCCCCCGTTCGGAGAATCAGCCGTATTGGAAGGGCAGCGAGCGGGCGTTGTAGTAGCCCTGGTCCGCGATCGCCGACCAGTTGATCGCCTTGCTGCGGAAGTCCATGTAGCTGTCGTAGACCTTGAGGGTCATCGGATCGGACTTGCCGATCTCGGCCACGACCTCGCCCGACACGCGGCCGATTTCTTTCAGCAGGTCGTCGTTGAAGCGGCGCAGCTCGACGCCGTGCTCCTCGACCAGGACCTTGAGCGAGTCGGCGTTCCTGGCGTTGATCTCGGCGTACTCGCGCCAGGCCTCGGCCTCGATCGCGGCCTCGAGCATCGCCTGCTCGGTCTTGTCGAGCCCCTCCCAGACCTTCTTGTTGATCAGGACCTCGCCGGTCGTGCCGGGCTCGTGCCAGCCGGGCCAGTAGTAGAACTTTGCCACTTTGTAGAAGCCAAACGCCATGTCGTGCCAGGGGCCGGCCCATTCGGTGCCGTCGATCGTGCCCGACTCCAGGGCCGGGAAGATCTCGCCGCCGGGCAGGTTGACGACCGCGGCGCCGAGCCGGCGCAGGACCTCGCCACCCAGCCCCGGCATGCGGAACTTGAGCCCCTGATAGTCGTCGACCGTGTTGATCTCCTTCCGGAACCAGCCGCCCATCTGCGGCCCGGTTGAGGCGCGCAGGAAGGGCTTGATGTCGAACCGCGCCGAGAGCTCGTCCCAGAGCTCCTGGCCGCCGCCATAGGCGACCCAGGACGCGTGCTCGATCGGCTCCAGGCCGAACGGCACCGCGGCGAAGAAGCTGAACGCCGGCGACTTGCCCTGCCAGTAATAGGAGGCCGAATGGCTCATCTCGGCGTTGCCGCTCGCGACCGCGTCGAACGACTGGAACGCCGGCACCAGCTCGCCGGCCGCGAACACCTTGACCACGATCCTGCCCTCGGACATCGTCGTGATGCGCTGGGCGAGGTGCTCGGCGCCGGTCCCGAGCCCCGGAAAATTCTTGGGCCAGGTCGTGACCATCTTGAACTGCCTGATGCCCTGGGCGATCGCCGGTGCCGGGAAGCTCGATGCGGCCGCCGCTGCCCCGATCAGCGCTCCGCCGGCACCCACGGCCCTGACGAGATCGCGACGCTTCATCCTGCCTCTCCTGCCTGGTGGTTGCCACGCAGCCGGTAAGAAATCAGCTGGAGCGCGAAAAGTCACGCCTCGGTCGCGCCGGTGCGCACGAAATGGCGCAGCACCTCGCAGAACTCCCGGATGCCGTGGGCGATCAAGGTCGGTACCCGGATCGGGGCCTGAGCGGCGTATCTGCCGCTGTTTCCAGCATAGCAGGGCCACGGCGCCTTGGACAAACGGCGCCTGGCCGCCTAGTCTCGGCGATCAAACCAGCAATCAGGGGAGGAAACGGCCATGAGCATCAAGCGCTTCGACGTCGGATCGCGGATGAGCCAGATGGTGGTCCACGGCGACACGGTCTATCTCGCGGGCCAGGTGGCGCGCAACGCCGGCGGCAAGTCGGTGGCCGAGCAGACCAAGGACATCCTTGCGATCATCGATCGCCTCCTGGCCCAGGCCGGGACTGACAAGTCGAAGCTGTTGTCCGCCAACATCTGGCTCACCGACATCAAGACCTTCGATGAGATGAACCAGGTCTGGGATGCCTGGGTGGTGCCCGGCAATCCGCCGTGCCGGGCCTGCGTCGAGAGCAAGCTCGCGGTGCCGCAATACAACGTCGAGATCATGGTGACCGCGGCGCGCGACTGAGCCGGCGGTCATGCATGTGCTGATCCTGGGCGCCGGCGTCGCCGGCGTCACCGCCGCCTGGCAGCTGCTCGAGGACGGCCACGAGGTCACGGTGGTCGACCGCCAGGCCGAGGCGGCCTCCGAGACCAGCTTTGCCAACGCCGGCCTGGTGGCGCCCGGCCACGCCTTCGCCTGGGCTTCGCCCAAAGCCGCAAAAATTCTGCTCAAGTCATTGTTTCAGAAAGATCAACCGTTGCGCTTCCGGTTCCGGGCGGAGCCCGCGCTCTGGCGCTGGTCGCTGCAGTTCCTGGCCCAGTGCACGAGCGAGCGCGCCAAGCGCAACACGAGGATCAAGCACCGGCTCTGCCGCTATGCCCAGGCGGCGCTCCAGGACGTGGTCGCCCGGACCGGGGTCGCCTACGACGGCGAGCGTCGCGGCGTCCTCTATCTGCACCGCTCGCAGGCGACCCTCGATCGCGGCGCCGCCAATATGCAGATCCTGCGCGAGGCCGGGCAGGAGCTCGAGGTCATCGATCGCGACCGGGCGGCTGCGATCGATCCGGCGCTGGCGCCAGCCAGGGAAAAAATCGCCGGCGCGATCTACAGTCCGGGCGACGAGAGCGGCGATGCCTGCAAGTTCAGCCGCGCGCTCGCGGCGCTGTGCGCGGAGCGCGGCGCCAGCTTCCGCTACGGCACCACGATTTCGGGCATCGAGGCGGGCGGCGATCGGGTCGAGCGGGTCCTGACCGATCGAGGTGAGATGCGCGCCGACCTCTACATGCTCGCCTGTGGCAGCTACAGCCCGCTGCTCACGCAGGGGCTCGGCGAGCGGCTCTCGGTCTACCCGATCAAGGGCTATTCGCTGACCCTGCCGATCGCCGGCGCCAACAATCCACCGACCGTCGGCGGCGTCGACGAGGACAACCTCTGCGCCTACGTCCGGCTCGGCGACCGGGTGCGCTCGACCGCGATCGCCGAGTTCGCGGGCTACGATACCAGCCACCGGCCGGCCGACTTCTCGAGCATGCTCAGGGCGCTCCGGGACCTGTTCCCGGGCGGCGCCGACTATGCGCGGCCGCAGTATTGGGCCTGTCTCCGGCCGATGACCCCGGAAGGCACGCCGGTGCTCGGCCGCGGCAAGTTCGAAAACCTCTACTACAACACCGGCCACGGCCACATGGGCTGGACCATGGCCTGCGGCACGGCGCGGATCACCGCCGATCTGATCGCCGGCCGCGCCCCCGATCTGCCGCTCGACGGTTTGACGTTGCGCTAGCCCGGCCTAGATCTATCGCGCGTGGCGCGTCGAACGCCTGATGAGCTAGAGGGGGACAGAGCATGGCCTACGTCGACTGGGAGATCCGGGGGCCGGAGTTGTCGGCCTGCAATTGCGACTGGGGCTGTCCCTGCCAGTTCAACGCGCTGCCGACCCATGGTCACTGCCGGGCGGCGGTCGCGATGCGGATCGAGCGCGGCCATTTCGGCGACGTCCGCCTCGACGGGCTGGTCTGGGCCGGCATGTTCGGCTGGCCCGGCCCGATCCACGAGGGCAAGGGTGCGGCTCAGCCGGTGCTCGACGAGCGCGCCGACGCCCGCCAGCGTGAGGCGATTCTGAAGATTCTGGCCGGCGAGGAGACCGAGCCCGGCGCCACGATCTTCAATGTCTTCGCGGCCGTGATCGACACCGTGCACGAGCCTCTGTTCAAGCCGATCGAGTTCGCGGTCGACATCGAGGCGCGCACCGGCCGCGTCGCCATCCCGGGCCTGATCGAGACGATCGGCGAGCCGATCCGCAACCCGGTCACCGGCGAGCCGCACCGGGCGCGGGTCGTGCTGCCGCACGGCTTCGAGTATGCCGAGGCCGAGTTCGGCAGCTCGACGACCAAAGCCACGGGCCTGGTGCCGCTTGGACTGGACGCGCGGCCACGGCCATTTCGCGATGCTGCACATGACCCAGCACGGGCTGGTGCGCTGAGAGGCTAATCCTCGTCGACGCGATCGACGTCGAGCTGGCCCGACATGCGGCGACGGATGTGCGACCAGGACATGCCGATCGCGAGGATGGTCGCGATCACCACCAGCAGCACCCAGGTCATCAGGGTCGCCTGGTGCGGGTCGAGCCAGCCGTAGAAGATCAGCACCCAGAGCAGGGCGGCGAAGAACAGCGTGGTCAGGAACAGGCCGAGCGGGCCGATCGCGCGCCAGGTCGAGCTCAGGAAGATCACGTAGATGATCAGCAGGACCACGCCGGCAAGCGCCTTGAGCGGCAGGTTGTCGCCGGGCCAGTCGGCGCGCAGCCAGCTGATGTAGGACCAGGAGGTCGGGTTGAAGGTCACCATCACCAACGCGAGCGCGACCAGCCAGCGGGTGACGAAACCGCCTGCCGAAAATTCCGCCTTTGCCATCGACCGCTCGCTGGTTGGGATGCGCCGGCTCGCTACATAGCGGCGCCGGTCGCGTCTGGAAAGTGGCTTCGCCCGACAGGCCTCGACGGCAGCGGGCAAGAGCGGCTAAAGTCCCGGCCAGGGAGGCTGCGATGGCGTACGTCGACTGGCTGATCAAGGGACCCAAGATCGGGTCCTGCAACTGCGACTACGGCTGCCCCTGCGAGTTCAACGGCCGTCCGACCCGGGGCCCCTGCGAGGGGCTCGAGGCGCATCTGATCGAGGAGGGCCATTTCGGCGACCTCCGCCTCGATGGCCTGGTGGTCGCCGCCCGCTATCGCTGGCCGGGGCCGGTGCACGAGGGCGGCGGGGTGGTCCAGGGCATCTTCGACGAGCGCGCGAGCGCCGCGCAGCGCGACGCGCTGCTCACGATCCTGGGCGGCAAGGAGCAGGTGCCGACCACCGTCTACAACATCTATGGGTCGACCATCGCGCGCGAGCTCGAGCCGGTGTTCGCGCCGATCGCGTTCGCCTGCGATCTCGAGGCGCGCACCGGCGAGCTCGAGGTGCCGGGGGTGGTGGCGCTCGCCATCGAGCCGATCCGGAACCCGGTCACCGGCCGGCCGCACCGCGCTCTGATCCGCCTGCCGGAAGGCTTCGAGTTCCGCGAGGCGGAGATGGCGAGCGGCAGCTTCACCGGCGCGGGCGACGAGCTCGGCTTCGCGAACCGCGACTGCTACGCCTGCCTGACCCACGTTGCCTATGGTCCTTACGGGATCGTCGAGGGCTGATCGATGGCCCCGAACACGGCCGAGCGCATCGCCGACGGCGAACCGATCCTGCCCCTGATCCTGCGCCGTGACCGGCTGCCGGCGCTGGCCGGCGTGATCGGGGTGACGGTGCTTGCCTGGCTCTATCTGGTCTGGCTGGCCGCGGGCATGAGCGGCGACATGTCGGGCGGCGGCATGGGCGACATGTCGGGCGGCGCCATGGCCGGGATGGCGATGCCGGCGCTGCGCGTCTGGAGCGCGGGCTATTTCGTCCTGATGTTCCTGATGTGGGCGATCATGATGGTCGGCATGATGCTGCCGAGTGCTGCGCCGATGATCCTGCTCTACGATCGGGTGCGCGAGCGCCAGGAGGCCAAGGGCGCGAGCCTGGCCGCGACCGGCGTCTTTGCCGCGGGCTATCTCGCCGCCTGGGCGTTGTTCAGCCTTGGCGCGACCGCTGCTCAATGGGGCGCTCGAGCGGGCGGCGCTGCTGTCGCCGATGATGGTCAGCGCCAGCCCCTGGCTCGGCGGCGGCCTCCTGATCCTGGCCGGCGTCTACCAATGGACCCCGCTCAAGAACGTCTGCCTGGTCCACTGCCGGGCGCCGATCACCTTTCTTGCCCACCACTGGCGGCCCGGCCGCGCGGGCGCCTTCCGGATGGGCCTGCACCACGGCCTCTACTGCGTCGGCTGCTGCTGGGTGCTGATGGCGATGCTGTTCGTGTTCGGGGTCATGAACCTGCTCTGGATCGCCGCGCTGGCGATCTTCGTGCTGCTGGAGAAGATCCTGCCGCGGGGCGACCTGGTCGGCCGCGTGAGCGGCGGGCTGATGATCGCGGCCGGGCTCTTTTTGATGTTTGCCGGCTGAAGCGGACCGCACCGATGGCGACCATGACGACCGGGCTCGACGAACCCCGAATCAACGAGCAGCATCTGCCGCACCGGCTCGACCACGGCATCGCCGAGCGGGCGGCGATCGGGTTGATCGTGCTCGCGACCGACCAGACGCTGGAGCATGAATGCCGCCGGCTCCTGGATCTGCCGGGGGTCGCCTTCTACGAGAGCCGGATTCTGAACGATGCCGCGATCACGCCGGCGACGCTGAAGGCGATGGAGGCGCGGCTCGCCGAGGCGGCGGGCCTGATCCTGCCCGGCCTGCCGCTCGACGTCGTGGGCTTCGGCTGCACCTCGGCCTCGATGGTGATCGGCGAGGAGCGGGTGTTCGAGCTGGTCCGGAGCGTCCGCCCCGAGATCGCCTGCACGACCCCGATCACCGCCGCTTTCGCCGCGTTCCGGGCGCAGGGCGTGCGGCGGCTCGCGCTGCTGACGCCTTATCGCGACGACATCAACCGCTTCATGCGTGATTACATCGAGGCGCGCGGCTTCGCGGTGCCGGTGATGGGCTCGTTCAACGAAGAGGACGACCGGCGGGCGGCGCGCATCGATGCCGCCTCGATCCGGGACGCGGCGCTCCGGCTCGGCGGCGCGCCCGAGGTCGAGGGCGTGTTCGTGTCCTGCACGAGCCTGCGCCTGGTCGATGCGGTCGCGGCGATCGAGGCCGACCTCGGAAAACCCGTGACCTCGAGCAACCATGCGCTCGCCTGGCATTGCCTGCGGCTCGCCGGCATCGGCGACCGCCGCCCCGGGCTCGGCCGGCTGTTCGATCTCGCCCTCGCCTGAAGACCCACTTCGTCCGCCGCCATCGACGCGGTGCTCAGCAGGTGTATTTCGGGCTGTGCAGCACAATGCGAGCCGGAACCGTAGCCGGCTCCTCGGGCAACTGCACTTCGAGCCACATCGTGACCGGGTGGCCGGCCACGATCTCGCGGACGGTGGCCATGACTTCACGCTCTGGGGTATCGCTGGCGCCGTAAGCGACCCACCGCTGCTGATCGGATTCGACGGCGATGGCAATCCGGACTTCCATGTTGACTCCTCATTTTCGCAGAGAGACCGATGACGATCCAAGAACTCGACGCCAAGATTGATCGTGCCAACGTCTCGAATTCTCCCGGTGCTCAGGTAAGCAGGCGGAAGACGGTGACAAGTCCTTGGCCGGTCTTACTTGCTTGCGGGCCAGGAGCCGGAGCAGCATCCTGCCACGCCGGAGTGAAGCGGCGGCCAGGCGATCACCGCCAGAGGTTTCCGCAGCGTCCGCGTCGGTCAGATCTTGGAGCTCGCCCATCGACGAGCGCGCAAAATGGCGACCCGGCGCCGCTGCGTCGTTAGCGGCGACCGCCAATCATTTGACATTTCCGGCCACGAACGCCTTTCGATGAACGGCGCCGCTCACTGCTGCGCCGCCGGTGATGCCAGGGACTTGGGGCTTTGCAACAGCTCCGCCCGCCACTCCGACGGCGTCCGTCCGGTCCATCGCCGGACCGCTCGCGTGAACGCGCTGAGGTCGCTGTAGCCGAGCAGGTAGGTGATGCGTCCGAGCGGAAAGGCACGCTCGGCAAGGTATTTGTTGGCGAGCTGCCGGCGCAGCTCCTCGACCAGGCCGGCCGGCGTAAGCCCGCCTTCGGCCAGGCGCCGCGCCATGGTCCGGTCGCTCATGCCGAGGCTGCGGGCCAATCGTGCCACGCCGACCTGGCCGGTATGGAGGTTTTCGAGGATCCAGCGCTCGGCCCGGGCCACCAGGTCGTCCTTGCCCGCCCGTCGCTCCAGCACCTCGTCGGCATAGCGCCGCAGCAGGTCGAGCAGGCGGGCGTCGGCGTTGACGACCGGCACCGCGAGCGACGCGGCGTCCAGGACCAGCGCGGAGTGCGGCTGGTCAACCGTCACCGGCAGGCCGAGATGGCGGGCCAGCATGGGGCAGGCGGTCTCGTGACGCAGCTCGACCCGCAGAGGCCGCACACGATGACCGGTGATCGCATCGCACACTCGAACCATCAGCGTGGCGCCGAACTCGGGCAGCTGCCGGCTGCCCATCCCGGCGGGATCCACCGCGGAGAAGATCAGCCGCACCTCGCCGGCTTCGCGGCGCAGCCCGCACACATACCCCTCGGTCAGGATCGGAAGGTAGCGGCAGAGGTTGCGCAGCGCCCCGCCCAGGTCATGCGAATTCAGGATGACGTAGGCCACCAGGCCGGCCTCGGTCAGCCCGACCGCCGAGCCCAGGCGGAACCCGAGGCACGGCTCGTGCAGGGCCTGCGCCGCGTTCTCGAACAGCGCGACATGGGCATCGAACGGAATCAGCGCGTCGGGCGCGGTCAATTGCTCACGACTGAGGCCCACGTCACTCAGGAGCTCTGAGGCGGGTTGTCCGGCACGGTCGAGCTCCGCGACCACCCGCCGTGCCCAGACGGCGTCGACGAGGGGCACAGGGCCCCTTCGCGTGCCACGACGCTGGCGCATCCGCCCACCCGGCTCCGGTCTTGCCACGATGGGACAGGCAAAGCCGATGTGATCGGACGTGTCAAAAACAATCAGGGCCGGCTGCAGTGGGCCTCGGTCACCGGAACGGCGCCGCGGATCGCCGCCATCGTTTGGGCCAGTCGAAGCGGAAGGTCGCGCCGCGGCCGATGCCGTCGGATTCGAGGGTGACCCTGCCGCCCTGCTGCTCGAGCAGCTTCTTGACGATCGCCAGACCCATGCCGCTGCCCTCGACCTGGTCGCGGGGCCGGAGCGTCTGGAAGGCCTGGAAGACGCGCTCGTGGTCCTGCGGCGGGATCCCCGGGCCGTCGTCGGTGACGCTGAACCGGTAGCAGCGGCCGATGTCGCGCACCCCGACCGTCAGCTGGCCGGACGGCCGATCGTGATGCTTGATCGCATTGGCCAGGAGGTTGGAGAAGACCTGCTCGAGCGCAGTCCGGGCGGTCTCGAGGCGCGGCATGTCGCTGCTGACCGCAAGGCTGAAGCCGCGCTCGACGTTGACCATGTCGAACAGGTCGCAGACCAGCCGGCCGCTGTCGACGGTCTCGGTCTCGATCTCGACCCGGCCGACGCGGGAATACTGCAGCAGGTCGGCCAGCAGGGCCTCGAGCCGGTATACCCGGGCGCGCAGCAGGTTCATGTTGTCGCGCGCCTCGCCCGCGAGCCGCTGGCCGAGATGATCCTCGATCCAGCCGGCCAGCCTGTCGATCGCCTGCAGCGGCGCCTCGAGGTCGTGCGAGGCGACGTCGACGAACCGCTCGAGCTCGGCATTCGACTTCGCCAGCTCGCGGGCGCGGTGGTCGCGCTCCCGCGCGAGCGCCTTGGCCCGGACGCGGCCATGGCCGATCGCCAGCACGACGCTGGCGAGCAGAATGCTGATCAGGGACCCGGTGATCAGGACGATGGCCGGGCGCTGGTCGGCGACCATCGCCTCGAACACCGGCAGGCTGGTGAGGCGAGCGGTCCAGACGTGGCCGTCGATGTCGAGGGGCAGCGCGGTCTCGAAGCGCGCCGGGGGCGGCGGGGAAACGCGCGCATCGGCGGCGGCGCTGTCGTACATCAGGCTGCCAGGGCCGAGCTCGCTGCCGTCGTAAATCTCGAGCCGGACGTCGCTGAGATCGCCGACGATGCCCGCCATCAGGTCGCTCATGCGAACCGGGCTGTAGACGAAGCCTGCCAGGGCGGCGCGCCGCCCGGCCACGGTCACGGGCGCGCCCTGGCCGTCCTCGTGGGGGCGGCCGTAGTAGGGGAGGTACATGAGGAAGCCGGTCTGGACGTCGCGGTCGATCTCCTGCGCCAGGGTGACCCGGCCGGAGATTGCCGCGCTGCCGCTGTCGCGCGCCTGCTGCATCGCCGCCCGGCGCACCGGTTCGGACCACATGTCGTAGCCGAATGCCTGCCGATTGCGCTGGTCGAACGGCTCGAGGTAGGTGATCGAGGTGTATTCGTCGCGGGCGCCGGTCGGGTGAATGGCGAACTCGGGGAAGCCCTCGGCCCGGATGCGGTCGCTATAGGCGTCCTTGTCCTCGGGCCGGACCCAGAGGCTGTAGCCGATCCCCTGGATGCCCGGGAAGTTCTGCTCGATGCGCAAGGCATCGACGTAGCTCCGCCAGGCCGCCCGGCTCACCTCGCCGCTGGCGGCGAACAGGCCGAGGCCGCCGCGCAGCACCTCCTCGCAGGCCGCCATCCGGCCGTGAATCGCCCGCATGATCTCGGTGTTGCGGAACTCGAAGCGCGCTCGGGCGGTCTCCGCGCTGGCGCTTCGCTCGAGCTGCGAGGTCAGGACCGTCACCGCCAGCGAGCCCGCCAGGACCCAGGTGACGAGCCAGGGCACCGGCGGGCGCAGCGCGGCGAGGCGACGCCGACCGGCGAGCGTCGACCCGGCCCGGCCCGGCGCCGCCCGGCCGACCTCGCCGTGCTCCAGGATCTCTGCCGAGACGCTCATGCGCTCAGGCCTCTTGCTCGCGTTGCCCCACCGCCGCGCGCCCGGATCCGCGCCACCGACCCCCGCCGACCAGGCGCGAACGTCGGGACTTTCCTGGTACTAGCCGTCAATCACTAGCGTTCGTTTAACGGCCTCGGATCGGGTCTGGCAGCTGGCGCGGCGCGCCCGCCCGGGAGGAGGCTGGGACCAAGTCGTTGGCCTCCGATTGACCACCGGCGGGATCGTGCGGGCGCCGCCGCGGCGAGGGCCGAGGCTGGAGCACCGGCGATTCATCAAACCTCAATCGAGCCGCGCTACCAGGGGAGCGGCAAGCGATGGGGCGGCGGCGTGGCGTTGCCCGATGAGGAGACCTCGATGCTCAGTGTGCAAGAAGCCCTGGTGTACACGATGGTGGCGGCCGCCGAAGCGGATCACGAGATCGACGAGGCGGAGATCGGGATCATCGGCGATCTGATCAACCATCTGCCGATCTTTCGGGGCGTCGGCCGGGCGGCGGCGACCGCTATGGCCAGCGCCTGCTCCGACCTTTTGGTGCAGGCCGGCGGCCGCGACCGGGTGTTCGGCATGATCCGCGAGGCGCTGCCACCGCAGCTGCGCGATACCGCCTATGCGATCGCCTGCGACGTGATCGCGGCCGACAACCGCCTGCGTCGCAACGAGCTGCAGATCCTCGAGCAGATCCGCGCCCAGCTGGAGGTCGAGCCGACCATGGCGCAGGCGATCGAGCAGGTCGCCAAGGTCCGCTTTCAGGCCGCCTGACGGGCCCGACCGGGACCGCGCGCCGGTCGGAGGCTCCTCAGGGCCGGCCCGAATCGAGGCCGGTGGGCTCGGCAGTCGGTGCCAAAAGCTCGCCGCAATGCGGGCAACGCGCCGCCGCCCGCCGATGCGCGATCAGGCGTACGATCTCGGCGGCCTGATGGTCGCTCAGGCCGAGCCGGCCGCGGATCTCCTTCAGCTCGTCGCCCTCGTCCGGGGTGATCATGCCCCTGGCAAGGGTCCGATTGACCGCCGCCTCGAACTCGCGCCGACGCTCGTGGAGCTGCTCGGAGAAGCCCGACGCGAGCAGGCCCGCGGGCAGGGCGACCATGCCGAGACCGATGACCGCGATCACGCCGCCGACCACCCTACCGAACGGCGTCACCGGCACCATGTCGCCGTAGCCGACCGTGGTCATGGTCACGATCGCCCACCACATGGCGTCCGGAATGCTGGCAAAGACCTGCGGCTGGGCCTGGCGCTCGGCGAGATAGCCAAAGCTCGCCGCAATGATCAGCAGCATCGCGAGCACGAACATCGCGGCGGCGATCGGCCCAGCCTCGTTGCGCAGGACCTTGGCCAACAGGTTCATCGACGCCTGATAGCGGGTCAGCTTGAAGATCAGGAACAGCCGGAGGACGCGCATGAAGCGCAGGTCCATCGGGATCAGGAAGCTGAAGTAGAAGGGCAGGATCGCGACCAGGTCGACCAGGGCCAGCGGGGTCAGCATGTAGCGGAGCCGGCCGGCGAGCGGCCGACGGTAGCGGCCATTGTCGTTCTCGACCGCCGACCACACCCGCAAGACGTACTCGATCGTGAACAGCGCGACCGAGATCAGCTCGAAGGCGTCGAACCAGTCGTGCCAGAAGGTGTCGATCCCGGCCTCGGACTTGAGGACGATCGCGGCGACGGTGGCCGTGATCAGCACGACCAGGGTGGCGGTCAGCAGCACAGCCGCGCGATCGTCGGCCTCGGTATGGTTGAGGATCTGGTAAGCTCGGCGGCGCAGTCCCGTCATGTCCAATCCCTTGCTCCCCGACGGTGGTAGCCAGACCCGCCAGGCTTCGATCCCTCGAACGCGCCGGGAGCGGCCGGCGGGCCGGCGTCCGCCGTTGATCCGGTGCCATGGCGGCGCGAGCGCAGCGCGCGGCAAGGCGCGGCGCGGCGATCAGGGAGGCACGCCATGACGAGGTCGGTCAAGACGCGGCAGCGCCGCGCCCGGTCGCCGCGGGCGTGGTCGAGGGCGTGAGGGGCGGTGATCGGGGCGGTCCGGTCCGGGCGCGCCGGCAGCCAATCTGCGCGAGCCCGGAGACCGTCGCCTGGCGGCGACCTCCACCCCGAGCGGGCGGGGCGGAGGCCGGGCGCCGGGTTGGATCAGGCGGCGGCGAGGTTGTCGTCGAGTGCTGGATAGTCGGTGTAGCCGCGCTCGGTGCCGCCGTAGAAGGTGGCCGGATCGGGGGTATTGAGGGGCGCGTTGTGGGCGAGGCGCAGCGGCAGGTCGGGGTTGGCGAGGAACGATGCGCCAAAGCTTACGAGATCGGCCTCGCCGCGGGCGAGTGCCGCCTCGGCGAGCGGCCGCGTGTAGCCGCCGTTGACCATCAGCGGGCCCTCGAACGCCGCTTTGAGATCGGGGGCCAGCGGCCGCGCGCCTTCCGGCAAGGCACCGGCCGGCTCGACCACGTGCAGATAGGCGAGCCCAAGGGGAGGAGTGCCAGCGCTGCATGGCCAAAGGTCGCGCGCGGATCGCTGTCGCTCATGCTGTTGAAGTCGCCCTGCGGCGAGATCCGGACGCCGACGCGGCCCGGCGCCCCAGACGCCGGCCACCGCCTCGGTCACCTCGAGCAGGAAGCGGGCGCGGTTTTCCAGGCTGCCGCCGTAGCGGTCGGTCCGGTGGTTGGTGCCGTCGCGCAGGAACTGGTCGACCAGATAGCCGTTGGCGGCGTGGATCTCGACGCCATCGAAGCCGGCGGCCGAGCGCATGGCGGGCGCCGGCCTCGAACTGAGCGACCACGCCCGGGATCTCGGCGGTCTCGAGCGCGCGCGGGGTGACGAAGGGCTGCGGCCCGCTGGCCGTGAAGGCGTCGCCCTTGGCGGCGATCGCGGACGGCGCGACCGGCAGCGCGCCGTCCGGCTGCAGCGAGGGATGCGAGATCCGGCCGACGTGCCAGAGCTGCAGGAAGATCCGGCCGCCCTCGGCGTGCACGGCATCGGTGACGCGGCGCCAGCCCGCGACCTGGTCCAGGCTGTGGATGCCGGGCGTGCCCGGGTAGCCGACGCCCTGGGGCGAGACCTGGGTCGCCTCGGTGACGATCAGCCCGGCGGACGCGCGTTGCTGGTAGTATTCGGCGGCGAGTGCGCCCGGGACGTTGCCCGGGCCGGCGCGGTTGCGGGTCATCGGCGCCATCACGATGCGGTTGGGCAGGGCGAGCGCGCCGAGCTGGAGCGGGGAGAAGAGGTCGGGTCTGGCCATCGCGGCTCTCCGGCTTGAAGAATGTATGTGCATACATACATGGAGCAGGCGATGATCGTGTCAAGTATGTAATCGCATACATTCTCCCGATGCTAGAATCAGCGTGGCAAGGATGTGACGACCGATGGCCCACGACACGATGCCGGCAGCCGGCCAGGCGGCGCCCGATACCGCGAGGCGGCGCGACAGGGAGGCGACCAAGCAGGCATTGCTGGCCGCGGGGGTCGAGGTGTTCGCCGAGCACGGCTACGACGCCGCGACCACGCGCGCGGTGGCGCAGGCGGCGGGGGTCAACGAGCAGCTGATCCAGCGCTATTTCGGCGGCAAGGCGGGCCTGCTGCTGGCGATCATCGAGCGCTTCGGCGAGCAGGAGCGCGGCTGCTGCGCGCTGCCGCCGCCCTGCACCAGCGTCGAGGCCGAGATCCGCGGTTTCCTCGAGTTCCAGCTCGAGCACGCGGCCGCGGTCGGCAAGATCTCGAAGGTGGCGCTCTACCGCTCGCTCTCCGACCCCGAGGTCGCCTGCGCGATCGGCCGCCAGTTCGCCGAGACCCGGGTGGTGCTGCTGAACAAGCGTCTCGAGGCGCTGCGCGCGCGTGGCCTGATCGATCCGGACGCCGACCTGGAGGCGGCCGCGACCGCGCTCGCCTCACTGAGCTTCGGCCTCGCCTTCGTCGACCAGCTGGTGTTCGGCGCCGACTGCGCGCTCCTTCGGCGGGTCGCCCGCCACGTCGCCAGCGTCTATGCCGCGGGCCTCAGGCCACCGCGCGCGGAGGGTTGACGGGCCCTCGGTAGGACGCCGGACGGGGATCGGAAGCTCGCTCGCGCGCGCTGGTCACAGAAAAGACATCTTTCTGCCCCAAGCATGCCGCGTTTGCGCCTTGACGCGATCGGCACGCAATCTGCATGTGCTCCGATTGGCCGTGGCGACCGACCGAAGCACTGCCAACGGGGGCGACGATGCAGCCTTACGACCTGATCGTGATCGGCAGCGGTCCCGCCGGCCGCCGGGCGGCGATCCAGGCCGCCAAGTTTCACAAAGACGCGCTCGTGATCGAGAAGGGGCGCCGGGTCGGCGGCGTGTCGGTGCACACCGGCACGATCCCGAGCAAGACGCTCCGCGAGACCGTGCTCAACCTCTCCGGCTGGCGCGAGCGCGGCTTCTATGGACGGGCCTACCGGGTCAAGGCCGAGATCACCGCGGACGACCTGCGCCAGCGCCTGCACATGACGCTGCAGCACGAGGTCGAGGTGCTGGAGCACCAGTTTGCCCGCAACCACGTGACCACGATCCGCGGCGAGGCCCGCTTCCTCGATCCGCACCGGGTCGAGGTCACGGCCGAGAGCGGCGAGCGCAAGACCTTCGAGGCGGCGCGCTTCGTGCTCGCGGTCGGCACCCGCCCGTTCCGCCCCGACTACGTGCCGTTCGACGGCGAGCGGATCCTGGACAGCGACGAGATCATCGACCTCAAGTTCATGCCGCACAGCATAGCGGTGATCGGGGCCGGCGTGATCGGGGTCGAGTACGCCAGCATCTTCAACGCGCTCGACGTCCAGGTGACGCTGATCGAGCCGCGCTCGACGATGCTCGACTTCCTCGACAAGGAGCTGGTCGCGGCCTTCATCCATGATCTCGCCGACCGCGGGATGGCGGTCCGCCTCGGCTGCAAGGCGGGCAAGATCGAGCGCTCCGGCGAGGGCGGCTGCATCGTCCATCTCGAAGGCGGACGCGTCGTGCGTGCCGATGCCCTGCTGTTCGCGGCCGGGCGCATGGGCGCCACCGACCAGCTCGGCCTCGACGCCGTCGGCCTCGAGGTCGACCATCGCGGCCGGCTCGAGGTCGATCCCAAGACCTTCCAGACCAAGGTTGCGCACATCTATGCGGCGGGTGACGTGATCGGCTTTCCGAGCCTCGCCTCGACCTCGATGGAGCAGGGCCGGATCGCCGCCTGCCACGCCTTCGAGCGGCCGGCGCAGGCGCCGCCGGTCTTTTTCCCCTACGGCATCTACGCCGTGCCCGAGATGTCGACGGTCGGCATGACCGAGGAGCAGGTGCGCGCCGACGGCATTGGCTACGAGTGCGGCATTGCCCGTTTCCGCGAGACCTCGCGCGGCCACATCATGGGCCTCCACGGCGGCATGATGAAGATGCTGTTCGCGATCGACAGCCGGCGGCTGCTCGGGCGTCCACATCGTCGGCGAAGGGCGCCACCGAGCTGATCCACATCGGCCAGGCGGTGCTCAATCTCGGCGGCACGCTCGACTATTTCGTCGAGAACACCTTCAACTACCCGACCCTGGCCGAAGCCTACAAGATCGCCGCCCTCGACGCCTGGAACCGGATGCCGGGCCGCGCCGCCTGAGGGCGGATCACGCGAGGAAGGGGCGCAGCGCGGCCAGGAACTCGTCCGGCCGGTCGGCGTGCACCTGATGGCCGGCGCCGGCGATGATCGCGTATTCCACCAGTGGGAAAAGTCGCCGGATCAGCGGCCGGTGGTCGGCGCGGACATAGGTCGAGCGGCCGCCGGCGATGAACAGCGTCGGCCCGGGATAAGCAAGACCGGCGCTCGCCGGAAAGTCCATGAGCTCGGGCAGGCTCTGCGCGATCGCATCGAGATGGGCCCGCCAGGCGTAGCCCTCCGCTCCGCACCAGGTTCTGGAGCAGGAACGCCCGCATCATCGTGTCCGGGATCGTCCTGCCGAGCTGATCGTCGACCTCGGTGCGGCGGGTGACGCGACCGAGGTCGACCGCGCGCATGGCCTCGATGTACTCGGCGAGGCTGTGGCGGTAGAGGACCGGCGCGACGTCGACCACGACCAGGCGGGCGACCAGATCGCCCCGGGTCAGCGCCAGACGCATGGCGACCTTGCCGCCGAGGCTGTGGCCGAGGAGCACGACCGGGGCGATGCCGCTACGCTCGATGAACGCCGCGACGTCGCCGGCCATGTCGTCGAAGCTCATGGCCTCGGCCCAGGGCGAGCGGCCGTGATTGCGCAGATCGAGCGCCAACACCCGGTGGCTCTCGCCGAGTTGCTTTGCGATGCCGGTCCAGTTGCGGGCCGAGCCCAGGAGGCCGTGCAACACGACGATCGGCAGGCCCGCCTCGCCGAAGCTATCGCTCGCCAGCTGGAGGGTCATCACCAGGTCACCTCCTCGAAGAACGCGGCGATTGCGGCTGCGGCAGCATCGGGCGTCTCGTAGTGCACGAAGTGGCCGGCGTCCTCGGCGATCGTGATCTCGGGATCCCGGAAAAACTCGGGCAGCCGGTCGACCCACGCGGCCTTCAGGATCGGATCGTGCCGGCCCCACATCACCCGGGTCGGGAGCTTGATCTTGGGCAACGGCGGCACCTCTTCCCGGATCACGGCGGCGCGCGCCTCGGCGACGCTTAAGTACCAGTCGAAGCCGCCCTGCAGGTTGCCCGGCCGCAGGAAATTGTCGACCCAGGTCTCGAGGTCGGCATCGAACGCCTTGGGGTCGTGCGCCCAGTGCCGGAGAAAGTGGCCGATGTAGATCCGGCAGGCGGCGCGTGAGCTGCCGACCAGCTCGGCCGCGAACGGCAGCTGGTGGAACGACTGGTACCAGATCTCGATCAGATGGCCGGCCTCCGCCCAGCGCCGGCCGATCCCGGGGTAGGGGCAATTGAAGAAGAACAGGCCGGTGATGCGGTCGGGGTGCGCGCGGGCGATCGCCTGGGCGACGTGGGCGCCGATGTCATGGGCGACCAGACCGACGCGCCCGATGCCGAGGTGGTCGAGCAGGGCCAGCACGTCCCGGGCGTGGACCTCGGGGCCGGCGGCGTGCGACGGTTCGCTCGCGGGCTTGTCGCTGGCGCCGAAGCCGCGCAGGTCCGGGGCCAGCAGCTGGAAGCGATCCCGAAGCCGGCGCATGCAGGGCGCAAAGGTCAACCAGAACTCCGGCCAGCCGTGTAGCAGCAGCAGCGGCCGGCCGCTGCCGGCGCGCGCGAGATGGATGCCGATGCCGTTGGCGGAGAGGCGCAGGGAGTCGAACCCGTGGGTGGTCGGATCGAGCTTGGCGGTCACGTCGATACTCACCTCGGCCTCGATTGTGGCTCGCCGGCACCCGGGATCAGCCGGCAGACGGCGCGCATCGGGACTTTTCGCATGCGCCCGCCTGGGGTAGGCTCGACGGCGAGGCCCTGGGTACCAATAATCCATATAAGGACCAATGGGAGACAACCGATGCGTAGCACGATCACCGCGACCGCTCTGGCGCTGCTCCTTGGCACCACGCTCGCGACCGCGCAGGCGGCGACCATCTCGATCTCCTGTGGCGCCGTCGGCCTGGAGCTGAAGCTCTGCCAGGACGGCGCCAACGCCTGGGCCAAGGCGACCGGCAATCAGGTCACCGTCATCTCGACCCCGAACTCGTCGACCGAGCGCCTCGCGCTCTATCAGCAGATGCTGGCGGCCAACTCGGCCGACATCGACGTCTTTCAGATCGACGTGATCTGGCCCGGCATCCTCGCCAACCACTTCATCGACCTGGCGCAGCACATCGACCAGGCCGACATCGACCAGCATTTCAAGGCGATCATCGAGAACAACACGGTCGACGGCCAGCTGGTCGCGATGCCCTGGTTCACCGATGCCGGCGTGCTCTACTACCGCAAGGACCTGCTCGAGAAATACGGCAAGCAGCCGCCGACAACCTGGCAGGAGCTGACCGACACCGCCAAGGCGGTCGTGGACGGCGAGCACGCCGCCGGCAACGACAAGATGCTGGGCTTCGTGTTCCAGGCCAAGGCCTACGAGGGCCTGACCTGCGATGCGCTGGAATGGGTCGACAGCTTCGGTGGCGGCACGATCGTCGATGCCGACGGCAAGATCACGATCAACAACCCGAAGGCGGCAGAGGCCCTCGACCTCGCGGCCACCTGGATCGGCAAGATCGCGCCCGAGGGCGTGCTCAATTACTCCGAGGAGGAGTCGCGCGGCGTGTTCCAGTCGGGCAACGCCGTGTTCATGCGCAACTGGCCCTACGCCTGGGCGCTCGGCAACGCCCCGGACAGCGCGATCAAGGGCAAGATCGGGGTCACGGTGCTGCCGATGGGTGGTGCTGACGGCAAGCACTCGGCGGCGCTCGGCGGCTGGCAGCTCGCGGTCTCCAAATACTCCGCCAACCCGGACGCCGCGGCCGATCTGGTCAAATATCTGACCAGCTACGACGAGCAGAAGCGCCGGGCGATCGAGGGCTCCTACAACCCGACCATCGCCAAGCTCTACCAGGATCCCGAGGTGCTCGCGGCCAGTCCGTTCTTCGGCGACCTCTACGACACCTTCGTCAATGCGGTCGCGCGGCCGTCGCGGGTCACCGGCGCCAAGTACAATCAGGTCAGCTCGGAGTTCTTCAACGCCGCCCACGAGGTCCTGAGCGGCAAGAGCGATGGCGCCACCAGCGTGGCCGCGCTCGAGAAGAAGCTCGACCGGCTCTCGCGCGGCGGCCGTTGGTGAGACGGGCCGCCTCGGGCCGAACGCTGCGGGTGCCTGCCCTCGCGGACGGCGCACTGGACGTGGAACGGGCCTAGACGATCGGGGAGCGCGCCATGAGTACCGCCGCCGTCGCTGCCAAAGAGGCGGTTGCTCTGCCGCCGGAGAAGGCCTCGCGGCTGACCCGCGAGCGGGTGCGCTCGGCCTGGCTGTTCATGGCGCCGATGCTGCTCGTGCTCCTGCTGGTCGCGGGCTGGCCGCTCGCCCGCACCATCTGGTTCAGCCTGACCGACGCCAATCTGTCCGACCTCGAGGGGGCCCAGTTCATCGGCCTGGTCAATTATTTCTATTTGCTGCAGGACCCGGACTGGTGGAACGCGGTCTGGAACACGGTCGAGTTCGCGACCGTGTCGGTGACCATCGAGACCGTGCTCGGCATGGCGATAGCGCTCGCCCTCAATGCCCATTTCGGTGGCCGCGGCCTGCTGCGGGCCGCGGTCCTGATCCCTTGGGCGATCCCGACCGTGGTCTCGGCCCAGATGTGGGGCTGGATGTTCCATGACGTGTTCGGGGTGATCAACGCGGTCCTGAAGCTGATGGGGGTGATCGACAAGGGGATCGCCTGGACCGCCTCGCCCTCGACCGCGCTGATCGCGGTGATCATCGTCGACGTTTGGAAGACCACGCCGTTCATGGCGCTGCTGCTGCTGGCCGGGCTGCAGATGCTGCCCCAGGAATGCTACGAGAGCGCCAAGGTCGACGGCATCCACCCGGTCCGCGTGTTCCTCAAGGTCACCCTGCCGCTGCTGAAGCCGGCGCTGATGGTCGCGATCATCTTCCGGGTGCTGGATGCCTTCCGGATCTTCGACCTGATCTACGTGATGTCCGGCAACAACAAGGACACCATGTCGATGTCGGTCTACGCCCGCCAGCAGCTGGTCGATTTCCAGGACGTCGGCTACGGCTCGGCGGCTGCGACCATGCTGTTCCTGATCATCGCCGTATTCACGGTCGCCTATCTGACCCTGGGCCGGATCGGCCGCGAGGACTGAGCGGGAGGCCAGAGATGAACCGCAAGCTCAAGAAGCTGCTCGGCCGGATCGCGTTCTATGTCTTCCTGCTGGTGATCGTCTTGTACACGGTGTTCCCGTTCTACTGGGCGATCGTGTCCTCGCTCAAGGCGGGCTCGGACCTGTTCAACGTCGACTTCTGGCCGCCGCATCCGGCCTGGGACAACTATGTCGCGGTGTTCCGCGAGCAGCCGTTCGGGCGCAACATCCTGAACTCGATCTTCGTCGCGGTCTCGACCGTCGTTCTGTCACTTGCGCTCGCGGTCGCCGCCGCCTACGCCCTCGGCCGGATCCAGTTCCGCGGCCGCACGACCTTGCTGATCGTGGTCCTCGGCGTCTCGATGTTCCCGCAGATCGCGGTCTCTCAGCGGCATGTTCGAGCTGATCCGCGCCCTCGGCCTCTACAACAATCTTCTTTCGCTGACGCTCTCCTACATGATCTTCACGCTCCCGTTCACGGTCTGGGTGCTGACGACCTTCATGCGTGAATTGCCCAAGGAGCTCGAGGAGGCGGCGATCGTCGATGGCGCCAAGCCCTACACCATCGTGACCAAGGTCTTCATGCCCCTGATGGGCCCAGCGCTTGCGACCACCGGTCTCCTGGCGTTCATCGCGGCCTGGAACGAGTTTCTCTTCGCGCTGACCTTCACGCTTTCGGGCGAGGAGCGCACCGTGCCGGTCGCGATCGCGCTGATCTCGGGCGCCTCTTCCTATGAGCTCCCCTGGGGCAACATCATGGCCGCCTCGGTGATCGTGACCGTGCCCTTGATCGTCCTGGTCCTGATCTTCCAACGCCGCATCGTCTCCGGCCTCACCGCGGGCGCGGTCAAGGGGTGAGCTTGTACTGCTGCGAAATACCATGCGGTTCGACTGACATCGTGATGACGGACTGTTATGGTCCGATTCTTCCTCAGCTCAAGCCACTTGACTATGACGCTTTACGCAGAAAGTAGAAACGCATTTGCAACTGCCGGAGTGCCGAATTCTGCTGCCAGATCAATTAGCTTGGCATAACGGTCAGCACTCGCAAGTACCCGCCCTTCGTACTGCGGCAAAAGGGTCTCATCATATCGCAGGGGCATAGGCCTCGCGTTGTGCTTGTAGCGCGCGCCACAGGTCAGCATGCGCCTGAATTTGAGGATCGAACAAGTTGCTATAACAATGGCGCGGCTGATTTAGCTAACCGCCTTAGGAACCTGCTTCGGAGAAAACGGGGTCGGGGAAAAAGCGGGGTCCGGGGGACAACGGGGTCCGGAATTCTTACCGGGCTCACGGTAGCCAGTCGCCGATGATCTGGTCGAGCGTGTAGGGACAGGTGGCGGGGAGCGCGGCGGCGGCCGAGGTCTCGCCGTGGTCGCGGAGCGACCCTTCTGCGCGCTTGCACGCTGCGCGTAGAGCCTCGTCGAGTTCCTGCTCGAGTTCCCGGCGGAGGGTCGGCGTGAGGTCGTCCAGGAGATCGTCGCGCTGCGTCCGGACCGTGTCGCGCCAGCCGGCCGCGCGGGTCGACTGCCGGCTGAATGCTCCAGCTTCAGAAGGTGCTCGATGATCGTGCGAACGCGGCTTCGAACCGTTTCTTGGCAGCGCCGCCCAAATCCTCGACCTCCTCGATCAGATGCTCCAGGTCCAGCTCGTCATAGCGGCCGGCGCGTAACAGTTCCGCCTGGCGTCGCGCCCAGACGTAGAAATCCTCGTCATAGAGGTCTCCTTGGCACGGTTTGATCCGAGTTGCCATCGCATGCTCCAGAGCCGAACGAACGGGCACATCATGATACCACACGACCCGTCGTCACGGCAGCCAGTCGCCCGTGACCTGGTCGAGCGCATAGGGGCAGGCCGGAGGCGGGGCATCGGCGGCCGCCTCCGCCGTAGGCTCGAAGGCACGCCCAGTGTTGCGCCGCGCTCGGCCGCCGCGGCGCCCGCCTCACGCCCGGCCTGGTTGCGCCAAGCCCCGGACATGGCTTTACCTCCGCGCTCGAAGGCGCGACGATCGGTCGGCAGACCCGCATGGCCGGAAGGCCGGATGGCCGTGCGGCAGCAGGGAGAGCGGCGATGGCCGAGATCACGATGCGCGAGGTGCGTAAGTCGTTCGGGGCCGCGCAGGTCATCAAGGGCGTGACCCTCGACATCCGGAACAAGGAGTTCGTGGTCTTCGTCGGACCGTCCGGCTGTGGCAAGTCCACGCTGCTGCGTCTGGTCGCCGGGCTCGAGGACCTCACCGCCGGGCGCATGATGTTCGATGGCGAGGAGGTCAACGACCTGCCGCCGGCCGAGCGCGGCATCGCCATGGTGTTCCAGTCCTACGCGCTCTACCCGCACATGAGCGTCTACGAGAACATGGCGTTTGGCCTCAAGCTCGCCAAGGTCGGCCAGGAGGGCGTCGACGAGCGCGTGCGCAACGCCGCCCGCATCCTCCAGATCGAGCACCTGCTCGAGCGCAAGCCCAAGGCGCTCTCGGGCGGCCAGCGCCAGCGGGTCGCGATCGGCCGCGCGATCGTGCGCGACCCGCGCGTGTTCCTGTTCGACGAGCCGCTGTCCAACCTCGACGCGGCGCTGCGCGTGCAGATGCGGATCGAGATCGCCAAGCTCCACCACGAGCTCGACGCGACCATGATCTACGTCACCCACGACCAGGTCGAGGCGATGACGCTCGCCGACCGGATCGTGGTCCTGAACGCCGGCGTGGTCGAGCAGTTCGGTTCCCCACTTGAGCTCTACCACCACCCCCAGAACCTGTTCGTCGCGGGCTTCATCGGCTCGCCCCGGATGAACTTCCTCGAGGGCACGGTCGCGGCCGCCGCCGGCAATGCGCTGACGATCGATCTCGGCGACGGCAGCCAGATGGTGGCGCCGGTCAGCGCCAACGGCACCCAGGTCGGCGAGAAGGTGACGCTCGGCATCCGGCCCGAGCATCTGACCGAGGGCGGCGGCGGCGATGCCGAGCTCAAGGGCCGGGTGATCGCGGTCGAGCACCTCGGCGGCGAGACCTACATCTACCTCGAGCACGCGGGCGGGATGCCGCTGATCGTCAAGGCGGCCGGCGACTCGAAGACCAAGGTCCACGACCTGCTGCCGGTCGGCGTGCCAACCAGCGCCTGCTACCTGTTCGACGAAGAGGGCAAGGCCTTCACCCGGCCCGCCGGCCAGGCCTAGGCGCGCGCTCGGTCCGGGAACAACTTTCGACGCCGGGCTGCCGATCAGAGCCCGAAGATCGAGGCGAGGCCGGCGCGCTGGCCGAAGGTCGCCATGACCGCGTCGGCCGGCGGCGGCTCGCTCGCGGCGCCGAGCTCGGCGGCGGCGCGCAGCACGGCAGGCAGAAGCTCGACGTCGCCGACCGTGTTCAGGAAGATGCCGGGGCGCGCCAGCAGCCAGTGCACCGCGAGGCGGATGTCGGCCGGGTCCTCGAGCGGCTGGTACCAGGTGGTGTGGTTGCGCAGGACACCGGCCGCCCAGGGCCCGCGGGCCAGCGACTTGATGGTCTGGACCGCGACCCCGCGCTGCGCGCACAGGGCGACGGTCGCCTCGAAGTCGGCGGCGTAGGTCTCGTGATGGGCGCAGTGCCAGTTCCAGGGCATGAGCACCGAATCGAAGGCGAAGCGCTCGAGCGAGCGGCGGTGCATGGCGGCGACGTTCCAGCCGTGGCCGGTGACCCCGATGAAGCGGATCAGGCCGGCCTCGCGCGCCTCGCGCGCCGCCTCCAGCGCGCCGCCGGGTGCCAGCGCCTGCTCCCACTCGTCGGGGTGGATCAGGGCGTGCAGCTGCAACAGGTCGATCCGGTCGGTGCGCAGCCGCTCGAGCGAGTGCTGGATCTCGTCCCGAGCCCCGGCATAGTCGCGGCAGCGGGTCTTGGTCGCGAGGAAGAAGTCGTCCCGGTGGCGGTCCATCCAGGGGCCGATCCGGAGCTCGGCATCGCCATAGGAGGGGGCGGTGTCGATGTGGTTGATGCCGTGCTCGAGCAGCAGGTCGAGCACGCGGTCGGCGGTGCCCTGATCGACCCGGCCGAGTGCTGCGGCGCCGAAGATCACGGCCGTGCTCATGTGTCCGGTGCGCCCGAAGGGCCGCTGCTCGATCATCTCTCTCTCCCGTTTGGCGGTCGCTCGATCGACGCCTGCGAGCGTCTTTTCCAGCACCGGTCGGCGGTTGGCGGCGCAGCTTCGCGCAACCGCCGCGGACTGGCAACCTTCGAGACCTGCGGCCGATCGCTCGAAACAGTTGATCGGGCCGGGCACAAGCGTCAGCTTGGTCCCACGGACCGGCCGGGGGCGCCCCAGGCGATCATCGAAACTGGAGAAAAAGCGTGCGCATCAGGGACATGAGCTGGCAAAAGGTCGAGGCCTATCTCGAGCGCGACGATCGGGCGGCGCTGCCGCTCGGCAGCACCGAGCAGCACGCGGGGCTGAGCCTGTCGGTCGACAGCATCCTGTCCGAGAAGGTGGCGGCGGACGCGGCCGAGCCGCTCGGGATTCCGGTTTTTCCGGTCGTCAACTATGGCCTCACGCCTTACTTCCTGGGCTTTCCGGGCACGGTCAGCCTGAGGGTCGAGACCTATGCCCGGCTGATCCGGGACGTGCTCGACAGCCTGGCGCGCACCGGCTTTAGGCGGGTTCTGATCGTCAACGGCCACGGCGGCAACCAGCCGGCGCATGCGGTCGCGATCGAGTGGATGGCCGAGCATCCGGAGGTCCGGATCAAGTTCCACAACTGGTGGAATGCGCCCAGGACCTTCGCCAAGGTGCAGGCGCTCGATCCGGTCGCCTCGCATGCGTCCTGGATGGAGAACTTTCCCTGGACGCGTCTCGCCGGCGCCGAGCCGCCGCTCGAGCAGAAGCCGATGATCGACTTCGCCCGCATGCGCCTGTTGGACCCTGCGCGGCTGCGCGCCTACATCGGCGATGGCAACTTCGGCGGCTACTACCAGCGCCCCGACGCGGACATGCTGGCGCTCTGGCAGGTCGCGGTCGAGGAGACGCGCGAGCTGCTGGAAGGGCCCTGGGCGTGAGCGCGCCGGTTCTGGTCTGGGGTGCGGGCGCGATCGGCGGCACGATCGGGGCAGCGCTCGCCCGGGGCGGGCGGCAGGTGCTGCTGGTCGACCGGGCGGCGGACCACGTCGAGGCGATCAACCGGGAGGGCCTTGCCATCACCGGCCCGATCGCGAGTTTCTCGGTGCGCGCCCGCGCCACCACACCCGAACGGCTCGAGGGCCTGTTCGAGACCGTGCTGCTCTGCGTCAAGGGCCAGGACACGGCTGCCGCGACCCAGCGCGCTTGCGCCCCATCTCGCGGCCGAGGGCGCGGTCGTCTCGGTCCAGAACGGGCTGAACGAGCGGATCATCGCCGGCATCGTCGGGCCCGAGCGGACGATCGGCTGCTTCGTCAACTTCGGCGCCGACTACCAGGGCCCGGGCGTGGTCATGTACGGCGGTCGCGGGGCGGTCGTGGTCGGCGAGCTCGACGGCCGGCGGACGCCACGGATCGAGAGCCTCCACGCGCTGTTTCGCACCTTCGATGCCGATGCCGTGCTGACCGACAACATCTTCGGCTATCTCTGGAGCAAGCTGATCTATGGCGCGCTGCTGTTCGCAACAGCGCTGACCGACGAAGCCGATCGCGGACGTGCTCGAGGCGCCCCGCTACCGGTCGATGCTGGGCGCGCTCGGGCGCGAGGTCGCCGCGGTCGCCGCGGCCGAGCAGGTCAGGCTCGAGGCGTTCAACGGCTTCGATCCCGAGGCGTTCACCGCGGCCGCCGAGCCCCCGGCGCTCGAGCGCTCGTTCGCGGAGATGGTCGCTTTCAATCGGAGGTCGGCCAAGAGCCACAGCGGCATCTGGCGCGATCTCGCGATCCGCAAGCGGCGGACCGAGGTCGATGCGTTCCTTGCGCCGATCGCCGAGGTCGCCCTCCGGCACGGGACCCCGACGCCGCTCACGACCCGGCTGGCGGCGCTGATCCACGACCTCGAGCAGAGCCGGCGGCAGCAGGCTTGGGCAACCCTCGACCTGCTCGTTGCCGCCCATGAGGCCGATCAGGCGGCGTCGCTCGCGCGGCCGTAGCCGTAGTCGCGCTCGGCACTCGCGGCCGAGACGTAGCCTTCGCGCAGATCCTCCTCGATCAGGGCCGGGTCGCGCTCGGACGGGTCGCCGTAGCCGCCGCCGCCCGGTGCCGTCAGCCGGATGCGGTCGCCCGGCTGCAGCTTGATGTTGCAGTACTTGCTGCTCGAGACCTTGCCGTACAGCTCCTTGACGGTCAGCCACTGGTCGCTGCCGGCCTTTTGGATCACGGTCGCGCCGTTGCCGCCCTCCTTACCGCCGAACAGCGCCCAGGGCTTGACCTCGTGGCGGTCGCTGCACTGGCTGCCGTTGATCTCGACCTGGGTCGCGAGCAGGGTCCGGCGATAGCCGAGGCCGCCCCGGTAGTGGCCGGCGCCGCCGGAATCCTGGACCAGCTCGCAGTCCTCGACCCGGAGCGGGAAGCGGGTCTCGAACACCTCGGTCGGGTTGAACCGGCAATTGCCGTTGATCGCGATCACGCAGTCGTTGCCGTCATGCCCGAACCGACCGCCCCAACCGCCCGACATGATGTCGTAGCAGGCGAAGTACTCGTCGTGGTCGGGGTGGTTGCCGCCGAACACGAAATTGGTGCCGGTGCAGCTCTCGGACGCCATCGCCCGCTCCGGCACGCAGGCCGAGAGCGCGCCGATCACGATGTTGGCAAGGCGCGGGTGGGTCTCGGTGTTGCCGGCGACCTCGGGTGCCGGATAGTCGACGTTGGTGACGTGGCCCGGCGGCGAGACCACCCGGATCGGGCGAAAGCAGCCGGAGTTCTTGGGGATCGAGGGGTCGGTCAGGTGGAGGAGGCCGTTGTAGACGGCGCCGGTCGTGACCCCCAGCGTCGCGTTGATCGGTCCCTTGGCCTGCTTGGAGCTGCGGGAGAAGTCGGCCACCACCTCGTCGCCCTGGACGAACACGTCGACCCGGACGTAGTAGGGTTTGGCCTCGATGCCGTCGTTCTCGATCACGTCCTCGAAGGCGTAGCGGCCGTCCGCGAACTGGGCGATCTCGGCGCGCATCCGCCGCTCGGAATAGTCCATCAGGTCCTCGCAGGTCTGCTTGAAGACCTGTTTGCCGTATTTTCTCACCAGCTCGGCTGCGCGTTGCACGCCGAGGTCGACCGAGCCGATCATCGCCCGCAGGTCGCCGTAGTTCTGGCGCGGGGTGCGGACGTTGGCGAGCATCAGCTTCCAGACCTCGTCGACGTCGACGCCCTTCTTCTTGATTTTGATCGGCGGGACGCGCAGGCCTTCGTGGAAGATCTCGGTCGCTTCGCCGGCGAACGCGCCCGGCACCATGCCGCCGATCTCGGCGATGTGGCCGATGCAGACCGCGAACCCCAGAAGCTCGCCATCGACGTAGAACGGCTTGAAGAAGGTGTGCTCCGGGCAGTGCAGGCCGCCCCGATAGGGGTCGTTGTGCAGGATGACGTCGCCGTCCTCGATCGTATCGAACGGGATCTCCTGGGCGCAGGTCTTGATCAGGAGCGGCATGCCGCCGATCATGGTCGGGCAGAACTCGGCGCACGCGATCATGTCGCCCTTGTCGTCGGCGAGCGCGCAGGTGAAGTCGAGGCCCTCGTTGAAGATCGTCGAGTACGACGTCTTCATCAGCAGGATGCCCATCTCGCGGCAGATCGACACCATCGTCGAATCGATGATGTTCATGGTCACCATGTCCATGGGTTCATCCCTCAGCGTTTGGGCGGGTGGGCGCGGATAGCGGCCTCGTTGACCTCGACGCCCCAGCCGGGCGCGTCGGTCAGCACCAGATGGCCCGCCTCGATGGTTGGCGGGCTCACGACCTCGTCCTTCCAGGGCACGTCGTCGATGTCGATCTCCATGATCCGGAAGTTGGCAATCGCGGCGCAGAACTGCGCGCTCATCATCGTCGACAGATGGCCATAGAAGTTGTGCGGGGCGCAGTTGACCTCGTAGACCTCGGCCATGGCGGCGATCTTGATGGCCTCGAGGATGCCGTTCCAGGGGACGTCGACGATCGCGACGTCGACCGCGCCGGCCTCGAGGAACGGCCGGAACTGGCGCCGCCCGAACAGGGATTCGCAGGACGCGATCGGCATGCCCGCCTGCCGGCGGATCAGCGCGAGTGCCGCGGGGTCGTAGCTGTCGATCTCGAGCCACATCAGGCGGTAGGGCTCAACCGTTTTTGCAACTTGGAGATAGCCTTCGGTCTTGAAGTTGAAGTTGAGGTCGAGCAGGAGGTCGACCGCCGGGCCGGCACCTTCGCGGAAGGCCGCCATCTGGCGCTCGATGATGCCGAGCAGGCGCTGGTCGACGTTGAGCTCGGGCCAGCCGTCGTTGCGGGCAAAGCCCGGCTGATGCATGTAGGCAGCACCCTGATCGAAGCAGAAGATGTTGGTCTTGAGTGCGCTGAAGCCGCGCTCGCGCACCTCCTGGCCGAGGGCTTGGATATCGGCGAGCGAGCGGACCGGGGCGGTGCCCATGGTCGCGAAGTGGTCGAGCCGGTAGGAGCCGCAGTGTGACCAGTACAGGCGGAGCCGGTCGCGGACCGGACCGTTCAGCAGCTCGGCGACCGGCACGCCGAGCGCGCGGGCCTTGACGTCGACCAGCGCGTTCTCGATCGCTGCGATCGCCTGCTGGATCAAGCCGCCCGGGGCCTGGCGGGTGATCGCGTGGAGGAGCGCCGTGATCCGTTCGACCGGGCGCGGATCGAGCCCGATCAGGCGCTCGGCGAGCTTCTGGATGACCGCGGTCAGGCCCCGGCTGCCGTAGCTCTCGTTGTACTCGGACCAGCCGGCCACGCCGTCGTCGGTGGTGATCTTGAGGAACGACCACGTCCGCCAACCGGCGTCGCAGTGCAGGTCCTCGATCCGCGCGATCCGCATGCAGCCCCTCCCCGAAGCCCCGCTTCGGCCCGAGGCGGATCAGACCACCTCGGGCGAAGCTTGGCAACGATGGCAGCGGGCTGCGGCGTCAATCGGCGGCGAAGCAATAGAACAGGCCGTCGCCGCCGGTTGAGCGCAGCGCCTCCTGGCTACAGCCGCCGCGCGAGGCGTGCGAGCTGTTCCAGGAGTGCGAGGGCGCATCGTCGCGCAGGCCCTGGCGGTCGTGGTGGCCGAGCATGGCCGCACCTTCGGTGCCGCTGAGCGTCCAGTTGCCGCAGGTCCGGTCCTCGCCGGCCGGAAACGCCGTGCCGTCCGGCTGCGAGCCGGTCAGCATGTCGTGCCGGTTCGGCTTATCGCCGCGGCCGTTGACGACCTTGCCCTGCTCGGTCAAGGCGCTCGCCTTGTCGATGTGGTTGTCGCCGTGGAGCTCATCGAGGTTGCGCGCGATCACCACGCCCTCGACGTTCTGCCAGGGCCCCTGGCCGATCCGGTCGCGGGCGTTGGCCGCGGTCGCGCCGCCGGCCGCCTGGGTGCTGAGGTAGGCGCGCCAGCTGTGGCTGCCGGCACCGACCGCTTCCGCCAGCTGCTGGCAATGCCGGTCGGCACCCTCGAGGCCGCCCAGGTCCGCGCCCTGGCCGGAACCGATGCTGGTCACGAAGAAGGTCATCTCGCTCTGTTGGGCCCGGGCGCCGGCGCTCATGCTCAAGAACAGCGCCAGCGCCGGGGCCAGCATCAACCATCGGATCGCCTGGTTCACGGTTCAGTCCTCCCGTTCTGGTTCGGCGGTCAGCGAGACGATGACACCTCCCGGGTGCGATCTATTCCCCGCTCCAAGCGTCGAGGGCGAGCAGCCAGGCGAGCGCGAACAGGCCAGCCGCCAGCGCCCCGTAGACGCGCTGCGCGAGAGCGCCTTGCGGCACGCGGTCGCCGGCGTGGGCGAGGACGAAGCCGATCACGACGCCGACCGCGAAGCCCGCGACATGGGCGCCGACATCGGTCCGCTCGCCGCCGAAGCCGAGGAAGGTGAGCAGCATGATGCCGGCGCCGATCGGCGCCCAGCGGCGGAGCCCGCCCCGCCACGGCACGATCTGGGACCGGCGCGTATGGCCCGAGAGGATGCCGAGCGCCCCGAACAGCGCGGTCGAGGCGCCGATCGCGGTGTGGTCGGCGGCATGGAAGACGGCATCGAGCGCGTTGCCGAAGGCGCCCGAAACGAGCATCGCGAGCCAGGCGAGACCCGAGCCCAGGACCTCGGCCGCGAGCAGGCTGATGGCCATGCCGAACGCCAGATTGCCCATCAGGTGGCCGAGCTCGGTATGCAGAGCGAGCGCGGTGACGGTCCGCCACCACTCGCCGTCGAGGATGCGGCCGGCATTCGCAGCGCCCGCACTCAGCCAGTCGATCGCCAGAGCGTGTCGGCGCGCTGCCGCAAAGAAGAACAGCAGGACGGCAGCATAGATGAGCGCGCCTTCGGCCCGCCGGAGCGCCGCCCGGGCCGGCGAGCGCGGCCGCCCTGGGGCGGCGTTCTCGCGCTCGAAGCTTGCCAGCTCATCGCCTGCGCGCGCGGCCTCGGCCGAGCGGACGCAGAGGCTGATCACGCCGGCGTCCGCGATCAGCTGGCAGTCGATCCCGGCCGCCACGAGCACGAGCGCGCGCTGCTCGGCAGCGGCCCGCGCGCCGAACCGGCTGACCTCGACCAGGTCGGCCATGCGATCATCCGAGACCTGATCGGCCATGGAACTGGCGCGCCCTGGGGGTGGTGCAGGCGTTGGCCTGTCGGTCGGCGTCGTTGCCTCGCCCCTCAAGACAGCGTCAACGAGCTTCGGCGTCAACAGCGGCAAGCCCGCTCTCGAAGCGGTTCGGGTTGCCGGTGGGCGAGCGGCGGGCCTACACTCGGTCGCTGGGGGAATGGCGCCCCGATGGAGAACGGCGATGGCGAAGGGTCAGAAGAGAAGCAACCGCGAGGTCAAGAAGCCCAAGGCTGACAAGAAGAAGGGCCCGGCGGCGGCGGCCAGCGTGCCGGCCGTGCCCGCCAAGGCGAAGCCCGGCGCGGCGCCGGCGGCCGGCAAGCGATAGCGGCAGTGGGGCCTGGCGGCCCCAACCCTGTGCATGACGCCAGCGCCGGCGGCGGCTTCGGGATTCGGCCGGCGGCGCGCTTGCCGGTCGCCGCCGCGGCCGCGATCCCGGTGACCGAAGGTCCAGGCCCGGCCGGCGCACTGTCGGCGGTGCCCGCAGGGCGACGCCCATGAGCAGCCTTCTGCGCTTCTTCGCCTCCGCCCGGGTGCTCTGGCTGGTGGTCCCGCTGCTGGTCGCGGCGGTCGCCGCGCTGGGCTGGCTCGCCGACCTCTTCTGGTTCGAGGCGATCGGCTATCCGCAGGTCTTCTGGCGCCTGCTGCTGATCAAGCTCGCGCTGTTCGGCGCGACCACGGCCATCGTGTTCGTCTACGCCTGGGTCAATCTCCGCCTGCTCACGCGCCGGGTCGATCTGATCGGCACGGTCCCGACGACGAGCCCGATGGCGCAGGTCGCCGGCATGGCGCCGCCCGGGCTGGTGCGGGCGTTCGAGCTGCTGGCACCGCTGGCTGCGGCGCTGGTCGTGGGCTTCGGCTTCGCCGAGGGTTGGGACGCGTTCATCCGCTTCCTCTGGGCGCAGCCGTTCGGCCAGACCGACCCGCTCTACGGCCGCGACATCGGCTTCTATCTGTTCGCGCTGCCGTTCCTCGACCGGATCCAGAACACCATCGCGATGCTCGCCTTCGCGGCGACCGTGCTGCTGTTCAGCGCCTACCGCCGGGGTGGGCTGATCGGCTACCGTCCGGGCGTCGGGATCGTGGCGCCCCGGGCCGTGCTCAACCACCTGCTCGCCAATGCCGTGTTGTTCCTGTTCGCCTGGGCGTCGGGCTATGTGCTCGACCGCTACGGTCTTCTCACCGAATCCTCGGGTGCTGTGTTCGGCGCCGGCTATACCGCGGTCAACGTCACCCGCTTTGCGCTCTGGGGTGCCGCCTTTCTCACGGTCCTGTTCGCGATCGCCACCTATGCCGTGGTCGCAACCGGCCGCGCCCGGCTCGTGTTCGCGCTGGTCGGCGCGTTTCTCGGCGCCATGCTGCTGATCCGCGTCGTGCTGCCGGTCACGGTCCAGCGGCTGGTGGTCGAGCCCAACGAGCTGGCGCTCGAGCAGCCCTACCTCGAGCGCAACATCGAGCTCACCCGGGTGGCCTTCGGCCTCGATGCGGTCGACGTCCGGGCCTACGATCCAAAGCCGGTCCTCCAGATGGCCGAGATCGAGGCCAACCAGGACACGGTCAACAACATCCGTCTCTGGGACTGGCAGCCGCTCAAGCAGACCTTCCGGCAGCTGCAGCAGATCCGCACCTACTACACCTTCGACGACGTCGACGTCGATCGCTATCCGCTGGAGGGCGGGCTGCGCCAGGTGCTGCTCTCGGCCCGCGAGCTGTCGCCCGAGCTGCCGGGCAAGACCATCACCTGGGTCAACCGTCGGCTGCAGTACACCCACGGCTACGGCCTGGTCATGACCCCCGGCGCCGACAAGACCGAGGATGGCCGGCCGGTGCTGGTGATCAAGGACATCCCGCCGGTGACCCCGCCCGGGCTCGCCGTGCCGGAGCCCGCGATCTACTACGGCGAGGAGGACTTCGGGCTACCGGCTGGTCAACACCGGCGTTCGCGAGTTCGACTATCCCAAGGGCGACGACAACGTCTACACGAGCTATCAGGGCCATGGCGGCGTCCTGCTCGACAGCTCGCTGAGACGGCTGGTCTATGCCTGGCACGAGCTCGACATCAACCTTCTGATCTCCGACTACCTGCACGCCGACAGCCGGATCCAGCTCTGGCGCCAGATCCAGGCCCGGATCGCCAAGATCGCGCCGTTCCTGAGCCTCGATCGCGATCCCTATCTGGTGGTCGCGGATGGCCGCCTGGTCTGGATCCAGGACGCCTACACGACCGGCGAGCGTTTTCCCTATGCCGAGCCGACCGAGGCCGGCATCAGCTACATCCGCAACTCGGTCAAGATCACGGTCGACGCCTATCAGGGCGACGTCAGCTTCTATGTGGTCGACCCGAAGGACCCCGTGCTGCGGGTCTATGCGGCGGCCTTTCCGGGCGTGTTCCAGCCGCTCGATACGATGCCGGCGGGCCTCAAGGCGCACCTGCGCTATCCCGAGGACCTGTTCGGCATCCAGGCGCAGAAATACGCCGCCTACCACATGACCGTGCCGCACGTGTTCTACAACAGCGAGGACCTCTGGCAGATCCCGCAGGAGAAGTACGGCGGCCGCTCGATCCCGGTCGAGCCCTACTACGTCCTGATCCGGATGCCGGGCGAGCCCAGGCTCGAGTTCCTGCTCCTGACGCCCTTGACGCCCGCGCACCGCGACAACATGATCGCCTGGCTGGCGGCGCGCTCGGACCCGCCGCACTACGGCCAGCTGGTGGTCTTCAAGCTGCCCAAGGAGCGCCTCATCCTGGGCCCGACCCAGATCGAGGCGACGATCGACCAGGACACCACGATCTCGCAGCAGCTCTCGCTCTGGGACCAGCGCGGCTCGCAGGTGCTGCGCGGCAACCTTCTGGTGATCCCGATCGACGACGCCTTCGTCTACGTCGAGCCGGTCTATCTGCGCGCCGAGGACAACGACATCCCGCAGCTCAAGCGGATCATCGTCAGCGACGGCCAGCGGGTCGCGATGGAGCCGACGCTCGCCCAGTCGCTGCAGGTGGTGTTCGGCGGCGCGCCTGAGACCGCGGTCGTCGCCGGCGCGCCACCGACGGCGCAACCCGCCGGCCTGGAGCAGGCGCGCACCGCCCTGGACGCTGCCCAGCAGGCGCTCGGCGAGGGCGACTGGGCGGCGTTCGGCGAGGCCATGCAGCGTCTGCGCGACACCCTCGGCCACCCGCCCGCGGCAGAGGGCGGCTCCGAGCCCAAGTCGTAGCGCCGACCCCAACCGGCTCGATTCCCGGGGGTGGCTCAATCGCGAAGGGGGAGAGCGACCGGGCGCATCGGCGAGCCGGTGGCGCCCCTGAGCTTGATGCAGGCGCCGAAGAAGCAGAACTCGTACACCTTCTCGGCCGCGATCTCCTCCAGGTCGACGACCTCCATGATCGGCACGCCGGCTTCGGCGAGCAGGTAGGTGTGGACCACCATCCAGTTCTCGGGATCGGCGGACGGCGCCTGCTCGAGCGCGAGATTGTCGCCGCCGATCGTGACCGCGCCGCCCTTGGCCAGGAACTCGGCACCCGCCCGGTTGAGGCCGGGGGCGTCGGTGACGTAGGCGGCGGGGTCGGGCCAGGCGCGCATGCGGCCGGTCCGGACCATGACCACGTCGCCGGGACGGAGCTCGGTCTTCTGGTGCTTCAGGCAGCCCGCGAGGTCGTCCGGGCCGATGCCGAAGCTGGGCGGCAGCTCGTCCAGGCCATGCAGGCCGGCGATGTCGAGCAGCACGCCGCGGGCGATCACCGGCGGGTGCTTGTCGGCGCCCGCGACCTGCCAGTGCCGGCTGCCGAGATGATCCTTGGTGGAGAAATGGTTGAAGATCTCGCTGTGGTAGCCGAAGTGGTTGAGCGAATCGACGTGCGTGCCGCAGTGGGTGTACATCGAGATCGCATCGCCCGAGTAGGAGACCAGCTGGTTGGCCTCCAGGCCGACTCCCATCACGTCGGCGAGCTCCTCGCCGCGCGGCGTATGCGTCATCCAGATCTGGTAGTTCGGGTCGTTGGCGGCGATCCAGCTCGGCATGCCCATGAAGTGGTCGACCGCGAGGTCGAACACCTTGCCGGCGTCGGCGCGGCTCATGATCGCATCGCGCGAGCGGGCATCGATCAAATTCAGCATGCCGATCTGGTCGTCGCTGCCGAACGGGCTGGTCGACGCCTTGCGGAACTCGGCATTGTACGCGGCGATCCTCTGCTTGGTCGCTTCGTCCACGACGTAGGCGGTGCACATCGTTTCCTCCCCACGAAACTCCGGTCAGGTCCGGCCCGGTGCGATGTCGAGCGCTTTGAGGGCGCGTGTCGGACGGCCCCGCTCAGCGCGAGGTCTTGATGGTCGGCGGCACGATCGGCAACTGGAAATAGTGCTGGCCGGAGGCGCGCAGGCGGGCCCATTCGATGCACCACTCGGAGCAGTAGACCTCCTGCCTGCCGTCCTGCTCGACCGGGATGCCCTGATCGTAGATCAAGAGGCCGCAGTTGGCGCATTTGACGTATTTCTCGATGTAGTAGCCGTTCTCCGAGAACCGCATCGACCGAAGCTCCCTTTTTTCACCCGCGCGCCGGTTTTGGAACGTCTGGGGCGGACGCTGACACGACCGCTTTCGAAGCCATGGGATGGGCGCCGCCGTCCGCTGTCAAGCCCGGACCCGGTTTCACGCTTGCGCTCACAGCCCAAGCCCATGTTTTGTTTTCTTTTTTTCAGGTTCGTTTGGCAGTGGCGGGCGGCGACGGCAGCAGGCCGCGGTCGGGGCCGGAAGGGTCGCGCGCCTCGGACTGGAGCAGCTTGAGCGCCGCGAGCGAACGGAACAATTCGGCCAGCACCGAGCCGCGGTAGCGGACCAGGGTCGCAAACGCGCGCGGGCCATAGTTGTCCCGGATCAACCCGGCGCCGAGCCTTTCCACGCCGCTCCGACCACCCTTCCCTGGCTCCCACGACCGACCACCGGAGGTCGGTCCGGAGCGGGAAGTGCCGCTGGAAGTGAGGAAAGCGGGATCTGCAGGGCTGGCGCCGGCGAGATAGGCTCCGAGCACGCCCGCCTCGAGCTTGTCCGCGCGCCGCGCACGCCATGCGGCCATCACGATCCGGGCCACCAGATCGGCCTGGAGCACGCCTTCGGGCGCCAGCTCCGCCTGCAGAGCGCTCGCGAAGGCGCGGAACTCGGCCGCGTCCTCGTCGTCGAGCAGCACGATCTTGCGGGCGCGAAGGCCGTGGGTGAGCGCGTTGCGCGCCGAGCGCGCCTTGCCGCCGGCAGTGCGTGGCCCACGCGACGTGGCGCCATTCCGCCGGCTGGCGATCGCGCGAACCGTCGGCTGGGGAGGATCGGCCGTGGTTTTGCTCTCAAACGTCATGGATTCGCCCTCGAACGTCATGGGTTTTGCTCTCGAACGTCACAACTCTTGCCCTCAAAAGCATGGTCGAACGACGGCAGGCGGTGGTGCCATCAGGCGCGCCCGCCGTCCGCCATGCTGCCAGGTGATAGGAACAAATGCAAGGTCAGATGCGCCGGAAGTGGCGCATGCCTCGACGCAGCGGCGGTGACCGGTCGCCAACTCGCCTCCGTGGAAAATATTTGCCAATAGGAATTAATACGGATTATAGTCCGCCGCGGTCCACCGCCGCGCTCCGCCGCGACCACCGACGTCGCCGCTGAGGGCCGGCCGCTAGGGAAAACGGCAAATGGCTTTCCGCCGGTCTGATCTCCAAGAAGCGTTCTTCGTGCCGGGGACGCACGCTTTTCGCGTCTTCGGCTATGGCACCGCCGACGCGCTCGACGAATTGCTGGCGACCGGCTATTTCGGGGCGGCGAATGCGCTGCTCCAGCAGGGTGATCTCGTCTACATCCGCGCAGGCGCGGGCGCCGAGGGCACAGCTGTTGCGGTGCACATGGCGCTCTTGATGGTCCGCGCCGGCCCGCAGGGCTCGGTCGCGGTCCGCCTCGTCCAGGACTTCGGCCGGAGCGACGATCCGGACCCGGTCGAGCTGTCGCACGCCGCCCTGCCGGTGGCCGCCGCGCCCCCGGCGGTGCCAGCCGGCCGCGGCCGTGGCCGCCCGCCCGGCAGCCGGAACAAGAAATCGGCGCGCCTGGCTTCCGGGCAGACCACCAAGGTCAGCCCGAAGCAGCGTAAGCGCTGTTGTCAGGCCACCCGGTTGGTCGGGGCGTAGGCCCAGGGCATGAGTTGGTCGATCTGGCGGGCGGGGTGGCGGTTGACGAGGCGGGTCAGGACGTCGGCGAGATAGGCCTGGGGATCGACGCCGTTGAGTTTGCAGGTCTCGACCAGCGAGGCGATCACGCCCCAGTGGACGCCGCCCTGATCGGAGCCGGCGAACAGGGCGTTCTTGCGGGAGAGGGCGATCGGGCGGATCGAGCGCTCGACCACGTTGGAATCGATCTCGACCCGACCGTCGTCGAGGAAGACGGTGAGGCCGCGCCATAGTTTCAGGGCATAGCGGATGGCCTCGGCCATGCGGGAACGGCCCGGGACCCTGGCGAGCTGGGCATCGAGCCAGGCCCGCAGCTGATCGACGAGCGGCCGGCTCTGCTCATCGCGGAAGGTGCGGCGCCGCTCGGGCGCCTGGCCGCGGATCGTGCTCTCGATGCGATAGAGCGCGGCGATACGTTGCAAGGCGCCCTCGGCGACCGGGGCGTTGCCGCCCTGGGCGATCTCGTAGAACCGCCGCCGGACGTGCGACCAGCAATAGGCCAGCGTCGCCGGACCGCCGGCACGGGCAGGATCGGCCAAGGCCTTGTAGGCGGCGTACGCGTCCACCTGGAGGATGCCGCTGAACCCGGCCAACGGCCTGATGGCGTGCTCGGCGCCACGACCAGGCGCGTAGAGATAGGCGACCGCCGGTGGATCGCCACCGCCCCACGGACGGTCGTCGCGGGCGAGCGCCCAGAGGTAGCCGGTCTTGGTCCGCCTGCGCCCCGGATCGAGCACCGGCGCGCGAGTCTCGTCCATGAACAGCTTGGGCGAGCGCTTGAGGTGCTCGAACAGCCGCTCATGCAAGGGGCGGAGCTCGGCGGCAGCCCGGCCGACCCAATCCGCCAGCGTCGAGCGATCGAGCTCGATCCCTTGCCGGGCGTAGATCTGGGACTGGCGATAGAGCGGGAGGCGAGTCGCGCGGGGGAATCTCACCCCCGCGCGCTCCCAGAACCGTACGTGAGCCTCTCGGCTCATACGGCTCCCAGCATCCGGCCGTTGCCATGGATCAGCGGCCAGTGGGCGAACAGACCCGGGTGGGCCCGGATGATCCGCGCGAGCCAAGCGCGGGCGCCACGAGGGCGCTGACGGAAGCGCTTGTACTTGCGGGACACCCACCTGAGGAAGTGCGCGTCGATCCGACGCAAGGTCGGATAGAGCGCCGACTTGTAGAAATGGCTGAAGTAGGCGATCCAGCCGCGGATGTAGGGATTGAACATCCGGGCCAGATCGAACAGCTCCTTGTCGCTGCGCCGTTGGAGGCCCCAGTGGCGCACCGCATGCCGGATTTCCTTCAGCGCCGTGGGGCTGGCGCCCGGCAGGAACGAGACCCCGTAGAGACCGCCCCGCCACTTCGCCAGCCGGGGCCGGAACGTGTAGCCCAGAAAATCGAAGCTGACGTGGTGATGCGCCTTCTTGCGGTTCGTGTCCTTGCAGTAGACCAGCTTGGTCTTCTCCGGGTGGAGCACCAACCCGCACTCGGCAAACCGCTCATCGAGCGCCTGCCAAAGGCGCCTCGCCTCGCGTTCGCTGCGGCAATGGCAGATGATGTCGTCCGCATAGCGTTCGAACGGCACGCCGGGCAACGTCCTCTCCATCCACCGATCGAAGGCGTAATGCAGGAACAGGTTGGCCAGCAGCGGCGAGATCACTCCGCCTTGCGGCGTGCCCCGTTCCTCGACACGATCACCCGCCTCGCTCATCGCCGGCGCCTTCAGCCAGCGCTCGATGTAGAGCGACACCCAGCGACAGTCCGTATGTTGGCGCACCGCCATGAGGAGGAGCTCATGATCGATGCTGTCGAAGAAGCCCTTGATGTCGATGTCGAGCACCCAGTCGGATCGCCAGCACCGCTGACGGGCCGTCCGGATGGCATCGATGGCCGAGCGACCCGGCCGATATCCATAGGAGTCTGGGTGGAACACGGGCTCCAGCAGAGGCTCCAAGATATCGTCGGACCACCTCCTGCGCGACGCGGTCCGCAACCGTCGGAATACCCAACGGTCGCATTCCGCCACCGGCCTTCGGTATGTCCACCCGTCGCACCGGCGCCGGCATGTAGCTGCCGGACGACAGCCGATTCCAGAGCTTGTAGAGGTTGTCGGCGAGCCGCTCCTCGAACTCCTCGATCGACTGCCCGTCCACTCCAGCCGCTCCCTGGTTGGCCTTCACATGTTTGAAGGCCTCCCACACCTCCCGCTTCGGTATGTCGAACGGCTTTGCCCCCGCCATGCGGCTCCTCCCGTCACTGGTTGGCCGCTGCCGAAGGCTGGACACCACGGCCCCTTCGGTCCAGCGCCATTACAGCGCCTTCGTCCCTACTACGAGCTGTTCTGCCCCTGTGCTCCGCATCGGTACTCCAGGCCTCGAGGGGGTCGCCCGCTCGGCCCTCTCCCTTGGCATCGGAACGACAGGTTCTCCTGTTCCACGCAAGAGCCTGATTCGAGTTCACGCCGCCTTCGAGCCGGACGCCGCGCGGGCCGGGCTTCAGGACTCCGCCCGCACTCTTCCCAGGGCGAACCACCAGCCCCGGTTCTGACGTCGACTATACGCTTTCGGCAGTTCATCGGCGGTTCGCTTTCGCTCGTCTCCTTAGACCTCACCTGACGGGATCATCGTCCCGCCTTTTCCGCGACGCTCACCACCATCGCTCTTTACGACAGCAGCTCGCGGTGGTTTGAAGCCGACTCCTGATCGTCGGCTCCGAGGGGCCCGCCCTCATCTCTCATACAGCTTCACACCTCCTTTCGTCAGGACGTGCTCCAGGACACACGATGGTCGGCATATTTGCTGACCAGGACATGGGCCACCAGTCTCTCGCTGGGCAGCCCGCCCTCGATCAGCCGCGCTGGTGCCGGCGCCTGGACCACGGCGCTCTCGCAGGCGCGGCAGCCATACTTCGGGCGGCGGGTGACGATCACCCGGAACTGCGTCGGGATCACATCGAGCCGCTCGGCAACCTCCTCGCCGATCCGGTGCAGGGCGCCGCCACAGCAGGGACAGGTCTGCTCGGCGGGCTCGATGACGATCTCTTCGCGCGGCAGGTGCTCGGGCAGCGCGCCGCGATTGACACGGCGCTGCTGCCTGCGCGACGCTTCCAGCGTCGCGTCGGTCTTCTCGTCGTGCACCTCGGCTTCGGCGAGCGCCTGCTCGATGTCCTCGAGGGCCAGCTGGAGCTGATCGGGAAGGACCGCCTTCTCGGAGCGCCGGCCGAACAGGGCCCGCTGCAGCTCCTTGATCAGCGCCCGCAGCTGCTCGTTGTGCCCGGCCAGCTTGGCCGCGCTCGCGCGTTCGGCCAGGAGCAGAGCTTGGAGCGTCGCCACGTCGTCGGGCAACGGGGCGGCTTCGGCGGCCTCCGGAGAAGGGCTCATGAGGGCAGTGGATCACACCGCCGGCGTCTTGTAATCCACTGACAAGACTAGTGATTTAATCTGTCGCAGGTCACTGCGCGAGCTGCGGCCGGGCCACCCGTCGGCTGTGCATGCGCTTCCAGTCGAGCCCCTCGAACAGCGCGCCCAGCTGGCCCGGCGACAGCCGCATCACCCCGTCCTCGAGCCGCGGCCAGACGAACCTCGCCTGGTCGAGCCGCTTGTAGATCAGGGTCAGCCCGCTGCCGTCCCAGACCAAAAGCTTGATGCGGTCGGCGCGCTTGGCGCGGAACACGAACACCGCGCCGTTGAAGGGGTCGAGCCGCAGCTGCTGCTGCACCACCGCGGCCAGACCGTCCATGCCCTTGCGGAAGTCGACCGGCCTGGTCGCCACGAACACGGCGAACCGT
>CAVWRK010000019.1:0-12280 GCA_963757395.1 uncultured Alphaproteobacteria bacterium
GGTGGGTCCGGGGCTCGCGCGGCCGATGCTGGAGTTGGGCGGGCGGCCGGAGGGGGCGACCTCCGCGGATGGCCGGGTGATGGGATGTTATGTGCACGGCCTGTTCGCGGCAGACGGGTTTCGGCATGCTTTTTTGGGACGCTTGCGCGAGCGGGCGCGCTCCGGGGTCGCCTATGAGGCGGAGATCGAGGCCACGCTCGATGCGTTGGCCGAGCATCTGGAAGCGTCGGTCGATGTCGCGGGGCTGCTGGAGGTGGCGCGAAGCGGGGTCTGAGGTCAGGCGAGGGTCGCGATGAGGGCGAGCGCCAGGAGGCCGGCGATGATCAGGGTGGCGAGGCGGACCAGTCGAAGAGCGCGGCGGATGTCGGCGGGGGTGGCTTCGGCCCGGCCGTTACCCATCCAGGCGTCGTCGATCAGCGTCCCGGCATAACGGCGGGGGCCGGCGAGGCGGAGGTCGAGGCAGCCGGCGATCGCGGCTTCGGGCCAGCCGGCGTTCGGTGAGCGGTGGTGGCGGGCATCCCGGAGCAGGGCGCGCCAGCCGGCGGCCGGGTGCGCGGGTGTCAGGGTGGCGGCGGCGAGGAGCAGAAAAGCGGCGAGGCGGGCGGGCAGCCAGTTGGCGCGGTCGTCGAGGCGCGCCGCGAAGCGGCCAAAATGGAAAAAACGGGGCGAGCGGTGGCCGATCATGCTGTCGAGCGTGTTGACGGCTTTGTAGGCGAGCATGCCGGGCAGGCCGAGGAGGAGCCCGAACAGGAGGGGGGCGACCACGGCGTCGGAGAAGTTCTCGGCGGCGGATTCGATCGCGGCGCGGGCGACGGCGGGGGCATCCAGGCTGTCGGGGTCGCGGCCGACGATCCGGGCGACCGCCTGGCGGCCGTCGGGGAGGCTGCGCTCGAGGCCGCGGGCGACGGCCGCGACGTGCTGGTCGAGGCCGCGCCAGGCGAGGAGCGTGCTCATCAGCAGGGCGAGCGGCAGCCAGCCGTAGGGGAGGTGCAGGCAGAGGGACTGGAGCAGGGCGCCGGCCGCGGTGCTCGCGGCGATCACGAGGAGGCTCGCGGCGGCGCCGCGGCGTTGCTGGGCGGCGGCCGCTGCGGTGCTGTCCAGGGAGCGGGCCTCGAGGCGGGTGATCGCGCGCCCGATCAGCACGACCGGGTGCGGCAGGCGGTCGTAGAGCCAGGCGGGGTCGCCGATCAGCGCATCGAGGGCGAGGGCCAGCAGCAGGGCGGCCACGAGCGGCGTCGAGGCCGTCAGCAGCATGCCGCCGCTCCCGGCCTGGGCTGTGGGTGATCAGCAAGCATGGCTTGTTCCGGGCGAGGGGGATTGGTATCCAGGGCGGACCGGAAAGAAAGGGCGCCTATGGGGACGATCGGGGTCATGGTCTGCGGCCACGGCTCGCGCGATGCTGATGCGGTCGCGGAGTTCCGTCGGTTGGTCGCGGGCCTGGTCACGCGCCTGCCGCACTATCCGATCGAGAGCGGTTTTCTCGAGTTCGCGCGACCGATCCTGGGCGACGGGCTCGACCGGCTGCGGGCGCGGGGCGTCGACCACGTGCTGGCGGTGCCGGGCATGCTGTTCGCGGCCGGCCACGTCAAGAACGACGTGCCCTCGGTGCTCAACGCCTACGCCGCTCGGCACGGCATCCGGATCGAGTTCGGCCGCGATCTCGGGCTCGATCCCAAGCTGCTGCGTGCGGCCCAGGGCCGGATCGCGGGCGCATTGGCCGCGGCGGCCGCACCGGTCCCGGCCGAGGAGACGCTGCTCGCGGTGATCGGCCGCGGCACCTCGGACCCGGACGCCAATGGCAACGTCGCGAAGGTCGCGCGGATGCTCTGGGAGGGCATGGGCTTCGGCTGGGCCGAGGTCGGCTACAGCGGCGTCACCGACCCGCGCGTCGACGTCGTCCTGGAGCGCGCGAGCCGGCTCGGCTTCCGCCGGATCGTGGTTTTTCCTTATTTTCTCTTCACCGGGGTGCTGGTGCAGCGGATCTACGCGCAGACCGATGCGGTCGCCGCCCGCCATCCCGGGATCGAGTTCCTCAAGGCCGGCTACCTGGGCGACCATCCCTTGGTCCTGGACTCCTTCGTCGAGCGGATCGAAGGCATAAGGAGCGGCGACGTCAATATGAACTGCCTGCTCTGCAAGTACCGCGAGCGTCTGATCGGCCACGAGGCGGCGGTTGGCGCGCCGCAGGTCGCGCACCATCATCATGTCGAGGGTATCGGCACCGACGCGGATCATCATCACCACCACCGTCACCGGTAGAGCATCATGGCCGAGGGTCGGGGCGCTCGCCTGCAGGACCCGGACGCGATTTATCGGGCATCGTTCGCCCGGATACGTCAGGAGGCGCCGATCGACCGGCTGGCGGCCGACTTTCAGGCGATGGCGCTGCGTCTGATCCACAGCTGCGGCATGCCGGACATCCTGGACGATCTGGTCTGGACCGCCGATGCGGTCGCCGTCGGGCGGGCGGCGCTCGCCGCCGGCGCGCCGGTCCTGGTCGACGCGACCATGGTCGCGGCCGGCATCCAACGCGGCCGCCTGCCAGCCGCCAACAGGGTCGTCTGTACCCTCGACGACCCCCGCGCCCAGGCGCTGGCGGCCGCGCTGACGACCACCCGGTCGGCGGCCGCGGTCGATCTCTGGCGGGATCGGCTGGCGGGCGCGGTAGTCGCGATCGGCAATGCTCCGACCGCGCTGTTCCGCCTCCTCGAGCTGCTCGCCGAGGGCGCGCCGAGCCCCGCCCTGGTGCTCGGCTTCCCGGTCGGCTTCATCGGCGCCGCCGAGGCCAAGGACGCGCTGATCGCCCATCGACCGGAGCTGCCCCATATCACGCTGCGCGGCCGGCGCGGCGGCAGCGCCCTCGCGGCGGCCGCGGTCAACGCCTTGAGCGCGGGGACGCCATGACCGCGGCGACCGGCACCTCGGCGCCCTGGCTCAGCGTGGTCGGGATCGGCGACGATGGTCTCGCGTCGTTGAGCGCTCCCGCACGCGCCCTGGTCGAGGCGGGCGAGATCCTGGTCGGCAGCGCGCGTCACCTGGCGATGGTGCCGGGCCACTCCGCGCAAAGGGTCGCCTGGCGCACGCCGCTCGAGGCGACGCTCGAGGAGCTCGAGGCCTGGCGCGGCCGCGCGGTCGTGATCCTGGCGAGCGGCGATCCGATGTGCTTCGGGGTCGGCGAGCTGCTGGCGCGCCGGTTCCCGCTCCAGGAGCTGCGCATCCTGCCGGCGCCATCGGTGATCAGCCTGGTCTGCGCGCGGCTCGGCTGGCCCAGGGTCGAGATCGAGACCGTCAGCCTGCATGCCCGGCCCCAGAGCGTCCTGCACCGCCACCTCGTACCGCGCGCGCGCCTGGTTGTCTTGAGCCACGATGGCGAGACGCCGAACCAGGTCGCGGCGCTGCTCGCCGATCGGGGCTTCGGCGCCAGCCGGATCTGGGTTTTCGAGCATCTGGGCGGGGCCGGCGAGCGCTGCACCGAGGCGACCGTCTCGACCTGGCAGCCGGCGGTCTTCAAGGCGCTGAACACGGTCGCGATCGACTGTGCGGCGGAACCTGGTGCCATCGTCCGGGCGAGCGTGCCGGGGCTGCCGGACGATGCCTTCCGCTCCGATGGCATGCTGACCAAGCGCGAGGTGCGAGCGGCGACCCTCGCCCGGCTGATGCCGCTCTCCGGCCAGTGCCTTTGGGACGTCGGCGCCGGCAGCGGGGCGGTCGCGATCGAGTGGCTACGCGCCGTGCGTCGTGGGCGCGCGGTCGCGGTCGAGCGCGATGCCGGGCGCTGCGCGCTGATCGAGCAGAACGCCCTGGCCCTGGGAACGCCCGAGCTCGAGGTGCGCCAAGGCACGGCGCCCGCCTGCCTGGGCGGGCTTCCGGCGCCGGATGCGGTGTTTGTCGGCGGCGGGATCACGGCTGCCGGACTGCTCGATGCCTGCTGGCAGGCGCTGCGGCCCGGCGGCCGGCTGGTCACGAACGTGGTCACCCTCGAGGGCGAGCGCGCGCTGCTCGAATGGCAGGCGAACCATGGCGGCGAGCTGGTCCGGATCGCCGTCACCCGGGCCGACCGGGTCGGCAGCTACCAGGGCTGGCGGCCGTCGATGCCGGTGACCCAGCTCGCCGTGCACAAGCCGTGATTACCGGCCGGCTCCTCGGGATCGGCGTCGGACCCGGGGACCCGGAGCTGATGACCCTGAAGGCGGTCCGCTATCTGCGCGACGCGCCGGTGGTCGCCTATGTGTCGGCCAACGGCCGCCCGAGCCTCGCCCGCCAGATCGCGGCGGTGCACCTGCCGGGCGGCCAGCTGGAGATCAATCTGGCGCTGCCGATGCAGCCGCTGCCCGAGCTCGCCCAGGCAGCCTACAACGAGGGCGCCTCGCGCATCGGCACCGAGCTCGAGCACGGTCGGGACGTCGCCGTCCTGTGCGAGGGCGATCCCCTGCTCTACGGCTCGTTCGGCCATCTGCTCGCCCGACTGGCCGGCTATGCGGTCGAGATCATCCCGGGCGTGGTCTCGTTCACGGCCGCCGCCGCCGCCGCCCGACAGCCTCTGGTCGCCCGCGCCGAGAGCTTCGTCGTCGTGCCGGCGACCGCGCCTGCAGACGTGCTCCGGGCCCGGCTCGCTCAGAGCGAGGCGGCCGCGATCCTGAAGCTCGGCCGTCACGTCGACAAGGTCCGCGAGGTCCTCGGCGAGCTCGGCCTGCTCGAGCGCGCGATCTATGTCGAGCGGGCGAGCACCGAGCGCCAACGGGTGATGCGCCTGACCGATTTCCTCGACGACGAGGCGCCCTATTTCGCTCTGGTCCTGCTGCCTCGGGTGGCGACCCGTGACCGCTAGGCCGGCGATCGTCCTGCTCGGCCGCAGCGGCCTCGCCGCAGCTCGCCGCCTGCAGGCGGTGCTGCCCGGTTGCACGTTGCACGGGCCGCGCGCGGACCTGCCGGACGATGTGCTCGCCTGCGACGATGTCCCGACCCTGCTGCGCGACCTCTATGAGGACGGCCGTCCGATCATCGGGGTCTGCGCCGCCGGCATCCTGATCCGGGTGCTCGCACCCGTGCTTGGCGACAAGCGGAGCGGGTCGCCGGTGATCGCGCTCGCCGACGACGGCAGCTTTGCCGTGCCCCTGCTCGGGGGCCATCGAGGCGCCAACGATCTGGCGCGGACGATCGCCCGGGCGGCGGGCGGCCAGGCCGCGATCACCACGGCCGGCGACGTCCGCTTCGATCTGGCGCTCGACCAGCCGCCGCCCGGCTGGACCGTGCGCAACCCGGCCGCCGCCAAGGCCGTCATGAGCGCGCTTTTGGCCGGCGAGGAGGTCGCGCTCCGCCTCGAGGCCGGCCCGGCCGACTGGCTGACCGCAGGCGGTGCCCGGTTCGGCGAGACCGGCAACTGCCAGGTGCTGGTGACCGAGCGGGCGGCGGCCGGATCCGACCGATGCCTGGTGCTGCATCCCGAGGTCCTGGCGCTGGGCGTCGGTTGCGAGCGGGGGGTCGGGGCCGCGGAGCTCACCGATCTGGTCGGGGCGACGCTCACGGAGCACGGCCTCGCGCCGGCAGCGATCGCCTGCGTGGTCTCGATCGAGCTGAAGGCGGACGAGCCGGCAATCCATGCGCTCGCGGCGCAGCTGGGCGTGCCGGCCCGTTTTTTCCCGGCCGCGAGCCTCGAGGCCGAGGCGCCACGTCTCGTCAACCCGTCGGCGCTGGTGTTCCGGACGACCGGCTGCCACGGCGTCGCCGAGGGCGCTGCTCTGGCCGCGGTCGGGCACGCGGGCGAGCTGCTGGTGGCGAAGACGAGGTCGGCGCGCGCGACGCTCGCGATCGGCCGGGCGCCGGCGCCGCTCGATGTCGCCCGGATCGGCCGGCCGCGAGGCCGCCTCGCGCTGGTCGGCCTCGGCCCGGGGTCTTCGGCCTGGCGCACCGCGGAGGCAGAGGCCCTGCTCGCCGACGCCGAGGACTGGGTCGGCTATCGCGGCTATCTCGATCTCCTCGGGCCGAGGGCGGGCGGCGAGCCGGTCCGTCACGGCTTCGCGCTCGGCGAGGAGATGGCGCGCGCCCGGGCCGCCCTCGATCTCGCCGAGCACGGGCCGGCGGGTCGCGCTGATCAGCTCCGGCGATGCCGGGATCTACGGCATGGCGGCCCTGGTCCTGGAGCTGCTCGAGGAGTGCGAGGATGCCGCCTGGCAGCGGGTCGCGCTGACGATCAGCCCGGGCGTCTCGGCGCTGCAGGCGGCGGCCGCGCGCGCCGGCGCCCCGCTCGGCCACGACTTCTGCGCGGTCTCGCTGTCCGACCTGATGACGCCTTGGGCGACGATCGAGCGCCGGCTCGAGGCGGCGGCCGCGGGCGATTTCGTGACCGTGCTCTACAATCCGGCCTCGCAACGGCGGCGCCAGGGCGTCGTGCGTGCCCTCGAGATCCTGGGCCGGGCGCGCGACCCGGCGACGCCCTTGATCCACGCCCGCAACCTCGGCCGCGCCGGCGAGGCGGTCGACGTTTCCGAGCTCGGGGGCTTCGATCCGAGCGGCGTCGACATGTTGAGCCTGATCATCGTCGGCGCGCGCCAGACCCGCTGGCTCCGCCGGCGGCATGGCGCGTCCCTGGTCTACACCCCGCGCGGCTACGGCTCGGCCAAAAGACCCCGCGAGGCCTCTTCATGACGGTGCATTTCATCGGCGCCGGGCCGGGGGCGCCGGATCTGATCACGGTCCGGGGCCTGCGCCTGATCCGGCGCTGTCCGGTCGTGCTCTACGCGGGCTCGCTGGTGCCGGCCGAGGTCGTGGCCGAGGCCGGCGACGAGGCGCCGGTGCCGCCCCGGGTGATCGACACCGCCGCCCTCGATCTGCCGGCGATCCTGGCCGAGATCGAGCGGGCGCATGGCCAGGGCCTCGATGTTGCCAGGGTGCATTCGGGCGATCCGTCGTTCTATGGCGCGATCGCCGAGCAGGTGCGCCGTCTGCGAGCGCTCGGGATCGACTACGACGTGACCCCGGGCGTGCCCGCCTTCGCCGCCGCCGCCGCCGCGCTCGGTCAGGAGCTGACCCTGCCCGGGATCGCCCAGTCGGTGGTCCTGACCCGGACCGCGGTGCGCGCCTCGCCGATGCCGGCCGGCGAGACGCTCGCCGCCTTTGCCGCGACCGGCGCGACGCTCGCGATCCATCTCTCGATCAACAACCTCGCGCCGGTCGTGCGGGAGCTGCTGCCGGTGCTGGGCGCCGACTGCCCGGCGTTCGTGGTCTATCGCGCGTCCTGGCCGGACCAGAAGATCATCCGCGCGACACTTCAGACCATCCGCGCGAAGGTCAAGGGCCGGGAAATCACCCGCACCGCGCTGATCCTGGTCGGCCGCGCGCTCGACCCGGAAAGCTTCGAGGACAGCCGCCTCTACGCCCCGGATCACCACCACGTGCTGCGCCCGCGACCAGCGGGCAGCTAGTCGGGGCCGCCCTGCGCACGGTCCGCGATGCGGGCAAGGATCGCCTTGCGGACGTCGTCCGGCTGGCGTTGGATCGCACCCGTCAGCGCGTGCAGCTGGCGGCGGAGGTCGTAGACCTGGTCGAGCAGGGCGAGCACGAGCGGGATCGTCTCCTCCTCGACCGCGAGGTCGTGGACCAGATCGCAGATCAGGCCGATCCGGGCGACGTCGAGGTCGGAGAACAGCGGCTCGGCGCCGCGCCGGCTCGCGGGCGCGACCCAGCCACGCTCGACCCAGGCGTGCAGCTCGACCCGCTCGACCCGCTCGAGCATCAAGGAGATCTCGGTCAGCGTCCTCATCGCACACCCGCCAGTCCGGCGCGCGGGTCGTAGGGATGCTCGGCCGACCAGCGGCGGACGAAGTCCTCGAGCTCCGGGTCGGCGGTTTTGGGCAGGACCACCTTGAGCTTGACGTACTGGTCGCCGCGCTGGCCGGACTTGGGGTCGAGGATGCCCTTGGCGCGCAGCCGGAGCGTCGTGCCGCTGTTCGAGCCCTTGGGGATCGTCATGGTCACCGGGCCGTCGATGGTCGGCACCGCGACCTTGCCGCCGAGCACCACCTCGGCGAGGCTCACGGGCAGCTCGAGATGGACGTTGCTGTCCTTGCGCTCGAACAGCGCGTGCGGCTGGATGTGGACCTCGACATAGGCATCGCCCGCCGGACCGCCCTCGAAGCCGGGCATGCCCTGGCCTTTCAGCCGCAGCGTCTGGCGGTCGTGGACGCCGGCCGGAATCGTCAGATCGATGGTCTGGCCGCTCGCGACCGTGACCCGCTTCTTGGCCCCCCTGGCGGCCTCGAGAAAATCGATCGGCAGATTGTAGGAGACGTCGGCGCCGCGCGCGCGCATCCGGAACTCGCCGCCCCGCCTGCCCTCGCCGCCGAACAGGCCCTCGAACAGGTCGTGCAGGCCCTCGGCGTCGCCAAAGCCCTCGCGGGTGTAGAAGCGGGTCGCCTGCGGGTCTTCGGCATACTCGCGATAGGAGCGCTGCTGCGGCCGTTCCTGGCCGCTGGCGTCGATCTCGCCGCGGTCGTAGCGGCCGCGCTTGTCGGGGTCGGAGAGGAGGTCGTAGGCGGCGGTGATGCTCTTGAAGCGCTCGGCGACCTCCTTGTCCGGGTTGAGGTCCGGGTGCAGCTCCTTGGCGAGCTTGCGGTAGCGCTGCTTGATCTGATCCTGGCTGGCCTCGCGGCCGACGCCGAGCAGGGCGTAGAGGTCTTCGCTCATCGGGATGGCTGCATGGCTCGCGCTGGTCCCGTCAGGTGGTCCCTCGGACGGCTTTTGTCAAATCCGCGGCGCGCCGACTGGCCCCGGCTCATTGGTCGTGCGCGGCCTGTTGCTCGCGCTGCGGGCCGCTCATGGCGATCACCCGGTAGCCGAGCTTGGCCTGCTCGAGGGTGAAGTCGCGCTCGGCGAAACCGGTGCAGGCGCGCGGCCTGAGCAGCACGCTCGGCATCCAGGCCGGCGTGCTGCCCTGGCTGGGATCGAAGTAGCTGTAGCGCACCCGCAGCACGCTGCGGCCGGCGGTGCTCTCTTGGACCTTGCGCTTGGTGATCGAGGCGATCTCCGGGCTCGGGCAGGCGCCGTCCTCCTCGGTCGCATGGGCCGCGTAGTAGGTGCGGATCTTGGCCTCGACATCGTCCGGCGGTGCGCCGATGACCGTGCAGCCCGTGAGCAGCAGCCCCGTGAGGCCGAGGCCGATCACCCGTCGCTGCGCTGGCGTCATGGCGCCGCTCCCTTGGGACCCGGTCGTGGACAGAGCGCGCGCGGCCCTGGCATCGCCCGGTTCGCCTGCTGAGCTATGGGTAGCCCGATGCGCGGGCGGCGTCGAGGATCGAGTGCTCGAAATCTGCCGGATGGTACCGGGCCCGTCACCGCGCTGCCGAGGGCACACGGAGCTACCGGTCGTGACCCGAAGCGGACCTCGCAGGTCGATCGCCTCTGCCGCGAGACGCCTCAACATCTTCGGTCCTAGCAAGACAATGGCGCACGGTAGGATTTCCCTAGGGCAGTTGAGCGAGCCTTCGATAGCTTGATGACGCGCAACGCCAAATGGCGCGCCCTCACTTGTTGTCCCAGACCCATCTTCAGCCCTTGTCGCCCTGCGATTTCATTGCCTCTCCGAGCTTTCGGATGTCCTCGTTGCTCAACTGCGGACGCTTGATGTCAAGCATGATCTTGTCGATCTGGCCGGTGAAGGTGAAAGGAACCTGGTAGTCGGCGTCATTAACGCCGGTCAGGGTGTCCGAGCCGATGTCCTGCGACTCGTCCCAGGCCAGGGTAATCGGGATGGTTGTGGCCATCTTCTTGCGCGCCACCTCCTTGCCGTCGATGCGCATGATGCCCTCGCCGGGTTTGCCGACGCCGCTCAGGCTGTTGAAGGCGAACGTCCCGAAGCCGAGCCCGTCATAATCGAACTCGAACTCGACAGTGTGCTTGCCGGCCGTGAGCGTGTCAGACGATTCCCAGCGAACCCGCTCCAGGTCGAGCAGGTTCCATGTATAGACGGGCTTGCCCTTCACGATGTAGAGGCCGTGGCCACCGAACTTGCCGCCCTGGGTGAACAGCATGCCTTCGCCACCGCCCTCCGGCACCTCGATCTCAGCCGTGATCTTATAGGACGACGCCAGCAGCAGCGGCTCCACACCATTCGGGATTCCGGTGATCGGCTGGGTGTAGACAAACTGAGACCGTCCCGCGGAAACGCTCGGCCGCGGCGTCACCATGCGCGTGGCGACAGAGTTGTCGAGCGGGAAGACATGATACTTCGACGCCTCAACAATCCAGAGTTCCTGCATCTCACGCAGTTTGTCCGGCATCGCCTTCGCCAGATCATGGTCCTGGGTCCAGTCCTTGGTCAGGTCATAGAGCTCCCATTGGTAGCTGTTCATGACGTCGACCGGAGGAACCGAGAACAGCGCCCAGGGAACGACGATCGGCGTGGTGTTTGCGAACCAGCCGTCGGCATAAATCCCACGGTTTCCGAACATCTCGAAATACTGGACCGTGCGCCGCGAAGGATCGTCAGGCTTGGCGTCCCAGGTGTATGCCATACTGATGCCGTCAATTGGTTTCTGCTCGATCCCGTAGGCGAACTTTGGCGCCACGAGACCGCCCCCCTCAAGGATCGTCGGCACGATATCAATGAAGTGGCTGAATTGGTTACGGACGCCGCCCTGGTCCTTGATGCGGTCCGGCCAGGACATCACCATGCCCTGGCGAATGCCGCCGAAGTGAGAGGCGATCTGCTTGGTCCACTTGAACGGCGTGTCGAAGGCCCACGTCCACGCCACCGCCATGTGGTTGTAAGCCTGGTCGGTGCCCCAGAGGTCGTAGAAATCGCGGAGCTGGACGTCGACCGGTGGCGTGACACCATTGAACTGCGCCACCTCGTTAGGGGTGCCGATTGGCGAGCCCTCTGCGCTGGAGCCATTGTCGCCGACGATGTAAATGATCAGCGTGTTGTCTAGCTGACCGAGATCCTCGATCGCCTGGATCACGCGGCCGGTCTCATGGTCCGCATAGGCGAGGTAAGCCGCGTACACATCGACCTGTCGGATGAAGAGTTTCTTCTCGTCGGCCGTCAGTTCATCCCACTTCTTCAGCGCATCGGGCCATGGCGTGAGTTCGGCGTTCTCGGGAATGACGCCAAGCCGCTTCTGGTTGGCGTAGATCGTCTCGCGCAGCTTGTTCCAGCCGTCGTCGAAGAGGTGCATCGCGCTGATCTTGTCCACCCATTCCTTGGTCGGGTGGTGCGGCGCATGGGTCGCGCCCGGCGCCAAGTAAACGAAAAACGGCTTATCCGGGTCGATCGACTTGACCGTGTTAATTTGCCGGATTGCGTCGTCAGCTTCGGCCGTGATCAGGTTCCACCCCGGATTGCCGCGGAAGGGATAGATTTGGGTGGTATCGCGGAACAGATTCGGCTGCCACTGGTTGGCGTCCCCGCCCATGAAGCCGTAAAAGTGATCGAAACCGAGGATCTCGCCCGTCGGCCATTGATCAAACGGTCCTATCTGGCTCTCAGTGTAGGGCGGCGTGTTATGGTTCTTGCCATACCAGGACGTATTATAGCCGTTTGCCCGCAGAATGGCGCCGACTGAGACCGTGTCACGGCCGATGATCGCGTCATAGCCGGGGAAGCCTGTCGAAGCCTCGGCGATGTTGCCGAATCCTGCGTTGTGGTGGTTCCTTCCGGTCAGCAACGCCGCGCGGGAAGGCGAACAAAGGGCCGTCGAGTGGAAATTGGTATACCGCAGCCCCTCTTCTGCGAGCTTATCGAGGGTCGGGGTCGGGATCACGCCGCCGAAGGTCGAGGCTGCGCCGTAGCCGGTATCGTCCGTGAGGATGACAAGAACGTTCGGCGCCCCCTTCGGCGCCACCGTCCTCGCCGGCCAGAAGGGCTTCGACCCGAACGCATTGAGCTTGATGACCCCGCCGAAGGGCTCCTCCGGATTCGGGATGTAGTTTCCATCGATCGTGGTTGTCGCGTCCGGCGCTCCTGGGGTCCCGCTCGTCTCCTCAGAGGGTGCGGCCTGAACGTGAACGGCAAGGTGGCTGTCCATCGTCGGCTCTTGGGCCGCCGCGACGCCGGCCACCCCGGCGATCGCCACCACAGCCAAAATCATGCGACAGAGCGCGGATTGCTTCCAGTCAAACCTCGACACTGAGCTTCCTCTCCCTTGGGCGCCTCGGCACGTCAACCCAAATATATTACAGGCTTGGCTGACACCCTGACGTTGATCTGCATCAAGGGAGTTATCTCAAAACCATCTACATGAGGCAAGAGGCTCTGATTGACCGGAAATCGCTAAGAGCCGAACTC
>CAVWRK010000020.1:0-105771 GCA_963757395.1 uncultured Alphaproteobacteria bacterium
CCTCGGCGCGGTCAAGGGGTAGAGCTGATCTTGCCGTCGAGCCTGTTTTCACGCCGAATTGCGTATCGTGTCCCCGGAATTCCGGCAAGGCTACGGCAGGCGCGTGGCTATAGACGGCCCGCATCTCTAGAGGTATGGACTTACCATCGCTCCAAAAATTTGGAGTCCGTCCAACGGCGGCTTCCCGCCAAGCTGGAGAGGAAACCTATCCCTGTGACGGCGACGACCGGAACATCGCGTGGGCAGCCGGAGACGGCTCGGACCACCATCTCCCATGTCCGCGTCGAGAATTTTCTAAGCTTACGGGACGTTAGGCTCAACCTCGCTCCACTGAGCGTCCTCGTGGGCCCTAATGGGTCGGGGAAAACCAATGTGCTCAATGTCTTCCAGTTCCTGGGCTACGTAGCAAGGTTTGACCTAATTCCGGCCATCGACAGCTTTGGTGGATTTGAGCAGCTGCGCTATCGCGGAGCATCTCCAAAGCGAGATGGTGCTATTGCAATTCACCTGACTGGCATAGTGACTGAATATGCGAGCCGACGTGCGCCTGATGAGTACAAGTTATCTTTCTGGGAGCGTCATTACCGTTCTGTAGGTCGACGGGTAGTTCAAAGGAAAGAAGAAATCATTCTGAAGCGAACGGCGGGTCGTGGACGTCGCATCACTCTCTCGGGTGGACGCGTAAAAATTGAAAAGATTGGGGCTCAGGCAGGACGTCGAATTCCCACGCCCCTGTCAGTCCAAGGTGCTTCGACAGGGTTAGCTACGTTACGGCGCCTCGGGGAGGAATATGAAGCATCTCAGGTTGAAGTCCATCGCGCAGGTCTTGAACAACTTAGATTATTTGAGATCGATGTCGACAAGATCAGGCGTCCGCGACGCACACGCGACGCACATAAGCTACGCCAGGATGGTGCAAATCTGGCAGATTTTTTGCATTGGTTAAGCGTAGATCATCCAAACAGGTTCGAGTTGGTGTGTGAGGACGTTCGGTTCGTTCTGCCCGGATTTGAGAAGTTTGTTTTCGTACAGCTTGGAGGAGCTGATGACGCCATCAGACTTGATATTCGTGAGCGACACCTTGAGGGCGCCACGCCGCTTGCGCGTGTTTCGTTTGGCACGATCCGGGCGATAGCGCTGTTTGCCATGCTTCACGATCCTGAGCCGCCCAGGCTAACCTGTCTCGAGGAGATCGACCACGGCCTCCATCCACACGCCCTCGATCGAATAGTAGATAGGCTGCGAGAGGCGTCGAAGCATACGCAAATTTTGCTTGCAACGCATTCTCCTGCGCTCGTCAATCGACTACGTGCAGATGAACTGAAGGTGATTGAGAGGGATCCAGACACCGGCGCCTCGACCGCGATAGATGTGAATTCAGAACAGGTCTCTGACTTGCAGCGCGAGACTGGATACGGATCGGAGAATTGTGGTTCTCGGGGACACTAGGTGGTGCTTTGTAATAAAATCGTAACGATTGTATTCTTATCTTTGGAGAGGATGACAATGACCGGAGGGCTTTGATACACTTGATACAGGGGTTACTACCGAGGGACACAATCCAAAAATCGAAGCGAGAAGGCGGCCGATCATTCTCTCTCGGCAAGCGCGAGCACGTTTGGCGATGTCAACTGAGATCGGCGCGTTATGGCGTGCGGAGCGTAGGCGGGGTCGAAGCGTGCTGGTTGTTGTCCATCGCGATTGCGACGCGGTAGAACCAGCGCATGTTGGGAGTCAGAAGCCTTAAAGAAGGAGCTTCACGACGTCGGCGTTACCGATGTTGTAGCTGCGACGCCCGCTTGGGAGATTGAAACGTGGTGGATGTTGTTCCCCGAGGCTCTCGCGAGGGTGCGCGGTTGCTGGCGGGCAGTGGACTATTCAAACCGGGAGGTGGGACAGATCGAAGATGCCAAAGAGCGGCTTCGGCGGGACCTTCGTCCGATTGGACAGGCGGCCGGAATCGTTGTCCAGATTTCACGGAAAGCGATGGGATTCGAGTGGCACAGGAAATACGGAAGGGTGGTTTGGCAGCGCGACCGAGCGAGGGGCGCGGTGCTCCTCATTTGAAACCTTCAAAGCCGAGATCCGTCATACTGTAGCGGCGTTCCGGTGATGTGGTAGACGTCACGCGTCGTGAAACCGGGGCTGGACTCTTTTGCGGCGGGTTCGAGACCAAGCCATAGCCCCGGAGCCGAACGCAGACTCCGGGGCTATGAGTTGATCCTGCAACCCTGACCCCGCAACTGCGGGGCTTGGGCGTTAGATGGGAAAACGGGGCCTGGACTCTTTTGCGCCGCGCGCTCCAGAAGGAAACTGATCCGGAACGGGCGCCCCTCGCGCGGCGCCGCCGCTACTCCGCCGCGGCTTGGGGAGAAAAGGTGTCAGGAACCTTTCTCTCCTTTGGCCGCGGCCTGGAGTGATGCGGCGATGTCGGGCAGTGAGCGGAAGAGGGTGAGGGGGTCGTCCTTGGAGGGGAGAAAGCCGCGGCGGCGCCAGAAGGCGGCGGCCTTTTCGTCGAGGGCGTGGACGACCAGCGCGCGGCCGCCGATCAGGCGGGCGCCGGCGACCGAGCGGGCGAGCGCGTGCTTGAGCAGGCCCGTGCCGATGCCGCGGCCGGCGTAGGCGGTGTCGGTCGCGAGCTGGCCGAGGAGCAGGCTGGGGACCGGGTCGGGCGGCTGGCCGGTGCGGATGCGGCGCGGCATCACGGTTGCGACCACGGCGGTCGGGGCGAGGCCGTAGTAGCCGACCACGCGCAGGGCGTCGTGGACCACCATCACGACCGTGAAGCCCTTTTCCTGGTTGCCGAGCGCGCGCGTCTTGAGCCAGTGATCGAGGGCGGGCTGGCCGCAGGAGAACGGGGCGACGTCGTGGCCGGCGGCCAGCAGCTCCGGAGCGGAGAGCGGCATGCCGGCTCAGGTTTCGGCGTTCTCCCAGGGGGCCGGGCGACGCAGCAGCTCGACCAGTTCCGGGACCGGCGCTGCGGGAGCCTCGATCGCTGCGCGGAAGGCGGCGAAGGCTTCGGGGCTCATGCGGACCAGCGTGCGCTCCATCAGGACCTCCTCGGCTGCGCGCAGCGCCGCCTCGCGCACGAAGTCGGTGCGCGAGCGGCCGCGCAGGCCGGCGGCGCGGTCGATGATCGCGATGTCGGCTTCGGGAAGACGCATCGAGAGCGGGTGGTCTTTTCGTCCGGCGGCCTGCATCGCAAAACTCCCCCGTGTTCAGGGTCAGATAGGCGCTCGTAGCGCATCTTGCAATACATCCTGCAGGACAAGCCCGGGATGGCCGCCGACAAGAAAAGAAGCCGCGTGCTCTGGAACGGTGCCCCTCGCGGCGGCGTCGCTACTCCGCAGCCGCTTGGGTGAGGGCGCCCACCGGGTGATGGACGATCTCGGTGCCGAGGACGGCGAGCACTTCGCGGATGAAGGCGGCGAGCGCCGTCCAGCCTTCCGCGGTCACCATGTTGCCGTCGCGCAGCGCGTCGGTCGGGCCGATCCGGACGAAGGTGGCGCCGGTCAGGGCGACCTCGGGCTCGCAGGTGAAGAGGCCGGCGACGCGTTTGCCTGCGATCACCTCCGGGACCGCGACCAGGACCTGGACCCCGTGGCAGATGGAGAGGATCGGCTTGCCGCCCTGATGGAACTCGCGGACGATCTGCTGCACGCGCGGGAAGGTCCGGATATATTCCGGTCCGCGGCCGCCGGCGATGTAGACGGCGTCGTAGTCGGCCGTGTCGACGGCGTCGAACGAGCGCGTGATCGCGATGTCGTGACCGCGATGCTCGGTATAGGTCAGCACCCCGTCCATGCCGAAATCGTGCACGCTGGTCTTGAGGCGATAGCCCTTCGCGGTGTCGGGGCAGACGATGTCGACCTGGTGCCCGACCGCCTCCAGCGCTTGCTGGAACACGAAGATCTCATACTCTTCGCTGAACTCGCCGACCAGCATCAAGATCCGCTTCGACATCATCAGCCTCCCGAGCTTGTTGGGCACGCCCCGGTCATCAGGCCGAAGCCGTACCTCTGATAGTCGAAATCGGCGCCGCACCTGTCAAGGCGCCGACGCTCACCAAAATGCCGCCCGCCGGTGGCAAAAGGTGTCAGGGTGGGAAAAGGTGTCAGGAACATGTCAGGAACCAATTCCGGCCGATCCTCTCGCGCGGCGCGCCGGCGGCGGCGGACGTAGCCACGTGAGCGGCGGCGTCGCTCAACCGGTCACCTGCCGCGCCAGGTCCCAGAAACCCTCCCTGTCGTTGGTCCTCGGGAACGGCATGGCGGGGACGGGCTTGGCGAGAAACCGGCAGAGCGGCTCCCAGCCGTCCTTGACGTCGAAGATCAGGAGGCGCTCGGGCGGGATCGCGGTGCGCACCGCGGCGACGTTGGCTTCATAGGCCTCGATGGTGGCGTCCCGGCTCCCGTCGCCATCGAAGCCGCTCTTCCTCGTGAGGCCGAACGCCATGTCGAACCACGGCCGGAACTGCGGCGCCGCCGCGTCTGCCTGCGACATGAACTTGGCGATCGTCTGCGAGTAGCTCTCGTACCAGCGCGCCGCGTCGCGGGCGCTCAGGACGACCTTGGCTTCGGGATAGGCCGCCGCGAGCTCGCGCCAGAAGGCGGCGGTCGGCCAGTCGACGGCGGCGGCGTAGCCCTCGAAGACCGCCGGCCAGTCGGGCTGGCCGGCGAGCGCCGCGTGCCAGAGCGGGATCTGGCGCGGGGCGTGCTTGAGGACCTCCTCCATGTGGTGGCAGGGGCCGAAGCCCAGCTGCTCGAGGGCGAGCTTGAGCGAATAGGTTCCGGTCCGGCCGACGCCGGCGCCGATCACCTGGAGTGGCATGGGGTCTCTCCCTGAGTTCGTCGGGCCCAACCTTGCTCCAGGGCCACGCCCGTTCGTTTCATTCCGGCAGCCCTGCCCGGGGTCGCCCGACATGTTGGCGAACGGGACGACCCAGGATCGCGGGCGAGCTTTCTCGTCTCGGCCATCGCGAACGTCTCCCGCAGGCCAAGCTAGCACGTCGTCGAGCCGTGAGGCCAATCGCCTGTAGGCGAGGATCTGCGCAGTTCCCGAACGGTCGAGTTGGGCTCCTGCGGGTTGAGGTTCTGGGCGCGCGGTGGCGCTCCCCGCTTGCGCGCGTGCAGCCGGTTCGCGACCGCTGCCTTGAGCGCCGCCACGAGCTTGCTCGGCACGGGTCCCGGTCTTGTCGCGGTCGCCATGCGCCACCGCTGGCCGGCGCCATCCTGCCGGGCGCGGTCAAGGCACGATCGGTGGCTTCATCCGGCCCGGTATTGATCGTCGCTGACCTGCTCCAGCCAGTCGACGTTCTTGCCGTTCAGCGCCTCGTGGATCGCGATGTGCGTCAGCGCGCTCGTGGGCGTCGCGCCATGCCAATGCTTCTCACCCGGCGGAAACCAGACCACGTCGCCTGGCTGGACCTCCTCGACCGCGCCGCCCCAGATCTGGACCCTCCCGCGGCCGGACGTGACGATCAAAGTCTGCCCGAGCGGATGGGTGTGCCATGCCGTGCGCGCGCCAGGTTCGAAGGTGACGCTGGCGCCGCGCACCCGGGCCGGATCGGGCGCCTCGAGCAGCGGCTCGATGCGGACCGCGCCGGTGAAATACTCCGCCGACCCCGCGCGCGAGGGCCGTGCACCGCTTCGCTTGATCTCCATTTCCGATCCTTTTGTTGGCCGTTGGTAGGGCTGCGGTCAGCGTGGTTCCAGCCGCAGCGTGGTCGGGAGGACCTCGGAGCGCACCATCGATTGCGCATGGGGGCTCGGCTCGTACTTCCTCAGGTACTCGCGGCTCGCCCGGCCGACCGCAGCAGGGTCGCCCGCAGGGATCGCCTGCACCGCCAGCCGGCGGCCGGCAAGCTCCAGCGTGGCGGGCCCGCCGGCCGCGAGGTCGCGGTACCAACGCCCCTTGGTGCCGCGCACCGAACGCACGAAGACCTCGTCGCCCGTCACCACGACCCAGATCACGACCGCATTCTCGGGATGCTTCCCGGTCCGGATCGCGACCTCCTGCAAGGGGCGCAATTCGTGCAGGGTGTCCGCATCGAAGTTCGCCATGGCCTCGTCTCCCGTGGCGGCGCAGGCCCGCATCGGGTGCGTTCGCCTGGCCCGTGATCTAGAGTGCGCAGCCGTCGCGACCAGCGGTACAGCCCGCCATGGGTCCGGCAAGCAAGCTCGTCGATGCGCCGCGCTACCGGGGCCGAAACGGAGGCGTCCCTTGCGCGGCTGGGGCCGGGATCGCGTCGAGCGCCTTCTAGGGCTGCCGGTTTCCGGCTATAGCAGGCGCAACCGGAGCACCAAGCGCGCGGGCGGGGCGGGATGGCACGGCTGACGATCAGCGATCTGCACAAGTTCTATGGCCAGACGCACGCCGTGCGCGGGGTCGATCTCGACATCCCCGAGGGCGAGTTTGCCGTCCTCGTCGGACCCTCCGGGTGCGGCAAGAGCACCTTGCTGCGCTCGATCGCGGGGCTCGAGCCGATCGATGGCGGCACGATCGCGATCGACGGCGAGGTGATCAACGAGATGCGGCCGCGGGATCGCAATGTTGCCATGGTGTTCCAAAACTACGCGCTTTATCCGTACATGAACGTCTACGAGAACATCGCGTTTGGATTACGCGCTCGCAGGTTCGAGAAAACCGAGATCGAGCGCCGGGTCCAGGACGCCGCGGCGATGCTCGACATCGCGTCGCTCCTGGAGCGCCTGCCGCGCCAGCTCTCGGGCGGCCAGCGCCAGCGGGTCGCGATCGGCCGGGCGATCGTCCGCGATGCCCGTCTGTTCCTGTTCGACGAGCCGCTCTCCAACCTCGACGCCAAGCTGCGCGACGAGATGCGCAGCGAGCTCAAGCGGCTGCACACCCAGCTCGGCAAGACCATGGTCTACGTCACCCACGACCAGGTCGAGGCGATGACGCTGGCCGACCGGATCGTGCTCCTGAAAGACGGCCGGATCGAGCAGCAGGGCGCCCCCCTCGACCTGTTCGAGCGGCCGCAGACGCGCTTCGTCGCGGGCTTCCTCGGCTCGCCCTCGATGAACTTCGTGCCTGCAACGCTCGCGGGCGGCGAGCGCGGGATCGAGGTCGGGATCGGCACCGACGTCCGCCTGCCGGTGCCGGCCGCGCACGTCCAGCGCCTGGCCTGCCATCTCGGCAAGCCCGTCACCTTCGGCATCCGGCCCGAGCACCTGCACCGGGCCGGCGACGGCGAGGTCCGAAGCGGCCTCGCGCCGGTCACGGTCACGGTCGACCTGATCCAGCCGACCGGCTCGCGCACCTACGCGACGTTCCGCCTCGACGACACCGAGGTCGTGGCCGAGCTCCAGGCGCACGAGGTCGAACGCCCGGGCGAGCGCCTGACCCTGCACGTCGACATGAACCGCGCGATCGTCATCGACCCGCAGACCGACCACGTGCTCTGACCCGTTCGATTGCGGGGCCCGATGCGCCGCACGTCCGGGTCAAACGGTGACCCCGGTCTCGGTCCAGGTGCCGGTCTTCGCGGACCGGAGAATAGCGTCGCAGACGCGCTGGGTCTGGAGGGCGGTGCGGAAGGTCGGCTCGGCGGGGGTGCCGGTCTCGACGCCGCGCAGGAAATCGGCCAGCGTGTGGATGAAGCTGTGCTCGTAGCCGATGGAAAGTCCGGGCACCCACCAGTGGCTCATGTAGGGGTGCTCGGAGTTGGTGACGTGGATCTTGCGCCAGCCGGCGGTGTGGCTCTCGACTTTTTGCCCACTGATCGGGGTGCGGTATTCGAAGAAGTGGAGCCATTGAGCATCGTGCAGGTCGAAAAAAAGCGAGCCGTCGGCGCCGTTCAGCTCGAAGGTCTTGAGCGCCTTGTGGCCACGGGCGTAGCGCGTGCTCTCGAACAGGCCGAGCGCGCCGTTGGCAAAGCGCGCCATGACCATACAGGCGTCGTCGATGCCGACCGGCTCGACTTTGCCGGTCTCCTGGTGCAGGCGCTCCTTCACGAAGGTCTCGGTCGCGGCCATGACGCGCGCGATCGGCCCGTTCAGCCAGATCGCCGTATCGATGCTGTGGGCGAGCAGGTCGCCCGTGACGCCGGAGCCGGCGGCGTTGACGTCGAGCCGCCAGAGGGCCGGCCCGCCCTGGGGCAGATCCGGCGCGATCGTCCAGTCCTGGAGGAACTGCGCGCGATAGTGGAAGGGGCGCCCGATCCGGCCCTCCTCGATCAGCTGCTTCGCGAGGCTGATCGCCGGCACGCGGCGGTAATTGTACCAGACGAGGTTGGGAACGCCCGCGCGCTCGACCGCGAGCACCATGTCCTCGGCTTCGGCCGCGGTCATGGCGAGCGGCTTCTCGCAGAGGGTCCACTTGCCGGCCGCGGCGGCCGCGAGCGCCACCTCCTTGTGGAGGTGATTGGGCACGCAGATGTCGACGAGATCGATGTCGGCGCGCTCGACCAGGCGCTTCCAGTCGGTCTCGACGCTCGCGTAGCCCCAGACGTCGGCAAACCCGGAAAGCTTCGCCGGGTCGCGCGCGGCCACCGCCTGCAGCCGCGGCCGCTGCTCGAGCTCGGGAAAGAAACGGCCGACCTGGCGGTAGGCATTTGAATGCGCCCTGGCCATGAAGCCGCAGCCGATCATGCCGACGTTCAAGGCTTTGGCCATCGCGATCGTCGGTCCTTCGTGGCCGTGGTCGCCCTGGTCGCGCGGGCTCAGCCGGCCGCCGCCCAGGCGTCTCGAATGGTCTTGATCCCGACCTCGTAAACCTCCTCGGGGTTGGGGAAAAAGGCGCGCCAGACCTTGGTCGCGGCGGCGAGCGCCGGCAGCGCCTGGCCGAACGCCTCGATCGTCAGCCAGCCGTCGTAGCCGGCGGCGCGCAGCGCCCTGAAGGTGGCGCCAAAGTCGATGTGGCCCCTGCCGGGCGTGCCGCGGTCGTTCTCCGAGACGTGGACGTGGCGGATGACATCGGCGGTCTCGGCGATCACGCCGAGCGGGTCCTGCTCCTCGATGTTGGCGTGGAAGGTGTCGTACAGGGCACCGAAGTTCGGATGCCCGACCCGCCGCACATGCGCCTTGGCGTCGGCCATGGTGTTGAGGAAGTAGCACTCGAAGCGGTTCAGCGGCTCGATCGCGAGGACGAGCCCGGCCGCGGCTGCAAGCTCGGCCGCCCGGCGGTGGACCTCGGCCGCGCGCGCCTTCTCGGCCTCGGTCGGCCCCGTCCCGGAAAACACCGCGAGCGGCTGGTGGAACGGCCCGCACAGCACTTCGCTCTCGAGCGCCACCGAGCAGTCGATCGCCCAGCGGAAATGCTCGAGCGCGCCCGCGCGGCTCCCGGCATCGGGGCTGATCGCGCTATGGCCGTCATCCGGCAGCACGGTCACGGTCGTGCAGGCGAGGCCATGGTCCGAGATCGCCCGCGCAAGCTTTTGGAAATGCTCGATTGTGCCCTCGAACAGCGGGATCTCGACGCCGTCGTAGCCAGCCGCCTTGAGCTTCCCGAGCAGCGGCAGATGCGCGTCCGTGACGTGGGTCGTCCAGAGAAGCAGGTTGAACCCGGTCTTCATGGCCCCCTCCAGCGACCCTCGCCCCGACCGCGCCACCGGCGCTCCGGCCGCGGCTTTCCGATCGATCGCCAGTCGGCCTGCGGTTAGCGCATTTTTTGGCGCGTCTGACAAGGCGTCTGGGGCGTCCGGGGCTTGTCGAAGGTGCTGCGCGGGCGCAGGATCATGGCGAGGGGAGGAACCTCTGGAGGCACGGCGGGCGCGGGCGCACCTCGCGCAGCGGCTTGTCGCCAGCGGCCAACCGCGAGGGGTCGGGTATGTTCGCGTACACCCTGCGCCGGCTCTCGAGACGGAAGGCGGTGACGCCGGTCTACCGCCTCCTGCGCCGGGTTTACTATCAGTACGTCGGCCCGATGTTGGATGCGCGCCGCGGCGTCAGCGTGCGCTCACCGTACCAGAACATTTATTACTGCTGCACGCAAAGAACCGGTAGTCAGTGGCTCAAGCGGGTCTTTCGCGACCCACTCGTCTATCGATATACCGGTCTGACGGTGTTCGAATACGTCGAGATGGGGCTCCATCAGGCGCAATTCGCCGGGCCGTTGCCCGCCGGCACGATCTGCAGTCATCTGTATATCGGGCATCCGACCTATCTCGAGATTCCGAAACCGGCGAACTACCGCAGCTTTTTCATTGTGCGGGATCCACGCGATATCGCAGTGTCCTGGTATTTCGCGGCCCGGTATTCGCATGCGCCGGCTGGCCCGATCGAGGCGCTGCGCCACGACCTGGAGACCATGAGCCTGGAGGACGGCCTGCGCTACAGCATCGCTTCCCTGGATCGGCTGGGCCTGTTCTGGGCTCAGAGATCGTGGCTGTCGGCCGACGACGACCGGCGCGATGCCCAGGTCTTCCGCTACGAGGAGTTCGCCGCGGACAGCCGGGGGTTCCTGCAAGGCCTGTTCGCGTATCTCGGGATCGAGCTGCCGGCCGACCAGTTCGCGGCCTTGCATGACCGGCACCAGTTCAAGAATGTGGCGGGCGGTCGCGAGCGCGGTACCGAGGATCCTCACGATCACTATCGCAAGGGGGTGGCGGGCGATTGGCGAAACTATTTCGATGCCGCCTTGATCGCGTATTTCCTGGACGTGACTGGCGATCTTCTGGACGTGCTCGGCTACCTGACCTGAGCGCTCGGGGGGGCCGCGCCGCTCTCTGCCGGCTGCGGGGGACCGGGCCGGCTCAGTGGATGTGGTCGGTCTTGAGCCCGACGTAGGCGCCGTCCCGGAGCTCGTCGAACACCTCGCCGACCTGGGGATGCTCGACCGGGTCGCCGGAGTCGTCGATGATCAGGTTCTGCTCCGAGACATAGGCGACGTAGTAGGCCTCGGCATTCTCGGCCAGCAGGTGGTAGAAGGGCTGGTCCTTGGGCGGCCGGATCTCCTCCGGGATCGCCTCGTACCATTCCTCGGTGTTGGCGAACTCGGGGTCGACATCGAAGATCACGCCGCGGAACGGGAACAGACGGTGCTTGACCACCTGCCCGATCGCGAACTTGGCAACCCGCTGCGTCATCATCGCCACACGCTCGGTCGTCATCGCCACCCGTTGGATCATCGCCGGCGCTCCTTGTGCCCGATCTTAATGTAGGGACTTCCCGCGGGCGACGCCAGCGCGGCCGGCGCCGATCCAGCCGGCGCCGTCCTCAGGGCTCGACATAGACGTCGTCGAGTGGCTGGCCGAGCACACCGCCGCCCAGCGCCCCGAGACCGCAGCCCAGCGCCGCCGCCGGCGCGGCGCCGGCGAGCGCGGCGCCACCGGTCGCAAGCCCGGCGCCGAGGCTGAGGGTGGTCGCGGCCATCGAGCCGGCGAGGCAGCCCAGCGCGGCGCCGGCGACCGCGTGGCGGTGGCGATAGAGGACCACGCCGCCGATCACGATCGCCTGGCGCGCCTGGTCCAGCAGGTTCTGCTCGGTGGCGCGGGCCGCCCCCAGACCGTCGTGCAGGAGCTCCGGCCAGGCCGCTTCGGCGCGCCCCGACGCCAACGCCACCGCCAGCCCCGCCACCAGCCCGAGGCCGCGGAGCCCACGCCAAGCCTGGGCCATCGATCCCCTCCGTCACGCCTTGCCCGACCCCTTGACCTAGCTCGAATTGGCCGGCCGCCCAGCCCGAAGCTCGCCGGTTGCGTCGCCCTCCGGCTTGCGCGACACTTCCGCGCGCCGCCCACCGGCGCCATCCACCGCGCTCGGAGACCCTGCATGTCGCTGCCGCTCGAACCCGTCCTCGCCCAGCTGAGCGCCAACCGCACGACCGCGATCGAGCGCTGGCAGGAGCTGCTGCGGATCCCGAGCGTCGGCACCGATCCCGCGCACCACGCCGATACGAGACGGGCCGCCGAATGGGTCGCGGGCCAGCTTCGGGCAATCGGCTTCGAGGCGTCGCTGCGCGAGACCCCGGGCCAACCGATCGTGGTCGGGCATCACCCCGGCCCGGGCGGGGACCGGCCGCGCGTCCTCTACTACGGGCACTACGACGTCCAGCCGGCCGAGCCGCTCGAGCTCTGGCAGAGCCCGCCGTTCGAGCCGACCCTGGTGACCACCGGGCGGGGGCAACGCATGGTCGCCCGCGGCGCGGTCGACGACAAGGGCCAGGTCATGACCTGGCTCGAGGCGCTGCGCGCCTGGCACGAGGTCCATGGCCGGCTGCCGGTCCGGGTCAGCGTGTTCCTCGAGGGCGAGGAAGAGTCCGGCAGCCCGAGCCTGGAAGGGTTCCTCAAAGCCAATGCCGACGAGCTGCGCGCGGACATCTGTGTGGTCTCCGACACCGGCATGTGGGACATCGACACGCCCGCGATCTCGACCATGCTGCGCGGCCTGCTCTACGTCGAGCTGAAGCTGACCGGACCGGGGCGCGATCTGCACTCGGGCATCTATGGCGGTGCGGTGCCGAACCCGCTGAACCTGATGGGCCGGGTCCTGGGCCAGCTCCACGACGACGCGTTGCGGGTCCAGCTGCCGGGCTTTTACGACCAGGTCCTGGAGCTGGAGGAGACCCGGCAGTGGGCGGCGCTGCCGTTCGACGAGACGGATTTCCTTGGCAGCGCCGGCGTCCGGACGCCGGTCGGCGAGGCCGGACGGACGACCCTCGAGCGGGTCTGGTCGCGGCCGACCTGCGACGTCAACGGCCTTTGGGGCGGCTACGCCGGGCCCGGCGCCAAGACGGTGATCCCGGCCGAGGCGTTCGCGAAGCTCAGCTTCCGGCTGGTCCCGGACCAGGACCCGAGGCAGGTGCTGGCCGGACTCGGAGAATTCCTGGACGCGCGCACGCCCGCCGACTGCCGCTTCGAGATCACGGTCCACGGGCTCTCGCCCGCGATCCGGCTGCCGGCGGATTCGCCCTACGTCCGGGCCGGGACCAGGGCGCTCGAGGCGACTTTCGACCGCCAGCCGTTCCTGATCGGCATGGGCGGCTCGATCCCCGCGGTCGAGGCGATCAAGCGCCTGCTCGGCATGGAGTCCCTGCTGATCGGCTTCGGCCTCAAGGACGATCTGGTGCATTCGCCGAACGAGAAGTTCGAGCTCCGCTGCTTCGAGGCCGGCATGCAGACCCACGCCCGGCTGCTGGCGGAGTTGGCCAAGCTCGCTTGAGCGGTGCTCGACAGCGAAGGTTACTACCAGCCGCACATCGAGGCAGCGTTCGCGCGGCTCGGGCCGGCCGCGCCCGAGCGTCACGGCTATGCCAGCCCGATCAAGGAGCTGGATCTGTTCGTCACCGCGACCAACGTCGACGGGCGGGTCTCGACCCAGTTCGACGATGCCGGCCATACGATCGAGGTCAAGAATCATCGGCAGGTGTTCCTGCTCAAGCATCGCGCCGGGCGCCGGGAGCCATTCCGCACCAGCCGGGCCGGCGGCGGTGATCAGGAGACCCGGGTCACCTTTCGGGCGCTCGCCAAGCTCGCCCGCGCGACCTCGGCGTTCCCGGCCGCGTTCGCCCCGGTTGGCGTCGGCGCGTGCCCGGAGCCGATCGATGCCGTCGACGCCAAGCTCCGCGAATGGGGTCAGCTCGAGCGCGAAGCGTTCTTTCTCGATGGCGGCGTGCTCGACAACAAGCCCTTCACCCATACCATCCGGCAGATCTTCTCGCGGGTCGCCGACCGTGAGGTCGACCGCAAGCTGCTCTACGTGGAGCCCGACCCCGAGCACTTCGAGCAGCGGGCGGCGACCGATCCCAACTTCCTGCAGGCGATCCTATTGTCGCTGATCGGGATCCCCGGCTACGAGAGCATCGCCAACGATCTGCGTCTGCTCGCCGAGCGCAACAGCAAGCTCGAGCAGTACAGCCGCTTAGTCAAGCGGCTGCAGCCTCTGACCGGCGAGGCGCGTCGGGCGCTGCCGGACGAGGCGCTGACGCTGTACTGGCGCAGTCGCATGATCGCGCTCAGTCAGCGCGTGGTGCGCGGCCTGCTCGCCGGCGGTGACAGCCAGGCCGAGCTCAAGACGGCGCAGAAGGTAGAGGCCGCACGCCTGGTCGAGACCTTCGATAGTCTGGTGATCGAGCGCGACCAGATGGCCGCGATGTTCCGAGACTTCGACGTGTCGTATCGGCAGCGGCGAATTAACCGCGTCGTCTACCTCCTGCATGAGCGCCTGTTCGGCAATTCGGCGGGCGAGCAGCGCGCCGACTATCAGACGCTGCTGCAGTTGCTGAATCGCCAGAGCAAGGCCTACGAGATCGTGCTCGCCGCGATGGAGAGCCTGGTCGATGACGCCACCCTCAGGCTTGATGGCAGGACCAAGGTGACCCCGGAGGCGGTCTGGGGCGCGGTCAGCAGTCGGTTTCACGCTCTCCTGGCCGACGACGCCGCGATGGCCGCGATCCTGCCGGACCGGTTCGAGGCACCGGATCGTCGGGCCGCGTCCGAGGGCGAACTGCGTCCCGTCGACTGGCTGCCGCAGCGGCAGTTGAGCGTGCTCAACGGCCTGCTGACGGAGCGCGCCCGGCGGCTCGCTGAGCTCCCGATCGACGACGGCCAGACGGACGGCTCAGACGCCGCCAGCGTGCTGGTGCGGCTCGACCACCTCGAAGCCGGGATCATCGAGGAGCTCCTGCCCGATTCCGATGATCAGGTGCGGCGCGCCTATGACGATTTCGAGATCCTCGACGCTCAGGTCTATCCGCTCGAGCTGATCGGCGGCCTCAACGAGAAGGACATCATCGAGACGGTCCGGATCAGCCCGCGCGACGCCCAGCGGGGTTTCAGCGATCTCGGCCTGTCGGGCAAGGTGGCGGGCGACGTGCTCTATCATTTCGGCGGCTTCTTCAAGCGCTCCTGGCGCTCCAACGACATCCTTTGGGGCCGTCTGGACGGCGCCTGCCAGCTGGTCGAGATCCTGATGGCGCGCGACCGCATCAAGAGCCTGATGGACAAGGACGGTGCCCGGTCCGCGATCCGCGCGCGCCTGTTCGAGCGGGGGGCGCGTGACGGTGCCCCGAGCCTTGGCGCGATCTTCGATCCCAAGGTCCTGTTCGCGCGCGCCGGCCCCGATAGCCAGGGGCAGATCGCGAGCTGGCTCGAGCGGCTGCTGTCGGACGACGCCGGGGCGCGCGCTGAAGCGCTCGAGCCCGGCGAGTTCGAGCGCATGACCGAGCTCCTGATCGAGGCCGAGCAGCTCCAGATCATCGGCGAGGAGCTGCCGAACGTGATCTCGGACGCGCTGGTCGAGGAGCGCGAGTGGAACCGCTTTCGCAACCCCGAAGGTCGCTTCGACCCGGCCTCGGAGCATTTCGACCCTTTCCTCACCTCGCTCGCCGCCGCCCAGAGGGCGAGGGAAGAGTTGCTGAGCAAGTCGGCCACCGCCCCGGGCACCTCCGACGAGGCGCCGACCCGACCGAGGGAGACGTGGCTCGGCCGCTACTTCCGGAATACCTACAAGGTTGGCAGTGAGGAGCTGCTGCGCGACATCCCGACCCACGCGCTGCTCGAGATCCTCGCGGTCGCGCTGCTGATCGTGCGCAACTGCATCCTTGACGTGTTTGGCAACAACGCGGACCGGGTCAAACGCAATCCGCTGTATCGTTTCGTGCTCAACCCGCTGCTCTGGGTCTTATACCTGCTGGTCGTGGTCTCGCGGCGGGCGCCGCGGCGGGCGTTATGGCTACTGCTGGGCGGCATGGTCGCCGCGGCGTTCGTGCTGCTGCTGGGCTTGCTCTGGCATTCGACCGCGGTGTCAATTCTCGCCGGCGTATGGTTGTTGTTGAGCGCGCTGATCGGGATCGGCTGGCTGGATCTCAAGACCCGCTCCCTGAAACGGGAACGACCGGCCGGCGCGGCCTGAGAAGCGCGCGATCGACAACGGGCGGGGCGCTCTACGAAGAGGGAGATCGATGCTGAGCGAAGCCCGGATCGAGCAGTTCTGGCGGGACGGTTATCTGGTCGTCGCGGACGCGGTGACGGCGGCCGAGCTCGCGGCGATGCGCGCCGAGATCGAAGGCTGGGTCGAGGCGAGCCGCGCCCATAGCGCCCCCTTCGGGCCGCCGACCCTCGACGAGCGGCCGCGCTTCGACATGGGGTTCGAGCATTCGGCCGCGCGTCCGGCGCTCCGGCGGGTCAACAACCCCTCCGACATCTCAGATGCTTTCCGCGCGGTCATGGAGCGCTCGGCGATGGTCGACATGGTCTGTGACCTGATCGGGCCGAACCTCAAGTTCCACCACTGCAAGATCAACCTGAAGCTGCCCGGCTCGCACACCGAGGTCGGCTATCACCAGGACTTCGCCTACACGCCGCACACCAACGACGACGTGGTCACGGCCCTTTTGATGCTCGACGACATGACGCTCGAGAACGGCTGCCTCGAGGTCGTGCCCGGCTCGCACAAGGGCCCGGTCTTTTCGCTGTTCGAGGGCGAACGCTTCACCGGCACGATGGCACCCGCGGTCGTCGCCGAGCTGAAGACGCGGGAAAAACCGATCACCGGCCCGGCCGGCAGCGTCTGCCTGATGCACACGCGCCTTGCCCACGGCTCGGACGCCAACCACTCCGAGAAGTCGCGCGGCCTCTACATCTGCGTCTACACCGCGGCAGACGCCTTCCCGCTCGCCCGCAACCCGATGGCCAACCCCAACGAAGGCCTGATCCTGCGCGGCCAGAAGACCCGCAAGGCCAGGCTCATGGACGGCCTGGTCGAGCTGCCCGAGCAGCCCCGGCTTGCTTCGTTCTTCGCGGTCCAGGGCCAGACATCGGCGGCCGGCGCAGGCGCCGCCGATCAGGCATCGCCGCGCGGCGGGTAATCTTTCGACTTGATGAAGTCGATCGCGTTCAGGAGCTCGTCGAAATGGGGGCGCGCGAACGGCACCGATTGGACCGCCGCCAGATAGAGGCTGCCGTCGGGTCGGATCAGGAACAGGCCCGGCTCGTTGAACTGCTTGGGCTCCTCGATCCCGACCGAGGTCAGGCCGCGCGAGTTCGAAATGTAGAGGCCCCAGGCGCGCGCCTGCTCGATGGTCAGACCATAGCCGACTTCGAGCTCACCGAGCTCCCAGTCGCGCCGCGCCCGCGCGGCACGCTCGCGGTCATCGGTGCTGAGCGCGATCACCTCGACGCCGCGCGCCTCGAACGCGCCCAGCTGGTCGGTCAGGCCCTTGAGATAGCGGGAGCAGACGGGGCAGTGCAGGCCGCGATAGAAGACCGCCATCGTGAAAGCGTCCGGCCGCTGGTCGGCGAGTTTCCAGGGGTTGCCATCGACCGTCTGGACCTCGAGCGGCGGCGCCGGTTGCCGCGGTGTCAGCATTCTCTTCTCCCTCGCACGGTCGGGCCGTTCGCCCGCAAGCCTGGCAAGCTACGTCGGTGCCCCCGGTTGACACAACCATAACCCAACCTGATGGTGCCGCCGCGGACGCTTGATCTCATCCCGTAGAATGGAGGATTGGAAGCCATGCTCAGGTCTGCCGGATTGGCGATCATCGGTTTGATCGGGCTCGCGATGCCGGTGGCCGCCGAAGACATCCACCAGGCGGTCGAACAGAACAATTCCCGAATGATCGAGGCATTCAAGGCCGGCGACGCCGCCGCCATCGCCGCCCTCTATGGCGAGACCGCCAAGGTGCTGCCGCCGGATGCCACCGAAGTCGTCGGGCGCGAGGCCATTCACCAGTACTGGCAGGGCTGGATCGACGATGGCCTCAAGGACCTGACCCTGGACATGACGGAGGTCGAGGCGAGCGGCGATCTCGCCTACGAGATCGGTAATTTCAGCGTCCAGGTGCCGGCCGAGAACGATGCCATGGCGACCGCCACCGGCAACTATGTGGCGGTCTGGAAGCGCGGGACCGACGGCGCCTGGCTGATGCAGGTCGACACCTGGAACGACGCCCCCGCCAAGTAGACCGCAAGGGCTCAAGGCGCCGCGCTTGCGGCCCGCGGGTCACGAGCGCGCCTTGATCCCCTGCCAGACCGGGCGGAAATCGTAGGTCGGATAAAACTCGGTCTCGAACGCGCCCCAGGCGTTCTGCTCGATCGCGAGGTTGACCTCGCGCAGGCGTTTCGCCGGCAGCTTGAGCGTCACCACCTGGCCGATCCCCATCATCACCGTACCAGGAGACGACCTCGACCCCTTCCGGGGGGAACTTTCTTCCAGAAGCCGGTCTGCTCGAGCTTCTGGTTGATCTCGGCGAGGTTCATGCTCTGTCGGTGCTTGAGCAGGATGGTCAGCAACTCTCGCCCGCGGAGGCGTCGGCCATGGCATCGTCTCCGTGCTTGGTATCAGGCCGGGGTCAGGCGCCGGGTCCACTCGTTGAGCGCCACCAGGAGCTTGCCGACGATCTCCCGGGTCGGCGCGTCGGTGAGCCGGCCCTGGTCGTCGAACATCTGGGCCGCCTGACCGATCATCACGCTCGGGCTGTTGATCACCAGGGCGTTGAGAACCCCCAGGCAGCGGCGCAGGTCATACTGCGCGACCGCGGTGCCGATCGCGCCCGGGCTGGCGCCGAAGATCGCGGCCGGCTTGCCGTTGAACGGCTGGTCGGGCGGCCGCGACGCCCAGTCGATCGTGTTCTTGAGCACCCCCGGCATCGAGCGGTTGTACTCGGGCGTCACGATCAGCAGCGCGTCGGCGGCCCGGATCTTTTCCCGGAATTCCTGGACAGGGGGCGGAAAACCGCGCTGCTTGACGTCCTCGTTGAAAAGCTCGATCGGCGCGATGTCGAAGGTCTCGATGGCCATGCCGGCGGGCGCCAGCTCGACCGCGGCCCGAAGCGCCATCTTGTTGTACGAGCGCTCGCGCAGGCTGCCCGCGAAGCCCAGGACGTTGATCTGATCCGCCACCTGCTCTTTCCCCCGTTTTCGATCACCCAGCTTGTGATATGACGCGGGCGCCTGCTAAGCCAAGCGCATGATGACGCGCGCCGAGGCCGCTCCGGCCGAGCCCGGCTTCGGGCTCTACGTCCACTGGCCGTTCTGCCGGGCGAAGTGCCCCTATTGCGACTTCAACAGCCACGTCGCCCCCGCCGTCGACGATGCGGGCTGGGCGAAGGCGCTCGTCGCCGAGATCGACCGCGCCGCCGAAGCGACCGGCCCGCGCGAGCTCGCCTCGATCTTCTTCGGCGGCGGCACGCCGTCGCTGATGGCGCCCGCGACCGTCGCAGCCGTGATCGAGCGCGCGACCGCCCGCTTCGCGCCGGCCGAGGGCCTCGAGATCACGCTCGAGGCCAATCCGACCTCGGTCGAGGCCTCGAGGCTCGCGGGCTTTCGCGCGGCCGGCGTCAACCGCGTCTCCCTCGGGGTCCAGGCGCTCGACGATCAAGCCCTTCGCCGCCTCGGCCGCGAGCACAGCGCCGCCGAGGCGCTGGCCGCGGTCGACCTGGCGGCGCGCCTTTTCCCCCGGTTCTCGTTCGATCTGATCTATGGCCGCCCGGATCAGACCCCGGCCGCCTGGGAGCATGAGCTGGAGCGGGCGCTCGAGCATGCCGACGGTCACCTCAGCGTCTATCAGCTGACCATCGAGCCCGGCACGCGCTTTCATCTGCTGCACCAGACCGGCCAGCTGCCGATGCCGGATGGCGACCTGCAGGCGGATTTTTTCGAGGCGACCCAGATGCGGCTCGAGGCGTCGGGCCTTTGGGCCTACGAGATCTCGAACCACGCCCGCCCGGGCGAGGAGTGCCGGCACAACCTGACCTACTGGCGCTCGGGCGAATGGGCGGCCATCGGCCCCGGCGCCCATGGCCGCTTGAACCTCGGCGGCCAACGCGTCGCGACCGAAGCCTGGCGCCTGCCCAAGGCCTGGCTCGAGCGGGTCGAGCGCGAGGGCTCGGGCGAGCGCCTGCGCACGCCTCTCGCCCGCGCGGAGCAGGCCGAGGAGCTGCTGGTCATGGGCCTGCGTCTGGCCGAGGGCATCGACCTCGCTCGCCTCGAACGGGTCGCCGGCCAGCCGCTCGCCGACGTCCTCGACCTCGGCGCCATCGAATTCCTTCACCCGGGACGGCTGGCTGACCCTGGACCACGGCCGCCTCGCCGCGACCGCCGCCGGCCGGCAGCGCCTCGATGCCCTCCTGGCGGCGCTGGTCGCGGATACCGCCCCGCCGCCTCCGGCTTCGAGCCCGCCGGCCAACCGCGTGCCAAGCCCGCTTTCAGCCCCTACTTGAACTTGGAGACCGCGACCTCCTTGGAGGTGATGAACTCGAGCAGCGCCGGCTGGCCGGCTTCGGTCGCGGCGATGCCGCGCTTGATCGCCGGCACGATGTCGGCGGGCTCGGTGACCCGCTCGCCGTAGCCGCCGAACGCGCGCGCCATGGCCGCGTAGTCCCCGGAAATGTCGGTCGAGCGGTAGCGCTCGGTCGAGACCGGCATCACCTTCAGCTCGATCGCCATGGAAAAGTTGTTGAGCAGGATCGAGAGGATCGGGATCCGCTCGCGGACCGCGGTCTCGAAGTCCATGCCGGTGAAGCCGATCGCGGCATCGCCCCAGAGGTTGATGCAGAGCTTGTCCGGATGCACGAGCTTGGCGCCCATCGCGAGCCCGAGGCCGTAGCCGAGCTGGGTCGTCTTGCCCCAGCCGATGTAGCTGAGCGGCGCCGTCGAGACCCAAAATGGAGAAATCTGGTCGCGCGGGCTGCCGGCGTCGTGGGTGATGATCGTGCTTTCCGGATCGACCGTGCGCGCGAGCTCGGCAATCACCCGGTAGGGGTTGAGCGGCACCTCGTCGGAGGCGAGCTTCGGCCGCCATTCGGCGAGCCAGGGTTCCCGCACCGCCTTGATCTCGTCGGCGACCGGGCCTGGATCCCTGGCGCTTTTGATCTGCGGCTCGATCTCGGCCAGCAGAGCTTCGAGAACAAGCTTGGCATCGCCGAGCAGCGCCTGCTCGCACTCGACGTCCTTGTTCAGGTCCATCGGATCGAGCGTGGCGTGGATGATCGCCTTGCCGGCCGGCATGTCGACCCCGAAGTTGGTCTTGGTGAAGCTGCAGCCGATGCCGAAGATCAGATCGGTTTTCTGCAAGAAGTGGTGCACCGGCGCCGGGATCGCGTTGCCGCCCGAGCCGAGCGAGAGCTTGTGGTTCTCCGGAAACGCGCTCTTGCCGCCGAGGCTGGTCGTGACCGGCGCCGCGAGCAGCTCGGCCAGGCGCTTGAGCTCGGCCCAGGCGCGCGCATAGTGCACCCCTTGGCCCGCGTAGATCACCGGCCGCTTGGCCGCCGCCAGGCGCCTCGCGACCGCGCGCACCGCCTCCGGATCGGGCCCGATCCGGGGCATGGTCGCAGGCCTGTACGCGAGCGGCTCTGCCACCTCCTCCTCGAACACCTCGCGCGGGATCTCGATCAGCGCCGGCCCGCCGCGGCCGGTCTTGAGGCGCGTGAACGCGCGCCGGAACACGTTCGGCAGCTCCGAGGTCAACACGATCGGCTCGGCCGACTTGGTGACGTGGCGCATGTTGAGCACCGAGTTGAAGTTCGGCTCGACATGGGCAAGCGCGCGCGGATAGCCCATCGGCAGGACCAGGATCGGCACCGCCTCGCCATAGGCCTGGGCGACCCCGCCGAAGGCGTTCTCAGCGCCCGGCCCGTGCTGCATCGCGAACACGCCGATCTTTTTGCCACTGGTCAGGCGCGACATGGCGTCCGCCATGTGCAGCCCGATCCGCTCCTGGCGCACGATCACCGGCCGGATGCCGGCGCGCGCCGCGAACTCCAGGATGTGGTTGACCGGATAGCCGAAGATGATCTCGACGCCTTCCCGCTTCAGGATCTCGGCGATCGCCTCGCCTGCCTTCATGATGCCTCTCCCCGGTTCTGCCGCCGGCCATACAACGCATCGGCCCCCCGGTTGTCCAGGGTCTACGCTTGTCCAGGGTCTACCGCCGCATCTCCAGCAGCCGCCCGGTCGACGACAGCATCCGCGGCAGCACGCCGTCCCGGCGCACGAAGTGATGCTGCAGCGCGCCCGCGACGTGCAGGATGACCGTGAGGTAGAGCACGAACTGCAGCGTCAGATGCGCATATTTGAAGACCTCGGCCACCGGCTTGTCGACCGGGACCCACTGGCTGAGGTCGTAGACCATGAAGAACGGCACCGGAAACCCCGCCATCGCGGTGTACAGAAAGCCGGTGACCGGCATCAGGAACAGCACGATGTAGAGCAGCGCGTGGGTGATGCGCGCGGCTTTCGCCTGCCACCCCGGCAAGTCCGCCGGCAGCAGCGGCACCGGGTTCCACCAGCGCCAGCTGAGCCGCACGACCGCCAGCAGGAAAATCACGATGCCGTTGGTCTTGTGGATGTCGTAGCAGACGTTCTGGACTAGCCCCGGCCCGCTCGCGACCATCGTGATCCCGGCCGGCACCTGGACCAGCAGCACCAGCGCCGCGATCGTCCAGTGCAGCCCGATGCTGACGCTGCCCCACCGCTCGGCCGTGTTCGCCCGCATCCTTGTTCTCCACTTTTCCCATGACTACAGGCTCACCCGCCCGGTTTCCAGCCGGATCTCGGCGCCATCCGGCCCACTCGGGCCCCGGGCTCGCGCGGTTGATCCATCTCAATGCCGGAGCCCTCAGGAGGTGCTCGGTTGCCGCCCTGGGATCATCGGCAGCCCTGCCCGTCGGCGGTCCTGTCGGGTGATCGACCATCGCGAACAGAGGCAACCTCGATGACCAGCGCAACGTCGACCGGCCGCTACAAGCATCCGCGCGGTGCGGCAATCTCCGGTCATCGGGCGGATGTCGGCTCAAAGCCCGCCCGCCAAAGGGCATCTGAGACGCAAGCACAGTCGCAATGCGCACGAGGAACAAAGATGCAACTTCTCCTGAAGAAACTTCTGTTGCCGATCGCAGCCCTGGTCATGGGGGTTGCGGCCGCTGGTCCATCCCAGGCCGCGGGGTCCGTGGTGAACGTTGCGCTCTGGGACAAGGGCGTCGACGTGCCGATGGTGACCAACCTCGGCCTTGGCATGGGCGGCGACATGTCGAAGGCGACGATGGGCATCAGCGCCACGCCGGAGACCGTCAAGCCCGGCATGGTGACCTTCGAGGTGGTCAACGCGTCGAAGGACCAGATCCACGAGATGATCGTGGCCAAGCTTGCGGATATGAAGCAGCCGCTGCCCTACCTCGCCGACGAGGAGCGCGTCGACGAGGACAAGGCGGGCGACCTGGGCGAGGTCTCGGAGCTCGATCCGGGCCAGTCCGGCGCTCTGCGAATCGAGATGAAGGCGGGTACGTACATCCTCTACTGCAATGTTCCGGGGCACTACACGACCGGGATGTGGACAATCTTCACGGTCGAGTAGCCGTCCGCTCACGCCTTCCGCCCGGATCTCGCCTCAGGCGCGCCCGCACCTCGCCGCCCGGCCGGGCCGCAGCTTGATCCACGCCGGGCGGCGCGGTCGCGGCGGCAAGCGAGGCCGCGGCGGGGTAGTGGGTCCCCGATCCCGCGCACGTCAGTACCAGCTACGTCGAGCGCTCGAATTTGACGCTGAGAATGTCCGTGCGGCGCTTTACGCGGCTCACCAACGCGTTTAGCAGGAGGGTCGCCAACCCCGAGGCGGTGGTCGCGATGCACTTCATGTACTACAACTTCGTTCGCATCCATCAGACGCTCCGGATGACGCCTGCGATGGCGGCCGGCGTGACGGATCGCCCGTGGTCGATCGAGGATATCGCCGCTCTGTTGGGATGATACATCAACGGCACATGGTGATCGTGCCATTGATGCCATCATAGATCATGACTGTATGCGTCAAAACATCACGCCCAAAATGACCTGAGACGGCGCCTCTAGTACGACGTTCTTGAGCATTTCGATGTCAACACCAACAAGCCGTCCTTTGATTATCATGCCGAGATTGGGGATGGCCATCTCGGCTAGACTAGCGGATGGCCCGACGCAGGCAAGCCCATGCCGTCCGCCTCGCGGCCGAGGGCGGTGGCCGAGTGAAGGCCGAGCTGGCCTCCTCCGTGGGTCAGGGCGGCGAGCAGAGCCTGAAGCGGGATGGTTTCTCGCCGACTCGGGTGCCCGCTGGCGCTGACCGGACGCTCCTGTGATCTGCGTCAGCTCGCCTTGCGGATCGCGGCGCTTTTGGCGGCGATGCAGGCCATCAGATCGTTCCAGGACTTGACGAAGGACGAGGCACCCTCGTCCTGGAGCCGGGCGGCCAGCGTGTCGATGTCGATACCCGCCCTGGCGAAGCTCGCCAGAACCCGCTCGCAGTCGCCGCCGTCCGGTGCGAGCACTTCGCCGACCTCGCCGTGGTCGGCGAAGGCCTTGAGGGTGCCCTCCGGCATCGTGTTGACGGTGAACGGCGCGGCCAGAGCCTTCACGTACAGGGTGTCGGGGGCGTTCGGGTCCTTGGTGCCGGTGCTGGCCCAGAGCAGGCGCTGGGCCCGGGCGCCGGCATTGGCGGCGCGCTGGAAGCGCGCGGAAGCGAGCAGCTCGCGATATGCTCTGTAGGCGCGCTGGGCGATGGCGATGCCGAGGCGGTTGGTCAGCTCACCCGGGACCTTGCCGCTGACCGCGACGTCCCAGCGGCTGATAAAGAGCGAAGCGACCGAGGCTACTGCCGGGTTCAGCCCCGCCTCGATGCGCCGCTCGACGCCGCGCAGGTAGGCTTCGGCCGCCGCCACATAGTGCTCCCGGGAGAACAGCAGCGTGACGTTGACCGGCACGCCGGCGAAGATCGCCGCCTCGATCGCGGGCAGGCCTTCCGGGGTGCCGGGGATCTTGATGAACAGGTTGGGCTTGCCGCCGCGCCGATGGAGACTGCGCGCGGCCGCGAGCGTGCTGTCGGTGTCATGGGCCAGAAGGGGTGAGACCTCGAGGGACACCCAGCCGTCCACCCCGTCGGTCCGGGCGAAGACGGGCTGGAACAGCTCGGCCGCCCGGGTCAGGTCCGCGAGCGCCAGCTCGAAGAACAGATCCTCCCCCGATCTGCTCGAGGACGCCTTCTCGGCAATGTCCCCGTCATAGGTCGGGCTGCTCTTGATCGCATGATCGAAGATCGTGGGGTTCGATGTGAGCCCGGTCACCGAGAGCTCGTCGATGTAGCGTTGCAGCGTGCCGCTGTTCAAGAGCTCGCGGGTGATGTTGTCGAGCCACAGGCTCTGGCCGAGATCGTGGAGCGTCCTGGTCGGTTTCATCATGTCGCCCTCAGGCTGGATGCAAGGGTTGCGGCGCCGTCCGCAGCCACGGCAGGTCACCGTCGAGCAGGTCCCCGATGCGCTCGATCGTCACGTCCGCCGGCGGGAACGCGCCGACCACTTTCGGGTCGTGAGCGAAGATTCCCTGGCGCGGAAACACGGTCGTCACGCGCTCTCCCCACAATTGCTTGACCGCCGTCAGAATGCGCAGCTTGTCGTCCACGAGGACGTAGTGCTCGGCCGGGTAGCGCCGCTCGACGTCATCGAGCGCCTCCTCCTTGTGGATATAGATCAGCACATGGCCGTCGACAGCGCCGGACAGGCCCGCGCGCTCGATCTTGCGTGGCTGGAAGACGACATCGCCGTCCGACAGCAGGGCGGTCGGGCCGAGGCCGCGCAGCCGCTTCAGCACCTCGAGCGCGGCCGGGAACAGCCGGTCGGCGAAAGGGTAGTCCAGGAGGAACGACGACATCGACAGCAGCTCGACCTCGCGCGGGTGTTCGACCCGGTAGCGCTGGAGCGCGCCGAGGTAGTCGCGATAGCCCAGCTCCGCGAACAGATCCTCCAGGATCGTCCAATAGCGCTCGCGGGAGCCGAGGCCGAAGGCGCGCTCGAGATGGTCCCTCAGGTCCTGCTGGATCCCGTCGTTGTCGAGCAGCGTGTTGTCGACGTCGACCAGGAAGACGATCGGATGAGGCAGCGTCATGCAGCACCCCGAGCCCGGCTGTCGCGCGAGCGGCCCCGCTGAGCGGGAGGCCTGCCCCGAAGAGATCTCACCGATTTGCGCTCCATGTCGTCGGCGTGAAGCCCCGGCCATCATCTGCGCCCCGAAGCGCGAGGGCAATGGCGGCGCCGAGCCCGGCTGGCGGCGTGCCGACACGTCGAACCCTGCGTAGCATCTCGGCGGCGGCAATGGGACTAGCAACTCCCGGCGGTGAGAGGGAACGGCGAGGAGGGAGGGTCAGATGCGGCGTCCGAGCGTTCGAGGCGGCCGCGAAGCGGCGTTCGGGCCATAAATGTCGTCCTCAGGATGAAGATGCGACGGTCCATGCGTCGGAATCGTGCGGTGGCGAATCAGGCTCTGTTGTCAGGAGCTTACGTGACGTTGGGGCGGTTGGGCGCTGCGCCGTGGGGACATCGGCGGCGCCGGTGAACATGAAGAATCCGGAGTGTCTGACAATGAGTTAGCGCAGATTGATCGGAAACTCAATCGTCTCCAGCCCGATCAGTACTTGGCAGCTATGCTCCACATTTGTGTAATTCAAGGTAAAACTTGCGTCGGAGGATGCGCCACTTATGCGACAGTTGCAGTTCACGGACAGCACCGACCGCGGTTCTCGATTTTGTCTCGACTTGACGAAAGGCGGCCTACGCTGGCCGGGTCTGCTGGCGCCGGTCGATGGTCGTCGTTGGTTTGGCCGGTTCGGTTGTCGAGAGGCTCGTTGCTGGCGTCGGACTTGACGGAGGCCGGCCTGGCGGACGGCGTCGAGGCGCGGTCACCGGCGACGTCCTCGGTCGGATTGATCCGGGCTTGATGCCAGGCCGGGGTGTCCTCGGCGCCGGGCAGAGGGTGAACATGCGAGCGGTTGCCCGTCTCGGCTCTAGAGGCCGAGGGCGGCGAACTCGTCCTCGGGCTCGGGGGCTTCGGCGGCCGCCTGCTCGGCGCGCTCAGCGGCCTCGGCCTCCGCCGCCGCCGCCGCGAGCGCCGGATTGGCCTGCATCTCGGCCTCCTCGGGCGAGCGCGCGATGTTGACCTCGACCGTGACGTGGACCTCGGGGTGGAGCGCGATCCGCACCTGGTGGATGCCGAGCGTCTTGATCGGGCTGGCGAGCCGGACCTGTTGTCGGGTGAAGGTGACGCCGGCCTCGGTGAACGCGGCCGCGATGTCGCGGGTGTTGACCGAGCCGTAGAGCTGGCCGCCTTCGCCCGCCTGGCGGACGATCACGACCGAACGGCCATTGATCTTGGTCGCGGCGGCGGTGGCCTCCTCCTTGCGCTGCAGGTTCTGGGCCTCGAGGTGCACGCGGCGCTGCTCGAAGCCGGCGAGGTTGGCCTTGGTCGCGCGCAGCGCCTTGCCGTGCGGCACCAGGTAGTTGCGCCCGAAGCCGTCCTTGACCGTGACGACGTCACCCATCTGACCGAGCTTCTCGATCCGCTCGAGCAGGATCACTTGCATGAAGGCACCCTCCAGAGAGACTACACGAACCGTCGGCGCACATGCGCCCAATCCTCGACGAATCCCAGCAGCAAAACGGCCAGAATCGGCCAGCCCAGCAGCATCATTCCGCCATAGCAGACCAGCAGCGTGAGGCGCCGATGCGGCCAGCGCTGAGCGAGCGCATGAATCACCGCGAGCCCCAGGAAGACGTAGGGCACGACCAGCACGATCAGAAGCACGCGCCCGAGGAAGCCCGCGCCGCCGCCGCCGATCACGGCGAGCGCTGCGGCGACCCCGATCGTGGGCCGGAGCCAGCCCGGCAGCTCGAGGTCGCTGAGCGCGGGGCTCGGGCGGCGATTCCAGCCCAGGCGCACCGCGAGCGCCTGGGCAAGCACGCCGTTGACCACCACCATGACCAGCCAGGACGCGGCCATCAAGCCCGGGAACAGGAACATCCAGCGGCCGAGCTCGGTTTCGACCGTGACCCCGGCCTCGGTCGCGCCGAGCTCCGCCAGCGCCGAGCTCAGGAACTCGCCGATGGCACCCTCCAGGCCGCCCGGATGGCCGAGCATGAAGATGAAGGTGGCGGTGATACCGAGGGCCGCGAGCGCGGTCAGCTGGGCCAGCACCAGGCCCGCCGGATACCATTCGAGCCGGCCATCCTCCTGCCGCGCGAGCAGGGTTTGCCGGATCACCACCATCGCCGGGATCGCCTGCACCAGCAGGAACATGCCCGCTCCCACCAGTCCGGCGAGCAGGCCGCAGACCAGAATGGCGCCGATCGCCGCGACCACCGACGCCGCCAGACCCAGGCTCAGGCCGACGAACAGCAAGGGCAGCTGGACGAAGTAGGCGAGCAGGACCATGCCCGGCAGCCCGCTCGACAGCGACAGGAACAGGATGCTGCTGATCAGCCCGGCGAGGACCGCGAGTCCGATGATCTGAGGCATGATGTGCCGCGCCGCGCCACGGGCCCGATCCCCGGCTCAGTTGACCACGAAGGGCAGGAGGGCCAGCAGGCGCGCACGCCGGATCGCCTGGGCGAGGTCGCGCTGCTCCTTGGCCGTGACCGCGGTGATCCGCCGGGGCACGATCTTGCCGCGCTCGGAGACGAAGCGCTGCAGGAGCTTGATGTCCTTATAGTCGATCTTGGGCGAGTCCTCGGTCGCGAACGGGCTGGTCTTGCGCCGCCGGAAGAACGGCCGCCGGATCGTGATGGTCGGCGGCTCGCCCGAGCGGGACGGCCGCCCTCCACCGTAGCCCTGGCCCCCGTGCCCGTGGCCGCCATACCCTTGGCCGCTGCCGGCGACCGGCGTGGATCCCGAATCCGTCATGCTCGTCCCCAATCATTCAGCCCGGTCATTCGGCGGTCTCGGACGTGGCGCTCTCCGCGGCGTCGGTGCCGCTCGGCTCGGCCGGGCGCCGGGGCCGCTCGCCATCGTGCGACCGGCGCGGCCCGTCGTCGTGCGAGCGGCGCGGTCCGTCGTCGTGCGATCGTCGCGGCCCATCGTCGTGGAAGCGCCTCGGACCGTCCTCATGCGGCCGGCGCGAGCGTTCCTCGCGGGTCGAGCGCACCTGCATGATGATCGACGGCCCGTCGTCCAGCTGATCGACGCGCACGGTCAGATAGCGGATCACGTCGTCGCTCAGCCGCTCCTGGCGCTCGATCTCGTCGATCGCTGCGGCGTCGGCGCGCAGGTTCAGGTGCAGATAGTGGCCCTTGCGGTTCTTCTTGATCCGGTAGGCCAGGTTGCGCAGGCCCCAATATTCGTTCTTGGTGACCTCGCCGCCGTGCTCGGCGATCACACCGGCGTAGGTGTCGGCCAGAGCCTGCGCCTGCTGGGGCGACAGGTCCTGGCGCGCGATGAAGGTATGTTCATACGACCGCATGGCGGCTTGCCAACTCCTCAAGATCGACCGGGTCCGGCCCATGCCAAGCGGAGCCTATGCCATCGGCACCGGCTCTCGCACCGCCGCCCAGCAGCGATTCTGATCCCGCAGGTCCGGATCGGGGGCGCACTATACAAAAAAAGTTCCGCCCGACAAGCCTGCTTGACAGGCCGGGACGACCCGCTATGACCTGCCGGCGCTGCGAGCGATCCCGCCGCCCATGACCGTCGCCTGCATCTTCCCCGGACAAGGCTCCCAGGCCGTCGGCATGGGACAAGGGCTGTGTGCGGCCGAGCCGGCCGCGCGCCAGGTGTTCGAGCAGGTCGACGAGGCGCTCGGCCTGGCGCTGAGCCGGCTGATCTTCGCGGGGCCGGAGGATCGCCTGCGGCTGACCGAGAACGCCCAGCCGGCGTTGATGGCGACCTCGCTTGCCGCGCTCCGGACCCTCGAGGCGCGGAGCGGCCGCCGGCTCGCCGAGCTCTGCGATTGCGTCGCCGGCCATTCGCTCGGTGAATATTCGGCGCTGGCCGCGGCCGGCAGCCTCGGGATCGACGACGCGGCCCGGCTGCTGCGTCTGCGCGGCCAGGCCATGCAGACGGCGGTGCCGGTCGGCGAGGGGGCCATGGCCGCGATCCTCGGCCTGGAGCTCGAGGCGGTCGAGACGCTCGCGGCCGAAGTGAGCGCCGCCGGGGTATGTGACGTCGCCAACGACAATGCACCCGGTCAGGTCGTGCTCAGCGGCGCGCGCGCCGCGGTCGAGCAGGCGGTCGGCCTCGCCAAGGCCAAGGGTGGCCGTGGCATGCTGCTCGCGGTCAGCGCGCCGTTCCATTGCCGGCTGCTGGCACCGGCCGCCGACGCCGTGCACGCGGCGCTTACCGCGATCACGCTGGCGCCGCCGACGGTGCCTCTGATCAGCAACGTCAGCGCCGCGGCCGAGCGCGATCCGGCGGCGATCGCCCGCCGCCTGGTCGAGCAGGTGACGGCACGGGTGCGCTGGCGCGAATGCCTCCTGACCATGGCCGGGCGCGGCGTGCGGACGACCCTCGAGCTCGGCGCCGGCCGCGTGCTGTCCGGGCTGACCAAGCGGACGCTGCCCGGCGTGAACGGTGTGGCGATGGGCACGCCCGAGGAGATCGACGCCTACCTCGCGGCGGCACCCGACGGCTGATCAGAGGCGGCAGACCAATGGAGACGCGCGCGATGTTCGATCTGTCCGGCCGGACCGCGCTGGTGACCGGGGCTTCCGGCGGCATCGGCGGCGCGATCGCGCGCCAGCTTCATGCCCAGGGCGCCAAGGTGGTCCTGACCGGCCGCCGGCGTGAGGCTCTGGACGAGCTCGCGAACGCGCTTGGCGAGCGGGTCGCGGTCGAAGCCGGCGATCTCGGCGACCTCGGCGAACCCGACCGGCTGGTCAGGGCGGTCGAGGCGGAAGGCGGCCTCGATATCCTCGTCAACAACGCCGGGCTGACCCGCGACAACCTCGCGCTCAGGCTCAAGGACGAGGACTGGCAAACGGTGCTCGACGTCAACCTTAGCGCCGGCTTTCGCTTGATCCGGAGCGCGCTTCGCGGCATGCTCAAACGGCGCTTCGGGCGGATCCTCAACATCACCTCGATCGTCGCCGTGACCGGCAATCCGGGCCAGGCCAACTATGCCGCCGCCAAGGCCGGCCTGATCGGCATGAGCAAGGCGCTGGCCGCCGAGGTCGCCCTGCGCGGGATCACGGTCAACTGCATCGCACCTGGCTTCATCGAGACCGCGATGACCGAGGCGCTCGGGCCTGAGCAGCGCGCCCGGTTGCTGCAACAGATCCCGCTCGGGCGCCTGGGCAGCGGTGCCGACGTGGCGGCGGCCGCGGGCTATCTGGCGAGCGTGGAGGCCGCCTACGTGACCGGCCAGACCTTGCACGTCAACGGCGGCATGGCCATGATTTGAGCCCGAACTCGGCGGAACCTTCCCCTTGGTGAGTGGCTTTAACGCCTAGTCAACCTTGGCGGGACTGTGATAGGAAGCGACGCGCCGCGATGTCGGTCAATGGCGGCCGTAGCCAGGAACCCGTTCGAGTCAGGCCAGAGCAACCGAGGAATCTCTCCGATGAGCGACACTGCCGAGCGCGTCAAGAAGATCGTCGTCGAACACCTTGGGGTCGACGAGAGCAAGGTCACGGACAACGCCAGCTTCGTTGACGATCTGGGCGCCGACAGTCTCGACACCGTCGAGCTGGTGATGGCGTTCGAGGAAGAGTTCGGTTGCGAGATCCCGGACGAGGCGGCCGAGAAGATCCTGACCATCAAGGATGCGATCGGCTACATCGAGCAGCACACCTGAGGGGCAGGACAGGACGCTCGCATGGCTCGTCGGGTCGACGGTCGATCGCCATGAGACGGGCGCCATGAGACGCGCGCCATGAGACGGGCGCCATGAGGCGGGTGGTCGTCACGGGCATGGGCCTGGTCACGCCACTCGGCTGCGGCGTCGACGTAGTCTGGCGCCGGCTGATCGAAGGCCAAAGCGGCATCCGCCGGATCGATCGCTTCCCGGTCGACGACCTGCCGGCCAAGATCGGGGGCCAGGTGCCGACCGAGGGCGAGGGCGCCTTCAAGATCAACGAGGTCGTGGCGCCCAAGGACGTGCGCAAGAACGACCTGTTCATCATCTATGGCCTCGCGGCCGCGATCGACGCGGTCCGGGACGCCGGCTGGCAGCCCGAGGACGAGGCCGCGCGCGCCCGCACCGGCGTGCTGATCGGCTCCGGGATCGGCGGCCTCAGCACGATCGCCGACACCGCGGTCGAGCTTGAGCAGCGCGGCCCGCGCCGGGTCAGCCCGTTCTTCATCCCGGCCAGCCTGATCAACCTGGTCAGCGGCCAGGTCTCGATCCGATTCGGCTTCAAGGGCCCGAACCACTCGGTCGTGACCGCCTGCTCGACCGGCGCCCATGCGATCGGCGATGCCAGCCGGATGATCGGGCTCGGCGACGCCGACGTCATGATCGCGGGCGGGGCCGAGGCCGCGATCTGCCGGCTGGGGGTCGCAGGCTTCGCCGCCGCCCGGGCGCTCTCGACCCACTTCAACGATCAGCCCGAGCGCGCGTCGCGCCCCTGGGACGAGGACCGCGACGGCTTCGTGATGGGCGAGGGCGCCGGCGTCGTGGTGCTCGAGGCGCTCGACCATGCGCGTGCCCGGGGGGCTCGGATCTACGGCGAGCTCGTCGGCTATGGCATGTCCGGCGACGCCTATCACATCACAGCACCAAGCCCCGACGGCGACGGCGGCTACCGCTCGATGCAGGCGGCGCTGGCGCGCGCCGGCATGACTCCAGACGCGATCGACTACGTCAACGCCCACGGCACCTCGACCCCGCTCGGCGACGAGATCGAGCTCGGCGCGGTCAAGCGCCTGTTCGGCGACGCCGCGAGGCGTCTGTCGATGTCGTCGACCAAGTCGGCGATCGGCCATCTGCTCGGCGCCGCCGGCAGCGTCGAAGCGATTTTTGCCCTGCTCGCCCTCTATCACCAGACCGTGCCCCCGACGTTGAACCTGGATCGACCCTCGCCCGGCTGCGACCTCGATCTGGTGCCCTACGAGGCGCGGCGCCGCGAGGTCCGGGCGGCGCTTTCCAACTCGTTCGGTTTTGGCGGCACCAACGCGAGCCTGATCTTCGTCCGGGCCCCCGAGCGCTGAACCTTCGAAGCCATGAGTCCGCGCGCGCTGAAGCTCCTCGCAGCGCTGTCGATGCTGGCCGCTCTGTCCGGTGTCATCGTGATCGCCGGCCTGACCCAGCTCAATGCCTATCTGGTCCGGCCGGGACCGGCCAAGGAGGAGACGGTCGTGGTGCTGCCGCGCGGCGCCGGTCTGGTCCGGATCACCGAGCTGCTCAGCAACGCCGGCGTGATCGAGCATCCCTGGCTGTTCCGGCTGGCGGTCCGCGTTCTCGGCCACGACCGCGATCTCAAGGCCGGCGAGTATGCCTTTCCGGCGGCGATCACCCCGGGCAGCGTGCTCAATCTTCTGGCCAGCGGCCAGACCGTGGCGCACCGGCTGACCGTCGCCGAGGGGCTGACGGTCGCCGAGATCTATCAGCTGCTCGAGAAGACCGAGGGCCTGGTCGGCGAGCTGCCGCCGCCGCCGGCCGAGGGCAGCCTGCTGCCCGAGACCTATTTCTACGCCATCGGCGACCGTCGCGCCGACCTGGTCAAGCGGATGCAGCGGGCGATGCAGGACGCCCTCGACGACCTTTGGCCAAAGCGCGTCCAGGGTCTGCCCTTCGTGCGGCGCGAGGACGCCCTGACGCTCGCCTCGATCGTCGACAAGGAGACCGGGCAGGCGGACGAGCGGCGCAAGGTCGCGGCGGTGTTCATCAACCGGCTGCGCCGCGGCATGCGCCTGCAGGCGGATCCGACCGTGATCTACGGCCTGACCGAGGGTGAGGGTCGCCTCGGCCGCGCGCTCACCCGCAACGACTGGGCCGACGGCAGCGCCTACAACACCTACCAGATCGACGGCCTGCCGCCCGGACCAATCGCCAACCCCGGGCGCGCCTCGATCGCGGCGGTGCTCAATCCGGCCAATGTCGACTACCTCTATTTCGTCGCCAACGGCAGCGGCGGCCATACCTTCGCGCGCACCCTCGCCGAGCACAATCGCAACGTCGCCGTCTGGCGCCGGCTGCAGGCCGGTGAGGCGGTGCCGGAGCCGCCGCCCCCGAAGCCCCAGTCGAAGCCGGAGTTGAAGCCGGTGCTGAAGCCCGCCGGCTGAGGCGCCTCATTCCTTGTCCGGGACGCGCGCGAGCCAGCGGTCGGCGACCCCGGCCGGCAGCGCCTGCAGCAGCCGCACGCCCCAATACAGCGGCAGCGGGAAGGCGATCCGCGCCCGGCGGCGCACCAGACCCCGCCGGATGATCGCAGCCGCCCGCTCGGGCGTCATCACCAGCGGCATCGGGAAAGGGTTGTCGACGGTCATCGGGGTGCGCACGAAGCCGGGACAGATCACCGAGACCGCGATTCCCTGGCGCCCGAGCCGGCCGCGCAGGCCCTCGCCCCAGACCCGGACCGCCGCCTTGCTGGCGCAGTAGGCGGGCGCGCTCGGCTGGCCGCGAAAGCCCCCGAGCGAGCTCATCAGCGCAAGCTGGCCGCGGCCGCGCGCGCTCATCGCCGGCAGGACCGGCAGGATCGTGTTCACCACGCCGTCGAGATTGACCGCGAAGATCGTCCGCGCCACCTCGGGACCGCCATCGCGCCCGGGACCGCCGGTGCCGGCGTTGGCGATCACCAGATCGAGCGGGCTCGCGCGATCGACCGCGAGCAGCCAGTTGGTCATCGCGGCCCGGTCGGTCACGTCGACCGAGGTGCCATGGGCGAGCGCGCCCTGGCGCCGGCAGGCTTCGGTCACGGTCTCGAGCCGTGCCTGGTCACGGCCGCCGAGCGCCAGATGGACGCCGGGTGCGGCGAAGGCCAGGGCGAGCGCAGTACCGATCCCGCTGCTGGCGCCGGTGATCAGGATCGAGCGGGGCGCCGGGTGGTGCTGCCGCCTGATCAGGCCCATCGATCGGGCGACGCTCATTGATTAGCAACCATTCCAGGGGCAAGAATGAGAGCGACTCGACCATTCGTTGAGTGGCGCGCGCATTCCTCCGGCACGCCACCGAGATGGGCCGCACGATGACCAGATCCCAGGAGCACGGTGATCCCGCCATCCATCGGCGTGGCCTGATGCTCGTGCTATCGTCGCCGTCGGGCGCCGGCAAGACCTCGATCGCCCGGCGCCTGCTCGAGCTCGAGCCGGAGCTCGAGATGTCGGTCTCGGTGACCACGCGGCCGAAACGGCCGAGCGAGGTCGACGGCATCGACTACCGGTTCATCGATCGGGCCGTCTTCCTGGCGATGGTCGCCCGGGGCGAGCTCCTGGAGCACGCCGAGGTCTACGATCATGCCTATGGCACGCCGCGGGCCGCAGTCGAGGACGCCCTGACGGCGGGTCGGGACGTGTTGTTCGACATCGACTGGCAGGGCGCGCAGCAGCTGCGAGAGGTGGCGCGCGAGGACATGGTCGGGGTCTTCATCCTGCCGCCCTCGACCGCGGAGCTCGAGCGCCGGCTGCGGCGCCGGGCGCAGGATCCGGAGGCGGAGGTCAAAAAGCGCCTCGCCCAGGTCGCGGCCGATGTCACCCATTGGGCCGAGTACGACTACGTGCTGATCAACCACGACCTCGACCGGAGCGTCGCCCAGGCATGCGCGATCCTCGGCGCCGAGCGGCTGCGGCGCCAGCGCCAGCCGGGCCTCACCGACTTCGTCAGCCAGTTCCGGGTGCCGCGCTAGCGAGAGCGCCGCGGCGGTGCGCCGCGTAGCTCCGGGCGAGGCGGCAGAAGCCCAGAACGTCGATCTCCTCGGCGCGCGCCGTCGGCGCCAGCTTGGCGGCGGCGAGCAGAGCTTCGGGCCGCGGGTCCAGACTCTTGAGGCTCGAGCGCAGCATCTTGCGGCGCTGGCCGAACGCCGCCTGCAGCACGCGCTCGAGGGCATCCCGGTCGGCCGGAGCGAGCGGCTCTGGCCGCGGGATCAGCTGGACCAGGCTGGACGCGACCTTTGGTGGTGGTGTGAAGGCGCGGGCCGGCAGGTGCATGAGGTTGCGGACCTCGCACAGCCACTGCACCAGCACCGACAGCCGGCCGTAGACGCGGCTGCCCGGCGGCGCGCCGATCCGCAGGCCGACCTCGCGCTGGAACATCAGCGTCAGGCGCTCGATCCGCGCGAGCTGGCCGAGCCACTGGATGAGCAGCGGGGTCGCGACGTTGTAGGGCAGGTTCGCGACTACGCTGACCGGCCCGGCGCCGAGCTCGGCGAGCTCGAGCTCGCGGGCGTCCGCCTGGATCAGCTCGAGGCGGCCGTCGGCGGCCCGGGCGAGCTCCTGCAAAGCCTCGATGCAGCGGGGGTCGCGCTCGACCGCGATCACGCGCGCCGCGCCGGCCGCGAGCAAGGCCCGGGTCAAGCCGCCGGGGCCGGGTCCGACCTCGACCACGGTTCGCCCCCTCAGATCGCCGGCCGCGGCCGCGATCCGGCCGAGGAGCTGGGGATCGAGCAAAAAATGCTGGCCGAGCCGCTTGTCGGCGCGCAGCCGAAAGCGCTCGATGATGGTCCTGAGCGGTGCCTGCGGGTCCACGTCGCGCGGTCGCGAGCGCGCTACATCCGGACTTCGACGAACGCCTGCTTGCGCAGGTCGCGCAGATAGCGTCGCGCCAGACGATCGGTGCGCTCCTGCTCGAGGCGCTGGGCGATCTGCTCGCGCTCCGGCGTCAGCTGCTGGGGGTCGTGGCGGTCGCAGACCATCAACAGGTGGATCCCGGATGGCCCCTGGAGCGGCGGGCTGACCTCGCCGACCTGGAGGCCGAGGACCGCCTTGCCGAGGTCCGACGGCAGGTCGCCAACCTTCAGCCAGCCGAGGTCGCCCGAGGCCGGTGCTTTGATCTCGGCGGCAACCTTGGCCATCGCCGGACAGTCGGTCAGCTGGTCGCGCAGGCCGGCGGCGCGGTCGCGCGCCTGGGTGTTGGCGGCGGTGCTGCCGTCGGTCGGGAACAGGATCTGGGTCAGCTGGACCTCGACCGCGGCCCGGCTGGAGTTGACCGGCGCGGCGGCGATCCGCTGATCACGCAGCCAGAAGATGTGATAGCCGATCGGCGAGCCCAGCGGATCCGAGATGTCGCCGGGCCGCATCTGGTCCAGGGTGGCTTGCAGCTCCGGAGGAATTGACGCTGCGCCGACCCAGCCGAGGTCACCGCCGCGCTCGGCGCTGGCCGCCGCCGACACCTGATGGGCCAGGGAGTTGAAATTGGCGCCCTCGCGGAGCGTCTGGGTCAGGCGTTGGGCGTCCTGGGCGACCCGGTCGGCCTGCGCCGGATTGTCGACCGGCAGCACAATCTCGGACAGCAGATATTCTGGCTGGCCCTGGCTGTCCCGGGCCTCCTGGACCGCCAGGTCAAGCTGATCGACGGTGACGGTGACGTTGGGGCGGATCGTTCGGTTGACCACCTTGAGCCAGGCGATCTGCGCCCGGATCTGGCGCATCAAGGTCTCGAGATTGACGCCGTTGTTGACCAGGAAGCTCTTCAGCTGCTCGACGCTGAGCTTGTTGCGGGTGGCAATGGTGGCAACCGCGTTGTCGATCTCGGCCGGCTCGACCTGGATGTTCAGGCGGTCGGCCTCCTGCAGCTGCAGGCTCTCCTCGATGAGGCCACGCAGCACCTGCGGGGCCAGGCGGGCCCGGGCCTGATCGCTGTCGCGGATGCTGCTGGTCAGCATCACCAGCTGCAGGCGCTCGTTCAGATCGCGAACCGTCACCACCTCGTTGTTGACCACGGCCGCGATCCGTTGCTCGGCGGCCGACCACGCGGTCTGGCCGACGAGCAGCAGCCCGACCAGGGCCAGCGAGCCCATCATCGACCCGCGCAGGACGAGCATCACCAACCGCGCCGTCATTCGCCCGAGAGCGTTCCCAGCGAGCCGGTGTTGGCCGACAGTTCGCCGAGATTCTTGAGGATGACCCGGATCGTGAAGGTCGTGCTGTCCTGGGCGTCCGCCTGCTGGGTATACCTGTGCTCGACGCCTGCCACGAGCGTCAGACAGGGGTGGCGGTACACCAAGCCGAACTTTTGCCAGACGTTCCGGTCCTCCTCCAGGTTGCGCCGGGTCTGGGCGCGCAACGAGATCGAGGGCGACAAGGCGACCACGACGCCGGCCGTGATCTCCTCACGGCTTTGCGTGTCGTCGACGGACGGGTCGTCGCCGAGCGAGAGGTAGTTGACGTCGAAGCGCACGCGTCGGGGCCCGAAGACCGCACCGACCTCGTTGCGCGTCGGGGTCAGGGTGGCCTGGTCGAGGCGGAAGCGATAGCGGACCCGGAACGCCGGGTCGGGCGTGACGTCGATCCGGCCGACGTAGTCGGACAGCGGCCGGTTGATCCCGGTGTCCGGATCGAACTGGTCTTCCCGGCCACTGATCCGGTAGCTCTGGCCGAACAGGCCGCTCAGCAGCTGGCCGGAATCCCCGAAGGCGCCAAAGCGCAGGCCGTAGCTGATGCGAGCGCCGCCCTCGACCCGGTCCAGCCCGGCGTACCGGTTGGGATCGAAGAGGCTGCTGTCGTCGACCTCCAGGTCCTGGCTGTCCTCATTGGGGATGTCGTTGTTGTTCGGATCGTTGAGCGTCCAGGTGAAGCTCGCGACCGGCTCGATCATCGGGGTGACCCCCAAGGTCTCGCCGATCCACGGCCAGCTCCAATCGGCCGTCAGGCGCGGCAGCACGCGGCCCGCGACGTCGGTGCCGCCGTCGCTGCCGAAGGTCTGGGTATTGCCGTCGGTGTAGTAGGCGTCGCCCTGCAGGCTGAGCGCCAGCCGGTATTGGTCGCCGAGCTGGCTGGCCCAGGGCACTTCCCAGCCGCCGGTGGTCGACAGCCGCCGCGTATCCAGGCCGCTGGTCCGGGTCAGCGCCAGCAGGCTGCTGTCGAGCGTGAACCGCGAACCCCAGAGCCCCGGCTGGCTTTTCAACTCGGACTCGGCCAGCGGCAGCGCCACCGGGATCTCGTCCTGGTGATCGAACGAACGCAAGCCCTGAAAGGCATAGGCATTGAGCGCCGCATAGTTGCGATCCCAGACCTTCTCGGTGAACAACCGATTGGTCAGCACGTTGTCGTTGCTGAAGTTGTAACGTCGCAGGTAGGTGTTGTCGGTCGTCGCCGCGAGGTCGTAGCCCCAGTGTGCGTCGCTGGTCAAATTAAAGCTGCCGGTGCCTTCGAGGTGGCCGCGAAAGGCCTTGTCGGTGGGTGTCGGGTTGCCGTTGCTGCCGGCTTCGGTGGCGTAGGTGCCGCTGCCGGCCAGGTTGAACTTGCCGCTCGGCAACAGATGACGGTACTGGAGGGCCAGCACCGGGTTCTCCCGGGTGAAGAAGATCGGCGCGAACGTCAGATCGTAGTTGGGCGCGAGGGCGAAGTAGTAGGGCGTCTGGAGCAGCAGGCCGAGCTGGCTGTTGTTGCCGAAGGTCGGGGCCAGGAAGCCGGACTTGCGCTCGACCGTCGGGTCGGGGTGGGACAGATAAGGCGTGTAGGCGACCGGGACGCCGTAAAACTCGAAGAAGGCGTTGTGATAGGTGATCTCGTGCTCCGTCTGGTCGTGGACGATGCGCTGCGCCTCGATCTGCCACAGTGGCGGTGAGGTGGAGTTCTGACATAGAGGGCAGGGCGAGTAGACCGCATGGTCGAACTCGGTCACGGTGCCCTCGGTCCGGCTGCCGCCGGCGGCCGCGAGCAGCGAGTTGTCCTTCAGCCGGGCGCCCAGCTGCTTGGCGACGCCGTTCTTGAGATCGTCGGTGAGGGTCAGTTGCTCCGCATACAGGGCCTCGCCGGTGGGCTCGAGCAGGGTCACGTTGCCTTCGGCGTCGATCCGGTCGGCGTCCTGATCGTAGCGCAGGCGATCGGCCCACAGATGCCGGCCGCCCTGCAGGACCTCGACGTTGCCTTCGGCCGTGACGACGTTGGTCTTGCTGTCGAGCTCGAGGTGGTCGGCCAGCAGCAGCGCCTGCCCGGCGGGCTGGCCCTGCTGCGCGCGGGCCGTCGGCAGAGCGATCAGCAGGGCCACCAGGGCGAGCAGCCAGGAGCCGGCACGGACGGCCATGCTCAGCCATCCTCGAGGTGCAGCAAGGTCGTGCAGCCGAGCAGCACGGCGACGCCGGCCGGGGTCCAGGCAGCCAGGATCGCCGGCAGCCGGCCGGACAGTCCGATCGCGAACACCACGTCGGACAGGATGTAGAAGACGAAGCCGGTGGTCAGGCCGGCGGCGATCAGCAGCCCGGTGCCGCCGCGCCGGACCAGGCGCAGGCTCGAGGTCGTGCCGATCAGCAGCATCGCCGAAAGCAGCAGCGGCAGCGCCAGCAGCCCGTGCCAGTAGAGTCGATGCTCGCGCGCCGAGAATCCGACCGCCTCGAGCTCCCTGACGAAGCTCGGCAGGTCCCAGAAGGAGAGGGTCTCGGGGGCCGCGAAGCTCTCCTGGATCCGATGGCTCGTGAGATCGGTCGGGATCTGGAGGCTCGGCTCGAGCCGGCTGTTGCCATCGCGGTCGGACACCAGCGGCTTGTCCAGCTCCCAGTAGCCCGGGCGCAGATGGCCGAGCGCGGCATCGACCCGGCCGCTGAAGGTCGCGTCGGCCCCGAAGGTGAACACGACCACGTGCTCGAGCAGGCCGGTGTCCGGGTTCATCTGGCGGGCGTGGACCAAAATCTCACCGCCGCCGGCGCGCGGCTGGCGCAGCCAGAGGCCGCCGTGCGCCACCGTGATCAGACCGGCGTCCTGCGAGAGATAGGTGTGGTCGAGGGCCTCGTAGCGGGCGACCAGGACCGAGGCCAGCGGATTGAAAGCGACCAGCGTAAAGACCCCGAGCCCCTGGGCGATCAGGAGGGCCGGCAGCAGGAACTGCCAGATCGAGACCCCGGCCGCGCGGGCGGCCACCAGCTCGTGCGAGCGGGTCAGGCGCTGGAAGGTCAGCATGGTCCCGAACAGGACCGCGAACGGCAGCAGCTTCTGGATCAGGAAGGGCAGGTGCAGCAGGCCCATCAGCAGGACCAGGCCGATGCCCACCCCGGGCCGGCCGTAGGCCCGGCGCAACAGCTCGACCACGTCGACCACGAACGCGATCACCGCGAGCGCGAACACCACGATCGCAATGCCGATCAGCACCTGATGACCGAGATAGCGAGACAAGGTGCCCGACAGCCGAACTTCGCGCTGGCCGGCAGCAGCATGATGGGCGCTGGCGGGCGCCGCGAGAATGCGGGCTGGCGCCAGACGCCTCATGCCGGCTTGACAACCATGGTCCGGGGCCGGCGGCGCGGCCGGTAGCCGATGATCACGGCCAGGCAGACCAGCGCCGGCACGATGGTCGCGGCGTAGAGCAGCGGGATCAGCGCCAGGTTCTTTTCCGCCAGGCTACCGATCGCCATGCTCAGGGCCTCGTCGAGGACGACGCACGCGGTTGCGATCAGCAGGCCGGGCCACGGCCCGCGGCGGTCGAAGTCGCGCGTGAGCAGCGCCGCGAGCGCGATCAGAGCGAACACCAGCGCGTTCAACGGCCAGGTCAACCGCTTGTGTCCTTCGGCGATCCGTCCCATCCGACGCGCCTCGCTCAAGGATGCCGGGGGATCCAGGAGCTCGTCCACGTACAGTTCCTTTGGTTTCGGCGAGCGGTCGCCGGGCGGCGTCGCGTTGGCCGCCAGATCAAGGGTGTAGCGGTCGAAGTGCAGGATCGACAAGCTCGGATTGTCGGGGTCCTTGGCGTCGAACTCCTGCCGGTTGCCGCGCTCGAGGACGAACAGCGGTCCCTCGGGACCCTGCAGCAGGGAGCCCTCTTCGGCGAACATGGTCACCGGCAGCTTTCGTTGGCGCTCGTCGTGCACGACCACGCCCTCGAGCGAGCCATCCGCGCGATAGGCCCGAACGTAGACCGTGAGGCCGTCCGCGGGCGTGTTGAACACCGCCGGTTGCAGCATCAGGTAGGAGAAGTCGCGCTCGATCTGAAATTGCAGGTCCCGGAACGTGCGGAAGGCGAGCGGCATGAAGTACAGGCTGATCGCATAGCCGATCAGGGTCACGACCGTGGCCAGCAGCAGGCAGGGCGCCGCGATCTGCAGATTGCTGAGGCCGACCGCCTTGAACACGGTGAGCTCGCTCTCGACCGCGAGGCGGTGGTAGACGAACAGCACCGCGCAGAACAGGGCGAACGGCAGGATCACGAGCAGCAGCGAGGGGAACAGCAGCGCCGTCAGATAGAGGAAAGTGGTGGCGGGGATGCCCTTGTTGACAATGAGATCGACGAAGCGCAGGGATTGGGACAGCCAGATTGCGCCCGACAAGGCGAGCGTCGCGAACAGGGTCGGCAGGGCGAGCTGCCGCAGCAGATAGGACAGGTAGAGCTTCATCGCCGGGCCATCATACAGAGGCGCGGTGATCGATACAGAGTCCTGATGATCGAGCTGTCCGCCGCGCCCTTCCGTCGTCAAGGATCATCCCAACCAGCCGTCAACGCTCCGGAGCGTCGAGGATGAGGATCGATTTCGCCGCCCCCCAACTGCCCGAGGCCGGGACCCTGGTCGTGGTCGCGCCGCCGGGTGACGCGCTCGGCCCGAGCGCGCGGGCGCTCGACCAGCGCGCCGGGGGCGCGGTGACCCGCGCCATCCAGATGGCGGGCGAGACCTTCAAGCGCGGCCAGGCGATCGAGCTCCTGTACCCGGCCGGGCTCGGCCTCGAGCGCCTGGTCGTGCTGGCGCTCGGCAAGCCGGAGGAAGCCAGGGCGCTCGATCTCGAGACGCTCGGTGGCAGCCTGGCCTTGAAATTGAAGGCGCTCCGGGTCGGCGAGGCGAGCGTCGCGGTCGACGCCGTCCCGGGTCTGGCGGGCGGGCCCGGCCAGCTCGCGGTCGCTCTGGCGAGCGGCGCCTGCCTGCGCAGCTATCGGTTCGACAAGTACCGGACCCAGAAGACTCAGGACGACGAGCCGGCAGGCGAGGTCGCAGGCCTGACCTTCCTGGTCGCCGAGCCGGCCGCGGCCAAGGCCGCCTGGGCGGCGGCCGAGGCGGTGCTCCGGGGGGTCGGCCACGCCCGCGACCTGGTCTCGGAGCCGGCCAACGTGCTCACACCCGAGAGCTTTGCGGACGAATGCGCGAAGCTTGGCGAGGACGTCGGTCTCGCGGTCGAGATCCTGGGGCCGGCAGAGCTGCAGGCGCTCGGCATGCGGGCGCTGCTCGCGGTGTCCCAGGGCAGCGTGCGCGAGCCTCGGGTCGCGGTGCTGCGCTGGCAAGGGGAGGCCGGGAATGCGCCGCCGGTCGCGCTGATCGGCAAGGGCGTCTGCTTCGATTCCGGCGGGCTCTCGATCAAGCCCGCGGCCGGCATGGAGGAGATGAAGTGGGACATGGGCGGGGCCGGCGCCGTGTTCGGCGCCATGGAGGCGCTGGCCCGCCGGCGCGCCAAGGCGAACGTGGTGGGCGTCCTCGGGTTGACCGAGAACATGCCGTCCGGCACCGCCCAGCGGCCGGGTGACGTGATCACCGCGATGTCCGGGCTGACCATCGAGGTGATCAACACCGACGCCGAGGGCCGGCTGGTGCTCGCCGATGTCCTGCACTACGCCAAGGAGCATCTGAAACCCAAGGCGATGATCGATCTGGCGACGCTGACCGGCGCCATCGTGGTGGCACTCGGCCACGAGCAGGCGGGCCTGTTCACCCCCGACGAGGAGCTCGCCGCCTGGCTGGCCGCGGCCGGCGAGGCGGTCGGCGAGCGTCTCTGGCGGATGCCGCTCGGGGACGCGTACGCCAAGCACATCAAGTCCGAGATCGCCGATATCAAGAACGTCGGCCGCGCCCGCGAGGCTGGTGCGACCGCGGGCGCGGTGTTCCTGCAGAGATTTGTGGGCGCTGTGCCCTGGGCGCATCTCGACATCGCCGGCGTCGCCTGGTCGCAGCAGGACCTGCCGCTCGCCGGCAAGGGTGCGACCGGCTTCGGGGTCCGGCTGCTCGACCGCCTGATCGCCGATCACTACGAGAGCTGAGCCGCTCGCCGACCGGGTTGGGCATGGTCGAGTTCGGTTTCTATCACCTGCAGCGAACGGCGCTCGAGCCGGCGCTCGGCCGGCTGCTGGAGCGGGTGCTGGCGAGCGGCCAGCGGGCGGTCGTGCGGGCGGCCTCGGCCGAGCGGGTCGAGGCGCTCAACCGGGCGCTCTGGACCTTCGGCCGGGACAGCTTCCTGCCGCACGGCTCGCGCGCGGACGGCCATGCCGAGGACCAGCCCGTATTCCTGACCGACGAGGCCGACTACCCGAACGGTGCGACCGTGCTGGTCCTGCTCGACGGGGTCGAGGTCGAGCCGCCGGCCCAGGTCGGCCGCTGCCTCTACCTGTTCGACGGCAACGACCCGCAGGCGGTCGAGCGGGCGCGGGCGCTCTGGCGCAAGTGGCGCGAGCAGGGGGCAAAGATCGCCTACTGGCAGCAGACCGAGCGCGGCTGGCGGCAGGCGAGCGCGACCGACGGCTGAGCCCGCGAGCCCTTTCGCCCGGCCGCCCGTCCGGCTATAAGGCCGCCCGAGCTCAACAGGACGAGGGACCCCGGCATGGCCATCGAGCGGACGCTCTCGATCATCAAGCCCGACGCGACCCGGCGCAATCTGACCGGCCAGATCAATGCCCGCCTCGAGGCGGCGGGGCTCCGGATCGTCGCCCAGCGGCGCCTGCGGCTGACCCGCGCCCAGGCCGAGGCGTTCTACGCGGTCCACAAGGAGCGGCCATTCTACCGTAGCTTATGCGAGTTCATGACCTCGGACCCGGTGGTCGCGCAGGTGCTCGAAGGCGAGGACGCGGTCGAGCGCCATCGCGCGGTCATGGGTGCCACCGACCCGGCCAAGGCCGAGCCCGGCACGATCCGCAAGGACTTTGCGCTCTCGATCGAGGCCAACTCGGTCCACGGCTCCGACGCGCCGGACACCGCCGCCAAAGAGATCGCGTTCTTCTTCGCGGAGGCCGACATCGTGGGGTGACCCTTGGGGTGGGGTGACGCTGGGGCGTTGCGTCCACCTCAAACAGCCGGATTGACAAGCACCGCTTCGGGTGCGATCGCGCCATCGATCACCACGTGCTCGCCCGTTACGCGCGCGCGGCCGGAGGCGACCAGCTCGAGGGCCTGGGGGTAGCAGCGGTGCTCGAGCGCGAGCACGCGGGCGGCCAGGCTCGCGGCCGTGTCATCCTGACGCACCGGCACGACTCCCTGGACGATGATCGGCCCCGCGTCGAGCTCGGCGCGCACCAAATGCACGGTGCAGCCATGAAAGCGCGCGCCCGCCTCGAGCGCGCGGCGGTGGGTGTCCAAGCCGCGAAAGGCGGGCAGCAGCGAAGGGTGGATGTTGAGCAGCCGGTCGCGCCAGCCCTCGACCAACTCAGGGCTCAGCACGCGCATGAAACCGGCGAGACAAACGACTTCTATCTCATGAGTTTGCAATGAATTGTTCAATCTTCGCTCAAACTCGACGCGTGGCCCGTGATCGACAATCTCGAAGCGGATGCCGGCGGCGCGCGCGTACTCGAGCCCCGGCGCATCGGGCCGGTTCGAGACGACCAGCGCGATTTCGGTGCCGGCCTCAGGCGCCGCGCAATGGTCGATCAACGCCCGCAGATTGCTGCCGCGGCCGGAGATCAGGACGGCCACGCGCCGGCGCGCCGGCGGATCAGCCATCCATGCCGTCGACCTGGAGCCGGGCCGGGCCGTCGCCGGCGACCAGCTCGCCCAGCCGGTAGACGGTCTCGCCCTTGTCGGTCAGGAAGCGCATCACGTCGTCGGCGTAGTCGGCGACCACCACCAGCACCATGCCAATGCCGCAGTTGAAGGTCCGCAGCATCTCCTCGGCGGTCATCCGCGCGGCCTCGTAGAGCCAGAGGAAGACCGGCGACGCACGCCAGCTGTCGGCGTCGATCCGGGCGACCAGCCCCGGCGGCAGAACCCGCGGCAGATTGTCGGTCAGGCCGCCGCCGGTGATGTGGGCGACCGCCTTGATCACCTCGTGCTCGAACAGGCCGAGCAGGCTGCGGACATAGATCCGGGTCGGGATCAGCAAAGCCGAGGCGAGGGTCTGGTCGGCCGCGAACGGCGCCGGATCGGCCAGGAACAGGCCATGGTCGCGCAGCACCTTGCGGATCAGCGAGAAGCCGTTCGCGTGTACGCCGCTCGAGGCCAGGCCGAGCAGGACGTCGCCCGGGCCAATGTCGGTGCGCGGCAGCAGCCGGGCGCGCTCGACCGCGCCGACGGCGAAGCCCGCGAGATCGTAGTCGCCCCGACGGTAGTGACCCGGCATCTCCGCCGTCTCGCCGCCGATCAAGGCGCAGCCGGCCTCCCGGCAGCCCTCGGCAACCCCGGCGATCACCGCCCGCGCCGCGATCGGGTCCAGCTTGGCGGTGGCGAAGTAGTCGAGCATGAACAGGGGCTGGGCGCCCTGGGCGAGGAGGTCGTTGACGCACATCGCGACCAGGTCGAAGCCGGCGACGCCGTGGCGGCCGCTCTGCGCCAGCAGTTGCAGCTTGGTGCCGACGCCGTCGGTGGCGGCGACCAGGAGCGGGTGCTCGAAGCCCGCCTCGCGCAGATCGAACAGGCCGCCGAAACCGCCGAGCTCGGCGGTGGCGCCGGGCCGGGCGGTCGAGCGGGCAAGCGGGCCGATGGCCTCCACCAGGGCCTGTCCGGCCGCGATGTCGACCCCGGCCTGCCGATAGCGATTCGCGTCGAGCGGCTCCAGCGTCTCTTGTGTCATGGCTGCAGGCTTGGCTAGGTTGGCGCTCGAAGCGAGCTGGCAATGGCATGCCAGCTTAGGCGATCCGGACGGCTTTGCAATGCTCCAATCGCGCATCTGCTACCCACTCGTCGCCGCCCTGCTCGGTCTGTCCGCCCTGCTTTCGCCGGGTCATGCGCAGACCGACCAGGCGGTGTTCCAGGTCAGCGGCATCGCGGTCGACGCCACCGCCAAGGATGCGGTCACCGCGCGCAACCAGGCCCTGCTGCAGGGCAAGGAGGCGGGCCTCGAGCGGCTGCTGCATCGGCTGGTCCCGGCCGAGGAGCAGACGCTCCTGCCGGCGGTCGGCGATCTCAACGTCGAACGCTACGTCCAGAACTTCGAGATCACCAGCGAGGAGCTGTCGACGACCCGCTACCTCGCCCAGCTGACCGTGCGCTACGAGCCGGAGGCGGTGCGCGAGCTGCTGCAGAGCGCGGCGGTGAGCTTCGCCGAGGTGCGCTCGGCGCCGATCGTGGTGCTGCCGCTGTACCAGGGACCGGACGGCGCCCACCTGTGGCCGGACGACAATCCGTGGTGGCAGGCCTGGGAGAAGAACCTCGACCCGGAGCGGCTCCTGCGCCTGGTGCTGCCGCTCGGCGACCTCGAGGACATCAGCAGCCTGAGCGTCGAGCAGGTGCAGGCGCGCGATCGGGCGGCGCTGGTCGCGCTCGCCAACCGCTACAGCAGCGAGGACGCGCTCGTGGTCACCGCCCAGCTGGTCGGGCCGTCGCCGCCGGCCGCCAGCGCGCCCGTCGAGGCCGCCCCCGTCGAAGGCGCGCCGGCCGCGGGTCCACCGGTCGTGCAGTTGACCATGGAGCGGATCGGTCAGGTCGAGCAGCTCAATCCACCCGAGACGGTGCGCGGCCGCCCCGACCAGACGCTTGAGGACCTGCTCGGCGAGGCTGTGCGCGGCCTGCAGAACAGCCTCGACGAACGCTGGAAGAACGCCAACCTCTTGCGCTTCGATCAGGCCGGGCTCATGGTGGTGGACATCCCGATCACCGCGCTGTCGGATTGGGTCGACATCGACAAGGGGTTGGAAAGCCTGCCGGAGGTCAGCCAGGTCGAAATCGCCACCTTCGCCCGCGACAACGTGCGGGCGCAGATCCGCTACATCGGGGATCAGTTCCGCTTGGAACAGGCGTTGGCTCGACTCGGCTTGGCGCTATCGCGGGAAGGGGATCTATGGCTGTTGCGACCAACCGGGGCAAGCCCCAACCCAGGCGAGCGGCCGAGCGAGACGTCGACCTCGTTCTAGACCGCTCGCCGATCAACCTCGCCAACCTGGTCACGCTCGGCCGGTTGCTGATGGTCGTGCCTCTGGTCTGGTTGATCGCGACCGATCGGCTCGCGGCGGCATTCTGGCTGTTCATCGCGGCCGGCGTGTCGGACTTCGTCGACGGCTTCATCGCCAAGAATTTCAACGTCAGGACCGACCTCGGCGCGGTGCTCGATCCGCTCGCCGACAAGGCCTTGCTCGATGGCATCTATCTGGCCCTGGCGATCGCCGGCTGGCTGCCCGCATGGCTGGCCCTGATGGTGCTCGGCCGGGACCTCCTGATCGTGGTCGGCGTGATCCTGATCCGGCGCCGCCATCCGGTGTTCCGGGCGGTGCCGCTGGCGATCGGCAAGATCAACACTTTCGCGCAGATCCTGCTGGCCGCCTGCACGATCGCCGATGCCGGCGGCTGGATCGACCTCGAGGCCCAGGTCGCCATCCTGGTCGTGCTGGTCGCCAGCACGACCGTCCTGTCGGGCGCCGGCTACGCCGTCCAGGCGGTCCGCGTGACCGGTCTGGAGCCGGCTTCTTGAGCCATGGGCGGCGGCTGGCCCTGCTCGGGCTCGTGCCGCTGGCGGCTTTGCTCCTCGGACTGGTCCTGTTTCGGGCCGTGCTGCTGCCCTTCCTGGTCGGGATGGCGGCGGCCTACATGCTCGATCCCGCGGCCGACCGGCTGCAGCGCTGGGGGGTCGGCCGGGCGAGCGCGACCAGCCTGATCACGGTCGGCTTCTTCGTCGTCCTGGTGGTCGTGCTGGTGCTGATCCTGCCGACCCTGGTCGCCCAGGCAGCCGACCTGGCGGCCGAGCTCCCGAGCTACCTGGAGCGGCTGCGCGAACGTCTGGTGCCGTCGGTCTCGGCGCTGTTGGCCAGGCTCGACGTCGACGTCGACCTGTCGGCCAAGGGTCTGTTCCAGCGCTACTCCAGCCAGTCGATGGACGTGCTGGTCACCGCCGTGACCCAGCTGCTGCTGTCGGGCGTGGCGCTGCTCAACCTGGTCTCGCTGGTCTTCGTGACCCCGATCGTCACCTTCTACCTGCTGCGCGACTGGGATCACATGGTGGCGCGGATCTGGGCTGCGGTGCCGCCCGACCTCGAACCGGCGCTCCGCCGGCTGGCTGCCGACATCGACGAGGTGCTGGCCGGGTTCATCCGCGGCCAGGGTCTGGTCTGCCTGTTCCTGGCGCTGTTCTACGCCGTCGGGCTGTGGCTGGTCGGGCTGCGCTACGGCCTGATCATCGGCCTCCTGACCGGCTTCTTCTCCTTCATCCCCTATATCGGCATGACCCTCGGCCTGGTCGTCGGTCTGGCGGTCGCGGCCTTCCAGTTCCAGGATCTCGCGATGATCGGGCTGGTCGCCGGCGTGTTCGGGCTCGGCCAGTTCATCGAGGGCAACTTGATCAGCCCACGCCTGGTCGGCAGCCGGATCCACCTGCATCCGGTGTGGGTGATCTTTGCGGTGCTCGCCGGCACGGTGCTGGCCGGCGTGCTCGGCACGCTGCTGGCCGTGCCGGTCGCCGCGGTGCTCGGCGTGCTGCTGCGCTTCGGCCTGGAGCGCTACCGCGCGAGCCCGTTGTTCGGGCCGCCGCCCTCGGCGGAGGCGGGCAGGTGAGTGCGAGCGAGCAGCTGCTGCTCGCCTTCGAGCACCGGGCGGCATCCGGCCTCGAGGACTTCATGCCGGCGGCCGGCAATCGCGACGCACTCGCCTGGCTCGGGCGGTGGCCCGACTGGCCCGCTCCGGCGCTGGTCCTGCACGGCCCGCCAGGCTGCGGCAAGAGCCATCTGGCCAGGATCTGGGCGGCGCGCGCGGGCGCCTGCCGGCTCGATCCGACCGCCCTGCCGACCGTCGACCTCGGGCCGCGCGCCGCGGTCCTCGATCCGGCCGAGCCGATCGCCGACGAGGTGGCGCTCCTGCAGCTGTACAATCGGCTGGCCGAGCAGGGCGGGCATCTGCTGCTGACCGCGCGCCGGCCGGTCGCGGCCTGGTCGATCGGCCTCGCGGACCTCGGCTCGCGCCTGCGCGCGGCGCCGGCGGTCGCGATCGGGCCGCCCGACGACGACCTGCTGGCGGCGCTCCTGCTGAAGCTGTTCGACGACCGTCAGGTCGACGTCTCCGAAGGGGTGATCGGCTATCTGGTCCGCCACATGGAGCGCTCGTTCGCCGCCGCCCGGACGGTGGTCGAAACGCTCGATGCGCATTCGCTGCGCGACCGGCGACCGGTCACCGTGGCGCTCGCGCGCGCTGTTCTCGCTGCGCAGGACGGTCAACAGAGCTAGGGAGGAAAACCGATGGATCTCGGGATCGCCGGCAAGACGGCATTGGTCTGCGCCGCCAGCAAAGGGCTCGGGCGCGGCTGCGCGCTCGCGCTCGCGAAGAACGGCGTCGAGCTGTTCATCACCGCGCGCACCGCGTCCACGCTCGAGGCGACCGCACGCGAGCTCGCCGCGGCGACCGGCGCCAAGGTGACCCCGGTCGCGGGCGACATCACCACGCCGGAGGGGCGCAAGGCCGCGCTCGCCGCCTGTCCGGCGCCCGACATCCTGGTCAACAACGCCGGCGGCCCGCCGCCCGGCGATTTCCGCGACTGGGACGAGAGCGACTGGCTTGCCGCCTGCAACGCCAACATGGTGACCGCGATCATGCTGGTCAAAGCGGTCGTCGACGGCATGATCGCGCGGAAATTCGGGCGGATCGTCAACATCACCTCGAGCTCGGTCAAGGCGCCGATTGCCCAACTTGGCCTGTCGAACGGCGCCCGCTCGGGCCTCACCGGCTTCGTCGCCGGCCTCGCCCGCCAGACGGTCGAGCACAACGTCACCATCAACAACATCCTGCCGGGTCGCTTCGACACCGACCGGCTGCGCTCGGGCCTTGCCTTCCAGGCCCAGAAATCGGGCCGGCCGGTCGAGGAGATCGAGGCCCAGTCGAAGGCGCAGGTGCCGGCCAGGCGGTTCGGCCATCCCGACGAGTTCGGCGCGCTCTGCGCCTTCGTCTGCAGCGCCCAGGCGAGCTACATCACCGGCCAGAATTTCCTGATCGACGGCGGCGCCTATCCGGGCACCTACTGAGGGCTATGCGCCGCGACCGGCAGGCGCCGCCGCGCTGGCTTGATCGGGTGGAGTGTGGCATGTTCGTGGGCGTCCGCGACTGTGGCCCTGGACCGCGATGACCGAGCCCTCGATCCGGCCGACGACCCGCTACGTCAACGTCGGCCACACCTTCGCGCATCTGTTGATGCTGATCTTCCCGACCGCGGTGCTGGCGATGGAGGGCACCTGGGGCATGGGCTACGCCCAGCTGCTGCCGCTCGGCTTCGCCGGCTACCTTTTGTTCGGGATCGGCTCGCTGCCTGCCGGCTGGCTCGCCGACCGGTCGCAGAGTCCCTGGATGATGGTGGTGTATTTTCTCGGCAGCGGCATCGCCTGTGCGCTGACGGGGCTGGCGGTCGGTCCCTGGTCGCTCGCCGGCGGGCTCACGCTGATCGGGCTGTTCGCCTCGATCTACCATCCGGTGGCGCTGGCGTGGCTCGTGGGAGCGGGCGACCGGCCCGGTCGGACGCTCGGCATCAACGGGGTTTATGGCGCGGTCGGCACGGCCGCTGCCGCGCTGGTCGCGGGCGTGCTCGCCGACCTGATCTCCTGGCGCGCCGCGTTCCTGGTGCCGGGCTTGGTCTGTCTCGTCGTCGGCGCACTGTTCACGTTCGGCGTGGCGCGTGGGCGATACGGCATGACGCGCGCCGGCTATCGTCGCGACCGGACGCCGGCCGGCGGCGCCGAGGCCCGGCGCGGCCTCTTCCTGATGCTCGGCGTCATCCTGTTCACCGGCCTGATCTTCCAGCTCGCCGCGGTCGCCATGCCGAAGATCTTCCAGGCCCGCCTGGGCGACACCATCGGCACCAGCGCGATCGCGGCCGGGACGCTGGTCTCGATCGTCTACGCCATCTCGGCGCTCGGTCAGGTAGCGGGCGGCGTGCTCGCCGATCGCTACGACGAGAGGCTGCTCTACCCGATCAGCTATGTGCTCCAGATCGGTATCCTGGCGGTCGCCGTCCTGACCTTCAGTCCGCTGCTGGTCGCGGTGATGGCGCTCGCGGTGACCATCCAGACCGGGACCCAGCCGATCGAGAACTGCCTGATCGCGCGCTATACACCGGAGACCTGGCGGGCCACCGTCTACGGCCTGAAGTTCGTGCTGGCGCTCGGCCTGAGCTCGCTCGGCGTGCCCCTGATCGCCCTGATCGTTGGCCGGACCGGTAGGGTCGAGGGTGTGCTGCTCGCGATGCTCGCCTGCAGCGTGGTGGCGCTCGGCGTCGCGCTGGTTCTGCCGCGGAGCGCGCCGGCGGCGGCCGCGCCGGCGATCCAGCCGGCCGAGTAGCCGGCTCGAGAGCCCGGAGCGCGCGCGTGATCCGGTCGGCCGAGGTCCGGGCCAAGCGGGTGCGCATGGTCGCCGGGCTGATGACCGGCACGTCGATGGATGGCCTGGACGTCGCCCTTTGCCGCGTGACCTCCGCGCCTGAGCTCGGCTTCGAGCTGCTCGGCTTCGAGACCGTGCCGCTGCCCGGGGATCTGCGGGCGGGGCTGGCTGCCGAGCGCCTGGCCGATCTCGCGAGCCTGGCGCGCGCTGACGCGGCGCTCGGCCGGTTCTTCGCCGACGCGCTCGCAAGCCTGCTCGAGCGTCATCAGGTCGAGCTCGACCTGATCGGCAGCCACGGCCAGACGGTCTACCACGAGCACCGGGTGACCAGCCTGCAGCTCGGCGAGCCGGCGCACCTCGCCTGGCATTTCCAGTGCCCGGTGGTCCACGACTTTCGCGCCAACGACATCGCGGCCGGCGGCTCAGGCGCGCCGCTCGTGCCCTACGTCGACTACCGGCTGCTCGGCGGCCGTGGCGAGGCGCTGCTTGCGGTCAACATCGGCGGCATCGCCAATTTCACGGCCTTGCCGGCGGCGGGCGACGATCCCGACGCAGTGCTCGGGATGGACTGCGGACCCGGCAACATGGTGCTCGACCAGCTCGCGCGGCGCTTCTCGGGCGGTCGGATGGCGGTCGACCTCGATGGCCGGCTCGCGGCCCGTGGCAAGGTCCGATCAGACCTGCTGGTCGAGCTCTGCGCGCACCCGTTCTTTGCGGCGCCGCCGCCCAAGTCGGCCGGGCGCGAGCAGTTCGGCGCACCGTTCGTCGAGGCGCTGCTGGCCAGGGCGCGGCCCGAGAGCGATCAGGATTGGTACGATCTGCTGGCGACCGTGACCGAGCTCACCGCCTTCGGCATTCACGACGGCTATCTGCGCCACGTCGCGCCGCGGCTGCCGGTCGAGAAGGTTGTGATCAGTGGCGGCGGCGCGCGCAATCCCGAGCTGATGGCGCGCCTTGCCGCACGCTTCGGCAACCTGCCGCTGGGCACCAGTGATGCCTACGGGTTGCCGGTCGATGCCAAGGAGGCGATCGCCTTCGCGATCCTGGCCTCGGAGCGGATCGACGAACGGCCGGGCAATCTGCCCTCAGTCACCGGCGCTCGCCGTCAGGTACTGCTCGGCAAGGTCACCGAGTGCTAGCACGCCGGGCGGCCGGGTCAGCTGCTCGGTCCAGAACGCCTCCAGGCTCTTGAGCCTGACGTTGAGCTCGTCGAGCGGGGTGAGCTTGGGCCGGCTGCGTAACGCCTCGCTGTGGCGCGCGAGCATGGCCGAGAGCTCGGTGCACAGCGCGCGGCCCCGGTCGGAGAGCTTGACCCGCATCACCCGCCGGTCGTGGCGCGAGCGCTGCTGCTCGACGAAGCCCGCTTCGACCAGACGCTTCAGATTGTAGGTCACGTTCGAGCCGAGATAGTAGCCGCGGGTCATCAGCTCGCCGACGCTGACCTCCTCGTCGCCGATGTTGGCCAGCAGCAGGCTCTGGACGTTGTTGATCTGATCGATGCCCAGCCGTTCCAACTCGACGCGCAGCACGTCGAGGAAACGCCGGTGCAGGCGCTCGATCAAGGTGATGGTCTCTGCGTATTCGCTGACCGGCAAGTGCCAGATCCGAGTTCGGCGGCCACCCGCCTTTGACCGCACCCGGGGGTGAGCCTAGCGGGCACTGGTAAAGATCGGGTTAATCCGCGCCGCCGGCGACGCTCCGTTCCTGTGCCGGTTGTTTACCTTTCCGAAAGGAAGGTCGCGCAGCATGCGGGCGCTCGCTGGTTGATCTGGAGGACTCCCCATGCCCGTCATCCCGTGGAAGAGCTGGCCGATCCTCGCGGTCGCCAGCGGCGCTCTTTTGACCGTCGCCGCCTGCGCCCCGAACAGCGCGGTCGAGCCGCGTTTGAACCCGTCTTTGCAGGGCGCCGAGCTGGAGGAGAGCCGCTACGGCACGCTGTTGCGCCTGGCGTCGTCGACCCGCGCCGCGGGCGATCCGGCGGCCGCTGTCAACATCTATCAGCAGGCGATCGCGGACAAGAGCGACCGCGTCGAAGCCTATGTCCTGCTGGGCGACACGTTGATCGAGCTCAAGCAGTACGATGACGCCGCCCAGACCTATGAGCGGGCCCTCAAGCGCGAGTCCGGCAACTCCGCTGCGCATCGCGGCTACGCCCGGGCGATGCTCGGGCTGAACCGCCCGGAGGCCGCGATCGTGCACTATCAGGCGGTGCTCAGGCAGGACCCGAACGACGTCCAGGCGCACAACGGGCTCGGGGTGGCGTTCGATTTCGCGGGTCAGCACGAGGCGGCGGAAGCGGCTTACCGGGCTGGCCTGGAGGTCGCTCCCGACAGCATGTTGCTGCGCAACAACCTCGGTCTGTCGCTGTCGCTTGCCGGCCGCCACAAGGAGGCCATCGAGCTGCTGCGCACGGTCGCCGACGAGCCGGGCGCCAAGGCCAGAAATCGTCAGAATCTGGCGCTCGCCTATGGTCTCGCCGGCGATCTGGTAGCCGCCGAGCGGGTCAGCCGGCTCGACCTTGACGAGGAGGCCGTGCAGAACAATCTCGCCTATTTCGCGGCGCTCGGCGCGGTCGGCGACGAGCGCAAGCGGGCGGCCGCGCTGGGCGTTCATGCGCCGGAACTCAGCGACCATGGGACCGATGCGGAGACCGGGCGCCGGCTGGGCGCGATCGCGCTCGAGGGCCAGGGCCTCGAGCTCGGCCTGGCGCCGACCGGCCGTTGGTTCGTCAATCTCGGCAACTACGCCAGCTCGCAGCAAGCGGCCGCCGCCTGGCGCCAGCTGCGCGCTCAGCAGGGCGACCTGCTCGGCGAGCTGACTCGCCTCGCCGGTGTCCAGGATGGCCGCCAGCCCTTGCTGGTCGGCCCCCTTTCGGACGCGACCCAGGCCGACTCGCTGTGCGGCAAGCTCCAGCAGCGCGGTCAGCGCTGCGAGACCTTGGCGCTGTAGCCCGGCGCCGCCCAAGGCCTGCGCGTCCGGCGCCTCGGCCCGCACCCGGATTTCGGCGGCAGCGACCGCCGGCCGATCGGTAGCATTGGCGATCAGCCGGGGCGGCCGCCCCATGCCGGCGCCGACCATGGCCGCCGGCACGCCTGTCCGCGCTGGTTCCCTCGCAGTGCGGCAAGGGCCGGCCGAGGGGCAGGCCCTGCTCGACGGCGCGATCGAGCAGGTCGGCCGCAAGCTCAGCTGATCTCCGGCCGGCGCCGGGCCGGGAGCCCACCGGGCCAATGCTCAAGCTCCATCAATTCCCTCTCTCTCTTGGCCAACGGTGATCGCAGCGTTCGGCATCGGCCCTCAGAGGCCCGGCGACCACCCATTGGACCGATCTTCACGGCCGCAGTGGCCCCGTGATCACGGGGGTGAGCTGATCGGCCGCCGGCTCGGTCCCGCGCGCCGTGCTCGCGGCCGACCGCCAAGATAGTCCCATCTGGTGCCGTGCACCGGCGTCTGCCTGCCCGGTGTCGACCAGCGAGGCGTCCTTGCGCCGGACCGGGTTCCGAGCTCTCGGGCTTCGTTCCGATCTACGAGATCGGCCCGAAGCGGGGCGCGTCGGTCGTCATCGGCAGCCAGCGGCGGGCAGCCCCGGGAGCCAGAAACCCAGCGATCCGGTCATCGAACCCCGGCGCAGAACGCCAAGCCGGTTCGTGCCCGGAACGCTCCCCGGCGAGCGCGCGTCGGGTGGCAACCGCGTCGGGTCCGTTCGGGCCCCGCGGCCGGCCAGGCTATTTGCTCAAGGTGTCCATGACGTTGATGATCGCCGGCCCGATCAGGACGATGAACAGGACGGGCAGGATGAACAGGATCATCGGCACCGTCAGTGTGGCGGGCAGGCGCGCCGCCTTCTCCTCGGCCTTGAGCAGGCGCTGATCGCGGAACTCGTTGGCAAGCACGCGCAGCGACTGAGACAGCGGCGTGCCGTATTTCTCGGTCTGCAAGAGGGTGTTCACGACCCCGCGGATCGATGGCAGGTTGGTCCTGCGGTTGAGATTGAGCAGCGCCTGGCGGCGGTCCGGCAGGAAGCCGAGCTCGATCGAGGTCAGGGACAGCTCTTCGGCGAGCTCGGGGTTGGCGCCGCCGAGCTCATTGGCGACCCGCTCGAGGGCGACGTCGAGCGAGAGGCCGGACTCGGCGCAGATCACCAGCAGATCGAGAGCGTCCGGCAGGCCCCTGGAGAGCGCCAGCTGGCGCTTCTTGGTCAGGTTGGAGACGTAGAGCTCGGGGGCGAAGAAGCCGAGGACGATGCCGCCCAGGACGGCGATGAGGCGGCCGGTCGGTGACAGATCGCCGACCTGCAGCAGGTAGACCAGCAGGAAGGCGACCGCGCCGAGCAGGACCGGCGTCACGACCTTGAAGAACAGGAACACGACGATCGCGTCGCGCGAGCGCAGCCCGGACTGCGCCAGACGGTCGTTCAGCTTGTCGCTCTGCTGGCTCTGCATCAGCTTGAGCGCGTTGACCACCTGACGCATCGCGCCCAGGCTCTCGCTCCGGCGCTTGCGCGGCTTGTCTCTCAGCACCGTGCTGCGCAGCTGCTCGCGGCGTTCGGCGAGCATCTTGGCCCGCCGCTCCATCGGGTGGCGCTCGAGCAGACCGTACCAGACGGCGAGCACGGCGACGAACGCCAGGCCGGCGACCAGGATGACCAGCAGCGAGTCCGCGGTCAGCCCGAAGGGCAGAATCGGGTCGAGCTTGTTCATATGTCGAACTTGATCATCTTGGCCATGACACCGAGGCCGACCGCCAGGCTGCTGAAGCCCATGCCCATCATCACCCAGCCCCGGGGATCGGTGAACAGGGTGCTCATGTAGCCGGGATTGACGAACGAGATGACCCCCGCCATGACGAACGGCAGGGCGCCGATGATCATCGCCGACGCCCGCGCCTCCGAGGACATCGCCTTGACCTTGAGGCGCATCTGCTCGCGCCGGCGCACCATATCGGACAGCTTCTCGAGGATCTCGGCGAGGTTGCCGCCGGTCTCCTGCTGGATCGACAGGCTGATCACCAGGAAGTTGAACTCGGGGATCGCGAGCCGCTTGGCGGCTCCCCACATCGCCTCGTCCATGGCGACGCCGATCTTCATCTGATCGGTGACCTGACGGAACTCGGTGCCGACCGGGTCCTGGATCTCTTCGGCGATGGTCTTGAGGGCCTCGGTCGCGGGCAGGCCGGAGCGGATGCCGCGCACGATCAGATCGAGGGCTTCCGGCAGCAGGATCGTGAATTTCTTGACCCGGCGCGCAATCCTGCGTTGCAGGACCAGGTTCGGCAGGCCGACGCCCAGGGCGATGCCGAGCCCGATGTTGATCAGGAAGGAAAAACTGAAGGCGATGGCCATCCCGACCGTGGTCAGGATGCCGAGCCCGAGGCAGATCAGCAGGAAATCGCCCATCTTGAGCCGCCAGCCGCTGCGCTCCAGACGCAGGCGCAGGATCCCGACGTTGGGCATCAGACGCTTCATCAAGCGATCGAGGCTGGCGATCGAGCTGTCGCGCTTGTTGCGGCGCACGCTCTCGACCGGCACCGCCGGATCGCCGCTGCCGCCACGCCCGTGGCGCGGCCCCGCCTGCAGGCGTTCGACACGCCGGCGCAGACGCCGCTCGTCCTCCTGGAACAGGGTGAACCACAGGACCGCGACCAGGCCGACGATCAGCAGGCTGCCGCCAAAGACCGTCGCCGACAGCAGGTTCGGGTCGCGGGCGATCTGCTGGAGCAGCGGGCTCATGTCATCATCGCCTGCTGGAGCGCTCGGTCGAGCCCGAAATAGGCGGCGCGCTTGGCGAAGTGCGGTCGCACGCCGCTCGACTTGAACTGCCCGATCAGGGTGCCGTCGCGGTTCTCGCCCTGGAAATCGAAGGTGAACAGGTCCTGGGTGGTGATCACCTCGCCCTCCATGCCGATCACCTCGGTCACGTGGGTGACCCGGCGGACGCCGTCGCGCATGCGCTGGATCTGGATGATCAGGTGGACCGCGCCGGTGATCTGGGTGCGCACGGCCTTGCTCGGCAGGTTGACGGTCGCCATGCCGATCATGTTCTCCATGCGGGTCAACGCCTCGCGCGGATTGTTGGAGTGGAGCGTGCACATCGAGCCGTCGTGGCCGGTGTTCATCGCCTGCAGCATGTCGAGGGCCTCGGGGCCGCGCACCTCGCCGCAGATGATCCGGTCGGGGCGCATGCGCAGCGCGTTCTTGACCAGATCGCGCATCGTGATCTCGCCGGTGCCCTCCAGATTGGGCGGCCGGGTCTCGAGGCGCACGACGTGCGGCTGCTGCAGCTGGAGCTCGGCCGCATCCTCGATCGTGACGATGCGCTCGGCCGGGTCGATCAGATGCGACATGGCGTTGAGCATCGTCGTCTTGCCCGAGCCGGTGCCGCCGGAGATGATCACGTTGAGACGGCAGGCGGCGGCGATCTTGAGAACCTTGCCCAGGTTCTCGGCCATGTTGCGCTGCCGGATCATGATGTCGAGGGTGATCGATTTCTTGGAAAACTTGCGGATCGAGATCGAGCAACCGTCGATCGCAAGCGGCGGGGCGATGATGTTGACACGCGAGCCGTCGGGCAGGCGGGCATCCGCGATCGGGCAGGTCTCGTCGACCCGGCGGCCGACCTTGGTGACGATCCGCTGCGCGATGTTCATGACGTGGGCGTTGTCGCGGAAGCGGATCTCGGTCAGCTCGAGCTTGCCCTTGCGCTCGACGTAGACCTGCTGCGGGCCGTTGACCATGATGTCGTTGATCGCCTCGTCCGCGAGCAGGGGCTCGAGCGGGCCGAAGCCGACCATGTCGTCGACCAGGGTGACGGTGAGCTCCTGCTGCTCGCGCGAGGTCACCGAGAGCTTCTCTTCGGAGACGATCTCACCGATCAGCTCGGCGATCTGGCGCTGCAGCTCATCGCGCGAGAGCTTGGCGGCGGCGCTCGCGTCGATCCGCTCGAGCAACCCCATCTGGATGCGCCCGAAGACGGCCTTGGCCGCGGCCGCGCGCTTCTCGTTGGCCGCCTGATTGGGCGGTGCTGAGGCTGGCAGCGGCCGCGCCGCGGCGGCCGGCGCGGGTCGCGCCGGGATCGGCGACGGCGCGGCCGGCGCGGGCTGGCGACTGACCGGCCGTGAGGCCGGTGACGGCGAGCCTGACGGAGGCGGGGCCTCACCCTGGGGACGACGACCGAACATTGGCGGGTCCTAGGTTTTCTTGAGCAGCTTTTGCCAGACGCCGGACCGGCCCGCGGTACCCGCCGGAGCGCCGCACAGGCGCTCGGTAATCTGGCGCAAGCCCGCCGCCACCGGGCCTTTGCCCGAGGCGACCGGCTGTCCGAAGTTGGTCGCGGCGGCGACCGTCCTGGCATCGAACGGCAGCACCAGGTCGAGCTTGCGGGCGACGCCCTTCTCGAACTCGGCGCGTGGCATCTCGCCCTGCTTGTGCTCACCGGCCCGATTGACGACCAGCGTGATGTTGCAGGACGCGTTGGTGGTCGGCAGCATGCCGGTGAGGCGCATCGTGTCGCGCATGCCGGCGAGCGACAGATCGGTGACCAGGATCATGTCGGTCGCGCTCTGCAGGATCTGTTGCGTGCAGGGGCTCGGATTGCGGGGCACGTCGACCACGACGTAGTGGAACTTGTTGCGCAGCTCGGTCGTGAGCAGCTCGACGGCGCCGTAGTCGAGCAGCAAGGTCTCGTCGGGGCTTTCTTCGGCGCTGAGCACGAACAACCGCTCGGAATGCTGGATCAGCACGCGGTCCATGAACAGGCCGTCGATCCGGTTCGGGTTCTCGAGAGCCTCGCGCAGGCCGTGGCTCGGCTCCAGGTCGAGCGACAGCGCGACGGTGCCGAACTGGAGGTCGAGGTCGACCAGCGCGACCCGGCGCCGCCGGTCGTGGGCGATCAGCCAGGCGACGCTGGTCGCCACGGTGGTCGCGCCGACTCCGCCCCGGGTGCCGGTGACGGCGACCAGCTTGCCGAGCTTCTGGTTGCCCTTGATGACGCCGGTCTGCTCGGTCGCGGCGAGGATCGCCTTCTGCAGCAGAGCCGGCGTGATCGGCTTGACCAGATAGTCGGCGACGCCGTGCTGCAGCAGGTCGCGGAACAGGCCGCAGTCGTTGCGGTTGCCGACGGCGACCACGGTCACCCCCGGCTCGCAGACATCGGCCAGCGCATTGATGTCGGACAGCGGCAGATCGGAGTCGCTGACATCGATCAGCAGCAGCTTGGGTGAGCGCTGCTCGCCGAGATGCTTGACGGCATCCTTGACCGTCCCCTGCCGGATCGAGGCGTGCGGCAGCATCATCTCGCCGACCACCTGGTCGATCACGGCGAAGGTTTCGGGATCGGCGACGAACGCGAGAAACTGCTCGCGCTGCTCGGCGCCGGCCTGTTCGGTGGTTGCGATCGCGGTCGCCATCACTGTCCGACCTTCTCTTTCTGGAGTTCGATCACCTTGCCGGTGCGATAGCGCACGATGCCCTCGGCCTCGTGAACACCATCGGCAGGACCGAGCGTCCGGCCGCGCACCAGGTCCGCCGGCTCGGCCACCATCAGGCCGAGATTGGACTGGGTGGCGCAGCCGAAGTTGCTGTGCGGCTGGTTGGCGAAATCGGTGCCGCTCTGCCGGCTCCAGTCGGGGCAGGCCGGCAGGGTGACCAGATAGCGCTCGAGCACCAGCTCGACCCGGCGGTTCTGACGCCAGACCTCGGGACCGGTGCCGGCGGCGGCCGGGATCGCCTCACCGTAGGCGCTGGTGGTCACGGTCAGATCCGGGAAGCCGTGCCGGCGCAAAAAGGCGGTCACGGCTTCGGCGCGGCGCCCCGCCAGCTCGAGGTTGTAGAGATCGCTGGCGCGCTCGTCGGCGTGGCCCTCGAGCCGGATCGTGTCGCGCGTGCCCGGCTCGACGGTGGCCAGGAAGGTCAGCAGACGGTCCTGCTCGAGCCCGGTGATGTCGGCCTGATCGGTGTCGAAGTAGACCGAGTGACGGTACTCGGCGCGATCGACCTCGAGCTTCTTGGGCGAGCTCGCCTCGAGCCAGCCGAGACTGGCATTGGGCTGCAGAGCGGCCGAGGAGCAGGCGCTGAGCCCGAGGCCGAGGATCGAGGCCCAGAGCCACGGGCACGACCGCCGCGGCCGGGCGCTCTGGGGATGCTGCAGGGCAGCCGTCATCACCGTTCTCCTATTCCAGAACGAAGCCGACCGGGCCGGCCAGGCGCTGTCCCTCGGGCCCGATGGGACCACCCCGACCGGGTTGCAGGCGGGCGCTGTGGAGCCGACCCTCGAGGATGCGCTCGATGTCGCTCGGCGCCCGATAGCCATCGGTCGGCGACGCCATGACCGGCGCGTCGACCGGCCGCACGAGATAGGGCGTGACGATGATCACGAGCTCGGTCTCGTTGCTCTGGAAGCGCTGCGAGCGGAACAGGACGCCGAGCACCGGCAGGTCGCCGAGGCCAGGATATTTGCTCAGCCGGGTCTGAATGTCGCTCGACATCAGGCCACCGATCGCGAACGACTGGCCGCTGCCGAGCTCGACCGTGGTCTCGGCCCGGCGGGTGGCCAAGCCGGGGATCACCAGCCCGTTGATGGTGATCGAGCCCTTCTCGGAGAGGTCGCTGACCTCGGGGCGGACCTTGAGGCTGATCCGATCGGCGCTCAGCACGGTCGGCGTGAACGCCAGGCTGATGCCGAAATCCTTGAACTCGATGGACAGGCCGTTGGTGCCGTTGTCGACCGGGATCGGGAACTCGCCGCCGGCGAGGAAGCTCGCGGTCTCGCCGGACAGCGCGGTCAGGTTGGGCTCGGCGAGCACGTTGACGAGGCCCTCCTCGGCGAGCGCGTCGATCGCCGCGTTGACCGAGTCGTTGCCGCTGCTGAAGTTACCGAAGGCGCTGTTCGCGCCCCCGGCGTCACGCAGGAAGGAGCCGGCGGCGTTGGTCACCGCGCGACCGCTGACCAAGCCGAAGGCAAAGTCGCCGGTCTTCAGGAACGCTTCCAGGTTGATGCCGAACTGCTTCAGCACATCACGCGAGACCTCGGCGACGCGCACTCGCAGATGCACCTGGGTCGGCGCGTCGACCTGCACGCGGTTGAGCAGGGTCTCCTTGTCGCCGAGGTAGCGCTCGGCCAGCTCGCGCAACTCCTGTGCCTGGATCGGGTTGTCGACCTGACCGGTCAGGACGATGCTGCCGTTGACCGAGGCGACCTCGACCCGGCTGGTTGGCAGGAGCTGCTGGATGGCCTCGTGCAGCCCGGACAGATTGTGCTGCACGACCACATGGGTGCGCAGCAGCAACTGGTCGTTCTCGTCGACCGCGTACAGGCTGGTCTCGCCGGCACGTCGCCCGAACAGATAGACGATGCTCGGCGACTGCGCCTGCACATCGGCGATCTCGGGGTCGGCGACGAACACCGTGGCCGCCGGCCGCGGCAGGCGGATCACGCGACCCTTGTGCAGCTCGATGGTGAGCGTGCCTTCGGTCGCGATCGTCTCCGCGGAGCCCTGACCGGCGGCCGGGGTCGCCAGCAGGCTGACGACCAGGACCAGCCCGAGGCTGAGGAGCGGGCGCGGTGTGGCGTTCAGGAGGGTGGCCCGGCGCCCGCGGCAGATGTGCGCGAAACTCATTAGTTTGATCCCTGCTGGACCTTGACGTCTTCGGTGTTGCTGCCACGCAGCACGAGCAGTCGCGACGACACCCGACCGGCGCTGAGGACGTGGGAAACGTCCTTGTCCCAGGTCATGCTGTCGGACCTGGTCGGTATCGCGTTGTCCGCCTCCTGATCGGCTGCCAGGCTGCGCAGGCTCAGCGACAGCTTGCCGAGCTCGGTCAACAGCACGACCGATTCGGCCTGCTGCGGTGTCACCTCGAAGGTGGCGGTCTTGGCTTTCTCGTTGGCCTTGCCGGGCTCGGCCGCGTCGCTGACCTCCGCGCCCATAGCGATGATCCGGATGTTCTTGAGCACGGTCTCGCTGACCCGGCGGGTCGTGCCCCCGTTGTCACCGGAGGTCAGGGCCTGGGTCAGGATCAGATCGACCCGGTCGCCCGGGAAGATCAGGCCGGCGTTGCTCGTGGTCGGCGTGATCGGCACCGAGATCGCCCGCATGCCGGGATTGAGCACCGCGGCCAGAAAGCCGCGCTCGCCCGGCTTGACCACCGCGCCATCGGTGATCGGCTCGCCAGCGGCGATCAGGCCGCGGACCACCGCGCCGACCATCTCGGTGTCGGCCCGCTTGCCGCGGAGCACGTAGGTCTCCGGAACGTCATCGGTCGGCCAGCGCTGCCAGCGGAGGTGCTGAGGCTTGAGGAAGAGGCCGGCCGGCAGGTCGATGTCGGCGACCAGGACCTCGTGGATCGCCTCCTTGGGGGCCGGCGCGGCGACCGCGGCGACGGCGGTTTGCTGGCCCTCGATCCAGCTGCGCGCGTACATCGCCGTGCCGCCGGCAGCGATCACGGCGATCAGCAATACGATGATGCGACGCGGGCCCATGGGGCGTGCCTCCTCAGAGCTTCATCAACTCGATGACGACCGCGACGCCGCCGGCGGCGATCGCGATGCCATAGGGCAGGGTGGTGGGCGCCGGCACGGCTGACGCCGGGCCGGCCGGGACGCTGGGCTCCGACCGTCCGGCGGCTGCGACCGACGCGCCGCCGCGACCGGTGCTGGCCAAGCCGAACCCGGCGAGATGGGCGTGGATCAGCGGGCTCCAGCGCCAGTACCAGAGACTGGCCAGACCGACGATCCCGCCGGTCAGCGTGGTCACGATGGCGAACAGTACGAACTGATCGACCCCGGCCCAGAGGCTGATCGCGGTGATCAGCTTGACGTCGCCGCCGCCGACCAGTTCGCGGGCGAACAGGACCAGCCCGACCAAGCCAACCAGGAGGCTGACGCCGAGCGCGCCCGGCCAGGCCACCGGCACCGGGCTGAGCAGCAGGTAGGCGGGATAGAGCGCGGCGACGCCGCCGTTCAGCCAGTTGGGGATGCGGCGCTCGCGCAGGTCGGTGATCGCGGCCAGGATCAGGAGCGTCAGCAGGCCGGCGAAGCAGGCGTAGAGCAGCCACATCGTGACATCTGGGGCGCGCGCCATCGGCCGGCCGCGTCCTAGGACGCACCCCCGATGGCGGTGATCAGGGCCGGCAGCGGCAGCGCGACCAGCGCCTCGCCGAGGTTGCCGAGCGCACCGATGAGGACGACGGCGATCAGGCCGGCCAGCAGGGCGTACTCGATCGAGACACCGCCCGCAGTCGCCCGAAGCATGCGCAGCGCCCGCGCCACGACGCGTCTCGATAGCCGGGAAATCGCGGTTCGGCTCAAGGCTGCGCCTCTTTCCATGATGTCCACGACCTGCCACCTACGATCGGATGCGGCATCGGCGGCCGCGGGTGCCGCCGACGCCCGGCTCCGATGGACTTGCGATCAGCCGCCCAGCTGGGCAGAGACCGACTGGAAGGTGGTCTTCAGGCTGCCGCCGAGTTGGCTGAGGACGCCGATGATCGCCACCGACACCAGCGCCGCGATCAGGCCGTACTCGATCGCCGTCGCACCGCTCTCGTCCTTGATGAACCTGTTGAAGATGCTCATGGAACGTTCCCCCATGTCTATGTACGTGACGGGATGACTTTGCCTGATATGTCTTAACAAAAGGTATATTTGGCTCGAACCGGTAAGTTCATGTTCTATTGACCTTGATTGAAATTAACTAAAGCGAGAAATATTTAGCTTTTACTTTGCGTGAGGACGGGGGCGGCGGTCAGATCCGGCCGGGACGGCAGCGGCAGGGCGAGCGCGAGGCCGAAGAAGATGATGTCGCCGGCGGTCGTCACTAGGCGCAGCGCCAGGGCGACCGCGGCGCTCGCCTCGGCGCCAAGGGCGCGATCGAGCGCGAGGATCAAGACCGCCTCGCGGACGCCGATGCCGGCCGAGGCACCGGGCGCGACGAAACCCGCGACCCAGGCAAGCGCCAGGGCGGAGATGCTGGTCAAAGGGTTGAGCGCGACCGGCCCGGGATCGCCCAGCACCGCCGCCAGAAGCCAGAGCACGCCACCCGCGATCCCAAAGAAGGCGGCGTGCAGGGCCGCCGCGCGCAGCAGGGCGCCCGCGGCCAGGCCGCCGGCGCGAGAGGCAGTCGCCAGCGGCCGGAGACGCCTTGCCAGGAGTCTCGGCGCGGCCAGCACCAACGCCAGGGCCAACAGGGCGCCGGCCGCGAGCCCGATCGACCAGGCGCCGGACCGCGCGACCGCGAGCGGCAGGGCGAGGCCGGCGGCGAGCGCGACCTGCAGGGCCGTCTCGACCAGCGAGGCGAGCGCGAGCGCGGCCTGTGAATGCCCGAGCGCGCGCCCCAGCACCTGCCGGCCGACCAGATGGAAGCAATTGCCCGGCAGATATTTGGCGATCTGGCTGCGGCCATAGATCGCGTGGTAGCCGGATGGCGGTCCTGGCGGGCGCTCGGCGGCCAGGATCTGCCGCCAGGCCGCGGACAGCAGAAAGCCGGCCAAGCCATACACCAGCGCGCCGACGATCGTGACCAGCAGCAACGGCTCCAGGCGCGCACGGAGTAGCGCCCAGGGAGTCGCCTGGGCCAGCTGCGTGCCCACGAACCAGAACGACAGCGCGACCAGCAGCCAGCCGAGCCAGCGGCCGAGCTGCCGGTAGCGCATCGGTCCGACTGCCGTTAGCGGGTACGGCAGAGCGCCATGGTCCAGGGCAGCGGCGTACAGAGCTCGACCACCTCGACATGCTCCTGGAGCAGAGCCAGGAAGGCGGGCGTCGACCAATGCTGCAGGTGACCGGGGGTGTTGCCGAGAGCGCGGCAGTAGCGCCCGCGAGCGAGGTTGAGCACCCGCCAGAGCGGCTCGCGCGGAACGCTGACGATCAGGTTCGGCCGGGCGAGGCGGACGAGCGTCCGGAGCGCCCGCACCGGATCCGGCAGGTGCTCCAGCACCTCGCAGCAGAGGACCAGCTCGGCGTCATCCCGGCCGGGCTCGAGCTCGTACAGATCCGCGACCCGGAAAGCGGGGGCGAGACCGCGCGCCGCGGCCCGCCGTTGCGCCTCGTCGACCACCTCGGGCGACAGATCGCTGCTACGGACGCTCAGGCCTTCGGCCGCCAGCATCAGGCTCAGGTGACCCTCGCCGCAGCCGACCTCGTGAATTTCGCGCGCGCCGCTGCTCCAGACCAACTGCCGGAGCGTGGTCGTGAAATTGGTGACCAGCAGGCGGGCGAGCGGATTGCGCGTCGTGTATTTGGGATAGACATTGCCGGCGACCGTCGTCCCGGGGTTGGCCGGCGGGGGCGAGGACATCAACGCGGGCATGAGGCGGCTCCAGGTCGCAGGGTCGCAGCCCGCTAGGCGGCCGATGACTTGGGGCGGCGTGCCGGCGAGCTCGGTAGGGCAGTCGCGTTGGGGGCGTCCGCGCGGGGGGCGGCCTGCTGCAGGTCGAGCAGCTTCTCGAGCAGCCGGCGGTTGACGGCGATCAGATCGGCGACCATGCCGATCAACCCGGTCAGCACGCCCATGCCCAGCAGCAACGCTCCGAGGATCACCGACTGGACGTGGCCCGCACCCTCGCCGACCTGGGTCAGATAGTAGAGGTAACGCAGGCCGAGCACGCCGCCGGCCGCGCACAGCAGCAGCCCGACGCCGGCGAACAGCCGCAGCGGCTTGTAGGTCGCGAAGCTGCGCAGGATGGTGACGGCCGAGCGGAAGACGTAGTCGGGCAGGCTGTGGATCAGGCGTGACGGCCGGAGATCCGGGTTGGTCCGGATCGGCACCGAGGTCACGGCCATGTTCCTGCGCCCGGCCGCGATGATGGTCTCGAGGGTGTAGGTGTACTCGCCGTACACCTGGAGGCGTAGTGCGGCCGCCCGCGAGAGGGCGCGAAAGCCGCTCGGGGCATCGACCACGGTGGTCCTGGACGCCATCCGGACGACCATGGAGCCCAGCAGCTGCAGCGCCTTCTTGGTGCGCGAGAAATGCGCCGTGGCGACGATCGGCCGGGCGCCGATCACCAGATCGGCCTCGCCGGCGAGGATCGGCGCGGTCAGCTTGGGGATGTCGTCGGCGCAGTACTGATTGTCGGCGTCGGTGTTGACGATCACGTCGGCGCCGGCGCGCACCGCCGCCTCGAGGCCGGCCGCAAAGGCGCGTGCCAGGCCCTGGTTGCGGCCGAGCCGGACGATGTGATCGACGCCGGCGGCCTTGGCCACCTCGATCGTGTCATCGGTGCTGCCGTCGTCGATCACCATCCAGTCGACGCGCGCGAAGCCGGGCACGCTGCGCGGCAGGGCCGCGAGCGTGATGCCGAGCGTCGCCGCCTCGTTGAAGCAGGGGATCTGGATGACCAGGGTCGGGCCCGCGGACATGACGGCTCAGCCGGCCGCGGCCGGTGCGCTTGGCGGGGTGACGACCGTGAACAGGCTGACCCGGTCGGCGAACTCGGGCGGCACGGGCAGACGCCGCAGCCAGGGCGGCGGCGCACCGTCGACCAGACGGCGATAGAGCGTCCTGGGGTCATCCCGCGCGTGGGCGAACTGGCGCTGCTCGGCCATGCTCGGGCAAAGCAGGATCCAGTCGATGTGGTGGCGGCCGACCTCGGCCCGGGCCACCTCCGGGTCGAGCGCGGTCAGGATCCGATAGGTGGTCGCGAAGCCGGGCTGGAGCCGGTGATTGGGAATCGACAGCACCCGGAACGGTGTGTCGTAGAGCAGCGCCGGCGCATAGTCGGTGAAGGTCAGGACGGTCTTGGGCGCGCCGCCGGCGATGCGGGTCAGGGCTGGCGCGACCTCCTCGATCGGACAGGCGTGATCGGCGGTCGCCATGCTGCCCTCGGGCAGCGCGTCGGCGACCCCGTAGGGCCAGAACAGCGCGCCGACCAGCAGCAGCGGCCGCACGATCTGCCGGATCGACGGGGCCAGCCGGGCGTCGAGCCTGCCGAGCAGCCAGGCCACGCAGGCGGCGTAGGGGATGACCAGCAGGGCCTGGGCATAGGTCGCGAAGTGCACCTCCTCGAGAGCGATCGGCAAAAACACGACCAGGGCGAGCGCGATCGCCACCCAGACGCGGCGCTCGGGCCGGTCGCCGCCGGGCCTGAGCAGCAGGAAGGGCAGCGCGACCAGCGCGATCCCCATGATCCGGACGACCCGATGAGCGATCTCCCCGAAGCGGCCGGCGTTCAGCCAGGCGCCCGGGATCAGGGGCTGGTACTCGACGATCAGTTGCAGCCGCAGATGCTCGTAGAGCGGATCGACCGGCCCGAGCGGTCCGGCGCGCAGACCCGGGAAGAGGGTCAGCATGCCGGCCGCGATCACCCCCATGCCGAACACCGCGAAGGCCAGGCGCTTGCCGAGCCCCCGCCGCCCGGCCGCTTGCGGTGGCGGCTCGAATGGCCGCGGCGGCCGGCTGAGCTCGGCCCGGGCCGCGCGCTGGGCCCAGGCCGCCGCCCCGCGACGATCGGCGCGCGCGACCAGCGTCCAAAATCCGCCGATCGCGGCGAACAACGCGACGTGGAGCAGGGACAGCCGATCGTTCTCGATCACCAGCAGCCCGGGGCCGCGCTCGACCACGAGCGCGAGCCCGAGCGTGAGCGTGGTCGCGAGCATGAAATCGCGGCTGACCCGGCTCATGCGGAGGTCGCCCAGCAGCCAATAGAGGCCGAGGGCGCCGAGGGTGACGGCGATCGCGAGCACGGCCTCGGGACTGACCCAGAAGCTGATCGCGGCGATCACGCCGGCGGCCAGCGCCGGCCGGCGCTCGGGGCGCAGCAGAAGGCGGAACGTCAGCCCGAGCTGGACGACGAACAGGGCGAGCAGCAGGCTGTGATGGTCGGGTCGGCCGATGATCGTGTAGGCCTGGATCGACGGCTCGAGCAGGAAGGCAAGGCAGGCGAACAGACGGGCGTCGCGCCCCAGGACCGGGACGGTCGCCCAGTCGAGGGCGACGATCGCGAGCGCGAGCAGCACCGGGCTGATCAGGACGCCCCAGAGGTGGAGGCCGGTGCGGAAGCCGAGGAAGGGCTCGAGCAGCCAGGCGCCGCCGAGCAGCAGCGCATCCAGGAAGCGGGTCCAGTGCTGGACGTGGCCCTCGGGCGGGTTGACCCGCAACAGCCGGGCATCGAACCAGTCGCCGCTCGCATGCAGGTCCAGGACCCGGACCAGACGCATGTAGGCGTCCGTGTCGGCGAGCTCGCCGTGAAAGACCGGGACGACGGCGAACCAGGCGAACAGCGCCTGGAGCAGCACCAGGATGCCGAGCGGCAGCAGGATCAGCCAGCCGAGCGGAATCCGATCCGGCGGCGGCCCGCCGACTGACAGCGTTGACTGCACAGACATGAGGTCCATTCGCGGCGAAGGGCCCGCTCGCAGAATGGCGGCCGCCGGTAAAGAATGACCTAAGCCCGGGCCCCTCGGTGCTCGGGTCGGGGCGCCCCGCCCGGCTCCGAGCCCGGCCGCCCGCGCCAGAGGCCATCCGGCTGCGGCGAAATTGCTGCGATGCCGAAACGACGTTGGCCAAGCCGCTCGCGATTGCCTATATAGCGGTCGACTTCCATGGCGGTCAGGCTGCGGGCTCCGCTCCAGCCTGGACATTGGGCATTCCGCGCACCCGGCGCCACCAGCCGAACGGGGCCGATGCTCAACCAGGATCCAGTTTTGGGGGAGATGCAATGTCTGAGATCGTCATCGCCGGTGCGGCGCGGACCCCGGTCGGTACGTTCAACGGCGGGCTGAGCAGCGTGCCTGCCCACTATCTCGGCCAGGTCGCGATCCAGGCGGCGCTCGAGCGCTGCGGGGTCGAGCCGGGCGAGGTGTCGGAGGTGATCCTGGGCCAGATCCTGACCGCGGGCCAGGGCCAGAATCCGGCGCGCCAAGCCTCGATCGGCGCCCGCCTGCCGGTCGAGGTGCCGGCCTGGGGGGTCAATCAGCTGTGCGGCTCGGGGCTGCGCAGCGTCGCGCTGGGCTATCAGGCGATCCGCCAGGGCGACAGCACGATCGTGGTCGCCGGCGGCCAGGAGAGCATGAGCCAGGCGCCGCACTGCGCGCATCTGCGCGACGGCGTCAAGATGGGCGACCTGAAGATGGTCGACACCATGATCAAGGACGGGCTCTGGGACGCCTTCAACGGCTACCACATGGGCAACACCGCCGAGAACGTCGCCGAGAAGTATCAGATCACCCGCGAGCAGCAGGACGCGTTCGCGGTCAAGTCGCAGAACAAGGCCGAGGCCGCGATCAAGTCCGGCCGCTTCAAGGACGAGATCGTGCCGGTCACGATCAAGACCCGCAAGGGCGACGTGGTCGTCGACACCGACGAGCATCCGCGCTTCGGCACCACGATCGAGTCGGTCGGCAAGCTCAGGCCGGCGTTCAGCAAGGACGGCACGGTCACTGCCGGCAACGCGTCCGGGATCAACGATGGCGCCGCCGCCGTGGTCCTGATGACCGCCAAGGAAGCGGCGCGCCGCGGCGTCAAGCCGCTCGCCCGGATCATCTCCTGGGCGCACGCAGGCGTCGATCCCGCGATCATGGGCACCGGTCCGATCCCGGCCTCGCGCAAGGCTTTGGAGCTTGCCGGCTGGACGGTCGGCGATCTCGACCTGGTCGAGGCCAACGAGGCGTTCGCGGCCCAGGCCTGCGCGGTCAACAAGGACCTCGGGTGGGATGCCGGCAAGGTCAACGTCAACGGCGGCGCGATCGCGCTCGGCCACCCGATCGGCGCTTCGGGCACGCGGGTGTTCGTGACCCTGCTCCACGAGATGATCAAGCGCGACGCCAAGAAGGGCCTGGCGACGCTCTGCATCGGCGGCGGCATGGGCATCGCCATGTGCGTCGCCCGCGACTGAGTCTTCATCCCCAGCATGAGGGGCTGCCGGCCGGCGGCCCCTTGTGTTCGGTCGCGCGCCGCCTTATGTAACCCCTCAAGCCAGTTTCTGATGTTGCTGGTGGTAGTCGCTGCTTCGCTGTCTGGCGTTCCGCGCTGCTCTCCAAGAACACGATGAGACTGTCCCGCGTTTGGGCATGTGCCCGGCGCACTTCCACGATGACATGAGGCTACGATCTTGCAGACCGGAACAGTGAAGTGGTTCAATGCTACCAAGGGCTTCGGATTCATCCAGCCGGACGGCGGCGGTGCGGACGCGTTCGTCCACATCTCGGCCGTTGAGCGGGCCGGACTCGACGGCCTCCGCGAGGGCGAGCGTGTGCAGTACGACCTGCAGCGCGGCCAGAACGGCAAGAGCTCAGCCGAGAACCTGAAGCTCGCCAGCTAGCCACAACCAAGCCCCGGTCCTCGCGACCGGGCGGCCCCCCGAGGCAACTCGGGGGGTCTTTTTTTATGTCTTGTCGTTGTCTGCCGGAGCTCGCGGAGCGGCCAGCCGCCGTCGTCGAGCGTGGGCGTCGCCCGCGACTGATTTTTCCGGACTCCGGCCGGACCGAGCGGGCCATCGAGGGCTCCGCGTCAGTCCAGCCTCGCGGGCCGCCGGTCGGGGGGCCGTGCCTCTAGAGGCCGCCGAACGGCGCTTCTTGGGTCCAAGAGGACGCATCAGTGGAACAGCTCGACAGCGGTGCCAGGCCGCCGTGTAGGACGAGGTCGATCGCGGCCTCGGCCAGGCGCTCGCGCGCGGTCCCGGGTGCTGCGATCAGGCCGCCTCGGATCATGCCGAGGATCAGGGCGGGAGTGACCTCGAGATCGAGCGGCCGGAAGTCGCCGCCCGCAACGCCGCGCTCGAGCACCCGCCGCAGCAACTCGAGGATCGGTCGCCGCCGGTTACGGAACGCCGCGCGCAGGCGTTGGGCGAGACCTGGGTTGTCGCCGGAGATCAGACGCAGCGGCTCGGTCTGGCGCCCGAGCATGTCGACCAGGGTCCGGATCATCAGAGCCAGGCTCTCGGCCGGCGACAGCGGCCGCGCCGCCACCTCCTCGAGGCGCAGCTGCAGCTGCTGCAGCACCTCGCCCAGCACCTCGAGGAACAGCTCTTCCTTGGATGCGAAGTAGCGGTAGAGCGTGGGCTTGCCGACCCCGGCCGCGCGCGCCACGTCGGCCATCTGGACGGCGTCGTAGCCGGCACCGCCGAACAGCCCGCTCGCCGCCGCGAGCATCCGCTGTCGACGCTCCGTGCGCCAGGTAGGTTGTAATGATCGAGCCATTGAAGATTTAACCCACGAGTTCCATTATCTCACGGCGGGCCGAAGGGATCAAGGTCGGGTCGGCGGCGACAGCCGGCGGCGCGCCCGGCAGGCTTCGGCGGCTGGATGATCGGGCATGATCAGGCGCATTCTGTGGGCTCTCGGAGTGCTGCTGCTGGCGGCGGCGGGCCTTTACTACGCTTGGCCGCTCGGGACCTCGGGCCATGCGCAGGCGGTCCGGTCGGCGCGGGAGGCGCGCGCTCTGCCGGTGCTCGCGGCCGAGGTCGAGACCAAGCCCATGCCGGTCGAGATCGCGACGATCGGCAAGGTGCAGCCGATCGCAAGCGTCGCCATCAAGCCGCGGATCGACGGCCAGATCGCCAAGGTCGCCGTTCACGACGGCCAGGACGTCAAGGCCGGCGACATGCTGTTCCTGCTCGACGGCCGCCAGGCGCAGGCGGCGCTCGACCAGGCGCTCGCGACCCTGCAGCGCGACCACGCCCAGCTCGCCAATGCCCAGCGCGAGCTCGACCGCCTGACCCCGCTCGGGCGCAAGGACTTCGCCTCCAAGCAGCAGCTCGACGCCGCTCAGACCAACGTCAGCGCCGCCGAGGCGACGGTCAAGGCGGACCAGGCCGCGGTCGAGGGCGCCGAGGTCCAGCTGTCCTACACCACGATCCGGGCGCCAATCGACGGGCGGCTCGGCACCATCGCCTTCAAGCTCGGCAATACGGTCAGGAGCGGCAATTCGACGCCGCTGGTCACGCTCAACCAGCTGCGACCGATCTACGTCGCGTTCTCGGTCGCGGAGCGCTACCTCGCCGAGTTGCAGAAGGCGATGGCGGGTGGTCCGCTGCCGGTCACGGCCGTGATCCCCGGGGATGCGGGCGAGCCGCAGACAGGACAGGTGACGTACCTCGAGAACGCGATCAATTCGGACTCCGGCACCCTCTCGGTCAAGGCGACCTTCACCAACCAGCAACAGGCGCTCTGGCCCGGGCAGTTCGTCAATGTGGTGGTCACGCTCAGGGTCGAGCCCGATGCCCTGGTCGCGCCCTCCGTGGCGATCCAGCAGGGGCAGAACGGCGCTTACGTGTTCGTGATCAAGCCGGACGACACCGTCGACCTGCGCCCGGTCACGATCGACCGGACCGTCGGGCAGGAGACCGTGATCGCGGCCGGGCTCGCGGCCGGCGAGCGGGTCGTGACCGACGGTCAGATGCGCCTGACCCCGGGCGCCAAGGTCGAGGTCCAGCAGCCCGGTTCCGCCGACCAGCCGGAGCGCACGTCATGACCCTCCCGGAGCTCTGCATCCGCCGCCCGGTCATGACCACGCTGCTGATGATCTCGTTCCTCGGCGCCGGGCTGTTCGGCTATCGGCTGCTGCCGGTCGCGGCGCTGCCGCGGGTCGACTTTCCGACCATTCAGGTCTCGGCCAACCTGCCCGGCGCCAGCCCGGAGACCATGGCGGCCTCGGTCGCGACGCCCCTCGAGCGCCAGTTCGCGACCATCGCCGGCATCACCTCGATGACCTCGAGCAGCGGCGAGGGTTCGACCCGGATCACGCTGCAGTTCGATCTCGGCCGCGACATCGACGGGGCGGCGCTCGACGTTCAGTCGGCGATCAGCACGGCGGCGCGCCGGCTGCCGACCGAGATGACCACGCCGCCCTCCTTCCGTAAGGTCAACCCGGCCAATTCGCCGGTCCTGTTCCTCGCCCTCAGCTCGGCGAGCCTGCCGCTCTCGGCGGTCGACGAGTACGCCGAGACGTTGCTGGCCCAGCGCGTCTCGAGCCTCACCGGGGTCGCGCAGGTTCTGGTGTTCGGGGCGCAGAAATACGCGGTGCGCGTGCAGGTCGATCCGAGCGCGCTGGCGGCGCGCGGCATCGGCCTCGACGAGGTCGCCGCGGCGCTCGAGGCGGCCAACTCCAACACCCCGGTCGGCAGCCTCGAAGGGCCGCATCAGAGCGTGACCCTCGAGGCCTCCGGCCAGCTCACCAAGGCGGCTGAGTACCGGCCGCTGATCGTCGCCTATCGCAACGGCCATCCGGTCCGCCTCGGCGACATCGCGACCGTCCTCGACAGCGTCGAGAATACCAAGGTGGCGAGCCGCTTCAACGGCACCCGCTCGATCGTGCTCGCGGTCCAGCGCCAGCCCGATGCCAACACCGTCGACGTGGTCGACCGGGTCAAGGCCCTGGTGCCGGCATTCCAGGCCCAGCTGCCGGCCTCGGTCAGTCTCGACGTGATGCTCGACCGCTCGCAGTCGATCCGCAACTCGGTCGCCGAGGTCCAGTTCACGCTGATGCTCGCGGTCGCGCTGGTCCTCCTCGTGATCTACCTGTTCCTGCGCAATCTGACCGCCACGATCATTCCGGCGCTGGCGCTGCCGATCTCGCTGATCGGCACCTTCGCGGGCATGTATCTGCTCGGCTACAGCATCGACAATCTGTCCCTGCTCGCGCTCACCCTCTCGGTCGGCTTCGTGGTCGACGATGCGATCGTCATGCTCGAGAACATCGTCCGCCACGTCGAGCATGGCGAGCGACCGTTGCAGGCGGCGCTCCGGGGCTCGCGCGAGATCGCGTTCACGATCGTCTCGATCACGCTGTCGCTGGTCGCGGTGTTCATCCCGGTCCTGTTCATGGGCGGTGTCGTCGGGCGGCTGTTCCGCGAGTTCGCGGTGACCATCAGCATGACCATCCTGATCTCGGGCTTCGTGTCGCTGACGCTGACGCCCTTGCTCTGCAGCCGCCTGCTGCGACCGGTCGAGCCGTCACAGGCGCCGGGCGGCGGCCGGCGCGGGTCGGGCGCCGTGTTCGCCCGGGTGCGGGCGCTGTACGGGCGGACCCTCGGCGTCGCGCTCGGCCATCGCCGGGCCATGCTGTCACTGACCCTCCTGTCGCTGGTCGGCACCCTCTACCTGTACGGCGCGATCCCCAAGGGCTTCTTCCCGACCGAGGACACCGGCCTCTTGTCGGTCACCACCGAGGCCGCGCAAGGCATCTCGTTCGAGGCCATGGCCGCCGCCCAGCAGGAGGCGGCGAAAATCATCCAGGCGGATCCGGCGGTCGAGGTGGTCAACTCGACGGTCGGCTCCGGCGGGCTGAACAATTCGGTCAACTCCGGTCGCATGTTCATCGGGCTGAAGCCGCTCGATCAGCGCGACGTGAGCGTCGACGCCCTGATCCAGCGCCTGCGTGCCAAGCTCGGTCGCCTGCCGAGCCTGAACGTGTTCATTCAGCCGGTGCAGAGCTTCCAGATCGGTGGCCGGTCCTCCAGGAGCCTCTATCAGTACACCCTCCAAGGCACCGACCTCGCCGAGCTGCAGCGCCTGGCGCCCGAGGTCGAGAGCCGCATGCGCCAGCTGCCGGGTCTCCAGGACGTGACCAGCGACCTCGAGGTCGACAAACCGGAGGCGCTGGTCGACATCAATCGCGAGGCGGCGGCGACCGTCGGCGTCAGCGTCGATGCGATCCGCAGCACGCTGTACTCGGCGTTCGGGACCCGCCAGGTCTCGACCATCTACACCGCGACCAACGACTACGAGGTCATCCTCGAGGTCGATCCCAAGCATCAGCAGGACGCCAACGCGCTCGCCGACATCTACCTGCGCAGCGACAAGGGGCAGCTGGTGCCGCTGGCCACGGTCGCGACGATCCGACGGCTCGCGGGGCCGGTGACGGTCAGCCACCAGGGGCAGCTGCCGGCGGTGACCCTGTCGTTCAACCTGGCGCCGGGGGTCTCGCTCAGCCAGGCGGTCGTGGAGATCCAGGGGCTCGAGCGCGAGATGCGCCTGCCGGCGACCATCTCGACCGGATTCCAGGGCACCGCCCAGCTGTTTCAGGACACGCTCGCCAATCAGGGCCTGCTGCTGCTGGCGGCGATCTTCGTGATCTACGTCGTGCTCGGCATTCTGTACGAGAGCTTCGTGCACCCGATCACCATCCTCTCGGGCCTGCCGGCGGCCGGGCTCGGCGCGCTGCTCACGCTGATGCTGTGCGGCATGGACCTGGACGTGATCGGGATCATCGGCATCGTGATGCTGATCGGCATCGTCAAGAAGAACGCGATCATGATGATCGACTTCGCGCTCGAGCGCCAGCGGAGCACCGACGCCACGCCCGAGCAGGCGATCTTCGAGGCCTGCCTGCTGCGCTTCCGGCCGATCATGATGACCACGATGGCGGCGATCCTGGGTGCCTTGCCGATCGCGATCGGCTTTGGCGCCGGCTCGGAGCTGCGCCGGCCGCTGGGTGTCGCGGTGGTCGGCGGCCTGCTGGTCTCGCAGCTCCTGACCCTCTACATCACGCCGGTCATCTATCTCTATCTCGAGCAGGCGCGCGCCCGGTTCGCCAGCTGGCGCGGCCGCGAACCGCAAGCGCTGGCCGAGGCGCCAATCCCGCTGCCCGGCGCCGCCGCCCATCCGGCGATCCGCCGCGCCTCCTGACCGGGCGGACGCTCACGCATCGCCGGGCGTGACCAAGGTGATCTCCGGGAAATAGCTCCGATTGCGCCGGGTATCGCGGGTCAGCAGAGCAATGCCTTCGGCGACGGCGTGCGCGCCTATGAAAAAGTCGGGTAAGACCCCTGTCTTGGTGCCGCTCCGAGCCCGATACGACCGGAAGGCCTTGCCGGCCAGGAGAGAGCAAAAGCGCGGAAGTTCCCTTACCGCTACGCCGGTCATGACGAAAATCGCCTCGACCTCGTCGATATGGTCGAGCCCGATCGACAACTCTGCGTATACGACGGGATTGATGATCAGCTGGGTCTGGAGCGTAAGCCTCCCGAGCTGTCGCTCAGACCAGTCGAGCCAATGTGGGTCACTGGTGACTACATCCAACAGGACGTTGGTGTCGACCAGCAGCACCGTCAGTCGTCGCCGCGGGTCAAAGCCATGATCTCGTCGGTGGTCAGCTTGACCGTGGCCGTCCCGCGAATCCGCTCGAACGGGTTCGGCTTCGGCGTTGTGTCCTGGTTGATCAGCACGATTCGACCATCCTGCGTCACGTCGAACTCGACCATGCTGCCCGGTTCGATGCCGAGATAGTCGCGCACCCGTTTCGGGATCGTGATCTGGCCTTTGCGGGTGACTCGCGTCGCCATCAGGGAACCTCGGTAATACGTCGCCTTCCGACGGTAATACCTAAGCGCGGCGAGCTGACGGTCAACAATCCGGGCCTGGTTTGATCGGCTGTGGCCAGGGAGCGGGTTCGGCGCTACATCAAGGGCATCGCGAATAGCCGGCCAAACAGGGGAGGCAAGCATGGCCCGGGTGGCATTGGTGACCGGGGGGACGCGCGGGATCGGCGCGGCGATCTCGATCGCGCTCAAGGAGGATGGCTACAAGGTGGCGGCCAACTACGGCGGCAACGATGACGCGGCGAACGCGTTCAAGGACAAGACCGGTATCCAGGTCTTCAAGTGGGACGTCGCCGACTTCGAGGCCTGCCAGGCGGGCATCCAGAAGGTCGAGGCCGAGGTCGGGCCGGTCGACGTGCTGGTCAACAACGCCGGCATCACGCGCGACACCACGCTGCACCGGATGACGGTCGAGCAGTGGCGGGCGGTGCTCGCGACCAACCTGGATTCGGTGTTCAACATGACCCGCGGCGTGATCGAGGGCATGCGCGCGCGCAACTTCGGGCGGATCGTCAGCATCAGCTCGATCAACGGCCAGAAGGGCCAGTTCGGCCAGGCCAACTACTCGGCCGCCAAGGCCGGCCTGATCGGCTTCACCAAAGCAGTTGCCCAGGAGAACGCGGCCAAGGGAATCACGGTCAACGCGGTGGCGCCCGGCTACATCGGCACCGAGATGGTGCGCGCCGTGCCCGAGGAGGTCCTGAAGTCGAAGATCCTGCCGCTGATCCCGGTCGGGCGGCTGGGCGAGCCCGAGGAGGTGGCGCGCTGCGTCGTGTTCCTCGCGAGCGAGGCGGCGGGCTTCATCACCGGCTCGACGCTGACCGCCAACGGCGGCCAATACATGGCATGAGGGATGCGCGCGACGGGGCGCGCTCAGGAGGCGCGGCGCAGGCCGAAGGGTTGCATCCCGCTGAACGCGCGGGCGACCAGCGCGGCCGCGTCGTCCCCTGGCGCCAGCTCGGCGGTGCCGGTGGCGAGCGCGACGTAGAGCGGTTGGCCGACGCCGACCTCGAGCGGCATCTGGGTCAGGATCGAAGCGATGCGCTTGCCCGCGACCGCGGCCTCGGCAGCGTTGGCGCCATCGATCACCAGGCAGAACCGGTCGTCACCATGGCGCGCCGGCAGGTCCTCGGCGCGTGAGCTGCGGACGATGATCCCGCCGAGCTGCGCCAGGACCTGATCGCCGGCGGCATAGCCGCAGGTGCGGTTGATCTGGCCCATGCCGGCGACATCGAAGCTGGCGAGCGCGAGCGGGGTTGGGGAGCGGCGGTTGCGGGCGATCAGCTGCTCGAGGTAGGCGTGCAGGAAGCCGTGACCGAAGAGGTGGGTCAGGCGGTCGGTGGTCGCCGGCAGCCGGGTGCCCGCGAGCCAGCCGCGCAGCCGGCGGCGCAGCCGCTGCTGGCGCACCCAGCCCTGCACCCGCAGGCGTAGCACTTCGGGTTGGAATGGTTGAAACAGGACGTCTGAAACCCCCCACTCGAATGGCAGCGAGCGGTCCGGAAAGTTCTCGGTCCGGCCGATCAGCAGTACCGGCAGATCGAACAGCTCGATGTCCGACCGGATGGCGGCGCACAGCCGCTGCAGCTCGTCGTGGTCGCGGCTCGACGTGATCAGGACGACGTCGAAATCGTCACGGCGTAGGCGCTCGAGCGCGCTCTCGGCGGTCTCGGCATAGCCAGCGGTGGCGGCGCCGCCGAGCGCGGTCATGACCTGGATCTTCTCGCCGCCGGCGGGTCCGATCAGCAGGATTCCGAGCCGGTCCGATGGCCGGCACACCCGGCATCTCCGGCGCTGGCGAGACGCCGAACTCGCTCAAGACCGCCTCGCGCCGGTGCTGTTCGATCTCCATCGCGGCGAGGCGTGCGAGCGCCCGGATGCGGGCGAACAGCTCGCTGTCGTCGACCGGCAGCATGAGGATGTCGTCGGCGCCGAGCGCCAGAGCATGCGCGGCCACCGCGGCCGCGTCGTCGGGCGTGGCGATCACGGCCGGCAGCGAACGGGTGCGGGGATCGGTCTTGATCTGGGTCAGCAGCGCCATGCCGTCCTCGACCCAGGCGTCGATCAGGACGAGGTCGGCCGCGCCGTCCGCCAGCGCCGCAATCGCGTCGCCGTGGCTCATGGCAACCGTACAGCTCACAGCCCCAACCGCGCAGGCGCGCACAGACGAACTCGAGCGGCTGGCTCGGCCGCTGCACGACGATGAGACGAGTGGGTGGCGCCATGAGTTGGGGTTTGTCCTGATCGGCCATGAGCTTACGGCCAAGGTCGTTAAGATTCCGTAGATCGCGGACGAGGCGGACGCCGGCGAGGAATCCGGTCGGCGGCGGCGGGGCCAAGCCCGGCACCAGGCAGCCGGTAAGTTCAATCAATCTGCTAGAGTAGACGATCAACATATTGCAAACAAAGATGTCTGCTCGACCGAGCATGGCGATTCGCGACTGGCGGCGGGGCGGGCCGGGGTGGCGCAGAAGATACGCTCGGCGGTGCAACCGCTTGAAAGCTGTGGAAAATGCTTGCAGGTTGGTCGAGTCGGTGGAATAATTCTACTATAAGGATATAAGACCAGGACGCCGGCCTCGGTCTGAGCAGTGGAGAGCGTGCAGATGCCGATCAATGGCGACAAACATCGCTTCACGCGCAAGAACGTGGAGTTGGCGCCCGATGCGCCGGGGGTGTACGCGCTGTTCGACAGCAGCGAGGTGGCTTACTACGGCCGGGCGCATGGCGGTAGCGACACGATCCGGGCCCGGCTCTGTGAGCATCTGGCTGGCCGTCAGGCGCCCGGGCGGGTGAAGGCCAAGCTTTTCAGCTACGAGGTCACCCGCTACCCGATGAGCCGCGAGCGCGCCCTGCTCGAGGAGCACAAGCGCAACACCTGGCGGCTGCCGGAGTACAACGTCGCCGCGGCATGAAGCCTCTGCGCGCTCGTGCTCGATGGCCCCGCGAGCCCGACCGGTCGTCCCCGGATACGTCCGCGGATCCTGATGCTCTTGCCTTGAGATGGCGATCGGATTGCCGTCTCCGATTGACCCGTGCGGAGTGCCAGACGAGCAGCACTACCACCTCAGTCTCCCCCTGCCTTCGATCGCCCAGATGCTTTCGACGGCACCGTTCCGGATGCCATAGAGATGGTCATGAAGATGGACCGTCGTATCGGCGCAGCCGACCGCGAATTCCAGCCGGTCGCCAACCCGCGGAGTGTCCCGCGGCCGCTCCAACTCGATGATCGTGTGCTCGGCATTGAGCCGCACCGATCGCACCTCCGGCAGGTCAAGGGGCAGGGGAAGCGCCGTGTCGGCGCTCATGGCCTTCTTGCCGAAATCGCAGATCACCCGCGTCGGATGCGGCCGGCTCGTCACCGTGGCCATCAGGGTCAAGGCGTAGTCGTGATCGACGCCGTACTCCATCCGGTAGCGCACGTCGCAGAACACACCGCCGCCAGCCTGCAATTCGGTCACACCCGGGCAGGGCGCGCTCAGCCAGTAGGTCGCCGTGCCCCCGCAGCTCACGATGTCGATCGCAAATCCGGCGGCGCGGCAGAGATCGGCCGTCGCCGCGACCAGCCGCAAGGCGGCCTGCACGGCGTGCGCCTTGCCCACCGGGTCCTTCACCCGGGCGGCATGCGCTTCCCAGGTCATCAATCCCCGTAGCCGCAGGCCGGGGAGGTCGGTGATGCGGCGCATGAAGGCGAGCGTCGCCTCGCCGCCGTCGACACCCGCACGGTTCTGCCCGGTATCGACCTCGATCAGGACCGGGACGGCCACGCTCTTGGCAACGGCTGCCGCGTTGATCTCGCGCGCGTTGTGCTCGCTGTCGAGCGCCACCGTGACGCTTGCCTCGGATGGAAGGTTCGCGAGCCTGGCCGCCTTCGCCGGGCCCACGACCTGATTGGCGACCAGGATCTCGCGAATTCCGGCCGCGGCCATGACCTCCGCCTCGCCAAGCTTGGCGCAGGTGACGCCGATGGCCCCCGCCTGCAGCAGCAGCTGCGCGATGGCGGGCGTCTTGATGCCCTTCGTATGCGGCCGCCATTGGACCCCGGCCGCGCGGCAGACCTCCGCCATCCTGCGGACATTGGCGCCGAAGGCGTCCAGATCCAGCAGGAGCACCGGTGTGTCGAGCGTCTCCTTCGGCAGGCCGATCTCGTCGGGAACCCGGAGGTCTGATGTGGTCACGCGCTTTCCTCCACCGCGGTGTCCCGGCAGGATGGCCTCGATCATCGCGACCACGGGGCTGCCCAACCGCGCCGTCTATGCGGCGTCCAAGGGCGCCGTGCTGGCGCTCACCCGCTCGATGCAGGTCGACTACGGGCCGCTCGGCATTCGCGTCAACGCGCTGCTGCCGGGGACGATCTTCACGCCGCTGCTGGACGCCGTTCTGCAGGTGTCGTTCCCGAGCGAGGCCGAGGCGCTGGCGGCGATCCGGAGCCGCCAGCTGACCGATGCGCCTGGCCGGTCCGAGGACGTGGCCAAGGCCGCCCTGTTCCTGGCATGGGGCGAGGCGATGGCGGAGCATGCCGAGATTCTGGAGGCGTTCTTGTATCGCGACCCCGATGGCGCCGAAGCCGCAATGCGCAGGAATCTCAGCCGAGCCGTCGAGCTGCTGCATCACGAAGCGGATCTGATCGAGCGAAATGGCGTCGTGTAGCCCTACGGCCCGAGCATCGGCCTGCACGTCCGCGCTCGACCGCGGCGATCGTTTTGGGACGGCACCAGCGGTGGACGAGAGCTCGGCGGTCGGCCCGCAGAGGCCCGGAAAGTCGGCCGTTTTTCGCGGACGATGGCGGACTGTCCGCCATTCATGACTTTAAATAACTGAATAAAAAGTGAATTTGCAGATACGTCAGTTCAGACCCCACATTAATCCCCACGTCGAGTCCGGCGTTGCGTCTTCCGGGTGGCCTTATGAACCTCCTGGGAGGACATTCGCCGAGCAGCAGGGCAGACACGGAGCGCAGCTGTCCCCCGGTCGTTGCCGGACTGCCGGCGGCTAAATCTTAGTCGCAGCATCCCGGAGGGCAGGTCCTGAACTCGAGCGGTCGTCATCACCCGAGTCTCCTTAGCCACCGTTTTCGTTCGCCGCCGAGCAAGTGGCACCTCCCACCAACGCTCATCCTTCCGGTGCCGGTTGACCATGACCGTCCGCCCGGCAAGGTCATCCATTGGACCGGCCGGACGATGGCCAACCTCACACGGTCGTCTTCTGGCTCGGTGCAGGCATCTGGTCAGCGCAGCGACGCAGATCTTGACGGCGGGGTTCGATTTCCGAGTCAACTTGGGGGAGGACCACGCGCAGCGGGCTTCCGTTTGCGCCGCGGCAACTTTCATTCGGAGAAAGTCAAATGCCTGCCAAAAAGCCAAGCGGTCTCAAACGGCTGCAGGGTACCTACCGGATGGATCGAGCAAATCATTACGAACCTATGCCGCTTCGGGGAACATTGCCTTGCCCGGCATGGCTCGATGATGTTGCTGGCCATTACTGGGACACGATTTCGGCTCAGGTTCATGGTATGTACGTGCTGACCGAGCTCGACGGTCATGCCCTGGCGCTCCTCTGCTCAGCGATGGCTGAATACCGGGCCGCCCCGGCCGTCATCCTTACTGACGGGCCAACCTACGAATGCCTGACCAAGTCCGGTGACCGCATGCGCCGGCAGCGCCCTGAGGTCGCGATTGCCCAGGATGCATGGCGGCGGGCAAAGATGATGCTGGAGCAGTTCGGGCTGACCCCTGCTACTCGATCTAGGGTCGAGGCAGCACCCGAGGTTGCTCATCCAAATAGTGTTTTCGCACGGCTCAGTCGAGGGAGGTTCGCCCTCGGCGCTGCCACCTCCGTCTCAAACGGTGGTGCAGATTGAAGGCCAGGAAGTTGAAGGTCTCCGGTTTGCCGAGCCCGCGCTGGGCGCGTCGGGCCGCCGCATGGCGGCCGAACTCGAACAGGCGGACGCCGAGCGGGTCGCCAGCGACACCATGCTCGCGCAGATCGTCCAGATGGTCGCCGAGGCCCAGCGCTCGCGGGCGCCGATCCGGAGGCTGGTCGACGTGGTCGCGGGCTGGTTCGTACCGGCGGCGGTCGGGGTCGCGCTCGTCGCCTTCATCGCCTGGGCGATCTTCGGCCCGTCCCCCGCCATGACCTACGCGCTGGTCGCCGCGGTCTCGGTCCTGATCATCGCCTGTCCCTGTGCGCTCGGGCTCGCGACGCCCATGTCGATCATGGTCGGCACCGGGCGAGGCGTCCAGGGCCTCGTTGAGGGCCTCTCTACCGACAGCGCGGCGCAAGAACAAGTTCGTGTTCTACGGCATCGCCGATGATCCTGCCTTTAAGCCTGCTCGGGCACTGCAGCAAATCGCCGAACGCAACGGGCGCCAACAGCGCCGAGATGTAGCAGCTAATCGGAATGGCGCGCCGCTGGGCTGCCTGTCGCTATCGGCCGCGCATCGTAGCGTTAGCCTACTTGGGGGCGAGCACCCTGAATAGCGGTGCGTTGGCGCAGAACAGCTGCGGATCGTCGATGCTCTCCCGTACGAGCCAGCGTCGGCAGCGGCGCACATCTTGGCAGTTCACACAGATGATCTCGGCGTCGCCAACAGCACCACACAGGTCGAGCGGTACTCGCGCGAGATCGACACGGTAACGCTGCGCTATCTGCCTGAACTCGGGCCGGGTGCCCGGACGCGCTGGGCGAAAGTCGAGGGACGGCGACCCTGCTCCGCGCGAGCTGCGACCGATCGGACCGGCACCGAGCGCGCACAGCCAAGCTCTACGCAGAGACACGACCAGCCGGTGGACCCTGTCGTTGAGCCTGATCAGAAAGGTACCCATGGCCGTCGCCCACTCTCGTTTGCCGAAGCGTGCCTCGCCGCGACCGCCAAGCGCATTGATCTACGTCAAAATCCCTTGCATCAGTCGGGCTCACAGACGCGCTCGAGACCATCGCGGTGTTGATTCGGAGGGCCAAGCTGTTCAAGGGCCGGCGATGCCCACTCCACCACCTCAAATTGCGAACCAGGTTTGGCTGTTGGCCTCGACGTTGAGCGAGGCGCCGGCAAAGTCCCAGACCGACAGCTCGAAGATGTCACCGGCGTTCACCGGCAACGTCAGGCTTGTGAGGTTCTGGCCGGTGAGCCCGGCCGCGCCGTGGCCCGCCATGGACTGGCCCCGGAAGGCCGCACCGTTCTTCGTGACCAGCGCCTGGCGCTCGCCGGCGGCGCTGATCCGACCGTCGGTCCCAACCCCTGCCTCGGCCCAATTCGGCGGCCGCCGTTCTACGCCCAGTCGGTGCTGGCAGACTTCTTCAAGTCCAGTCAGGTGATCGTATTCAGACGACCCCGTTCTTTCGCGCCACCAATGGCGTCCGCCACGGCCGTCGCCCCAGCCGCAGAGACCACCCGACTGATTGCGACCACTCGGGTCCCCGGGGCAACCCGATCGAACTCATCGGCGCAAGTGGCACCGGCGTTCAAGGCATTGATTCAACTCTCATCCCCACGCCGTGCCACTTGCGCCAAGGCGTTCGATCCCGTGTCGGTGCCACATGCGCTTATACCAGGTAGGTGAAGTGGCACCGGCACCGAGACTCGTAAGTGGCCAGCGCGCGGGTCGGCCCTGACCGTCGCGCGAGAGTCGGACGCCGCCGGCGAGGTGACCAAACGGCGTATCTGCGTGACCGGCCTTCGCGGCGGCAAGCCCTGGACCAGGGGCGCGGTCTACAAGGTGCTCGCCAACCGGATCTACCTCGGCGAGGCGGTGCACAAGGGTGTGGCGTACCCCTGGCGAGCACGCTGCGATCGTCGGCCAGCGCACGTGGGAGAAGGCGCACGCGGTCATGGCCGAGCCGGCGCACCGACGCGGGGCTGCGGACGAGGGCACAGGTGCCAGCGCTGCTGAAGGGCCTGATCTTCGGTCCAAACGGCCGGCCGATGTCGCCGTGCCACACCCGCCGACGCGGGCGGGTCTACAGGTACTACGTGACGCGCGAGGCGATCTCCGACGGCTACGAGACCTGCCCGGTCACCAGCGTGCCGGCTGCCGACGTCGAGGGCACGGTTCTCGACCGTGTGCAGAAGCTGCTTGCTGCATCGGAGCTGGTCGCGCGGACGTGGGCCGCCGCGAGGCGGGAAGGCGACGACGAGATCACCGAGCGCGAGGTCACGGTCCTGCTCGCCGACTTCGCCACGGTCTGGAACGAGCTGTTCCCGGCCGAGCAGGCGCGGATCGTCCAGCTCCTGGTCGAACGGGTCGACGTCCAGGAGGAGGCGCTCGAGGTGCGGATCAGGGCCGAGGGGCTGGCAAGCCTGGTCGGCGATTTGCGGCCGGGCGACGAGCCGACGGTGAGGGCGACGTGATGGGCGGCGTCCAGACCCGGCTCGACGGCACGACGGTGGTCGTCCGAATTCCGATGCGGTTCCAGCGCCGCGGCGGCCGCAAGCGGATCGTCACCCCCGACGGAACCGCGATTGTGCCGACCTTGAAGCCGCAGCCTGACGGTACGTTGGTCAAGGCGTTGGCGCGTGCATGGCGATGGCAGCGGCAGCTCGATGAGGAAGTGCACGGCTCCGTCAGTGACATCGGAAACGCGGAGGGCATCTCGAAGAGCTACGTGAGCCGGATATTGCGGCTGGCCCTGCTGGCGCCGGACATCATCGAGTCGATCCTTGAAGGGCGATCGGATCGCGCGCTCTTGCTGGAGCAGCTCGAGCGGCCGCTGTCGGCAAACTGGGCGGAACAGCGCAAATATCTGAGACAGAGTAGCTGCAGGCCCATTTGCTGCGTTTCCGACCTCGACTGGAGCGCCGCCCGTAGCGCTGGAGATACCCGGCTGGCGTCAAGCGTCGAGTACGACAACTAGGCGCAGCTGCAGCAGCCTCCTGTTCGAGCAAGCCCGAGTTGCTGCCTCTCGGCGTCATCGGACCCCGGCGCCGGCTTGTTCACCCCGGTATGCCGCGAACTGGCGATGGCGAATCGGGTCGGTAGCGTCTTCCTCGACCCGTTCGAGGTCCACCACGGCCGGGCGGCCAGTACTTGTCGAGTGCAAGCTCTGGCGCTGACCGGACCGTCCGACTCAAAGAGCCGCCAAAAGAATCGACAGCGCCAGTCAACCGGCGGTTTGACACTGCGGCTCGAGATCGGGAGAATGACCTCTCGGCGAAGTTCCGAAATGGAGTGACTGCACGGTGGCCACCACCAGGTTGAACGTACCTTCGCGAGGTGAAGAGCGGACGAAGGACTCGCGTTCATCGGCGCGCGACGGCACCCCGCCCAGGCGCAAGCGCCGAACACAGCAGCCCAGTCAGAAAACAATCGCCGCTCCGGAGCCGGAGGCATGGTGCCCAGCCGACTTCGGCGACCAGCGCCGTACCCAAATCGGGGCAAGCATCGTGGAGGAGTTCGTTGCCGGCCACGACGCGAGCGACGTGCTCCGCGAGTTGTGCAGAACGAGTTTGACGGGGGCGGCGACCGGCTGAGAGTCACGTTCGGGGAGGATTCGCTAGACGTCACGGGGAACGGTCGCAGCATAAGGGCCGACGGTTGGAAGCGCCTGTCGGTCATCCTCGGCACCGGCCGGGTGGTCTTGGGAGCATGCCGCGGAGCGCGTCGCTCCCAAGACCTACGGGATCGGGTCCAAGAACTTTGGTCTGCGCTCACTCTTCCTTCTCGGCGACGAGATCTACTCAAAGCCGGCGTGGTCGAGCTCGGCGCGCTGGACCCGACGACGATGGGCACGCCGCAAGGCGGCATCATCTCGCCCCTGCTCGCCAACATCGCGCTCGATGGCATTGAGCGGCTGTTCGGTGCCGAACGCCCGGACGGTCGCCACATCACCCCCTGCCTCCGGCGGGGGAGCAATCGAGGCATCAACCTCGTCCGGTATGCCGACGACTTCGCGGTCACCGCCCCTTCGCGGGAGGTCCTCGAAGGTTACGTCATCCCGCGCCTGGCCGAGTTCCTCGCCGGCCGCGGGCTGGAGCTGAGCCAAGCCAAGACCAGCATCGTCCACATCGACGACGGGTTCGACATCCTCGGCTTCAACCTCAGGCACTTTCCCAATGGCAAGTTGCTGGTCCGGCCCCAGAAGGAGAAGGTCGCCCTGCATCGCAGGCGGCTCTCCGACTTCTTCCGGGCCAACCGGCAGCTGCCGACGGCCGAGGTGATCAAGCAGCTGTCCCCGGTGATCCGGGGCTGGTGCAATTACTATCGCTACGCGGTGGCCAAACGCACGTTCGCCAACTTGGACCACCACGTCTGGCGGGTCACCTACAAATGAGCCAAACGCCGCCATCCCAGGAAGAACCGACGTTGGGTGGTTCACCACTACTACGGCGTCGACCAGGGCCGCGGCTGGGACCTGTGGGACGGCCGCAACCGGCTTCCGCGCCACAACGAGACCCGGGTGTCGCGCTTCGTGAAGGTCAAGGGCAAAGCCAGCCCGTTCGACCCGAGCTTGCGCGCCTACTGGGAGGATAGGCGCCACCGGCGGCTGGTGCGCGAAGCCAGTGACTTCCATCGCCTCCACCTGCTGCAACGGCAGGCGGGCCGGTGCGTGGCCTGCAAAGCGGTCTTCGATCCTGACCTCGAGCAGGGCGGCAATACCAATATCGTGGTGCGCCGCGACCCCGCCACCGAAAATACGACCCATGTTCTCATCCACCGCGGGTGCCGTCCCGGACGTCCCCGCGGTCGACCTCGTATGCGCTGGCCGATGCTTGAGCGTATGCGGGGAAACTCGCACGTACGGTTCTGAGGGGCTAGGCGGAGCACAGGCCTGCCCGGCTACCCGACACCCGCCGCGAACATTCTTTTTCGACCATTCGGTCGGCGGCCATGTCGCGGCCCTCGTATTGGCCAAGGAGCGAAAGGTTTTAGCGTCCTTGGAGGTGGTGTACGAAGGGAGGTGGTAAGGTGGTGGCCACCGCGTCATCCTCGAGTTGCTGATGGCCGAAGCCAGCCTGGTCCTGTCGGGCCTGGACTGGCTGCGCAAGCAGCTGCAGAAGGCCACCTGACCTGCCGCGAGCGATGGTCAAGAGCGTGGTGGCGACCCTAATTGGCGCCGAGGCGGATGCGGGGTGCCCGGGTGGCCCCCCCAAATCCCCGGATACGGTGACGCGCTCGGGCTTGGGGTGGCTGGAGCCGGGCGCGAACGGTTGTGGGTGGCGACGGTGTCGGGCCGGGAGGTAGGGCTGCAGGTCATGCGCGAACATCTGACGTCGTTGCCCGCAGAACGGGTGTCGGTGGGCAAGGCCACGAGCGGCGGGGCGGCGCCGCGCAGGCGCGCGCTCAGGCCGTGACCAGCAGCGGCGGGCCAGTGGCGAGCGCGAGCCTGGCGGCGTCGGCCAGCCGGCGGCGGGCGTCGCCGACCAAGCGCAGCACGGTCTCGCGGGCGTGGCGGACGACTTTGCCGATGCCGTTGAGCAGGACGAAGCGCAGCCGCTTGGGCCTGGCGTCGTGCAGCTCCGGCGGCAGGGCGATCCGCTTGAAGGCCGAGAGCAGGTTGTAGAGCATCACGTTGAGCCTGAACCAGGCGGCGTTGGCGCCGAACTTCTGGCTCGGCAGGGCCTCGGCGGCCAGCTCGTTGGTCAGCACGTGGTGGGTGTGCTCGACCGTGCCCGCCTTGCCGCTCTGCCACCGGATCAGATCCAGACCCGTGCCGCCATCCGGATCGGGCCGGTTGGTGACGATCGCGAAGTGCTTGACCTCGGTGCCATCGGCGAACAAGGCACCCTGCTTCCTGGTGATCCGGATCGCCAGGTAGCCCGGCGGGACGGGCCGGTCCTTGGCCGCCACGCCATCACTCGGCACGTAGGCGACCTCCGCCCATTGCCGGATTGCATCGCCGTCCTCCCGCTCGGGCTGCCAAGCGCTCTCGGGGAGCGCGCGGATCGTCGCGGCCAGCTCGCGCGCCTGGCTCCCAGCGCCGACCTCGGTGGTCGGCGCGGAGCGGCGCGCATGTCGGCGCTGATGGCATAGCCGACCCCGCGCGCTTCCAGCCAGCGCAGCAGCGTCTGCTCGTAGAGCGCGCTGTCGCCGCGCAGGCGCACCTCGTCGACGCCGGCCGGCAGGGCGCCAGCGCCCGCTCGACGACCCGCCGGTTGCCGCTGCCGGCGGGCACGTTGCCGTCCCGAAATTCGTCGGCCAGCACCACGTCCTGCTCGGCCCAGAGCGCCACCACCGGCCCGGTAGCCACTGCGGCCGTCGTAGGTCGTAAGCGCGCTCCGCTTCTGGCTGTCGAGTATCGTCGCGTCGACGTCGATGGTCGCCACCGCCTGCGGCGCCCGCTCCTGCAGCCAGGCCATCAGCCGACGGTTGGTCGCGCTCAGCCCCTGCAGTCTCGCTCCCTCGCCTTCGACCTGGCACCGCTCGCCCTGCCACAGCGGCGGGAGCGCCTCGTCGAACGCCTCCAGAAAGTCCCGCGCGGCCTGCGGCGCCGGCAGGCCGTGCCCGAGCAGCAGCGCCAACGCCGCGTCCTCGCGCAACGCCGTCAGATCCTCGCAGCGCTCGCCGCCGGCCGCCCACAGCGCGAGCAGCCCTTCGACCAGCGCGGCCGGCGCCAGGCCCCGCTTGCGCCGCTTGATCACCACGCCCGCGTCCAGCACCGCAGCCGCACCACCGGTCCGAAACGCCTCGATCAGCAGCGGCACCCCGCCATGGGCGGTCAACGCCCCGGTCTCGGCCCGCTGATCCAGCTCGAACGGTAATCGTGTCTGGCTCGTCATCCCAGTCCACCCGTCGCACCCGGCCGGTGAATTCCTAGCGCATCGCCAACCTCAGGTCTCGCCTGCCCCAATCCCTCATACGACAAACCTCCTCGGGGATCAGGGCCCTTAGCGAAGCATTGACAGGGCAGGGAGGGGCGGGTATTGAGCCGCAAAAAGCCCCCCCGGAACACCGACCGGCCAGTGTAAGGTGAGTGAAGATCCGCGCTGTGACAGATTTGTCCAATCACGCAGCACGTGCTTCGCTCCGGCCCGGCACGTCCGAACCTGCCGGTGCCGCGCGCTGCGATGCCGGTCCCAGGGTGCTTCTGCTGGCGGAAAGCTGCAATCCCGAGTGGCCTTCGTTGCCGACCGTCGCCTATCAGTTGGCGCGTGCGATTTCTGATCATGTCCCCACCGTCGTCGTCACCCAGATCCGCAATCAAAAGGCCCTGGCGCGCGCCGGTATGAGGACCGCCGATGTCGTCTGCCTGAATACCGAGGCGGTATCCTATCCGTTGCACCGTCTATCGACAGTTCTCCGCGGGGGTAAGCAACTGGGCTGGTCACTCAATACCGCGCTCAACTATCTCGACACTTTGGCATTTGAATGGACCGTATGGCGACGGTTCCGACAGGACCTGCTGGGTCGACGCTTTGACATTGTCCACCGGCTGACGCCGATGTCCCCCACTTTGGCGAGCCCGTTCGCCGGCTGGAGCCCGATACCCTACGTCCTGGGCCCGGTGTGGCCTGGCCGGTGTCAAGCTGGTGATCTCGGACGCGCACGACGGCATCAAGGCCGCGGTCGCGCGCGTGTTCCGGGCCACCTGGCAGCGCCGCCGGGTGCACTTCATGCGCAACGCGCTCGCCCATGCCGGCAGGCGCGGCCGGCGCGTGGTGTCGGCGTTCATCGCCACCGCCTTCGCCCAGGACGACGCCGGCGCCGCCAAGGCCCAGTGGCGCATGTCGCCGACCAAGTCCGGCCCAAGCTACCCAAACTCGCCGCGCTGCTCGACCAGGCCGAGGAAGACGTCCTCGCCTACATGACTCTTTCCCCAAGGAGCATCGGGCCAAGATCCACTCGACCAATCCGCTCGAGCGCCTCAACGGCGAGGTCAAACGGCGCACCGAGGTGGTCGGCATCTTCCCCAACGAGGCCGCGATCATCCGCCTGGTGGGCGCCATCCTATTGGAGCAGAACGATGAATGGTCGGTGCAGCGGGCCCGCTACATGACCCTGGAAACCATCGCGCCGATGCGCGATGATCTCACCCTCATGCTGCCCGCCGCGGCTGCATGACCAAGAGCGGCCCGACCCGCCACGGAGATCCCCGACCGCCCAACTCCTAGACCACGTCCAGGGACACGACCCCTCCGCGCCCTGGGGTCGCGCTGCGAGACCAGACTGATTGCAAGCAGTCTGGTCCCCCGGAGGGCCGGTGCGTTCCCCGCTGCGCACGTGGCACCGCCCGCCAAGCCGTTGATTCTGGCGGCTCATTCCGCCGGTGCCACTTGCGCCGCGCTGCCGGATAGGGTGCCGGTGCCACATGCGCTCATACCCGGTAGGGGAAGTGGCACCAGCACCGAGGCGCAGCTCGGCCACTGCAGCGGCCGCCGGCGACCCCGGCGCGACCAGCCTCTCGACCTCGAGGGCCGGCCAGCGGGCGAACGCCCAAGCGAGAAACCTCTCCTCGTCCGGCGTGAGCGTCCCGAGGGCATGCTCGGGCAGCGCTCCCCGCGACCGGGCCTTCTTGATGACGTCGACTGTCACGGGGAAGCCGGCCTCGGTCATCTCCTCGGCGAGGGCGGGGTAGGAGCCGCCGGGCAGCCCGAGGTCCTGCCGCGTCCATGCCCGGAGGAACAGCACGACCATCGGGGGGCGGTCCCCCTTGCTGCCGACCCGCCGTCTTGACGGCTGCATCTGCGCCCAGCTCTGGAAGTCGGCATGGTCAGCCTCGGTCTTCAGGACGCGCCGCCGGCTGCGCCGCCATAGGTCGAACGCCTCGCGCTCCTCGAGGAAACTCGTCGACCGTTCGCCAGGGCTCGGTGCCAGCGGCGAGCAGGCCGTCGAGGTCGCGCACGCCGACGAGCCGGCGCTTCATGTCGAACTCGAGGTTCACCCGCACGGGCCTCTCGACGTCGACCAGGTCGAGGTCGTGCGCGTGCTGCTCCCGCAGGCTGACGAACGTCCTCTGGTTGCGGCGCCAACCCCAATCCCTCTCGCGGTACAACCGTTCCCATTCCCGGCACTCCTGCCACGGGTCGTCGACGCGGTGGTCGAGCCGGTGACCGGCCCTGGCGATGACCGGCGCGCCCGGCCGCGCGGGGTCGCATGGCTCGGTCGAGACCGCCCCGCGGGTCTTCCAGACCAGGGCACGGCCGACCTGGTTCTTGACCTCCACGATGTCGCTCCCGCCGACGAGCGCGCAGGCGGCGGCGAAGAGCCCCGACACGCGGCCGAACCTGAGCGCCTCCGGCGGGCAGGTAGTCAGCAGGCCGTCGGTGGTCGCCGAGAAGGCCTGGTGCGCGCCCGGCAGCAGGGTGGCGCGCACGAGCCCAGTCACCGCGGCCGCGATCGGCGCGCAAGTGATTGGGCTGGGCGGCATGTCGCGGATCTCGCCCGCGCGGCTGTCGAACACCCGCCGCCCGCCGCCACTCGGCCTCCAGGCGGCGACCTGCTGGGCCACCTTGCCGCAGAGGCTGTTGCCCATCTCCTTCGCCAGCCGCTCCATCAGCGAGCCCTTGGGGTGGCGGCCGCGCAGCTCGTTGATGGCTTCAGTGAACTCGGCGAACGGCCGGACCTCCGACCACCAGGGCACGAAGACCCCGTGCTCGACCTCGACCTCGGCACCCTGGTCGAGCGCCACGGCGAGCTCGAAGCTGGTGCACCAAGTCTCGCCCATCAAGGGGAAGATGAGACCATAGGGCCCCGCGCGCACCGGCAGCGAGGGGAACCTGGTGCGCGGGGGGAAGCGGAACCGCACCCTCGCGAAGCCGAGCCCCTCGTCGATCCGGGCTGCGGTGTCGACGTCGCGCGTGACGGCGGCGTCGCCCCACGCCGGCTCCCGGATTTGCGCCAGCGCCGTCGAGTAGGCGCCGCACAGGTCGACGTCGAGGAGCCTCGTCCTCGGCGTGTAGCCCACCCAGTACGCCTCGTTCGCCCCGCCGTGGAAGCACTCGGCGAACGTGGTGAGGTGGTCCCCAACCTCCGGCGCGATCCGCCGGCCGCGGCGCCCGAGCACGGTGCCGAGGTCGATGCCGCGGTTTCTGGCGACCTTCCTCAGCAGGTTCACGGCCGCGGCCCCGATGGTCGGCGGGAGCCTGCCCCCTGCCCGGCCGCGCCGATCCCGTCGAAGAAGCGCCAGACCTCGTGCGTGTACCGCGCGGCGATCTCCGCGTCGCGCTCGGCGTATCGACTGAACAGCTCCGGAGCTTCGTCCCGGAAGTCCCTCATCCGCTCGATCGCCCCGGGCGGCAGCTCGAGCTTCGGCATGCCCAGCATGGCGCCCAGCGCCTTGAGCGATTGCTGGCCCGCTGGTGCCAGGAGCATGGTGTCCACGAGGGTCACGGACACCCGCCTCGGGCCGCTGGGCAGCGGTAGCGTCATCATGGTGGGCTTGGTCGTGGTCGCGTAGGTTTTCCTGGGACTGTCGAAGCGAAGCTTGAGCTTCGGGAAGCCGCGGAACGCAGGCAGGTCCGCCCGGGACCAGTGGGCCGCGAGCAGGATCCGGTCCGGAGCCCCGGATATGATGCCGACCTTCCAGGCCGCTGACACGACCCTGGCGAGGGAGGCCGCCAGCGTCGGCCGGCTCCGGCGATCGCTGCCATCGGTGACGTGCAGCACGCCGGACTCCATCGCCCCGGTCTGAAGGTCGAGCACAGCGAAGCTGAGGCAGAGGACATCGTTCCGGTCCTGGCCAGAGCGCTCGTATTCGCTGTCGAAGCCGACGATCAGGGTCGGGCCGACACCCTTTTTAGGGCGCACGGCCCGCGGCACTGCAGCCTTCCCCTGAGGACGGCGGGAGCTCCCGAACGGCCTCGTCACTAAAGCCAGGCACCAATATGATCCTTGCTACCGAGGATCAAATGTCGCTGGTCAGCCGTGCTGATTGGTTCTGGAAATCAACGCGATATCTTAAGGCTATCGAGACCGTGGAGCCACGCTTCGAGCGAAGCACGCCGGATAATACGACGCCTGCCCACTTTGATGCTGGGCAGTTCTCCGTTGCGGATGGACGCATACATCGTCGTGCGCCCAAGACCTGCTAGCCGAGCGGCTTCATCTACCGTGAGTCCGATAGTGTGGTCGCCTGCGCACCTGATTGACTTCCTCATCAACGTCCTCGTCTCTGAGCACCTAGGGACGTCTTTAGAAGCTGAGGTTGCTCGAGATTCCAGTTCAACTATCACACGAGTTCTTTGTATTTTAGGATTGGACCAATCTGCTGGCGCACGCTCGAGGCTGACTTCCGATGAGCTTTGGCTACCGCCGAAATCGCCCGCCCGACCGGCATCCCACGTGAGACATGGAGCAAAACCTCGAGCATCAGACCGAGGCCGGGGCTGCGAGTGGCATTTAGCACATTCATGGGTGTGGACTCGGGTCGGCGCCGCGGTCGGTGCCGAGCCTGCTGCTGACGGGTTCGCCTTTTTTCGGCAACAAGCCCGGCGATGTACGCGCGCACCGCCTGCGGCACCCCGTGCTGAGCGAGCTTAGCCTCGAGCACCGTGGGGTCCGGGTCGTAGCCCCGGCTCAATGCTTGTTCAGCTCTAGCGAAGGGACCCGCGGGGATTTCGGTAACCCGGAGACCCACCCCCTGAAAATCCGGTAGCTGAATATTCGCCAGGCGCCCTTGAGCGTCGAAGTGAGCCACAAGCCGGCCTTCGCATCCCTGGACATGCCCCCATCCGCGAACCACCGCCCAACCCGGTGCGAGCTCGATTTTTGCAGTCATTTGTTGATCTCGACCCTCAGCGTTAACGGACGCGCGCTATCAAAGGACACCTATGCCGCTCCGCGGAATGCCGCTGAGACCGGCGAGCGGCCCGATGCCATGCTCGGCGCCGCTCGCCCCGGGCGGAGAGACAGACCACGGCGGCGGATCGGGACCGGCCCACGGACGATCGTCGTGTGCGACCTCCCAGGGATAGCCGGACTTGGGTTCGTCTGCGCCCTGGGTCAAGCACCAGCGCCCGCCGGCGGAGGAGCTGTCGTTCGTGCCGGTGGTGCGGCCTCGGCGATGCGCCGCCCCCCTCGGCCAGGTCCCCGGGCTCATCAAGGTTGCGCTCGGCGGCGCGGTCGTGCGGGTCCCGCGCGGAGCCGGATCTTGCGGCCTGAAACGATCCCCACGGAGGACCATCACTCTCGACGATCACGTCGCCCTTGAGCGGGTGCCCCCGAACCAGCACTTATGGCTGGACCAGTGGGCACTATCACGCAGCTCGACGGCGAGCGCATTCGGCGGTGCTCAGGCACGATTGGTGCACCCCAGTCCGGGGTATCGGTCGGCTCGATTGTCTCCGGCGTCAGGTCGCGCTTGGGCGCTGCCGGTGCCTCTCCTGCAGCTCGAGCACCGCGGCCGGCGCTGCCGCGAGATAGTCGGCCCAGTCCTGCATTAGGCGGCGACGTTTCTGGAACAGGTCGCCGCGGGCGTAGGCGGCTTCGGTCTTGTCCTTGAGCTTGTGCGCCAGCGCCGCTTCGATCACCTCGCGGGGATGGGCGGTGGCCTCGCCGGCCCAGTCGCGGAAGGTCGAGCGGAACCCGTGCACGGTGATGTGGTCGTACCCCATGCGGCCGAGCACCGCTGCAAGCGTTGCGTCCGATAGCGGCTTCCCCGCCTTGACCGGGCTCGGGAATACCAGATCGTCGGGCTGGCCGAAGTCGCCTAGCAGCGCGATTGCCGCGGATTGCAGAGGCACGCGGTGTTCTCGACCGGCCTTGATGCGGGTGGCGGGCACGGTCCATGCCGCGTCCTCGAGGTCGACCTCGCCCCACGTCATCCCGCGCACCTCGCCGGATCTGGCAGCGGTCAGGATCGTGAACGCGAGCGCTCGGGCATCAATGCCCTGACGCTTCGCCAGATCGGTCATGAAGGCAGGCGCCTGGCGCCAATCCAGGGCGGCATGATGCTTCACAGCGCGGACCTTGGATGGCGAGGCAAGGAGGTTCGCCAGGTGCCCTCGCCACCGGGCCGGATTGTCACCGGCGCGCGCCCGCATCGTGCTGGCGTAGTTCAGGACAGCCTCAATCCGTTGTCGTACCCGGCTCGCAGTCTCGGTCTTAGTGGTCCAGATCGGCCGCAGCACGTCGAGAACGGCCGAGGTGTCCACCACCTTGACGTCCATCGCCCCGAGCCTGGGATAGACGTAAGCTTCGAGCGTCGAGCTCCACTGCGCGACATGTTTGGCGTTGCGCCATCCCGAGCGCTTGCTGTCGATCAGGGCCTCGGCTGCCTCCCTGAAGGTCTTGATCTTGGCACGTCCGCGCTCGGCGAGCGGGTCCCTGCCGTCGCGCTTGAGCAGCTGGCGGGCCTCGAGGGCCCTCTCGCGTGCATCGGCGAGACCGACCTCAGGATAAGGCCCGATCCCCATGTCCCGGCGCCGGCCGCCGATCTGGTAGCGGAGCACCCAGCTACGCGCGCCGCTGTCGCGCACGATCAGCCTCAGCCCCTTGACCGCGCCGTCGCCGTAGCGCCCCGGCGCAGCGGTCCGCACAGTCCTGTCGGTCAGCGCCTTCATGGGTGTCCGCCCCACATACGATCCCACGCCATAGCGCGATTTACCACGAACGTCGGCGGACAGCAACAGATGATCGTGGATTTCATTCGTTGTCAGGGCTCGTGATATTCGAACATCAGCAATCGGTGATGAACAGAGACGGACGGCAGTTCGGCGGACTGGGTGTCCGCCAAACTATCGTCCGCCGCCGTTCGTGGACGTCCCCAAGGAGGCGCTGGCTCGGATCGCCGCCCTGTTCCAGATCGAGGCCGAGATCAACGGTCATGGCCCGAGGCAGCGCCACGCCGTTCGGCAGGAACGCGCGCTCCCGCGGCTCGCGGACCTGAGAGCCTTCCTCGACACCGCGCTCGCCAGCCTCAGCCGCAAGAGCGCACTCGCGGTCGCGATCCGTTACAGTCTGTCCCGCTGGCAGGCGCTCATCCAGTTCGTCGCGCGACGGCCGGCTGGAGATGACCAACAACGCTGCCGAGCGCACCATCAGACCGCTGGCCCTGGGACGGAATTATGCGCAGCCGTCGATTATGCGCAGCACCGGCTGGAGGGTGGTCGCCGTGGGGCTGTAGGCGGCCGAGGTGGCGCGCGGTTGGTGGAGGCCCCGCTGCGCATAATTTCAGCAAGCTTCCGAGGCTGTTCCTCGAGCTCGGGAGCTTGTCATGGACCATGATGCCTTCGATGCAACGACTGGCGGGCAGCGTGCTGCAGCCCTTCATCAGTGACTACTGCGCCTACCTGCGCAGAGGTCGGTATGCCGCCAGCACGGGCCGGGTCTATCTGCGCTGCGTCGCGCATTTCGGCTCATTGGCTCGGCGGCGGAGAACGATCGCTCTGTCGGCGGTGAACGAGACGACCGGTAGGCGCTTCCTCGCCGACCACTTGGCCCGCTGCGACTGCCCGCCCCCGGTCCGACGGGTGCTGCACGAGCACCGGGCCGCGCTCGCCCACCTGTTCCGGATCCTCGAGGCGGCGGGCGTGATCACGCCGCCGCCCGCAGATCACATCGGCGCCGAGATCGCCAGGTTCGAGCGGTACATGGACGGAGCCTGCGGTCTTGCCGCCAGCACCCGCCGTCAACGCGGCCAGATCCTCACCCGCTTCCTCACCGCGCGCTTCGGCACGGGCCCGGTGACGCCTGCCGCCATCACCGCCGCCGGACCTGCGGCGGTTCGCGTTGGGCGCCGATCAGATCCGCAGCCCAGGCACCGTCCGGGTCATGGCCGGCGCCCTGCGCTGCTACCTGCGCTTCCGCGAGATCGAAGGCGACCCGGTCGGCGATCTGCGGGCCTCGATCCCCGGCGCGGCCCATTGGCGGCTCGCCACGCTTGCCAGCCGTGCTCTCCCCGGCCCAGGTGGATGAGCTGTTGTCGGCTTTCGCCGAGCCGATGCCTTCCCTGCGACGCGCCTACGCCATGGTGCGCTGCCTCGCCGACCTCGGCCTGCGGGCTTGCGAGGTCGCCCGTCTGCGCCTCGACGACATCGACTGGCGGGCTGGCACCCTGCGGCTGGCGCGGGGCAAGTCCCGTCGGGACGACATCCTGCCGCTGCCCGCCCAGACCGGCCGGGCCATCGTCGACTACCTGACCCTGGAGCGACCAGCGACGACCAACCGGGCCGTGTTCGTCCGCCACGTCGCGCCCTACGACGCGCCGATCAGGGTCGGCGTGGTCAGGCGTGCCGTCATGGCGGCCTACCGCCGGTGCGGCTGGACGGGGGTGCGGGTGCATGCCCTGCGCCACAGCATGGCCAGCCGGCTTCTCCTCGAGGGCACGCCGCTGAAGGAGATCGCCGACATCCTGCGGCACAGAAGCCTCGACACCTCGGCGATCTACGCCAAGGTCGACACCAGGCGCCTCGCCGCGGTCGCGCTTCCCTGGCCGGGGGACGCGTCATGACGCCGGCCCCGACCTTCCAGGCCCAGGTCCAGGACTACCTGGAGGAGCGCCGGCGCCTCGGCTTCGCGCTCGCGATCCCGGGCACGCAGCTGATGGCGTTCGCCCGCCACCTCGACCAGGCCGGACACCGCGGCCCGCTCACCATGGCGGCCATCCTCGGCTGGGTGCAAGGACGGGCCACCCGCGCGGCACCGTTCACCTGGGCCCGGCGGCTGGATGTGGTCCGCCCGTTCGCACGCCACCTCGCCCGCACGGTGCCCGGCACGGCGGTCCCGGAGCGCGGCAGGTTCGGCCCGTCGCACCGCCGGCTCACTCCGCACATCTACACCGACGCGGAGCTCGTGGGCCTGCTCGCGGCGGCGGGACGCCTGTCGCCGCCCGGCACGTTGCGGCCCGCGACCTACCGGACGTTCTTCGGCCTCGTCGCTGCGACCGGGCTCCGCCTGTCCGAAGCGCTGCGGCTCTGCTGCGCCGACGTGGACCTCATGGGCGGCGTGCTCACGGTCCGCCAGACCAAGTTCGCCAAGTCGAGGCTCGTTCCTCTGCATCCGACGACCGTCACCGCGCTGACCCGGTACGACGAGCTGCGACGCCGCCATGTTCCGGCAGAACCCGCCGCGCCGTTCTTCGTATCGGCCAAAGGCGTCGCCTTGGCGTCCCGCACGGTTCACGGCGTCTTCGCCGGGCTCCGTGCCGAGCTGGGGTGGGTCGCTCGGGGCACGCACCCGGCGCCGCGAATCCACGACCTTCGGCACACCTTCATCTGTCGCCGGGTCGCCCTCTGGCAGGCGCACGGGACCGACCTCGACCATGCCATGCTGGCCCTGTCCACCTATGTCGGCCACGCCAAGGTGAGCGATACCTACTGGTACCTCACGGCCGTGCCGGACCTGATGGCCGGCGCGGGACAACGCTTCGAAGGCTTCGCCCGCCCGGTCGAGGAGGCCCGTCATGGCTGAGCCCAGACCGGCGCCCTCCTTCCCGATCCTGCTGCAGCGCTTTCTCGGCGAGCACTTGACCCGGCACAGGGCCGTCAGCCCGTGCACCGTCGCAGCCTACAGGGACACCTTTCGGCTGCTGCTCCTGTTCGTCGAGCAGCACATCGGCAAGGCACCCACGGCCTGACACCACCCCGCCAAGCCTATCGTCAAATCGCCCCCCGTCCGTGTCCAGCCCAAGGGCGTCACTCCAATACGGGGTCAACATTCAACGCCGATTGACAGGCTGGCCGACCGGATAGAGGATCTGATCGAGGCGCGCAGAGTTCCGCAAGCGCCCCTGGTGGAGGAGCAGCTGTTGGGCGCGTTAGGGGACTGGCTGCTGGTCATTCGGGAGCGGTTCCGGCGCAGAGCCGACCCAACCCAGGCGATCGGGTCCGCCGCCGATCGGCTGGCGGCGCGGCTAGCCAGGCTGGAAGCCCGTATCGACGAGACGTTTGCTCGGGCGGGCGAAGGCGTGCTCAGTGCCGGACGCGATCTGGCGGTCATCGGCTTCGACATATCGCCGAAGCCGTCCGCCATCGGCCGGCGTTGACCACGGTGACCATCGGCGCCCGCCAGACCGGCGAAGAGGCCGCCAACCTGCTGCTCCGCCGCATCAAGGCGCCGGAGGGTGCACCGGAAACCACTATTCTGCCGCCGAGGCTGATCGTTCGCTCGAGCTGCGGAAGCCAGCTTAAGCGTCACTAGTGGAGTCGTCCTTACGGGACATCGAAACCACGGTTTACGCGACAAAACAGGGAGGAATGACGATGAATACAGGCAGGACATATAGAGCACTGGTTTCGGGCACGGCCTTTGGCGTCGCCATGGCAGTCAGTGCTTCGGCCGCCACGGCCGACGATGCCGATGTGGTCGCTCAGGCAAAGGCCGACGTCGAAAGATACGCCGGCCCGCAGACCACCTGGGAAGGCCCGACTTCGGCGCCGAAGCCCGAGGCCGGCAAGAAGATCGTCTATCTGTCCGGCGACGAGCAGAATGACATCTCTCACCTTTATGGCGTCTACATCAAGGAAGCCGGCGAAAAGGTGGGTTGGGAAGTAACGATCATCGACGGCAAGGGCAGCCCGACATCGTGGCTTGCCGGCATGAACCAAGCCATCGCTCTGAAGCCGGACGGCATCGCTCTGTTCGCCGACGGAGCCAGCCTCCAGGATCCGATCAAGGCCGGCGTCGCCCAGGGCATCACCTTCGTCGGCCTGCACGCCGCCGGCTTTCCCGGTCCGCAGCCCGATCTCAACATCTTCGTCAATATCCAGGAAGACCCGATCGAGATCGGCAAGGCGGAAGCGGTCTGGGCGATCGCCAATTCAAACGGCACCGCCCGCGTCGTGGTTCTCAGCCACAACGAATACGCTATCGCCGAGGTCAAATCGATGGCGACGAAAGAGGCGATCGAAAAGTGCGGTGGCTGCGAGGTCATGGAATATGTCAACTCGCCGGCCTCGGAAGCCGCACAGCGCCAGCCGCAGCTGACCACCAGCTGGGTACAGCGTTACGGCACGCCGCTCTACGCCACCTCGGTCGGCGACAACGACTGGGATTTCGCCGTCCCGGCGCTGCGTTCAGGCGGCGTCGCGCCCGACCAGGTCAAGCTGATCGCCGCCGACGGCAATCGCTCGGCCTATGATCGCATCCGCAAGGGCGGCCAGTATCAGGTTGTCACGGTGTCGGAGCCAATCGAGCTTCAGGCCTATCAGACGATCGACGAGCTCAATCGCGCTTTCCACGGGCAGGACCCGAGCGGTTTCGTCCAGCCGCCGTTCCTGGTCACCCCCGACAATATCCATCTCGAGGGCGGCGATCAGAACACATTCATCCCCAGCAACGACTACAAAGAGCATTACCTCGAAATCTGGGGCGTGAAGTAATCTGCAAGCAGGGGTTTCGGCTTCGGCCGAAACCCCGACTGTTGCGATGACCTGGAGCGGGCACCGGATGGCGGAGCTCGAACGGACCTCAAGCAGGGACGCGTCCGTGGTGCCGGTGCTGGTGATGACCGGCCTGACAAAGCGGTTCACCGGAACGCTGGCACTCGATCACGTCGATTTCGATGTGCGTCCCGGCGAGGTCCACGCGCTTCTCGGCCAGAACGGCGCCGGCAAGTCCACGCTGATCAAGAATTCTAGCCGGCGTGTACACCGCGGACGGCGGCGACGCAACGCTTGACGGCCGGCCGATCGATCCGCAGACAGACGAATTGCCGATCACTTTCATCCATCAGGACCTCGGCCTGGTCGAATGGATGACGATTGCAGAAAACGTGGCTTTGATGACCGGCTACCCGCGAACCGGTCTCGGCGTGATCTCCTGGAGTGAGGCGCGCCGCGCGGCGGCGGATGCGCTCGCCACCATGGGCTGTGATCTCGATCCGTCGACGCCGGTGACATCGCTGCCGGCCGCCGAGCGATCGCTGGTCGCGATCGGCCGGGCGCTCGCGGTCAAATCCGACATCCTGGTGCTCGACGAGCCGACCGCGGCCCTTCCCGGCGCCGATGTCGAGCGGTTGCTCGAAACGCTTCGCCGTCTTCGCGACAGCGGCATGGGCATCATCTACGTGACCCATCGAACTCGACGAGGTCTTTCGCATCGCCGACCGGATCACCGTCCTTCGCGACGGCCGCCGCGTGGCGACTGTCGACGCGCGCGAGACCTCGTCGGCCGCGCTCGTCGAGATGATCGTCGGACGCTCGATGAACGATGCCTTCGTGCGACCGGCGCCGGCTTCCGATCGCACGGTGCTGACCGTCGATCGGGCGGTCGCCGAGCAGGTCGGCCCTGTCTCCTTCACCGTCGCGGCCGGTGAGACCCTTGGCCTGGTCGGATTGCGCGGCGCTGGCCACCACACCATCGGCCGCGCGATCTTCGGCCAAATTCCGCTTGAGGGCGGTCATATCTCGATCGACGGGCGCCGGACCGATCCGGCCGGTCCGGCCGATGCGATACGCAATCAGATCGGGTTTGTCTCCAGCCGGCGCGCGGAGGAAAGCATCGCTGCCAACATGGCCGTCCGCGAGAACATCTATCTCAACCCCGCGGTAACCGGCAAAGACGTGATGGAGATCGTCGGCCGGCACGGCGAGCGAGAGGTGGCCCGGGCGGCGCTCAGGAAATTCTCCATCAAGGCCGAGGACACCGAGCAGCCGGTGGCCACGTTGAGCGGCGGCAACCAGCAGAAGGTCGTCGTTGCCCGCTGGATGGAAGCCAATGTCCGGGTACTGGTTCTGGAAGAGCCGACCATCGGCGTCGATGTCAGCTCCAAGGCCGAAATCTATCACCTCCTCCAACTATCCCTGAAGAAAGGCATGGCGGTGCTGCTGATTTCATCGGATTTCGAGGAGGTCGAGCGTATCTGTCACCGGGCACTGGTCTTCAGTCGCGGTCATGTGGTCGCCGAGATCCCTCACAGCGAGCTGACCATCGCCAACCTGACCGCCAGCGCGTCCGGCGGAACGGCGGCGACACATCCGGGAAGCGAAGCAGGAGCGCACGTATGAACACCCATGGCCTTAGCCACGCGATCATGCGCGGCGTATCGGTCTGGGGGCTTCTGATCCTCCTGATCCTGCTGATGATCGTCTTCTCCATGCTCAAGCCCGACACCTTCCTGACTTATTTCAATATCCGCTCGATCCTGAGCAACAAGTCGGTGCAGGCGCTGGTCGCCCTGTCGGTGTTCATCCCGATGGCGTCCAATCAATTCGACCTGTCGGCCGGGTTCAACGTCGGGATCTCGCAAGTGCTGGCGATCGGCCTGCAGGGACAGGGCCTGCCATGGTGGGCCGCCATCGTCGCGGTGCTGGCGATGGGCGCCGTCGTCGGGCTGGTGAACGAAATCCTGGTCACGCGTGTGAAGATCAATTCCTTCATCGCGACGCTCGGCACGGGCACGGTTCTCTATGGACTCAACGCCTGGTACACCGGCGGCCAGCAGGTTCTCGCCAGCTTGCCCGATGTATTCCTCAGTCTGTCCGGCAACATCTGGTTCATTCCGGCGCCCGCGGTCTATGTGCTGATCGTCAGTCTGGCGCTGTGGGTGGTGTTCGAATACCTGCCGCTTGGCCGCTATCTCTATGTTCTTGGTGCCAGCACGCGCGCCGCCGAGCTCAACGGTATCTCGGCCAAGCGCTACATCACCTATGGCTTCGTCGCCGCCGGCGCGCTCGCCGCCTTCGCCGGCATCGTCTTGCAGTCCCAGCTCCAGGTCGGTCAAAGTTCGGTCGGACAGGAGTACCTCCTGCCGGCGTTCACGGCGGCGCTGCTTGGCGCCACGTCGATCCGGCCCGGCCGGGTCAACGTGTGGGGAACGGTGCTGGCCGTGGCTGTGCTTGCGGTGGCGGTCGCCGGGCTCAATCAGCTCGGCGCACCGTTCTTCGTCGAGCCGCTGTTCAACGGCGCCATGCTGATCCTTGCCGTCGGCCTGGCGGTGCAGGCGGCCGAGCGCCGCTCGAAGCGCGGCGCCGAAGCCGACCGGGCGGCAGCCACTCAATCGACCGCTCCCGTCGTCGACTAGCTCCTGCTACCGGAGGGACCAATGGGATCAGACCGTCGCAAAATGCCCGCCAACGCCGCATCGAGCCCGGCGCTCGGCGCCAACTGGTTCGAAGTCTCGATGGGGCAAGGACGACGAGCGCGGCAACGGCAATCTGATGACTCCGGCCAAGGTGCTGGAAGCGACCAGTCTGATCAAGACCGGCGAGATCGTCAGCCTCGGCATGCCCTACGATTCCAACATGCCGATCGCGCCAGGCCGTACCTTTGCGCTGCGCATGCCCGGCGGTCCGACCGGCGGACCCTACGGCGGCAGGAGCAGGACGATCTGGAATGACGAGTTCATCTCCACCGAAATCGGCCAGATCGGCACGCAGATGGATGCGCTCGGCCACCTTGGCTGCATGTGTGGCGCCGTCGGCGACAAGACCAACATGCTTTTCTACAACGGCAACCGGCTGTCCGACATGTGGTCGCCATACGGGCTGAAGAAGCTCGGTATGGAGAACGCACCGCCCTTCTTCACCCGCGGCGTGCTCTTCGATGTCCAGGGGCTGAAAGGCAGGGTGCTCGACGTCGGCGAGGAGATCCAGCTCGCCGATCTGAAACAGTGTCTCGAGCGTCAGGGTGTGCCGGAGGATACCATCAATCCGGGCGATGCGGTGTTCGTGCGCACCGGCCACGGCTCGCGCTGGTACACCGAGACCGCCACCTTTTACGACGGCGCTCCCGGCATCGGGATCGATTGCGCCCGCTGGTTCGCCAGCCTGGAGGTCTGCGTCGTCGGCGCCGACAATTTCGCGGTCGAGGTGGTTCCGCCAGTCGATCCGGAGGTATTTCACCCCTGTCACCAACATCTCATCATGGAAAACGGCATCTATCTACATGAGGGCATGACGTTCGAGGGTCTGGTCGAGCGCCGGGCCTGGGTGTTCGTCTACATCTTCGTGCCGCTGCCGATCGTCGGCGCAACCGGCTCGCCTGGCAATCCCATCGCGGTTCTATAATCGTCCGTCGGACCACTTAGTCTAGACGGGATGTTCGTGAGGATCCGCGGCCGATGGATGTACCTCTGGCGCGCGGTTGGTGCCGAGGGCGAGATCCTCGACGCCCTGGTGCAGAGCAAAGGGATAGGCACGCGGCGCTTCGCCTGATGCCTTGGCGCCTACCCGGCTGCGGTCCGTGAGCTCGGTCTGTCCAGCGAGCATGTCCGAGGCAAGCGTAAGAACAATCGGGCTGAGAGCTCACACGTGCCGATCCGGCGGCGCGAGCGCAAGATGCAGGGTTTCCGCTCCGCCGGTTCTGCCCAACGCTTTCTCGCCATCCACGCTGCAGTCGCCAATACCTTCACCACCTGCCGCCATCTGGTCATCGCTAAGACGCATCGGCTGCTCCGAAATGAGGCGTTCGCAGCCTGGCAGCAGGCTGTGGGTCTGCTTGCTGAGAGGACCGGTGGCTCAGCAGACCTGCGGGCCATCCTCCCCATCAACCTGACAAGCCCGCTGAAGTGGCTGGAAGGTACGGCCGGACCAGCTCAACCTCGATCTCCACACGCCGGA
>CAVWRK010000021.1:0-14290 GCA_963757395.1 uncultured Alphaproteobacteria bacterium
TCCGGTGCCCCACGCGGTTGTCCGGAGTTAAAGCGACCTCGTTCGAGCAGGTCGAACCTTTGGGACTCACACAACCAAGGAGTACTACCAATGATCACAGACAAGAGCGCAAGCGCAGTGCGGGCCCTTCATGATCCCGATGCGGAGCGCGTAAAACTGTTCCTCACCATCCAAGTCGTATTCCTAGTCATCTCGTTCTTCTGCGGTGGTTTTCATTTTGCCCTTTGGTCGATGATGGACACTGCGCTGATGATTCAGGCTATCGGGATCACTGCGTTGGTGGTGGTCTTGGATCAAGAGTGGATGAGGGTGCTCGCGTTACGAATTGCCGTCCTCTTCTATCTCTCGTCGATCACGGCTATGGGTGTTGCCGTACTAATCTCCGGGGCCGTCGGGTGGAGCCAGCTGCTTTTCTTTCTGAAGCACTGATCGTCGGAGCAACGGCGCCACAGCGGTCGCTGCTAATTAGTTAGAGACTGACGACCGCGGACCCCGCAAGCCGGCACGGTCACCGCAACGCTAGCCTGGTCTGGTCAAATTCGGTTGATACACTTAAGTTATGGGGGGCGCGATGTCTGGATGGATCGCACTGTCTGCTGCTGTGCTCTCGGCCTTCGCACTCGGCGGGATCGAGCACGCGTCGACAGCAACGCTCGATCGACCGGATGCCAACTGCCATCAGAAGCGACCCGCCGGCAAGGGAGCCCCATGAGCCCACCTGCATTCGACCCGTTTTGTTCGCTCCGTGCCTCGGACCCTAGTGGATCGGATCTAACGCTTGATACCCTCTTTTAGCGGCGGCGATGATCGCGGTGGGGTCGGCGTGCCAGACGAACGGCTTGGGGTCACGGTTGTGGGCCACGACGAAGCGGTTGATGGCCTCCTGGAGGGCGACGACGGAGGGGAACACGCCACGTTTGAGGCGGCGCTTGGCGAGCTTGGCGAAGAAGCTCTCGACCGCGTTCAGCCAGGAGCACGAGGTCGGCGTGAAGTGGAACGCGAAGCGCGGATGGCGGGCGAGCCATCGGCTCACCTTGGCGTGCTTGTGGGCGGCGTAGTTGTCGAGCACGACATGGATCAGCTTGCCAGCCGGCACTTGGCGCTCGATGTCATTGAGGAAGCGGATGAACTCCTGATGGCGATGGCGCTGCATGCAGCGCCCGATCACCGAGCCGTCGAGCACGTTCAGCGCCGCGAACAGGCTGGTCGTGCCGTTGCGCTTATAGTCGTGGGTCATGGTCCCGGCGCGGCCCTTCTTCATCGGCAGGCCTGGCTGGGTCCGGTCCAGGGCCTGAATCTGGCTCTTCTCATCGATCGACAGCACCACGGCATGGGCCGGCGGATCGACATACAGCCCGACGATGTCCTCGACCTTCTCGGCGAACCTCGGGTCGGTCGAGAGCTTGAAGGTCCGGATCTGATGAGGTCGCAGGCCGTGCGCCCGCCAGATCCGCTGCACCGAGCTGACGCTGAGCCCGCTGGCCTGGGCCATGGCCGGCGCGGTCCAGTGGGTCGCCTCGTCCGGCGCCGCCGCCTCCAGGGTCCGGGTCACCACCGCCTCGACCACGGCCTTGGACAACGGCGCGATGCGCGCCGGCCGGGTCTTATCATACCCGAGGCCGCTCACGCCTTCGGCCATGAACCGCGCCTGCCAGCGCCAGACGCTCGGCTTCGACACGCCGGCGCGGCGCATGATCGCGGCGGTGCCGCAGCCGTCCGCGGTCGCCAGGATGATCCGCGCCCGCCAGACGTGCTTTTGCGGGCTGTTACGGTCCGCCACGATCGCCTCGAGCCGAGCCCGATCGGCGGCGGTCACCTCGATCTCGATCCCTTTGCGCATGGCCCCACCCTACCACGACGCCTGCGCCAAGGGAATCTTCAGTTAGACTTTGTCCACTAGCATCGACCAACACCTCGGAGGCATGCAAATGAACCAGTCTCTTACCGACCAACGCTTCAGGCGCTTCCTTGCCACTGGCGAGCGCGTCCTGACCGTCGCGCTGATTTCGCTTCCGGCTGCCTTTTGCACGCTCGTCGTACCACAGGCAATGGACCCCGATTTTATTGGCGGCGTCAGCTACGGCTATTCCACGGTGAAACTCGGATTTGCCATGCTTTTCTGGATGCTGCCCCTCCTGCTTTGCGATTCGCCTAAATCGCGCGTCCGCTATAGCCTGTGGATTGCATGCTTCCAGACGGTTTTCATCGGTCTTATGTTATCCTTAGAAGTCATTTCCTGGGACTGGTATCGCGTCGGTCACGACAAAATCGTCACGAACTTTCTCGCGGTCATGTTCATCGTTTGGATACCGAATATCACTGCTCGCTTCATCCATAACAAAGGCCTCTGGGCGGCTACGTCAGTCCCTCTAATCATCGGGTGGGCAGCATTGGTCTGCGAGATTACCTATTAGTCCGGCGACCCGAGGCGACCGGTGTGGCCATGCCATGGCTGGGGTAGGGCGATGCCAGCCGCCTGGGCTGAGGTTTATGGATCACAAGACTTTTTCTACGGCCTTGCGCTCGCGGATAGCCTGGTGCAGGATTCCCCGCATATGGCCGATCTTGATGCCCAGAAAGTCAGCGAGCGCCTTCGCAAGAGCGTCGATCCGGTCGCGCCAGATCAGGCTCGGGGAACAGACCGTGACTCCAGCCTGCCGGCCGTCGTACCGCCCGAATATCAGAAGCAGGTAGTCGGGGCCGTCCTCCGTGTCGTACTCCTGCTCCTCGCCGACCTCGAGCGTGAGTAAGTCGTGCATTGGGTTGTATTCCGCCCTTAGCATCGATTACCTCTGGAGGCTACGTACATGATCCAAGCTCTTACCGACCATCGTTTCAACCGTTTAGTGACTATCTCCGGCCGCGTCTTCGTCGTGGCTCTGGCTTCCTTTCCAGCTACTATGTGCACCCTAGTCGTACCGCTGGCGATGGACCCGGGTGTGATTGGCTACGCGGGAATTGACTATGGTTATGTTACTGGTTATCTTGGCACGGCTACCATACTCTGGATGGTTCCCGTACTCATGTGCGGCTCGCGCGCTTCCCAAATATATTACACGCGCCTGATCGCAATAATTCAAACATCCTTCCTCGTGCCTATGCTAGGCATTGCAATAATGTCGTTCAATTGGAACGCCTTTCGACATGAGATCCGGGTAACGTATATTCTAATATTCGTGTTTACACCAGTGCTGGGTGCCCGCCTCCGCTCGTCCGAGAATTCGTCGTGGACGGTGTCCACGCTCCCTATCCGTCACACGACGAGGTCGCCGCGCCGACACCGCTCAAAGCCCCCATCTCGCTTCCGGGTTTGAGAAATCCGGGCTAGCTCGAGGTTGCCGAGGGCGCCCGACAGCTCCCGGCGCAGCAGCGACAGCACGTCTTTGCGCTTGACGACCTGGCGCCGCTCCAGATCGGCCGCGTAGCCGGCCAGGGCCGGCTCAAGGCGCTCGCGGCGGCGGCGAGACTTTGCCCTACGCTCGCCAGCAGGGTCGCCGCCCTTGGCGACCGCTCCAAGTTTGGCGCGAGCAGCGTCGCGGGCGTCCTGGAGCGAGATCGCCAGAGCATTGCCGATCTTGTCCCAGCGCTGAGTTGCCTTTCGGCCGCTGCCAACCCGGTAGAAGACGAAGAAAGTCTTGGCGCCGCTTGGATAGATCCGGAGCACGAGCCCCGGCTGCACAGCGTCCCACAACATCGCCTGAGTCTTGCCGTATGGGCAGGTCGCCCACTGGATGCGCTGCGCCGTGAGGGGTCGGGTTGCCATGAGCGCGCCCCCCTAGCTACCGCAAGACACCGCAAGCACCAGCCACCGCAAGCACACCGCAAGCACACCGCAAGCACACCGCAAGCACACCGCAAGCACACCGCAAGCACACCGCAAGCACACCGCAAGCACCGCGGTAACGGCTTGTGATGGCGAGCGCACCCCTTGTAACGGCGCTACGCGACCTATGTCAATCTGTTATGGTGCTTGCTGAGGGGAGGTGATGGCGCCCAAATGTGGCCGGCACTCCCTCAGTAAGGGAGGGGTCTGGTGTTCAATTCACCCCGGCGGCACCAGCACTGAGCAGATAGCGGCGTCGCGGCCGCAACACCAGACCAACCTGTCGCCCCGTTGTCGAGGCCGGTCGAGCCTGACCTGCCCGCCGGATCGAGATCGTTCCAGCGCACCAGCCACCGGCTCACGTCCCGGGCGAGCTGCCGCGCCCCCCTGCTGGCGCCCTGCTCTCCCTCCAAAAAAAATCGTGATGCTACTTGCATGATGATAGTGAGGCCGCCATATTTGGCTTTCATGATGCAAGGAACCGGACGACTCCGATGCAACGCAAAAGCTTCGAGAGCATGCCCTGCCCCATCGCCCGCAGCCTCGAGCGGGTCGGCGAATGGTGGAGCATCCTGATCCTGCGCGACGCCTTTCACGGGCTGACGCGCTTCGACCAGTTCCAAAAGAGCCTCGAGATCGCGCCCAACATGCTGACCCGGCGGCTGGCCGCCCTGGTCGAGGCCGGCCTGCTCGAGCGCCGTCGCTACAGCGAGCGGCCGCCGCGCGACGAGTACCTGCTGACCGAACGCGGCCGGGACTTCCGACCGGTGCTCTGGGCGCTGCTCGCCTGGGGCAACAAGCACTTCGCGCCGGAGGGCAAGAGCGTCGTGATCGTCGACAGCAAGACCGGCGCCGAGGCCGATCCGGTGCTGGTCGACCGCGCGACCGGTCGGCCGTTGGTCGAGCCCGACTTCCGTTCGGCCTCGGGGCCAGCCGCCAGCGAGCGCACGCGGCGGCGCTACGCGAGAGCCGGCGCGGGCGCCGACGGGGACATCCGGCCGGGCTCGGAGCAGGAGCACGCGTCATGAGCACCCTGCTCGAGCGCGAAGCTATGCTTCCGGCCCGCATCAGGTGGGACCTGCGCCGTGCTCTGCGGCAGCTGGCCATCGCGGGTGCTGTGCCGCTGGTGGCACTGACGGCTGCCTGGTACGGCCATCAGTGGTGGACCGTCGGGCGCTTCATCGAGAGCACCGACGATGCCTACGTCGGCGGCGACATCACCGTGATCGCGCCCAAGGTCGCGGGCTTCATCAGCGCGGTCGCGGTCACCGACAACCAGGCGGTCCATGCGGGCGACCTGCTGCTCAAGCTCGACGATCGCGACTACCGGGCGGCGCTCGACCGGGCGACGGCCGCGGTCGCCGCGCAGCAGGCGGCGCTCGCCAACCTCGATGCCAGCCGCCGCCTGCAGGAGGCGATGGTCGCCGAGGCCACGGCCGGAATTGCCGCGGCCGATGCCGAGGTCGCCCGCTCCGAGTTCGACCTGGTCCGTTATCGCCGGCTCGCGTCCAACGAATTCGCGTCGATCCAGCGCCTGCAGCAGGCCGATGCCGCGCATAAGCAGGCAGTCGCCGCCGCCGACAAGGCACGCGCCACCCTCGCCGCCGCCGAGCGTCAGCTCGAGGTGATCGACACCCAAAAGCAGGCGGCCCAGGCGGCGCTCGCGGAAGCGGTCGCGGGTCGCGAGATCGCGGCGCTCAACCTCAGCTACACCGAGCTTCGCGCCCCGATCGACGGCGTCGTCGGTAACCGGAGCGCGCACGCCGGCGCCTTCGCGAGCGTCGGTGCCCAGCTCATGTCCCTGGTGCCGGCGCGGGGCCTCTGGATCGATGCCAATTTCAAGGAGAGCCAGCTCGCCCTGATGCAGCCCGGACAGCCGGCCGCGATCGTGGCGGACGTGCTCCCGGGCGAGGTGTTCTCCGGCCACGTCGCGAGCCTCGCGCCGGCGACCGGCACCCAGTTCAGCCTGCTCCCGGCCGAGAACGCGACCGGCAATTTCACCAAGATCGTGCAGCGCGTGCCGGTGCGCATCCTGCTCGATGGCGACGCCGACACGCTCGGCCGCCTGCGGCCCGGCCTCTCGGTCACCGCGAGCGTCGATCAGCGCGACGCCGCCGGCATCGGCCGATGAACACCGCCGCCGCCGGGCGCGCTCCGGCGGCGGGCAGCCCGCCGGCCGAGCTGCCGACCGCCACCAAGGTCTTCGCCTTTGCCACCATGTGCGTCGGCTTCTTCATCGCGTTGCTGGACATCCAGATCGTCTCGGCGTCGCTCAGGGACATCGGCGGCGGCCTGTCGGCCGGAACCGATGAGACCGCCTGGGTCCAGACCAGCTACCTGATCGCCGAGATCATCGTGATCCCGTTGTCCGGCTGGCTGTCGCGGGTGATGTCGACGCGCTGGCTGTTCTGCGTCTCGGCGGTCGGGTTCACCGCTGCGAGCCTGCTCTGCGGCTGGGCCTGGGACATCCGGAGCATGATCGTGTTCCGGGCGCTGCAGGGCTTTCTCGGCGGGGCGATGATCCCGACCGTCTTCACCACCGCCTTCATCTATTTCGGCGGTCACCAGCGCGTGATCGCGGCCGCGACGATCGGCTCGATCGCCTCGCTCGCGCCGACGCTGGGGCCGACCATCGGCGGCTGGATCACCGACAACTATTCCTGGCACTGGCTGTTCTTCATCAACCTGGTGCCCGGCATCTTCGTCGCCGTGGTGGTGCCGGTCCTGGTTCGGATCGACCGGCCGGACCTGTCGCTGCTGCGCCGCGCCGACTATCTCGGCATGATCCTGATGGCGCTGGCTCTGGGCTCCCTCGAATACACGCTCGAGGAGGGGCCGCGCTGGGACTGGTTCGGCGACCCCACCATCCGCACGACCGCCTGGATCGCGGGCCTCGCCGGGATCGCCTTCCTCTGGCGGAGCCTGAACCACCCCGACCCGGTGGTCGACCTGCGTGCGCTCAAGATCCCGAACTTCGCGCTCGGCTGTTTCTTCTCCTTCATCGCCGGCATCGGCATCTTCGCCACGATCTATCTGACGCCTTTGTTCCTCGGTCGGGTGCGGGACTTCAGCGCCTTGCAGATCGGCATGGCGGTGCTCTCGACCGGCCTGTTCCAGCTGTCGGCGATCCCGGTCTACACCTTCCTCGCGAAGCGGGTCGATCTGCGCTGGCTGATGATGTTCGGCTTTGCCTGCTTCACGCTCAGCCTGTGGTTCTTCGCGCCGATCACCCATGACTGGGGCTGGCGCGAGCTGCTGCTGCCCCAGGCGCTGCGCGGCTTCTCGCAGCAGTTCGCGGTCGCGCCGGCGATCACGCTCGGGCTTGGCAGCCTCGCGCCCGAGCGCCTGAAGCTCGCGTCCGGCCTGTTCAACCTGATGCGCAATCTCGGCGGCGCGATCGGCATCGCCGCCTGCGGCACGATCCTGAACGACCGGACCAACCTGCATTTCCTGCGCTTGGCCGAGCATCTGACCACGGCCAACCCGGCGGTCACGGATTTGCTACAGCGGATCACGCCGACCGCCACGGCCGCAGCCGGCGGTGATCCTCAGCAGGGGCATGCCACGGCCTTGCAGCTGCTGCACGCGCTCGTCTGGCGGGAGGCGCAGACCCAGACCTTTGCCGACGCCTTCCTGGCGGTCATGGTCTGTCTCGCGATCGCGACGGTGATGGTGCCGCTGATGCGCAAGGTGGTGCCGCCCAAGGCGCCTGCTGCAGAGGCGCACTGACGACCCGCCAAGCCGGGCGCGCCGCGCACCCTGCCGCTTCAACCCCTTGACCCCCGGGGCCACGCGCGCCCCGCGTGTCAATCCGAGAGCGACACGTCGTCCAAAGCGATCACCTGCTGCCGCCAGGCACCGCTCCCGAGGGCCCTGAGAAAGCGCTGATCATCAGTGACGAGCGGCGCGGCTTCGAGCTCCGCGCAGGCCAGGTACATGCAATGGTAGACGGGATGCTGGAGCGTCAACGCGATCTGAAGGGCACGCTCGTTGAGATCGACCGCGGGCACGAGCGCAGGCACGCCACTGCGGATCCAGGCCGCAATAAGGCCAGCGACCCGTTCGGAAATCTCGCCGCGCCGCGTCTTTGCCCAGACGACGTTGGTCACCTCCGAGAGGATCAACTCGGGCGCGACGATCGTCTCTGCGAGACCAAGCAGCGCTTTGGCCTTGGCGTGTCGCGCTTCGGGCGTGTACCATTTGATCGCAACACTCGCATCCACGACGACTTTCACAAATCGCGGTCACGCGCGGCACGGATCAACTCTGTGCTGTCGGTCTGCACGCGATCGACTGGAGTCATCGCCGTGATCTGCTCGGCGACCGGCCTCAGCTCACTCGGTGTCGGCACGCGCGCCGCGTCACGCAGGATCTCCCGGATCTCGCCCTCAAGCGACCGACCCCGGCTCTCCGCCCGGGCCTTGAGCCTGGCGACGACCTCGTCCTCGAGGTTCCGAACCGTGAGCTTGGTCATCACGTCACCCACTTGCAGCCCTCCAAGAGCCTATCATGACGGCATTTTGCCGGCAAGCCAGGTCGGAGCGAGGACTGCGCCAAGGAGTGAGCTTCGGGAGGTTTGCCATGGTTAGGGCGTCGGGTGGCGGGCCGTTGTAACACGCCTGTTCGGCGACACGTCGGACCAGCGCCCGAAATGCAGCTTCGACCCGCTCGGCCGGCGACAGAGGGGCAAGCCGTCCTTCAGCCTTGCGCCCTTCTTCGCCGCCACCTCTGGCACTGGTCAATTCTCCAAGGGTGTTCAGCACGTCCAGGTCGACGTTGAAGAACGCGCTGGCGTCTTGACGCTTCTTGCTGCCGGGGCGTTTGCCCGATGTGCGACACTGAGGGTCGTGTCGATCGCCGGGGCCGAGCTGCTCCCTCACGCCGCCGGCTGGCTCGCGGCATAGATCGCTGGCCGGTAACGCGGCGCCGGGATCGGGTCGCTGTGAGCGCGAGCGCTTTCCAGCCAAGCCGTCATCGCCGTCTGGACCTCGCGCAAGGCATCCTCCGGTGTTGAGCCGTGCGCTGAGCAGTAGCGCAGGTCAGGGACGTCCGCGATCCAACAGCCGTCCTCGTCCGACCAGAAGACGTTAATGTGATAGCGTTCCATTGCTCACTCCCGAAGCATGAGACCATTCGTTTCCACGAGGTCCAGAAGTTGTCGGATCTGATAGGTCTTGGCCTTGCCTCCTTCAGGTTGGATGTTCATGCGCAGACGCAGCGTAGGGTGCCGATAGATCCGGTGGCTGCCCGACTGGCGATCAAACTCGAAACCAAATGCCACGAGGAGTTGCTCGAAATCGCGGAAACGAATGTCGCGGCGGCCGGCCAGGATACGAGTTCCACGTCTTGCCTGCCTTCATATCACCTCGATTCGCCTTCGACGCCGCTTCGTCGCGCTCGATTTCAGCCCGCGTGAGGCGAGACCAGGTGGTCGGCGGGCGCGTCTGCGGCCTGCTCCTCGCGAAGCTTTTCGCGGGCGGCGAGCGAGAGCTGCAGGTTGAGCTCCTTGAGCTGCCTGTCGTCGACCGGCGAGGGCGCGCCGATCAGCAGCTCCTGGGCTTGCTGGTTCAGCGGAAAGGCCGTGACCTCGCGGATGTTCGGCTGGTTCGCGATCAACATCACGATCCGGTCGATCCCGGGCGCGATCCCGCCGTGCGGCGGCGCGCCGAAATGCAGGGCCCGGAACATGCCGCCGAAGCGCTGCTCCAACACCTCGGCCGGATAGCCCGCGAGCGCGAACGCCTTGACCATGATGTCGGGGCGGTGGTTGCGGATCGCGCCCGAGCTGAGCTCGACCCCGTTGCAGACGATGTCGTACTGGAAGGCGAGGATGTCGAGCGGGTCCCTGGTCTCGAGCGCCTCGAGCCCGCCCTGCGGCATCGAGAACGGGTTGTGCGAGAAGGTCACGGATTTGGTCTCCGCGTCCCATTCGTACATCGGAAAATCGACGATCCAGGCAAACCGGTAACAGCGCGCCGCGATCAGCCCGAGCTCCTCGCCGAGCCGCGTGCGGATCAATCCGGAAAGCCGCTCGGCCGCCGGCCGCTGATCGCAGACGAAGAAGACCGCATCGCCGTCGCCGAGGCCGGCCGCGGTCTTGAGCGCTGCGATCCGCTCGGGGTCGAGGAACTTGGCGACCGGCCCCTTCGGCTCCTCGCCCGCGGCATACTGGATGTAGCCGAGCCCGGGCGCGCCCAGGCTCTGGGCGTAGGCGACCATCTGGTCGAAGAACCGGCGCGGCCGCCCGACCGCACCCGGCGCCGGCACCGCACGCACCACCGCCCCCTGCTCGACCGCGCGCGCGAACACCGCAAAGCCGCCGCCCTTGAAGATCGCGCCAACGTCCGCGATCGCGATCGGGTTGCGCAGGTCCGGCTTGTCGCTGCCATATCTGACCATCGCATCACGGTAGGCGATGCGCGGGAACGGCAAGGGCGTCACCTCCCAGTCGGTGAGCTCCTTGAACACGCCCTGCATCACCGGCTCGACCGCCTGGAACACGTCCTCCTGCTCGACGAACGCCATCTCGAGATCGAGCTGATAGAACTCGCCCGGGCTGCGGTCGGCGCGCGCGTCCTCGTCGCGAAAGCAGGGCGCGATCTGGAAATAGCGATCGAAGCCCGAGATCATCAACAGCTGCTTGTACTGCTGCGGCGCCTGCGGCAGCGCGTAGAACTTGCCGGGATGGAGCCGCGAGGGGACCAGAAAATCGCGCGCGCCCTCGGGTGAGCTCGCGGTGAGTATGGGAGTCTGGAACTCGACGAAGCCCTGCGCCTCCATGCGCCTGCGGATGCTCGAGATCACCTTCGAGCGCAAAAGGATATTGCGCTGCATCAACTCCCGGCGCAGATCGAGGAAGCGGTAGCGCAGCCGGGTCTCCTCCGGATAGTCACGCTCGGCGTTGACCTGGAGCGGCAACAGTTCGGCCGGCGCCTCGACCACCAGATCGTCCGCGACCAGCTCGATGGCACCGGTCGGAAGCTGCGGGTTGACGGTCTCCTCGCTGCGCGCGACCACGTGGCCGGTGACCGTCAACACGCTCTCCAGGCGCACAGCTTCGGCCTCCCGGAAAAACGGCTGCTCGGGCTGGAACACGATCTGGGTGAGGCCGTGGTGATCGCGCAGATCGATGAACAGCAGCTGGCCGTGGTCGCGCTTGCGGTGCACCCAGCCGGACAGGCGCACGACCTTGCCGACCTGCTCAGGCCGCAGTTCACCGCAAGTGTGGGTGCGATAGGGATGCATCCTCGGCCCTCTTGCTCCAAAGTTGCGCCCGGCGCCGCCGGCCAGCGCGCGGTAGAGGTCACCGAACCCCGCCGCCTGTCAAGCCGGCAGAGGACGCGCGGCCGGGGCGTGCACCAACCGCAGGAGTGCAGCTCTCCCGAGCCTCGGCCCGATCGCCGCGCTCCTCCGACGGCGTCGCGCGCGACCGCGTTTGCTGCTTGGCAATGAGATACGCTATATGCGTGGCTTGAAAGCCCACCTCAGCAGAGAAGCCCGATGCCCAGAGGCCTGATCCTCGTGAAGGCGGCCTACGATGTCGACGCCGCGGTCTGGTTCGTCGAGTCCAGCGATCTGGAAGGCGTGAACGCCGAAGCTCCGAGCCTGGAGGGTTTGCTGCACTAGCTGCCTGCCGTCATCCTCGATCTCCTGGAGGAGGAAGGATTTGATGGCGCCGAGGTGCCGGTCGAGGTCGTTGCGCATGCGAGCACACGGGCGCGGCGGGGCAGCGTGGCTTGAAGGGCTACGGCGCCCCCACGCGCGCAAGCCGTTCACCGTGCCGGTGAGCATCGCGTCCCGACACACGGCGAACAAGGTGTTAAAGGATGCTCGCCTGCCGAAAGCATTCTGAGCAGCGGGCGCACCGCCGTGCGGGACAACTCCGACGAGTGGCTCGACGACCCGGAGTTTCCGCCGAGTACGAGCGCTGGAGCCGGAGTTCTTGTATTTGCATTTGAATCCCGCCTAGGCACGACGAGACAACTTGTTAAAAAACTGTCGGGAACTCCGTCGAAAAAACTCCTCATGCCCATTTGTTGCGGGACTACAATTCTTTACGCCGTATAGCATCACCGATGAAGAAACGGGTTTTCGACAAGATCAGAGTGAATTCTTTGTTGTCAAAATCATGCTTTGACAGCTTTCAAAATCTCTCTTATGAAAGCATTAACTACGTTTCGACGATGTCCGACGGAATGGTCGCCAGCTATTGATCGCTACCATTCTGATTTTGTGTCGATTCCAAATACCTCTGAGGAATTCTAACTCGATGTGGGTGTCATTTGTGGCCATCGGGAGGCGCAAGCAGGCACGTCATCATATGTGACGCCTCTCGACCGCATAAGCCGGGCGATTGAATGGCCACCCGTGTCGCGCGGGTTGCGGCGTCGCTAGGTGCCTCTATGTTAGGGCGACCGTCCGAGCTGTGAAATGCTCGGCAGAGCTGCGAAGGTCCGGATGAGCCTGCTGACCACGACCGCGGAGCTGGCCGGCCTCTGTGCCGAGCTGGCGTGCGAGGCGTTCGTCGCGATCGATACCGAGTTCATGCGCGACCGGACCTTCTGGCCGAAGGTCTGCCTGATCCAGCTGGCCGGCGGAGTGCGCCATGCCGCCGTCGATCCGCTCGCGCCGGGCCTCGACCTCGCGCCCCTGTTCGCTCTGATGGCCGATCCCGCCGTGGTCAAGGTGTTCCACGCCGCCCGCCAGGACATCGAGATCTTTTACAATCTGACCGGTCAGATCCCGACGCCGCTGTTCGACACCCAGCTCGCCGCCATGGTCTGCGGCTACGGTGAGGAGGTCGGCTACGAGACCCTGGTCGCCCAGCTCGCCAAGGCCCGGATCGACAAGAGCTCGCGGTTCACCGACTGGTCGCGGCGGCCGCTCAGCCCCGAGCAGCTGACCTATGCGCTCGCCGACGTCACCCATCTGCGGGTGGTCTATCAGAAGCTGAAGCAGAAGCTCGAGGAGACCGGCCGCAGCGCCTGGGTCGCCCAGGAGCTGGCCGAGCTGACCGCGCCCTCGACCTACGAGCAGCCGCCCGACGAGGCCTGGAGGCGGATCAAGGTCCGCTCCCGCGATCCCCGCTTTCTCGCGATCGTCCAAGCGCTCGCCGCCTGGCGCGAGCGCACCGCGCAAGAGCGCGACCTGCCGCGCAACCGCGTCGTGCGCGACGACCTGCTGCTCGAGGTCGCGGCCAATCGCCCGACCTCCGCGGACGAGCTCGCCAAGCTCCGCCGGATCAACCTCGATCGCAGGAGTGCTGCGGGCGCGGTCGAGGCGATCCGTGCCGCCCTCGCAATTCCCCAGGCGGAGCTGCCGAAGATCGAGCCGCCGCCCAAGCTCGCGCGGGGCCTCGGCCCGCTGATCGACCTTTTGCGGGTGCTGCTCAAGCTCAAGTGCGAGGAGCACCACGTCGCCCAGCGGCTGGTCGCGACCACGGCCGACCTCGAGGCGATCGCCGCCGAGGCGGCACCCCAGGTCGCCGCGCTGAAGGGCTGGCGCTACGAGGTGTTCGGCCGGGCGGCGCTGGCGCTGAAGCAGGGCGAGCTCGGCCTCGCGATCCGCGGTGGACATCTCGTCCTGGTGCCGATGTCAGATCTCGGCGCGCCGGCCTGAGGCGGAGCGTGACCAGGCCGACGCCCGCGGCCGGGCAGATCCTGATCGTCGGCCGCCGCAGCTTTCTCGCCAGCCAGGTGCTGGGCGCCCTGCCCGCCGACCGGGTGCGCGCGGTCGGCCATGGCGAGATCGACCGGCCAGACCTTTTGGACGGCGTCGCGACCGTGATCAACTTCGCCCGCCATCCGCTGCTCGGCGGCGAGGACTACCGGCCCGAAGCGATGGACGCCGATCTCCGGCTCGCGCGCCGGCTCGGCACGCGCCAGATTGCCTACGTCATGCTGAGCTCGCGCAAGGTCTATGCGCCGAGCGATCGCCCTCTCGCCGAGGCCGCGCCCACCGGCCCGACCGATGCCTACGGGCGCGCCAAGCTCGCGGCGGAGACCGCCCTTCGCCAGCGGCTCGGCGAACGGCTTACGGTCCTCCGCCTCGCCAACGTCTTCGGCTACGAGCGGATCGCCGGTCGCCGGACTTTCTTGTCGATGGTCCTCGACCGGCTGCAGGCGGACGGCGAGATCCGCTTCGACATGAGCCCGTTCGTGGCCCGCGACTTCCTGCCGGTCGCGACCTTCGCGCGCCTGCTCGCCGAGATCGCCCAGACGCCCCCCGGCGGCATCCTCAACGTCGGCTCCGGCATCCCGCTGCCGACCGGCCGGCTCGCACTTTGGATCCTCGAAGGCTACGGCCGCGGCCGCCTGGTGATCACCTCCCCCCGCGAGCACGACGCCTTCACGCTCGAGGTGACCCGGCTCAAGAGCCTCTACGGCCCGCCCTGCTCGTTCGAGCAGCTCCGCGTGGCCTGCCTCGACCTCGGCCACCGCCTCGCCGCCGAGCCGAGGAGTTAGCGCA
>CAVWRK010000022.1:0-153643 GCA_963757395.1 uncultured Alphaproteobacteria bacterium
AGCGAGCGGTTCTCGAACGGGGGTGCGGGCTCAGCGCATCCAAGCCATCGATCGCTGAGAAAGCCGCCCGCCACCGAGCCGTAGCAAAGGAGATGAATGTTGCGCTCCCGGCAAAGCCCGACCAGCCCATGTTCGGGGCGTGCGTCGAGCAGCGAGTATTGCACCTGCATGCTGACCAGTGGCACGCCCGCGGCGAGCAGCTCGCTCGTGTGCGGCGTGTCGAAATTGGTGCCGCCAAGCAGGTTGATCTTGCCTTCCTGCTGGAACTCCTTCAGCCACAGCGCCGTCTCCACACAGCCCGGAAGGGCATAGTCCCACCAGTGTAACTGCACGAGATCGAGCCGTTCCATCCCGAGCCGGCGCAGTGACCGGTCGATCACCGCGCGCACGTGCGCTTTGGAGATCACCGGCAGGACGTCGAGATCGGGCACGAATTTGGTGTGGACCTTGAGGCCGGAAAGCGCCTCGGCCCCGTGACTGTTTCGGTAGCCGCTGCGGAACTCGCCGATGAGCTCCTCAACGCCGGTATAGATGTCGGCGCAGTCGAAGGTTGAGATCCCGGCGGCAAAAGAGGCTGCGAGATCGGTAGTGGCGGTCTGCCGGTCGATCGGACCGTGGCCGCCGGCAAGCTGCCAGCCGCCGCGGATGAGCCGCGATATCTCGTAACCTGGGTGAAGCTGCAGATGCTCGCTCCGGCTCAAGCGCCCGATTCCCGGTTCAGGGCGACCGCGGTGGTCTGGGCGTGGCTGAAGGTGCGTTTGCCGAGCCGGGTGATGCGCAACCTGCTGGGGCAGTTGGGGTCCGGGCAGGCAACCTCGGCGTCGGTCGACATCCAGTCATGAGGATCCGTGACGCGCTGTTTGGCGGCCAGCAGCGGCAGCACCGCGGCGAGAGAATAGATCGAAAAGCCCTGCCCGGACGGCAAATGCAGCATCTCGCCCCTGAGTTCAAAGTGATCGCCTGGCCTGGCGCCGCAATAAAGCTTGGCCCCTGCGGGGGCGACGACGTCCACCCGCAGATCGTAGAGCTCGAAACTGGCATCGGGGACAGCGGCCATGGTGATCGCGTCCTTGTATCGAGGGCTGGCAGCGCGGCAGGAGGAATGATAACAGCGGCCAGCCCTGGTGGGGAAGAGGTGTGCTCGAAGTCCGATCGGTCACGAAGCGCTTCGGCGGCGCCACTGTGGTTGCCGATGTGTCGCTCAGCGTGGCGAAAGGCGAGATCGTAGGCCTGATCGGTCCGAACGGTGCCGGCAAGACGACGCTGTTCAACCTGATCGCGGGCAGCTTTCGACCGACGAGCGGCGAGATTCGGCTCGAAGGGTCGGACATCACCGCGGACAAGCCGTATCGACGCATCGCGCGGGGGCTTGGCCGGACCTTCCAAATCCCGCGTCCGTTCGCCGAGATGACGCTCCTGGAGAACCTGCTGACCGCGGCGCAGAACCAAACGGGCGAGCGCATCCTGTCCAACTGGATAAGGCCTGCCCGTGTCGGGCGTGAGGAACGCGTCAACGCTGAAAAGGCGATGACGCTGCTGGAGTTTCTCGGCCTTGGACGGCTGGCGAGGCAACCCGCGCGGGTGCTCTCCGGCGGCCAGCGGAAACTGCTGGAGCTGGGTCGCGTCCTGATGGCTGATCCACGGATCATCCTCCTCGACGAGCCGGGCGCCGGGGTGAATCCGGCGTTGCTCGGGTCGATCATCGAACGGATCGCCGAAATCAACCGACAGGGCGCGGCCTTCCTCATCATCGAGCACAACATGGACTTGGTAGCCGGGCTGTGCCGTCATGTGGTGGTGATGTCGGCGGGACGGGTGCTGTTCGAGGGAACGCCTGCCAAGGCCATCGGCGATCCTCGAGTGATCGAGGCCTATCTGGGCGGCGCAGTGCCATGAGTTCGGCGGTCCTCGCCGTCGATGAACTGCGGGCGGGTTACGAAGCCGGTGCTCCGATCGTACGGGGCATCAGCTTTCGGATCAGGGCAGGCGAGATCCTCGCCATCCTCGGTCCGAATGGCGCCGGCAAATCGACCCTGATCAAGGCGATCGCGGGCCTGGTTCCGAAATTCGGCGGAACCGTCGCGCTCGACGGACAAGACATCACGACGACCCATGCGCATCAGCTCGTGCGCAGCGGCCTGGGCTTCGTACCGCAGACCGAGAACGTCTTCACCCTGATGTCGATTGCCGACAATCTGCGCCTCGCCGCCGATCTTCTGCCCAGGTCCGCGCGGGCTGGCCAGATCGCGGCGATGCTCGCGCTGTTTCCCGACCTTGCCCGGCAGAGCCATCTCGCGGCGGGCCGCCTGTCGGGCGGGCAGCGCCAGATGCTCGCGGTGGCGAGGGCGCTGATTGCAAAGCCGCGCCTTTTGATGCTCGATGAGGCTTCCGCCGGACTGTCTCCGAAAATGCTGGCGCAGGTGTTCGCCAAGCTCGCCGAGATCCGGGCCACCGGCATCACGATCCTGATCGTCGAGCAGAATGTGAGGGCCGCGCTGGCGCTGGCCGATCGCGCCCTCATCCTCGTGGAGGGGTGCTGTGCGCACGAAGGAACGGCAGCGGACGTCGCGCGCGACCCTTCGATCGGCCGGCTCTACCTGGGAGCCAAGCCACTGGAGGGCGCGGCGTGAACCTACAGTTCCTCGCCGATGGCCTGATCATGGGCGCGCTCATCGGGCTCGGGGCGATCGGCGTCACGCTGACCTATTCGATCCTGCGCTTCGCCAATTTTGCCCACGGCGAATTCATCGCGTGGGGCACCTATATCGCCCTCGTCCTGACCGGCGCAGTCGGCATGATGTTCGGCGACGTTGCGGACACCATCGGCCCCCTCTCCTTCGGCTGGCCAGTCGTCGTCGCAGGGATCGTCGCGGCGCTTCTTACGGGCCTGCTCGCACTCGGCCTCGACCGCGTGTTGTTCTCGAAACTGCGCAGTCGCGGCAATGCCATCGTGATGGTGATGGCGAGCTTCGGCGCATCCATGGCGCTCCGCAGCCTCCTCGAATTCATCTTCACCTCCAAGCCCGCCTATTTTTCACGCGAGATCCAGATGGCGCTGCCGCTCGGCCTCGGGATCAAACTCACGCCTGACCAGATCTTCCTTCTCGCGATGACGGCGACGATCGTTGTCGGCATGGAGCGCTTCATGGCCCTGAGCGCCATCGGCCGGGCAATGCGTGCGGTTTCGGAAAATCCGCTTCTTGCCCGCGTCGCCGGTGTCGATGTCGACCGGGTCGTCCGGACGACATGGATGATCGGCGGCGCATTGGCATGCGCGGCCGGCGTCATGCTCGGCATTACCGTTCAGATCCGGCCGTTCATGGGCTTCGACCTGTTGCTGCCGCTCTTCGCCGCGGCGATCCTCGGCGGCATCGGCAGCGTGCCGGGGGCGGTCATCGGCGGCTTGATCGTAGGCGTCTCGGAGGCGGTTGCCGTGCTGATCGTCGGCGCGGCCTATCGCGCCGCCGTGGCCTTTCTCATTCTCATCGCGGTGCTCCTGATCAGGCCCACCGGTCTGTTCGGGGCCCGCGAATGATCCTCGATCTCCTCAGCTACGCGGCGTTCTTCCTGGTCACGGCTTCGAGCTACGGCATCATCTGCCTCGGCCTCAATTTGCAGTGGGGCCAGACCGGTCTCTTCAATGTCGGGGTTGCCGGTTTCGTCGCGATTGGCGCCTATGTTTCGGCCTTGCTGACGACGCCGGACCTCGCGGGCAGGCTTGGCGGCTTCGGCCTGCCGATCTGGACCGGCTGGATCGTGGCTCCGGTCATCTCGGGGTTGGCGGGCGCCGGGATCGGCGCGATCACCCTGCGGCTCCGTGCCGATTATCTCGCGATCACCACCTTCGGCATCGCCGTCACCATCCAGCTCGTCGCCCTCAATGCCGAGACCCTGACCGGCGGCCCGTTCGGGATCGGGTTCATTCCGCGGCCGTTCGGCGGCCTCGCGGAAAGGCCGATCGCGTTCAACTTGGCCAACCTCGCGCTGGTCGGGGCGGTGACCGCCTCGGTCTACATCGCCCTCGAGCGGCTGATCCGGGGGCCCTGGGGACGGGTATTGCGCGCCATCCGCGAGGACGAGGCAGCCGCGATCTCGCTTGGCAAGGACGCCAACCGCTTGCGGCTGCAGGCCTTCGCGCTGGGTTCCGCCATCATGGGCCTGGCGGGCGCCATCCAGGCCCATTTCATCGGCTTCATTGCACCTGAGAACTATGCCTCGGCCATCACCTTCCAGGTCTGGGCGATGCTGATCATCGGTGGGTCGGGAAATAACCGGGGCGCGCTTCTCGGCGCGCTCGCGGTGTGGGGTCTGTGGAGCGTCACCGGCGCCGGGCTGAGCGCTCTGGTCCCCGCCGTATATCAGGCACGGGCGGCGTCGCTTCAGATCGTCATCATCGGCGTCGTGCTCGCCGCTGTGCTGGTTGTGCGCCCGCGCGGCCTCATCGGCGAGACGAAGACCGTTTCGCGGCATCTGGCCGAGTAGCAGCGTGTCGTCGTCGGCGCGGTCCATCTCGAACGACTTGCCTTTTCTGACCTCCGGAGACCGGAAACGAGAGCTGGCGCTTCAAGAACGACATCTGACCGTCATCGGGACCGCCGACACCCGGCCTGCCGCCGCTCCGCCTCCGGTTCCGCAACGGCAGACAGTGGGGTCCCGATTGGAAGCCAATCCGGGGCCCCGGTCCGGAGCCGAATGACAAGTGCCCCGATTCACACTTGCTGGCACGCTCCGCACGAGCCGCGCCGGACCATGAGCCACAGCGGAGCTTGTCGGCGCTGGCGGGCACCGTCAAAAAACCGTTTGGCAGCCGAGGCGGTCCGCCGGGGCGATGCGGATCCCGCCGCCGCCGCGATCGTCAAACCTCCAGGGCAGCCGCGGCGGCGGGGGCGATCTCACCATCACCTGGATCCGCCGCACCCGGTACAGCGGCCAGCCGGTCCAGCTCGTGACGTGCCGGACCGCGAGCTGACGGATCAACTGCGCCTGGTAGAAGTCATCGCGCTCGCCCTCGACCGGGAGGTCAGGGAGTCCGTCCAACTCGAGCCCGCCTTCGTGCGCTCCCTTGGCCTGGCGCTCGATCGCCTCGACCGTGCTCTCTGACCCAGGAGGACCTCCAACCTGGACGGCATCGGCCATCCGGGACATCTTGAGTTGCATGGCGGGACCAGCAACACACGTCTACGAGGTATCGGGCCCGGACGGTGAGGTCCTGGGTTTGGTGCGGGCGCCTTCGGGGGGCCGAGCGCTGCGGCGGATCAACGAGCTGTGCGGAGCGGCGGCGTTTTGGTCCTCGCCGAGATCGAGCGCCGGCTCGGTATTGCCGATCGCCTCGCGCGCTGCATCGAGGATCCGCGGGCGCCGGATCGGGTCGAGCACGGGCTCGCCGGGATGATCCGCGTCTGGGCGCTGCTGATCGCCGCCGGCTACGAGGACGGCAACGACGCGCGCCGCCTGCGCCACCGTCATCCACGTTTGCACATCACCGCCCACCAACGCTCGTGAATGATCCCAGCTAGTCGCTCCGGTGACTGCACCCGGCGTCGCTCGCGACGGCAAGCCCGATCCCGGTCCAGTCGATCTCGCCGTGGCCTTGGGCGGCGAGTGCTAGCAAGCGGTCGTGCAGGAGGCTGGCCAGCGGCATCGGCATCTCGCGCGCGTCGGCCGTGTCGAGCACCAGGCGGAGGTCCTTGAGGCCGAGCTCAAGTTTGAATCCGGCCGGCTCGTAGCGATGCTCGGCGATCGCCTTGCCGTAGTTCTGATAGATGCGCGAGGGGAACAGGGTGGCGCCGAAGAACTCGGCCAGCTGCACCCGGTCGAGGCCGCACTTCTCGCCAAGTGTGTAGGCTTCCGCCATCGCCTCGATCGCCGCGGCGATCAGGAAGTTGCCGGCGAGCTTGACCACGTGCGCAGCCGCCGGATCCTCGCCGAAGTCGCGCACGCCCTGGCCAAGCACGTCGAGCACCGGACGCACCAGCGCCTTCGCCTCGGCCGCGCCCGAGGTCGCGATCCAGAGCTGTCCCGACGCTGCGGCTTCGGGCCGGCCAAAGACCGGGGCCGCGACGTACGTCGCACCGCGTTCCCGATGGACGTCGGCCTGCCTGCGCGCGGTGGCAGGCGCGATGGTGCTCATCGAGAGATGGACCCCGCCCACGCCGAGCCGGGAGGCGACGCCGTCCGGCCTCAGGACAACCTCCTCCAGCGCACGGTCGTTTGCCAGGAAGGTGATGACGATCCTGGCGTCGGCGGCAGCCTCGCCCGGGCTCTCCGCCGCTTCGGCGCCGCGCTCGACCAGCGGAGCCGCCTTGGCCGCGGAGCGGTTCCAGACCTTCACCCGGTGCCCCTGATCGAGCAGCCGGCGCGCGGCGCCCGACCCCATCGCGCCGAGGCCGACGATCGCAATACTCTCCGGCATGCCCCTTCTCCCGCTGTGCCGCTGCCCTCAGCTCCGGCGCAGGAACCGCCACGCGAACGGAACGAGCGCGGTCGCCAGCGCGACCTTGACCGCCTCGCTCAGCAGGAATGGCGCCAGCCCGCCGCTGATCGCCCGCGGCAGGCCGATCAGCGTGCTAAGCCAGGCAACGCCGCAGACGAAAATGATCGCCGTGCCGACCAGCATCACCGCGAGGGTACGCGGTACCGAGCGGTCCCAGCCGCGCTCGGCGAGCCAGCCGACGGCGATGGCCGCGAGCAGGAAGCCGATGAGGTAGCCGGCGGTCGGACCGGCCAGATAGGCGAGGCCGCCCCCGGCCGCGAACACCGGCAGGCCGAGCGCGCCCTGGACGAGGTAGAAGAGCACCGTGGCCCCGGCCAGCCGCCAGCCATAGGCGACGCCCAGCACCAGGACCACGAAGGTCTGCATGGTCATCGGCACCGGCCAGAACGGCACCTGAATCTTGGCCGAAATGGTAAGAAGGACGCTGCCGATCAGGGCCAGGACGATCGCCCGCACGGCGTTCGAGCCCGCCCCGGGCGACCAGAGCGCCTCCGCGAGGGTGGCCTGAGCGACGCCTTGCTGCTGAGCCATTGAGATCTCTCCGTGCTTGTTCTGGTTGCAATATCCTCGGGGCTGGCTTCAGTCGATCTCGACCGCCAAGATGCCGGCGTCGACGCCTTCCTGGCCCTCGGTGATGTGGACCGCTTTGACCGTTCCGGCGTTGGTCGCGTTGTGCGGCACCTCGGTCTTCATCACCTCCATGATGAATAGCGTGGCGCCCGGCTGCACGTTGTCACCCGGCTTGACCAGCACCTTCCAGACGTTGCCGGGCGTCTCCGTCGTCACCGCTTCGGCCATGGGTATCCTCCCTATTCGATGCTGCCCTCGGTGCAGAGATCGCGGATCTGCCTGGAGATCGCCTGCGCCTCGTCCACCGTCACGGCTCTGAAGGTGTAGATCTCGCCTGGCTTCGACTGGCCGAGCTTCCAGAACGCGCACAGCGGCACGGTGTAGGGATTGATGAAGCCACCCATGCTAGGACCGTCGTTGACCAGGATGATCGGCGTCTGGCCCGCGAGATTGATGGCGCCGAGCGGATAGCCCTGGTCGATGATGTTGGAGGGCTCGGCCCCATGCTCGGGGGACTTGTTGTACGCCTTGCCGGTGAAGGTCCAGTCCGGCCCCTCGAGGCGGAAGCCGGTGCGGTCGCTCTTGGCGGAGAGCTTCCAGTCGACGCTCAGGAAGCGCCGGTGACCTGCCTCATCGATCCAGTCATCGTTCGGCCCCGCCACCGCCTCGATCGTCCAGCGCTTGTCGGTCGAGATCGGCGGCTTGGCCTGCTCATTGAGCCGCCGCCCCGGCTTGCCCTCAGCCTGCGCGACCGGCACCACCTGGCCCGCCTTGATCGCGTGACCGTCCATGCCGCCCACACCCGCCTTGTGGAAGGTTGAGCGCGAGCCGAGCCAGGGCGGGGTATCGATGCCGCCCGCGATCGCGATGTACCCGCGAGCGCCGGCCTTGGCGAAGGACAGAGCGAGCGTCTGCCCGGCCCTGACCGCGATGCTCTGCCACATCGGGATCGGCTCGTCGTCGAGTTTGGGCTGCATGTCGGCGCCGGTCACCGCGATCACGCCGTCGCGGCGGAACTTGAGCGTCGGGCCGACGAACTGGCACTCCAGGCCCGCAGCACCCGGCTCGTTGCCGACCAGCACGTTCGCCAGCCGGAATGACCAGCTGTCCATCGGTCCCGACGGGGGAAAGCCCTGGTTCCAGTAGCCGATCCGCCCCGGATAGTCCTGCACCGAGGTCTCGAGCCCCGGCTTGATCACCTCGAGCATCGCGTCCCCCTCAGAAGCGCTGGTTGGGATCGAGCGTCGCGATCCAGCTCTTGTAGTTCCTGACCGAGAACCGCTGGTACTCAACCAGGTTGTAGGGGTAAGTCCCCTCGGCGACCTTGCGCTCGACATACTCGAACTCCTCGACGCCGATCGGGACGAACTTGACCCGGTCGCCGGGCTTGAACAGCACGATGCTCTCGCTGAACACCGGGAAGCGCTGCTTGTCGTCCCAGATCGGCACCGGGGTGCGGGCGAAGATCTGGTAGCCGCCGGGCGTCGCGACCGGGTAGATCGCGGTCGACATGCCGCCCATGCCGATCGTGCCCTGGGGCGTCCAGGTCCGCGGCGGATTGTACTTGGACGCGGTCAGCCGGCAGCGCGGGTCGAGCGGCATCATGAACGGCAGACCCGGCCAGAAGCCGAGCGAGGCGACCCAGTATTCGGTGCCCGAGTGCACGCGCACGAACTGTTGCACGTCGGCGAGCCCATTGGCTTCGGCGACGTATTCGGGGTCCCAGGGCTTGTCCTTGATCTTCGCCCGGTAGTCGTCGACCGCTTCCTTGGTCCACGGATCGAGGTAGACCGCCGGGAAATAGAACAGCCGGCTGTCGAGCTCGATCTCCTCGCTCGGCCCCAGCGAGCCGATCAGCCGCAGCATCTCCTTCTGGAGATCGGCAAAGCTGATCCGCTCCGGGTCGTAGTGCACCAGCATCGAGGCGAAGCAGGGCGCGGTCTCGACCACCCAGCCGATCTTGTGCTGCTCGATCGCGTCGGCGAGGCCCTGCGCCATGAAGTTCAGCTCGAGGTTCATCTCGTCGCCGAACTCGATCAGTACGTAGCGATCGCCGCCCGGCAGAAATCGCGGTTCTTGATAGATCATTTCCCCCCTCGCACCGTTCAGGTGGCGATCAGCTCAGGCCGGTGCGCATCGACGAATCCGGTGTGGACGTCGCCGGCGCGAAACGCCGGGTGCTGGAGCACGTTGGTCAGGAACTGGAGATTGCTGTGGATGCCCTCGATCGCGCTCGCGCGCAACGCCGCGAGGCTGTGCTCGATGGCCTGGCCGCGATCGGCGCCGCGGCAGACCAGTTTGGCAATCAGGGGATCGTAGTGCGGAGTGATCCGATCGCCCTCGCGCACCCCGGCGTCGACCCGCAGCCCTTCGCCCGGCTCGGGCAGGCGGAAGACCTCGAGCGGCCCTGGCGACGGCAGAAACATCCTGGCCGGGTTCTCGGCGTAGATCCGGCATTCGATCGCGTGGCCCTCCTGCCGGATGCCGTCCTGGGTCAGCTCCGACAGGTTGTCGCCGCGGGCGAGGCGGATCTGCAGCGCCACCAGGTCGTGGCCGGTCGTCATCTCGGTCACCGGATGCTCGACTTGGATGCGGGTGTTCATCTCGAGGAAGAAGAACTTCTCGGTCTTGGCGTCGACCACGAACTCGATCGTGCCGGCGCCGCGATAGCGCTCCTGCGCGGCGAGCGCGGTGGCAGCCTCGCTCATGGCGCGTCGGGTCGCGTCGGCGAGCCCGGGTGCCGGGGTCTCCTCGATGATCTTCTGATAGCGGCGCTGGATCGAGCAGTCGCGCTCGAACAGATGCACGGCGCGGCCGTCGCCGAGGCCGAAGACCTGGATCTCGACATGGCGCGCCTTGGGGATGAAGCGCTCGAGATAGACCGTGCCGTCGCCGAAGGCGCGCTCGGCCATCGTCTGGGTCGACTCGACCACGCCGCGCAGCTTCTCGGGCTCTTCGACCCGCTGCATGCCGATGCCGCCGCCGCCGGCCGCAGCCTTGACCAGGAGCGGGTAACCGACCTGCTGGGCCGCCTCCTCGAGCCCGGCCAAGTCCCCGCGCGCGAAGCGCGGGCTGCCCGGAAGCACCGGCACGCCCGCGGCCCTGGCGAGCTGGCGCGCCCGCTCCTTGTCGCCCATGTCCTCGATGGTCTTGGGCCGCGGCCCGATCCAGGCGAAACCCTCGGCCTCGACCCGAGCGGCGAAACGCGGGTTCTCGGCGAGGAAGCCGTAGCCCGGGTGGATCGCGTCGGCCTCTGCGGCCCGCGCGGCCGCAATCACCGCTTCGATGTCGAGATAGCTCTGGCGCGCGGGGGCCCGACCGATCGGCTCGGCACGATCGGCCAGTTCGACATGCAGCGCATCGGCGTCGGCCTCGGAATAGACCGCGACCGTCTCGAGGCCGAGCGCCCGGCAGCTCCTGATGATGCGGCAGGCGATCTCGCCGCGGTTCGCGATCAGCACCCGCCTCATGCGGCTAGGCCGCCCGATCCATGTAGGGTGCGAGCGCCCGCTTCACCGCCTTCGCGATCGCGACCGCGTTCGGGGTGTCGGAGTGCACGCAGACCGCATCGGCGCGCACCGGTATGTCATTGCCGGCCACGCTTTCGACCTTGCCCTGCTCGATCGCGCGCACCGATTTGGCGGCGGCCGCCTCCGGATCGACCGCGACATGCTCGCGGGTGATGATCAGGCGACCGTCGCCGTCATAGTCCAGATCGGCGTAGAACTCCGAGACGAAGGCCAGACCGCGGGCGCCATAGATCGTCTCGTGCAGGGTCCCGGCCATGCCGTAGAGCGGCACCCCGAAGGTCAGGGCGGCATCGCTCACGGCCTGCGCCACCTCCTCCTGGCGCGCCGCCATGCCGTAGAGCACGCCGTGCGGCTTGATGTGGTTGAGGGGCATGCCCTCGGCGTCGAGAAACCCTTTGAGCGCGCCGACCTGGTAGATGATGATGTCGGCGAGCTCGGCGCGCGGGATCTTCATCTCGCGGCGCCCGAAGCCCTGCAGGTCGGGCAGCGACGGATGCGCGCCGACCTTGACCCCGTGCTGTTTGGCGAGGCGCACGGTCTTGTGCATCACCACCGGGTCGGAGGCGTGGAAGCCGCAGGCGACGTTGGCGACCGTGATCAGGGGCATGATCGCCGCATCGTCGCCCATCTTGTAGAGCCCGAAGGCCTCGCCCATGTCGCAGTTGATCACCACTGCCATCGCGAAGCTCCCTTTGCAGACGGTTGCTTGCCCTCTCTCCTAGCAGTCCCGCCGCGAGCGCGACAGGCCGATCCGTCTCGTGCTCAGTCCCGCGCGCCCGTCAGGTAGCGCAGGCGGAGCTGGTCCGCGACCACGGCGAGGATCAGCAGGACGCCGATCACCACGGTCTGCAGGTACGACTCGATGCGGGCGAGGTTCATGCCGTTCTGAACCAGGCCGATGAACAGCGCGCCGAGCACGACGTTCTCGACCCGCCCGACGCCGCCGCGCAGACTGACGCCGGCGATCACGCAGGCGGCGATCGATTCCAGCGGCATCGAGGCGCCGATGTTGGCCTCGCCGGTCTCCATCCGCGCGGTCAGCAACAGCCCCGAGATCGAGGCCATGCCCCCGCACAGCACGTAGGCGATGAACAGCGTCAGCCGGGTGCTGATGCCGGAGAGGCTGGCCGCCTTGACGTTGCCGCCGACGGCGTAGAAGTAGCGCCCGAGCCGGGTCCAGTTGACCAGGAGGTAGAGCAACAGGATCAGCGCCACCGTGAAGTAGACCGGCGCGGGGATGCCGAGCCAGCTGCCGAAGCCGAACACGTCGCCGAAGGCCGGCGGCATGCCGTAGACCGGCACGCCGCCGGTCATGTAGAGCGCGATGCCGAAGCCGATCGAGGCCATGCCGAGCGTCATCATGAACGGCGAGACGCTGAGCAGCGCGACGCCGGTGCCGTTGACGATGCCGATCGCGAGCCCGGCGGCGAAGCCCGCGAGCAGCCCGAGCGCGATCGCCAGCGCCACGGCGTCGGGCATCGCGCCGGAGGCCGCGGCCATCGCGGTCGCGCAGACCACCGAGGTGAGCGCGAGCGTGGTGCCGACCGAGAGATCGAAGCCGCCGGTCAGCAGCGCCAGCATCTGCCCCATCGAGACCATGATCAGGTAGGTCGACTGGCGGGCGACGTTGAGCAGGTTGCGCTGGGTGAGGAAGTTGTCCGAGAGCAGGGCGAAGACGACGAGCGCGATCAGGAGCAGGAACGGCAGCACGCCCAGGCGCACGAAGGCGACCTGTAGGAAGCGCAGCGCCGGGCTCGCGGATGCCGGGGCGACCCTCAGGTCGGGCTCGGTCCCGGCCTGGGTCATGCCGCCTCGCGCTCGAAGAAGTGGCCGAGCACGGTCTCCTGGTTGATCGCGGCGCCGGCAAGCTCGGCCCGGAGCGTGCCGCGGTACATCACGTAGACCCGGTGCGCGAGGTGCAAGATCTCGGGCAGGTCGGAGGAGATCAGCAGGACCCCGGCGCCGCCCTCGCACAACTCCCTGATGAACTGGTAGATCGCGACCCGCGTGCCGACATCGACGCCGACCGTCGGCTCGTCGAACACGAACAGCCGGACCTCGCGGGTCAGGCTCTTCGCCAGCAGCACCTTCTGCTGGTTGCCGCCCGAGAAGTGCTCGACCTCGCGCTCGATCCGCGGCGGCTGCAGGTTGAGGCGTTCGGCAAGGCGTTGCGCCACCTGCCGCTCGGTGGCGCGCTTCAGCCAGGGGCCGGACGAGAATGCGGGCAGATCGAGCGAGGGCAGCGACATGTTCTCGCGCACGCTGCGCATCATCACGAGACCTTCGCTTCGCCGGTCGGGCGGCAGGTAGAAGAAGCCCCGCTCGAGCATCTGCCGCGGGCTGGCTCCGGTCACGTCCGCGCCCCTCGAATCTCACCCGGCCCCCGGCGAGCGGCAGTAAGCCGAAGCAGGCGCGCGCGACCTCGGACTTGCCCGAGCCGACGAGCCCGGCGAGCCCGACGATCTCGCCGGCGCGCACGGTGAGGCCTACGTCGCTGACCGCGCCGTCGGCGGTCGAAAGGTGCTCGGCCTCGAGCAGGGTGCGCCCCGGGCTGCAGGCGATCCGCGGGAAGATCTGCTCGATCACCCGGCCGGTCATCAGCCGCACCAGCTCCTCCTCGGCCGTGTCGGCCGCGCACCGTGGCGACGTAGCGGCCGTCGCGCAGCACCGTGATGCGGTCGCCGATGCGGCGGATCTCGCTGATCCGGTGGGTGATGTAGATGATGCCGACGCCGTCGCGCCTTGGCCTGCTCGATCAGGCGCGAACAGCCGGTCGGTCTCGCGCTCGGTGAGCGAGGCGGTCGGCTCGTCGAGGATCAGGACCGAGAGCTCGGAGCGGAAGGCCTTGGCGATCTCGACCATCTGCTGCTCGGCGCGGGACAGGAGGCGACCTGCTGGCCGGGTCGGAGCGGGAAGCCGAGCCGGGCGAGGATCGCTTCGGCGCCTCGGTGCATTTCGCCCTTGTCGAGCAGGCCGCTGCTGGTCGCCTCGGCGCCGAGGAAGAGGTTCTCCTCGACCGTCATCTGCGGCACCAGGGAGAACTCCTGGAACACCGCGCTGATGCCGAGCGGGCGGGCCTGGTGCACCGAGTGCAGCTCGATCGGCTCGCCGCGGAAAGCGAGCCGCCCGGCATCGGGCCGCAGCGCGCCGGCGACGAGCGAGATCAGCGTCGATTTGCCGGCGCCGTTCTCGCCGAACAGGACATGCACCTCGCCCGGCCTGCAGGTCGAAATCGACCTGGTCGAGCGCGAGCACGCCGGGAAAGCTGCTTGGTGATCGCCTCGAGGCGGAGCAGGCGGCGCGCCCGCCTGTGCGGGCGAGCTCGCGCATCCTGTCATCGCCGCGGCCGACATCGGCCCCTTGCGGCCTCACTCTTGACCAGAAGACCGGCTTGAAGTCGTCCGGCGCCAGCGACGAGCGACCGGTCGAAGGTGCTCGATGTTCGTACTTGTCGATCACGTAGAGGGCCGGGCCGACGTGCTTCAGATAGTCCTTGCCCTCGAGGATGCGCACCGCCTGGTCGATCGCGATGCGGCCCTGGATCACCGCGGAGTCGGTGGGCGCCGCCAGGATCTGGCCGCGCTGGATGCCCTGATAGACGCCCGGCGTGAAGTAGTAGGAGACGATCTTGATCTTATCCTCGAGCCCGCGCGTAGCGCAGCAGGCCGATCGCCGCCTCGGCGGTCACCGCGGTGCCGACGATGTAGCTGATGTCGGGATACGCCTCCAGCGTGTCCTCGACCAGCTTGAGCTGCACCTCCTTGCCGGTGTCGCCGTACTTGGTGTCGACGACCTCGATGGCGCTGTCCTTGACGGCGTCGAGGAAGCCCGTGTTGCCGGCCTCGACCCAGCCGGCGCCGGGCGGGCCCGGGAACCAGGCGACCTTGACCGGCGCGGCTGCCCGCGGGTGCAGCTTGGCGAGGTATTCGCCCGCCTTGAAGCCCATCTCGCCGAAGGAGACCAGCGACTTGGCGGACGATGCTCGGGCGACGAGATGCCGTTGATCACGTCGATCACCGGGATCTTCTTGGCCCGGATCTCCTCGACCAGGTTGTTGAGACCGTCGTAGCGAGATCGCGCCGATGACCACGGCCTTGGCGCCGGCCGCCACGCAGTCCTCGATCTGCGAGATCTGCTTGTTGAGGTTGGTGTAGCCGCCGGCCTCGACCAGGTGCATCTTGACGCCCTCACGCTCGGACTCCTCGACCACGCCGTAGTCGACCGCCAGCCAGTAGGGTCCTTCATGTGCGGGAAGGAGACGCAGATGTCCCACTTCTTGTCGGCCTTCTCCAGCGGTTGGTAGTCGACGGTGGTGCGCGGGCTCGCCATGTCGAACGGCGGATTCCAGACCTCGACCGGATAGGACCACTTGTCTTGTGCGAGTGCGCCGGTCGCGGCGATCGCCACGGCGACCGCCCCGGCGGCGAGCACGGGCGGCGCCTTCATTCTCGTCGTCATCCCTCCGTACTCCCTGAAGTGGGTTCGTCCTCAGCGCTGCGCTCGGGACGGGCGCTGCATTGGCCCGCATGTTCGCGTACGACGCTGAGCTTGTAAAGAAGCCGCCATGCGAGGTGACGTTAGGAGTTTGTGTCAGAGGCGGGAGGGGGTACTCCCGGCGGCGTTGATGAGACCCGCAAGATGGAGCACCCCCAATGCCGCAAGCTGCGACGATCAAGAGCCTCCCAGCAGCGTTCCGCATGATGAAGGCCATGCAGGCGGAGAACGTCGAATGGGGCGAGGACCACCGCGGCGCCGCCCGCCAAGCGCTGGCTCAGCTGCATGGCCGAGGCCGTCGACCGGCCCCTCGAGCGCCTCGCCGAACGTGGCCAGGCGGACCGGCGCAACGGTTGCTATCGGCGCGGGCTGCTCACCGAGCTCGGCCGGATCGAGCTCGCCGTGCCGCGCACCCGGACCTTCAGCGCGCTGCGGGTGGTCCAGGCCTACGCCCGCCGGGTGCGCGACCTCGACCGGATGATCCTCGCCTGCTTCGTCCTCGGGCTGTCAACGCGTAAGGTGGCGAGAGCGCTGCTGCCGATCCTCGGCCAGCCGATCAGTCCCTCGCCTGGCTCCCAGGGGCGACCTCCGGTGGTCGCCCCGGAGCGGCGAGTGGTCAGCCAGGTCGCCAGGCAGCTCGATGCCGCCGTAGCCGCCTTCCATCAGCGGCCGCTGCAGGACCAGTACCGGGTGCTGGTCCTGGATGGCGTGGTGCTCAAACGCAAGACCCGCGCCGGCGCCCTTGCCAGGCCCGTGCTGGTGGCGCTGGGCCTGCGCCCCGACGGCAGGAAAGAGGTCATCGACTTCCGTCACGCGACCGCCGCGAGCGCCGCCCGGTGGGAACTGTTCCTCGGCGATCTGATCCGCTGCGGGCTGACCGGCGCGCGCCTCGAGATGCTCTGCGTCGACGGCGGCGCGGGCCTGCTCGCCGCCCTACCGACCGCCTTTCCCGGGATTCCCGTCCAGTGCTGTTAGCGGCCTGAACCAACGGATTGAAGACCGATTCGCAGGCCGCGCACCGCCCCGCCTGGATACCTTGGAGAATCAGCGGTTCTCCATCTATTCACCAGATGATGTGGTATTTTAAGTCCTTGAAATCGCACACAGAGAGGGTTCGACCACAGGTCGCCGGCCTGGGACGTCAGTTCGCGAAGAACCTGGCGGGCGACCGCTGCCGCCGCACAAGCAGCCTCCAGCGAGAGCGGCGCGCACTTGCTGGGTGGTGGATTTCGCTCGAAATCGCAAAGACGCAAACGCGACATGATGAGATGCCTGCTGGAACCTCTCCCCTGATTGACCTGCTTGGCATCGAGGTGATGCAGTGCGTGGGCCAAGCGGAATGACGGCGTGCCAGATCGAGATCAGATTGGAGGCCCTGCATCAGGGGGCAGCGATTTGCTGATTGGTCAGCTCCAGGACACTCATCGCCTCGACCGGGCTCAGAGATCACTCGACCATGGGTAGAGACGCCGGTAAGGTGCCCGCCGTGACACGCCGCGAGCCCGGCCGCGGCCGATCATGCGCTTGGCGCAGCCCTGGCCTTCTCAGAGTTCATGGCGCTTTCCTTGCCGGCAGACAGGCTTGGCCTTGACCTCCGGTCACCTCAGCCGTCCCTCTTGAGTTCGTACAGGTCGGCAGCGTCCTCCCAGCGCGCGAGACCGCGGTCGTCGGCGAACCTGGCGAGGGCCGTCGGCACCGCGTCCTCCTTCTCGATCGCCGGCGACAGGTAGACCCTGCCGATCTCGACGTTGTGGACGTGGCCCGAGCTGGTCGCGAGCCGCTTATAGAACGTCACCTGGTGGGGCTTGCACTTCGCCAGTCGGCCGCTGAGGTCGCGCAGCGACACCAGCCCCACCATGCGTCCGCGCCGATCGACCACCGGCAGATGGGCGATTCGATGGACCTCCATCATCTCCTCGGCCTCCTCCACGGTCTGCTCGGGCGAGCCGGCGATCGCTATCGTCGACATCGCCGCGCGCACACCTGCACGGTGCGGGTCCAGCGCCTCGGCCACGCCGCGCAGCACGATATCGCGATCGGTGATGATGCCGAGCAACCGCTCTCCGTCGACCACCGGCAGGCAGCCGACGTCCTGGTCGCGCATTTTGCGGGCGGCCCCAGCCAGCGGGGTGTCCGGACCGACGGTCGCCACCGCACGCTTCATGAGCTCTTTGACCAGCATGGATCGCCCTCCCAAAAAATTGGATGCCAAGCAAACTCTCGACTGCAATCTGCGCGGGCATTGACCCAGGTCAAAGAACCGCGCGTTGCGCCCCCCTAGGCTTATCGTCGAGAGAAATGCCCCCAGGTTCGCAGGCAGCAGCGGATCGAAGCCATGTTCATCGAGCGAATTCTGGTGGCCCGTCGATCGTTCCGAGCACACACAGCGCGGGCGTTGGACCTCGCCGTCGAGTTCGCGAGCCCGCTCGGCGCCGAGCTGATCGCCGTGCACGTGATGTCCGAACGGCCGCTGTCCGCGGCCGAGCTCAAGCTGGCGCAGACCGAATTCCACGCCGAGATCATGCAGAATGTCGACGTCACCCCCTTGGTCGACGCTTGGGATGACGCCTTCCGAGCAATACGGTCAGCTCTGCTCAAAGGCCGCGGTCAGCGGCCGCGGGTCCAGTGAACGCAGAGGAAATAGGCCTCCTCCTCGTAGCGAAAGTCGAGCTCGGCGTGATAGGCGTGCCGCCGTGCCTCGCCGATTCGCCGCGGCAGGTGGATGTCGGTGGTCCGTACCACGATCGCATCGCCCTGCTCCTCGATGTCCATGATCTGGTGCAGCGGATGCTCGGCCTTCTCCTGCTCCTCCTGGTGGCACGCAAGATGCCGGATCTCGTCCTTGTGGCGCAGCGCGAAGATGCCGGCGATCGTAACCTCGCCCGCCGCGTAGTGGTCGTTGATCCGGTGACACGCCTGGCAGAGCTCCTCGTGCGCGACGGTCGCGGTCCCCAGCGCCAGCGTCCGTCATGGAAGACGGCACCGCACTGCGGGCAGACGGTGGGCTCCGGCAGCTTCAGTCGCGTCTTGTAGGGGTCGTGGACGTGCTCCCGGATCAGCCGGTCGCGCCGCGGCTGGTGCGGTATCTCCCCTTGATGCTTTACCTCGACCTCCATGCCGATCAGTTTCCCGAGGAGGAGAATGGCAGGTGCGTCGCGGCGCGCGGTTGACGTGAATTCAAGCTCTGGTCTGCGGTTGAACGTTACAAAGCAAGATGTCTCCGTGCGGGCTGCGCCAGGGCCCCGCCAACCAGGGTCAACTCCATGAAGATGACCGACGAGCCAAGGACCCGCGATCCCACGATTAAGGCCTGGACTAACTGTAGCGGCTGCCGGGCGGCGCGGTGCCTGAATCGAAGCAGCGCCTTGATCCTTCGAGCCTGCTTGATCCAGCGCAATGCGCTCCATGGTGCTGCTGCGAGACCCGTGTTCCGAAGTAGCCAGCAGAGGGGTCGCTCCCATGGTCTACCGTACCATCCTGGTCGATCTTGCTAATGACAGCGGGCTCGAGCCGCGCCTGCAGGTCGCGCGGAACCTCGCCGGGCGTTTTGACGCAGTGCTGGTCGGCATGCACGTGATGTTGCCGCCGTTCATCCCCGGCGCCTACGGCGAAGCCGCGGCCTATGTCGGGACAGACCTCATCGAGGCGCAGCGGGCCGCCAATCAGGAGATCAGGGACCGGGTCCACGCAGCTTTTCGAAACCTCTGTGGCGAAGGCGCCAACGCCCTCTGGCAGGAAGCCGAGGGTTACCGGGACGATCTCTTGGCGGAGGCCGCGAAGACTGCCGATCTGGTGCTCGCGAGTTGCGCCAAGGCCGGGGGCACCGAAGTGCCGGACGTGCTTGATCGGCTCGTGACCGCCGCAGGCATTCCCGTGCTGGCGCTGCCGACGGACGCTTCCATCGACCTTGGCCTGATGGTCCTGGTCGGCTGGAACGGATCGCGCGAGGCCGCGCGCGCCGTCCATGAGGGGCTGCCCTTTCTGCGCGAGGCCGAGCGCGTGATCCTCCTGGCGATCGGCGAGGTGGCGGCGGACAGCGTCGAAGCCGGTGCCGCCATGTTGCGGCGCCATGGTGTCACCGTCGAGCCGCAGCGGATCGAAGGGCCGGACCGCGATGCCGGCGAGGTCCTGCTCGCGCAGGCAGCCGCGCACGGCGCCGACCTGCTGGTGATGGGCGCCTACGGTCACAGCCGACTGCGCGAGCTGGTGTTCGGCGGCGCCACCCGGCACTTGTTGCGCGAGGCGACCCTCCCGGTGCTGTTCAGCAGCTGATCCGGCGCGGAGCCTTGGCTGCGCCCTTAAAGCTCCTTCGGGCCTTCGCCGTCGACCAGAATCAATATACATTTCGTGACGACCGGACCTCGATCCGGCTGCGCTGCGGCGCGCTCCTGGCGCACGACCGCAGGCCGCCCGGACCGCGGCAAAGACCGCCGCCCTGCGAGCGAACACCTCATGGGTTACCTGTTTCTAGTCGTCGCCCTCACGCTCAACGCCGCCGCCAACGTCCTGCTCAAGATCGGCACGACGCAGCTTGGCCGGATCGACGAGCCAGGATTCTTCGGCCGCCTCGTCTCGGACCACTACCTTCTGGCCGGCTTGCTCCTGTTCGCATTGAACGTCGTCTTCTACATCGCGGCGCTCACCCGGCTGAACCTGTCGACTGCCTATCCGATCATGGTCGCGGGCGGCGTGATCATCGTCGTCTCGATCTCGGTCTTCGTCCTGCGGGAGACCGTGACACCGCTCCAGATGCTGGGCCTGACACTGCTCGTTTTCGGCATCGCCCTGGTCGGCCATAGCAGCCTCACGTGATCGGCATGCTCTACCTCGTCACCGGCGGCTCAGGCTTCCTCGGCATCAACCTGGTGCGCTTCCTGCTGGCGCACGGATACGCCGTGCGCTCGCTCGACATCGCGCCCTTCGACTATCGCGAGCGGGACGCGGTCGAGGTGATCCAGGGCGACATCCGAGACCGGGCGGTCGTCGACCGCGCCATGGCCGGGGTCGACATCGTCGTCCACAGCGCCGCCGCGCTGCCGCTCTACCGTCGGGACGAGATCTTCTCGACCGACGTCGAGGGCACGCGCATCCTCCTGGAGAGCGCGGCCAACCACGGCGTCTCGCGGTTCATCCACATTTCGTCGACCGCGGTCTACGGCATCCCGGACCACCATCCGCTCCTGGAGCACGATCGCCTGGAAGGGGTCGGCCCCTACGGCGAAGCGAAGATCCGGTCCGAACAGCTCTGTCTGGACTACCGGGCCAAGGGTCTCTGCGTGCCCATCATCCGGCCCAAGACCTTCGTCGGTCCGGAACGGCTCGGGGTGTTCGAGCTCCTCTACGACTGGGCGTTCGACGGCCGGAATTTCCCGCTGCTTGGTGCGGGCGACAACCGCTATCAGCTGCTCGACGTGGAGGACCTGTGCCAGGCCATCCATCTGTGCGCGACCGGCGATCGGCGACTTGTCGACGACACCTTCAACGTCGGCGCCAAGGCGTTCGGCACGATGCGCGACGACTTCCAGGCGGTGCTCGATCATGCCGGCCACGGTAAGCGGGTCATCGGGTTTCCCGCCCGCCCTCTGATCTGGACATTGAAGGTCCTCGAGTCTCTACGACTCTCGCCGCTCTACCGATGGGTCTACGAGACCGCGGCGAAAGACAGCTTCGTCTCCATCGAGCGCATCGAGACCCGGCTCGGCTTGGTTCCGAGATACTCCAACCAGGAGGCACTGATTCGCAATTACGATTGGTACGTCGCCAATCGCGACCGGATTCGCGGCACGTCCGGCATCTCGCATCGCGCGCCGTGGAAGCAGGGCATTTTGCGACTTGCCAAGCGCCTCTTTTAGCCTCGGGCGCTTTTTCGGCTATGGTAACCGCTGGCGAGGACGAGGCCGATCATCGAGATGAAGTGATCGGCCCCGAGCGATCCCTGTGGCGCGCCGAGGTGAGACGGCTGGATGCACAGGGCATCAGGATGGAGCTTGTAGTGCCCCGATCTGATCGACGGACGGACGTCGCGGAGCGCCCGATACCGCTGGTCGTGGGGCTGGAAGGGACGCTGGTCGGCACCGATCTGCTGATCGAGGCCCTGTTCACGCTGGCCAAGCGCAGGCCGCTCCGTCTTCTGATGGTGCCCTTCTGGCTCGCAGGGGGCAGGGCCTGCCTCAAGCGTCGCTTGGCCGAGGAAGCCGCTCCGGATGTCCGCACCCTCCCCTACGACCGTGATCTGCTCGGCTTCCTCGAGGCGGAAAAGCGCCGGGGCGTGCCCATAGTTCTGGCCACCTCCGCCGACGAGAGGGTGGCTCAGGAGGTCGCGCGCCACCTCGGGCTGTTCGATGCCGTCCTCGCGAGCGACGGCACCACGGAGCTGACCGGGGATCGCAAGCGGAACCGGCTGGTCGCCGAGTTCGGCGCGCAGGGCTTCGACTACGCGGGCGGCAGCTGGCGCGACCGCGCCGTGTGGCATGCGGCTCGGGAGGCGATCCTCGTCCGGCCGACATCCGGGCTGTCCGCCGAGGTGGCCAGGACGACCAGCGTGGCGCGCGTGTTCGAGGGAGGGTCCTCGAGCTTGTATTTCTACTTCAGAGCGCTCCGCCCGTATCAGTGGCTCAAGAATATCTTGGTGTTCGTGCCTCTGATGGCTGCCCATCGTCTCGGTGAGGACGATCTGCTCGGGCAGGCACTCCTGGCCCTGGTGGCCTTCAGCCTCTGCGCCTCGAGCGCCTATATCCTCAACGACCTGATGGACCTGTCGAGCGACCGGCACCACCCGCGCAAGAAGAACCGGCCCCTGGCATCCGGACGGGTGCGTCCGGCTCACGCCATCGGCCTGATACCGGTTCTCCTGGCTTCCGGGGTCGCTTGCGCGCTCCTCCTGCCGCCGTCCTTTCTCGGTGTTCTGGCGGTCTACTATGTCCTCACGCTGGCCTATTCCGTCCGCCTGAGGGACCTGGTCATCCTGGACGTGCTGGTGCTGGCCGGGCTCTACACGATGCGCGTCATGGCCGGCTCGGCTGCGGTGGGCATTCCGCCAACGGCCTGGCTCCTCGCGTTTTGCGTCTTCCTGTTCTTCAGCCTCGCCATGGTCAAGCGCTACGCCGAGCTGGTCGCCATGCGTGCGACCGAGGGCTTGCACGCCCACGCGCGCGCCTACCTCCTCGAGGACAGCGAGCTGCTCGCGGCGCTCGGCGGCGCCAGCGGCTATCTCGCGGTCCTCGTCCTCGCGCTCTACATCACCAGCGACACAGCGCATACCCTCTATGGTCGCCAGCAGTTCATCTGGCTGGTCTGCGTGCTGCTGCTGTACTGGATCAGCTACATGTGGCTGATGGCGCACCGTGCCCGCATGCACGACGACCCTCTGGTCTTCGCGCTCCGCGATCGCGTCAGTCAGATCCTCATTGCCCTGATGGCCGTGATCCTGTTCGTTGCGACATGACCGCCTTGGACCTATGCTGGCGGTCGCGCCCAGAGTGGCACCGAAGCCTGGCCGCGCAGTTGCTTCTGGCCATTTGCCTGCCCCTCGCGACGGCGGCGCTGGCCGACCAGGCCGCCGTTCCGCCGCCGGATCAGGCCGCCCGGTATCGGGCGGACGTGCCCAAGACGATCGTCGAGCTTCAGCAGTTCCGGCGCAGCCAGTCGATTGCCGCCGAGGGGACCGGAAACCGCCGCGGCACGGCCACCCTGATCGGGCTCAACCCTTACATCAACGCCTGGTTTCTGCTGACCCTGGACTGGGGCGATGCCGGGGAGCGCGCGAGCTATCACCTGGAGAACCCCGACCCGCGCGGGCAGCATCTGAGCCTGGCCGAGAGCCAGCCCCATGGCATCCTGGTCTCGACCGGCAACGGTAGCTTCGCCTGCGACCTCTGGTCGGGTGATCCCACCCCCTTGAAGCAGGCAAGCAACTCGTCCCTGCCCTATGCCCCCCTTTGCGAGGATCATCTCTATCTGCGCAACCAGGTCGCCGGGCACCGGACCGACCTGGAGCGGGTGACCGACTTCCTGCGGGACTACGTCTGGAGCGGGGAGGAGATCGTCGGCTTTGTACGCGACGAGTTCTTCCGCGACGCCTTTGTCGATAAGGGCACCGCGAGCATGGCTTCTGATGCCGGACCACAGCCCGAGGGCGCCCCCAGACCGGCTGCTGTGGACGCCGCCTATGCCGAGCGCGCCGTGACGCCCGAGCATCTCGTCATCGATGTCGCGGGTCCGGCCTCGGGTCAGCTCACGCTCGGGCACTGGTATCAGGTCAGCAAGCTGCCGGGCATCTACTTGAGCGCCATGCAGCCGCAGGCCATCGCCAGGGAGATACTCGAGAGCTACCCGGGCCTCGCGAGCCCTCTCGATGCGGTCGAGGCTGACGCGCTCGACTACCTGGTGGCCTTCGACCTCGGGGCGTTCGATCTCGGCTTTGCCCTGGGCACGGATCATCCCCGGGTCGGCTGGTCGCCGCGTCCGCCCGACACGGTCCGGAACGACGCTCTGCCCGGACCGGACGGCATCGGCACGTCCGCGCCGCTGGTCACGACCGGCATGGTCAGCCCGGAGCTGGTCGGCCGGACCGTCGCGGCCTTCACCGGCGGCTTCAAGCGCGAGCACGGCGCCTTCAAATACGGCGATTTCGCGACCCTGAACGGGGGTAGTCACTATGGCTTCATCGAAGCGGGCGTGGTCTTCAGCAAGCTGCAGCCGGGGCTTGCGACCCTGCTGGTCGACGACGACGGCTCGGTCGACATGAAGACCTGGTCCGCCGCCGACGACCCCGCGCTCGCCAGGATCCGCTATGCGCGCCAGAACGGCGTGCCTCTGGTCGAGCCTGATCCAGCGACCAGTGCGCCCGAGCCCGGCGCTCTGGTCGCGCGCTGGGGTGCGGGCAACTGGTCCGGCTCTGCCGAGGGCAAGTTCCGCACGCTGCGCGCCGGCGCCTGCCTGCAGGAAAGCGCTGGCCGCCGCTTCCTGATCTATGGCTACTTCTCGACCGCCACGCCCTCGGCCATGGCCCGGGTCTTCCAGGCCTACGGCTGCCGCTACGCGATGCAGCTCGACATCAACGCGCTGGAGCACACCTATCTTGCCCTCTACCTGCGCCAGGGCGACCGGGTCGTGGTACAGCATCTGGTCCAGGGCATGGAGGAGGTCGACAAGGATGCCGACGGTGAGCTGATTCCCCGGTTCATCGGCTTCCCCGACAACCGCGATTTCTTCTACCTGGTCCGACGCGAGGGGCGCTGATGAGCAGGTGGCAGACGCTGGTGGTGGTCGTCGGTGTCATGCTCTTTGACACCGGCGCAGGTGCGGCGAGCGAACTCGCACAGCGAAACGAGTTGCTGTTCCAAGAGCTGCAGGCGGTCCACGACCTCTCCGAGCGGCAGATGGCGGACCTGCGCGCGATCTTCGCCGGCTCCGGCGTGATCGGCCAGGGCAACCCCGCGATCACCGAGCATCCGGTCACCCCTGAGCAGTGCCGGGCCAAGCTTGCTCAGCAATCCGTGAACTACGCCGACCCGGCGTTCGAAAAAATTTGCGGCGGCAAGTACATGGCGCCGCTCTACGACCCGGCGCACCAGCGCCCTGAGGACGCCAGGGCCTGCATCGACCAGTTCGAGTTCCCGGACATCCCCTGCACCTACCCCGTGGTCTGGGTCAAGGCCCGCGAGGCGGCCGAGATCTGCCAGGCGATCGGCAAGCGGCTCTGCGATGCGCACGAATGGGAAGGTGCGTGCGCCGGCGCGCTCGAACCGCCCGACTATCGCTTCGACCTCGCCAAGGGCGTGAGCCCGAACACCGCAGTCGAGCGCCTGCGCAAGCTCCACAACCAGGCCGACGCGGGGGCCAAGACCTGGAGCTATGGTCTCTCCTACCAACAGGGCGTGTGCGCCGCGGCGGGCCACAAGAGCTCGACCTGCGACGGCGGCGGCTGGTCGAAATGCGGCTCGAACACCTACCCGACCGGCGATTTCCCGGGCTGCCACAGCCCACTTCAGGTCTACGACCTGAACGGCAACGCCGCCGAGCACATGAACCTGCCGCTAGCGGAAGACCAGATGGCGAGCCGCGGCAGCATCGAGCTCGGCTACACCGAGATGAAGGGCAGCTGGTTCATCTTCGACACCTACCGGGCGCATGAGGACTGGTGCCGCTGGCGCGCCCCCTACTGGCACGGCAGCCGGGTCATGGACCCCAAGAGCCACGCCAACTACCACCTCAGCTTCCGCTGCTGCAAAAGCCTTGACGCCGCCAACTGAACGGATGTGGCATCTGAGGTTGAGATCGAAGATGGATGTAGTCCTAGCGCCGACGGCTGCGAGCTTCCTCGATGAGTGCCGAGTGAAATAGCAATGAGTCTTGATGAGATCCGATCAAGCTGGAAGCTATGGGATTTAGCATTGACGAGGAGGGTCGGCTCCCGAATAACACTGGCACTCAGGTACGACTGCATAACGGGGCAATCGTAAATTGCTTTGACAAGGGCAGCTTCAATGTCCAGGGGAGGAAAGGCTGCGCTCGGCGCACCAGCTCCAAGTACCACGGGAGCACCGGCAACACCAAAAGTGGAATCACTCAAGAAAATCTTTGTTGTCTATGGTCACGATGAGACGGCTTGCAATCAATCTGAGGCAATGCTGCGCCGATCGAAACTCAGCCGTTTCCCGGCGGACGCGAGGCGTTGGGCTCGGAAAGTAGCGAAGCGATGGGATTGCGGGTCAAGCATGAAACCGAGCAGAGCGCCGCGTTCGCCGTCGGTTTACCTGGCCGGGCTCAGCACACGGCGATGATCGTGCAGGTCGAGTGCGCGTCCGCCAGCTGCGATCGGCCGGCGAGGTTCCCGGTGAGCGCGGCGAGGTGGACGATAAGCCCCTCGTCGCTCAGCAGATCGGCGAGCTCCGGGTCGCCGAGGAGATCGGTGATCGCTGTCGGCCGCCCGTCGACGTAGGCGATGACGCTGACCAGCCGGACGCCGTGGCTGTAGTCGGCGTAGCGCGCGCCGTGGGCGGTGCTGAGCGGCTGGATCGGATCGCCGTTGCCGCGGTGCCACCCGTAGATCGCGACCCGCCCCGGCTTCAAAAGCAGCCGGTTGGTGAGCACGAGATCCTTCTTGTCGCCCGCGACCAGCACACTGAGCGGCGCAGCTAGCGCAAAGCGCTGTTCGCGGATCTCGTGATCGTGCCACCAGTAGTAGGCGCTCGAGCGCATCCGGTCAGATGCCGGCAACGGTCGCGGCTGCAGCCGGACGTCCGCCTGCTCGTAGATCGCATCGACCATTTTCGGGGTCGGCAGCACGAAGCCGAAGCGGCCGGCGACCGCGAGCGCGGTCGGCAGAGCCATGGGGATGCGCAGGAAGTCGACGTCCGAGCCCAGCGCAAGATAGTCGGGCGTGACGCAGATCGTGACCCGGACCGGCCGGCCCCCGGCCGTGCCCTGCAACATGACCGGTCTGAGACGCCTGAGGAACGCCGGCAGGTCGCCTGCGAGCAGCGCATGGGCGATGACCGGCTCGCGGTCGGCCTCGCTCAGGCCTGCGGTCACGCGCACGAAGTCGCTGCCGGTCATCGCTTTCGCTGGCCGCGGCGGGATCGCCCGGGTAAGTGCGGGCGGGCACCGCTCGGCGGCCGCTGCCCCGACCGCCAGCAGACAGCAGCACGCAAGCGCGAGCGGCAGGATCGATCCCGATGCGGTATTCGCCATCCGCCTGCTCCCTGCGCGGCTCCCGGGCATGTTCCCCGACAGCTATACCGATCCCGGGTCTATAATCCAGCGCAATGCGTCGCTGCCTTGGGCGATGGAGGCTCGATAGTGCGTGTCTTGCGCGCGATCGCCCGCCCTCCGATCGTTAAGCTGCCGCGAAGGAGTCCACCACGATTCCAAGAAGTCGGGCTCGCGCACGGCCAGATCGGGCAGCGCCGTCCGAAATCCACTCCAGGTCCGCGCCAGGGCGCGCAGGACAGGCAAGGTTGGTGGGTAACCTCAGGTGCTGCCTCGACCCTAGGTCGAGTAGCAGGGGTCAGCCCGAACTGCTCCAGCATCATCTTTGCCCACCGCCATGCATCCTGGGCAATCGCGACCTCAGGGCGCTGCCGGCGCATGCGGTCACCGGACTTGGTCAGGCATTCGTAGGTTGGCCCGTCAGTAAGGATGACGGCCAGGGTGGCCCGGTATTCAGCCATCGCTGAGCAGAGGAGCGCCAGGGCATGACCGTCGAGCTCGGTCAGCACGTACATACCATGAACCTGAGCCGAAATCGTGTCCCAGTAATGGCCAGCAACATCATCGAGCCATGCCGGGTAAGGCAATGTTCCCCGAAGCGGCATAGGTTCGTAATGATTTGCTCGATCCACCCGGTAGGTACCCTGCAGCCGTTTGAGACCGCTTGGCTTTTTGGCAGGCATTTGACTTTCTCCGAATGAAAGTTGCCGCGGCGCAAACGGAAGCCCGCTGCGCGTGGTCCTCCCCCAAGTTGACTCGGAAATCGAACCCCTATGGGGATATAGGATAAACAGCCGATTAATAGGATCAGGCTGGGACGCCGTCAAGATCTGCGTCGCTGCGCTGACCAGATGCCTGCACCGAGCCAGAAGACGACCGTGTGAGGTTGGCCATCGTCCGGCCGGTCCAATGGATGACCTTGCCGGGCGGACGGTCATGGTCAACCGGCACCGGAAGGATGAGCGTTGGTGGGAGGTGCCACTTGCTCGGCGGCGAACGAAAACGGTGGCTAAGGAGACTCGGGTGATGACGACCGCTCGAGTCTCAGGACCTGCCCTCCGGGATGCTGCGACTAAGATTCAGCCGCCGGCAGTCCGGCAACGACCGGGGGAACAGCTGCGCTCCGTGTCTGCCCTGCTCGGCGAATGTCCTCCCAGGAGGTTCATAACGCTACCCGGAGGGCGCAACGCCGGACTCGACGTGGGGATTAATGTAGGGTCTGAACTGACGTATCTGCAAATCTCACTTTTTATTCAGTTATTTAAAGTCATGAATGGCGGATGGGGTGGGATTCGAACCCACGAGGGGCAGGACCCCTGCCGGTTTTCAAGACCGGTGCCTTCAACCGCTCGGCCACCCATCCAATCATCGCGGCTCTGCATTTAGGCCGGGTCGGCGCGGCCCGCAACGGCGGTCGATGGCCTACCCTGAAGACCCCGCGCGATCGCTTCGGCAGCCGCGGCCCCGGTCAAAGCGGCGCCGTGGACGGTGCCATAGGCCTCGAGCGAGCAGGCCTCGCCGGCGAAGAACAGCCGTTCGGCCAAGGGTTCGGCGAGCCTCGGGCGCAGGTCAGCGAAGCCCGGCCGGGCGCAGGAGTAGCCGCCCAGGATGTCGGGATCGCCACACCAGGCGGTGCTCGCGACGCCCCGGGTGTGCTTGCGCAGGCCGGCGCCGAAGACCTGGACCAGCTGGTCCAGCGCGAAAGCGGCCATGGCATCCGGGCCTTTGGCCTCCAGCTCGGCGGCGAAGCGGCCGGCCAGATAGCCGAGCGCGAGGTTGCGGCCGAAGGGGCGGAACTCGAACCGGATCGCCTCACGCGTCCGGTGCTCGATATGCAGACGATAGGAGTCGCCGGGGCCGAAGACGTCACGCTCGAAGGCGATCGCGACCTTGTTGGCTTCGCCCAGCGGTATCGCCGCGAACGCCTCCTGCTTGCGCGCCGGCAACGGCGGATCGAAGGCGATGCCGCCGACCGCGAGCACGCTGGTCGAGGCGGTGACGACCACCGAGCGACCCTCGAGGGTGCCGCGCGCGGTCTCGACCGCCACTTCCTTGCCGCCCCAGCGGACGCGTAGCGCCCGGGCCCTGAGATCGACCGGCAGGCCCTGGCCGAAGCGGGCGACCAGAGCGCCATAGCCGTCCACGACCGGCCAGTTGCCACCGCCGTCCTGGTAGCGGGCGTAGTCGAGGGTCGACAGGCGCTCGGGGTCGACGCCGGCGAACGCGGCCAGCCACGAATCGAACATCGCGCGAAAGCGCGGATGGGGCGGAATCACCTCGGACGCCGGGCGGTCGAGGCCGGCCGCGCCTGCGGCTCGTACCGCAGCGAAGGCCCGGGCGTAGTAGTCGTCGAGCTCCGCCTGCCGTGCCGTGTCGGCCCAGCCTTCGCTCCACAAGCGGCGTGGCGTCGATGCCTGCTCGTAGGCGAAGCCCGCAGCATCGGCGAAGGCCGTGAACGGGTTGCGGTCGGCGTTGTGCAGCCAGTGGGCGCCGCGGTCCCAGGGCACGCCGAAGGTCGCGCTGTCGGTGTGCGCCCGGCCGCCGATCCGGTCCTTGGCTTCCAGGATGGTGGTCGTCAGCCCGAGCTCGAGCGCGCGGCGTGCCGTCGCAAGGCCGGCGGTGCCGGCGCCGATCACGATCAGATCGAAGCTCGATCGGCTCAAGGGGGTCTCCGCGCCCAGGCCAGCCAGGCCTTTGCCCGGTCCGGGACGATGCCTACCTAAGGACCGGCCGACCGGTCCAGGAATTCCTCAGGATGACGCGGCGCGCGGCCGCGGGATGGCAGGATGGAGCAGCGAGCCGCAGCGACCTGTCGGGTCACCGTCGCCAATACTGGCCAGAGCTTCGAGTGCCCGGAGGGCGAACTGATCCTGGACGCCGGGCTCACAGCCGGGCTCAGCCTACCGCACAACTGCCGGGGCGGCGCCTGCGGCACCTGCAAATCCACGGTGCTGGAGGGTGCTGTCGACCACGGCTGGGTGATGAGCTTCGCGATCTCAGACGAGGAGAAGGCGGCCGGCAAATGCCTGATCTGCCAGAGCAAACCGCTGACGCCGACCCTGGTCATCCGGACCGACGGTACCATCAATGCTTCCGAAACAGCCCCGCCGGCGCCGATCGAGGCGATCGCCACCGTGCTCGCCGCCGAGCCGGTGACGCCCTCGATCCGCCGCCTCGTCCTGGCACTCGCGCCCGACATCCAGTTTCGCTACCGGGCGGGCATGCACGTCGAGCTCAGGACGCCGGGTATTGCCAAGCCGCGTACGTACTCGATCGCCACGGCCCCGGACGATCAGGGCCTGCCGCCGGACGGTCTGCTGGAATTCTTCGTCACCCGCCACGAGGGCGGCCAGGCGAGCGGCTGGCTGCACGGGCCGGAACGGCTCGGCAGCCCGGTCCGGATCCACGGGCCCTACGGCACCTTCCGGCTGCCCGAGGGCGTCTCCGGCCCGGTGCTCTGCCTCGCCGGCGGCTCGGGCCTAGCCCCCATCCTCGCGATCGTCCGCCGCGCGCTCGCTTCCGGATTCGCCCGGCCGATCCGGCTGATCCTCTCGGTCCGCGACCGGAGCGAGGTCTTCGCGCTCGATACGCTGCACGCTCTCACGCACCGTTTTTCCGACTTCTCCTACACGGTCACCTTGACGCGCGCCGAGGCGGTCGACCCGGCGACCGGCTGGCGCTCGGGCCGGATCCCGGCCTGGCTCGCGGACGAGCTGCCCGATCTGTCCGCTTGGCACATGCTCGCGGCCGGCCCGCCCGGCTTCGTCGACGCCTCCGTCGCCAAGGCCAGAGAGCTCGGCGCTCTCCCGGAGCGCATCCTGACCGACAGCTTCACCCCGACCGTGCCTTGACCGCTCCCGGGAACCAAGGACCGGCGCCGACGATCCGGTACACGGCGCCGCCCAGGTCGACCACGTAGACCCCTCGCGCTCGCGGTGGCACCGAGGAGGCCGGCCAGTGCCAGAGCGCCGATTTTTCCCCGCGGCATGCCACTCTCCGACCGGCCCAGCTTGCGGAGTCGAGGGTCATCGGATCACAGATGTCGTGCCCGATCGACGAGCGCGAATCCAGGCTGCAGCTCATCGAGGCCGACGGCCACGTCGGGATAGGCAGGAGTCATGCTGAGCAGGACGCTGGCGACCGAGGCCACTGGGGTCGCGTTCAGGGGCGCCGCCCCGCTCGAGCACGACGACTACGCCGTGGTGTCGGTCGGCGACCATCCGAAGACCGTGGATGCGTTGCTCGAGCTCGTTCTGGCCGGCACCAAACGGGGGCCAGGCGGCCCGCGAGGGGTTCGTCATGCATGATCGCATCGAGGCGGTGTTCGAGCGCCTCGAGATCGTCTGGCCGCCGGCAGCCGCCGATCGCCGTCCGGCCTGCCGATCCGGGACGCCGGCGGACAAAGCGGATCTCTGGCCCGGGCAGGCAAGGTCCACCTCGGCGCCATTGTGAACCCGCAATCCGCGCTGGGAGGCACGGTCGAAAGGAAGTATCTGGATTGGTCGAACCATCGCGACAGAGGGAGGTTGTGGGATGGATCTCGGGCTGAGCGGGAAAAAGGCGATCATCACCGGCGGCAGCAAGGGGATCGGGCGGGCGATCGCCGACACGCTTGCGGCCGAGGGCTGCCACGTCGCGATCTGCGCGCGCAACGCGGATGGCGTCGCGGCCGCGGTCGAGGCGCTCAAAGGCAAGGGGGTCAAGGCGTCGGGCCAGGCGCTCGACGTCACCGATCGCGCAGCACTCCAGGGCTGGGTCGAGGCGAGCGCCAAGCACCTCGGCGGCATCGACATCGTGGTCGCCAACGTCAGCGCGCTCGACATGAACCGGACCGAGGAGGCATTCCAGCACGAGTTCGAGGTCGACCTGATGCACACGGTGCGCACGGTCGACGCGGCGCTGCCCCACCTCGAGCGCTCGCAGGCGGGTGCGATCGTCGTGATCTCGAGCGTCTCGGGTCTCGAGTTCGACTTCACGAGCCCGGCCTACGGCACCTTCAAAGGCGCGCTGGTGCACTACGCCTCACGGATGGCGAGCGAGCTCGCGCCCAAGCACATCCGGGTCAACGCGGTCTCCCCCGGGAACATCTATTTCGAGGGCGGGATCTGGCAGCAGATCGAGCGCAACCTGCCCGATCTGTTCAAGACGGCGTTCGATCTCAATCCCTGGGGCCGCATGGGCAACGACCAGGAGGTGGCGAACGCGGCGGTCTTCCTCGCGAGCCCGGTCTCGAGCTTCACCACCGGCGCCAACCTCGTGGTCGACGGTGCCCTCACCCGCCGGATTCAGTATTGACGCCGGGCGGCGACTCTCAGAACACCGGGATCAGGTTCTCGGGGTCGAAGGCCACGGTCTCGCCCTCGACGCCGATCTCGGGAAGAGCGGGAAAAACGATGCCATAGGGCTCGACGAAACCCTTCATCTTGAGCACCGCCTGGCGCCAGTTGTCGCGCCGCTGCTCGAGCGTCAGCACGCCGAGGCCGGCGCTGCGGGCCGCCTCCTCGAGCAGCGCGTGCGCCGGAGCGAAAGTCGCCGGCAGCTCCCAGAAGTCGCGCGGTGGCTCATACAACACGCCCGAGAGGAACACGAAGCCCGCGCGCAGCTGGCGCGTGATCGTCTGTTTTTCCTCGGGCCCAAGCGTCGGCAGCAGCTTCTGCAGGATCGTCAGGCAGATGCCGAGATGGCGCGCCTCGTCCTGGCCGATGCAGCGGAACGCCTCCTTGAGCACCGGGATCGTGGTCCGCTGGTGCATCGCGTGGAACAGCGTCGCCGCCGCCATCTCCCCGAACAGGAACGAAGTGAAGAGAATGGGCACCGGGTATTTGTGGACCCCCTTCTTGAACGCGTCCCAGTAGCGGGCGCCGTTGTGATAGAGCCACTCGATATTGTTGCGCGCGAGTTTTCCCAAGGGCGTCTGCGGCTCGAACCCGAGCGGCCCGCCCGGCGTGAACAGTTGGATCGCGCGCCCGCACACCTCCTCGTGGTTGACCTCATCCCGGGTCACTGAAAAAAAACACTTGCGGATCGGGTCCTCCTCGTGGGTCTCGTAGGTGTGGATCATCGCCCGCGCGAACACCGCCGGCCCCGAACTGTCGAAAACCGACAAAAGACCGAACCAGTAGCCGATGGCGTAGCGCTGGTCCTGGCTGAAGGCGCCGACGTCGAGCGTGCCCCAGGGCAGCTTCGAAGGCGCCCAGCCGGGATCGCGCGCCTGCTCGTAGATCTCAAGCAGCTTCGGCGTCTCGACCCGCCACTCGATCGGAAAAATGTTCATCGCCGGCAGCGCCGGCGCGTCCTCGGTGCCGAACAGGATCTCCTCGGGGTCCGGCTGCCTTTCCGGGACAAACGGCGGTTTTTCCGTATGTTGCGCAAGATCGTTCACATCTACCATCAACCGATTCCCGAAGCTCCAGCCGCAAGCGGCGGTCCGCATGGCGAGATATACGAGCGTCGACGGTACCTGCAAGCTTTCCCGCAACGGTAGAGCCGGCTTGACCAGCGGCTTCGCCCGCAGAGTGAACAATGGCTTTGTGACCCTGTTGAACCGTTGAGGGCGCCAAGCCGCGAAGCGCCGACTCGCGCTGGGCGCTGGCGCCGTGCTACGACATGGCTGGTTGCTAAGGATCGGTCCAATGTCCGTCGTCCTTGCCAAGATCCGGGTCGCGCCGGATGGCTCCATCTCCGGCCAGGCACCGCGCGATGTGCCGCCCGGCGAGTACGACGCGCCGATCCGGCTGCCGGAGCCGAAGCGGGGCCGCCGGCGCCTCGATCTGCCGGTCCATGATGCCTACTGGGATGATGCGGTCTCGCTGCGTCGCGAGGACATCTACGATTCTGACGGGCGCTGAGCTGGCGTGTTCGTCGACACCAACGTCCTGATCTATTCGACCCGGTCGACGAGTTCGTTCCATGCCCGCGCCGTCGCGGCTTTGGCAACTACCGCAGGTTCCGAAGCGCAAATCGCCATCAGTCGGCAGGTGATTCGGGAGTATCTGTCCGTCGTGACCCGTCCGGGTGGGGATAGCGAGCCGCTGCCGATGGTCGACGCATTGGCCGACGTCGAGCGCGCTTCGTCGCGGCTTTCGACGTTCTCGAGGACGGCCCGGAGGTCGGCGCGCTTCTCGGCGATCTCTGCCGCAGCGTTGCCATGGGAGGGCGCCAGGTGCACGACGCCAACATCGTCGCGACCATGTTGGCGCACGGCGAAACCCGGCTGCTGACCGCCAATCGGAGCGACTTCCGGCGTTTCGAGCCGCGGATCGAGCTCGTCGGAATCTGAGCGCTGGTCCAGCGACTCCCACCGGGCGGGGGTTGCTTTTGCGTTTGGCGCGGACGTGGCGTTCTGGCGTAGAGTTCGGCTGCGCAAAACCACGGTTGAGGAGGCGAGGGCATGGCGGGTGTTACGCCGAAGGCGAGAAATCATGAGCAACTGGGACCCACGGCGTCGCGTTTCGTCGACGTCGACCAGCTGCCCTGGGAGGAGAGCCGGTTTCCGGGGATCTCGACCAAGACGCTCTATTTCGACAAAGCGACCGGGTCGGTCACGGCGCTGATCAGGATGGCGCCAGGGGCGCGCCTGCCCGACCACGAGCATCCCCTGACCGAGCAGAGCTTCGTGCTCGAGGGCGTGCTCGCCGACGACGACGGCAGCTGCGCGGCCGGCGATTTCGTCTGGCGGCCGGCCGGCAGCCGGCATCAGGCCTGGTCGCCCGAGGGCTGCCTGGTGCTCGGCATCTTCCAGGTGCCGAACAAGTTTTTCGAACGCGGCGGCAAGGTCACCGACATCCTGGAGCAGGACTGGGACGCCGCCTGGAGCCGGGCCGGTAACCTCAAAGCCGCCGGCTGACCGGGCCGTGCCGGGCTGATCCCGGCGCCGGCCGCATCCGCGGGCAGCCAGGGGGGCGCTGGTCGCGTGCCGCCGGCTCGACTACAGTGCCGGCTCGGGCACTTCGGGGCGGCACGGCGCGATGATGGCGCGAATGATCACCAGACTGTGGGCACCGGGCCTGTTGCTCGTGGCGCTGGTCGGGCTCGCCGTTTATGGCCCGGCGGCCTGGATCGCTGTCTTCGGCGAGCGGACCGCGGGCGAGAGCGCGCTCTTCGGCTATGCGATCCCGACCGCCATCTGGCTCGCCGGCGCCTGGGGCGTCAGCCGGCTCGTCGATGGCCTGCTCCGGGATCAGCTGACCCGCAGCGGCCTCGGCCGGGCGGTGCCGCGGCTGGTCCGCGACGCGCTCACGCTGATCGTCTTCATGGCGGCGCTCGGCGGCATCCTCGCCAACGTCTTCGGCTATCCCCTGACCGGCTTCTTCGCCGCCTCGAGCGTCATGGCGCTGGTGATCGGCCTCGCGCTGCGCAACGTCATCCTCGACATCTTCACCGGCCTCGCGATCAACCTCGACAGCTCCTATCAGATCGACGACTGGATCGAGGTCCACCACCGCGACTTCAAGGAGCCGCTCGCAGGCCGGGTCGTCGACATCAACTGGCGGACCACCCGGATCGAGCGCGAGGACGCCAAGACCGTCGTGATCCCGAACAATCTGATGAGCATGTTCGTGACCACCAACTACTCCAAGCCCGATCGCCTCGCGCGCTTCGACGTCGCGATCCCGCTCGATTTCGGCGTGCCGACCGACCGCGCCCTGCGCCTGTTGCTCGGCGGCGTGATGGCCGCGATCGGCCCGCGCGGCCCGGTCGGCCAGCCGGCCCCGAGCGTGCTGATCGGCGAGGTCGGCGCGCGCGGCGTCGAGTACCGGGTGCGCTACTACATCAAGATGGGCCAGGTGCCGCCCAACACCGCGCGCAGCAACGTCTTGAAGTCGGTCCTCGACCGGCTCGCCACGGCCGGGATCGAGCCCGCCTATCCGAAGGCGGACGTGTTCCACGCCCGCATGCCGGCGCGCGACCGGGATTGGGCGGCGGCCGGGGCGCGGCTCGCGCTGCTCCAGAAGGTCGATCTGCTCGCCCGCACGCTCGAGCCGGAGGAGCTGGCCGAGCTCGCCGGGCGCATGGAGGCGCGCGACTTCCGGCCGGGCGAGCCGCTGATCCGCCAGGGCGAGCCCGGCCGTTCGATGTTCATTCTGGCCGAGGGCGTGGCCGAGATCGCGCTGGCGGCCGAGGACGGCGGTCCCGCCAGCGCCGGCGCGCGCCTCTATCCAGGCCAGCCGGTCGGCGAGATGGCGCTCTTGACCGGCGCCCCGCACGCGCTGACCGCGCGCGCGCTGACCGAGCTGGTCGCCTTCGAGATCGCCAGCCGGCACATCGAGCCCCTGCTCGAGGCGCGGCCCGAGCTCGCCGGCGCGCTCAGCTGGCAGATCGCCGAGCGCCGCCTGCGCCAGGCCCAGACCCGCCCCGATCAGACCGGCGAGCAGGCGACCCAGGAGACCCAGCGGCTCTCGCAGCAGATTCTCGCCCGCATGCGCGCGCTGTTCGGCGGCCCCCCCGGCAGCCGCCGGGTCGGCTGACCTTCGGACCAGATCTTGGTGGAGACGTCCCGAATGGCATTCCGGCCTATGCCGCGACTCGCGGCTCGATGGCCTCGATCGCGGCGCCCATCTGCTGACGGGCGAGGTCGAGTTCGTAGGCCTTCTGCAGGTTCAGCCAGATGTCGGGGCCGGTGCCGAACCAGCGGCCGAGCCTGAGCGCCGTATCGGCCGAGATGTTGCGCTTGCCGGCCAGAATCTGGGAAACCCGGTTGGCCGGCACGTGGATGCGCCGGGCCAGCTCGGCGGCGCTGATCCCGAGCTCCTCCAGCTCGTCCTGCAGGAACTCACCCGGGTAAATCGGCGTCCGCGCCATCTCTCGCTCCCTCAGTGATAGTCTACGATCTCGACCAGCCAGGCGTCGTCGTCACGCCATTCGAAGCAGATGCGCCATTGCCGGTTGATCCGAATGCTATATTGTCCAGCCCGATCACCCTTCAGGGCTTCAAACCGGTTGCTCGGCAGCATCCTCAAGGCGTGCAGACTGTCCGCGGCATCGAGGAGACGCAGCCGCTTCTCGGCCTGTCGAGCAAACCCCTGGAACTCGAGGATCCGGTCGCCATCGAACAGCCGCTCCGCGCGTTTGTCCCTGAAGCTCCGGATCATGCTCAAAAATAGCGTCTTTGACGCGGTACGTCAAGCGTATCGCGGCGCTCTCCGAGCGTCGTCCGACCGATCGACGCGACTTTGATGGCCCGTGAACGTACCCGCGCCATGGCCCGACCCGATCATCGCTACGTCTGCCAGAGCTGCGGCGCGGTCTGGCCCAAGTGGGCCGGCCGGTGCGAGGCCTGCGGCGAGTGGAACACCTTGGCTGAGGAGACCGCGCCGGCGCTGGTGCCAAAGGGCCTGCGCGCGGGCGCCGCGCAGCGGCTCGAGCTGTTCGGCCTGGCCGGCGCATCCGAGGGACCGGCCCGCCTCTCGACCGCGATCGAGGAGCTGGACCGGGTGCTGGGCGGCGGCCTGGTCGAGGGCTCGGCGGTCCTGATCGGCGGCGATCCCGGGATCGGCAAGTCGACGCTCGTGCTCCAGGCCGGCGCCGCGCTCGCCAAGGCTGGCGCGTCCGTGGCCTACGTCAGCGGCGAGGAATCGATTGATCAGATCCGGCTGCGCGCGGCCCGGCTCGGGGTCGCCGCGGCACCGATGCAGGTGACCACCGCGACCTCGGTGCGCGACATTCTCGGGACCTTCGATCAGCCGCAGGCCCCCCAGCTGCTCGTGATCGATTCGATCCAGACCATGTTCGTCGACAGCGTCGAGGCGGCACCCGGCACGGTCACCCAGCTGCGCACCAGCGCGCACGAGCTGATCCGCTTCGCCAAGCGGCGCGGCACCGCGCTGTTCCTGGTCGGCCACGTCACCAAGGACGGCCAGATCGCAGGCCCGCGGGTGCTCGAGCACATGGTCGACGCGGTGCTCTACTTCGAGGGCGACCGCGGCCACCAGTTCCGAATTCTCCGGGCCGTCAAGAACCGGTTCGGCGCCGCCAACGAGATCGGCGTGTTCGAGATGGCCGAGCGCGGCCTGATCGAGGTCCCGAACCCGTCGGCGCTGTTCCTGGCCGAGCGCGAGGCGGGCGTCTCGGGTGCTGCGGTGTTCGCCGGCATGGAGGGCTCCAGGCCGCTGCTGGTCGAGATCCAGGCCCTGGTCGGGCCGAGCCCGCTCGGCACGCCCAGGCGGACCGTGGTCGGCTGGGACACGGCACGCCTGGCCATGCTGCTCGCGGTCCTGGAAGCCCGCTGCGGCCTTGCCATCGGCGCCCGCGACGTCTATCTGAACGTCGCCGGCGGCCTGCGGATCGGCGAGCCGGCGGCGGACCTTGCGGTGGCGGCGGCGCTGGTCTCCTCGCTGCTCGATCGGCCGGTGCCGGCGACCGCGGTGATCTTCGGCGAGATCGGGCTCGCGGGTGAGGTGAGGGCGGTGAGCCAGCCCGAGGCGCGCTTGCGGGAGGCCTCGAAACTGGGCTTCGACCAGGCGATCCTGCCGACCGCGAGCGCCGAGAGCGCGCGTCTGCCGGGTGCCGCGCCGGGACTGCGGCTCGCGACCCTTCGCCGCGTCGGCGAGCTGGTGGAGACCCTGGCCGGGGCCGAACCGGCGGCCGAGCTGAGCGCGCGCCGCGCGCGTCTCGTCGATTGAACGCATGGCCCATCTGCCGCTGACCGCTTTCGACGTCGCCGTGCTGCTCGTGGTCGGCCTGTCGGTGCTCGTCTCGCTGATGCGCGGCGCGACCCGCGAGGCGCTCGCGATCGCCTGCTGGCTCGGCGCCGGCGCGGCCGCCTGGTACGGTTTCGGCTATGCGCGCGAGCTCGCCGGCAAAACCATCGAGACCCCGTGGCTGGCCGATGTCGCGGCGTTTTGCGTCGTCTTCATCGTCCCGTTGATCGCCCTCAAGTTGGTCGCCGCGATCCTGGTGGACCATCTGCCGGGCGGCCGCCTCGCGCTGCTCGACCGGATCGCGGGCGCAGCGTTCGGCGCGGCCCGCGGCGCCTTCATCGTCTGCGCTGTCTATCTCGGCCTGTCGATGGCGATCGCGCCGGACGAGCAGCCCGCCTGGGTCAGGCAGGCGCTGGTCCTGCCCTACGTGCGCGAGGGCGCCGGCCTGTTGCAGCGCTTCGTGCCGGAGGACGTCGCCCGCAGCGGCAAGGTGGCCGCCGACATCGCCCGGCAACGGGGCGAGCAGCTCGGCCGGACCGCAAAGGAGCTGGCCAAGCAATGACCGGGCGTCGAACGTCGCTGATCGACGACAAGCTGCGCGAGGAGTGCGGCGTGTTCGGCATCTTCGGCCACGACGCCGCCGCGGCCCACACCGTGCTCGGCCTGCACGCGCTCCAGCATCGCGGCCAGGAGGCGGCCGGCGTCGTCACCCTGGATGGCCGCCTGTTCCACAGCCACCGCGCGCTCGGCCTGGTCGGCGATCACTTCAGCAGCGAGGCGGTGATCGGCGGCCCTGCCCGGCGCGGCCGCGATCGGTCACGTCCGCTACTCGACCCAAGGCGCGCCGCTGCTGCGCAACGTCCAGCCGCTGTTCGCCGACTTCGCCTTTGGCGGCCTCGCGCTTGGCCACAACGGCAACCTCACCAACGCGCTGGCGCTGCGGCGCGAGCTGGTCGACCAGGGCTGCCTGTTCCAGTCGACCTCGGACACCGAGGTGATCATCCATCTGATCGCCCGCTCGCGCCAGCCGACCGTGGTCGAGCGCCTGGTCGACGCCCTTGGCCAGGTCGAGGGCGCCTATGCCCTGGTGGCGCTCTCGGGCAGCGCCCTCTACGGCGTGCGCGACCCGCTCGGCGTCCGCCCACTGGTGCTGGGCGAGATCGACGGCGCCCCGGTGTTCGCCTCGGAAACCTGCGCGCTGGACATCATGGGCGCCCGCTTCATCCGCGACGTGGCACCGGGCGAGATCGTGACCGTGACCGCGGACGGGATCGAGAGCATCACCCCCTTCCCGCGGCCGCCCAAGCGCTTTTGCATCTTCGAATACGTCTACTTCGCCCGCCCCGACAGCGCGGTCGAGGGCCAGAGCGTCTACGAGACCAGGAAGCGGATCGGCGCCGAGCTGGCCAAGGAGCACCCCGCTCCCGCCGACCTCGTGATCCCGGTGCCGGACTCGGGCGTGCCGGCCGCGATCGGCTATGCCCAGGCGGCCGGGCTGCCGTTCGAGCTCGGCCTGATCCGCAACCACTACGTCGGCCGCACCTTCATCGAGCCCTCGGACCGGATCCGCCACCTCGGCGTCAAGCTCAAGCACAACGCCAACCGCGCCACGGTCGCCGGCAAGCGCGTGGTCCTGGTCGACAATTCGATCGTCCGCGGCACGACCTCGACCAAGATCGTCGCCATGATCCGGCAGGCGGGCGGGACCGAGGTCCACATGCGGGTCGCGAGCCCGCCGACCACCCACTCCTGCTTCTATGGCGTCGACACCCCCGACCGCGCCGAGCTGCTGGCGGCGCAGAACAACCTCGAGGCCATGGCGCGAATCATCGGCGTCGACAGTCTGGGCTTCCTGTCGATCGGCGGCCTCTATCGCGCGGTCGGCGGGCTGAAGCGCGACCCGGCGCAACCGCACTATTGCGATGCCTGCTTCAGCGGCGACTACCCGACCCTGCTCGAGGACCTCGGCCAGGGTGGCTCGGCGGACCAGCTGTCGCTGATGCTCGAGGACGTCTGAGCTGGCGGTGCCGCCCGAGCGCATCGTCCTGATCACCGGCGCCAGCCGCGGGCTTGGCGCGGCGCTGGCGGAGGCGTTCGCCGCCGGGGGCACGCAGCTGGTCCTGATCGGCCGCACGCCGGGCGCGCTCGAGGAGGTCGACGACCGGGTGCGCGCCCGGGGCGGGCAGGCGACCCTCGTCCCCCTCGACCTGCTCCAGAGCGAGGGCATCGATCGGCTGGGCGGCGTGCTCGCCGAGCGCTACGGCCGGCTCGATGTGCTGATCGGCAACGCCGCCGAGCTCGGCACCCTCTCGCCGCTCGGCCATGTCGAGCCGAAGGTCTTCGAGCGGGTGATGGCGCTCAATGCCGGCGCCAACTACCGGCTGATCCGCTCGCTCGATGCGCTGCTGCGCGCCGCTCCGGCCGGCCGGGCGATCTTCGTCACCTGCAGCCAGGCGCAGGACGCACGGCCCTACTGGGGCGCCTATGCCGCCAGCAAGGCGGCGCTCGAAGCGCTCGTCCTGAGCTATGCGGCCGAGGTCCGGCGCACGCGCCTGCGGGTCAACCTGATCGATCCCGGAACCATGCGCACCCGCCTGCGCGCCCGCGCCTATCCCGGCGAGGATTCCGAGAAGCAGCCCGCGCCCGAGACCGCGGTCGAGCCCTTCCTCGCCCTGGCCGGGTCGGATTGTCCCCATCACGGCGGCCTGACCCGCGCCTGGGCGCACGTGTAGCCGGATCTGCGCGCCATCAGTGAACCAGGCCGAGCGCGGCGGCCAAGGCTGCGATGCAGCTGTCGGCGTCCGCCTCGGCGAGGCTGCCGATCCGCCGGCTGATCACCCGATTGTCGAGAGTGAACACCTTCCAGCGCAGGACCGAGGGGTGCTGAAGGCCAGTTGGCCCCAGGTCGTCGATCGGATGATCGCTCGGCCAGCGGGTGCCCGCGCCCCGCGTGATCATGGCCAGGATCGAGTGCCCGTTGGCTTGCCCGAACGCCTCTGTCGACAGGACCAGAGCGGGGCGGGGCTTTCGCCGCGGCGAGTCGACGAACGGGAAGGGCACGACCACCACATCGAAGCGCTCAAAGGTCATCGTAGGCTTCGGCGTCTTCCGCTGAGTTCCACTCCGAGAGCGTGCTCTGCAATGCGCTGAGGTAGTCTGCATCGACCGGCGCGAGCTTGCGGATCACGGCTGCGTCGCCCTCGATGTCGTAGACGACGCGGTCGCCGGGCCTCAGGGACAGCGCCTCGCGCACCTCCCGGGGTAGGGTGGTCTGTCCTTTCGATGTCACCTTGCTGAACCGCTGCACAGGTCCATCCTTTCAAGCATTGCTTCCTTTCAGTAAGGCCACCTTGGCGTATCGGCAAGGCCGCCCGTTCATGGCTGCAAGCAAGCCATGCAATTCCGGCAGAGCTGGAATCGGGCGCGCGGCCTATATCATGTTGCAGTGCAGCATGGCCGCTCTGTCCGGCCGAGCAACCAGCCCAGCGATCCCGGCAGCCGACGTGCGCGCAGATGCGCGCGCGGATCTCGGCGCCGCCGGCACGCCAGGCCTGGGTTTTGAGGTGTCGTGTGATGAGGTTTCTTCGACGATGGTTAGCGAGAATGCGTGGAGTTGGACGGCCTGCGCGCGGCCCGGACGTGCGCGCGCTCCTGGGTCTCGACGACCGCATTCTCGCCGATATCGGCCTGCGGCGCGCCGAGGTCGCGGCGGCCGCCAGCGGCCAGCTGCCGCTGAGCCAGCTGACGGTCCACGGGCCGAGCGACGGTCTGCCGCTGCCGACCGGGCCGACCGCACCCGCGGAGCTGCCGGAGTCCGAGCCCTGGGGCGCGGCTGCCTGAGCCGAGGCCTCGGGCTGGCGCACTCCTACGCGTAGGGATTGTCGCCGGTGCGCGGCATCAGGCGGAGCGGGACGCCGGCCAGATCGAAGGTCTCGCGCACGCCGTTGGCCAGATAACGGAGATAGGATTCGGGCAGCGCGCCCGCCTGGCTGACGAACAGGACGAAGGTCGGCGGGCGCGCGCTCACCTGGGTGGCGTAGCGGATCTTGACGCGGCGACCCTTGGCCATCGGCGGCGCGTGGGTCGCGAGCGCATCCTCCAGCCAGCGATTGAGGGCGGCGGTCGGCACCCGCCTCGACCAGCGCTCCTGCGCCTGGACCACCGCGGGCAGCAGGCGTCCGACGTTCTTGCCGGTCAACACCGAGATCGGCAGGCAGGCGACCCCCCGGATCTGCGGCAGGCGCGCCTCGATGCGCTCGCGCAGGCCGGCGAGCGCCACCTCGGGGGCGCTCACCAGATCCCATTTGTTGGCCGCCACCACGAGCGCCCGGCCTGCTTCGATCGCCCGGTTGGCGATCGCGAGATCCTGCTTCTCGAGCGGCGCCGTGCCGTCGACCAGGAGCAGGACCACCTCGGCGCGCCGCAACGCCGCCAGCGCCGCCCGGCTCGACAGCTGCTCGAGACCGCCCTGCTCGATCCGCGCCCGGCGCCGCAGCCCGGCGGTATCGACCAGCTCGATCCTGCGTCCCCGCCACTGCCAGACGATCGCGACCGCATCCCGGGTCAGGCCCGGCTCGGGGCCGGTCAGCAGGCGCTCGTCCTCGAGCAGGCGGTTGATCAGCGACGACTTGCCGACGTTCGGCCGACCCGCGACCACCAGCCGGAGCGGTGGCTCCAGCGTCGCGTCCGGCGCCGCCTCGTCGCCGGCGGCCGTGGCGCCCGCCGCCGTCTCGATCGCCGCCGCCAGGTCGGCCAGGCCTTCGCCGTTCTGCGCCGAGATCGGGACCGGGGCGCCCAGACCGAGCGCCCAGGCCTCGCTCGCGAAGCTCGCCGCCGCCAGCCCCTCGCACTTGTTGGCGACCAGCACGACCGGCTTGCCCTGGCGGCGCAGCCAGCTCGCGAAGTGGCGATCGAGGGCGGTCAGGCCGGCCTTGGCGTCGATCAGCATGCAGGCGACGTCGGCCTCGGCGAGGGCTGCCCCGGTTTGCTGCCGGAGGCGTTCCTCGAGGCTGCCTTCGGGGCCCTCCGCGAGGCCGGCGGTGTCGATCGTCCGGAACTCGATCGGGCCGATCCGGCCGGCGCCCTGGATGCGGTCGCGGGTCACGCCCGGGGTCGGATCGACCAGCGCCTGGCGGCGGCCGACCAGGCGATTGAACAGCGTCGACTTGCCGACGTTGGGCCGGCCGACGATGGCGACGGTGAGCGGCATGGCGTGCGCCGGTCGATCGGGCGGGTCAGCGGTAGGCGAGGAGTTCGGCGTCCTCGGTCAGGATGTAGACCGTGCCGCCGGCGACGATCGGTGCCACCAGCACTGGCCCCGGCAGGTCGAGGCGGCCGAGGATCTCGCCGTTGTATGGCGACACCGACAGCGCCTGGCGATTGGAGCCGGCGATCAGCAGCCGGTCGCCGACCAGGACCGGCCCGGTCCAGTCGATCGGTGTCGAGCTCGGATCCTTGGGATCGGTCAGCCGCGGCAGCGGGCTCACCCAACGGATGCCGCCATTGTCGCGCAGCAGGCAGACGATCTCGCTGCGGATCGTCAGGACATAGATGAAGTCGCCGGCCAGCCATGGCGCCTGGATGCTGCCGAGATCGAGGTCCCAGGTGCGGACGCCCCGGCGCAGCTGGATCGCCGCCATCTGGCCGCCATACCCGGCGACGTAGACCTGATCGTCCTCGATCACCGGCTGGCCGTCGATGTCGTTGATCTGGGCGAGCGCCTCGGTCCGGCGCGGTCGCTGGACGGTGTCGCTCCACAGCGGACGGCCGTTGTCGAGCCGGAGCCCGAACACCTCGGCCGAGGAATAGGGCACCACCACGACCCCGCCGTCGACCGCCGGACTCGGACCGCCCAAAAGGCCGGCACCCTCGAAGAAGCCAGCATGGCGCCAGACCGGGCGGCCGGTCTGGCCGTCGAGGGCGTACAGCTGGTTGTCGGCCGAGAGCACCAGCAGGCGTCCCTGGGCGACGGTCGGCGCCGCGCGCAGCGGCAGGGCCAGATCCTGACGCCAGATCTCGGTGCCGTTGGTCGCATTCAAGCCCAGGACCATGCCCGAGCTCATGGTCACGAACAGCCAGCTGTTGTCGTAGGCGAGACCGCCGGCGAGCAGGCCGTCGTCGGCGCCGACATCGTCGGGCTGGTACTGCCAGCGACGTTGGCCGTTGGTGACGTCGAACGCGCTGATCACGGCGTCGGCGTCCATCGTGTAGACCAGACCGGCGGCGACCACGGGCTGAGCCAGGAGCTCGCTGGCGCCCGCCGTGCCGCTGCCGATGTCGGCGCGCCAGGCGAGCTTGAGATCGTCGTTGGCCGCGAGATGGTGCATCGCGTGACTGGGCACGCCGCCCGCCTGCGGCCAGTCCGGATTGACCACCGGCGGCGGCAGGCTGATGGGCAGATCGGCAAGCCGGGGATCCGCCGTCAGCTGACGCTCGAGCAGCATCACCGGCACCCGCTTGCCCGGCAGCGGCGGCTTGGCCGGGCCCCCGAACCAGGAACCGCTCGAGCAGGCCGCGAGCAGCAGGATCGCCAGCAGGTGGGCCGGCCGGGCGGACATCATTGACCGTCCTGGGCCGGGGCATCCTCCTCGGTCGCATCCCCGGCTGCAGCCTTCGGTGCCGCCTCGAGCGGACCCCCGAGCGAGGCCAGCAGCTCGGCCGCGCGCCGGGCGAGATCGGGCGGTGTCCCCGGATCCTGGAGCAGGTCCCCGAGCGTACCGCGCGCGGCGTCGGTCTGTCCGGCGCGCAGCTGGGCCAGGGCCTCGAGCTCGAGCGCGCTGTAGCGCCAGGGGGCGCCGGCCTCGGTCAGGCCCGCCAGCCGACCGGTCAGGCCAGCCGGATCGGCCGCATCGAAGTCCCGCTGCACCGCCAGCAGATCGCCCAGCTGCCGGTATTCGGGTGCTGCCTGATTGTCCTTGGAAAGGCTGCTGAGGGCTTGCTCGGCCCCCGCGGCCTCGCCCGCCTTGGCCTGGGCCTCGGCGGCACGCAGGCGGGCGATGATGCCGTAGCCGCCGTCGGCATCCTTGGCGAGCGCCAGGAACGCCTTACCCGCCTCGCCCGGATGATCCTGGCGCAGGAGCTGCTCGGCGGCGGCGAAGCGTCGGGCTTCCTCGAGGCGCTGATTTTGCTGATAGGTCCGCCAGCCGACGCCGGCCGCAGTGCCGAGCACGATCGCGAGCGCGCCGGCGATCAGATAAGCGCCGTATTGCTTGGCCAGCTGCAGCCAGCGGTCCTGACGGACCGCCTCGTCGACCTCGCGGATGAACTCGTCGCTGTTGACCGACCCACGCCCACGCATACCCGAACGCGCCCCTCGTTGGGCGAGCCGCCGCGGCCTGGTCCAGTCGGGCTGGAGCCTCGGCCGGTCGGCGCCCGCGCCCCGTAGGTATGGGAGGGCTTGCGGTTTGGCAAGGCCGCCAAGCGGCTCTATAGAGAGGCGGTTCCGCTCGAGGCGCCCCATGCCCCGTCTGTTCGTCGCTCTGCCACTGCCCGATTCGGTCAAACGCTCGCTCGAGCCGCTCGCCCGTGGCGTGGGCGACGTGCGCTGGCTGAGCCCGGAGCAGCAACACCTGACGCTCCGCTTCATCGGCGAGCTCGACAATGGCCGCACAGAGGAGGTGGCCGAGGCGCTGGCCCTGGTCGAGGGCTGGCCATTCGAGCTCGGCCTCGAGGGTCTCGGCCATTTTCCGCCGCGCGGCGAGCCGCAGGTGCTCTGGGCCGGGGTCGCGAAGAACCCCGACCTCGCGCCTCTCAAGCGGCGCATCGACCGGGTGCTGGCAACCATCGGCCTGCCACCGGAAGGCCGCAAATTCGCGCCGCACGTGACCCTGGCCCGGGTCCGCGGCCCGCTCTCGCGCGAGCGCCTCGCCACCTGGCTGATGCGCCACAGCCTGTACCGGAGCGAGCGCTTCCCGGTCAGCGGCTTTCATCTCTATTCCAGCCGCCTCAAGCCGGACGGCGCCCAGCATCTGCTCGAGGCGAGCTACGAGCTGGTGCCGGGCCTCGATGACGAGCCGGACTGAGCTCGACCGGCTGCTGGCCGAGGTCGCGAAGTGTGCGGTCTGCGCGCCGCATCTGCCGCTCGGGCCGCGCCCGATCCTGCAGGTCGGGTCGGGCGCGCGCCTGCTGATCGCGGGCCAGGCGCCGGGCCGCAGGATCCACGAGCGCGGCATCCCGTTCGACGACCGGACCGGCGATGCGCTCCGCGCCTGGCTCGGCCTCGATCGAACGATCTTCTATGACCCCGAGCGGGTCGCGATCCTGCCGATCGGCTTCTGCTACCCGGGGCGGGGCCGGGGTGGCGACCTGCCGCCGAGGCCGGAATGCGCGCCGCTCTGGCAGGCCCGCCTGCGCGCCCACATGCCGGCGATCGGCCTGACCCTGCTGCTCGGCCGCCACGCCCAGCGCCATCATCTGGGTCGCCCGCTGCCGGCCGAGCCTGACCGAGACGGTCCGCGCCTTTCGCGACTACCTTCCGAGCTATTTTCCGCTGCCACACCCTTCGCCACGTAACCGCCCCTGGTTTCAGCGACATCCCTGGTTCGAGCAGGACGCGCTGCCGGCGCTGCGCGTGGAGGTCCATCGCGCGCTCGCCTCACTCGTCGTTTCGCCGCGCGGCGGCGTGGGCTAGGATCGGCTCATGACCACACGGCTCGCCAATGTTCCGACCGAGCCTCAGGCCTTCGTCGCCTGGGAGAACCGGCGCAGGGCCCGCTACGAGCTGATCGGCGGCGAGGTCCGCATGATGGCCGGCGGCAGCCGGGCGCACGATCTCGTGGCGGCCAACCTTGTGGGCGCGCTGTATGCGGCGCTGCGCGGCAAGGACTGCGACGCTCACGGCTCGAACCTCAAGGTCGTCTCGCCTGCCGGCATGGTGACCTACCCCGACGTCTTCGTTCGTTCCGGGCCGCTCGCCGACGAGGCGATCGAGTGTCACGATCCGGTCGTCGTGCTCGAAGTGCTGTCGCCGAGCACGCGAAGCGAGGACTTGGTCCGCAAGCGCTGGGCCTATCAGGCGATTCCAAGCCTGGCGCATCTCGTCTACGTCGATGCCGTGCGCGTCGGCATCGAGATCGCGACACGGACGCCCGACGGCCGCTGGTTGAGGCGTCTTCCTCGATCGGATCGACCACACGTTGGGCCTAGAGAGGCTCGGCATCGCCCTTGCGACGCGCGAGATCTACGCATCGACCCGTCCGCCGCCGGTTGAGCCGCCCAGCTCAGAGCATCACGTCGCCGCCGTTCGGCGACAGGGTCTGGCCGAGGTAGTAGGCGCCGTCGTCGGAGGCCAGCAGCAGCGCGGTCGGCGCGATCTCCTCAGGGCTGGCGAAGCGGCCGATCGGCAGCTCGGCCATCTTTTTGGCCCGCCAGTCGGGCGGCATGCCGAGCAGGATGTCGGTGTCGGTCGGGCCCGGCGCGATCGCGTTGACGGTCACGCCCTGCCTTGCCCCTTCGAGCGCCAGCGCCCGGGTCAGGCCGATGATCCCGGCTTTGGCCGCGCAATAGTGGGTGAGGCCGACCATGCCCTTGTAGGCGACCTGCGAGGCGAAGTTGATGATCCGGCCGAAACCGCGCAGGGTCATGCCCGGCCAGACCGCATGGGAAGTCAAGAAAGTGCCGCGCAGATGGACCGCGATCATCCGGTCCCAATGTTCGACCGTGATCTGCTCGAACGGCGTCTGGTCGACGACGCCCGCGCAGTTGACCAGGACGTCGACCTGGCCGAGCCTGGCCTCGACCCCGCCGACCGCGGCGGCGACCGCATCGGGGTCGGCGACATCGCACTCCAAGGCGAGCGCGATCCGGCCCTGCTCCTCGAGGGCGCCGACCAGCCGGGCGGCGTTGTCAGGGTCGCCGAGGTGGAGCAGGGCGACGTCCGCGCCCTCCGCTGCGAACGCCCGCACGATCGCCGCCCCGATCCCCCGGCTGCCGCCGGTCACCAGCGCCTTGCGGCCACTCAGTTTGCCGTCCCGTGTCATGTTTCAGCCCTCGCCTCGCGGTCCATCGTCGTTGTCAGCCAATCGCGCGCGGCGCTCAAGGGTGCCACGACTCGAGCGCCATCGACGGGCCGCGGAAATTCGACCGATCGCCTCTATCTCTCGCCTGAACAGCAGACAAGGAGCATCGATCATGACCCATCCGGCTCTCACGTCCGGTTCCGTCGCAGTCGTCACCGGCGGTGCTGCGGGCATCGGCCTCGCCGCCGCCAAGCGGTTCGCAGGGCTCGGCCTGCGCGTGGCGATCGCCGATCTCGGCGCCGACCGGCTCGCCCGCGCGGCCGCGGAGATCGCAGCCCTGACCGCGGGCGGCGCCAACGACGTCATGACCCTGGAGACCGACGTCAGCCGCGTGGACGACCTGCGTCGGCTCGAAGCGGCCGTCCGCGAGCGTTTCGGCGGCACCGACGTGCTGATGAACAACGCCGGCATCCAGCCCGGCAGCGACATCCTCGGGCCGGCCGAGAGCTGGCAGCGCGTGCTGGCCGTCAACCTCTGGGGCATCATCCACGGCACCCAGACCTTCCTGCCCGCCATGCTCGAGCGCGGCCGGCCGGGCCTGATCATCAACACCGGCTCCAAGCAGGGCATCACCACGCCGCCGGGCGACCCCGCCTACAACGTCGCCAAGGCCGGCGTGAAGGCGTTCACCGAAGCCCTGCAGCACGATCTCCGCAACCGGCCGCACAGCCGCCTCAGCGCGCATCTGCTGATCCCGGGCTTCGTTTTCACAGGCCTGACCGCCAAGGGGCGCGCCGAGAAACCGGCCGCCGCCTGGACCCCAGAGCAGACCGTCGACTTCATGCTCGAGCGCCTGGAGGCCGGCGACTTCTACATCCTCTGCCCCGACAACGACGTGCCCCGCTCCCTCGACGAGCGTCGCATCCTCTGGGCCGCCGGCGACATCGTCGAAAACCGTCCCCCACTCTCCCGCTGGCACAAGGACTACGCCAAGGCCTTCGAGGCCTTCAGCCAGAACCGCTAGGGCCATTTGCGGGCAGTGTGGATCACGCCCTCGATCTCAACACCCTGGTCTTTCACGGCGTAGACTACGATGAATGGCGTGCGCGGGATGATCAACTCACGTGAGCCCTGCAGTCGGCCAGCACGCCCGAGTTCCGGAAAGATCGCGAGGTTTTCGACCGCCCGCAGGATTCGCTGCACCGTTTGGACGGCTGCTGCCGGATTGCTCCGGGCAATGTAGCGCCTGATGTCGCCGAGGTCGCGGCGTGCGGTCGGCGACCAGACGACCTTCACTCCGGCGGGCCCGGCTCCTCGTTATTGCCCGCTCCCCAGCTCTCGACCCAGCGCACCACCTCCTCATGCGGGATGCCCTTGCCCTCGCGGAGCTCGCGGCGGCCCTGCTCGATATGGGCGATGTGCCAGGCCTGGACTTCCAGATAGGCGTCCAGTGCCTGTTGCAGCAGCCACGACTTCGGCCGGTCCATGGCGCCGGCCAGCTCGTCCAGCTGGTCGGCTTTCTCTTTAGGAACCCGAAAGGAAAGGCAGGTCGTTTCGGACATGGGAGCCTTCCGTCTACGCTGTACACATTGTATGCGCCCGACTGAAGAAGCTCAAGACGCTCGGTTCACTCCCACTCGATCGTGCCGGGGGGCTTTGAGGTGACGTCGTAGACCACGCGGTTGATGCCGCGGACCTGGTTGACGATCCGGTTCGCGACCCGACCCAGGAACTCCATGTCGAAGTGGAAAAAATCCGCCGTCATGCCGTCGAGCGAGGTCACGGCGCGCAGCGCGCAGACGTTCTCGTAGGTGCGGGCGTCGCCCATGACGCCGACCGTCTGGACTGGCAGCAGCACAGCGAACGCCTGCCAGATCGCATCGTAGAGGCCGGCCGTGCGGATCTCCTCGAGGAAGATCAGGTCGGCCTGGCGGAGCACCTCCAGGCGCTCTCTGGTGATCTCCCCGAGAATCCGGACCGCGAGGCCAGGTCCGGGAAAAGGGTGGCGGCCGACGAACGCCTCGGGCAGGCCGAGCTCGCGCCCGAGGTCCCGGACCTCGTCCTTGAACAGCTCGCGCAAGGGCTCGATCAGGCCGAGGTTCATGCGCGCCGGCAGGCCGCCAACGTTGTGGTGCGACTTGATCGTGACGCTCGGACCCTTGAACGAGACCGATTCGATGACATCGGGGTAGAGCGTTCCCTGAGCCAAAAAGTCGGCTCCTCCCAGACGTTTGGCCTCGTCGTCGAAGACATCGATGAAAGTCGCGCCGATGATCTTTCGCTTCTGCTCGGGGTCGGTGATGCCGGCGAGGCGCTCGAGGAACAGGTCCGCCGCTTCGGCCAGATCGAGCTTGATGTTGAAGCGACCCCGGAAGAGCTCCAGCACCTCCAGGACCTCGCCCGCGCGCAAAAGACCGGTATCTACGAGAATGCAGGTCAGCCGCTCGCCGATCGCCGCGTGCACGAGGAGCGCCGTGACCGCCGAATCGACCCCGCCCGAGAGCCCGCAGATCACCCGCCCATTGCCGACCTCGGCGCGGATGCGGGCGATCGCCGCCTCGCGAAAGTGAGCCATGGTCCAGTCGCCGCGGCAGCCGGCCACTCGATGGGTGAAATTGCGAAGCAGCGCGCCGCCCTCGGGCGTATGCACGACCTCGGGATGGAATTGGACGCCATAGATTCTCCGGGCATCGTCGGCGATCGCCGCGAAGGGCGAGGCCTCGGAGGTCGCGATCACCCGGAAGCCCGGCGGCAGCTCGACGACCTTGTCGCCGTGGCTCATCCAGACCTGCGCGCGAGCACCCGGTTCGAACAGACCCTCGAACAGGGCAGAGCGGTCGACCACCTCAATGAAGGCGCGCCCGAACTCGCGATGATGGCCGACCTCGACCTTGCCGCCGAGCTGAGCGCAGATCGTCTGCTCGCCATAACAGATGCCGAGGATCGGCACGCCGAGCTGGAACACCACTTCAGGGGCACGTGGCGCCGCCATCTCGGTGGTCGAGGCCGGGCCGCCCGAGAGGATGACCGCCCTCGGCGCGAAGGCGCGGATCGCCCCGGCATCGGCGGTACAGGGCAGGATCTCGGAATAGACGCCGTTCTCGCGCACCCGCCGCGCGATCAGCTGGGTGTACTGGGCGCCGAAATCGAGGATCAGGACGCGCTCGGTCATAGTTTCATGCCGCGAGGCTCCGGGGCGGCGGGAAGCGCTGCTTGAAAGTGAAGGCATCGGCCGTGGGTCCATGGCGGCGGAGATGCTCGAGGCGGGTGCGGCCGTGGTCGAGCGTCGGCAGCTCGCCTGCCGGCAGCCACCAGAGCGCCATATGGGCTTCGGCCGGCTTCTCGAACCAGTCCTTGCGCAGGTGCAGCGGCTCGGTATGTCCGCTCCGGTAGACGAACGCGAACAGCGCCTCGAGCGAGCGCCAGACCGACATGTTGACGATCATCATCGGGTCGGGGAACGGGTTCAGGCCGGTCGCATTGCCGCTCTCGTCCTGGAGGCGCCAGACGAAGCCCGGCGCGGCGTCCGCGAGCGCGTTGACGCGGTCGAGGCGGGCGACGAACCCCGCCATCCGCGGATCGTCGAGCGGGTAGAGCATGCGCGCGACGTTGATCTGCGCGAGATGACAGGCGTGCTGATCGGCCATCGGGCTCCTCCAGGAGCTTTCTTCTAGTGGATCGGGGCGCAGCTGCCCATTGATCTCCTGCGCGCCATCCGGCAGAACGGCGCGGGCGCGAGGAGGGCGGCGATGGCGACCATTTTCGGGCTTGAGCCGGCGCGGGCAGCTGAGCCGCAGCCGGCTCCCTGGGGCGAGATGAGCTGGCTGGTCGAGGACCGGAGCGCGCCCGGGGTCGGGCTCAGCGTCGCCCGGATGGCGGTCGCCCCGGGGGCCACCTCGCCCGCGCACCGCCACCCCAATTGTCACGAGATCATCCACCTGATCAGCGGCAGCGTCGAACAGACCGCGGGCGACCAGCGCTACCGGATGGCGGCCGGCGACACCGTCGTGGTCGCGCCCGGCCAGGTCCACCACACCCGCAACCTCAGCGGGCGTGAGGCGGCCGAGCTCCTGATCTGCTACTCGGCCGGCACGCGGATCTATCAGCCGGAGCCGCAAGCGCCGTGACCGCCATCGATCCGCAGACCCTTCGCGGCGACTGGAGCTATCCGACCAGGGTCCGCTTCGGGCCGGGGCGGATCGTGGAACTGCCGGACGCCTGCCGGGCGCAGGGCATGGCGCGGCCGCTGCTGATCACCGACCCCGGCCTCGCCGAGCACGCGCTCGGCCGCAGGGTGCTCGAAATCGCCAACGACGCCGGGCTCGCCTGCGGTCTGTTCGCACAGATCCGGCCGAACCCGACCGGGGCCGACGTCGAGCGGGGCGTCGAGGCGCTCCGCGCCGGCGGCCATGACGGCGTGATCGCCCTCGGCGGCGGCAGCGGCCTCGATGCCGCCAAGGCTGTCGCCTTCATGGCCGGGCAGAGCCGCCCACTCTGGGACTTCGAGGACAAGGGCGACAACTGGCTGCGCGCCAGCACCGAAGGCATGGTGCCCGTGGTCGCGGTCCCGACCACCGCCGGCACCGGCTCCGAGGTCGGCCGGGCGGCGGTGATCACCAACGCGGACACCCATGCCAAATGCATCGTCTTCCACCCGCGGATGCTGCCGGGCCAGGTGATCGCCGACCCCGAGCTGACCCTGGGCCTGCCGCAGAAGCTCACCGCCTGGACCGGCGTCGATGCCCTCTCGCACAACCTCGAAGCGCTCTGTGCGCCGGGCTTCCATCCGCTCGCCGACGGCATCGCGACCGAGGGCATCCGCCTGATCCACCAGTGGCTCCGGACTGCGGCCATGGACGGCGCCAACCTCGCGGCGCGCGCCTACATGCTGGCGGCCGCGAGCATGGGTGCCGTCGCCTTCCAGAAGGGCCTCGGCGCCATGCACGCGCTCGCCCATCCGATCGGCGGCCTGCTCGACAGCCACCATGGGCTTACGATCGCGATCGTCATGCCTTACGTGCTGGCGCGCAATCGGCCGGCGATCGAGGGCCAGCTCGCACGGCTCGAGCGCACGCTCGGCCTCGCGCCCGGGGGCTTTGCCGACTGGGTCGCGACCCTGGGCAAGGATCTCGAGATCCCGCCGACCCTCGAGGCGCTCGGGATGCGCGTCGAGCACGTCCCCGTGCTGGCGCCGCGTGCTGCTTCTGATCCGAGCGCTGCGGGCAATCCGATTGCGCTCGGCGAGGCCGACTACGCAGCGCTCTACGTCCAGGCCCTGACCGGCTGAAGCCCGGCGGCCGGCCGCGCGAGCGGGGGCTGCTGTTGGCAGCCGCTTGATTCATGCTATAGGGGCGCCCACATCTGCCCCCGGTGTCCGGCGGCGAGCCGCGCCGACGGCGGAACGGGGGCAGTGCGGCGGCGGGCGTGGCGGAACTGGTAGACGCGCGAGATTTAGGTTCTCGTGGCCGAGGCCGTGGGGGTTCGAGTCCCTTCGCCCGCACCACATCCGGCAGCTAGCGGCGAGGCGAGGCATGCAGGTCACCGAACTGTCGGCCGAGGGCTTGAGGCGGGAGTACAAGGTCGTGGTCCCGGCCGATGAGATCGAGAGCCGGGTCACCAAGCGCCTCGACGAGCTGCGCCAGACCATCCGCATGCCGGGCTTCCGGCCGGGCAAGGTGCCGGTCTCGCTGCTGCGCAAGCAGTACGGCCGCTCGGTCATGGGCGAGGTGCTCGAGCAGGCGGTCAACCAGGGCTCGCAGAAGGCGATCAGCGACCACGAGCTGCGCCCGGCGCTGCAGCCCAAGATCGAGGTCACCTCGTTCGACGAGGGCGCCAATCTCGAGTTCACCATGGCGCTTGAGGTGCTGCCGGCGGTGCCCGCGGTCGACATGAAGGCGATCGAGCTGACCCGGCTGACCGCCGAGGTGACCGGCGAGGCGGTGGCCGGCCGACTGGAGGCCTTCGCCCGCCGCTTGCAGGAGTTCGGGCCGCCGACGGAGCCGCGGCCGGCGAAGGAGGGCGATCGGCTCACCATCAGCTTCGAGGGCCGGATCGACGGTGAGCCGTTCGAGGGCGGCAAGGCCGAGGACCTGCCTCTCGTGCTCGGCTCGGGCTTGATGGTTCCGGGCTTCGAGAGCCAGTTGGTCGGCAGCAGCGCCGGCGACGAGGCGACCGTCGAGGTGACCTTCCCGGCCGACTTCCCCAAGGCCGAGCTCGCCGGCAAACCCGCGAGCTTCGCCGTCCAGATCAAGGAGCTCGAGGAGCCGAAGCCGCTTGAGCTCGGCGACGATCTGGCCAAAGGCCAGGGGTTCGACAACCTCGAGGCGTTCGAGGCGGCAATCCGCGGAAGCATCGAGCGCGAGTACGCGCAGTTCACGCGCCTGCGCCTGAAGCGGGCGCTGCTCGACCGCCTGGCGGAGCGCTACCGCTTCGAGGTCCCGGCCGGCATGGTCGACATGGAGTTCGACGCGATCTGGAAGCAGCTGCAGGAAGAGCTCGAGCGCTCCGACGGCGCCGAGGGCGCCGATCAGTCCGAGGACGAGCGGAAAGCGGAATATCGCGCGATCGCCGATCGTCGGGTGCGCCTGGGGCTGCTGTTGTCGGACATCGGCCAGGCGAACGCGCTCAAGGTCGAGCAGAACGAGCTCAACGCCGCGGTGGTGGCCCAGGCGAGGCGCTATCCCGGCGAGGAGCAAAAGGTGCTCGAGTTTTTTCGCAGCAATCCCCAGGCGATCGAGCAGCTGCGGGCACCCCTCTACGAGGACAAGGTGATCGACTTCATCCTGCAGATGGCGACGGTCACCGAGCAGAGCGTGCCGGTCGAGGAGCTGCTGCGCGATCCGGACGACGACGCCGCGCCGGCTGCGGCAGCGGAGGTTTAGGCCCGCCGCGGCGATGGCGGCGCGCCAGCAAGAGGTCAGAGCATGAGCCAGCCGTCCAGCCAGTTGGTGCCGATGGTGGTCGAGCAGACCAGCCGCGGCGAGCGCGCCTACGACATCTTCTCGCGCATGCTCAAGGAGCGGATCGTGTTCCTGACCGGGCCGGTCGACGACAACGTCGCGAGCCTGATCACCGCCCAGCTGCTGTTCCTCGAAGCCGAGAACCCGGAGAAGGACATATCGTTCTACGTGAACTCGCCGGGCGGGATGGTCAGCTCCGGGCTCGCGATCTACGACACCATGCAGTACATCCGGCCCGACGTCTCGACCTTGTGCATCGGGCAGGCGGCCTCGATGGGCTCGCTGCTGCTCGCGGCGGGCGCCCACGGCAAGCGCTTCTGCCTGCCGCACGCCCGGATCATGATCCATCAGCCATCGGGCGGCTTTCGCGGCCAGGCCTCGGACATCGAGATCCACGCCCGCGAGATCCTCTCGCTGCGCGCCCGGTTGAACGAGATCTACGCCCGCCACACCGGCCGGGACCTGTCGGTGATCGAAACCAGCATGGAGCGGGACACTTTCCTTAGCGCCGAGCAGGCCAAGGAGTTCGGCCTGGTCGACGATGTCGTGAGCCAGCGCGTCCGGCCGCCGGCGGACTGATCGCGAGCTTGCCGGCGAGGCTGCGATCTTGCGTCGTTTTTACAGAATTGTGACGCACGCCGGGGCATCCTCTCTGGCGCGCGCCGGCGGTGGCGCTTCGGGGACGGTGGTGCAGGGATTTCCATGGTTGTTCGGCTCGGGTGCGCCCGCTAACATGCCGGTCCGTTCGCTGATCGGAACGAGGGGCCGATGACCAAGCCCGGCGGCGACTCGAAGAACACGCTCTACTGCTCGTTCTGCGGCAAGAGTCAGCACGAGGTCAGGAAGCTGATCGCGGGCCCGACCGTGTTCATCTGCGACGAGTGCGTCGAGCTGTGCACCGACATCATCCGCGAGGAGCACAAGAGCGCCCTGGTCAAGAGCCGGGCGGGCGTCCCCACCCCGATGGAGATCAAGGGGGTTCTGGACGACTACGTGGTCGGTCAGGAGCAGGCCAAGCGGGTGCTGAGCGTGGCGGTGCACAACCACTACAAGCGGCTGGCGCACGGGTCCAAGGGCGGCGAGGTCGAGCTCGCGAAGTCGAACATCCTCTTGATCGGGCCGACCGGCTGCGGCAAGACGCTGCTGGCGCAGACGCTGGCGCGGACGCTGGACGTGCCGTTCACGATGGCGGATGCGACCACGCTGACCGAGGCGGGCTACGTTGGCGAGGACGTCGAGAACATCATCCTGAAGCTGCTGCAGGCGGCCGACTACAACGTCGAGCGGGCGCAGCGCGGGATCGTCTACATCGACGAGGTCGACAAGATCTCGCGCAAATCGGAAAATCCCTCGATCACCCGGGACGTCTCGGGCGAAGGGGTGCAGCAGGCGCTCTTGAAGATCGTCGAGGGCACGATCGCGAGCGTGCCGCCGCAAGGGGGCAGAAAGCATCCGCAGCAGGAGTTTTTGCAGGTCGACACGACCAACATCCTGTTCATCTGCGGTGGTGCTTTCAACGGCCTGGAGCGGATCATCGGGGCGCGCGGGCGCTCGCGCTCGATGGGCTTTGGCGCCGAGGTTCAGGGTCCGGACGAGCGGAAGACCGGGGAGCTTCTGGGTGAGGTTGAGCCGGACGATCTGCTCAAGTTCGGGCTGATTCCGGAGTTCGTGGGCCGGCTGCCGGTGGTCGCGACCTTGACCGATCTGGACGAGAAGGCGCTGGTGCAGATCCTGGTCGAGCCGAAGAACGCGCTGGTCAAGCAGTACCAGAAGCTGTTCGAGATGGAGGACGTGCGCCTGACCTTGACCGAGGACGCGCTGAAGGCGATCGCCAAGAAGGCGATCTTGAGGAAGACCGGAGCGCGCGGCCTGCGCTCGATCATGGAGACGATCCTGCTCGAGACGATGTTCGAGCTGCCGTCCTTGCACGGGGTCGAGGAGGTCGTGATCAACAAGGAGGTCGCCAACGCCAACGCCAAGCCGCTGATGATCTACGCCGATCGGCCCGGAGACATGGGCTCGGCATCCTGATCGCTACCCCGTTCGCGGCCCCCAAGGGCCGGTGGGTGCGACATGTAGGGTAGTGCTCTGGCCGGCGGGTACCCTTGAATTGGGGCCATCCTTGAGCCATGTCCTGAGCAAGAGTCAGGTAACCAAGGGCAACCGAGCGGCCGGGCTGTCGGTCCGGTCCCCGGGTGTCAATCCGGTAAGGTGATATGATCGAAACGCCCAAGGCCTCCCTGTTCCCAGTGCTGCCGCTGCGCGACATCGTGGTCTTCCCGCACATGATCGTGCCGCTGTTCGTCGGCCGCGAGAAGTCGATCCGGGCGCTCGAGGAGGTGATGCGCGACGACAAGCAGATCCTGCTGGTGGCGCAGAGGAACGCCGGCCAGGACGATCCCGGCACCGACGACATCTATCGGGTCGGCACCGTGTCGAGCGTCCTGCAGCTGCTCAAGCTGCCGGATGGCACGGTGAAGGTGCTGGTCGAAGGCAACGCGCGCGCCGAGATCGACAGCTTCATCGACAATCCGAAGTTCTTTCAGGCACATGCCCAGGTTCTCTCAGACGTCGCCTCCGATCCGCGCGAGCTCGAGGCGCTGGCCCGCGCCGTGGTCACCCAGTTCGAGCAGTACGTCAAGCTCAACAAGAAGGTGCCGCCCGAGGTCCTGGTCTCGCTGAGCCAGATCGACGATCCGAGCAAGCTCTCGGACACCGTGGCCGCCCATCTCTCGCTCAAGATCTCGGACAAGCAGGAGCTGCTCGAGACCCACTCGCTGGTCGAGCGCCTGGAGCGCCTGTACGGCTTCATGGAGAGCGAGATCAGCGTCCTCCAGGTCGAGAAGCGGATACGCTCGCGGGTCAAGCGTCAGATGGAGAAGACCCAGCGCGAGTACTACCTGAACGAGCAGATGAAGGCGATCCAGAAAGAGCTCGGCGAGCTCGAGGACGGTCGCGACGAGGTCTCCGAGCTCGAGGAGCGGATTCGCAAGACCAAGCTCTCCAAGGAGGCCCGCGACAAGGCGACCGCCGAGGTCAAGAAGCTGCGCAGCATGAGCCCGATGTCGGCCGAGGCGACCGTCGTCCGCAACTACCTGGACTGGATGCTCGCCATCCCGTGGAAGAAGCGCTCCAAGATCAGCAAGGACATCCGGCGCGCCGAGCAGATCCTGGACGAAGACCATTTCGGGCTCGAGAAGGTCAAGGAGCGGATTCTCGAGTACCTCGCGGTCCAGCAGCGGGTCGAGAAGATGAAGGGGCCGATCCTCTGCCTGATCGGACCGCCCGGCGTCGGCAAGACCTCGCTCGGCAAGTCGCTGGCGCGGGCCACGGGCCGGAACTTCGTGCGGGTCAGCCTCGGCGGCATCCGCGACGAGGCCGAGATCCGCGGCCACCGCCGCACCTACATCGGCTCGATGCCCGGCAAGATCGTCCAGTCGATGAAGAAGGCCAAGACCTCGAACCCGCTGTTCATGCTCGATGAGCTCGACAAGCTCGGTAACGACTTCCGCGGCGACCCGTCATCGGCCCTACTGGAGGTTTTGGATCCGGAGCAGAACAGCAACTTCAACGATCACTATCTCGAGGTCGACTACGACCTGTCGGACGTGATGTTCGTGTGCACGGCCAACACGCTGCGCATGCCGCAGCCGCTGCTCGACCGGCTCGAGGTGATCCGGATCCCGGGTTACACCGAGGACGAGAAGGTCGAGATCGGCAAGCGCCACCTGATCCCCAAGCAGCTCGAGGCGAACGGCCTCAAGGCCGAGGAATGGTCGATCTCGGACGACGCGCTGCTCGATCTGTTGCGCTATTACACGCGCGAGGCCGGCGTCCGCAATCTCGAGCGCGAGCTCGCCAACCTGATCCGCAAGGCGACCAAAGAGATCCTCATGGAGGACAAGCGCCAGATCCGGGTCAGCCGGCGTAATCTCGGACGCTTCGCAGGGGTGCGAAAATTCCGCTACGGCGAGGCCGAGCACGAGGATCTGATCGGGGTCAGCACGGGCCTCGCATGGACCGAGGTCGGCGGCGAGCTGCTTTCGATCGAGGCGGTGACTTTGCCGGGTAAGGGCAGGATGACGATCACCGGCAAGCTCGGCGACGTCATGCAGGAGTTGATCCAGGCCGCCAAGAGCTACGTGCGCTCGCGCTCGACCGAGATCGGCATCATGCCGCCGATCTTCGAGAAGACCGACATCCACATCCACGTGCCCGAGGGTGCCACGCCCAAGGACGGGCCGTCGGCCGGCGTCGCCATGGTGACCTCGATCGTCTCGGTGCTGACCAAGATCCCGGTCAAGGCGAGCCTGGCGATGACCGGCGAGATCACGTTGCGCGGCCGAGTGCTGCCGATCGGCGGGCTCAAGGAGAAGCTGCTGGCAGCGTTGCGCGGCGGCATCAAGACCGTCCTGATCCCCAAGGAAAACGAGAAGGACCTGGCGGAGATCCCTGACAACGTCAAGAAGGGGCTGACCATTCTCGGCATGGCCACGGTCGACGACGTCCTGCGCCGGGCTCTGGTGCGGCAGCCCCAGCCCATCGAATGGGCCGAGGTCGAGGCCCAGGCTGTGCCGGCGCCAGCCGCCGAGGCGACGGGAGAACCGTCGGCACGCCTGCCGAACTAACGCTGGTAGCGAAAAAAAACACATCGAGGCCGCGGAATTGGCAAAAAAACTGGGATTCGGCGGCCTCGGACCGTTGACGACTTGGTTGCGCTCGCTTTACTTTACGCCGACTTGCCGGAGATTGCTCTGGCAGGATGGGTCATTGTCAAGGGGGTTGCGCGGTGAACAAGAACGATCTGGTCGTCGAGGTCGCCAGAAAGTCCGGCATGTCGAAGGCCGATGTGACGAAGGTGGTCGATGCGACGCTCGAAGCTATTACCGAGGCGTTGAAGAAGAACGATGACGTGCGGTTCGTCGGCTTCGGCACCTACACGGTGAGCGAACGGAGCGCCACCGAGGGGCGCAATCCGCGCACCGGTGCGCCGATCAAGATCCCGGCATCGAAGCGCGCCAAGTTCAAGCCGGGCAAAGGGTTGAACGACGCCCTCAACTAGCCCGACGTCCTCGAGCCGACCACCGGGGGGGCCGTGCCGCCGTGGCGGCGACCTCCAATGCCGGCGAAGACCGCCCCGATGGGCGCGTACGGTCGAACTGGTGCGGGCGGAAGGCTTCGAACCTCCGACACCGGCGGTGTAAACGCCGTGCTCTACCCCTGAGCTACGCCCGCCCGTCGGTGCCCGTAGACTAGGCGGTGCATCCCGGCGGAGCAAGTCGGCTGGCCGCGGGCAGGCTTGACTCCGACCCAGGCCTTGATTACCTCCAGGCGGCGATCGGCCCGGGGGGGTGTAGCTCAGTCGGTTAGAGCGCTGGCCTGTCACGCCAGAGGCCGCGGGTTCAAGTCCCGTCACTCCCGCCAGCTCCCCGCCGTGAGCGCAGCGCCTCTCCTCGGAGCGCCCGGATCGATCGCGGGGGCGGCCTTGCGAGCGATCGGCTTGGGTGCTAGGTAGGCCAGGTCCTGCCCTGGACTATGCCCCGGCGTGATCTATGGTTCAGTTGGCCGGGCAAAGCAGCAGCCGGTCGACCGAATAGGGGCGCCGCGATGGATGCCTTGTTGGCGAACTACCTGCCGATCCTGATTCTCCTCGGCATCGCCCTCGGCCTGGCCGGGCTGATCCTGGCCGCGTCCTTCGTGATCGCACGCCAACGGCCCGATGCCGAGAAGCTGTCGCCGTACGAATGCGGCTTCGCGCCGTTCGAGGACGCGCGCGCGCGCTTCGACGTCCGCTTCTATCTGGTCGCGATTTTGTTCATCATCTTCGACCTGGAGGTTGCGTTTCTGTTTCCTTGGGCGGTCTCGCTCGGCAACATCGGCCTGCTCGGCTTCTGGTCGATGATGATCTTCCTGGCCGTGCTGACCATCGGCTTTGCCTACGAGTGGAAGAAGGGGGCGCTGGAATGGGAGTAGCAACACCGGCCACGGCCCTGGAGCGGGCGCCGGCCGCCGACCCCCGCCTGTTCGACCGGGTCAACCAGGGCGTCCAGGACAAGGGTTTCTTCGTCACCCACCTGGAGAGCCTGGTCAGTTGGGCGCGCGCGGGCTCGATGTGGCCGATGACCTTCGGCCTCGCCTGCTGCGCCGTCGAGATGATGCACGCCGCCGCCTCGCGCTACGATCTCGACCGCTTCGGGGTCGTGTTCCGGCCGAGCCCGCGCCAGTCGGACGTCATGATCGTCGCCGGCACGCTGTGCAACAAGATGGCGCCCGCCCTGCGCAAGGTCTACGACCAGATGGCGGAGCCGCGCTATGTCCTCTCGATGGGCTCCTGCGCCAATGGCGGCGGCTACTACCACTACTCCTACTCGGTGGTGCGCGGCTGCGACCGGATCGTGCCGGTCGACGTCTACGTGCCCGGCTGTCCGCCGACCGCCGAAGCGCTGGTGTACGGGATTCTCTTGCTGCAACGCAAAATCCAGCGTACCGGTACGATCGACCGCTGAGGTCGACGGTCGCCTAACTCGAGCGCGTGAGAGCCATGGCCGTCCCGACCCTCGTCGAGCGCGAAGAAGCCCTGCGCGAGCTCCTGGACGAGATCGCGCCGGCGCTCGGCGACGTTCTGCTCGAGACCGCGGTCGCCCGGGGCGAGCTGACGCTGCGCGTTCCAACCCACGCGATCCCGCGCGTGCTCACCTATCTGCGCGACGCGCCGCAGTGCCAGTTCAAGATGCTGGTCGACCTCTGCGGCGTCGACCACCCGGAGCGCGAGCAGCGCTTCGAGGTCGTCTATCACCTGCTGTCGCTCAGGCACAATCAGCGCGTCCGGGTCAAGGTCGTGACCGACGAGGCGACCCCGGTGCCGTCGGCGGTCGAGGTGTTCGGCTCGGCGATGTGGTACGAACGCGAGACCTGGGACCTGTACGGCATCTTGTTCGCCGACCATCCGGACCTGCGCCGGCTGCTCACCGACTATGGCTTCGAGGGCCATCCGCTGCGCAAGGACTTCCCGCAGACCGGCTATGTCGAGGTGCGCTACGACGACGAGCAGAAGCGCGTGGTCTACGAGCCCGTCGATCTGCGCCAGGAGTGGCGGAGCTTCGATTTCCTCAGCCCCTGGGAGGGCGGCGGCGTGCTGCCGGGCGACGAGAAGGCGACCGATGGCGCCGGCGGCACCGGCTGACCGGAGCGAGAGATGCCCGACGTCACGCTCCAGAACTACACCCTCAACTTCGGACCGCAGCATCCTGCCGCGCACGGCGTGCTGCGCTTGGTCCTCGAGCTCGACGGCGAGGTCGTCGAGCGCGCCGATCCGCACATCGGCCTGTTGCACCGGGGCACCGAGAAGCTGATCGAGTACCGCCCCTACATCCAGAGCGTCGGCTACTTCGATCGCCTCGACTACGTCTCGCCGCTCGCCCAGGAGCACGCCTACGTGCTCGCGATCGAGCAGCTGCTCGGCATCGAGATCCCGGAACGGGCCAAATGGATCCGGGTGCTGTACGACGAGATCACCCGCATCCTCAACCACCTCCTCAACATCACGACGCTCGCACTCGACATCGGGGCGATGACGCCGCTCCTCTGGGGCTTCGAGGAGCGCGAGAAGCTGATGGAGTTCTACGAGCGCGTCTCGGGCGCCCGCCTGCACGCCAACTACTACCGCCCGGGCGGGGTCGCGCGCGACCTGCCGGACGGGCTCGAGGCCGACATCCGGGCCTGGATGGCGACCTTCCCGGCGCTGGTCGACGACATCGAGCGGCTGATCACCGACAACCGGATCTTCCGCCAGCGTCTGGTCGACATCGGCGTCGTCACCGCCGACGAGGCGCAGGACCTCGGCTTCACCGGGCCGATGCTGCGCGCCTCCGGGCTCGCCTGGGACCTGCGCAAGAGCCAGCCCTACGAGGTCTACGAGCAGCTCGACTTCGACATCCCGGTCGGCCGCCACGGCGACTGCTTCGATCGCTACATGATCCGCATGGCCGAGATGCGCGAATCGCTGAAGATCATGGCCCAGTGTCTCGACCAGATGCCCAAGGGGCCGATCAAGCTCCAGGATCAGAAGATCACGCCGCCCAAGCGGGCCGAGCTCAAGCGGTCGATGGAAGCGCTCATCCATCACTTCAAGCTGTACACCGAAGGCTTTCATGTGCCGGCCGGCGAGACCTACGCCGCGGTCGAGGCGCCGAAGGGCGAGTTCGGGGTCTACCTGGTGTCGGACGGCACCAACCGGCCCTATCGCTGCAAGATCCGGGCGAGCAGCTATCCGCATCTGGCCGCGCTCGAGAAGATGGCCAAGGGCCACATGCTGGCCGACATCCCGGCGATCATCGGCTCGCTCGACATCGTGTTCGGGGAGATCGACCGGTGACCCCGGAGGAACCCTTCGGCTTCACGCCCGAGCACGAGGCAGAAGCCAAGGCCGCAATCGCGCGTTATCCGGTCGGCCGCCAGGCGAGTGCGGTGCTGGCACTGCTCACGCTCGCCCAGAAGCAGTGCGGCGGCTGGCTGCCGCAGCCGGCGCTCGACTACGTCGCGGACCGCCTCGAGATGCCGACCATCCGGGTCTATGAGGTCGCCTCGTTCTACGACATGCTGAACACCAGGCCGGTCGGCCGCATCCAGGTCCGCGTGTGCACGACCACGCCGTGTTGGCTGTGCGGCTCGGACGACGTGGTCAGGGCGTGTCGCGACGTGCTCGGCATCGAGATCGGCCAGTCGACCGCGGACGGGCGCTTCTTTCTGCGCGAGTTCGAATGCCTCGGCGCCTGCGCCAACGCGCCGGTCCTCTGGGTCGACGACGACTACTTCGAGGACCTGACCTACGAGAGCACCAAGTCGATCCTCGAGGCCGTGATCCGCGGCGAGAAGCCCAGGCCCGGCTCGCAGACCGGCCGTCAGGGCTCGATGCCGGCGGGCGGCCGCAAGACCCTGCTCGAATTTGGAAAGACCGATGCTGGCGGATAAGGATCGGATCTTCACCAACCTCTACGGCGATCAGCCCTGGCGGCTGGACGCGGCGAGGAAGCGCGGCGACTGGGACGGCACCAAGGACCTGGTCCTCAAGGGCCGCGACTGGATCGTCGCCCAGGTCAAGGAATCGGGCCTGCGCGGGCGCGGCGGCGCCGGCTTCCCGACCGGCCTCAAGATGTCCTTCATGCCCAAGAAGACGGACGGCCCGGCCTACCTCGTGCTCAACGCCGACGAGAGCGAGCCCGGCACGTGCAAGGACCGGGAGATCATGCGCCACGACCCGCACAAGCTGGTCGAGGGCTGCCTCTTGGCCGGCGTCGGCATGGGGGCGACCGCCTGCTATATCTACAGCCGTGGTGAGTACATTTACGAGGCGAACGTCCTCCAGGCGGCGATCGACGAGGCCTACGCCGAAGGCTTGATCGGCAAGGACGCCTGCGGCTCGGGCTACGACTACGAGATCTACCTGCACCGGGGGGCCGGCGCCTACATCTGTGGCGAGGAAACGGGCCTCCTCGAGAGCCTCGAGGGGAAAAAAGGCCAGCCGCGGCTCAAGCCGCCGTTCCCGGCCGCGGTCGGGCTCTACGGCCGCCCGAGTACGGTCAGCAACGTCGAGACGATCGCGGTCATCCCGACCATCCTCCGGCGCGGTGCCGGCCTGGTTCGCGGGCTTCGGCCGGCCCAACAACACCGGCACCAAGATCTACTGCATCTCCGGCCACGTGAACCAGCCGTGCACGGTCGAGGAGGAGATGAGCATCCCGTTGCGCGAGCTGATCGACAAGCACGCGGGCGGGGTGCGCGGCGGCTGGGACAACCTTTTGGCCATCATCCCGGGTGGCGCCTCGGTGCCGCTGCTCCCGAAATCGATCTGCGCGGACGTGCTGATGGACTTCGATGCGCTCCGCGACGTCCAGAGCGGGCTCGGCACGGCCGCGGTGATCGTCATGGACAAGTCGACCGACATCGTCGCCGCGATCGCGAGGCTGTCGAAGTTCTACATGCACGAAATCCTGCGGCCAGTGCACGCCCTGTCGCGAGGGCACCGGCTGGCTCTGGCGGATGCTGATCCGGATCGGTCGCGGCGAGGCCGAGCTGCCGGAGATCGACCTGTTGCAGGATGTCACCAAGGAGATCGAGGGCCACACGATCTGCGCTCTCGGCGATGCCGCCGCTTGGCCGGTGCAGGGCCTGATCCGCCACTTCCGGCCCGAGCTCGAGCGCCGGATCAAGGACTACCAGCAGCGCCGGCAGGCGGCGTAGGGCGATGATGCCGTCGCAGTCCGCTCACGTAACCGAGATCGCCGGCCGGGTACCGTGACCATGGCGATTGGCAGCATGGACCTCTACAAGGCGCTCAAGGAAGCCGGCGCCTCCGAGGAGCCCGCCATTGAGGCGGCAAAGTCAGTCGCCGGTCCGCTGCCGTGGTTCTGGGCGTTCAGCGGCACGTTTGGCCGTGCTGGTGGCCCTGGTTCTGGGGCTCTCATGGCTGCAGATGCGGACAATCGAGCGTCTGGCAGCAATCGAGCAGCGGCTGGCGGGCCTCGAGCAGCGGGATGCCCAGCAGCACGACCAGATCATGCAGCAGTTCGAGGCGCTGCGGCGCGAGCGGGGCGGCGGCCAACCCTGATGGATCGTCCGTGCGCCGAACGTGGGAAAGAGCGATGCCGAAGCTGACCGTCGACGGTCTGGAGATCGAGGTCCCGCCCGGCTCGACCGTGCTGCAGGCCTGCGAGGCGGCCGGCCGCGAGATCCCGGTGTTCTGCTTCCATCCAAGGCTCAACATCGCCGGCAACTGCCGCATGTGCCTCGTGGAGATGGAAAAATCGCCCAAGCCCATCGCGTCCTGCGCGATGCCGGCGGGCGAGGGCATGGTCATCAAGACCGACACCGCCCTCGTGCACAAGGCGCGCAAGGGCGTGCTCGAGATGCTCTTGATCAACCACCCGCTCGATTGCCCGATCTGCGATCAGGGCGGCGAGTGCGACCTCCAGGACCTGACGCTGTTCTACGGACCCGACCATTCGCGCTTCAAGGAGAACAAGCGGACGGTCACCGACAAGGAGCTCGGGCCCCTGGTCTCGACCCACATGACCCGCTGCATCCACTGCACCCGCTGCATCCGTTTTCTGACGGAGGTCGCGGGCATCGAGGAGCTGGGGGCGACCGGCCGCGGCGAGCACATGGAGATCGGCACCTGGATCGAGCGCGCGGTGATGTCCGAGCTGCAGGGCAACATCATCGACATCTGCCCGGTCGGCGCGCTCAACTCCAAGCCCTACGAATATCGGGCGCGCTCGTGGGAATTGCGCAAGACCGAATCGATCGACGTCCTGGATGCGGTCGGCTGCAACATCCGGGTCGACGCGCGCGGCCCCGAGGTCATGCGGATCGTGCCGCGGCTGCACGAGGACATCAACGAGGAGTGGATCTCCGACAAGACCCGCTTTTCGTACGATGGCCTGAAGAAGCGCCGCCTCGACGTGCCGATGGTCAAACGCGACGGCAAGCTGCAGCCCGCGACCTGGCGCGAGGCCTTCACCGCGATCCGGGCGCGTCTCGAGGGCGTCGGCGGCGACCGGATCGGCGCGATCACCGGCGACCTCGTCGACTGCGAGGCGATGGTCGTCCTCAAGGACCTGATGACGGCGCTGGAATCGCCGCACCTCGACTGCCGCCAGAGCGGTGCAAGGCTCGATCCGAGGGCACGCTGCGGCTATCTCTTCAACACCACGATCGCCGGCATCGAGCAGGCCGACCTCTGCCTGTTGATCGGCAGCAATCCGCGCTTCGAGGCCTCGCTGGTCAACGCCCGCCTGCGCAAGCGCTGGTGCCAGGGCGGCTTCACGGTCGCCCGGATCGGCATGCCCGCCGACCTCACCTATCCGGTCCAGGACCTCGGCGCCGGCCCGCAGACGCTGGCAGCCCTCGCCGACGGCAGCCACGAGTTCGCAAAGCGCCTCGAGCAGGCAGAACGGCCGATGCTGATCCTCGGCGAGGGCGCACTCCGGCGCGGCGAGGGGGCGGCCATCCTCGCCGCCGCGCGCGAGCTCGCCGAGAGCTTCGGCTTGGTCAAGGAAGGCTGGAACGGCTTCAACGTCCTGCACACCGCGGCCGCCCGCGTCGGCGGCCTGGACCTTGGCCTGGTCCCGGGCAAGGGCGGCCTGGATGTCGCCGGCATGCTGCAGGCGGCCGGCAAGGGCGCGCTCGAGGCCCTGTTCCTGCTCGGCGCCGACGAGCTCGACCTCGAGGGCATCGGCGATGCCTTCGTCGTCTACCAGGGCCACCACGGCGATCGCAGCGCCAGGCGCGCCGATGTGATCCTGCCGGGTGCCGCCTACACCGAGAAGAACGCGACCTACGTCAACACCGAGGGCCGGCCGCAGCGGGCGCGGCTCGCGGTCTTCCCGCCCGGCGAGGCGCGCGAGGACTGGAAGATCCTGCGCGCGCTGTCCGAGGCGCTCGGCCGCACGTTGCCGCTCGACACGCTCAGCCAGGTGCGTGCGCGGATGGTCGAGATCGCCCCCCAGCTCGCCGAGCCGGACGTGATCCAGCCGGCGCCCTGGCGGGCGTTCGGCCGCAAAGGCAAGCTCGAGGGCGCGCCGTTCGTGAGCCCGACGCTCGACTTCTACCGCACCGATCCGATCTCGCGCAGTTCGCTGATCATGGCCGAATGCAGCGCGCTGCACGCCGATGTCCCCACGCTGGCGACCGGCACCGATGGCTAGCTTCTGGATCGGCTACGCCTGGCCCACGATCTGGATCGTGATGCAGATCGTGGTCGTGATCGTGCCGCTGCTGGTGGCGGTGGCCTATCTGACCTACGCCGAGCGCAAGGTGATCGCCGCCATGCAGCTCCGCCAGGGGCCGATGGTGGTGGGCCCCCTCGGCCTTTTGCAGCCGATCGCCGACGGCCTCAAGCTCCTGGTCAAGGAGACCGTGATCCCGAGCGGCGCCAACAAGGTCGTGTTCATCGCCGCACCGATGATCACCTTCACCCTCGCCCTGATCGGCTGGGCGGTGATCCCGTTCGGCGAGGGGCTCGTGATTTCCAACATCAACGTCGGCGTCCTCTACCTGTTCGCGATCAGCTCGCTCGGCGTCTACGGCATCATCATGGCCGGCTGGGCCAGCAACTCGCGCTACGCCTTCTTGGGCGCGCTCCGCTCGGCCGCCCAGATGGTCTCCTACGAGATCTCGATCGGCCTGATCATCATCAACGTCCTGATCACGGTCGGCTCGCTCAACCTCTCGGAGATCGTGCGCGCCCAGGCGGGCTTGTGGTTCTTCATTCCCCACTTCCCGATGTTCGTAATCTTCATCGCCTCGATCCTCGCCGAGACCAACCGCCATCCATTCGACCTGCCCGAGGCCGAGGCCGAGCTCGTGTCCGGCTACAACGTCGAATACTCGGCGATGACCTTCGCGCTCTTCTTCCTCGGCGAATACGCCAACATGATCCTGATGAGCGCGATCTGCTCGATCCTGTTCCTCGGCGGCTGGCTGCCGCCGTTCGCAATCGCGCCGTTCACCTGGATCCCCGGCCCGATCTGGCTGATCGCCAAGATCTGCCTGATCCTGTTCGTGTTCATCTGGGCGCGCGCGACCCTGCCGCGCTACCGCTACGATCAGCTGATGCGCCTCGGCTGGAAGGTGTTCCTGCCGGCCTCGCTGCTCTGGGTCGTGCTGACCTCGGGCTTTTTGGTCGCAACCGGCAACCTGCCGCATTGAGCGCTGGAGAGACCTGATGGCCTGGCTCGACCGCACCGCGCGCACGCTTTTGTGGCAGGAGCTGGTCTCGGGCTTCGCCCTGACCTTCCGCTACATGTTCAAGCGCAGCGTGACCCTCAACTACCCCTACGAGAAGGGGCCGCTCAGCCCGCGCTTCCGGGGCGAGCATGCGCTCCGCCGCTATGCGAGCGGCGAGGAGCGCTGCATCGCCTGCAAGCTGTGCGAGGCGATCTGCCCGGCGCAGGCGATCACGATCGAATCCGAGCCGCGCCCGGACGGCTCACGCCGCACCACCCGCTACGACATCGACATGGTCAAGTGCATCTACTGCGGCATGTGTGAGGAATCCTGCCCGGTCGATGCGATCGTCCAGGGACCCAACTTCGAGTTCGCGACCGAGACCCGCGCCGAGCTGTTCTACAACAAGGAGAAACTGCTCGCGAATGGCGAGCGTTGGGAACGCGAGATCGCGGCCAACCTTGTCGCCGACGCGCCTTACCGCTAAACCCTAGGGCGGCCGGGCCGAGGCGGCCGGCGCCGAGGATGTCATGACCTTCGTCCTGCTCGTCTTTTACCTGCTCGCGGCGGTCGCGGTGGCGGCCGGTGTCATGGTGATCTCGGCGCGCAACCCGGTCCATTCGGTCTTGTTCCTGATCCTCGCCTTCTTCAACACCGCCGGGTTGTTCATCCTGCTCGGCGCCGAGTTCCTGGCGATGGTCCTGGTCGTGGTCTACGTCGGCGCGGTGGCCGTGCTGTTCCTGTTCGTGGTCATGATGCTCGACATCAACTTCGTCCGCCTGCGCGAGGGTTTTCTCCAGTACCTGCCGATCGGCGGGCTGATCGGTCTGGTTCTGCTGGTCGAGCTGGTCCTGGTGCTCGGCAGCTGGGGGCTCTCGGCCGACGCGAGCCAGGGCATGGCGGCGCAGCCGGTGCCGGCCGAGGTCAGCAACATCGAGGCCTTGGGCAATCTGTTCTACACCGACTACTTCTACCTCTTTCAAGCCGCCGGCCTGATCCTGCTGGTCGCGATCATCGGCGCGATCACGCTGACGCTCCGCCACAAACCGGACGCGCGCCGCCAACGGATCGCGGAGCAGGTCCACCGGCGGCGCGAGGAATCGATCGAGCTGCGCAAGGTCCAGCCCGGGAGCGGCATCTGATGGCGATCCCGCTCGTCCACTATCTGACGGTCGCGGCAATCCTGTTCACGCTCGGCATCTTCGGCATCTTCCTCAACCGCAAGAACGTGATCATCATCTTGATGTCGATCGAGCTGATGCTGCTCGCGGTCAACCTCAACTTCGTCGCGTTCTCGGCCTATCTGGGCGACCTCGCGGGCCAGGTGTTCGCGATGTTCGTGCTGACGGTCGCGGCCGCCGAGGCCGCGATCGGGCTCGCGATCCTGGTGGTCTACTTCCGCAACCGCGGCAGCATCGAGGTTGAGGACATCAACCTCATGCGGGGCTGAGCGCCCGTGTTCGCAGTTCTGGTGGTCTTCCTGCCGCTGCTCGGCGCAGCGATCGCGGGCTTGTTCGGCCGCCTGATCGGCGATCGGGCGGCCCAGCTCGTGACCTGCGGCGGCCTGATCCTCGCAGCACTCTGCTCCTGGGTCGTGCTCGCCGAGGTGGTCGAAGGCGCGCCGTTCAAGGTCGAGCTCTTCCGCTGGGTGCACTCGGGCACCTTCGAGGCCGACTGGGCGCTTCGGGTCGATGTCCTGTCGGCGGTCATGATGTTCACGGTCTCGACCGTGTCCGCGATCATTCACGTCTACTCGATCGGCTACATGGCCCACGACCCGGGCATCCCGCGCTTCATGAGCTATCTGTCGCTGTTCACCTTCTTCATGCTGGCGCTGGTGACCTCGGACAACTTCCTCCAGCTGTTCTTCGGCTGGGAGGGGGTGGGTCTGCTCTCCTATCTGCTGATCGGCTTCTGGTACACGCGGCCCTCGGCCTGCGCCGCCGCGATCAAGGCGTTCCTGGTCAACCGGGTCGGCGACTTCGGCTTCGTGCTCGGCATCGCCGCGGTCTACCTCGTGTTCGATTCGGTCGAGTTCGACACCGTGTTCGGCAATGCCGGCAAGTTCGCCAATACCAACCTTTGGGTGTTCGGCCACAGCTTCGACACGCTGACCGTGATCTGCCTCTTGCTGTTCGTCGGCGCCATGGGCAAGTCCGCGCAGCTCGGCCTGCACACCTGGCTGCCCGACGCCATGGAGGGCCCGACCCCGGTCTCCGCCCTGATCCACGCCGCGACCATGGTGACCGCCGGCGTGTTCCTGGTCGCCCGCTGCTCGCCCCTGTTCGAGCACGCGCCGATAGCACTCGGCTTCGTCGCCTTCATCGGCGCCTCAACCGCCCTGTTCGCGGCTACCATCGGTCTGGTCCAGAACGACATCAAGCGGGTGATCGCGTACTCGACCTGCTCCCAGCTCGGCTACATGTTCTTCGCCTGCGGCGTCTCCGCCTATGCCGCCGGCATCTTCCACCTCTACACCCACGCCTTCTTCAAGGCGCTGCTGTTCCTTGGCGCCGGCTCGGTGATCCACGCCATGTCCGACGAGCAGGACATGCGCAAGATGGGCGGCCTCTGGCGCCGGATTCCGATCACCTACGCGGTCATGTGGATCGGCTCGCTGGCGCTCGGCGGCTTGCCGTTCTTCTCCGGCTATTTCTCCAAGGATCTGATCCTGGAGGCGGCCTACGCCGCACCCGGGCCGTTCGCGCGCTACGCCTTCTGGCTCGGCACGATCGCCGCCCTGCTGACCGCGTTCTACTCCTGGCGGCTCCTGTTCCTGACCTTCCATGGCACGCCGCGGGCTTCGTCCGAGGTCATGGCGCACGTCCACGAGAGCCCCAAGGTCATGACCATCCCGCTGATCCTGCTGGCGCTCGGCGCGACCTTCGGCGGCATCCTCGGCCTGCCCATGGCCGACCCCTCGGGCGCCTTCTGGAAGGGCTCGATCGCGGTCCTGGCGGAGCCATCGGTGATCGAGAAGGCCCACCACGTGCCCTTCCTGATCAAGATCCTGCCGCTGGTCATGGGCCTGATCGGGATCGGCCTCGCCTGGCTGATGTACATCCGCCAGCCCGACCTGCCGGCGCGCCTGGCGACGACCTTCGCCGGCCTCTACCGCTTCCTGCTCAACAAGTGGTACTTCGACGAGCTGTACGACTTCCTGTTCGTCGAGCCGGCCAAGCGCCTGGGCTATGGGCTCTGGCAGGTGATCGACGTCTCGGTGATCGACAACTTCGGCCCCGACGGCGTCGCCGCCAGCGCGCTCACCGTGGCGCGGCGCGCGGTCCGCCTGCAGACCGGCTACCTCTACCACTATGCCTTCGCCATGCTGATCGGGGTCGCGGCCCTGGTCACCTGGTACATGTTCGTGGCCTGAGGACCCGGCGATGAGCGATTGGCCGCTGCTCTCCCTGGTCATCTTCCTGCCGCTCGCGGGCGCCGGGTTCATCCTCCTGATCCGCGGCGAGCCCGAGGTCGTGGCGCAGAACGCCCGCAGCGTGGCACTCTGGACCGCGAGCATCACCTTCCTCTTGTCGCTCCTGATCTGGGGCAATTTCGACAGCTCGCGCGCCGACTTCCAGCTGGTCGAGAAGGTCGACTGGTTCGCCGGCTTCGACATCAGCTATCACGTCGGCATCGACGGCATCTCGCTGTTCCTCGTCCTCCTGTCCACCCTCATCACCCTCGTCTGCATCCTCGTCTCCTGGCAGTCGATCCAGTATCGCGTCAAGGAGTACATGGTCGCCTTCCTCGTCATGGAAACCTTCATGGTCGGGGTGTTCTGCGCCCTCGACCTCGTCCTCTTCTATCTGTTCTTCGAGGGTATCCTGATCCCGATGTTCCTGATCATCGGGATCTGGGGCGGGCCGCGCCGGATCTATTCCGCCTTCAAGTTCTTCCTGTACACGCTGGCCGGATCGGTCTTGTTCCTGATCGCGGTCCTGGTCATGTATCTCAAGGCCGGCACCACCGACATGCCGACCCTGATGGGCGCGCATTTCGATCCGACCCTGCAGAAATGGCTCTGGCTCGCGATGTTCGCCTCGTTCGCGGTCAAGGTGCCGATGTGGCCGTTCCACACCTGGCTGCCGGACGCCCATGTCGAGGCGCCGACCGCGGGCTCGGTCGTGCTCGCCGGCATCCTGCTCAAGCTCGGCGGCTACGGCTATCTCCGCTTCTCGCTACCGATGCTGCCCGACGCCTCGGTGTTCTTCACGCCGATGATCTACGCGCTCTCGATCGTCGCGATCATCTACACCTCGCTGGTCGCGCTGATGCAGAGCGACATGAAGAAGCTGATCGCCTATTCATCGGTCGCCCACATGGGCATCGTCACGATCGGGATCTTCACCCTCAACCCGCTCGGCATCCAGGGCTCGATCGTCCAGATGCTGAGCCATGGCCTGGTCTCGGGCGCGCTGTTCATGTGCGTCGGCGTGGTCTACGACCGCATCCATAGCCGCGAGATCGCGAGCTACGGCGGCATCGTCGAGCGCATGCCGGCCTACGCCACGGTGTTCATGCTGTTCATGCTGGCCTCGGTCGGCCTGCCCGGGACCTCGGGCTTCGTCGGCGAGATCCTGGTCATCATCGGCGTGTTCCAGATCAACAGCTGGGTCGCCGCGCTTGCCGCGACCGGCATGGTCCTCGGCGCCGCCTACATGCTCTGGATGTATCGGCGGGTGATCTTCGGAGCACTCCTCCAGAGCCATCTGCGGACGATCCGCGATCTGCGGCCGCACGAGATCGCGGGCTTTGCCCCGCTCGTTATCCTGGTCCTGCTGATGGGCGTCTATCCGGCGCTGTTCCTCGACCCGATGGCGGCCTCGGTCGATCACCTGCTGGCGCAGGTCGCGAGCCAGCCGGCGACCGATACCGCCGCGCTGCTCGTGACCCCCTGAGCGGCTGCGGCTGCTGGAGATGGCCGTGTTCAACCTTGCGCCCGCGATCACCGAGATCTTTCTCGCCGGCATGGCGCTCGCGCTGCTGATGGTTGGCGCCTTCCGCGGCCGGGAGCCCGAGGCGGGCCGGCTGGTGACGCCGCTCGCCGTGATGGCGATGGTGATCGGCCTGTTCATCCTGACCTTCGGCAGCCATGCGCGCGCCTACACCTTCGGCGGCCAGTTCGTGACCGGCAGCTTTGCGGTCTACCTCAAGGTCCTGGTGCTGCTCGGGGCGGCGGTCTGCCTGATCATGTCCTCCGACTTCCTGCGGCTGGAGGGGATCGAGCGGTTCGAGTTCCCGGTGCTCGCGCTGTTCTCGACCGTCGGCATGCTGATGATGATCTCGGCCAACAGCCTGGTCGCCCTCTACCTCTCGCTCGAGCTCCAGAGCCTGCCGCTCTACGTGATGACCGCGTTCCATCGCGACCAGATCCGCTCGACCGAGGCCGGCCTCAAATATTTCGTGCTCGGCGCGCTCGCCTCGGGCCTGCTGCTCTACGGCTGCTCGCTGGTCTACGGCTTCACCGGCACGCTGTCTTTCGAGCGCCTGGCCGATCTGCTGCAGCCGGGGCCCGACGGGCAAATGACGATCGGCATCGGGGCCCTGATCGGGCTGGTGTTCATCGCCGCGGGCCTCGCCTTCAAGCTTGCCGCGGTGCCGTTCCACATGTGGACCCCCGACGTCTACGAGGGCGCGCCGACCCCGGTGACCGCATTCCTGGCGGCCGCGCCCAAGGTCGCCGCGATGGGCCTGACGCTCCGCGTCCTCTACGAGCCGTTCGGCCACTGGGCAGCCCAATGGCAGCAGATCGTGGTCTTCATCTCGATCGCGTCGATGCTGCTCGGCGCCTTCGCCGCGATCGGCCAGACCAACATCAAGCGCCTGCTCGCCTACAGCGGCATCGGGCACATGGGCTTCGCCCTGGTCGGGGTCGCCGCCGGCACCCCGGAGGGCGCCTCCAGCGTCCTGATCTACATGGCGATCTATCTGGTCATGACCGTCGGCACCTTCGGCTGCGTGCTGGTCATGCGCCGACATGGCGCTGCGGTCGAGGCGATCGACGATCTGGCCGGGCTCGCGAGCCGTCAACCGCTGCTGGCGGCGGCGCTCGCGGTGTTCATGTTCTCGCTGGCCGGGATTCCACCGCTCGCCGGCTTCTTCGGCAAGCTGTACGTCTTCATGGCCGCGATCCAGGCGGGCCTGGTACCGCTCGCCGTGATCGGCGTGCTCGCGAGCGTGGTCGGCGCCTACTACTATCTGCGGATCGTCAAGGTGATGTATTTCGATGAGCCGCGCGAGGCCTTCGATCAGCCGATCGGTCGCGAGTTCGGGGTCGTGGTCGGCGTCACCGCGGTCCTGAACCTCGTCTTCTGCCTGCATCCGAGCCCCTTGTTGAGCCAGGCCCAGGCTGCGGCAGCGGCCCTCTTGTCGTGACGTCCGAAGCCGGACTGCCAGACGGCTTCATCCTCGAGGTGCACGACCGGCTCGCCAGCACCAACGACGAGGCCATGCGGCTGGCGGCGGCCGGCGCCGCGGCGGGTCTCGTGGTCTCGGCCCGCGAGCAGACCCGCGGCCGCGGTCGCCATGGCCGCGCCTGGGCCTCGCCGCCGGGCAACCTCTACGCCTCGGTGGTGCTCCGCCCGGACTGCGCGATGGCGGTCGCGGCCCAGCTTTCCTTGGTCGCCGGCCTGGCGCTCGGCGAGGCCCTGGTCGCGCTCGGCCCGCCGGACCTCGATCTGGCGCTCAAATGGCCGAACGACGTCCTGCTCGGCGGCACCAAGACCGCGGGCGTCCTGCTTGAAGGCAGCAGCGATGCCAATGGCCGCGCCGCCTGGGTGGTGATCGGCACCGGCGTCAACCTCGCGAGCTGCCCCGGCGACACCCCCTGGCCGGCGACCTGCCTCGCACGCGAAGGGTTTCCGGCCCTGACCCCGCAAGCGGTGCTCGAAGGCTATCTCGCCGCGCTCGATCGTTGGCTCGGCCGTTGGCAGAGGACCGGCTTCGGCGCTGTCCGCCAGGCCTGGCTCGCGCGCGCCTTCCGGCTCGGCGGCCAGATCCGGCTCGGGCTCGAGCGGGGCGAGCTCCGCGGCCGATTTCTCGATCTGACCGACACCGGCTCGCTGCTGCTCGAGCAGGCCGGCGGCCGCCGGCGCGAGATCGCAGCCGGCGAGGTCCTCGATCTGGAACGTTAGGCCATGCCCGCAACCCTGCTGCTGGCGATCGACGTCGGCAACACCAACACCGTGTTCGCGCTCTACCGCGAGCGCCAGGCGCAGGGCCAATGGCGCATCTCGACCGTGCGCGAGCGGACCGCGGACGAGTACGCTGCCGCCCTGACCCAGCTGATGGCGCTCAAGGGTTTCGGCCAGGGCGACATCGGCGCGGCGGCGATCTCCTCGGTCGTGCCCCAGGCGCTGACCCCGCTCAAGAGCATGTGCCAGGAGTTCTTCAACTGCACGGCCAAGGTGGTCGGCGAGAACCTCGGCGTCACCATCCAGGTCGCGATCGACAATCCGCGCGAGGTCGGGGCCGACCGCCTGGTCAACGCCGTCGCCGCCCACGGCCGCTATGGCGGGCCGCTGATCGTGGTCGATTTCGGCACTGCGACCACCTTCGATGTGATCGACGGCGAGGGCCGCTACTGCGGCGGCGTGATCGCGACCGGGATCAACCTGTCGCTCGAGGCCCTGCATCGGGCGGCCGCCAAGCTGCCCCGGGTGGCGGTCGAGCGACCGCCGCAGGTGATCGGCAGCTCGACCGTGACCGCCATGCAATCCGGCGTCTATTGGGGCTACGTCAGCCTGATCGAGGGCATGGTCGCCAGGATCAAGGCGGAGTTCGGCCAGCCGATGAAGGTGATCGCGACCGGCGGTCTCGCCGGCCTGTTCGCCGGTGCCACCGAGGTGATCGAGCACGTCGACCGCGACTTGACCATGGCCGGGCTGGTCGAGCTGTTCTATGCCAATCGACCGCAGCAGTCGAATTGAGGGTGGGCATGCAGGATTCGGAATTGTTGTTCGTACCGCTCGGCGGGGCCGGCGAGATCGGCTTGAACCTCAACCTCTATGGCCTGGACGGCCGGTGGCTGATGGTCGACCTCGGTATCAGCTTCGCCGACGAGACCCTGCCGGGCGTCGAGATCGTGCTGCCCGATCCGCGCTTCATCGAGGCGCAGAGCGAGGATCTCTGCGGCCTGGTCCTGACCCACGCCCATGAGGATCATTTCGGCGCCATCCCCTATCTGTGGCCACGGCTGCGCTGCCCGATCTGGTGCACCCGGTTCACCGCGGTCGTGCTGCGCCGGAAGCTCGAGGAGAGCCGGCTCAAGGGCGTGCCGATCAACATCGTGGCGCCGGGCGAGCGCTTCCGGGTCGGGCCGTTCGACTGCGCGCTCATCCAGGTCACCCATTCGATCCCCGAGGCGCATGCGCTGGCGCTCCGGACGCCGCTCGGCAACGTGCTCCACACCGGCGACTGGAAGCTCGATCCGGCGCCGCTGGTCGGGCCCCTGACCGGCAGCGACGCGCTCGAAGCGTTCGGTCACGAGGGCGTGCTCGCGATGGTCGCGGATTCGACCAACATCCTGAACCCCGGCACCTCGGGCTCCGAGGCCGAGGTCCGCGACAGCCTGATGGAGCTGATCGGCCGGCAGACGCACCGGGTCGTCCTGACCACCTTCGCGTCCAACATCGCGCGCCTCTCGACCGCGCTCGCGGTCGGGCAAAAGACCGGGCGCGAGGTCGCGGCGGTCGGGCGCTCGATGCGCCGGATGATCGAGGCGGCGCGCGAGGTCGGTTATCTCCGCGACGTCCCGGACCTGCTCGACGAGCGCACCGCGAGCGAGCTGCCGCGCGACAAGGTGCTGTGGCTCGCGACCGGCTGCCAGGGCGAGCCGCGCGCGGCGCTGACCCGGATCGCGGCCGGCCAGCATCCGACCCTGGCGCTGGAGCCGGGCGACGTCGTGATCTTCTCCTCCAAGATCATCCCCGGCAACGAGCGCACCCTCTACAATCTGCACAACGCCCTGGTCCGGGCCGGCGTCGAGGTGATCACCGAGGAGGATCACTTCGTCCACGTCTCGGGCCACCCCTGCCGCGACGAGGTCGCGCAGATGTATCGCTGGATCCGGCCCGAGATCGCGATCCCGGTGCATGGCGAGGCACGCCATCTGCACGAGCATCTGGCGTTCGCGCGCGAGCTCGGGGTGCCCCGGCAGCTCGAGGTCCGAAACGGCGACGTCGCGCGGCTGGCGCCGGCGCCGGCCGAGATCGTGGACGAGGTGCCGACCGGCCGCCTGGTGCTCGAGAACGACGGCCTGGTCGCCGCCGGCGACGACCTGTTCCGGACCCGCCGGCGGCTGATGACCCATGGCACGGTCCTGGTCGGGCTGGTCCTGGATGGCTATGGCACGCTGCTCTCAGTACCCCAGCTCTCGACCTTCGGGGCGGTCGATCTCGAGCGCGAGCCGGACCTCGGAGCAACCGTCCAGAGCGCGATCGAGGATGCCGTCGAGGCGCTCGACGACAATGCCGCGCTCGACGACGAGCAGATCCGGGCCGCGGTCAGGGTCGCCGTGCGGCGCGCCTTCAAGCTGGTCCGCGAGAAGCGGCCGATCATCGAGATCCAGATCACCCGCCTGGACCGCGCGGCGCTCGAGGGGCTGTACGACGAGGCCGGAGCCACCTGATGATCGGCCGGCTGAACCACGTCGCGATCGCGGTGCCCGACCTCGACGCGGCGGTGGCGCAATACCGTGACCTGCTCGGCGCCAGGGTGTCGGCGCCTGCAGCGCAACCGGCGCACGGCGTGACGACGGTGTTCGTCGAGCTGCCCAACACCAAGATCGAGTTGCTCCACCCCCTCGGCGAGGGCTCGCCGATCGCCGCCTTCCTCCAGCGCCAGCCGAACGGCGGCATCCACCACCTCTGCTACGAGGTCGAGAACCTCCTGGTCGCGCGCGATCATCTGCTGGCGCAGGGCGCGCGCGTGCTCGGCGACGGCGTGCCCAAGCCCGGCGCCCACGACCGCCCGGTCCTGTTCCTCCATCCCAAGGACTTCAGCGGCACGCTGATCGAGCTCGAGCAGGCCTGAGCGGTCATGACCTGGTTCGCGACCGGGGTCACTTTCCTGCTGGTCTGGTGGCTGGTGCTGTTCATGGTCCTGCCGTTCGGCTCGCGGCCACCCGATCAGGTCGAGCCCGGCACGGCGCCGAGCGCGCCGGCCAAGCCGCGGATCGGCCTCAAATTCCTGATCACCACGCTGATCGCGGTGGCTCTGACCGCGCTGATCTTCTGGCTGATCGACAGCGGCCTGATCCAGCTGCGCCCGACGCCGTAAGCGATCTATCGCCCAGGTTGCGGCAATTGCATGTTACACGCATGATATAATGTCATCGTATAGTAAACTTATATATCACATTGATATTAATATATAAATGTTCGATCAAGCAGGGATTGACATGAGCCGCGGATGCCCTTCAGGCTCAAATCCTCGTGATCGGTCTTCGACGCCACTCGAAACCTCGCCAAGGCCGCACCTTCTCTCGTTGTCGCCCTGTGGGCCGAGGCTGCTAAAATTTGAGAAAAAATTGCTACCAATCACGCTGTGGAATTTTTCATTTGGTTACTTGTTTATCGTGAAATTTCTGTTGCCATCACGCAAGCATGGCCCCATATTAGTGGGGTGTTCATGGGATGTTTCCCCTGTGACACCCGACTTGAGGCGTTTCCTCCCTACTTAGCCGCGTCAGACCTCTGGCGCGGCTTCTTTCTTCCGAAATTACAAAAAATCAATGAGTTAACGCATGAGCGTGGTGCGGCGCTGCGCTTAGCGAGGACGTCCCCCACGCTCGGGGGCAGCCACGCCACGTGGCGGTTTGGAGCGAGAGTCGCCCGCGCCGTGGCTGGATGTGGCCGCCGGCTGGTTCCAGCTCTCAACTATCAGGAGAGAGCGGTCCGGCCCCAAGGCGGTGATCGCCGGGGCGGCGGAAGGGCCGTGGCCGTCGTCGGCCAATCCGGGTCGCGGCTTGGCCGCGGCGGAATTGTCATGATGGCGCGATCCGCCTAGAGTGGCGCCGCCTTGATCACGCCATCCCGAGCGAGACCCAGATGCGGCTGTCGCGGTACTTTCTGCCCTTGCTCAAGGAGACCCCCGCCGAGGCGCAGATCGTGTCCCACCAGCTGATGCTGCGGGCCGGCATGATCCGCCAGAGCTCGGCCGGCATCTACAGCTGGCTGCCGATCGGCCTGCGCGTGCTGAAGCGGGTCGAGCAGATCGTGCGCGAGGAGATGGATGCGGCTGGCTGCCACGAGATCCTGATGCCGGCGATCCAGCCGGCCGAGCTCTGGCAGGAGAGCGGCCGCTACGACGACTATGGCAAGGAGATGCTCAGGATCACCGATCGCCACGAGCGCCCGATGCTCTACGGGCCGACCCACGAGGAGGTGGTGACCGACATCTTCCGCCGCAGCGTCCGGAGCTATCGCGACCTGCCGATCAACCTCTATCAGATCCAGTGGAAGTTCCGGGACGAGATCCGGCCCCGCTTCGGGGTCATGCGCGGCCGCGAGTTCTACATGAAGGACAACTACTCCTTCGACCTCGACTTCGAGGGCGCGAAGCGCTCCTACGACAACATGTTCGTGGCGTATCTCAAGACGTTCCGGCGCATGGGCCTGACCGCGATCCCGATGCGGGCCGCAAGTGGTGCCATCGGCGGCGACATGAGCCACGAGTTCCAGGTTTTGGCCGCGACCGGCGAGAGCCAGGTCTTTTACGATGCGGCGTTCGAGGACCTCGATCTGGTCGATCATGTACCGGATATCGAGGCGCTGAAGGCGCTCTATGCCGCGACCGACGAGCGCCACGATCCGGCGGCCTGTCCGGTGCCGGCGGACCGGCTGCGCTCCGGGCGCGGCATCGAGGTCGGCCAGATCTTCTACTTCGGCACCAAATACTCCAAGCCCCTGGGCGCCACCGTGACGGGCCCGGACGGCCAGGAGGTCCCGGTCGAGATGGGCTCCTACGGGATCGGGGTCTCGCGCCTGGTCGGCGCCCTGATCGAGGTCTTCCACGACGAGGCCGGCATCAAATGGCCGGAGCCGGTGGCGCCGTTCAAGCTCGGCCTGGTCCATCTGCGGCCCGGCGATCGCGCCTGTGATGCCATGGTCGAGGCGCTCGAGGCCGCCCTCGGCCACGCCGGCGTCGAGGTCCTGATCGACGATCGCGACGAGAGCGCCGGCGCCAAGTTCGCCACCATGGACCTGATCGGCCTGCCCTGGCAGGCGGTGGTCGGGCCGCGCGGCGTCAAGCAGGGCATGGTCGAGCTGAAATCGCGCGCGAGCGGCGAGCGCGTCGAGCTCGCGCCCGAAGCGCTGGTCGGACGGCTCACCGCCTGATGTTCGCCGTCGGACGGCTCAGGGCTTGATGTTCGCCCCGGTCGAGCGGCTGATCGCCGGGCGCTATCTGCGGCCGCGCCGCGAGGAGGGCTTCATCTCGGTGATCGCCGCCTTCTCGCTGCTCGGCATCGCGCTCGGGGTCGCGACCCTGATCGTCGTGCTTGCGGTGATGAGCGGCTTTCGTGCCGAGCTGCTCGGCCGCGTGCTCGGCCTGAACGGCCACGTCACGGTCCAGACCGGGCCCCAGGGCCTGACCGACTTCGACGCGCTCGCCGACCGCCTGCGCGCGGCCGATGGCGTGCTCGCGGTGACGCCCTTGGTCACCGGGCAGGTCATGGCGACCGCCAACGGCATCGCGTCGGGGGCGGTGGTGCACGGCATCCGACCGGCCGATCTGGCCGCGCGCGCGACCATCGCCGACCATCTGGTCGGCGGGTCGGTGGCGCGGCTGACCGACGATCAGATCGCGATCGGCTCGCGCATGGCCTATCGCATGGGGCTCCGCCTCGGCGATCGCCTGACCCTGATCTCGCCCCAAGGCACGCCGACCGCGTTCGGCACGGTGCCACGGGTCAAGGCGTACGAGATCGGCGCGATCTTCGAGGTCGGCATGTACGAGTACGACAGCTCGTTCGTGTTCATGCCCCTCGAGGCGGCCCAGCTGTACTTCCAGCTCGAGGGCCGCGCCAACGAGCTCGAGATCATGGTCGCCAATCCGGATCAGGTGTCCGGCTATCGACGGGAGCTGGCGCCGCTGGTCGGCAACGCCGGCCAGCTGGTCGACTGGCAGCAGGCCAACGCCTCGTTCTTCACCGCGCTCAAGGTCGAGCGCAACGTGATGTTCCTGATCCTCAGCCTGATCATCATGGTCGCCGCCTTCAACATCATCTCGGGCATGATCATGCTGGTCAAGGACAAGGGCCGCGACATCGCGATCCTCCGGACCATGGGCGCCACCCGGGGCGCGATCATGCGGGTGTTCTTCATGAGCGGCGCCGCGATCGGGGTCACCGGCACGCTCGCGGGCTTCCTGCTCGGGCTCGTGTTCGCCGAGAACATCGAGATCATCCGGCAGTGGCTGCAGGTGCTGACCGGGACCAATCTGTTCTCGGCCGAGATCTACTTCCTCTCGCACCTGCCGGCCCGGATCGAAGCCTCCGACGTGATCAGCGTGGTCCTGATGAGCCTGGTTCTGTCGCTGCTGGCGACCCTCTATCCGTCCTGGCGGGCGGCCCGGCTCGATCCGGTCGAAGCGCTGCGCTATGAGTGAGCGCACGCCCGGCCGGAGGGGGCCATGACCCGGTCCGCACGGCGGCCGACGCGGGCATGAGCGGCGTCGCGCTGCAGCTGAAGGGCATCGGCCGACGCTTCCGGCAGGGCGAGGGGTGGCTCGAGGTCCTGCGCGGCGTCGACCTGGACCTTCCGCCCGGCGCCGTGGTCGCTCTGATGGGGCCGTCCGGCTCCGGCAAGTCGACGCTGTTGCAGATCGCCGGCCTGCTCGAGCATCCGGATGCCGGCGAGGTCCTCTTGGGCGGGCGCGCCTGCGGCCGATTGTCCGATGCCGAGCGCACCCGGATCCGGCGCGAGCGCCTCGGCTTCGTCTATCAGTTCCATCATCTGCTGCCGGAATTCAGCGCGCTCGAGAACGTGATGCTGCCGGGCATGCTGGCCGGGCACAGCCGGAGCGCTGCGCGGGCGCGGGCGCGCGAGCTGTTGACCGTGCTCGGCGTCGAGCGCCGCGAGAGCCACCGGCCGGCGCGCCTCAGCGGCGGCGAGCAGCAGCGGGTCGCGATCGCCCGGGCGATGGCCAACCGGCCGGCCGTGCTGCTCGCCGACGAGCCGACCGGCAACCTCGACGAGGGCACCGCGAGCGCGGTCTTCGCGACCCTGGTCCAGGCCGCCCGCGAGACCTCGGCCACACTCCTGGTCGCGACCCACAACGCCGAGCTTGCCGCCCGCGCCGACGCCATGCTGCGGCTGCACAACGGCCTGATCGAGCGACCGTGACGCGGGTGCGGCGCGCTCAAGGCCGCCAGAAGCGGGGCGTCAGCAGCACCAGCACCGTGAACAGCTCGAGCCGCCCGAGCAGCATCTCGAACGCCAGAATCCACTTGGCGCCGTCGGGCAGGCTCGCGAAGTTGCCGGCCGGCCCGATGATCGGGCCGAGCCCCGGCCCGACATTGCCGATCGCCTGCACCGTGCCGCTGAGCGCCGTCTGCCAGTCCAGGCCGAAGGCGCCGAGGCTGACCGTGCCGAGCCCGACCGCCAGGAAATAGATCGCCAGGAACGCCATCACGCCCTCGACCACGTCGACCGAGAGCGGCTTGCCGTCATAGGTGCGATGCGCGATCGCGTGCGGCATGAAGCGGCGCTGGATGTGCTCCCGGAGCACGATCAGCAGGACCCGGAAGCGGAAGATCTTGATCGCCCCCGAGGTCGAGCCGGTGCAGCCGCCGACGAACATCAGGTAGAAGAAAACGGCGTCCGCAAGCGGTCCCCAGACGCCGAAATCGTCCGAGGCGTAGCCGGTCGTGGTCATGATCGAGGTGGCGTTGAAGGCCGCCAGCCGGAACGCGTCGGGGATCGGCCGGCCGCCGTGCCAGTACAGCCAAAGGGTGAGCACGGCGACGCTGGCCCCGAGGATCATCATCATGACCCGCGCCTGCCGGTCCCACAGGATCGACCAGTCGCCGCGGAACACGCGCACGTAGAGCAGGAACGGCATGGCGCCCGCGAGCATGAACACCACGCCGACCCACTGCGCCGCCGGCGAGAAGCCCGTGAACGAGGAGTCGCGGGTCGCGTAACCGCCCGTGGAAAGCGTGGTCATGGCGTAGGCGATGGCGTCGAACAGCGTCATGCCGGTGGCCTGGTAGGCGACCACGCAGGCGATCGAGAGCACGACGTAGGCGACGCACAGCGCCGCGGTCACCGCCGCCAGGCGCGGCATCGGCTTGTCCGAGCGGTCGGAGGATTCGGTGTGGAACAGCTGCATGCCGCCGGTCCGCAGCCAGGGCAGGATCGCGATCGCCATGACCACGATGCCGACCCCGCCGAGCCACTGCATCAGCGCCCGCCAGAGGAGGATGCTGCGGGGCATCGTGTCGAGTCCGACGAGCACGGTCGAGCCGGTCGTCGTGATCCCGGACATGGTCTCGAAGAAGGCGTCGGTATAGCTCAGCTTGAGCTCCGAGAAGACCAGCGGCAGGGCGCCGATCGCTGGCACCGAAAACCAGGCGAGGAAGGTCAGCACGTAGGCCTGGCGGAGCGTCAGGACCCCGATCGAGCCCCGGTTCGCGAGCACGAACAGCCCGCCCAGGCCGATCGAGAGCACGGCTGCGATCGAGAACGGCTCGGGCGGCTGCCGGCCGGACAGCCAGTTGAGGGTCGCCGGCACCAGCATCGCCACGGCAATCGCGCAGATCAGCACGCCGATCACGAACAGCACCGGACGAAGGTCGATCATCGGCAACAACCGCGCTCGAAGGTGGCTGGCTCCGATGCCGGCGACGGCCAAGCCGTCGAGACCCGGGCCAGCGATGGCGAGGCATGACAGTCGGATCGCCGGCCTGTCAACGCCGACATGCGACGTGCCGACATGCGACGTGGTTGAGCGCGCGGGCGAGCTGGCCTAGGTTTCCGCTAACGCCGAGCGCCGGAGCCGCCCCTTGCGTCATGCCCCCTTCGTCCATCTCCGCGTCCGCTCCTGCTACTCGCTGCTCGAGAGCACGGTGCGGCTGGAAGAGTTACTGCAACGTTGCCGCGCGGACGCGATGCCCGCGGTCGGGATCACCGATCGGGCCAATCTGTTCGACGCGCTCGCGATCGGCCAGGAGGCCGCCAAGGCGGGCGTGCAGGCGGTGGTCGGCTGCCTGCTGCCGATGCCGGCCGATGACCCGGCGAGCGCCAACGGCAAGCCTGCGGCACCGGCCTGGCTGCCGGTCCTGGTCCAGAGCCAGGCGGGCTACCAGAACCTGCTGAAGCTTCTGAGCCGCGCCTATCTCGGCGGCGACGGCAGCGGCGCGCCGGAGGTGCGGCTCGAGGATCTGGCCGGCGCCTCGGACGGGCTGATCGCGCTCACCGGCGGTCCCGAGGGCCCGGTCGGCCGGGCGCTGCTGCACGGCAATCGCGGCCTCGCCGAGGCGCTGCTGACGCAGCTCGCGGCGCTGTTCCCGGGCCGGCTGTACGTCGAGCTGATGCGCCACGGGCTCGCCGCCGAGGAGGAGATCGAGCCGGCCCTGATCGACCTGGCCTTCGACCGCCAGCTGCCGCTGGTCGCGACCAACGACGTCCATTTCATCGACGCCGTCGAGTACGAGGCGCACGACGTCCTGCTGTGCATCGCGGATGGCGCCCAGGTCGGGCAGGACCAGCGCCGCCGGCTGACGCCCGAGCATCGCCTCAAGAGCGCGGCCGAGATGGCCCTGCTGTTCGCCGATCTGCCGGAGGCGACCCAGAACAGCCTGGTGATCGCGCAACGCTGCAGCTTCATGATCCCGACCCGGGCGCCGATCCTGCCCAATTTTCCGACCACGACCGGCCGGGACGAGGCGAGCGAGCTCCGGTTCCAGGCCGAGGCGGGGCTCGCCGAGCGGCTTGCTTCTTACCGGGTTCCTGGGGAAGATTACGATGCGTTAGCAGTACCTTATCGTGAGCGACTGCAATACGAGTTGAACGTCATCATCGGCATGCACTACGAGGGCTACTTCCTGATCGTCGCCGACTTCATCCGCTGGGCCAAGGGACGCGGCATCCCGGTCGGCCCGGGGCGCGGCTCGGGGGCGGGCTCGGTGGTCGCCTGGTCGCTCGCGATCACCGATCTCGATCCGCTCCGCTTCGGCCTCCTGTTCGAGCGCTTCCTCAACCCCGAGCGGGTGTCGATGCCGGACTTCGACGTCGACTTCTGCCAGGACCGGCGTGACGAAGTCATCCGCTATGTGCGCGAAAAGTACGGCGAGGGCCGGGTCGCGGCGATCATCACCTTCGGCAAGCTGCAGGCGCGCGCCGTGCTCCGCGACGTCGGCCGGGCGCTCGGCATGCCCTACGGCCAGGTCGACCGGGTCGCGAAGCTGGTGCCGTTCAACCCGGCCCATCCGCCGACCCTGGAACAGGCCCTCGAGCTGGAGCCCAGGCTCGCCGACGCGGCGCGCGAGGACGAGCAGGTCGGCCGCCTGATCGCGATCGCGCAAAAGCTCGAGGGCCTGCCGCGCCACGCCTCGACCCACGCCGCCGGGGTCGTGATCGGCGACCGGCCGCTCGACGAGCTGGTGCCGCTCTACCGCGACCCGCGTTCCGACATGCCGGTCACCCAGTTCAACATGAAGGACGTCGAGAAGGCGGGCCTGGTCAAATTCGACTTTCTCGGACTGACGACGCTCACCCTGCTGGTGCTGGCCGAGCGCCTGGTCAACCAGCGCGGCACGAGGCTCGAGCTGGCCGCGCTGCCGCTCGACGATCCGGCGACCTTCGAGCTGCTCGGCCGCGGCGAGACCGCAGGCGTGTTCCAGCTGGAATCCGGCGGCATGCGCGATGCCCTGCGCAAGCTCAAGCCGGACAGCTTCGACGACATCATCGCGATGAACGCGCTCTATCGGCCGGGGCCGATGGACAACATCCCGCGCTACATCAACTGCAAGCACGGCATCGAGCAGCCGGAGTATCTGCACCCGCTGCTCGAGCCGATCCTCAAGGAGACCTACGGCGTCATCATCTACCAGGAGCAGGTGATGCAGATCGCCCGCGAGCTCGCGGGCTATTCGCTCGGCAGCGCCGACCTTCTGCGCCGTGCCATGGGCAAGAAGATCAAGTCCGAGATGGACGCCCAGCGCTCGACCTTCATCGAGGGCGCGGTCGCGCGCGGCGTCCCGCAGAAGCTCGCGACCGCGATCTTCGAGCAGGTCGCCAAGTTCGCCTCCTACGGCTTTCCCAAGGCGCATGCGACCGCCTACGCGCTGCTCGCCTATCAGACCGCCTGGCTCAGGGCCAACCATCCGGTCGAGTTCTTCGCCGCGGCCATGACCATGGACCGTGCCAACCAGGACCGGCTCAACGTCTACCGCCAGGAGATCGCCAAGGCCGGGATCGCGCTGCTGCCGCCCGACGTCAACCATGGCGACGCCAGTTTCAGCGTCGAGGACCGGCCCGAGGGTGCGGCGATCCGCTACGCGCTGGCCGCGATCCGGGGCGTCGGCGTCCAGGCGGTCGAGGCCCTGGTCGTCGAACGCGACCGCAAGGGGCCGTTCGAGGACCTGTTCGACCTCACCGCCCGGGCCGGCGGCAAGCTCCTCAACCGCCGCCTGCTGGAAGCGCTGATCAAGGCAGGGGCTCTGGATTCCCTGCATCCCAACCGCCAGCAAGCGCTGGCCGGCATCGATCTGGCATTGCGCTTCGGGGCGGCGCACGCCGAGCAGGCGGCGAGCGATCAGGTGAGCCTGTTTGGCAGCCTCCTGGAACAGCCGCAACTGCCCAGGCCGCGCCTGCCGGAGGCCCCGGACCTGCCCCAGCTCGAACGGCTGCAGCAGGAGTTCGAGGCGCTCGGCTGCTACCTGACCGCCCATCCGCTCGAGGGCTACCTTGCGAGCCTTGCCAAGCTCGGGGTCACGCCGTCCGACCAGCTGGCGCTCTGCGGCGGGCAGCGCGTCAAGCTCGCGGGCGTCGTGCTCGGCAAGCAGGAGCGCTCAACCGCCCGCTCGCGCTTTGCCTTCGTCCAGCTGTCGGACCCGAGCGGCGTGTTCGAGGTGACCCTGTTCGCCGAGCAGCTGGCCGAGGCGCGGCCGTTGTTCGAGACCAGCCAGCCGCTCCTGGTCGAAGGCGACGTCCGCCTCGATGGCGAGGCCGTCAAGGTGCTGGCATCGTCGGTGAGCGCGCTGGACGCGGCGCTCGCCAATGGCGGCCGGCGGCTCGAGAGCCAGATCGAGATCCGGCTCGCCGACGCGCGCGCGGTCGAGGGGCTCGCCGATCTGCTCGGGCCGCACGGCGACGGCAGCGCCCGGGTCCGGGTCGTGCTGGCGCTCGATGCCGAGGAGGTCGCGATCGAGCTCGGCGAGGCCCACCGGCTCGCGCTCGCGCGGCGAATCGACCTCGAGCGCCGGGCAGGCGTGCTCGCCGTCGTCGATCTCTAGCTCTCGGTCTCGCGAGCTCGCCCCGCACCCGGGGGCCGGCGGGCCGGGGGAGAAACCGGGGCACTGGCATGCCTGGCGCGGCCCGTCCACCTTCCATCGCGCAGCGGCTGCTGCCGATCCTCGGCTGGCTTCCGGGCTACCGGCGCGACTGGCTGCTCCCGGACGTCCTGGCCGGCCTCGCCGTCTGGGCGGTGATGGTTCCGGAGGGCATGGCCTATGCCGGCATCGTCGGTGTCCCGCCGATCATGGGGCTCTACACCATCGTCCCGCCCTTGATCGCCTACGCGCTGCTTGGCACGTCGCGCGTGCTCGTCGTCGGGCCGGATACCGCGACCGGTCTGCTCTCCGCGCTGACCGTGGGCGCGATCGCGGCGCAGGGCAGCCCGGATTTCAACGCGCTCACCTCCACGCTTGCCGTCCTGATCGGTGCCTACTTCCTGCTCTTCGGCGCGCTGCGCATGGGCTGGGTCGCGGCCTTCATCCCGACCCCGGTGATGCGCGGGTTCATCGAGGGTCTGGTCTGGGTCACGATCATCGGCCAGGTGCCGCATCTGCTGAGCATTCCCGGCTCTTCGGGCAACTTTTTCGCCAAGCTCTGGTCGCTGCTGCAGCATCTCGCCGACGCGCCGCTGATGCCGGCCCTGACCGGCCTGCTCAGCCTCCTCGCCATGCTGCTGCTTCGCCGCCTCGCACCCCGTCTGCCCTCGGCGCTGCTCGTCGCCGTGGCGGCGACGGTCCTCGTCGGTCTGCTCGGCGGTGAGGCGGCCGGTGTCAGCGTCGTCGGGCCGCTGCCGTCCGGCCTGCCCCAGCTGGTCCTACCCAGCCTCGACCCCGAGATCCTGCGGCAGCTTGCGCCGGGCGCGCTCGCGATCGTGCTGGTCGGCTATGCCGAGGCGCTCGGTGGGGCAAGCGCCGCCGCGATCCAGCGTGGCGGCGACATCGACCCGAACCAGGAGCTCCTGGCACATGGGCCCGCCAACATCCTGAGTGGTCTCTTCGGCGGCTTCCTCGTCGTGGGCAGCCTGTCCAAGACCTCCGTGGCCATGGCGGCCGGCGCCCGCACGCAGATCGCGAACCTGGTCGCCGCGCTCCTCTGCTTCCTCACGCTGGTTCTGCTGACGCCGCTGTTCCGCGACATGCCGCACCCGGCGCTGGCCGCCATCGTCATCGCGGCGATGCTGCACCTCTCGAAGCTCGGCTATCTGCGCGACCTGCTCACCCGGAGCCGATGGGAGCTCATGATCGCCGCGGTCGTCATCGCCGGTGAGCTGGCGCTCGGCGTGCTGCCCGGCATCACGCTCGGCGTGGTGCTGTCGCTGCTGCTGTTGATCTATCGAACCAGCCATCCGCAAGGCGCGGTGCTCGGCCAGTTGCCGGGCACGGAGGCCTATCGCGACGTCGAGCGGCACCCCGAGGCGCACATCTTTCCCGGGCTGCTGATCTGGCGCGCGGGCGGCGACCTGTTCTTCGCCAGCGTCGGTCACCTCGTGCGTGGGCTGAAGGCGGCGCTGGCCGCGAGCCGGCCGCCTGCAAAGCATGTGCTCCTCGACGCGAGCTCCGTGAACCTGATCGACACCAGCGCCTGCGACGAGCTGCTCCGCGTCATCGAGGAGCTGCAGAACCAGGGTGTGACCGTTGCCTTCGCCCGCGTGCGTGACGAAGTCCGGGGGGGCATGCGGCTTGGCGGCATCGAGGCGGCGATCGGTCCGGCGAGCTTCTACGAACGTGTGACCGATGGCGTCCGTGCCTGGCAGCGGCAGGCGGGACTCGGAAAATGAGGGCCGGCTGCCGCAGATCGACGCCATCCTCGGTCATGCGGGCTTGTCAAATCGGTCGCGGGTCACTACACAGCTGCCATCTCTCACGCGGGTCGCGTGGCTGGCCGACAGGCTGGCCCGTGTTCCGGTGTCCGAAGAAGGACTCGACCCGCGGCGGCCAACCGGAGCGTGGAAGCAAAATCATGGCGATCCCGAGCTTCACGATGCGCCAGCTGCTTGAGGCTGGCGTCCATTTCGGCCACCAGACGCGGCGCTGGAACCCCAAGATGGCGCCGTATCTGTTCGGTGTACGCAACGGCGTGCACATTGTCGACCTGACCCAGACCGTGCCCTTGCTCTATCGGGCGCTGGTCGCGACCCGCGATGTCGCGGCTGCCGGCGGCCGCATCCTGTTCGTCGGCACCAAGCGCCAGGCGCAGGAGCCGGTGACGCGGGCCGCCAGGCGATCCGGCCAGTACTACGTCAACCACCGCTGGCTCGGCGGCATGTTGACCAACTGGAAGACCATCTCGCAGTCGATCCGCCGCCTGCGCGAGCTCGAGGGCCGCCTGGCCGAAGGCACGGTCGGCCTGACCAAGAAAGAGACCCTGCAGCTGACCCGCGAGCGCGACAAGCTCGAGCGGGCGCTCGGCGGCATCAAGGATATGGGCGGCCTGCCCGACCTGATCTTCACCATCGACACCAACAAGGAGGCGATCGCGATCGCCGAGGCCAAGGTGCTCGGCATTCCGGTGGTCGCCATCGTCGACAGCAACTCGGCGCCCGAAGGCATCGCCTATCCGGTGCCGGGCAACGACGACGCGTCGCGCGCGATCAACCTCTATTGCGATCTGATGGTCGGCGCGGTGCTCGACGGCCTCCAGGCGGAGATGACGGCCTCCGGCGCCGATCTCGGCGAGATCGAGACCTTGCCTGAGGAGCTCCTGGTCGATGCCGGCGACGGCGCGGATGTCAATCTGGCCGAACCGGCATCGGAGGCGCCTGCGAACGGCGACGGCCGCGACGCGCACCCCACCCCGACGCCATCGGTCGAGGACGTTGGCGTTCCCGAGCCGGACCAACCGTCACCCAGCGGTTCCTGACGCCCGCGGCAGGTCCGGACCGGATCCATCAAGCGAGTACCACACCCGATGGCAGGAATCACCGCAGCTCTCGTCAAGCAACTGCGCGATCAGACCGGCGCCGGCATGATGGACTGCAAGGCGGCGCTGACCGAGTCCGAGGGCGACCTCGAGACCGCGACCGACTGGCTGCGCAAGAAGGGCCTGGCGGCCGCCGCCAAGAAGGCCGGCCGGCTGACCTCCGAGGGCCTGATCGGCGTCCGGGTCGAGACCCGCCGCGGTGCCGTGGTCGAGATCAACTCGGAGACCGACTTCGTCGCGCGTACCGACACGTTCCAGAGCCTGGTGCGCGTGGTCGCCGAGCTGGCGCTCGCCGCCGGCGGCGACCTGGACAGGCTGCTGCAGCTGCCGGTCCCGGGAACCGGCCGCAGCGTGGCGGCCGAAATCGCCCACGCGATCTCGGTGATCGGCGAGAACATCAACCTGCGCCGGAGCGCCCTGGTCGAGGTCGACCAGGGGGTCGTCGGCTCCTACGTCCACGGCGCGCTCGCCCCGGGGCTCGGCAAGATCGGGGTCCTGATCGGGCTGCGCTCGGCGGGCGATGGCGAGCAGCTCGCGGCCCTCGGCAAGCAGCTGGCGATGCACGTCGCCGCCGCCCGGCCGCAGGCGGTCAGCGCCGACCGCCTCGACTCTGCCCTGGTCGCCCGGGAGCGCGCGATCTACGCCGAGCAGGCGCGCGCCAGCGGCAAGCCGGACAACATCGTCGACAAGATCGTGGACGGCCGGATGCGCAAGTATCACGAGGAGGTCGTGCTCCTCGAGCAACCGTTCGTGATCGACCCCGACCTCAAGGTCAAGGACGCGATCGACCGGCTGGCCGAGACGCTCGGCAGCTCGATCGTGGTCACCGGTTTCGTGCGCTTCGCGTTGGGCGAGGGCCTGGCGCCGAAGCCGTCCAATCTGGCCGACGAGGTCGCCGAGCTGACCGGCGCCTGAGATTCGGGCGGTGGCGGCTGCGGCAGCTGAGCTCGGGCGCGGCCACGCTCTTAACTTTGACCTAACCGCGCGCGCGTAGCACGAGGCGGATCAGCGCCGATGACCGAGGTGACCGAGCCACTGCCGCGATTTCGCCGGGTGCTTCTCAAGATGTCGGGGGAGGCGCTGATGGGCGATCGCGGCTACGGTCACGATCCCTCGACCCTCGGCCGGCTCGCGGAAGAGGTGCAGAGCGTGCACGCGAGCGGGGTCGAGCAGTGCCTGGTGATCGGCGGCGGCAACATGGTGCGCGGCGAGCAGTACGCCGCCAACGGCATCGAGCGCACGACCGGCGACTACATGGGCATGCTCGCGACCGTGATCAACGCGCTCGCGGTCCAGAGTGTGCTCGAACAGTCCGGGCTGCAGACCCGGGTGCTGTCGGCGATCCCGATGGCCGCGGTCTGCGAGCCCTACATCCGCCGGCGGGCGATCCGGCACATGGAGAAGGGGCGGGTCGTGATCTGCGCTGGCGGTACCGGCAACCCGTTCTTCACGACCGACACCGCGGCCGCGTTGCGGGCGGCCGAGCTGGGCTGCGACGTCCTGCTCAAGGGCACCAAGGTGGACGGCGTCTACTCGGCCGATCCGATGCGCGACAAGGACGCGGTCCGCTTCGACCGGCTGACCTACCACGAGGTCCTGGCCAGGGACCTCAAGGTCATGGATGCGCCGGCGATCTCGCTCGCCCGCGAGAGCGCCATCCCGATCATCGTGTTCTCGCTGCGCACCCCCGGCGCGCTGATCCGGGTGTTGCGCGGCGACGGCCCGCATACGATGATCATGGAGGAGGCGCCAAGAACGAAGGAGGTTAGGTCATGAGCGGCTTCGACATGGCTGATCTCAACAAGCGCATGAACGGCGCCGTCGAGGTCCTGCGCAAGGAGTTCGCGGGCTTGCGCACCGGGCGCGCCTCGGCCAGCCTGCTGGAGCCGATCTCGGTGCCGGCCTACGGCGGCGAGATGCCGCTCGGCCAGGTCGGCACGATCGGGGTGCCCGAGCCGCGCCTCTTGTCGGTGCAGGTCTGGGACAAGGGCTTGGTGAAGGCGGTGGAGAAGGCGATCCGGAGCTCCGACCTCGGCCTCAATCCGGCGGTCGAGGGCACCCTGATCCGGGTACCGATCCCCGAGCTCAGCGAGGAGCGCCGGGGCGAGCTCGCCAAGGTTGCGGCACGCTATGCCGAAGCTGCAAGGGTCGCGGTCCGCAACGTGCGGCGCGACGGCATGGAGCAGCTCAAGCGCCAGGAGAAGGAGAGCGAGATCTCCCAGGACGAGCACCACAAGGTGGCCCACCAACTGCAGGAGCTGACCGACAGTGAGGTCAAGCAGATCAACGACATGCTGGCGGCGAAAGAGTCCGAGATCATGACCATCTGAGCCGGCGATGCCCTTTCGAACCTCGATCGAACCGGTGGCCGCGACGCGGTCGCCCGAGACCGCCGCAACCGATGGCGGCCTCGAGCATGTGGCGATCATCATGGACGGCAACCGCCGCTGGGCCCGGCTGCGCGGCATGCCCCCGGTGTTCGGCCATCAGCGCGGCGCCGAGGCGGTCCGGCGGACGGTGGAAGGATGCCGGGAGCACGACATACACTATCTGACCCTGTTCGCGTTCTCCTCGGAGAACTGGCGGCGGCCGGCGAGCGAGGTCAACGAGCTGATGAATCTGCTGCGCTTCTACCTGCGCCGCGAGATCAACGAGCTGGCCCGCAACGGCGTGCGCCTGCGTTTTTTGGGCGAACGCGAGCTGATGGCCGGCGACATCGCGGAGATGATGGCCGACGCCGAGCAGCGCACCCAGCACAATGCCGGGCTGACGCTCACCATCGCGCTCAACTACGGCAGCCGGCGCGAGATCGCCCAGGCCGCCCGGCAGATTGCCGAGCGGGCGGCCGCCGGAACGCTCGAATGCGAGGCGATCGACGAGGATCTGTTCGGCCAGACGCTGAACACGCTCGGCCTGCCGGATCCCGATCTCCTGATTCGGACCAGCGGCGAGCAGCGCCTGTCCAACTTCATGCTCTGGCAGATGGCGTACACCGAGCTGGTGTTCCTGCCGGTCCATTGGCCCGAGTTCGGCCAGCGGCACCTGGCCGAAGCGGTCGCCGAGTTTCGCCGGCGCGAGCGCCGCTACGGGGCGTCGGGTGGCTGAGCGCGACCCGGCGCTCCGGCGGCGCGTGCTCTCGGCGCTGGCGCTGCTGCCGGTCGTGATCGTGGTGGTCTGGTGGGGCGGTTTGGTCTTCGCCGGCTTCGTCGCGCTCGCAGTCGCGCTGATGGCGTGGGAATGGAGCCAGCTGAGCGCGCAGCGTTACGGTCCGCAGAACGGCCGTATCGCGGGTGGTACGGTGCTCGTAATCGGACTGACTGCGATCCTGCTGATCGCCTTGGGGCACGCAGAGGCGGCGCTCCTTTGCCTGTTCGGCGGCGTGCTCGTTGCCGGCCTGGTCACGTGGGTGGCCGGCGGGCCATGGGGCTGGATCAGCCTCGGCGTCGGCTACCTCGGCCTGCCGGCTTTGGCGTTGATCTGGCTGCGGTCATGGGAGCCGGATCTGGGACCGGGCCTGCTGCTCGGGCTGCTGATCGTCGTGGGGACCACCGACACGGCCGCCTACTTCACGGGCCGCGCCCTTGGCGGGCCGCGACTCGCGCCGGTGGTCAGCCCGAGCAAGACCTGGTCGGGCCTGTGCGGTGGCGTGCTCTGGGCGGCGCTCGCCGGGGCGCTCACCGCCTGGCTGCTCGGCTCCGGGCGCCTGGCTCAGGGCGCGGGCCTGGGCGCGATCCTGGCCGGCGTCGCGCAGCTCGGCGACCTGGTCGAAATCGGCGTTCAAGCGTGCGGCCGGGGTCAAGGACAGCGGCAAGCTGATCCCCGGTCACGGCGGCGTCCTGGACCGGGTCGACGGTCTGCTGCTCGCCGCCCCCCTGCTGGCGCTGCTCGGTCTGATCGCCGGTCCCGAGGCCCTGCCATGGCGGTAGCGTGGTCGACCGAGCCGCAGCGCAGCGTGACCATTCTCGGCGCCACGGGCTCGGTCGGGCGGAGCACGCTCGATCTGATCGCGGGCGCCCCCGAGCGTTACCGGGTCGAGGCGCTGACCGCGCAGCAGAACGTCGATGGCCTGGCCGCGCTCGCGGTCAGTCACGGTGCCAGGCTCGCGGTGATCGGCGATCCGGCCGGCTACCATCGCCTTCGCGACGCACTGGCCGGCACCGGGATCGCGGTCGCCGCGGGCCTGGAGGGGCTGGCCGAGGCGGCGGCGCGCCCGGCCGACTGGGTCATGGCGGCGATCGTCGGCGCGGCCGGGCTCGGCCCGACCCTGACCGCGGTCCGCCGGTCGGCCATGGTGGCGCTCGCCACCAAGGAGTGCCTGGTCTGTGCCGGGGCGCTGCTGATGGCCGAGGTCGAGACCAGCGGTGCCGTGCTGTTGCCGGTCGATTCCGAGCACAACGCGATCTTCCAGGCGTTGCGCGGCGAGCCGACCGAGAGCGTCGAGCGCCTGATCCTGACCGCGTCGGGCGGACCGTTTCGTGGCCGTACGCGCGCCGAGATGGCGAGCGTCACGCCGCGCGAGGCGGTCGCCCATCCCAACTGGAGCATGGGCGCCAAGATCTCGGTCGATTCCGCAACCATGATGAATAAAGGCCTCGAGCTGATCGAGGCCCATCACCTGTTCGGCCTCGAGCAGGATCAGATCGACGTCCTGGTCCATCCGGAATCGATCGTGCACAGCCTGGTCGCCTTCCACGACGGCTCGGTGCTCGCTCAGCTCGGCCAGCCGGACATGCGCATCCCGATCGCCTATACCCTGGGTTGGCCCAAGCGGATCAGCGCACCAACCCCGCGCCTGGATCTGAGCCGGATCGCGCGGCTGACCTTCGAGGCCCCGGACGACGAGCGTTTCCCGGCGCTCAGCCTCGCCCGTCAGGCGCTGCGGGTGGGCGGCACGGCCCCGACCGTGCTCAACGCCGCCAACGAGATCGCGGTCGGCGCCTTCCTGGCGGCCCGGATCGGCTTCCTCGACATCGTCGCGGTGGTCGAGACGGTGCTCGCCGCCTGCGTCGGGGAGGTTGCGGCGAGCTTGGACGATATTCTGGCAGTCGACGCGCTCGCGCGTCGACGGGCCGAGACACTGGTGGCCCGCATGCCCGAACCCGCGGTCGGCATGGCTTGAGGAGCGCCGATGACTCTGCTGGCAAACATCACCCTCTACGTCGTCCCGTTCCTGGTCATCCTGTCGGTCGTGGTGTTCGTGCACGAGCTTGGCCACTATCTGATCGCCCGCCGCAACGGGGTCCGGGTCGAGGTGTTCTCGATCGGCTTCGGTCCGGAGCTGTTCGGCTTCAACGATCGCGCCGGCACCCGCTGGAAGTTCAGCGCGCTGCCGCTCGGCGGCTACGTCAAGATGTTTGGCGACGCTGATCCGACCAGCTCGACGATCGACCTCAGCGCCCGGCCCGAGCCGGACAGCTTCCCGGCCAAGAGCGTCCTGCAGCGGATGGCGATCGTGGTCGCGGGCCCCTGCGCGAACTTCGTGTTCGCGATCGTCGTCCTCGGGCTCCTGTTCGCGACCGTCGGCCGCCCGGTGACCCCGGCCGAGGTCGGCGAGGTTCAGCCGGGCAGCGCCGCCGAAGCCGCTGGCCTGTTGCCCGGCGACCGGATCGTCGCGGTCGACAGCACGCCGCTCGCGAGCTTCGAGGAGCTCCAGGGGGTGGTCCGCGACAGCGGCGGTGTGGCGCTGACCTTCACGATCGAGCGGGCGGGCCAGACCCTCGACCTGACGGTCACGCCGCGTCAGACCGAGATCACCGATCGGTTCGGCCAGGTGCATCGGATCGGGCTCATCGGGGTCAGCCGCTCCGGGGTCGAGTTCCAGCGCACCAATCCGCTGTTCGCCCTGGTCCAGGGCGGTAGCGAGACCTTCCACCTGATCGGCGGCACCCTTTCGGCGCTCGGCGAGATGATCATTGGCAGCCGGACCACCGAGGAGCTCGGCGGCCCGTTGCGCATCGCGCAGATGTCGGGCGAGATCGCCAGGGATGGCGCGGTGCCGCTGATCTGGTTCACCGCCGTATTGTCGATCAACCTCGGCTTGATTAACCTGTTCCCAATTCCGATGCTCGATGGCGGCCATCTGGTGCTGTACGCGATCGAGGGACTGCGCGGCCGGCCGCTCAACGAGCGCAGCCAGGAAGTCGCCTTTCGGTTCGGCCTCGTGCTCGTGCTGACGTTGATGGTGTTCGCGACCTGGAACGACCTGGTTCAGCTCAACGTGATCGAATTCTTCAAGGGCCTGGTCTCCTAGGGAGGAGGGTCATGCCCGCCAAGACTCCGTGGGAGGAACGATGGCGCAGCGTCTGGCCGCGTGCGTGGCGGTTGTCTGGCTGCTGCTCGGCGCACTCGGCGGTGGCCTGAGCCCGGCCCGGGCGCAACAACCTGGACCATCGCCCGAGCCGGCCCGGAATGTCAGCGCCCGGGGTGTCGTCGAGGATATCCGGGTCGACGGCAACCAGCGGATCGAGGTGGCGACCATCCGCAGCTACATGGTTGTCCAGATCGGCGATCCGTTCGACCCCGACAAGCTCGATCAGTCGCTCAAGAATCTGTACGCCACCGGCCTGTTCGACGACGTCGCGCTCAGCCGCGATGGCGATGTCCTGGTCGTCAAGGTGGTCGAGAACCCGATCATCAACCGCATCGCGTTCGAGGGCAACCAGAAGCTCGATGACGAGACCCTGACCAACGAGGTTCAGCTGCGGCCGCGCGTCGTCTACACCCGCTCGCGGGTGCAGAACGCCGTCAGCCGGATCCTCGAGCTCTACCGCCGCAACGGCCGCTTCGCCGCGACCGTCGAGCCCAAGGTCATCGAGCTCGAGCAGAACCGCGTCGATCTGGTGTTCGAGATCAACGAGGGGCCGTTGACCGACGTCTCGCGGATCGTGTTCATCGGCAATCACGCATTCAGCGCCAGCACCTTGCGCGGTGTCATCCAGACCAAGGAGGCGGCCTGGTATCGCTTCCTGACGTCGGACGACACCTACGACCCGGACCGGCTGGCGTTCGATCAGGAGCTGCTGCGCCGCTACTACCTCGCGCGCGGCTACGCCGACTTCAACGTGCGCTCGGCGATCGCCGAGCTGACCCCGGACGGGCGCAACTTCGTCATCACCTTCACGGTCGAGGAGGGCGAGCGCTACACCTTCGGCAAGATCGATCTCGAGTCCAAGCTACCCGATCTGCAACCCCAGCAGCTGCGTAAGCAGCTCGCGACCGAATCGGGCGACACCTACAACGCCGACCAGATCGAGAGCTCGGTGGTCGCGCTCACCGACGAGGTCGGCAAACTCGGCTATGCCTTCGTTCAGGTCGAGCCGCAGCCCAACAAGCACGCCGACGAGCGGGTCATCGACATCAACTACGTGATCAACGAGGGGCCGAGGGTCTACATCGAGCGGATCGACATCAACGGCAACCTGCGCACGCTCGACAAGGTCATCCGGCGCGAGTTCCGGGTCGACGAGGGCGACGCCTTCAATACCGCGCTGCTCCGCCGGTCGCGCCAGCGCATCCAGGACCTCGGCTACTTCGAGAAGGTCGACATGAAGACGCTGCCGGGGTCGAGCCCCGACAAGACCAAGATCGAAGTCGACGTCAGCGAGCGCTCGACCGGCGAGCTGTCGTTCGGCGCCGGCTATTCGACCTCGGAGGGGCCGCTCGGCGACGTCCGCCTGAGCGAGCGCAATCTGCTCGGCCGCGGCCAGTCGATCCTCGCTGACTTCACCATCTCGGCGCGCACCCAACAGATCAACTTCAGCTTCACCGAGCCCTACTTCCTCGACCGGGATCTCGCGGCCGGCATCGACATCTTCGACCGGAAGTCCAATTTTCAGAGCGAGAGCTCATTCGACCAGAAGTCGCTCGGCGGCACGCTGCGCGCCTCCTATCCTCTGACCGAGCACTGGCGCCATGGCGTGAAATACACGCTGCGCCAGGATGAAATCAGCAACGTCGACAGACACGCGTCGCCATTCATCCAGGACGAGGAGGGCAGCAGCGTCACCAGTCTGGTCGGGCAAAGCCTCACCTACGACGTCCGTGACACGAAGTTCCTGCCGACGGATGGCTACGTGATCCGACTCGACCAGGACCTTGCCGGCTTGGGCGGCGACACCCGTTACCTCCGCCACGAGCTGAACGCCTCCTACTACTACCCGTTCACGCCGGACTGGGTGCTGAACCTGGCGGGGCGTGTCGGCTACATCACCGGCATCGCCGGCGAGGAGGTGCACTTGTTCGACCGCTTCTTCCTGGGCGGGCAGACGCTGCGCGGCTTCAAGTTCGCGGGCGTCGGACCGCGCGACACCTCGACCGGAGATGCGCTCGGTGGCAATTTCTTGTATACTGCGACGGCTGAGCAGCGCTTTCCGCTGGGTCTGCCCGAAGAGCTCAGGATGTTCGGCCGGGTGTTCGTCGAGGGGGGCTCGCTGTTCGATGTCGACGCCCACGGACCGACGGTCGAGGACGACCCCGCGCTCCGCGCTTCGGCCGGCGTGGGGCTGTCGTGGCTGTCGCCGCTCGGCCCGATCGCGATTGACCTGTCACAAGCCTTTCTCAAGGAATCCGCGGACGAGACCGAGATCTTCAGGATCAGCTTCGGCACCCGCTTCTAGGAGGCAGAGGCCAGCCTTGCCCGCGGATCGACATCGCTTTCGGAGCCTGATAATCGGCGTCTTGCTGGCCGGCGTCCTGGCGTCACCCTGGTCGATCAGCGGGGCCTTGGCCCAGAAGCTGCCGACCGCGGTCGCCGCCGTGATCGACTATCAGAGGATCCTGCGCGATGCGGCCGCGGCGCGCAGCATCCGCGACCAGATCGAGGCCCGCCGCAAGGCCTACCAGGACGAGATCAGCAAGCAGGAGCAGCGTCTGCACGAGGCGGACAAGGCCGTCGCCAAGCAGCGCTCGCTGCTGACCGCCGACGCGTTCGCCGAGAAGCGGCGCCAGTATGAGCAGGATGTCGCCGAGGTTCAGAAAATGGTGCAGGATCGCCGGCGCGAGCTGGACAATGTGTCGGCCGGCGCCCTGAACGAGGTCAAGAAGGCGCTGATCGAGGTGGTTACGAGCATCGCCGAGGAGCGCGGCTTCAACCTGGTCCTGCCGAGCTCGGATGTGCTGTTCTTCGCGCGCAAGATCGATCTCACCGACGAGGTCCTGACCAAGCTGGACGCGCGCTTGCCCGATGTCCGGGTGCCGCAGGCCGCCAACTAGCGCGATGGTCGATGGGCGCTTCTTCCGGACCGCCGGGTCGTTCACCCTGGGTGCGCTCGCGGCGGTCGCCGAAGCCCGCCTGATCGGTGGCGAACCTTTGACCCCGATCACCGATGTCAGCCCGCTCGATCGCGCGGCGCCGCATCAGATCACGTTCCTCGACAATGCCCGATATCTCGACCAGGCCAGGGTCACCCACGCGGCCGCCTGCCTGATCCGCCCGGAGCACGCCGACCAGCTGCCGGCGGAGGTGGCGCGCCTGCTGACCGCCGAGCCCTACCGTGCCTACGCCCGGGTCGCGGCCGCCCTGTATCCGGATGCCACGGCGCCCGATGCCGCGTACCCGCCGGTCGCGGGCGTGGCGGCGGGGGCGCTGATCGACCGCGCCGCACGGCTCGACCCCAGTTGCCGGGTTGCGGCCGGCGCGGTGATCGAAGCCGGGGCCGAGGTCGGTGCCCGCTGCCGGATCGGCGCCAATGCGGTGATCGGCGAGGGCGTCCAGCTGGGCGCGGACTGCCTGATCGGCGCCGGGGCGACCCTCAGCCATTGCCGGATCGGCGATCGGGTGGTGATCCACCCCGGCGCGCGGATCGGGCAGGACGGTTTCGGCTTCGCGCTCGGCGAGAGCGGTCACCTCAAGGTGCCGCAACTCGGCCGGGTGCTGATCGGCGATGACGTCGAGATCGGTGCCAACAGCACGCTCGACCGCGGCAGCGGCCCCGACACGGTGATCGGGCGCGGCTGCAAGATCGACAACCTGGTCATGATCGCCCATAACGTCAGCCTCGGCGACGGCTGCGTCGTAGTGGCGCAGAGCGGCATCTCGGGCAGCACGACGATCGGGGCCGGCAGTGTCCTTGCGGCTCAGGTCGGTATCACCGGCCACCTCACGATCGGCCCGCGGGTGCAGCTGGCCGCCCGCAGTGCGGTGATCCGCGATCTGCCCGGAGGCGACACCTATGGCGGCGCGCCGGCCATCCCAATTCGCCAGTGGCGACGGCAGATGGCGGCGATCAGCCGCCTGGGCAGACGAAAGGTGGCGAAGGATGAATGACGAGATCCAGACCGCGGCCCGCTTGGACGATCTGGACATCGACGCGATCCAACGGATGATTCCGCATCGCTATCCGTTCTTGATGATTGATCGGGTGGTCGAGGTCGAGGCCGGGACCAGCGCGGTGGGGATCAAGAATGTCACGGTCAACGAGCCGCATTTCGAGGGCCACTTTCCCGGTCGGCCGATCATGCCGGGGGTGTTGATCATCGAGGCGATGGCGCAGACCGCGGCCGCGCTGGTCGTCGCCAGCATCGGGCCGACCGCGGCCGGCAAGCCCGTGTATTTCATGACCATCGATCAGGCCCGCTTCCGGCGGCCGGTGGTGCCTGGCGATCAGCTGCGCATCAAGGTGGTCAAGCAGCAGAGGAAGTTCGGCGTGTGGAAGTTCATCGGTCAGGCGACGGTCCAGGACCAGCTGGCGGCCGAGGCGATCATCAGCGCCAAGATCATGGACCTTTGATGATCGACGTCCATCCCACCGCGATCGTCGATCCGCGCGCCGAGCTGTCCGAGGAAGTCCACGTCGGGCCCTACTGCCTGATCGGCGCCGGCGTCCGTCTGGGGGCGCGGGTCCGGCTGGAGTCCCATGTCGTGGTCACCGGCCGGACCACGGTCGGCGAGGGCTGCCGGGTGTTCCCCTTCGCCTGTCTCGGCCACCGGCCGCAGGACCTGAAGTACCGCGGCGAGGAGACCGAGCTGGTGATCGGCCGCAACAACCAGATCCGCGAGCACGTCACCATGCACCCGGGCACCGCCGGCGGCGGCGGCATCACCCGGGTCGGCGACGACGGCCTGTACATGGCGGCGATCCACGTCGCCCACGACTGCCGGGTCGGCGACGGCGTGATCATGGCCAACAACACCACCCTCGGCGGTCACGTCGAGGTCCTCGACCACGCCTATCTGGGCGGCCTCTGCGCCGTCCACCAGTTCGTGCGCATCGGTCGGCAGGCCATGATCGGCGGCCTCGCCGGCGTCGAGCAGGACGTCATCCCCTACGGCATGGTGCTCGGCAATCGGGCCTATCTGAACGGCCTCAACATCGTCGGCATGAAACGGCGCGGGGTGTCGCGCGAGGAGATCCAGGGCCTGCGCACCGCCTACCGGCTGCTGTTCGCGCCGGAGGGCGCGTTCGCCGAGCGCCTGGCCGAGGTCGCCGGCCAGTTCGCCAATCATGGGCGGGTGATGGAGCTCGTCGACTTCATCCGCAGCGCCGACAGTCGCGCGATCTGCATGCCCCGCCAGAACCGGAACGGCTGACCATGGCGGGCAAGCTCGCGGTCCTGGCCGGCGGCGGGCCACTGCCGGAGCAGGTGGTCGGCGCGGCCCGGGCGGCCGGGCGCGAGGTCTTCGTGCTGGCCTTCGAGGGCGAGACCGACCCGGCGGTGGTCGAAGGCGTGCCGCACCAGTGGGTGGCGCTTGGCGCGGTCGGCCGGACCCTCAAGGCGCTGCACGCGGCCGCGGCCGAGGACGTGGTGATGATCGGGCCGGTGCGCCGGCCGTCGCTCGCCACCATGAAGCTCGACTGGCGCGGCCTCCAGGTCCTGACCAAGCTCGGGCTCGGCGCCGGCTTCGGCGACGACCGCCTGTTCAAGGCGATCGTCGGCGAGCTCGAAGGCGAGGGCTTCCGTGTGATCGGCGCCGACGACGTGATGGCTCAACTGCTGGCGCCCGAGGGCCTTTTGACCCAGGCGGCGCCGGACGCGGCCGCAGCGCGCGACATCGCGCACGGCATCGAGGTCGCCACCCGCCTCGGCGAGCTCGACGTCGGCCAGGCGGTGGTCGTGCAACACGGCCTGGTGCTCGGCGTCGAGGCGGTCGAGGGCACCGACCAGCTGCTCGCACGTTGCGCGGCCTTGCGCCGGGACGGCCCGGGTGGCGTGCTGGTCAAGCTCAAGAAGCCGACCCAGGAGCGGCGCGCCGATCTGCCGACGATCGGACCGGGCACGGTGCGCGCAGCCGCCGCGGCCGGGCTCGCCGGCATCGCCGTGCACGCCGGCAACTGCCTGATCATCGAGCGGGCGCGCGTGGTCGAGGCCGCCGATCGCGCGGGTCTGTTCGTGATCGGCGTCGGCAGCCGCGGCTGAGCGCGGGGGCGGGGATGCAGCGGGCGCAGGTCTTCGTGCTCGCCGGTGAGCCGTCCGGCGACATGCTGGGTGGACGGCTGATCAAGGCGCTCAAGGATCAGGCCGGCGATCGCCTCGAGTTCTTCGGCGTCGGCGGGCCGCGCATGGCCGAGCGCGGCCTGGACAGCCTGTTCCCGATGGAGGAGCTGTCGCTGATCGGCTTCACCGAGATTGTGCCGCACCTGCCGAGCCTGGCCCACCGGCTGGGCGCGACCGTGCGCGAGATCCGACGCCGCGGTCCGGCGCTCGCGCTGACCATCAACTCGCCGGGCTTCGCGCTCCGTCTGCAGCATCGGCTCGCCGGCCTGCCGCTGCTGCGGCTGCACTACGTGGCCCCCCAGGTCTGGGCCTGGCGCCAGGAACGCGCCGCCCGGCTCGCCGGCGACGTCGACCATCTGCTCGCGCTCTTGCCGTTCGAGCCGCCGTTCTTCGAGCGCTACGGCCTGGCCTGCAGCTTCGTCGGCCACCCGATCACCGAGGAGGCCGGCCGGCAGGGCGATGGCGAGCGCTTCCGCCGGCGCTACGAGGTCCCGCTCGACGCGCCGCTGATCTGCGTGCTGCCGGGCAGCCGGCGGAGCGAGGTCAACCAACACCTGCCGCTCCTCGGCCAGGCCGCAGTCATCCTCTGGCAGCGCTTCCCGCGCATCCGGCTGGTGTTGCCGACGCTCGGCGCGCTGGTACCCCTGGTCAAGCAGCTGGTCGCCAGGTGGCGGCTGCCGGTGATCGTGCTCGAGGATCGGGCCGAGCGCTTCGACGCCTACGCCGCCAGCTGGCTGGCGATCGCCGCCTCGGGCACGGTTTCGTTGGAAGCCGCCTTGGCCGGCCTGCCGATGATCACCATCTACCGCACGGGCCCGGTCACCGCCTGGCTGGCCCGGCGCCTGATCAAGGTGCCGCACGTCAATCTGGTCAATCTGATCCTCGGCCGCCCGGCGGTGCCGGAGCTGCTGCAGGAGGATTGCCACCCCGAGCGGATCGCGGCCGCGGCGCAGCGCCTGCTCGAAGACGAGGATCTGCGCGCGAGCCAGCGCGCGGCGCTCGCCGAAGCGGTCGCCAGGCTGGGCGCCGCCGATGCCCGGCCGCCCAGCCAGCGGGCCGCGGCCCGGGTCCTGGAAATCATGGCTGATGGGCAACCGAGGAGGACCGCATGACCAGCGACACCAACAAATTTCGCCTGCTGCACACGATGCTCCGGGTCAAGGACCTGGATGCGGCGCTCGATTTCTACACCAACAAGCTCGGTATGAAGCTGCTGCGCAAGACCGATTTCCCGAGCGGCGAGTTCACGCTCGCCTTCGTCGGCTATGCCGACGAGGAGACCGACGCGGTGATCGAGCTGACCCACAACTGGGGCGAGCACGACTACGAGATCGGCACCGCCTACGGCCACATCGCGATCGCGGTACCCGACATCTACAAGACCTGCGACGAGCTCGCCGCCCAGGGCGTCAAGATTCCAAGGCCCGCGGGCCCGATGAAGCACGGCGGCCGCCCGATCGCCTTCATCGAGGACCCGGACGGCTACAAGATCGAGCTGGTCGAGCGCAGCTGATCGAGCTGAGAAGCCCGCTCAAGCGACGGGGCCACCCGGGCGGGGTGGCCCCTTGTCAATTCAGCCGCGCTGTTCGATCGGGACGTAGGGGCGCTGGGTGGGGCCGGTATAGAGCTGGCGCGGCCGGCCGATCTTCTGCTCCGGGTCCTCGACCATCTCGTTCCACTGCGCCGCCCAGCCGACCGTGCGCGCGAGCGCGAAGATCGCGGTGAACATCGAGGTCGGGATGCCCATCGCCTGCAGGATGATGCCCGAGTAGAAGTCGACGTTCGGGAACAGCTTGCGCTCGACGAAGTAGTCGTCCTCGAGCGCGATCTTCTCCAGCTCCATCGCGATCGGAAGGAGGGGATCGTCGGCCTTGCCGAGCTCGGAGAGGACCTCGTGCGCGCTCTCGCGCAGGACCGCGGCGCGCGGGTCGTAGTTCTTGTACACCCGGTGGCCGAAACCCATCAGGCGGAACGGGTCGTTGCGGTCCTTGGCGCGGGCGATGAACTCCGGAATCCGCTCGACCGAGCCGATCTCCTTCAGCATGTTGACCACCGCCTCGTTGGCGCCACCATGGGCCGGCCCCCAGAGCGAGGCGATGCCGGCGGCGATCGCGGCGTAGGGGCTGGCCCCGGTCGAGCCGACCAGGCGGACGGTCGAGGTCGAGGCGTTCTGCTCGTGATCGGCGTGCAGGATGAAGATCCGGTCGAGCGCCTTGGCCAGCACCGGGTTGATCTTGTACGGCTCGCACGGCACGCCGAAGGTCATGTAGAGGAAATTCTCCGCATAGGTCAGGTCGTTGCGCGGATACATGAACGGCTGGCCGACCGAGTATTTGTAGGCCATGGCGGCGATCGTCGGCACCTTGGCGACCAGCCGGTAGCTCGCGATCATCCGGTTGTGCGGGTCGTCGATGTCGAGGTCCTCGTAATAGAAAGCGGACAACGCGCCGACCACCGCGATCATCACGGCCATCGGATGGGCATCGCGGCGAAAGCCGCGGAACAGGTAGATGACCTGCTCGTGCACCATCGTGTGATAGGTGACCCCGGCCACGAACTTGGCCTTTTGCGCCACGGTCGGCAGCTCGCCGAACATGATCAGATAGGCGACATCGAGAAAGTCGCTCCTGGTCGCCAGATCCTCGATCCGGTAGCCGCGATGCAGCAGGACGCCTTCCTCGCCGTCGATGTAGGTGATCTTCGACGAGCAGCTCGCCGTCGACGTGTAGCCCGGATCGTAGGTGAAGCGCCCGGTGTCGGCATAGAGCTTGCGGATGTCGATCACCGCCGGTCCGATGCTGCCGGTGAGCAGAGGCAGCTCGGCCGTCGGCCCGCTGCGATCCGACAGCGTGACCGTATGCATCGTCAATTCGGTCATGGCCACCCTCTCATTCGTGTTTCGCGACCGCCCGGCTGACCCGTGGTGATCGAACGAGGTTAAGGAAACCCTTTTGGCTAACGTAATTGTCGGGCCGCGGGCGATCAATCGCTATGTTGCGCTGCGGCATGGCGGTCCTCGATCGCATCCGCGATCCGCGCGAGCGTCTCTTCCGGTTCCAGCACCGCCATCACCTCGAAGATTCCGGGCGACGCGGTCGAGCCGGTGAGTGCCGCGCGCAGCGGCTGCGCGAGCTCACCGAGCTTGACGCCCTCGGTCTCGGCGTGGACGCGGATCAGCTGCTCGAGCGCCGCCGGCCGCCATTGCGTGACCGCGCTCAACGCCGGGACCAGGCCCGCGAGCCGCGCGCGCCCGGTCGCGTCGAGCAACTGCGCCGCCTTCGCGGTCAGCGCCAGCGGCCGCGCTGCAACATAGAATGTGGCGCTCGCGGCCAGATCGACCAGGGTGGTCGCGCGTGGTTTGAGCCCGGCCATGCCCGCCTCGAGCCGGGCCAGCGCCTGCGCCTCGATCCGATGCCCTTGCGCCTCGAGCCGGGGCGCGATCAGACGCGCCAGGGTCCGATCGTCGGTCGCGCGCAGATAGTGGGCATTCAGGTTGGTCAGGCGCGCGAGGTCGAAACGGGCGGCACCCTTGCCGACCGCATCGAGATCGAACCAGGCGACCGCCTGCTCGGTGGCGATGATCTCGTCGTCGCCATGGCTCCAGCCGAGGCGGAGCAGATAGTTGCGCAGCGCCTCGGGCAGGAAGCCCATCTCCCGATAGGCGTCGACCCCGAGCGCGCCGTGGCGCTTGGAGAGCTTGGCACCGTCGGCCCCGTGGATCAGCGGGATGTGGGCGAACTCCGGCTCTGTCCAGCCCTGCGCCCGGTAGAGCTGGGTCTGGCGGGCGGCGTTCACCAGATGGTCGTCGCCGCGGATGATGTGGGTGACGCCCATGTCGTGGTCGTCGACCACCACCGAGAGCATGTAGGTCGGCGTGCCGTCGGAGCGTAGCAGCACCATGTCGTCGAGCTGGGTGTTCTCGAACCGGACCTCGCCCTGGACCCGGTCGGCGATGATCGTCTCCCCGGTCCGGGGCGCCTTCAGCCGGATCACCGGCAGGACGCCCGGCGGTGCCTCGGCCGGATCACGATCCCGCCAGCGGCCGTCGTAGCTGGTCGAACGGCCTTCGGCGCGCGCCTTGTCGCGCATCGCCTGCAGCTCCTCGGGCGTGGCGTAACAGGGATAGGCGGCGCCGCGCGCGCGCAGCTCGCGGGCAACCTCGGCGTGCCGCTCCTGCCGCCGCGACTGGAACACCGGCCGCTCGTCGCCCTCCAGGCCGAGCCAGCCGAGGCCGTCCAGGATCGCCTGGATCGCGGCCTCGGTCGAGCGCGCCCGGTCGGTGTCCTCGATCCGCAGCAGGTAGCGGCCGCCGTGATGGCGGGCGAACAGCCAGTTGAACAGCGCAGTCCGCGCGCCGCCGATGTGTAGGAAACCGGTGGGCGAAGGAGCAAACCTTGTAACTACACTCATGATTGATAAACTGGGTCCATGCCGAACCAGCGTCGCTCCGTCGTCTAGCACAAAGTCCGCCATGGCGCACCGCTCCCTCGGCCTGCCGCCGACCGCACCCGGCGTCCGCCCGACGCTCGCCTGGGCGCGCGGTTTCGGCGCCGGGGCCGCGCCCTGGCTGGTCGGCCGGCTGCTGGCGGAGCGTGAGCGTTGGCTGCTGTGGCTGCCGGTCGCGCTCGCCCTCGGCATCGGCCTCTATTTCGCCCTGCCGGCCGAGCCGCCGGTCTGGCTGGGACCGGCGCTGCTGCTGCCGATCGCGCTCGCCCGGGCACGCCGGCACGATCCGGATGCGGCCGAGCATCAGGCGCTCCAGCTGCCGGCCCTGCTCGGCCTGGCGGCGATCGCCGCGGGGCTGACGGCGGCCTCGATCCGCACCCACTTGGTCGCAGCACCGGTCCTGGAGCGCCGGGGCGCCCATGTGCTCGAGGGGCAGGTGCTGCTGGTCGAGGAGCGGGTACGGGGCGCCCGGCTGACGCTCGGCCAGCTCAGGATCGAGGGGCTCGATGCGGGCGCGACCCCGGCGGAGCTCAGGGTCAGCCTGCGCAGCGCGCTGCCGGCGGTCCGGCCGGGCGACCGCGTGCGCCTGCGGGCATTCCTGATGCCGCCGTCGCCGCCGAGCGAGCCCTTCGGCTACGACTTCGCCCGCCAGGCCTATTTTCTCCAGCTTGGCGCGGTCGGCTATGGCCTGGGCCGGCTCGAGCGGGTCGCCGTGGCCGAGACCGCGACCGGGCGCCTCGGGCTCGCTCGCGTCCGCCAGCAGGTCGCGCGCGCGATCCAGGCCGCGATCCCGGGGCCGGCCGGGGGGGTCGCGGTCGCCCTGATGACCGGCCTGCGCGGCGCCATCACCGAGAAGATCTGGCGGGACATGCAGATCGCCGGGATCGCGCACCTGCTCGCGATCTCGGGGCTGCATCTCGGGCTGGTCGCGGGCACGTTGTTCTTCGGCGTGCGCGTCGGCCTCGCGCTGGCGCCACCGCTGACGCTTCGACTGCCGACCAAGAAAGTCGCGGCCGCGCTCGCGCTGCTGGGCGCCTTCGGCTACCTGCTGCTGAGCGGCGCCACGGTGCCGACCCAGCGCGCTTTCATCATGACCGCGCTGATGCTGCTCGCGGTCATGGTCGATCGCAATCCGTTCTCGATGCGCCTGGTCGCCTGGGCGGCCCTGGTCGTGCTCCTGTTCCAGCCCGAGAGCCTGCCCGGCGCCTCCTTCCAGATGTCGTTCGCCGCCGTGGTCGCGCTGATCGCCGTCTACGAGACCGGGGTCGGCAGGCGCCCGGAGCGCGGCAGCGGGCTGGATACGCGCCTCGCCCTCTACGTCGGCGGGGTGGCGCTGACGACGCTGGTCGCGAGCCTGGCGACCGCGCCGCTCGCGATCTACCATTTCGGCCGGTTGCCGACCTACGGCATCCTGGCCAATCTGATCGCGGTGCCGCTGACCGCGTTCTGGATCATGCCGCTCGGCCTGCTCGGCCTGCTCCTGCTGCCGCTCGGCCTCGGGAGCGCCTGCTTCGCGCTGATGGGCCAGGGGATCGGGCTGATGCTGGCGGTGGCCGCGGCCATCGCCGGCTGGCCAGGGGCTGCGGTGCTGGTCGCCAAGCCGTCGGCCGCCGCCCTGACGGTGACGCTCGTGGGCGGCCTCTGGCTCTGCCTCTGGCGCGGCCCCTGGCGCCGGCTCGGCATCCTCGGCGTGGCGGCGGGCGGCCTGCTCACGCTGACCTCTCGGCCACCGGATCTGCTGATCGACGCACGCGGCCAGATCGCTGCCGTCCGTCTCGACAGCGGCCGCCTGGCGCTCTCGCCCTGGGAGCGGGATCGCTGGATCACCGACGGCTGGCTGCGCACGGCGGGCCAGGCGGAAGCCGCGCTCTGGCCGGCAGCGGGCGAAGGCGGGCAGGGCGGCCTCGGCTGCGACGCCGAAGGCTGCCTGCTCAGCCGCAACGGCCGCAAAGTGGCGCTTGCGCGTCGCCCCGAGGCACTGGAAGAGGACTGCGCGCGCGCGGATCTGGTGTTGAGCTACCCGCGGATCGAGCGTTGCCCGAACGGCGGCTCGCTGATCGGTCCCGAGGCGCTGCGCGCCGCCGGCGGCCTGGCGCTCTGGCTGGATTCCGCCGGCATCGAAACCTTGAGCGTGCGCGACGTGCGCGGCGATCGTCCCTGGACCCGCTGACCTCAGGCGGCCGACGAATGCACGCTCGGCTCGCTCGGGTCCGGCCCGCGCAGCAGCGCGCTCAGATGGTCCAGATAGGCGGGCGGGGCGGTTGCCGCGGCGAGTCGGGGGTCGGGCTCAGGCGCTCCGGTCGTGGCGCTGAGCGGCAGCACGCCCGCCCAGACCGGCAGCGCGTAGTCGGGCTCGTCGTCGATCGGCGGCCCGGTCCGGATCTTGGCCGAGACCTCGTCGAGGTCCATCCAGAGCACGGTCGTGGCCTTCAGCTCCTGCCGGGTCGGCGGTCGCAGCTCCGCCCAGCGGCCGGGGAACAGGCGCTCGACGAAGTCCTCGAGCGCCGCGAGCTTCTCGTTGTCCGGCACCAGTTGCGCGGTCCCGAGCGCCATCACCGAGCGGTAGTTGACCGAGTGGTGGAAGCCCGAGCGGGCGAGCACGAAGCCGTCGACATGGGTGACCGTGACGCAGACCGGCACGCCCTGCTTGAGGTGGCGGAGCATGCGGCTGGCCGACGAGCCGTGCCAGTAGAGGCGATCGCCATGGCGCCAGTAGGAGGTCGGGGTGACGTAGGGCTGGCCCTCGATCGCATAGCCGACGTGGCAGAACACGCCGGCATCGAGCACGGCGTGCACGGTTGCCGGGTCGTAGTGGCCGCGCTTGGGCAGGCGCTTGACGCGGGTCCTCGCGGTCGGCTGGAAACGCTCCGCCATCGCGGCCTCCTCGGTGGTCCGGGCGAAAGCCTAGAGAGCCGACTGGCCCCAACGGAAGGGCCATTATCGCTCGATCGATGGGGCCATTCAGAAGCCGCGGAGCGGCAGTTCCGGTGCCCGCTGCAGCCAATTGTCCGCGCTGTAGCGCGCCCGGCCGTCGATCACGTGCAGCGTGTAGGCGTGGCGCGACCTGGTCGAGCGGTTGGGCGCGCTCCAGTGCGGCAGCAGCCCGTGCAGGACGACGAGCGTCCCCTGCTCGACCTCGAGCGGCAGCAGATCTGCGCGCGGCAAGGGCGTCGGGTCGAGAGCGATGGTCTGGGTACGCATGCCGTGGCGAAGGAAACGACTGCGCAGCGGCCCCTTGTGGCCGCCAGGGGCTGCGTGCAGGCAGCCGTTCTCGAGCGTCGCGTCCTCGAGCGCGAACCAGAGCCCCATCACGCTCAGGGGCTCGGTATGGAGAAAAGCCGCATCCTGATGGCAGATCACCTCGCCGCCGATTTTCGGCTGCTTGAAGATGTACATGGACTGGAGCAGCAGCGGCTCGGCGACGCCGAGAGCGCGGACCAGCTCGGCGAGCGCCGGCCGGCGCGAGAACCGGTCGAACACCGGGTCGAGGTCGTGGAGCGCGTGGCCGACCTTGTTGATCGAGCGCTCCTTGCTCTGCTTGAGCCGGCCGCCCTGGTCGAACGCCTCTTCCTCGAAGAAGAAGCGGACCTTGTCGCCCGAACTCGAGAAAATAGCGGTCCTGGGCGTGGTCCTGCCCGGTGGTCGAGAAGATCGACGCGACCTCGCCCGGCTCAAAGGTGTTCACCAGCTCCGCCATTCGTGCCCGCAGCGCTGCGCACTCGGCCCTGGGCACAAACCCCGGCAGTACCAGATAGCCGTCGCGCTCGAACCGCTGTCGCTGGCTGGCCATGGTCCGTGCCCGTCCCTCGCCGGAGTTGACACTATTTCGACATCAAAGTAACATCAAGTGATGGTGCGCACGCAAGTCTACTTCAGCGAAGAGCAGCACCGAGCGCTGCGACGGGCCGCCAGGCGCGAGGGCATCAGCATGACCGCGCTCCTTCGCCGGATGGTTGAACGTGAGCTGGTCGGCCGGGGCGCGAAGCCAGGTTATGCCAAAGATGCGATCATGGCGATCGTCGGCCTTGGCAGCGCCGAACCGGCCGATACCTCCGAACAGCACGACGAGGCGTTGGACGAAGCCTTCCGTGACTGATGTCTTCGTCGACACCAGCGCTTTCTTTGCATTGGCCAACCTCGCCGACCAGCATCACAACGAGGCTGTCGGTGCCTACGAGGCGACGGTCGGACAGGACGACTTCACGACCAGCGACCACGTCATCGTCGAGACCTGGTATCTGCTGCGGTCTCGGCTGGGGCGGGCGGCGGCGATGGCGTTCTGGGACGGTCTCGATCGTGGCGTTGTCACGATCCTGGGCATCACGGCGGAGGATTTTCAGCGCGGTCGTGAAATCGCTCAGGAATGGCCCGATCAAGCTTTCAGCATCGTGGATTGCACCAGCTTTGCCCTGATGGAGCGCCTGGACATCCGAAGGGCGTTCGCGTTCGACAGGCATTTCCACATCATACGCTTCGGCTGGCGACGCCAACGCGCGCTGCGGATCTTGCCGCACTGACACTACCGCCTGCTGCTCATCGACGCCGCGTGGCTAGGGTGGCGGCCAGGGCAGTGCCGGCCAGCGCGAGCGCGGCCATCGCGAAGAACGCGTGGCCGCCGTAGATGGCGTAGAGCCAGCCGGCGAGCGGGGTGATCAGGCCGAACAGCAGCGCGTTGCCGATCGCGGCGTAGAAGCCCTGGGCGCTCGCCTGCAACTCCGCGGGCACCCGGTCGCGCAGATGATGCATGGTCGCGAGGTGGACCGCGCCGAAGCTCGCGGCATGCAGCGCCTGGGCGGGGATCAGCAGGACGAGGTCGGGGCCGGCGGCCGTCAGGCACCAGCGCAGCACCGCCAGCCCGCCGGCGAGCGTCAGGAGCCGGATCGGGGCGAGACGACGCAGCACGTTGCTCGCGAGAGCGAACAGCAACACCTCGGCAATCACGCCTTCGGCCCAGAGCCAGCCGATCAGGGTCTCGCTCGAGGCCGGCCGCGCGCCAGTGCAGGCTGGCAAAGCCGTAGTAGAGCGCATGGCTGACCTGGATCAGGCCGGCGGCGAACACCAGGCGCAGGAACTGCGGCAGCCGTAGCAGCCGGCCGAGGCGGGGCGGTTCGACCGGGCGCGCCGGCGCTGGGTTCTCCGGCATTTGCAGACAGGCGATCAGGTTGAGCCCGAGCAAGGCCAGCAGCAGCCCGAGCACGAGCGCGGCGCCGCTGCGCTCGATCCACCAGCCGCCGCCGACCGCAGCCAGGATGAAGGTGATCGAGCCCCAGAGGCGGACCGGGCCGTAGCCGATGCCCCGCGTCTTCAGCCCCTCGAGCGCCAGCGCCTCGCCGAGCGGCAGGATCGCCGCCCAGCTGGCGCCGGTCACGAGGCTGAGCAGCATGAACACCCAAAGGTGCCGCGCGAGGCCGAACAGCGCCATCCCGGCCAGGGTCAGGCCGGCGAGCAGCGTCATCAGGCGGCGGCGCTCGCCCAGGCGGTCGGCGGCGTAGGGAATCGCCAGGCTGGTCACGACCCGGGGCCAGAAATTGGCCGCCAGCAGCAGGCCGATCTCGGCGGGCGTCAACCCCTGCGCCGCGAGCCAGACCGGCCAGTAGGGCAGCGAGATGCCGATCGCGGCGAAGCTCGCGCCGTAGAACAGCGCCAGGCGGAGGCGGAGCGCGCGGGCCATGCGACGATGGCTGCTGCCAGGCGGGCGGATTTGCGCCAGGATGCCGGCTCGGTCGAGGCATCAGCGATGGAGGTAGCAGCCATGGCCGCTCGAAGCGAGAGGATCACGTTCGCCAGTGCCGGCGGGCGAAGAGCTGGCGGCCCGGCTCGACTGGCCGGACGGCGCGCCGGTCGCGTTCGCGCTGTTCGCCCATTGCTTCACCTGCTCCAAGGACAGCTTCGCGGCGGCCCGCATCAGCCAGGGCCTGGCGGCCCATGGCGTCGCCGTGCTGCGCTTCGACTTCACCGGCCTCGGGGCCAGCGAGCGGCGAGTTTGCCAACACCAATTTTTCTTCCAATCTCGAAGACTTGGCGGCGGCGGCGGACTATTTGCGTCAAACGCATCAGGCGCCGAGGGTGCTGATCGGCCACTCGCTCGGCGGGGCCGCCGTGCTGGCGGCCGCGGAGCGCGTGCCCGAGGCGGTCGCGGTCGCGACCATCGGCGCCCCGTTCGATCCCGCCCACGCTCAGCCATCTGCTCGCCCCCGCCCGCGCCGAGATCGAGGCCAAGGGTGAGGCCGAGGTGACCCTCGGCGGACGCAGCTTCCGGGTCCGCAAGCAGTTCCTGGACGACATCGCCGCGCATAAGCTCGGCGACCATATCGCCCGCCTCAGGAAGGCGCTGATCGTCTTCCACGCGCCGCGCGACCAGACGGTCGGCATCGAGAACGCCAGCCATATCTTCACCGCCGCCAGGCACCCCAAGAGCTTCGTCTCGCTCGACGATGCCGATCACCTGCTGACCGGGCGCGCCGATGCGGTCTACGTCGCCGACGTCCTGGCCGCCTGGGTGAGCCGCTATCTGCCGCCGGCACAGGCGGCCGTGGTCGAGGCGGAGCCGCCGCCCGGCGCGGTCGTGGTCGCGGAAACCGGCGCGGGCAAGTTCACGCAGAGCGTCCGGGTCGGCCGGCATCGGCTTTGGGCCGACGAGCCGGCGAGCATCCCCGGTGGTCTCGACACCGGCCCCGGCCCCTACGACTATCTGCTCGCCGGTCTTGGCGCCTGCACCTCGATGACCCTTCGCCTCTACGCCGAACGCAAGGAGCTGCCGCTCGAGCGCGTCACGGTCCATCTGAAGCACGAGAAAATCCACGCAACCGATTGCGCGGACTGCGAAACCAGGGAGGGCATGCTCGACCAGATCGAGCGGACGCTGGAGCTCGCCGGCCCACTCGATGCCGCCCAGCGCCAGCGTCTGCTCGAGATCGCCGACAAATGCCCGGTCCACCGCACACTGACCAGCGAGGTCAAGATCCGGACCCGGCTCGCGGGGTAGGGGCTAGTCCGGTCTCGCCTCGCGCTGCGGCTCGGGTGGCCTCTGTCGGGCGACCGCGCGCCGGATCGCTTTGATTTCGCGTAGCTTGAGCCGCATGGCCGCTTGGTCCTGGCCAGGGGTCGTGGTCGCGACAAGCGCAAAGCTGGGCCTGGACTGGTGGCGGCACCAGGCTGGACGAAATGAATATTTCGTGGATTCTCGATGATGGCATCGATCTTTGATTGACAGCCCGGATTTGCGGTTGGCAAGGGCGCGCTCCGGCGCTACCCCTTAGCTCAGAAGCAAAACCAACTCAGGGAGTACAGGCGTGACCAGCAAGCTCACCACCGCGGTCGTCGTTGCGGCTGCGCTGGGTTTCGCCACCTCGGCGATGGCCCAGAACATGCGCTTCGTGGTCGTCACCCATGGCCAGGCGTCGGACCCGTTCTGGTCGGTGGTCAAGAACGGGGTCGACCAGGCGGCCAAGGACCTCGGCGTGACCGTCGAATACAACGCGCCGGATACCTACAACATGCCGCAGATGGCGCAGCTGATCGACGCCGCGACAGCCTCGATGCCAGATGGCCTGGTCGTGTCGATCCCCGACGCTGAGGCGCTCGGTGATTCGATCAAGAACGCGGTCGCTTCCGGCATCCCGGTGGTCTCGATGAATTCCGGCTCCGACGTCTACGAGTCGCTAGGCGTCCTGGTCCACGTCGGCCAGACCGAATACGAGGCCGGCCTCGGCGCCGGCAAGAAGATGAAGGCGGCGGGCGTCACCAATGCGCTGTGCGTCAATCAGGAGGTCGGCAACGTCGCCCTCGACCTGCGCTGCAAGGGCTTTGCCGACGGCCTCGAGGGGAAGGTCGATGTCCTCGCGGTCAGCATGGACCCGACCGAGATCGGCAATGCCGTCAAGGGCGCCATGAGCTCCAACGCCGACGTCAACGGCGTGCTCGCCCTGGGCCCGGCGGCGGCCGAGCCGACCCTCGCGGCGCTCGAGGACAACGAGATGCTGGACAAGGTGAAGTTCGGCACCTTCGATTTGTCACCCACGGTTCTCAAGGCGATCGCCGACGGCAAGATGATGTTCGCGATCGATCAGCAGCAGTTCCTCCAGGGCTATCTGCCGATCCAGTTCCTGAGACTGTACAAGCTGTACGGAACGATGCCGGCCGGCACGGTCATGACCGGGCCGGGCTTCGTCACCAAGGACAATGCCGCGCAGGTGATCGAGCTGAGCAAGCAGGGTATCCGCTAGCCTGCCGCAGGGGCCCGCCACCGCGGCGGGCCCCTGAGGGTCGACGGGCAGCGATCGGGGGAGGCCTGCCATGGCCGCTACCAAAACCGCAACCATGGATGAGCGGGTTAGCAAGACGCCGCTCATGCGGAAGTTGATGGCCCGGCCCGAGCTCGGGTCCGTGGCCGGAACCATACTCGTGTTCGTTTTCTTTGCCATCGTGGCCGGCGGCAGCGGCATCTTCTCGGCGCCGGGGATCCTCAACTTTCTCGAGGTGTCCGCCCAGCTCGGGATCATCGCGGTCGCGGCCTCGATGCTGATGATCGGCGGCGAGTTCGACCTCTCGATCGGCTCGATGATCGGCGCCGCCGGCGTGATCATCGCGATCCCCGCAGCCCAGTGGGGCTGGCCGCTCTGGCTGTGCATCCTGCTCGCGTTCGCGATCGCGGCCGCGATCGGCTACGTCAACGGCCTGATCGTGATCAAGAGCGGCCTGCCGTCGTTCATCGTCACGCTGGGCGGCCTCTACATCCTGCGCGGCCTGACCATCGGCTTCACCCGCCTGATCAGCGGTCGGACCCAGGTCTCAGGGCTCAAGTCGCTGGCCGAGCACGACTGGCTGGCGCCGGTGTTCTCGGGTGAAGTCGGCGGCACGGTCATGGTCTGGCTCGCCAAGGCCGGGATCATCGGCACCCGCGCCGACGGCGCGCCCGCGATCTCCGGCATCCCGATGTCGATCGTCTGGTGGGTCGTCCTGACCGCGGTCGCGACCTGGATCCTGCTCCGCACCCGGGTCGGCAACTGGATCTTCGCCTGCGGCGGCGATCCGAACGCGGCGCGCAACGTCGGCGTGCCGGTCGCCGCGGTCAAGATCGGCCTGTTCATGTTCACGGCCTGCGCGGCGACGCTGTTCGCCTGCGTCCAGGTCCTGGATGCCGGCTCGGCCGACACCAACCGCGGCCTGCTCAAGGAGTTCGAGGCGATCATCGCCTCGGTGATCGGAGGCTGTCTGCTCACCGGCGGCTACGGCTCGGCGATCGGCGCCAGCTTCGGCGCCCTGATCTTCGGCACGGTGCAGATGGGCATCTTCTACACCGGCGTGAACACCGACTGGTTCAAGGTGTTCCTGGGCGTGATGATGCTGATCGCGGTGCTGTTCAACAGCTACATCCGCCGCAAGGTGACCGAGGCCCGTTAGCGGGGAAGCGGAGGAGAGAGCAATGGCGGATCGGACCGATGGCAAGGCCCCGGCGATCGTGGAGCTGCGCGACATCGTCAAGCGCTTCGGCTCGGTGATCGCGCTCAACGGCGTCACGATGAAGGTGCACGCGGGCGAGGTCATGTGCCTCCTGGGCGACAACGGTGCCGGCAAGTCGACCTTGATCAAGACGCTCTCGGGCGTCCACCAGCCGACCGAGGGCCAGATCCTGATCGACGGCGAGCCGGTCGCGATGGACAGCCCGCGCGACGCCCTCGATCGCGGCATCGCCACGGTCTACCAGGACCTGGCGATGATCCCCTTGATGAGCGTCACCCGCAACTTCTTCATGGGCCGCGAGCCGGGCCGGGGCAAGGGTGCCTTCGGCGGCTTCGACGTCGGCGAGGCGAACGGCATCGCCCGCGACGAGATGCGCAAGATCGGCATCGACGTGCGCGACCCGAGCCAGGCCGTGGGCACGCTCTCGGGCGGTGAGCGCCAGTGCGTGGCGATCGCGCGCGCGGTCTATTTCGGCGCCCGGCTCCTGATCCTGGACGAGCCGACCTCGGCGCTCGGGGTCAAGCAGGCCTCGGTGGTGCTGCGCTACGTCGCCCAGGCCCGGGCGCGCGGCCTCGGCGTCATCTTCATCACCCACAACGTCCATCACGCCTATCCGGTCGGCGATGCGTTCACGATCCTGAACCGCGGCCGCACCTACGGCACCTTCCAGAAGAGCGAGGTGTCGCGCGAGGAAGTCCTGAACATGATGGCCGGCGGCAAGGAGCTCGAAGAGCTGTCGGCCGAGCTCGAGGAGTTCTCGCGGGCCGACGCCGGGGGCAGCTCGAAGCTGGACCCGGCTGCCGCGGCCGAGCACGCGATCGCCGAGTCCCTGCACAAGGAGACTGAGTTGCTCCGGAAGCACTGAGAGGCGCAAGCAAGCCCATCGCGACGATTGCCGCGAACTCCCGGGTCGGACCGGCCTCCATATCATCCGGTTGGGCTCACTGGAAGGTACAGGCCGATCAGCGCATCGCGAACAGGGTCCAATCGCCAAAGCGCCTCATTTCCTTGAAGTCACGACTGGCCTGGAGCCTCGCGATGCTCCCCGGGTTCAGCACCAAGAGGTATCGGATTCCGTAAGCGCGCATCTTCTCGATGTCTGGCGAAGTCGCCAACGAGAAATGGTCGCGCAGATAGGTATCGATGATGTCTTCGCGCTTGTCCTGATAGTAGGCGGCTTGGCCGGGAATGAACACGGCAGTCGCGACCGGGTCCGCCAGTGCCGTCGTCACGAAGTTTTGCGGGGTGTCGGAAGCGGCGAGCACATCGAGGTGCGAGAGGTTGCCGACGGTATCGATCAGAATCCGCTGACCCGCGGCGGGCAGGTTCCGGACGAAGCGGCCGGCGAGAACACTGGCCGCATCCAGATGATTGCGGACGAGGGAGGCATCGTAGGGCAGGAAGGCCAGCGCCGCGGCGGCCACCAGGGCGCCGAGCACGCCCGCGCGCCAGGCTGAGGGCGCGATCCGCTCGACGAGCATGACCAGCCCGGAGGCGACGAACGGCAACAACAGCAACGTCCACGCGCCCGACATGCGCCAGCGCGCGGCGGCCGGCAGTCCCAGGGACACGACCGCCGTGATCGTCAGGATCGGCAACGGCAGGAACCAGATCGCGGTCCAGATCAGGGAGCGCCGGCTGCCGCCGGCTACGCCCACGAGCCGCTCAAGCTCGGCGCCAGCTGGGGTGACGCGGTGCTCCGCCTGCCGGCGATCCACTTGGTGTTCGGCCTGCCAAGCGCTGACTGCTCAGCACCCACCACGGCGCGGTCACCAAGAAGCATCTGCCGGCCTACCTCGACGAGTTCACCTTCCGCTTCAACCGCCGAACCGCCAAAAGCATCGCCCACCGCTTCGCTCGCGTCATCCAGCAAGCGGTCCGCATCCGCCCCACCGCCTACCACAGCATCGTCACCGCCGGCACCAACTGAGCATCGTGGATAGCCAGCCTGCGCGAAAGCGGCGATCACGAGCGCGGCTACCAGCAGAAGCTGGTATGTTCAGCCAGTGCTGGCGGCCGACCCGGCACCGGCAGAGCTCGCTTGGGTCCCGAGGTGACGTCGCAAATGGGCGAGCCCTGCCATCGGTGTGGTCACCGACATTCCCACATATGCTCGAAGCCCGAGTTTGTGCCACTCCAGCGCTGAAAGCAAGGCCGCTGGAACCCTGCTGTCGCCGCGGGTTGGGCTTGCGGAGCCGTTCATGTCGAGAACGTGCGGCCGCACGATCGAACCCGTCCCCACCGACGATCGTGCGCATGGCGGGGTTGCGGGCGAGCCGCTCGGTGGCGATGAGGTACCTCGCAGCCGGCGAGCCGACCGCCTCCGAGGTGATCTTGGCGCCGCGGACCTCGAGCTTGATCCGGGGTCGAAAACGAGATCGGCGGCACCCCTTGGCTTCACCCGCCAGATCCAGCTACGGCTGAAGTCGCTGTCGGCCACTGGCGATCTGTGCTAAGTTCGTGGCAACTCGACAATTTTTTTTGCCGCTTGATCAACCGAGCATCCGGTGATTGGTTATGGACTGAAGTGAGAGCGCATCAAACGGGGTCGTCGGGTGATGGCGGGCCGGGACTCTGGTTCCGGAGACCATCGGCTATGACCATGGAGCGCAGACAACGCTCAAGGGGTGTCGGAAGATGAGGCAGGCACCGCCCGCGGTCCGGAGGGCAACGGACGGCGCGGCGCTCTTCAAGGTGCCGAACGAGGGCCACGGCTTGTCGCGTGATGGCGAGTCGGTGCTGAGGCAAACTGAGGCGCAAGGACGGCGCCTGCCGCGGCGCGTCCTGATCGCCGCGCCGCAACCGTTCTTCAGTCAGCGAGGCACGCCGATCGCCACCGAGTTCCTGGCCAAGGCGTTGATGGAGCTCGGAGCCGAGGTCGAGGTGCTGACCTACCCGCTCGGCGACCAAGTCGATGGCATCCGGATCCGGCGCACCGCCAATCCATTCGGCCTGACGAGCGTGCCGCCAGGCTTCTCGGCCGCCAAGGTCATCCTCGACGTTCCGTTTTTCTCCGAGCTCCGCCGGCTGCTCCGCGACGGCGGCTACGACGTGGTGCACGCGTACGAGGAGGCGGCCTATTTTGTGGCCGGCTTCGCTCGTTCGCGGATTCCGACCATGATCTACGACATGGCGTCCTCGATCGCCGACGAGCTCGGGCGGGTGACGCGGTTGGGGGGACCGCTGCGCTGGCTCGAAAGCCAGGTGCTCGCGCGCTCCAACATGATCGTCTGCAGCCTCGGCCTCGGCAGCTTGGTGCGGGCACGCGCGCACGGGGTGCCGTTGCGTGAATGGCGCTTTCCCGCCACGCCCCCGCGCTTCGAGCCGGGCGAGGTCCGCGACCTGTGCCGGCAGCTGGCGATCCCGGACGATGCCTGCGTGATCCTGTATGCAGGCACATTCGCCGCCTATCAGGCGATTGAGCTCATGTTGGGGGCGGTCCCCAAGGTGCTGGCCGCCGATCCGCGCGCCTTCTTTGTCTTCGCCGGATTGGTCAACGATGCCGAGCAGCTACGCGTGCGGGCGCTCCTCGGGGACGCGGGATCGAGCGAGCGCGTTCGATTGCTGCCACAGATCGCTCGGCAGGACCTCGACGCTTTCACCGGCCTCGCCACGGTGCTGCTGTCCTGTCGGAGTGACGTGCGCAACGCGCCGCTCAAGCTCTTCAATGCCCTGGCCGCCGGCAGGCCGCTGGTGGCCAACGACGTCTGGGCGCATCGCGTCGCGCTGAACGATCGCCTGGCCCTGCTGGTGCCGTCGACCCCGGACGGCTTCGCCACCGGTATCCTCAGACTTCTCGGCGATCCGGATCTGGCCCTGCGCCTGGCGACCAACGGTCGTGCCTACGCCCAACAGCACCTCAAGTGGGAAGACTTTGTCGATCTCGTCCGCGAGGTCTACGCTGACGCCTTCCACCACGCCGAGCAAAGAGCCGAAGCGCAATCACGAACGCTTCGGGCATGAAGCCGCTCCGGAACCAAGCCGGCGGCGACGAGCAACGACGGGTGGCTAACGGACGAAGTTGCCGGGTGCGCCAAACAGCCGGAACTTGATCCACCAGGCGATGCTGACGGCGCGTGGGAAGGGGATCGACAGGAGATCAGTGGCGAGGCGGCCGGCACTCCAGTTCCGGAACCAGAACCACCTCAGGACGATCTGACAAGCGCGTCGATCGACTTCGCTCAGCGGCGCCGTCTCGACCATCCGTCGATATTCGTGGAACAGCGTACGCACTGGCAGGTCGCGCTGGCCGACCCGACTGCTGTCGTGCCAGGCGAGCTTCATCCGTGCACTGTTCGTCCGGCGCGTATAGCGGCCAGGATGCTCACGCATCTGCACGAGCGGCTCCTCAAGCTGCAAGAGCCGTCCCCGCAACGCCATCTGGGCGATGAAAGCTTTGTCGGTACCATTGAAGGCCTTCAGCAGTCCGGGCTGCGGCATGGCCTCGCGTCTGATCATACCGAAGACATCGACGGAGGTGTGGGAGCGCAGGACGATGGCGGCGAACCGCTTGCCCGGCTCGTGGCCACCGGCATGTTCGAGGACCGAACGATAGTAGGCGAGATGCGCGCCGCCCGCGTCGATGTAGTCGACGACAGTGTTGCAGAGCACGGCATCCGGGCTCGAATCCAATGCCGCCACTGTCGCTTCGACAAAGCGGGGCTGGATCCGATCGTCATGTGCCATCCATTTGAAATAGCGCCCTCGACTTTCCTGCAATACTCGGTTGAAGTTTGGCACCGCGCCGAGGTTGCGCTCGTTGCGGAGGTACCGCACTCTTGGGTCGGCCACCGCGTAATCCGCGCAGATCTGCGCGGTCCGATCGGTGGACGCGTTATCCGAGACGATCAGCTCGAGATCGGTGAACGTCTGGCGCAGGACGGAACGAATAGCGTCTTCGAGGAAATCCTCCCCATTATGGACCGGCAGGCCGATACTCACTCTGGTCATTCGCGGTCTCTTCCGAAGTGGCGCCACGAGAGGAGCAACTCGGACGATGCCTTCCCTGAAGTCCGACACCCTGATGCGAGTTTCACAGAAGAATAAATATGATATTGGGATCAGTGCGTCAAGCTGCTTAAAATTCGAAGCTAATGCGAATCGGGCGGAATCCGGCGGCTTTGGCTATTGGGCCACCAAAATGTCACGCCGGTGTGGCGACGCTGCCACAGCAGTGGTGGTTTGCGGGTGGGGCGGAGCGCCCAGATCTGCTATTTGTGCGCGAAGGCAATGTCGCCGAAGAACCACAGTCGTGCAACCTCGTCGATCCCGGGCGCGGGAATGGTCAGCACTGGAGCGCCCTTGAGGGCCGCATGAGTCTCGCAGCGACGCTCGGCTCACGGTTCGTTCTGCTGGTGGCCGGGCGCGCGGTCATGCTCGGCCTGGGATTGGTCACGACCGCGATCCTGACCCGGGAACTTGGCCCGACCGGGTTTGGTCACTATCGCGCCGCGGTCGCCTATCTCGGGCTCGTCGTGATGCTGGCCGATCTCGGGCTCGCCAGCATCTTCGTCCGCGAGATCTCCGGCCCCGGCGCGGACCAGCTGCGGATCACCGGCAACGCGCTCAGCCTCCGTCTGGTGGTCGCGGGCGGCGCGATGCTGATCGCTCTGGCGCTGTCGCGGCTGCTCGCGTTCGACGACGCCATTCGCCTCGGCATTCTGGGCGGCGCGCTCGGCTTCGTCGCCTATTCGGTCCACCTGCTGCTGTTCGGTCTGTTCCAGCAACAGCTCCGGCAGCAGGGCGTCGTCTTGGCCGAGGTCAGCGGCGGGCTCGTGCTGCTCGCCCTGATCCTGCTGTTCGCGCGGCTCGGCGCGGAGCCGGTGTGGTTCGTGCTGTCGCTCGGCCTCAGCTATGGCTTCACGCTCGCGCTGTCGGTCGGGTTCGCGCGCCGGCTGCTGCGCTTCCGTCTGCGGTTCGAGCTTGCTCAATGGCGCCGGCTCGCGAGCTTCTGCCTGCCGCTGGCGGCGTCGAACACGATCGCCATCCTCTACTTTCATGCCGACATCGTGCTGTTGGCCCTGTTGCAAGGTCCCGAGGCGGTCGGCCTCTACGGCGTGCCGGTCAAGGTCCTGGACAGCGCGCTGGGCATGGCGATCCTGTTCGTCGGCCTGTTCGCGCCCTTGCTCGCACGGACAGCGCGCAGCGACCCGGCGCAGTTCGCCGGGCTGGTCGGCGACAGCCTGGGCGTGCTCTGCATCGGAGCCATCGGCGGCGCGCTCGCGCTGAACGCGCTCGCGCCCGAGATCGTCGAGCTGCTGGCCGGGCCGGCCTTCGCCGACGCCACGATCATCCTCCGCCTCCTGACGATCGTTTTCGTGCTCCACGCGGCGGTCGCGTTGCTGCGCGAGGCGGCGACCGCGCTCCAGATCCAGCACCGATTGCTGCCCGGCTACCTGGCCGGGCTGGTGGTCGCAGGGACCGCCTATTGGCTCCTGATCCCGCGCTACGCGGGGGCCGGCGCCGCCTCGGCGTTGATCGCCGCGGAGCTGCTCGTGCTCGCGTGCGTGGCCCGGGTCGTCCTCCAGGCCACGATGCAGCCGCTGCAGCGGCTGCGGGTGCCGCTGGCGGCCGCGGCCTGTGGCGCTGGTGCCGGCCTCGTGCTCTACGCCGTCGAGCAGGCGGGTTGGGGCCCGGTCGGCCGGCTGGGCGCCGCAACCGCGACCTATGCCGCCCTTCTGCTCGCCAGCCGGTCGGTCAGGCGGTCCGATCTCGGGGCCTGGCTCAGTTGAAATGCATGCCGCCGTTGGCGGCGACCGTCTGACCGGTCATGTAGGGGTTGCCGACCACCATCAAGACGACGCTCGCGATCTCCTCGGCCGTGCCGAGGCGGCCGAGCGGGATCTTGGGCAGGCTGTCCAGCCGGTGCGGCTTGATCATCTCGGTCGCGATCAGGGAGGGTGCGACCGCGTTGACCGTCACGCCGTCCTTGACCACGCGCGCAGCATAGCCGCGGGTCAGGCCCTCCATGCCGGCCTTGGAGGCGTTGTAGTGGACCCCGACTGCACCCGCTCCGCGCGCCGCGCCTGAGGAGATGTTGACGATCCGGCCGAAGCCGCGCGCCCGCATGCCCGGCAGCACGGCCTGGGTGCAAAGGAACGCCGACTTGAGGTTCTGGGCGAGCGTGCGGTCGAACAATTCCTCGGTCAGCTCCTCGAGGCCGCAGGGCTCGGAGACGCCCGCATTGTTGATCAGGATGTCGACCGGCCCGAGCTCTTTTGCCACTTTGTCGACCAACGCCTCGACCTCGATCGCGACCGACACGTCGGCCTGGATCACCGCCACCCGCCGCCCGTGCCGCCGGATCTCGTCCGCGGTCGCCGCCGCGGCATCGGCACGGGCGCGGTAGTTCACGGCGACATCTGCGCCCGCCTCCGCCAGCACGACCGCGATTGCCTTGCCGATGCCGCGCCCGCCGCCGGTCACCAGCGCGACCTTGCCGCCAAGGTCCGGGTAGAGGGCCATCTCATCTCCTGTCGGTTGAGCAACCTGGCCGATCAGCTGCCTTGCCGTACGTTCGGATCGGCGACCGTCGCCCGCTCGTAGATCTCGGCGAGCGCCATGGTTGCGCCGCCGCCAGGCTCGCGTCCAGGTCCTGAAGGACGTGGTAGCGCCAGGCGCCGTCGTCGCGCTCGTAGACGCCGACCCCGATCTCGTCCTGCACGATCAGCACGTACTGACTGAGGCTCGCGATCTGCGGGTAGGCGTCGAGCTTGGCGCCCCGATCGAAGCCCTGGGTCGAGAGCGAGAGCACCTCGACCACGATCTCAGGCTCCGGCACGACGTCGCTCCGGCCCGATGCGGGCGCACAGGTCACGGACCACGTCGGGGTACATGATCGCAGCGTCCGAGACGACCTTGACCGCCTCCACGAACACCCGCCACGGGCCGCCCCGGAGATGCGAGCGGAGGCCGGCGAAGACGTTGCCGGCGATCGTATTGCGGTCGAGCGTACCGCCGACCATTAAGCGGATCACGCCGTCGACGAATTCGTGGCGCTCCTCCTGCTCGCGCTCCCAGGCGAGGAATTCCTCGAACGTCCAGGGTTTCGGCGGGGTCGGCCGCGCGCGCACCACGTCTGCTGGTCTCCACTGCACCCGCCGACTATACGCTCCTCGCCGGCCGCCTGCGAGCCCGATCCCTCGACCGGCGGCAGGCGCGCTCGGGCAACGCGCGGGCTCCGCATGCAGCGGGGCAAAGAAGCTCAGCGCCGGAGCGCCGCCGTCGGCCTGGTACATTCGGAAGCCGTCGTTGAACCACTCGAGCGCGACGTTTGTTGCAGCGCAAAAAACTGCTTCAAGCGCGCTCCCCGATCGCCTAACCTCCACTCGGTTCATCCAGGACAAAGTGATGGCGACCGAGGCCGAAGCCGTACCGCCCGTCGATCCGGAGCTGCGCGAGGCGGGGCGGGTCACCGCCGAGCCGGAGACGATCGAGCGTGTCGATGCGCTGCCGCTCCTGCCCGTGAGCCTGACCTGCTTCGAGGCGTCCGAGGACGTCGATCCGGGCGCGCTGCTCGCCGAGCTGCGCACCCAGGTCGCGATGCGTCGCGCCGAGACCGAGCTCAACCCGTTCGGCAATCCGATCCAGCTGCTGGCGCTCGACCTCGGCCGCCGGCTCGACGCCGGCGAGCTCTCGCTGGCCGCGATCGAGCAGCTGATCCAGCGCCTGACCACGGAATCCTTCGTCCGCCGCGCCGGGCGGCTCGGCCGCTATCTCGGCGAGCACGACGAGGCCGCCAACCGGGCGACCATCAGGCGCCTGATCGAGAGCCTGGCCCATGCCCCCGGCAACCCGCAGCCGGTGCCGTTCGAGACCTTCCGGGCGCGGATCGAGAGCGAGCGGTTCGGGATCGTGATCACAGCGCATCCGACCTTCGCGCTCGCTCACGATCTGCGCCTGCGGTTGACCGAGCTGGCGCTCGACGGGGAGGCCGGGTCGTCCGACCGGCAGGCGCGGCTGACGGCGATCGGCCAGTGCGAGCACCGCCCCGATCAACCGCTCGACCTCGAGGAGGAGCACCGCCAGTCGGTCGATGCGCTGGTCAACCTGCACGGCGCCCTGAACCAGATCTACGGCCTGGTCTTCGAGGTCGCCGAGGCGCTCTATCCCGACCGCTGGACCGAGCTCAGTCCGCGCCTCGTGACCTTCGCGAGCTGGGTCGGCTACGACCTCGACGGCCGCTCCGACATCCCCTGGATGGCGACCTTCGCCAAGCGCCTCAAGGTCCAGGTCCTGCAGCTCGAGCGCTACCGGCAGGCGAGCCGGGCGCTCCGGGCGCAAGTCACGAAAGGCACGGGCGGCGGCGATCTGCTCGAGCTGCTGGAGGCGCGCCTCGCGCTCGCGATCAAGCAGGCCGAGGACGAGATGGAAATTTTCGCCGACCCGGCGGCGGGTTCAGGTCCCTGGCGGCCTCAGCTGGCGCGCGCCGCCCGCGCGATGCACGCCGGCCGGGACGCCCGTCTGGTCGACGCCGGCCAGCTGCTCGACCTGATCGAGCGCGCGCTCCGGTCGGCCGAGGATCCGGCGCTCCGGCGGGGCTTGTGCATCCTGCGCGCCGAGATCCGGACCCATGGCCTGGGCCTCGCGCACACCCATACCCGGCTCAATTCCCGCCAGATCCACAATGCGATCCGCAAGACGATCGGCATGGACCACAGCCCGGACGATCCGAGCCACCGGCTGAGCTACCTCAACGCGATCAGCGCCCTGATCGACCAGGTCGTGCCCGCGCGCATCAACTTTGGCTCCTTGCTGCTCGAGAAGGCGACCGCCAAGCGCACCTTCATGATCATCGCGCAACTGCTCAAATACGTCGATGCGACCCAGCCGATCCGCTTTCTGATCGCCGAGTGCGAGACCGGCTTCACGCTGCTGACCGCGCTCTACTTCGCCAAGCTGTTCGGGGTCGAGGACAAGGTCGAGATCTCGCCCTTGTTCGAGACCCACGGCGCGCTCGAGCAGGGCAGCCGGGCGGTCGCCGAGGCGCTCGCCGTGCCGAGCTTTCGCGCCTATGTCCAGAGCCACGGCCGGCTGTGCGTCCAGACCGGCTTCTCCGACGCCGGCCGCTCGCTCGGCCAGATCGCCGCGGGCTATGCGATCGAGCGCCTGCGTCTCGCGATCGGCCGCGAGCTCGCGCGCCAGGGCCTCGCCGACATCGAGCTCGTGATCTTCGACACCCACGGCGAATCGATCGGCCGCGGCGGCCATCCGGAGAGCTTCGCCGATCGCCTGGCCTACGTCGACGGGCCGGCCGTGCGCGCCCAGTTCGCGCGCCTCGGCATCGCCTGCAAGCAGGAGGTGAGCTTTCAGGGCGGCGACGGCTACATCTACTTCAGCACGCCGCAGGCGGCGTTCACGGCGCTCACCCGGATCCTCGAGCACGCGCTGGCGGCGCCGCCCGGCGAGGTCGCGGACCCGTTCTACAGCGAGACCGACTACGTCCACGAGTTCTTCACGGTCGTGCAGCGCTTCAATCGGCAGATCATGGACGACCCCTGCTACGGCGCGCTGCTCGGCGCGTTCGGCGCCAACCTCTTGCACCGCTCGGGCTCGCGCCCGGTGCAGCGTCAGCACGACAGCTGGTCGGGGCAGATCAACCTCGAGCACCCATCCCAGCTGCGCGCGATCCCGCACAACGCCATCCTCCAGCAGCTCGGTTATCTCGCCAACAGCATCGGCGGGGTCGGCCAGGCGGTGACCAAGGACCCCGAGCGCTTCCAACGCCTCTATCAGGACTCGCCGCGCTTCCGGCGCCTGATGACGATGGTCGAGCACGCCTTCAAATACAGCGACCTGACCGTGCTCAAGGCCTACATCGACCTGTTCGACCCCGGGCTCTGGCTGCTGCTGGCGGCGCAGCAGGGCGAGGGTGCCCGCGCCGAGGAGCTTCAGGCCCTTGCGGCGGTCATGGAGCGGGCGGCGGTGCACGAGCGGCTGACCCGGATCTGGCGCGTCTTCACCCGTGACTACATGGATCTCGCGGGCGCGCTCCGCGAGCATCGCCGCCGCACGCGCGAAGCCGGCGCCCAGCCGATCGCGGTCGACGCGACCTCGCGCGACGTCATGCACCTGCTGCACGCGCTCCGGATCGCGCTGATCCAGCGCCTCTATCTGCTGGCGGTCCACGTGCCCGAGTTCAGCGGCCGGCACGAGCTGACCCACGAGCGCCTGATCACGCGCCTGATCCAGCTCGACGTCGAGGCCGCGGTCGCCAAGCTCGGCGAGATCTTCCCGATCGTCGATCCGACCGACTGCGACGACGACTTCGGCGAGCCGGCGACCTACGAGAGCGCCGAGAGCCAGTCCTACGGCCAGGAGCACGCCCAGATCTTCGAGCCGATCGCCAAGCTCTACACGCTGATCCGCCGCATCGGCGTCGCCGTGATTCACAATGTCGGTACGCTCGGTTGACAGTGGCCGCGCTCAAGACCGCGTGATCGGATGTCATTTGACCGGCGGCCATTGTCGGTGCGTTAAATCTCTGTCATGTACTTGGCGTGACCTCGCAGCCGGACTAGGTAACCTGATGAAAGATCCCGTTACTCCACTCGTCGCCGCGGTGCTGCTCTCTGCCGCGGCGTCCTTTTGCCCGGCGCCGTCGATCGCCGCCGAGCCGGCGCCCGTGGTCGTCGAGCTGTTCACCTCCCAGGGCTGCAACTCCTGCCCGCCGGCGGATGCCGTGCTCGGCGAGCTGACGCGCCAGGCCGACGTCCTGCCGCTGGCCTTCCACGTCACCTATTGGGACCGGCTCGGCTGGCCCGACACCTTCGGCCTCGAGGCGAGCACCGAGCGCCAGGAGGCGTACGCGCGCCGCCTCGGCCTGAGCGGCCTCTATACGCCGCAGATGGTGATCGGCGGGCGGATCGACGCGGTCGGCTCGGAGCGGCAGCGCGTGCTCAAGGCGATCGATCTGCTGCGCAGCCATCCGGAGCCCGGTCCGGCGATCACGATCGAGGATGGCCGGCTCGAGCTCGCGGCCAGCGTCGACGGTCCCTGCAATCTCTGGCTGATGGCGTTCGACCGGGTCCACGACGTCGTGATCGGGCGCGGCGAGAACCGCGGCCGGACGATCCGCTATCAGAACGTCGTGCGCCGGATTGTCGATCTCGGCATCTGGGACGGCAGCGCCACCACGCTGCCGCTGCCGCTCCAGCAGCTCGCGGCCGAGCAGCGCGACGGCGCCGCCGTGCTGGTGCAACGTCAAGCCGACGGTGCCATTCTGGCCGCCCGGCGGGTGGACCTCGGGCCAAGCTGAGCGGCCGGCCCTCGGCCCGCAGCCGTCACGGCCCGCGGGTCGCGACCGACAACGTCCTCTCGCCGAGGAAGCACTGGAAATCGACCACGCAATAGGCGTACTCGACCCGCAGCTCGACCGGCTGGTCGTCGTTGCCCGTGAACGGCAACCGGACCGTGGCCGGCGGCGTGAGATAGTCGACCCCGGGCTCGACCTTGCGCTCGGGCAGGGGGCGCCGCCAGTGGATGCCCGGACGCTCGGTCGGGGTCACGGTGATGCCGGGATCGGCGACCAGCTTGACCCCGCCCCGAGGGGCGACCGTCACCACGACCGCCGGGCCGTCCGGCCCGCGCTCGACCCAGCCGTCGATCTTGACGCCATCCTGCGCGGGCGCGCCGGCGTTGAACTGCTCGATCAGCTGGTCGAGCGGCGTCTCCGACCCGGACGTGGCCGGCTCGGCCGCAACCGCACCGCTCGCCAGCCCGATCAGGCCGATCGCTGCCCAGAGGCCGCCGCGCATGACCCGTCTCCCTGCCCGCTCACGGCCACCAACATAGCGCCATTCGCCCCATCGCGCGAGGTCCGGGCCGGCGGCTCGCCAGAATGTGACGCGCCGCCGGCCGACCGCCGGTCGCTCAGTCGACGATCTTCTGGCCGGTCGCCTCCCAGTCCTTGAGGAAGGCGGCGAGGCCTTTGTCGGTCAGCGGATGCTGGGCCAGCTGACGCAGCACTTTCGGCGGCAGGGTCGCGACATCGGCACCGAGGCGCGCGGCCTCGATCACGTGGCCGGGATGACGGACCGAGGCGACCAGAACCTCGGTCGAGTAGCGGTCGCGGTAGTTGCGGTAGATCTCGACGATGTCGCTGATCAGCGCCATGCCGTCGTGGCCGATGTCGTCGAGCCGGCCGACGAAGGGCGAGATGAAGGTCGCCCCCGCCTTGGCCGCGAGCAGGGCCTGGGCCGGCGTGAAGCACAAGGTGACGTTGATCTGGATGCCGTCGTTCGACAGCGTCCGGCAGGCCTTGAGCCCGTCCCAGATCAGCGGCAGCTTGACGCAGACGTTGGGCGCCAGCTCGGCCAGCCGGCGACCCTCGGCGAGCATGCGCTCATAGCTGGTCGCGGCGACCTCGGCGCTGACCGGGCCGTCGACCAGCGCGCAGATCTCCTTGATGACCTCGAAGAAGTTGCGGCCCGACTTGGCGATCAGGGTCGGATTGGTGGTCACGCCGTCGAGCAGGCCGGTGGCCGCCAGCTCGGCGATCTCGGCAACGTCGGCGGTATCGACGAAGAATTTCATGGCTGGATCCGTTTCGGTTGAGCTGGACCCGGTTCGGCTGATGGGTGCCCGCACCACGCCGAGCGGGCCGCGCGAGCGTCCCGGCAGCGAGCGGTCGAAGCGGCGAGCCGTCGAACCGCCCACCTCGTCGAAAATGGGTCAGTCGGCGCCCGACCGCAAGCTCGACCGCGCGAGAAAAACCGGGCAGAACAACCGAGACTGTCAAAATCATAATAGTGGGAGGGTACCAGCGATGGAGCCGCAGGACGCCATTCTGATCGGCAAAGGGGCAACCGCCCAATGGCTGTCGCTCGGTCTCGCCAACCGCCATGGCCTGATCACCGGTGCGACCGGCACCGGCAAGACGGTCTCGCTGCAGATCCTGGCCGAAGGCTTCTCGGCCGCCGGCGTGCCGGTGTTCATGGCCGACGTCAAAGGGGACCTGTCGGGCATCAGCCAGCCGGCGGCGATCGGCTCCAAGCTCAGCGAGCGGGCCCAGGCGGTCGGCGTCACCGACTACGCCCCGCGCGCCTGCCCGACCGTGTTCTGGGATCTGTTCGGCGAGCAGGGCCATCCGATCCGGACCACCGTCTCGGAGATGGGGCCGCTGCTGCTCGCGCGCCTGCTCGGCCTCAACGAGACCCAGGAGGGGGTCCTGCAGGTGGCGTTCCGGGTCGCCGACGACCAGGGCCTGCTGCTGCTCGATCTCAAGGATCTGCGCGCGTTGATGCACTTCGTCGGCGAGCGCGCCCAGGAGCTGTCGCTCGAGTATGGCCGGGTCGGCACCGCCTCGGTCGGCGCGATCCAGCGCCGCCTGCTGACCCTCGAGCAGCAGGGTGGCGAGCATTTCTTCGGCGAGCCGGCGCTCGACGTCGGGGAGCTGATGCGGACCGACCTCTCGGGCCAGGGCTTCGTCAGCGTCCTCGCCGCCGACCAGCTGATGCAGGCACCCAAGCTCTACGCGACCTTCCTGCTGTGGCTGCTCTCGGAGCTGTTCGAGGTCCTGCCCGAAGCGGGCGATCCGCCCAAGCCCAAGCTCGTGTTCTTCTTCGACGAGGCGCATCTGTTGTTCGAGGACGCGCCCAAGGCGCTGCTCGACAAGGTCGAGCAGGTGGTGCGGCTGATCCGCTCCAAGGGGGTCGGTGTCTATTTCGTCTCCCAGAGCCCGCTCGACATCCCGGACGACGTGCTGGGCCAGCTCGGCAACCGGATCCAGCACGCGCTGCGCGCCTTCACGCCACGCGACCAGAGGGCGATCCGGGCCGTGGCCGAGACCTTTCGGGCGAACCCCGACCTGGATACCGCGACCGCGATCACCGAGCTCGCGGTCGGCGAGGCCCTGGTCTCGACCTTGCAGGACAAGGGCGTGCCGAGCATGGTCGAGCGCACCTTGATCCGGCCGCCCGGCTCACGGATCGGGCCGGCGACGCCGGCAGGAGCGCCGGCTGGTGATCGGCCAGAGCCCGGTCGCCGGACGCTACGACCAGGCGGTCGATCGCGAGTCCGCCTACGAGGTCCTGAAGGGCAAGGCGGCAGAGCACGCCGCCGAGGCATCAGCACCACCGCGCCCGTCGGCGCGCACCACCGACGGCGGCGATCCGCTCGACCCGGAGCAGCGGCGGCCGCCAGCGCCAGACCGTGGTCGAGGCGATGACCAAGAGCCTGGCGCGCAGCATCGGCAGCCAGATCGGCCGCCAGATCGTGCGCGGCCTGCTCGGCTCCCTGCTCCGGCGCTGACGCCGCCTGAAGCGCCCCTCGGGCTCGGTTGCCTGGAGCGGGCAATCCGCGTAGCTTGCGCCGCGCAGCAGCGGAGGGAGAGCGGAACAATGGCGAAATGCGCCTTCATCGGGCTCGGCATCATGGGCTATCCGATGGCCGGCCATCTCCAGGCCAAGGGCCACGAGGTCACGGTCTACAACCGGACCGCGGCCAAGGCCGAGCAGTGGGCGAAGCAGCACGGCGGCCAGCACGCGCCGACCCCGCGCCAGGCGGCGGCCGGTGCCGAGTTCGTCTTCATGTGCGTCGGCAACGACGATGACATCCGGAGCGTCGCCCTTGGCGACGACGGCGCGCTCGCCGGCCTCGGCCGCGGCTGCGTCCTGGTCGACCACACCACCGCCTCGGCCGACATCGCGCGCGAGCTCGAGGCCGCCGCCAAGAGCGCGGAAAAACAGTTCCTCGACGCGCCGGTCTCGGGCGGCCAGGCGGGCGCCGAGAATGGCGCCTTGACCGTGATGTGCGGCGGCGAGCCGGCGGCCTTCGAGCGCGCCAGGCCGGTCATGGACTGCTACGGCAAGGCGGTCACGCTGATGGGCCCGGCGGGTGCTGGCCAGCTGACCAAGATGGTCAACCAGATCTGCATCGCCGGCCTGGTCCAGGGGCTCTAGCGAGGCCATGAACTTCGGCATGCAGGCCGGCCTCGACATGGAGACGGTGATCGCGGTGATCTCCAAGGGTGCGGCCCAGTCCTGGCAGATGGACAACCGCGCCAAGACCATGGTCCAGGGCAAGTTCGACTTCGGCTTTCCGGTCGAATGGATGCGCAAGGACCTCAAGATCTGCCTCGAGGAGGGCAACCGCAACGGCGCGCTGCTACCGATCACGGCCCTGATCGACCAGTACTACCACCAGGTGATCAAGGCCGGCGGCCGCCGCTGGGACACATCCAGCCTGATCCATAACCTGCAGCTCTTGGACTGAGACCGGCGGCCATTGCCCGACCGTTGACCCGTGCCCAGATAGTGAGGAGTCGTGGCCGGCAGCGACCCGTGTCGGGGGCTGCGCCGGCAGCTCGCCGCGCACCAGCGGAAGCTTCGTGAGTTCGAAGCCAGTCCGTTGGCTCGCGACAACACCGGCATCCTGGCGCGCAGCTCACCTGAGCGGCGCGAGAGGATTATCCGAGGACGAATCCGGAAGCTGCAGAGACAGATAGAAAGCTTCACGAGGCAACTCGAGCAATGCGAAAGACGGCACCGCGACCAGTGACCGAGATCGACCTGGTCGAGCTACGGGCGGTCATCAACCGCCTGCTCGATCACGTGATAGAAACCCGGGGCCGGCGGACCGTGGCGCTTGAGAGACCGTACTATTGGGAGGTCCCGGTGTCGGAGCGCTACAATGTCGAGGTCGAGCCTGCCGAGCTCGACGTCGGCAATCTCGCCGACGACTGGCAGTTCGTCTCCAGCCTTCTGCAGGCGAGTACTCAGCCGGTCGGCTACCAGCTGACCGAGCTCGCCCCACTCCTCGACTACATCGGCCAAGCGCTCGCCGACGAGCTCGGCCCGAAGGGCGGCTAGAGCGCGTGGAGGCCGGGCATGTGCCCCGGCGCCGGGAAGGTGGCGAGTCCGGGAGTACGCCGGCGGAGTCCGCAACGTTCGGTTGACGCGCGGCCGGAAGCTTCCTAGACCCTTGGGATGCATGCTCAGGGGAGCAGCTCACTCCTCCCTCATCGTGATCGAGTGCCCGTATGAAGATTCAGGAAGTGACGCTGAAGCGTTTCAAGCGCTTCACCGACCTGACGGTCGAGGGACTGCCGCAGACGGCTAGGCTCATTATCCTGGCGGGACCCAATGGCTGCGGCAAATCTTCGTTCTTTGATGCGCTCAACATATGGCACCGCCTGGGATGGAGACAGCGGGGCCGCACCGAATGGCAGGTCGGCGACTACTATCCCAAACAAATCGAAGGTCCCATGCTCGAATGGAACCAATCCATCCGGGTGTCGTTCCACGGCGGGCAACCATCGGATCCGACGGAGCGGAAAAAAAGCCATATACGTCCGCTCCGCTTACCGGAACGACCCGGAGTTCCAAATCAACCAGCTCGAACGAATGATGTCCGCTCTTGACGAAGACAAACTCCGGCGAACCATCGATAATGACGCAGGCGTCGCACTCAATTACAAACGGCTCGCAGCGCAAGGTTTGGAGGATCTCTATGAGATGGAAGATCCTTCGATGACCCCGTCGTAATCTTGAAAGCTATTTATTTGCTGACGGACCCCTTCGGGCGCTTTGCAGCCACGTTGGCAAACCAGAAGAGGCAGACGCCTTGCTTCTTGATAAGAAGGTTACTGTAGAAAATGCCGTCGGGCGCGGCGCGGTATCTGACAACCTCAAAGAAGCGGCTGGCGGAATCTATAATGCGGCGAAGAAACGGTTGCAACTTCGCTGTTGCGGAAACGATACGAAGGCATTTATGCTTGCGACTCCAGCGCCGCTCATAGAACCGGGAATGATGGTGTACCAAGAGTTGAAGAAGGACATGTTTGATTGAGGAATCGTGTGCAATCGAGATCATGGCCCGCGGAGCATGAATTGAGCAACCCGGTCGGGGCGACCGCGCTCAGCGCAGCCGGAGGTCGAAGGCCGCCGGCTGGTCCCAGGTCCAGGCATTGCCCACCTTGCGCATCTCGACGAAGTGGCCGGGCACGATCCGGTCGGCCTGGGCCAGGATCAGGGCGATCGAGGCCCGGCTCGCTTCGATGGTATCGAGCACGAGGTCGCCTTCGCCGGTCATCACCTCCTTCGGGTACTTGATCGCGTCGCTCGCCAGCACCACCCGGCCGCGGTCCGGGGTCTCGAGGGCGAGCGCGTAGAGGCCGGGGGTGTGGCCGGGGGCCGGAAACGCGGCAAGGCCGGGGGCGAGCTCGGTCGGGCCGTGGAGCTCGGTCACCCGGTGGCGCTCGAGCTGCTCGAGGATGCCCCAGGGCAGATGGCTGTCCTCGGGATGGGGTGCCCGGGCATAGTCGAGCTCGCGGCGGCTCACCAGGATCTCGGCACCAGGAAAAAGATCGACGTTGAGGCTGTGGTCCCAGTGCAGATGCGAGAGCATGACCCGCGGCACGTCCCTGGCGGTCAGGCCATGGCGGGCGAGGCCGCGCAGCAGCGCCGGCCGGTTGCCGTAGTGGCCGGTGTCGAACAGCAGCGGCCCGTCCGCGGTGGTCACCAGGACGACGCTGCTGATGCCGAGCGCGCCGTCGGCGTAGGCAAGGTTGTTGCCGGTGATCAGGACGTCGTAGCCTATCATGGCGCCGCCCCCGCAGTGGCGAGCCAAGCGCGACCGAGAAAGGCTAACAAAACGACGTGCAACCCAACCGCGGGCCATAGGAGGACGCCAGTCAAACCACCCGCGGAACCGAGGTAAGCAAGATACAGCGTGACAGCTGTGCTGTAGGTCAACATGCCGACCAGGGGCAGGCCCGGCCAGCAGGCGATTGCTAAAGCAACCAGAGCGATGCCCGCGACGCGCGCCACCGGTATGGCGATGCCGGTGAGTTCCTCACCCAACAACAACTGCCCGAACAGCGAGGGAACAATCAGCAACGCCAATCCGGTAGCGGCTTCGCCGACCGCCGAAAGCATGAGCACCGTTTTCGTCATCCGCTGAAACCCAGTGCTGCGCGCGCGCGGACCGCGCAGCTGTCACTGTTTCGCTGCTGACTGCCCCGCACCGAGTTCGAAGGTCAGCTTGTCGATCTTGCCGGTGAACTTGAACGGCACATCGTAGCGATACTCGAGCAGCGCAAGCGGCGTGCGGGTGTCCTGGCCGACATCGAAGGTTTCGTCTTCCGGAAAGGTGATCGGGGTGGTGTGGTCCAGGGAATTCCTGGCCACTTCCCGACCGTCGACCGAAAGCACGCCCGTGCCGCCCTTGCCCAAACCGGGACCGTCCGGCTTGAAGTCGAACACGATGGTGTGCTTGCCCGCTTCCAGCTCGGGCCCCTCCCAGGCGGTGCGCTTGAGGTCGAGCAGGTTGTACAGGAACACGACCTTGCCCCGACCAAAGCCGAATTCGCCTTGGCTCAAGAACAGGCCGTAGCCACCGAAGCGCCCGCCCTCGGTGACGATCATGCCTTCGGCGCCACCCTCGGGAATTTCGACCTCGGCCGTGATGGTGTACGGCTTGTTCAGGATGTCCGGGGCCGTGCTGGCCGGCACGCCGGTCAGTTCGCCGGAATAGGTGAAGACCGTCCTCCCCGCCGTGAGGCTCGGGCGCGGAGTATTCCAGCGCGCGAGCGTCGAGTTGTCGAGCGGCAGCACGTTGTACGTCTGCGCCTCGGAATAGAAGAGGTCCTGCATCTCCTTGAGCTTGTCCGGCATCTTGGCCGCCAGGTCGTCGGCCTCGGTGGGATCTTTCAGGACGTCATAAAGCTCCCAGTTGTACCCGGTGATCACGTCGGGCGGAGTCTTCGTGCTCAGTTCCCACGGCAGCGTCACCGGGGTCGTGGCCGCCACCCACCCGTCATGATAGATGGCGCGATTGCCGAGCATCTCGAAGTATTGCGTGGTGTGCCGGGTCGGGGTGTCGGCGTTCGCCTTGTCCCACGTATAGACCATGCTGACGCCTTCGATCGGGCGCTGCTTGATGCCGTTGATCATCTCGGGTTGCGGAATGCCGCTCGCTTCCAGGATGGTCGGCACGATGTCGATGATGTGGTGAAATTGGCGGCGGATGCCGCCTGCATCATTGATGTGACCGGGCCAGGACATGGCCACGCCCTGGGCTGTCCCGCCGAAATGCGATGCCACCTGCTTCACCCACTTGAACGGCGTGTCGAACGCCCACGCCCAGGGTGCCGCAAAGTGCGGATAAGTCCTGGCGGACCCCCAAAACTCGTACCAGAGGAACTGGTCCTTCACGGGCACTTCAACGCCATTGAAGGTGGTGAACTCGTTCGGCGTGCCGTTGAGCATCCCTTCGGCGCTCGCGCCATTGTCGCCGCTGATGTAGATGATCAGGGTGTTGTCGAGTTGGCCGAGGTCTTCGACGGCCTGGATGACCCGGCCGATCTCGTGGTCGGTGTAGCCCTGGTACGCGCCATAGACCTCCGCTTGCTTGATGAAGAGCTTCTTCTGCTCGAAGCTGAGCGAATCCCACTGCGGCAGCTCTTTCGGCCACGGCGTCAGCTTGGCGTAGTCGGGCATGATGCCCAATCGCTTCTGGTTGGCGAAAATCGTGTCCCGCAGCTTGTTCCACCCGTCATCGAACAAGTGCATGTCGCTGATCTTTTTGATCCACTCCGGCGTCGGATGATGCGGGGCGTGGGTGCCGCCCGGCACGTAGTAGAGAAAGAACGGCTTGTCGGGCGCAAGCTCCTTCAGCTGCTTTATGTACTGGATCGCGTCATCGGCCATCGCCGTGGTCAGGTTCCAGCTGGGATTGTCCTGGAAGGGGTAGATGGCCGTGGTGTTGCGGAACAGGTTCGGCTGCCACTGGCTGGCGTCGCCGCCGACGAACCCGTAGAAATAGTCGAAGCCCATGCCAATCGGCCACTGGTCGAACGGCCCGGCCTGGCTCGCCTGATATGAGGGCGTGTTGTGGTCCTTGCCGAACCAGGCGGTGGCGTACCCGTTCTCCTTCAGGATGGTGCCGATGGTGCCGTTCGCGTGCAAAATGATCGAGTCGTAGCCCGGATACCCTGTGCCAATTTCATCCACGACCCCAAAGCCGGCGACGTGGTGATTGCGGCCCGTGATCAAGGCCGCCCGCGTCGGCGAGCACAGCGAGGTCGAGTGAAAGTTCGTGTAGCGCAGCCCGGCCTTGGCGATGCGATCGAGCGCCGGGGTCGGGATGACGCCGCCGAAGGTGCTCGGCGCGCCGAAGCCGTCGTCGTCCGTCATGATCAGCAGCACATTGGGCGCGCCCTTCGGCGGCACGACGCGAGGCGCCCACCACGGCGTCGACTTCGAGGCCCTCTCCTTGACCACCCCGCCGAATTTCGGATCGGGGGGCGGAAGTCGTTGTCCCTCGATCGTGGTGGTGGCGCCGGGCGAACCGGGGACACCGGCGACCTGCTGAGCCAACGCCGGGACGCAGCTGACGGCGAGAAAACCTGCGGCCGCAAGCAGGCTGCGGACTTCCATGGCGGTGCCTCCCGTTGAGGTGCTGTGCCTTGGCAAAGAAGCTCACGCGAGAGTGGTCGCATCGGGCGGGCCACACTTTGACCCACATCAACCCGATGACCGGCTTGCTGACAGCAGATTTTGCACAATCCGAGCCCGGTCATCCGGAATCAAGCTTGTCTAGCCATGGCGTCGGGGTGCGCCGCGTCGGGGGCCTGGGGGTCGGGCCGACCGCTGCGAAAGCGGGCGCGGTAGTCCGAGGGCGTGACCCCGATCCAGCGCATGAAGCTGCGCCGCATCCGCTCGTCGTCGCCGAAGCCGCACTGGCGCGCGATCCAGCCGATCGGCCGCAAGGTTTCCTCGAGCAGCCGGCGCGCCGCCTCGACCCGCATCGCTTCGACCACCTTCGCGGGCGTGACCCCGGTCGCGGAGGCATAGGCTCGGGCGAAGTTGCGCGGGCTCATGGCGATCCGCTCGGCCAGGCGTTCGACCCGGAGGTCCTGCGCGAGATCGGCCGCGATCCAGGCGTGCAGGTCGCCGAAGCGGGCGTTGCCCAGGGTCTGGCCCGCAAGCGCGGCACTGAACTGCGCCTGGCTGCCGGGCCGCTTCAGGAACACCACCAGGTGGCGCGCGACCTCGAGTGCTGCCGTGTGGCCGAGGTCGGCCTCGACCAGGGCGAGCGCCAGATCGATGCCGGCACTGACCCCGGCCGACGACCAGATCGCGCCGTCCTGCACGTAGATCGGATGGGCCTCGACCCGCACGCTGGGGTACTGGGCCTGCAGCGCGCTCGCCCAGCGCCAGTGGGTGGTCGCGCGCCGGCCGTCGAGCAGGCCGGTGGCGGCGAGCAGGAACGCGCCGGTGCAGACCGAGCAGGTGCGGCGCGCTCGCGCGGCCCGGCCGGCGAGCCAGGCGACCATCTCCGGGTCGTGCCGGGTCGCGTACACGCCCGGGCCGCCGGCCACGATCAGGGTGTCGATCGGTTGATCCGCGAGCTCGGCGAGCGAGCTCGCGACGATCGCGATGCCGGTCGAGGTCAGGGTAGGGCCGCCGCGCCTGGCGGCGACGCTGACCCGATAGGGCGGCGGATCGCATCCCTCCGCTCTCGCCGCGGCGGTCGTGAACACCTGTGCCGGCCCGGCGACGTCGAGCAGGTTCACGCCCTCGTAGATCAGGATCACGACGTGGCGGCCCGGCGCCGTGGCGCCGCTGACGGCGCTGGCAGGAATCGTGGTCATGTTGTCCTTTATGCCAGACTTCGCCGCCGCTACAAGCGAACCGTCGCAGCCTGCCGCCGCTTTTGCGGGCGGGAGGGGCAAAAGTGGGAAAAACGACCGTGGGATCTGGCCTCTCGAGGACCGCCCTGCTCGCGATCGGCTGCGGCTCGGCGATGCTGCTGCTGTCGTTCGGCATCCGCTCGAGCTTCGGCCTGTTCCTGCAGCCGATGAGCCTCGACCTCGGCTGGGGCCGCGAGGTGTTCGCCTTCGCGCTGGCGCTCCAGAACCTGATCTGGGGCCTCTCGCAGCCGTTCGTCGGCATGCTCGCCGACCGCTACGGCAGCGGCCGCACGCTCGCGGCCGGCGGCCTCCTGTACGCGCTCGGCGTCTGGCTGATGGCGAGCACGAGCAGTGCTTTCGCCCTCCACCTCAGCGCCGGTGTCCTGCTCGGCCTCGCCCTCAGCGGCACCGGCTTCAGCGTCGTGCTGGCCGCGGTCGGCCGCAGCGTCGCCCCCGAGCGGCGCTCGATGGCGCTCGGCATCACCACAGCGCTCGGCTCGCTCGGCCAGTTCCTGCTGCCGCCGATCGGCCAGGCCTTCCTCGCCGCCTACGGCTGGCAGATCGCACTGATGCTGCTTGCCGGCGGCTCGCTCGCAATGGTCGCGCTGGCGGCCGGCATCCAGGGCCGGCCGCAGGCCGCAGCCGGCGACACCCAGACACTTCGTCAGGCGCTGACCGAGGCGCGCCGGCACCCGGGTTATCTGTACCTGACCGCGGGCTTCTTCGTCTGCGGCTGGCACGTCGCCTTCATTGCCGTCCATCTGCCGGCCTATCTGGCCGACAACGGCCTCTCGACCCAGACCGCCGCCTGGTGCCTGGCCCTGATCGGCCTGTTCAACGTCATCGGCTCCTACCTCTCGGGCCTGCTCGGCGGCCGCCTCAGCAAGAAATACTGCCTGAGCTTTCTCTATGTTGCGCGCGCGGTCCTGATCACGGGCTTCATCGCCCTGCCGCTGACCGCCACCTCGGCGCTCGTCTTCAGCGCGATCATGGGCCTGCTCTGGCTCTCGACCGTGCCCTTGACCTCGGGCCTGGTCGCCCAGATCTTCGGCCCCCGCTACATGGCGACGCTGTTCGGCTTCGTCTTCCTCGGCCACCAGCTCGGCAGTTTTCTGGGCGTCTGGCTCGGCGGCTGGCTGTACGACCACTACGGCAGCTATGACCTCGTCTGGTGGCTCTCGATCGCGCTCGGCCTGATCGCAGCCCTCCTCCACTGGCCGATCGACGAACGCACGGTCGCCCGCCTGCGCACCCAGAGCTGAGGCGGCGCACCCGGCCACCACGGCCCACGCCAGGCGCGGCTCAGCGGTTCCCCTTTGGCCCTCAAACGCTCAGGCGATGCTGTGGCTGATGGCCCGGCAGGTGGTCGGTTGGGTGAGGGCGGCCTGCTGGATCAGGCGGGCGAAGCGATGGGCGATGCTCTTGGCGGTTCGGCGGTCGAAGCAGAAGACGTACGCGTCGAGACAGGCCTGCAGGTGCTTGGCGCTGACCGCCCCATGGTGGGGTGCCCGGCAGCCAGCGTTTGGCGAGCCCGAAGACCAGGTGGATGGCCGGCAGGCGGAGCACGGCGTCGCCCCAGGGGTTACGGGGACATCGAGGGGTTACGCGGCATTAGGTAGCAAACGCACCTTCCGAAGGCTAGCCTCCCGGCCGGCTCAGCGGCCACAATCGGCGCTCCGAACCGAGGGGAACCGCTATGGCCGAAAGCCACGTCGTGTCAGCGTTGCGTGAGAAGCGGGCGCATATCTCCGGCGAGGTCCGCGTGGCCAAACAACGGCTAGCCAAGCTTGAAGATGCGCTCGGCAACCTGGACGCGACGTTGCGTCTGTTCGAGCCGGGTTCAGATCCAGGCGCCATCCCGGCCAGACGGCCGTACAAGCGCAACGGTCAGTTCCGCAACGGTGAGCTGCCGCGGCTGATCTTGAGCACCCTGAGGGCCTCGCCCGAGCCCATGAGCGCGGTCGGGATCGCAGCGCACGTCGTGGCGCAGAAAGGCGCGGCAGCCGATGACGCGGCCCTGGCGCTCGTTCGGAAGTGCGTGCAGAGCTATCTGCGGCGGCAGGCTGGGGCGCTTGTAGAGACTGCCGGGCGGGCGAACGGGTCCGGGCAGAGCGTGCACTGGCGATTGGCGAACGCATAACATAGACTGCGGTCCGTAGTCACGGTGCACGAAACCTCTACAGAACAATCCCAACCGGTTGCAGCGCAGGCAACCGTGGCGCCGTGCCGGTGGCGGTTCGTTCCATCACGACTGCCACTTCGCCGAATTCCCCGCCGCCAATGTCTTTGGCATCTACATGCTCAATATCCGCTAGTTCACCAAGTTTGCTCGCCCATTTTCCGTTCGCTAATTGTCTTGCAACGTGCTGCGGCCCGTCGCTGTCCACATATATCGCAATCTTTTCTACACCATGAACTAAATGCATAGACCGACACTGTCGAAACCCCAGCCGTATAAAGAAATTCACGAGATTGGCCACGTTCTCGCCGCGCGGCATGTCCGGAGGCCACGCGAATTGCTTATCGTCGTCAGGCCATATATACCAAATAGTCGTGTGCGCGGCCCATGCCACGCAATTATAAAAGTCACATTGCCCACTGGCGACGCGATGATTATCGTCCGTAAGACGGGGGCATAGTGCCTTGAACATGCGGCGTCCTTATAAGTAGCGTTTCGCTCGGCCCCACGCTATCCACGCGTCTTTCATCGCAGGCACGTTACCCCTATGCGCAGGCGGTACCGGATCGTCGCCAGCTAATTCTTTCAAAGCTGGGAACCATAGCGGCGATGGCGAGTTATTTTGAAAGTCCTCAAGCATATATTTGATGACACTAGGTCCGAGATGTAAAATGGCACCATAGGCCGGATGACGTTTCTTTTTCACAATTGACGATAGGCCAGCAGTCGCGACCTGCCATTCGGCCGCATATCTATCAAAAAACCATCGTGTCGTGGACTCAATCGCGTTATTGAGCGCGTCGAAGTGGTACGTCGTGGGGAAGAACGGCTGGGCGGGGCGAAAATGGATTACTTGACCAGTCCTGGAAGTAGACAGTTCTTCGCGAGGAGGTATGATATAGGCGTCTCGCGATATAGGCTGCAGCTGGGAGTTCATGTTGGCTTATCCACACCGAGAACAGCTTTCAGATCGTCTATCATTTTGCTTAGCCAATCGCGCAGTTGGACAGTGGTATTTAGATCCATCTGGATATCGAAGTCGAGTTCGCGGATTATCCCGTGTTTACCTTCGATAGATAGCTGGTCGCCAAGCCGCCCGTCATCGGAAATCTTAAATTCTGTTTCTTGCGGTATGGCGGGTCTTTCGCTATAAAAAGCGCAGTGAACCTTGCCAGTTGGCGTGATTCCACCGATCGCGCCATCGACGTGCACAACACGAAATAGCGCATTCTTAATGTAATAATAGCGGACCGACCGAGGGCCGGATCCTGAGGTGGGTGGCTGTGCCGCATCTGTCATGGCAACGATCCGCGTCCGTTTCAGAGGAACTCATTCTAGCCATGGCTCCGCTAGCATACCGTTACGCCCTCCACAAGCCAGCTACCGCTGCCAGTACCCAGCCCACCGTCGGCTAACCGGGTGCACGGCCGCGGCGCCGGCGCAGAGCATGAACTGCGCGCCGGTCGGCTTGCGGCGGTTGTCTTCGCGCCAAGCCATCTCGCCCGCATATTGGTGCAGGTGGACGCCGATCCGATGATGCTGGCCGATCTCCGCCCGGCGTAGCCGCGAGAGAAAAACTCTCAGCTTGGTTCGTGCAGGCGTCCTCATCCCGTGCACAGGAGCAGACAGAGGATTCACCCATGAATGGCCACGCACGTCGCGTTGTCCAGGGTTCCAGGCCACACCAGCTCCTAGGAGCATGAATCATCGGAATGCCTCTATGCACCAGCATGCTCGCAGAAGATGGCGACCGCCAAGCCAGAACGTTTTGGCAACTCCGGGATGCGCGCGTCACGGCTGGCGCCTGCCAAAAACGCGATGGGTGCCCGCTCTGGCGCCTCTCTCGGCCGTAGGTGCGTTTGCTACCTAATGCCGGGGTTACGGGGACATAGTACGTAATCCGTCGTGCGCGCACGGCTGGCAATATCCGGGAGCGGCTTTCGCCAGGAGCAGGATGCGACAGATGCGTCAGTTTTGCGCCATCATGTCCGATCAATCGGCGAGGGCCTTGATCTCCACATCAATCCGAGGCTGATGCGGGCTGATACGACGGTCGGCCGAATCCGCCAGGTTCGAGCGTCGCGCATCAGCCAGATCCACGAGATTTAGAATGATATCAGCATCAATCGCTGAGTTTTCGGATCTACTTGAAGGCGAAAGTCATTGATGCGTCAGAAGTGCGCCATCCATGCCGCATAAATGCGCCAGGGCTGCGTCATTCTAAGTTATATTCAGCCGATGAGGCGCGTATACGACTGGATCAATGTCGATTGTAACATGAGAAAGGCATCATGCGAGCCCAAAACATCGATGGCACTACGGTATGATAGTTGAGGTATCTTGATCACAATAAGTCATGGTCAAGAAAAAGGCCAGAGTGATTGCCATCCAGATCGATTGAGGGTCTTGAGTGTGCGGATCAATCTCCAGCATGGATGGAGGCGATGGAGGCCGGAAATCAGCGCTCGAGAATCTCCTTCAGGAATGCGCGGGTGCGGGCTTCGCGCGGGCGGGTGAAGATCTCGGCCGGCACGCCCTCCTCGGCGATCACGCCGCCCTCCATGAAGAGGACCCGGTCGCAGACCTGGCGGGCGAAGTTCATCTCGTGGGTGACCACGATCATGGTCATGCCGCGCGAGGCGAGGTCGCGCATCACGTTCAGGACTTCTCCAACAAGCTCGGGGTCGAGGGCGCTGGTGACCTCGTCGAACAGCATCGCCTTCGGGCCCATGGCGAGCGCGCGCGCGATCGCGACCCGCTGCTGCTGGCCGCCCGAGAGCTCTTCCGGATAGTGGTCGGCGCGGTCGGCGAGGCCGACCTGGGCGAGCAGCGCCGCGGCCGCCGCGCGCGCCTCGGCCTTAGGGCGCTTCAGCACGTGCACGGGCGCTTCCATGACGTTCTCGAGCGCATTCAGGTGGGGAAAAAGGTTGAAGGCCTGGAACACCATGCCGACCGTGGCCCGGATCGCGGCGATCTGCTTTTGCGCCTGCAGCCGGAGCCGCCCGTCCTCCTGCTCGCGGTAGGCGACCTCGCCGTCGATCCGGATCAGGCCGCGTTCCGGTACTTCCAGCCAGTTCAGGCAGCGGAGCAGCGTCGACTTGCCGGAGCCCGACGGGCCGATCACGCAGATCACCTCGCCGCGTGCGACGCTGAGGCTCACGCCCTTCAGGACCTCGATGTGGCCGAACGACTTGTGCAGATCCTCGGCCTCGATCATGGGCCGCGCCCGGGCCGGCGCCCGAGCCTGGCGCTCGTCGGTCCGGCCGCTCACGCCGCCCGCCGCCGCCGGCGATAGCCCTGGCGCGTGCGCGCCTCGAGGTGATTCACGAAGCGCGCGGCGGCAAAGCCGACGATGAAGTAGAGGATGCCGACCACGGTGTAGAGCGTCAGGTACTGGTAGTTGCGGGCGGCGATCAGCTGCGCGCTGAACAGCACCTCCTGCACGCTCACGACCGAGCACAGCGCCGTGTCCTTGAACAGCGAGATCAGGTAGTTGCCGAGTGCTGGGACCACCAGGCGGACCGCCTGCGGCAGGATGATCCGGCGCAGCCCGAGCGCCCGGGTCATGCCGAGGGCGGATGCGGCGTCGCTCTGGCCCTTGCCGATGCCCTGGATGCCCGAGCGGTAAACTTCGGAAATATAGGCCGAGTAGTTCAGCGTCAGCGCGATCACCGAGGCCGTGAAGCTGTCGAGCCGGATGCCGACCTCGGGCAAGACGTAGTAGACGTAGATCAGCTGCAGCAGGAGCGGCGTGTTGCGCATCACCTCGATGTAGCCGAGCACCAGCCAGACCAAGGGCTTCGGCCCGAACATCCGCGCGAGCGCGACCAGGAGGCCCAGGATCAGGCTCAGGCAGATGACCAGGACCGTGAGCTCGCAGGTGACCAGCAGGCCCGCGAGCAGCGGACCGAAGGCCTCGATCGCGACCTCGGTGTTGAGCAGCTCCATGTTGTCGTCGTCAGGATGCTGTCAGGGCGCCCCGGCAGGTTGTGGGGCCAGCCTCAAGCCGAGGCCGGCCCCGGGCGGCGTGATCAGGGATTGAGCTTGAACCAGAACAGGTTGCGGTCGGACAGCCCGTATTTCTTGAGCACCGAGCTGATGAAGCCGTTGGCGCGCAGCTCGGCCAGCGCGGTCGTGTAGGCGACCCTGAGCTGGCAGTCCTCCTTGCGCAGGCCGAAGCGCGCGTTGCCGTAGCCGCCGCCGTAGATGATGTCATCGGGGGCCGGGATGCTGGTCAGCGCCTCGATGTTGCTGTTCGGATTCTCCTTCTGGAACTCGGTGAAGATGACGTCGTCCTCGACCACATATTTGAGCCGCCCCTGGTTCAGGCTCTGCAGCTCCTCGGACTCGGACTTGAACGGCTGGGTGTTGGCGCCGATCCGGTGCAGGTAGTTCTCGGCGGCCGAGCCCGCGATCGCGCCGACCTCCTTGCCCTTGAAGTCGTCGTAGGACTTGATGCCGTCGGGATTGCCCTTTTGCACCAGGACGATCGGGCCGTACCACCAGGCCGGGCCGGTGAAGCTGATGACCTTGACGCGCTCGGGGTTGACGTGGATGTTCTGGGCGATCACGTCGGTGCGCTTCGACAGCAGCGCCGGGATCTCCGATCCCCACGGCATCCACTCGATCGTGCGCTTCTCGACGCCGAGCCAGTCGAGCACGGCGTTGTTGATCTCGACGTCGATGCCGCTCGCCTCCTTGGTGTTCGGATCGAGCATCGAGTGCGGCGCGTTCCCGGATTCGCCGAGCACGATCCCCTCCTTGCGCACCCGGTCGAGCGAGCCGTCGGCGCAGTTCTCGAACATCGGCTGGGTTTCTTGATAGAACTCCTCCGCCTGGGCGGGCGCGATGCCTGCGCTCCCGAGCGCGCCCGCCAACCCGGCGAGACCGGCAAAACCTACGATCAAACGACGCATGGGCCCTTCCTCCTCCATCTTCGAGCGCCGAAGCGCAGTCGGCTGACCTCCAGCCAAGCGTCGCGACGCCCGGGTTTCGTTCCTCTCGACACGCGTTCAGTCGCGCACGAGGTATTTGTCCACCACCGCCAGATCCGGCTCGACCCCAAGCCCCGGCTCTTCGGGGACGCGCATGTAGCCGTCCTCGAGGCGGATCGGGTTTTTGATCAGGCGGCGCGAGATCTCGGACGGCTCGACGCAGTACTCGAGCACCAAGGCGTTCGGCACCGCCGCCAGGAAGTGCAGCGAGGCTGCCGTGTTGATGTCCGTGGTGAAATTGTGGTTGGCGACCGCGACCCCCCGGCTCGCGGCATGGGCCGCGATCTGCATCGACTGGGTGAGGCCGCAGCGGGTCAAGTCGATCTGGGCGAGCCCGATACCGCCCTCGTCGATCAGGCGCCTGAAGCCGCGCAGCGTGCATTCCTCCTCACCGGCGGCCAAGCGCTGGCTGATCGCGCGGCTGACCCGGCCATAGCCCTCGAGGTCGTCTGGCGGCAGCGGCTCCTCGATCCAGAACAGGCCGTAGGGCTCGAACAGCCTGGCCCGCTGGATCGTCGTGGTCGCATCCCAGACCAGGCCGACATCGAGCATCAGGTCGAAGTCGTCGCCGGCCGCCTTGCGCATCGCATCCAGATAGGCGCAGTCGGTCCTGGCATCGCGCCCGAACGGCTCCCAGCCGAACTTGGCCGCGGTGAAGCCCTGGTCCTTGGCCTTGCGCACCCGATCCGCGGTCGCCTCGATGGTGAACTGGAACATGTTCGAGGCGTAGACCCGCAGGCGATCCCGATGGCGGCCGCCCAAGAGCTTCCAGACCGGCTGCGCGAGCGCCTTGCCCTTGATGTCCCAAAGCGCCAGATCGATGCCCGCCATCGCCTGGATCACCGCACCCTCGCGGCCATAGTAGAGGGTGCCCTGGTACATCTTCTGCCAGAGCCTGGTGGTCTCCAGTGGGTCCTCGCCGATCAGCAGCGCGCGCAGACCGGTCACCAGCGTGTGCGACATCGGCGCTTCGACGATCGCCTTGACCACCCAGGGGCAGCCGTCGACCTCGCCCCAGCCGGTGATGCCGGCGTCGGTCTCGATCCGGATCAGGAGCGCGTCCTGGGAGCTGTCGGTGCGCGCCTGGATCTCGGGCAGCCGCAGATAGAGCGCCTCGACGGCGGTGATCTTCATGCCATCCTTTCCCCCGGCCACCCGCGGCCACCGTGTCATGCCATCCTATACCAGCAGGCCCGGCCGTCAACGAGAGCGCCACCGGTGAGTAAGGCCCCGCGAACATTTCCTCTATGCCGCCTTCGTCGACAGAATGTCGGCGGACAGGTGCGTGTCGAAGCCTTGCCGACCCGTCTCGCAAGTCCGGTGCCGCATTCCGGCAAGGGTTGGACGCTCGCGGCAAGGCGGCGGTATGGTGCGGTGGTAGGAATGCGGCAGGGCTCTCGACGGCGGGAATACGGGGGGGCAGGTCATGAAGAGTTCAGGCGCGGGTCGTGGTGATCGGCGGTGGTGCGGTCGGCGTCGCGACCCTCTATCACCTGACCAGGAAGGGCTGGTCGGACGTGGTGCTGGTCGAGCGCAAGGAGCTCACCTCCGGCTCGACCTGGCATGCCGCGGGTCTGCTGCCGCTGTTCAATATGAGCTACTCGGTCGGCCAGATCCACAAATCCTCGGTTGCGCTGTACCAGACCCTCGAAGCGGAGACCGGCCAGAACGTCGGCTTTGCCAAGGTCTCGAACATCCGCCTCGCCCTGAACCGGGACCGCATGGACGAGTATCATCAGTACGCGGGCGTGGCCGAGACGATCGGCGTCGAGGTCGAGTTCCTGACTGCGAAACAGGTCAAGGAGATCTGGCCGCTGTGCAACGTCGAGGGCATCGTCGGCGCGATCCGCCATCCGGAGGACGGCTACATCCAGCCGGCCGACGTGACCCAGGCGCTGGCCCGCGGCGCCCGCAACGGCGGCGCCGAGATCTACCGCCAGACCACGGTCACCGGTATCAGCCGCAAGCCGTCCGGCGAGTGGCTGGTGCGGACCGACAAGGGCGACATCGCCTGTGAGCACGTGGTCAGTGCCTCCGGCAACTTCGCCCGCCGGACCGGCGCCATGGTCGGCCTCGACGTCCCGGTGATCCCGGTCGAGCATCAGTACATCGTGACCGAGCCGCATCCGGAGATCGTCAAGCGCCACGAGCAGGGCCTGCCGGAGCTGGGGGTGCTGCGCGAGAGCGACGGCTCCTGGTATCTGCGCGAGGAGGCGGGCGGCCTTCTGCTCGGGCCCTACGAGAAGGGGGCGCCCTGCTGCTACCTCGACGGACCGCGCGACGATGCCGAATACGAGCTGTTTCCCGAAGACCTCGAGCGCCTGACGCCGCATATCGAGGCCGCGATCCACCGCGTGCCGGCGTTCGGCGAGGTCGGAGTGAAGAGGGTCTACAACGGCGCGATTCCTTATACGCCGGACGGCAGCCCGATCGTGGGGCCGGCGTGGGGGTTGCGGAATTTCTGGCTGAACGAGGGCCACAGCTTCGGCATCACCGCGGCCGGCGGCGCCGGCTGGCAGCTGGCCGAATGGATCACAGAAGGCGAGCCGACGATCGACATGCTGGGGGTCGATCCCCGCCGCTTCGGCGACTACGCGAGCAAGGCTTATCTCCGGGCCAAGAACGAGGAGGCCTATGCCCACGTCTTCGTCATCCACTATCCGGACGAGGAGCGCCCGGCCGGTCGCCCGCTGCGGACGGCGCCCTGTTACCAGCGCCTGAAGAATCGGGGTGCTGTCTTCGGCCAGAAGTTCGGCTGGGAGCGGCCGAACTGGTTCGCGCCCGAGGGGGCGCCCCAGGAAGATCACTGGTCGTTCCGGCGCTCGCGCTGGTTCGAGCACGTTGGCAACGAATGCCGCAACGTGCAGGAAAACGTCGGCCTGCTCGACATGACGGCGTTCGCCAAGGCGCGCGTCTCCGGCCCCGGCGCCGAGGCCTTTCTGGACCAGCTGGTCGCCAACCGGATCCCGAAGAGGATCGGCCGGGTGCATCTTTGCCATGCGCTCAATACGCGGGGCGGGGTCCACTCCGAGTTCACGATCCTGCGGGACGGGGAAAGCAGCTTCTATCTGGTCTCGGCCGGGGCCTGGCAGCGCCTCGACCACGACTGGCTCTTGAAGCACATGCCAGAGGACGGCTCGGTCCAGTTCCAGAACCTCACCAATGCGATCGGCGTGCTGGTGGTCGCCGGGCCCAGGTCGCGCGAGCTCTTGCAGCGGGTCAGCGAGGCCGATTTCTCCGAGCGCCGCCTTCCCCTGGCTGACGGGCCAGGAGATCACGGTCGGCCTCGCCCCGACCAAGGCGCTGCGGGTCAATTTCGTCGGCGAGCTGGGGTGGGAACTGCACCACGGGCTCGAGTACCAGAACCACATCTTCGATGCCCTGATGGCCGCCGGCGCCGACCTTGGCCTGAAGCCGTTCGGCATCCGCGCCATGGATTCCCTGCGCGTCGAAAAATCCTACCGGCTGATCGGCACCGAGCTGTCGATCGAGTACGCGGCGTTCGAATCCGGGCTGGAGCGCTTCGTCCACCCCAACAAAGGTGACTTCATCGGCCGCGACGCGCTGGTCCGCTGGCGCGAGCAGGGCTTTTCCAACGCGTTCGTGACCCTCGAGGTCCACGATGTGACCGACGCCGACGCGCTCGGCAACAACCCGATCTACCGCGGAAAAGACCTGGTCGGGCGCGCGACCGGCGGTAATTACGGGTTCCGACTGGGAAAATCCCTGGCGCTGGCCATGGTCCGCCCCGAGTTTTCCGAACCCGGCACCGAGCTCTCGATGGACATCCTGGGCGAGCAGCACCGGGTGACGGTGATCACGGAATTGCCGTACGACCCGGACAACCTGAGGTTGCGCAGCTGAGGAGGCGAACAGGATCAATCCGGTTGATTTTGAAAGTATTCGCGAGGCCTCGACTTGGAGCCCGATCGGGCTATTGGCGGATGCTGACCTCAAATGAATGCCAAATTGCTGACCGAGCGACGGTCCGTTATCGACCCATATCCTCTAGTCAAGCTGATCTCTCGCTCGCCATATCGTACAGTCTGACCGACGCTAGCTCACCTCAAGCATTTTCGACAGACAAGACAACGTCTGAAGGATTGATTTCACATGCGACAGGAGTGACGCATCTTTTTCTTGGCGGTGGCGCATCGGCGCGCCACTTTTGATTCAAAGTGGCGCATCCGGTCGCAAGTAAATCCGCCGACTTAACCGCATCAAGCGCGCATCAATCGCAGAGCTGTCTAGTCAAGTCGAACGGAATGGTGATTTTTATTTATTTCTATTGCGATGAACCGAGTTTATTTGCTTAGATATACTTCTCAATACGTCAAGTAGTGAGAAATAAAGATGACGGCTTGAGAAGCAGTTGATGCGAATCTCCATGCGACGGGGGTGCACGGATGCGTCACATGTGGCGCATTCGGCGGAGGTCAATGGATGGGGGTGGGGAAGCGCTCGCGCCGGGTGACAATCCGGGTAGCATGGAACTGTGGATCGAGATAATTTGAGCGAAATGGCACCTTTCGATGCAACAGCGGGCAGAGGTTGACGGCTCGGGCAACATCGTCGTGCAAATCGAGGGCGACCGGAACACGCCTTCGGTGAATCAGACCGCCGGTTCGGGGAACGTGGTGCACTGACGCTGTCGCGCCGGCACCGCCGCGACGGTCGATCTGGTGCCGCATCAAGGAAATCGCTGCGACCCTGCGCCAGGCGATCGACCGACTTCCCCGTCAGAACTCCCACGTTTCGCGAAAAGGTTCCTGACACCTTTTCCCTGACAAGGTCGAACCTGCGCGTCCGTTCGGATTGTTCGCGTTCGTCGATCTCAAGGCCGATCTCGCGGCGATCCCGGCGGCCGGTCGACTTCGCCTTCCCCGAAGCGATGCGCCCGCGGCTGCGCGAGGCCGTGCTTCGGGATGCTGTCGAGCGCTTCTAGTGGCGGCGCCGCGCTATCCCAGGATCGGGCTCAAAAGCCTTCTTTCTTAAGAGAACATATGCCGAGAAAAATCATGCCAATGCGCATTTTTTCGGTCACTCGTGCGAGCGGTGATGACGGCCATTTGTCTCTTAGCCATGCTTCGGAGACCACGGGATTGCTATATTCGACAAATGACAATATACACTCATTTACTGGATATAGTCATCTGTCTCCGTTTCCGAGATTATATCAGCAGGGCTGACAAACTGGTTCTTGCAGAAGTTGCATCTATAGAAGTCATGCTTCCGTTGGTGGTATGCCTTGACATTTTTGACATCCTGCTTTAGCAGATCCAATGCTTTGTAATTTGGATCCGATGCATTAATAACGAGGATCCATCCAATATCTGATCTGCGCTAATACAATCAGCTTCCGGTCATGCGAGGTAAAATGATAGTTCCATTTTTTCCAGTTGATCTCTACCCCGCAACGCTTTGAGCAGCATTGCGTCTCCCAACAAAACGGCTTTTGCTATTTCCTCATTCGAGTTTGCAGAGAGGAAATATGCACGTGCGTACCGAGAATTCTTGAATAGCAAATTCGCCTCGTCAGCTAAATCGCGGGCATTGGCAGGAGAGCCTTCTGGAACCCGAGAAAAAGTTGGGAAAGCGAATACGACATGGGGAGCCAAGGGTCAGTCCTTGCCCTCGAAAGCGGAGAGAATGTCGACCCGGCAAAGGTGCATTCGAAGTCGTCGGCGACAAAGACCTTGCCTTTCCAACCCCCGGGCCGGCGCGGCGCCGCGCGGTCGGCGAGGGGGACGAGGCGTGCCTGGGCTTGCCGGCCTTGGCGATGATGATCTCCTCGCCCGCCGCCGCGCGCTCGACTAGTTGCGAGAGCGAGGTCTTCGCCTCGTAGAGATTGACGATCGCGTCGGCCATCGAGGTCGCCTTGGTCAACTCGACCAAGATGGGCGGGCACGGCATCAAGAGATTCAATGGAGCGACGCCAGGGGCGTGCGGATAGAAAAGACGGGAGGCCGGGCCTCCCGAGTGCGCCCGAAGCGGCGGAGCACCGGGCCGGCGGCGAGTGCTCAGCTCTGGTGCGGAA
>CAVWRK010000023.1:0-35209 GCA_963757395.1 uncultured Alphaproteobacteria bacterium
AAAAGCTCGGTATTGAACTCGATCAGCTGCTCGCGAGCGACCGATCCGGTCTCGCCGACCTGGGCACCGTTCGCGCCAAAACCGGGCAGCTGCGAGAACATTCTTGGTAACGGGTCAGGCCCTCCTTGACCCCGCGGGTCCACTCGTCGACGACGTGCTGGGTGGACTGCTGCGCTGAGCCCGCAACCTTACGGGCGGTATCGGCCGCCCGATCGTAGCCCTTGTGGTCGCCATTGGCGGTGACATGGGCCGTCTCGTCGGCAACGCCATGGGTTTTTGAATTGGCCATGATGATTCCCTGTTCCTGCTAGATGTTTTGAGAAACTATTTCATTCCTCGTTGCCATCAAATAGTCATGCCCAAGCCATTATTCAAGGTTTCCTATTCGAGTTTGAAATATATATTACGAGGATACAAAATAGCTCCTGAAAGGACTGCCTTGCATCCGGCCGGGTCAAGCCAGGGTCACGGCCGCTCGGGGAAACGGCCGCTGATCGACAGGACATCGAGCGGCCAGCACGAGGCTGTGGTTCAGAGGTCCGTGACCGTGGTAGGATAAACTCATGACCGCGGTCGCGAGCGCTCTCGTTCAGAAGCTCAATCGGTTCCTGCCGCTGCACCCGGAGGAGCTCGCGAGCCTTGCCGGGCTCGAGGCGCGGCGGCGCCCGATCCCTGCGCACACCGAGGTCGTCCACGAGCGCCAGGAGGGCCACCGCGCGTTCATCCTTCTGGAGGGCTGGGCGTGCGCCTACAAGCTGCTGCCCGACGGCGGCCGGCAGGTGATCGACTTCTCGATCCCGGGCGACGTCATGGGCCTGCGCAGCGTGCTCCTGCGGACCTCGGACCACGCCTTCGCGGCGGTCAGCGACATCGTCGTCGCCGAGGTCTCGGCGCGGCAGATGATCGACACCTTCCAGCGGGCGCCACGGTTGGGGGCGGCGATCCTGTGGGCGGCCTCGCGCGACGAGGCGATGGTGGTCGAGCACCTGGTCAACATCGGCCGGCGCAGCGCGCTGCGTGCGCACGGCCCATCTCCTGGTCGAGCTGGGGTTGCGCCTGCAGCTCGTGGGGCGCGGCTCGGACAGCGGCTTCACCTGCCCGCTCAACCAGTATCATCTGGCTGATGCGCTGGGGCTCACCGCGATCCACGTCAACCGCGTCCTGCGCCAGCTGCGCGAGCGTCGCCTGGCGACGTTTCGGGAGGGTCGCGTCGAGTTTCACGATCTCGAGAGCCTGCGTGACCTCGCCGAATTCCACAGCGGCTATCTCGACCAGAGCAACGGGCTAGGGCTCTAAGGGTCGCGTCGACAACCTTCTGATGAATGGCCTCGACCTGCTGATCCAGGTTAGCGCGGGTCGCGCGTGGCGGCTTAGATTGTCCGCGATCCCTGGAACATTCGCGGAGACGCCCGATGCCCCCCGTGCCGGCCCGCTCGACCCCGGTCATCGTGTCCGCGAACGATGGCGCGACCGCCGTCCGGGGGCGGAGCACGCGCCCGCTCCGGAAGAGGTTGCGACCGCCCCACGGCCCGCTTGCCCTGGTCGAGCTTCCGGCCGGCGTCATGGGCGTGACGACGCTCGAGGCGCTCCTCTCCCCCAACTCGGGCGCCAACGAGGTGCCTTTGGGCGGGCATCTGCGGGCCCTTTGTGACGATCTTGCCGCGAGGTTCGGCCGATCGGGCGGCCCGCAGCTCACCTGGGCGGCAGCGGACGAGGCCCTTCCGATCGGCACGGCGATCACGCTTGAGCTGATCGCCGATGTGCTCGTCGTGGACGCGCTCGTCCACGGGTTCCCGCCGGGGCGCGGCGGCCGGATCGCCGTGTCCTTCACGGCCGGGCAGGAGGCCTGGCAGCTCACGGTCAACGACAGCGGCATGCCCGTACGAACCCACGGTGACCCGCGCGCAGATGGCCTGACGCTCGCGCGGCGGCTCGTCTCGCGGCTCGGCGGCCGGCTGGAGCTTCCCAGAGTGACCGGGGGGACCCGCTGCATCGTCACCCTTCCGCGGCCCCGAGCGTAAGGGGGCGATTTCGGGCAGACCCGCACCACAGCGGCTATCTCGACGAGAGCCACGGGCTCGGGCTTTGACGATGGCGCGACCACACTCTGGTGGCGGCCTCGGTCTGCTAATCCAGGTTAGCGCGGCGTGGCGTTCGGTCGGCTAGATCTGCCTTGTTTCGGGGGTCGGCCGCGGGTCGTGGTCGCTCCGCCCGGGACCACCGTCTAACTTGGCGATCCTCTGCATGCCCAGGCGTCTGCCTCAGCCTGACCTCCGTGTGCCGTCCGGCGAGCGGCTTGGCGAGCTGATCGCATCTCTCACGGAAGGCCTCGTTGGCCGGAGCGGGCAGACGCTTTCGAGCACCGTCGCCGCGCTCACTCAGCCAAGCATCGCCATCCCTGCTCGGCCCGAGGAGCAGCAGCGGCTGCTCAGCGCGATCAGCGACGAGAACGGGTATCTCACGGCCAAGGTTCGCCGGCTCGAGAGCGAACTCCGCAGGAACTCGGCCGAGCTCGGCAAGCTGCGCGGCGCGCTGCGTGGCGCGGTGCGCGATGGCCTGACCGATCCACTCACCGGGCTCGCCAACCGTCGGGCGTTCGATCTGGAGCTGGAGGCGATCGGGGCGCATGCGAGCATCTCGTCACCTGCGCACCTCGCGCTTGTCGATATCGATCACTTCAAGCAGGTCAACGACGCTCACGGGCATGACAACGGCGACGAGGTCCTGCGCATCGTGGGCGAGGTCCTGCTCGCCAAGGTCAGGCGCGAGAGCCTGGTCGCCCGTCTGGGCGGGGACGAGTTCGGGCTCCTGCTGCCAGCAGCCAGCCCGCACTATGCGGTCGGGATCGCCATTCGCCTGTGCGAGTTCCTCGCGTCCCGCCCCCTCATCATGCGCGGCCAGCCCGAGGTCAGCGAGCGCATCACCCTCTCGATCGGGGTCGCCGCCTGGCATGCGGGCGAAAGCAGTGCTCGTTGGTATGCGCGCGCCGACGCGGCGCTCTACCGGGCGAAGCGAAGCGGCCGCAGCCGGGTCGAGGTCGATCGCCAGCAACACACCGTCGCCCCGGCCTTGTCTCTCGAGGAGCCCGAAGCGGCTCTGCCCGCCAGAACTAATCGAGGTTAGTGCCGGCCGGGCCACTCGGTTGCTACAGGTGCCTCGGTGAGAATCTCCACTCGCCACGCAGAGCGCCGATCTGTCGGGCTGCCGGGTCGGTCGCGCAAGAGGCCGGCCCGGCACTCTGCAGGGGGGGCACGAGCGATCGGCGCGGACGGCGACGAGGGGGCCGCGATGCAGCAGACGATCGAGCATGCCGAGCGCCACGCCGGGGCGCACCGACCGGCCGAGCCGGATGCGCGGCACTGGGCAATGGCACTGGCCCCCTACCGCGAGCCGAGCCTCGCGCGCAGCCTGGTCGAGCTGTTCGTGAGCGCGGTGCCGTTCGTGGCGTTGTCGCTCCTGATGCTGCTCAGCCTGCGCTATTCCTACTGGCTCAGCCTGCTGCTCGCGGTGCCGGCGGCGGGCTTCCTCGTGCGCCTCTTCATGATCCAGCACGACTGCGGCCACGGCTCGTTCTTCCGCGGGCGGCGCGCCAACGACTGGCTCGGCCGGGTGCTGGGCGTGCTGACGCTCACGCCCTACGGCTACTGGCGGCGCACCCATGCCCTGCACCACGCCACCTCCGGCCATCTCGGCCGGCGCGGCACCGGCGACGTCGACACGCTGACCGTGCGCGAGTACCAGAGCCTGCCGGCGTGGCGCCGCGCTCTCTACCGCTTAACGCGCCACCCGATCGTCGTGCTCGGCGTGGCGCCGTTCTACCTGTTCGTGCTCAAGCACCGCCTGCCGGTGCGGCTCATGCGTGCGGGCCGCGAACCCTGGCTCAGCGTCATGTCGACCAACCTCGCGATCGTGGTGCTGGTCGGCCTCCTGGTGTCGCTCCTGGGGCTTCGCGACTTCCTGCTGGTCCAGACGCCGATCACCCTGCTCGCCTCGTCGGCAGGGGTCTGGCTGTTCTACGTCCAGCACCAGTTCGAGCAGACGTACTGGGAGTGGGATGCGGACTGGAACCTCCACACGGGCGCCCTGCACGGCAGCTCGCATTACGACCTGCCGCCCCTGCTGCGCTGGTTCACGGCCAACATCGGCATCCATCACGTCCATCACCTGGCGAGCCGGATCCCCTGCTACCGGCTCGGCGAGGCGTTGCGCGACCACCCGGAGCTGCGCGCGGTCAGTCGCCTGACGCTGATGGAGAGCTTCCGCTGCTTGTGTCTCGCGCTATGGGACGAGGATCGGCGGCGCCTGGTCGGTTTCCGCGATGCCCGTTCTACGGCAGGCCGCTACGTCAATCTGTCGGCAATCGGCCTGGTCATTGCTCGGCAAAAATACCAAGCGAAATAGTACATGCGCTTCTGAAGTTCCCAAATAAAAGTCTTGACAACGCTGATGCAGATTAGCGGCGCGCGATCTTCGGCGGCCTAGACTTATTCTACAAAGAACTCCAGGGAATGCCCTGGCGGGTCGATACAAGGGAGTGCATGAGATGGCAATTTCTTCTCGGTTCTTGTTGATCAACATGCGGACTGCGGCGGTGTTGGCGACCGCGGCCGTGGCTGCCTGCGTGTCACCGCACTCGTTGCAGCAGGTGAAAACCAGCAATCCGAGTGTCACTTATGAATATCGCGGCGATCAGGAATTGCTTCAGGCGCAACAAAACGCGTTGACGTTCTGCAATCAGTATCAATCCGCGCCGCGACCGGCCAGGTTCACGACGGGTTCGAACGGCCAGAGCAACAACGTGGTCTTCGAATGCGATCCGACCCTGCGGGCGGCCGCGCCGCGTCAGCAGGCGTTCAATCCCAATCTCACTTACAGCTATCGGACAGACCAGGAGCTGCTGGACGCGTCGTGGAATGCCCAGACCTACTGCATGAATAACGGCTCGGAACGGGCGGTCTCGAACATAGCCACCAACGCGGACGGCTCCAGGACCGTGATGTTCCAGTGCACCCGCGCGTGACCCGAATTGCAGAGGCCGCAGCCACAACGCCGCGAGGCCGGCAGACCGCCTGACACCACCAGCCTGATTGGCTGGTGGTGAACGGGCGAACTGATACGTCGACCCCGACAACGGCCGATCCGTCGGCCTCCACGCGGTGTCACCGACGCAGCTTCCGGTAGGAAACCCCGCGCCCGATGTCGGGTTGGTGGTGGCGGGCACCGTGCTGTTCACCGGGTCCGCCGCTGCTGATCGGGATGCTGACGCACGCAAGGCCGTCAGCCCGCACGGAACCTCCGACGTCGGAGCGGTCTGAAGCCCACTTCACAACCGATGATGCGGCCTGCGGCCCATCTCGAGAGGAACGGCCTCAACCTCGGTCATCACAACGATCGCTCGAGGGCCGCTATCGCCCAGGTGGAGCCGGCAGCAGAGCCTCTGCTGCTGCCGAGCTCGGGCGGTCAGCGAAATGTCTCCCCGCGAGGTGGTCCAGCTTGACCAACCCATCGTCGTTGAACCGGCCGGTCCCGCCGCGCCGGATCATCGGGCAAGAGGCAGCCAGCGGTCCGACACTAGAGCGATCGGCGTTCGCCCGGCGCACTAACCGAGATCAGTAAACCCCCAAAATTCCCGAGACTGGGCCGGAGAGGCGGCAGCAAACCTCCGGGTCGTCGCCGTCCGGAAGTACGAAGGAAGTCGTTCATACGCTTCTGAAATGGCCAAATAAAGACTTGAGGGCACTGATGCAGGTTAGCAGTGCCCGATCATCGGCGGCCTAGATTTCGTTCTTCAACGAACTCCAGCCGATCCCCCAGGCGTTGCTCGGCGACGCTGAGTCAGGGGGCCCGGTGGCCCTCGGTGCCTGAGTTCGCAAACCCCTTTTCGGTAGGCAGATCATGAAACGAATGGCTTTGGCTGCCAGCTTGTCGCTATCGCTCCTCGCGTTGGGCGCCTGCGGCACCAGCACATCAGATCGCGCCATCAGTGGCGGCGGAATCGGCGCCGGGGCTGGCGCGATCGGCGGCTGGCTGGTCGGTGCTCCGGTCACAGGAGCCCTGCTCGGGGGTGCAGTCGGCGCCGGCGCCGGTGCGCTCACCAAACCAGATCAGATCAATCTCGGCAAGCCTGTCTGGAAGTAGAACCTCCCGAAGGCAGCTATAGCAAGTCTTGGAGAAAACGATGGCAGACCTCACGAGATCCTGGCGACCGCTCCTAGCGGCCGTCGGTGTTGCCTTGCTGGCGGCCTGTGCAAATCAGGGCTCGCCGCCGGTGGCGGCTGCGGCGCCGCAAATGGCCGGCGCCTGGTACCAAGTCTTTTTCGATACCGACAAGGCTGACCTCAGCCCGAGAGGGCAGCTGATCGTGAACAAGGTGGCTGAGGTCGTGAGGGACAACGATGAGGTTCGCGTGACGGTCATCGGCAGGACCGATCGCGCCGGCACCGCAACCGCAAACATGGCTTTGTCGGAGCGGCGGGCGGAGCTGGTGCGCGACGCGCTGATCACCGCCGGGGTACCGTCCGCCCGCATCGACACGAGCTGGCTCGGCGAGGGCAAGCAGGACGTGCCGACTCTCGACGATGTCGTCAAGCAGCGCAATCGGGTGGTCGACGTCGTCGTCCAAGAGCCCCGTGAGCGCGGGGCCCGTCGCACATGCGCATGACTCAGATCCTGGGTGCCGTCGCTCTCGTGATCGGCGTGGCTCTTCTGGGCTTTGCCTATCACGCCTCGAACGCGCCGATGGACCAGGTGTCCAACGCGATTACCGGACGCTTCACCGACCAGACGATGTGGTACCTGATCCTCGGAATCGCCGCCGCCGTCGGGGGCGTCCTGCTGCTCGCATTCGGCCGACGGAGATAGAGTGCGGCCAAGGCCGATTCGGCGGCGCGGCAACGGAGCCAGGCTGAAGGCAGCAACGAGAAAAGGGCACGGCGATGAGCATCGGAACGATCCTGCTGATCATCCTGATCCTGGTGCTGCTCGGCGTTTTGCCGACCTGGCCGCACAGCAGGGGGTGGGGCTACTACCCGAGCGGCGGCCTCGGGACACATCATCATCGTCATCGTGCTGCTGCTCTTGGGACGGCTTTAGGAGCTCCACGACCAATTCTGGCGGGCCAGCAGCAACGCGGCGACGAACGGGACCGCCCGCAGGGCCACAGTCGCCGCGCGCCCGGGCTCGGCCGCCGCATCTTGCTGGCCCGGCTTCAGCCGGGCCGGGCTACCGGCTGCTCAGCATGCCGATCACCACGCTGATGCCGAACGCCGCCAGCAGGCTGATGAAGGGCGCGCCTCGATCTGCCGCCCCACGGCGTCGACACCCTCGCGGCCGCGTCGGCTGGCCTGGTTGGCGACGTCGTCCCACACCTCGCCCGCCCGTTCGGTCACGCGGCCCACGGCCTTGCGGACACGGCGCCCCGACGTCTTGACTTCATCGGTGGCGGCATCTCCGAAGGAGCTGATCAGCGAGCTGATCCCCTGGCGCAGGGTGTCAAGCTCCGCTTTGACCGTGTCGAGCTCGTCTTCCAGGTTTCGCTTGGCGACAGCCATGTATCTTCCTCTTCTCTACGTGCGGGAACCATCAGATCATCTGCGGAATAAGCATCGACGGCGCTGATCCAGATTAGCGGGGCGCGGTCACTGCCGGCCTAGATTTGGCTGTGTCGAAGAACTCCAGGGATTCCCCGGCGTGTTCGACACAAGCGAAGGAGCACACGATGTATAAGCGACTGGTCATCACTTCTTTGACTTTGCTGGTCCTGGTGGGATCGGCGGGGCTGCTCGGCGCCTGCAACACGACCGCAGGTGCCGGCAAGGACATGTCGGCCGCGGGCACCGCGATCGAGAACAGCGCCGAAAAGAACAAGAGCTACTAGCATGGACAAGGATCGGGTCGCGGGCGTCGCCAGGCAGGCCAAGGGCGCCGTCAAGGAGGCCGTCGGCAAGCTGGTCGGCGATGCCAAGCTGCAGGCCGACGGCAAGGTCGACCAGGCGGAAGGCAAGGTCCAGAACGCGGTCGGCGGGCTGAAGGACGCGATCCGCAAGGCTTGAGGAAGTCCCGCAAGAGCCGGGACGCGCCGCGCCTGCGCACGCGGGTTCGCCTGTTCAGGCGTTGCAGGGCCCGCGGCGTGCGGCGGGGACCATCCGATGCGGTGGTCAGCCTTGGGCGAAAGTTTCCAGGGAAAACGCCGTCCTGTGCGGTCGGTGTTGAGCGAAAGGGATCGACGATGCTTGGGACCGTTCTGGTCGTTCTGCTCGTTCTGCTGCTGATTGGCGCGCTGCCGAGGTGGGGTCACAGCCGAAGCTGGGGCTACATGCCGAGCGGCGGCCTGGGTCTGATCGTGATCGTTCTGCTCATCCTGGTGCTCATGGGCAGGCTCTGAGCGAGGGCCACGTCAACCGCCAGCGCTCAGCGGCCCGGGCGCGCTGGCAGGCCGCTCGATAACCCCATCCGAAGCCCTTGCCCAGCCTGCGACGCCGTCGGGTCCGGACGGCGTCGCGCACTCTCTGAAAACTCGCGACGCGGTCGCGGGGGCGGCGGAAGCTTACCGAGCGGAGGCCAGATGCTCGAGACGATCGGCACCGTCATGATCGCAGCCGCGATCGTGGTTCTCCTGATCCTCATGGCGCTCGCCTACCGGCGGGGGGGCGCCGAGCGGCGTCCGGCGGTCGCCGAGACGATCATCGCCGGCCTCGCGGCGGTGCTCGCGATCGGCCAGGGTCTGGCCGAGTTCGGGACGAGCCGCTCCGAGGGCGAGCCCCACGCGATGCTCGAGGTCGGCCGGTTCGGCATGGTCGGTGGCGCGTTGGTCCTGATGTGGCTCTGGGCCCGTCTCGGCCACAGCCGTCGGGCCCGGATCTCGCCATAGCCACCCGGGCGGCATGGCAAGCTCCGCAAGGCCCGCGCCCGCCGAAGAGATCAACTGACTTTCAAGTTTTAACTTCGCAGCTCGATGTAAATACCAAATCTGGTTCCCATATGTCATTAGAAACCGATGTAATTTGGCCAATCGGTCGAAATTATCGGGGCGTCTTTCCGATATCGACGAGCCGGTCGTGTCTTCGCCGAATTCAGACCCTCCGGTGAGAAGGCACATGCCAAGATGGGGAGACATCTGATGCCCGTGCGCACGAGCCGCAAGACCGTGACCTTCACACGGCCCTTTTCTTTGAGTGGGATCGACGAGTTGCAACCGGCCGGTTCCTATACGGTGGAGACGGACGAGGAGGAGCTGCCAGGGCTGTCGTTTCCCGCCTACCGGCGCATCGCGACCCTGATCCTCCTGCGCTCGCAATGCGCCGGACGGGTCGTGGAGGAGGTTGTCGACATCGATCCGCTCGAGCTGCACGCAGCTCAGGAACGGGATGCCGGCCGCCACACCCTGGCCGACTATCACAGCGGCTATCTCGGCCGGAGCAACGGCCTGATGAACTGAAGACCGCGCCAGCCCGGTAAGAACGCCGCCGCGAGCCGCCGCGAGATGAAATCGGCGCGGTCCTCCAGGATCCCCGATCGACGGCTTTCTCTGGGCCCCTCTGAGCGGCGAGGTCGAGCCACAGCCGGTGGACGCCAGGCAAATTTCAGGAGACGAGTCATGCACGGACATAAGATCGGACTGAATAGCGCGACGTACTCATCGATCGCCGACTGGGTCGCGCTGAACAGCAACGAGCTGACCTGGATCGCCCTGGTTACCGTCGTCCTGATCGCCGCCGGGATGTCGATGTAGACGCACGAGCCAACGACATTGGCGGTTCTGTTGGCGGCAGCGCAATGCTGATGTGAGCGCGGTTCCGATCCGGCCCGGGCCTCCGCTCGCTGATGCAGGCGCCGACCACGCGCTCGCCTGGTCGGTAGACGTCTGGCTGTTTTCCGCAAGTCCCATGCAGGTCTCGAGACGATTCGCGAGCTCCGGCGACGCCGTCGAGCCAAATCTTGGTGCCGCGCTGATGCAGATTAGCAGAGCGGATCGCCAGCCCGGCTAAGAATGGCGGTCAAGGATTCGCCGCTCCGCCCGACGCCTGCGGCACGGACGCCAGGGTCGGCGGGCGTTTCAGCCAGATCTGCTTCAGTGCGAGGCAGACCCCTCCAGAGAGGTTGCCATGCAACAGCATCAAAACCAAAGTCTAGCGCAGCGCTTTGAACAGTACCGGCCGAGCAAGACGGCGCTCTTCTGGGCCTGCGGCGGCTGCGTCGTGCTCGCCACCATCGTCGGCTTCTCCTGGGGCGGCTGGGTGACCGGCGGCACTGCTCAGAAGATGGCGGAGAAGTCCGCCGCGCAGGCGCGCCAGGAGCTGGCTGCGGTGGTCTGCGTCGACCGCTTCATGGCCGCGCCGAACGCCGGCGTCCAGCTGACCGCGCTGAAGGAGATCACGAGCTCCTACGCGCAGAGCAAGTTCGTCGAGGACGGCGGCTGGGCCATCATCGTGCCGGCCAGCGCCACTACGACTGACTACAAAGCGCGTGCCGATGACCGCAAGGCGGCCGGGCTGTGCGCCGAGGAGCTGGCGAAGCGCGAGCTGGCGACGCCCGGCAAAGCCGCGCAGGCCGGTGACGAGGACGACCAAGGCGCAATAGCGCCGCGTGACGGCACGGCGCGCGAGACAGCACCAACTTGAGTTGAACCCCGTTTTGCGGAGGGCTCGACGATGCCCCTCTCGAGGCAGCAGTTTCGCGTAGATCCGGCCCGGCGAGGCAACATCGCGCTGCCTCGGCTCCGCGCAGCAGCCTACGAACCGCGCGCGCCGGTCACGCGGCGGGCGGCGGCGCTCGAGACGCTGTTCGGGGTCGATTGGGAACGCAGCCGCCCGGCGGTGGCACCGGAATCTGGCCCTCACTGCCGAAAGTTACCGGCGCGCCCGGATCGTGGTCGAGCACGTCCTGACGCCGGAGCTGGCCGCACCGCTCACTCTTCTCGCTGCTCGGTACGCCTGAGGCGACCGCCTTTCGGCAGGTGACGGAGCTAGCATCCGCACCGGCCGACCGCGGCTGGAAGCCATGCTGATGGGAGCGCTTGCTTACGCCTGCCGCGGCACGTGTCCGCGCGTCTCATTGGCAGCGTGGGCGACCCGACACATCGTGAGAGTCGGGCCAAGCCGCGCAGATCGAAGCGCTGGAAGATACCCGCAGATATCGACCAGAGAGGGCATCCAAATGCCATCGCAGAACGGTGACGGCAACCGGGGCGGCCCTTGGGGCGTCCGGGCCGGATCCAGCCCCGACCTCGAGGGGCTGATCCGGCAGGGACAGGACCTGGTCAAGCGGATGCTGCCGCAAGGCGGACCGCGCGGGCTGGGAATCATCCTGATTTTCGGTCTCCTTCTGGCCGCCCTTGGCATTTGGTCGGCCTTTTACACCGTGCCCAGCGACTCCGTCGCCGTCGTGCAGCGCTTCGGCAAGTATCTCAAAGAGGTTCAACCAGGGCTGAATTTCAAGCTGCCGCTGGGCATCGACGTCGCCACCATCGTTCCGGTCAAGCGACAGTTGAAACAGGAATTCGGGTTCGCGACCCAGGGCGCCACCGATCCGTACCAAAGCGCTCAAGACGGATCGAAGGAAACGCAGATGGTGACCGGCGATCTGAACGCCGCGCTCGTGGAATGGGTGGTGCAGTACCGCATCTCCGATCCGATGAAGTTCCTGTTCGACGTTCGCGAGCCGAGCACGACTCTGCGCGCTGTCTCGAAGTCCGTCATGCGGGAGGTGGTTGGCGACCGCACCGTCGATGAGGTGATTACCATCGGTCGTCAGGAAATCGAAGCGGAAGCGCTGATCAAAATGCAGGCGCTGTCGACAAAATACGAAATGGGCATCAGCATCGATCAGGTGCAGTTGAAAAACATCAATCCGCCCCAACCGGTGCAGGAATCGTTCAACGAGGGTCCGACGATGCTCGAGCGGTCCCACAACCGGTGGCCGCCGCGATGCAGCGCGCTGAACGCGACGATGCCGAGGTCGAACGGCCGCTGCAGGAGCCAGAGCGCGAGTTCGCAGGAGTGCTCGACGTTGTCCAATAGCTGTTGGCGCAGCCGACAGGAGCTCGTCCAGCAGACTCCGGGCCGTCGGACTCCGGGCTGATCGGCCATTCGCCGAACCGGCGCCGGACCTCGGCCAGCAGGTCGCCAGGATGGCTCGCCGGCGGTGCCAGCAAGTCGTGGCTCGTCCAGCCGCTGATCTCGACGCCCCGGGCATCGGCGCAGCCAAGAATCATCGGCACGTCATACGCGACGACCCGGAGGTCTGCGGGCAGCTTCCGCCAGAACGGCGTCGCGCTGAGCCCTTGCGGGCTCGGGCGTGCGTAGCTCATGCTTTCCTGCCGCCACTGGAAGTCGTGATAGAGCCCGTGGTGCGACGGTGGCTGACCGGTGTAGAACGTCGGCCAGGGGGAGCCGGCGAGGTAGCGCGCCGAGGAGGCGAGGCGTCCATAAGCGCCCGAGCACCTCAGGCGGGCGAGGTTCGGCAGGCTCTTGTCGGCGATCCAGCGCTCGATCAGGACGGGGTCGGCGGCGTCGAGGCCGATCATGAGCACGCGGGAAGCTGGCGCCAAGCAGGGGGTCTCCATGGGGATGCCGCGGCGGTGGAAGACGTTGACCTCGGCTGACCGGGGTCACCGCTCGGTGACAGTCGGTGTTGTCGGCTGTGGCCATGTCGCGCGCAAGCATTTTGCCGCGCTTGGCCGGCTGCGAGAGGTCCGGATCGTCGGCGTGTGCGATCACGACGGTGCGGCGCAACGGGCGGCCGCGCGGCTGACCGGGGCCGAGGCGTACGGCGATCTCCGCGCCATGCTCGAGGCGCGAAGGCCCGAGGTCCTGCACGTCCTGACGCCGCCGCAAAGCCACTGCGAGCTCGGCTGCACGGCGATGCGGGCGGGCTGTCACGTCCTGGTCGAGAAGCCGCTCGCGATGACCGCGGCGGAGGCTGACGAGATGATGCGGGTCGCCGCAGCGGCGGGTGTTCGGCTTGGGGTCTGCCACAACTTCCTGTTCGAGCCGGGCGTGCTGCGCGCGGTCGCCCTGTTGCGGGCCGGCGCGCTGGGCCGACTGGTCTCGGCCGACATCTACTGGCGCATCCGCCACGGCGAGCCTCGAGACCGCTTCCGCAGCAACGAGTGGATACACGAGCTACCGGGCGGCGTGTTCCAGGAGGTCGCGCCACATGCGCTCTATCTGCAGGCAGCCTTCCTCGGCCAGCCGCGGATCGCAGGGCTACTCCTCAAGCGGATCGGTGGCGAGGTGGTTCGGGGTCCGGACGAGCTGCGGGTGCTGCTCGAGGGCGATCATGCGCTGGGCTCGGTTGCGATCTCCGTGCACGCGGAGCCGCACCAGGTGACGATGCGGATCTACGGCACCGAGATGACGCTTTCACTCGATCTGACCACCAACGCCCTGGTCAGGCTCAGGACCAAGGGGACCGGCCGCATCGTGAGGCTCGCGCGCAGCTTCGACCAGGCATGCCAGCTCGCGGGCGGCACCCTCGGCAATGCGCTGCGTACGGTCTGCGGCCGCATGCGCTTCGGTCACGAAAGCCTGATACGCGCCTTCTACGCCAACCTCCGCCGCGGGGGGGCCCCGCCGGTCGGCGGTGCCGAGGGCCGGCTCGTGGTCACGCTGCTCGAGGAGATCAACGCGGCGCTGGCGGCGACCGCGCCGGGGCACCGCTGAGCCATGCCGGCCGGCGAACGCCAGGTCGGGTTCGCGATCGTCGGCTGCGGGCGGATCGCGCGCTGGCAAGCGAGCAGCCTGCAGGCGGTCCCCGGGACCGGGCTGGTTGCGGTCAGCGATCTCGACCGCGGCGCGCGCGAGGCGTTCGCCCGCAGAATTCAATGCGCGCGCCTGCGCTACGCCCGAGGCCCTTCTGCAGCTGTCCGAGGTCGAGGTGGTCTCGGTCTGCACACCGCCGGTCAGCCACGTGCCCCTGATCGAGGCGGCGGCACGCGCAGGCAAGCACGTGCTGGTCGAGAAGCCGCTGGCGCTGACGCTGGCGGAGGCAGATCGCGCGATTCATGCGTGTACGCGCGCAGGCGTCCAGCTGGGCGTGGCGCATCAGCAGCGTGCCCGCTCGGCAACCATGGCGCTGCAGGCGATGATTGGGGCCGGCGCCTTCGGCGAGGCGCTGGTCGCGGCCGCCGTCCACGGCTGGCACCGGCCCGCGAAAGAGCGCGCGCGCGACGCCTGGCGTGGCCAGCGCGGTGCCGGCGGCAATCTGCTTTTCGACCAGGCGGTGCACGCGATCGACCTCCTGGTCTGGTTCCTGGGCGCGCCCACCTGGGCCGCCGGGTCGAGCGCAGGGGATGCCGACATCGAGGACGCTGAGACCGTGGTCGCCACGATCGGCTTCGAGGGCGGGGCGCTCGCGGTGCTGGCGGCGAGCACGGCCGCCAATCGCATGCGCGACGACATCGCGATCGACTTCGCCGGCAGCCGTGGCGGCTTCCGGCTCGAGATCCGCGACTACGACAACGCCGAGATCACCGCCCTCGATCTGGCCGTCCAGACCGGGCGGGCGCGCCGGCTCAGCAGCGACGAGGTCGAAGCGCTGATCCGGCAGTATGGCGGTGCCTGGCGGGCAGGGCCCCGCGCGCCGCTCCTGCGTCTTCTGGCCCGCACCGTCGGCGGCGAGCGCGGCGCGCATCCGTTCCGCTCGCCGCGCGCGCTCTTGCGCCGGCGGCTCGACCGCATCGCCGCAGACGGAGATCGGCGAGCTGCAGGGCCATGCCCTATTGCTCGCGCGGATGGCCGCGGCGGCGCGTGGCACCGGAGATCCGCTGGTCTCGGGCGCGCAGGCGCGAACGGCGCTCGCGGTCATCGATGCCATCCAGCGCTCGCACGCGGCCGGCGGGCAGCGGGTCGCGCTCGCGCCCGCCGCCGCGCCGTGAGGGTCGTGCACCTGATCGATCACCTGAGCCTCGGCGGCTCGCAGGCGCTGCTGCTCGATCTGCTGGAATGTCGCGGCCCGGGGATTGAGCCCGAGGTATGGACGCTACGCGACCGCACGCTCCCGGGCACCGCGCAGAGGCTTCGATGTGGCGACGTCCGCCTCAGGTGCCTGGACATGAGTGGCGGAAACCCGCTCAGGCTGCATGCCCTGCGCGCCTGGCTCGCACGGACGCGGCCCGCTCTCCTGCATACCCATCTCGACGTCAGCAACACCTTCGGCGTCGCGGCGGCGCTCACCCTGGGTAAGGCGCGGCCGCGCATAGTCTGCCACATCGAGAACGACCCGGGCCTGCATTACGGGTGCGCGACACGCTGGCTGCTGCCGCGCGTCGCGGCGCGTGTCGACGCCGGCATCGTCCTCTCGCAGAGCCTGCGCGCGGCGACGCAGCCCTTTCTGCGGGGCATGCCCCTTGTGGTGGTGATCCCGCCGGGCATCGATCTCGGCCGCTTCGATCCGGCGGCTGCCGATGCCGCCACGGTCCGGCAGCTGCGCGGGTCCGCGCGCCGAATGGTCGGGACCGTCGCCCGGCTCGCCGGGCAGAAGGGGATCGAGACTTCTGCTCGACGCCGCCCCGCGACTGCTCGAGGCCGTGTCCGACACCCGCGTGCTGGTGGCGGGTGACGGCCCAGAGCGTGCTGCGCTGGAGGCGCGGGCGAGGCGGCTTCGTGTCGCCGGAGCCGTCGAGTTCCTGGGCTATCGTGCCGATGTCGAGGCCGTATATGCGGCGCTCGACGTCATGGTCCTGCCGTCCCGCCACGAAGGCTTCGGCGTTGCCTTCCTGGAAGCGATGGCCATGGGCGTGCCGGTGGTCGGGACACGCGTCGTGGGGAGCGTCGATGCGGTCGAGGACGGCATCACCGGCCTGCTCGTGCCGCCAGCCGACCCTGCGGCGCTGGCGGCGGCGATCCGGCGGCTGTTCGACGATCCGCCGCTGCGCCGTCGGCTCGTCGAGGAGGCAGCCCGGCGGGTGCGCATCGACCACTCGCGCGAGGGCATGGTGCACCGGGTCGAGGCCTTGTACGCTAGTCTGTTGTGAACGAACGCGACCATCGGAGGAGCGGGGTGGCGGATGTACCGGCGCGTGTTCATCTTTGAGGTGAGCGGTCCGACGCTCGCCTTCCTGCAGGACCGGCTGGAGCACCTCCCGACCTTCAGGCGGCTGTTCGAGCAGGGCGCGCGGGCCGCGCTCCGGGGCCCGCCGCAGCCGGTGCTGGCGTGCTCGTTCGCGACCCTCTACACCGGCATGAATCCGGGCCGGACCGGCCTGTTCGATTTCTTCAGCTTCCCTACCGGGGGCTATCGGCAGATCCCGTACAACCTACGCCTGCTCGCGCAAAAGCCGCTGTTCCAGCGCCTCTCCGAGTCCGGCCGGCGCGTGGGCATGTTCAACACGCCGCTCCTGCATCCGCTGCCGGATGTGCAGGGCTTCCTGGTCTCCGGCGACGACAGCATCGGCGACGACTTCGCGCGCCCGGTCGAGCTCGGCAGGAGTTCTTTGGCGCGCGGCTACCACGTGCCGTTCGGCGCGTCCTACGCGCCCGGCCGCGAACGCGCATTTTACGAACACTGCCGCGCCGTGCTCGCGATGCGGCGCGATGCGGCCCGTAGCCTGTTCCGCGAGCAGGCGTGGGACTTCGGGATGCTGACCCTGCACGTCTACGGCGAGCTGCTGCACGCCTTCTGGAGGTTCTACGACCGCCGCCATCCCGACTACCGGCCGCTGACCGAGGTTTTCGGCAACAGCGATCCCTTCCTCGAACTGTTCGTCGAGACCGATGCTTTCCTTGCCGAGATGATCGAGATAGCGGGCAAGGGCGCGCTGGTCATCGTCATGGGCGCCTGGGGTCACCGGCTCGAACACACGACCGTGCATCTCAACCGTCTCTTGGAGCGCGAGGGCTGGCTCCGCTTCAAGGCCGGGCTCGCGAGCCGGATGAAGCACGGCCTGTTTTGGCTGGGCATGACCGTCGACGGCGCCGAGCACGTCGCTCATCGGCTCAATCTCTGGAAGCGCTTCCACTACGCGGTGCCGCGCGGCCAGCGCGCCTCGCTGACCGGTGCGACCTTCCTGTCCTACGACGACGTCGACTGGGCGCGTACGCGCGCGGTGGCGCTTGGCTATCTGGGCCAGATCTTTCTCAACGTACGGGGCGAGCGGCCGGCGGGCGTGGTGGCGCCGCAGGAGCGCGAGCCGGAGCGGCAGCGGCTGCGGGAGGTGCTGCAGGCGCTGCGCGATCCGCGGACCGGCGAGCCGGTGGTCGAGCGCGTCTGGAGCCGCGAAGAGGTCTACAGCGGCGACAGGGTGAGCGAGGCGCCCGACCTGCTCGTCGAGTGGCGCGAGGGCTATACCGGCAGCAGCCGCATCGGCTCCGGACACAGGATCATCACGCCGAGCCCCCCCAATCACTCGAGCGACCACTGGACCGAGAGCCTTCTGCTGATGGCCGGCGACGGCGTGCGGCCAGGGGTGATCGAGGCGCGGCTCGAGGACATCGCACCGACCGTGTGCCAGGCGCTGCGCGTCCCGGGCTTGGCTGGCTGCGACGGCAGACCGCTGCCGGTGCTCGCTTGACCCGGCGTTCGAACAGAACGTCAGGCAGCTCCGATGCTACGACCGTATTGCCGGTAGAGGGCTAGGTAACGCTCGCCGACGCTGCGCCATGAGAACTCGGTCTCGACCCGATGCCGTGCCGCGCGGCCGAGCGCCCGCGCCCGGTCCGGATCGCGGATCAGCGCCAGCAGCGCCATGCGCATCTGTTCCGGATCGCCCGGATCGACCAGCACGGCCGTGTCGCCCACGACCTCGGCACAGCCGGTGCCGCGCGTGGTCACGATCGCGAGCCCGGCCGCCATCGCCTCTAGCAGCACCACGGGGAAGTTTTCCCGCTCGGACGCGAGCACGAAGATCTCGGAGCTCTCGTAGAGCTCGTTCAGGGTGGGCGAGCGGTTGTCCAGCCAGCCGTGGAAGACGACGCGCTCGCATCGGCCGCCCGCGAGCTGCTGCAGGACCGGGAGATCCGGGCCGTCACCCACGACATGGACCTCGTGCTCGACCTCGAGCCCGACGAGCGCCTGCAGGAGAGTGCGCACCCCCTTGCGCCGGACCAGGCGTGAGACCGTGAGAATGCGCTTGCTCCGGGGTGCGGCGTGATCATAGCGCGCGGCATCGAAGCCGTAGGGGATGATGCTCGTCGGAAGGTCGACGCCGCGCCGGGCCACGAGGGCGGCGAGCGAATGGCTCGGGCACACAAGATGGCCGGCCGCGCGTGCCGTCCGGCGCCAGACCGGCGCGAGCAGACGATGAGCGGTCTTCAGCCGGTGCGGGTTGTAGCCCGGGATGTCGGAGCCGTGCGCAGTGACGACGAAGGGCAGGCCAGTCCGCCACTTCAGCAGCGCGGCATTGAAGCCGTCCGGCAAAAGGAAATGCGTGTGGTTGATGTGGAACCGCCGCCGCCGTGCGAGCGCCTGTGCCTCAAACAGCGCCACCGGCAGGTAGGAGGCGGCTTCCGGGATCGTGCAGAGGTGCGGCCGGCGGCGCAGACAGGGCACCCGATGAACAACGACGCCGTCCTGGACGTCATGCCGGGGCAGCCCCTCGAAGCCCATGGTGACAACGTCGATGTGGTGACCCCAGCTCGCGAGTTGGCGCGCCAGCCCGTGCACCACACGGCTGCCGCCGCCGCCGAGCGGCGGGAACTCGTAGGAGAGCATCAGGATGTCCAGGGGGCCGCAATCGGTCGGTCGGCGGATCGGCGGCGCGGCGGGCTTGTCCTGCCGGTCACCGGTAAACGCTGATCCCTCGTCCATCGGGTTGCTCCGACAGGGCAGCCACGCGCCACCCGCTACATTGGCTGCGGAACGACGGTACAACCTATCAGAGCTCCAGCGAAGCCGTCACGACGGCCAAGCCAAGCAGGCGATTGCCGCCTTCGTCGAGGCGGTGACCAAAGAGGGCGGCGCTGACTTCGTGGCGCCCGCGGACCGGATCGCGACCTTCGACCAGGACGGCACGCTCTGGGTCGAGCACCCGCTCTACACCCAGGCGGTGCTCGCGCTCGAGCGGATGGGTTGGCGCGAGCCGCGAGATGGTTCAGACGTAGCTTTTCGGGGCTGCGCCCCGCATTTTGGCGAGCGTCGAGCCGTTTCCGGATCGATCATGGCCTCACCTCGACTGCTGGGGTTGTCGCGTGCTCCCAATCCTCATGCCGGTAGCGGCGGCGGCTTTGGTCTGAGCCGATCGATCCGGGCGCATGATGTCGGCGAACAGCGTCCTCGCTGCATCACCTCGCAGGGCTACGAACCATAAGTCACCAAATTTCTGGGGTGAGTCAGAAACATCGCAGGGCAGTGGGCTGGTATCAGGTCTCCCGCAACGCCCTCCGGAAGACCGCGCGCACCGGCTCGAGCAGCGCCTCGAACAGGGTCCGGCTGCCGGTCAGGATCAGGACCTCGGCCGGCATGCCGGGGATGAGGTCGATCTCCGGTGCCAGGGAGCTCAGCTGCTGGCGGTCGATCTCGATCCGGGCGGCGAAATAGGTCTGGCCGGTCTTCGGGTCGGTCAGGCTGTCGGCCGAGATCTGGCGGACCTGACCCTCGATCCGCGGCATGGCGCGCTGCCGGTAGGCGAGCAGATGGACCTGGGCGAGGAGTCCTGGATGGACGACGTCGATGTCGGTCGGCGTCACCCGGGCGTCGACCAGGAGCTGGTCGTCGGCCGGCACGAGATCCAGGATCGGCTCGCCGGCGCCGATCACGCCGCCGGGCGTCCGGAAGCGCAGCCCGACGACGGTGCCGGCGACCGGGGCGGCGATCACGGTCCGCGCGAGCACGTCCGGCACTCGCCCGCAGCTGTTCGTCGATATCGAGGAGTTCCGCGCGCATCGAGCCGAGCTCGGTCGCGATCTCGTCCTGCCGCGTGCTGGCGAGGCTCAGGATCTGCAGCTCGGCCTCGCCGATCGCCTGGCGGGCGCGGGCGATCGCGGCCTGGTTCTGGGCGCGCTGGCCCTCGATCTGGGCGCGGCCGCGCTCGAGCGCGAGCAGCCGGGGCTTGCGCTCCAGGCCGCGGCCGACCAAATCGGCGACGCTCCTCGCCTCCTCGTCGATCAGGCGTTGCTGCTCGCTCTGGCTCGCGATCTCGGCCTCGAGCCCGCCAATCTCCTCCTGCAGCTCGGCGACCCGCTGGCGCAGGATGGCCTGGCGGCCGGCGAGCGCCGTCCGCCGGGTCTCGAAGCGGCTGACCTCGGCGCCACGCAGCGCCGCGATCTCGGGGTCTTCGGTGGCGGCGAGCGCTGCCGGGAAAATGATCCGCTCGGCCCCGGTCTGCTCGGCCAGCAGACGTGCCTGGCTGGCGGCGAGCGCCCGGTGGCGGGCCCGCAGGCGGTCGTGGTCGGCTTTTGTCGCGGTGTCGTCGAGGCGGACCAAAGGCTCGCCGGCGGCGACCTTGCGCCCGTCCTCGACCAGGATCTGGCGGATGATCCCGCCCTCCAGATGCTGGACGGTCTTGCGGTTGCCATCCGGGCTGACCACGCCCGGCGCGATCGCGGCACCGGACAAAGGCGCCAGCGCCGTGAAGGCGCCAAAGCCCGCGAAGAAGGTCAGGACGACGGCGATCCCGGTGAGCACCGGGGCGCGCAGCGAGCGCGCGGTGGGGGCGGAGCGGTTCATGATCTCGTCTCCAGTTGGCATGACGGCTCAGGCGGCCTCGGCCGACTGCTCGGCGGGCGCGCGCATCAGGCGGGCCGCGACCTCGGCCCGCGGGCCGAAGCTCGTGACCGCACCCGCCTCCAGCACCAGCAGGTGGTCGGCGTGGACCAGCACGTTCGGCCGATGGGCGACCATGACCACCGTGGTGCCCCGGCGCTTGGCGAGCGCGATCGCGCGCAGCAGGGCGGCCTCGCCCTCCTGGTCGAGGTTGGCGTTGGGCTCGTCGAGGACGAGCAGGCACGGCCGCCCGAACAGGGCGCGGGCAAGACCGATCCGCTGGCGCTGGCCGCCGGAGAGGTGAGCGCCGCCGTCGCCGATCTCGGTCTCGTAGCCGTCCGGCAGGCGGAGGATCATGTCGTGCACGCCGGCGAGGCGCGCGGCCTCGACGATCGCCGCCGGATCGGCCTCGCCGAGGCGCGCGATGTTGTCCTTCACGGTGCCACCGAACAGCGCCACGTCCTGCGGCAGATAGCCGATGTGGCGGCCGATCTCGGCCCGGTCGAAGGCGGCGAGGTCGGCCGCATCGAGGCGCACGTGGCCGGCGGTCGGCGGGACGATCCCGGTCAGGAGGCGACAGAGCGTGCTCTTGCCGGCGGCCGACGGCCCGATCACTCCCAGGACCTCGCCCGGCTGTAAGGCGAACGAGACCTGGCGGAGCAGCGGTCGGCCGCCGTTGACGGCGAGCAGGGTCGCGCTCTCGACCGCGAGCTGGCCCCTGGGTGCCGGCAGGCGCATCGCCGCCGGCCGCTCGGGGCAGGTGCTGCAGAGCTGCTGCAGACGGCGGTAGCTGGCGCGCGCGGCGACCAGGCTCTTCCAGGCGCCGATCAGCTGCTCGATCGGGGCGAGCGCCCGGCCCAGCAGGATCGAGGCCGCGATCATGCCGCCGCCGGTCAGCTCGGAGCGCAGCACCAGCCAAGCGCCGAGCCCGAGCACGGCGACCTGCACAAACTGGCGGATGAAGCGGGTCAAGCCCTGGAGTGCGCCGGCGCGCTCGGCGGCCCGCTCCTGCAGGCTGAGCACCCGGCCGTGCACCCCCTCGAAGCGGGCGAGCAGGCCGGGCAGCAGCCCCATGGCCTGGACCACATCGGCATTGCGGGTCGCGGCGTCGGCCTGCTGTTGGGCCTGGAGCGCGAGCTCGCCGGCGACGCCCAGCGGCGCGCGGGTCAGCCATTCGGTCGCAAGCGCCAGTAGGAGCAGGGTACCGGCGCTGAGCACCGCGAGCAGGCCGATTGCTGGATGCAGAAGCCAGACGGCGGCCGCGAACAGCGGCACCCAGGGGGCGTCGAACAGCGGATAGATGCTGGGCCCGGTGATCGTGTTGCGGAGCTGGGCGAGATCGCGCAGCGGCTGTGCGCCGGCGCGCTGCCCGCCGGTCACGGCGGCGGTCACCAGCGGCCCGGCCAGGCGTTCGCCGATGCGGGTGCCGAGCCGCGCCAGGATGCTGATCCGGACCGCCTCGAGCAGGCCGAAGGTCAGGAGCGCAAAGCCGGCGATCAGGGTCAAAAGGAGCAGCGTCTCGAGGTGGCCGCTCGCCAGCACCCGGTCATAGACCTGCATGGTGTAGAGCGGCATGGCCAGCATCAGGACGTTGACCGCCAGGCTGAACGCGAGGGCGGCGACGAAGCCGGGCCGCGCCTCGCGCACCGCCCGCTCGAGGATCGTCTCAGGATTGCGCCGTGGCATCGCGAAGCCTCCCGCTGCACCGATGGGTCGGGGTAGCAGCCGCAGATTGCGGGCCGATGTCGCCGACCGGCGAAAATGGTTTCAGGGATGTTTCAGTTGGATGTCAGGGTCGCGGGGCGGGGCGGCCCTTTGTGGACCGCCCCACCGTCGCGCGCGCTCACAGTACGAAGTCGCTGGCCGAGAGGTCGTGGTGGCCGGTGAGCTCGATCTCGAACTCGGCACCGCTGGTGCCCAGGGTGTTGCCCTGAACGACGGTATTGCCGTTCTCGTAGGCCACCCGGACCTGGCCCGCCGCCGAGAACGGTTGGTCGGTGATGAAGGTGAAGGCGGTGTCGACCTGGCCGACCTGGCCGCCGCCCAGAACGATCACCGGCCTGGCGTTGATGTTCGACAGGTCGATCTTGTCGCCTTCGGCATGATTGAAGTCCGTGATCACGTCACGTCTGAGGAGGCCGACCGCGCTCTCGTTGACGGCGGCGAAGACGAACCGGTCGGCGCCGGCGCCGCCGGTCAGCCAGTCCGTGTCCGAGCCACCCTCGAGCCAGTCGTTGCCGGCACCACCATCGAGCGTGTCCCTGCCGGTGCGGCCCCACAGGTGATCGTCGCCGCCGTTGCCCGAGAGATGGTTCATGTTGGCGTCGCCCGTGAGGAAGTCGTTGTGGTTCGAGCCTTGCAGCCACTCGATCCCACTGAGCTGATCGCCTTCGGCATCGCCGCCATGGGCGGTGTGATTGGTGAGATCCACCATCACCGCGGCGCTCGAGACGAGGTAGCTGGCCGTATCCTCGATACCGCCGCCGCCGTCCAGCACGTCGGCTCCGGTGCCACCGACCAGGTAGTCTTTGCCCTCGCCGCCAAACAGTCGGTCGTTGCCACCCTCGCCCCAGAGGTAGTCGTCGCCGCCGCCGCCCTCCAACGTGTTGGCGACATTGCTCCCCGTCAGGTAGTCCTGTTTGGCGCTGCCCGCGACGTTCTCGATGCTGGAGAACTCATCGCCCTCGGCTTCGCCGCCGGAGGCGGTGTTGTTCTTGAGGTTGATGGACACGCCGGCGGCGCTGTGCACATAGCTGATCGTGTCGCTGCCGGAGCCGCCAAGCATGGTGTCGGCACCGGTACCACCCTCCATGTAGTCGTTGCCGGCGCCGCCGGCCATGAAATCGTTGCCGCCCTCGCCGAACATGTAGTCGTCGTCGATGGTTCCGTAGAAGACGTCGGCGTTTGGTGTGCCGTCGGGGAAGATCTTTGCCATTTTGGGTTCCTGCCTTTCCGTAGAGATCTCGTGGGTTGGTTGGTTGATCGATTGCGGGCCATCCCGCGCCTTGATCAACTAGGACCTTCGGGTTACGGCAGGACGTCTGAGGTGTTATTGGATTGTAAAAGTTGGTTACATTAAAGTAATAGTTTGTTTCGGAGAATTACAGTTGTCAGAAGGCGCTCCCCGACGCCGGGCCGGATCCGACGAGCGGTCGGGCGAGCGCACAGGGAGCACCGCAACCGATGCGCTCGGGCCGGCGCGGAGCCGGTCCGGCGCGTATCGATCACGTCATGGCGGCGCTCGCTCCGGCCGACGCCGGGTGAGAGCTCAGGCCGCGGGATCGGTGTCCGGCTTCGCTAGCAGCTCCCAGGCCTTGCCGGCGCCGATCAGGCAGGCCATGCCGTCGGGCCGCATGCTGACCAGCGTCCAGGTGCTGGTGGTCGGCGCGGCGTAGACCTGGAGCAGGCTGCCGTCGGACTGCAGGCCGACCGCGACCGGCCGCTCGGAATAGTGCTCGCCGAGATATTTGGCGACCTCCCGCCAGGGCTTGCAGGGCGTCTGGGCCGCTTGCGGGCCGGGCTCGGCGGTGGCGCTGGTGGCGAACAGGGCGGCGGTGACCGCCAGGCCAGGCAGGAACAGACGGGAACGAGCGCATCGCGGGCTCTCCGGTTGCCGGCCCGGCCGCGGCTGCGTCCCAGGTCGGGTGACGATCTCGGCCCAGGATAAGGCCGATCCCTTTCCGGTTGCTTTCCGGGCCGGGGCGAATTGCAGCCCTCGACCCTCGCGCCCGCGCTGGCAGCGACCCCGGACTTGTGCCATCCTCGCCACCACCGACGCCATCAGGGCGCCGGCTGCCGGGGAGAGCTCGGGTGGCGGTGGGTGCGGGACGGCGGCCCGGCTGGGCGAGCGCGGCGCCGGCGCCGGACTGGTCGCGGCGGATCCTCGATCGGATCGAGCTGCCGGTCGCCGCGTTCGACGATCAGCTGCGCCTGGTCGCGATCAATCGAAGCCTGGTGCACCAGCTGCAGCTGCCCGGACATCTGGCCCGGCCCGGCACCGCTTTCGAAGAGTTCGCCCGCTTCGTCACAAGGGGCGCGCTCGACCCCGAAGAAACGCTCGGCCGGTGGCTCGACTGGGTGCGGCGGCCACGCACCGGGGCGATCACGGCGGCGACGCCCGATGGCGCTCTGATCGAGGCCCGCAAGATCCGCATCCAGGGCGGTTTCGTGCTCCTCTGCCGGGTCAGCGATCCGGCCCGACGCGGCGCCCGTGGCGCGCGCCGGGAAGCGCGTGCGCTCGAGGCGCTGAGAGCGAGCGAGGAACGCTACCGCGCCGTAGTCGAGGACCAGAGCGAGTTCATCTGCCGGTTCCGCCCCGACGGCCGGCTGAGCTTCGCGAACGGCGCCTTCTGCCGTTATGTCGGCAAGACCCGCGAGGCAATGCTGGCCGAGTTCGACGCCTTCAGCTGGCTCGCTGCCGGCGAGGATGATCGGCTGCGCGCGCATCTTGCCGGGCTCACGCCCGCAAGCCCGAGCGCCACCATCGAGATCCGTGTCACCCCGCCGGATGGCGGCGTGCGCTACGAGCAGTGGGTCGACCGCGCGCTGTTCGACGCCGCCGGACGCGTGATCGAGTATCAATCGGTCGGCCGCGACATCACCGATCGCAAGCTCGTCGAGGAGGCGCTCCGGGAGAGCGAGCGCCTCAAGCGGGCGGCCCTCGAGGCGGCGCTCGACTGCTTCATCAGCGTCGATGGCGAAGGCCGGATCGTCGAGTTCAACCCGGCGGCGGAGCACACCTTCGGCTACCGGCGCGCCGACGTCATCGGCGCCAGGATGGTCGAGCTGATCGTGCCGCCCAAGTTGCGCGCCGCGCACGCGCGCGGCTTCCGACGCTATCTCGCGACCGGCTCGAGCCGCGCGCTCGGCAAGCGGCTCGAGCTGTCTGTGGTCCGCGCCGACGGCGAGGAATTCCCGGTCGAGCTGGTGATCGTGGCCGCAGCGGCGGGCGAGCGCGCGGCGTTCGTCGCCCATCTGCGCGACCTCACCGAGCAGAAGCGGGCCGAGGCCGAGCTCCGGGCGAGCGAGGCGCGGCTCGCCGGCTTCATGACCAACGCGCCGGTCGGCATGTACGTCAAGGACAGCGCCGGCCGCTACGTCCTGCTCAACCCGGAGATGGAGAAGGTCTTCGGCCGGCCGCGCGCCGAGCTGCTGGGCCGGACCGCCGAGGAGCTGTTCCCGGCCTCGGAAGGCGCCATGATCGGGGCCTACGACCAGGAGGTCGTCGAGACCGGCCTGCCGTCGGTCCACGAGGAATATCTGCCCGGCCTCGATGCCTACGCCTGGACCCTGGTGATCCGCTTCCCGATCCAGGACGAGACCGGCAACGTCACCCACATCGGCGGCTTCGACGTCGACATCACCGAGCGCAAGGCGACCGAAGCGGCGCTGCAGGCGAGCGAGCAGCGCTTCCGGGCGCTGATCGAAGCCCACCCGGTGCCGGTCGTGATCGCTCGCCTCGATGACGCCCAGAACCTCTACGCCAGTCCGCCGGCCGCGGCGCTGATGCGGGCGTCGCCCGACGATTTCCTGCATGACAAAGCGCTGTCGTTCTACGTCGATCCGGACGATCGCGCGCGCTTGATCGCCAAGATCCACCGCGACGGCGTCCTGAACGGCGAGGAGGTCCGCCTCAAGCGGGGCGACGGCACCGAGTTCTGGGCGGCGTTCACCTCGAAGCTGATCACCTTCGAGGGCCAGCCGGCCATGGTGTCCGGGATCACCGATCTGACCGAGCGCAAGCGCGCCGAGGCGGAGATCGCCCGCCAGCGCGAGGCGCTGCACCAGAGCGAGAAGCTGGCGCGCTGGGCTCGCTGCTGGCCGGCGTGGCGCACGAGCTCAACAACCCGCTGTCGGTCGTCGTCGGCCAGGCGCAGCTGCTGCAGGAGACGCGCCGCGACGCCAAGACCGCGGCGCGCGCCGACAAGATCCGCGCCGGCGGCCGAACGCTGCGCCAAGATCGTCGGGACCTTCCTCGCGATGGCGCGGCGCCGGCCGCCGGAGCGCGAGCCCGGTGGAGCTCAACGCGTCGTGCGGTCGGCGCTCGAGGTGGTCGGCTACGGCGCTGCGCAGCGCCGGCATCGAGGTGCAGCTGGAGCTGGCGCCGGACCTGCCGCCGGTCCTGGGCCGACGGCGACCAGCTGCAGCAGGTCGTGACCAACCTGATCGTCAACGCCCAGCAGGCGATGGTCGGACGGCGCGGGGCCGCGCCGGCTGCGGATCGCGACGCGGTTCGACGGCGCCGAGCGCGCGCTGCGCTCGAGGTCGCCGACAACGGGCCGGGCGTGCCGCCGGCGCATCCGCTCGCGCATCTTCGAGCCGTTCTTCACGACCAAGCCGGTCGGGCGTCGGCACCGGCGTCGGGCTGTCGCTCTGCCACGGCATCGTCGAGTCCCACGGCGGCACGATCGCCGTCGACGACGCGCCCGGCGGCGGCGCCCGTTCGTCGTGCGCCTGCCCTGTCGCGCGCCGGCGGCGCCGGCGGCATCGCGCCGAAGCCGCGGCCGCCGATCGTCCGGCGCGGCCCGCGCGCCATCCTGGTGGTCGACGACGAGGCCGAGATCGCCGAGATGCTGGCCGAGATCCTGGCCGAGCCGGCCACCGGGTCGAGATCGCCGCGAACGGCAAGGCGGCGCTCGACCTGCATCGCGAGCGCGACTACGGGCTGGTCCTCAGCGACCTCCGGATGCCCGTGCTCGACGGGCCGGGCGCTCTACCGGACGCTGCAGTCGCGCAGGCCGGAGCTGGCGCGAGCGCATGGTCTTCATCACCGGCGACACGCTGAGCCCGGCGGCGAGCCGCTTCCTCGACAAGGTCAGGCGCCCCTGCATCGAGAAGCCGTTCAGCGCCAGCGAGGTGCGCCGCGTCGTCGCCGAGTCGCCGGATCGCCAGGCCGCGCCGGCCCGGCGCCGGACGGCGACGGGCGTGGCGCCGGCGTCACTCGCCGTCGGGCACGAACATGTAGCCGACGCCGCGCACGGTGCGGATGAGCGCGGGCCGGCCCGGGTCGGCCTCGATCTTGCGGCGGATGCGGGTGATGCGGACGTCGATGCTGCGGTCGAACGGATCCCAGTCGCGGCCGTGCGCGAGGTCGAGGAGCTGGTCGCGGTTCAGCGCCTTGTTGGGATGGGTGCGCCAGCGCCTTGCAGCAGGTCGAACTCCATGCTGGTCAGCGGCACCTGGCTCGCCGTCCGCGCGAAGAGCCGCCGCGAGGACAGGTTCAGGACGAAGCTGCCGAAGCGGATCTCGTCGGCGCTTCGCCGGCCGGCCGCGGCGCGGCTGCTCGGCCGCGCTGCCCGCAGCCGCGCGCAGCACGCTCCGGATCCGCGCCAGCAGCTCGCGCAGGTCGAACGGCTTGGCGATATAGTCGTCGGCGCCGACCTCCAGGCCGACGACGCGGTCGACCAGGTCGCCGGCGCCGGTCAGCATGATGACCGCCGCGCCGCTCTCCTGGCGCAGGTAGCGGGCCAGCGACAGCCGTCCTCGCCCGGCATGTTGACGTCGAGCAGCACCAGGTCGGCCGGCCGCTCCGCCATGATCTTGCGCAGCGCGTCGCCGCCGTCGGCGGTCGTGACCTTGAAGCCGTGCAGCGCAGGAAATCCTCCAGCCCCTCGCGCAGGTCGGCCTCGTCGTCGACGACGACGATATGCGGCTTGGCCATCTCCGATGTCGTACCCCGTGGCCTTCGGGCGCCCCCCTGCGCCCGGCCGGAACGTAGGGCGAACTCTAACCCAGCGCCGGCGGCTGGCCAAGCGTGTCGTGCCGCCTTGCTGCCCGCCGGGCGGCGACGTACAAGGGCTGACGGCGATGGAGGAGGCACCAGGATGGAGCCGCCAGCGGCCGACGCTCTGGCGGCAGTCGACCGGTGGGATGGCACGAGGTGCTGGCGGCCGCCTCGCGATCGGTCATCGGCTGGTTCTCCTAGGCATCGAGGAAGCCCCCGCCGCTGTAGCTGCCGAGCAAGCTCGTCTCGACCTGGAGCGTCTCCGGATCGCAGGCGAACAGGCTCCAGAGGACGACGTTGGGCAGGACCGGCATCTCGCAGTCGCCCGCGAAGCCTTCGAGCTGCGCGGCTCGGCGAACGTGGTGTGGCCGCGCTCGGCGGCCACGCCGTGGATCTCATGCTTTAGCGTCACTCGCTCGACTTCCCGTCACGGGCCGCCGCCATGAAGCCATCGGCCTCACCGAGGATGGCGATCGTCGCTTTACAAGCGGCGACATCGGCATCCTGTGGGGGGCCGAAGACGACGGCGCCGGGCTTGGTGAGACGCAACCGCCCGCGCGCGGTGATGACGGTGGTCCAGCCTCGCTCGTTGGCGAAGTCGACCAGCGCCCACCAGGGCGACATGTGAACGCTGCTCATCCCCAGTCCCCTCGTTGCTGCTGCAGCCACTCGTGGCCGTGCTCATCGCACCACGCGGAACCATCGGACCCCCACGCGCGGGCAGGAGGTCGCAGCCGGGCTTGGCACAAGAACGCTCGCGATCCTTGGCGACCGCTCTCTCCATCGGGCCGGCGCCGACCACGAGCCACTGCACCTTGAACCCAGCGTCCGGCCGCTCGCACGTCCGGCAGCGCCAGGGCGCGCCGCGCTCGATGCGCCAGAACACGGTATCGCCGCACTTGGCACGGCCCAGGCACCTCATGCTGGTGCGCCCGGTAGGCGGCCAGGTCGATTAGGTAGTCCCGCACCGAGCGCGGCGTCCGCTCGCTCCAACCTTGCCAAGCGACGCGCATCTCGCCCTCGGGCCGTGCGACACGTGCGACGGGCTGGCCAACCCCGCGGCCTGCCTTGGATTGCGTGTCGCCAAGGGCTGCGACGCCCGTGCGACACGTGCGACATTTCACGGGTGCCGCTTGTAATGGTGTGCAGTGTCGCACGCATGTCGCACGAAGCGATGCGACGCTGTGTCTAAGGGTTTCCGCGGCGTTGAGGGGTCTGTCGCACGTGTCGCACGTCGCACGGGCTCGCGCGCGGCGCCCGAGTGCGGCTTCGGAAGTCGAGCCAGCGGTCGAGCGCGCCGATCAGGTCAGCCCGAACTGCTTCGCGAAGCTCCTGGCCTTGGGGTGCAGGCGGTAAAGGTCGATCCCCTGCGCCGTCTCCTCGGTCAGCCAATACTTGTCGACCAGCAGCCCGATGGCCTTGGACCTGAGCCCGCCGTCGCGCCGCAGGGCCCTCGGCGCGCCGCGCTGGATGTCGCGCGCTCCGAACAGGTCGCTCTTGCTGCCGAGCATCCACTTGAGCAGGGCGACCGCCGCCTCGGTCTCCTCGTCCTGCTTGGCCAAGCCGAAGACGCGCTGGGCCTCGTAGAGGTGCCAGGCGCCGAGCGCCGTGCCGGCCCGCATGTGTTCGGCGCCGACCGCGCCGGCCGGGCCATGATCGAAGACGTGGAACAGGCAGGCGATCCGGGCGGCGTTGTCGGCGACCTTGGCCGCCACGTCGCGTACATCCGCAAAGTCGCCCTCGTCGCCCAGCTCGCGCTCGACGTCGTCGTGGAACTGTCGCCACACCTCGAAGGCCGGCGCCACGGCAACGGCTCGACGAGGAGCTCGTAGACCGTCCGCCCGCGCTCGTCCTCGGGGAAGTCCGGCTCGATCGACGCAGTTCGACCAGGCGGTCCTGGAACGCCGCCATGGCGGGCGTGCCCGGCGCCGGCGCCTTGTACGGCCGCGTGCCCATCGTTGATGCCGGCCAGGCGAGCAGGAACCGCGCGAAGCAGCCCCATGCCCCGGACGGCGCCACCGCCAGCTTGGCGAGGTGCCTGAACACGAGCGGCTGCATCATGATGGCGCAGGTGACCCGACGCCGCGCAGCTCGCAGCTTTCGGCGCGCGCGCGCCGCCGGCGGTAGGGCTGACCATCCCACAGGCAGTTGAGGAGCGCGATCGTCGCCATGGCGGTCTCATCGCGCATCGCGTGGCCGCCGGCGATGATCCCGCCCTCGTTGGACCAGACGGACGCACTCGGCCAACCGGCCGCTAGGTCGAGCGCCAGGCGCTCCGAGGTGCTGTCGCTGTGGAACATGATCCGCTCAGGCGGGGCCACCGGCTCGGCGAGGTCTAGATCCTCGAGCGCGCGCGTGATCGCGTCCACGCCCTTGTTGGTCGCGCCCTTGGCGCCCCGGCGCGCCTCTTTGAGCCTGCCGTCCAGGGCGTCCCGCTTGTGCTTGAAGTCGAGCATGGCCACTCGGTGCTTGATCATCGCCTCGGTGGCCTCCGACCGCTTAGCGTCTTCGAGCCGGCGGAGGCCGGCCGTGAACCCGCGATCGGCGCTCGTTTTGCGCTCCCCCGAGACTGCTACCGTCAGCGTGTTTAGCGAGCACGGCCCTACGAGCTCAGGGTCCCGGCCGACGTCCGCTAGGTGTTGCGCCGCCAGTGAGAGGGCCGACAGTGCCGAGGTCGCGACCATCGCCACCGGCTGCTGGCCGTAGGCTTGGTATTCGACCACGGCGTCCCGCATGAGCGCGGGCAGGGCGTCGATCGGGTATGGCCTTGCCGACGGCATGTCGCCCCCCGGGGGCTCCGGGTCCATCTCATTCTGGTCGTCGAACTCCTCGATGATGTCCTCGAAAACGGCCCGTCATGGCTCGGTTCCCATCACAAGGTCGTTCACGTCGCCGACTTGCCAGCCTGACCATGCGGACCCGGATGCCGGCGGCCTTCCAGCGCCGAGCGCAGACCACGGCCGCCCGCTCGCCCGCCTGGTCGCGGTCGACGGCGATCGTGAGGGTGCGTGGCGGCAGAGCTGGCACCAGCAGCTCGGCAAGATTGCCGGCAGTGAGGCAGGCCCAGACGATCGGCACGGCGTGGGCGAGGGCGAGCGCGCTCTCGATCCCCTCGGCGACGCCGAGTTCGCCCCGACCGAAGGGCCCCGCCTCAACGAAGTGCTCGGTCAGGCGGACGACGCCCTTGGACGGCAGGCCCTTCGCGAACAGTCGCGACGGCTCGACAGGCGCCTTGCCGCCGCCGTCTGCGTCAGGAACGTGGTGTGAAACGTGCGCTCTGCATGTGCGGGCCATGTCCACGACCAGGGCGACCAGGGCCGGCCAGCTGGTCCCAGTCATTGGGTGGTAGGCAGCATCGACCGCGCGGAGCGCGGACCGCGGGGCGGGATCACACACCGACGGCCCTCGAGGTAGCGTCGCGCGATCGGGTGATCAGCGACGTCGATTGCCTGATAGAGCCAGCAGCTTGAACAGCGGCAAAAAAAGGCAGGCGCTCGCCCTCGGCCGCCAGATCCTCCTGCAACGACATAGGGGCGCGCGCCGCCGCTGGGCGCTGCCAGCACGCCGGTCGCTCGCAACCGAGGCGCGCCATCTCGACCACCGCGGCGAACAGCCGGCGCTGGTCGCAGCCAGCATGGCAGTGCACCAGCAACCGCCCGCACTTGATCGTGATGGTGCAACTGCTCGCGTTGTAGCCGCAGAGCGGGCAGGCCACCGAGATCGAGGTTGCGCCCGGCTTTACGTTGGCGCTCCGATCGAAGGCGCGAGCGATCGCGGCGAGGTCCAGGGTCATGGGACGGCCCCGCGATGCCGCGCGTCGTTCCCAGCCCGCACCCCGCGAGCCGGATGGGGGACAACCCCGGGCCTTGCTGCCGATTGCCAGGGCGAACAGCACTGTGTGTGCGGTGCTGGTGCGCAGCTGGGCGACATGGTCAGGCTCGCCGGTCATGGCGCGCCCTCCCGCTCGGTGCGGCGGCCCCGCTGCTTGAGGCGGGCTCGAGCATGTTTCTCGGCGCTCTTTGCTGAGGAGCGACCGACAACTGGGCGGATGCGATCCGTATCGAGGCGCGTTGGCCTCGCCTGGGTTCGGTTCGTGCAGGCATCAGAAGCCGGAGCCCTGCCGGCTCCTGCAGCCTTCGGCGCGAAGTCAAGGCTATCTTGGCTGGCAGGATTTGCGGCGGCCTCGATCAGCGCTCGGATATCTTCGACCCGCCACGCGGTGATGCGGGGTCCCAGCTTGACGGGCTTGGGGTAGCGGCCAGACCGGGTCCCTTCCCACCAAGTCGATTTGCTCACTGGGATCGGCCTACCCGGGCCTATGATGGAGGGCAACCGGACGAACCCGGTCTCCGGAAGGAACGTGTTGTTCGACATGGATCGGCTCCGTCTTACGTAAGACGGCGCGATCCTGACTTGTCCAAAAACTGGTGAGGCCGAATTCGGCTAGCAGCAAACCGAATTCGGGTAAGCGGGCCAGGGCTCGAGCCGCTCCGGCCCCACGTGCTGTTCGCTGCTTCTCAGCCCATTTTATTCTGAGCCGCTGTCCTGTCGTGGCAGAAGCTCCGTCGCCTCCCGCAGCCATTTGCGGACAGTATCGGGATCGAGGAGAAGCCCTAACTGGGCGAGATCACTGCAGATATCTCCTATCGCTTCATTTCGGGCTGCCACCGGATTATATTTGTATCCCTGGATCGCCATGCCGATAATCAGTTTCATGACACTATCCCGTTCTCTCGTCCCTAACGATTTGGGTGCGGTCTGTTGCATTTGTTCTTCCAGGCCGTTAATTCGGAGAAGAAGAGCATCCTGGCTTTGGGTCAAAACCGCTATTTCTCGTTCTTTCTCGTGGTATCGTTTTTCTAGATTTTCGTAACCGCTTTGCCAGTCCGCTATCTTGTGGCCATACAGCAAGACTTGGGTTTCGAGCTCATGAGGATAGTCGATCTTGTTACGTTGTGCCCACGCCAAGAAAACTCCAGGTGATACATAGGCAGTTAGTTGCTTAGCATGTACAGCTCTATTTGCTAGATCACAAATCTTATCATATTCTCCGGCAAATGGTTGAATGCGACGTCGCCCTTTTATCATACTTCTTTGCACAATTTCGGGATCTTCTCCAAATAATAAGGCCACAGCCTCTGGAATCCCTCCAATAAACAGCCTTGCTCCAGTGCGCAAAATCCGCTCTGCCGTAGACAGCTTCTGGGTCATGCATAGTTACTTTGCCGTTCTGCTTTCTTGGTGACGCGAATCGGGACCACGTCCGCTGGTGCGGAGCTTGCGAACCTCGCCCACGCCGTCATGAGGTCGCGTCGCTTGTCAAACAGGTCGCCCCGCCGGTAGGCGGCCTCTGTCTTGTTCGTCACGCTGTGGCCGAGGGCCAGCTCGCACACCTCGCGGGGGAAGCTGGTCTGCTCGGATGCCCAGTCCCGGAACGAGCTGCGGAACCCGTGCGCCGTCACGTTGAGGCCCATGCGCCGCAGCGTCATCAGGAGGGCCATGTTCGACAGCGGCTTGCCCGCTGACCGACCTGGGAAGACGTACTCGCTGCCGCACGATAGCTCCCGGGCATCGGCCAAAATCTCCAGGCAGCGCCTCGACAGCGGGACCCTGTGCCGCCGTGCGGTCTTCGTGCGTTCGGGCGGGATCGTCCAGGTCTCGCCGTCGAGGTCGATCTCGTTCCACCTCGCCGCAAGCGCTTCGCTGGTGCGCGTCGCAGTGAGCACCACGAACTCGAAGGCCAGCCGCGCGGACCAGCTGATGTCGACCTCATCCAGCGCCGCGACGAAGCCAGGCACCTCCGCGTAGGGGAGGGCCGCGTGGTGGGCCTTGCGGTCCGGCTGCTTGGGCAGTCCCTTGGCAACGCCCGCGACCGGGTTCTCACCGTCGCGAAAACCCGCGGCCTTCGCCCAGTCGAGGATGGTACCTATCCGCTGGCGGACCCGCCGCGCGGTCTCAGGCTTGGTGAGCCAGATGGGCGCGAGCACCCTGAGGATGTCCGGGGTCTCAATCTGATCGACCCGCCGGCCAGCGATCGTCGGGAAGACATACTGGGCCAGCGTGCTGAACCACTGCGCTGCGTGCTTCGCGTTCCTCCACGCTACCGAGTGCTCGCCGTGCACCGACCGCGCCGCCTCCTCGAAGGTCGGGATCAGCCGCCGGTGCCTCCGGCGCTCCGCCAGCGGGTCGCCGCCGTTCCGCGCCAGCTTCCGGAACGCCAGCGCCTGTTCCCGGGCCTCGGCCAGCGAAACCAAACGCAACCCGCCGAGCCCGACGTCTCGGCGCTTGCCGCGGACAACGGTGCGCAAGACCCACCGCTTCGCACCCGACGGGTCGACCACAAGGTAGAGGCCGTTGCCGTCGGCGTAGCGGCCGGGCTCGGCGACCGCCCTGACGCGAACCGCCGAGAGCGCCTTGTCCGGGTGCTGGCCTCTGGGCTTCATCGCTCATCCCACATTTCAGCCAACAAACTATGTGGGATGTAGCCGGATTGCAAGCGACGAGACCGGACGATGGTCCGCACCAACCGGTTGTCATACGTGGCGTTGTTGGCCAGCGCTGGATGCCGACGGACACCCGAACGGCGGACATCCCCTCCGCCAGTCTCCTCAGTCGGGACATTCTTTTTGAGCGTACCGCGGATGACGGGAACGGCACAGAATGCGGGCGTTCCGGGCCATGTATCCGAACCATCGAGACCGGCGCACAGGCCCATTTCGGACCGTTCTCCGGCTCTCTCTGCCGCCTGTCTCTGACGCAACCGAACCACGCCCATTTTGGTACGTCACAAGGGTGGCCCCGCGCACTTAGTTTCAACGAAGGATGAAGCATGATCGATTTCGGGGAGCC
>CAVWRK010000024.1:0-11871 GCA_963757395.1 uncultured Alphaproteobacteria bacterium
AGCGTCCGGGCCAGCCCCCACATCGCCCGGGCGCGCTTGCTGTCGCCGCGCGGCCGCACCGTGATGCCGCCGTTCTCGCGCGCGACCTCGACCTCGGCCGGCAGGCTCTGGCTGAGCTCCCCGAGCTTGCCGGTCACGCGCACCGTCTGGCCGTCCAGGGTGACCTTGACGCCATCGGGGATGGTGACGGGATGTTTGCCGATCCGTGACATGCTCAGAACACCGTGCAGAGAATTTCGCCGCCGACATGCGCCTCGCGCGCCTCGGCGTCAGAGATGACGCCGCGCGGCGTCGACAGGATGGCGATCCCGAGGCCGTTGTAGACCCGCGGCAGATCCTTGACCGCGGAATAAATCCGCCGACCCGGCTTGGAGACACGGCGCAGCTCGCAAATCACCGGCTCGCCATTGTGGTACTTGAGCTCGATCGACAGCTCGCCGTGGCCGACCTCCTCGCGCCGATAGCCGCGGATGTAGCCTTCACGCTGGAGCACTTCGAGGACGTTGACGCGCAGCCGCGAAGCCGGACTGTTGACCGCCGGCTTGTGCGCCGCCTGGCCGTTCCGAATCCGGGTCAGCATATCGCCCAAAGGATCACTCAGCGCCATCCGTGGCTCTCCCTTCTCGGTCTCGCGCCCGCCCGCACTACCAGCTCGCCCACACTTACCAGCTCGCCTTGACCAGGCCCGGGATCTGCCCGGCGGAGCCCAGGTCGCGCAATGCGATGCGCGACAGGCCGAACTTGCGATGATAGCCGCGCGGCCGTCCGGTCAAGGTGCAGCGGTTGCGCAGCCGGATCTTGGCGCCGTTGCGCGGCAGCGCGGCCAGCGCCAGGGTCGCCTCGAACCGCTCCTCGGGCTCGCGCGTCGCGGTCCCGGGCGACGGTCCGCAGCTCGGCGCGCTTGCCGGCGTAGCGCTCGACCAGCCGACGCCGGTTGCGGTTCTTCTCGATGGCGCTCTTCTTCGCCATGCGCGGGGGCTCCTCTCAGCTCGCAAAGGGCATGCGGAAATGCTCGAGCAACGCCCGCGCCTCCGCATCGTTGGACGCGGTCGTGCAAATCACCACATCCATGCCACGGGTCTCGTCCACGTCGTCGTAGTTGATCTCGGGAAAGATGATCTGCTCCTTCAAGCCCATCGCGTAATTACCTCTGCCGTCAAAACTTTTTGGCGACACGCCACGGAAGTCACGAACCCGCGGCAGGGCGATGTTGATGAGCCGGTCGAGGAACTCGTACATCCGCTGCCGACGCAAGGTCACCTTGCAGCCGATCGCCATGCCTTCCCGCAGCTTGAAGTTGGCGACCGATTTGCGTGCCCGCCGGATCACCGGCTTCTGACCACTGATCAGCGCCATCTCGTTGATCGCCGCCTGCAGCTTCTTCTGGTCCTGGGTCGCTTCGCCGACCCCCATGTTGAGCACGATCTTGTCGAGCTTGGGAATCTGCATCGGATTCTCGTAGTTGAACTGCGCCTGCAGCTCGCCGCGGACGACCGCGAGGTACTGTTCATGCAACCGGGCCATCGCGGTACCTCCTAGCGGTCGATCACTTCGCCGGAACGCTTGGCGATGCGCACCTTGCGGTCTTCGTCGAGGAACTTGTAGCCGACCCGGGTCGGCCGGTTGCTGGCCGGATCGAGGTGGGCCACGTTCGAGATGTGGATCGAGGCCTCCTTGTCGATGATGCCCCCGGCGTGCCCGGCCGCCGGCCGCTGGTGCCGCTTGACCATGTTGACGCCTTGCACCACCAACCGGTCCTCCTGGCGCAACACCCGTAGCACCTCGCCCTGCTTGCCACGGTCGCGGCCGGTGACCACGACCACCCGGTCGCCCTTCTTGATCTTGAATTTCTTGGCCATCACTCGGTCTTCTTGCTCGAACTCACGGGCTCTCAGAGGACTTCCGGCGCCAGGGAGATGATCTTCATGAAGCGCTTCGCCCGCAGCTCGCGCGTCACCGGCCCGAAGATCCGGGTGCCGATCGGCTCGCCCTGCGGGTTGATCAGCACCGCGGCATTCTTGTCGAAGCGGATCGCGCTGCCGTCCGCGCGGTGAATCTCCTTCGCCGTGCGCACGATCACCGCCTTGTGGACGTCGCCCTTCTTGACCTTGCCGCGCGGGATCGCCTCCTTGACCGCGACCACGATCACGTCGCCGATGCTGGCAAACTTGCGGCGCGAGCCGCCGAGCACGCGGATGCATTGCACCCGGCGCGCGCCGGAGTTGTCCGCGACCTCGAGGTTCGTCTCCGATTGGATCATGGTCCCAGCCTCAGCTCACCGGTGCGTCGGGCGCGGCCGGCGGTTCCCACACGACCTCGAAGCGCTTGCGCCTGGAGATCGGCCGGCATTCCTAAATCCGGACCAGGTCACCGACCTTGTAACGGTTGGTCTCGTCGTGCGCCGCATAGCGCTTCGAGCGATTGATGTACTTCTTGTACAGCGGATGCATCACCCGACGGTCGACCCGGACGACGACCGTCTTGTCGGCCTTGTCACTGACCACGGTACCCTGGAGAACCCGACGTGGCATGGCCGCGCTCCTCAACCCGCCGCCGGGCGGGCGGCGAGGATCGTCTTGATGCGTGCGATGTCGCGGCGGACCGCGCGCACCCGGCTGGTGTTCTCGAGCTGGCCGGTCGCCTTCTGGAAACGCAAGTTGAACTGCTCCTTCTTCAGCTGCAGCAGCTGCCCCTGCAGCTCGTCGCCGCTCTTGGCCCGGACCTCGCTCGCCTTCACAGCCCCAGCTCCTCGCCGACCCGCGCCACGAAGCGGGTATGCAACGGCAGCTTGGCGGCGCCCCGGCGGATCGCCTCCTGGGCCAGCCCCGAGGGCACGCCGTCGATCTCGAACATGATCCGGCCGGCCTTGACCGGGGCGACCCAGTACTCGACCGAGCCCTTGCCCTTACCCATGCGCACCTCGGCCGGCTTCTTGCTCACCGGCCGGTCCGGGAAGATCCGGATCCAGATCCGGCCAGCGCGCTTCAGATGACGTGTGATCGCGCGCCGCGCGGCCTCGATCTGGCGCGCGGTGACGCGCGCGTTGGTGGTGGCCTTCATGCCGAAGGCGCCGAAGTTGAGCTCCGCCCCGGCCTTGGTCAGGCCGTCGTTGCGCTCCTTGTGGCGCTTGCGGTATTTGGTCCGCTTGGGTTGCATCATGATCCAGGCCCTCCGTCAGCTGCGCACCGAAGAGGTCTCGCTGAGCCGGCGGTCGTGGGCGGTCGGGTCGTGCTCCATGATCTCGCCCTTGAACACCCAGACCTTGACGCCGTTGGTGCCGTAAGGCGTGAACGCCGTCGCCCGCCCGAAGTCGATGTCGGCGCGCAGCGTATGCAGCGGCACCCGGCCCTCGCGATACCACTCGCCGCGCGCGATCTCGGCGCCGCCGAGCCGGCCCTGGCAGGCGACCCGGATACCCTGGGCGCCAAGCCGCATCGCCGACTGGACCGCCCGCTTCATGGCCCGACGGAAGGTCACCCGGCGCTCGAGCTGCTGGGCGATGTTCTCGGCGACCAGGCGGGCATCGATCTCGGGCTTGCGGATCTCGACGATGTTCAGGTGCACATCACCCGTGCACCGCTTGGCGAGCTCCCGCCTGAGCGCCTCGATCTCCTGGCCCTTCTTGCCGATCACGACGCCCGGCCGCGCGGTGTGGATCGAGATCCTGGCCTTCTTCGCCGGCCGCTCGATCACGATCTTGCTGACCCCCGCCTGCTTCAGGCGCTTGTGCAGATAGGCGCGGATCGCGAGATCCTCGTTCAGCAGATCGCGATACTGGTGGCCCGCGTACCAGCGCGAGTCCCAGGTCCGGTTGATGCCGAGCCGGAGCCCGATCGGATTGACCTTGTGACCCATCAGGCTGCCTCCTCACGTTCCTCGACCACGATCCGAAGGCGGGAGATCGGCTTCTCGATCCGGCCAACACGGCCGCGCGCCCGGGCGCGGAACCGCTTCATGACCAGCGACCTGCCGACGCTCGCCTCGGCCACCACCAGGCGGTCGACATCGAGGTCGTGGTTGTTCTCGGCGTTGGCGATCGCCGACATCAGCACCTTCTTGACCTCGCCCGCGATCCGCCGGCGGCTGAAGGTCAGCTGGTGGAGCGCCTGCTCGGCCTTGAGGCCGCGGATCAGCTGCGCGACCAGGTTGAGCTTGCGCGGGCTCGTGCGCAGCTGACGCGCCATCGCCATCGCCTGGTTGTCAGGCAGCGCGCGCTCGTGCTTAGGCTTGCCCATCGCCGCTTCCCCCGCTCACCGCCGGCGCGCCTTCTTGTCGGCGCCGTGGCCATGGTAGGTCCGGGTCGGCGAGAACTCGCCGAGCTTGTGCCCGACCATGTTCTCGGTGACGTACACCGGCAGGAACTTGTGGCCGTTGTAGACCGCGAAGGTCAGGCCGACGAACTCGGGCACGATGGTCGAGCGCCTGGACCAGGTCTTGATGATCTCGTTGCGCGTCGAGGACCTCGCCTTCTCCGCCTTGGCGAGCAGATAGCCGTCGACGAAGGGGCCCTTCCAAACCGAGCGGGACATGGGGCTCAGCCTCCCCTCTTCTTGGCCAGGTGGCGCGAGCGCACGATCAGGCCGGCGGTCTTCTTGTTCCGCCGCGTGCGTGCGCCCTTGGTCGGCTTGCCCCAGGGGGTGACCGGGTGGCGACCGCCCGAGGTTCGGCCCTCGCCGCCGCCGTGCGGGTGGTCGACCGGGTTCATGGCGACGCCGCGCACATGCGGCCGCCGGCCCAGCCAGCGCATGCGCCCGGCCTTGCCGTAGTTGACGTTCTGGTGATCGGGGTTGGAGACGGCGCCGATCGAGGCCATGCATTCGGCGCGCACCCGGCGGATCTCGCCCGAGGCGAGGCGGAGCTGGGCGTAGTCGGCATCGCGGCCGACCAGCTGGACGTAGGTGCCGGCGGCGCGGGCGAGCTGGCCGCCCTTGCCCGGCTTGAGCTCAACGTTGTGGATGATCGTGCCCATCGGGATGTTCTTGAGCGGCGCCGCGTTGCCCGCCTTGACGTCGACCCGCTCGTCGGCGATCACCGGGTCGCCGACGCTGAGCCGCTGCGGCGCCAGGATGTAGGCGACCTCGCCGTCGGCGTAGCGGATGAGCGCGATGAACGCCGAGCGGTTGGGGTCGTACTCGAGACGCTCGACCGTGCCCTGGACCCCGAACTTCTTCCGCTTGAAATCGATCAGCCGGTAGCGTCGCTTGTGCCCGCCGCCGCGGTGCCAGGCGGTGATCCGGCCGTGGTTGTTACGCCCGCCGGACTTTGAGAGGCCCTCGGTCAAGCGCTTGACCGGCTTGCCCCGCCACAGCTCCGAGCGGTCGACCAGCACCAGCTGGCGGAGCGACGGCGTGACCGGCTTGTAGCTCTTCAATGCCATCTTCGAGGTTCCCGCCCTCAGATGCCCGTGGTGATGTCGATGCTCTGGCCTTCCTCGAGCGTCACGATCGCCTTCTTGACGTCGTTGCGCTTGCCAGGCCGACCCTTGAACTTCTTGACCTTGCCCTTCCGGTTGAGGGTGTTGACCGCCTTGACCTTGACCCCGAACAGACCCTCGACCGCAAGCTTGATGTCGGGCTTGGTCGCCTCCTTGCGCACCCGGAAGGTGACCTGATTGTGCTCCGAGCCCTGGGTCGACTTCTCGGTGATCACCGGCCCCAGGATGATCTCGTACATCCGCTCGAGGTTCATGCCAGGCGCTCCTCGAGCTGGCGCACCGCATCCCGGGTCAGCACCAGGAGGTCGCGGCGGAGGATGTCGTAGACGTTGGCCCCGGCCACCGCCATCAGCTGCACACCGACCAGATTCTGCGCCGCGCGTGAAAAGTTCTGATCGAACTCCGGCCCGTCCAGCAGCAGTACCGACGACCATCCGAGCCGGTCGAGCCGGGTGGCCAGCTGCTTGGTCTTGGGCTCGGCGAGCGCCGCCCGGTCGAGGACCACCAGCTTGCCGTCGGCGAGCTTGCTCGAAAGCGCCACCTTGAGCCCGAGCTTTCGCACCTTCTTGGGCAGGTCGATCGCGTGGTCGCGGGGCGTCGGGCCGAACGCCTTGCCGCCGCCCCGGAACTGCGGCACCGAGGCGGCGCCGTGACGCGCCCGGCCGGTGCCCTTCTGCTTGTACATCTTGCGCGTGGTCGCCTTGACCTCGCCGCGGGTCTTGGCCTTGTGGGTGCCCTGGCGGCGCTTGGCCAGCTGCCAACGCACGACCTGATGGAGCACGTCGCTGCGCACCGCCTGGCCGAACACCGCCGGGCTGAGCTCGATCGTGCCGGCGTCGCCCTGATCGAGCGTGGTGACCGCGACCTCCATCCGGCTACTCCCCGGCGCCGGCTTCGGTCGGCGCCGCCGGGCTCGCCGGCCGGATCACGCCGGCCGGCTGCGGTGCCTCCTTGGGCAGCGCGCGCTTGACCGCGTCGGTGATCCGGACATAGCCGCCCTTGGCGCCCGGCACCCCGCCCTTGACCAGGACCAGGCCGCGCTCCTTGTCGACGCCCACCACCTCGAGGTTCTGCACCGTAACCCGGCGGTCGCCCATGTGGCCGGCCATCTTCTTGCCCTTGAACACCTTGCCCGGGTCCTGGCACTGGCCGATCGAGCCATGCGAGCGATGCGAGACCGAGACACCGTGGCTCGCCCTGAGGCCGTGAAAGCCCCAGCGCTTCATCGCCCCGGCGAAGCCCTTGCCGATGCTGGTGCCGGCGACGTCGACGTACTGGCCGACCACGAAATGCTCGACCGAGAGCGCCGTTCCCGGCTCCAGCAGCGCGTCCTCACTGACCCGGAACTCGGCAAGCCGAGCCTTGGGCACGACGTTCGCCTTGGCGAAATGGCCCCGCATGGGCTTGGTGACGTTCTTGGTCTTGGCCTTGCCGACGCCGAGCTGGACCGCGCAATAGCCCTCGCGCTCCGGTCGCCTCGCGGCGACCACCTCGCAGCCCTCGACGCGCAGCACGGTGACCGGGCTATGGCTGCCGTCCTCGCCGAACAGCCGGGTCATGCCGAGCTTCTCCGCCAACAATCCGGTACGCATGGTGGTTGTCCCGCTCCTGGCCTCAGACCTTGATCTCGACGTCGACGCCGGCCGCGAGATCGAGCTTCATCAGCGCGTCGACCGTCTGGGGCGTCGGATCCACGATGTCCAGGAGCCGCTTGTGGGTCCGGATCTCGAACTGCTCGCGCGACTTCTTGTCGACGTGCGGCGAGCGCAGCACGGTGATCCGCTCGGTCCGGGTCGGCAGCGGGATCGGCCCGCGCACCCGCGCCCCGGTCCGTTTCGCCGTGCTCACGATCTCGCGCGCCGACTGATCGAGCACCCGGTGATCGAACGCCTTCAGGCGGATCCGTATGTTCTGCGTGTCCATGGCGTTCGCTCTACCCAATGCTCACCTGGTTCAGCCTCACTCGATGATCGAGGCGACGACGCCGGCGCCGACGGTGCGGCCGCCTTCGCGGATCGCGAACCGGAGACCCTCCTCCATCGCGATCGGCGCAATCAGGTTCACCTTCATCGTCACATTGTCGCCCGGCATCACCATCTCGGTCCCGTCCGGCAGCTCGATCGTCCCGGTCACGTCCGTCGTCCGGAAAAAAAACTGCGGCCGGTAGTTCGAGAAAAACGGCGTGTGCCGACCGCCCTCCTCCTTCGTCAACACATAGGTCTCGGCGTTGAAGCGCGTGTGCGGCGTGATCGACCCGGGCTTGCACAACACCTGACCCCGCTCGACGTCGTCCCGCTTCACGCCCCGCAAGAGCACGCCGACGTTGTCCCCGGGCTCGCCCCGATCCAGCAGCTTTCGGAACATCTCGACCCCGGTGCACACCGTCTTCTGGGTCGTCTTGATGCCGACGATCTCGACCTCCTCGCCGACGTTGATGATCCCCCGCTCGACCCGCCCGGTCACCACCGTGCCCCGGCCCGAAATCGAAAACACGTCCTCGATCGGCATCAAAAACGGCCGGTCCATCGCCCGCTGCGGCTGCGGTATGTACGCGTCAACCGCCTGCATCAGCTCCAGAACCGAGCCCTTGCCCAGCTCCGCATCGCCCCGACCCTCGAGCGCGTACAACGCCGACCCCTTGACGATCGGAATGTCGTCGCCCGGAAAATCATAGGTCGACAAAAGCTCCCGAACCTCCAGCTCGACCAGCTCCAACAGCTCCGGATCGTCCACCTGGTCGACCTTGTTCAGATAGACCACGATCGCCGGCACCCCCACCTGGCGCGCCAGCAGGATGTGCTCGCGCGTCTGCGGCATCGGACCGTCGGCCGCGCTCACCACCAGGATCGCCCCGTCCATCTGGGCCGCCCCGGTGATCATGTTCTTGACGTAGTCGGCGTGCCCCGGGCAGTCGACGTGGGCGTAGTGCCGGTTCGCGGTCTGATACTCGACATGCGCGGTGTTGATCGTGATCCCGCGCGCCTTCTCCTCGGGTGCTTTGTCGATCTGGTCGTAGCTCGTGTAGGTCGCCCCCCCGGTCTCCGCCAGAATCTTCGTGATCGCCGCCGTCAGCGTCGTCTTGCCATGGTCCACGTGACCGATCGTGCCCACATTCGCATGCGGCTTCGTCCGCTGAAACTTCGCCTTCGACATCGCTCTTCGGTCTCCGTCTCGTGCTGGCTGCCAGGTCGGGCTCAGGCGTATTTCGCCTGGATCTCGTGGGCCACGACCTGCGGCACCGGCTCGTAATGGTCGAATGTCATCGTGAACTGCGCCCGGCCCTGGGACAGCGACCGGAGGGTGTTGACGTAGCCGAACATGGTCGCGAGCGGCACCATGGCGGTGATCACCTGGGCATTGGCGCGCGGCTGCATACCGGTGATGTGGCCCCGGCGGCTGTTCAGATCGCCGATGATGTCGCCCATGTAGTCCTCGGGCGTCACCGCCTCGACCGACATGACCGGCTCGAGCAGGACCGGCGCCGCCTTGGTGATGCCCTCGCGAAAGGCGGCGCGGGCCGCGATCTCGAACGCCATCACCGAGCTGTCGACCTCGTGATAGGCACCGTCCAGCAGCGTGGCGGCCAGATCGACCATCGGGAAGCCGGCGAGCACGCCGCTCTGCATGGCAGACGCGAGCCCTTTTTGGACCCCCGGCACGTATTCGCGCGGCACCGAGCCGCCGACCACCTTGTTGGTGAACACAAAGCCCGAGCCCCGCTGGCCCGGCTCGAACCGCAGCTTGACCCGCGCGAACTGCCCGGCGCCGCCGGTCTGCTTGCGGTGGGTGTAGTCGACCTCGGCCGCGCGCGTGATGGTCTCCCGGTAGGCGACCTGCGGCGCGCCGACATTGGCGTCGACCTTGAACTCGCGCTTCAGGCGATCGACGATGATCTCGAGATGGAGCTCGCCCATGCCCTTGATCACGGTCTGCGCGGACTCGGCGTCGACCCCGACCCGGAATGACGGGTCCTCGGCCGCGAGCTTGGCCAGCGCCGAGGACAGCTTTTCCTGATCGGCCTTGGTCTTCGGCTCGACCGCGACCTCGATCACCGGGTCGGGAAAGTCCATCCGCTCCAGGATCACCTGGCGATTGACGTCCGAGAGGGTATCGCCGGTGGTGGTGTTCTTGAGCCCGACCAGGGCCACGATGTCGCCAGCGCGGGCGTCCTTGACCTCCTCGCGGGTGTTGGCGTGCATCTGCAGGATGCGGCCGATGCGTTCCCGCTGGTCCTTGACCGTATTCATCATGTAGGAGCCGCTCTCGACCACGCCCGAGTACACCCGGATGAACGACAGGGTGCCGACGAACGGATCGGTCATGATCTTGAAGGCGAGAGCGGCGAACGGCTCGTCGTCGCCCGTGCGCCGCTCGACGACCTCGTCGGAGCCGGGCCGGACGCCTTGGATCGGGGGCACGTCGAGCGGCGAGGGCAGATAGTCGACCACGGCGTCGAGCAGCGACTGCACGCCCTTGTTCTTGAACGCCGAGCCGGACAGCACCGGCACCAGCTTGTGGGCGAGCGCACCCTTGCGGATGCAGCGCTTGAGCGTGTCCGGGTCCGGCTCCTCGCCGCCCAGATAGCGCTCGAGCGCGTCGTCATCGAACTCGACCGCGGTCTCGATCAGGGCGTGGCGGTATTCGGCGGAGAGCGCCTCGAGCTCCGCCGGGATCGGCCGCAACTCGTACTCGGCGCCGAGCGTATCGTCCTTCCAGATCACCGCCCGCTGGTACAGAAGGTCGATGTTGCCGACGTAGTCGGACTCGACCCCGACCGGCAGAGTGAGGACCACCGGCGTGGCGCCGAGCCGGTCGCGGATCATCGCGACGCAGCGGAAGAAGTCGGCGCCGATCCGGTCCATCTTGTTGATGAAGCAGATCCGCGGCACCCGGTATTTGTCCGCCTGACGCCAGACGGTCTCCGACTGGGGCTCGACGCCGGCAACCGAATCGAACACCGCGACCGCACCGTCGAGCACGCGCAGCGAGCGCTCGACCTCGATCGTGAAGTCGACGTGGCCGGGCGTGTCGATGATGTTGATCCGGTGGTCGTTCCAGGTGCAGGTCGTGGCGGCCGAGGTGATCGTGATGCCGCGCTCCTGCTCCTGCTCCATCCAGTCCATGGTCGCGGTGCCCTCGTGCACCTCGCCCAGCTTATACGACTTTCCGGTGTAGTAGAGAACGCGCTCGGTGGTCGTGGTCTTGCCGGCATCGATGTGCGCCATGATGCCGATGTTGCGATAGCGCTCCAGAGGCGTGGTGCGGGCCATGGAAGTCGTCCGTCCCGGCCCGCTCACCAGCGGTAGTGCGAGAAGGCGCGGTTCGCTTCGGCCATGCGCAGCGTGTCCTCGCGCTTCTTGAAGGCGGCGCCGCGGCCGTTGGCGGCGTCGAGGAGCTCGTTCGCCAGACGGTCGACCATGGTCTTCTCCGAGCGCTTGCGGGCGATGTCGATGATCCAGCGGATCGCGAGCGCCTGCCGGCGCGACGGCCGGACCTCGACCGGCACCTGATAGGTGGCGCCGCCGACCCGGCGTGAGCGGACCTCGAGGATCGGCTTGACGTTCTCGAGCGCGCCGTGGAACATCTCGAGCGGGTCGCGCCCCGCCCGGCTCTGCATCTTGTCCAAAGCACCGTACACGATCCGCTCGGCGACCGACTTCTTGCCCGCGAGCATGATCGCGTTCATGAACTTGGACAGCACCTGATCGCCGTATTTGGGATCCGGCAGGACGTCCCGTTTGTCGGCGGCGCGTCGACGAGCCATGGCTGCTTCCTACTTCGGCCGCTTGGCGCCGTACTTCGAGCGACGCTGGCGGCGCCCCGACACGCCCTGGGTGTCGAGCGTGCCGCGGATGATGTGATAGCGGACCCCGGGCAGATCCTTGACCCGCCCGCCCCGGATCAGGACCACCGAATGCTCCTGCAGGTTGTGGCCTTCGCCGGGGATGTAGCTGGTGACCTCGAAGCCGTTGGTCAATCGCACGCGCGCGACCTTGCGCAACGCCGAGTTCGGCTTCTTCGGCGTGGTCGTATAGACCCGGGTGCAGACGCCGCGCCGTTGCGGGCAGGCCTCGAGCGCCGGCACCTTGTTGCGCGCCGGCTCCGCCTGCCGCGGCTTGCGGACGAGCTGATTGATGGTCGGCAAGGCTCCAAGCTCCATCGAGGCCACGACAGCGCCGCACGACCCACCGTCTCGGATCGCCGGGACGGGAGGGCCTGCAGGTGGGGTCGCGCTGGTTGTCGACTTAAACGTGGATGCTGCGTCTGAACGGTCGGTTCACCACCAGCAACCCAGCTGAACAGTGCGGCTGCTTGTAGAGGCCCGCCCGGCGAGCGTCAAGCCCCGAATCCCGGGGGCTGCGGCGCCTTCCGCCGGCGCGGCGGGCCGGGGCTCCTGCCTCGACTGGCAAGAGCCCCGCGCCCGGCTCATTCGGCAG
>CAVWRK010000025.1:0-200196 GCA_963757395.1 uncultured Alphaproteobacteria bacterium
CCACTTATCCAGATATTTCCGCAGATGGAAAATGGTTTACTTTGCGGGACCAAGACGGCCACGTATCGGTTTGGGATACAGCAACGGGAAAGCTGCAATTTCGAAAGTAGTAATAGTTTAGCCGTTTGAAGTAGTTATGGTGGCAAGGCGGGAGGTTTTCCGGTGGTAAGGTATTCGGCCAGTGCGCTGGTGATTGTCGCGAGGGGATCATGGCCGCGTTGCTTCAAGGTGCGATAGACGCTCATCAGCACGGCTTGGCAGTCGGCTCCGCGCTGGCTGCGATTTCCATAGCTGTTCTTGCGGATGATCACCGCCGGACGGATCGCCCGTTCGCCGTGGTTGTTGTCGGCTGGCACAGCCGGATCGTCGAGGAACGTGAACAGATGGTTGCGATGTCGCCGAAAACGCTTGAGCAATCGCTTGGCCTGCGGGTCCTTCCACGGCGTGGCGATCAGCGCGTCGAGCCGGGCATGCAGACGGTTGCGACGCGAGCTGTACGCCGTCTTGACCAACTCGGTCTGTTGCTTCTTGAGCCGCAGGCCGTCGCGGATCAAACGCCGCAATTTCTTGGCGAATTTCGGCCAGCTTTTCGAGGGGTGTTTGTATTGCTCGACGTGTTTCAAGTCGCGCAGCAGGTGCGCCAGGCAGACTTGTCGCCGGCTGCAAACCACCGCGTTGTAGGCGCCCCAGAAATCGGTCACCAGCGTACCGTTGAACGCCCGACGGAAGAACTTCGCCAGCACCGGCCGACCCCGCTGTCGATCGATCAGGTAGTACGTGCCGCGAGCGTAGCTGAAGCACCACAGCCAATGCCCCTTCCCGTTCACACGCCAGCCCGTCTCGTCGCCGTGCAGCACCGCCGACGCCAACGCTTCGTTCTGAATCTGCTCGTACCAGGGAAACAGAATCTCCTGCAAGCGATACCACGACTGCTGCAATCCGCCCGCCGTGACCTTCATCTGCAAGTGATGGTTGAACACGTCCACCACGTGGTCGATGGTTTGCCCGAGGCCGTAATGCAGCCAGGCGGAAAGTGTCAACACCCGGTGGCCGATCTGGCTCCCCGGCAACGCGTCGGGCACGACCGGTTCGACCGACTTCCGGCACCGCGGGCACCAGTCGCGATGGATCGTGTGCTCGGTGACGACCGGCGTGATGCCCTCGGGAATATCTTCGGTGAAACGCTGTCGCGTGGCGGCACATCGTTTCAGGGCCCCCTGACAATGCGGACAGCACGCGGCGCGGTGGGTTTTCCACTCGTCGATCTGCTCCGGCACCGACCGACGACTGCCCGGATGACCAGCCTTGCGCCCCGGTTTCTTCGCTCGTTTCCTGATGGCCGGCTTCTGATGCACGGGCCTCATGCCGGAGGGCGTGGCGGGCGACGACACCGAAGCGCAGCGTCCTTCCGCGCGTGCCCAACCTTTGGCCAATTCGAGCAGCGCAAAGATCACGGCCTCTTCCCCTTGCGAGAAGATTGCCCTCGCTTCGGCTGCCGTGATCTGCGGCCCGAGTGCAACGTCGAGTTCCAGAACAGTTCCCGTGGCCATGACCATGCTCACTCGCCAAGTTGCGTACGCATGATTTCATAACCCACAACTCCAAACATCACCAAGATCAACTTCAAGCGGCTAAACTGTTACGCAACATCTAATTCCGGCAACTAGGTGCACGTGCGATATCGCGTGAACGCGATCGATGTTGGCTGTGGGAGCAGAGCGACTTGGTCCCAGAGCACCAGAGACGAATATAAGGAAGCCCTTTGCCTGGTCGTCGATGCTGTGGTATAATAGAAATGCAGTACGTTCCATAGAGCCCATCTTATTACACTTCCAATATACCGACATGACGCCTGCCCAGGGGATTACCGCAGCAGAACCGCCAGCTGCTGGAGAAACTCCATCGGGCGACCAACGGCCCCTTTTCTCCGGCCAAGGCGGCCGAGGTCCTTTCGCTGAAGCAGGACCGGCGCGGAGGCTGTTGGCCTACTTGGCCTCGCGGGGTTGGCTGGCCCGCATCCGCCGCGGGGCCTACGTCACGGTGCCGCTGGGTGCGAGCGCACCCTCCCAGCGGCGCGAGGATCCCTGGACGGTGGCCGACGACGCCTTCGCTCCCTGTTACATCGCCGGTTGGAGTGCCTGCGAACACTGGGGCCTCACCGAACAGCTCTATCGTGACGTCGTCGTCGTGACCGGCCGAACCATCCGCAGCCGCCAGCAGCGTATTCAGGACACGGTGTTTATCCTCCGTCACCTGCGTGCCGAAATGCATTTTGGGACGCGAGCGGTGTGGCGCGACCAGGTCCGCATCCGCGTATCCGATCCCAGCCGGACGCTGGTGGACATCTTGGACGACCCTCGACTGGGCGGCGGCATCCGGCAGTGTGCCGACGTGCTGGCCACATATTTTAGTGGGGAGCACCGCAGCGACCAGCAGCTGTTGAGCTACATCCTCCGCCGCGGCAACCACACGGTATACAAACGACTCGGGTATTTGCTGGAAAGCCTGGACATCGACGCACCGGCCGTGGTCGAAGCGTGTCTGGCCGGCCAGAGCCAGGGGCTGAGTCTCCTGGACCCAACACTTGCACCCCGCGGCACAATCACGAAGCGCTGGAACTTGCGCGTCAATGCGCACTTCAGCGCGAGTCAGGAGCCCTCATGATTACCCGCCAAGACCTCCAGGACCGGGTCCGCGAATGGGGACTCCGCGAGGAGGTGGTGGAAAAAGACTACGTCCTGGGGTGGGTCCTGTGGGGCATCGGCAGCGACGACGCGCCTGGCCGACAGCTGGGTCTTCAAGGGTGGCACCTGCCTGAAGAAGTGCTACGTGGAGACCTACCGTTTCTCCGAAGACCTCGATTTCACGATCCGACCCGGCGGTCCCATCCTCCCTGAGGAGTTAACGCCGATCCTCAACGAACTATTGGAGCGGGTCGGCGAAGAGTCGGGGATCAACTTCGCGATTCAATCGCCCCTGCTGCGAGGCCACGCATCGGGCAACTACACCGACGGCCGCATTTACTACCAAGGCCCACGGGGCATCCCCCAGCCAAACCGCATCAAACTCGACCTGAGCAGCTCGGAACAAGTCGTGCGACCGACCGAAGCGAGGCCGATCGCACACTCTTACCCCGACGCATTACCGCCGCCGGCGACGGTGGCCTGCTACTCGTTTGCGGAGGTATTCGCCGAAAAAATCCGCGCCCTCTCGGAGCGAGGCCGTCCCCGGGACCTGTACGACGTGATCAACCTCTTTCGGCGTCCCGACCTGGCGGCCCGCGCGGCCGACGTGCGGCAAGTGCTGGTGGAGAAGTGCCAGACCAAAGGTGTGCCGTTTCCCACCCTGGCGGCAATTTCTGGTCCCAGCATTCGTGAAGAACTCGAAACGAGCTGGGAGAACATGCTCGCCCACCAGCTGCCGGTGTTACCGCTGTTTGCGGACTTTTGGGCAGCCCTGGAAGAATTCTTCGGGTGGCTGGAAGGCACACGCGAGGTGGCCGCGCTAGCCAGCGTGCCCACCCGCGCAACCGAGGAACCCCTGGAGCAATGGGCACCACCTCCGACCGTGCGTACTTGGGGCATGGGCGTGCCGCTGGAGACGATCCGCTTCGCGGCCTCCAACCGCCTCTGCGTACGTCTGGGCTACGGAGGGAGTGTGCGGGTCATCGAGCCCTACTCGCTGCGGCGGACCCGCGACGGCAACTTGGTGCTGCACGCAATCCGCGTTGACTCCGGTGAACACCGCTCCTACCGCGTCGAGCGGATCGAGAGCGTGGAAGTCACCAACCAGACGTTTTCGCCCCGGTACCAGATCGAGTTTGCCAGTGCTGGACCGATCTACGCGGTCCCGACGACCACGTCGCCTCCACCGGCCAGGCCGGTCTCCCGGCGGAGGACCAGCTCCGCCCGACGCCCCCGGCGGCATGGGCGGTATTACGTCATCCAGTGTCCCTACTGCCAGAAGAAGTTCCGCCGCACCAAGTACGACACGAAGCTCAACCAACACAAGACCAAGGATGGCTACCGCTGCTCGGGTTCCGGTGGACATGGCCACGTCGTGGACCAGGGATATGCCTAATCCTACGAAGCCAAAAAGCCCTCGGGTGGAGAATTCGCGGTTGGCTGGTTTACTGGGGAGGCGATTTGGTTTTTATTAAAGCGCTTCGGCTGGCTACTCACGCGAAGGGCATGGCCATGCACGCTCTGACGACGATCAAGCGGAGCGAACTCTATCAGCTCGTATGGCAAGAGCCGATGGTCCGGTTGGCCAAGACCTACGGACTGTCGGACGTGGGCCTGGCAAAAATCTGCCGTAAGCACAATATCCCGCGGCCGCCGCGAGGCTTCTGGGCCAGAAAACGGCACGGCCAGAATCCGCGTCAGATTCCGCTGCCGAAGCTTGACGAGGACGTGGAGATCGAACTGCGCGACCCAGATGGTGTGCCTAATTCGGCAGCCGACGCGGGCGACGAACTCGCCACCACAGTTGCCGCAGAAGAAAGCCGAGCACCGATCGTAGTAGCCGACTCATTGCGGGGTGGCACCGAGTTGGTGAGCCGTGCCAATGGGGAACTCAAGACGGCCCGCACTGACGAATCCGGCTTGATCGACTGTCCAAAGGCTTCTCCGCTTGACGTGTGCGTCTCCAAAGGCAGTCTGCGACGGGCGTGACTGCTGTTGGATGCCCTGCTGAAGGGCCTCGAAGTGCGGGGCTACGAAGTGGCTGCCGGTCCGGCCGTGACCATCCTCGACGCTACCGTGCGGTTTTCGATCTCGGAAGAGCTGGAAACCAAACGAGAAGAGTGCGAGGAAGATGATCTTACAGGTCACTATTCTTTTCACCACAGCCGCTTCCATGAGTCACGGGTCCCCTCCGGACGATTGGCACTCAAGATAGACGCCGGCGGCCGGTACTGGTCAGCCGGCTGCCGCCACACTTGGCGAGACACCGAGAAGCAGCCTCTGGACGGTCGGCTCAATAAGTTCATTGTCGGCCTCGTGAAGATGGCGGGCCGGATCAAGGAGCAGGAAGAACAAGAGCGACGACAAGAAGAAATCCGGCAGCAAGCAGAGGCGCGTCGTCGGGAGGAGGTCGGGTGCTTGCCGAGAAGCGAGAGCGATACCAGGCGGAAAAGGCAAAGTTCGACCTGCTGCTTACCCAGGCCGAGAACTGGCGAAAGAGCAAGCTGGTCGCGAACTGATCGAGGCCGCCCGGGAAAGCGCATCCGCGGCAGGGCCGATTGAACCGGACAGCAAGATCGGGCAGTGGATCGAGTGGGCCTCCCAGCAGGCCGACCGACTGGACCCGCTGCAGGTCAGCCCGCCGTCGATCCTGGATGAGAAGATCGAGGAAATCGAGGAGCCGCGGCGAGGTTTTCGAACGACGTGGTAGTCATGGCAACAGCCAATTCACATTCGCCGCGGGCCGAGAATAGGGAAGAGATCGCTCCGCTCGTCGACCTGTGCCGGGCAGGGCATCTGTTTGAAGTTCAGCAGTGGATCGGAGACGGAAAGCCGGTCAATCCGCCAACGCCCGTGAAGAAGGGGACTCGCGCAAAGTCTCCCTTGGAATGGGCGATCGAACACGGTTTTCACAGCCTGGTGCAGGTGCTGTTGGAAGGTGGGGCGTTGCAGGAGCCCGATGGATACGATTCGCCGATGAATCGAGCCCTGCGGGCCAAACGATTCGATATCGTCCAGCTACTAGTGGAGCATGGGTTTGATCCACGAACGGTCGACATGCGCGAGGTGTTTGGCTGTTGGGAACCGCAGATCATGCGGTTCTTCATCGATCGGGGAGGGGATATCGAGCGGGGGAATCCGTTTGCCTGGGCCCTATGCAACCGTATCCGCACAGCCCTCAAGCTATTCAAGGAATGCCGCGCGCGAAATCCTGCCATTGGGGAGCAGGGGAACATCGCGTTGCGTCACCATTGCATGGAAGGGAATCTCAAGTGGGTGTCACTCATGCTCTGGGCGGGGGCTGACCCGTATAAACCGGGCACGGACAACCCTGACGAAAAGTTGGAGGATGAGTCAGAGGGACTGTCCGCACTGGGCTTCGCGGCACTCGATTGCCACTTCGAAGTCTTCGAACTCAAACCGATACGTTCGCGGCCGCCGGGTCCGGAGGCTGTGGAGTTCATTTCATACCTTACCAGAGGGGAAGGCCTAAGCATCTTGAGGCGACTACTGGAGAAAGGGCTGAACCCCAATGACCAAGCCAGTGGCGGCTGTTCTGCCATCCAAAGCTGTCTGGACTCGATGAGTTGGACGGTGAGTTACAACGATTACCTGTGGGGCAGGGACAGGGAGAAGCGGAAACTCGACACCGATGAATCACGAGACAGGCTCAAAGCGATCCATCTCCTGGCGAAGCATGGGGCAAAATGGGTACCGGACGGTAAGTACGAGATGAATTCGTCTCGACGAGCCTTGTTGCGGCTGGTGCCCGATTACACGGTCGAGTTTGTCTGGATCATGTCCAAGTTCAGAGCTTGCGCTTTTGAGACTATTCAAGAGTTACTGAGAACCCCGACCATGAAAGCTCACACCGCAGCCCATCGTGCCCGGATTCAAGAGATTATCGCGGGTTGGAGTGAGACACTGTAAACATGCCCCACGGCGGAGCGATTGTGGGGCACGCGTTGCCAATACAAACCCAATACAAGTACAATACAAACCCAATATTGCCGAGTCGTTTTTAACGCCTGGAAGCGAGTGATTTGGAGCGTCCCAATACAAACCCAACACTAACCCAATACAAGTGCAATATGGTGGGATCTCGTTCGAGTCCTACCGGGGGAGCTTCATGACGGCCGCGGCTCTGGCCTGACTTGCAGCTAAAGCCAATCGACGGGCGCAGATCAATGGATCGTCCAGAACGGCCGCACTTCTGGAGTCCACATCTCTGTGGGCTCCCTCGTTGTCTGTCTCGGCAGGGGTAAGGCGATGTCGGTCGGCCGTGCGTTCTTCCCTGACCTTGGCTGCGGCCAGCAGCAGCAGATGGTCATTGTCCACCGCTGCAAAGACTGAACTTCGTCTAGCGGTCGGACTCGTCCGACGTGCCGGGTGATGCAGGGAGAAGTCAGTCGTCGAGGCGACGAAATCAACCGCGTGGACCGCCGTAGCCGCACCATCGGTGGTGGGAGCAGTCTCGACAGAAAGGCGCGCGATCGGTAATTTGGAGTGGTTCGGATGATGCCACTGCCGCTTCCGTGAGAGTCTCATCGGTGACGGCTGGCTCGGATACAATCGAGCCGCGCCGCTCCTGCGCCAACGTCTCGCCGAAGTGCTCCCGCCAGTACAGGAAGTCGGACTCGTCGACCGTTCCGGGCGTAGGATCGTTGGGCATGAAGTGGCGCCGGTGGCCAGTGCGTTGCGCCACACGGTGTAGTCGGCTGCATCGACCACGTTATTGCCGTTGAAATCTCCAAACAGAACTGTCGACACATTCAGCCACACCCGGTTCGGCTGCAGTAGTTGGCAACAAAGGCATCCAGGTCACCGTCGCCGTCCAGGTCGCCCAGCGAGACGTCGCAGGCTGGAGTGATCTCCAAGCGTCTGGCCGCTGTCGCTGAAAGCCGGGCGTGCCGCTCTGCGCACCGCCCTGGTTCAGCCACACCCGGTTCGGCTGCTGAGTGTTGGCAACATAAGCGTCCAGGTCGCCGTCGCCATCCAGGTCGCCCAGAGATACGCTGTAGCTGGCGTGATTCCCGAGCGTCTGGCCGGTGTCGCTGAAGGTGCCCGCGGTGCCGCCTTGCGCCCCACCCTGGTTCATCCACACACGGTTCGCCTGAAGTAGGTTGGCGACGAAGGCATCCAGATCGCCGTCGCCGTCCAGGTCGCCTAGTGACACTCCGACACTGCCATGGCTTCCGAGCGCCTGGCCGCTGTCGGAGAACTCCCCGGCAGTACCGCCCTGTACACCGCCCTGGTTGAGCCAGACCCGGTTCGGCTGACCGAAGTTGGCGACAAAGGCGTCCAGGTCGCCGTCGCCGTCGAGGTCGCCCAGCGACACGGCGAAGCTGGAGTGATTACCAAGCGTCTGGCCACTATCGTTGAACTCGCCGGGCGCGCCGGTCCTGTGCACGCCCTGGTTCAGCCACACTCGATTCGGCTGACTGTTATTAGCGACGAAGGCATCCAGGTCGCCGTCGCCGTCGAGGTCGCCCAGCGACACGGCGCGGCTGTTGTGATTTCCGAGCGTCTGGCCGCTGTCGGCGAAAGTACCCTCTCCCTGGTTCAGCCATACCTGGTTGGTGCAAGGTTATTTGCGACAAAGGCGTCGAGGTCGCCGTCGCCGTCCAGGTCGCCTAGCGACACGCTAGCGCTGTTGTGATTTCCGAGCGTCTGGCCGCTGTCGGCGAAAGTACCCTCTCCCTGGTTTATCCACACCCGGTTCGGCTGCTGAGTGTTGGCAACAAATGCGTCCAGGTCGCCGTCGCCGTCGAGGTCGCCCAGCGACACCGCGGAACTGCTGTGATCACCGAGCGTCTGTCCGCTGTCGAAAAACTCTCCAGAAGTGTAGTCGAGACCGCCAGCACTATGACGTCGCTGTCGTGGGCCGTGTTATTGCTTACATCGGTCTCGTAAAACTCGTTCGTTATGTCAACGCGGGCGAAATTGGTGACGATCGTCTGGGCCGCCAAATCGGCCGTGCCGGCCGACGCCACGTCGGCGGTGACGTTGAAAGTCACCGTCGAGTCGGCCGGCAGATCGACCAGAACATTGATATCGCCGTTGCCGCTGGCCGGCGCGATCGCGCCTCCGGTGGTAGAGGTTGTCCAGCTCACATTCGACAGCAGACTGGAGAACGTGTCGCTGACCGTGACGTCCTGGGCATCGTTGGTGGCGTCGCCGCTGACAACAATCGTGTAGGAAAGCGTGTCGCCTTGGGTGACCGCCACCTGGTTGGAGGTTTTGGTGACCGCCAGATCGACCGGAAGAGTGTTCATCCATACCCGATTCGGCTGGTTGTTGATATGGGTTACGAAGGCATCCAGATCGCCGTCGCCGTCCAGGTCGCCGAGTGCCACGCCGAAGCTGCTGTTGTTGAGCGTCTGGCCACTGTCAGCGAATTCACCCAACGTGCCACCCTGGGCACCACCCTGGTTCAGCCATACCTGGTTTGGGTCGTTGGCCACGAAGGCATCCAGATCACCGTCGCCGTCCAAGTCGCCTAGCGACACGCTAGCTGGAATGACTTCCGAGCGTCTGGCCGCTGTCAATGAACTGGCCTGCCATGCCACCTTGCGCGCCCCTTGATTCAGCCACACCCGGTTTCCCTGGAGATAATCGTTGGCGACAAAGGCATCCAGATCACCGTCGCCGTCCACATCGCCCAGCGCCACGCCGAGGCTGTCGTGATCTCCGAGCGTCTGGCCGTTGTCGCTGAAGAGGCCGGCCGTGCCGCCCTGGGCACCCCCTTGATTTAGCCACACTGTTCGGGCGATCCATAGGGTCCGCCAATTGTAGCACACCTCCGCGACGAAGGCGTCCAGATCGCCGTCGCCGTCCAGGTCGCCCAGCACCACGCTGTTGCCCGCGTTATCATACAGATCGCCCAGTTCCTGGCCGCTGTCGGTAAATTGCCCGGGAGTGCCGCCCTGGGCACCCCCGGTTCAGCCACACGCGGTTCGGTCCCCGATTGGCCACGAAGGCGTCGAGGTCGCCGTCGCCGTCCACGTCGCCCAGCGCCACGCGGTGCTAGTGATCGCCGAGCGACTGACCGTTGCTGCTAAACGAGCCGTCCCCCTGGTTCAGCCACACTCGATTAGCGCCGTCCTCGTTCGCGACGAAGGCGTCCAGATCGCCGTCGCCGTCCAGGTCGCCCAGCGAAACGCCATAACTGTCTTCATTGCCGAGCATCTGGCCGCTGTCGGTGAACGTGCCGGGCAGGCCGCCCTGTGTGCCTCCCTGGTTCAGCCACACCTTGTTTGGCTGATCCAGCGGTTGGCCACGAAGGCATCGAGGTCGCCATCGCCGTCGAGGTCGCCCAGCGACACCGCGGAACTGCAGTGATCTCCGAGCGTCTGTCCGCTGTCGAAAAACTCTCCAGAAGTGTAGTTCGAGACCGCCAGCACGATGACGTCGCTGTCGTGGGCCGTGTTATTGCTTACATCGGTCTCGTAAAACTCGTTCGTTATGTCAACGCGGGCGAAATTGGTGACGATCGTCTGGCCGCCAAATCGGCCGTGCCGGCCGACGCCACGTCGGCGGTGACGTTGAAAGTCACCGTCGAGCCGGCCGGCAGATCGACCAGGACATTGATATCGCCGTTGCCGCTGGCCGGCGCCGATCGCGCCTCCGGTGGTAGAGGTTGTCCAGCTCACATTCGACAGCAGACTGGAGAACGTGTCGCTGACCGTGACGTCCGGGCAACGTTGGCGGCGTCGCCGCTGACAACGATCGTGTAGGAAAGCGTGTCGCCTTGGGTGACCGCCACCTGGTTGGATGTCTTGGTGATCGCCAGATCGACCAGAATCGCGTTGAGCCATACCCGGTTCGCATCATGGTTGGCGACGAAGGCGTCCAGGTCGCCGTCGCCGTCCACGTCGCCCAGCGACACACTGAAGCTGTAGTGATTTCCGAGCGTCTGGCCGCTGTCGGTGAAACTGCCGGCCGTGCCGCCCTGACGCCCCCCTGGTTCAGCCACACCCGGTTCGCGCCGATTAGTTGGCGACGAAGGCGTCCAGGTCGCCGTCGCCGTCCACGTCGCCCAGCGACACGCCACGCTGGAGTGATTTCCGAGCGTCTGGCCGCTGTCGGCTGAAAGCTGCCGGCCGTGCCGCCCTGCGCCCCCCTGGTTCAGCCACACCCGGTTCGGCTGCATCGACGGTATTGGCGACGAAGGCGTCCAGGTCGCCGTCGCCGTCCAGGTCGCCCAGCGCCACGCCGACGCTGCCTGATTCCCAGCGTCTGGCCGCTGTCGGTGAAGCTGCCGGCCGTGCCGCCCTGCGCAGCCGCCCTGGTTGAGCCACACCCGGTTCGCTGATTGAATTGGCGACGAAGGCATCCAGGTCGCCGTCGCCGTCCACGTCGCCCAGCGCCACGCCTAGCTGCGGTGATCTCCCGAGCGTCTGGCCGCTGTCGGTGAACTGCCGGCCGTGCCGCCCTGCGCGCCCCCTGGTTCAGCCACACCCGGTTCGCCTGATTGAAATTGGCGACGAAGGCGTCCAGGTCGCCGTCGCCGTCCACGTCGCCCAGCGACACGCCGCAGCTGTTCGTGATTTCCGAGCGTCTGGCCGCTGTCGGTGAAGCTGCCGGCCGTGCCGCCCTGCGCGCCGCCCTGGTTCAGCCACACCCGGTTCGGCTGATTGTAATTGGCGACGAAGGCGTCCAGGTCGCCGTCGCCGTCCACGTCGCCCAGCGACACGCCGCGGCTGGCGTGATTCCCGAGCGTCTGGCCGCTGTCGGTGAAGCTGCCGGCCGTGCCGCCCTCGCCCCCCTGGTTCAGCCACACCGGTTCGGCTGTTGACGATTGGCGACGAAGGCGTCCAGGTCGCCGTCGCCGTCCAGGTCGCCCAGCGACACGCTCCAGCTTTCGTGATTTCCGAGTGCCTGGCCGCTGTCGCTGAAGTGGCCTGAGGAGGCAGCCGAGACTGCCAGCACGACGACGTCGCTATCGTGGTCAGCATTGTTATTCACATCGACGTCGGTGATGAACTCGCTCGGTATTTGGATGCGGACGGGATTGGTGACGATCGTCTGGGCCGCCAAATCGGCCGTGCCGGCCGAAGCCACGTCGGCGGTGATGTTGAAAGTCACCGTCGAGCCGGCTGGCAGATCAACCGTGGCACTGATGTCGCCATTGCCGCTGGCCGGCGAGGTGGCGCCGCCGGTGGTCACGGTCGTCCAGCTTACGTTCGATAGCAGGCCGGAGAACGTGTCGCTGACCATCACGTCATGAACATCGTACGTCGCGTCGCCGCTGACGACGATCGTGTAGGAGAGCGTTGCCCCCTGGGTGACCGCCACCTGGTTCGAAGTTTTGGTGACCGATAGATCGACCGGATCTTTGTTCAGCCACACCCGATTCGCCTGACCATTGTTGGCGACGAAGGCGTCCAAATCTCCGTCGCCGTCCACGTCGCCTAGCGATGTTCCTCCGCTTGCGTCGCTTCCGAGCATCTGTCCACTATCGCCGAATTGGCCGGGAGTGCCGCTCTGGCGCCTCCCTGGTTCAGCCATACCCGGTTTGCATCAGCATTGGCGACAAATGCGTCCAGATCTCCATCGCCGTCCACGTCGCCTAGCGTCACTCCGCGGCTGCTGTGATTACCGAGCGCCTGACCGCTGTCGGTGAACGTGCCGCTCCCCTGGTTCAGCCACACCCGGTTCGCACCCAAGTTGGCGACGAAGGCGTCCAGATCTCCATCGCCGTCCACGTCGCCCAACGACACTCCGAAACTCCGAGAATTGCCGAGCGTTTGGCCGCTCGATGAAGGTGCCGGGCGTACCGCCCTGGGTGCCCCCTTGGTTAAGCCACACCCGATTCGGCTCTGCAGAATAGTCCCCGGCGTTGACTACGAAGGCGTCGAGGTCTCCGTCGCCGTCCACGTCGCCCAGCAATACGCCGCGGCTGGATTGATTTCCCAGCGACTGTCCGCTGTCGCTAAACTGTCCGGCTGTACCTCCCTGGTGCCCCCCTGGTTCAGCCATATCTTGTTCGGCTTCGAAAATACGCCGCTATTGGCCACAAAAGCGTCGAGGTCACCGTCGCCGTCCACGTCGCCCAGCGACACACCATAACTCAAATTCGACCCCAGCGACTGTCCGCTGTCGATGAAGGTACCATTCCCCTGGTTCAGCCATACGCGGTTCGCACCAACGTTGGCCACAAAGGCATCGAGATCGCCGTCGCCGTCCACGTCACCCAGCGAAATCCCGTAACTGTTACCATGCCAAGCATTTGTCCGCTGTCGGTGAACGTGCCGGGCAGTGCCCCCCTGCGTGCCTCCCTGGTTCAGCCACACCCTGTTCGGCTGATTCAGGCGGTTTGCCGACGAAGGCATCGAGGTCGCCATCGCCGTCCAGGTCGCCCAGCGACACCGCGGAGACTGCCGTGATCGCCGAGCGTCTGTCCGCTGTCGAAAAACTCTCCGGGACCGGCAGTCGTGGCGGTGCGAAACTGCCAAACGAACGGTCCGCCGACGGAGCCGCCGCCGCTTTGCTCGAGTCCGTCCGTAATGGTTACCTGGACCAGTTCGCCGGCGTGAAAGTCGGCCGCCGGATTGAACGTCACTTGCGTTCCCGAGCCGGTAAGGCTCGTGATGTCGCCGTTGATCGAGAGCAACCGGCCCGTCTGATGGGCGTGGACGGCGAATGTCTGGTCGTCGACCGTTCCCGCGTCGATCGGCTGCGTGAAATCGGCCCGAATGTCGGTCGACGGATCGGCGTCGTGAGAGTTGGCATCCGGCAAGAGAGAAGCGACGGTCAGCAGCGTTCGCTGTTCGAGCAACTCCACACGCAGTAGGCGCTCCCCGCGGACAGTGGCCCGAGGGCTGAGGTAGCATGGCGACGAGAATTGCGGGATTCGCCGCGACATCACGTCTCCCCTAAACAACGAGCAAAACGTTGCGCTTTCGTAGAGCCGTATGTAGAAATTGCCCGTGTGACTCTGCGTGAAAGTTTGCCCCAGACACCCTCTCACACAGGCCCTCTTCGATTGCGGGCCGCTGGCTGCATCCGGTCGTGAGAATTAGTATAATGGGCTAGGCAGATGAACATCAAGAAAAAAATGGAAATGGGGCTAAAGTCCTTCAATCCTTCACATTAGGGCAACTATGCTCGCGTCGCAACTGGCTATTCGCCCACCCATACTATGGTGACAAGTCGCACATGGCACACACAAATCTCTCAGCTTCCAATTTGGCGGAACCTATTCTGCTTCTGGCAAGTTCTTTTCTCTATGAGCGACGACGGGAGATTGTCGAACGACCAAGAGAAGGCGTTTCGATATACGCACACCGACGGGTTTGCCGAATCGCTGGCTACATTCGATGCGTCGCTGTGGGTCTCTACATACCAGGCAGGCAAACTGGCCGTGTTCCGCTCCCTCGGCAATCGCTTATCGCTGCTGCCGCGCAATTCGACAAAGCGATGGGATTGGCGGTGACGCAAGGTCGCTTGGCGCTGGCCACGCGCTATCAAGTCTGGCAACTCCGCAACGAAACAATCCTTGCGCCGCGGATTAAGCCGGCAGGGCAGCATGACGCCTGTTATGTGCCGCGCAGTTCGCACGTGACCGGAAACATCGACGCCCACGAAATCGCGTGGGGGTTCGGCGGCACGGGCAGAACTGTGGATCGTCAATACACTGTTTTCCTGCTTGTGCACGATGGATCCGGCCTATAGCTTTGTGCCTCGCTGGCGACCGCCATTCGTTAGCCAGATAATCCGCCAGGACCGCTGTCACTTGAACGGCCTGGCGATGGTCGATGGGCGGCCAAAATACATGACGGCGTTCGCGGAAAGCGACGTGGCCGAAGGCTGGCGCGGACCACAAACGAACGGGCGGCATTCTGATCGACGTGGCCAGCGGCGAAATTGTGGTGCGCGGGCTCTCGATGCCTCATTCGCCCCGCGTCCACAACGGCCACATTTGGCTGCTCGATTCCGGCAACGGACGGTTGGCGACGGTCGATCCACGAAATGGCCAAGTCGATGTCGTAGCGGCATTGCCTGGATATACCCGCGGGTTGGCGTTCCTACGACCATTATGCCTTTGTCGGTCTATCACGGATTCGCGAATCGAGCGTGTTTGGAGGCGTGGCCATTGCAGAACAACTGGACCAACGGAAGTGCGGCGTGTGGGTTGTCGACACCGAGTCGGGCAGACCGTTGGCAACATCGAATTCGAAGAGACCGTGGACGAAATCTTCGACGTACAATTTCTGACGGGAGTCCGCTTTCCCGCGGTCATCGGATTCGAGAAGAAGACCCCCACGCCTGAGCTTTCCGACTGGCAGGCGCTGGCCGATCGCGAGACCAAGGGCCGCGCGGCCGATCTGGTGTCGCCGACGCCCGAGGGCATCGCGGTCAAGCCGCTCTACACCGCGGCCGATCTCGAGCGACTCGAGACCGTGGGCGGCCTGCCCGGCCTGCCGCCGTATCTGCGCGGGCCGCGCGCGACCATGTATGCCCTGCGCCCCTGGACCATCCGCCAATACGCCGGCTTCTCGACCGCCGAGGCCTCCAACGCCTTCTATCGGAAGAACCTCGCCGCCGGCCAGACGGGGCTCTCGGTCGCCTTCGACCTCGCGACCCATCGCGGCTACGACAGCGACCACGAACGGGTCGCGGGCGACGTCGGCAAGGCGGGGGTCGCGATCGACAGCGTCGAGGACATGAAGGTCCTGTTCGATGCCATCCCGCTCGATCGGGTCAGCGTCTCGATGACCATGAACGGCGCCGTGCTGCCGGTGCTGGCGTTCTACATCACCGCCGCCTTGGAGCAGGGGGTGGCGCCCGAGCAGCTCGCCGGCACGATCCAGAACGACATCCTCAAGGAGTTCATGGTCCGCAACACCTACATCTATCCGCCGGCGCCCTCGATGCGGATCGTGGCCGACGTGATCGGCTATGCGGCCGCGCACATGCCGCGCTTCAACCCGATCTCGATCTCCGGCTACCACATGCAGGAGGCGGGCGCGACGCTCGTCCAGGAGCTCGCCTTCACGCTCGCCGACGGCCTCGAGTACGCGCGCGCGGCGGTCGCGCGCGGCCTCGCGATCGATGCCTTCGCGCCGCGCCTCTCCTTTTTCTTCGGCATCGGCATGAACTTCTTCATGGAGATCGCCAAGCTGCGCGCCGCCCGCTTCCTCTGGGCCAAGCTCGTGCAGCGCGAGTTCCAGCCCAAAGACCCGCGCTCGCTGATGCTCCGCACCCATTGCCAGACCAGCGGCGTCTCGCTCCAGGCCCAAGACGTCGACAACAACGTCGTCCGGACCACAATCGAAGCGCTCGCTGCGGTGCTCGGCGGCACCCAGTCGCTGCACACCAACGCCTTCGACGAGGCGCTCGCCCTGCCGACCGACCGCTCGGCGCGGATCGCCCGCAACACTCAGCTGATCCTGGCCGAAGAGACCGGCATCCGGCACGTCGTCGACCCGCTCGCCGGCAGCTACTACGTCGAGCAGCTGACCGCGAGCCTGGTCCAGGCGGCCGCAGCGCTGATCGACGAGGTCGAGGCGCTGGGCGGCATGACCAGGGCGATCGAGGCGGGCATGCCCAAGGCCCAGATCGAGGCCGCGGCCGCCCGCCGCCAGGCGGCCTGGGACCGGGGCGAGGAAGTCGTGGTCGGGGTCAACAAATACCGCCCGGCCGAGGATCATCCGGTCGAGCTGCTCGACATCGACACCACCGCAGTGCGCGCAGCGCAGGTCAGGCGCCTCGCCGAGGTGCGAGCGGAACGCGACGAGCATCGCTGTCGGGCGGCGCTCGACGCGCTGACCGAAGGTGCTGCCGGCGATGCCAACCTGCTCGAGCTCGGGGTCGAGGCCGCGCGCGCGCGGGCAACGCTCGGCGAGATCTCGACCGCCATGGAGCGGGTCTTCGGCCGCTGGCGGGCCGAGGTGCGCACGATCGCAGGCGTCTACGGCGGCGCCTTCAAGGAGGACCAGGCGTTCATGACCATTCAGCGCGAGGTCGAGGCGTTCGCCGAGGCCGAGGGCCGAAGGCCACGCCTGCTGGTCGCCAAGCTCGGCCAGGACGGCCACGACCGCGGCGCCAAGGTGATCGCGACCGCGTTCGCCGACATCGGCTTCGACGTCGACATCGGTGCTTTGTTCCAAACCCCCGACGAGGCCGCGCGAGAAGCGATCGAGAACGACGTCCACGTGGTCGGCGTCAGCACGCTCGCGGCCGGCCACAAGGTCCTGGTGCCGGAGCTGATCCAGGCCCTGCGCGCCGAGGGCGGCGAGGATATTCTGGTCGTCGTCGGCGGCGTCGTGCCGCCCGCGGACCACGAGTTCCTGCGCGAGGCCGGCGTCAGCGCGATCTATCCCCCCGGCACCAACATCCCCGAAGCCGCCCGCGAGATCCTCGAGCTGCTCCGCGCCCGCCACAAGGAGCGCGCCGCGTGAAGCCCAGGCTGGCAATCAACCAACGCCGGCGCCCGAATCAGCAAGGAGCGAGCTGCTCCCGTCTTCTCGATCCGGCGATGCGAGATTCAGGCCCGGCTCACTTCTGCATCATGCTCTTGATCAGGCCGACGACCATCGTCAGCACGGCGCCGCCGGCGCCGCCCCCGACCACCTGACCGACCAAGGCCCCGATATCGAACCCGCCGGCCGCAGGCGCCGCCGCCTCGCCAGCGCCCATCGACGGCTCGCCGAGCCCGAGAGCGCTCAGGATCTGCCCCAGCACCAAGCCGCCGACCGCGCCTGCGATCGAGTTGCCCGCGGTCCCCAGGCTGTAGTTCTTCACGGCTGATCCGGCCGCGTTGCCGCCGATCGCACCGGCGACGATCTCGATGATCAACCCGACGATCCCCTGCATGTCGCCCTCCCTGGCAAGTGTCTCGAGTATCTCGCTCCTACCGGGTTGATTTGACAGCTGCACAACAGAACCGACAAGCTGAATCGTGCGGCATCGAGCCGCATGCCTTGTCCGACCAAGCGAACCCGAGCGCCCCTGGACAGCGCCAGTCTGCGGCTGGCCTTCGGGCGGTCAGCCCGTCCCGCCCGTCGCACGCGCCTGCGCTCAGTTGCCGAGCAGGCCTTTCAGGAGCTTCTGGACCTGCTCCTCGGGCTTGGGCTGGTCCTTGGCGGTGCCGTCGCCGGCCGGGCGCCTTCTGGTCCTCGCCGAGCGCTTTGCTCAGGCTCTCGACCAGGGCGTCGCTGCCGCCTTTCTTCTTGGCGTCCTTGAGCGCCTTCTTGAGGTCCTTGGCCTGATCGCCCAGCTCCTCGAGCTGCTGCTTGACCGCCTCCGGGTTCTTGAGCGCGCTCTCGACCACGCCGCTCAGGTCCGGCGTGATGCTTCGGATCGTCCCAGGGGCCCCGGATGATCACCGGCACCAGGATGCCCGCGACCTCCTGCTGGCCGCCCTGGCCCTCGAGGGTCTTCGCGGCCTTGGGCTCGATCCGGTAGTCGAGCGTGCGCTTGGGCAGATCGACCTGGCCGCGGCCGCCGACCCGGAGCACCGGCGCCTGCAGGTGCATGTCGTCGTTGGTGAGGATGCCCTGCTTGATCGTGAAGGTGCCGCCGAGCTCGGCGAAGTCGGTCTTGCGCGTCTCGCCGGCCGCGGGGTTCAGGAAGGCGTCGGCGGCATTGCGCACCATGGCGGCGAGGTTGATGCCGACGATCGCGCCGTTGGCGAAGGTGACCTTGCCGTTGCCGTTCAGGTTCTGCACCAGCTGGCGCTCGGTCTGCCCGCGCGTGGTAGGTCGACAGCTCGGCGCTGGCCGTGCCCTCGAGCCGGTCGAAGTCCGCGGCCGCGGACAGGAACGGCAGCGCCTGCAGGCCGTCGAGCTTGAACTGCTGGCGGATCGCCGGCGCGCCGTTCTCGACCGCGACCTTGAGCGTGCCGCTGCCGTGGCCGTCGTAGAGCGCGAACTCCTTGAGCGCCGCCTCGAGCGCGCCGCCCTTGCAGGCGTCAGCCCGAGCACCGTGCGGCCGAGATCGAGCTTGCGCACGCGCAGCGAATCCAGGGTCAGCTCGAACGCGACGTCGGCGCCGCCGAGCGGCGGCAGCGCGATCGGCTCGTCGGACCAGCCGCCGGCGGCGGCCGCGGGCGCCGGCTGCTGGCCGGCCGGCGCCGGCTTGCCGCCCGCCGCCGATGGCGCCTGGCCGCCGCCCGCCTGCTGCTGACCGCCGGTCGCGGCCGGCCGCTCGCTTTCGGCGGCCTCGCGGCGGCAGGTAGGGGTTGAGGTCGACCGCGCCGAGATCGAGGCGGCCGTTGACCTTGGGCACCTGGCCGCCGAGGTCGGCGACCAGCTCGCCCTTGGCCGCGATCTGGTCGAGGCCGATCGCGACGTCGGTCAGCGCCACGCGTTTGGGCGAGCCGTCGAGCTTGCCCTTGATCGTGAGCGTCTTGAGGCCCTCGCCCTCGAAGGTCAGCGGCTCGGCCGAGCCAGGCCGCGAGCTCGCGGATCGAGGGCACGCTCAGATCGAGCCCGCCGGCGGCCGAAGGCTCGGCGCCATTGGTCACCTGGCCCTCGAAGCCGAACCTGCGCCGGCTTCGAATTCGACCGCGAGCCGGAGCGGCGAGCTGCCGCCCTGGATCACCTCGAGCGGCTGCTCGAGCGCCAGGTCGAGCTTGATCGTCTGGCCCTTGTAGTCGAGCGAGCCGTTCGCCTGCAGCGGGCTCTCCAGGTCCGGCAGCTGGAGGCTGAGATTGATCGCCTCGACGCGCTCGCTGGCGCCGCTGGTGGCATCGCTGTAGGTCAGCGTGCCGTCCTGGATCCGGATGTCGCCGAGCTTGATCTCGCTGACCGGCAGGCCGGACGCGCCGCCCCGAGCGCCGCCGCCGCCGGCCGGCGCCGGGTTCGCCTCGCCCGTCGGCGTCGGCCCGAGCTGCCAGTTCGGCCGGCCGTCCTTGGCGACCTCGAGATGGATCTCGGGCTCGACCAGGACGAAGCGCGCGACCTCGACCGCGCCGTGCAGCAGCGGCAGCACCTTGAGCTCGACCTCGAGCGCCTTGAGCTTGGCCATGTCCGGCTCGGCGGCGCCGGGCGCATTGGCGAAGCGCACGTTCTCGGCCTTGAGCGCCACGCTCGGCAGCAGCGAGACCTGCAGCGGACCCTGGATGCTGCAGCTGGCGGCCGGTCGCGCGCTCGACCTGCGCCGTCAGCTGCTGCTTGTAGGTCTCGGTCGGGATGACGAACGGCAGCGCCAGCGCCACGCCGATCAGCACGACGACCAGGCCCAGCAGGATCAGGAGGAACTTCTTCATGCGCACCTCGGGGCAGCGACGCGAGCCGGCTTGCGAACCGCCGCGCACCGGGCGCGGCGCTCGCGTTCGGCCTTCATATGAGGAGGCGCGCGCGCGGCGCCAACCTATGCGCGTCGAATTCCGCTGGCCATCAACCGACCGCATCGATCCCCAGCGGCTCGGCCGGCCGACGCCGGCGGCTCCGCTCGCGTCGCGAATTGCTCAGCCGCCGAAGGTGATCTCGACCCGGCGCGCCCGCTCGCCGGTCGTGCCCGGGGCCGCGCCGCGCGGCGGCGACCTGATCTCGCTGCCGGGCAGCTTGCCGGCCCGCAACGCCTCGGCGACCGCCTCGGCGCGGCGCTGCGAGAGCGCCTGATTGGCGCGCGCCTCGCCGGACGGATCGGCATAGCCGGTCACGGCGATCTCGCGGCGGCTGCGCGATCCGCGCGGCGCGCAGCGCGAAGGTGACCACGTTCAGCGCATCGGGATTGAGCCGGTCGCTGCCCTGGATCGAACAGCACCATGTAGGGCGTGTGGACCAGCGCGCTCTCGGCCTTGGCGAGCGCGGCCACGAAGCTGTCCTTGCAGTCACTGAAATTGGCCGGGTTCTTGATCGACTCGAGCTCTTCCAGCCAGCAGTCGAAATTGACCTGCGCCGCGGCGGCGTCGGCCGGGGCCGCGCGTCGGGCGCCGCCTTCGAGGGCCCGCAGCAGGCGCTCGCGGCAGCTCGATCGCCTCGGCCTGCGCGGCCGCCGGGACCTGCCGGCTCGCGACCTTGTCCGGCCAGACCACGTCGCCCAGCATCGCCTCGCGCGCCTTGCTGCGGAAGTGGTACCAGTTGACTGAGTGGTCTGCGCGCGCGCTGGGCCTCGGCGAGCTGCAGATAGCCCTCCTTGAGCTGCTCGTTGAACGGCAGCGGCGGTCCATCGCCTCGGTCTTCTCCGGCGGCAGGGCCGTGGTGCAGGCCCCGAGGCCGAGCAGGAGACCTGCCACCAGCAGCGGCTTGCGCAGGGCACGCATCGCGATCCACCTCCCAACCATGGCGTTCGGCTCCCGGTCCCGCGGCCACCGATCCGGATCGGCGGCCGCTCAGGCGATTCCCCGGCTCGGAGCCTTACCCGCAAAGCGCGAAAACGCAACCTTTTGGTGATGCCCGAGCCGAATTCACCTCGGCGCATGATACAATTCCGGCGCGCCGGCGCCAGCCCGATCAAGCGCCCGGCCGGCGGTCCGCGCCGGACCAGGCCCGGCCTGGCGCAGAAGCTTGCGCATCACGGTCGGCAGCGCCAGACGATCCAGCTCGGTCCGCCCGGCACCAGAGCCCGGCCGGCTCCGGCGTTCGGTGGTCGCCTTTGCGGTTCCCTGGGCGAGGGTCAGCTCGAGCACGAAATGGGTGAAGACGTGGCGGACCGGCGGCGCGTGCAGGCGCCAGTCGGCCGCGGCCGGGGCGTGCGCGAGCGCCGCCTCGAGCGCGAGCTCGCCCTCCTGCCAGGGGCTGGACGGCAGCTCGTGCAGGCCGCCGAGCAGGCCGTCCGCGGGCCGGCGGCGGAACAGGATCGCGCCGTCCGGGCGCGCCAGCAGGAAGGCGAGCCCGCGCCGGACCGGCCGCGCCGGGCGCGCGGCGCGCCTGGGCAGCTGCTCGGCGATGCCGGCGGCATGGGCGGCACAGGCCGCTCGCCATGGGCAGTCCGGGCAGCGCGGCCGGCGCGGCCGGCAGAGCGTCGCGCCGAGGTCCATCAGCGCCTGCGCGACATCGGCCGGGCGGCGGTCGCCCGCCAGCGCCGCCGCCAGCGCGTTCAGCTCGGGCAACGCCGCCGGCAGCGGCGTCTCGACCCGGTGCAGCCGCGCCAGCACGCGCAGCACATTGCCGTCGACCGGCACCGCCGGCTGCCCGAACGCGATCGCGCCGAGCGCGCTCGCGGTATAGGGCCCGATCCCCGGCAGCGCTCGCAGCGCCGCCGCGTCGGTCGGCAGCCGGCCGTCATGGCGGCGCCACCACGGCCCGGGCGAGCGCGTGCAGCGCGCGGGCGCGCCGGTAGTAGCCGAGCCCCTGCCAGGCGTGCAGCACCTCCGCCTGGTCCGCGGCCGCGAGCGCATCGAGGCTCGGGAAGCGCGCGAGAAAGTCCGGAAACCGCCGGCTCACGGTCGCCGCCGTGGTCTGCTGCAGCATGAACTCGCTGAGCAGCACGTGATAGGGGTCCGCGGGCGTCCCCGCCTCGGCCCGCCATGGCAGCCGGCGGCGATGGGCGTCGTACCAGGCGAGCAGGCGCTCGATCAGCGTCGCGGCCGGCGGCGGCCGGCCGTCACTTGCCCGTGGCGGCTACGCTGCCCATGTTTAAGAGGAGGAAGCACTGTCCGGGGCGATCGGCCGCGATCCCGTACTGCCCGGTGCGACCCGACCAGAAGCCAGAGCGCGCCGCCGATGCCCAACCGACGACGCCGGAAGCTGCGAGCGAGGCCGGAGGCAGCGCCGGGGCGGCGGGCTGCGCCGCCTGCCCGAGCTGCTGGGCCGGCTGCTCGACCCGGCGGCGCGCCGGCGCGGGCTGGCCGAGGCCCGGCTGCTCACCGATTGGCCCCTGGTCATCGGCCCGCAGCTCGGGGCGCGCTGTCAGCCGGTCCGGCTGGCGCGGCGCGCGGGATGGCACGGGCGGCGTGCTCACGATCCATGTCGGCGGCGCCTCGGCGCTCGAGCTGCAGCACAGCGCGCCGCAGCTGGTCGAGCGGATCAACGGCTTCTTCGGCTATCCGGCGGTCGCCCGCCTGCGCCTGATTCAGGCACCGCCGGCGCGCCCGGTCAAGCGGCGCGGGCCGCGCCCGATGCGCCCTCTGGCGGCGGACGAGCTCCGCGAGCTGGCGGTGCTGGTCGGAGCCGGTCGACCCGCCCGAGCTGCGGGCCGCCCTCGGCGGGCCTCGGGCGGACGGTCGCGGCGCAGATCCCCGATGCCGACGATGATCGGCGCGGCGCCGCATGATCCGGACCGCGGCAGCCGCCGCGCACCGCCGACCGGGCTGGCGACTCATCGTCGCTGTGGCCGGGCTGTCGGCCTGTGCGCCGAGCGCGGTGCCGACCAAGGGGCAGCGGATGCTGCTCGAGCCGGCGGTCTCGGCCCAGCGGCGGGGCGACGATCAGACCGCCTTCGAGATCTATCACAGCGCGGCCGAGCACGGCGTCCCGCTGGCCCAGTACAACCTCGCCCGCATGTACCAGGAAGGCCGGGGCACCGAGCAGAACGATGTCGAGGCGGCACGCTGGTTCGGCGCCGCCGCGACGAGCGGCTATCTCCGCGCCTTCAAGCCCATGGCCAAGGCTTACGAGGCCGGCGTGGGCGTGCCCAAGGATGAGGCCAAGGCGCTCGAGCTGTACCGCAAGTCGGCCGCGAGCGGCAACCCGACGGTCGAGTACGACGTCGGTCGCTTGATCGAGCAGGGCCGCTCGGTGCCGGCCGATCCGGCGGCCGCGGTGCCGCACTACCAGATCGCCGCCGCCGCCGGCGTCGCCGACGCCCAGCTGGCGCTCGCCCGGCTCTATCGGACGGGCACCGGCGTGGCCAGGGATCCGGCCGAGGCCGAGCGCTGGGCCGCGGCCGCCGCCAAGACGCTGCAAAGCACGGCGGGGAGCGGCGATCCCAGGGCGCAGCAGCAGCTTGGCGAGCTCTATCTGGCCGGACAGGGCGTGCCCCAGGACCCGGGCCAGGGGCTCGGCTGGTTGCAGGCCGCCGCCGACCAGGGCCGGGTGTACGCCCAGGCGGCGCTCGGCCGGCTCTACGACAAGGGCGGTGACGGCGTGCTGCCCAATCCGGAGCTGGCCGCGAAATACTACCAGATGGCCGCCGACCAGGGCCACAGCGGCGCCCGCATGGCGCTCGCCCGCTTCTACGCCGAGGGCCGGGGCGTCCCGGCCGACGGGGCGCGCGCGGTCGCCCTGCTCGGGGAGCTCGCGGCCGCCGGCGATACGAGCGCCTATGCCAGCCTCGGCGACCTCTACGCCATGGGCACCGGGGTCCCCCGGAACCAGGCCGAGGCCTTGCGATGGTACGGCGAAGGCGCCCGCCACGGCGATCCCAAGTCGCTGTTCAAGGTCGGCGAGGTCTATGAGCAGGGCCAGGGCGTCGACGTCGACCTGATCGAGGCGCTGGGCTGGTACATGGTCGCGGGGCAGCAGGGCTACCCGGGTGCCGCCGGCCGGATCGAGGCGCTCAGCGCTGAGCTCGATGCCGGGGCGGTGCAGGCGGCGAGCCAGCGCGCCGAGGCCTGGCGGCGCAAGAACGGCCTGCCGTGAGCGCGCCGCCGGGTCATTCAGCCGCGCTTAAGGCAAATTTGATAGATTGGCTCCGGGTTGTCGCGCGCCGGCTGCCGACCTATCGTCGGCGCGAACGCTCGGGTCGACCCGGAATCGAGGAGGGGCAGGTGAAGAAGGTCGTGTTGCGGCTGTCCGGCAGTCTGGTGGCGGTGCTCGGTCTGTGGACGCTGGTGTGGTTGCCGCTGGTCCTCGGCCAGAGCTCGGCGGCGGAGCCGCAGGAGGAGGCGATCGGCGACCCGAACGCGCCGGTCACGATCATCGAGTACGCCTCGCTGACCTGCCCGCACTGCGCGCATTTCCAGAAGGAGGTGCTGCCCCAGCTGAAGGAGCGCTACATCGCGACCGGCAAGGTCCGGTTGGTCTATCGCGATTTCCCGCTCGATCAGCGGGCGCTGGCGGCCAGCATCCTCGCCCATTGCGCCGGCCCCGAGCGTTATTTCGGCTTCCTCGACGTGCTGTTCCAGACCCAGGAGGGCTGGGCCCGCGCCGACGACTACCTGGCGGCGCTCAAGCAGATCGGCAAGCTCGGCGGCCTCACCGACGCCCAGATGGACGCCTGCTACGCCGACCAGGACCTGACCAACCGGATCCTGCAGTCGCGGCTCGATGCCCAGAGCCAGCACGAGGTCAGCTCGACGCCGACCTTCATCATCGGCGGCAAGTCCTATGCCGGCGCGCGCGACATCGACGAGTTCGCCGGCCTGATCGATCCCCTGCTGCCGAAGTCGTAGCTCCCGGACCGTCGCTGAACGCCTGCGGCTGGACTCGGGTCGGACTGCCGCCCGGGCGGGCGGCACGGGGGCGCGTTCGAGCTGGCAAATCCCGGTCTGCTGCGGCATGATGCGGGCGCGCGAGGGCACCCTGCCGTGGGCTCGGCGCGTTCTCGTGTCCTGGCGCCGCAAAAAGATCGGAGAGGTCGGCGATGGACGCGCTCAAAGCGATTCACGGAGTCCGCGAGGCGGTCGGGGTGTTCCACGACCGTGATGCCCTGCAGAACGCGGTCGAGGACCTGCTGAGCGCGGGCTTCGATCGCTCGGAGCTCAGCCTTCTGGCCGGCGAGCAGGCGGTCGAGCAAAAGCTCGGCCACGCCTATCAGAAGGTGCAGGAGCTGGAGGACGACGCGCTCGTGCCGCGCGCCGCCTTCGTCGGCAATCACTCGCTGTCGATCGGCCGGATCGGGATCATCGGCGGTCTCGCCTACGTCGGCGCGACGGTCGCGGCCGGCGCGGTCGTCGCCTCGGGCGGCGCGCTCGCCGCGACCATCGCCGCCGCGTGCGCGGCCGGCGGCGGCGGCGGCCTGCTCGGCGCCTGGGCCGCCCGCCTGCTCGGCCGCGATCGCGCCCAGCAGCTGCAGCATCAGCTCGACCACGGCGGACTGCTGCTCTGGGTGGCGCTGCGCGACGCCGAGCACGAGCGCCGGGCGCTGGCGATCCTCGCGCCGAGCGGCGCCGAAGACGTCCACGTCCACGAGCTGCCGGCCTCCGAGGTGCCGGCCGAGAACCCGCTCTCCGGGGTCGAGCTGGATCCGTTCCTGCCCGGCTCGCGGATCTGAGAACCCCGGCCCTCCGGGGACCAAGAAATGCCCGGCGAAGGCGACTTCAAGCCGTTCCACTCCGGCCGGGTGCCGCGCTATCAGGAGATCGCGACCTTCATGCGCGCCGCCCGGGCCGGGATCGCGCCGCCGCTCGAGGTGGCACTGGTCGGCGTGCCGCTCGACCTCGGCGCGACCTACCGCATGGGCGCCCGCCACGGGCCCGCGGGCGTGCGCGAGGCCTCGCGTCTGATCCGCCAGGTCAACCCCTCGACCGGCGTCGCGCCGTTCCAGCTTTGCAACGTCGCCGACGTCGGCGACGCCCCGACCGACCCGCTGGACGTGGTCCAAAGCGTCGCGCTGATCCAATCGTTTTTCGAACCGATCCACGCGCTCGGGGCGGCGCCCGTCGCGATCGGCGGCGACCACACGGTGCCGCTGCCGATCCTGCGCGCGATCGCGAGCGACCGCCCGGTCGGGCTGATCCAGTTCGATGCCCACGGCGACGTCTTCGACGACTTCATGGGCAGCAAGATCAACCACGCGACCTTCGTCCGGCGCGGCATCGAGGAGGGCCTGATCGAGCCCGCCCGCAGCATCCAGATCGGGCTGCGCGGCACCCGCTACGGCGCGGACGACCTCGACTACAGCCGGGCGGCCGGCATCCGGGTGGTCACGATCGACGACTACGAACGCCTCGGCCGCGATCAGGTCGGCAGGGCGATCGGGGAGGTCGTCGGCGCCGGCCCCGCCTACCTCACCTTCGACATCGACGGCCTCGACCCGACCGAGGCGCCGGGCACCGGCGTGCCCGAGCCGGGCGGCCTCTCGATGCGCGACAGCCAGGTGCTGCTGCGCGCGCTCACCGGCCTCGAGATCGTCGGTGGCGACGTCTGCGAGGTCGCGCCGCCCCTCGACCCGACCGGCATCACCTGCATCGCCGCCGCCAACCTGATGTTCGAGATCCTCTGCCTGGTCGCCGTCAGCCGGTCCCGCCGCCCCGGCTGATCCTCGAGGCCTGCGGCGGGCCGACCCGACTAAACGGCGGGCTTTGGCCGGACCCTGCGGGCGCGCCAGAAGTCGACCCCGAACAGGAGGAGAAACAGGAAAAAGCCGGGGACGTTGACCGCGGGGCCGGTCGGCCAGAGGAGGGCGGTGCCGGTGGCTGCCAGGACCAGGCGCTCGAGCCAGCGGAGCCGGGTCTCGAGTTGGCCCGCGATCGCCGCGGTCAGCGCGAAGATGCCGACCGAGCCGAAGGCGAAGATCCAAAGGCTGCGCCAGAAGTCGCCGCCGAGGAAGGGCGTGTAGGCGAACAAGCAGCGGCACGATGTAGAGGCCCTTGGCGATCTTCCAGGCGGCGAGGCCGGTCGCCATCGGTCGCGTGCCGGCGATCGCGGCGGCGGCGAACGCGGTCAGGCACACCGGCGGCGTGACGTTGGAATCCTGCGATAGCCAGAAGATGATCATGTGCGCCGAGAGCAGCGCCGTGGTCGAGCGCCGCCGGAGCGAGCGCCTGTTGCATCAGTTGGGTGGAGAAATCGGCCGGTACCTGGGCGAGCAGCGCCGCCGCCGTCGGTCGTGCGGCATCGGCTGGCCGAGGCTCTGCGGCGGCATCGGGGGCGACCAGCAGAAAGATCGCCTTGGCCTGCCTCCGGCAAGGTCGCCGGACGCGATCAGATCTGGTCAGCTGGCTTTGGCCGATCAGGACGTAGAGGGCGGGGGCGGACAGGGTCGCGAGCACGACGTAGGAGGCGGTCACCGGCAGGCCCATGCCGAGCACCAGGGAGGCGAGCGCCACCAGGATCAGGGTCAGCATCAGGCTGCCGCCGGCCCAGTCGCCGATCATCAGCGAGACCGTGTTGCCGATGCCGGTGGTCGCGATGACGTTGACCACGAGGCCGACCGCGACCAGCAGGAGGCCGGTCGAGACCATGTTGCGGGCGCCGAGCGTCGAGCGCGTCGAGGATCGCGCGCGGGCCCATCGGCGTGCGCCCGAGCCAGGAGGCGGCGATCGCCGCCAGCATGGCTGACGCCGGCGGCGTAGGTGGGCGTGAAGCCGACGATCAGAAGCGCGATCAGGACGATGATCGGGATCAGCGAGTGGCCGCCGGTGCGCAGCACTTCGAGTGAGCCTCGGCGCATCGTCTGGGAGCGGCCGGATACCGAGCTTGAGGGCCTCGATCCGGACCCAGAAGGCGACCGAGAGGAAATACATCAGCGCCGGCAGGAAGCTCACCGCGACGATCGAGAGGTAGGAGATCTGGGTGTAGGTCGACATGATGAAGGCGCCGGCACCCATGATCGGCGGCATCATCTGGCCGCCGGTCGAGGCCGCAGCCTCGACCCCGGCGGCGAACTTGGGCGAGAAGCCCGCGCGCTTCATCAGAGGGATCGTGATCACGCCGGTGGTCACGGTGTTGGCGACCGCCGAGCCCGAGATCGAGCCCATCAGGCCGGAGCCGAGCACCGCGACCAGGCCCGGGCCGCCGGTGAAGCGGCCGGCCGCGGCGCGCGCCAGATCGACCACGAACTCGCCAGCGCCGGAGCGCACCAGAAACGCGCCGAACAAGCACGAACATGTAGACGTAGGTCGAGGAGATCCGGGCGATCGGCCCGAACATGCCATCGAGCCCGTAGTAGCTCCGGTAGAGCACGGTCTCCCAGGTCAGGCCGGGGAAGTGGAACACCCCCTCGACGTACCTGCCCCACCAGGCGACGTAGGTGATCGCGACCACGATCAGGATCGGGATCGCGACGCCCGTGGTCCGGCGCGAGAGCTCGATCGCGAGCAGCACCGCAATCGCGCTGAACAGCCAGTCGGCGGTGCTGAAGGTCTGGCCGCGGTCGTAGAGCGCCTGCTCGTAGAGGATCAGATAGACCGCCGTCGCGAGCGCCAGCAGGCCGAGCACGAGGTCGAGCCCGAGCACGGCGAGGCGCGCCGGCCGCCCGCGCACCGTGAGTGCTGGATGGAGCAGGACGCCGATGCAGGCGAGGCCGCCGAAATGGAGCGCCGAGACCCAGAGCTCGGGTAGGGTCGCGAGCGTGTTGAACCAGATGTGGGCGAGCGAGAGCACGACGCCCAGGGCCGTGATCAGGGGCCCGAGGCGCGCGCGCGGATCGTCGCCCGGGATCCCCGCCGCGCCGGCCGCCGGGCTGGCTGCCACCGATGGCCCCGGCGCCCGGCGGTCCGGCATCCGCCCGGCGCGCCGCCGGCCGGCTCGCGGGCTCAGGCCGGCGGCTTCAGCCGGTCGGGGATGGTCATGCCCTGCTCCTCGTAGAAGCGGGCGGCGCCCGGATGCAGCGGCATCGGCAGGCCGGCGATCGCCTTGTCGAGCGCCATCGCCTTGGTCGCGGCGTGGATGTTTTCAAGAACGGTCAGATTTTCGTACATGGCCTTGGTGATCTGATAGACGTCCTCGTCGGGGACGTCGTCGCGCACGGCGAGGAAATTGGGCTGCGCCACGGTCATCACTGGCTGGTCCTGGCCGGGGTAGGTGTTGGCCGGGATCTCGTAGCGCGGCCAGAGCTCGTAGATGCTGTTGGCGCGCGCCATCTGCTCGTCGGTGAAGTCGAGGATCACGAGATCGTCGCCCATCGCGGCGAACGCCTGCGCGACCGCGCTGACCGGCACGCCGCCCGGCAGGTTCGCGCCCTTGATCGTGCCGTTCTGGAGCGCCTCGGCGGTCGGCGTGTAGCCCATGTAGACGACGTCGAAGGCCTGCTCGGGGTCGATGCCCAGACCCTGGAGGATGGCGCGCCCCGAGCCCTCGGTGCCGGAGTTGTGGGCGCCGATCGAGAACGGCGCGCCGCCGAACTGCTTGAGGTCGTCGATCGTGCCGGTCTGGCGCCTTGTCCTTGGCGACCACGAAGTGCTCGACGTTCTGCCAGAGCATCGAGATCGAGCGCAGGTGCGGCTGCGGCCCTTCGGCCTCGAGCATCCCGCTGCCGTTCGCGGCCCAGGCCCCGAACAGACCCTGCAGGATCCCGAACTGCGCCTGGTTCTCGCGCAACAACTTGACGTTCTCGCCTGAGCCCGCCGAGCTGATCGCCGACATCGAGATTTTCTCAGTCGGCTCGAGCTTGACCTTGACCAGGGTCGCGAGCGCCACCCCGACCGGGTAATAGGTGCCGCCGGTGGTCGCGGTCGCGAGGATGTAGGAGCGGGTGTCCGCGGCCTTGGCGATCGTGGCGCTGGCGCTGAGTGCCAGCAGCGCCGCCAGCGTCAAAGTGCGCCTGATGATCCGATGCATGGCTCCTCCAGGGACAAATGGGGCCGACAATAGCGCGCCGGGCCGATCGCGCGGTGCTCTCCGACCATATCCGATAGCGAGATTGGCGCAACCTCGGGTCGGTCGGCGGCCGCGGGCGTATGGCTAGGCGCGGACGCGAAGCGGGCCGTCGAGCCAGGCCGGGTCGCGCTCGAGCACCGGCAGCGGGCCTGGCGGGCGGTCGACGTGGGGCAGCGCCGCGAGCAGCCCGCGGGTGTAGGGATGCTGCGCCCGATGCAGCTCGCTCGCCCGGCAGGTCTCGACCACGCGGCCGGCGTACATGATCAGCACCCGGTCGCAGAACGAGGCGACCAGGTTCAGGTCGTGGCTGATGAAGATCAGGCCGAGGCCGCGCTGGCTGACCAGGTCGTCGAGGATCGCCAGCACCTGCATCTGCACGGTCACATCCAACGCCGAGGTCGGCTCGTCGGCGATCAGGATGTCCGGGTCGGCGACCAGCATCATCGCGATCATGACCCGCTGGCCCATGCCGCCCGAGACCTCGTGCGGGTAGCACTCGTAGACCCGCTCGGGATCGCGGATCTTGACCGCCGCCAGCATGGCCAGCGCCCGGCGTCTGGCCTCGGCGCGCGAGCTTCGGCTGTGGGCGCGATAGGCCTCGCGGATCTGCTTGCCGACGGTCATCACCGGGTTGAGCGAGAACTTCGGGTCCTGCATGACCATGGTGATCCGCTGGCCGCGCACCGCGCGCAGCGTCGCGTCGTCGGCAGACAGAAGGTGGATGCCATCGAAGATCAGCCGCTCGGCGGTGACCACGCCGGGTGCCGGCACCAGGCGGAGGATCGCGCGCCCGACGGTCGACTTGCCGGAGCCCGACTCGCCGACGATGCCAAGCTTCTCGCGCCCGAGGGTGAACGACACCCCGCGCACCGCCTCGATCACCCGGGCAGGCGTCGGGTAGCGCACCCAGAGGTTCTGGACGATCAGCCGGGCCGACATGGGCCCGAGCTTAGCCGCGCGCGCCGGCCACCGCCTAGAGGCTTTGCTCGGGGGCGCCGACCCGCGGCGATCGCCTCAGCCTGGGCGCCCGGTGAGAACCTCGTCCGGGCCGCGACCGTAGCCACCGGTAGCCCCGGCACCAGCCGGGGCCAGGTCCGGGTTCAGGGCGGGTTGAGCGCCAGAGGAGCTGTCCAGATCGAGCCGCTGCGCGTCGAGCGCCGCCAAACCCAGCACGAACACGACGACCACCGCCGCCGCCGCCAGCGCCAGCAGCGAGATTCCGCGGCTGCGTCGACCGGGAGCGCCGACCCGCCGCGGCGACCGGGCGAACGCGCCGAGCGGCCCGCCGGCGCCAGCGGTGTCCTCGACCGCCGACCCGACCCGACGGGTGACGCGCCAGCCCGGCGCCCCGTCGACCGGCTCGCCGCCTGCCGCGGGCTGCGAGGCCGTCGGTGACGGCGCCCGCCGCGGGCCTGCCACCTGCGGTCGCAGCCGGCGATCATCGTTGCCTGGCAAGCTCTCCTCCTCCGTCGCGATGCGGATCGACGACAACTCCGGCCCTTCTAAGTGAGATCGACGACCATCCGGTCAAGCCGGGCGCTCGATGCCGGCCGCGCAGGTGTGGCGTCGGCGCCCATGCGTCAGTCGAGCTCGCGGACCAGGCGGAAGCCGATCAGGATGTGCTCGAGGCCCGCGGGCCGGGCGTGGCCCGCGGCCGGCCGGCAGACGCCGCAGCCCCGCTCGTCCCAGGAGCCGCCACCCTTGACCATGAAGCGGGCCCCGCCGCTGCCGGGCGCCGGATCGGCGGTCCACTCGAACACGTTGCCGGCCGGATCGAGCATGCCATAGGGGCTTTCTCCACCTGGATAGGCGCCGACCGGCGTGGTGTCGAAAGGCCCGAGGTCATCGGTGTTCGCTTTCGTCGGGTCCCAGTCCATGCCCCAGGGGAAGGTGCGCCCGTCGGTGCCGCGCGCCGCTTTCTCCCACTCGAGCTGGGTCGGCAGGCGCCAGGTCTGGCCGGTCTGCGCGGACAGCCAGGCGGCGTACGCCAGGGCGTCGGCGTGGCTCACCAGGACCACCGGGTGGTCTTCTCGACCTCGGGGCGGTCGGCCTTCGACCCAGGCGTGGCGCCGGGTGCGCGCGTAGGGATGGATCAGCCCGTAGCTCGCCCAGGTCGCGGCATCGACGTCCGGCGCCGGACGGCCGGTGGCCGCAACGAAGCGCGCGTAGTCGGCGTTGGTGACCAGGGTCCGCATGATCGCGAACCCCGCCAGCTCGACCCGCCCGCGCGCGCGCTCACCCTCGTACCAGCGCTGCTCGCGGGTGATGCTGTGGCCATAGGCCAGCTCGTCCAGCCGGTAGGCCAGCTCGCGCTCGGCGCGATCGGAGCCCGCGATGAACGGCCCCGCGGGCACGACGATCGTCGCCGGTGGCAGGGCGGGCGCGGCGGCGGCGGCGCCACCGGCGGCGACCGCCATGGCAGCGACGATCAGAACTCGACACCAACGCATGGTTATTCCAAGATGCATCGACCTCAATCTTAAAGTGGGTCCGCGCTGGGATGCCCGATGATGACCTGGAAGTCCCGGCATTTTTGGACTAGATCCCGGGTCAGCAGCAGCGAGGCGAGCTCATGGCTCAGCAAGCGGCGGGTCACCCGTGGTCGCGGACCGGCATGGAGCCCGCGGTCGCGGTCGCGGGCGGTCAGCACGCATGGCTTGCAGCGCTGGTCAACTCGTCGTTCGATGCGATCCTCAGCAAGACGCTCGATGGCACGATCACCAGCTGGAACGCCGCTGCCGAGCGGATGTACGGCTACCCGGCGGCCGAGGCGATCGGCCGCTCGATCGAGTTCATCGTGCCTGCGGACCGGCTCGAGGAGCTGCAGGCGATGGACGCGCAACTGGCGCGCGGCGAGCGCGTGCTGCCGTTCGAGACCGTGCGCCTGACCCGGGACGGACGGCAGATCGACGTCCAGCTCACGATGTCGCCGATCCTCGACGCCCAAGGCGCGGTGGTCGGCGCCTCCGGCATCGGCCGCGACATCTCCGAGCGCCGGCAGGCCGAGCATCGGCAGCGGCGGTTGATCGAGGAGCTGAACCACCGGGTCAACAACACGCTCGCGATCGCGCAGTCCCTGGCGACCCAGAGCCTGCATCACAGCCCCTCGCCCGAGCACTTCGCCGCCGCCTTCCGCGGCCGGCTGGCAGCGCTCGCGGACGTGCACACGCTGCTCGCGGCGGCCGGTTGGGAGGGCGCCCGCCTGCACGATCTGCTCCGCGTCCAAATCGCTCCGTACCGTACGCCGGAGGGTAGCGATGTGCGGATCCAGGGGCAGGACGTGGCGCTCGAGCCGAACGCCGTGCTCGCCCTCGGTCTCGCCCTGCACGAGCTGACCGCCAACGCGGCCACCCACGGCGCGCTCGCCAGCCCCTCGGGACGGATCGACATCAGCACCCAGGTTCTGGCCGAAGGCGGGCGCCGGCGCCTGGTGCTGACCTGGCGTGAGCGAGGCGGACCGCCGGTCCGGGAGGCGCGCCGGTCCGGCTTCGGCGGGGTCATGATCGAGCGCGGCCTGGCTTACCAGCTCACGGCCACCGTGGCGCTCGAGTTTCGGCCGGCGGGGGTGCGCTGCAGGATCGAGCTGCCGCTCGCCGACGCTGGGCCGCCGCCGATCGACGGCTGGCCAGCGGAGGCCGAGACGTGACCACGGCGGACGAGCTGCGGGGGCTGCGGGTGCTGGTGGTCGAGGACGAGTTTCTGGTCTCGATGGACATCGAACTCATGCTGCGGGAGCTCGGCTGCCAGGTGGTGGGGCCGGTCGGTGACCTCGAGTCCGCGCTTCGAGCCGCCAAGGAGCAGACCCTCGATGCGGCGCTTCTCGATGTCAACATCGGCGGCCAGCCGGTGACCGCGGTCGCGGACGCGCTCGCGGGGCGCGCCGTGCCGTTCGTCCTCTGCACCGGCTACCGGCTCGACCAGCTGTCCGGCCGCTACCCGGCGGCGCCGAAGCTGATGAAGCCGTTTCAGATCGGTGACCTGGACAGCGCGCTACGCGCCGCGGCGGCCATCAGGTCGCCAACCCGCCCCTAACCCGCCGTCGACTGCTTCGGGTCGAGGACGTCGCGGAGGCCGTCGCCCAGGAGGTTGAAGCCGAGCGCGACCGCGAAGATCGCGGTTCCGGGCCTAGGATGCCCTGGGGAAACTCGACGAACGAGCGCCAGACTTTGGTCCGTACTCTACCGAACCCGGCGGCCGCCAGCCTCTCGCCCGCGCTGATCGCCAGCGTTGACTGTCGTTCAAAGGCAGGGCTGTGCTCGTCCTGCTCGCACACGAACAGATCTACGTCGGTGTCGCCCGCGGTCGTCTCGTTCTGAGGCTGAATGATGCCCAGCCGGTTCTTGATCAGCGTCGTACCCGAGATCTCGACGCCCGAAAACCGTTGCAGTACCGCCAGGGCCCAATGACCGATGTCCTGCCCGGTCGCGGCGGGATCAGTCTGCAAGACGTTGACCGCGAGGGTCATGATCTTCACGTCCAGCTCGCGATTTCCAAGACTAAGAGATATCCAGTGACCGACGGCGCCAAGTGCGCCCGCGACTATGATGACGGCCACTACATTTGCGACTATGCTTAGCTTGTCCCATGTATCCTTGCGTGGGGGCGGGATTCATATTCTGATCAGTCGAGATTTGATTCATTGAGACAGATCCGATTCGGAACCAGCCGGTTCCCAATGGCCAAAAACGACGTAGGAGCCTACTCGACCGCTCAACCAGAGGGAAGCGGTTCAAGATTCCAGCGCGAACTCAGCGCGCGCTGGCCTGCTTCGGGTCGAGGACGTCGCGGAGGCCGTCGCCCAGGAGGTTGAAGCCGAGCGCGACCGCGAAGATCGCGATCCCGGGCATGGTCGCGACCCACCACTGCTCGAGCAGGTACTGGCGGCCGGAGGAGATCATGGCGCCCCATTCCGGCAAGGGCGGCTGAGCGCCGAGCCCGAGAAAGCCCAAACCCGCCGCGGTCAGGATGATGCCGGCCATGTCGAGGGTCAGGCGCACGATCAGCGACGACAGGCAAAGGGGCATGATGTGGCCCCAGATGATCCGGCCGCTGGAGGCGCCCTGGAGCCGGATCGCGTCGATGAAGTCGGAGTTGCGCACGGTCAGGGTCTCGGCGCGCGCGATCCGGGCGTAGGGCGGCCAGGCGGTGATCGAGATCGCGATGATCGCGTTGCCGATCCCGGGGCCGAGCGCCGCGACGAAGGCGAGCGCCAGGATCAGGCGCGGGAACGCGAGAAAGATGTCGGTGATCCGCATCAGGACGGTGTCGAGCCAGCCGCCGACGTAGCCCGCGACCGTGCCGACCAGGAGGCCGACCGGGCCGACCATGATCACCACGAGGCCGACGATGTAGAGGGTCAGACGGGCACCAAAGACGATCCGTGAGTAGATGTCGCGGCCGAGCTCGTCGGTGCCGAGCCAGTGGGCGGCCGATGGCGGCTGCAGGCGATCGGTCAGGATCTGCGCGGTCGGCGAATAGGTCGCGAGCCAGGGGGCGAAGGCCGCGACCAGCAGGAGGCTCGCGACGATGGCGAGCCCGACCATGGCGAGCGGGTTGCGGGCGAAGCTGAGCCAGGCGAGATAGGTCCGCCCAAGCCGCGCCTGGAGCGCCGAGGCCGGCGTCTCCGACAGCAGCCAGGCGCGAGCGCCTGGAGGTTTGGACAGAATGAGGGCCATCGCAGGCGATCGGTTGCCGCTTACGCCTTCGGGACCCGACCTTGCACAGCGAAGGCGCGGGCGGTCAACGCGATCCGGCCGTCGGCGTCGACCGGCAGGGTGGCCTGCAGGCGATCGCGTAGTGCCGTCCGCTGCGTCTCCGCCAGCCTCATGCAATAAGCGGGGGCCGGCCCCTGACCGCCGAGGAACGGCGACCAATAGTCGTCGAGGTCGGCGAACACCGTCGGCACGTCGATCGCGGTCGTCGTGACCGCCTCCAGCCCGGCCGCGGCCAACAGGGCCGCGAGCGGCCCGGGTCGACAGATCGGAAAGCGCACGCCCTCATCCAGCGCCCGCGCGGCCGGGTCGACCGCGACCGCGGCGTCCCAGAAATGGCGCATCAGCTCCATCTTCCCGGCGTAGTCCCAAACGTAGAGGGCGATCGTGCCACCTGGCCCGACCACGCGACGCATCTCGCCAACCGCCCGCGCCGGCGCCCGCAGGAAGTTGAGCACCAACCCGGAAACCGCGACGTCGACCGCGGCATTCGCGAGCGGCAGAGCCTCGGCGTCGCCGGGCTCGAAGCGGGCGCGAGGGTCAGTGAGGAGCGCGCGCGCCCGCGCGAGGAATCCATCGGACGAATCGAGGCCGGTCACGGCCTTGGGCTCGGCGGCGGCCAGGATGGTGGCACTCAGCGCGCCGGTGCCGCAGCCGACATCGAGCCACTCGAGGCCGGCCGGTTGAGCGAGCCAGGCGAGGAAGTCGCGCGCCACCAACCGGCTCCAGCGGCCAACGTAGCGCTCGTAGGGATCGCCTGCAGCCCAGATGTCGGTGCTCATCTCAGCCCAACTCGGAGATCGCAATTCCCATCGAACGAGCCGTCCCGACCAGACGCTGGTCGTAACTCGCCAGCACCGGCTCCAGCCGGCGCTGGCGCAGAAAGTCGAGCGACGCCAGGTGCAGCGCGTCGAGCGTGCGGACCGGCTGCGGGAAGGGTTCGAGGGCACGCGCGAGCACCAGAGGCGACAACTCGATCATGGCGATTCGCGCCACCAACTCGCGCGCCCCATCCCCTCGCGTCCCGGTCAGCCCGTGCGCATGCAGCCGGCACCACACCTCGTACTCCAGCAGTCGGCTGGAGATGAGGGCATCGTGCCAGAAAGCCGCCGGCGGCCGCCGCTCTTCGACCAGGAGGTAGGCGAGCGCCACCGAGCTGTCGACATAGATCACCGATCCGCACGCGACTGATCGAGGTCGGCCAGCAGCTCCTGCAGCGTCATCACGCCCGCGGGCGGTGCGGGCGGCGGCGCGTCGGGCGGCAAGGCCGGCGGGGTGATCAGGCCCTCGCGGACGGCCTGCGCGAGCAGCGCGTCGGACACCGCCTCCGCCCGCTGGGGGGGCGGCGGGCCCAGCTGCGCCACGATCCGGTCGCGATCCATCACCAGCACGTTCTCGCCTGCCGCGGCGAGCCGCACGTACTCGCTGAGCTTGTTCTTCAGAACCTTGATGCCGACGGCGCGCATCGGTTCAAAGTAGCCACCTGTAGCGACGACATCAAGCCCGCGCGCGGGGGTCGAGCACGCGGTAGAGGACATCGGAGAGGATGTTGAGACCGATGAACACCGTGCCGACCACGATCGTGCCGCCGAGCACCGCGTTCATGTCGGCGTTGAGCAGCGAGTTGGTGATGTAGAAGCCGAGCCCCGGCCAGGCGAACACGGTCTCGGTCAGGACCGAGCCCTCGAGCAGGTTGGCGTAGGAGAGCGCGATCACGGTGACCAGCGGCACCGCGGTGTTGCCGAGCGCGTGGCGCCAGATCACCCGGGTCTCGGACAGGCCCTTGACGCGCGCCGTGGTGATGTACTCCTGGCCCAGCTGCTCGATCATGAAGCTCCGGGTCATGCGCGCGACGTAGGCGAGCGAGTAGTAGCCGAGCAGCGAGGCCGGCAGGATCAGGTGCGAGACCGCGTTCCAGAACACGTCCCATTCGCCCGCGAGCGCGGAATCCAGGAGGATCACGCCGGTGGTCGGCTCGACCAGGCCGTCGTAGAACACGTCCAGCCGGCCCGGCCCCGCGACCCAGTCGAGCTTGGCGTAGAAGATCAGGAGGCCGACCAGCCCGAGCCAGAACACCGGCACCGAATAGCCGACCAGGCCCACCACCCGGATCACGTGGTCGACCCAGCGGCCCTGCCAGATCGCGCCCGCGATCCCCATCGGTATCCCCAGCAGGACGCCCAGCAGGGTCGCGAGCGTCGCGAGCTCGAGGGTCGCCGGGAACACCCGCCGGATGTCGGACAGCACCGGATGGGCGGTCAGCACCGACTTGCCGAAATCGCCGTGCAGGACGGCGCTGACGTAGATCAGGAACTGCTGCCAGAGCGGCTTGTCGAGGCCGAGCTGGATCCGGACCTGCTCGTAGACGTCCTGGGGCGCCCGGTCGCCGACCGCCGCCAGCACCGGGTCGATCGGCACCACCCGGCCGATCAGGAAGGTCACCAGCAGCAGGCCGAGAAAGGTGATGGCGAGCGTCAGGACCAGCCGGCCGACCACGAACGCCGGGCGCGGCAGGGTCACGGTGGCTCAGCCTCCGCATTTCCCGGCGGCCGTCGCCACCAGTGCCGCCCTGACGCCGATCCCGGCATCAATCGTCGTCCTCACCCTCCCCGATCCCGGCGAGCTTCATCAGTCGATGCTGCAGACCGCGTTTCAAAGGACGTTGCCGTGCACCGGAACCGAGATTGTATCAAGGCGCGCCGCCTTCCGCCAGGAGAGCTGTCGGGCGTCTCGCGCGGCCGGGCGAGCGCGCGCCATGGCGGGCTCGCGGGTGCCCCTCTCAGCTGCGTCTGGCGATCACGAACAGCTCGTCGTTGAACCACAGGCCGCCGTGGCGGCGCAGCGTCCGGCGGGTCACGTCCAGATAGGCGGGGGTCGCCAGCGCCGCACGCAGGCGCTCGTCCTCGATCTGGGCGACATAGACCGCGGCGTTCCAGGCCGCGAGCAGGGTCGAGGTGCCGATGCTGTCGCCGACCTCGCTCGCCATGGTGTGGAGCGCGTAGCGGAACAGCGCCCGCTCGTCGTCGTAGGCGAGGTAGCGCAGCCCCGGCGGGCCGTCCGCGCTCAGCGCCGCCCGGGTCGCCCTGAGCAGCTCCTGGCGCGGCGTCTGGAACGGCGCGTCGTCCGGCCACAGGCCATGGATGATCTCCATGCCCGGGTCGCGGCCGTAGGACTGGGCGATCACCAGCCGGCCGCCCGGTGCCAGCGCGCGCGCGAGCGGCGCCAGCACCATGCCGGCCTTGGCTCTCGGCCGAGGCACGCGCCCGATAGGGCTGCGAGGCGATGATCAGCTGGTAGTCGTGGCCGGGGTCGTCGGGCCGCGGGATGATCCGGTCGAGGGCGAGCCGCTGGTCCTTGCGGTAGAGCACGATCACGGCGGGACTGGCGCGCAGCGGATTGCCGGTGGCGGCGCTGGTGCGCACCTGCCAGAGCTCGCCGAGCCGCGGCACCAGGGCCGCGATCTGGGCCTCGAACGCCTCGCTCGAGCCGCCGTCCAGCGCCTGCTCGATCCAGACCGCCCTGCCCGAGCGCGGCCGCAGCGCCGGCGCCTCGCTGTAGTACATGTTGGTGATCGCGACCACCATCTGCGGATGCTCGAAGAAGCGCTCGGGCAGCCGGTCGAGGGTCAGGCGCACGTCCTCGATGCTGATCTCCTTGCCGACGATCAGCCAGGGCACGGTCGGAAACCGCCGGTGCAGCCGGCGCATGACCCGGCTCAGCACCATGCCGTCACCCATGCCGGCATCGAACACCCTGAGCGCCGGCGGTCTGGGGCGGACGAAGCGCAGCTCGCGCCCGACGTGCTCGGCGATCACCGCCTTCTCGTTGGTCGTGGTGACGAACAGCAGGTATTTTTCGCGGTTGTCGTAGAAGCGAAAATGCGCGGCCCCGGGCGCCGTGGCCTCGGCCGCAGCCGCCGCTCCCGCTCGATCGTGGCGCTGGCGTCGTTCATCAGCCGCTCATTCTGCCCGGCCTCCGGTCGCGACGCAACCCTGGATCATTTACGATCTAGAGTTTTTCCCGTAATCAGAGAAATAGCGGGCCGGGGCGGCGCGGCCCCGCGGTCGACCGCGCCGCCGGCGTCCTTGCTGCCTAGGCGATCCCGAGCTTCGCCGACGCCATCTTGGTGCCCTCGACGCGCGCGCGGATCTTCTGGAAGGCGATGTCGCGGGCGACGTCCGGCGAGCCGTGCTTCGGCTTGACGTCGATGCTGAAGGGCGAGAAGCCGCAGTCGTCGGTCGAGCCGAGCCGCTCCTTGGGAATAGACTTCGCGGCGAGCAGCAGGTCGGCGCACACCTCGTCGGCGGTCTCGACCCGCGGGTTCTGCGGGTTGATCACGCCGATGAAGCAGACCTGGGCGACGCCGTCGGCGTCCGCGCGGCTGTGCTGGCCGACCAGCTTATAGACCCGCTCCTTGTCGGGCTCGCTCGCGAGCTGCATCAGGAAATAGCCGGCGTTCATCTTGAACATGCTGGGCAGAAGCTCGGCGTAGTCGACATCGGCGCTGTGGGTCGCGTCGCAATCGCCGCCGGGGCAGGTGTGGATGCCGATGTTCTTGCGCTCCGCGGCCGAGAAGCGGTCGATCACCCGGTTGTTGAGCTCGATGAACTGGCCGAGCATGCCGCGCCCGGTCCACGGGTTGTTGGGGTCGTTGCGGCAGGCGAGCCGCCCCTCGGTGAAGTCGATCGAGACCCGGGCGGCCCCGGCCGCGAACGCCTTCTTGATGTCCTTCTCGCACTCGTCGCAGAGATCGCTCAGGAACTGCTCGCGCGAGTAGCCCGGCACCTCGCCGTCGAGGGGATAGAGCAGGGCCAGCATCGAGGGCGCGATCACCGCCTGCTTCATCGGCTTGGTCGCCATCTTGATCGACTTCGCGAGATAGTCGGCGGCATAGGTCTTGTACCGGAACGGGCCGCCGGTCAGGCGCGGCAGCTGGCGATGGTGGCCGTCGGTGAAAATCGCGAAATACTGGCCATCGGCGGCGAGGTTCTTGGCCAGGCCGGTGCCCGCGAGGGTGTCGGTGAGAGGATAGGTGGCAAAGCTCGAGGCCCGCTGCTCGCCGTCGGAGACGATCGGCGCGCCGGTCGCCTCCATCCGCTGGATCGAGTCGCGGCAGGCGGCGTCCTGCTCGGCCTCCAGCTGGGCATGGGTGATCTTACCGGCGTCGTAGGCGGCGAGCGCCGCCTGCAGCTTGGCTGGCCGGGGCAGCGAGCCCACGGGCTCGGTCGGAATCGGCATGCTGACACCTCCCTTGTTGGGGTCGAGATCCGCCTCTTGCGGGCGTGGTCGCGGCCTATGATCTAACGTTAACGTTAGAGTCAGATGTGCCCTCGGTCAAGAATTTGCGCGGCCGGCCGGGCCTCGCAACGTCAGGAAACGCCGCTCCGCAGCAGCGCCTGGGCCGCGCTCATCGCCTGGAGCTTGGCGAACGCCAGCTGGCGCGGCAGATGGTTAAGGCCGCAGGAGCTGGTGATCAGGGTCTGCTCGGGCGCGAGCCAGCGGTGACGCCGGACCCGCTCGGCGACCTGCTCGCCGGTCTCGACCTCGAGGTCCTGGACGTCGACCGCGCCGAGCGCGAGCTGCCGGTTGCCGAGATGGCCCTGGTAGTGCCCGGCCATGTCGTGCTCGATCAGCAGCACGTCGCAGCGCAGGCCGCAGATCAGCGCGGCCGGGTAGCGCGCGCCGGTGAAGTAGCGATGGCCGAGCTGGCCGTCGTAGTCGACCCCGACCGCGTAGTTGCCCTGGCAGACGTGGACCTGGATCGCGAGCCCCTCGCCCAGCCCCTTGCCAAGCCCCCGGCCAAGCCCCTTGCCCAGCCCCTCGGTCGCGAGGTTGACCGCCTCGACCGCGGCCCGCACCTCGTCGTCATCGGCGCTCGCGAGCAGCGGCTCGTCGATCTGGAGGTGGCGGCAACCGGCGGCCGCCAAGGCGCAGAAATTGCGGCGCAGGACCTTGGCGAGGTCCTGCATCATCAGGCCGAGACTGCCGTAGTGCTCGTCGTGGGCGACCTTGGCGAGCGCGTGCGGGCCGGTCATGGTGATCTTGACCGGCCGGCGCGCAAAGCGGCTGACCAGCTCGAACTCGGCGACCAGGCCGAGGTCGGCATCGCCGATCGGACCCGTGCACACGGCCGCGGGATGGAGGACGTTCGGGTCCTGAAGGGTGATGGCGCGCGGCCGGGTGGTCTTCGAGAACCCGGGCAGCCGCGACCAGAAGTGGTTGAGCATGGCGTTGAATGGCGCGTGGCGGTTGCTGATCCGCCGGTCCATCTCGCCGCCGGTGACGAGATCGATGCCGGCGCGCTCCTGATCGAGGATCGCCGCCTGGGTCGCCCGGAGCCTTGCGTCGGCGACATCGGCGACCGACAGGCTGCCGTCGGCGAGCCCGCGCCCGAGCGCCTCGTACCAGCGCGGCACGCTGTGCGAGCCGACCACCATGGTCGTGTAGCTCGGGTAGCGGGCCACCGCTCTCCCCTTGGCCATCCGATCAGCAATTTGACGTGGACGTCATATTTGTCGTAGGGACACGCCCGATCACCGCCATTTGCCCTTTGTTTCGGAACTTGACCTACAGTAGTCGGCGATGAGCGACCCCACCAGCAGTCCGCGCGCCCCCCGGTTCAAGATCGGCGAGGTCGCGCATCAGCTCGGCACGACCGTGCGCACGCTCCGCTATTACGAGCAGCAGGGGCTGATCCGGCCGCCGCGCACGGCCAAGGGCACGCGGCTCTATTCGAGCTGGCACGTCGCCCGCTTCCGGGCGGCGCTGCTGCTGACCGGCCTCGGCATCCCGCTCGACGACGTGGTGGCGCTGACCCGCGCCCGGCCCGGCTCGCCGTCGGGCAGCGTCTCCAGCCGCAAGGTCCTGAAGGCGCTGCAGGGCCTGCGCGCGACCGTGCTCGACCGGCGCGCCCGCTTCGAGCGCCTGCTCCAGGACATCAACCGGGCCGGCGAGCTGGTCGCGACCTGCCTCGACTGCACGCTCGAGCCGACCAACACCACCTGCCCCGAGTGCCCCTGCTCGACCCGCTTCGACGACGCCCAGATGCTGGCGCTCACCTGGTCGGTCGACGATTAAGCGCGGCTCACCGACAAGCCCAACCCGCGGGTGACCGTTACCGGAGGCCCCGTTGACTGATCGGTGGTCGGGCTCAGCTCTTGTGGCCCTGCCAGTATCTGTTGTCGTCGAACGAGGGGCCCCAGATCATGCCGGCGACGTTGGTCCGCTCGGCGATCACCTCGATGTCCTGGAACATGATCACGAACGGGCCGTCCTCCAGCACCTTGCGCTGCAGGTCGCGGTACATCTCGGCGCGCTGGTCCTTGTCGCGCTCGAGCACGGCCGCCTCGGTCTCGGCGCTGAGCTTCGGGAATATCCCAGGCGTTGCGCCAGGCGAGCTTGCCGGTGAGCTTGGCCTCGTCCCGGTTGTCCGGGTTCGAGGCGAAGGTCGAGGCGTTGGTGTTCGGGTCCTGGTAGTCCGGGCCCCAGCGGCCGATGTAGATGTCGTGGGTGCGCGCCCGGTACTTGGTCAGCGTCTGCTTGTTGTCGCCGGGCAGGATCTCCAGCTGGATGCCGGCTTTCGCCCAGGCCGCCTGGATGATCTGCGCCATCTCGAGGATCGGCGAGCTGTTGCGGGTGTCCATCGTGACCTTGAAGCCGTTCTCGAGCCCGGCCTGCTTCAGGAGCGCCTTGGCTTTGTCGACGTCGAGCTTGTAGGGCTCTTCGTCGAGCGCGCCGAGGAAGCCCGCCGGCAGGAAGGTCTGGTGGACCACCGCCGAGCCCTTGACGATGGTATCGGCGATCTCCCGGTACGGGATCAGCCATTTGAGCGCCTGGCGGACCTCGGGCTTGGCGAGATACTCGTTCTTCTGATTGAGGCCGAGATAGTAGATGGCGCCCTTGGGCACCTCCTTGACCACCACGTCCGGGTTGCCCTTGAGCGCCGCCATCTGATCCGCCTCGAGGTTGCGGGCGATGTCGATGTCGCCCTTCTCGAGCAGCAGCATCTGGGTCGCGGGCTCGGTGATGTGCCGGGTGATCACCCGGGCAAAGCCGACCCCGCCCTTCCAGTAGTCGGGGTTCTTCTCGATGATCAGGCTCTCGTTCGGCTTCCAGGAGCGGAGCTTGAACGGTCCGGAGCCGGCGGACGCGGTCTTCAGCCACTCATGGCCGAGATCGCCATCCTGCTCGTGCTCCATGACCAGCTGCTTGTCGACCACCGAGCCCACGGTCGCGGTCAGGCAATAGAGAAAGAAGGTCGGCGCGTAGGGCTTGTCGAGCACGACCGTGAAAGTCTTCGGGTCGACGACCTTGATCAGCTGATCGACGTTCTCGGGCGTGAAGCCGAACTGGTTCAGGATGAAGGCCGGCGTCTGGTTGAGCTTGACCACCCGCTGCAGCGAGAAGACCGCGTCCTCGGCGGTGAGCTTGTTGCCGGAGTGGAAGGTGATGCCGTCCCTGACCTTGAAGGTGTAGGTCTTGCCGTCGTCGGCGATCGTCCAGCTTTCGGCGACCTGACCTTGCAGGTTCTCGACGTCGTCGGGCGGGTAGGTGACCAGCCGGTCGTAGACGTTGGCGGCATATTCGGCGCCGCTGAACTCGAACACCTCGGCCGGATCGAGGGTGATGATGTCGTCGATCTGGTTGGCCATGACCAGGGTATCTTTGGGCGTGGCGGCGTTGAGCGCTGGCATGAAGAAATACATCGCCAGGAACACGAAGCCGCCGAACCAAAGCCGTGATCGTTTCACCATCGTTGCTCTCCCTGTCGCGCGTTTCTCACAGTCCCGCGTTTCTCACGGTCGCGCGTCGCTGATGCCGCCCTCCGATCGGCCCAGCCTCGACCCCGATCCGGTGCCTGTCAACCACCCAAACGACGAGCCGGCAGCACCCAGAAGCACCCGCCGTCGCAAGCGATCGCCCCTCCGGCCGCGCGGCTTCTGCGCCCGTGCTGTCGGCCTTGGGACACTTGTGCGGCCCCGGCAACATCGTCATCGGCGGTGCCGGCTCGTGTGCGGCCTTGACGGGCCCCGGCGAGATGGCCAATTCCTGGCGGAGCATCACAGCGGACGGTCGGGGAGGAAATCGGCATGGCGGCGAAGGAGCTCGAGGGCAGGACGGCGTTGGTGACCGGCGGGGCGCGGGGGATCGGGCGCGCGACCTGCGTGCGCCTCGCCCGGGAGGGCGCCCGGGTCGCGATCAACTACGCGAGCAACGAGGCCGCCGCCAAGGAGGCGCAACGTCTGGTCGAAGCCGAAGGCGGCGTGGCATTGACCGTGCAGGCCGACGTCTCCGATCCCGCTGCGGTGGCGGCGATGGTGGCAAAGACGGAAAAGACGCTCGGGCCGGTCGATCTGCTGGTCACCAGCGCCGGGATCGCGCCGACCGAGACCCGCGGCGAGGTCGCCTTCGAGGAGTGGCGGCGGGTCATGGCGGTCAACCTCGATGGCACCTTCCTGCCGATCATGGCGGTCAAGGACGGCATGATCGCGCGCGGCTTCGGGCGGATCGTCTGCCTGGCCTCGATCGCCGGGCTCAGGCCGCGGCCGGCGATGCTCGCTTACGGCACGTCCAAGGCCGGCGTGGTGGCGTTCGCGCGCAACTGCTCCGAGGCGTTCGCGCCCCAGATCCGGATCAACACCATTGCGCCCGGCCTGATCGACACCGAGATGCCGGCCAATTCGCTGACGCCCGAGATCCGCCAGCGGATGATCGACGCGACGCCCTTGAAGCGGATCGGCCGGGCCGAGGAGATCGCCGAGCTCGCGCTGTTTCTCCTCTCCGAGCGCTCGAGCTACACCACGGGCCAGGTCTACGTCGCCGACGGCGGCCGGGCGACGCTGCCGTAGCGGGATCGGCGCCCGGGCGAGGGGCGGCGCGATGGCTGATGCGCCGCCGCGCCGGTGGTTGGGCCCGCACCGGCCATTGACGCGGCGAGATGGTGGCAGTCTGATGTCCGGATCATGCTTCGGTTTGTGGTCGCAAGGCTCGCGGTCCTGATCCCGACCTTCCTCGGGGTGACGATTGTCGCCTTCGCGTTGATCCGGCTGATCCCGGGCGATCCGATCGAGCTCCTGGTCGGCGAGCGCGGCCTGACGCCCGAGCGCCACGCCATGCTGATGGCCCAGCTCGGCCTCGACAAGCCGCTCTGGCAGCAGTACGCCGGCTATCTTGGCGGTCTCGCGCACGGCGATCTTGGCCGGTCGATCAGCACCCGAGTGCCGGTGCTGTCCGAGTTCCTGGCCCGGTTCCCGGCGACCGTCGAGCTTTCCGTGTGCGCGCTCGCGCTCGCCGTCCTGATCGGCCTGCCGGCCGGGATCATCGCCGGCGTTCGCCGCGGCTCCGCCTTCGACCAGGCGCTGATGGGGATCTCGCTGACCGGCTATTCGATGCCGATCTTCTGGTGGGGCCTGCTCGCGATCATCCTGTTCTCCAGCACGCTGCACTGGACGCCGGTCTCCGGGCGGATCGACGTCCTCTACTTCTTCCCGCCGGTCACCGGCTTCATGCTGATCGACAGCCTGCTTTCGGGCCAGGAGGGAGCGTTCAGCTCGACGGTCAGCCACCTGATCCTGCCGGCGGTGGTGCTCGGCACGGTGCCGCTCGCGGTGATCGCGCGTCAGACCCGCTCGGCGATGCTCGAGGTCCTCAACGAGGACTACGTGCGCACGGCGCGCGCCAAGGGCCTGCCGCCCTGGCGGGTGGTCGGCCTGCATGCGCTCCGCAACGCCCTGATCCCGGTGGTCACGGTGATCGGGCTCCAGGTCGGGCTCCTGTTCTCGGGCGCGATCCTGACCGAGACCATCTTCGCCTGGCCCGGAATCGGCAAATGGCTGATCGATTCGATCGGGCGCCGAGACTATCCCTCGGTGCAGGGCGGGGTGCTCCTGATCGCGACCATGATCATGATCGTCAATCTGTTCGTCGACCTGCTCTATGGCCTGGTCAACCCCCGCATCCGGCACGCGCGCTGAGGTCAGGACCATGGCGATCCGGCTCGATACCGTCACCCCGCCAGCGGCCGCCGCGACCGGCCAGGCGCCACCCGGGCCGCTGCGCGAGTTCTGGCACTACTTCAGCGAGAACCGGGGTGCTGTCGGCGGTCTGGCCGTGATCGTCGTCGTCATCCTGGCCGCCGTGTTCGCCGATCAGATCGCACCCCACCCGCCGGCCGAGCAGTATCGCGAGCATTTCCTCGCCCCGCCGATCTGGATGGCCGGCGGCTCCACCGATTTCCTGCTCGGCACCGATGCGGTCGGCCGCGACATCCTCTCGCGGATCATTCACGGCGCCCGCTACTCACTGATCATCGGCCTGATCGCGGTCACGCTCTCGCTCTCGGCCGGAATCGGCCTCGGGCTGGTCGCGGGCTTCTGCCGCGGCGCCGTCGAGACGCTGATCATGCGCTTCATGGACATTCTGCTGGCGCTGCCGAGCCTGCTGCTCGCGATCGTGATCGTGGCGATCCTCGGGCCTGGCCTCACCAACGTCATGATCGCGGTCGCGATCGTCTACCTGCCGCACTACACGCGCCTGACCCGCGCCTCAGTGATCGGCGAGCAGTCGAAGGACTATGTCACCGCCAGCCGGGTAAGCGGGGCGGGCATGCTCCGGTTGATGTTCGCGACCGTGCTGCCGAACTGCATGGCGCCCCTGATCGTGCAGGCGACCCTCGGCTTCTCGAACGCGATCCTGGACGCCGCCGCCCTCGGCTTTCTGGGACTTGGCGCCCAGCCGCCGACCCCCGAGTGGGGCACGATGCTGGCGGATGCGCGCGAGTTCGTCTTGCGCGCCTGGTGGGTCGTGACCTTTCCCGGGCTCGCGATCCTGATCACGGTGCTCGCCTTCAACCTGATGGGCGACGGCCTGCGCGACGCCCTCGACCCCAAGCTCAAGCGGAGCTGAAATGGTGGCCGCCGACCATTCCGAGGAGGTCATCTCCGGACTCGATCAGGGCACCGAGCCGGTTCCTGGCGCCGGCGGGGACGACCGGTTTCAGCCCAGGGCGGCCGGGTTGACGACTGGCCAACCCTTGGCCCCCTGCTTCGCTTCATCCGATCGACCAAGCGACCCTGGGAAGCCATGCCCTGCGGTTGCCCGTAGCGCGGACGGAGTCCCAGGGTCGCATGGACCGCCCGAAGCCAGCGTTAACGGACAATCGTTAACGATCCGTTACCGTCTCGGCGCCTCTCGTCGCCGTGACCGTCCGAAAGGCCGGCCTCGGCACGACGCGGGCGACGATCGGTCTTGCCACGATCGGGCCAACCTGCGGTCTTGGCCCCGGACACGGTGGTCGCCCCGGCGTTTTCGCTCGTGGCCCGGGACGTCGAGCGGACGGCCGTGGGTCACGCCAGGCGATCAGGGCTGACCGCCGTGGCGCTGCTCGAGATCAAAAACCTCACGGTCGAGTTCCCGACCTTCAGCGGGCCCTTCAAGGCGGTCGACGGGGTCGATCTCGAGGTCGACCAGGGCGACGTGCTGGCGATCGTCGGCGAATTGGGTTCGGGCAAGAGCGTGCTGATGCTCGCGGTCATGGGGCTCCTGCCCTGGACCGCCCGGGTCAGTGCCGACCGTCTGACCTTCGGCGGGCAGAATCTCCTGGGCCTGTCGGCGAGCGAGCGCCGCCGGATCATCGGCAAGGACATGGCGATGATCTTCCAGGAGCCGATGACCTCGCTCAACCCCTGCTTCACGGTCGCCTTCCAGCTGACCGAGGCGATCAAGGTGCACGAGGGCGGCACGCGTGCGGAACGGCGCCGGCGCGCGCTCGAGCTGCTCGATCAGGTCGGCATTCCGGCGGCCGCGCAGCGTCTCGGCGCCTTCCCGCATCAGCTCTCGGGCGGCATGAGCCAGCGGGTGATGATCGCGATGGCGATCGCCTGCAACCCGCGCCTGTTGATCGCCGACGAGCCGACCACCGCCCTCGACGTCACGATCCAGGCGCAGATCCTGGACCTGTTGCTCGAGCTGCAGCGGGAGCGCGGCATGGCGCTGATCCTGATCACCCACGACATGGGGGTGGTCGCCGAGACGGCGCAGCGCGTGGTCGTCCAGTACGCCGGCCAGCAGGCCGAGATGCAGGACGTGCTCGGCCTGTTCGCCGACCCCCAGCACCCCTACACGGCAGCACTCCTGCACGCCCTGCCCGAGCGCTGTCACGAGCGCATCCTGCCGACGATCGCCGGCCTGGTCCCCGGCGCCAGCGATCGCCCGTCCGGCTGCCTGTTCCACCCGCGCTGCGAGTTCGCGACCACCCGCTGCGCGGCCGAGGAGCCACGCTTCGCCGGCGGCCCGCGCGGCCTGGTCCGCTGCCACTACCCGCTGACCCGCGATCGGCCGGCCGGCCATCCCCGCTATGCGCAGTGACGCGTCCGTGGCTCCGCTAGGCCGCGCTCCGCACCGTCACCTCGAGCCGCACGCCGAGCTCCGCCAGGGCCCGCTCGAGCTGGCCGAGGTAGGTGCGCCGCTTGAGGTCGAGAAGCGACGCCACCACCTTGCCGCCGACCCCGAGCCTTCGCGTCAGCTCTGCCGCGCTGACCCCCCGATCCTGCATCGCACTGTACAGCGCGAGCTTCGCGGCGACCAGCGGCGGTACCGGAATCATCCGCCGACCTCTGGCCGGACCAGGTTTCGGGATCGGCTCGTGAAACCGAACGTAGCCGCAGAGCGCGGTCACCAGGCAATCCTCAGCCAGCGACAAGGCTTCAGCCTCGTCGTCGCCCCACGTGCGAGCGCCTTGCACGTCCGGAAAATGAAGGTTGACCGCAGAGCCGTCTGGTTCAGGTTCCAGTTCTGCGGGATAGACGTAGCGGGTTGCGGTCGTCACCTAGCCGAGATCCTTCGGTTCGATCCCCAGCTCCGCAAGCATGCCATGCACGCTTCCGGTCGGAAGCTCCTTGTATCTCGACGAGCGAAGGATCGTTCGCCGTGCGCCCAACACGATCAGGCCATGACCGCCCGTGCCGCCGGTCGGATCGAAGTCGAAATCCACGTTTCGGCGCCGAGCGAGTCGGCGAAGCTTGCGCAACAGCTCGTTGCCGTTCACGGCTACTGCATTGCAGGCGGCTGCGCGAGCGCCAAGGCCGGCCATCCTCTGGGGCCGAGGATGGCCAATGGCTGAGCGAGCCTCGGACAACAATCAGATCGTCCTGCAGGCGCGGGATCTGGAGCGCCACTACGCGATCCGGCGCGGGCTGTTCAAGGGCTGGGCGGTGCTGCAGGCGCTGCGCGGCGCGAGCTTCGAGCTCGCGGCCGGCCGCACCCTCGCCGTGGTCGGCGAATCCGGTTGCGGCAAGAGCACGCTCGCCCGCCTGGTCACCCTGATCGAGCCGCCGAGCGCGGGCGAGCTCACGATCGAGGGCATCGAGGTCGCCGAAGCCACCGCCGAGCAGCGGCGAACGCTTCGCCACACGGTGCAGATCGTCTTCCAGGATCCCTATGGCTCGCTCAACCCGAGGAAGAAGGTGGGCTCCATCGTCGAGGAGCCGCTCAAGGTGAACACCGCCATGAGCACGGCCGAGCGCCGCGGCGCGGTCCAGGACATGCTGGCGCGAGTTCGGGCTGCGCCCCGAGCATCATGGCCGCTATCCGCACATGTTCTCGGGCGGCCAACGCCAGCGGATCGCGGTCGCGCGCGCCTTGATCCTGCGGCCCAAGATCGTCGTGCTCGACGAGCCGGTCTCGGCCCTCGACGTCTCGATCCAGGCCCAGGTCCTCAATCTCCTGCTTGAGCTGCAGTCCGAGTTCCAGCTCGCCTACCTGTTCATCTCGCACGACCTCGCGGTGGTCCGTCACGTCGCCGACGAGGTGATCGTGATGTATCTCGGCCGGCCGATCGAGCACGGGCCGCGCGCGGCCATCTTCGAGCGGCCCCTGCATCCCTACACCCGGGCGCTGCAGGCGAGCAGCCCGTCCACCGATCCCAAGCACCGCTCGAAGCGGCTCGCGATCCGGGGCGAGCTGCCCTCGCCGCTCGACCCGCCGACCGGCTGCGCCTTCCACCCGCGCTGCCCGTTCGCCGACCAGCGCTGCCGAACCGAGGTGCCGAAGCTGCAACGGTTCGCCGGCACGGATCATCTGCACGCCTGCCACGCGGTCGAGGAGAACCGCCTGCCCGACCTGCCGCGGCCGGCTTCCCGCGCCGCCTCGGGTTGATCGCGCCCCCTCCCTGGCGGCCGTTGCGGCCACGACAGGACCAGTCGGCCGCCGCGGACGCCGGATCAGAAGGCGCCGTCCGGGCCCAACAGGATCAGCAGATAGGCCATCAGGACGGCTGCGCAGCCGCTCGCCAGAACCGCCATGAACACGGTCGGCGACCAAGCCGACCAGAGCACGACCGGACTGATTAGGGCGACCAGGCTACAGATCGCCACCAGGGCCTCGTGCAACAGCACCATCGCCTTGCAACTCGCGGTCACGACCAACCTCCGTCAGCACGAGCCGGGCTCGTGATCATGCCTTGAACTGGCCGGTCTCCCTCCACTCGCTCTTAAGTCGACACCAGCAGTCGCCGGCCAAGCTCCTCAGTACGTACTCGCAAAGCAGCCAGCCCTAGCCGGGATCGCCGGTGCCGCCGGCAGTGCTCAGCCCTTCTGCGCCGCGAAGCGCTCGGCGATCGCGGCGATCTTGGCGTGCGCCTAGGCGACCGCCTCGGCCGGGTCGACGCCGTCGACCAGCACCTCCTGCAAGGCCTCGGGGATCACGTTGGTCGCCAGCACCTCGCCCGAGGCGGCGGACGGCGGCGCCTCGTAGCTGATCGGCACGCCGGTCTTGGCGATCTCGATGAACTCCTTGAACTCCGGACGCCCGGTCCACCAGGGATCGTTGAACAGATCGGGATAGACCGGCACGAAGCGGCCGTTGTTCTTGACGATCACGTCGTTGTAGCGGGTCGGCTCCATGAAGTACTCGGCGAGGCCCTTGGACAGCTCGGGATAGGGGGTGCCCTTGAACAGGCCGAGCGACCAGGTGTCGATCTGGTTGACCGCACCGGCCGGGCCGGCGGGGACGCCGAACAGCCCGGTCTTCTTCATCAGCTCCGGGTCCTCGGTCGACAGATAGGCGTAGACGCTGGTCGGGTTGTTGATGAACGCGACCTGGCCCGACTGGTAGGCCTTGTTGTTCCAGGCGGTGTCGCCGTTGCCGACCACGCCCTTCGGGATGATCTTGTGCTTGTTGTACATGTCGTTGATGAAGGCGAAGCCCTTGACGTTGCCCTCGTTGTCGAAGGCGGCGTTGCCGTCGGCATCATAGGTCTTGCCGCCGAAGCACCAGCAGACCTGCATGATGTTGTCGGTCGCGTCCGCGGTCAGGCCGAGGTCCATGCCGAAGCCGTAGAACGGCGGCTTCTGGACCTTGAGGCAGGTCTCGACGAAGGCGTCCCAGGTCCGCGGATACTCGAGCTTGTGCTGCTCGAGCACATCGAGCCGGGCGTGCATCGGCCAGGGGTTGATCGCGAACGGCACGCCCCACTCGCGGCCGTCATAGCCGACCGCGCGCAGGCAGGGGTCGAACAGCCCGCCCTTCTTGGTCTGCATGCGCTCGACCACGTCGGTGACGTCGAGCAGGTGGCCCTGAGAGCGGTACAGCTGGACGTAGGATTCGTAGAGCCGGACCACGTCGGGCGGGGTGCCGGTCTCGAGCGCCGCCGACAGGCGCGCGACCAGCTCGCTGTCGGCGGTCGGCACGAAGGCGGCCTCGTTGTCCTTGAGGCCCGCCATCTTGCGGAACTCCTCGAAGTACTGGCGCACCGCGTCGTCGGCGACCGGCGCGAAGGTCGGCAGGTGCCAGTAGACCAGCTTCTGGTCGCGCGCCGCGAGCGTCTTCCTCGACGCCAGGATCGTGACGCCGGCAAAGGCGCTGACGCGCGGCTCCCTTCAGCGCCTCACGTCGCTTGATCGTACCCATGGCTCGTTAGCCTCCTTTCTTAGGGGTGTCCGCTTGCGCTCGTACTGACAGTTCCTCGGACGTACCGCCGCGCTCCTCCTCGATCACACGCAGAACGGCGGCACGCAGCCCGGCGATCTGGGCGAGCACCATCCGAATTTCCGCGACCGTCGGCTCGGGTTCATCGACCCCTTCGTCAAGCGGATAGCGGAACGCAAAACGACCAGAGCTTTCGTGGCCGGAGCGGCTCGGCGAACGGGGTCAGCGCGGGCAAGATCCGTGCGGCCTCGTCGGCGAGCGAGCTCGAGAAAGTCGGGCTGCGGGTGACCCGCCAGCGCACACAGCGCAACGATCCTGTGGGTTCCGCGGCCCCAGCTTTCCACCAGACCCCGCTGGTAGAGAACGCTTGCGATGAGCGGGTTGCGTGGCCGCGACTGGTGATCACGCTTCAGGTCCGCGACTCGGATGCCGGATGGCAGGGTACCGTCGCTCCAGATCTCCAGGCGATCGTCGAAGATCGCCAGGCTGATCGCCCCCCCGGGCAGGGCGTAATCGCGGTGACAAATAGCGTTTACGAGCGCCTCCCGCAGCGCTTCCAAGGGAAACAACGGTTCATCCTCGCGTTCGAACAAGCCAGCTTGGATGCGTCCGGCGACGGGCAAGTGCCGCCGCATGAACGTCATCGCCTCGCGCAGGATGACGAAGGCGTTGCCATGGATGTGCACGTTGTCCATGAAGCTCGCCTTGGTCAACCCGCGAAATCGCGCAGCCCGCAGGACGAGCTGAGGAAATCGGGCAAAGCATTCAAGGCCGAACAGGGCGATTGCGGTCCGACACCACGACCAGGAGGTCGTAGTCGCTGTCCGCTCCGGCTTCCGCGCGTGCCCGGCTGCCGAACAGGATCACCAGCTCGGGGTCGAAGAACCGGACCACCCGCTCGAGGAGCTCGGGCGGCACCAGCTCCGGGCGCACCACGGTCCCAGTCATGGCGGCAACGCTATCATATCATGACAGACCGCAGAAGCGGCTTCGATCCCAACCGAGATGGTCACGCCTTGACCGCGCCCATGGTCAGGCCGGTGATCAGCCAGCGTTGGAAGAAGAAGTAGACCGCGAGCGGCGGGATCACGGTCAGCGCGGTCGAGGCCATGATCGGGCCCCAGAAGAACACGTCCTGGATCACGAAGTTGCTGAGGCCGATCGGGATCGTCAGCACATGCGGGTCGGAGTTGAACACGATCGCGTAGAGATACTCGTTCCAGGACAAAGTGAACGAGAAGAACGCGACGACCGCGAGCGCCGGCAGCGAGATCGGCAGCACGATGCGGAACAGGACGCCGAGCCGCGTGCAGCCGTCGACCAGCGCCGCCTCCTCGAGCTCGATCGGGATCGACATGAAGAAGCCGATCAAGAGCCAGGTGCAGAACGGGATCGTGAAGCCCATGTGGGCGATCGTGAGCCCGGTCAGCGTGTTGGTCAGCCCGACGCTGACCATGATCGCGAACAAGGGGATGAACAGCAGCGACTGCGGCACGAGGTAGCTGTAGATCATGCCGCGCGCGAGCAGGCTGCGGCCGGGAAACTCGAGACGCGCGATCGCATAGGCCGCAAGCGAGGCCGCGAGCACGGTCATGAACGTGGTCGCGAGCGCCACGGTCATGCTGTTGCGGAAGAACAGGAAATAGTCGGTCTCGAAGAACAGCACCCGGTAGTTCTCGAGCGTCGGCTGCTGCGGCCAGAGCGTCGCGGTCGTGCCGTAGATCTCGTCGTGCTCTTTCAGCGACGTCACCAGCATCCAGTAGAACGGGATCAGCGTCCAGATCACGAAGATCAGGAGAAAGCCCGAGCCGATCAGCTTGAGCCGGCGCCGGCTGGAGGCGATCGTGGCGGCCATGTCAGTCGCGCTCGGCCAGGATGCGGCGCGACAAGAGCAAGATCAGCAGCGCCAGCAGCGGGAAGAACACCATGTTGACCGCCGAGCCGATCCCGAGGCGCGAGGCGGCGAGCGCGTATTTGAACGCCAGGTTGGGCAGGATCTGGGTGCGGTTGGCGGGGCCGCCGTTGGTCAGGATCTGGACGATCACGAGGTTGGTCGAGGTCCAGATGGTCGACAGCATCAGCACGATCGTGAACACGCGGCGCATCTGCGGGATCGTGATGTACCAGAACTCGTGCCAGACGTTGGCGCCGTCGATCCGCGCCGCCTCGTACATCTCCTTGGGGATCGCCTTGAGGCCGGCAAGGAAGCTCATCGTGTAGAACGGCGTGCCCGACCAGACCACGACCGCGACCACCGAGGCCATCGCGACCTTGGGGTCGCCCAGCCACGAGACCACGTTCTCGACGTGGAACACCGCGATCAGGAAGTTGTTCAGCAGGCCGCTGAAGTCGTCGTAGATCCAGCGGAAGCTCAGCGCCGCGACGATCGTCGGCACCGCCCAGGGCACGAACAGGATCGTCCGCCAGATGTAGTTGAACGCGCGGTCCTGCGCCAGGACCAGGGCCATCCCGAGGCCGAGGCAGAACTTGATGGCGACCGCCGAGAACGTATAGACGAGGGTGTTGCGCACGACCAGCAGGAACTTGGGATCGGCGAACAGCTCGTAGTAGTTGCCGAGCCCGATGAACTGGCCGGGCACGCCGACCATCTTGTTGTGGAAGCTGATCCAGATCGCCGTGAAGAACGGGTAGACGACGACGAACGCGAGCACGGCCAGCGCCGGCGTGAGGAACAGGAGCGCTATGAACTTCTGATTGTTGAGCAGCTCCGACCAGCGCGAAGGCGCCGCAGCGTCCGGACGCCACGCCGAGCCGACCGTCGCAACCCGCCTCCCGAGCATCACGCCTCCCGCGTTGCTCGTGCTTCCGGACCCCATGACGGCGTCGGAGATTTGACCGGAGCGTATCGCGTTCGATCGGCGCGTGCAAACCCGGAGCATGGGCTTGGCGGCGAAGGCGCAGAGATGATGGCCGGCGCCGCATGTGCGATAGTGGGCGCCCGCGGCAGCGCCTAGGACCCGCGCGACCCCGGGGGGAGGTTGGCCATGTATGCAGTGCGTCTCTGGTCGGTCCGGCACGCCCGCTTGCTCGGCGCCGTCTACGCGGGCTTCGAGCGCCTGCTGCTCGCGTCCGATCCCTGGCTGCGCCGGATCGGCTACGACCGGCTCGAACGCCCGGTCGCGGCGGTCGAGCGCGGCGTCAAGGGCCTCCTGTTCGACTGCCGGATGTGCGGCCAGTGCGCGCTCAGCTCGACCGGCCTGTCCTGCCCGATGAACTGCCCGAAGGGCCTGCGCAACGGGCCCTGCGGCGGCGTCCGGCCGGATGGCCACTGCGAGGTCGTGCCGACGATGCGCTGCGTCTGGGTCGAGGCCTGGACGGGCAGCCGGCGGCTGCCGGAGGGCGATGCCATCCTGAGCGTGCAAAAGCCGGTCGACCACCGCCTCTGGGGCCGCTCGGCCTGGCTCGGCGTGCTGCGCGACCGCCGCGGCGGCGCACCCGCCAAGCAACGGGCCGCCTGAGCCATGACCGACCGTCAGGACGACCGCCCGCACGGCCCGCTCAACCCCGGCGCCGCGCATCCGGAGATGATCAGCCCGGGGCCGCTCGACCCCGGCGCGCCGCTCGACCCGCTGCCCGGCCATTCCTCGCGCGGCCGCCTGGAGCGGGTGCTGCGCGCCGGCGAGTTCGCGGTCACCGCCGAGCTGTCGCCGCCGGATTCCGCCGATCCCAAGGACGTCTACGCGCGCGCCTCGATCTTCGACGGCTGGGTCGACGGCATCAACGCGACCGACGGCTCGGGCGCCAACTGCCACATGTCGAGCGTCGGCGTCTGCGCGCTCCTGACCCGGGTCGGCTACGCGCCGGTGATGCAGATCTCCTGCCGCGACAAGAACCGGATCGCGATCCAGGGCGACGTGCTGGGCGGCGCCGCCATGGGCGTCGGCAACGTGCTGTGCCTGACCGGCGACGGCGTCCAGTGCGGCGACCAGCCCGAGGCCAAGCCCGTGTTCGACCTCGACAGCATCGCGCTGATCGAGACCATCAAGATCATGCGCGACGAGCGCCGCCTGTTGTCCGGGCGCCCGCTCAGCCACCCGCCCGAGCTGTTCATCGGCGCCGCCGAGAACCCGTTCGCGCCGCCCTACGACTTCCGCCCGCTGCGCCTGGCCAAGAAAATCGCCGCCGGCGCCCAGTTCATCCAGACCCAGTACTGCTACGACGTCGCGATGCTCGAGCGCTTCATGACGCGGGCCTGCGACCTCGGCCTGCCCGAGCGCTGCTTCATCCTGGTCGGCGTCGGCCCGCTCGCCTCGGCGCGCGCGGCGCGCTGGATCCGCGCCCATGTGCCGGGGGTGCACATCCCGGATGCGGTCGTGGCGCGGCTCGAGCGGGCGACCGATCAGCGCGAGGAGGGCAAGCGCGTCTGCATCGAGCTGATCCAGCAGATCCGCGAGATCGAAGGCGTCGCCGGCATCCACCTGATGGCCTACCGTCAGGAGGAGGCGGTCGCCGAGATCATCGAGCGCTCGGGCGTGCTGCGCGGCCGCCGGCCGCACAACGTGATCGCCCGCTGGGCGGCCTTTCAGCAGCGCCGGGCGGCGGCATTGCCTGCGCCGGCCTAAACGGGCCTGCCGGTCAGGAGGCCCGACCCGGAGGCACCGCTCGCGCCTGACCTTCAGGCCGGTCTCTTCGCCCGGACGGATGCCCTTCTCCGCGAGCTCCTCGCAGCGCGCCCGCGGTCTTGCGCAGGTCCGAGAGCGCCATCGCTCGCAACACCTCGGGCGCCTTGGTGAACTGGATGTCCCGGTACTCGACGACCTGGATGTGGTTGCCCCAGGGGTCGATGAAGTCGAGCCCGCGCCCGGGCAGGATCTCGACGCCCGCCGCCTCGAGGGCCTGGCGCAGCGGCGCCCGGTCGTCGACCACGAGGCCGAAGTGGCGTTCCTGGTCCTTCGGCTGCGTCCGCCCGGCCGCGAGCGCGATGAACTGATCGCCCATGTCGATGAACGCCATGGTTCGGCTCCGCCCGCGCAGCGAGAACGCGAACAGGCGGCCGTAAAAGGCGAGCGCCTCGTCGATGATCGCCGACCTCGAGCGCCACGTGGTTGAGGCCGACCAGACGCGGCTTGGCAGGCACCGGCTCCGAAGTCATGGCGCAATCAGCCCTCAAACACCTCGACCACCAGCCGCCGCCCCAGCCGATGCCGGCGATTGTTGCGCCCGCCCAGGCCGCCCAACGAGCGAGCCGGTTTTTCGACCTTGTGCAGCCGGCCGGCCGCTACCGGCAGGTTGACCCCCGATCGCGGCCCAGCCCGTGCCGGTGCGACTACTGGTGGTCGTCTCTTCCTTGATCTTGTCCTCGGTCTTCTCCGCGCCGCTCGAGCACCGCCCCGCCGGCCGCCGACACGTCCTCGCCCATGCCCTTGACCGTGTTGCAGCCGGACGTCAGAGCGCCAGGCCGAACAGCGCCGGCATCAGCAGCAGACCGAGAATTCCCTTGCTACGCCTGGACATCGTGCTTCCCTCCACTCGCGTGATGCTGCGCGCGGTCCGCGCATCTCTCGGTATGGTCGCGCGGCGCACGTCGTACATGAGCCCCGACGCGCGCAGCAAGAGTACCAAACGGCGCAGGCCGTGGCGGAGTTCCGCGGCGGCAGGCGATCAGCCGGCGCGAGCGCCGGCTCCCTCGGCGAGGTGCACGAACTCGATCAGGGCGTCCAGGGTGGCGTCCGGCTGCTCGACCATCAGCATGTGGCCGGCCGCCGGCAGGGCGACGAACCGGGCGCCCTTGATCGCCTCGGCGAGCCTCGCGCCCTGGCGGGCGGGCGCCATGCGGTCGAACTCGCCGGCCAGGACCAGGGTCGGGCAGCGCACCTTCGCGGCCGCCGCGAGGCCATCCTCGTAGGCGTTGCAGGCGGCGAGGTCGGTCTGCCAGCACCGGCCCGACCGAGCGCTCGAGCAGCCGCATGGCGTGGCCCATCATCCAGCTGCCGGGCGCCTTGTGGCCGCCGAGGTGGCCGGCCGGCCCGAAGCCCCAGTCGCAGATCAGCAGGGCGGCGCGCGGCCCGGGCCCCGGGCGGCCGCCTCGAGCAGGTCCGGATGGACCGGCATCCTGGCCGCCGCGCCGAGCAGCGCCAGGCCCGCGATCCGCCGGCGATGGCGCGCCGCCAGCTCGAGCCCGATCAGCGCGCCCATCGAATGGCCGACCAGGCTGACCGCCGGCGCGTCCAGAAGCTTGATCAGCTCCCAGAGCCAGTCGGCCAGCGCCGCGATCGAGGTCGGCAGCTCGCCGCCGCTCCGGCCGTGGCCCGGCAGATCGAGCGCCAGCGCGTTCCAGCCGCGATAGGCGAAATGACGGGTCTGCAGGGACCAGACCGAATGGTCCATGCCGGCGCCGTGCACGAACAGGATGGTCGGCCGCGCCGGATCGAAGCCCTTGCCGTGGTCCGCGAGAAAGACGGGCGCGCCGTCGACGGCTGAGCTCCATCGGCCGCCCCTCAGGCCTTCTGGGCGCGCCTGAGCGCCCGGTCGAGATCATCGATGATGTCGGCCGGGTCCTCGAGGCCGACCGAGAGCCGGATCATGTCCTCGCCGACGCCCGCGGCCTCGAGCGCCTCGGCGCCGACCTGCAGATGGGTGGTCGAGGCCGGGTGGATCACGAGCGTCTTGGCGTCGCCGACGTTGGCGAGATGCGAGGCGAGCGCGCAGGCCTCGATGAAGCGCCGGCCGGCCGCGCGCCCGCCCTTGACCCCGAAGCTCACCATCGAGCCCGCCCCCTTGGGCAGCACCCGCTTCGCCAGCCGGTGGTCGGGATGGGTCGCGAGCGAGGGATGCAGCACCCAGGCGACCGCCTCGTGGGTCGCGAGGAATTTCACCACCTGATGGGTATTGGCCATGTGGCGCTCGATCCGGAGCGGCAGGGTCTCGATGCCCTGCAGGATGTAGAACGCGTTCTGCGGGCTCATGCAGGCGCCGAAGTCGCGCAGCCCCTCGGTCCGCGCCCGCATGTGGAAGGCCGACGGGCCGAAGGTCTCGGCGTAGACCAGGCCGTCGTAGCCGGGATAGGGCTCGGTCAGGGTCGGGAATTTTTCCGAGCTCTGCCAGTCGAAGCGGCCGCCGTCGACCAGGACGCCGCCGATCGCGATGCCGTGGCCGCCCAGCCACTTGGTCGCCGAATGCAGCACCAGATCGGCGCCCGCCTCGAACGGCCGGCAAAGGCAGGGCGTGGCGAAGGTGTTGTCGATCAGGAGCGGCAGGCCGTGCTCGTGCGCGACCTCGGCGATCTTCGCGATGTCCAGGACCTCGAGGCCGGGATTGCCGATCGTCTCGCCGAACAGGAGCCGGGTCTCGGGCCGGATCGCGGCCGCGAACGCCGCAGGATCGCGCGGGTCGACGAAGCTCGTCTCGATGCCGAAGCGCGGCAGGGTGAGCTTCAAAAGGTTGGTCGAGCCGCCATAGAGCGACTTCGACGCGACGATGTGGCCGCCCGCCCCCATCAGCGTCACGATCGCGAGATGGAGCGCTGCCTGGCCGCTCGCGGTCGCGACCGCCCCGACCCCGCCCTCGAGCGCCGCGACCCGCTCCTCGAGGACCGCGGTGGTCGGATTCGAGATCCGCGAATAGATGTGCCCGGCGCGCTCCAGGTTGAACAGGGACGCCGCCTGGTCGGCGTCGGTGAACACGTAGGACGTGGTCTGATAGATCGGCACCGCGCGCGCCCCGGTCGCGGGGTCCGGCCGCTGGCCGGCATGCAGCGCCAGCGTGTCGAGTTTCAGGAGCTTGGGCTCGGTCATGGCTGACCTCGTCGAGGGGTTCAGGGCGCTGCTCCGCCGCTCGCCGGGTGGGCCGGCCAGAGGTCGGGAGCGCAGCGGGCGTACATCCGCGGATAGGCGGTCTCGGCACCGAGGGCCGCGGCCGCGTGCCAGGCAAAGCGCGGGTCGTACATGATCGCGCGGGCGAGCGCCACCAGATCGGCCCGGCCCTCGGCGACGATCGCCTCGGCCTGCTGCGGGTTGGTGATCATGCCGACCGCCCAGGTCGGAATCTCGGCCTCGCGCCGTATCCGTTCGGAAAAAGGGACCTGGTAGCCGGGGCCGAGCGGGATCTTCTGGCGCGGATCGAGGCCACCGCTCGAGACGTCGACGAAGTCGCAGCCGAGCGTCTTGAGCGCCCGCGCGAAGGCGACCGTTTCTGTCACGGTCCAGCCGCCGTCCACCCAATCGGTCGCCGAGACGCGCATGCCCAAGGGCTTCTCCGCCGGCCAGACCTCGCGGACCGACTCGAACACCTCGAGCGGGAAGCGCATCCGCCGCTCGAGGTTGCCGCCATAGGCGTCGGTCCGCCGGTTGCTGATCGGCGACAGGAACTGGTGCAGCAGATAGCCATGGGCGCCATGCAGCTCCATGAGATCGAAGCCGAGCCGGACGGCACGCTCGGTAGCGGCGACGAACTGCCGCTTGATCAGGGCGAGGCCCGCGGTATCGAGCGCCTCGGGCGTGTGCCAACCGTCGGCATAGGCGAGCGCCGAAGGCCCGACCGTGGTCCAGGGGCGCTCGCCCCGCCCAAGCGGCCGGCCGCCCTCGATCGGCGGATGGACCGACGCCTTGCGCCCGGCGTGGGCGAGCTGGATGCCAAGCGCGGTGACGCCGTACTGCCGGCAGAACCCGATCACCCGCGCGAGCGCCTGCTCGTTGGCATCGGACCAGAGACCGAGGCACTTGTGGGTGATCCGGCCGACCTCGGAGACATGGGTCGCCTCGGTCATCACCAGGCCGGCCGCGCCGATCGCGAACTGGCCGAGATGCATCAGATGCCAGTCGTTGGCAGAGCCGGCCTCGGCATTGTACTGGCACATCGACGACACCACGATCCGGTTGGCGAGCGTCAGGCCGCGGAGCGCGATCGGGGCGAACAGGGCAGAGGCCATCGGGCAGCGTTTCCTCGCTTGGAGCCACTTGCGGCTCGAGGCTCGGGGCTTGTTAGACCAAGCCAGGGCATCTGCACAGCACGGCCGCGCGTTCGGCTCCGACCGGGCGCCCAGCCCTCAACCAAGCCTTAAGGCCGATACCCCTAAAGTGGCCTGCGCGTGAACGGGAGAAGGCGCCATGACTGGTCGCTTGCCAGAAGCTCTGGCCGCGCTCGAGGGCGAGATCCGCGAGAATGGCTGGATCAACGCCGATCAGGTGCTCCGCCTGCGGCGCACCGTCTACCAGGACGGCGCGATCGGTCGCGACGAGGCGGCCTGCCTGTTCCGCCTCAATCGCCGGGTGCTGGCGAGCGATCCGGCCTGGGCGGAATTCTACGTCGAGGCGCTGACCGATTTCTTCTACTGGCGCAACGGCACCGACAGCGTGCTCACCGAGGATGGCGAGCGGATGCTGTTCGAATGGTTGGGACCACGCCCGAGCGTCGACGACGCGACCGAGCTCCGCCTCCTGCTCAACCTGATCTTCCGCACCACCGGCTGCTCGGAGCGCTTCCAGAGCTTCGTCCTCAAGGCGGTCGAGCACAGCGTGCTGAACAGTGACCACGCTCTGTTCGGCTTTGCCGACCGCCGCGCCGGCGCGATCGACAAGGCCGACGTCGAGGTGATCCGCCGCCTGATCTACGGCTCCGGCAGCCAGAGCGGGATCGCGATCAGCCGGGCCGAGGCCGAGTTCCTGTTCGAGCTCAATCGGGCGACCGCGGGCGCCGACAACGATCCGGCCTGGCGGGACCTGTTCGTCAAGGCGATCACCATGCACATCCTGCATGGCGGCGATTCGCCGGAGCGGGTGGACGAGCAGGAGGCTGCCTGGCTCAGCGGCCAGATCGGCGCCGATTGGGATGACCATACCAACGAGCGCGTCCTGCTCACTTACCTGAAGCAGGAGGCGGCTGGCCTCCATCCGCTGCTCGACCCGCTCTATCAGCGCCTCGCCAGCTGATCGACCTTACCTGAGAAGCTCGCCGGCGCAATTCGGCCGGCGTCCGGGACTAGCGACGTCGTTACTTCGATCAACGGCGATTCCGGAGACCCGCGGCGGTTCGAACTCGTGCCCACCCTGCGCCCTACTGTGTCACCGTAGAAAACGCGGTCAGCGGTCAGGGGGGCAGGTTATGGCGCCGACGGCCATCCTCACCAGCCAGCTCAGCGGACGACGCGAGCGCGTCGAACGGCTGGTCTCGAAGCGCGTCGAGGACGCCTTCCGGGCCGAGCAGCTGGCCGGACTCAGGCTCGCGACCCGGGCCCAACTGATCGCACTCGCGGTGATCGCGGCCTGGCTCTATGTCTGGGTCAGTTCGCCCCGGATCTATTTCCTCGAGACCCTGCTCGCCCTGTTCGCCGGCTGCGCCCTCGCCCAATATCGCTTGGGCACGATCGATCGACCGTGGCTGCACTACGCGATGGTCGCGCTCTACATGGCCATGCTCAGCTTCGCGATGTTCGGTTACGATCTCCTGTTCGGCGACGCCTGGCCGCCGCAGATGATGCTCCGCAACGGCACCTTCGTCTATTTCTTCATGTTCATCGCCGTCGTGGCGCTGAGCTACTCTCCACCGCTGGTCGCCTGGGCCGGTGTCGTCGGGGCTCTGGCCTGGTGGCTGGGCGTCCGCCTGATCATCGCCCAGCCCGGGACGCTGACGCCGTCCGGTCACGACGACCTGACGCCCGAGCGGATGCTCGCGGCGCACCTGGATGCGCGCTTCGTCGACCTCGACGTCGTCACCCAGGACGTGGTGGTGCTGCTGATCGTCGCCGGCATTCTCGCCGCCGGAGTCTGGCGCACACGCCGTCTGGTCCTGCGCCAGGCGGTTGCGGCGCGCGAGCGGGCCAATCTCGCCCGCTACTTCTCGCCCCGGATCGTCGACCGGCTGGCCCAGGCGGACGAGCCGCTCGGCCAGGTGCGCGTGCAGCCGGTCGCGGTGCTGTTCGCCGACATCGTCGGCTTCACCCACCGCTCCGAGCGCGAGCCGCCGGAGCGCATCGTCGCCCTGCTGCGCGCCTTCCACGCCCGCCTCGAGCAGGCGGTGTTCGAGCACGACGGCACCCTCGACAAGTACCTTGGCGACGGCATCATGGCGACCTTCGGCACCCCCGAGACGGACGCCGACGATCCGTACAACGCGCTCGCCGCGGCGCGCGCCATGCTGGCCAGCATCGAGGCCTGGAACCACGAGCCTGGCGGGCCCGGCCGGGACCCGATCCGGCTGTCGATCGGCATCCACTATGGCGAGGTCGTGCTCGGCGACATCGGCTCCGAGCGCCGGCTCGAGTTCGCGGTGCTGGGCGACGTGGTCAACGTCGCGAGCCGGCTCGAGGAGCTGACCCGCAGGCTCGCCAGCCCGCTGGTGGTGAGCGATGCGCTGGTCCAGGCCGCCCGCGGGCGATCTGCCGGCGCGCCGGCCCTCGTCGGGCTGCGTCCGACCGCGCCGCAGCAGCTGCGGGGTCGCGACCAGCCGGTCGCGGTCTGGCGACTCGACCCGGCCGCCCTCGCGCCGCCTCAGGCCGGCTGACCGAGCGCCTGCAGAGCCTCCCAGGCCTCGCCGACCGCGATCACGCAGGTCGGCCGCTTGGGGTAGGTGACCAGGATCGTCCAACCGCCCTCGGGCGAGACCAGGATCTCAAGCACGCCGCCGTCGGCGGACAGGCCGAGCGCGCTCGGCTTCTCGTGGTGCAGCTGGGCGAGCTGATCGAGGATCTGGTCGCGGTCGCCGCACAGGGGGGCCGCAGCCGCCGGGGCGCTGATCAGGCCGCTGCCGAGCAGCGCCAGCGCGACGCAAGTGCCCAGACCTTGCGATGTGACCTGGGTGATCATGCCGTCGTCCTCCGTCCCAAGCCGGCCGGCCCAGCCGGCCGTCGCTAGCGATAGCAACCCGGGAAGGGCGCTTCTTGTTCCCGGCCGCAGCGATCAGGCCGGCTGGCCGGCCAGCTGCAGCGTCTGCCAGGCCTCGCCGACCGCGATCACGCAGGTCGGCCGCTTGGGGTAGGTCACCAGCATGGTCCAGCCGCCCTTGGGCGAGACCAGGATCTCGAGCACACCGCCATCGGCCGAGAGCCCGAGCGCTTGCCGCGTCTCCTCATGCCCCTGCTCGAGCCGCTTCAGGATCTCGCCGCGGTCGCCGCACAGCTGCGCCGCATGCGCGGGCACGCTGACCAGGCCCGCGCCGAGCAGGGCCAGCGCCGTGAAGGCGATCGGGCCGACCAGCGGCACGACCCGACCGGCCGAGGCTGACCCGCCTGGCGCCGGACCCTTGCGACCTGACACGCGTGACCATGACAAAGTCTCCTTCCCACTGGTCGGCCGGGCGCATCGACACCGGCCCTGACCCAGCTGTTCGGGATAACCGAGAATGGCCGATCCTGGCCGCGGCATCACCGGGCCAGGCGTAAGCCCATGCACAGTTCGGAGAATTTTTGCGGCCGCGCGCTCGGGCGAGCGTTCACTCGAGCCCGGGGATTGGCCGGTGTGATCGCCCGCCGACCGAGCCCGAGTGCGGCCCGGCGACCCGAGCCCTCGGCAGCGGCGCCAGGGCCCGGAGCCGCGACGCTTGAAGCCGATGGCGCAAATACCATATCATCGGCCAAAGCGCGTCGCTGCCTGTTCGCACAGCCGGCGCCCTGTGGCCAGTTGGAGTCAGAGAAAGGAAGCACCCGATGGCATTCGGTCCCGATCCCCGTGTCGTCACGGGCCAGGTCGCCGTCGATCGCGTCGACGAGGGCCTGCGCGCCTATATGCTCTCAGTCTACAATTACATGGGCCTGGGGCTGGCGATCACCGGCGCGGTGGCGTTCCTGGTGGCGTCCTCGCCAGCCATCTACACGCCGATCTTCACGACGCCGCTCAAATGGGTGGTGATGCTCGCCCCGCTCGGCTTCGTGTTCTTCCTCAGCGCCAAGATCCGGACCATGAGCCCCGGCACCGCCCAGATGACCTTCTGGGCGTTCGCGGCGGTCATGGGCCTGTCGATGGCCAGCATCTTCCTGGTCTACACCGGCGCCAGCATCGCCCGGGTGTTCTTCATCACCGGCGGCATGTTCGGGGCGATGAGCCTCTACGGCTACACCACCAAGCGCGACCTCGCGGCCTGGGGCTCGTTCCTGTTCATGGGCCTGATCGGGATCATCATCGCGAGCCTGGTCAACCTGTTCATCGGCAGCTCGGCGCTGCAGTTCGCGATCAGCGTGATCGGCGTCCTGGTGTTCACCGGCCTGACCGCGTTCGACACCCAGCGCATCAAGGAGATGTACTACGAGCTCGACAGCTCCGACGTGGTCGCGCGCAAGGCGATCATGGGCGCGTTGAGCCTCTACCTCGACTTCATCAACATGTTCGTGATGCTGCTCCAGCTGTTCGGCTCGACCCGCAACTGACCCCCGTCCCCGACGTGGCACCGGCGTGAAGGCCCGCGAGCGCGTGCTCGCGGGCCTTCTCCGTATGCGCGGTCCGCTGGTGGCGGCCGCGGCGGACTTGAGGTTCTTGGTCAGGAACGCGGTCGTGCTTGACCCGGCGAGCGCCGCGTCGGCCTGGTCGCAGCTCGCCCCGGGTCGCGTCGACCGGCTCGGCGAGCTCGACCGCGAACGGTGCCAGGCCCGTGGCGCCAACGCCCTGGATGAAACGATGTCGTTGCCGCATGCCGCCCTCCCCTAGCGACCATGGTCGGGGCGCCAGCTGTGCCGGGTGGCGGGGCGCGCGTCCGGGCGCGCTCGAGACCCGGTCCCGGCAACGCGATCGGGCTGTGCTCGCCCTGCTGCCCGCGGCCATGATCGCGCTCACCGGTTGTGCCGCGGCCACCGGGGCGGCCGGACCGCCCGTGGTCCAGGCGAGCCGGATCGAGCTCGGCGACGCGCCCGCCGACCAGGCCATGCTCGGGCCGCTGCGCTTCGAGGCTGGTTTCGTGCTCCGGGCCGCGGACCCCCGCTTCGGCGGCCTGTCCGGGCTCTGGCTGGCGCCGGACGGCAGCCGGCTGATCGCGGTGAGCGATCATGGTACGCTCTGGCTGGCCGATCTCGAGCAGGCCGCCGACGGCCGTCTCACCGGCTTCCGGGGCTGGCAGGCGGTCGAGCCGGGCACGGCGCCGGGCGACCCGCCCGGCCGCGACGCCGAGGAGCTGGCGAGCGACGGGACCGACGGCCTGGTGATCGCTTACGAGGGCAGCCATCGCCTCCGTCGCCTGGCGCTCGCCGACCTGGCCGCGCCCGCGACGCCGCTGCCGACGCCGCCGGATCTGGGACCGCCGGGCAATACCGGCATCGAGGCGCTGACCCGGCTCGACAACGGCGCGTTGCTGGCGCTCTCCGAGGGCGTGCTCACGGCGCCCGGCGAATCTGGCCGGCTGGCTGATCGAAGGCGAGCGGACCTTGCCGCTCAGCTATGCCGTCGGCCGCGGCTTCGTGCCGACCGGCGCCGATCGTCTCGACGACACCATCTACGTGGTCGAGCGCAGCTTCTCGCTGCTCGGCGGCTTCACCTCGCGCATCGTGACCCTGCCCGCGACCGCGGTCCGCCCCGGTGCGCGCCTGGTCGGCCGCGCGCTCGCCGAGCTCCACCCGCCGCTGGTCGGCGAGAACTTCGAGGGCATCGCGGCGCGGCGTGGCGCCGACGGGCGGGTTCTGCTGTACCTGGTGTCGGACGACAATTTCTTCGCCCTGCAACGCACCCTGCTGCTGCAGTTCTCGCTCCCGAGCCCCGGACCGGTCGCTCAGCGCGCCGAGGCGGCGAGCGCGTCGAGCTGACCCATCAGCGCCCGGAAGGGCGCCAGCAGCAGGAGCGCCATCGCCGCCTTGGCGCCGAGATCGCCGATCGCCCAGGTGGTCCAGGGCAGGCCGCTGCCGGTAAAGGCGAGGCCGAAGAAGACGGCGGTATCCCAGACCGAGGCGAGCGCCGAGGAGACCAGCGGCGCCTGCCACCAGGTCAGCCGGCGCAGCCGGTCAAAGACCTTGATGTCGAGCAGCTGCGAGGTCAGGAAGGCGCTGCCAGAGGCGAGCGCGAGCCGTGGCCCGGCCACCAGGATCGACAGCAGCACCCCGAGCGCGAAACCGACGTAGGCGACCTTGCGCGCCAGCGCCGGCCCCCGTCGCCGGTTGGTCAGGTCGGTCACCAGAAACGCGACCGGATAGGTGAACGCGCCCCAGGTCAGCCAGTCGTTGATCGGATATTGGACCGCGAAGTTGGAGCCCGCGACCACGACCACCATCGCCGCCACCGGCGGCGCCAGGCTTCGCCAGTCGGGCATGCCGGCGGCGCGGCGCGGATCGCCCGCGCTGCTCAGACCGCTTCGGCCGGCGCGCTCTCGACTGGGGCCTCTTGGGCCGGCGCACGGGCCGCGACCAGCCGGTGCTTGAGCCGCCGCAGATCGCCCGACAGATCGCTGTCCCGGCTGCCGAGCAGGAAGCCGTCGAGCCCGCCCCGATGCTCGACCGTGCGCAGCGCATGGGCGGTGATGCGCAGCCGGATGCTCTCGCCCAGGGTCTCGCTGTACAGACGCTGCCGGCGCAGATTGGGCAGGAAGCGCCGCCTGGTCTTGTTGTTGGCGTGGCTGACGTTGTTGCCCGTCATCACGCCCTTGCCGGTCAGCATGCAACGTCGTGCCATTGTGTCCTCGTCACCCCGGTCGATCGAAGGCACCGGCCGCCCGGCGCCAGCGGTTACCTAGAAGCGGCTCGCACAAAGGTCAAGCCTCGCCGGAACCGCTGGAGCGGCGCTCGGGCGGGGCTGGGCAAAGCCGCCGGCCGCCGCTATCGAAGGGCAATGCTGCCCGATCGCGGCCAAGAAAACGTTCTGCTGCTGGCCTTCTGCCAGGCGCTGTTCACGACCTCGAACGCGGTCGTGGTGACCGCCTCCGCGCTCGCCGGCCAGCAGCTGGCGCCGGGTAGCGGCCTCGCCACCCTGCCGTTCAGCCTGCAGTTCGTCGCCACCATGGCGGTGACCTTTCCGGCCTCGATGCTGATGAAGCGCCTCGGCCGGCGGGTCGGCTTCGCGCTCGGCGCGGGCTGCGGCCTGGCGAGCGGGATGCTCGGCTGCCTGGCGATCCTGGGCGGCCGGTTCGGCCTGTTCTGCCTGGCCGGCGCCCTCTACGGCGGCTTCGTGGGCTTTGCTCAATACTATCGCTTCGCGGCCGCCGACGCCGCCAGCCCGGCGCTGCGGCCGCGCGCGATCGGCTATGTCCTGGCGGGCGGCGTGGTCGCCGCGCTGGCCGGACCCGAGCTCGCCAAGGCGACCAGCGGGCTGTTCGCGCCGGTGCTGTTCGCGGGCTGCTATGCCGCGGTTGCTGCGCTCGCGCTTGCGACCCTCGGCGTGCTCGCCCTGGTCACGATCCCGCGGCCGAGCGCCGCCGAACGGTCGGCCGCGGGCCGACCGCTGCGCCAGATCGCCAGGCAGCCCGCCTTCCTGGTCGCGCTGCTGGGCGCCATGGTCGCCTATGGCGCGATGGCGCTGATTATGACCGCAACGCCGCTCGCCATGATCGCCTGCGCGCACGCGTTCACCGACGCCGCCTTCGTGATCCAATGGCATATCCTCGGCATGTTCGCGCCGAGCTTCGTCAGCGGCCGCCTGGTCGGCCGCTTCGGCCCCCGCCGGGTCATGCTGGTCGGCTGCGGCCTGATGCTCGCCTGCGTCGCGACCAGCCTCTCCGGCGTCGGCGTGGCCCAGTTCTGGGCCGCGCTGGTACTCCTGGGCGTCGGCTGGAATTTCATGTTCGTGGGCGCCACGACCCTGCTCACCTCCAGCTACGAGGCCGCGGAGAAGGCCAAGGTCCAGGCGGTCAACGACCTCCTGGTGTTCGGCACGGTAGCGCTCGCCTCGCTGTCGTCCGGCGCACTGCAGCATCTGGTCGGCTGGGCCGCGGTCAATCTCGGCGTCGTGCCGCCGCTCTTGGGCGCGCTCGGGGCGCTGCTGTGGCTGGAGCGCCGGCCGCCCGAGCGCAGCCGCAAGCCGCTCGCCACCGGCTGATGCCGCCGTCAGCCGGGGATCCGGGCACGCGCGGCCAGCCAGCGGCCGATCTCGACCGCGCCGAGCGAATGGCTGACAACGTGACCCTGGACCGCATCGCAGCCGAGCCGCCTGAGCGCCGCCAGCTGCACCTCGGTCTCGACGCCTTCGGCGACCACGCGCAGCTCCAGGCGGTGGCCGAGTTCGATCAGCGAGCGCACGATCGCCGCATCCGGCGTCTCGGCGAGGTCGGCGACGAACGAGCGATCGATCTTGAGCACGTCGAGCGGGAAGCGCTTCAGGTGGCTGAGGCTCGCATAGCCGGTGCCGAAGTCGTCGAGCGCCAGGGCCACGCCCATGCCGTGCAGCGCCTCCAAGGTGGCCTGGATCCGCTCGACCTCGTGCAGCACGCTGCTTTCGGTCAGCTCCAGCTCCAGCCGCTCGGCCGGCAAGCCGCTGTCGTCGAGGATGCGGGCGACCTGGGTCACCAGATCCGGCTTGGTCAGCTGGCTGGCCGAGACGTTGACCGCGACCCGGATCGGCTGCGGACCGCTCGGCCAGCCGGTGGCGACCCGACACGCCTCGGCCAGCGCCCATTCCCCGATCGCCGCGATCTGGCCGCTGGATTCCGCGAGCTTGATCAGGGTCTCGGGCTCGATCGGGCCAAAGTCCGGGTGATGCCAGCGGAGCAGGGCCTCGATGCCGCTGATGCGCTCGGGCTCGAGATCCAGCTGCGGCTGATACTCGAGGCTGAGCTGATGGCGGTCGATGGCGCGCGCGAGCTCGTGCCTGAGGTTCTGCAGATGATCGAAATCGCGCTTGATCGTCGACCCGAAGCGTTGCCAGCCACCGCCCGTGGCCTTGGCCTGGTACATCGCCAGATCGGCGTTCTGGAGGAGCTGCTCGGCGCTGTCGCCGTCGCTCGGGAACAGCGCGATCCCAAGGCTCGCGCCAGGTCGCCAGGCGCGCAGGTCGAGCCCGAAGGGGCGATCGAGCTGGCTCGAGATCTTCTCGGCGAGCAGGCTCGCGGCCTCGGCATCGGGCAGGTCGGGGAGGATTAGCGCGAACTCGTCGCCACCGATCCGGGCCACGGTATCGCTCTCACGCAGTGCGGCGCGCAGGCGCTGGCCAGCCTGCTTGAGCACGCCGTCGCCGATCCGATGCCCGAAGGCGTCGTTGACCGCCTTGAATCGGTCCAGATCGACCAGGACGACCGCCAGCAGGCTGCGGTCGCGCCGGCTACGCGCCATCGCCTGGCGCAGGCGGTCGTGAAACAGCAGCCGGTTGGGCAGGCCGGTCAACGGGTCATGTTGGGCGAGGTGCAGCATGCGGGCTTCGGTCCGTTTGCGTTCGGTGATGTCGGTCGAGGTGCTGACGAAGCCGCCGCCCGGCATCCGGCTGCGCTCGACCTCGAGGATCCGATGGTCGGCGCCCGGCTGCTCGAAGCGGGCGGGCGCCGGGCGCCGGGCGATCATCCGCAGCCGGTCCTCGGGCCCTGGCCCGGGGCCCCCGACCCGCGTCAGATCGTGACGCAGAAACTCGCTCAGATACACGCCCCGACGATAGAGATCGGAGGGATAGCCGTGTAGCTCACGGTGGCGCGGGTTCCAGGTCGCCAGCCGGCCGTCGCGATCGAACACCGCCACGCCCTGATGGATGTGCTCGAAGGTCGCCTCGAGTTGGGCCGACTTGTCACGCAACGCCGCCACCAAATCCTGATTCTCAAGTGCCAGGCGGACCGAGGCGACCAGCGAGGCGTTGACCGACCGGCCGAGCACGCCCATGCCGATCAGGTAGAGGACCACGAGCGTCGCCATCACCAGATGCGGCAGGTCGCCCTCGGCCACCAGGCGGAGCGCGTAGGGCACCAGCATGCAGACCGAGAACGCGACATAGGCCGGCATGTGCCCGGTCAGCGCGGTCACCGAGCCGCCGACCATGCCCGCCATAACGAACGGCAGGAAGACCTGCGCCGGCGACGACTGGGGCGCGTACAGCAGGACCCCTGCCAGGCCCCAGGCGGTGCCGGTCGCCGCCGCGCCGAGGGTGAAGCGCCGGGCCCAGGCCGGCGCCATGGCCGGATCCGCAGGCGCGCGCCGGAAGGAACGCCAGGCCTGCAGGCGCAGCCCCAGGGTCAGGACCATGAGCAGGAGCCAGATTCCGAGAATCAGCGCCGAATGGTGACCGGCGAACACGATCACCGTGCCGAGCGCGACCGCGAGGTTGAGGCCGGCGACGAGCGGCAGACGCTCGAACAGGCCGGCGAGCAACATCGCCTCCGCACGCCCGGTCGCGACCGGGCGTGCAAGCTCCGCTTGGCCACCCTGTTCTCTGATCGACACGGGGTTCCACGCACGGTTGCGGGCCAGTCGCGTAATCTAGCTGGTTTGGGCAGACGCAACCAATCAAATCGGCCACGGCGGCGGGCCGACCAGACCGCGACCGGCGCTTGGTCGACGGTTGCGGATTTTTTTGCTGCGTCGCACAATTTTTCTCTTGAAGGCCGGCGACGTCTCCCCATATGGCTCGTTGTGCAGTGCAACAAACACGCGACGAGGAGTTAGCGATGCCCGCCAAGACCACCGCCAAGCCGCTGCCCTTCCCGATGCTCGACGGCGACCGGATGATCGCCGCGCAACAGCGCAATCTCGATGCCTTCGCCAGCGCCAGCCAGATCGTCGTGGACAGCGTCAAGGCGATGGCGCAGCGCCACAACGAGATCCTCCAGACCTCGGTCGAGCAGTGGATCGCCGCCGGCCAGGGCGTTCTGACCAGCAAGCCGGCCGAGTTCAAGCCCGCCGACCAGATCGCGACCGCGAAGTCGACCTACGAGGCGGCGGTCAGCAGCGCCAAGGAGCTGGCCGAGATCGCGATGAAGGCCCAGAGCGAGGCGGTCGACGTGCTGACCAAGTGCATGATGGCCAACATCGACGACCTGAAGTCGCTGGCCAAGGCTGCGTGACGCCCGCAGCCGCGCGGCGTGGGCAGCGAGCCCGCCGCCGCGCGCGACGCCCCGACCAACGGCGGCCCTCGGGCCGCCGTTGGCGTCTTGGCCGCGAGCGCACCCCGATCCTGCACGGCCCCGGCCGCGGCGCCATGCGTTGACGCTCTCCGGCCGCCACCTTACATACCAGCGACCCGCAGGCCTTGAGGGAGGGAGCCAGGCCGGATCGACCGATGATCACCGCGCTCAGCGAACGCTCCAAACAGATTTTCCGCCAGATCGTGGATACCTACGTCGAGACCGGCGAGCCGATCGGGTCGCGGACGCTCGCGCGCCGGCACGATCAGCGTCTGTCGGCGGCGACCATCCGCAACGTCATGGCGGACCTCGAGGACGCCGGCCTGCTGTACGCGCCGCACACTTCGGCCGGGCGCGTGCCCACCGACCTCGGCTTTCGCATGTATGTCGATGGCCTGCTCGAGATCGGCCATCTCAGCGAGGACGATCGCGCCGGCATCGACAGCCGCTGCGCCGGCGCCGGACGCAGCGTCGAGGCGATGCTGAGCGACGCCAGCGGGGCGCTCGCCGGCCTCTCGCACTATGCCGGCCTGGTGCTGGCGCCCAAGAGCGAGCACCCCTTCAAGCAGGTCGAGTTCATCCCGCTCAGCCCCGGACGGGCGCTGGTCGTGGTGGTCGCGAGCAACGGCATGGTCGAGAACCGGCTGATCGAGGTGCCGGTCGGGATCGCCGCCTCGACCCTGGTCGAGGCCGGCAACTATCTGACCGCGCGCCTGACCGGCCGCTCGTTCGCCGAAGCCCGCGAGATCGTCGAGCGCGAGATCGCCGAGCGCCGCGGCGAGCTCGACGCGCTGACCCGCAAGGTGGTCGAGACCGGGCTCGCGACCTGGGCCGGCGGGCCCTCGGCGGACCAGGGCGTGTTGATCGTGCGCGGCCAGGCGAAGCTCCTGGACGACGTCAGCAACCTCACCGATCTGGAGCGGATCCGCACCCTGTTCGAGTTGATGGAGACCAAGAGCAACCTGATCCGCCTGATCGAGCTGGTGCAGCGGGCCGAAGGCGTCCAGATCTTCCTCGGCGCCCAGAACGACCTGTTCGCGATGACCGGCTGCTCGGTCGTGGCCGCACCCTACACGGTCGGCGACAAGACCACGACCGGCCCGGCCAGGATCGTCGGCGCGATCGGCGTGATCGGCCCGATCCGCATGAACTATGCGCGCATCATCCCGATGGTGGACTACACCGCCCGGGTGGTGTCGCGCCTCCTGGGCAGCTCAGACCAAGAGTTGAGGCGATGAATCAGAGCAGATCCGAGAACTTCGACGGGCCGGAAGCGGTTGCGGCCGCGGCGGGTGACGAGCGCGCCGGGCCGGCGACCGATCAGGGCCAGGGCGAGCCCGCGGTCGAGCGTGACCCCGCGGCCGAGCCCACGGGGGCCGAGGCGGAGCTCGCGGCCGAGCTGGCAGCGACCAAGGAGCGCCTGTTGCGCGCCCTCGCCGAGACCGAGAATCTGCGCCGCCGGAGCGCGCGCGAGGTCGAGGACGCGCACAAATATGCGATCACCAGCTTCGCCCGCGCGCTGCTCGAAGTCGCCGACAACCTGAGCCGGGCGCTCGCGAGCATCCCGCCCGAGGCGCGCGAACGGAGCGAGCTCGTCAAGGGCTTGGCGGACGGCGTCGCGCTGACCGAGAAGAGCCTGCTCGCCGCCTTCGAGCGCCACCAGATCGCCAAGGTCGTGCCCGAGCTCGGGGAAAGGTTCGACCACAACCGCCATCAGGCGATGCTCGAGCTCGAGACCGCCGACCAGCCGCCGGGCACCATCGCCCAGGTCATGCAACCGGGCTACGTGATCGCCGATCGCCTGCTCCGCCCGGCCCTGGTCGCGGTCGCCAAAGCCCCGCGCGCCCAGCCCGAGCCGACCAACGGCGAAAGCCGCATCATCCCGATCAAACCCGGCGACCGCCTCGACACCACCGCCTGAACGCGGTCCGAGCGGCGGGTAGCGCGTCGCCCTGGTCATGGTCGTGATGCCTATGGGCTGCTATGCCCCCAGGTATCATGCCGATCCTGAAGAATGCGCGGCACGCGATCCTCTGCCAGCGGCCGGATCGCCCTTACCTCGGTCATCGGTACACGCTCCATGCCTCGACGCTATCGCCACGACGGCATTTTGCTTACCTCGCGGTGACGCCTGTATTGGGCTCGCGAGGCTCCGGTGGTTCGATGCCGTGGAGTCATTGACAAGCCGGCGCGGCGCGGCACCATGCCGGCCGCCGCGGACCGGCTCTGTCGTGGGCCGGCGGAGCTTGGGGAGCGACGATGGCAGAGGGCGTGAACAAGGTCGTGCTGGCCTATTCCGGGGGGCTCGACACCTCGGTCATCCTGCGCTGGCTGCAGGACCGCTACCGTTGCCAGGTCGTGACCTTCACCGCCGACCTCGGCCAGGGCGAGGAGCTCGAGCCGGCGCGCGCCAAGGCGGAGATGATGGGGGCTTCGCCGATCTACATCGAGGACCTGCGCGAGACCTTCGTCGCCGACTACGTCTTTCCGATGTTTCGCGCCAATGCGCTGTACGAGGGCTGCTACCTGCTCGGCACCTCGATCGCGCGGCCGCTGATCGCGAAGCGCCTGGTCGAGATCGCCCATGAGGTCGGCGCCGACGCGATCGCCCATGGCGCCACCGGCAAGGGCAACGACCAGGTCCGCTTCGAGTTGTCCGCCTACGCGCTCGATCCGAAGATCAAGGTGATCGCGCCCTGGCGCGAGTGGGACCTCGGCTCGCGCGCGACCCTGATCGAGTACGCCGAGCGCCACCAGATCCCGATCCCGCGCGGCAAGAGCGGCGAGCCGCCCTATTCGACCGACGCCAATCTCCTGCACATCTCCTACGAGGGCCGCGCCCTCGAGGACCCCTGGCAGGAGCCCGATCCGGCCATGTTCACCCGCACGCTGGCGCCCGAGGAGGCGCCCGAGGTCCCGACGTACGTCGAGATCGACTTCGAGCGGGGCGATCCGGTCGCGATCGACGGCGTCCGGCTGTCGCCCGCCCATCTGCTGACCCGCCTCAACGAGCTCGCCGGCGCCAACGGCATCGGCCGGCTCGATCTCGTGGAGAACCGCTTCGTCGGCATGAAGTCGAGGGGCGTCTACGAGACCCCGGGCGGCACCGTCCTTTTGGCGGCGCACCGGGCGATCGAATCGATCACCCTCGATCGCGGCGCCGCCCATCTCAAGGACGAGCTGATGCCGCGCTACGCCGAGCTGATCTACAACGGCTTCTGGTTCAGCCCCGAACGGGCGATGCTCCAGGCGCTGATCGACCAGAGTCAGGCGAACGTCACCGGCACCGTCCGCCTCAAGCTCTACAAGGGCAGCGTCCAGGTGGTCGGGCGCAAGGCGCCGCACAGCCTCTACGACGACGCGCTTGCGACCTTCGAGGCGGATACGGTCTACGACCAGCGCGACGCCGAGGGCTTCATCAAGCTGAACGCGCTCCGCCTGCGCGTCCTTGGCCGCGCCCGCCAGCCATGACGACCGGCGGGCCCGAGGTCGACTTCTACTACGGCCTCGGCAGCCGCTACTCCTACCTCGCCTCGACCCGTATCCCGCGCCTCGAGGCGGACACCGGCTGCCGGCTGCGCTGGCGGCCGCTCCACAGCGCTGACCTGTTCCGCGCGCGCGGTGCCGATCCGTTCCGGGGCCGGCCGGTCTCCGGGCAGTACGAGTGGGCCTGGCGGCGCTTCGATGCCGAGTGCTGGGCCGACTACTATGGCGTTCCCTTCCGCGAGCCGGAGGACGTCCGCTTCGAGCCCAGGCGGCTCGCGCTCGCCGCCACCGCCGCCTTCCGCCTCGGCGCGGTCGAACGGTTCAGCCGCCGGCTGTTCCAGGCGATCTTCGTCGATGGCACCTCGCCCCTCGATGATACGGCCTGTGGTCAGCTCGCGCGCGAGGTCGGCCTCGATCCGATCAGCTTTGCCGCAGCGCTCGACGAGCCCGCGACCGCCGCCGCCCTCGAGGCGACGGTCGCGGCGGCGCTGGCGGCGGGCGTGTTCGGCGTGCCGAGCTTCGTGCTCGACGGCCAGGTCTACTTCGGCAACGACCGCCTGCCGATCGTCCGCCACGCGCTCATGCGTCCGGCGGGCGCGCCCTAGCGCCAGCGAAAGCGCGGCAGCACCCAGTCGGGCCTGGCGCCGTACTCCGCCTCGAGCCGGTCGAGCGCCGCCGCATTGGCGCTGAGGCCGCGCTCCAGATCGAACAGCGGCGCGTGGATGCCGCCCATGATCAGCGCGGTCGCAAGCCCCATCGCGGCGCCGCCGGCGATGTCGTGGGCGACCGAATCGCCGACCACCAGGATCTCGCCCGACGGCAGCGGCGCAAGCGTTTGAAGGCAGAGCTCGTAGACCGGCCGGTGCGGCTTGCCGACGTAGACCACCGGGCCGCCCAGCTCCTCGTAGTGTCGGGCGACCGCGCCCGGCGCGATGCCGAACGCGCCGCCCGGCAGCACCGCGACCACGTCCGGGTTGGCGCAGATCATCGGCAGCTCGCGCGCGGCCGCCCGCTCGAGCGCGGCGGTGAAGTGCTCGAGGCGGGCATCGTCCGTCGATCCCGCCCAGCAGCAGGAAGTCGGCCTGCTCGAGATCGGCGACCACCTCCAGGCCTTGGTCGTCGACCAGGGAGCGATCGCCCGCCCGCGACCAGAAGGACGCAGCGCCGCCCGAGACCGGCGAAGAAGGCGTCGCTCCGCCCGGCCAGAGCCTGCCAGGTCGCCTCGCCGGAGGTCACCAGGGCGTCGTACAGATCGGCGGCGATGCCGAGCCGGCGAGGCGCTGCCGGTTGACGGCGGCGCGCTTGCCCGAGTTGCTGAGCAGGACCACCCGCTTGCCGGCGGCGCGCAACTCCGCGAGGCCCTCGAGAGCGTCCGGATAGGGCGCGCCGCCGTCGTGCAGCACGCCCCACTGGTCGACGATGAAGCCCCGATAGCGCGAGGCGAGGTCGGCGAGCCCGGAGCAGAACGTCGGCTCAACCATCGGCAATCCCGTCGCTCCACGCTCCGTCGGTCGAGCCAAGGCTGGCCAATCCGCGGGCGCATCCGAGCTTCGCGGCTCAGCTTCGAGTTTTAGGTCGCCGGGCCGGGCGTTTCAACGTTCCCGAGCGTCCGACAGCCCCGAGCGTCCGGGCTTGGCCGCGTCGCGCTCCGCTCGCTACCCTGCCGGCGCGGAGACGTCGTCCAGGGAGGCAGGCCGATGACCCAGGGCGCATGCATCGGCCTCGACGTCGGCACCAGCGGCGTCAAGGGGATCGTGGTCGCCGCCGATGGCGGGGTGATCGCCACCGCCAGCGCCGATTATCCGCTGCTGACGCCGCGGCCGGGCTGGACCGAGCAGGCGCCCGAGGCCTGGTGGCAGGCGAGCTGCGCCGTGCTGCGCGACGCTCCAGGCCAGGACATCCGGACCGGTCGAGGCGATCGGGCTCGCCGGCCAGATGCACGGTGCGGTGTTTCTCGACGCCGATGGCCAGGTGATCCGGCCGGCGATCTTGTGGAACGACCAGCGGACCGCGGCGGAATGCGCCGAGATCGAGCAGCGGGTCGGCGCAGGGCGGCTGCGCCAGATCGCCGGCAACCCGGCGCTCACCGGCTTTCAGGCGCCGAAGGTGCTCTGGCTCGAGCACCACGAGCCCGCGGCCCATGCCCGGGTCCGCCATCTGCTGCTGCCCAAGGACTTCGTCCGCTATCGCCTGACCGGCGGGCTCGCGACCGACGCCTCCGATGCCGCCGGCACGCTGCTCCTCGATCTGGCGGCGCGCGACTGGTCGGACGAGATCCTGGCCGCGCTCGCGATCCCGCGCGCCTGGCTGCCGCCGGTCCACGAAGGGCCGGAGGTGACCGGGAAAGTCTCGAGCCGAGGGGGCGCGTGCCACGGGCCTGCCCGAGGGGCTGCCGGTGGTCGCGGGCGGCGGCGACAATGCCGCGGCCGCGGTCGGCTCGGGCGTGGTCCGGCCGGGCAGCGGCCTGGTCTCGCTCGGCACCTCGGGCGTCGTGTTCGTCGCCCAGCGCCGGGCTCGAGATCGACCCGGGCGGCGCCCTGCACGCGTTCTGCCACGCCGTGCCCGGCCAGTACCATCTGATGGGCGTGGTCCTGTCCGCCGCCGGCGGCCTGCGCTGGTTTCGGGACGTCCTCGGCACGCCCGCCGGAGCCGATCAGGGCGATTCCTACGACGATCTGATGACGGCGGCGGCCGAGGTCGCGCCCGGCGCCGAGGGGCTGTTCTTCCTACCCTATCTCACCGGCGAGCGGACGCCGCACATGGACCCGCACGCGCGCGCCGCCTGGATCGGGCTGACGCTCGCCCACGACCGGCGTCACCTGGTCCGCGCCCTGCTCGAGGGGGTCTGCTTCGCGCTCAAGGACTCGCTGGTCCTGATGCAGCGGCTCGGGGTCACGCCCGATCGGCTCCACGCGGTCGGCGGCGGCGCCCGCAGCCCGGTCTGGCGGCAGATCCTGGCGGCAGTGCTGGGCGTGCCGCTGCAGCGTCTGGCGGTCGAGGAAGGGCCGGCGCTCGGCGCCGCGCTGCTCGCCGCGGTCGGGGCCGGCGTGCACGCCGACGTCGAGGCCGCGGTCGCGGCCACGGTCCGCACCGAGGGCGCGCCCGAGGTCCCGCAAGCCGGCCTCGGGGCCCGCTACGCCGCGCTCTACCGGGACTTCGGCACGCTCTATCCGGCGCTGAAGCAGACCGGCTCTGGCGCGAGCGCGCCTAGCGGGCCCGAGCCGGTGGTCGACATCTGTCCAATCTGAGGGAGCGAAATCGTAAGAATTATCTACTTAAAAGCCCAGTGTCTCATACCCCTCAGCCATGCCCCGGACAGGAGCCGACCTCGATGCAGCAGGCGAGTGACATTCTGATCGGCCTCGACGCCGGCACGGACCGGATCGAGGCGGTCGCCTTCGACGGCGACGGCTGTGAGATCCAGGCGGTCTCGACCGCGAGCCCGGTCGCCCTGCTCGAGCACGGCGCCGAGCAGGATCTGGGCGACAGCTGGCAGGCGGCCGCCCAGGCCTTGCGCCAGCTCGCGAGCTCAGGTCCCGGACCTTGCCCGGCGGACCGTGGCGCTGGCGATCACCGGTCAGAGCGGCGGCACCTGGCTGATCGACGAGGACGGCGATCCGGTGGCGCCAGCATGGCCCGGTCCCGCCCGACGGGCGCAGTCGATCGTCGAGCGCTGGCAGCAGACCGGGCTCGCCGCCAGGCTGCAGGCGATCACCGGGGTCGCCGCCGACAGCGCGCGCTCCAACGCGCAGCTCGCCTGGCTGCTCCGGCATCGGCCCGAGGTCGTGGAGCGCGCCGCGACCGCGTTCAGCGGCAAGGACTGGTTGTATTTCTGCTGCACCGGCGAGCGGGCGACCGATCCCGCAGAAGGCGTCGCGAGCTTCGGCAACCGCCGCACCCGCGCCTACGACCCGGCGGTTCTGCAGCTCCTGAGCCTGCAGGAGGTCGAGCGGCTGCTGCCGGAGATCATCGACGGGACCCGCCACCAGGGGGCGCATGACGAGGGCCGCCGCCGCGGCGACCGGGCTGCGCGCCGGCACCGCGGTGGTGCTGGCGCCGCCGAACCTGGTGGCGAGCGCGCTCGCCGCCGGCCTGGCCGAGGCCAACTACGATCTCGCCGGCTCGATCTTCGGCGCCACGACCTGCCATGTGCGCGTCCTGCCCGAACGGCACGAGGCCAACGGGTCGGGGGAGTGCCCGGTCTCGCTGCGGCCGTTCGTGGCGCCGCGGACCTCGCTCGCGGTCAGCCCGAGCCCGGGCATCGCCGACGTCGACTGGCTGGTCGGGCTCGGCGTTCAGCTGCTGGCCGACGCCGGGCTGATCGGCATCGGGCGCGACGACCTGGAGGCGATCCTCGAGCGCAAGGCCGCGCGGGCCCGGCCGGGGGCGCTCCTGGTCCAGCCGTTCGTGACCGATCACGGCCTGCCCGAGACCTCGGCCGCGCGGGCGCGGGCGCACATGCTCGGGCTCGGCCGGGAGACCACGGTCTACGACCTGATGCGGGCGCTGCACGAGGGCCAGGGCTTCGCGGCGCGCACCAGCCACGCCGCCCTCGGTCCGCCGCCAGCCGAGATCCGCCTGATCGAGGACGCCGGCGCGAGCCCGCTCCGGCGGGCCATCCTCGCCGCCTGCACCGGCGTGCCGGTCCGCGTGGTCGAGCGCGCGGCGCCCGCCGCCGCCGGCGCGGCCTTGCTTGCCGCCGTAGCGCTCGGCCACTATCGGAGCGTCGGCGAGGCGGCCGGCCAGTGGGTGCTGCCCTGGCTCGGCGAACCGGAACCGGTCAACTCCGAGCTCCAGGCGCGCTACGCTCAGCTCTACCCGATCCATTGCGGCGCGCAGCCGGTCACCACCGAGATCGCTCAGGCCCTCGACCGCTCGGCCGCCTGAGGGACCGCCTCGGGCGCTCAGATGGCGCTGGCGCCGCTGTCCATCGGCAAGATCGCGCCGGTGACCTTGCGGGCGTCGTCGGATGCCAGATAGAGCGCCATCCGCGCCACGTCCTCGGGCTCGCTGGCGCCGAGCAGCGACTTCTGGAAGATCGGGTCGTCGGTCCGCAACAGGCCCCGGACCCGCTCGGTCAGGATCACGCCCGGCGCGATCGCGTTGACCCGGATGTCGTGCGCCGCCCACTGCAGGGCGAGCGCCCGGGTGAGCGCGCGCACGCCGCCCTTGGCGCTGGTGTAGGCGTCGGCGCCGGCGGTGCCGATCATGGCGCGGATCGAGGTGGTGTTGATGATCGAGCCGCCGCCGCCCGCGACCATGATCGGGATCGCGAAGCGGCAGCCGAGAAAGGTCCCGAACAGGTCGACCCCGATCGTCCGCCAGAACTCCTCGAGCGCCATCTCGGTGACCTTGCCGTCCCTGGACGTGGCGCCGCCCGCATTGTTGTAGAGGACGTGCAGGCCGCCGAAACGCTCGACCGTCGCCCGGACCGCGGCTTCGACGCTCGCGGGCTCGCTGACGTCGGTCGCGACGAACAGCGCCTCGCCGCCCGCCTCCCGAATCGCCGCGGCGGTCGCCTCGCCTTCGGCGCGCGCGATCTCGGCGACCACCACCCGGGCCCCCTCGGCCGCGAACAGCCGCGCCGCTGCCCGGCCGATGCCCTGGCCGGCGCCGGTGATCAGAGCAACCTTGCCGTCCAGACGGCCCATGTCCCGCCTCCTCCGTCCGCTGACGTTTCATGGCCGGGAGGTTGGTCGGTCGACCCGCTCTTGTCCACCCGGCTGGCACGACGCCTCAATCGCGCTCGCCCAGCCGCCAGGCGTAGAGCACGATCGCGACCGCGGTTGCGAGGTTGAGGCTGGAGACGCCCGTCCGCATCGGCAGTGCCAGGCAGCGCCCGGCACGGGCGCGAAGCTCCGGGCCGAGGCCCCGCCGCTCGGACCCGAAGGCGAGGATGGCGTCCGCCGGCAGGCGGCCGGGGCGGAGCGGCTCGCCGGCCGGGTCGAGCGCGATCAGCGGCCGGGGCGACGGCGGCAGCCCGGCGACCCGGGCGACCGGCAGCGCATAGTGGAGGCCGGCCGAGCCGCGCAGCGCCGCGGGCTGCCAGGGGTCGAGCCGACCGGTGGTCAGAACGCCGGCGGCGCCGGCCGCCGCTGCCACCCGGACCGCCGCCCCGAGATTGCCGAGGCGGCTTGGACTCTCCAACAGAACCACCGGCGCCCGGCCGCGCCTGGTCAGAAGCCCGTCGACGTCGACCGCCGGGTGCCCGGCGATCGCCAGAACCTCGACCGACGCCGGCGCCAGCCGTTCGAACAGCGCCGGTGCCACCAGAGTCAGATGGCGGGACAGCCAGCGGTCGAGATCCGGCGCCAGACGCTCGGCGAGCGCCGCGAGCGGCGCCGCCTGCGGCGCGACCACGAGCTCGACCACAGCGCCGAAGCGGACCGCGTGCTTGAGCGGATGGAAGCCCTCCAGCACCGCCCGCGCGGGGTCGGCGCGGGCCCGGCGAAAGCGCTCGATCAGGCTCGGCCCGGCGTCGGTCATCCCGGCGTCTCGTCACGGTCAGGCAAGCGGCCGCCTTTGTGCGCCGCCCGAACCTTGGGCACAATAGCGGTGGGCCAGCCTTGCGGGGGGCGAGGATGTCGGAGTTGAAGTCGTGACCAACGCGGGCGGCTGGCGATCGACGACCTTGATACGCTGATCGCCGGCCGGCGCCCGGCACTGCCTGGTGATGTGGCGGCGCTCACCGATCTGAAGCGGCGCGCCTATGCCATCCTTGCGGCGCGCATCGGTGCCGAGCCGCAGCCGATGGTTGCCGACTATGCCGCCATGCTCGCCGACCACGACGTCTGGCTGATCGACCGGCCGGACGGGGCGGGCCTGCTCGCGGCGCTGGTGCTGCGCCAGGAGCCCGGTTGTCTTTTGGTCTGGAGCGTCGCGGTCGCGCCGGAAGCGCAGGGTCAGGGTCTGGGCCGCGCCCTGCTCGCCTTCGCCGAGGCCGAGGCCGGGCGCCGGGGCTGCTCAACCATCCGCCTGTTCACCAACGAGCGCTTCACCGAAAACCTCGCCCTCTATCGCCGCCTCGGCTACCGCGAGACCGGCCGCGAGGCCTACCGCGGCCGTACCTTGATCCATCTGCAGAAGCTCCTGGACTGAGGCCGGCCAAAACTGAAATAGTCCGGCTACCGGCGGCGAGGCCGGGGTCTCTGCCCGAGGAGGCGGCGATGCGGCGCTTGCGACGGGCCGGCGGCGCACTGGTGATCTGGTGCCTGGCGAGCGGTATCGGCCTCGCGGCCGAGTCTCGCCACCTGCGCGGCACACTGGTCGCGGTCAGCGACGACGTGCTGACCGTCGTGAACGAGGATGACGAGCAGATTGAGGTCGCGCTGACCCCCGAGACCGGCATCTACGTCGTCAAGCCAGCCAGGCTCGCCGACATCCGGGCCGGGCAGTTCGTCGGCGTGACCTCGGTCGACTTGCAGGGTCAAAGAGTGGCGCTCGAGGTCCATGTCTTTGCCGATGACCTGCGCGGCACCGACGAAGGCCATCACCCCTGGGACCTGGTGCGCGGGCCCAACATGATGACCAACGCCACGATCGCCGAGATCCTGGAGGCGGGCAAGGTCGAGCGGATCCTGCGCCTCACCTACAACGAGGGCGAAGGCCACGGGCAGAACCAGGGCGAGCAGGTCATTTTGGTGCCGGACTTCGCCGATGTCGTGTCCCTGGAGCGAGCGCCGGACCGGAGCGTGCTGGTGCCGGGCCGGCCGCTGTTCCTGTTCCTGCGGAGCGCCGACTCGGGCCGCCGGTGGTGCTGGCGCTCGCGGTCGGGCAAGGGGTGACGCCGCCGATGTGAGCGGCTTCGCTCAAAGGCTCGCCACCGCGTGCCAGACCTCGCCGCTGCCTTCCCAGATCATCGACAGCGCCACGATCGTGATGATGCCGAGGCCGAGATAGCTGAGCCACCGGTACTGCTCGAGAAAGCGCGCGATCACGGTCGCCGCAGCACCCATCAAGGCGATCGAGAGGACCAGCCCGAAGATCAGCATCGCCATGTGGTCGCGCGCCGCGCCGGCGACCGCGAGCACGTTGTCGAGCGACATCGAGACGTCGGCGATCGCGATCTGCCAGATCGCGGTGATCTGCCGCTTGGCGGCCGGTGGGACGGCCTCGACGCCGGAAAGATGCAGGGCGGGGCGCGGTTGCAGCTCCCGCCACATCTTCCAGGCGACCCAGAGCAGCAGCAGGCCGCCCGCGAGCAGCAGGCCGATGATCGCCAGCAGCTGGACGGCGACGACCGCGAACGCGATCCGACAGACCAGGGCAAGCACGATGCCGAGCGCGATCACGCGTTTGCGCTGCTCGCGCGGCAGGCCGCTCGCGGCCATGCCGACCACGACCGCGTTGTCGCCGGCGAGCACGAGGTCGATGATGACCACCGAGACGAAGGCGTAGAACTGGGCGAGCAGGCTGTCCATCAGATGCCGCCCTGCGGTCGAAGGCGGCGCCCGCAGCCGCTCACCAACGCCCGAACGCGCGCGGGCCAGGTGCGAAACGGCGAGACAGCGTATGGCCGGACGCGGGCGGCGGCACCAGCTGCTTGAACGAGAGCGCTCAGACCTCGCCTCCGGACAGGACCAGAGGCCCGCGGGCGGTCACCGGCAGGTCGTCGATCGACGGCGTGCAACCTCACCCGCCGAGCCTGGTCGCGAGTTTACGTCGAGCAATGTGCGAAGTCGGCGTCGGCGCTTCAAGGGCCGCCGGCCGAACCGGCGCTGGCGGCGCCCGGAACCCGGGTTGCGCCCGGGATCGGGGCGGGGTTCGGGAGATCTGGTGGAGCCGATGGGAGTTCGAACCCACGACCTCGACGGTGCAAACGTCGCGCTCTACCCAACTGAGCTACGGCCCCAGGCGATCAATCTACTGCTCGACGGCGGGCTTGGTGCTGACGGCGCTTCCATAGTTGGTGGAGCCGATGGGGATCGAACCCACGACCTCTAGAGTGCGATTCTAGCGCTCTCCCAGCTGAGCTACGGCCCCGCCACGGCCGTTTGTATGGTGAGCGGGGGCAGCGCTGTCAAGGGCTTGCCCCGGGGGTTGCGACCGCCGCGCTCGGGGCTGGCGGTCTCGCGGTCAGCTGCTATAGTCCGGCCCCGACGGAATACTCGGTTGGGGCCGCGCGCCGAGCCGGGTTGGTTTCGCCTCGCACAGGCTCTGCCCATGAACCCGTTTCACTGGCTCATCGACACCCTCCTCCAGCTCTACATCTGGGTGATCATCGCCTCGGTGATTCTCAGCTGGCTGGTCGCGTTCAACGTGATCAACACGCGCAACGCCTTCGTCCACCAGATCGGCGACTTCCTGCATCGCGCGACCGAGCCCGCGCTGCGGCCGATCCGCAATCTCCTGCCGAATCTGGGCGGCATCGACCTCTCGCCCCTGGTGCTGATCCTGCTGCTGGTGTTCGTGCGCCGGCTGCTCTGGCAGATGTTCGTCTGAGCGCCGTGCCGCGGGCGCCGACCTCGAGCTGGGCGAGCGACCAGGCGGACGGCGTGCGTCTGGCGGTCCGGGTGACGCCGCGGGCAGCCAGGAGCGCCGTCCAGGGCATCGAGATCGACGCGCGCGGCCAGGCTTGGCTCGCGGTGCGGCTGACCGCGCCGCCCGAATCCGGCAAGGCGAACGCCGCCCTGATCAAGCTCCTGGCCAAGCGCTGGCGGCTGCCGGCGAGCGACTTCCGGCTGGTCAGTGGCGCGACCGCTAGGCGCAAGGTGGTCCATGTCCAAGGGCCGTCGGCGCAGTTGCTCCTCGAGCTCCAAGCGATCGAGCAGCCGGCCGGCGCGGACGCATGACCGGGGCAGCGATCATCGACGGCAAGGCCGCGGCCGCAGAGCTCCGCGCCGAGATCGGCGTCGGCGCCGCCGCGTTCACCGCCCGCCACGGGCGCCCTCCCGGGCTGCGGGTGATCCTGGTCGGCGACCACCCGGCCAGCCGAGCCTACGTCCGCACCAAGGCGAAGATGGCGGCCGAGGCCGGGGTCGACGGCCAGCTGATCGCGCTCCCCGAGACGACCACCGAGGCAGTCCTGCTCGACCGGATCCGGGCGCTCAATGATGATCCCGGCGTCCACGGCATCCTGGTCCAGCTGCCGCTGCCGGCGCAGATCGCCCCGGGGCGCGTGCTCGAGGCGATCGACCCGGCTAAGGACGTCGACGGCTTTCATCCGCAAAACGTCGGACGGCTGTTCTCGGCTAGTGGTCAGCTCGACCCGAGCCTGCTCGTGCCCTGTACGCCGATGGGCTGCATGATCCTGCTGCGCCGCACCCTCGGCAATGACCTCGCCGGCCGGCGGGCGATCGTGGTCGGCCGCTCCAACATCGTCGGCAAGCCGGTCGCAGCACTCCTGCTGGCGGCCAACTGCACGGTCACGATCGCCCACTCGCGCACCCGCGATCTGCCGGCCGAATGCCGGCGAGCAGACCTGTTGATCGCTGCGGTCGGGCGGCCGCAGTTCGTGCGTGGCGACTGGCTTCAGCCCGGGGCGACCGTGATCGACGTCGGCATCAACCGGGTGGCCGGCGATGATGGACGGAGCCGGCTGGTCGGCGACGTCGCCTTCGACGAGGCGGCCGAGGTCGCCGGCGCGATCACGCCGGTGCCGGGCGGGGTCGGCCCGATGACCGTCGCCTGCCTGCTGCGCAACACCCTGATCGCGGCGCAGAACCAGCTGGGCTGAGAGGCGGGCGCCGCCGTCTAAGGCGCGCGCCTTCAGAAGATCGCGGATCTCCTCGAGCAGGGTCTCCTGGCGCGGCGGCACCGGCATCGTCTCGGGCGCCGCCTCCTGCTTGCGCCGCAGCTGGTTCATGCCCTTGACCACGAGGAAGATCGCGAACGCCACGATGACGAAGTTGATCACGACATTGATGAACGCGCCGTAGGCGATCACCGGCGCGCCCGCCTCGCGCGCCGCCGCCAGCGAGGCGTACTCCTGGCCGGACATGTTGATGAACAGGTTCGAGAAGTCGATGTTGCCCATGATCAGGCCGATCGGCGGCATGATGACGTCGTTGACCAGCGAGTTGACGATCGCGCCGAACGCGACGCCGATGACGATCCCGATCGCCAGATCGACGACGTTGCCGCGCAGGGCGAATTCCTTGAATTCCTGAAAGAACCCGGACATGAACCGGTCCCCCGTTGGGGTCGCGCCGGCTGGCGACGACCCGGTTGCGCGCGGCCATGTTAGGCGAGATCAGGCCGGGCTCAAATCCCCGACATGGCGGCCCATGGCGGCCCCGGGTGCGGTCGACCTAGGCGATCTCGGGCCCGGTGATGCCGGTCGCGTCGAGGTCCAGGATCTGCGGCCGGTGACCGCAGGCCTCAAGGAACTTGACCAGATCGGTCGCCTTGATGGTGGTCGTCGCCTGGTTGCTCAGGGGGTGATAGTTGAGCTCGGCCTCGGCCAGCATGGCCTGGTCGAGCAGCGGCTGGACCCGCCGCTCGGGGTCGTTGATCAAGGCGAACGGCGTGACCGCGCCCGGGGTGACGCCGAGCATGGTCTGCAGCAGCTCCGGCCGGCCGAAGGACAGGCGCGGGCTGCCGATCGCCTTGGCTAGCCGGCCCATGTCGATCCGCCGGTGGTCGAGGCAGACCAGCAGCCAGAGCCCGCCCTTCCTGTCCTTGAGGAACAGGCTCTTGCAATGGCCGCCCGGGAGGTGGCCGGTGTGCTCGCGCGCCGCGAGGGCGGTGAGCACCGGCGGATGCGTCACCGTCCGGTGCGCGATGCCAAGCTCGTCCAGACGGCGCAGCAGCTGATCCTCGGTGATCGCCATGGGCGTCGGTATAGCGGGCGCCGTGACGCCGCTCAACAATCGCCAGGGCGCCGATCGGCTTCGGCCCGGAATAACCAATTCGCACGCCCGTTCTGTCAATCAACTGGACATCTTTGCCGACTAGAGCCAATTGATCTTCGGTGATGGCAATGCGACGGACGACACGGTTGACACACATCTCCGAGCCTGAGCCCGTTCCGGCCCTGGATCTGACCCAGCCGCTTGGCATCGACTGGCGGCAGAGCCTGGGCATTCTGGCGCTGCTGATCCTGCTGATCGGCGCGGGCGCTGCGGCCGTGCTTGGCCTCGACGCCAGGCTGGCGATCGACGCCTTGCGCCAGCATCACCTCTGGCTGCTCGGCTTCGTCGCAGGGACCCCGGTTCTCGCCTGCTTCCTGTTCATGGCGATCTATGCCGCCTCGGTCGCCGTGTCGGTGCCGGGCAGCGCCCTGCTCACGGTGATCGGCGGCTACCTGTTCGGCTGGCTGCAGGGCACGGCCTACGTCCTGATCGCCACCACGCTCGCGGCGACCGCCGTGTTCGTGCTGGCGCGGAGCGCGCTTGGCAACCGCCTGCGGAGCCGGGCGGGGCCGTCGCTGGTGCGATTCGCCGAGAGCTTCCGTGCCAATGCGCTGAGCTACGTGTTCGTCCTCCACCTGGTGCCGATCTTCCCGACCGCGGTGGTGATCGGCATTCCGGCGGCCTGCGGCGTGCGCGTGCGCACTTTCGTGGTCAGCGCGGTCCTTGGCCTGCTGCCCGGCACGATGCTGTTCGCGCACCTGGGCTCGGGCCTGGGCGAGGTGCTCGGCAGCGGGCTGCCGATCCATCTCAGCAGCTTCATCCGGCCCGAGATCCTGTGGCCGCTGGTCGGCCTCGCGACGCTCGCGCTGCTGCCGGTCGCCTACCGCACCTGGCGCGCCCACCGGAACGTCTGAGCCGGCCGCCGGGCGCGGCTGGGGTCAGCGCTTTTTTCGGCCTCTTGCCCGGAATCCTGCTATTCGCCCATTTGGGCACCGCATCGATTCGACTGAGGCCAAGACCGCTCCTGACACGAGCAACGCTTCCAACGTGAGCAGCGAGCCCACACGCAAAGTGCGCCCGCGATCCCACAAGGTCGCCACGAGACAGGCGCGGGGTGGGTGCGGTATGCTGAGGGAGCCCTGCCACGACCCGTCAGCGGCCTCCGAGAGCCTTTTGCACGTTGTTTTGTGCTCCCCAACAGGAGTATTCTGGCCATGGAATCGGCGCTGTCTTGGAAATGTCGGCCCTCAAGCTTACCGCGGCGCTCATTGGAACCGTGGCCCTCGTCTTGATCGGCGCCGGTGCAGGCGCGATTGGCATCGGCGGCGCGGTCGGAGTCGCGTTGGCCCATGGCCTGGTCTTGACGACCTTCGTCTACGCCGACGGTCCGATCTCGGTTGAATCCGTTGTCTGAGAGCGAGAGGACAAATGCGCCAGCAGAGCCGCTCCACAACCTCCGAGACTTTGCCTCCCGCGGTCCGAGTGCACGTCGTGGGCGCAGGTCCCGTGGGTCTCCTCGTGACGGCACTCCTCCAACCGTCGGAGCGGTTCTCCGTACACCTCTATGAAAAGCGACGCGACTACACTCGTACCCGGATGGTCCAGCTCGCTTCGTACCTCGTGGCGGATTCGATCGCGAGCTACTGTACCGATACCATCGATGAAGAGAGTGTCCTCGCCATCTTCGATTCATCGGAGCTCAACGAGGGGCTCACATTTCGACAGTCCATTCCTGCGGACCTGATGGCACTGCTGCGTCGATGGGCGCTGGGGTTCTGCCCGCTCAACACCATCGAGCGCTCCCTTAGCGATCTGATCGATGCGCGTCAGTCGCATCCGGTGCAGCGCACCGCGGCCGCCGTCACGGCGGAGGACTCGATGGCGCTGCTCGAGCCGGGAGATGTCCTGATCGACTGCACGGGCAGCAGCTCACTGCTTCGGGATCAGCTGGTGCCCGGCTCCGGCGCGGTGGATGACTGCACGAATACGCTCAAAATCCGGCTCGAATACGCGCTCGTCATCACCTTCCTGTACAGCCAAGCGTACGACTGCAATGAGTATTGCAAGTATTACAAGAACATTCAGAATGCGCGCTACAAGTTCATTCCGGCAGTCAACCGCACGTACTACGACGGCAGCGTCAGCCACGTGACGGGCATCGTCAGCATCACCGCCGAGGACTACGAGCAGATGCCATCACAATTCGACGGCCACTGGCTTCGCAGCAACTTCCCGGAGCTTGCCCAGTCGATGGACCGCTTCATCGCCAAGATCAAGCAGGAAACCAACGGCGAGTTGGTCGGCGACCTGGAGATTATCCGGATACCGCTGGATTTGTACCGGGCCCGCAATGCGACCAGCCGGCAGTGGCGCCAAGCAGGGACGGGCGACCACCCATTCGCCTGCTCGCCGGTGTTCCTCGTCGGCAATTCGGCCATGGGCTCTCCGTACTTCCAGTCGATTTCGCTGGGCTTCGAGTGCGCGATGTTCCTGGCGGGGCTTCTCGCGCAGCGCGACTTACCGGTGAGAGACGTGCTCGATCACTATGAGCTGTACGCCTACAAGCAGTGGCTGCGCGTGTACATGCGTAGCAAGATGATCAAGCACAACAAGGACCTCTTCGAGTGCATCGGTGATACGTTCATACTTCTGGAGAACCTGCACATCTATTGACAGGCGCGCGTCGCCGTATGCGAAGGGACTTCCCTTCAGCGAGGCCGTGAAGGCTCGCCTCAACGGAGGGCGAGGTGCTTCTTGGTCTCCCAGGCGACATGACGTCCGTCGTCTGTCGGCCGCTTGAGCGTCGCTTGCCCTGGGCTCCAATTGGCCGGGCACAACTCCCCACACTGGAGCGCCGCTAGTACCCGCAGCACTTCCCCGGTGCTCCGGCCCACGCTCAAGTCGTTCACGCAGAGCCACCAAATCTTCCTCTCCTGGTCAACCAGGTAGGTTGCCCGAAGCGGGACCTTCTCAATCGAATCCAAAATCCCGAGGTCTTCGGCGAGCTCCTTGCGAAAGTCCGCGAGCATCGGGAACTCGAGATTGCGAAGGGCCGGGTTCTCTTTGCGCCACGCGAGGTGAGCGTGGTGGCTATCCCCACTCACACCCAACACCCTCGCGGCAAGGGCGCGGAACTCCCGAAGGGCGCGGTTGAACTCCACCAGCTCGGTCGGGCACACGAACGTGAAATCGAGGGGCCAGAAAAAGATCGCAGTCCACGTTCCCTCCAACTCGTCGGAATCGACGATGCGGAATTCCGACCCTGGCTCGGCCGAGACGCAGCCCTGCAAGGAGAACTCCGGGAACCGCTCGCCTAGGCCGAGCAGTCGTGACATAGTACCCTCCGGTTGTTACCGATCGGCATGAAGAAGCCAGTTTCAGGTGGGAGAAACCAGCATCCCGGCGGGTTGAGAATGCATCGCATTGCCGCCGTTCGCAACCTTCGCCTCAGCCGCTGCTGGCGGTAGCTTCGGCGACCCCGAGCCGGAGGCCTGGGCCGCCGCTCTCGGGCCGTCCGGCCCCAAGGTGATAGACCGCCTTCAGCGCGGCTATCCGCCGGCGCTGAACTTGCAGCTCCACGCCGGACGAAGCCTCGTTCTGCAGCAGCGAGTTTCGCCTTCAGCACATACTGCGTCGTATGCAGCATCGCGACATGTCGGACCTAGTCGACTTCGCGGCGGTACGGCACAAGGTGATCGCTTCAGTCCCAAGAAAAGAGGAGGATCGGCTCATGGCTTCCAGTCTGTCGGCACGGCTGACCGCCGAGTTCATTGGCACCTTCGCTCTGATCTTCATCGGCGCCGGCGCCGGGGCCCTTGGCCTCGGGGGAGTGGTCGGGGTCGCGTTCGCGCACGGCCTTGTGGTGGCGACTTTCGCCTCCGGCTATGGGCCGATTTCCGGCGCTTACGTCAATCCGGCGGTCACTGTGGGCGTGCTGGTGGCCAGGCAGATATCGCCTCGGGACGCCGGGCTCTACATCGTCGTGCAGCTGCTCGGCGGAATCGTCGGTGGATTGCTCTTGCGCTTCGTGCTGGGGGGCGCCGAGACCGGGCTGGGCGCGACCGTGCTGGCCAAGTCCCTGATGATTGGCGATGTCAGCATCTCGGTGACGCCGCTCGCCGGCCTGGTCCTGGAGATCATCCTGACCTTCTTCCTTGCCAACGCCGTGCTCAATACCGCGATCGCGGGCCGGGGCGGCGATGTGGCGCCACTCGCGATCGGGCTGACGCTGACGTTCTGCATCTTGATGGGTGGCCCGTTGACCGGCGCGAGCCTCAACCCGGCGCGGACCATCGGTCCCGCGATCGCTGCCGGGATTTTCTCCGACATCTGGCTGTACATCGTGGGCCCGGTCGTTGGCGGCATCCTAGCGGGGCTCCTCTACAACGCCAAGCTCAAGGCCTCGGCCTGAGGAGCCGCCAAACCAGGCTTGCGGGCTGCGCGCAGACGGTACCTGCGACACGAGCACGAGGGTCACCGCCACCGCCGTGCACGCGTCGTCGACAAGGCGCCGTCACAGCAGTCGGCAGGGTCCGCGGATCACGGTGTGGCGTGACGGTCTCGCCGTCGGGCAGGACCAGCTCGACCGGATAGCTCGTCATCGATGGGTCAGCAAAAACGAAGGGGACGCCGGATCAACGACCCGGCGCCCCATCGCATGGCGGAAGGACTAACATAAGGTCAGCTTCTGCTCTGCAGGGCTGGTGCACCACCTGCGCCGCCCGCGTCCTCGAAGGCGAGTTCGACCCCGCCGAGGCGCTCCGCTACTACCCGCAGGACAAGGAGGCGGGTTTCATCCTCTTGTGCACCGCGCAGCCCCGCAGCCCGATGCGCATCCAGACCCACCAACGCGACGCGATGCGCGCCCACGCCACCACCACAACCTCCCCACCCCGCCTGAGCGACATGTCGATGGAATCGGGGAAACGTCGACATATGCCCTTCCGTCCCGATCGGCCCTACAACGCGCTGGCGCCGCTGCCGCCGCCGGTCGACGTTGAGACCCATGCCATTCTGAAGGCCTGTATCGAGGCACGCGCGGCGCTCGCCGAGATCAATGTCGCTGGCGAGCTGATCCCCAATCAGACGGTCCTGATCAACAGCATTCGGCTGCTGGAGGCGCAAGCCAGCTCCGAGATCGAGACCATCGTGACCACGACCGACCGGTTGTTCCGGTTTGCCAAAGTCGCCGAGGACAAGGCCGGTCCGGCGACCAAGGAGGCGTTGCGCTATCGCACGGCGCTGTACGAAGGCTTCATGCTCCTCGCCCGCCGGCCCCTGTCGACGGCCACCGCCGTGCAGATCTGCCGCACGCGCCAGCGATCTCGAGCAGGAGCTTGGACAGGATCGCCGAGGCGAACGCGGAATAGTCCTCGGCCACGACGATGAAGGCACCCGGGCCGCCGATCACCCGGTCCTCGAAATAGCGGTCGAGGTCCCCCGGCGGCAGGCCGCCCCAGGGATTCGGGCGGTCGTTGACGATCGGCAGGCCGTTGATCGTGATCCCGGCCGCGACCGCGTCGTCGCGCGCGTGCTCGACCGGCCGGCCGCGGTTGTTGTAGCCGTCGCCCGAGATGTCGATCACCCGGCGGGCGCCCTTGAAGCCGTTGCCCTCGAACAGCGGTGCCGCGTAGTCGATCGCGGCGCTGAGCGAGGTCCAGTGCGCGCTCATCAGCGGCGCCTCGGTAAGCGCGTCGGCGAAGGCGAAGGCGCCGGTGGCATCCTCGATCACCGTCCAGTCGAGCAGGATGCGCTGATACTGCTCGCCCGCCCATTCAACGTAGGTGAGCGCGATCCGGCCGAACATGCCGCCCCGGATCGCCTCGATCACGCGCGGGTGGCGGAGCGCTGCGATGTAGCCTTCACGTTGCAGGCGCGCCTCGGCCGGATCGACGCTGCCCGAGATGTCGACCGCGAGCACCAGCTCGAGGTCGACCGGCAGGTCGGCGGCGCCGGCGCCGAGAGCGGGCGCGCCGATCAGGCCGCCGACCAAACCGATGACCAGGGCGCCGCTGCGCGCCAGCCGTCGAAGTGGCATCATGGCAGCTCTCCCGCAGTCTCTCCTCACGGTGCCGGCCGCCGGGCGCGGCGGCCTCGACTGAGCCGTTGTGCCCAGGACGCCCTGGCCGACCTGGTCGAGATCGGACCGTCAGCCGGCAGCAGGCTGGCATCGGCGACCAGGCGGACCCGCAGCGGGCGGCGGCGACCACGGATCTCAATCTCGCGCAACTCGAAGCCGGCGAGATCGATCCCGGCGCGCTCGGCGAGTCGCGCCGAGACCACCAGCTGGACGCCGACCTCCTTGGTCAGCGCCTCGAGCCGCGAGGCGACGTTGACGGGATCGCCGATCGCGGTCAGCGCGGTCGCGCGGCCGAAGCCCATCTCGCCGAGGATCACCGGTCCCACGTGCAGGCCAATCCCCATCCGGAGCGGCGCGCGCAGATCGGGCTCGAGTTGCCGGTTCAGCCGATCGAGGGCTTCCGCCATCGCCCGCGCGCCGGCGAGCGCCCGCCGGCAGGCGGCCTCGGGCTCGAGGTCGATGCCGAACAGCGCCATGATGCCGTCGCCGATGAATTTGTCGACCCGACCGCCCGCACCTTCGATCGCCTGGCCCATGGCCTTGAAATATTGGTTGAGCACGAACACCACGTCGTAGGGCAGACGGCCCTCGGCCATGCGGGTGAAGGCGCGCAGATCCGCGAACAGCACCGCGATCTCGCGCTCCATGCCCTGGCCGGGATTGACCTGGACGCGCACGTCGCGCGGCCCCGCGGTCGCCGGCAGCAGCGGAACCAGCGCGAGGTCGCGGGTCGGCCGTAGCTGGCAGGCGAGGCGGACGTTGCCGGTCGCACCGCCGATCCGGGCCAGGACCCGGACCTCGTCCGGCGCCGGCGGCGGCAGATGCTCGGCCCCCTCGCCGACCCGGATGCGACAGGTCGAGCAGCGGCCGCGGCCGCCGCAGACCGAGGCGTGCGGGATGCCGGCCGCGCGCGAGGCCTCGAGCACGCTCATGCCCGGCGCGATCGTGACCGTCACGCCGCCCGGGTAGGACAGGCGGACCCGACCGCCGAGCCGCTGGCGCAGGCTGCGCGCCGCCCGTCCGCCGAAGGTCGCCAGCAGGATCAGGATGAAGCCCCAGAGCACCGCCCGCTCGGTCCGGTAGACCCAGGCGAGCGCGGCTTGATCGGGCCAGCGGTCGATGTCGGCATGGGCGGCGAGCCACTGCGGATCGGCCTCGGCCGCTTCCCGCAGCTCGCGCCCGGCGTCGGCGAAGCCGATCAGGGCGAGCGTCGGCAGCAGAAGGCCGACGGCGAACAGCCAGGGCTTGAGGCGCCCGTACCAGGGGCGGATGCGCAGCCAGAAATGCAGCCCGATACAGCCGTGCAGCCAGACGATGACGAGCATCAGGCTCTGTCGCCAGGCGTCCTTCGGCCACAGGACATTGAGGACATAGAAGTAGTCGTCGTCGACGCCAAAGTGCAGGTTGACGCCGCGGGTGCCGATGATGTGGCCCGCGAGCCAGAACGGGATCAGCAGGCCGAGCGTGATCTGCGCCGCCTCCCAGGCCGGCATGCGCAGGCTGCGGCGGCGCCAGAGCTTGTGCACGACCAGCCCGATGTGGCCGAACAGCGCGGCATAGAGCAGCAGCGTGCCGGGCAGGCTGCGCCAGACCGCGACGAACGCCGCGCGCCCCTGCGCCATGGCGGCGAGCGACACGATTCCAAGCGCATGGTTGGCCAGATGGCCGGCCACGAACAGCATGAGCACCAAGCCGGAGGCGAGGCGCAGTCGCGTCGTGAGATCGGAGCGCGGGCGCATCCAGGCCATTCAACCTATGATACGTCCGGCGGCAAGCCACCATTGCGCTGCTTTGACCGGCCGCCGTACGCGGCGGTGTCCAACCTCAGTGCCAGGCTAGCACGGTCGTCCCATGCCGTACAAAAGGGCTCCTAAGCCGCCAGGCCCTTGGCAAGAAAAGCGCTGAGCCGGCGGGAGAAGCCGCCCGGGTCGGGCAGCGGCTCGCCCTCGACGATCCGCGCCTGGTCGAGCAGCAGCTCGGCGAGGTCGCCCAGCGCATCGGCCTCGGCCGCCTCGGCCGCGCGCGCCGCCATCTGCCGGATCAGCGCGTGCTTCGGGTTGATCTCGAGCACGCGCTTGGACAGCTCCTCCAGCTGCTGGTGCTGCTTCAGGAAGCGCTCGAGACGCAGATCCATCGCATGCTCGTCGGCGACCAGGCAGACCGCGCTCTCGGTCAGGCGCGCCGACGGCCGCACGTCCTTGACCTTGTCGCCGAGCCGGCCCTTGAAGACCGCGATCAGCCGGTCGAGCTCGGCGCCCGCGACCGCCTCGCCCGCCGCCTCGCTCTGCGCGGCCTCGCCCTCGCCCGCCTCGATCTTGGACAGGTCGACCTCGCCCCGGGTCAGCGAGCGGAACCGCTTGCCCTGATACTCGGGCACCGCCGGCAGCCAGAATTCGTCGATTGGGTCGGCCAGCAGCAGCACCTCGACCCCCTTGGCGCGGCAGGCCTCGAGCTGCGGGCTCGAGCGGAGCGCGTCCAGATGCTCGCCGCTGATCGTGTAGATCGCATCCTGGCCCGATTTCATGCGGCCGACGTAATCGGCGAGGCTGACCCAGCCGTCGCTCGCGGTGCTGCGGAAGCGGACCAGCTCCAGGAGCCGCTCGCGCTGCTCGTGATCCTCGTACAGGCCCTCCTTGAGCACCGCGCCGAACTGGTCGATGAACCCCGCGTAGTCGCCGTCCTCGGCCTTGGCGCGCCGGCCGAGCTCGTCGAGCAGGCGCTTGACCAGGTCCTTCCGGATCCGCGCCAGCACGGCGCTGTGCTGCAGCGTCTCGCGCGAGACGTTGAGCTGCAGATCCTCGGAATCGACCACGCCCCGGACGAAGCGCAGATAGCGCGGCATCAGGCCTTCGAGATCGTCGGTAATGAACACCCGCTTGACGTAGAGCTTGACACCCTGACGATGCTCCGGGTCGTAGAGATCGAACGGCCGCGAGCCCGGCACGAACAGCAGCGCCTGGTAGGAGACGACGCCCTCGGCCTGGACGTGCAGGCGCGCCCAGGGCTCGTCGAAGGCGTGCGCGACGTGGTGGTAGAACTCCTTGTACTGCTCGTCGGTGATTTCCGACTTGGGCCGGGTCCAGAGCGCGCTCGCCTGGTTGATCTGCTCGGGCGCCTTCGGCTCGGCAGCGTCCTCTTTGGTCTCGCCGTCGGCCTGTTTTTCGCCCTGCAAGAGAATTGGCACCGCGATGTGGTCGGAATAGCTGCGCGCGATCTGGCGCAGTCGGAAACCGTCGAGAAACTCCTTGGCGTCATCGCGCAGATGCAGGATCACCGCCGTGCCGCGCGGCGCCGCCTCGGCCATGGCCTCCTCGACCGCGAAGCCGCTGCGGCCGTCGGAACGCCAGTGCCAGGCGTGCTCCTCGCCGGCCTTGCGCGAGATCACCTCGACCTCGCCTGCGACCATGAACGCCGAATAGAAGCCGACCCCGAACTGGCCGATCAGGTTCAGGTCCTTGGCGCTGTTGCCGCTCAGCTCGGTGACGAAGCGCTGGGTCCCGGAGCGGGCGATCGTGCCGAGGTTCTCGACCAGCTCGTCCCGGCTCATGCCGATACCGTTGTCGACAACCGTGAGCGTGCCGGCGGCCTGGTCCGGGATCAGCCGGATCTCGAGCTCGGGATCGTCGCCCAAAAGGTGTGGTTCGGTGAGGCTGGCGTAGCGCAGCCGGTCGCAGGCGTCAGACGCGTTCGAGATCAGCTCGCGCAGGAAGATCTCGCGATGCTGGTAGAGCGAGTTGATCACCAGATCGAGCACCCGGCCGACCTCGGCCTCGAACGGCTGCATGGCTGCGCTCATCGCTCGCTTCCCCGCTGCTCTGCTTGGGCTTGGTTGGGCCGGATGTAGGCAACCGCCGCGCGCGTTCAAGCGCCGGCCGGCGCTGGTCCGTCTCGGCCGAGCTCCGAGAACAGACGGCCGAAGCCGCGGACGCGCCCTGGATCAGCGCCGGCGAGCCGGAGCCCCTGCCAGATCCCGGTCGCGACCGTGTCGTAAACCCTGACGCCGGTCTCGGCCTCGAGCGCCGGGGCGACCGCCGCGCCCCGGAAGTTGGTGCAAAAGACCGTGATCGCATCCGGCTTTGCTCGTGCCACCGCCCGCACCAGGTCGGCGATCAGCTCCTCGCCGTAGTCGGCGAACGAGAAGTTGCCGGGATCGCCGAGATGGCGCTCGGCGACGCACTCATAGCCGGCGGCGGCGTAGTGGGCGACGATCCGCGCCTGGATCTCGTCGAGATAGGGCGTCACGAGCCCGAAGCGCCGGACGCCGGTCAGCCGGAAAATCTCGTTCAGCGCCAGAACCGAAGTGCCGGCCGGAATGCCGGTCGCGGCGGTGATCGCCCGGCAGAGCGCCTCGTCGGATTCGAAGCCGAGCCAGCCCGCGGCCGTGCCGCTCCAGACGATCGCGTGCACCCGGGCATCGGCCAGCAGGCGTGCTGCGGCCAGGATTGGCCCGGTCTCAAACTGCTGCAGCGCCGCCTCGCCGAGCGAGATCTCGCGCACCGGGAAGCGGGCGAAATGCGCGCTGACGTCGGGCAGCCCCGCGAGCATGGCCGCGGTCAGCGGCTCCAGCACCGTGTTCGAGGACGGCGTCAGCACGCCCACACGCGTGCGCGCTCCAGGATCGGTCATCCGCCGTTCCGTCTCGCCGGGTAAAGCGCCGCGCCGTCGAGCCAGATCGTGACCGGGCCGTCGTTGACCAGCCGGACCGCCATGCGGGCGCCGAACCGGCCGGTCGCGACCGGCAGGCCCTGCGCCCGCAAGTGAGCGCAGAAGTGCTCGTACAGCGGCTCCGCCACCGCCGGCAGGGCGGCGGCGATGAAGCTCGGCCGGTTGCCCTTGCGCAGATCGGCCAGCAGCGTGAACTGGCTCACCACCAGCAGGCTGCCGCCGACCTCGAGCACCGAGCGGTTCATCTTGCCGGCCCCGTCCTCGAAGATGCGCAGCGCCGCGACCTTGCGAGCGAGCCGATCGGCTTCCGCCGCGCCATCGCCCGCCTCGACGCCGAGCAGCGCCAGGAGCCCCTTGCCGATCGCGCCGACCACCCGGCCGTCGACCTCGACGCTCGCCTCGCTCACCCGCTGCAACAATGCCTTCACGGCTGAAGCCCCCGCATGAACTCCGAGACTACGCTGACCGCAGGCGCCGCCGGCCTCATATGAGCGAAGTCGGACGCCACAGTTTTCTACCATTGCGAAAGACTTGCCCGGTACAATCGCGTCCTTCGAGCCCATGGGACGGATGAAACGCCGTGAGTGACGATCGTCGACCGCTCGATCGACTGGCCGCGCACTATGGCATCGAGCCCGATTTCACCGACAACTGGCAGCGCCGGCATCTGGTCGCCGACGCCACCAAGCAGGCGCTGCTCGACGGCGCTGGGCGTGCCGGCCGAGAGCGCGGCCGAGATCGAGGCGAGCCTGCACGCCGCGCTCACGACATCCTGGCAGCAGATCCTGGCGCCGGTCGAGGTTGTCCGCAAGGGCGCGCCGCTGGCGCCGGCCGTGACCCTGCCGGCCGGCCTCGGCGGCCGGCTCGCCTGGATCGCCCTGACCGAGGCCGGCGAGCGCCATCGCGGCGAGGCTCGCCTCGATGCTTTGGAGGTCACGGCGGATCGAGTGGATCGACGGGGCTCGCTACCAGACCCGCCGGCTGCCGCTGCCGCTCGACCTGCCGCTCGGCTACCACCGCCTCGAGGTGACGATTGGCGACACCGCACCCAGCGCGATGGCCTTGACCGTCACGCCCGAGCGGGCCTTCGGCCTCGCCGACCTCGATCGTGAGCATCTCTGGGGCGTCACCCTGCCGCTCTATGGCCTTTGCTCGGAGCGCAACTGGGGGATCGGCGATTTCGGCGATCTGGCCGACCTCGCGAAGGCCATGGCCGGGCTCGGCGCCGGGCTGATCGGCATCAACCCGGTGCACGCGCTGTTTCCGTCGCGGGCCGATCGGATCAGCCCCTATGCACCCTCCAGCCGCCGGTTCCTGAACGTTCTCCTGATCTCGATCGAGCGGGCGGCGCGGCGCCTGGGCGGCCTGCCGGCGCTCGATCCCGCGTGCCGGGCCATGCTGGCGCGCGCACGGGCCGCGGCGCAGGTCGACTATCCGACCATCGCGGAGCTCAAGCAGGGCGCGCTCGAGCAGCTCCACCGCACCTTCGCCGCGAGCGGCGGGCCGGCGCGCGCGGCCTTCGATCAATTCCGGGCGCGGGTCGGGCCGAGCCTCGAGCGTCAGGCGGTCTTCGAGGCCCTGCTCGATCATCTGGTTCAGAAGGACCCGGCACACCGCTGCTGGCGCCATTGGCCCGCCGACTACCGCAGCCCGGATCACCCCGCGGTCGCCGCCTTCGCTGCCCGGCACGCGCAGCGGGTCGAGTTCTTCCAGTTCCTGCAGTGGCTGGCCGACGAGCAGCTCGCCGAGGCGCAGACCGAGGCGCAGGCCGCCGGCATGCCGATCGGGCTCTACCTCGACCTCGCGGTCGGCGTCGATCCGGACGGTGCCGAGGCCTGGGCCGATCCTGCAACCGTCGCCTCGCGGGTGCGGATCGGCGCCCCGCCCGACGATTTCAGCCCCAAGGGCCAGGACTGGGGCCTCGCGCCGCTCGCCCCGCTGGCGCTGCGCGCCCAGGCCTACGCGCCCTTCGTCGAGCTGTTGCGCCGGAACATGGCGCATGCCGGAGCGCTGCGGATCGATCACGTGCTGGGCCTCCGGCGGAGCTTCTGGCTGCCGCCCGAGCGCGACCTGCCGGGCGCCTATGTGCGCTATCCGCTTGACGACCTGCTCGGCCTGATCGCGCTCGAGGCGGAGCGCGCGCGCTGCGTCGTGATCGGCGAGGACCTGGGCACGGTGCCCGAGGGCTTCCGCGCGACCCTCGCCGAGGCGGGCCTGCTCGGCTGCCGCGTGCTCTATTTCGAGCGCGACCAGGAGGGTCGGTTCCGGGGCGCCGCCAGCTACCCGTCGGCCTGCCTCGCCTCGATCGGCACCCACGACCTGCCGACACTTGCCGGCTTCTGGGTCGGGCGCGACATCGACTGGCGCGAGCGCCTCGGGCTGTTCGCCGAGCCGGCGCAGCCCGCGCGCGAGCGGATCGAGCGCGGCCTGATCCGGCAGCGCCTCCTCGAGCTGCTCGCCGCCGAGGGCCTGCTGCCGGCGGGGCTCGACCCGGCGGACCCGCCGGCGGAGCTGCCCTGGAGCGTGGTCCTGGCCCTGCACCAGCTGCTGGCCAGGTCGCCCGCCGAGCTCGTGGTCATGCAGCTCGAGGACGCGCTCCAGCTGGTCGAGCAGGCGAACCTGCCCGGGACGACCGACCAGCATCCGAACTGGCGCCGCCGGCTCGAGGTCCCGCTCGAGCAGCTCGCGGCCGACCCGGGGGTGCTCGAGCTCGCGCAGGGGATCCAAAGCGCCCGAGCACGCTGACCGCCCTCTCGACGCGCGCGCGCCGATGAGCGACAACGCTGACAGCGCGGCGTCGTGGCGGTGACGGCATGCGAAGAGACATCAAGATCGCGCCCTCGATCCTGGCGGCGGACTTCGCCAAGCTGGGCGCGGAGGTGCGCGCGGTCGACGCGGCCGGTGCGGATTTCATCCACATCGACGTCATGGACGGCCACTTCGTGCCCAACATCTCGCTCGGGCCCCAGGTGGTGCGAGCGCTCCGCCCGCACTCCGCAAAGCCGTTCGACGTCCACCTCATGATCGCGCCGGCCGATCCCTACATCGAGGCCTTCGCCGAGGCCGGCAGCGACCTGATCACCGTCCACGTCGAGGCCGGCCCCCATCTCGACCGCTCGCTGCAGCTGATCCGGGCCCTCGGCAAGAAGGCGGGCGTCAGCCTCAACCCCGCGACGCCGCCCTCGGCGATCGAATACGTGCTGGGCCGGGTCGACCTGGTCCTGGTGATGTCGGTCAACCCGGGCTTCGGCGGCCAGCAGCTGATCCCGGCGACCATCGACAAGATCCGCGTGGTGCGCGCCATGATCGGCGAGCGGCCGATCGACCTCGAGGTCGACGGCGGGATCAACCCAGAGACCGTCGGCGCCGCCGCCGCCGCCGGCGCTAACGTGATCGTCGCCGGCTCCTCGATCTTCTCGAGCCACGACTACCGCACGGCGATCGACGACGCTGCGCCGGCGGGCGATCGACGCGGAGCCTTGACGATGGCCGACCAGGATCGGGAGAAGCGGGTCGCCGCGGCGAAGAGCCTGGACTACGTCGAGGCTGGCCAGATCGTCGGGCTGGGCTCCGGCTCGACCGCCGCGTTCGCGGTCGAGATGCTGGGCGAGCGGGTGCGCGCGGGGCTCGCCATCCGAGGCGTCGCGACCTCGGCTGCGACCCGGCGGCTGGCGGAAGCCGGGCAGATCCCGCTGCTGCCACTCGCAGAGGTGAGCCGTCTCGATCTGACCATCGACGGCGCCGACGAGGTCGACCCCGAGCTGCAGTTGATCAAGGGCGGCGGGGCCGCGCTGCTGCACGAGAAGATCGTCGCCTTTGCTTCGGATCGGCTGATCATCATCGTCAATTCGAGCAAGCTCGTGCCTCGGCTCGGCGCCTTCTCGCTGCCGGTCGAGGTCGTGCCGGCCGCCGGGCGCCTGCTCGCCGCGAAGTTGCAGACGCTCGGCTGCACGCCGACGCTCCGCCTGCGCACCGGCGGCAGCGAGCCGTTGGTGACCGAGGAGGGCAACCATCTGCTCGACTGCGCCTTCGGCGAGATCCCGGACCCGCGGCACCTCGCCCGAACCCTCGCCGACCTGCCGGGGGTGGTCGAGCACGGCCTGTTCGTCGACATGGCCGATCTCGTGATCGTCGGGCGCGGCGAGGCGACCGAGCGTGCTGACCCGCCGGAGCGGTGCGCTCAGCTCGCCTGAGTGACGGTGTCGAAGATCTCGTCCTCCTGGGCGAGGTGCAGCCGGAGGATCGCCTCGAGGCCGAACAGCAGGCGCCGGAGATCGCCGATCAGCACCGGATCGGGCCCCTCGCCCGGCCAATCCCCGACCAGCCGGCTGTAGACCCCGACCAGATGGATGATCTCCCGGTGGGTCCGGCTCATCGCCGCCATCGGATCGCGCCCGCCCATCAGCCCTGCGACCGTCGGATAGAGGTCGGCTTCCTCGCGCTGCTCGTGCGGCAACAGATCCTCGCGCAGCAGGCGATCGACCTCGCAGAGCTCCGTGCGGGCGTCCGCCGCTGGCAGGGCATCGAGCCGCTCGGCGAGCGTCCGGATGCGATCGAGCAGCGGCTGGAGCGCCTGATGCTCGGCCTGCAGACGTTCCGAGACCGCGCCCGGGAGGGTCGGCGGCCGGCGCTCGCCCCGGCCAAGCGCGCGCAGGGCGTTCAGGATCACCGCGACGTCGATCGCTTCCTGCAGCAGTGCGCCGGCGACCGGGACCAGCCAGCCGAAGGCCGCCACGACCATCGCCGCGAGCGACAGGCCCATGCCGGCGAGCACGCTCTGCAGGGCGATGCTCCGTGCCCGCCTGGCGATCCGGAGCGCATCCGCCAGGCGGTCCAGCCGATCGACCAGGAGCACGACGTCGGCCGCCTCGGCGGACGCACCGCCGCCGCGCGCACCCATCGCGATGCCGACGTCGGCCGCGGCGAGCGCCGGCGCGTCGTTGACGCCGTCGCCGACCATCAGGGTCACCGCCGCGCCGCGCTCGGCCAGGACGGCGGCGACCTTGTCCTCCGGCGAGCGCTCGGCGAGCACGCTGTCGATCCCGAGCGCGGCGCCGATCGCCTCCGCGACATCGGACCGGTCGCCGGTCACCATGACCATCCGGGTGATCCCGGCTTCGCGCAGGCGCCGCAGCGCCTTGGGCGTGTCGGTGCGGATGTCGTCGCCGAACAGCAGCGCCCCGCGCAGCACGCCCTCGATCGCGACGAACACGCTGGTCGTGCCTTCGTAGGTCATGCGCCGCAGCACGTGATCGCTCCAGGCCGCCGGCCCGGTGCGCTCGCAGATCCAGGTGTAGCTGCCGAGCGCCACCCGCCGGCCGTCGACGGTGCCCTCGAGGCCGGCGCCCGGCTCCTCGCGCACGTCCATCGGCACGGCGAGCACCAGCCCACGCTCGCGCGCGGCCCCGACCAGGGCTTCGGCGATCACGTGCTGCGAGGCCTGATCGAGCGAGGCGGCCAGACGCAGCAGCTCCTCGCCGGCGACGTCGCCATCGGTCTCGATCCCGGCGAGCCGCGCCCGGCCGCTGGTCAGCGTGCCGGTCTTGTCGAACAGCAGCACCTTGCCGCGGGCGAGCGTCTCGAGCGCGCCGCCGCCCTTGACCAGGATGCCGTCGCGGGCGGCGCGCGAGATGCCGGCGACGATCGCGACCGGCGCCGCCAGGATCAGCGGGCAAGGCGTCGCCACCACGAGCACGGCAAGGGCGCGCACCGGATCGCCCGAGGCCCACCAGGCGGCGCCGGCGATCGCGAGCGCCAGTGGCACGAACAGGAGCGCGTAGCGATCGGCCAGCCGGACGAACGGCGCCTTCTCGGCCTGCGCCGCCTGGACCAGCCGCACGATCCCGGCGTAGGTGCTTTGTTCGGCGGTCGTGCTGGCCCGCAGGTCGAACGGATCGCCGGCATTGACGGTGCCGCTGCGCGCCCGCTCGCCGGGCTGGCGCGAGACCGGCAGCGCCTCCCCGGTCAGCGCCAATTCGTCGAGCACCGCCGTGCCGCTCACGATCAGGCCGTCGACCGGTACCGCCTCGCCGGCCCGCACCAGCAGGCGATCACCGGGCCGGACCTCGGCCAGCGCCACCTGGGTGATCGCGCCGTCGGCGTGGCGGTTGGCCGTTGCCGGCGCCCGGGCGAGCAGACGGTGCAGCTCCCGGCGGGCGCGCTGCTGCGCGAAGTCCTCGAGCGCGCCGCCGCCCGCGACCATCAGCGCGATCACGACGCCCGCGAGCATCTGGTCGAGCAGCAGGGCGCCCGCCATCGACAGGACGGCAATCAGGTCGACGCCCAGCTCGCCCTTGACGAGGTCGCGCGCCATGCCTGCCAGCACCACCACCAGCACCGGCAGGGTCGCACCGGCCCACACCCGGTCGGCCCACCCGGGCGCACCCGCAAGCCAGGCCACAGCCCCGCCCGCGAGGCCGGCGGCCGCCAGCCCGAGCAGCGCCGCATTGGTCCATCTGGCCAACTGCATGCCGTCTCCATCGCGAGGCCGTTTCGGCTCCTGCATAGGCCACCGCCGCACCCCGCGCCAATGGCTCGAACCGGCCGGAGGCTTGTGAAGCACCGCCGCAGCGTGAATAGTCGCAGGAACCTGGCGCCCTGTCCGCACCGCCACGATGAGCGTCGAGCATGACTGACCGAACCGCAGGCGGCCGGCTGCAGCTTATCGCGGTCGGCAAGCGCTACGACCAGACGACCGTGCTCAAGGGCATCGACCTCGCGGTCGAGGACGGCGAGTTCCTGACCATCCTCGGCCCCAGCGGCTCCGGCAAGACCACGATCCTGCGCCTGATCGGCGGTTTCACCGAGCCCAGCGCCGGGCAGATCCTGTTCGATGGCGTCGACATCACGGCTGTGCCGATCCACCGCCGGCCGTTCAACACCGTGTTCCAGGACTATGCCCTGTTCCCGCACATGACGGTGGGCCAGAACGTCGGCTATGGCCTGATGGTCCGGGGCGTCGCCAAGGCGGCGATCCGCGCCCGGGTCGCCGAGGCGCTCGAGGTCGTGGCGCTCGAGGGTTTGGCGGCGCGCTATCCGAACCAGCTCTCGGGCGGCCAGCGCCAGCGCGTCGCGCTCGCCCGGGCCCTGATCTGCGAGCCCAAGCTGATCCTGCTCGACGAGCCGCTTGGCGCGCTCGATGCCGAGCTCCGCCGCCAGATGCAGGAGTTCCTCAAGTCGCTGCAGCGCCGGGTCCGGATCAGCTTCCTGTTCGTCACCCACGACCAGGAGGAGGCGATCGCGATGTCGGACCGGATCTGCGTCATGAACCGCGGCATGATCGAGCAGATCGGCGCCCCCGACGAGATCTACTACCGACCGCGGACGCGCTTCGTCGCGACCTTCTTCGGCGACAACAATCTGCTGCCGGGCACCAGGCGGGGGGTGGCCGGCGTCGTCACGCCCTTCGGCCCGATCGACTGCGCCGATCCGCGGCTAGGCGAGCTGGCGGAGGCGGCGCCGGTCACGATCGCGGTGCGCCCGGAGGCGCTCGGCCTCGAGGCGCCGGATCGCGAGCCGCGGGTCGCCGAGGGCAGGTCGGGCCTGAACCGCCTGCCGGTCGAGGTGCGGGCAGTCGACTTCATCGGCCCGACCAGCCGGGTCTGGGTGGTCAGCCCGACCGCCCCCGACCGGCCGCTCCTGGTCAAGGTCACGAGCCGCATGGGCGGCATCGCGGTCCGCCCGGGCGACCGGGTCCAGCTGATCTGGGCAGCCGCCGAGGGCGCCGCGATCCCGGGCGTCGCCGAGGGCGAAGCTCCCTGATCGACGACCATCGCCGCCAGGACGTCAGCGGGGGCGTACGGGCGCGCCCAGGTCGAGGGGCGGGATCGAGGCCGCAAACGCGGCGATCGCCTCGGCCTCCTGCTGGGTCAGGATCACGGGCGCGGCCGATGGCGGGTGCGCGGGATCGAACGGCGTCGTCTGGCCCTCGACCTGCATGAAAGCGGGATGCGGGTTGAGCGTCCAGAAGGCGGCGAACCTCTCGTTGGCGCTCGGCAGGGCGCGGAGCGCGCCGAACGAGGGGGTCGAGCCGATGCCGCCGAAACGGTTCTTGTCGTTGATCACGTGGCAGCGCCCGCAATGGTGCAGCGCCAGCCGCTCGCCTTCCTCGACCGCGCCGGCGGCGGCGACCTTTGGTTGAGCGACCACGCCTGCGGTCGGCGGGAAAAAGACCTGGCTTCCGGCACGCTCGAAGCCGGTGATCGCGCGCTGGCCGGCCGGCGAGATCGCCCAGTCGAAGAATTTGCGCGCGGGCTCGGCCGCATCCGGAGCCAGCAGGAGGTCGTAGGTCTGGCGGTCATCGGACATCAGCGGCCGGCGCTCGCCGCCCGGCTGGTCGGGCGCCGGTGCTGGCGCGATCCGGAGCGGCGCATCTTCGTCCTCCCCGACCAGGCGGACGTCGATCTGGGAGCGGACCCAAAAGCGCGGCAGCAGGTACCCGAAAAAGCCGGTCTCGGCCATCGCCGCCGGCGCCGACAGGCGAACCTCGGCCGCCTGCACTGGCAGCGACCCGGCAAACGCCAGGATCAGGCCGAGGCCAAGCCTTGCGAGCTGCCGCATCGTCATCGCCAGAGCTCCCTTCGGGCGCCCACCCTGGGGCCAGGCTAGGCGGTCCCATCCGCTCTTGGCAACCGCGGGACGACCGCCTATCTCCGCCATGGCTGCCGGCCGATTCCGGCAGCTCGCGGTTGAAGAAACGCGCCGCCGCGTCCAAGGTGACGCCCGGGCCGGCGCCGGCCGGGTGCGGCCAGGAGGCCGGAATGCGGACGCTCTTGCTGATGCGCCATGCCAAGTCGAGCTGGGACCAGCCCGAGCTCGCCGACCTCGATCGACCGCTGGCACCCCGCGGTCGGGAGGCGGCGGCGCTGGTCGCGCGTTACCTGGCCCTGCACGGCCTGGTCCCCGACCTGGTGCTCTGCTCGCACGCGCTCCGGGTGCGCGAGACCTGGCGGCTGATGGCCCCGGTGCTCGGTGAGGGGCTCGCCTCCAAGACCCTGCGCGGCCTCTATGAGGGCGCGCCCGGCCGGCTGCTCGAGGCGCTCCGCCGGGTCGACGACCAGGTCCGGACCCTGATGCTGATCGGCCACAACCCGGCGCTTGGCGGGCTCGCGCAGAGCCTCGCCGGTGCCGGCTCCAAAAAAGCCCTGGAGCGCCTGCGGACCAAGTTCCCGACCGCGGCTCTCGCCGTCCTCGCCTTCGACACCGGGGGCTGGGCCGATCTCGCCGCCGGCGGCGGGCGGCTTGAGGACCTCGTCCGGCCGAAGGACCTCCGCTGAGCGCCGGCGATCAGCAGCGTGCCGGCCGGTTGCCATGAAGCTGCTGGTCATCCTGGGCGTGGTGTACGCGGGGATCGCCGCGCTGCTCGCCTTCGCCCAGACCTGGCTGCTGTTCCCCGGCGCCGGCCGGCCGAGCCAGCCGCTGGATCATCCGCGCCAGCCCGAGCGGCTGGTGCTGCCGAGTGGCGACGGCCGCGCCGAGCTCCACGGCATGCTGTTCCGCGCGCCCTCCGAGGCGGCCGATCTCGTGATCGGCTTCGGCGGCAACGGCCAGGATGCCGAAACCCTGGCCCAGGATCTGGCGGCCGATTTTCCCGACCAGCAGGTCGCGGTGTTCCACTATCGCGGCTACGGCCCGAGCACGGGCAAGCCCGGCGAAGCAGCCCTGCTCGCCGACGCACTGACCATCCACGACGCCTTGACCTCGCGCCTGCGGCCGCCGCGCTGCTTCGCGATCGGCATCTCCCTCGGCTCGGCGGTCGCGGCCTATCTGTCGAAGGCGCGCCGGCTCGCCGGCATCCTCCTGGTCACGCCGTTCAATTCGGTCGCGGCGATCGCCAAGGAGGCCTATTTCTGGCTGCCGGTCGACCTGTTGCTGCGCCACCGGTTCGCGACCGTCGACTTCATGGTCGGCAATCCGACGCCGGTCGCGGTGATCGCGGCCGAGCGCGACCGGGTGGTGCGCCCCGAACGTACCCGGGCGCTGGTCGAGCGGCTCTCGAACCTGGTGTTTCACCGGGTGCTCGCCGACGCCGCGCACAACACCCTTTACCAGCTGCCGATCTTCGAGCAGGCTCTCGAGGCGGCCTTTGCGGCGCTGCGGGGTGCAGCCGAACAGGCCCGCAGCCGGACCTGAGGTTTGCGAGCGGCCGACGCCAGGCTCTCGTGACCCGTGAGGAGGACCAGACGATGAGCGATGCGGCAGCTGCTGTGACGCGCGAGATCCGCTCGGTGCTGCATCCGACCGACCTGACGCCCTCGGGCACGCCCGCCTTTGCGCACGCACTCCGCCTGGCGGCGTCGGCGCGGGCCAAGCTGTACGTCTTGCATGCCGACCCCAAAGACGCGGAGGACACCGACTGGGACGCCTATCCGCCCGTGCGTCGGACCCTGACGAGCTGGGGCATGCTCGAGGAGAGCAGCTCGCCGGGCGCGGTCTTCGAGCAGCTCGGGGTCCAGATCGCCAAGATCCGGATGCCCGGACGCGATGCGGTGCGATCGATCCTGCGCTTCCTCGGCGATCATCCGAGCGACATGATCGTGCTCGCGACCGAGGGCCGGGACGGTTTGCCGCGCTGGCTGCACGGCTCGGTCGCCGAGCCGGTCGCCCGCGCCGCCGACACCACCACGCTGTTCATCCCGCACGGCGCGCGCGGTTTCGTCGCACCCGACAACGGTGCGGTCAGCCTTCGCCGGGTGCTGGTCCCGGTCGATCGTCGGCCGCGGCCGACCTATGCGCTGCGCGCGGCCTGGGAGATCACCCGGTTGCTCGGCGCCGAGGGTACGGTCCTGCAGCTGCTCCATGTCGGCAGCGCCACGGATCCGACCGCCGTCGAGGTGGAACCGGGTACCTGGCCCACGGTCGAGCATGTCGTGCGCAGCGGCGACGTGATCGAACAGATCCTGGCGGTCGCGCGCGAGGGGCCGGCCGACATGATCGCGATGGCGACCGAGGGCCATCAAGGGTTTCTGGACGCGCTCCGCGGCAGCACGACCGAGCGTGTGCTCCGGCACGCGCCCTGCCCGGTGCTCGCGGTGCCGTCCCGGTAGCAGCTCGGCAGGGAGCGTCGGCCGCCTACCCGGCATTCGCCGTCAAGACGGTGTCACAGATGGTGGCACGAGCGCCGAGCGTGCGTATGATGGCCGTCTTGTATCAGAGGAGGCTACCATGGCGGTTGCTCGGGTCACCAAAATCACGGCATCCTCGCCGCGCGGTTTTCAAGACGCAGTCACCGAGGGCCTGACCCGTGCGGCGAGCACGCTCCACGGCATCACCGGCCTCGAGGTGGTCGCGCAGAAGGCCAAAGTCGAAAACGGCAAGATCAGCGAGTATCGGGTGACGATCGAGGTGACCTTCATCCTCGACTGAGCTGGCCGCTTACCGCCGCCAGCCGACGGTCCGTCACCGTCGGCTGGCGGCGGCCCCGGCTGCCCGGGTCACCCGCCCGAGACGCAGAAACCCCGCCGCATCCGTGCTGTCGGCGGGGTTTCTCGCATGGGCATCAGCCCATGTCGCCCGACTTTCAAGCCGAGCTAAATTTTAGTCGAATGACTAGATTGTCGGAGCGTCACGCATTGTCCGGTGGAGTCATGCTGTTTAGGCACCCTCCTGCCAAGTTGTCTGTCCGAAACTGCAAACGACTGCGAGCTGTCCTCCAACTGTCCTTACACATTACTATAGTGAGGCGGCCGAGGGCGATCGTCAAGGGCTTTGAGGTCGAGAATCGACGGCGGCAACCGTGCCGACGATCACCTTCGATCTGAGCGCGGGCGGCGCGTCGGCCACCGCAACTGCTGCTCGAATCCGGGCGATCGCGGCCGCGGCGGCGGCATCGCTGCGGGCGTGGACGATCGCGAACGGCTGGCCCGGCCCGACCGGCTCGCCCGGGCCCTTGACCTCGGTCAACCCGACGGCGTGATCGATCGGGTCGGTCGGGCGCTGCCGGCCGCCGCCGAGCGCCACCACGGCGAGGCCGAGCGCGCGGACGTCGATCTCTGCGACGAAACCGTTGGTCGGCAGGTCGACCGGGAGCCGGACCGGCGCCGCCGGCAGGTAGCGGGCCGGCCGCTTTTCCAGCAGATCGCCCGGACCACCCAGCGCCCGCACCATGCGCGCGAAGCACTCGGCCGCCGCGCCGCTGTCGAGGGCGCGCTCGACCCGCGCTCGGGCATCCTCAGCGCCGCCCGCGAGCGCCAGAAGTTCCCCCGCGAGCGCAAGCGTCACCTCGCGCAGGCGCGGTTCGGAGCCGCGGCCGGCCAGGACGTCGATCGCCTCCCGCACCTCGAGGGCATTGCCGGCGGTGCGCCCGAGGCATTGGTCCATGTCGGTGAGCAGGGCCGAGCAGCGGAGGCCGGCGCCGTTGGCGACCTCGACCAGGGTGGTCGCGAGATCCCGGGTCGCCTCCAGGGTCGGCAGGAACGCCCCGGAGCCGACCTTGACGTCCATGACCAGGGCATCGAGGCCGGCCGCGAGCTTCTTCGACAGAATCGAGCTGGTCAGCAACGGGATCGTCTCGACCGTCGCGGTCACATCGCGGATCGCATAGAGGCGCCGGTCGGCCGGCGCCAGATCGCTGGTCTGGCCGATGATCGCGCAGCCGGCCTCGCGCACCACCCGGCGCAGACCGTCGACGTCGGGGGCGGTATCGTAGCCGGGGATGCTGTCGAGCTTGTCGAGCGTGCCGCCGGTGTGGCCGAGGCCGCGGCCCGAGATCATCGGCACGTAGGCGCCGCAGGCCGCCATGATCGGGGCGAGGATCAGGCTCACCTTGTCGCCGACCCCGCCGGTCGAGTGCTTGTCGACCACCGGTCCGTCGAGGTCGTCCCAGCGCAGCTGCCGACCAGAGCCGGTCATGGCGCGGGTCAGCGCGACCGTCTCGGCGCGGGTCATGCCGTTGAAGAACACGGTCATGGCGAAGGCCGCGATCTGGCCCTCGGTAATCCGCCCGGCGGTCAGGCCCTCGACGAAGAACGCGATCTCGGCGGCGTCGAGCGCCCGACCGTCGCGCTTCTTCCGGATGATCTCCTGCGGCAGCATGGTCAGGATTCGTGCCAGGCCCCCGCCCGGCCGCGCCGGGGCGGCGCGGGCCGGTACGTTGGCCGCGAGGCTTGCCTAGGACGGCTGATGAACCACCAGGCAGTCGCCACCGCGCTGCTTGAGCTGGCTGCACATCGCGGTGGCGTGGTCCTCATCCGCGAACGGGCCGACCTGAACCAGATGACGGGTGCCGTGGGCGGTCTGCGTCGGGAAGACGTAGCGCTTGAGGTCCTTGGCGGACGGGCCGAACTGGGCCACGAAATCGTGCCAGACGTATTTGACGTTCTGCTTGTCACGCAGCATGGCGAGCTGCACGCGATATTCCGCGGTCGGGGCGGTCGAGGTTGCCGGCGCGAGCGGCGTCGTGACCCGCGCTTCGGACGCCGCCGGGGGCGGCGTCGGCGCCTGCTCCCGATCGGCCTGGTCGGCCGGGACCTTGGCGGCGGGCGCGGCCGCCGGCGCCGGACGCTCGATCGGCGTGACGGGCGCCGTCGCGGGCAAGCCCGGGGCGGGCTCGACCAGCGCCGCCAGCTGCAGGGCCGCCGGCGCTGGCGCAGGCGCAGGCACCTGGACCTCTGTCACCGGCGCCGCCGGCGGGGGCGTCGCCGGCGCGGCCTGCCGGGCCGCGATCTGGATGGTCCGGCTCGCGATCTCGTCCGCAGCCATCTCCGGCGGGGTCGGCGCGAGGCTCTCGGCCGGAGTCGACGGCCCGGCATGCTCGCTACCCGGCGCCTGCCACGCCGCGGGCTGGGCCAGGGTGGTCACCGCCTCGGGCGCGGGCGCCGAAAGCGCCGAACGTGAGCTTGCCGGCGGCGTCGCGAGCTGCTCGGCGAGCACGCTCGAGGCCGCAGGATTGAGCGCCAGCGCCACGAAGTTGGTGCTGACCAGGCCCGCCAGCACGCCGGCGCCGGCAGCGCCGACCAGCCAGAGGGCGCTCGCCCAAAAGCGCCCGGTCCTGGCCGCATCGAGCCAGCTGGCATCGGCCGGCGGGCAGAGGCTCGTTGGCGCGTCCGGATCCACCATCACCGGCGGCGCGTCCGCGATCGCAGCCTGGAACCGGTCGAACCGCGGGCCCGGCTCACGATCGTGCATGAGGCGCAATTCCAGCAGGTCATAGGCTTCGGGGTTGGCCCGGGCCTCGTCGTAGTCCCAGGATTCGGCCTGTTCCCAACTCCCGGACTGTTCCCAGGCCTCGGTCCGCCCCTCCGATTCGCCTGGTCCAGGGGTCTCGGCGAGACCGTAGGGCTCGAAGCGGTCACCGGTCATCGAAATTCCTCCACCATACCCGTCCAGCAAACGCATTCTAGATGATTTTTGCCTTTTACGCAAGAAAGTTAACCTAGATTATTAATTTGCGACGTTAACCACAGCAGCGAGCCGTCGGCGGCCAGACTTTCGCCCGCTTGACCGCTGCCGTAGGCTTCCGGGGCGCTGGGGCGGGTTTGCGATGAGGGGAGCGCGCCATGCTCGACGTCGTCCTGCACGCGTTCACCACGCTGTTCGTGGTCATCGACCCGCTGGGGCTGGTGCCGGTCCTGCTGGCGCTGACCGCCGGCATGGCCGCGGCCGACCGCCGCCGGATGGCGCTCAAAGGGGCGCTGATCGCGGGCGTCATCCTGCTCGGCTTCGGGCTGGTCGGCGAGCGCCTGCTCGGTCTGCTCGGCATCGGGCTCGCAGCGTTTCGGACCGCGGGCGGCGTGATGCTGCTGCTGATCGCGCTCGAGATGGTGTTCGAGCGCCGGACCGACCGCCGCTCGCGCTCGGCGGACGAGCTCCGCCAGGTCGGCGGGCAGGACGACATCGCGGTCTTCCCGCTCGCGATCCCGCTGCTCTCCGGACCCGGCGCGATCGCCTCGATCATGCTGCTGATGGCGCGCTACGACGGCCAGCCGGCCGCCCAGGCGATCGTGCTCGCCGCGCTGCTCGCGGTGATGGCGCTCTGCGTTCTGATCCTGCTGCTGCTCGAGCCGCTCGAGCGCCTGCTCGGCCCGACGCTCACCCACGTGGTCTCGCGCCTGCTCGGAATCCTGCTCGCTGCGCTGGCGGTCCAGTACGTGCTCGACGGTCTGCGCAGCGCCTTCGAGATTGGCAGCTGAGCGACCGGACGGCTCCTCCTACTCGCCATCCCCGTCATCGTCGTCGTCATCGTCGTCGCGGTCGGGCGGTACCGTCAGCAGCCGGATCAGATCGTCGAGCAGCGCCGAGGCGCCGAAGCGAAGCGTCGTGGGCGCGGTCCAGCCCCGGCTCATGAAGTGATCGACCAGGTAGAGGTATTGCGCCGCCTGCTGCGTCGTGCGGATGCCGCCCGCGACCTTGAGGCCGACCCGGCCTTCGGCCTCCTCGATCACCGCGAGCAGGACCGCGGTCGCCTCGAGGGTCGCGCCAGGCGTGAGCTTGCCGGTCGAGGTCTTGAGGAAATCCGCGCCTGCCATGACCGCGGCGCGCGCCGCGGCCGCGATCCGCGCCGGCTCGGCGAGCCGCCCGGTCTCGAGGATGACCTTGAGGGTGCGCTCCGGCGCCTTGGCCCGGCAGGCCTGGACCAGCTCGGTGACCAGGCCGACATCGCCGTCCAGGATCGCCTGGATCGGCGCCACCACGTCGACCTCGTCGGCGCCGGCCAGCAGCGCATCGGCGGTCTCGCGGGCGGCGCGCGCGATGTCGTCGGAGCCGTCCGGGAAGTTGGCGACGGTCGCCAGGCGGACCGGACTGTGGGCGAGCCTCGCCTTGGCGATCGGCAAAAAGCGCGGCCAGACGCAGACCGCGGCGACGCCGGCGTCGAGCGCCTTGGCGCAGAGCGCGTTGACGGCCGCAGACGTCGTGTCGTCGCCGAGCGCGGTCAGGTCGACCAGCGGCAGGATGCGGGCGGCGGCCTCGTGGGTCGCCGGCGCCGCGGCCGCGCTCTGCAGCAGATCAGCCGGGGTTCGGATGGTCATGCGCCAGCTCCTCGAGCAGACCGGTCAGCAGACGCTGGAGGGTCGCCGCCGCGCCGGCTGCCTCGGTCAGGGTTTCGGCGTGGCTGAGCGGATGCGCCGCGAGCCCGGCCGCGAGATTGGTCACGATCGAGAGCCCGAGCACCTTCAGCCCGCAATGGCGGGCGCTGATCGCCTCCGGCACCGTCGACATGCCGACCAGATCGGCGCCCAGCGCCCGGAACGCCCGGATCTCGGCCGGGGTCTCGAAGGCGGGCCCGAGGGTCGCGAGGTAGACGCCGCCCGGGAGCTCGATCCCGAGCCGGCCGGCGACCCCCTGGAGGCGCGCCCGGAGCGCCCGGTCGTAGACTTCGCTCAGATCGGGAAAGCGCGGCCCGATCGCCGCATCGTTAACCCCGACCAGCGGGCTCTGGCCGAGCAGATTGATGTGATCCTCGATCAGCACGACGCTCCCGGGGGCAAGCTCCGGGCGCAGCGCGCCCGAGGCGTTGGTCAGGATCAGGAGCTCGCAGCCGAGCGCCTTGAGGGTCCGCGGCAGGGCGTTGACCGCGGCCGCGGCCACACCCTCGTAGAGATGGACCCGGCCCTGCAGGCAGGCAACCCGGACCCCGGCGAGCTTGCCCAGCACCAGGCGCCCGGCATGGCCTTCGACGCTCGCGCGCGGAAAGCCGGGAAGCTCGGCATAGGCGATCGCCGTGGCATCTTCGAGGGCATCCGCGATCCCGCCCAGACCGGAACCCAGGATCAGCCCGACCCGCGGCGCGAACCCCGGGCGGCGCGCCCGGATCACCTCGACCGCACCCGGCGCCGGAACGGGCGCGGGATCGCCGCCCGAGCCGCCCGCGTTCAGGCTGAAGGACAACGGCAGCAGCTCGCCGAGCGTCACGGTCCGCCGCAACCCGTCGGGACCGCACAGATGGACCGGCAGCTCCGGGGCGCCGAACTCGGCGAGCCGCTGCCGACAGCCGCCGCAGGGGGTGCAAAGACGCTCGCCCGCGGCCAGCACCAACGCTTCCGTGATCCGCCGCTCGCCGGCCGTGACCAGCGCCGCGAGCGCGCTCGCCTCGGCGCAGTTGCCCAGGGGATAGCTCGCGTTCTCGACGTTGCTGCCGGCGAAGACCCGCCCGGAGGCGCCGCGCACCGCCGCGCCCACCCGAAAGTTGGAATAGGGCGCATGCGCATGGTCGAACGCCGCGCGTGCGGCCGCCAACAGATCCTGCATGGTCGAACCTCCGACCGCACTCTACCGCCCCCGCCCGGCCGCGGCCAGCCGACGCCGCCGGCCCGAGCTGCTGGCCGCGAACCGGTAGGCTCAGCGATTGGTGCAGGGGTCCCCAGGCCGAGGTTGGCGGGTAGTCGGCGCGTTCGGCAAGCCGAAAACGTCGTGGGGTCCAGGTCGGGCTGCGCGCGGACAACCGGCCCTTGCTATGCCCGATTGAGCCAGGATCGCGGGTTTTGTCGCAAGACGGGTGTGGTTGACGGGCATCCCCTGTGGCAGGATGCCCGTCGAGCGCGCTGCCGAGGTCGCGGCTCGCAGACGTCGACCTGCGCGGCGATACCGCTGGCCGGGATGTTGGGCGGCGTGGCTCGGTGGAGGTGGATGTGGCACTCGACGGCGCCGTCGCCGACTTGGCGCTTTGGTGGATTGCCGCGGCCGGCCTGGTGCTGGGCGGCATCGGCTCGGTGCTCGGACTGACCCTCCGGCGCCGCAACCGCGCCCTCGAGACGCAGCTCCTGCGGATCGAGGATGCCGCCCGGAGCGCCCGCGAGCGCGAAGCCAAGCGGGCCCGGCTGTACGCCGTCATCGAGCAGGAAGTCGCGATCAAATGGTATCTGACGATCCGCAACGACGGCCACGCCGCCGCCCAGGATTTCACCGTCTCGATCGACGGTGCCGCGCTCGTTCGCTGCCCGCTGATCGATCCCCAGGACCTCGACCCCGCCAGGATCGGTACGGTCGGAGCCCATGCCACGGTGCGCATCCCCTTGCAGACCGCCACCGCCCCACCCAAGCTGCAGCTCGAGCTGACCTGGTCCGACGCCTCGGGCGACCTGGGCTTTTACGAGGCCGAGCTCACCCGCTGAACCCACCGCCCGCCGGCACGGAGTCCCACGGTCCCATGGGCCCTCCGAAGACTTGGTTAACGCCCAATTCTTAACGGCCGGTCAACGCCCCGACCCGATCCGGCTCATGCCCGCCAATCAGCCCAGGTTGCGCGCAATCGTCATCGCGCCGCTTGCAGGATGGGGGACGACCCCGGTGGTCGCCCCCCGATGACGAACTTGGCCTGTCGGCGCTCGCGCCTCAGCCCTTGAGGTCGACGCCGTAGAAGATATGGCTGCCGAACGGGTCGATCTTGTAGTCGACGACCTGCTTGCTGACCGGCACGTAGACCACCGAGTGCGCGATCGTCACCCAGGGCGCCTCCTCCTTGAAGATCACCTGGGCCTGCTCGTAGAGCCGCGTGCGCTCGGCGACGTCGCTCGTCTCCTTGGCCTGAACCAGGAGGTCGTCGAACGGCTTGTAGCACCAGCGTGCCCGGTTGGTGCCGTCCTTGGCGGCGGCGCAGCCCAAGAGGACGTAGAGGAAGTTGTCGGGATCGCCATTGTCGCCGGTCCACCCGAGCAGCACCGTGTCGTGCTGGCCCTCCTTGGAGCGCTTCAGATACTCGCCCCATTCATAGGTGACGATCTCGGCCTGGACGCCGACCTTGGCCCAGTCGGCCTGGATCAGCTCGGCCATCCGCCTGGCGTTCGGGTTGTAGGGCCGCTGGACCGGCATCGCCCAGATGTTGGTCTTGAAGCCGTCCGGGTAGCCCGCTTCCGCCAGCAGCTTCTTGGCGGCGTCGGGATCGTAGGGGTAGTCCTTGACGGCGTCGTTGTACGACCAGATGGTCGGCGGGATCGGGTTCTTGGCGACCTTGCCCGAGCCCTGGAAGACCGCATCCAGGATCGCCTGCTTGTTGATCGCCATGTTGAGCGCCTGGCGGACCCGCTTGTCGGTCGAACGGCTTCTTCTCGGTATTGAAGGCGAGATAGCCGATGTTCAGACCCTCCTGCTCGAGCAGATTGACGTCCGGGTTGGCGCGGATCGCATCCAGGTCGGCCGGATTGGGGTAGGGAATGACCTGGCACTCGCCGGCCTGCAGCTTCTGCCAGCGGACCGAGGGATCGGGCGTGATCGCGAACACCAGGTCGTCGATCGCCGCCTTGCCGTCCCAATAGTCGGGATTGGCCTTGTAGCGGATCACCGCATCCTTCTGGTAGGCGACCAGCTGGAAGGGGCCGGTGCCGACCGGGTCGAGGTCGACCTGCTCGGGCGTGCCGGCATCCAGCATATTTTGCGCATACTCGGCCGAGAAGATCGAGGCGAAGTCCATCCCGAGATTGGAGAGGAACGGCGCCTCCGGGTGGTTGAGGACGAAGGTCACGGTCAGGTCGTCGACCTTCTTCACGGCCTTGAGCAGCTTCGGCATGTCCATGCTGTTGAAGTACTCGTAGGTGCCGCCCGAGACCTGGTGGTAGGGATGATTCGTCGTCGAGCTGGCGCTCGAAGGTCCAGACCACGTCGTCGGCATTGAAGTCGCGCGAGGGCGTGAAGTTCTTGGTGGTCTGGAACTTGACGCCCGGGCGCAGATGGAAGGTGTATTCGAGGCCGTCGTCCGAGATGTCCCAGCTCTCGGCGAGCGCCGGCACGATCTTGGTGGTGCCGCGCTCGAACTCGACCAGCCGGTTGTAGATCGGGTGCGAGGAGGCATCGAAGGTGGTGCCGGAGGTATAGAGCTGCGGGTTGAAGCCCTCGGGGCTGCCTTCGGAGCAGTAGACCAGGGTCTTGGCCTGGACCTGGGTCGTGAGCGCGGCGGCGAACGCCAGCCCCAGGCTGCCGACGACCAAACGATTGAGCATTGATGTCACTCCCTGTCGGATTCTTCATGCGGCGGGGACACGGCCGTGGCCGCTTGGCACTACTAGGCAGGGAACCGCCCCGGCTTGTCAATTGCCAAGCAGCTTGCCGGAATTCGTGCCGGTCGGCCGGGCGGCCGATCATCGGCGCGGCTGTCGACCGGGCGCGGATCGGGTAAGCTCGGCCCATGCGCCCGCCGGCCCCACGCCTCGATCCCAATCAGCTGCGCCAGATCAGCGCCCGCACGCTCGCCCACTACGGGCGGTTCGCCGAAGCCTATCGCGAGGGGACCCGGGACCACGACGTCAGCCAGAGCATCGGCGCCCTGCTCGCGGCGATCGGCGGCGCGCCGCCGCTTTGGCTGCTCGATCTCGGCTGCGGCCCGGGGCGCGACCTGATCGCCTTTCGCGCCCTCGGCCACCAGCCGGTCGGGCTCGACGGCTGCCCGGAGTTCGTCCGGATGGCGAAAGCTGCCTCGGGCTGTCCGGTCTGGTTGCAGGACCTGCTGGCGCTCGACCTGCCCGCCGGCCATTTCGATGGCGTGTTCGCGAACGCGGTCCTGTTCCACGTCCCGAGCCCGGCGCTGCCACGGGTCATGGCGGATCTTTGGGCGACCCTCCGGCCGGGAGGCGTGCTGCTCAGCTCCAATCCACGCGGCGCCGACGACGAAGGCTTCGCCGACGGTCGCTACGCCTGCTTCTACGATTTTGCCACCTGGCGCCACCTGGTCGAGGCGGCCGGCTTCGAGCTGCTCGATCACTACTACCGGCCGCCCGGCAAGCCCCGCCACCAGCAGCCGTGGCTGGTCACGGTCTGGCGCCGCTCGGCCGCCGCCAGCTAGGGCTGGATGTGGTCCAGGAGCGCTGAGGGTATGCCGAGGCGGCGCGCGATCGCCGGCGCGATCGACCGCCGCCGGGTCGAGCAGGACCTCGCCGAGCGGCCGTCGGTCGAGGTGCACGTCCGCCAGCAGCTCGCTGCGGCTGATCAGGCCGTCGCCGTCGCCGTCGTAGAGCGCCAGCAGGCGCTCGATGCCGATCGAATTGACCAGCAGCAGGCCGAGCACCAGGCTCGAGCGCTCCGGCCGGCTGAGCTCGTCCTGGTGGCGCAGCACCCAGTCCTCGAGCGCCCCGCGGACGCTCGTCAGCTCGGCGACCGAGAGCCCCTGATCGCCGTCGGCGTCGGCGAACCGCCAGGCGACCGCGACGCACTCCGCGGCCGGCCGCTGCTGGCAGATCGGCCTGGCCGCGGCCATGAAGCGATCGAAGGCGGCCGCCTTCGCCTCGACGTCGTCGATGCCCCCGGCCACGGCCGGCGTCACCGCGAGCAGCGCCAGCGCGCCGATCAGACGCCGCCTGACGCGGCCCTGCCGCCTTCGATTACACCGGTCGCTTTCGGTTCACCCCAGCCGCCTTCGGTTCACCAATGCGTGAGGCCCTCGCGAGTTGCAGCGCCGGCAGCCGCGGCCCGCGTTCCGGTCGGCGGCTGCCCCGGCGGGCTTGGCCTTAGCCCGCGGGAATAAATCTTGCAACCGGGCCGTCTAGCAGCGGGAGTATCGATACGGTTCCCAGAACGCCGGAACTCTGCAACCATGACGCTGGATGCCTGACAGGGAGGATCGATTGATGGTGCACTTTACGGGTCGGATCTTCGCCGCCGCGCTCGTGCTCGCGACCGGGCTCGGCGCGGCGGTCGCCTTCGCCGCCGACGAGCCGGCCAATGTCGTCAAGTATCGCAAGGCCTTCATGGACGCGAACGGCGCCCACATCGCGCATGGTCGCCGCGGTCGTCAAGGGCGACGTGAGCTTCACCGACGACGTGGCCGCGAACGCCCAGGCGCTGGCCGAGCAGGGCAAGCTCCTGACCGCCAATCTGAAGCTCCTCTTTCCCCAAGGCAGCGGCAAGGGCGAGACCGGGGAGAAATCGGCGGCGCTGCCGGCGATCTGGGAGAAGTGGGCCGACTTCGAAGCGGCCGCTCAGAAGTTCGAGGAGGTGAGCGCCAAGTTCGCCGAGGTGGCGCAGGGCGGCGACATGGCGGCGATCGGCCCGGCGCTGGGCGCGCTCGGCAAGCAGGGCTGCGGCGGCTGCCACCAGACCTTCCGCGAGAAGCAGTAGCCCAGGGCGCGGCGCGCCTCGCCACGGCGGGGCGCGACCATCCCCGGCCGGACGGCATCCGGCAGTCCATGGCGTGCGCTGTGACGCGCGCCACAGCCCTGGCGCGCGCTCCGGGGCTATCCCGAAGGTTCGAGGATCGTCGGCGGCTGCACGGGGAGCAGAGCGATGAGCCCGGAATTCGGCGACTGGACTGGCACGGCGCAGCCTGAGATCCGCGAGCAACGTTCGGGGCTCAAGGGTTTCGGCGGGCGCCCCTGGCTGCATCCGGCCTGGTGCGAGCCGGCCGGTCACGACCCGCAGAGCGAGGCGGTCGTGGTCAGTGGCTTGGCGAACCGGGCGCGGCTCGCTAAGCCTGGATCGTGTCCGGACAGCGGGGAGCTCAGTCTAGGATGGCGGTTCAGACCAAGAGCAGGCAGGCGGCCCTCGGCCTCGAGCGCGCCGCCCTGCTCAACCAGTTGCTCGACCATCTGGTCTGGCTGATCCTGGCGATCATCCTGGTCATCTTCTCGCTCACCATCGAGGGCTTCTTCCAGGTCGGCATCTTTCTCAACATCATGCAGCACGCGACCTTCGTCGGCCTGATCGCGATCGGCCTGTCGTTCTGCATCATCGCCGGCCACATGGACCTGTCGGTCGAATCGGTCATGGCGTTCGCCGCCATGCTCGCGGCCTGGCTCGCCGCCGGCCGCGGCTCGGCCTCCGGGCTCGAGCTCAACACCTGGCTGACGCTCCTGCTTGCGATCGTCTTCGGGGCGGCGGCCGGCCTGTTCAACGGCCTGCTCGTGATCCGCTTCCAGATCAACGCCTTCATCGTCACGCTCGCGACCTACATCTCGATCCGGGGCTTCGGCCTGGTGCTGACCGGCGGCCGCTCGATGTACGGCCTGCCCGACGATTTCCGCGTCGTCGCGACCGCCGACCTGCTCGGCCTGCCGCTGCTGGTGGTGATTCTGATCGTCGCCTACGTGCTGTTCCACGTGATCCTGACCCGGACCCGCTTCGGGCGTTACGTCTACCTGGTCGGCGGCAACGTGACCGCGGTGTTCCGGGCCGGCATCCCGGTCGAGCGCGTGCTGTACACGGTGTTCGTGATGTCCGGCGTGCTGGCCGCGATCGCCGGCTGGCTGCTCGCCGCGCGCAGCAACGGCGCCACCCCGAACCTCGGCTTCGGCATGCTGTTCGAGGCGTTCGCCGCGGTCGTGATCGGCGGGGTGTCCTTGCGCGGCGGCGTCGGGCGGCTGTCCGGGGTGTTCGCGGGCGTGCTGCTGCTCAGCGCGATCGACACCGCGATCAACGTCATGGGGCTCGCCGCCTACTACATGCAGGTGATCCGGGGCGGCCTGATGCTGCTCGCCGTCCTGCTCGACAGCGTCAACACCACGATCCGCCGCCGCTACCTCTGAGGACGCCCGGCTACGGCGCACCGGCGAGGCGGGTCCAGCCGGCCAGCCGCGCCTCCTCGTCGCTACAGAAGATGCGCTCGCCCCGGCTGGGATCGATGACGACCTGCTCGTATTCCGGATCGGTCGGTACGTAGTAGATCCGACGGCCGTCGGCGCTGCGCGCGCCCTTGACGTTGCAGCCGCGGTCCTGGGCGTCCTTGCCGCCGGGGTCCGCCTCGGCGGCGCGCCAGACCCAGGGCAGCTCGAACTGGCTGTGCCAGATGCCGAGGTGGGCGTCCTTGGCGCTCTTCTCGGCCTCGGCGTCGCCCGGGAAGCTGTCCGGCGTCGCGACGCCGTAGCCGTTTTGGAGCATGACCTCGGCCAGGTCCTCGTCGCCCACCTGGCAGACCTCGATCAGGGCGCCGTCGGCCGTGCGCTTCGGGGGCCCGCCGCCCCAGGGCGAGCACTGCAGCTCCTGGTCGCCGACGGTCACGAGCTTGCGCAGTGCCAGTGCCGCCTCGACGCCGCAGGGCGACCGGGTGTCGTCGTTCTCGCAGAGCTGCCCGAGCTCCGGGGCGTCGATCCCGTACAGCTGGATCGTCGCGCCGTCGACCTCGAGGGTGTCGCCGTCGATCACGCGCGGCGTCGGGCTGCTGCCCCGCGCCTTCGAGGACAGGGTCGCCGCGTAGCCGGCGAGCAGGACGATCGGGATTGCCAGCAACGGCCCCAGAAACGGCCGCAGAAACGGCCAGGTCCGCATGGTCATGGCCGATCCGGCGCGCGCAGCGGCTCGATCCGTTCCAAGCATCGCCTCGCTCGTCCCACGGCCACGACCTCCCGGTTTTTTGGCTCTGTGCAGAAGATAAATGCATCGCCAAGGTCGGCAAGGGCGACCCCGGAGCCGGGCAGAGCGCGCGGCCAATCGCCCGTCAAAAGGGCAGGCTCGGCTTGACCGGGGGGCGCGAGCTTCTAGAGTCGTGTCCGGCCCATCACCGCCCGGCGGTCCGTGGCCCGCTCCGGTCTGGAACACCGACCATGCTCGATCTGATCAAGCCGCTCGTGGTCCGCAACGCGAGCAAGATCGTGCTCGCGGTCGCCGATGGTCTGGGCGGGCTGCCGGTCGAGCGGGGTGGCCCGACCGAGCTCGAGGCGGCCGCGACCCCGAACCTCGATGCCCTGGTCAGGGACAACGTCTGCGGCCTCTCGCTGCCAGTGCGCCCCGGGATCACGCCCGGCAGCGGGCCGGGCCATCTCGGCTTGTTCGGCTATGATCCGGTGCAGCACCAGATCGGCCGCGGCGTGCTCGAGGCGCTCGGCATCGACTTCGATCTGCAGCCGAACGACGTGGCGGCGCGCGGTAATTTCTGCACGGTCGACGCGGCGGGCCTGATCACCGATCGCCGCGCCGGGCGGATCGCCAGCGAGCCGGCGCGCGCGGTCGTGGTCAAGCTCAAGCAGATCCGGATCGAGGGCGCGGAGGTCTTCGTCGAGCACGTCCGCGAATACCGCTTCGTCGTGGTCCTGCGCGGCGACGCGGGCGGCGCCGATGTCGCCGACACCGATCCCGGCCGGGAAGGGGTCCGGCCGCTCGCCGCCAAAGCGGCGAACCCCGAGTCCGAGCCGACGGCGCGCCTGATCGGCGAGTTCATCAGGCAGGCGGCCGCGATCCTCGAGGGCGAGCCGCAGGCCAACATGGTGACGCTCCGCGGCATCGCGCGCCGGCCGCCGGTGCCCTCGATGGCCGAGGTCTATGGCCTCAACGCCGCCGCGCTCGCGGTCTATCCGATGTATCGAGGCCTTGCCCGTCTGGTCGGCATGACGATCCTCGATCCCGGCCGCAACTGGGCCGAGCAGTGCGAGGCGCTGCGCCGGCACTGGCGAGACTACGACTTCTTCTTCCTGCACTACAAATATACCGACGCCGCCGGCGAGGACGGCGACTTCCAGCGCAAGGTCGAGCGGATCGAGGAGTTCGACGCCGAGTTTTCGAAGATCGCCGCGCTCGGGCCCGACGTCCTGATCGTCACCGGTGATCACAGCACGCCCGCCAGGCTCAAGAGCCACAGCTGGCACCCGGTGCCGGTGCTGCTGGCGTCCGACGCCTGCCGGCCGGACCTGGTCGACAGCTTCGGCGAGCGGCCCTGCCTTTTGGGCGGTCTCGGTCAGCTCGAGGCGAAATACCTGCTCCCACTCGCGCTTGCCCACGCCGGACGGCTCGCCAAGTTCGGGGCGTGAAGCCGGTCACGCCCGCCGCGGCGAGCCCGGTGCGCCGCGGCGGAGCTTCCGAGCCAGCAGGCGCGCGGCGGCCGGCCGGGGTGATCGGCGATCCCGACGCCCCGGCCTCGAGGAGCGCCAAAGTCCACCTGGCCCGAGGGGCGGCGCGCGCGTTGGTCATCAATATCCTTGGCACCGGCCTGGCCTTCCTGAGCCAGGTTCTGCCGGCGTCTACGCGGTGGCGTGCCGGACCGCCGAACTGGTCGCATTCGCCCTGACCGCGATCAATTCCATCTTCGCCCCGAGCATCGCCGCGCTCTATGCGCGCGGCGACCGCTCGGGCGTGCAGACCATGGTCACCACGACCGCCTGGTGGGCGACACTCTCGGCCCTGGTGATCGCGCTGCCCCTCTTTGCCTTGCCCGGGCTCGTGCTGTCGCTGTTCGGCGATGGCTTCGCCTCGGGATCGGCCGCGTTGCGGATCCTGCTGCTGGGTCAGCTCGTCAATGCCACGGCCGGATCGGTCGGCGTGATGTTGACGATGACCGGGCACGAGCGCCAGGCGGCGGTCGTGATGATGGTCGCCGCAGCCGGCCAGATCGGGCTGAGCGTCGCCCTGATCCCCCGGTTCGGCGTCGAGGGCGCGGCCGTGGCCAACGCCGTGTCGCTGATCGGCTGGAACCTGGCGCTGGCGGTCCCGACCTGGAGGAAGCTCAGGATCGTGCCGAGCATCCTCGCGCGGCGGATGACTCGGGTCGGGACTCGGGTCGGTGACTTGGGTCGGGTGCGGGCGGGTCCGTAGCTCAAGGCACGCCCACGGCGCGGCCCAGCGTGGCCGCATGGGACGCTCGCAGGTCGATGCCACGGGCGCCGGCGGCAGGGGTCGTCGACAGGTCGGCGAGCTCGAGCGGCGGCGCACACTCCTCGGGCGTCAGAAACCAGCCACCCCGGCGCATCGCCGCGCCGAGATCGGATCGGCTGGAGAGCGCCGCCAGCGGGATCGCGAGCGCGCAGCCGACGAGCACCGGACCGAGCCAGAGCAACAGTTCGGGCGCGACCAGCCAGGCGACCCCCGCCCAGAGGCAGCCGAGCAGCGTGATGTCGCCATAGCACAGGGTGACGGCCGTCCAGCTCTCGGTCTGGCAGTCGCGCTGCTGGGCAGTCCAGGCAACGCCGCGGCCGAGCAGAATGCCGAGCACGGCCTTGCTGTGCTGAATCATCAGGACCGGCGCGAGCAGCACCGAGAGCGCGAGCTCGGCAGCGGCCGCGCGCAGCAGACGCAGGCCGCCGCCGAACGCCCGCCGGCGTGCGCGCTGCGCCAGGGCCAACCCCAACGGCAGCAGCTTGGGCAGCAACAGCATGCCAATCGTGATCCAGGCCAGCCCGATCAGCTGGCGGGGATCGGCGACCGGCCAGGGCTGAAAGAACAGACTGGCCTCGTGGACCGTGGCCTTGGCCCAGATGTTGGCGCGCGCCGCCTCCACCGTGGTCAGCACGAGCAGTAGCAGCCAGAGCAGGGAGACCACATAGGACATCGCGCCGAGCGCCAGGTGCAGACGGCTGACCGCAGCCAGGCCCTTGGCGGCGAGCAGACGCACATGCTGCAGATTGCCCTGGCACCAGCGCCGATCGCGGGCCAGATAGCCACGCAGGGTCGAGGGCAGCTCCTCGTAGCTGCCGCCGAGCTCGGGGACCAGCCAGACCGACCAGCCGGCGCGCTGGAGGAGCGCGGCCTCGACGAAGTCGTGGCTCAGGATCTCTCCGCCCAGCGGGGGCTTGCCGGGCAAGGTTGGCAGCCCGGCGGCGGCCATGAACGCCTGGGTCCGGAGGATCGCATTGTGGCCCCAATAGTTGCCACTGCCGGGGAACCAATAGGCGAGCCCGGCGGCGTAGACCGGGCCGTAGAGGCTGGCGGCAAACTGCAGCCCGCGGGCGAACAGGGTCTCGCCGCCGACCGGTTGCGGCACCGTCTGGATCAGCCCGGCGCCCGGATTCGCCTCCATCAGCCCGACCAGGCGCACCAGCGTGCTGCCCGCCATGATGCTGTCGGCATCGAGGACCACGAAATAGGCGTAGTGCCGTCCCCAGCGCCGGCAGAACTCGGCGATGTTGCCGGCCTTGCGGCCCCGGTTCTCGACCCGGTTGCGATAGAACACCCGGCCGCTGGCGACCCGCTCGTTGCAGAGCCGCGCCCAGACCGCCTGCTCGGCCCGGATCCGGTCGGGCTCGCGACTGTCGCTCAGGATGAACAGGTCGAACAGCGCCAGCCGGCCGGTGCGCTCGAGCGAGCGGATGATGACCCGCAGCCGCGCCACGACCCGGTCCGGATCCTCGTGATAGACCGGCACCACGAGCGCGGTGCGCGCGGCCGACGACACCTCTGCTGGCGGCTCGGCCAAGGCGTGCATTCGCCGGTCACCGGCGAGGGTCACCAGGAAGCCGGCCAGCGCGGTCCAAAAACCGTAGGCGAGCCAGCCAAAGGTCGCACAGAAGACCAGCAGAATGCCAGTTTCCGGGATCGAAAGGCCGTCGACCGCGAGCACGCTCGCCATGAAGCGGGTGGCGGCGGCGCTGCCGCCGAACACCAGCAGCGCCAGGACCAGCCGCCGGCGCAGCCCAGGATCGTCGATCATGCGCGGGATTCGGCGCTCAGGCGGCTGGCGCGGCCGGTCCGGGCAGACCGCCGCTCCAGCGACCGAGCATGCGCATCAGAAGCTCTCTGAGCGACCAGGATTCCAGGGGCTGCTCGAGCATGTTGCCGGGGAGCTCGGCCGGGGTCGGCAGGACCGTGGCCGCGCGCATCGCCTCGACGAACGCCGGCGGCAGATGATCGTAGGTCAACAGCACGTCCGGCCAGCGCCGCGCCGCCTCGCAGGCCTCGAGGGCAGCCCGACCGACCAGCATAGGCGGCTGCTCGCCCAGGCTTTCGTCGCCGAGCACGAACGAGAACCAGCGCCCGAACGCGTCCTCGATCTGCTCCAACGCCAACGCGCCCAGGTCGGTGCCGGGCTGCTCCCGCCAGCGCCCGACGGCGCGCGTCATGCAATTCTGAATCACCAGCTCGCGGCGTCGACCGCGCGCCATGCCGAGTCCCTCGAGGAGACGTTCGATCCGGCGCACGACCAGCCACTGCTCGATGGGCTCGGGCGCGACCCCGTCCACGACGACCGCTGCCGAGGCCGCCCACCGGACAGGCGTCGCCCGACTCGCCTCACCAAGCGGCGAGTCCTCCCGTTCCGGCAGTGCCACCACTGCCAAGCTTCCGCCCCGTTCCGTCAACTCGCCGCCTCCCTCAGCAATCAGCGACCCCGATTTCAACTCACCTCGACCAGACATCCCACCGAGCCCGCCGCCTCGTTGCCTTCAACCTTGGCAAGGGCTCCCCCGCCAGCCCGGTCTTCGGATCGGTCCCGGGGTATTCGCTTCAGTTAACACGCGAGGGGCCATTTCGTTCCCGGGGCCCGAGGCCGGACAACCCTCGACTCAGGCCGGCGTGCGTGTCCGGTTCGTTGTCTTATGGTTTAACTGCACCCATCATCATTCAACCGTTCCAGGGATCGCGCCGCGGTCTCTGCGGGGTTCCCAGACTCTCCCGGCGGCCATTCCTGGCTCGTGCCCGCGGCCCGCCGGTGCTAGCTTTTGTCGCAGGCGCAACCAGAGCAGGCCCGCCATGACTTCAGCGAAATCCGGGCCAACGCCGCTCGCCGAGGGTGACTCCAACCGCTCGCCGCACCGGCAGGCCTTCGCGCAGCGCCAGGACCCGGCCGTGCGGGCCCTGGTCGAGGCCGACGCCCGCCACTTCCTGCATCAAGCCCTGTCGTCGCCATGCCTGTCGGCTTTGGGTCGCGCCGAGGGCCTTTGGCTCGAGGATCTCGCCGGCCGCCGCTACCTGGACTTCCACGGTAATAATGTGCATCACCTGGGCTACGGCCATCCGCGACTGATTGCCGCGATCAAGGCGCAGCTCGACGAGTTGCCGTTCGCGCCGCGCCGCTTCACCAACCCGCCGGCCGTCGCGCTCGCCCGCAAGCTGGCCGATATCGCGCCGGGCCGCCTCGACAAGGTCCTGCTCGCGCCGGGCGGCTCGGAAGCGATCGAAATGGCGCTCAAGCTCGCCCGCGCGGTCACCGGCCGGCACAAGACGATCTCGTTCTGGGACAGCTTCCACGGGGCCGGCTTCGGCGCCGCGAGCGTCGGCGGCGAGGCGCTGTTCCGCTCCGGCCCGGTCGGGCCGCTGCTGGCCGGGACCGAGCACGTCGCACCGTTCGCCTGTTATCGCTGCCCCTACGGCTACCCGGACCGCGGCGGTCAGCCGCAGCTCGAGCTTTGCCGCATGCGCTGCGCGAGCTTCATCCGCTATGTCCTGGAGAAGGAGCAGGACGTCGCCGCGGTGATCGCCGAGCCGGTCCGCGCCGTGCCCCATCTGCCGCCGCCCGGCTTCTGGGCCGAAGTGCGGCGGGCCTGCGACGAGCACGGCGCGCTCCTGATCTTCGACGAGATCCCAAGCGGCCTCGGCAAGACCGGGCGCATGTTCGTCTGTGAGCATTTCGACGTGGTGCCGGACATCCTGGTGCTCGGCAAGGCGCTGGGCGGCGGCGTGCTGCCGGTCGCGGCACTGCTGACCCGGTCCGAGCTCGACATCCTGGGCGACCACGCGCTCGGCCACTACACCCACGAGAAGAATCCGGTGCTCGCCCGCGCCGCGCTCACCACCCTCGAGATCATCCTGGAGGAGGGCCTGGTCGAGAACGCCGCCCGGGTCGGCGCCCATGCGCTCGGCCGGCTCCAGGAGCTGCAGTCCCGACATCCGCTGATCGGCGACGTGCGCGGCCTCGGCCTGCTGCTCGGGGTCGAGCTGGTCCGGGACCGGGCCACCAAAGAGCCGGCCACGGACGAGGCGGATGCCGTGCTCTACCGCTGCCTGGAACGCGGTCTGAGCTTCAAGACCACGCTCGGCAACGTCCTGACCCTGACCCCGCCCCTGATCGTGACCGAGGCGGACATCGACCGCGCGCTCGCGATCGTCGACACGGCGCTCCTCGAGACCGAACGGGACGCAGGGCGGCATCCATCCTCAGGTGCGGGAATGGCGGCGCCAGGGCCTGATCCGATAGGATCATGAGGGTGGACGATTCCATGTACGGACGCCAGGCGCGCGGCGTGTCGTTGCCGCTCGTCTCACACGGCCCCGTCCACGATCACGTCCAGCAGGACTGGCGCCGACGCCGCCAGCGCTGCCTCGAACCTGGCCTCGAAGGCAACGCCGTCCTCGATCCGGTGCGCCTCCATGCCGAACGCCCGCGCCAGGCCCGCAAGGTCGATGGCCGGGTCCTTGAAGTCCATGCCGATGAAGGTGTCGTTGCCGTGGAACGCCTTCAGGCGCTGCTTGATAATCCGGTAGCCGCCGTTGTTGCAGAGGACGAAGATCACCGGCAGCTTCTGGTTTGCAGCGCTCCAGAGCGCCTGGATGCCGTACATGGCGCTGCCGTCGCCGATGACCGCCACCACCCGGCGCGCCGGCTGGGCCAGCTGCACGCCGACGGCGGCCGCGATTCCCCAGCCGATGCCCCCGCTGACGTTGCCGAAATACGAATAGCGGTCGCGGAACGGGAGATAGGTGTTGAGGCTGCGGGCGGTGGTCAGCCCCTCGTCGACCACGATCGCGTCCGCCGGCAGATGCTCGCAGAGTGTCATCATCAGCCAGTCGGGATCGATCGGCCGCGCGCCTGCCTTGGTCACCGCCGTCCGGCGCTGTTGCGCGCGCATGGCCGACCAGTTGTATCCGGCGAGCTCTGTGACAGTGGCCTCGGCACGCTGCCGCCGGGTCGGCTGGCCGAGCTCGGCGATCAGGGGTGTGAGCGCCTCGAGGGTCGCTCTGACGTCGGCCCGGACCGCGAGCTCGGCGGGATAGTTCTTGCCCATCTCCCAGTCGCGCAGACCGAGCTGGACGACCGCGATCTGCGGCGGCAGCGGCTCGACCTCGCTCCAGACCGACATCTGGAGCACGTCGGCGCCGATGCAGACGAGGGTGTCGTAGGGGGAAAGCAGCTCCCGGACCCGCCCCTGGTCGCGCGACAGCTGACCCAGGAACAAGGGATGCTCCGACGGGAAATGGGCGCCGCTGACCACGGTCTGCTGGTAGACCGGCGCGCCCAAGACTTCGGCGAAGCGGGCCGCCTGGGCGAAGGCGTCGCTCGCCACGATCTCGCTGCCGGCGAGGATCACCGGCCGCTCGGCCGCCAGCAGGCGCAGCGCCAGCGTTCGCAGCGCCGCGTCGGATGGCCGGCCCGCGGCGTCGACCCGGGTCGGCTCGCCGAGGTCGAGCGCGGCGAAGTCGTTCAGGATGTCGCCCGGCAGCGAAATGAACACAGGCCCCGTGGGCGGCGTCAGCGCGACCTTCGCGGCGCGGTGCAGGATGCGCGGCAGGTCGGCGAGGCGCGTGACCTCGGCCGCCCACTTCACGACCGGCGCCGCGATCGGCAGCAACGGCGCGTAGAGCAAGGGCTCCATCAGCCCGTGCCCCTGCTCCTGCTGCCCGGCCGTGACGATCAGCGGCGTGCCGGAGACGAAGGCCGTGTAGAGCGCGCCGATCGCATTGCCGAGCCCGGGTGCCACATGCACATTGCAGGCCGCGAGCTTGCCCGAGGCGCGCGCATAGCCATCGGCCATCGCGACCACGATCGCCTCCTGCAGGCCGAGCACGTAGCCCATCTCGGGGTAGTCGGTCAGCGCATGCATGATCGGCAGCTCGGTCGTGCCGGGATTGCCGAACATCTGCGTCACACCTTCGGCCTTCAACAGCTCGATGAAGGCGCTCCGGCCGCTGATCTGGTTGGCAGGCAGGTTGTCGGGCATCGAGGGTCCGAGATCTCGCTGGCAACCATGATGACGCGATCCGGAGCGGCGGTCCAGGGCGATTGCCGCGCGCGCGGCCAGATGTCAGGTGGAGGCGCAGTTCCGGCCCGCTCTCACAACTGTGGGTGTAGTGGTTTCACCGGTCAACCAGACCGTCCGCGCGTCGTGCGCGCAGAGGTTCCAGCCCTTCGCAAAAGAACCTTTGGCGCGGCAACTATGGCGATGCTACGATTCTCCGGCCGTGGCGGCTCCGAGCAGGGCTATCGCTTGGCGCGCGGATCAGGTCGGAAAGACAAGACCGAAAGGGGAGACCGATGACGAGACAGGCACATCTCCATGCCGTCGAGATCCAGGCCCGTCGCGGCGGGGCGCGTCTGGCCGCGGGTGTGGCGGCGCTGGCGCTGATCGCGACCATGCAGGGCGCCCGCGCGGCCGACGAGATCTTCATCGGCGGCGCGCTCTGCCTGACCGGCATTCAGGCGCCCCTGGACGAGCCCGGCCTGCGCGGCGCCGAGCTCGCGGTCAAGGTGATCAACGAGAAGGGCGGCGTCCTCGGCAAGCCGCTCAAGTTCGTCAACCTCGACGGCAAGAGCGACCCGGTCACGGTCGGCAACAGCGCCGCCCAGGTGATCGCCGAGGGCGCGCAGCTGATGGTTGCGCCCTGCGACTTCGACATGGGCGGCCCCGCCGACCGCGAGGCGCAGAACGCAGGCATCGTCGGCATCTCGACCTGCGCTTCCTCCCCGCTCCACGGCTCGGTCACCCTCGGCGACAAGCAGTTCACGCTCTCGATGTGGAACACCACGATGGGTGCCGCCGCCGCCGAGTACGCCTTCAATGACAAGGGCTGGAAAAATGCCTACGTCATCACCGATACCTTCATCGATTACACGACCAGTCTCAGCGAATACTTCATCAAGCACTTCGAGGCGCTGGGCGGCCATGTCATCTTCGAGGACAAGTACACGCAAGGCGCGCAGGACTTCTCGGCGCAGCTCGCCCGCCTGCAGCGCTCGTCCGAGAAGCCGGACGTGCTGTTCATCTCGTCCTACATGCCCGACCTCGGCACCATCATCCGCACCATCCGCCAGGCCGGCATCGACGCGCCGATCGTCGGCGGCGATTCCTACGACGACCAGGGCCTGTTCGACGCGCTCGGCGAGAAATACGGCAGCGACGTCTACTTCGTGACCCACAGCTTCATGGCCCCCGGGGCGACGCCGGAGATGGCGGATTTTCTGGAGCTCTACCAGAAGGAATACGGCAAGGCTCCCGACACCTCGTTCGTCGCCACCGGCTGGGATACCATCCAGGTCATGGCGCAGGCGGTCGAGAAGGCGGGCTCGACCGACGGCGACGCGGTCGCCAAGGTCATGGAGACGACCGAGTTCCAGCTGCTGACCGGCAAGCTGCGCTGGACCGACGCCGCGACTGGCCACGAGCCCGACATCGAGGCCGCCCTGGTCGAGCTTACAGGCGGCAAGCCGAGCTTCATCGGCTGGCGCCGGCCGTCCAACGTCCCGAAGCCGCCCTACCTCGTGAAGTACATCGAGGAGCACAAGGGCTGAACACCGCCAACCCGGACACGCTGGTCGTCGAGGCGGTCAGCAAGCACTTCTACCAGTTGCGCGCGGTCGACGGCGTCAGCCTCCGTTTCCAGCGCGGCGAGATCCTGGGGCTGATCGGCCCTAACGGTTCGGGCAAAACGACGCTGATCAACGTCGTGACCGGCGTGCTGCCGCCGACCGCTGGTCGGGTGCTGGCCGGCGGCCGCGACCTTACCGGCCGGCCGGCCTACCAGATCGCCCGCGCCGGGCTCGCGCGGACCTTCCAGCGGGTGCGCCTGTTCGGCGGTCTAAGCGTGCTCGAGAACGTGATGGTCGCTGCGATGAGCGTCGGCGCGCCGCGTGCCGAGGCGACCGAGCGTGCCCATGCGATGCTCGCGCGCATGGGTGTCGAGCGCTGGGCCGGGACGCCGGCGACCGCGCTCCCCTACGGTCACGAGCGGCTGGTCGAGGTCGCCCGGGCGTTGGCGATGCGGCCGCGCTTTTTGTTCCTCGACGAGCCGGCCGCCGGCCTGAACGAGGACGAGAGCGAGGAGCTGCTCGCCCGGCTCGCGCCAATCCCGGCCGAGAGCGGCCTCGGCATGCTGATCGTCGACCACGACATGCACCTGATCATGCGCCTCTGTCACCGGCTGCACGTGCTCAACTATGGCCGGACGATCGCCGAGGGCACGCCGCAGGCGGTCCGCGAGGTGCCCGAGGTGGTCGAGGCTTATCTCGGCGCGCCGCTGGAGGACGAGGGTGCTGGCACTTAAGGACGTGCATGTCCACTATGGCGCGATCACCGCGCTCAGGGGCGTCACGATCGAGGTCCGGGAAGGCGAGCTGGTGGCCCTGATCGGCGCCAATGGCGCCGGCAAGACGACGACCCTTCAGACGGTCATGGGCGTCCTGACCCCGACCGGGGGCAGGGTCACCTTCCGCGGCGAGGCGATCGCCGGGCTCGCGCCCGAAGCGATCGTGCGCCGCGGCATTGCGATGGTTCCGGAGGACCGCGAGATCTTTCCGGCTCTGACCGTCGAGCAGAACCTCCGCCTTGGCGCCTTCATCCGCCGCGACCGCGTCGAGTACCGGCGGGATCTGGAGACGATGTCCGAGATGTTCCCGATCCTCAAGGAGCGGCGGGACCAGTCGGCCGGCACGCTCTCCGGCGGCGAGCAGCAGCAGCTCGCGATCGCCCGGGCGCTGATGTCGCACCCGAGGCTCCTGATGCTGGACGAGCCTTCGCTCGGCCTCGCGCCGAAGCTGGTCGGCCAGGTCTTCGAGCTGATCCGCCACCTGCATCGGGGCGGCACGACGATCCTCCTGGTCGAGCAGAACGTCAGCCAGACGCTTCGGATCGCCGACCGCGCCTATGTGATCCGCATGGGCCGGGTCGAGGCCGGCGGCACGCCCGCGGAGCTGCGCCGCCAGATCGACGTCGAGAGCGCCTATCTCGGCGGCGCCGCCGCTCGAGCGTCGCCGGCCGCCCCGAGGCTGCCATGACCGAGGCCGCCTATTTCGTCATCGACGTGCTCAGCCTCGGCAGCCTTTATGCGCTGATGGCGCTCGGCCTGGTGCTGGTCTACGGCATCCTGAAGCTGGTCAACTTCGCCTATGGCGAGCTCATCATGGTCACCGGCTACACCCTCTATCTGCTCGACGGCTCGCCGCTGCCGTGGCTGGTGATGGCGCTGGTCGCGATCCTCGCAGCCGTGCTGGCCAGCGTTCTGACCGAGCGGATCGCCTTCCGCCCGGTGCGCGAAAAATCGCTGACCGCGATGCTGATCACCTCGTTCGCGGTCAGCACGCTGTTCCAGAACGCGGCGCTGCTGCTGATCTCGCCGCGCGCAAGGGTGGTGCCGCTCCCGGACCTGTTCACCCAGAACTTCATGATCGGCGGCGTCCTGATCCAGGTGCGCGACCTGCTCGCGGTCGTGGTCAGCCTGGCCATGCTCGGGCTGTTCACGCTCCTGCTCAACCGCACGGTGCTCGGGATCGCGCTGCGCGCCGCCGCCGACAACTTCCGCATGACCCGGATGCTGGGCGTACCGGCCAACCTCCTGATCAGCGTCGCGTTCGCGATCAGCGGCCTGCTCGCGGGCGTGGTCGCGCTGTTCTGGCTCGGGCGGACCGCCTCGGTGACGCCCGGGATCGGGCTCGAGCCGCTGATCGTGGCCTTCGTCGCGACCGTGGTCGGCGGGCTCAACAGCCTGCTCGGCGCCGTGGTCGGCGGCTACGTGCTGGCGCTGATGACGGTCGGCATCAACACCTTCCTGCCCCAGGATCTGGTCGACTATCGGCAGGCGTTCACCTTTGGCCTCGTGATCCTGATCCTGCTGTTCCGCCCCGAAGGCCTGGTCCGGGCGCGGTGAGCCTCGCCATGCCTTCCAGCCCTAGGCGTCTTCATCTGCGCGGCTTCGGCACGATGGTGATCCTGATCGCGCTGATCGCGCTGATCGCCGGCGCGACCGGCCTGCTCGGCTCGGTCGTGCTCACCCGCTTCGTCATCACGATGTTCATCGATCTGGTGCTGGTGCTCGGCCTCCAGATCTTCATGGGCAACACCAACATCCTCTGGTTCCCGCACATCGGCTTCATGGGGATCGGCGCCTACGCCTCGGTGCTGTTCTCGATGTCGGCGATGCAGAAATCGCTGACGCTGCCCCACCTCTACCCGTTCCTGGTCGACGTCCATCTGCCGTTCCTGCCGGCGCTGCTGGCAGGCGGCCTCATCGCCGCCGCGGTCGCCGCGGTGGTCGGCCTGCCGCTGATGCGGCTTTCCGACTTTCCGGCCGTGATCACCGGCTTTGCCCTCCTGGTCATCATCCACGTGGTGCTGACCCATTGGAACACGGTGACCAACGGCCCGCAGACCCTGTTCGGCGTCGACCGGGACACGGAGCTCGGCGATACCGCAATCTGGGCCGCCGTCTTCGTGGTCGTCGCCTGTCTGTTCAGGGAGTCGAAGGTCGGGCTGCAGCTGCGCGCCTCGCGCGACGACCTGCTCTCGGCCGGCTCGATCGGCGTCAACATCGTCGTCGTCCGCTGGCTGGCGCTGGTGCTCAGCGCCTTCACGGCCGGCATCGGCGGCGGCCTGTTCGCCCACTTCATCACCTCGTTCACGCCGAAGGCCTTCTTCCTGACCGAGACCTTCGTCGTGCTGGCAATGCTGGTGATCGGCGGGCCGGCAACCGTGACCGGGGCGGTGTTCGGCACGGTGATCGTCACGATCGTCTATCAGACGCTGCGCTGGGTCGAGAACACGATCAACGTCCTGCAGGTCTTCGCGACCAACATCGCCGGCCTGACCGACGTCTGCCTCGCGATCGCGCTGATCCTGATGCTGATCCTGCGCCCGGCCGGCATCTTCGAGCGCGACGAGATCGACGGGCGAGCGCTCCGGCGCTGGTTCGGCCGGCCATCGACGCGCCGCCAGGCCGCGACCGACGACGGCGGCAGCGCGGCTTGAGCCGCCGTCAGCCCTTGACCGCGACGGCTACCGACCGGCACCCACTTCAGCACGACGTCGATCCCTGAGTTCGCCCTGCTCCCCGGGGAGGGTCTGAGCTGGGCCCTGATCCTCGAGAAGGTCTGGGGCTGCTCCCGGTATCCGCTGACCAACGTGGTCGAGGTCGACATCCGCCAGCTGCGCCACAAGGTCGACCTGGGCGAGATGCCGCTGACCCAGACCGTGCGCGGCTTCGGCTACAGGCTCCGCAATTCCTGATGGTCGACGCGCGCCGGGAGCGCGTCGAGGGCGGCAGCGTCGCCTCGAACGGCAGCAGGATCGAGGCGTGGCGGCTCTTGTGGGCGCGCGCCGGGCGCAGGATCGCGAGCAGCTCGAAGGGCGCGGCTGGTGGCTCGCCGGCGGCCTCGAGCATGCTCCGCAGCTGATCACGCGCGGCCAGGATCTCGGCGCGCGAGCGGCCGATCACATGGGCGCCGAGCACGGCGGCCGAGGCCCGGCCGAGCCTTGGGCACGCCCTCGAACAGCTGGCGGTACTCGGCCGCGACCCGCGCCGGTGGCATCTCCCGAGCCGCCTGCGCGAGCCCTGCGAGCGCTTGGCCGAGCTCACTTCCGTCGCTCTCGAGCGCGCCGAGCGCGCCCAGCAGCTCGGCCGTGGGCGGGGCGTGCAGCAGGTGGGCCAGCAGCGGGTAGGTCTCCGCCCGGCTGCGCTCCTCGGGCGCGCGCCCGGCGGCGGGCGGCTCAGACGGCATCCCGGTCGGACGGCTCGGCCGCGTCGGCCGTGGTCTCCGGCCGGTCGCCAGCGGGCGCCCTGGCCCGGCGCTCGGGTTCGGGCTTGGGCCGGACCGACGGTTCCGGGTCGCGATCGCTGGCGGTCAGCCGCTTGGTGCCGCGCGCCGAGGTCCTCGACCGCCCGGGCGGCCAGCGTCCTGATGTCGGTGTGTCGGTAGTCGAGGTCATGGTCGTTCAGACCATCGAGACACGCCAACACCGGGTTCGAACGCCAGCGCTTCTTCAAAGCCTGGTGGCGCAGCGCCTTGGGCACGCCCTTGGCCAGGAACACGGTGAAGTCGGACGGTCAGGCTGTCGATGTCCGGCAGATCCTCGACCCGGACCGCATCGGCAACCTCGGCCGACGCGCCGCCCGCATCGGCGATCGCCGGCGGCGGCTCGACCGCGGGCGCCTCGGCGGCCGGCGACGCCTCGTTCCGCGCCGCCTGCTCGCGCTTCAGACGCGACCAGCGCGCCAGCAAGACTGCTCGGGTCCGCGCGTCATCGGCCGCGGGCGTCGGCGCCCTTTTCCGGCTGAGATCGATGCCTACATCTAAGCGCCTTTGCGCTCATCACAGGGAGGAAGGCTCTCGTGCTACGGCTGATCAGTGACGATTCTGAAGGCCGGCCGGAATCGATCGGCCCGACGGCGGCTGACGACGGCGCGCTGCTCGACGTCTTCTCGCGCACCGTGGTCGACGTTGCGGAGCACACCGGGCCGGCGGTGGTGGGCATTCGCAGGCGGGCGCGCGAGCACGACCCCGACAATCCGTTCGCGCCGGTGCTGGGGTCGGGCTCTGGGGTGATCATCACGCCCGACGGCTACGTCCTGACCAACGATCACGTGGTTCGCGGCGCGCCGCGGCTGGATGCCGTGCTGTCCGACGGTACCAGCCTCGAGGCCCGGATCGTGGGCGAGGATCCCGATACCGACCTTGCCCTCCTGCGCCTGGCGCACGGTGGCCTGCCGGCGGCCACGATCGGCGATTTCGAGCGCCTCCGGGTCGGCCAGCTGGTGGTCGCGATCGGCAATCCGCTCGGCCTCCAGGCGACCGTCACGGCGGGCGTGATCAGCGCCCTGCACCGGACCCTGCGCGGCGTCTCCGGTCGCCTGATCGAGGACGTGATCCAGACCGACGCCGCGCTCAACCCCGGCAACAGCGGCGGCGCGCTGGTCGACAGCGCCGGCCGGGTGATCGGCATCACCACGGCGATCGTCGGCGGCGCCCAGGGCATCTGCTTCGCGGTCCCGATCGATACCGCGAAATGGGTGGTGCCGGAGCTGTTGCGCGAGGGCCGGGTGGTCCGCGGCTATCTCGGGCTCGCCGGCCAGACCCAGCCGTTCGATCGCCGGCTCGGGCGCCGGCTCGGGCTCGCGCTGCCGGCAGGCGTCCTGGTCGCGAGCCTCGCCGAGCGGGGGCCGGCGGCCACGGCCGGGTTGCGCCCGGGCGATCTGATCCTGGCGGTCGACGAAGAGCCGACGCCCTCGGTCGACGCCGTGCACAAGCTGCTCGGCCGGCAGACGATCGGCCGCACGCTGACGCTGCGGGTCCTGCGCGAGGGCAAGCTCCTCGACCTGCCGGCGACCGTCACCGGTCAGCCCGAGGACAAGGCGCTGCCCGGCTGAGCGCCTTAAATGCTCCGGGCCTTGCCCGCCGTGGCGTAGCGGCGCACTGTTCCGATGCGATCGACCAGACAGGCGGCTTCCGCGTCGGGGAGGATGGCGGGCATGACGAGCGATGGCTATGCCGGCTTCGCAGGCCGGGCGGTCGATGCGGCGATCAAGATCGGGCTGATCGCGCTGCTGGCGGTATGGTGCCTCGAGATCGTCCGGCCGTTCATGCTGCCGCTGATCTGGGGCGTTATCATCGCAATCGCGAGCTACCAAGGGTTCGTGCGCCTCGAGCGAGGTCTAGGCGGCCACAGCCGCCTGGCGGCAATTCTCTGGACGATCGTGGGCCTGATCCTGGTTCTAGGGCCGGTCGGCACGCTGGCGGGCGTCCTCGTCGAAAATGTGCAGACCATCGCCGCACACCTCAGAACCGACGGGCTGCACGTGCCTGCCCCGCCCGACGCCATCGCCACCTGGCCGTTCGTCGGCGAGCCGGCTCATCGTTTCTGGTCCTTGGCATCGTCCAATCTGGGCGCCGCGCTGGCGGAGATCAGGACGCAGATTAGGGCGTTGAGCGTCTTCCTGCTGGCCGCGATCGCCAATGCTGGCCTTGGCATGCTGCAGCTCGTGATTGCCGTGATCATTGCCGGCGTGCTCCTGCCCCAGGCGGAGGGTGCGGCGCGAGCGGCCAATGCTGTGGCGATGCGCCTCGCCGGCGAGCGTGGCCCCAGTCTCGTCACGTTGGCGGAGGCCACCATCCGCAGCGTCGCGCGCGGCGTGCTGGGGACGGCCATGATCCAGGCGGTGCTCGCTGGCGTCGGCCTGGTCGTCGCTGGCGTGCCGGCGGCGGGCCTGCTCGCCTTCGTGTGCCTGATCCTGTGCACCGTGCAGATCGGGCCTGGCCTCGTGCTCGTGCCGGCGATGATTTACCTGTTCTGGAACGCCGAGACCACGACCGCGATCCTGTTCACGGCTTGGAGCATACCTGTCATGCTGATCGACAATGTGCTGAAGCCCCTTCTGATGCGCAGTAGCGTCGACGTGCCGACAGTGATCATCCTGATCGGCGTCATCGGCGGGCTTTTGGCCTATGGCCTGATCGGCGTCTTTCTAGGCCCTGTCATCATCGCGCTCGGCTACGAGCTGTTTCGTGCCTGGGTACGCGGCGAACAGACGGCTCTGAGGCAGACCACGGCATGATGGCTTGAGCTGCTCCCACAACCTGACGCTGCTTGCCGGCGGCCAGCAAGAGATCGCCGATTGTGACCATGATCGACGCCAAGCCTCGGCCGCACCGGCCGGACCCTGAGCCCAACGAGCCGGAATGGGGGGACGAGGGCTGAACCACAGGAGGCGCCGGCCGCCCAACCCCAACCGGCCACGGTCCGGGCCCCGCGTCTCACAGGCTTATATTACACGATCGGCCGCAGAACCCCGACCCGGCCTTGCGGGCACTCCAGCGTGGCGCGATCCCAGCCCGCCGCGTTGGCCGCCGCCTCGTAGGCGCTCTCCAGGAAGCCCAGCAGCGTCTCGTCTGGCGCCTGGGCAGTGCGGACGGCATCATAGGGCAGGATGAACTCGCCGAGCGCTTCGCGGAAGAACGCCGCCTCCGGCCGCACCGGCGCCGCGGCGAAGCCTTCCGGTGCAGGATAAGCGTAGGAATAGAACGCCGGATAGTCGATGGCACCACCGCCCGGCCAGAAGCCGGCACTGCTGACCTCGTGCGAATAGGCCTCGCGGGTGACGGTGTCGGGCAGATTGGGGATTCCACCGGGGTGGAGCGGTGCTTTGCGCCCGGAAAAGCGGGTCACTGCGAGGTCGAAGCTGCCCCAGAAGAAGTGCACTGGGCTCACCTTGCCGAGAAAGCCTGTGCGGAACTGCTTGAGCACCCGGTCCGCCTGGATCAGCACGCGCCAGAAGCGCTGCGCCGCGTCCGGATCGTAGGCGGCGTGCTCGCGATCCTCGCGGAACGGGATCGGGTCGGGAACCTCATTGGGGCTGCCGTGGATCCGGACCTGGATCCCGAGCTCGCCGAGCGCCGCCATGAGCTGGCGCTCGAAGTCGGCGACCGGCTCGGCAACGAGCGGCAGCCGCCGCTCGCCACCGTCGCTCGCCCCGATCAGCAGCGCGTGATCGAGGAAGTCGAAATCGATCTGAAACGTGCGCCCCTCGTAGGGGATCGCGGAGGTGGTCAGGCCGCGCGGCGTCACATAGAGGGTGACGTGCCACGAATGGTTGGCCCAGGGCGTCCGGGCCAGCCGGACCTTGCCGACGATCTGGGTCCAGAGGTGGAGCGTCGCGTAGGTGTCCTTCCAGCCCTCGTACGGCAACGCGGGCCATGGCTCGAGCCGCGCGCGGCTCGATGGCTCAGTCATCGGCGTCCCCCCTCAGCGACCATCGCCGACCGCCACCGGCCGCGTGGCCGCGCTGTCGTCGTCGATCGCACGACCGGCATTCCACAATACCGCCCCGCCGATGACCGCGGACAGCATCGACGCGGCGAACACCGCGATCTTGGCGGCGGCGAAGTCGGAGGCCGCCGGGAACGCCTGGCCGGCAATGAACAGCGACATCGTGAAGCCGATGCCGGCGAGCGCGCCGGCGCCGCAGAGCTGACGCCAGGAGTACGCTTCCGGCTTGACGGCAATCCCCAGCCGGACCGCGAGCGCGGACGCCGACACCAATCCGAGCGGCTTGCCGATCACCAGCCCGGCCATCACCGCGAGCAGCAACGACTGGTGGCCGCTCCAGACGTCCGTCGAGACGGCGACGCCGGCATTGGCCAGGGCGAACAGCGGCAGCACCAGATAGCTGGAACGCGCCCCGGCGTGCCGCAACAGCCGGTCCGCCGGGGATTCCAGCCGGTCGTGGATCGCGTCCAACGCGCGCAGCGCCGGCGAGGAGGGGCCGCTGCGCAGCACGTCACCGACCTGTCGCGCTTCGGCAGCCACGATCGTGCTCGCTTGCGTCATCAGCGCCTTCAGATCCGGCGGCGGTCGGGTCGGGATCAACAGAGCCAGCACCACGCCCGCCAGCGTGGCGTGCAGGCCGCCGGCATAGACGCAGGCCCAAAGCGCCACCCCGAGCAGCATATAGGGCATCACCCGGTAGACATGGGACCGGTTGAGCAGCGCCAACGCGCCCGTGATCGCAGCCGCGGCCGCGAGGTAGCCGAGATGCAGATCGCCTGAATAGAAGAGAGCGACGACGACGATCGCACCGATGTCGTCGACGATCGCCGCCGCGGTCAGGAAAATGCGCAGCTCGATCGGCACGCGCGCTCCCATCATCACGATCAGCGCGACGGCGAAGGCGGTATCGGTCGCCATCGGGACGCCCCAGCCATACGACCACGGTCCGTGCGGAATCAGCGCCGCGTACAGCGCTGCCGGCGCGAGCATGCCGCCGATCGCGCCTGCGATCGGCAGCGCCGCGGAGCGTCGGCCGGCCAGATGACCGACGGTGAACTCGCGCTTGATCTCAAGCCCCACCACCAGGAAGAAGATCGTCATCAGGCCGTCATTGACCCAATCCTGCAGCGACATCCGGAAGCCAGCGTCGTCGAGCGCAAAGCCGAAATCGCGTCCCCAGAACGCGATGAAGCCAGGCCCCAGCGGCGAGTTGGTCAACGCCACCGCGAGCAACGTCGCCAGGAGCAGCAAAACGCCCGCGGACGGGCCCCAGCTGGCGAAGTCGAGGGCGGCCGAGCGCACCCGATGGCCGAGCCTGCCGAGCATCGCATCGGCAAGCGAGCTTTCGTCCCATGGGCCGTCGTAACGGCGACCATTGATGAAGAAGGTCGGCGTGATCATCACGCCACTGGCGCGCGCGCTGCTTTCATCGGCATCAACCCGCCCCTTCGCGCGCCGGGCAGCCGCCTCCGCGTCTTCGCGGTCTTCTCGCGCGAGGCCTAGATCGCCGGCGACCACGCGCAGGTCGTCCTCGGTCAACGTCTCCGAGCGCGTCATCAATTCGATATGCGCTCGCCAGAAATTCTCCGGGTCATCGGCGCGCTCCGCCAGCTCGGCGGCGCGCCGGGCGATGTCGCTGCCCGTGAGCGGCCGGTGCCGGAACACGTAGCGCAGGCGATCGCCGAACTCGTCGCGGACCCTGGCGATCTGGTCGTTGGCCGCCCGGCAATACGGGCACGCATAGCTGCCGTACTCGACGAGCGTGATCTGCGCGTTGGCGGGACCGAGGACATGATCGTAGCCCTCGTCCACCGCACGATCGAGCCGATTGCCTAGCCTTGCCCGCGACATCCCGCGTCCCGGTGCCATCTTTCGTCAGACGCACAACGACGAGATCGGGTCGCTTGCAAGAACCGTTCCCGCCGGCTGCGTCACGACCCGATCTCGACGCGTCAAGCTCGCGATCGGCTAGTCCCGGCGGCTGGCCTCGAAGAGGAACCAGGTCCGCCCCTCGGCCTCGTCGATCCAGGGCTCGAGCAGGCTCGCGCTCGCGACGTCGCCATGCTCGTCGCATAGTGAGTGCGTCTCGCGCAGGCGTGCCGCCAGCTGGAGATTGTCCTCGCGCAGTTCCGCCAGCATGTCGAGCGGCGTGACGTAGTCGGCATCGTTGTCTGAGACCCGCTGCAGCCGGCTGACGTGACCGATCGAGCGAACCGTCGTGCCGCCGAGCTTGCGGACGCGTTCGGCGATGGCGTCGGTCGTCGCCAGGATCTGCCCCGCCTGCTCATCCAACATCAGGTGATAGTCGCGAAAATGCGGCCCCGACATGTGCCAATGGAAGTTTTTCGTCTTCAGGTACAAAGCAAACATGTCCGCAAGCAGGATGGTGAGCGCGCCGGCGAGGTCCTGGGTGGCGTTGGACGCCAGGCTGGTCGGTGTTTGGAGCGGCGCCATCCGCCGCATCTTCGTCTCGTTGCGAGTCATGATCGGTGGCTCCTTTCAAGTGCTGGACGACGCCTCAACATGGTCTTGACCAACAGATTGCAAACCAAGGGGCGCCGACCGCGGGCGCAATGGCGTGCGGTCGGCCGATCAGTCGAGAGCGGCTCGAAGGGCCGCGGTCGCCTGCGCGATGGCGCCGCGCACGGCCGGCGTCCCGGCGAGCGCGTTGAGCAGGAGGAAGTCGTGGATCGTGCCGTTGTAGCGGACCGCGGTCACCCGCACGCCGGCCTGGATGAGCTTGCGGGCGTAGGCCTCGCCCTCGTCGCGCAGCACGTCGTTCTCGTCGACGATCACCAGCGCGTCGGGCAGGCCCTTCAACTGCTCGAGCGAGGCGCCCAGCGGCGCCGCGGTGATCTCCTTGCGCTTAGCGAGGTCCGGCAGATAGGCGTCCCAGAACCACTGCATGGCCGCCCTGGTCAGCCAGGGTCCGTCGGCAAAGGCGACGTAGGACCCGGTCTCGAAATCGGCGTCGGTGACCGGATAGCAGAGAACCTGGAACTTGATCTTGGGCCCACCCCGTTGCTTGGCCATGAGCGTGACTGCGGCCGCCATGTTGCCGCCGACGCTGTCGCCGAGGACCGCAAGCCGGGTTGGGTCGACGTTCAGCTCGCGGCCGTTCTCGGCGACGTATTTGGTCGCCGCATAAGCCTGCTCGATCGCAACCGGATAGCGGGCTTCCGGCGAGCGCTCGTAGTCGACGAAGACGACCGCCGCCCCGGTGCCGACCGCGATCTCGCGGGTCATCCGGTCGTGGGTGTCCTTATCGCTGAGGATCCAGCCGCCGCCGTGGAAGTGCATCACCGCGGGCAGGACGCCGCGCGCCCCTTCCGGGCGGACGATGCGAATCCGTACCGACCCCGTGGGGCCGACCGGGAAGGTCGTGTCCTCGAGGCTCGCGGCCGACTTGGCGATCGGCGCTGCCTGCGCGCCGGCGAGTACCGCACGCGCGGCCTCCGGGCTCAAGGTGTAGATCGGCGGCCCCCCGGCAGCCGCCAGGGCGTCGATGAAGGCTTGGGTGGTGGGCTCGAGAACGACGGCGTCGGCTGCGGTCGTGGTCATGACGGGCCTCATCGTTTCTTGGTGGTTCGGGACGCGCTCGCAAGGCTCAATCAGCCGAGGCAGCGCGTGCACGGCCGACTATCAGCGGCGATTGTGATGGCGGAAGCAAGCGACAAGGCGCCGCAGCGCGCTGGTGCGAGGCGCGCGAAACGGCTCAGCGATCCGGGTGCGCAAGCCCGGGGAGTTCCGCCCGCAACGACGCGAGGATCTCTCCGGAGAGCTCGGGCGCCGAGCCGGCCGTGGCGCGCGCCAGGGCCATGCCGCCGACCAGGGTCGCAAGGATCGCCAGCGCCCGGCGGCGGCGCTCGCGCGGATCGTCGATCGCAGCCGGCAGCCGCGCCACAAGGGCGTCGACGAAGCCTCCGACGCCGTCGGCGAATTCCGCCTGCACCGCCGCGTCCTGGCGCCCGATGTCGGTCGCATGCGCGGCCATCGGGCAGCCGTCGGCGCGGCGGTCGCGATGCCGTTCGGACAGATAGGAATCGAAGTAGCGGCCAAGATCGCCGTCCGGCCGGGCCAATCGCGCCTGCAGCCGGGCCAGGCTCTCGGCGAAGGTCTTGCCGCAGGCCTCGGCGGCGAGCGCGTCCTTGGACGCGAAATGGCGGTAGAAGCCGCCGTGGGTCAGCCCCGCCGCGCGCGTGATCTCGGCGACGCCGACGCCCTCGAAGCCGCGCTCGCGAAACAGCCGTCCCGCCGCCTTGACGATCGCCGCGCGATGCTCGGCCGCCTCCTGCTTGGTCACCTTCACAGTCGCTCTCCGCACAGCCGCCGGTACCGACGGTCGAGACCCCTCAGAAAGGCTCCCTGAATGGCCGCAGGTCGACCTCATGGGTCCAGGCCGAGCGCGGCTGGCAGTGGATCTGCCAATAGGTGAGGGCGATCGGCTCGATGCCGAGCAGGCCGTCCTGGCCGTGCGCGGCTGCCCAGTCCGGGGCCGACCGGCGCAACCGGTCGCCGTCGATGCCGCCATCGATGATCACGTGGGCGACGTGGAGCCCCTCTCGCCCGTACTCGCGCGCCAGACTCTGGGCGAGCATGCGCAGGCCCGCCTTGGCGGCCGCGAACTGGGCGTAGCCGGGCCTGCCGCGCAGGCTCGCCGAGGCGCCGGTGAAGAGCAGGGTGCCACGGCCGAGCGGCACCAGCCGCCTTGCCGCCTCGCGGCCGACCAGGAACCCGGCGAAGCAGCCGACCCGCCAGAACGCCTCGAACTCGGACGCCTCGAGCGCGCGGAAGTCGATCCGCCGGTTGTTGCCGGCGTTGAACACCACGAGGTCCGCCGGCGCCAGGCCTGCGCCCGGCGCCATGGCGCGATCGAACAGCCGGGCGACCTGGTCCTCCGCCGTGGCGTCGGTCACGATCGCCTCGGCGCTGCCGCCGGCCGCAGCGATCGTGCGCACGACCTGCTCGATCCTGGCCGCGGTCCGACCCGCCACCAGAACGTGGTGGCCTTCGGCCGCGAACCGCCGGCACAGCGCCGCGCCCAGGCCCTGCTCGGCGCCGACGCCGACGACGACAGCGGTGGGCTTGGTCATCGATTCGATCCCCTCCGGCCGACCGCGATCCACGATCGCGACGCTTGACATGTTTCGTGACCTGCGTCATGAGCATTAATCATGACGTTCATCATCATAATCGCGGCGCCGCGCCGTAGCAAGGGTCGCGAGCGATCCAGGATCTCAGCCGGCTGGCGCCGGTGGGGCCTGACCCGGCCATGACCCCGCTCTATCTCGAGGATCTCGGGATCGGCCGCCGCTTCACCAGCGGCTCCGTCACAGTGACGGAGGCCGAGGTCAAGGCGTTTGCCGCGCAGTTCGACCCGCAGCCCTTCCATCTCGACGGCGACGCCGCCCGCGCCAGCCTGTTCGCCGGCCTCGCCGCCAGCGGCTGGCACACCGCCGCGCTGACCATGCGCCTGCTGGTCGACGGCGGCGCGCCGCTCGCGGGCGGCATCGTCGGCGCCGGCGGCGAGATCGCCTGGCCGCGGCCGACCCGCCCGGGCGACGTGCTGACCGTGGAGTCGGAGGTGCTGGCGGTGACGCCGTCGCGCTCGCGCCCGGACCGCGGCACGGTGACCCTGCGCAGCACGACCCGCAATCAGCAGGGCGAGACCGTGCAGATCCTGACCGCCAGGCTCATCGTCCCGCGCCGGCCTTCCCCGCCGGCCTTCGCCGAGAGCGAGCGCCCGGCCTGACCGCGCCGTCCGGCCGAAGCCCGCCTGGCCGGATCAGAGGCGGGCGAGTTCGGGCGGCGCGCTGCCGGCCCAGGCCCGCTCGAACAGCTTGGCGGTCAGCGCCGCACCCGCCTGATCGCCCGCCGCCTCCTGCGCCGCCGTCAGACCATACAGCGCCCAGCCGTTGTTCGGCGCCGCGATCAGGCTCTTCTCGAAGACCACCGCCGCTTCATCGGCCCGACCCGCCATCAGCAGCGCGGCGCCGAGCGATTGCCGGACCGGATAGTACCAGTAGGGCGGCTCCATGTAGGCCAGCAAATCCTGGATCTGGACCGCCAGCCCGAACTCGTCGATCGCCTGATCGAGATCGCCCGCGGCCTCGGCGATCCGCGCCTCGAGCACGTGCCGCGCGAGGTTCAGGAGATCGGGCGCCGGCACCGCCCAGGCGAGCAGCATCGAGAAATCGGCGCTCCGGTTGATCTCGGAGATCCGGCCGGCTTCGGCCCGCGCCGCCTCGAGATCGCCTTGCCCTGCGAGCGCGACACCCCGCGCGTAGTGCCACATGCCCTTGACGTAGGGGAAGCGGTCGCCCGGGTCCTCGAGGCCGAGCACCACCTCGGGCGCGCTGAACTGGGCGTGCGCGAAATAGGGCGCCGGCAGGATCGCCTGGATCCAGCCGATCTCGGCCGCGACCTTGTCCGAGATCTTGCCCGGCAGGCGCTCGGCTGCCCAGATCATGTGCTCGGCATCGCCCGCCATCTGCGCCGAGACCAGCGCGAAGTGGATGTTGTGCGGGTAGTAGCCGTAGGCGTAGAGGTCCGACGCCCGGGCCCGCGCAAAGAAGGTCTCGTCGGCCTGGACCGCGGCGAGGTTGGTCTTGAGCGAATCGAGGTAGCGGCCGACCCGGTAGTAGGTGTGCGAGGGCATGTGCACGACGTGACCGGCGCCCGGCATCAGCGCCGCCAGGCGATCGGCGAACGGCTCGGCCCGCTCCGGCGTCGCCGAGGCCTCGGTCAGGTGGATGTAGAGGTGGATCGCGCCCGGATGGTCGGGGTTCAGCGCCAGCACCCCCTCGATCGCCGCGATCCCCGCGCCGATTCCCCCCTTGGGCGTGCGGCCGTCGAGCTCCCAATAGTCCCAGGGTGACGTGTTCATGACCGAATCGGCGAACAGGACCGCGATGTCCTGGTCCGCCGGGAAGCGCGCATGCACCGCCGCCATGGCATCGGCATAAGCCTCGGCGAGCGCCGCCGGATCGGCCTTGGGGTCATTCGTGTAGCGCGCGGCGAGCGCGTCGATCAGCGCCCGTTCCCGTTCGCTCGCGCCCGCGGCCCGGGCCTTGGCGGCGGTCAAGGCGACGAACGCCGGCTGCATCGCACCCTCGGCCATCGGCGCATTGATGTTGGCGCCAAGCACGAAGGCCTCGCCCCAGTAGCACAGCGCGCATTGGGGATCGAGCTCGCGCGCCTTCCTGAAGGCGCGGTAGGCCTCGGCGTGGTTGAACGCGTAGGTCAGCCGGAGACCCTGGTCGAAATACTTCTGGGCGAGCGGGTCGGTGGTCGTGATGGCAAAGCTGAGATCGCCGAGCCCATCCCAGAGCGGCGGCCCGGCGCTGTCGTCGGTGCCGGCGGCCTGCGCGGCGAGCGCCAGCTGCATGGGCTTGAAGGTCCCCGCATGCCTGGCGCCGAGGCCGCAGGCGCTGCGCGCGACAAAACCCGGATCGAGGAGCTCGGTCGGGTCATCGCCGCCGATGACGGCATCCGACCGGGTGCTGACCAGCAGGCAGAGGGCGAGCGCCGAGCTGGCGCAAAGGGCAGTTTTGAGCTTGGGTCTGAACATGGCGGCAATACTCCATTGGACGTTGTCAATGTCGCTCGTCGGCCGCGACCGAACCGGCATCAAACAGGCGCCGTCATCAGCAGCGCCTCGCCGGTGGCGTGGATCATCGCATGGGGCACGATAGCGCGGCGGTCGACGACGGAGAAGCCCTCACGTTCATAGAGCCGCCGCGCGCCCGCGTTGGCGGCGAAGCAGATCAGGCTGAGCTCCGGGCAGCCCTCGGCCCGCGTCCGCTCGCGCGCTGCCGCCAGCAGCCGGGTGCCGATCCCCCGATTGCGCGCGGCCGGGAGCAGGGCAACGCCCGAGATGTAGAGGCTGCCCGGGGCCTCGAGCTCGGCGTAGGGCCGGAGCACCGGGTCGATCGAATCCGGCTCCCCCGGCGGCCCCGCGGCCGGCTCGATGACGAAGGCGTGCAGCATCCCGATCACCTCACCGGCGCGCTCGGCGACCACACAGTTCTGATAGGAGAAGGCCGTGTTCTCGCGCTGGTAGCGCCGCTCACCGATCTCGATCAGCGAATGGCCGGGGAAGCTGTCCTGCAGCTGGCTCCAGACGTAATCGGCGATGCCGTCCGAGGAGATCCGGAACAGCTGGGCGATCTGCCGGCAATCGTCCGGCCGCGCGGCGCGCAGGACCACATCGGCGGCCGGCATCGGGCTGGCCATGGCTTCTATCCCTTGTCAGGCCCCCGGCCGTCCGGGTCGCGCCGTTTCGACCGTTCCAGGCGTGGCTTTCTAGATGATGCCAGGATGGAGCGGGCTTGGTAACGATTGTTTCCGGCACTTCGCCGCGCGCCTTGCGGGGTTGCGCGGCCAGGCCCTATAAGGCTCGCCATCCCTGGCCACGAGCGCGCGCGGTGCCCCTTCTCGCCATCCCCTTCCCGGCGATCGACCCGGTCCTGATCAAATTCGGGCCGTTCGCGATCCGCTGGTATGCGCTCGCCTACATCTTCGGACTGGTGCTCGGCTGGCAGTATCTGCGCTGGCTGGTGCAGCGCCCCGGCTGGAAGATGACGCCGGAGCAGCTCGACGACTTTCTGGTCTACGTCACCCTCGGCGTCGTGCTCGGCGGGCGGATCGGCTACATCCTGTTCTACCGGCCGGACTTCTACTTCAGCCACCCGCTCGCGATGCTCGCCGTCTGGGAGGGCGGCATGTCATTCCATGGCGGCATGCTCGGGGTCGTGGCGGCGAGCGCCCTGTTCGCCCACCAGCGCGGGCTGAGGCTCTTCGAGGTCGGCGATACGATCGTCTGCGCAGTGCCGATCGGCCTGTTCCTCGGCCGGCTCGCCAATTTCATCAACGGCGAGCTCTGGGGTCGCGTGAGCGACGTGCCCTGGGCCATGGTGTTTCCGGGCGCCGGCCCCTTGCCCCGGCATCCGAGCCAGATCTACGAGGCCGGTCTCGAGGGCGTGCTGTTGTTCCTGGTGATGGTCGGTCTCGCGCTCCGCCCACGCCCGCCCGGCTCGGAAGGCCGCCTGACCGGCGCCTTCCTGATCGGCTACGGGATCGCGCGCACGATCGCCGAGCTGTTCCGCCAGCCGGACATCCAGCTCGGCTTCCTGCTCGGCGGCCTGACCATGGGCCAGCTGCTGTCGCTGCCGATGATCGCGGCCGGCCTGGCGCTGGTCGCCTGGAGCCACCGCGGCGCCCGGCGCGCGAGCCTTGAGCGACCTTAGCGCGGTGCTGGCCGCCGAGATCCGGGCCACCGGGCCGCTCCCGGTCGCCCGTCTGATGGCGCTGGCCCTCGACCGCTACTACCAGCGCCGCGACCCGTTCGGCGCCGCCGGCGACTTCACGACCGCGCCCGAGATCAGCCAGATGTTCGGCGAGGTGGTCGGCCTGTGGCTGGCCGAGGCCTGGGCTCAATGCGGCCGGCCGGCACCGGCCTGCCTGGTCGAGCTCGGGCCGGGGCGCGGCACGCTGATCGCGGACCTGCTGCGGGTGACGGCCCGGGTGCCGGGCCTTCGTCAGTCGATGGCGATCCACCTGGTCGAGCGCAGCCGCCGGTTGCGTGAGCTCCAGGCGGAGCGCCTCGCGGGCGTCGACCTCACCTGGCACGACGACTTCGAGCAGGTGCCGGAGGGGCCGCTGTTCCTGGTCGCCAACGAGTTCTTCGATGCGCTGCCGGTCCAGCAGCTGGTGCGGACCGGGCAGGGCTGGGTCGAGCGCCGGGTCGGGCTCGCCGCCGACGGCAGCTTGGTCTTCGTGCTCGACGATCAGCCCTCGCCCGCCGCCCGGTCGCTTCGGGACGCCGCGCCCGGCACGGTCGCCGAGCTCAGCCCGGCTCGCGACCGGCTCGCGCGTCAGATCGGCGAACGGATCGCGGCCGCGGGCGGCGTAGCATTGCTGATCGACTACGGCGCCTTTGCCGAGGGCCCGACCGGCGACACCCTGCAAGCGGTCCGGGATCATGCGCGCGCCGATCCGCTGGCCGCGCCGGGCGCTGTCGATCTCTCGGCCCAGGTCGACTTCCGGGCGCTGGCGCTCGCCGCCCGAGGTGGCGGCGCTGCGGTCTTCGGCCCGGTGCCCCAGGGCACGTTCCTGCGCGCCTTCGGCATCGAGGCGCGGGCGTTGCAGCTGCTCGAGCGGGCGCGCCCGGATCAACGGCGGGACCTGCGCGCCGGCCTGTTTCGTCTGACCGATGCCGCCGCCATGGGCGAGCTGTTCAAGGTGCTCGTGCTCGCCCGGCCGGACGACCCGCTGCCGCCCGGCTTCAAGGCGCCGACCCTCACGCCAGTTCGGGGAGAGCCATGCTCCAGGCCTCGAACCTCAGCGCTCTCGGCCGCGTCCGCCACGGCTTTCTGACCCGCGCGGGCGGGGTCAGCCGGGGCGCCTTCGAGGCCCTGAACTGCGGCTATTCCAGCGGCGATGACCCGGCGCGGGTCGAGCGGAACCGGGCACTTGCGCTCGCCCTGCTGGGCGCGCCCGCGGGCAGCCTGTGCACGGTCCGTCAGGTCCATGGCGCCGAGGTTTTGGTCGCGCGGGAGCCGGAGCCCGGCCGCCCGAGCCGGCAGGCCGACGCCCTGGTCAGCGATCGTCCAGGCGTCACGCTCGGGGTGCTGAGCGCCGACTGCGCGCCGGTCCTGCTCGCCGACCCGGTGGCGCTCGTGATCGGCGCCGCCCATGCCGGCTGGCGAGGCGCGCTCGCGGGCGTGCTCGAGGCGACCGTGCAGGCGATGGCGCAACTCGGCGCCCGGCCGGAGCGGATCTGCGCCGCGGTCGGCCCCTGCATCGGCCAGCCCTCCTACGAGGTCGGCCCCGATCTGCAGCAGCCGGTGCAGGCCGACGACCCCGCGAGCGCCAGCCTGTTCCGCCCGGTCGCCGGCTCCGACCGGCTGCTGTTCGACCTCGAGGGCTATGCGCGCCGCCGCCTCGCGCGCGCCGGTGTCGAGCACTGCCAGGGGCTCGGCGCCGACACGCTCGCCGACGAGGCCCGCTTCTTCAGCGCGAGGCGCACCCGCAAGGCGGGCGGCGAGCGCTTCGGGCTGCTGCTGTCGGCGATCGCGCTGACCGGTTGACCGCAGGCCGACGAACGGGGCTTGCCCAACCGCGCCCGCGGAGTCACCTTCAGGATTGGGCGTCTCAGGGAGAAACTCCGCCATGGCCAGCGATCACCTGCACCACCACCGCCCGCGGCTCGTGCGCGCGACCGCGCTGCCGGAACGCACCACCGCCCGGGCCTCGCGGGCGACCATGGCGAGCCTTGCGGGCGCCTTGCTCGAGAGCCTCACCCCCGAGCAGCGGCAGACCGCGCAATGGCCGTTCGCGACCGACGAGCGCGCCAACTGGCACTACGTCCCGCGCCCGCGCGCAGGCGTCCCGATCGAGGCGATGAGCGCCGCCGCCAAGGCCGCCGTCCACGACCTGCTCCGCCATTGCCTGAGCGAGATCGGCTACCAGAAGGCCGTCGACATCATGGCGCTCGAGGAGCCGCTCGGCCTGATCGAGAACCACCAGCGCCACTACCGCCACCCCGAGAACTACAGCGTCACGGTCTTCGGCACCCCCGGCCGGCTGCCCTGGGGCTGGCGGATCGAGGGCCACCACCTGTCGCTCAACTTCACCGCGATCACCGAGGCGCTGACCGCGGTCGCCCCGGTGTTCTTCGGCGCCAACCCCGCCCAGGTGCCCGACGGCTACCCGATGGCCGGCCACCGCACGCTCGCCCGCGAGACCGACCTCAGCTTCGAGCTGATCCAGAGCCTGGACGAGGCCCAACGCGCCCGCGCGACGATCGCCGAGAGCGCGCCCGCCGACTTCCTGACCATTCCCGGCCGCGAGCATTTCCTGACCGAACGCCAGGGCCTGCCGCTCGCCGCGATGCCCGAGGGCCTCCAGAACCTCGCGCTGGAGCTGGTCGCCGACTTCACCCACAGCCTGCGCCACGACCTCGCGGACGTCGAACTCGCCCGCATCAAGGACGCCGGCGTCGAAAAAATCCACTTCGCCTGGGCCGGCGCCCTCGAGCCCGGCACGCCCAACTACTGGCGCCTGCACGGGCCGCTCAGCGTGATCGAATACGACAACACCCAGAACGAAGCCAACCACGTCCACTCGGTCTGGCACGACCTCGAGCGCAACTTCGGCCGCGACCTCCTGCGCGAGCACTACGAGACCGGCCACGATCACGCCCACGCCTGAGGCGGACGCCGCCCGGCGAGCGGGCTAGCGGAGCTCGAGCGGGCGCTCGAGCGTGACCGGCGGCAGGTTGGCGCGCTCGACGGTGACGGTCCCCGCATAGCTGCCGGCCGGCCAGGCGTCGCCCGGGCGTCTGGCTCCGACGAACTGGAACCAGTGCGGCCAGCCCTTGTCGAGCTCGACCGAGCGGTCGACGACCGGCGCGCCGTCGGGTCCCGAGACGGTGAAACGGACGCGATCGCCGGCCGCCAGCCAATAGCCCTCGACCCAGAGGACCAAGGCCGGAGCGGTCGCGGGCAGCGTCGTCTGCTGATGCCAGCCGCGTACGACGTCAGCCATCTCGGGCGCGCTCGGAGCGAAGCCCGCGTTGGTCAGGACGACCGGCTGGTAGCCGAGCTCGGCCATGACGTCGGCCCGCCAGAGCGGGGTCTTGCCCGGCCCGCAGTCAGGGTCGCGCGTCGGACCGACGAACGGGTCGATCACCTGATCGCCGTGCCGGACATCGAAGTGGACGTGGGGAAAGCTGGTGTCGCCCGAGAGGCCGACCAGGGCGAGCGGCTGGCCGACCGCGACCTTGTCGCCTTCCTTGACCAGCAGGCTGCCGCGCCGGAGGTGGCAGTACCAGGTCGTCCAGCCGTCGCCATGGGCGATCCGGATCGCGTTGCCGCACTCCTTGCCGGCGATCGCCGCCCGCCCGCCCTGCTCGACGCTGACGTCTGGCACGCCGTCGCGGAGCGCATCGACCACGCCCGCGGCGGCGGCGCGCACCTCGACCCCGCGGGCCATGACCGCGAGGTCGCGGATCGCGATGTCGGTGCCCTTGTGGCCATCGCCGGTCAGCGGGCCGCACATGTAGTCGCGCACCCCCGGCCCGGGATCGTCGTCGACGTAGCGCAGAATCCAGCAGTCCGCGCCCGGCCGGCAGTCGATCGGCAGGCCGAGATCGACCGGCATCCCGGCCTCGACCGGCAGCCCGATCGGCAACCCGAAAAGGAGGGCCAGCAGGAGTGCGGCCGCGCGCATGGTTCCCCTTTCCGCCTGTGGACGGGCGGTCGCGGCCGCTAGCGGTTGCGAGCGAGCCGTTCCTGCCGCTCGCCCGTAGGCGCGTCGTCCAGCCAGGGCCGCCACGCCGCCTGCAGCAGGCGCTGCCAGACGACCAACGGATTGGCCGCCAGCCACGGCCAGAATACGGCCTGCGCGTCGAGGGTGTGGGCGAAGGCCTCGAACGAGGGGCTCGCCCGGAGGCTGATCGCCAGCTGCTCGGCCTGTTCCTCCGGCAGTCGCCGATGCACGATCTCGACGTCCAGATGCGGCAGGCGGGCGGTCGCGCGAGTCTCGTCCATGCGCTCAAGTCCTCGAGCTCGGTCCAGAGGCGGGAGCCTCGCACTGGATCGGGGCCGGCGCAAGCGCGCCGCGCTCACTCTGCCTCCACGGGGCCGGCCTGGGGCCGGTCGAACTCGCCGGTCCAGAGGCCTCGGCGCGCCACCTTGGCGCCCTTCTCGAGCTGATCATACGGAATCGTGCCGGCGGGGTCGGCGAGCGCCCAGCCGGCCTCGACCATGCTCTCGTTGAGGCTGGTGTCGCCGGCCGTGCAGATCGCGGCGACGACCCCCGCGCCCTTGGTGACGACGTCCGTGCCCCCGGCGCCGGCGACCGGCTCACAGCTCACCTTACGGCCGGCGACCAGATCCCAGAGCACTGCGCGCGCCGCCTTGCCGCAGGCATAGGCCTGGCCGGCCCGGTGGCAGACCTGATCGAGGGCCGGCGCCGCGATGCCATACAGCCGGAAACGCTGGCCGGCGATCTCCAGAGTCTCGCCATCGACGATCCGCGACTTGCCCTCGACCCCGCCCGGAGGCGCGGCCGGGACCGGGCTCGCGAGCATCATTCCCGCCCCGAGCGCCAGAGCCCTGACAGCCGCTGACCGCATCACCTTCGATCACCCACCCCTGCATGCGTCGCGCGGCGCAGTCGGGCTGGCCACCGACCGGCTCAGAGCAACGGCTCGATGGTCGCGCGGGTGTCGGCAGACGGCACGACGGGCACGATCTCGAACTCGATCAGGTCGCTCCAGAACGCGACCCATTCCTGCAGCAGGCGGGCGTCGTCGCATTCCATGACCTGGAAGCAACGGTCGAAATTGGCCTCGATCCAGCTGCCGACGTAGCTCAGGCCCTCGGGCGCACCCCGGCCCTGGTCGCGAAAGCGCCGGTAGACCGCCCTGGCGTCCCGATCCCGGAACCGCTCGATCACCATGAACAACATCGCCCGTTCCTTTCGATCGAAGGCGGCTGCGAACCATACCACCGGCCGGTCGGCTGTCCATGAGGTCCTCTTGGACCATCGATCGGCTTGCACCATGTCTTGATCCAGGGGACAGTTCCGGCCGAGCCGAACCACAACCGTCACTCGCGAAGGGTCGGGCCATGACGATCTTCGTTCAGGAACTCCAGGCGCAACTCCCGGTCAAGCTCGAGCCCTATGCGCTCGCCGGGCGGAGCGCGGGCCTGGTGATCGTCGACGAGGTCAACGGCTTTTGCACGGTCGGCGCTGGCAGCTTGGCGCCGGCGGCGCCCGATGCCCAGGTGGCGCGCATGGTCGAGGAGACCGATCGCCTCGCCCGCCGCTTCGCGGCAGAGAAGCGGGCCATCCTCGTCTTCGTGGATACCCATGAGCCGGGCAGGCCCGAGCCGCCCTACCCGCCACATTGCGAACGCGGCACCGGTGAGGAGGATCTGGTGCCCGAACTCGCCTGGCTCGAGGACTGCGGCTGCGCGACCTTGCTGCGCAAGGACTGCATCAACGGCTTCGTCGGCGGCATCGAGGCGAGCTTCATCGGCGGCGGCCACGGCCAGCACCACAACAAGGTAGTCGACTGGGTCAACAGCCACCGGCTGGATGCGGTGATCGCGGTCGGCATCTGCACCGACATCTGCGTCATGGACTTCGTGCTGACCATGCTCTCGGCACGCAGCCACGGCCTGATGCCGACGCTCGAGGACATCGTGGTCCTGGAGCCGGCGACCGCGACCTACGATCTGCCGCTCGCCGCCACCGCGGGGCTCGGCCTGCCGCCGACCGCCGCCCACCCCAAAGCGGAAACGCACCACATGGGGCTCTACTTCATGGCCTCGCGCGGCGCGCTGCTGGCTTCCGAACTGAGCTGAAGAGCCGACCGCCTCCGCGCTCGATCCCGCACTTGCGTTTCGCCGACGCCGACCGGCAGATGGGCGGGCCATCAACCACGCAGGGCTCGCGCGCCGCGAGCGATCCACCATGCCCAGGCTCAGCAAGGCGTTCGATCAGCTCGCTCAGCGCACCGCCCGCCATGCCGGTCGCGCCTCGACCTTCGCGCTCGCCCTCGGCCTGATCCTGGTCTGGGGCGTGAGCGGTCCGGTCTTCGGCTGGTCGGACACCTGGCAACTGGTCATCAATACCGGCACCACGATCGTCACCTTCCTGATGGTGTTCCTGATCCAGAACACCCAGAACCGGGACAGCGAGGCGGTCCAGCTCAAGCTCGACGAGCTGATCCGGGCCAACGAGCAGGCGCGCAACCGCCTGCTGCGGCTCGAAGAGCTGAGCGAGGACGAGATGGAGCACATCAAGACGTCTTTCACCCGCCTGGCGAAAGCGAGCGTGCCCTTGGCCGAGGAGAAAGAGGAATAGCGCTCGCCGATGGCCACGCCGAGCCCCCGACGGCGGTCCTGGTCAGGCGGTCGCCGGTTCGGGATGCTCGCTCGCGGCGGCCGGCGGCTCGGGCTGATCGGGGGCGCGCGGATCGAGCACGGCCGCGACCGGCGAGGTTCGGCTCGCCCCTGCCTGGACGAAATCCGGCCGGACGTCGGGCGGCAGCGGCGCCCGCTGCCGGGTGCGGTACCAGGTGAAGGCGATGAACAGCAGGTGCACCAACGCCGCAAACAGGAACAAGCCGCCGAGCCCGATCCGTTCCATGGCGAAGGCCGCGCACACCGGGCCGATCGTCGCGCCGACCCCCCAGGTCAGCAGCAGCCCGCTGCTCGCCTCGAGAAAGTTCTCACGGTCGACGTAGTCGTTGGTATGCGCGACGCAGAGCGCATACATCGAGTAGATGCAACCGCCGAACACCACCACCGCACCGATCAGGACGAACGGCGACAAGGCCGCCCGTTCCAGCGCCGGCGGCACCAGCCCGCCATCGCTGCGCGCATCGCCGGCGATCGCCAGGACGCCGCCCGCCAGCACCGCGAGCCCGCAGGCGAGGATCAGGACCTTGCGCCGGTCGATCCGGTCGGACAGGCGACCGAACGGGATCTGGAACAGCGCCCCGCCGAGCACGGCCGCGCTCATGAACAGCGCGACACCGGTGGCCGAGAGCCCGACGTCCTGGGCGAAGATGGCACCGAAACCGCCGAACGCGCCATTGGCGAGCCCGACGAAGAAGCAGCCGAGCACCCCGACCGGCGACATGCGATAGAGCCGGGCGAGCCGCAGATGGACCCGGCCGAGCGGCTGCGGCGCCGTCGAGGTGGTCAGTCCGACCGGCACCAGCGCAAGCGTGATCGCGATCGCGGTCACCACGAACAGCCGGAAGCCGCCCGGCTCGCCGAGCGGCAGCAGCATCTGCCCGATCGTGATCGCCGCCAGCTGGATCACCATGTAGGTGGCGAACAGCTGGCCCCGGTTGGTGTTGCTGGCGCGCTCGTTCAGCCAGCTCTCGATCACCATGTAGAGGCCGGCGAAGGCGACGCCGGTGATCATCCGCAGCAGGATCCAGGCCAGCGGCTGGACCATCAGGATCATGGTCAGGACCACCGCCGCGGCGAGCGCCGCCATCACCGCGAAGGTCCGGATGTGGCCGACCCGCTGGACCACGTGCGGCATGCCGAGGCAGCCGACCACGAAGCCGGCCGAATAGCCCGATGCGATCAGGCCGATCGCGGTGGTCGGGAAGTGCTCGAAGCTCGCCCGGACCGGCAGCAGGATGCCGAGCAGCCCGTTGCCGAGCAACAGGATGGCAGCCCCCAGCAGGAGGGCGCCGACGGGGATCAGGGCGGCAGGCATGGGCTCTGCGGAGGGCGCGCCGCGGGATGGGTTCAGCCTGAGGGTGCGGGCACCATATAGGAGCCATGGCGGTGCGCAAACAGGGGGACGAGCGGCAACCGGGCGGCCCGGTGATCTTCGATCGGACCCTGCTGCGCCGGCGGCGCGAGCGCGCGGCCTCGGGGGTCGGCGCGGTCGACTTCCTGATCCGGGAGGTGGCGGCGCGCCTCGCGGAACGTCTGGCCGACGTCCGCAGGCGCTTTCCCCTGGCCTTGGAGCTCGGCTGCCATACCGGCCAGCTGGCGGCGGCGCTGGGCGCCGATGCGCCGATCGAGCGCCTGGTCCAGACCGACCTCGCGCTAGCCATGGTGGCGCGCGCCCCGGGCCTCGGCCTGGTCGCCGACGAGGAGCTGCTGCCGTTCGGCGCCGAGCGCTTCGACCTGGTGCTGTCATGCCTCAGCCTGCACTGGGTCAACGACCTGCCGGGCACGCTCGCCCAGATCGGCCACGCGCTCAAGCCGGACGGTCTGCTGCTCGCGGCGCTCCCCGGCGGTACGACGCTGCCCGAGCTGCGCGAGGCGCTGCTGCGGGCGGAGCTCGAGCTGGACGGCGGCGCCAGCCTGCGCGTGTCGCCCTTCGTCGACCTGCGCGACGCCGGCGCGCTCCTGCAGCGGGCAGGCTTCGCGCTGCCGATCGTCGACCTCGAGACGATCGCGGTGACCTACGACCATCCCGCTCAAGCTGATGCAGGAGCTGCATCTGATGGGCGAGGCCAATGCCCTCGTCGACCGCCGGCGCACGCCGATGCGACGGGCGACGCTGGAGAGGGCTTGCGAGATCTATCGGGAGCTGTTCGCCGACCCCGCGGGTCGGGTGCCGGCGACCTTCCAGATCCTGATGCTGTCCGGCTGGAAGCCGGGTCTCGATCAGCCCCAGCCGCTCCGGCGCGGCAGCGGCCAGGTCAACCTGGCGAAGGCCCTCGGAGTTCCGCTCGAGGTCCTGGAGGGCAAGGCCAGGCGGCCGCCCGGATGACCGCTGCGGGCTGCCAAAGGGGGACACGGCCCGCCCGGACCGTGCCCGGCCACATCGCGGCGGCATGAATTCGCCATCATCGCATGCTGGCCCGCCGCGCCGGCGCGCCCGCGCCGCCCCTGGCGCCCTGCGCGAAAAAAGTTGGCGCGGTCTTGCGACCGCGCCAAGGAGTCGGGTGTCTTAAGAGGGGATCTAATGCTCTTCCACGGGAAGGAAAGATGACCGATCGAGCATCGATCATCCATCTCCAGAACTTAGACGGGCAACGTGACGTGGTCCTGGCCGCGGCATTAAATCGGCGTAATCTTGGGTCCGGGAGGCGAGACCGATCATGGCGTGCTATCGACCGTTCCTCGACGGCTCGTGGCGGCTCGCGATGGGGCTGAAAGCGCTCGATCTCAAGGACTGGATCGAGATCGACGACAGCTTCGCCGGGCAGCTGGCGGAGCGGCGCGCCTTGCTCGACGAGCGCGGCGACGAGGTCTGCCTGGCCCTGCCCGAGAGCCTGATCGGGCAGGCGGAGGTGCTGGCGTTGCTGCTCGACCATCTGCCGGCGCGGTTTCCGGAGGTCTACCGCCGGAGCGCGGCAGCGATCGAGAATCTGGTGACCGGCGAGCGCTTCGGCCTCGATCTCCCGGCCTGGCGCGCCGCGCCGCTCGAGCTCGCCGGCCGGCTGGTCCAGGAGGACTTCTGCCTGCTGCGGCGAAGCGAGCCCGGCTACCGGCTGATCGCCGGGGTCCTCTGCTTTCCCTCGCATTGGCGCCTGGCCGACAAGCTGGGCCGGCCCCTCGACCTGATCCACGGCCCCGTGCCGGGCTTCGGCGAGCAGCTCGCGCCAACCGTCGATCGCTTCTTCGTCAACCTCAAGGCCGAGCGCCCGGTCTGGCGGGCCAACTGGAGCCTGGTCGACACGCCTGAGCTGTTCCTGCCGCCCGAGCACCGGGAGCAGCCGAAGCGGGTCGTGGCGAAACGCGCCGGCGAGCAGCTCTGGCTCAGGGTCGAGCGCCAGACGCTCCGCCGGCTGCCGCTCACCCACGACGTGCTGTTCACGATTCGCACCTACGTCGAGCCGCTCGCGCGCGCGATCGACACGCCGGCGAGCGCACGGGCGCTGGCGGCGCGGCTCACCGAGCTGCCCGATGCGATGGCCGCCTACAAGGGCATCGCCCCGATCCGGGCGCCGCTGCTCGCCTGGCTTGAAGGCCGAGCGGCCGCCTGGGAAACGGGATCAGACGCCGCAGCGCCGGTATTTCAAGGCCCGAGCGCCGGGGGGTAGGGGCCGGGGTGGCCGCGCAGCTCGATCGCCCGCCGGAGCACATAGTCGACGCTCGGAAAGGCGAGCTCGTGCCAGGGGATCGTCCCCCAGTCGAACAGGTCGAGCTCCAGGGTCTCGACCCCGGCCGCGACCTCCGGCGACAAAAGCCGGGCGCGGTAGAACAGCTGCACCTGTCCGATCCGGACCACGTTGTAGACCGCGAGAAGTCCGGAAATCTCGATCCGGGCGCAGGCTTCCTCGAGGGTCTCGCGGATGGCTCCTTCCTCGGTGCTCTCGCCGAGCTCGAGATAGCCCGCCGGCACCGCCCAGAAGCCCGCCCGCGGCTCGATCGCCCGGCGGCACAGCAGGACCCGGTCCTGCCAGCTGCAGACCGCGCCGACCACGACCTTGGGATTGCGGTAGTGGATCTCGCCGCAGGCCGAGCAGACGTGGCGCTCGAGCGTATCGCCCGCGGGCCGCTTGAGCTCGACCGGAGCGCCGCAGGTCGGGCAGAAGCGCATCGACCGGGCGCCAGCTCAACGCTGCTTGAACAACGATTCGGCGGCGCCGCGGATCGATTGCTTGGCCTTGATCGCAGCCTTTGCGCGCTCGATCTCGGCCTGCAGGCGGACGATGTAGGCCTCGACCTCCTCGATCGACCAGGTGGCGAGATCCGGGGGCTTGGCGCCGGCACGCTGCGGCAGGTCGTCTGCGTCCTCGGGCATGCTTCAACCTCGCTTCGATCGCCTCGCCAGGGTGCCCCGCTGCCTGGCCCGCCCTACGGACCCTCGAGATCGTGCTCCTCGGCCACGTGGTCGACCATGTCGCCGAGCATGCGCAGCACGTGCTCGTCGGTGATCTGGTAGAACACCTGGCGGCCCTGGCGATCGGCCTGGAGCAGGCGCGCCGCGCGCAGCAGACGCAGATGATGGCTGACCAGCGACGGCGACAGCCTGAGCTGCTGCGCCATGTCGCCGACCGAGACCTTCTCGGCCAGGCAGCTGAGGATGATCCGGAGCCGGCTCGGATCGCTCATCAGCCGGAACATCTCGGACAGCTCGTAGACCTGGTCCTCGCTGAGCCGCTCCGAGGAGGAATGGGGCCGGCGCTTGAGCATGACTCTTCCGGTCGAAGGCCCGGCCACCGGCACCAGCGCCATGGCCGGCCGCGCCGGAAAGTAGGCGAGATCGGCGCCGATGTACAGCGCCTCCCCGCGGGGCGGCGACTACGGGCGGCTCCGCCACCGCAGAGGGCGGCGGAGTCCTCGGACCTGCGCGCTCAGCCAGCTAGGCGGCCTTCAGCTGGTAGCGCGCGAGCGGCAGACGCCGGATCCGCTCGCCGGTCAGCGTGAACACGGCGTTGCAGACCGCGGGCGCGATCGGCGGTGTGCCCGGCTCGCCGACCCCGCCGATCGGCCGGCCGCTCGCGATCACCTGGACCTCGATCGCCGGCATCCGGCCCGGCGGCAGGATCGGGTAGCTGTCGAAATTGGCCTGCTCGACCCGCCCTTTGGCGAGCGTCACCTCCTCGAGCAGGGTCTGGGACAGGCCGTAGACGATGCCACCCTCCATCTGGGCGCGCACGATCTCCGGGTTGACCACGGTGCCGACGTCGATCGCGCACCAGACCCTGTGCACCTGGGCGGCGCCGCCCTCGATCCCGACCTCGGCGATCTCGCCGACGATCGAGCCGAAGGATTCGTGCAGCGCCACCCCCATGGCGCGCGGCGCGCCGTCCGGGCCTGGGTAGGCGCCGGCCTTCCACCCGGCCATGGCGACCACCTTGTCGAGCACGTTCAGGTAGTCGGGCGCCCTGGCGAGCAACGCCCGCCGCCAGGCGACCGGGTCGGCGCCCGCGGCATGGGCGAGCTCGTCCATGAAGGATTCGTAGAAGAATGCGTTCATGGAATTGCCGACCGAGCGCCAGAAGCCGATCGGCGCCGGGATCGGCTGGTAGACGTAGTCGACCTTGCGGGCCGGGATCGCGTAGGGCTTCTCGTCCAGGCCCTCGACCACGGAACCGTCGAGGTCGGGGTTCTTGAGCGCCCTGGCGAACAGCCGGCGCAGCGGACCGTCGCCGACCGCGGTCGCGTGCAGGGCGACCGGCTGGCCCACGTGATCGAGCCCGGCCCGCAGGCGGACCGTCGAGAGCGGCCGAAACGCATCGTGCTGGACATCCTCCTCGCGCGTCCAGACCAGCTTCACCGGCCGGCCGACCGCCTTGGCGAGCGTCACCACCTCGGCGACGTAGTCGAGCACGAAACGCCGGCCGAAGCCGCCGCCGAGGTAGGGCGTGTGGACCGTGATCTTCGCAGGCGGCAGGCCGGTGATCGAGCCCGCGACCCCGACTACGAAGTCGACCCCCTGGTTGGGCGCCCAGACCGTGCAGGCATCGGCGGTGACCTCGGCGGTGCAGTTCATCGGCTCCATGGTCGCGTGAGCGAGGAACGGCGCGGCATAGGTCGCCTCGATCCTGTGCGCGGCGCCGGCGAGCGCGGCCTCGACGTCGCCCTCGCTCTCGGCGGCGACGCCCGGCTCGTCGAGCCGCGCCTGCAGGGTCTCGAGCAGGCCGTCGCTGCTGAGATCGGCGTTGGCGCCCTCGTCATAGGTCACCGGCAGCGCCGCCACCGCCTGCTTGGCGCGCCAGAAGCTGTCGGCGACCACCGCGACGCCGTTCGGCACCTCATGCACGCCGAGCACGCCCGGCATGCCCTTGACCTTGGCGGCGTCGTAGGTCGCGAGCGTGGAGCCGAACACCGGATTGTGCCTGATCGCGGCGTAGACCATCCCCGGCCGCCGGACGTCGATCCCGAACTGGGCCTTGCCGTTGATCTTGAAGGGGGTGTCGGTGCGCTTGACCGAGGTCCCGATCAGGCGGAACTGGCCGGGCTCCTTGAGCCCCGGCTCGGCCGCCGGCTGGAGCGTGGCGGCCGCCTCGGCGAGCGCGCCATAGTCGAGCTTCCGCCCGGAGACGACGTGCACCACCTGACCGGTCGCGCTCGTGCAGGCGGCGGGATCGACGCCCCACTGCCTGGCCGCCGCCTCGATCAGCATGGCGCGTGCGGCCGCCCCCGCCTTGCGCATCGCCTCGTAGCTGCCGCGCACGCTCATGCTGCCGCCGGTGAACCGCATGGTGCCGCCGAACATCACCTTGTAGGCGTCGCCGGGCGGCGCCTGCTCGACCGTGAACCTGGCGAGATCGGCATCCAGCTCCTCGGCGACGATCTGCGGGATCGAGGTGTAGGTGCCCTGGCCCATCTCGACGAACGGGTTGTAGAAGGTGACCGAGCCATCGGGCGCGATCCAAAGGAAGGCCGTGACCTGGGTCGGTGGCGCCGCGCCCGCGGCGCGCGCCTCCGACGGCAGGCTGACGCCGAGCAGGAGGCCGCCCGCGGCGATCGCGGACGTGCCGAGGAAGTCGCGCCGGCTGAGATTGACGACGGTCATGTCCAGGCCCTCCCGTCAGGCGCTCTGCAGCTCGATCGCGCGGCGCACGCCCGCCCGGATGCGCTGATAGGTGCCGCAGCGGCAGAGATTGGTCATCGCGGCCGCGATGTCGTCGTCGCTCGGCTTCGGCGTCTCGGCGAGCAGGGCCGCCGCCGCCATGATCTGGCCGGACTGGCAATAGCCGCACTGGGGCACGTCCAGCTCCAGCCAGGCGCGCTGCACCGGATGGCTCATGCCGTCCGCCGACAGGCCCTCGATGGTCGTGATCTGGCTGCCGACGGCGTCCTCGACCGCCAGCTGGCAGGAGCGCGTGGCGGCGCCATCGACGTGAACGGTGCAGGCGCCGCAGGCGGCGATGCCGCAGCCGAACTTGGTGCCGGTCAGGCCGATGGTGTCGCGCAGGACCCAGAGCAAAGGCGTGTCGGGCTCGACGTCGACCTGGTGCGCCTGCCCGTTGACGGTGAGGGTGAACAAGGTGCGGTCCTCCGTGGCTGGAACCCCGGCGATTGCCGTCGAATGAATGATGCTGCCCCTGGTTTGAGCGAAAAGGTGGCGCGGCCGCCGCCGAAGGCAAGACGGCGCATCGACGATCGCTCCCGCGTTGCGACGGGTGCGCGCTTGTGCCATCGTGCCGGGCGCGGGGCCATCGTCTGGAAAGGCCGTCGCCCGGAAGCCCGCCCCGCGCCGCAGCGAGAATTCCGGGCTGTTGATCACAGAGAAGCGGCCATGTACATCGTCGGGCAGGAAGAGATCGACGCGATCGCTGCGGTCATCCGGAGCGGTGCGCTGTTTCGTTATGGCGTCGGCGGCGAGTGCGAGCGGTTCGAGCGCCGCTACGCCGACCATCTCGGCACCAGGCACGTCGCGCTGACCGCGAGCGGCACGTTTGCGCTGACCGCGGCGGTGAGCGCGCTCGGGATCGGCCCGGGCGACGAGGTCCTGGTGCCGGCGCACACCTACATGGCGACCGCGATGGCGGTGCTGGCCGCGGGCGCGATCCCGGTGATCGTCGACGTCGACGAGAGCATCACGATCGACCCGGACGCGGTCGAGGACGCGATCGGCCCGCGCACGCGCGCGGTGATCCCGGTCCACATGTGGGGCGCGGCCTGCGCCATGGACCGGATCATGGCGGTCGCCGCCAAGCACGATCTGCTCGTGCTCGAGGACGCCTGCCAGGCGATCGGCGGCGCCTACGAGGGCCGCAAGCTCGGCACGATCGGCCATGCCGGCGCCTTCAGCTTCAACTACTACAAGAACATGACCGCCGGCGAAGGCGGGGCGGTCTGCACCGCCGACGACCGGATCGCCGAGCGGGTCAAGTGCGCGATCGACCCCTGCCACTTCTACTGGCAGGGCCGGAGCGACCAGCAAAAGCCGTTCGCCGGCAACGGCGCGCGTGCATCCGAGCTCATGGGCGCGATGCTCAACGTTCAGCTCGACCGCCTGCCCGGCATGATCGAGGCGATGCGGGCCGAGAAGCGGCAGATTCTGGACGGGCACGGCGCAGCTCGGCAACCTCGGGCTCAAGCCCGCGCCGATCAACAGCCAGGGCCACGACTGCGCCGCCCAGGTCATGTACACGCCTGCCCTCGGCCGAGACCGCGGCGCGGTTCGTCGAGGTCTTTCCCAGCGTGATCGCGGGCAAGACCGGCCGCCACAACTACACCGAGTGGGACCAGATCCTGATCGGCGAGGGCGCCGCCCACCCGGCCATGAACCCTTACGCCATGACCGAGAACCAGCGACTGCCGGCGCGACTATGCGAAGGACATGTGCCAGCGCTCGCTCGACATCCTGGACCGCACGGTCATGGTGCCGACCCACCCGCTGCACGCGGCCCGAGCAGATCGCCGACACGATCCACAACATCGGAGTCGCGGCGCGGGTCGCGCTCGGGGGCCTGTCGCCGGCCGAGGCCGATCTCCGCAACGTCCAGCCGCTCGACGCTCAGAAGTTCGACCTCAAGGTCACCGACATCGCGTCGGTTTGACCTGAGGGGACGGCCTTGGCCGTCCGAATGACCGGCCCCCTGCTCACGTGGTTACCGCTGATTTTTCCGGACGCGCGGAGGCGGGTTCTGCTTCGGCGCGTACCCGCTCGAACTCCGGCCCGGGCGGGTGTCGATGTCAGTTGCCCGCTGTCCGGCTTCGCAAAGCTCCCGAAACTGTTCGGTGATCCGGTGGAGCTCACGCCCCTGACGAACCATGAGATTGACGCTGCGGGAAAGCTTCAGGTCATCGGCGCAAAGGTCCCTGACGTGTGAGAACCTTTTCGGAGACGCCCGGGCTCTTGTGTTCGCAGGCGGGGCGTTCGGGGCCGCCGATGGCTACTGATCTGGCCGGACGTCGCCCTCGAAGAACTTGACCACCGAGCGGATCGGGTTGGGGGCGGCCTGGCCGAGGCCGCAGATCGAGGCGTCCGCCATCGTGCGGCAGAGCTCTTCGAGAAGCGCAGCGTCCCAGGTCGCGCGCTCCATCAGCTTGACCGCCTTCTCGCAGCCGACCCGGCAGGGCGTGCACTGACCGCAGCTCTCGTCGGCGAAGAAGCGGAGCAGGTTGAGGGCGGCCGCCTTGACGTCGTCCTGGTCGGAGAGCACCACGACCGCGTGCGAGCCGACGAAGCAGCCGTGCTTTTCCAGTTGGCCGAAATCGAGCGGGATGTCCGCCATGCTCGCCGGCAGGATGCCGCCCGAGGCGCCGCCCGGGAGGTACGCCTTGAAGCGGTGGCCGTCGGCCATGCCGCCGCAGAACTCGGCGATCAGCTCGTTCGCCGTGATGCCGGCCGGCGCGAGCTTGACCCCGGGCTGCTCGACCCGGCCCGAGACCGAGTAGCTGCGCAGGCCCTTCGAGCCGTGCCGGCCCTGGTTCGCGAACCACTCCGGGCCCTGCTCGACGATGTCCCGGATCCAGTACAGGGTCTCGACATTGTTGATCAGGGTCGGGCGGCCGAACAGGCCGACCTCGGCGGCGTAGGGCGGGCGGTGGCGCGGCAGGCCGCGCTTGCCCTCGATGCTCTCGAGCATCGCCGATTCCTCGCCGCAGATGTAGGCGCCGGCCCCCCGGCGGAGCACCAGGTAGCCGGGCTTCGCCAGACCCGCCGCCTCGAGCTTCGGGATCTCGCGCAGCAGGACCTCGCGGACGCCGGGGTACTCGTCCCGGAGATAGATGTAGACGGCCTCGGCCTCGATCGACCAGGCGGCGATCAGCGCGCCCTCGAGGAAGCGGTGCGGGTCGCGCTCGAGATAGTAGCGGTCCTTGAACGTGCCGGGCTCGCCCTCGTCGGCGTTGACCGCGAGATAGCGGGGCTTCGGCCCCTGCCTGACCAGCTGCCACTTGCGCCCGGTCGGAAAGCCGGCGCCACCCAGGCCGCGCAGCCCCGAGGTGTTGAGCGCCTCGAGCAGGTCGAGCACCGCCTGATCGGCGTCGTGACTGGCCCCATCCTGCCCGAGGTAGCGCCGCAGCAGGCGATAGCCGCCGCCCTCGACGTAGCGCTCGAAGGGACAGGCATCCGGGATGTCGGCATGGGTCCGGCCGGCCTCGACCGCGAGGCTCACTTCGGCCGCGCTCGCGTGGTCGATGTAGTGATGGCCGACCTCGGCGACCGGCGCTGTGTCGCAATGCCCCATGCAAGGCGCGCGGACCACCCGGACCCGCCCTGGGTCGAGACCGGCCTTCAGGCCGGCGATCAGCGCGCCGGCGCCCATCAGCTCGCAGGTCAGGCTGTCGCAGACCCTGACCGTCAGCATCGGCGGCGACGGCTCGCCCTCCTTGACCACGTCGAGATGGGCGTAGAAGGTCGCGACCTCGTAGACCTCGGTCTGGGCCAAGCGCATCTCCTGGGCGAGCGCCGCGAGATGGGCCGCCGAGAGATGGCCGAAGTGGTCCTGGATCCGGTGCAGGTGCTCGATCAGGAGATCGCGCTGCCGGGGCCGGTCGGCGAGCAGCGCCTGCACCGCCTCGAGGGCTGCCGGATCGACCTGGCGGCCCTTGGGCCGTGCCGAGCCGCGCCCCTGGCCGCGGCCGGGGTGACGGTGCTTGCGGATCTCGCCTCTGGTCTCGGCCATCCCTCGATCTCACCGGGCGCCGGACGCCGACCGCCGACCGGTGCCAGCGCGCTCCCTCGCTGTCTGTCAGTCTTGACCATAGATAAGGCCAGCGCCGCAGGCAACTTGGGCAGCGCGCCCGCACCGGATCGGCGCACAACCTCTACCACCGGCGCATCGACCATGGTAGGTTTGCCCACCTGCCGTCGCGGTGGCGGCGGGCTCGGCACCGCAGGCGGTCGGCCCCTCGGTCAGGACCCGTGACACGATCGGAGCCGCAGGTGAGGCGTAGGCTGGACGGTATTTTTTGGTTCGGGTTCCGAGCATGGCTTTGGAGCTGCCTGCTCGTCTTGACCCTGATTCCCCTGTTGCCGATCGCCGCTGCGACCGATCCGCTGGGCCTCGAAGCCGCGGTCGCCGAGGTGCGGGCGGCCTTGGAGGACATGGCGAACGCCCTCAATGGCGCGCCGCGTCAGGTGCAGACCACGATCAGCACCGACCTCCATCTGACCGGCCAGGCGATCGCCCGCGCCCTTGACCGGCTCGAAGGCGATCGCGTGCCGATCGCCGATCCGACCCTGGTCTACGATCTGAACCTGCTGGCCGACATCGCCCATGCGGCGACCGACGAGCTGCACGCGATCGCCGCCGAGCCCGGGGCCGCCCTCGATCCGGAGCGCACCCGGCGCATCGATCGGCTGACCGAAACGGCGGCCGCCCGGCTGGCCGAGGTCAATCTGGTGATCGACGGCTGGAGCGAGCGCAACCGGAATGCGGTCGTCGAAATTCGGGACGACGGCGGTGTCCTGGTGATCAGATCGACCGATCGGCTGGTCTATGATGGCATCCGCTACGTCAGCATCGGGTTGCTCCTGATCGGCTTGCTCGCCCTCGGCCTGCACCTGCTACGCATCAGACCGGAGCGCGTCGCGGCCCGGCCGTGGGTCCCGACGGGCCTGCTGGCGTCCAGGCTGGGGGCCGCGGCGCTGGTCGCGTTCTTCGCCAGCTGCCTGGCGTTCAGCCTCCGCCCCGGGACCCTGGCGGCGCTCTCGGCCGAGGTCCGGGTCCAGACGCAGGAGCATCCGTGCGAGCGCCTGGCGGCGCAGCGCGACCGTCTGATCGCCGCCCAGCAGGCCGAGAATCGCGGCCTGATCGCGGCGACCGAGCAGCGCATGCGCCCGGCGGCCCAGGATTGCCTCGGCCTGCCCTCGGAGGCGGTGACCGCCGAGGCGATCGAGCGCCTGGCGGCCAGGACCGCGGTCGCCCGCACCGAGCCGGCATCGGCCCGAAGGTCTGGGGTCGGGCTGGCCGCGACCGAGCCGCGCGTCAGCGACCCCGGCGCCGCGACCCCGCCCGAGGTCGCGGAGCTGCGACCGGCGGAGATGCAGGCCCGCGGCGAGCTGGCCGAGCTCCTGGCCAACCTTCGGGACATCGCGACGCCGGTTTCCGACCCGACCGAGCCCGCGACCAAGGCGGCCGAGTCTGCGATCGAGCCGGCCGAGTCGACGAGCGAGCCGGTGGCGCCCGCGGCCTCGCCGGTCGAGCCCGCGGCCGGACCAGACCGGACCGCCGCTCTCGAGACCCGACCAGACCCGGAGCCATCGAGGCCGACGCGCGAGCCCAAGCCGGTGCTGTTCGTCACCACCACCGCGCTCAACTACCGGGATGGTCCGAGCGTCGATGCCCACCGGCTCGGCATCCTCGTCCCGGGGGCCCGGCTGCAGGTGCTGGGCCAGGATGCAGGCTGGGCGGAGGTGCGTCTCGGCGATGGTCAGCAAGCCTATGTCGCCAGCGAGTTCCTCGAGCCGGCCCCCTGATCCGGCCCGCACCTGCGATCCCCTTGCGAGGGCGACGTGGCCGAGATCGTGATCAGCGAGTTCATGGAGCCGAAGGCGGTCGACGATCTGGCTGCCGACTTCGACCTGCGCTACGACCCGACCCTGTTCGAGCGGCCGGATGAGCTCTGCGCGCTTCTCGCGCCGGCGCGGGCGCTGATCGTCCGCAATCGCACCCAGGTGCGGGGGGCTGTGCTCGAGGCGGGGCGACAGCTCGAGGCGATCGGCCGGCTCGGCGTCGGCCTCGACAACATCGACCTCGAAGCCTGCCGCGCGCGCGGCATCCAGGTGCTGCCCGCGACCGGGGCGAACGACGTCTCGGTCGCCGAATACGTGCTCGCCACCGCCATGGTGCTGCTGCGCGGCGCCTATTTCGCCAGCGCCGAGGTCCGGCGCGGCGACTGGCCGCGCGAGCGGCTGATCGGCCGGGAGATCGCGGGCAAGCGGCTCGGCCTGGTCGGCTTCGGCTCGATCGGCCGGGTGGTCGCGGCCAAGGCGCGCGCGCTCGACATGCTGGTCAGCGCCTACGACCCGAACATCCCCAAGGGCGACCGGGCCTGGCTCGGCGCGAGCTACGCCACGAGCCTCCGGCAGCTGCTCGAGGTGAGCGACATCGTGAGCCTGCATCTGCCGCTTTCGCCCTCGACCCGGGGCGTGATCGACGCAGAGGCGATCGCGGCCATGAAGCCGGGCGCGCTCCTGATCAACGCCGCGCGCGGCGGCATTGTCGACGAGGCGGCGCTGGCCGAGGCGCTCCGTGCCGGACGCCTCGGCGGGGCCGCTCTGGACGTGTTCGCGGACGAGCCGCTCACGGCCGAGGCGGCGGCGCGCTTTACGGGCCTGCCCAACCTGATTCTGACGCCGCATATCGCCGGCCGCACCGAGGAATGCGATCTGCGCGTCTCGGCTGTGACCGCCGCCAACGTCCGCCGGGCCCTCGAAAGCGGCTGATCCGCGTCCACTTCGATCCTACAAGCAGTAGATCCGGACCGCGTTGTCGTGGAACAGACGGCGCTGATCGGTCTCGGGCAGATCGCGGACGATCGCTTTGAAGCCCGAAAAAATGGCATCGAACGTGGCGCCGAGACCATCGACCGGAAAGTTGCTCGCGAACATGCAGCGCTCGATGCCGAAGGTCTCGATCGTGGCGCGCACCACCGGGCCGTTGGCTTCGACCGTCCAGGGTCTGCCGGGTTGCCCGAGGCCCGAGATCTTGACCGCGGCGTTGGGGCAGGCGGCGAGCGTCGCCATCGCCCGGCGCCAGCCTTCGAGGCCTTCAGCACTGCGGTCGGCCGGCAGGCCGGTGTGATTGAGGATGATCGGCGTGCCCGGGAAATCGCGCGCGAGGGTGGCCGCCTCCTCGAGATGCCACCAGGGAGCCTGCAGGTCGAACGACAGGCGGTACTTCTGCAGCAGAGCAAAGCCGCGCCGCCAGGCGGGATCGCCCATCGACCCGGGCGCGTTTTTCTCCACCCGATCCGGGGACGGCGCGACCTTGGGCTTGTGGCGGATGCCGCGCACGCGCGCAAACGCGCAATGGCCCGCGAGCACGGCCTCGATGTCGGGATCATCGAGCCGGGCCCCGGCCACGATCCCGTGCGGAAAGCCGCTCTGCTCGATGATCTCCTGTAGCCAACGGGTCTCGCCGACCGGGTCGCGCGGGTCCCACTCGGTCTCGACATAGACCGTCTTGACGACGTCGTGGCCGGCAGCGTCGCGGAAGTAGTCCGCGGGCAGGTAGTTGCGCCTGAGCGCGCTGTAGTCGCCATAGCGGAACGGGATCGGCTCAGGGTCGCACAGCCACGGCAGATAGTTGCGCGCGAGATCCCAGAAGTGCTGGTGCGCATCGACGATCGGCAGATCGGTCATCTCGGGTCACCTGGACTGCAGAGCCCACCGACGCCGGCGGGCCCATACCTCAGCGCCGGCGCAGCACGAGAGTGGCGATCAGCGTTTCGGAGGCGTGTCGACCGGGCTCGTCCTGGTAGTAGCGGGTGAAGCGGCGGAAGAACTCTTCGGTGAGGCCGTCGATCGCTGCCGCGTCTTTCGCCGAATGTCGGAACAGATGCAGCCGCAGGGATGATTTGCCGAAGCCGCGCACGTAACCCGCATACAGCCGGGCGTAGGTCGCGGGATCGCCGAGCTTGTCTTCGTAGACGTCCTGGCCGTGCGGCTGCACCGGCGCCACCCTCGCCTCGACCACCTCGAAGGCCTCTGCCAGATCCGGCTCCCGGTCGATCGGCGCTCGGATCTCGTCCGCGGTCGGAAACCAGAGGGGGAAGACGAAATGGTCGAGCGCCGACTGCTCGAGCGAGCCGGCGCGGACCATCTGGTGGGCGACGTCGAAGACGGCGCGGTAGAGCTTGCTGGCGGACGCCCGGATGCCGTTCGGCTCGCCGGCATCCGATACGCTGCCCAGCGTGGACACGATGGCGAACCCGCCGGGGCGCAGTTCCCCGGCGCGACAGCGCAGGAACTGCGTCCAGTCGGCCCGGGCGAGCGCGGCCATCTCGGCGCGCGCTTCGCCGCTCAGATCGGCGAACCACACCGTGCCCGGCGAACGGGGCGCAAGCCCACGGCTCAGCCAGTGGCTCGCGGCGAAGCAGATGCCGAGCGCGACCGAGCCCGGGGTCGCCATCGGCTGGTAGAACGATCCGACCGCGGCTTCGGTACGAATGCCCGAGCCGGCACGCTGATAGCCGTCAGGCCCGAACACGAGCGCGAACAGCGCGTTCCAGTCGTTGCCTGCCTGATCGGCGTGGCGGATCACCATCGGGCCGCTCGGGTCGAGGCGTCGGTACGCTTCGATCACTGGGCGGACGGTGTCGAGCGTGCTGCGCCCCGGACCGCAACCATAGTCCACCACGATGAACTGCGGTGCGACGACCCCGATCCGCTCGACCAGGGTGCGCAGCCACTCCGCATTGCTGCGGACCATCTGTTCCTGCATTTGCGAGTTGCGATCGTAGTCGACCATGCCCTCGGTCGACACGAGCTCCCGTCGAGGTCCGTCCGTCACGGCCCGATTCCTCCCGTAGCGGCGATCGCTCCGGATTTGCGTTTTCAAATTCGCCGCGCCGAACGAGAAAGGCAAGGCACGAGCCGGCCGAGCTTCTCAAGCTATCGCTGGACGGCATGCCGAACAATGTCTTACATTGCGGCCGAAGTGCTACATGAGGCATGCGCGTGCGCTACACGATCGGGCTGCGCGAGGCCAATCACCACCTCGCCAAGCATATCAAAGCCGTCGAAGAAGGCCACGAGGTGATCATCACCCGCCGCGGCCGCCCGGCTCACGCAGGAGCCTGGCGCCGGCAAGATCAAAGATGCCAAATGGTGGGCTGCCTACGAACGCATGCTCGAACTCATGGCGAACGCCCCCCGGACGAACGGGGAGCTGCGTTGGACGCGCGATGAAATCTATGATCGATAGCGTCCGCATCACATTCGACACCAACGTCCTGGTTTATGCTGTGATCGACGATCCGACCCCCCCGCCACCAGATTGCCCGGCACCTGCGTGCCCGCGCGTCGGGGGCGGATTGCGTGCTTGTGCTCCAGTCATTCGCCGAGTTCGTGTGGGTCTCGAGTCGTAAGGCAGGTGTATCCTTGCCGGCTGCGACCAGAGCGGTCGAAGCCTGGGCGGAGGTCTATCGGATCGTTCATGCAACCCCGGAAACGCTGCGGGCGGCTTTGACCGCGGTCGCAGAGCATCGAGTTCCCTTTTGGGACGCCATGTTGTGGGCGGTCGCGCGGGCGGCGGGTTGTCGTTACCTTCTGAGCGAGGATTTTCAGAGCGGCCGCACGCTCGGCGTCGTGACCTTCGTCAATCCGTTCGGGCCCGCGGGCCTGCCGGTGGAGGTCGAGCGCCTGCTCGGGGCGGGGTCAGGCTAGGGATCGGCGCGCACCCCTGCTAGTCTTGCGGCCGTTCGAAAATCCATCTGTGGCCGGGGTGCGGTGAGGGCCAGACGCGAGCAGCGGGACGGGAACGGCGCTCCGGGCGAGCCGGGGGCGGGCGTCGCGGCGGGCGCGTCGCCGATGATCGTCCAGTACCAGGCGCTCAAGGCGGAGCACCCGGACTGCCTGCTGTTCTTCCGCATGGGCGATTTCTATGAGCTGTTCTTCGAGGACGCCAGGCGGGCCGCTCCCGCCCTCGACATCGCGCTGACCAGGCGCGGCCGCCATCAGGGCGACGACATCCCGATGTGCGGCGTGCCGGTGCACAGCGCCGAGAGCTATCTCGAGCGCCTGATCCGGCAGGGCTTCAAGGTCGCGATCTGCGAGCAGACCGAGGACCCGGCGGTCGCCCGCAGGCGCGGCGCCAAGTCGCTCGTCGAGCGTGCGGTGGTCCGCGTGGTGACCCCCGGCACGCTGACCGAGGACAGCCTGCTCGAGGCGAGGCGGCACAATTTCCTGGTCGCCCTCGGGCGCTCTCAGCAGAGCCTCGCGCTTGCCTGGCTCGACATCTCGACCGGCGATTTTTTGACCGGCCCGGTCGAGGGCGGCACGCTCGCGGCCGAGCTCGCGCGGATCGGGCCGGGCGAGCTGCTCCTGCCCGAGGGCCTGCTCGCGGCCGAGGCGCTCTGCCCGGCCTGGCGCGACCTCGGCGAGCGCCTGACGCCATTGCCCGATCGCGAGTTCGATTCGCTCGCCGGCGAACGGCGCCTCAAGGCGAGCTTCGGGGTCGCCGCCCTCGACGGTTTCGGCGCCTTCTCGCGCGCCGAGCTTGGGGCGAGCGGGGCGTTGCTCGCCTATGTCGAGCTGACCCAGAAGGGCCGGCTGCCGCGGCTCGCCCCGCCCAGGCGGGTGGCGCCCGGCACCCACCTTTTGATCGACGCCGCGACCCGGCGTAATCTCGAGCTGCTCACCAATCTCTCGGGCGAGCGTCAGGGCAGCCTGCTGGCCGCGATCGACAAGACGGTGACCGGGGCTGGCGGCCGGCTGCTGGCGGCGCGTCTGGCCGCACCGCTCGCCCGCGCCGAGCCGATCCGACGCCGGCTCGAAGCGGTCCAGGCGCTGGTCGACGACCCGGCGTTGCGCGCCGATCTGCGCCAGGCGCTCAAGGGCTGCCCGGATCTCGAGCGCGCGCTCTCGCGGCTCTCGCTCGGCCGCGGTGGCCCGCGCGACCTGCTCGCGATCAAGACCGGGCTCGCCAGCGCCGGCCGGATCAAGCAGCGCCTTGCCAGCAGCGGCTCGCCGCTCGCCGCGAGCGGCCAGGCGATCGATGGTCAGGCCGACCTCGTGGCCAAGCTCGAAGCGGCCCTGATCCCGGAGCCGCCGTTCCTCGCGCGCGATGGCGGCTTCATCGCCGCCGGCTGGCAGGTCGAGCTCGACCGATTGCGGACGCTCCGCGATCAGGCACGCCGCCACATCGCAGCGCTCGAGGCGCGCACCCAGCAGGAGACCGGCATCGGCTCGCTCAAGATCCGGCACAACAACCTGCTCGGCTACTACATCGAGGTAACCGCGCCCCACCTCGCCAAAGTGCCGGCGCATTTCGTCCAGCGCCAGAGCATGGCGGGCGCCACGCGCTACAGCATCGCCGAGCTCGCCGGGCTCGAGAGCCAGATCGCGAGCGCGGCCGAGCGCGCGCTGACCCTCGAGCTGCGGCTGTTCGAGGAGCTCTCGCAAGCGGTGCTGGCGCAGGCCGAAGCGATCGCCCGGACGGCGCAGGCGATCGCCCGGCTCGACGTCGCCGCCGGGCTGGCCGAACTCGCGGCCGAAGAGCGCTATTGCCGCCCGGAGGTCGAGGAGGGCGACGCCTTCGAGATCCGGACCGGCCGCCACCCGGTGGTCGAGCAGGCGCTCGCCCGCGAGGCCAAGCCCTTCATCGCCAACGACGCGAGGCTTTCGGGCAACGAGCGCCTCTGGCTGCTGACCGGGCCCAACATGGCCGGCAAGAGCACCTTTCTGCGCCAGAACGCGCTGATCGCGGTGCTCGCCCAGATCGGCGCCTTCGTGCCCGCCGAATCGGCCCGGATCGGCGTCGTCGACCGCCTGTTCTCGCGGGTCGGCGCGGCCGACGATCTGGCGCGCGGCCGCTCGACCTTCATGGTCGAGATGGTCGAGACCGCGGCGATCCTGAACCAGGCGACCGAGAAGAGCCTCGTGATCCTGGACGAGATCGGCCGCGGCACGGCGACCTTCGACGGCCTCTCGATCGCCTGGGCGGTGGTCGAGCACCTGCACGAGGTCAGCCGCTGCCGCGGCCTGTTCGCGACCCACTTCCACGAGCTGACGGCGCTCGCCGCCAAGCTCGAGCACCTGGTCTGCCGGACCATGCGGGTCAAGGAATGGCAGGGCGACGTGGTCTTCCTGCACGAGGTCGCGGATGGCGCCGCCGACCGCTCCTATGGCGTCCACGTGGCCCGGCTCGCCGGCCTGCCGGCGCCGGTGCTGACGCGCGCCGAGGAGGTGTTGCATCACCTCGAGCAGGGCGAGGCCAAGGGCGCGCCGGCGCGGCTCGCCGAGGACCTGCCGCTGTTCGCGGCCGCGGCCGCCCGCCCGCGATCCCGAGGCCAGACGCCGGCGGCCTCCGAACCCTCGCCGCTCGAAACCGCGCTCGCGGCCGTCAACCCCGACGAGCTCACACCGCGCGCGGCGCTCGAGCTGATCTATCGGCTGAGGACGCTGCTCGACGATGCCGGCAAGGCATGATCAGAGCGACGGGCGAACGGTCATGGATCTGAACGACGGCGTCGATCTCGCAGGCCTGCGGCTGGGCCGGCTCGGGCGCGTGCGCGAGCAGCTGAAAGCGCGAGATCTCGCGGGCTGCGTGCTGGTCGACCCGGTCAACATCCGCTACGCGACCGGGGCCCGCAACATGCAGGTGTTCCACGCCCGCAACCCGGCGCGCTACCTGTTCGTCGCGAGCGAAGGGCCGGTCGTGTTGTTCGAGTTCCCGGGCTGCCATCACCTCGCCGCAGGCCTCGAGACGATCGATGAGATCCGGCCCGCGATCACCGTTTCCTTCGCCGCCGCCGGCCCGCGGGTCGAGGACCAGGCCAGGCTCTGGGCGGCCGAGATCGCGGATCTGGCGCGCCGCCACGGGGGCGGCAGCCGGCGGCTCGCGATCGAGCGGGTCAACTATGCCGCCGCCGCCGCGCTCGCCGCCGAGGGCTTTGAGCTGTCGGACGCGCAGGACCCGATCGAGCGCGCCCGCGCGATCAAATTGCCCGAGGAGCTCGCCTGCATCCGCGCCTCGCTGGCCGCGGTCGAGCGGGGGGTCGCCCTGATGCGGGAGGCGCTCCGATCCGGGATGAGCGAGAACCAGCTCTGGGCTCTGCTGCACAAGAGCGTGATCGAGCAGGACGGCGACTACGTCGAGACCCGGCTGCTGAGCTCGGGACCGCGCACTAACCCCTGGTTCAACGAGGCCGGCCGCCGCCAGATCGAGAACGGCGATCTGGTGGCCCTCGATACCGACGTGGTCGGCCGCTTCGGCTATTACGCCGATTTTTCCCGCACCTTCTTTTGCGGCCGCGGCCGGCCCACGGCCGAGCAGCGCAAGCTCTACCGTCTCGCCTACGAGCAGGTGCAGACCAACCTCGCCCTGATCCGCCCGGGCATGACCTTCCGTGAGCTCAGCGAGCAGGCCTGGCCGATCCCCGAGGCCTATGCCGGCAACCGCTATTTCGTCCTCGCCCACGGCGTCGGCATGACCGGGGAGTACCCCTACATCCTGCACCGTCAGGACTTCGACCAAGGCTACGACGGGCGGATCGAGCCGGGTATGACCCTCTGCGTCGAGAGCTACATCGGCGCCGAGGCGGGCGCGGATGGCGTCAAGCTCGAGGAGCAGGTGCTGGTGACCGAGCGCGGGGTCGAGCTGCTCTCGCACCTGCCGTTCGACGAGACCCTGCTCGGTCGCGAGATCTAGGCGGGCGGAATCGCGGATCGCTCCGTTGCCGCCTTGCGGCTCGGGCCGCGATCGTGACCCTCCCGGACCCCCGGCTCTTGGAGCGTGCGACCGCGTGGGCCATATTCAAACTGACTGGAGCTGACCCCGTCGAGGCATCACCCGTGGCCAGACCGAGCTCGTTGCTGTTGGCCGTGATCATGAGTGCATGGCTCGCCGGCTGTGCGACGCCGACCCCCTATCAGCCGGCGGCCGGTGGCTTCGGCTACGCCGAGCAGCAGATCGAGAACCACCGCTATCGCGTCAGTTTCGCCGGCAACTCGGTCACCCCGCGTGATGTCGTCCAGAACTATCTCCTGTATCGCGCCGCCCAGCTCACGCTGGAGTCCCATCACGACTACTTCACGGTCGTCAATCAGGACCTCGAGCGCTCGACCGCCTATCAAGGCACCGGCTTCGATAGCTTCGGCTTCGTGCCCCGGAATTCGGCGAACGGCTTCGTCGGGTTCGGCCCCTCGAGCTATTCCGCCTATCCGATCGACAGCTACACCGCGTTCGGCGACATCGTGATGGGCGACGGCGAGAAGCCGGCGGGCGACCTCAAGGCCTACGATGCCCGGGACGTCCTGCGCCGGCTCGGCCCGACGATCGTGCTGCCCAAGGAGAGCTCCTCGTGACCCTGGCGCAGCGGCTTGGCGGCATCGCGGTCCTGCTGGCGCTCGCCGCCTGCGCCTCGCCGACCCCGTACCGCGCCGCCATCGACGACCTCGGCTACCGCGACCAGCAGATCGAGAGCAATCGCTATCGCGTATCGTTCGCCGGCAACTCGGCGACCCCGCTCGATCGCGTGCGGGACTATGCGCTCTACCGGGCCGCGGAGCTGACGGTGGCGAACGGCGACGACTACTTCAAGGTGGCGAGCCGGAGCACGGACTCGCGGGGCGGCGCCGGCGGCGGGCCTTCGGTCGGCGTCGGGATCGGCGGCGGCTCGGGCGGCCTCGGCATCGGGCTCTCGAGCATCTTCGGCGGCGGCTACCCCGCGGGCTATACGGTCTCGCTGGACATCCTGACGTTCCAGGGCGACAAGCCGGCGGCCGACCAGGACGCGTACGACGCGCGCGAGGTGCTCCGGCGCCTGGAGCCGACGATCCAGGCTCCATCGGCCTGATCAAAGGGACGTGTCGGCCGCCGCCGCGCCCGCCCGATCGGCCAGAGTGTAGTCGCGCACGACCTCGGCGACCGAAATCCGGAAGTCCGCGAAGATCTCCTCTTTGCCCTTCGCCTGCGCCAGCCGGTGGCGGCGCTCCGCCCGCCAGGCCTCGATCGCCGCTTCGTCGCGCCAGAACGACAGCGAGACGTACTTGCCGGGCTCGGCCAGGCTCTGAAAGCGCTCGACCGAGAGGAAGCCGTCGATCCGCTCGAGCTCGGGCCGGAGCGCGGCCGCGAGATCGAAGTAGTCCCGCGCCCGCCCTTCGCGCATCCTGACCTGGAACACCACGACCATCATCGCCCCGTCCCCAACTCTCTGATGGGCCGATCAGGCGTTGCCCCAGCACGACCGCGTGGTCCTGCCAGCGCGTTCCTGCCAGTTTGGCCAGAAACCGCCGATCCGCGGTGACGAGCCGCAGCCCCTCCGATTCGGCCAAAGCCAGATAGAAGCAGTCATAGATGGCGTGGTCGAGAGCGAGCGCGATCGAAGCTGCGGCCGGAGCGAGCGTCGCGTTCGGGCGCATTTCGACTGGCGTCTTGACGATCCGATCGGCGATCGCACGACACTGGGCCGGGCTGATGTCCCCGAGGCGCGCGCGCCGCCACGCCGTGTTGCAGACCTCGACGACCAGGAGATCGGGGGCGAGCAGACCCGCCTCGCGATCCAGGATCAGATGGGCCGCCTCGAAATCGGTCTCGTCGATGAACCACTTGACCGCGACACTTGCGTCGACGATCAATCCCATCCGCGGTCTCGATCCTCGCGGATCAGGTCGGTCGAATCCGACTGCAGCTTCTGGGGCGTCATGGCCCGGATGCGATCGATTTCGGCGATGATCTCGGCCCGCGACGGGCGCGCTGCCTCGCTCAGAATCTCACGCAGCTCCTGCTCCAGCGAGCGCTTCTGTCGTGCCGCCCGCGCCTTCAGCCGCGCGACCACGTCGTCGGGGAGATTGCGGACGATTACCTGCGCCATGATGGCTCACTCCTTGCTCGCTAGCGCGTTGCTAGCATGAGCCGTTGCGCGCGGTCAACGCCGCCGATCACACCTCGCGCCAGCGGTGGCAGGCGACCTGGTGGCCGCGCCCGACCTCCTCGATCGCCGGCGCCTCCTCGGTGCAGCGCTGGATCGCGAGCGGACAGCGGGTGCGGAACACGCAGCCCGATGGCGGCGCGAGCGGCGACGGCAGATCGCCGCTCAGCACGAGCCGTTGCTTGCGGCGCTCGAGCTTCGGGTCCGGGATCGGCACCGCCGAGATCAGCGCCTTGGTGTACGGATGGCGCGGCGCGGCGTACAGCGTGTCGCGGCCCGCGACCTCCATCGTCCGACCGAGGTAGAGCACCAGAATGCGGTGGCTGATGTGGCGGACCACCGCGAGGTCGTGGCTGATGAACAGCAGGGAGAGGCCGAACTCGCGCTGCAGGCGCATCAACAGGTTGATGATCTGCGCCTGGATCGAGACGTCGAGCGCCGAGACCGGCTCGTCGCAGACGATCAGCCTGGGCTCGAGGATCATCGCCCGGGCGACACCGATGCGCTGGCACTGGCCGCCCGAGAACTCATGCGGATAGCGGTTGATCATCTGCGGCGCGAGGCCGGTCCTGGCCAGCATGTCCGCGACGCGCGCCCGGATCGCGGCGCGGCCGAGGCCGGGCTCGTGGGTGCTGAGCGGCTCGGCGATGATGTCGCCGACGGTCATGCGCGGGTCGAGTGCGGCGAGCGGGTCCTGGAACACGATCTGCATCGCCCGGCGCTGGCGGCGAAGGCCTTCCGCATCGAGCGCCGCGAGGTCTTCGCCGAGCCAGACCACACGGCCCGCGGTCGGCTCGATCAGGCGGAGGAGCGCGCGCCCGAGGGTCGACTTGCCGCAACCCAACTCGCCGACGACGCCGAGCGTCTCGCCGGGCGCGAGCGCGAAGCTCACGCCATCGACCGCCTTGAGCCACAGGTGGCGCCGCCGCAGCAGGCCGCCGACCGCAACCGGGAAGTGGACCCGGAGGTTCTCGACCGCGAGCAGGGGCGTGCTCACGTCAGCCGTTCCCGATGGCAGGCCTTCCGGCGGCCGGCCGCGAAGGTGCGCAACTCCGGCCGTTCGGCGCAGCGCTCGAACGCGAAGTCGCAGCGCTCGCGGAAGGCGCAACCCGCCGGCAGCGCCTGGAGATTGGGCGGCTGGCCCGGGATCGCCATCAGCTCACCCGCGGCCGCCGCGTCCAGGCGGGGCATCGAGCGCAGCAGCCCGAGCGTGTACGGATGCTGCGGATCGTCGAAGATCGCCTGCACGGGGCCCTGCTCGACGATCCGCCCGGCGTACATCACGAGAACCCGCTCGGCGAGCCCGGCGACCACGCCGAGGTCGTGGGTGATCACGACGATCGCCATGCCGAGCTCGCGCCGGAGCTGCTGCAAGAGCTCCAGGATCTGCGCCTGGACAGTGACGTCGAGGGCGGTCGTCGGCTCGTCCGCGATCACCAGCTCCGGCTCGCAGAGCAGTGCTGTCGCGATCATCACCCGCTGGCGCATGCCGCCCGAGAACTCGTGCGGGTAGAGGTCGATCCGTTGCCTTGCGGCCGGGATGCCGACCCGGTCGAGCAGCTCGAGCGAGCGCCGGCGCGCCGCCTGCTCGCCGAGGCCCCGGTGCTCGATCAGGACCTCGGTCATCTGGCGCGCGATCTTGAGGTGGGGGTTGAGTGAGGTCATCGGGTCCTGGAAGATCATCGTGAGCTTGACGCCGCGGACCTTGTTCAGCTGCCGGGGCGGCAGGTCCAGCAGCTCCTGGTCGCGAAAGCAGGCGCTGCCGGTGCAGCGGCCGTTCCGGGCAAGCAGCCCCATGATCGAGAGGAAGGCCTGGGTCTTGCCCGAGCCGCTCTCGCCGACCACGCCGACGCTTTCCCCCTGGTCGATGCTGAAGCTGACCGCGCTCACGGCCGCGACCTCACCCTCCGGCGTGGCGAAGCGGGTGGTCAGATCCTGGACCTGGAGAAGCGCACTCAAGGTTGTGCTCGCGGGCATTCTGATCTAGTTTGGTCAGATCAGACGGAGCTGGCCGACCATGCATGTCAACGTCTACGCTGCCAAGACTCACCTGTCTCGCTTGATCGATCAGGTCAACGCCGGTGAGGAGATCGTGATCACACGCCATGGCCGGCCGGTCGCGCGCCTGATCCCCGCGGGGGCGGCGCCGCCGAAGCGAAAGCTGGGTACGCTCAAGGGCAAGGTCTGGATCGCCGACGACTTCGACGCGCCGCTGCCGGACGACCTGCTCGACCTGTTCGAAGGGAGAGTCAAGGAGGACGGCACGGAGTGGCCCTGAGACTGCTGCTCGATACCCACAGCCTGATCTGGGCGCTCGAGGCGCCGGAGCGGTTGTCTACGACCGTCCGCGACGCTTTCGATCAGCCGGGCGTCATGGTCTTCGTGAGCGCGGCATCGACCTGGGAGATCGCCATCAAGGTCGCCCTCGGGCGATTGCGATTGCCGCTCGCCGAACTGGCCCGAGCCCTCGTGGATGCCGCCTTCGAGGAGCTGCCCGTGCGCATCGCTGACGGCCTCGAGATGGCGCGGCTGCCGCTCCTGCACCGCGATCCCTTCGACCGGTTGCTGATCGCCCAGGCGCGCCACGAGCGCCTGACCCTGGTGACCTGCGACGCGGCGATCCGCCGCTACCCCGTCGACACGCTCTGGGATTGAGTCCTGGACGAACGGGCTCGTCGTCCTGCGGCTTGGCTGGTGACCGGCGCGTCCAGCGCCGAGCCGGTCTCAGAAGCTGGAGCCCCTGATCGTGGCTGGTGCTCGGTACCGGCGGCGATCCTTGCCTTGGCATCCAGCGCCCGCAGAAGGCCCAGCAGGGCCTGAGCCGCCCACCGGTGACCGGCAGGGGTCCAATGGCCGTCGGCGGGAAAATGCAGCCGGTGGATCGTGGCCGGGTCGTCCGGGCAGGCGCCGAACAGGGACTGATACGGCGGCGCCAGCCCCGCGAGATCGAAGGCGTAGCTGCGACTGAGGCATTCCCCCGGCTGCACCAGGAAGATCAGCGCAAAGCGCGCACCGCGCGCGCGCGTCAGCGCCGCCGCGCGCGCCAGGATCCGGTTGGCGTTCGCGATCAGGCGCGGTCGGATGAACCAGTCCAGAGCCGTGTTGACGAGGTTCGCGAACGGCAGGAACGACCGGCCGAGAAAGACGTCCAGCCAGCTGCAGCGCTGCTCGACCCGAACCGGCTCGAAGCCGTCGATGCCAAGCACCGCCACGGACTCGACCCGGGGCGTCGGTCCGGACGCGAGCGCGCAGATGAAGCGCCGGTCGAGGAAGCTCCGCTTCAGATCCTCGCTGATCGGCGCCCAGAGCACCAGATCGCCGCGACCGATCCGATCGGCGTACTGCTCCATCCGCAGATCCATCTGCTCCGGGCCGTAGCCGTCGACGCCGTAGTTGAGGACCCGGTAGGCGGGCCCAAGGGCCTGTTGCAGGAGGGCCGCGTAGGTCTCGTCGTCCTCGACCCCCTGCCCGAAGGTGAACGAATCGCCGAAGACATGGACCTGCGTGGTGGCCGCCGGCGATGGCCGCTGGACCCGCAGACCCTGCTGATCGATGTGGTAGGTGACGTCGTAATTGCCGGGCAGGCGATGGCGCACGACCGCGCCCGGCCGCGGCACCCAGCCCAGCCGATCATCAGCGAGGTACAGCCCGCCGCCATCCTCGGCCACGAAGCTCTCCGCCGAGCTGAGGTAAATCCCGTAATAAAATGCGGCGACCTCGAGCAGGAGCAACTGGATCGGAATCGTCACGAGCCAGAACACGCTGGCGTAGTGGAGCACGCGCAACCGCGCCATCTTGGCGGCAAGGTGCAGGGCCAGGCCGACCAGGCAGATCAGGTCCAAAGCCAGCAGGTAGTAGACGACCGACCGGTTGATCGGGGTGAACTGCTGGACGACGACCGGGTTGATCACCAGCAGCACCGGCAACAGCAAGCCGGGAATCAGATCGGCCAGCCACCGCATCCTCGGGGAGGGGTCGGGCGCAACCATGGACAGGGTCCCGGCCTGGATCATCGAGCCGCACCATCCCGGCGGCCAGCCCCCCATGCGGCCGCCTGCGAGGCCGCAGCCGTGCTCATCAGAGCCTGCACCGAACGTGCGCTGTCAGCCATTGGCCGGATCATCGTCGCTTCCGCGTCACCCCACGGCCCGCGCGCTGCCCATAAGCGCACTGAGCGCACCCGTTTGCTTCGGCTCCACTATCACCGGTCGTGGTTAACGATTGGTTAAGCGGCAGATCAGCGACGCCGCGGTGGCGGGCATCATCGGGTCCGCGGGCAAGTTGCCGACGCCCGAATGCGCGATCTTCGTCGCCCACCTCGGCGGCGCGATCAACCGGGGTCGCCCAAGCGGCAAGCGCGTACCTGCACCGCGATGCCGAGTTCGTGCTCAACGTGCGCACGCGCTGGCCGAGCCCTGCCAGGACAGTCCATGGATCGGTCTCCTCGCAGAGGACAATGAATCGCGACCTCTGGTCATCGGGCACGCGACGACCAATGGCGCGAAGGAAGCGGTTCCGGCTGATGCTGATCTCAGCTCAATCCTGGCGGCAGCGGCCCCGGCACGCCGTGGCCGTTGGAGCGTCCGGCCAGCTACGTCGCAGTTGGCCGGGGCTCCACCGGGAAAGGCTACCGGTCGCGCGGGTCGAGGGCGTCGCGCAGGCCATCGCCGATGAAGTTGAAGCAGAAAAGCGTGATGGCGAGGAAGGTGGCCGGAAAGATCAGCAGCCAGGGGGCGGATTCCATCTGGGCGGCGCCTTCCGAGATCAGGACGCCCCAGGAGGTCAGCGGCTCCTGCACGCCGAGGCCGAGGAACGACAGGAAGGATTCGGTGAGGATGACCTGGGGGACGGTCAAGGTGATGTAGACCGCGACCGGGCCGAGCACGTTCGGGATGATGTGGCGGGCGATGATCTTGCGGTTGGGAACGCCGGCGGCGCGTGCGGCCTCGATGAACTCCTTGGCCTTCACCGAGAGCGTCTGGCCGCGCACGATCCGCGCCATGGTCAGCCACTCGACCGCGCCGATCGCGATGAAGATCAGGAAGATCTGGCGGCCGAACACGACCATCAGCAGGATCACGAAGAACATGAAAGGCAACGAGTACATGACGTCGACGAAGCGCATCATCAGATTGTCGACGGTGCCGCCGACATAGCCGGCGACAGCACCCCAGGTGACGCCGATCACGAGGCTGACCGCGGTCGCCAGCAGGCCGACCATGAGCGAGACCCGGCCGCCGTAGAGGGTGCGCGCGAACAGGTCGCGGCCGTTGCCGTCGGTGCCGAACCAATGGGCGCTGGCGAAATCGGGCGGCATCTGGATCTGGTCCCAGAAGACCTCGTCGTAGGCGTGCGGGCTGAGCCAGGGGGCGAAAAGCGCCAGGGTCGCGATGACTCCCAGCACGACCATCGAGACCACCGCCGCCTTGTTGCGGAACAGTCGGCGCCGCGCGTCCTGCCAGAGCGAGCGGCCCTCGACCTCGGCAGCCGCTTGCAGCGCGTCGGGGCGGAGCGCGACGCTCATCGCTGTTTCACCTTCGGATCGAGCAGGCCGTAGAGCAGGTCGACCACGAGGTTGAGCAGGATGATCAGCACCGCATAGGTGATCACCGTCCCCATCACCAAAGTATAGTCACGGTTCAGGGCTCCTTGAACGAAGTAACGGCCGATCCCAGGAATGCCGAAGATGGTCTCGATGACGACCGAGCCGGTCACGACCTGGGCGGTCGCCGGGCCGAGATAGGAGACGACCGGCATCAAGGCGCCCTTGAGCGCGTGGCGGACGACCACGATGCGCTCGCGCAGGCCCTTGGCGCGGGCCGTCCGGATGTAGTTGGCGTGCAGCACCTCGATCATGCTGCCGCGGGTCAGGCGGGCGATGTAGGCGATCTGGGGAAGCGCCAGCGCGATCACCGGCAGGACGAGGTTGCGGGCCGCGCCGCCGTTCCAGCCGGCGACCGGCAGCCAGCGCAGCCAGACCCCGAAGAGCAGGGTCAAGAGCGGCGCCATGACGAAGTTCGGAATCGTGATCCCGGTCATCGCGGTCGCCATCACCGCGTGGTCGAAGCCGGTGTTCTGGCGGAGCGCCGCGAGCGTGCCGAGGCTGATGCCGAGCAGGATCGCGAGCCCGATCGCGAGGCCGCCGACCTCGAGGCTGGCCGGAAAGCCGGTCGCGAGCAACTCAGCCACCGTGAAATCCCGGTATTTGAACGACGGCCCGAAGTCGCCCCGCAGCACGCCCAGCAGATAGTCGCGGTACTGCAGCAGCAGCGGCTGATCGAGGTGGTAGGCTTTCAGCACGTTGCGCTCGATCTCGACCGGCAGCGCCCGCTCGCGGTCGAACGGCCCGCCGGGGGCGACCCGCATCATGAAGAAGGCGATCGTGACGATCACCAGCAGGGTCGGGATGCTGGTCAGGAGGCGGCGGGTGACATAGGCGCCCAAAACCCGGGCCCGATGCTCGGCAGTCCGGCGGCGGCCGGCGCGCCGCTAGCGCTGCGAATGCTTCAGCGCTCGACGCTGAGGAAGCGGGTGCGGTGGATGTCCTTGGTGTTGTCGACCCAGCCCTTGACCGACTTGGCGACCAGATCCTTCGAGACGTAGTAGTAGATCGGGATGTTGGGCATGTCGGTCATCGCGATCGCCTCGGCCTGGTGCAGCAGTTGGGCGCGGCCCTCGAGATCGGCGGTCTTCGACGCCTCGGCCATCAGCCGGTCAAACTCCGGGCTCTTGTAGCCCGCGTAGTTCAGGACCCCGGTCGCGCTGTCCATCAGATAGAGGAAGTTCTGGGCGTCGTTGTAGTCGGCGATCCAGGCCGCCCGCGCCACCTGGAAATTGCCTTCCTGGATATCCTTGTAGTGAACCTTGACCTCACTGTTGAACAGCTCGGTATCGATGCCGAGCTGCTTCCACATGGCGGCGACCGCGATCGCCACCTTCTTGTGGGTCTCGGAGGTGTTGTAGCGCAGGGTCAGCTTGAGCGGATGGTCCGGGCCGAAGCCGGCGGCCGCGAGCAGCTCCTTGGCCTTGGTCAAGCGGTCCGCATACGGCGTATCCTTCCAGTCGACGTAGGCCGGCTCGCCGTAGTTGCCGGTGCCCGGCGGCACGAAGCTGTAGGCCGGCAGCTCGCCGGTGCGCAGAATCTTGTCGGTGATCGCCTCGCGGTCGATCGCCAGCGCCAGCGCCTGGCGCAGGCCCCGGTTGTCGAACGGCGCCTCGCGGGTGTTGATCGCGTAGTAGTAGATGCCGAGATAGGGCGCGATCCGGGTCTCTTCCGGCAGGTTCTCCTTGAGCCAGTCGATCTGCTCCGAGGCGAAATCGTACTGGACGTCGATCTCGCCGGCGCGGAACCGCTTGGTGGCCGCGTTGCGCTCCTCGGACGGATAGTAGGTGACGGTGTCGATCGAGACGTTGTCGGCGTCGTAAAAGGCCGGGTTCTTGACCGACTTGATGTGGTCGTTCGGCACCCACTCGACCACCGTGTAGGGCCCGTTGCCAACGATGTTGCCGGGCTTCACCCAGGCGTCGCCGAGCTCCTCGACCTTGTGCTTGGGGACCGGGAAGGCGGTGTAGTGGGTCAGCTGCTCGATGAAGTAAGGGGTCGGGCTCTCAAGTGTGAACTCCAAGGTCTTGGGGTCGAGCGCCTGCACTCCGAGCGCGCTCATGTCCTCGATGGCGCCCTCGTTGATCGCCTTGGCGTTCTTGATCGTGTACAGGAGCGAGGCGTATTCGGCGGCGGTGGCGGGGTCGAGGATGCGCCGGAAGGCGAACACGAAATCGTCGGCGGTCACGGGCACCCCGTCCGACCAGCTGTGATCGCGCAGCTTGAACGTGTAGACCAGGCCGTCGTCACTCACCTGCCAGCTCTCGGCGGCGCCCGGAATCACGCTGCCGTCCGCCGCTTCGGTGGTCAGGCCGAGGAACATGTCGCCGACGATCCGGTTTTCCCAGGTGCCGGTGACATGGTGCGGGTCGAGGCTGTCGGGCTCGCCGGAGTTGGCGATCCGAAGGTCGCCGGCGGCGTGCGCCGGCGCGGCGCCGAGGCTGAGCGCCAGGACCAGGCCGAGGGTGGCCCGGCGCGCATCGATCCGATTCGGCCACATGGCAAATCTCCTCCCTGCGCCAGCCCGCCGGCGGGCCATCGGGTCAGGGCGCCGCCGGGCGGGATCCGGTGACGGCTTGCCACAGAGCCTAGCACGCCGTGACCCGCTCACAACCCAAAAGCGCGCAAGCCGCGGGAGGTTCCTCGGCAACGTTGCTTGTCGACGGGGCGCACCGACCCGAGGCGCCCAGGCCGCGCCGGCCAGGGCCGGGGATCGATCGGCCTGCGGCCGCTGCGGTCTAGAAGAACCGCTCGGGCACCGTGATGATGTCGCCCGGCTGGACCACGGTATCGACCTGCGTCGGGAAGGCGCAGCCGTCGCGTTCAATCGTCGGACCCGACTGGTCGGCGCGGTAGGTGTAGCCGCCGGCGAGCGCGACCGCGTTGGTCAGGGTGATGCCGTCCTGATATTCGTAGCTGCCGGGCTTGGCGACCTCGCCGAGGACGTAGAAGGATCGATAGGTGAGCAGCTGAATGCCGACCTGGGGACTAACCAGGAACTGATCCTGCTTCAGGCGCGCCTCGATCTCGTTCTCGAGCTCACGCGTGGTCAAGCCGCCGGCCTTGAACTCGCCAACCAGCGGCAGCGCGAGAAACCCCTCGCCATCGATCGCGAACTCGCCGGACATGTCCGGTTGTCGGAAGATCGTCACCTGAACGTGATCGCTCGGGCCGAGCCGGTAGCCGGTCAGCCCGCTGGCGGGCGGTGCGCCGCCCTTGCACGCCGGAACGCCGCTGCTGGAGCAAGCCGCCAGCCAGCCCAGGCCGAGGATGATCAGAGCGAGCCGCTTCACGCGCTCGGCCGATCGCGGCGTTGCAAGGCCTCGAGCGCGAAGAACAACCCACCGAGCAGCATGAAGACCACAGGCGACCATTCGACCGACGTTAGCGGCAGGCCGACGAGAGAGGTGACGAGATCGAGCACTGCCAGCAGGCAACACAGCAAACCGAGAAGCGACATGATTAGCGTACCTCACTGGTGCTAGCCGATTGGCGGCCGGCGGGCAAGCCCTTCGATGAGCTTGGCGTACCGGAGGCCGTATCAAAAGGGTGGCCCCTGGCCGATCCGCTTGCCGGTTCAGGTGATGGAGCTACTCGATGCGCGGCCCCGGCGGCAGGGTTTCGGTCGCCCGGACGCTCGCAGCGCCCCCGGTCGGCGCCGTCGTGCGCAGGATGCGGAAAGTGGTGCTCTCACGGTTGTCGCCCTGATAGCGCACCGACCCGAGCACGCCATCCCGGCAATTCATCGTGATCCGCTTCGGCGGCACCTCGTCTTCGCCGAACACGATCGGCAGGTGCAGGGTGTCGTCGATCAGCCGGACCTCGCGGCGCTTGCCGTCGGCCGCCGGGTCGAAGAGCAGACTGATCCGCGCACCGCCTTCCGACACCTCGACCGGCCCGACCCCGAACGGCAGGTCCCCGACCGCCGCCAGCATGGCCTGGAGCGGGACGCCGAAGCTCGCGGTCAGCGGCGGCACGCCGCAGGCGATGCTGCCGATCTCGACGATCTCGGGCTGCTCCACCATCCGTGCCCATGCATAGCCGCCGCCGACGGCCGCGATCGCCAGCGCGGCGCAGCCGGCCAGCTTGATCTTGGCCGTGTCCATCTCCACCCCTCCGATCGCTCGGGGGTCGCGTCGCGTCCAGGCCCGCGCGCCAGCTACAGGCTGCCGGCGGGCTCCTGCGCGCCGAGCTCGGAGGCGATCGCGACCAGTTGCGCATCGGGCGTATCCGCGACCAGTGCATAGGTCAGGTCGCCATCGTGCCAGTAGCCGGCGGTGAGGTCGCCGACCTCGACCAGCTCGACCTCCTGGCCGACCTCGACCGGCGCCGAGGACAGGCAGAGGGTCAGCCGGCGGCCGGCGCTGTCTTCGTAGATCAACTGCGCCATCGGGAGGTCGTCGGCGGTCAGCAGACGTCCGCCGACCAGCCGCAGGCCGAGCGCAGCCAGGATCGGGATCTCGACCGGCTCGCCCAGGCGGCTGGAGAACCAGGCCGACATCTCCGCGCTGGACGCCGCGGTCAGCTCGACCGGCCGGCGCCGGTCGGCGCCGAACACATCATGGGCCTCGGCCGCCTTGATCACCAGCTCCGGGATCCGGTTCTCCAGATAGCCCGCATACAGGCTGTGGCTCGACCAGCCGGCCCCGAGCAACAGCGCGACGGTCGCCGCCTGGCGCAGCCAGCGGCGGTAGTCGGGCCGGGTCAGCCGGGCCGCCAGCGCGCGCTGCAGCTCTGCCGTGGTCGGATCGTCGGCGGCCAGATCGAGCGTCTCGAGCCGGCCACGGAGCTCGTCCTTGTGCCGGGCGTACTCTGCCAGGCGCTGGATCTCGTCGGGATGATGGCCGAGATAGGTCAGGACCGCGGTGCAACGTCCCTCGGGCAGCTGGCCGTCGACGAACGCCTGCAGCTCGGCCTCGCTGAGTTCGGGCAGGCTCATCGCTTGCCTCCGATCACCCGCAAGGGAACCCTGAGGTCCCCATGCATCATCTGGCGCAAGGCCTCGCGGCCGCGGGCCAGCCGCGACATCAGGGTGCCGAGCGGGATTCCCTGGACCTTGGCCGCCTGCTCGTAGCTGAAGTCCTCGAGCGCGATCAGGCTGAGCGCCGCCCGTTGGGCTTCCGGCAACCGGGCCAGCGCGGCGAGCACGTCGCGAACTTCGAGCTGGACCAGTTGCGCCGGCGCCTGGGCCACCGCAGTGGACTCGTCGTTCAGCTCCACGGTCGGCGGCCGGCGCTGGCGCACGCCGCTGATGAAGGCGTTGTGCATGATCGAGAACAGCCAGCCCCGCAGGTTGCCGCCGACCCGAAACGAGCGCGCCGCGGCGATCGCGCGCACCAGCGTGTCCTGGACCAGATCCTCGGCCTCCTGCTGGCCGCCGGTCAACGCGAACGCATAGCGGCGCAGGCTTGCGATATGCTCGGCGAGCTGGTCGACCACGGCCTGGCTGGTCATGACGCTCCTTTGGATCTCAGTGCCCGATGTACGAATCTGGCGCGCGCATAGTCCGTCGGCCGCCGGAAAAGGGGAAATCGCGTTCGCCGGGTACCCGACCCGGCGCAAAGGAGCTTCGAGCAACGCCCCCTCGACGCGGCGCCAGGGCGCCGTCACTCCTGCGCGAGCGCGCGCCCAATCGGCAAAAAAGCGCAGTCCCCCGCCCTTGCGAGGGTGGCTCGCCCGGCCAACTTTCTTGGCCATGCGCGATCGCCACACTCCGCAGCCGGATCACGCCGCCCTCGGCCGGTGGCTCGTCGTCGCCGTCGGGTTGGCCCTGGCGCTCCCGGCCTGCGCGCCGGGCGGGCCCTGGCAGGACACTGCCGGCGCCGGGCATCCTCTGGTCGGGCAGATCTACCAGGTGGCCACTGGCCGCTTCGTCGACCAGGCGACCCTGATCGCCGATCTCGCCGGTGCCGACTTCGTACTCCTCGGCGAGCGCCACGACAACCGCGATCACCTCCGGCTGCAGGCGCTCCTGGTCGAGGCGCTCGAGGACGCGCAGCCGCGCGCGCTCGCGTTCGAGATGATCCCGAGCAACCGGCAGCTGGCGGTCGTCGAGTACCGGCAGCAACATCCGGACGATGCCGCCGGGCTCGGCCGCGCGGTCGGCTGGGCGGAGCTCGGCTGGCCCGACTGGCAGCTCTACGCGCCGATCGCAGAGGCCGCTCTCGAGCACGGCGCCGAGATCGTCGCGGCCGATCTCTCGCCGGCGCAGAGCCGAGCCGTATTCCAGGACGGGCCGGACGTCCTGCAGGCGGTCATGGTGCGCCGGACCGGGCTCGATCGGGACCTGCCGGCCGACCTGGCGGCGAGCCTCGCCCAGGAGCTGCGCGCCAGCGATTGTGGCCAGATCCCGGAGGCGGTGGTCGCCGGCATGTTCCGCGTGCAGCGGGCGCGCGATGCGATGATGGCCGATCGGCTGGCGACGGTCGGTGGCCGGGTGGGCGGCGTGCTGATCGCCGGCAACGGTCATGTCCGCACCGATCGCGGCGTGCCCTGGTATCTCGCCCGCATGCGTCCGCACGCCAGGATCCTGAGCGTCGGCCTGCTCGAGGTCGTGGACGGGATCGACAGACCGCCCGCCGCGCTGCCGTTCGATTACGTCTGGTTCACGCCGCGCGCCGGCGACGACCGGCCGTGCGCCGAGGCGGACCCGGCCCTGCGCCAGCTGGAACGTCCGCAGCGCAGCTGAAGGCAGGTCAGCGGCCGGACCGCCGCTTCACCTCGAGTCGGCGGCGATGCAGGATCGGCTCGGTGTAGCCGTTCGGCTGCGCCCGGCCCTGGAAGACGAGGTCGCAGGCGGCCTGGAACGCGATGCTCGCCTCGAACTCGGGCGCCATCGGCCGATAGGCCGGATCGCCGGCGTTCTGCCGGTCGACCACGGCCGCCATCCGGCGCATGGTCGCCATCACCTGGTCCTGGCTGCAGACGCCGTGGTGCAGCCAGTTGGCCATGTGCTGGCTCGAGATGCGGAGTGTCGCCCGGTCCTCCATCAGCCCGACATTGTTGATGTCCGGGACCTTGGAGCAGCCGACACCCTGGTCGATCCAGCGGACCACGTAGCCGAGGATGCCCTGGGCGTTGTTGTCGAGCTCCTGCTGGATGGCCTCGGCCGGCCAGTTCGGGCGCAGGGCGACCGGGATCGAGAGGATGTCCTCGAGTCGCGCGCGCGGCCGCGACTTGAGCGCCTCCTGGCGGGCCCTGACGTCGACCATGTGGTAGTGCAGGGCGTGCAGGGTGGCGGCCGTCGGCGAGGGGACCCAGGCGGTGTTCGCGCCGGCCATCGGATGGCCGACCTTGGTCTCGAGCATCGCCGCCATCAGGTCCGGCATCGCCCACATGCCCTTGCCGATCTGGGCGTGGCCCGGGAGACCGGCCGCGAGGCCGACATCGACGTTCCAGTCCTCGTAGGCCTGCATCCAGAGCGCTGCCTTCATGTCGGCCTTGCGGATCATGGGCCCGGCCTCCATCGAGGTGTGGATCTCGTCGCCGGTGCGGTCGAGGAAGCCGGTGTTGATGAACACGATCCGATCCTTGGCGGCGCGGATGCATTCCTTGAGGTTGACGGTCGTTCGCCGCTCCTCGTCCATGAGGCCCATCTTGAGGGCGCAGGGCTCGAGCCCGAGCGCCGCCTCGATACGCGCGAACAGCTCGCTCGTGAACGCCACCTCCTCGGGCCCGTGCTGCTTGGGCTTGACGATGTAGACCGAGCCCGCCCGGCTGTTGCGGTAGCGCCCCTGGCCGCGCAGATCGTGGAGCGCGATCAGGCTCGTGATCACACCGTCGAGGATTCCTTCGGGCACCGGCTCGCCGTCCCGGTCGAGCACGGCATCGCTGGTCAGCAGGTGGCTGACGTTGCGCACCAGCATCAAGCTCCGGCCATGCAGGGTGAGGCTGGAGCCGTCGGGGCGGGTGTAGGTCCGATCGGGGTTGAGGCGACGCTCGACCGTCTGACCACCTTTCTCGAAGCTCGCCGCGAGGTCGCCCCTGAGCAGGCCCAGCCAGTTGCGATAGGCCGCGACCTTGTCCTCGGCATCGACGGTCGCGACCGAATCCTCGAGGTCGACGATCGTGGTCACCGCGGCCTCGAGCGCGACGTCGGCGACCCCCGCGGCGTCGGTCCGGCCGACGGGGTGGCCGCGGTCGATCCGGATCTCGACGTGGAGGCCGTGGTTGACCAGGAGGACCGCCGACGGGCTGGCCGCGTCCCCTTGATAGCCGGCGAGCTGGCCAGGATCGCGCAATCCCGTCCGGCCGCTGCCCGCGAGGTCGACCACGAGGCGCCCGGCCTCGATCCGGTGGCCGGTCGCGTCCCGATGCGAGCCGCCCTTGAGCGGCAGCGCCTCGTCCAGGAAATCGCGCGCGAACGCGATCACCCGCCGGCCACGCACCGGATTGTAAGCTGCTCCCCGCCCGGCGCCATCCGTCTCTGGGATCGCGTCGGTGCCGTAGAGCGCATCGTAGAGGCTGCCCCAACGGGCGTTGGCGGCATTCAGAGCATAGCGGGCGTTGGTCACCGGGACGACCAGCTGCGGGCCCGCAATGCTGCTGATCTCGGCGTCCACGTTGGCCGTGGTGGCGGCGAAATCCTCGCCCTCGGGCAGCAGATAGCCGATCTCCTCGAGGAAGCTCCGGTAGGCGCCCGGATCGAGCAGCTGGCCGCGGCGGGCCCGGTGCCAGGCGTCGATTCTGGCCTGCAGCTCGTTGCGGCGCGCGAGCAGGACGCGATTGCGCGGTGCGAGCTCATGGACGATCGAATCCAGCGCCGACCAGAACCGTTCCGGCGCCACGCCGGTGCCCGGCAGCGCCTCGTCCTCGATGAAGTCGTGCAACAGCTTCGCGACCCGAAGACCGCCGGCTTGGATCCTGTCCGTCATCACTCGTGCCTTGCTCCTTCTAGTCGCTGGCATTGATCCTTGCACTCGGCCACCTGCGCAAGCCTCGGTCAGGCCGGCAGCGGATCGAGCGGCCAGATCGGCCGGCGCACGCGGGTGTAGGGCAGACGCGCGAAGTCCTGGGTCAGCGCGCCCGGCCCGTCGAGCCAGAGCACCTCCTTGGCGATCGGCGCGAAGCCGGCATGGAAATGCTGGGCCGACTTGACCACGACCAGCTTCTTGTCGTCGAGCCGGATGCCGTGGTCGGTGAACAGCGCCGGGTCGAACGCCTGGGTGCGGGTCGCGTTGAGCAGCATCTCGATCCCGCCGACCCGGATCGCCGCGACGTCACCGAGCTGCGTCCAACCGCCAGCGAAGCGCTGCCGGGCACCCCTGGCGAGATGGCGCACCTCGGCCTCGACGTCCAGGGGCGCGCCCGAGCTCGGTCCGATCTTGCCGCCAAGTCGGAGCCGGACATGGGCACCGGGGCCGGCGAGCTGACAGAAGCTGACGGCGACCGGGTCCCAGAAGGGGCCGAGCGCCACGTCGCCGACCCGCCGCTCGAGCAGCCGCCGGAGCAGGAAGGTGGCATCGCTCGGCGCCCCGCCGCCGGCGTTGTCCGAGGTGTCGGCGAGCACGATCGGCCCGTCGGGCATCGCCAGCGCGCGCTCGAGGCCCGCCTCGTGATCGAGCATCGGGATGGCGGTTTGGCCACGGAGCGCCTGCAGCTCGCGCCCGAGCTCGGCCGCGAGCGCATCCGCCTTGGCAGGATCGCCATCGGTCACGACCAGCACCTTGGTCCCGAGATCGGCGACGTCCGCCCAGGGGAAGCCGTGGCCGAGCGAGACCGAGAGGACGCCGTTTTGACCCTCGAGGGCTTTCATCCTGGCGACCAGGCCCTTGGCCGGCTCGCGCGTGGTGTGGATGGTCGCGATCATCCGGCAGTCGAACACGCGGGTCACCGGCCGGATCTGGCCGCGCGCCGTCCTGAGCGCGAGGTCGACCAGCTCCACGGCGCGCTCGTAAGTGTCGGTGTGTGGATACTCCTTATAGAAGACCAGAAGATCGGCAGTGCGCGCCATCGCCGCGGTCAGATGGCAGTGTGGGTCGAGCTCGGCGGCGACCACGACCTTCGGGCCGACCAGCGCCCGCACGCGGACCAGGAGATCGCCCTCACAGTCCTCGCAGCCGTCGGCGACCATGGCGCCGTGCAGCGACAGCAGCACGACCTCGACCGGCAGGGCGCCGCGCAGCTGATCGAGCAGCCGGTCGCGGAGGGTCTCCCAGGCATGGCGTGTCGTGAGGCCGGCGGGGGCGGCGAAAGCGGCCAAACCCTCGACCACGGTGAGACCGTCCGCCGCTGCCCGCCTGCGTGCCGCGACGATCGGGCCGGTGAAGAAACGCGGCTCCTCGGGATGCCGGCCGGCCTCGAACCACAAATACTCCTCGAAGCTGCCGAGCCCGGTCGGGATCGGCGAGAAGGTGTTGGTTTCGGTCCCCAGCGCCGCCACGAACAGCCGCATGTCCACGTCCTCCCGTCACCCTGCCGCGCCCCTGGACCTAGCGCAAAGCGGGCCGCATTGTCCCGCCGATCCGGCGCCGTGGCGGCGGCCATGGCGCTCGCGCACGCGTCGGCAGGCAAATTCCGATTGACAGCCCGCTGCCGAGCCATCGAAACAGCTGCGACCTACCCCCAGGACGAGGCCAGGCATGACGTCGCTCGCCCATTCGCGTTCCGTGCTGACCGGCCTGTCGATGTTGGGCTCGATCGCCGTGTTCGGCGCCGTGGTCTCGGTCACCTACCAGAACGCCGCCGACCACGGCGATGGCAGCGCGCCGCCGCTGATCCGCGTCGCGGATCTGCCCTGGAAGCTGCAGCCGGATGCGTTGCTGGAAAATCTGGGCTCGGGAGAGCACGCGCGGCGCGGTCTGGAGCGCCTGCTGGCCGAGGACGGGGACGGGGACGCGCCGGAAGCCGGCGCGCCAGGCTCGCCGTTCGAGCCGCTGCCGGTCGCCGCGCCGCCCCCGCCGGCGGCCGCGAGCCAGCCGTTGCCTGCCGCGCCGCCGGCCTCGAGTACCGCCAGGATGGTGGACACCCCGCCGCCCGCGCCGACGCCGCCGGCTCCGATATCGACCGCCGCCTCCGCCCCCGTCGCGTATCGTGTGCAGCTCCTGGCGGCCCCGGGCGAGGCCGCGGCCGAGCGCGCCTGGGGTGGGCTGCGGGCGAGGTTCGGCACGATCCTCGCGAGCTATCAGCTGCACATCGAGCCGGCGAAGCTCGCGGCCGGCACGGTCTACCGCGTCCAGATCGGCCCGTTCGCCACGCTCGCGGCCGCCCGGGCGACCTGCGCCGAGCTTGAGCGCCAGCAGGCGACCTGCTTCGTCCTGCAGGTCGCGCCACGGGCCTGAAGCTCGCCATGGCCGGGCGAGCGACCATAGCGGGGAAAATTTGGGGCGAGCAACGGGAGTTGAACCCGTGACCTCCAGAGCCACAATCTGAGATTTGCACCTGTCGATCAACGCGGAAAAGTGCGCCAGATCAGCGGTTTGATCGAGCCGCCTCGAAATCGTGTTGCGCCATGTAGCGACACCCGATGACGCGGATTTCCAGGGGTTTCCACAGCATAGCGGCGGCTACACGCAACACCCGATGCAACACGGTCCCCTGCTTGCCGAACCTACCTCGCATCATTTCGCCTCGCGCTTCACTGCTCGCTTCGGCAGGAGCGCGTTTTTGCGAAACGAACCTCACGCCGCCGGCGCCGTGATCATTCGCCTCATCTCCTGGAGCTTGAGCAGCATAGCGAGCGTCCGACCGAGCTTTCGGTCCAGGTGGGTCTCGTAGCGGGCGACCTTGTCCAGCCGCTCGAAGTCGAGCGCCTCACCCAGGCCTGGGCGCAGACCTGGCACCGCCTCTCGACCTCCTGCCGCGTTGTTTGGAGCCATTCGGACACGTCCTCCAGGTGCCGCAGCAGGCCCGCCTCGTCGGGTCTACACAACTCGTCATCGGTCCCGTCGCGAGCGTCCTCCGCCAGAGCCCGCACCATCGAGCTCTCAGCAAGGCCTCGTCCCACCAGTCCCGGATATCGTCGGTCAAAGCCGCGAGGCCCCTCTCGTAGCAGCCGGCTCGCCGGCCCTGAGGATCTGGACGGCCTCCCTGGTGCCGGCCTCGTCCGCGACCAGCTGCTCCAGCTCGGCCTCGCCGCCGCGGGGGCTCGCGGCGACCGCCGCCTTCGGATCGTCCACCTGGGACAGCCCCACTCTCAGGTGCGGCAAGGCCCGGCGGACGAGGCCTTGACGGTCCCACTCCAGGTCGCGGTGGAGCCCGGCCCGGTGGGACGCCGCCTCGGCGAGCAGGACGCGCTGCTTCCGCCACACGGTGACGGCCAGCTCCTCGACCAGGTGATGCTCGGCGGCCCCATGCGGCGCGTGGTCGCCGATCAGCGACGCCAGCAGGGCGTCGAACTCGGCGCTGGTCCTCCCAAGGCAGCACGGCATGGCGGGAGAGGATGCCGTGCTTGGTCGCGTTCAGCTCGCGCCGGCCGCTATTCCGAGGTTCGAGCCGACCGTCGTTTCCTGTCATACCAATGGTCCGACGAGCGCGCCCAGGCGCTGGCTTGAAGGTATGTGTCGCCTGCTCCTCGGCCGAACCTAGCACCGCAACCGTGGAGATTGTAGTGTCACGGACGTCAGAGCGCTTCGCAGGCGCCGCGCCGTTGGGCGCTCCCCGAGCAAGGGGCACGTGGACGGACGAGGTGGCATAGCGACGAGTTGCAAGGCCGGCGTGCGCGCGGCGGCAAGCCTTGGACCGGTGGCGCCGTCTACAAGGTGCTCCCCAACCGGGTCTACCTCGGCGAGGCGGTCCACAGAGGGCATCGCCTACCCTGGGGAGCACGCAGCGATCGTCGACCAGCGCGCGTGGGATCAGGCGCACGCCGTGATGGCCGCCAGGCCCACCGACGCGACGCCGCGACCAAAGCGCAGGTTCCTGCGCTCCTGAAGGGCCTGATCTTCGGCCCAATCGCCGGCCCATGCGCCAAGCCACGCGCCGGCGCGGTCGCAGTCTACCGCTATTAGGTGACCCGCGAGGCGATCGCGGACGGCTACAACAGTTGCCCGGTGACGAGCGTGCCGGCCGCCGACGTCGAAGGCGCCGTCCTCGACCACGTCCAGAAACTGCTGGCTGCGCCGGAGCTGGTTGCCCGGACCTGAACGCCGAAACCCTCCACTAGAGCACTATCCGAATAGACGGAATCGATTTGGGGATTCACAACGTGTGCCATTGTGTGCGATTCAAACTGGCTGCTGGGGTTGAGGAGGCCTGCAATGAAGTGGACGGGGAACCATATCGGTGGATCTGCGGGAACGGATGGTGCGCGCCGCGGTCGAAACCGGCGCCTCGCGGCGCGCGACCGCGGCCCAATTCGAGGTCAGCCCGAGCTGCGTGATCGAGCTGCTCCAGCGCTGGCGCGGCAAGGGCATGCTCTCTTAATTGTTCTTTGCTACCCTCTCGGATCCGGTTTCCAACCTCGTCGCCAAAAAATCGCGTTCCACGGTCAGCTGTCCGATCTTGGCGTGCAGCTTCTCGACCTCGCGCTCCCGTTCCACCTCGGCGTCCGCGCCGACCCCCGGGTCGAACGCCCGGCCGGCGTGCTCGAGCAGCTGCTTCGTCCACGCGTAGATCTGGTTCGGATGAACCTGGTACTGCCGCGCCAGATCGGCGGTGGTCGCGTCCTCACGGACCGCGGCGAGCGCAATCCGCGCCTTGGTCGCCGGGTCGATCTTCCGTCGCGTCTTCTTGGTCATCGTCCGCTCCGTCTCTCATGACGGAACGACCCTCGTCCCAACCAAGCCCCTGGTCCTCAAATCGGGGGAGACTTCGCGGCCCCCGGTAGTGCTCGATCGGCGCGCTTCCGCGGATGGTCCGGCCAGGTGCAGGCGTCGGCGAAGCGGCTGAAATCGTGATCCAGCCGGGTCAGCTGCTTGACCCGCTCGCGGACGGCGTCCGTCAGCTCCTGGAACGCAATCTAGCAGACCATCCGGTGCCCGTTGGCGCCCCAGGGGAGGGCGGCCCGCAGCGGGCAGAGGGTCACGGCCAGGATCAGGATCACGATGCGCATGGCTCCTACGCTCCTATGCAACGCGCCTGAACTGCTCAACCGGGTGACGATCCGATGATGACATTTGCCCCGAGGCAACCGGACCAGCGCTCCCGCGGCTGCCTTCACGCCGCGTGCTCGCCTGTTCAATGATCGAGGAGGCGCGCGAACTCGTCCCTGACCACCCGGTAGCGTCGCATGCTCGCCGCCTCCAGCCCCCGCCGGTCGAGAATCCAGAATGTTGCCGCGGACGTAGCGGATCAACCCCGCTTCCTGGAGATGCGGGCGCCGGCCGCCGTGACGCCCTCGCGGCGCACCCCCAGCATGTGACCGGATGAAATCCTGGGTCATGCGCAGCTCGCCCATGGCCACCCGGTCGTGGGTCAGCAGCAGCCAGCGGGACAGTCGCTGCTTCGACCGAATGCAATCGATTGCACACCGCGGTCTGGGAGATCTGGGAGTGATCAGCGCCTGGGTATAACGCAGCAGGGCAAGCTGCTATCGCCCCACCCCGCCGGAACTCGTCCTGAAGCACCTTCACCGGCAGCCGCAACGCACCGCCGGCAACCTGCACCACTGCCCGATTGGGCATGGTCTCGCCGCCCATGAACAGGCCGATGCCGACCACGCCCTCGTTGCCAACCAGGCCCGTCTCGGCGGGTGTGACCGTCCTCCATGGTATAGACCAGAGAGACGAGCGCAATCGGTCGGGAAGTAGAGATAGCTGAGGCGCTCGTGCGGCTCGTAGACGACGTCTCCGAGCTTGTACGCGACCGCCTCCAGGCGCGGCCGGAGCCGCGCCTGGACGTCCTCTGGCAGCGCTTGGAACAGGCGGCTTGCCGCCGGGGCGGGTGAGGTCGGCACGGGCGGTTCAAGCTCTCATTGTGGAGGAAC
>CAVWRK010000026.1:0-19961 GCA_963757395.1 uncultured Alphaproteobacteria bacterium
ACGCCGACCCGGCGCGCGGTCGTGCCTGCCCTGGAAGAGATCCTGTACCAGGCCTTGCCGGTGCTCGATCGCGGCTTCGTGCGCGTGATCGACTACATGGGCGACGACGGCGCGATCGTGCAGGCGGCGCGCGTCTCCTACGGCCGCGGCACCAGGCGCGTCTCCGACGATCAGGGCCTGATCAACTATCTGATGCGGATGCGCCACACCAGCCCGTTCGAGATGTGCGAGCTGAAGCTGCACGTCAAGCTGCCGATCTTCGTCGCCCGCCAGTGGATCCGGCACCGGACCGCCAACGTCAACGAGTATTCGGCGCGCTATTCGGTCGTGCAGGACGAGTTCTACCTGCCCGCGGCCGATCATCTCGCGGTCCAGTCGACCGGCAACCGGCAGGGCCGCGGCGCCGTGCTCGAGGGCGCCGAGGCCGAGGCCGTGCGCCGCACGCTCGCGCGCAACGCCGAGAGCGCCTACGAGCGCTACCTCGGTCTGCTCAACCTCGACGAGGCCGGTCAGCCGATCGACCCCGATCGCGCCGGCCTCGCGCGCGAGCTCGCGCGCATGGTGCTGCCGCTCAACGCCTACACCGAGTGGTACTGGAAGACTGACCTGCACAATCTATTGCATTTCATTGCTTTACGCGCTGACCCTCACGCTCAATATGAGATCCGCGCCTATGCCGAGGTGCTGCTCGACGTGACGCGCCGCTGGGTGCCGCTGACCCACGCCGCCTTCGTCGACTACCGGCTCGAGGGTGCCGCCTTGTCGGCCAAGGCGCTCGCGGTCGTCCGCCGCCGGCTCAAGGGGGAGCCGGTCGAGCAGGCGGACAGCGGCCTCAGCGCGCGCGAATGGCGCGAGCTTGCGGCGCTTTTGGAGCTCGGCTGAAATCATCGCCGTTGGCGGAGGGGAGCAGCTGCGGCTATCCTGACCGCCAGAGCCTTGAGCCTGAAAATGCAGAGACGGCGGCTGTTCTTCGACGAGAAGAAGATGTCGGCGGATGTCGCCGACGTGCTGGAGGCGGCCGCGCTTTTGGAGGTCACCGAGTTCGAGTTCTTCCGGATCGCCCATCGGCGTTGGTACGGGACCACGGTCGAGGAGCGCGAGCTCGAACGCCTCTATCTGCCCTACATGTTCCACGGCCGGGTGCCGCCCTGGGTGCGCCAGCTGGCGCGCGAGGTGATCGCCATGGCCGAGGCCGATCGCCTGGACCCGAAGACCTTCGGGGTCCTGCCCAGACCCTTGTCGATGGACATGTACAACCGGGGTCTGCGCTACCTGCTCTGGCTCACGGTGATCTTCGGCACCCTGCTCACCGGGGCTGCGACCGTCGCCCAGCTGGCGCCCTGGTATCAGTCCTGCTATCTGCCGCCCTGCTATTGACCCGCAGGCAATGGAAAGCCTGGTCAACTGGATCTTCGTCCTGGTCACCGGCGCGATCGCCTATCATGGCATCACCTATCGCAATCCGGACGGCGAGCGCGATCTGGTGCGCACCCTGTTCGGCTGCATCGCGCTGCTGTTCTGTCTGCGCGTGCTGTTCGTCGATATTCTCCAGCTGAGCTCGTGACGTGGTCCGGGCGGACCGCGAGCCTGGCCGGGCCGCTACTGAACCACCATATCCTGTAGTTCCGCCGCCCTAAGCCCACCGTATCTGGGCGTTGGTCCTGTCAACAACCCCGAATAGCGCCGTCCGACTTGATTCTTTCGGTTCTTTTGCTAATTTTCGGAAAATTGCTGAGCGAATGTTACGAGGATTAGAACAACCACGGCTCAAGTGATCGCCACGTCGCGAAGGAGCAGCGATCACTTGCCGGAGCGCGGGGCCATGACCGTGGATCGCGATCGCGCCGACGACGCGGGGGCCAAGCTCCCGACCCTGGTCTTTCGGCCCTGGCCGCGCCGCCCCGCGACGGTGCCCTCGCCGGCCCACGCCTCGATCCGACCCTGCTTCGTCCGCCTGCCGCCGCCGACCATGACCGGGGCCGCGTCGCCGGACGCGAGCGAACCGGTCGCCGCCCCGGACGCAGCCGCGACCGATGACCAGGACCAGCGGCGCACGAACCGGGCCGCGCGCCCGCCCCGTTTCGCCCGCTTCGTCACCGCACTCCAGTCGCGCGCCGGCGCCCTCGGGCAGACGCCGGCGCTCTGGGGTGCCGACCCCTGGGCCGACGCCCAGGCGCGAGCAGCGGTCCGACCGCCGGCGAGCCCGGCCGAGGCCGGCGGTCTCCGGCTCCTGCCCGGCCGTTCCGCGGCGCTCGCGGCGGTCGAGCGCGGGCTCCACCGGCTCGCGGTCCGCCGCTCGGCCCTGCTGATCGGCGCCGCGAGCGCGGCCGCGTTCGCGCTGGTCGCCCTGTTCGACCCGAGCGGCGGCCAGGATCGGGCCCAGCTGGTCGGACCACCGGTCGGGGACGGCGGCCTGGTCCGGGCGCCGCCGACACCCGATCGCTACCGGTCCGCGCCCGACCGGCGGGCCGCCAGCATGCCGGGCCCCTTGCTGATCGCCAATCGGCCGCCTTCGATCGAGGTCGGCGATCCGCCCCCGGCGACGCCCGAACCGCCGACCAAGCCGACGCGGCCCGCGCCGGTGACCGCGGTCGACGCCGCGATCCCCGAGACGGGCGGACCGCCGACCGATCCCGCCCCGCCCGGATCGGTAGCCGTGGTCGATGCGACGATCCCCGGAAAGACCGAGCCGCCGGCCGATCCCGCGCCGGCGCCGGCGAGCCTCGCCCGCCTGAGCGCCACCGCCCCGCCGGGACCGCCGCGGATCGAAGACGCCACCGCCGGCCTCGCCGCCGATGGCAAGTTCGCGGCGCTCGCGGTCCACGCCGGCACGCTGAGAGAACCCGCGCCGGCGGACGACGACCCGCTGTACGACCTGGCCCATCGGCTGCAGGAGAAGGGCGACGTCGCGCAGGCGATCGAGGCCTACCGCATGGCCGCCGAGGCCAACCCGCAGCACGCTTCGACCTGGTACGACTGGGGTTATCTGTTGCAGCAGCAGGGCGACGAGGACGGCGCGCGGCAGAAATACCTTGTGACCCTCCGCTTCGCGCCCCGGCATGCCTTCGCGCACTACAATCTCGGCTACATCCTCCAGAAGCATGGCGACGACGCCGATGCCATCAAGCACTATCGGGCAGCGATCGCCGCCAATCCCGCCTTCTTCTGGTCGTGGTACAATCTCGGCTACATCAGACAAAAGCAAGGTCAGTACCGCGCCGCCCTGGCCGACTATCGGAAGTCGATCGAGATCGACCCGAAGCACGCCTTATCCTACGAGAACATCGCGACGATCCTGCGCTACCATCGGACCGACTGATCGCCGCCGGCTCGGGCGAGGGCGCGCTGGCCGCACGAGGCGCGGGCGCGTCCAGGCGGTGATCGCGGCTGCGCTTGAGCCCGCGCGCCCGGCGGGCAGCTCCTGACCTAGAGCCGCGCCTCGATCAGGAACGGACCGGGGGTCGCGAGGGCGCGCTCGAGCAGGCGGGTGAGCTCGGCGGCATCGTCGGTCGCCGCCGCCTCGACGCCCATGCCCCGCGCCAGCGCCGGCCAGTCGAGCGCCGGCCGATCGAGCTCCATCATGTCGCGCGCGGTCCGGCCCGGGTGCTCGACCCCGACATTGCGCATCTCACCCTGCAGGATCGCGTAGCTGCGGTTGGCGAGGATCACCGTGGTCACGTCGAGGCCCTCGCGCGCCTGGGTCCAGAGCGCCTGCAGCGTGTACATCGCGCTGCCGTCGGCCTCGAGCGAGACCACCCTCCGCTCCGGGCAGGCGACCGCCGCCCCGGTCGCGAGCGGCAGGCCGCAACCGATCGCACCACCGGTCACCTGCAGCCAGCTGTGCGGCCGGGCGCTCCGGGTCAGCGCGAAGAAATTGCGGCCGACCGAGACCGATTCGTCGGCCACGATCGCGCCCTCCGGCATGACCGCCGCGAGCGCCAGCGCGATCTTGTCGCCGGTGAGCGCGCCGCTCGGCCGCGCCGTCGGCTCGAAGCCCGCGACCGGCGCCGCCTGGCGGGGCGCGCCCAACCGGTCCGCCAGGGCCTCGAGCGCGCCCACCAGATCGTCCCCGGGCCCGGCCAGGCGATGGATCGCCACACCTTCCGGGGCGAGCCGGCTGGGCTTGCCCGGATAGGCGAAGAACGCCGTCGGCTCGCGCGTGCCGACCAGGATCACGTGCTCGACGCCCGCGAGCTGCGCCAGCGCCTGATCGACCGGATAGCGCAGCCGGTCGACCGGCACCCGCCCGGCACCGCGCTCGAGGCGGGCATTGCTCATCTGGGCGAGCGGCAGCGCACCGGTCTCGGCGGCGATCCGCCCGGCCGCCGCGAGACCCGCCTCGCTCAGCGCCTTGCCGGTCATGAACAACAGGCAGCGCCCACCCGCGCGCAGCAAGGTCGCGATCGCCTCGATCCGGTCCGCCGGCACCGCCGCCGGCGCCGGCACCGGCGGCAGCGCCAGAGCCGGCTCGCCACCCTCGTTCCAGGCCGCATCGCCTGGCAGGATCAGGGTCGCGATCCGCCCGGGCGCGGTGCGCGCAGCCGCGATCGCATCGGCCGCCGCGCGGCCGACCTCGGCCGGCGTCCGGACGGTCCGTACCCAGTCGGAGAATGGCCGCGCGACCGCCTCGAGGTCGGTCTCGAGCGGCGAGGCGAGGCCCTGGTGATGGGTCGCGTGCTCGCCGACGATGTTGACCAGCGGCGAGCGCGCCCGCCTGGCGTTGTGCAGGTTGGCGAGCCCGTTGGCCAACCCCGGGCCGAGGTGCAACAGCGTGATCGCGGGCAGGCCTGCCATGCGCGCATAGCCGTCGGCGGCCCCGGTCACGACGCCCTCGAACAGGCCGAGCACCGAGCGGATGCCGGGGACCTGATCGAGCGCGGCGAGCAGATGCATCTCGGAGGTGCCGGGATTGGCGAAACAGACCTCGATGCCGCCGCCGACCAAGGTCCTGATCAGGCTCTCCGCCCCGTTCATGTCCCGCCGCCTCCCGGTGTTTCTGCGCCCCTCTCACCTAACCCAGCCGGGCCGCGAGCGCGAGCCTCCGAACCACCTCAGCTCGCCGAAACGGCGAGCGCCCAGATCAGGCTCAGGACCCGGGCGAGGTCGGCCAGCAGCCGCGGCCCCGCATAGGTGCTGGCGCTGCGCCAGACCGCGACCAGCACGACCAGGTTGTAAGGGATCGGCAGAGCGGCCACGACCACCGCCAGCACCGCCGAGAGATCGGCCGCCAGCAGCGCCAAGGCGAGCAACGTCGCCGCAAGGTTGAACGCCGTCCCCCAGATCATCCCATACCACCAGAACGCCGTCCCGAGCGGCAGCTCACCGGTCCACAACCGGCCCAGACCCTTGCCGCCGGCGCGCGTTCCCTGCCCGACGGCATGCAGTCTCGGCTCGGCCCCGTCAGCGGGTTTGTCCGTCACTGCTGGTACGGGCGCTGCTTGGCGTCGAGCTCGGGGTTGCGCAGCACGCGCTCGGCTTCGGGCTTGGCGAGCTCGGCGCGCAGATAGGCCGCGCGGTCGGCGATGGTCGGCGGCGGCGCCGGCTGGTTGCGCAGGAACCGGGTCAGCCAGTGCGGCCCTTCGGCGAGCTTGGGATCGAGCTCGAGTGCCTGCGTGTAGTCGGCCAGCGCCGCCTCGTGCCGGCCGATGGTGTCGAGCAGGATGCCGCGATTGGCATAGGTCGCGCCGAAGTCGGGGGCGCGCGCGATCGCTTCGTCGTAGGCCGTGAGCGCCTCGTCGTAGCGGCCCTCCTGGTGCAGGCTCTGGGCCAGCCCGCGAAGCGCGAACAGGTGCTCCGGGGCCGCCGCCAGCGCGTCTCGATAATCGGCCTCGGCGCGCGCGTACTCGCCGTCCGCGAACGCCTGGTTGCCGGCGAAATAGGCCATGTCGCCGGGCGCCACCGCGGCGAAGAACCTGTCGTACACCGCCCAGCCGACGAACAGCGCCGCCAGCGCCACCGCCACCGCCTTGAGCGCCCGGGTCACCCGGTCGTCGCTTTGCCGGCCATCGGCGGGTCGCTCAGCCATCGGCCGCACCATGGGTCGCCCGGTAGCTCGCCATATCCAAAATCTGATAGTTGAACAGCGCCGAGAACACCGTGCAGACGACGATCGCGATCAGGCCCGCCCGGTTGCGCTGTCCGGCGCGCTCCGATTCGGTCAGCGGCTGGCCGCGCTTGCGCTCGAGGCGACGCACGCTCAGCACCCAGATCATCTTCGAGGCCGGCCAGAACAGCAGCGCCGCGAGCACCACGACCGACAGCCAGTAGTACGTCCAGGGCGACATCGGCAGGTCCGAGCAGCCGGGTCCGATCTCCAGTTTAGCGCGACGGGTCGGTAGCGAAAATGCCGCCGTGCGCCAAAAAACGAAGGGAGGGGCCGGAAGCCCCTCCCCCACCCCGATCAGCTCGAGCCAGCCTCAGATGGCGGCCCGCTCGCGCTCGATCTCGGCGACGTCCTCGGCCAGCGCCTCGACCTCGGTCTCGGGCACGGTCGACATCTGCATCGTGTACGCCAGGAAATACATCATCGCGACGCCCAGCACCCAGAACAGGATCTGCCAGGCCCAGATCGACGGCATGCCGAAAGTCCAGGTGGCGGCATCGGTCGGATCGCCGAAGATCCAGTTGCCGATCACGGCACCGGGGCCGATCCCGAAGAAGAACCAGGCGATGGTCACGATCCAGGCGGTCGGGACCAGCCGGCGCTTCTCGGGCGGCAGCGAGGCGTGCTGGGCCAGGAAGTTGTGGAACTCCATCTTCCGGTCCATGTCGTCGCGGGTGATCGCCGAGACGATGATCGCGACCAGCAGGTTGAAGAAGATGCCCCAGCCCGCCGAGTGGATGGTCCAGGGCCAGCGGCCCCAGGCCTCGATGCCGAAGGTCGACGGCCCGTCGGTGATCGTGACCACGACCAGGCCGACGATCAGCCCGAGGATCACGCCCTGGCGGGTCAGCCACGGCCAGTAGCAGACCGCGATCAGGGCCGGCCACATCTGGAAGCCATAGGCGACCGCGAGGCCGCCGAGCAGCACCAGCGCGTCGGTCGAGGTGCTGGCGACCACCAGCGCCAGCAGCACGATCACGCCGACCCCGATCCGCCCGAACAGCTTCTGCATCCGGTGGTCGATGTTCGGCATCAGGAAGTGGCGAATCAGGTCGCGGGTCAGCATGCCGCCCGCCGTCGACATGTAGGCGGCACCGGTCGACTGCATAGCGGCCAGCGCGCACACCGACAGCAGACCGACCATCCAGGGCGCCGCATCGGCCATCAGATTGATCAGCTGCGCGACCAGGCTGTCCGGCGTCGGCAGCTCGAGCAGGGCCGGCTTGCCGGCGAGATCGTTGCCCTCGATCAGCTGGGCTGCGACCTGCGCGCCCTCGCCGGTCCCCTTGGCGACGTCGCCCAGGGTCGGAATTGCCTTGGTCTGGCCGAGCATGGCGAACGCGTCGGCCCCGACCGGCCGCAAGGCGTGCGCATTGAGGCCCTTGCCCTGGGCAACGTCGCGGTAGTCGGTCTCCAAAAGGTTGCCCTGGATCCTGACCGCCGCCGCGGTCGCGACCCGCTCGGGATATTGGGCCGCGAATTTGAGATCGGCGCCCAGGAAGTGACCGCCGATGCCCTGCATCGCGGTGAAGAAGAACAGGATCAGGCCGATCGCGAACGACGAGCCCCAGACCTGCTGGGGCGCGAACGGCGCCGGATTGTGGTTCGAGAACGCCCACATCGAGAACGCCGGGGACGACTGGATGCCCATCAGCGCGAACATGTAGGTCAGCACCATGATCCCGGTCCAGGCGCCGCCCTCGGCCTTGGGGCCGCTCGAGACGAACTGGATCACGCCCGGAATCGCGACATAGGAGCTGTAGCCGTCGGGCGTGGTCTTGCCGCCCGGCACCTGGGTCAGCGCCGCGATGTCCTGGTTGAGCGCGTCCCAGCCGCCGACCGCGCTGAGCGCGATCAGGCCGATGATCGCGATGCCGGCCGCCAGCAGGATGCACTGCAGGGTGTCGACGTAGGCCACGGCCCGCAGACCGCCCGAGGCGACGTAGATGAACACCACCGCCGACAGGACCCACATCCCGACGTCGATGTTCAAGAGGCCGTCAGTCAGCACGTTGAACAGGAACCCCGAGGCCCGCAGCTGGACGCCGAGATAGGGCACCGAGAACACCAGCGCGACCAGGATCACCAGCAGCCGGATCACGTCGGAGCGGAAGTAATAGGACAGCATCTCGCCGGGCGTGATGAAGCCGAAGCGCTTGCCGATGATCCACTGCCGCTTGAGGAACAGCACGCCGGTGAACGGGATGGTGATCGTATAGAACGAGGCGTAGGCGTACTGGAAGCCGTCGCGGAAGATCAGGCCCGGGTGGCCCATGAAGGTCCAGCCCGAGAACGAGGTCGCGGTCGCGGCGAGCACGAACACCCAGAGCGAGATCCGGCGCCCGGCGAGAAAGTAATCGCTGGCCGTACGCGCCGACAGCGCCCCCTTGATGCCCCAAAAGATGCAGTACGCCCAATACAGGATGACGAACACGAATAACCAGATGACCTTGGCTTCCATCGAGGGTCCCCCCAATTCCTTGGGACACCGCCGCGGCCCGGTCCGGCTCCCGACCACCCCATCGGAAACCCGCACGGCGGCTGGCGCTCACCCGCGCTTAGTGCAATTCTAGCGAAAATCAGGGGGTCAGCGAGCAACTTCCTCGCGACATTTGGTCACAAGCATTGGCGGCCGGTTACTAGGACCGGAGCTTGCGCCCGGTGTGGTCGCGGGCCGCCCTCGTCTCTGCCGCCGGCAAGTCATCGGCGTGGTGCAAGGGCGAAATGCTGCCCGACGCCCGGCCCTCGTCTTGACGGCCCCAGAAGGACGACTGCGCCGCACGGCTCCGCCGGGCCGGCAGGCCCCGGCTCAGCCAGGCACCTCGAGGCGGGCCACGGCATAGGGCCCGAGCTCGAGGCGGGCGGTCTCGGCGTCATGCGCGAGCCCGCTCAGCGCCTCCGGATCGGCGGTCGCGGCGACGAAGCTCGCCTGGTCGAGCACGGCGATCCGGCCGCGCCGGGCAGGCAGCCCTTCGAGCGCCACGGTCTGCGCCGTGGGCGTCAGGTTGGCGAGCCAGACCACGACGCCCTTGTCCGCCTGCCAGGCGACCGCCTGCACCGCCGAGCCGTTGGAGAGGGTCGTCTCGAGCCGGGTGCGGCCGGCCCCCGCGGCCAGGCCGCGCAACACGTGGTAGGCCGGATAGACGACCGCCTGACGCCCGCCGGCGAGGTCGTCGAACCAGGGCTGCGGCCAGTCCATGCGGGCGTAGACCACGCCGAACTCGCCGACCGGGGCGGCGAGGCAGACCGCCTCGACGCCGCCTGCTGCCATGTGCGCGAAATAGCCGAGGTACCAGGCGGCGCCGAGCAGGCCGCGCTGGCGCGGGTCCATGCCGGCGAGCGCCACCCGGCCGCCCGCCGGGTTCGGGGTCGGGGTCGCGCCATAAGGGTTGTCGCGGGCGCCGATCGCGACCGGCCCCGCCCGGTAGGGCTTACCGCCCGCGAAGGCCCTGGTCGACCTGACGATGTGCGGCAGCGCCTCGAGGTTCTCCATCACCGTGGTGTCGTCGCAGGCGTGCACGATCGGGCAGCTGGTGTGGACCACGAAGTCGAGCGCCTCGACCGGCGGCCGCTTGCGGTTGAGCTCGGTAAAATACGAAAACATGCCGCCGCCGACCGCCACGCCCGGGAACGCCTCGCGCGCCGCCGCATAGAGGGCTGCCGCCTCCGGGCAGGGCGGCCAGACGCTGCCGGGCAGCGTGCATTTGAGGTCCGAGGCCGGCGCCACCGCGACCTTGGCAAAGCGCACCCCGGCCGCCCGGACCGCATCCCTGATCCTCGCGAGGTCGGCGCGCATGGTCGCCTCGTCGCCGCAGGGGCTGCCATCCGGCTCGCGGCAGGCGACCACCGCCTCCAGGATCAGCTCGGCCCCACTCGCCTCGCCCATTTTCCGGTACATGGCCAGGGCCTTGCCCGGATCGCCGGTCCGCTGATCGAACGGGAAGGTCGATGCCCCGACCACCGCCGGCCCGGCATGGCCCGCGGCAATCCGCGAATCGAACGGGCAGACCAGGAACTGCGGCCCGAGCTTCCGGACCAGCTCGGCCGCCTCGAGGGTCGCCGGGCCGTGCTCCGGCCGCAGGCTGAGACCGAGCGCCGGCACGCTCCCGGCCGCACGACCGAGCCTGAGCGCGACCGGCGCCGCGCCCTTCGCGCGCGCGACCTTGGGCACGCTGCCGGCGATGGTCAGGACCACCGACTGCGCGCTCGTTTCGCCGGCCTTGAGCGTATAGGGCCAGGGCTTGGCCAGCGGCCGCACATAGGTCTTGTACGAGGCATCGTTCCAGTTGCGATGGTCCTCCATCTCGAAGGCGTCGCCCGCCATCGTGCAGGTCACCCGCACCCCGGGCAGCACCTCGTGGGTCAGCGCCCGGATGTCCTGGAACGGGCACATCGGGTCGATCAGCTCCGGAAAGGTCGAGCGCTCGGTCCGGCCATCGGTATGCAGGACCTCGACCGCCTCGCCTGCCACCCCCTCGATCGGATGCAGGACGACGAAGCCGGTCCGGTTGGTGACGAAGTCGGTGACCGCCCGCACGGTCGCCTCGAAGCGAAGGCTGCCGTCGGCCGCCCCGGTGATCGTCGCCCGGTAGCCGAGGTCCTGGTGCGCGTCCCGGCAGAGCGCGTCGTAGCTGACTTCGAAGCCGTTCGGCCCCTGGCCGATCTTGAGGTTCAGGATCTGCGGGTTGTAGGTGCCCCAGTCCTTGTCGCGGACGATGAACGCGATCGCCCGGATCGCCTCCTTGCCGCCGATCCGGACGTAGCGGAGATTGCCGCCATCGAGCTCGCAACTGAGCGGCCCCGCCCGCAGCGCCTTGCGCGGCACGACCTTCTCCTCGGTCCCGAACAGCATGATCGCGCGCGACGGACCCTCGGCCATGACGCCTCTCCCTTTTTTTCCACTTCTCCCGGCCGCTGCCGGTTATAGCCGCTTGCCCCGCCCCAGCGGAAGACCAGCTGCAATCCGCAGAGTCAGCTTCCGAACAGGCTCTTCAGGTTTCTTGCGCCGTGTACGATCCGCTCGATCACGACCTGGTCGCCGTCGTGCTCGGAATAACAGATCAGATAGCGTCGGAACGTCACGATCCGGATGCCATCGCCGAGTTCGGGGCGCAGCGGCGCCGCTCGCGGCATATGGACGATCTTGCGGCAGCGCTCGCGCATCTCCTGAACGAAGGTCAGAGCCCGCCTTGGATTGTCCTTCGCCATATAGTCACCGATCGCCTCCAGATCGGCTTCGGCGAGCGGGGTGAACCGACAGCGCATCAACCTTCAGGCTGATCGACCATCGCCCGATACCTCGCCTCGAGCCGGTCGAACACCTGGTCCGCGGGGATCGGCGGGCCGCTCCGCCGGCCCTCCGCGATCCGCTCGCGTAGTTCCTGCAGCCGCAACGCCCGCTCCTGCTCCTGATTCTCCAAAAGGCGCAGGCCGGCACGCACGACCTCGCTTGCGTTGTTGAACCGCCCGCTCCTGACCTGCTCCTCGATCAACCGCTCGAAACGCTCCCCGAGCGCAAAGCTCCGCGGCATGTGTCACCTCACGATCTGCTCCTCATGCTTCCGCCATAAGATAACAGTTATCACTCAAGGCCACAACACCTGCATCGGTCCCAGGTCCTGCGGCGTCCGGCGCTCGCGCGGCCCGTGGCGCGCCCGGCGGTCTGCCACGGATCTCGGTCCTGAATCGCGCGACCTGGGCGACCGTCGATCTGGCCCAAGGGACCCCGCAGCCTCAGCCCAAGGGCGCCGACGTGTTACACTTGCCGTCCGCAATCGGCGAAGGGGGGATTCCGTGAAGATCGACGTCGGCCTGCACAGCGATGACCTGCATGCGCTCGGCGGCGAGGCCGCCGCCTACGAGCGGCTCGGGGCCGACGGCCTGTGGAGCCGCGAGACCGTCCACGACCCCTTCCTGCCGCTGCTGGTCGCGGCGCTGGCGACCGGGCGCGTGCGCCTGGGAACCGCGATCGCGGTCGCCTTCGCGCGCACGCCCTTCGCCATCGCGCAGACCGCCTGGGACCTGCAGCGCGTGAGCGGCGGGCGCCTGCTGCTCGGGCTCGGGACCCAGGTGCGGGCCCACATCGAGCGCCGCTTCGGCGCCGAGTTCGAGCATCCGGCGGCGCGCATCGCCGACTATATCCGCTGCCTCAGGGCGATCTGGGACACCTTCCAGAACGGCGCCCGCCCGGCCTACGAGGGCCGCTTCTATCGCTTCACGCTGATCAGCGACTTCTTCAACCCCGGCCCGATCGCGCATCCGAAGATCCCGATCTCGCTCGCCGGCGTCGGCGAGCCCATGGCGCGCGCTGCCGGCGAGGTCGCCGACGGCTTTCACGTCCACCCGCTGCACAGCCCGGGGTACCTGCGCGACGTGGTCCGGCCGGCGGTCGTCGAGGGCGCCCGCGCCGCCGGCCGCGATCCGGCCGGGGTCGAGCTGATCACCTCGGTGCTGATCGTGACCGGCGCGACCGAGCGCGAACGCGCCGAGGCCGAGAGCTACGCCCGCCAGCAGATCGCCTTTTACGCCTCGACGCCGACCTACCGGCCGTTTCTGGCCTACCACGGCCTGGAGGCGCTGGGCAAAGAGCTGAGCGCGCGCGCCCGCGCCGGCCGTTTCGCCGACCTGCCGGCGCTGGTCCCCGACGCGCTGCTCGAGGCCGTCGCCGTCAGCGCCGAGCCCGACCGTGTCGGCGCGGCGATTCGCGCGCGCTACGCCGACGACCTGGTCCAGCGCGTCTACCCGTACGCGCCGGTCCCGGCCGACGACCCCGGCGGCCGCTTCGCGGCGCTGGTCGCCGGGATCAGATCCGCCTAGCCGCCCGGCTGGAAGATCTGGAGCGGCCGCTGCCGCCGACCTGGCAGGAGCAGCAGAGCTCCGCATATGAAGTGGCGACAGCCGGTTCGGCCGACGCCATGCGATCGGAGAGGGACATGAAGCTTGGCCTCTATCTGCGCAACATGGGTCCGCAGTCGACCCGCTCTTTGCTCGCGGATGCGGCCCGCGCCGCCGAGGCGGCGGGGATCGACGATCTCTGGGTCGCCGATCATCTGGCATTGGCGCCCGAGGATTCGCAAGGATCTGGCGGGCGCTACCTCGAGCCCCTGGCGACGCTCGCCTTTCTCGCCGGGATCACCGAACGCGTGGCACTGGCCGTGGGCGTGCTGATCGTCCCTTACCGCCCCGCGTTGCTGACGGCCAAATGGGTCGCCTCGATCCAGGAGCTGTCCGGAGGCCGACTGGTGCTCGGCGTCGGGGTCGGCTGGATGGAGAAGGAGTTCCGGGCGCTCGGCGTCGACCCGCGGCGCCGTGGCGCGACCACCGATGCGACGCTCGCCTTCCTCCACGCGTGCTTTGCCGGCGACGAGGTCGAGGCGAACGGCCAGACGTTCCTGTTCCGACCCCGCCCGCCACGGCCACCGATCCTCGTCGGCGGCGCACCGCCCCACGCGATCGCCCGCGCGGTCCGCTTCGGCGACGGCTGGATGCCGACCGGCGCGCACGCCCAGGTGCTGGAGGCGGGCATCGCGAGCCTTCGCTCGGGCATGGCGGCAGCCGGCAAGCCGCCCCCCGAGGTCGTGCTGCTGCAGGCGCTGCCGGTCGAGGACGACGACCTGCTGGCGCGCCGGCTCGGCGAGCTCGCCGCTCTGGGCGTGACCCGCGTCATCCATCCCTGGCCTTACCGGGATGCCGAGGAGGTCGCCCAGGTCGTCGCGCGCCTGGTCGCCGCCCGCGATGCCCACGCGCCATCGGCCTGACCGAGACGTCGACGGGTCGCCGCCCGCTCGAGGGGGTCGCGGAACAACGGCGCCATTCCCCCCACCTCCATTCCGCTGCCACTGGGTCCTCCGGCCTTCGTTTTCGTCGGTCGTCAAAGCCGTCAGGATCGTGCTTCCGCTTTGGCCCTCGGAGTCTCTGTCCATGTCCAGAAGTTGGCCACCAGAGGCCCGGACACGGTGTGGCACAGGCTGAACAAAGCGCCAGGCAGAACCACCACCGGACCAAAGTGGAGGGTCGCAAGCGTGACCGCCAGGCCGGAGTTCTGCATACCGACCTCGAAACACATGGCTTTCTGATCGGCTACCGGCATCCGCATGACGCGCGCGATCAGATAGCCAGAGCCGAAGCCGAGCAGATTGTGGGCGACGACGGCGCCAATCAGGGACGCTGGTATCATACGGAAATGTTCGTAGTTCGCGCCCATCACGAAACCGACGAGCAACATGATCGCGAGAACCGAGATCAGCTGAAAAGCTGCGCTGATCGGCTCGACCTTCGCGCCAAGCACGGCATGCACCACAACGCCTAAAGCGACCGGTACGATGATGATTTCGACAATGGAGCGAAAGAGGGCCGCCGCCGAGACGTCAATCATGGTGCCAACCAGCCAGAGCGTCAGGATCGGCGTCATCAGGGGCGCAAGCAGCGTCGAGACCGATGTGATCGCCACGGACAGCGCAACATTGCCCCGGGCGATAAAGGTCACCAGGTTCGAGGAGGTGCCCCCCGGGCACGCACCGAGCAGCACCATCCCGATCGTGAGGTCCGTCGACAAGCCAAACAGCAGCGACAGGGCCACGGCGAGGAGCGGCATCACGAGGTATTGTGCCGCAACACCTGCGAGGACTTTCCACGGCTGCAAGAGCAAGGCCTGGAAATCACTCCGGCGGACCGTCACGCCGACCCCGAACATGACGAGGCCGAGTAACAACGCTATGTTCGGCCCGACCCACGCGAACGCCGCCGGCGCGTACCAGCCCAACGCTGCGGCCAGAATCACCAGGATCGCGAAATACTGCCCGGCAATCAGTGCCGCTGTATGCAAGAGCCGGGTCATGGGTTGGCCACTCCGATCGGATGACGGACCACGAGGTCGCTCGAGCCGCGGCAGGCTCTCGGCCAGCGATCACACCGGCGCCGAAGCCGCATGACAAACCCGCCTTCTCGAATTGCTGAGGCCAGGGCCAAATCTGCACCCTGCCGGCGGCACGAACAATCCCTGCAAAATCCTACGCGGGTCGAAAAACGCGATCAGTCGGGCAACGGCGTCATTCCCGATTGTCAGACGCAGCAGACAACGGCCGCGATGTCGCCAGGTCCCTCTCGGCCAGGTCGATCAGCGCACGATCGCGCGTGATCTCGGCCCTCCTCCACTGGCCGATCGACGAACGCGCGGTCGCGCGCCTGCGCACCCAGACCTGAAGGGAGCCCTCAACGTTTCGGACCTGCTATGGCGCTTCCCGGTCCCCGAGGCCGCGCAGCAAGCCCTCGATCACGTCTTTGAGCGGCGCCAGGTCGACGGTCGCGGCGTGCCAGACTGGTCGCATTGTTGACGACGTCATAGTCAGGCGGAGCACGCTACCGATGCCCGCGATCTTGGACCATGGAATTGCCGGGTGGCTCTCCTTCAGGTCCCGCGGCAGTCGGCGTGAGGCTTCGGAGACGATCTCGATGCAGCGCTCCACGGCGCGCCGCGTCGGTCGGTCGGCGGCATAGGCCTCGAAGCTCCGGCCGGCAGTGATCTGCTCGATGTCCGAGATGGCCTCCAGGATCTGCTCGAGCACGATCCGGGGATCGCGCGCCGCTGCCATCAGAAAATCTCGACCGCGTCCCGAAGCACGACCTCGCGCAGCCGCGGGCGCATCGCGTCGGGGAAGGCCAGATCGACCGGACGGCCGAGGATCGCCGCGAGGTCGGCCTTCAGATCCACGAAGGCGAACAGGCCGAAGGGGCAGGCGGGGTCGACCTCGATCAGCAGATCGACATCGCTTTCCGGCCCCAGGTCGCCGCGTGCCGTGGACCCGAACAGGGCAAGGCGGGTCAGGCCGCGCCCGCGCAACTCCCGCTCGTGTCGATGCAGCACCGCGACGACGCGCGCCCGCTCCTCGAGCCCGGCCGTGATCGTTTCGACAAAGGCTGCCATAACGGCCTCATGCTGCCATGTAAGCGGCGCACTCGTCGAGTCAGGCCTAATCGAGGGGGCCGAGTTGCGTACGCTGCCGTTGCGCTTCCCACATTCTCTGACTATGGTCAGATCATGGACGCGAGCAGCGTTGCGCAGGTTCGAAGCTTCAATCGCACGATCACGCAGCGGATCGGCGCGCTGGACGATCGCTTCCTCGGCCGCGGGCGCTCGCTCGGCGCATCGCGGCTGTTGTTCGAGATCGGCCTCGCCGGCGCCGGCGTCCGCGAGCTGCGCGCGAAGCTCGGCCTCGATTCGGGCTACCTCAGCCGGCTGCTGCGCACGCTCGAGCGCGAACGGCTGATCGAGGTGCTCCCGAGCCCGGCCGACCGGCGGGTCCGCGAGGCCCGGCTGACGCCCGCCGGACAGGCCGAGCTCGCCCTCCTCAACCAGCGCTCCGATGCGGACGCGGCCTCGCTCATGGCCCCCCTCGACGAGGCTCAGCGCGAGCGCCTGGTCGCCGCGATGACCGAGGTCGAACGGCTGCTGCTCGCCGCCGGGCTCAGGGTCGAGGTCGAGGCTCCGACCAGCGCCGCCGCCCGCTGGTGCCTCGACCAGTACTTTGCCGAGCTGCGCGCGCGCTTCGAGCACGGCTTCGATCCGGCCCGCAGCATCCCGGCCGACGCCGACCAGCTGGTCCCGCCGGCCGGCGTGTTCCTGGTGGCGAGATCATGCGGGCAGGCGCTCGGCTGCGGCGCCCTGAAATCCGGAAAAAACGGCATCGGCGAGATCAAGCGGATGTGGGTCGCGCCCGGCGCGCGCGGGCAGGGCGTCGGCCGCCGCCTGCTCGAAGCTCTCGAAGCCCACGCCCGGCAGCTCGGGCTCGCGGTCCTGCACCTCGAGACCAACCGCACGCTGCACGAGGCGCAGGCGCTCTACCGCCGCCACGGCTACCAGGAAGTTTTGCCTTTCAACGCCGAACCCTACGCCCACCACTGGTTCGAGAAGCGCTTGGACTTGTCCGAACCCGCGTAGCCGAGATGCCAGAGCACGCTCACCAGGCTTCAGCCGCTCATTGTCGAAGGCGCCGGTCCTTCGCCGAGATCCGCCAGCGTTTGCGCGTGCTGGAAAGCGCGGTCGGCGCCAACACGGTCATGCTGATCGGCCTGGTGCTGAAGCTGATCGTGTTCGGTTAAGTCTCGACCAGTTCACGTGAACTATCTATGTTGAGCACCGCCTCGACCGAACGCTCGAGCCGCTGCAACCGGGGTCTCGTGATCGGCGGGCGCGCTTGATGCGCCAGAGCCGGTCGTCGGCGACGCTTCCGCCGGCCGGTATAGGCTGGCAGCCACTGCCTCGTAAGCAGTCCTAATATTGCAGCAGTTTAGCAGTTTGCATGATATTTAATATAGAATGCTCGGTCGCCCACTTGGTCGCCCCTTTCCCATCCCATAAAGGACCTTATAGGATGGGAATTGGCGGGCGAGGAAACCCGAGGCTCGGCAGCGGTTGCATCGACACCATGAATTTGGTTGACAAGCGCGCATTGATGCGAGTTCCCTGTAATTGGGTCACAACTTCAGATTTATCAGCGGGTCACGGTAGGTCACCGGGCGTGACGAGGCGATAGGGTCCGCCGAGGCGGGGGGCGACCACCCAACCGCGCGATGGCCGTCGAGGCTCGCATCGGGGAGGAAACCTAATGGCTCAAGATGATGCCAGGCTGGGGACCCTGGGCGGGCTGCTTACTCTGGCTTTGCTGGCGGCGTTCTGGCCCAGCGGCGCCGCGGCGCAGACCTGCGATGCCCCGTTCATGACCGACCTCGTCACGGGCACAGGAATCCATGTCGGGCATGTCAAGGTCTGCAACGACGCCGATAAACTCACCGTCACCTACGAGACCACCTATCCGTGGTGCGTGACCAAGACCAACCTGGACGTCGCCAAGGATCTCGCCGGCATCCCGAAGACGGTCTTGGCCACGCCGAATTGGCTGAGGTTCGACATCGTCGAGGTTGTCGACTGTGAGGGTGAGGTCCCCTACGACGTTCCCTTGGCGGACGTCGGCGGCGGGGTGGAGGCAGGCGACACGGTCACCATCGCCGCCCGCGCCGTGGTCGACGGGGGAAACGCGAACAAGAAGGCCTGCCTCCTTGGCGACACCTGCGTTGCCTGGGGCGCTGGCACCCGTTTCCGGCCCCGCCTGCCCGCAACCTACTTCACCTACACGGTGCAGGAGCCCTACCTGTGCGGGGTGGGCGGCACGTCCGGGTGCGTGTTCATGGCGAGTGCCTACTTCAGCGCCGATTTCGTATCGGCAGCGTCCGATCTGCTGGGCACTACGCCGTCGGACAGCCTCGCCGCTGGCGATGCCCTCTGCCAGCACTTTGCAGAGGCACAAGGTTCCAAGGCGGCGCCCGGCACATACGTAGCGTGGCTGTCGACGGGTGGCGATGCGATCCGAGATCGTCTGATCACGCCGAGCGGTCCGTACCTCCTGGTCGACGGCACGCAAGTGGTTCAGCATGGCGCGGACATCACGTCAGGCACTTTAGAGAACGGGATAGATCGCGACCAAACCGGTCAGCTTTATCTGCACGGCGTCCAAGTGTGGACTGGCACATCGGTGACGGGAGCCTCCAGCGGACAAGATTGCAACTCGTGGTCGTCGACGAGCGCAAACGTCGGGGGGACCCACGGGCTGGAAGGCTTAAATGATGGGAGGTGGACCGATAATGGGAATTTCAACTGCGGGGGGCGGCTGAGTCTGTATTGTTTCCAGCAGGGCGAGCAGTAGGATGGTCCGTCGCTTTGAGGCATGGATGCGACGAGACGGTCGAGCCAGCTAGACGAGAGTGCCAACCGTGCTCGGTATCCGACCGGCGCTCCTCGGTCGCCGGGCGTGACGAGGGGGATAGATTTCGCAGAGGGGAGTCGACCCCCCAAGCGCGCGAAAGCCGCCGAGGCTCGCAGCGGGAGGAAACCTAATGGCTCAAGATGATGCCAGGCTGGGGACCCTGGGCGGGCTGTTTGCCCTGGCTTTGCTGGCGGCGTTCTGGCCCAGCGTCGCCGCGGCGCAGACCTGTGATGCCCCGTTCATGACCGACCTCGTCACGGGCACAGGAATCCATGTCGGGCATGTCAAGGTTGCAATGACGCCGATAAACTCACTGTCACCTACGAGACCACCTATCCGTGGTGCGTGACCAAGACCAACCTGGACGTCGCCAAGGATCTCGCCGGCATCCCGAAGACGGTCTTGGCCACGCCGAATTGGCTGAAGTTCGACATCGTCGAGGATGTCGACTGTGAGGGTGAGGTCCCCTACGACGTTCCCTTGGCGGACGTCGGCGGCGGGGTGGAGGCGGGCGACACGATCACCATCGCCGCCCGCGCCGTGGTCGACGGGGAAAACGCGAACAAGAAGGCCTGCCTTCTTGGCGACACCTGCGTTGCCTGGGGCGCTGGCAGCCGTTTCCGGCCCCGCCTGCCCGCCACTTACTTCTCCTACACGGTGCAGGAGCCCTTCCTGTGCGGACGGATGATTCCAGGTGCGTCTTTGTCACCAGCAGGACCTTCACAGGCGATCTCGTAACGGAAGCGTCCAATCTGCTTGGCACTACGCCCCCAGACGGCCTCGCCGCTGGCGACGCCCTCTGTCAGCACCTCGCCGCCGCAAACGGGTCCAAGGCGGCGCCGGGCACCTACATGGCTTGGCTCTCCGCATCTGGCACCGGCAACTCGGCTGCGGATCGTCTTGACCACTCAACCGGCCCATACAAGCTCGTCGACGGCAGCACGATTGCGAACAACTGGAATGACCTCACGGACGGTACCCTCGCGTCTTCAATCCACATAACTGAGGTCGGTGGTGACGTCTCATCCGCAATCGTGTGGTCGGCCACAGCGGTAGATGGCACACTCACCAACGGCGGGACTGCTGATTGTGCCGATTGG